>JAITTY010000016.1 GCA_031286695.1 Sphingobacterium sp. | reverse complement strand
TTTGGCGCGAACGAAGTGGATGTTAACGAGCAAAACCCGCAGGGCGTCGCGTTTTATCGCCATATGGGGTTTGAGCAGGTTGGCCGCTCAGAGCTGGACGGGCAGGGGAATCCGTTTCCACTGCTGCATATGCGGTTGGGGTGATAACGAGATCAGCGCTTAGTTTTCTTATCCCATTTTAATAAGCCGACAATATCTTTTTCACCTTCGGCTTCTTTCAGCAGGCGCTGCTTTTTTTCATACTCAACGTATTCTGAGCACGCCTTTTCATCCGCCGTTTTCTTGCTGATCTTGCCAGTCCCTTCTAAGACTTCGCGATCGTTAAATTGCAGGAACTGATCGAGTTTGGTTTGCCAGTCACGTAAAAAAACCTGCTTGCGGCGTCTGGCCTGATCTTCGGCGAAATCGAGCCACATATTCACAACGCGATTAAGCTCGCTTACCTCATCCTGAGACAGATAATTTTTTGCGGTGGTGACATCGCTTTTACGGACTTCTTTGCCTTTATAACTGGTCAGCCCCATATGCGGTTGAGTGGCATCGGCGCGTTGGTGAACCAACTCAGCAGCAGTATGACCCGTGCAGGCAAAATGCAGTTTATTCTGGATGGTTTGGAAGAATTGCGTGGTTTCTTTGAGCGACGGCTGATAATCAGCAGCTAACGCGAAAATCTCCCTCACACGTAAATATACCCGCCGTTCGCTGGCCCGAATATCGCGAATGCGTTCCAGCATTTCATCGAAATAGTCAGGTACGGCTGATGATCCAACGGGCGGGTTTTTCAGGCGTTCGTCGTCCATAACGAAGCCTTTAATCAGGTATTCTTGCAGCGTTTGGGTGGCCCACTGGCGGAACTGTGTACCTCGCGTGGATCGGACGCGATAGCCGATGGCGAGAATGACGGGCAGGCTAAAATATTGAACGTTATATACTTTACCATCGCTGGCAGTTGTTCGGTAAAACCGAACAACTGAATTTTCGACCAGCTCACCCTCATCAAAAATGTTTTTGATATGCCCGCTGATCGTTGCTTTGGCTTTGCCGTATAACTCACAGATCGTAGCCTGTGAGAGCCACAACGTATCGCTTTCGAAGCGGCATTCAATGCGAACTTTTCCATCTTTGCTGGCAAACATGACGAATTCACCGGCTGGTGAATTAATTAATTCTTCATATCTCATGCTGCCTCCGCGTCATAAGGTTGATACCTGTAAGCTCGTAGTATGCCAGAAACAGCCGTTAAGCCAGGTGGTTTGTATTTGATTTTGCGAGGCGTTTTCCAGGACGCGGAGCTTGGATCGCTGCAAGCGCGTCCTCTATCTCAATAAGTTTCGCCTTCGCCCGTTTATAATCATCCTGCAACCGCTGCTCCTGCTCGTTATACGCCACCAGAACGATGCATCCTTTCATGACCTTTATCGTGACCTGCTGTCCGGTATCAAAACCTGCTGCGCGTAGCCACTTGCCGGAAAGGATGATTTTCGGTGTGGATTTGTCGAAAACATTCGGGCGGTATCCCACAATTAACGAACGCTCGGTTCCGGATTGGTCGGTGTCTGGGGTAGAATGCGAATCAGCCATAATCAACTCCTTGATAGTTGGTGAGGTTAGACGCCCTTTAGTGCTCTAACACTGCAGGGCGTTGTCAGAATTCCAAATCCATGTGGTAGGTACCACATGCAGATAAACTAACTGAAGTGGTACCTACCATGCAAGAGAAAAAGAAACCAAACTTTGACCGTACCAAGAGCACGATGAAGAACATTCGTTTTGAGGACGAACTTTTAGAACAGATTGAGAAGGCGGCAGGGAAAGGGAATTTTAGTAAGTGGGTGAAGGAAGCTTGTAGGTTGAAGCTTAAACAATAGGTCACTATATTATATATTTAAGGAAGAGAGATGAAAATTGGGTTAAGAAATTTTGGGCCAATCAAAGAGTTTGATATTGATCTTAAAAAAGACTTTCATCTATTAATTGGTCATAACAGTATTGGTAAATCATATGCGATAACCGCAATATACTTAATTATAAAAAATCTACTTGAGTTCAATGCAGTAAGAAATTACGCTTATTATGGATTAATTGAAACTGTAGTATCTTCTAATGAAAATTCGCTATTTAAAAACACTGACCTTATCAGAACATTTCTTACTAAACCCAATGAGAAAGATATTGAGATCACATCTTCAGTTAATGATGACATGATCTTTTTTTTCGAGAGAACATTTGTAAGAGAATTGACCAATTCTCTAGTTAATACATTTTCGTCCTTGTCTAATATCAGGAATAAATTCAGTGATGAGTCAGATGAAACATTAATTGTTCTCACAATCCCTTATTATGGTACATTTACTTTAAAAATCTCTGATTCGATCATTACAGTCGATTATCTGGCAAGGCCAGATAAAATTGTAGTAAAAAAATCTAAGAGGGGGAGATCGGTTCACTACGGAAATGAAACCTCAATTTATATAAAAGAAGATATAAGCATTCAAGAACAAATAAATCAATTTAGAGAGCATTACTTGAACTTAATATCCGTAAAGTTATCAGTTGTATTAAAATATCTCACTAGTAATATTTCTGGAGTGCATTATTTACCTGCGAGTCGATCCGGCCTTTACCAAGCTTTAAGTGCATTTGGACAGATTATCGCTGAGCTATCACGAAACCGTTCGTTCCTAAGTAAAAAAATAGAACTCCCTGGTATCTCAGAACCAGTGAGTGATTATTTTATTAAATTATCAGACATTAGAGTTTCGAAGAAAAATTTTGAAGATAAAAAGTTAAATGCTTTTGCGAAGGAAATAGAAGAGAAAATACTCGGAGGCACGGTTGAATTTAATTCAAATACTAAGCAATTAATGTTTTATCCTAATGGAACAAATTTAAAGCTAGAGCTATCATCAACTTCATCCATGGTTTCAGAATTAGCTCCTATAGTATCCTACCTGCGTTATGTATTAACTAAGCCTAGATCAATAAGTACTCAAAAAAAATCTGTAGATAGCAATAAAGCTTTGGTAATGATTGAAGAGCCTGAAGCACATTTGCATCCTGATGTGCAGATAAAATTGACAGAGATATTTGGAAAACTTATAGGTGCCGAAATAAAATTAATAATTACTACGCATAGTAACTTTATTTTTAATAAAGTTAACAACTTGATAATCAAAAAATCTGCATTTAATGTGGAGGAGGGGATTAGCAAAGATAATGTTAACTCACTAGTTTTCAAACAGACTAAAGAAGGAAGTATTGCTATGCCAATGCAAACAGATCAATTTGGCATTTCAGATAATAACTTTATTGAACCAACTGAGTTGTTATTTGATGAGAAAATGGAATTATATACAAAAATTGAAGAAAACTATAAAAGTGATGATGAGGCATAAAATAATGATTAATGCCATATATGCTGATGAAAATCTCTCTCTTTTACATCGCGATAAAGTAGAGGAAAATGGAGTATACGTCCTATTAGATGATGAGTTCTATGACGATAAGGGTGTTCTTAAACGAAATGAAATAGCTAATCTTTCTATTGACACCTACTACAATTCTTTAGGTCTTTTGGAGACGCCGCCCTCGCCAGATAACTTGATTGTGATCAAACGAGGTGAGACAAAATATAGTATTTATATTGTCGAGTTAAAGAATGTCGCAAAATTAAGATCTGTTAAGGCTGAAAATATTAAGAAAAAATTTGAAACAGCAATTAAAGATTTTATGGAGAATAGATATTCACACATTTTTAATAAAGAGGATACTAAATTAGTTAACCTCTCACTTTGGTTAGTATGCAATAGGTTTAAATTTATAGATACCAACATTAGCGAAGAAGATTATATGAGAAAAATTCGTGGTGGTCTAATGGAGTCTCTTCTTTTAACTAAACCCTATAGTTTTAGAAATAAACTAGCCAGAGTTGAATTAATGTTAAGCGGAAAAGATATACTATAGCTATGAGTTCAGGATTTAAATAAAATTTTTGCTATTTGGATAAGTTAGATTTTGGCGGAAGATCACAGGAGTCGAACCTGCCCGGGAACGCTGGCGTCCCCAACTGGATTTGAAGTCCAGCCACCTCACCGGAGATGACGATCTTCCGCGCCTGCATTGCTACATGGAGG
>JAITTY010000019.1 GCA_031286695.1 Sphingobacterium sp. | reverse complement strand
TTTGTCACACAGCGCCACATCATAAAAATAAGGACGCTCTGTCACACGGGACATATTAGAACTTCCATTTCCATCCATGTTAAACTCCAGAATACCGATAAAGTAAACCTCTGGTAGGTAATAATCGTCCCCTTTCTTACCTCGCGCTAATTGTTTATTGATGAGACGTGAGGTATAATACACCGCGCGGTCCTTAAAAAATTCTTGAAAGAGCTGCTGCATCTCAATGATGAAAACTTCACCATCGCTGCCGATACAGTGTAAATCAAATACAACACGACGCATTTCCTCATAATCACCATCATGTTCTACAGGTTTATATCTTAGATCCGAAATTATCTTCTCTCCATGAAATAGACTATTGAGAAACTCAATCAGTAAGATCTTGTTGTCCTCTCTACCAAAGTAAAATTTCCAACCGAAATCGGTACGTGGATCTACATATTTACCCAAGTGCTTTTTTGATCTAGCCATAATATTTATTAATTGGTTTTCCATCAAATATACAATATTAAATAAATAAAAAACTAAAATAATTAGCAAAAAGTTGTGATCAGTTAAAAGATTTACGAAATTCCATAGGAGAAATATTAGTTTTAGCCTTGAACAGCTTATTGAATGATTGGGAATGTTCAAAACCCAGCTCATAAGCGATCTCGCTGATGCTAAGTTCAGTTGTAGAAAGTCTCTCTTTGGCTTTTTCAATTACTTTCTCGTGGATGATCTGCTGGGTGGTTTGTCCTGTCAGCGATTTGAGCATGCCCCGCATATACTGTGTCGACATATTTAGTTTCTCCGAGAGTAACTGTACCGTAGGTATCCCATTCTGTATAATATCTTTTCCTTCAAAATATTCGTTAAGAAATATTTCCAGCTTTTCTAAAAATTGATGACTAGCTTTCTTACGCGTGATAAACTGGCGCTGATAAAACCGCTGGGAATAATTAAACAGGGTCTCCAATTGAGAGATTATTATATTTTGGCTGAACTGGTCAATATTGCTGTGATATTCCTGCTTGATGTTTTCAATGATCTGCAGCATTTTGAGTTCCTCGTCTTCTGATAGAAACAGGGCTTCATTCACAGAATAATCGAAAAATTCATATCTTTTGACAGATGCTGCCAGTGGCGTATTCCAGAGAAAATCCGGATGGATCATTAGCATCCATCCGGAAGGATTCTTTCCTTTCTCTTCCCGTATCACACTTAACACCTGATGCGGTGCCATGCAGAACATCACGCCTTGGTCAAAATCATAATCCTTCTGCCCATATCTGTACTTGTGGTCCATATCCCGTTTTACAGAAATCGTATAAAAGTCGAACAGCAAGTTTTGTTTTCCAATTACGGACGGTACTTTCATATCTTCAAAATTGATTACGCTGATCAGCGGATGCTTTGGTACCGGCAATCCCCGAAGTTTATGAAACTCAGAAATGGTATTTAGTCTTATCGGTTTATTATCGGACATGGCTTTACAGAATTTTGTGTTTATGTGGATTATAATAAAAATACAAATTACTGAAGATCAGAAAAGTAATAGGAACCTTTTAAATCTTCCAGTAAAGTAGGATGAACAGGACTCCAGTCCAGTGATTCCCTTGTCTGCACACTCGAGCTTTGGTTGTCAAGTTTTGCAAAATGTGTAAACCAGGAAAAGTGTTGTTCAGCTTGTTCTGGCTTCAGTGAAACTAGCGGGATGTTGAGACGTTCGGCAATTTCATTTGCCACTGTTTTAAGCTGAATTCCTTCCTCAGCTACAGCATGATATCTGGTTCCTTTTTCAAACGGTTTTTCAAGAGCCAAGCGGTACAGTCTTGCTGCGTCAAAGCGGTGAACAGCTGGCCAATGGTTATTTCCATCTTCAATGATGGCCGATACGCCTTTTTCCTTTGCAATTCTAATAAAGAGTGGTACAAATCCGATTTTATCCCCTTCTCCATGCACGGAAGGAGATAATCTGATCACCGCAACATTTACGCCTTTATCAACCTGATCGTCTGCGGCATTTTCGGTAGCAATCCTTGGATGCGGGTAGTTAACAACGCGGTCTTTCTCCATTGTAAATCCATCTTTTGAAAACAGCGCGGTTCCGGAGGTAATGAGAAAAGGTTTTTCAGTTCCAGCCAGAGCATCTCCAAGCGCTCCAATTACTTCACTGTCTAAGATACACATTTCTTGAAAACGACTAAAATCGTGAACAAACCCTAAATGGATCACAGCATCAGAAAGTCGGGCTCCTGACTTTAAGCTTTCAAAATCTGTCAGGTTTCCATAGTGGGCTTCCGCACCTGCCTCAACTAATTTCTTTGCAGATTCTTCTGATCTTGCCAGTCCTAGAACCTCGTGACCTGCTTCTAATAATTCCTGTACTACGGCTGTTCCAACAAAACCTGTAGCTCCTGTAATAAATACTTTCATATCTTAAATCTTTTATGAAGCAAAGTTCAGATTTGGCGAATTCACAAATGTAGCCAAAAGTGACTATGTTGTAGCCGGAATAAAACCAGGCTTTGAAATTTCTATCAATATATAGCTTTGCGACTAAGCTACTCAATTTGTTGACCGGACATTTTGATCATATTGGCTGTCTGGGTTCAAAACCAATGACTATGCAATTTACCAATAGATGAACTATACAGACAAGTAAATTGAACCGTAGAAGAAAGCAATCTAGTTATTAAATCAAGACCTTTGTGTAGTAACATTAAATCAATCAAATGTCAGAAATCACTAAAATTCAATTGGGTAAAAACGGTCCCGCGGTTTCAAGGCTCTAGAAAAATTTATGCTGAGCAATTTTCATTTCAATATCCCTATCGAAAAGTTTGCACAACTTACAGGGAGAAGCCTTTCAGGCTATAAGAGAGATTTTCAGAAGACCTTCAATATGCCGCCACAGAAGTGGTTTTGTAAGTATTGTAAAATGAGGGTATTTCAAAGTCCAATACTGTAGCTGATGTTATATTTAAGTTGTCCATATGAAAATATAATTTAGTTTTATTAATCATAGTTACAAGATCATTGAGGAACAAAAAATTACTATAGCTAGCTATTTTCCATTCTAAATATTCGTTTTAAATTCACTTGTCTAAAACATATGTAAGTGCCAACACGCTCATTGACGCCTAAATAAACGTCAAGAAGAAAATCATTTTTGTTTTCTGCCGATGTTGCTTTAGCTTATACGCTTATCTTCTCAACAACTTCTGTTTGTGAAATAAGGGAACTTGGTACGTCGGTGATAATATGGCAATGAAAGTACCGCAATTCTTTAAATCCTTTTCATATTATAATAGATTATATCTTGCTAAACTTTATTTTTGAATAATAGTTTTTTACCATAAAAAAATTAAAATTTTATATGATATTTTGTTAGATTGAAGCCTTACCGCTTTTCAAACATTGAATAAATATAATAGTACAACGGTCATATATGAAAACAGAAACCCAAGAAAAATTTGACAGAATCATAAAAGAAAGCTTTATTGAAATCTTAAAACCGCTTGGTTTTAAAAAGAAGGCCAACAATTTTTATCTGCCGCTTGAGAAAATCGGTCACATCATAAATATTCAAAAAAGTTATTATAGCACTAAAGACGATATCCGTTTCACTATAAACGTTGGAATATTTTCACCCGAGTATTGGCTAGCGTGCTTTAACTTTCATAACAAAGGCGTACCGGCATATCCCACCGAACCTGAATGTATGATAAGAAAAAGAATTAGCTACATGAGGGGCCTACCCGATATTTGGTATAATATAACAACGATGACAGATGTTGAAGAACTAATTGCCGAAATGAAATACAATATTTCAAGCTTTATTTTACCTTTTTTTGAAAAATTAAACACTGAACAAAAGCTTATCAACGAACTGGAAACATCCGAGGAAACCTTACTCAACGTCGCCGCTAAAATAACGTTTTTCGGCGAGCTAAAGCTCCTGGATAAAGCCAGAGCCGAATACAGGAAAATATCAAAAGAAAATTGTAATCGATATCAAATAGCGAACCTCAAAGAATATGCAGAAAAGAAGGGTTTAATTTAGTTTACGATCAACTAGGACTAGTCGCTACTTACCCATTTATAGTCATAGATCCTTCTATTTTAAAATATTGATTTTGATATTCTTAAAATCATCTATATTATAGGGTAATGGCTTTTTATATAATTTTGAGCTAATAAGAGTTATTGCGCTGACAATATCCGCTAAAAATGGTTAGGGCAGTTAAGGGGAAAAACTTAAATTAGACTTCAATATAAATTACTAACTAATGCACAATTCAAATATATTCTCACAGAAAGAAGCCATCTATATCGATGGAAGGGACAAGACCAACGATATCCAGTCCTATTCTTTCGTAGGGGAGAAATGTATTGTGGCATTTAAAAGCAGTAATAAAAAATATACGTACAATAAAGATAAAGTTCAGGTCATCAAATCGGCTTTGCAGAGCAAAAAAGCGGAAACAACATTCAATTATCTAAAAACAATTGCAGATGCTGTAGGGCTTAAGTCTGATGATGGAAAAAATATTCTTGAAGATAGCTATAATAGAATATCATTTATCCCAGAATATGCTATCCTATCGAACTATCTAAATGAAACACAGCCACAAGATTGTATCCCCTTCTCTCCCATTGAAATCTTTCCTTTTGGATTCAACCTCAGTCAACAAGAGGCTGTAAATAATGCCTTTGCCAACCCACTGAGTGTTATCGAGGGCCCTCCGGGTACCGGTAAAACGCAGACGATCCTCAATATTATTGCCAACGCTGTTATGCATGGTCAAAGTGTAGCTGTGGTGTCAAGCAATAACTCGGCAACGAAAAATGTGTATGAAAAATTGCATAAGAATGGTCTCTCTTTTATCGCTGCTTTACTGGGAAGCAACCATAATAAAAGAGAATTTATAGAATCGCAATCGGACATTCCTGACCTATCCGAGTTTCAGTTAACGGAGAAGCAGCTGACTAAGTTAAAACAGCAGAATAGTGAGCTCCTGTTACAGCTCACCGAAAAACTAGCACAGAAGAACGAGCTAGCCGCCCTAAAGCTCTTAATAGAAAATATAAAGACAGAACAGCAGCATTTTCTGAATACGGTGAAATCAATAGCAGAATTTAAACTGAATAGTAACCTCTCATCAGATCGGCTATTGACACTCTGGAATTCAGTCACCGATCTGGAGCATACTGGCAAACAGTTTAACTGGTGGAAGAAACTAGTCTATCGCTTCAGGTACCGCATCAAAGATAAGGACTTTTATACCCTATCGCATTGGGACATGATCAGGATCGCTCAGTCGGCTTATTACCGAACAAAGATTGCGGAACTGGCATCTCGTATCGGATCATTGGAAAAGGCTTTACATAACTTCTCCTTTGATGCAAAGATGCGTGAGTATACGGAAATCGCGATGCGGCTTTTTAAAAATGTGCTTTACAACAGGTATCAGCACAAGGATCGTCCGATATATCAGGAGGCCGATCTGCGTGGTAAGTCCACAAGTTTCATTGAAGACTATCCCGTCATCATGAGTACCACCTATTCGCTGCGAAGATGCCTGGCTGAGCATACCGTCTATGACTATGTGATCATTGATGAATCTTCACAGGTGGATATGGCAACGGGTACATTGGCACTGTCATGCGCCAAACGTGCCGTTATTGTCGGTGATCTCAAGCAGCTGCCGAATGTAGTGGATGCCACAATGGCCCAAAAGACAGATGCGATCTTTCATGCATTCAAGCTGTCTGATCCTTATCATTATGCGAAAAACAGTTTACTCGCATCCATCACACAGTTATTCCCTGGTATCCATAAAACACTTCTGAAAGAACATTACCGTTGCCATCCAAAGATTATTGAATTCTGTAACCGTAAATTCTACAACGATCAGCTCATTATCCTATCTGAGCCAACATCAGAGCGTGAACCGCTCCTGGTCTATCGTACAGTGGCCGGTAACCATGCGCGGGCACGGATGAATCAGCGACAGATCGATGTTATCCTACAGGAGATTATTCCACAACAGCAGCTTGCTTCGGTTGATCTGGGTATTGTGACACCTTATCGTAATCAGACAAATGCTTTGCAGGGTACTTTTGCGGGTACGGAAATTATAGCTGACACGGTTGATAAATTTCAGGGCAGAGAAAATGATGTGATTATTCTATCGACGGTCGACAATGAAATCTCCGAGTTTACGGATAACCCTAACCGACTAAATGTTGCAATCTCGCGCGCTAAAGACCAGCTGATCTTGTTGGTACATGGCAACGATTCTGAAAATGAAAGTAATATTGCAGATCTGATCCGTTATATTGAATACAATAACTTCACGATCATACAAAGTAAGCTGCATTCGATCTTTGATTACCTATACAAAGGTTATGAGGAAAAACGGCGCAGGATCTTGTCCCAGAAGCGTATAAAATCGATATTTGATAGTGAAAACCTAATGTATACGCTGGTGCGTTCGGTATTATCTGATGACAGGTTTTCAAAATATGATGTGCTCCTCCACTTTCCATTGCGGAGCCTGATTGACGACTACTCACTCTTGACGCCTGCGGAAGCAAAGTATGCAAGCCATCACAAGACGCACCTGGATTTTCTGATCTACAACAAGCTTGGAAAGAATCCGGTCCTGGCGATCGAAGTGGATGGTTATGCCTATCACGCCGCCGAAGGCAAACAATCGGAACGCGACATAATGAAAGATGCCATACTGGAAAAGTATGGACTTCCCCTACTCCGGTTTTCGACTACGAGTAGCGGTGAGCGGGAGAGGTTGGTGAGGAGCCTGAGCGAGCTGTCTGCTCCTAAGCAATAGATAAGTTTCTCCCTATTATGATGACAACGTTGGCAGCTATTGGATCATTATATCGTGAAATCTCCCTTCGATGGAATTGATCGGGGTATGCTGAATTAATATGTTTACATAAACAACTCTAGCCTTTTAGATATGAGTATAAACGCTTTTCTTAAATTTTAATGAATTTTGTTTTTCTCCTTAGCCTGTAATTTTCAGAAATTGGATTTGATTACTAACAATATTAAGCCGATAGCTCAACACTATAGGGCTTCCCGAAAAATTGCCTGAAACTTCCGCTTTCAAAATACTTTCATCCTCATTCTTCTCAAAGCTGATAGGCTTCACAATTGCCTTATAGTTTTTGTTTGCATTTGAAATCCATTTTTCAATCTCTTTTCGTCCCTTGTGCATTTTGCCCTCATCATAAACTACTGCTGTTTCGGAGAAACAATTGGCATATGCAACACTATTATAGCTTTCTTGCGCCGCTACTAAATCTATTAACACTTTTGGTAATTCCACGATTTACTATTTTAGATACTTTTAAACTATACAATTCCTTCTAACCTATACAATTGCTTCCACAAGAATTCCATTATATATTGCCCCAGCCTTGCGGTGCGCTGCGGCCTGCTAGTATATGATTAAATTTAAACGGTTGGTATTGTTCCGCCATCGATTACAAATTCGGTTCCCGTGAGATATCCTGCTCGTGGTGATACTAAAAACCCTACCAATTCCGCAACCTCTTCAGGTTTTGCCGGCCGGCCAAAAGGTATTCCTCCCAGGCTATTCATGACCTGTTGGATTGCTTCCTCAACACTAATACCAGTGCGCTCCGAAATTTCCTGCATCATTCCTGTTGCACCGTCTGTCTGTATCCAGCCCGGCGAAACTGTTAAAACTCGTACTCCTTTCGGTGAGACTTCATTTGATAGATTTTTACTATAATTTAGTAAGCCTGCTTTTGCTGCCGCATAAGGTAAAGTTGAATCATGTAGTGGTAACCTCGCTTGTATGGAAGCGATATGAATAATGACACCATTTCCCTTTTCCAACATATGAGGCAAAAAGCCTCGGTCTAAACGGACCGGCGCAAGCAGATTGGTATGAATAGCCTTTTCCCAATCTTCATCGCTCAATACTGAAAAACCTCCGCCTTGTGCATCTGAACCGCCAAGGTTATTGACGAGTATATCCAGCCTTCCAAATTTTTGAAGAACTTCTGTCACTATCTTTTGGGTTCCAGCAGATTGGCTTAGATCAGCAGAAATAAAATGTAAGTTGTCGTTGGCTTGTTCAGGGGCATTTCTTGCCGCAATAATCACTGTTGCGCCTGCATTTAACAAGCGTTCAGCTATTGCCTTTCCCGCGCCTTTTGTACCACCTGTTACCAAAGCAACTTTACCCGATAACTCCTTGTTGAAATCAACTATATGTTCCATTATTGAAATATTTTTATACAAATTTCCGACCTATAAACAGTTTACACAAGTACGGAAAAACGAATTGCATAGGGATAAATTTATCCCATATTGTATATTTTCAAACATTGACTTAATTTTGGAATATGTACGAAAAGAAAATACCTTTAAGTCTCAACTGTGGTTTAGACCTGATTGGTGAAGTTCTCTATGGTAAATGGAAAATACGATTATTGTGGTTTATCAATGAAGGGTACAAACGCCCAAGCGAACTCCAGCGAAAAATACCGGATGCTTCACGAAGAGTTCTAAATGTACAGCTAAAAGAACTTGAAGAGCACGAATTGGTTGCAAAAGTTATTTATCCTGTTGTACCACCTAAAGTGGAATACAGTCTTACAGATTTTGGGAAGACTTTAATCCCTGTAATTTCTGCACTAGGAAATTGGGGTGATGAGCATCAGGAGCGTCTAAGGAAAGTAATTTTGAAATAAAACGTTCAATTTCCCTGAGGGAAATTCGAAAAAATGGCTAGCTAAATATCAAAATAAGTCGATTCTTCATTAAGAATCGACTTTTTCACATACGCTACAAAAGGTTTGTCCCACAAAAAAAATCGTCGTTTTAATGCGGTATTGGAATTTCCGTTCTTCTTTTAATAAGATGGAAAGGAAGTGCTACTTTTAACATTATTTTGATTTTGTCTTACAATAGGCTTCCTCAAGAATTTTCAGTCGCCCGCTTTTTATCGCAATTTTCGCAACAAAACTCAGAAGAGGTTCTACAATTTTCATTACTCCTACTATCTTGGAGTTATTCAGATAAATGAACAGAGCCAGATCTGAAAAATTCTTTGGAATTCCGTTCTTGTCCGTGAGGCCATCCTTTGCCAGACCCAGTAGAATCAGTGCGGCCATTTCAAATTCAATATTTCCAGGATCGATGGTTGTCCGTAACCGGCACACGCCTTTAGATCTATTATTAAAAAGATGTGTTTCAGTGGCCGATATGATGATCTTATCCCCCGGCTTGAGTTGGTAAAGTTTACCGTTTCTACCCACTTCCAGTTCTCCTTCTAGGACTTCAAACCTTTCAGAGAATAAAGTATGATAATGCCATGGAGTTTTTGCTCCAGGGAGTAGATCACATTCACTTATAGTGGGGCCTCCATTGGCGGCAGACTGAATAAGATTAAAAGATACTTGATTATAAGGATTGTTGGTTCTCTTTTTTTGCATTAAAAGCACCGGTCCCGTTATAATGCAGATCAATACGGCGATCAAATGAGCTACGCCATGCTGCCAGTCGCTGCCATTTTTGCCCATTACGATCATGAAATCGCCTAAGGGCACGACGGTCGCTGCTAGCAATGCTATGGCCAGTGTTTTCCTTTCATTTGCCAGTACTAAAAGAACCAGTAGAATACCGGAAAATAGATCGCGAACTCCTTTGATGTAGTGAAAGGAATAGTCAGCATGTGTATTAGTAGAGATACCGTAATCGAATTCAGCGTTAAGCGGTGAAAACAAAAATCTTAGACCTATAAATAGTAATCCTATTCCGGTCAAAAATGAAATGATGTAACATATCCTTGTTGCCATAATATATAATTTTATTGACAACAAAGTTATGTGGACCGATTTCACTATTCATGCACCTAAGTTAATAACTCAATCCCTCCTCGTATTTCGGCTCCGGATACGGCTTAACGATTGTGGTTTCACCCCCACATACGAAGCAATATAATATTGAGGAATTCTTTGTACCAGCTCAGGATATTCCTTTATAAATTTCTCATAACGAATTTCGGGAGAATCAGTATAAAAAGAATTAAGTCCTTGAAGGGTTTGAACAAAAACCTGCTCTATCACTATTCTACCGAAACGTTCGCCATTCTTGATCTCAGAATAAAACATTTGAAGATCATTATAAGAAATTACCAATAGTGTACAATCTTCAAGAGCTTGAATAATCTGCCTAGATGGCTTTTGGGGAATAAAACTTTCATTATTGCAGACAAAATTCATTTCTTTACCAAATCCATAAGTCTTCTCTTCTCCATCATTGTTGATATAATACTGCATAACACCGCTGATAATAAAACCAACATAACGGCAAACGTCCCCTTCACGCAAAAAATAATCTCCCTTGCGATATTTCTTTTCCTTAAAAAGTTTCGAAATCAGCTCCCTATCTGCTTGATCAATGTCTATTGCATCTGCGATCGTTTTTAATAATATATTTATCATAATAGCGACTTGTTGGTTCTTTAAAGATCGTAAAAAAGTTTTATGCCAGGATCAGGACATTTTTCAGATAATAAATGTTTAAAACTTCTAAATCTCTATAATCGCCGTTTAAAATATTTCTACAGAGGTCTTTTGTATATGGAATTAGTATTAATCTTTCAGTTATAAGTTTATCAATTTCTAATTTCTTAACTTTCATTGGTTTGTTAGTTTCATTGCTTTTCTATATAAATTAGACGGTTCTGCTAAATTACCGCTAAAAATTGTATTTGGGAAACCAACATACAAACGTATTTCGCAAACCCATATCTATATACGAAATACGTTTGAAAACACATCATAAGTGATCGAAAATAAAATATGTATATTTATTTTAAAAGTAATAGCATCATGTAACTCAGCTAAAACAAATGACAGAAACAGAAAAATATCTTGCTGACTTTAAAACAGCTGTTACAAGCGTATATCCTATTTCGGATAAGGCATTTGATTTGTTGGCTAAAACTGCCTACGTTCAGCAGTTTAAGAAAAATGAAGTTTTACTAAGGGAAGGGCGTGTCGCCAATGACATTTTCTTCGTTTGTAAAGGAGTCTTAAACTCTTATTTTATTGATGAAAAAGGGGCTATCTGGAATAAATGGATTTATTTGGAGAGGGATTTTGCGAGCACAAGATTTTCGGCAATCATAAAAACGCCCAACGATTTTAAACTGCAAGCTATTGAAAACACTACTGTGGTATGTATGCCTTATCATCAAACAAGAGCAGCTATTAATCAAAATGATGAACTAAAAAACCTTTACATTGCCTATTTGGAGAAAAAATGGATAGTCATTAATGAAGAAAGAGAAATTTCTTTACTGACTGAAAGTGCAACCGCAAGATATCTAAAATTGCTGGCGGCACATCCGGGAATTGATAGGAGAATTCCACTACAATATATCGCTTCGCACCTGAGCATTACCCCGACACAGTTGAGCAGAATACGTAAAGGGCTGACCAAATAAAAAAATCATTACGCTCAACCTATGTAGAGTGCGTTCTCGAAATCACACTTTATTTTTGCTTATTATTAAACAATAATAAAGCATACTATTAAAATACCGCTTTGAAATAGAACACATCGTACTATTAAAAGCGGAATAGGAGAACGTAATAATTAACAACTGAAATCAAATTATGCAAACAATTTCTAAAGGACTAAAAATATTTCTAACCGCACTTATTCTTTCCAATATCGTACTGATGGCTTCTCTGGTTTACTTTTTTTTGAACGACAAGCACAGCTTAACCGCGGAAAGAATAGATATCAAGGACAGATCGGGAAAAAATCGTGTCGTTATTGCAAACACAGATAACATTCCGCAACCTATTATCAATGGGAAAACATATAAAAGGGCTTACACTCCCGCGGGTCTGATTTTCTTTGATAAAAATGGCGACGAAAGAGGTGGTTTGGCAATTACTGATAATGAAGAGACTAACCTGAATGCACTTGCATTTGATTATCAGAATGCCGATGCCATTGGTATCTTAGCACAAGATAATAAACACGACAATTATTTCAGGGCAGGTCTATTGATTAATGATAAAGATCTATCCGGTAAGCCGGGGCATAATATTAACCGGATAAACTTGCTAACCGAGAATGGAAACGCTTCTTTGGTGATGAAAGATAAGAATGAAATACCGAGAATTATTTTAAAGGTGGACAGTCTAGGTAACCCTTCTATCGAAATGTTTGACGATAATGGAAAAGTGAAATGGAAGCAATAATCGTATGAAAACTTTATTGAAAAACATACTCCTTATCATATCAAAGCGTAAACCGAAAAAGCGGCATATATCCGTAATCTCATTCGACAGCAATTCAATATTGTACCGCATGTAACCCTAACAGATTTATCCGTTTGGATGGACACGGACAAGACCGGTTAAGATCATTGCTAATTTGCAAGAAAGAAAAGCATATGATCAACTTAAAAACTTTCTATCTGGCAATGCTCATTGTGTCCAGTTATTTTACCGCCTCAGCACAGGTAAGCACTGCTACAAAATCTGACAGTAATATTAGCCAATTGTATAGACGTTTAGATAATGTCATTCAGAAGGAACATATACCCGGTCTACTGGTTGCTATTGTAAAAAAAGACAGTATACTGTACTCGGGTGGACTGGGCTATGCTGATCTTAAACAACGTCGGCAAGTAGAACATCAAACGCAATTTCACTTCGCTTCTGTCACCAAATTTTTCGTGGCAATGGGTATACAACAATTAGTGGCTAACGGTAAGCTAAAGCTCAATGACCGTATTCGTGATATAGCACCCGAAATACCATTTGACAATCATTGGGAAGCCACAGATCCGGTACGGGTAGTTCACCTACTCGAACATACTGCCGGTTTTGAAGATGTTCAACTCAACAGCATGGTAGATATAAGCAAAAAAAAGCCAGTTGTTGGTATCGAGGCCTTAAAAGCTGTTAGCAATTCGCTTAAGGTACGCTGGAGACCGGGAACAATGATGTCCTATTCCAATCCGGGCTATAATGTACTCGGCTATATGATTGAAAAAATTTCGGGTATGCCTTGGGATAAGTATTTAAAGGAAAATATTTTTTCACCATTAAACATGCACAATAGCTTATTTGATCTTGATGGTACGCATAGACCCAGCTTTGCCACAGGCTATGACTTTCAAAAGGGCGAATACAGACCAATGCCATTCTATAGTCCTATCGGAAATGGGGCCGGAAGCGCTTTGGTATCCACTGCTGAGGACATGGCAAAATTTATGCTTTATCTGCTCAATGGTAATGCCGACAGCAGGTTACTGGACAATGCCGGCCTGAAGGAAATGGAGACTATTCACAGTACATTAGCCAGCCATGCTGGATTACAGACGGGATATGCCCTCGGTAATGATCTATTTCCAAATAATAAAAAAGTTAGCTTACGGGGCCACAACGGTAAAGGAGAAGGCTTTGTATCCTGGTTATTCTTTGACCGTAAAACCGGTATCGCCTACGCAATAGCAGCCAATAGTATCGTCAATATGTGGCCAATATCACAGGCTATTGAAGAATTTTTGACAAGGGACATTTCTCCTCCGAAACCAATCAGTCTACCGATAGATGACAAAAAAATTAAACCGCTACTCGGATACTATCAATTTATGAATCCCAAAAACGAACGCTGGGAATTTTACAGACGTATCTTTGGCGGCATCGAATTAACGACGATCAGTAAGGATAGACTCGTCGTAAAAAAAGAAAACGGACAGCTCGATTCTCTTGTCCATGTTGGCAACGGCATCTTCCGACTAAAAGATGATATTCTTCCTGCTTTTGTATTAGCTAGAGATCCCGATGGACAGCCTTTTTTTCAAGGTTATGGCAGTAGTTTCTATCGCAAAGTACCTCAGGCTTCGGTTTTAATCCAGCAGACACCTATCTACCTTGGACTTGTGGCCATTTTGATTTATCTCATTTATAGCCTTATAGGCATATTTCTTACACTCTTTCGAAAAATGAAACTGATAGAGCTAGGCATTCCTTTATTGCCAATAATAGGAACATGCTGTTTTCTCGCTGCTTATCGTCTCATGGGACAAACGGACACCAGCCATAAAGAGTTATTTACCTCTTTTAATGGAACTAGTTTTTCCATTTTTCTAGGCATGCTTCTATTTGCTATTTTGGTTGCCGTCAGCAGCTTGCTGCTTTACTACCGTTGGTCTAGACTGAACCCATTATGGCTTCGTCTGTTTTTGGCCTTCAATAATTTCTTTTTATGCTATCTCGTCGCCCTTCTATCCATCAATGGTTGGATCGGGGTACCCATCTGGATGATGTAGTACCATTTGATCAATTATGTTTAAATTCACGTTACAATGATAACTTGCTACTGCCCATGATCAATATACTCTATACCTTTCATGCTTTTTCAGCTGGTGCATTTCTGATGCTTGGCACCTTAATCTTTATGGGTGTCAACCACAGTTTTTCGCGCGCAGACCGGTGGCTTGGAACATGGTATTATTTGATGGCATGCTTATTTACCCAGCTTTTTCTTGAAGGTTTTCATATCGAGAGCAATGTATTGATCCATATGCTGGAACTCCCGCGATGGGCTACACTCCCCTGCTTCTACCTGGCCGTTCACTACATGGTCAAGCCAACAGCAAAAATTCGGTATTGGGGACTACATTTTGTTCCCTTCCTCGCTTTCCTTTTCTTCTCCATCATCTATTTAATACCCGGACTTTTTAATAATCATATCCATCCGCCTCAATTGTCGCAATGGATCATCTTTGCTATCAAATATTTCTTTTTTGCACAATGTATCTTTTATTGGATTGCCTGTTATAGGCTCTTCAAAATACATCAGAAAAACATTCGCCAGCTATCTTCCTATACGGAAAAGATAAACATGGTCTGGTTGAAGTATCTATTGATCGCGTTACTATTGATGATTGTTGCCCGTCTACTGGCTATGGTTCATTTAGTTTTTAGTGCTGTCGCCCCAATTTTATATTTTATGGGCACCGTGGCACTTGGGTACGCAACGCTAACACAAGGATCAATTTACACAATTGAGTCTACAGAAAACCTCATCAACGAAGCGGAGCATAAAAAGGTTAAAGCCGAAGAGCGGCTGACAGCACAACAGGTAGACACATTAAAAGAAAAATTATTACAGAAAACAACAGCTGAAAAGCTATATCTCGACCCGGGTTTAACACTATCATCCCTCGCGGGGCATATCGGAATCAATCCGCATGATCTGTCCTACATCATAAACAATGGACTGGAGAAAAATTTTTACCAGTTCATCAACGAGCTTCGCACGGAAGAAGCGAAAAAACTTTTATTATCCGAAGAGGCCAAGCTACTTGATATGTTTGGAATCGCAATAAGGGCAGGCTTCAATTCAAGAACAACCTTTTATGCCAGCTTCAAAAAAACAACAGGCATTACACCGACAGAATATATGAAAGTCCATAGTAAACAATCAAACTAACCAGACACAATGAAGTTTGTTCGATTGCATCCATTCGAACGGTTAGCCTATCAAAAAGACCTACTCTTGTATCATATCAACAAAAAAAATTATGATACAATACATCAAACCAAGGGGATACTCGAAAGCGATCCACCAATTTTCCAAAGGAACATATGGTCTTCTGGTGGGAGCATGTTGTCTTTTTGCTTCGATTGATACATTTGCACAGTCCCACCCTAAAGACAGCCCCCAGCAACAACAGTTGGTTCCGCTAAAATCATTTCAAGGTTACTACCAGCTACCCAATAAAGTAGCTTTCATTGCTTTCGAGGAGCAAGAAAACAACCTGTATGCCACACAGCTATGGGATCAGAAAAAAAGATATCAGCTCGTCCGTAAAGATGATACGCATTTTGAATCCAAAAACGAAGGATATACTATAGAATTTTTAAAGAATGGCTCCGGCGATTTTAGCCAAACAAAAATCATTGGTAGAATTGTATGTGAGCGCGTGCCATTTGACCCGAATAAAATTGCGACTCTAACCGCATCTCAACTGAAACAGCTTGCCGGAACTTATCAAAAGTTAAATGACAACAACTTTAAGATTCAAATAGAACCCTCCTCAACAGGCTTAATTCTTACACAATTGTGGGATAACAAAACAATTTCATTTACTCCTCGTTCGGAATTTTTCTTCCTCAACGATGATGGCACCTTCCCATTGACATTTTCTGTTGCCAATGGAAAGGTAAAGCAGATGCAGTGTTTCGAAAATGATGTTTGGCTAAAGACTGATCAATAATCCTAATAAAAAATAATATGAACAGATTTATTGCCTGCGTATTTCTGCTGCTGGGTATAGCTCAGCTTAGCGCCCAACAGGTAGCAGACGAACAGTTTCATTATCCCATCAGCGATCCGCACTACCGGATCGCTGATGGACCTCTACTCCTATTTGACGAGGCACACAACAATCCAGTTACTTTGAGAGGAGCTTACGCTCCTTTTTCAGATCTCCTTCAGGCTGATGGATATCGTCTCCGAAGTGCTAAAGAAAAAATCTCTTACGATCAACTAAAGCAAGTAAAAATTTATATCAGCGTAAATGCCCTATATAATCCGGAAAACTGGACATTACCCACCTATTCAGCCTTTACCGATAAGGAGATAGAAATTCTCCGCCAATGGGTATTTGATGGTGGAAGCCTATTTCTAGTCACCGACCACATGCCTTGTGGCGGGTCCGTACAAACGCTTGGTGCGGCATTTGGCATTCATATAGTGAACGGTTTTGCCTTACCTAAGAATGGACGTCCCGAGATCTTTTCAAAAGATAGAGAAACACTGTTATCCAACGAAATAACCACTGCGTCAGGTAAAGAAATAGACAGTATCATGTGCTGGGGTGGAACAGGATTTATCGTCCCAACGACGGCACGTATTATTTCTTTATTAAATGAAGAATATGACATCTACCTACCCAATGATGCTAATCAGATAAAAAGGCCTATTCCAAACAATATTCCCCGATTGTCGGGCAAAGGATTTGCAAACGGTGCTTACCTCCGATTTGGGAAAGGGAGGATTGTGGTATTCGGAGATGGTGCTCCTTTTTCGGCACAACTCCATGGCATCAAAAGTGAAAAAAGAGGAATGAACCATCCCGCCGCAACACAGAATGCCCAATTTTTGCTCAATATCGTTCATTGGCTTGACTAATGAGCTGACTTGACTAAAGGCACACAGTATATGACTTTCGGAAGATGAAAAGAGAAGACGGATCAGATTAGTATTCCTATCAAAACTTCTAAATGGTCGCAATTTTTTGAGTTGCATCCCTTTTTATGATTCATAAAGCATAGTCCAATGCGGATATGAATATAATAAATTATTAGAACAAAACTTTTGTAAATTTGGTAAAAATCTATTTCGCTCGAGTATGGCTGTACCAGTTAATAAAGAAGAATTACAAAAGGCTATTGAAACAAATTACAACAAGCTAAAAAATGAATTATCGACCATCCCTGTTGAATTAACTAGCGTCACAGATTTAGAAGGACATGCAAAAGATACGACAATGAGTATCAATAACCTTGTTTCTTATTTGATGGGATGGGGAGAATTGGTGCTTAAATGGAATCGGAAAAAGGATAATAATGAGCCAGTGGATTTTCCTGAAACAGGCTATAAGTGGAATGAACTCGGCAAGTTGGCACAAAAGTTTTACAAAGATTATGAAGGCATGGACTTCAATAGATTGTGTAGTAAATTAGATGAAACGGTTTCTAAAATTATTAATCTAATTAAGCAAAAATCTAATACTGAATTATATGAGGTTTCCTGGTATGAGAAATGGGCTTTAGGAAGAATGATTCAGTTTAACACGTCTTCGCCTTATACCAATGCAAGAGGGAGAATTCGGAAGTGGAAAAAAGCACATAACATCAGATAAAAATCCTGCTTAAACGGACAGGATTTACACTCCCTACCCTATATAATAAGGGATTGTCCCACACCTTCAGGCCTCTATAAAGCTATTAAGGCAAAGAAAGGCACTGGAGTCGCTGGTGCAACAACAAATCCGATTAAAGTTCAATCCAACACAGGATGTAATTAATATGAAAAAAATAATTAAGTATTTAGTCCCTATACTTCTAATAATAGTAGTATTTAATTTGAATCCATTGAGAACGCTTTGTGATTGGCTCGTAGATACATACCATTACAAATTTGCAAATAGCTCCGGTGACTTCTATATAAGAGCAACTAGCGCTGAAAACTTCGAAGGGATAGAGGAGAGTTGGCATGCATATTTGAAAAAGGGCAATGTAAAATCTAACAATACTACATTATACCGATTGTTTCCGATGAATCCTTTTGCTTTTTGGAGATATTACAATTATTTCAACCCTATTTATAAACTACCTTATAAAAATATAGAAGAAATACCCAAACTGAAATCTGATTAGCATAAACTATTGAATAATAAGGATTAGCAACAATTGAATCTAGGTCAGATTTTACTGAACTAAAGGTGAAAATAAAAACTTATATGTTGAATGAAACCATTTTGAAATTTGTACGCTTTGGTATTGTTGGCACGATAAGTTTTTTGGATCTGAATAGTCAACCCAAATCGGAAAATTTAAAGCTAAGAGTTTATTCAGGCGATAAAACATATTTAATTTTGTTTATAATCATTTGGGATGATAAATCTTTGAAACAAGATAAAAATCCATATTCGTGGCACTTATAAAAAGCCCCTTAAAAAGTGCTTTCAAATGGCGTGAGAGCAGTTGGTTCGATTCCCTCCTTTCCTACCGAACAAAGAAAAACTGTAAAAGTTACCTGCAGGACGACTAAAAAAATCTACATAGCTCGCTCCCATTTTACCTTTTCCTTATATGTTTCATGCTTTACCCTCTCTTCTTTTTAAAAACTGATAAATTTCATCGTGAGAAAGATCCCATTCATTAGCTGTTTCGGGGATATCTGCCAATTGAGTTTCAAGTAAGGGGTGATTGATTTTTACGTTTCCTAATCCTTGCTCACTTCGTATTTTTTCAATTAACCTGATCTCATACGGAATAAAATTTAACGAAAGGATCTCTGAAAATCTATCTTTTAAATCTAATGAGCTATAAATGTGAAAATCGCATATTTCAGAAAGTAGGTCACCAATAACTTTTTCATCCGTTGAGTGCCATTGATCCAGGAATCTCCTATAAATATGATCAACAGGTAAAGTGGTATACAATTCCTGATTTATTTCCTTCGTTTGAATCAGGTCATATAAAATTGCTAAAAGCAAATGATGCGTCTCCTTCTGTTTGTATTTTTTCCAGTCCTCTTCAAATAAAAGTTGAAAATAGGCTCTCGATAATCTTGCGAGATCATCCATATTCCATAAAAGTGACAAACCGATAATACATCCTATAGATTTCGGTGTCACCTCTTTATAAGCAAACAGTTTTTCTAAAATATGCTGTTGCCATAGTAAATACCTCGTAATATATTTCCATCCCTCTTTTTGATCATTCAGAATAAGATATTTAGGATATTCTCCTGCATGGATACCAATTCCTAAAGTAAGATTTCTGGCAATTGTATCCTTAAAGCCCTCTTTGATATCATCCTGGATACTTTGTTTTATTAAATCAAAATACTGATCGATTTCTTTCTGGCAGACACTTCCCTTTTTTGCTTTATCGATCTGTTTTTTAAACTCGCCTATTATTTTTTTGTGATCCATATTTAAATCAGAATAGATTATAAATACTAAAAATATTGATATTGGTATTACCCTGAATAAACTTGCTTTATTGCTCCTTATTACTGAGTTATGATTTATAACATCACTTTTCAATGATCACATTTCTGTGTTCTCGGCCCCAGTTAATCATTTCCTGAATTATCTTCCCAAATGTTTTACAATATCCCGTGGGTTCATATTCGATTAGTACTGGCGTTTCGGGATAAACGTTCCTCCTTACTAGCTTGTTCAGTTCCATATCCTTTAATTCCTTAGATAGCATCCTTGTTGTGATACCAGGAATACTTCTTTCTATTTCACGGAATCGCTTATTTCCGTTGCAGATCGAATTGATTACTGGTATTCTCCATTTTCCTCCGATAAAATAAAGGGTGTCCTGTAATGCCCTAAGCTCTTCTGTCTGGTCTCTTTCCATAGCTACAAATTTAAGTGATATAACCAATGTTACTGATATACTCTGTTATACTGATAACAAATGTATATCAAATTCACCATAAATTTGTCAAAGACATCAAAAAATATAAAAATGAATATGACAGATTTAGAAAAATTAAAAATCACCGATGACATAAGAACGGTAATGGCAAAGTATGTTCGTAATGCTGACAGCAAAAACTTCAAGGAGCTTGCTGGTTTATTCACCTCGGACGGAACATTTGTTCCATTGGATGTCAACGGTGATGCTCTTGTCGAAATGTCAGGAAGAGCGGAAATAGCTGGTAAGATTGCTGCAAGTGTAGGGCAAGCAACCGCAATCCATCATTTATTTTCTTTTGAAGTGGACATACTGTCTCCTCAGAAAGTCCATGCTGTATTTTCTATGGAAGACCGCCTGATAAGACCTGAAAGCGAGAAGAGTGTCTCATTAAACGAAAGCAATGTTCCGGCATTCCGGACATTACATGGTTTCGGACATTATCATGGCGATTTCGTTAAAATAGATAACACTTGGTACATCGAAAAACTCGTACAGACCAGACTAAAATTGGATTTCACTTATTAAATAACAGAACAATGAATACAGACTTAAAACCTTTTGAAATTAACGTATCCGAAGAGATACTTGCAGATTTGCAAAACAGACTAAAAGCTACACGTTGGTCTCAGGATCTGAACAATGAAGATTCTTATTATGGCATCAGTACAGCCTACCTAAAAGAGATCGTTGATCACTGGACTAGTGGTTATGACTGGCAGGCAGCACAGAAAGAACTGAATTCCTTTCATCAGCATAAGGTAGAAATAGATGGGCAGCCTATTCATTTCATTTACGAAAAAGGTAAAGGTCCTAACCCCACGCCGATTATTCTTTCACATGGATGGCCGTGGACTTACTGGCACTGGAGCAAAGTTATCCGCCGGCTCACCGATCCTGCTTCTTACGGTCGAGATCCCGAACAGTCTTTTGATGTCATTGTTCCTTCATTGCCGGGATTTGGTTTTTCTACACCGGTTAAGGACGGGGAAATGAATTTTTGGAAAATGGCGGAACTCTGGCATAAACTAATGACAGAAACATTGGGTTATAAAAAATACGCCGCTTCAGGAAGTGATTACGGAATGCTCGTTACTGCCCAATTGGGACATAAATATGCGGACGAATTGATCGGTATCCATTTGGGGCAGGAAATGCCATTGACCATCTTTCAGAGTGAAAGACCGTGGGATCTTACCGAAGGACAGATGATACCGAAAGATGCATCTCCTGAGCTGCGTGATGGCATCATCAACCTACAGCGCACCTATGCTTCCCATGTTGCGGTACATATGCTTGATGCACAGACCATCACGCATGGACTGAACGATTCCCCTGTTGGAATGCTTGCCTGGATACTACAGCGCTGGAAAAAATGGAGTGACATTCATGGCAATTTTGAAGATGTGTTCTCAAAGGATGATATTATTACTTTTGCCATGATCTATTGGATAAATCAGGCTATCGGTTCCTCTATCCGTGTATATTCCAACGCCAATAGGTATCCATGGAAACCATCACATGATAGGACCCCGATTGTGGAAGCACCTGCAGGCTTTACTTTCCTCGCAGGGGATGCCTATCCTCCCCTGGGTACCGAGAAAAACCGTGTGGATATTTTCAAAAATGGCCCGATGGCAGCGCAATTTAATACCGTGTATGCAAAAGCATTTAAGAAAGGGGGACATTTTGGCCCTTGGGAAAATCCGGAAGCATTTATAGAAGGGATCACAGATACTTTTAAGCTTCTTAAATAGCCATCTCATACCCAAGAGGATCTTTTGAAATGGTCTTCACAAAAAGCCTCAATATGTGTATTCATATTGAGGCTACTAGATTTCTGTTCTGAATGATTTTTATAACATTTTATAGCTTTTGAATTACCGTATTAAACGTTTAGTTTTTAACCCTTTAGCCTTTATTCGGATATTTAAAAATTCTTGCCAAAGGTCGCGTAGAAAATGGTAAAAATTCTTTGTATCGATTTCCCGTTAAATTTCCTATAGCTTCATACAAAGATCTGCCAACATTTCTAAATCCAATTCCTCTAAAATCAGTTAAATAGATATCCATCTCATTCTCGGATTTTGATTCATAATCCCAGAAGAGATACAGACCATTATCACTTGAAGCAAAGGGGAATAATCTTTTTAATAGTTCTGGAGAACCATCTGGTTCAATATCAAACCAAATATCAGCATTGGTAACATCGTGAATATAGGTGCTTTTAATTTCTTCTGTTCTTGTAACCGTTAAAGGAGGAAGTTTGGCTAAATGACCATTTTGATCTAAAAATAATCTTTATTAAACTCACAAATTTTAATTGTGCTCAATCTTTCATTTTGTAAGAAATGTTCGATATTGTTCGCCTTTAAACGATCATTGCTGGCAAGTTTAAACTTGATTGTACCATAATTTAGTTTAGAAAACTCTATCCTCAATTTCTAATCTGTGTACTTGTTCTCCATCTTCTAAAAAATTATCCAAAATCAATAATTTCTGACATAAAAAGTATACTTTATCGTCTTCCAAAATAACATCTTTCTTAAAGGTGGATAATAATGAATCTTTAATCTTATTCCACAAAGATTCTTCTTCAATAAAAATCAAATAATTCAATTTTTCAACGTTTAGTCCCAACTTATCAATGAGATAATTTGCTACTGTTTTAGGAGAAATTTGGCTTCGATAAAAATCCCTCAGATTATCAAGAGGTTCCCACCTACTTCTATCCAAAGAAAGGTCAATTTGGTTCAAATAGGCATATAAAAATACTGCAAAAGAATATTTAATTTTCATCTTTCTAATTCTGTTAGTTTAGGTGGCAGATATAGTAAACTCAACCTTCATCGGATAGATGGCAACAATATAGTTATTTATTATTTTTCTTCTAGCAAGATTATTCATGTTGCATGAAGGTACAAAATGAGTATGTAAAGACATTGAGATTCCACAAACGTAATATAGAGAATGAAGAAAATTAACGCTCCCCATATACTTAGTGTTATCCACTAGGTATATCATATCTAATCTTGGAATTAGAATCTAAAACGCCATCCGCTGAAGCTATGATTTAGTATTACTTAGCAATCTAACAAGTTCCTTTACAGATTCGTTAGTTGGTGCGGCAAAATCTTTTATTCCATCAATTGTTTCCATGCAAAGAGGCGCAGCCCTTTCAAACATGATATCTTCATAAGCTGAAATTGCCTCTTTAAGATTGGCTTGCCTTCCACTGGTTAGGCATTCCGACAGATCCAAAGCGTCCAGCATGGCCAGATTTACGCCTTCACCATTCGGAGGCATTAAATGCGCGGCATCCCCAATGAGGGTAAGATTACTTTTAGAAGCCCACCTTATCGATAAAGGAAAATAGTTAAGTGGGCGCCACGTGAAATGTTCACTGGCTTCAAAAAGCATGAAGAAGACAGGATTCCAATTTACAAAATGTTTTTTTAAATACCCGCCAACTTCTATAGGATTACCAAAATCTATACCACTGGATATACCCCAGTTTTCCGGATACATTGAGGCTGCATAAAAAGTGAATCCGCCATCGCCTCTAGGCTGGACAACTAGGGTCGCACCATCTCCCATAGCCATCAGATTCCCTTGATTAACTAGTTCGTACATTTCCGGGCATGCAATCTCGGGATGATCTATTTCGCCCTGGATAATTGCGGCTCCGGAATAAAGAGCTTTCAAATCTGTCAGATAGGGACGAACCTTGGAGCGGTAACCGTCCGATCCGATGACCAGATCAGCAACCGCGGTCATTCCATTCTCAAATTTTAATTCCCATTTATCTTCAATTTCTCGCAAACCTATAAGCTGGCTATCCCATACTACGGTATCAGGAAGCAGTCCGTCGATTAGGAGATCTCTCAGCGCTCCTCTATCGATTTCTGGTCGAAAATGTTCATCTCCGAATACGGGTTCTTCGTCTCGCTGACTCTCATCCATCAGCATATTTCCCTGCGGATCAAGCAGACGGTATTTGTCGGCACCCTTCATGTAGTTTGCTTTAAAAGCCTCCATAAGTCCGGTCGCCTCCATCGCTTTAAGACCTGAATCAAAGTGCAGGTCTACAATAGCTCCCTGTACCCTTGCGGCTTGACTAAAATCTCTTTCATACACTTTAACCTGTACACCTTTCATTTGCAGCAGCCTGGCCAATGTCAGACCACCTGGACCACCTCCAACGATGGCAATATTTTTTTCGCTTAACATTTCTATCTTTTTTAATGATACAAAGGAAGGGCGGAAAGAAAGGCGATACAATAACGAGATGCTGTAAATTTAGGACTATTCGCGGTTTTTAGCAAGAAAGGCCGTCGGTGACATTCCTACCGTTTTGCTGAACAGCCGTGTGAAGTAGGAAAAGTCATCGTAGCCTAGTTCATCCGCAATCTCTTTCACTGACTTCCCGGAATGATAAAGCAGCCGTTTGGCCTCGAGTACAATCCGCTGCTGAATATGGATAGAAACGGGTTTACCAGTCGTCACCTTGACACATTCGTTGAGGTAAGAAGTCGATAGGTTTAAAAGTCCGGCATAATCTCTTGGATTTTTAATCTTCTTATAATTCTTTTCCAATGTTGTTTTAAACGCTCTTGTGATATCCTCAAATCGGGTATGATATACTGTCGATTTTTCCAAAACTAAATATTGTGAAATAATCAGCGTAATCAAGGTATTACAGCTTTCTTTTAAAATGGAATGATACAAAATCTCCGTTTTTTTTCCAGACAATTTCATACATAAGGCAACGGCGTCTGTCAGGATATCAAGGGTCTCAGGCTTTACAGACAATATCTTTGCCGGTGTAAGATCTTGCAACAAGCTCAGATATGCAGCGCGGATGTTTTCTTCGGTAACGATCCAGGTACTGAGCATTGCTTTGTCGAATGAGATTACGCGATGCACCTGATGGGGATTGATGTAGACAATGGCCGGGGCTTTAATGCAATAGGTTTGAAAATCAATTTCAATAGTTGTATTTCCTTTTTCCTGAATGATAAACGTATAGCCTCCATCGCGATGGGCTCGTTCAACTTCGGAATCTGGTGATCCATGAAATGATTCACGCATCATCATAATACCCTTCGAAGTTCCTTCAGGCAATCTGTTGACAGGAATATTTTTGTCTTTTTTTCTCATTATAAAGCAGGCTTAATGATAACAATCTCTTGAAAAGAGAATACAATTCCTCAATAAAAGTAAGCATTCTCACCTTCCGCCTGCCGCAGTTTGCGTAATTAAGGAACGCCTAAACCACCGTATTGTTTCTTCCAATTGAAAAATGTCGCCCTGTGAAACTCCCATTTGCCAGCATATTTCTTCCATTCGAGTAACGGTCTCGGACTGACGTAGCGCAAAAGCTATCTGTGCCTCGGTAAACTTTGATCTTTTCATCGTTTTTCCTCCTATTTAAAATTAGTAATTCACACCCGAATTCTCTATTTTTAAAATGTCTGGTTTGCAGGGGGAGGTCACCCAATCACACTCAAAGTGATCAAAATTATTTGTTTGATTTTCATAAAATAAAAAATAAAATGGTTAAAACTTATTGCTTTATTATTTTCTCATTAATTTTAGCTTGCAATACACTATCAAAGTTTATAATATACTTGGAAGACTTTGTAAATATCATTAGGTAGTTTTTATCGGTTGTTGATATAATGGTTACAATTTCATCATCTGGCAACTCAAATTTCCCTTTACGGACATTACCCATTTGAAACCCACTTACCTTTTTCGCTTGAATAGGTGTAGATATCTTCTCCACGGATAGAATTTCATCAATATTTAGTATTTTTCCGTAAGGACCAGAAATAAATAACTTATTATTATTCAATTTTATAGTTGGGTTACTTAACCCTATAGAAATAGCAGTTATAACTGCAATAATAATTGCCGTCCCAACAACTAAGACCAACACGTTAGTTTTAGAACTATTTCTATAATAACTTAAGGACCTATATATTAAAAGGAAAAAACCAAAAAAAGGATATAATACAGAGAATACAATACCAATATTCGCATTATCAAACATCTTGATTAAGATAAATCCAATGACAATATAGGAAACAGCCAATATCAAAAGATAATTTTTGAAAAATTTCAAAAATTTTACCAATTCAAATTGGTGCTTTTCAATTTCTGACATCGAATTATACCCAGCAAGAATATACCGGGCATTTTTTTCGTTGACAACGATTGCCATAATCAGCATTATAGAAAAAAACAAATACAATAACATTCTTCTGAAGAATTGATTAAAAATATGGGAGTTTATAATTATCGTCAAATGTAAATTATATTTTGTTTCCATCAAAACTAAAAATAAATATCCTGTTGGTTATTTTTAAAATTTTATTTTTTTCTTTTTTTTAAGATATTAAAGCACTATTAAACAACACAATATGTGTTTTAAAAAACTTAACATCAAAGTGTTTTACCATTTTTATTAAAAAATCTTTCTAAGTTATGAAGTAATATTGTGAACGGCACATACCTGTCAATTTATAAGTCACTCCATACAAACAGGACGAAACATACAAGAAAAACGATAGTTAAACTCCGTCCAGATATGCTACTAATCTTCTATTTAAAGATTATTAAAATCTTTTAGTTCAAAGTAACAATATTCACAGACCAGTTTGATCTTTGCAAATTCTTCAGCGTATTCGTTCCAACCGTTATTTCTGATCCTGACCTTTTCACATTCATCACACCATGCTTGAAAATCGTCATCTTCACCAAGTTCCATCCCTTTATATGTTTCAAAAGCCTCTTCAAAACCCTTCGGATGCTCTAGGTTAAGATGCTGACAAACAAACGCTGTTCTTGACCGCCCATGGATTTTACATTCAACTTTTGCCTGGTTAAAATGGACAACTTCCCGAGAATCTTCTTCCAAGACAGCAGTAATTAGAAGATAACTTTGAAGCTTTTCGGTGGGAGCTCGATACACTCCTATCCCCTCCAAAGTGACTAATGATATCGCAGCAAACTCCCAACAATCGAATTCATCGGCCGGGAAAGTGCCTGCTGTTAATTTCGGGTAATCGTTTTCGAGGCCAAATTCCCTAACAGCAAATGTGCTGTCCTTATTAGGCTCGTAACTATGATTATTGAACCAACTCCACATCCATGTTTCTGACGTAAGCGAAAAGGTAGCGATGGGAATATATTTTAGATACAATTGATCTGTATCGTCATTGTATAACCGCAAGAGTGCAAGTTCAGCATCATAATACCAATGCTGATAGCTGCCGATACTCAACTGTTCCATAAACCTCTCCTGGATCTGCACAAGTTCCCGACATTTTTTACCTGCAAACTGTTCGTAATCTATTTTCAACGTTGTGCTTTTATCATTTTGGAATTTATACAAAACTACTTAGAATGAATTAGTGACTAATCCAGCTCCCTCTTCTTCCATACTTCCGTATAACTAGGATTATTATGTTGAGTCAAGATACTTAATAGATATGGAATTTATAGCTATTGAGTTATATATTTTGTCTATTTAACACCTCTAAATCACAACATAATAACTAAAATTATATATTTGCAACCTTAAACAATTCATTAACATTTATGAAATTAAATTTAGCCTATTTAATGCTCTTAGCGGTAGCATTTGTATCATGTAAGAAAACCACTGAGGTAGAGATGTCCCTCTCCAATAGTGGAAAACTTACTTACAAATTAACCGACGCAAATGGTAAAGGTCTATCCAATGTCAAGGTATCCTTGTTCGATCACTTGGACAGCTATTATGCAAACAACAGTATATTAATCGATGAGCGTCGTACAGACGGAAACGGCCAAGTTGATTTTGGCGATCTAAATCCGAAAAGTTATCTAGTCGTCGCTGATTCGGCAAAAGTAAATAATGTAAATTATATTGTTCGAGATTATGTTCAGGTCACTACTGGTATGACAAGGAATAAAGAGACTAAAGTGACAGATTTTTCAGGAACCTTAGTCGTTAAAGTAACTTCCTATAATACGAATCAACCCGCGAAAAATATAGGTGTCCTTATTATTCCTGCTAATAACTACGAATATGAGCAATATGTTTCAAAAAACTTAGCTAACGCCGAATTTAAAGGTGTGACAGGCGAAAATGGTATTGCTACATTTAATATCGCATCTGGCAAAGATTATGTCGTCTTACTCTACAATACAACAACGTTTTCAAATGTTAACTGGGGTACAACATCCATTCAAAAAGGTATAACGATGAACTATTTTGCAGGTTTTTATCAATAAATTGCTGATAAAAAACTTTAATAATATGAAAGGCATTTTTTTTATTGTGCTCACACTGTTGATTGCAACAGTCTCCTGTAAGAAGGAGGTCGTTGTCAAACTGGTAGAAGGAGAAGTTACGGGAAAACTAAACTACAAATTGACAGACGATACTGGCAAGGGATTGCCTGGCCTCAAAGTTTACATTTATAACCCTGGGAGCAAGCAAGCCTCCAATTCACTGATAGATTCAGCTATTACGAACAGTGTTGGCGAAGTCTATTTTACTGATTTGTTACCCAATAATTATCAACTAAAGACAGATTTTATAAAATTAAATAACAACGATTACAGCATCGATGAATATGTACAGATTACAGCGGGTATAGAACGTAAAAAGACAACAAAGGTGACTGATTTTTCGGGCACCCTTATAATTCAGTTACTATCGTACCAAAGCAGTATCCCTATTCAAGATCAGGGGGTCGTCGCATTTCCTGTCAATAAGATCTATGTCACCTCTAATAATGTCGCTGAAGTAGTAAAAAGTTCGACGCTGAAAGGACTGACAAATAAAAGTGGATACGTAAGCCTAAAAGTACCAGCGAACCAAAGTTTTGATTTTATTGTTCACCACAAGATTTATGGCAACTATGGCTGGGGATTTGGCTCTTACCAGGTAGCAAAGGATAAAATGGTAAATATAACACTCTACAGTAGTTTTCTTTAACGCAGTAACATTTCTATATAATGACTATGCTAATTGTTAAAGCTGGAAACTTGTTATTTTTACTTAATCGTTAAAATGCGCGGTGTAGTCTTTGTTAAATTTATTGGAACATAGATTAAAGGGGGAAATAATGTCCCCCTTTATATATTTTGTCTTTTGAATGCTTTTTTTGGAGCGCGAATTGCTTGTGCACCTCCCTCCTATATTGCTAAAGATATTAGTATAGATGACAACATTGGCAGCTATTGGAAAATTGGAATTGGTCGTAGTATGCTGAATTAATATGTTTACAGATATTAACTTTCAAGATGATTACAAACTGTAAGGCTAAGGTATGGGTTTGAAACTAAGATTGATTACGAGAAACGGTATTGTATCGTAATTGAACCTCTGATGGCATTTCGGGCTCAGATTATAATAAACGGCAGTGCTTAGATCGCATATATGAAAAATACAATTTTAGTTTTAACAAAATTTAGTCATCAGGTGCAATAAAATGATCAAAAGATGTCCCAAATTCAGACTCTTCTCCCTGTGCTAACGTAACACCGCCAGATGCAAAAAGCTCGAAACCAGATGTTTTATCAAAAACCCTTATTAAATTTGCTCCTAATTCTGAATTAACTACATCATTAATCGATAAGTCAATATTTGAGAGACGAAAGGGGCCACATATTTTTTCACAACCAATTCCAATGATATAAATTACTTTTTTTTGATTCATGGAATATAATCTTATAGCGAGTTTACTTAAACTCTCACTATAAAATGCGAGTTGGAGATTAGCTCCCTTATATTTCTGAAGCATATAATTTATATCACGTATTTCTGTTATTATTTCCATAATTTTATTTTACAACACCCGTACCATTTTAAAACACTTGATTACTATTTTCATTAAAAATGATCTTGATTTGAGGAAGTAAATTATTGGATAAAAAACCCAAAACTGCATCTAGCACATCGCTTATATACTCCTGGATAAGAACCACTTGCTAACTTCATTTCAAAAGCAACAGAATATTGAGCTCCCGGACATACCCCATAGCGACAACTACAATTTTTACTCTATTAAGCTCGTAATAATCCTCGTCAACTCATCTTTCAAAGGTTTAGGAATATTACTTTCATCCCTTATTAGTTCTTTCATAAAAGTATAACTCTCTGGTTTCAAATTCATTCTATCGCCTATTTTAGAAATCGATTCATACAACTCATCATCAATTTCAATTTCGTATTCATACATCTGTGTTATTATTGTGTCAAAGCACAAACCAAACTCATTATGCATTAAAAGATCTTCTGCATTTTTTAAATCACGATAATTTAATCCTAGAATTCTTGCAGTCTCAATTAGTCTTAACAATACATTTAACAGTGTTTTCATTATCTTATTTTATTGGAAAAGCTGTTATTATATCTGTATGGGTTGTAATTACTCTCGGGCATGGCGGTCGTACCAGCCAGTTTCGTACTGTATCTCCTTTCCTCCATAAAGATAGTTATATCGGTTTACATAAGCGGCATCTCGGAAATACCGAAAAACCAACTTAGGGGTAGAATATGATATATATGTAACAAAATATTTTTAAATTGTAAAAAATAGCTCAATACAATGAAACAAGTTCTAACGCTGAAATATGTAGTAAATAAGGGTGGCTGGGCTACACTCTGCATCGGCAATATAACAGAGATAGTAATACTAAATATCTCCTACTTACACGATTCACTGAAAGAATTGGCTCAATCTGCTATTGAATTAAAAACTAAAGATGAAACATCGGTTGTTTTTATGGATGAACCGGGTGAGCATAAACTTATACTGAAAAAAAAAGGCACTAGTATTGACTATGAACTGCGATGGTATAAAGACTGGGCCAGTTGGAATCTCACATCTGAAGATAATTTTGAGCCCATAATCTCGGGAACTACTACATTGCCAAAATACATTAATTTGGTTCGGGAGAATCTCATCAGAATATGGAATGAGGAAGGACCAGAAGGCTATAAGAAAAAATGGTCTGAACATGACTTCCCCATGCGTGAATATGAACTTCTAAAGGGATGACCTCTTTAAAAAAAAATTAAACTACAAAATTTGGAGATCAAAAAAAAGCTCCTCGCCGTATTAGCTGGACGAATTATGTTGGAGCGTATAGCGGAATTAATGAAGAATAGGACTGATTTTGCATTTGAAACAACGCTTCCCACAAAAAGCTATAAAAATTTAGTAATCGATGCTCAAAAAAAGGGCTATTCAGTCACTATCCTATATTTTTGGCTCGACTCACCTTCACTAGCCATACAACGTGTAAAAGAAGAGAGTAGAAAACGGTGTATACAATATTCCATCTGATGTGATAGAGAGACGATAACATCGTGATTTAGAAAAGCTGTTTAACAATTATATTCCGATATGTGATCGATGGTTGGTTTTGATAACATGGATCTAATACCCGAAATAATTGCTCAGGGTGATAAATTTGGAGAATTCGTTTCAAATAATGAAATTTAGTCAACACTAAAATCGAAAGACCATAATGAACGATAAGGTAAATATTGAAAATATCAATCTTACTGAACGAATTCGTTTAGGAGTACAAAAGGCTTTACGAAAATTGGCAGAAGAAAGTGCTGCAAAGGGTGAGAGTTTGGCGGTAAAAGTTGATGGTAAAATTCAAGAAGTACCTGCAAAGGAACTACTTATGAATTGTAATAGCCACTACTTGATCTGACAGTTGGTTGTTTTTAAAAATTGTCAGATTGCCTATTCGAATATAGTAATGTTTCCGCAAAATCTATAGATTCAACTTGTTGCTTATTTTGACACTGTCTCATAAAGTGTGTAAGTTATAGAAATGCGGAGTTTACAAGGACTTCGCATTTTTTATTTATTAACTTTATAAGAGTATGATTGACAAGGAGTCACTATTAAACGACAA
>JAITTY010000018.1 GCA_031286695.1 Sphingobacterium sp. | reverse complement strand
TTGTCGTTTAATAGTGACTCCTTGTCAATCATACTCTTATAAAGTTAATAAATAAAAAATGCGAAGTCCTTGTAAACTCCGCATTTCTATAACTTACACACTTTATGAGACAGTGTCAATGTAAAGAAATAACTAGCTCCCCAAATAGACCAACTGACTCCTAAAAATGAAGCTCCTTTGGAGGCTAATACAGCATGACAATTTGTTTTCTTACCTAATCCTCCACATACTTCTCTAATAAAAGGATTAAATGCATCGACTTCATGCCATAACAGCAATATGGAAACAAAAGCCCCTACCAAAGAAGTTGCCAAAAATATCAGACTTTCCCAAGGAATACTCTCACTCAAAAATATTTTTGAGCATATTGGAAACATTACAGTCATAGAAACTAATAAAAGAGGCAATTTTGAAATCCAATAAGAAGTTCTCTCATTTTCTAAGTGTTTTCTATAATCAATTTCGTCTCTTTTATTAGATTCATCCAACAGTAAAATAATACCTTTGTCGATATTCTCAAAGCCCGTCGAAGAGAGATATTTAAAATGATTATCACTGGGATCAAGATATTTTATATTATCACCATTTACATCTTTGACTAAAACAAAACCTGCTTGACTCCAACCTTCTTCCTGAATACAACAAATAAAAGGCAATTCAAAATCAGAATACTGATAATCTCCTTTTTTTACGGCTACTGTTTCCACGCCATATTCGCTCAATATGTCTGTTACAGCCAAAAGTGAACCCGGATCTAAATGATTATCAATTATTTTTTTTATAAATGTTTTGGTAGACCTTACGTCAAAAATATCCAGTACAGATCTGCAAACTTTTAAAATATTTCCCTCATAAGAAGGATGTATAGATTTGAATAGATTCATAATATATGAGAAATTGGTTGTTTAACATAATTTACATTGGTTCTTTTATTTTCCCTTATTTAGGAATGTCTACCCAATGTAGATAAAAATTTCTTTTACTTTTACTTTTTTTCAAAAACAAACGTTTGTTCTTTCTACGAAAACCTTTTCGCTACAGAAATTTATCTCGAGAACGATGTGCTAAATTAAAAATAAAATTAACCATTGATAGGTTTTTTAAAATATTTTGGTATTTTTTTTCTAAAAATTATTTATCTTATCTCCCCTTGGAAATGATTTTTCATTCAATATCTATCAGAAAATTATCAAAACAGTTTTAATAGCCAATTAGATCGCTCCTCCCATTTCCAAAACGAGCTAAATCAGATAAATAACTATCTCCAAAGTAATTTATCTTCGTTGATATCACAAATCCGATCACTTAATTTTTCATCAAAAGAAATACTAATATTTTCTAATCCTCTAGATTGACAAAGATCATAACATTTTAACAGAATGAACCATATAGTTTTGAAGATTCATAGATCAAACCGCCATAGCACTATTAAAAGATTTTGAGCTATAATACCCAATAAAAGCTTGGTTATTCCACCACTATATCGTTCCTCCCTTTATTTTGCGGATTTTCGGGCTGGGTTCGAATTCTAGCGGGATCACAAAAGGCGCACTATTTTCGTTTAAACGGTATTTTTTCCAGCCTATTTAAAGATTTTCAATACACCCCAATATCCGCAAATACAAACTAAATGGTTAGCATTCCGGTTAGCAGTTCCATTGCATATATTTGCTAACCGCGTAATAATTTATTTGTGAAATTGATCAAAGGGTTAAACAAAATAAGTTTGTTTAACGTTACCACTCTTCTCAGAATTACCAAACCACAGTTTCAGGAAAGTACTGCGAACTGACCACAGGTATCTTTATTCTTCCTTAAAATTGGGACATAGAGAACAAGCGGATCAAGCAGAATTCTTGGGGGAATTCTAGAAATTTCCTAGTTTAACCACTTTAATACATATAACATTGCAAGAGGCCGAACGTAAGTTACTATCCCTGTTGATGCCCGAAGGGCTTTTAGAGTATTTCCAGATTTTAGAAGTCGATCAGGTTGACAATCAGCTGCACATTTATTTAGATGAGCTTAATATTGCTCCAGCGGGCTATGAGAATAGCAAGTTAGAGTCCAAGGGCTTTATGCCTTCCACCGAGATTTCCGATTTTCCTATTATAGGTCAGAAAGTTACGCTACACATCCGCCCGTCGCTGGACACTATTAGATACGGGACAGATTATCACAAGAGATTGGAACCTGGTACGTGAGGGGACTCGAATGACTACTGAATTCGGGTTTTTTTTAAAGAAGATATTTGGATAACTATCCTGTAAATTCCCAATTAGTAGGATTATTCTTCCAGATGGACGGCAAGCAACTGCAGGATCAATACAGGAACCTATGAGATGGCTTCTCATTTATGTAAACCCATAACAGGACGATACACTAGAGCAAGCGACAGCAACCCTATATCGACAAGAGAAAACTTAAATCGGTAACCCTCCCTCAATACAGCACCTTTTATTCTCGACGATAGAAACATAGTTGGATTAATACATTATACTGTATTTTAGGATACCGAAAAGGCCAAATTCAAAGCAGCCATAAGTTTTGCCTGCTTTGATCATTTTAAAAACTTTATAAATAATAATTGTCCCACAGATGAGATCAATCCTAACTCCGGTTGTAAAAGCAGCAGCAATAATTGTTATTGTTTTATAAGGAGTTTTTAATAATAGAATTACACACAAATTTTATTATAACTTATCCATTTCTGTTTGTAAATACACTATTTTCCCCGATTCCGTTACCCCTTCTATTGTAAGAGTTGTATTTTTAAGCTCGCTCTTATTTAAGGGAATCGTGAAATAAGGATTTAAAACTGACAACAGAGCCATAGGCTGCCAATAGATTGTCTCCTCTTTCAGACTGATACTTTTTGCCAATGGTTCGGTATAACCCATCACCTTCGCAGTGAAGGCTTTAGCCAAAGAGCTACGCTTATACTGATTTCCTTTTTTCGTGTAGACCGCTAAGGCCGCCCCGCCGGAAGGATTTAATATTGAAGGAGGCTGGAAAAATTTTATATAAGAAAGATCATCGGCAAATAGATATTCCAATTCAGAAAATTCACTTGGTGTTTCATTAATAAAAAGGCGAATATTGTCTCCACGGTTCATTCTTCCCGAACCGATATTAACATGGGGGAGCTTCGAGGAAAGATAAGACCTCGCATCTGACGACACGGAAATGAGCGGATCATTGGCAGCATCAAAAGCATAAGCATTGACTGATTTGAACGGGCCAGAAATACCATGTTCCTTTTCTAACAAAGCAATTCGTTGAGTATTTACATCTCGTTTGACAACTACAGTTTGTAATCTTCTCATATTTTGAAAAGAACGTCGTTCTATTACTGATCTCTCATTACCATTTACGATTGATAATAATCTGCTTTCTTGATTTTCGAAAGTTGCCCAAGACGGACGGTATATTGTTTTATGTCTTTCAATAGGATAAAAACTACAAATAGCATCAAACGGATAGTACTGTAAAGAAGGCTCTATCTGTTTGATTCGCAATTCGATACTGTCAAAAAAAGTTAAATTTGGTATCTCGAAGGTATTGGCTACGTTTAGCGTATATTCCGAAAATTGCATCAAAGTATCTGCTAGCGGACGAAATCCCACAGAGAGTCCCCTCAAGTCACGTTTCTTTTTAGTGGTAAGGTTAGCAAGTGCTTTCTCGTATTGCCTGCTTACTTTCTCTGAAAAGTTCAGTTTCCCTTTCAGATAAAGAACACTGTCCCGTAATTGAGGAATCTCAGCCTGGTTATTCCATTGCCAGACCTGTTTGTTATTGACATGGTATAGGTCGGGATAGCTTTTGTCTGCCGTATTATTCAACAACAGTTCTCCATACATGCTTTTTGAATTTCCAATTACAGTATTCTTCTTGGTAATTGCGATGGACAGGTTCGCCAGCTCGCCATTCGGTAGGCTGACTGTAGGTTCTCCAGTCCCGTTGAACCCTATCTTAGGCGTAATCATTTGTGAACTATCAATTAGAAGCTTGGCGTAATGGCATAATATCCTACTCTTTTCATTGATTAGACGAAATTGCAAAACGCCACTGTCAATCCCGTAACGCGGAAGCTTAAAAGTCATCTCTGCCCTACTTTGAAGATCTATTTGATTTGAAAAAACCTCTACATACTGAAAAATACATTCCAGCATTAAATTCTGTATGTCATATGAAACCAGTGATCTCAGCGAGATTTTAATCGTATCCGGTTGAAAAAGAACATTCATTTCAACATGACTTTTATCTGCCGAACTGGGTGTTAGCGAATTTTTAAGAAATGTATCCTGTGGAAAATTTTCTGTCTCTAGACTGTCCTGAAACACAACAAGACTCCTGTAATATCCAAAGTGCCTATGGCTTACCATATTTCGGGTAAAAGCATTAAGTTCCAACATCGGATATCTGTAATTTATTGGAATTACAAACTGTCCTGGGGCAACACCCCCACCAACCAAAAAAACGTCATTCCGAATAATAGTGTCACTATCTGCCCAATCCACAAATAGATTGACTGCTGATCTGTCTAAATGGCCATCCTTCAATACATATCCCTTAAACCAAACGGTATCACCCGGCGAATAGGCTGCTCGGTCTGTATGGACATAAATTCCATTGAGACCTTGTCCAAAAGTAGCTCCACATAAAAATAAAATAGCCAAATAGATAATGAAAACTTTCATCAATTAATTTTTATCTCCTTTAGAATCTGATTTTATAAATAAAAACGTACTGTCTCTTTTTTAACGATTCGAAATATTTAACTTTTCCTGCATAAAAATAAGTTTCCCTGTGGTTGTAACGCCTTGTATAGTAATCCATCCATCTTGAATGTCCAATTTGTCGAGTCCAATTCGAATCGTATCGCTTTTCGCAGATAAGAAGAGCAATGGCATCCAGAGAAGCGTTGGAGTCAATAAATTATTATTTTTATAAAAAGGTAGCGGATTAACATAACCTCTCACATATGTTTCTGAAATCTCACCATCGGGGGTACGAGTTCTTGGATTTCCTTTCTTGCTATACACGGCAATGGCAGCTCCTCCCTTTGGATCTCCTACAAAAGGAGGATAAAAATATTTAACATATGAAATGTCTGCTGTCGGAATCAATGCCAAATCCATCAAATTGGTACATGGACTTCCATTGAGAAAAAAAGATATTCCTCCTCCGCGATTATTTTTAACCTGTGGCCTCAGTGGATCGGTAGTATTGATCCTTAATGATGGAAGTTGATTTTGGAGATAAGTAAAAATATTTATTTCGGATTCTGCACGGGGATCATCTTCGACAGCTATGCTCATGGCATTAATTCCCGAAAAAATACCGCTAATAGCATGTTCTTTTTCCAATTTCGTTATACTTTGATCTCTAATTTGCCGCTTTATTTGAACTTCCTCTAACCGAATTTCTTTGGTGTTTTTCAAATAGGTTCCGTACCATTGCACCCACTCCTCATTTTTAAAAAACTTTTCCGTTTTCCACTTTTTCCATGATGGAGTATATAGTTGTGCGTTAGGTTTCATGGGATTAAAAGTATAAGTCACCTGAAATGGAATTGATCTCAATGTTGGTTCAATCTGTGTAAGCCGAACCTTAAGAGAATCGAAAAAAGTCAATTGAGGGACTTCAAATTGAAAAGCTGTATCCAGAGAAAGTGTTTCATAGCGGAACTGTATGTCCTTTGATTCTTTATATCCAAAAGAAATCCCCTTTACATTTTTATTTTTTACTTTTAGCTTATGGTATTCTTGCTGAAAACGAGCAAGTTGTTTCTTGTTAAAAAGCAGTTTGCCCCTGAGATATAAAAGTTTGTCTTCATGTGGGGTGAACGCCAGGTAATCATTGTATGAAGGACTTTTTTCTTGTAACATTCCGATTAGGCTTGTAGAAGAAGCTTTTAAGATATCTATCGTAGGAAATGGAGCTTTCCAATTGTTACCCAACAATAAATCAGCGACAATGTGATGTACACTATCAATTGGGGCTATTTTATGGGTAACAGATAGCGATATATTACCAAATATTCCATCGGGCAGCGTGACCAAAAGGGAATCCTCGCTAGTGGCCAATTGTGGTATAACGACATTGTCTATCCCAATCGGGATATTCTGAAAATTTAATATTGCTCCTGTATGATCTTTTATCTGTAACTGCAAAAGTCCATATCCCCATCCTTTTGTCATTACCTCAATAGGCTCTAACATATTATCTGTTCGGAGGGTTATCTCTCTATTCAAAACTTCTTTATGGTGAAATATACCAATCAGGTGAACGGATCTATTTTTTAATGTCACAGGATTGACCTGTATCACTGTTGTGTCAGCAACTGTTTTAACCATAAACATCGAACTATTTCTTTCTCGTCCTCCTTGCGTTGCCGGTGAATATATCGGCAAGGTCTTCTCTGCTAGATCTTCCTCTGCTTTGGCAGTCTGCTGTCTGCCATTCGGATATATGATTCCAATAGATTTATAATATCCTTCTGTTCCATTTCCTTCCATTTTAGAAGAGAATGCATTTAATTGAAGTTCCTCCTGATTGTAGTTTTCCGGAATCTTGAATTGTCCTACGGAAAACCCATCTCCAGCTAAGTACACATCATGTTGAATGATATTTTTTGTTTGATCTCCCCAATCGATATAGAGATTACGAATCGAGCTATCTAACTTTCCTCCCCTCAATATATACCCTTTAAACCAGACTGTATCTCCGGGGAAATACGCTGCTCGGTCTGTATGTAGGTAGATTTGTGAAACAGATTGTTGACCAAAAGTCCGGCTGACAGCCCCCCCGATCAAAAGAATAATAATAAGTATATTATAGATATAACGAAAAAATTTATTAACCTTCAAAACCGTAAATTTTTATCAAATGCCATAGCCCACCTTTGAATGTCGTCTATGAAAAATAAAATAACCAAATAGATAATACGAACTTTCATCAATTAATTTAGGGTATCCTTCAATGGCAAGAAGTGAGGGATATTCCACATGAGATTCCAAAAATTCACTCAATTTGTTCCGCGTATATTTTATATTATAATGATTTAATAATTCAGAACAACTTTCAAGGAGACCATTAGACAATCTATTCTTCAAAAAAAAGGAATACTTATCATAATTTATATTGGTTCTTTTATTTCCTCTATTTAGGAATGTCTATCCAATGTAAATAAAAGTTTCTTTTACTTTTACTTCTTTTTCACAAACAAACGTTTGTTCTTTCTACGAAAACCTTTTCGAGACGAAAATATTTTTTGCATAAGACAGTTCATCACCCCTAGAAATGATGATCCTTTGCAGCCTAAGTTCTACACCTAAAAAATTTCATTTTCACTGTATGAAGTACACTATTTTTTATTAAGTTCGACTTGACGAAATGCTCTCCAACAATTATGTAGCTATCATTCTGGGTAATTCGTGAGACCGAGGAATGGAATCATCTCCAATCAGCTTATTAAAGCATAATTGCTTGACTTTGTTTATCACTTAAAAAATACAACTGATATGATAAAAAAGATTTTGACAATATTACTAACCTTGAATTTGACGGTTACATTCGGACAAACCTTTAATGAAAAATATGGAAAACCCATTGTTGTTTTAATTGAAACAGACCCTTGGCTAATGGTTATCGGTTCTGACGTCCCTACTTTTGCCTTATATGAAAGTGGGCAAATCATTTACAAAAAAATAGTCAATAAACAATGGAAATACTATGAAGTGTCAAATGACAGAACGACAGCGCAGGAAATAATTAAATCACTTGGAATCACAGACAATTTAATAAAACAAGAAGACTTTATTGAAGCTTCAAGTAAAACAGACCAACCGACCAATATTATTATTTTTAACTTTGATACACTAAAAGAAATCAGTGTATATGGCCAAATAAGGGAAATTAATAGTAAAGACCGCCAAAATACCCCAAAAGACTTCTTAACTGTATTTGATCGCATGGTCAATTACAAAGATAGTAAAGCAAAAGAATGGCTACCGGATACCTTTGAAGTTATGGCGACAAAGTATAGTTATTCGCCTGAAGAACCATTGAAATGGAACGAGTACTGGAATGATATAAAAAGCAGTTCGACGATTAAAAGAAGTGATGACTTATACAGTATTTATTTAGACAAAAAATTTTTTGGTGACTTCACTAAGTTATTACAAACCATGAAGGAAAAGCAAGCCGTTGAAATTAATGGAGAAAAATATTCTTTATCTTATAGATTGCCTTTCCCAAATTTACAATAAGCAAAAACGTAGGAAACGCTCAAAAAGAGAATCAAAAAATCCACTTTTTGAGTTTACACCATTATCGTAACACCTGAATTACCTACTCCACAAATATATTTGAAAAATGAGAATTGCTTTATTTGGCACGCACAAAGTAGGTAAAACCACCTTAGCAGAGGAGCTCCTAGAAAAGCTTCCCGAGTATACACTAGAAGTAGAACCCTACTATCAGCTGGAATCATCGGGGCATGAATTCCTTGAAGAACCCACTGCTGAAGATTTCGTTGAACAATTTAACTACTCTGCCCGGCTAATTTCCCAAAGTGGAGAGGATGTGATATTCGACAGATGTGTACTCGACATCTTGGCGTATCTGCATATTCTTGATCCTAAGAAAAATATTCAGTCCCTTTTTGAAAAAACCATTACAGTTTTGGCTGAAATTGATATTTTGGTGTTTGTCCCCATCGAAGAACCTGATTTGATACATTGCCAAAAGTCGGATCTACCAAAACTTAGATCTCAAGTAAATGATTTACTCCTCGATTGGATTGACGATCTCGGCATACAGGTCATTGAAGTACACGGTACACCATCGAGTCGATGTAACCAGATACTTGCTAAACTTAAATCTTAACATGTTAGACTTTTATACGATTGATGATAAACAACCAAAACCAGATTTCCCCGAAAAGGCAGGGCTGGTTTTTGCTGGACAACTTGATGAAAAAACTTTCTGTAACCTTCAGCAAAAAGGAATAATCGCCAAACGATTTGACTATTATACAGATTTCAGGCTGGATACTGCTCTGATTAAACAAATGCAGCAAATTATATTAAGCAAGGGACTGCACATGGATACTGACATAAAAAGCTTAAGCCAAATTCTTGACATTGCAAATACCAAACAAAGTGGTTTGATTGCGTATAGCGATTAAATATATCTTTTTAGGAAGCAGTTTCGTCTTCGCTAAAACTGATTCTTTGAGCTTCCTATAAAGTTCATAAACTCGATTTTGGGTTCAGTAGCAAGGTTTTTATCTCTTTGTTCCTGAAAATGGAGAAAGCTGGGTACTTTCAACAATTGATCCTGTATCTCTCTATTCTTATACTGGGAAATATGCACGAAGGTATTGCTTTCACCGCTCTGTAAAATAGTATATAGGAATTGTGTTCCATCTAACTTTCTGAAATCTTTGAGAAAGCTTTCAATCATTTGTTTATTCGTATGTATATAGTCATCATGGACACTATAGGTTACTTTAACAACAATCATCTCTTCTATTATTTATGTTTATAAATGCTCAATAGGATTTTCAATGCGCAAAGTGAGCTTCTTTTCCTTCTTTCGTAAACTTAAGGTCAAAGAAAGCCTTTGTGAATCGGGCAGCAAGATATAAAAAATTTGGAGCATTGAATCCCGCAATGCATAATCAATAAGAAAATAAGTTGGGTAGCTGTATATACCAGTAACAAGAATTGTGAATCCGTATAAACTGTTCGCTGCAATATGAAAAATGAGACTAACCATCGGGATTTTGATACGATTTGATCAAATTCAAACCTGTTATTTCATTATTTTCACCCATTCGCTATAATATTTATAAACAATTAGCAAGTCCATAGACATCTTCGAAATACGATCAGAAGCCATGAACAATAAAAACCTTTCTACAAAGCCACACTATCCCATTTTAGACGGACTAAGAGGAGTAGCAGCAATTATCGTTGTCACCTTTCATCTCACGGAGCCACTGGGGACAGGGCATCTCGATATCTTGGTCAATCATGGCTATTTAGCAGTTGACTTTTTCTTTCTTTTATCTGGATTTGTGATCGGTTATGCCTATGATGATCGCTGGCCTAAAATGACGATTGGCACCTTCTTTAAACGCCGTATTGAACGACTTCAACCCATGGTTATACTGGGCATGACCCTTGGCGCAATCGGCTTTTACTTTACAGATTCCACAATCTGGCCACTTATTCACACCGTTCCACTCTGGAAAATGCTTCTGGTAATGCTCATCGGTTATACGATTCTCCCCGTTCCCCTTTCATTGGACATTCGTGGCTGGCAGGAAATGCACCCACTCAATAGTGTCGGCTGGTCTTTGTTTTTTGAATATATTGCTAATATTTTATATGCCATAGGTATTCGAAAATTATCTAAAACAGCATTAAGCATTTTGGTCTTTATAGCAGCTGTGGCACTCGCCCATTTAGCAATCACAAGTCCCAACGGAGATGTTAGCGGAGGCTGGACATTAAATACTGAGCAAGTGCGGATAGGAATCACCCGGACGATGTATCCTTTCTTTGCAGGGCTCCTCCTATCGAGAATAACAAGTCCGAGCCGTATCCGGCATGCATTTTTGTACTGTAGTATTTTAATCGCTATTGTGTTATATATGCCTCGTATAGGTGGAGCAGAAAAACTCTGGATGAATGGAATATATGAGTCGGTATGCATTATAATTGTATTCCCCCTGATTGTTTACCTAGGGACAGGCAACATATCAACCAGCAAAATAGAGAATAATCTCTGTAAATTTCTGGGTGACATCTCCTACCCGTTATATCTCGTACACTACCCTTTTGTCTATTTTTATGTTGCCTGGATCAGCAACAATAAGGATGTGACCATTGTACAGGCCTTACCTTACGCCATATTGATTCTTGTAACAAGTATTGCGCTAGCCTATGCCAGCTTGAAATGGTATGATGAACCTGTTCGCAAATGGCTCAGAAAAAAAATGGGCTAATCATGGCTTCTATAGGTCTGGATTGAGCTTTTGCAAGAGATTGGGTAACTTCTTGCGCAACTGCTTTTTCCAGCCCATTTCCATAATAAAACTAATCAAGACAAGCTTAATGCCTTTATACCCGGACTGTTTCACCTTCAATAGAGTCCCGCCGCATGTAGGTTCCAATGAAAAACTCAATACCGTATCCAATTTTGTAAAGATCCCTTTGGTTAGTTTATCTGCCTTATCCGAATGAATTCCGGCGCAGGCCAATGCTTTCTCCCCAGTAGCTTCACCCCGATAGGTATAAGCAAGATACTGCTGGGGTATGGCAGAAATAATCTCGCAATGGGTAATACCATCCCAGCCTTTTTGGGCTTTCATCCTAAAAGTAAAATAATGCCCCGTTTCCGCTTTGATATTATTTAGCATAAACCATTTTCCAAGAAGATCTGCATCCGTCAGAGCACGCCACACAAGATCTTGGTCATAAGGTAAAAAAGTATCTAATTTAATCGTTCTATCCATTTCATTGTATAATTAACACTGCGGCATAAGGGATCAATCGCTAAAAACAATATGACTCTTTAACTTTCCAGTATCCGCTGAATAGCCTTTTGTTCATGCAATGACAGCAAATCAAATTCTTCAGAACTAACAGTCGACTTTGCTGCTATAAATATTACATTAGGATAGCCAATCAGTTTTTCTTGCAATAATCTTGCTCTCTTCATATGAAAATCAGATGTAATCACGATGAAGAGATCAGGAGAAATCTGTTTGATGATCTCCTTTGATAGCATGAAATCTTCGTAAGTATTTGTGGATAGTACGCACGAAAGTAAATCTCTCTCAGCGACACCTCTTTCCGCCAAATAGGCTTTGGCATAAGCTCCATGCGGTTTTTCTGTCCGATTGAAATGTTCACCTATGCCGCCCGTACATAAAATTGCAGTCCCTTCATTGTGGCAATAGAAATTATAGGCACATTCATTTCGATTTAATGCCATAACGCTAAGATTCCCCTGCTCATCATTGGGTGCGCCTAGTAATAATATCAGGTTTTTAATTTTTTCCATCCGATTTAATGCTTCAAACACTCAAATGTAATAAGACCGCTAGGAAAATCAGCAAAAACGACCTTAAATTTTATCAAGTTATTTATTGATTCATAATTAAGCGGATTCATGATAAAAAACAAAATGTTACAAAACATTTTTCAGAGTTGATTAATCAATCGATTGACTAAACTAATTATGGTAAAAGTTTATTTCTTTACACACCAATAAAAGGTGTATCATTTATATTTATTGGCACACAATATAAACCATTATGAGAAAACTTCTAAATTTAATGCTTATGGCCCTCACCATAGGAGCTGCGTCCTGTAGCAAGACGCTGGTAAACACCGAAGAATCCGTCGGAACTCTCAAAGCGAAAGCATCTACTGCCACAGTAACGAACGAATGGAATAGTAACCCCTATAAACTGAACGTCATCTATTTCGTTCCAAATGATGTAGACTCTATTCCCAATTTCAGAAAACGGCTCAGCAAGATCCTGCTAGACGCACAAAATATGTTTGCCAACAATATGGATCGTGAAGGCTTTGGCCGAAGATCTTTTGGACTGGATCTCCTCAACGACAGCCTAATTAATATCCATTACATAGCTGGAAAATATGGTAAAGCTACTTACCCTTATTCGGGAGGCAGCGGGGCTGTGAAGACGGAAGTAGACAGTTATTTTAGTCAAAATCCTTCCGCGAAAAAAAGTGAACATAATCTAATCATTATCCCAACTTATGATACCGATCCAGCAAATCCTGGAGGACCTCCATTCTATGGCACAGGTACGAGTTGCTACGCCTTGGATTATGTAAATCTGGACGCTAAGAACCTCGGAATAGGCGGTGATATTGGCTGGAAGGCGACCGTATGGATCGGCGGAATGATTCATGAACTGGGCCATGGCTTAAATGCAAGTCATAATAGAATGAACAAAACATTAGCTCCAACCTTAGGTACTGCATTAATGGGTTCAGGCAACTCAACTTACGGAATCTCCACTACCTCATTGACAAGTACCACTGCAGCAACATTCAACAATAGCCAGGTATTCAGCCCTGTGGCAAGAAGTGACTGGTATGCATCTGCATCTGCAGAAATCACTTCATTGTCCTCAAGCTTCGTAAATAACAAGATTATTGTTTCTGGAAAGTTTACAGCAACAAAACCAGTGAATGACATTGTTGTTTGGCACGATAGAGAACCTTTCGGTGTAAATAACGATTATGATGCGGTACAGTGGGCTACAAAAATAATCGGTCAGGATAGTTTTCGATTTGAATGTCCATTAGCTGATTTCTATGATCTCACAGGCAATTACGAAATGCGAATCGGATTTATGCATGTCAACGGAAGCCGCACAACTTTAGGCTACGCCTATAATTTCGTTAATAATATACCCGATCTATCCAAAGTGGTTACTTATAAATTATTACCGACCACAGGCTGGTCAATTATCGCCAGCGATAGCAACGAACCTGGTTCACCGGCAAGCAATGTCCTGGATATGAACAGAAGTACGGTTTGGCATACGCCTTGGTCTTCTACCCAAACCCCGCAGCCACATTTCTTCTCCGTCAATATGGGTGCAATACGTACAGTGAAAGGAGTTGCTTTCCGTAACCGCGACAATTTAAATGGAGCGATGAAGGATATCAATATTTATTCAAGTACAAACGGCATAAATTGGACGTTGATTAAAACAGCTCAATTGATTAAAGTTTCCGGATCCTGGATCAATGTTGATCTTAACACATCAATTAGTACCCAGTATTTTAAAATAGAATCTACTAGTTCCTGGGGCGATTTCTTTTATTCTCATCTTGCTGATTTTGGTGCTTATTAAAAGCTAGATAGCCTCTTTCAAAGAAGAAAATAAACCTTGGATGATTAAATAAACGGCCGGTATAGTGAAATACCGACCGTTTTTAGCTTTGATTACAGCGAAATAATAGACATTCACAAATAATTTGTTATTTTTAATACCTGCTATATGCTAGCATCTGTTGGGGATGTTCCGTTAAACAAAGCAGAAACACCAATTACAGATAAAAATTTTATGACTAAACAAGAGCTGATCAAAACTTTTTCTGACAATCATTATACGGCTATTTCTTATATACAGGCATTACCTGAATCACATTTTTCCTTTCGCCACAATGAAAAATGGGCTGCCGGTCAGCAGCTAAAACATATTTTACTAACGCTACTGCCTTTTCCTAAGGTACTTCAGTCAAAAGATTTCATTTCCGAAAAATTCGGCACGCTGGAGCGCGCGCGCTGGGATTACGATGCTGTACGCAATAACTATCTAAAAACAAGCCGTCAGGCGCCAAAACAATTTTTGCCTGAAGAGATTGCAACCGAACAAAAAGAGCTCCTGATAGCACAAACGGAAGAGACTTTAGAAACAATTAGTCAGCTTCTTGCCTTATACAAGGAAGATGAACTTGATCGCCTGGCTCTACCCCATCCTCTACTGGGAAAGCTCAGTATACGCGAAATGTTTTACCTGATGAGCTATCATCCGATACATCACCTTAATCAGATCAAAGCAAATCTCACGATACTAAATAAATGATATTATCCTTTACCTATAGTCTCCCAATCTAACTAGGCTTAATCAAGTATAGCCTATTGCCTTGTATGAACCATATCGTATAGATCAAATCCTTCAGCCCAGTAATCTTTGTGAATTTCCCTCAATATAAATCCGTTTTTCTTGTAGAATCCGAATGTAAACTGGGAGGTTCCAACTTCTATTGTTTCGACACTGCCATGGCTGTAGAGAAAATCGATACGATGGTGCAATAAGGCTTTACCAAAACCAAATCCGTGATATTTTGGATTTAAAAAACTCCAGCTAAGAAATCCTATCCGTTCATCATCCGAAAAACCGATTCCGCCACCACCAATAATTTGTCCATTAACAAGAGCAACAAAATATCTTTCCACCTCCTGGTCAAGATATTCCTTAAAGTCTGCGACCTCATTCGGCGCAAAATATTTCGGTACATTCATACGGAGAATATCAATCAGTTTACTTCTATCCTGAACATCATATTCTCTAATTTCCAGATACTTATCCATATGTAATATGATTACAAATTCCTATCCATTTCTTAATTTTAAAATTCCTGACGCTTATTAAATATAATAATATTTTGTGTTTTTATTAGGTCAGCTTACTATAAAAAAGTCTAATAGTATTGTATTTTCCAAGTATCCCAAACGTACGACTGGCTAAATTTTCTTTTGTCTGTTGATTAAATTACAGTCTATAACGTAATGAAATGGCCCGCCATATATCATTTGCAAAATCTTGGTCTTCATCAATACGATCAAAGGACCACTTGCTATTTTTTTTGACAATGTTCTGAATGACGCCATCCAATAGTATTTCCACTTCCTCCTGTTCTTTCGCTACATCTCTTTTTAGTAATCTGACTTGATAATCCTGTCCTTTATACGTAAAAGGAAAAGTCTGTCTTTTAAAAGGATCATAAATCTTAAAACCAATTGTATCTTCCATATCTATGTCCTTTAAATTTAGCTAAAAGATAATTCGGAATGAAACTAAAAAGCGCAAAAATAATTGCCTATTGGCTTGATTTTTGAGTAATTTTAGCGCAGCACTGCAGTAAGCAGGCCATCATTAGATATCCAATATGCGAAAACCTCAAAAGGATGTTCCGATTTTTTTTGAAGCATTAAATCAGATGCCGATTGCAACGGCCATTTATGATAATTCAAACCTCAATATCGCATTTGCCAATTCGCGTATGTTAAGCATGTGGCGTACTGAAAATGAGATATTCGGACATTCTTTCGCAGAGGTATTTCCCATATTTACGCAAGAAGGATTTACCGATATACTGCGTAATGTTTGGGATAGCGGTGTAACCTATAAGGCCTTTGATACGCCAGCAACAATCACTGACCGTGACTTTAAAATTAAACGATATTTTGATTTTGAATATAAACCGCTGTTTGATAAGCGTGGTCGGACATATTCTATCCTGCATACAGCCACAGATGTTACCCATAAAATACAGGAAGAAAAACAAAAGGATCAAGAAAATACCGCGATCAACCCCGCAACAAACCTGCGAATGATCTCTTACACGCTTTCTCACGATGCCAAGAATCCATTAGCTCTCGCTAAACTGGGGATAGGTGTGCTGAAAGAACATTTAGACATGCAATCCAATCGACGGATGGAGCTGTACGATGTGATCGACCAATCGCTTGAAAACATTGCAGATATTATTGACAAAACGGTAGAACTGAGTCTTGCTCCGATCAATAAGCTACAGAAACAAAACATCCGTTTAGATCTCACGCTTCCCAATTGGTGCCGAGAGGCCAAATTATTATATCGTAGCCCCCATACGGAACTTATTTTCGGCGATCTTTTTTCAGTAAACAGCGATCAGAATGGGATTTACCAGATCTTCACCAACCTGGTCAATAATGCTATTAAATACTCATCGGCCAATAAAAATGCGCAGGTACACATTTACAGTGAGAAAGTAACCAATGGCGTGTTATATATTATCAGAGATAATGGCATAGGCATTCCGCAACACGAACTCGAAAATATCCGCATGGAAAGACTTCGTGGCTCCAACTCTATGGATTACCAGGGAAAGGGTATCGGATTGTTTATCGTCCAGGAACTTCTGGAAAGACTGAAAGCACAGATGGCTATCTTTAGCCAGGAAAATCAAGGGACCGAAATACGCCTGTTTTTTCCGAATTAAGGGTGCCCGCCCAATTCAATAGATCTCCTTTTAATTACCGACGCTGTCTACGATATATTCTATTCGAGAAAAATCATTGTTGGACTCCTGATTTATGGCTAATTTTGACTATTCAGAAATTGTAAGAAAATTCAGACGCGTCCCTATGAATCATTTTCGTAAATATTGGAATTTTTTTTCCCATATTGGTGCACATCATGAGATGTCGTACATCGATTTCAAACGCGTCTACATGATAAACCTGATTGCATTATTATGTTTATTTCCGACAATTTTCTTTTCAGTCCTCAATCTTATTGACCACCGCTATATTTTATCAGCGATTAATTTCTCCAATTCAATATGTGCGTTTACCGTCCTTTTACTTCAATATTATGGAAAACACAATATCGCTAAGGCTACGTTGCTGACAAGCAATTCGGTATTTTTCTTCTTAGGGGCTCTCCTCTATAAAAATGGGGGCGAATACTTTTTATTGTGCACATTGATTGTCTCCATGCTGATGTATGACAATAGAAAAATTCATATTATTCTTTGCCTTACCGTAGCTTTCTTGATTTCGCTTTTATATCTGCTCCCGGATATTCTTCCTCTGAATCAGCAAGTCCCTCGCTCTAGGTCTGTTTTCAACATTATCAATGCACTTGCTTTTATGGTTGTTGCGGTCAACTTCTTTCTTGATATCATTTATAAGAATATGAAAAAGATCGAACGTCAACGTCATCATTTAGAATCCTTGAATCGAGACAAAGAAAAAATTTTCTCCATTATTGCGCACGACATTAAAAGTCCTTTTGCCAACCTTGAGGCATTGGTATTCATGTTTCGCAACCAAATGCTTGACAGTACCACCTCACAGGAATATATTCAACAAATCTATCAGCAGATTAGGCAGCAGAATCAAGCATTAGATGACCTATTGCAATGGGGCAGCAGCAGCATGCAGGGAATGGATACCAAGGCGTCAGCATTATTAATCAAACCCATGATCCAGCAGATCATTAAAGGTTTTAAGGAGAACACATTATCTAAACAACTAAAAATCAATATCAATATACCTACTGAGACGCAAATAATTGCCAATAGGGATCATACAATAATTATTTTGCGCAACTTAATCAGTAATGCAATCAAATTCAGTTATGCTAATGGGAATATCAACATCTATGCTAGCGTAGACGACCTCTATACACATATCCATATTCAGGATGAAGGAGTAGGCATCAACCCCTCGAAATCCGCCTTATTATTTAACGAGATTCAGCAAAAGTCCTTTGGTACCGAAGACGAACCGGGGTCAGGTGTGGGGCTTGTCCTATGCAAGGATCTTATTGAACGGAACAAAGGTGTTGTGAACATCCAGAGTACGCCCAACAAGGGTTCAGTTTTTAGCGTGGGGCTACCCTCCTGCCCAAGCAATACACCACAGGTCAAGCTAGAAGAACCCACGTGCTGTTAGCACAAAAACTGATCGGCTAGAATTTAAAGGAAACGAGCAATGCTTTATGGTCTGTAGGCCAAATACCCTTGGGTACTAAAAAATGATCTTCGCTATCTTTATCTTGTTTTTGCCCATATTTGACCGTTTCAACCGGACCCACTATATGCACTTCGATCGGTTGAAAGGGCAGTCTACTGCGATAATATATATAGTCTATCCGATCACGATCATCTGCTGTTGGTGCCCATGCCAATTTATTGATTGATACATCCTTGTTATATGCAGGATAAGTAAATCCCGGATACCTGACCGGATTGGGATACTTTTGACGAAAACTATCCGTAAATCCAGCCCTTTGTAGCAGAACTGAACAATCCCATGGAACCACAGCTCCCCTATGATCAAAAAGATCTTTTGTTTCATTCGTCCAATCCAGATGTGAGGGCTCGTTGAAATCCCCAGCGACAACAAAAGATTGTGACTGATCCTCTTTTTCCACATCTTTGATAATATCACGGATCGCTTCATCGCGTTTGCTTTTCCGATTTGCAGCGATTATGGTTGAAACATCTGTAATTGGATTCGTCAGTTTCTCCCAAGTTACTCCATCATAGCCCCGTGGCATATAACAAGCATAATTGGTGTAATCAAGATGCAAAGAGTAGAATACAAAATTGCGCCTTCCGACTTTAATCTTGCTCTTAAGTACCCCTCCCATATCACTATTTTTTTCGTAGAGCGCATTTTGCTCTCTCACTGGATATTTGGAAATGAAACCCACATCCAGCTTTTCATCGCTTGACTTTCCGAAATAACTTGCTCCTTTTGCCCGCAGTTCGGCTAAAATATGTTGAACAAAATCTGTATTCTTATAATTTCGGACCTCGCTAAATAATACGACATCTGCTTGCTTAGCAATAATCTCATCAGCAATAGCCGGAAAACCGTTGGGTACGACAGTGCCCTCTTGCCAGATATTGATCTGCAAGATTTTAAGTTCGTTTATCTTTTTGGCAAACAAGCTTTGGCAAAAAAAAGTAATCAGCAACAGCAGAAAAAGCTTTTTCATCTTCATTGAAAATAGAATAGCTATAAAAATAGGTATTTTTTAGCAGAGGAGCAGCTTTTGAAATTATTGAGTTAAAAAATCTTGGATTTATCCACTAGACAAGTCAACTTAACATTTTTCGATACCTATTCATTTTTGTAGATTTATCCAAACCCTGCATTGATAAACAGAGATATGGAAGTTAACGATAGATTTGTATACAAGGAAATCAACACGCCTGTTGGGCTCATCCACATTGTTGCTACAGAAAAGGGACTTTCAGGTCTGCTTTGGGAGGGCGAAAACTATATACGCACAAAGCTTCCTACTGCAAACTATGACGAACAGGCGCCAATTCTAATACAGACAGAACTGCAACTGAAGGAATACTTTGCAAAGCAAAGAAAGGTATTTGATGTTCCGCTGGATTTTAAAGGAACAGCATTTCAGGTCAAGGTCTGGAAAGCACTTTTACAAATCCCCTACGGCACGACCATCACTTACGGCCAGCTCGCGCAGCAATTAGGTGACATCAAAGCCGTCAGGGCTGTCGGCGGTGCATTGAATAAAAACCCCATTGCCATTATTGCTCCATGCCATCGGATAATTGGCAAATCAGGTAAGCTCGTGGGCTTTGCCGGAGGCCTCCGTAATAAATCTATCCTGCTTGATCTTGAACAACGATGCCGCACACCGACGCTATTTGATTCCTAAAATTGTTTATTCTTTCGACAACTGGCGACCACCATGTCTTACACAATCCATGTTACCCGTTCTTTCAAACATGAAATAGAGAAAAAGCATCATTGCTTTTGTAATTAAAACTTTATCTTTATGAAAAGAATTACACGGTCACTATGATACAGAATACGTTTGGAATGGATATTTTGCAAAAAAATGAACATGACCGACTGAATGCACTTAGACGCTATAAAATTACCGGTACGCCTTCCGAAGCTAGCTTCGATGGAATCGCAAAATTAGCCACACAAATATTCAATGCTCCTATTGCGTTGCTATCGTTGGTTGACGCTGAATCTGTCTATTTCAAAGCAAATATTGGCATGGGTGCCACAAAAGAAACGAATCGAGGTAAAAGCTTATGTAGTCTGGCTATTCTGAACAAGAAAGTAACAGTTTTCGAAGATGCTCTAAAGGAGGACATATTGCTGGCCAATCCAAATGTGATAGGTGATTTTGGCTTGCGGTTTTACGCAGGCGCTCCCCTCATTACTCACGATGGATTTATGATCGGATCGTTATGTGTTATCGACAAGCATCCACGCACCTTCACGCGCAGTGACCGACAGATACTGGAGGGTCTTGCACGAACAGCAATGGATCAAATTGAGCTTCGGAGCTCTTCCATAGATAAAATTGATGAGCTCGAGGGACTAAATATTACAATGGCAACCATGCAACAACGACTCATCGAACTTAACGATGAGATGGAACTTGCCAATGACGAACTCTATCGTACTAATAGCCAGCTGAATAAATCCTACGATTTGACAGTTCTACTCAACAAAAACCTCAAAAAGAGCGAACGTCGATTCAGATCCTTTATAGATAAAGCTCCCATCGCTTTTGCTATTTTGACAGGCCGTGATTTATATATAGAAGTAGCCAACGATATGATGCTTAAACTCTGGCGTAAGACAGAAGCTATCATTGGCAAACCACTCGTTCAGGCACTCCCTGAACTGCAAGGACAACCCTATCTGGGAATATTGGACGACGTTTTTACGACAGGCCAAAATTATATTGGAGATACCGCCTATGCGAAGCTTGAGTCGAAAGGCGTCTTAGGTGATCATTACTTCGATTTCACTTATGAGCCTTTGAAAAATGATGAAGGTGAAACCGAATCTATTATTGTTATAGCAAATGAAGTTACTGAGCGTATTAAAAGAAATGAACATCTCGAAGCGCTCAATCACCAGTTAGAGATTGCACTAAAAGCTGGTGAACTTGGCTCTTACAATCGCGATATCAGAACTGGGAAAATGGATTGCTCTGAAACCTGCAAACTAAATTTTGGCCTCACTAAAAAAGATAGCTTTGATTATGAAGACCTTATGCAAAGCATCATTCCTGAGCATCGTGAAATGGTCTACAGAAAAGTTCAGGAAGCAATCCAAAACAGGAAGACCTATCACGCTGAATATCTTATCCGTTGGCCAGATGGATCACTGCATTGGATCAATGCCTCTGGACTTCCCAAATACGATGCAGAAGGTAACGCCACTCACCTCATTGGCGTAGTCGCAGACATTACAAAAAGGAAAAATTATGAATCTCAAAAAGATGACTTCCTTGGTATTGCGAGTCATGAATTAAAAACCCCTGTCACAGGTTTAAAAGGCACCATTCAGCTCCTGGAGCGATTCAAAGACAAGACCGGAAGTGACGTTATTTCAAGGCTTATTGATCAGTCCGCTGTTAATATCAAAAAGATTGTTACACTTGTTGACGATTTACTTAATATGCATCGAATCAGTGAGGGGCAGCTCCATCTCGAAAAGACAACTTTCAAGGCATTAAAGATACTTACGTCGAGTTGTCACAATATTATATCGCAAGGTAACCATCAAGTCAACATTACGGGAGATCTTGATGCAGATATATTTGCAGACGAACAGCGATTAGAACAGGTTCTTGTTAATTTCGTCAACAATGCTGTTAAGTACGCCCCGGAATCAAAAGAAATCAATATTGTCGTTGAACAATTACAAGATCAAATAAAAATAACCGTTATAGACAAAGGCGAAGGTATTAATCCAGCTGTACAACCTTTTATATTCGATAGATATTACCGGGCTAATCATGAGGGTAAATCCTATTCAGGCCTTGGACTCGGACTTTACATCTCCTCTGAGATTATAAAAAAACATGCTGGTGAGATTGGTGTCGATAGTACTATAGGCCAAGGAAGCAGTTTCTGGTTTTCCATTCCTCTTCCGACAGCACAAAAATAAACTAAAAAGAGCCGGATAAAAACCGGCTCTTTTATTATCAAATCATAAGCTTTACTCTTTAAGCTATTTCCTCAACTGTAGCATCAGGTGCGTTCTTTTTGACAGATTCAATACCATTCTCCATGCCACTTGCGCTTTCATACATCTCACTAGTCCCAATAATTTGGCCGTTAGTAGCTTTGAGATTGAAGTAATGCTTGCCATTCGTGGAAGTTTTACGATCAAATTTATTATCATCCTGAGCATTCTTCTTAACAGATTCAATTCCATTCAAACAGTTGGCTTTGGTTGTATAACCTTCACTGCTTAAAATTACCTGTCCATTTCCAGCCTTTAAATTAAACTGGAATTCTCCATTTTTTCTTGTTTTTACTTCAAATTTACCCATTTTCTCAATTAATTAAATAAATACGTGGTTATTGGAATTAACTTCCATACTAAAGATAATACTTTTCAATGTTTTTATTGTAAAACAATGATTAATTTTTTTAGTAACAAAATTGGGCGTATAGTGCAGTAATTCATCGGCCTAATCTCTTAAAGCGGATATATCCTGTGTTAAAGCATGCAAATTCCTTAACTCTATATATATCGATTCATCAACTTTAATATGGGCTGTAGATGTCATTCGAACTAATTATTCCGATGGAACTCCGCTTAATTGACTTTTCTGTCCCACGGAAAGCAAGACCTTCTCCTTTTAGTATGGTGCAATCATATAGGTTGAAATTAGGAGCAAGTTAAATTTTCTGCATTCTTATCATTCATTAGCATATAGATTTTTTGGTGTGACGCGCGAACACACTGTGTGTGGACATCTAAAAACACTTAAAACATACTATAACCTAAAGTTATAACACTGCATTTTACCACTTAAATATTTAATAAATTTAAAACCCATAAAAACCTAAATTACAAAGAGTAATAATAAAAATATAAGCAAAATAAATCAATTACCAAATCGGAACAGCACTTGGGATTTTCCACTTAATATTTTCCATCGAGCATTACTTTCCGATTTTTTCAATAATAGTCGCCAGTGTGTCAGTTTTAGGTTGATCAACCACAAAAAATTATAATTTTAAAAAGCGAATCGTTAATTTCGAAAAGTAGACTATGAAATTAATATACTAATTTTGGTTCATTCAATAAGATTGATTAAACACCTAACCAAAATATTGAGGCCGCGCAATGCGGGACGGCAACAGGGCAAATTATCTGAAAACATGAAAAACGACATTCCAAAACAAAAAGAAACATTAAATCAATTGGATCAAAATTCAGCATTGCTAACTGAACACCCCATCCTAGCAGAGTTTAAAAATCTAATACACCAATACCCTCAGAATCATTGGGATCTCCAGTTCTATTTGAAAAAGCTTAACGTATCAAGATTAACTTTACATCGATTGACGGTTTCCAACAATGAAGCACCTCCAAGCATGATCGTTAAGGATATTGTAGCAAATGAGATTGCCAAGAAGCTAGCTTCTACTGAAATTCCAATTAAAGAATTGACATCTCGCTATGGTTTCAGTTCATCGGCTTCTTTAACAAGGTTTATAAAAAAGCATACAGGCCTTAGTCCACGAAAATTTAGAGCTTTAAACTCACTGGATTATATCTGATACAATTTGTTTAGGGGCAAAACTCCAAAACGACTAAAAGTCTCGATTGAAGGGAGCTATCTTTTAATCAATTTATAATTATTCAATAATTCGTCCCTATGGAGGGCATAGGGCTCTTTGAGCTGTAGTACCCAACCTTCTCCTTCTACTCGCTGTCCTTCGATTTTTGTCGGTATACTAACCGTTATCTTATCCCAATTGGGACTCATGAGTGCTCCATTTTTAACTTCGAGAATTCCCCAATTATCTGTGACCCTAATGTTCGGATAGACAGTCCCCAGATCTGCAATAGGAAGAATATTTCTTGGGTCAAAAGATATATTCATCTTCTCAAATTTTAGGATCACATGGGGCTGATCAACGAACAATGAGTGATATAACCCGATCTGCTCTTTTATTTTATCTGCTCGTACTTGTTCCTCAGCGAAAATCTTGTTTCCATTATAATCAGGTGCGAGGCCTTCTGCCGCAGAGGCTAAATCCTCAGGAAGCTCAATACTAAATTCCCGAATGAAAAAATCAGTCAAATCTGTATTCGCGGAAATATTCTGATTCCAAAACGGATGCTTTAAACGCAGCAAATAACCATAGAGTGCTGTAGTATTATATGCAAAAGACCTGACATAAGTTGGATTTAAGAAAAAACTATCTATTGCATCAATGAAATGTTTTTTAGTCCTCTCTTTGCCTCTGCCACTAATCATTACGCCCGTATATTCAGCTATACCTTCATTAAGTTCCAATTGATTTTCAATTTGGGCAGATCCTGGGAAAAGTGAATTTCGATATCTCCGAAAGATCAATGCGTTCGTCAAATGTTTGTTTTGCTTGTCTTGTGAATCTGTATCAAAAGCCTTTTTAAGTGCTTCTAGCTCTAAACGTAAGAATATACGTCCATTTTGCTGGTCGAGATGATTGCTTTCGTAGTTATTTTGAACAAATCCTAAAGAGGACTGTACGGAATGGAACAATTCATGCGCCAATAAATTTATACGTGCGTAATAATCTTTGGACAAAGGCAACATAACCATCGCCCAGGTATGACCATTCCATTTTAAAGATGTGTTGGCAATATTGACACTATCCGGTAATTTGCCCACATAGATATTTTTATACTTTATGAAAGAATTATCTGTGCCGGAGTTGTTACTAAAGAGTTGTCGTGTGCTTGGATCAACTAAAACAACATTACCATATAGATCCCTGTCCCACAAACTAAAAGATCTTTTAGTTGCAGTTTTAATTTCACTAAAATATTGCACAATACTGTCTAACTTTACCTCCTCAGATTCTTGCCCGAATGCGATTGCGCTTAGTAATAGACCGGGAACAACAATTAACAATTTCTTCATTACACAGATTTAAAAGCAGGTTATAAAATACAGCTTTCTACCCCATAAGCTATTAGGGCAGAAATCACATCAATATTTTCTTTTCGATAGCTCAAATTACAAATTTTAATATTAACGTATCCATAACTAAATAAAAAACGCACTGATGGCGTGCGTTTTTTGTTTGTTTACAAATTGATCTTAAGATATAAGGCTGATTCCAACGGCAACTTATCGAATCGGCTCGTTCCCGGTTGCCTGATAAAACCTTTCTGTTCAAAAAGCCCTGTGAAGGAACTTCCTATGGGTTCGTTGATCCAAATCGCTTCGTAAGTACTGCATACTGTAAGACATTTATCAATTAATGATGTCATTATTTGCTGTTGAGCTTGATGCTGGCAAACACCAAAGTCCGCCACTCGGATGGCGCGTTTACCTTCCACAGCGATCGGTTTCTGGCCTTTTGACGTAATTCTTGCATATCCTATCGGCTGGTCGTCAACATATACCACCAACCATTGATTTGACATACTGTTTATTTCGCTGACGAGGGTTTGCGCATTAAAATTTTCAATAATATAATGTTCCAATTCAACTGGTTTCAATAGTTGAGTAAATTTTTGTATAGCCAATGTTTTGGTGAGCATCAACAGCGCTTCAATGCCTTGTTCTGTTGCGACTGTAAATTTTGTGATTATATTCATATTTGCATCTACATTTAAAAACTCAAATGTAAACCCTTTAAATGACTATTATTCGGTACACATTCTGCATTTACAATCGATACAGATGCTAAATAATCCCACATAAATACTGGCCTATAAGCTCAATAGCTTTTACACGTTTATCAGAGAATTTGTCTGCGATGACCATTCTGAAATAGTGTCCGAAGGTATTCGAAAAAGAGAATGTATATCCAGGAGTAAACTTTGCTCCGATTCTTTCACACTGTGTGTAAAAATCGTTCATATTTATATTTCCTGGCATCTTCACCCAAAGATTATAACCGCCAGCAGGTCCGATAACCGCGGTCTTCTCGGGAAAACTGGAAGTAATAAGATTGATAGCCTGATAAGAATTTTTCGCCAATTGCATCCGCAGCGATCGAATGTGCCGATCATAACTATTGTTGCCAATCAGACGGTTTACCGTTTCCTGATTCAAAGGTGAAACTGTGCTCCCTAACGCAAACTTAATTTGCTCGGCATCTTTCAGAAATCTCCCCGTACTCAACCAGCCCAGTCGAATACCAGGTGCCAGTGTTTTTGAATAAGACGAAAATGTCATAACCAGTCCACTTTCATCAAATTGTTTTATCGTAGATGGTCTATTCCCTTGAAAATTCAGATCACCATAGATATCATTCTCAATAACTGCAATGTTATATCGATAAGCAATCTCCAGTAAAGCAACTTTCTGTTCGTCTGAGAGCAAAATACCTGTTGGATTATGAAAGTTGGGTGTAAGGACTACTGCTTTTAGCACATTGCCCTGGCAGGCTTGGCTAAAAAAGTCTATATCAAATCCATCATTACCAAGAACAGGAATTTCAATGACACGTAGTTTTAGCACCCGAATGACTTCCAATACAGAAAACACACATGGGCTTTCCACTGCAACTACATCCCCACATTTACATACAGAGGCTAAGGCAATATATAATGCTTGAAGAGCACCATCTGTAATCAGCAATTCATCTGGATGCAGCGACATCTGATGTGAGGCGGCACGTCTGACAATGTTTTCTTTCAATTGCAGCGAACCATTGGATGGATAGTAGCGCAATAATCTGGCCCCCTCTTCCCGAATGACCTGCTGCATAGTCCGAAGTAGCAATTTTTGAGGTATAAGAAGATCTCCCGGTGCAGCAACGTTAAATTCCGAAAAATGGCGAGTTCCTCGAGAGGAAGTCGTCAGACCAATCCCCTGTTCAAAGACCGCATCTCTTGCTACTGGCCGACGTGTAACCCGACCGGTTTCGATCACTATTTCACTCTTCGTGCTAACGTAGTATCCCGATTTTGGAACACTTTCTACCAAACCACGAATAACGAGATACTCATAGCCAGCTTGTATTGTACTCATACTAAAACCATAGTAATCTTTCAATTCACGTACCGAAGGTAGCTTTTGACCGGGCTTATAGGTGCCCGATCTGATATTTTTCTCGATTGTTTGTGTAAAGATTTCAAATTTGTAACTCTTCATCTGTATTGATCACTTTTACATATACTGTACCTGTACCACAAATCTAATCAATCTAAATTTGTACAAAAAAGAAATGACAAGCAATTACCAAATAAACAACCCCGAAGAATTACGGGAGCTTCCACCCCATGTATTACCGCAATTGAGCCAGAATCTACGCACTTTTTTAATTGACCATATCGCTATGTATGGTGGCCACTTTAGTTCAAGCCTTGGTGTTGTGGAGCTTACCATCGCATTGCATTACGTATTTAACACTCCTAAAGACAAATTGATCTGGGACGTAGGGCATCAAGCTTATGTACATAAATTACTAACAGGAAGAGCTCCCCTCTTTCACTCGAATAGGCTTTTAGGAGGTATCAGCGGATTTCCTTCCATGGAAGAAAATGAATTTGACGCCTTCGGCACCGGCCATTCATCAACTTCTCTTTCTGCAATTTTGGGTATGGCATGTGCAGCCAGCTATAGAGGGGACCACAATCGTCAGCATATTGCTGTGATTGGCGACGGTGCGTTGACGGCTGGTCTGGCGTTCGAAGCTTTAAATAATATAGGATTCGAACAGCCTAACGTACTTATTGTTTTAAATGACAACAATATGTCTATTGATGCTGGTACCGGGGCGTTGCAGAACTATCTGGTTGACCTAATATCGGGGCACACTTATAATAAATTAAAAGCTCACATTAAAAAGCTCTTGTCGACTAAACAGCGGGCAGGCTGGTCTATCGCTACAATCCGAAAATTGGAAAAACTTATGAAGACAGGCTTACTTGCTTCGAGCAATCTTTTCGAAGCTCTAAATATCCGCTATTTTGGACCGATTGATGGTCATAATCTTCCAAAATTAATCAAAGTATTCGAACAGCTAAAACAGATCCCCGGGCCCAAAATATTACACTGTGTAACACAAAAGGGAAAAGGCTTTGCGCCAGCAATGCTAAACAAAGAACTGTGGCATGCAACCGGAAAATTCGATAAGCTGACGGGCATGCGTTTAGAAAACAAGTCTTCTCAGCTTTATAGGAACACATTTCAGGAGGTATTTGGGGAAACGCTGACCAAATTGGCCCAGAGCAATAACCGTATCGTGGCCATTAGTCCAGCCATGCTCTCGGGCAGTAAGTTGACTTCAATGAAACAAGCGATGCCCCATCGTGTTTTTGACGTTGGTATCTGCGAACAGCACGCTGTTACTTTTTCTGCGGGTCTTGCCACCGATGGATTGCTGCCTTTCTGTGTCATCTATTCGACATTTTTACAGCGCGCATACGATCAGCTGATCCATGATGTCGCATTGCAAAAATTACAGATCGTGCTCTGTATTGACAGAGCTGGCGTAGTCGGTCCCGATGGCCCCACTCACCAGGGTGCATTTGACATTGCTTTTCTCCGTTGCATACCCAATATCGTGGGGGCTTCCCCTATGACACTGACGGATCTTAGAAACTTACTATTTACCGCACAGGCCGGCCCTGTTGAAGGGCCATTTGCAATCCGCTACCCAAAAGGTTTTGGCATTCAGGATCAGCATACCAATAGATTCACCAAACTTGAAATCGGAAAAGGAAGAAAACTCTGCGTCGGTAAAGATATTGCAATACTTTCTCTCGGCCCGGTCGGCCAATATGCTATGGAAGCCTGCAGCGAATTGCTCAACGAAGGAATATCTATTGCTCATTATGATTTAAGGTTCTTTAAACCCCTCGACGAAGAACTCTTACATGAAGTATTCCAAACATATCCTTATGTCATTACTGTCGAAGATGGATGTATAGCAGGTGGCGTGGGCAGCGCTATCATGGAATTTATGGTCGATCAGGGTTATAAGGCCCGTTTAAAAAGACTGGGACTACCTGATACTTTTGCGGTCCAGGGCACCCAAGAAGAACTTCATAGACTCTATGCTTATGACAAGGAAGCTATAATCGCAGTAATAAGACAGTTTTATGACAACGTAGCTTCCTTATCAGCCAACAGTGTATCTCGTTATTAAAACTGTCCTATTTTCACTTGATCATTCATCTCCGATGCGCCATAGAAGCTATTGACAGGATAAGAATTATACTGTCAAACATTCCACGCTCGATTGTCGCCAGAGTGGTCTTTTTGTCAGTATCCAAGTTTGATTTAACGACTTCGTCTTTCAATTGTAAAAAGAGTACTAAGATTTAATGACTGCTGATATCTCCGAGCGAAACAGCGTAGAAAGGTACGGTGTTTGTTAATTGACATAAAGAAACAATTATGTTTCTTTCGCTTAGCAATTCATATTATGAAACACTTATTTATCCTCCTTGCTATAGCCATCGGTCTATTTCTGATCAGTAAGGTTTGTTTTTCACAAAAAGGAAAAGATTTAAAATCGTCAACACAAAATACTATGAATACTACACATCAAAAAGATCATGTCATCTATTTTGCAGGAGGCTGCTTCTGGGGAACGGAACATTTCTTTAAACAAGTTCGAGGGGTTACTGCAACCGAGGTTGGCTACGCCAATGGAAATCTTCAAAATCCCTCTTACACACAAGTTTCTACAGGAAAGACTGGTTTTGCAGAAACAGTAAAGGTAAGCTACGATCCTCAGGCTGTAGACCTCAGACTGCTTGTTGACCTTTTCTTCAAAACTATTGATCCAACCTCAGTCAATAAACAAGGTAATGATATAGGCACACAGTACCGCACAGGTATCTATTACAATAATGTGGAAGATGCCGCTATCATCAAAGAACAGATCGCTAAATTGGCAGGTCAATATTCGGGCAAAATAGTTGTCGAAGTAGAACCTTTACAGAACTACTATGATGCAGAAGCCTACCATCAAAAATACTTGGACAAAAACCCAGGTGGCTATTGTCATATAAGTCCGGATTTATTTGAACTTGCCCGAAAGGCGAACCCAGAAAAGACGGCATTGAATTCCGAAAAATCATTTAAAAAAGCAGACAAGGAAACCTTGAAGAAGGAGTTAACACCATTACAATTTAATGTCACACAAAACGGTGCAACTGAGCGCGCATTCGACAATGAATACAATGATGAATTCAGGGAAGGGATATATGTCGATGTTACTACAGGAGAACCCTTATTTGTTTCCACGGATAAATTTGAATCTGGCTGTGGCTGGCCAAGTTTCTCTAAACCGATTAATGATAGCCTGATTCAGGAACTCTCAGACAATTCTTATGGAATGCGAAGAACGGAAGTACGCAGTAAAACTGGAGACGCTCATCTCGGTCACGTTTTTAATGATGGACCAGCCGACAAAGGTGGTTTGCGCTACTGCATCAACAGTGCTTCACTGCGTTTTGTTCCAAAAGATAAGATGAAAGCAGAGGGCTACGAAAAGTACCTGCCCTTATTGGTAAAAAAATAGCTAAATAGCGCCTCCTTACGGGGGCGCTTATATTAAAACAGGATCAATTCCTCGCTCCGCTACAATAATCTATTGTTCAACGCAATGACCAGTGCTTCATTCATATTACTCACACCCAACTTTTCAAATAATTTCCGTCGATGAAATTTCACCGTATCTATCGAAACGAATATTTTCTCTGAAGTTTCGTGAATTGTCAGACCACGATGATAAAAACGTAAGATCTCTACCTCGCGTTCCGTAAGATTGATCTTTTTTTGCGAATTCCACTTACCGGTCAAGAGATCTAGCTCCCATAACGAATCAGAATGCAGTTTTTCGATTGTCACGTTACCTGAAGATACCTTCGTTGACAGTGATACGATACAGATTGCTTTCCATATTTTACCTTCTTCTGTCAAAAAAATAGGCGTCAATTTATGGTTGATTAGAATAAATTTATTGTAGGCGTTTTGTATCTGAAAATCATAAGATATAATATGAAGCTTTCTTTCCTCCATGGGGATTTTTTCGTAAAAGCTAAAACCCGCTTCGTTAATATTGATGAGCATCTGGAAGTCTTCTGGTGAAACATATTTTTGATAAAAGCTATACCCCATTTCCATCACTTCAGTAGCTGTTAAACCTGCCAAAAACAATGGATTATCTGATACAAACTCAAAACTTTTAGCTTGATAATCTATCACGTAAATACTTTGGTAAGTAACTCGTGAAAATGCTTTGACGAGCTCGATGTAACCATAGGCTTGTGATAGGTCCTTCTCTGAAAGTTTATCTACCGTATTTTTTTGAGAAAACAACGCGTTAAAATCCATATCAAAATTCTAAATCCCGAAGTTAAAAAAAACTACACTCAAGTGTAGCTTTTAATTAGACAAACTGTAATACTTTTGGAAAAAACAGCTAAAAAACTAGCCAACATAACTGAAAAACATATAATCGTATAATAGCACAATGTTCATTAACGCCATCCACCTTAGAAATATTGGGATAATCCTCGGGGTCTTACTCTATGGAAACTCCTATGCCCAGAAAAAAATAGAGGTTCTGAATTTTGCGACATTTCACATGAGCTACACACCTGATGCTCATAAAGTGGATTTCGATGAAAAGGATAAAAAAAATAGAGATGAAACCCTTAAAATAGCCAAATTATTAGCTGCGTTTAAACCAACAATTATCTGTGTGGAAATTGTCCCACAAAAAAATAAAGAATTAAACATAGATTATACTTCTTTTATTAATGATAAAGCCTATAAAACCAAGTTTGGCGGCGAAGTAGCCTTAATCGCTTATGAAGTTGGCAAACTTGCAGGGGTAAAAAAAATTTATGGAATTGATGAGCAGGAAACCGCTCTTTATAATTACAACATCGGAACAGAACTAGACAACCAGGTAGACAGCGTAACCTCCAAAAACTATATTAAAAATATAATGAAGGAATTTTCCAGCATTGAAGAACTTTCAACACTCAATAAATTAAAACTATTTAATCAGCAAGAGACTTTACAAAAATTTATTAACATAAACGCGGATATACTCACATATAGCAGTACCAAAGGCAATTTTGAGGGAGCAGATGAAGCTAGTAAGTTCTATCGGAGAAATTTAAGAATATTCTCCAACCTCAATCAAATTCCGGTAACAGAACAAGATCGCATTTTTATTATCTCGGGCGCCGCTCACGCCGCTTTTCTGCATGAGTTTATAAAAAGGAGTCCTAAATATCAACTCAAAGAAGCTGCGGAATATCTTAATTAATCCAATCGGGAATGACGATCTCCTTTTGACGTCCTCCACCTTAAAAAAGGAAGACTAACCTTTAACTAAAGAAACACGTAAATATGATAAATTGCAAAAACTGTGGTACGGACATGACATCAAAATTCTGTCCCGATTGTGGTCAGCCTGCGGTTCTTAAAAGAATAGACGCCCATTATGTTGCCCATGAAATAGAGCACGTACTTCACTTTGAACGCGGCATACTCTATACTATTCGAGAACTGGTGACTGCTCCCGGACTGAATGTACGAAACTATATTTCTGAAAACCGAAGCCGCCTAGTGAAACCAATCATTTTCGTTATTGTGACATCATTGCTGTATTCTATCATTTCGCATTTCTTCCATACAGAAGAAAGATACATGCAGTCAATCGACACACACTCCATTGAAAAAAAACTAATTATAACAACCAAAATCTTCCAGTGGCTACAAAATCATTACGGCTATGCGAATATCATTATGGGATTCTTTATCGCACTCTGGACTAGAATATTCTTCAAAAAATACGATTATAACCTTTTCGAGATCCTCATACTTTTGTGTTTTATTATGGGGATGACCATGTTAATTTATGCACTGTTTGCCATTATGGAGGGGGTGACCCATATTAGTTTAATAGTGCATGCAACTGTATTAAGCTTTGTCTATTATTCTTGGGCAATAGGCCAATTTTTTGATAAATCTAAAATGATCAATTATTTCAAAGCATTCATGGTCTTAATATTAGGCTTTACAACATACTCTATAGTCATACTTTGCATCGGTATCACATTGGACATATTTGCAAAATAACAGTCCTACGATATGGTTCTATCAAAAAAATAATTATCAATTGATGCGACAAATAGGATAAAGAAGATGAGATCCCTCATAATAAGGAGAATGTCTGTATATCCAGTCTAACTGTGCTTTTCCATTTTCGGCAAATTTAGGATTGGTCATTTTTTCTCTTTCAAATGCAGCTCCTAATTCTTTATCCTCTTTTAGAAGCTTAGCTGCCGTGTCTTCAAAAACATAGGCTGAATAATACTCTTTCTGGCCTAAGATTGCATCAAAGAAATTCCAGTTGAAATAGGAATCAATAGCTTCAGGCTCTAAAGTTTCCAGCAAAAATTTCACGCCTTCTTGATTCAATGGTACCAAACAATCGCCAGCGCTAAATTTGACCTTGTTAACTTCCCGAAGAAGATCGGTATCAAAATGCAAATAATGTCCCTCATAGGGGCTTGAAGTTGTCTTGAAGTCCTTAATCCTGTATTGCTCCACTGTAATAACAGTATCCTTATTGATACATATCAATTTGATTTGGTTGAGCTTTAACAAATCAATAATTTTCCATTCGGACTGCGGTATTACATAATACTTTGGAATAGTGATTTCTTTTGTTGGCATATACGTATTGTACAGTTTAACTTGCTTTGAAAATTTTGCTTCCCTATCATACCACAATCTATCTTTGGAAGAAACATCACTCGGTTTATATTTTGCTTCAAAGCCTTTAAAGTCCATCGTTTCATACCTGGAGGAATCAAGCTTCCATCCAATGGCGTATTTATTCCCTATTTTATATTGATCCAGGTTTTCAGATCTCTTCTGCTTGATGATCTTCCAATTCTCCTCCATAAAATTGAGGTTACAAAGCATATAATCATAAGTCACTTTAACCCGTTCTTTATAAGGCTTCAACATGTGCGTTTCTACAACCGTTCCAATTACATTAAATAAACTGGTGTAACCCGTTGCATATCTCGGTGAGTCCATAAAAGCTGGAAATCCACCATCTGGAACGTCGTTATGGATGTTAACATAGGGAACAGAAATAAATCCTTTTCCCTGAAGATCCTTTAGCAAGGTTTTCTGCATTTGGCCGTTAAAGTAGTTTCCCAAAACGTTTCCCAAACGTTCTTTATTTGTTGAAATATACGTGAATGTGTATTGATAATCTGCACCGTTGCTGACATGGTTATCAATAAAAACATCAGGTTTGATCCAGTGAAAAATCTGCTGGAAACTACGTGAGTTTTTGGTGTCCGTTTTGATAAAATCTCTATTTAAGTCGTAATTTCTAGCATTTCCTCGGAAACCATACTCCTCAGGACCATTTTGATTGGCCCTGGAAAAACTACCTCTATTCAACATTCCACTGACATTATAACTCGCGAGCGCAACGACAATTACATTTTTTGGCGGTTTAATTTTTCCTGTTGCCAAATCCCTCATAAGCATCATAGTCGCGTCGATCCCATCTGGCTCTCCAGGATGAATGCCATTATTAACAAATAAAATACACTTCTCTTTTCTCGACTCCTCCAAAGTATTTCCTGAAGGATTAAATATAACGACATCGATTGGTTTATTGTTATCATCTTGCCCCTTTGGTTCATAACTGACAGATGCGTATTGCTGTGCTAATCCCTGATAGTATCTACGCATTTCATCAAAAGTTGTCGTCTGATTACCATTGCCTTGTTCATATGGTGTAAGCGTCTGGGAATAACCTCTACCGGAAAGCAATACCAAAAAGAGTATCAAGATTTTTTTCATAAGATCAATTTATCAACCTAATTTACAATAAACTTCTTAAAGTATAGAAATAACCTCCTCTTGTCCTGGTCCATTGTTTTGTTTTATACAACGCTTATTAGCATACGTATTTTTTTATTTCTTATCTTCCAGACAGAAATAAAAAATCCCCACCAAAGGTGAGGATTTCTGTATGATGGTTGGGATCTAATAAGTGATCACTGGATAATTATAAAATCATCATTTACTCACTTCATTCAACAATTCAATGTCCTCTGTATCCAATTTTAGCGCCGGAGCAGCAAACAATGTTTCCAATTGATTTTCACTTGTAGCACTTACAATCGGTGCCGTGATAAGGGGGTTGGCCAACAACCAAGCTAGCGCTACCGTCGCCTGTTTCGCCTCATGTTTCTCAGAGATGGAATCCAGTGCTTTCAAAACAGCTTTTCCTTTCTCATCAAAATACTTCTTAATTCCTCCCCCTCTGGCTGTTTTATCAAAATCTGCTTCAGTGCGATATTTACCTGTCAGAAATCCGGCAGCAAGCGACCAATAAGGAAATACACTCAAGCCATATCTTTCAACCAACGAAGCATAATCTGTTTCAAAACCTGCCCGTTCAACAAGATTGTAATGTGGCTGTAATGCGACATATTTGGGTAGACCGTTTTTCTCTGCAACATCAAAGCTTTCGATTAATCGTGCTGGAGACAAATTAGAAGCTGCAATATACCTAACCTTGCCCGCTTTAATCAATTCATCATAAGCAGATAGCGTCTCCTCCACCGGTGTTACTTTATCGTCAAAATGGGTATAGTATAAATCAATATGATCTACTCCCAACCTTTTTAAAGATTCATCTGCAGATTTCAGAATATGCTTTTTTGATATATCGTAGCCGTGCTCCTTGGTTTCCGAGCCAACTTTTGTTGCAATCACCATATCCTGACGATTACCACGGCTCTTCAGCCATTTGCCAATAATTTCTTCTGATTGTCCCCCTGTGCCATTTACCCACCATGAATAGGTATCGGCCGTATCAATAAAATTAAATCCTTCCCCTACAAATTTATCTAAAATCTCAAATGACTGCTGTTGGTCCAAAGTCCATCCAAAAACATTTCCACCAAAATTAATAGGTGCTATCTGCAAATCTGTGTGTTGTATTTCTACCTTTTTCATTGAAATTATTTATTTATTGTCTCATTGAATAAAAAATATTTATCACATAATATGTGTAAAAACTACACTAAAGTTACGCTATTCACAGCGAGACAGGCTCAAAAACCGTCACATAAAATTGTCATAAAAAAAATCTAAAACAACCGAGTTATTCAGCCTTTAGGCAAAGCCGTAGGAATGAGAAGATACAGATATGATAAGAATATGCTAAATTGCAGGATAATTTCCCTGGGCGATTTATCATCTGATTCATCACCTCATTACAGAAACTTGTATTCTGAGTTTATGGTTAAGCAGAATATGCCCCATCAAACTAAATAGATTAAACCGTTAAAACATCAACATAGTAATGTCCCAATTAACATATCGAACAGCACTGGAAAGTGATTTGAATTTTCTTTTGGATTTAAGAACAAAAACTATGAATCCCCATTTAATAGCATCTTCTCTTTCGACAACCGTCGACTCACATATGCTGAGAGTAAAATATAAATTCGAACATGCCTCCATCATTGAATATAATAGAACATCAATTGGACTCTTAAAAATAGAAAGAAAACAGGATAGTATCGAGTTGATACAAATTCAGATCGATCCGCTATACCAAGGCAGAGGAATCGGAAAAAAGATCTTTGAACAGATCATAAATGAAGCAAATTCCGAGAAGAGATCAATTACATTACAGGTTTTAAAAGTCAATAAAGCACAAAGACTATACATAAAGCTTGGATTTAAAATTATGGAAGAAAGTCACGACTCTTATTTAATGAAATATTCAAAAGATGTTTAGATAAAAACAGGCTGCTCGAAGGAGTCAACCTGTTTTTCTCCTACTTTTCGATAGATGCCATATCGATTACAAATCGATATTTTACATCACTGTCCAATACGCGTTGATAAGCCTCGTTGACGTAATCAATGTCAATCATTTCTGTCTCGGGAAGAATACTATGTTCAGCACAGAAATCAAGCATGTCCTGTGTTTCTTGTATTCCTCCAATACTAGAAGCTGTTAGAATCTTATTTCCTCCCATGATGGAGCGTCCATTAATCTCCATAGGAGCAGCAGGAATTCCCACACAAATGTAAACACCTTTTGTTTTCAGCAATGCTAAATAGAGGTTGTAGTCGTGGGGTGCGGATACGGTATCGATGATGAAATCAAAATACGATGAGAACTCTTTTATTTCATCCGCTTCATGTGTATTCAAGAACTTATGTGCGCCAAGCAAAGCTGCGTCGTCCTTTTTTCGCGGCGAGTGACTTATCATGGTAACCTCTGCTCCCATGGCTACTGCAATTTTGACCGCCATATGCCCTAATCCACCTAAACCCAGTACCCCTACCTTATGACCTTTGCTTACATTCCATCTTTTTAATGGCGAATAAGTCGTAATCCCAGCACAAAGCAACGGTGCAACCTTTTTGATATCCAAGGATTCGGGCACATGAAGCACAAAATCTGCATCCGCAACAATATTATTGCTGTACCCACCAAATGTATAGCTGTGATCATGCATCACATCCTTGCTATTATAGGTCCAGACGGTCTTCTTTTCTGAACAGAACTGTTGTTGATCCGACTTGCAGTTGTCACACTCTCCACAAGAGGCAACCATGCAGCCCACACCAGCTAGATCACCTTTTTTAAACTTAGTCACTTCAGGACCAACTGCGCTGATGCGGCCTACAATTTCATGACCAGGCACAATCGGGTATTGTGTTCCCCCCCATTCATCATGCACTTGATGAATATCGGAGTGACAGATCCCACTATACAAGATATCTATTAAAACATCGTTTGCACCAAGCTCCCTTCTTTCAAATTCCCAGTACTCAAGTGGAGAACTACTGTCTTTTGCCGCATAACCTTTCGATTTAATCATATTATCTTTTTTTTATAGACCAAAATTCGGATACGAAAATATCTTCGATCCACGATTTACTTTGTGCTAAGTTAGTCGCTATTGCCGACTGATAAAGAAGTCGAGTATAATATTGACATTGCGCAAACAAAAAAACAAGTTTAAACATAGAAGTATCCGCACGAGACCATGTATATTTGAGTTGATATAAATCACTTCAATGAAAAGAACCAGTCTAACGCTAGCAATTATTTGCTTAACATCAATGGCATTCGCCCAAAAGATAAGCTACAAAGTGAACACGCAAAATTCAACGATCAAATGGAATGCGAAAAAAGTTGTCGGGGGACATGTGGGAACAATCAATATACAAGAAGGAACGGTACAGACAGAAAAGGGGAAAATTACCGGCGGTGGTTTTACCATAGATATGAATTCCATGGCTTGTACTGATGCTCCCAAATTGACCGGGCATCTAAAAAATGAAGATTTCTTCAATGTGCCTACCTACCCCAGCAGTAAATTTGTCATCAGTAAAGTTGATAATAGCAAAGGTAATCCAATCATAACGGGTAATCTGACGATTAAGAATAAAACAAAATCGATCTCCTTTCCAGCAAAAGTCACCACAACTGCAGACGGACTTTCTGCTGAAGCTATAGGAGTTAAGGTAAATCGACTGGACTTTGATATACAGTATCGTTCAGCAAGCTTTTTCTCCGACTTAGGCAATCGCGCCATCGATGATGAATTCACCTTAGATATCGTGCTTAAGGCGGTAAAATAAAAAATTCGTAGGAGCCATTTGTTAATACAGGTGGCTCTTTCTTCACTACGTAATCGTGCCGAGAATCAACGCGATTTACTCAAAATGATTTGACACACGGGTTACTTAAAGCTGTGATGTCACCTCATATCGACACGGAAAATCCAATAATTATTACACTTATCCTTCCTCAGAAATAGCGCATTAGCGCAGTACGACAGCATTAAACAAAGACTCTATTAAATTAGATTTGATTCAAATTGCACTTTGCAAGCCATAAGATTGATGAAAGTAAAGTTTTAAAATTATCTTTAAACTCGCTAAAGTAAGGTTAGACAAATTATATATGGAGAAAATAAAAACTTTTCAACAGCACGAGCTTAATAGAATTAGAAAAAATTGGAGTGAAAGTGATCTCGCATTTGAAAAGTTGGGAAGATCTTCTAATATATCCGATTATTCGGATCGGGAGATCAATGAAATGCTGCTCGGTGTATATAAAGACAGTAAACACCTTATGGTCGATGAAGGCTACTTTATTGATCTCTCAAAAGCGCATAAAGCCAGTTGTATTTTGGTTGATGTATCCTATTCAAGACGTATCAAACCTGCTCCAAACAGCATACTTAATCTTCAAGATATCCGTAATTTTTACATTGAAGATTATTTTATAGAGACGAAAGAAGCATTCTCCAACAAAAATAAACATAAGATAACGGGTTATCTCAAAAAGATCGGCGGTATCAGTTTGGGTAAAGGGCAATACAATTATCTGTATTCTATTCCGAACGATTTCAAAACGTTTTTCGGGGATACACCGGCCGATCTGTTCTATCCTATACAACGTTATATCAACGGGTTATTTTTTGACGACGATTATCGAATTTCAGATTTTGAAGTCATCAGTAAGATTGTTATCAGTAAGACATAATTCCGATTGCCGGAGCAACCGCTCCTGGTTTCTTAATTGATAATCTCGCCACCATTCAGATCTAGTTTATCACGAAATTTTTCAAGTTCCTGAACACCTGGTTTTGCCCATTCAGCAACCTCACCTATAATCTTTAATGGAGATTCCGATCGGTAGGAACGAGTTGGATTGCCTGGAAATTTCTGGTCGGTCAGATTCGGATCGTTCTCGTAATCACCTGTAGGTTCAACCATAAATACCCGCTCCTTGCCATCGCCTTTTGCTAGCGTCGCTGCTAATCCGGCTCCAGTAATCATGGCTGTAAAATAAATGTGGTTCATTTTAAATTCAGCCTTATAATTGGAATTGAATCCAGGTGTCAATAAATCTCCAATTTGCGCGTTTGCTTTTGTACCATGGTAGAAAGGGCCCTTATCAACCAGATTATTCCTATAGGAAGATGCCAACCTAGCATATTCAGACGCCATTGCTTCTTCCCTTAAGTCTGTATAGGTGGTGGAAATTTTCGAATAGAGTCCAGGTAGCGCGCTCCTTCCCCGATCATCTTCTATTACCAAAGCGTGATCTAAGGCTATCTGAAGCCAATGTAAGCGATCAGGCGCCGTTTTTTGTTGTCTTGCTACAAAATAGGCCGAAATTAACTTCTCATGGTCATCAGCAGCTTCTGCCCAAGCCTGCATAAAAAAATCTAATGCTTCATCAGCTTTGCCTTCTTCTTCCATACGCATTCCTTGTATGCAAAGCTTTACAACATGATTAAATGGTGAAAATTCCATATTTAAATGTTTAAACCTGATCCTCAGTGATCATCTATATTCAAACCCAATAATAGCTATATTCTAGCTTTCAATCTTGTTATATCAAGATAACAAAAGAGCCAGTCATTTATAATAACTGGCTCCCACACATAATTGTTCTTTCTTTTCCAATATTTCTGTTACGATATGCAATAAGGAGATACTTGCTTTATAGCGCTATAAGAATCCCATTAAAATACAATATTTCCTTTGTGCAATAGTGATGTCACAGGCGAAATACGCGAAACTGCTTCTGCCGAACAACTTGCATCGACAAAAACCACGCTTGCTTCATCCCCTATTTTTGGCCACTGCTGATTACCCTGATTATCCAAAGGTAATTTATAACGCGTGGCAAAAGCAAGCGCTCTTGATAAACCAAATTCCGTCCCATAACCATATAGCTCTGCAATAAGATTCGCTTTTTGAAGCATATTACCAGATCCAAAAGTATTCCAATGGTCTTGAATATTGTCGTTACCAACCAATACTTCCACACCGTGTTTTCGCAGTGTTGGTATTGGCATAATCATGTTGCCAAAAGGCACTGAGGAAACAATCCCAACTCCTGCCTCTGCAAGGCGTGCTGCTATTTTCTCTGCCTCCACATTGGTGAGACGACTAAGTGCAAAAGCATGGCTTACAAAAGCTTTTCCTTTCAATGCTGGATTTTCTAACGTTCGATCGATCAAAAACTCAATTGTCTTTATACCACTTTCTCCCATCTCATGGAGATGTATATCGATCCCTTTTTTATTATCGAGCGCCAACTTGGTAATCTGTTCCATGGTTCTTTCTATGCTTCCATCTAGGGAGTATGGATCTACTCCACCGATAAAACTTACTGCATCCAATTTTGCAACATCTTTTAAAATAGGTAATGTCTCCGTATAGTAGAGACCATGCTGTGGAAAAGCAACCAGCTCAGCTTCCACAGTACCTTCTTTTGAAGCAAGTGCTTTTTCTAAGTTCGATAGAGATTTCAGTCCTGATGTTGGATCAACATTGAAATGTGATCGAATAAAATCGGTTCCATAGGCCTGCAAAAAATCCAGCATTCTACCCGTTCTTTCTACAGAAGTATTTAGCCATGTGGGAATCATTTTTTGTTCATAGGCGATCATATCCTTCACGGTATGTCGTGTTGGAGATACTGCTTCCCAAGGCAAACCAAATAACATTTTGTCCAAATGTGCATGCATATCTTTAAAGGCCGGTAGCATTAGATGTCCTTTTGCGTCAATAGCATTTACATTTGGATCATTGGGTTTAAGCAATTTTATCTTATCATCTTCAACTTCGACGGTATGTAAAGCGGTGTTTGTCCTTACAACTTCATTACCTTCATACTCAAAACCAGTCTCCAGTAATACATTTTTTAAACGATATGTTTTAGCTTTCATATTTATTTTGATAAAAGCCATTTCCGGTCATCAATAAACGATAAGACAATAGAAATGGCATCTGTTTGCTGAACAAAGGTCGCAATGTTTCCCTCGGATGCTTTGCAGAATACATCCCGATACTTGAACAATTTATCACAGCGTTCGCTTTAAACAACAATAGCCGACCAAACGACTGGAAAACGAGGTGTTAACGATTATCTAAAAATGACGTGAATAATGAATCTCCTAATATGTCGCTGGAATAAATTCTCCAACGGATGAGATGAAAACTACATTGCAGCAATGCTGTTATCTACTATTTTTGTGAAAGGTATCGGAATTTCTTCAACTGCTTATTGATGAAATTGCACTAATCAAAAAAAGATGAAAACAACTTTAATATTCCTCATCATGATGACTTTAACCAACTCGTGTCGCTCAGCATTCACAGAAAGCCCCGCTACTGAAGCTGCGCCGCAGGAAGATATTATTAAATTGGTCAACAAGAATGACATACAAGGGGTCAGAAATGCGTTGGAAAACAATATCGACGTGAATAGTAAAGATGCAAACAAACGCTCTCTCCTGCTTATTGCAACAAACAATGGACATCTTGAAATGGCAAAATTATTGGTAAAATATGGTGCCGACGTCAACCTTCAAGCGGACAATATGGATAGCCCATTTTTATATGCGGGTGCAATCGGGCAGATAGAACTTGTCAAACTATTCTTAGATCACGGAGCTCGTTTTGATCTATTTAATAGATATAACGGCACAGCTTTGATCCCTGCATGCGAGCGCGGTCACGTCGAAACGGTAAAATTATTAGCCAATACAAAAAATTTCCCCTTGGACCATGTGAATCGTTTAGGTTGGACTGCCTTGATGGAAGCAATCGTACTCGGTGACGGAAGTAAAAAATATCAGGAAATCGTTCGGATTCTCAAAGATGCTGGAGCAAAATTGGATATTCCTGATTTTAATGGCACAAGCCCTTTGCAACACGCAAAACAAAGAGGCTTCAATGAAATTGTTAAGATACTAACATCAGGAATATAAAGGTTCATCTTCTTTTAAATACTCAAATTTGAATAAAATTTCAAGAAGTATTTCACCATGCTATCTGATTTTTCATTCTCAATGGCTAGTTTTGTAACATGCAGCATAAAATAATAGACAAAGTTGCTTTAATTAACATTAAAGATAGGAAAATCCTGAGTACACGATCCAAGACTAAAACAAAATTTTACTTTCCCGGTGGTAAACGAGAGAATAATGAATCCGATATTACCTGTTTAAAAAGAGAAATATTGGAGGAGCTTTCTGTGCACATAGTCGAAGAATCAATGCGCCTTTTGGGCACCTTTGAAGCAATCGCCGATGGACGAAATCAAGATACGCTCGTAAGAATGATCTGCTACTTTTCTGATTTCGAAGGAGTATTGCTTCCAGCCAATGAAATTGAAACATTTGAATGGTTAACCTATATGGACAAAGATAGAACCTCTGCCGTGGATCAACTTATCTTTCAGCAGTTAAAGGAAATGAACCTCATTGATTGAAGTTAAACTGAATACCCTATCATGTGCCAGAAAGTCAGGTAATACTTTTTTTCAATGTAATAACAGTAATTTCAGGCCAAACACCTACCCTGCCTTTTAGGCCATGAAAACCAAAACCACGGTTGACATATAGGTATTTTCCTTCTTTTTGATAAAGTCCGGCCCACTGTTTATAAAAATATTGGATCGGACTCCATTTAAAGCCAAACAATTCTATTCCAAACTGCATACCGTGTGTATGCCCGGCCAAGGTTAGATGAACATGCTGATCATGCCCCAGTGTAACATGATCCCAATGTGAAGGGTCGTGAGACATCAATATTTTGAACGTATCTTTGGCTAATCCAAGGGTTGCCTTTGCTAGATCGCCGTATTGGTGAAACCCACCTTTTCCCCAATTTTCAACACCAATTAATGAAATTCGGGCTCCTTGCTTCTCAATCGCAATAGATTCATTTAACAGCAACTTAAATCCCATTTCATGATGTATTTCTTTCAGCCTATTCAAATTTGAAGTTTTCGATTCGGCACTTTCCCACTGCACATAATCTCCATAATCGTGGTTTCCAAGTACCGAAAATTTACCTGCCGGAGCTTTCAACCGGTTAAAGTCCGAAATCCAGGGTTCCATTTCTGAAGCTTTATTATTCACCAAATCCCCCGTAAATAATACAAGGTCACTGTGTTGTGCGTTTGCTAATTCGATACCTTTACGAACTCCTTTGATATCAGATAAACTTCCCGAATGGATATCCGAAAGCTGTGTAATTTTAAACCCATCAAATTCCTCCGGAAGATCTGGAAAACTTAATACCTCTTCCCGAACCCTATAAAAATGACGGCCTCTCGTTAAGCCGAAAAAAATAAGCAATAACATCGCTCCGCCCAAAAGAAGTACAATCTCACTTAAAAAAATGCTCCGTGGTGGAAAGGAACGAAAAATACGAGTAAGATCTTCTATAAATAAAAACGGAATAGCAAGCAGTTTCGGTATAAAGACAATCAAAAATGCGGTGATCAGACTGGTCGCTGTATGCTGAACATCATATCCCGCCCTTCGCAGAAAAATTAGGGTAAAAACCCCAAACAACAACAGTACATCTAACCACCAATACATGTTGTGCCAGATTGAACCTTGAATAACAGTACTGAAAGCCTGAAAAAAATAGATGTCACCTAACGCAAATAGGGATAATATCAGTAAAAGTCGCTTTGCCATATCGTATAACGTATTGATTTAAAATTGCTAATGATATGCCAAAAGATCTATTTTTTAGATTCTTAAACCGTTCTACTCTAAATACTGATGTCCCTGTGACAATTGGAACTATTTTAATCCGCAACAGATAGTAAAGCATGGATACGATCAGGCCATACATGTCAAGATGTCTTATTCTAGGTCTGAATACATGATCCATATTATTTCAGAACCCCGGTCTTCTGCATACATGTTCGCATCTTTTGATATGTCCGTTCGATATCCTGATCCAAGCCAATAGAAAATCGAATCAATCCATCTGAAATCCCCATCTTTAGACGTTCCTGCTCGGGAATTTCCGACGATGTTGAACTACCTGAGCAGGAAAACAATGTCTTATAAAACCCTAAGCTTACGGCAAGATATCCCAAATTTTCAGACTGCATCAACTCCATCAATGCATTGGCTCTTTCAGTTGTTTCCACATCCAAAGTCATCAAACCACCAAAACCATAGGCCTCGTGCATCATGCTTTTCATTAATTCATGATCCCGATGAGATGGCAATCCCGGATAAGAAACCTTTAACCCGTCTCTCTCAAACCTCTCAGCGAGATACATGGCATTATGGCTATGCTGTTTCATCCGTATATGAAGTGTACGTAGATTCTTCAAGATACTCGCCGAACGCAAACTGTCCATGGTTGGCCCCAACAGCATAGATGCTCCTGTGTTCACATTTTTAGTGTCATCGATAAGCTCCTGACTCGCACAATAAACCCCGCCCACTGTATCACTGCTGCCGTTGATAAACTTGGTTAAACTATGAATAACAATATCTGCCCCCAGGCGTATTGGTGAAATAGAAAGTGGAGAAAACGTATTGTCAACAATCAATTTTAGCTTATACTTTTTACATATCGCCGATAATCTCCTTAGATTTGCCACATGCAACAAAGGATTGCTCACACTTTCGCAGTACACAATTTTTGTATTGGGCCTTATTGAGTTCTCGAGTGTCTCAAAATCATTAATGTCCAAAAACGTTGTTTCAATCTGAAACGGCGGAAGAAAATTTTTGAGAAAAGCATAAGTTCCACCGTAGATCGTCCTGCTGGAAATAATATGGTCACCACTTTTACAAAGCTGAAGAAGAACTGTTGTAATCGCCCCCATGCCTGAAGAGGTTACATTGGCTGCAGCTGTATTCTCCATTTTCGCTAAGGCCTGCGCCAAATATAAATTCATTGGCGATGAATGCCTTGAATAGAGATAACAGCCTTCCGCATTTCCTTCAAATGTATCAAACATTGTTTTAGCGGAAAGAAACGTATAAGTAGAACTATCAGATATTGATGGATTTACCCCTCCAAACTCACCGAAATATTGCAAATCTTGGATTTCATTTGCTGCATTAAAATCTTCCATGTTTTTATCTTTAAAATTGGGATATTTCAAATTAGATTACAAGGAATTATACATATATTAGATTATAAATCTATTATAACAACAATATCTAGTTAAAAGAACTAACTTAAGTAAAAATAATTAGAGAAAACCAAAAAAAAATCTATGCAGCTCGACGAAATTGACCGTAAATTATTGCTTTTTCTACAGGAAGACGCAAAACAAACCACTAAAGAACTTTCCCATAAACTCAATTTATCCGTAACAGCAGTCTACGAACGTGTGCGTAAGCTCGAAAATACAGGAATTATCAAAAGTTATGTCGCAATACTCGATAGACAGAAAATAGCCAAAGATTTTTTGGTATTATGTCATGTTAAACTAGCACAACACAAAAAGGAGTTTATCCTGGAATTTGAAAAAGAGGTAATAAATCTTCAGGAGGTAACGGAATGCTTCCATGTTAGTGGTGATTACGACTATATTCTGAAGATATGTGTTCAGGACATGGCAGATTACCGTAATTTTATGCTAACAAAACTAACAAATCTACAGCATATCGCAAGCACCCATAGCTCCTTTATGATCGCTGAAGTAAAAAACACAATAGCAATAGGTCTATAGAAACTTAAACCAGTACACCATTTTTCGATGCAATGGGTTCTGGAAGATCCTTATCACCTATCATTTGCAATACATCAATTTCTATTGTTCTACAAATGGATAGCATAGGAATGTCAAACATAAGTCCTCCAAAAGGATTCTCGGTATAATCCCCTACCAATTCCATCACAATATAGATCCATCCAATGACCACACAAAAAGGAATGCTGGTCCATATTCCCCAATCCCCCAATTTTGCAAATTCGTTCACTAGCCCCAATGGAAGCAGAATAATGAGGATAACATTAAAGACAAATGCTGTACTGGCAAACTGTCTTGGTGAAGGAAATTTTTTTATTCTTTCTGCCTGTCCTTGATAATCGTAAAACTGATTGAGACAATTCTGCAATTGAGTTTGGTTGAAATCCGAAATAATTCTATCATTCTTCAACGCATTGACTTCCTTGGCTTGCTTCGAAATCAAATAAGTCGCAAAATTCTTGTATTCGCGCTGTAGTTTAAGTTCTTCTGTAGGAAGATATTTATGCAAAAAAATAGATGTTCTACTGTAATCTGGAAAGCCCGCTTTTATCAGTCTATTCCTTTTAACATTCATTGAACCAAAGTGTTTTTTTAAACTGATATGCTCCCATTCCGTCGGGACGAGCAATTGCTCACGAAAAGTATACAGCCAGGCAATGTGGCGGTAAGCAATCCTTTTTCTTCTCTCCTCTAAATCTGTATGATCGCCATCTTCGGTATCAAATGCATACAACATCGCCGTAAAAGAACGACTCGAATTGACGATTCCGCCCCAAATCTTTCGGGCTTCCCAAAGTCGGTCATAAGCTTGATTATTTTTAAAACCAACGTAAAATGCCTCTGCAGTTCCAATCAATGCCAAGGGAACCCATGGAATTATCATCCACTGCCAATTAAAAAAATAATAAATGACCGCCACCAAGGAACACCATAACGTAAGCCATATCAAATGCGCCCCAGCTAAATTGAATATTTGTCGATAGTTAAAATACTTGGTTGTGATCATAAAATATCAATATCTCCCCTTATTAAAAAACGTTATGAAAGTACAATTTAAATTGTAACTGTCCAATACTTCAAATTGTTTTCGGAACAATGATTTTTTATCCTTTTCATTTTTAGCAAAAATGAATCTGCCAACTACAAAATAGCTCATCATGAAATCTACCCCTTTCATCCCTAAAGCAGCATCTTATATCCCAAAAAATTGAATGAAAATATATATGAACATAGTTTTGGATAACTATTCAAAATTTATGATCAAATTAATTACCATTAGTCTTACCACAATTTTTATCAATAGCTTTTCATTTGCTCAAAGCGCGGTCACTGGAAAAGTTTCTGATCAATATGGTGCGCCCTTCCACTATGCTACAGTATCCTTTCAAGCATTGAAAACAAAGAAAGATACGATAATTGAAAAAATCACAGACGAGTACGGCAACTTCGACTTAGCTCTCACCGAAAAAGGTCTCTACCTTGTTTCTATTCACGTTGAAAATGTTCTTAAAATACAGCGGAAAATCGAAATAAAGGAATCTAAAGAGACATTAGAATTTATTATACCCAAATCACTATTAACCAACCAGATATTAAATGAAGTAACTGTAAGCAAAGGGAAACCTATGATACAGCGAAAAATTGACCGTCTTGTCATGAATGTTGCACAAACAGCCAACGCTGTAGGAAAATCAGCCTTAGATCTATTTAAAATAGCACCGGGAGTATTTGTTAATAATGGGCAAATTTCCATTAATGGCATTATGGGGACACGTATTCTTGTGGATGGCAAAAGCCTCAATCTAGCAGGAAATGATCTCAAAAACTACCTTCAAACATTGCGTTCTAATGATATCCAATCCATTGAGATTATAGCACACCCCTCAGCAGAATTCGATGCTGAGGGTAGTGGAGGTATCATCAATATCATATTAAAAAAACATAATATACAAGGCATCAATGGCCATGTTGGCAATGACTATGCCCTTGGTCTTGGAAAATACGCGACATACAACCCTTATACAGCTTTAAATTATCGAAAGGGCAAAATTGGCCTAATGACGAGCTATTCATATACCCATGCTAAGTCATATGAGGAACTGAAGCAGCAACGGAACTTTCCAAACCTTGGTACATATAACCAAGCAACAGAAAATACCCAAACAAACAGGAATAACCGGATAAGAGCAGCTGCTACTTACGATATCTCTGGAAGAGAATTTTTAGGATTTTCCTATACAGGTCAATACAGTCGTTTTATTGGGCCATCCCTGGCCCATTCGACAATCAATTATCCCGATCCGACTAAAAACATGACTTCATCAGGAAGATTTCCTTCAGAATCAAAATCCAATTATCAAAACTTCGGATTAAACTACTCCATTGAAACGGACATTCTACACTCCAAATTTACCATTGTGGCTGACTACACACTCAATCAACGGACAGGAAATAGTGTTAGCAACAGTACAGATATCGATGCAAGTGGCCATATAATAGCTGATACTTTATTTAGATTAGCTTATCCCAGCACAGCGAAAATTTTTACCGCTGATGCCAAATACAATTGGATAGCTAAAACCGGAAGCAATTTATCAGTGGGTCTTAAGGCGACAGCAACAGATATCATGAATACCAATAACTATGAAGTTTTTCAGCAAGATTGGTTACCCATACCCACACTTGATTTCCAATTCGATTATCAAGAAAGAATCTATGCTACCTATGCAAACTATACCGGGAAATGGGCAAAAATTGACTATCAACTGGGCTTAAGAGCTGAAAAGTCAGATGTCCATGGACAACTTTTGGGAAATCAAAATGCCAGCCTATCGCAAAATTATTTCAATTGGTTTCCAAGTATTTTTTTAAAGAAGAATCTAAATACACAGGGAAGCAACTACCTCTCACTTTCCTACAACAGCAGAATAAGGCGACCCTCCTATTTTGATTTAAATCCATATAAATATTACATTGATAATTATTCTGTACAAACGGGAAATCCTCATTTGAAACCACAATTTACAAATTCAGTTGAGATGGGCGGACTGTGGAAAGAAAAATATTATACCGCTTTGAGCTATTCACATACTAAAAATGCGATTGCACAGATTATACGCAACAATGTCGAAGACGAACTGTTGACGGTTATTAAGGACAACGCTGGAACGAACAAAATATGGACAGTCACTTTAAGCGCACCTGTTTCATGGGTATCCTGGTGGACAAGTACGAATACTCTTTTATTCACGCATACCCACTCCACTTCACCTTATTTTAATTTACAAAAAGCTTCTTTTGTATTACAAACCGACCAAGAAATCTCATGTGGCAAAGGTTACAGTATAAATCTGAATGCATTTTATACACCTCAAATGCTACTTGGAAATATTATCACGAAAGCCATCGGAACTGTGGATTTAGGAATCCAGAAAAAATTTCTTAAAGATCAGCTTATTGCGAAAGCAAACGTAAGCGATATCTTTTACACAAATAATTACAAGGCCACAAGTTATTTTAACAATACTAAAATTTGGATAAGCCATAAGGAACAATCGCGGGTAAGCTCCCTTTCTTTAATATATAATTTTAAAACTGGCTCCGCTTTTAAAACAAAACGAATAGAATCCAGCAATATGGAGGAGAAAGGAAGGTTATAAATGCTCGACTATTTTTATATTTGCGGCTCAATGAGCCGCTATCTCAACATATCAAATGATTTATGAAAAAAATTAGACCTGATCAAATTATCACTAAAGTAAATTCATTTTTTAAGAAGCAGGATTTCGACAGCCTTTATACATCAAAAGTCCGCATCATAATGCATTTTGGCATGTGGCTTATGTTTACCATACTTCTATTTAGCAATTACTATGATGTGATCGGAATTTCGATCAACCAATCCTTGTTTCTATCAGTCCGTGTTTTAGTTTCTTCTCTTGTTATATTTTATCTTTTTTTCTATTTGGTCATCCCTTACGCCAGGGGATCAAAATTATGGATAATACCATTCTTAGCTGCCCCTATATGTATTCTTATTTGGCTGTTCATTAATAATTTATTTTATGTACTAGCCTATCGATATGGTTTTGACATATCAAATTTATACCCCTTAATGGGCAAGGAAAAGAATTTCATACCTACCTTGTGGTCTGTGTTCAGCTTTAAAGCAGTCATATTAAATGCCCTATCTGTTATTTATTCCTTGTCCCCATTTTTCTTTACAAAAATATTAATTGATATCAGGAGAATAAATAAGGATCGTCTTCGAATCCAGGACCAGAGGTCAAAATTAGCATTGGAAAATATCAAAGTGGAGAAGGATTTTTTAAAAGCCCAGCTCAATCCACATTTCCTATTCAACACACTGAATAATCTTTATCGTCTCGCTATAAAAAAAGATAATACGGCACCTGAGGTTGTATTAAATTTGTCCGAAATTATGGGATATACGTTATACGATTCGGATGCTGAATATGTATCATTGACAAAAGAACTGGATTTTATCGAGAACTACTTCTCGTTAGAAAAAATGCGGTACCCAAAATCTTATGAGATTAACCTGCAGATAGAAGGTCGTGAACACGCTACTTACTTGACCATCGCTCCATTACTAACCTTTACTCTTATTGAAAATGCATTTAAGTATGGTCTGAAAAACGAGGAAGAATCCTTTGTTATACTGATAATTAATATTACCAAAGATCAATTTGTTTTTGAAATTAAAAATGACAGAGATATTTTAGATAAAACAATAACATCCCGATCCAGGGGTATTGGAATTAAGAATTTAAAGAAGCGTTTACATCTAATTTACCCAACTAAGAGTGATCTCCAAATCACAGACGGCCAAGGTGAATTTAAAGTTTCATTAAATATTGCATTACAACATGATTGAAAAATACAGTTGCATCGTCATTGATGACGAACCCTTAGGTATAGAACTCATTACAGATTTCGTCAGCCAAGTGCCTTTTCTGGAGCTCAAAAAGATATTTAGAAAACCTGTTGAAGCGATGACTTACCTGCAGAATAATTCAATCGATCTCGTGTTTAGCGATATTGAGATGCCCCGGCTAACGGGCTTGGATCTTTTGGAAACACTAGAGCGGCAACCCTATTTTATTTTTATTACTGCGCATCGTCATTTTGCCATTGACGGATTTGAAAAAGGAGCCGCAGATTACCTCATTAAACCCGTCCGTTTTGAACGATTTTTAAAAGCTGTAAATAGAGTAAAAGAACAACTAGACGTCATTAACAAGCTAACTTCCAGAGCGATAAAAAACGATCGTATTTTTATAAAAAGCGAGAGTAAATTTATTAAAATAATGCTTAGCGATATTATATATATGGAGGCTCAGGGAAACTATTTGCACATTGTCACTGATGCTGGTACAAGTCAGACACTATCTACTCTTAAAGCAATGGAAGAAATTTTACATCACTCCAATTTCTTTCGAATTCACAGGGCGTTCATCGTCAACACCGACCGTATACAGTCACTAAATGGAAATATCGTTCAGCTTTCAAATGGGAAAATCATTCCTATAGCAAGCAATAAAAAAGAACTACTCTATTCACTTTTGGGATTAAATTAGATCAATTTTAGAAATTGCTTATTTGATCAAACCTCTTTAGGTGGTCGCTAAGCAAACCATTAAAACAAGTATATAATACTATTGTATATTTTTATTCGTTTAATTAATTTTAATCTCATTGAACAAGTACTGACATACATATCTCAAAATCATGATGAAGATAAAAGCGTTTACCCTAACTATTTTCCTTTTCCTATTTGCGGTGACGACCTTTGCGCAGCAGAATGCAGCGTTAAAATCGCTGTTAAATAAAAACCGAGAATTTATCTTTCCACAGACAGTGGATAAAATTGCTCAAGCCTTGAACGTAAAAACGATCTTCTATGAAGATGCCAATGACGAAAAGTATGCGAAATGGATCACTAAATCCGGTTTAGAACTCTATAGCAATTACCAAGCTGATAAATCCGTTAATGAGATCTTTTTTGATATTCCGGAAGACAAGTTCCTGGTTGTTGAAGGATTGCCCTTCGATCTAGCAATCAATAAAACAACGCTCAACGAGGCGCTATCAAAATTCAGTCGTCACGATGTAAAAAGAGAAAAACTTGATGCTGGGAGCTCTTTTCCTGAAGGTACCAGACTAACGATGAAAACGGGAACACATTTTACCACCTTACTTTTTGATAGCAAAAATCTGTTAAAGTTCATGAGCTTGACAACCTCTTTAATTGACCCCGCTGCCAATTAAGCGCAAGGGGGTCAATATCAGATTTATACGATTTGTTAGCTATGTTGCCCAGGCATGATCACCCTTTTGATAAGGGAAATCGCCATCATATTTCCCTGGAATTTTCACATAACGGAACACTTCGGTTGCACCCAATTTTGAGTTAAAAAACGTAAGAAGGGTAAGCTGCTTAAACATCGTAAAAAAATGAGGCAATTCGCCTGCTTTTTTCTTTTCATCATAATCCTGCGCTTCCTTGTCCAAAATATCAACAAAGGCAGTTTGGTCTTTCTTTTCGAGTTGCTGAAAATTACGCCCAAATTCTTTCTTGGCACGTTCGTCAATTCCGGCTGTTCCGGTCAGAAAGACCTGCTGTTCTTCAGGTTTATAGCAGTCTCGCACCAAAACGGGAATCTCAGAACCTACACCAGCTTCCTTCGCTCCCGGAGTAGTGGTTTTAGGAAGAATGGCCTCAGCGAGATCTCCCAAAAAGTCTATTGATTTTGAATCAAATAGCATTTCTATGTCTTTCGAAGCAGACCGTTGGCATCCTTCCAAAAATAACGAAGCGCCAATAACTGTTCCTCCCATGAGCATGGCTACACGTTGTATTGCTTCTCGTCTATTCATAACTATTGCATCATAAAATATTAAAGATTCCCTTTTTTTAATTCATTTACAGCAAAATCTACTGCCCTTGCAGTAAATGCCATATAGGTAAGCGATGGATTCACACAGGAAGAAGACGTCATAAAGGCCCCATCTGTCACAAAAACATTTTTAGCATCCCATACTTGGTTAAACTTGTTTAATACTGAGGTTTTCGGATCCTTACCCATCCGCGCTGTTCCCATTTCATGAATTCCCTGCCCCATGCTAAACCCATTGTCGTAGCTTTTTACATCTTTTACGCCAATCGACTCTAACATTTCCATCATCTCATTGCTTGCATCAACCCGTATTTTCCGCTCATTATCCTTAATCTCTGCATCTATGGCCAATACAGGAAGCCCCCACTTATCTTTTACAGATGAATCCAATAGGACTTTATTTTCGTGATATGGAAGTATTTCGCCAAATGAAGTAAAACCTACACCCCAGCTTCCGGGCTCAGCAATCGCATCTTTCCAAGCCCCGCCCACGCTCCTATTATCGACCTTACCAGACCACTGTCCCCTTGAAGCTCCGCCCTGGTAGCCAAAACCACGTATGTAATCTCTCTTCTTGGTATCGCCGGCAAGATTAGCAAATCGGGGTACATATAATCCATTGGCCCGTCGTCCAAAAATATATTTATCCTCAAATCCTTCTACTCTTCCCCCAGCCCCACTATTTAACATGTGATCCATCAGATTATGTCCCAGTTCACCACTACTGCTCCCGAGCCCACCTTCCCATACATCGGTAGCTGAATTCATTAATACCCAGGTGGAATTTAAAGTCGAAGCACATACGAAGACAATTTTAGCAAAATACTCATAGGTTTGATTCGTCTCCGCATCTACAATTTCTACTCCTTTAGCTTTCTGCGTATCCCGATCGTAAATAATACTCTTTACAATTGAAAATGGTCGTAGGGTAAGTTTCCCTGTCTTCATTGCTGCGGGCAACGTTGCAGACTGTGTACTAAAGTAAGCGCCGAAATTGCACCCCAGCCAACATTTGTTTTGGTATTGGCAATTAACACGACCATGGTGGGGCACTGTAATGTTGGCGACCCGGCCAATTATAAAGTGTCGTTTTCCCTGATAATGCGATTTCAAGCGCGCAGCAAGATCTTTTTCAACAATATTCATGTCCATTGGCGGCATAAATTCGCCATCAGGCAGCACCGGTATACCGTCTCTATTACCCGAAATACCGGCAAATTTTTCAACGTGACTATACCAAGGTGCTATATCTTTATAGCGTACGGGCCAATCAATGCCATGCCCATCTTTGCTATTCGCTTCAAAATCAACATCCGACCAACGATAACTCTGTCGTCCCCACATAAGCGAACGCCCGCCAACGTGATAGCCCCGGAACCAATTGAAAGGTTTTATTTCCTTATATGGACTTTCTGTCTCATTGGTCCAAAAGTCGATGTTCCCTTCGTTCATCCATTGATTTTTAATTCCAAAAGGTAAGTAGTGCTGGGCACGGTCCAAGGGCACCCGACCCCGATGCGGAAAATCCCATGGATCTTTGTTTGGCGATGGGTAATCTTTGATATGCTCAATATTGCGTCCTCTTTCTAACATAATGGTTTTAAGTCCACGCTCTGTTAGTTCCTTGGCTGCCCAGCCACCTGTGATCCCAGACCCGATGACAATTGCATCATAAACATTATTTGCCATTTATTTATAATTGGTTTATTTGGTTATTACTCGAGGGAAAATTTTCCGGTTCAAATCAAGTCTCCTCTACGATCAAGCGCCACAAAGATGCCTGACAGTTTTACCTTGTTTAGACGACCTATTCTTATATTTTGGAAAGCGTAAAAATCGATCATCTAAACAAGTTTAAGGTTTTTTTTTGATTTTATTGCAACCGGTTGCAAATTTTTGTAATATTGTATTAAACAAGCAGGTAGCTTGGATAACCAAATTATAATAGTATAAACGACAGACGGAGCCATTTCTTCAAACGAATTGGAATGTTGAGCTGTTTTGTACAGAACATAGTCTTTTTCTAAACGCAATACATATGACAACAATTAAAGGTCCTGCCATCTTCCTCGCACAGTTTATTGGCGATGAAGCTCCATTTAACTCCTTGGACTCTATCTGCCAGTGGGCTGCTGCACTTGGCTATAAGGGTATACAACTTCCAACCTTGGATGCCCGTTTTATCGATCTAGAAAAAGCAGCACTCGATAAAAGCTATGCACTTGATCTAAAAGCTAAAGTTCAGTCTTTTGGATTGGAAATCACCGAGCTTTCAACTCATCTACAAGGGCAATTAGTAGCCGTAAATCCAAGTTTCGATGATCTATTTGATGCTTTTGCGCCACAGCATTTACATGGTAATCCTCAAGCACGACAACAGTGGGCGATCCAGCAATTAAAATATGCCGTACAAGCTTCCCACAATCTCGGGCTTAAAGCACTGGCCACCTTTAGTGGAGCCTTTCTATGGCCATTTATATACCCTTGGCCGCAAAGACCTGCTAATCTGATTGAAACCGGATTTGCCGAACTTGCAAAATTATGGCTACCCATTCTTGATGAATGTGAAGTGTACGATGTCGACCTTTGTTATGAACTACACCCCGGCGAGGATCTCCATGATGGCGTCACTTTCGATCTATTTTTAGCAAATGTAAATTACCACAAACGTGCAAACATTCTCTATGATCCCTCCCACTTTGTCCTTCAATGTCTTGACTACCTTCAGTTCATCGATATCTATCACGAGCGAATTAAAATGTTTCATGTCAAAGATGCTGAGTTTACTCCTTCTGGCCGCCAGGGCGTCTATGGTGGCTTTCAGAGCTGGCAATCAAGAGCTGGCCGATTCAGATCAATTGGCGACGGACAGGTTGATTTTAAATCTATATTTACCAAACTCACGCAATATGACTTTCAAGGCTGGGCAGTACTGGAATGGGAATGTGCGTTCAAAAATTCCGAGGACGGTGCACGGGAAGGCGCTTTGCATATAAAAGACTATATTATTCGTGTTACCGATAAAGCATTCGATAATTTTGCTGCTGTCGAAACAAATGACAGTCTTAATCGCAAACTATTGGGTCTGTAAACAATGATACCGTCATTATAAATTTAACTTTATGAGCAATATGAAACTAAAAATGGGAATGATTGGCGGGGGGAAAAATGCCTTTATAGGTGCGGTACATCGCATGGCTGCGGGAATCGATGGCCACATTGAATTATGTTGCGGCGCATTGAGTTCTGACCCTCTTGTTGCAAAAGAATCCGGTGAACTCCTGGGACTTCCAAAAGAAAGGGTTTATGCTAGTTACCGGGAAATGATTGTGCGGGAAAGTGAACTTTCTCCAGATGACCGCATGAATTTCGTCAGCATTGTCACACCCAATTTTGCTCATTTCGAACCCGCAATGATGGCTCTGGAATATGGTTTTCATGTTGTGCTGGAAAAGCCTATGACTTTTACGCTGGAACAGGCGCTGCTGCTACAGAAAAAGGTAGAAGAAACGGGACTGATGCTCTGCGTTACTTATACCTACTCTGCTTATCCAATGGTAAAGCAAGCCCGTCAGCTTGTTAGAGACGGCCAATTAGGTACTATTAGAAAAATTATGGTCGAGTATCCTCAAGGCTGGCTGAGTAAAATGATCGAAAATGGACTTTCACTAGCCTTTTGGCGGACAGATCCCGAAAAGAGTGGAAAAAGTGGTTGCATGGGTGACATCGGAACACACGCAGCACATTTGGCAGAATATATTTCAGGCTTGAAAATCACTAAAATGTGTGCCGATCTTCAAACCTTCGTAGCAGGAAGAAAACTTGAAGATGACGGTAATATATTACTTGGCTTTGAAAATGGTGCTACTGGCGTACTATCGGCCTCTCAGGTCGCTGCGGGAGAAGAGAATGCGCTAAAAATTAGAATATATGGTGAACATGGGGGATTGGAATGGAACCAACAGGATGCTAACACACTCTTATTTAAACAGCTCGAGGCACCAACGCAAATATTTCGGGCAGGTCAACAATATCTTTCTTCAAGTGCAAAACACAATATTCGTTTGCCTGCCGGTCACCCAGAAGGCTATATTGAGGCTTTTGCAAATATCTATAGAAATTTTGCGGTCTCTCTTTTGGCTACCATGCAAGGCATAGAGCCGACGGAAGAAGATACGGATTTTCCAACTGTTGCAGATGGCGTTCGTGGCATGAAATTTCTAGAAACGGTAATAGCTTCAGGAAAATCAGAACAAAAATGGACCGATTTTTTAATTTAAATACCAGCATATAGTAAATAACCGATGTGGTTTTTCTGCTCGAATACCAACCACATCGGTCCTATTTCTAGTTCTTCTTGATAGATGGCGGTATTTGATTTAAATAACTTTCATAGTTTGAATAGGGTTCCTTGGTCCTTCCGTTTGGTTTTAGATACAGAAATCCAGCTCTATTGTCCAAAATTACATTGAAATGGTTGAGAATCTGATTGCCAAACAAGCTCGATCTTCCGTTAGGTTTGGTCGGATCAGCCGCATTAGTCACAATATCTTTAAATTCTACACCAGCAATCGTAGCGTCTAAACGAATGATCTTACGATTATTGATCACTGTCAGTGGCATTAACTCACTCCAAATATTGCCTTTTCCTGTAAAATCTTCCCCTAGAAGCATAGTGCCATCACGTCCGGTATCAAAAAGAAACCAGAAATCATATTGCCGTTTATTATGTCTAAAAGCAGCTTCAAACTTAGGTCGGTTTTGCTCATAGAATACCGGAAGTTTTGTATACTCTTTTGCTTTAGCGGGGAGATCGTTATGAATTACCAATTCCATTTTGTCATAATCGATTTCAATAATGTGATTTCGAAAGAAACTGTTACCAATAATAAGATCTTCAAAAGGCTTCATATTACCAACTTCTGTTAACGAAACACCTTTCCAATCAATCGAACCGATGTTCAACTGATTTTCCAAACTTGTGCGTTCGCTATTCACCCCCTCTGTATTTGAAACCGTAGTAAACGAAGAAAATGATAAATCTAGCCGTTCTGAGCTATTCCTGTTAACAACACCGGTTCCAGCGCCCAAATCAAACTGTATACTTACCTCTTTTTTGTTAATTGACCCATTCAGGAAAATTCGGGAACCAATGAGCCTAAAAGGTATTCGAATAGGATATTGAAGCGTGCTATCCATTGAAGGTAGATCTGGCGGCAGCTGAGCACTTATGCGAACATAACAGGTATCTCTGTTATTCAATAGAACCACAAAATCATAAGATTTGCCCGGTTCAGTTGCAACGGCCAATTCTTCCTGATCTGTTTTGAAAACAACTGTGCTCTTCTTTGACGGAATATTGACGAAATAGGTATCTGGTTTTGTTAGAGGATCTAATTTCCAGTCAACGCGACAATGGGCGCCATCTTTAATAACTACTTTCTCAGATGAGGCTTTAATGAGAGGGATTTTAACTTGGGAGAAGCTGTTCCATACGGCTGAAAAAACAAAAATAATAACAAGAGTTAGGCGGGCTACATCACCCTGGATTTTTTGATAGTTTATTGCTTTCATAATTTTGCTTTTTTGTCAAAATCAAAGAAAACAAATCGCAAAAGAAGAAGGCTAGTCTATTACCTGACAATGTCCCGACAGGTACCCGACAATTGCTTGAAGACGCCTACAGAATACTAACATCCGGCAAAATACGTTTATTTACATCTTTATTTAATGCGATGGCATTGCGTAGTATAACAATCACATTTGCAAGAATCCAAAATAGTGGAATCAATAATTTCACATTACTTTCAACACCCAACCAATCATTGAGGATAAATACCGCAAGCAACAATATAACAGCAATTAATGTGGATAAAATCTGAATAGAAATAAGCTGGCGAATCTTGTGAGAATTCTGTTTTTTTAATAGCATAATCGCAATTGGAACCAAAACATTTAATGGTGGCAGGATAGAAAACGGCAAAGAGGAAAGGTTGATGATCTTAACCCACAGCAAGTTTTCCGATTCCACGCCTGTGCCAGGAGAAGAAAGCTCCGACTCATCAACGTCTAACGCCTGGGCCAAAGCACGAAGCGTATAACCTTTGGGTGCCTGCCCTGCTTCAATCCGTTGAATCGTTCTAACAGAAATGCCCGATCTTTGTGCGACATCTTCCTGAGTCAGATTATGCTTCTCCCGTAATAACTGCAATTTGCTCATCATAATAGTTTGATCCTCTGACCAAATTTACAGAATTAAGGATTAATAATTGTGTAAATTCAGTTTCTACGACTTATCGGAATGATGCCCCTGATCTTCGTCTATCGTTATCGTCTGTTCCTCCTGTGTCAGCGGAGCCGGAGGAATTTCGGTTACGTTTCTTTCAATCTCCTGAGTTTCGACATGAACAGCATATTGCGAAGGTTCAATCGGAATGCCCATGACTGTAGCATATTCCCTGGTATAAATTGCACCAAAATATAAAATTGCAGCTGTATAATAGACCCAGAGCAGGATCAATACAAATGAACCTGCGGCACCATAGGTATCTTGTGTCGCTGAATGCTCCAGATAAACTCCAATTAAATACCGCCCCAGTACAAATAAAATTGAGGTGAATAAAGCACCGGCCCGTACGGTCCGCCAATGTATATTGACATCCGGAAGCACTTTAAATATCACACTAAATAACAAAAATATAATCCCAAAGGATAAGGTAAAGTTAATCCCATCCATCAACATCACCGTCATGTCCGGAAAATAGCGCTGTAGCTGATCTGTCGCCGCTAAAATTACACCATTGACTATGAGCGTAACGACCAACAAAAACCCTAAACCAATAACCAATGAGGAAGACAACAGCCTGTCCTGAATTAGTTTTAGCCACCCTTTTTTAGGCTTTGCACGTACATGCCAAATCTTGTTAATTGAATTTTGGATATCCCCAAAGACTGTCGTCGCTCCTAAAATCAGCGTAATCGCACTGATAAGCAAAGCCAGATTTGATTTTCCGGAAAGCTGTAAATTCTGAATAACTTCCTGGATCTGTTTAGCAGCACTATTTCCCACAAAACCGCGCAGTTCCATAAACACCTTTCCCTCAATAGCGTCTTCTCCATAAAAAATTCCTGCCAGTGCAATCATTAAAACTAATATCGGACCAATCGAGAAAACAGTATAATAAGATAATGATGCGCTGTACTTCATCGAATCCTCATTTAGAAATCCTGAGACAGTGCTCTTCAAAATTCGCCAATATGTTTTTAACTTATTTCTACTTTTTGTTCTTATATCCATATTCCTGTGCTTTGTTATACACAAGAACAAACCGTTTACAAGGGAAGAAAGTTTGTTTTTAGAGCGTTTTAATGTGAATAGTCCTCAATCGTTCCCTGGAGAACCAAATGATCATGTCCAGCCACCTTCAGACTGAGATTAATATCCGAAGCGAGAGCCTTTAATAATAGAATAGGCGATATCTTCACTTCATCGGGCCAATCCGCCAAACGGAGTGCCACATTAGACAGCTCTACAGTCTTATTGTATTTTGGCTGAATTTTATCCATATCCTTCGATGTTGATAAAATACTGAATTCATTATCCCGCTTTTGAAACCATTGATAGAATAGTTTATTTGGAAGGAAGTTGGAAAGGTAGTGATCACCACGCATAGCTATTCTAACATCGGGAACTTTCGTTTCATAAGGAGTCTTCTCTTCCACCGTTTCGAAATTCTCATCAACAGCATAATTAATGATGGTATCGGTTTGAACAACTTTATTTTTCAAAATCTCGATGTCCACATAATTTCCATCCAAATGTGACATCAGAGAATCAGCAGCAATAGGAAATTCCTGAAGCACTTGTTTTAACTTATTTTTCAGCTGGATATTCGGGATGTTGGTCCAGCCTTTCCCAATGTAATTTGCGGATACAAGTTCACGAACAAGATAATCCTTTGGAAAGTTCCAGTCTTTTGAGAAAAATTCACCCGTAACATCGACGCGATCTCCTTTCAATTCAAGTTCGATAAAATTTGGCGTAGAAACATCACTATAGCGCAATGATTTACGTGTCAGTGTACTTGGATGACTGATAAATTGTTCTATGGTCACCCAATTGTCTTTTGACTGAATGAGCTGAATCATCTCATTCTTCTTTCTATCAAGATCAAAGCCCAAGCTTATCAACAAGTCGTCCCCTTTCCAGGCAAATGCAATGTTATTCTTTTGATGATAGGCATAACTCACACCCGGAGCAAGATTTGTCTCCATAGTATCAACCTGTATTGCCTCCTTTAAAAACTGTAAAAATTGTTGCCTATCTTTCAGCTGGAAAAAAGCATAAAAGTTTTTTGGATGGTCTTCCAAAGCAAAAAGGAATACATTCGCTTTGATATCAATCCCGTTGTCTCTGAGTTTACTTAATTTTTTACCAAAATCCTGTCCTTCTTTCTGTGCTGTCTGCCATTTATCGAAAAATTGGTTCAACAGAATATCGTCCAATGATACGGTCAATAAAGACTTGCTTTTTTTATGGACCAATGATTTGTAAGACTGCTGCTGCCGAACTATATACCATCCCCAAGCAACTACTGCCGAAAATATAATGACACTTATCGTCCAAATTATTATTTTTTTTATCATCCTCAGTTACCTCAATTGAATAGTCAATTTTTGAAAATCCATCTGGTGAAATCCTTTATAATTTCTTTTTAAATCAACAATGTCAAAAGTATCAAATGCAAGTCCATTTCTTTATCCCTGAATTCAGGGAATTGAGGGATTTAACTAAGCTTCCCGGATCAATCCATACTCTATGGCAGATTTTACTGCTGCAGTCACACTCTTGGTCTGAAATTTTTCCATTAGGTTTTTCCGGTGGCTTTCCACTGTATGCGAACTGATAAACAGGGAATCCGCAATTTGATTGGTCGTCATTCCCCGGGCCACAAAAGAAAGAACTTCTTTTTCCCGACGCGTTAATTTTGGCACCTGTTTCAGGCCCATTTCTGCTTTTTTATTTAAGATAGCCTGAGTTTTCGCACAGATATATCGTTTTCCGACAAGAACAGTGGATATTGCGGCCAGTATTTCATCGCCATTTGCATTTTTCTGCAAATAGGCATTGGCACCCTCATTCAAAATACTATTGATCACCGCAAATTCATTGTGAACGCTAAATGCAATGATTTTCAAATCCGTATTCGTTTCTTTCAAGCCTTTAACTAAGTCTATTCCATTGGCATCAGGAAGATTAATATCCAACAACAATACCGCAGGTGTATCAGCCGCAATATTGTTGAATAACTCACTTGCACTGGAATACATTCCCACAACTTCAAAATCTTCGTGGGCATTTATAATATTTTTCAATCCTTCAAGAAGCAAAGGATGATCGTCTGTAATTGCTATTTTAATCATTTTCAAAAATTTAAATCATGGGCAGTTCCAATTCTATTGTTGTGCCCGCTCCGTTTTCCGAGATAACCTTCATTTCTCCTTGTAGAAATGAAAGTCTTGATCTCACATTGTGCATTCCAGCAGAATGCTGCAAATCGATACTTTCCATATCAAAACCCTTGCCATCATCTTCAATAGTGATATGTAAACGTTCTTTATGTGCAGAAAGTTGTATTAAAATAGTTGAAGCATCGGCATGCTTTAAGGCATTATTGACCAATTCCTGGATAATTCTGTATAAAGAAATCTCCTGTTCAGTGCTTAAACTTGATTCGAATTGCAAAAATTCACATTCAACTTGACATTTAGACTGACTCATCCGACTCGCATAATCCCTTAAAGCCTCTTTCAATCCATATTTTACGATTAAATCAGGCATAAGATTATGAGCGAGCCGACGAAGTTCATCGACAGCACCATCCAACAAATCAATACTTTTATCGATTCCTTCCTTTACGGATTCCTGTTCCAAGGTAGTTTTACTGATAGACGATAAGCCCAATTTCGTGCTTGACAATAAACCACCCAGGCCGTCATGTAAATCCCGTGCAAGGCGGGTACGCTCTTTCTCCTCTCCTGCGAGCATCGCAGTTAGATTTTTAATTGCATGTTGCTGATTATTCTTTTCTATTTCAAGTTCATGCAAATGTTCCTTTTGCTTCAATGCCTTTGAACGCTGCCAATAGGCATAAAATAGTAACATGATCACGATCAAACAACTGATAAATAACCAGATATAAATCGAATTCATCCGTGATTTAAAAGCAATCTGTTTTTTGGAGACATCAAGCTCTTGTAAGCGCTGTTCATTTTCCAGTCGGCTTAATTGCAGATCCTGTTCCTTTTTATCGCGTTCGAGCTGTAATACTTTAAGTTGCTGGGTTCGATTCAGTTCATTTAACTTCAAATTCTCAACCAACTGATGCTGCCTGTCATTCAATGCTTTCATCAACTTGATCTGCTGTTCCTTTTTCTCTCCTTCCAGTCGAAGCCGCATTAATTTTTGGTTTTGCAGTTCACGCTCATACTTCAGCTCCAGCTGCTTCGTCTTATCCAGTTTGTCCGAATTAAATGCCTTTTCAAAGACGTCAATATAGCTTTTTTGATAGTTGAAAGCTTCTTCATATTTTCCTTCTTCCACACTTACTTCGGCCAATCTGCTAAACAGGCTTAATCCGACCTGGTAGTCATAATGAGGCTCCTGTTGAAGATTATACAGTGCTTGCTGTAAATATTTTTTACCCTCTTCGCGACGTCCCAATTTAAAAGATTCATCAGCCAGGACGCCATAAGCGGGTATTGTAATCGCATATTGGCCTGTTTCCGCGGCGATCTCTAAAGCCTGCTTTGCATATGATATCGCCTTTTTACTGCCATTATCAGGATAGAACTCATGATACAGATTCGCCAAGTTAACAGAAACATACGCTAGATCAGTCGGATTAACCATATTCTTCTCATGATCTTTAACCAAATTATATGCGTCAAGGTAATGCTGCTCAGCTTTCCTCAACAAATTGCGGTCTGCATTATTTGATCTATACTCCTCTTCAAATAAGTAACCTGCTTGCATATAGGCGTCAAATAAACTATTGATATTTTTCCCTTCTTTAGCTGTTTCCAACAAAAGTGATGTATACTTCTCCTGGAAATCATAATTACGCTGATTCGCATAGATAGCTGTAAGCTCCTTGTAAACCGCCAATTTTCGGGCAATATTTGCTTCAGTCTGTGGTGCCTTTTCCAAAAATGAAATTGCTTTATGGAACTGTGAAACAGCCTCATCTTCCTTATTCTGGCGTGTCATAACCCATCCATCACAATAATGAACATAGCCCTTGATGCCATTATCGTTAACTATTGGGAGTACAGATTTAGCATGCTCCAAATAATAGCGTGATTTTTCAAATGCATGATCGTTAAAGCTATTCATGGCAGCAATACAATTCAAATAGGCATAATATTGTTTGTCGGGGTAATTTCTGGCCAGCTGAATATTATCATTCAGCAATTGACTCGCCAGCGCCTTCTCATTACTAAAATATAAAGCCTGTGCATATTTTCCAGTCAACAAAAAACGCTCCCTGCTCCCCAAAGGAAGACTGTAGTACGATTTTTTTAACTCCTGCAGTTGTTCTTGGGCAAAAACAGTACAACAGACGCATAAAAAGATAAAAAATATCAGTACCGATCTCCAAAAATTTCGAATATGCCCCATAAAAAAATAATTGCTCTAGCTATGTGAATAGGCCAAACTTAGATAAATTTACCTTTATACGCAATTAATTATCCCAAATAGAAGTTAAAGAGCCCCAGTTATTGTCTTAATTAACTGCACCTTGCCCAGCAAAAAATTGTACCTTTATAACAATGAAGTATATATATCTTTTTCTTGCCATAGCTGCTGAGATCCTAGCAACCACTTTCCTCAAAAAGTCCGAAGGCTTTACCCTTGTAAAACCGACTATGATCTGTATCGTCGGTTATATCATCGCCTTTTACTTTTTAAGTATTACCCTCAAATACTTACCCGTCGGTATATCCTACGCAATTTGGTCGGGAGTTGGCATTGTAGCGATTACATTAATTGGGATGTTCTTATTTAAACAAATTCCCGATACCGCTGCTATTATTGGGATGACACTGATTGTCGCTGGCGTCATTATTATCAATCTATTTTCAAAAATGAGCGCACATTAGCTGATCTAAGATCTAAATTTGTACTTTTGTAACTTACATAAATTAAAGGATACGTGTCGTTAGAGAAACTAAAACTTAGCAAAAGATTGACTGCTACGATGACTGAACTCGGTTATCTGGCTCCAAAGGAAATTCAAAGTAGATGCATTTCCAGAATTCTTGGTGGACAGGATGTAATTGCCATTGCTCCCGAAGGTGCTGGTAAAACCACTACTTATGTCTTATCGACCTTGATGAAGCTGAAATTCACCACAGATGAAGCTCCAAAGTTTTTGATCTTGGCGCCTAATGAAGAACGTATCGACGAAATTGTTGAGAGATTCTACCAGTTAAGCAAAAACAAAGGTCTTCGCATCATTGGATTGCGGGCTTCGGGCAGCATGGAGGAAGAAATAGAAGAACTGGTTGATGGAAAAGACATCGTCGTAGCTACTCCAAATCGTGCAAGAGCTATTTATCTTAAATTGGCCTTGAATCTCAACCGTATTCAGACATTAATTATCGATGATGCTGAAGAGATTATCAAACAAGGAATGCAAAATACGGTAAGGGAATTAGCCGAAAGCTGTGGAAAAGTACAGCATTTGGTCTTCAGTACTGTTGAACACCAAAAGCTATATGACATGATCGACAATTTCATGAATGAAAATTGTGCCTCGGTCGAAATAGATGAACTTGAGAATGACACCGTCGACACCCTAGATCTATTATTATATCATGTTCCTAATTTCACAACAAAGATCAATTTATTAAATCTTCTGTTGCAGGATAAAGAAGTATTTCAAAAAGTAGTTGTCTTTGTAAACTCGAAGCTTACTGCCCAAAAGTTGGCCAGCAGTTTATTCAGTAGCAATAAAGAAGAAATTGCTATCCTCAATCCATTGTTCTACGACGATTTTGGCTATGAGACTATGGAAGATTTCAAGGAAAATAGTCAATCTCGTGTCCTGATTATTGCACGGGAAAATACAAACGATGTGGACCTTTCTGCTGTTCCATTCATTTTTCAATTTGAGTTACCGAATGAAAAGGAGGAATTCTTAAATCATCTTGTTAAAAACGACGAAAATGAAGAATCGGTCGTGTTGACTTTCACAACAGATCTGGAATTACCCATGGTTAAAAAAATTGAACAGGCCGTTGGTAAGAGAATGGATGTTTTGGAATTGCCGGAGGATCTTGCGGTTTATAATCCCATTACCGACAAGAAGAAAAAGTCGAGCAAGGAGGAAGATAAAGAAGATCTTTCCCGTGGCGGCGCCTTTCACCAAAAGAAAGAAAGCAATGCCAAGACTTTTAATTACGGGGGTGGCGAAAAGGCAAAGATGACGATGAAAATGAAAAAGAAATAAAAAAGGGAAGTTTAAAACTTCCCTTTTCTATTTTTGCCGAAGGATGAATACTGCCCGAATAAATCTCCTTCTTATACGACTCCCTATTGATACAGTAAGTTTCGAACGCTGCTATCGTGAAGTCACCGGTAACTGTAGCCTACTTTAGAATTCTCTTCAACAATTTAATATACGCATTTGCGATTCTTTCCATGCCCTGATCATTTGGATGAGCATAGTCCACAGTTGAATTCAGATCCAAATTAAGCTCTTGGCTCGACAACAGGAAAAGCTGGCGAACACCTTTCGATTGCAATTTTTCAAACGTTGCCTTCAACACACGGCTACTTTGCTGATACTCTGCATTTTTATCCTCATTGAAAACTTCGGCTATATTGCCCGAACTATGCTGCGTCAAAATAATAGGCGTTGCAGGATGTTCTTTTCTTAAAAATGTCACCGCATTGACCAACAAAGAATCCAATTGTTTTTCTGTTAACGACTTCGAAATAGCCAGATTAGGAATACAATCGAGAATATAGCAGGCGGCATCCTCTTTGTTCATCATATTTAGAATGGGTTGTTCGAGTCGACCATTTCCAGAGAAACATAAATTGATCACCTCGTGATTAAATGCTCGCCCTACCTGGCTGGTCCAAGCCAAACCAGGACGGCTCGTACAGGCACCCTGTCCGATCGACGTTCCATAAACGACAATTGGTTTTGCAGCCGTAGTATGAGTATATGTTAACTTTTCACTTTTCGGAACGCCTATTTTCAACCATTTAACAGTATTGTATAAAGGTAGATATAGACGGTAGTTAAACTTTTCATTACGCCCAATATTTTTCCAGGTATATGAAATGGTGTCCGAAAAATCATAATTCCCATAAGCCCACTTCCATTCTTTCTTTACGGTGTCATAAGCGTAAAGATCCACGCCACTGACACCGGTTGTCGGCATATGGGCCATATTTAAACCTCCTGCCACTTGATATTGAACGGTTATTTCGGGAGAAGCGGTTTGAAAGTCTATATAGAATCCGGCACTGTTTTTCCCCAGTTCCCATACGGGTTTACGTACCTGGCTTTCCAATTCATCCGGAAGCCGGTTAAATCCAGAAAGCTTCTGATTCTCCAGTCTACCTTCCACATGTTTATCTTCAAGTGGAGAAAACCAACTATAATTCTCCTGCGCTTTGATGGCAGAAAAAGACAACAGCAAGAAAGCTGTCAACGCAACTTTTGAAAACATACAATAATTTAGCTTTATTTGGGTGTAATTGATTATAAAAAAGGAGCCTATTGGCTCCTTTCTATTGCGATTTATTTATTATACTATAAAATAGCTTGTCTAACGCGTACCAGTTTTTCCATCAAGCCCTCAAGTAAATCCAAATGTAACATGTTGGCGCCATCGGACTTTGCATTTGCCGGATCAGGATGTGTTTCGATAAACAGACCATCAGCACCCACGGCGATTGCTGCTTTCGCAATCGTTTCAATCAGCGCAGGCTTTCCGCCTGTAACACCAGAAGTCTGATTCGGCTGCTGCAAGGAATGGGTACAGTCCATGACAGTAGGTACATTAAAGGAACGCATTTCGGGAATTCCTCTATAATCAACAATAAGATCCTGGTAACCAAACGTATTGCCACGATCAGTTAAAAAAACTTTCTCATTACCAGATTCAATAATTTTATCTACCGCAAATTTCATGGAACCAGCACTCAAAAACTGCCCCTTCTTTACGTTTACTACCTTGTTTGTTTTTGCTGCTGCAACCAATAAATCCGTTTGGCGACACAAAAATGCAGGAATCTGAAGAACGTCAACATAGGCCGCTGCCATCTCTGCCTCATTGCTCTCATGGATATCCGTAACAGTCGGTACACCAAAAGTCTTCCCTACTTTTTCCAAAATCTTCAAGGCCTTTTCATCACCTATCCCCATAAAAGAATCTAGGCGAGATCTATTTGCTTTACGATAAGATCCCTTAAAAATGTACGGAATATTAAGTTTATCTGTAATAGTAACAATCTTTTCAGCAATACGCAAAGCGATTTCTTCTCCTTCAATTGCACATGGCCCCGCCATTAAAAAGAAATTCTGCGATGTCCCATTCTTGATTTCGGGAATGTATTTGTTAATCATAAAATTATAAAAAATTAATTGCCGAGTTCTGATAAAAATTTGATGCGCATCAATTGGAGATCTTCGTAGCTATAATCGTCTCCACCTAATTCTTTAAGCGCATCATTAATTGAATCAGTCTCCGCTGTCTTAAAATAGTCGTATACCTCATCCTGACGATCCTCATCAATGACCTCATCAATAAAGTAATTAATATTGATTTTGGTCCCAGCGTTCACAATCGTCTCAATTTCTTTCAATATTTCCTCATAGGTGATCCCTTTAGCTGAAGCAATATCATCCAAGGCAATTTTACGATCGATATTTTGAATAATAGATACCTTTAACGCGGATTTGTTGGCTGTACTCTTAATAACAAGATCTACCGGTCTATCGATTTCATTTTCTTCCACATAGTCCTTAATCAACGCAATAAATGGTGTTCCAAATTTGATTGCTTTACCATTTCCAACACCTTGAATCTGTTTCAATTCATCAATAGAGACCGGATAATGGGTACACATCTCTTCCAACGAAGGGTCCTGAAAGATGACAAACGGAGGCAACGACTTACCTTTTGCAATTTTCTTACGTAGATCTTTGAGCATACCCAACAATACGGTATCTAAAGCACCTGTGCCATGCCCTGTATCTTCCGAATTTGTGTTATCTCCCCCTTCAATTGGGCGATTCAAAACAAATTTTAATTGATAAGGATTATCCAAATAATGACGCCCAATATCTGTCAATTTTAAAAGGCCATAATGATCAATATCTTTTTCGATAAAGTTATCAAGCACTGCCTGTCTAAGTAAGGATTTCCAATAGATAACGCCTTTCTCTTTACCTGTTCCGAAAAGACGGTGTTCATCATGTTTATAGGAAGATACTGGTTGATTATTTTGACCCATCATGACATTGATCACATGATGATCATCAAATTTCTCACCCTGCTCCTGAATGAAGCCCAGTACGTTTTTCAAGGAGTCTTCTGCCTCAAAATATTCTTTCTCCGAGCGGCAGTTATCGCACATGTTACTACAACCCTGTTCGTCGAAATTTTCTCCAAAATAGTGGAGGATCTGTTTACGACGACATACTGCAGACTCGGAATAATCAATAACTTCTTTTAAAATCTGTGTACCAATTTCGCGTTCAGCCACAGGTTTATCTTTCATAAATTTTGTCAGCTTTTCAACATCTTTTTCCGAGTAAAAAGCCAAACAATAACCATCTCCGCCATCACGGCCAGCACGCCCTGTTTCCTGATAGTATCCTTCCATGGATTTAGGAATATCATGGTGAATGACATAACGAACATCAGGTTTGTCTATTCCCATACCGAAAGCGATGGTCGCCACAATAACTTCGACGTCTTCCATCAAAAATTTATCCTGCGTATCAGCTCTCGTTTTCGCATCTAGACCAGCATGATAAGGTAAAGCTTTGATGCCGTTCAGGTTCAGCACTTCGCTGATTTCTTCTACTTTCTTACGGCTTAAGCAATAAACTATACCGGTCTTACCTGATTTGGTTTTGATAAAACGAACAATCTCTTTAACAACATCCTTTTTGGGACGCACCTCGTAATACAAATTGCTCCGATTAAACGATGATTTAAATAAAACAGCATCATTCATCTGTAAATTTTTACGAATATCCGACTGAACCTTGGGAGTAGCAGTCGCCGTAAGCGCGATAATAGGAATATTGGCCCCTATTTCGTTAATGACCTGGCGTATTTTACGATATTCTGGTCTGAAATCGTGTCCCCATTCCGAAATACAATGCGCTTCGTCAACCGCTACGAAAGACACGGTAATCTGATGTAAGAATTCCAGGTTATCTTGCTTAGCAAGTGATTCCGGAGCTACATACAGCAACTTGGTCTTTCCAGCGAGTACATCATCCTTAACCTTTGTAATTTCGCTCTTATTCAATGAAGAATTTAAAAAATGAGCGATACTATCTTCGCCACCGAATGCACGAAGCTGATCTACCTGGTTTTTCATTAAAGCAATCAACGGAGAAATAACAATTGCTGTCCCCTCACTCATGAGAGCAGGAAGCTGATAGCAAATTGATTTTCCTCCTCCGGTTGGCATAATTACAAAGGTATCTCTTCTTTGAAGAATACTAGTTATAATTGCCTCTTGATCCCCTTTAAAAGTATCAAAACCAAAAAAATCTTGTAAATTGTCGAAAAGTGATTTTTCTATTTCCATTGCGCCTTGGGCAAAAATAAGATAGATAAATGAAGAAATAATCTTGAAAAATAATCTATTTTTGCAATCTATTCTAATACATAAAAGTAAGAGTATTTTTTGTGAAAAACAACTACGAAATAAAAAATATAGCTATTCAGGCTATTCAAGAAGAAGCTAAGGCGGTAGCTGCTTTAGCCCAATATATTGACGATGATTTTGTTACCGTTGTCGATTGTATTTTAAATCTACAAGGTAGAGTGATCGTAACTGGAATTGGTAAAAGTGCCATTATTGCACAAAAGATAGTTGCAACGCTAAATTCGACAGGTACACCATCGATCTTCATGCACGCAGCCGATGCCATTCATGGAGATTTAGGCATTATCCAACAAAATGATTTAATTATTGCCATCTCTAAAAGTGGTAATACACCTGAGATTAAAGTACTTGTTCCTTTCCTAAAGCAAACAATGAATGTATTGGTGGCTTTGGTTGGAAACACCGAATCCTACCTCGCTAAAAATGCAGACTATATCTTAAATACCACCGTTGAGAAAGAAGCTTGTCCTAACAACCTTGCACCAACTTCAAGTACAACCGCTCAGTTAGCAATGGGTGATGCGCTTGCCGTCGTATTACAAGAGTGCCGCGATTTTACAGACAAAGATTTTGCAAAATACCATCCTGGAGGAGCATTAGGCAAAAAGCTGTACTTAAGAGTCCGCGATCTATCTGATCAGAACGGCAAACCTAGTGTCCAACCACAAGCCACAGTAAGTGATATCATCATCACCATAACACAGTTTAGACTGGGAGCTGTCGCCGTGTTGGATGGTGACCACATACTTGGCATCATTACAGACGGTGATATCCGTCGTATGCTGGAGAAACACACCGATTTAGCGACAATTACTGCTGCTGATATCATGGGAAAATCACCAAAAATCATCGACAAAAATGAATTGGCGGCCAATGCCCTCCATATTATGCGTGAAAATAACATCACACAACTATTGGTTTCCGATATAGGGAATTATGCCGGTGTCATCCACATACAGGACCTACTGAAAGAAGGAATAATATAACTGTAATAAAGTTGTTAGATGTACAATAAATTGGCAATAAATATTAAATTTGGCATATCAGTTGTACTATTTTAATCGTAAAGTAATATTTTAGAAGCATGAAAAAGTATATAACAATCTTAGCAGTGATCATTTCCTTTATTGGTTTTTCTTCGATGCAAACAGGACAAGGGGAATTTAAATTCGAAAAAGAGACACATGATTTTGGCAAAATTCCGGCAGGTACGCCCGTTTCGTATAATTTCAAATTTTCAAACACCGGCAGTGAGCCGATTATCATTTCAAATGTTGTACCTACCTGTGGTTGCTCTGTAGCAGAATTCACAAAGACGCCAATTAAACCAGGAGAAAGCGGCACAATTAAAGTGACTTATAATGCGGCAGCAAAAGCTCCATTCACAAAGAGCTTCACGGTGCAGTCAAACACCAAAACTCCTGTAAAAACGCTATATATTAAGGGTATTGTAGAATAACAATTCTCGTAGATAAAACGAAAAAAGCCACATAATCATGTGGCTTTTTTCGTTTTATTTTGGTTAGCTTTGCACTACTAATTTTAAAAAAACGATAATGCCAGTAATATCAGAAAAAGGACTGAATATGCCTGCGTCGCCTATCAGAAAGTTGACGCCATATGCTGATCAAGCAAAAAAAGAAGGTAAAAAGATATATCACCTCAATATCGGACAACCTGATATCCAAACACCTGAAGTGATGCTTAATGCTTTGAAAAATATACAGTTCAAAGTGTGGGCCTACACACCTTCTGAAGGTACAGCCTCTTACCGAAACAAGTTAGCAGAATATTATAATAAGCTAAATTATAATATTGAGCCAACAGATATATTGGTAACAAATGGCGGTTCGGAAGCGATTATGATCGCTATGCAAGCCTGTTTAAATGAAGGCGAGGAGATTATCATTCCTGAACCATTTTACGCGAATTACAATGGCTTTGCCTGCTCTTCAGATGTTGTTATCAAGCCAATCATGTCCTATATTGAAAGTGGATTTGCATTGCCTTCTATCGCTGAATTTGAAAAAGTAATCACCCCTAAAACAAAAGCGATCTGTATCTGTAATCCAAATAACCCTACCGGTTACCTCTATTCCAGAGCAGAACTAGAAGCACTTCGTGAACTTTGCTTAAAATATGATCTTTACCTTTTCTCGGATGAAGCTTATCGTGAATTCTGCTATGACGGTAGAGAATTTCTTTCCCCAATGCATTTAGAAGGGCTCGAAAATAATGTCGTTATTTTTGATACGGTGTCTAAACGTTACTCTGCCTGCGGTGCGCGAATTGGATGTATCATAACCAAGAATAAAGAGTTATATCAGACTGCCCTGAAATTTGCACAAGCTCGCTTAAGCCCATCCTTAGAAGGACAAATAGCGGGTGAAGCTGCTGTTGATACACCAGACAGCTATTTTGAAGCGGTATCCAAAGAATATACAGCAAGAAGAGATACACTCGTAAAAGGACTTAATGCCATTGAAGGAGTTTACTCTCCTAACCCAGGTGGTGCATTTTACGTCGTCGCCAAACTACCAATTGACAATGCCGATAAATTCTGTCAATGGATGTTGGAAGAGTTCTCTTACAATAACGAAACAGTTATGATGGCTCCAGCTACTGGCTTTTATAGCACGGAAGGTGCCGGGGTAAATGAAGTACGCCTGGCCTATGTACTGAATCAGGATGATCTTAAAAATGCCTTAGTTTGCCTAGAGAAAGCACTCCAAGTGTATCCGGGACGTACAAATTAACAATAAAATAACAGCACTTATGAAAGGTGGGACATGTATGTTCCGCCTTTTCTTTTTTCATAGTTCCTTCTCATAAACCTGTCTTCTATTTGCTTTTTTAAAAAAAACAAAACAAAGTTTTGAAGCATCTTGTTCTTCTTATAGTAACAAAAGCGATTTCATATGGATAAATTGAAGAAATTCCAATTGATGGAAAAAATAGCAAGAGAATTAGAAGATGTTAGAAATAGTCAACAAGCTGTTTTGGAAAAAATAGGCAAAATCGAAGTTGATAACATTGAACTCGGCGATAAGAATATTGAAAAAACAATTCCTGATATCTATCAACGTACAGCAGATAATTCAGATGCTATTAAGGCTCTTCTGGAATCTTTTCAAGAGCAGACAGCGGAGTTCGGAGAGAAAAACAATGTTGGAAAATTATTGGAACAACAACAGATCAATAGCGTAAAATAGCTAGCACAAAAAGAAGGCCGATTACTTAATCGGCCTTCTTTTGTTTTATGATTGGGCTTTTGCAGCCTTAGCTTTTAAATATTCTTCTTCAACAAAATGAAGCTGCTGTTCTGGCGTCAGATTTGAATTATCCAAAACAATTGCGTCTTCAGCTTGTCGTAATGGGCTTTCCGCACGCGTACTGTCGATACGGTCACGTGTAGAAAGATTTTCGACGACTTCTTCTAAAGTCACATCCTCTCCTTTTTCCGTCAGCTCCAGATAACGTCTCGCAGCGCGTACTTTGGGATCTGCTGTCATAAAAATTTTCAGATCAGCATCTGGAAACACAGTAGTACCGATATCACGACCATCCATGATAATATTTCGTCTGCTGCCCAATTTCTGCTGCTGGGCAACCATTGCAAGCCGAACAGCTTTGATCGCACTCACATCGCTGACTTTATCAGAAATATACATCTGACGGATCTCTTCCGAGATATCCTCATCGTTAAGATGAATCTCCGTCTTTATTGCATTTGGGATAAAATCAATATGGATATCTTTCAGTGCATTTTCGATCGCTTCTTGATCATCCAGCGCTATTTCATGCCGAATAAAATAGAGTGTGACTGCCCGATACATAGCTCCGCTATCAATAAAGGCAAACTTCAGTTTTTTTGCCAAAGCTTTTGCCAGTGTACTCTTACCGCAGGAAGAAAAACCATCTATGGCAATAATAAAATTGTGACGTCCACTCATTATTCGTTTCCTCCTATGATTACACCGGGACGATTGACCAAAGGAACCTTAGTCAGGTTACCGTCTACAATGCTCTCGGGTAAAAAGATATATTTTTTATCGTAAATAATATTATCAATATAAAAACTTAACCAATATTCATTCGTCAGCCCGAATACCTGTTCATCGATCGCTTCAACGCGATCAAAAGATTTAGCTTCTATATTTCCAATAAAATGACGCAAAGTCGTTGTTGTTACTTGTCGACCATCCTTTTCGCCATAACCTTTTGAACTGATCAGCACATTCTGAATGGCAATGTTCTTGTCGTTGATAACATAGACAGTCCAATTTTTTGTCTCCACGGTCTCACCTTCCAAAACAACGGCGATCATAATGTCCTTGACAATATTTTCAGGCAAATCTGCTTTCATGCTTATTTAGACTTTGTAGTTTTCTTAGCAGGAGCTTTCTTCGCCGTAGTCTTTTTTACGGCAGCTTTCTTTTCTGTCGATTTCGCTTTGGTCCCTTTCCCTTTCGGCGCATCCGCTTCAGCCCACTGCAGCACATCGGCATAGGTGATTTTTTCAATCTCGGTTCCTTTAGGGATTTTCAGATTTTGCTTGCCAAAACGAATAAATGGTCCCCAGCGTCCCTGCTCGATCTGAGCATCCGGATTTTCATCAAAAACACGAATAACTTTCTCGATATCTTTTTGACGTTTGTCTTTGATAATCTGTATTGCCTCTTCTTCTGTTACATCCAAAGGATCGATACCTTTTGGTAACGAATAAAAAGCTGAATTGTGACGGATATAAGGTCCAAATCGTCCCACGGCAACCGTCATTTCTTTGTCTTCAAATAAACCGACTTTCTTCGGTAATTTGAACAGCTCCATGGCATCTTCAAAAGTAATGGTTTCGATCATCTGTCCCTTCCGCAAAGATGCAAAACGTGGTTTTTCCTCGTCGTCAGGGGAACCAATCTGTACCAGTGGACCGAACTTACCAATACGCACCGAAACTGGCTTACCAGAAACCGGATCAACACCAAGCTCACGCTCGTTATTTGCGCGATCAGCATTTACCAAGGTATCTTCAACTTCAGAATGAAACGGGCCATAGAAATCGTGCAGCATTTTTGTCCATTCGGTCAATCCATGTGCGATATCATCAAACTCTTTTTCCACGTTAGCGGTAAAATGAAAATCCACAATACCGTTAAAATGTTCAACCAAAAAATCATTCACCACAACACCGATATCCGTTGGAAACATTTTTCCTTTCTCGGCACCAGTGATTTCGGTTTTTGTTACCGCTGTTAATTCAGCATCCTTTAATGTCAGCACACGGTAATCGCGCGATTTACCTTCACGCTCTTCCTTTATAACATAACCGCGGTTTTGAATCGTTGAAATTGTAGGTGCGTAGGTTGAAGGTCGGCCAATTCCCAGTTCCTCCAATTTTTTCACCAAAGCCGCTTCCGTATAACGTGCCGGAGGTCGAGTAAAACGCTCCGTTGCCGACATATTTTTCAAAGTCAATGGCATACCAACGGCTAATGGCGGAAGAATAGCATTGTCACTATCTTCGTCCATCGTATTGTCTTGGTCATCATCCAAGGACTCCATGTAAACTTTCAAAAATCCATCAAATTTCATAACCTCACCCGAAGCATTCAAATCTTCGGTGCGGGTTGAGATGTCGATCTTTGCCAATGTACGTTCAAATTCCGCCTCACTCATTTGGGACGCAATTGCTCTTTTCCAAATAAGCTCGTATAATCTTTTTTCGGATGCATCACCGTCAATGGTATGCTCAGAGAAATAAGTAGGACGAATAGCTTCGTGCGCCTCTTGTGCACCCGATGTTTTTGTTTTATATTTTCTGACCTTATGGTACTGGTTACCATAAGCCGATTTGATTTCCTTTTCAGCAGCCTCAATTGCCGTATCACTCAAATTAACAGAATCGGTACGCATATAGGTAATTCGTCCTGATTCATATAGCCTTTGAGCTACCTGCATGGTGCGAGCAACCGAAAATCCGAGTTTTCTGCTTGCTTCTTGCTGTAATGTTGATGTTGTAAATGGTGCCGCTGGTGAACGTTTTGCAGGTTTTGTTTCCAGGTTTTTTACAGAAAACAGCGCTGCTTTACAATCTTCCAAAAATTTGGTCGCCTCTGCTTCTGTTGCAAAACGCTGCGGAAGCTCAGCCTTGAAACTATCTTTAACTTTTCCCGTATGAAAAAAAGCAACGATCTTAAAAGCCGCTTCGGGTTCAAATTTATTGATTTCACGCTCGCGATCTACAATCAGACGAACTGCAACAGATTGCACCCGACCAGCAGATAAGGAAGGTTTCACCTTTTTCCAGAGAACCGGCGATAATTCAAAACCGACCAATCGATCCAATACCCTTCGCGCCTGTTGGGCGTTCACGAGGTTATAATCTATTTTACGTGGATTGTCAATAGCCTTTAGAATAGCAGGCTTCGTAATCTCGTGAAACACAATTCTTTTTGTGCTTTCATCTTTTAAACCCAAAGTCTCAAATAAGTGCCATGAAATAGCCTCTCCTTCGCGGTCCTCATCGGACGCTAACCAAACGGTTTCTGCAGCTTTAGCCAATTTCTTAAGTTCACTGACAACCGCCTTTTTATCGGAGGGAACTTCATACTTTTGTTCAAAATTCTTTTCGGTATCAATTGCATCATCGGTTTTCACCAAGTCGCGAATATGTCCATAACTTGACTTGACCAAAAAATCCTTTCCTAAATACCCTTCTATGGTTTTCGCTTTCGCCGGAGACTCAACTATCAATAAATTTTTCGCCATCTAATTTGAGATTTGTGCAAATAAAGGGAATTCTGAAAGGAATGACAATAATTTCTTGCAAAAAAGACAAAAAAAATAGATTTCATGTCAACAATTAAGAAATTTATCCAATGACAAAGGACCGAATAACGGAGTTGAGGTCAGCACATAGGAGCAACGAACGGGGATCAGATAGGGATCAACTTCCACCTTTATACAGTGCTTGTTCAGTGATCGTTCAGTGATTGTTCAGTGCTTGCTCAGTGCGGACTGAATAATAACTGAATGATCACTGTCTAAAAATTGATTAAAAATTGAGATTAGGGGTAACTTGACACGAAGATGTTACCGTTTTAATATAGGTTTTGAATATCTATTAAAACGGCAATCATCAGACCACTCTCACGCTAGAATAAAAATGAGTGCCCATTCAAACATCGTACGTTAGTTAATTTCACAGCAAACATTTTGGTGGGAATGACCATTTATAGTTTTTCTTTAATCGAGCTCGGCTTAGAAGTAAAATATATATGTATATTCGCCTATTCAAAAGGGCAATATAGAACAACTCCCCTATTTTGTTTAAATATTTTAATAATGAAAAGAAGTCTTCTCAGAATTGCCTTTTGGGGCACGTTATTACCATTTGTATCTTGTTCAGTTATGAAAGATTCAGCAAAATCAAATTCAGACAATTTCCCTAAACTTAGTCTGGAAGCACATCGCGGTGGTCGCGGCCTATATCCTGAAGAGTCTATCGCAGCCATGAAAAATGCAATAGATCTCACAAAGGTGACCACACTGGAAATGGATTGCCATATTACCAAAGACCGTAAGGTTGTTGTCTTTCACGACGATTATCTTAACCCAAAATTTGTATTGAAACCCAATGGCGCCGAAATTTCTGACAAGGATAAACCGCTGAGAATTTATGATATGCTTTATAAAGATCTGATTAAATACGATATCGGATCGAAATTTTATAAAGAGTTTCCTGAACAGAAAAAACAGGTTACACGTATAGCAAAACTATCAGACCTTATTGATAGTACTGAAGCCTACGCAAGTGTAAAAAGGAAAGCGCCGATGTTTTATAATATCGAGGTGAAGAGTAAGGAAGATAAAGATGGTATTTTCCATCCAAGGGTAGAAGAATTTGTGGACCTTATGGTGCAGGTAATCACCGATAAGAAAATTGCTTCACGAACCGTCATCCAATCGTTTGATAGCAGAGCTATTAAATACCTGCACAAAGCATATCCTCAAATCAAAGTTTCTTATCTTATTGATGCAAACTATACCAAAAGTGTGGAGCAAACAATTGCAGCTTTAGGTTTTACACCTTTTATTCTAAGTCCACACTATAAAATTGCTACGCGCGATTTTATAACGCAGTGTCATAAAGCAGATATCAAGGTTATTCCATGGACCGTCAATACAAAAGACGAGATAGAACAGCTGAAGGCCGTAAAGGTTGATGGCATTATTAGCGACTACCCCAATTTGTTTTAACGAACACATTGCTTGTTTCGCCTAAAATAAAAAACTGAATTCCAGTGCATCTCAATGCCAGGAGAAACCAAGTCCAACCAAAGCAAAGCTGTTCACCCGCAACTACTTTGCTTTGGTTTTGTTTTTTAATGCTTTGTCAATATATTCCCGCCCCTTTTGAACCAAAAATTCAGAGCGGTGATAATCCCAAAGGTTACAGATATTATAAGGAATATCAACCACCACGTCGGGATGGTATAAATCAACAATCATACGGCTCATTTTCCTGCGCATCACATAGTATGAGGCTTGGAGTATATCCAACGAATTCGAAGTCTTTGTATCCAGTTTTTTGATCACAGAATATTGTTTATCCGGTTTAGATTCCAGATTAACCGCTATAATCAGGTTCTCTTTTTTGGTGACATGATTTATGGGCAATGGATTCAGTACCCCTCCATCAACATAGACATGATTATCTTCTTCTATAGCTGTAAACACAGCGGGAATGGCAATCGAAGCCCGAATCGCATCATACATACTTCCAAAATCCAGCACAACCTCCTTTTCATAATTTAGATCTGTTGCAACGGCTTTAAATAAAATTGGGAAAGTTTCTATATTCGCATCAGGAATCACAGATTTCAAGGCGTTAAAAACCTTGATTCCCTTCATCATCCCCAATCCCTTCCAACTAAAATCCATCATATTAAAGACCGATTTCTTCGTCAGGCGCTGCATCCAATCTTCTAGAACATCCATCTTTCCCTGTGCATAAATACCACCGACAAGCGCTCCTATTGAACAACCTACCACCTCATCGATTTCAAAGCCAAGCTCTTCAAGCCGTCGAATAATACCAATATGCACAAGACCTCTAGCACCACCTCCGCCCAGGACAAGGGTAACTTTACGATTCAAAAAAGCTTTCTCCACCATAGTTATACAAGTACTTGAAACACTTGTTTACATCCAAGCAACAATGTAAACAGATAATCATCGTTATTATATGTATTTTTGATTACAATATACGCAGTAAAAAAAGAAATATGAAAATAGAAATTTGGTCGGACATCATTTGTCCATTTTGTTATATTGGTCTGACAAAGCTTGAAATGGCACTTCAGGAATCCACAAGTAAGCCCGCCGCTGAAATCATCTGGAAATCGTATCAGCTTAACCCCGATTATCCCGAAGATGCTCCAGCAATGCCAACCTACGATTACCTCGTTCAGACGAAAGGCATGAGCTTGGACGATGTCGTTGCGATGACTTCACAGCTCAGTACACAGGGAAAAGAGCTGGGTATTGAACTAAATTTTGAAAAGGCAATCGTCGTAAATACAAAAAAAGCACATCGTCTGATCCATTTTGCCCAGGCGCAGCAAAAAGGCACCCAGATCAAAAAAGCCCTATTTAAAGCTCATTTCACCGATGGTCTCGATGTAAATAACAACGAGGTTCTCATCGCTATCGCAACGCAAGAGCAGCTTTCCGCTCAGGAGGTAAAAAACTTATTGGAATCGGATGAATTTGCTTATGATGTTGCACAGGATATCCAAGAAGGTGTCAGCTTAGGACTCCGAGGTGTTCCTTTCTTTGTATTTGACAGAAAATATGCTATCCCAGGAGCACAGCCTATGGAGATCTTTCACAACACGATAAATGAATGCTTGGCCAGTCAGCCTGCACCGCTTGAACGTAGAGGCGAAGAAGGCCCTTCATGTGACCCTGAAACAGGAAAATGTGAATAAAGAAAGAAAAAATTATTGTTTAATTTTACTATTTTCGCAAGCTTATAACGACAAACAAATTTGGTATAAATGCAGTTAACCAAACTAGAAATTAAAGGATTTAAGAGTTTCGGAGACAAGATCACGATCAACTTCAATGATGGTGTCACAGCGATTGTCGGTCCCAATGGATGTGGGAAGTCCAATGTGGTCGACGCCATACGCTGGGTACTGGGAGAACAAAGCACAAAGATGCTTCGCTCCGATAAAATGGAAAATATTATCTTCAATGGAACGAAAAATAGAAAGCCGGCAAACCTTGCGGAGGTTTCGCTGACCTTCAACAACAACAATAATATTTTACCAACGGAATTCTCGACAGTGACTGTCACCCGTAAGCTGTTTCGCAACGGCGATAGTGAATATCGATTGAATGATGTCAAATGTCGTTTAAAAGATATCACAGATTTGTTCCTGGATACCGGAGTTGGCGCAGACAGCTATTCGATCATCGAATTGAAAATGATTGATGAAATTATCAATAATAAAGATAATTCACGCCGCAACCTATTCGAAGAAGCATCCGGAATCTCTAAGTATAAAGTTCGTAAAAAACAAACTTTAGCAAAGTTGAGAGATACAGAGGCCGATCTCAGCCGTGTAGATGACTTGCTTTACGAAATCACAAAGAATCTCAAATCATTAGAAAATCAAGCTAAAAAAGCTGAAAAATACACCTCACTTAAAGCAGAATACCGCCAGAGCAGTATAGATCTGGCTTATTATAAAATTTCAGATTTCTCGACCGAATTAGAAAGACTTCAGACACAAGAATCCAAGGTTCAGAAAGATGCCGTCAATGCACAGCAAAATATCCTGAACGCGGAAACTGAACTCCAAACACTCCGCCAGACAAATTTGGAACAGGAAAAAAACCTTTCGGTACAGCAAAAAACAACACAGGAATTTGTCAATAAAATCCGAGGTTATGAATCGGAAAAGAAGATCAAAAACGAAAAAGTCAAAAATCTTCAAGATAAAGAAAACCGGTTGAACCTCGATATCAACAGCGATAAACAACAGCTTAATCACGTCCTCTACACCATCAAACGACTGAATGAGGAATTGTTTGATGAGCAAAATAAACTCGATTCGTTAAAATCGAATCTTGAATCGGATAAATCCGAAGTCGACGAATTGAGAGGACAGCAACAATCTGCAAAGGGAAAGCTCGATATTTTTAATAAGAGCAATGCTGAATTACAGGCAAAAATCTACAAATTAGAAAAAGATCTTGCCGTATTCACCATTCAGAAAGAAGCCCTCCTGCAAGAATCTGTTCGCAATAGTGTTGATACAGAAGCAAAAGAAACCGAATTGCAGCAGTTCAATTCCGCTGTTATAGAATTGGAGGGCCGTGTGGAAGCACAGCAGCTGCAATACGATTCAGCAAATCAGCTGGAAGAAGAGCTCCAAGGACAGATTAGTCAGTGCCAAGCAAACCTAGAGGAATTTAAGGCCCAGCTTGCCAAAGATCTTCGTCTGGTCGATGCCAAACAAAACGAATACAACCTCACGAAATCTCTTGTTGATAATTTAGAAGGTTTCCCCGATTCCATTCGGTTCCTCAAGAAAAATGCAGGATGGAAAAAGCAACCTCCGCTCCTATCCGATGTCCTTTTTTGTCAGGAAGATTACCGCGTGGCTATTGAGAACTATCTAGAGCCTATTATGAACCATTATGTTGTCGAAACACAACAAGATGCTGTTCAAGCGATTCAGTTATTGAGCGATGCCGCAAAAGGAAGAGCTAATTTCTTTGTTTTAGATGCCATAGAACATTCGCCAAGTACTACCCCTGCTCCAAATGACAATTTGATGTCTGCGTTGGATGTGATTACCGTAGACGAAAAGTACAAGGCTTTATGTACGATGCTGCTCCAACAGGTCTTCATCCTAAAACATGAAACTGAAAAGGATCTGGATGATAAGCTACCTGTCATAGGACAGGTAATTCTGCAAAAAAATGGACGTTACTCGAAACATCATTTGGGTCTTTCTGGTGGTTCTGTGGGATTATTTGAGGGCAAACGTATTGGAAGAGCGAAGAACCTGGAAGTGCTATCCCAAGAGATCAAAACCTTAAATCAGGAAATTGCAAAACTTGAAGATAAAATAACGGCCGAAACCGCTCGCCTTGATGTATTACGCGGCAATTCACAGAAAGAGTTAATCGATGAGCTTCGTTTTCAGCTCAATAGACTGAATAATGAACTAATTACCGTCAAAACAAAGCAAGAGCAATATCAAGCGTTCATCAATAACTCACAAGCGCGTAAAAAAGATATTCAGGAGAAAATTGAAGGTATAGAATCGGATTTAAAGATTGCCGAGCCACAGCTTCAGGAGCTGCGCCTGGAAAAAGAACAAAGTATTGCCGAATTATCGACTTTACAGGACCAATTCCATGAAATATCTGAAGTACTTAACGAAAAATCGACCGCATACAATCAAGAGAATATCGCTTACCACCAACAGCTAAACAAAGTTTCCAATATCACAAAAGATCTCGAATTTAGGGAGACGCAGAAAGACGACCACGAAATTCGTGTTGAGCGAAACAGTGCAGAATTAGTTGAGGTGCAAGAAGCCTTAAGAACAACCATTCCATTTGAAGATGAAGAAGATCAGGATCTTATTGCTATGTATGAGCAGAAAATTGCCCTGGAAGATGGTCTCAAAGAATTGGAAGACGGCTACTATGCAGATAAGCAGAAAATCAACAACCTCGAAGATGCCCTCACACAGCAGCGTCGTTCAAAAGAACAGAGTGACTTTCTTGTTTCAGAGATCAAAGATAAAAAAACAGGCCTTCAGATCGACCTCAATGCTTTAAAAGAACGTCTTTCTGTTGAATTCAACATCGAATTGAAAGACCTGATTGACCGTGAAGATGTGCCTGAGATCACAGAGGATCAGGCGACATTGGCAACCAAATGCAGCAAACTCAAGAAACAGCTTGATGAATTTGGAACGATCAATCTGATGGCAAAAGAGGCTTTTGACGAGATGAACGAACGCTATGATTTCATTAACAAAGAGAAAGCTGATTTAATCGAAGCAAAAGGCTCGTTGATGGCAACTATAAAAGAAATTGACGATACCGCTCAAGTTCAGTTCATGTTTACATTCGACGCCGTAAGGAACAACTTCGTCAAGGTATTCCGTTCGCTATTTAACGAAGAAGACAGCTGTGACCTGGTACTCACAGACCCGAGCAATCCGTTGGATTCAGATATCGACATTATTGCAAGGCCGAAAGGGAAAAGACCGCTGTCTATCAATCAGCTTTCGGGCGGTGAAAAGACCCTGACTTCAACAGCCTTGTTATTCTCACTTTATCTTTCCAAACCCGCACCATTTTGTATATTCGATGAGGTGGATGCACCTTTGGATGATACCAATATTGATAAATTCAATAATATTATCCGGGATTTTTCCAAGAATTCACAATTTATCGTGGTTTCACACAATAAAAAAACGATAGCAAGTACAGACATCATCTATGGAGTAACCATGGTTGAACAAGGTGTATCCCGTGTAGTTGCAGTAGATCTAAGAGAAGTTGCTTAGTGCGCAATAAAATACACAATAAATAAGACGGACTGGATTTACATCCAGTCCGTCTTATTTATACAGAATGGTCCTGCCATTCCTAGAGACAAATCCACAAATGCAACATAAGCGCCAAGTGCTGTACCACACATCTGCCGTGCAACTTTTTTTGTGGCTAGCACACCCATTAAATATATTTCGAGTGCAAATATGCGGCGAATCAAAAAGCTAAACATTGACTCAAGTCGAAAAAATAGCCTGCAAGTCGAAAAAGGAAGCTAAAAAATAAAAAGCCCAGAGTGGGGAACTCTGAGCTTTCGTTAGCCATATATTAACCTATTTTATGAAAAGTATTTGTAATGAAAACGCCACTTTTTTGAATTAATTATAACAATAGCGTCCATTTAACATTTTTTAACGTTTAGAAAAAATTCATGACCCGCTCTATTTCAACGGAGCCAGAACCCGTCATTTTTCGTGCTCTTGTCAGAGATCCCTCATCCTATCCACACAAAAAAGCTCGAAGTGGGGAACTCCGAGCTAACCTAACCAATTATTAACCTAAATTTATGAAAAGTCTAATTTATGCAAACAGCCTCTTAGCTGTTTTGAATATTAAACGTACGCCAAGCGCTTATTATTACACAGTCCAAGCGGATTTATGTGAAATTTGACATTTTTTAACAATTCAATAAGTAACTTTAGGTAAACGAACGTATAAATAAATATCATATGGCAGAATACGATTTAAATGAACTTCAGAAGATCCACGAAAACAAAGATGTTTTAAACTATCTGGAACAACATGGCATTCTGGAGATAAAAAAATTCAATGATGTTTACGATTATGAAAAGGAGCTTTACGAGCTACAGGTCAAGCTCTTAAAGCTTCAATATGAAATCATTGAAAAAGGAAAACGCGTCCTTATTATTTTTGAAGGTAGGGACGCTGCGGGTAAAGGTGGTACAATAGGCCGTGTAACCCAATACCTAAATCCTAAAAGGGTACGCGTTGTTGCATTGCCTAAGCCAACCGAAGAGGAAGCTGGACAATGGTATTTTCAACGATATATTAAACAGCTCCCCAATGCTGGGGAAATTGTGATTTTTGACCGTAGCTGGTATAACAGAGCTGTTGTTGAGCCTGTGTTTGGATTTTGCTCCAAGGAACAGCATGAGCTGTTTATGAACCAGGTCCCTGAATTTGAGAAGCAGTTAATCGACGATGGCATCATCCTCATCAAATTATTCCTCAACATCAGCAAAGAAGAGCAAGCCGAAAGGTTAAAAGAGCGAAAAGAGGATATCCTAAAACAATGGAAAATTGGCGTCCTCGACCAGCAGGCGCAGGAGAAATGGGATGTCTATACAGGCTATATTGACGATTTATTTAAAAAGACAAGCACAAAAAAATCGCCTTGGCTAGAGATTACGAAAGATAACAAGAAAAAAGCTCGCCTAGCATCCTTCAAACTGATTATCAATGCACTCGTTGGAAGTGAGCAGGAAAAAATAGATTCTTTCGTCACAAAACACGATTAAAGGTCTGTCGATTAGGAAAGGTACAATTATAACAAACAGGAGAAAAAGTATTTCCTCCTGTTTGTTATAATGTCAGAACGAATTAGGACATCAGAACCGTAGTTTCTATTTTAGGTCCTGCTGCGTGCACTGAGGGTGGCATCTCATTATTGAATTTTTCAAAATTCGAAATAAACAGCTTCGCCAGGCGTTTTGCCTGCATGTCATAAGCCTCGTCATTGTTCCATAAGCCGCGCGCATCTAAAATTTGTGCAGGAACATGCTCGCCACAGCTCGTAGGATACTCCAGTCCAAAAATATCATGCCTCTTGAACTGAGATTCCAGCAGTGAGCCATCCATTGCTGCTCGAATTAGCGATCGCGTATAATTTAGTTTAATACGTCTGCCTATTCCATAAGGACCAGCGATCCAGCCCGTGTTCACTAACCAAACTTTGATGTTGCGATTTTGCTCTAGTTTTGAACGCAGCAAGGCAGCATACTTTGCCGGATGAAGCGGCAAAAATGCCTGTCCAAAACAAGTTGAAAATGCTGCTGTAGGCTCCTTTACTCCTACCTCGGTACCCGCGACCTTTGCTGTATAACCACTAACGAAATGATATACCGCCTGATCGATTGTCAACAATGAAATGGGAGGAAGTACACCAAAAGCATCTGCCGTAAGGAAAAAAATATTTTCGGGTTCACGGCCAATTCCGCTCATTTCGGCATTTTCCATGAAATCTATTGGATAGGATACGCGGGTATTTTCCGTCTTACTGATATCGTTGTAATCAGGTCTATCAAATTCATCCAAAACAACATTTTCAAGCAGAGACCCAAAACGAATTGCGTGAAAAATCTCAGGCTCTTTGTCCTCCGACAAACCTACACATTTGGCATAGCAGCCACCTTCGAAATTGAATATTCCCCTTTCACTCCATCCATGCTCGTCATCACCGATCAACTTTCTATTTCTATCAGCTGACAAGGTGGTCTTCCCTGTACCCGAAAGTCCAAAAAACAAAGCAGTCTCTCCTTCCTTCGAAGTATTCGCCGAGCAGTGCATCGAAAGCACATTATGCTGGAATGGCAAAATAAAGTTCAATATTGAAAAAATGCTCTTTTTAATCTCTCCTGTATAACCGGTCCCTGCAATTAGTACTATCCTTTTTGTAAAGTCAATCGCGACAAAATTTTCGTTGATAATGCCGTATTGATGCGGCTCTTCGATAAGAAGCGTCGGGGCAGCTAAAATCGACCAAGCAGGCTGAGCATCCAAATTTGGTTCGGGCCGCAGAAACAGGTTATTGGCAAATATACTTTGATAAGCTGTTTCCGTAACAACCCGTAAATCTATTTGATAAGCTGGATCAGCCCCTGCTGCGCAATCTCTTACATAGATGATTTTATCACTTAAGTGAGCCGCTACTTTCGAAAATAGTGCTTCAAAATTGGCTGGGGACATCCGCTGATTGATTTCTCCCCACCAGACGCTATCTTTTGTTAAAGAATCTTCGACCAGAAACCGATCTTTTGGCGATCTTCCAGTAAATTTTCCCGTATCAGCAGCGAGTGCTCCCGTATCAGAAAGTCGACCTTCGTGATTTGCTAAGGCATGTTCGACCAATTCAGAAACAGGCAATTGATAAAATACATTTTTTGTACTATCAATTTTTAAATATTTCAAATCAGGCGCGTTTCCAATGTTACCCTTTTTCATATTTTTTGTTTGTTTTAAAATGTGCCCAAATTTAAAGGCATTTTTCGCTAAAAACAAAACTTAATTATCTAAAAATCAAGCTTATTGTACAAAAAACACAAAAACAAAACACTCATTAACAATAACTTATAGAGATAAAAAAAATTAAACTTTTTAGCATATTTTTTTAGCACATCAATTTATACTTATCAAAAAATATCACATATTTTTCGTAAATTGTTCCAACCTTTACAAATATTAATAAGGTAAAAAACAGACCGTGTAACGTCCATCGACCATTGATCGTTGAAAGTGGCAGCAATGTCCAGGCAGACGGACTAACATGAGTAAAGATAAAGAGATGAAATAGCTACAATTGTAGCACAAACACGAAAGAGCACAGGGTGGCCTTCATGCTATCTGACAAATAATTGCCTGTGCTTAAAATAAATTGGATATGCTATATAACCATTAAAAGACACATAATCTGCGAATGAAATTACATGCTATAGAAACGGGATTTTTTAAACTCGATGGCGGTGCAATGTTTGGCGTTGTTCCAAAGAGTATCTGGAACAAAACAAACCCGGCCGACTCAAACAATATGTGTACCTGGGGAAACCGTCTGCTCCTCATCGAGGACAGTAACCGATTAATGCTGGTCGATACAGGACTTGGAGACAAACAAAATGAAAAATTCTTCAGCTATTATTATCTTCACGGGGATGCAACGCTGGATAAATCATTAAAAAATATTGGATTTGACAGAAGCGATATCACCGATGTCATCCTTACACACCTACACTTTGACCATTGTGGCGGCGCTATTGTCCGCGAAGGTGAGCAACTAGTTCCGGCTTTTAAAAATGCTCATTTTTGGAGCAATAGTGACCATTGGTCTTGGGCGACCGATCCTAACCCGCGCGAAAAAGCTTCTTTCTTAAAAGAGAACATTTTACCGATACATGAGAGCGGGCAATTGAAATTTGTCGAAGATCATCAGAATCCTTTTGGAAACAATATCGCTATCCGTTATGTGCACGGCCATACAGAAGCGATGATGTTGCCACAGATACAGTATAAAGGCAAAACAATCCTCTATATGGCGGATCTATTGCCTTCGGTGGGACATATTCCCATTCCCTATGTTATGGGTTATGATGTCAGACCTCTCGTGACCATGGAGGAACGCAACAGCTATTGGAATGAGATCGTCGATAATGAATACATCTTATTTTTCGAACACGATCCCATACATGAATGCTGTACACTTCAACGTACTGAAAAAGGTATCCGGGTAAAGGACATTTTCAAACTGAGCGAGATTTAGCTTGTCTGATCAAAGGAGATCAAATAGGATATAAAAAAGGACAAACAAAAAAGGCTACTTTGAAAGTAGCCTTTTTTGTTTCATGTATATGTTTAGAATCTAAAGCCCAAAGCCCAATAATTCTCAAAAAACCAGATCTGTTGAGATGCTTTATCTACCCCTCTTCTTCCAGTTGTACGAATATTGGTTAAATCAGTCCAGCCCGTTTTAAAATTTCCTTGCAGATAGAGTCCTTTATAAAAACGGTAATGCAAGCCAACTTTTGCCGAAGCACCATATCCCGCAATGTTCCAAAAATGGTTGGCCCCTTCGCCAAAAAGATGTACGTCGGAACGAGGAATCAATAGACCTACATCCACACCGGATTCCATCGTCAACACCTGTTGACCTTTGCGATTATTGATGATGTCATCATAACGCTCCAGACCTACTGAGGCAAAGTTATAACCATCTGTATGCTCAAATGTTAGCATGGCGGAGTCTACGGTAATAACTTTACCATCATACTGTCCTGCTTTATCTCCCGTAGGAATACCGGGTTTTGAGATTTCATCCCCAATGTAACCTGAAATCTTTATTTGCTGTGGAATATCAACCACATATTTCATATGGTCCCATCCCAATGAAATTGAATAGTTATCCTTGATATAATAACCAAAGTGCAGATTAAATTGTGGAATAGTCAACCGGCTTGGATCAAAATAAGTTGATCCAAATTTAGTTGGCCTGTCACCCGCTTTTACATCGTGCAGTATAAAGTCATAATTGGGACCCGTAAAATGAATATCTGATTTCGCGTAAGAAGAGAAGTTGTACCCCCAAAAGAAGAAGAATTTGCCCTTGTTACTTTCTGTTCTCAAATTTTTCGGTTTGAAAATGCTTTTTCCTATCTCAGGACTTTCTTGGGCAAATAAGGCAGAAACACTTAATGCAAGTGCTCCAATTGTTAAAAATATTTTTCTCATATCGGTGCTAAAAACGTTGGGCAAAAGTACCGGCATTCTATTTTATAAGCAAATAAAATCAATGGAAATTGGAAAAATATGACGAAGATCACAGAAATGTCATTCCACGCCAGAAACAAAAAAAGCTGCCTTCCAAGAAAGCAGCTTTTTATTTTATTTCTAAAGAGTTATTATCCTTGATTTTTGCGGATGATATTCAAAGCTCCACCGGCCTTGAACCACTCAATTTGTTGTGCATTGTACGTATGGTTCGCCAAAATCTCCTCCGATGTACCATCAGCATGATGTAACACAAGTGTCAGTGGTTTACCTGGAGCAAATTCTGTCAAACCGATAATATCAATGGTATCATTCTCCAGAATCTTGTTATAATCGTCTTTGTTCGCAAACGTCAATCCCAACATCCCTTGTTTTTTCAGGTTTGTTTCGTGAATACGGGCAAAAGACTTAACCAAAACAGCACGGACTCCCAAATGACGAGGCTCCATTGCAGCGTGCTCACGGGAAGAACCTTCACCATAATTTTCATCACCGACGACAATTGAGCCAATACCGTGTGCTTTATAATCCCGTTGTGTTGCAGGAACAGGACCATACTCACCTGTCAATTGGTTTTTAACGTTATCCGTTTTCTCATTGAAGAAATTCACTGCACCGATCAACATGTTGTTTGAAATATTATCCAAGTGACCACGGTATTTCAACCAAGGACCAGCCATAGAAATATGGTCAGTAGTACATTTACCTTTCGCTTTAATCAATAATTTCAAACCTTTTAAATCCGTACCTTCCCAAGGAGTAAAGGGCTCCAACAATTGAAGACGGTCTGATGTTGGTGCCACATCAACCACGACGGAACTACCGTCAGCCGCTGGTGCCTGGTACCCTGGATCATCTACCGCAAATCCCTTTGTTGGCAATTCGTCACCCACAGGTGGATCTAGCTTCACTTGTTCACCTTTATTGTTTGTCAAGGTATCAGTTACCGGATTGAAACCCAAATCACCAGAAATCGCAATCGCAGCTACCAATTCTGGCGATGCAACAAATGCATAAGTATTTGGATTGCCATCTGCACGTTTTGCAAAGTTACGGTTGAATGAATGAACGATTGTATTTTTCTCTTGTTTATCGGCTCCTACACGATCCCACATACCGATACAAGGACCACATGCGTTCGTAAAAATAGTCGCATTGAGGTCTTCAAAAGTTTTCAGCAGACCATCACGATCAGCCGTAAAACGTACTTGTTCTGACCCTGGATTAATCCCAAATTCAGCTTTTGTGATCAATCCTTTATCCACAGCCTGTCTTGCAATAGAGGCCGCACGGGATAAATCTTCATAAGAAGAGTTTGTACACGAGCCGATCAATCCCCACTCCACTTGCAAAGGCCAGCCATTCTTTTCAGCTTCTTCGCGCATGCGTGAAACTGGTGTATACAAATCTGGCGTAAAAGGACCATTTAGAGAAGGCTCCAGCTCAGATAGATTGATTTCTATTAACTGATCGAAATACTGCTCAGGGTTAGCATAAACTTCCGCATCCGCTGTCAGGTGTTCTTTAATCACATTTGCCGCATCCGCCACTTCGGCACGACCGGTAGCACGTAAATAACGTTCCATAGATTCGTCATAACCGAAAGTTGAGGTTGTTGCACCAATTTCAGCGCCCATGTTACATATTGTTCCTTTTCCTGTACAAGATAAAGACTCCGCACCTTCGCCAAAATACTCAACGATAGCACCTGTCCCGCCTTTTACAGTCAAGATACCTGCAACTTTCAAGATCACATCTTTTGCTGCAGCCCATCCGCTGAGCTTACCCGTCAATTTTACACCGATCAGCTTAGGAAATTTAAGCTCCCAAGGCAAACCCGCCATGACATCACAAGCATCAGCACCACCCACACCGATCGCAACCATACCTAAACCACCGGCGTTCACCGTATGCGAGTCTGTTCCGATCATCATACCGCCTGGAAAAGCATAGTTTTCCAAAACAACCTGGTGAATAATACCTGCTCCGGGTTTCCAGAAACCGATACCATACTTATTGGACACAGAACTCAAAAAGTTAAATACTTCAGAGCTTTCGTTTTTAGCTCGTGCTAAATCTTTGTCTGCTCCTTCTTTCGCCTGAATCAAGTGATCACAGTGTACAGTAGAAGGAACTGCTACCTTTGGACGCCCAGCTTGCATAAATTGCAATAATGCCATCTGTGCAGTTGCATCCTGCATAGCAACGCGATCTGGAGCAAAGTCGACGTAAGAAACGCCACGTTTGTAATCTTCACTAGCATTGCCTTCCCAAAGGTGGGCATACAAAATTTTCTCAGATAAAGTCAAAGGTTTGTTAACCACTTGACGAGCCGCAGTAATGCGCTCGTCATATTGGCTATAGACCTTTTTAATCATATCTATATCAAAAGCCATATCTCTCTAATTTATGTTGTTTAATTAAGTTACTAAACCCTAATCACTCATTATTTTGTTGGAATAGGCGCAAACTTTGTTAAGTTAATGCCTTCCACAGCAGCTTTATATTCTTCGATATTCGGAATACGGCCCAAGATCGCTGAAAGAACAACAACTGGAGTTGATGCTAATAAAGACTCTCCTTTTTTACCATCTCTGTCTTCAACAACACGTCCTTGGAATAAACGGGTTGAAGTAGCCATTACCGTGTCACCTTTAGCTGCTTTTTCCTGGTTACCCATACAAAGGTTACAACCAGGGCGTTCCAAGTACATAATATTCTCGTATTCAGTACGTGCTGTACTTTTTGGTAAAGCATCGCTAAATTCAAATCCAGAGTATTTTTGTAAGAATTCCCAATCGCCTTCCGCTTTCAACTCGTCAATGATATTGTAAGTTGGCGCTGCAACAACCAAAGGAGCTTCAAATGTAACGACACCTTTTTGCTGTTCAATGTTTTTCAACATCTTCGACACGATCTTCAAATCGTCTTTGTGAACCATACAAGAACCGACGAAACCTAAGTCTACCTTTTTGTTTCCACCGTAGTAAGAAAGGTCGCGTATCGTATCGTGTGTATAACGTTTGGAAACGTCCGCATTATTCACATCTGGGTCAGCAATCATCGGTTCTTCGATGATATCCAGATCAATAACAACTTCTGCATAATATTTCGCATTGGTATCTGGAGTTAAAGCAGGCTTAGCACCAGATTTAATTTCCTCAATACGTTTATTCGCCTTGTCAATTAAGCCCTGTAAAACATTGTTTTTGTTTTCCATGCCTTTATCGATCATAATCTGAATACGGTTTTTAGCGATCTCCAATGATTCGATCAACGTATTATCCTGCGAAATACAAATAGAAGCTTTCGCTTTCATTTCTGCTGTCCAGTCAGTAAAAGTAAATGCCTGATCGGCTAAAAGCGTACCAATATGAACTTCAATAATTCTACCTTGGAAAACGTTCTCGCCAGCAAATTGCTGCAGCATCTGTGCTTGTGTAGCATGAACCACATCACGGAAATCCATGTGTTCTTTCATACTGCCTTTAAATGTAACTTTTACCGATTCTGGGATTGGCATAGAAGCTTCACCTGTCGCTAAAGCTAGCGCCACCGTACCAGAGTCAGCACCAAAAGCAACACCTTTAGACATACGGGTATGTGAATCACCTCCGATGATGATCGCCCACTCATCAATGGTAATATCATTTAATACCTTATGAATAACGTCTGTCATTGAATGATATACACCTTGAGGGTCACGTGCTGTGATCAATCCAAAGTCATTCATAAATTTCATCAGTTTTGGAATATTCGCTTGTGCTTTTTTATCCCATACCGATGCTGTATGACAACCTGATTGATAAGCGCCATCTACTGTAGGTGAAATTACCGTAGCAGCCATTGCTTCTAACTCCTGCGCAGTCATCAAACCTGTTGTATCTTGCGACCCAACAATATTCACCTTAACACGAACGTCAGAACCAGCATGTAATACCTTACCTGGTGTTACACCAACTGCATTTTTATTGAAGATTTTCTCCACCGCAGTTAGACCTTGACCTTCAATTGTAATTTCTTTTGAAGGAGCAAATACCGCAGGCGCTTGAATACCTAAAGTTTCCGCTGCAAAAGTTTGGATTTTTTTACCAAAGACAATAGCATAAGAACCACCTGCTTTAATAAATTCCATTTTTTGAGGAGTCAAAGCTTTCGATATATCGATTAGCTCCAGCTCGCCATTATATAACTTTTTAGTCTTTGTATTGATCGTTAAGACAGTACCTGTAGCGACAGAATAAGCTTCTTCAAGAATTGGCTCATTTTTCTCATTACGGATTACGTTACCATTTTCATCCACTTTCTTCACCCAGTTTTTAAGATCTATACCGATACCTCCGGTTACATCTACTGTAGTCAAGAAAATTGGTGAGATACCATTCGTACCACCCACAATAGGTGCAATATTGACAAATGGAACATAAGGACTCGCTTGTTTACCTGTCCAAAGTGCTACGTTGTTTACACCTGACATACGAGATGAGCCTACACCCATTGTACCTTTCTCAGCAATTAACATGACACTTTTACCAGGGTGTTGCGCCTGTAACTCAACGATCTGTTGCTGTGCTTCAGGTGTGATCATACATTTTCCATGTAATTCACGATCTGAACGCGAGTGAGCCTGGTTACCTGGCGACAATAAATCTGTCGAGATATCACCTTCACCAGCGATAAAAGTAATCACCTGAATTTCCTCAGCAACCTCAGGCAGTTTTGTGAAAAACTCTGCTTTTGCGTAGCTTTCTAAAATATCTTTTGCAACCTCATTGCCTTGTTCAAAAGCTTCTTTCAAACGAGTGGTATCCGCGTCATATAAGAAAACTTGTGTTTTAAGAACCTCAGCCGCCTGTTTTGCAATAGCTAGGTCTGTACCCAAAGCCAGGTCCAATAAAACCTTGATTGAAGGACCACCCTTCATATGTGACAACAATTCAAAAGCGAAATCAGGTGTAATTTCAGCAACAACTGATTCACCCAGAACAATTTCCTTCAGGAATTGTGCTTTAACACCCGCTGCAGGCGTAGTACCCGGCAACGTGTTGTAAATAAACAATCTTAAAGATTCAGCTCTATTTTCATTGTTTAAATCTTTAATCTGAGCAATTACTTCACTTAGTAATTCTGCTCCGTCAATAGGCTTAGGATGTAATCCTTGGCCTTCTCGTTCTACAACCTCTTGTACGTAATCGTTGTAAATACTCATAGATATCTATCTTTCTATTTTATGGGCAGCATAGAAACACATTGTCTTTCTAAACCACCATGTCTGTTATATAATTAAGCTAATGCACCATCTATCGGGTCTCCCTGACAAATCACAAATTAGCCCTTCCACTTTATGTTTTGAAGCTGATCTATTTGTCGTAAATCAACTTGCATGACTAATTACAAAAATAGTGAAAATCCAGCTTTAAACGCATGCATTCCATTTATTTAAATCAATTTGGAATTGTTCTAAACAGCACTTATGCAATCCTGCCATCTTTTTTTGAAATCCGCTATGCCGCCTCTATTTCTGTCATAAAAAAAGGTGATTTATATTATTAAATCACCTTTTCGTCTTATATACTTTCTACAGTTATATCAATGTCTTTTAATGCTTTCACAGTTTCTAGCGGATCTGTCGCGTTGAAGACAAATGAACCTGCCACCAGCACATCTGCTCCGGCTTTCAATAACTGTGCTGCATTCGCAGTCGTTACTCCCCCATCGATTTCAATCAACAGACCATCATTCACACCCTGTGCCATGGCTCTTAGTTCCTGCACTTTGGCGTAAGTATTCGGAATAAATTTCTGACCACCGAATCCCGGATTAACAGACATGATACAGACCAAGTCTAAATCCGCCAGAACATCTTTCAAAAGTGCTACTGGCGTATGTGGATTCAAGGCAACACCAGCTTTACAGCCCAATTCCTTAATCGCAGCCAGTGTACGATGCAAATGTGTACAGGCCTCATAATGCACAGTAATAATCTCCGCACCAGAGTCTTTACATACCTGCAGATAACGGTCTGGATCAACAATCATCAAATGTACATCCAAAGGTTTAGTAGCATGTTTTGCAATAGCCTGCATAACTGGGAATCCAAAAGAGATATTGGGAACGAAAACACCGTCCATAATATCAATATGAAACCAATCTGCCTCACTATTGTTTACCATGATAATATCATCGTATAATTTCGCAAAGTCTGCCGCAAGAACGGATGGTGCAATTAGATGTGATTTTGTTGACATGTTGTATTTTTTTTGCAAAGATAACAAGTATTTTCTGTTCATCACAGCATTTACCCGATTTAATACCTACAAACGACAATTGGCAGAAGCTGCAGAAAATAAATTATAACTACATTTGTATATTAACATTATATCAAAAATATAGCTCGCAGTGGGAAGACTAAAAATAAAATACAAAAGAGAATTAAACACAACGGAGAACCTTGTCCGAAAAATTGGATTAATACTTATCACCATCATTCTGATCTGTATATTCCTTCCCAAACAGCCTCGTTTTCGCTATGAATTCCAAAAAGGAAAAGTATGGAATCATGAGAATCTGATATCACCTTATAATTTTGCCATCCTAAAAACGCAGGAGGAATTAAATGCGGATAAGAAAAGTATCTTAAACACGATTCAACCGATTTACAATGCCAATACGACAACGAGCAAAGAGCAGATTGATCAATTCAATACCGACCTCGCCGAAAAATGGCAAAGCAGTAAACTGGATACAACACATGAGAATATCACGGATTATAGAAATGCCGGCAATGCCATCTTAAGCCACCTCTATGGCAAAGGCATCCTGTCGCTGAACAACCGGTTCCAGAACCGCAGCAATGACAAATCACCAGCGTCCAAGCATTACAACTTCACACTCATCCAGGATAAAGTTGCCAGCCAAAAAAACACAGCCGACTGTTACACCATTGAAAGCTCCTATGGTTATATGGATGAGATCATGCCCAAATTGACCAAAATAAAACAAAAGAGCTGGCTGGAGGAAACCTTAAAAAATTACATTACCATTAACTACATCTACAACGATCAGCAAACTGAAGCTTTAGAGCAAAATGCCATTGCAAACATATCGGCTACGCGCGGTGTGGTCCAAAAAGGAGAACTAATCGCCGAAAAAGAGAAAATCATATCCAATGAGACTTACCAGAAACTGGAGTCGCTCCGTAAGGTATATGAAGATGAAGGCAAGATCAGTGGAAATCAAAACTATGTGACTCTGGGGCAATTCCTGATTATCTCGCTTGCCCTTTCTATTTTGATGGTGTTCCTTTTTCTTTTCCGTAAGGACATCTATTTCAACAATAGGTTGCTAGTTATTATCATGATTGTGATCATTGGTATGCTCGCAGTCCTGTCTTGGGCTATCAAAATCAAGATACCCAATCTCTATTACATCCCATTTTGTGCTGTCCCCATTATAATCCGGATTTTATTTGATACACGGGTGGCGCTCAATATCCACCTGTTGATGGTATTGCTAGCAGGTCTCTTTGTACCGAATAGTTTTGAGTTTGTCTTTTTACAATTTATGGCGGGGATAGTTGCGATCTATAGCATTAAAACATTGGTCAAACGGGAACAACTGTTTATTTCCTCGGCCATTATCCTGGGTACCTATTGGATTGCTTACATTGGCTTGGTCGTCACGAGAAACGGATCTATAGACACCATTTACTGGTCTGACCTCCTTCCCTTTTTCGTAAGCGTGATGATTACCCTATTGGCTTATCCGATGATCTATGCATTCGAAAAGTTATTTGGTATTGTATCAGATCTAACGCTCATGGAGCTTACCAATAGTAACTCCAAGTTATTGCGAGAACTTTCTTTTAAAGCGCCGGGAACATTTCAGCACTCCCTACAGGTGGCGAATCTAGCGGAAGCCGCTATCTACAAAATTGGTGGGAATCCGCTGTTGGTCCGTGCCGGAGCCCTGTACCACGATATTGGAAAATTGACAAACCCTCAATTTTTCATCGAGAACCAGCGGACAGAAAAAAATCCGCATGACGAGCTTTCTCCGGAACAGAGTGCGCAGATTATTATATCACATGTCATCAAAGGGGTCGATATTGCCAAAAAACATCAATTGCCAGATGTGATCCTTGATTTTATCCGCACACACCACGGAACGACACGTGTTGACTATTTTTATAACGTTTTTGTCAAGAACAATCCCGATAAATTGGTTGACGAGTCTTTATTTACCTATCCCGGCCCTATTCCTTTTTCCAAGGAAACAGCGGTGCTCATGATGGCCGACTCGGTTGAGGCAGCGTCCCGTGCACTGAAAGAACCTTCAGAGGAGTCTATCAATAATCTTGTCGACAAAATTATTGAGCACAAATTGATGCGCGGCCAGTTCAACAATAGTAATATTACACTCAAAGATATCACCGAATCTGCGGTTATTTTTAAGGCTATGCTCAAAAGTATATACCATGTACGGGTAGATTATGATTTGAGCAAAAAAACAATGTAATTTTAATTGTCAAACAACAAATTGAATTTCAAACGCTTATTGCAACGTTACATTTTTTTTGCATTTTTTTTATTATTTAGACTTTGCAGAATCAAATAATTGCCTTATGTTTGCAATGTCAAAACGAGGAAGGGTGCCTGAGTGGCCGAAAGGAACAGTTTGCTAAACTGTCGTACTGGAAACGGTACCGCGGGTTCGAATCCCGCCTCTTCCGCAGACAAAAGCGCTTTCAGAGGAATCAGAAAGCGCTTTTTTTGTTTCTGGCGTGAAGGCAGCACCAAAAACAGCACCAAGTTTAAAATCCGGAAGAAAGCGGTTCATGAGGACAAGACAGTTCAAGAACGCGCGGATCGTCAGGGCGGCAAACGGGGACTGGAGAGTGGTCTATGAATATCAGATCCCCGGCCAGACGGGAAAATTCAGAAAATTCTATGTCAGGGACGGTATCAACTACATCCATGATCCTGAGGAAAAGGAACTGGCCGCGCAGCAGCTCAGGGAAGACATAGATTACGCTCTGGCATTCGGATTCAACCCTTTCCTGCCCCAGGAGATCCTTTGCCGGCAGATCACTGAACAGGAAAGCATTTTAAGCCTTCAGAACGAACAAAAAAAACAAAAGCCCTGGTCCATTCCCCTAGCCGCAGAAAAATTCCTGGAATACGGCCGAAAATGCGGGCTTAGCGAAAAAGCATTTGAAATATTTGCCCATGACATAATGAATAGCGATTACCCAAGCTCCTACTTACATGATCTAGACGATATAGTACCATTATTTGACCAGGATAAAAAACAAGAAGAGATCTGGGAAGAGGTGTATGAATATTTAAAAAGATTGATGGCAAATAGCAAACCCGACATCTTGCTACCTATGTTCTATTCATCGGATATCCCTATAGAAGAAACACTCGATAATTACCTTTTACACCTTCAAACCTGTCCCATATCTATTGTAAAAGACCAAGCAAGTATACTCCTAGCACAGCATCTTGTCCGAAATGATCAGTATCTTAGAAGTATACTGTTGGATGAAAAGTTGAATGAATATGCTAGTTTAGAAATTTTTATCGCTCTACATAAGTTGCAACCCGCTCAACTAACTATCTTCGTGCCATTGATTAAGAAACTTGCAGTCTCCAAAGATTTTGAATCAAGGACACACGCCACAGCTATTTTACGTACCGTCAATGAAGACATTCCTACACCTACATTTGTAGCATTACCAGAACTCTATTCACTATATATCCCTGATTTCAAAAAAATAGACTTTAGAAAACAAAAAGCTCCATACTTTACTCATATCGATCTGAACAACCCAGCCGAAATATTCTGGCCTTTCCGCAACCAAATTGGCTATCTATCTGAAATTTCAGGAATACCAGAAAATAACCTTTTTGTAAGGTGTCATTCTTTGATGAAAGCTACAGGTAATGAGAGTGAATGGACAATACAATATGAAAAAAATTTACGCTACCACCTTAAAGAAATCGGTTTAGATTTCACCTTTTATAGACCTAGAATTGAAGCCGCTGCCAAAGCACTTATGCATTTACTAACTGGATTAATAGATTCAGGAACAATCAAGTCGGAAAATATTATAAGGATGTTTACTATGAAAGACGTGGATGTACCTTTTTTCCCTATTATCGAAAAACCGCCCTTTATCCACGCTATTCAAGAACGAGATTATGGAGGTGTACATGAAGATTGGGTAGATAGAATAGAAACATCAGAACGATTTGGGGGCCAAAATTTATTGGTATACCCCACTGGAGGTAACATCATAGCTGAATATTACCTTGTCAAAAGCCTTGACTGGGGAGAAGCAACAGAAGTATATTGTTCCCAAATTTCCTTTCACGAAGATATAGATGATTCAGAACCTTATATTTTTGGTTCCGCTTTTCATCAACTGAGTAAAGATTATCACTATCTTGATGATACCGACGGTTCCATAATAACCATAAGAGATCATCTATATGTGCAATCGGGACTAAAAGCGACCTGGATAGCAATAAACCCAGGCTTGGCTAGATTTTTAGGCTGGATCCCAAATGAGGATCGACTATTTGCATGGAATAACCATAAAGGAGATTTAATGGTAGAGTCTATCTATTGGTCAGACGGAAATGTCCATTTGTCGCCCCGTCATGACGGCGAAGTTGCGGAAGGCTGGGTTGTTGTAGCTTCTGAGGAAGCTCTAAAAGAGATTAGAAGCAAAGGTGATGAACTCTACCTGCAAAAGAGCGTATTGAGAACCTATGCTCGAGATGGTAATTTTGAAGAAAAGCAAGTGTTCTCAATATCTGAAATATAGTAAAGTTGCTACAGCCTTTATACAAATCCTTTATACATGATAAAATAAATAAGTACATGGCAGAATTCTACTATCCCACTTCCCAAGAAGTATTAGATCTTCTCCTTACAGTTCCTCAGGGCTTTCAAATTGAACTTATCGAAAAGGAGGATGCAATTCTCTTTATCAAATTTGATATGGCGGTGCTTCTAGCAATTATTAAAGGTTGTGGAATTCGCTTCAAAATTCTCAATCCTTTTGAAACCCTTACCCCCTTTTTATTGGAAATTTTAGATGATCCATGGAATCCCCTTTGGGTTGAACCCACTCCTAAAGGAAAAGATTCTATTTTTCATGAAGACGTATTTAAGTTATTGGAATTAAAAAAAATTAAGATTTCTCTGCTCAATGAAAATACCTCGCCAATTTATTGTTTTTCCTGTAATGTAGAAATAAATCAGGACTTATTTAATCTTGGCTTCACAATATTAATAATGAAAATCCGAAATTACCGGACCAGAGTTTCGTAATTGAAATCCAAAATAGAGATCATTCAGCTGAATCAAAATTCACCCTAATCACAAATCAATTATCACATGACAATACGGCGATTTCAAAAAATAGGCTCTATATAAATGATTTTCTAACCGATGGGAAACACGGTTACGGTCAAGAAGGATCTTTAGAAAACATTCTATCCCTCCATTTCAGATTAGATCACGAGCTTTTCGTTTCTCCAAAAAATGAGAATGGAACCGAGTTTTGCGATTTCATTATTTTACTTAACGACTCTTATATTCTAATAGAATCGAAATTCGTCCTTAGTTCCAAAAGAACCAAGGAAGCAGCTCAAATTGGAAAAGGAGTTAAACAATTAGCTAGGGCCATTACTCAGGTATTTGAAAAGACAATATCATTGGAAAATAAAAAGCTCGAGAAAGAATTGAAAAAAAGAAAGTACCCACTTAAAATGTTGGTACATAATGGTGCTGTAAATGTCACCCAAGAAAAATATTACAAATGGCTCAATTATCCCAACAAAATGTATTTACCAATGTTTATATCGATGAATATCTTGAATCAATTTATTAATGCTCTGCAGATTAATTTTCCCGATCGCTTTAAAAAAAATCTGGAGATCAATCTTCTGAACTATTTTGAAAGCTATATGTTTGATGAGGACCAACCCGATTTTTTAATTTTTAATTCTTTTGGATTGTCCCCTCTACATGTCGATTAATCAATTTAAAACAAATAACTGATAAGGGTATTGATTTTAGTTTGCTTTAAATCGTAAAATACCGGATAGAAATCAGAAACAGGCATTCTTTTCATTTTTACTTTTTCGGAATCAGGATAAACCTCATACTATCTGCTCACACAAAAAAGACTCTTGAAAATGCTCATTGTTCAGATCCAGAACCTCGATACCGGACAGTTTCCTTACTCCAAAAGCCGTCCCATTGTTCATCCATATACTTTGGAATTAACTTGTGATGAGCGAGACATGTATAAATACCTTCAACGGACATTACCGCTAAATAACCTAATTCTATAGGTTGGTTATTTACTCCAAGAGCTTCCGTAGTGACACCTAATACAATTCCTGCCTCCGTAATTGCCGGACTACCACTAAAACCACCCCTCGCCATCGTAGACAAGATAAAATGTGGATGCCCGCCGGTATATTTGTCAACTATAGCATTTACCTCACACTTTGCGGAGATCAATAACGGCTGATTAGCAAAAGGAATAGGTGGATAGCCCAAAAGTAAAACATCTGATAGAACATATTCATTTCCTAGCCAATCATCCAGATGATCCCCCAGCATTAATACCGGAGCCTCTAAGTCCGAAACAACGATTGCAGCGACATCAATGCTATCATCAGGATGCATATACGGTCCCTTAAAAACTGTGGTGGACTTAGGTGAAAAATCTGGGATCGACCGAACCCTTCCAGTATCTTTGGTTTCCGTTGTTTCATAATAACGAGTTTGATAGATCGTTGTACCAATTTCTTTAATTATACATTTATCGACAACATGTCTTGCTGTGATAAAAATGCCCTCGCCAATATGAAAGCAGGAACCTATACTTTCATTTCCGTTTGGCAAAATAACTGATATATACCCTACCCCAGCTGCAAAATTATCATATACATCCTTTAATTTATCTCGTCTAATACGATTTTTTTCGTCCAAACTATCTTCCATAAAATATAATAAGTCTTAAGAAACAAAGGTACATGATATATTATAAATCTGACCTATGAATAATAAATCAATCCATCAATCACAGTTTGGGCTATTTGTTATTGTAGAGGGATCGATTGAAAATAATTATTCCGCTAAGGAATTATGTTTTCAGGAGATCGGCTTGTAGTCAATTTTTGAAAAATGTATTTAAAATTCCATTTTCGATAGATATATTATTTTCTATCAAAAATGGAATATAATTATCTTGAAATGATGCAGTTATAAACGAAATAGCTGAAGGTATACTACTTTTATTTAGGCAATATACTGAATAAGGTAGTTTCTTCATCAAACAAATACGAATGCAAAAACTGTTTTTTTGAACAGAAAAATATGCAGACTAAAAATTCAAAATAAAAAACACCTCTACTTAATAACTCCTTGAATGATGAGGTTTTGACAAAAACCTTTAACCAATAAATATATTCGTCAATAAATATTTTCGATATTTTGATTTAGGAAACTTCTAAATAAATGTTTAAATTATAATTCCAATAAATAAAAAACGTACCTAAAACAGCACCAAATTTGGGCCTAAAACTTACAAAGATTGGAATTAAAAATTGAGTTTAAACAAAATTAAGGTAATATTATGAAGAATCGTGAAATTCGTCTCCCGCCTCTTCTGACACGACAAAAGCGTTTTTTGAGAAATCAGTAAGCGTTTTCTTGTTTCTGGTGGGAAATAGCATCAAAAACAGCACCCAATATAAAATCTAGCAGAAAGCGCTTCATGAGGTTTAAGAAATTCAAGGACTCATGGATCACCTGGGCAGCAAACGGGAACTGGAGAGTGGTAAACGAATACCAGATCCCGGCAAGACGGTACAATTCAGAATTCTAATCTCTATCTTTTTGATAATCAACAACACAAAAATTATTTTTGCTGCTTAAAAATCAAAGTTCTTTTACTGTATATAAAATTGGATTTAAAGAAGGATCATTATACATTTTCATTTGTCTATATACTTTCATATATTTTTGTCCCGTTTCAATCGCAGATATTAGCTCGTCGATACCTTGGGATAAATCTTTACGCTGTTCTAATAAGATATTTAATTTTTTCTGGCATTCGAAATTATGATTTACAGAAGCATCATTACGAAGTGTTTCCTGTTCCATATGATAGATTTTTAATGCCAAAATAGAAAGTCTATCGATTGCCCATGCCGGACTCTCAGTATTGATACTAGCTAAAGGATTAACGTTAATTCCCTTATATTGTTGGAGAAAATAACTATCTATATACTCCACAGTATCAGTGCGATGTTGATTTGACTCATCAATTCTTCTTTTCCAATAAAGACCTTCTCTAGGTTCTATATTGGGATTTCTGATAATATCCTCCATGTGCCATTGTGCAGTATCAATCCAACATTTAAGATACAATAAATGTTCTAAGGATTGTTTTTCATAAGGATTATTAATAGGGTAATCAACATCATCATGTATATGATAATCACTGATAACATTTTTAAAAATCGAATTTGAAAGCAAACTGATCATAATTTATTAATATAATAAAGTGAAAGTAAAAAATAATAGCCGGATATTTCCCAACAACCGGCTATAATCACTATCATACGAAGTAATTTTATACTTAGTTGACTTTATAAAGTTATAAAATAAAATTAAATATTACAAATAAATAAAAAAAATTAATAAATAAATATCAAAATTTAAAATCCCTTTGCTAAACAAATGGTAAAATAAAATTTCATGTAAAGTTAAATAACAATTGTTTTCTCGCCAACTTTACTATATTTACGAATTTCAAACTCATTTTCAAAGATGTTTATAAGATCTTTTGCCTCATACTCATTACATGGCAACTCATAACTATTATTCATATTATCAACTGAGAGCTTATGCAAAAGAAAGATTCTTTTATTTCCATTTAAACTCCTTAACATTAAGCAATTAACCATGGGCGAGTTTCCCCACCATGCTTGGGCACCATTTCCTTCACCTTTATATTTTCCTGTATAAGTAATTAATATGGGTGCATTAGATTGTTTGTATAAAGTTTGCGATAAATTAGTTTTAAAAATATTATTAAATATCCCTGAAGCACAATGCATCAAGCCTGTACATGGACCAAATACAAATCGTGTATATCGCGAACCTATTAAACACAAATCTTGTCGTAAGGAAAGTTTTTTAGAAAAAATTAATTTTTGTGTTTTTTTTGCTCCTAACCATTCTTTATAGAATTCTTCTTTACCAATATCCTTTTCATCAAATATCAATACTTTAACATTGGGGATATTCAGAATCCATTCTAATAATTCAAAATACTCAGGTAAATTCAAAATCTTTTCCCTTTCTGAGGAAGAATCTAGTAATATAAATAATTTTTCATCATTTTGAATTCCATTATTTTCTAGCCACTGATCGGCCCAATTTCTTTCTTCTATCGATAAATAAAGTTCATAGGGCAAGACTTCAATATCATAGTAATCTGGAAGTTCATTTATACGTTGAAAAATAAAATCACCTTGAAATCCTGTCCACATTACGTCTTTCGATAAAGAAACAATTCCAAAATTTATAAGATTTTCTTCGCCTACTAAACTATACCTAGTGTGTAGGTAATGCAATAATTCCTTTTCCTTAAATGTTACACAAATAATTAGATCGTAATTTATAAATTCAATTTCATCCCATTTCAGAGCATTCATAGAATTTAAATGAGGATTATTTTTAAGGAAAGCATTATATAAAGGCAGTCTTTTATCATTGATAAAATTTAGATCTACAATAGAATTCTGAAATAGCGTTTTTATATATTTAATCTTGTCAAAAAGAATGCATGCATCACCTAAATAAAAGATCTTTTCTTCATATATTACCAAAACTCTTTTAACATCGTCACGGCGGAGGTTTGCATTATTATTGTTCAAATGTTTAAATGTTATATTATAATTTTCCATGATGCTTTAATTACTACGAATTGAATTGGTTATTAAACGTTCTAATTAACATCTATAAACTTGTTTTACACCTACGATTTATTTTAAATACCTTATTTATCATTTCACATAAGCGTTTTGGATGTTCTTGAATAAAAAAGTGATTCCCCTTCCAAACTTCGTGCTCGAAATCTGCACTTGTATGATCATTCCAGTTGATAATTTCATCGACATGATCTTCTAGATCTCCCATAATTGCATATATCGGAATATCTAAAATAATATCATTTTCTGGCAAATCATTGGTTTCAAGTATGCAAAAATCAGCTCTTAATATAGGCTCAAAATATTTGTAAAATTCCAAGTTTTCTAAAAAATCGGTGGGTATGCCACCTAATTTAATTAATTCCTTTTTAAATCTTAAATCGTCTAATAAATACTTTGGCGTAGCATCATCACCTCCTTTTTCCTTTGGCCCCGAGTTACCTGAGACAATTAGTGCTATCGGTGGATCTAATCTATTACTCATATAACTTGCAACTGTAAGCCCTAGAATAGCTCCCATGCTATGACCATAAATTAAATAGTCACAATCATTTCTTTTATTTAAAACTTGAGCCACATAATCTTGAATAGCTTCCTTTTTACTCTTTAATAATCGTTCTGAATTTCTTTTACCTCTTCCGGGCAATTCTAAAGTAATAAAATCAAAATCACCACTTAAAAGATCTCTTAAATAATTAAATGAATATGAACTACCACCAGCAAAGGGTAATAAGAAAACTTGTTTTTTTTGTTTAGACATGGAAAGTCAACTTTTACAATTTTAAATTAATCTATTAAAAACCTTGATTTAAGTTTAACCCGTTGAAAGTTCGAAGATTGTTATTTCCGGTAAAATGCCAACACGGCCTGGATAGTCGAGAAATCCAAATCCAACATTTACATATAGTTTCTGGTTATCTTGGGTATATAATCCGGCCCACTCTTCATACATATATTGAATTGGGCTCCATTGATATTTTTCATGCCTAACCCCAAATTGTCCGCCATGAGTATGGCCACTAAACATCATATCAATTTCTGGATATTTCGGCAAAATCTCCCCTCTCCAATGTGACGGGTCATGGGATAACAATAATTGTACTGCAGATCTATCTTTTATTTTTTCCATCGCAATCTCCATATTCCCATATTTATAAGGATTATTAATTCCCCAATTTTCCACCCCAATTATATAAACATGTTCACCTTCTATAATTAATTCATGCGAATCATTCAATAATAAATTCCATCCTAATGTTTTATGAATGGCCTTGATATTTTCGAAATTTTTCTCCTTAGTAAGGTTATTCGTTTCAAAAAAATGCTTTCTATTAAAATGATATTCGCCATAATCATGATTTCCCAAAATAGAATATACCCCCAATGGAGCTTTAATTTTAGAAAAAATTGATAAATAATCTGTTGCCTCGGAGGCAAAATCATTTACTAAATCACCTGTAAAAAAAACTAAGTCTGGTTTTTGTCCAAGTAACATTTCAACCCCTCCAAGTACCGCAGTTTTATTATAGAGGCTTCCGGTGTGGATATCTGATATTTGACCTATTTTAATCCCATTAAACGCTTTGGGAAGATTAGGCAGTATTATTTTTTGATTTCTTACTTGGTAATCATAAGCTCCGGAGATAAATCCGCCGGTTAGCGAAAAAAGTGGAATAGATGAAACAAGGATTCCAGATTTCAATAAAAACTGCGATCTTGAAATCCCCTCATTTGTTATCTCTGATTGATCTTTTCTCTTTTCTTCCCCCACCCTTCTTAATGCTCTTTTTAAATAAAACAATAAATCATTTAAAACAAAAAACGGTAAACAAATGATCTTCGTAACCAATAATGTTAGCGGTATGAAATTAAGAAGTGATTCCAACCAAAACGGAATTTTTAAAAAAACACTAATAAATATCAGACTTATTCCCAAGCTTGTTACAGACCACCATAAAATGGTAAAAACATATTTTTTCCCATAAGGGAAGTTCAATTTTATTACATTTCGGTAGATATAGTAATCTAACAAGATTAGAAATAAAATAGTTGTTCCAAAGGAATAAAATTGTTTTATCATTTATTTACTTTTTAACCCGTTTTACTTCATCCTCAGAACCTGTATTTCTTCGGCGAACATTTTGAATCTTGTTACTTCCAAATCGGTAACTGACCGACAGCCGCACAATCCTACTTTCCACATATTCATTGAAATGTAAATTTATACCGCCATAATTTGTCCTTCCATCCAACTTTCGCCCTTTAAAAACATCACTTATACTTAGCCGAACATTATACTTTTCATTCAACAAGGCCCTAATTCCAAAGTCAAGTGAAGAACTGCTTTTTATACGGTAGGTTCCATAAGTTAAGGGGGATTGATACATAAATATACTTTCAAATGTAACACCCTTCTTAATTGTAATATCATTACTAAGATTATAATTAAAAGATGTTTGGCTATTTCTATACATAACATCTTTATAACTATATTCATATTTATTATTAAAAATATTAAGATTATTGCTTATACTCCAAAAACCAGTTAATTTAAATGGAGCAAAAATATTCAACGAAAACGATTTCAATTGGCTTATATTTCTATCAATTAGATAAGTTCTTCCAGACTGATCATCCTGTTCAGTAATTTGTGTAATCGCGTCGTTTGTTAATGAATAACTAAATGTAGTAATATATTTGTCTTTAAAAGTATGAGTAAGACCTAATGAATTACTATATTGCGGCTGTAAAAACTCATTACCACGTTTATATGTGGTGTTATCAAGTTCTTGTAATGACGGATTTAAATTATCATAATTAGGACGGTCAATTCGCCTGCTATAATTTATAGCCAAATTATTTACTTGGTTGATTTTATACGATAAAGCTGCGCTCGGGAAAAAATCGACATAATTATATTTTTTTCTAGATTTTTCGATCAATTCAGCATCCGCATTTGTATGTTCTACTCTTAATCCAAGTTGCAAGGACAGTGCTGATATTTCTGATGCAAACGAAGCATAGGCAGCATTAATGTTTTCCTTATATACGAACCTGTTGGTATACTCAGGATTCTGGATATAATTGTTGTCATTATTGAAACTCTTTAGATATTCAAGGTTGTTGTCAGTTTCAACGAAAGATGATTTTAATCCTATATTCATAGAAGACGTCTTCCCAAACATGTGTGTATAGTCTGATTTAAATGATTTAATATCAATTGAAGACCGAGCATTGTTTTTTACGTAGTATAAGCCTGCTTTATTAGCGAAACTTGTATCTACTTTTCTTGAATCGTTAGTTTTACCATTATATTTGGAATAATCGAAATCAAAAGAAAGTTTCCTACCTGAACTATCAATATTATATTGGTAGTTTAAATTTACTGTATTACTTCTAAAACGATCTTTTGTATTAGAATTTACATTGGTCCAGCCAAACTCATTAATTTCATTGGGTAAACTGGATACAATGTTTGTATTATTAATATTGTCTGGACTTTTTGTTCGATTGTGAAAACCACTTATTAATATACCAATTATATTCTTACTGTTTATAGTATAATCCGCTCCGAATTTATACGTTTGATTTCCAAGTCTCCGAAAAACTTTTGATTGACGCTCAAAATACGTTGTACGGTCCATGTAATTTACACTTCTTTCCATACTACCATTTCCATTTCTTCCATTATCCATAAAATCATAACTTGCAAACAAATTTAAGTTGTCTTTTCTATAGTTAACCATTGTATTGGCATTATACTTTGATGTCCAGCCATATCCCCCACCTAGACCAACAGTACCATTTAAACCTTGCCTTTTATCCTTTTTTGTTTTAATATTAATAATTCCTGCGGTACCAGCTGCATCATAACGAGATGAAGGTCTATTAATAAGTTCAATGCTACGTATTGATTCACTAGGCATACCTCTCAATAAATTAACAACATCGCTCTGGCTCATGTAAGTCTGTTTATCATCAATCATAATCAAAACGTTTGATTTACCCTCCATGGCCACATTATCGTCTCTATCTATTGTTATACTTGGAGACCTTGCAAGTATTTCCAATGCCGTGCTACCATTGGATACAGCACTGCCTTCAACATTTATAGTTGTTTTGTCCAAATTATGCTGTATAAATTGCTTTTTTGCTTCAACATTCACTGTGGCCAACATATTAACTTTTTCTTTCAATTTTATTATGACCATTATTTTTTCCGAATGATCTTTGTCAACTGAAATTAATTTGCTTAGTTCATCTTCAAAAGCCAATAATGACGTTTTTATAAAATAATTGCCTGGGATAATGTCTGTAAAATTAAAATGACCATTTTCATCCGAAGTCATAAATTTTACTGTACTGCTATCAACCGCATTTATTAATTTGACATTCACTAATTGAATTCCATTCTTATTGTAATCTATTACACGTCCGCTAATTCCAACCTTTATCTGATTATTTTGAGCGAATGCCTGTTTTGCGGTCAAATTGACAAGAAGTATTAAGATTCCTGTTACTAGGGTAATTATTCTATACATTGGTTAATAAATAAATATAAGTCTGCGTTTACTATTATAAGTTCTTATTTCAATATTTTACTTCCTCCATAAAATGAGAGTCCGCTAAGTAGCCCCCCCGTTAATCCAGATAAGAACAGTAAAATCAATTTACCTCCGGGTACCAGGCCACCAATTCTATTCAAAATCAATCCATTATTTGAAAAATCATAATATAGATTACTGCATATCCACGTTAGAAATCCCGCGAAAAACCCGATTATAAAACAATGAATAAACCACTTTTTATAAGAAGTATATACACCAAAGAAAAAGATCAATATACAGAATGACCACCATGGTAGAAAAGTTAAATAATTCATTGAAAATATAAGCATGACAGTTATTGCTATACTAATTGATGTGTATTTTGATTTCATATACGATTTTTATAATAATAGCCAATTGTTTGTAGCTTCTTTCCTTGCTTCTTCTTTTGATTTAAATAAAAACAATTCATAAAATTTGCCTGTTTGCCAATCATCTAAAAAATTGTCGTAATATTTACTTCCAATATTTCCCGATTGTCCACCGGGATAAATACCATATGCTTTTTTTGAAGGACCCATTTCAACTATCATTCTCCAAGATGGCCCCCAATTCTTTGACATAGCATTTATAGAATTTGGATTTCCAGAAAGTTCTATCCCTTTTTTACTAAAAGCGGGAAGTTTGGTCATATGAAGGACATCAACTTTATTTAAATTTCCCCAGGAAATATTCCCCTCAGCGTTCAAACTCTTATATTCTGTAACAGCTTCTCGAAAAGAAATTGTGATAATATCCCTTGCATTCTCACGTTCATTAGTGAAAATATTATCGAAAAATTTATTGTCTTGATCTTCCTGAATTAAATTCAGCAATACACCCCTCGAAGGATAGCCAGCAAAAAATGGATATTGTTTAAATTCTTCCCAAGTTGATAATTCAATTTTACTTAACCATAGATCGAAAAGCTTTGCATATTTATCCTCAGAAGAATAAGATCCATCCCAGTTTGACAATTTATTTAATAAAAATCTATGCCTTTCATCAATTTTTTCGAGATCTACCATTCCAATAAGCGCACAAATTGAATGCTTCGCAGAAAAGACAACGTTATCTAATTGCATTTTCATTGCATCTTCAACAGAGTAATTAATCGCTCCATTTAAGATCTCATTAATCCGATTAGCCCTTTCTTCCGAATAATATCCATTATAATAATATTTATAGTCTTCATCTGTTGGATGCTGATTAGCAGAAACAATATATCCTTTCTTTGGATTAATTATATTTGGCAAATCATCCTGTTCAATAAATTGCTTAGGGATAAGTGAACTTATAGTTCCATCCATTAAAAAGCGTCCTTGACCATCCATTTTTTTGGGGATCTTCCCTTGATGAATCGCGCCAATTGTACCATCATCACTAGCAAAAGTGAAATTCAAAATAGGAGTTCCAAAGCCGCTAATGGCAGATTTAAACTCATTATAATTTAAAGCCCTATTCACCATTACAAATGATCGGAATTCATTTGAAGGTTCATGGAGCCCCCATTTAAGAGCATATCCTGATAACTCAATATGGTCAGCCGTAAAATTCCGGTCATATACGATGGGCCCATGAATAGATTCATAAATAGTATCTATCAGAACTAAACCATTACGCTGCTTAATTGTATCGAGCCTAACTTTTAATTTTTTCCATTCTCCATCAAACAAATACTCCTTTTTGCTTTCATTTATTTGTAATTTATACCAATCTTTATTGTCGTCAGCTCCATTTGTTATTCCCCAGGAAATTTTGTCATTATATCCAATAATTATACTAGGAGCACCAGGTATAGAAACTCCATATGTATTTATATCTGGTGCTTTTAATTGCATTTCTAGCCAAAAGCATGGTAATGACAACTCGAGATGCGGATCATTTGCTAGAATGGGGTATCCTGATTTTGTTAGCGAAGCAGCAACTACCCAACTATTACTTCCCAACTTAGGATTATAATCATTAAATGTTGGTTTATTAAATGATGTTAAGAAATTGTAATTTAAATAATCCGGTTTATGAACAAATTTATTTGTCCTGATCTGTTCCTCCTTTTTGGGGATTAAAGGAGAAAACACATTAATATATTCAGGAAATAATAGATTGAAATCTTTTTCTCCTAAAGCTAACATAAGTTTTGACATATAAACATCAGTCTCATATCCTGATAAAGTGCTACTAAACAATTTAAGAATTAAGACAGATTTTAAATTCGTCCATCGTTCAGGCGAATAGTTTAAAATCTTATATTCAAGCGGCATGTTCTTATAATTCAACTGATCAATATAAGCGTTTATCCCCTCAGTGTATGATGATAAAATGTCCCAGATTTCCTTATCCTTCTTAATAAAAGCAAGAGTTTTTCTAGCAGCGTCAACTATGCCTGTCCTTCTTTGAGTTCTATCCTGTTTTAAGAGTACAGGATTATCGATAATTTCAGATAAACGACCTGCAGCTAAATAACTAAAAAAGTCCATCTGCCATAATCTCAACCTTGCAGTTACATATCCCTGAGAAAAATAAAGATCATGTGTGTTCTTTGCAAAGATATGGGGGACCTTGCGTTTATCAATTAATATTTCAACAGAATCCCTAGTGTTGCACTTAGTATCTACTAAATTCATATCTAGGCAATCATTTGAACTATTTTGTACGACTCCTATAAATGGGTTTAATACCTTTCCAATAGGCGGTATTCCAAATATGCTGTTTGAAATTGCATAAATTAAAGTAAAAAGGACTAAGCTGGCAAATAGCGAATCAGGATTGAATTTTTTCATATATTTTAATAGATCGGAAAATGCCCAACGGATATATTACATATTTGTTGCTTACTTGCCAAAGAAAATTTGTACCCAGGAATATCCAATACATTATGAAAATACCACATCTCATCTTTAAACCTAGTAAAATTTAGAGACACGTTTATATTTCTCAAATCAGCGGTTATTCCCACTCCATCAGCTTTCAATAGAGCCTCTTTTTTAACCCAAATTTCATAAAACCGCTCAATTGAATTTCCACTTTTTATAAATGAAATTTCATCATTATGTAAACATGGAAGAATATGTATGTATTCAAAATCAATATTTTTTTCAATATCAATTCCTATCAATTCATCTGAATATGCGAAAGTTACCAAATCATGTGAATGAGAAATATTAAAATTAAACCAGCTTTTTATACTTGGTTTGTTATTTTTATCTCTGAACCAGTAATCGAGTAAATTTTCAGATTTAGTTTCCCTTAAAGAATGGATTAGCATCAACTTTCCTATCACACGAGATTTAACGTCAATATAGTTCCTATATCTTTTAATCTCCGATTTAAAAAATTCTGGAAGCGATTCAATCAATAATTTTAAATTAGTGTCGGAAACCTCATTAATATTACAATACAGCAATTTTGTCATTTTTCTATTAAGAAGAAGAATTGGAATTATTTATATAACACTCTTGAAGATGCTACTAATTGACCTCACACTATCTCTCAATATTTTATTACTTATCATTTTGTTTATAATTGTTGTCATTAAATTATTAAAAATTAGTTTTTTAATAATTATAATTCCAAATAGCTTCCGATTCAAAAACTATTTGGAATTATAAATTTGGAATATAGTTAGTTTCTAAGCGTAAGATACGGAAAATAAATTAATTTATCTCGATGGAATAACAGGTATTTTTGTAAAACTTTAAATTCTAACATAAAGCACTATGTTTCACTTCGATTAATTTCCCAAAGTCCATCTTGAACAATCTATCAGAGAAGTTAAAATAATTATCATCATGAGTAATTGCTATTATGGTAAACCCTTTATCTTTTAAAAGTGGAAGAATTTCGATGTAGAATTTCTTTCTAAAATATGGATCTTGATCTGCGGCCCATTCATCTAATACAATAATAGGCTTATTTTCAAGTATTGCAGAAATAAGGGCTAGCCTCTTCCTTTGTCCAGTTGACAAGTCCAAAGTAGAGTAGTGATTCCCCGATAATGATACTTTGTTGGTTAATTCAAATAATTCACAGTAATAATTCCATTCTTTTATTTGATACTCGGTAAATCCTATCATTTGATCAAATAGATAAAAGTCACTAAAGACTGCTGAGAAATAGGACCTATAATTATTATAATCTTCTAAAATAACAACTTGTCCGTTTAATATGACTTTACCTGAAGACGGAAATTGTAAACCTAAAATTGTATGGATCAGAGTTGTTTTCCCAGAACCATTCCCCCCATGAATAAAAACAATTTCGCCTTTTTTTATTTCGAAATTTATGGGACCTAAGCAAAATGATCCTTCTTTAGAGACAGAATTATAACACAAATTTTCTATTTTTAAAGTATCGAAAATAAATGAATCAATTTTTGTTTTTAGTATTGGAATTCCCAATCGCCCCTCAAGTTCATGTTGTAAATTATTTAAATTTTGAGAAGCAACCTCTGCTCTCATAATACTTGGGAGTATGACCATAATAGTCGTTACCGAATTTAATAAAAAAAGTAAGGTCAAGATAAAGCTTACCAAATCCTTAGAAGTAACGTTCAATTTTGGACCTATAAAGAGTAATATTGAGCATATTAGAAGATTAAATAAAATCTGTCCTATAATCTGATTGTTTAAAAAACCAGTAAATGCCACAATATTCGTTTGAAAAGATTTTTTAGAAATAACATCTATTTGCTCATGATAAATATAATCGCCCTTATTTTTGTCTAGAAATATTTCCTTAAATCCATCTAATAAATGAGAAAAATTCTTTAGAAAGTCGTTTTCTAACTTGCGAGCAATTTTAAAGTCATGCATATTTCTAGTTGACGAAATATGATATATAAAGATCCCAATCAATAACACGATAGTTGATATCAAAAACAAAACAATTGAAATATTTGCTAAATAAAATAAACAAGCAAAAGCGAGCACTATAGATGTCGAAAAATCTATAATGCCCAATGTTGCCTGATTAATTGTGTTGACATCCCCAACTACTGAAGAATATAAATTAGATTTCTTTTTTCTAATGGTTTGATGTTCAGACCTTAAAACTAATCTTATAATATGATTTCTCAAATTCCAAATTAGTTGCTGCGAAGAATGTATAATGCTTAGTGAAAGTTTTCTTCTAAGCCAAACTGTCATTATAATTATAAATGTTAAAATTATAAAATAACCACTATTAATGCTACTTTGCCTCCCCTCGATGTAAGTACCAATTAATTTATTTATTATATGTATAAATAAAAAAGAAAACAGTCCGGAACAAATGCCATATATCACATTTACAGCAATTTTTCGTATGCCTAGATAGGCCTTTAAAAGGTTTGTCAAATTTTTCATCCAAACATTTTTATTTTTGAATATTTTATAATCATAATATATAAGTCAATATTATTTTATCATTTCAAATTCTTCTAACTCATCTATGCAATTTTGTGAAGTATTTAGTAAATAAGACTTTAAGTTTAATATTGTCTCTTCATCAAAAACTTTAGAATTAAAAATGAGCTTTATTATCAATCCATTTTGAAACTCTTCAACTGTAAGTACCAATGCTGAACGGATATTTGGATTATTAACTATTGTGGTATTATTGTTGTCACTAAAATAGTTCCTATTCTGAAGGTGATCATAATTATGATAATTGAATACGACACCAGAATCTATAAAGTCATCTTCATCAATATTTGTTAGATCTTTAATTAATTTAAGTAAAGGATAGGATCCATTAGACACACTTTCTAAAAAACATCGTTGCACATCATTTAAAAATTTAATAAAATCATCATCGTACTTTAATTGAGGCTTAATTATGATTTGATTGGCAAAAAAACCTATTAATTTAGAGAAATCTAAACTTTGATAACATGAAGAATATCGCTCAGAAACAGTCGAAACAATTGATATTTCATCGTCTTTAAGAATATGATACAATGTTTTAAAAAGTATAGATAGAAAATATATTGGAAGGGTAGATCCGATGAGCATTACTTGCCGTTTAAGACGTTCAGTCATATGGGCGCCAAATTCAATTCTATGTTCCAAATTTCCTAAACTAGACCTCTGGGAAATTGAATGACAATTTGACTTAAAAATTTGCTTGAAATTGGTCAGCTTTCCTTTCCAAAATTCTTTACAACGAATTCCTTCTTCGGAATTTAAATAATTATTCTGCCACTTTACAAAATCCTTATATTGCAATAGCGATTCAGGGAATTCTACGCTATTTTGCTCCATCTCATTCCTATATCCATCCTTTATCTCTTTCTCCAATACTCCTAAAGAATGGCCATCCACGATTATGTGGTGCAGACTCAAGGCTATTAAATTTTTTCCATCATTCATCTGGAAAACATTCACCGATAATAATGATTTCCCATAAAGATCAAATTTGATTTCATTAAGAAAAGATCTTATACCGTCAAATGTATTGTCAATTAAAATTGGGGTATTGATTTCAACATTAAACTTTTCTTCATGAATAATTTTATGAACAACTTTATCATCCAATAAAATAAAATTTGTTCTTAATATCTCGTGTTTTTTTAATATTTTCTTTACAACAGTTTTAAGAACAGAAATATTTACTATTTCTACAGTAAAAAAGCTCGTAACTATATCAAGTTGTGGTCTTAAATTAGAAAAATAAATTTTTTGATTATAAGATAAGTCAAAAATCATACTTGAATCTGACACAAAATTACCCTCGTCTTTTGAATAACTGTCAAAATCAATATAATCAGCTAAAGATTTTATATTTTTCTTCTCAAAGATTACATTTATTGGAATGTCTACTTGAAATTCTAACCTAATTTTCCTTGATAGAGCCATAGCCTTGAGGGAATTTCCTCCTAATTCAAAAAAATTATCAAGTACACTGATTCTATCTTTGTCAAAAATTTCCTTGTAAATAGCCTGAAGAGTATATTCTTTTGAATTTGTAGGTGGTACATACTCTTCAATAATACTTATTTTTGATTGAACAATACTTTTTAATTTTCTTTTATCGGTTTTTCCATTATGAGTAAGTGGAAATTCATTTAAGTGCAAAAAATGATTTGGACACATATATTCTGGCATGTGTGCATTTATATGTTGTTTTAAATCCAAAATATTTAGATATTTGCCGGTATATACTGCAATTAAATCTTTTCTATCGTTTTCATTTTCCAACAATAGAACCGAAACAGCTGATATGTCGATGTGTAATCCTAATACACTTTCAATTTCTTCCAATTCTATTCTATAACCATTATATTTAATCTGATTATCAATTCGCCCTATAAATTCGATATTTCCATCTTCTAACCACCGACCTAGATCGCCTGTTCTATATATCTTTTCTTCCGGACAAAATGGATTTTCAAGGAATTGCCTAGATGTTAAGCGTTTATTGTTTATATATCCTTTAGCTAGCCCATGCCCACCAATAAAAATCTCACCTATAGCGCCTTGGGGTACTAAATTTTTATTTTTGTCAAGTATGTATATTTTGCTATTAGGAATAGGAATTCCAATAGGAACTTGATTATAAAATAAATTTTTGTCCTTTTTAACTTCGAATATTGTACTACAAATTGTAGCTTCTGTTGGACCATATGCATTATAATAATCTATCTCTTCAACTACCCTTTCAACATCTTTTTTATTAATCTTTTCTCCACCAGTTATAATTTTCTTGAGTGAACTGATATTTTTCACATCAACAAATTTCAAATAACTCGCTGGTAAGGTTAAGACATTAATATCATTTGACTTTAAAAATAATTCTAGTTTATAAGGGTTTTGTCTGATTTCATTAGATATAATGAATAGTGCCCCCCCATTAATTAATGTTAGAAAGGTCTCAAAAATAGAAACATCAAAAGAATAAGAAAAAAATTGGGAACTTTTATCTCCCAAGTTCAATTTAAAAAAATGCTGTTGACCAACTATTGAGTTAATTAACGCTCTCTGCGTAACCATGACTCCTTTTGGCTGTCCTGTCGATCCTGATGTATAAATAACATATGCAAGATTTTCCGGGAAGCTGATCCCTGTCGGATTTACTTCAGGGTAGTTATTATACTCTCTAGTATAAGACTGAAATACATCTTCATCTATTAGGGCCTGGCTTCCACTGTCGTCAATTATATACTTTACCCTTTCTGAAGGATACTCCGGATCAATAGGTACATAAGCCCCACCACTTTTTAACACCGCCAATATGGCAATGATCATCCGTTCGCTACGCTCAAGCTTTAAAGCAATCAGTGTATCAGCTTTGATTTTATATTTGTCTAGTAAGTAATATGCCAATCGATTTGCCTGGCGGTTGAGTTCAGCATAAGTCAAATGTGTATCTCCAAAGACAACAGCTACGTTTTCAGGAGTCTGTTGTACCTGTTTTTCGAATTCGGTAACTATTGTTGCTTCTTTGGG
>JAITTY010000012.1 GCA_031286695.1 Sphingobacterium sp. | reverse complement strand
GGGTTTTGTAAATTATTTTGCAATAAGTCAATCTGTTAGGTACTTTGTGGAGAATATTTTTGAAAAACATGTATTTTTAGTGTACTTTTGTGCCACACAAAACAAAGGTGATACCTTTTTCGGGGTGTAGCGTAGCCCGGTATCGCGCCACATTTGGGATGTGGAGGTCGTAGGTTCGAATCCTGCCACCCCGACTAGAAAAGCTCTAACGAAAGTTAGGGCTTTTTTTGTTTCAGGGCAGGAAGGCGAACTGCGACCAGCTGCACTCTTCGCATTTTTTAACATTATATCCTTGTAAACCCGCTGTTAAACAGTTAAATTGCTTGAAATTTATTGTCAACTAGAATATAAACATAAATAATATGAACAGAAAAGCGGCATTTCTTTTAGGAATTTTGGCCTCTTGTGCATTACCGCAAGTTACCTTTGCAAATCATTCAATGGCAGAAGCTATCAATTATCAACAAGAGGTAGAAGGCAAAGAGCTGATCGGAAGGTGGGATATCGAAGTGGATATTAATGGTACTCCTGCGCCATCTTGGCTGGAGGTGAAATTGTCGGGCTATAGAACTTTAGTCGGTCATTATGTGAGTACTTCCGGAAGTGCTCGGCCAGTTTCTCAGGTGTTTTATGAGAAAGGGAAGTTCAAATTTGCCATCCCGCCGCAATGGGAGGGTGGAAAGATGAATCTAATTGTAGAAGGCGAGATCGTTAATGGTGTATTGCAAGGTATGGTAACGGAGCCCGATGGCAAAACATATCGCTTTAAAGGTGTTCGTGCTCCAGAACTCAAGCGAACAGCTGCGGTAAAATGGGGTAAGCCTATTCAGCTGTTCAATGGTAAGGATCTGTCTGGATGGAAAGCTACTGGGAAAACGAATCAATGGGTGGTGAAAAATGGTATATTGACTAGTCCGCAATCTGGTTCTAATTTGGTGTCTGAGCAGAAATTTGAAGACTTTAAATTACATGTCGAATTTAAAATTCCAGCAGGAAGTAATAGTGGGGTCTACTTGCGAGGCCGATATGAGGTTCAGATAGAAGATAGTCCCAAGGATGCACATCCTAATGCCGTGCTTTTTGCTGGGGTATACGGTTTCTTAGCTGCAAATGAAATGGTCAATAAGGGAGCCGGAGAATGGCAAACCTATGATATTACATTGGTAGGACGCCTAGTAACAGTTGTGGCGAATGGTAAAACTGTGATCAGTAACCAAGAAATTCCCGGTATAACAGGTGGCGCATTGGATAGCAAAGAGGCAGAGCCGGGGCCAATTTATTTCCAAGGGGATCACGGTCCAGTGGAATTCCGAAAAGTAATTATTACTCCAGCTATTAAATAGCATAACATTATACAAAGGCTATCTGAAAAAGGTAGCCTTTTTTAAATCCCTATGACAACGACTACGATATCTTCATTCTGGTAGGAAGTATAATACCGTTCAATGGAGCCATGAGTTTTGTATTCTTGCAACTCTTCAAAAACCATTTTTTTTAACATTCCTTTTCCTTTACCATGAATAAACTTTATTTCGTTCATTTCCCAATAAATAGCTGCATCTAGATTAGAACGCATAAAATCCATGGATTCTTGTAAGAGCTCCTCTGGCGAATAATCTTCCCAATCTTCAAGAAAGGTGTCGGCGTGTAAGTCAACGATAGCTGGTGGTTTGCGCATTTTTCAATATTTTACAATGCTGCAAAAGTAGAATAAAACAACGAATTAATAGGTTAAGTCGCCAACGAAATAAATCGCTTGAGCAAATTTTTCATACCATTTTTTGATAATAGCCGCAATTTCATATTCTTCCTCATCGGCATGATTGAGCATGAGTAACTCGATCGATTGAAGTAGCTGTTTGATATCTAGAAAGCAACCGTCGAAATCCCGGAACGCAGACACAGTGTCTCGAATAAGAAGCAGGGCATCGTGTCGAAGTGTAATCATATCATGACGTGAGGATATTCTGTCCAGCAACCACTCCTTTTGGAAATTAGAATCAATATGTCTGTTGCAAGCCTGATTAAAAAGCAATTCAAATTCAACAATTTGATGTTTCAGGTCATATATAGCTTTTTGGAGCTCTTCAAAAGTACTGATGATCTTTTCTTGGGTCTCCATGTTTTTTGATATAATTGCCATGATATTTTACTTAAAAATGTATGCGCTTGGTTTTTAGTTATTTAAATAAAAGCATGTAAGGTATATACAAATAGTTCAGCCGAATGTTTTACATGTCTAAAATTCGGTTATGACTTTTGTATATAAAAGAAGAGGCTGAGCTTAAAACGGAACTGAGTTTTTTCGGTTTTTGGTTCCGTTTTCAAATCGTAGTTTTTTTTGAAACCTAATTTAATTAATACTATTTAATTTTGGGTATATTTAATATGCTGTATTGTAGTCAATGCAGTGTAAATGTATTAACTATGGTCGCATCTAGTTTTGTTGAGTTCTTTAACAAGAGGAGGTCATATATCCTTTTTTTAGCACTGCTGCTCTCTTACAGCTTACCTATGTGTCATGGCCAATATAAGCTGAAAGATTCTACAAAATTTATAAACGATCAGTTCCCGAGGTATCTCGGAATAATGGGGAAGATTAAATCTAGAAATTATCCCGTTGGTGGCCGTGAAGCAATCTTGCGGATATTACTGAAAGACTATTACGTGTATAGACTGGTGTCAGGAGAAGATAGTTTGGATAGGGAACGTTATCCTGCTTTATGGAATCCTCTTTCGGTACAAACATTTAAAACGCTAAATACGCGTGATATGTTTAGTTACTGTATGCTTGCACCTGAGTTTGAGATGCAAAATTGTGGTTCCTTGGGCCGGTTGAAAGGTCAACATATATTTGGAGTCTTTTATCGAAGGGACATACCGCTGGAATATTGGAGCAATAGACAGTTGGTTGCCTTGCATGGAAATAGAGATTCTGTTGTACGATATGTGGAGCAGATGTGGCCTACACTCGATTTTATTGGTGAGAACACCAAAGATTTAGTGGTTGAATTGATGATGTGGGAGTTGATACCAAAGGTGTTGGATAAGTTGGTTCTGACGCCTGCGGACAATGATCTGTATTCCCTATTGGTGCAAATAATGATGCGTCTGAAATTCAAACCTTTTGAAGATTCGGCTATTTATGAGCAATTGTATGGTGCGGCGTCTTATATAGGGAGTCGAATTGAAAGCAATGTAGAAAATCGGAATGACATCATGAAACTTGCGCGGGAATGTTTTGAAACGCTAAATGCATCACCTGACTTCCAATTGCCAACTTATATTAAACGGGAGCGTTTCTTAGATCCACCTTCTTCAAGGGATCTGTCAGATCGGACGAGCACTTCGAAAGGGCCGGATTGGAAGTGGAAAAAAGTGGATGTACCACGTTATAAGCTAAAGCTGTAGATTTTCGTCTGGAAGCAAAATTTCCAATGCTGGTAAAATATCTTTTATCTGTATTCTTTTCTATCGCTTGTACTATTTTGACCAGAGGGGGGGTAGGTTATTTGCTTTTTTTTTACGTTATTCGCGTAAACGAAAAATAGCTTAAAATATACTATAATGAAGGAAAAGGCAATTGGAAATTACCAATTAGAGATCTGTTCAAATTCTGTGGCCTCTGCAATTGAAGCTCAGCAAGGTGGAGCAACTCGAGTAGAGTTTTGTCAAAATTTGGAAAATGGAGGGACTACCCCTTCGTTTGGTCAGTTGCAGCTGGTGCGGGAATTGGTGAATATTGGTATTCATGTGCTTATCAGGCCGCGTGGAGGTGACTTTCTTTATACAGAGACCGAGATCTTGGAAATGATAGCAGATATTCAGTTGTGCAAGGAATTGGGGATTGATGGTGTTGTAATAGGGATTCTGAACGCAAATGGGACGGTGGATAAAGTGAATACTTTGCGATTGGTGGAAGCTGCGCGCCCCATGCATGTTACTTTTCATCGCGCTTTTGATCGCGTGGAAGATCCTTTTCAGGCATTGGACGATGTTATTGAACTGGGGATAGATCGTATTTTGACATCTGGTCTGCAAAATTCCGCTTTAGCTGGAGCTCCATTACTCAAGCAGTTGGTTCAGCAAGCCAATGGCCGTGTTGTGATTATGCCTGGCGCAGGTGTAGATGCAGCTAATATAGTTCACATTTTAGAGCAAACTGGTGCGGTTGCCATACATAGTTCTGCTAAAGAATTGTGTGTGTCTAAGATGGAGTTCAATCAGAGTCAGGTCAATGGGATGGATGAAGCACAATGGATGAGCTCAAAAGAAAAAGTCCACCAAATGGTGGACCTATTAAAAAGCCTTTAAAGTAGTACTTTAAAGGCTATTAAATTCTTCTTACTATTTAGCTTCTGCAGCTAATTGATTTAAGATAGCATCGTTTTTAACGATTTGGTTGCTAGCTTTCATTTTTGATCTAGAACCTAACTCTACGTTAGTTCCTAATTTCAAGAACTGAACTTCAACACGTGAAACAGTTTTATTTCTTCTATCTTTTCTTTTTAAACGTGTAACTCCCATTTTGATAATATTTTTATTGTTTAAAATAAAACGAGGTCGGAAGCGGATTCGAACCGCTGTAGGAGGTTTTGCAGACCTCAGCCTAGCCACTCGGCCATCCGACCCTATTTTTTTCCTTTTGAAGGTCTGCAAAAATAAAACTTATAATTGGAATTAAAAAATCTTTATGATAAAACTTTTATGTTTTTAGACATCCGTCTGAAAACCAAGCTGCTATTTTCGTTGCGGGATCCTTTGAGCAATGGTCAGCAGGAACATGCCGGACGGTTTTCAGTACAGGATCGCAAAGACGTTTCAATAACCTATGTTATTCATAAGAATCAAAAATTGAATTGTGCCTCATCGAGCAGCCAAGAGGAAATAGACTCTAATTCACTGTATCTTTTAAAGGACAATGGAAAAGCTGGCATTGGGACTTTTTTATGGTGTTTTCCTATGTAAATTAATGGCTTATATATTTTGGAATAGATATTGCAAATGAGACTGTAATAAATCTCATACAGGAAATTATGAGAGTAAATGACAAAAGAAGAAAGTAAATTAAATTAGGGAACATGAAAAAACTATTATTATCTGCAGCAATTTTATTAGGTTCATTGGGAGCTTTTGCACAAGGCGGATTGGGATACGGGCTCCGTGCGGGTGTAAACATTCCTAAATACTCTTTAGATAATGAAAGCACTCAATCAAATACAGGATTTTTTGTAACGGGTTATTTGGATGCTCCGGTTTCACCATATTTCTCTATTCAGCCGGGATTGTCTCTGCAAAATAAAGGTGGGAAATGGACACCAGCCTCATCGTCTGAAATAAAGGAAAGCGTTATGTCGCTTGATATTCCAGTAAACTTAGTCGCTAAATTGCCTACTGGTGGATCAGGGAATTTCTTTATTGGTGCAGGTCCTTATGTAGGATTTGGCTTAAGTGGCAAGCGTAAAGGAGAAATAGGCGAAGGAAATGTAAAAATTGAACGTGATCTAAATTTCGGTAGTAATGAGAATGACGATCTAAAACGTACCGATTTTGGTATCAATTTCTTGGCAGGCTATCAATTGACTAATGGTTTTCAGATCAATGCGGGGTATGGTTTGGGGTTAACGAACCTGGCTCCAGCATCAGGCGACATGGCTAAAAACCGTGTGTGGTCGATCGGTATCGGTTTCGGACTATAAGAAATATAAGTACTTAAACTTATTATGAGGAAAGAGTCCCTGCATTTGTGGGGACTTTTTTATTGGATTAAACTTAAGTCGTCCGAAATTGTTATTTTTATTCAAAAGATTGCTGCATGAAAAGATTTCTTCCTTTACCCTTTTATGTCAAGTTGGCCTGTGTACTCATCAGTATCATTTTACTGGGGTATTTGGCAAAAATAGGAGATACGATAGTGATTCCTATGATTTTGGGCTTATTATTCTCCCTACTACTGATTCCGCTGAGCAATTTTTTGGAGCGGAAGCTCCGGTTTCCAAGGACATTGGCTGGTATATTAAGTGTTATTTTGTTTTTTGGCGTTCTCGGGTATGGGCTTTTTCTGTTAGCCTCTCAGCTCACGCTTCTTAAAGAGGATTTTCCAGCCTTTAAACAGCAGATTATGGACGGCGTGAGCAATTTGCAGACTTGGGTGAGCCACCAATTTGGAATCCAACATAAAGATCAAATTGATTTTATTAATAAAACAGCATCGAAGTCTGTGGATTCGGGAACTTTATTCCTGGGAACAGCATTGGTTTCCCTTTCATCCATGTTTATTCTATTTGTTTTTACTTTTCTATATACATTTTTCTTGCTTATATACAGAGGGCATGTGGTTAAATTTCTCTTATTTGTCAACCGTGTTGAAGACAGGCCAATCGTTATCGATGTGGTGAAGCAGATCCAGTATGTGGTCAAAAAGTATCTTATTGGCTTACTGATCCAGATGAGTTTGGTCTCCCTATTAGTCTTTATTGTCTTGTCATTAATAGGGGTAAAATATAGTCTGCTTTTAGCGCTAATTACAGGAGTGTTTAATGTCCTACCTTATGTCGGGATCTTCTCTTCGATGCTCATCATTGCCATCCTGACTTTCGCTACATCCTCTTTTACCCATGTTGTCTTAGTTATCATAGCACTAATTATTATACATATGATCGACAGTAATTTCATCGTACCCAAGATTGTTGGTTCTAAGGTGAAAGTCAATTCCCTGTTTGCTATGCTCTCCATTATCATTGGTGAGATGGTATGGGGGATCTCGGGTATGTTTTTGGCTATACCAATCCTGGCTATCGTTAAGATTGTGATGGACCGGATCAAAGAACTTAAACCTTGGGGGTTTTTACTGGGGGAAGAGGATAGCAAAGATGAGGTGTATAAAGATTTATTTGAAACACTAAATCCCGTTGAGAAGAAAATTATTGAAAATGAGGAGAAGGAGTAATTTTAAACAAAAACAGTTAATGTATTTGATTCATTGGCTATGGCACCCCATAGAGACAATAAGGACATACCGATCATATTGGACAATTAGGTAAGAGCGTAACTGATTATTTCAAGCATTGCAAATTATTTTGTTGTTGTATTTTGTAATTTTTTATTTTATTTTCGTTCTACATTTAATCTATTGTTTTAATGAAAAGAAAATTACTATCAATTGCTGCGGCATTATGTTTTATTGCCGGAGCCAAAGCACAAACATCTTATGGTATTAAGGCGGGGTTGAATTTTTCTAAGCTGAATATATCACAAGGTAATCTTAGTGCTTCATCTGATGCAAGTACCAATTTTTATGTAACGGGTTATGCGGATCTACATTTGGCAAATAATTTTAGTGTCCAGCCTGGAGTTTCTTTACAAGGTAAAGGAGGAAAGGTTGTAGGAGAGGATGCTAAATTAAATTTGATGTATATTGAGGTACCGGTGAATTTGGTTTATAGTATCTATACTGGAGAGGTAGGGAATATTTTTTTAGGGGCTGGTCCGTATGCAGGATTTGGCGTTAGTGCTAAAGCGAAAAGTGGAAACATTACGGAAAGCGGAAGTTTTAGTGATGCTGGTTTGAAAACTTTTGATGCCGGAGCTAACTTTTTGGCTGGCTTTAAGTTTGCCAACGGTTTCTTGATTAATGGTGGATATAGTCTTGGTTTGACCAATTTTTCAAAATATCCAGATGAAACCGGAAATTTCAAAAACCGCGTATTTTCAGTTGGCGTTGGTTTCCAATTCTAAGCAAAAAGGTACACAAAAAAAGGGCTTTTCTTACGAAAGGCCCCTCTTTTTCAGTGACTGAAATCTATCACACTTTGATTTCTACTTCAACACCTGAAGGCAATTCAAGTTTCATCAATGCGTCAACAGTTTTAGCGTTTGATGAATAGATATCCAACAATCTTTTGTAAGCACACAATTGGAATTGCTCACGTGCTTTTTTGTTAACGTGTGGTGAACGTAATACCGTATAGATTTTTTTCTCAGTAGGCAATGGAATAGGACCACTAACAACTGCACCTGTAGGTTTTACTGTTTTTACGATTTTTTCAGCTGATTTGTCAACCAAATTGTAATCGTAAGATTTCAATTTAATTCTGATTCTTTGGCTCATTTTTATTTATTTAAAATGATTGCTAATTAGAGCTATTCACAACTAGCAATCGGTGTTTACTTTTTTGATTAAAGAACAAAGAGAAAAGACGAGAGGTCCTTCTTCTTTGTCCCTTTATCTTTATTCTATATTATTCTACAGAACCTTTGATTTTACCTTTTGATTTTGCAATCACCTCTTCAGCAACGTTACGAGGAGCTTCTTCAAAGTGATCAAATTCCATTGTAGATGTTGCACGACCTGAAGTGATTGTACGTAATTGAGTTACGTAACCGAACATCTCAGAAAGTGGAACCAATGCTTTGATTACTTGTGCACCGTTACGTGAATCCAAACCTTGCATTTGACCACGACGACGGTTTAAGTCACCCATTACATCACCCATGTTTTCTTCTGGTGTTAAAACCTCTATTTTCATAATTGGTTCCATTAACACTGGAGAACATTTAGGTAATCCTTCACGGTATGCTTGACGAGCAGCTAATTCGAAAGACAATGAATCTGAATCGACAGCGTGGAATGAACCATCAATCAAACGAACTTTCATTCCTGATAATGGGAATCCTGCTAATACACCATTTTTCATTGAAGTTTCAAATCCTTTTTGAACTGAAGGGATAAATTCTTTAGGAATTTTACCACCAACGATTTCATTCACGAATTGAAGCGGTGATTTTGTTAAATCGAAATCTTCATCCGCAGGAGAAATAACAACTTTGATATCCGCGAATTTACCACGACCACCTGATTGTTTTTTGAATACCTCACGGTGCTCAGTAGTACCGTTGATAGACTCTTTGTATGATACTTGAGGAGCACCTTGGTTAACCTCAACTTTAAATTCACGTTTCAAACGGTCGATCAAGATCTCTAAGTGAAGCTCACCCATACCAGAGATAACTGTTTGACCAGTTTCTTCGTCAGTTTTTACAACGAATGTAGGATCCTCTTCAGCCAATTTACCAAGACCAATACCTAATCTATCTACGTCAGCTTGAGTTTTAGGCTCAATTGCCAAACCAATTACTGGCTCAGGGAAAGTCATAGACTCAAGAATGATAGGTGCTTTTTCGTCACAAAGTGTATCACCAGTTTTGATGTCTTTGAAACCTACAACAGCACCGATATCACCAGCCTCGATAAAAGGGATAGGGTTTTGTTTGTTCGCGTGCATTTGGAAGATACGAGAGATACGCTCTTTGTTTCCTGAACGAGTGTTCAATACATAAGAACCAGCATCTAACTTACCAGAGTAAGCACGGATAAAACATAGACGACCTACAAATGGGTCAGTCGCAATTTTAAAACCTAAAGCTGCGAAAGGCTCGTTTACAGATGGTTTACGTGTGATTTCTTCACCAGTATCAGGGTTAGTACCTTTTACAGCCTCAATATCAAGAGGTGAAGGCAACAATTCCATTACTAGATCCAACATAGTTTGAACACCTTTGTTTTTGAAAGATGAACCACATACCATAGGAACGATCGCATTATCTAATACTGCTTTACGTAAAGCATCTAAGATTTCACGCTCAGTCAATGAATTTGGATCTTCGAAGAATTTCTCCATCAAAGTCTCATCATAACCAGCTACTGCTTCCAATAATTTCTCACGGTATTCAGCAACCTCGTCCACCATATCTGCTGGAATTGGAACTTCTGTAAAAGTCATTCCTTTATCATGCTCATTCCATACGATACCACGGTTGTTAATTAAATCAACAACTCCAGTGAACGTATCTTCAGCACCGATAGGTAATTGTAATGCTACAGCATCAGAACCTAACATTGATTTTACTTGACCAACAACTTTTAAGAAGTCAGCACCTGAACGGTCCATTTTATTAACGAAGCCGATGCGAGGTACTTTGTAATTATCAGCCAATCTCCAGTTAGTCTCTGATTGAGGCTCAACACCATCAACCGCAGAGAATAAGAATACTAATCCGTCTAATACACGTAATGAACGATTTACCTCAACCGTGAAATCCACGTGTCCAGGAGTATCGATAACGTTAACTTGGTATTTATTACCACGGTATTGCCAAAAAACTGTCGTAGCAGCAGAAGTAATTGTGATACCACGCTCAGCCTCTTGCTCCATCCAGTCCATTGTTGAAGCACCTTCGTGAACCTCACCCAATTTATGGTTTACACCTGAGTAATAAAGAATACGCTCAGTTGTTGTAGTTTTACCAGCATCGATGTGGGCAGCGATACCGATATTTCTAGTGAATTTTAAATCTCTTGCCATAATATTTTTAAGCAGCGGACCTTAATGGTCTTATGTGTTTAAATGTAATGTTAAATAAGTACACCGACCTTGATAAAAGATTGTTTTTATCGGAGGTCGGTGTAATCATATTTTTTTGAATGTCTTCAAAATTAGAATCTGAAGTGTGAGAACGCTTTGTTAGCTTCCGCCATTTTGTGCGTATCTTCTTTCTTCTTAACAGCAGCACCTTCACCTTTAGAAGCTGAAATGATTTCTCCTGCTAATTTTTCGAACATTGTTTTTTCACCACGTTTACGAGCGTATGAAATTAACCATTTCATACCCAAAGCGATTTTACGATCTGGACGAACTTCCATAGGAACTTGGAAGTTAGCACCACCAACACGGCGTGATTTAACCTCAACAGCAGGCATAACGTTGTTCAAAGCTTTTTTCCAAGCTTCTAGTCCGCTTTCTTGTGTTTTTTGTTCTACTAATTCTACTGCATCGTAAAAAATATCATAAGCGATAGATTTTTTACCATCTACCATCATGTTATTTACGAAACGTGTTACCTGAACGTCATTAAACTTTGGATCAGGTAAAATGATTCTCTTTTTCGGTTTTGACTTTCTCATTTTTCTTTCCTCCGTTTAATTATTTCTTTTTACCTTTTGCTGGAGCTGCAGCTGCTTGTCCTGGTTTAGGACGCTTAGTTCCGTATTTAGAACGACGTTGGTTACGACCTGCTACACCTGAAGTATCTAATGCACCGCGGATGATGTGGTAACGTACACCTGGTAAATCCTTAACACGACCACCACGGATCAATACGATCGAGTGCTCTTGTAAGTTGTGACCTTCTCCAGGGATGTAAGCGTTGACCTCTTTACCGTTTGTTAAACGTACACGAGCTACTTTACGCATTGCTGAGTTTGGTTTTTTAGGGGTAGTAGTATATACACGTGTACATACACCTCTTCGCTGTGGACATGAGTCCAACGCTGGTGACTTACTCTTATCAACCAGAGCTACTCTACCTTTTCTAACTAATTGTTGAATAGTAGGCATTTACCTGTTTTTGTTTATAAATTTTATACCTAAATTATTTTAAGTTCGCAAAGATACTGATTCCCTTTTGAATATGAAATAGTTAGTGTATAAAATTTAGATTATTTTTTGATAAGCCCTTGTCTTTTTTTCTTATACTGTCACTCCGTTTGCGTCGTGGTAAAAGAGACGCTCCATATCTTTCTTGATTTACGGCGCCTGGGCGTTAGATCAATTTATTTAAGATGATTTATCCTATTTGCGCAGGAGCCTAATATTTTTCTAGGGAATAATACCTATAGCCCCCTGGTGGACCGTGAGATGTTGTTGAATTGAATAGTTGAGGTATAGCGGCTGGTTATGTACACAAATAGGGACGGTCGTAGGATGGCCGGACGGCCGCTCGCTGTGTGAGAATATGTTTTTAACCTTATCTACTGTAAACTGTTCTTTCTCTGCGTAATATTCTTTAAAAACCGTCTTTTGCCTGAAATTTATCTTCTACTGGTTTCTGAGTATATTGGTTGCTTTGCATGTTTTTGCGTTCTGTTTGGCAAAGCGTTTGTTAAAAACGTATAAATATTTAATAGAAACAAATTAATGTATTCAAGTTATGAAAATCAAAATGAAATTAATGTATGCGGTGGTATTGGCCTTGGTAACCTTCGCTTTTGTTGGATGTTCAAAGGATAAAGATGAACCTATTCAAACCGGCGGAAGCATTGATGCAGCTATAGGTACATATAAAGGTAAAATTAAGATTATTGGTGGTGCCGAAGTCTTCAATCAAATATTGGTAGTTAGCAAGGTTAGCGATAATAAAGTTAAAGTTAGCGCGCAAAATACCGATCTAAAGCTTCCTGTAAGAGAGATCCAGGTTTCCAATAACTATAATATCTCGATTCAAGCTCTTCCAAATGAGCCTCAAGGTCAATTTATCTTCACCTTTGAAAATAAAGGCCTAACTTTTTTGGCGGAAAGAACGGAAGCAGGACAGTTGGAATATTCTTTTGATGGAACGAAACAATAGCCTCCTCTACATATTTACTAAAAAGCCCGAATCCGTATACGGATTCGGGCTTTTTAGTGAATTGGATTTATATTATGAAAGCAACGTAAAATCAATCTGTCTTTTATCCAAATCTACTTTCTTCACGCGGATTTGAACCTCATCACCCAGCTGGAATTTCTTTTTCTTCCGCTGGCCAATGATCGCATAATTTTTCTCGTCAAGTACGTAAAAGTCATCCGTGATATCGCGCAGCCTGACCATACCTTCACATTTGTTTTCCTCAATCTCCACATACATACCCCATTCAGTAACACCCGAGACAATACCCGTATATTCGGTACCAATCTGATCCTGCAAGTATTCTGCCTGTTTGTATTTGATTGATGCACGTTCGGCCTCAGCCGCTTTTTTCTCCATTTGGGAAGAATGTTCGGCCATTTTCTCGTAATGCTCTGCATTGATCTTCGTGCCACCTTCCAGATAGAATTGTAAAAGACGGTGTACCATCACATCGGGATAACGACGGATAGGGGAGGTGAAATGAGTGTAATAATCAAATGCTAGTCCATAGTGACTTGTCTTCTTTGTCGTATAGATCGCTTTGGCCATCGAACGTACCGCAAGTGAGGTCAACATATTTTGCTCTTTGCTACCTTCTATCTTTGTCATCAGCGCATTTAAAGATTTAGCAGTTTCTTTATCTGTTTTGATGGTCAATTTATGGCCAAACCGTGCTGCAAATTGGGAGAAGGTTGTTAGCGTCTCCGGATTAGGTACATCGTGAAAACGATACACAAATGTTAGCTTGTTTTTACCACGGCCTTGTTTGCCAATAAACTCGGCAACTTTACGGTTCGCCAATAGCATAAAATCTTCAATCAGTTTATGTGCATCCTTACGGACTTTGGTATATACACCCGTGGGTTTGCCATTTTCATCCAACGTGAATTTTACCTCTTCACTTTCAAAAGCTATGGCACCATTTTTAAACTTACGCTCCCGCAGAATATAAGCCAGTTCATTTAATTTTAAGATCTCTGCACTGAAATCTCCCGATCTTGTTTCGATTACCTCCTGCGCTTCTTCATAACTGAAACGGCGGTCTGAATGGATAATCGTGCGGCCGAACCATTGATGGTGCACATTGGCTTTTTCGTCCAATTCAAAAACAGCCGAAAAACAAAGTTTATCTTCATGCGGACGCAACGAACAGACACCATTAGAAAGACGCTCCGGAAGCATGGGAATAACACGGTCTACCAAATAGACGGATGTTCCACGGTTGAAAGCTTCTTTGTCTAGCTCTGTATCAGGAACAACAAAATGCGAAACATCCGCAATGTGAACACCAATTTCATAGTTGCCATTTTCCAATTTTTGAAAGGAGATGGCATCATCGAAATCTTTTGCATCCGCCGGGTCAATGGTAAAGGTTGTAACCTCTCTAAAGTCACGTCTTTTGGCGATTTCTTCCTTACTTATCTTTTCGGAAATCTTATTGGCCTCATCTTCTACTTTTTTCGGGAATTCCAATGGAAAACCATAGTCGGCCAAAATGGCGTTCATCTCGGTGTTGTTTTCACCTTTGGTACCCAAAACATGTTTCACTGTTCCGACAGGATTTTTGCTTCCGCTCGGCCAGTCGATAATCGAGACCACGACCTTTTCTTTATCCTTGGCTCCATTCAGATTGTCTAAGGGAATAAAAATGTCGTGTAGCATCTTGCGGTCATCCGCAATAAAAAATGCAAAATTATTGGAGATGCTGATCGTTCCTGTAAAATCGGTCTTGGCCCTTTGCAGGATTTCGACGACTTCACCCTCTTTTTTGCGGCCGCCTTTTCTTTTCTCGAAGGTATGAACCTTGACAATATCACCATGGAGTGCTTGTCTCAGTTTGCGTGGAGCGATATAAATATCGTTTTCAAATTCATCGTCAGGAATCACGTAGGCAGAGCCATCGGCAGTCATATCTACCTTTCCTGTGACATAAACTTTAAGTTGCTTCAAATTAAATTTGCCTCGATCGACCTCAATAAAAAGCCCGTTTCTTACATTATCATGTAAAATGTCGGCTATAGCGACTTTGGAGTCGTTATCTGTAAGGTTCAATTTAGACGAAACTTGTTTATAGTTGAGAGGCTTGTTGCCTGATTTCTCGAAGATATCGATGATCAGTTGTGTTAAGACCTCTTTATATGGATTCTCTTTTCTTGTTTTCATCCAATTATTTTTTCTTATTTATTATTTATTTATCTGTATCAATCTGCGACAGCCCCTGTGATATCTTTAACTGGTTACGATATGGATGTCGAAAAACCAGTCTTTATCATAGAGCATGACCGTGCTGAACATCAAGATCGATGTTTATACAAGGTACGAAAAAAAACAGCATCTGGCACGACGATAACGAGCTAAACGGAGCATCTTCCGATAGCCAATGTATAGACAGTTCAGCCGAAAAATAGTTTTGGATTCGTACAGCCTGATTTATTTTTTGCAATGATTGCACACGCCAAGTGCATTTACAGCGATGGCTTCAAGACTAAAGCCTTCTGGAATCGATACTTTTGGTAAGGTCATATCTTCCAGACAGTATACAGAATTGCATACCCGGCAAATAAAATGTACGTGCTGATCATGATGATCATGTTCCGAACAGTTTGTAGAACACATGGCATACGTTGCTGTGCCATGTAGATCAAAGATTTTATGGATAATCCCTTTCTCTTCAAAACTGGCCAATACGCGATATAATGTGACACGGTCAATGTCCTTGCCCAGTAATTTTTCCAGTTCAGGCTGTGAAATAGCCGAATCTTTCCTCGAAATAATTTCAAGAACCCTTAACCGTGGTTGGGTAACCTTTAAACTATTTCGTTTGAGAATTTCTGGATATACAGTGTTGGAATCTTCCATGGGTTTCTTTCGTTAAGCCTTAGATCAAATACAAACTAAGAGAAATTTACTTTTATTTGCAAGTTTAAAAAACTGCCGGCGAATTTATTCATCGCATTTTCCCTTTAAACATATACGTATCGAACAGATACGATTTGATGCAATACGCAAATATGCTTTTGATAATACAAAAATACGGAATCTATTAAAATTAAGAAAACCGATAAGTTTAAGATTCATGTCATCTTACTTATCGGTTTTCAATCTATATGGAAATAGAGAGATCTTATTTGCCAGCAGCTTTAGCGTGATCCGCTAAGAACGTCGCTAGACCGCTATCTGTTAGTGGGTGTTTTAATAAAGATAGGATCGCAGACAATGGACCTGTCATAACATCCGCACCGATTTTAGCACATCCTAAAATGTGTGCACTGTGACGTACAGAAGCTGCTAAAATTTGTGTAGGATAGTTGTAGTTATCATAGATTAAACGAATATCTTCGATCAACGCTAGTCCATCTGTAGAGATATCATCCAAACGACCGATAAAAGGAGATACATAGGTTGCCCCAGCTTTAGCAGCCAATAGTGCTTGACCAGCTGTAAATACCAATGTACAATTTGTTTTAATACCTTTTTTGCTGAAATATTTAATTGCTTTTACGCCATCTTTGATCATAGGGACTTTTACAACAATCTTGCTGTCAAGAGCTGCTAACGCTTCTCCTTCTTTGATCATTTCCTCATAAGTTGTAGAAATAACTTCAGCACTGACATCGCCATCAACGATTGCACAGATCGCTTTATAATGGTTGATTACGTTTTCATCACCGCTAATACCTTCTTTAGCCATTAAACTTGGATTGGTTGTTACCCCGTCTAATACGCCTAAGTCTTGGGCTTCTTTGATTTGCTCTAGGTTCGCTGTGTCAATAAAAAATTTCATTGTATATGTTATTGAATGATAATAATTTGATTATTCAAATGTTCAAAATAATGATGCAAAGTTATTGATTATATTTCAGTATTGAAGCATTGATTTTCACCTATTGTATCTTTATTTTAGCAAAAAAGAATCTCTTCTCCTAATTTTTTGTTATACTTTTAATATAGTATTATCTTTACGTATGCAGGTTTTTCGTTCCCTTCATTATAGAAATTTCCGTTTACATGTTATAGGACAAGCAATTTCCCTTATGGGGACTTGGATGCAGCGTATAGCCATCAGTTGGTTAGTCTATGAATTGACCGGATCTGTGTTTTGGCTTGGTTTTGTTCAGTTTATCTCCTTGTTGCCTTCTTTGGTCCTGTCTCCTTTTATCGGCAGTTTTGTCGATAAGCACAAAAAGTATAAATTGGTTCTGATGACCCAAATTGGTTTGATGATACAGGCTGGGATTTTGACCTTGGTCGTTTATCTGAAATGGGAGAGTGTCTTATGGCTTTCCATTTTAGGTCTTATACAAGGGGTTATTAATTCCTTCGATGTTTTGGGACGTCAATCGCTGATGATGTACTTGGTTGGGGACCGTAAAGATCTGCCGAATGCCATAGCGCTGAATTCAACAATTTTCAATGGTGCCCGAATGTTGGGGCCCGCCATAGGAGGAATTTTACTGAGTACATACGGTGAACTCGTTTGTTTTGCACTGAACTTTATCAGTTTTGTTCCAGTCATTATTACATTATTGATGATGAAGGTCGACGAAACACATGTTCAGCTGAGTAAAGGGAGCAATTGGGAAGGTTTGGTCGAAGGTTTCCGTTACCTCAAACGGTCCCCACATATCTCCTCTCTCATTATGATCATGACCTTCTCCAGTTTGATTGTTATTCCTTATACTTCGTTGCTGCCCGCTATAGCAAAAGAAATGTTTCATGGCGATGAGCGTACGTTCTCCTGGTTTGAAAGTGCAGCAGGATTAGGCGCAATGATCGGTGCATTTAATATGGCCCGTTTAAAATCGGGAACCAATTTGCGTTATCAGGTAATGGGGGCTGCAGCCCTTATGGGAATAGCGCTACTGTTTTTGGCGCATTCGAGCATGCTTGAAATGGCACTTGTCTATGTGATGCTGGTATCTTTTGCCATGATGATGCAAAACTCCAGTATCAATACCTATATTCAGACGCATGCCATACCGATCTATCGCGCTCGCGCTATCTCTTATTACGTGATGGCATTTCAGGGGATTTTCCCCATTGGTACATTGATGATCGGCTCCTTAGCTAGTTACTGTGGGCTTCGAATGACACTATACGTCATGGGTGGATTGGGCATTTTGATCGCAATAGTTTATTATGGTTATCTCCGGCTCCACATCCACAAACGCCTATTTAAGTTTTAATTTTCGGGTTCTTAATTTTAATGTACGTTTGGCATAATCAATAACGGCACCATAATCGGCAAAAATATCTCCACCTAATACCCCGATTACAGGATCTAGATCCATCTGTTGATAGGCATAGTTGATTGAGCTTAAATCCAGCACCGCAGTATTCAATTTTTTTATCTGCCATTCGCCTATTTTCAGACTGGGAATTTTCATATTAAAACTCTCCATCGAATTGGTCCCAAGTCCTGTCGATAATGTTTCAGAAGGCTCAAGCTGTAATTGGTCTTCCAAAAGATGGCCCAATTGTGTTTTATCAAATACAGTTTTAGAAGCCCCGGTATCAACCACCATCTTAAACAAACGACTATATATTTCTACATCGACTAAGATATGTGTGCCTTGGCCTTGCAAATCCAATAATTGAAATGGTACTGTTGTCATATATCCAAACATACCCAAAAATTCCCTTAAAAAAGAAATTTTAAAACCCGTGGTGTGTGTTGAACGTTCATAAAAAAGGCTGTTATTTATAGAATAACAGCCTTTCAACTTTTTATAGTTTATGAGCTACAGCGCTTTTATTTCTTTCAGTACATTATTCATTGTATGTACTGCTTCTGCACTTTTATTGAATTTTTCTTTGTCCTCTTCATCGAGTTGAATGGGGACGATCCGATCCCATCCTTTTTTATTGATGATAACCGGTACCCCAAGATTGATATCTTCTTGACCAAATTCACCTTCCAAATAGACGGATGCGGTAAATAATTTTCCTTGATCACGTACGATACTTTCGACGACTGCAGCCGTTGCTGCTCCTGGAGCATACCAGGCTGAGGTACCGATTAAGCTGGTTAACGTTGCTCCACCAACCATAGTTTTGTGTACAATTTCGTCTTGCTCTTCCGGGGTAAGGAAATCAGTGACTGGAATACTGTTCCACGTGGAGTGCTTGATGAGTGGAATCATCGTTGTATCTCCATGACCACCAATGACAATGGCATTGAGATCGGCAGCAGAAGCATTCAGCTTTTCACTCAGCTGATATTTGAAACGGGCCGAATCCAATGTGCCCCCCATTCCAATAATTCTATTTTTAGGCAGTCCGCTTGATTTCAGCGCCAGGTACGTCATGGTATCCATTGGGTTGGAGACGATGACAATAATAATGTCTGGCGAATGCTTTACTAAGTTTTCGACAACCGACTTAACAATATTGGCATTTGTCCCAATCAATTCTTCGCGTGTCATTCCGGGTTTACGAGGAATGCCCGAGGTAATGACAGCAACAGTAGAACCTGCAGTTGACAGATAGTCATTGGTTACTCCCTTGATTTTAGACTCAAAGCCCAATAAAGCTGCGGTCTGTGCCATATCTTGCGCTTTGCCTTCCGCAAACCCTTCTTTAATATCCAATAATACAATCTCCTCGGCGACGTTTCGACGGATTAAATTGTCCGCTGTAGTTGCTCCTACAGCTCCTGCACCAACAATAGTTACTTTCATATGTAAATTATTTGTTTATTCATGAGCTAATTTTTCCGCTTAAGAATTCATGTTGCCTTCAGCGGTTTTATGGTCATATGAAATATCCTGTCTACTTTCACGAATGCCGCTACTATTTTCTTGCATGGATATTTCATGTGCATTTATTTGGACTAGTAAATAATTCTTGAATTTAATGAATTATTGTCAGTAAATCAACGTATTTCGTAGGAATAACTCGTTTTTTGACATAAGAAATACGACCTGAATTTGTTCGGGAGAACGGCACCTGATATCACGGTGCAATGACTGCGATCAACAGTGAAATGGTAAAAAAAGCGGCTTGAAATTTATTCAAGCCGCTTTTTTTGTTTTGCAGGTCAAATCTATAACCTAGAACGGATAGCCGATGGCTAAGTTGAACATGAGGTTATCTTTGCGCCATTTTGAACTTCCAAAGTCGATATCCTTAAATACCCAACGCTCTCCTTTGGGAAGATAGGGGATACGGAACGGTATTGACATATCGGTACGAATGATCAAAAAAGTAAAGTCGAAGCGTAATCCAGCGCCTCCGCCGACGGCTAATTCATTTAAAAAGTTCTTGCTGAACTTACCTCCAGGCTTATTGACATCGTCGCGCTGTAACCATACGTTACCCGCATCAATAAATGCTGCCCAATGAACAAATCCTGCTAATTTGGCTCTGTATTCAGTGTTCAGTTCCAGTTTGATGTCCCCGGTTTGGTCGGCGTAGAAGAGTCCATTGCTTAATTTTTCGGGAGCTACTGTTCCGGGGCCGATCGCACGGGCACCAAAGGCACGAATACTATTTGGACCACCTACATAATATTGTTTTAAATAGGGAAGTGATCGAGAGTTACCATAGGAATAGCTTAACCCTAAACTGACCCGAGAAGCAAGCTGCGAATTCTCCGACAATTTGAGATAATGTCTGCCATCGCCACTGATCTTGATGTATTGGGAGAAATAAGCATCGAACAATTTGAACGTTTTCCCTTTATTGAAATCTGCTCCTTTTATCAAACCGAGTATATTCCCCGAGAGGTCCAGGTTGCCTTTGAAATAAAATGTATTTTTCAAATGCTGCTTCATCGTGTTTTGAAACGTAAAGTTGTAATTTGGGCCAATCGTAAATTGTGGATCTATCGCATGCCTTAGCGCTGGAATAGTATCCATTTGTTTTTGGTAGTTTTCTGAAATACCTTTAGGCTGCACATAGGTAATCTCCATTAAAGCAAGATCGTGCTGCTTCTCCTCAGACTCCTGCCAGATATAACCATAATCCAATGCGATGGAATTTAAGGTATAGGCTTTGCGGCGATTTAGAAATTCATAGCGGCCTTTGACATAAGTCTTCGGAATAAAACGTCGCGTAGGTGAAATCCGCCCAAAAGGGGATAATATCCGGGGAAAGGTCAGTGTAGCCTCCATCCCGTAACGGTAATAACTTGAATTAAGGTCAGCTGATCCGCCGGTCTGCGTTTCATAACCACCGAATACATTAAAACTTAATTGCTCCGCGCCTTTAAATGCGTTTCGTAATGTCCAGTTGACATTGACTTCTGTTCCATTGTATACCGAAGCCATTTTTCCCAAAAGTTCCACACGGAGTGATTTTTTTGGCAATGGGGTTAAGTAATAATAGACGTCCAATGCATTCGGCACCTCTTTGCTGTCTACAAAATTGTTTTTGACAAATTTCCAGCTATTGAGATTTACTAGGTGGCTGATGGTTTGGTTGTGCGCTGTACGGTTGTAGACATCGCCGGGATGGAAGAAGATATGATTCGCGATAACAGGCTTTCTATAGAGATGCTGGCGGTCTATAAAATAGTAGCTGCTATCATACAATTCTGCATTACGGGTAGACCTTTGATAACCCGTGCTTGTTTCGGTGTAGTTGGGGTAAATGTAGATTTTATTGATCTTCGACGGAACCTTGGCCTGTGCCGGTGTTTCCTTCTTTACGGTAACATACATGTCAACCTTGTTGTTCCGATGCGAACTGTCTACCTGAACCAGGATGTAATCTGGGCTGAAATAATAATATCCTTTATTTTTGAGGTCATTGTCGATGCGGTCACGCTCATTTAGGATAACATCAAGACTATAATTTTTACCCACTTGTAAGAGACTTTTATCGGAACTCGAACGAATATCTTTACCCAGCTGCGTCGTGCTGTCAATATCAAATTTAACAGATCTTATTCGGTAGATAAAATTTGGCTTGGCCGTATAATTAACCGTTGCTTTTTTGTTTTCAACTAAAGTGTCAGATTTTACTTCCGCGTTAAAGAAACCAAAATTCTCCAGACGATTGCGCAATAGGTTTTCATTATACTCGCGATTGACATCACTCAACAATACTGGTTCCTCACCGATTTTCTTGAAAAATTTTTTAATGATGTTCTTCCCGGCCGAATCGCCGGCCATATTGTTGAAGTACAGCTTGAATGGCACCCCAGCGAGTCGTTTATTAGGCTTAGGCATGAGCGCTGCTTCAAGATGGGTCGCAATCTTTTCCTTGTTTTCCTTGGAAATGGTGTCCGAATCGACGATCACATTGCCTTTGACATATAAGCTTTCCCCTTCTTTCAGATTCTTGGTCGAAGAACAGGAAGCTATAAACGCAGCCAGGGAAACTATTCCAATAATATATTTTAGTTTAGCTTGCATGATAACTCCTTTCCTCATCTTCATTTTTTATCGCTGTCGTTCTGACTGTATCTACATTTGATTTTGGACTATCGCTTTTCGGCGTACTTTTAGTGGAGTCCAGCTGTTGTTTACGTTTCTCTTTTTCTCTATCTTCCATGCGTTTTCTGTACTCAGGGCTGTGGATCATCAAACTGTCCCGAATGACCGTGCGTACACTGTCACGATAGACCGAATCAGTTTCCATACGTTCGACATCAAAGCGTTTTCTGAAGCCTTTGCTATTGGTGTCATAATACTCTTTGAGTTTTTTCGAACTCATCCAGATTTCCTTAAATCTGTTGTAATCCATATTGATGATAAATCCGATACCTGTTTCTACATATTGGCCTTGGAGTGTAACCTGATATTGGTTTTTACGATATACCCGTGCAAAATAGCGACCATCTTGGGAAAGCTGATAATCCAACTGGATGTCGCCAGCAATATTGTTGGCAGTTTCTCCTGGACGTGTATTTCCTTCAACTTCAAAATTAGAACCAACGGTAATTTTTAGACGATCATTTAAAAGCATTTTAGATACACCGATATTCAGATCTGTTCGGGTTTGTCCCGCTCCAGTCGCATAATCCTCTTCCGAAGTTAGGTTGAAATCCAATTCTACTCCTGTGATAAGTTCGGAAGCCAGGCGGTTCAATTGACCGCTTAGGAATGAACTGATGCTATTTCTAACAATGGCTTCTGTACCACCGCCACCGGATAAACTTTCAAATGGATTGGTCGACATAAAGCGCCCCAAAACGATGAGTGAAAAGACTTGTTTGTTAAGCTCAGAGGGGTTTTCACGCAAGGTGGTCAATGCGTTATTTACTTTGCTGATCACATCTTGGGAAACGACCGAGTTGTTTTCGTCCAAGTCAATGTCAAAATTCAGTTGCGGTTGGAACAATTTGTCTGTAATCTTCAACAAGACATTGAAAGGAATACGTTGCTTGTATAAATTAGCGTTTTCCGATCCCAGTTGAGTCGCGACAAGTTCCAGGGTTGGCGCCTTGGTTGTGTATGCTGCCGTGATATTAAGCTGGGCATCCAAGGGATCTCCGTTCCAGGTGATCGTACTTCCTTTTCGAAATGTAAAATCCTTTTTCACAGGGCCAAAACTGAATGAGTAACTTCCTTTGTCTACGGTAAATGTACCTGACAAGGTAATTTTGCTGCTCGCATCAATGCCTGCATTCAGTTCCGCTTCTCCTTGGATATTCAGTGCATCCTGCGAACCGGCATCCAAGAGGATCTTAAATTTAGCGTCCTTATCCGTTTGAAGATTTAGATCGACGTCGATTCCCGTCAATCGGGTTACGGTCATAGAATCTAATTTTGCAAATACGTTGGCTCTTGTCGTATCACTCTTATCAACAAATTCGACAACACCTTTACGATCGGCCATCCCGGGATCCTCGTTTGGCATGACAAAGGTAAAATCCGTATCACCTAATACCTTGATTGTACCATCAACAACAGGCTTATCAAGATTTCCCCGAATACGCAGGTTCGAAGTAAGATACATTTTACCATAGAACATGTCGTTGTCGCTTTGTGTTGAATTGAGTACCTCAAAATTGTTTGTATTGACATTGAGATTAAAGTCAAAATTAGTGTAGGTTTTGGTTTCTATGGATCCCGTTACCTTGGCAATATTTCCTTTTTTGTCTTCCAATGCAAATTTTGGAAACGTAATCCCCCCTTCATCCAAATGAATGGTTTCATCCTTGGCTTTGAAAAGTGCGTTTAGCATAGCAATGTTGAATTGCGCATCTTTAAACTTAACGTCGCCATTAATAAGGGGTTTGGATGGTGACCCTGTTATTTTTAACTGGCCTTCAAGATTTCCCTTCGAGTCTTTTAGATAGCCCAAACTGAATGCCTGGACTGTCTGCATAGAGAGTGGTGTAATGTCTAAGGTGAAGTCCAAGCTCGCCTCTCCCTTAGGAGGATTGATAAAATCACCACTTAATACGACATTATTGCCATTTTCACTGATACTGATATTTGCATTATACGTGTTTTCCTTTTCATTGTTAACTTTTATGTTGACATTACCCACAGTATCTTGTCCGATATAGAATTTGTCGATCACAAGATCGGATACAAATACAGGGCTACTTTCGAGACGTGAAATGGTTGCCTGACCATTAATCCCGCCACCAAGATCGACTGTTTCACTTTCCAGCATTTTACTTAATGTCTCAATGCGGAAATTCTTAAATGCAATGTTGAGTGGCGAGTTGAGTACGCTATCCTGCGATGATATACTCAGCTCTTGCCCTTTATTACTTAAAATAAAGTCATTGGCTTGAATACCCGTGCTTCCAAATTTGAGCACGTTGTTTGGGTTTATCGTCCACTTGTCATAGTTCAGCATGAGGCCATCCTGAAGTAGGCTAAAAACAAATGCGCCATTATCAACGCGCATATTTGCGCCCAAATGATACTGCTCTTTCTCTTTCTTATCCTTAATCCAAAGACCAAAATCCAAATTGTTTTGAATGACTTTACCACTGAAGACTGTATTCACCAGTTCGATATTGCTCACCTTGATTTTATTGATCAAGGCCGAGTAGTAAAGCGTACTGTCCAGGGTATTGATGTCCAAGGTTACATTATTGATTTCGGTACCACTATAGGTGATTTTAGGAGCATCCAACTTGGCAAGAATGGTTTTTGACTGACTATTGAACATACCATCCAACGTAATATCAGACATTTCCGTTAGTTCTGGAAGAAAATCCTTTATAAATTTAGTCCTGGTCAATTGGGCGGAAAACTCAATATTCTGAGGCTCATATTTGGGAACTTTAACAGCTTTTCCCGGCTGGTAGTATACCTGTAAAATGTCTTGGACGGCATTCTGCAACTCTAAAATTTTGTATTTCCCGACCAAATGGGCATTCAAAAAGTCCGATTTGAGTAGCAGCAAATTGCGACTGGTATCGGCTTTTGCAACAAGGGAAATACTGTCTAAAGTATAATATGCGTCGTTGTAGAGAATGGATGAATTGGTGATATGTGCCTCCCCATTTAAAAAATTTGGATCGGCTGAACTGAAATTTCCCACAAGTTTTCCATGGTATTTGAGTTCGTCGTCCATTAATTTTAAGTTTTTAAGATTGATGGTATCTACCATAAGCTCAAAATCCACCTGCGGATATTTGGACTTCATGTTGGCCGTTGCATTTAACTTCAATTGGATATTGGGGTCGGGACTAACCACGGAAGCTTTAATATCCCCTTTGTCTGCAGTGAGATTCATATCGATATTCTGATAACGATAACCCATAGCATCCATTCGATTTACCTTGCCATCAAAATTGGCGACAAGTTTTTTGGGATCTGTTCCATGACCTTTAATTTTTCCCTCAAAGGAAAGTATACCTAAGGTACTGTCCATTTTCATGATCTTACCAATGTCAAAATCACGAATACTGACAAATGCATCATAGGTTGTATCGCGACCTATCATGCCTACTTTACCATTGAACTTGGCTGTCCCTTTCTCCGTTACCAGTGAAAGGTTGGTGTTAAAGGCGTTCATTCCGCCATTAAAAGTTCCCGTAAGTCCGATCGTATTGGGCAACTCTATTCCGCTAGGGAGCATATTTTTTGAAACCAGCTTTTCGATATCTGAACGACCTGTAGTGAATTTCTTTAAATTAAGATCCATGGACATTTTATCGACATTGGGTAGCCCCTTTAAATGTAGACTTGCAATGACACGTGTATTAGACAGGGTCTGAAAATCAATTGACGGAATATTTAAATCATTTACCTTGCCCACAACGCGACCATCAATATTAAACTTTTTGTCCATCAATGGTTTCATCACCTGCATAGTATCCAAAAACGGTGCAAAGTAGTAGATGTCGCGCATATCTACATGACTCTTTTTGATCGTTGCATTGACATAGATCAGTTCAGGTTTTTTAGCGATAACATCCAAAGAAGGGTAGGTTACTTTTAAGTAATCCCGTAGGAGAGTACGCGGTGTCTCTGCGTAAAGATTTTTGATCTCCGCACCGGTATTTGTATACTTAAAATCGCCCTTCAATTGCTTGATCACAAATCCCGATTGATCGGAGGCTACAAGCTCTTTTAATGATCCGCTGATCGAATCGGCGCTATAGTAAAGATCATTTAAACTGGTTTTCATTCCAGGGATCTTAATATTGAAGTAATCAAAGCCTTTCATACGGGCCTGATTATCGTCTCTATACGCTAAGCTTGTATTGTTGATTTGGATATCTTTTGCAGAGACAACCCAGTTTATTTTGGTTGTATCCGCGGTGTTTTTCGCTGTTGTGTTTACTTTTTTCTGGATCTTTCCAAAGAGCACATTATTGTCCGAACCGTCAAGATTGATCGTTTGAATATCGACAAGTTCTTTGTTCAGATCGATCTTGTTAATATCTGCATGCAGGTTTTTGATATAAAACTTGGTGTTCAACAGGCTAGATTGATCCTCGTACCGCACTAAGATATTGGTTAGGTCGGCAATCTGTATACCAACATCAGGAAGCAATGCGGTTGTTTGTGCGGTTTTATCGGTAATGCCAAAGTCTTTGACCGTGGGTGCTGTGCCATCAACAACTGGTCGCCATTGTTTCACTGTGGCACTCAGACCATCGATCTTCACTTTGGGCAGATTGAAAGCCATATTTCTTGTGAGATCGAACTTCTTAATGTTGGTATTCAGGCTATTCAGATAAACATCTGCGCTCGTTCCAATAACATCATCGGAATAGACAATATGAAATTTGTCAAATTTGACTTTATCAAGGTTAAATAGGAGTGCTGAACTGCTGTCAGCAGTTGGTTTGCTTTCTTTTTGAGAAGCAAAAGCTTTGACAATATAATCAAAGTTGAACGAACTGTCGGGTAACGTACGGCGAATTTTTGCAGTGATTCCTTCTGCTTCAATACGCTGAATTTCAACGGTATTTTTCAGAAGTTTAAGCATATTGATATCCACCGCTATACTTTTTCCAGCAACTAAGGTATCTTTACTTTGGTCAGCTAAATAGATGTCCTCTAAAACCAGTTTTTTAGGAAAATCAATATTGATATAGCCAATTTTTACAGGAGTACCAATCTTTCCTTCTACATATTGAGTTACTTTTCCAGCAATATAGTTCTGGACGGAAGGTATTCTGATTAAGAATACGATGAGAATAGCCAGCGCAATTATTACTCCAATAATCCACAATATTGTTTTGAAAGCAATTCGGGTAAATCTGTTCAACGTATAATTTGATTTAAGTATCTATTAATAAAAATTAAAACGGAAAAAAGTTTGCTTAGTTTTCAGATATCTAACTTATATCTCCACTATTCCAGCAAACTAAGATAAATTTGCTTGTAAATGCAAGTTTAATTTATGCGTTATACCTATTAGCAAATATCTTAACAGTTTTTTCATTTCCACTCTAAAAGTCTTTTGTCGTGGGAATGTTATAAAAACACATCAAATAATTGACCAAACCATTATAGTCGTATAAATTTTTTTGTTTTTTAATTTTATGTTAATAAAAGCATTAAATACCTATCAATTTGTCAAAAAAATAGGTATTTAATAAATGTAGTGTCTTGCTGAATATTCGTTTTGGGGAGAATAAGGGTATTATTCCATCAATTTTTTATACTTGCCCCAGTTCTCAAATACCACCCATAACCATATGATGAACAGTACAGCCCAAATAATTAATCCCATCTGGCTAAAGAAAATCATATTGTGGGTAAAAATACCAATGAGTATCGGGAAGATGACCAATGCACCCAGCGTTCTTGTTTTAGGAAAAATAAATAATAAACCACCCAACAGTTCGATGATTCCAACCAGTGGCATTAACCATTTTATAGTAGCAAAAGCCTCAAATACCTTTTTCATGTCCATATCCATTGGTGGTTCGGGCATATAATGAAAAAGCTTATCTAGCCCTGCATTGATGAATAGCAAGGCGAATAGAATACAAAGTATATTTTTAAAGATCTTCATAAGGGTCAATTTATCTAATTATTTTACGGTTATCGTTGTGGGTGGATCAGTACTGTTATCTTCTTTGCCTTCCTCGTCTTTGTCTGTATTTCGTTCTACGGTGATCGTACATTCTGTAAGCAATGCTGCTACAGCGCCAATTGCTGCAAAGACAGGTGCTAAGATTAAGCCTATTGCACCAATCGTGACAGGAAAACTCATGATTTCTTTGCCATGTTTGTCCGAAATACTGATTTTGCTAACGTTGCCCTCAGCAATGATTTCTTTGATTTTCTGTAAAAGGTTTTCACCGTTAATCTGAAATGTTTCTTTGAATCCCATAATGATATAATTTAAGTTCACTCTTATAAAGTTATTCATTTTTTTACAGGAATCAGTATAAAGTTAATCGCATTGTTTGCTGAATAATTATAAACTTTATGCTGTTTTATAACGGGACAATTTCATTTTGCAGTTTTACTTCCCAAGTTTATATCGGACATCCTTGACGTATATATTACCTGAGAAGGGCGAGCCGAAATTCTCTTGAATCGTGTATTTAGCATTTTGCAGAAACACCATCTCCGGTGCGTAAAAACTGGAAACCAACTTCGTTATTTACACGATCATTTAACGTAGGTTAAACGTATTTAAAACGGTGCTTATTCGGTTACAACCGAACAAGCACCGAACAAGCACCGAACGAACACCGAACGAACACCGAAGGATCTCCGAATTTGCTCTCTCCTTAATCAAAAAAAAATCCCGTGCAAGGCACGGGATTTTTAAAAGATTTATTGAATAGGTTTTAACCTAATGCTGTTAAGCTTTCTTGAAGAATTTTAATCTTTGCTTCGGCATCAGCTTTTTTACTTTTTTCGTTTTCAACAATTTCAGGTTTAGCATTTTGCACAAATCGTTCATTGGAAAGTTTTTTGTCTACAGATACAAGGAAACCTTTTAGGTATTCCAATTCTTTCTCGATGCGCTCACGTTCAGCATCCGCATCAATATTATTTTCCAACGTAACATAACATTCGTCTTTGCCAGCAAGGAAGCTTGTTGCACCTGCTACTTTCTCAGAAACAAAAGTTACGCCTTCCAAGTTTGCAATCTTGGTAATGATGTCAATATATTGAACTAGATTGATATTTGATTGTTGATTGATCGCTAATGGTAAAGCAACTTTAGGGGAGATACCTTTAGAATTGCGAATACTACGGACTTCCGAAATGATCTGTTGAGCGATCGCGAAATCTTTTATGAGCTGCTCGTCAAAATCATTCGCTGTAGGATAAGGGGCTACGATAATGCAATCTTTCTCGTCTTTTACACCGAACAGTTCGTCATGCCACAATTCTTCTGTCAAGAAAGGCATGAAAGGATGTACCAGTGTGAGGATGCGTTGGAAGAAAGATTTGACTGTTTCTAAAGTTTCTGCAGAAATAGGGGAGCCATAAGCCGGTTTCACTAATTCAAGGTACCAGGCACAGAAGTCATCCCATACCAATTTGTAGGTTGTCATCAGTGCATCTGATAAACGATAGTGTTTGAAGTTTTCTTCGATATCGACCAAGGCCTGGTTTAATCTTGCCTCAAACCAAGAAGCCGAAATTTTATCTGAATCCGAAGCTGGAGTAGTTGTAATTTCCCAGCCTTTAACCAAGCGGAAGGCATTCCAGATCTTATTGGCAAAATTACGGCCTTGTACACAAAGTTCAACGTCAAAAGGAAGGTCATTACCCGCCGGGGCAGTCAATAACATTCCCATCCGCGTTGCATCAGCACCATATTCATTCATCAAATCAATCGGATCGGGAGAGTTGCCCAGTGATTTAGACATTTTACGGCCCAGCTTATCACGTACAATACCTGTGAAATAAACATTTTCAAAAGGTAATTGCCCACGGAATTCATATCCTGAAACGATCATACGTGCTACCCAGAAGAAAATGATATCTGGGGCAGTGACCAAATCTTGCGTAGGGTAGTAATAATTGATTTCAGCATTTTCAGGCTCATTGATGCCATTAAATACTGAAATTGGCCATAACCAAGCTGAAAACCAAGTATCAAGTACATCTTCATCTTGACGTAGATCGGTCAATTGAAGAGCTGTATTACCTGATTTTTCCTGCGCTAAAATAAGGGCTTCTTCAACCGTTTGTGCAACCACAAAATCTTCGTTACCATCGCCATAGAAATACGCTGGTATCTGATGTCCCCACCACAATTGTCTTGAGATATTCCAGTCGGTAACATTCTCCATCCAGTTGCGGTAAATATTTTTAAATTTTGTTGGATGAAATTTAATGGTATCGTCCATGACGTTGTCCAATGCAGGCTTTGCAAGATCCTCCATTTTAAGGAACCACTGATTGGAGATTTTTGGCTCAATAACGGCACCGGTTCGCTCTGAAGTTCCAACATTATTGGTGTAGTTTTCCACTTGCTCCAATAATCCTTTTTCCTCCAGCTCTTTCTCGATTTCCTTCCGGACTTTAAAACGATCCATACCAGCATAATGCAGGCCATTGTCGTTCAGTTTTGCTTCGTCGGTAAAGATGTCGACAAATTCCAGGTTGTGTTTTTTACCCAGTGCGTAGTCATTCACATCGTGCGCTGGCGTAACTTTAAGGCATCCTGTACCAAATTCCAAATCGACATATTCATCTTCAATGATGTTCACTTTTCTTCCAACGATCGGAACAATGACTTGCTTTCCTTTTAACCAGGTGTAGCGTTCATCATTGGGATTGATACACACGGCTGTATCACCAAAGATGGTCTCAGGACGCGTCGTCGCTACAACAATGTATTGATCTGTTCCCTCAACCTGATATTTCAGGTGGTATAATTTGCCATTTTTCTCTTTATAAATAACTTCTTCGTCTGAGATATTTGTTTTTGCTTCAGGATCCCAATTAACCATGCGGTAACCACGATAGATCAATCCTTTATTGTACAGATCGACAAATACACGAATAACAGATTGGTATAATTCTGGATCCATGGTAAAACGTGTACGATCCCAGTCACAGGAAGCGCCAAGTTTTTCGAGTTGTTTTAGAATAATACCACCGTATTTTTCCTTCCATTCCCAAGCATGTTTCAAGAAATCTTCACGCGATAACGATCGTTTGTCAATTCCCTGTTCCTTCAACATAGCGACGACTTTAGCTTCCGTGGCGATGGAGGCGTGATCGGTTCCCGGTACCCAACAAGCGTTTTTTCCTTGCATACGTGCCCGGCGAATCAAAACGTCTTGAATGGTATTGTTTAGCATATGCCCCATGTGCAATACTCCAGTGACATTCGGAGGAGGCATCACAATCGTGTAAGGTTCACGTTCGTCTGGGGTGGAACGGAAAAATCCATTCGCTTTCCAATAGCTGTACCATTTTTCTTCAGCTTCTTTTGGATTGTAAGTTTTCGCTATGCTCATTTTAAATTTTTGTATTCAAACTTTTAAGGAACACAAAAGTAAGGAATTCTATGTTATTTTCCTTAGTTATCCACTTATCTTGTTTTCAAACAAAAAGAAGCTCTGAATAAAGGCTAAGTAAAAGGTTTAGTGATGGATCTTCCTAAGCAGAAGCGGAGGTTATTGCAGTGAGGAAAAGCATAACGTAAGATTTATACTTTTTTAATCTTTTCTTCATATTACTAAGTAATTAGCCTGTATTTCATGTAAATTAATGTAAATTTGCCTGTTTTATTTTTATTCGAAGGGATGCAACGATTTGCTAATGAGCTAAGAGCCTTAACACAATATTTTTTATTTTGGTTAATTGTCTGTTTTATAGATAGATTGATTTTTGTTACTGCTTTTTTTGAGAAAATAGGTTTTTCCAATTTTACGGAGATTTTCAGGATTTATTACCATGGTCTGAATCTGGATTTTTCTGCTGTTTCCTATATATGTGCTTTACCATTTCTTGTGTATTGCATTTTAGGCTTTTTCCCAAAACTGAAACCTAAAAGAACGATTTTGGATATCTATACCGTTATCGTCCTGGTTTTGTTTTTTGTGACAAGTTTTATCAATGTCAATATCTATCGTGAATGGGGCGACAAGATTTCTAAGCGTGCTATAGATGCATTTTTTGCTTCACCCTCGGGAGCTGTAGCCTCGGCCGAGTCCACGCCGGTATTTCTCCCCATCGTTGGCATGTTGATCGGCATATTCTGTGGTTATTTTCTATACCGCTGGATGTTTAAAAAAGTCTCTTTTTTCAATATCAAGTCGCCTATTGGTAATTTTTTTAAATTGGCAATAGGAGTTTTTGTGCTCTTCACCTTTATCCGTGGTGGTTATGGACGAGCAACATTAAACCCGAGTAAAGCCTATTATTCTGAAGTAACATTTTACAATCATGCAGCCGTTAATACCCAATGGTCTTTTTTACGGGATTTCTTTGCTGAAAGTACCAAACTGAAAAATCCATATAGTTACTATGGTGATCAGAAAGAGATTCAGGACAAGCTGCGCCCCGCCTTTCAAAGTCAGCCTGATTCGGCGGTTGAGGTGCTTTCAACGACGCGTCCAAATGTCGTTATTATCATGCTAGAAAGCTTTGTTGGAGATCTTATTCAGTCTCTTGGAGGCGAAAAGGGAATTACGCCGCACATGGAAGAATTGATTAAGGGCGGGATTTTGTTTGATCATATTTATTCAGCTGCTGACCGATCCGACAAAGGTATGGTAGCGGTGCTGAGTGGTTTTCCGGCGCAAGGGCCCGAGAGTATTATCAAGTATATCGACAAACACGAAAATATGCCTGCCATTGGACAGGAGTTTGATCATGCGGGCTACGAAACATCATTTTATCACGGTGGTCAGAGCGAGTTTTATAATTTTAAATCGTATATGCTGACGCATGGGATGTCTAGGGTTGTGGATAATGCCAATTTTGGGTTAGATGCGGAACGTGCCTCGTGGGGGGTATATGACCATGTGGTCTTTAATCAGATGATCAAGGATTTCAGAAAGGAAAAACAACCTTTCTTTTCGACCATTTTTACCCTAATTAATCACGAACCATTTGAATTAAAACACGGCTATAAATTTGGTAATGCCACCAATGCGGATAAATTCAGAAGTACGGCAAATTATACAGATTCGGCTGTTTTTGATTTTATCAATAAGGCTAAAAAGGAAGCTTGGTATAAAAATACGCTTTTCGTTATTGTGGCCGATCATGGACATCGCCTTCCGTCAGAAAAATGGGAACTATTTCACCCCAATCGCTTTCATATTCCACTGATCTTTTTCGGTGATGTGATCAAGCCTGAATATCGAGGAAAAATATTCAATAGAATCGGCAATCAAACGGATTTGGCAGCTACCTTATTGACGCAACTGAAGCTTCCTACAGATCGTTATCATTGGAGCCGGGATTTGTTTAATCCAACGACTCCTCAGATTGCATTTTATAACTCGAAAGATGCCTTTGGTGTAATTACACCACAACAGGCAGTTTCTTTCGATAATGTAGGAAGGATTATCAATTATAGATCCAATAAAGAGTATCCTGCTGGCAAAACAGACAGCTTATTGAATATCGGCAAAGCGTATTATCAAGACGTATATCGTGAATTTTTAAAATATTAGGGCTATGAAATTAAAAGGAGTATTTGCACCTTATTTTGCTGTCGCAATTCGTTTTATCTTTCTTTTAGTCATCTATGCATTATTGAGATTGGGTTTTTATGGCATCAATGCTTCCTTATTTCCGCATGTCGATGCAGCTAAGCTCCTGGTGATGTTTGCCGGTGGTGTGCGCTTTGACATTGTAGCCCTGCTGTATTTAAATATTCTTTATATTGTAATGCTGACTGTTCCAGGGCCGTTTAAGGATAACCGGATCTACCAGCAAGTTGCCAAATGGGTCTTTATTGTGGTCAATTCGCTTGGTATAGCGTTAAACCTGATTGATTTTGCCTATTATCCATTTACACTTAAAAGAACGACTGGAACGGTGATCGACCAATTTTCCAATGAATCCAACCTGATGAAATTGGCTTTTGATTTCTGTTTGGATTATTGGTATCTCATCATACTGTTGATACTGATTGTTTATGGTTTGATTAAATCCTATCAGCTTATTCAGATTGAAAGGAATACGAAATATAACTGGAAGTCATTTTTGATCCAAGTGCCTTTATTTTTATTGACGGCTTTTCTTTTCATCGGTGGTGTGCGTGGCGGTTGGGCCCATAGTACGCGTCCTATTACATTAAGCAATGCCGGGGATTATGTAGAGACACCAGAAGAAATGAATATTGTACTGAACACACCATTCAGTATATTGAAAACATTAAAGGCTGTCAATCTGAAACCTGTTCATTATTATTCCGACCAAGAGCTTGAGCAGTTATACAATCCCATTCATATACCGCAATCAGACCAGCCTTTTGCAAAGAAAAATGTCGTCGTTCTGATTTTGGAGAGTTTTGCAAAAGAGCATTTTGGTGAATTGAATAAAGATATTCAAGGTGGAAAATACAAAGGTTATACACCTTTTTTGGATTCATTGATCCGCAATGCTTACACATTTACAGATACCTATGCCAATGGTCGTAAATCAATTGATGCGCTACCATCAGTTATTACGGGGATTCCTTCCATAGGTGAGCCTTTTGTACTTTCGATATATTCTGGAAATGAAACCACAAGCTTAGCGAAGCTCTTGGGAAAAAAGGGCTATGAGACTGCTTTTTTTCACGGAGCACCCAATGGCAGTATGGGCTTCTCCGCTTATATGAAACTGGCGGGTATCCAGCATTATTTTGGTAAAAATGAATATAACAATGATACTGACTTTGACGGTATATGGGGAATCTGGGATGAACCCTTTTTGCAATTTGTAGCCAATAAGATCAATACTTTTCATCAGCCGTTTTTCGCTAGTTTCTTCTCTTTATCTTCACATCATCCATTTAAGGTACCTGAAAAATATCAGGGGAAATTTCCGAAAGGACCATTGCCCGTGCAGGAACCCATTGGTTATACCGATAATGCGCTGCGTGAATTTTTTGCAACAGCATCTAAAATGCCTTGGTACAAGAATACCGTATTCGTTATCTGCGCAGACCATGCTACTGTAAGCTACCTGCCGGAATATCAAACGGCAGCAGGGGGCTTCCAAATTCCTATTATATTTTATGCACCTGGCGATAGCCTGGTTGGCAAAGCGGATAAACTGGTACAGCAAATAGATATAATGCCTACTATTTTGAATTATTTGCATTATGATGAACCTTATTTTGCCTTTGGTTCAGATGCCTTTAAACCGGGGAAGGACAATTTTGTGCTCAATAACAATGCGGGGAGCTATAACCTTTATTATAAAGATTATATGATGTCCTATGATGGACTGAAAGTTACATCATTTTATGACCTTAAGAAGGACCGCTTGATGAAACAGGATCTGCTGAAACAGCATCCCGCCATATTGGATACAATGGAGACCAAAATGAAAGCTTTTATCCAGCAATATAACAATCGTATGATTGAAAATAAGCTGACCTATAAAAAGTAGGCTGTCGGTTTTCTAGGTAGACAACCTTGATCGTATGCTTCTATCGATAATAAATAAAACCAAGTCATAGATGAGGTAGATCAATGGTAAAGTGAAGATGACCAACAGGATAAAACCTCTGGACTTTTCGTCAAAGACTCCATTGACAAGATAGTTGGCCAGGCTGGACCAAAACCAGATGAAGAAGTAGAAAGAGCTTGGAATGATTAGATTTCCAACGAGGAGTGCATAGCGATATTTGCCACTTTTGTATTTTAGATAGATACATCGAATATGTAGGTATAGTAGAAATATCGACCCGATCAGGGCGAGCAGTTCGGGGTGCACCCAAAGAATTGCTTTTGCGAACAAAGAGGTTTTTAGGCCAACTTCAATATGAAAACTCTCTTTCTTTTCTACCTGATCAATGACCCAGTGAGCGATCGAATCTGTCTGTAATTTGGCGGTTCCCAAATCCTGTGCAAGGACTTCCATCGCGCCGTTTAGGTGGAGATACAAGTCAATCCGGCCAAAGGAAGACCAATATCTGGAAGGAAATAAAAGGTAATCAATTTCGTATCTGGTTCGGATATCGCGCCGGTCATAGCCCATATAAGCGCTGTATTGAACCTGAATATTGTTTTCACCTTTGTGTAGCTTAGCGGTAAAATAAAATGCATCATCCAGCGAAATACGCTTCCATTCATCGCTGTCGTAACTGATTTCATAATAACCATCCTTTAAACGTAAAAAAGGGAACTTGGAATCGGGCTGATCCATCGCCTTTGCTTTGATCTCTTTCTGATTGACAAGTACCCGATCTAATCCATCCATATTTAGCGCGAGAAATACGAGCGGTAATTCGATCTCTTCTTCAGCATGGATGTTATAGACAATGCTGAAGTGACTACGATAGTCCGAATGATAATCAGTGGTGTCCAATAAAAGGCGGATGTCGATACGCTCATGGGTGACTTTTACCTTACCGGCAGGAACGAGCTGGCCTGTTATGCTGTGCGGACTTCTTGGGTTTGCCATGTTGGCAAACAGTGTCGTTACAGTGAGTAATAGATATGCAGCTGTTATTAAAATTTTCATTTTGTTTGATAAGGTCTGCTTAATAATCAATTTCACGTTCGTATAGGAGCTTTTACGTTATAAAACCGGCTGTATATGGAGATATGCTTGATCTTTAACAAGATGAAAGTAAAAGTTAAAAGGGAGAAAATAAAAGGACAACTTATATTCGTCTATCACCGATTTATATTCGTTAAGTATATTGTTTCTTACCGATGTAAATAAAACCTTCATGACTTCGCAGACACCAACAGCAATGAAAGCGAACTGAGGGTTCTTTCTGGCCAATAAGATCAGACACTTTCAGAAAAAAAAGACCTATACCACAAAGGCATAGGTCTTTTTTATATTTCCAAACTTTATTGCGGTTTAAACACCCAACAATAAACGAGCTGGATCTTCCAATAATTGTTTTACACGAACCAAGAAGCTTACTGATTCACGACCATCAATGATGCGGTGATCGTAAGAAAGTGCAATGTACATCATTGGACGGATCACCACTTGGCCATTTTCAGCGATAGGACGTTGGATGATGTTGTGCATACCCAAGATCGCCGATTGTGGTGCGTTGATGATCGGCGTAGACATCATTGATCCGAATACACCACCATTGGTAATTGTAAATGTACCACCAGTCATTTCGTCGATCGTTAATTTGTTGTCACGCGCTTTACCTGCCAATGCGGCGATCGCTTTTTCGATTTGTTCCAATGACATTGCATCAGCGTTACGGATAACTGGAACAACCAAACCTTTAGGTGCAGAAACCGCGATTGAAACATCTGCGAAATCAGAATATACAATTTCGTTATCTTCAATACGAGCATTTACTGCAGGCCATTCAGCCAATGCAGTTGTTACTGCTTTTGTAAAGAATGACATGAAACCAAGACCGATTCCAAATTTCTCCTTAAAGGTATCTTTATATTTAGCACGTAGATCCATGATCGGCTGCATATTGACTTCATTGAATGTTGTCAACATGGCTGTTTCGTTTTTAACGGCAACTAGGCGTTTTGCGATCGTTTTACGTAATGAAGATAATTTCTCACGACGCTCGTTTCTAGAACCCGCCACCGGAGCAACTGTCGCAGCTGGAGCCGCAGCAGGTTTTGCAGCTGGCGCAGCAGCTTTAGCAACAGGTTGCGCTTTTTCGGCATCTTCTTTTGTGATGCGACCTTCTTTACCTGTTCCTTTTATTGTCGAAGGATCTATTCCTTTTTCTCTTAAGATTTTTGCAGCAGCAGGAGAAGCTGTACCAGCAGCGTAGCTATCTGGATCTTCATCTTTTGCAGCGGCAGCCGCAACTGGAGCTGCATTTGAAGCTTCTGCAGCAGGGGCAGCAGCTGGAGCTGAACCACCAGCAGGAGCAGCGCCTTCTTCAATTGTACAAACAACAGCACCGATTTCTAAAGTATCACCTTCTTGTGCAATGATTCTTAAGATACCCGCTTTTTCAGCTGGTAATTCAAACGTTGCTTTGTCTGATTCCAGTTCGGCGATGTTTTCATCCATCTCCACATAATCGCCATCTTGTTTCAACCATTGTGATAAGGTTACCTCCGTGATTGATTCACCTACGGTTGGTACTTTAATTTCTAAGCTCATATATAATGTTCTTTATTGACAATTGCGTCCTATAGATAAGACGCAATTGATTTTAAATTGTTTTTATTCGAATGATTTATTTAAGATTTCTGCTTGTTGCGCAACGTGTTGTTTCATGTAACCCGTCGCTGTACTTCCACTTTCTTTACGGGCAACAAAACCTGTAAAGGCAATCTCAGTACCCATTAGTTTACGGCAGTAGTAAGACCATGCGCCCATGTTCTCATTTTCTTCCTGAACCCAAACAAATTCTTTTGCCTTGCTGTATTTTTTACGGATTGCTTTCAATTGCTCCGTAGGAATTGGGAATAATTGTTCCAATCTTACAATAGCGATATCTTTGCGTTTGTCCGCTTCTTGTTTCTCTAATAAGTCGTAGTAAACTTTACCCGAGCAGAACAATACGCGTTTAACGTCTTTCGCCGCAACATTGGCATCATCGATTACCTCTTGGAAAGCAGCTTCTGTAAAATCTTTCAACGGTGATACCACTTTAGGGTGGCGCAACAATGATTTTGGTGTAAATACAACCAATGGTTTACGGAACTCACGTACCAGTTGACGACGCAATAAGTGGAAATAGTTAGCCGGAGTAGTACAATTTGCTAAGATCATATTCTCATCTGCACATAACTCTAAGAATCTTTCAATACGTGCCGAAGAGTGCTCAGGACCTTGACCTTCCATACCATGAGGAAGCATCATGACCAAACCGTTAGAACGTTTCCATTTTGTCTCTGCACTCGATAGATATTGATCTACAATGATTTGAGCACCGTTATAGAAATCTCCGAATTGAGCTTCCCAAATTGTCAATGAATTTGGATTAGAAGATGCATAACCATATTCAAAGCCCAAAACAGCATATTCTGAAAGTAATGAATTATAGATAGAGAATTTATCACCCCCTTTAATATTGGCTAAAGGAACATATTTCTCTTCGGAATCTTCTAGTGTCAATACCGCATGACGGTGTGAGAATGTACCACGTTGTACATCTTGACCCGAGATACGAACACGGTTACCTTGATCCAATAATGTCGCATAAGCCATCAATTCGCCCATTGCCCAATCGTATGAATCAGCCGTGATCATTTTGGCACGGTCTTCAAATAAACGTGTAATCTTACGGAAGAATTTTTTGTCTGCTGGTAAGGTGGTGATTTCTTTCGCTAATTTTAAGAATAGATCCTTCGCAACTTTCGTTTTATCCGAGGTTGTTAATACTTCCCCTTTTTTAGCTGGACGCAATCCTTCCCATGCACCCTTAAACATCGGGATCTCCTCAGTCAATACCTCAACTGTTTTAGATTCCTCAAATTTAGTTTGTAATTCAGCTTTAAATTCTTTCTCGATATTTTTTGAATACGCCTCGTCAATACTGCCTTCAGTAATTAATTTTTTAGCATATACTTCTTTTGGATTCGGATGTTTTTCGATGATTTTGTACAACAATGGTTGCGTGAACTTTGGTTCATCTGCCTCATTGTGTCCAAATCTTCTATAACATAACAGATCGATAAATACGTCTGTCTTATATTTTTGACGGTATTCAACAGCTAAATTAATCGCATAAACTACCGCTTCAGCATCATCACCGTTCACATGGAACACAGGTGAAGAAGTGATTTTTGCTACGTCTGTACAGTATGTTCCAGAACGCGCATCCTTATAGTTTGTTGTAAAGCCGATCTGGTTGTTGATCACAATATGTACGGTACCACCAGTTTTGTAACCATCTAATTTCGACATTTGAGTTACTTCATAAACGACACCCTGACCAGCAATTGCTGCGTCACCGTGAATGATGATCGGCGCGATTTTAGAAGAGTCACCTTCGTATTTGAAGTCGATCTTAGAACGAACCATACCTTCAACGATTGGATCTACAGTTTCCAAATGCGAAGGGTTCGGTGCCAAACTTAGGTGGACAGATTTGCCATCGTTTGTTTTAACCTCAGATGAAAAGCCTAAATGGTATTTTACGTCACCGCCAAAGTTTACTTCAGGATCATCAGCATAAGTTTTACCTTCAAATTCAGAGAATACTGATTTGTAGGATTTGCCCATGATATTGGTCAATACATTCAGACGGCCACGGTGAGCCATACCGATAACAAATTCCTGGATACCGATTTCTGCACCTTTTTCAATGACAGAATCTAATGCTGGAATTAAACTTTCAGCACCTTCCAATGAGAAGCGTTTTTGACCTAAAAACTTCGTGCCTAAAAAGTTTTCGAATACAACGGCGTGGTTTAATTTGTTGAGGATTCTCTTTTTTGTGTCCAAAGAGAATTTAGGCATGTTGCGATCCGCTTCCATGCGGTCCTGTAACCATTTAATTTTTTCTGGGTTACGGATATATTTGAATTCTGCACCAATAGAACGGCAGTAAGTATCCTCTACCAGCTGACGGATGTCTTTCAATGTTGCTGGACCTAAACCAACTTCAACACCTGCATTAAAAACGGTGTTCATGTCTGCTTCAGCAAGACCAAACGTTTCCAATTCCTTGCCAGGATAGTATTTACGTCTCTCACGAACAGGGTTAGTGTGCGTGAATAAGTGGCCACGGTCGCGGTAGCCATTGATCATGTTCAGCACATTGATTTCTTTCAATACGTGCTCAGGAGTAGCTTCGCCTACTGAACTTGTTGTTCCACCAGCATTTTGACCGAAATCAAAACCTTCAAAGAATTTTTGCCATCCGAAATCTACCGATTGGGGATCTTGCTTGTACGATTGATATAAGCCATCGACATAAGCCGAATCAGCATTACTCAAATATGTCAGATTGTCCATTTACAATTAAAACTATGAAATTTGTCAAAGTTATGAATAAAAAAAGAGTTTCTAATACTGAAATTGAATAATTTAATCAATAAATCTATCCAATTCTTAACATTTTTAGCATGATTTAAAAGAGGCTTCTAGCGTACTACAAATTTATTTTCTATTGGAATTATTTATTTCTGCCGAAGATTTATTTAGCCAATATTTCATCCAGTTTTGGGAGTCCATTTGGAAAATGTGTTTTGATCAATTTTTGCCAGTCCAGTGCTTTATTGTCCTTCTCGCTTGTACCAACTCCGGCGATATGAGACCACTGTCCGTAAACAGTTGCCGGAGAATAGTCCAATAGATGTTCCTCATACCAGGAAGCGCCACGAAGCCAGTTAACCTGATACTCATGAACTAAATAACTTGCTGCGATTAAGCGTGCTTGATAGGGGATATAGCCCGTTTTTTGCAACTGGATCATCACACTGTTGATAAAATCATGTTCCGTATGGCCTGATTTCCATCTTTCAAATAATTCGTCATTTCTATCTAAGCTCGAATGACCTTGTTGTGTACCATTTTTAATACCCAGTGGTTTAAAAAATATATTTGGATATTTTTTTAGCATAAACCTAAAATAGTCGCGCCAGAGAAGAATGTCGATTATTTTTTCAAATCGTTTATCCTTTTTACCTTCACCCAGTTTTTTGATGTTGTTATACAATAGAATGGGCGATAAAGCACCTGAAGCTATAAAAGGGCCTAGAATTAAAGGGTCCTGCTCTGTTTCCGGATAGGTTGACAATACCGCATGCATAATACTAAGCGCTGTGTCTTCGCCACCGAGAATATAAATATCATCAACAGATTTGATTTCTTCTTCCGAATAGCCTAGATCTTTCAGCGAAGGAATTTTGGTGTCCTCAAGATGCGGCGGGGTAAGGAAATTGGTCGGAAATGGAATAGGTTGCCGAACCAGACTTTCCCGCTCTACTTTTTTCTTGAAAATAGAAAAACCATTGGGTATATCTTTAATCGGGAAAGGAAGGTCTTCCTTGTGGTAAAGGGTATGGCCTATGAAATGGCGCAGATTTATCTTGCTGCTCCAAAGCTCACTTTCTACTTTTTCTGAAATAGATGTTTCTCGAAGTGCGACTTCGCGATGGTGATAGACTTCGTTGACTTGATATTTTTGTGCAATACGCGGGATGATATCTTCAGGCTTGCCGATATAGGTTAACAAGTCGCTACCATGGCTCTTTAATTTTTCTTTTAAAGCGGTCACGGCTTCGATAACAAAGGCCGCTCGCAAAACACCCGTATTTAAGGTGCCAAATTGATTACGGTCGAAATATCGGGGATCAAAACAGTATACCGGGATGATAAATGAACTTTTTTCAGAAGCTTGATAAAATACCTCATTGTCATGAAGTCTTAAATCATTTCTAAACCAGATCATTGTAGCCCTTTTGTCCATAGAGGTGAAGATAAATACTTTTTAGTGCAGCCTATTTTCAGAAGATTTACAAATATATAAGGATATTGTGTTCTTGAAAGTATTTATGCATGAATTGACAAAAAAAGGACAATGACGGCACCTGTCCAGCTGCTTTGATCTATTTTGGTTAGGAAAAAATAAAAATAGTGTTAAACTTATTCGATGTTTCTCTGTTCTAAAATCAGGGAATTATGATATTTGTGGGTTATTACTATTGCTCTATATACAAACAGTGCAAAATATTAAAAGCGCAAGAAAAACATGGAAAAGATAGCTGCATCACCGATGAAACCATCCTAAGAATTTTGTTCGTTTAAGGGGTTGAGATGATAATAAATAGATACAGAATACGAGGAAGAAATGGTCATGTTGGATCGTTCGTAAGAATAAAAGCGAATCATTGAAGCATGATGGTTTCAATAGCCATAAAATAGAGAATTCGAATGAAAAAGGTTTTAATCAGCGGGCTAAATACCTATCTGGGACGACGGGCATCCTGTTATTTGCAATCGAGAGATTTTGATGTGACGGGATTGGTACGCAACTTATCCCTTTTTAATAAAATAGTAAAGGAAAAGGTGACGGCAAAGCTTTTTGAACTAGACCTGTTGCGAAAAGGGGAGGCCTTTGAGAAATTTCAAATCGCCGATCTCAATTTTGGGATCTATTTTACGCAGGTTCCTTCGCTTGATAATGATATTCAGCTTCAGCTTGAATTGCTCGGTCTGCGCAATTTTGTGGAAATCTGTAAACGTGCCGGAAATAACCGTGTCATTTATGTCGCTCGGCTAATGGATGAACATTTTCTGGAACCGGTGCGCAATCTGCTGGAAAATTTACGTGTTCAATATACGATTGTTATTAAAAGCAGCGTAGTAGGGAAAGAAAGTGTTTTAAATCGGATCTTTACTAAACTCGCCAAGCGACAGACGATATTTTATTGGAACTGGGTGGCTTCTCTAAAGTTTCGACCTTTGCCTTTACTCGATGTATACCGCTGGTTAAGGGAAATGCCCTGGGAAAATAACTTTATATCAGAGGTTATTTACCTTGGGGGAAATGAAGAAATGACATTTAGAGGCTTGTTTTATCAGTTTCTGACCTGTACTTCTGAAAGCCAAAAAAGAGAAATAGGTGTCAATAAATTCTTTGCTAAATTATTGCTAACCAGGTTGAATGATATCAATAAAGAAGATATTGACGAGTTTAGAAGAGTGCTTTATTATGAAAAGAATGTTGATAATTCGACTTGGCAGAAGGTTCAGCCGTTTGAATTTACGCCTTTGAAGGCCTATGTCTGCATGGATACTTAGTTTAAGCGGAGGTTTTTTCTTTATGGCCGGTTTAATAAATTATTCTGTTAAATTTGTGGATTAACGTGTTGAAGCAGATTTAAAATATGGGATACAATAGTTTAGAAGCGTGTGTTGCGGATCTTGAAAAACATGGTCATTTAATCCGGATCAAAGAAGAGGTCGATCCTTATCTGGAAATGGCCGCAATCCATATGCGGGTGTTTGATGTTGAAGGCCCGGCACTATATTTTGAAAATATCAAAGGTTCGGAATTTCCGGCTGTATCCAATTTGTTCGGAACACTGGATCGTTCGAAATTTATGTTTCGGGATTCGCTGGATCACCTGAAGAAATTGGTAGATGTGAAGATGAATCCTGCAGCGGTGCTAAAAAACCCTTTTCAATATATCGGTTCATCCATGACAGCTCTAGGAGCGCTACCTTGGAAAAAGAAGTCCGGAGCCCCTATACTTCACGGTAAAACCTCGATCAGTAAACTTCCGCAGATTGTCAACTGGCCAATGGATGGTGGTGCTTTTGTGACGATGCCGCAGGTGTATACAGAAGATGTCATCAAACCAGGTATTATGCAGGCCAACTTGGGCATGTATCGTATTCAGTTATCGGGCAATGATTATGTGAAAGATCAGGAGATTGGGTTGCATTATCAGTTGCATCGTGGGATAGGGATCCATCAAACAAAAGCCAATGCACTCGGTAAACCTTTAAAGGTGAGTATCTTTGTTGGCGGACCACCAGCTCATCCTTTGTCGGCTGTGATGCCTTTGCCCGAAGGACTCTCTGAAATGATTTTTGCAGGAGCATTGGGGAATAGAAGGTTTCGCTATTTTTATGATGACGAAGGATTCTGTATTTCAGCAGATGCTGACTTTGTGATTACCGGAACTGTCTACCCAAACGAAAATAAACCGGAAGGCCCTTTTGGTGACCACATCGGATATTATAGCTTAACCCATCCGTTTCCATTAATGAAAGTACACAATGTGTACCATAAGAAAAATCCGATTTGGTCTTTTACAGTTGTGGGACGGCCACCGCAGGAAGATACCAGTTTTGGCGCTTTAATCCATGAAATTACGGGAGCAGCAATTCCAAAAGAAATTTCAGGACTTCATGCAGTTAACGCTGTTGATGCGGCAGGTGTGCATCCGCTGCTTTTTGCAATCGGGTCTGAACGGTATACGCCGTATCAGCGTGTCGATCGGCCGCAGGAAATTTTAACGATAGCGAATCAGATACTCGGTAAAAACCAGCTTAGTCTTGCTAAATATTTGTTTATTTCAGCACATGAAGATAATCCGCAATTGGATATCTACGATATTCCAGCATTTTTTGGACATATCCTTGAGCGGATAGACCTGACTCGTGATGTTCATTTTCAGACAAATACAACAATAGATACCTTGGATTACTCTGGCGATGGACTGAATACAGGGTCAAAGGTGGTCTTTGCTGCTGCCGGGACAAAGAAGAGGGCACTGGGGCGTGAATTACCGACTAATTTTGACCTACCACGGCCTTTCAATCAGGCGAAATTTGTTATGCCGGGGGTTGTTGCGATCGATGGGCAGGCGTTCTCTACCTATGAGCATGAATCGAGGGTTATAGCGGAATGGTGTCAGGCTGCGACAGGCTTTTCCTGGGAAGGTTTCCCATTGATCGTTTTATGTGATGATGCTCATTTTACCGCTGCTACGATCAATAACTTTGTCTGGACAACGTTTACACGAAGTAATCCAGCATTTGATATTTATGGAATAGATAGTTTTACAGCCTTCAAACATTGGGGCTGTGAAGGACCACTTATTATCGATGCCCGAACAAAACCTCACCATGCACCCGCGTTGATTAAAGATGAAGCTGTGGAAAGAAGAGTGGATCAGCTTGGTGCAAAAGGAGGTTCGCTGCACGGAATTATTTAGAACAGATTAATATTGTCAGTTCAGGTTAGGATCTGACCTGGTTAATTTAAATTAGATTTTTATAAAGAACATCATCATGAAAACAGAAGAATTATTGAATAAATCAAAAGAAGGTGAATTGCAGTTTCAGGAAGTATTGGAACATATTGCCGATCAGTACAATTATCGTGCTAGTGCTTTTCAGAATGGAACACTGAAAAATTCGAAGGAAGAAAATCAAGGCAGTGCAAAAATTTTCTCTTTTGCAAAATTGAATAATCTCTCACAAGAAGAAACTTTAGGCCTGTTTGCTGAGCATTATCAAAATGTGCTTGACAATCCGGCTGGCGAAGGACATCAGAATATACGTCAATTTATGTCTAATGGTTGGGACGCTGTGGTATTTGAGCAGGAAGTACTAACAAAAAAATAAGAAGTCCAGCTGCAAGGTGCTGCGATGGAACAGGATTGTTTCCTTTCAGGGTAGTTTCAAATGAAATTGCACACAAATAGGGGGAAGTCGTAGAATATAGAAAAGGCGGTAAGACTAATTTACCGCCCATTTTGTGTCAAATATCTTGTTGACTGTTCAGCTAGTTTAAGGCTTACTTTCGCAATCCTGCTCTTTATTTCCACCAAAATAAACCATCCAGCAAATGCCGAATTGATCCTGAAAAGCACTGTATAGTTCGGCAAAAAATGTCTCGCCAAGAGGCATTTCAACTACTTTTGCATTGGTGCTTAATGCGTCATACAATGTTTTTGCCTCTGCTGTGCTTTCACACATCAGCATGACGTAGCTGTTGTTCCCTTGAATATATTGTTGGCCAAAAGCAGAAATGACATCAGCTCCCATCAGCATGCTATCTCCATTGATAGAAATTGCTGTATGACAGATTTTGTTTTTTGCCTCATCTGGAACTGGTGGCATTTGTGGGTCAGCAGGAATATCTCCGTAGCGCATATAGCCCGGATTTTTTGTGTTGAAGACTTTTTCATAAAAGTTGAATGCCTCTTCACAGTTTCCGTTGAAGTTTAAATAAGCGTGTAATTTTGCCATGATTTCTAATTTTTGAATATAATGATTACTTCTTTTTCTCAAATTTTCATTCTCAGTGGGCCGAGGTAAATTGCCCCGAGGATGCTTTTATAAAATTACGCTGAAGTTTTCTTAAAAATCTTGCCCTAAGGCAAGATTTCAGACAGTAGTCTTCTATTCATTGAAATAAGCTAATTTCCGTGGACAATTTCTTTGCGAATACGGCTTAGGGAAGTGTCGGTGATACCTAAATAAGATGCAATATGTTTTAAAGGAGCCTGCTGTATCAATATTGGTTTTTCTTTGATCAGCCGCAGGTATCGTGCAGTGGCAGGTTCTGTGATCATGGCAATAGCTCTATTTTTGCTATGGACAAGCTCCTTCGCCATCCAGGAACGTCCCCACTCTCTAAATTCAGGAATCTGATGAAAGAGCTCCTGAAAATCTTCAAATTTTATTTTCCAAAGACGGGTTTCCATGAGCGCCTGAATATTTTCCACGGTGGGGTTGCGCTGAAAAAAAGAAGCTACTTCAATGACGACATCATTGTCGCTGCAGAAGCCGATGGTAACTTCATTGCCTTCATAATCATGTAAAAAAGAGCGTGTAAGCCCGTATTCAATCAAGTAGTAAGCATTTGAAACCTGCCCCTTGGTCAATATAAAATCGCCCTTTTTGACGGTTATGACCTCATGTTTCTCTTTGATGGCAGTTAATTCCTGTGGCGTGAGCGAAAGCTCACTATAGAAGGTTCTAATTAGATCCATGTCCTGGTTATTTGATTATGAAGTTAATTTAACGATAAATCAGCAGATCATTTGTTAATCTATTGTGTGATTATTGTAAACAAATAAGTGTTTCATTGATAATTTTGTTTGTTTTGAAAGTTATTTTTAATAAAAACACAATAAAAATTAAAAATCATTATGAATTTAATTTTTAATTGTTTTACTTTGTATCAATAACATAATGTAAAAACGAAATATTTAAAATTTTCATAATATGTGTGGAATTATTGGCGCTTTTGAATTAAAGCAACCTGCAAGCTCATTGAGATCTCAAGTATTAGAAATGTCAAAACGTATTCGTCACCGCGGTCCTGATTGGTCAGGCATATTTACGGGTGATAAAGCTTTATTGGCACACGAGAGATTAGCTATCGTTGATCCCAAATCGGGAAGTCAGCCTTTGTACAGTCCGGATGGTAAAGTTGTACTAGCAGTTAATGGCGAGATTTATAACCACCATGAATTAAGAAATAGCCTTCCTGATTATGAGTTCTCTACACAAAGTGACTCTGAAGTTGTTTTGGCTCTATATTTAGCAAAAGGTCCTTCGTTTGTGGACGAATTAAATGGAATTTTTGGATTTGCACTATATGATTCGCGTGATGATTCCTTTTTTGTTGCACGTGACCATATGGGCATTATCCCCTTATATTATGGTGAAGATGAACAGGGGCAGTTGTTTGTTGCATCTGAATTAAAATCATTGGAAGGTTTCTGTACGACGATTGAGCAATTTCCTCCGGGGCATTACTTGTATAGCAAAACTGGGAAAGTTCCGCAGCGCTGGTACCAACGTGATTGGGAAAGTTACGATGTCGTAAAAGACAACGAGACCGATATCGCTGTTTTGCGTAAAGCTTTGGAAGATGCGGTACATCGTCAATTAATGTCAGATGTACCTTATGGTGTATTGCTGTCTGGAGGATTGGATTCATCCGTTATTGCTGCGGTAACGAAGAAGTTTGCCTCCAAACGGATTGAAAGTGACGATCAGGAAGAAGCATGGTATCCCCAGTTGCATTCCTTTGCGGTGGGGCTGAAGGGTGCACCGGATTTAATTGCCGCACAGAAAGCTGCAGACCATATCGGAACGATACATCATGAAATTAACTTTACTATCCAAGAGGGATTGGACGCTATTCGTGATGTGATCTATCACCTGGAAACTTATGACGTCACAACGGTGCGTGCTTCTACACCGATGTACTTATTAGCTCGTGTAATCAAATCAATGGGCATCAAAATGGTGTTGTCGGGTGAAGGTTCAGACGAGCTTTTTGGCGGGTATCTTTATTTCCACAAAGCACCTAATGCACAGGAATTTCATGAAGAAACGGTACGTAAGCTGAAAAAGCTATACCTATATGATTGTCTGCGGGCAAATAAATCACTTGCAGCTTGGGGGGTAGAAGGACGTGTGCCTTTCTTGGATAAAGAATTTATGGATATTGCTATGCGTATCAACCCTTCGGATAAAATGATCCGTGACGGAAGAATGGAAAAATGGGTGGTACGTAAAGCTTTTGAGGACTATCTACCGGAAAGTATTGCATGGCGCCAGAAAGAACAATTTTCTGACGGTGTGGGGTACAGCTGGATCGATACGCTGAAAGAGCAGGCAGAAAGCAAAGTGTCCGACGCGGAGTTTGCTGAGGCCGCTACACGATTCCCGATCAACACGCCGAAAAATAAAGAAGAGTTTTTATATCGGACGATTTTTGAATCGCATTTCCCTTCAGCAGCGGCGGCGCAAACTGTTCCTTCTGTAAAATCTGTTGCATGCAGTACGCCAGAAGCATTGGCTTGGGATGCTTCTTTCCAGAATCTGAATGATCCTTCTGGTAGAGCTGTGGCCTCAGTTCACCAAGAGAGTTATGAAAAATCCAAAGTAGAAGCGGTGTAAATAATCAACCATCACATTTATATTTAGTAAATCCCAGGAAGATTCTTTCTGGGATTTTTTATATTTTTTCTTTAAGCTTTTTAGCTAAATAGGGATAGCTAGTTTGAGGAGATTGAAAATGAATGCGTTTTTTTAAATATTCTTTAGTAATTTTCGGAAAAACCAATCACAAGGAACTTTAGGTTTCTAAATTAACTATAGGTGGTCAAAGCAGCTTCTTTTTCCGAGTCTTCTTTTTGGCGATGAATTGAAAGCACGAAGAAATAGATCACATTTGTGTTGTTAGCTTGTTAACGGATAATTATAAAATAAATAATGATATACATGAAGATAGATTCAATGAACCAGCGTAAGATGAAATCTTTGGGACTTGCATTGCTATTGTTGGGTACGGGGAGTGTTTTCGCTCAAAATAAAGAAGCAATAGTTACGTCGATTGTTCAAGAAGCAAATGCAAATTCACAATTGGAGAAGTATGCGTTTGAGCTTGTCGATATGATTGGCCCTCGTCTTGTCGGAAGTCCACAAATGCAACAGGCGCACGATTGGGTTGTCAAAAATTATAATGCGCTTGGAGCACAGGCTCGTAATGAGCCTTATGGTGAATGGCGTTCCTGGGAACGGGGAACTTCTCAAGTGACGATGACCTATCCGAGGATAAAGTCTTTAGAAGGTACACAGTTGGCTTTTAGTCCTATGACGAAGGAAAAAGGGATCGAGGCAGAAGTGGTCGCTATGCCCTTGTTTAGCTCCCAATCCGATTTTCAGTCTTGGCTTAAGACAATTAAAGGCAAGATTGTATTGATTGGAATGAATCCATTGTCGGGAAGGTCAGATGCCAATTGGAAAGAGTCTGCGTCAGTTAAAGGTTATGAAAAATATCAATCTTTAAAAAATGATCAGCTAAAAAAATGGGAGGGTAGTATGTCCTATACGGGAAGCACTCGCCGGACACTGCCTTTGGCGCTGGAAAATGCAGGGGCAGTTGGCGTAATTGATTCGTATTGGACCGAATTACCGGGTATTACGCGGATTTTTGATGCGAAGTCTAAACAGATTCCGGTATTTAATGTCGGGTTGGAAGATTATGGTCTGTTATACCGCATGGCAGAACATGGGGTCAAACCTCGGGTATCGCTACAGGGGAATTCAAAAGAGCTTGGGACATCAAAAACATACAATAGTATTGCGGAGGTCAAAGGAAAGGAAAAACCGGACGAATATGTTGTGCTTTCGGCACATCTAGATTCTTGGGACGGAGCTTCTGGTGCTACAGATAATGCGACGGGGGTAATTACAATGATGGAGGCGGTCCGTATTTTAAGAAAGGTTTATCCCGAAAATAAAAGAACGATTTTGGTAGGAAACTGGGGAAGTGAAGAGCAGGGGCTGAACGGTTCTTCTGCATTTGTCGAAGATCATCCCGAGATAGCTAAAAATATACAGGTGGTATGGAATCAGGATAACGGGACAGGACGAATTGTTCGTATCGGGGGAAGTGGTTTTGAAAAATCCTACGAATACATTAATCGGTGGCTACAATATTTGCCTGAAGAGTTTCGCAATGAAATTCAAACCAGCTTTCCGGGTATGCCGGGGACGGGAGGGAGTGATCACTCTTCTTTCGTTCAAAAAGGAATTCCAGCCTTTGGGCTCTCTTCCACTTCCTGGGATTATGGTAAAGTGACCTGGCATACCAATCGAGATACCTACGATAAGATTGTTTTTGATGAGGTGAAACAAAACGCCATTATTGTAGCGATTTTAACCTACCTAGCCTGCGAAGAGCCAACTTTGGTCTCCCGGGAAAAGATCACATTGCCAATCGATAAAGATGGCAAGCAGATGGTCTGGCCAACAAATCTACAGTCAAAAAGAACAAGTGGTAACTGATGATGAAACAGCTCATTTTTGTTTGTCTATTTTTGGTATGCGCCCTATTCTCTTATGGGCAGGCTTCATTTGGCAATTTGGAAAACTACAGAACTGAGTGGTTGATCCTTCGTGAAAATAATACTTCCTTGGTGGGGATCCGTAGTTTCACAACAAATGCTGTTAAATATTACCTAACGGTAGACCCTACTACATTGCAAACGCGTGTAGTTGGAGATCGATCAGTAAGCGTTCTTTATAAAGATGCGGCTCAGGTTACGAAAAGTCTAAGTGGTTCGGTCTATGAAAGCTGTTTCTCCTTGGTCAGAAAAACGGAAAATAACTTACAGGATGCGGGCCTGAATTTTAGACTCCCTAAAGAGGCTGGTATCAATTTGACGATTGATTTATGTCCTTCACATAAACCTTTGGACAAAGCTATTTTTGAGGATCTTCTTGTTACGTTTAAGGGCATTGATAGCACCCTGCCATTGGCCGTTTCTGTTTCGGGTAAATGGATGCTAAATCATGCTGCAGATCTGGAATGGCTAAAATCATTGGAAACAAAAGGTGTAAAGATTACCTGGATTAATCATACGTACGACCATGTTTTTAATAATAATCCTTTAACGTCCAATTTTCTGCTTTCTAAAAATACGGATCTAAATTATGAGGTATTGGAGAATGAAAAATTGATGTTAAAAAATGGTCTTATGCCTTCGGTATTTTTTCGTTGCCCGGGCCTCGTTTCAGATCGAAATATTATTGAACGACTGTTGTCTTATGGTCTTATTGCTGTTGGTTCGGATGCCTGGTTGGCTAAAGGACAGCAGGCCAAGAATGGAAGTATTGTCCTGATTCATGGTAATGGGAATGAGGAATTAGGCGTCCAGGATTTTATCCAATTGCTTCGGACAGAATCTCAGGCTATAAAAACAAAACATTGGACATTGTATAGTTTATCTGCGGGCTTGGATGAGCATTAGCCATTGAACAGCTTATTTCTTGTGATATGAGGTGAAATGCAAAAAGGCCAATCGGTTGACTGGCCTTTTTGCTGGATTAAAATTTGTGAATCTTCTTAATTTTTAAGCATTAAGAAGGATTTTTGAGATGCTGATTAAAGTAGTCAGCAATTTTTTCGTACATGTGGATCCGGTCTTTACCCATCACATTGTGTTCATGGGTAGGATAGAGGAAGTAATCCACCTGCTTGCCGGCTTTGATACAAGCTTCTAAAAATTCCATGCTATTTTGCTGTACAACGACAGGGTCCTGTGCACCGTGGATGATCAATAATCTTCCTTTCAGCTGATCGGCTTTATTGAGCAGAGAAGTCAATTTATAACCTTCCGGATTTTCTTGCGGCGTGTCCATGTAGCGTTCTCCATACATAACCTCGTAAAATTTCCAGTCGATTACAGGGCCTCCGGCAACGGCAGCTTTGAAGATGTCGTTATGGTGCAACATGAAAGAAGTGGTCATAAAACCGCCAAAACTCCATCCAAAAATTCCCATGCGCTGTTGGTCAACAAAGGATTTTGATTTAAGGAATTCAATTCCTTTCATCTGGTCCGCCATTTCGTTTTGACCGAGGTTGCGATGCGTAGCGGTGTAGAATTCACGACCTCTATAGTTTGTGCCGCGATTGTCCATGGTGAAGACGATATATCCTTGTTGTGCCATGTACATGTCAAAATAACCTGCTCCACCAAGCCATTTATTGGAAACAAGCTGCGAATGCGATCCGCCATATAGGTAGTACATGACCGGATATTTTTTTGCCGGATCAAAATCATTTGGATAAATGATACGTCCTGTTAATGGGTATTTTCCATCCGCGGATGTCAACTGTACAAATTCGATTTTAGGATCATTAATTTTTCCCGTAAAAGGGTTTTCAGCGTTGACTAAAGTTGTTTCCTTAGCAGATTTAACTTCCTTGATTTGAATTTTATTCGGTGTTTTTAAGTTGCTATATTGATCGTAGATATATTTGCCATCGTCACTTAAAGATGCATGGTGCATACCCGATTCATTTGTTAATTGAGTCGTTTTTCCTGATTTTAAATCGACTTCGAATAACTGGCGATCCAAACCGCTATTGGTCACTCCGGTATAACTTACTTTGTTGCCATCAGCCGAGAAGTCGAGCAAGGTTTCCATGACGATATCTTTATAGCCTAATTTTTTAATCAAATTGCCCTCGGTATTGTAAAGGTAAAGCTGATTGTAGCCGTCCTTATCGGATTGATAAAGGAATTGATCAGGTTTGTTTGGTAGAAACGTCAACGGGTTTTCTGGTTCCACCCAGGTTGTTGCAGTTTCTTCAAATAAGGTTTTGACCAAGGATCCGTTTTCAGCATTGTATTTGTTGACTTTAAGGTCATTTTGGCCACGGTTAAGGAGTCCGACGTAAATGTATTTTCCAGATGGATCCCAGGTAACCATGGTTAAGTATTGCTCTGAATGCTCGCCGGTTTGAAGGGTTACCTTTTGTCCCGTCGTGGTATTATAAACGATCAAAGAAACTTCCTCTGATTTTTGTCCCGTCATTGGGTATTTTATCCATTTGATGTCCGCAATTTTAGCGCTCCATTGCGGTAAAGGATAATTGGCAACCATCGTTTCGTCTTTGTGGTAGTACAGCAGTTTGTCATTCTGGTTGTTCCACCACATTCCTTTCTTGATGCCAAATTCTTGGCGGTGTGTATAATCGCTTCCGTTGACAATCCCTTTATCTGTATCGTTGGTTACAGCAGTAATTTTGCCGTTTTTGTCAATAATTACGATGTTATTGTCCACTAAATAGGCAATTTTTGAAAAATCAGAACTTAACTCGCGGTTAGCTCCTTTATTGTCGTTGCCAATAAAGCTCTCAATATTTTTTGATTTAATGTTGTAAGCTACAGTGTAGGTTTTATCTTTTCCTTCAACTTGGAGTACTAGTGAATTTCCGTCGCGCCATTTGTAGTCATAAGGAAATTGACGCAGATTGAAAGTTTCAGTCGGAATGGCCGCTTTTAATGCTGTTTCGAGGTCTGTTTTAGCGACCAGATTCGTTTCATTCCAGTTGCCAGAGGCGCTTTTGGATAGTAGATTCTGATACGATTTATCGAGATAGGAGAAGGTGTTGGATTTTGGTATCCACGATGCTCCGGCTATCGATGTCGGTGCATAAGTGCGGGGGCCAAAGACGGTTTCTTCTAAATTGAGGTTGCGTTGTGCATAGCTGCTGATGGAGCTTGCCAACAAGAAGAATAGCGCAATTCTTTTCATTAAACTTTAATATTGTGTGAATGTTTATACTCAACGGCATAAGTGAGCCCGTTTTCTATGGTTATTTGCGCTTCATTGATCTACACGGCTCGGGCTTGGAAGCCTGTTTCGGTAGGGAATTAAGGGCACAACGAGCTCATTACATTCCGTTTGTTTTTAATTTTATAGGGCTAAATTAGGGAAATAGCCCTATAAAACCTAATACAGAATTGTTGCTTTTCTAACTAAAATTGCTTGCTGCAGACCTACAGTTTACGTAGCCAGATGTTTCTGAATTGGACCAAATCACCATGATCCTGCAGTATAATTGGGCCTGGGCCGTGGCTTATTTGTTTTGGTAGACCTATATATTCTGTGGTACCGTCGATTTGGGTATTGTTTTGTACAACGACTCCATTATGTAAGACAGTTACTGTTCCTTTGTTGGTCAATATTCCATCTTTATTAAATTGGGGAGCCTTATAAATGATATCATAGACGTGCCATTTGTCTGGTGCAATTACTTGCGCCAGTGGTGGACGTTGTTTGTAGAGACTACCTGCGCCGCCATTGACATAGGTAGGGTTGTTATTGTTGTCCAGTACTTGAATTTCATAAAGCCCTTGCAAGAAAATTCCGCTATTGCCTCTGCCTTGGCCTTCGCCTTTGATCACTTCGGGGCTTTTCCACTCCACATGCAATTGGAAATCTGTAAAGTTTTCGGTGGTTTCAATAGCTCCTGCGCCCGGTTTCACTTCGAGCACGTTGTTGGCGACAGTCCAGCTGGCATTCCCTTTCTCGCTTTTCCATTTGCTGAGGTCCTTGCCGTCAAAAAGGACAATAGCATCACTTGGAATACCATGATTGATCGTTAATGTCGGTGGCACCGGACTATAATATTCGGTGTCGCTAGGTTTCATATTTGTTTGTGCCTGTAATGCCGTGGCACCAAATAAAAGTGCTATTGCTATCGCTGATGATAAAGAAAAGTTCATCTGTTGGGTTTTTGGTATGCCTAAATATACAAATAATCCCAATGTTTGGAACAATTTCGTTAGGTTTGTGCATGGCAACCATTTTACAGACAGTATCGTTGAAAGAAGCTCGGTTCTATGCGCCTATAGGTTACTATGAAGAAGAACAGGTGCTTGGTAATGAGTTTTTTGTTTCTATTGACGTTTGTTTTCCATTTTTGAATGCAGAAACGGAGAATTTGAAAAATACACTCAATTATGAAGAGCTTTACCAGATTACCGCCAGCGTCATGCAGCCTAAACGCAAACTGCTAGAATCTGCAGCTTCGGAAATATTGGATCAGATTAGGGAAAACGTTTCCCATGCGGTGACAATTGAGGTGGTGATACGTAAATCGAATCCTCCTTTCGGAGGAGATCTTTCCTGCTCCCAAGTTAGCCTCAAATATTTTAAGGATTAAAACCAAACTGGACCAGCTGTATATCGAACGGAAGATCTAGGTTTGTGGCCGGTTACCTGATAGTCTTAAATGAACATTATGAATATTTACGATCTTGTCATTGCTGATAAGGAAAAGATAGCATTGGAAGACGTTTTCTTGGAAGAAGAAAGCCGTCAGAAACTCCATCAGCTGATTAAAGAACATCGTTATATCAAAGAGCTTTCACAATACGGTCTGCCGGTTAGCAATAAGATTTTACTGCATGGTTATTCTGGCTGTGGAAAGACAACAACGGCGAAAGCGCTGGCAACTGCACTAGAGAAACCAATTTATGTGTTGAATTTGAGTAACCTCATTTCTTCTCGTATTGGGGAGACTTCGCAGCATATTAAACAGGTTTTTGATAAAGCAGGGCGTGAAAAAGCGGTTCTGTTTTTAGACGAATTCGATCAGATCGGAAAAGCGCGGATCAGTGAAGAAAAGGATGTGGGGGAGATGCGGCGTCTCGTGAATACCATTATACAGCTGATCGATTATTTTCCAGCTGAGGCGGTGTTGATTGCGGCAACGAATCATCCCGAAATATTGGATACAGCCATTATCCGGCGTTTTCAACTTCGTTTAGCTTTTGAACTACCGAGTACGGTACAGCTAGATGCCTATTATGATAAACTATTTACGCCATTTCCACATTATTCAGATGGCGTTCCACGACGCTATGGGATCTCCTACGCGGAAGCCAAGGACTATATTTATAATGCGGTCAAATCCCTATTGATTGCTACGCTTGAACAACATAAACCTTAACGGTTTTTTGAGTAATGCTCTTCATAAAAAAATAACAATTTGTGATAAACTGTTTTCCCTCTTACACGTTAATCTATGTAAGGGGCTGTCCTTGCATGGGGAGGGGGCGATGACAAATAGGTCACTCACTCGTAGCAAAATAGCTTTTGTTTAAGTCAAAATGGCATTTGTTTTTGTTTTAAAGTGACATTTTGTCTTTTAAATAGGGGTGGTACGTTAATTGAATATCACCTTTCAAATAGTTAGAACAAAAAAGCTTAACAACAATAAAACAAAAAATTAGGAGGACACAAAAAATGGCATTAATTAAATTCCCGACAAAAAGTTTAAACACTGATGCAGTAAATCCATTTGTAAATACTGTATTCGACAATTTATTCAATGATAACTTTATCTCAGATCGTTTGGTATCCCGTGTGCCAGCGGTAAATATATCCGAATCCGAAAAATCATTTAAAGTTGAAATGGCAGCACCTGGATTGGATAAATCTGATTTTAAAATCAATGTGGATAAAAATCTAATTACGATTTCAGCTGAGAAAAAAGAAGAAAGTGTGAGTGAAGAAAAATTATACAGCAAAAAAGAATTCAATTACTCTTCATTCTCACGGTCATTTACATTACCAGAGACGGTAGATTACAGCAATATCGAGGCTGCCTATGAAGGTGGGATATTAATTTTGACTGTTGGCAAGAAAGAAGATGCAATCATCGCAAAACGTTTGATTGAAGTGAAATAACTCAACAACACACAAGAAATAGTTCATTTTGGAAATGACCAAAAGGTGAATAAAAGACAATAGTTTTTAGGTTTAGTTTATGTTTTAATCCCTCGGAATTCCGTTTGTGTTCCGAGGGATTTTTCTTTTATAAGGACAGTCTTGATTTGACGGAAAGACTATTCGGTTTCCTCATAGTTTGCAGATCGGGGAATTCTGGCAAGATAAGGCTCCATCTCTTCTGGCAATTTCGTTAATTTTCGCTTTTGAAGGTCCAGCCAGGCACCATCGACGTTGACGGTACAGCATAAAACTCCGTCATCACGAAAAACCTGATGTATAAATGAAAAACGACTATTTGTTTTATTGTATTTTGTCAGTTCTACTTTTACCTGTACATATTCATCTAAATGGACTTCTTTAAAATAGATAAGTTCCTCCCTGAACAAAATCGGACCGATATGAAATTCGGCAAATTTATCCAGCGAAAAACCCATTTTGTTCAACATATTACTGCGGGCCTGTGCACAAATATCAGCATAAGCAGAGTGTCGCATATGTCTATTTGCATCGATCTGCGCCCATATAACCTGGCCTTGATAAAATATATTTTCCATAATCTTCTACGATTAGCCTCTTTTTTAATAACAATTTACATATTTTTAAATAAAGCTGTAACACTTTGTTTGTTTGCTATACTTATTACCTAAATATATTTAAAGAAAAATCGCTAGGTGAACCCATCGGAAATAGAATTTCTTCGACTGATTGACGAGAATAAAGGTATTCTCGTTAAGGTGAGCCGCATGTATATGGATGATCATGAGGGGCGGCAAGATCTGTATCAGGAGATCGTCTATCAGCTGTGGAAATCCTATGGGACATTTAAGCAACAGAGTAAATTTTCAACATGGATGTACCGTGTCGCCCTCAATACCGCAATGGTATTCTTAAAAAAAGAAAAGAAACATCAGATTTATGATGTGTTAGAGGAACGGCACGATTTTGCAGAAGAAACTTATGACAGCGATAAAGACGAGCAGCTAAAAGTCTTTTATCAGGCGGTTCAAGAACTCAATGCAATCGAAAAGGCGCTTATCTTTTTGTTTTTGGAAGGTCAGAGCCATCGCGAGATTGCAGAAAATCTGGGTATATCGGAAGTCAATGCCCGCGTAAAATTAAACCGCACGAAGGAGCGAATTCAACAAATCATTAAAAAATACAAGTATGAATTTTGATGAGTTAAAAAAATCTTGGCAGGAACAGCCTACAGATGAGGATTTACAGAATCCAAATCTCAAATACTATAAGGAAGTCGGCAATATCATGAGCAAACTCCGCAAGAATATCAAACGCGAGTTTATCTCTTGGGTCGTTTGTATGGGGTTTCTGTTTTTGGTTCCTATTTTGCCGATATATAAGATTGAAGGTTATGCAGCATTTGCGTATTACTTTTTTATCGTACAAATATCGTTATCAAGTCTTTTATATTACAGGAGGTTCTTTTATTTGGTAAAGAGCACGAAAAAGATCGAGTTGTTGGCTTCTAAAGAACACTTGCTCAAGCTGTATTACGATTTGAAGTATGCCGTAGAGACCTATCGTATTGCGGCCTATGTGATGATCCCGCAAGCTTTATTTTTGTATCTTATTATGATAGCACAGAGCCGAACTACCGTATGGTTTGATCGATTATACCATTTCAAGGAAACTTTCGAAAAAGAACCCAACTTTATTGTTTGGATGATTCTTTCCGCAATTATCTCTATCATCCTTGTTTTTGGTCTGACAGAAATTATGATTCGTTGCTATTACGGTAGGTATATCACACAGATCAAGGAGAAATTGGATCAAATGGAGACGGAATAGTTTACTGTATCCCCTTATGTCTGCAGTGCTGCTGAAGACTTGGATTTTCTAGTCAAAATGATTAGAACCAAAATAGGTAAGGTTTTTGTTTCATATGCTTATTCATAGTTTTTTTAGTCCATATGGAATATCCGCTTCGTTTTTATAAGTGTTTGTGTTTTGGGGCATGGATATTTCGTATATTGTTATCGAAAACCATTGTCCGTTATGTATAATCCGACAAAGAAGTTACAGCGCAGTTCCCAGATCCTAAGTATATTGGCCAAGTATGGTTTTAAAGATGCGATCGCTCGATTGCCGTGGAAAGGATCCAGATCAGCCGTAGAACAAGCTATTGACGTCGATAATATCAGTGTTTATGCCCGTATTCGCATGGCGCTTGAGGAACTCGGTCCTGCTTTTATCAAGCTTGGTCAATCTGCTTCTACGCGGGAAGGATTGTTGCCCAAAGATCTTGTTGATGAACTTAAGCGCCTTGAGGATAATGTTCCGCCTTTTGAAGTTGATGTTAGATCTTATCTGGCGGAGGAACTTGATCTGGATATTGAAGCGCATTTCCAGGAGATTGCTGCCGAACCTTTTGCTGCTGCCTCTATTGCGCAGGTGTATCGCGCGACTTTAAAAGATGGAACCCAAACGGTTTTGAAAGTCCGCCGTCCGGGCATTGATGAGGTTATGCGCGTTGATCTGGCGCTCATGCGTGATATTGCCAAAATTCTGACCATGTACAATGATGCATTGGAAAACCTGAATCTTTCGCTGATTGTTGAGTCTTTCGCAATGACTTTGCAGGAAGAGATGTCTTTGGTGATTGAGCGGCATAACATTGAACGTTTCGCAAAGAACTTTAAAGGGAATAAGCTGATTAAAGTACCTCGGGTTTATCCTGAACTCTCCTCGGATCGTGTTCTATGTATGGAATATCTTGATGGTTTCAAGGTAACCGATGCCGTGGAAATTAAGCGCCGGGGAATGGATGTCCAGACATTGGTAAAAAATGGAATCAATTTGTACCTGGAGCAGGTGATTATTCATGGTTTCTTCCATGGCGATCCCCATCCCGGGAATATGATGGTGATGCCAGATGGGCGGATCGCTTTTTTGGATTTTGGAAATATGGGTAAATTATTGGGCATTGACCGTAGGCAGCTTGAAGAATTTATTCAATCGGCGATTTCCGAAGATGCTGTCCGACTTGCAGACGTGATTGAAGATGTTGCTGTGGTTAGCCATATTCCAGATCGTAATCAGTTTGAACGATCTCTCTATGAGATCTTTGATATGATCGATAATGTATCGCTCGGCGATCTGAGTTTAGATTTATTGTTTAATAAATTGTGGAAAATCATTGGTGACAATCGCTTGTACTTTCCGGAGTATATCTATCAATTGATGCGGGGCATCTCCTTGATGGAAGGTATCGGGCGCCAATTGTATCCTGATCTCAATATTATGGAGAGTATCAAACCTTTTGCACGAAGGATTATGATGGAGCGGCTCTCTCCGGAGGCCATCTTCAAAAAAGGAAAACATAAAATTGAATCTTTTGCACGCGATGTCGAAAAACTTCCAGAGGATATGCGCGCTCTTGTGCGCTTATTTCGGACAGGAAATTTCACACTCAACCATCGCCTGATCAGTGCACGATCCTTTAATACAATCCTCCGCAAAGGTGTCAATCGCATCGTTATTGGTATTATGTTTATGTCGCTCAATCTATTGGGCGGAATGGTTATCGTGGCAAGGGTAGAACCACAGTGGTGGGGGATCCCTGTATTTGCTTGGATATGTCTGGCGTCGGCATGGGTCTTTGCTGTCTATTTATTTATTGCTATGATCCGTGCCAAAGATAATGACTAATCACATACATATATTAGGTTGAGCGAAACCTTTTGGTTTCGATTGAATATAAACAACAAACGGAAAACAAGAAAGTATGGAAATCAATCTACATGGGAAAAAAGCATTAATTGGAGCGAGCTCTGCAGGTATAGGTGCGGGGATTGCCCAGGTGCTCGCTTCTTGCGGTGTGTCGGTAACGCTGGCTTCCCGTCATGAGGAAAAGTTACAGCGTACCTGTGAAGGTCTTGACAGGTCAAAGGGACAGATTCACCAATATATTCTGGTGGATTATAACGATCACGAAGCCTACAAAAAACAGATCGAACATTATTTTCAATCAAATAAGGTCGATATATTGATCAACAATTCAAATGGCCCTCAAGCGGGCACCATAGACCAAAAAAATCTAGCGGATTACCAGCACGCTTTTGAACTGTTGTTTCAAAACCACTGTTATACGACCTCTTGCGCGCTGCCTTATATGCTGGCAAACGGATATGGCCGTATTATTAATGTTTCTTCTTCTACTGTGAAAGAACCGGTGTCCAATTTAGTATTGTCCAATACAATTCGTACAGCATTGATTAGTTGGAGCAAATCGCTGGCTGAGGATGTCGCCAAAGACGGCGTGACTGTCAACAGTATCTTAACGGGTTTGTTTGATACGGATCGCATTCAGTCGTTAACTAAGCTAGATGCGCAACGTTTGGGTATATCCTATGGGGAGGCACTGCAATTGCGGTTAAAACAGGTTCCTGCACAGCGCTTGGGTAAACCCGAAGAATATGGTTATCTCGTCGCTTTTCTCTGCTCGGAATATGCTAGTTATCTAACTGGTACAAATATTCCGCTGGACGGCGGGATGTTAAAAGGCTTCTAAAAAGACGGGTATCCTATGTGAAATAGGATACCCGCCAAGTTTGTGTGATTTATTATTTTTCAATTAGTTCAATACCAATTCGGTATTTACAATGATATCCACATCAGAAGCTACGGCTTCTACACCGGAAGGTAATTTGTCATTGTATTTCATACCGAAATCCTGACGGTTAATTTTTGTTTTAGCAGTAAAGCCCGCACGTGTTTTTCCCCAAGGATCAGTAATGATTCCGCCATTTTGAGTCACGTCGAAAGTTACTTTTTTCGTTACATCACGGATCGTCAAATCTGCTACCATAATATATTTTCCTTTTACTTTCGCATTTTTAAAACTGATAGACTTTAATGTCATTTTAGGGAATTTTTCCGCAGCAAAGAAATCATCGGTCTTTAAGTGGTTGTCACGGGCAGCGATACGTGTATCGATGCTATTGACGTCGATGGAGAAATTAACTTTGGCATTGTTAAAACCTGTTCCTGTTGCAGTTTCAACTGTACCTTCTACCTTTGTGAATTCACCGTCAACAAAGCTGATTCCAAGGTGTTTTACATCGAATCTTGCATTTGTATGCGCAGGGTCTGCAGACCATTTTACTTGTGCTACAGCAACATTAACCATTAATACTGCTACAGCCAAAATTTGGAAAAATTTATTCATGTTGTTTTCTTTTTTATTTATCTAACTTTCAAAAGTTCAAAATGTTTGTTTGAACAAGCTTTTGCAAAGGTGGGATAAACTAACAAAGAAAAAATTGATGTAGGTCAAGAATTTCTTTTAGGCTTCAATATTTGCCTTTTTAGCCGGCTTAAAAACTCTTGCGTGACACCAAGATAAGAAGCTAGTTGCATATTGGAAATTCTCGGATAGATTTTTGGATACCTTTTGATGAAATCTAGGTAGCGCTCCTGCGCTGTAAAACCTATGCCTGAGATAATACGGTGCTGAGATGCAATCTGGGCGCGTTGGGCCATTATCCGCGAGAGCTTTTCAAAGATTGGATGGTCTTCGTAAAGCTTGTCTTTATCTTTTTTGGAAAGGGTCAGCACGATGGAGTTTTCCAACGCCTGGATGTTTTGCAGTGCCGGTTCCTGATAATTAAAGCTGGCAATATCACCAATCCACCAATCTTCAATCGCAAACTGTAGGATATGTTCAATGCCATCAGCAGTGACATAGAATGATTTAAATAAACCACTGATCACGTAGGCTTCATAGTGACAGACTTCTCCCGCCCGGAGAAAATATTCTTTTTTCTTTATTTTCCTTACTTGATAACGTGAAACAATGTCATCAAGCTCTTCTTCGGTGACATCAATACGTTGTTTTACAAATTCCTTGAATTGTTCCATTTGGCTGTAAAATACGAAATTTTGCGATGCTAATTTAACAAGCTCACATATTCCAGTCAATTCTGATGTAAAATCATTCAGCAGCTGATAACTGCTTAGCTTGTAGTTTTATCATAAGTGCCTTGGAATCGACATTTTGGTGTAATATTTGACTGGATATTGCCGTAATTCAGATAGTTTCATCAATAATTGGTATCTTCTGTAGGAATTAGAATATTTTGAATCGCTAAAACTATAAATGTGTCTCATGAAGTTTGTCGCACCCAACACACTTGAAAACGATAAGGTCGTATTAAGAATTATTGAACCAGCGGATTTTGATACGCTTTACGAGGTTGCCAGAGATCCTCTGATCTGGGAGCAGCATCCCAATAAAGACCGATGGAAAGAAGATGTTTTTCGTGGATTTTTTGAAGGTGCTTTGGCAAGTAAATCTGCCTATTTGATCTTGGATAAGACAAGTGGTACTTGTATCGGAAGTACGCGGTATTATGGGCTCGATGAAACCGAAAAATCTATTTTTGTTGGGTATACTTTTTATGCGCGTGCTTATTGGGGAGCAGGGATCAATCCCCTGGTGAAAGAGATGATGTTTGATTTTGCATTCAATTTTGTCGACAGGATTTATCTACACGTTGGTGCGGAAAATTATCGTTCTCAGAAGGCGGTGGAGCGCTTGGGCGCAATTAAAGTGGCTGAAAAGATGGTCAGCTATGTGAATGAGCCTGAACGTAATAATTTTGAATATGCATTGGAGAAATCTACTTGGCTGCGGGCCAAGAGATAAGCCTATTATCCCTTGACGCCACTGAGTATACTGCCTATGATGACTGTTAATACAATCAGCGTGATGATAATGTAAAGTCTATCTTTTTCGATTACAAATCCAAATAACGAACCAATCACACGTACGATAGGGGTGCAGATCAATAGCAGCACACCGAGTTGTATAATCTGTGGAATGTTTTGGCTAAATGCACCTGTAATAATTCCGGTAATTGTTGTGTTGGAATTTCCCTCGCCGACAAAATCTCTATAATTCGGTACGGCGTCCTGTCCATGAACAATGAGATAGAGGATGCCACCGAGAATAAGAATGGAAGAAGCTAGTATAACACCTATGCGTAAAATTTGCCCTACTAGAAGCGAGATGTCCTTGTCGCCCCAATAGTGTTTCGAAAATACTTGTTTCATTTTGAGTAATTATTTCCTTCATCGAAGGACGTTGCAAAACTAAAATCCTAAACCGTGTAAACTATTGTTTTAGAATTTATGTTGGAATCCGTTGAAGATCATCTCTAATGCCACCAATGTAATAGCGACGGCGAAAATAATGCGTAAAGTCTTCGGATTCATTCGTTTTAAGAGCTTGGACCCTGTAATGGCACCACATAAAACACCCAGGATAACCGGAAAAGCAATACCTGGATCCATATACCCTCTTTGTAAATACACGACCGCAGAAGCCGCTGCGGTGACACCGATCATAAAGTTGCTCGTTGTGGTACTGACTTTAAAGGGAATTTTCATCATGCTGTCCATCGCAAGTACTTTGAGGGACCCCGAACCGATTCCTAGTAGGCCAGAAAGAATTCCTGCAACCCCCATCAAAGAGAATCCTCCCGCTATGTTGGTCAGCTTGTAAGGAATTAATTTCCCATCAGCAGGATAGGTACTGTTCAGCTTCAATTTTTCCGCCAAGACCGAACCGCCGGAAAGTGCATGTTCGTTTTTCTTACGCACCGTCATTGCCGCTGAGAAGATAAGTACAACACCAAAGATGATTGCAATGGTATTCGTTGGCATGTAAATGGCAATAACAGCGCCGATAACTGCTCCAATGGTGGTTGCAATTTCAAGAAACATTCCGAGCCGGATGTTGGTGATGCCTTCCTTGACGTAAGCTGTAGCCGCACCGGATGAAGTCGCTATGGAAGCCAATAAGGCCGCTCCAATGGCATAACGTATGTCGACATGAAACAGAAGAGTCAATAAAGGGATGACAACGACCCCTCCGCCTAAGCCTGTCAGGGATCCTAAGAGTCCTGCTACAAAAGCACCCAGGAGGAGGATGATTGTAAAGGTGAGAATAGTCATAAATATGTGTTTGTTTGTGTGATCCAAAAAACAGCTGCTGCTTAATGGAAGGTAATTTGTTGTAAACTTAAGGGCTTTTTATTGCTTTTGAAACTTTAAAGCCGGAATAGATACAAATGTTACATCAAAAGTATCATCGAAAAAATGATACTGCCTATCGCTTCACAGCGTGAGGCAGTACCGATGACCTTTTAATGGTCTAAGTATATAGTATATAAAATATGGACAACCTTATTCAGCGATTGTTTGCTGTACCTTTTCTTTTCTGTTGAAGATATCATAGATGATTGGGAATACCAACAATGTCAATATCGTCGCTGAGATTAGTCCGCCAATGATGACGATCGCCAATGGTTTTTGTGATTCCGAACCTATACCGGTCGATAACGCAGCCGGCAATAGTCCGATGGAAGCCATCAAAGCCGTCATAACGACAGGACGTGTCCGCGATTTTACACCTTTGTAGATTGACTGGTCATTGGGTAGGCCATCTTTCTTGTTCTGATGGAATTCTGAGATCAGGATAACCCCATTCTGTATACATATCCCGAACAATGCAATCATGCCTACCCCTGCCGAAATACCAAAATTCATACCCGTTACGTGTAAAGCAATAATACCACCGATCAAGGCAAATGGAACGTTGGCCAATACAAGTAACGAATCCTTGATATTTCCGAACAGAATAAACAACAGGAAAAAGATGACGATCAAACTGATCGGTACAACCTGAGCTAAACGGTGTGTAGCACGTTGTTGATTTTCGAATTGGCCGGTCCAGCCAATGGAATATCCCTCCGGAAGCTTAATTTTGCTGACTTTTTGTTGCGCTTCTGCAATGGTGCTTCCCAAGTCACGGTCACGGATAGAAAATTTGATACCGATATAGCGTTTGATGTTGTCGCGATAGATAAAAGCAGCGCCATTATCTTTTTCAATGGTCGCAATGCTTTTTAGTGGAATCAAGGTACCATCACCACACGGAACCATCAGCTGTGCAATATCTTTTTCTGTTTTCCGATATTCGGGTGCATAGCGCAGTCGAATGTTGAATTTGCGTTCGCCATCGTATAAAATGGAAGCGGTCTTTCCGCCAAAGGCCATTTCCAGTACCGCCTGTGCATCAGCTGGCAGCACGTTGAATGCAGCCATACGTGTCCGATCCAATACTACACTAACTTCAGGCTGGCCGATATTTAAGATAATACCAGGTTCTTTAATGCCTTGGATACCTTTGACCTGGGCATATACTTCTTTTGCGAGGCGGTCTAAGGTTGCGAGGTTGTCTCCAAAAATCTTGATGCCGTTTTCAGCTTTAAATCCTGCAACTGCTTCGGCAACATTATCCGAAATAGGCTGTGAATAGTTATAGGTAATACCTTGAAATTGTTTGAGTTTATGGTCCATCTCTTCGATCAGCTGATCCATGGTGATTTTACGCGTCCATTCCTCTTTAGGTTTTAGGGCCACAGCAAACTGGACAAAACCAAAGCCATTGGGATCGGTACCATCGTTGCTACGTCCTGTCTGGGAGAGCACACCGGTGACCTCAGGGAAGGTTTCCAACGTACTCTTTAACAGCTTGGTTGTTTTTACCGATTCACGTAAAGAAGTACTCATAGGCATCTCGGCAGTAACCCAAAGGGACCCTTCGTTTAATGTCGGTAAAAATTCTGTTCCCAAAAATTTTGCAGAAAACAAGACTGCCGCCAATAAAGCAATTGCGACGATCATACTCAGACGCTTGTTTCTGAATGTAAATCCAAAACCCTTGGCGACAATTCGATTCCAGAATTCAACAAATGGATTGTGCCGTTCTTTCACATTTTTATTGAGCAGAATATGTGAAAGAGCTGGAACAAGTGTCAAGGTAAACAGTAATGCTCCCAATAACGCAAAACCCAGGGTAAAGGCGAGCGGCGAAAACATTTTACCTTCTACTTTCTGGAAGGAGAAGATAGGAATCAATGAGGTGATGATAATCAGTTTGGAAAAAAAGATGGCTTTTCCCAATCCGGTTCCTGTCTGTTTGATCCAGCCTGCTTTGGCCATTTTATTGAATTTCTCCATGCCAAGTTTGTGGGCCTGATGGTCCAGCATGACAAATATCCCTTCAACCATAACCACGGCACCGTCGATAATAATACCAAAGTCTACTGCGCCTAAAGAAAGCAAGTTGGCACTCATGCCTGCTAGTTTAAGGCATAGAAAGGCAAAAAGTAAGGCGAGTGGTATGATAATGGAAACAATAACCGTGGTGCGCCAGTCTGCCATAAAGAGCAGTACCATCAAGGTGACAAGCACGATACCTTCGATCAAGTTATGCATAACGGTATGTGTCGTGAAATCCATGAGGTTGTCACGGTCATAGAAGGTTTGCATCTTGACGTCTTTAGGAAGAATTTTGTTGTTGAGCTCGTCTATTTTCGCCTTTACAGCAGTCAAAACCTCTCTTGGATTTTCACCTTTCCGCATCACGATGGTTCCTGCTACCACATCATCATTCTTTCCAAAACCGGCTTGACCCACACGTGGCATCGCACTTTCTCTAACTTCAGCTACATTTTTGACAAATACAGGATTTCCCTTTTGGTTGATTACAGTGATATTTTCGATATCATTGATCGAGTTGACCAAACCAATACCGCGTACGACGTAAGATTGGCCACTTTTTTCGATGACATCTCCGCCAACATTCAGGTTGCTTTTGCTGACAGCATCAAATACCTGTAAAGGTGTTAGATTAAATTTGTCGAGTTTTATAGGGTCAGTACTGATTTCGTAAACCAAATCCTGTCCGCCAAAAACGTTAATATCGGCGACACCTGGGACACCCCGTAAAGCGCGGTCAATGACCCAGGTCTGCAAAGTAAGGAGGTCGCGTGAATTGCGTTGATCACTGTGTAATGTATAACGGAAGATCTCTCCTGTAGGGCCATAGGGGGGCTGTACTTCGGGATCGACATCGTCTGGCAGGCTCACGGACCGCAAGAGGTTATTGACCTGGTTGCGAGCAAACGTATCGTCGACACCATCATCAAAGATGATTTTGACAATGGAGAGGCCAAACATGGTAGTACTCCGTATACTCGTTCTTTTTTGGACCGGACTCATGCCTAGTTCGATTGGTGTCGTTACAAAACGTTCGACTTCCTCGGCACTCCTTCCATTCCATTGGGTAATAATGGTTATTTGTGTATTGGTCACGTCGGGAAATGCCTCAATGGGCATGCTTTTGAAGCTAATGAAACCGGCAATAGCCAAAATACCGACCCAAATAAAGGTAAATGCTTTATTTTTAATGGAAAAGGCAATGATATTTTTAATGAATTTGTTCATTCGTATAAATGCTAAGACGGATTAATTATTCAGTGCTCTATAGATCAGAAGTTTATTGTTGACAACAACTTTTTCACCTTCCTGTAGTCCCGTAGCCATATAGGTTGTCCCTTCGTTTTGTTTGATCGGTTGTATTTCACGAATCTTAATATCATTTTGGGATTTATAGATTAATACGAAATATTTGTTTTGATCGAAAATGACCGCGTCAGAAGGAACCGCGAGTGCTTCCGTATTGGAGCGATGCAATACTTTAATGGTCGCTTTACTATCCGGAATAAGTAAACCATCCTTATTGTCTAGTACTACCCGTGCCTGCATTGAATTCGTCTGCGGATCGATGATCTTAAATATTTTATCGATACTGCCCTGGAATTTTTTGTCCGGGTAGCTCAGGGTAGACACAACAGCTGGCATGCCCATACTAATCTTGTCGATATCTGTTTCGTTGACGTTAAGAATTGCCCATACATCTTTTGTATTGGCCACATCAAAGATGTTGTCGCTACGGTCACTACGCAACTGCATGTCCTTATTGATGTTCTTTTGGACGATGTAGCCATCGATTGGAGACACGACCGAATAAATATTGCCCGTACGGACATTGTAGATCTGACTTACGGCTTCTGAGCGACGAAGCTGTTCTTTGGCTTTGGTTAACTGTCCTTTTGCTTCCAGCATGTCTTTATCTGTGCTGAGTTTACCATTGTACATATCTTCAGCTACCCGGTAGTTTTTTTCAGCAAGTAATACATCAGTTTTGGCATCCGAAAGATCCTTCTGGATACCCGCAACTTCCGTACTCCTGATTGTGGCCAATACCTGACCTTTATGTACGTAGTCACCCAGAGAAACATTAACGGATACGACATTACCCCCAACAAGTGGGAAAATATCGATGTAATTGTTTTGATCGGCTGATATCTTTCCAAAGAAATTGAGTTCTTCGGTCACATTTTCTTTTTTTACCGTAGCAAAACTTGTCGATTTAAGCATCGTTTCACTAATTTCGAAACCTTTGACAATGGCTGCATTATCTGTTTCTTTATGATTTTGGCAAGAGTAAAGTAGTACTATTGCCACAGCGGCTATAAGAAGTTTTTTAGTTGGCATGAGTTGAATTGAATATAGAAGTTTGAGCCAGATAGTTTAATTGTTCGGCGTTAAGAATAATTTCCTTTTTCATATCGTAAAGCTTGAGAATAGATATGCGGTAGCTATCCATAAAATCGGTGAATTCAACTAAGGAAATATTACCTTTTTTGAAATTGTTGAAAATACCATCATAGACCACAGCAATGTCGCGTAGGTCATCCGGTGTAATGGTAAAATACTGGTTATATTGATTTTCCCAGGACAGATAGTTGGAACGTATCTGTGATTCCAGCAGCTGCCGTTGGACTTCAATATTTTTCTTTGCCTCTTCTTCGGCATATTTCGCTTTGATTACATTTCCTTTATTTTGTTTCCACAACGGGATCGGAATGGCGGCTGTGACATTGAGTTCATTATGGAATACACCCCCATTCTGGCTGTAGGAAAGGCCAAGATTAATATCGGGTGTATTTAAAGACTGTTGCCATCTAGTAAATAATTGAGAGTTTTCTGAGGTCTTTAAAGCAAATTGATAATCGGCATTGTTTTCCAGGGCCAATTGGTATATTTTGTCGAAAGGCATAGTCGGTTTTACGGCAAGTTCCTGATCTGCTTCTTCGTCTGTTAATTTGGGAAGCACATCTTCTGGGCTGGAAATAAGCACACGTAACTGCTGTTGTAGATTGATGCTATTATTGATCGCCGTCGTTTTTTCGTTGTTGAGATCGATGGCCATTGTCTGCAGCCGGACTTGATCTTTCAAAGAAACGTTCCCTTTTTTTCCCTGTTCTTTATAAGCCGCGAGCAGATTGTTGAGATAATCCAGCTGAATTTTGATGTCGGCCAACTTATGCTGTTCAAAGTAAAGGGAGTAAAAGGTTGTACGGAGCTGCGCACGAAGACTTGCAAGCAACTGGCTAAATTGCAGCTTAGCAAGTTCAACATTTGATTTGGCAAATTCTACTTCATTTTTCTTTTTCCCACCGAGATAAATCAATTGGGATACGCTCGCTTCCTTGGATTGTCCAACATGAAATGCTTTTTTGTTCTGTGGATCATAAGCATTGACAGACATTTCCAGCTGTGGAAGATCCCAGATCCGGGCTTGTATTACATCTGCCTGAGCTTGGCTGATATCATATTGCTGGGCAAGTAAAGAAAGATTACTCTTTATAAATGCTTCCTCGCATTCTTGAAGTGTCATTTTTTTTCCTGAGATCTCACTTTGCTTTTTTCCAAGTGTACTTTCATGAATACTCGTATAATCTGTCTGTGGCGGTTTTTGCTGCGCAAAAGCCATACTATTGAAAAGCAATAAAAATATTAAAGGTTTCTTTGTCATGTCTATCAAAACTTATGTAACAAAATAACTGGTCGAATATTAAAAGCCCCTTAATAAATGCTTAAAAAAAGCTTAAAAACGCATGTTCTGCCAATAGGTAATGCTTCTGACGGATAGGTTTACTAGCGATATTTGATTGTCACAAAGGGATTTGAGACTGATATATTGCAATTTTGCTACTATCCTTCCTGGCTAGGAAACAATTTAAATAGTAATACAAAAGTATGCGTAGATTGTTTTAGGTCAGCTTGATATTCAATTGTTGCTTGATGGGATTGCATGATGCGCTGAACGATACGTAGTCCCAAACCCGAACCTGTTGTTTCGTTTGCATTTTCACCGCGGCTGAATGCATCAAAAATCCGCTTTTGATCAATTGTGCTCAGGGCTGGACCGGTATTGCTGAACAGTACTTTAAGCTCGCGCCCGGATTCCAGGATCATCACTTTAACCTCCCTATTATAAGAATAGAGTGCGGCATTTTTAAATAAGTTTACAAAAGCGATTTCAATCAATTGTGCGGAACAGAATATACTGAGTTTGGGGTCATCGATTCCGCCAATCGAAAAATCCAGTTGCAGGTCAGGGAATACCTTGGCCACCTTTTCATAAGCCATAAAGATAATTTCATCAATCCGCTCTTCCGTATAGGTCATTTTCAAACGTTCTGAATCGAATTTTGAAAGTAACATGAGCGAATCTGTTACCTCCGAAAGATGCAAGGTCTCCTTGGATATATTACGTAATACCTGCTTTACTTCTTCACTCAGCTGACTTTGATGATAAAGGTTCTCCAATTGAAAGGACATTCGGGCAAGTGGCGTGCGTAGCTCGTGGGAGGCGCTGGAATTAAATTCTTTCTGTGATTCGAAAGCCGTCGAAAGTCGCAGCAGCATGGTGTTAAATGCGCGGGTTAGTACCGCAATTTCGTCGGTATGACCTGTATATTCAACAGGTTTGGTGAGTTTGCTGGCATTGATCTGTGTGATATTGTCTTTTAATTTATCGAGTGGGATCAACAGGCGCTGAATGAGTTTATAACTGAATATCCAGACCAAAACAGCACTTAGAACAAATAGTATCGTTAGGACGAGTGCTAAATGGTCCATTTTTTCATTTCCGGAATAATCCTGCGCTTTTACGATAATATAATAAGGTGAGCCATTGATGCGGTAATATTTGGCCAGTGTTTCATATTGGTCCTGATTGTAGAAGATCTGTCTTTCCTGATTAAGCCGGTTGATAATCGCTGCATTCCAGGTAATGGTCTGATCTTTAACGGTACTGAAGACTAGCTGCTTATTTTTGTCGAGAATGATAACATCTTCATAGAATAGGCCATCTTCGTCATCGTGAAAATAGTTTTTGTAAGACTGCCGGTTGAAATAAGGGTTACTGGCAATATAATGAGAAATATTGTCCAATTTATCAATCAGTCGCTGGCGAAATTGATCTTTACGAAAATCGAAACTAGCATAGTAGATAATCAACATCGCAATACCGAAAAGGACGGAGAATGCAATGCTAAAGCTAATCGCTATTTTCTTCTTTAAATTCATTTTTCTGCCGATAGATAATAACCAAATCCAGGCCGGGTATGGATGAGTTTATTTTCAAAGTTCTTGTCTATTTTCTTTCGCAAAAAGTTGATGTAAACTTCAATGGTATTCTGTGTTGTTTGAAATTGATTTTGCCATACTTCCTCCGAAATATGCTGTTTGGATAAGGTACGTCCTTTTGCCTGTGCTAAGATAAGCAGCAACTGAAATTCTTTTTGAGTAAGGTTAATTTCTTCATTGGCACGTAGCACACGGGCTTCCTCCGGATAAATGACCAGATCATCTATTGTTAAGGTTTTTACACTGTTGCTATCATTGTGTTGCTGTCGACGTAATAGGGAATAGATCCGCATCAGTAATTCGTCTAAGACGAAAGGTTTAACCAAATAGTCATCAGCGGCCCGGAGAAATGCCTCCTTTTTGTCGTCTATATCATCGTATGCTGAGAGAATAATAATTGGTGTAAAGGCATCATGGCTTCTTATCTTTTTACAGATCTCCAACCCATTGATTTTGGGGACGTTGATATCCAATAGGTAAAAACCATATTTCTTTTGGTGTGTTTTGGCCAAAAACTCAATACCATCAAAGGCTTGATCACAGGTAAAACCCTGGCTTAATAGGAAAGATCGGATCTCCTTAGAGAGTACCTTGTCGTCTTCGAGCAGCAAAATGTCTACCATACTTATATCTATTGTCTTTTCGTAAAAATAAACAAATTTTTATCATCCAATCAAGGAGATCTTTTCTTAGGACTTAATTTGGTAACATAAGATTTACGCGAAGAAATATGAAACAAAAAGAAATATAAGTAGATTCAAATCGAAATTATAAATAAGTGTTATGGAAACCAGAAGAGAATTCCTACGAAAGACCCTACTATTTTCGGGAGCAGCCGGTATTGCCAGCTTTATGCCCGCATCGATCCAGAAAGCCTTTGCGATAGACCCTGACCCAGGAAGTAGTTTTTTAGATGCCGAACATATCGTCATCCTGATGCAGGAGAACCGATCCTTTGATCATACCTTAGGTAGTCTTTCGGGGGTCCGGGGTTTTAATGATCCGCGTTCGATACGTTTACCGAACGGTTTACCCGTATGGTATCAAACGGATAAAGAGGGAAAAACCTATGCTCCTTTTCGATTAAATCTGAAGGAAAGTAAAGTGACCTGGATGGGTTCGCTTCCGCATAGTCGAGCAAGCCAGGTGGATGCCTTTAACCAAGGTCGCTACGATCATTGGTTGTTGTCGAAGCAATCAGGGAATAAACAATATGCGGCTATGCCTTTAACATTGGGGTATTTTACACGCGAAGATCTGCCTTTTCATTATGCTTTAGCAGATGCTTTTACAGTATGTGATCAGAATTTTTGCTCGGGCATGACAAGCACTACGCCTAACCGCTCCTTTTTCTGGACGGGTAAGATTACAGAGATGAAAGATGGTTTGCAAAAAGCTAATATTCGGAACGATGACTTTGGCTATGGTAAAATGACCTGGGAAACTTTTCCAGAATTGCTTGAAAAGAATGGAATTAACTGGCGTTTCTATCAAAATGAGACAAGCTGTGGCGGAGGATTTTCCGGACAGGAAAGGGCATGGCTATCCAATTTTGGGTGTAATCTACTGGAGTTTTTTCAGGCTTATCAAGTAAAATTTAAGGAGAACTATATCAGAAGCCTGGAAACACAGGTTCGGGATTTGCCCATGCAGATTTCGAAGTTGGAAGAGAAGTCTCCTTCCTCCGAGGAACAAGCGGAAAAGATACGTGCCGATATTCGTAAAAAAAGTGAGGTACTCGAGCGCGCTGAGACTGAACTCAAGGAATTCAATCCAGAAAACTATAAGAAGTTAAGCGATTTTACGAAGTCATTAAATGAACGTGCATTTACGGTAAATAAGGGCGACAATAATTACAGGTCGCTGGATACATTGCGTTTTAAGGAGCAGGGAAAAAAGAGATCCCTTGAGGTCCCGAAAGGAGATGTTCTTTATCAATTCAGGAAAGACGTAGACAGCGGTAAATTGCCCGCCGTATCTTGGTTGGCAGGTCCGCAGAATTTCTCAGATCACCCCAGTGCCCCTTGGTATGGCGCTTGGTACGTATCCGAAGTTTTGGATATCTTAACGAAAAACCCCGAAGTTTGGAAAAAAACAATTTTTATCATTACTTATGATGAAAACGACGGGTACTATGACCATGTTAAACCTTTCCTTGTGCCTGATTTAAAGAAGAAAGATACAGGAGCATGCTCCCCAGGGATCGATACGGAGGTGGAAATGGTCCGTTTAGAAAATGAGCTAAAACAGGGGATTCCTAAAAAACAGGCACGTGAAGGGGCGGTGGGCTTAGGTTTTCGTGTTCCCATGTATATTGCGTCGCCTTGGTCGCGAGGCGGCAAGGTCTGCTCTCAGCTATTTGATCATACGTCTACTTTGCAATTTTTGGAATCTTTCTTTAGCAGCAAGCTGAAGAAGAATATTCATCTGGATAACATCAGTGCATGGCGTCGGACAATCTGTGGTGATTTGACAGCAGCTTTTACTCCTTTTACACAGCAAAAGGAACAACTTCCTTTCCTTGATCGGGATGCTTATATCGAAACCATATACAATGCACAGTTTAAGGATGATCCCCGGGGTTTCGTCGAGTTAAATGATCCTGAGCTTGCGAAGAAAAATGTGTGGATTCCGGCATTTGACAGAATACAGGAGCGGGGGATTCGAAAATCATTGCAGTTACCTTATGCGCATGATGCGGTGGGTTATGTCCAAGACGGACAGTTTCATCTGACGATGACAGTAGACACCAAGCTTTTTGGAAAAAGAACTGCTGGTACAGCTTTCAATGTTTATAGTCCGCTGGCGTATCGTGATGAACAAGGACAAAGCGAAACCTACCGTAACTGGAATTTTGCGGTGAAGGCCGGTGACCGTTTGGAATACCAATGGGACCTAGCTAAGTTTGAAGGAGATCGTTACGCTTTCGAGTTACATGGGCCAAATGGATTTTATCGTAAATTTTCAGGGAAAAAGGGGGCAGCCGCGATACAGGCAGCGGTAGCTCCGGAGTTTAAAGCGCTGACTCAGGCAGCGACAGGGAAATTGCAACTGAGACTAAAGAACAACAGTGATCAGCGGGTAACTGTAGCGATTGAGAGCCTCAACTATGAAAAATATACCACAACAAAGGAAATCGCTCCCGCTGAAGAAGTTATATTGATCCTGGGTATTGAGAAACAAGGAAATTGGTATGATATTGCAGTAAAGCTTAAGGGAGACAGCAGCCCAGTTATTCAGCTCGCCGGGCGATTGGAAACAGGGGTAGAGAGTACAACCGATCCCTTATTGGCATAATCACGGCTGTTTCAGTAAGGATAGTTGTCATTTCTTATGAAGCTCATTATTGAACGTGTTATCTTCTGTTGCTGTAAATGCATATAAATGTAATCCGGAGACCTTATTTTTTTACATCCTAATAAATAAGGTCTCTGGATCGCGTGTTTCTATATAATGACGAGGATACAACTTCGTATCAGCACTGATCGTACAGTCGTTATTTGTCTTGCTTCTGCTTGGCGAGGTTGCGCTGGATTTTATGTCCCGGTCTCGACCATTTGGGTCTTTCACCAAGATCATGGTAATGTGCTATCTCAGTGGATATGGTTTCGGGTTGATTTTTTTTCTCAAAAGGCTGTTGTGCGACCAGACCTAATATTTTAAACATGTCCATATCTTCGTTGACATCGGGATTGGGTGTGGTGAGGAGTTTATCGCCCGAGAAAATCGAGTTGGCACCTGCGAAAAAGCATAACGCTTGCCCTTCTATACTCATGTTGGATCGGCCTGCAGAGAGACGGACTTGTGTGGTGGGCAATAGAATTCTAGTCGTAGCGACCATGCGTACCATCTCCCAGATGGATACGGTTTCCATGATCTCCATTGGCGTGCCGGCTACAGGGACTAGCGCATTGATCGGTACCGATTCGGGCTGTGGGATGAGTGAAGCAAGAGTAATTAACATGGCAGCCCGATCGGCAATACTTTCGCCCATTCCAATTATGCCGCCACTGCATACCGTTATGTTTGTTTTACGTACGTTTTCGATCGTCTGCAGACGATCGTCATAGCTTCTGGTCGAGATAATTTCTTGATAGTATTCGGCTGATGAATCGAGGTTGTGATTGTAGGCGTATAATCCGGCCTCTGAAAGACGTTGTGCCTGGTTTTCGGTCAGCATTCCTAAGGTACAGCAGACTTCCATGTCAAGTCTATTCAGTGTACGCACCATATCAAGTACATGGTCAAACTCTGGGCCATCCTTCACATTACGCCAGGCGGCGCCCATGCAGATCCGTGAACTGCCACCAGCCTTGGCAGCCAAGGCTTGCTCTTTTACCTGATCTACGCTCATCAACCCTTCGGCTTTTACATTGGTATGGTAACGTGCTGCCTGTGGACAGTAGGCACAATCTTCTGGACAACCACCTGTTTTAATTGAGATCAATGTAGATACTTGTACTTTGTTGGGGTCGTGGTATTTTCTATGGACTGATGCCGCTTCATAAAGAAGTTCCATAATAGGTTTGTTGTATAAAGCAACGACTTCTTCCTGTGTCCATTTTGGTTTTGTTTCCATATTATTGCTAAGTTTTTATTCTAAAACCAGATCTATTTTGCTTAATGACCATTCGGATTTAGTAGTTAAATGCGATTATTTTTATGATGATTGCAAAGATTATAGTTTAAATGATAACTTTGGTAGTCCGAAATAAATATAATGAGTAGTCCGGTTGGTATAGCTTTTCATTCCTTTATTAAGATAGATCGCCGTAAGGACGAAGCTGTCTATCTACAGATCGTTTATCAATTTATTCATGCAGTCAAACGAAATCTATTAGAAGATGGGGATTTGTTGCCCGGGAGCAGGAAGATTGCGGATGAATTAAGAGTACACCGAAAAACTGTCGTAGCAGCTTTAGCAGAGTTGCAGGAGCAGGGCTGGGTGAAAATTTTACCTAATCGCGGAACCTTTGTGAAAAATCCCGAACGTAACGGTGCTTCCACATCGGCGATAGAAGCATTTAGACAACCGCCTGATTTTGCGCCATACACTTTCAGGAAGGAATTAATACTGGATATGCCTCTTTTAGAAGCTCCCGAAAAATATTATTTTACGGATGGGATACCTGATTACAATGTTATTGGAGTGGAGGAATTAGTTCGTTTCTACGCATCAATAGTGAAACGGAAAAAGAAAAGCGATAATTTTCCGACCACAACGGAGGGTAATCTGTTTTTTAGGGACCAGCTAAGTTATTATCTGAACTTAACCAGGGGATTTCATATTTCCCGGAATTTCTTGTTGCCGATTGCCAGCCGCGAACAGATCTTTTCAATTTTATCCCGATTATTAATTCGACCTAACGATATAGTATTGGTGGAAAATTTAAGTTATTTTCTACCCAATATGATATTCAGTCAAGCGGGAGCTAAACTAAAAACCGTTCCGGTCGATTCCGATGGGATGGTCGTAGATCGGATCGGAGATCAATTTGGGCCCGGGGAGATCAGATGTGTTTACCTCAATACGAGATGTCAGTATCCAACGACGGTTAACCTTTCCGAAAAGCGGAAAATTCAACTCTTACAGCTGGCTGAGCAGTACGACTTTATCATTATTGAGGATGATGCAGATTTTGAGTCTTCCTTTTTTCAAGAGAAAGGAGAGTCGCTTTTCCGGAAAAATGCAGGCAATCGCGTGATCTATACCGGTGCTTTCGGAAGTTTTTTTGACCCCGGCTTCCAAATGAATTTTCTGATCGCGCCTCAGGATCTGCTAGATGAAGGTAAAAAATATCTGAATATCTTCGGGAAGCCGAATTTTATGATTGAGAAAACATTGGGTGAAATTATCCACCAAGGAGATATCTTTCGCTATCAACGTAAATTTCAGAAAACAATTGCAGAGCGCAAAGAATTGTTTGCAGTATTATTGCGGGGTTATTTCGAAAATAAAGTGACTTTCACAATTCCGGCGTCGGGACTGGCCTTTTGGGTGCAATTTAAGTCTGTTTTCTCATTGACTGCTTTACAGGAAAAGGCACGAGAAAAAGGATTGTTGCTCCCGAGTAATTGCCTTTATCAAAATAAAACGGTTACTGCGTTGCGATTGGGCTTTGCACATCTTGATGAACAAAGTATGACGGATGCAATTTATTTGTTAAGGGTAGCTTACGCGGATTTGGTGGAGAGCTCAACTAGCTGATTTGTAATATATGGTTCAATTTTTTTTTGGTTTCCTCGTAAGGACCCATGAAATCCACAAAGTATGTGTGCTGCCATTGTTTACTTTTGGAGGCTTGTTTGTTTGTTGGTATACTCCAGTCTGGATAAACACGGAATCCACGTTTGCCCACTTGACAGCCCGCTGTGAGGATATAATTTTCAATTAACGTCTGTTTTGGAAAAACAAAGAGACCGCAATGTTGGTCCTGTTCCACCGAAATAAGGTAGTAATCGAAATGATCATCTGCAGTAAAGGGAATAGTTTGACCATCATTATCGCGTTTCCAAAGTGCAACGAATAGCCCTATTTTTTTAGGCGTAACCTTTGCTTTTCTAAATTTGAAGCGTTGGTTGTCAAGTTGAAAATCAAAACCAAAATAGGCAGCACCTGCTTGATCTTCGATTAGAGATGAGCAATCACGCGATAGCATGCTTTCGAGTTGATTCAATGTTTTTCTGATCGTTTGGGCGGGCAGATCCAATACTATTTTTCTCATATGTTATTTGCTTTAAAACTGTTACTTGGGCTCGGGTAAAATGGAAGCCGGGATAGCTCAATATCGAATCGTCGGGATAGTGTAAAGATAGGGAAATAATAACTTTTGGGCAAATTGAAGAATAGCATATCAAAGAAAAAGCCCAGCAAAGAATGTCTGGGCTTTGAGATTATATAAGGGGAATAATACTTGCTTAAAAAGTGAAGACCTAGTCTTCATCGGTGATAATATCATCACCATCCAATTCGAAACCTTCTCCAAGGAAGATATTCTCTAGTTCGAATAAATCTGAATCTTTAATCATTTTACTTTTTTTTGATATTCAAAGTTATCACCCTTATTTAAGATAATCATCAACATAAAATGAAGTTTGTGTTAAGGGTAATTATTATATTTTTTTGAGCACGACATCCAATTTTTCTGCTTGGATGATTCTACTGAAAAACTCTTTTAAATCAAAATACTCTTCCGGCATAAATATGGGTTTGTTTAACTGTGTTGCCGATTCGATTACCAAAACGTCTGGTGCCGTATTACTGATTTTGAAAATATATCGGGCAGCGCGCTCAGGTAGGGCCATACTGATATTTTTTAATTTAGCTTCTGTTGGATAAGAATAGCCTTTTGGCAATTTGATTTCCATGTAACTTTCTTCCTGAACTAAAGACCCAAAGTCAATTGGATAATTCCTCTCGGTTAGATTGAACGGATTTTTTGACATTTTGGTATCAATATAGGGATTGAATAGGAGTTGGTCATTTTGCAAGGTTGCAAAATTTTTAATCTCAATTTCAAATTCTTCAGTTAGCGGTTTATCAAGCGATTCCCGATTAGAAACTTTAAAACTATTGATTTTGATGCGATTGTTTTCTTCATCTATTTTTTCGTAGAATTCTTCTTCGGAGTTGCTTCCTTGAAGGCGTTCGCGCATTCTGGAAGCCCCATAACCATTACGTGAGGTAATCCATTTTCCTTTTAATTCTCCATTTTCCGATAGTTCTCCATAGAAGAAATTACTGTAAGTCGAAGAAAGATTTGCATCGAGTTTTACCCAGTTAGATTCACCTTCCAATGGAATTGCTCTTCCTTGATAGTTGACACATTTCATCGGAATATTTCCGAACGTTTCATAGGGGGAGGTGGCATCCAGTAGGTAATAGTTTTCATCTATTTTTACCTGTGCAATCACGTGGTTGAATTCAGATATGGCCGGTGCATAAAGTCCTGCATAGCCATTGTCACGTGTAGATAAAATAACAGGTGTGGCATCTAGCTTAGCGTACCGTAGAGCATTGACGAGTCCGAGGTTGATATCGGCACTATTTCCTGTTCTTTTCTCAATGGCATCTTTGATGTTTTTAGCGTAGATTGAATGTCGATTGTTCCATTTTATTTGTTTTTGAAAATAGGTATACAGCCGTACTGCTTTCTCTAAATCGTCTTTTGAATCCTGCAATATAGGCTCAATGAACTCCTTCAATGCAGTTTTTCTCTTTACTTGTCCACCGAAGCTTTCGTCCTGTACAAGTTTATCTCTTACATTTTCCCAAGTGAGCGAAAAGTCTTTTGTCGGTCCCATTGGAATGCTAAATCGACCAAGCTCGAAAAAGATGATTGACCTGAAATTTTTGGAAGAGGTCATGTAATCTTCGGTATGGAAAGCTGGTATATTTTCCATAATATAGGTGGTTTTACTACCTAAGACTTCTCCAATTTCAGAATTTAAGCCCGTGTTGTAATTTTCTACCTTTCGGTTACTGATGGGGAATCCACCTTTTAAATTGGCTTTATAATGAAAGATTTCAGGAATGCGAGTGACGTATTGACTATAAAGTTTCGGAAGATCTTCCTGAAATTCCCATGCATTTAAGTTAAAGAGAAAGGGGGATTCCGTACGGTAGCGGTATTCAATAATTGTACCTTCTTGGACTTGCGGAATGGCTGCTTTTGTTATCGCATAGTTTTCCGAGGAGTTTTCATTAAAAACATTTGCTTTGGTCATCTCTGTTTCCACGATCTTATCACCGTCGAGGTGGTAGGATGCCCCTTTTATGTCCATGAGGACTTCCCGATCATTTCCACTTTTATACAATGGAATACTGAAGTTAGCGTAATTATAGGCTTCCTTGTTTAATATTTTAATGCGGACGTGCCTGAAAAACTCAACAACAGGACCCTTATTCTTATTATAACTTACTTCGGCTGAGCCATATTCACGCAAGACAAAGGCATTTGCTGCAGTATCTATTTTGTCAACATTAATGGCGAAATCTTCTTTTTTTAGTTTGCCGAATGAAAAATCTTGTGCTTGTAGGTATACACCACTAAGCAGGAGGAGGCCAGTGAAAAAACTTTTCATAAAAAATGACTGTATGGTTAAGAATTATAGGGCTAATTTATGAAATAATTTTAAATCAAACCACCTAGAAATCAAATTGATTAGAAGGATTAATAAGTCGAAAGATTTCGACTATTTACTTGTTCAGATAGCGAGATAAATTTCTGTTGTAACGGATCAAATACACCCTCAGGTAGTTAATTTATAAGGTGAATTCGAAGGTTAACGTAACATATCGGTAGTCTTCTCCTTTCCATTTAGGGCCTGAAAGTAAGATTTCTTTCGCCTTAGTGTCAAGGTAGTCATTGGCACTCTGAAGAATACTGATATTGGTCGGCAATCCATCTTTATCGATATAGAAGCTTAGACGAACAGTACCCTCGTAGCGGCTTTTGGAAGTTTTTTTCTTGATATAGTTATTGAACGATTTCCAGCCCCAGATAGGTTCAGCACTTTTTGATTTGCGTGAAGACATGGTTGTGACGACGACTTCATCAAGTGAGTTGCTGGAAGGTTGCAGTTTGATCGTCGTATTTTTGCTGCGACGCATATTCAATGCAACAGTGTTGTAGCCCAGAGCCATGATGTCGACAAGTGAATCCATTGTACTAGGTTGGATGGTCGCTTGTCCCTGTGCGTCGGTATTTGTAGCAAACTTACTATTGGGTTGAATGATTGTCACTCCCGAAATAGGTAAGCCTGTCTCCTTGTCCCGAATAGTAAGTTGTAGCGGTGTACCTTGTTGTTGTGGAATCGAAATACCTGGCGCTCTGCCTGCAAGTGTATTGCTTAAACTTGAGGTTCCCCGAATCATAATCGTTTGGGAAGCATCTTTTTTCTTTGCCATTGGCGCATAACCGATAACAATTGTACTGTCTGTAGGTCTTAATCCAAATACAGGGCGATCATTATTGAGACCTTCCTTCATTTCTTCCAGTGATTTTACGCGTAGGGAGGGTTCCCGCGATAAAATTGTGGTCTCCTCTTGTGGATGTTGTTCACGAAAACGGGGGCTGTTGTTATCTGCCAATTGTGGCGAACGATCTTGTAGTTCGATTTTTGACTTGATATCATCCGTGATCCTGGTAGAATCCGCTCCAATAACCTTTGTTTTTGGCTTATCCTGGGTAACGTTTACGTCAGCAGTACGTTTTGCTTCAGATCTATTTTTTTCCTGTTGCCAGAAAAGTACAAGACCTACTCCCAAAACGATTACTGTAGAGGCGGCGATGGCCAGTCTTTTCCAGTCAAATACTTTTATTTTAACAGCTTTATCCCTTTTTGCACGTTGGCTAATCTGTTGATTGATTGCTGCAATTACGGTTTTATTTTGATCCATCTCTATACCCATCAGAACATCCGCCAACATGGGGTCACGCTGTGCCTCACGCTCAATAGCGTACATCTCCGTAGGAGATAATTCACCGTTGACGTATTTCTTTAAGTATGCTATGTCGTAATTACTGTTGCTCATTCCAAGCCTCCATGCAATTTTTTAAATTCCGTTTCCCATTTTGGATATAACTCTTTACTTCGTTCAAGCTATAACCGGTAGATTCACTAATCTCTTTGTAACATTTTTCCTCTAAAAAGAAGAGTCTGACCGACTGCTGCTGTTTTTCTGGCAATTTGCCCAGACAGCCTTCCATAGCCGTTAACTGTTCTTCTTTTTCATCATATTGTTCATACTGATGCATGTCTCCTGGAAATTTCACAAATTCATCCAAAGAAATTTGAGATTTGTTCTTTTGAGACCTTAAATACATCAGGCAATGATTCTTGCTTAATACATAGAGCCATCTCGGAAAATCCTTGATTTCTTGCTTATTGACCTTATATATTAATTCTTCAAAGATATTCATGACAGCATCTTTGCTCAGTTCGGAATCTTGGAGATACCTTAAGCAAACGTAGTATACCATCTCCGTATGTCGCTGGAATAGATCGCCCAATACCTGGAGATCCATGGACTCCTGATAGTGCAACAAGAGCTCATGGTCTTGCGGTGTATCTATTTTTGACGACTTGAATGCAAACATTTATTGGTTAAAAATATTTTTTTTTTCTGGTTTATGGAAATTTAATATTTACGGCATCCCTTGGCAAAAATGTGAATGATATGAGAACAATACTTTTTATGATAGGCTTGTTGCTATCCTTAGGTGGATACGCCAAGCAAGGATATGAAGTCAGCGGTAAGGTGGTGGATGCAAATACGGGAATTGCTCTGGTTGGTGTGCAGGTAAGCAATGCTGTAACAAAAGTACGGGGCCTGACCGATGATAAAGGAAATTATCGCATTCAGGTCCGTGATGGTAAAAATACCTTGGTTTTTAGTTACATCGGATATCTCGAGCAACGTGTAGCGGTCAACCATCGGTCAACGGTTGATGTGGCCTTGGTGCAGCAAAACAATACACTGGATGAAGTTGTGGTAACCGGATCTGAGCGCAAAGCAAAGCGCCAGACCGCACCGATGATGAATGTTAATGCAGCTATGTCTGGGCAAGTATCGGGCTTGTATATTAGAGGAACGGGTTATGTGCCTAATCAGAACCAAGAATCTTATCAAAAAGTAAAGGAAAATAAGTTTATCAATCCCCGTAAAGAACCTTTATCAACGTTTGCGGCCGATGTTGATGCTGCTTCCTATAGTAATGTACGTCGTTTTATCAATTCGGGAACACTACCTGAAAAAGATGCGGTACGGGTTGAAGAGATGATCAATTACTTTCAGTATCAAGTAGCCGGACCTAAAAATGGTGAACCTGTAAATATCGTCACCGAATTGACGAAGGCGCCCTGGAATACCGCGCATCAGCTTATGCGTGTAACATTAAAAGCGAAAGATATGCCTACGGAAAAGCTTAAAGCTTCTAATCTGGTGTTTTTGATTGATGTTTCTGGGTCAATGATGGGACCGGGGCGTCTGCCTTTGGTGAAAGCTTCGCTGAAGATGTTGGTCGATCAGCTTCGTGATATAGACCATGTAGCTATTGTGACTTATGCCGGATCGGCAGGGGTAAAACTGGAGAGTACGCCCGGTGATGAAAAGATGAAAATAAAATCGGCTATCGAAGAGCTCGAAGCCGGTGGAAGTACTGCTGGTGCTGCAGGAATTAAGAAGGCTTACGAAATTGCGAAGCAACAATTTATCAAAGGTGGAAACAACCGGATCATTTTGGCTAGTGACGGCGATTTCAATGTTGGGGAGAGCAGTGACGAATCGATGGAAGAACTGATTGCCAAAGAAAGTAAATCAGGCGTTTTCCTTACGGTACTTGGTTATGGCATGGGGAATCTGAAGGACAGTAAGATGGAAATCCTGGCAGACAAAGGGCATGGGAATTATGCCTATATAGACAATATTTCTGAAGCGCGGAAGGCGATGGTGACCGAATTTGGGGGAACGTTGTTTACTGTTGCGAAAGATGTCAAGATTCAGGTCGAATTCAATCCAACTTATGTGCAAGCTTATCGCTTGGTGGGATACGAAAACCGCTTGCTGGAGGCTGAGGATTTCAATAATGATCAAAAGATGGGCGGTGATATGGGGGTAGGCCATGTGGTGACAGCCTTGTATGAAATTGTACCTGTCGGTGTTGAGTCGGGAATGGTCGGAACGGTAGATCCATTAAAATATCAACAGCATGCAAATCAGGTAGCTGGACGGAGAAATGCTGAACTGGCAACAGTTAAATTTCGCTACAAGGAGCCTGGAGGGGAGAAAAGTAAGTTGCAGCAAAAGGTGGTAGGAACTGCGGTAACGGAGTTGAACACTGTGAGTGAAGATTTTCGTTTTGTAACTGCGGTAGCGGAACTTGGTTTACTACTTCGGGACTCTGATTTTAAGCAAAAGGCCAATTTTGACCAGCTGATCGTGCGTGCAAAAGCTTCTAAAGGAAAAGATGAAGAAGGTTATCGTGCTGAATTTATCCGTATGGCTGAAAATGCGCGGGACTTATCGAGATCGAAGGAATAAATTAAGATAAGAATATCCAAAAGTATTTTCAGCAAATGCAATCGAAAGGCTGCTGCTGAAAATACTTTAGTTTTTGGGATCATAGACAAAAAAGTAAATAAAATCTATATTTTTAGGCCATAAATAAAAGGAACGTATTTTGCTGTTGTGACTGATGTTACACGCTATTTGGATGAGGCGATGAATTGGATGGCTTTTTTGGTGAATAGAGGTCACGTGTAAAGGAATCGATCAGGCTGTCGATAGTGAGGCAAAATATGCGGGAATAAAAAATAATAAATAAATGAAGAATTTCTTCTTGTGCTTTTTTTTGGCGATTGGTATTGCGATACCTACAGTAGCCCAAAACGCCGGTTTGAATAAACAGCAGACGATGGCCTATATTAACAAGCTGTATAAAGTAGCTTATCATTATAAGGATACAAAAATTGATACGGTGACGGTAGACGGAAGAGTGCTGACAGTCTTTCTTTCCAGTGGCCAGCATTTTCGAAGCGATATTGCCAAATCAGATGTACTTGTCATTGCCAGGGTAAAATCAGGGTATCAGATTCGATTCAAGTCGTCGCCAAGCACGGATGAAATTTTATGGGCAATCCAAACAGAAGATGATGCCAAACGTCTGAAAAATGCGCTGGAGCATCTGATTAAAATTGTAAAAACAGAGAAAAAGACAGATCCTTTCGGTAGTTAAGTACTTTAGAAGCGTTCTGGTCGGATGAATACTAGAATGTTCGGCAAGGTATGAGCTTGCCGAACTGAATAGAGAAAGTAGTAGGGCTTGCACATGGATATGTGTTGAGGATTGCTGAGGGGGTAACCAAATGCCTACTAGATATAAAGACGATTGGCTTCATGGCCGAAATTGATGTGGCTGTTGAAACCATCGATTGTAAATCACATCGCTTATACGAAGTAAGCATATTTACATGAATTCGGTGTTAAAATGTTGTTATCTTATTGTAATTAAGTGTATTGTATTTTTGTTGTTGAATTTCTTTATTTATCCTTTTAATGAATTGTCTTGCCATGAATACCTTTATTTCCTTTCTAATTTTATATTGCCCAGATAACAGCTATTCATGCTCCGGTTTGTCCCGTCGCCAGCAATAAATCCCAAATATAGATGATATATATCGCTGTGGGTTATTGCTGGTAAGCGAATAGATTCTTTTAAATCCGTGATATAGTTTTCGAGTAAAACACCTTGTGAAGCGTTTATCGAATTCTCAGGAACTAGCAGTACTAAGGTTCGAAAATATGTTAGATCTTCATCCATGAGCTTTTGTGGGTTTTTTAACTCCCAGTTTATATGAATATTTTCTTCCTGCAATTGAAATAACGCTCCAGTAATCTCAGCATCCAGTCCTCTGCTTATGGCGATTTGATCATAATTGATGTGAAAACCATCATCGTCCTGTTGTATGGCATGTTGAAGGTTATAGGACATAGCCGCATTAAAAGCTGTCATATTTTTGGCGTAGTTTGCGAAGCCCAGCCGTATAACTTTTTTGTAGGGACTTAAGAATTGCTGCATAAGTCCAAATTTGTTTCGGTTGTTAACTTCCTTATCCGAAAGCGGCCTTCTTTTATTCACTCTTGGAAGAGATCGGACATAGTTGATTTCTTTCCATTTACAAAAAACAACTGCCCCGACTTTACCAGAAGGAGGACCGTTTATACCGTGTTTTACATTTGCCATAGTATTCAATTAAAGTTCATAGGCTTTACTAACGTACAAGTGGTGGATAAGTTTATACCAATATCTTAATTTATTGTAAGTAAACTGTTACATTCTAGGGAACTAATAGGGAGTTGAAACGCTTTCATCCGAATGAGGTCCCTATGAGGTCCCTATAAAGTACGTATAAAGTCCCTGTTATTTAAGAATTATTTGTTTAAAAGATAGCATATTGATAACACGTTGGATTGCACAAAAAAAGCAGACCCGATAAAAGATCTGCTTGGATTGCTATGTATTAGAAGTTGGCTGCTACATTAAAAGAGTAGTAAGGTAAATAGGGGAATTAGGGCGAGCATAGAAAACATAACTGCAGTACGCTTTTGCAGATATAAACTTATAGATAAGATCAATTCGCTGTTTTCGCAACTTTCTATTTTGCCGCCATCAGATAGTGAAGATGGTTTGATTTCTACAATTTTTCCTTGTTCATCTTCGATTTGCCATGCGGTCATCCACATATTTTTTGGGCTCCATGTATATTTTTTATTGATCAGGCTAATGGTAGCCTTACTTGTCCAGGTACTGTATTCAATATCACCGATAAGGTCATTGTTTTGATTTCGAATCTCTGTATATGGATTGAAAAGTCCTTTATTTATGAAGCGATACTCGTCTTTATGGATAGAAACATGAGCATCTAGATTCCAATCAATGGATTTAAGGCTACCGATCACAGCTTCATTGCAATAGAGGGTAGACTTTGTTCCGAATAAATTATTTTTCCAGTTGTAAATTGATTTCTTTTCCATGACTGTTTATGTTTATATGTTGATTTTAATTTATTAGTATTCGATCAGTTCGTTTTGTTACAGCGTGCGGAAATATTTTTTTGCGAACTTCTTTTGTGAAAGACCTCGATGCTCATGTTCCTAGGGCTTAGTATAGGAGAAGTACACGAAAAAATCCCTATTTTTACCAAAAAAATCACATCGAATTGACACATCAGGAAAAGTCAAGCCAGATCAGGAGGGAAATAAATCAGTCCTATCAACAGCTTAAAGGAATATACCCCATATTAAAACGTCAGAACAGCATTGGGATGCTCATATTTGCAATCGCAATCCTAGCCATTGTGGTTGTATCGATCGCTTGGTATCGCGCAGTTGTGCCGACTTGGCTTATGATTGTTAGCAATGCATTTTTTATGGGCGTATTGCATGAAATAGAGCATGATCTGATCCATTGGCTTTATTTTAAAAGACACAAAGTGGTTCATCATTTTATGCTTTTTAGTGTCTGGATCTTAAGGCCACTGACTGTCAATCCTTGGATTCGCAGAACCTTGCATCATCATCACCATAAGTTTTCGGGTACATTGCACGATGTTGAAGAGCGTAGTGTGACAAATGGTGAGCGTTGGTCAATTAAACGTCTGCTGACAACACCTGATGTTGTATTGGGAGGGCTCTTTCGTCTCCATCGGATGTTTAATGACATGGATAAGGAAGTAAAAAATGGGAATCTAAAATTGGAGACTTCTTCAAAACTAAAACGAATTATGTTTTTGAGCATTGTTCCCGTGACGATTTTTGCACATGTGGTTTTATATTTCTATTTCGCAGATCTGCTAATGGATTGGTTAAATGTAATGTTTAGGTTAGATTTGAGTTTTCCACAGTATGTTGATAACATGTTAATAAGTCTTCATGGTCTAATTTATATTATTCTTTTACCAAATCTATTGCGCCAATTTTGTTTGCATTTTATCACATCAAATATGCATTATTTTGGCGATGTTGAAGCGGGCAACGTCATTGAACAGACGCAGGTACTGACCGTTTGGTGGACCTTTCCGATGCAATTGTTCTGTTTCTTTTTTGGCTGGACACATAGTATTCATCATTTTGTTGTCAATGAGACCTTTTACGTCCGGCATATCGGCCGCAAAAAAGCACAGGATATCCTGCGTAAATATGGTGTTCGATTTAATGATTTGGGAACGTTCAGAAGGGCGAACCGTTTTAGGGAATTAAGCAAGTAAGGTTAGTGGGTTACACTTAAATCCTTCTTAAGATAGGTTTTATAATTGCCATGCTGCTCGTAAACTAAAGCTCCTTCTTCGCAGTAGCTTGTGAGGTAAACAGAGAACTTATTGCTTTGGCTTTTATCTATTCCCAGTTGGGAAAGAACTTCAGAAACACGTCGCGCGGTGTGGAAAAAATCGGAATGATAGACAAGATCATCCAGTTTTTTGCTTAGCAGAATTCTCTCCTGTGCATCTGGCGGCAGTGAGTAAGGGGCCTGAAAGGCGATCTCATGCTGAAAGAATGTGTTCGGTTGAATTTCCAGGGTTTGGCATAAAATTAAAAAATTTGTAAGGGTAAGATCCTTTCCTTTTTCTATTCCATTCAGTGTTCCTGTTGAAATACCTGTTAAATGCGATAGATCGCGTAGCGAATAGTACAGATCATTTCGTTTGGCACGAAAGCGTAAACCAATGGTTTCCAGCAATACTTTGTCTTGATCCGTCATACAACGAATTGAATGATAATTTGCGCAAAATATAATTCATTATTTTATTTAAAATTTTGCTATAAATATTTTTTATTTATATATTTGTTATAACAAATATATTGAGCCTAGATGAGGTTTAGCCCCTGCATCACCCGCCTATGTAGATAGCCTAAGAATAGCCTATTGACATACAACATAGGAATGAAAAATAATTGAGATGATATCGTCAACAATCCAGGCTTCGGTTTATAAGAATCAATTCTGTATCTCGTTCAACCGGAGCCCTGGTAAGTTGTTTGTTATCGTCCACTCATAAAATAGTAGATCAGATAAAATACGATCAATACACATACTGCGATAATAAGCGTGCGCTTAATATTTCGACCTGCGGGTTCATCATCTTTTTCTTCGACAGCTACATTCGGTAATTTTTCCTCCTGTTTTTGATCGCTATGTTCGGGGGTATCATATTTATTTTCCATCGTTCAAATTGTTTGTTATTATGAATAGAACAGCGCTGGGTGACAAATCGTTGAATCTGACTTATTTTAATTTCTATGAAAGTACGTTTATGTTGCTGAGCATGTGGTGTGAACAAATAAAACGGGAAAAGCATTGCGTTTTTTCGAGTATTTGCATACATTGCAGCTACATTTAACGCGATAAACCTAAACAACCTGTAAACGCTGTGTTTACATTATAATTGCGTTGAACGAAGTCTATAATAAATAATTGAGCACTAAATGAAAAGAAGAACTCTTATCGGAACATTGGTAGCTGGATGTATGATGTTGGCAGTGAGTCCAACATTTGCACAGCAAAAAGCTGCAAAAAAGGAAATTGGTCTACAGTTATATTCTGTACGCGAAGAAATAGGGAAAAATCCAAATTTCGACCAGATTCTACAAAAGATCTCAGCATTGGGGTATACAGGCGTGGAAGCCGCTGGATACAAAGATGGTAAATTATATAACTTAAGCCCACAGGAGTTTAAGGCAAAAGTAGAAAAGGCTGGGATGAAAGTGATTTCATCACATGCGACGAAGACTTTATCGGAACAAGAGCTTGCCTCTGGAGATTTTACTGAATCGCTAAAATGGTGGGATGAATGTATTGCTACGCACAAAGCTGCAGGAATGAAATATATCGTTACGCCTTGGATGGATGTGCCCAAAACACTTAAAGACCTAGAAACACAATGCCGTTATCTGGATGCGGTGGGCGCCAAATGCCGCCAGCAAGGAATCGTATATGGCTATCACAACCACTCACACGAGTTTAGAAAAGTGGAAGATAAAGTGATGTACGATTATATGATAGAGCATACAGATCCCGAGAATGTATTTTTCGAGATGGACGTCTATTGGGCGGTCATGGGACAAGTAAGTCCAGTTGACTATTTTAATAAATATGCCGGCAGATTTAAGGCATTGCATATAAAAGATCACCGTGAAATTGGTCAAAGTGGCATGGTCGGTTTTGATGCAATTTTTAACAATTCAAAAGCTGCGGGATTACAATATATCTTTGTTGAGCTGGAAGAAACACGTAATGATATTTATACGGGTTTACAACAAAGTATCGATTATTTGAAAAAGGCTTCTTTTGTAAAAGCAAGCTACTTAAAATAGCTAAAAATCGGGAGAAAATTGACCCTGTTGAGACAATTCTCCGTTTGATAGATTTATTATTTTTCGTTAACTTGAATGTAATAAAAAGGGATTTTTTATTGAATTAAATTAGACCATATGAAACGGATTATTGTTGCCACAGACTACGCTGAAGAGGCCGAACACGCCTTAAAGTTTATTATGGAAGTTTTTGCAGGAAAAGAATACGAGCTCGTTTTATTTTCTCTTCAAAATCCTTCCATTCATGCGATGAACGCTCGACTTTCTCCCGATTCTATGTTCAAAATATTTGAACATCAAAGTAAGGTTTTACGACATAAAGCCGAGGCGATTACGGCCGAAAGTGGTGTTTTGACTATTCCTTATCTCGCTGCAGGTTTGTTTTATGACCAGATCACCAAGTGCATCCATGAGACGAATGCCGATTTGTTGGTGATGGGAATGGCCAAACGTTCCTTTGATCAGGACATGCTTGGTAATACCACGACGGCAGCAATCAGTAAATTAAAAATACCTATCCTTTCAGTTCCGCTGGGCGCAAAATTTACGGGTCTGGAACATATTCTTTTTGCCTGTGATATTGTTCGTGGTGTACAAAAGGAAATTCTTGAAAAAGTAAAGGATTTTGCCGCTGAGTTCGGTGCGGTACTGGAGGTGCTCAATATTCGTAAAACAGTGGAGCAGCTGAATGAGGAGAAGGGAAAAGAAACACGGGAAGCTATCAACGACGTGATGGGAATCGTAAGTTATTACTACAAAAATGTAACATCCAATGAGGTTGTGAAAGCCATCCGGGACGAGGTCAGGGAAAGTAGTACAGATCTGCTGGTTATGATCCCCTATAAGTATGGCTTTTGGAGCTCATTGACCCACCGTAGTAAAACGCGTATGATGGCGTCGGGGCTGGATGTTCCCTTACTAACAATTTCGATCTGATTCTTTTACTATAAAAGCCCAGGTGAGCTGAGATCAACTGGGCTTTATCTTGATTGTACTTATTGAAATAGGGGGAGTATCTTATCCCAAATTTGCTGATAGACTTTATTGTCCCGGACAATTCCCTTATCTTCATCATAATAATTAGGTGCGTCAAAGCTTCCTCCTTTACGCTTTTCTATTGAAAATATATTTAGAACTATTTTTGATCTTTTAGCTTGTAAAGGGCTGATCAGAAAGTTGAAAATTAATTTTTCTCCTTCTTTATTGCTTAGAAAATTATTGTTTTCTAAATATGTGCTGGTTTGAATAAATCCGGAAGGTCGATCGAGCTGTACAATAAAATAACCGCCATCCTGAAGCACTTGTATTATCTTGCTGTATGCAGAATCACTTGCGATAGGGATAGTTTTGGTGCGCTCTGGATTTTGTGCCAACAGAGGGCTGGAAAAGACAAATACATAAGCAATCAACATCAAGGAGAATTGGATTAAATGTTTCATATTACCGAATTATAGATCTTATCTAGTTCATACTTTAATTTAGCGATTTTATTTTTGATGACATGTAATTAGATTGTCACGCCGTTATTTAATTCGTATACCTAATATTTTTAGACTACGTTCTTCCTGATCTAAGGTTGCTATATTGGGTAAGTTTGCCCATTCCTTGAAGCCCATTTTTTCAAATAATACGATACTTGGAAGATTGTGTGCAAAGATAAATCCCAATAAGGTATGTACACCTAAACTTGGCGCTTTATCAATGCAGTACTGGAGAATCTGTTTACCCAAGCCTCGGCCTCGCTGCTGTTCGTCCAGATAGATACTGATTTCTACCGTAGCATCATAAGCTGGACGACCATAGAACGATTGAAAACTTACCCAGCCAAGTACCTGATTATTTTCATCTTCTACCAGCCATAAGGGTCTTTTTGAAGCGTTATGTTCGTCAAACCATTTTTGTCTACTGGCAACAGATACAGGTGCAGTGTCTGCTGTGACCATGCGGGAGGCAATTGTCGAATTGTATATTTCTACAATGCGCGGTAAATCTTGTTGTGATGCGTCACGAAATTTTAATTGATTCATGGTCTGTACTGTTTAATTGTTATTTGCTGTTTGTTTTGGCTCTAATGCCCAAGCTAAAAATCCATTCATAACCTCGTTCCAATGGGGCTTGTCGTAATCGGGCCGACCATCGTTCTGAACATCAAAATAATTGTGCTCCTGATTAGAATAGCGTTTTATAGTCAGGTTGTTTTTGTGATTTCTTATAAAATAAAGAGGCACCAGGTCATTTAATTCAGATACAATATCTTCTGTACCGAATACGAGATAGATTGGTTTATTAAAGGCCAATAGTTCATCAATAGCGGGTTGTGAAAATGACTTCCAGGAACGTAAATTGGGATTGTGTTTTAATTTTTCTGGATCGTTGGCATCTTTATAAAATGCATAGGTTCGTTCGATTTTTTGCTCTGCCTGTAGCCAGGTTATTTTTCCCTTCTGTACATCGCGTTTAGCTTGTCGTATATCTTGGTCTATTCGTCCAAACAAATTCGTTCCTGATAGGCCCAGTTTGCTTATTTTTTTATACCTATTTGCTAGTTTGGCCGCTACATGCCCACCTTGGGAATGGCCAAATACAACTAATTGTGATTTATCGACCCAAGGTTGTCCGCTAAGATAATCTAATACTGCGACGGCTCGGTTTACATAATTATCTAGATAGTCTGCCTTTTGATAAGCTATACTCGGGATATTTTTATCTTTTGAGTCACCATAATACCAATAAGAGTCATTAAGCTGAGATTCATCGACGATAACAGGAGTTTCTGGCATGGAAATCACGACAAGATGATACGACTTAATAATATCATGATAGTTAAAGTTAGTTAATCCTCCTCCAAAAAGACTTAAACCTTCTTTTTTATAATTAAAGTATAGCGGCAAGGGTAACGATCCCTGACAAAACAAAAATAGGGGCTTTTTACTTTTTGGAGCAGGATCAATGACTAAAAAATCAATTTTACCATTTGGGTTTTCAAGTTCAAAAAGAGTGGATTCATTATTGATGACGCTGGTATTCTGTCCGAAGATAGTCTGTGGTGTGAATAATAAGCAGATAAAAAGAATGAATTTCATGAAGATCGGCTGTATGTAAATTTGTTTTTGCCAAACTTAGATAAATTGCTTTTGATATGCAATACAATTACACTTCATAAAAAGTAACAATTTATACATGTGTGATATTTCTTGTTGTACTTCTGTCTGGTTTATACGGGAAACTGGGGTAAATTGCATGATTTCTGTGTTTTATGAGTAAAATTTACACTAATTTGAACAATTATTTCACTATATATTGGTGTTTTTTTTTCATCTTAGATTATTCAAATAAAGAACCATCAGCCACCGAATTCCGGTCGCCATAAAATCACTAAAAAACTATCTAAGAAGAATCTGGGGAAGAGGTTGGTTAAGCAGCTACGCTGATAGCTATTTTTTTACACATAAAACCAATTATGAACGCATTGCAAGCTGTACCTACAATCCGAATCCGTTCAATGGATGTTATGCGTGGTTTCACGCTGTTCCTGATGTTATTTGTCAATGACTTGTTTATACCCGGTGTACCTAAATGGCTGGTTCACACGGAAGCAGATGAGGACGGGATGGGTTTAGCGGACTGGGTATTTCCGGGATTTCTTTTTATGGTTGGTATGGCGGTGCCATATGCTGTTGCGGCCAGGGAAAAGATAGGTTCATCGACAACTGTAATCTTTGTACATGTTCTGTTGAGAACATTGAGTTTGCTGCTGATTGGCGTGTTGATTCTAAATGGTACACGTGTATCTCCTAATTTGACGGGGATGTCACATCTGTTGTGGCTAGGACTGCTGTATATATTCGTTTTTCTGATTTGGAATCGTTATCCGAAAGATATGCAATATCAATCCATTTATAAGGGGTTGCGTGTAGTCGGCATCATGGGGATTATTTATCTCATATATATTTTCAAAGCGTCGGATGGGAAAGGCTTGGAAGTAGGGTGGTGGGGGATTTTGGGGCTGATTGGTTGGGGATATTTTGCCGCGGCTTCTATTTTCTTATTATGCAGGGGAAGGATAATAGTGCTTGTGTGTGGTTGGTTGTTGTTTTTGGTACTCAATATTCTCAGCCAAACGGAATTTAAAGTTGAATTCCCTGGTATCGGAAGATATTTACAGGTTCTTCTAGCTGGCAATATACCCTGTATTGTGCTGGCCGGAACAATCATAGGTATGCTTATGAAACGATATGCGGCCACTCCGCGGGTATTGCTGCGTTTTTTGCTGGTTATTGGTATGATTTGGCTAGTTACAGGTTTTGTCTTACGTTTTTGGTTTATTTTATCCAAAATCCATGGTACACCGAGCTGGGCATTGGTCTGTTGTGGGATTAGTGTATTGCTTTTGATCCCGATATATTATTTTATTGATGTGAAAGGCTACCATCGCGGGATAGGATTGTTTGAAGAGGCTGGAAAGAACTCATTGACGACCTATCTTGCACCCGATCTGATCTACTTTGTCTGTTGGGGCTTTCATCTTCCATTGTTCTTTTATAAACAATCGGGACATATGGGCTTAGCTATTGCTGGTTCATTGCTTTGGGCTTTTGCGATGTTGTGGTATGCGATCTTGCTTAAGAAACTACATATTTATCTGAAACTTTAGCGAGCGCCTAAGCATCAAATTTGCATGCTTTAACTGAATTATATTTTTGGAAGTCCAATATCATCAAAAAACAAACAAAACTGCAAATATGGAATGTAAATTGAAATCAATACTTAGCCAGATCTTCACTGTTCTGTTATTGACTTTATTATTGTACCCTAGTGTAAGTCGTGCACGAGCAAAAAACAAAAAAGTTGTTATTGCCTATGTCACTTCCTGGTCCAAAGTGATGCCCGATCCTGCTTATCTAACCCATATCAATTATGCTTTTGCACATGTCAACGAGAGCTTTGATGGCTTGCGTATAGATAATGAATCCAGGCTGAAGGACATTACGGATCTTAAGAAAACACATCCACATCTAAAGGTATTGTTGTCTGTTGGCGGCTGGGGAAGCGGTAGGTTTAGCGAAATGGCTGCTGATGAATCCAATCGACAAAAGTTTGCCAAAGACTGCTTGCGTGTGGTGCGGGAGTTTAGTCTTGATGGTATAGATATTGACTGGGAATACCCGACAAATTCTTCTGCCGGGATTTCGTCCTCTTTAGCCGATACCGAAAATTTCACCTTACTCATGCACGATATCCGGAAAGCTATTGGTAAGAAGAGACTGTTGACCTTGGCTTCGGTTGCGAACGGTAAGTATATCGCCTTTGATAAGATTAAAAAAGAGGTGGATTTTGTAAATATCATGACTTATGATTCGGGTCATCCGCCTTATCATCATGCGAGCTTGCACCGTTCACCCTTATCAGGACATACCACTTGCGTGGAGGCCGTTAAGGCCCATGTTGAAGGAGGGATGCCTGTTGAAAAATTGGTATTGGGAATTCCATTCTATGGCCGTGGTAATAAAACTGAAGTCAAAGGTTTTATCGATTATAAAGATCTGCTTTCGTTGCAGGGATTTGAGCAGAAATGGGACGATGAAGCGAAAGCACATTATCTTGTCAACGATAAAGGGGATTTTGTACTGACTTATGAAACGCCAGAGTCGATTGCACTTAAATGCGATTATGTTCACACGACGGGGCTGCTCGGTGCGATGTATTGGGAATATGCAGGGGACACGGAAGCTGGTATTTTGCGGGATGCGGTTTATAAAGGCATTGTGCAATAAACAAAAAAGCCTAACGTAAGTTAGGCTTTTTTGTTTGTGGAGCTGGAGAGATTCGAACTCTCGTCCAGTCATGGTACTGTATACGCTTTCTACATGTTTAGCTTCTCTTTAATTGTCGAGCGAGGGAAGGTGAGTCGCTTACCTATACCGTACGCCGTAGTTGCTGTTTCTCACAAGTGCTTAGCAACATCACACTTGCCAGTTCTATTGTTCGATGCCCCGAATGTTAAACCAAAGAACAGGATCTAACAGGACAAATAGCTATGTTAAGTCTAACTTAAGCAGCTAAGGCGTAGTTTTCTTCGCCAGTTATAATTCTGAAAGTTCAGATTAAAGTGCTCTACTAACAACGCACTACATGCTTACATAACCGTCTCCATCCTGTCAATTCCGGTCAACCCCAATTATGTCTTACAAAGATACTATTTTTTTGCTTAATCGGCAAGATATGCGCGGTTCTTGTTTAATACTTTGATTCTGAATGGAAAACAATTGATGCTTTTATAATATTGTTTAAGATCAGGTATGGCCAGTATAAAATCTGCAGAATTGGCTAAATCCTGGCGTTGCTTGTAATAATACAGTGCTAAATAAAAAGTCATTTGATTAGCTGAGTGCTCGTGTATTTTTACAGGGGCTTTGATAGGCAAGGAAGTTCCTGATGGAACTGTGTTTCTAACAAAAAAGCTGGATGTAATATCCAGCTTTTTTTATGATTTGATCAATCCAATTATTTGATCAATCCAGCTCTTTTCAATAAAGGTTCAACCGAAGGTTCCTGTCCGCGGAAGCGTTTGTATAGAACCATTGGATGTTCGGTGCCACCTTTTGAAAGAACATTATCTTTGAATTTGGTCGCGATTTCCTTATTGAAAATACCATTTTGTTTAAAGTAGTCAAATGCATCGGCATCCAGTACTTCGGCCCATTTATAGCTGTAATAGCCCGAAGAATAACCGCCATTGAAAATATGGGAGAAGGCAGTACTCATGGCATTTTCCTTGACATCGGGATAGAGTTTTGTCGAGGCAAACTGTTCATCTTCGAATGCTTTCAGATCCGAGATCGCTGTTGGATCCTGTCCATGCCAGCCCATATCCAATAGACCGAAGCTTAATTGGCGCATTGTCGCCATTCCCTCAAGAAATGAAGCGCTTTCGCGGATCTTTTCGACAAGTTCCATCGGGATCACTTCACCAGTTTCATAGTGTTTGGCAAATAGCTCAAGGGCCTCTTTTTCGTAGCACCAGTTTTCCATCACCTGACTCGGTAACTCGACAAAATCCCAATACACAGATGTTCCAGATAGTGTAGGATAAGTGCTGTCAGCTAGCATACCATGTAAGGCATGTCCAAATTCGTGAAATAATGTGGTTACTTCCTGGAAGGTCAACAGCGAAGGTTTTGATGCTGTAGGACGCGTAAAATTGCAGACAATAGAGACATGCGGACGCTCTTGCGTGCCATTTTGAATGTATTGTGGTTTGAACGATGTCATCCAAGCTCCATTTCGCTTTCCTTTACGCGGGAAGAAATCGGCATAGAAGATAGCGACTAATTCACCGTTGTCTTTACTGACTTCAAATGTTTGAACTTCTTCGTGGTAAGTATCTATTGTATCGACTTCTTTGAAGTTGATGCCAAATAAGCGATGGGCTACTTCAAATGCGCCTTGTAAGACATTTTCGAGTTTGAAATAAGGTTTGAGCTTTTCATCGTCCAGATTAAAGCGTTCTTGTTTCAGCTTTTCGGCATAATAGGCACCATCCCATTTTTCCAATTGGTCTATGCCATCCAAGTTTTTTGCAAATTGGGATAATTCTGCAAATTCCTGCACTGCCGCTGGTTTCGCTTTTCCGAGTAAATCATTTAAGAATTCAGTGACTTTGCTTGGGTTTTGTGCCATACGTTCGGCAAGGACAAAGTCCGCATGGGTTGCGTAGCCTAATAATTTGGCCCGTTCGAAGCGAAGTTTTACAATTTTCAGGACATTGTCCACGTTATTGTACTCATTGTCCTGAAATGCTTTGCGGCCTGCGGCGAGGGTAATTTCTTTGCGAAGTTCCCGATTGTCGGCATAAGTGACAAAAGGAAGATAGCTTGGAAAATCCAGGGTAAAAAGCCAGCCTTCTTTTTCGTTGGCTTTAGCCAAAGCATGTGCAGCCTCTATGGCACCCTCTGGAAGTCCAGCAAGATCTTTTTCGTCTGTTACCAACAGCTGGTAAGCATTGGTTTCGGCCAGGACATTCTCTCCGAATTTCAATTTTAAAAGCGATAGCTCGGTATCTATTTCGCGGAGCTTTTCTTTTTGTTCATCATTTAAAAGTGCACCGTTACGTACAAAATCCTTATAGGATTTTTCCAATAAGGTGGTTTGCTCTGCCGTCAATGTCAGTTGATCCTTCTGATCGTATACAGCCTTAACCCGTTTGAAAAGATCGAAATTTAAGGTGATATCATTGCCTAAAGCAGATAGTTTTGGGGCTACATCCTGTGCGATCTTTTCAAGATCGGCGTTGGTCTCGGCGGAATGGAGATTAAAAAAGATATTGGACAAACGATCTAATGTCTGCCCCGAGTAGGACATAGCAGCGATAGTATTGTCGAAAGTTGCCGTTTCGGGATTGTTGACGATCGCATCGACTTCATCTTTTGTCTTCTGAATAGCCTCATCAAATGCGGGAATATAATCTTCGTTTTTTATCTGTGAAAACGGAGCTGTGTCATGCTGCGTTTTAAATTTTTCTGTTAAAATACTCATAGAAGTAAATGTAATAAATATTTATTTCAAGCGATAGCATCTGCTTAAATTATGGAGCTGAGATGATATTTGACCGAATAAGAGTTTAGGCTATGTCGAAAATGTATGGGAAAATTGGAACTGCATAAAAAAAGAGCTCAGAGGAGCTCTTTTTTTATATTTGGATAAGAGATTAGGCTAGTTTTCCTAACGCTTCTTTGATTCTTTTTAAAGCTTCGATCAAACTTTCGTCTGAAGCTGCATAGGACAAGCGGATGTAGTTGTCGTTACCGAATGAATCTCCACCTACAGTGGCTACGTGACCAACATTCAATAAGTACAGTGCCAAATCAGATGAGTTTTTAATAACATTACCATCTTGGTCTTTTTTACCAAAGAACGAAGAGATTTCAGGGAAGAAATAGAATGCACCCTCTGGAAGATTTGTTCTTACGCCTGGGATTTCAGTCAATAGATCGTATACCAATTGGCGACGACGAGCGAAAGCTTCTTTCATTTTGTTGACAGATTCTAATCCTTGTTCATAAGCGACGATACCCGCACGTTGAGAAATTGAACAGGTACCTGAGGTTGTCTGTCCTTGTAATTTATCATTTGCAGCAGCAATGGTTTTGTTGGCAGCGATATAACCTAAACGCCATCCAGTCATTGCAAATGCCTTTGAAAAGCCATTGATGATGATTACTCTATCTTTGATACTTTCAAATTGTGCGATGGATTCGTGTTTGTCTACAAAGTTGATATGTTCGTAGATTTCATCGGATAGGATAAATACCTGTGGATGTTTTTCGAAAACTTTAGCTAATGCAGCCAATTCATCTTTGCTGTAAACTGTTCCAGTAGGGTTGTTTGGCGAAGAGAACATGAACAATTTGGTTTTTGGTGTAATTGCCGCTTCCAATTGTGCTGGTGTAATCTTAAAGTTATTGTCGATCTCTGTATTGATAAATACCGATTTTCCTTCTGCTAAAACGACCATTTCGGAGTATGATACCCAATATGGTGTTGGGATAATTACCTCATCACCTGGGTTGATCAAAGTCAAAATTACATTAGACAGGGATTGTTTTGCACCTGTAGAAACAACAATTTGAGAGATATCATAATCTAAATTGTTTTCTGTTTTCAACTTGTTTACAATTGCCTGGCGCAATTCAGGGTATCCCGGTACTGGCGAGTAACGCGTCCAGTTTTCATCTAGGGCTTTCTTCGCTGCATCTTTTACATGCTCAGGGGTGTTGAAATCAGGTTCACCTACGCTAAGGCTAATTACATTAACGCCTTTTGCTGCTAATTCGCGGCCCAACTTGGTCATTTTAAGTGTAGCCGATTCGGACAAATTATTTATCCTGTCTGATAAGTATGATGATGTGCTCATGGTAAGACAAAGATATTACATACGTTGCAAATAATCTTCTTTATTTTTGAGAATTTACAAAGAAAAGTAGCTCTTTTATTGGGCTTTTTTAATAATATGGCTGTTGATGCGATTTAGCACAGTTATTTAATTGATCCCCGGCGTTGGATGTTCAAAACTAATCGTTCTGATTTGTCGTTATATCTTTACCTTTGCGCTCACAAAAATGTTGGCTGGACCTCATTTCATCATTTGCTCATAGAAGGTTTCATATAGAAGATAAGCATCATGTCAAGACAAAGAAGATTGGTTTTATTATCGCTTTTTACGGGAATAGGTTTGATGATTGTGAAGTTTTTTGCCTACTTTCTAACGGATTCCAGTGCAATCTTTACAGATGCGGCAGAGAGTATTGTTAATGTGATTGCTTCGGGTTTTGCATTTTATAGTATTTATCTTTCGGCGCAACCCAAGGACGAGAATCATCCCTACGGCCACGGTAAAGTGGAATTCTTTTCGGTATTTCTGGAAGGTGGACTTATTTTTATTGCTGGTGGCATTATCTTAGCCAAGGCTTGTTACAATCTTTTCTTTCCTGCGGCGTTAACACATCTTGAACAAGGGATTTATCTGATTGGTGTTACATCTGTGATCAATTTTGCCGTAGGATTCTATATCATGAAGCGCGGGCGTGCATTGGGCTCCATTACCTTAGTGGCGGATGGAAAACACCTGCAGGTAGATGCCTATAGTACGGTCGGATTGATACTGGGTTTATTGTTGATGAGACTGACAGGTTTCCAATGGATCGATGTGGTCATCTCAATTGTACTGGGGCTTTTTATACTCTTCAATGGTTATAAGCTACTTCGTCAATCCATCGGTGGATTGATGGATGAATCGGATATTGCCCTTGTGCAAGATGTCGTTGAAATCTTGGAACGTAATCGAAAAGATAAATGGATTGATGTTCATAATCTTCGTGTACAGCGTTATGGGAACGAACTCCATGTAGATTGCCATCTCACACTTCCCCGTTACCTTGACCTGATCGAGGTGCACGATGAAATCTCTGCTGTCGATAAAATTGTCAATAAAGAGATGTCGGTGCGGACTGAATTTTTTGTTCATGCGGATCCCTGCCTCCCGCAGTGCTGTCAATATTGTCAGGTCGGCAATTGCCCGATTCGTTCGGAGCAATTCCGAGAACGGATTTCTTGGGATACGGAAAATGTTACGCGGAATCAAAAACATTTTTTATATGCTATTGCCGAATAGCGAATGCGGCATCTTTCTCCTACTTAAATAGGAATAGCGTCTAGCCTGATTTCTTCGCGTATAGTAAACTAAAAAAAAGCTAGTTTATATAAATATATATAAAAAAAGGTATCTTTGCCTTTTAGCAAAAGAGTTTAAAAATCCTATATGAAGCACATTCGTAATTTCTGTATTATTGCGCATATTGACCATGGCAAAAGTACTTTGGCAGACCGCCTTTTAGAGTATACCAATACCATTAGTCAGCGTGAAGCACAGGCACAATTACTTGATAATATGGATTTGGAACGTGAACGTGGTATTACAATCAAGAGTCACGCCATCCAAATGAATTATAAAAAAGATGGTCAGGAGTATATCTTGAACCTGATCGATACCCCAGGACACGTGGATTTTTCCTATGAGGTTTCGCGTTCAATTGCTGCCTGTGAAGGCGCTTTACTAATAGTAGATGCATCTCAAGGTATTCAAGCACAAACTATTTCAAATTTATATCTGGCGTTGGAACATGATCTGGAAATCATTCCGATCCTCAATAAAATGGACCTTCCCGGTGCTATGCCTGAAGAAGTAAAAGATCAGATTGTGGATTTGATCGGTGGTGACCGTGATGCGATTATTCCTGCGTCCGGAAAAACGGGTCTTGGTGTTCCGGATATTTTGGAAGCTATTGTGAAACGTATTCCACATCCAGTTGGTGATCCTGATGGACCTTTGCAAGCCTTGATTTTTGACTCTGTTTTCAATTCTTTCCGTGGTATCATGGCTTATTTTAAAGTTGAAAACGGTGAAATCCGTAAAGGTGACCGCGTGAAATTTGTTGCTACTGGGAAAGAATATTTTGCCGATGAAATTGGTACACTGAAATTGAATCAAGTACCTAAAGAAGTCATTAAGACCGGTGATGTAGGTTATATTATCTCGGGTATCAAAGAGGCACGTGAAGTGAAAGTAGGGGATACCATTACGCATAAGGATCGTCCTTGTTCTGAGGCTATCCAAGGGTTTGAAGAGGTGAAACCGATGGTCTTTGCGGGTATTTATCCTGTAGATACGGAAGATTACGAGGAGTTGCGTGAATCGATGCACCGTTTGCAGCTGAACGATGCTTCTTTGGTGTTTGAACCAGAGTCGTCAGCAGCCTTGGGTTTCGGCTTCCGTTGTGGTTTCTTGGGTATGCTTCACATGGAGATTATTCAGGAACGCCTGGAACGCGAATTTGACATGACGGTAATCACGACGGTTCCCAACGTATCCTACAAGGCCTATATGACCAAGGATAAAGAGGAGGTGATCGTGCATAACCCATCTGATCTACCTGATCCAAGTAAATTGGATTCCATCGAAGAGCCCTATATCAAAGCTAATATTATTACGAAATCGGATTTCGTAGGACCAATTATGTCACTTTGTATCCAGAAACGTGGTACAATCATGAATCAGCATTATTTGACGTCAGATCGTGTTGAATTGGTTTTTGAAATGCCAATGGGAGAAATTGTATTTGACTTTTATGATAAGTTGAAAACAATCTCGAAAGGTTATGCTTCATTTGATTACCACCAGATTGGTTATCGCAAGTCAGATTTGGTAAAATTGGATATTCGATTGAACGATGAACCTGTAGATGCCTTGTCGTCGTTGATACACCGAAGTAACGCCTATGATTTTGGTAAAAAGATCTGTGAAAAACTAAAAGAATTGTTACCACGCCAACAATTTGAAATACGTATCCAAGCATCAATCGGTGCAAAGATCATTGCCCGGGAGACGATCTCAGCTTTACGTAAAGACGTTACGGCAAAATGTTATGGTGGTGATATCTCACGGAAGCGTAAGCTTTTGGAAAAACAAAAGAAAGGTAAGAAACGCATGCGTCAGGTTGGGAACGTAGAGATTCCGCAATCTGCATTTATGGCGGTATTGAAATTAGATTAATCAAAATAACACAATAATAAAGGAGCTCTTGGGCTCCTTTTAAATACAATAAAATCTCCTAAACATGAATCTATTAGATGGTAAACTAGTTTCCGAAAAAATTAAAGAGCAAATTGCGTTAGATGCAGCTGAATTTACTACACAGACTGGCCGTAAACCTCATTTGGTTGCTATCCTTGTAGGGAATGATGGTGGTAGTGAAACTTATGTGGCTAGCAAAATGCGTAACTGTCAGCTGGTCGGTTTTGAATCAACAAACATTCGTTATGATGAAAACATTACGGAGGAAGAATTGATCGCAAAGGTCAAGGAAATCAATCAGGATGAGTCTATCGATGGTTTGATTGTTCAGTTGCCTTTACCAAAACATATTGATCCGGATAAAGTTACCGAAGCAATTGATTACCGCAAAGATGTGGATGGTTTCCACCCGATCAATCTCGGACGTATGCAACGTAATCTTCCTTGTTTTATTCCAGCTACGCCATATGGTATTATGTTGATGTTGGATTATTATAAGATCGATACTGCAGGCAAGCACGCGGTAGTGGTTGGAAGAAGCAATATCGTGGGATCACCAATGAGTATCTTACTTGCCCGTAATTCCAATCCAGGTAATTGTACGGTGACATTAACACATAGTCGTACGAAAGACCTCAAGACAGAGGTCTTGCGCGGTGACATTGTAGTTGCGGCAATCGGCAAGAAAAATTTTGTTACAGCAGACATGGTCAAAGATGGTGCTGTCGTGATCGATGTGGGTATCAATAGAGAAACGTCTACAGCAACGAAATCTGGTTTTAAACTATATGGAGATGTTGATTTTGAAAATGTTGCTCCTAAAGCGTCTTGGATAACACCAGTACCAGGAGGAGTTGGCTTAATGACCATCGTCGGTTTATTGAAAAATACGTTGGAAGCTGCTAAAGGGACAATCTATCCGAAGCAATAATTTTGTCTATTTGGCATAGAAGTTGTAAATTGATGTATGCGAGCTCTAATGGGCCGTTGAAAACTACACTCATAAATCAATTTATAATGAAAAAAATTGCACTTTTAGCAGTCGTAGCAGGAGCATTGGTCATGTCTTCTTGCAACAATTCGGAGAAAAAAGACACTACAGCGACAGATTCGGCACAAACAGTCGGTGAGCATGTAGATGCCGCGATCGCAGATTTAAAAAATGCGGAAGAAAATGCGCGTTTGAAAGCAGAACAGGCGAAAAAGGATTTGGATGAAGCTATCGCAAAAGGTGATAAAGCAGCTGAAGAAAAAGCGCGCGCTGCTTCTGAAGAAGCTAATACTGCCTGGGAAAAAACCAAGGATGCGCTACGTAATGCCGGTGAGGATGTAAAAGAGGGATTGAAAGATGCAAAAGATGCGACAGTGGATGCAACGAACACGGCTGTTGATAAAACAAAGGATGCTGCAAAAGATGTCGCTGACGGTACGAAGAAAGTTGCAAATGATGTTGCGACTGGAACGAAAGAGGCCGCTAAAGATGTAAAAGATGCTTCCAAAAAAGTAGGTGACGATATTAGCCGGAAAGCAAAAAATGTAGGTGAAGCGTTGAAGAACTAGTTAACGTATTTCATTTTAATACAGGAAAGGGGGCACCGCAATAAAGTGGCCCCTTTCTTTTTTATGCAACAAACTTATCGTATCAACTTAAATGAGCTTATTGGTAATAATCCCATAATAATTTCGACAGCTTGCGTGTAAGTACCTCCGCTTCATTCGTTTTACCCCAGCTTTTGTCCGTATTGTTCTTCGTAAAAATACTGAAAACGTAATCTCCTTTTGGTGCATTGACCAAAATGACCTCATTGCGGACATCATCCAAAGAACCTGTTTTTGAAGCTGTTTTGACAGTGGATGGGATTTGCGATAGCCCTCTCTCATCATAGAACATGTTGCCCATAAAACGATACATCTGATCGGAAGATTTTGGCGACACAACTTTGCCTTGTCGGATTAGTGTGACCAAGTCGGCCATTTCTTTTGGTGTAGTCTGGCCCCAACCGTATTTTTCCCAATCCAGCTTCCGGCCCTCTGTCTGTGAGTTGACACGTGTCTGTGTCAGTTGAAGGTCACTCATTAATTGATTGATCGCGACACCTCCACCAGCAAGCTTTTGATTCCAAATGCTGGTTACATTATCACTATAAGATAGCATAAGTGCAACCAAGGTTTTCAAGTCAACTTGTGTACTGTCCTTAAAAAACTGCATCAGCCCTGAGCCGCCATAGCGTTGACTAGCACGATAGAGCCGTTGCTGATCAAGTTGTAGTTCACCTTTTTCAATTTTATCAAAGATGCCGACTAAAATGGGGATTTTGACAATGCTTGCCGTCGGAAAAATGCTGTCACCCTGGATGTTGACTTCTTTGTTTTTTTTGAGATGATGGACATAAATACCAACATCACCTTGAAAACCCTGAATGAGCTGTTTTATCTGTGATTCGAGTTTTTTATCAGTAGCGGTTTTTTGTCCAAAGGATAGTAATGACAAGAATAGTAACGTAAATGATAGGAATATTTTATGCATTGTGAAGATATTATATATGTTAAATGTGCTGGATATTAGTTATTTTTATTGTTTATAGGGCTTAAGTTATGAAATATCCGTGATTCGTACGCACAGACATCGATGAAAAATAAACTGGATATTCTAGCATGGACATTGAAAGACTGATTTTTGACTATGAAATTATTTATGATTTTGATCGGTTGCAAACCGAAAAATAGACGGACAGAACAGCATGACATTTTCTTTGGTATTGGTAATGAGCTCAAGGATTTTGTCGATCCCATTAAAGATTTTTGGCCCGAGGCTGATGGTAAAATTCACATTGATGCGTACCGTATTGTCCATAAGATTGGGGAATATGAAATCAAGGTTACTGAAAGGGGGGATGGACAGGCGATTGATTCGGAATTGAAGTTGTTTTTTGTTAATTTAGGTGGATACAAACCGAATGAATTTGACGAGTTCCATTACAAAGAACTTATTGTTGCATCCAGTTTGGCCAAAGCGACTGAAAAGGCAAAACGTACTGTTTTTTGGAAGCACCACAGTTCAGCACACATCGATGATAAGTATGGTTTGGATGTTGATGATATTTATGAGATCGAAGATTTGCTATTAGCTCAAGATAAAGAGCAGTATAGTATTCAAATTACACCAAAGATGGGTTTAGAAGAAGATACCATTGCGAATGGATATTTTAAACTGAGTGCGCTGTAATAATAATGTGCTATTGGATTTCTTAAACATAAAAAAGGCTTCTTTATTAAGAAGCCTTTTTTTGTTGAACCAGTCTATTGTTGGTTCTGATGTTGCTTTCTAATGACACTATGTTTTTTGCCGTATACAAAGTAAATCAATAAGCCTATAGCAAGCCAGACCGCTAAACGTTCCCAGCTTTCAATTGGTAAGGAAGCCATCATTAAAATACAGACCAAGATACCCATAACCGGAACGAAAGGAACCAGTGGTGTTTTAAATGGGCGCTCCAAATTGGGGTCTGTTTTACGTAGTACTAAAATACCTACACATACAAGGGTGAAGGCAAATAGGGTACCAATACTGACCATATGGCCAAGGTCTGAAACTGGAACGAAACCTGCGAATATACTGACGAATACCATGAAAATAGCATTTGTTTTCCAAGGAGTTTGTCTTTTGGATAGATCTGAAAATATCTTTGGAAGCAAACCATCTTTACTCATCGAATAAAATACACGGCTCTGACCAAGTAGCATGACAAGAATAACTGAAGTGTATCCTGCAATAATCGTAATAATCAAGGCTGTATTCAGAAAATGATAACCTGTCTTAGCGAAAGCTGTGGCAACTGGTTTTGCATCACCTTTAAACATGGTATAGTTTTCTATACCGGTCATCACGTACGAGAATAAAACATATAAAAGCGTACAGATGATTAATGAACCAATAATACCGATAGGCATACCTTTTTTCGGGTTTTTAGCTTCTTGAGCAGCAGTACTTACGGCGTCAAAACCAATGAATGCAAAGAATACAACGCCAGCTGCACGCAATACACCACTGATGCCGAAATGGCCAAAGTCATCGCTCTTTAAAAATGCCCAGAAACTTTGCTGTCCACTTTTGACCATTTCCTCGCCGGCATTGGCAGGAATAAAAGGATCGTGGTTTGCTGGATTGATAAAACTCCATCCCAAGGCGATAAAGATCAATACGACACCAACTTTAAGGATAACTAAGATATTGTTTACACGGGAAGATTCCTGTGTGCCTCGCATCAATAATAGCGAAAGTAAACATACAATAACGATAGCAGGTAAATTGACCACTCCGCCTTCCCAAGGGCCTTTGAGCAAGGTGTCCGGAAGATGGATATGGAATATCATAAGAAGCTGATTGAAATATTGGGACCAGCTAACCGCTACTGTTGCGCCTGCCAGAGCATATTCTAAAACAAGATCCCATCCGATGATCCAAGCAACAAATTCCCCCATTGTTGCATAGGAGTAGGTGTAGGCACTTCCTGCAACAGGAATCATAGATGCGAATTCGGCATAGCAAAGACCAGCGAAACCACAGCCTACTGCTGCGATAATGAAAGATAGGATAACAGCTGGACCTGCATTTTCAGCAGCGGCAATCCCTGTCAGGGAGAAAAGTCCTGCTCCAATGATGGCCCCGACACCCAAGGCGATAAGGCCTGAGCTGGACAATGTCCTTTTTAGCGTGTGTTCACCATTTTCATTTGCCTCAGCAATCAGTTGAGGAATCGATTTTTTAAATAGCATAGGATTAATTCTTTACGATTATTTAGCTTTTTAATTGTTTAATTAATGTCAAATATAAATGATCTCAATGAAAAAAGGGAAGATTGCTCCTCCCTTTTTAATAAAATCTGAATCAAATGCTTGTTTGGGTATTAATACGCTGCAGTAAAGCGTTTATTGAGGAATTGTTTGTTCTCAATTTCGTCTGCTATTGCTACAGCAAGATCCTCTACTGATAATCTAGAACGACCTTCCTCGTCAAATACCGGGGCATCAAGACCTGTGCGGTATTTTCCGGTGCGTGTTCCACCAGCATGGGAATTCATTTCTATAGCAGGACTAAACATTGTCCAGGTAAGTTGATCTTCTTTCTGGATGGTATTCAGATAATCTGCTGCAGCTAATGCCCCAGGTTTAATCTCTTTTGGAAAATCTGGTGAATCAACCAGTCTATTTCCATCAATCAATAAACTTCCTGCACCACCAATAACAATGAAACGATTGATACCGGCATCTTTAACAGCCTGTTGGATTGCCAATGCACCTTTTGTAAAATCTTCATAAAGATTAGGGTTAGTCCAACCGGCATTGAAAGCCGAAACAACAACATCAACACCTTTTAGAGCAGAAACCAATTGATTATTATCATTGATATCTACTTGGAACTTGGTTATTTTTTCACTCGATGGAATATTTTCGATGTGGCGGGCGATGGCGACTACGTCATAGTTACGGTCTACCAATTCTTTTACTAGATGTGATCCTACGTATCCTGTGGATCCAATTACTGCTACTTTCATGCTTCCTTTAATTAAATGTTTTGCTAAAATCAGCTAGGGTTATCTTTTCCAAACGCTGTACAATATCAGTGTCGACTTCCTGATATAGATCCTGGAGTTTGGAGTTGATATTTTTGCCAACAACACAGGCCGGATTGGGACTGTTAAATTTCCCGCCGAAATCCGTTTGCTTGGTGCTGATATAAATATCAGCCAAGGTAATCGTTGGATTCTCGGGATTTATGCGAATACCACCGCCCTTACCTTCTTTACTCGTTAGTAAAGATGCTGTTTTGAGAGATGCAATTTCTTTGCGAACCACACTTGCATTGACCTGGATACTTGACGCAATATATTCAGAAGAAAGCCATTGATTAGACTCTTCTAGCTGTGCCAGAACCATAATGTGTAATGCTGTTGCGAACCTCAAGTTGTGTAACATCCTCTGCTGATTTTTCTAAATTATAACACAAAGTAACAGAAAAGGTTTTAAACTGAAATAAAAATTATTACAGTTTAAAACCTTCTGACAATCACGTGATAAAAGTATTTGTTTTTTATTTTTTCTCGTTAAATTTTTTATAACTATCCATGATGTAGACCTTCAATGTTTCCTGGCTACTGTTTTGAATAAATTTATAAGCAGGTCTAAATCTCTCCTTAAACAAGGCTAGTTCCGAACCATTGAGCGGAGTTAATTCTTTGATCAGATTGTCTGTAAATTTTCTATCGACAGCTCTTTTCTCGAGTTCGGCGACAAGCAATTTATAATTTGAACGAGCTTGTTTTCCTTCTTTGCCAAATATTCGGCTTGGAGAAATCCGTACTCCCCCGCGGTTTTGACTCGCATCTGAATATTTTCCTGCAGTCTTCTCGCGCTGGATTTCGGCTGCGAGTCTACTATCTGTCATCCTTTCAACGATAACTTCACTCAGTTCAATAACATTATTCATTCTGTTCAAGTAGATTCTGCGTAAACTGTTATCATAAATGAATACCGTGTCTTGCTCATATCCGACAGCCTTGATTAACAGGAGGTCGTTGATGTTGGCATCAATTGCAAATGAGCCATCTCTATTGGTTTGCACTTCAGCCTTGGTTCTTAAATTTTGAATTTGAGCGGCCTCGATTTTCTCACCGCTGACAAGTTCCATAATAATACCTTTGGTTTTTTCCTGTGCAACAAGATGTCCGCTCATTAACGTAATAAGTAAGCAGCTTAGAATCGTTTGTAAGATTTTCATGCGAATAAATATAGTTATGTATTTTCAATCTATGAATGAACAGGGTATTTGCCATTTTGTTTACGCCATACGTTCATGATCGTTCTCTAGCCAAAAATAACGAATAGATTTTGAAAATTTGCTAATTTGCTTTCCACGAATTATTGTCTGGGTTCTTGTCCGGCATGACCATGTCTGGATCTAACTGTACAGATTGCAATGACTCTGTGGTCGGTATTTTAAATTGCCATACATCGTTTCTTTCCCAGATTTCCACCGGTAGTTTTTTTCGAATCTTCTTACCCGATACGGTTGTAGCTTCAACAATAACTGGCATCGGTAATTTTTCAAGGTTTTCCACGGTGACAAGTGCGCCAAATTTTGGCTCGTTGTTGACATAAGACACCGATTTTATACTTTGGTCCATTTGCCAGTTGTTGACAAACCACCCGCGCCAGAACCAGTTTAGATTTTCTCCGGCACCATTTTCAATCGCTTTGAAGAAATCCTCCGGAGTAGGGTGTTTGTAAGCCCATTCTTGGATATACTTTTTAAAGGCGTAATCGAAGCGCTCAGGACCGATGATTTCGTTTCGCAATAATTTCAGTCCGTAAGCTGGCTTATAGTAGACCAGAGCACCAATATTACGTTCTTTCATGTTTTGCGGCGTACTCATGATCGGTTCAAGATTACGGGCAGTAAAGATGTAGGATCTGCTCGCCTGATTACGGTAATATTCGCCATTGTTGAATTCCTTTGTTGCGAGTTCGTTAATAAATGTATTGAACCCTTCATCCATCCAGCCATGTTCACGTTCGTTGGATGCGACAATCATAGGGAACCAATTGTGACCAAACTCGTGGTTGGTAACACCCCAAAGTGAGCCTGCTTTGGCCTGATTGCCACAGAACGATAGCGCAGGGTATTCCATTCCACCGACATTGGAAGCTACATTGACTGCTACAGGATAGGGGTATTCAAACCAGCTTTTTGAATAGATTTCAATGGCGGCTTTCGTATATTCCGTTGAACGTTCCCATGCATTGTTGCTGTTACTTTCAATAGGATAGGCTGACAAAGCAAGGGACTTTTTTCCGCTAGGTAGATTGATCTTCGCGCCATCTAATATAAATGCCGTAGAGGACGCCCAGGCAATGTCTTGCGCATTATTAAGTTGATATTTCCAGGTTAAGGTTTTCTTGTCAGGCCTAGAGTTTTTTGCGTTAACTTCTTCCGCAGAACGGATGATTACAGTCTCATCGCTAGCTTGTGCCTGTTGGTATCGTTTGAGTTGTTCGGAAGTAAATACTTCCTGCGGATTTAACAATTCGCCGCCCAGAACAACTATATGGTTTGCCGGAGCTGTGATTTCAACCTGGTAATTTCCAAATTCACGATAAAACTCTCCCGGTCCCGTATAAGGAAGGGTATTCCAACCTCTTATGTCGTCGTAGACGCAAAGTCTTGGGAACCACTGTGCAATGGCATAGATTTTTCCGTTTTTCGTGTCGAGAATGCCGGTACGGTCTGCCCCATATTTAGGAACGGTGTATTGGTATTTAATCTTAAAAGTTATTTTGCCGCCCTTGCTTTTTAATGCCGCAGGAAGTCGAAGTTGCATACGGGTATCGTCAATAATATGTTCGATCGTATTTCCGTTTACATCCGTAACAGATTGTATCTGATATCCACCATCAAAAGTTGAATTGCCATCACCGTAACGGCTGTTGGTCAAGGGGGAGATCAATTGACCACGTCCATGTTGTGAAAACATGTTTTGATCCAATTGCAACCAGAGATAGTCCATATTGTCAGGGCTATTGTTGCTATAGGTAATCTCAACAGATCCTGCAATTTGATCATTTTGATCGTTCAAGGAAGCCTGAATTTTGTAGTCGGCAGCATTTTGCCAGTAGGCTGGTCCAGGTTTTCCAGCTGCGGAACGATATTCATTACCATTATTTTTAAAGAATAATGGTGCAAAGGCTTCTGTATAACTATAATTGGATGTTTTCTCCTGTGAAAAGGTGGGAAAAGCATAGCTCAACGCCACAAGGCTTAACGAAGCCAGTGCAATTCTTTTCATCATATATCTATTTAAATTATGTTTATCGGCTCCAATATACAATGAAAAGTACATCGAGCCAAAAAAACGCAAACGGCGTTTCGCAAAATAATTGATAAAAAAGAGATTTTACGGGCTATTGTGGCTAATTGGAGACTTTTGGAGCCTCCAATTAGCGAAGCTTTTTGCAACTATCTTAAATTTGTTACGTATTCTGCTTCATTAAATCCCAGTAAAATACCTTTGTTGTATTCAACAACAGGACGTTTAATCATACTGGTATTTTCTTGGAGAACTTTATTGGCGCTATCCCTGTCAACAACTTGCTCTTGTGTTTCTGGAGACAATTTTTTCCACGTTGTACCCTTTTTGTTCACTAAGGCTAGCCAGTCGACATGTTTTTCCCATTCCTTTAACTTATCTTCACTGACGCCTTCTTTTTTGAAATCATGAAATTGAAAGGGGATATTATTGTTTTCCAACCATGTAAGTGCTTTCTTTACTGTGTTACAATTTTTGATCCCGTATACCTGTAGCATAATAGTGAGAATTTAGTGAACTCAAATTTAATGAATCTCGGTACATTTTTTTTATAATTCGTATTTCTGGATATTTTTAACTTGACCTGTTAGTAATCCATTCCTAATTTCGGCGAACTTGTTTTTAATTCTCTTGGAAAAAGTTGGTATAGCCGGATCAGTTCCTATTCAATTGAGTTGCTGGCTTCTTCTAATTTGTTTCGATTCTATATTCTAAGTGAAATGATAGTGTATTTAGTACACTGTAAAAATTAGGAAGTAATAATAATTTTTAATAATTTAGTAGCTTCAAGTATAATGAAAGATTAAAATAAATCAATAACAGAAATATGAGCCTAAAAGATTTTAAAGGTGTATTGACAGGAGATCAAGTACAAGAGTTGTTCGAGGTTGCAAAGAAACATAAGTTTGCTTTGCCTGCGGTAAACATTATCGGAACAAACTCTATTAATGCGGTTATGGAAACTGCGAAAGCAGTAAATTCTCCTGTAATTATTCAATTGTCAAATGGTGGAGCGCAATTCTACGCTGGTAAAACCTTGAACAACGATAATTTACAAGCTTGTGTATTGGGAGCGGTATCTGCAGCACAACATGTTCATTTATTAGCTGAGCATTATGGTGTAGCGGTTATTCTGCATACAGATCACGCAGCTAAGAAACTTTTACCTTGGATCGACGGTTTGTTGGACGCTGGCGAGAAATTCTTTGCGCAACACGGAAAACCATTGTTCTCTTCTCACATGTTGGATTTATCGGAAGAGCCAATTGAAGAAAATATTGAAATTTCAGCTAAATACTTAGCACGTATGAAACCACTTGGTATGACTGTGGAGATTGAATTGGGTGTTACAGGTGGTGAAGAAGATGGTGTTGACAACTCGGATGTCGATAGCTCAAAATTGTATACTCAACCAGAAGAGGTTGCTTATGCTTTTGAAGAATTGTCTAAAGTATCTGACAAATTTACAGTTGCAGCTGCATTTGGTAACGTTCACGGTGTTTACAAACCAGGTAATGTAAAATTGCAACCAGTTATCTTACATAATTCACAGGAATATATCCGTGAGAAATATAATCTTACAGCTGAGAAGCCGGTAAACTTTGTATTCCATGGTGGTTCTGGTTCTTCTCCTGAAGAAATTGCAGAAGCGATTTCATACGGTGCGATCAAGATGAACATTGACACAGATATGCAATGGGCATTCTGGGATGGTGTAAGAGCTTATGAAGCGAAAAACCACGATTATTTGCAAGGTCAAATCGGTAACCCAGAAGGAACTGATTCTCCAAATAAAAAATATTACGATCCACGCGTTTGGTTGCGTAAAGGCGAGGAAACATTTGTTGCTCGTCTGAAAGAAGCGTTTGCTGATTTGAATGCGGTAGATGTAAACAGCAAACTATAAGCTAAGAAAAATTAGATCATACAAAAGCGCCCTTTAATAGGGCGCTTTTTTTATGTCAAAATAGGTTAAAAATATTGTTTTTGATAGGAATTGGCTTATTTTTTGACGAACAACAATAAAAAGTCAAGTAAATATGAAATTTTTAGGAGTCAGTGTAATTCTTTTATTAATTGCCCAAATGGGGTTTGGGCAGGTGAAGCAAAATGTTGGCGATTTTTCTTCGGTTGTGGCGACAGATAAGATTCAGGTGGAATTGATTAAGTCAAACGAGTCTTTGGTAACCTTTGAAGGACAGAACCACGAGAATGTCAAGGTGGTCAATACAAATGGATCCCTGGTTTTGAAAATGAATACGTTGAATATGCTGCAAGGGGGAAATATCTCTGTTAAGGTATATTACAAGAGTTTGAACAATGTAGAGGCAAAAAAAGGCGCCAAAGTATTTGCGACCACAAATAATCCTGTTGCTGCTGACCATTTAAAAGTCTATGCTTCGGAAGGCGGTCTGGTTGATCTTTATACAGATACAAAAACAGCTGAAATAAAAGTGACTTCCGGCGCTACAATCGCTTTGTATGGAAAAGCAAATAAACAAGAGATCATTTCGAATTTTGGTGGCAAATATGAAGGTAAAGATTTTAAGACCAACAGCACTGTGGTTACCGTTAATGGCGGTGGTAAAGCTGATGTGTATGTCACAGATTCCATCGAAACAAAAACAAGGGGTGGCGGTGTTATTGATGTCTATGGAAAACCAGAACAACGTGTAGAAAAGAAAATGGCTGGCGGAACAGTCAACTTTAAATAAGTAAACTGTCGTGGATTTGTCAATTTTCTCGGGCGTAGATTTTAGTTGATTAACGCGAAAAAGAGGGAAATTTAGGGTAATAGATGAAATAAAAAGGGTTTAGCTTAATTGGGGTACGGATTGTTGTTTAACCTTTTTATTAAAAAGGTCAGTTATTTTGTTTTTCTAATCAGAAACCTTCTTCATTTGTGCTTAAAATACTTATTTTTGTGAGGGAATAATAAAAATAGTATTATGGCAAAGCGTAATTATGTTTCAAATTCTACGGAATCTACGCGCATGTTCAAGAATGACTTTTTAGAGTCTTTGACGAAAGTGCATTGGAGTGTACCTTTGATTTTCTATGTACCCGTGGTTGTTTTCTTTTCGTATAAAGCACTAGTTTGGGGAGAGATTTCCTTTTTAACATACATGGGGTATTTTATTTTTGGTTTAGCTTTTTGGACTGCTTTTGAATATGCGTTACATCGTTGGGTATTTCATTTTCATCCGACAACGGAATGGGGAAAGCGTATCGCTTTTATTTTCCATGGTGTGCATCATGATTATCCAAGAGACCGTATGCGTTTGGTGATGCCGTTGTCAGCGAGTATTCCACTAGCTCTTTTGGTGTATCTTGGTTTCACATTGTTCTTTTCAAATGAGTTTATCTTAGCCTGTTTTTTCTCCGGTTTTATGGTGGGGTATCTGATCTATGACGAGTGTCATTATGCGATGCATCATGCTAATTTTAAAAGCGGCATTTTCAAACGGATCAAACAACATCATATGTTGCACCATTACTCTGATCCAGAAAAAGGCTTTGGAGTGAGTTCTTCCTTATGGGATGAGATCTTACGTTCAGGTTTTGAAGAAAAGGAACCAAAAAAGGATTCTGCTTCCCTTAAAGAAGAGAAGGCATAAATTAATCAAATCTTATCAGATAGGAAAGCCCTTGGAGATCATCCAAGGGCTTTCTTTTTTATGAATGTTTGATCTGCTTGGCTTTATTTCTGTTGATTAGGGGGCTTTTTATTATTTTATCTTAGATGAGAGATTTTATATCTGTTGAGATATTCGAATTATTTTTCTGCGCATTTTATCTTTAGATTAAAGGCTTCTTTTTTGGATTGGCATGTAAGTATTCTAATTTGAACTGGAACATTTGAGCCATTTTCTGCGCACGCCATTTAGCTTCTTCAGCCTTTTTCCCGCTATACAATTGATCGACAGTTGTTTCAAATAATTGGAGCCATTGGCCAAAATGTTGTGCATTGATGGGGAGATTAATATGTGGTGGAAAGGGGCTGCCGAAATAATTGTGTTCATCTAGTAAGATAGTCTGCCAAAAACTATACATCTTTTCAAGATGTATTGCCCAATTATCTTGGATACGTTCCTGAAAAATAGGTCCGAGCAACGTATCCTTACGTACAGTACTATAGAATTGATCTACTAATACTTTAATATCGTCGAGTGTTAGAATATCCTGTTTCATCGGTGTATGATCTGAGCTCATGAATAAAGACCTATAGCTGGATCGAAAGCTTATTCATGATGTTTATCTGAATTAAATGTAGTGACATTTATGGAGAATCACATCACCTGGATGTAAAGAAGCCCCGTTAAAATTTTGTAATTCTCTTTTATTGTCAGTAAATTGAATCCATACTAAGGGAAAAACATATGGGAAAATACGTTCTTTTAATCCTATTATCAATGGGATTTTATGCCGTAGAGGCACAGGTTACAACAATTTCGATCAATAAAGAAAATTTTCAGTCTTCTGGTTTTCCATTTAAGGGCAAGCGAGTATTACAAGTGGAACGCATTCAAACTCCGAAGGAGGACAATTATATTGTTTTTTCAAAAGAGGATCGTGGTGCTGATCCTGACAAGCTCTATGTCCAACAGTTTCAGCAGATCGACGGAATGTGGAAGCTTGTGGCGGATGAATTGATTTCAGAGGAGGGAATTGTTACATCTGTTTGGGAATCCCGAAAAGCATTCTTTGATGCAGATAAAGATGGCCAATTGGATGCATTATTTATCTATTCAAGACATCCAAAGGATGATCTTCAAAAACAGCTCAGCTGCATTGGCCTGGTCCTTTATAAGAATAAGTTTTATCGTCTACGTGCAGAAGAAGCTGATGGCTATAGCCAAACAACCTATTCAGACAATTACGCATCTTTACCGGACGAAGTCAAAGAAAATGTGGAACGCTATTGGAATAATTTAGATAAAAGATAGTTGACAGGCTTGGATTTAAAGTCTTGGATTTACCGAAAGATCGACCGATCATACGGTGATCTTTCGGTAGGTCTATTATAGTTCACTTAGAAGGCGGGAACATGCTCAGTTTTTTTGCGTTAATCGAAATTATTCATGAAAAATTGATTCGATAGTTTACGTTAATATACTGATTGGCCAGGGTTTTTTATACCTCGATGTTATTGGAGTGCAGCGAGCAATTGCTTTTCTTCCTCAATTTGTGTTTTACTGATCACATAACGCGAAATGTGCTGATTCTTTAATTGATCTATTGTATGAATAACATCTTTTGTACGCGCTTCTTTACTAGGCTTAATTAATACAATCATATCCTTTGTATTGGGCATGGTACTTATCTTGGCTTTTAACTGTGCAATAACAGCCGACAGTTCTTTCTCGATATTTACCGGCACTTTTGAAGAGCTGATCGGCTTTTTGAAATCTCCATGATACCACATGAATTTTCCTTCGCCTAGAATAAACGTTGCTGTGCGGTTCTCATCAATAAGAACTTGACTTTCTACCTCTGATTTGGTTTTGTCTGGCATAGCGATATCCATTGCTGATGGTTTATTTAAAGTTGTAGTCAGCATAAAGAACGTAATGAGGAGAAATGCAAGGTCTACCATAGCGGTTAAATCTACTTTAGGGGCCATTTTTCTGCTTCTTATTTTTTTCTTTCCTGTTTCTTGCGTTTTTTGATTTAGTTCTGCCATGATCGTCATTTTTAGGTTAACAGTATTGTTGCTACTCTTTGTTAAGATGTCGAAAAGGGCCGGATTCCATAGTGTTTTTTTAATTTATCTGTTTTTCATTCGATTTGCACAGGTGGTTATTATCTTTTTTTTATAGCACTATTTGATCTTCATCCCTTCCTAATAACGTGCAAAAGCCCTTCAGAGATGAAAGGCTTTTGCTGCGAAGAGAAGTAAGTTGCTCAGCAACCACCTTGGCGGGGAATACGTTTATACATTATTTTGCCATCGCGCTCTAAATAATCGCCCGATACTATCGGGTATGAATACTTGGGTGCGTACATTACACTGTGACTTCTTATCATTATTTTATCGTTAACTTTTAGGCTATGCAATTGCTGAAAATCATTGGAGTTTTCCAAACCAAAACTTAGGATATAATCCTCACTTTTAATCCTGATCATCACTCCGAAGCCTAATTGAGAACCTAATGGAAGATAGAGAGAAGTTATAACGGCCTCAATATTGGTTGAATCCTTTACTTGACTTCTTATTTTAGCAGCATTGTCAAGTACTTTTATGCCCTGGGGAGAGGTTTGCCACATGTCCACGGCAGCGCGGGGTTTTGGACTCGGTTTTTTAAAAGTTTCACTTTTGATTTCATGATTGGCAAATGCCAGTCCACTTGCTATAGCAAGCGGTAAGATCAGCGGATAAATAATTTTTTTCATATTTTTATATGTTTGGTAAGTGTAAAGTCTATCCGAATAAAATAAGATCCATTCAACATCATTTTTTTTGGATCCTTTTAGAGGTGATACAACAAAAATACTTCGATAATATTCATGCATAGGAACTTAGATTGTAAATTGTCATGTAATCTTTGTAAATAAATTGTAAATCGTATGTCTATAAACCGCAATCTCCTTTCTGAGAATCGCAAATACCTATATGGTGTGATAACACTCTTTTTTATCACTATGATTTTTGTGGCTTTTGGTATGTCCGACAATAGTGATTTTGATGTTGCAAGGAGGGAGGTTTTGCTTCGGAAGATAGGGGATGAACTACTTATTCAGTCTGGCGACAATAAATCGAGGGTACTTCCGATAGAGAAGATCACGGAAATTGAATATCAGATTAAGTTCGAGAATGAAATTACATTTGACCCGGACTCATTGGTGAATACCGTTCAGCGTCTGTTGGCCAGTGATCCGCTCACCAGCGATTATGTCGTTAACGTCGTCAACTGTGGTAACTCTAGTGTGGCTTATGGGTATGCCATAGCTAACAATAAAAAAGATGATATTATCGCTTGTAGAGGAAGATTACAGCCTAAGGGGTGTTATATGATCAATATTAAATTTAAACCTACCCGAATAAATACTGGAACGATTAGTTATATGCTGAGCATCTTTATAGTTTTAATGTTTTTTGGCTTCATTTTTTGGAGATTAGATAAGTTAAGAAAAGAAAGACCGGTCGATCAAAATAACAATATCTTAGCCTTTGGATCAGTTTTGTTTAATCCACAACAGCGTGAGATGATTATCAATAAGAACACCATAGATCTTACTGGAACGGAAACACGTCTGCTGCATATTTTCGCTTTGTCTCCGAACCAAACCATCGAGAGAGTCCGGCTTCAAAAAGAGATTTGGGAAGATGAAGGGGTGATTGTTGGACGGAGTCTCGATATGTTCATATCGAAGCTTAGAAAAAAACTGGAGTTTGATACAAAGATCAAAATTACTGTTATACGTGGAAAGGGATATAAACTTGAGATTAGTTCTTAACAGGAATGCGCAAGCGTCTCGTCTGCTCGCGCTATACCATGATGAGATTGTTCGGACCCTGACCAGTGTTATCGGTTCGAACCTGGCTAACATGCAAAAAGCCTTTCATTTCTGAAAGGCTTTTTCTGCGGAGAGTGAGGGATTCGAACCCCCGAACCTGTGACAGTTAACGGTTTTCAAGACCGCCGCATTCGACCACTCTGCCAA
>JAITTY010000014.1 GCA_031286695.1 Sphingobacterium sp. | reverse complement strand
TTTGTGCCACACAAAACAAAGGTGATACCTTTTCGGGGTGTAGCGTAGCCCGGTATCGCGCCACATTTGGGATGTGGAGGTCGTAGGTTCGAATCCTGCCACCCCGACTAAAAAAAGCTCTAACGAAAGTTAGAGCTTTTTTGTTTTCTCCCTGTTTCTATTCATCTCGTAAACTGTCTACAGGGTTAGCTACAGCTGCCCGAATTGCCTGCCAACTTACAGTCACTAATGCAATGCCGATCGTTAAGAGCCCTGCTAGCACAAACATCCACCATTGAATTTCTATACGATAAGCAAAGTCTTCCAGCCATTTGTTCATGGCTATCCACGCGATCGGCGAGGCGATCATCAAAGCAATGAGTACAGGTTTTATAAAATCTCTTGAAAGTAATGTGGTAACTCCTGATACGGAGGCGCCAAGTACTTTGCGGATTCCGATCTCTTTGTTTCTTTTGGCTGCAGTAAATGAGGCGAGACCATAAAGGCCCAGACAGGCGATAAATATGGCTAAGCCGGAGAAAAGGCTCAGTATGTGCTGCTGTCTGATATCGGTTTTGTATAATGTGTCGAATTTCTGATCCAAAAAACTGTATTCAAAAGGGTATAATGGGGCTACTTTGCCAAATGCAGCTTTAATGGTTTTTAATGCTGCTGGGAAATCTTTCGTATTTAATCTAACGACAGCTACCCTAAGGTCGTCAGAAGGAGAAATGACCAGCGCATCCATATTTTCTTTTAGAGATAGGAAATTAAAATCTTCTACAACACCAATAATCTTCCGTTGGAATTGATCGCGGATTGTATTCTTTATCCATTTGCCGATAGCCTGTTCGGGAGTAAATCCAAGCTTTGATGCGGCCGTGCGATTAAGCAGTACAGCGCTAGTGGAATCGGTTGGGTATTGCACTGAAAAGTTTCGGCCTGCAATTATTTTTAGTCCAAGCGTGTTCAGGTAGTCGAAATCGGTAAATTCCGTTCTTGATTTCCATTTCTCGTCATGTTGCCCCTCTACTTCGAATGTATGGCTGTCGAAGAATCCTCCAGGTTCACCAGACATAAATGAAACCGATGCGATATTGCTGCTGGTAGATAGCTCATTCTTGAAAGTTCGCAGATTATTGTAGAATTCTTCATTATCTATAGGGATCACTACGCTTTGTTGATCGTCATAGCCCAGGCCTTTTTCTTTTACGTATTTCATCTGTTTCGTGATAATCAGAGTACCAATTATAAGTAAAATGGAGATGCTGAATTGAAATACGACCAAGACATGGCGAAACAATGCTCCGCTCTTGCCTAAACGTAATTTTCCTTTTAACGCCTGTATGGGTGGGAAGGTGGAAAGGTATAATGCTGGGTAGCTTCCAGCAAGTATGCCTACACAAAAAACCACCGCTAGTAAAAAAATATAGATGGACCATGAATTCCAAGGGACCGTAAGTTTGTATCCTAGTAATTGGCTGTATAAGGGCATTGATAGTTGTAGTAAACACATCGCGAGCATGCAGGATATCGAGGCTAATAAAATAGATTCTCCGATAAACTGTCCTGTCAATTGAAAGTGTTGTGCGCCAAGTACCTTCCGTAGTCCGACCTCCTTTGAGCGGTCGACGGCACGTATTGTGGAAAGATTCATGAAATTGATGCAAGCGATGACTAATATTAATATGGCGATAGAAAGAAAGATGTAAACAACTTTTTTGTCTCCATGTTTAGCGCTGTCAAATGCACTGTGGGGTTCAAAATAAATATCATGTAAGGGTGTAAGTGCAAGATCAAAATGAAGCCCCATATTGTTAGAGACCGTTTTCATATGACGATCCATGAACTGTGGGAATTGACTTTCGAGCTGTTTGGGGTCTTTATGTTCGTTAAGCAGGATATAGGTGAATAAGTTGTTGTTTTCCCAGGCTTTGAACGAATCTTCATTGATATAATTTGTTAATGGGATGACGAGATCGAAATCCAAGTGTGAGTTAATTGGAGGGTCTTGTGCAATTCCTGTAACGGTCAGCTGTCTATTTTTGTCAAGTTGAAGTACTTTGCCAATGGGATTATCATTTCCGAAATATTTTTTTGCGGTTTTCTTCGATATTACGACACTTGTCGGATTTTTTAAAACAGTCTGTGGATTTCCTTTTAACAGGGGGAAGCTGAATAGTTCAAAGAAATCGGTGTCAGCAATAAAGAGTTTCTTTTCATTGAATGAGATGTTGCCAAATGAGAATAGTCCATTGGTGGGTAATATCCGTACAGCTTTTTTGATATCATCGGGGTAATCCGTTAGTAGCGCGCTAGCATAGGGGGCGGATAAATAGGGGGCGCGTTCTTTGCTGCGATCAAATCCGCGCATCACCCGATAAATGCGGTCGCCATGGCTGTGAAATTTATCAACACTGAATTGATGGGCGATAAATAGAAAAATCATTGCACACACAGTAATCCCTATTGTCAAACCGAGGATATTGATAATCGAAAAGGCCTTATTTTTAATAAGGTTTCTCCATGCAATTTTGATGTAGTTTTTTATCATATTTTTCATTATAAGTGTTCATTTCGACCTGGTGGCTATCAATGATGTTGAATGCCGCATTAATTTTTGCTTGTTGAAGAAATATCTACAATGAAAGTCAATTTCAAAAAAACTGCCAGATGGTTAATGAGTTTTTAATCAGCTGTTTGCGTGTTGTTTTTGGCGATTATAAGTGTTTGAATTCGAACACATCATGTCCGTATTCGAACATGCGACTGTTGAGAAGTCAAAAGATTTTAATTTACAGCCGAGTGCTAATCGAAGTAATAAATATTGGTTCATAGCATTGGACTTGATCCCATAAAGGAGAGCTATGTGTCGTCCGGATAAAGAATATGTCGCAATGTAACAACTTGTTAGTTTAATTTTGTGCTTTTCATTTGCAAATAAATTGTAAGAAGCGTATATTTGTGCCACACAAAACAAAGGTGATACCTTTTCGGGGTGTAGCGTAGCCCGGTATCGCGCCACATTTGGGATGTGGAGGTCGTAGGTTCGAATCCTGCCACCCCG
>JAITTY010000002.1 GCA_031286695.1 Sphingobacterium sp. | reverse complement strand
CAACGATACGGCAATGAGCCTTTCGAGGAACTCGTACATGCGGTCGCTGCGCAGGGTTACGCGCACGCCTACCGGCACGCCTTTACGGAGTTTGAAGTTCGAGATGTCCTTGCGCGAAGTGGTGGCTACGGCCTTCTGTCCGGCAATAGCGCTCAATTCGGCAATGGATGTATCCACAATCTTCTTGTCCACCACCGAGTGGCGGCCAACGCCTTGGTTGAGCACGATTTTTTCGATGTTCGGCACCTGCATCACGGTGGTGTAGCCGAACTCCTTCGTCAGAGCGGGAATAATTTCCTTCTGATATTTGGTCTTGTATGTAGGAACGTACTTCTTCATTTGATTTCCTCCCCTGATTTTTTAGCGTAACGAACTAATTTACCATCTGCATTTAACTTACGACCTACACGTGTAGTTGCACCTGTTTTAGGATCGATAACAGCTAAATTAGAGATGTGAATACCAGCTTCTTTCTCAATGATACCACCATTAGGATTAGCTGCACTTGGTTTAGTGTGTTTTTTTACGATGTTAGCGCCCTCAACGATAGCTCTATTTTTATCCACTAAAACAGTTAATACTTTTCCTTGAACACCTTTAGAGTTACCAGCGATAACTTTCACTAAATCACCTTTTTTAATTTTGATTTTGTGCGTAGTTGTTTTTGTTTTCTGTGCCATAATTATAAAACCTCCGGTGCTAATGATACAATTTTCATGAACTGTTTCTCACGCAACTCTCTAGCAACAGGGCCAAAGATACGTGTACCACGTGGTTCATCATTATTATTTAATAATACAGCGGCGTTGTCATCGAAACGGATATATGAACCATCTTTACGACGGATTTCCTTTTTCGTTCTAACGACTACTGCTTTAGAAACGGAACCTTTTTTCACGTTTCCTGAAGGCATAGCGCTTTTCACCGATACAACAATCTTATCTCCGATTGATGCATAACGCTTGCGCGTACCGCCCAATACACGGATTACTAAAACTTGTTTAGCACCGCTATTGTCAGCTACATTAAGTCTTGATTCTTGTTGTACCATGTTATTTAGCTCTTTCTATAATTTCTACTAATCTCCAGTTTTTTGTTTTACTCAGCGGACGAGTTTCCATAATTAATACCGTATCGCCGATACCGCAGGTATTAGTTTCGTCATGAGCTTTAAATTTAGTAGTTTTTTTAACGAACTTACCATAGATCGGGTGTTTCACTTTACGTTCCACTGATACCACGATAGATTTGTCCATCTTGTTGCTAACTACTAAGCCGATTCTTGTTTTTCTTAAATTTCTTTCCATTTCGACTTTAAATTTTACGCCTCAGAGGCTGTTTCGTTTTTAGCTGCAGCTTTGCGTGCACTGATCTCTGTACTGATACGAGCGATAGTTTTGCGTGCTGCTTTGATCACGTTAGGGTTCTCAATAGCTGAAACAGCATGTGCAAATTTCAATTTTGTAAGGGCTGTTTTCTCTTCTACAAGACGAGCTTTTAAGTCCTCATTAGATAATTCTAAAATTTCTGAATTTTTCATGTTTTTTCAGTTGTTATTTGGGTTATCATCGCTTTATATATAGCGTTAGGGGTAACGGCCCTAACGCTTAAATGATGACATTACCAAGATTTTTATGCTTCAACGTAGTCTCTACGAATCACAAACTTAGTTTGAACCGGAAGTTTTTGAGCTGCAAGGCGTAAAGCTTCTTTGGCAATTTCCAAAGGCACACCTTCTGCTTCAAATAACATACGGCCTGGGCGTACTACTGCTACCCAGTATTCTGGAGCACCCTTACCTTTACCCATACGTACCTCTGCAGGTTTTTTCGTAACAGGTTTGTCAGGGAAAATACGAATCCAAACTTGACCTTCACGTTTCATATAACGTGTAACCGCAATACGAGCTGCCTCGATTTGACGACTAGTGATCCATGCTTGCTCCATTGTTTTGATACCGAAAGAACCGAAAGCTAACTCCGCTCCACGAGAAGCGTTACCTTTCATGCGGCCTTTCTGCATCTTTCTGAACTTCGTTCTTTTTGGCTGTAACATGTTCGTATACTTTTTAAATCTGCTTTTTCAGCAGGTTTTTGTTGTAATCTAAATAACTATTAATCTTTTTTCGGACCACGGTTGCTTCCACCACGGTTGTTTCCACCACGGTTGTTTCCACCGCGACCACCTTTGTTGTTACGGTTGTCACGACGTTCGCCACCACCTTCGTGGTTGCCACGTGATTTTACACCAGATGCTTGACCAATGTTTGGAGATAAGTCACGTTTACCGTAAACCTCACCTTTACAGATCCAAACTTTGATACCGATTTTACCGTATGTAGTCAATGCTTCAGCTAAAGCGTAGTCGATATCAGCACGCAATGTGTGTAAAGGAGTTCTTCCTTCTTTGTATTGTTCAGTACGCGCCATTTCAGCACCACCTAAACGACCAGAACACATGATTTTGATACCTTCTGCACCCATACGCATTGTAGAAGCGATTGAAGTTTTCATTGCACGACGGAATGAAATACGTGCCTCTAATTGTTTAGCGACACCTTCAGCTACTAACTTAGCATCTAACTCAGGGCGTTTGATCTCGAAAATGTTGATTTGAACATCCTTTTTAGTCAGTTTTTTCAACTCTTCTTTGATCTTGTCAACTTCTTGACCACCTTTACCGATAACGATACCTGGACGAGCAGTGTGAATTGTAACAGTGATACGTTTTAAAGTTCTTTCGATAACAACTTTAGCTACACCACCTTTTGCAATACGAACAGAAAGATATTTTCTGATTTTTTCGTCTTCAACTAATTTATCGGAATAGTTTTTACCTCCGAACCAGTTAGAATCCCAACCTTTGATGATTCCTAATCTGCTACCTATTGGATTTGCTTTTTGTCCCATTTCTCAATAAATTAGTTTTGTTCAACGTTTAATTTGCTATCAACTACCAACGTAACGTGATTTGAACGTTTACGAACTCTGTATCCGCGACCTTGAGGAGCCGGACGCAATCTTTTCAATTGACGACCACCACCTACTGATACTTCTTTTACAATTAGTTCGCTTTCTTCCACTGATTTACCTTCGTTTTTGGCTTCCCAGTTTTTGATTGCAGATAATAATAATTTTTCTACACGAGCAGCAGCTTCTTTACTTGAGTGTTTCAAAATGTATAATGCATTTTCAACACGTTGACCGCGAATTAAGTCTACCACTAAACGCATCTTACGAGGCGAAGTAGGGCAGTTCAATAATTTGGCATCCGAAGCTCCTCCTTGTTGAGCTTTCTCTTGCTCTTTACGTTGTCTAATTAAGACAGACTTTTTAAGTTTTTTTGTTGCTTCCATTACCTATTATTTTTTCTTTTCTGCGTGGCCTCTGAATGTACGCGTAGGCGCGAATTCACCAAGCTTGTGACCTACCATATTTTCTGTTACATAAACAGGGATAAATTTATTCCCGTTGTGCACTGCGAAGGTATGGCCAACAAAATCAGGTGAAATCATTGATCTACGAGACCATGTTTTGATAACTGACTTTTTGTTAGTTTCATTCATAGAAAGAACTTTTCTTTCTAAGTTGTGATCGATATAAGGACCTTTTTTAATTGAACGAGCCATTATTTTTTCCTTCTCTCAATGATGTAACGATTCGATGTTTTCTTCTTGTAGCGTGTTTTGAAGCCTTTAGCTAATACACCTGTACGTGAGCGTGGGTGACCTCCTGAAGTACGGCCTTCACCACCACCCATAGGGTGATCTACTGGGTTCATCGCAACACCACGAACTCTTGGACGACGACCTAACCAACGTTTGCGACCTGCTTTACCTAACACTTGGTTAGATCTTTCATGGTTCGATACTGAACCAATTGTAGCAACACAAGTCAATAAGATCATACGTGTTTCGCTCGAAGGCAATTTGATGATGGCATATTTACCATCACGAGCAGACAATTGAGCATAAGTACCAGCCGAACGAGCAATTGAACCACCTTGACCAGGATTTAATTCAATGTTGTGGATGATAGAACCCAATGGAATGTTTGCTAATGGTAATGTATTACCAACTTCTGGGGCAACTTTATCACCTGCAATTACAGTTTGACCAACTACTAAACCAGCTGGAGCAAGGATGTAACGTTTTTCACCATCTGCGTAATGCAACAAGGCAATACGAGCAGTACGATTTGGATCGTACTCGATAGTAGCTACTTTTGCAGGGATATCTTTTTTATCGCGTTTGAAATCAATTAATCGGTATACTTTTTTATGTCCCCCACCGAGATAACGCATAGTCATTTTACCGGAGTTATTACGACCGCCTGATTTCTTGTTGATTTTTACTACTAACGATTTTTCAGGAACGTTTGTAGTAACATCAGAGTAGTCTGCGCCTACTCTAAAACGAGTACCAGGGGTTACCGGTTTGAATCTTTTAACTGCCATTTTGTATTATATAGTACTGTAAAAGTCAATAGTTTCGCCGTCTTTAATAGTAATGACAGCCTTTTTATACTTAGGAGCTCTACCAGATACGAAACCTGCTTTTGTGTAACGGCTTTTTGCTTTACCAGCTACTACTGCAGTGTTTACAGCAAGAACTGTAACACCAAACATAGCCTCAACAGCTGCTTTAATCTGGATTTTGTTTGCTCTGTGATCTACTTTGAAAGCATAACGGTTTAATTTCTCCGTTAACATAGAAGCTTTCTCAGTCAAGATAGGTTTTTTAATAATTTCCATATTACTTAGCTAATGCTTCCTCCAAAGATTTAACAGAATCTGTAGTCAACAATAATTTTGTTGCGTTCAATACATCATATGTATTTAAATCAGATGCAACAATAACTTTTGCTTTTTTCAAGTTTCTGCTTGATTTATAAACAATTTCATCGTAAGCTGGCAATACCAACAATGTTTTCTCATCAGCTACGTTCAACGCATTTATTAAAGCAACATAGTTTTTAGTTTTGATAGCATCGAATTTTACTTCATCCAATACCACAATGTTATTATCTTTTGCTTTGTAAGACAACGCTGATTTACGTGCTACTTGTTTCAATTTTTTGTTCAATTTGAACGAGTAGTCACGAGGTTGAGGACCGAATACACGACCACCACCGTTAAACAATGGAGATTTGATAGAACCCGCACGAGCACCACCAGTACCTTTTTGTTTGTGTAATTTACGAGTAGAACCCGCGATTTCGTTACGTTGTTTAGATTTGTGAGTTCCTTGGCGTTGGTTCGCTAAGTATTGTTTCACATCCAAATAGATCGCATGATCGTTAGGCTCTAACCCAAATACCGACTCAGGAAGTTGCACCTTGGCACCTGTTTCTTTACCTGATAAATTTAAAACTTTAACTTCCATCTCTACTATTTGTCTACGATTACATAAGAACCTTTAGCTCCTGGAATGGAACCACTAACAACGATAAGGTTTTGCTCAGCGTAAACTTTCAACACCTGTAAGTTTTGAACTTTAACTCTGTCACCACCTGTACGACCAGCCATGCGCATACCTTTAAATACGCGTGAAGGCCATGATGAAGCACCTAATGAACCTGGAGCACGTAATCTGTTGTGCTGACCGTGAGTCGCACCACCTACACCACCAAATCCATGACGTTTCATGACACCTTGGAAACCTTTACCTTTTGAAGTACCGACTACATCTACGTACTCGCCTTCTTCAAAAAGAGTAACGTCAACTACGTCACCAAGTTGTTTTGCATCTGGGAAAGTTTTAAACTCTACCAACTTACGCTTAGGCGTTGTGTTTGCTTTCGCAAAGTGCCCTTTCAAAGGAGCTGTCGTGTTTTTCTCCTTAGCTTCGTCGAAACCAAGTTGAATTGCCGAGTAGCCATCCTTTTCTTCCGTACGTATCTGCGTAACCACGCACGGCCCGGCCTGAATCACTGTACAAGGAATATTTTTCCCATCAGCGTTAAACAGGCTCGTCATTCCTACTTTTTTTCCAATAATACCTGACATGTTGTAAATTAATTAATTAAAAGTCCTTCGAAGCAGTAGGGCTTCGCTCAAGACATACTATCCCCATTAAGGGATTGCAAAGTTACAAACATTTTTATAACTGTCAAATAATTAGTGAATTATTTTTTTTATTTTCTAGATCATTTCTTCATCAGCATCAAATTTCCGAATAATACCTATCCAACTCCCCGCTCTGATTAAATCATCGCCAAAAAAAATAAAATTAGAACAATCTGTTCCTGCTGCCACACTGCTGTCACAAGACACTGTAATTTTGAACTGTCATACAACGCAGAAGGCGATGTATAGCTTACTAAAAACTTTAAATACGAGAATCATGAAAACAGAAATCATTTCCAGAAACGAATTACTTGAACATTGGTTGGGCCACAGAAATTTGACAAGACAAACCATTGAGCAATTTCCCGAAGAAGAGTTGTTCAATTATAAAGTAGAAGGCATGCGTCCATTTGCGGATATGGTGAAGGAACTATTAGGCATTTCCGTTCCCGGCCTCCAGGAGATTGTGAATAATAAAAGTGGTGAGCTGAACGAAAATTTCAGTTATTCAACCAAAGCGCAATTATTACAGGCATGGGATGAAGCAACCCCACAGATCAGTGAACTGTTCAATAAGATTTCAGAAGAACGCTTTTCCGAAGAATTCAACTTGTTTGGACAATACAAATCGCCCGTCATTCACAGTATTCTGTATTTTATCGATAATGAGATCCATCATCGTGGTCAGGGATTTGTCTATCTACGCTTACTTGGTATTCAGCCACCATTTTTCTGGGAAAGAGGGTAATTTCGGCCATTACACGACAAGATACCTGTTTAGGTTCAATAGAAAGATCTGACAGGTATCTTATTTATCTAATCTCGTTGCAGGAAAGACCTGTCCACTCCATACTCAGATTAAACTTGCTCCAAAGCAGATGAAAGCAATCGTTTTACTATTTCCTTCAATGACTCCGGCTCGACAATTTTACCTTTATCAGCAAACATCAGATACCAGCGCGCAAACCCATTCTCCATATTTATACATTCAAAATGCATCTCGATATAATTATCCGCAATCACTTCGCTCTGAAATCCGAAATAATGACGGTCCCATTCCATATATCTAGCCATTTCTTTATCCACTTGCACCACCACTTTAGTTGTCGGCACTTCATGCCGCTTATTCAGAAAGAAAGATAGCTCGGGATGCTCCTTTCCAAAATCTTCGGCAAGTATTCGGATATTGTTTATACGGTCCAAACGAAATTGTCTATAGTCATTTCGTAATTTACAGAAAGCAAGGATATACCAGAATTTGCTTTCCACAAAGATCCCCACAGCTTCAATTTCCCTTCTTTCGGGACTTTTATCTGAAGGTTTGGAATAATAGATTTCAACACATTTTTTCGCGGCAATACTTTCGATCAATATGTTTGTGCCATGGGTTAACTTCTCATTGAATTGGTGTCGCCCACCTCGTACGAGAAAATTATCCCCTACTAAGGCAACTTGCTCTTTTTCGTTACCTCTCAGTATGGCTTTCATTTTAAGCAGGGCTGTAGCAAAATGATTGGCAAGATTTCGGTCCGTATACTTTTCGACTAATTTCTCTGCTGCTACAAAACTCAATGCCTCTTCCCTTGTAAATTGCAAAGGTGGCATCTTATAGCCTTCAACTAGCGAATACCCATTTCCCGCCTCACCGTAAATCGGAATCCCAGCCTGCATCAAAGACCGAATATCACGATAAATCGTCCGTTGACTCACCTCATATCGCTCTGCCAGAGCGGCCGCTGTCACAACAGGTTTAGCCTGTAGATGCATATAAATCGCAAGTATACGATCAAATCTTTTCTGGATATCCGTCATTTGGATAAAGGTACGAAAAGCCCAAATCAAATACGAATCTAGCACCTACACCTATATAACCCCACAATAAATGGAATTCGAAAAGTCGCCTTCAAGTGTATCCCATATGTTGACATAAACATGGAGATCACCTGTTTTTCTGCTTATCTCCTCAAATTGTAATGAACAGGAGCCCTGATTTACATTGGCAATGGAGGTTCTCAAATGCGACTCGGTATCGAATCCTATGAGTCCCAGATTGATTTTATATATACTGCTTTTATATTGATCATCTACAGTCCAGCTAAGATCAATCCGATCGCCATCCAAGCTTACTTGACAGTTGGCTAATGGGGTAAGTGGACCTGAAAACAGCAATAGCTTTTCAGGGTTAATGAAAGGCTTATTCTCGGCATCCAGTTCAAGAGTCTCTTTAAAAATGTGGCGCTGTGCCAATTGGAAAGCTCCTACACGACTTCCTTTTTCTGCTAGCGATTGATAACCAAACTCAAGAATTCTTTTATTCCATGCGGCAAACTTACCTGCAACTTTCTGTTTTTCTCTATTTAGAAGTTCGGCCTCACTGGGTGGAGACGTTCGTTTTCTTTTACCACCGCGTATGATATTTTGGCCATTCAATAGATAAGCACTCACAGAACCAAATTTCCCAACAATAGGGCCGTTCGGACCATTTTGTAAAATTGCCATAAAGTTTCTCTCCTCAGTTTATAATTAATGGTATATAACTTATTAGCAAGTTAATATCAAATTCTCTATTAACAGAGGAGTAATACTATTATTACAAGGATATAGCAGGGGGTTAACAGGGGTAATACCCCTGTTAACCCCCTGTTAACCCCGAGTTATTCCCCTGTAATTACCCTGTTAATATAGGAATTGGTATTATATAGGTGTTTATTTATATACTAGACGAAGTAGATTATTTTTTAACATGGAATACGATAAAATGACTAAGCTCGTATACTTCACTTTTTCCACATGATGTTAATAACTTTGTTGAAAACTCAAAAAACCTCCCGATACTGCTTGATTACCTTTTCTCCACGAAGCAATCGGTCATACCGCACCAATGCCTCTACATAATAATCAGGATAGGTTAAAGGCACATCAATCTCTGTTTTATGCGTTCATTTAGATAAATTGACTAAAGATGTTCAATCACTAGCGAAGATGTCTTATCGTTAAAGTTTAGGATTGACAGATCAATAGCATGCCCTGTTAACAGCACAGAATTTCCTGTAAAATCTCCATTCTCATAGAGTGTGACTTTAAAGCCATTTGGAACGCTGATACTGCTCAATTGGTCATTCGCAATACCCAATCCTTGCAAATCAGTAAGGCTGTAGTTTCCAACGCTAAGCTGTTTATACCAGCCACGGAAAGGAGTATCACCATATAGTGTCACATTTGCCGCAGTCGAAGCACTTAACGATGGCCCAAAAGAATTAATATAGTAACGCAAATCAGTATATCTGGTGAAACTAGGATTTAACTTTCTCAGGAAACCGAACATCTCGTTCTTCATAATCGCAGCCATCTGGACAAAAGCATAACTGGATCCTGCCGCATTAAATGGCTTATTATAATCGGCTCTAGTTTTATCGGGAGCCCATTCTGTATTGACAAACTCAAGATGAATATTATTGGCGGGGTCCATTACATAAGGCGACATAAACGAAACCGCATCAGCAATAGATCCTCCAAGCACAGGGCTGTCATTGGAATTGATACGCAAATTTACCCATTTTGTCGCACGGTGATTGACCAAACTGTCAATTGTAGCGCGTCCCTGTTTAATGTATAGGGTACGACCAATCTGCCCCATAAATTCCATATCATAAACATGGTAGGCAAATGCATCACGCCCTAGAAAATCCACGCTTGCGCCATCGGCGCGGTAATTTTTATTATGATGTGAGCTAAAATCTGTGACAGCCTGATTGATCAGGATCCCATCATTGACAATGTAAGCGATGTCAAGCATAAGAAGGTTTCGAATGGTTTCCCAATTATTGGTTCTGACCGATTGAGTTTTGTAAAAGCTATATCTTGTCCGTAACCAATTGTCGATCGTCGTCCTACTATTAGCATCAATTTTTGCACGAATAAGTGAATATCCAGTAAAAAATGGAAGATATATACTTTCATCGGGAGTTTGGCTTGTTGCTACATTAACGGCTGCCCAAGAAAGGAAGAATTCCTTCGCCTTATCAACATATTGCCCCGCGTTTGGCTGCTCCTGAAACAAAAAATATTGTAGGGCCAACGAATATACTTTAGCTGCATCAGTCTGTACTTTGTTTTTGCCATCGGGATCTGAAATTTTTGCAACCGGAGTAGGAGCTGTATTCAAGGCATCATTTGCTTTGACAGTAACTTGATTGTTTATTAGTGTTTGAGCGGCAGATGATGTCGCGAGATCAAGCTGGATCGAGTCAAAGGTAATTTTATCCATGACTAGATTGCCATAAAAGTTTGACCCCGATGCTGTATAATTAATTTTCAACTTTGGTCGGAGTCCCACCTCCTGTGCTTCCTTAGATTGAAAGTCGGAATAAAATGAAGTGGAGCCGTTTACTTTTCGCTGTGCGACGATCTTAAGAGACAATTTTCTGTCCGAATCCAAAGCTGCTTGAAGCACAGAGGCAGGAATATCAAAATAGACAATTCCATTTGTAACTTTCAGTTTTCCATTGACCTCTCCAAGCTTTGTCCCTGTGGCTGGCGCATTATTCCAATTGATCGTTTTCTCACCCCAATCTTTTTCCAAGGTTGTGTAGTAAAGCCACTTGGCATTTGCTGTATCCACAGCACTGGCAACCCCACCAGCCAGTTCAATCCGCGCCGACTGAACATTAGTAATATTGCTGGGCAATGCGGTCAGATCAAAACGCATATAAATATCTCTTCGATAACCTGGGGCATCATCTTTGGCAATCAGCCAACTATTATCACCATAATTTGTACTGGCATTGGCCCCATCCTGAACATACGCATCTGCCGCAGGCAAAAGGCTGACCTCATTTGCGGAATCAAAAGTAGCCGCTTTTTTTTGCAGCTGAGCGATAGAGCTTTCCGGCTTCAGCATATCCTTATGACAGGCCATCATTGCCGAAAGTGTACTCATCAATGCGACTGCAATGAATCTGAGTTTACTGTTAGTTGTTCTCATTCTTTGTTAGATTTATGATATTGGTAATTTATAATTGGAACAATATGCTTCTAATACATCCGGGAGATGTAGATCATATTGTTTATCTATCGCTACTAACGGAACAACCCTGAACATGAGATTGTCCTAATGAAAATTTCTCTTTATCATCTAGTCTTTGAAACAATAAATCAAACATTGTTTCAAAGACTAGATACTATGATCGTTTCTATGGCTTGATTACCTTCTCTCCACGGAGCAATCGGTCATACCGCACCAATGCCTCTACATAATAGTAATCGGCATAGGTTAAAGGCACATCAACCTCTGTTTTATGGGGGATTGAACCAACGCTATGTTTCAAGATATAGCCACCTGCTTCTTTAAAATCTGCTTTGTAGGGTTTAGATGATAAAGACCGCAACATCTGCTCAGCCTTTGAGATGTACAGCTGGCTTTCACTACCTGTTGTGTATTGTGCCAGTTCCAACAAAGCCGAAGCTGTCACCGAAGCTGTCGATACATCACGAAGATCTTTCTGACTATAATATTTACTATCCGGAGTAAGTTTGTTCTGGTCCATATCCCAATAAGGGATCAGATCCTTTGGAAGATTGGGATGATTCAGATAAAACTGTGCAATATGCCTAGCTTGTTCCAAATATTTCTTGTCACCAGTCTCGCGGTACATCATCGTATAACCATAAAGTCCCCAAGATTGTCCTCTAGCCCATGCAGACTCGTCAAAAGCACCTTGCGCCGTCTTTCTCGAAATAATGCTACCATCTTGCGGATTGTAATCCACGACATGGTAGGAACTATAATCTTTTCGGTAGTGATTGACCATCGTTGTATTGGCATGCTGCACCGCAATATCACGATAACGCTTATCACCTGTGATCTTGGAAACTTCCGTCAAAAACTCCAGGTTCATCATATTGTCAATGATCACTGGATAGGTCCAAGGCTGCCCATCCCAATTTTTACCACCGTCCCATGAACGGATAGTTTTGGGTGCTTCGTGGAAACGTGTCGCCAACGACGCTGCTCCAGTACTTAAAATTCCCTTATAAGACGCCGAATCACCGGTCAGGCGCAATGCATTCCCAAAGCTGCAATACAACATAAAGCCCAAATCATGTGTTCCCTTGTTGTTCTTCTCCTTCTCAAGTTCTTTTAATTTGCTTTTTGCTTCCGTCAAAAGCTTTTCATCCTTGGTATACTCGTATAAGTATAACACTGTACCGGGATAAAACCCAGAGCACCACCAACTTGAACCCCAATTTACATATTTACCATCTTTATAGGTTGTAGGCATATCCGATTCACCGATCGATGCGGCGAGGTAGGCAATTTGTTTATGTGCATCTTCTAAATTGGTACGGACAAATTCCTTGTCAAGCCCCAATTTCACTGTCCCTAGGTTTCGCTGACTGGAACAGGAAATTCCCTGCATGCCTAGCCCGATCATTAAAGCTCCCGTAATATAGTGTTGTATCTTCATTTTATCCAATCCTTAATCTTTTGCTTTTTATTCGTTTTTCGTTTAATAACTTACATAATAGTCTTTGGGAAATTGCTCAGCATTCCAGCATTTTTGGGAAGTCCATGGTTGCGGGGCACAGGTCCAGAACTCATCGTCTGCCGGCAATCCCAAAGGCAAGAATGACAGGGAGGCCACATACATAGACCCTGCATTTGTATAGTAATCTGCGAGATTGGATTGTTTATCACCTACCACTCCCATACGCAGCCATCCCGAGGGCGCAAAGGTTTTGTCAATATAAATATGTCGAAGTATCGTGGTTAACGCAGCCCTTACCTGTCCCTTGGAGATATCTTCCGGCAGCTTATTTTCTAGAGCAACTGTTGCCAGTGGCTGGAATGCGGCATTCTTATAAGTTGATGAACGCCCAACAACGACATAATGACCTTCCGGCGAGATCATGCGTTCCAAGTGGTGCGCATAACGCTGCATTCGTTTATATGCCCGCTCATACATTTCTTTATATTTTCCTCCAGCTGAAATATTATGACGCAGTGACTCAACCTGCATACAATGGATCACATATCCGTTGTAGTGATCAAAACTAAAATGGGCACCATCACTATACCAGCCATCTCCCACATACCATTCCTGATCAAATTTATGGACCGCATAATCGATCTTTTCCCTTGCACACTCCTCTCCTATGCTGTAAAGAAATGTTTCTGTCATTGCCGCAAACAGCAGCCAATTACTTTCATTTGGCTTGATCTTCCGCAGCAGTTTAAACTCTTCGACGACTCTTTTCTTTGTCGTTGGATCCAATGGTTCCCATAAAGCTTTTGGGGCTCTCAAAAATGCCAGTGCAAGATGTGCTGCATCCACAAGGGTCTGAGAGGAAGGTCCTCGCCAAGTAAAATAATCAGGAGATTTAGGGTCTACGCCGAATTGTACACCGAGTAATGCTTGGTCGCGTAATTGCTTACGCAATTTACCTTCCTCTGTTGTGTCATCTGGTAACGCTAACCAAGGAGCCATTCCAGCCAACAAACGTCCAAAGGCTTCTAGGTATCCTACTCCTGGGTCTCTGCTATCAAAAGTCGGACTCACCTCCATCGGCATATTTTTACGCCATTGCTGTTTACTGATATTGCTTAATATTGGAGCTGCCATCTTATGTAAGATAGATATCCAATAAGCCCGGTCATTTTCGGTATAATTTCTTTTATCGTCTAAATTGCCTGCCTTTGCTTCCACTGGTAAGGATGCCGTTAATACGCCAACTCCAGCTCCGCCTAACAATTTTAATAGGAATCTTCTCTTCATCGATAATGGTTTATAAATTAATGTGAACTTGATAATAGCACACAAAAACATTAAAAATCTTTATTTTAACTAAAAAAAACAAACAAAAAGAAATCAATCGCTCTAGCAAACGATTGCATGAGCGATTGATAACAACTTTTTTACGTGGAAGAGTTATGCCAATTCTCCTACCAGCCCGTATTTTGGGTCAAACTTGTATTTCGTTGTCTTTCTACTTCGGGAATTGGCCAGGTCAACAATTGATCACCCAAATAGGTATATTTATCGACAATTGCTCCCCAAGGTTGCTTATTGCCAGCATTTCCACTAAAAACTTGATCTTTCCAAGATTTCCAACGCAATTCATCAAAATAGATAACACCCTCACCGAAAAGCTCCCTTCTACGTTCATTACGGATACGGCTCGTTAAATCAGCTTTATCCTTCACAGTCGTAGCAACCGAACTGTTCAATAATCCAACTCCTGCTCTGCTACGGACTTCATTCACCTTATCTACGGCCGGAGCCGTTTGTCCCTTTTCATTTAGTGCCTCAGCCCACAATAAAAGAACATCTGCATAACGTATCACCGGATAATCTATATCACCAGCGACCCGACTAGGAATAGGTGGCTTTCCACCTTCATAGACAAACTTACGCGGAATGTAAAAGAACTGACTCTCCATATCTGTCCTCAAATCAAAGACATTGCCCAACTGTTCGATATGTGGCCATCTAGAGGTGAATGTCTGATCGGCGGAACCATTCATCCCCACAAAGGTTGAATAGGGTAGAATAACATTTGCACTTAGACGAGGATCCCGATTATCATAAGCCTTCCTTAAGCGCTCTTCATTACCATTGTTTAAATACAAGCCGAAATTGAGCCCCTTAGAAACCAAATCATTGTATTTAGCTGGTTTCTTATTATCATTTGCAACTTTCTCTACATTATTCCTCACAAAATAGATTTCTCTCTTTTCGGGTGCCATGGCACTATAACCAGGGATTACATCATCCCAGTTAAATTTACTGCCATCCTTATTTTCATACAGATCTACAAAATCAGGACTAACCATGTAAGTATCCCAATTGGAACCAAATGCTGAACGGCTACCGAAGTAAAACTGCATGGTTGAACCATAATTGTCCAAAGCAATGTTCTGAATAGAGAAAATCATTTCATCAGACTTCTCATTCGCTGCGGTAAATAAAGCTTTGTAATTAGGGAAAAGTTGGTGTCCTGCATCCTTAACTGCCTGAAAATCCGCAATGGCCTTATCCCAATCCTGGAGATACATATAAACTTTTCCACGGAGTGCATAGGCTGCAGACTTCGAAATACGACCAAAATTTTTATCTCCCGCTGGGAATTTCGTTGGCAGATTGGCCTCAGCTATACAGTCTGTTAGATCCTTAATAATAAAGTCCCAAACTTCCTTTTCCGTATTTCTAGGTTTAGTAGCCTCATTATATTTGATCGGTGCGTCATAAATAGGTACACCACGATAAAGTTGATTCAGTCTATAATAATAAAAAGCCCGTAAAAATTTCACTTCCGCAAGCAAACGCGCTTTTTTCTCTGGAGCCGAAGGCGAAATATTGCTGATTCCATAAATCGCATCATTGGCGCGATGCACACTTTCATAGAGTTCTTTCCAGACATCTGCAAAAAGAGATGTCGACGTATTGGCCGTCGCATTTAATAATACGTCACCTCCTCTAGGGATCAGCGTATTGGAAAGACGGTCATATTGATAGAGTTCTCTATTATTTGTACCACCAGTTGCATATCCAAAGCGTAAGGCCTGATACACACCATTAACCCCAAGATCGGTATAATTATCTGTCGTCCACATCTTATCCTCTGGAACCTGTGTATTAGATGTGATATCCAATAAATCCTTTTTACAAGATCCTAGCGTGCTTAAGATAATCGCAAGCGCAGATACACGCCAAGTATATTTTTTACAATATGTAAATACATTTTTTATCTCTATATCTAATATTTTCTTCATGTCTTTTTAGTATTAAAATCCAACATTCAACCCAAATGCATATTGTTTCATCGTTGGATACTTAGCTCCCGCTCCGATTTCTGGATCAGCACCAGGGAATTTCGTAAACATCAACAGGTTCTCACCAGAGAAGTAAACACGCAGATTACGTACATGCAGTCGTTCCGTCAATTTACTATTGAAAGTATAGCCTATTTGTAGGTTTCTCAATTTGATAAAATCTGCTTTGTAGAGGTAATAATCGTTAGCCGCATTATTGATGGATTCACCGTTATATTTCAGGCGTGCATAAGATCCATTAATGTTCGTACGGGGATCACTCGGATTTGCCGGATCATAAAAATAATGATCGTCTGCCACACGTTTTGAGATACCATTTCCATCACGGACAATATTGTTGCTATACCCCTCATCGTTCCAATAATATTGTAAATTTCCTTCACCAGACCATAACATATTTAGATCAAAACCTTTATATGCAAACCCAAGATTAAGACCATAAATATATTTGGGAATATTGGATGTTCCAGTAAAATCTAGATCATTTTCATTGCCATATATCTTGTCTCCATTTAAATCTGCATAAAGGAAATCTCCATAATACAATTGTTCTTTACCCAAGGTATTTACAGGCGAAAAACTATAACCCGCAGCCTTCATATCTTGTACCCATTTATAATCAGCTTCGGTACGAATCATACCGTCACGAGGTCCTCCATTCGGATTGACTGCGCCACCGCCCAAATAATAGCTACCATCTCCTTTATAACGTTGTCTGACATAATATTCTTGATACATATGCCCTTCCAAATTTCGTTGGTTTGTACCCACTGCATTAGAAACCTGTCCAATATTGGTACTATAGACACTTGTACCATTGACATCATTCCAACCCCTGTTCAGCTGACCTTTAAGTTTCGTTATTCTGTTTTTATTGTAGGCAAAATTACCGCCGATATTATAGCTGACTTCCCCAATTTTGTCTTTCCAGGTCAAATTTAGTTCAATACCACTATTGCGCATCGAGGCTGAGTTGACAATGGGCGGAGCCGTTGTACCAGCGGCTAATGGCAACTGATCCGGAACCAGAATTCCTGAAGTCAATTTGTTGTAGTAATTCAACTCCACATAGGCCTTTTTTTGGAATGTCGAAAATTCCAGACCGGCTTCCTTATTCTCACTTTCCTCCCAAGCTAATAATCTATTTCCAAATCTGCTGAGCTCTAGGCCTCCAACCTGTGATCCACCAAAAGAATAACCCGCGTTACCGAAGAAAGCAAGTGCTGGAAAATAGTTTTCATTGTTCGGATCACCATTGTTCCGGTCATTCCCTAATTTACCCCAGGATCCACGTAGTTTGACATTTTGTACATAAGGTTCAAGCCCTTTCATAAATGACTCTTTTGAGAGCAACCAGCCCAAACCGACGGATGGGAAATAACCAACTTGCTTATCCTTTCCGAATTTAGAGGAAGCATCTCGGCGTAAATTCAATTCAACCAGATATTTTCCATCAAAATCATAGTTTACGCGACCAAAGAAAGAACGCATGCCAGTCTGATATTCATTACCGTCAATGCTGTTCATCTCATTTGCAGTACCGATATTGGAAATTGTCGGATCGATAACACCTCTTTTCGAGGCAGAAAATGTGTACCATTTTGTCTGGAACTCATTATGCCCTAGCAATGCTCCAATATTATGCTTGCCAATACTTGTTTCATAACGAAGTACATTATCAAATGTGAGTGTACGGAGATTCTCATATCCTTGAGATAATGTTAATGTACTAGCTACACCCGCGGGGTAAACGATTTGATTGGTCTCAAAACTGTATTTATCGACCGGGATTGAACTACCTGTCTGTTCACGCGAACGCATCTGATAATTAAACTTGGTTTCAAAAGTCAGTCCCTTGATGATTTTGAGATTCGCAAAAATTGTTGAGTTAAAATTTGAGACTTTATCCATCCCTTGAGGTTCATACAGATATTGCATCAGATTGTTCAACTGCACCGATTCTTCCGCTGCTACAGCACCACCAAATCGACCGTCATACATTGGATATACCCCTGGTGTAGACTGTCTTAAGAAATTATATAAATTATCAACGCTAGCTTTTTTCCGATCTTCGGTTGACGCAAACATATTCGTACCGACAGTCAACCTATCCCCAATCTTGGTACTTATATTCGTTCTCAATTCATATTTCTTTGCCCCTGTATTTTTCATAATCCCGGGATTATCAAACATCCTTCCCGAAAGCATATAATTTGTTGATTCGGAACCTCCCGTCGCAGAAACATTATGACTTTGGATCCAGGCAGAATTATAAATCCAATCCGTCCAATCGGTATTTGGATAAGCAATATAATTTGGTAAGCCAGATGCGGCCAATATACCATTTGGATCTGCATTGGCCTTTCGCCAAAGGTCAATTGTAGATTCGGCATATTTGGCTGGTTTACCTAAATTGAACGTTCCTTCGTTCATTAACTCCATGTGACGTACATAGTCAGACACAAACTCCGGCGTGCCCATAGGTTTGGTTCGAGATAGGATACCTGAATAGTTCAATTGTGTTTTCTGGTTTGCCTTTCCTTTCTTAGTTGTGATCAAAATAACACCATTACCAGCACGGGTACCATAGATTGAAGCCGACGATGCATCTTTTAAAACTGAGATCGTCTCAATATCGTTAGGATTTACAGCATCCATTGATCCCACAATCCCGTCAATCACAACAAGTGCCTCCGAATTGTTCAATGAACCAACCCCACGTACGCGAATAGTGGCACCATCACTGCCAGGTCTACCTGTACTTTGTTTAACCTGTACACCAGCTGCAACACCACTTAGTGCAGTAGAAACATTCGTCACCGGCCGATTCTCTATTTGCTTTGCATCAATCGTACTTACAGATCCTAACAATTTCTCCTTTTTTTGCTTTCCATACCCTACGACGACGACTTCGTCAATGACAGCACTCGTTCCATCCATCGTAACATTAATGACACTGCGTCCATTAACAGCTACTTCCTGGTTTTGATAACCAATATAGGAAACGACAATTGTTGCATTGGAGCTCACTGACAATGAATAGGTACCAGTAGCGTTTGTAGAAGTAGAAATACTTCCACCCTTTTCTCGAATCGTTACACCCGCTAAAGGTGCTCCTTGACTGTCCGTAATCCGCCCCGTAATCGAAATTTTCTGCTGTGCCATAGTCGCACCCACAGTAAACATCATCATAGCAGACAGTCCAACTTTGTAAAACTTTGCCATACTTTAGGAAATTAGTTTTATAATAAAAATTGGTTGTTTAATAAGCCAAAGATGGGTCTATAAGCAAATTAAGGGGGGTGAAATTCATAAATATTTGGGGGTAAAATCTTAAATTTGATGCAAATACCCCATAACCATGAGTATACTACCTATTTTATCGCGACATTTTCTACTGTTGGTCTCCATCATTTCGCTCTGTCATGCCCAGGATCTAAAGTTTGAGTCACTTAGCCAAGAGAATGTACTAGATAAGCAGGCCGTGTTAACCATTGCCCAAGATAAACAGGGTAAGCTTTGGTTTGGTGGTGGCGCCAACTTATTTGTCTACGACTCTCAGAATATCACCAATATTCTCGTACAGGATACCGTCTTTAAAAAGGTTGATTACATCAATAAGATTGCCGTCAATGCAAAGAATCATCTTTTCATCGCTACCGCAACTCAATTATTTATTTTCGACATCGACAAACGTAAAGCTGTATTTAAACTGGGAAAACCCTTTCAGGAAAAAATTGTTGTTACCGACATTCAGTTTCTTTCAGACCAGATATTTCTTTGCACTGATAAAGGGCTCTATCAGGCTGTCCCCACAGTTGGCACCTACAATCTCAAGAAAATCCTTGACCGTCCCGGGGCACAATCCATCATTCAAACAAATCCAAACACCTATATCATAGCAAGTTACAATGGCATAGAATCTTTTTCATTGCAAAATAGTAAGATTTTCAATATCCAGAATCTGATATTGCCTCCGCTGCCATTAAAAGAACGCATTTTCAGCGCTCTATATCTCCATAAAGATGTGCTCTGGGTTGGAACAAAATTGCACGGAATATTCCAATATAACCTCAGGGACAAAAGATGGAATAATTTAAACGAAACCAATAGTAATCTACTGAGCAATAATATCCGGAAAATTGTCCCGGCTAAAACCGGTGAACTCCTGATTGGCACATTAAAGGGACTCTCGATCTTTAATGGATCGACACAGTTCTTAAACTATAAACACAATACTTCCGTTAAAAATTCATTGAGCCAAAATTCGATCTATGATATTTTTATTGATCGACAACAAATCACTTGGATAGGCACCTATTTTGGAGGAATAAACGCTATTTACCCCGATCTCATCCCGATACAACACTATTCAACCCGTTCGCCTTCTAATCTTCGCCTAAATAGTGATATCACAGGTAGTTTCGCCGAATCAGACAATGCCTATTGGCTAGGAACGGAGGAAGAGGGAATCAACAGGATTGATAAGGCAACGGGAGCAACTTCCCCTTTATCTAAACTAACCCAGTCAAATCTGATTAAGGACTTATATGTTCGAGACAACAAAGTCTACGCAGCACAATATGGTGGAGGCTATTCTATTATCGATGCACAAACTGGAAATGCTCAACATTTTTATCTCGAAAAAGATCTCTTAAATCTCAAAAATAACATCTACAGCATTTACGTCGACCCTACACATCGCATTTACCTCGGAACCAATAGGGGGCTCTATACGGTGGAGCCAGGAAAACAGCCCCAATATAGTGCCGCTATGAAAACAGCTACAATCGATGATATACAAGCTGATAATAGACAGTACATTTATTTCCTGAGAGGAGGCGCGCTTTTTCGCAAAAAAAACAATGAATCGAACATACGCCCAATAAAACAGCTCGACACATTAGTCCTCGGTGGATTTTATGTGCATCCGAATGGCGACATCTGGCTGACATCGAAAGAAAATTTATATCATTTTGATCAGCATGATCACTTAACCAAGGTCTCTCGCTTTCCGAACAATTCGCTAGGCTGGCCCATCTTTGTGAACAATCAGGTATGGCTTACCAGTAAAAATGGGCTCATATGCTATAATCCCAAAACAAAACATAGCTACCTCCTGAATCAATATGACGGTTTACCGGTCAAAAATTTACTTGGTGCAAAAGTTTTTGCGAGCAAAACAGAAACCCTGTTTGTCACCACACTCAACGGAGTCTTTTCTGTAGATACCCGGAAAATAACCTTCAATCAGCACATCCCTAATGTACTTTTCCGAAATATCTTTCTCGAAGACGCTCCATTAAACTACGGACGCATTCAGAAAACTGCAGATCCAAACAGCTATCAGCTCAAACTCCGGCACGATGAAAACTTTGTCACGATCAATTTCTCCAGTTCCAATTTCATCAAACCGCAAAAGAACAGATACCGCTATAAGCTCGAAGGTTTTGACAAGGACTGGGTTGAAACAAGCACCCCATCAATACGATATACCAATATTCCCACAGGTATGCATACCTTGACTATATTTGCCAGTAACAACGATGGCATATGGAGCAGCACTCCGCTAAGGATTTTTATGGATATAAAACCTCCTTTTTGGAGAACCTGGTGGGCCTACCTATGCTATGCAGCATTGTTTACATTGGGTGTACATCTGGTCATTAAATTTGTTGTCGAACGTGAGATGCTGATCAATTCAGAGCGAGAACAGGAAAGGAAAATCAGATTTTTCACACAGATATCGCACGAAATCCGTACGCCGCTGACCTTGATAACGTCCCCATTGGATGAAATTATTTCCGAAACAGCCAATCTGACTTCTACCCAGAACAAAGTAAAACGGATAAAAAAGAATGCCAGCAAACTCCTAGGTGTCATAAACGAATTGCTCGACTTTAAAAAGTTCGACGACAAGCACTTTGTCCTGAAAAAAACGGACATCTCTTTCAGGGAATATATAGAAGATACCTTCTACCTATTAAATGACCTTGCCAAAGCAAAACACCTCAATTACTATATCCGGCAGCTGGATGCCGTAGGGCTACAATCCATAGATACCGTACAATTTGATAAGGTCATGTTTAACCTCTTGTCAAATGCGATCAAGTATACACCGGAACATGGCACCGTTTATCTAGATCTTATCGAAAATGATTATACAATAGCTATTCACATCGTCGATAATGGTATCGGTATCGCTACGGACAATCAATTTAAAATATTTGAAGAATACTATCGTGAAGAACAGGCTAATGACGTGATCGGAACAGGTATTGGTTTGGCACTTACCAAACAAATTGTGCAGCAGCACGAAGGAGATATTCGCTGCTCTACGATGAAGGATGAAAAAGGAGAATGGACTGTATTTACTGTCAGTCTCCCGAAGCAAGCAAACAAAAAAACTGACGTTGTACCGGTAGAAATATTAACAAAAGAAACAGAGGAGGCAAATATAACGAACTTAAACACGCTGGATATTTCCTTAAAGCAAACCATCTTGATTGTAGAGGACAATAGCGAATTATTAGCAGCCGTTGTCAGTCTATTTGAAGAGAGCTTCAGTATTATTACTGCTGTCAATGGTGAGGAGGCCCTTTCTAAAGCATTGGAATATATCCCCGATCTGATTATTTCGGATCTGATGATGCCTTACATGGATGGTGCTCAACTATGCCAAGCAATTAAAACAAATATGATGACCAGTCATATACCATTCATCTTGCTGACTGCCGTAACCGATAGCAATTCCCAAACTTTAGCCTTGGAACATGGTGCAAACATCTACCTGACAAAACCTTTCGACAATAAACAGCTTTTCCTTTCTGCACACAATCTCATGGCAATCAGTCAGAAAAGAAGCAAAGAATTTCAGGTTAAAACAGCTTCATTTGAGAATGAGCTTGATGCACAATTCATCTCATCCCTAAATCAATTAATCGAAGATAATCTTCAATCGGACGGCTTTGACGTCAATTTTATTTCTCGAACAATGGGTATGAGTGCGCCTATCCTCTATCGCAAGCTGAAGGCCATCTCTAATTTATCGCTCAATAATTATGTCAAAACTTACCGGCTGAACAAAGCGAAAGAATTACTGATATCTGCCATGAACATCAGCGAAGTCGCCTATGCTGTAGGATTTTCCGACAGAAAATACTTTAGTAAGGAATTCAAAAAACAGTTTGGACACAATCCTTCAGAACAAGCAGCGAATTCAAGTCAGACCACTGAAACTTAGCTATATTTAAATGCTAATCGACATCCTGTCTCATAAAAAAAGAGATGCTATATGCATCTCTTTTTTTATCTATCCCTGTGTCATCTAAACGAGTTAATTTCCCAAGAATACGCTTTTCTTTGATAGTCCTATTTAGCGATCTCTTTGATCATAGGTTCTCCAGACAATAGGCGTTGATACCGCACCAAGGCTTCCACATAGTAATAATCTGCATAAGTCAACGGTACATCGATTTCGGAATTCAATGGCAACGCTCCAACACTATGTTGTAAAATATAGCCTCCATTTTGCCCATAAGGAGCAAGGTAAGGTGCCTTCGACAGATTTTTAAGAAGAGTTTCTGCTTTATCAAAGTACTTCACAGACTCACTTCCCTTTGTATATTGAGAGAGCTCCAATAATGCCGAGGCATATAATGCCGCTGCAGATACATCCCGCAGATCCTTATTCGGATACATTTTATCTGACTTCGCAATTTTATCTTTATCGAAATCCCAGTAAGGAACCAGATCAGCCGGCAGATTTGGATTGCTTAAGATATACTTTGCGATTTGCTGTGCCTGCTTCAAAAATTCTTTTTTCTTGGTTTCACGATACATCATGGTATAACCATATAATGCCCATCCCTGCCCTCTTGACCATGCTGATTCATCAAATGCACCCTGGTGTGTTTTTTTTCCAATGGCCTTACCTGTGTTCTTATCATAATCGATCACATGGTAGGAACTATAATCTTTTCTGAAGTGGTTTTTCAAAGTTGTTTCAGCATGAGATACCGCAATATCATAGAATTTTTTATCTCCAGTCATTTTAGACACCTGTGTCAAAAACTCCAGGTTCATCATATTATCGATTATAACTGGATACTGCCATGATCCGTGATCCCAGGAACGGATCGTTTTGGTAATGGGACTATAGCGAGATGCCAAAGAATTCGCACCAGTACTGAGTACCGGTTCGTACTTTTGCGTATCGCCCGTGAGACGAAGTGCATTTCCAAAACTACAAAATAACATAAACCCTAAATCATGTGTACCCTTGTTGTTCTTTTCTTTTTCCAGATACGTCAATTTCTCGGTTGCTTTCTTTAATAACCCTTCGTCTTTGGTCCCTTCATATAAATACAGCAAAGTCCCCGGATAGAACCCCGAACACCACCAGCTCGACGAAGAAAATACTTCTTTGCCATTTTCAAAAGTTTTTGGAAACTTTTCTGTCGGAGTTTCATTCGCAAGGACTTTTATTTGCTTCGCTGCAGCATCTAGCTGCTGCTGAATAAACTCTTTGGATAGATTTGGTTTTGCTGTTTGGGCTTGAACGACAGTCGAAGTACCCAAAACAGCCAATAATAACACAGGGAGTTGTTTTAATTTCATTATTTTTTATTCTTTTATTTTTATTTAGTCAGCGCATCAGCGCGTCAATTTTTCACATAAATAATCAACTCTTTGATTAACGAATATGGAGCTTTGGTTCACAGAATCTTCCTATTTAGCTTGTCCTGTCTGACTTTCTTTAATCTCGCGTTATCAACGTGCAACGATCAAAGCGATTGCCCCCTTATCAAGATTCAAATCAATCATTCCGTCCTGCGCTATATCAAATGTGCCTTTTCCCTGTATCTTTACCTCTGGTGCTCTTACACCAGCTTTTAAACGTATGCGACCGCCATATTGACTTTTAATCTGGATACCGATCGTTTTTCCATTTTTCCGCTGTGCCGATACAAGATTTCCACCATCTGCCAAAAAATTGGCAAAGGATACATCCTCCCATTTATGCGGAATAGCAGGAAACACGCGTAATATGCCATTCCAATATTGCATACACAGTTCTTGAATGCTCGCCATCGCCGCCAGTGGAGTTTCTATCACCGGGCCGCTTTCGGCATATAGGGTATTGGCTTTAATATATTTCTGTAATAAAACATCCAGCGAAGCCAAAGCCGAATCCCCTCGCCCCATCATGGCATACATAGAAGCAGCTCCTGTAAATGAATACCCCTGCAACCATTGCTTTTTGCTCTGCCAATGTGCAATAGAACGTTCAATAAGCGCTTGATTATTTACCTGATCCCAGTTTATATCGTAAAAAGGGTAAATCATCATGAGATGCGAATAATGACGATGCGACTCTCCATAGGGAAGGTCTTTTGCAATCATAAAGCCATCGGCATCTTGTGGATAATCAATCAAGTTGGCCAATACGTCCTTCCAGACAGCGTGAAGTTTATCCCTGCCGCCTCTTTCTTGATCCAGCTCAATAAGTGTCTTGAGCCCCCATCTGAAAATGGAAAGATCATAATTTGTATCATAAGCGTAGCCCTTAGGATATTCAGGTGAATAGGTTTTCACACCGATATGGTATTTCCAAGTTTGATCCTTTTCCAATAAGTGCAAATGATAATTTATCGCTTCCTTTAGAAGCGGGAACAAGCGATCATATACATCTTGCGACATCGTCGCTCGATAATACTGATAATAGCTATGCAAGAGCCAGATTAGATTTCCCAATTCTTTTTCACCATCGGAAGCTCCTTCAAGTGACACATTCTTAGCCAAAAGAACAGGGCTCCATAAAGATGGTCCCGAGGACCGGCCTACAGCCAAACTATTATAACGATAAGGTTCCGGAACATTTTGTTTTAACTGATCTTTATTCCGGTCAATCATCTGGATTAAAGAATTTGCGATACCAAGTTGGTTGGCTTTGAATACTGGTGAATAAGCGAGTTGCATATTAAGGTTGAGCCAATAAGCTGGCCAGGGAGTTGGGCTGGTCCAAGGCCCCTGTAAATCCATGGCAGGTTTATCTGACCTCGTTGCACTGGCAAGCTTATACAACTGCATATCATAAAACTGCTGGTAAACTGTATCTGGCAATTCCAGGGTCGATGCCTTAAAATAGTTGGTCCACCACTTGCGATGGGATGCCAATCCTTTCGTTAACTTTTGCTTACTAAAGCTCTGAACATAATTGATGGCCGTTTTGACATAAGCGGTTCCATGCTGGCTATAATCTACAGTAATTAAATAGGTATCCACTTCTTTATCAGATTTGCTCCAATAAGCCGTCACATACCCTCCCCCGGCTAGAAGAGGCTGATCAAAATATTTTGTTTCGCCTTGTGTGCCAAAACTCCCTTTTGGGTTTGCTGGATAATTTTTGGGTTTCTGTGTATAGCTGAATCCCATCCTTGGACTGATGGCTTCATCAGGTTTCCATGTCAGATGGTAATTCCCGTCAAAATCTTTTTTAAATACTTCTAGCAAGATAATGTTGTCATTCGATAAGGTGGTCGTCCGAATTCTCATCCTCCCTTTGCCTGTGCTGACGTTCGCCTCTGCATAAGCATCTTTTAGATGAATTTCTCCTTGTGCCTGCACAATCGGGCTTTCAAATTCTATTTCAAAATGACCTAACGACATACGCGCCTGATCAAACAATTTATCGGCTGAATTCGCTCGATGATCATAAACATCAGTTCTTCCAATATCCACGCGCATTGAATTCTTACCGGCTATATAAGTCATTGTTCCCAGTAGACCATTCCCGGTAAATACACCTTCATAAATGGAATGACCCAGTGCGGGAATTCTAAATTGTGCCGATCCAGAAATTGACTGGAATATCGCGCAAATGAGAAAAAATAGTATTCTTAGATTCATCATTAGGATTTAATGCTATCAGAGCGACCATAAAGATGCTGGATTATTCGACTGAAATCAAGCACCTTTTACGAAAACGATTGAGAAAAATTGATCAGTAGGGCTTTCCTAATCTATCCGATAGGTCGGCTACCAAATTGAAATGTAACAATTTGCAGACACAATAACGGCGCATAGGCAAAAATTGGGCATTATATATGAAAGAAATGAATTCTACAGCATTCTTTTGTTATTTTTTAACAAAACATAAATAAACAATACGTAAAATTTTAGTTATCAGTTTACATTTATCAGTTTTTTATCTATTTTTAAGATTAAATATCCAATGCCGTTATTTTTAACAGCCTAATAGTGGATCAATTATAAAACAACTAATCCAACCAAAATGAAAGAACAGAATTCATCAAGGCGTGATTTCATAAAAAAATCCGTGGTCGGTGCTGCGGCATTTTCTATTGTACCACGCTTTGTACTCGGAGGACAGGGCTATCTTGCTCCGAGCGACCATCTAACCAAAGGTGTAATTGGTGTCGGCAATATGGGCCGTGGACACTTTGGCTACGCCGGAACTAAAACAGTAGCCATTTGTGATGTGGACAAAACCCATCTAGCGGCAGCACAAGCAGACTTAGGCGGTGGTGTGAAGGAATACCATGACTTTAGGGAGTTGATTAAATCTCCGGAAGTAGATATTGTGCATATTGCTACTCCCCCACATTGGCATGGACTGATGTCTATCGAAGCGGCAAAAGCAGGAAAAGATATCTGGTGTGAAAAACCGATGACACGTACTATCGGTGAAGGTAAAAAAGTGAAAGAAGCCATTGCACAGCACGGCAATATCTTTCGTCTAAATACCTGGTTTCGTTTTAAGGATGATTTTTATGGAATGAATGTTCCCGTAAGCAAAATCAAAAAATTAGTTGATACAGGGATGTTAGGTTGGCCGTTGAAAGTCACAATAAGCAAACATACAGGCTTTGACTGGAAATTCTATTGGGTAGGAAAGGAAAATTTACCAGAGGAGAAAGTACCATCGGAACTTGACTATGATTTTTGGTTAGGTCCAGCACCATACAAGCCTTACAATAAACACCGTGTACATACGACCTTTAGAGGATATTGGGATTATGACGGCGGTGGCCTAGGAGATATGGGACAACATTATATGGATCCTGTTCAGTACTTCTTAGGTAAAGACAACGAAAGCCCTATTACTGTTGACGTTGATGCCCCGCAGCAACATCCGGATGCCGTGGGCACATGGAGACGAATTACATTTACCTATGCCGATGGTTGTCAGATCATTCTAGACGGTGAAGCGAAAGATGAAAAGGCAGCCTATATTGAAGGTCCAAAAGGTAAATTATACAGAGGCTTTCAATCGGATATACCAGATTTGGAAAGAAAACTTGCACAATACCCTGAACCGGCACCGCAGATTACCGATTTCCTGGAATCTGTACGCACAAGAGAAAAGTTTGCACTGAATGAAATCAATGGACACCGTTCTTGTACTTTGGTCAACATGGGATTAGCAGCATTACGACTAAACAGATCATTAAAATATGACTCGCAAAATGAGCTATTTATTAATGATGACGCCGCAAATAGATTGATTCACCAACCAATGAGAGGCCCCTGGTCTATTTAAAAAGATATCCTAATGAAAAGAATATTCAATTCGCTGACCGTACTGCTTCTTATATCTAGTGCAACCTACGCGCAGCAACCACAAAATAGAACGACTGCAACAAAAATAGCAGACGTATTAGCGCAGCAGCCTGCCGAAGAAAAAGAAAAATTTTTGCTTGCCATGCATGAGCTGGAGGGCTTTTCTTCTGACGACGTTGTCACTTTCCTCAAGGGACTTAAAGCACCAGGAAGCAATAATGCGCCTATAGAATTTGCAGCAAACAGTTATTCGTTCTATGTAAATCAGCCAGGTAAAGAACAGCAAAAAAAAGTTTTTGTTGAAGGTTTAGCAAAATCCATCTCGCAATTGAGCGAACCGACAAATCAGGTCTTTGCGCTACGTCTCTTACGTCAATGCGCAGATAATACCGCTATACCTGCTGTCGCAAATTGTTTGACAAATGATTATCTTGCCGACGCAGCAGCGAGAACTTTAGTATCGATTCGCACCCCTGAATCGACAGCAGCATTAGAAAAAGCTCTAGCCGCATCCACAACAGAGAAAACTGCCATTGCTCTGGTTACAGCACTTGGAGATCTAAAAGATAAAAATGCCGAAAGTGCCATTTTAGGATTGACACAAAAATATAATTCGGATGGCTTCCAACGGACTGCATTAATCGCGTTGAGCAAAATCGGGGGCACAGCATCTGAATCGCTATTCCAGGAAAAATTAAATGCTGCCGGCTATAGCTACGACAAATTTGATGCGATTGGACTTGGTATTGATTATGCCCAAGCACTGATCGACAACAAACATGATCAAGATGCGATCAAGTTCCTGAACAAATTTTTCCAGGAATCCCAAAAAGCAAAATCGATCAACGGCCAAATTGCATCGCTTAAATTATTGACAACAATTGATCCAGCGAAACAACAAAAGAACTTATTAGCAGCAGTTAAAAGTGATAACGGTGCTTACCGTAACATTGCATTGCAATTACTCGGAAAATACGGAAAAGGTAGTGACGCAAAAAGCTTACTTGCTTTAGCAAGCAAGGGTACACCAGAAGTTCAAGAAAGCGTATTGAACTACTTAGCCCACAATGGTTCGGCAAGCAGCTTAAAACTAATCCAGGCGTTAGTCAATAAAACTCAGTCTCCGGTAACTAAATTAGCTGGATTAAGTGCACTAAATACCTTATCACAGGGAAAAGAAACCAATACCTTAATCCAGGCTCTTAATGCCGATCAACAATTCAACAACTCGGTAAAAGCGTTGATCCTTTCATCGAAAGATGCAAATGTCGTTACCGATGTCAACAATGCCCTTGCTACGGTAGACGACGACAAAAAGATTCAATTGCTGGATATTTTAAGTAAACGTTCCAACAACACATCATCCAAAGCTGTATTAGCAATAAAGAGTGCAAACCCGGCTGTCGAAGAAGCGATCAACAAAGCACTCCCAAATGTAGCTCAGGAATCGGACTTAGAGGAACTATTCAATAGGTTAAACAATACGACAGACAGTAAATCCGCCGTTCTATTGCAACGTGCCATTGTCAATGTGGTTCAGTCAAGTACAAATTCTAAAGGATTAACTGAAAAACTGGCCGCTAATATATCGAAGTCTGCAGCGCCAAATACCGCTAAATATTTCCCTATTTTCGCTGGGCTTGGTGACGCGCAGTCATTGAAAGCTGTAACCGCATACCTTAATAACAATAACACAAGCCTAAGATCTTCTGCAATTGAGTCTTTGGCAGGCTGGTCTACCTCCAACGCACTGCCAGAATTGATATCGCTATCCAGAACAGAAAAAGACGATAATCTTTTCAATACGGTATATAGCGGATTGATCAAATCAATTTCTTCTTCTTCGAATACACCTGAACAGAAAACTTTGTTGTTGAAAGATGCGTTCAGTGTTGCCAAAACAACGGAACAGAAGAAAGCAGCTCTCTCCGCATTGCAGCCTACGGGAACATATCAGTCTTTAGTTTTCGCCGCTGATTTAATGAACGATACGCAACTGGGCGGAACCGCTGCAAATGTAGCGATGAACATTGCTATGGACAATAAGTTCTATGGCAAAAAGGTCAGAGAAGTTCTAGAACAGGTCATTGGTAAACTGTCTGGCAGCGAAAGTGGGTATCTCAAAGAAGCTGTTGTCCGTTATCTTGCTGAAATGCCTATCAAAGAGGGTTACGTTTCGATGTTCAATGGCAAGGACCTAAGTGGCTGGAAAGGATTGGTCGCCGATCCGATCAAACGCAGTAAGATGAACGAGAAAACTTTAGCAGCAGAACAAGCTAAAGCCGACGATATTATGCGCAAAGGCTGGACAGCATCCAATGGTGAAATTGCCTTCAGCGGTAAAGGAGATAATCTAGCTACTGTAAAGAAATATGGCGATTTTGAAATGCTCGTAGATTGGAAATTGGAGAACTATGGTGGTATAGAAGGTGATGCCGGTATTTACTTGAGAGGTACACCACAAGTGCAGATTTGGGATATTGCCAATACAAGAGTCGGCGCCCAAGTTGGCTCTGGCGGATTATATAACAACCAGAAAAATGAAAGCAAACCATTGAAAGTTGCTGACAATGCAACTGGTGAATGGAATACCTTTAAAATCAAAATGGTTGACGATAAAGTCACAGTTTGGTTAAATGGACAGTTGGTAACCGATAATGTTCCTCTTGAAAACTACTGGGATAGAAACCAATCAATTTTCCCTACTGAACAAATTGAGTTACAAGCGCATGGGTCAGTTGTCTATTATAGAGACCTTTTTATCAAGGAATTCCCAAGAAAACAAATCTTTAAATTGAGCGATCAAGAGAAAAAAGAAGGTTTTGAGGTACTTTTTGATGGAACAAACCTCGACAAGTGGACAGAAAACCAAGCTTATGTCATCAATGACGAAGGTTATATCTGGGTATACCCAAATGCAAAATTTGGTGGAAACCTTTATACAAAAGAAGAATACGCGGACTTTATTTATCGCTTCGACTTCAAATTAACTCCGGGCGCCAACAATGGTGTGGGAATACGGGCACCTTTGGAAGGAGATGCCGCATATGAAGCCATGGAAATCCAGGTACTCGATGATGGTGCGGATGTCTATAAAGACTTGAAGCAATACCAATATCACGGTTCAATTTATGGTGTTGTCCCTGCCAAAAAAGGCTATTTAAAACCAGTAGGGGAATGGAACTCCGAGGAAATAGTCGTGAAAGGAAATCGCATCAAAGTTACGCTCAATGGTACTGTCATTGTGGATGCAGATATCGCAGAGGCAAGCAAAAATGGAACGCTGGACGGAAAACAACATCCTGGACTTAAACGGACCTCTGGTCATATCGGGTTCCTAGGACACGGTACCGAAGTATTCTTTAAAGACATTCGGGTAAAAAAACTCAAATAGTCTTAACTTATACGTAGAGAGGGGATAAGGAATCTTATCCCCTTTTTGCTAATTAGCCAACTTGCTTGTCAAGTGAGAAAAATAACCAAATGATTCCAAAACTTTTGCTAAATTAAAGCCCTAAGGATTCTATTTCAAAATATAATGTTTTATGACTAAAGCCGTAAACTTACTGATTAACAAAAAATTGGAGAGTAAGCCTGAAAAGAAAAATCTATTCAATAAAATCTCCATTATAAAATTAATAGCCGAATTAGGATCTGTATCGGTAAATGACATTGTAAAAAACCTCTATCTAAGCCTGCCTACAGTGAATAGCCTCATTGCAGAGTTGCTGGAAGATAATTTTATCCGTCAATTTGACAAAGGAGAATCTATTGGTGGACGTAAACCTAATTTATATAAACTATGTGATGGATTATTTCAGGTGCTGTCGGTCGAGCTCCAACGTTTCTCCATCACAATGAGTATAATGGACAACAACCAGAACATTATTGCTGAAACCGTTGAGCTGGATAATGAATTATCTCGCGATGCAGAAAATCTAACCACTATCACACAGATTATTGATCAATACCTTCTCGATAAATCAGTTGATATCGAGAATCTAACAGGGTTTATTATTGGTATGCCAGGACTGATCAACGCTGAGGAAGGTACCAACGAGACATTTTTGCATGATGATAATCAATCCATAACTAATTATTTCGAGCGCATATATAAAAAACCCGTCTTCATATTGAATGATGTCAAAGGTGCAGCTTATGCGGAATTAAAATTTGGATTGGCAAAAAACACAAAAAATAGTCTGATTATCCTGATGGATTGGGGGATAGGTCTAGGAATCGTGTCCAATGGAGAAGTCTATTTGGGTCGCGATGGTTACTCCGGCGAAGTAGGACATATGCCTTTTATTGACAACGGTGAACTTTGCTACTGTGGCAAAAGAGGCTGCCTGGAAACCGTGGCTTCTGGAATAGCTTTGGTCAACAATGCCAAACAGGAAATTCAAAAAGGTGAGCTGACTAAATTAAATGAATTGCAGCCAGAAGAATTACAACATTTAACACCGACACATATTATTGAAGCGGCAAATAAAGGTGATCAGTTTGCAATAAATCAGATTTCAAAACTAGGGACAAACCTAGGAAAAGCATTTGCATCCTTAATACAGCTACTTAATCCCGAATTGATTGTGTTGGGTGGAAAAATTGCTAAAGCAAATGAATTGATCACAATTCCGATACAGCAAGCCATAAATTCCTATACCATGGCGATACTGAAGGAACATTGTGACATCAAAGTGTCAAGTCTAAATCTCGACAGCAATACTGTGGGGCTGACAAATTATTTTATCACAAAGTATCTATCACTTGAGTTGCTTCGGAAATCCAAAATCTAAAATTGCCCTGTACTCAACAAAACAAGAGTACAGGCTCTTTCTGTCTTAATGCCATGTTCCATGGCGAGCTGTTCCAATTCAGTATTCTCCGCCCCGGGATTAAATATAATTCTTTTTGGCTTCGTAGCTAATATATAATCGTAATATTCCTGCTGATTAGCCTCACCGAGATACATCGTCACGGTATCAATATCGGTGTATACCTCACCTTTCTTTTCAATGGGAACTCCAGCTGCTTCACCGCCACTCAAGCCAATATTGACAATATCATGCCCGTGCTTATGCAGCATATTTGCAGCTTTATTCGAATAACGCGAAGGATTGGTACTAGCACCCAAAATCAATGTCTTTTTCATCTTTTTATTCCTTTTATATCCATCTTTTGCCCGCCCATTTCCGGTAATTAACTTATCACCTCCGTCCTATTTTATCTAGAGGACAAAGGTGACAGTGACTTTTCAATTTATTGTGCCGCTCGAAAGCTACTCATCTATGATAAAATCACCATGGTTGCTATACGCATTTTTACGTAATACTGGCATTCCCATGATTTTATAAAGCTCATCCAACTTGACCAAGCTTCCGTTTGTCATATTAGAAAGTAAAACAATAACAATGTTTCTCTTTAAGTCTCTTACATAAATATGTCTAAAACCGTGCCACCAACCGGTATGGTATACGATATGATCATCGCCATGTTCAAAGGTACGCCAACCGTATCCATAACTAAAAATTCCTTTCTTGGCGTCGGGATATCCACGATATGCTGAATCCAATGTTGACTGCTTCAATAATCTTCCATCTCTCAAAGCCAGATCAAAACGATAAAGGTCACGTACAGTGCTATAAATCCCTTTGTCGCCAAGTGGTCCATCCTGAAAATTTTGTACGACCGATCTTCGCCATACCTTATCATGTCCAATAACGTTGGTAGGGATTTTATCATACACTGCCTTAGAGAGTGCGGCAGTATTTGTCATTCCGGCAACATTGAATACGCTATCTTTCATATAAGTCGCGTAATCTTGCTTTGATATCTTTTCAATAATGGCCCCTAAGACCATAAAGTTCGAGTTATTGTAAAAGAAACGACCTCCTGGTGCGCCGTAGCGATTGGGTTTAAATTCGGTCAGCATTTTCATCACATCCTGATTCGTCATTCCTTTCTTACGATCTGGCCAGTGTTCCTCCGAAAAATAAACGTAATTGGGTAGTCCCGAACGGTGAGTCAATAACATTTTTATAGTAATACCAGGATAAGGAAAATCCGGGTAGAAGTCATTGATCGTTTGATCGAGACGTAGCTTTCCTGCCTCCACTAACTTCAAAATTCCAACAGCTGTTAATGGTTTAGAAACTGAAGCCAACTCAAACCGATCGTCAATTTTCAGGCTATCTCGTTTTAAGTAATTAGCCCAACCGAATGTATTTTGATATAAGATTTTTCCATCCTTTGCGACGAGCACATTCCCGTTAAACGCAGCTTTCGAATGCAGATTCTTCATAAAAGCATCGATTTTCGGATCTGCATTATTTGGATTATAGACGAGTCTTGTGCTATCTACTTTTGCTTGCGCTATTGCTGCTTCCTTCTGTTTTTTCTCTTTTGAACTACAGGCAATTGTAGATGCCAGCAAAAGAGCGACCATTCCCTTTAAAAAAAATAATTTCACTATACTAAGTCTCCCGGATTTTTATGTTTTCTGTATTGTATATCAATAAATACCCTTTATTTCTTTTGCCTTAAATAATAGCAAATTATTCAAGCTCGTAATAAAAGGATCAGCATATTGATAATAATGCTAAAATGAAGATTTTAGTATAAAAAAACGAATTTTTTCCTCATAATAATTGTTATTCATCGTATATGTTACCTTTTCTACCCATTATTTCGATTTCCCTATAAGAAACACAAAACCCACATAAGTCAAACCAACTAATAGCGGCTGTATCTATATTGGGACCGACTTTTTCAGTCCTATGAATTTAAACAATTAAGAACACAAAAAAAGCCACTTTATTGCTAAAGTGGCTTTTGATTTTCCTATAGAGGATTATGCTAATAATCTTACTGGATTTTCAACCAAAGATTTTAAAGTCTGTAAAAATGCAGCACCAGTTGCGCCATCCACCACACGGTGATCACAGCCCAATGTTACTTTCATTACATTACCTGGAACTACAGCACCATTTTTAACAACAGGAACTGCCTGAATAGCTCCTACAGAAAGGATAGCTCCATCTGGAGAGTTGATAATGGACGTAAATTCGTCAATTCCGAACATACCTAAGTTAGATACTGTAAACGTAGATCCTTCCCAATCCGCAGGTTGTAATTTTTTAGCTTTCGCTTTTTGAGCGAAATCTTTCACCTCTGCAGAGATATGTGATAATGACTTACCATCTGCGAAACGCACAACAGGGACTAATAAACCATCTTCAACAGCCATTGCAACACCGATGTTGGTATGCTCATTGAAACGGATTTTATCACCTTGCCATGAAGAGTTTACTGCAGGATGCTTTTTCAAGGCAACAGCAACAGCTTTTACAACGATATCATTGAAAGAAACTTTTACTGGAGCAACCTCATTGATTTGAGCACGAGCAGCCATTGCATTGTCCATGTCAATAGATACAGTCAAATAGAAGTGTGGAGCTGTAAACAATGACTCTGCCAGACGACGCGCTATAGTTTTACGCATTTGGTTAACTGGTTTTTCAGTATAACGCTCTTCACCAACAAATGTCGGTAAAGTGATTGCTTTGGCTTCTGTTGCTGGAGCAGCAGCTTTTGTCTCCACAGGTTGTGCAGCAGCAGGAACAAATGATTCAACGTCTTTCTTCACAATACGGCCACCATCAGCAGAACCTTTGATATCACTTAAATTGATACCTTTTTCCTGCGCAATTTTACGTGCCAAAGGAGATGCTTTCACGCGAGAATCATCGCTTGAAGTCGATGCTACCGGTGCGGCAGTTACAGCAGCAGCTGAGTCAGCTTTAGGAGCTTCAGCAGTTTCTGCCTTTGCAGGTGCAGATTTTTGATTTAACAAAGGTGTGATATCAGTTCCTGCAGGACCGACAATTGCAATGATGTCGTTAACTTTTGCAGCCTGTCCAGCTTCAAGACCAACATATAACAATGTTCCGTCAGCGTAAGCAGTAACTTCCATTGTCGCTTTATCGGTTTCTACATCAGCAATAGCATCGTCAGATTTGATCGTATCACCAACTTTGAAGTTCCATTGTGCAATGACACCTTCTTTCATGGTATCACTCAACAACGGCATAGTAATCACTGTACATCCCAATTCCTCAGGAGTTACAGTACTAGCCGAAGATTCTGGACCAGAAACTTCTTCTGCTTTTTTTTCTTCAGTTTTCTCTGGTGCTTTTTCAGCAGCAGGAGCGTCACCACTCAACAATGCTTGAAAATCTTCACCCGGTTCACCTAAAACAGCAATAACAGCATCAATAGCCACTGCTTCGCCTTCTTTAGGACCAATATATAAAAGAGTTCCTTCTTGGTAAGACTCAAAGTCCATTGTAGCTTTATCTGTTTCAATCTCAGCTACTAAATCACCAGAATTTACTTTATCACCAACTTTTTTGTGCCATTTTGCGATGACCCCTTCGGTCATTGTATCGCTCATTTTGGGCATTCTTACTACTTCAGCCATTCTTTATTATATTATCAAGTTAAAGAGTATTAATCTAAAATAAATGGATAGTCTTGTTGTACATATACATCTTTGTACAATTCATCTGCAGTTGGATAAGGAGACTCCTCTGCAAATTTCACCGACTCCTCAACTACTTTTTTCACATCAGCCTCAACTTCTGCAAACCAAGCGTCATCTGCATAGTTGTTTTCTAAAATAGCATGTTTAGTCGACAACAATGGATCGCGGTCTTTATACGCTTCTAGTTCTTCTTTAGTACGGTATTTAGCTGGGTCAGACATCGAGTGCCCTTTGTAACGGTAAGTACGAATTTCAAGGAATGTTGGTCCCTCTCCTGCACGTGCACGTTGAACAGCTTCGTCCATTGCATTGTGTACAGCAACGACATCCATTCCGTCAACTGGAGCAGAAGGCATATCAAAACCTAAGCCCATTTTGTAAATATCCTGCATGTTCGTTGTACGTTGTACAGAAGTACCCATCGCATAACCGTTGTTTTCACACACGAAGATAACAGGGAGTTTCCACAACATCGCCATGTTCAATGTCTCATTGAATGCACCTTGACGCACAGCTCCATCACCCATATAACAGATATTTACATTATCTGTACCAAGATATTTTTCAGCAAATGCGATACCAGCACCTAAAGGAATCTGACCGCCAACAATACCATGGCCACCCATGAATTTGTGTTCTTTGGAGAAGAAGTGCATAGAACCTCCTTTACCTTTTGAACAACCAGTGATCTTTCCATATAATTCAGCCATACAAGCATTTGCAGAAACGCCTTTAGCCAAAGCGTGGGCGTGATCACGATAAGCAGTGATTAAAGAATCCTCAGGTTTGATAACCGACATCGTTCCAGCGACAACTGCCTCTTGTCCTATGTACAAGTGACAGAAACCACGAATCTTTTGCTGTCCGTAAAGTTGACCTGCTTTTTCTTCAAACTTACGCATAAGTAACATCGACTTATACCACTCCAAATATGTCTCTTTTGTTATAGGTGTTGAACTCATTTCAAAGTTTTGATTTTCTTACTATTCTAGACTACAAATCTAATAATTTTGGACGAATTTCCTTGTCCAAAAATCAATTTTATTTACACTTTAAGACACTTCTAAGACATTTGATTTAAAGTATATAGCATTTGTTTACAAATAAATGAACGGCACAATCAAATAAATCAAAAACTTATGAAAATAAAAAAGCCAAAGGACTTAATAATCATTTGGCTTAATCTATTTTATACAAACTGTTTGTTATCGAAGTTTTTGGATCAGCTCACTTTCAGTCACCTTTATCTGCTCGCCACTTTCCATGTCCTTTAAAGATAATTGTCCCGATGCCGCCTCTTCTTCCCCCACTAACAATACATAAGGAATCCCTTTACCATCCGCATACCCCATCTGCTTTTTCAACTTTACAGGAGAAGCATAGAGTTCAGAAGCGATATTTTCCTTCCGGAGCTTATTCAATAAACTTAGGGTATAACCTTCCAGTTGCTTATCAAAATTTATAATCAGGAGCTTTGTTGAATCTGCTTTACCCACAGGGAACAGATTTAACTCTTCTAAGACATCATAAATACGGTCGGCACCAAAAGAGACACCAACACCAGTCAATCCCTTCAGACCAAACATACCTGTAAGGTCATCGTAGCGGCCTCCGCCACCAATACTTCCCATGGCAACTTCATTTGTCTTAACCTCAAAAATACAACCCGTATAATAATTGAGACCTCGAGCTAATGTAATATCAAGATCAATGATCTGCTTCAGTAATTTTTCATCTGCACCTAACTTAGACACATAATCAAATACTTCTTCGATCTCGGCAATACCATTTAAACCAACAGCAGAAGTTGATAAAATTGCTTTTAATGCAGCGAGTTTTACATCATTGGATCCCTCTAATAAAATGATAGGTTTCAAAATAGCAAGATCTTCCTCGGTAAAACCTCTTTCCAACAATTCTTTGTTGACACCATCCAAACCAATTTTATCCAATTTATCAATCGCGACAGTCATATCCACAATCAACTCCGGCTTTCCGATAATTTCAGCAATACCCGAAAGAATTTTCCGGTTGTTGATTTTAATATTAAAATCTTTCAGCCCAAAACGCTCGAAGGCTTCTTGGTAAATAAGAATAAACTCCGCTTCATTCAATAAGCTTTCAGACCCAACCACATCAACATCACATTGATAAAACTCACGATATCTTCCGCGCTGCGGACGATCTGCACGCCATACAGGCTGCACCTGAAAGCGCTTAAACGGTAAAGTAATATCATTTTGGTGCATCACTACATAGCGTGCAAAGGGCACTGTAAGATCATATCTTAGTGCTTTCTCTGATATATGTGGAATGAGCTTATTGGAATTTTTATCGTGAAGCAGGCCATCTGGCGCTTTCGCCATGTAATCACCCGAATTAAGAATCTTAAAGATCAATTTATCACCCTCATCGCCGTATTTACCGGTAAGAGTTGTTAAATTTTCAAATGAAGGGGTCTGTATTTCATTATAGCCATATTTTCTGAATACCGTTTTCAGTGTATCGAAAATATAGTTGCGTTTGATCATTTCGGAAGGCGAAAAATCACGCGTTCCTTTTGCCAAAGAAGGTTTTACTACTGCCATATTTGGCAAAGTTAATAAAATCCTTTATTCTACTTCCAGAATTTTAAGGAATTCACAGGCTTTTTCGGCTGCGGATTTCTCTGCAGACTTTTTATTGAAATCACGCCCGAGCCCACATACGACACCATCAACGACCGCTTCAATACTAAACATTTTAGAAGACTCCCCTTCCGGATTGTCTGTTTGTTGAAATACGATCTCTTTGCCCGTATGCTGACACCATTCAATCAACCGGCTTTTGAAGTTTGTTTCAGTCTGTTCTAGAAGATGAATATCAACGTGTGGTTTGATAATTCTGTTAAGCAAAAAGCTCTTTGTAAAAACATAGCCCTTATCGAGATAAACTGCTCCTATCAATGCTTCAAATGCATCGCCTAATAAGGATCCCTGTTTATTGGGAAAACTGATCATTCGTGCATCAAACTGAATAAGTTCATTAAACCCCAACTTTCTGGAAAGCTGGTTTAGGTTTGCTCTACTGACAATTTTTGAGCGCATTTCTGTCAGGAACCCTTCATCTTTATAAGGATATTTCTTAAATAACAGTTCGGCCACAACCGAACCCAAAACAGCATCACCTAAGAATTCTAAACGTTCGTTGCTGTTTTTTGCTCCCTCTTTAATGGTAACGGCGACAGACTTATGTCTAAACGCCATCTTGTACAGATGTACATTTCCGGGAACAAATCCAAGCAGGTTTTTTAGTTTTCTAACGTATTCCCGATCTGGCGAAAAATATAATTTATATATCCTTGCAAAAGGCATCTCTTCTAAAAATAAGGCGACAAGTCCTAGTTAAAGAACCTGTCGCTAGCTCATATTATCAAACCATGTTTGAAGGATCAAACATTAAGCTTTATATTTTTTCACAATAACGGTAGCATTATGCCCACCGAAACCAAATGTATTACTCAACGCTGCATTAACTGTACGTTTTTGCGCTTTGTTGAATGTAAAATTCAAGTTATTATCAATTTCCGGATCGTCTGTAAAGTGATTGATTGTCGGAGGGACAATATCATTTTGGACAGCCAAAATAGAAGCAATAGTTTCTATGGCCCCCGCAGCACCCAAAAGGTGTCCAGTCATTGATTTAGTTGAACTGATATTCAATTTATAGGCGTGTTCACCAAACAGGTCAACAATAGCCTTCGTTTCACTAATATCACCGACCGGCGTAGACGTTCCATGAACATTGATATAATCAATATCTGAAAAATCCATCTCTGCATCATTGACAGCCATGGTCATCGCCAGTTTAGCACCCAATCCTTCAGGATGCGATGCTGTGATATGATGCGCATCAGCACTCATGCCACCACCCGCAATCTCTGCATAGATTTTTGCTCCACGTGCCAAAGCGTGTTCCAGACTTTCCAAGATCAAAGCACCTGAACCTTCACCTGAAACAAAACCATCCCTATCTTTATCAAAAGGACGAGAAGCTGTTTTAGGATCATCATTTCTGGTAGATAAAGCATGCATAGCGTTGAATCCACCGATTCCAGCTTCATTGACTGTCGCTTCCGATCCACCTGTAACAATCACATCTGCCTTACCCATACGAATATAGTTGAAAGCATCTATCATTGCATTGGTAGCTGACGCACAAGCCGATACCGCGGAAAAGTTAGGACCACGAAGACCATGACGCATTGAAATATGTCCTGGAGCAATATCAACAAGCATCTTAGGAATAAAGAAAGGATTGAAACGAGGTGTTCCATCTCCCTTTGCAAAGTTTGCAACTTCTTCAGTAAAAGTTGTTAACCCCCCAATTCCTGAGCCCCAAATTACTCCGATACGATTTGTATCTAATTTTTCAAAATCTAAGCCAGCATCTTTAATTGCCTCATCTGTTGACGCAATTGCATACTGAACAAAAGGATCGACTTTACGAGCTTCCTTACGATCCATAAATTCATGCGGATCAAACCCCTTTACCTCACATGCAAACTGAGTCTTGAATTTTGACGCATCAAAATGCGTAATAGGAGCAGCTCCGCTTACACCATTTATTAACGCCTCCCAGTAAGCTGAGACGGTATTTCCAATTGGTGTAAGGGCGCCTAATCCTGTTACTACTACTCTTTTAAGCTCCATTTATTACGATTAGCCTAATTAAATTAGTTAGTTAACGTTTTTTTCTAAATAAGCGATTGCTTGACCAACAGTACCAATAGTCTCTGCTTGATCATCAGGAATAGCAACGTTGAATTCTTTTTCAAACTCCATGATCAACTCAACAGTGTCAAGTGAATCAGCACCTAAATCATTAGTGAATGAAGCTTCTGGTGTTACTTCGTTTTCGTCAACACCTAATTTTTCAACGATAATTGCTTTTACTCTTGAAGCGATATCTGACATGATTTTATAGTTTAATTGTTTAATAAATCTGTGCAAAGAAAAATAAATTTCATCAAAATTCAAACCTAAATTGATATTTAGATGAAAGTCACCACGTTAGGCGACCGAACTTATTCGCGTCTTATACTAGCTAACCCACTCTATATTAACTTAGTTCAAGTATAACAAAAAATATTTTGTATTCCAAACGCTCAGCTAATTAACTCAAATTTTACACAAAAAGTATATTCCGACCTTAAAATTATTAGTACCTTCGTTAACAGAGGGACATATATTTAAGCATTAAAGTGGTCAATAAGTTAGTAGCAAGATTAGATATGGATATGGACGAAGAGTTGGATTTTACCCTACTCGCCATTACCTGTTCCTTGAAAGATTACCGACTCTGCCATTTCATCAATAAGGAGACTAATCTGAATTTTTCCAGAGGAAAAGAAAGCAAATATGACCATGATGGTCGACAAAAAAACAAATCCGAAGAAGAGCTTGAATATCACATTATCTTTGACACAAAGAAAAAAATAAGCCACCACTTCACTGCTTTTCATTATCTTATCCCCGATGCCGACACAGAATATTTCCTGATCAACAACAAGAGCATCGAAGGAACTTATTTAATTCCCGAAAACCCACACTTTGATTTTTTTATCATCATCAAAAACTATATCTGCGAAGATGACGTGGAGCATATTATCAAAAGGATCAGCAAATTACCCGAAGTCGTCATTGCAAAAGAAATATCACCAAAAATATTGAAATCTAAAGAAAATCTCATATTTTAGCAAACTGTAGGTTAGTGTAGCAAATACACCCCAGTTTAGATCTAAATTAATTCGATTTAGTTTTGACAAAACACAACAATGTAGCGCGCTATTTGTTGTGATTAATGAAGAACATTTAAAATACAAAATAACAGATGGAAAAAGTTCAAAAAAGGACTAAAATTGTCGCAACATTAGGCCCTGCCTCGGCAGACAAACAAGTTTTGACCAACATGATTGCCAAAGGGGTTGATGTGTGCCGGTTGAATTTCTCTCATGGCAGCCAGGAAGATCACCTTAAGGTAATCGAAACTATAAATGCAATAAATAATGAAACAGGATTCAATGTTGCCATCTTAGCAGACTTACAAGGTCCAAAAATTAGGATCGGAAAAATGAAAGAAGGTGGTGCCGTTCTCGTAAATGGTTCAAAAGTTGAAATCACAACACATGAACTTATCGGAGACGAAAACAGAATCTACATTACATACGAAAACTTTCCAAACGACGTTGAAGCCAACGAAATCATTTTACTTGACGACGGAAAACTTCAACTTCGTGTTTTAGAGACCAATCATAAAGATACAGTTACCTGTGAAGTTGTACACGGCGGTGTCCTTACTTCACGTAAAGGCGTTAATTTACCAAACACCAAAGTATCTATCCCTTCACTGACAGAGGAAGATTTAGACAACTTAAATTTTGCCTTGGATCATGGGGCAGACTGGATCGCTATGTCTTTCGTCCGTTCGGCAGAAGATATTTTTCAATGTAAAAAAATCATTGAGGCAAAAGGAAGCCATGCACGTGTAATCGCAAAAGTTGAAAAACCAGAAGCGATTGAGAATATTGATGCAATTATCGAAGCTACAGATGCTGTTATGGTTGCTCGTGGAGACTTGGGTGTTGAGCTTCCAATGGAAGAGGTACCAGGACTTCAAAAGATCATCGTACAGAAATGTAGAGATCTTTCAAAACCTGTGATTATTGCAACACAGATGCTGGAAAGCATGATCACTACACCACGTCCTACACGTGCTGAAGTAAATGATGTAGCGAATTCGGTGTTGGATGGAGCAGATGCAGTAATGCTAAGTGGCGAGACTTCTGTCGGTGAATTCCCAGAAATCGTTATCGAAACAATGAGCAAAATCATTATCCACGTGGAACAAACTTCTTATCCTTATTATAATGAGAAAGTTAGTGAAATCCACGATGGAACGCTTATTCCGGATGCCATTTGTGCTTCTTCGGTTTACCTTGCTCAAAAAACAAATGCCTCAGCAATTGCCGTATTGACCTCATCTGGCGCAACAGCATTTGAAATTACTAGCTATAGACCAAATGTAGATATCTTAGTTTTCACAGGAACACAAACACTTTTGAAACAACTAAGCCTGCTTTGGGGTGTAAAAACCTTTATCTATGACAAGTTCGAAAGCACGGATGGATCTATCCATGATGTCAACAAGTTTATCGTAAAAAACAACTACGTTAAACCAGGCTCGATCATCATCAATACAGCTTCAACACCATTGATCGAAAAAGGCAAAACAAATACAATCCGCGTTTCTCAATTATAGAAAATAAAGATCAAAACAAAAAAAATAGCGTTCTAAATAGAACGCTATTTTTTTTGCCTGTTTGGATATAAGGAGTCTATCTTTAATTTAAAGTCCTTCACTTTTAGCGAATCATCCAGTCGCCTTAACGGAAAACTTTCTGCTTTCCCATCCCCTTTCGGCATTTTTTCAGTTCCTGGCATTGGAGCTAGACCATCCACGCGATTTAACTTCTTAATGGGCATATGATACTTTTCATCTGAAGAATCCAATTTAAAGACAGGCATTTTTGATTCTTTTTCCTCCATTAAAGGAATCTGCGGCTTCATCTTCACTTGTCCTAAAACAATCGTTCCGATGGAAGACAATACCAATAATAATACGTAACTTTTCATCTATATATAGTTATTTAAGATTATCTGCGCTTCTATGAGTAAACGTGAACACTTGGCTTATTCATTCCTGATTATCTTAAATCGAATTCATGCATATAGTTCACACCTATTCATGAATTCACTAGCTTATTTTCATCCATCAGTCAGACACCACTTCATAGATTAAAATTCGACAAGCATAGCCAAATTCATGACATAACTCATCTCTATTCACTAATTTACAAACAACAACACCTATATTTAAACAGATTCCTGTTAAACATTGTTAAAACGGCTTCAAAACACATCAGCATCTTTATATTTGTAACAATTTAAGAAAATGAGCTATCGCACCTTCATGACTACTAAATATGGCATAAGGAATAAATACGCAAATGGTAAACAAACTGAGAGTTATAAACTTTGTGATACAATCAAAATATATTTATTTAATACCCTATTCTAATGAAGAAAAATAGCATTGTATTAATCATTGGACTGATGTCACTAGCCCTTATCGGTGTATTGGCCATGCAATTCTATTTTCTGAGAGATTCTTATCGTCAAAAATCTCAATTATTTGATGAGTCTGTCAATGCTGCCATTACAGCTGTTGCCGGAAAGCTTGAACGACGGGAAGTTGTTGACTTTGCTAAAGTCCAACAGGAGCGTAATATTCAAAAATCCAAGCAGGAACAAGCCAAACAACGCCTGTTGGCCGAACAACTCGAAATTCAGTATAGAATTGAAGAGCTGAAGAACAAACAACATACTGTTTTCTCCACCTTCAAGGAGCAAGAAGACCAATTACGTGCATTGTATCCAAATGTAATTGAAATCAAAAATTCATTTTACGAAACATACATCAAAAGACCGGAGTACCAGAAATTTATCAAATTTTCTGTTTCAAATGAGCTGACCGACGATAATTTGGTACAGGCTTTTATTATGTTAAATGCTTCAAAGGTCGATGATCAGATCAACGGAAAAGACGATAGCACGCGGTTTGTTATCCCCCTAATGGACCCACTGGTCAATCAACAAACAAAATTCAGAGTAGCCACATTACCTCCAAGAGAGAACGCAAAGCTTACAAAAACCATCTCCGATTTAGAAAAAAGATTGGATATGCTCAATAGGAAGAATTCTTGGAGCGGTTTCAATGTATACGATTCGGTGGCCATGCTGGGCGGTAAAAAAGCAGATTACATTGAAGATGTCGCAATTGGAATGGAATTGGCTAAACGCCCGTTAAAGGATCGGTTGAACGTCATTATCGTCCAAGAACTGATCAAGGATGAGTTGGCTCAACGCGATATTAAGGCACCGTTTAATATCGAAATATGGAGTACAAACAATATATTACTCAATAATATCCTAAACGAAGCAACCTTAAATAACCCGACGAATACAACAAAGTACTCTACCGCACTTTTTAAAGGCGATATAGGGGCTGCACCGGGAAAATTAACAATTTACTTCCCAAATAAAAAGGCCATAATCGCAGATAATATGGGCTATCTACTGTTACCTATGCTGGCATTGCTTTTCTTATTGGTAGGTTGTTTTGCCTATACCCTGATTATCATCTTCAGGCAAAAGAAAGTTTCGGAGATGAAAACAGACTTCATCAACAACATGACGCACGAATTTAAAACACCGGTTGCAACCATCATGATTGCCAGTGAATCGCTGAAAGATCCTGATATCAATGCAGACCATATGCGCGTTCAAAAATTGGCCAATATTATCTATGATGAAAATGTTAGGCTTGGGAATCATATTGAACGTGTACTCGACTTGGCAAGATTAGAAAAAGAAACCCTAAAACTCGACCAGGTAGAGGTGCACATCAATGATCTCCTTTCTGCTGTAACAGACAGCATGCAGCTGCGTATGCAGAATATTGCTGGGAAATTCAGTATAGACCTTGCAGCTACCAAGGATATTGTCATCGGTGATGAACTGCATTTTTCGAATGTATTCTACAATCTACTGGACAATGCGATCAAGTACAGTAAAGGGGATTTACATGTTAATATTAATTCAAAAAATGTAGGCGATACCATTGTCGTTACTATTGCCGACAACGGCATCGGTATGAGTCGCGATCACCTGCAAAAGATTTTCGATCAATTTTACCGTATTCCGACTGGAAATGTTCATAACGTCAAAGGATTTGGTCTTGGCTTAAGTTATGTACAGGATATTCTGAGAAGGCTGAACGGGAAAATTACAGTTAAAAGTGAAAAAGATAAGGGCACGACCTTTGAAGTAATTTTGCCTATTAAAAAATAAAACGTTCCTTTTTTGTATATTTCCTTTATATAAGAACCTCAAAGGTCAGGGAAATCCGGCCCTACGGCTTATCAAGGTCAAGGAACATAAGTGAAAATTAATATATTCATTATGCAAAAGATATTATTAGCAGAAGATGATCCTAATTTAGGGGATCTTTTAAAAGACTATCTCGAATTAAAGGGAAAATTTGACGTCACATTGTGCACCGATGGCGATGAAGCAATTTCTCAATTCAAAAAAAATAATTACGACCTCTGCATTTTTGACGTCATGATGCCAAAAAAGGACGGCTTTACAGTTGGACGTGAGATCAGAAAAACAAACAATACAGTTCCCATAATCTTTGCCACTGCAAAAGGCATGATGGAAGATAAAACTGAAGCCTTTGAATTGGGAGGTGATGATTATATCACCAAGCCTTTTCGAGTGGAGGAACTATTGCTCCGCATCAATGCATTGCTGAAACGTAGTGTTCGGGATAAGGAGGAGGAAGTGGTTGCTGATAAATTTGAAATAGGTGATTATTTCTTTGATTATACAAGTCAGCAGATCTCCTACAAGGGACAGATGCAAAAACTATCGACGAAAGAAGCCGAACTACTTCGCTTACTTTGTTTAAAGAAAAATGATGTTCTGACTCGAGAAGAAGCCCTATTAAAAATATGGCATGATGACAACTACTTTACAGGTAGAAGTATGGATGTATTTCTCAGTAAACTTCGTAAATACCTAAAAGAAGACAGTAAAGTTGAAATTGTCAACGTGCACGGAAAAGGTTACAAACTTTTGGTGAGCTAAAAAAAGGGGGAATGAGAAATACAGTCATTCCCCTTTTTTATGCTACACAGCGTATTGGTGCATGACATACACAAATTCATGGATGAAAATAAAAGAACAAAACAATTTCATTCTTAGTAGAATATAAAAAATAGACGCACTTTTATAAAAAATTTGCATTTCAGAAAGAAATGTTTTAACTTAGCGTCGCTTATAGAGAAAGGCAGAGGGAATAGACCCGATGAAGCCTTAGCAACCTGTCCCTTGACAAGGTGCTAAATTCTACCCTACTTGATATGGGAATGATAAGCCGAAGTCACCGAATTCTAGTGTGTCCTTCTCTCTCTAGCAAGAAATATAGTTGAAAAAGAAATATTAAAAACATTCATTATGTTATTGACTAACAATTTAGGTTACCCTCGTGTGGGCGCGTTCCGCGAATTGAAAAAAGCCAATGAGGCCTATTGGGCTAAAAAATCTTCTGTTGAGGAATTATTGGACACAGCAAAAAAAATTCGTGCAGGCAATTGGAAAACACAAAAAGACGCTGGAATAGATTTGATTCCTTCCAATGATTTCTCTTTTTACGATCAAGTATTGGATTTAACCCTCACTGTTGGTGCAATTCCTGCTCGTTACCATTCTTTATTGAATAAAGTAGACAACAATTACAGTTTAGATCTATATTTTGCCATGGCGCGCGGTTTCCAACAAGAAGGAATCGACGTGACTGCAATGGAAATGACGAAGTGGTTAGATACTAACTACCACTACATGGTACCAGAATTCACAAAAGATCAAGAATTCAAATTGACTTCTGAAAAATTCTTAAATGAATATAACGAAGCTAAATCATTGGGTATCGAAACTAAGCCAGTTTTACTGGGCCCAATTACTTATCTTTTAATTGGTAAAGAAAAAGAAGCTGGTTTCGACCGTATCGATTTATTGGATAAACTTGTTCCAGTATATGAGCAAATATTAGCTAAACTAGCTGAAGCTGGTGCGCAATATGTTCAGATTGACGAGCCTTTCTTAGCATTAGATTTAGATGCTAAAGTAAAAGCTTTATATCAACCGACTTTCGAAAAATTAGCTGCAGCAGCAAAAAACATCAAATTAATCGCAACTACTTACTTCGAAGCTTTAAAAGACAACGAAGATATCGCAGTTAACCTACCTATCCATGCTTTACATTTGGATCTAGTACGCGGTGAAAACCAATTGGATACAGTCTTAGCTAAAGTTCCTGCTTCATTAACATTATCTTTGGGTATTGTTGAAGGCCGTAACATCTGGAAAAATGATTACGAAAAATCATTGGTTAAAATCAAACAGGCTGTTGATGCCTTAGGAAAAGACCGTGTATGGGTAGCTCCTTCTTCATCTTTGTTGCACGTTCCTTTTGACCTAGACAATGAACACAATGAGCAATCGTTACCAGCTGAAGTAAAAAACTGGTTAGCATTTGCTAAACAAAAATTAGCTGAGGTAAAAGACTTAGCTGTACTAGCGGAAGGTGAAGTTGATGCTGAAACAGCAAAACGCTTCGAAGCTAACAAAGCTGCTGCTGAAAGCCGTCGTACGTCTCCATTGATCCACAAACCAGAGGTTAAAACACGTACAAGCAATATCACTGATGACGATGCAAAACGTACTTCAGCATTTGCTGACCGTAAAGCAGCGCAACAAGCGAAATTCAACTTACCAGCGTTCCCGACCACAACTATTGGTTCATTCCCACAAACGAAAGATGTTCGTAAATGGAGAGCAGACCTTAAAAAAGGTGCTATCACGCAGGCAGAATACGATAAAGCAATCGCAGAAGAAACAGAAAACACCATCCGTCTTCAAGAGCAATTGGATATCGACGTATTAGTACACGGCGAATTCGAGCGTAACGACATGGTTGAATACTTCGGTGAACAATTAGCCGGATACGCTTTCACTCAAAACGGTTGGGTACAATCTTACGGTTCACGTTGTGTAAAACCTCCAATTATCTATGGTGACGTATACCGTCCTGAAGATATGACTGTCCGCTGGTCTTCTTATGCACAATCGTTGACAAACCGTCCGGTTAAAGGTATGTTGACTGGCCCTGTAACAATTTTACAATGGTCTTTCGTACGTAACGATCAACCGCGTTCAACAACGACTTACCAAATTGCATTGGCAATCTTGGATGAAGTACAAGCCTTGGAAAAAGCAGGTATCAAAATCATCCAAATTGATGAACCAGCTATCCGTGAAGGATTACCTTTGCGCAAAGCTGATCAAAAAGATTACTTGAACTGGGCAGTACGTGCTTTCCGTGTTTCTTCATCAAACGTAGAAGATGATACACAAATCCACACGCACATGTGTTACTCAGAATTCAATAATGTAATCGAAGATATCGCCGCTATGGATGCTGACGTTATCACGATTGAGACTTCACGTTCTCAAATGAAATTATTGAATGCTTTCGCTGGTGATTTCAAATATCCAAATGATATTGGCCCAGGTGTTTATGACATTCACTCACCACGCGTACCAAGCAAAGATGAGATGGTCGATCTATTACGCAAAGCAAAAGCAGTAGTTCCAGCAGAACAACTTTGGGTTAACCCTGACTGTGGCTTGAAAACTCGTGCTTGGCCAGAAACCAAAGCGGCTTTAGAGTCGATGGTTGAGGCTGCTAAAATCTTAAGAGCAGAATAATTCTTAAACTATATTGATAAAGCCCTAGCTGAAATTTCAGCTAGGGCTTCTTTATTGACACTCGTTCAAAACAAAAACTGTTATCCGGATAGTGTGAGGCTATTTTCGGCTGTTCTTCCTTTCTTTCTTATTCTCTTTTTCACTCCCATTCTTAATTTCCTGTTTCCCTTTAATCCGATCTTCAATCGACTTCAGGCTTGACGAAAAATCGAGATCAACATTTTCAAGTTTTGCCTTTTTTAACGCCTTCAAAGCCTTTTTGTATTTTCTCAACTTTTCGAATAGAAGTGCCTTCTTTATCCAGATACCTGTCAAGGGCATGGCCGGAAGTGTCAACGCAAATTTGATCGTCTTTTTTGCAGCTTCATACTCCCCCATATCAATCAATGTCTGAATGAAATAAGGATATACTTCCAGTGCCTGCACATTATGCACCAAAGCTTCCTGGAAATACCTTTTTGCCTGCTCGTAGTCCAATAGCTGTTCCGCATGAACCCTTCCCATTAAACACAAAGCCATTGTATTGGATTCGTCGTAGGACAAGGCATACGACAAAGATTCCAAAGTTTCCTCCAAATAAAAAGGATAGTTATCCAATGCCTGAAGGACATATTTATTTACTGAATTCATAAAATTTTCTAAAACATAACATTCATATCCAGCTTTCACAAGAACATTGAAAATAACTGGATTCTTTAAACTCCATAATAAGCTAAGCATATTGGAACAGTGGGCCACTATTTGGAGCGCCAAGTTTTAGCCAATATCAACCTAGGTTACTTAACGTATTAAGAAAGAAGATTAGGAAAGGGCCGTATTCCGAAGAATATTCCCGAGAATCTTCTCTGTGGACGAAGCGGGATTTTCTAATATTGCAAACATATTCTTCCGTTTTTATTAATTACTCTATTGAATTGCAAAGATTCAAAATATTTACCAAATTCCAAAAACTTTTGATTATTAATATGTTATATTATTCAGCACGATATTGGCATATTATTGTCGCATCAATTTCGCCGAAATTCAACGACTATTTCTCCATATTTGGACTATGGAAAGTCAATCAGCTAATCAATTAATCAAACTATCAAGAAAACGTAAGGGGCTAACACAGCAGGAACTCGCTGATCAAGCTGGGGTATCGCTAAGAACAGTGCAACGCATAGAAAAAGGCACGGAAGAAATCAGCGGATTTAGTCTCAAACAGATCAGTCAAATTTTGGAAATACCATTAGAACAACTCATTATGCCAAATGTAAATCAAATCAGTATCGACAACAATCAAACAGGAAGTATTAAAGCGCTATATTTAGCATCGCTCACCTTTCTGGTCAATCCATTATTAGGCTTATTGGTGCCAGCAATTATGGGTTATACGAAGCAAAACAAAGACGCCTTATACAGTAAGCACCTAAAAAAAATCATTGTAATACACGCTGTTGGACTATTTTTTCTCGGAAGTTTCATAGGCTATATCATTATTGCAGATTTTTTTAAGATAGCACTACCGTCTTTTTTAACCGATATCTTCAATAGCGCCTATTTTTTATTCATCCCAGTATGCTATTACATATTGATTCTAACATTTACTATTTTTAATTATATCGTAATAAGAAAGGCCAAGCTCAGTTCCGCAAACTAAACCAATACAAATGAATCTATTGCGATCAAAATCACAGCGGTTTCTTTTGAACAATCAATACCCAATCATTCTCCAGCAACAAATAGCCTGTTTCGTAAATAAAGCTATAGGTCTGCCCCTTGTTATTGGAAAAAGTATGTGTATGAAACTTAAAATCAAATCCCAGCCGCTTTAATTTTTCCCGTTGTATCTTGACCATACCCTCCCCACTCAAAACATCCAATAGAATGCGGCGGTTTTTTCGTAGGATATTATTCACATTGCGCACCAGATTGACCTGGTCACTATTTAATTTATTGTTATAGGCGTTCCGGCAAGCATCATCACAAAATCGCTTGTCAGAACGGCCATATATTACCTTGCCACATTCAAGGCAGACTTTCTCGACAGAACTCATAACGGAATATTAAACGACAACAAACGATTACAACCGACTATAGTCGAATACAAATGGTAAATAGACGGCTATAGTCTTTTTCCTACCCCACCTTTGCTCAAGATCATTTGGCGTCAATAGCCAAAGACCATCAACTAAAATAAGAATTATTAAAAACATTTAAAAATTAGACACATGAGCACATTACGTAACAAAGTACAATTGGTTGGGCATTTAGGAAATGACCCATTAATTAAAACAACTTCCACAGGGACAAATTACTCCATATTACGTCTCGCCACCAATGATCTTTTCAAAAACAAAGCCGGTGAGTGGGTTGAAGAAGTCCAATGGCATACACTCGTGGTTTGGGGGAATCAAAACAATACCATTGAAAAGAAATGCCACCGTGGGACCAAGCTCATGGTTGAAGGCAAACTTACCTATCGTAATTATGAGAACGCAGATGGCGTAAAACAATATGTCACAGAAATTAAAGTAGATAATTTCATGGTTTTATCAGAGTCAAACGGCGCCAAAGAAGACAGCCCAACGCTTCCAGATGAGAATGAAGATGACCTCCCCTTCTAGTATGATCAACGAGGTAGGTTTTTCAAGTCCCTACCTCGTCGATTGTTTCCAACTTATTTTATTAGGCTTGCAGTCAACTCTCGTCCTAGGCTCTCTGCATAGGCCTTCCATAACTTAGCATCTTCCGGTGTAAACTTAGCAACGGCTTCAGTTTCTTTGGTGGCCCATTCCTGTCGCTTCGAGGCAAGCTCCTTAAGCTTAACAACATCGCCACTTTTAGCAACAGTGATAAATTCTTTAATATATTTTGTGTAATCCTCCGCCAATTTTTGTGTCTCAGCAGAACTAAATTTCGGTATTGGCACTTCGCCGCCGCTATTTTCCAGCGACGTATTGGCCGAATCTTTTTTTATGTCAATAGCAGCAGTCGTATCTTTTACTTCGACTTTTTTAGTCGTGGAATTATTACAGGAAATAACAAAAAATCCAGCAATTAATGCTAATAAGGTTACTTTCTTCATCTATTTAAATTTAGTTTTCTATCTATGGTCATTTATCCGTTTATGCATATTGTTCTTAAACTAAATAAATCACACTACTTTCAGCTGATCAACAAGTTCATCATAATATATCTTATTTATAATGTCACTTTATTATCAAACTAATTTAATTACAATGCCCGACTCTACAAAATTTTTTGCGGGCACCCAAATCTGCAGACCCGATTTTGGAGTCTTTGGTTCTAGCAGGCAAGTCAAGATCAGATCAACTTCAAGGCCGTCTTTAGTAGGGGTATTACAAGGGGTTAACAGGGGGTTAACAGGGGTATAGCAGGGGTAAATCCCTGCAAACCCCTTGTTAACCCCCGGTAAGTATAGTACAATAACAGAATTAACTAGGAATATGATAACAACATGGAGATACGCTCGATACCGGCAATACCAAATAAACAATAGGAAAAAGTTCCACTCGATTAGATTCTCTCAAATCTGCCATACAATTTCCAGAAATATGCTTTCTCTCCCAAAGTGAAATCGACCTTCTTCCAGACATTTAAGGCTAAACTAATCTCTTTTTCCTGCAAACTGTATTTTCCAATAAAGAACTCTTCCTCGGAAAAATACAAACCAAAAGCCTTATCCAAAGTATGTAAGCTCTGAACATCTACCTCTTCAAAAAATAAAATGGATTGAGGGCTAGCAAAAAAATCGCTCGGTACAGGAATAGCGTCAGCATATTCGATTGCGATGAGACGATTCCTACTTTGCAACGGAAATTCAATTATCGGAAGCTCATCTAATTTGGAAAAATGAGTACTCGCTTCAAAAATAGCATCCCGTTCCATCAGGGGGATTTGTAACAATCTTTTACGCCCAATAATAGAAACATTTGGCTCAAAATAATCATTGAAATTAAGAATTTCATTGACAGATAAATTCTTTTCAATAAGATGCTGCACAGGAATGCCAAAATAATTTGCAATCTTAAGAACAATCTCAATTTTTGGTTCCGCACGCATTTCTTCGTAAGACGAAATATTACCTCTAGTAAGATTAAAAATATCCCCAAATGCCTGCTGACTCATTCCTTTCACTTTTCTTAGTTTCTTAATATTGTTTCCGACGTTACTCATTTTAAAAAAAATTGAATTTTTATTGCAAAATATTTTTGCATTTTTATTACCTTTATGCAAAGAATATGTGCAATATATAAAAAACTTGATTATGTACTTCTCAAAAATTGAAAATTATATCGCCAATATCGGTTACACCATTACCCATAAGGATACAAAAGAAGGAATCTTTGTCATCGAAAATGAAGATGACGGAATCCGTAACCTCATTGTAGGCATTGCCCAACCTATCCTGATTTTTGAGCAATACCTTTTTACAATCAGCAATGACACCATGGATATGTTCAAATCACTATTGATAAAAAATAGAGATATTATCCACGGCGGATTTGCATTAACAGAAGATGGGACCAAAGTTATATTTCGGTATACGTTACAAATACATAATCTCGACCAGAATGAATTTGATGCAGCCATTAATTCGCTGAGTCTTTTGATGAGTGAATATTATAATCAGTTAATAAGTTTTTCAAAATTATAGAATAATGAATATTTTTAAGAGAATTTTCAGAATCGGTCAAGCAGAGATCCACGCAGTCGTGGACAAAATGGAAGACCCCATCAAAATGACGGAACAGGGTATCCGTGAGATGAAAGAGGACCTGGAACAATCGTTGGAAGCCTATGCTAAAGTGAAGGCCTTAGCCATACGTACCCAAAACAATTGTGAAAAGAAAAAAGAAGAAGCCAATGAGTTTGAGAACAAAGCTATTCTATTACTCCAAAAGGCACAAAAGGGAGAGCTAACGGCAGAAAAGGCCGAAGGTCTGGCAAAGGAAGCGCTGTTGTTGAAAAAACAGTTATTAATCGAAGCTAGTGAATTGGAGAAACAAGCTGTGATTCATCAAAGTTCAGCCGATGAGCTGCACAAAAATGTAGACATTCTCAAATTCAATATATCGAAATGGGAAGGTGAACTCTCCACCTTAAAGGCACGCGTAAAGGTATCTAACGCAGCTAAAATGGTCAATCGCCAGCTCGCTAATATCGATTCCAATAGTACGATTTCCATGTTAGAGCGTATGAAAGAGAAAGTCGAAGAAGACGAAGCACTTGCGAAGGCCTATGGAGAGATTGCATTAGGCAACAAGAGTAAAGTTGATGAAATTAACGAGACAATAGGCGGATCTGACGCTGTCAACATCGAATTAGAGGAACTAAAAAGAAAATTAAATACGGATGAAAAGATTTGAGTATAAAACACTAAAAATTGAACCTAAGGGCTTTTGGGGTACAAAACTGGATCCCGAAAAAATTGATGAAATCTTAAATGACCTTGGAAATCAAGGCTGGGAATTGATAGCTATGCAGGATCTTGAGGTAAATGGCAACTCATGGTCTTTCCATTACACATTTAAAAGAGAAAGAATTTAAACAATAGCAATATGACAGAACTAATCAATATCTTATTTAATCCATTATCCAATGGAATCATGACAGTCCTGACAGGCATGTCTGTAGTGTATTGGTTATTTATGTTTCTGATGGGTGACGGAGTCCATCTATTTGATGCAGATGCAGATATAGATCTCCACCCCACTCCTGATGTCACGGACGTAGATGGCTCACATGATATCGCGACCGAAGGAGGGGATCATACACACCATCATCATACGGACACCGACGGGCATGCAGAACCGGGCTTCTTTGCAAAAGCAATGGACTACATCAACGTCGGCAAAGTACCCATCATGCTTATTGTAACACTGTTTAAATTTATAGGTTGGATAATTACCATTGTTTCATCACTCTTTATCGACGTTGCTTCATGGGGAATAAAGTCTGTACTAATCCTAATCCCCGTTTTCATTGTTACATTTATTTTAATGCATTTTCTGACCAAACCCTTAGCTAAAATGTTCAAAAATATAGGTTATAACGGCGAAGAAAGCCACGATTTTCTTGGCCGTATGGGTAAAATGAGGGCTAGCATTGAAGGAAAGAAAATAGGTTCTGCGGAATTTATCGTCCAACAGGATCCTATTCGTCTCAATGTTGTCAGCCACAATGGGGAGAAAATCAGCTATGGCGATGATGTTATAATCGTTGACGAATCCAAAGACAAGAAATATTATTATGTGACCAAAGAAATTACGATAGACAATATTTAATGGAAAAGGAATAAACGCAAAGACTCGACACCTAAACAATTGTCCTAAAAAAGCGGACCTTTATTCTTATAAATCATAATCGTAAATCCAAATATTAAAATCTAAATAAATACAAATCATATGCTATATCAACCTCTTTTATTTTTAAGTGGCTTAAACGGAATTATACTTTTAATTGTCGGATTAGCTGTCTTTTTAATTTTTGCATTCTTTGTCGTATTGAGTGCATTCTATAAGAAAATCCCACAAGGAAAAGCGATCGTCCGTACCGGTGTTGGTGGTACAAAAGTAGCATTCAACAAAGGAATGTATGTTGTGCCTGTATTTCACAAAATGGAGATCATGGACATCTCGATCAAAAAAATTGAAATCGCTCGTATGCAAGGTGAAGGTTTGATCTGTAAAGACAATATCCGTGCAGATATCAAAGTTGCGTTCTTCGTCCGTGTCAACAAAAATGTGGATGATGTGATCAATGTTGCGCAAAATCTGGGCTGTGACCGTGCAAGTGAACCCGAGACATTAAAAAGTATTTTTGAATCTAAATTCTCCGAAGCGCTAAAAACAGTAGGTAAGAAATTTGATTTTATCGAATTATATGAAGCTCGTCGCGAATTCCGTGATGAAATTCTAGACGTCATCGGAACAGATCTTAATGGTTATATCTTAGACGACTGCGCGATTGATTACCTTGAACAGACCGACATCGAGCATCTCAATCCAAATAATATCCTAGACAGTGAGGGTATCAAAAAAATCACCGAATTAACGGCCAAACAAAATATAAATGCCAACTTCATCCGTCGTGATGAGGAGAAACTAATCAAAAAACAAAACGTAGAAGCAAGGGAAGCGATTCTAGAACTAGACCGTCAGCTTGCCGAAAAGGAAGAGAAACAAAAACGGGAAATTGACAATATCAAAGCACGCGAAGAAGCCGAAATAGCAAAAGTCCGCGAAGAAGAACGTCTCAAGTACGAAAGCGTCCGGATTTCTACCGAAGAGCAACTAGCTGTTCAAGAAGAAAATAAACTGCGTCAGATTATCATTGCTGAAAAGAATAAACAACGTACCGATGCTGTAGAAGCAGAACGTGTAGAAAAAGATCGCGCCTTAGAACAGACAGAACGCGAGCGCATTGTTACCTTGGCCCAAATCGACAAAGAACGTTCAATCGAGACGGAGAAGAAAAGTATTCAAGGAGTTATCAAAGAACGCGTACAATTGGAAAAAGGTGTTGTTGAAGAGCAACAAGGCGTCAAAGACATCGAAGTATTCCGCGAAGTAGAACGTAAGAAACAAGCGGGTGTTATCGCGGCATCACAAGAAGCCGAAGAAAAATTAATTTCAACTGTTAAAGCTGCCGAAGCTGCAAAAATTGCAGCAGAACAGGAAGCAGAGAAAAAAGTAATCGACGCAGAGGCTGCTCGTAAAATAGCCGAAAAGCGTGCACAAGAATTATTGATCGATGCCGAAGCGAAAAAAGAAGCGTCACTCAAAGAGGCAGAAAGTCGTAAGATTATTGCCGAGGCACAAGCCAAAGAAGAAGCTGCACTTGGCTTGTCCGAAGCCGAAGTTATGGTTGCCAAAGCTGAAGCTGAAGAGAAACAAGGTACTGTTGAAGCTAACGTAATTGAGAAGAAAGCGGAAGCGATGCGTAAAGAAGGCTTAGCACAGGCGGAAGTGGTGCGTGAGAAAGCGCTTGCTGAAGCCAAAGGTATCGAAGAGAAAGCTGAAGCGATGAAGAAATTAGATGGTGTGGGCAGAGATCACGAAGAATTCAAATTGCAATTGCAAAAAGAACGTGATATTGAACTCGCACACATCAATATCCAAAAAGACATTGCTCAAGCACAAGCTGGCGTGTTGTCAGAAGCACTTAAAACGGCAAAAATCGATATTGTTGGTGGAGAAACCATGTTCTTTGAGAATATCGTCCGTCAAGTTTCCAATTCCAAAGGTTTTGATCACTTGATTGACAACTCTAAACATGCCACAGATATTAAGAATTCACTTATAGGCCCAGATGGACAAGGAGACCTCGCAGAGAAGGTCCGCGGATTAGCCGATAAATATGGAATTTCTACAAATGACATCAAGAACCTCACCGTTTCTGCAGCACTGATTAAACTTCAACAAGCGGCTACTGACGCCGAAAATGGTGAAGATACTAGCTTTATCAATTCTTTGTTCGGATTGGCGAGGAACCTAGGAATTTCCAACAAGAAACTTTAAACACCGTCATTATCTTGAGCCTAACAAAGAGTAGAATCTTAACAGGCTCAAGATATTTTTAAAAATTTAGACCAGACGTAAGATGCGTTTTATCCTATTTTCTGTTTTTATATTCTTAAATACATTAGTTGTAACAGCGCAGACCGTTCAGCAAAGATTAGATTCATTGTTCCAATCGCTCAATCAAGACGGTGAACTCAGTGGAGCATTCTTAGTGGCCGACAGTGGTAAAGTTGTTTTTGAAAAATATTTAGGTTTTCAAGATGCTTCCAAAACAGAAAGAATAACAAGCAATAGTCGATTTGAGTTAGCTTCTGTCAGTAAACAGTTTACGGCAATGGCCATTATGCAATTAGAAGAACAAGGTAAGCTATCTTATGAGGACGATATTATCAAATATTTCCCACATCTAAAATTCAAAAATGTTCGTGTTAAGAATCTATTGCGCCACACCTCGGGGATACCAGATTTTTTCAGTTTCCCCAAGAAATGGATTGATACGAAGAAAATAAATAACAATAGTGATATTCTCAAAATACTCGAAAAACATTCAGATTCTATTTCATTCAAACCAGGTGAACAATGTTCTTATTCAAACACAAATTACCTGCTCTTGGCAATGATTGTAGAAAAAGTATCTGGCCAACCATTTGCTGTGTATATGCAGCAGCGCATATTCAAGCCAGCGGGAATGCGACATACATCAGTATTCTCTGCACGTTCTCCGCAAGCGGATTTAAAAAACTATGCAAAGGGAATGGCTTATAATATTGACAACAAGAAATTTATAGACATAGATGATTTTGAAACTTATAAATATGCGACCTATTTTGATGGCGTCAATGGGCCATATGGGATAAGCAGTACAACAGAGGATATACTAAAGTGGAACCAAGCTCTTCAGAAACACACGCTATTAAAACGGGATAATTTTATAAAAGCAATTTCGAGCGACACGCTTACTAATGGAAAACTGATTAGCCGGCATCATATATACCAAGGTTTCGGCTGGGAATTTATGGATAGTACCAATAATGAGAATAAAATGCATTTTCATACAGGAAGTTACCCTGGTTATCAAACTATCTTCGTCCGAAATCCAGAAAATCAATGGTATTTTGTGGCTTTGATAAATAAATTAAATACCATAGGAGTTTTTCCTTTGACTATGGCTGTAGCAGCAATCCTAGAAAAAAAAGAGACTCTTCCTTTAATTGAGCGAGAGAAACTTACAGGTGCTATCACGCTCGTTGAGTCCCAGATAAAACAGCTATTGGGAACATATGAGTATACGAAACAGCCTGATTTGAAGTTTAAAATTACAGCAGATGATAGTGGTAATCTATTTGCCCAATTATCGGGACAAGCCGCCATTGAAGTCTATCCCAAGAATAACCTGGAGTTATTTTATACTGCTATACAGGCCATGCTGAAATTCAGCAAAGAAAATGATGAGGTATCAACATTGACCTTATATCAAAATGGTCAAGAGTTAACATTCAATAAAGTGAAATAAGCGAAAGAACAAGCTGAAACTTATGCCAGAAGAAAACGTAACAAATCAGAACGACTCCCTTGATCAAGGGGCATACGAGATTATCCGGAAGCGGCTTCTTACACAAAAGGAAGAGCTTTCTATCAAACTCCAGCAACTAAATAATGCCCGCAAGGAAGTATTTAATGCGACAAGTTTTATACTCAAGGCCAATCAACGGATCACCACAGAAAATAACTGTGTTGCTCGTGGTATTTTAGCCCTCGACAATCTATGTATATTCGGTTATAACGTCCATTTTGGGTTACGTACCGAAATTAAACTCGAAGATGTTTTCAGTGTATATACATTCGAAAACAATCAGTTTATCCCACAATCACTCGATCTGATCAATGATCCTAATTTCATTGGCGATTATCAAAATTTATATAAATACTATCGCGACTCGATCTTTTCCAAGTTTCGACGTACGGAAAACTATCTTTACATGATCTTTCAGACCAGCAAAAATCCTGCTGACCTGAAAGCATTCAAGTGGTTGATTAAAGACGGGAAGCTCCAATATCAGGACGACCGCAGCATCCATGAAGTCAAATTGCCCAACCAATTTGAATTTGACTGGACAAAAACAACTTTAGAAGACCGTCGCCTTGGAAAACACCCGCACATATCCATTAAGGATAAAATCTTTATAGAAGCGATCAATGGCGATATTACGTTCAAAATTGAAAACAATACCGATACGGGGAAAGGAATCTTCTCCGAAAAAGTTTCAAATGCCGACCAACAATTGGATGATGCGGATTACTACTATGCTGACCTTGGCAATTTGATTGCCGTACGCATTAAACCGTATCAAGAAGACTTCCGTGCATTTGTCTTTAATCAACGGACAAAAGAAGTTGTGAATCTTAAATCGCTGAATGAATCAGCCATTTTACTACCCGATAATCAAGGAATCATTTTTTCTAACGGATACTACCTGCAGAATGGCACCCATAAAATCTTTGACGTCCAGTTTGATCAAGTTAGTTTCCTTAGACGCATAGCATCACCAAACGGTGAAGACTTTCTCTATATCTTTTGTCAAGAGGAAACGAATACCTACATCTTATTGTCTTATAACATCATTCAGCAGCATGTCGAAACTCCGATCATCTGCAATGGCTTCACACTTTTTAAAGACGGTAGTTTAATTTACTTCCACACAGAGGCCGAAGCAACAAGGCATCATCAGGTTCAGATCTGGGAAACCCCTTACATGGCCATACTCAAAGAAAATGAGCTAAAAAAAGACGACCCACTTTATAAGGTTGGTAATAAACAGATCGTACAGGCCATGGCCGAGGCACAAGAGGTCATACAGCTCATCAACAAAGAAGACAGTTATGAAGGTCTTTACGAGGATATACTCAAAAAATCGACTGTCCTGCTTGACTCCTATTTTTGGATAAAGGATGAAGCCTTGTCAAACCTTGGGCAGCCTCTGGCACAAATCAAGGAGGTTGCCAATACAGCAATTGACGAATTTGTTAAGGTCCAAGCCCAACGCAAATACGCCACAGAGCTCAATGGCAGTGCCGAAAAGAAAATGGAAGAACTTACCTTTTCCATCAATAGCACTGTAGTCGAAAAGCTTGATCAACTTGTTCATCAATTGGCAGATTCACGTCGTTTACAGGGCGAAATCATTGACCTCAAAAATGTCAAATATATTGATATAGTCCGTATCGATGCTTTACTCGATAAGCTACAGTCAATCACTACCGAACTCGCAGAAAAGACAATTACTTTCTTGCTCCGCGACGAGGCTTTACAACCTTATGAGCAGAAAGTAGAGCAACAGAAAAACAATGTTGCCGCAATTGTCAAAGTCTATGACGCTAAAGCGATCGAGGAAGCCAATTCGGCTATATCGAGTGAGTTGGAGCTATTGATCGATATTCTAAACAGTTTAAAAATCGATGACTCCACCCAAACCACCAAAATTATCGAGAAGATAGCTGTTATTTTCTCTTCCTTGAATGAAGTCCGCGCGCAGCTTACACGCAAACTCAATTCATTAAAAAGTACGGAAGCCATTGCAGAATTCTCTGCCCAACTTACGTTACTGGAGCAGTCTGTCACCAACTACCTTGAACTCTCAACGACAACAGAAAAAGTAGATGAGTATTATACCAAGGTCATTGTCCAACTGGAAGAACTCGAAAGTAAGTTTTCAGAATTTGATGACTTCGCCCTGAAGATAGCAGATAAGCGCGATGAAATTATCAAAGCATTTAATTCCCGCAGAGAGCAAATCGTTGAACAGATCAACAAACGCAGCTCTTCATTAGAGCAAATTGGACTTCGTGTATTAAAGAATATCGAAAACAAATCAAAGACATTTGCCACGCGTGAGGAAATCCTAAGTTTCTTTGCTTCAGATTTGATGATTGACAAAATCAGACAACTTGTGCAAGAGCTGAAAACGCTCAGTGATGTTTCAAAAGCCGAAAATCTTGAAAACCTGCTCAAAAAATCTCAAGAGGATTCATTACGCATTTTACGTGACAAGAATGATCTTTTTGTAGATGGAGAAAACATTATTGCTCTCGGCAAACATAAATTCGCCGTCAATAGTCAGTCACTTAGTTTAACTCTCGTACGCAAAAACGACGAAATATTCTTCCATCTTACCGGAACGAGCTTCTATCAAAAAGTCAAAGGATCCGACATTGAAAACTTTAGAGATATTTGGGATCAGGAACTGATTTCCGAAAACAAGGACGTATACCGGGCTGAATATCTCGCCTATAAAACATTTCTTGCTTCCAAAGGACAGCTAGATTTTGATGCCAACCTGTTTATCAATCAGACAGTGGAGCAAAGTTATTCGGAAGGCTATGTCAAAGGAGTGCATAACTTTGATGCCCTGGTAATCTATGATACCATCAAACAGCTAGACAGCAAGCTTGATCTTTTACGTTACGATGCTCATTTGCGTGCGATGGCACAGTTGTTTTGGCATTCACTTGAGCAAAACGAGCAGGAAAAACAGAAAGCCTTGATCCAGTCTACACATTCGGTATTAAAAGCATTTCCAAATTCCACACGCTATCAATCTATTGTGGACGAACTCACCAAATTATTCACCAATTGGGACACTCATTTGGATCGCTCGACAATTCATGCGGAGGACGTCGCGAGCTATCTTTTCCAGACGTTCACAAGCTACAGCAAGTTTGTTGTCAGTGAGCAATCGGATGAACTTAAAAAAGCTTTCATCAGGTTATTGGAAAACAAAAAGAGTTTCAAACTCTTTGAAGCAGATATTCAGCATACACAATTTAGTCTCGTAGACCGCTTCTATTTGACCTTAAATTGGCTAAATTCTTTTATCGACGAGAACGATGATTACCAGGCCTTCCACAAGTACATTGAGGAAACTGCAGTCACACTCCTTTATCCAAAGGATGAATACCAATTGATCATCGCCAAAGACAATGCGCTCATCCAGGGATTAAAGGGAAATCACGCGATCTTGAACAATGGAGAAGAGCAGATTCAATACCATCAATTTCTGCGTAGATTGAAGACATTTGCTGAATTGAATGTCCCTCGTTTTCAAGAATTCGCTTCTTTGAAGGAGCAGCTTGGAAAAACATACGCCAAGGAGCTGAAAATCGGAGAATTTGAACCAAAAGTCTTAACATCTTTTGTCCGAAATAAGTTGATCAACGAAGTTTACTTTCCATTGATCGGAAATAACTTGGCCAAACAACTTGGAGCAGCTGGCGACAATAAACGTACCGCCAGAATGGGTATGCTTCTCCTCATTTCTCCGCCAGGTTACGGAAAGACAACATTGATGGAATACCTCGCGAAAACCATGGGATTACATTTTGTGAAAATCAACGGACCTACAATAGGGCATTCCATTACTTCAATTGATCCTGTGGAAGCGAAAACTTCTGGTGAACGTGAGGAACTTAAGAAGATTAATCTTGCTTTCGAAATGGCCGACAATGTAATGCTCTACCTCGATGATATCCAACATTTGAATCCGGAATTCCTACAGAAATTCATTTCACTGGCTGACGGGCAACGTAAGATCGATGGTATTTTTGAAGGAGAGAGTAAAACATACGACTTGCGTGGGAAAAGATTCTGCATCGTGATGGCTGGAAACCCCTATACAGAAAGCGGGTCCAAATTTCAGATTCCAGATATGCTTGCCAACCGTGCGGATGTATACAATCTAGGGGATGTGATCGGTGATACCGAAGCACTTTTCAATCTAAGCTTGATCGAAAATGCGGCAATTGAAAACAGCTACCTAGAAAAAATAGCAAGCAAATCTTTCAACGATTTCTATGCTTTAGTGAACTATGCGCAATCGGTGGTAGACCAACTTCCCGATTTAGAAGGTAATTACCTGAAGCAAGATATCGATGATTTTATCACGGTATTAAAACATGTATTAAAAATCAGAAATGTGGTTATCAAGGTCAACCAAAATTATATTCAAAGTGCGGCTATGCAGGACAATTACCGAACAGAACCACCGTTCAAAATGCAAGGATCCTACCGAAATATGAGCAAGCTCATCGCGCAAGTCGTGCCGATGATGAACGATCAGGAAATCGATCAAGTTCTCCTCGCACATTATGAAAGCGAGTCACAAACCCTCACTGCCGATACAGAAAGTAATCTTCTAAAATTGAAAGAACTCGCTGGGTTGATCAACACCGTGGAGCAAGAACGATGGGAACACATCAAACAAATCTTCCGTAAGAACAATAAACACGGTGGTTTGGCTAAAGATGATAAAGTGTTTGCACAAATGCAGGACTTTAACGAAAATTTAGAAGGTATCATACAGGCCATTCGTGCCTATAAAAATTAACATTTTTCATAATTTTTCCGGCTGACTATAAAAGGTTAGTCAGCTGGAAAAACTATTCTAAATGTAAACACAACAGTGTTGTTCCATGAATAGCAATTGAGGGCTACTTGTTTACCACGCCCGAAGAGACCGTAAATATCCCAAAGTCGTCGATCAGCATACGTTCCTTAACAACTCCATTATAGGCCATCAGACGGTCTAATTCTTTCTGCGAACGACGGCGCATCACCCAGTCTTTTTTCTGATGACTGTTTAACACGTAAGCAATCATCTTTAACTGTGGATGCCAGGGCTGTCCAGTATAAACTAAATGACTGCTTGATTCACAAATCGAAGTTGCGCCTTTTACAGCTCTACTTGCCATTTCATTGTCACCAAAAAGTTCGAAGATACCTGAGATAATAACAATATTAGGTTCAAATTCCAATTTGGAATAGGTAGCTGGATCAAAACAATCGTAGTTGGTAAATCGTATTCCCTGCAATCCCTTTCTACGAATAACCTTCTCTCCTACCTCGATATTTGACAACAGGAACTCATTAATCACGATTTCGGCTTCGGGATATTTCGCTTTGATATCAAATAAGTAATTTCCGGTACCACCCGCAATGTCCAATATCTTAACGGTTTTTCCAGCAGCTTTAACTTTCGTTATATGCTCTTCCAGCAACTTTAACAAATGTTGTTTTCGAATGCGAATTCCTTTCCAGCCGATGGCCTCCAGATAACCACGGTCGAGGATACGGCCAAAGCGATTTTTACCCTGCGATTCATTGCGATAGACGTAGTCCAGCGAAATGCCAGAATCAAATCCAAACTGCAGGCCTAAATTCATTCCTTTACTTAAGGAACCTATTTTACCCAATGCCCATTTCTGGACCGCATAATTCAATTTTTCCCCCGCAGGAAGTAACTTATGATATAATTGTTCATACTCTTTCACCGAAAACTCATCGGGTTCAAGCGTCAGCTCAGGACTTTGTCGGGCATAGGCCTTGTCGATAAAGTTTCGCAGATACTGGTACACCTTCTGCCGGTTTGTTTCAAATAGAATTCCATGGTAGAAATTACGTAATGTAATAAAGGTCTTCAATTTTGAAGCAATTGTCACAAAGAATTTTTTCTGTACTGAATTCTTGACCACATAATCTTTTTCAGCAGAAAGGACAATCACAGGTATATCAATCGCCGCTGCGTCTTCAACGATACGCTCGCCAGCTTTTAATAGATCAACCAACAAAGCACCATTGATAGATTTGGAAATCAAAGGATCGGCATCGTATGCCTTCTGCTGATCTATATCGTGAGTCAACACTTTGGATTTGACATAACTCTGGATAATTAAATCTTTTTTCAGCTTTGTTCCCAAAGCAATCATCTGATTTGCCAAGGGCACATATAATTTAATTTCAAATGCAGGGGCCAACAATGCAATACCTGCGACTTTAGGCGCAAAATCATGTACCCAGGCACTGACCACAACTCCCGCAATACTATTGGCGATAACGAAAATGTCTTTCGAATCAACCAAATATTCACGGTTTATATAATGAACGAAACTATCCAAATCCCGCACATAATCCATAAAGATCGGTGAAACTGGTTCTTTCGTATAACCATGTCCGCGCAAATCAAATGCAAAGATTGAATGATCGGCAAACTGTGGATCTGTAGCCATCTCTTGCAGACGTTCCGAATGCTCATGCCCGCGGTGCAGTACGATCAATGCCCGCTGTCCGGCCTGATAATTCCAAACACGATATAATAACTCCCCTTGATCAAAACTCTTGAAGTAACCTGATTTCATGTATAATTTTACTGACTAATATCAAATAGTATATTTCATAACAAAGATCATGCAAATGACCGTCTAGCTATTCTTCCCGACCAGCACCTTCATCAACTCAAGTGCATGTTTATGCAATACAAGATGCTTATTATGAGATTTAACCCGATCTATAGCATCCATTAAATCTAAAGATAATATTTTTTGTGACAATAGAACAGCAAAAATCATACTCCTGCTGTAGCCCATTGTACAATGTATAATCATATTTTCATCTCGCTTCAATTGTTGATAACTGATTACGAGCGCTGCCAATATCCTTTCGGCATCCGACAATTTAATTGCTGCTATATCCAACAAAGGAAACGAATGATAGTTTTCCCCTACATGTAGGGACACTATTTCTTCCAATTCAGCAGCCAAATCAAAAACAAGCACCCGTTTATTCAGACCAAGTGCATTAAGGTCTCCCCTTGTCGCTCTTGGCCCTACATAACAACCCGGTAAAACCTCAAATAAAGGCGGATTATTTCTTCGTCTGAAGAAACGCCACAGCAACCAATATATGCCTTGATATGGGCAATAAAACAATTTCTTAAATCCAGGTATCCAACCATTTTCTTTCTTTAAAAACCTTGGATTGCTGATTATATAATTCCTTCCAACAGCAAAGAAGACTAAGGAAGGCCAACATAAGAAATATACCACAAATGTATAGGTCCCACCCCACAATGCCAGTAACAGTAAACTCCAGCCAATGGCATAGTAAACATTACCAATTCCTTGATTTCTTCGAAGAACTGTTGACTCCAAGTTTACTTCCTCGCTTCTTGCGGTAGCAAAAAAAGGCAAATCCCCGTGTTTTCCCATAAATAGTCTGTGTTTACCTGTCTCAAATGAACACGGAAACAGGGCGAACCCAACATGAACCAAAATCAACGCGGTCAACACATCCACCAGATGGTGCTGATAAACGGTGAGTGTAGCAATCCCCATGAATAGCAGCCAAATCCCCACTACCCAGCGTGTCCAGCCTTTTAGCTTCCTACCGAGCACAGACCAAAACAGACATGCATACGCCACATGCAGCGAAGGTGCTTGATTAAATGGAGAGTCATGCTTACTTAAAAAGGTGAAGAAGAATTTAAAAATAGGATGCTCAACGCTAGGCCGATCAAAAGAAAATCGCAAGGGAAAAATAAAAAAACAACAAATAGAGACGATGGTAATGAAACTGAAACGCTTCGTATAGACCAAAAGCTCTTCTCGACTTCGACAACAGAAAGGAACCAAAGCGAAGAACAAACCGCTACTCATGTAAGGGATAATCATCCAAGAAACGAACGGCATAAAGTGTTCAAAAGGAAACGCAAACGAAGATACAGTAGCCTGATTTGCAGCATGGACCGCAGCAGCAGAATAAGTCAACTGGAAAAATAGCGCACAATAAAGGAAAACAGCAAATCGCAGTCCTCTATTTTTCAGTCGTTTTTCATCCATTTGGCCTTCCTTGACATAATTTTATTCAACACAATATTTGGAAGTAGTCCCAGAGATGCCATCAGCCACTTCATACGCTTCGGAAAAACGACTTGCTTCTTCTTCTGTTCGATAGCTGTCATTATACGCTGTGCTGCATTGTCTACAGGGATTAAGAATGGCTTTTTAGACAAATCTTGCTTATTGAGCGCTCTCAGTTTTTCCGTATCCACATAGCCCGGAGCAATAACAGTAACCGCAATTCCATACGGATAGAGTGCCCTACGATACGCATCAGCCACTTGGATTGCAGCACGCTTTGTCTTACTGTATAGGCTTGAATTGGGAAAATGGAGCGTTCCCGAAACTGATGCAACGATTACAATTTGTCCTTCCGACTGACCTTGCATAGCAGTTCTTGCCACTTCAAAACAATTTAAAGTCCCCATCATATTGACCTGGAGCATAGCGACCGCCTCCGGATAACTTATTTGCTGAGCAACATCATCCGCGTAACTCCCTGTACAATTGATAAAGAGATCCAAAGATGAATGCGCACAAAATGTATCGACCGCATCCTGAAGATTGTTCAATTGACATACATCTACTTCAAAACTTCGGAGACTATGCGTCCAGGAATATGCAGACATTTTCGTCAGATCACGTCCACATACCGCTACCTCTGCTCCTTGCTCAAGGTAACGCTTAGCCAAAGCAAGGCCTATTCCACTTGTACCACCGGCAATAAATACTTTCATTTCAATGAATTTAATGTCACCTCATAGCCATAGTTCCATTGCGCTTCCATCGCTTCAGCAAATTCTTGTTGATCAATCGGGAAAGACAGCGTAACTTCAAATTTAGACCAATTAATTCCTTTTTTACAGTATTTCCCAGCTAATTGTTCCGCGGCATCCTGTGTATCAATCCAATGTGCATCCGGAAATTTTTGTTTCAAATCTGCTAATCGTTTATTTCCGCTAAAGCCCAATACCGCCCGAACCAACGCTTCTTCTTGTGGTTTATAAGGTTGTTTATGCTCACATATGATGTTTTGAGCAAGCGACTTTGCTAGCTCCATTGGAACAAGATCAATTGCTCCACCAGCGTAATAGGTTTTATCGAAACATACAGGTTCAATATAATACATATCGGACATCGAAATACGGGCCGCCTGTAACATAGAAAACTCAGCACTCAAATGAACCGCTTTAGCCACTGCACTATGCTCGTAATTACTATCCGAAATTCCTATTGCCTCAACGGGCACGTTTGCCAATACATCCTGAGTTCCCATCAATATCTTTTGATATAGTTTCTGGTCCCCACGCCGCTGTCCGACTTCAGACGGACTGAACAGCATTTTAGCACCGACCACAAGTGCTGGAATTGCTGTTGAGAATGGTCTATCCAATGTAGGCAATAGTAAGGAAAGATCCTGTTCCATATGGACGAGATAGCGATTAAAAACGTCCTCAATAAAGGGTGCCCGTTTTTTATTAAACTGTTTTTTCAAAACATATAGTCCCAGCTTTCCCAAACGGCGCTGTTCGGTAAGGCGATGATGCAGGAAAAACTGATAAAACTCGTCTGATTGCACATAGGACTTGCGGGCTTCATGTGTAGCAAAAGCCTGTATAACAGCAACCGCCATTGAACCACCACAGCTCGCGATAAGCAGATCTGGTTTTAAGCCCAGCTCATCCAGCGCAGCGTACATACCAAGATATAGACTGAACCGAGTTCCACCCCCCGAAAATAAAACAGCACGTTGATAAGCCATCAGATTGAAATTTTAGTTAGCCTTCTCTCTACTACATTCATCAAATCCTATTTAATTCCCTAACAACAGGATAATCAAAGCATAAAACAGTGGCGCATTAAAGATCAGACTATCGATACGATCCAATAAGCCACCATGCCCAGGAATCAATGTTCCAGTATCTTTCACTCCTGTCTTTCTTTTCAGATAGGAAAAAAGGACATCTCCCCAGAATCCCAAAATACCGAAAATCAAACCGAACAACGAAAAGTATAGAAAATTCTGAAATGGCAGTAAACAATAACCCAATAAATTACTCAGTATAATTGTTAGGCTGATACCGCCCACACACCCCGCAATTGTCTTATTTGGACTAATACGCGGAACGATTTTACGTTTGCCAAAAAACTTGCCCATCAGGTATTGAAAGACGTCATTCAGTTCCGTTAACACAACAATATATCCGATTAATTTTAGTCCTAGGAACTCGTTGCCATCTATTTCGATGGATCGGATAAAAGCTAAATGGCTAAATGCAAGCAAACAAGCTACAGCTCCAAAAAACAGCCCAAATAAAGCTCCCTTTTTAACCTTAAAACCATATTTGAAAAACAAAGCAGTCCCCAAACACAAGAAGCTAGCCAACAAGATATATTCTCGATAGGAACAAAAGTATAGGAGCAACGCTTGCAACAATGCCATGCAAAGAAACACGAGTGGATTCGTCTTCCATTCAGGGATAAACATACGAGCAAACTCGCGCATCCCTTGAAAGGTTATCCAGGCGACAAACAAGGGTGATAATGTTGGTGGGACGAAGGCAACCGCCAGCACCAAGACAATATAACCCCAGCTTCTAACGCGAACAGGAACATCTGCGAATTTGCCATTGGCATCAGCCATGCGCCAAAGCCTTTCTCAATCGAGTTACCGAACTCAAAAGCAACAGTAAACACAAAACACCAAAAATATAACCTGAAACAGTAACCATGGAAATATGCAATAATGATAAAATTCCATATACCCCCAACAGCAAAGCACGATCACTTTTACCCATCGGCCCATCGTAACGACGATCATTGGCAATCACCTTCCCTATCAATCCACAAAATTCATTCACAACACTTAATACAATAAAAGCGACGATTGGATACACACTTTCCGGATGAAACTTCAGCAAGGGAAAAAATAGCACGACGTCCGAAACAATGTCTCCGACTTCGTTCAAGACTTCACCGGTCTTGCTCGTCTGATTAAAAAGTCGCGCCATCATACCATCCAATGCATTCAATGCCATTCGTAACAATAATCCGACGGGCAACGCCAAAAAGAAAATCGGGAAACGATCGGCATACCAGAACAGCAGTGCTATAATCATAGACAGGGCGATAGACCCGATTGTAATTTGATTTGCAGTCACTTTTTTTCGATGCAAAAAGTTCAAGATCGGCATCAGCAACTGCTGAAATTTTGGTTTTAATTTATAAACAGAAATCATATTGTACGAGCTATAGCTCTCTTTTTTATTTTTTTTTTTAAAAAAATTTGCATAGTGTAATAAATACACTATATTTGTGTCATCATAATTTAGGTTTATAATTGGTTATTTAAGGTTTTCATTCTCCCCGTTTGGAAACCTTTTTTTTTGTCCTAAATTATGGATTACCATCGTCCGCCAGCACCACCACCACCAGAAGATCCGCCACCAAAACTACCACCACCGCCACTACTACTAGATCCGCCACCAGAGCTGCTTGATGTTGAGCGCACTTTGACCGGTGTTGAGTGTTCGCCATGAGATACCCGGTGTCCACAGTTCTTACATAAGTCAAAACGCTCCTCTAAGCCTTGCGAACTATAGGTTGCTGCACGTATCGTCTTGGTACGCCCAGTCTCAAATGTTCTATAATGACATGCAGGGCAATCACTGAACCCAACATTTTCATCCCAGGGGACCAGCTTTGTTTCATTGTTCGTCTGATCTATCCATATTTCGTACGAACGGCTACCGATTTTTTCCTCTAAAAGCTGCCCCTTATCCAGGTATGCACTTTCTCGGGTAGACACATCATCCTTATTCATACGTAACCAACGTCCTGAACTATCAGGCGGAGCCAACCGCAGTTCATTTTTTCGAATCCTTTTATTTAATCCAATAAGATCAAATAATGCCAATGGACTAAGCAATAGAGGTACAAGTCCCCAGACACGAAATTTACGCAAGGCCTGCTGGATATTTTCCTCATCACGATAGGAGTTAACAATCTGCGTGCGGCTTGCATTATATTTCATCGCCAAAGTGATGCTACCAAATACAACTATAAAATAGGGTAAATTTTTCCACTGATAGACCTCCTCAAAATTATTGAGGGCAAATGCACAGATAAACACCGAGATAAACATTAATATCCCCATACAGCCGCATCCACTGACTAAAGGCGGAAAATATTTACTCTTTTTCGTCAACTGCCCCTTGATCGCTCGCGTCACCTCACCCAGCCAGATATAACAGATCGCAAACAAGCCCAAGACCAAAAGAGAGTTGCGCAGGATAGGACTTTTAAAGCTCCAGACCGGCGTTGCCTCTGGCATCAAGCGTTCCAGCTCGGCCTTACTATCCGGTGAGGTAAGTATTGTCTTAATAAATTCTGCTGCCTCCGTAACACCACGGTCGTAATCTTCATTCCTAAAATTGGGTACGAGATATTTTTCGCCAATACGTTTTAAATAGGCATCGGGCAAAATACTTTCCATACCATACCCTGTAATAAAACGGTATTCATGTCGGTCTTTAGCAATAAACAACAAAAGCCCATTGTTACTTTCCTTCTTACCGATACCCCAGGTATTGAATAATTTTAAGGCAAATTCGAAATCACTGTCGCCAACATAATCATTCACAACAACGATGGCAAATTCACCTTTTGTAGCAGCCTCAATCTGCGTCGATAAGCCATCTAATTCGGCCACTGTACCCGAGGATAGAATCCCATCAGGATTGGAGACAAAATAATCCTGTCCTTTTACTTTGGGACTTGGCAAATTGTCTGCTGTATAAGCAATAGATTGTCCAAAAGACGATAGCCCTGTTAAGCAGCTTCCCAACCAGACTAAGAAAAAGATATAAAATCGATGTAAGCTTCGCATAGTTTTACAACAGCAAAATTTGGTTCATTGTCACGATATTAAGAAAAAAAAATCAAACAAAGGTTTCCGTCAAAAAAAAGCCCATCATCAACCGATTATGGGCCTATATAATTCAATATTCGTTTAAGACGCTCTGTCCTATTCATGTATCCTAGCAATTACTTTCTATAATCATTTTGTTGAGCTACAGCGACAGTACACGATCCTGTTTATGTTGTTTATAAAGAAGCTATGCTTAGAAAGGCTAGAATATTAACTAAAGCAGTATGGCAATATGAAACTTTCCCATTCGCTGTCAATGACCAAGCCAATGTAAAATCAAGACACCGATCAATCCAATAACAGAAACGAGCGTTTCCATCACCGTCCATGAGCGAAACGTATCCTTCATGCTCACTCCAAAATAAGATTTAAACATCCAAAACCCTGGATCGTTGACGTGTGAGAACATGAGACTACCCGCTCCCGTCGCTAGCACCATTAATTCAGGAGTAACCTCTCCTGCCTGCACAATGGGAAGCATAATACCCGCTGCTGTGAGCCCAGCAACACTAGCCGAACCGATAACTAGGCGAATGATACCGGCTATTAACCATGCAAGCACAAGAGGCGACAAGCTCAGGTCTGCGGTTAGATCAGCGATGTAGTTCGCTACACCACTATCTACCAAAATTTGCTTGAAAGCGCCTGATGCTGCAATGATAAAAAGGATCATCATTATTCCGCGGATTGCTTCTTCCACACTTTCTGATTGCTGCCGCAAACTTTTACCTTGGCGGATACCCATTGTGTACATCGCTATTAACGACGCAATCATTAAAGCCACTACCGGGTCACCCAAGAAACGTAGTGCATTTAGCCAAAAGGAGCCTTCTGGAAATATTAGATGTGAAAATGAACCTAAAGCAATTAAAATTATTGGAAAAAGCCCCGTAAATAGACTAATTGCAAATCCGGGAAGCTCTTTCTGATCTGCTTGATTGTGCTCAGGAAAAAACTCGGCCGGTGGGTTGGTCGGAATACGCTTAAGCATCCTGCCAAAGAGCGGCCCACCGATAATGATGGCAGGAATTGCCACAACAATGCCATAGGCCATGGTTAAACCTATATCCGCTTTATAGGTAAGCGCTATGGCCGTAGCTCCCGGATGTGGTGGCAAATAACCGTGCGTCACGGATAGCGCTGCCAGCAACGGAATGGCTACATAAAGCAAGGGCATTTTATTTGAAGCGCATACCATGAAAACGAATGGTACTAACACGATAAAGCCAACATTGTAAAATAAGGGAATTCCTACCAAAAAGCCCGTGAGAACCATTGCCCAAGGTAAATTCTTTCTGCCAAATACAGCCGTTAGTACCGTTGTAATCTTTTCCGCAGCACCACCCTCCGCCATCAATTTCCCCAGTAGGGACCCGAAAGCCAACAATAGTGCCAACTGGCCCATAGTAGTACTCACTCCGGTTTCAACAGATTTAAGGATATCGACGGCACTCATATTCATGGCAAAACCGACCGCAACAGAGGTTATCAGTAATGAAAAGATCGTGTTTAACCTGACGACAGTAACTAAAAGAAGTAGTAAAGCTACTCCCAAAATAACGATGATTAGAGGCATAATAATTTATATCTAATTAAAACTCACCTTCCAATATATTGTACAGGTGTTCAAATTTCTGGAAGTTCTTCCTATATACAGCGTGATTCTCCGCACTCGGTTTATAATAGTGCTCGGTATCTTGCTTTTCTTCCGCTCGCTTGTTTTTTATAATAGGTTCACCTCCCTGTATACCCAATGCCTCCAAGCCGATCAATGCTGCTCCCCATGCAGAGCTTTCTACCGTATTTTTGGTAAATACAGGTTTATTGAAAATGTCTGCAAGCATCTGTACCAACAACGATGAACGCGCTAAGCCCCCGCTTGCAAAGATCGTATGAATGGGACCGGCGTTCTCCTCTAATGCGATTCCTACACTGTAAATTGCAAATAACATCCCTTCCATCATGGCACGTGCAAAGTGCGCCCTGCCATGATGCAACTGTATTCCAAAATAAACGCCTTTTGCATTGGAATTCCAATGCGGTGCCCGTTCACCAGTTAGATAGGGCAAGAATATCAAGCCCTCTGCCCCGGGAACGACAGAGTCAACCAAAGCATTTAACGACACGGAAGAATCTCCATCTGCTTGCATTTGTGTTAATTCGCTCAAGAAGTTATCTCTAAACCAGTTGCGTAATACACCTCCATTGTTAACCGCACCACCAATTATGTATTCATTTGGTCTTAGCAGGTATGTAAATAGCCGTTGTTTTTTTTCTTGATTTGCCTGCGAACTTGCTACGCGAATAGCTCCACTGGTACCGACAGTTACCGAAGCTACTCCAGGACGTATAGCCCCAACTCCAAGATTAGCCAAACACCCATCGCTACCACCTATAACAAAAGGGGTATCTTCAGGGATGTGCATCAAGGCCGCAATTTCTCGACTAGGCATATTTAAAATATAATCGACCGGAACTGGCGATGATAGTTGCTCTTCCGATATGCCCACCAAGCTTAATGCCTGGTCAGACCATCTTAGGTGATGTATGTCGAAAAGCCCTGTTGCAGATGCAATGGAATGATCGACCATGTAAACTCCAAACAGCCGGTAAAAAAGAAATTCTTTGATACCGATAAACTTGTGCGACTGAGCAAATAATTTTTGATCGTTGGACTTTATCCACATTAATTTGCAAAGTAAAGACATGGGATGTATCGGTGTACCCGTCTGCTGATAAAGCAGCCTTCCAGCCTCACTTGCCTCCAAAGCAACCGCAATATTCTCGCTTCTGCGATCTGCCCATATAATGCAATTGCTAAGTGGCTTTCCTGCCGAGTCAACAGCGATCAGTCCGTGCATAGCACTGCTCACCGAAATACATACGGGTTTCGGTATCTCAGCACTAGCTTGCTCTAAGCTAATCATTACATGCATAATAGCATGAATACATGCGCCATAAACAATCTCCGGATCTTGCTCATACCAGCCTTCTGACGGGTTTAATATGGGATAAGGTATACTATGCTGGCACAAGATATTACCTTCGTGGTCAAATGCAACAGCTTTCACGGATGATGTCCCAATGTCTAATCCAATGATCATAAATAAAATTGATGTTTAGGAAAGCTCAATATACGGATTATCTGTTGGTTTACAACAAAAGGCTCAATACCAGCCAAATAATTGGGGCGAGAAAAGCGCCGCATACCGATCTGTAGATAATTGCCTTTCATAGTATCAACAAAAATGGCAAATTTCAACTTAGAAAAACGGTATTAAACGATGAGTATAGATAACTATGATTTTGGAATAGTTGGACTCGGCGTAATGGGACTTAATTTATTGCTGAACATCGCCGACAACGGTTTCGCGAGGTATTGAAAGATGCTATCGCAAACGGGATACCCGTATCCGGACACGTAAACGCACGCTCTTAATTTGATGCCCATCAGTTGGAAAAATTACCTAAATATATTATACAAGCACAACGAGACTATTTTGGTGCACATACCTATGAACGTATTGATCAGGAAGGTATCTTTCACACACTTTGGGATTAAGGGAAAAAAGCTTGAAGATTCGATCAATCTTATTTTAAAACACAAAAAAGCGGCTTTTATATAAAAAAGCCGCTTTTTATAACTGAGCCTCCTATCGGTATACAATAGGTTTATCTAGATGTTATCGTTCGATATCCTTCAAGCTACTCATCTTCTTGTATTCCAAGAAACCTTTAATATCTTCAAAATGCTCCCGTACACGTTTATTGCCGAATTCAAAGACTTTCTCAGCCAAACCATCCAAAAAGTCACGGTCGTGTGAAACAAGGATCAGCGTACCATCGAAGTCTTTTAAAGCATCTTTGATAATGTCCTTTGTCTTCATGTCCAAATGGTTTGTCGGCTCATCGAGAATCAATACATTGACCGGTTCCAACAACAATTTTATCATCGCCAGACGTGTTCTTTCTCCTCCAGATAGCACTTTCACCTTTTTAGTCGTATCATCGCCACTAAACATAAAAGCTCCTAAAAGATCTTTCATTTTAACACGCACTTCACCTACAGCGATTTGATCAATGGTATCAAAAACGGTCATCTCCCCATCTAGCAATGCGGCCTGATTTTGGGCAAAATAACCAATTTTCGCATTGTGCCCTACTTTCAGCGTGCCTTCAAAATCGATCTCACCCATAATTGCTTTGATCATGGTCGATTTACCCTCGCCGTTCTTCCCGACAAAAGCGACCTTTTCACCACGCTCAATCACCATATTTGCTTTTTGGAAAACAACGTGTTCATCATAAACCTTGGTTAGATCTTCAACGATAACAGGATATTGACCCGAACGAGGGGAAGGTGGGAATTTGAGACGCAATGCCGAAGTATCTACTTCGTCAATCTCAATGATTTCCAATTTCTCCAACATTTTTACCCGTGATTGTACCTGCAATGTTTTAGAATAGGTACCTCTGAAACGATCAATAAACTCTTGATTGTCCGCAATAAACCGTTGTTGCTCCTCATACGCTTTCAGCTGATGCTGGCGACGCTCCTGACGTAGTTCTAGGTAATGACTGTATTTGGCACGATAGTCATAAATGCGCCCCATCGTCACCTCAATTGTTCTGTTGGTAATATTATCGACAAATGCTCTATCGTGCGAGATCACAATAACAGCTTTAGCCGAATTGACCAAGAAATCCTCCAGCCATTGAATACTCTCGATATCCATGTGGTTAGTGGGCTCATCCAATAAAATCAAATCGGGCTTTTTCAATAATATTTTAGCAAGTTCGATACGCATCCGCCAACCACCGGAAAACTCAGAAGTCTGCCTTGTAAAGTCCGAGCGTTCGAAACCAAGCCCCTTCAATACCTTCTCAACCTCCGCATCATAATTGACTTCCTCAATTGAATAGAACTTTTCACTTAATTCGGATACACGCTCGATCAATTGCATATAATCATCAGACTCATAGTCTGTACGGATATTTAATTGCTCATTCAGGTTTTCCAACTCATCACGCATACCATAGACTTCTTCGAAAGCCTTTGATGTTTCTTCAAAAACAGTCACGTTGTCTTCTGTTAGCAAATGTTGCGGTAAATAGGCTATAATGGCATCTTTCGGACCAGCAACATTACCCGTTGTAGGTTTACCCACTCCAGCGATAATTTTCAGTAAGGTAGATTTACCAGCACCGTTTTTGCCCATCAACGCGATCTTATCATTCTCGTTGATGGAGAAAGATACATCGGAAAAAAGAGTTGTTCCCCCAAAGGAAACAGAAATATTATTTACATCAATCACTGTATATTCACTTAATTTTGGCACAAAGATAAGCGAATCAATCTTATAAATAGACAATGGTGCATTTTTGTGTATCTTTGCGCCATGCGTTTTGATATTATTACGGTCTTACCCGACCTTTTAGAAAGCCCATTTGCACACTCTATCTTGCAACGAGCAAAGAATAAAGGCTTGGCTGAAATACACGTTCACAATTTACGAGACTATTCCACAAATAAACACAAGAGTGTCGACGACTATCCTTACGGAGGTGGATCGGGTATGGTCCTTCAAATTGAACCTTTTGCCAAGTGCATTGAGCAGTTACAGGCCGAACGGACATACGATGAGATTATCTATATGACGCCCGATGGAGAAACCTTCAATCAGGATATCGCAAACGGATTATCCACAAAAGGTAATATGATGATTCTCTGTGGACACTACAAGGGAATAGACCAACGTATCCGCGATATTTATGTAACAAAAGAAATTTCTGTTGGTGACTATGTACTATCTGGAGGCGAGCTCCCAGCGGCAATTGTTACAGACGCAATTATTCGTTTGATTCCCGGAGTTTTGTCGGACGAGACATCTGCACTTTCAGATTCTTTTCAGGATGGTTTGCTCGATGCTCCAATCTATACACGCCCTGCAGACTGGAAAGGCCACAAAGTACCCGATATTCTCCTCAGTGGTCATGAGGCAAAAATCGCCGCCTGGAAGGATGAACAGCAGTTAAAAAGAACACAAGAAAGACGTCCTGATTTATTAAATGATTAAGAAATAAGGTGAATTTTTGTTTTTTTGTCACAAAAAGTTTGCTTATTTATTTTTTTTTATAAATTTGTGTAATAATGACACGAAGATATACAAATACAAATTGGTGGTGGCCTGAAGCAATAAGCATCGGGAACTAATTGGTATTGTCATAATATTTCATAATCAACCAAAACCATTTATGGAAATTCCAAACCCGATGCTAACCAGTATCGGGTTTTTTTATTATTAAAATTTACAACAAGAAGATAAGAAACAAAATGAAGTATACATTCAAAACACACAGCAGAAAATTGCTTGCGGATACAACTACCCCCGTGAGCATCTATCTTCGCCTAAGAGATATCTTTCCAAACTCATTGTTACTGGAAAGCTCCGACTATCATAGTCGCGACAACAACATAAGTTACATCTGTTGTCAACCAATCGCCGGAATCCAACTCGATGAGAAAGAGCTGACGCTCACTTATCCGGGTAGAGAACGTATCGTAAAAAATGCGCACGAAATCGAATTACGTCAAGAAGTTTCCGATTTTAGAAATTCCTTCGAAGATCATACAATTGCTGAACTTAACTTGATCTCCAATGGCCTATTTGGTTATTTCACATTCGATTGTATTGAACACTTTGAGGACATCAAACTAACAACAACGGTAGATCCAGCACGGAAAATACCGTTTATGCAATATCATGTTTACAAATATGTCATTGCCATCGACCACTTCCGTAATCAACTCTATATTTTTGAACATTTGCTGAATGACGAAGAATCAGAACTTGAAAGAATGCAGTTCCTTATTCAGAACAAAAACTTTCCTGAATATACCTTCAAACTAGCTGGCGAGGAAAGTTCCAACCGTACCGATGAAGAACACCGTCAGTTGGTTAAGAAGATGAAAGAGCATATCCAACGTGGCGATGTATTCCAGATTGTGCCATCCAGAGGCTTTAAGACACCGTTCTCTGGTGATGAATTCAATGTCTATCGTGCGCTCCGCTCCATCAACCCATCACCTTACCTTTTCTATTTTGACTACGGTGACTTTAAACTTTTCGGATCATCGCCTGAGGCTCAACTGCGTATCCACGGGAAACAAGCAACAATTTTCCCTATTGCCGGAACATTTAAACGGACAGGTAACATGGAGGAAGATCAAAAGATAGCCACCAAACTCAAAGAAGACCCAAAAGAGACTTCGGAACATGTTATGCTCGTCGATCTTGCCCGCAATGACTTAAGTAGACATTGCACCCAAGTTAAAGTTGAGTCCTACATGGAACCACAATATTACTCGCATATTATCCACTTGGTCTCCAAAGTAACCGGTACATTAAAAGACAATATCAATCCATTTGACATTGTCGGTGATACATACCCTGCAGGTACCCTCTCAGGAGCACCGAAACATATGGCATTGACGTTGATCGATCGTTATGAAGGATTACAACGCTCATTTTATTCGGGTGCAATTGGATTCATGGGTTTTAACGGAGACTTTAATCATGCCATTATGATTCGTTCCTTCCTAAGTAAGCAAAACACCTTACATTATCAAGCTGGCGGTGGTATCGTATTAGATTCAGACCCCGAAATGGAGCTACAAGAAGTAAATAACAAAATTGCCGCTTTGCGAAAAGCATTACAATTAGCAGAAACATTATGATCAGACCATTGGAATACTGTGTCAATCAGCAACACATTCATGTTTCAGTAGACACCATTGACAGCCGCATCGTAGAGTTATTGGCATTACGCAAAACTTATGTTGAAAAAGGTAAGTCTTTAAACGACGAGCAGGAGGAGCAACAACATCTTATTCTGAATCTAAATACCAATTATAAAATATTGGCGGAAAGATTTAATTTGCCTACTGAATTTATTCAATCCATATTCCGGGAGATTGAAAATTATATTAATCAAGATTTTATAGTAAAAGGTTATGAGCAACAATAAAATAGTCGTTATAGATAACTACGATTCATTCACCTATAACTTGGTCCATCTATTGCAAGAACTTGGACAAGAGTATGTCGTGTGGAGAAATGATAAATTTAAACTGGAAGATATTGATGCTTTCGATAAAATACTTCTTTCGCCCGGCCCAGGTATTCCAGAAGAAGCTGGATTATTACTTGATGTTATCCGTACCTACGCTCCACATAAAAGTATATTGGGCATTTGCTTAGGCCAACAGGCTATTGCAGAAGTCTTTGGTGGTACACTATTCAATATGGAAAAACCTTTGCATGGCGTAGCAACAAATATTACCGTTGTTGATGAGTCAGAGAAACTGTTTCGGGACTTCCCAAAAGATTCCAAAATTGGACGCTACCATTCTTGGGCTGTAAACAAAGACACCCTACCAACTAGCCTCAAGGTAACGGCGATCGACGAGAATGGCATCATTATGGCCTTAACCCATACCGAATACGATGTAAGGGGAATGCAGTTCCACCCAGAGTCGGTATTGACCACAAATGGTAAAAAATTAATTGAAAACTGGTTGGGAATCTAACATCTAAAAAAAATGACTATACTTGATAAAATCATTGAACGAAAAAAAATAGAAGTAGAAAAAGCAAAAGCTTTAGTTCCTTTGGAAGAGCTATTAAACTATCCCCATTTCGGTGTAGCTTGTCTATCGTTGAGAGAATCTATTCTAGATCCTGAAAAAACAGGAATTATAGCGGAATACAAAAGAGCATCGCCATCAAAAGGAGACATCAATAGCATTTCAGCAGTGGAAGATGTTGTCAAGGCATACGAGGAGGCAGGTGCTTCGGCAGTCTCGGTTCTTACTGATAGCGAATTTTTCAAAGGCAATTTAGCAGATCTATCGAAAGCACGCGAGGCTATTAGCATTCCTATCTTAAGAAAAGAATTCATTGTGGATAAATATCAGATAACCGAAGCGAAAGCTTATGGGGCAGATATCATCCTTTTAATTGCGGCATGTCTGAAAAAGGAAGAAGTTCAGGAATTTGCAGCCTATGCAAAGCAAATCGGCTTAAATGTCTTGCTCGAAGTACATAATGAACAGGAACTATTAGACAATCTTTTCGACGACATCGATGCAATTGGGGTCAATAATAGAAACCTGAAAGATTTTTCAGTAGATCTTCAACATTCTTATGATCTTTTGGACAAAATTCCAACGGAATACATCAAAGTCTCCGAAAGTGGCATATCCGATCCATCAACAATTAAAGCCTTAAAAAAAGCTGGTTTTCAGGGCTTCTTAATTGGTGAGAATTTTATGAAAACAGCAGATCCGGGACAAGCGATCAAAGACTTTGTAAAAGAAATATAAAAACTTATTTAAAATCAATCTAAATAAGATTATATTTGCCCAAGTATAAGTTAGGGCTTTTATATTTTGGAAACGGATTTTTTTATTATAGATAGAAAGAGTTTTGAGCAAATATATCTTCGTCATTGGGAAGATATGTTTGCTTTTTGTCTCAGCAATATCCAAGAGGAAGAGCATTCAAAAGAGATTGTACAGGACGTTTTTAAATCAGTTTGGGAGCGCAGGGAAGAACTTCGTCTGAAGGAGGTTGAGCGCTATTTGATCCGATCGGTCAAACTCAAGACTTTTGAATATATACGTAATAAAGTATCCCGCCAACAACATTTGAACAATATTTCGAACATAACGGAATCTCATTATTCAGACAATACACTGATTGCCGAAGAACTCGCAGACAAGATTTCCAAGTTAGTCAATACCTTACCGAACCAATGCCGCAAAGTATTTCAGATGAGCAGGGAACAAGGGCTTACAAACAAACAAATAGCACAGGAATTGGTGATCTCTGAAAGAGCAGTTGAATATCATATTTCTAGAGCTTTAAAAACATTAAAGACAGAATTAATAGAATATATATCGTAAGTTGTTGATGCAGAAAAGAGAAATCTCGTACTTTTGTTATTGAGTTGAATATACGGATGAAAATAGACCATAAGTTAATAGAGAAATACCATCTAGGCCAATGCTCTCCAACAGAAAAGCTGTTGGTAGAAGAATGGCTGATGGATGATACTTTCGAATCTAACCCAGTACCTATTTCAACAGCTAAAAAAAATAAATTGGAAAACGATATCTGGGCTGATATCAACAACTATATCGAGACAGCAGAAACCCCAATAGAAATTAGGAGCAAAAAGTACCCGCTTAAATATGTTGGCATTGCAGCCTCCCTCCTAATCCTGCTTAGCTTTGGCCTCTATCAGTTCAATAACATGAAGGAGAAGACTGATGCGACATTCGACAACGCGAGGAATGCGAACTTGAAATATATCAATCAACAAAACTATAAAATAGTTTTGGGTAAAAATGCGACGGCTCAAATCAATACCGATACAGGGATAATTAAGACGACAGGCAATATGCTCTTTATACCCAAAAGGAACTTTGCTTTCAGCATGCCGGGGGCTGATAAAAAGAAAGAATTAAAAACGGGCGAAATCTATTTTGTATTGCAGCCACAAAAAAATGGAAAACAGGTGATCATCGCTAAATCTGAACTCACTTTTCTTGCTCCAACATTACAGCACGAGCTCAAGTTACAATTTAACATCATTTAATCGATCTTAATTCCATTACCCATATTCACATGCGACCAAGCCGTCTTATCTTATTCTTACCGCTTTTGCTACTTAGCTTAATGATAAGCTGTCAATCTGGACATGAAGAGAAAAACTTATCCGGCAAATACAGCTTGTACACGATGGATAAAGATCTAGGGAATACAATTGTGACATCTAACCAAATCGACAGTGGAACGTTGGATATTCAACAAAATGGGGTCGAAATTCCAACACAGCAGTTTGATCGCAGTATCATTATTAAAAACAATAAGTTTTATTTTCTGAGAGAAGGAAGATTTCGAAAATATATCCTAGAAACAACAGGATTAAAAGAAATTGGACAACTGCCAATGCCTGACCAGCATATAGAAAATATCAACTGGCTAAATAACGATACACTGCTCCTTTTCACATCAGACAACAAAACCAATCGGCGTTTATGGTACACAAAGATCGCTATCAAATCTTTTAAAATCGTTCAGCAGCACGAGTTAAAGATACCTTCCTCAGCCCCCGACTTCAATATTATCTCCATTGGCTTTAGTACCATACACCAGCAAAAACTGCTAATTGGTTACACGTTTAATAAAATTATCAATGAAACAGACTTTACCACAATAGACACCTTCTATGTGGCTACGCTAGATAAAACAACACTAAAGCTAAAGGGAATTCAAAAAGAGACCCGATCTACTTATCCCGGAGGGGTCAATACGGTACAATCCTATAGTTTCAATGATGAAGAGGGAAACTATTATTTTATGGCTTGTCCAGGTATAGCTTTAGGAAATATTCCATCAAAGCCAACTGCAATCTTTAAAATTGATCAGAAGTCAACTCAAATTGATCCGAATTATTTCTTTGATTTAACAGCACAGACCCATAACCACGCTTATGGAATGTGGTACCTCGGAAACCATCAAGCGATTGTACGGAGCGAACGTAAAGATCGCTATACCGATTTCAGTGACCACCACTCTACTTATCAATTTGAATATTTTCTTGTTGACCTCAGTACCAAAACCACACGCAAACTCAACCTACCATTTGACAAAGGCACCCGTAAAGAATCTGTACTTGTTGAAAATGGTAAAGCATATATCACCATTGATGATAACTCAGACAAGCATCAGGTTTGGATTTATGATATCAAATCAGGAGAAATAAAGGTAGGCCTTCAACTGGATCAGGCTACGGACTTTATCGTCAGAATCGATCGACTAAATTAATTTCAACTGTAAGACAAACTTTTACAAAAAATTTTCATTTTTTTCACCTTAGGACCTTCGGTAAATCTAGACTTACGCTACTTAGATAATATATAATTAATCTAAATAAGCGTATGTCAAATTTTAGGGCGATATCTACCTGTGTATTGCTATCATTTTCTTCTACTCTCTTTGCCCAACAATACGGTGTATTGCAAGGTCAAATAAAAAGCTCAAAAGATGGGAGCTTATTACATTCGGTTAGTATCAAAATAAAAAATACGCAGCTGGGAACAACATCAGATCCATCGGGAAATTTTCAACTGTCGCATATCCCCTTCGGGAAATATAAAGTGCTTATATCTGCCGTAGGCTACACTAGCCGAGAGGTTCAAATTGATATACCTGCTACTGTTACAACAAAGATAAACATTGATCTAGATCCGTCAGCGCAGCGATTGGGTACTGCTCAAGTTGATGGAAAATCGGAAAGTACAAAACTGAAGGAAACAGGATTTGCTGTTAATGCGATTGAAACTAGACAATTTGCCAATCTAAATCTCGACATCAATCAAGTACTATCTCGTAGTCTCGGTGTAAATATCCGCGAATCGGCGGGTCTAGGTTCTGATTTCAAATTTTCCATCAACGGGCTTTCAGAAAAACAAGTTCGCTTCTTTATTGATGGTATTCCAATGGAAAACTTCGGTTCAGGATTAACATTAAACAACATACCTGTCAACCTAATTGAACGCATCGAAGTATTTAAAGGTGCCGTTCCAGCGTATCTTGGTTCGGATGCACTCGGTGGTGCCGTCAATATTATCACCAATCAATCTGCCGGCAATATGCTGGACGCCAGTCTTGCTTATGGCTCCTTCAACACTATGCGTGCTGCGGTAAATGGTCAATTTACAGATCACAAAACTGGACTTTCTCTTCAATTAGGGGCCTTTCATAATCTTTCGGACAACAATTACTGGATGCGCAACAATCCTAAAAATGAAGCCCCAATTAAGGTTATAGAAAATGAAGGCATCGTAGAACGTGATGCCAAACGCTTTCACGATAGATATCGTTCCGATATGGCGCAATTCGAAATTTCTTTATCCGACAAATCTTGGGCAGATAAGATTTCATTAGGATTGACTTATTCAGATTTCAACAAAGAAATACAGACTGGTGCCAGCCAAAACACCGTATATGGTGAACTTCGCAAAATCGGCAACTATATAATGCCTTCTTTCAAATACAAAAAAGACAACTTTTTGATCGAAAAGCTAAATATGAACGCCTATGCCTCTTATGGCATCGACAAATACCGTGTTATCGATACAGCTAGCCAAAGCTATGGTTGGGGTGGTGGAACAGGAATCCCTTTGGCAATTTCGGGAGAACTCAATGATATCAAAACCATCTATCATTATAAAAACAAAAGTGCGCTAATACGTACAAACTTTAGTTATGAGTTAGACGAATTCAACGCTCTCAACCTCAATTATAATTTTGCACATAGCAGCAGGTCTGCAGAAGAAGAACTTGGTAATGCGAAAAGCAATCCATTGGGGACTCCCAACACCATATCCAAAAATATCTTAGGACTCGCCTATCAAAATCTTGCATTGGACAAACGTCTCAGTACATCCATTTTTACGAAGTTGTACAACTTAGGAACATTTGCCAGAGATGTTGTCTATTTCAGTGGCAGCGATGGCAACGGTTATACAAATAAAGACACCCGGTTCAACAAGAACTATATCGGCTATGGCCTAGCCTCCCGATTCAGCCTAAGACAGAATCTCGGAATCAAGGCATCTTACGAACGTACCTATCGCCTCCCGGAATCTGAAGAAATGTTTGGTGATGGGATCAACATCATCGCCAATAACAAGCTGAAACCTGAGAATAGTAACAACATCAATCTCGGTTTTTATCTCAATCAACACTTTGGTAAACACAGCCTTAACTTTGAGAGTTCTTATTTCCTACGGTATGCACGCGATTTTATCTATTTCAAGCCTACGGGTGGGAAGTTCTCCAGTTACCAAAATTTGGACAAGACTACAATCAATGGCATTGAAGCAGAATTAAAATATCAATATGCTAATTTGTTAGACTTTTCGATCAATGGTACGTACCAAAACTCAACGAATAAGTCCAAATATATTGATGGGCAAACCGCTAACCCCGATATAACCTATAACGACAGAGTGCCCAATCAACCTTGGTTGTATGGGAATCTCAATTTGAGCATCTATAAAAATAATTGGTTGGCACCGGATACTAAATTGCAGTTTATCTGGTCCTCAAACTACACACACTGGTATTATTTGGATTGGGAAAGTGTGGGTAGTAAGGAATCTAAAAACCAAATACCTACACAATTTATCCATAATGCAGCTCTTTCCTATTCTTTTGCAAAAGACAAATACAATATTTCTGTCGAATGCAGAAACCTGACCGATGAGCTGGCTTATGACAACTTTAGGTTACAAAAACCAGGGCGTTCATTTCACGTCAAACTCCGATATTTCTTAAATAGCTTTAATCACAATTAATTATGTTTTCAAAATTAAAATCCACAGCGGTTCTCTTTAGCGCGGGCATTATTGCGACATTGGCCGCATGTTCCAAAAGCAATCCTGGAGGCGAAGTAGAGCCTCCTGCACAGGAAAGTGCAAAATATGGTTTTGTTGTACAGGCAGGAACACCAGCAGCAACTTACAATCTTGTAGCTAACTCCTTAACAGAAGGAACCCTTACCACTGCCTCTAACGGTGCAAAATCCAATTACGCAGCCATTACCTCAAAAGGTGAATTTTATTATGGGATCGACACAGATTCTAAAACATTAGTCAAATACACAAGTGATAACTCCAAAATTACAGTTGTCAAAGAAATTCCATTTCCTGCGATCAGCTGGGCGTATTACTCCAGTTTCTATAAATGGAAAGATGACAAAACACTGGTCCTGTTTAGTTCAGATGCTGCAATTCAATTTGAATATGCTATTCTCGATGTTGAAAACATGAAAATCACCAGCAGTGGTAAATTGAATATCCCCGGTCTAATGGATGGCTATTATTTCTGGGCTTACAATGCCGCTTTTATTGGTGATAAATTATACTTAGCCTACACACAGGAAAACAATGATACAGGCATCTCTGTCAGCAAAACGTATCTGGCTAGTATGGACTATCCTTCGATGAGCAATATTACTGTGACACAAGATGACCGCTTTACCTTCCCAAGTCATTATACCCTGAATGTACAGTCATCATTTACGGAAGATCAGACAGCCTATTTTATTACTTCGCCTACAATTTGGTCAACAAAAACAACTGGTGAACCTTTCGGAATCTTTAGGGTACAGAATAATTCAAAAGAGATCGATCCAACCTATTTCTACGAATTGACCGACCGCACAAAAGAAGAAGCTGTGGGACTTACATATGTAGGTAACAATAGGGCTGTCGTTAGAATCTTGGATAAAACTAAAATTAAGGACTCAGATTCCTATGGAACAGAATATATCACGAGCTTCTATTTGGTTGACGTAAAAGCGCAAACCAAGACAAAAATCAATATCCCATTGGCCAAAGGAACTCCTTTTGCCGAAAACGTAGTGGCGGATGGGGGCAATATTTACATTGCTGCGAATACAGCAGAGGGCTACTATGTGTATCAATACAACACTTCCTCTCAAGCTGTCTCTAGAGGACTGAAACTTGAAGGTATAAATGCCGTCAATAAAATGGTCAAATTATAACTATAATTAAAGAAGGTCGCTTTGTAAGCATGATGGAAGTACTATTCCGAATGCCTACAAACCGACTTTCCCTCAGTCCTTACTGAGGGACGATGATCAAATCCGTCAATTATGCTAAGTAAAATTAATGCCTGGCTCCATCTTTGGCTAGGGCTTGCTGCCGGTATCCCCGTTATTATATTGGGAATTACAGGCTGTGTACTTGTCTTTGAACATGACATCAAAGAATTAACAACAAACTATATCCACATTGAATCTCGAACAACAGAAGAACAGCTTCCCCCTTCTGCAATTTACAAATCCGTAAAAAGCGTTCTGCCGGATAAGGATATAGCAAGCTCGTGGTATAACGGACTTGATAAGTCCGTTAAGGTCAGTTTGGATCATTCCGATAGTCTGGTCTATGTAAATCCCTATACAGCGGAAGTATTGGCCATTGTAGATCATGAAGATTTCTTTCATTTCATGGATGAAGGACATCGCCATCTATGGATGCCTGTTAAAATAGGCCGACAGGTTGTTGGATGGAGCACCTTCATTTTCTTTATCCTGCTGATCACAGGACTAATTCTTTGGTGTCCAAAAAAATGGAACAAAAGATCGAGAGAACAAAGTTTTACAATCAAATGGAAAGCGAAATTCAAAAGAATCAATTATGATCTACACAATGTGCTCGGCTTCTATTCACTGACAATAGCCTTAGTAATGTGCCTAACAGGACTCATTATGAGCTTTCCTTGGATAAGAAGTTCTGTAGTTTGGCTGACAGGCGGTTATCCAAATAGACCTAAAATAGAGAAAACGAATGAAGAAGAGCAAATTGACAGGCCTTTAAATGACGCGCTACGAGTAGCCGACCAAATTTGGTATAAGGTACGCTATGAGTATGCCAAGTACAACAAAGAAGCCGTTATTGTCCATTATCCCGAGCGTGAAGACAAAACAGTCTATGCATGTACCGACATGGAGGGTGGAACTTGGAGAGATCTCAATTTCGATCGATATACACTTGAATTGACAGGCAGAAAGCAAGGTCCCATTGATGAAGCGAATACCACCGAATGGCTGATGCGCTCCAATTATGCACTCCACACTGGCTTTATTGGTGGAATGACAACAAAAATCATCTATTTCATCGCCTCACTTGTATGTGCAACCTTACCAATAACAGGATTCTATATCTGGTGGGGAAAGAAAAGAAAAGCTATAAAAAAACCGAAACGCACACAATTAGCAACTACTTAGATTTTAGCAATACCGTAACCATACCATTATGCTCTACTTCAATCGTCATATCTTGAGTCTTCTATTCATTTGTACCGTATCCAGTAGCTTTGCCCAAAAAACCAGCCACATCAAAGGTCAAATTATCGGCGAAGATAAGCATGCCATTCCTTACGTCAATATCAGCCTTCATCAAGCGAAAGATGGCACATTAACGAAAACTATCGTCGCAGATAGTACAGGGCATTTTATTTTCGGAGACACAAAGGCAGGCCGTTATTATATAAAAGTAAAAAGCATCACGCATCAAGAGACCTTTAGTCCGCATTTCAGTTTAGATGAACAACTTGGCGGATACGATCTCGGCCAGATTGTGCTATTAATGAATAATGCTTATTTAGCAGAAGTGTTGGTTCAACACAAAAAACAATTTATTGAACAGCAAAGGGATAAACTGGTATTCAATGTTGAAAACTCCATGCTTGCTGATGGCAATAATGGACTTGAACTACTCAACAAGCTACCAGGTGTAACCGCAGATGACAACGGAAGCTTAAGCATTAAAGGGAAATCAGGTGCTTCGGTAATGATCAATGGAAAACTGACTTATCTTTCCGGTGACCAACTGGCCAACCTATTGCGCAGCACATCTTCCATTGATATCAGCAAAATTGAGCTTATGTCCAACCCTAGTGCAAAACAAGATGCGGCCGGGTCAGCAGGAATTATCAATATTGTTTTGAAAAAAGGAATAAAACAAGGATGGAATGGTTCAATTTCCCTCAACGGTGGCACAGGCAGGGGCATGCACCTTGGCGGTAGTCTCAATTTAAATTACCGCACGGAGAAACTAAATGTATTCGCGATCTATAATCAGTATCATCAGAACCTTGAGTATTTTAACTCCCTCACACGCTACTTCTATTCGGATCAAGGTAACCTCCCCAAATCTTATACACAGCAGGAAAATAAAATACAGCCAAAGCTGCGGTCGAACAATTTTAGAGCTGGTATAGATTATAACATAGATTCCAAACAGACACTTGGTGTACTTATCAATGGCGGATTTGGCAAATATCCGAAGTATGAACCGACGACAAATAACTTCAGAAACTTTGACGATAATCAATTAATATGGTCCTCATCTACGATAACGGAAGGGAAAGAACGCTGGCGGGATATGCTCTACAATATCAACTACACGGTCAAATTTAATGAGAAAGGGCACGAACTAAAAATCGACCTCGATCTTGTCGACCATTATTCCAAAATGGATCAGCAGCTAAACACGAATTATACGAAAGCAGATGGCACCCCGCTCAACCAACCGTCGTCACGTCGAGGAGACATTCCCTCAGACAATAAAGTGTACGTCGCCAAGTTGGATTATACACTGCCCCTGGCCGAAGGGTATAAACTGGAGACAGGCTGGAAAGCCAGTCATGTACGTACAGAAAATGACCTGCATTATGACACCTTACAAAATGGTCAATACGTTCCTGACCTGACAACTAGCAACCATTTCATTTACAAAGAAACGATACAAGCGGGTTATATCAATTTATCCAAAAGCTGGACTAAAATTTCGGCACAGGTTGGTCTGCGAGGAGAACACACACGTACATCAGGCAATCAAATCACCCTCCATGAGCAATTTGAAAAATCCTATTTCAAGCTATTTCCATCAGCATTTCTAACTTATGCCGTCAATGAAAAAAACAAATTACAGACAAGCTACAGTTACCGTGTGCAAAGACCATCATTTTGGGATCTCAATCCATTTCGTGTATATACCGATCCTTTTTCCTATTCGGAAGGCAATGCCCGTCTGAATCCTGCTTACGAGCATTCTCTTGAACTTGGCTATACATTTGTCAACAAATATATTTTTACCTTAAACTATGCGAAGAGAACCAATGTTGTTAACGAGATCATTGGTACGGATCCAGCCAATCCATACATTACCTACGAACGACCCGAGAATATTGGTTCGTTTAGAAATTACGGCTTGTCCATTATCGCCCCTACCCAATTGACAGCTTGGTGGTCAGCTACGCACTTCGCAAATTATTACCGTAATGAATATGATATTCCACAAGAGAATGGCTTGATCAGTCGAAAAGGCAATACGCTTACACTAAATAGCCAGAACACATTCAAATTGCCTAAAGATTGGTCTTTAGAACTAGGTGGGAACTACGTATCCGGACTGACAATAGGGTTAAGTCAGATCAAGAGTTACGGCCAAATATATACTGGCATCCAAAAAAATATACTCAATAAAAAAGCATCTGTCAAACTAGTGGTGAATGATATTTTGAGGACCAACAATCGTCGCTATGAGACCGTTTCGTCAACAATAAGGCTCGTAGGGAAATCGAACCCTGACAGTAGGACGGCTATCCTCTCATTTAATTATCGATTTGGCGGGGTTAGCGATTCGAACAGCCAGCGTTCAACCGGATCTGAGGAGATCAAAAATCGACTCTAAACTCGTGACAGTTAGCTAACTTTATACTAATGCCAAATTTTGTACCTTTGTAAAAAATTATCGAAGATGTCGGTCAAGATTGGTGAAAATATTGATTTGGGTAAATTCCCTTTGTTATTAGCTCCGATGGAGGATGTAAGTGATCCTCCGTTTCGCTATGTGTGCAAACAGAATGGTGTTGATTTAATGTATACTGAATTTATTTCTTCAGAAGGACTAATCCGTGATGCTGCCAAATCTGTTCAAAAGCTAGATATTTTTGAATATGAACGACCTATTGGTATCCAGATCTTTGGTGGAGACATTGAAAGTATGCGTCAATCGGCTGAAATCTGTACAAAAGCGGGCCCAAATTTAATCGATATCAATTACGGATGTCCCGTTAAAAAAGTAGTCTGCAAAGGGGCTGGTTCATCCCTGCTACAGGATATTGATAAAATGGTTGCCATGACCAAAGCTGTCGTTGAAGCGACAGATCTGCCTGTGACAGTGAAAACACGCCTTGGCTGGGATGACAATACAAAAAATGTGTATGAGGTTGCCGAAAGATTACAAGACGTAGGCATCAAAGCACTGGCAATTCATGGACGTACGCGCGCACAATTGTACAAGGGTCAGGCGGACTGGTCCATGATTCGGGATATCAAACGTAATCCGCGTATCAAGATTCCAATTTTTGGAAACGGTGACGTAGACTCTGTCGAAAAAGCTGCGGCTTGGCGACAAGAATTTGAAGTTGACGGCATTATGATTGGCCGTGCCGCTATTGGATATCCTTGGATCTTTAGAGAAATCAAACATTTTTTCAATACTGGTGAGCGTCTAGAAGGACCTACCATTGCCGAACGTGTCGAGGTTTGCCGGACACATCTGAACAAATCCATTGAATGGAAAGGTGACAAATTAGGTATTTTTGAAATGCGTAGGCATTATGCGAATTACTTCAAAGGAATTCCTAATTTTAAAGAGTACCGAATGAAATTAGTCAGCTTACAAAGCCAGGCGGAGATCCTTGAGGTACTGCATGAGATTGAACACTCGTTCATAGCAGAACTTATCTAAAAATAAAAATGGCGACACCTAAACAGGTGTCGCCATTTTAGCCTATATCGAATAAATTAATTTCGTCGCAATAATTTCATTAACCCATTTTTTTCCAGAAAAAAGGTAACCACAAGTAGTATCAAAAGCATGGCATTACCGATCCAGATATTGCTATGGAAAACCTGAAAACTCAACCAGGAAATTACAAGTCCCAAGCCAAGGTAAACAGTAATCTTGATCATCTTGTAGGGTATAGGATAATATTTCTGTCCCCAATAAAGCGAAAAACCGATCATGACCAAATAGACCACTGTCGTAGACAAAACAGCTCCAACATAGGAATAAGTTGGGATAAGCCAAACATTAAGCACAATCGTCATTAAGGCTCCGATACCAGATATATAGAGTGCATATCGTGTCTGGTCCGTCAACTTGTACCAAATTGACAGGTTCATATATATCCCCAGAAGGACATAATTAAACAGTAAGATTGGAACAATTTTGAGCCCAGTCCAATAAATAGCGACTTCTGATTCGTTCCCTTTGATAAAGTATTTCAGCCAATCCAGATTGACTGTCAATCCAACCATAGCGACAACCATCAATATGACAAAATACTCCATAATTAAAGCATAGGTTTTGGAGGCATTTTGATTTTTAGAATAGGAAAAAAAGAACGGTTCAGCACCTAACCTAAAGGCAGTTACAAATAAACTTAAAAATACAGCTAATTTAGCCACTGCTCCATATATACCAAGGTCCCTAATTCCTACTTCACCAGGCAGTAGTTTTGGGAAAAACATTTTATCCAGATTTTCATTTATAATAAATGAAATATTTGCGATCAATATTGGAAAGCTATATTTCAGCATTTGATCCATTAACTTTTTATCCAAGGTAAGTCGGAATGTAAGCAACTCTGGCAAAAGCAAAATCAACGTAACGACACTAGCAAAAAGGTTTGATATAAACACATAGCCAATCCAGCCCTCCTTAAACCACGTTCCGGCAAATTCAGCCCAAAATGTATATTTATGTACCCAGTCAGGTAAGAAAATGATAAAGAACAAATTTGAAAGAACAGTAATGCCAATATTAACGAACTTCAAGGCACTATATTTATACGGCCGACCTTCAGCACGCAATTTTGTAAATGGAACAACAGCAAGTGCGTCGGCAACAAGAATGAATGCAAAGTATTTAATATATTGCTCATAGAGGCTTACATCGCCACCATCAGCAAACCAAGCGGCAATTGGTCGCGTGAATACAAAAACTGACAGCAGGAGAATGCCCGAAGTAGCTAAGGTAACGAAGAAACTATTATTGTAGACTTTATTTTTATCTTGCGGTTCGACCTTCTGTAAATAACGGAAATAAGTCGTTTCCATACCAAATGCTAATACAGCATTCAACATAGACATCCACGCATAAAAATTAGAGTAGATACCATAGACTGCTGCATCTTTAAACTTACGGAGATAAAGTGGAGTCATCAAAAACCCTATCATTCTAGAAACGATAGTAGTTATACCGTAGATAAAGGTATCGCTGAGAAATTTTTTGATTGTAGACACTAGGCTTAGGATTGAACTCTTTTAACTACTTCAAAATTAGAAAAGCTTTTAAGTTCGCCTTCCTTGACTTCTACACTTTCAACAATTGCACCTTCGGGGCCTTCTTGGCAGAACTCCAACAGTGAATCCAGTGCAAAATCATCGCCCTCGGCTTCAATATAAACGGAACCATCTTTTAAATTGACAACAAAGCCTCTCACACCAACCTGATCTGCTACTGCTTTGGCTGTCAATCTAAAAAAGACTCCCTGAACTTTACCCCTTATTGAAATATTCAAATGTTTCATCTGTAACTTATTTTTATTCCATCGATCAGATGGAGCGTACCATAACTATAATTTTACGATTATAATTATGGACGTTTCATAAGGGCAAAAGTACAGAAGTTTTTGTAGAATTAAATACTAAGCTAGACGTTTAACTTTAACATCATCATTCAGACGCATATGTTCCATCCCTTGCAACAACACGATACCCGGTTTTTTACCGACCTCCAACGATCCAAACTCATCTTGAATATTTAATGCAATAGCGCCATTAATGGTAGCCCATTGGATAGTCTGTAAGAAATCAAGTTCCTCAAAATGCGTATGCAATACCTTAAGCTCCTCAAGGATAGATAAAGTATCGTTTGAAGCTAAACTGTCCGTTCCGATCACCAGACGCTGTCCAGCATTCATAAAATTATGAACCTTCGGCAATGTTCCTTCAATATAAAGATTTGCTTTTGGACATAAACACCACACCACATCGCGGTCCATACGTTCTACAAAATCTAAATCTTTTAACGAAGTATAGGTATTATGAACCAACAGTAATCTATTCGGATAAGGTAAATAAGGAAGATAAGACTGAATGGAGTTTCTCGCCTGCGCCTTGATGGCATCAGCATTTTTTCCTATATTCTTATAAAAGTCTAAGAATTCACCCATTTTATAACGGAACAGCTTATTCTCTTCTTCACTTTCTTGATTGTGAATACTGATAATATTTGTTTCCGGAACCATTTTCTTGAATTTTTTGAAAAGTACCTTCGAACAAGAATAGGGAGCGTGGGGTGTAATGGATACATGACCATTCCTAAACTCTTGGGTTAATGATTTGGCCTCTTTTAATTTAAAATCAGCTTCCTCAGGTTCAATTCCCAGCACTTCCACAAATGTGTGATATAGAATCTGTGAATCTTCCTTCAATTTTGATGAATTATCAGTATTAGCATGATCCCCAACAGCGACAATACCATTTTCGTACATTTCCCGATCGGCTTTTGCCATAGCATCGTCTATTTTCTTCATCGATGCGGACCGCGTTGTCATTACCTTACTCAAAAAGCTCGGAAGTCCCGTACCTTTAGGAACGATCCCTTTCATATGTGACAATTCAATGTGACAATGTGCATTGATAAATCCTGGAATTATCACTCCATCGTATTTCTCAACCTTAGCTTTATCTGTAGATGTAAATGAAGTCGGGTCATAGATACCTTGAATTACCCCCTCCTCATCTACCGAAACAATACCGTCTTTTATCGGCATTGAAGTAATCGGTAGAATATAATTAGCGCTTAAATATTTTAACATTTTATCTCCTCACTATCAATTTAGTAACTAAAAAATTTTGACCTGTATGAATACATACCTCTAGTAGAAAAATTCATGCCAAGGTACCTAAAAAGAACAATAAATACCAAAAACAACAATTTGAATAAAAATTTAAACCAAAACGAAATAACTCGCTAAATACCTCCTTTTTCATTTGTCATAAATTACTTCTTTATACAGCATTTCAATTTTAAATTTATATATTCGCAGCATCGAATAGGGGTGCCTTGTTTTGTCAGGAACACAAATAAAGGCTGAGATTATACCCAACAGATTAAATTCTGTACACCTGATCCAGATAATGCTGGCGTAGGGAGAGGTTAGTTAAATAGTGCGGTCATAGTAACCCCTTGCTATGATTTGTTTAACTCAAACAAAATACATTACCATGATCAAATTTTTGATTTGTAGCTCCTTAGCTACTATTTCAAGCCAAATTGCTATTGCGCAATACAATCTGACAATTAAAACTGTAGACAAGATCAATCAGAATCCCTTACAGCATGTTTCCGTATCCATAGATGGTCAAGCTTCCTTTGCCGGTCAATCGGATAAAAATGGGCTGATTAAACTCTATCGCATCAATACCGGTAAACACCATCTCCAAATATCTTCTGTAGGTTATAAAACATGGAGCCGAAATGTAGATGTTAAAGACAACTTGGAACTTACGGTCGAATTAGAACCCGCTACAATTCAAATGGAAGAGGTGCTTGTTCAATCTACCCGTGCCAAAAGAAATGCACCCACAACCTTTAAAAATATCTCCAAAGAGGAAATCTCTCGTAATAACCTCGGCCAAGATATCCCATTCCTTTTAAACCAGACTCCATCCGTGCAGGTAAATTCCGATGCCGGTGCCGGCATAGGTTATACCGGAATGACGATCAGGGGATCTGACAATCAACGAATCAATGTGACATTAAATGGGATTCCGCTAAACGATGCAGAGAGCATGGGTTCTTTTTTTGTCAACCTGCCCGACTTTGCCTCTTCTACCGAGAGCATCCAAGTTCAACGTGGTATTGGGACTTCGACGAATGGTGCGGGATCATTTGGAGCCTCATTAAATATTCAGTCCAATACTTTAGTCGAAACCCCTTACGCAGAACTCAACAATTCATTTGGCTCCTATAATACCTGGAAAAATACAGTCAAGGTAGGTACCGGACTAATTAATGACAAATTTGCCTTCAATGCCAGACTATCTCGAATCAGTAGCGATGGTTATATCGAGAGAGGTAGTTCAGACTTACAATCTTTCTATGTGGACGGAGGTTATTATGGCAAGAAACATATTTTAAAAGGAATTGTATTCTGGGGAAAAGAAAAGACTTATCAAGCCTGGAACGGCGTTCCCGAACCATTGATTACCGGAGATCGATCACGGATGGATGATTATGCAGATAATGCACTCGAAATCTCCGGTGCGGAGAAGGATCGTTTCATGGACGCTGGCAGGAATTACAACCTATACACGTATAAAAATCAAACAGATAATTACACGCAGAAACATCATCAACTTCATTACACCAATATTCTGAGCGACAAATTGACGCTCAATACAGCCTTACACTATACAAGAGGTTATGGTTACTATGAAGAAATGAGGCCGGGAGATAAACTAAGTAAATATGGTTTACCTAACGTCATCATTGGTAAGGATACCATACAAAAAACAGACTTAGTCCGCAGAAGATGGTTGGATAATTATTTTTACGGCATGACTTACGCCCTGAATTACAGACCGAACGATCAGCTTGAAATTACTTGGGGTGGAGCTTATAATCAATACAAAGGAAAACATTATGGCCAGGTGATTTGGGCACAATATGCATCAACAGGCTTTCTTGACGACAAATATTATTTCGGGAAATCACAAAAAAATGATTTCAGCAATTTCTTAAAAGTCGATTACAAACTAGACAAATGGATATTAATGGCCGATATTCAATATCGGAATGTAGATTACCACATGTATGGTGACGATGATAAGGTAAAAAATTATAATTATCATCCTAAGTTCAATTTCTTGAATCCTAAAGCTGGTGCAACTTATTTGCTAAATGATCATTCAAATGTATACGCGTCCTATGCCTTTGCACAAAAAGAACCTGTTCGCAAGGATTTTATAGAGAAAAATAGCGCATTACCTGACCCTACCCCGGAGAAAATGCAGGACATTGAATTGGGCTATCGCTTTACAAATGAAAAATTCAATATCGGGTTGAATGGATATGGCATGTTTTACAAGGATCAGTTGATCCCAACAGGTGAAATCAGCGATACAGGTTCTCCGATTCGACAAAATGTGAAAGATAGCTATAGAATGGGTCTTGAATTCGATGGATCATGGAACATCAGCAAGCAGTTCAATTGGAAAGCAACAGCTAGTTTCAGCCAAAATAAAATTAAAGATTTTGAAGAGATTGTGAAAGATATTAACGGCGTCGATCCCGATACCAAAATTTTCTATTCAAAAACAAACATTGCTTTATCGCCGGGAACTATATTGTCAAGTAACCTTTCTTATAGTCCAATAACATCACTTACATTCTCGTTTCTATCCAAATTTGTAGGAAGACAATATTTAGATAATTCATCTGCGAAGGAGAGAAGCATTTCCTCTTATTTTGTCAACAATCTGTTAGCAAACTATAGCTTTACAGCATTAGGCATCAAAAACATCAGTGCAGCATTACAGGTCAACAACATCTTCAACGAAAAGTACGAAGCCAATGGCTACACCTTTGGTTGGATGGAAGGTGATACCCGAAAATATTATAATTTTTATTTTCCTCAAGCACCAACGAATTTCCTACTGGGCTTGAATTTCAAATTCTAGAAACAATTTATTTAAATAAAAAAACGTCTCTTTTTTCCTGAGGAAGCAAGAGACGTTTTTTATTTAATATACCGGATAATTTGCACATTACATCGTGTTTGATAATCGGAATTTTTACCTTTGGTTTTATACTTTTCATTATGCGCGCAGTTATACAACGAGTGAAAAACGCCTCTTGCACGGTTGACAATCAGATTACAGGCCAGATCCAGAAGGGTTTAATGATTTTATTAGGAGTTGAAGAAGCAGACACAACAGAAGATCTGAAATGGTTAGGACAAAAATTCATCAACTTACGCATCTTCGAGGATGAACAGGGTTTGATGAATAAATCGATACAGGATGTAGACGGAAATATCTTACTCATCTCACAATTCACCCTCTTTGCTCAAACAAAAAAAGGAAACAGACCTTCCTTTATCAGAGCAGCAAAACCGGATAAAGCCAAACCAATGTATGAAGAGATGGCTTTACTGTTAAGTCAATTACTCCAAAAAGAGATTCAACTTGGCATATTCGGAGCAGATATGAAAATTGACCTACTGAATGATGGTCCAGTTACCATCGTCATGGACACAAAAGATAAGGACAACTTTTAATTTTTTATTGAACACAAGATGACTATTAAAGAAGCACAAGAGGTTATTGACAAATGGATCAATAGTACCGGAGTACGTTATTTCAACGAATTGACTAACACCGCCATACTCATGGAAGAAGTCGGTGAAGTTGCCCGAATAATGGCTCGACAATACGGGGAGCAATCTTTCAAAAAATCAGACAAAGAAGTCAATTTAGCAGATGAAATGGCCGATGTATTATTCGTTTTGATGTGTCTTGCCAATCAAACGGGAATTGATCTAACAGAGGCTCTGGAACAAAATCTTCAAAAGAAATCAATTCGGGATGCCGACCGCCATAAAAACAACGAAAAACTTAAATAATTAAGGATAGTGTTGTTTATACAACTCTTTGAGATAATATCTAAAATTTTAAATCGAATACGATGTATAAATTCATAACCTATTCGCTCATAGCGAGCATATGCTTTGCCTCTTGTGCGACAAAACAACAGCTAAATACTAAGGTCGAGCAGGCTAGTACTTTTAATAAGGCTGCCGTAGTCACAGCGCATCCTTTGGCTTCAGAAGTTGGTGTAAAGATTTTAAAACAAGGTGGAAATGCGATAGACGCTGCAGTTGCCGTACAATTTGCCCTTGCAGTGGTTTATCCCAATGCAGGAAATATTGGCGGCGGCGGCTTTATGCTCTACCGTGATCATAGCGGCCAATTGGACGCACTCGACTTTCGTGAGAAAGCTCCTTTAAAGGCATCACGAGATATGTATCTTGATGCACAAGGCAATGTTATCCCTGAACTGAGTCTGTATAGTCAATTAGCATCAGGTATTCCCGGTTCTGTTGCGGGCATGTGGGAAGCACACAAAAAGTATGGTAAATTACAGTGGAAAGATCTCCTACTTCCCGCAATCCAGCTAGCCAGAACAGGTTTTAAAATCAGTCAAAGACAGGCCAATGAGTTTGAAAGCCATAAAGATCGTTTTGTCAAGCTGAACCCTGCTGGCGCCGCGATTATCAAAACTGCCCTATGGAAACCTGGCGACCTATTTATTCAAGAGGAACTTGCAAAAACACTGGAAAGAATTGCGAATGATGGTCGAGACGGTTTCTATAAAGGTAAAACAGCAGACTTACTTGTCGCTGAAATGGATCAGGGAAAAGGAATTATTACACACCAAGATCTCTTGGATTACCAAGCACTTTGGCGTACTCCAATTTCCACAAATTATAGGGGCCACAAAGTTATTTCCATGCCACCACCTTCGAGTGGAGGAACATCTCTTTTAGCCCTGCTCAAATCTGTAGAGCAATTTCCACTACAGCGTTGGGGCTTTCAATCCGATTCAACTGTTCGTGTCATGATTGAAGCTGAACGCTATGTATATGCCAATCGGGCTAAATATTTAGGAGATCCTGATTTTATTAAGGTGCCGGTCCAACAGCTTATCGACTCCAGCTCAAATGCACATAAACTCAATTCATTCAATTTCCATAAAGCGACATTAAGCAAAGATGTCAATGCAGATGTCATTCCTGGTTATGAAAGTGAGCAAACGACACATTTCAATATCGTAGACGAACAAGGGAATGCAGTATCCATTACAACAACACTCAATGATTCTTATGGCTCAGGAGTATTTGTAGCCGGTGCAGGCTTCTTGTTAAACAATGAAATGGACGATTTCTCCGTCAAGACAGGTGTCCCAAACATGTATGGGCTTACAGGGGAAAAAGCGAACGAGATACAGCCCGGCAAAAGAATGCTTAGCTCAATGACACCCACTATTGTAGAAAAAGATGGTAAACTATTCATGGTTGTGGGAACCCCGGGAGGATCAACCATCATTACCTCTGTTTTTCAGACCATCCTCAACGTTATTGACTTCAGACAAAATGCCCAATCGGCTGTGAGCCTGCCAAGATTTCATCATCAATGGCTTCCTGATCGCATTGACGTCGAAAATAACGCAATCGATGTCAATCTACGTGACCAATTGACAAAAGATGGCTATACGATAAATCCGAGAGGGGCAATTGGCCGCGTGGAAAATATACTTGTATTACCAAATGGCAAATTACAAACAGGAGCCGACCCACGTGGAGATGATACGGCAAAAGGTTATTAGATTAAAAATGATTAAACTATTTGCGGCAATCTCGATCTTATAAGAAATAACGCATTATGATTCATAAGAACTATAACACAATTTTCAGAACAACATTAGTTACGATATTTACATTGATCTTGTTTTCGAACTGTAAAATGCTGCAGGGGCCCGATTTTACAAAGGTACAGGTGGGTATGAGCAAAGCACAAGTTATTCAAAAACTTGGAAAACCAGATGCCATTGTGGCTGCAAAGAAGTATCAGGATGGTATTTTAGAAATCTACGAATATAATACTCCTCAGCTTGAAAATCCTACAGATTCAGCAGCAGGATTTCGTCAATATTGGTTACATTTTTTTAATGATGAGCTACAGGAATGGGGTACTAAACGTAATTATTCACCTCGAGAATACGATCATTATTACGAGAAATACAGAAGACATCATTAATTATGATGCAAAAAAAAACCTGTTATCTGAGATAACAGGTTTTTTTTGTATAGGATGATCTTACATCATTCCACCCATACCGCCACCCATTGGAGGAGCACCAGCACCTACAGGGTTTTCTTCAGCTTCGTCAGCCAATACACACTCAGTAGTCAATAACATTGAAGCAACTGAAGCTGCATTTTCTAAGGCCACACGAGATACTTTAGTTGGATCAATTACACCAGCGGCGATTAAGTTTTCGTAACGGTCTGTACGTGCGTTGTAACCGAAATCTGCAGTTCCTTCTTTCACTTTTTGAACGATTACTGCACCTTCGATACCAGCGTTATTACAGATCTGACGTAATGGCTCTTCGATAGCGCGTTTGATGATGTCAATACCGATTTGCTCATCTTCGTTGTCACCTTTAAGGTTTACCAAAGCTTCAGTTGAGCGAATGAATGCAACACCACCACCAGCGATAATACCTTCTTCAACAGCTGCACGAGTTGCATGTAAAGCATCATCAACACGGTCTTTTTTCTCTTTCATTTCAACCTCAGTAGTTGCACCCACATATAACACGGCTACACCACCTGACAATTTCGCCAAACGCTCTTGTAGTTTTTCGCGATCGTAGTCAGAAGTTGTTGTTTCGATTTGTGAACGGATTTGAGCAACACGTGCTTTAATATCCTCTACATTACCCGAACCATTGATAATAGTTGTGTTATCTTTGTCAACTTGAACTTTTTCAGCTTGACCTAAGTAAGATAACTCAGCATTTTCTAATTTGAAACCTCTTTCTTCAGAGATAACAGTACCACCAGTTAAGATAGCGATATCTTCTAACATGGCTTTACGACGGTCACCGAAACCTGGAGCTTTAACAGCTGCAACTTTCAACGAACCACGGATTTTATTAACAACTAATGTTGCAAGTGCCTCACCATCTAAATCTTCAGCAATGATCAATAATGGTTTACCAGTTTGAACTTGTTTCTCCAAGATTGGCAACAATTCTTTCATGTTGCTGATTTTCTTGTCGTAGATCAAAATGTATGGATTATCTAATTCCGCTTCCATTTTGTCAGAATTTGTCACAAAATATGGCGACAAATAACCACGGTCAAATTGCATACCTTCCACAGTTTTTACTTCTGTTTCAGTACCTTTTGCCTCTTCAACAGTGATAACACCGTCGTTACCTACTTTTTCCATTGCTTGAGCGATCAAAGCACCAATTACTTCGTCGTTGTTAGCAGAAATAGTAGCAACTTGTTTGATTTTATTGTTGTCTTGACCAACTTCTTGAGATTGAGATTTCAAGTTAGCAACTACAGTTGCAACAGCTTTGTCAATACCACGTTTTAGATCCATTGGGTTAGCACCAGCAGCTACAGATTTGATACCTGGAGCAACAATAGCTTGTGCCAATACTGTAGCAGTTGTCGTACCGTCACCAGCTTGATCAGCAGTTTTAGAAGCGACTTCTTTTACCATTTGTGCACCCATATTTTCTAAAGCGTCTTTCAATTCGATTTCTTTCGCTACTGAAACACCGTCTTTAGTAATTACTGGAGCACCAAATTTTTTCTCAATAATTACGTTACGTCCTTTAGGACCCAATGTTACTTTAACTGCATTTGCTAAAGTGTCTACACCTTTTTTAAGGGCCTCGCGAGCCTCAACGTTATATTTTACTTGTTTTGCCATTTTTATATGAGTATTTAGTATTTCAAGAAGAATAATTAGAATTTAATATAAAATCGTAAGGCCGATCTGATCATTAACATATCTAATTTTACAACTCCACCAAAATAACCTATTAAATTTTTATTTGAGCCAAAAAGCTCCTTTTTAAATAACCTCGTCGTATGAATTAGATAACAGCGTAAATATCAGACTCACGCATAATTAAGTATTCTTTTCCTTCATAAGTGATTTCAGTACCTGCGTACTTTCCGTACAATACTTTATCACCAACTTTAACAGTTAACGGCTCGTCAACTTTACCTGTACCTACAGCAACTACTGTACCTTGAGATGGTTTTTCTTTCGCTGTATCGGGAATATATAACCCTGAAGCTGTTTTTTCTTCTGCAGGAGCAGCCTCTACTACTACTCTATCTCCGATAGGTTTGATACTTAATGCCATAATTAATTTACTTTTTATCTGTTATTGAATTTATTTTAATGTTATAATCGATATAAACACATCATCTTTTATGCCAATTGTAAATATGAAGGCTTATAAGACAATTTTTCACAGAAAACTAACATGCCGATCGACAAAAATTCATTTTGCTGTCACACTGTCATTTTCTGTCTGCCAGTCTTACTCCTCTCTGCCGCAGTTTCAATCAATTAACGCTATAGATACATTTCTTTGTCTTTCTTTTCAACCGAGTGTGACGAGTCTACGGATACCAGACATAAAAAAGCCCCGTTTGCTTTCACAAACGGGGCCTATAACTTTTTACTGACAACTATTTTTTAGCTTCTTCAGCTGGTTTCGTTGCAGGTGTAGTCGCTGGAGCTTTTTCCTGAGATTGAGCAGGAGCTGCTTGCTCTTGTCCCGCAGGAACACCAGCAGGCTTTTGTCCAGTACCCAAGTTCAATGGACCTTGCTGCGCAGGAGTCTCGATTTGACCTCCCAAACCACCTTTAGATGTACTTGGTGATGTACCGATAATATTTACACCTAAGCTAAATATCATAATGGCAATAACCATGATCCAAGTACCTTTTTCCAAAAAGTCACCTGTACGTTTTACCCCCATAAGATTCGTTCCACCTGAAAAACCAGATGACAAACCTCCTCCTTTTGGATTTTGGATTAAAACCAAAAACGCTAAAATAATACTAGCTAATATGATTAGACCGATTAATAATCCTTGCATCTCTTATGTTATTAATTTAATTTCTTTTCTAATTCTGTTATGCGTGCCGCAAAGTAAGCATTTTTTTCTGGATATTTCAAAACTAATTTTTTGTAAACCTCTATTGCTTTTGGATATAAGCCTTGTTCCAGATAGATCTTAGCAAGCGTTTCGGTAACAAGCGAATGCTGATCCTCCGAGCTTTTTCTTGCTTTGTTCTCCAAGTCTAATTTTTCTGCTTGCAGGGGTTGAATCATAGGTTCTTCACGAATAAATTTTTCAATTACCTCGTCAGTTTTACGCGGTATCTGAAAAGCTATTGTCGTTTTAACTTCATCACTCAACTTTGCTTCAGGTGATTGCAAATGAAAGATATTCTCTCGAATCTGTTGATCTAATAGCTGGCTATCCAATTTCTCATGAATTTTAGCAATATCATCATTAGACGGCATCATTGGACCTAATGGAGATTTTACATAGGGCTGATAAGTATCAGCATATTCTAATCTCGTTTTATGTAACCACCATAGGAAACTATATGGCATCGTATCATCATCATAAACAGAAACACGCTCTTGACCATCGCTCCCTTCGACGACAGATTCCGCTAAAGGGGCAGCTACAGTGGGAATCTCCTCCGAATCGGCAATAATTTCTTGCTGCTGATCGTTGTTGGCTCTAAAATAATCTTTTGCAACCCCGGCTTGAATCAAACGATCCAATTCATCAACCTCCACGCTCTCCTCTTCAATTTCGACCAACCCTTCATCATCGTTTAACACCTCTTCCGCAATAAATTCATCTTGCTGCGTTATTGGCGGAGGCGCTACCGCCGATTTACTATGAACAAATTCATACAGCCAACTTGGAGAGGATGCATAGAGTAAAGTAGAAGACAAATTCTGAACAGAACCATGTTTTCCAAAAACTTTACGGTCATAGACAAACCGTAAGCTTTGAGCATAGGGGTATTTCTCAATCAATGCTAAAATAAGATCTTCCTCTACGCTGTCCGGATGATTGATTGCTTGAAAAAAAAGCTCGTTATTGGGTAATGATATATTAAGATTCATCTTGAAAATAGAATTACCAATTAGCAAACGCTTTGTTATATATATCTTCAGTTAACATCTGAATAATTTCCTTACCCAAAGTTTCTTCCTGTGCACTCTGAAGGTTTCCGGCAAACTCCTTAAATCTTGTAAAAGGCTGCTCAAAATCATCCTTCGGATTGATTTTATTATGGTAAGCGACTTTAATCGTAATAGTCAGCCTATTCATTGCTGCGCGGTCAGTCCCTGCTTCAACAGCCGCAGGACTTATTGTATACTCTGTAATAAATCCCTCAAAGGTAGCATCTCCATCTTGATTCACCTGACTCAATCGCGATTGATTACGGATACGCTCTTTGAGAGCTTCCGTAAAGTTCTGACTTAATGTCGGATAAACCAAAGGAGCTATATTTTCGAAATATTGAATATTGACAGTTTTCATTCCCTCGGGAATGGAACCTCCAGTAAATCCATATTTTACCCCACAACTATTCATTACGAATAGAAAGATGACTGTGAGAAGAGTATATAAAATTTTTTTTGACAACATCTGTAAACCTTAATCTAAATTTAAGTCTTTAATTTTTCTATACAAAGTTCTTTCAGAAATTCCCAGCTCTTGCGCAGCCGCTTTACGCTTACCGCGATGTTTTTTCAAGGCTTTCTTTATCAAATCAGACTCTTTATCAACAAGAGATAAAGATTCCTCGACTTCTTGAGCATCCTGCAGATATTCATCCTGTGAAACGGGATTTTTCAATACATTTGCAGTGTTTGCCGGAGAATGTATAGTTAACGTTGGTGTTGCAGTATAATTTTCCGGTTCTGACTTCAATTGTGGTTCAATCTCCTGGTACAATTGATTGATGTAGGGAGAGTTTTGATCAAAGGTGTTAGAATCGACACCTTTCTGTATCAATTCAACCACCAGTTTTTTCAGATCAACCATATCCTTTTTCATATCAAATAGGACTTTGTACAGCAAATCTCTCTCTGAAAAATCTTCTTTTCCGTTATTATTTGAAGGAACTACCGCAGGCAAACTTGTACGTGATTCATTAGGCAAATAATTTTGAAGTACATGCGCATCAACAACACGTTCTTTCTCCAAAACAGCAATTTGTTCCGCAACATTTTTTAATTGACGTACGTTTCCGGGCCAGCTATAGTTCCGTAACATATTCTGTGCATCTTCTGTCAATTGAACCCCAGGGGTACGGTATTTTTCAGAAAAGTCCACAATAAACTTACGAAATAATAAGTTGATATCCTCCGGTCGTTCACGTAATGAGGGTACACGCAATGGTACAGTATTCAAGCGATAATAAAGATCTTCACGAAATTTACCTTTTTGTACAGCTTCAAACACATTCACATTTGTCGCAGCAACAACACGTACATTTGTCTTCTGCACCTTAGATGATCCTACCCGTATATACTCACCTGACTCCAATACACGCAATAATCTCGCTTGCGTACCCAATGGTAACTCGCCTACTTCATCTAAAAAGATTGTTCCGCCGTCAACAACTTCAAAATACCCCTTTCTAGCCTCATGAGCACCCGTAAAAGAACCTTTCTCATGACCAAATAATTCGGAATCAATGGTTCCTTCTGGTATAGCTCCGCAGTTAACCGCAATAAAAGGACCGTGCTTACGTGAGCTCAATTGATGGATAATATGCGAAAAAACCTCCTTACCACTCCCACTCTCACCTTGTATTAATACGGAAATATCAGTTGGGGCCACTTGTCGCGCAATATCAATAGCACGATTCAACAACGGCGAATTACCGATAATTCCGAATCTATTCTTTATATCTTGGTTATCCATAAATTTCCTGTTGGAAATAAAATAATCTCAGTTTTTTAATCAACAATCTTACCCAATAATGTAGCAGAGGTACATGATTCGATAAGCACGTTCACATAGTCGCCTTGTTTAAATCGAGGGTCGATTGGAAATACCACTAAAGCATTTTGATCATTACGGCCACAAAAATCGAACTCAGACCTTTTTGAAAATCCTTCAACAAGTACTTTACAAACTTTTCCAACAAAATGTTGGTAACGATATAAACTATGATCGCGTTGTTTATTAATAACTTCTGTCAAACGACGTTTTTTTACATCTTCTGGAATATCATCCGCATATCTTTTCGCAGCCAAAGTACCTGGTCTTTCCGAATAGGCAAACATATAGGCAAAATCATATTTGACATAATCCATCATAGACAATGTTTCTTGATGTTCCGCTTCTGTTTCTGTACAGAAACCTGTAATCACATCCGTAGAAATAGCACAATCAGGTATAATACGACGGATTGCATCTACGCGTTCCATATACCACTCACGATCATATGTACGGTTCATCAATTCCAATACTCTGGAATTTCCAGATTGAACCGGCAAGTGAATATAATTACAGATGTTTTCGTGTGAAGCGATCGCATATAGGACCTCATCAGTAATATCCTTTGGATGGGAAGTTGAAAAACGAACCCGAAGAAGAGGGCTGACTTCTGCAACCATTGTAAGCAAAGTGGCAAACGTGACAGTTTCGCTTGGTTCCTCACCTTCAGCTACTGGAGCAGTAAATTTATAGGAATCCACATTTTGTCCCAACAAGGTAACCTCCTTATATCCTGCATTGAAAAGATCTTGAGCTTCCTTCACAATAGACTGTGGATCACGGCTACGTTCACGACCGCGTGTAAAAGGAACAACACAGAATGAACACATATTGTCACAACCACGCATAATCGAAATGAAAGCCGTTACACCATTTGAATTCAAACGGACAGGATTAATATCCGCATAAGTTTCCTCTCTCGATAATAAAACGTTAACAGCTTTAGCACCATCATCTACCTTATCAATTAAATTTGGTAGATCGCGATAAGCATCTGGCCCTACCACAACATCCACCAACTTTTCTTCTTCTAAGAATTTCGATTTTAGACGCTCGGCCATACAACCTAGTACTCCAACGATCATTCCAGGATTTTTTGCCTTAGCAGCTTCAAATTCCTTTAGACGATTGCGCACACGCTGTTCTGCATTTTCACGGATTGAACAGGTATTAATAAAAACAACATCAGCATCCTGATAATTCTTAGTGGTTTCAAATCCCTTATCCAACAAAATAGAAGCAACAATCTCACTATCCGAAAAATTCATTTGGCAACCGTAGCTTTCAATATACAGCTTGCGTCCATTACTTAAAGTCGGATCTTGTTCTAATAATAATGCCTCACCCTGACGAGATTCGTCGTGTTCCTTAGTGGTATGTGTTAAATCTAGCATAGCTCGATATTCAATAGAATATAATTTTTATTATTTCCGATGGAATAACCAATGCAATGACCTATCTTTTGGTGATCTGATTTTATGCCCTTAGTTATTTCAAAGACTACAAAGTTAGAAATTTAAATCCATATAATGACAGTTTGTCAGACAGAAATATGGTTTACGCTTTGTCAAATTTCACAAAAAAAGCGTCGATTAAATCAACGCTTTCTTATGACTCGAAATCAAGATAAATTTGTTCCAGGAGATTATTCCCGAAACCTATTTACTGACCTGCTTGTTGTTTTGCTTCTTTTTTCATTTGATCACCTGCTACAATAACGATTTCAACACGACGGTTTTGAGCGCGTCCTGCTTCCGTATCGTTGCTTGCAATTGGCTCGGAGAAGTTTCTACCTTCGGTTCTGATACGCGAAGAAGCTAAACCTTTCGAAACCGCAAATGCACGTACCGAATTCGCACGATCTAAAGATACCTTTTCATTTGCAGCCAATGTACCTACATTATCTGTATGTCCGATCACCAAAATTTCAGTACCTTGTTCTTTGTTCAAGGTTGTTACCAAATTTGCGATATTATCTTTAGCTGACGCTTTTAAATCTGATTTATTGAAGTCAAATAAAATACCTGAATCAAACTTAACCACGATACCTTCCGCAGATTGCGTAACTTCAGCTCCCTCAACAGTTTTAGAAATCTCAGCAGCTTGTTTATCCATTTTTTTACCGATCAATACACCAGCAGCACCACCAATAGCAGCACCTGCCAACGTACCGATAGCCGTGTTACCAGCTTTACCGCCGATCAATGCCCCTAAAGCACCACCAGCAACACCACCAATTACACCACCTTTAGTCGTATTATTTGTATTTTGGATTGTAGAACAACTTCCAAATAACATAGCTGAGGTCGCAACAGTCAAACCTAATACAGCTAATTTTCTATTCATTTTCATATGTATGCTATCTAAGACTTTTAATATTCAAATTAAATACCGTTCTACTAAAATCAAACAAAGTGCCAAAAGATATTTTTATCAACTTTTTTGTTACAAAACACTAAAAAAGCGCTATAAAACTTCCCGAAATGACGTTGATACGCTACAAAATCTTAAACCACCCGCTCCCATTCTTTATAAACAGCTAACAGCAGCAGAAGCAAAATGTTTTTACTTTTCTTGTGTCTTTACTTCAATATCGGGTAAAAGAGATCCTTTCGGCCTTCCTTTGGCATTAAAATCGTCCATAGACTGTTGCACATAATGCATCAGATCATACTGTCCCCAATGCTCCGCTAGATCAAATGATGGACGGTAGCGCACCATAAAAGCATCTAATTCTGTACTATCCAGTTTCGTTAGATTTTTGACAGCCTCACGAGAAAAAATACGATCAACTTGTAGCTCCTCTTTCTCCCTGTCCATAAATCGCCCAAAACGCTTCGCATTTTTAGCTTCCCGTCCAAAAAGATTATAAAGGGCGGTTGCAGGACTGCCTAAATAGGTTCCAAATTTATTTTTACCACCATTATAAACACCCTTTTTACCATAATTGCTCATGGCATCATTTAATTCCGCCTCTTTAGACTTTCGCTCGACAACGACTGTTTCCAATCGAATACCCTCCTGCAATTCGACATAAAACTCATTCAGATTTGTCAGAACAGTTTTTACAGGAGAAAAACCAACTTTAGTGAAAGATAATGAATCACCAACAGATGCATCTATGGTAAAAACTCCAAAGGAATTTGTTAAAGTCGATCTGTGAGTCCTCAAGTTCAGAACAACCGCATCACCGATACGATTACCATTACCTTTTTGCAATACCATTCCAGAAACTTTCTGAAGGTGTTGTGCCGTTGCCCCGAAACTAGTCAACAACAGCAAGAATAGCCCCAATATTCCTAAATGTATATGTATTATTTTCATCCTATTATTTCTCTTCAATTATCCCAATTGGTTTGCCTGTGGCATTCACTCTATACAGGTTCATTGGGTCAAACAGCCGCTTTCGCAAGAACAGTTTATAATTTATTTCACTCTTATGAATTATCCGTTACACCTAACCTACTTCGCTAAAAGTAATAATAGTTTGACACTTGTACTGTTAAAAAAGTTTAAATATTCTTTCTTTATCACTTGTAGGGATAAAAAACAAAATTAGCACCTTCTGCAACGACAACAAATAAACACATATAATCTTTCGCTGGTTTATAGTTTTGGATAAAAGAAGATTTTCGATCTTCCTGAATAATATCCATTTCTACAAATTCTTCCAATGTAGAGGCGTTTATTGTCCATTTAGTTTCCAATTCCTTGCGATCTAATATCACCTCACCAACGGAAACTTCATGCTGATGGGCCACAAAAATCGGATAATCGGAATAACCTTCTTCCACAATCTCCAGTGCGACTTCACGAATTGATTCACGATAAAAATCGAGATCTACCTGCAAGCTTTTCAATGGACTTTGCGCTGTAGGCGGCGTATTTTCCTCCCTTGCAGATCCCGAAAATAAATCTTCTACTTCCATAATTTTACTTCCTTATTTCTAACAGAACAACATTTTCAACATGTTGCGTATGTGGAAACATATCTACTGGCTTGATACGTTTCACCTCATATTTCTCACCTAATAACACGAGATCTCTTGCCTGTGTAGCAGCATTACAGCTGACATAAACAATGCGCGGCGATTCCATTTCCAACAAACGAGCTACCACATCAGCATGCATTCCCGCACGTGGAGGATCTGTAATCACGACATCCGGTTTACCATGTTCAGCGATAAAATCTGGTGTCAACACATCTTTCATATCGCCAGCATAGAATTTTGTATTATTAATATTGTTGATGGATGAGTTGACTTTTGCATCTTCAATAGCAGTAGGAACATATTCTACACCAACAACTTCTTTCGCTTTCTTTGCCACAAAATTTGCAATCGTACCTGCACCAGTATATAGATCATAAACTAATTCATCACCTTTCAGATCCGCAAAATCACGTGTGATCTTATACAGTTCATACGCTTGTGCAGAGTTTGTTTGATAGAACGACTTAGGCCCTACTTTGTAACGCAGCCCCTCCATCTCCTCGTAAATAAAATCACGACCGGCATATACATGAATATCCTGATCAAAGATGGTATCATTACGTTTCTGATTTATAATGTACAATAAGGAAGCAACTTGTGGAAACTTTTCCTTAACAAAATCCATCAACAATTCAACCTGTCCTTCTTCTGGATAAGCAAACACCACAATTACCATCATTTCCCCGGTTGAAGAAATGCGAATAATCAAGTTTCGTAATACACCGCTGTGTTCACGTAAATCGTAGAAAGTCATACCTTGGCTAAGCGCAAAATCACGAATGGTATTGCGAACTTCATTTGAAGGATCTTCCTGCAGAAAACAGTGATCAATATCCAAAATTTTATCAAAACGTCCTGGCACATGAAAGCCCAGCGCATTCATTTCCAACGTCGATGCATCCTCATCTACAGATGTCAACCATTTTTTATTGGAGAACGTATATTCCAACTTATTTCTATAGTATTCCGTCTGAGTTGAGCCCAAGATCTCTTCCATCGAAGAAGTATCCACTTTTCCGATACGCGACAATGCATTGTCAACCGATTGTTGCTTAAATTTTAATTGTGCATCGTAAGTCATATGCTGCCACTTACATCCACCACAAACACCAAAATGTTCACAAAAAGGATCTACTCGATAAGAAGAGGCTTCATTTAAACTGGTGATACGAGCTTCCGCAAAATTCTTCTTCTTGCGCATAAGCTCCACGTCAACAACATCACCGGGAACAGCTTTTTCTACAAACAAAACCAAATCGTCGGTTTTTCCAACACCTCTACCCTCTTCGGCGATATCAATGATGGCAATATCTTTCAAGAACTTTTTCTCTTGCGGAATTCTTCTACTCATAGCTCGCAAAAATACAAATTTATACCGATTTTTCATCTGCATAAATTATTTATAGCCATTGATTCTCAACGATTACGGGACAGACTCATAAAGGATCAAGTGCAAAACCTATTTTCTTATTAGTGACCTTATTATAAGTCTCAAGCGAATAGAACACTGGGGTCAGATTCGGACCTTGTTCGTACCACCTTCGGACGACAACAGACACTGACCAGCCCCCGAACAGACTTTGTATAGACTCTGAACAGGAAAAACCTGGTCAAGATTCATTCAACAATTATCACTTATTCAATCAGTTCCGAAGGCTGTCCGAAGCAGGTACGAATACAATACGAAAACAGTAAACAATGTATCACAAAAGAATATTAAAACAACAACCTTACTGGACTGTTGCCTGAACGAGATAGGGCAGAATTTCCTTCTGAAAGGAAATAAAATTTTTGCGTACATCCGCATCAGAAACTGCAGTAAAAGCAAAAGAAAACACAATACTTTTACTTGACTTGATCAAAAAAGTCAATTTTTCTTCACTGACAGCTTCATTAATTTTTTCATTCTGAATAAAGGTACTTAGCAATAGAAATTCTAAATCTTCAGAAAGTGTTTTTAAATATTCCTGCGCATTTGCGGATTCCCGGATAAACTCCCAGCCAATCAACTCATTGCACGCAGTATAAGTCAGCCTGCTTACCCGTAGAATAGTAGATGCTAAAAAGGAAGCCATATCATCTTCATATTTTGTCGTTTTCAAAATATCCTGCAGACTAGCTCGAAGATAATCCATTAAAATAGCATGCAAAATCATTTCCTTACTATCAAAATACTTATACACAGTCGCTTTCGCAATCTTAGCTTTTTTTGCCAATGTATTCACACTGGTTTTATGATAGCCGTTTTGACGAAAGAGCTCACGTGCTGTTCTTTTTATGGATTCAATGATGTAATCTGGTTCCATATACTTTAGATAGTACGAATGTTGAATGTCAGCTAAAAAGAATAAAGACTAAAAAGCATCACATTGTTCTCTTACCTTGTTATAGAGAAGAATAATGTGATGCCATAACCTTTACGAATATTAATTTATATTAATTCCGTCTCAAATTGAGACAAGAAACGTGTATCATTTTCAGAGAAAAGACGTAAATCTTTAATCACATATTTAAGGTTTGTGATCCGCTCAATCCCCATACCGAAAGCAAAACCGGAGTATTTTTTACTATCGATACCACAATTTTCAAGTACATTCGGATCAACCATACCACAACCTAGAATTTCTACCCAACCAGAGTATTTACAAAGGTTGCATCCAGCACCTTTACAGATTGTACAAGAGATATCCATTTCGGCCGAAGGCTCTGTAAATGGAAAATATGAAGGACGGAAACGTACTTTAGTACCTTCTCCGTACATTTCCTGAACAAAATGATACAAAGTCTGTTTCAAATCAGCAAAAGAAACATTTTCGTCTACATATAAACCTTCTACCTGATGAAAGAAGCAGTGTGCACGTGCTGAGATCGCTTCATTTCTATACACGCGTCCGGGCATAATTGCGCGGAATGGCGGTTTACCCGCTTCCATCAGACGCACTTGAACCGAAGACGTATGCGTTCTTAGTGTAATATCATTACCTTCCTGTTTTTTGATAAAGAAGGTATCTTGCATATCACGCGCAGGATGCTCCGGCGGAAAATTCAGCGCCGAGAAATTATGCCAATCATCCTCAATTTCGGGACCTTCCGCAACAATGAAACCCAATTTTTTAAAAATTTCAACGATTTCTTTACGAACCAAAGAAATTGGATGTCTAGATCCCAACTGAAATCCCTGACCAGGCAGTGTTAAATCACTATCCAATTCTTGAGATTTTTGCTTTTCCCCTGACCCAAACTTCTCTTGGGCTTCTTTGAATGTATTTTCCGCCAACTGCTTAAATTCATTCAACACCTTTCCTAAAGTACGTTTCTCATCAGGCGTAACGGTTTTGAATTCATCAAAAAGATTTTTCACAATCCCTTTGGAAACCAAAAACTTCAATCTGAAATTTTCTACATCGGCTGAAGAAGAGGGTACAAATGCCTTAATTTCTTCAGTATACTGCGTAATTCTATCTTGCAACATAATTAGAGCAAACATAGCCAAAATTTCTGCCAAAAAAAAATTTTGCCATTCGGCTGACGATCACGAAAAAACACAAAGATGTAAATAAAGTAAAAGAGCAGACTGATGTGTCTGCTCCTAAATTTATTAATGTCTTTATTTTGAAAAGTAAAGTTTTTACATAATCACAAATTCTTCAACTTAAAATGGCAATGGATTATCCTCTTGATCATTCTCAGTAAAATCAACTTCCACTTCTTTGTCTTCGACTTTCTGTGCTTGTGTATTTCCAGTATTAGCAGCACTTACACCACCATTTGGCTCAAAGTCCGATTTTCTTCCCAAAAGCGTAAAGGTTTCAGCAACAACCTCCGTAGCGTAACGTCTAATACCTTCCTTATCCTCATAAGTACGCGTCCGTAATCGGCCTTCGATGTAAACTAACTTCCCCTTTGTTAGATACTTTACCGCCACGTCTGCCAAACCTCGCCACATCACAATATTGTGCCATTCGGTTTGTTCTACTCTTTTCCCGTCCTTGTTATACGTTTCTGATGTAGCTAATGGAAAACTGGCAACAGAGACATTACCTTCTAAATAGCGAATTTCGGGATCTTTCCCAAGATGGCCCACTAAAATGACTTTGTTAACTCCTGACATAATTTAAAAGCATAAATGGTTAAAAATTTGATCTTTCCAAAAAGGCAAAGATCAACTTGTGTTTAGCTAATTTATCTAAATCTTTTAAAAATACATAATCCCAATTGGATTTTTTTTGAATTAGATCGCCTTCTAACCGCACTTCAAAAAAGGTCGCGTAGATATTCTGATGGCTCAAAACATGTTTTGTCTGAGTCTGTAATACCCGTAAATTAACATTGGCCCCAAAGTATCGAATAAAATCCTCATCTTCAAGAAACTCCGGAATTGTCATCGAATGTTTTGATTCCAATAATGGAAACTCATATAAATTCTGCCACACATCTCCTTCTCCACGTTTGGACATCAAAACTTGATCATCTTCTTTAAGAATAAAGTAATTGAAATACCGGTCTCTACTTGCCTTCCCTTTAAGTTTAACAGGCAATTTATCCACTTCTCCTTTCAGCGCAGCATAACAGAACGGACGAAACATACAGACCTCACACAGGGGTTGCTTGGGCTTGCAGTGGATAGCCCCAAAATCCATAATCGCCTGATTATATAATGCAGGATGTACTTGATCGAGATTTTCTTTAGCTATAGCTGTAAATATTTTCTTGCCTTCAGTAGAATTTATTGGGGTTTCAATACCATAATATCGAGAAAGCACACGAAATACATTTCCATCTAAAACCGCCTGAGCTTCATTATTAGAAAAAGAAGATATCGCAGCAGCTGTATATTCCCCTATACCAGGAAGAGTTATTAAAGTCTTGTAATCTATGGGAAAAACCCCATTATATTGGTCACGAACAATTTTAGCAGCTTTGTGCATATTTCTACCCCGAGAATAATACCCCAGGCCCTGCCAAAGATGAAGAATATCATCTTCCGCCGCATTCGCAAAATCAACAACAGTCTTAAATCGCTCCACAAAACGTAAATAGTAGGGTAAGCCCTGCTCAACGCGAGTCTGTTGCAGAATAATTTCAGAAAGCCATATTTTATAGGGATCTTTTGTTTCTCTCCATGGAAGATCTCGCTTATGTTGCTGATACCATGCTTGCAGTTCCTCACTAAATATCATAAAGGCAAAAATGCATAATTTTTACCTAATCCAAGCATTCGATCATTCAAGGATTGGCCTACGGATGTAGGTGATCTGCTCATCTGGTTCTAAAATAGTATTTTCCAATGCGATTGAACCGGTATACTTTTCTTTCAGTGCCTGATAGAGTCGCCCGTCATAAGAAACTGCAAATCGTCCATCTGCTTTTAAATAAACAGGTAAATGTCGATTCCCCACATCAAAACAAAATTCTCCTACAACCGATAGGTTTTGACTATCGAGCAGTACACAAAGACAGGGTAAAATATTCACCTGGATAAAAAGGTCTCCCTGATGATAAATACATTGACCAGAACGCAATGCATTGCCTTCATCTCGTTGTATCCGGACAATATTCCCTCTTCTTGTTTTTCGCTGAATGACCCGCTTATTGACTTCATAATAGGAAATATCCAGAATATCGGAGTCACGGCCCAATTTAACATCATCAAAATCAGGGATGACATCAATTACGATCTCATTGAATATCCCATTCTTATGCATACTTAACCCCTTCTATCGCCCCTGTTTCAACAACTTTTCTACTACTTTTTCGAACAGACTTCTTATCCTCAACAAGCTCCTTCTCCTTCTCCTTCTCCTTCTCCTTCTCCTTCTCCTTCTCCTTCTCCTTCTCCTTCTCCTTCTCCTTCTCTATTGACCTTACCATGCTATTTTCTTTCTTTTCAGAAAGCTTATGCTGCGTAAAATCCCAGCACAACTGTCCTAGCATATGTAAGAAGTCGTATAATAGCTCGCCATCGGTCCCCAATGCACGCAGAATAACCACATCTGTCGATGCCTGCGTAAATCCATAAGAGATATCGTTATATTCGACTGTTAAGATCTCATCAAGCTCCTGTTTGAGTTCTTGCGCAAAAAGTGCAGAAAATAAAAATGTCGCCTGATGGGTATAACCTTCAAAAAATAACATTTTTTGGATCGGTTGACTTTTAGGGCTCATTAGCTGATTATCAATAAATGACAGCTTACCATTTCTAAAAATCTTCGTTTGTGTATGCAGCCTATTAAATTCAAAAGCTTCTTTCATGTGAATTCTCCCTACACTGATAATATCACCCCACATCAAAACCGCATCCTCTGCCAAATGAATGTGATTGCTGGCTTTGAAAATGGAATCTTTAAACGGCGTTACAGGATGTGGAATGTAATGAAACACGCCTCCTGCGTTAACATGTACATCCGTATGCTGTCCCGCTCCGGTTTTCATGGGATGTAGCTTATTGAATGACTGTGTGAAAAGCTTCAAATGTGCTTCCTCTTTCACATGAACATCAATATGTAGGTAATCGGTATCCATGATCCCTGGAGATGCGCTCATAATGATCATTTCCAAATGATCTGTCAACCCGGCCGCCCCATAATGCGTCAATTTATAGGGAGCATTATGATAACTTTCTTTCAATCTGCTTCTACCTTCTTCCCGGGCGACATTTAATACAATTTTACTATCCATATACGCTAATTTTTAACCTACCGGCTCCAACAGAGCATATTTTTTGATCCATGTTTTCACGTCTTCCAGGCCTTCGAGTGTCATTAGATTTGTAAAAATAAATGGCCGTTCACCACGCATGCGAATTGTATCCTGACGCATCACTTCCAGATCAGCATGTACATAGGGCGCAAGATCAATCTTATTGATCAGCAATAGATCTGAACGTGTAATGCCAGGCCCTCCTTTACGTGGCATTTTTTCACCTTCAGCGACATCAAGAACGAAGATGGTCAAATCTGCTAGATCAGGGCTGAAAGTTGCTGTCAGATTATCACCGCCACTTTCAACAAAAATTAGCTCTACATCTTCAAAACGATGAGCCAGTTCTTCGACTGCTTCAATATTCATCGAAGCATCTTCACGAATAGCTGTATGGGGGCAGCCGCCAGTTTCAACCCCAATAATCCGCTCCGCAGGTAAAGCCGAGTTCTGCTGTAAGTACATCGCATCTTCCCGGGTATATATATCATTCGTAACTACACAAATACTATAATTTGCCGACATTGAATGTGTCAAACGTTCAATGAGCGCAGTTTTGCCAGATCCAACAGGACCTGCAACACCAATTTTCACATAATTTCTCTTCGACATCTTTTATTTCTCCTTTTCTAATTTTTAAGAGATGTAAATTCTTGTATATAATTTCTCATGTTGCATGCATCGAATATCTTGCGCAATACAACAATTTCCGATCAGGTCATCATCCAATTCAGGTTGTAAAGCCACCAGTTTATTAATTAAAGGCTGCAGCTTAAACAGAATTTGCTGTGCATCCATTTGACTAATAGGGACTAGTTTTGCACAATTTGTCATAATGCCATTCAATGAATTATAATAAAAAGCACTCAGTGCATCTGTGTAACTAATTTGCTGTGCATGAGCAAACATGGCAAATGCCATCGCATAATGACCATGAAGCTCCTGTGTATTGATTGCCTTGAGATAGGTCGAGCAACGCTTGACGGGTTTTAACTTTTCCGTCAATTTTAAGAACCTTATGCCTAATTTCTTGCTAGCATCCCTAATCTCATAGGGAGCTTTAAATGCCGTAATCAAAGCATCAAGTTCCGCTATCTTCTTTTTTGTCGCCCTTGATTCACACAACTGCCAAGCCTTATGGAAAAAAGCGGCGTCGTTATAATAGAAACTATGTTCCAATAAGGTCTGTGCATATTCTTTTGCTGTTTTAGCATCATGTACAATCTCCTTATTAATATAAGTTTCCAATCCATAGGAATGGGTAAAACCTCCAATCGGAAATACAGAATCATTGATTTGCATCAATGTCAACAATGGATTCATATCTAGTTTTATTAATTTACATCCCTTTTGCCAGTGTAATTTTATTTTGGGCCACCGCATACTGATGGATCCGTAATGTATGGGTTCTTTCGATTACCCGGAGCTCCCTAGTCGGAGAGAAACCTGCCCTCTCCAGTGTTTCCCATAGTGGATTTTCATATGCAGCAATGATTTCGTGAGCTGCGTTAATGAAAACAGGAATGTGTTTATTGCCAATTTCAAGACATATCCGAGCCATATCCAGCACATTCTTAGGTCGCACAACAAGGCAAGGACAGGGTAATATCCGGACAACAATACGCAGCTCTTCTGTTTCAAACAGAATATCACCATCAAACAAGGACTCCTCTCCTAGATTTTTGAATCCTATTTCTCGCCCCAGAACAGTGAACCCGCGGATCACACGTTTTTCGGTATCGAACCATTCGAGCTCTAAAAAATCCAGCTCTACAGAATCCTGTTCCAAACCATCCGTCCAAATATTACCCTTAACGTCACTTGCTAATAACATAGAGACCTCATTAGAATAAGAAGTAACGTTGTGCCATTGGAAGTTCTTTCAATGGTTCACAAGTAGCCAATACGCCATCTACAGTTACCTCATATGTTTCCGGATTAACCACGATATTTGGTGTTGCATGATTGTGTACCATATCCTTTTTCATCACGGTACGGCATCCCACTACCGGCAGACACTTCCGTGATAAGTTTAATTTTTGGATATTTCCATTCTCTAAAGACACTTTCGAAACAAAGTTGAAACACAGTTTTGAAACGGCTTTACCATAATTCCCAAACATCGGTCTATAGATAATCGGCTGTGGCGTAGGAATTGATGCATTGGCATCTCCCATTTTAGCCCCTAAAATCATACCTCCTTTGATGACCAGTTCGGGTTTTACACCAAACAGTTCCGGCTTCCAAAGAATCAAATCCGCATACTTTCCCTTTTCAATTGAACCGATATATTGATCAATACCATGTGCTTTCGCTGGATTTATGGTAAATTTGGATACATAACGTTTGACACGGAAATTGTCATTTCCTTTTCCTTGATCCTCAGCCAAAGGGCCGCGCTGAATCTTCATTTTATGCGCAGTTTGGAATGTACGGGAGATCACCTCACCTACACGTCCCATAGCTTGACTATCCGAACTCATAATCGAAAATACTCCCATGTCCTGTAAGATATCTTCAGCAGCAATTGTTTGTGGACGGATACGCGAATCCGCAAATGCCACATCTTCTTTCACATTTTTATCCAAATGATGACAAACCATCAACATGTCCAAGTGTTCCTCGGCGGTATTCACTGTAAAAGGTTTTGTAGGGTTGGTAGATGCAGGGAGAATATTGGGATACATGGCGATCTTAATAATATCCGGCGCATGCCCTCCACCGGCCCCCTCTGTATGGAAGGTATGGATAACACGGCCATCTATTGCAGCAACAGTATCTTCCAAGAAACCGGCCTCATTCAGTGTGTCGGTATGGATCGCAACTTGTACATCGTATTTATCAGCAACTTTCAATGCCGCATCAATTGTTGCCGGAGTCGCTCCCCAATCTTCATGGATTTTAACGCCCAGTGCACCAGCTTCAATTTGTTCTTCAATAGGTTTAGTGGTCGACACGTTACCTTTTCCGAAAAAACCAACATTGATAGGAAGGTTTTCAAAAGCTTCAAACATACGCTCGATATACCACTTTCCTGAAGTCACTGTCGTTGCCAGTGTTCCATCAGCAGGTCCTGCACCACCGCCAATAAAAGTAGTTACACCAGAGTATAGAGCAGTTTCGATTTGCTGTGGTGAGATAAAGTGAATGTGCGTATCGATACCCCCGGCAGTCAAGATATATCCAGCACCACCATGCACCTCCGTAGAAGCACCAATTACCATACCTTTAGTTACGCCATCCTGAACATCGGGATTTCCCGCTTTACCAATTCCTACAATTTTACCATCCTTAATACCGATATCACCCTTTACAATCCCCCAGTGATCGATGATAATAACATTGGTGATACAGAAATCCAGCACATCCTCATCTCGCAAGGCACGCGCAGACTGCCCCATACCATCACGAATGGTTTTTCCACCGCCGAATTTATTCTCCTCACCATAGACATTGAAATCTTTTTCAATCTCAATGAAAAGCTCTGTATCTGCCAGACGAACCTTATCTCCAGTGGTCGGTCCAAAAAGAGCAGCATATTTGTCTCTTGGGATATAAAGTTCCCCATCAACATATTTTACTGATGATTTATCTAAACCTAGTTTATCTAAACCAAGCGCATGTAGACCAACGGTAGAGCCCAAAGTGGTGAGCCCTACGACTTTAATCCATTCGCGTCTATTCCATCCTCCCATAGTTACTTAGATTGTCTGAATTTTAATTTTTTCATTTTATCAATGGCTTTGGTTTTCACCGATTGATCTGTATACTTCCCATTTGTCAATCCATTAAAACCGTGGATTTCCTTACTTCCGCCAAACTCAACCAGAACAACTGATTTTTGTTCCCCTGGTTCAAAACGAACAGCGGTACTGGCTGGAATATTCAAGCGCATCCCAAACGCTTTCTCTCTGTCGAAGGAAAGCAACTTGTTCGCTTCAAAAAAATGATAATGCGAACCTACCTGAATCGGTCGATCACCTTCATTTTTCACAACAATGCTTGTGGTTCTATGCCCAACATTAGCTTTGATTTCCTCTTTTTTTAAAATGTATTCTCCTGGAATCATATCATTCAATATTTATTAACGAATAGGATCATGGACAGTCACCAATTTAGTACCGTCCGGAAAAGTAACTTCGATCTGAACATCATGGATCATTTCGGGAACACCTTCCATGACTTGGCTCCTTTTCAATAAAGTAGTACCATAAGACATTAAGTCTGCCACAGACCTTCCGTCCCTAGCCTCCTCCATAATCTGGGCACTGATGTAAGCGATACACTCTGGATAATTTAATTTTACCCCGCGTTTCAATCGCTTAGCTGCCAATTCGCCGGCCAAATGCAACAGCAGCTTTTCTGTTTCTCTCGGTGTTAAACGCATAAAAAAATAATTATTTGTTAATTTGTTAAAGGAATTATTATAAAACTGGAATGGTAAAATAAGCCCCAAAGGCTAGGCGGTTGTACTGACTCTTGGCCATATCCATATAGCCCTTATAGTTTACGGTGTTACCGACGTAACCTAGATAAAACCGAAGATCCTGGTTATGAAACGGCTTATGTTGCAGCGCCGCAAAATAGGTCCAATTTTGGCGGAAATTCTTACCGAGTTGCTTATCATCCCGCGATCCCGCGATCTCATAACCACCTTTCAGTGCCAGCTCCCATTTTTTACTCAAAAATTGATCATAGCGCAATATCGCAGAGCTATAGTTAACGTCTTTTGCCAACACCCGATGATCACCAGTTCTACCATAAAACTCATTGATCGCAGAAGATGCAATCATCGCGTGATCAACACCGAGATAAGAGTACTGTAAGTCCAGATACAACATCTGCTTGGAGGTTTTGAACTTATTCGCCAAGGAGACTGAATGATTCGTATGCCCCTTTGCAAACTGTGAGATATTATAGGACCATTTGGTATTAAAACGCTTGTCCATAAATGCACCTACCCAAGTGAAATAGGCTCCCATTGGTACACTAGAGCGTTCCAAATCACCTACAGCAAAACCATTTCTTGTATGAAGCTCCATAAAACTATCATTGGTCGTGTTGTAAACTTGGGCATGCAACGAATGATTCGGGTTGACTTCATAGGATAACATTCCTCCGACTACAAAGAGATTCAATATACGGTCGACATAGTCGGTAAACTTATATTCGTAAATTGGGTTATTTTCGAACTCATAACTCCCAACCATCGCACTTTGCTTACCGGCCGTAACAGACCACTTCAGATCTTTTCCAAACTTGTACTTGATCAACGCCATATCCAATGCCCGCGAGCCATTATCCTGGCTCGTTGGTGCAAATGACCTATTCAAACGAAAACGCACTTTATAAGAAAGTCGATCATTGTAATCTCCACTCATTAAAATACGAGCGTCATCAAGATTTGCTTTTGACTGTGATGAACCATCTCCATTGTCTGTTTGCAATCCTGCTCTTAATAGGACATCCAGTTGAAATGATTTTGCTCTTGCGGGTTCATTCAACAGCAGACTGCTTCTCTTCGCTGGAATAGAATCCGTTTGAGCTTGCTCCTGAGCATGTAAGGAAGCTATGCCAAGCCCCAGTGTTGTAAAAAGTGAAAGTGTTTTTTTCATCCTTATGTTTTGTTCCAATATGGTCGGGAAGCGTTCCAGATTTTCAAATCATCATTCAATTTGAAAAATCAAGAAAAATCCCTGCGATATACCTATCTCTGGCACAAGTATATCACAGCCACCTAAAAATGGAATAAGGATGAGATTAAAATGAAATTAGAAAGGTGTTTTTGGGATTGTAACCACGACTAAAGTACCTTGACCTTCGGTAGAACGCAACATTAATTCGGCACCATGGAGATCAAAAATATTCTTAGCTAAAACAAGGCCCAAGCCATTTCCATAGATATCACCGACATTAGAAGCGCGGTAAAAAGAGGTGAAAATGTGCGGTTGGTCTTTCTGAGGAATGCCTATCCCTTGATCGAACACTTTTATCGTAATATTTTTGCTATCGCTACTGATTGCGACAACAACCTGCTGTCCGTTACCGTACTTAAATGCATTTGAAATAATATTGCTAAAAGCAATAAAAAACAGATCCGGATTGGCAAAAACTGTAAGTTCATCACTATCTTCTGGAATTTCCGTTAGATCAAAAGAAAGTTTTAACTCCTTGTGAATACTCTTTTCAGCTTTATAGATTTCATAAAGCAACTCATCAATTCGAATAATTACTTTATTGTCCACCTCGCCCTTAAAACCCATCCGAGATAGTTGCAAAAGATTATTGATGATAAGCTCCATTTTATCAGCATATTTCGCGATTGTCTGCAATGAATAGTAAGCCTCATGTTCCTTTGGCAAAAGCTGCTGCGCTAATTCGGCCTCCCCTCCAATAATTGTCAGCGGGGTTTTAAGAGAATGAGAGGCATTTCCGATAAAACTCTGCTGAGATTGGACCGAAATATCCAATCGGCTAAGCATTGAATTTAAGTTTGCAATCAAAATACCCAATTCATCTTTACCATTACTGAATTTACTAAACAAGCGATGGTCCAAATGTGCGATATCAACTTTATCTAGATCATTGTTGATGTCCTTAATGGGTTTCAATAATCGGTCAGCAAAGTAAAAAGACATCAGTACGATTAAAAAAATAGCCAAAATTCCCCCTGTGATCAACGTGCGATCTAATTGGCGTTGTTCTTCATGACCATAATCATCGATCCCCTCCGATACCACAATCAAATTTTCGTGATGAAGATGATCGTAAAAGAATACAGCAACAAATGCAGTCTTCCCATCCATATACCTTCCCTTCCCATGACGGATTACATCGGTATAGAATGTCTTTGGCATCGGTAGCTCGGGCCTGAATTGGACACTGTCACTCCCCTTGCTAACGCGAATGAGATGATCAGTTCCTTCAGATAGTTGTTTCAGGTACTTACGTTTTACCTGAATATAAAGTTCTCTGTTTTCATCTTTCTGATGGACGATATGGTCGCCGACAATTACAGCATTCTCTTCTAGCCGGTGAAAAAATTTGGTCTGCAGACTGTCGTAAGTGAAATAAGATACATAAATGGCAAAAACGACAAGCAGCAGCGTACTGATGATAGAAAAGAGGAGAACTATTTTGGTCCTAATTTTCATGACGGATTACATACCCCATACCGATCACGGTATGGATAAGTTTACGTGAAAACTGTTTATCGATCTTTTTCCGAAGATAATTTACATACACATCAACAACATTGGTACTTAAATCGACATCCATCCCCCATACCTCCTCTAAAATATCGATCCGGCTCAATACTTTATTTCGATTGAGCATTAAAAATTCAAGTAAACGAAATTCGGTGGCGGTAAGAATAATAGGAGAATTGGCACGTTGAACCGATTTACTGTCTCGATCCAATTGAAGATCATCAAACACCAATATGTTTTTCTGCTCCGTAATTGTTTTTGATTTACGGCTATAACGGCTTATTCGAGCCTTTAACTCCTCCAAGCGGAATGGTTTCGTCAAGTAATCATCTGCATCCCTGGCAAAGGCCTCAACGATATCCTCTGTTTGATTTAAAGCTGTCAAGATAATAATGGGAACTTCATTATTCGACATTCGAATATTTTTACAGACATCTAAACCGTTCATACCGGGCAGCATCACATCCAATAGGATGAGGTCATAATGATTCAGTCCAGCCATTTTTAAACCGGTATACCCATCCATGGCAATACTGATATGATAGCCCTCTTCTTTTAAGCCTCTTTCGATCAATGATATGACGGATGGTTCATCCTCTATAAGCAATAGTTCCACAGATATCTTTTTTAAGCAGTAAAAAATTCGAGGTTTGTAAAATACAAAATTAACATTTCACTTTTCCTGTAAAAGCGACATTCCTAAATTATTTCGTTTTTTCTTGACGGTTATATGATAGTAAGACTTAGCAATCCCTTTTGATCGGACTGCTTATACCTTGCTTTTGGGACTGACCTACCAAATACCGATGGGTTCCCTAGCTAAGACCTAGTTCGATAGGTCAACACTAGGTCTTAGCTAGGGGATTACTAGGAATAAGAGCGAATAAGGGGTATGACAGGAGCGAACAAACCCATAAGCACAAGTGAAGCGAAAATCATTTTTGAAACATCCTCCTCAAATAACGAAATATTATTTCAAAAACCCGTCTAAATTCGATATTTTTGTAGCTTAAAATCACAAAATGAAACAATTTCTTATTTGTTTGTCACTAATATTCTCTCTTTTTATAGAAAAAGGATTCACCCAGCAGAAGCTTTACAAAATTTCTTACCAATTTGCAGATCCTGAAACGGGTACCGATACTTCGGCTTCGGAGTTTATTAAAATATTAGCTGGAAATGGCGATGCGTTAATGCATGCCTTTATTTCGAAAGATCAGATGAGAATTGAGAATCTGCTTTTCGGAAAATCGGTACAAATAAGTAATATTTCTAAGGGTACATCCTATCTATTAGACGAAACAAACAAAACTTATTCTCCTACAGATTTAGCATCGGGTCAGCTTATTGAGACTTCGAATGAAGGTGATAATTATGCCTATTCCAGCGATTTTGAGATCAGTTTGGTTCCCAATGAGAAAAAAACCATCGCTGGTATTGCTTGCCAAAAAGCACTATTCAACATAGCTGGAAGCAAAGACAAACAAACAGAAATTACCGTCTGGTATGCAGCGCAATTACCAAAGCTCTACTGGGGAACCTACGATTATCTTGAAAAAGTACCAGGTGCAGCATTATATGTCGGATCCGCTGGACTGGGTATTGAAGCCAACAAAGTCGAGGAAATTAATTTTGACCAGTCACTCTTCGAAATTCCTGAGGGCTATGAAGAGGGGGAAGCTGAAGCAACTGTTGCCGACTCCACATTAAACGACTACTTATCATGGTATCAGGATCCCAGTACGGAATATTTCGGCGTACAAGACAGCTTAGGGAACAAATTAACACCTGCAAAATATACTGCAATCTATAGTTTCATAGGAGATTACGCCATTGTAAACGATGCTGCACAAATGTTTGGCCTAATAAACCTGCATGGTAAAGAAGTTATTCCATGTCAATATGAATCGCTAAGCCTAGAAACTGAAGGTGGCCCCGTGGTTTACATGAAGGATCTTAAGTATGGTCTATTGGATACAAACGGCAAAATATTGCTTCAAGCCAAATATGACTTTATTTCTGTGCCAAGCTCAGAATACGCTCTTTTCACGGAAGGAGAACATATTGGTGTCATGGATAAAAAAGGCACTGTTTTGCTTCCAGCAAAATACGAAACCATAGCAGATTTTAAAGATAATCTGGCATTAATTATTGCCAATCAGTCTTATCAGCTCATTAATAAAACAGGTATTAACCTACTCAAATCCGAGTATGAATTCCTGTCATTTGCCGGAGAGAAACTCTTGTTAGCATTCAAAGACGATAAATATGGATACATAGATTATAACGGAAATATTGTCGTACCTTTTAAATTGCAAAATGCGCAAGCTTTTGAAAACGGACTAGCACTTGTGACTGAGGACCTCGAAAATTTTTATTATATTGACACCAAAGGGAAGTTTATCAAGAAATATGAAGAGTAATCCACAAACATTCCACTTATCAACATTACATCGTGGAAAATATATGTTAATCTTGTTGACTTCGATCTTATTCATCGGAATGGGCATGTCTAAAGTTCCCATCCAAGAAATTCTCAAGATTATCATCGCTCTTTTAATGATTCCTTTAGCATTGTATGTGGCCATAAAATGTTCGACCTTGTCTTCTCTCTGGGTTCTGGACGATGATACGCTGCAGATTAGCAATGCGAAGAAAACGATTGTTTTTCCACTGAATCATATTTCCCACATTCGCAATCTAAAACGATCTGGGGGCAATTTGATTATTATTAACCAGAATAAAGGTCCTGCCTTTCGGACCTGGCGCAATAAATTATTTCAAAAAGAAGACGATCTTCCCCTACTAACAGAGGCACTAAAAGCAGCCAACATTGAATATTATGATATGTAAGCGTCCTCGGTAACATTTGTTACAGGCTTTTGCAGACACAGTATGTACCTTTGTAACATAACTTAAGAACATTGTTATGCTATTGGAATACATCAAACAACCATGGCCCTGGTATATCTCGGGTCCCTTAATTGCACTGGTCATGTACCTCCTATTGAAACAGGGAAAGGATTTTGGCATGTCCAATAACCTACGTACCATGTGTACAGTATTAGGTGCCGGTAAATCATCTTCATTTTTCCGCTTTGATTGGAAAACCCAAGCCTGGAATTTATTGGTCGTTCTTGGAACAGTGATCGGTGGTTTTATTGCCCATTATTTTCTGAGCGATGGCACACCTACCGAAATCAATGAAAAAAGTATTGCAGACCTCAAGGAGCTTGGCATCATCGACCATATACAGGGCTACCTCCCCGAATCTATTTTCATTTTTAACGGTTCCCTATTTCAGTTTACAATTCTGAGCATCGGTGGATTATTAATTGGATTTGGAACACGTTACGCAGGTGGATGTTCATCAGGTCATGCTATTTCAGGCTTAAGCAATTTTCAGCTTCCTTCCTTGATCGCTGTCATCGGTTTTTTCCTGGGTGGAATCATCATGGTTCATTTCTTATTTCCTTTAATTTTTGCATAAATGAAAGCACTAAAATTTATACTCATTGGCATACTGTTCGGGGTTATCTTGTACAAGTCGGAGGCTGCATCATGGTACAGAATCTACGAAATGTTTCAATTTAGATCCTTTCATATGTATGGGATTATTGGAACAGCCCTAACAACCGCCATTATTATCGTACAGATAATCAAAAGGAAACGACTCAAAGATAACAATGGTGAACAAATAGTGTTCCCTGACAAAGACAAAAGTATAACGCGATATCTGGTCGGAGGAACAATATTTGGCTTAGGATGGGCATTAACAGGAGCTTGCCCAGGACCTCTATTTGCCCTAATTGGTGCCGGTTACTGGACACTGGGAATTGTCCTCTTATTTGCCTTATTGGGCACTTGGCTTTATGGCATATTACGAAATAAGTTACCACATTAACTGTCACAACCTATTTTATCATAAACTGTCCCAGAGATCGGAATCTAACGTCTGCGCCAATATTCAAAATTTTAAGAACAAAAAATGGAATTAATATTTATAGCTGGCTTTATATTAGCTGTCCTGGTCGGACTGTCAATGGGTTTGATGGGTAGCGGCGGAAGTATTTTAACACTGCCCATATTTGTTTATATTTTCCATATCGAACCTCAGTTTGCACTTGATTACTCCCTTTTTTCTATTGGTGTATTAGCGCTAGTCGGATCCATTTCTCCGCTAAAAAAACGCGAAATTGATTTAAAGACTACGGCAATCTTCCTCATTCCATCATTAATTTCGGTCTATTTGACGAAACGTTATCTTTTGGTGGCTATACCAGAATTGTTCCAAGTTGAAGGTATAGAAATTTCCAGAAACCATATCATCATGTTATTATTCTCCATCGTGATTTTAATTTCTGCAACGGCAATGGTACGAGGGAGTAAACATGTCCACATCAGTCCTTTCATCGGCGGACTAAGACAGCTATTGAAAATCATTTTGGTCGGATTACTCGTTGGAATCATGACAGGCCTGGTCGGTGCAGGTGGGGGGTTTATTATTGTACCAGCCTTAGTGTTGTTATTGGGGATCCCACTTAAACAGGCTATTGCCACATCGTTGTTCATTATCGGATTAAACGCTTCATTTGGTTTAATCGCTAATTATCACTTTTTGGAACATATGAATTGGGTTATATTAACTACCTTTACGTTAATCACTTTAATAGGCCTCCAAATTGGTTCCAAATGGAAAGACAAGCTGGATGCTGCAAAATTGAAGAATATTTTCGGGTATTTCTTAATTAGCATTGGCATCCTAATCTTTGTCTTTGAAATCATTCAATTTGTAAATCTTTAAAATCACACATTATGTTTTTTCAACACATTTTCGAATCATCTTTAGCACATTCGAGTTATATCATTGGCTGTCAAGCCAAAGGTGTCGCGATTGTTATTGATCCTAAAAGAGATGTAGACACCTATCTGGAGATCGCAAAAAAGAACAATCTAACCATAACACATATCGCTGAAACACATATACATGCCGACTATCTCTCCGGCACACTTGAATTAATTGCATTAACAGGCGCCCAAGCTTATCTATCCGATGAAGGTGGAGAGGATTGGCAATATGAATTTCCTCATATCGGACTAAAGGATGGAAATCAATTTCAGGTTGGAAATCTAATTTTCAAAGTCGTTCATACACCTGGGCACACCCCGGAGAGTATTAGTTTTGTATTGATCGATACACCGGCCACCATGGAGCCTGTCATGATCTTCACCGGGGATTTTGTGTTTGTCGGTGATATTGGGCGTCCAGATCTACTGGAAAATGCTGCCGGATTGGTTGGAACCAAAGAAATCGGTGCTCATCAGATGTTCCAGTCCTTAAAGTACTTCCTGACTCTACCTGATCATATTCAAGTATGGCCAGCACATGGTGCTGGATCTGCCTGTGGAAAAGCACTAGGTGCCGTTCCCAGCTCAACGGTGGGTTATGAAAAAATTCGCAACTGGGCGCTCCAGTACCAAAATAACGAAACTGCTTTTGTGAAAGAATTATTAGAAGGACAGCCCGAGCCGCCACGCTATTTTGCCATGATGAAAAAACTCAACAAAAAAGCTCGTCCAGTTCAGACCGAAGTACCACAATACCGCAAACTAACGAAAGGTACTTTCCTTGATTTATACCAAGCAGGAACGACATTAATAGATACTCGAAATAAGATTGATTTCGCAAAAGGCTATCTCCCGAATAGCATTAACATTCAGAATAACAAGACATTCAATACCTGGGCGGGTTGGGTACTTAATTATACAGAACCTTTCATTCTCATTGTCGAAGAAAGTCAATTGGATGACGTTGCCCGTAAGCTTATGCGTATAGGATTGGATCATGTCGCAGGCTATATTACACCTGATACAATTGCACAGCTTGGAATTACATTGGCCCATCAGCAACTGATCGGTTTCGAGGAAATGAATGCAGCATTGGAGAAACCCAATACACAAATACTCGATGTACGCAATACAAGCGAATTTGCTGAAGGGCATTTACCCCACGCCACACATCTCTTTGTTGGAACACTAGTAGACAATTTCCATAAAATTGACCCAAGCAAACGACTTTACTTACATTGTCAATCTGGAGATCGGGCAACTATAGCGGCTTCCCTATTAGCAAAAAATGGGATCAAGGACGTCAAAATCTATAGTCCTTCAATTAACGAGTGGAAAGCAAAAGGCGGAGTACTTGTTCAACACGAATAAGAACAGGTACTTACTTCCCCTGATCGGTTTTCAATACAGCTACATAGCTGATTCATACCTGCTTCGCGCCACATTCGAAAATTCGCGATTGATTCTATACTGATCCTCCACCGGTTTCTTACTAAATGAGTAGAGGATCAGTAAAAAAAGAACAAATGTTCCGAAGCAAGTGCCAACAAAAGCCGAACCTATAAACTATTTCTGCTGATGCGCAAAAATTCTATCGCCTCGTCCTTCTTCTCTTCCATTTTGCCTTTTTTCTCGACAAATTGATGGTTATAGATAGTCAGATACTGATGATCATCAGTGTCCGACTCATAAACTTCTGCCGTAGCAAACGAAAAATGTTCTTCTTCGTCAGAAAGATGATCGTATACATAGGCAAAATCATGATTTCCCAACGAGCTTGCAACAGCTTCCTTATCATCCACAAATTTTAACCTTCCTGGCAATGCTCGTTTAGTCATCCATACTTCATCCTTCTCAGAAAACGGATAGATAGTAATACCACGGAAAGCCATGATGATGGGTGTAATCAGAATAATCCCCATCTCAATGGCCCAAACTGCCCATAATGCGCCGCCGGAAACCGGACTTTTTTTCAAGGTAAACGTTCCAACTTCATTCAATCCTTGCATCGCTTCCCAAATAAATGACGGATGTAAGAAAAATGCTTTGAATCCCTCCAGATTAAATGAAGATTTTACCCAAGTGTCTCCTCCCATGGTTCCTTCAGCATTATACATTAATGAAACAAATAAAGCCCACTGTGCATAAAAGCCCAAAATTGCAATCAATAAGGTCATCAAAATGGCTATACCTTTATTTCTTAATTTCCATTGTTTGAAACAGAAATTAAGAATATAGAATATTCCTGCGCCAAATCCCAACGTGATAAATACATTAAAATAAATAATAGGAATGAACCATTGCAAAGCGATGTAGACAATTGCTAAGATAACTGCACCGATGGCACCTAGCACAAGAGAGCCTATTAATGCCAATGCTGGAGCCTTTCCCGAGGGCTTATAATATAGATTTTCCATAAAAAAAAGTAAAATTGATTTTTAACTCAACAGATAAATCCCCTAACCAAAACCAAGCCAATTCTTATTAGACAGGGAAATTTTCGTCAAGATTTGATGACATTCACCACTGGCTTCTCGTTTAAGTGTCATTTATTGAGACAATTTTGTAAGTTTGGAGCATGAAAATCAAAATTATATCCTTTTTTACACTTGCATGTGTATTAAATATTTGGGGGGCAACAGTGAAAGCCCAAAGAAAAGGATTCTGGCAACAGAAAGTTGACTACAGCATGGACGTCAACGTGGATGAAAAAGCATACCAGTACGATGGAAAAATGACCTTGAAGTATAGTAATAATTCAGGCCAATCGTTGAAAAAAGTGTACTTTCACTTATATTTCAATGCTTTTCAACCAGGATCGATGATGGATTACCGCTTAAAAAACATCAGTGATCCCGACAAGCGAATGGTCACTAATCTAGGTACAAAAGAAAAACCAATATATCAGAGCCGTATCGGCGAGCTTAAGGCCAATCAGATTGGTTATCAAAAAATCAAGAGCTTGACAATGAACGGAGCTAACACCTCATTTAAGATAGATGGAACGATCTTGGAAGTCACTTTACCAACGGCAATCCAAGATGGAGAAACAGTCAGTTTCAATATGGAATGGACCGCCCAAGTTCCAGAGCAAATTAGACGGACTGGTCGAAATTCTGCGGAAGGAGTAGCACTTTCTATGGCACAATGGTATCCAAAGATGGCTCAATTTGATGAATTCGGATGGCATTTAGACGAATATACGGGTCGTGAATTCATTGCGCCTTTTGGCAATTTTGACGTTACCATACACCTCAACAAAAATTATGTAGTCGGTGCCTCTGGTGTTCTTCAAAATCCATCAGATGTTAAAGGTTATCAACAGAAAGCGAAAGTAAAAGCAGTCGACAATAAAGCAACCTGGCACTATAAGGCTCAGAATATCCATGATTTTGTATGGGCTGCAGATCCAAAATTTATCGTCGATTCTGCTTCAAGTAAAAACGGGATAAAAGTTTATACAGTTTTCTTGCCAACAGATAAAGAAGTTATCTCAAATTGGAAAACAGCGATAGGACTATCTACCGAGTTCTTCGACTTCTGCAGCGCTAAATTTGGCAAGTACCCATGGCCTACTTATACCATTATCCAGGGGGGCGATGGAGGAATGGAATATGGTACCGCGACGCTGATCACTGGTGGCCGTAATCTAAAAGGTCTTGTCGGGGTAATATTTCATGAATCTGCACATTCATGGTATCAACAATTATTTGGTATCAACGAAACAGTCGACGAATGGTTTGATGAAGGTTTCACTTCCTATGTAGAGGAGCTAGCGATGCAGCACATCTTCGAAAAAAAAGGCGCCATTGCGTCAAACCCGCAAATTTCAGCTTATCGTGCATACTATAAATTGGCACTTTCAGGTAAAGAGGAACCGATGAGCCTACTTGCAGATTACTACAACACCAACTATGGCTACAGCAACGAGGCCTACAATAAAGGCGCTGTACTTGCCGAACAGCTGGGTTACATTATTGGTCAGGAGAATCTTGAGAAAACGTTCTTGAAATTTTATGACAACTGGAAATTTAAACACCCTACCCCAAATGATTTCAAACGCGTTGCCGAAGAGGTGTCGGGCATGAACCTAAAATGGTATTTCAACTTGTTTATCAATACAACTCGTCAAATTGATTACGCGATTGAAAAAGTAACTGACACGGAAATTCAGCTCGCCAATAAGTCAAACTTTGCCATGCCTTTGGATGTTTTGGTCGAGTACACAGATGGAAGCAAGGAGCTATTCTATATTCCTTTACGTGAAATGCGTGGCGAAAAACCTGAAGAGCAATTTGACATCTATAAAGGCGTCAAGCGAACTGTGCTTGAGGATTGGTTCTGGACCAAACCTGATTATACTATTCATGTATCGAAAACACCTAAACAGGTAACGATTGATCCTTCATTACGTTTAGCTGATGTAGAATCAGCAAATAACAGTTTTAGTAAGTAAGACAAGCGAAACGCCCTCGGGTCTGGAAATACGCTGTCCAGACTCAAGGACGTTTCTTAGTATTGAATATGATTATTTCCCTCTTGGCGCCCCATTTATACGCTGCTCAGGGGAATCACCATGTTCCATGTACGCTCAAATTGATAGGGCTCTGAACCATCTCCCGTTGCAGCAAACAAATGCGTAGGTTTTCCATTTTCAAAGAGTAAAAACGGTCGTTCAAAATTGGCCTGATGACTCGTCGTACCATCATCCCATTGAATTGTTTTAGAATAAGCTTTTACAGACTTCGAAAGATGCCAATCTATGCCGTCTTTGGAATAAGCATGTATCCCGCCTCCCTCTTCACCACAGATCTTTCCGTAACGGTCCTTCATAATAAGTTCAAACTGCTGACCATTATACCACACAAATGGATCTTCAACGTCATTTTCATGGTTTTGGTCCGTATGAAATGAAAAAATGGGCTTGTCCGATAAACGGCGATAAGGTCCGAGGAAAGAATCAGCTTGTGCGGCTCCCAATAAAAGTGGTGGATTATAATTTACGGGCGAAGATTTATACAGCAAATAAACCTTCCCGTTAGGTAAGACAACTGGCGAAGGGTTTGATGTAATGGAGGCGTCCCATTCTCCTTTACGCGGATTCAAAATCGGTTGATCAACTCTTTTCCAAGGGCCTGCAATTGTCCTCGAGTAAGCCATCCCAATACGTTTATGCATCCAGGCTTTCTGGCCGAGCCCTGATTCCCATACATTTTCTGTGAAAGGAGGATTCGGTTCTTCGTAGTTATTACCGAAATAATAAAGCACGTAAAAGTCACCATTTTTTACAATTCGGGGATTATGAGTGGTACAACCATCAAAATATTTTTTACCACGAGCGGGCAGTACAACTTCAACAAATTCGTAAGGTCCTTCTGGAGTATCTGAAATAGCTCTGACGACCTCCGAATTTGTAACCCAATTGCCAAAACCATATTTCTTGCTCCAGCGTGAGGCAAACATATGATATCTTCCGTCTTCTCCTTTTATAACCGAAGGATCCCAGATCCAATAATCTTTCATAGCAAAGCCTCCTCCTTTTGGCGCTGGTAGTAATTTATCGATAAAGGATCCTTCTAAGCAATCGGCCCTGACAACACCGTTTGCAGAAAGCAATAGCAAGCCGGAAGCTCCGGCTACATTTTTCAGAAAGGTGCGACGAGAGGTTTTCATACGTTTGATTTTTAGCAGAATAACATAATTTATTAATCTATTTGATAGGATCCGATGAAATAATCTATATTCAACTAAGCCTGATGCACTTTCTAAAATTTTTCGGAAGGAGCGATCCCTCCTCCGCCACATTAGGTTTTATCTATCGGTGCTTCTACAAATAAATCTTGATAACAAGATAAAAAATAACTGCATTACTGTCAACCTTCTTTTGGATGATTTTTTTGATCAATAGCTTACTCCCCTCCATCAAAATAAACGCTTGTACATGTTTCGGAAGACCTCGTCGAGAGAGAAGAAAAAATTCGAATAGGAGGTGAAGTTGCCATGGTCTTGGTATATTTGTCCCCATGATTTATGTCCACATCCCCTTCTGTAAACAGGCTTGTCATTATTGTGACTTCCATTTCAGCACTTCACTCCAATACAAAAGTGAAATGATCAATGCATTATTACAGGAAATTGAACTTAGGGCTCCCTATTTGGAAGAGAAAAAGATTGAATCGATCTATTTTGGTGGTGGTACTCCTTCCCTATTGGAAGGAGACGAAATAGTACAAATCATTGATACCATAGCAAAACATTTTGATATCGCCAACAATGCCGAGATTACCCTGGAAGCAAATCCAGATGATCTGAATAAGGCAAAAGTAAAAAGTCTCAGGAATACACCTATCAACCGATTCAGCATCGGGATACAGTCTTTCTTTGAAGAAGACCTCAAGTGGATGAACAGAGCCCATAACCAACAAGAAGCTACGGCCTCGATTATGCGGGTGCAGGATGCAGGCTTTGAAAATATTACCTGTGATCTCATCTACGGTTATCCATTATTGACTGATGAAAAATGGCGCCACAATATGCAACAGCTAATTGACTTTGCAATTCCTCATATTTCTTCCTATTCCATGACGGTGGAAAGCAAGACAGCATTGGATCACTTCATCAAAAAAGGCATAAGTCCAGCTATTGATTCTGATCAGGCAGCAGACCAAATGAATCTTCTCATCAATACATTGAAAACTGCAGGATACGAACAGTATGAAATTTCAAATTTTGCAAAAAATAAGCAATATGCGCGTCACAATACGAATTATTGGAAAGGCAAACATTATCTTGGCATTGGCCCTTCAGCACATTCTTTCAATGGAACGGCTAGATCCTGGAATATTTCCAACAATGCAAAATACATCTCTTCCATTCATTCAAATCAGCTTCCTCTGGAAGTAGAACAGCTGTCGACCTTGGACCAGATCAATGAATGTATTATGACATCGCTTAGAACAATGTGGGGCCTAGATTTAACCGAGCTGGAAAATAGATTTGGACAGTATGTTAAAAATAGCGTATTGGAAGATGCAGCCTTATTCATAGCTGAAAAAAATCTCGTTTTGGATGACAACAAATTGTGTTTAACGGATACAGGGAAATTAATGGCAGATCATATTATGTCAGCGTTGTTTATTATAGAAGATTAGCAATAAAACATATAAATATTAACAAAAACATAATAATAAAACTATAAAAACATATAAAATTACGAAAATGAAAATATAACTCCTTTTTTCATACAGTTTGTGCTATTTTTGCAACATAATCTATTATAAAATTATTATGTCACACAAGCCATCTTTTGACCAAGAGATCAAAAGTTATCAAGCCCAACAAAATGCTGCAGTAAGCTTAATCCAGATTGTTAGCAACCTATGGTACAACCATGCCGTCGAACTTGTCTTTTTTCGAAATCAGCTCATTGATGTAAAGTCCAGTTCAATTCTCAACTTACTCAGCGAAAGCACTGTTCTTGCAGAAAAACCACTAAACATATTTGAAACACTCCACACTGCTCAGGCCTTGGAGAAATTACCACTTTCTCCCGCACGCATCGATATTGGAAAATTAGCATTGCAGGTCAAGAGCTACAATGTTGACCACACAGAGCTTGTCAATTTTATCGGAGACGAGTTAAAGGACATTAACCAGCAGCAGGAATTAAAACCGCGAGATGTTGTCCTCTATGGATTTGGACGTATTGGTCGTTTACTTGCCCGTGAACTTATAAACAAAGCGGGATCGGGGCAACAGCTTCGCCTGCGCGCTATTGTAACACGGGATGCAAACGATGCCAAATCTCTCTTGAAACGGGCAACATTATTAAAAACTGATTCGATACATGGTGAATTTGAAGGAAAAGTATTAGTCGATGTAGAAAATCAAGCACTTATTATTAATGGTATAACTGTTCACCTCATTTCTGCCAAACAACCCGAGGATATCGATTATACAGCGTACGGCATACAGGATGCCTTAGTCATTGACAACACCGGAGCTTTCCGAGATGAGCAAGAGCTTAGTCGTCACTTGCTGTCTAAAGGTACTCTCCAAGTTCTATTAACAGCTCCCGGAAAAGGAGTTCCCAATATCGTTTATGCAGTCAACGAAAAAGATATAGATCTACAAAAACAGTATATATTTTCTGCAGCTTCTTGCACCACCAATGCAATTTCCCCTATTTTGGCGGTTCTGGAAAATAAAATAGGTATTGAAAAAGGCCATATTGAGACCATACATTCATACACAAATGATCAGAATCTTGTAGATAATATGCACAAGAAATCTAGACGTGGGCGTGCCGCCGCACTGAATATGGTGATTACAGAGACTGGCGCTGGCAGCGCTGTCTCAAAAGTACTTCCTTCGTTGGCAGGTAAGCTGACTTCCAACGCCATTCGTGTCCCCGTGCCAAATGGATCATTGGCCATTTTAAATCTTGAAACAAAATCTAAAATAACTGTCGACGAGATAAATGAGCTTTTAAGAGAGGCTTCATTTCACGGCGAACTCGTTGAACAGATTAAATTTTCAAAGGACGATGAGCTCGTTTCCTCAGATATCATTGGCAGCACTGCTACTTCAATCGTTGATGCCCCCGCTACTATTGTTTCTGCCGACGGCAAGAATGTCATTCTGTATGTTTGGTATGACAATGAGTATGGATATTCACACCAAGTTATGCGTTTGTCACGCCATATCACAGGTGTAAGAAGATATACCTACTATTAACAGGCAATGCTCAAAAATATAAAAGGCGGCACCATAGCTAGTCATGGTCGGAAGATTCTTCTTCCGACTTTTTTATGTTTACACTAGCGCCCTTAAGATACTTCATAATGATCTGTGTCGCTCCAGCTTTCTGTAATACATACGCACGAGCCAATTTGCCTGCTTCTTGACAAGCAGACTGATCCTGTAGCCTACAAAATACGTTCTTCAGTTGTTTATTGTTCGCAATGGAAAAACCTGAGCCATTTTCTACAAGATCTTTAGCTTCTTGAAATTTTTTGAAATTAGGGCCAAAAAGAACGGGAATGCCATAAGTTGCCGCTTCAAGCGTATTGTGTATTCCTACGCCAAATCCTCCCCCGATATAGGCCATTTGACCGTAACCATAAAGGGAAGACAACATGCCAATATTATCAATAACGAGTACATTTGATTCCGCTACTCCTGTAGCACTATAAGTCGCCATTTTGGAAAAACGTAATGCTGTTGGCCAAAGATTAAAAATACTCGTTAGGTGCGATTCATTAATTTCATGTGGAGCTAAGATCAATTTATAATTGGCGTAACCCTGAAACAATTCCTGCAAAATCTGTTCGTCTTCTGGCCAAGTACTTCCCGCAACCAAAACAGGACTATCTCCGATAAATTGCGCTATTTCAGGAATCATCACCCTATTTTTAGGAAGGTTCACAACACGGTCAAACCGGGTGTCCCCTGCGAGGCTTGCATTTCTTATCCCAAATTCCTTTAGTAGGCGTACACTTTCCTCATTTTGGACAAAAAAATAGGTCACATAACTTAAAATTTTTAGAAAGAACGTTCCGTACGCTTGGAAGAAAATCTGTTCAGGTCGAAAAATGGCAGAAATTAAATAAAGTGGAATAGAGCGCTTATGTAGACCTTCAAAAAAATAATACCAATACTCATACTTGGTAAATAGAACAAAACTAGGATTTACAAGATCTAAGAATAACCGAGCATTCTTTGCGGTATCATAAGGGAGATAAAAAACGTAATCTGCCAGATCGGTATTTTTACGGATTTCATAGCCAGAAGGGGAGTAAAATGTTACAATGATTTTATGATCCAAATAATTATTTTTCACGGCTTCCAGAACTGGCCGTCCCTGTTCAAATTCACCTAATGATGCAAAGTGAAACCAGATATGTTTTTGGGAAGTATCAACCGTTTGTTTCATCTTGGAATACCAGTCTTTTCTCCCCTTTACCATCAGTCTCGCTTTGGCATGAAAAGGGGTCAAAATACGCAGTAAGAGTCCATAAAGAACAATTCCAATTGAATAAAGCAAACGCATGTTTTTAAAATAATGTTTATCTTAGTCAAAGATATTAAACCCATTTCATTAAAAGGAACCATTGAGTGGAAAATAAACATCGCAAGCGAATTTTGATAACAGGTGCTGCAGGCTTCCTAGGTTCCCATCTTTGCGATCGCTTTATTGCAGAAGATTATGATGTCATTGGAATGGACAACTTGATTACCGGAGACCTACAGAACATTGCACATTTATTCAAATTGGAAAATTTTGACTTCTATCATCACGATGTATCAAAATTTGTCCACGTGCCTGGACATCTGGATTATATTTTACACTTTGCGTCGCCAGCAAGTCCTGTCGATTACCTTAAGATCCCAATACAAACACTTAAGGTCGGATCCTTAGGTACGCACAATCTCCTCGGATTAGCCCGTGCGAAACAAGCACGCATATTGGTTGCATCTACTTCAGAAGTTTATGGAGACCCATTAGTTTCTCCTCAATCCGAAAACTATTGGGGCAATGTAAACCCCGTAGGACCTCGAGGGGTATATGATGAAGCAAAACGTTTCCAAGAGGCAATAACCATGGCTTATCACAACGCCCATGGTTTGGATACCCGTATTGTCAGAATATTTAACACCTTTGGTTCAAGAATGCGCCTCAATGACGGTCGAGCTATCCCGACGTTCATTGCTCAGGCCATACGTGGAGAGGATATCACCATTTTTGGGGACGGCTCACAGACACGATCATTTTGCTACATTGACGATCAAATCGAAGGTATCTATCGATTGTTGCATTCCGATTGCGTATATCCCATCAATATAGGTAATCCCGACGAAATTACCTTGCTTCAGTTGGCTCAAGAGATCATAGCATTAACAGGAAGTTCAAGTAAAATTACTTATGAATCCTTACCGGTAGATGACCCTAAACAACGGAAACCCGACATTGAAATGGCCAGATTAAAATTAGCTTGGCAACCTGAGATAGACCGTAAAACAGGATTAAAAAAGACCATTGAATTTTACAAAGAGATTCCTTTGGAAACCTTATCACATAAAGACTTTACTTACTATAATCAACAATAATGAACAAAAAAATATTAGTCACAGGAGGAACAGGTTATATCGGTTCACACACAGTAGTTGAACTTCATCAAGCAGGATATGTTCCAGTTATCGTTGACGATCTATCGAATTCAAACATTAAAATTTTAGATCAAATCGAGAAGATCATTGGTGTTAGACCCGAATTCCATCAATTCGATCTCTGTGATACAGACAAAGTCAATGATTTTGTAAAAAACAATACCGACATTTCAGGCATTATCCACTTTGCAGCATCTAAAGCTGTCGGTGAATCGGTGCAAAAACCGTTAAAGTATTACCATAACAACTTCTTTTCGTTAATCAACTTATTGGAATCTTATCAAAATAAACCAATTAATTTTGTGTTCTCTTCAAGCTGTACAGTATATGGTGAGCCCGACTACCTGCCTGTCGACGAAAGTGCTCCTGTAAAAAAGGCGACTTCCCCATACGGAAACACCAAACAAATAGCAGAAGAAATATTACAAGAAACTGCTTCAGCATATGACAACTATAATATTATTGCATTACGTTACTTCAATCCAGTTGGAGCCCATGAGTCCGCATTAATAGGCGAGTTACCAAATGGTGTACCTCAAAATCTATTGCCTTTCATAACGCAGACTGCAATTGGAAAAAGAGAGAAACTAACCGTTTTTGGATCAGATTATGATACGCCAGATGGCTCTTGCATCCGCGATTATATCCATGTGGTTGATTTAGCTAAAGCGCATGTTGCTGCTATCAAATTATTGGAACAAGGTAACCCAAATGGAAAATACGACGTATTCAATGTGGGAACCGGAAATGGCTATTCTGTTCTTGAAGCGATTAAAGCATTTGAAAAAGCCTCTGGACAAAAATTAAATTACGAATTTGGTCCTCGCCGTGATGGAGATATTATCAAAGTATACGGAGATGTCACTAAATCAGCTAATCAATTGCATTGGAAAGCGGCTCTCGGCATTGACGAAATGATGGCCTCTGCTTGGGCCTGGGAAAAAAATCTACAGGAAAACCCGCTAGATTAAAAAATAAAAGAAACGTCCAATATCGCTGACATTGGACGTTTCTTTTATTTTTTTGCTTATTTTTCTCTATTGATACCCTCGATTATGGATAATCAAGGTCCTTATACAAGCTCCTTATCTGAAATATATTCCATCAGTACACCAGCTTGATCCCCAAGCTTCTTTTTCAGACGCTGCATTGATTTTTTTATTGCATCAGGAGTGACACCAAGGACATTCGCAACTTCTTTATTATTTAGCCCCAACTTCATAAGCACAATAACCCGCAAATTGGATTCGGTAATATCGGGAAATTTGGATTGTATATCCTGGAGTAAATTTGGAAATTCTTTTACAATCAATAATTTAAATTCCTGCCATTTCTCTTCAGTGATGAGATGTGACTGCAACAATGTCTTTAGTTCATCACGATCTTTTTCAACAACATTCCCCTTTTCCTCAAGCATCGCAGAAAGTACATTTATCTGCTCATTATTCCGCTTAAGATAAGCGACGTACTCTTCCACTTGGCTTTTAGAACTCACCAATTCCTTGTCCAATTCCGCTTTTGTATACCTTAAATTAAGAAGCTGATATTCATAATCACGTATCCTTTTTCTCGCACGATATCGAACAGCATTATAAATAAAAAAGAATAACACCAATACCAATAAACTTACGATTAGCCATAGTCGTCTTTCAGCTTGCTTTTTCTTAATAACGGCTTGTGCCAGCGATAATTTATCGGCATACTTTTGCTTGTCGGCCATAAACTTCAATTGGGACAATACGGGATCGCCATCTAAAAAGCGTAAGGAATCCTGAAGGCGCTCAATCCTTCTTCGCGCATTCAGCTCACGATTGGTATCCCGACTTTGAATCGCCAAATTCAACTTGTGGATCTCAAGTTCAAGTATCGTCTTCTTATCATCCGAGCCCGACAAAAGAGATTCAGCCTCCGCTATCATTTGACGCACATCTTTAGTTTCCTTACTCGCTATGTTTAAACGAATCCGCATCATCAAGGCAAAAATTGTGTTTCGATCATTACCAAGAGATCTTGAAATTTCAAGATCCTTATCTAAGAGCAATAAAGCCTTACGATAATCCCTCATCCCTTCGAACACAGCAGCCTGATTGCCCAAAATCTTCGCATAACGCAATGAGTCATTTTCAGAAAGAGCTAAGGTCTGAGCCAATTCAAAGTTCTTCATTGCCTGCAGTGTATCGCCGCCACTTTTTAACGTCAATAAACCTAAATTGTCTAAAATTTCGGCTTTTAATCTTGGTGAAATTTGTTCCTGTTGTTGTCCTAAATTAAGGTATTTGATTCCAGAAGTGTAATCCCCTAAGGTCCCAAAAAAATAACCGAGCTTCTTGTAGGTTTCTGTTAAATCTAAAACAAGTTCCTTAGGGATATCTTCTAACCCTTTCTCTCCTTCCAGGATAAAGGGTAATGCCTCAGAGGCTTTCTGACATCGGTATAGGTAGAATCCATACATTACCTTTACCCAAACCCGCACATTTTGGTAGCTATAGCCCTCTTCAAAGTCTAAGGCTTTTAAATAGTATTTATCACTAAAGCTATTTCTTGTGCCTGCATCATTAAAAGACTGATCCGCCAGCAAACAATAATAAATTGCCAGAAGTGCCCTATCATTTTTTCGTACCGCTTGGCTAAAATATGGTGCAAGATATCTACTTAAAGTTAGACTAGAGGATTGATACTGCTCTGATCCTTTTATAATTGTTTCGTAAAAGTTCTTCTCGTCAGTCGAAGAATTAGAGTCCATTAGATCCATCCCACAGACAACATGACAAGGCATGATCGTTAGGAAAAGAAGAAATAGAAGAAATCGAAACATATCGGCACAGGCATTGAATTTCGCAATAAAAATAAAAAATAATTTTAATTAAACCATCATAAGACAAAATCAACCCACACAAATCATCCCTACCGTAAAATAACACTCCGCTTTTGTTCAAGCATCAAATAAAGAAATCAGATATTAGGCAAAAAACAAAGCGGCGATTTAAAAGAGTAGCGAATTAGCCTTTGCATATAGATAATTACTCCGCATCAAAATGATAAATGCGATTTGGAGTAATAGCTTGCGTTAATTGGACATCATATTCATTCTTATCTGAAATAATATCAATTGGATCAAAAAAGGATAATCCTACGCGCTGTACATCCGCTTTACAACCAGAGAAGAAACGGTCATAAAACCCCTTTCCATACCCTACTCTATAGCCCAAAAGATCAAAGATTAACAAGGGAACTATAATCATATCAATAGCAGATGAATCCACTTGAACACCCGATATTGGTTCAGAAATACCCCATTTATTCGTTTCAAATATGGTATGTTGATCCAATATATAGTGTTGCATCGAACAATCTTCAAAGTTAGATCGGGAAATTACAATCGTTATTTGCGGAAAATGTTGCTGTACATAATTGATAATTGGATAGGTATTCGGTTCGTGGTATTTTTCTATGGGAATGAATAGATGTAGAAATTCCACCTTTGAGAGATCGAGCGTTGTAAACTGAAAAAGGAGACGTTCATTAAGTGAATTTTCGCTTTCCAATGACAGCTGACATCTTTTAGTTTTATATTCCAATCTTAATTCCTTTTTTGATTTCATTTTTAAAATAATTACTTATTAAAAATCGGTCTCATTTTCCATCAAAAGAGCCCATTAAAGTCCATCTCTTTTACCTCAGTAAAAATCACATTCCTGCCAATTCAATTTTATTTAAAGCCCAAAAAAACTAGAAATTCTAGTCAGCGGCAGAAAAACTGGCACTCAAATTTATTCATATTGCATAAAAAAAACGGCCTTGTAGCGAGCGCTATCAAGACCGAATAATCAACCTAAACCTAAAATCTTTCTATTATTTTACGCGCTCGATATAACTACCAGTTTGCGTATCAACTCTTACTTTCTCGCCTTGATTAATGAACAACGGCACCATAATCTCAACACCTGTCTCTACAGTCGCCTTTTTCAATGCATTTGTAGAAGTATCTCCTTTTACAGCCGGTTCAGTATATGTAATTTCCAATTCTACACTTTTTGGAGCTTCTGCCATAATAGGCTCCTCGCTTTCAAAAGCAATAATTACAGTCATTCCCTCTTTCAAGAAACGCGCTGAATCACCGAACAAAAATTTAGGGATATTAAATTGCTCGTATGTATTATTATCCATCACCACGAAGAACTCACCATCTTCATATAAATATTGATAATCACTCGTTTCTACACGTGCGATCTCTACAGACTCGTCAACTCTAAAACGGTATTCAACTAGCTTTCCAGTTTTAACATTGCGCATTCTCGCTTGATAAAATGCACGTAAATTGCCTGGTGTACGGTGTATATATTCTTCTACGGACACTAATTCTCCGTTAAATCTTAAGATATTTCCTGATTTTACCTCTGATGCCTTAGCCATTCTTTGAATTGAACTTTAAACGGTTATCTCATTATTGAGTCGTCAAAAGTACAAAAACTAATTGTGTTATTAAAATTTCATTCGCTACTTTTTAAAATCTACAATGGAAATACTTTCATCGCAGAATTCATACTCTTTTTTTTGGTTCGAACAGACGATAAATAATCTGGATGGCAACTTTGTACGGTCTATCAAGCTAAGATACCATTGTTCACCCGCACTATCCAAATTACTTGTAGGTTCATCCAACAAAACCAAGTCAGATGCAGAACAGCAAGCCAGTGCCAGCTTTACACGCTGCCGCATACCTGAGGAAAAAAAACGTATCTCTCTGTCCAGTGCATGTGCTAATCCCAACAGGCTGACAACAGTTTCTTTATCAAAGGAGGGAAGATAATTTTTAAATTTAAAATGGAAATCAATCAGCTCATTTAAGGTGAATTCCTCAATCAGTTCAACATAAGGAGCTGCGAGAGATAGTTGCTGATAGATATTGTCCACGGGTAGGACTTTGTCTCCATCCGTATAGGTCAGTTCACCCGCTGAAGGTGTCAAACAACTTGAAAGTACTTTTAGAAAAGTAGATTTCCCTGAACCATTATGGCCAAGGATGGCATAACTCTTGCCGGACTCGAAGGTATAGTTTATATGCCTAAAAATCCATTCGTTGTTATACCTCCTACCAATGTCTTTTAATATAATTTTCAAATTCACTAGAATCGATAACGCGATTACATCGCTCTATTATTGAATCCTTTCATGATACCCCGACCTGAGTTCCGAATAAAATCCAAGATTTCATCACGGATTTCTGTTGCCTGATACTCAGCTTCTATAATTTCTATCGCTTTAGCCAAATTTCTGTTTTGGACAAAAAGAATGCGATAAAGGTTCTGAATCTCGGCAATTTGCTCTTCGGAAAACCCTCTTCTTCTCAATCCAACAGAATTAATCCCTGCATAAGAAATCGGTTCACGCGCGGCCTTTACAAAAGGAGGAATATCCTTACGCACCAATGAACCACCAGTAACAAATGCATGCGAACCAATTTTGACAAATTGGTGTACAGCTACCATTCCAGCAAGTACCACATAATCACCTACAGTAATATGTCCAGCAAGTGTACTGTTGTTTGAAAAAACACAGTTATCACCTACTTCGCAATCATGCGCAACATGACTATAAGCTTGGATCAAACAATTTTTTCCAATGACCGTTTTATACCTATCCTTGGTTCCTCTATTGATGGTTACACACTCACGAATGGTTGTATTATCACCAATTTCAGCTGTAGTAATCTCCCCATCAAATTTTAAATCTTGAGGTTCCCCAGAGATTACTGCACCGGGATATATTTTACAGTTTTTTCCAATTCGAGCTCCATCCATGATCGTCACATTTGAACCTATCCAGGTGCCTTCACCAATGACGACGTCTTTATAGATCGTTACAAATGGTTCGATGACCACATTTTTAGCAATTTTTGCCTCCGGATGAATATAAGCTAATGGCTGTATCATCTATACTACTTTAGTTGTTATTTACTCTTACGATCTGTGCCATAAGCTCCGCTTCACACACAATTTTTTCTCCTACCATCGCCACACCTTTCATTTTTGCGATACCTCTTCGAATCGGCTCCATTAAGTCACATCTAAAAATAACAGAATCTCCTGGAGTTACCTGAGCTTTAAAACGTGCATTCTCAATTTTAAGGAATAAGGTTAACCAATTCTCTGGATCAGGAACTGTCTTTAGAACCAAAATTCCCCCAGTCTGAGCCATAGCCTCCACTTGCAAGACACCCGGAAATAATGGTGCTCCAGGAAAATGTCCCATAAATAGATCTTCGTTCATGGTAACATTCTTTAAACCTACAACATGCGTCTCCGTCAATTCGAGGATTTTATCCACCATAAGCATGGGCTGACGATGCGGTAAAATTTTCATAATTTCTACCGTATCGTATAATGCAGGCATATTTGGATCGTAAACTTTAATTTTTTTACGCGTTTTATCTTTCTTGATCTGCTCTTTTATCTTTTTTGCAAAAGCAACATTTGCAGCATGGCCTGGACGAGCAGCCATAATATGGCCTTTCAGAGGTCTTCCCACTAGCGCTAAATCTCCAACCATGTCCAATAATTTATGTCGGGCAGGTTCATTTTGATAACGCAATTGATTATTGTTTAATATTCCTTCTTTAGCAACTGCAACGGTTTCTTTATGGAAAAGATGCGCTAATTTTTGCAGCTCCTCAGGAGAAGTCTCCTTATCCACAATAACGATCGCATTACTCAAATCCCCCCCTTTAATAAGTCCATGATCAACCAACATTTCCAATTCGTGCAAGAAACAAAACGTACGCGAAGAAGCTATTTCAGATTTAAAATCCTCAATTGATGTAATCGCAGCATGTTGGCTACCCAAGACAGGCGAATTGAAATCGATCATACAAGTCAACCGATATCCATCCATCGGCATGCCCAATATCTCGACTTTACGATCTGGCTCCGCATAATGGATATTATTAGATATCTCATAATAATCTCGATCAGCATCCTGTTCTTCAAATCCTGCCTCCTCAAACAATTTTACAAAAATCGCTGAACTCCCATCTAGGATGGGTATTTCAGGGCCATCAATATCAATCAGCACATTATCAATCTGTAAACCAATTAAAGATGCCATCAAATGTTCAATTGTACTCACACTTGCCCCATTCTGCGTAATTGTCGTTCCCCTGGAGGTATCCGTAACATTATCCGCATCAACCAAAATTTCTGGTTGTCCCTCTAAATCTACACGTCTGAACTTAAACCAGTGATTTTCCGGAGCCGGTTTAATGGTCATCGATACAATTTTTCCTGTATGAAGACCTACCCCCGAAATCTCAACCTCGTTTTTGATGGTTCTCTGTTTTACATTCATTTCTAATAACATATTTTTAAATCAAAACTTCTTTTGATAAAACATTCATGCATTAAACTATTTAGATGAATCTATATAGATCGGCTCTGAATAATTGTTTCATCACAATTAAAGAACAGTTTATTTTCAATGAAAAATAATTATTTCAATTTTTTTTCTACTAACTTTTCTAACTCTTGAATCCGTTTTTCTAATTCAGGAAGACGTGCAAAAATCACATTAGAACGCAATTGCGGTTGGTAAGGCATCACTGGGGTGCCGCCCCACTTTTTACCTTCTTCTTTAATTGATCTATTCACTCCTGATTGGGCCTGGATTTGAGATCCCTTTGCAACAACGATATGTCCAACAACGCCAACCTGACCTCCCAAAACCACATGCTCTCCAATTTTTGAGCTACCGGAAATACCTGTTTGCGCTGCGATTACTGTATTCTTTCCAATATCAACATTATGGGCAATTTGGATCAAATTATCCAACTTAACACCATCACGCACTATAGTCGCTCCCATTGTGGCTCGATCGATTACTGTATTGGCACCAATCTCAACATTGTCCTCCACTTGAACGTAACCAATCTGAGGAACTTTTTTATATGTTCCATCTTCCTGTGGTGCAAATCCAAATCCATCTGATCCAATCACAACACCAGAATGTACGACGACATTTTTTCCAATCTTACAATCGTGATAAATCTTTACCCCAGGATAGAGCGTTGTATTATCTCCAATCGTAACTTTATCTCCAATATAGACTTGCGGGTAAATTTTCACATTGTCTCCAATAGAGGCACCTCGACCAATATAAACAAATGCACCTATATACCCACCTTGGCCGATCTCAGCTTCAGCATGTATAAAATGAGGTTCCTCACGTCCGCTTTTGTCAAGACGAAACTCATTATACATGTTCAGAATAGTGGAGAACGCCGCATAAGCATTCTTTACCCGTATGATCGTCAATGTCGGTTTGGTCTCCTGGATCAATTGTAAGTCATCGTTAACAATTACAATCGAGGCGTCAGTAGTATAAATAAAATGCTCATATTTTGGATTTGACAAAAAAGAAAGATCGCCTTTTTTACCTTCCTCAATTTTGGCAAGGTTACCTACAGTAACTTCTGGATTTCCTTCAATCCGTCCTTCTAATAATGTCCCTATTTGTTGAGCAGTAAATTGCATGGTACAAATCTATGTTTTTTTATTAAAAAATAACTACTTGCTGGAAGTAATTGCAACATAACCCACCTCTTTTGGATAACATAAAGCATATTTAGCCACATTTTTCGATAATGCTTCTAAATTTCCGAGATCAGAAGCTTCTGTTATATCCACAAGTTCACCCGATTTCAATAATATTTTAATTTGATCCTTGGAAGAGTTATAGGCACGGTTTTGAATTTCCTGCGTAAACACATAATAATGAATATCCTTTTGAGCCACACCCATTCTTTCCTGTACTTTCGTCTTCACCAAATCAATATATGCCGGTGTAAATGGTTTATCACTCATGATAGAACGATAAAGATTACGCTTCATAACGCGTTGGCACATTTCACTTAGAATATGATCCCCATGACGCTCCCATGTTTTTATGGCTGACATAATATCCGTATCATCTAAACGAGTAAACCAATCCAAATGTAACGGGTCATCCAAAAAATTACTTTTGTTGATCTGCTGACTTAAAAACCAATGAAACGCCGGAGTAGCGAAGAGCTTGTCACCGGCAGCCGTCAAATATTTTGCCCGCTGCAAAATTTTAATTAACAACTGTTCAGCACCAATAACGGTCTTGTGCAAATACACTTGCCAATACATCAGTCTTCGAGCAATCAGAAATTTCTCAACAGAATAAAGTGCTTTATATTCCACCACAATCTCATCTTCCACCACATTGAGCATTTTTATGATGCGGTCAAATGAGATCACACCTTCTGATACACCTGTAAAGAAACTATCTCTATTGAGGTAGTCCATTCGGTCAACATCCAATTGGCTCGACACCAATTGATGAAGAAATTTACGTTCGTATTTATTATTAAAGATTGTAATCGCAAGGCTTAGTCTTCCCCCCAAATCATTGTTGATTCGATCCATTAAAAGGGAGGACAATAGTTCGTGAGAAACGCCTTCAATCAAACTATGCTCCAAGGAATGTGAAAAAGGACCGTGACCTATATCATGGAGCAAAATTGCCGAAAGAACGGCCTCCTCTTCTTCCTCAGCAATTCTAACGCCTTTGCCTTTCAAAGTTTCCAAAGCCATAGACATTAAATGCATCGCTCCTATGGCATGCTGAAAACGAGTGTGCAAAGCACCGGGATAAACAAGATGTGTCATGCTCACCTGTTTGATATAACGGAGCCTTTGAAAATAAGGATGTTGCACTAGGTCAAAAACCAATCCCGTCGGAATCGCAACAAATCCATATACCGGATCATTAATAATTTTATTTTTGTTCAATGTGGCGATAAATTAATACTATCATCAACACTATAAATATGAAACCGAGCCCCTTAAACATGAACTCCTGGTTAACACTAGTATAAACTTAAAACAAAGATAGTTAGTTCATCGTTAAGAAATGTTAAAAATAAAATCTAAAGCACGATATTTGCTTATGTTAGCACTAGATCGCAAATCCGATCTCCCCCACTAATAGACATATATAATAACACGATGCAAAAAACACATATTCTTTGGGCTGACGATGAAATTGACTTTCTAAAACCACATATTTTATTTTTAGAAAGCAAGGGATACAAAGTTGACACAGTCAATAATGGGAATGATGCCGTTGAAGCCTTTAAAAATGGTTTTTTCCATCTCGTTTTCTTAGACGAAAATATGCCTGGACTTACAGGTCTTGAAACACTTGCCATACTCAAATCGATCAATCCGACTGTTCCTATTGTTCTGGTCACAAAAAACGAAGAAGAGCATGTCATGGAAGATGCTATCGGTTCCAAAATAGACGATTATCTCATTAAGCCTGTCAATCCTAAACAGATCTTGATGACGATCAAAAAATTGACCGAGAACAAGCGTCTTGTGAATGAAAAAACATCCATGGCCTATCAACAAGACTTCCGCAATTTAGGGATGATCCTAAATGACAATCTGGATTTCAATCAATGGTCGGAAGTTTACAAAAAACTCGTCTATTGGGAATTATCACTCGAAAAGCTTGAGGACAATAATATGCATGAAATTCTGACGATGCAAAAATCCGAAGCAAACATGCAATTCTCTAAATTTATAGAAAACAACTACATACAATGGATCAATCGCCCCGAGCATGCACCCATTCTATCACATCAACTATTTAAGAAGAAAGTATTTCCAACGTTGGAAGATGAGATCCCAACATTTTTCTTTCTAATAGACAATTTGCGCTTCGATCAATGGAAAATTATAAATGAGGTCATCACCGATTATTTTAGACTTGAAGAGGAAATAAACTATTTCAGTATTTTACCGACAGCAACACAATATGCTAGGAATGCTATCTTTAGTGGTTTAACTCCGTTAGAAATGGAAAAACGCTTTCCAAAATTATGGCAAAACGACGAAGATGAAGGGGGCAAGAATTTATATGAGGATAAATTCTTGGAAGATCAGGTTAAACGGTTATATCGCAAACCCATAAAACACTCCTATACAAAAATATTGACACTTGAACAGGGAAAGGATGTTTTAGACAATCTCGGTAATTTGATGCACAATCAACTCAATGTATTAGTATATAACTTTGTTGATATGCTATCTCATGCACGTACGGACAGTTCGATGATTCGCGAATTAGCAAACGACGAAGCAGCGTACCGCTCACTCACTTTGTCATGGTTTGAACATTCGCCACTATTAGAGGCCATGAAATGGCTTTCACAAAAGAAAGTTCGCGTAATTGTTACAACTGACCACGGCACCATCCGTGTAAAAAAACCAAGTAAAATAGTGGGTGATCGAAACACAAATACAAATTTGAGATATAAACAGGGGAAAAACCTGAACTATATCGACAAGGATGTTTTTGCCATCAAAAATCCCTATGACGCACAGCTGCCTAAACTTCATGTTAGTTCAACATACGTTTTCGCGAAAGAAGATTCGTATTTTGTTTATCCCAACAACTACAATCAATTTGTAAATTACTTTAATGGAACGTTCCAGCATGGTGGGATCTCTTTGGAAGAAATGATTATCCCCTTTGCGACATATTTACCGAAATAGTAATTTTGCAACATGGAAATTATCGTAAATACGACAGCAGGTCTATCTCAAGCTGCGCAGACACTTTTAAATAGTTTTCCAAAGGACCGAATTTTTCTATTATATGGTCCAATGGGAGCTGGAAAGACAACCTTCGTAAAACACCTGTGCACGCAATTGAACGTAAAGGATAGCACCTCTAGTCCAACATTCTCCATTGTAAATGAATACGAATCTGCCACGGGGCCAATATATCACTTTGATTTTTATCGCATTAAAGATGAGCAAGAGGCATTCGATTTCGGTTATGAGGAATATTTCTATTCAGGTGCATACTGTTTTGTGGAATGGCCGGAAAAAATCCCAAATTTACTTCCTGAAGAAGCAAAAGAAATACATATCAGCATCATAGATGCTACAACACGGAAAATTTCGATTCGTTAATCTACCTTTTTTGACTCTTACTATGGCTCACTCATCTTGTCAATATATTCCATCTGATATCCATGTGCCCGGATTAGCGGCTATACATGCCGAACACCTTAGCTTTTCCTTTCACGAGAACAATGCCCAATTTGCTGTTGAAAACAGCTCTTTCGATATCGAAGAAGGGAAAATAACGGCTATCATCGGTGAATCCGGCAGCGGAAAAAGCACATTGCTTAGACTTATCTATGGCTTATTGGAACCAACTGGCGGTATTGTACGCTACAAAGGCTGGCAAGTCCCCACACGTAAAGACAAGTTAATTCCCGGCCACGATGCCATGAAATTAGTCTCACAAGGCTTCGACGATTTGAATACTTATGCCAATGTCTGGGATAATGTTGCTTCACAATTACCCAATACAGATATCAAACGCAAGCAAGACAAAACAGCGGAAATATTGCAACGTTTACGCATAGACCACCTGGCACGAAAAAGAGTAGCAGACATCAGTGGTGGAGAAAAACAACGCGTAGCAATCTGTCGAGCGCTAATCAACGAGCCCGAAGTTTTACTAATGGACGAGCCATTTAATCAGGTAGACGCCTCTTTTCGCGACACTCTGCAACAGGATATAAAAGATATTGTCAAAGAAACTGGGTTAACAGTCATTTTAGTTTCGCACGATCCAACAGAAGTACTTGCCTTGGCAGACAATCTTATTGTGATGAAAGCAGGTAAAATTTTAGATCAAAATAATCCGCATCTACTTTACAACCAACCATCTCATCCTTATACCGCTCAATTACTGGCAAAAAGCAATATACTGCACGTTGAGCAAGCTCAAAATTTAGGCATAGCAAGCGAAAAACCAATCGCGATTCATCAAGAATGGATTTCAATAAGTCCTTCAGAAGAGTCAACTTTCTTTGTAAAAGATGTCCGATTCAGAGGTTTTTATTATGAAATCGTCGTCAGCAATAATGAAATTAACTTACACGCGATTATCACATCGCAGGTAATTCCACAAAAACAACAGGCTGTTGATCTAACGATATCCCACTGGATTGCTTTTGACCATTAATTTGATACCCTAGTCTTGTGTTTTTAGCCAAGACAAGAATGCGTCAAACCATAATTTATCTGAGGTCTTGTTAATTAATCCAAAACCGTGCCCCCCTTGCTCAAAGGTATAAAGCTTATTGGGTACTTTTTCCCTATCCAGGGCAGCCATCATTCTATAGCTATTTTCTATAGGTACAGCCATATCATCTTTGGCGTGCACAAAGAAAACGGGGCAAACTTCAGGAGACACCTGCAAATTGGAAGAAAACAGCTTAATTAGATCATCCGACGGGTTTTCTCCGATGAGATTAATACGCGACCCTTTATGTGTTATATCATTTTCCATAGAGATCACTGGATAAATTAGCCCAGCAAAATCAGGCCTTAATGAAATATGGGAGGGGTTTGCAATATAATCTTTTTTAAACTTTGTAATTAAAGTAGATGCCAGATGCCCGCCCGCAGAAAAGCCAATCACCCCCACTTTTCGAAATTCGGGATGTAAAGTCCTAATTAATTGCATCGATCGTTGAGCATCTTGAAGTGGCCCAATTGATTTGTCGCGCATAATATTCGGTGAAGGCAATCTATACTGTAAAACAAATGCTGAATAACCATTTTTTATAAGTTCTTTCGCAACAGCATGCCCCTCGTGGTCCATCGCGATATGAGAATACCCCCCGCCAGGAATAATAAGCACTGCAATATTCTTATCAATACCTTTATCTGGCGTATAAGCGAACAATCTAGGGACATTTTTTTCTAAATTTACAGCTTCCTTATCCGTAGCGTTAGGAATGGAATCTGTATAAAGGTTTATTGTTTCCTGCGCCTGAACGAAAGAAATCAACGAGCATAAAATCATAAAAACTTTTTTCATTAGAATAATAATTTATAAGGTATTTCATAACAGATCAAGTTCTAAAGATTACCTTCAGGAACTCGTCAAGATTAATCAGCTATAAAGAGGAAACAACTAAGAGATCCAAATCTTTCGCAGTCATATTAAACCTTGAGGCCATATCTATATTCGTAAGATTACCCTGGTATAAATAAATGGAACTTCTGATGCCTGGATTCTTCCAGATTGCATTTTTCAATCCCCCGAGTTCAGCAAAATCAAGCAAAATCGAAGTAAAAATATTGCTCATGGCATACGTCGCCGTCCGTGCTACCCGAGATGCGATATTGGGAACACAATAGTGAATAACATCAAATTTTCGAAAGATAGGTTTATCATGAGATGTCACTTCCGAAGTCTCGAAATTCCCCCCTTGATCTATGCTTACATCTATAATAACGGAATTAGGTTTCATTTTAGAGACCGTCTCTTCCGAAATCACACAGGCAGAACGCCCGTTACGAGCTCGTAAAGCGCCAATAACCACATCTGAGCTGATAACGGCCTTGTTTAAAATAATAGGTTGTATAACGGAGGTAAATACACGGCTACCCAAATTGTTTTGTAGACGTCTAAGTTTATAAATCGAATTATCAAAAACCTTGACCTCTGCCCCCAGGGCCAAAGCCGTTCGAGCGGCTTGCTCTCCAACGGTTCCCGCTCCAATAATGACAACTTCTGTGGAAGCCACCCCTGTCACACCGCCGAGCATCAGTCCTTTTCCTCCAAATGCATTGCTCAGATATTCTCCCGCAATTAAGGTTGCTGTTGCCCCTACAATTTCGCTCATCGCGCGAACCACTGCCAGGCAACCACCTTCATCCCTCAAATATTCGTATGAAATTGCGGTAATTTTTTTGTGCATTAATGCCTTTAGTACATCCAAATTCATTAACGACGGTTGCTGGGAAGATAATAAGAGCTGCCTTTCTCTCATCAACTTAACTTCACTGATCGTCGGACTACCAACTTTAATAATTAGATCGGCTTGATATACTTCTTCCCGTGAAGATACGATACGGGCTCCCTGTTCGCTGTAATGATGATCTAAAAAATTGGCCCCACTGCCCGCTCCTGTCTCAATGATTACCTCGTGCCCATTTTCTACCAATAATGCAACCGCTAATGGCGTCAAGCAGATCCGCTTTTCCTGCAGCGAGGTTTCTTTTGGAATGCCTATAAATAAACTTTTTGCATTCTTTTTCTTCTCAAACAGCATCTCTTTTGGAGAAATCATAGCCTGACTCGCAAGCTTTCCTAACTCATTCATCTTGTAAAATTGATAGTTAGCTAAAATTACAATAAATAATCAATCTTATCAAACGAAGATAAATTTGCCTCCCCCCAGCTTTGGAATGAAACAAATTTATCTACATTTGTCTTAATTAATCAGATATAATACCATGCTCAGTAAAGTGAATATAGTGCCCCGGTGGATCATTTTTTTATTGGATATCTTTAGTGTCTCCATTGCTTATCTGCTTGCAAATGTCATTTACTACGATTTTAACTTCGATTTTCTACTCGATATTGATTTTAGTATTCGTTACATTTTATTCATAAGTGTATGCTCTTTGTCATTTTACCTGTTCAAGATGTATACCGGGATCGTTCGTTACACAAGTGCCATCGATTCAATACGTATATTATCAACGATAACATTCAGTGTGTTCATTCTCTTGGTTATCAAATTAGTGATCCAGGCTAACGAGGTTGAACGAAACATTCCAACTGCGCTCATTATCTTCTTTGCGCTCTTCTCCTTTCTTATTTTAACCGTATATAGAACGATTATTAAAATTTTCTTTCTATACACAAAAAAAGTCAGCGGTTCCAGAAAAAAAACACTAATATATGGTGCTGGTGACTTGGGGATTGCTGTAAAAAGAACACTAGACCATGACGTACGCTCCAAAAATGCTATAGTAGGATTTTTAGATGATAATGAGCAAAAGATCAACAAAGTAATTGATGGAACCAAAATTTACGCTTCTCAAAAGTTTAGCCACCTCATTAACACGCTAAATATTGAAGAAGTCATCATCGCCTCGCACAACATTCCATCGGACCGCAAAAATGAAATCACAGACGTTGCACTTGAAAAAAATGTAAATATCTTAACGCTACCACCCGTTAAGAAGATTATGAATGGCGACCTTAATCCTAATCAGATTCAAAAAATCAGAATCGAAGATTTGCTAGAAAGGGATCCGATCAAGATTAATGACGACCATATACTAAGCCAGACAAAGGGCAAAAGGATACTAGTTACTGGAGCTGCTGGTTCAATAGGAAGTGAGATCGCATCCCAATTGGGGAAATACGAACCTCAAATGATTATCCTTTGTGACCAAGCGGAGTCACCACTCCATAACCTCCAGCTTGACCTTCAAGATGAGTTCCCAAATCAGGTATATCATACTTATATCGCGGATGTTCGAAGTACAAGACGTATGCACTTACTTTTTGAAACATTCAGACCGCACTATGTATATCACGCAGCAGCATACAAACATGTGCCGATGATGGAAAACCACCCGCTAGAAGCTGTACAGACCAACGTCATGGGAACAAAAAATCTAGCTGATTTAGCCGTAGAATTCCAGGTCGAGAAATTTGTTTTTGTTTCCACAGATAAAGCAGTAAACCCAACAAATATCATGGGAGCAACCAAACGTATTGCAGAAATCTATGTACAATCATTAAACAATCATTTGGAACACTCATCGAGAGAAAACGTTCACACCAAATTTATAACAACCCGCTTTGGCAATGTCCTAGGCTCAAATGGTTCAGTTATCCCCCGATTTAGAGATCAGATTCAAAAAGGTGGTCCCGTAACAGTTACCCATCCCGAAATCACCCGTTATTTTATGACCATTCCTGAAGCATGTCGATTAGTTCTTGAGGCCGGAACAATGGGACAAGGTGGAGAGATCTTTGTCTTTGATATGGGGAAATCAGTAAAAATAGTTGAGCTCGCTAAAAAAATGATCCGTCTTTCTGGATTTAAACCAAATGAAGATATTGAAATAAAATTCACGGGATTAAGACCTGGAGAAAAATTATATGAGGAATTATTAAATGATTTAGAGAATACCTTACCGACTCACCACGAAAAAATCATGATCGCCAAAGTCAGGGAAAATAATTATGATATCGTGTGCATGAAAATTGAGGAATTGCAACAGCGTTTAGCGACACAAAACAAAAACGAAGTTGTCTATCAAATGAAAATTATTGTACCCGAATTCAAAAGTAAAAATTCCATCTACGAACAACTGGACAAGGAAATAGAATTATCAAACGAGTCGGAAAACTAAAGTTAATTCACTTTAAAATTTGCAAAACACTTGCAAATTTGCTCGAAAAGTGTATTTTTGCAATCCATATTTTACTGATTAGTAATGTCTAAAAACACAAATAATACAAATCAAGGTTTCAAACCTTCAAAAGGATCTTTTTTTCAAGATAACCAAAAAAGTGTAGTGTTCATTTTAGGTGGTATCGTTGTATTGATCTTACTTTATTTTGGATATCAAAAGCTTTATCTAGATCCAAGAGCAGAAGAAGCTTCAAACCGTATGTATAAAGCAGAGCAGCTTGCTACAATTGATTCTTTGCAAAACAAAGCAATCATGGGTGACGGTGCATTTCTTGGTTTTAAACAAATTGCCGACGAGTATTCAAATACAAAATCTGCAAATATTGCTAATGCGTATTTAGGCGGTTTATATTTGCGTCAAGGTAAATTTGATGAAGCGGTGAAAGCACTCGAAAAATACTCGCCTACTGGAAGTCAAATTTTAGATCCTTTGGTCATTGGTTTAACAGGGGATGCTTACTCAGAATTAAAAGATTACAAAAAAGCAGCGGACTATTATAAGCAGGCATCTGAAAAATCAAGCAACTCCTATACAACGCCACTCTTTTTGAAAAAATTAGGGCTTGTATACGAAGCACAAAATGATTACAAAAGTGCAGAGAGCGCTTACAAAAAGATCAAAACAGATTTTCCGGAGAGTCAAGAGGCTTCTACAATTGATGGTTTATTAGGTCGTGTACAAGCACACCTTTAATAGGATCAATCTAGAGAACATAATAAAAAAGAGGCTATTTCATAGCCTCTTTTTTTGTGACCATCTAAAATCACTATCTTTGTTACTATTATGGCAAGTAGCATTAAAAATTTATCAGACTTTTCGCATATCCAGGTTGCGGATGCAAGTCCATTCAAATTTGCAATCGTTGTTGCACAATGGAACGCAGAAATTACTGGTGCATTATTGAATGGTGCAATTACAGGCTTAGAAAAGCACGGCGCTAGGGAAAGTAATATCCAGGTGATCGAGGTTCCTGGGAGTTTCGAGTTAATTTCTGGAGCAGATCTCGCACTCAGAAATCAGGGTTTTGACGCCGTTATCTGCTTAGGCTGTGTCATTCAGGGAGAGACTAGACACTTTGATTTTATTTGTGACGCAGTTGCAAACGGCATTGCCAATGTAGGGCTCAAGTACAACAAACCCGCTATTTTTGGTGTGTTGACAACGGATAATCTACAGCAAGCATTGGATCGTGCCGGTGGTAAACATGGCAATAAAGGTGAAGAAGCTGCTATTACAGCTATACAAATGGCTCATATTGCCAAAAAATTCTAGTTTGGTATCAATTTTGCCTACCATTCAATGATGAAAAGTATTTTTGAGCACAACGTAGAAACTCAGGTACTTCATATTTTGAATAAATCGATTAATAAGATATTCACTTATTTTATTAATCGATTTTTATTTTTCACTAGCATAAAAATGCAATCATCAAGCCGGATGCTCCCGATTCTGGAGTTATTTGCTTTGTGATTGTTTCTTTAAAAATAGGATTATGAAAACATTATCGAATGTACTATTGATATTTTGCCTTACTTTATGCTGTCAGCTCGATGTTATAGCACAAGGTGATAGTCTAAACAAACAGATATGGCAAAGTATCGGTGGCCAAGGTAAATGGGACTCCTTACAATTTTTAGCTTTCTCAGCAAAGGGAAATACGATTTCAGATCAATTGTCCAATGATGAGCGCAAATTCTTATTCAATCGCTCAACCGGAGAATGCAGGTTTGACGGCTATAGTGGAACCGATCAGGTAACTTATCTGTTTAATTTTAAAAATAGCAGCACTGACAAACTATACGTTGGAGGAAATTTAACATCAGATGGTGCTGAAATTAAAAAATCAATCCGAGGCCAACTATTTTCAGATCTCAATCTCCTTCTTTTACCCACCTTAATTGGACAAAAGAATGTCACACTCAAAAGTCAAACCGACCGTTTCATTGGTGGACAAAAATTAACAATAGCGAATATCAGTTCGTCTGGTTCTATTTTTGGTCTAAAGATAGATGGGTCTATTTATATAGACCAAAATACCGGCGAGATTACTTATTACGAATACACCGATAAAGGGGAGAAAATTGCTTATGAAGTAAGCAAATACAAGGAAATCGGGGATGGCATACGGCTACCTAGTTTTTTTAACGCTACGAATAACGATAAGAAGAGCTGCGTATTTTCCTCTATTTCATCCTTTGTACAAGTAGAACAGAAAAAATTCACAGAACTATAATATGATTAATTGGATAGAATTAAATACAGAAGAGCAGTTACAGGAACTTTACCAATCCGATAAAGTCGCGGCCATCTTTAAACACAGCACTACTTGTGGTATAAGTAATATGGCCAAGCGTAGCCTGGAGCGAATGTCAGCTACTTCTGACCATGATTATGCTATTTATCTTCTAGATCTCTTGCGCTACCGTTCACTATCGAATGAAATTGCTCAACGCTGGAACGTAGAACACCAGTCGCCACAAATATTGATCGTCGAAGGGAAGAATACCCGATATGATGCTTCGCATGGTGATATTCAATTTGACGAAATTGAAAAATACCTGACTGCACTTTAACTTTAAGGTTACCACCTGTAAATGCTATAAAAACCACAAAACTTATCCCAAGTGATCAACGGGTTATATTTCGTTTATTGATCACTTGGGCTACTTTATGAGTATAAAAATAGTAGAGTAACTATTTATAAATTTCTACAGTAATCTTGCCATCTTTAGTCACAGTTCCCCGATACATACCGGCTGTATTAAAAGGCATAGCGACACGACCATTTTTGTCCAAAACAATCATCCCCCCATTACCGCCCATCTTACCAATACCTTCGATCACTTCCTGACTTGCCTGCACAACATCTTCACCTTTATATTCCATTAATGCTGACACTTTATAAGCGGCTACATGACGAATATAAAACTCTCCCCATCCTGTACAAGAAACTGCACAAGTTTCGTTATTAGCATAAGTTCCAGCTCCGATAATTGGAGAATCACCGATCCGCCCAAACTTTTTATTTGTCATCCCTCCTGTCGAAGTACCCGCCGCCAAGTTACCGTATCGATCCAAAGCAACACATCCTACCGTACCAAATTTCGCATCTTTATTAGTCACACCCAAACGTGAGCCCTGTTTTTGATCATGATCCAATTGCGTTTTGATATTATCTTCTTTTTTAATTTTCTGTAGAGACTCCCAACGCGCTTTGGTCCAAAAATAGGAAGGATCCACGATTTCCAGTCCCGCTTGTGCAGCAAATTGCTCCGCACCCCTACCGACCATCATCACATGCTCAGATTTTTCCATCACCGCTTTAGCTGCTGAGATCGGGTTTTTTATAGTCGAAACCCCTGCAACAGCTCCTGCAGCTAAAGTCTTTCCATCCATAATCGCGGCATCCAGTTCATTTCTCCCATCGTGTGTAAAAACAGCACCCTTTCCGGCATTAAATAATGGTGAATCTTCCATGACATGAATCGCAGATTCAACTGCTTCCAAACTGCTTCCTCCTTGCTGAATTTTTTCATAGCCAACTTTGAGAGCTTGTTCCAATACTGTTTTATAAGCCTGCTCCATCGAATCTGTCATATTCTTTTTCAAGATCGTGCCAGCCCCGCCATGGATAGCCAAGATAAATTCACCTTTAGCTGAAGTTGTCGATTTTCTATACGATTTACAGGACATCGCCAACAGGCTTCCCACCATGATCATGACGCATATCTTCAGATTATTCATCTTCTTTCTCCCACCATTCTGAAGATTGTAAACCATCTATTTCACGACGGTCCTTTTTCGTAGGGCGTCCGGTACCACGATCGCGCTTTAGGACTGGAGCATGAAACATGGATTTAAATCCTACGGTTTCTTCAACTGGTGTCTGATCTTCATAAAATTGAACTGCTGTCTTTGCATCAACACGACGCTCTAAAAGACCCGTGACTTTTACCACTTTTTTCTCAATTCCTTTTTGGATATGATATACATCGCTAATCTTAACTTCGTAAGACGGTTTTATATTTTGGCCATTTAGTTTAACTCGTCCTGCCTTACAGGCTTCTGTTGCCAAAGTTCTTGTCTTAAATAACCGAATTGACCACAAATATTTATCAATTCTCAATTTTTCCAATGTTCCTGCCATATGACAAAAATAACTATATTTTTAGAACCGATATAACCAAAAGCAATTATAGAGAATTCCAGTAAAACTGAGTTCAATTATTAAAACGTCTTTAATTCGTTCGCATGAAGAGCTTAATAACTAATTGCAGGCAAGTTATCACCAAACCCATACCAACTCCTCACTGCAAGCGGATTGTTAAAACGGTATCTGCATAGTGAATGCACCTTTAAAAGGTGGACTCAACGTGGACTCACCGTGCACACACTGTGGTTACGATTAGGAGTTGATCATAAGTTGGTACGGTGTTGGTATCAGGAAAGTCTATAGCAAGGAACAATGGATAAAGTTGTTTTTAAGTCCAACTTTATCTAAGTTTGTACATCAAAATAAACTAATTCAAATAAGCAAACAAATAATATGGTAGAGCCACTAAAAAAATTGATTGAGGAAGCGTGGGAAGACAGACAATTATTAGAATATAAAGAATATACAGAAGCGATCCGTGCTGTTATCATGAAGTTAGATAGCGGGGAAATCCGTGTGGCTGAAATGATCGGTACGAGATGGCATGTAAATGATTGGATAAAAAAAGCCGTCATCTTATATTTCCCAATCAATGATATGCGTGAAATGACTGCTGGTCCTTTTGTGTTTCATGACAAAATGAAATTAAAAACAGACTACAAACATACGGGAGTGCGTGTTGTACCAGGAGCTTCCGCTCGTTTAGGAGCCTATTTGGCTAAAGGAGTGATTATGATGCCTTCTTATGTTAATATTGGTGCTTATGTAGACGAAGGTACTATGGTAGATACATGGGCAACTGTTGGGTCTTGTGCGCAAATTGGTAAACATGTGCACTTAAGCGGTGGCGTCGGAATTGGTGGTGTATTGGAACCCGTACAAGCAGCTCCCGTTATTATTGAAGACAATGTATTCATCGGATCAAGAGCGATTGTGGTCGAAGGTATTCGTGTAGAAAAAGAAGCCGTATTAGGCGCTAATGTTGTATTGACAGCTTCAACAAAAATTATTGACGTGACAGGACCTGAGCCAGTTGAATATAAAGGTTATGTACCTGCCCGTTCAGTTGTGATTCCAGGATCTTATACGAAGAAATTTGCAGCTGGAGAATATCAAGTTCCTTGTGCTTTGATCATTGGTCAACGTAAAGAGTCTACGGACAAAAAGACGTCATTAAATGACGCATTACGTGATCACAATGTCGCTGTTTAACGTTAAAATTAGCATTAAAAAATAAAATGAGTGGATTCGTAGATCGAGAAGATTTGAATAAGGCCTTGGAGACGCTAAAAAATGGTGGACTGATCTTATACCCCACAGATACAATTTGGGGAATAGGCTGCGATGCTACCAATCCAGATGCGGTAGAAAAAGTCTTCCAGCTGAAAGGAAGAGATAAATCCAAAAGCCTGATCGTCTTATTACATAACGACAATCAATTGGCGAGTTATGTCAATGAGATCCCAGAGGTTGCTTATCAACTTATTGAATATACGGAAAAACCATTGACAATTGTTTATTCGAATGCCAAAAATCTTGCTTCCAACGCAATAGCGGAAGACGGATCAATTGGCATTCGGATTGTTAAACATCCTTTTTGTGAACAGCTTTTACAACGGTTCCGCAAACCAATAATCTCCACTTCGGCAAATATTAGCGGTGAACCCACAGCAAAAGATTTTGACGAAATATCTGATGCTATCAAAGAGGGAGTGGACTATATTGTCGCCTACGACAGAGATGTAGCAACAGATGGAAAATCATCTACCATTATGAAACTGGACCCAAGTGGTAAATTCGAATTTATTAGAAAATAGTATGAAAAAGATTTTTTTATTTTTTGTATTCGGGATTGCCCTTGCCAACCTTTCTTTGGCACAGCAAAAGGACATTCCTTCAGCCAAGCCAGGTGTAAAATATGGAAAGGAAATCGCTGCTTCCAATGCAATATCAGTATCAAAGCTTGAAAAAGAACTCAGCAAAAAAAATGCTTTCAACGGGAGGATAGAAGGCAAAGTTGTTGAAGTTTGCAAGAAAAAAGGCTGTTTCATGACACTGCAACGAGATGGTGAAGAACCAATTACAGTTCGTTTCAAAGACTATGGTTTCTTTATGCCAGCAGATATTGTTGGTAAAACAGTTGTCGTCGAGGGTATCGCAAAGAAAAAGGAAGTTTCTGTTGCTTCTTTACAACACGCGGCCAAGGATCTTGGCAAATCACAAACTGAAATAGATCAAATTACACAACCCAAGAAAGACATTAGTATTATAGCTGATGGTGTTCTGGTTGTAAAATAGAATTTTCATACGCTTACCCTATCGTTTCTCTGATGAAAAGATTCCAAACCTCAGCTTGCCACTCCATACGAGTGGATGGGAATTTAATGTCCTTCGAAAAGCCTGTTATTATGGGTATACTTAATGTAACTCCGGATTCGTTTTATGATGGCGGTGACAATACAACAGTTGAATTAGCGGTAGAGAAAGCAAGGAAACTACTACTTGAAGGTGCACAAATTCTTGATATTGGTGCTTATTCCTCCCGCCCGGGAGCCCCGCTGATCTCTTCACAGGAAGAAATGGATCGCGCTATCCCCCCAATTCGCGCAATTAAGGCCGCATTTCCGGAAGCTATTTTATCAATCGATACTTTCCGCGCTGATGTTGCGGCTTCGGCAGTCGAAGCAGGGGTTCATATCGTTAATGATGTATCTGGCGGCACACTAGACGATGATATGTTTGTTACAATAGCGAAATACCAAGTTCCCTATATTCTCATGCATATGAGAGGTATCCCTGAAAATATGCAAGAAAAAACCGAATACAATGACATTGTAACAGATGTAGCGACTTTCCTCGGTGAGCGCGTAGCCAAATTGAAAAGTCTCGGGGTAAAGGATATTATTCTAGATCCGGGTTTTGGTTTTGCGAAGACAGTCGAACAGAATTATGAATTGCTCTATCGTGTCAATGAGCTCCACTACTTCGAATTACCCATATTGGGCGGAATCTCCCGTAAATCCATGATCTATAAAAAAATCGGAATCACAGCCCAAGATGCATTAAATGGTACGACTGCTCTAAATACCTTGTTGCTCGAAAGAGGTATACAGCTACTCCGGGTACATGACGTAAAGGAAGCCAAACAATTAGTTGATCTCTTCTATACATAGTTCCAAGTATGGAGAGACCTATTTATAGCGGAGATATACCTGTATTTTTTCAACTGTTACATCGGTAAGTCAACACGCTCCCCATTCTTCCAATAACTTGTGTCTGTGCCTGGCATTGTAATGTATTTTATTTGCGCTGATTAAGAGGATTCGATACCAATACTATTACGGCGGCAGTTACTAGAGCAAACCTTCATTGTTCAAACGGTCGATTATCGAACCTACGTCTGCAGTATCATGTTCATTTTTCAAGTATATCTCGGCAAGTATAACAGTTTCATTGACAAATTTGACATATGTTATCACTCTTTCCCCGCCTGATTTACCTTTGGACGTGCCTGTAACAGACAGTCTAATTTTGTAGACATTCTGCCCCAAATCTATACCGATTTTTGGATTATTGGAGAGATCGTCCGAAAGTTGACCTATATCCTTGAGTATCTGCTTATGCTTTTTCGCAATACGCTTTAGCTCCCTTTTGAACGAAGAAGAAAATAAAACGTCAAACGCCATGGTTCAATTCGGATTCAATCTCGGCCAATGCCTCTTTTGCTGATTGCAGATTTGTCCGCCCAGCTTCCCAATCATTTATTTCCTCGAACGTTTCCTTAAATCGATTATATAGCAGGTCATCGTCCTTAGCAGATCCAACCTGTTTCTCTACCTTATACTTTAATCCAAAACGTTTAAGGATCTTTTTCAATATTGGAAGATCCCGCTCATTATCGATGTTTACTGTTAATATAGCCATGACAACTCCCTTACTTATGTAAGATACAAAATTACAAATTATTTCCCAATTACCTATTAGATAGCAATATAAACCAGGGCCGACGCACTCGAAATTTACGTTAACAATTAATTTCAACATTTATTTGCCGACAAATGACGGGTCACTTAATGTTTTAATAAACGCGATAATATCCTCCTTTTCGGCTTCGGTCATAGCAATCCTATTACCATTTTCTTTAAGCAAAGGATCTAAATTAACTGCATCCAATACCCCATTATCAAGATAGTCCAAAACCGACCTTAACGTTGGAAATTGGCCAAAACTTCCATAAGGAGCCGTATATTCGGCATTTCTTAAAGAAGGTACCCGAAAAGCCATGTAATCAGAAGAAACTCCTGTTACCCGCGCTCTTCCAGCCTCCTCCATATTTTTATTTAGCGGAAAGCCTATATTCCTAAAACTTTGGTCAGTAAACAATTCCGTCGCATGACAACTGGCGCACTTTAGCTTAAACAACTTGTATCCACGTTCTTCTGTTTCCGTAAACTTTTCTCCTTCATTTCTTTTCACTTTGTCATACTTGCTATTCGCTGATACTAAAGTGTACTCGTATTGTACGAGGCTTTTATAAATCCGATCAGGCGTTATCCCCCCATCACCAAATGCCTTTTTAAATAAATCTTTGTAATCATCATCGCTACTAATTTTACTGATCACCTCCAAAATAGAGGAATTCATCTCCTCATGCGTGATGATGGGAACCAATGGTTGCTTTTCCAATTCAAGAATGTTACCATCCCAATTGTAAAATTTCATAAAGGCCAAATTCTGTAAGGGCGGCGTATTCCGCAATCCAACGCGATCGTATATACCTATCGCTTGCATTTTTCCATCTGAAAAAGCAAGAGAAGGATTATGGCAGCTTGCACATGAGATCGTATTATTACCACTAAATCGTTTCTCATGAAATAGCTTTTCACCCAATTCGACGCCATATTTTGTTGGTTTATTATCACTTACAGAATTATTCAGTTTGGGAAAATCTGTTGGTATAAAAAAAAGAATCTCGGGATTATCAGTGTTATCCGACACCAAACTATCCTCATCATGACAGGATAATATGAATAACAACATAAACAATATCCCGACCACCATTTTCATCTGCATAGCTATTATTATAAAATCATCATGGATAGCCTATATTCAAACGTGGTATAGGCTATCCGTAGTGATCTTTATCTGGTTACGTTAATTTTTGACTTTTTCTATAGCGAACATTCCAACGCGATCTTCCTTACCGTCTCCGCCGAGGTTATTGATATACGTTACCATGACCTCCATCCCCTCATGTTGTTGTGGTGCTGTCTCATATTTTTCATCGATAATGATCTTATTATTTCCACTGAATAGCTTATCAAAATCTGCCTTAATCGTAATCTCCGGATGGTTACCACCAACGACAAGTCTTGTATTTAAATCCAAGGTGATATCGCGATAAGCATCTACCCCCTGTACATAGGTATCCGGTTGCCCAGACTTTCCATTTAATGTACTTCCAGTATGAATCGTAAATTTCTGATGGTTACTCTCATAAAAGCCCTCCAATTTGGCAAAACGATAGCCCGTCGCCCACTGCCACATCATCTCCGTATCATTGGCTCCCGCAGCCGCATAAAATACAGGGAACCTAAACTGATCTAGGGTGTTTAGTTCCTGCTTCACTCCAAATCCAAACTTAAGCTGTTTATACTCCCCTACAGGTATGTCGGCCAACGTATAGTCCAAGCTCGAAAGCTTTGCCTGATTGACCACCGTAGCCCCCTTGTCTAAGTCATTTACATGATAAGGAATTTCAGTCCCATCAGCCTTAATAAGCCTGATATTGCTAATTACATACTTAAGCTCCGAAAATTGATGCACTTGCCCATTCGCCGAGGTATTCGTTGTAGCCGCAGGAGATTCAGCTCCGCCTAAGACGATTGTCGTATTTTTAAATGTATTGTTGAAATGCAAATTAACATTATTGGCAACATCTTCACTTTTACTGCATGAAATCATGACCAAAGAGATCATCATAAGTTTTATTGTATTTTTTTTCATTTTATACTAAGTTTTAAATTATTAAAAATTGATTTTTAAGGATGTGAACATATTTCTACCCATACGGGGTATATTTCCCCAATCCGCATAGGTACTATAGTATTCATTGAAGAGATTTTCAGCACCAACCTGAAATACAGCTGTCAATTTTCTTATCTTGAAATTATAGTCAGCAGAGACATTCCAGATTTTATAAGAAGCCGTTTGGTCCTCCCCATATTCGGGACTGTAGTTGACCTGACTAAAGTCTCCGTTGATGGAAGTCTGCACACCAATCATTTTATACCGGTAATGCAAAGATGTCTGGTAACTTAATGGACGTATAAAAGGTAGGTTTCCACCCATATTGTCCTGTCCTCTGGCATAAGTAAGTACAGCTTTCCAATCCAGACCCGGCAAAATCTGGTACCGCGCATCGAGCGCTAGATTAAACAATGTCGCATGATCTAAGGAGGTATACCCTTTCACACCTACGGATTGATAGTTCATCGGGCTACCCAAACTCAAAATTCGTCCAATAATGTAATCTTGGATAAAGAAATAGTTTGCCTTAGCACCAATGCTCAATCTCCCCGTCTTGAATCCGGCACTGGCATTGGCTTCATAAGAAACCTCATTTTTTAAATCCGGATTTCCGATGTAATCATAGCGATCGAAACTATTATAAATGTAATAACCATAAGCTTCCGAAACGGAAGGAGCCCGGTGTCCAAACCCTGTACCTACAGAAAAGTCAAACTGACCAATATTTATTTGATAGCTGGCATGTAGGCTCGGAAGAACCCTATTTTTCTTTTGTGGGGAACCGGGATGGAAGATCCAGTTAAATTCGATGTATTTCGAATAGTTATAGTTCAAACCCAATGACGCCCCAAAGACAACTCTACTGATATTGGAAAGATCCAGCGTGTTATTCATCGCTACACTCGCAAAACGTGTGGTCACCCATGGCCAGCTATAGGCAAACATGGTTTGCTTGGACCTGTCCTGAGGATACATACGCATTTCTGCTATAGATAGATTATCGTAAGCATTTACTTGTATTTCCGAAGAATAACGATCTTTCTGCAGATTAATTTTGGACAAAAGGCCGTAGGTTGTGCTCCAGCCAGGCATATCCATATGAACCAGATTTTCTGGACGAGTCGTATCATCCATATAGTGTTCAACTGCATTAAAATAAACTTTGGTATCCCACACTTTTACCATGCCTTCTTCAAACAGCTGTTTGTATGCCGCTGAAGTAATAATTGCTCTCGACAGCCAAAGGTCCATTGGTAAAGCTGGGAAGCCTACATCTTTAGCACGATCAAAAATAGCATCCACTCGAACAGCGGAAAGAGGACTTGTTTTATAGGCCAGGCCTAACGATGCATTGAATTTATTATATTGAGAATGCCTTACTTCATTGTCATTGCCATCATAATAATTCCCTGCCTTCCGGAAAGCAATACTTCCATCTGCCACAAATTTGTCACTTGAATAATATAAATTTCCAAGATTAAAGGTTTGCTTATTATTGAATTCAAAACCTGTCTGATAGGCTCCACCAATTTTTTTCTGTAGACCAAACGAGGTATTTCTTCTTTTCAGATCTATACTTCCTGCCACAGTAGCCCCATGTAAATTCCCCTCCTGCCCGGATTTAATAGCTATAGATGAAAGATTATTACTCTCGACATACGACGTTATGGGGTCCATTTTATCAGTACATGCTCCAAAAACATGCATTCCATCGATCGTTATTGTAGAACGCTCACTACTCATGTTATTGAGCAGCGGTTCCCAGGCATAAGCACCACGTTTGATAAAACTAATATTACTCGCAGAAGCTAAAAACTCATCTACAGAAACTGCCATCTTCAATTCGTTCTCAATCCTCCTTTTGACAGCTGCATTAACCGTAACCTCCTCAAGACGTCTCGTAGTATCACGCGTAACAGCATTGCTTTGTCCATTAACATTCAATCCCAAGAAAAGCATCGAGAGACTAAAACTTATCTTCTTCATAGCCATTAGAACAGAATATCAATGTATAACTCACTTTTACGTCCTTCTACACCCGGTGTAAAATCCCTTGGCACCTCCGTCCCTGCTATTACCCGCCCGTTTTGATTGACCAAAATAAAATTTAGCGTCCAGTTGCCTGTCATTGTGTAATTCACAACGCCTTGATACAATCCATCTGCCTGTTGTACCAGATCCTTATTATTCGGCGAAGAATGGTTACCCATCGAAGGTTCTGGCATCCGCGGATCCAATTGCAGGACATATCCATTGACAGTGGTATAAGACAATTGTGCGGCATCCAATTTATAAATCCCAGCAACCAATTTATTCTCAGAAACATTCGGCTTCCGTGGAGAAATCAACGCAATTATATATTGCTCATTATCTTTCCCTGTAAATGTGGTCATGTTAAGATTCTTGTTTGTCTGCGGCTTTACAGTTACATTTTGTATAGCCGAAAAATTCTGATCGCCAATTTTAAAATTGATTTCCAAACTCCAGGTCGTTGTTTCAGAGCTCGTATTGATAAATACACTATAACCGGAAAAATAGCGACCATCTAAGGTATAATCCAATACCGATTGGTGTGGACAGGAAATTTTCACCCCATGAGCATCGGTCTGGATTGGTCGAAAACCGGCCGAAGAAACCTCCACTGGCTCATTTGTTTGCTGCTTATTAATTTTCACCCGAATATCATTGTATCCCCGATACAATACTCCCCCTAAGGCTTCGATACGGATATTATAACCCGAAGAAACAGAACTCGAAACCTCCTTAAACTCCGGATTCTCCTCAACTGTATTTCCCCGTTCAGCCTCATAATCTGTTTTTTCCTTTGTACAAGATGTTAGGAAGAGGCATATAATCAAGATATAGAAAGCAGCGCTTTTTATATATAAATCTCTCATCTATAATTTTTCATTTGTGGTGAAACTATCAGATTAATTCATCCCCTCATGTGATTATTCAAGCGTAATTTTTTGTACCCATGAATCCGTCTCACGCAGTTTGAATAAATCATAACGGTATCATCAGTTACGAATGGATCTATCTCATCATATAGATGAATCTACTACAGCTCCATTCAATTTCAAGAGAATTGAAACCAATGAATGATCTAAAGCTACATAGCAATGCAGACCAAAGAATCAAGTCGGTTCCATTGAAATAAATAGTAATCCGCCGTAAACGATCGATTACTTAATTAAATAAATTACTAGCTGGATCTAAACCAGAGGGGGGTGAAATATCGTAAAGATGGGGTTATAGGAATAATCTTCTTTATATACCGGAAGCAGGCGCTCCACAGTGGCTTCATAAAGAGTTGCGTTCTTAAACGTAAAATCTTGTGTATTATTTATAAAAACAACATCGATAATGCGAAATTCAAGGTTTTTTTGTTCCTTTTCCTCATGTTCGCGCATCTTTTTCATCAAAATACATTGTCCTCTACAAGCAAGTGCATTGTCATTGAAGCGATTGATACATTCGTAACGTGCGATATAATCCCTATTCAATTCGAAGACCGTCCACAGCCATACCGTCGAGAAACTCTGTAAGAGCATCAGGGGTAATAGAATCCATATAAACAGTCTGATTTTCATTCGAATATTTTATTCTCAATAGCAGCTCCTATCAGGAAGTTTACTTTTTTCTTGTAAACTCACCGAATCAAGCTTAAGATCATTCGCTTTGAGAGCTGGACAAATATAACAAATGAAACTTGGAATAAACAAATTCCATTAGAAAGAAAAAGTCCTAAGTAGAAAACTACTTAGGACTTAGAAAACTCAATTTTTATTATTTCGCCGCAACCGTCAAGACAGCTTTCTTATTTCCGGCAGCTAAATCCAGGGTAAAGACATACGTTTTACCTGATTCTAATACTTTACCAGTTTTTATACCAAGATTGCCCGAGTCACGTCCATTATTGCCATCCCCCACAAATACAATATCACTTGTAGTTGTCACATCTGTACCTCCAAATTCACCTCCCCATCCTTTTTGATGGAAAAATTTGAAGTTGATGTTATCCGAGTTTATAGATTCTCCGGCCTTAACAGTTATCTGGTATTTCTTGTTCCCTAGCGGGGTCAAACAAAGCGCTTTATCTGTATTCCAACCCACCTGATTACTGGATACTTTAGGTTTTCCGATTCCTTCGCCAATAATCCATACTGCGCCGCTTCCGTCATCTTGCAATTTCGCTAAATCGTTACCTGTCATCACTTCAACAACAAAGTATTTTAAGGCAAAGTCTGCTGTAACACGGTATTTCCCTGTCGTCCCATTAAAAGATAGGGTTCCATCAGTAGCCTTGGTAAAGAAATCAGGATCAATCCACCAATCTTGTAGATCTGCAATCCCCTCAAAGGTCATTGGTTTTCCTTGAGCTAGATCAATTTCGACTTTAGCATGTTTATCATCGAGACGACTAAACTGCGCCCCATTCAGTAGTATGACAATAAATGGCGATGCCTGAAATGTCAATGTATTAAATTGAATTGGATAAACACCAGAAGTTGAATTTGAAAATGGAATTTCGGCAGTAGAACCGAAGTTAACCATATTATTCACCCATCCAAAGTTCATCGCATTGCCTTGTACACCTACTTTTGGCGCTTGGATATAGCCTTTTACTTCTGCTGGAAAGTTTTCTTTTGCTGCATATTGGTTACGTCCTACCTTTTCCATTCGATAGGACTTGGATTCGGCGACCAGCGTTAAATATGGAAAGTCCGGTCTGCTGAGACTAATATCAAAAGACTGTTCGCTCGTCTTTTGGCTAATATTCTGCAAGACAAATTTTAGTGTTGCTTTCCCGTCAGGAATATTTTTCAGAAAAGGAACATAAATCTTTCCTGTATAATCTCCATTTTCTTTGGTGCGGATTACAGTTTCCGTTACCTTATCATCTGTAAAATACAATTGGGCTTTAACTGTTGACAGCGCAACTTTATCATCCGAAACGTGGACCTGAAATTCAAGGCTATCCCCAAAACTTGCCGTTGAAATGGGCGATTTCAACTCGATCTTAGGATCTCCTATTTGGTAGGTATATTTTTCATCCTTTTTACAGGAACTGACTGCAGCAATCGTAGCGGTTCCCAATAGTATATTGATGAGATATTTTTTCATTTGTTCATAATTTATGCGCTATCCACGAGATAGCGCTCAGGGTTCATAATCCTTCAGTTAATATGTCCAGCGGTAAGAAACTACCGACTTAGCTGGTACATCATAGCTAAAATGATGTTTACCGTCTGCCAAGGTGATTTTACGGCTGTCACCAGATTCGTTTAGCAGAACAACCGCATAGGTCCCATCTGTATTTTGGAACGCAGTATACACCAGGCCTTCCGCTGTATAGCCAGAAGTACCAATCCGCGTAGCTCCTGATTTGACCACCGAAGAAAGATGACCAACAATATAATAATGCGAATTGCGTGTTATATTCTTATAATTTGCCTTACTGATATCCACGGCTCCGTAACACGTCTGACAGCCTCCTTCGCGATTAGGCCCTTTGTCGGTATCTAACATCAAATTCCAAACAATAACACCCTTGCTCCAATTGTTTACGGTACCAAGTGCGACTTCGCGCATATCCTCCATTAATCGCTTTTCGAGATTCCGGCCATCATTCCATTCTCCAATGGATGTTTCTGTAAATATCAGCTCCTTGTCTGGGCGTTGATTATGAATATCTATTAGCTCTGCTTTATCACCACCATAGTTATGGTATGCTGCACCTGCGATAAATGAAGCCGCGCCTGCATCGTTATAGATCTTGATTGGGTAATCCATCTGATCGGCAATATTATCATAGTTATAATTGTGGTCAAACGCATAGATTTTTGTTGACAGGTTTGCCGCTCTTAATTGTGGCCCCAAAGCTTGTTTGACAAAAGCTTGTTGTTCTTGCCAGGACATGTAAAGCGACGCAGAGTTTTTCCGGTTTAATGGCTCATTTTGAACGGTAATCGAATAAACATGAATGCCTTCTTTTTTCATTGCCTGAATCCATTGAACAAAATACCAACCATAGTCCTGATAATATTTTGGATTTAACTGACCACTGGTCCATGAATCAAAAGGCTTTAAATCTGTCAGGTTGTTCACTTTCATCCATTTCGGTGGAGTCCATGGGGAGCCCATGATTTTTATGGATGGATTGATCGCAAGTATTTCTTTCAGCACCGGAATGACATATTGCGTCTCTTCCGACTGTAGTCCAAAATTCTCCTTTCCTTCCTTATCCCAACAGGTATACTCACTCAAAGAAAAATCAGAACATCCAATCGCAATCCGGATATAATTCATCCCCATCCCATCCTTATCAGAAAACGTCTCTGTGAGGAATTTCGTTCGGTCTTCCTTATTCATTTTCATTAGATTATAACAGGTAGAACCTGTAATCGCTGCACCGAATCCATCCATCGTCTGGAATTTTTGCGTAGGATCTATCGTAATAGTATTCGGGGACATATTGAATTTGGAACTAAAATCCACAAAGCGTTTTCCAAAATCTACGGAACGGCTACCTGTTGTTGTGTAGATAGTTACATCGCCACTTTTTTTAATATCTTCCCCTTGTGAAGGTGTATAGCTGTCACGGTTACAAGATGTTGCCGTTATCAAACAGGACAACAAGAATGTATATATCATAGTTGTATTATTATATTTCATCTGTTAATAATTTTTTTCCATCCATCGGACGGAACTTCCCATTGTTAAATCAATTAATAGCCAGGATTCTGAACTAGATTAGGGTTCTGATCAATTTTTGGTTGCGGAATCGGCAATCGGTAGGAGTTTTTCGTGAAGGGATACACCTGTGCTTTTCTCCCTGCGTCTTTTGCATAAACAGCATTCATAACAGACTCCACTTTGTCTAACCGCACCAAATCAAACCAACGCTGTCCTTCAAACGCTAATTCCAAACGGCGTTCCTTCAAATATGCTTCGAATAAGGCGTCTTTATTTGAACGAACAGCTGTTGCCAATTTCGGTAATTTAACCCGTGTGCGAATTTTATCTATAATATCGGCAGCCCCCGATAAATCTGATCCCTGTTGAATTAATGCTTCCGCTTTTAACAATAAAAGGTCCGCGTAACGAAGCTTGACAATGCTATTAAATGCAGACCGCAGCTTAAACATGAACGGGTAGTTATTTGAAGGATAATAATTGCTCCAGGTTGTCGAATAATAGACGATCGATTGCCCCGAACGAATTTGATCACCTTCATTGCTATAAGCCTGTATCAAATCCCGAGACGGAGTTACCCATTTTGCCCATGTAAAGTTGTTATCATAATTGGACAAATCCCTTCCAAACATCCAAGTTGCCCAATTGCCACCTCCGGCAGTGAACTGCGCTTCCAAAATAGATTCCTTTGAATTACGTTGCGCAAGATCCGTATTACTCGCATTCATCGCATATAAATCCGAATAATTAGGATTTAAGTCAAATCCATCCGCAGTCAATGCATCGACATATTGAATAACTTTAGCATAATCCCGAATTGGTTTTTCGGCATAGATCTTCGCTAACATCGCTCGTGCGACCGACTTTGTAAATAAGGTTTTGTTTCCGTTATTGTTAGCAGGTGCATCAGCTAACCCGTCCATCAGATCTTTTTCGATCTGCTTGTAGGCCTCCTCTTCGGTCGCCTGCTTAGGAAAATACTGCGGATAAACTTCTCCTACATTATCCCCCGTAATATCAGGTGCGATTGTGGTAATGACAGGGACCGATCCAAAGATGCGGACCATATCAAACATCGCTAATGCGCGGAAAAGCTTAGCCTGTGCTTTATAGTTCCTAATTTCCGTATCGCTCACCGATTTATCAGCTACACTATCGACATAAATGATCAATCGATTTGCTCGTCCAACATCTTCCAGATACCTTCCCCAATCCCGGTCAACAACAGAATTTGATCCCTCAATTGAATTATTCTCAAAAGGTACAACTTCTGCTCCGGTCGTTCCTGCATAGGAATTATCGGCATGCGAATCACCAATCAATAACAAATCAAGATACCAATGCTCCTGCCTGTCTTTCATCTGTTGGTAAATTCCAGCTAGATAGGTCTCAACCTCGGACTTATTCTTAAAAACAACCTGAGTCCCAGTTTCAGTCTTCCCCTGACTAACATCCGAATAATCTGAAAGTGGATCACGGTTTAATGAACAAGAAAATAAAAACAAAGAGCCAGTTAGCAGTGAAAGAGTGTTACTTATATATTTTTTCATGATACAGACAATTAAAACTCAATATTAAGACCTAAAACAAATGAACGATTCTGTGGATAGGTCCCCCAATCAATACCTTGGATTCTAGACTCAGATCCGCCAGAGAATTGGTTTACTTCTGGATCCATACCTGAATATTTTGTCAACGTAAACAGATTACTTACAGACAGATAAGGCTGGATTTTATTGATACCCATACGTTTCAGTCTCTCCGGAGAGATGGAATAGCCCAAGGAAACATTTTTCATACGCAGATAACTTCCATCCTCAACAAAATAGGTTGAATTTTTCATATCAAATCCAGCCTTAGGAACGTTGGTAATCTGTCCCGGTACTCTCCAGCGATCCAATACAACGGTCGTTTGATTTCGACCATCATACATACCTTCTGTTTCCATGCGACTGGCATTGAAAATATCGTTCCCATAAGTTCCCTGAATGAATATGCTTAGATCGAAATTTTTCCACGAGAAACTATTTGTCATACCATACACAAACTTTGGAAGAGGATTGCCGATATAAGTGCGGTCACTTGATGAGATCTTTCCGTCACCATTTAGGTCGCGATACATAAGCTCGCCAGTTTCAGGGTTTACACCATCCGATATATAACCGAAGAACCCTGCAAGCGATCTTCCCGGCTCATTCTTCACCACAAAATCATTGACATAATCATTCGTCTTGACATCGTAGTACACTTGTTGTAAATCCAGCTGTTTCAGTTTATTTCTGTTAAAAGAAATATTAAAATCTGTATTCCAAGTAAAGTTGCCGGTCAGATTTTTCGAATTTACTGCAAATTCAAAACCATGGTTATTCAGCCGGCCGCCATTTCTTTGGATTGTGGTTGCTTGCTGTCCTGCAGGCAAGCTCGCATTCATCAAGAGATCCTTGGTATCCTTGTTGTAATAATCGGCACTGACCGTTAGCCTGTTGCTCAACATGGTGATATCAAAACCGATACTCGTTGTGCTTGTGGTCTCCCAGGTCAAGTCTTTAGCCCTTAAGATTGTTGGTTTATTGATATTTGGCACAGCATTGTCCTTTCCCTCTACAAACCATTGTTGACGTTGAATACCGCTCAATTGCAGATAAGCGTAGTCACCTAATCCATATTGATTACCTGTCTGTCCCCATCCTCCACGGATTTTAAAGTCATTTATCCAATCGACGTCTTTCATAAAATCTTCAGAAGAGATTCTCCAGGCAGCCGAGACAGAAGGAAAGTATCCCCAGCGCCGCTCGGGGCTCAGCTTCGAAGAGCCATCGGCACGCATATTCGCAGTCAACAAATACTTACCATCGTAGTTATACATTGCACGGGCGAAATAGGACATAATTCCCCAATTAGAAGCAGAGGATCCTGTTCTATCCCAAGAGATCTTGTTCGCCGCATTAAGTGTCTCAATGATTCCGTTTGCATAGTTTGAACCATAGATATAGCTTCTGGAGTACTTAGAGTCTGTCCAGGAAGAACCGCCCATTACTTCTAGATTATGCTTACCAAAGCTTTTGCTATATGTTAAGATATTATCCCAGGTCAATACAGTATTTGTATTGCGAAGATCAGAGGCCTCCCCAAATTGATTTCTTCCCCATGCTGTCGTCCAAGGATCCAAGAAGGTCGTCATCACCCCAGATCTTCTATCGAATGAAAACGAAGTTTTCCAAGTGAAGTTGGGCATAAAGGAAACCAGTGCACTTCCTGTAGCAACGAGACGATTTTCTCGGTTATTATTATTCCTTGTTCTTGCTAAGTTTTCCAAAGGACTGGTAATGTTGCTAATACCATAGAAATTATTATAGAATCGATCTGGATTTGACGGATCCCATACAGGGGCATAGGTCGGTGTTGTAATCACTGAGGTCACTACCCCACCACGATTAGACCCTAACCCAGAAGTAATTCCATTGTCATTGTTATCGGAATAATTGATATTCGCATTGACCTTTAACCATTTCCGAACTTGGTTATCAATATTAGCACGGAAATTATACCGCCTAAAGAAGGAGCCTTGTAATGTCCCATTTTCATTCAAATAACCGCCACCCAAATAGTAACGAAGTTTCTCATTACCATCTGAAACTGATATTTGATGATTTTGCTGAATCCCCGTTTTGTAGGTCTCTTTAAACCAGTCTGTCTGATCCAACAATCCTTCCGGAAGGTTGACAAGACCTATCTCGTCCTGCAAATCTTTGTATTGGCTAGTATTTAAAACTTTGACAGTATTATTGACAACATTGGCTGTCCATTGTGTTCCAAGTGTAATTTTTGCTTCACCAGCCTTCCCTGATTTTGTCGTCACGAGGATCACACCATTTGAACCGCGAGAACCATAAATAGCCCCGGCTGATGCGTCCTTGAGGATTTGGATATCGGCAATATCATTCGGTGACAAGAATTTAATATCTTCCACAGGAACTCCATCTACCACATACAAAGGAGTAGTGTTGCTATTGAAAGAAGTTATTCCTCGAATTTGAATTTGCGGAGCAGAACCCGGCTGACCATTTGGCTGAATAACTGTTACACCAGCAGCCTTGCCCTGAATGGCTTGACCAAAATTAGTAACAGGTCTCTTTTCCAGATCCTTGGTGGATACAGAAGAAATTGCCGTCGTGACATCCTTTCTTTTTACGCTGCCATAACCTATGACAATGACATCTTCAAGTACATTAGTAGAAGAATTTAATTGCACAACCATGGTACTGCCGGCAGGCAATTCTTTGCTGTCGTAACCAACAAATGTAAATTGAAGTATACTGCCCTTGCTTGCCGACATTTGAAAACGGCCCTCCCCATTACTGGATACAGCATTGTTACTTCCTTTCTGCGTAATGGTCACTCCAGAAAGAGGTTTCTGATCTTGGGCATCCAGGACTCGTCCACTGATTTGAATTCTGTCTTGTGCAAACACAAAATTCACCAAGGTAAACAAGAAAGCCAAGCCCATTGAAAAGGCTACTTTTCGAGTAAAGTAAATCATATGAAATAAAAAAATTGGTTATTGTTTAATCTTTTGGTTATTCCAAAACGGCAATGAGTTTCCCCTCCTTCATTGCTCAAAACAAAACTAAGATCGCCAAGACGGAGAAAAAAGAGCTAGTACTCAAAAAGTACCAGATAAAAAACACAACAAACTAACAGAGAGTTTATTACAAAATAAACTAACCTTTAAAAAGTACCTAGATGAGTGTATAATAGTCGTTAACCAAGGCAATTTACACGTATAATCCAACCTTTAGGGTCGATCAATCACTGCAATTTGACATACAGCAGCTTCAAAGGCATCCCGATTTCCTGCGGCTTTATTACGTACCTTTGTTCTGTAATTATAAACTGTCCGTAGAGAATAGCGAAGGAAGCTTGCAATCTTTACAGAGTCATCGATCCCTAATCGAATTAAAGCAAAAATTCGAAGCTCAGTATTTAACAGTTCTGTCTTTTTGGGATAAATCTTCTCATCATCCTGAAGCAAGGCATTGAATTCATCAACAAAAGTCGGATATAGATTTAAGAAGATACGATCAAAGTTAACATAGAGCTGCTGCACCTCTCTTTCCTCCATTTGCGTAGACTTCAGCTGCTCTCTCAACGCGTCCCATTGTTGATTTGTAGCCTTCTTTAATAATACTTTTCTAATATCTTCCATTTTATCGATGTAATTCGAACACATATCAAAAAATTGAGCGATATATTCTTCCTTAATATGGTTGGATTCCGACAATTTAAAGTTAGTTTGATTGATCTCATTATTCAATGCGCGAAGCTGCTGATTGGTGGCCGATAATTCCGATCGTATTCGTCTCAAATGCTGTACTTGCCTGTAAATAATGACAAGTCCAATAATAACTCCAATTAATAAAATACTAACGACAACAACCAAAGCAACCAATTGCCTGTTCTGGCTGCTGATTTTCTGCTGATAGGCCGCATTGATGATCGGATAAGAAGAAGTCCCCTCGATAATACGATAACGTACCTTACACAACATGGCGTCGTCGATCGCTTTTTCGATAAATTGAAATGCCCGGTCGAAATCCTGCCGGTCATAATAAGTTAGTGCCAGATCATGAAAGGAGGCGTTGTCGCGGTTTGCCATTTCGATATCCGCACTGGCCGATATGGAAAGGTAATAAATTTGACTTTTTGTATCCTTTTCATATTTATAAATTAGCCCCAGAAAGTAAGCGATCAGCGCTCTCTGCTCAATATCTCTTTTATTTTCTTGCCAAAGGACCAAGAGCTGCTTTTTAGCATCCTCCCGATTACCGTTAAACAACGTTTTTATAGCAATCGCTGTACGGTACTCTAAGGAAGACTTAGGTAGAACGGTTAGCAATGAATCGCGATACCGTTCACTCGCTTGATAATACTCAGGGCGATTATTGCTCTGACCATAATGGCTATAGAATGAACTATAAGCATCATAATACTTTGCCAGGAGATCTTTACCAAGTAGAGACGGCTCAACTGCTCCCAACAACTTTGACGCCTCTATATACCGTCCTATGGTAGAATATACCCAAGCCAAATCTAAATGAATCACCGTTTGCAATGAATCATTATTTAATGGAGCCAGCTTCTGACATAGTAAGATATAAGAAAGTGCCGCGTCCGAATCAAATTTCTTATAATTTTCAAAAATTTCGTAATTCTTCTTCAAAAACTGAACGGAGTTAGCTTCCAGTGCCTTTGCCTCCTGTTTTAACTTCTCTAGCTTATCCTCTCGGTTCTTGACATAAATCTTCTGATTTTCCATCAAATATTCCAAGCGCTGTAAAACTCTGCTACTATCTGGCTGTATCTGGGCTAATAGACTAAAACTAAAATGAGAGAAAAGAATAAAAAGAAATATGCGCTGTAACATAATCGACTCGGTTCAAAATAGTGTCGACTAAACTACATAAAAATAACAACAAAACCTTCAAGACTTCGCAGGCACCAAAAGCAATGAACATGAAATGAAGATTCTTTCTGACCTATAACATCAGACACTTTCATAAAAAAAGAGGGCATCTCACGACGGCCTCTTTCCCTGACCCTATAAAAGGATCTAAGAATTAACAAGTTAATTCTTTATCGCATGAAAAATAGTTTTCTGTTTTAATCTGTCAGATCTATTGCCAGCCCCCTCCCAATGCTTTGTAGAGCAAGATCTGATTCAATGTATTCTCCTTCTCTAATTCCACTTTACCTATTTGAGCTTCGAGCGACTCCTTCTGTGCTGTTACAACATCTAGTGATGTTACCCTTCCAGCGATGAACAATTCTTGCGCAGCCTCTATGGAGAGGTTCAATGCTTGAACATGTTCATCGACAAAGTTGCGCCGCTTACCAATAGCCTCCTGCGTCATGATTACATTAGAAACCTCATTATAGGCATTTAAAACGCTTTTTTCATAATCCACAAAAGCGATTCCATAATCTGCTTTGGCAATCTCATACTGCGTTTTCAACTGTCTTTGATTAAAGATCGGTAGTGTGATACCACCAAATAAATTATAAGCAATAGATTTATCGAGATTGAATAACTTATTGAAACTAAAGCTTTGCAATCCGATAAAAGGACTTATAGCGACAGAAGGTAGAAAAGCTAAACGTGACGCTTCCTGATTATTTGAAGATGCAATCACTTTCAGATAAGCAGCCTTGATATCTGGGCGTTGATTAACCAAATCATCTGGAGTACCAAAGCTCATTGCATAATATAAATCTGTATTTTCGGTATATGTACTTCTTACAATAGGCTGATAGAATCGTCCCAATAAGCCATTGATATGATGTTCCCAAAGTGCGATCTCTTGAATCAACTGTTCCTTTGCTGCTTTGGAATTGGCCAACAGCGCTTTAAATTGTTGTACAGAAAGTTCAGTGGCATAACCAGCATCTTTTTTTACTTCAACAACTTCCAATGCATTTTTGTGTAACTCAATATTCCGATCATAGACTTTGATCTTCTGATCCAAAGCAATTAATTCATAATAAGCCGTGGCAATATTGGATACCAATTCCGTTTCCAATAGACGTTTCCCCTCCTGCTCCGCTAAAAAGCTAAAATAAGCAGCTTGCCTTTGGCTCCTAAGCTTGCCCCAAAGGTCAATCTCCCAAGATGAACGAAGTCCAATAAAATAGTCTGGGATAAATGGTTCAGGTAATTTCTCATCACTTTTCAAATTCTCCGAGAAATTTGAATCGTAGTTACCAATTCCTGATTCCGTATAATGTCCATATTTCCGTATTCCCCCTTCTACCGCAGCCTCCACAGTTGGGCCTAATGCAGCCTTGCGCTGTTTAAAATAAGCTTGTGCAGATGCTAAACGTAAAATTGATTGACGAATATCGAGGTTGTTCTGCAAAGCAGAATCAATCAGAGAAACTAACTTTGGGTCTCTAAAAATTTCCTTCCAAGATCGACCGCCGACATTTAAACTATCTGGTGAAACATCCTTGGAAAATGAGCTTGGCACATTTACTTTCTGCGGCTGAAGAGATTTTTTGGGAACTGAACAACTTCCAAGTAAGATAAGGGCAGCGATTACTAAAGAAGCTTGTTTTACCACCTGTTTTTTGTTATCCTTTTTTGAAAATAAGACGACCAGTCCCGGAATGACAATAACTCCGAGGATCGTCCCGATGAGCATTCCACCTACCGCAGCAGTACCAATACTTCGATTCCCCAAAGCACCTGCTCCACTGGCCATCATCAGCGGTATCAACCCCGCAATAAATGCAAAGGATGTCATTAATATCGGACGTAACCGGGCAACAGCACCTTCGATGGAAGCGGTCACAATATCCATTCCTTGTTTATATTTCAAATTGGCATACTCCACAATCAGGATCGCATTTTTGCCCAGCAAACCAATGAGCATGACCAATGCAACCTGTGCGTAAATATTGTTTTCCAATCCAAAGACTTTCAGGAAAATAAATGCACCGAATATTCCCGCCGGAAGACAGAGCAGAACTGGTAATGGCAACAAAAAGCTTTCGTACTGTGCACACAACAGTAAATAAACAAACAACAGACAGAGCGCGAAAATATACAAAGCCTGGTTCCCTGAAATCTTCTGTTCCCGTGTCATACCGGACCATTCAATGCTATATCCCTTTGGAAGAGACGACGCTATTTTTTCCACCTCTTCAATTGCCTGTCCAGAGCTGAACCCTGCCGAGGACTGCCCTGTAATCATCGCCGAACTAAACATATTATAACGAGTGATTTGTTCTGGACCATAGATTCTTTCCATCGAAATAAAGGCATTGTAAGGCACCATTTCACCAGTTTCATTTTTTACATACAGACGTAAAACGTCTTCCGGTCGCTGCCGGTATTCAGGGCCTGCCTGTACCATCACTTTATACATTTGTCCATAACGGATAAAATTCGTAGCATAAAGACTTCCCATTAATGTCTGCAGCGTATTCATAGCATTCTCTACCGATATCCCCTTCTTCGCGGCCATATCGTAGTCAACCTTCAGCATATACTGTGGAAAATTCACGTCAAAACTGGAGTTGATATCCTGAAGAACATCACTTTTTTCCATGTCGTCCATAAACTTCTGTAATACCTCGGCCGTCTTATTGAGATCCTCATTACCGCTACGGTCCAATAAACGTAATTCAAAACCCGAAGAGTTACCAAAACCGGGGACTGTCGGCGGCGGAAAGAAGTCAATCTCTCCATCCGCAAAATCCTTTGTTTTATCGCGCAATTCTTTAATGACATCATCTACCGTTTGATCTCGCTCTTTCCAAGGTTTAAGATTGATCATCCCCATCCCATAGGAAGCACCAGATACTTCAGTTATGATACTGTACCCCGACAACGTAGACACCGTTTCAACAACCTCCAACTTACGAGAAACAGAGTCAATTTTATCCAGTACACGCTCTGTACGATCTACTGTAGCCCCGGGAGGTGTTGTCACAGCAACGTAGATCATGCCCTGATCTTCCGTTGGAATAAATCCAGATGGCAATATCGCGCTACTTCCCCAGGTGGCCACAAAAAAGACACCCAGCAAAAGCAAGGTCAATCCCCTACGGGCGCTGGTTTTCACCAAAATCCCTTTGTAACCAAAGGCTGTTTTATCATATACACTGTTGAATTTTTTAAAGAAACGATCCAACCAGTTATTCGATGGCTTGCGGTCATGTGGTGATTTTAGGAACAAGGCACACAAAGCTGGTGTCAGCGTCAATGCATTGATCCCCGAAATAACGATCGCAGCAGCCAGTGTCAGTGAAAACTGACGATAAAAAATCCCCACAGGGCCTGAAAGAAACGCTACAGGAACAAAGACGGCAGACATGACTAAAGTAATCGCCACAACAGCACCTCCAACCTCTTTCATAGCCTCTAATGTGGCCTCCATAGGTTGCAAATGCTCTTCCTCCATTTTGGCATATACGGCCTCAACAACCACAATTCCATTGTCCACGACAATACCAATAGCGAGTACCAAGGCAAATAAGGTCAATAGGTTGATCGAAAATCCAAGCATCTGCATAAAAAACAGTGCTCCGATCAAACAGACAGGTACTGCTAAAATAGGAATTACCGTCGCCCTAAAATCCTGCAAGAAGATAAACACAACAATAAAAACCAGAAGGAAGGCTTCTAACAAAGTCTTGATAACAGAAGAAATTGACGCATCTAAAAAGCGGGATACGTCATAACCCATGGTATAGGTCATACCTGTCGGAAACTGAGTTTCTTTTAATTCTGCCATCCGGTCCTTTACACGCTGGATAACCTCCTGTGCATTTGATCCCGGTAATTGCTTCAGCATAATGGAAGCCGATGGACGCCCATCAGTTTTGGATACCATCTCATAATCCAATGAGCCAAATTCAACATCAGCAACATCCTTAATACGGATTATGGATCCACTAGCATTCGCGCGTATAGGTATATTGGCATATTCTTCTATTTCAGTAAATTTTCCCGGATAACGCAGTACATATTGCTGCATATTGCGCATTTTATCCGAACTGATACCTGTTTGTCCGGGAGCGGCCTCAATATTCTGCTTTCGCAATGCTGCCACGACATCTTCTGCGGAAATATTATACGCTGCCATACGATCCGGTTTAACCCAAACACGCATCGCATAATCCCGCATTCCCATGATCTGAGCAAGACCAACACCTTCGATACGCTTCAGTTCTTTCAGAATATTGATATCGGCAAAGTTGTAAATAAACCGTTCATCCGCAGTTTCATCGTCAGTAAAAACATTCAGATACATTAACATCGAGTTGACCTCTTTTTCTGTAGTTACCCCCGCTTTGATAACCTCTTCAGGTAACTCATCCAATACGGTAGTGACTCTATTCTGCACGTTTACAGCAGCAATATCCGGATCCGTACCGACTTCAAAGAAAATCTGAATCACTGTGCTTCCGTTATTAGTTGACACCGAATTCATGTAGGTCATTCCCGCAACACCATTGATTGCTTTTTCCAAAGGAATGGCTACTGCATTTGTACTTACCTCTGCATTTGCTCCTGTATAATTAGCATTTACCACCACCGAAGGTGGTACGATATCAGGAAATTGTGTAATAGGTAACGTAAACAGAGCCAGCAATCCCAAAAGCGTGATAAACACCGAAATGACCAACGATAATATGGGCCGTTTTATAAATGTTTCAAACATAATCTATCCCTCCGTTACAGCTTTCTCAATTTTGGATTAATCTTCATTCCGCTACGTAAACTTTGTACGCCCTCATACACCACCTTGGCATTGGGATCGAGCCCCCCATCGACAATGTAATAATGCCCTACACGTGGCCCGGCAACAAAAGGTGTCATCTTCACCGTACTATCGGCCTGCATAGTGTACACATATGTTTTATCCTGAATTTCAAATACCGACTTTTGATGTACAAAAGTATGCTCACCCGTCTCCATCGGCACGGCAATTTTACCCGTTGCTCCGTGCTTTAGAATATGCTCCGCATTAGGAAATTGTACACGAAGGGCAATAGACCCCGTATTGGCTTCAAATTCACTTTCCACCAGATGAGCAATCCCCTCGTGTGGATAAAGCTCCCCATTTGCCAGAATTAATTTGACAGATTTTTGCGTTTCCTTGCCATTCAGCTTGTCACGCATTAGTGCCAGATATTCCCTTTCAGAAATATCAAAATAAACGTTCACTTTACTTAGATCAGAGATTGTGGTAATCAGGCTTCCTTCTGTCAATAAGGAGCCTTCTTTTAATAAAATCCGGTCTATACGTCCATCAAATGGAGCTTGAATGACTGTATAATCTAATCTCGTCTGGGCTTGATTAACCAGCGCACGAGCCTCCTCGATTTTGGAATTGGCAGCCTTTAACTGTATTTTCAATAAATTATACTCGGAAGAGCTCACAATATTCTTGTCAACCAATTTTTGTGTCCGCTCCATTTCCAGTTTGATCTTTTGCGCCTCAGCAATAGCATTGTCGTACTGTGCTTTGGCTTTTGCAAGTTCCGAACGATATTCTTCATTGTTATATTTAAATAATACCTGTCCTTTCTTTACCCAAGCCCCTTCATCCACATAAATTTTATCTAAAAAACCATTTAGTTTCGACCGGATCTCGACATTTTTCAAGGCTTGGATATCAGCAATATATTCCTGATAAACGGTTGTATCCATTACAATTAGTGGTGTAATGGGAATATTTTTAATCTCTTCTTTTTGATCAGTGTTAGCGTTGGAGGAGCGGCATGAAGCCAGCATCCCTACCATACCTGCGAAAAGGCACAGTACAAATAATTTGTTCATAGGGGAATAATCTTCTTTTTAAAGGTCCTATAGAATACCCAGTTGATTTTCATCAATGCCGGTAGTCTTTAGACCAGGGTATTTCATAAACGATAAAAAATGTAACGTGTTAAACCCTCCTAAAGAAATTCAAAATCGAAACTTAGGAGAATATGTAAGATGGAAGCGGCTAAGTTCGATATAGCAAATAGAGGCCCTAGGGTCTTCAACAGCTTAATATCAAGATAAAATAAACTGGGGGCAGCTTCCCGCTAGAAAATTTAGGGAGAGTAACTAGAAGGGCCGAAAACGGGATAAGAAACGGTAATATCCCGGCAAGCACAAGGTTTTAGATCGATAAAAAGGGTGTTCATCGTCCTTTGCAAAACATAATGCCGTAAAGAGGATACCGAAAACAAAAATAAAAATTGGCAATACCTGACTATTGAGCGAAAATATACGATAGTCATCCTGCAACAGTACCTTTTCTTCCTGGGAAGAATGAATAGGCTCCAAATCCAATACATCATCCAAAAAATACTCCACAATGGTTTCACCTGCATGCAAAACTTGCCCCGTTGCCGAAGAGAAAGACTCATAGGTCAACAGATTAAGGTATGCAAAGAGTGTTAAAAAATGAAATATTTTACCTAACATATCGAAATTTCGAACCACAAAGGTATAACTTTAAATAGCCAAGATTATTTTATTCATGTAAAAAAACCATGACAGCTTAAAAATTAGCTATCATGGTTCTTAAAAATTACCGCTGGCACAATGTCGTGCTATTCATTGGTATTAGTTAATTGACGCCTGTCCAGCAGAACATTATTTTTCATTGCTAAAAGAATATGGAGCATCCTCTTTTTTGGTTCCTCTACTCTTATTCGGTACATCGCTCATTTTAAATTCAAGATTTGCCCCCTGCAACAAATCGTTATACCGAATATAATTTCGACCATAAGGTTTTCCATTCCAGGAAAGCTGATTCACGTAGACCTGCTTCGATCCCTGCTGTTTAGCTTGAATATGCACTTTCTTTCCATTCTCAAGCTTTAAAGTAACTTTGTCAAATTGGGGTGAACCAATCACGTATTCGCCCGATCCTGGCGAAACAGGGTAAAATCCCAAAGAAGAAAAGACGTACCAAGCTGAAGTCTGACCGTTGTCTTCGTCACCACAATACCCATCAGGTGTAGGTAAATACAATTTATCCATTATCTTGCGCACCCAATACTGTGCCTTCCAAGGTTCTGCTGCATAGTTATACAAATAAGGCATGTGCTGGATCGGCTGATTTCCGTGGGCATATTGTCCCATGTTCATCACCTGCATTTCACGCATTTCGTGTATCATACCACGGCTCTTCATTCCTTCATAACTCGGGATAACAAATACTGTATCCAACATGGATACAAAAGACCTATTACCTCCCATTAAATTAATCAGTCCTTGTGGATCATGGAATACACAAAAGCTCCAATGCCATGCGTTACCTTCTGTATATTCGCGAGACCAAGCACTTGGATCAAAATCTGGGACAAATGAACCGTCTGTCTTTTTCCCGCGCATTAATTTTGTACTTGGGTCAAACAGATTTTTGTAGTTCATCGCTCGCTTTGCATAAATAGCTGTTTCAGCTTCCGGCTTGCCAAGTGCCTTGCCAAATTCATAGATACACCAGTCATTGTAAGCATATTCCAATGACCGCGCTACATTCTGGTCCACTTTTACATCAGCAGGTATATAGCCTAGTTGATTATAATATTCATAACCAAAGCGTCCTGTCGAAGAGTGTTTAGGATATGCACTATTGGCTCCATGTTTCAATGCTTCCCATAATAGCTCCTTGTCATAGCCTTTCCGATCAGTAATTAACGCATCTGCGACAATAGACGCAGAATTGTTTCCGATCATCGATGCACGATGCCCCGGTGAAGCCCACTCAGGGAGGTAACCACTCTCCTTATAAGCATTGACCAATCCTTCCTGCATGCGATCGTTCATTGAGGGATACAATAAATTCAACAGCGGAAACAAACTCCTGAATGTATCCCAAAAACCTGTATCTGTGAACATTTCCCCAGGTAAGATCTGGCCATTGTAAGGGCTATAGTGGATACGCTTACCATTGCCGTCAATTTCAGAAAAATCTCTAGGAAATAATGTTGAGCGGTAGAGACAAGAATAAAATGTACGTAATCTATCAATATTTAGGTCTTCAACCTGGACGCGGCCAAGGACGTCGTTCCATTGCGCTTTACCTTCATCAACAACTTGCTGAAATGTTTTGGACTTCACTTCTTTTAGATTAAGTTCTGCCTGCTCAAAACTAATAAAGGAAGAAGCAACACGGGCGATCACCTGATCACCTCTCCTCAATGATGGAAAACCTACAATTGCTCCGGCGTGATTATCCTGAATCTCCAATTCATCTTTACGTATCGAGCCGCTTTTTACACCAGCTTTGTAAGAGAAGGGTCTATCGAAAGTAATGACAAAATAATTCTTAAAATTCTCCGGAACACCGCCGCTATTTTTTGTTGAATAACCAATAATTTTATTCTCCTGAGGAATTACTTTAATATAAGAGCCCTTATCAAATGCATCGATAACAACATAAGCGCTGTCGGTTTTGGGAAATGTGAATTGAAAGATTGCAGCACGTTGTGATGGCGACAATTCTGTTGTCACATCGTGATCAGCAAGGTAAACACTATAATAATAAGGGTTAGCAATTTCTGCTTTATGTGAAAACCAGCTCGCCCGCTTTTCTTGATCAAATTGCGGTGTGCCTGTTACCGGCATGATGGAAAACTGACCATAGTCATTGTTCCAAGGACTTGGCTGGTGGGTTTGCTTAAATCCTTTAATTTTATCGGCCGTGTAAGTATATACCCAGCCATCGCCCATATTCCCTGTTTGGGGCGTCCAAAAATTCATACCCCAGGGACGAGCTATTGCAGGATAAGTATTCCCATTAGACAATTCATACTTCGATTCTGTACCGATCAATGGATTAACGAAATCAACTGGCGAGGCCTGCTGTGCCATACCCGTATGGATCGCGAATAAAGAAAGAATACTCCCTGTTAGTTTTTTAAAATTAAACATAAATTATGTATTTGGTTGATAGTACAAGCAAAAAAGCTAAAACGTATTAGTAAATATAGGTAAGATAATTAAATATAGGAGAGAGTAAGGTGAAAAAAGCAGCTGTAAAATATCCCAGAGACAGAGTCTATTTTACAGCTGCTTTTTGAAATCGTCAAGCTGACGATTTTAGCACTATTATTTCAGCCGATGCTTTTCTTCAGCACTTACTGAGGTAGTTCCAAAAGTCTAAATTCACTCATCTGGAAATTTGACCCAGAAGAAACCGATTTCACAACATACCGATAATGCGTGTAAGGTTTTGAATTCGTAAAAGTGAAATTGACCGATTTATTTCTATCTGCTGGTGTAGTACCAAAACTATACCCCGTCACAGTACCTAATGTTACCCATGACTCACCATTGTCAGACGCCTGTATCTCCCAGTCTTTAGGGTCCCTCTCAACAGCATCATTTCCCGTGGTTATGGTATAACCATTAATAGTTTGTGGTTGATAGAATACAAATTGCCAATACATCCCCGGCTGATACCCCCCAATAAATAATTTCGTTTTGGTATCACCGTCTATAAGCTTCTTCGATCCTTCACCTGCATCAGGGCCACTGGAGTTATCCTGAGAAATTAGGAATGTATTATCAATATTTGTCCAGTCTTTTATAATGCCTAGATCTGTAAGCATCTTTGTAATGACGATTTGAGATCCTTTGGGGGTTTTTACATTTAGCTGGTAGGTTTCGAATTTTCCCACCTCAATCGATATATCTGCCTTCTCCTTATCAGAAACTTGCTCATATTTATCTTTATCAGTCATCTTTGACCAAGTGACTCCTTTGACTGCAATATCACTAGCATAAGTCAGGATCAGTTTTCCAGTTCCATTTTTTGCAGCATTGAATCGAATTAACTTTTCTGCATCGATTTTAATCACCGCTTCCCGTTGTGCCCAATCGCCATTTTCATTGAGAACTTTCAATTGAACCGTAAAATTTCCCGTAGCTAAAAAGGTGTGTTTCGGTGAAGTTGTCGACGAAGTGCTATCATCCCCAAAGCTCCAACGTGTTTCTATATAATCTTTTGACTCATTTGTAAATTCAAAAGTAAAAGGGTCATCCTTGGCAACCTGCTTGATAGAAAAAGCAGATACTGGATTGGGAAGCTGGGGCTTGTCGACAACCACTTCCTTTTCTTTACTGCAGCCTAATAAGGTAAACAATAAGAGTATACAATAGCTATATTTCCCTAATTTCATTGTTGTAAATTTCATTGTTGTTATACATATAGTGATCACAATACCTATAAAAATTCGATCATACGCCATTCCGAACATTGGAATAAACTATTCCCTACATTCTCCGTGATATTCAAACGATAAAATTTATAATTCCCCGGTTTTTGAACATTAAATCTTCTTGTCTGTATTCTATTTGGAAATTCTTCATTAGTTCTGACATCAATCGTGGTCCAATTGGTCCCATCTAAAGAAGCTTCAAGAGACCAGCTTTTGGGATCCCGTGCGATAGCATCATCTCCAGACGTGAGCGTATATGCTCCAATCTTGAGCGTCCGCGTAAACGTTAGCGTACATTGTAGATCACCCGTAAATGCACTTTGTAAGAACTTTGTATTTGTGCGATTATCAACCAGCTTTGAACTGCCCTCTGCAGCATCAGCACCACCATTATTGTCCCGGTTGACGGTAAGTACAGCCTCTCCTGTTACATCAAACTCGACAACCTTCGCACAATCAATCAAAATCGTGGTATAATTTTTCTGTGGATTAATAACATGGAGGGTTGGATCCTTGAGGTAGACCGTTACAGCGAGATATCTATCTTTATTTTTTGTGATAATATCCCAAGGGATTGAGATGTTGAAAGCGGCTGCGGATTTATTACCCAAAACCTGCACGCGTGAGGGAATAGCATATTCGTTTTCTTGCAATCCTATGGTATTCTCCGGAATCTTCTTTTTCGCTATCCAGTTCGCAATTGAATCAGTCGTTCCACGTACCTCCACATAAAACCACTTGCTTGGAAAGGAAGCCAGCGAAACACCTAATGGTATTTCAATGCCAGAAGGGGTTGTATTGTAATTATTATGATCGCTAGCCAGGATAATATTCCCAGGTGAGTTGGTGATCGAAAGATAATGGATATCTTCCGCCGTAAGCAAGTTTTTGGAATCCAACGTAACAATGACACTATTGGGATTTCCCAATTGGTTACCTTTTCCAGGGTTTGACAATTTATAAGACAGTATAAATTTCTTACCATACACACGTTCGATCTCGGTGCGGGAAATCGTCAATAAAAAAGAGGTCGTATCGGCACCATATTGAAATTTAACGACGTTTGGGAAAGAAAATGCGGCATTGGGGAGCGCAACAGCATCCTTTAATGTTCCCGACTCAATTAGTTTGGTGATTGTATCGGTATTCAATTGGAGTTCAACATCAAAAGTCTGTGACGCCGGACTACTCAATTTAACCTTCATCGGAACCTGTACATAGTCATTTGTTTTGATTAAGTCCTCTCCCCCTCCTTCTGCGATAACTTGAACAGGAGCTCCTCCCTGTAAATTAAACCCTTCCAGATCATTTTTTGAACAGGCCAAAAACTGACTCAAGCCCAAAAATATTGTTATAAAATAAAAAAGTCTTTTCATGGTCTCTTTTTTTAGATTATTTATCTACCCAAACTCGTCCATCCAATTGCCAATTCTCCTGTCTGGCGATCTGTAGCCAACTAAATATTTGCGCTGTTATATCTGTACTTTTGGGCACCAATGTGCTTATTGTTTCAACAGAAGGGGCACAAAGGAAATCATTGAGTTTGGAAATTTCGTACGTGGAACTTCCAAGTTCTAATGTGTTCCCATAAGGTCCCTCATCGTAAAGTACACCATCGGAAACAGTTCCGACGATAGGCCAATTCGCAGCAAGATTTGGAAAGTAAGGGTGATCCTCATTGATCCCCACCTGACAATTGTACTGTGAAATAACCGCCAAAGGCAAAGCAACCTTCCAGAATCGTACATCAGCCAAATAATAGTCGCCTTCATTCCAATTGCTTCCTCCATTGACCAACCCCAGCCTAAATTTCTCAGGACTGCTGATAGCTCCCCATGAACTGACATCCATCTCATTGCCGGGAAGACCATTTGTGTAGGTTTTAATTATCCGCTTCCCTTCGCTCGTTATCGACCCAACAATGGTCACATTATTCCAGGTTGCATTGTTCAATTTTGGACCGTTCACCTCGCCACTGCCATTAGGACCTCGCGCATTAAACATCCAATAATCATCCTTAAAAGCCATAATCCATCCATTTGTTGGTGCCCCTGATTCCCATTTCTCCCGCTTACCAATAAAAGATGGATAATTGGGAAATCTATATGTATTATTGGGTCCTTTATTCTTCTTAACTTTTAATTCAATCGTAAATTCCTCTTTATCGCCCAGATCAAATACTGGATTATCTCCTTCAGTCAATTCTGCATAGACTCCGCCTTTAAACCTTAAAAAATCACCAGAAAAACGACTCCCTAAATAAGGTTTATTGATATACCTCGAATTGTATTTCGGTGAATAGAAAATCGTAAAGGTATTGACATTCGGATTGCTAAAGATTGTATTGTCATTCTGCGCCGGAGGTATTTCAAAGGGTCCTCCTTTACTTGAAGTGATAATGACCAACCAATTCTCCTTTTTATAGGTAGAGCGTTGTTCTAGCGCTTTGGTGATTTCCCCAACCTGTTTATCAAAATTCTCTATTGCGGTTTTATAGCTGGCACTACTGTTGTCATATTGACTTGCTTTTCCAGCCTTATCGACTGCTGTAAAATGAGCAGTCAACATGGTGATTTCAGGAAGTTTTAGTCCTTCCTTCACTCCATTCACAACTTCTGCATCCGAATTTTCCAGTTTAGCCGCCGCCACAGGTGCCAAATGATCAACAAATAACTTGGAGCTACTGTACACCTTAAATTCAGTACTCTTTGCATTCGCTGCTACTCGTGTATAAACAGTTGGAAAAGTCTGAAAGTTATTATTATTAAAATTATCGCCAATGACCAAATGCTTATTTTGACTCACTCCAGTAATAATACTGGCTAGATCAGCCCCCGTTCCATTTAGATCGTCATGTTCTTCGCTCAACGAAACCCATGAATAAATAGCATGATTTAACAAACCATTCATAACGGGTATATTTGCCGTGCGAACAGATTCGCCTCTAGCGCCGTCAACAATCAGCAGCAATACCTTCGGTTTACCATACACTAAATCCAATGTGTCTTGTTGCCCTTCATTATCCGGTATCAACCGTCCGAATTCTTCCTTGCAAGACAGTACTGTCGATAAGAACAACAAAGACAGTAGCCATAGCTTAATATTTCGAAAATTATCTTTAAATCTCATCAGTTTAAAGTTTAAGTTATTGTTCCAATTTAATTCGAATCAGATTATGAACCTCTTCATTGTTAAACCTATCAAAGGAGCCCATCAAAAGCAATGCGCGTTTCCCATCCTCTGTTTTAGTTTCAACGGCTTTATTAACATATCCGGAGAAATACCCCGATGTATTGTAATCACTATTTAATTCCCCATTAGCATTTAGGATCATAAAGCCATTTCGCGCAACATTATTATAGCGTGCAAAATCTCCAGCTACCACAATTAAGCCATCATTTAATTGCATCGCACTTGCGGGCTCTCCGCCCTCGAATGTTTTGGCCTTAAAAGTAGGATCCAGCGTACCATTTGCATTCAACAGCACTACTTTTATCGCAGTTGCGCCATTATACTTGCTAAATGCGCCTACGACCAAGTATTTATTTGTCAAGCTATTATATGTCACTGAAAACACATTATAGTCGGCTCCTGCCCCCCCCGTATTGAATGTTTCATCTAGGGTTCCATCAGCATTTAGTCGTGTAATATAGCCTTTAGATTGTCCATCAAAGCGATTGAAAGATCCATATACTAGAATCTTTCCTTTTAAAACCCCAGTATTGTGATAAACCGACGCTACTGCCCCATTCCCGCCGGTAAAAGGCTTACCATCAGCCGCAAATCGAAACGTCTTATCCAAGGTACCATCAAGATTCAATCGAGCCACATGCCTAATCTCCGTACTATCTAGGATAACAGTATCTCTTGTTTCTAGCTTATTAGGTTTACCGTAGGTTCGACGGATATAATATCTAAAATTCCCTGTCGCTAAGATTTTTCCGTCAGATTCATAAATATTACCCACATTGCCATCAAATCCACCGTTAAAAGTCGGATAATATTTCAGTGTATCTGCTTGTCCTGGCCGACGAAATGGTTTAATACCCATGGTATCGATGGCTCCAGTCGTATAAATTCGTGTCAAATTACTGATATCTGAATTCCGCTGACCATACCCCGAAAACGAACCTGCCAGAAAGTAGTAGTTCCCTAATTTTAAGATACTATTTAATGAATTATTGGCTCCAGTACCTATCCTAAAACTGGCATCGTAAGTACCATCAGCAAATGTTCTCACCAAACGATTGATGGGTCGTATTGCGCCTTTATTATTATAATTTGTAAAAGCTCCTGTAAAGATCATTTTACCGTCTTCCAAAAAGATGACATCTGAAACCGTCCCGTTTGTGCCTACACCGACTTGAAAGGTTGCATCTACAGACACATTTCCTAGAACTGTAAATTGTGGTCCAAAAAAGACAATATCATCAATCGTTACCGAGAGCACCCCTGTACTCGCAAAAGGGGGAACTTTGAGTTTAACATGATCTGCTGTCAATTCCACAATTTCCGCCTTTTCCCCGTTTACTCTTACAATGGCCTTATCTTTATATTTATCCAACCCTTTAATGCGCATAATCGTTTCTGTGCCAGTTTTTCCTGATTCAGGCTGCATTTTATCTGTTGGATTAATTTCTATACCAAGTGCCGGCAAGCCTTCTTCATAAGGAGCCGAAAAAGTTTTATCTTCTTTATTACATCCGAAAAAGAGGGGGATCATAAACAATAGAGCCAAATATCTGCCCATAATTTTGTACATAACGTTCATAATTTAATCTACATCTGGTTAATAACGCTTACTCTCCAATATATCTAACATAATATCATATTCTTGAAACCCAAACCTTGATCTGGTATAGTCAATCACATGAACAACTCCGTTATCCGGTTGAATATCTGATGAGGCTACAGGGCAGGAAATCCAGACCGAAGGCCTACTCACGTCGGGTATATAAGAGATATAGAGCTGCCTATAGCCCATATATTTTAGCCGGGTCACATTATTGGGATCGGCATCATTAATTGCATCATTATAGACCACACCAATATTAGACACTGTATTCCCTAATGCAGTATAATTTTGACCTTTATAAACATTCAGGAGATCAAAATCGATTTGTGGATAGTCCATCAACTTACGCTTACCGGTAAACATATAACGCAATAAGTATTTTCGCCAAATGGTACTATCAACATCTGCCAGCGTTTTTATCGTATCCCGTCCCAAAGTATAAAGCCTGCCATTGACACTGTATATATCATCGACCGTAATTCCCTTTGCCTGTCCTATTAATGTCTTGATATTTTCATCCCGGGGAGCAAAAAAGGTGAACTCCTTGGTCTTAAAATCCTCTTCAAGCCCAGCTAAACGTATGATTTGTGCTATCGTATCAAATTCCCTTGGCTTTGAATCCAAATACGCCATAATTGATCCATTAAATTTCGCCTGTGCCAAGCCTCCGTCTTCGTAATATTCATCCTGTTTACAGGATGCCAAACTACAAAGCAATGCCACAATCATCATCAACACATATCCGCTAATATTATCTTTTCTCATAGTATACACCTATTTAGTTTTCACCTGTCCAATAACCATTTAACACAATTTTTGAATTGAAATTTTTAGCCGAAGCATCCAGTGGCCACGTCCATGCTCGTCGATTGTATTGATCGATCGTCATTGGATCCATCGTCCATTGTGGGTTTAATATGCGTCTTGTCCGAATCAAGTCAAAGTACCGAACCCCTTCACCGATCAATTCTCGGCAGCGTTCTTCAAAAATGAAATTCTTGAGATCGGTTCCCCCACCAGAATATCGCGACGCTTCGGCACGATCGCGAACGATATTGAGTACCGAAATAGCCTCTGCCTCTCGTGATCCGCCTAAATTCGCCAACGCCTCTGCCTCTAAGAGTAGCGCATCAGCATAGCGAAATATCATAAATGTATTATCAGGATTAGAGTCTTCATTACCGGACGCAAATACATTTGCTGCAAATTTTTTCAGCACAAATTGTCCATTATCAGCGTACATATCCTCATACCAAAGGTCTTTCCGCTTGTCCGCCGAACCATTTACTGGATAAATACGGGACATAAAAATGGATGAGTAATAGGCAATGCTATTTTGTTGATTGTACCGGGGAAACTTATAAGGCCATCGAAGAAAATGATCCCACAAAGGTGCATAGGCATTATTTTGATCTCCATAGTTGATGGTACGGTAAAATTCGAAAAGTGATTCTTCGGTACGTCCCTTGGAGACTTTAGCCCATTCCTCTGCCGTTAATTTGTACAGATGATGCACGCCGCTTGCACGCAGCTCCTTACCTAAGCTCGCAACACTTTCATAATACTTCGCTGAGTTGCCCGAATCAAAATTGGCATTCCACATTTTCATATGCATCAGCAAAGCAATTATACTCCCCCGACTGGCTCGGGCGCCCCGTTGAGATGCGTCACCAAAAGTCCAAGGCATAATATCCTTGACCGATTCCAAATCGGCAATACACTTGATGATAACAGACACCATATCTTCGCGGGGAAGTTGCTTTGCAAAATAAGCTTCTGTATAATACACAACATCACCATAAAGTCGGACCATCCAAAAATAGCTCAAGCAACGCATAAAAGTAGCTTCGGCCTTATAGCGATCCTTGTCTGCAGCAGATAGCCCTGGAATTCCTTCTTCCAGTTTGGCGATTAAGATATTACAGCTTTGAATGACCTTATAATAGGTGTCCCAAATAGAAACCTTATACATGGCATAGCCACTCGAACGCCCACCACCTAATGTATTCAGATAGACAGCATTCATATTGTTTGTCCCTAGATCCCGAAGAATCATACGGTCGGTGCCCGATGTTGGCGAGGGAAAGATTTCTCCAGACCGCGCTTCTCCGATGGCACCTATTACCCAAGATTCATTCAATTTTTCAAAAAACTGGTTATAAATACGTGCTATATTGGCTTCTACATCCTCTTTAGATTGGTAGAAATTGTTTCCAGTAAGCCGATCAATTGGCTCTACAGTCAAAAACTTTTTGCAGCCTACCAAAAGCATTGCGCATATACCTAACACAAATACTATTCTTCCAAAATTTCGTTTAATTTTCATACGATCGCCTATTAGAAATCAACATTAACACCTATATTGTACTGCCGAGGTACAGGATACCCATTGGAAACATCTCGTCCCATACTACTCACATTTTCAGGATTTGGCCCGCTGTACTTTGAAAATGTTGCAATATTTTCAGCGGATACAAATACTCTGAGACGCTCTAAACCATATCGCGCCAAGGCACCCTTTGTAAACATATAGGACAAGCTGACACTGTTAATTTTAAAATACGATCCATCCTCTGCCCATAAATCTTGATCCATGCGAAATGGATTGATACTCGCGTATCTTCGATAATCATAGGCATACGGATACTGCGCAATATCTCCGGGCTGCTGCCACATATCGATATCGTTCAGCGGAACAACAACTTTGTTGCCATAGGGATCGCTCATTAGCTGTAGTCGCTTGGCCAAACCATTATTTAATATGGTACGTTTTGCTGTATATGAAGCCCATAGATTAAGACCAAATGTGCCCAATGTTTCATGCTTATAATTGAAATTCAATTGCAGACCACCTGTAATTAAAGGCTGCGAATTTCCTGTACGTGCATAGTCGTTTTCATCTAAAATATAGTTTCCATCCAAATCCGCGAAGATAGGATCCCCGGCCTGAAACTCTGTACCATTTGCCATTCGATAACGTCGACCCGTCACCGGATCTACCGGTACATCAGCATCTGTACTATAAACACCACGATTCAATAACATGTAATTAGACATAGAAGAGGTTCCCACTCTGAAAACAACATGTTGTTTATATTCATCATTATTCTCCCAACGTACAAATTGTCCCCCATAATGCTCCGGAAGTTTGAGCAATACATCGCGATTATAGGCACCATTTGCACCAATCGACATTGTAAAACGCCCCTCCGTCCATGGTCTAAATAAAACAGCAAGTTCATGTCCATAATTCGCTATTGCAGCCGAATTACTATTGACTTTATCAAAGCCGAGCGAGGTTGACAATTTTTCCTCGAACAGCAAATTATCGACCTTTTTGTAATAGGTATCATAATTTAGTTCAAAGCGATTTTGAAAAAAAGCGAGATCCAAACCCACATTAAATTGACTTGTTGTTGTTGGCTTTAGATCGGGATTGGGAATTTGGTCATAATTGATCCCTATACCAATCTTGTCGTTATACCCACCTGTGATATCATATTTTCCATAAACACGCTCTAACGTACTGTTAGGCATTACATTTACACCCCAACTTGAGCGAATAGACAGCAAATTGATCCACTCAACATCCTTTAAAAACTCCTCATGATAAGCATTCCACCGCAAACCCACGGCGGGATTTTTGGTATATAGGTTCCCAAAACCATTCTGGGACGATCCGTCCATGCGATACGACAGGTCAATCACATATTTCTTCATATAATCATAGGTTCCAGCAACAGCAAACGACACGCCTCTTTCTTTTCCAAAACCTCGACTCAACAAGCCCCCGCCTTTGGAGAAATATCCATCAAAACCAAGAGGGCCTTCAAATTGATCATTTGGCGTACGGGCTTGCAATGCCGCATTCGCTTGCTTTTCTAACGTACGGACTTCGTTAAATAGATTAAAAAATACCGTATGCTTTTCATTAAATGTATGACTATAGTTGATCGAATTTCGATTATACAAGGAGTTATACCGTCCGTAATAGGCATACACTTGAGCAAATTGTCCATTTGCTGCGGCTGGCGTAAACGTACTCTCGTTATCTGACGTTGACTCATAACTTATAGTCGTTGTTGCCCGCAAGCCAGGAATAAACTCATAAGATGCCTCTATGAAAGGTTTAATCGACTTTGACGAATTATCATTTTTTGTCTTTAAGGCGGAGTTATAGCCCGAAGATGCGAGATAAAAGGATGGCCCCGGTAACAAAGTAGAATATTCGCCATTTTTTGCCACACCAGATTGTAATATCCCAAGACCATTTCCCTTACTCTTCGAACCTAGTGATGCATTCAATTGAGCGATAAACTTAAATTTTTCAGTAGGGTAGTACTCAAACCGCATATTGGCCATGTAACGATCAAAACCTGTATTTTTGATAATTCCGTTTTCGTTATAATAATTTAAATTCGCTTTATAATTCAACTTCTGATTCCCACCATCAATCGCCACATTATGCGTCTGATTGTAAGTTGTTGTATAAAAAAGATCCTGCCAATTGGTTGAGTTATTATAATACGGATTTAAACTATCTGACAACATGGGCGTCTGTGAAATTCGATCGAGATCAAACTGAGATAATGCATTACTATAAATCTGTAACAATTTGAGCCGCCGTTCGAGATTTCCGCCAAGTGTTGCACGCAATTTGGGCGGTGTTTTCATGAAAAAATTGCCCGTATATCGGACGCGTGGCACTTCCGAATTCCCCCTTTTCGTATTAATAATAATCACCCCATAAGCCGCCAATGAACCGTACAAAGAAGTCGCCTGAGCATCTTTGAGAACCTCAATACTCTCAATATCTTCGGGGGGGATCAAAGATAATGGGCTAATACCTGGCCCCTGTTGGCTTAGACCGAGTTCATTTGCCCGATCGGCATCCATCGGAACGCCATCGATCACATATAAAGGTGATGTTGGCGTTAAAAAAGATTGATCACCGCTACCTGAAACACTAAGTGTCGAAAGTCCTCTGATCTGTGTTGACCCTCTGAATCCCGGAGCCCCCGTGTTGTTTTGGATATTTAAACCTGCAACTTTTCCTTGCAATAAGTTCTCCACATTAGCGGCAGGAATATCTTGCAAATCCTTACCGCTGATCTTTGTAGAAGCCCCTGTCGTCGTTTCTCTTGGCCGATTAACATAGCCCCGTACAACGACTTCATCCATCTGGTTCTCCAATTCCTTCATACGAATATCGACATTACGGTCTGCACGCGCAGTAATTGTCACTCCGTCATAACCAATCAGTCTAAAAGTAACCGAAGTCCCCGTTGTAGTTGTCACACTAAAGATCCCTGATGAGTTTGTCGCTGTCACCTCCTTTCCGGATTTCCCGTAACGCACGGTAACACCGGCCAATGGCCGCCCCTTATTATCTGTTACTTTTCCCGACATAATGATAGCTTGTGCAAAAGCACCAACAGACAGCAACATGCAGAGTACCAGAATACAACTTTGATATACTATTTTTATTTGCATAATGTTCGCTATTATTCGTTCTCAAATCGTGGGTTCTCTCTTTGAAAATGGAAAACAATTTCCCAATCGCCCTTGGTGAAAATCCTAAAGTTCAAGCCAAAAGACGCTGTGATTAAACCGCCACCAAATCCTTTCCTGGAATAGGAAAAATCTAACTTTGCGCTGTTTCCATTCGTATACTTAGTTGGATAGCTCGTCAGTGGAATGGGATAAGCGACATCATACTGTACATAATCGGCGGTCTTTTTCATATTAAAACCATGAACGAGTTCATTCCACTTTGTTTCATTAAAATTTTCTGGGTTAATGGTCTTCCCATCCTTATCCAAGAAAACGAAACGTAGATTATTTCCATTCCCACCGGTAAAACGACGGATATATACAACCAGGTCTTTAAAATCATCATTTGTCCGTAATGGGAGATTAGAAGACTCACCATTGACATTGGCTATATAGGATGGCCAGATATAGCTTTTCTTATTCGGGTTTTTAGGGTCCTTCGGATCGGGCGCAATTTCACCATCATAAGGATTTCTGTCGGAATAGGGTTCATAATCCTGTACCCGCCATGGCAGTATCATAAAGTCCTTTACGATCGTACTTCCCCCGGAATTGGATATTTTAAGATCAAAATAACGTATATTTTGAACGAGATCAACACTATCCTTTGAACGCGGTTCTATCAATTCATTGGTAGAGGAGTTCCACAAAATAAAGGTGCCTGTTGAGTCAACCTCAAAAAGAGGACGATCCACTATCTTTCTCTTCGCTTCTATTTCTTCTAGGTTTTTCTCCGTGCCATCATAACGGGATATCCACTCATAGACTGGTTTTACCTGGAAAAGATCCGTATAAGGCCTCCCATCACCATAGCGGGGATTTACAATTTCAAAATGTAGCGGAGTTGTTGAATGATCTGTATTGACCGTCCCCATACGACTCGTTCGTCCCAAGACGGGGTAAAAAGATTTACCATCATAGGTCAAGTTGACACTCAAAAAGTCCTTTTCATCCGGCAGATTATAGATTTTCTTACATCCATTTAAACCCATACATAACAGAGCCAACAAACCAAGACGGTATGTCCCGCTATATATTGTTCTATAACTTCTAGAAATTTTCATATCCATAGATTCTTAAATAGGTTTATTGATTGCGGTTCATTGTCCAATCCGCCAACTGGAAATCGTTACCATTATACATACGCACAATATTCAAACGATAACCTTTGTAAGCTTTGGTGTTCGCAAAAAAGAATACACGCAACTGAAATCGTTCATCAAACTCTTCGCCTTGCTTAGAATCCAATAGAATCCAGTCCCCTTCCTCATTCAAGCCCTGCAAGGTCCAATCTGTCGGATCCCTATCCTGGAGATCATTCGCGGATCTAAGTGTATAACTATTGGCTACTACAGCATTAGGAAATTGCCATTCGAGGTAAAAACGACCCGGACTCGATAGAAAAAATTTGGTTTCAGGATTACCATCAAAGACATATTTAGCCGCTTCAACAGCATCGGGACCTCCAGAAGCCTCTTTTGACGTAAACCACTCCCCACCGATTGTCTTGAACAGATTTTCAGGTGGTGGGATATAAATAATCTGACTGACAAATTTGTTAAAACCAAACACATGATCTGGGTTTAATACATGAACAATAGCATTATCTGTCTGAATATTTAATGAGCTTGTCTCGGTCGTCACCCAATTACGATTGAAGACAGACCGCCTTGTATCGGACAAATCAACAATTGTAGGTCCTCCATTCAGGAAGCCCGATGAGGCCTGTTTGTTCAATCCAATGTGCATTGGGTAGCCATAACGAATACCCAATACATCTTTCCCATCCTGACTGGCAAGGGAATCACTTGCAACTCTTCCTTGAATAATATATTGGCACAACAGTGAATCCAATATTTCATATTTAACTGAATTCAGATACTGTGCAGGCTTATCCGAAACAGCTAATGTATTATTGAGATTTTGGATAGCTAATTGAAAATTGGAATTGGTCAGTGCAAAAAGTGTCACTGTACTATCTTCCAATTTCTTTTGCAAGCCAATTCGATCAATGACTTTAACTAGAGAGTCATATACACCGGGTTTACTTTTTAGATAGCTATACAGATTTCCTTTATAGATCGGTTCCTGAGATATGGGCGAATAATAGCCTTTATCCTTCGCACAAGCATACAGCAGGACTGTGATTGAGAGTACGTATACACCACGTATAAATAGATTATTTCTCATAATTAACTTCTTTACTTCCAATAAGCATTTTGTTCGATCAACTTATTCTGAGCGAGAATTTCTCGGGATATTGGCCAATAGATCCCATCATTAGCTATCAATTGTGCCAATTGGGGATTGTCATGTTTTATCTTTTCTCGGCGAATCATATCATACCAGCGATGCCCTTCGCCCATTAACTCTCTTTTTCGTTCCAAAAAAATAGCGTCCACCAAATCCCCATTAGCCGTTTCACTATAGACTTTCAGGCCTCGCCTTTCCCTAATTTCATTTAACAGTTCAATAGCGGTAGATTTTTCACCCAATACCGCTAAAGATTCTGCCCTTAATAGTGCGATGTCTTCTAGGCGTGTCAAAACGGTGGCACTGGTAAAAATTCGAAACGTGGGATCAGAAGAACCACCCATAATACACTTGATTTTGCTAAAAATTGGGTATTTCCCATTGAAATTCCGGAAATACACTTCTGTGGTTGGGGCTCCAAGTGTATCAATGCTAAACCGTTGGTCCTTCTTCTCGTTGAATGTTTTTAAAATCGTTTCTTTCGGCATATATATGTCGGGAACCGACTTATTGACAACAGGCGACGCTAGACTAAGCTCTTCAATATGACCTGTAAACGATGCCTCCACATGTGCCCATATGTACGGAAATGAAAACATTTGCTCTGATCTCTTCTCGAAAAAGAAACCATTACCATCCGTTAAAAAGGATGAGGATAAGTAATAAGATCCGCTCTTATTATAATTATCCATAACAAATTGCGAATAGGAAGCCGCATCAGCGTAATTGCCCTGCCAAGCCGCCAAATGTACGAGTATGGCATACGCAGAAAGTTTTCTGACCAAAGCTCCATTCCATCGTGAAGATGCCTCATTATAATAATTACCAATCTGTTGTTCGTCGCCTGTACTATAGGAATAGGGTAACAATTGGGCAGCATCATACATTTCTTTTTCGATCCATGCATAAAGCTTGAGCCTATCTTCTTTAGGCTTATTCTCAAAACTTCCATCATGAGAGTTTAGTATCAGGGGGACATCTCCCCAGATACGCACCATATTGAAATAAGCGTAAGCCCGTAGAAATCTTGCCTGTGCTACATCCACCACCAAATTATTCTCGGTGTAGCGCATGTCCTTTTCCCGCACCTCCGGTGCGCGCTCCATAAAAATATTGGCCGCATTAACTACGGCAAACCACCGTCTCCAATTCGATAGTGCATTCAACGATTCATAATTCGCTTTGAGGTCGTTCTTAATAATTGCTTTTAAATCCTGTCGATTAGGACTCTCAAAATCCCCCGATCGAACTTCTCCATACAGCCAATAAGCATTATTGTCGTCCAAAGCCGCTTTGGTTAAACCATAAATTCCCATCAAACCTGCACGCGTATCCTCCAAAGCATTCCACATATTCTCTTCCTTGACCGTGCGAGAAGAGTCTATATCCAGCATTTTCTTGCAGCCCCCTAGAGGCAATAAGAAAAGTAACAAAACACTAAATATATGATGATATCTTTTCATTTCTTTTGCGTTTAAAAGTCAACTTTTATTCCTAGCGTATAAATTCGCGGTATCCTTATTTTTGACCCAATATCATAGCCCGTGTAGTCCACAATTTCAGGATCCACACCACTGTAAGACGTTAGCGTTGCAATGTTATTCGCAGACACATAGGCATAAGCATTTTTAATGGCCTGAGTTCGACCTGCTAAAAGAGAAGTCAAGTTATAACCCAACGTAATTGCCCTTATTTTAACAAATGAAGCATTCTCTAAGAAAAGATCTTGATCGGCCTGATAAGCGATAACCGTACTCCAAGGATTATACAATGGATATTTACTATAATCCCCCCTTTTTTCCCAATACGTAATCTCTTTGATAGCATCCAGGTTTTTCGTCCCTTCATTATTGATAAAATCAAAACGATTAGCCATTTCTTGATTGATAAGCTTTCGGCCGAGATTATAGTACATATTAATCCCCAGATCCCATTTCCCAAAAACAAAATTGTTATACCAATTACCAAATACAGCAGGCAAACGGTGACCTTGCAAAGTCCGATCGTCATCATCGATCGTATTGTCGCCATTTTGATCCTTCCAGATCGGATCACCTGCGCGTAGTTGAATCGCATTGTAGGTCATCCCTTGTGGAACTTCAGCATCAGTTTTATAGATTCCTTCATTGGAGAGTAGCCAGTATTGATCCAGTGATTTACCCACCTCTAAAAGATGATTACCTATCACAAGCCGATCTAATCCATTAGGCAAAGCCTTCAATTTATTTTGATTATGCGAAATATTGAGCGCGCTAGACCATTTAAACCGCTCGGATTGAACAGGATCAAGTCCAATGGTTAATTCTGCTCCAACATTCTGCACATTCATTCCTGCCGCATAGCTTGATTTATAACCATATTCGCTATAGGAAGGAATATTAATCAGCTGGTTCTTTGTTTGCTTTACATAGACATCAAAGGAAACATGGAAGTTTTTCTTTTGAATCGCATAGTCCAAGCCCAGATTACCTTGGTCAGTATACGCCCAAGGGATATTGTATCCAACCCAGCCCGACTCATAAGGTCTTACCAATCCCGCGATGGCATTGTATCCAGCTATAAGCTGATTACCGGTAAATCCCATTTGCGCAACATAATTAGGTCCTTGAGCAAAGTCGTCAAAAACATTGCTTAGTCCAATGCGCCCCGCACTTAGACGAGCAGTCAGCTCTTTCAAGTTCGTGTTTGTATTGAAATAGCTGTTTTTAATATTCCAATTTATCGACAACGAAGGCGTAAAAATCCATCGCGCGTCAGGTTGTGCATTGGAAGAGCCGTCAGTGCGCAATACCAAAGAGGTTTCGACCTTATTATCATAATTATAGGTCGCTTTTCCATAAAATGAAACTAAGTTGTGTCGAATACGATCTAAATATTTAAATATAAGTGCCTTGGGGTATGCAGTAGCCTCCAAATAGTTTGATTTTGTATCATCATCTTCCAGGAGATTCACCTTAATAAAATCATTTACTCCCTTGTAAGCGTAAGCATAATTATAGCGATAGGTGTCCCATTGTAAACTATTACCGACCAATAGATTTAATTTGCTCTTATCATTGATATTCCAGTCATAAAAAGCTTTATTGTCAAATACAGCCCGCTGATTATAGCCATAGTAGTTTGAAGCAAAATTATTGGACTCCATCAGCTTGCTATGATAGAATTGATCCCGATAACCCTCATTATAATCAACCATTCCTGTAGAGAGAAAATGGAAATTGCCAAAGTCCAACTGTAGCTTACCATAGCCCTGCACAACATTTGTCTTGTTATTATCAAAGCCTTTTTTATAATAACTCAGGTACTCATTGTAGACATCTTTATTTGGTGACAGGGGGGCCGAGAGATCTGGAAAATAAGCAAGCTGGGCAAATCGATCGCGGAGATTTAAATTTCGATTGCGATCGAGCCTCGTGATATTCGCCTGCATAGAAAAGGTCAACCAAGTTAACGGTCGCATATTCAACCCAAACAGCGCATAATATTTATTCAGTTTCACCTGATCTGCTATACCTTTATCTTGGGTCGATCCTGCAGCAAATTGAAAATTTGCCCGAGGACCACCTCCAGAAAGATTGGCATTCAGATTATAGACTAAACCATTATTGTAATAAGAGTCTGTCCAATCAGATTTCCCAAAATAATTCATATTAAGCGAGTCGCTTAAATACACAGGGTATGAATCTCCGTCATCATACTTGCCATTGGAGGTATACAGATCATAAAACTGCTTTCTAAATTTATTTTCGTACTCACCATTAATTGTTGTGACATGTGGACGCTCAGCTAAGCCGGTATACATATTGACCGCTATTCGATTGCTTTTATCTGCTTTGTATTCTTTCGTTCGAACAACGATAGCTCCATTTGCGGCATTAGGACCGTACATGGCCACTGCAGCAACATCTTTTAATACTTCAATGGACTTTACCATATCAATATTGATATTCGCCAATAAGTTAGTGGCCGGACCTATTCGTTCCAGATTATAGGTCTGAACGGCATAAGCAAACGGATGCTCCCCAACCAAAGGAATACCATCTAAGACAACCAACGGCTGATTTTGGAACACATCAATATCAGAAAGCAATGGTCTGGAAATCCCTCGAAAATACATAGGTTGTTTGGTTCCCGGCTCTCCCGAGGGCTCAGTTACATAAAGCCCTGTATTATTCCCTTTCAGGTACTGTGCCAAGGAAGAATAAGGTAATAGGGATTGTTTATTGATTTCAACGGGATTTACCTGGCTAGTTTTAATCTGAAATATAGAATCTAATTTCACAGTTCCAATCTGAAGCTTGAGACTATCGGACGGTGCTAACACCTTGTCTTGACCAAAAGCAAAAGAATAACAAGCACAGGTGCACCCTAACAGAACAAGCCTATCCAAATACCTTTTTTTAATCATGTACATATGGATGATATATAATTAGGTTATTTTTACTTTTCTACTACAACTGGTTAAAATCACCAAAAAAATAGGTGAAAATTTATTGTTTTTTCGAGATAGGAAAATTGGTCAATTCCCATCCAAAATTGATATTATGCAGTATCAAACAGGACTAACATCATAATCTAAGATTTTAAGTTTAAAAAATAAAAACGTTTTAGCACAACAAAACATAATGAAATGTCAAAACGGATTGGTTTGCTTAATTGGTCAGCACTTATCTCACTTGGTTATAATGAAGATATATAGAAAAACGAGAAAAAAAAATTTTCAGAAGTATTTTTTTAATTTGCTAAACTGGTTTAGTTTACAACATTAAGCAGTTTATAGCTAAAAAAGTGGGTTAATTCATGTAAAAATTATGATTTTGCTAAAATAATGCCGTCAATTAATTTTTTTTCAGATTGTAACATCATTACTAATAAGACAACTAATGCAAAATAACAATCTGCATATTAAACAATTGCAAGACAGACAACGCTCCACATCTATTTACGCCAAATGGGAACAAGACCTCCATGATTTCGCAAACATCAACAGAAATGAAAGCGAACTGAAGGTTCTTTCTAGTCAATAACATCAGACACTTTCAGAAAAAGAAAAATGCCCCCTCATAAATGAGGGGGCATTTTTTAGCCATATAATTGACTGATTATTTATTCGGTTTACTGCTCATCTCAAAAACAAGTTCTCCTCCGTTTAAAATGCTATTATAGGACAACAGCAAGTTATCCAGTTTCCGTCCATTCAAAGAAACAGATTTAACGTAGACGTTCTTTTCAGACTGATTCCGCGCGACGATGGAAAGACTCCTTCCGTTTTCAAGATTTACTTTTGCAGATTTTATCAATGGACTACCGATCCAATAGGTATCTTCTCCTGGTGCCACTGGATAAAAACCTAGTGCCGTAAATAGATACCAGGCAGACATCTGTCCACAGTCGTCATTTCCGCCTAATCCTGCGTGACCATTATGGTACTGATTACGTATAATTTGTCTAACACGCGCCTGGGCTTTCCATGGACTCTTAGTGATATTGTACAAATAGGCCACATGGTGCGAAGGTTCATTACCATGCACATAATTGCCGATAATGCCATCTCGTGTGATGTCTTCCGTATGCTCAAAATATTTATCAGGCAATTCCATGGTAAAAAGCGAATCCAAATAAGATTCTAAACGTTTTTTCCCTCCCATTAAAGCCATCATTTCAGTCGGTTGGTGGGGCACGTAAAGGCTATAATTCCATGAATTTCCCTCAATAAATCCTTGGCCATGTGTATCTAGGACATCAAATTTTTCTTTAAACTTTCCTGCTGAATTTTTGGGACGCATAAAACCTATAGAAGGGTCATATAGTGATTTCCAGCTTTCAGCTCGTTTAGAAAATGTATTGTACACATCGTCTTTTCCCAATTTTTTTGCTAGTTGCGCGATACACCAATCGTCATAAGCATACTCCAATGTATTAGAAACAGACGTGCCCGACACATCATCAGGAACATAGCCCTTATCAATATAAGCGCCTATCCCCTCATATTGACGTGTATTTGCGGTTTGTACGCAAGCCGCCAATGCGGCCTCAGGATCACCTTTGTAAACACCTTTAAGAATGGCATCGACTATAACTGATACCGAATGATAGCCGCTCATACACCAGTTGTCATTCGCATAATGCGACCAAATCGGCAACATCTTCAGTACAGTCTGATCGTAGTGGGCCATCATGGAGGCGACAATATCTGCATTGCGAGAAGGATTGATGAGATTCAGCAAAGGATGAAACGCCCTAAATGTATCCCATAGCGAAAATGAGGTATAATTCGTAAAACCATCCGCACGGTGCACCTCCTGATCAAGTCCTTTATACTCACCATTGGTATCCATATAGACCGTCGGCATTAGACTTGCGTGGTACATCGCTGTATAGAAATTGACAAGATCTTCCTTGTTCAGCATCTCCACCTCTATTTTATGCAACTCTTTTTCCCAGGCTTGCTGCCCTCTCTTAACGTATCCATCGAAGTCCCAATCTGATGCCTCAACATCCATATTAGCCAGTGCATTCTTCATGCTGACCGGACTTAACGCAACTTTTAAAAGTATCGCTTCCTGCGATCTGGTATCAAAATCCAGATGTAACTTGATATTGTGAGCTGCTAGATCTGGGAAATTGTTTTGCTGATCAAACTTACGCCAGAAACCATTATAAACAGATTTTCCATCCTCGTATTTGGCACCATAATTCTTGAAAGGTTTCGATGTTTTAATTGCAAAATATACCGTTCGGGTCCTTGACCAGCCGTTTGTTTGGCGATATCCAACCAAAGTTGAATCGTTCAATACTTTAACAACAGTCCAAACATTTTTTCCTTCATAATTATAGATTCCAGCGGTTAAATCAACAATCAGATGCGAAGCATCAGACTCCTTGAACGTATAACGGTGTATACCCACACGTGCAGTCGTCGTTAGCTCAGCTTTAATCTGATGTTTGTCCAACAGAACACTATAATAATTAGCTTCAGCACGTTCATTCGCGTGGCTATAGGGAGACCGGTAGCCATCTTGTGGACGATCTGCTGTTCCAGGGTTTAATTGCACTTTGCCCTGGGTCGGCATAATCTGTATGTCACCGAGATCGGAATGACCTGTACCGCTGAAATGGGTGTGACTAAAGCCGACAATCGTAGGATCATCGTACTGGTAGCCTGCACAATATTTGTACACATCTCCATTATAGCGTCCATTTACCGCATACGCTAAGGTATCCGTATCCGGACTTAATTGTACAGCGCCAAAGGGAACAGTCGCCCCAGGATAGGTATGCCCCATACGAGCAGTGCCGATAAGAGGTTTAACATACTGGACCAATTTAGCCTCTTGTGCCTTTGATACAAATGGGACACTGATCAATCCCAGAAAGACCAAACTTTTTATATTCATCGCTCAGGAATTATATTTTAGGATTTTTACTGTAATCCGCCCATAGCTCATCGATAGTCTTCCCCGTCTGTGCTTTCCAAAAAGCATCATTGTAGCTTTTATTGCGCATAGCAGCATCCAATTTTTTAACAAAATCCTTTTTTATATGGGTATTGATCCAATAAAGGAATCTGGCGGTAACACGATAAGAATCCGTATATTTTTGCTTGTCACTGTATTCAGGCAATTTCCAATTAGCCCCAGCATTATCAATACCATCATCAAATCGAACAAAATCTGCTATCCCTTCCGTAATCCACCAAGGCCCAGCTCCATCAGGGTATGCTTGTACAATGTGCATTACTTCGTGGGTAACAACATCAATATCTCCCGGATTTTTAGCAAACCAGGCAGGACTATAACGTACGATTCCGCCTGCTGTAGCCGCCACCCCCTTGTAATCTGGATCAATGACGAAAGAAACTTTTTTTATTGTCTTCTTGTTATATTTTTTCGCCAATTTTGGATAGTTGGTGAAATAAGCCGCGATCAGTCTATCTTTTAATGGAGAACTAAAATCTTTGTCTTTGTTGATCCAGATCAAGGTATAACCACCTTTGCTTATGCTATCCACGTCTACCGCAACCTGACGGTCGTTTTCGGTATGTTTCCAATTGTTTTGTGCGAAAAGTGAACATGAAGAAGCCAATCCAACTATGGTAAGAGCTATTTTTAAGTTTTTAAGGTTTATCATAGCACAAGGATTATTTCTTTTTGTTCGATTTCAACTTGATATTGGGCTTCAAATCTGTTGTCATTGAATAAGGTGCGTCACTTTTAGAGCCTCCTCTAGTATAGTTAGGTTTTGCGGCCATATCAAAATTGAGCGTTCCTCCTTCATGCAATGCTTTATGGCTTAGCCAGTTTTTACCGTAAGTTGCACCATTCCATTGCAATGCATTCACATAGATATTATCAACAGAATTCTTAGCGGCATCGATCGTCAATGTTTTCCCATTTTCGAAAGTCAACGTTGCTTTTTTAAATAATGGCGCTCCCAGAACATATTCATCCGTTGCTGGACATACCGGATAGAAACCTAGGGCAGAAAACACATACCATGCGGACGTTTGTCCGTTATCTTCATCACCACAGTAACCATCTGCTGTCGGCTTATACATTCTGTCCATTACCTGACGGACCCAATATTGTGTTTTCCAAGGCTGACCAGCATAGTTGTAAAGATAAGGCATATGTTGAATTGGCTGATTACCATGTGCATACTGGCCCATATTAGCAACCTGCATTTCACGTATTTCATGGATAATACCGCCGTAATAGCTATCGTCAAAATCCGGAGACTGAACAAATACCGAATCTAACATGCTTACAAATGTCTTTTCTCCACCCATCAAATCGATCAAACCCTGAACGTCGTGAAATACGCTCCAGGAATAATGCCAGCTATTGCCTTCAGTGAAAGCATCACCCCATTTCAATGGATTAAAAGGAGTCTGGAATTTTCCATCTTTATTCTTTCCACGCATAAGATTGGTCGAAGGATCAAATAAATTTCTATAGTTCTGAGCACGTTTTGCATACAGATCAATTTCAGCTTTGGGACGGTTCAACGCTTTTGCTAATTGGTAGATCGTAAAATCGTCATAAGCATACTCCAATGTACGGGCTGCATTTTCATTGATTTTAACGTCATAGGGCACATAGCCTAAGCTGTTGTAATATTCAACACCTTTTCTTCCAACAGCACTCATTGGTCCTTCATTGTTGGCACCATGTTGTAGAGCCTCGTATAACTTATTGATATCATAACCACGCAATCCCTTCATATAGGCATCCGAAACTACCGATGCGGAGTTATTGCCCACCATAATATCCGCATATCCAGGACTGCTCCATTCAGGTAAAAATCCACCTTCTAGATATGCGTTAAGAAGACCTTCCTGCATTTCTTTGTTAATAGATGGATACATAAAATTCAAGAATGGATATAATGCTCTAAAAGTATCCCAAAAACCTGTTCCGCCGAATAAATAACCTGGAAGTGTTTTTCCATTATATGGACTATAATGTACAACCTTTCCTTGCGCATCAATTTCATATAACTTGTTCGGAAAAAATAAGGTTCGATACATGGTCGAATAAAATGTACGCAACTGATCGATGTCATCACCCTCTACTTTAATTTTTCCTAAGGTAGAATTCCAGATCTGACGTCCGTCTTCTTTTACTTGATCGAAAGATTTGTTACCTAACTCATTTAAATTTATTAAGGCTTGCTCAGCACTGATAAAGGAAGACGCTACTTTCACCTGCACTGGTTTAGTTTTGTCTTTTACCTTAAATCCTACGATTGCACCAGTGTGATCGCCCTTAATCTGCAGCTGTCCATCCTTCTTCTCTTTCCCCTCCCAAGTTGCAACACTTGAAAAAGGCTGATCAAAAACCAATACAAAATAATTCTTGAAATTAGCAGGCAGTGGACCGCGCGCATATTTTGAAGAATAGCCAATTATCATATTTTTTTCTGGAATAACCTGAACCTCAGACCCTTTCTCATAAGCATCCAAAACGATATAAGCATCGTCTGTTTTATTGAACGAGATTCTAAACATTGCAGCCCGCTCGGTTGGTGTCATCTCAGCAGTCACATCGTGATCCGCTAGATAAACCGAATAATAATACGGTTTTACAACCTCCGCTTTATGCGAAAACCAGCTCGCACGCTCATCTTGATCAAATACAGGCTTTCCTGTCACGGGCATGATAGAAAAAACACCATAATCATTCATCCAAGGTGATGGCTGGTGAGTCTGCTTTAAACCACGAATCTTATCAGCGGTATATTGATACTGCCATCCGTCGCCATTTTTTCCTGTTTGAGGTGTCCACATATTCATACCCCAAGGTCTCGCTATCGAGGGATAGGTGTTCCCATTGGACAACTCAAATTTGGATTCGGTACCCATTAATGGATTAACAAGATCGACAGCTTCTAGCTGCTGCCCTCTAAATTTCTGAGCCAAAACCGGTTTTGCGCAAAACAAACCAAAAGACAATAACGAACCCAGAAAAACACTTAAAGATTTCTTCATTATTTAGGATATATAAAAATATTTCTACTAAAACGTATTAGTAAAGATATAAAAAAGAATAATAAATCAAAATAGCCCCCCAAAATTGGACGGATACGTCTTATGATTTTTACAATTCAATTTTTATACTATCCCACTAACAATCTTATCGCGCTATTAATTTGGTCGAAATGATGTGTTCTTTTGGCTGCGATATCCCCTGATCAATTTCTTTTAACAGAACCTTGACACATGTTTTTGCGAGGGATTCCAATGGCTGTTGAATACAGGATATTTTTGGATTTAAAATATCAAACAATTCATGATCATCAAAAGAAAACATCGGAAAATCAAAGGTATGTTCTCCTTCCGAACGGAGCGCCTTTAGACCAAGGATACAGAGGTAATTTGTTGTAAAAAATAATCCATCCAATGCAGGGTTTTCAGCGGCCCATTTTCTTAGCAACTGCGTCCCTTTTTGCTTTAACTGTTGATACGGTAAGTGCAGTAGGCGTGGTTCCATATCGTTTTCTTCACAGAAACCTAAATAGGCATTCTTCCGCGCCAACATCTGCGGCTGGTCCGAGTCAATGGTAACTAACCCAAAGTTCCGACAGCCAATGGACTTCAAATGTTCACATGCTTTTCTACTGCTATCCCCATTATCAATATGAACATAATGTGTCTCTACCGCTGGAGAATTCCTGTCAAAAACAACCAGTGGTACGCCATATTCCAAAATCTTTCGTTGATACTCCTCCAAATCTACAGTGGGAGCCAAAAGAATACCTTCCACTTTCTTTTCCAACATAGAATCAATGATATCACGCGCATTTTGTGAGTCTCCAAGTGTGCTACTATAGAGCACATGATAATTTTTTTTCCGAAACAATTCCTCAACATACAATGCAAATGGACCAAAGAAAGAATCCCCTATATTCTCTACAATAAGACCGATGGTATTTGACCGCCCTGTTGCTAAACTCTTTGCCAAAGCATTGGGCTTATAACCAACTTTTTCAACGTATGCCAGTACGCGATTTTCCAATTCTTTGCTGATGCGTGCTTGCTCGGCCTTGTGATTGATGACTAATGAAACAGTTGATTTAGACACATTGAGTTCCTGTGCTATTTCTTTAATTGATTTGGCCATAAGAGCATTTTCATAAAATTAGAGTGAAATTAGAAAATAAATATGAACATATCGGAGATTACAATTGACAATATGAAATAAATTATTACACAATCGTATGCGTAGAAACGAAAAAAGGAATAAACAGTCAATTAAGACTATTTTTTTCACGCTTGTTACCCGTTATGAATGATCGCCATTACCGCCAAAAAGATATTTTTGATTAAATTTAACGCTTATTCTTCATTTTTTAAAAAAATAGACTGCCTGTAAAATAGAAGAATTAAAAAAGCATACAAACCATTATCAATAAAACCAAATAGGGTCGTCGGAATGTCTTAAAGATTAAATTAGACTGCCATATAAGCACGTGAAAAATCTTGGTCAACAAAGAATTTGATTTGAAAAATTAACAAAATGCAAATGAAAACACCTTTTATATTATCTTTTCTTTTAACACTAACCTCTCTTTCTATTGCTCAAAAGAAAGATCAGAGACCCAATATTGTACTTATTATGGCAGATGATCTTGGCTATGGAGATCTAGGTGTATATGGCCAGCAAAAAATTGAGACAAAGCATATCGATGCACTTGCTGCCAAAGGAATGAAATTTGACAACTTCTATGCAGGTACATCTGTATGCGCTCCATCTCGCTCATCTTTAATGACTGGACAGCACACTGGACATACCTACGTGCGTGGCAACAAAGAAATTGAGCCCGAAGGACAACAGCCGCTAGCAGACTCCGTACAGACTTTCGCAATGCTCCTCCAACAAGCAGGATATAAAACTGGTGCATTTGGAAAATGGGGACTCGGAATGGTCAATACAACAGGCTCTCCTGACCAAAAAGGTTTCGATGAGTTTTACGGCTATAACTGTCAACGTCAATCCCACCGTTACTACCCAACTCACCTCTGGCATAATAAGGAAAGGATAGAACTCCATGGCAATGGTTTAATGGCACAAGGGCAGTATGCACCAGAATTAATCCAAGAAAAGACCTTGGAATTTATTGATGAAAATAAAGAAAAACCTTTTTTCCTTTATGTCCCTACCGTTCTTCCTCACGCCGAATTATCAGGTCCGGATGACAAATATTACCAATTATATGCAGACATGTTTGATGAAAAACCGCATAAAGGAAATGACTATGGACCACAAGCGACTGTTCCCGGTTACGCTTCGGTAGAAAAACCGCATGCCATGTATGCAAGTATGGTAAGCCGTATGGATGCGTATGTCGGTCAAATTGTTGATCGATTACGCGAAAACAAGCTGTTGGATAATACAATAATCATTTTTACGAGCGACAACGGATCGCACAAGGAAGGCGGAGCTGACCCAAATTTCTTCAATAGTTCTGGTGGGTTACGCGGCAACAAACGCGACCTCTATGAAGGTGGTATCAAGACCCCTTTCATTGTTTATTGGCATGGTAAAGTTGCCGAAGGGAAAACTTCAAGTTACTTAGGAGCTTTTTGGGATATTATGCCGACGATGGTCGAGCTTGCCCAGGCGAACAAACCTCATTATACGGATGGCATCTCATTTGTGCCAACGCTGATGGGTAAAAATAAACAACAAAAACAGCATCAATACCTATACTGGGAATTTCATGAAGACGGGGGACGTCAAGCCTTGCGTCGAGGAGACTGGAAACTTATCTTACAAAAGGTTACAAGTAGCCAGCCTTCAGCCGAACTATATAACCTCAAAAAAGATCCAAAGGAACAAAACAATATTGCTCAGAAAAACCCAAATAAAGTGAAAGAATTACGTCAATTGATTGAAAAAGCACATGTCGAAAGTAATATTTTTCCATTGACAAGTGTAACCACACATAAAAAATAGAATGATTATCCAGGGAGTCGCAGGCGCTCAATTGCGTACTCCCTTGTTGGTGGTTGAAAGTTAACCAATGCGCGCAATAGTTTTATCCTCATCGCTTACTTGCCAATTAGGCACTTGCTTTTTTTGCTTGTTATAGAACTTAAATCTTTGCGTCCATTAATTTGTTTTCAGTTTTTTTAGATTTATCTAATTTAATTTTGATTACAAATGCTTTTTTATTTTTCAAACCCGCTGGTACAGCTATATCAAAATACAAATTCTTATCTCTATCAAAACCGATATTCGCTTTTTTCAAAAGCAAATCACGCTTACCAGAACGAATCCCAGGTACTATTAAACCAAAACCTTTGATTTGTGGGTAATCTGCCTGCAATTCCAATAACTGGTTCCTTGTATATTTCAAAAATCGGTCAAATCTAGCTTTCTCAAGTGTTTTTCCATTTGTTTAAAATCATACTCAAACAAATAGCTTTCATTTAAGATATCTATCAGCTTATTTCTAACAAATACATGCAATAAGCCCATTTTAATAAAATAGGCTGTATTCATATTACAATCAGACGTATAGCCCAATAATTTTATCGTTGGAAATCGTTCCGCCACATCTTTTATCGACTCAACCTCATCCAATCCAATACTATCAAGGTCAATAAGACATATTTCTGGCAAAATGAGATTGTTTGTTAAATTATTCAGAAGTTCAGCTCCGCTCCTACTTATAAAAAGTAGCTCAAACAAACCCAGTTTATGGTGCAGGATTGTTATCATTATTTCTTGGAATATACTTCCATTGACAAAAGATATCTTTTTTTTATAATGCATCATTTAAAAAAAAGAGCACATATAATATATGTGCTCAGTCACACTAAACTAAACCAAATAATACTTATCTCTATAGCCCTACACTTTGTGGAGAATAACCTAACTTATCAATAATATCTCTTGTCTTATCCTGCTTATATAGTAACAGTTCATCCATACGAGCGACAAGGTTCGTCTCACCCGAATGCAGTATAACATAGGGTACAGTTTTTTTCAATACGTCTAATGTAAATACCCATTGCGAACGACAGGTAATCCCTTCTTGATAATAAGGAACAGGAATAAATCCCTTGCCAAACTTAACCCTCACGTTTTCTATTGAGTTATCGTTACTTTCTTTAAGACCGAAATAGACCAATCCTCCATTTGGCCCAACAGATACGGATTGCTTGCCTCTTTTGAGATCAATGTATTGTTTAACTGGTCCGATAGTATTGCCCAAGGCTGTAGCAATTGCTAGCTGTACTATTGCCTTACTTTTATTTACGTCAATATGTAGTGTGCTGCCCGCTGCAACATAGAACCCCGTCATCTGCAAATCTTGTTGCTGACTTGCAAGCTGCACGGCCCCTATTTTGGCAGCCTTGGTGGGGTATGTACTAAAAATTTGTAATGAATCCACTATCGCTAACGGCTCCGCTCCTGAGTCTTCCAATAATATATAAGCCCACTCACTGTTCTTACCGCAGGAAATGAATGATGTCACAAAAAGAAACGTAAAGAGAAATAAAACTAACCTTCTCATAATTTGTCGAATTGGTTTATCAATTATATTCTTTATTTGTACTCGGTTGCCACTGACGTGATATCACTTCCCTTGATATACAGATATTCTGTTGATAAAATTGGTCAGATTTATAATTTAAATCAATATAGTGCTAAATTGAAAAGTAAAAAAACAATTGTTCAGCTCAATCGATTGCACAATCAACGAAAAGCATTTCGTTTCTAAGCCAAGGGACAATACGGAAGTAAATAACAATTGTAATTCAAAATCAACTCCCAGTATGCACGCTGCGATTCAATAATAAAAGTTCACCGATGTCTAACGAAATAAAGTCATTGAAAGTGATAATCTGCAGTTTTTCAACGAGCGGATCGAACAATGTTATATTAGCGCGATCAATTGCAATTACAACGGTAAAACCCATGAAAGATAAATTTCTTCTTCGAAATATCGCAATAAACGGAACATCCACTTTGGCAAATTTATCGGAACCTGACAATCGTATACTATCAATCCCATATCCAAACAGGATATCCCTGATCGTTTGGATAGATTGCCGATCTTGATATGTCGCTATCAACGTTGACAAATCAATCTTACGATATGCTATATCATAAAAACCTAAAATAAACTTACATGATCCCTCTAAGGCACGACCATCGACTCCTCTTATCTTTTTCAAGAATTTCACTTTTAAAGCACAATTTTGTTGGAAGTACGTTCGCAGAGATCTGAGAAAATCAATTACCATCGCGCCAGAAAACGCACTACTGTCAAATATAAGGAGTAATAGTACTAAGCCAAATAGCCGATAAATAATCAAACGTTTGCTTGTTTAACGAATACGTTTTCAAAGAATTATATTTTTTAAAGTCAAAAACAATGTCCCTTATTTAAATTCAATAATCCTTAGGTCTTAATCGTTTTCGTTCTTTACACAATCGATTGCATATTAAATCGATGATATATTTTCACTGATTCTTGCATAGATTTAGTAGAAGAAGAACATATGGGTTCATATTTAATCTGTGATGCCAAAAGCATCTTCATAAAGTTTTAATAACCAGTTTTCACACTATTGTACGCCCAAAAGGCCATCACTGAATAAATAGGACAAAATAACTAATATAAACAACCGATTATGAAAAGGATTACTATAAAGGATATCGCAAAAACGTTGGGATATTCGATTGGCACTGTTTCAAAAGCACTGGCAGATAGCCATGAGATCAGCGAAGTTACTAAAGTTGAAATACAAAAATTTGCCGATGAAAATGGCTACCAATACAATCAATATGCTAAATTACTCCGCACTGGAAAAACAAATATCATAGGCATGATTGTGCCCAAAATTGGTAATTCATTTTTTTCCCAGATTTTGGAAGGAATAGAAGAAAAAATGTCAAAAACGGTCTATAACTTAATCATTATGCAAAGCTATGATGACCCAGTCCGTGAATTAAACCTATTAGAAACGCTATTTAAAAAAGGTGCCGACGCAATTATAATTGCCCCAACAGGTAATTGCATTTCACTTGATTATCTTAGAAAATTAAAAAAAGATGGTATTCCAGTTGTTTTAATAGACAGAATAAATTATGCCATCAGTACCCATAAAATTGGCATCGATAACTTTAGAGCTGTCTATCAAGGCATATCCCATTTGATCAGTATGGGATGCATGGATATTCTTTTTATTTCAAGTATGGCCAAAGGAGTTGTTGAAGAGCGACGACGTGGTTATCTACAGTGTTTAAACGATTCTGGTATCCAAATAAACTATGAAAACCTCCTGTCAATTGATGTGGAGAAAAATGGTGAAAATAGTCGTGAAGAACTAATAAAATATTTTGCACAAAGGATACAGGAAAACATACTTCCGGATGCTATATTTACAGCTTCTGATCAATTAACCTATCAGGTTTTAGAGGTATTGCATGCACTGAATATTGAGGTGCCGAAAATCATAGCACTCTTAGGCTTTGCTAACTTCACATTCTCCAATCTCTTTAGCCCCCCCTTATCCTGTATCGTCCAGCCATCAAAAGAAATGGGATCAAAAGCATTTGCCCTAATTGAAGAAATTTTAGATAAACCTGACAGGCAAGAAAGCTCATCATTTGAAGACATTAAATTGCCTGTAAAAATGGAAATACGCCAATCAACCAACTAACTCATATTAAAAAAGTTAACAAGAAACCAAATGAAATAGATCTCATTTTGGCAAAAATCCCCGAAACATATCACTCTCGGGGATTTATCTAGAATTTTCTTTTACCTATCTGCCTTTTTATTTCCAACAGCAAAATACAATAAACAACCTATAAAATTAAAGAGCAGAACCAGTACAATCCAAATACCTTTATTCTGTGGTAATATATTCGTATTTTTTATGATATGATAAATAGTATAAAAAACAAGCAATATAGGAATTGCTAAGAAATACATTTCATTCATTCCCAAGTTTAAAAATAAGATATCCATAATTATAATAAATTAAATTAATAATGGCTCCCCAAACCATTTTCCGAACTGAGGAACCGATACAAGCGAAACTTAAAAAACTCGCTTCAACCACTAAACTATCCCCCCTTTTCATACGTGGTACTCATGAATAGCAATCAACTCTATTCTACCTTCACCTCTAATATTTAAGTATAGAATGCCTATATGAACATTATCACACATTACTTATAGAAGATGAATAATAATGCATAATATCTAAATATCATCTGAACGAATGATTCGTACGGAGCCCACAGTTTTTTCAGCATTTTTATTTGTATTGTTGGCCACATACCAGTTTCCTGTCCATACATCATAATAAATACCAAATGGTTGAAAGAACCTTGCGGCCTCATCCTTAATTGGAACATTATCAATAACTTGACCTGTTTCATCACCCGAGGAAACTCTGGTAGACAACTCAGTCATCACATTCGTCTTCAAATCATAGTAGAAAATCAGATTATGATTACCAGCTGTAGCTAAAAGCACATCTCCTGCCGTAGCAAACAATCCTCTGTTATTGACGTTTGAATTTTGATACGGTGCGATCGAATTTGATGTAAAATTGTATTTGAAGATATTATTATTATTGTTGCTTGATACATACATATCCTTGCCATCTGGAGTTAAAGTCATCGTAAATAGATTACCCGCCCCACTTGGTATCGCCAATGTAGATACCGTATTTGCTGTCGTTGAAAGATCGATCTTTCTTAGGCGAGCGCCCCCCCATTCTGAAACATATAGAGATGTTCTTGCCTTGTCAAAAATAATACCTGATGGTCTATTAAATGTTGCAGCAGAACCTACACCATCAGCTGTACCCGCAGTTCCAGTACCAGCGATTGTAGAGACCGTATAATCCCCGTTCGCATTTTTTACGATCTTACGAATTCGATGCGCTCCAGCAACACTAGCGGCATCTGTCGTATAAATAGTACCCGAAGAATCGACAGCTACTCCCCACATACCGTTAAAGGTTGCCGCTGTACCAGCTCCATCGACGGATCCTGCCGCACCACTGCCGGCAATAACACTAGCACTCCCTGAAGCATCAATCATAAACAATTGATTCTTATAACCATCGGCAATATATAAGTTATGGCTATTATCCATCGTTATAGCAAAAGGACCTTTTACACTAAGTCCATTATTCAAAACCAAGGTTGAAACTTTTAAATTTGTCAAAATAGGCTTCGTGTACCGGGGGTCCAGATCTTTAATCATCACCTGAAAAGGTGTAACCGTATTAGATTCCGCTAGCGTCATTGTGCTATTTTGCACTTCAAATCTCACCTTGGAATTATTGTTGTATTTGATCTCTACATCCCCTGGGTATACTTTGTTAACGAGTGTAAATTGACCAACGTTATCAAATTCACCTTCCTCCCAAGTGGAAAATTCCTTATCTACAACCGATTTATAACGATACTGGAATTTTTCATTTTTTATAACTTGATTACTGAAAACCTGCTTGCTCACCAATTTCAGATTACCTTTGCCGAATAAGGATTTAGTAGTCAAAGTAAGCTCAATTGGGGTCCTCGTCAACAAAGCTCCCTCTAGTGAATCTGGCATGTATGCCACATTCGGTTCCGCAACCTTCACCTTATAGCGCACAGGGAATGCTCTACCGGTAAAAGATACCCTGCCCTGTTCATCAGACAACAATGTATCTACAACAGAATAAGATTCTGTATTACTTTCACGTTCATAAAGCCCTACTTTTATGCCCATATATGGCTGCTTGAGGTCACTGAGTACCTGAACATTAATTTGGGAAATGCCAAATCGTGGATAGCTATTCAATAGGATTGGATAATCTTTGTTTTCAGTAACGTCTACAAAATTCTCTTCCAAGTGATAGCGCCCTGTATCCCGTATAGATACTTTTACTAAATTAGGAAATGGAACATCGTACCTAAATTGTCCTTTTACATCCGTAGACACAGTATCTATAAAAGTCTGATCTCCATTGGCTTTCGTCTGCCGTTGAAATAATATTTTTACGCCTTTTAACACCGTATTATCATCAGTATTAGTCAAAGTCCCCGAGATACTTCCTCGCTGGACAACAGTAGTCTGATTCCAATAATCATCCCTTTTACATGCTGCAAATGCTATAAGGGCAACGCATGTTGCATAAAATAGTTTTCTTTTCATCATGGTCTAATTGATTCGGTTATTTTCCAACAAATTCAGTTTCATAGGCATTCAAAAACACCTTTCCTTCTAGTCCCCAAGATTCAGCCGGTTTGATATTTAACCAATAAAAAATTTGAGATGTGATGTCATATTGATAAAGAATTTTCTTTTTTTCCTCAGCTTTGAGTTCCTCATCAGTGAGACAATTCCATTTTGGCAGTATATTCCAATTTAAGATAGCATCTGCTAAAAAGCTTGTATTAGTAGCTGTCGTAATAGTATTTTTCAATTCTCTCCCCGCACCTTCATCCATTTTCCAAAACCCCTTCAGACTGCCATAAGTCGATTCTGTAGGAAGAATATCATCTTTACATTTAAATGCTTTGATCTCGCTTTCAGCAAGGGCACTATTATAAAACGCAAGGTTGCTGATTACGGCTGTTGCTATGCCGTAAGATTTACCTGCAGGTCCAGCACCGATAAAAAAGGGATTTGCACTACCAGCGGTAAGATCTTTACCAGTAATATCTACGGCATCCCCAGCAGCACCGTCCATATAGCAAACTGCCATCCGCTTTCCATTTTCATTATAAATCTTAAGCGCAACATTATGCCATTGATCGATTACCAATTGCCCCGGAGGGTACACATAAATCAGGGTACCATTCCCCATAATATAACGGAATCGTCTTCCTCCCCCTTCAACCATCAAATGCCAGCCTTTTGTACCACTATATGCATGAGACGTTTTACCATAAAGTACCGAATTTGTTGTTGGAAATGCCGAAACCTTTACTTTTGAAATAATAGTAAACTCGCCGTCTTTACCAATTTCATAAGCATTAGGGTCTTCTTTCATGATCGGAATATCGTTACCAGCCTTACTCATGGTCAATGTATTTACAATCTGCGGAAGATCCAATTCAAATTTTATAAAATTCTTATTATATAGGATCAAAGGAACCATGCGTTCTGCGAAAGTGGCACCGCCGTAAGTTTGATCAATTCCACCATGATTAGCCGTAATAATAATCAGCCAATCTTCACCTGCGTAACTTTTACGCTGCTCAACAGCGGTTACGATCTCTCCAACATATCCATCAATTCGGTCCAATGTCGATTTGTAATTGGGGTTATCCATTGAAAAACCTCCTGTTACACCCGCAGTATTCAGATCACGAAAATCGACTACAGCCAGACCTAAATCCTTTTCTCCATTTTTGATGCGATCTACAGCCTTTACTTTAGCGGCTTCATCTGAAGCGACTACTCCATTCTCATCCGACAAGTTAAATAAATTATGATCTAATGGCTCCCAAGCAGTAATCGATAGCGTTTTAAGTATCCGACCTGATTCCAATAGGCGCTGGTATAAACTGATATAACCTGTTGACACGCCAGTGCCATCGTGGTCATGAATATCATCATCTTCACCTTCCTCTACGTCAAAATTATTGGTGACGACACCATGTTTAGCGCTGTTTTTTCCGCTAAGTATCGTTGTCCAAGTTGACGCATCTTTCGTATTGGCATCCGCAATACTTTTAAAGGTATATTTTGAATGCTCCAATAGTTTGCCGATATTAGTAGGAACGTAATTATTTAGTTCTGTCCCCACCAATCCATCGATTGAAATTAACAATACCTTTCTCTCCTTAGTAATAGATTGCGGCTCCTCTTTTTCGAAAACCAGAGGAGGATCAAAATATTTCTTGCATGACATAAGGCAACAAACCGTAAAAACTAGCATGCTCCCCAATATATATTTATAGTTCTTCATCTCGATTATATATTTTTATTTATCAAATGTCCAAGCGCCCAATTCCGCCATAGCAACATCTGCATGGATTGCAGCTCTTATATTCAAACGAAACTCCTTAAATTTCCTTCGAACACCGTCCGAGAATTTTAGGTATACTTTTTCTGGATCATTATTCATAATGGCCAAGGTATTTCCACCTTCCATTGGCACGACCTCCCAAGCAGCCGATGCATTGGCCCGAACCTCCATCGTATAATCAGTAAGATAACGTGTCAAGTACCCTGAACGTCCTTGAAAATAGAATCCGTCAGCGTTAATATCATTTGGACTTACCACAGCGATGCTGTATGGGAAAGTCTTCACGTTACCAACGTGCCAAAAGGTAGCAGGCTTCCCGTCAAACAGATTGCTTAATGGATAATCGTTACGGAGATGATCTGCTGGAGAAATCGTCGCCGCCCAATTTGTGGTGCTAACATCCGTTCTATAGATTGGAATAGGCCCATCACCTCCTGTTTTGGTGACTGGATTAAATAGCCAAACTGCTTTATCCAATAATGGCAATTCCTTTTCTTGAGACACGTAGCGTTTAGACACTGCACTGACCTTGAGCCCCCATTGATTCAAATAAGGTTCCATATCTATTTTGGTATATTCCGATAACGCTTCGTAAAAGAAATCTATTTTCGACTGATCATTAGCTGAAGTAAAGCGCGCTTCACGCCCTCGCACATAGATATAAGTCATAAATTCATAGCCATACTTCTCAAAGATCTGTGCATACATCATCAAACGGATATCATGTGCTTTACTTTTATAAGCATTACCTTCAACATCCATACTCGCCCAGTTTATGTCATCTTTAGTTATCCCACCAGTTTTCTTTGCCGCGATATAAGGAACAGCACTATTCCATACTTCGGCAATCTTATAACTCTGATGTCCAAAAACCTTCGATACCCTAAAATGGAACAAGTTATTGGTAACCTCGCCATTTCCAGCAAAATTCCAAGTCGATCCCATTTGCATATTATGGCCTAGTTCGTGAAAAGTACCCCAATTGGCATTTTTCACACCATCTATACCAACTGCTTGCTTGAAGTAGTTCTCAGTAGCACCAGCACGAACCGGATAACCCGAAACCTGAGCTACCCCTGGCTTAAAGAGAACGTCATGGACAATCCGCCACTTGTTGAAAGGAGCACGATGTCGAATATCAGGATTACCTTCGGTCATCCCGGTCCAATCCCAGTAGCCCTCACGAATAGCTTTATCCCAAGTTTTCATTAATTCGGTAGGGTCTTCAATAGGATATTTTTTTAGCCGCTCAGTCTGCATCGTAAAAACGATGCGGTCCCCTTCCAGATCAAACCAAGGTACTGTCGATTTTGCCACTAGCGCTTTCCATTCTTCATTCGTCGTAGCTCCGGGACCAGTCAATTTAAAGCTTGGCGCTTTGGCGACGCCCGAAAAATGAAGATCTACCACCCGTCCGATCGGACGGGAAGGTATAATATAAATTAATCCACCGTAAAGATTACGCATATAATTTTTCCCTGGGAAAAGTGTAGCTTGACTAAATATGACAGCATCACGAGCAGGAAAATCAATACCATCCAAACTGGTTGAGACATGCGGACTAATCTGCGCCGTCAAGCCATATACACCTTCTGGGACATCGATCACGATCAGCTCACCAGCCGGGGCATACACCCCAGTCCCTTGCCACGCCCCGGGTGCAACAGAGATTCGTAAGTCTGACGCTCTGATCTCTTCATAATTGAGATCGATCCGCACTAAATAATTCTCCAAACGAGGCTCTTCCGCAGTCATCAGTCCAGGGAATAAACGTGCTTGCGTGTATTTTGAGTAATCGATCTTAAAGCGATTTGTATCAATATTAACTGTTACAGTATCCTGATAATCAACATCGGAATACCCGTTATCTGCCGGGCTAAGGCGATCCTTTCGACAAGAGTAGGCTAAGGAAAGGAAGCCTGCCGCCAACAGTAAAAAACTAAAATTTCTTTTCATGTGCATTATCGGTTAATTATTGGAAAATGCTGGAGACCAGCTTTGGGCATCCAAATCAAATTGTCCTACCTCAAGGATATTCATCCAGTTGTAAATCATCAATGGGGCATCAACTGTCCGAACAACAAAACGATCCAATCGGTCTGGCAACGTCGGACATAAATTGCCTCCACGTTCTGAAAAAGAAGTTCTAGCAGTTGGTCCAGACAATGTAAAGTTATTTTTATGAACAGTTCTATCTCTTAAAACAGCTCCTGCATCGTCCAAAGGCCAATAACCAAGTAAATTGTTATAATACTTATCTGTCCCCGGAGTTGACATTGTAGAACAATATGTGCTAGCAATGTCCAAATCTGAAAGAGCTGCATTATAAATCCGTAAATCAGCAATGGTGTGAACCGGGTTACCATCAGTCAGTCCCGGTCCATTTCCAACTAAAAGCGGAAAATTACTCTCTCCTGTATCTCCAGCACCTAAAGTGGTCTGTCCTTCTTGTTTCTTACCATCCACAAAAAGATGGAGATAACGGTTGCCATTTTCGATCTTAACTCTCCCCGTAACAGTATACCAACGGTCTAGATCCAACAGATCAGTGGACGCGACGGATTTGCCGTAAACCATAAACCGAAAACCATTTTTTGCTGGTGTGCCTGCACCGCCATCCGTAATAATAAATGCCCAACCGCCGAAACTTCCGTTTGCTTTTTCACGTTTTGAAACCAATACCGGATAGCCCTTGCCGTATTGGTTTATCTTGACCTTAAACTGAACCGTATATTCTTTACTCGCATTAAAATTATATAAAGCAGCTGCATTAGCTGATATCTCTCCTCGGCCCTTATTCTTTTCTTCTGTTCCATTTGCGGTATACTGTACCGCCGAACTTACCCAAGCCGGATCTACCGTTTCCATGCGTTCTACCAACTTGTAGCTAAACTCCGGGTTATTCATCAGGACAAAATTATTGCGCTCCGGAATCGCAAATACACTACCGTCTTGCAATGCTGGATTAAGGGTATATTTCCCCCCATTAGTCGAGGCTACAACAATCAGCCAACGTTCGTTTTTATAATTTTTACGATTGGTGATCGTTTTTCTTATCTCGCCAAGTTGGTTATCAAACGTGGCCAAAGCCTGAATATATTTATCATTGTCAGGCCCATATCCTGTCTGTTCACCCACTTTTCTAACGTTGGAAAACGTTGCCATGACAAAAGTAGCCTCATCCTTACTCAATTCCTCCTTTGCAGCACTTAACACCTCTGCATCTGTTGACAGGACTTTACTATTGTCCACGCTATTCGCTTCGATCAATGTTGGCACGAGTGAATTGGAGGTTAATAGTGTCGTCCGGCTCCCTTTATATTGTTTAACCCGTTTGAAGAGCGTCGGGTAAGCCGCTAGATTATTTCCATTCAATTGATCATCACTGACCTTATGTTTTTCAATTTCAGTGCCTGTCAACAAGTCGGCATAGTCCGTCGCCAATGTTCCATGTTCACTACTGACCGAGTTCCAGCTAAAAACGCCGTTCATACTGAGCGCAGCCATATTGGACATATGCCCATAATCTGTCGCTTCACTACCGACAACTGTACCAACGGCACCTTCAACGACAACATACACTATCTTGTATTGATTGGCACTTAAGCCGAGTTCCTTAGGTTCTGAGCCAAACTCAAGTTTATTCTCTATGTTTTTGTTGCAGGAAAACGCAACTACCAATAGCAGAAAACTCCAAGCAGCAACCCCATATTCTTTCCATGTATTTCTTTTCATCTTTTAGATTTTATAGATAAATAAAAGCTAATCCAATAAAGTTAATCGAACGATATTGCCTAAATTATTTTTCCCATTAAAGGATTGGATCTGACCGACCAGGGTGATTGTTTTTTGTCCCAGGCTATTGGTTCCTTCTAAGGAGTCATGTATCGCACCGACCAGTCTACCTGTGTTATTATAATCTTCGACTAGATTTCCTTTCGAATCGATCATCATCAAACCTTCGCGGATAATATTATTATATTCGCCAAAGGATCCCGTCACTAGGATGAGACCATTGGACAACTGTACCGCATATCCCGGAAATCCAGATGCAAACCCGAGGCTTTGGAAATTCGTGTCACTGCTCCCGTCTTCATTGAGCAGCACCATCCCATTGGCAGGTTTTCCATTAAACATGGTAAAACTACCCGTCACCAGGTACTTCTTTGTCAGCTTGGAATAACTTATATTAGATACAAAACCATTCGCCCCGCTACCAACCTGAAAATCACCATCAAAATTTCCATCGTTTTTTAATCGTACAATGTTATTGGCATTTTGTGTATTATTAAAGCGTGTAAATGCTCCAACTAAGATCAATTTGCCATCGTCTTGCAAAACTGCGTCGGCAATTATACCGTTAACCCCCTCAAAACCTTTATTAGGAAGTGTAGCTTTATTAACAAAATAGCTATCATCCAAAGCGCCATCAGCCTGCATGCGAATCACGCCCCCCATTGGAAAAACATCCATCAAGATATTGTCAAAAGTAGATCGCGTATAATAATTGTTGACATACTGGCCAAACTGGCCAACCACAGTTACCTTATTATTCTGGTAAAAAGTCTTTACGATTGGCGAAAACGTACCTCCATTAAAAACCGGTACGATCAGGTTACTTTTGGCCGGATCAGAAGTGAGGTTAAGGATCGGTGTAGATTTCACTTGTAGTGCTCCTGTACTACTAATCGTAGTCATATTACGCACCAGCTTTATGGTATCGTACTGAGTGATATTACCTGAAATTAAAATATCCTTATTGGTCATTTCAACCATCGATGTGATTGCACCTGTCACACCTTGACCAAATTGCATACCACGCACAAACTCACCACTATTGCTAATCCGTGCAATACCTGCAATTTTGGTCGATGCCGCACTACCATTATAGTCCGTGAAATTTCCACCGATAAATATCTGATTGGCGGAGGTCTTTAAAATCGAATAGATAGGACTGTTGGCTCCTATACCAGATTGGAAAGTCGGGTCAACAGAAAGCTTACCAACGATGGGCAACATAGGGCCGGCAAATATCTGTCCATCAACGACAATTTTGACTCCCCCGGTACTACAGTCTTCGGGGACAATACTTGTCAGGGTCGAATCACTTATATTGGTGACTTGCGCCTGCATATTATTGATATAGAATTTCAGTTGATCTTTATATTTCAATAAGCCTCGTATACTGAATACCACTTCTGCTCCGGGTTTTGCCTGCGACGGAGATGGCGCGGCCTCTCCAAAAACCACATCCACCGGTTCCTTACCCCCTGCGTATGGATCTGGTCCATATTCGAGCTTATTACTGCACGAATACAGACTAAGCATAAAAGTTCCCGCAAGGATATATTTCGTTATGTTCATTATTTCAACTATTATTTCGTATTGTAATCTATTCCTTGCTCCATAGCTAACTCCGTGAATCGAGTCCCCATAAACCCAAAAATGTGGTTTCTGTAATTGAGGACATGCACCCGACCATTAGTTGGTTGAATATTGGAAGACGCCACAAAAGTACTGACCCAACCTTGGGTAGGATTTGTAAAGTCCGGGATATAAGAAACCATCAATTGTCTCGGTCCGCCGTACTTGATCGTAGCGTCTCCATTTTTCAGATCATGAAAGACAACACCGACATTGATTGCTGCATCTTCATTATAGGTCTGATAGATCTGACCTCCAAACGCGTACTTGGCCGTTGTATCTACTTGTCTGAAATCTGTCAACCCATAATCTCCTTTAATAATATATTGACTCAACAAACGACGATAAACCTCAGGTTTCACATCCTTAAACGATTTAATCGTATCCCTTCCCAATATATATAGATTAAAATTCAGATTGGATAGCGCATTTTCAAACGCCGGATCCGGTGGAGCGAAAAAAGTAACCTTTTCATTTTTCAGGACATCTTCCATGCCCGCGTAACGAATAATCTGGACCAATGTATCAAACGGATCCTCGGGGCGCTGGGCCTTGGACTCCAAATACTCCATCATATTACCTTTAAAATGAGGATCATGGACGCCACTATCTTCAAAATAATCTTTGTTGCTACAAGATGCTAAAACGGTAAGTAATAAGATTACCGCAGCTAGGATATTATTTAATTTCATTTGCACGTTCTCCTTTCTATTTCCAGTAGTTATTTAATGTCATGTAGGGGTTGTTGTTCATCGCTTTAGGATTAATCGGCCAAGTCCAGGCTTCCTGCAGATAGTCGCTATAAGTAACCGGATTAAAACAATACTTAGCATCGTATAGCTTGCCGGTTCGCACTAGGTCATAATAATAATGTCCTTCCCCCATAAGCTCTTTGCACCGCTCCCAGTAAATCGCATCTTTCAGGTTATTATCGTAATTATTGCTAGCGGGATACAACCCCGCCTCAGCACGTGCCCGAATCATATTAAGTAACGTAGTAGCCTTAGTTTCGTCTCCCAAATTAGCGTTGGCCTCGGCCTGCAATAGAATCGCGTCAGCTAAACGAAGCATAATCTGGTAATTACCCAATGACTGCGCGGTATTACCTTCGCCTAATGCGAGATTAAAGAATTTGAAAAAAGTAAAAGCACCTGTCCCCGCAAACATGAAATTGTCACCCTTAGGGTCGGTAAACCAATATTTGATCCGTCCATCTTGTTCACCGTCGGGATACAGGGTGTGCATATATTCTGGCCGATACGTTAACTCGCTTAAATTAGTCGTTGTCTGATTCAAAATAAAATAAGGCGCATGCAATACATGGGCGAAATAAGTCTTCCGTGTATTTGAATAAGACTCGCCATAATTCACATTATTCGGGATTTCGAATAATCCCTCCTTTGAGCGTCCATTAAATACCTCAGCGACCCTATTGATCGGTAATAACTCATAGGCCTTACTTGCTAACACACCATCATTGTAAAGCTCATCACCGAAACGGTCAACAGCCTGATAATAGGTTTTCTCATTTGCCTTATCAAAACCCGCAAGCCACATATTCAGATGCATCATCAAGGCTAGGGCAGAACCTCTCATGGCCCGAACCCCACGGTTAGCAGGATCCGCATAAGTCCAGGGCAGGTCGTCTTTTACTTTCTCCAAATCTTCCAGACAGGCTTTGGCAACTTGAATATGCTTTGTTCGCGGAAGCGGTTCCTGATTGTAAGCATCGGTATAGTAAGGTACATCTCCAAATAGACGTAACATTACGAAATAGGACATACACCGCATAAATACAGCTTCAGCTTGATAAGCCTTCACCTCCGCTTGTGAAAATGAAGGATCATTTTCCGCGACTTTTGGCACTAGGGAATATAAAATATTAGCGGACTGAATCACTTTATAAATAGGTGTCCAATCACTGACTTTATCCCATTCGACATTGTACGTCCAGAAACGGTCTGCATCTGTTCCCGGTTCCGGACGAACCGTATTCACCAAGGTTCGGATATTACCCCGCGATATATAAGTTATATCAAGTCGATTCGGATAGGTTGCCGTACGCAAAACAGGTGCATTACGGAAATCACCCACCAACAGAATAGGACGGTCGATACCTACTCCCACGCGAAAGAGTCGATATATTTCCCGTGTAAATGTTTCCGCATCGTTTTTATCACGCCAGAAATTATTACCCGAAAGACTATCAGTCGGTTCCACATTTAAAAATTTCTTACATGAAGATATTCCTATGATTATTGTAACTGCACAAATCAGTAGTAAGAGGTTATTCTTTTTCATTTTCATCTTCGATTAGAATTGAACATTTAGACCAACGGTGTATGTTTTTGGTGTCGGATAGCCATCTGATCGGTCGTATCCCATCGCCGTTACACCCTCTGGGTTGGGGCCCGTGTATTTAGAAAAGGTGTACACATTATTGGCGGTACCATAAACACGCAAGGAAGTAATCTTATATTTCGACGTCCATTGGCGAGGAAAATTATAAGCTACCGTAATGCTATTGATTTTCCAATAAGATCCATCTTCCAAAAATAAGGTCTGATTTGGGCGGAAAGGTTTTACACCACCATTTCGTGAATAATCAAATGGATTGGGTAAAAATGTGTTATCGCCGTAATATGTCCAAAAATCATAACCATCCATCGGTAAGAGTGCCGAATTTTTCTGCCCACGTGTATCTCCAAATAAAGGGTTACCATAAGAATTCATCTGACCAGCCATAGCCGCATTGATCACATCACGTTTTAAGGTATAGGATGTATTGACGTTTAAGCTCATGTTCTTGTATTGGATAAAAGTCGACAAACCACCAGTTACCTTTGGCTGTGCATTTCCAACGATTACCCGATCGCGATCATCAAGTATATAATCACCATTTAAATCTGTCCAGTACGGATCACCTGCCTGAAAATAATAGGTTTTCCCATCCCGGATCGTTTTGTAGGTTTCACCGGTTTCAGGATTCATTGGCACGGACTCATTGGTTGGGAATACCCCACGATAATCGTACAATAAATAAGACATACTATTGCGGCCAAGGCGATAATAGGTATCGAAGCCATTGCCACTATTATCTCGAACAATATATTGTCTTGCATTATCTGGAAGGCGTGTTAGAATATCATTATTAATAGCGCCATTCAACGAAATATTCCAATTGACCGGGCTATTTTGTGGAAGCGGCCTAAACATGAACGTAAATTCATAACCATAGTTCACCATACTCACATCATTCCCTTTCAGCATACTATAACCATTGTGATCCGCTAGATTGCGTTCCCATAGCATGTTATCCACTTGTTTGTAATAAAACTCTTGAATTGTGGTAATCCTATTGTTTAAAATACCCGCCTCCACGGCCAAACTGGTTGATGTCGTTGTTGAAGGAATCAACTTACTATTCGGCATTTGTCCCCAATCAAATCCAATGGTTGGGTTATTATTAAATTCTCCTGTAAAAATATATTTACCATTGGCGTCAAATACAGTTCCGGTAGGTACAATATTTTTACCCCAACCGGCACGGAGGGACAGGTAATCCAACCAATTTTCTGCAGCATCTTTCAAGAAGCTTTCCTTCTGCATATTCCATCTTGCAGAAATAGATGGATTTTTTTGCCATGGAACATCTGGGCCAACACTTGAGGATTTATCAAAACGATAGGTAAAATCCACAATATACTTAGACATATAATTATAGCTTAATGCTCCGGCAAATCCCGCAGAACGCACATCCGACGCATTATTTAAAACACCACCTTTTGATGAACCATAGCCTAAGGGGCCTTCCAGCTGATCATTACCAAAACCTGTTTTTTCCTGCGCTTTCGCTTTCAAATTCATGAGGTTTAACTCATTAAACACATAAGTAGTCAGAATATGCTTATCCTCAGGACCCCAAGATTTAATATAGGTCAGCTGCGCCATATTATAGATAGTATTCCGCTGCGAGTCGTAATTATATAGTTTGGAAATATTATTGTTCGAGATACCTGGTGAAAAATTATCCGTACGATCACTAATGTAATTGTAACTAAAGTTATTTTTTGCGCGCAATCCGGGGATAAGTTCATATTCCAATTCGACATTGGATTTGATATCTGTCATTCGGTTATCGTTGCGTCCCAAGATGCTCGCGGCCACCGTTGGATCAACAAAAGGTGAATTTGGGGCCGGAAGCAAGGACGAAGCAGATGCCGAATTAGCTACCCCTCCCTGACTAACGGCAGTTCCTGTACCCGTCTGCTGACGGCCAATATTTCCGGCCATATTCACAAACATGCGAAAACGATCAGTTGGTCGGTACTCCGAGTTCATCGTCAAGGTATAACGATCGAAACCAGTATTTTGCACAATACCTTTTTGTGTAAAGTACTGACCATTAATCTTATAATTGAATGTCGCATCACCACCAGAAGCATTTACGTTGTGCGACTGACTATACGTCGGTCGGTAAAATACATCTTGCCAATTCGTCGAATTATTGAAATATGGGTTGAGGCTATCCGAAAGTATTTGATTGTCAAAAATCAGATCCCGACCGTGATAATAACCGCCCGAATACCCCAATATTTGATTGATCCGCGAGAGACGTTCGTTTTTTCCGCCCAAAACATTCCGTAATCGAGGTGGCATATTAAAAAATTGATTGGTCGAATACTGGATAATTGGAACCTTGGAAAGCCCTCTTTTTGTAGTAATCCGGATGACCCCATATGCCCCCCTAGAACCGTATAGTGCTGTAGCTGCAGCATCTTTCAAGACGTCAACAGACTGTATATCCTCTGGGGGAATTAGTGAAATCGGGCTAATACCCGCACCTGCACTGTTAAATCCATATTGAAAGTCTGTATTGTCATCAACAGGCACACCATCCACAATATATAATGGCGAGGTTGGTGTCAAAAAAGCGTCTTGCCCTGATCCGCTAACTGAAATATTGGATAAACCACGTACTAAGACCGATGCTCTCACTCCAGGTTGACCGCTATTGACCTGAACATTCATCCCCGCCACTTTTCCTTGCAACAATTCAGTCACATTGGAAACAGGATTGTCCTGTAGCTGTTTACCGTCGATGGTCATCGATGAACCTGTCAAGGTCTCGCGTCTACGCGTCATAAATCCCTGAACAACGACTTCCTTCAACATGTTTTCATCCCTAGTCATGTAAATAGTAAAGATGAATGCTTTTCGATCTACCAATGATTGTGTTGTAGTCTTATAGCCTGTACTTGTAAAAATTAGAATATCATCTTTCGGAGCAGTCACTTTAAAAGATCCTCTTTTGTCTGACGACCCCAGTGCTTTATTCAATTTGGTGGACCTAATAGTTACATCAGAAACACCACTTCGTGTGGTCTGATCTTGCACGAAACCTGCTAAATTCACCGTTTCTTGCGCCGTGACAAGCCTAACGATCAATAGTAAACAAGTAATTAGTATATATCTTCTCATTTGGTTTTTCATGGTTAATCGTTGTCAAATAAAGGAGCCTCATCAGGGAAGAAAAATATAATCTCCCAATCTCCCTTTTCATAAATATTGAAATCGAATCGTACTCCTGAAAATTCTCGAATTCCGCCGAATGCAATCCTTGTAAAAGTAAAGGAAGTCGAAGCCCGCCCACCTGAAGTCCATTCTGTGGCTAATGTGGGAACCAATGGAATAGGATAGGCTACATCATAACGTACCGAGGTAGAATCTTTATCAAACGTTTTATTGAAACCATGCACCAACCGGTCCCAATCGGTATTATTGAACCTTGACAATTTTATCGGTTGCAGGTCCGGTCCAAGGAATTTAAAACTTAGCGAACTTCCTTCGCCTTTTTTATAGAACCATATTTGGGGTTGCACTGGGGTTCGGGTGGAATCTCCCAACAAATTCATTGTTATTGTCGGACGTAAAATCCCACTCTCAACAAAAGGAGCGTAAGGTTGTTCTTTCAATGGCGTCAACAACATATTCTTAAAGAATCTACTCCCGCCATTACTACTTACTTCTACATCAAAATAATAACCGGAATCTGGATACGATTTCAACACAGTAGAATTACTTGTACCATGCATCGTTAAATTGCCCGAATGCTGTGCGATCTCCCAAAGGGGCCGCATTACTGTATCCCTTTTTGCCTGTATTTCTGCTAAAGATTTTTCAGTCCCCGTATAAGGTTGCTTCCAGATGGATACCGGAAACAATTTTAGCAGCTCCGGCGCTTCCTTGCCTTCAAAGGTGCGGACGGCAGAAATTCGGAAACTCAAGGGTAAGGTAGATTCACCGGCATTAAAAATATCCTGAAATTGCGTTGTTTGCCCTAAAATTGGTTTAAATTCCGTCTGTGTAAAGTTCATATCCAAACTAAACGCATCTAAATCGGATGGAAAGTTTTTCTTACAGCCAGAAAAGAGCAATACAACTGCAAGGAACATTAATTGAATATATTTTCGATTCATAATTACAGGTTAAAGCGGTTTAAGAATTCACCGAATCCGAACTCATGACCATTGGCCAAGATATGAACGACACCATTTTGCGTCTTAATATTAACAGCTTGTGTCGCGGAACGCGTCCAATATTGGGTAAAATTGGATCCCTTTGTATCACTATAGAACACGGTGACCAATCCACCATCCACCAATCCAGATGCTTCTTGTTTCACGCGTTGTGCGTGCATAGGTTGTTCATGTTTCAAAGTATGCACAAAAAGACCGTCAACATAAAGCATGGAATCTGTTGTTACGAGTCCCTTCACGATATACTTGCTCAATAGAGTATCCAGCTGATCCTTATCTAGATCTCTGATATACAAGGGCGATTTCTTCTGATTCTTTCTGATCAAATTGAAATTGTTGATTGCAGACTGAAATGACGCATTAGTCGGTGCAAAGACAGTTAAGCTATCTGTAGCCAGCTGATTTTTGAGTTCGGGAAAAAAGGCCAATACATGCATCAAGGAATCATAGACCTCAGGTTTGGATTCGAAATATGCTATGGTATTTCCGGAGAATAGATTTTCTTGATTTTGAAAATCATAATAACCTTCAGTTTTATTGCAACTTGTCAGCATAAAACCAAACAGTAAACCGAATATTCCGACACCAAAATATTTTCTTATAGTTTTCATATTATTTCCAAAATGAATTTTGATTTAATTGGCTATTATTATTCAGTACCTCTTGTGCAATGGGCCAGAATATGCCCTTTCCATCAATAAGTTTATTAAATTCGGGATCATTCCGCTTTAATTTCTTGTAACGGACTAAATCATACCAACGCCAGCCTTCTCCCAAAAGTTCTCTTCTGCGCTCGGCGAATATTTCATCCAACAGATCGGCATCACTTGGCGAATCATTTAGTCCCCTGCTTTTACGTACTTGGTCCAACAACCCTTTGGCCAAATCCTGCTGTCCCAATACAACGAGTGCCTCTGCACGGAGTAACGCGATTTCTTCCAAACGTGAAAAGACTATAGCTGAGCTAAATAATGGCAAAGAACCATCTGCACCCGAAACGCCTTCCCGGATAACTTTAATTTTGCTGAAGATGGGGTATTGACCGCCGATATTAGAAAAATAAGTCGATGCAATCGTCCCATCCTTGGCGATATTATATCGGACATCGTTGTCTTCTGTAAAAACCTGGATAATATGATCATTTGGAATATAGATATCTGGGGTCGCTTTCGACACCAATGGGCTTGCTAATGTTAATTGCTCCAAATGTCCTTCATACGACGCTTCTCCCGCAGCCCATTTAAATGGAAATGCAACCAACTGCGAATTGGATGAATTATAGAAAAAACCATTTGCAGCGGTAATATTGCTGGACAAGTTGAATGTCGCCCCAGATTTACTTGCATTAGTAAGGACATAATCCGCATAAACTGATGCTTCCAAATAATTACCTGACCAAGCGGCAATATGTGCCAAAATTGTATTTGCCGACAAACGATTAAAAAGTACACCATTCCATTGATCACGATTGGAACCATGGTAATTTAATGTCGGGTATATAGGATCTGTCTCACTACCATAAATAAAAGGCAACTCATCTTTGATTGATTTGATCTGATTTTCGGCATAAGCCAGAACCTCCTTTTCTGGGGAAGCTTTAATATTGGGAAAATTGCCTTCATAAGACTTATCCCAGATAGGCACATCGCCCCAGGTACGTGCCAAAAGATAATAGCAAAACCCCTTGATAACCCGCATTTGAGCTATATCGATCTTATTGTTCAGCGCAGTATATTGTGCATCTAGGGGAACAATCCTGCTGGAATTTTCGATAAATAGATTGGCCGCATTGATCACCGCATAGAATTTACGCCAGTTGCTCAATTTTTGTATTAAGGGATAAGATGAATTTAGCTCGCCAGCTATAATAACATCCAAGTCTCTTTTATTAACCGCCGAAAAATCCCCGGATCTTAGCTCGCCGTACATCCAATAGCCATTATCTTGTGCCAAAGCAGTACGCAATAAACCATAAACTCCCATAAGTGAGCTTCGTGCATCGTTAATATCTTTCCACTTGTTCTCTTCGTTGACAATATGCCTGGAGTCAACGTCCAGCATGCTGCTGCAACCAGATAACAATGGGCTCGCCGCAGCAAAAGCAATCAGTAGCATACTCAATTTGCTACATTTCCGCACGTTTTGTTGTATTGTTTTCATCATTAACTCTCCTTAAAAATCTAGCTTAATACCTAATACAATCGTTTTGGGTAATCTCAGTCCTTCGCCTGTGTCATACCCAAAGAAGTTTATCAACTCTGGGTCACGTCCCGAATATTTTGTGAGCGTAAGCAAATTGCTTCCACTGAGATAGAGGTAAAATTTAGAAAAGCGCGTATTCGACTTTTTGACCATCGACGTAAAATCATAACCGAATGTCAGATTACGCAATTTCACAAAAGATGCATCTTCCAAAAACATATCCTGCTCCGCTTGATAGGGTGATACTGGAGACCATGGGTTATATAAAGGATAGGCCTTTTCATCAAAGTTCTTTTCCCAATAGGTAATGTCCCGCACTGAGCTAAGCGAATGACCCTCATCTTGGTTCGCGAAATCAAAATACCGCGCTGCCTGTGCATTTAACGCATCTTTTTTCAGGTTAAAGTACAATAAGAAACTTAGGTCAAAGTTGTTCCATCCGAATCTATTATAGAATCCACCCGTAAACTTAGGAATGTAATTACCCATTAAAACACGATCCTTATCATTGATATCAAAATCGCCATTTGTATCTTCCCAGCGTGGATCACCGCCTTTCATGGCTGTACCGTTATAGGTCAAAATTTTATGATCTGTATTTACAGGAACATCCAGATCGTTTTCATAGATCCCCTGATTTTTCAACACCCAAAATTGATCGATGCGATTACCCACAGCAAGCTTTCTATTACCAATTTCTATCTCCTGCAAACCACGAGGTAGGGCTTTTAGCTGATTGGTATTGTAAGCGATATTAAAGGAACTATTCCAGGATAAACGATCAGTAGCAGCAGGAAAATTGAAATTCAACGTAAAATCCACCCCTTTGTTGTTGATGGCCATGCCGCTCAACCGTTCATACTGATAACCAGATTCAGCGACAGTAGGCACTGTAAACACAACATCTTTGTTATCTTTATTGTAAAACTCTACACGGGAAGTGATTTTGTCACCTTTCAAAGCGAAATCAATGCCGGCATTAAACATATCCGTATAGGCCCAAGGCAGGTCGTAACCTACCCAACCAGACTGATAAGGTCTGCTAATTGTACCTATTCCATTGTAGGAAATGACGTTTTTATTGGAACTCCAGCCCAGTTCTGTACCATATTGCGGCCCCGCCGCTTCAATATCAGTGGATGGAAGGTTACCCAAACGTCCCCAAGACGCCAATATCTTAAGACCACCAATGTTGTCGCTTTTAATAACTGAATTAAAGTCATATTCACCATTGAACGCGAAAGAGGTAAACCATCTATGGTCTTTTTGTACTGCTGAAGATCCATCTCGCCGAACGAGAGCGCCGATTTTTAAAACTCGATCAATGGCATAAGTTCCTCGGAAATAAGCTGACGCCAATCTAAAATCCATCCGATCCTGATAGTAATAAGGTATAAATCCTACGGACTTTAGATAATTGGATTTTTGGCTATCGCCTTCAACGACATTTACCTTGATAAAATCATTCGGTCCTTTATAGCCTTGAATAAAATTATACTTCTGCTTATCTGATTGGTAGCTAAATCCGGCCTCCACTAACAAATTGCTTTTATCATTGAGGGTATAACGATAGTTCAATGTATTGTCAAAAGCCATTCGTTCATTATAGCCATAGTAATTCGAAACGTAATTGTTTCCTGACATCAAGGTTGATGGCCAAAACACGTTACGAACATTCTCGTTATAATCCAGGTATAATTTAGGCGCGAAATTTAAGTTTTTAAGGATAGCAAAATTTAAAGCAAAGGACCCCAGCAAACTGGTGATATTATTTTCATCCAAGGATTTTTTATACTCATCCACGTACAGTCCATACAAATCTTTATTGGGAGACAAAGGAGTAGATAAATCCGGGATATAAGCAGTCTCTCCCAAACGCTCAGTGATCGAACGGTTTCTATCCCTGTTCATGCGTGTTCCTTGAATCATACTCGATATCGTCAACCATCTTATAGGCAACATATTCAGGTAAAATGCCGCTTGGTAGCGATTTAGACTTGTTTCGTCCGCAGCACCGGCATCACCGGCATAATTACCAAAAAAACGAAAGTTAGCACGCTCGGAACCACCCTCCAAACTACCATTGATATCGTAAATGGGCTTCGCTTTATAATAAAGATCGGTCCAGTTGGAAGGGCCATAAAAGTTAACGTTTGAAGAATCGCTCAGGTAAGCGGGATAAGCTGCCAATTGGCTCTCATTTGCATATTTAGCATAGAATGGAGTCCTAAATTTCTTCTCAAACTCAGCATTTATGGTGGTTACACTTGATGGTGTAGCATAGCCATAATGGCTGTTGAAACTTATTTTCCGCTGACCAGCTTTTGCATTCTTTGTGGTAATATAGATCACACCATTCGCAGCTCTCGGCCCAAATATAGCAGCAGTACTATAATCTTTCAGCACATTAATAGATTCAATATTATCTAGACTAAAAATACTGTTGATATTCGTGGCGGCACCAATCGGTTGGAGACTATAATTCTGAATAGCATAGCTCAATGTCTGATCGTCAATTAAGGGAATCCCGTTCATAACGATCAGAGGCTTGCTTTTATTGACATCTGCAATATCAACAATTGGGCGGGCTAAGCCACGCACCAATACATTTTGTTTGATTGTTCCCGGTTCCCCCGAAAGTTCCTGAATATACACTCCTGCTGTGTTCCCTTTCAACATCTGTTGCATCGTGAGATAGGGTCGCTTCTTCGCAGCAGCAATATTAACTGTATCTACCCCTAGGTAAGGTTTGGTAGGATCCGAAGAGTAATAGATAATCGAATCTTTGGATACAGTATCTGCTCGCAATCCGAGCTGTAGCCCGAAGGAGCCTGTACCACGATTAGATATCGAAGGGGTAGCGGCTTCCAACTCAGGTAAACAACCTAAACTCAGCAGAAAAAATAACGTACAATAGCTTACATTTCTTTTCATAAACAGTACTCAAAAGGTTAAATGCCAGTATAATCCAGCATATCTTGGTTTTTAATCAATTAGACAGGTTTTTTATTGGTCCCGTATTCATTATGGGTGTAATATTACAGCTTTGAATCCGTTCCGACTTAACAGCTTCTTAACGCAATCGATTGCCCAAATGTCGAAAACGTTATAGTGTAAATACGACACTGTTGCCCCAAAAAACACGTTTTATGATTAGAGATTACTTCTTATTTCACTGTCTTTTAGGCTTGTTTATCTTGGTCATTTGAATTCATTTGTGCCACCGCTACCAGGTAAGAACTAGCCACAAATAACATCAATACCTATACTGGGAATTTCATGAAAGCGGGGGACGTCAAGCCTTGCGTCGAGGAGACTGGAAAGGAAAACCCGAAGAAAGAGAAGAGCTGCGTCAGCTGATTGAAAAAGCCTACATCGAAAGCAATCTTTTTCCATTGACAAATGTAATCACACATAAAAAATAAAACAGAAGTTTTGGCGATTAACACATTAACAGTTAATCCCCGAAACTATGAAGACTCCCGAATATATATAAATGTAGTAAAGACACTAAATATATACAGATTATCTGCCTGTAATAAGAAATTATATTTTTTTTACTAAGTTTACTCCCCGAGTACTCTTATGAAAAATCAAAAATCATATCAATATCATGAACTTCTCCCGCTTATAAGTCAGGGGGATCAACGAGCGTTTGTTATATTATATGATCTCTTTACACCTGATTTAATAGCTTTTATAGCAAAAAAGGTTGCAAGCAGCGAAGTAGCTGAAGATATATTGCACGACCTTTTTATATCAGTATGGAAAAATCGGGAAATGATTGAACAAATAGAATCTCTTCCGGCCTATCTATTTAGCTCCTGTAGATACCTCATTCTTGCTCATTATCGCAAGAATTTAAAATTAAAGGTATCATCGTTCGATTTTGACGAGCTCGAACTGGAAGATGAAACCGTTTCAATAGAAGATAAACTCTATTACCGTTATATCATCGATATTGTTGCCAAAGAAGTCGAGAACCTTCCCGAAAAGTGCCGAGAAGTATTTAAATTGAGCCGTGACTTCTACATGAGCAACAAAGCTATTGCCCAGCAGCTAAATATCAGCGAATCTACCGTCGAAAAACACATTAATAAAGCAATCAAACATCTTCGAGCAGCAACAAGCCATCTATTTCATTTTACACTTTTTTTCTAGTCAACACTCATACCTTTTTAACAGGTATTTTCATAGATATTTTGTCCATTTTTAAAAAAAACACTTTTTTTTCACTTTTGACTAGAGGTTTCTCCTTGTTTCACACACTTGTATAATAACTGACCATTCCAATGGAACCTGTTATGAATCAAATGAACGAAATATACAAGCTGATTTCCATCTTCTTGAACAGGAAAGATACTGTTGAAGAGAAAAAAAGAATACTTGACTGGTTTGAAAAACAGTCCGAAAATGGCATTTCGGAGACCGAATTTGCGAATATTCAAAATAGGACCAAGAAAAGCCTTTTAAGAGAAATACAGCATTCTGAACAAAAAGTTACACCACTCCGTACTGTTAAATATATAGCGATTGCCGCCAGCATCTTGCTCATTGGTTTTTCGATCTTAAAATTCTGGCCAAAGCCCGAGATCTTAGCGACTACCGAACAATTGGCGTCAATCCCTCCCGGTAAAGAAAAGGCGATCATTGTATTGGGAAATGGTAAACACATAGACCTCGAGCACCTTCCGCTCAACCAAAGTATACAAACTGACAATGTCATCATAAAAAAGGATGGCAACGGGCAAATTAGCTATCACGATGTAAAAACCAGACAAGTAGATATACAAAAAAATAGCATGTATACACCAAAAGGGGCTACATATGACCTGACATTATCAGACGGCACATTGGTAACATTAAATGCAGATTCTAAGATTTCCTATCCAGCTTCTTTTAACAATGAAGAAAGAGAAGTGGAACTCCAAGGGGAAGCCTATTTTCATGTTCAGAAAACAAGCAATAAAAGCAAGTTTATTGTGAAGACTCGTGGTCAAAAAATTGAGGTTCTCGGAACCCGCTTCAATGTCAACGCCTACCCTGAAACAGATAAAATACAGACAACCCTAGAAGAAGGATCTGTTTTAGTCTCAGCACGAGATGTTCCACAGGGCAATATTTATCTTAAACCAAGTGAACAGGCCACACTGCAACATGGCGTATTGAACTCCCAGCGTGTGGATATCGAAGAAGTATTAAGCTGGAAAAAGGGTCAGTTTTATTTTAATGGCAATAACACTGAAGAAGTGATGCAACAAATTGCCCGTTGGTATAATATTGACATTACTTACCATCGAAGTAAAGACAAAGAACAATATACAGGCACAATTCCCCGTAATCTCAGCTTAAATAAATTGATTGAGCTCCTCAATTATGCTGATCTCAATACAAAAGCTTTGGTAGGCGAAAATAGCCGCATTAAATTAATCATTACATAACCAATTACTAAAATTATGACCAATAAAAAACTACCTCCGTAAATCCCTAATATAATACCAATAAAAAACGGACTCTGTTGGCGCAGAATCCGCAATTGTAATTGGTATTAAAGCATCGAATAACGTCTCAATTATTAACACATTAAAACCAAACGAATTTAATGAAATTTTCAACAACTCCGTTCATGAAGAAGGGGGAGGATTTTCATGAAGACCTGTTAGGCAAGAATATCTCGTCAAATAAAGGTCTTAAAAATGAAAAACAACCACCTTTTTTTGCACGACCTTTATCTAGATCTCTTATGAGGATCAACCTAATAACTTTATTGGTCGGCCTAGGCCTGTCGCAAGTAAATGCTCATACCTATGCTCAGCAGATCACACTCAAAAAGAGAAAGGCCAGTCTCTCCTCTATTTTGAAAGATCTCGAAAAACAAAGCGGTTATACCTTTTTCTATAGGAAAAATGAAATAGCCTCTAACGACGATATTTCGATTGACATAAAAAATGTCCCATTTGTACAAGTTCTAAAAACCATATTAGGTGATGCCAATTTTACCTATGATTTTTTCGATAAGACCATTGTATTGAAGAAAAACTACGAGTCAAACAGAGCCACCTCCAAACTTGATAATAAAATAAGATTGAACTTCCAGCAAGAAGTTCAAATTACGGGATCGGTTAGGGATACAAGTGGTACTCCTCTCACAGGAGTTAGTATCGCCGTCAAAGAAAAATCTGGAATAGGAACTGCTACCGATGTTAATGGAAATTTCATCCTCAAAGTTCCAACAAACAGTACATTGGTATTTACAATGGTTGGGTATGAGTCTCAGGAAGTATCCGTCAATAAAAACACCAAATATAATATCATTTTAAAGGAAGCCTCTTCAAGTGCTATTGATGAGGTTGTCGTAACAGCTTTTGGACAACGACAACGTAAACAAGATATTATAGGTTCTGTTACCTCCATTACACCCAAAGAACTACGTCAACCTGTCAGTAACTTAACAACGGCTTTACAAGGTAAGGTTGCCGGCATCGTTTCTTTTCAACGAAGCGGAGAACCAGGGGCAGATAATGCAGACTTTTTTATTCGCGGAGTCGGTACTTTTGGAACCAACAACAAGCCTTTGATACTCGTTGACAATATGGAGGTCAGCACAGACGATCTAGCACGCATTCCTGTCGATGATATCGAAAGTTTTTCAGTTCTAAAGGACGCAACAGCATCTGCTGTATATGGTTCACGCGGAGCAAATGGTGTTATTTTGGTAACTACAAAAACAGGAAAAGAAGGGCCTGCAAAAATCAATTTCAGAGCCGAACAGCGTGTATCCACACCTACGGAAAAACTGAAATTCGCAGATCCGGTGACCTGGATGAAAATGTATAATGAGGCTGTGACGACTCGTGATCCTCTGGGAGTAGAACCTTATAGTCAGGAAAAAATCGATAAAACTGCCGATGGAAGCAATCCTATGCTGTATCCTGCTGTCGATTGGTTAAATACACTAACCAAAACAACGACAACAACCCAAAATTACAACCTAGGCATATCTGGTGGTGGACAAATTGCCAACTACAATGTCAGCGCAAACTTTACCAATGACAACGGCTTGTTGAAAATGGACAAACTGAACAATTTCAATAATAATGTCAATTTTAAAGTAATGAATTTGCGAAGTAATATTGGCATCAATATTACCAAATCGACAACAGCTATGGTACGTACCGTAGCTAACCTTCAAAACTATCAAGGGCCACCGACAAGTGGATCTGAAGCTTATAACCTGGCTCTTCGCGCCAATCCTGTTTTGTTTCTGCCCGTATATGAGGCTGGTCCAGAATTATCTTATGTCAAACACCCATTGTTTGGCAATTCAGGCGACGGTCAATACGCCAACCCCTATGCACAGATTATGCGTGGTTATTCAGAAAGGAGAAGGAGCAATATCCAGATTCAGCTCGAGCTAAACCAAGATCTTTCATCTATTATTACAGAAGGATTGAAATACCGTGCTTTGGGGAATATAACGCGTAATTCTTATTTTTCCCAATCTCGCCAATATTCTCCTTTTTATTATGAACCGCAGTCCTATAATGCGGAATCAAATACCATGAGCTTGCGACCGATCAATCCCGAGTCTGGAACAGAATATCTAAATTTCGTACCAGGTGACCGGACACAATCCTCTATATTTTATATGGAGAACCAGCTATCCTACAGCCGCACCTTTAATGATAAACATAATATATTCGGAACGGTGATCAATACTATTCGGGATAATGTCAGTACCCCAGTGGATAATAACATTTCACTCATTAACTCATTGCCGAATCGCAACGTCTCCCTATCGGGGAGCTTCACTTATGGCTATGACAATAGATATCATGTGCAATTTGCTTTTGGCTACAATGGATCCGAGAAATTCTCCAAAGCATATCGTTGGGGATTTTTCCCCTCTTTCGGAGCAGCTTGGTCTGTTTCGAATGAAAAATTCTTCGAACCCCTCAAAGAAGTGGTCAGCAATTTGAAATTTAGATTTACGCATGGTATACTCGGCAACGACCAGATATTGGACACCAGATTCTTTTACCTGTCTGACGTTGACCTAAACAACTCTTCTTATAATTATACCTTTGGCTTACCAGCAGAACAAGGAAGAACAACGATATCGGGAGTTAACGTAAATCGTTATGCCAATCCAAATATTAGCTGGGAAACCTCCAGACAGACAAATTATGGAATCGACCTCAGCCTATTCAACGGAAGCTTTACTTTTACCGGAGACTATTATAATCAACTTCGATATAACATCGTACAGCAGCGCAGTCTGACTAGTATTAATGGATTGACAGCCGGTGTTTATGCAAATCTAGGTAGATATAAAAGCCGTGGATTCGATTCCGAAATGTCCTATTCAAAATCTGTCAACTCCAATCTCTGGTTCCAAGGCCGGGGTACATTTACCTATGCAACAGGAGAATATGATTTTTATGAAGAACCGGGCTATGCAAATAGTTATCGTCAACGTAAGGGAACTTCTGTCGGACATCAATTTGGCTACATTGCAGAACGCCTATTTATAGATGATAATGAAGTGTACAATGCCCCGCAGCAATCAACCGGATCAAGCGTCCGCGGAGGTGACATCAAATATCTAGATGTCAATAGGGACGGCATTGTCAATGATGACGACCGTATGGCAATCGGTCATCCAACAACCCCTGAGATCAACTATGGCTTTGGATTGAGTACCGGCTACAAAGGGCTCGACTTCTCCTTCTTCTTCTCTGGAGTAGGCCGAACATCGCTGTTTATCAACTCGACAGCTGACAATGTGAGCTCGCCACTAAGTCGAGGCATCGCACCTTTTGGGTCAAGTACAGCTCCAAATGGAGTATTTCAGGAATGGGCTGACAGTCACTGGTCCGAAGATAATAAGGACATTTATGCCGCTTGGCCTAGACTAAGCGTCACTCCTTTGGCCAACAATACGGTCACGAGTACATTTTGGATGAGAAATGCATCGTTACTCCGTCTAAAACAAGTCGAATTAGGCTATTCCCTGAATGAAAAATTTGTAAAAAAATTCAAATTCAAATCATTTCGGATATATGCAAGTGCCACTAATCTACTACGTTTCAGCTCTTTCAAATTGTGGGACCCTGAAATGGGCGGAAATGGTCTGAACTATCCATTGCAGAAAACCTACAACATTGGTGTGGCTGCAAACCTTTAAAGATTTAAGAGAAAATTTCATAAGCAAAGGGGCAGGAAAACAAGCCTATTCGCCGATGAAAAAACTGTATTTCAATGAAAAATATCAAAATTAAAATATTCAGCACCGCTCTGATACTGAGTTTATCAACGAGTTGTAATAAATTTTTGGACATTGTTCCGGATAATGCTCCCGTATTAGATCAAGCTTTCGCCATGCGGTCTATGGCCCAACGCTACTTAGCAACCTGTTATTCATCCATTCCCTCGGGCTTTTCTGTAACAGGAAATCCGGCTCTCTTTTCTGGGGATGAATTTTGGTTGAGTTCGCAATCGACCTACTCCACCTATTACAATTGGCGCGTCGCTTTAGGCTTTCAGAACTCAGATTCGCCACTGCTGAATGCCTGGGATGGTAACAACGGATCCGCAAGTTTATGGATAGGAATCACCAACTGCAATACGTTCTTGGCTAATATCATGAATGTACCCGATATGGATGAAGCCGAAAAAACGATGTGGGCTTCAGAAGTTAAATTTCTGAAAGCATACTATCATTTTCAATTATTACGAAAATACGGCCCCGTCCCCATCAAAGACGTTAATATTGAGGTAGAAGAAGAGTCTGGTGCAACTAATCTCCCAAGAAACAGTACCGAAGAATGTTTTGATTACATTATCAAACTGATTGATGAAAGTATGCCTGCTCTCCAAGATGACATTACCGCAGCAGCCTCCGAAACCGGCCGAATAACCAAGATCATCGCTAAAGCCGAAAAAGCGGAAATTATGATGTACCGGGCCAGTCCGCTTTTCAATGGAAACGTTGACCCTGAATCAAATCTAAAAAATTTCGATGGTAAGGATCTCTTTAACCATACCTATTCCGCTACAAAATGGCAGGATGCAGTGGCAGCCTGTAAAGAAGCTATCGAGTTTGCTGAATCTTTTGGTAAAAAGCTACACACTTACACCACGCCAGCAGGGATTACCGCCAGTAACTCCACCCAAATTCAGATGAGTATCCGCGAAGCTTTTAATGAGAGTTCCAATAATCCCGAAATATTATGGCTAGACACCAAAAACTTAGCTTCCTCAACCTTTCAAGGATATTTTGGATTGCCACGTTATGTAACCGAGGCCACTAGCTCAACGATACGCGGCGACTTTTCTGTTACAATGAATACAGCCGAAAAGTTCTATTCAAAAAATGGTGTTCCTATTGAAGAGGATATTACCTTTCCATATAACAACCGTTATGATCTTATTTCAGTCCCAAGCACCGATACTTACAAATATGATTTGGTGGGAGGACAACAAACCGCAAGACTAAATCTGGATCGCGAAAATAGATTTTATGCTTCGTTAATGTTTGATGCAGGCCGTCTTTTTATGTACCAGATCAAAACAGATGCCAGTGCATACAATATCAATCTAAAATATTCTGGATCATCTGGTAAAGCAAACCCAACATATTTTAACACAACTGGCTATGCGTCAAAAAAGCACTTTAATTACCAGAATACGGTGGCCTCAGGCAATAGTTTTACAACCCGGGCATATGGTAATCCCATTATTCGTTTAGCAAGTTTATACCTCTACTATGCAGAGGCTTTGAATGAACTAAATGGTCCTACGGCAGAAGCGTTGACTTATATCGATAAAGTACGGGCACGCAGTGGGCTTAAAGGCGTTGTAGAATCCTGGACAAACTTTTCCTCAAACCCCAACAAGCCTAATACTAAAGAAGGTCTTCGAGAAATTATCAAACGCGAACGGACTTGTGAATTTGCATTAGAAGGAATTCGTTATTATGATATCTTAAGATGGAAAGATGCCGTGAAAGAGTTTAATACCCCCATCATGGCATGGGACATTAATCAGTATACGGCTAATTCATATTACAGGACAACCATATTATATGTACGATCATTTATGGATAGAGACTATTTCACCCCGATCAGTCTGAATGAACGGAGAAGAAACACTAATCTGGTACAAGCAGCGGGATGGTAAAAAATTAAATGAATTTAAACATGAAAAATATGATACAATTTATTATGCGAGCAATCATGAAAGGATGCATTCTCTCGTTGTTGCTGCTCAGCGCATGTAAAGAAGATTCCGGAATTTCAGCGGAACGCGTTGGTGAAAAACCCGGTGTTTTAACCAATGTTAACTATTCTGAATTACCAGGTGGAGCAATTATCAGTTACGATTTACCAAAAGTAGCCGATCTGCGCTATGTAAAAGCAACTTATACACTCGAAAACGGCAAAGTGCTCGTTAGTAAATCCAGTCTATATGACAATCAGATCCGTATAGAAGGTTTTGCCAAAATTGGAGAATATGATGTAAAATTGGTAGCTGTAAGTGTCGGTGAAATAGAATCCGATCCAATTACACTGAAAATCAAAACAGGTAAACCACTCTATCAATCCTTAGCAGAATCTTTCAGTTCAGACAAAAATCTCTTTAGTGCATTCGGAGGGATCAATGTAATTTATGAAAATAAAAATGCCTCAAATATTATCATTCGTGTATTTAAACACACCAACACCGGTTGGGTCAATGTTAATGAAACCTATACAAAAGCCGTTGAAGGAACAATACGTGTACGTGGCCAGGAAGCCGTCGAAACCAATTTCGGAGTGGTCGTAAGAGATCAATGGGGAAACGAATCGGATACAATAAAACGCAATATAATTCCCTTAGAGGAATATGAATTGAAGAATGCTTCGGCTTATAAAAATATTGCGGCCGTGTCTGCCTCAAATCCCAATGGAGATTATACCATCAACAATAACAATGGTGCCGGTCCCAATAGTGCAGATATCAGTATCAGCCTGTTTGATGGCACCGAAGCAACTCCATACAATACCGCCAAGCAATTTTGGGCCCGAAGTGCCCCCATTCCGTTTACATTTACCATCGATTTGGGACAGCAGGCTCAGATCAGCCGTTTGAAAATGTGGGCAAGAAATGATAATACAGCACAACTCTTCCAAGCTACACATATCAAGGAATTTGAACTATATGGCAGCAACGCTCCAATAGCTGATGGATCTTGGGACGCTTGGACATTAGTCGGAACTTACGAAGGAATAAGGCCCTCAGGCCTCGCATTTGGCGTATCCCCCACTTCAGAGGATATTTCCTATGCACAAGCTGGAGAAGATTATGAGGTGAATTGGGAGTTGCAGGGAGGTTTCCGTTACTATCGAATTAAAGTAAACTCGACATGGAACGGCGTTCGTGAACAGCCACTAGGCAATGCTTTAACGGTGGCAATCGCCGAATTGAAATTTTTTGGAACCTATTTAAAATAGAAAATATGAAGTGTATTTTTAAATGTACTCTTTACGTACTGTTTATAATGATATTTACTTATAGCTGCAAACCTGCAGACTACTGGTATGGAGAATATGCGGCAAATGGAGAAATCTATTACCCAGGACGAATAGATTCGCTTTCGATCTTACCCGGTAACAAAAGGGGAATGCTACGGCTTAGGGTATCAACTGATCCGCAGACCTCCTCATTGAAAGTTTATTTGCGGAACAGTCTTTCTTCTGCTTACACTGTCGCTTCTTATCCAATAGAATCAGGTGAACACGGGATGATTAAGCAAATTCCCATTGACAATTTAGTCGAGTCAACCTACACGGCCAATGTATATTCCTTTACAGATAAAGGTGATAGTTCACGTGCAGTAACGGCCAGTCAGTTTATTTATGGTACAAGTTATAACAATACACTGATCAATAGAACAGCATCAAGTATAGACAAAACAAAGCCCACTCAAATTATTATTATTTTTGACAAAGAAAGTAATTTACCAAGAGAAGGCACTTTCTATCCTATGCAATATACCGAAGTACGGTATCTCACCAACACGGGAGATTCTACGACAGTGAAATTAACGCCTTGGGAGTTTTCGGTGCCAGTACCTGACATTAAAAATCCAAGTGACATCAGTTACCGCACCGCTTATAAACCGGTTATCTCTTCGTTGGATTATTTTTATACCGGCTACAAAACCATCCAGTTAAAATAGCTTTTCCAACCTATAGCAAAAATCTTAAATAGCGAGAGTGTTCAATCGGACATTCTCGCTTACTTTTACCCTATCTTTTTTTTAAATACATTTGTACCATAATTGGGGAACTAAAAAATGGATAGTACTATTGCATTTTGGCTAAAACAAATCGCAGAAGGTGACCGAATTGCATTCGATGCACTATACAATCATTTTTGGAAACAGATCTATCAATACGTTTACCCCAAAACTAAAAGTACCGAAGCAACTGAAGATATCCTACATGACTTATTCTTGAGCATCTGGAAAAATCGAAGTAGATTGCAAGAAATCAATAATATCGAATCCTACCTCAAAACTGGTGCACGTTACCTCACCTTCTCCTACTTCAATAAACAGAGCGAACAGCATATGGTGGATATAGATAAAGTAGATATTATCCTCGATGACGCTCCAATCGAAGACCGCTTGCATTACCGCTATTTACTCGATCTTATTCAAGACGAAATACAGAATCTTCCTGAACGTTGCAGAATTATTTTCAATGAAAGCCGTATCAACCACAAATCCATCAACCAGATAGCCCTAGAATATGGCCTATCCAAAAGTACCGTCGAAAATCAAATAAACAAAGCTCTCAAACGTTTACGACTGGTTACCAAAGACTTCCATATATTTCTCTCATTTTTTTAATTTTTTTCATTTCCGCGTAGGTGCAGTTGATACTTTCGATGACTATATCTATACAAGGCTAACCATATCGAACAATGAAACTATCATGATTTATTCAAGCCTTTTAGGAGAATGAATACATCTGATCGCTTCATCAAAGCTGAGACAGTCTAAGGCAACATAAATGCCCAAAAGAAATAATCAGCTCATGAGTAAATAAACCGACTGAAACAAATTCATTGATACCGATTAGTCCAGACTCTTATAAAGAATTTAAATAGATGAAAGTACCGAATACACTGCAGCGACTGATTAAAAACTATCTATTAGGCTTTGAAAACAAGGCGGAATACGATACACTAAAGAAATGGTTTGATGAATCCGATGCACAAAGCATGCCTACAGACAGCGATATTCAAGCAGGTCAACTTCGTGTCTTACAACGCCTAAGCAATAATCAACTATTTCATGAGCCTCGTACATTTAGCCAAAAGTATAAATATGGAATCCATATAGCGGCATCAATCACCATTTGTCTCGGTTTCGCTATGGGGTATTACTATTACCAATATGCGATCTTCGACAAAATAGCTCCGCAACAACTAGCCTCAATCCGACCGGTTCAAGAAAATGTGCAACTTACTTTTGAAAACGGTGAAGTGGTTATACTTAATGACCAAGGCAAACATACCCAAGCGATTGAAGGTGTTCAGGAGATCAAAAATGGTGAACTTGTTTACAATAATAGCGCAGATCATATCGTTCAAAACACCCTTTCCACGCCTAGAGGCCAGCTCTTTAAAATTATGCTCCCCGATGGCACTAAAGTATGGATGAATGCCAATAGTTCGTTGAGCTACCCTTCCAAATTTGCGGGCTCAGAGCGATTGGTCGAACTGCATGGCGAAGCTTATTTCGAAGTCACCAAAAATCCGGAACAACCGTTCGTCGTAAAAACAGCAGAACAGCAAATTAAAGTCTTAGGCACACATTTCAATATCAGTGCCTATGATAATGATATTGCCACCCAAACAACGCTTGTTGAAGGAAAGGTTGAAGTACAGCAACAGCAGCAGAAAATTGTCCTGCTACCAAATCAACAGGCTATCTCTAAAGGGACAACCTTCAACAAAAAAAATGTAGACGCTACCGAGTATATTACCTGGCGTGATGGATACTTTACCTTCCATAATGCCACAGCAAATGAAATCATGCAGCAGTTGGCCAGATGGTATGATCTCAACGTTCGTCTTGATAACTCAGAAATCAATGAACGATTTAGTGGAAAGATCAACAAGCAGATGAATTTGCAGGAGATCCTAACCGTCCTCCAAACTGCTGGGTTGAATTTCGATATCGTACAGAATAAAAATCAACAAAAAACCATCCTACTACACAACTAAATTATTAATACTGAATTTTTAAATCATTAACCTAATGCAAAACATGAGGAAGGCAAACCCTTCGGTTCCATGGGAGAACCGCGCAAAAAGTACAGCCCTTTCCGATCCAAAAACTTGGACCGAATCATCAACTGAAGGCTGCATAGACAATAGATTACACCGTGTATTTACCCGAAAAAACAAGCTGCGCTTTCACCTTGTTTCGGCACTTTTGACCATCAGTCTGATGCAGCTCTACGGAACAACCAATGCACAACGGATCTCCATCAATTCGAACAATTCTTCCATTAAACAGGTTTTCCAACAATTGGAAAAACAATCAGGTTATAGCTTTTTCTATAAAGACGTTGTACTCGAAAAGATCAAGGATACTGGTGTTAAACTTGAAAATGGGACCTTACAGCAGGCATTAGATGCGATTCTAAAACCGAATGGCCTGGACTATGAAATCGTCAACAAGACGGTCGTGATTAAACCTGCTCCAAAGAGAAATCAGGCCAGTACCAATCTAAATCAGATCCAGCAATTGTATATTACTGGAAAGGTGCTGGACGAAGATGGCAAACCTATCGCGGGCGCTTCTATACGTCAAAAAAATGACGAAAGAAAAGGAGTCAGATCGAATGCAGATGGTACATTCACCCTTCCGATTACAGCCTTAAATGAAATCATTATCATTTCTTACGTTGGCTATGAAAACCAGGAAATAAAAGCTTCATTGTCTCCCAATGGGACGACTATAAAGCTAAAAAAGAAAGACAATACTATTGATGAGGTTGTTGTCACGGGGATTACTCAACGAAAAAAAGAAAGCTTTACGGGGGCTACCGCTTCCTTTACAGGCCAAGAACTTAAAGCTGTTAACAATCAAAATGTAATTGCCAGTTTACGAGCTTTAGATCCATCCTTTATCCAGATTGAAAATAATGCGCTAGGATCCAACCCTAATATGTTGCCAAAAATTGAACTAAGAGGACAAACAAGTATTCCAACATCAAGTCTCAGAAATGAATTCTCAACGGATCCAAATCAGCCTCTGTTTATTTTAGATGGATTTGAAACCAGCTTAAGAACTATAATGGATCTGGACATGAATATCATTCAATCTGTCACGATTTTAAAAGATGCAGCGTCTACGGCAATCTATGGTTCCAGAGCCTCAAATGGTGTCGTTGTCATCGAAACAATCAAGCCAAAAGCGGGAAAAGTACAATTATCTTATAGTGCCGATCTTCAGGTACAAGCTCCCGATATCAGCAGTTATAATATGATGAACGCCGCGGAGAAATTAGAATTTGAAAGATTATCTGGTCGCTATACAGCAGATAATAATACCCCAATTCAACTAGGTTTAGACAATCTTTATCAAGAAAGACTCGGACATGTATTGAGAGGAGTAAACACATACTGGCTTGACAAACCTCTACAGACTGGATTCTCGCATCGTCATTCTGTAAGCGCTCGAGGCGGTGAAGGTGCAGTTGTCTTTGATGTCGGCCTGAATTATAAAAATGCGAAAGGAGCCTTAAAAGAATCTGGACGCGATGATTGGGGTTCAAATATCAACCTGAACTACCGAACAGGGAAGTTCAATATTTCAAATAGAGCTTACGTGACGGGGTATACCGCTGATGAATCTCCTTACGGAAGTTTCTCTACATGGGTAAACACCAATCCATATTTTGAACTACTTCCAGCAAGTGATATGTATCTTTCTTATAAAGCCCTCGTACCCGGTATCACCTTGCTCCAAGATGTCTCCAATATCAATCCCATATATAATGCTAGTTTGAATAGTTTTGATCGTACAAAAAACTATATCCTCACAAATAATCTTCAATTAAACTATGATTTCAATTCGGCCTTAAGATTAACGGCAGGCGGGCAGATCAGTAAAGGTAATACCAATTCAAACAAATTTATTTCACCACTGAACAGCCAATTTGTTGGAAAAGAATACACAAAAAAAGGAAGCTTTAACCATACAGAAAATAATGCTTTTAGCTATACCGGAAATTTGATGCTGACGTATGCAAAGCTCATAAATAATACCCACTCAATTACAGCCAACTTACGTGGTGAAATCAGTGAAACAATCAATGAATTAAATGGCTATAAGGCAGTCGGATTTCCTTCTTCAAGCAATGGAAACCCTTCGTTTTCCTATGGATTCGAAACGGACTCCAAGCCGACATCTTATAAGACCGTAAGTCGGAGGAATTCTATTTTAGCTTCGGTCAACTATTCGTATGCACAAAAATATAATGCCGATTTTAATTATAACATTGATGGCTCAACAAGCTTTGGATCCAATAACCTCTATTCTCCTTATTATTCCTTCGGGTTAAGCTGGAATGCACATAAAGAAGATTTCTTGAAAAATATTACATGGTTAGATTTATTGCGTCTACGTGGTAATATTGGTATAACAGGAAATCAGAATTTTGGAAATGTAAGCCAATCTGTATTTAGCTATGTTACCGATATCAATCGTTTCGGAGAAGGGATTTATCTATCTGCTTTGGGAGCGCCAGATCTAAAATGGCAAAAAACAAAACAAACAAGTGTTGGATTGGATGCAACATTATTCAAAAATAAACTGAATATCCAATTTAACGCTTATGATAAACTTACAGATCCGTTAGTTGTTGCTGTTACATTACCTTCATCTACCGGTCTTTCGGCTTACCCATTTAATGCAGGAAATCTAGATTATAAAGGGATTGAGACAACAATCAATTATTCCCCCATATATAGACCACAGGATCAGATTATCTTAACTTTTGGTCTTACAGGCTCTATGATGAAGTCCAAGTATGATAACTTCAACAACAAATTGAATGGGTTAAATAACACCATGCGTACAAGCAATTCGCTGACACGCTATAAAGATGGCTATGGCCCGAATGACATCTGGGCTGTCAGGTCACTTGGGATCGATCCTTCGACTGGACGGGAGCTATTCTTAACGAAAGATGGACAACAAACATTCAATTATAACCCCGATGATGTTGTAAAAGTCGGAACAGCACAGCCCTTAGCTGAAGGTATAGTAAGAGGAAGTCTTGCATACAAAGGATTTACAGCCAATGTGATGGTGCGCTATATATGGAAAAAGGACAACCTCAACACAGCACTGTTTAATAAAGTTGAGAACATCTCGCTAACAAACGTAGAAAACAACCAGGATAAACGAGCTTTATATGAACGCTGGAAACAGCCTGGAGACGTCAGTCAATTTAAAGCAATCAATCTGACAAATACGACTCCAATCTCATCTCGATTTGTTCAAAATGAGAACACATTTAGCGGAGAGTCCATCAGTGTTGGCTATGAATTCAAGGAGCACAAATGGCTAGATAAAGCCAAATTATCAAACCTTCGTCTAAATGCTTTTCTAAACGATATTTTCTATAGCTCGACCGTCAAGCGTGAACGGGGAATTGACTATCCCTTCACCCGCTCTGTATCTCTAAGTATTTATGCAACTTTTAAATAACAAAATGAAAAAATTTATCATACCAATCATCGCATCAATTTTTTTATTGCCAAGTTGCAATAAATGGCTGGATGTAAAACCAGAAGATAAGTTTATAGAAGAAGAAGTTCTGAAAACTCCGAAAGGCTTCGAAGAATCTTTAAATGGCATCTATCTCAAACTGGGTAGCAATGATCTTTATGGGAATAATCTAAATTTAAAATATCTTGATATGTTGGCTCAGCTCTACAGAGTCACACCTGAGCATGGAAAAGATATTCAGCAACTTGTCGCCTATAACTATGGCGCTGACGAGACAAAAGTAATTCTTGATAATATTTGGTCAAATATTTATGTCAATATTACCAATATCAATCGCTTTTTAGAGAACTTAGAAACATATGGTTCTGTTTTGGATACCGAATCCAGGTCAATTATGATAGCAGAAGGACATGCTTTGAGAGCATATTTATATTTTGATTTGCTGCGCATGTTTGCTCCAAACTATGTGAAAGAACCGAATGCCGCAACCATTCCATATTACGATAAAACAGGCTATGAATCCGCTCCCTATGCAAGTAGCTCCGTCATTATGGAAAAAATTAATGCGGATTTGCTCATCGCTGAAAAGCTATTGGAACAATACGACCCAGCTATAAAATTAGAGAAAGTTGATCAAACCTATGGTACTCAAGAATTGGGCAACAAGCCCTTTTTACAATTCCGAAATTATCATCTCAATTATTTCGCGGTAAAAGGACTCCAGGCACGCGTCTATCTTTACCAGGGAAAAAAGACAGACGCATTACAAGCTGCCCAAACTGTCATTGCTAATAAAAGCAAATTTCCCTGGATTACATCTTCGCAATTAACGGGTAAGAGTAGTGCAAATAGAGTTTTTTCAACAGAATTATTATTTGCGTTTGAAAATCCAAAGCTATACAGCGTTTTTGAAAATCAATTCAGTGGCGCGTTAGAGGATAAACAAATCTTATCAGCTGGAACAAACGATAATTTCTTAAATGCGATCTACGATAGCTGGGCCAACGATTTCCGATATGGTGTTATTTGGGACTTAACCTCCGGAAAATCATATCGTGTCTTTACAAAATATAAGGACCTAACTTCGACAGAAAAAGGACAATATAATTATCGGTTTACGGTACCAGGCATTCGTTTAAGTGAGGTTTTTTTAATCGCAGCCGAGTGTGCAACAAATCCCGCTCAAAGTTTAACATACCTAAATGAATTGAGAACAAATAGGAATTGTGATGTCTTGGGCAGCAATGCAGATATTACAGCAAACATCATGAAAGAATATAGAAAAGAGTTTTATGGTGAAGGACAGCTCTGGTATTTTTACAAGCGCACAAATGCTACTTCTATTTTAAGCGCGAGCAACAATAGCCAGAAAACCATAAGTTATACACAATATACATTTCCTCTCCCTTTATCTGAAACACAACCAAGATAATTTGACCTATGAAATCTAAACAAATCGTATTCGCCTTACTTTCTATCTTGACTTTTGCAGCTTCCTGTAAACAAGAAGAACTGGCGCATTATAATGCAGAAGACTCCATTGTCTTTGAAGGAATACAAATCAATAAAAGTGACCCCTATACTCCTCGTGATACCGGTGATTTCTCATTTGGCTACGTATCAGATCTAATCCGGGATAGCTTGTATAATATTCCGGTCCTAGTAACAGGTGGAATCAAAAACTACGATAGACCATACAGTATCACATTTGCCAATACGAGCACACTGAAAGAAGGGGTACATTATTTATTGTTGAATAAGAGTTTCTCAATCAAGCCAGGTCAAGTAAGTGACACCATTAGGCTAAGGCTGCTGCGGAATCCCGAATTGAAAAAGAAGAAACTTGAACTACAGTTGCAACTTACTTCAAATGAACATTTCAAGATCAATATGCTTGATCAGCTCACAGGGTCAGGTGCCAATGAAAGATTACATAATTTCACAAAACACCTACTGAGAGTAGATGATATCGCTAGTACACCTTGGTTCTGGGATCCCAAAAAAAATCCGATGGCAAGTTCATTTATGGGGTTTCTTGGCAATTTTAGCGCAAAAAAATTCCAGATTATGACTGGCCGTTTTAACTGGGATATCAACATTGTCACCGCCGAAAATTATCAACCATCCCCCTTGTTGATCATAGCATGGGGATCAAGCATGAAATCTTATTTAGATCAAATGGAGGTGAACGGAACACCTGTTCTAGAAGACGATGGAACTCCGATGAAAATGGGCGAATATTTACAATAATTGAATTCGAGATGAAAAACACAATATATTATTTTGCTTGCTTTACCTCTTTCATGCTGATTCTCAGCGCATGTAAAAAAGATCTAGGCAATTATAACTATTCAACATTGAATAAAGTGGTCATTACTGAAATGACTCCCCAATATATCGGTTACACAGGCAAGAAATTGACGATCTCACCCAAGCTCAATATGTCGAATGGGCAAGCTTTCCAAACAGAGGGCTATAATTTCGAATGGTTTTCTGTAGACTCCAATATGCTGGACAACTCAAAATCTAAGACTGTTTTAGGGCACGATGCAAAACTCGACATCGTTCTTCCCTTGGTGCCCTCTCGATATGCACTCTATTATCGCGTTACTGATAAAGAAACCGGCTATTTTTCAGAATTTAAAGCCAGTTTACAGGTAACATCTGAGATTGCAGATGGCTGGCTAGTACTCAATGAGATTAATAATACCGCACGACTGGACATGTTGGCTTATAACCAATCTTCCAAAAAGTATATCCCTTACACTGATATCATCTCTACCATGAGTAATTTAAAGGTAGTAGGGAGACCATTATTGGTACAATATACGGATACCAGAGATATAAGTAATTTTCAATCAATTGCACGTATTTATATAGGAACAGACCAGCATACCTATAGCTTTAACAATCAAAAATATACATGGGACATCTTTCAAGATCTAAAAAATGAAGTGATGAGACCCACTGGCAATGATTTCCATGCTCTTAAATTTAGCAGCACCATCGGACAGACTTATCTTTTAGACAGTGATGGCATATTAAATTATGAGAATATAACCACTATGACCATGTGGGGACCAACATTAAATCGTTTGAATACAGGTGGTACCATCAAAATATCCCCTTACATTGCTGATACCAAATCGGCTTGGTGGGAAAATTATATCGTCGTATTCGATATACAAAATCAGCGTTTCCTAATTCACAGAGGTTCAAACCAGGCTCTAATTATCCCAAGCTCATCTCAGCCCGATATCTTTAAACCGGAGGCCATCGGAAAAGATCTTCTTTATTTAGACTTTGCCCCTATTGCAACAGAACAGTTTTATGCATTAGTAAAAAACCCGACAACAGGTAAAATTAATCTCTTACGTTTCACTGCAAATGATACCGAATTCGTTTTATTGGGAGACGATCAGCTGGATAGTTCAATCCCAATTGATAAAGCAGATCAATACGCTATTGATCCAAATTATGGATATCTATTATATTCAATCGGGAATAAGTTATATCAATATGATCCTTTTAATAAAGTGAATAAAGTAATTCTAGATTTAGGGAACCGAACAATATCGCGTTTAAAATATCAAAAATCCGCAGGATGGTGGCAACAACGTTATGATGATCTTTTTGAAAACTTAATTCTCTGTTCGTATGATCCATCACAACCAAATACTTCAGGTAAAATGGAATTATATAATATTCCATTAAATGGAACACCGAAACTCACCAGCTCATACGTAGGATTTGGCAAAATTGTCGATGTTTCTTATCGAGAGTAACCCCCTGAGATCTTAACAAGAATGTTTTTATGAACGGAAGAAAGTAGCTCAATTGTACTCTTTCTTCCGTTCAATCGATGAATTATACCATGCTAATATCATGTTTAAAAAATATTTAAAAGCGTTTTGCCCTCTAATCGCATTTACGTTAACAACAGAGACTATTGCCGCATTTACTAAAAAAGAGGTCATTAATAAACATGAGGAAGTGACACAGCTGTCCAAAACTATCATCCCTTTCGAGAATCAAAATGGCTCTATCATATTGACCGTCAAAATCAATGACTTTAAAAGACCATTACGATTACTCTTTGATACCGGAGCTGATGGAATGGCCCTCAGTCAATCATTAGCAGACGAAATTAGCCTAAAAATAACACGCGAAAACAATGCCTCCGTTGTGGGCGGAAACACAAAAATTAAAATATCAGACGGCAACAAAGTTCAATTGGGCGATCTGCAATTGGATAATATGGGAATCGCCATATTCCCAAACTTGGGGCGCGATCACTGCGATGGAATCATTGGCAACACCTTACTTCGCCGTTACTTAACATATATCGACTACGATAATAGTCAAATTGTCCTGAGCAAATTTGAAGAGTTTCAGCCACCTGTCCAAACTACAGCTATACCCATCGACCTATCCTCAGGAGTAATGCTTTTGCCCGGTCAACTAGAAATTGTAAAAGGGAAAAGCTATGCCGGCCAGTTTGTTTTTGACACGGGTGCGTCCTACGATCTCATATGCTTTAGACCTTTCGTACGCCAGAATAGGCTCCTCGTCAGTGGGTTCAAACCGGAGTTTCAAGCAGCAACAGTAAGTATGGGAACTACCTCGCCCACCTTTTATGGTAAGAGCTATCAGTTTACGATTCCTTCCCTACAAGCGGTAGAGAAATTACCGGTAACACTCATCGGAGGTAGTGGTGATAATGAAAACTGGAATCCCGGAGCGGACGGTTCCATTGGTGTACGTCTGCTGAGCAGATACAATATAACCATCAACACCGCTGCCAATCAGATTTATCTCAGCCCGAATAGACTCCATACCTATCCGCAAGATTTTACTTTGAAGAAGTATCAATTTGGCTGGGACAATCAGGGATACCTAAATATAATCAGTAACATCGGTGCTGAGCAGATTAACGAACTTGCCTCAGGAAAACGCGTTGCAGGAATAGCGAATTATTCGGATAAACAACTACAAAAGGACCCCAAACTGATTACAGATTTACTATTGAAAGTCCAAAGCGAAACAATAACGATCCAGCTCGACAATAACAAAACCATTACTTTAGAATAAATCATAATGATAAAAAAAACAACACTAGTAATCCTTACAAGCATTGCTTCGTTATGTACCTGGGCCCAAAGCCCAAGCAATATCAATGGTATTACGCATGCACCAGGCCTAAAAAAAGTAGGATTATACAAAGTCCTGAATGGAAGATTATCCGAAATTGCGACATCATCCGTTGATGAAAAGGGACGCTTCGCATTTCGTTTCACCCCCGAATATGAAGGGCTGTATGCTCTTGGTAGCGGAAATCCACAGAGTCAACAGGGGTTGTACCGGTTTTATTTCAAGGGAAATGAAGACTTAAACCTATCCCTTGACCAAGATGGCTACGAGCTTACAGGCAAAAACAGCAGCGAAAATGAAACACTATATCATTGGGATATTGCATCGAAAAATATGCACGATAAAGCCCTTACGCTAGGTAGTACAAGTACTTATGTAGACTTTTTTCCTGAAGTGGAAGAATTCAACTCCAAGCTGACTGACATCAAAAAAAACGTCAAAACTGGAAATGCTAAATTTGATAAATTCTTCCCCGAAATCGTAGATAATGATTTTGCATATTATGCGATGACCTACCTTTACATGCCACGTAGCGCACATGCTAGTAAAGAAGAAATGAGCGATTACTACGTACAGTTCAAACCAGATCGTTTCTTAACGACCGAATTGCTTAAGTTTCCTTATGGTGATCGCTTTCTAAACAATCTGGTCTTTTATAAAGTCGATCTAGCTAAAAGGCCTTCATTTGACGAACAGGTTACTGCGATTGGACCGAATGTCCTGAAAGCCCAATATATCCTACCAAGACTTGAAGGAAGTCGTTCCTATGCTGGCTTTCAGGAAATGAATGACCGCTATAAACAATATTTCACCTTACCAGAACAAATCGAACGCGCAAAAGCTGTTGAAGCAAGATTGGTTGAAACAAAAACTGGAGTACCGGCTTTTCAATTTTCATTCCCAGATATAACGGACAAAAAGGTAAGTCTTGCCGACCTGAAAGGTAACGTAGTTTTAATCGATATGTGGGCAACTTGGTGTGGTCCATGCCGTGCGGAAGAACCGCATTGGGAAAAATTGAATGAAGAGTTTAAAGGCAAACCTGTCTCCTTCGTCGGGGTATCTATTGATAAAGACAAACCCAAATGGGATGCCTATGTAAAGGATAAAAAACTTAAAGGAATACAACTCCACGCTGGTGTTGAAAATGAATTGGTGAATGCTTATATAGTTGACGGGATTCCACGTTACATCCTCATTGACAAATCTGGCAACTTGATCTCCGCCGATAGTCCGAGACCCAGCGACCCTAAATTAAAAGCACTACTCGAAGAATGGGTAAAAAAATAAGAAAATCCAACCATACATCTACATATAACTGAAAGGGCTATCCAAAAATTGGATAGCCCTTTCAGTTATATAAACAAGTACCCCGAAAAGCTGCCTATTATCAATCAACCGTTTAGCTTGTTACCCCAATTGTGGATCTGTCTTTGAATGATTGCCCGTTTCCACGCGCCCTGCAAAATGGCGTACAAATTTCGTTCCCTCCAGATGTAAACTCACATCATACCAACCATGGACTTTATGGGATTCCACAATCCATTTCGTGGATTTCCCTGCCGCAAGTACAATAGATTTCTTCCATGTACTATAAGCATTATCTTCTACATGCACACGGAATGATTTTTCCCCGCGATTATGAACTTCCAATACAAGGTTACCCGTCAACAGGCCCTTCTTCCCGATTTCATAAGTTGCTCGAACAGACAATGGTTCCTTATTTCCTCTAAATCCGCGCATAAATCCATTTGGGCCATACACGGTCAAATCGTAATAACCGTCCTTAAAGTCGGCCAGATCCCAATCAAAATGGAGCTCCTGCCCCGCGACAACTGCAAATGGCCAGAATTTAACCCCTTCCTTATAGCTCGGTCCACTATAGACATTAAAAGGGCTGCTGAGCGATTTACGACCAAACACCTTATTGCCTGCTTCTAATGTCAAATGAATTCGGTTGGTCTCTTTAGCAAATGACTCTTGAACATAAAGCTCATATGCCAACGCGTTAGAATTTTTCTGACCTTTCTCCTGTCTTGCCAATAAATGGGAATGACCTTTAGACCGCAAGCTTGCTGCATCCTCTTTCGACCAGACATGAAAATTGTTGGGCAGCGGTTTCGATTTTGCCCGATCAATAGCATAGATCTGCTGATTCCGATCAAGAAAAGGTAACTCAACAGCATGTGCTCCTTCGGCTTTCCGAAATATCGATGTCAAATCACCCGTAATAGCCCGGCGCCATGAACTGATATTCTCCTCTTTCACATGCTTGCCCAGCTTTTTCTCAAAGAAATGTTCCATAAACTGGATGGTCGATGTAATGTCGCAAATCTCCGAATTGACCCAGCCTCCTTTTGACCAAGGCGACGCCACAATCAAAGGGACACGGTAACCGAGGCCAACAGGCCCCTCCGTCGCGTTATCTTTTTCCTCACCATCGGCAAGCTCCTGGGCTAAACTCACATATTCACCACTGTAATCTAATTCCGGTGAAGTTATTCCAGAACGTTGATCTGCTGGATTAGGTGCCACAAAAGGTGGAATATGATCAAAATACCCATCATTTTCATCATAATTTAGAATAAAAATAGTCTTCTTCCAGATTTCCGGATTTTCTGTCAAAATATTCAATAGCTCCGATACATACCAAGCGCCATACATGGGTGCACTCGGATGATCTGAAAAGCTTTGTGGTGCAACCAGCCACGACACAGCAGGTAACTTCCCAGATTTCACATCATGTCTAAATTGGTGGAGTACATCCCCCTTGGGAACGGTAATCTTTTCACCTTCATGTGTGACCACACTTGTCTCCCGATAGAAAGGGTCACCTTCATTGGTTTGAAAAGCGCGTTCATGCAAAGCACGCTGCTCCTTAGGAAGCTGCTGAAAAGCATGATCCGTGAGACGAGCCAAATGCTTTTTATAGCTATTCAGTTGCTCCTGTTTCTGCTTAAGCTTATTTTGCGTTTTCTGTACGCTTTCGGTACTATTATCTGCTAATGCTTTTTCAAGGCTCTGAATCTCTACCGGCAATTCTCCAACACGCTTGTGCATAAAATCAAGATGACTTTTCTTGAATTCAATATGATACTGCGCAAACCACTCCAAATTATTGTCCGTAAAATTACCCAACAGATCCTCACCGTCTAAGCCACTTTCTATGCTAACTTCATTTTGATAAACTTTCCAGGAGATCCCTGCTTCTTCCAGGCGTTCAGGAAAAGTCTTCCAATGTGCCCAACGGTTAAAATAGATATCGGAATTCCGTACCAATGGTTTTGCCCCTTTTTGTGGCACACAGGTCCCTGTCCAGAAGAAATGCCTATTAGTTGTTGTACCCGTAATAGACGAACAGAAGTGCTGATCACAGATTGTAAAGGCATCAGCTAATGCATAATAAAAAGGGATATCCTCCCGTGTATAATATCCCATAGTCAGGGGAATCTCTTTCAAGGTCTTTCCTCCAGGACGCTTAGCTTCGATCCAGTTATCGTGTTTCCCCTGATTCCGGGCAGCCATCTGGTTTTCCCAGGAATGCGGTAAATTGCCGGTCCACGCAGCATTCGAGTTTTTGATATCCAACCTGAATGGTGAATAGGTCTTACCCGCAGCCGATGACTGTAACCACACCGGATTGCCACTAGGCAATTTAATCGCCCGTGGATCACTAAATCCCCGAACGCCGCGAAGCGTTCCAAAACTGTGATCAAAAGAACGATTCTCTTGCATTAATAATACAATATGCTCGGCATCCAAAAAGGTACTCCCTGTGATCGGTTCAATCGCCAATGCCCGCTGTATTGCATCAGGCATCGCACTTTGTAAACCAAAAACACCGGCTAACAAGGAAGCCTTCTTGATAAAATCTCTTCTGCTATCCATAAATAAATTTGTTGTCTCTCTTATAAATTCAATGGTCTAAAGCGAATATATCCATTCCCCATCGTTTTTTATGTAACGTTTTTAACAAACAATCCCCGCAAACGATTGATTTCATTTACGGGGATTGTTTTTTCGAATGGCTTATTTCAAAAGCCACATCAATTGGTTCGGATCATCAATACCATTAAATTGTCTTTGAACGGCTTCTTTGACATTTTCCGAATTGTAATTGTATTCTCTATCCTTATATTTCCAACGCACAGGAATTTTTGTCGGCGCATCAGAGTTCATACTTGAACTTGCATTAATCTTCCAGGTCGGATATCCCGTACGGCGGTAATCATAATATGGAGTATAACTCAATTGTAGATAACTGGCCAAATATTTCTGTACTATAATTTCTGCGATCTGCTTTTCAGCGTCTTGCGGAAAAGCTTGTCCATATGCAGTCAATGCTCCACTGATGTAATTTGCATCCATCGGCATCTTATGCGTGAACTGATCCTGATTTGGCGTATTATCGGCCGTAAATTTCATCGAAGCCTCAATTCCCTTTTTGTACCATTCGACGGCAGGAGCATCAATCCAACCACGGGCACTTGCTTCAGCCAATACAAAACACAATTGCGCATAAGAATATTGTTGCGTAGGCTCTCCAGTGACCAACTCCGTAAAACGGTCATTCAATTTCGAGTAATCTGTTGTTTTCTTAATATCACCGATATCGCCAAAAGACAAAGAAACATCAACACCCACATAAGCGTCAAAATCAGACTGCTGCTTTCCATTGGCCAATCGCAAGGCAGAAGGTGCAGCATAATAGAACAAACGTCTGTCTTTTCGGATTTTTAATGGATCGATAATTTCAGAAGACACAATCGGATAGATCACAAAGCTATTGCTCACTTTATAGAAAGGGTAAGTCTGTCCGCTTTTGTCCGATCGTGTCAATTGAAAATTATCGGCATTCGAACTAAAAAAGACACCGGAGTCAACAATCTTTTTGAAGCGTTCCTTTACCTTTAGATCCGTGTCGGAAGTTCTCTTACTCAACTGGATAAGTACATTCAAAGCAAAAGTATTAACAAGCTTCCGCCACTGCTGCGTATTACCTGCATAAACTGGGTCACCAGTAAACTTATCACCAGCTTGAAATAATTTATCAGCTTCTTCCAACTCACTCAAAATACCTAAAAACACATTTTTTTGGGTATCATATTTCGGAAAATACATCTTATCAGATTCACCTCGCAATGCTTCTTGATAGGGAATATCCCCCAGTTTCATTGTCCCCTCAAAAAAACGCATCGCCCTTGCCAAATGCATAACACCCGCATAAGATTTTGAGAGACCTTCGGTTGTTGCAAAATCGACCATATACTGCGCATCGTTCAATCCCGTCAATGCCGATTCCTCTTCCCCAAAATTATTATATTGGTATCCTTCAGCAAGCTCAGTCCATGCAATTTCCTTTGTCAACATATAAGGTTGCATAAACGATTTTTGAGACGACGGATTGGCCAATCCTAAAATGATTCGCTCAGAAATCATGGAGGAATTCACCACCTTAGGCATCTCCGGATCCGTATTTATTTCTTCAAATTTAGAACAGCTCGCTGTAGCAAATAACAATACAGCAACTATTCCCCATGTATAATTATTAAATCTCTTTTTCATCAGAATATATTTTTTAGGCCACTGAGGCAATCATCCCCTTTTTACAGACTCATGATCATCCCAATGTGCACGATAGATTAAAAAGTCAGGTTCAGATTAAATCCAATGTAACGCATCGAAGGAGAACTTAAATCCTCTTGTCCACGATCTGGATCAGAAAATTTATAGGTTTTCGTCCACAACAACAGATTCTGCCCCGTTACACCCACGCTCGCTCGCTTCGCTTTAAATTTTTGCGCAACAGTCGCCGGAACAGAATAATTGATTGATAACTCACGTAGTTTTACAAAAGTTTCGTCCCAATAGTTCTGTCTGCCTGAATATGCAGTCTTCCAATAAGATTCATAAGAAACCACTTTATCGTTTTTCTCAAATACCCGGGTATCTTCGGAGACACGACCATAATTATCATATTTAACCGATCCCGACACGACTTTCACGCCCGGTGCTACGTAAGTTTTATTTCCATTCACGACTTCTTCATAACGGTAGCTATTATCCGAATCAGGATGGGCTCCAGTTTGCCATAAACGTGCATTCATATTTGAATAGGACATCCCATTAATTCTGCCATCCAAACTGAATGACAGCGAAAAGTCTTTATAACTAAACTGATTTGTCAAGCCCCAAAACCATTTTGGTGCCGAATACCCGATCAATTGTGCTTTATAATTGGCCGATATAGGCATCCCAGCAGCATTTAACACCATTTGCCCATCTGGAGCACGCTCCCAATCTTTGGAAGTGATATAATCTGTCCGCAATCCTTTTTGAACATATAATGCATCGCTGGAATAACGAGGATCCAAAGAATGGAAGTATTCTAGATTCTGTGATAGATTCAAACTCACATCCCATTTAAAGTGATTGCGCTTGATCGGAGTACCACCGATAGTAATTTCATGCCCTTTGGTCATGCGCTCCTCTCCTGTATTGATCAGCCTATACTTAAATCCCGTGAAAGAGGATATATTATTATAGATGGCCTGATTGTGCAATAAACGATAATAACGGGTATAATTACCATATAACCTATTTTTCAATAATGCAAAATCAATTCCCACATCAGTCAAATCACGTTGCGTTGGCGAGATTGAAAAATCTTTGATATCATATTGATAATCGGAATTTGTTATTGCATAGGTTGCTGTTGGAGCCCCATCCCAGACATTATTATTGACCCTAAATACTTGATTGATCTCGTATGGATCAGGAACTGTCTTGGTGACCGCCCATGAACCACGTACCTTCAGCATATCCAGCCATTGTGGTTTACTTGGCAACAAATCAGAAATAATAACACTTCCCGATACTGACGGGTAAAAATATGCACGATGCTCTTTGGACAAGGTTGACGACCAATCGTTACGCCCTGTCGCCTCAACAAAAATGGCATTCTTCCAAGATAGAGACAAACGTCCATAAAGGGCATTTCTCATTTCCCGTACCCTAGATTCAATAGAATTGACCGGATCAATTGAATTACGTAAAGAATAGTAGCCCGGAATGGACAAACCGTTCATTGTCTTGGAAATCAAACTATTATTCTGACGATAGAATATGGCTGCACCCAGCAATCCATCTATAGCAAAATCACCGAAAGATTTTTTTCCCGTAAAGATCAAATCGTTATTGGAACTAAAACCGTCGTATTTGGCTTTCATGTATTTCCCCTTACTGTCAAATCCCCCGAAATCCGTAAAACCGCCACGCGTACCATAAATCCCGATCGGGTTTTGCTGCGTTCTGGTTTCACTTAAATAATCGTACCCCGTCCTTAACATAAATTTACCCCAATCTGCAACCTTGTAATTCAATGTAATTGCAGCATTCAATTTATTACTTAAGCTAGGCGTTGTTTTCTCATAAGCGATCAAATATGGATTGTCATACCAGCCATTGTACATCCAGTTCTGTTTCTGGTCTTTAATCATCCAATAGTCCTTATATTGCTCAAGATCATATTCAGGGCCTGTCCATACTAAAATATTGTAAATATACCCCTGATCATTGTAGCCTGCTCCAAAGTTGTTAGATGATGCATTTCGGTTATATGCAAGCCGTGTTTCCAGATCGAACTTACTGCTGATTTTAGTCTGCCCGGAAACCGACAAGTTCGTCATGTTCAACTTCTGATTAGGGTACTGCCCTTTATTATAAATATGGTTAATGGATGTCCTTATGCTTCCGTATTCACCTTGGTTGGTAAAACTCACCGTGTTATTAGATATAAAACCTGGTTCGAGAAAGTTTTGAAAGTTATTTTTACCACGAGACGTCAGCGGTTGCACTTCTAATTGCTTGGTCAATGGATTCCACTGCGACGCCGTACGACCGATATCCAGTTTGTCCCCCCAGACATAATCATTGTTATTGAATTTACCGAATTCCCCCGAGGAATATGAACTTTGCACCTCAGGGAGCGCCAAATAACCCGAAAAGAACATATTGTTACTATTGACCGTAATCTCTGTTCCTTTCTCGCCAAGCCCCTTCTTCGTAGTCACCATAATCGCTCCGCCGGCACCCATACTACCATATAAGGCAGTTGCTGTCGCACCTTTCAATACAGTCATATCCTCAATATTATCTACCGGCACATCTCGTAATGTCAGATTTTCATATGCAACACCGTCTATCACTAAAATAGGCGTTAGCCCCCTTACTTGGATTTGAGGCGTACTGTTAAATTCCGTGCTGTTCAAAACACGCACACCCGACATCCGCCCTGTCAAAGTAGTACCGACATCAACCCCTTTCACACGTGTCAGATCCTCTCCTTTCACACTCTGGGTAGCATACCCCAGCGCTCTTTGCTCCCTTTTTATTCCTAAAGCAGTTACAACGACCTCATCCAATGAATTTGATGATTTAACCAGTTTTATTGTTCCAGCTTGCGTAGCTAAAATTTCAATGCTTTCGTATCCGACATAGGAAATCTGAAGTAAAGCCCCATCTGTCCCAGCAGGCAATCTAAATGTACCGTTTTCGTCGGTCGTAACAGCTGTGGCCGTCCCTTTTACGCGGACCGTCACACCAGCGATAGGCTGTCCTGTCTCCTGATCGACAACCTTCCCCCTGGTTTCGTTGGCAACAGTGGAAACCGGCTTATCATTCTTCACGCGAACATCGGTGCTGTTTTTCTTCGAGATCACATACAGCTTATCATCAATTTTCTTGACCTCAAGATTTCCATCTGAAATTGTCTGGATAAATTGAACAATCTGCTCCTTTTTCAATTTATCCAAATCGACTAAGTCATTGACTTTTTGATTTGATATGGATGCATCGTAACCAAATTTGATATTAAATTTTTGCTCCATTCGCGTGAGGATTTTCCCAATCCCTTCACTGGTCGAAAATTGTGATGCCATGGTCTGAAGTGCGAGCGACTGAAAGAGCAAAGCACTTCCCATAAGTTTTAAATAGTAATTGGTTCTTTTCATAAATTACTTTTTATAGATAATTATTTGATTAAAAGCAGTATTAAGCATCGTAAGCGACTTTTCTAGATCACTTGCCGGTAGATAACCAGTATAGCTTTCCGTCTGGAAAGAATCGATTAATTCAAGATGACTGTCAGGATAAAGATTATTGAGATCGGCCACGATCTGGGAAAGAGGCACCTCTTTAAATGACAAAAGATCACTCTTCCAGTTGGATGCAATGGTCGTATCCGCTTTGGATACATCAAATTGTTTTTGTTGCCTATCATAAGCAACTTGCTGCCCAGGTTGCACAATGGAATGTTCCTTCCCGCGAGACACACACACCCGGCCGTGATTCAGCACCAGGCGGCTGTGGCCCTGCGAACAGTTTAAGTTAAATGCAGTACCCAATACGCGAACATCAAAGTCGCCGGAGCTGGCAATCACAAATGGTTGTTCAGGATTTTTGGCGACTTCAAAAAAAGCTTCGCCTGAAAGTTTGATACGACGTAAACTGTCTGTATTAAAATCTGACAGCAATTCGATCTTCGCTCCTTGCCGAAGAGAAACATGTGTACCATCTGGGAGTACAAGCCGCTTCACAAATTTTGTTGGGTTGGAATAATGGACAATTGCATAGGCCGAATTCTTATGCTGCCCCTTAAATTGAAATAAGAAGGCGAGACCGATCAACAGCGTGCAGGCAGCAGCAGAAATAACAGACCATCTTTTTTTCCAAATAGACACTGTAGGTGTACGCAACGGTGTACCTGTAATCGCAAAGAAAATATCTTCAGAAGTTGTTTTGTTCAGCTCACAATCACGGTCATCCAACGCAACAACCTCATCCAGGTCAGGAAGTTCATCCCTTTCACACGAAGTAAGTAAATCAAGAAATATAGCGGTTTCCTCGGGACTTAACTCCCCCCTTAGGAATTTTTTGTATAAAGCAGCTATTTTGGAATTCATCATCTCTATCCGTCTTTAAATACATATACGTACCTAAAGGACACAAAGACGACCCTGCTCTAAAAAATATTTAAAAAAATCAATAGGGCTATTGAAATCTCAAAATGATCAAGAATATATTGACGGACAAATTTATTGCCCTTCACCAATTGATCCCGGACTGTATTGACAGAAATACCGAGTCTATCCGCAATCTCCTGATTGTCCAAAAACTCCTCTTTGCTCAAAAGAAAAATTTCAAGACGCGCCTTTGGAAGTTTTGCAACAGCTTCCCGATAAACACGCTCCAAATCCTTAAATCGGATGGTTTCCTCATTCGAATTGTCCACTAATTGGGTATGATCGACATCTGTAGTTTGAAATTGGAATCGAACCTTTTGCTTCCGAAGTTCATCAAATACAAGATTCCGGGCAATCGTATAAAGATAAGATTGTGGATTTTTACTTCCATCCAATTCTGCCCATTTTTTCCAGATTCTAGAGAATGTTTCCTGGACCAAATCTGCGGCAGCTGGCTCTTCTTTTAGATGTAAATAGGCATATTTATACACTTTGTCCTTATACGACAAAAAGAAAGTTTTAAAATCCAAATCACTGTTATTTTCAATAGGCATGCTTCATCACATATAATTGATCGTACAAGTTTAGTTAGAATTTTTTGAAATATTCCAATGAATTGCATGGGACATTTGGATCGCAGTCCGAAAAATAGCTCGTGATAACATTTTAATTATAATCATTTTATATTAAATTAACATCAATATCATGAAATACGTAAAGAACATTTCCCTATGCAGGGAATGTATAGCATTGCACAAACAAAAAACCACGGCAGAAGCCATGGTTTTTTGTTTATTTCTATGGAATATAAATTACAGCTTGTTATTTTAACAGCGGAAATGGGCCTAAGAAATAGCTTCCTCGTTTATAGAAACGGAGAAAGAAATCAAGTACTTCATCATTCAGAGGAAAAAAGAACTGCTTGTCCACATCTGCCTTGAATAGATTGACATAATACTTAGGCAGCTCGCTAGGGAAGAAATCCTCAACCAAAAGATTTAGAAAATACCGCGCATATGGTACTTCACTTTGACCATCTTCCTCTACAAAGCTGTTATGCTTCAATGGGAAGAACTCCTCAATACCACCGAAAACCTCCAATCCTGTCTTTGGATTAAAGAATACAGTAACTTTGGCATCTTCCGTAATATCCAAATTTGGCTCCGGCAAAGGAGACTCCTCTTTACTCGGATATTTTTGCTGATATTTCTTAAAGAAATCAACAGCAAATTCTCTAACATCTTTCCCTTCCATAAATGCGACAGCTGCCTTATGTTCTGACTGGAATAATTTACCCATATCTTTCAGCTGCTTTTCCGTTTTCTTCAAGCTCTTATCCTTACCATTCATGGCTTCTATTCGATACGTCATCTCATACTGCTCTGGTAAGTCAAAATTTATCTCCTCGGCGTTGACAACAGTCATAATTCCAGATAAGTTCCATGCATCTTGCCAAGGTACAATTTCCATATAGAAAGATAAGGTTTCCGTAGGTTCAACAAATTGTTGTATAGAATCTTTAAAGATTTTGAATGCAGTTTTTGTACCGATATGTTTTACATGCACATACAGCTCATCCGTTTTAACGTATTCAAAAAAGCTATTAATACGATTGCCCAATGTTTTGACAAGACGATACAGTGGATGTTCTTTCCCAATCACTTCAGCGACAAATTCAGATGCCTTCAATGCAAACAAATGCAGTCTATAATTATTGAAATGGTTGTCTCGAACACGATAGATCATCTGTTGGAGCTGATTCTGATCGTGTTGATACCGTCCAATTTCTGCAACTTGCATCAAATGATTGAGATTGGTATTATATTCACCTGCCGTCAGATAATTTGTAGCGACAAGTTTCTCAATAAAATTTCGGACCTCGAAATAGTTCGCATCCTCATCCAAAACATATTCTTGCTTTAGCTTCTCATTTTCAGGAGCAACTTCATAATGTTCTTCCAAGATCGAATAGGCCAAATCTGTAACCAATTGGATCAAACGACCACGGGGATCAATAAATAAATGGGGATTACGTTCACTGAAAAATAACCAAGTCAATACAGCAATATCTTCACTATTGATATCCTCAGCATAATAGTCCGTTAAGTCATTATTAGGATAGAAAGGTAAAAGTTGATTGTACAGTTCTGTATGGATCGTCCGAAATGCAGCAAAAATTCCTGTTTTCGCAATAACGTCTTCTAAATAACATGTCAGATAGATACTTAATGTCTTTAAAGCATCTGTATGAATGAGATCATTTGTCTCTTGCTCCTCAAACCATAGTGTAGATAAACTATCATTGATTTCATTTGCAACACGTAAGTAATAACTATCTATTTCGTTTGTTTTTTGATAAGTATGGTGTGCTATCCAGTCTTGAATAAAAATTCTGTTTCCTCTCATATGAAAAATGCTAAAACCAAAAGTAGCCAAATTTTCGAAATATCCATATGGGCAAAACACAAACGCGAACGAAAATAATCTACATGAGTTAAAGCAACTACAAACAGCAAATAACAGCCAAGAATCCCTCGTAAAATTTAAAATACGTCCTTACTGCAAAGCAGACTAACTGGACTAAAAGCAGGCGGTATCTGCCAGGACAGATAAAATTATCACAAAAAAAGAGATACCTAAAAGGGTATCTCTTTCTCCAATTAATATATTTTGATGCTAGCCAGTAGCGATCACATTCTTATTACTTCCCAAATGGTCTTGCAATGACGGATTCAATATGGGACATGTTTTGAGTAAATCACGTACAGGATATTTAGCCACCACATCTTCCAAAGCGGCCAAATGGCGTTCATGATGCGCGTCTGACCCCACAAAATCATACATCCCAGATTTAATCATTGTCAAAGCTGCCGATTTCACCTCAACACCATAATACCGACTGATAGACAGCAAGTTAAGCTGCAACATACAACCAGCGTCCTTAATCTGCTTATACATGTTGAAGTTGTAATGATAATAATTATAACGTTCTGGATGTGCTAAAATAGGTTGATAACCGAGATTTTGTATATCCAATATCGTTTGAAATAGCGCTTTGGATTCTTGTAAATAGGACATCTCAATAAGCACATAACCACCAGGCATTACACAGAGTTCATTCGATCCGATGAGATTCACTATTCCGTCATCAATCATATGCTCAGCTGCCGCATGAATTTCTGGCATATTGGGCACCCCAACTATACCAGCGAGTAATTTATCTTTAGCAGCTTCAATCGTACGAATCGAATTTGGATGTACACCATCCATAATATGCGGTGTACAGATAAATTTCTCGATGCCCATTCGGCCAAGCCCTTTCAACAATACTAATGATTGTTCAATTGATTGACTTCCATCATCTATTCCAGGAAGGATATGGTTATGCATATCCACCTCCAAGAAAGCCAATTTACCGACAACCTTTACTTTTGAATCCTGAGTTTTGTTTCCAAACAGTTTTGAAAATATCCCCATATCGTGATGTATAAAATCGTTTTTTTTGTCTGTTTACTTATTCTGTTAAATGTCAAAAATACTATAAACAACCCAAACGATCTTAATATTATTTTAACATTACAAAAATATAACCATAATATTACAAAAGAAACCCAAACAATAGCGTAATAAAATTGTTTTGGAACTCCTTTTAGTTACTTTTTATTTAATTCCACCAAAATTTGATCGAGCAAATAACTGATCGCACCATCATTGGTCTGCGGCAATCTTGTCGACATTTCAGCCTCAGCACGATTGCCAACAACACCTTTGGAAGTAATTGCGGTACTGCCATATTGATTGAGTTGCGCCAGTGTTTCTTCCCATTGTTTACCAGGTGTAACCCCCATTTCCTTTAACATAGTGGGAAGCTTTTGCAGATCAATGGCCGCAGACATCTTGTTTTGCTTCATCAGTTTTACAAAGTCTTTATTTGCGGGAGCATTCATCTTATTCTGACGAATATCATTCAAAGACAACGAATCATTACTGACCATAACCAGATCTTCTTTCAGAAGAACATACATTGGGAAATCCATGGCTTTCTTTGTTGAAAAAGCATAAATACCATCATGAATCTGCCCAACGTTCTTTGAAACGGCCATTTCTAACCCCTTTTTAATCAGACGTTGATCCTTCGATGTAAACATCCAGATAAATACAGGAAGTGTTTCTTCCTTTGTCTTTTTCACTTCGGTTGCATTGTAATCATCGTCGTAGGTGTAATCGATATAGTCTTTTTTGAACTTCCGAAGACCATTCACGACAACCAAATGGTCTCCTGGCATCACCTGGGCAATGGCCTTTTCATCCAGTGCTATTTCAAGAGCCATCAGCCCCCATTCTACGACATCCTGTTGAGGCCCCAATAAACCGCTATAATATTTTGCCATATAAGCAGGCATCTCTCTCAGATAAGCCTCCGAATTAATATTCACATTAAAAAAACCTAAGGTTTTATCCGTTAAATATTTACTGAACTTCGAATTAGGTTTTCGCGCATACATTCTTTTGGTCATCTCAGCAAGGGTTTTATCTAAACCCACAGATCCCTTTAATTTCAGCACATTCCCCTCTTGCACTAAATCCAATAGGCCATCTTGATAACCCGTCTTGAACTTATCCAGTTTGATCCCCATGTAGTAATAAGGAAGAGAGGTGGTATAAGGCATAAGGCCACGATATAAATCCTCTACATGAGGAACATACAATCGAATAAGCCCTAGATTTTTTAGAACTTTCTCCTGATCTGCATTTGACAGGGACTTATAATTCCCCGAAAGCAAACGGTTAGTCTCATTCAACAACCATTTATCGCGTAATCCATTTCGAATAGAATCATTTTTTCGATTTTGATCTTCATACGCCGTATAAAGCGAATCATAATAACTAGGATCATGCATTTCAACCGCATCACCTATAGCAATATCAGCAACCGGAGGGAATGCTTCTGTCGCAGCGACTATCGTATCGGGTTCAACGGCGATAGCAACTGGCGGCGCCACCGGAACGGCAAGCGGTTTTTCATCTTCATCCCAAACTGCAGCAACGGAATCCACGGCGGCAACTGTTGTATCTGCCCAAGCTTCATCATCGTCGTCAGATGGACGTGCGACGTAATCAACCTTTTTAATTCCATAATGATTAGCAATTGAATCGTTGTCTAAGAAGTTGGTATTCGTTGTCGCCGAAATAAATCGTGCAACACGATCGTTATACACCAACATACTGCCTGCTTTGAGACCTATGCTCGTATAACCATTGGCAAATGCCTTGGGTTCTCCCGCCTCATGAAGCAGTTTCTCAAATTGCCCCTTGTTGTCCAAAGAAAATATGAATTCCGTAAAACTGATACTATCGGTCTTCCTTGTATAAAAATAGGCTGTTTGGGATAGATCTACCCCCAAATTTTTAATATCATTGCTCGCTGAGATTCCCGATTTCTCAAAAAAACCAGTTTTCTGAAGCAACTCGTTCAGCTTATTTGCATTTGCCTTCTGTACAATATCTTTCACGTTGAACGCCGCAATAATTTCAGCATCTTCGGGAATCTGTTTGATCAGATCCTGCGACTTTACATTTGCCATAAACGACAAATAGGCCAATCCTACCAGTATAATTTTTGATTTCATCTTATATAAAAATTTTTAGCTGTCCCAGAATTGCTATTCATCAATATGTTATCGATTAAACATCTCCGGTTTCACCAATGTTATTAGGTTTATTTTGTTAATGTGATTTTATTTGCCAAGCTCGATTTACCATAGACCAAATCCATAAAAGGTAGTTTTAGCAAAACCCCCTTTTTATTTCCCGCGACCTTTGCCAGACTGTTTGCCTGCGAAACTACTGGTCTTTCAAAACGAATAATCTGCGTATAGAATGCATCTGCAAATTGGGTCGTATTATCACTTCCCAGCTGATTGAATTTTGTCTTCCAGTCAGCAGAAGCCACAAATTTGCGTTCAAATACATTGCTCTGTGCGTTATAATAATATCGGTTTGAGTTCGATATCTTCGTTTTAAATCGATTGGCTAATATATCTGAAAAGGCATTCAACGATTCTATCTGACTAAAATCACATGAAATATTAACGATATAATTGGTAAAATCTGTTTTATATTGCACATTGGAAATGCCCTTCGTCTGCTTGAGCAGCTGAACAGCAGACCGGATCTCTTTTTCCATATCAGCCTGGGAAGGTATCTGAATTCCCTTGATACTTTTCATCTTCATTAAAGAAGACACCTTGGTCTTACTCTTACTTAAATTTAATGTCGCTGCAATATGCCCGGATCCATCCGATTTTAAATCGATCTGTTCAACAAAATCAAAACAGCTCGACAATGTCAATGTCATTAAAAAGGCACAGAGGACCACATAAAATCTCTTCAATTTTCTTTTCGCTTTAAATATTCCGTTCATTACAATCCAGTAACGATTAATAATTTGTCAAATCAATATATGTTTTGACATTAACAGCAAACATTGTGCTATTTTTTTCTTATTGACAAATTTATTAAAAGCGAGCACGCATTTTACTACCTGATTTCAGGGAAAAATGAAGAAAATCGAATTTATGACATTACTCCTTCACAAAAGAATTAAAACCGCTATCCTTAGCCCATTGAAGCGTATTATAATACGGGTGTATCCACTTATTTAAATCATTAGGAACATAACAAGATAACCCGGAAAATCGCAAAATGGGTTTACCTAGAAAAGTTGCCGTATTCGCCTTATAGATAACCAATTTCGAAACTGTAGCCTCGATAGTGGTTGTTTCAGATGGCGACATATTCTGATGCACAAAATCAAGAAAATCAAAACCTGCAGATAAGGACTTATCATCAAAATCCAGTCGTTGCAAGTTATCCCGGTAGATGGTTGTCAGGGGGGACTTCGTCAGCGCAATATGGACGTTATTTGCGAGATCTGACCAATAGGCATTATTGACCACAGAAATGGTAGCCGACTGATAGAGTCCCGTTAATTGATTATAAAAATTAAAATATGTTGCCGCAGTAGATTTCAGTCCACGTTCAAGATCAGGGTCTACCAAGTGTTTCAGTACCAAATCATAAGGCATACTGGTTGATAATACCTCCGCTGGTGAAGCAATCGTGTATTTGGCCTTTTCCCGAAGCTGATACAAGACCTCGACACTTGCCATTGAACAAGCATCAAACATTAAGAAATCAAGTCCGGAAGGAATAATCGTCTCCAAATCTCGCAGCTCCGTTTTATTTCCGCGATCTTCATTAAAAGACATCAACTTGACCCCAACATTCGGAAGCCAGTTTGTCGCATGTGACCATAGAACAAGCCCCGATGGACGATTGCCGACATATTCTTTCATGGTCAACAGAATCTGTTTCATCACCACAGGGTTCGCTGAATCTTGATCGCCGTAAGATTTGATGACTGTGCTCTTGATCTCTGGGCTTTGATCTGCTACAATTTTATAGATTTTGGGTGTGGTGCCCGCTAAAGTCGCATACACATAGACATCGGCATCCAATCCAACCATGCCCTCTTCCATCGCATTGATGCTATTGTAGGCATCTGACACCAAGTTATTATTGGCACCAATATAAACCAAAACAACACGGCTATCTCGCTCGTCTACAACATCTTTTTTGTTATTGCAACTAGTTAAAGTAATAACAAATAACATGCATAACACCGCAAATAATCTAAATACCATAGAATTTATCAAAACACCATTAAATCGCAACAAATATACCTAAAAATCAAACTGATACATCAAATAAATATTTAATTACACAAAAGAACACAAAAGGTTCACATTAATTTAACTTAACTTAAGTATTTTTGTCATTGCTTTATTAACAAACACTAACTATCAATATGATTAACAAGATCATAACTATCCCGAAACAAAACATATTCCGGATAGCTTACATTATGATTGCATTGCTTACGTTTAATTCCTGCCAGAAAACTGCATCTAGAATTGAACAATCGGCAGTACAATTCAATCCGACCATCGTTGGTCAAATCAACACAAAAGCGACAGGAACTTCCTGGGATAAAAATGATGAGATCGGCATATACATGTTCAAATCTGGTCAGCCCCTAGAAGCAGCATCCATCATTGACCAAGTTAAAAATCAGGTATTTACTTTCAATGGGTCACTATTTCAAAGTAGCAGCTCAATTTTCCTGCCCAATGAAAAAGTGGATTTTATCGCCTATTATCCTTACAAATCGCTTACTGATTTCCAGTACCCCATTGATGTAACGGACCAATCCAACCCATCAGCTCTAGATCTGATGTATGCCAACAATGCCAAAAACATCGACAAGAGCAACAATACAATACCCCTTTCTTTTGTGCGCCAATTGAGCAAAATCAGCATCAATCTCTCCATTACCAATACTGCCGCACTGGAGGCAAATCAGATTACTGTTAAATTACCGGCAGTAAGCACCCAAGGGGGATTCGACTTAACATCTGGAAAATTGACGGTTAATTCATCGGATAAAAAGGATGTTCAGGGAAAAGTAACGGTAAATGCGAATAAAACAGCCTTAATTGAATTTATACTCCTTCCGGGTGAAGATATCACCGGAAAGGCAATTAAGTTTATTGCTTCTAATGGCGATAGCTATACCTGGACGGTACCACAAAATCAAAACCTAAAGCAACTGACCGCTGGCAACAGATACAGCTTTGACATCAAAATCGACAACGGTAAACCGAGCGGTGGAATCGGTGATTCACAAGCCTATCTGGAAATCCCTAAGATGAACAGTCTCAGCAATGATGAGGTTTTTATACAGCATTTTATGCCAGACGCAAGTGACAGTAGAAACTATGCTATGTTATATGACAAAAAATTAAAAATGGCATATTGGGTAGCTTATCCGTTATACAGCAGCATTTTAGGATCGGGCAATCGCACAGATGCATGGGGATATGATCCGCAAGTCTCTACGGCTTTTCAACCTAATTTATTTAATGGTTTCAAGCCAACCGGCTACGACAGAGGACACCAATTACCAAGTGCGGACCGCAACTTAAATACAACCCAAAATAAAACAACGTTTTACTTCACCAACATGACCGCACAAGCTTCGCGTCTGAACCAAGGTATTTGGGCAAACCTGGAAACGAAAGTCAGAACCTGGACGGCACAGTGTGATACGATGTATGTCGTAACAGGAGCAATGCCTACAACAAGTACCAATACTGTATTGGATTTCGCGCAGGACAATGATGGCAAAGATATCGCCAAACCCAAATATTACTTCAAAGCACTAGCAATGAAAAAAGGATCCGAATATTATACCATTGCCTATAAGATAAATAATGAAACTCCTCCTTCTGGAGTAACCTTCGACAATTATAGATTATCGGTAAGCGACCTAGAAAAGGCTACCGGATTCACTTTTTTCCCTGATCTAAATGATGTTCAAAAAGGAAATATTAACACCTCTATTTGGAAATAATTAATAAACGACTTAGTCATATCAATTCATTTTAATTATGAAAGTAAACCAACTTTTATTCCTAGCGACTGCGGCGGCAGCCGTTACAAGTTCCTGCCAAAAGGCACCTGTTTCAGAACAAGAAATTACCAAAGCGGTAACTTTTTCTTCAACAATCTCCAATCAAGTTACTACCAAAGCAGCTGGTGCAAACTGGGAAAGCAACGATGCTATCGGTGTTTTCATGAAAACCGGCAGCGGTTTAAGCAATGCATTGGCAAGCAACAAACAGTATGTAACGACAAGTGGAGACGGAAACTTCAAAGCGAATAGCGCTACAGAAGAAATCTCTTATCCTGCTGATGGTTCCAACGTAGATTTCATTGCCTACTATCCTTATCAAACAACAATTAGCAACAATGTCTACCCAGTCAATGTAAGCGATCAAACGCAACAAAACAAAATTGACTTCATGTATGCTAATAATGTAACTGGTGCCAATAAAAATACAGCAAATGCCCAATTACAATTTAGCCACAAACTAAGTAAAATTGAATTGACGATTGCCGCTGGAACTGGCGTAAGCTCTTTAACTGGTCTTACAGTAACTTACAATGGATTCAATACAACTGCCAACTTCGACCTAGCAACAGGTACATTAGCAGGAGGAGCCAACCCAGCCGCTATCAAAGCAAAAACAACCGCTGGAACAACGACAACAACAGCAGAAACCATCTTATTACCTGTAGCTAGTGTTGCAGGAGCAAAAGTTGAGTTTAAAATTGGTAATGAGACTTATACTTGGACTTTACCATCATCAACAACTTATGAAGCAGGTAAAAAATACAGCTATAATATCACCTTGCAAGAAGAAGCCGGTAATAATACAGCTGTTGTCGCCTCAGGAAGTATTGTTGATTGGACAGATGTTCCTTCAGGCTCTTATACTATCGGCAAAGATGAAGATAATGGTGGCGGCACAACAGATCCGGTTGAACAAACTCTATATGAGGAAGGATTTGGAACAGAGAAGATCGCCGCTAACACAGATTTTGATAAATTCACAGGTTGGTCAAACACAGCTGTAAAATACACGTTAGATGCTGGTAAGTTATCGATTCGTTATACTGGTTTTAATGACAATAACATTTGGGTACCAGCTAATGCAGACGCAAAATTCACTGTAGCAGGTATCAATACAGCCGGTGCGAATAAATTGAAATTTAAATTTTCTTTTGGCGTAAATAGCAATGCAGCAACCTCAGCATTTGATGCCAAAGATATTGTCATTACATTCAATGGAAAAAACTACTCCCCTGCATCCATCGTTTTTTCTGATGCAAATGGCTATAAAACAAACACAAAATATCCATTAGAAATCGATTTGGCTGCAGAAACTACTATTCCCGCAACTTCTACCATTTCAATAGCTGTTGCCGGCGCGGCAAACACGATTGGGGTAAGGTTTGACGACTTAGCTCTTGTAGGCTTAAAATAAATCACAATAAAACATAAGCAAATGCAACACATCTAACATGTGTTGCATTTGTCATCTAAATACATTTCACTATTTAACCTCAAGCTATGTATAAAAAATACATACTTTTTGCGCTCTTATCTGCTGCCAGCACACCTATATTTGCCCAAAAGGCCAATGTACAGGGTATTGTGCGCAATCAAGTGAGCAAAGAACCTTTTTCCAATGTACGTCTCGTCTTTGAGAAAAATCAAAAAACAGTCGTTACGGATTCCAAAGGAAACTTCAGTCTACCGAAGTTAAACTCGGGTGAGGAAACCATCCTGATCACAGGCGGTAATATCCAAGAGACCAAAATCACCGTCCAGATCCCGGCCTCCGGCCTACTTAAAATAGAAGATATCTACGTCCTTCCAAGTACCGACAACGACAACATGGTACAACTAAGCATGGCTGCCGATGATCTATTGGATGATGATAACGAATCTTTCGATCAAAATATCGCAGCCAAGATTATTCTTTCCAACGACGTATACGTCAACAAAATTGGTTATCAGCTGTCTCAATTCCGTTTCCGCCTCCGCGGATACAACAACCGCTACGAACAAAAGTACATCAACGGCGTTCACTTCAACGACCAGTTGCGTGGTGTCTTCAACTACGCTTCCATTGGAGCCATCAATGATTTGACCCGAAATGGAGACCAAGACAATGCCATGGATGCCTCGACCTTTACATTCGGGTCCATCGGCGGATCCGAAAATATCAATATGCGCGCCAGCACCTTTGCGAAAGGCGCAAAGGCAACAGCTACCTATACCAACCGCAATTACTATAGTCGCGGCATGTTGAGCTACTCAACAGGACTCATGGATAATGGCTGGGCATTTACAGGTTTAATCGGTGGCCGTTATGCAGACAAGGGAAATATTGAAGGTACATTTTACAAGAACTTCTCCTATGCCCTGTCCATCGAAAAGCAATTCCAACAAGGTAAACATAGCTTATCCTTAGTCACCTTTGGTTCACCCGTAGAGCGTGGTCAACAATCAGGTTCTTTCCAGGAAGCTTATGACCTGCTAGACAATAATCTGTACAATCCCAACTGGGGTTATCAAGACGGAAAAATCAGGAATTCACGGATAGTGACAGCATATGACCCTACCGCAATCCTTTCACATATCTGGAAAATAGATCAAAATACAAAGTTAACAACAGGGATATCGCTACATTATGGGAAATATGCCAGTACTGCACTCAACTGGTACAACGGTCCAGACCCTAGACCTGACTACTACCGCAATTTACCAAGCTATTTTACAGATTCCATAACAAATCAGTACTACAGTAATCTTTGGCAATCGGCCAAAGTATCACAAGTGGACTGGGACAACCTATACCTCGTCAACAAGCTAGAAAATAAAATCAACGATGGTGCAGCCATCTATATGCTTGAGAAACGCCATAGCGACCTATTGGAAAGTAGTTTCAATACTACGCTTAATAAAACCATCAACGAACATGCTAAATTGACGCTCGGTATCGGTGCCAAAGGTTCTCAATCGCAACAATATAAAACTGTAGCGGATCTGTTGGGGGCTGAATATGTGCTGGATATAGACAAATTCTCTGAACGCGACTTTGGTCAAAACACGGGGCAAAGCCAAAATGACTTGCTGAACCCCAACTTTAAGGCACGCAAAGATGATATTTTTGGATACCGTTACAACATTAATATCAAATCTGCGAATGCTTGGCTACAAAACGAATACACGTATTCGAACATCGACTTTTTCTACGCGACCCAGCTTTCTTACACAAGTTTTCAACGCGTAGGCTACATGAAAAACGGACGTTTCCCAACCAATTCCTACGGAAAAGGGCAGGAACACCATTTTTTTGATTATGCCTTTAAAGGTGGGATGACCTACAAATTCAATGGCCGTCATTTATTAAACGCCAAAATTAGCTATCAGACCAAAGCGCCTTTGGCCAATGATGCCTATATCTCGCCAAGAGTAAGTGATTTCACATTTGAAGACCTCAAAAGTGCGAAGATATTCTCTACAGATATCAGCTATGTCTTCTCACTGCCAAAACTAAATGGCCGCCTATCGGTATTTCAGACCAACTTTACAGATCTTATCAGCAGACAAAGTTACTACAACGATGCAGCAAGGACCTTCATCAATCATGGTCTAAAAGATATGAATCAGGTCAACAGAGGTGTAGAACTGGGATTGACCTATAAAGTTGACAACAACTGGAGTGTCGATCTTGCCGCAACAAAAGCTGAGTATTATTATAGCAACAATCCAATGGGAGCACAAAACTCAGAGAATGGATTGATCAATAATGAACGCGAAATGGTCTACCTCAACAACTATTATGTTGGTGGAATGCCACAGACTGCAGGAACTTTAGGTATCCGCTATTTCGTTGACTACTGGTTTTTTGGAGCAAATGTAAATTATGCCGGCGATATGTATCTATCGAAAGCTCCACTTCGTCAGTTAGCGTCAAACTACAGCACGATCAATCCGTACGATCCGGAACTCGATGGCGCCTATCATATACTGACCGACCAGGAAAAGTTCAAAAATAGCACAACCATCGACCTATCGATCGGCAAAATCCTTTATCTGAAGAATCGCAAGTCGATGAACTTCAATTTAGCGGTCAACAACGTATTAAACAACAAAAACATCCGAACAGGTGGTTTCGAAAATGCACGTCTGGATATTACGGCACCAAATAAGTTTGCGTCCAAATATTACTATATGCAAGGAATCAATTGTTTTATGAATGTATCCTATAGATTTTAATTTCAACAACGATGAATAAAAAAAATATACAAGCTGTCTATACATCGATGCTATCGCTCATCTGTATTGGACTCATCTTATTTACAGGAGCCTGTAAGCGCGATCCTGAAGCCCCCTTATTGACTCAACCGATCTACGACGGCCCCAATGCAAACACCACGATAGCCGCGTTAAAAGAAAAATACGCCAATATCACCGATCCAAAAGTCATTGATGAAGATCTGATCATTAAAGCAGTGGTGACCGGAAACGATATTTCGGGTAATATCTACAAACAACTGTACATTCAGGATGAAACTGCGGCCATCAATTTAGGAGTCGATCAAAACAGCATGTACACGACATTTCGTGCTGGACAAGAAGTATACGTCAGCTTAAAAGGTTTATCCATGGTGAAATATGGCAGCGAACTGCAGATTGGATTCAGTGGAACCAATGCCAACCGTATTGCATGGGAAATCTTCAAAGAGCATACAAAAGTCAGCGGATGGCCTAATGCGACTAATTTAACGCCGTTAGAAGTCGACCTTTCTAAATTGGATGCTTCGATGGTCAACAAATTGGTCATCATTAAAAATGTACGCTTCAACAACGGCGGCATTAACGCCTTCGCAGGTGGAACCGCTACTGTCAGCGAAGTAGTCAAAGATGCGAATGGCAAAACATTAGATGTGCGCAACAGCAACTTCTCCACCTTTGCTAAAGAGATCCTTCCTAAAGGAAACGGAACACTAGTCGGAATATTAGGTCGTTACAATGGTGGTTGGCAGCTCTTCTTACGTGACAAAACAGATGTTATTGATTTTGACGGTACAGATGCTGGAACAACACCAACTGATCCCGAAACTGGAGGAACAATATTCAGCGAAACGTTTGGTGATGGTACGTATCCAAGTGGCAACCGCCCAAAAATTGCGGACTTTACAGGGTTTGACATGAAGTCTCCAGTAACTTATACCGAAGAAAGTGGCTCGGCTGACATTCGCACAGCAACTGGAATCAGTGCTTCTGTATGGTTCCCGGCAAATAAAGACATCACGCTCAAAATCGCTGGAATACAAACGGCCAACAAAACGGATCTTACATTGAGCTACCAGCTTGTACCTAATATTTACAATGTTGGTGAAGCGACCAACCTCAATGCCATGAAGGTGAAGGTCAACGGAACAATTTATACGATTCCAAGCACGCCAGTAGCGATCAACTCAACAGATGACCGTAATAAATATTACACAATCAGTATTCCAAACATTACACCTGCCGCGACAAGTACCGTCGAATTTATAATGACTGGCGCCGACAATGCTTTTGGATTCCGTTTAGATAATATTAAAATTGTAAGCGCAACTGGTGGAAACGGTTCAGACAATACGATTATCGTTACTAAATAAATAAAAGATGAACTATAAACACATCAGCTGTATTTTACTTCTCCTTTTATTTGCTGCGCACCCGAGTTTCGCACAAACCAACCGTCGGGTTTATCCCATCGCATTCTACAATCTGGAGAATCTATACGATGCCGTAAAAGATTCTTCCATCAATGACGATGAGTTTACGCCAAAGGGTGCCAACACATGGACGGAAGCAAAATACCAACAAAAAATAAAAAATATGGCACGAGCAATTCGTGCCATTGGTTCGCCTAGTTCAAGCCTCGGGCCCATTGCTTTAGGGGTAGCCGAAATTGAAAACCGCCGTGTCCTCGAAGATCTGACCAAAGACCCACAACTCAGTGACTTGGGTTTAAAGATTGTACATCACGATTCGCCGGACCACCGTGGTGTGGATGTTGGATTTCTGTATAACCCAGAATTCTTTACCCCATATCGCGATCAGGCGTATCCCTTTCATTTGCCAGAGAATCCCGGGTTCAAGACACGTGATCAACTATTGATATCCGGCACTATCGCCGGCGATACAGTGCATATCATTGTCAACCACTGGCCTTCACGCTATGGCAACAAATCTTCCGAACTACGTGAATTTGCCGCCAGCATTACCAAAGGAATATGTGACTCGCTATATCGTGAAAATCCCGAAGCGAAGATTATTATCATGGGCGATTTAAATGATGATCCCAAAGATAAAAGCGTAAAGGAAGTATTGCAGGCAAAGAAAAATCCACAAGATGTACCAGCTCAGGGCTTGTATAATACCATGTGGAAGTTTTACGATAAGGGAATTGGATCTCTTGGTTATCAAGGACAGTGGAACCTTTTTGATCAGATCATTATCTCAAGACCACTATTGGACAATAAAAACAAAGGCTTACGTTTTGTCAAAGCGGAAATCTTCAATCGGGACTTTTTGGTGCAACAGGAAGGCCGCAACAAAGGTTATCCGCACCGAACATTTTCCGGTGGAGTATTTATCAATGGCTACTCAGATCACTTTCCAACGTTGATCTATTTGATAAAATAAACTAAAAAACAACTTATTTTGCTAATTGCCTCGTATTGATAGGATGTTCCTATAGCAAACTTCCTTCAATATAAGAGGGGAAATCTTAATAGATTTCCCCTCTTATAAATAAACGACAATTCAATTTAATAACCAAAAGCCTTAAATTCACCCAGATGTGTAAAATCATCGCCAATATCCTTTGGTTTTGTCATGGTCACCCTAACATAACGCCCTTTAGTAACACTAGGTAACTTGTAATATTGCCAATCGCTATTTGTTGGATCAAATGACAGATTTGAAGCTACTTTTGTGAAGTTGATTCCATCCAATGAAGTTTCTAAATCATATTGAATAAAACCGTTATTTGCACCTGATCTTCTGATCATTCCAATCTTAGAAATGAATCGTTCCTTACCAAAATCAATTTTGAACCAATGCGGAAAAGGAATCGATGGATCATCGTACTGTGAATGCCAAAAGGACGTTATATCGTTATCTATTAACGCTTCTGCTCCCCCTCCATCATCAATCTGAGAATCTGAAACTGTCGCAATCCAATTGGATCGATCGGTAAACTCGGGCAGTGGTCCCGGAACTTGCGCGATCACTTTACTTTCTTCAATTTTCAGTTCAGCGTCAACAATAGTAAGTTTAAATGAAATTGGTTTTGTTTCATCAAATAATTTATCAATAGCTATGGATTCTACAGCTGGTCCCTCCACATTCTTTGTTCTTTGTTCCCCTTCGACCGTGTAAGTGATCGTATATTTCAACGAGCGGTCAAGGGTTTTAGGAAAAGTAAATTTCACACCACCGTCAATCGGCTCGGTTTGTAGATTATCGAGCTTATACTTTACTTCGGAAGGCAATGGCATTAATACAGTAGTCGTCACTTTTGATGATGTCCCTTCTTTGGTAAAATACTGTATAGCAAAATCATAGGGCTTATATTCACTCAAATGAATAATGACCGGCTCTTCAAACTTGGTAAGTTCTAACTTCTTCTCCGTTCCATCCATATAAGTGATGGTTGCTTTTGTCACACGATCACTCAGCTTTGGAAAATAAATTTCAACATTTTGATTAAATGCCGACACATAGGTCAAACTAGAGGGACGAGCAGTAGGACGTTTCTCACTGACCACGGCTTCCTGTTCCAACTGTGGCGGAAATACGAGTTCCTCTTCTTTACATGCCTGAACTGCCAACAAAATGCTGCCAATCAAAAGGCATTTGCCAATTACAACTTTAAATCTTTTCTTCATTGTACAATATCCTTTAAGGCTTTAAGAATTCGATTTCATACTTATTAAGGAAAACTTGACCGTCCAAGTTCCAGTCTTTATGTGCCTGTAATTCCAGCCAATAGAAAATTTGGGTAAACATGTCTGCAGGTTGAATTAACACCGTGTTATTCGCATCGACAAAAGGCAAGGTATTACCGGAAAGAATAAGCCGTGAGGACCCTTGTGCTGCAATACTTGGATTTCCTGCCACCTTGTTCATAAACGAATTGTTTACCAGACCATCCATTGGCCAATAGCCCACAAGGTTAGGATTTGTCAATTCAGCATCCGGAATTCCAACACGGTTGGCATTTTTCTTCAATGTTGCTTCGTCCATAGCTTTGTTATAAATGTGCACATCGCACAACTGCATATCCACGGCTAGACCCGAAAAAATATAAGGGAAGTAACCGAAAGTCAAGCCAGTGGCACTCGTAACATTATTAAGATTCATCGTCGTACTAGTCGCTTCACCCGTTTTTAGACCATTGACATAAACTTTGACTGTAGGTACATTATTTACCTTAGCAACTGTTGCCGCAATATGTGTCCATTCGCCAACAGACGAAACAGGCCCCATCCCCGGCTGTACATTCGTACTACCATCCGCAACAAAAAATGTTAATGCACTGCCTGACTTAAAAAATGCCCATCCTGCTGTCGATCCTGTCCGAGCAGCATTCTTGCCTAGAAATGGAGCATTACTGGCATAATCAAATTTACCGTCCACCGGATTCATTTTAATCTTTGCTTCAACTGTCAATTCACCTGTTTTAGCAACTTCATAGATAGATTCATTGGCCAAAACTGGATTGTTCCGACCGCGAAAAGCATTAGGTCCATACCCGGCGAAAGAAGTTTGTCCTGCATCATAAAAACCATAAAAACGCATAGATTTCATGATATCTGCTTTCAGTTCTAACTGTTTGAAATTATTATTTTGGAAAATTGCAAATATGTTTCGCTCAGCATATGAGTCACCGCCATACACTTTGTCTGTCCCTCCATGATTACTTGTCACAATAACCAGCCAGTCTTCATAAGGATAGTTCTTTCGTGCTTTTAAGGCTTTCATAATCTCTCCAATATAACCATCCACCTTCTTTACCGCATCAACATACCCAGCATTACCTGCAGAAAATCCCCCAGCTATACCTGCCTGTAAAACATCTTTAAATTGTACAACTGCCAGTCCCGGATTTTTCTTTCCTAGCAGGTCTATTACTTTATTTTTAACCTCCTCATCCGTATTGACATCAGTTGCCTCGTCTGCGCTTACCAAAAGTTTAGTCGTAATTGCCTGATCACGCGCAACAACATAGGTTTTTGTCATCGGAGAAATTGTTGAAATTCGATATAAGATGGAAGGATAGCCCGAAGCATTATGATGCGGGTCATTTTCGTCCGGTTTTGGAATATACGAATCGTCTTCAATCTGATGCTTATCCTGAGTTACCCCAGACATCATTGACGTCCACGTGGCAGCATCCTTTGTATTCTCATTTGCAATTGCTTCAAATGAATACTTACTTGTTTTCAGTAGCTCCGCAATATTCGTTGGCATGATCTTTTTCATTTCCAACCCCACAGCCCCGTCAATGGAAATAAACAAGACCCTTCTCTTCACGGTTTGATCTACCCCTTGATCGTAATCTTCATATACTGCCGCCGGATTTGCATACTTTGTACAGCTTGCTAAGGTGAACACCGCACCTAAAGCGATCAAAACAAGCTTTGTCAGACTATATTTTCTTTTCATATTACTCAGCTTAAATATCATAAAACACACCAATTTCGGCCAAAGCTACGTGAACAGCTCCACCCAGGTTCTGATCCGGGAACACAAACTTGACATACTGAGCTTCCACAATGCTGGAGAATGCAAATTCGCGTATTGCATTGCGCTGCGCCGTATTTTCAGCACTTTGAGCCAATGTATAAGTTCCCATTTCTTTCCAATTCTTATTATCACTGCTAACTAACACCTTCACTTTCGTTTGAAAAGTATTGTTTTGACGATTTTGAATATAGAACCCCTTAAAGGCATTCATCTCATTCATGTTAAGGGTTAATTCAACAGGAAGGGTTGTTGGAATACTACAACCGGACCAGCAGGTATGCCAGTAGGTATCTGCCTTACCATCAGTTAATGCTGCAAAAGTCCCCAAACTTTCATTCGTCGCCGTCGCAACATTCGCTGTGAACGTAAAAAGATTGCTTGGCAATTTATATTTGGTCGGAAGCGGTGTATCGCCACCAGTAAATGTCAATGGATTATACTCCCATAAGGTTGTTGTCAACGGCGGATACAGATTACGTATTTCTCGCTTTGCCGAAGCACTGACAGGAATACCCCAGGCAATGAAGAAACGATTGAAGTCCGTACCAGCAAAATGACAGAGTTGACGATAAAAATAATCCCGTTTCGCTTGTTCCAGCGATGTTGAGAAGTTCTCATTCCGAGCTTTTGCATAAATATAAGGGAAGAAATCCCATCCCGATTCACCATTTTTTCCCTTTACTTTATCAAAAATCTGCAGAAAAGGCGTCAAGCGTGCAAACACCACGTTATTGGCAGAACTGAGACCATAACTGAGCGGTATATTTGAAAAATTCTTCGGCACATTATCTTTTGCAAAAGCTAGTCCTGCCGGTATTTCTGTTTTTAAAGCCGGGTGAAATGAAATCCGATTCGTATTGCCACGTTTCCGCGCGGCGTTAAAAATAAACAAGTTATTTGTCGTCTCGCCCAGATCACTCCAGCTCCATGCAAACACGGCCTGATAATTGTGCCCAACCTCATGATATGTTCCCCAAGAAGTTCCCTTTTTAATTGTATTCGGGTTAATCAGCTCATCAAGCCAGTATTCATCTTCCTGCATGACCCATGGACTACCACTATGTGCATAGCCTGCAGATGGATGAATATCCATGACACCCCGCTCCCAAAACTCGGGGTAACGGTTAATAATATCGGGAGCATTGCGACTCAATCCCATCCAATCATAGTAATCTTCCTCATACGTTTTATCCCAAAGCTCCAGCGCCTCATCAATATGATCTGCCTGACCCGATTGAATAAATCGGGAGATAAGCGAACGCGGCACCGAGAATGCGACATGTTTGCCGATTAGATCCATCCAAGGGACATCACTGGCCATAACATCCTTTTGCCACTGCGCAATCGTACTTTTTCCAAGGATAAAGTCGGTAGCTTTGACAGCTCCCGCAATTTTTAGTGCCACAGGTGAGGCCATTGGCTTCTCCTTGATAATCCAGATCGTCCCACCATACAAATTACGGACATAGTTAACACCTGGAAAAAGCTCTTTACGGGTATAGATAAGGGCATCACGGCGAGGGGCATCCTTCCCCGCAATATTGTCCTCATGTACCCCCAGCTGAACTGTAAGTCCCATTACTCCTTGCGGAACAGTAATCCGCACCACTTCTCCTGCCGGTGCATAGAGTCCTGTACTATAATAAGGTGCTGGCGTCGCCTGAACCTTAAACTCATTTCTGTCTACATATTGCTTATTCAGCAATAGAGTCACCGTTGTATCCATTACGCGTTTGACGCCATCGCCCACAAGCCCGGGATAGATCCGAGCACGTGTATACATGCTCTTATCGGGCCTCCCCATTGTGGTATCTGTTAAAATCTCGGAAGCAGTGGAGTCCCCAAGCTGATAACCATCTTTAAAGTCATAGCCATATTTGCTGCAGGATGAGGCCAAAGCAATCATCCCTGCAAATATTCCCATTATATATATCTTATTCATATTGGTTAGTTCTAATGATTACTTTCTGATTTGCGCATACGCTGGACTCCAGCTTTTTCCATCCAAGTTCCAAGCACTTTCTACGGTTACCCCCAGCCACTGATAGACCATAAAAGGAACGTCAACCGCATTTGGAACTTGTCTAAAAAATGACCCTTCGATTGGAGGCTGAAAGAAAGGAACCAATTCATTGAAGCTTGTCCATGAAACCGGCCCTTTAAGCGCTATATCTCCCGCACCCTTTCCTCGTTTTTCCGTGAGTTTGCTGGTATTAACATCGCCATACCCCGGCCAATACCCTTGCAGACTAGTCCAAAATGGGAAAGACTCATCAATATGTGTTACACCGCCATAGCGTTTTACCTCATCATGGGTAAAGGCACGGTTGTAAATCTGTAAATTACAAAGTGAAAGATCACAGCCCGTATTTCCATCACCAGGGCTGTATCCAATCCGTAATGGGCTTGTATTGTCAAAATTACTATTAGCAACCACATTTTGCGAAACCTTACCTGCTATCGAATTTTTTGTACCGTCGGTATAAGTATATACCGAATCTTGCGTACCGCTACGTTTAATCACAACAGTAAGCGCATGCCATTCACCATCGTTGATGTAATCACCAAAGGTCTGGTTCGCAAAAGAGCTATTGAAACCCCACCCACCGCTTTCTGAAAAGATATTCCAACCATTTCCGCTGAATCCCTGCAAGCGTTTGGCAAGAAAAACTGCATAGTTATAAGTCGTATTCGGGCTGTTGTGTTTTGCAAAAAAAGTAATCGTCCAATCTTCACTTGCACTTACATTAAACTTGTTCGGATCAGTCAGCTGACCATACACCTGATTATTGGCCGCATAGGTGTAGCGTGTTGCGTTGCCCACAAAAGGAATATCTTTTGCACTCGGTCGAGGGATGATTTTCCGCGCAAATTTAGGCGAGTATAACAGCGTATACGTACTCCGCTCACTATCTCCATATGCCGTAAAATCGCTCTCTGAATTTTTAGTTTTGCCCCCTTTTCCTGAAGTAACGATCACTAACCAGTTTTCATTGGAAATTGATTTTCGGCCTTTAATTGCATCTACCAATTGTTTAATTTGCTTATCTGCGTTTTGAACAGCAGTGACATAATCAGTCGACTCACTTGTGTAACCGCTCGCCACTCCAGCTTGCTCTACTTTTGTAAGATGAACCACATTTAAGTCGGCAGAATCGGTCTGTAAGCCCTTTAATGCATCGGTCACTACAGCCTGATCATCAGTTCCTACCTGTACCGTTGCATCTTTACCAAGGTAAGTACCATATGCTGAAGATGAAGTATAAAAATTGGAGCGATGTGCTTCATTTTTCAAGCGCTCAAAGATGGTTGAATACTGCGGATTTAACGTACTGATATCTCCAGATGTAACACCGGTTTTATCACTATTAACACCAGTCAATAATGACGCCGCAACAGAAGTATTCGTTACTTTAAAGTCCGTAGTCGGATCAGCTAAACTGCCATATGTTACCAATCCATTGCGTGTCATGAGCGTCATGTTTTCAGGTTCAATATCCTGTACAACAGATCCCGACAACCCATCCACGATAACCAACAAAACCTTATCTTTACTTTCGGGGCTATCTTTCGCCTCATTAAAATTCTGGAGTAGATTTGGAAAATCCTTATTACAGGCAACCAAAAAAAGCATTCCTCCAATTCCCCAAAGGGTATTTTTTATTATTGTTATATACTTATTCATATCTGGTTCCATAAAAGGTTAATCCTTGATTTCCATCTTAAAGACATTTCCAACGCGATCAGCTCCATATTGCAAAATACTTCCACCAATCAATAATGCCGGAAAACCCAACGATGAGGTCGATTCTATGATTTTAATTGCACTGCCCTCAAAAGGTGACTGGTTATTATATTTCTGTAATAAGGTACCGTCTTTTTCCAATACCAGGAAGCTTGATCTCTTAATTGAATTATAGCTATCGAAAGTCCCCTGAGCTACAATCCGCCCATTATTCAGCATCTGTGCAAAGGTCACCATTCCTGTGCCTATATCGCCCAATACAAATTGGTCATCAATACTACCATCCGGATTCATGACAGCGATCCCTTTTACTTTCCCATTCGTTCCTAAACCACTGAACACACCCGCTATCAGAATTTTCTTTAGTTTTGCATTATAACTTACGTCAAACACACGATCAACTGTTCCCCCTAAATTAAAGGAAGGATCTATACTGCCATCAGCTTTGATACAGACGATCCCCCGTGCAGGCTGACCATTGAAACTTGTAAATGGCCCTGTAACGATGACACGCTCGTTGTCAATCAGTTCCGCATCGAAAATAGCCGCATTTGCACCGATATTATTTATCATATAGCTTGAATCCAAAGATCCATCCGCTTTCATGCGCATAATATGCTTCACTTTCGTTGCAATTGGGCGTTTATTCCCACGGGAGGAATAGGTATAATCGATCTTATAGTGCGTGTCAAAATTCCCAACCGCAATGACGCGATTATCTGATACCCCAAAAACCTTAGAGACACTACCCGTAGTTCCTGCATTAAAGGTACATACCGTATCGCGTCCATCTCTTGGATTGCCCGTTGTATTAATCACATCGACTACTGTGGAGTCCACAAGACCATTGGGATTAAGCCGAACAAGACCAAAGACATTTTTTTTATCGAACTTATTGAAAAATCCGCTTAATATAAACTTTCCATCGCTCATTTTAGTAACTGAGTTTACGTACCCATTTGCGCCCTCACCAAATGTCATTGCGGTCGAAGTCTTTCCGTTGCCATCAATAAAATGAATGCCATTCCGAAAAACCTTCTTATCTACAGCCTCATTTTCAAAATTGCCAAACCCACCAGTTACAATATAACCACCCGCATTGGCTAAAATATCCGTCACCATCGCGGAAAAGCCATTCACCATACCGTAGTTGACATCCCTGGAAACATTACCGTCAATCTCTAGCCGTGGCCCGTAGAATACCTGCCCATCGGCTTCGATCTTCGCATCGCCCGAAGAAATTTGATCCGGTACCTTAATAGTCACCAAAGAATCTTTTGCACTGACCACTTCCATTTTCGTATTATTGACATAGAAGTTAAGTTTGCCAAGATATGGTGCAATGCCTTTCACATAAAAGTCAACCAATTCCCCGGGTTTTGCGGTCCCTGGCTCCGAATAGCTTTTATAAAATCCAATGCCAAGCGATCCTTTTCCACCCGCATAAGGATCTGTGCCGAGGGCAATATCCTTACTGCAGGAACTTATTGCAAGGCAGGACAGCAAACCAAGCTGGTATCCTATTTTTGTTTTTAATCGTTTCATCATTATTCAGTCAAATCAGTTAATTTGGTAAAACGCCAGTCGTATATGCCTCATTGGCAAAAAGAGCTCCCACAAAACCCAAGGTGTGCTTTGAAAATTGCAAAACATGCAATACACCATTGGCCGGTTGAATATCCGATGTTGCCACAGGTGCTGTAATAAACGGAGTCAAATATTCCTCAAATTCACCAGTTCTTGAATAAGGGAAATTGAAATAGAGCTGGCGATAACCTGCATATTTAATCACCTGATCATTTGAGCGCACATCGTTGTACAAGACACCAATATTCATGTCCGAACCATCGTAATTTTTGTAAACCCCGCCTGGGTATGCCGCCAGATTGATGGTATCAATCTGTGTAAAATCCTTCGATAAGTACTTTCCTTTGAGAATGTATTGTCCCAGATATTTCCGCCAAACCTCTGGTTTAATCTGTTCCAGTTTGGTTATTGTATCCTGGCCTGAGACATATAATGTTCGGTTGAGCCGCCACACAGCTTTTAGGATTGTTGGATCCGGAGGGGCAAAAAAGGTCACTTCTTCCTTTTTTAACACCTCATCCAGTTTAGAAATCTTCAATGCGACCATCAACGTATCAAATAGATCGGGACGTGACTCCAGATACTGCCAAACTGTACCATCGAATTTTGGATTATGAACTCCAGTATCGATAAAATCATCTTTTTTACAAGCGACTACTCCTAGTATCATCACTGTCAAAAACAGAGTTAGTTTCAATAAACTTTTCATCTTTCTTCCTTTCTTAATTCCAATAATTGTTTAAACGCATATATGGGTTGTTGGCCATTGCAGACTTATCAATAGGCCATGTCCATCCACCTGCATTAAATGCGCCTACCGACATCGGTGCCATAGTATACTCAGTATTCATGACCTTCTTGGTCCGAACCAAATCATAATAAAAGTTACCCTCACCTAACAGTTCACGAACTCGCTCCCACCAGATTGCATCTTTGAGCTCATCGCCGGACACTGAAATTTCTGAAGCATCAGCACGTTTACGAATAACATTGACTACGGTACGCGCTTCCTCGTCGCGATTTAATTCTGCTAAGGCTTCGGCACGCAAAAGGATCGGATCGGAATAACGAAATATCATCTGATTGTCATCTGGATTATTGTCTTCACCTTCTTCCATAAATACATTGGAGAATTTCAAACATTGGAAATCACCATTCGTCGAATAAATATCTTTATCAAACCAATAGGTCTTACGCAGATCCGCTTCCGCCAGTGGATACATTTTTTCCATAAATTTCGGATCATAATAAATATAGGATTTCGATGTTACCTTATTTGGAGCATGTAATACGTAATCCGAGTAAGAAGCTGATAAATGGAAGCTCTCGCCATAGTTAAAGTTTTGCACGATCTCAAATAAACCTTCTTTGGTACGCCCTTTAAAAATTTCCTTGGTTCGTTTTAGATCCAATAATTCATAAGCCCCTCCGTTTTCCTCCATCAATTCTTTCCCAAGAGTAGCCACCTTTTCATAGTTAATGGATTTATCTTCTGTTGTAAAACCAGCAATCCACATATTGATATGCATATTCAATGCAATGGCACTGCCTCGCATTGCCTTAACAGCAACTACAGAAGGATCATCGTAAGTCCAGGGAAGATCTTGATAGGTTGCATCCAAATCAGCCGAAATATTTTTCAACACAGTCACCATATTCGTTCGTGGCAATGGGTTCGTATTCACATCGGTATAATAAGGAACATCCCCATAAAGACGCACCATAAAAAAGTAGGCCAAAGAGCGAAGAAAGATCGCCTCGGCCTTATAGGCGCTCTTTTGCCGCTCAGACAAAAACGGCATATCTTTATTATCCAGCTGATAGCAAACAATATTTGCATTTTGGACCATTTTATAAAAAGTGTCCCATTTCGTTATTCTTGGAAAACCGAAATAGGAAAAATCATTTTCACGGGCAAAAATCATAGACAGATTGTTATTCCGCAAATAGGCAATATAATCCCGGCCTGACCCACTTGTCGCACTAGTACGATTAGTCGGTGCGCAACGCAAGTCTCCAGACGCTGGAAAGAAAATATTCGTCATAGTTGCTTCCCGGAATGTAGAATAGATTCCACCCATATATTGCTCGACATCCCCCTTATTGGTCCAGTAATTGTTACCTGTCAATTTATCAATCTGTGTAATGTTCAAGAAATCCTTACCACAGGAGCCTAGTACTAAACTAACTCCAAGTAACGCTGTATATATAAACTTTCTTTTCATGAGATTTTCATATTAAAATTGTACACTGACCCCCAACGAATAGGTTCTTTTGCTTGGATATCCATTGGATCCATCCCGTCCTACCCCGGTCACTAACTCCGGATCCGGTCCCGAATAATGACTAAAGGTGAAGATATTACTCGCAGTAAAGTTGAGTCGTGCAGAAGTCAAACCATAACGCTTTAACCACATCCGGTTAAAATTGTAGCCTACTGTCGCTGAGCTTAATTTCAACCACGAACCATCTTCCAGAAACATGGTCGAATTGTAACGATAGGGGTTATAAAGAGACAAACGTGTAAAATCAGATACATTCGGGTAATCAGCATTATCACCCAACTGACGCCATACATTGTAAGCATCCAAAGGGACATAAGCACCTGGAATATATTTCAAATCGCCCTCTTTAATCCCTGTTGGTCTATCATAATTACGAAAACGGTCTGCTAGGGCGGTATTCAAAATATCCCGATCCAACGTATAATTGATCTGTGTACGTAAAGACCAGTTCTTATAACGCGTATATAAACTAAACCCGCCAGTCACTTTTGGCTGCGCATCACCAACGAATATTAAATCATTCTCATCTAGAATGTAATCGCCATTCAGATCAGTAAAAATAGGATCCCCTGCGCGGAAGTATTTTCCATCTGAAAGTGGCCCACCTGCGCGGTAACGCTGTCCAGTCAATGGATTCACTGGGACCTCATCATCCGATTTGTATACGCCCTTATAATCATATAAAACGAACGTAAGCGGGTTTCTTCCCAACCTAAAAAGTTGCGGCAGATCGAATCCTGAATCGTCTGCTTGGATCAATTGTCTAGCACCATCCGGCAATGCAGTCGTAAAACCTCTATTCAAAGCGAATGTTGCTGTACCTGTAAAGTCCCAGTCCTGATTTTGAAAACGTGGCCGCACATTAATGGTCAATTCATGGCCCATATTAACCATTGCAGCCTCATTCGTGAGCACATTTTCAAAAGCATTATGGTTCGCGATCGCTTTCGAACGCAAAATTTTATCGGACTGCTTGTAATAAGTCTCATACGTAACATATAAGGCACTGTTGAAAAAACCTAGTTCGGCAGCCACTGACCATTGTGTTGTGGTCTGCGGAACGAGTCCGGTATTTGGGGCATTCTTTAGATCAAGAGACGTTGTCGGTCTATTGTTATAACGGCCGTCATCGACCTTATACCATCCGTATAGATCAGCCACAGTTCCCGTTGGAGAAATCGTACGACCTACCGATCCACGCAAAAAGCCTGTGTCCCACCAATCCAGATTTTTCATAAAATTCTCTTTCTTAAAATTCCAACGAAAACCGAGCGAAGGATTGGATGACCATGGAGATGTTCCGCCAGTAACGGAAGTACCATCCACGCGGTAAGTGAGATCAAGAATATATTTTGAATCGTAGTTGTAAGAGAAATTACCGGCATAGGCGATAGAGCGGAAATTAGAAAGATTATTAAGTAACCCCCCTAAAGTTTTACGTGTGTCGTAACTGATACCTGTTTGGAATTGATCGTTGGCAGTCCCCCTGAACTTATTTAGATTTTCAGAAGATGACGAGATTTCCATTTCTGAGAATCCGTATACATTGATCATATGTTTTTCACCAAACATTTTAACCCAAGACAATAGGTTACGGTTATATACCTTACTCTTGTTCTGATAATAACCATATACCTCGGAGCTATTTCCTAGCAATAATTCGGGTGTAAACCGATCTTTTGTTGCAGTTGTATAATTGTAGTTAAAGGTAGTGGTTCCTCTTAAACCTTTAATAGGTTCATATTGCAATTCGATTTGAGCAACGTAATTTCCAGTTTTATTGTCATCGTTTACATTTAGTGCAGATAGTGCATCCATGCTACCCGAATAGAGTGACGGAGCAGGGTACAAGGAAGTTGTATTGGCGGACTTTCCAACCCCTGTTTGCATCGTTGCGTTACCACTTCCCATTCGATTTTGGCCTAAATTGGCATTCACATTGGCCATCATCCGAAAGCGGTCATTAGGTTCATATTGCATATTGGACTGTACCGTATAGCGTTTGAACCCTGTATTTGCGATGATACCATTTTCATCGTAATAATTCATATTCACTTTATAATTAAACACACGCTCTCCTCCCGAGATGTTCACATTATGTGTTTGATTATAGGTATTGCGATAGAAATAGGATTGCCAATCCGTCGAATTGTTGTAATACGGATTTAAACTATCTGCCAGCATCGGAGAATCATTAATCCGCTGAATCGCTGCTGCTAGCGTCGTATCATTCATTAAAATTTGTTCAATCCGAACCATACGTTCATCACGGCCGCCGATCACTTTACGTAATGGAGGCACCGCACTCATAAATCCTTGAAATTGATACTGAACAAGTGGAATCTTAGAATTTCCTCGTTTAGTCCGCACTTGGATGACCCCATACGCTCCACGTGAACCATAAAGTGCAGTAGCTTGTGCATCCTTCATTACCGTAATATCTTCGATATCTTCAGGTGGAATCATCGAGATAGGTGATACACCAGGCCCGGCAGTTTCAAAGCCATACTCGTATCCAGAGTTATCATCGATAGGAACACCATCAATGACAAACAAAGGTGAAGTTGGGGTTAAAAAGGTATTATCACCGCTACCAGATACATTAAAATTGGAGATACCGCGTACAGCAATCGATCCACGCATTCCGGGACTACCCGTATTATTTTGGATATTCATCCCCGCGACCTTACCCTGCAAAAGATCCACAAAGTTTCCCGAAGGAATATCTTGAATTTCCTTTCCTGAAATGGTTACAACAGATCCCGTTAGTGTTTCACGTTTCCGTTGCTGATAACCTACAACCACTGTTTCTTCAAGTTCATGTGTAGTCATCTGCATCACAATATTATACTCTTTTTTTGAATCGCCCACGGTCTGTCTAACCGTAGCATATCCCTGATAAGAAAATAACATTACACCTTGTGCAGGCACCGAAATAACGAAGCGGCCGTCGTCTCCCGTTTTGCCCAGATCCCTTTTTGGAGATTCCAATTTAATGGATACTCCCGCCAGAGGCTTATTATCATTCCCTTTTACCGTCCCCTTAATCATCGTGGACTGCGCTAGTACACCATTGGTTAGCACATGGGTAAAAAAGAGTATTAGTATACATAATTGTTTCATAATTCTTAAGCTAAGTTAACCGGTCACTATCAATCAAATTTTGGCGCTTCATGTGGAAATCGGAACTGAATCTCCCAATCTCCCTCTTCATATATTGCAAACGGAATGGAAAACCCACATAATTCCAAATAGCCAAGATTCCCTTTTCTTCTATACGCAATTGCCAAATAGGCTGCCGTTCCGTTGCCAAGTGTATATTCTGTCTCTATACGAGCTAAAGGAATAGGGTAAGCAACATCGTAAACTACTTTCTTATCGACCACCCTAGGATTAAATCCATGAACCAGCTTCGGCCAATCGGTCTCACTAAACTTAGCCGGATCTATTGGATTATTTAATGAATCCAAAAAACTAATAGTCAACGTTTTAGCACCCTTTCCCGTATTTTCAGTTTTATTCATATAAACTCGAATATCGGCGGAACCTAATGGTCTTCCTGTGCGCTCGCCAATCATATTTGACACAATAGCATTGGTATAGGGATAAGAAGACGAACCTGTAATTGGATCCTCAATACTCGGTTCATAAGCCTGCTCACGGAAAGGCTTTAATTTAAAATTACGCAAGTAACGTCGCCCGCCTGTATTGGTAACTTCAATATCGAACACATAGCCTGAGTCTGGCTGTGCCTTAACAAAAGCCGAGCGGGCAGATTGTCCCCAAAAGTTGATATTACCCGAATGCTCGAGAATTTCTAATAAGGGACGGTACTCAATTTTTCTCTTCGCTTCGATCTCCGCGATACTTTTTTCAAAACCTGTATAAGCCTCTTTCCAAACTTTGACTGGAAATTTATCGTTAAACACTGTCGCAGGTTCCCCATCTAAATCGCGTACATTGACAATCTTAAAGCTGAGGGGCTGTGAGGTATTCTGTCCAATGCTGACAATATTGTTGTAAAAAGTATTTCTACCCAGCACTGGCGTAAACTCAGTTGTATTATATACGATATCCTCGCCCAAAGAATCTTGATCGGTGGGTATATTTTTTTTACACGCTCCCAGGACCAATAATCCCAGACAAAACATCGCTATATTTCTTACGGAAGTATAAAATTTCATCTTCATGATGTTAGTTGTTTAAGAGTTTGGCCAATTTGCTGAATCCAAAATTGTGGCTCGGTGCCAAAATATGTAGCATACCATTGGTTGTTCGAATATTGACAACGGATGTATTACTTTCCTGCCAATATCTTTTAAATATGGAATTGTTCATATCACTGAGTACAAGCTGCTGCTGTCCGCCGCCAACGATTCCAGAGGCAGAAGTAACTTTATACTGTATGGTCATCCGATATTTATCAATAGAAAGTACCTCTTTTCCTTCAACAAAGTCCCGTAAAGCATCTGTATCATAGATTCCATCAAAAGCATAGTGATAGGTCAAGCTGTCCAAAATAGTTTTTGGAATATCTTCCAAATACATCTTTGAGCGATTTGAGGCTTGACGTACAGCATTTAACGCTTCAAGTGCATTAGTAAAACTGTTATTTGTCGAAGCAAAGAATGTCGTTTTTTCAGACGTATTACCAAGCTTTGCCCGTAAATCCGGCACACGTTCCAAAACTAACAACAGGGAGTCATAGGTTGATCCTTGCTCCTCCAGAAATTGTAAAGTCGTACCATTATACTCCGTATAGTTCAAGCTATAGTTTTCATAATAGGTATTCCCTTTTTTACAAGCGGTAAATCCAAGTAGGATGCATAGCAAAAAACATCCTATATAGTATATTCTTCTCATCATGGTTAGTGCTTTGGTTATTTCCAATAGGAATTTTGTTTCAACTTCGAATTTCGAGATAATACATCTGCTGATATCGGCCAAAAAATTCCACCATTTTCAATCAAAGTGTTCAAAGTAGGATTGTTTTTCTTGATTTTAGCAAAACGAATCTGATCATACCATCGCCATCCTTCTCCCATCAATTCGCGCCGGCGTTCCAAGAATATCTCTCCTAACAAGTCTTTTGGCGACGATGAAATATAAGGCTTCAATCCCCGCTGTGCTTTGACTTGATTTAAATATTTTATCGCTTCATCCCGTTGGTTAAGCACCGTCTTGGCTTCTGCATATAATAGGAAAATCTCCTCTAAACGTGTAAACACTAAGTTTGAACCAAAAATTGAGAAATCAGAGTCTCCTTCACCATTCCGAATCACTTTGATCTTACTAAAAATCGGTATGTCGCCGTTATAATTGGTGAAATAGTTTGTTCGAATCAGTCCTGAAACAGAGTCAATACCAAAACGCGTGTCATTAGGGTCATCAAAGATGGCATTGATTGTATCGCGGTTAACAAAAATATCCGGTTTGGCTTTCGTTACAATCGGATAACCCAAGGTCAAGGATTCAAGGTGACCTGTATTCGTTGCCTCTCCAAGTTCATAAGAGGAACGGACCGCTAAAATCTGTGCACGTGTGCTCGGACCAAATAAACCGTCTGTCGGACTCACAAGCGATGGCACATTTAACAAAGCCAGATTAGCCTGTGTATAATTATCAATCACAAATTTTGAATAGACATCCGCATTGATATATTTTCCCTGCCAAGCAGCAATATGCGCTAGAATAGAATAAGCTGTGATTTTATTCACCAAAACTCCGCTCCAGACAGATTCTGACTCGCCATAATAAGTTTGCTGACCAACGGCATATCGATAAGGCAGGTCCTCAGCCGCTTTAAGCAACTCCTCTTCTGCAAATGCAAGAACCGTAGATTCAGAAGATTGTGCTACTTCAGCAAAGCTCCCATTATCATAGGAATCCTTTAATAAAGGAACCTCGCCCCAGATACGTACCATGTAAAAGTACATCAACGCTCGAATACTGCGGGCTTGGCCAATATCATATTTCAGATCCCGCTCCGTGTAACGGCTATCTTTTTTCAAAACTTCCGGTGCACGCTCAATAAATAATGAGGCTGCATTAATCACAGCGTAAAAACGCCTCCAGTCCGTCAAGTCCTTTATAAGCGGATAAGAAGCTTTAAGTTTATTTTCCTGAACAACACGTAAATCAGCCCGCGAATAGGAATTAAAATCACCATAACGCATTTCTCCATAAACCCAGTGCCCATAATTATCGACCATAGCCGCTCGCATGAGGCCATAGATACCCATTAAATGTGCACGCGTATCAGATACAGATGCCCATTCCCGCCCTTCAGCACCAACATTACTGGCTACTATATCTAATTTTTTATTGCAAGAAGAAAATAACACCGACATACTCAGCATGAGCACGAGGTACTTCCCCCATTGATTATATCTTTTCATATTAAACATTCAATTATTAAGGTTTACAGTTCCAATTTTATCCCTACACTGACCATCGGAGAAAGTGGTAATCCATATCCTGTATAGTAGCCATTGAAATCAATTAGTTCAGGATCCTTTCCCGAAAATTTAGATATCGTCAATAGATTCATTCCCGAAACGTATACATAGGCTCGGCGCATCGTTTGGAATTTATTCTTTATACCGTTTAATTGAATCAGATCATAACCTAAGGTCAATGCTCTAAGTTTAAGAAATGAAGCATTTTCAAGAAATAGATCCTGGTCTACACGGTATGCAACAAGTGGACTCCATGGATTATAGATCGGATATTTTGTAATATCCACATCTTGCTGCCAATGGAATACTTCGCGAATACCGTCCAGCGAATTGGTATTTTCGGTATTGATAAAATCATATTTGGATGCTGCGCGCTGATTTAGTGCTTTTTGACCTAAAGCAAAATACCATTGCATATTCAATTCAAACCCTTTAAATTTAAACTGATTAGTAAAACCGCCTACCAGTTTAGGCATAGCATTTCCTTTTAATACGCGATCCTTCTCATCAATAACAAAGTCTCCATTCTGATCTTTCCAACGTGGGTCCCCAGCGGCAAAATCGACCCCATCAAATTGCAATTTACGGCCATTTTGAACAGGAATTTCTGCGTCCGTATTATAAATTCCTTCATTTTCGTATAGCCAAAATTGATCAACGGCTTGTCCAACACGCAATAAACGATCTCCGACTTTCAGTTCGGTTTTTCCATTTGGTAATGCCGTTAGCTTATTTTGATTAAAATTTAGATTTAATGATGAAGTCCATTGGAATCCAGCAGGATCATTCAATATTTTCCCACCCACATTCAAATCCACACCTCTATTTTGAACCGTAAGACCATTGATAATCTGTCCGGAATATCCATACTCCGCTGGGATAGGCATATTGATCAATTGGTTCACATCTTTCTTTTGGTATAATGATGCTCTTACATCCAATCGCTTTTCCAATAAAGTCCCGTCAATTGTCAGCTCAGCATGATCAGTATACGGCCATTGAATACCATAACCTACCCATCCTTCTGAATAAGGGCGGGAAGCGACCGCAAATCCATTATAAGAAACCAATGACTTCTCCGACCCCCAATTTAAATCAGCCGTATAATTGGGACCAACAGCATATTTACTCGTAAAGACGGGTTTGCCGATTCGCGCCCAAGAAGCCTTTACACTTAATTGGTCAACAACTTCTGCTTCACCTTCTTTTACAAATTGATAATTGGCGGAGAATGCCGGGGTCATCAGCCAACGCGAGTCTGGTTGTACAGTTGACGAACCATCATATCGTAATAATGCGTTAATATCCAAACGATCATTCCATGTGTAATGACCAGACAAATACAACGAATGTAATCTAAAATCCTCCCGATTGGACCAGCGATTGACATAAAGTCCACCGATCGGCGTAAGATAGCTTCCCTTTTGAGAGTCTCCCTCAACCACATTGACCTTAATAAAATCATTGGGGCCATCATATGCCCGTCCGTAATGGTAGCGATACAGATCTTGGGTATAAGCAGACCCCAGCTTAAAATCAAATTTATGCTTGTCTTCGAACTTGAAATTGTAGTCCAAACTATTATTGAACACCAAACGCTGATTAAAACCAAAATAACTCGACATATAGTTATTTGTTTCCATCAGTGATCCTGGAAAGAATGCTTCACGTTTACCCTCGGAATAATCTACGCCAAAGTTTGTATTGAATTTAAGATTAGGCAATAGGTAGAGATCCAAATTAACAGCCAAGTTGAGCATATTAACCGTATTGTTATCCAATGCTCCTTTATAGACATCAAGATATTCGCTATACTTATCCTTATTCGGAGAAATTGGAACGGCCAAATCCGGCACATAAGCCGCTTCGCCAAAGCGATCTCGTAAACTACGATTCCGGTCACGCAAACTGCGACTAGCATTGATGGTTGTCCCAAAATTAAACCACTTATAGGGCGCCATATTGACATTAAAAAGGGCATTATAACGTTCAATATTTGTCTTATCAGCTGCATTGGCATTTTTCATATAGCCGCCCATAAAAGCAAAATTCGCACGGTCTCCACCGCCTCTTATACCCAGATTACCACCGTAAATCGGTGTGTTTTTATAGTATGCATCATCCCAATTAGCCGGCCCATAGTAATTTACATTAGTCTCATCACTCAGATAACCCGGATAACTTAATTTATCGGATGCAGATGCATATTTATCATAAAAGGCCGACCGAAACAAATTCTCATATTGCGCATTTACTGGAGTTACAGCCGGTTTAGTTGCTAATCCAACATAACCATCAAAACTGATTTCCCGTCTACCCTCCTTTCCGGGTTTGGTCAAAATCCAGATTGCGCCATTAGCTGCTAAAGGACCTAATTTTGCCAATAAGACAGGATCTTTGATGACTTCAACTGATTCAATCGTAGACAGTTCTATTCCTGCAAAATTATCTGTCCCTGGCCCTAAACGGTTAAATTGATATTGCTGAATCGAATAGGTAAAATTATTATCCCGTGCTATCGGTATACCATTGACATACACCGCTGGTTGAACCCCAACAGCATCTTTAGCTGCAAGCAGTGGACTTCCTATCCCTCTAATAACCATATTCTTTGGAGTTCCAGGTTCACCAGTAGATTCCTGAACATAAAGTCCAGAGACCTGTCCTTTCAATAACTGAGGAATTCCCACAAGAGGCAGTGTCTCAACATTTCCTTTGTTGAGGCTATCCTTCACCTGTTGCTTCTGCAACAGGGCTTTAAGCCTTCCTCGCAAAAGCTGTTGATCCGCTTCATTGATCTGTGAAGTGTCTTGCTGCAACTTCCACTTATCCCAAGCTTTCGCATGGTTATTGTGAAACATAGGCACAAGAAATAAAAAACAAAATAGTCTTCTCATTCGATTTTGACTTTAGGCTATAAATTTTGAATTGGTAAAAGCGTATCTCTGTAAGGCATATAATATTATATGCTACGGCTATAAAATTCTAATTCTGGTACGGCAATAATTGCTTGTTAGTTTACCAAATATATATAAGTGAACTTGAATATCACTACTCCCAAAACAACTCAAACGTTTGCGTATATTGAGCAAACGTTTGCATAATATCAAAAGACAGGTAATAAATCCTACTTTTTTACTAGATTTAACTCATGAAGCTTATTATATTTGATCTGGACGGAACACTGCTAGACACATTACAAGACCTCGGGGACAGCTGCAATGCTATTCTTGAACACTATGGATATCCAACCCATCCACTCGTCGCTTATAAGAAATTTGTAGGCAATGGCGTACAGAAACTTATCGAAAGGGCATTGCCCGAAAAAGCACGGACTACAGAGACGATTACAGCATTGCTTGCAGCTTTTAAGACATATTATGAACAAAAGCCTATATCGCATACCAAACCCTATACAGGAATTATACCATTACTCCAAGAACTAAAATCCCTAGGTTACCTCATCTCCGTAGCTTCCAATAAATACCACGAGGCAGTCATCCCGCTGATGCAGCAATACTTCCCCGACGTTTCATTTGACCTTGTCCTGGGCCATCGCGCTGGTCATCCAGCCAAACCCGATCCCGCAATTGTCCTGGACAGCATCGAGACATTGGGTGTCAACAAACAAAATTGCTTTTATGTTGGTGATTCATCGGTCGATATGGATACAGCCAATAATGCTTCGGTAACAGCCATAGGTGTGACATGGGGTTTTCGCGATGAAGACGAATTAAAGGAACATGGCGCTCAATATATTATCCACAGACCACAAGAACTGCTAGGTATTATATAATCGTATATTATAAAAAAGAAAAGCGGCACCCAGATCAATCGTGATCCAAGTGCCGCTTTTTTTTTAAAGCAGGAGGCTACATTTTCGCATCCATCAATTGCTCGCTTTGCGTTTTGGGGTTACCCAATTTCATTTTTATAACAAAAGCTTTATTGGCCACAAATGATGCTGGAAGTACAACATCATAATAGGTATTTTTATCAAGATCCAAACCAATATCAGCATGTTTTAGAACCAAGGACTGTCCATCTTGGAGCAATACTGCCGTTGTTGGGACTGCAGTTGCATTTTTCGGCACTGCAATACGGACAATATTATTGACAGGTCTATTAAAAACTGTAAGATAGAGGTTATCTTCTTTCTTTGTAAAATACCCCAGTTTAGATGGTGCAAGCCCGGCATGCCGCACACCATAAACAGCTTCTCCATTGATTTTGATCCAGTCGCCAATTTCTTTCGCCAGTTTGTCCTCGCCCGGATGCATACGCCCATTTCCATCGGGGCCAAAATTCAACACGAAATTCCCGTTCATCGATACACAATTCATCAACATATCGATCAAATCGTCAGATGTCTTCGTATAAATGCCAGACCAGTCCTTCATATAGCCCCAGCCATTAGGTGGAATCGTCATGACACAATCCCAATCGCGTCCTTCCAACCATTCAAACTCCTTCGGCATTTTCCGTTCCCATCCCTGTTCATAATCCCCCAGCATATCACCATTCGAATCGAAATGTCTTTTTCCAAATTCATCATTGCGGAAACGGCTACCGATGATTAATCCGGGATGTTTCTCGCGAAGTTCCTTTTCCAGTTTATAGGTAAATTCATAGGACTGAATCCAGGATTGATCCCAGGTACCGTCAAACCAAAATCCTTTTATCTGTGGATAGTTCTGAAGAAGCTCCAATAATTGATTACGTGTATATTCCAAAAACTTATTGAATTTAGCTTTCTCCTCCGGTGTGGATGGCACCTTGGACATATAGTTGGAATTATTCCATTCCATGATTGAAAAATACAAAAATACATCGATGCCCTCAGCTGTATATGCATCCACAACCGCTTTGACAACGTCTTTTTTATAAGGGCTCTTCTTGATAGTATAATCCGTGTATTTTGAAGGCCATAAGGCGAACCCATCGTGATGTTTAGTAGTAAAAATCAAATACTTAGCCCCCATATCTTTGGCTTGCTTAGCCCACTGCTTCGCATCAAATTCTTTGGGATTAAATTGCTTGTATAAATTATCATAGGTGTTTTTCCAGTCCTTTGGAGCCGTAGTACCGCTCCAAGTACGAATCCATTCCGAAGCAGCGGCCCCCTTCCGAGCACTTACCCCCTCCCACTCATTTCCGGGGATCGCATAAAGACCCCAGTGGATAAACTGGCCTAAACCATAGCTACGAAAACGTTCCATCGCTTCATCTGTCCGATGCGCAGGCGTTAAAGGCCCGTATTTTACCTCAATTCTTTGTTCGACTTTTTTACGCGGCCCTGTCCATTGCGCAGAAGCAGTTTTCCCAGCCAATAGCGTACTACCGAGCAGCAAGGTCGCCATCAATCTATTATAGCTTATCATATTTTTCTAATTGTTTATTTCAACGATTCTTATATATTTCTAACTTATTCAGAAGACAATATCCTCAAACAGCAACCCGTGAAAGTCTACATTATGCGCTAAGTTAGTCAGCATTATCGATATACTGTTTCTGTGTTTTCTTCATAACAACTGGTTCAGGATGACTGTCCTGAAATGGATCAAAGTAATAAATCCCCTGTTCCCGGTACAAGGCTAGATGTTTCTTTAACAGCGTGGCGAATTGTTCAAAATTACGCTGCTTTCCCGATGTCCAGGCCGCCTCCGCCAATGCCGCAATTCTTGGAAAGACGAGATAATCTAATCGGTTTATATCCGTCACTGTTTCTGTCCAAAGATTACCTTGGATACCAAGTATCTGTTTTCTTCGGTCACCTAGGCTGTCTAATTGTTCTCCCGCAAAATTATAAACGTCTTGAATGGGATTAAACCCTTTGCCCCACTTTCTTCCGTAGCGATGATTTTCCTGCTGCACAAAATCAAAATATAAAGGCAGGCGGGGTGTAAGAATAGCCTGATAACCCTTTTCCAAAATTTTGTTGAGCTGCGCTGGCTTGTCGTGACGCCACCACATCATAACAGTCCTGTCTTTGGCCAGCTTTGCTTCTACCATCTCATCCCAAACAATAACTTTTCCATTTATCCGAGCGACAGAATCTGCCATCCGCCGAATAAAATATTCCTCGACCTCCTTATTGGATTTTAACCCTTCAGTCTTTTTTAAATCCTGAACCTGGCGATCGTTATTCCAGGCATCACTGCCGAAAGCGACCTCGTCACCTCCCAAATGCACATAAGTCGATGGAAAAAGTACTTTTACTTCGCGCAAGACATGAGTTAGAAATGAATATGTTGTATTTTTTGCTGGGTGAAAAGTAAAATCAGGATGTTTCTCATTTCCCCCGCCGGATAAAAACGGGTAGGCACGATTTGCTGCAGTCGCATGTCCCGGCATGTCAATCTCGGGGATAACCTCAATATTACGTTCGTCAGCGTAAGCTATAATCTCACTGATATCATTTTGTGTATAGTATTGTACGCTGGCATAAGGATCAAGGTAATTACCGATACCACCAATTTGAGTCAGCCAAGGATAACGTTGTATGCTTAAACGCCAAGCAGGCTCGTCCGTCAGATGCCAATGAAATTTGTTCAGTTTATAAAATGCCATCCAATCTAACAATGACTTTACTTTTTCCTTCCCAAAAAAGTGTCTCGACTCGTCTAACATAAAACCACGCCATGCAAACTGTGCTTTATCTTTAATATCAACAGCATCTAGCTCACGCTGATCTCCTCTTTGTACTGCAACAGACAACAATTGATCTAAACTTGCAATTCCATTAACAAGTCCCGATTTACCTGATGCATATATTCGAATTCGCATAGGGTCTATCTGCAGGCGGTAAGCTTCTCGTTCAAGTGTTTCATCCAAGGCGATCACAATTTGGGCATCTTCGTCTCTTGTCGCAACATAGGCCGAAATTCCAAAATGCCCAAGCAGAAGCTTCTTTAAATACAATAATGTGGGGTCAAAAAGAGGATCAGCGACAATCCCTATATTTCGGCCGAGGTTAAGTTTACCCGTTCGTACCTCGTAGTGCTGCGGACGAGGGATAATAGCTACCTGTGCCTCCACAAACTGTATCAGCAAGAATAACAAAAGAAATATCCCTGTTAATCTACCTTTCATACGTTCTATAGTTGTCTTTCTATTCATTAGATAAATCTATTCTTGTAAAGTACTTGTCTCTGAATGCGTTCAATCGCACATTTTTCAGTCCCGGTTTATGCTATAATTGGTCTACAATAGCAAGTGCAAGCTGTAAAATAAAAACGAAAACCCATGCAATGAACTATTTATATCCGTTTTGTCTGCATTTTTCCTGCAATACAATGGTAAAGAATTTATTATTTATTACTGTAGTCCAGGTATAGTCAATCGTTTGCGCAAATCTCGAAAACGTTGTAGTGAATAGACACAACAAATCTAATAAAGAAACAATCATATTTAAAATAGATATTTTTATCACTTATAATTAAAAAAAGAATATAGTATTCGTTCTCCCGAAGATCGTCCAATTAGCCATTGTCGTTTTGTTAGCTATATTTGAAGACATAAACACAATATCCTAAGTTAAAACCGTATGATAAAAAAGATATTTTATCCCCTGATCTTGATTGGAATACTACTATTGAACGTACAAGCGCGAACCGTAGTTCCATTTAATACCAGCTGGACTTTCAAAAAAGGCCCCTTTTCTACATCATCATTAGATTATAACCAACTGTTTGAAGGGAAATGGCAGCTAGTCAATTTACCCCACACCTGGAATGCTAACGACATGCAGACCAAAGAGATTAAGCCCGGAAGTTTAGGAAAAAATGAGCGCTTTTATACTGGCGATGCTTATTATCGTAAATCATTTGTGCCCGAAACAGCTTGGAAAGGAAAACGCATTTTTATTCGATTTGAAGGTGTCAATACCAATACCGAAGTTTATGTAAATAATCAGCCTTTATCAGCCAAAGGAGGGAAAAATGACCTTACCTACGATAATACTCAGCGCAATGGAAGCTATAATTTCGTAGGCCGGCACCAGGGAGGCTACTCGGCCTTTGTTTTTGAATTGACCAGTATGCTCCAATTCGGAAAAGAAAACGAAATTTTAGTCAAGGTAAACAATGAGGCCACCCCGCAAGTCATTCCTGTTAACCATACTCTTTTCCCCATGTATGGCGGCATTTATAGACCGGTGGAGCTTATTGTAACAGATGACATCAATATTGCGGTGAATGATTTTGCATCCAAAGGAATCTATATCACGCAAAAAAATGTATCCAAGAAAACAGCCGACGTCGCTGTAAAAATAAAAATAGACAACAAGTCCGGAAAGAAACAACCAATCGAAGTGCTGACAACGGTTTTCGAAAAAGACGGATCGATTAAAGCCAAGCAAAGCACACAGTACACATTGCTACCTCAGGGCCGTCAGATCGTTACCCAACAGATCCCAGTCAAAAATCCACATTTATGGCAGGGTTTAGATGATCCATATCTCTATAAAGTAGTTACGCAGATCAAAAAGAACAACCAGCTAGTTGATGAGGTGACAGCACCGCTTGGTCTCCGAAAATTTGAGCTGCGCACAGGAGAAGGTTTCTTTCTGAATGATATCAAATACCCCTTACACGGTGTCTGCCGCCATCAGGACCGCCTCGGAAAAGGATCCGCACTGAGCTATGCAGACCACGACGAGGATCTCGCCATTATCAAAGAAATGGGCGCAACATCGATCCGATTGGCACACTATCAGCAATCGGAATACTTCTATTCAAAATGCGATAGTATGGGATTAGTGATCTGGGCCGAAATTCCATTTGTTAATCGCGTAACGACATTCGAAGAGAATAATGCGCAACAGCAATTGAAAGAATTGATCCGACAAAACTTTAATCATCCTTCAATTTATATTTGGGGGATGCACAATGAGGTATATACACCTTCAGCCTATACGATTGATCTGACAACCAAATTAAATGATCTTGCCAAATCTGAAGACCCCGATCGCTATACCGTTTCTGTCAGCGGTTATAATGTCATCGACCATCCGGTCAACAACAATGCAGACGTACAAGGCATTAACCATTACTTCGGCTGGTATAATGGTGAACTGGAAGACAAATCAACCAAAGAGGATGATGTCGCCTCTTGGGCAAAACGTATCAGTGAAGAATTCAAAGATTACCGGATTATATTTTCGGAATATGGTGCTGAAGCTATTCCCGAAGACCAAGCAGAAGAAGTTGGTAATTTTGGCAATCAATGGAGCAACCCTGCGTTTTTCCCCGAAGAATATGCTACCAAATTTCATGAGGTCCATTGGGGTGTAATCGCTAAAAATCCGATTTTCTTGGGTTCCTATGTATGGAATACCTTCGATTTTGCCACGCCAATTACCGGTCTAAATGTCAATCCTAGAAATTATAAAGGCCTGGTTTCCTTTGACCGTAAATTGAAAAAAGATGGTTTTTATTGGTATAAAGCTAACTGGAGCAAAGAGCCTGTATTGTATATTACACAACGACGTATGGTCAATAGAGGGAATGAAATCACTGCTGTTACAGTTTATTCCAATAGAGGTGAACCAACATTGACGGTTAACGGTCAACTCATCAAAGGTGCAAAAATTGGTCAGACCAATGTACATTACATCTTTGAAAACGTGAAGCTAAAACTGGGTAAAAATACGGTGGAGGCGAAAATCAGCCAAAAAGAGGGCAAAGTATTAAGCGACACTATTGAATGGAACTATGATCCCACATATAAACAGGGGCCATCAGGACCAACAAAATCGAAAACAGAGCATGTAGGTCTGTAGTTGACCGACAAAAGCCAGGTGTTTACCGAGATTGTTTCGAGATTGGCCTAATGAGCGTCGCCAGTGCGCTATTTCCGGCCTATCTTTGAATCATCAAATAAGAAATAAAAAATTTAAAAAATAAACATCATGGCAACTAAAACAACTTTCAGCATCAACAGTAAAACAATTACTAAAGTTTTTCAAGATCTTTTCGATTCTTTCAAAAGCTCCCGTTTAAAAGTTTCATCCAAGAATGGACAAGAATACTTAAATACCTCTTTGTTATTAGCTGTAATCATCGGAATTGTTTTTCCGGTAGCTTTCATTGCACTGATTATAGTAAGCCTGGTTGCACCTATTGAAATTGCAATCCTTCAAGAAGTGAAAGAAGAGGATACAAATCCAAAGATGATTGAGCTCAAATAAGTAAAAAATAAAAGACAATAAAATGTATAACAAGGGGGATGGTCCACATGGACCATCCCCCTTTTATGTATAGGCCAAAAGAAATACCTTATTTCGTTTCTATCTTATCAAATGGTCTAATAGGAGACAAATTAAAGGTAAAATTCCCTTTTGAATCCACGCCACCTGCACCTCTGACACGGGCTTTGATCTCGTATTTCGATTTCGGATTATAATTTGTTATTGTAAAATTGTAATAAAAGGGTTTAATCTTATTAGTACCTCTAAATTTATCCGCTAGCGCATGGTGTCCATCCTCCGCAATGACATGTCCATCCTGCAGTAATTGTACAGCATCAATCTCCAGAAAATTCTTACCTTCTACAAAGAAAAATCCAGCTTGTGCCCTTCCGTTATCGTAAATCTTCTTCGTCACATCAAAACTCAACAAACTATACTCTTCCTTGATATCCTGGGGTCCCCAGGATCCCGATATATATCCTCCCGGACGGTAATAATCAATACGCATGGAATCCAGTCTTGGAAGATTCGCCTCCAGCCGATGACTGAATGCTGTATAATCTTTCGCTGATTTGGACGACCATCCAATTTCGGCTACGGCAAGTAATCTCGGAAAATTCTGTACGTTCAGATCTTTAATATCCTGCGCCAAAGCAGTCCACATATTTCCCTGTACACCGAGAACAAGCTGCTCCTCGGCCGGACTAAGTCCCGCAGAAGGGTCAAATTCATACACTCTTTTCAGCGAATTTATTTGAGGATAGGCCAGATCAGTCATTGTCCCATCGTTACGATCAGCCTGGGTAATATCAAAATAGAGATGAGAGGCAGGGGTAGCTACCGCTTTAAACCCATCTTTAGTTGCCTCCTTGATCGCTTCCTCACCTAGCCAACTCATAATCGCTGTACTTTTTGGCAAATTTTCAGCATCGGCTAAGATATCGTTCCATCCTATCGGCTTCTTACCTTTCTGAACAATGATTGCAGAAACACGCTGTACAAAATAGCTTTGCAGCGCTTTGACATCCTTGATATGATGCTGTGTCATAAAATCTTGCACATGGGCTTCTTTTTCCCATAGGTCATGACGCACCTCGTCCCCTCCAAAATGGATGTAACTACCCGGGAAGAGATTGGCAATTTCGGTGAATACGTTATCCAAGAATTCATAGGTAAACTCTTTTGTTGGATCCAATGTATTGGGCGTAAATTGATTTCCCCAATACCCCCAAGATGACACAAAAGGAAAAATATGATTGGGATATGAATTTTTGTTGACCCCCAGTTCAGGATAGGCCAATATAGTTGGCCAGGAGTGTCCCGGAACATCGATCTCCGGTACGATGGTAATATTACGTTCCCGCGCATACTGAACGACCTCCTTGATCTGCTCCTGTGTATAAAATCCACTGCGTTCTGTTGGTTGCTTTTCTGTCCGGTGAAAGACTGTCGCATTTTCCAGTGTCAATTTCGGATACTTCTTTATTTCAATACGCCAGCCCTGGTCATCCGTTAAATGCCAGTGGAAAGTATTCATTTTGTATAATGCCATAACATCCAAATACTTTTTTACCGTATTGACATCAAAGAATGTCCGGCTTACATCTTTCATATAACCTCGCCAATGGTAGCGGGGATAATCTTTAATTTTTACTGCTGGAATATTCCAGTTTATATCTTTTGTTGGATTACTAGCCTCAAAAGCCGTAGGCAGAAGTTGCCGCAGTGATTGTGCCGCATTGAAAAGTCCCTGTGGAGTTTTCGCTGTCATCACCACTCCTCGATTGGAAACTTCAAGCTGATAGCCTTCATCATTGGGGATGAGCAGTTTATGGTCCAATCTAAATTCAATGCTATTACTCGCCTGCTTCTTCACTTCCAGGGGATAATGCGTTGCCTTTCTCAACTGATCAACAAACAAAGACACATCTTTCAGATCGCAATTTTTAAAGCTTAATGCCGTACGTCCATTTAATTGGAACTGCCCTGTTCCCAAACTGACTTCCTGAGGTTTCGGGATAATATCAATGCCGGACTGTGCCTGGAGTCCCTGTGCAAAGAGAAGAGACAAAGCTGCCGAAAAAAAGATTTTTTTCATTAAAATTTAAGTTTTTATTTCTAAATAAATGGACCTAAAAAAGACCATTAAAGGTTTATCTATGCAAAATAAAAAATAAAATAGGATCCTTCGATAGCAACTTTCAATCAAACGATTGTGTAAGATTTTCAAAAAGTAGCTCATTGTCTACATGACAACCAAGCGGATATCGTTTTTTAGTCTTAAATTTGATTTCTAGACAAAACAAATTGGCTACAGTTAACTTATTGGGGTGAAAGAGCAATAACGTGAAAAACAGTAAAAAACTATTTATTATCAGGACAGTTTTAATTGCATTCCTGATTCTTTCCTTGGTTTATATCGGTTCGATATTTACCTATCAATATATTGAATATCAAAAGACTGAAGCCCGTTTAAATAAAGCGTACAATTCTAAGAACCAATTAACTAATCTTTTTTACGAACTTTTCTCGTCCTACAATGCTGCTGGAAATGCTTTCCGATCCTATACAGTTGACTTCAGTGCAGAAAACCTAAAAAATTATAGCAATAGTTTAGATACCTTAAGGTTTTATATTGACTCATTATCCACGTTATCTTCCCAAAAAGGACTTACTTTCTCTACAAATACTTCCTTAGAAAAAAATATCTCTCTTTCAGACGAGTTTGCCCACATTAAACAATCTGTTGACAACATGATTTTTCTGGCCAAAGACTCGCTTTCACTCTTAACCAAAACGAATAGAAGCATTCGCCCAGGGATTAATCGGATATTGGCAGATTCTGTTGTCAATAAAATATTACGAGATACAGCACTCAATGTAAGTAAGAAGGATACCATTGTCCGAAAAAAAGAAAAACTCTTCACCCGCATTTTCAAAGCCAAGAACGATACCTTGGTCGCAGATAAGCTGGAACAGAATTTCAACGTGAATCAGATTAAGGCTATACATAGCCAGATCCAAAGTTTGATCGAACAGAACGAAGTATTTCACCAACAAGATTTTAGTAAGATCCGTCGTTCATTTGCTGAGCTCCAAAAAAAGGAAAGACAGCTTCTACAGTCTAACTATACCCTATTCAGTACAATCAGTACATCCTTGCTTCGTATTAAGAGCCATGAAGATGAGACACTGCGAGCAGCTGAAATACAAGACTTTAAACTCTACAGGGAAAACTCTTCTATTTTCGGAAAACAGGTTATCGCCTCGATTATTCTCATGATTATTATGGTGACACTCCTGTTGTCTTATCATTACAATACGCTCGTATATGAGCGCAAACTTACAGCTGTCAGGGATTATGCATTGCAAACAGCGAAGGAGAAGGCCAGCATATTAGCCAATGTGAGCCATGATGTACGCACACCCGTCAATTCTTTGGTCAGTGTTATCGACATGCTGAAGAACAATGCAGCAAATAATCGCATCAACCCCGCACTATTAGACTCCATTACACAAGATATTCATGTGATCAATGATACGGTCGAAGATATTCTGAATCTCGGTAAGCTAGAGTCAGGTACGCTAGAAATTAAGGCTGAGTATTTTTCGCCAACCCAATTGTTCTTGAACATCATTAAAATGCAACAGGCTCATGCAGACAAAAAAGGGTTAAAACTCATCAGTTCCATTGACATCGATGCAGACATCTTAATTAAAAGTGGAACGTATCGTATACGCCAGATTGTTTCTAATCTCCTGAGCAATGCGATTAAATATACAGATAAAGGACAAATAGAGGTAAAGGCCTTTATCAGCAGAGATCAGGGATCCCAGTTACATGTATTGGTCAACGATACAGGAAAAGGTATTTCGGCAAAAGACCAAGAACATATTTTCGAACAGTATTATATGACCGATCAGAAATCCAAGAATAGTTTTGGATTGGGATTGCATATTTCAAAGCTCATGGCTGAACAACTAAATGGAACGTTAAGCGTTCGCAGTCAGCAAGGCAATGGATCAACATTTACATTAATTGTTCCATTCAACGAAGAAAAGAAAAACAAGAAACAGATCACAAGCCTGGGCCAACTTTCAAAAGAGCTACGCATTGTCGTTATTGATGATAATCCAATCAATAATCTATTCGTTAAACAAGCATTGCAACATTTCGAAGATGTGAAAATCTATCAGGATTCATCAGCAGCGATCGCTTATCTAAAAGAAAATAGAACGGATATTATTATCACCGATCTAAAAATGTATGGTCCTACAGGCTGGGATATTCTGAATACGGTTAAAGACAACAATATGGTACAACGATGGAATAGTAAAGTCATTGCACTGACGTCGGACGAATCCCAAGTAACAATGCAAGCTCCGGAAGGGCAGTTACATCGCTTTGATGGGGTTATGGTTAAACCATTTAATTTAAATACATTCCTACAGATTGTCTAACAAAAGTATTGAGTAGGCAATAGACAGTTCATTATCTAGGAGTTGCGAAGTAGTTTTGATTTATAATAATCAAATTCTGCTTGTGTAATAGCTCCATTATCCAACAACTGTTTAAATTTGGTCAATTCATCGGCAATATTTGATCCTGTGTTACTTTTATCAATTTGATTTGTACGACTATTGGATTGGTTTATATAATTTTGTCGAAACTGTGCTTCTTGATATTCGATAACACGTTGCATTGAATATTTCTTTTTCGAGAAAAGAGCTACAAAAAAACCTATAATCGGGCTTCCTACCAATGAAATTGCAAAAACTGGCCAAAAGCCTATTTCCCTATTCTTTCCAATTAAGCCAATTAAAGCAGAGCCCCCAACCCAAAATAATATCATTAATTCCATTTTCTAAGTTTCAATTTCACAAAATAATTTCCTTAAAAATAATAAATAATTACTAAGTCACTTCATCAGGTTGACAGAAACTATTTAATTTAAGATTATACACACTGATATACCTAGAAAGAGAGGCTTTCTCTCATCTTAAGCTACTGTTATAGAGATCTGGGTAGGTATAACCTAGAAATTACGATTAACGACTGCAAGGCTTATTGATATCCAGCTATACGATACTGGTAAAAGGCTATTTGGTTTACAATAAACGGTGGCTATTTAAGGTTTGCCGCCATACTGGTTAATATTCCGGATAGGCCACCGAGCGCGATCCTTTTATCCAGGACTCATCCTGCAGCTTGCGGCTATAAATAAGGGAGCATTTGGGTTAAGGGCTAATGGTGATGCACCATACCACTAAAGGACAGTGACAGTTGCAGGGTAGCGACGGTTGCGAAACAGCTGCCGATGGACCGGGCTCACCGAAGGCCATGTGCTGCGATAACCAATAGGCGGAGGATATGCAATAGCTTGTACATGCAAATACGGAAGTATATAAACGAAAGAAGCCCTTGACTGTTTCCACCAAGGGCTTCCGTGTAAAAAAAGGCACCGACCTACTCTCCCACCTGTTACGGCAATACCATCGGCTCTGGCGGGCTTGACTGCTCTGTTCGGAATGGGAAGAGGTAGACACCGCCGATATAGGCACCTAAAAATCTTTATTGGCTGTTTTTTGATCTTTTCTGATCTTATACCTGCCAACTGACATATATACTGAAAGAGTTACGTTTCTTTTTGTTTCTAAAAATTAAAGAGGAAGACAACAGTGTCTGTCTGCTTGAGAAAGCTTCGGGCTATTAGTACCACTTGGCTTTGGTCTCTCAACCTTTACACCTATGGCCTATCAACGTAGTCATCTTCTACGACCCTATAAGGAAGTCTCATCTCGTGGCTAGTTTCGCACTTAGATGCTTTCAGCGCTTATCTATTCCAGACGTAGCTACCCTGCCGTACACCTGGCGGCATAACAGGTTCACCAGAGGTCTGTCCAACCCGGTCCTCTCGTACTAAGGTCAGATCCACTCAAACTTCCAACGCCCACAACAGATAGGGACCGAACTGTCTCGCGACGTTCTGAACCCAGCTCGCGTGCCACTTTAAT
>JAITTY010000008.1 GCA_031286695.1 Sphingobacterium sp. | reverse complement strand
AATATGCGAGCGTGGGCGACACAATTGTAGTGTCGGTGAAAGATGCATTGCCAGCAGGCGACGTCAAAAAAGGCGCAGTGAGCAAAGCGGTCGTAGTACGTACCAAAAAGGAAATACGTCGTGCCGATGGTTCTTATATCCGTTTTGATGACAATGCTGTGGTGTTGCTCAACAATGCCGGTGAAATCCGCGGTAGCCGTATCTTCGGTCCCGTTGCTCGCGAACTTCGTGCTGTTAACATGAAAATTGTTTCATTAGCGCCGGAAGTCTTATAACCCCCCAGCCCCCTAAAGGGGGAGCAGCCAAGTCCCCTTTAGGGGATTTAGGGGTAAAATAAAAATTAATAACAAAGAACAATGAGCAAATTACACATAAAAAAAGGCGATACGGTTTACGTTAACACCGGCGAAGACAAAGGCAAAACAGGTCGCGTACTGAAAGTCTTTGTTGAAAAGGAACGCGCGCTCGTCGAAGGAGTTAATATGATTTCGAAAGCTACTAAACCGAATGCAAAGAGTCCTCAGGGAGGATTCCAGAAAAAAGAAGCTCCCATTCATATTTCGAATCTGAATGTGTTGGACCCGAAAAGCGGAAAACCCACACGCATCGGTCGTAAGATAGGTTCAAAAGGAGTGTTGGTCCGTTATTCTAAAAAATCAGGGGAGGAAATTAAATAATGACTTACGTACCAAGATTAAAAGTGAAATATGCGGAAGAAATCCGTAAAGCACTTCAAGAAAAATTTCAGTATAAAAGTATTATGCAGGTTCCTAAACTTGAGAAAATCGTTGTTTCACAAGGCGTAGGAGCTGCAACAGCTGACAAAAAATTAATCGATAACGCTATCGCTGAGTTGACTTTAATCACAGGTCAACAAGCCGTTGCTACAAAATCGAAAAAAGATATTTCAAACTTTAAATTACGTAAAGGTATGCCTGTAGGGGCACGTGTTACTTTACGTGACAACAATATGTTTGAATTCTTGGATCGTTTGGTAGCAGTATCGCTTCCACGTATTCGTGACTTCCGCGGTATCAACGATAAAGGTTTTGACGGACGTGGTAACTATAACTTAGGTATCACTGAACAAATCATTTTCCCTGAGATCAATATTGACAAAATCAACAAGATCCAAGGTATGGATATCACTTTCGTGACTTCTGCTCAAAATGATGTTGAAGCTTTAGAATTGTTGAAACAATTCGGTTTACCATTTAAAAATCAAAATACTAATAACAATGGCTAAAGAAGGATTAAAAGCACGCGAAGTAAAACGCGCTAAATTGGTAGCTAAATATGCGGCAAAACGTGCAGAATTAAAAGCTGCTGGCGATTACGTTGCATTAGATAAATTACCTAAAAATGCTTCTCCAGTACGTTTACACAATCGTTGTAAATTGACTGGCCGTCCTAAAGGATATATGCGTCAATTTGGTATCTCTCGTGTAACTTTCCGTGAGATGGCTTTAGATGGCAAAATCCCAGGGGTGAAAAAAGCTTCTTGGTAATTTAAAAAAAATACTTAATTTTGCCCGGGCAATTCAATTTAGGATTGCCGGGGTTTTTGCATTTTAAAATTGTTTAACAGATAGAAGGTCCCATACCAACGGTTGGGAGGGAAACCGCTGTCACAAATTTTCATATATAATGACTACAGATCCAATTGCGGATTACCTTACACGAGTAAGGAATGCCATCAAGGCCAACCACAGGGTTGTTGAAATTCCTGCATCGAACCTAAAAAAAGAGATCACTAAAGTTCTTTTTGACAAAGGTTACATTGCTAATTACAAATTCGATGAGAATGGCGTACAGGGTACGATCAAAATCGCATTGAAATATAATCCAATTAGCAAAATTCCGGCTATTCGTACGTTGACACGTGTGAGTAAACCTGGTTTAAGAAAGTATGCAAGCGTTGATACTATGCCTCGTGTTTTGAACGGTTTAGGTATTGCTATCTTGTCAACATCTAAAGGTGTAATGACAGATAAGGAAGCTAGACTTCAAAATGTTGGTGGTGAAGTTTTATGTTACGTTTATTAATCTAGGTAAAAGCACAAAGAAATGTCAAGAATTGGAAAAGCGCCTATCGCTATCCCTGCTGGGGTAACTGTTACTATTTCGGACAAAAACTTAGTTTCAGTAAAAGGTCCTAAAGGCGAATTAACACAACAAGTTGACCGTGACATCACGATTGCTCAAGAAGAAGGCAATATCGTTGTAACACGTCCAACTGATCAAAAGAAACACAAAGCATTACACGGTCTATACCGTTCCCTGTTGGCTAACATGGTTCACGGTGTGACTGAAGGTTACAAAACTACGCAAGAGTTAGTCGGTGTAGGTTACCGTGCTTCAAGTACTGGTAATGTATTAGAGTTAACTTTAGGTTTCTCTCACCAGATTGTTTTTGTATTGCCAAACGAGGTTAAAGTATCAACTACTGCTGACAAAGGTAAAAACCCTACAATCACTTTAGAGTGTGCTGACAAACAATTAATCGGTCAGGTAGCGGCTAAAATCCGTGGCTTCCGTAAACCAGAACCTTACAAAGGAAAAGGTGTGAAGTTTGCAGGTGAAGTGTTGAGAAGAAAAGCAGGTAAATCAGCTAAAAAATAATAATCATGGCAGGACAAAAAGCATCTCGTAGAGAGAGAATCAAAAAAGGAATCAGAAAAAACCTTGCTGGAACGTCTGAACGTCCACGTTTATCGGTTTTTAGAAGTAACAAAGGTATCTATGCGCAAATCATTGATGACAATGCAGGTAAAACATTAGTTGCTGCATCTAGCTTGTCAAAAGAGTTTGTTGCATCAGGTAACAAAGTTGATCAATCTAAAGCTGTAGGTAAATTGGTGGCTGAAAAAGCAGTAGCAGCAGGTATTAATAAAGTAGTTTTTGACCGTAATGGGTACTTATACCATGGCCGTATCAAATCTTTGGCTGAAGGTGCTCGCGAAGGCGGTTTAGACTTTTAATCATAGAAAGAAATGGCATTAAGCAATATAAAAAGAGTAAAATCAAGCGAAATTGAATTAAAAGATCGCTTAGTAAGTATCCAACGTGTAGCTAAAGTTACTAAAGGTGGTCGTACTTTCAGCTTCTCTGCAATTGTTGTAGTAGGTGATGAAAACGGTATTGTTGGTTACGGTTTAGGTAAAGCTAAAGAGGTAACTGAAGCAATCACTAAAGGTATCGACGACGCAAAGAAAAATTTAGTTAAAGTTCCTATTATCAAAGGTACTGTTCCTCATGAGCAATATGGTAAATATTCTGGTGGTTCAGTTTTGATTAAACCAGCTGTAGGTGGTACAGGAGTTTTAGCAGGTGGTGCAATGCGTGCGGTATTGGAGTCTGCTGGTATCAAAGACGTATTGGCTAAATCATTAGGTTCTTCTAACCCACACAACGTGGTAAAAGCAACTGTAACTGCTTTAGCAAGTATGCGTGATGCATATACAGTAGCACAACACCGCGGTGTCGATTTAAACAAAGTATTTAACGGTTAATTATCATGGCAAAAATCAAAATCACCCAGATAAAGAGCGTTATCGACAGAAGCGAGCGCCAAAAGAAAACTATTGAGGCTTTAGGTTTGAAAAGAATCAACCACTCAGTAGAAGTTGAAGCTACTCCATCAATCATTGGAATGGTACGTAAAGTAAACCATTTAGTAGCTATCGAAACTATTTAATATTAGCATATGGAAAGGGTCTTTTGGCTCTTTCCATTACTTGTATTTATAATAATTATTTTTTAATCGCTAGTACCTGTTTAGTGAGAGCGAAGGGCTAGCACAATTTAGTTAAAAATGAACTTAAGTAATTTAAAACCTGCAAAAGGTGCAGTAAAAAGTAGCAAACGTATTGGCCGTGGTACTGGTTCTGGTCGTGGTGGTACTTCTACACGTGGTCACAAAGGTGCTGGTTCTCGTTCAGGTCACTCGACGAAAATCGGTTTCGAAGGTGGTCAAATGCCTTTGCAACGTCGTGTGCCTAAATTTGGTTTCAAAAACATCAACCGCGTTGAGTACAACGGTGTCAACTTGGATACTTTACAAGCGTTGATCGAGAAATACAATTTAACAGCTGTAGATTTCGACGCATTGAAAGCTCATGGTTTAGTGTCTAAAAATGACAAAGTTAAGATCTTGGGTCGCGGTGAATTGAAAGCTAAAGTTGAAGTAACAGCGCACGCGTTTACTGCTTCTGCTCAAAAAGCTATTGAAGCTGCAGGCGGTTCTATCGTTAAAATTTAATAAATGAAGAAACTAATCACAACCTTAACCAATATTTGGAAAATCGATGATTTACGTACGCGTATTCTAAATACCTTACTTTTTCTTTTGATTTACCGTATTGGATGTCACGTGGTATTACCAGGTGTAAATCCTCATGCTTTGGCTTCTGGTCAAAAAGAGGGTTTATTGGGCTTATTGGATATGTTCGCGGGGGGATCATTCTCTCGTTCGGCTATCTTTGCTTTAGGGGTAATGCCATATATCTCGGCATCCATTGTTGTTCAATTGCTGGGCATCGCGGTTCCTTACTTCCAAAAGATGCAGAAAGAAGGGGAAAGTGGTCGTCAAAAAATGAATCAGATTACTCGCTATTTAACTTTAGGGATTACTTTGCTTCAGGCTTTTGCTTATGTACGTACTCAAATCGAGCCAAGTGCTAAGACAATAGCTGACCCATTATTCACTATTCTGACTGCCATAGTTTTGACAGGCGGTACTTTATTTGTGATGTGGTTAGGGGAAAAAATTACGGATAAAGGTATCGGTAATGGTATTTCTTTGATCATCATGACTGGTATTATCGCTCAATTGCCAAGTGGTATCACTGCGGAATGGGTTTCTAGAATGGCGAAAGGTGGTGGTGGTCCAATTCCATTGTTGCTTGAATTTGTGGCTTTGTTCTTTGTTGTGATCTTTACGATCTTAATCGTACAAGGGGTCCGTAAGATTCCTGTACAATACGCAAAGAAAATCGTTGGAAACAAGCAAGTCGGTGGAGTACGTCAGTATATACCTTTAAAGGTAAATGCTGCAGGTGTAATGCCTATCATTTTTGCGCAGGCAATCATGTTTGTGCCAATGAGTTTGGGACAGTTCTTCCCAAATCTTCAGTCGGAATTTTTGACTTCGTTGAGTAACTATACTTCTGTAGCATACAACGTGACATTTGCAGTGTTAATTATCGCATTTACGTTTTTCTATACAGCGATTATGGTGAACCCACAACAGATGTCGGACGACATGAAGAAGAACGGAGGGTTTGTACCAGGTATTAAACCGGGATTGGAAACTAGTAATTTTATAGACCGCGTAATATCAAATATTACATTTCCAGGTGCAATTTTCTTAGCGATCATTGCTATTCTACCTGCTATTGCAAGTTTGTTTGGTATTAATAATCAATTTGCGCACTTCTACGGTGGTACGTCATTATTGATTTTAGTAGGTGTGGTGTTGGATACTTTGCAACAGATCGAATCTCATTTATTGATGCGTCATTACGATGGATTAATGAAAACAGGTCGTATTAAAGGCCGTTCGGCCGCGTCTGTTGAGGGAATGGATCATTCGGCAATTTAATTTCTTTAGATGTCTAAAGTATTTTATAAGTCAGCAGAAGATATAGAGCAATTGCGAAAGTCAGCAGATGTGCTTTCGCAGTTGCTTGGTGAAATCGCAAAAGTGATTAAACCTGGGGTAAAGACTATATCTCTTGATAAATTAGCTTATGAGTATATTCATGATAATGGCGGGACGCCTGCGTTCTTAAATTATCAAGGATTTCCATATTCTTTGTGTATATCTGTCAACGATCAAATTGTACACGGCTTTCCAAGTGATTATGAAATTAAAGATGGAGATCTGGTTTCGGTCGATGGTGGTGTCAATTTGAATGGCTTTATCAGTGATTCTGCTTATACTTTTGGTGTAGGTGAGATTTCTGAAGAGGCACAGTTGTTACTGGATGTCACAAAAGAATCATTGTACAAAGGTGTTGAACAGGCTGTGGCTGGTAAACGTGTTGGGGATATTTCTTCGGCTGTGCAGGAGTATGTGAACAAATTCGGATTCGGAATTGTTCGTGAGCTGGTTGGACACGGAGTTGGTTACCACTTGCATGAAAAACCTGAGGTTCCTAATTATGGAAAACGAGGTGCTGGTCCTAAATTGGAAGAAGGTTTGGTTATTTGTATCGAACCGATGATCAATGCAGGCCGTGCGGGCGTTCGTTTTTGGGACGATGGTTGGACAGTAAGTACAGTGGATGGGAAATTATCGGCGCACTTCGAACAGATGGTTGCAATCCGAAAAGGAGAACCAGATGTGTTGCTGACATTCGAACATGTAGAGAAAGTTTTGAACAAAAAGTAGTTGGTATTCAATTATTTTTATTTATCTTTGCACTCCTGTTCGCAGGCTTTTAAATTAAATTTAATCGAGAATATATGGCTAAACAAGCCTCAATAGAACAAGACGGTATAATTAGAGAGGCACTTTCTAATGCTATGTTTAGGGTAGAGTTGGAAAATGGACATGAAATCATTGCCCATATTTCTGGTAAAATGCGCATGCACTATATCAAAATTTTACCTGGTGATAAAGTTAAATTGGAAATGTCTCCGTATGATTTGACTAAAGGAAGGATTACTTATCGCTATAAATAGCCGTAAGCCCTTGTATTAGCGCAAGCTTTTGAAAAAATAAATATCATGAAAGTAAGAGCATCAATAAAAAAACGTAGCGCGGACTGTAAGATCATCCGTCGTAAAGGTAAAGTTTTTGTAATCAACAAAAAGAACCCAAAGTTTAAACAACGTCAGGGTTAATTCATTAAAAAAATAATAGCTTAATATTATATGGCAAGGATAGCAGGTATTGATTTACCTAAAAACAAAAGAGGTGTGATCGGCCTTACCTATATTTTTGGTATCGGTCGTACAAGAGCTGAATATATCTTGGAAAAAGCTGGTATCAGCGAAGATGTGAAGGTACAAGAGTGGAATGATGAACAATTGGCAGCAATTCGTACCATCATTAACGACGAATTGAAAGTTGAAGGTGCATTGCGTTCTGAAATTCAATTAAACATCAAACGTTTAATGGATATCGGTTGTTACCGTGGATTGCGTCACCGTAAACACTTACCAGTTCGTGGTCAACGTACTAAAAACAACTCACGTACTCGTAAAGGTAAACGTAAGACAGTTGCAAACAAGAAAAAAGCTACTAAATAATAAATAAGAAATGGCTAAAACTAAAAAAGCTGCAAAAAAGCGTATCGTTGTTATCGAACCTGTAGGTCAGGCTCACATTAACGCAACGTTTAACAATATCATTGTAACTTTGACGAATAATCAAGGTCAAACTATTTCTTGGTCTAGTGCTGGTAAAATGGGTTTCCGTGGTTCTAAAAAGAACACGCCATATGCTGCTGGTCAGGCTGCACAAGACTGTGGAAAAGTTGCTCACGACTTAGGTTTACGTAAAGTTGAAGTGTTTGTTAAAGGACCTGGTGCTGGTCGTGAATCGGCAATCAGAACATTGCAAACAGTAGGAATTGATGTGACTACTATCAAAGATATCACTCCACTTCCTCACAACGGTTGTCGTCCTCCAAAACGCAGAAGAGTTTAATTAATTTAAAGATAAGATTCATCGGCTATAGGCTGATAGATACTTTAATTGTAAAAGAAAATGGCTAGATATACAGGACCTAAGTCCAAAATTGCCCGTAAATTTAGAGAGCCGATCTTCGGCCCAGATAAAGCGTTAGAAAAGAAAAATTACCCTCCTGGACAACATGGAGCTTCTAAACGCAGAGGTAAACAATCTGAATATGCTATTCAGTTGTTAGAAAAACAAAAAGCAAAATACACTTACGGTGTATTGGAGCGTCAATTCGCAAACTTATTTGCTAAAGCTGCCTCTAAACAAGGTATTACAGGTGAGATCTTCTTGAAATTGTTAGAAGCTCGCTTGGATAACGTAGTTTACCGTTTAGGTATCGCTACTTCTCGTGCCGCTGCTCGTCAGTTGGTATCCCACAAACACGTTACTGTTAACGGCGAAGTTGTTAACATTCCATCATATAGCTTGCGTCCAGGTGACGTTGTAGCAGTTCGTGAACGTTCTCAAACACTTGAAGCCATCACAAATTCAGTTGCAGGTCGTACTGTAAACAAATTTTCTTGGTTAGAGTGGAATGCGAAAGAATTGACAGGTACTTTCTTAAGCTATCCAGAAAGAGCTGACATTCCTGAAAACATTAAAGAGAACTTAATCGTTGAGTTATACTCTAAATAATAAATAAAATAGAAGAATGCATAGTCCAATTTTTGGGGTATGCATCTTCTATTGTATTACAATTATTATTACAAATAAAACATTAAAAGAAAATAAATGGCAATTTTAGCATTTCAAAGACCGGATAAAGTTATCATGCAAAAATCTACGGATTTTGATGGTACGTTTGAATTTCGTCCATTGGAGCCTGGTTTTGGTGTAACCATTGGTAATGCTTTGCGCCGTATTCTATTGTCCTCTTTAGAAGGATATGCAATTACGTCGATAAGGTTTTCTGGCGTTTCGCACGAATTTTCAACGATCAAAGGTGTTGTTGAAGACGTAACTGAGATTATCTTGAACTTGAAACAAATTCGTTTCAAAAAAACAGGTGAGATTGGCGACAACGAAAAGGTATTTGTAGTAATCAATGGTCAAGAACAATTCTTAGCTGGTGATATCACAAAATTCTCTAATAACTTTACGGTCTTAAACCCAGACATGGTAATCTGTAACATGGATAATTCAGTGACAATTGAATTGGAATTGAGTATTGCCAAAGGTCGTGGATACGTAAATGCTGATGAGAATAAAGTTGTTGATGCTCCAGTAGGTGTTATCGCAATCGATTCGATCTTTACTCCGATCAAGAATGTTAAATATACCATTGAGAATTACCGTGTAGAGCAAAAAACTGACTACGAGAAATTGTTGTTGGATATCTCTACTGATGGCTCAATTCACCCCGAAGAAGCTTTGAAAGAAGCTGCTAAGATCTTAATTCAACACTTTATTTTATTCTCTGATGAGAATATGCTTCTTGAGTCTCAAACGAAAGAAGAAACTAAAGTTGTTGATGAAGAAATCTTACATATGCGTAAGATTCTTAAAACAGAATTAGTAGATCTTGATCTTTCAGTTCGTGCATTGAACTGTTTGAAAGCTGCAGATATTCGCACATTGGCTGAGTTAGTAACTTATGACGTAGCTGATATGTTGAAATTCAGAAACTTCGGTAAAAAATCGTTAAGTGAAATCCAAGAGTTGGTTAAATCGAAAGGTTTATCATTCGGAATGAACTTGGCAAAATACAAATTAGACGAAGAATAATAATTTATTAAGCGACCGCTAGTCGTAATTCCTTTTGGCTGTCTGAATATGTGATATTCACCTATTTGACATATACAAAAACGGTACGATTAGTATAATAAAATCCAAAATGAGACACGGAAAAAAAGTAAATCACTTAGGCCGTACGGATAGCCATAGAAAAGCAATGTTGGCTAACATGGCAACGTCATTGATCAAACACAAACGTATTACAACTACTTTGGCTAAAGCTAAAGCATTACGTACGTATGTTGAGCCTTTGATTACTAAATCTAAAAACGATACGACTCACTCACGTCGTACAGTATTCGCTTACTTGAAAGATAAAGACGCAGTTTCTATCTTATTCCGCGAGATTTCTGAAAAAGTAGCTAACCGTCCAGGTGGTTATACTCGTATCATCAAAATGGAAAACCGTTTAGGTGATAACGCAGAAATGGCGTTCATCGAGTTAGTTGATTACAACGAAATCTACGGTAAAAAAGCTGAGGCTACTGAGAAAAAAGCTACTCGTCGTCGTGGTGGTGCTAAAAAAGCTGCTGCTGCTACTGCTGAAACTGAAGCCCCTGCAGAAGTTAAAGCTGAAGTAGAAGGTGAAGAAAAAGTAGACGGAGAATAGTATTCTTCTGATCTAGCATAAAAAAGTCCTCTTTTTAAGAGGACTTTTTTTATTTTATGACCATTCCTACCGTTATAACTAATATATTTGTATTGCTAAAATCTGATAGCTTTTTCTATTACTAGCTATTTCGTTTATCAATCTATAATTCATTAAGATGAAACCATTTGATGTTTATCCCATTAATCCCATTAACATAGTAAAGGCTAATGGATCAACGGTGTGGGATGCCGAAGGAAATGCTTACTTGGACTTGTATGGTGGTCATGCTGTGATATCGATCGGACACACGCACCCACATTATGTACAACGTATAACGGAACAATTGAGCCGCATTGGGTTCTATTCTAATTCTGTTGAAATTCCAATTCAGCGTGAACTTGCCCGATTATTGGGCGAAGTTTCGGGTAAGGTTGATTACGATTTATTTCTTTGCAATTCGGGAGCAGAAGCGAACGAAAATGCATTGAAGTTAGCTTCGTTTTATAACAAGCGGAAAAAGGTGATTGCATTTTCAAAAGCTTTTCACGGTAGAACTTCTTTAGCGGTAGCTGCTACGGACAATCCAACGATTGTCGCGCCTGTTAACGAAACAGAGAATGTTGTTTTTCTTCCTTTCAATGATGAGACTGCGCTTAAAGAAGCTTTTGGTACATATGGAGAAGAGATCTCTTCTGTTATCGTAGAGAGCATCCAAGGGGTAGGGGGGATCCGCGAAGCTTCTGTGTCTTTTCTTCGATTGATTCGTTCTCTTTGTGATCAATATAATGCTGTTTTTATTGCTGATGAAGTTCAATGTGGGTATGGTAGGACAGGAATGTTCTATGCACAGGATTATTCAGGAGTTGAAGCTGATATTTATACGATGGCAAAAGGTATGGGTAACGGTTTTCCCATCGGAGCAATAAGTATATCTCCCAAGTTTAAGGCTACTTACGGCAGCCTGGGGACAACTTTTGGTGGAAATCATCTCGCATGTGCAGCAGCTTTGGCTGTTTTGGAAATCATCCAACAGGATAAGTTGATGGAGAATGCTGCAGAAGTGGGCACATATCTTATCAATGAATTGAAGCAAATGGAGGAAATTGTTGAAGTTCGGGGGAGAGGTTTAATGATTGGTATTGAACTTCCAGAATCTTTGGCACATGTCAAGAAGGATCTCTTATTAAAGAACCGTATCTTTACAGGAGAGGCTAAACCTTTCGTGATTCGTTTACTGCCGGCGTTGAATGTTACGAAGGAACATGCTGATCAATTTTTATCAGCATTAAAAGAACATATCAAAGCGGTCACAGTTGCATAAAGAATTGTAGAGATGCCATCGGATTAGCGCATGAGTTCTTTAGCTTGGGCGGATCTGATTACGCGTTTTAGTAGTTAAAGTATATACGGAGTGTGGAGCAGCCATTTTGTGCTGTTACAAATGCACTCGAATAAATAAATATAGATGAAAAAGTTTTTCTCTGTTAAGGATGTACCTAGTGTCGCGAACGTTGTTCAGGAAGCGTTAAGTCTGAAGGCTGCACCATATGACAATCAGGACCTTGGTAAACATAAAACGCTGGGACTTGTATTTTTGAATCCAAGTTTGCGTACGCGTTTGAGTACACAAAAGGCGGCGATGAATTTGGGTATGAATGTCATGGTCATGAATATGGATAAAGACGGTTGGGCCCTTGAAACACAAGACGGTGTCGTGATGAATGGGACAACTGTGGAGCATATTCGTGAGGCAGCTGCAGTTATGGGTGAGTATTGTGATATTTTGGGACTTCGTTCGTTCCCAAAATTGAAAGATCGTGAAGAAGACTATAGCGAGGACTTGTTCAATAAGTTCATCAAGTACTGCGGTGTACCTGTTGTTTCTTTAGAGAGTGCAACACGTCACCCACTACAGAGCTTGACAGACATCATTACAATAACTGAATATAAGAAGACCGAAAAACCAAAAGTAGTATTGGCTTGGGCTCCGCATGTTAAGGCTTTGCCTCAGGCGGTACCTAATTCTTTTGCTGAATGGATGTGTAAAGCACAAGCGGAGGGATTGGTCGATTTTACGATAGCTCAGCCTATGGGATATGAGTTAAGCGAAGAATTCACTGCTGGAGCAACGATATCTAATAATTTAGAGGAAAGCTTAAAAGATGCTGATTTTGTCTATGTGAAAAACTGGTCTTCTTATCAAGAATATGGTGAAGTGTATGGTGTGGACGAAGATTGGATGATGGATAATAAAAAGCTTAGTTTGACAAACGATGCCAAAATAATGCATTGCTTGCCGGTAAGAAGGGATTTAGAGTTATCTTCTGAAATTTTGGACGGGCCAAATTCACTTGTTATTAAGGAGGCCGGCAATCGTGTATGGGCTGCTCAGGTTGTTTTGAAGCGAATGCTAGAGGATTTGGTATAGTACAGTCCTATTGATTATTGAAAAACTATTTTTATTGGGAAAAGTTGCGTAATGGCTAATAGTGTATTAAATATTATTAAAATTGGCGGAAATATTATTGATGATGAACGCCAGCTGGAATCTTTTTTAGAGAAGTTCTCTGCACTGTCAGGAAAAAAAATTCTTGTACATGGTGGAGGTAAAATTGCAAGTCGTTTGGCCGGTGAACTTGGTATACAAGCACAAATGGTTGAAGGCCGTCGTGTGACAGATGAAGAAATGTTACGCGTCGTAACAATGGTATACGCGGGACTGACAAATAAAACGATTGTTGCCAAGCTACAGAAGTTAAAATGTGATGCTGTAGGTTTAACAGGTGCCGATGGTGATGTCATAAAGGCTATAAAACGGCCTGTTAAGGATATTGACTACGGTTTTGTTGGTGATTTGCTGCACGATTCGGTGAATACCTTGGCGATCAAGAAGTTTTTGGAAGCGGGGTTTGTTCCAGTATTTTCGGCTATTACACATAATGGTCTTGGTCAGTTGTTAAATACAAATGCGGATACGATCGCTTCTTCTTTAGCCGTATCTTTGGCTTCGTTGTACGAAACCTCGTTGGTATATTGTTTTGAGAAGAATGGGGTTTTACGTGATGTAACAGATGAGAATTCAGTTATCCCGACAATCAAATCGGAGGAGTTTGAATATCTCAAGGAGGCTGGCGTAGTGAACGACGGGATGATTCCTAAACTGGAAAATGCATTCAATGCTATAAATAAAGGTGTTCAAGAGGTCTATATTGGAAATGCCAATAATTTGCATCTGTTTCAACAGGGACAATTTGGGACTTGCTTGACATTAAAATAAAAATCTAACCTAAACCCAACGATCGCTATGAAAAAGGTCACCATTATCGGAAGTGGTAATATCGGTCTTTCTTTGGCAAAAGGACTTGTAAAAAGTGAATTTGCGGATGCTGCCGATATTACATTGACGCGGAGAAATTTGAGTGCATTGGCTGAGGAAGCGAGCCAAGGTTTCTCGGTCAGTAATGATAATAAGCTTGCTGTAAAGGGAGCTGATATTGTCGTATTTGCCATCTTACCTCAGCAACTTAAAAAGGTATTGGTTGAAGTCGCACCAGTAATTGATAAAGAAAAACAGATTTTTGTTTCAATTGTTTCTGGAGTTTCTTGTGCAGATTTACGAGCGGAGTTGGGCGCTGATGCAACCGTGATACGTGCTATGCCAAATACGGCAATAGCTATCGCCCAGTCGATGACTTGTATTGCCAGTGACAATGGTTCCGATGAGAGTGTGAAGGAAGTTGAAAAGATGTTTGAAACAGTTGGTTCGGTGGTTGTCATCAATGAAGACCTTATGACATCGGCTACAGCATTGTGTGCTTGCGGTATTGCGTTCTTCCTACGTGCTATTCGCGCGGCTTCGCAAGGTGGAGTTGAAATTGGGTTTCATGCACATGACGCGCTTAAAATGGCAGTTCAAACTGCAAAAGGGGCTGCTGATTTGCTATTGCATACCAATGCTCATCCAGAAGGGGAAATCGATAAGGTGACATCTCCAAAAGGCTGTACAATTGCGGGATTGAATGAAATGGAACATAATGGTTTTAGTTCAGCATTTATAAAAGGAATTAAACTGTCTGCGGATAAAGCCGGAGGATTATATCATGAAGGATAGGGATAACTTATTTGAAGATGCGCTGACGCTTTTAAAACAATTAATCGGACTATCATCTTTAAGTAAAGAGGAACAACTTACTGCAGATTTAATTGAAGGTTTCTTTCAGGAACGGGATATCAAAACACATCGAAAGGGTCATAATATCTGGGTATATAACGTTCACTATGATATTAATAAGCCAACGATACTGCTCAACTCTCATCACGATACGGTAAAACCAAATACGGGTTATACGAGAGATCCTTTAGCCGCAACTGTAGAGGAGGGGAAATTGTATGGATTGGGGAGCAATGATGCAGGTGGCTGTTTGGTGTCGCTGATAGCCGCATTTTTATATTTTTATCGGCAGAATGATTTAAAATATAACTTCTGTCTTGTTGCCAGTGCTGAGGAAGAGATTTCGGGTAAGAATGGTGTAGAATCTGTTTTGGATGCTATTGGTCCAATTGACTTTGCTATTGTGGGCGAACCTACTTTGTTGGATTTGGCCGTTGCAGAAAAAGGACTGATGGTGTTGGACTGCACCGCTATCGGGACCGCTGGACACGCGGCGCGTAACGAAGGGGACAATGCGATCTATAAAGCGATCAAAGATATTGAATGGTTTCAAAATTATATATTTGAGCATACGTCGCCAACCTTAGGTCCTATCAAGATGTCGGTAACAGTAATTCAGGCGGGATCACAGCACAATGTTGTACCGGCTACCTGTAACTTTGTTGTTGATGTGAGAACCACAGACGCTTATTCCAACGAAGAGACGCTGGATATCATTAAGTCTCATGTGAATTCGGAGGTTGTAGCGAGATCGACGCGTCTGAAGTCTTCTTCTATTCCTGAATCACACCCAATTGTCAAGGCTGGTATTGAGCTGGGACGTAAAGTATATGGCTCACCGACGATGAGCGATCAGGCTCTTATTCCGGTACCTTCTCTGAAGCTGGGACCCGGTGATAGCGCTCGGTCGCATATGGCAGATGAGTTTATTTATATCGATGAAATTAAAGCTGGGATCGATCTCTATATTGCTATGTTAGAAAAGATAGTATAAAAAAAGCTTCCATTTTTATGGAAGCTTTTTTTATACTAGACTAAGCTGATTTGACGTTTAATACTCTCTTCGAGGGAGATGATCGTCTCGGTACGTTGAATCCCAGGTACAGATTGAATATCTTCATTCAATACTTTTCTGAGATGAACTGTATCTCTACAGATTATTTTTGCAAAAATACTGTATTGGCCAGTACAATAATGTAATTCGACCACTTCTTTGATTTCTTTCAATTTATCTACCGCATCTGCATATTGTGAACCTTTTTCAAGATAGATACCCAAAAAGGCTGTGATATCAAACCCGACTTTTTGAGGATTGATAATTAGATTTGACCCTCTAATGATACCTAGTTCTTCCATCTTCTTCATTCTAACGTGAATTGTACCTCCTGATACGATTAGCTTTTTTGCTATTTCTGTATAAGGAATAGAGGCATCGTTCATTAGAATAGACAAGATTTGGATATCCAAATTGTCTAGATCATAGTTTGCATATTGATTTTCCATTAACAATGGTTTTTGTGTTCATTAATTGGTCGTTGCATCAAAATCTGACCAATAGCTAAAATAATTAAATTTATTTCAAAATTACTAAGAATTTTCGGTTTATAGATGTAAATTTAATAAAAAATACTTATTCATATTGATAATGTTATATGTTTTTGATTGAAAGTGCTTATAATTGTTTTAGCGCTGATTTTATTGCAGGTTAAGTGATTGTTTTCATGGTTGATATCAAGATTGAGATAAATTATTTTAGTATCGCCCTCTTATTGACAAAAAATTGGCGGTATATTCAGACACCTGATCAGTTCGTTTGATGGAGGGGATAGGATATAAAAAGGAGTAGAGTTCGTAATGCTGATGTAAATAAAAAATCTAAATACGGAATAGCGATGGAAGAAGTTCAAGATGTAAAGATTTCGAAAAAGAAACCGATTTTTGAAGTAGGGGAGGGACTTCATAAATATCTTAAAATGTATCAGCGTGATGAAAAGCTGCCGATAGGCTACAAGGATCTACTGAATTTTACGGAGACCGTACCTGTCATGGATAAATTTGGTAACGACACTTTTTGGGAAACCCCCATGTATCCGCAATACCTTATGGACCAATTATATGACGGGTTGAAGGTGATTTATGCTAAACTGAAAGCATCGGGCAATACCCGAATCGTTCAGCATAAATATATCGATCGCGTAGAATACTGTGGTTTTGGCAATACTAAGCCCTTTCGCATTCGTATTGTTAACCGATTAAATGATGTTTACGATTATTTTTACATCAAACAGGCCGATGCTTCGCGTATTTACGGATTGGAATTGGAAGAAATATTGTCCCCCAATCAGGTGAATTATATGGTAGATCACGATACGCTGGTTGAAGAACATATTGTTGGGATCCCAGGAGATACATTTTCAAAAACACGGATGTTCTCACCTGATTACAATTTAACCCGTATTTCCAAAGAATTTGTCAAGTTTAACGAACGATGTATTATCACGCTGCTGGGTGATATGCGGGCCTACAATTTTGTCATGCAGATCACGCCGGATTTTGACGATTTTCAGTTTAGGATTAGAGCCATAGATTTTGACCAGCAATTTTATGAAGGAAATCCGAAAGTGTATATGCCGCAATTTTTCAAGGAGAATCTTCCTTATGTGAAATTGGCGATGGAACATTTAAATGAGAAAACTGTACTGCAATACCAGCAGGAAGAGCGTTCTTCCATTGTGCACAGGGTGCGGAGCGAAAGACATCGGATCGCTGATCTGCGGGACGCCTCACAAACGCAGGTGCTCTCGACCTTGGAAAATATCAAACAGTTACGGGAAGGCTATGCTGAATTTTATCAGAATAATTCTTACCTCAAATGTAAAACGATGACCGATATTGTGGAGTTAAATGTGAAGAATGTGATTCGTCAGGTGCAAATGTAATTACTTGATTCTATCTTTATTGTCTTTGATGAAAGCTGACCATCCCGAGTAGGATTTGCTGCTGCCAGATACGGCATTCTTCTGAAAGGAATGACATACGGCGATTGCTAAACCGTCGGTGGCATCCAGAAATTGAGGTGTTTCCTCAAATTTTAATAGATTTTTTAGCATCGCAGATACCTGTTCCTTTGTGGCATTCCCATTTCCTGTAACGGATTGTTTTATTTTTCTTGGAGAATATTCAAAGATGGGAATATCCTGAGCAAGTGCCGCAGCCATGGCAACACCTTGAGCCCGGCCCAATTTGAGCATGACCTGTATGTTTTTACCATAAAATGGAGATTCAAGGGCGACACAGTCGGGATTATATTCTTGCATTAAGGCAGAAGTCTTCTTAAAAATGCGCTGTAGTTTTAAGGCATGGTCATCTAAATGTCCCATTTTGATGACCCCCATTGAAATTAAAGATAGGGTATTACCCACTTCCTTGATGATGCCATATCCGAGTATAACGGTGCCGGGGTCGATACCTAAAATTATTCTTTCTTTCGCCTTTTCCTTCTGCATATACAATATTACAAATTTTGCGTTTTATTCGCGGATTGCATTCGACAAAACTTAATCATTTGGCTAAAATTTAGTAACATTGCTCTCTAATTATCAAAAGTTGACTGGAAGACAAAAAAAATATATCAGTCTTTTATTGAAGATACTGGTTTTTGCCCTTGCGACCTGGTATATTGTCGTGAAGGTATCCGATAGAAGCAATATTGAGAAGTTTAAAACCCTAATTGCAGGTTTAGAACAGCATTCCGTTGTATGGACCCTTATTTTGATTGTGGTTTTAATGCTAGTCAATTGGTTGCTTGAAGTTGTCAAATGGCGGTATCTTGCATCTAAACTGGAGCGTATTTCATTTTGGCAGTCATTCCAATCCGTTTTTTGTGGACTTACTTGGGCTATTTTTACACCCAATCGGATTGGCGAGTATGGTGGACGGGTTCTGTTTTTGCAACCTCAAAATAGGGCAAAAGGAGCTGTCGCGATGGGCGTTGGATTATTTGCACAGCTTGTGCTAACGAGCGTTGCCGGCGCATTAAGTATTGCTTGGTTTATCTGTCAGTTTCTTTCTACACCTTTAACCGTACAATTTGGCGTATGGCTGCTTGCCATTATCTATGCCGCGGGATTTGTTATCTTATATTTCAACGTAAAATGGATTGATGCATTGGTCGGTAAAATAAAGTTCCTTGCGCGGATTAAACCTTTCTTTGAGGTATTGGAACACTATTCAACGCGTGAGCTCTGTATTGTTCTTTTAAATTCTTTGGCGCGATTTATCATTTTCACTTCCCAGTATATCATCTTGATGAAACTGACTTTACCCGAGCTACCGCTTTTATCCATGATTCTGATGATTTTTATCCTGTTTTTTGTTCAGGCGGCCCTACCTACATTGGATATTTTTGATTTCAGTGTTAGAAGTTTTGTAGCAAGCAATCTATATAGCTATATTACCACACAGGAAATAGCTGTTATGGCCATTGTTTCCTGTATTTGGTTCGTTAATTTAATTCTTCCAGCTATATTTGGTTCTATTTTTGTTTTTAAGATTAATTTTTTCGGTGATACAAATTCTTAACTATTTATTGATCATTTTTGCTTGCGTATACGCAATTCTAGTTTTATGGATGCGTAGAGGCTGGAGCCTGATCCCAGTGCCCAACAATCTTGCCCGTCCAACAAAGTCCATATCTGTGATTATTGCCGCACGTAATGAAGAGTTCAATATTAGACGCACCATTAAATCTATCTTGGGACAGAATTATCCGCCAGCTCTCCTGGAGCTTATTATAATCGACGACCATTCAGACGACAATACGTCGTTGATTGTGAAAGAATATGCAGAGCAAGGTGTTAAACTTATTCAATTGAACGAAAATGGCCGTTTGAACTCATACAAGAAGCTGGCGATTTCAAGGGCTATAGAATGCTGTCAAGGCGAAATTATCATAACTACCGATGCAGACTGTCGAATGGGACCGAATTGGTTAGCAACGGTTATCAGTACATTTGAAAAGGAAGATGCTTATCTACAGTCTTCTCCCGTGCTCTATTCAGAAGAAAAGAGTTTCTTTGAACGGCTGCAGACCTTGGAATTCTTGTATTTGATAGGTCTGGGTGCAGCTGGCATTGGCAACAAAAAACCGACAACCTGTAATGGTGCGAATTTGGCTTATCGAAAAGATATTTTTAAACAAATGGGCGGATTTAAGGGAATTGATGAACTTGCATCCGGTGATGATGAACTTTTTCTACACAAAGTTGCTGAACAATATCCTGAAAGGATCACGTTTTGCAAGTCAAAAGAGGCTGTTGTTTATACGGATGCCAAACCAGATTTGAAGTCATTCATTAGCCAGCGCAGACGCTGGGCTTCAAAAAGTACAAAATATAAAAACAAAGGTGTCATTGCATTGGGGATTTCCATTTGGTTTTTCAATTTATTGATTTTGGTTGCTGCAGTTCTTGCGCTTTGTGGTGTGAAATTTGTAGCGTGGGTCGTACTGTTCGCGTTGCTATTAAAGATGACTGTGGAATTTCTTTTTATTCAGCCTTTGACCACATTTGCGTGTAGAAAAGAACTTTTATTATACCTTCCGTTACTGAGCCTAGCCCATGTTCTTTATTTAGCCTATATCGGCATACTGGGCAATGTCGGGAAATATGATTGGAAAGGAAGGCAAGTGAAGTAGATCGTCGCTATTTTTCGACCTTTAGTTTTATCGTCTCTTCCGCTAATTTTACGATCTCCTCAATACTTTTCCCTTCGGTATCCAATGGATTTAAAACTTCCCAGGTCATATGAAGAAAAGGGGTCAGTGGATACATGCCATATTGTACCATTTCATACGATCCCGTGATGGCGATAGGAACAACGAGTGCGTTTGGATTTTTCTTTAATAATGTCGCAATTCCACCCACATGGAAAGCCTTCATTTTCCCCGTTTTTGACCGCGTCCCTTCCGGAAAAATAAACGCCGACCAGTTTTTGGTTTTCATATTGTTGGCAAGTTTCAGGATCTCAGCAATAGATTGTTTGGGGTCATTGCGATCTATATTTGCGGCTCCACCATGTTTCAGGTTAAAGGAGATGCTAGGTATCCCACTGGCAAGTTCTATTTTAGAAATAAACTTTCCATGAAACCTGCGTAAGAAATAGATCATTGGCGGAATATCAAAAGTGCTTTGGTGATTGGCAACAAACACAATAGGCTGTCCTGTTGGAATATGTTTATTGTCGATAAATGTTACCCGATTAAATAGCGTGTAATAACAGGCAACCAGACAAGCATTTAACATATCTACACTTTTTTTGTGTGCATTATATCCACCAAGTTTTAAACATAACCACTGTATAGGGTGAAAGATAATCAAGGATAAACCAAAACAAAACCAAAATATTATAGATAGGAAATAGCCTAAAAACTTCTTCATAAATGTTATTTAATGATACAAATATATCATTAAGCAATGGTTTTTAAAAAATATTGATTTTATGGTGTTTTGTTTTAACATTATTAATACTATCTTTAATAATATTGATATAGATATTATTTAATGAAAAAAATACCAATTGATTGTCCCTGTTGCGAAGCGAAGTTAAAAGTTTCTAAGTTGGTGTGCGACTCCTGTGAGACTGAAGTTGTCGGTAAATTTTCACTACCCTTGTTGATGCAACTTACCGTAGAGGAACAAGAATTTGTCCTGAATTTTTTGATGCACTCAGGAAGTTTAAAAGAAATGGCAAATCAGATGGGCAAATCCTATCCGACGGTCCGTAATATCCTCGACGATCTGATTCACAAATTGAAATCCCTTGCTCAGACAAACAATACTGTTGGGAACAGAAGTATTTAGTCGCCTGCGGAATCGGATAATTGATAATCGAATAATTATATCAAGATGAAAAATAATACACTTTATACCGAAAGCCAATCTTTTTTTAGTTGGTGGCTTTGTCTGGTCCTTTTAACTGTCAGTGTGGCTGGCTTTTCTGTGCATTGGCATGATCTCTTGCGGTTGAATTTTGTTCCATTATTTCAATCGCCGGGCTTCTGGATCAATTTAGTATTGTGGGGACTCTTTGCTGTGTTGAGATTAAAGACTACGATTCATGAAGACGGGGTTGAAGTCTATTTTTTTCCTTTCAACTTCTATCAAAAAAGCGTGCAGTGGTCAGATATACAATCTATTGAGGTGCGAAAATATAATCCGATTGGTGAGTTTGGTGGATGGGGATTGCGGAGAGGGGTGAGAGGGCGGGCTTTTTCAGCTCGGGGCAACATAGGTCTACAACTTACACTGGGAAATGGTAAAGTATTGCTTATAGGAACCCAAAATCCAGTAGAGATCGAACAGCTGAACTTATCTCAATTCTTAAAAAAATGAAAGTTAAACAGATTTTTCAGAATCCATTTGCCGAATTTACGGAGTGGAAATTATTCTTTGCGGGTGTTTTCGGATTCTTGTTATCAAGCTATATTATTTATTTATCGGGTCAGCAGTTCAATGGATTTATGCATTTCTATCAACCAGAAATGACGGTTTCTCTATGGACTGTATTGCGTGTTCATGCCTATATGGTTTTGGCTCCTTTTGTACTTCTATACGGTATAGGGATGTTATTAAACAGAAAGACCAGGGTCATTGATGTCATGAATGTTGTGTTGATTACGCCATTCCCGCTTTATCTTGTGTTATTTTTAGGGAAACTGCTAAACCAGGACAAATTCACGGATCAAATCTTAAAGGCAGTGCAAAGCGGCGATCATGCATTGGCTGGGGTTGATAAAACGGAGATGTTCTTGTTTGGTATGTTTGGAATCATCAGTTTATTATTACTGTTTTATCAATTCTATCTATTGGTCAAGGGCATGAATGTCGCAGTTAATAATAAGAAGATTGGGATCAGTATACTATTTGTGGCATTATATTTTATACTGGATCTATGTATACAGTTTAATTTCTAGTAAAAAACGACAATGAGAAGAATTTTATACCTATTTATCATTTGTTTCCATTTTTCATGTTGCCATGCACAGACATTTGATGGTTCATGGAAGGGGGAGGTTGAGGTTTCCGGGCAGAAGCTCTTGCTGGTGTTCAATATTCAAAAAGATAATGCAGGAAAGTGGAATGGAACCTTTGAGAGTCCGATGCAAACCGCACAGAAATTTACAATAAATCAAATACGCATCGAGCAGGATTCCATTTGGATGGACGTTAAAAATATAGGTCTTGTTTACGCAGGCTTTTTGGATCGGGATAAAGATGTGATGAAAGGGGTGATGAAACAAGGGCCTTTTGAATCTGCTATGATTTTGGTACGAAGCGAGAACGAACAGAGCGGGCTTTCTCGTAAACAGGATGTATTTCCTCCGTATAGCTATACGGAAGAGGAAGTGCAGTTCAAAAATAGCGCGGGCAATGCGCTACTTAGAGGATCCCTGACTTATCCTAAAAGCGGAGGGCCATTTCCTGCGGTGGTATTAGTCAATGGCAGTGGGCAGCAAAATAGGGATTCGGAGGTGTTCGGGCACAGGCCTTTTAAGGTACTTGCAGATCATCTTACCAAAAATGGCTTTGCCGTATTGCGCTATGATGATCGGGGGGTAGGCGGCTCTAAAGGAGAAGTTAATTTAGCAACAACGATTGACTTTGCCTCTGACGCTAATGCCGCAGTCGATTTTTTAAGTAAGAAAACGAATATTAATGGAGAGAAAATAGGGATAATCGGTCATAGTGAGGGTGCTTTAATTGCTGAAATAGTGGCATCAGAAAGTAATAAAGTAAAATATATAGCGCTTCTATCCGGACCCGTGATTAAAGGTGATTCTCTGCTGATTTTACAAAGTTACGCACTGGGAAAAGTCGGAGGTTTATCTGAAAAGGCTTTGGATATAAATAAAGTAAATAATCGAAAATTGTATAATATTCTATTGGAAGATGAGCCACCAAAAGTATTGGCCGCATCGCTGGAAGAGGAACTTATTCATCAAAATAACGGGAATCCGCTGACTCCTGATATGAAGATTAAACTTAGTCCAATGATGAGCCCTTGGTTTAGGACGTTTCTCCGCATCGATCCGGCTTATTATCTGAAGCAGGTTAAAGTGCCGATTTTTGCTTCTTTTGGAGGAAAGGATGTTCAAGTTCCTGCCAATGAAAATATCTATTGTCTCCAGCGTTTGCACTTAAACACCACCGATGTCACAATTAAGGATTATCCCAATCTGAATCACCTTTTTCAAAATGCGCAAACTGGAAAAATTGAAGAATATTTTGAGAACTCAGAAAGCTTTAATGAACAATTGATGGATGACCTTACGAAATGGCTTAAGCTGAAGACAAATTGATTGAATGAACTAAAGGCCGAGAATTTTAAGATTTCTTTGCGGATCAAATAGAGTTAAAAAGCTCAGGGCCATTTAATAGGATATTAAATGGCCCTGATTGTATTCGAAAAAGGGATCTCTTTGAAGCGTGCTGTTTCAATTAGGGCGTTGTATTGGCCACTGGAAGTATTTTACCATTGAAATAGTGCTGTCCGTTTTGAGCAAAATCAGCAATATAACGTCCCATTTCAAAGGCTAATGTACCCGCTTCGACACCAGGGAATGCAGCTTCAAACATTTCAGTCTGGGAAGATCCCAAAGCCAGACAGTTGACTTTGATTCCCTTTTCTTTAAACTCTTCGGCTAAACATTCTGTCAGGATCGCTAATGCTCCTTTACTGGTTGAATAGGCCGCAAGTCCGGGGAATTTCATGGAGCCCTGGAATCCACCCATGCTACTAATATTGACTATATGTGAACCCTCTTGCATCATTGGGACAACATGTTGTATCATATTGACATGCCCCATTACGTTGGTCTGTAGCATTTCGGCAAAATCTTTTCCATCAGTTTCCATAAAAGGTTTATTGATGAGTGCTCCTGCATTGTTGATCAAAATATCGACCTTATCAAATTTTGATTGAATGAACGGAACCAGTGTGGCGTAGTCATCGTAGACAATATCAAATTGGGCAGGATATAACGTGCCGCCATCATAATTGAGCTGGCTGGCAATTTCATGGAGTTTTCTCAGTTTGTCCGCTGATCTAGCCAATGCAATTACTTTGTTGTCCTTTTTAGAGGTCAAATCCAATACTGCTTCAAATCCAACACCACTGCTTGCCCCTGTAATAATAATATTTGCCATGTTTATTCTTCTAGTTTTTGACTTTGTTCGACTTCTTCTACAGAAGGTAATTTGTCTTCTCCAATTGCTTTCGGATGAAATATAAAATAAATTCCTGAAAGAGCCACGAGTGCAGAAATAATATAGAATAATAACGTGATTAAAACTGCATTGTGTGAGTCCACTTGAAATATCCCGGCACCCCATAGAATCACAAGCTCACGCATCCCCAACCCCCCAACGGAAAAAGGAATAATCGAAACCAGCGAAGAAGCAAGGAATAAAAAGAGATAAGGAGAAAATTTACCGCTAAATCCCAGTGCATAGAGTATTAGTATTGCGGCGATGACTTGCATAGACTGTACTCCGATGGCTTTTAAGTGGGCTTTTAGAAATGTAGCCTTGTATTCTCCGAAGAATTTGGTAACGATAAAATAGTAGAGGATACTCCCAACGATAAATAGAATAATGGTCAGATAGTTTGGAATCCCCAGTTGTGGCATATAAGTAATTAGTGCCCCTATAATCAAGCATAGTGCCCAGAGTCCACTCAATCTATCTAAAAATAGAGCCGTAAATAATTTTCTCCCTTTAATATTGAACCGTTTTCGGAGGAAGAATATCTTATAACCATCTCCGCCGACACCACCCGGTAGAATGAGGTTATAAAATAAGCCAAGTTGGTACAATTTTAAATTGTATTTTTCGGTAACATCTAATCCGATGGCCTTTAAAAACGTTAATAAACGCGAAGAGGAGATAAGAATGGAGATGCTGTAGGCCACTAAAGCAAGGAAAAGATAGAGTGGATTGGAATTGATGACAGCTTCTTTCAGATCTTTTAAAGATACCCTGCTGAATACCCAATATAAGGCCCCCACTGTAACAATAATCTTTGCTATATTTTTGGCTATTTTGAGCCCCTTTTTTTTATCCATAGAAATTATACGTCCAATCTTGTGTGGCTGTAATTAGCGATTTGGAGAATCCAAAGTTAGAAACTTTGTCGAATTGTGCAATTGCGCTTAGGCTATCGTTGGGTAAATTCTTGAATACAATAATATCAAATATAAAATACCAAAGATAGTCGCAAGAGAAAATAGCCAATTTAGGTCAATTCTGTTATATTTGTGCTTGAGCACAGCGATCATTAATCCAATGATAAAGCAAAACAGCAGAATAGGAGCTACAAGTGCAATCTTATTGGTAAAGGCAAGGCTGATTTGGTTCAATTTGCCTTTAGCTTCCTGTCCTAAAAAAAGCGGATAAGAAGCGAAGGCCAATAAAATGATAAATAACCTTAACAGCGTTTTTGCGATTATTTTGCTTATGGTATGATTTTTGGCTGTAATCTTCATGATTTGTGGATTAATTTACTCCAAAAATACAATTTGAAATTAAAATATATACATATGAATCGATTCGTTTTATCATTAGCAACTGTTTTTGCTACGGTGACCTTATTTTCTTGTGGAGCACAAAAGCAAGGTACATCAACTGGAAATCCTTCTTCCAATACGAGTGCAGCTTCAGGTCCTAGCGCTTCGGATTGGAAATCCGCTGTAAAAGGAACGTGGACACTGAATACAATCGATAGAGAAAATTTACCTTCTTCATTCACGATTAAAAGTGTATTTGAGGAAGCTCCTGCTGAATGTTTTGTCGGTAGTACATGGAATTTTATTGGAAATGGGAAAGGATCAATTACATTTAATGCTCAGGGGACTTTATGTGCACCGGGCGCATCACGTGAGATCTTTTGGTCTATCTATAATCCTGGAAAAGGTTTAGGAGAACCTCAGTTCCAATTTAAAAAGATTTACGCAGGTGATAAAGCGAAGAACGTAACAACGGGTTATCGCTTGGATTTATCTTATTCGGATGGGAATAAATTGGTTATGCGTATGCCATTGACAGTTGCTAATGGAGAAGCTTATTTAGTCTTTAATTTTACGCGTTCGAACTAAACGTAAGCAATAAAAGAAGAATAACAGAAAGCTATAGGAATTCCTATAGCTTTTTTTGTTTAAAATTTAATACTTTTACACTCCCAATTCATGATGATTAATTTTGCGCTATAAACTGGAGAGTTTATGCAAGCAATGAGAAGAAAATTATACTTGAGTAAACGTGTAAGCGGATAAATTAATTGGAAGAATGAAATGGGATAAGTACCTAGCGATTTCGTCAGGTATTGCTTAATCTAGAGAGAAACATGGCTGAACAAAACATGAAAACTGCTTTAATCACAGGCATTACAGGACAAGATGGTGCCTATCTAGCAGAATTCCTATTGAAGAAAGGTTACAAAGTACACGGTCTAAAACGCCGGAGCTCTTTATTTAATACAGATCGTATTGACCATCTTTATCAAGATCCTCATCTTGACAATAGAAATTTTACCTTGCATTTCGGTGATTTGACGGATTCAACCAACTTGATTCGCATTATACAAGAAACACAGCCTGATGAGATTTATAATCTTGCAGCGCAATCCCATGTAAAAGTTAGCTTTGATACACCCGAATATACTGCAAATGCAGACGGTATCGGTACATTACGGATTTTAGAGGCTGTTAGGTTATTGGGAATGATTGAAAAAACCCGCATTTATCAAGCTTCGACTTCCGAACTGTATGGATTGGTGCAAGCGGTCCCACAGAGTGAAACGACGCCATTTTATCCAAGAAGCCCCTATGCTGTGGCAAAAATGTACGGTTATTGGATTACGGTAAATTACCGCGAGGCGTATAAGATGTATGCCTGTAACGGTATTTTATTTAATCATGAGAGCCCTGTACGGGGAGAGACTTTTGTGACACGTAAAATTACCCGAGCAGTAGCAAAGATCGCACTCGGACTGCAAGATAGATTATACCTTGGTAATCTGTCTGCACAACGTGACTGGGGGCATGCCAAAGATTACGTGGAAGCAATGTGGCTGATTCTGCAGCAAGACACTCCTGAAGATTTCGTGATCGCTACCGGGGTGACCACAACCGTTAGGGACTTTGTTCGCATGGCCTTTGCCGAATTGGGCATTGAAATTGAATTCAGTGGAAAAGGTGAACAAGAAAAGGGTGTAATCATTGATATTGACGAGGAGCGCCTATCAGAGTTAAATATTGATAAGTCCTTGATTAAGTTTGGTCAGACTGTTGTCAAAGTTGATCCCGCTTACTATAGACCTACGGAAGTTGATCTATTAATTGGTGATCCGACCAAAGCCAACACAAAACTCGGATGGACACCAAAATATGATCTCCAAATGTTAGTAACAGATATGGTACAATCTGATCTTCATTTGATGAGAAAGGAAGAATACTTGAAACGAGGCGGATTTGAGACCTTGAATTATTTTGAATAATCTATAATAGGAAATAAAAAATAAAACTGGAATAATTTTTGTTTAAACATTTATTGGTATAAATTTATACCTATGATGACAGTATATTATGATGAATTCAGAAGTTGTTTCAAGTAAGCAAGAAGAAGAAAAGAAGAAAGATTCCTCAAAGATCTACTTCTTTATTATTGCTATAGCCGCATTACTTGCAACGAACATATATTTTTATGTCAAGTTTAAGACCAACGGTGAAAAGGTCTATACGCTTACAGTAGAAAAGGAAAATCTTCAGGTACAGATTGATCGCATAGAAGCTGAATTGGATAAGATTGATGTAGAAAATGTTCAGTTGACACCAGAGATGACCGTACAGAAAGACGATTCAAGAGCAGAGATTGCGGAACTTCGTAAAAAGCTTGAAAATAAGAGTATTACGCCAAAAGATATTGATGAAGCGCAACATAAAATCAACCAGCTCAAAAAGCAGGTAGATACTTATCGTGTCAATGTGCAACGTCTCATTCAGGAAAATCAAATCTTATCAAAACAAAACTCCAATTTAAACGAATCAGTCGTTGAAAAGGAAAAACAAATCACTTCTTTGGTTACCTCAAATTCAGAGCTGAAAGAGAAAGTGGCAACTGCTTCGGCACTAAAAGTTTCAAGTATTAGTATCAATGGGCTTGAAGTTAAGAAGAATGGAAAGGAATTTGTTGAAGAGCGTGCCAAGAAAATCGATAAGTTAAAAATCAATTTTACTATTGCGGATAATCCCTTAGCCAAAAATGGTGAACGTGATATATTTGTCCGAATTATCGATCCCCAAGGAAATTTGGTTGTACAGGGAGATAATATCTTCTATGTGCATGGCGAAAAACTGCAATATACTTTTAAGCACAACATCTTATTTACCAACAAAGGTGAAGATTATATCGTATACTGGGCTGCAGAGGACGGATTTTCCAAAGGTGCCTATACCGTATTATTATATGAAGATAATGCAATCATGGGACGATCTACTGTTGTACTGCGTTAAAAACAAATAAACAGATAAAAAAGCTCCTTGAATTTCAAGGAGCTTTTTTAGTTATGGTATGATATCTTTAGTTATCCTCAAATGATAATGCAACAAAGCGATCAGCAAAGGACAGATTTTGAGCTATAGGCTGTTATTGGGCCGATAAGCTCGTGGTATTGCATAGTTGTTCTATAAAGTATGATGCTAACTTTGGTTTTGCAGCTATTAAGACTCTATCTGTTGCAAAGGAAGCAGTATATGAAACGTTGTTCCTTCACCCTCAACTGTCTCGAAATAAATCTGTCCATTGCTCGCTTCAATTGTTTTTTTGACAAGAACCAACCCTAAGCCATTTCCCGAGCTTTTTGTGGTGAAATTAATCTGAAATATCTTATCCTGCATCTCCTTGGGAATGCCATAACCATTGTCTTTGATATCTATCTTGACAAATTTGTCCGAGTAGCGCTCAATGGAGATTTCTATCTTCATATTTTTTCGCCCATAACCACCTTCAATTGCATTTTTGATCAGATTGTTGAAGGTTCTCAATAGCTCATTACCATCAGCTTTGACAATAAGTGTCTTATGATCAGCATTATTAATGAGACGAATACTTACATTTGGTGTATTGTTGTACAAGGAAATGGACTTTGTTACTTTCTCTATAATATTGATGTTTTCCATAACCGTATTTGGAAATTTGGCAAAATGCGAAAATTCCGATGCGATATGTGTCAATGCATCGATTTGCTCAATGAATGAGGTGGAGAATTTATTGAAACGATCCGGAAATTTAGGGTCGTCATCTTTGTACGATCTACGAAGTTGCTGAATACCTAGTTTCATTGGTGTTAATGGATTTTTGATCTCATGTGCGATCTGTTGGGCCATCTCACGCCAGGTAGACTCGCGCTCGGTATCTTTGATCTTGTTCGCATAGTCCTCTAGTTTGATGATCATGAGATTGTATTCTTTGATCAATGTGCCTATTTCGTCATTTCGTTGCCAAAAGAGTGGTTCATTGGGCTGTCCCAAACGTAGCTGTGAAATCTTCTTACTGATGATGCTCAATGGATTGGTGACACTATTGGCGACGAACGTTGCATAAAAACCAAAACCGATGATGATCAACGAATAGATATTCACGATCGTATTTAAAAGAAGATTTTTATTGATATTTTCTTCTTTCTGGAGCGAAAAATTCGGAATTCCAATATAGGCCAACGTATTATAATTTTTGTCCCTGATAGTCGCATAACTGGTCTCAAATTGGAAAGTACCTATCCGCTCATCTTCAATTGTCTCTGATTTTTTTAATATGGAGAGATTCTTTAACGCTGCTGGGTTAATGAAAGTCGAGAAAAGCTCCAGATCGTAAATTCTGCGCTGAGAGCTATATAGCAATCTGCCTGATTTAGAATAGAGGTTGAAATCTTTGGAGATCGTTTCAGACAGTGTTTTGAGCATGCTGATGAGCTGCGTCTCATTGGAAGTTTCATCCGTATAGGTCAGCATATTTTCCATCCGCTTGCCAAGTTCAATAATAAAACGTTCCTTATTGGCTTTATTGTTATTGTAAAGTTGTTTGTTGATGCTTATATAGGAAATCACAGCCGATATAAGAATAGCCAGAATAACGGAAGAGATAATTGATGTCTGAATACGTGTAGAGTACTGTATTTTATTGACTATTTTGTAAAATTGGTATTTTAAATTACGGAAAGTAAGTTTGGTGTTTTTGAGAAAGATATAGAATGATTTTATGAAATGAAAAAACATAAAAATCATAAAGAATACCAGGAACAGAAATGAAGTCGTCGCGAGGTAATCCCAAAAAGAAGGTTTCTCTTTGCTGATAACGTATGTTGAGAATTTATTGGCAACATAAGCCATATGAAGATAAGCATCCCGGTCCAGCACCTCAATATATTCACCAGGAGCCCCCTTGAGCCCTCTTAGATTATTCTCGTAGGTATATTTCCCAAACTGAGTGATTAGGGAGCCACCTTTATAGAGGGCTATTGAATAATCCCCTTTATTATAATACTGCGAATTGTTGATCCGCATATCCGTGAGGATTTCAGGATAAGGGACAGTATAACTAAAGTCTTTATTGGACAGATTGATAATGACGTTGACAATTCTATTTTGATCAATGGAGACCGGAATAATGGAAAAATATTCATGGGTTCCTAATTCAGCACTTGCACGATAAAAGTTTTGAGTCACTTTTATCGATTTATTGATTACCTTTTCTCTGTATTCATTGATCTTATTTCGGCTAGCTGGGTTGAGCGGAATATTGTTCTGATCATAATAATACGCTTTGAACTCATATTTGGAAAGATAACCGCTAAAGTACTTTTTCTTGATAAAATCGTTGATCCCTTCCGTATTGGTATATGGAAGGCTTATATTGAATAGATGTTTTAGTTCTTTATCGTTGGCGATGCTGCTTTCGATATCAGAGAAAAGAGAAACAGCATTAACATCATCTTCTGATTGCAGATTGCTCAATAAGATTTTCATGTCGATCAGATTCCGTTCCTGGTAGAAGCGCGCATGTGTGATCGCACTGATAATCGCCCAGAGTATCAGGACGGCGATATAATTTGTTAATATATGGCGGTCAAAATACTTCTCGCCAAAAGATTTAATCAGGATGATGAGTGCGAGCAGCAAGTTGACCAGGCTGTTTTTCTCTATATAGAAGGAAATGATCAGAATGACAAAAATGACACATGCCAATTGAATGTTGAGGAGCTGTGTCGGTTTTAACTCCAGTTTTTTAAGGAAAAATAGTACGAGATCGATATAGATACTCAAGGCTAAAATACCGAGGCCAATAATGCCGAGATCTACCCAGCTTAAGAAACGTAAATCGACCAGTTTCGTGAAGTCAAAATAGATATTGTTGGAATGGGTAATCAATGTGCCGGCAATATCATACAAGAGGCCAAAAGATAGATAGATGCTTAATATAAATCCGATGGCGATTGGAATTCTAAAGAGCCGGATGTTTTTTATCTTGTCAAAATTCAGCTCTTTACGAATTGAATAAATAAAGAGAACGAGCCACAGTATCAATATGGTGGTCGACATTACGGACCATATATTGGGAAAGAAGCGGTTATAAGCGTAATTACGCGAGTCAAAAATCGAAAATGTTGCGTTTTCGGAAAGTAAGTTCCATTTAAGATCGGCAAATTTGACAAGACTGAATACCGATAAGAGTAGGAGGGCAGACCACCAGGCTCTTCCTGTCTTGGCCATATGAAGACAAAGACTATTAAAGAAAATCAATAAAGCAATCCAAGCCAGCAGCCAGCAGAAGAATTGCAAAATCGTATAGGCATTTTCATGTTCTCCGTCTTTTAGCTTAACCGAGAACAGATAAGATCCCTCATTGCTATAGATATTTTTAATGGTGACCGTATCTGTATAGGAGGCAATATCAATATTTCTGGAGTCAAAGAAGTTCCGCTTCAATGAACTATTTAAGTAAGGATTATTGTTGTTTGTATATCCCTTTACAATGATATAGGCAAGGATACTGATATTGCCGATCGTTTTCTTACGTACGACGTAGGAGCGGTTATCATCTTGAATAAAATTGGATTTTTCCAAAAATCCCTGATCTGTGATAGGGACAAAAAGATGTGTGCTCCACATTTTCGGTTCATGGTCCTTAAAGAGGAATAAATACACCCTTTCATTGTTTTTAAACTTTTCGAACGCCTGATAGACGGCTATTGGATACTGATCATAATTTTTAAACGTCTTGAGCAGGAGTGAATCATTAAAAATACGATCGACTTTTTTCTCTTGTTGCGCGATATAATCATTGAGCGATTTTGTGTCAATGTCTAGTATTTCCTTATTGGTAACAGATTCTTTAATGGTAATAGCTGTTCCTATAAAGCATAAAGTCAGAATAAGTAGGAGTAATCGAATTTTTATACCAGAATTCACGTTCGTCAATTTACATTATTGTAAATATAAAAAAAAGTCCTTGCTTTCTTAGGGCAAGGACTTTTATATTATTTTTCTGAATAGCCTATTTTATCGGCTAGAAAGAATCTTCAATCGGTTTCTCCAGCTGTTGATGCTAGCGAGAGCACGAAGGATTTTAATTGCTTATTAAGCGTGTGGTTCTTCTTGTCTGAAGATTTTAGCAGTCAAGTACTCACGGTTTAAGCGAGCAATGTTTGTTAATTTGATACCTACAGGACATTCAGCTTCACAAGCACCAGTATTGGTACAGTTACCGAAACCTTCAGCATCCATTTGATCTACCATTGCCTGTGCACGTTCGTAACGTTCAGTTTGACCTTGAGGTAACAAAGCAAATTGAGATACCTTTGCAGATACGAATAACATTGCAGAAGCATTTTTACATGCTGCAACACAAGCACCACAACCGATACATGTTGCTGATTCGAAAGCTTCGTCAGCAATACGTTTAGGAATAGGAATAACGTTTGCATCAGGAACACCACCTGTATTGATATTCACATATCCACCTGCTTGTTGGATACGGTCAAATGCGGTACGGTCAACCGCAAGGTCTTTCAATACTGGGAATGCCGCAGCTCTCCAAGGTTCAATCACGATAGTTTGTCCATCATGGAAGCTACGCATGTGCAATTGACAGGTTGTAGTACCTTCTTTAGGACCGTGAGGGCGACCATTGATTACTAATGAACACATCCCACAGATACCTTCACGACAATCGTGATCGAAATATACTGGATCTTCTCCTTTACGAGTCAATTCTTCATTGACAATATCAAGCATCTCTAAGAAAGACATATCATCAGCGATATCGTTTGCCTGATAAGTTACAAATTGACCTTTATCTTTATCATTTTTTTGACGCCAAACTTTCAGCGTTAAATTCATATGTTGTGCCATGATAATTTTCCTTCTTATTTATAACTTCTTTGTGTTAACTGAACGTTCTCGAATACCAAGTCTTCCTTGTGTAATTCCTCAGGTACATTGTCTCCTTTGTATTCCCAAGCAGATACATAGGCGAATTCATCATCGTTACGTTTTGCTTCACCTTCTTCAGTTTGGCTTTCCAAACGGAAGTGACCACCACAAGACTCAGCGCGTTGCAATGCATCAACAACCATTAACTCACCCAATTCTAAGAAGTCAGCTACGCGGCCAGCTTTTTCTAAAGAAAGATTTAATTCTTCGTTCTCTCCAAGAACTCTAACATTTGTCCAGAATTCTTTTTTCAATTCTTGGATCAAACCTTGTGCTTTTTGTAGTCCTTCAGCTGTACGAGCCATACCACAATACTCCCACATAATGAGACCTAATTTTTTGTGGATATCATCAACAGTTTGTGTACCGTTTAAAGACAATAATTTGTTGATTTTCTCTTCAACTTCCTTACGTGTAGATTCGAAAGCAGGATGGCTGTGATCTACTGGTGCGAATGAGCCTAATTTAGCTAAGTAATCACCCACAGTGTAAGGGATTACGAAATATCCATCAGCAAGACCTTGCATCAACGCCGAAGCACCTAAACGGTTTGCACCGTGGTCAGAGAAGTTACACTCACCTAATGCATACAATCCAGGGATTGTCGTCATCAAGTTATAATCAACCCAAACACCACCCATTGTATAGTGAACAGCTGGGTAGATACGCATTGGCTGTTTGTAAGGGTTCTCGTCAGTGATTTGGTAGTACATGTCAAATAAGTTACCATATTTAGCACGTACAGCATCTTCGCCTAAACGGCCAATAGCTTCTTTGAAATCCAAGAATACAGCGAAACCAGTCTTACCAACACCACGACCATCATCAACAGCTTCTTTTGCATTACGGGATGCTACGTCACGTGGTACCAAGTTACCGAATGAAGGATATTTACGTTCCAAGAAGTAATCTCTGTCGTCTTCTTTGATGTCGTTGGCTTTGATCTCACCTTTACGCAATCTTTCAGCCATTTCTTGAGTTTTAGGAACCCATACACGACCGTCATTACGTAAAGACTCTGACATCAAGGTCAATTTCGATTGGTGATCTCCTGTTACCGGGATACAAGTTGGGTGAATTTGCGTATAACAAGGATTCGCAAAGTAAGCACCACGTTTGTGTGCTCTCCAAGCTGCTGTAACGTTACATCCCATTGCATTTGTAGACAAGAAGAATACGTTACCGTAACCACCAGTACACATCAATACTGCGTGTGCAGCATGCGTTTCGACTTTACCTGAAACCAAGTCACGTGTTACGATACCTTTAGCATGACCATCGATCATAACTAAGTCTAACATCTCATGACGAGTATAAGATTTTACTTTTCCTTTTTTAATCTGGCGGTTTAATGCTGAATAAGCACCCAACAACAATTGTTGTCCAGTTTGACCACGTGCATAGAACGTACGGCTTACCTGTGCACCACCGAAAGAACGGTTGTCTAATAAACCTCCGTATTCACGTGCAAATGGAACACCTTGAGCAACACATTGGTCGATGATGTTGACAGATACTTCTGCCAATCGGTAAACGTTTGCTTCGCGTGAACGGTAGTCACCACCTTTGATGGTGTCGTAGAATAAACGGAAAACAGAGTCACCGTCATTTTGGTAGCTCTTCGCTGCATTGATACCACCTTGCGCTGCAATAGAGTGTGCACGGCGAGGTGAATCTTGATAACAGAATGTAATTACATTATATCCTAATTCAGCTAAAGATGCTGCTGCAGATGCACCAGCAAGACCTGTACCAACAACAATAACGGTAAATTTACGTTTGTTAGCAGGGTTAACCAACTTAAGATTAAATTTATGATTTGACCACTTTTGGGCTAATGGGCCCGCTGGTACTTTTGAATCTAACATATCTCTTAATTTTATATTGATCGATAAAACCGAAGCTTTATCTTAAAAGATTCTGAATTATTTAAAGAAGAAAAACAACGGCATTATTGCAAAGCCAATTGGAATTAATACCCCAAATACCCAAACACCGATTGCTCTGATGATTCCAATGTATCTTCTGTGGTTAAAACCTAAAGTTTGGAATGCAGATTGGAAACCATGAATTAAGTGGAATGCCAAAGCTGCCATCGCAATCACATACAAAGCTACCAATGCAACATTTTTGAATGCAAAGTCAACTTGCTTGTACAAATCTCTCGCTTTTAAGATTTGAACATTGTTTTCTACCGTTTCTTGGTAGTCGTGGAATTCAGAAGCTTGAAGTTCTCTCGCTGTGGTTTGTCCAGTTGCCAAATCAGTACGGTATTCGATGTACGGCACTTCATCATTGTGAAACTTCCACCAAAAATTAGACATGTGCGTAGCTAAGAATACTAAAATGACAGTACCTAAGATACCCATGTTGCGTGAATTCCACTTGCTGTTTGCTTGACCATCATATTTGGCATAACCAATAGGACGAGCGGACTTGTTTTTCATCGACAATGTAATAGCGTAGATGACGTGAACAATTACCGAAGCATACAATAAGTAAGAAACAACTTTGATTGGTGTAAAGTGAGTCATAAAATAGGCGTACTTGTTGAACGCTAGACCCGCATCATCTTTAAATAATTGCAAGTTACCAACCAAGTGAACAACTAGGAATAAACATAGGAAGATTCCTGTTAAGCTCATGATTAGCTTCTTCCCAATCGAAGAACTGAAAACTGGCTTTGATTTACTCATTATCCTTGTAATTTAATTTTAATTAGGCAAATCTACTATTTGCTATTAAATATGATACCATTTTGACAAGAAAAAGCAACAATTTAGAACGGTTCTAAAGTTTATTGAAATAAAAAGTCCGTTTTGAATAAAAACGGACTTTCTAACGGTATATGAACAGTGGTTAAAGCACTATAGAATACTGAATAATCTATAGCCTAAACCGATACTCCACATGTTGATTTTTGGATTTGCCTGGCTCTCGTTGTTGACTTTGTTTAGGCCCATTTCGTATCTTACATCGACACGTAAGCTTGAAATGTCAGCACCTACACCAAATGCCCAAGCTGTACCACTTTTTTTGTAGTTATTTGGGTTCAATTGATCGATGACTTTATCTTGCTTGTCATCGACTTTAAATGAAAATATTGGACCAGTTTGAATCCTTGCTCCAATAGGACCTAAACCAAAGCGTTTACCCAATAATACAGGGACATCGACTGTTGTAAATTTAACATCTGTCGATTGACCATCTGGATTGGTTACTTTAGTGTTTTTACCTGTTAAATAAACCTCAGGCTGAATATGGAATCCCAATACACCAACACGACCATAAAGACCTGCTTGGTAGCCAGCTTTCGTGTCTGAATTGAAATATTTGCCATCGCTTTTAAGCTTAGAGAAGTTTAACCCTCCTTTTACACCCACCTCAAATCCAGGCAGAAGCTGCGCCTGTGCATTTGCTACGCTACCACAAATCAAAAGTAATGCTGGTAAAATCTTTTTCATAATCTTTTATTTATGTATATATTGTATCTTTAAACAAACTTTTACAGTTCAGTAAAGATATACAAATTTTATACCTAAATCTTAGTTATGCTGAAAATTAACGAAGAACAGTGGCAAGTAGCCAAAGAAAAACTCCGTCGCAAGTACAACCATTTAAGTGACGAAGATTTAGCTTTTCAAGCAGGAGAAGAAGATAAATTGATCGGTAGATTATCATTACGCCTGGGACGGAAGCCTTCCTATGTTTTATTTACAATAGGTAAAGAGATTCAGGATATCAGCAGCAACAGATTATGAGTAACACCATTAGCTGGGACGATTTTGAGAAAGTAGATTTACGGGTAGCAACAGTTCTGGATGCACAGGATTTTCCAAAAGCTAAAAAACCGGCCTATCAGTTGAAACTCGATTTTGGCGATGAAATAGGGATATTGCAAAGCAGTGCCCAAATTACAGTACACTACAGCAAAGAAGAACTGATCGGAAAACAAGTGGTCGCAGTCGTGAATTTCCCTAAAAAACAGATCGCCAATTTTTTTTCTGAATGTCTGGTGACAGGTTTTCCAGATGAAAATGGGGATATTGTTTTGACGTCTGTTGATAAAAAATTACCAAATGGATCTAAACTTAGCTAAGTTTGTGTCATGACATTTATAGATTTTGAAGGAACACAACTGATCGATAGTGACGAGTCATTCATGCGGATGGCATTGAATGAAGCGAAAATTGCTTATGCGGAAGGAGAGGTGCCGATTGGGGCTGTTATTGTACATCGCGGAAGGGTCATAGGGAAGGGGCATAATCTAACACAACGATTAAATGATGTAACCGCGCATGCCGAAATGCAGGCTTTTACAGCAGCTGCAAATTATCTCGGCGGTAAATACCTTGATGAATGTACATTATATGTCACTATAGAACCTTGTATCATGTGTGCCGGAGCAGCTTATTGGACACATATTGGGAAAATAGTGTATGGGGCAAAAGATGAAAAGCGGGGCTATTCTCATTTTCATGATAAAATATTGCACCCAAAAACCGTTATTACCCATGGTGTTTTGCAGGAAGAGTGTGCAGATTTGGTAAAATCATTTTTTCGTCAAAAACGGTAAAGAAATAACGAATTTATTGTAACACATAAAAACATAACCGTGTATATTGTGTTATATTTGTATGTATAAACGAAGTAATAAACATTTAAATTAAAATAGATATGGCATTTGAATTAGAAGCGTTACCATACGCAGCCGACGCATTGGAACCACATATTGACAAAACTACAATGGAAATCCACCATGACAGACACCATCAGGCATATGTGGATAATTTAAATAAAGCAATCGCAGGAACAGACGCAGAGAATCTATCTTTATTGGATATCATCAAAAACGTAAGTAAATATTCAGCAGCAGTACGTAACAATGGTGGTGGTCACTATAACCACTCTTTGTTTTGGAAAGTTTTGGGTCCAAATGCTGGTGGCGCACCAACAGGTGAATTAGCGGATGCAATTAATGCTACTTTTGGTTCATTTGATGAGTTGAAAAAACAACTTCAAGCAGCAGGTGCAACTCGCTTTGGATCAGGATGGGCTTGGTTAATCGTTGGTGCTGACGGTAAATTAGCCGTAACTTCTACACCAAACCAAGACAATCCCTTGATGGATGTTGCTGAGGTAAAAGGGACTCCTATCTTAGGGATCGACGTGTGGGAGCATGCATATTATTTGAAGTTCCAAAATAAGCGTCCAGCATATTTAGAAGAAATCTTTAATGTTATCAATTGGGATGCCGTAGCACAAAACTATGCTGCTGCAAAATAATTGATCATTTGATAGTAAATCAGAAAAGCGACAATTTAATTTATTGTCGCTTTTTTTTTGAAAGTGTCTGATGTTATTGGCTAGAAAGAACATTCAGTTCGATTTGCTAGCTGTTGGTATCTGCAAAATCATGAAGGTTTTGTTTCCGTGCACTGAGTCCATTTTTTGTATTGTTTGCATTAGCAGGGCGTCTAGTTGAAAGCAAGAATGGTTTGTAGCCCGGACAAGCAAATTGACAATTAAATACATGAAAAATCTTTATATAATTTTGGTGGCTCTTTTTGTCTTTACTTCCTGTCAGGGGCAGGAACAGCAAGCAGAGAAAACAGACTTCTCAAAATTGCCTACAAAAAATACGGCGAAGCTGGATACGGCAACATTTGCCGCAGGCTGTTTTTGGTGTACCGAAGCACAGTTTAAAGAATTGAAAGGTGTTGTAAATGTTGTCTCTGGTTATACTGGAGGATGGGTCAAAAAACCAACCTATGCCCAAGTGTGTACCGGAAGTACAGGACATGCCGAAGCGACTAATATTATTTTTGATCCCAATGTGATCAGTTACGATCAGCTATTGGAAGCGTTTTTCGTAGCACATGATCCTACCGAACTCAATCGACAAGGCAATGACGTTGGCACGCAATATCGTTCAGCTATTTTTGTGCACAATAAAGAACAGCTTGACAAGACGCGGTATTATCTTTCAGCTTTGGAAAAAGAGAAGGTTTACAATAAACCTATTGTAACCGAAGTAGTTCCGGCAACGGTATTTTATCCAGCAGAAGACTATCATCAAGATTATTATCGGTTAAATGGAAAAGAACCATACTGCCAATTGGTGATTAAACCGAAATTGGAAAAATTTAAACGTATCTTTTCCAAGGTGCTCAAAGAGGGACAGTAACTTTGGGTATTCATAAAATTTGAGGTAATTTTACTTCTATTAGCGCTATTTAGTATCCTGCTAATAAGTTGAAACCATGGTTTCTCATGCCTGATAATGGGATGAATAAACTTGATAGCTTCATGATTCATAAATAGCATTTTTGAATGAATAATAAATAATTGTAATATGTCTAAAGGATTTTTTACAGTTCCTGTTCCTACCAATGAACCGGTGTACACTTACGCTGTCGGAACGAAAGAACGCAAATTGTTAAAAGCAGCAATTGATGAGGCACGTTCAAAACAGATCGATATCCCAATGTATATTGGCGGTAAAGAAATCACTACTTCTCACAAAGTAACAATAGCTCCTCCACATGACCATCAACATATTTTAGGTCAATACAACCAAGGTGATAAATCTCACGTAACAGATGCAATCAATGCCGCTTTAGCTGCAAAAAAAGATTGGGAAAATCTTACATGGGAAGATCGTGCGGCGATATTCTTAAAAGCTGCTGAATTGATTTCAGGAAAATACCGTTATGAGCTGAATGCTGCGACTATGTTGGGTCAATCTAAAAACCCATATCAGGCAGAAATTGACTCAGCATGTGAGATTACAGACTTTTTGCGCTTTAATGTGCAGTACATGACTGAAATCTATAAGCAACAACCTCCTATTTCTGGAAAAGGTGTTTGGAACCGTGTGGAGCAACGCCCTCTGGAGGGTTTCGTATTCGCATTGACTCCATTCAATTTTACAGCTATTGCAGGTAATTTACCTTCATGTGTTGCCATGATGGGTAATGTCGTGGTATGGAAACCATCCAACACACAAATCTATTCAGCGAATGTATTGATGAAAATCTTCCGTGAAGCTGGACTTCCGGATGGTGTAATCAACTTGGTCTATGTTTCTGGTCCTGATGCAGGTGATGTGATTTTCCAACATCCTGATTTTGCGGGTATCCACTTCACAGGTTCAACTGGCGTATTCCAGGACATCTGGAAAACGATCGGTAACAATATTCACCGTTATAAAACCTACCCACGTATCGTTGGTGAAACCGGTGGTAAGGATTTCATCGTTGTTCATCCTTCCGCAGATTTGAAAGCGGCTAATACTGCATTGGTACGTGGTGCCTTTGAATACCAAGGTCAAAAATGTTCTGCAGCATCGCGCGCTTATATTCCTAAATCATTGTGGCCAGCATTGAAAGAATCTATGACCAACGATGTGAAGTCATTTACGATCGGTGGAACAGAAGATTTTACAAACTTTATCAATGCTGTTATTGATGAGAAATCATTTGATAAGTTGGCAAAATACATCGATAGAGCCAAAGAATCTAGTGATGCGGAAATTGTAGTCGGTGGTACTTACGATAAATCTAAGGGCTATTTCATTCATCCAACAATCATTGAAGCGTCAAAACCTGATTACGAAACAATGGTTGAAGAGTTGTTCGGACCAGTATTGACCATATATGTTTACGAGGATGCTAAGTTTGAAGAAACATTAGATATCGTTGACAGGACTTCGATTTATGCGCTGACAGGTTCAATTATTGCACAAGACCGTTATGCTATTAATTTAGCGACAGATAAACTGAGACATGCTGCGGGTAACTTCTATGTGAACGATAAGTGTACCGGTGCTGTTGTAGGTCAGCAGCCATTTGGTGGTGCTAGAGGTTCGGGTACCAATGACAAAGCAGGCTCAATGATCAACTTGCTTCGTTGGGTGTCTCCACGTACAATCAAAGAGACATTTAATCCAGATACAGATTATAGATATCCTTTCTTGGAAAAAGGAGAATAAGGGAGCGTATGTAGCTACCTTGTGAAATATATGAAAGGGCGCTTGTAAAGCGCCCTTTTCTATTTTTTAAATAGCCCCAATTCTGTTCCATCGTCTCTGGTCATCCGTATGGCCAATGATTTATTGGTACCAGTTACATCAATGATCGTTCTTTTGCCGGCTTTTGGACCGCCACCTATAAATACAGGGTAATTGTGGTCTTTATCTGCGGGGTAGTATCCGTATTGGTGTGTGTGACCAGAAATCATGACATCAATTTTATATTTTTGAAATAAGGGATGAAAACACGCTCTGTTATCCAAGGTGCCGTGCCAGTCATCCGAATGGAAAATTGGTATATGGCTAATCACAACAGTATGTTGGGCTGCCTTTCTTTCTTTAGACTGCAGGACTTTCTCCAGCCATTTGGCCTGTTCTTTTCGATAGTTATCGTAATCGACTGTTCCGGCATATACCTCATGGCTGTCAGGCTTGTCTTCGCCACTATCTAGCATGATCCAAAAAATAGGCCCTCTTTTAAAAGCTTGATAATATTTATTGTCCGGATAACCAAAATATCGTTTGAAATTGCGAGCGAAAGATCCCCTTGTTTCGTGATTCCCTCGGTTCATAATGAATGGTTTACTAGTCGCAAAAAACTCAATTGGCTTTAGTAGCTTCTCTGTAATATCTTGCTGATTGGTAACATAATGAAAGGAGTCTCCATTCATCACAAAGAAATCGTAAGGCGAAATATCCTGATTTGGGATAAGGTCGCGGTAGCTGCTTTTTTCTTCATGGACATCGTTGTATACGAGACAACGAATCTGCTCCTGATTGTTTTTGGCTAATTTAGCCTCGAAAATGGGAGTTTCTATTTCCTGACCGTACACAATTTTATAAGGATCGAACTTTTGAATTTCTTTCGCCTTGATGCGGTAACGAAAGGATCGGGGAGCGTCCTCAATAACAAAGTGAAAAAAGTCGGTATTTGCATTGATCATCCCATCTTCGGATTGGTAGATTTCTTTCTGGACATTTCCCGTGTTATCGAGAATTTCGAGCCAAGCAAAAGCCTCTTTGCTCAAAATTGTAAAAATACTGACGCCTGTTTCCGTTTGATTTTGCAAATAGGCCGGTACGACAAAACTGAACTCGTCCTCCGTATTGTCTGCAGTTTTCTCTTTTGCGGTGCTTATATTGGGCAGTGTGATCCCAGCCAGTGCCAGGGTTTCCAAAAATCTTCTTCTATTAAAATTCATAATAATTGGTTCAATAAATTATTTGATATTGACTTCTACATATAAGGGTCTATGATCACTAGCGTATTTTTCGTCCAGAATCCGATGGTTAGCGAATTTTGCATTAGCCGTTTTATTGATCATAATATAATCGATTTCGGTATTGGGTTTGTCTTGGGGAAAAGTAAATCCATTGGCGATATTGCTTTTTATGAATACTTTGCCGAGTTCTGTAATGGCGGGATCTTTGGGCTCAGAGTTTAAATCGCCAACAAGGATGACGGGCAATTTTTCATTCTTGAAACGATGGGTGATAAATTTTGCTTGTTCAATTTTGTTTTTGTCTCTGAGATCAAGGTGTGTATTGGCAAATAGAAGTTTCTTTTTATGAATAGTCACTTCGATTACAGCTAAACTACGTCTTTCACTCTCCACTGGGGACGGCAGAAAATGTTTTTCTACGCGTTCAATTGGCTGCTTAGATAAAATTGCTGTGCCATATTCCCCTTTCTCAAGGTCTATTCCTTTGGAAAATATATAGTACATACCTGTTAGTTGAGCAAGTTTTTTAGCTTGGTTTTCAAAATATGAACGACCAAGATTGACATCAATTTCTTGAAGCCCAACGAGGTCCGCCTTTGAATTTTTAATAATGGTGGCAATAGTGTCAAGATTGATAATAGATTCTTTTTCAGCAGGTGGATTCCCATGATGAATATTAAAGGAGAGTACTCGTATCGTTTGTGCATGGAGATGAAATACTGATCCTAGCAGTATCAAAAGGAATGGAATGAGTTTACGATTCATTGTTTATATTAAGTTTAGCATTTGGATGTCAGGCGGTTTTAGTTCGCCGTGCTAAAAATAACAAAATCTATTAGTACAAATTGAAAACTTTGGACATGTAACAAAATAATCATTTAAGCTTAGCATGGTTTGAACTTTGTCGCAAAAAAAAGTAGCCATCTTATACAAGATGGCTACCTACATTATACTAATTTTTACAGCAACTAGTCTTCGTTCTCCTCGATTTGAAGCATTGGATCTTCTCCTGTTACTTCTGCGCGGATTTTAGCCTCAAGTTCATCCATTAAATCTGGATTGTCGAATAATAAGGCTTTAACGGCATCTCTACCTTGTCCTAATTTCGTTTCGCCATAGCTAAACCATGAACCTGCTTTTTTGATGATACCATATTCAACACCTAAATCGATGATTTCGCCTACTTTAGAAATACCTTCACCGAAGATAATATCAAATTCCGCGATACGGAATGGAGGTGCTACTTTATTTTTTACAATTTTCACTTTGACGCGGTTACCCGATACTTCGTCAGAGTCTTTGATTTGTGATGTACGGCGGATATCTAAACGTACGGAAGCATAGAATTTTAATGCATTACCACCTGTTGTTGTTTCTGGGTTACCGAACATCACACCAATTTTTTCACGCAATTGGTTGATGAAAATACAACAGCAGTTTGTTTTTGCAATTGTACCTGTTAACTTACGCAATGCCTGAGACATCAAACGAGCCTGAAGACCCATTTTAGAATCACCCATTTCGCCTTCGATTTCACCTTTTGGGACTAAAGCTGCAACAGAGTCAATAACGATGACGTCGATTGCACCTGAACGGATTAAATTATCTGCAATTTCTAGGCCCTGCTCGCCATTATCTGGTTGAGAAATCAATAAGTTTTCTACATCCACACCTAACTTTTGAGCGTAATATTTATCAAAAGCATGCTCAGCATCAATGATCGCTGCAATACCACCTTTTTTCTGTGCTTCGGCAACAATGTGTGTTGCTAAAGTAGTTTTACCTGAAGATTCAGGTCCATAAATTTCAATGATACGGCCTTTTGGCACACCGCCAATTCCTAAAGCAATATCCAAACCTAAAGATCCTGTAGAAATCGCCTCGATTGGCTCAACAGCAGTATCTCCTAACTTCATAATTGAACCTTTTCCAAAGTTCTTTTCCAATTTATCTAACGTCAGCTGTAAAGCTTTTAGTTTATCTGTGTTGCTCATATTTTTAGTATATATTTCTCAAAATTAAAAATTAAAAATCATAAACCAAATATTTTCACTAAAAAAATTAGTTTTTTTTTATTTACAGGATCTCTGAAACACTTTTTATATGGTGATTTTTCTCAAAGTATTTGCACATATAGGTGATAGGGCATTTCTCACAAAGCGGTTTTCGGGCCAGGCATATATAACGCCCATGTAAGATAAGCCAGTGATGGGCAATGGCAATGGTATCTTTGGGCAGATTTTTTACCAGCTGTTTTTCCACAGCCAATGGTGTCGTTGCCCGATAGGTTAGTCCAAGACGGTTTGCAACACGAAAAACATGTGTATCTACAGCCATTGCAGGATTATGATAAACTACAGAAGAGATCACGTTAGCAGTTTTTCGACCTACCCCAGGGAGTTTCACAAGTTCCTCAATTTTTTCCGGTACAATGTTATCGAATTTTTCTATCAGCATCTGGGCCATTCCAACGAGGTGTTTGGCTTTATTGTTCGGATAGCTTACGGATCGTATATAGCTAAAGACCTCGTCCACGCTGGAAGCGGCTAAACTATGTGCATCCGGGTAGCGTGCAAACAATTTGGGCGTGACCTGGTTGATCCTTTTATCGGTGCATTGGGCGGATAAAATAACAGCGACCAGTAATTCAAACGGATTACTATAGTTGAGTTCTGTCTGTGCGTCAGGACTATTTTTGGAGAAGTAGTCTACAAAAGCCTTATATCGTTCTTGTTTTAACATTAGTTCAAAACTAGCCAAAATTTCCATCAAAAAAGAAATTTTAAAGTGCAGTGAAAGGAGTTGCTTTCCGTAAGCGCGACAATTTAAATGGAGCGATGAAGGATGTCAATAGCCAGTACATCGTGAATAACGGGATTTTAGTTCGCAAAGCGTGTGGCATATGGTAACCATTTTAGGTTCCTGCTAAGTAGGGGGTAAATTGGGTTAAAAAAATAAGGCCTAATCGCTAGACTAGGCCTTTCTTTTTTCCATTTGTTTGGAATATGCCAAGATATTCTCAATACTTCTTTTGCTTGGATTAAGCAACATTTTTGGTAATTGAAGTTTCAATTCATTTTCTATGTCCTCGTCTGTCATTACCTTCTCGTTTTGGGTTAGCAAATTTTGAACTTCATTTTCTGATTGGGTAAAGTTTTCTACCATAAGCATCCTGTGTTTTGTCTCTGTAAGTTAATTAATTAAACGGACAAAAGATAGTTTTGGTATAAAAAACGAGAAATATTTATTTTTTCTTTTTGTTGGTATATTCTTCTGCTTTTATGATGGCATTATAGGCATTAACAATCCCCCCGGTGACAGAAATGTCTGCTAACCGTACGGTTTTTGTGCTGTCTTCACCTACTTTCACCTGCACAAGCTGATCCGGCCTTTCCACCGATTCCATAATAATCTGTTTGGTTTCAACTGCACTCAAATTTGGATAATAGGAGCGGATCATTGCAGCTAGACCGGCAACAACAGGTGCGGCCATACTCGTGCCTTGTTCTTCTTTATACTTGGAGTCCGGTACAGTGGAGTTGATATGGACGCCAGGAGCGAAAACATCAACCGTTTTTTTGCCATAATTGGAAAAATCGGCCAGCAGCTCATTGTCCAGATGAAGGCCCGTTGCGCCTACGGTGATCCAGGCCTGAGCAACCCCAGTCGTATCACCCTTTGCGTCCGTATAATATTTCATCGGAAAATTAGGCTCTATATCGTTATCTTCACTATCATTTCCTGCGGCATGGATCATCAATACATCTTTTGATTCCGCGTATTTGATCGCATCGTCTACCGCTTGTTTGTTATAGGCATAACCTTTTCCAAAACTCATATTAAGTACTTTGGCGCCGTTGTCTGCGGCATAACGAATTGCATTTGCCACATCTTTATCGCGCTCATCACCATCGGGGACGAGTCTAACGGTAAGTATCTTAACATTGTCTGCTACACCATTGATACCTATATTATTATTGCGTTTTGCACCTATGATTCCTGCTACATGGCTGCCATGCAAAGCATCGGGCCCCTTTACGTCAGCATTGCCATAGTGTCGCTCTGAAGCATCCTCGTAGTTGTCTCCAACAATAGGACGCGAGTCGTAGTCTTTATTTAAATGATAGTCGACTTGGTTGTTGAAATATTTTGCACCTTCGGTAATATCATTGAAAAATTTAATAAAGCCACCGTTTTGGATCTCATCCTTTGCATAGCCAAGTGCAATGCGTTGTGTGTTTGTCGTTGCTTTGAAATTGTCTATATCTTCTGGCGTGATGTCTTCTGGTTTCTTGCCGATTTCACGAACGACAGCATCTATATTGCGTTTGAGCGCATCATAGGAAAATTGCCCCATCTTAGCTTCTTCCAGTTTGTTTTTATATTCAACGACCATCTTTTGATAGCTAGCGAAAGCTTTTCGAGCTTTTTCATTGAGCTCAGTAGCGGCGGTAATATTTGCAAACTTTTTGTCCAATATCCGAAGCTGCCGTGTCAATTCTAGGTTATCGAACTGCACATCCTTGCCATCAGCGTTTCCAATAAAGTTCCAGCCGTATTTATCATTGATATAGCCATTACCATCATTATCTATACCATTTGCAAGACTATCTTTTGTGTTGATCCAGACGACGTCTTTGAGATCCTCGTGATAAACATCAACGCCACCATCCAATACCCCCACAATGACAGGGGTGGATTTTCTGCCTTTCAATAAAGTCTTATATGTTTTTTCCGTACTGATGCCCATTACCCCATCCGTTTTATAATCCAAGTTAAACCAGTTTGCTGGAATGGTATCGGATTGCGCGAAAGAGATAAGCGGCAATGAGCCCAAAGCGATTAGATATAATGATTTCTTTAAATTCATATGTAAATAGTTATTCACCTGTGTTTATTTTAAATTGTTGTCATGCATGTGCAAGCTCGGTTATTCCCTGCTATAAAGAATAGCAAAGATAATGCTAATGACTCTTCTGAACTGTTAATTTTTATTAAAAGTGTTTATAATGCACATACCTAGTCAAACTTTTGACGAAATATCTTAAATTGAAAGCATTTCTAAAAATGATCTTGTTTTATTTGGATGATCCAAATAACAGGATGCCAAGAATAGTATGAATAGAATAGCGTAAAAGATAGCGAATGCAACAAAATAAGAAAATACATTGGCCTAATGTGATGGCCCCAAAAGCGGGTATTTATCCCCATATTAGAAAGATACACGATGACACTGTTCAAGACGATTATTACTGGATGATTGATTATTTTAAGAAGGGCGAAAAATCACAGGAGGTTATCGATTATCTTGAAAAAGAGAATGCTTATACCAACTCGATGCTTGAAGATACTGCCGACTTGCAGGAAAATCTTTTTCATGAATTAAAATCTCGTATTAAAGAAAAGGACGAGTCGGTGCCTTATTACAAAAATGGCTACTACTATTATAGCCGAACTGAAGAGGGAAACCAATATTTCAAGTTCTGTCGTAAAAAGGGTACGCTTGAGGCTGAGGAAGAATTGTTATTGGATATTGACCGGCTTGCCGATGGACATGCATATTATACAGCAAAGGGATTTTCGGTCAGTCCGGACAATCGTTTGCTTGCTTTTAGTGTGGATACCGTATCCCGGAGGGAATATACCATTTATATAAAGAATCTGGAGACGGGAGAAATCTACCCCGATCAAATAAAGAATACCGAGGGTGCAGCAATCTGGGGAAATGACAATCTTACACTTTTTTATACCGCTAAGAATCCTGTGACTTTGCTTAGCGAAAAGATTATGCGGCATGTATTAGGCAGTGACCCCGCAGCAGATGTGTTGGTCTATGAGGAAAAAGATAATACAAATTATATCGCAGTCGGTAAATCGAAAAATGGAAAATATATTATCATCAATTCGGAAGGAACCTTGTCCTCCGAAATTTGGTTATTGGATGCTGATTTTCCGCAGACCGAGTTTCGCGTCTTTCAGCCAAGGATGCAGGATGTACTTTATTCTGTCATTGCCCTGGAAGACAGGTTCTTAATTCTGACCAATGACGAGGCTATCAATTTCCGCATTATGCAATGTCCTTTAGATCAGACAGAGCGCAGCAGCTGGCAGATATTTATGGATCACCGTCCAGATGTACTGGTCAGCGATATCGAAGAGTTTAAGGATTTTCTGGCGATTGCCGAACGGAAAAATGGACTGACTCAATTGGCCATTTATAACCTAAGTAGTCAGCAGCAACATTACTTGGATTTTGGAGAAGTGGCTTATACAGTATATCCGGCCATCAATGTGGAATATAATAGCCAGAAGTTGCGGTACGGTTATACCTCCCTAGTGACACCGAGTTCGGTTTATGAGTATGATATGGCCGACCAACAGAAAGTCTTATTAAAGCAACAGGAGGTTTTGGGCGGATATGACCAAACGGCCTATATCACGGAACGTATCTTTGCCACTGCAAGAGATGGTGTTCAGGTGCCGATATCTATTGTCTACAAGAAAGGGACCAAACTTGATGGTACAGCACCGTTATTGCAATATGCATATGGTTCCTATGGGGCTTCGATGGATCCTACTTTTTCAAGCAATCGGCTGAGTTTGCTGGATCGTGGATTTATTTATGCCCTGGCACATATTAGAGGGGGAGAGGAAATGGGGCGTCAATGGTATGAAGATGGAAAAATGATGCGCAAGATGAATACCTTTTACGATTTTGTGGATTGTGGTAAATATCTGATTGAACAGCATTATTGTACATCGGAACATCTCTATGCGCAGGGAGGTAGTGCTGGAGGTCTGCTAATGGGAGTAGTTGCTAATATTGCGCCCGAGCAATATCATGGTATCATCGCTCAGGTGCCGTTTGTGGATGTCGTGAATACCATGTTGGATGACACAATACCATTGACCACAAATGAGTATGATGAATGGGGGAATCCGAATGAAAGTGAAGCTTATTTCTATATGAAAGCATATTCTCCTTACGAAAATATCCAGGCGAAGGAATATCCCAATTTATTGGTTACAACAGGGCTACACGATAGCCAGGTACAGTATTTTGAACCAGCAAAATGGGTGGCTAAACTTAGAGCAACTAAAACCGGAGACGCGGTTTTACTGTTAAAAACAGATATGGATTATGGCCACGGTGGGGCATCTGGTCGATTTGATTACTTAAAAGAAATTGCACTGGAATATGCTTTTCTCTTTAAATTAGAAGGTATTATTCCAAATTATACAAACGAACAATAAAAAAGCGGCATTAGCCGCTTTTTTATTGTTGAGCATGATTAATGCTATCCTGTTGTTTTTGTAAACGTTCTTCCCGCTCGATCTCTCTAGAATCGATCTGATGCTGTTGATAATTGTCCATGGCCACTTTACTGGCTTTCTGCGATACGTAGATCGCTAATAGGGCAACAATAGTAATGATTGCTATTCCCCAGGCATATTTATGTTTGTCCTGTTTGACTAGCCAATACATAAAGATAATGTAAGGGACAGCAAAAATAAGATAGAAAATTAAACTCGGTGACATACTATTCTCCATTAAATGATCCCTACAAAAGTATCGTTTTTGACTAAAAATAACGAACCGATAAAAAAAACAACAATTTCAATTGATAAAGCCTTAAACCTTTATCCGTTTTATTGTCAAATTAATATCGCTAATGTGAGTGGTCTAATACCGACTTGTTGTGGATTAATTGCTTGAAAATGAAGCTTACAGGGAGGTTTTGATGGGGGATTGTAAATTTTTAATTTTTGCAAAAAATCAATGAGAATATTGTGGAAAAGAAAAAAATATTTTTATACATTTGCATCGTCAGAAACAATTGACAGCGCATTAAAAAATGAAACAGAACAAAAAGAACGATTATTCTTATACTCAAACTTTTGAGAAGTTTATGAGGAAGGTTTTTTGTGCTTTCATTTTTGTAGAAATACCTGTTTTACGCCTCCGACGACCTATACTACCTCGGGCTTGATTTGAGGTAGTGAATCTTTCCAAGCAAGACCATGATTGTCCGATGGTTTTGAATCCATTATTTTAATTTATTTAGTAACAAAACACGACAGTAGTTGTTGTTTTATTATTAGGGTCGTAAGTCAATGACTATATCAGATTTTTTAATTATCCCGGCTAAACCTGAGCATGCACATTATGCGGAGGTTATTTGCGACGAAATGTTCGAGTCTGCAAAGGCTCGTGGTACTGGTATTGCGCGTCGTAAACCAGAATACGTTGCCAACAAGATGAATGAAGGTAAAGCAGTGATTGCTTTACATAGAGATGGCCGATGGGCAGGTTTTTGTTATATAGAAACTTGGGGGCACGGTGATTATGTCGCTAACTCAGGTCTGATTGTCAATCCCGAATTCAGAAAAGTCGGTTTGGCAAAAGCAATCAAAAAAAGAGTCTTTGAGCTTTCTCGTGAGAAATATCCTAAAGCGAAGATCTTTGGTTTGACAACCGGGTTCGCCGTGATGAAAATCAATTCAGAATTAGGTTATGAGCCCGTTCCATATTCCGAATTGACGACAGATGATGAATTTTGGAAAGGTTGTCAAAGCTGTGTGAATTATGAGATCCTGATGAGTAAGGACCGTAAAAACTGTATGTGTACAGCCATGCTTTGGGATCCTGAAGAGAAAGAACGTGAATTGCGAGAAAAGATTCAACGCAAACATGAAGCGAAAGAACGCTTGGAAAGAATTACGCAAAAACAGTCTCTGCTAAAGCGTATACAGGCGAAGTTTTGGAAATCGGCCAATAAGTTTATTGCGGTCAACTTTCCGAAACATAATAAAGTCGCAAAAGGATATTAAGCGAAGGCTTAAAAGATTAAATTAAAAATAGACGTAGCATGTAAGTGAATATGTTCGTAACAATATGATCTGTTCATGGTCCGCTCGACATAAAAATAAAAACCGAGTGAAACGAGCTTAAATCAGCCGTTGAAAACAAACACTCATAAAATAACATTCTAATGAAAAAAGTAGTTTTAGCATTTAGTGGCGGATTGGATACTTCATTTTGTTGTATCTATCTTACACAAGATTTAGGTTTAGAAGTTCATTCCGTCGTTGTAAATACAGGTGGTTTTTCGGATGAAGAATTAAAAAATATTGAAGAACGCGCTTATGCATTAGGTGTGAAATCTCATACAGCTATAGACGAGACGGCAGACTATTACCGCGAAACTATTAAATTTTTGATTTTTGGCAATGTGCTGAAAAATGCGACTTATCCGTTGTCAGTGTCTGCTGAACGTGTATGCCAAGCCACAGCAATTGCAAACTACGCAAAGAAAATCGGTGCTGAATGTGTTGCCCATGGATCTACAGGTGCAGGAAATGACCAGGTACGTTTCGATATGATTTTCCAAACCTTGATTCCTGGAGTCGAAATTATCACACCGATCCGTGATCTGCAATTATCGCGTGAAGCCGAAATCGAGTATTTGAATAAACATGGAGTAGAATACTCTGCTGAAAAAGCAAAGTACTCAATCAACAAAGGCCTTTGGGGTACTTCTGTTGGTGGAGCAGAAACATTGACTTCTAATCAATATTTGCCTGAATCGGCTTGGCCGACTCCAGTGACTTCTTCAGAGCCGCAACAAATTACAATAGATTTTGAAAAAGGAGAGCCTGTTGCATTAAATGGTGAGAAAATGGCTTCCGTTAAAGTTATTCAAGAACTGCAGGCAATTGCACAGCCGTATGGTATAGGCCGCGATATCCACGTCGGCGACACTATCATTGGTATCAAAGGACGTGTAGGTTTTGAAGCAGCAGCTTCTGTCATTTTAATTAAGGCACACCATACCCTGGAAAAACATACCTTGACCAAATGGCAGCTGTCATGGAAAGATCAGATCGCTGCTTTTTATGGAAATTATATGCACGAAGGTCAGATGCACGATCCTGTTATGCGCGATATTGAGGCATTTTTGCAATCTTCACAAGAAACAGTTACTGGTCGAGTGATTGTTGAACTTCATCCGTACCGCTTTGTGGTCATTGGAGTGGAGTCTGAACATGACCTGATGTCCAATAAATTTGGTAGCTATGGTGAAATGAATAAAGGCTACACTGGTGATGATGTGAAAGGTTTCTCTAAGATTTTTGGAAATCAAACCATTATTTGGCACAAAGTGAATAAAAAATAAAGATCATGTGTTTACGCAATGTGTTTTTTTCTGCGGTAAAATCCGTTGAGAAAAATGCATTGCACAACATTTGATAACGCATACCTAAATACTAAATTCAAGAAAATGATCAGAGTAGGAATAATTGGTTCGGCAGGATATACTGGTGGTGAATTATTACGTGTATTGATTTATCATCCTGAGGTGGAAATCGTATTTGCTAATAGTGCTTCCAATGCAGGAAATAAGTTATATGAAGTACACAATGATTTATTTGGTGATACTGAATTGACCTTCTCTTCTGATTTTCATTCGGATGTTGATGTCTTGTTTTTATGTGTTGGCCATGGTGATGCACGTAAATTTTTGGATGCGAATACAGTGAATGCTTCAGTGAAAATTATTGATCTCTCGCAGGATTATCGTCTTCGTTCAAATACTGCGTATCAAGGACAACAATTTGTATACGGACTTCCAGAACTAAACAAGGAAGCAATCAAGACGGCTCAATATATTGCTAATCCAGGATGTTTTGCAACAAACATACAGTTGGCGCTATTGCCACTGGCTAGTAAAGGTTTGTTGCCGCATCAGATTCATGTCAATGCAACAACCGGATCCACAGGAGCGGGACAGAAACCCGGAGCAACGACCCATTTCTCTTGGCGTAACAATAATCTTTCTGCTTACAAATCTTTTGAACATCAGCATTTGCAGGAAATTTCAGAGTCCTTGGATCAGCTGCAAACAGGTTTTCTACCTATTTCCGAAAATTCATTGCTTGAACGTGCTGCTGAAAAAATTAATTTTGTTCCGCAACGTGGCGATTTTGCCAGAGGAATTTTCTCGGCAATTTATGTTGATACAGACTTGTCTGAAGAGCAGGCTTACGAATTATATGATACGTATTATGCAGCTCACCCTTTTACGCATGTCAGCAAAAAAAATATCGACCTCAAGCAGGTGGTCAATACAAATAAAAGTATTATCCACCTCGAAAAGCATGGAAATAAGCTGCTTATTTTAAATGCAACAGACAATCTGCTGAAAGGTGCATCTGGACAGGCGGTGCAAAATATGAACTTGATGTTCGGTTTAGATGAACGCACGGGATTGAATTTGAAGAGCGTTGGTTTTTAACGTATCATCTATAGGATAACCTTATAAGCGAAATAATGTTATTAACATAGTTATTAACATCGTGTGGAAAAGTGAAGAGTCAAGCTCTTCACTTTTTTATGCACTGTATTTACACCAAGCACTTAATTATCGACCTTAATTGCAACCTATAATTCAAGATTCTGGGCAAAGGCTCATATTGTATTGTACGTCGATCTTTCTTAACTTAGTGAGAATCAGGTTAAAATCAGGATAGTCCATTTATGAAGCCAAGAAAAAAATAGTCAATTTAATTATGAATGGTCGACCAAGAATAAAACTCAAACTTACAGTAGGCGATAGCATATTGGAACTCCTAGGCTGGTTCTCCTTGTTTTTATTGTGGTATATGATTACTATTAACTACAATAAATTGCCTGAAATTGTTCCAGTACATTATAATGTAGAAGGAAAGGTTGACAAATTCGGTCCAAAGTCAATCCTATTGATGCTTCCTCTCATTGCTACTGTTTTATACATAGCAATGACCATCATCAATAGATTTCCGCATCTACTCAATTATCCAGTAAAGATTACGGAAGAAAATGCTTCACAACAGTATACTGTTGCGAGCCGCTTAATACGATATTTAAAGTTTATCGTGGTCGTTATTTTTGGGATCATCGCCTTTAAATCTATTCCCAATACCTCAGCAACTTCGGAAGGATTGGGATCTTGGTTTTTGCCCTTTGTACTGTTATCGGTTTTTGTGCCCGTCATCTACTATATTATAAAATCGATCAAAGCTGTTTAAAACTCTTTATTTATTTACATTTTCTATGCATTATATTCATTCCATAAGAAATAGAAAGCCGCTGGAGCAACGTACAGCATATCCTTTTAATATTAACTCAATATTGAATCTGCATGAGTTGAGATTTCGGACTCCAATTACATTTATTACGGGTGAAAATGGCTCTGGTAAATCAACGTTGGTGGAAGCAATTGCCATCAATGCTGGATTTAATCCAGAGGGAGGGACACGAAATTTTAATTTTCGTACCAGAGATTCCCATTCTGAACTTTTCAACGACCTGCAAGTTGTCCGTACAGCCTACCGTGAGACAGATGGTTTTTTCTTGAGGGCCGAAAGTTTTTATAATGTTGCAACGGAAGTAGACCAAGTATTTTTAGATGAGCCTGAAAGATTACGGAATAATTATGGCGGCTCTCTTCATGAATGTTCTCACGGCGAGAGTTTTCTAAATCTGATGAATATGCGCTTTTCAGGAAGGGGTTTATACTTGCTTGATGAACCCGAATCTGCACTGTCAATCAATAGTCAATTACAGCTGCTCACTCGAATGAAACATTTGATCGATAAGAAATCACAGTTTATTATTGCAACCCACTCGCCAATTTTACTGGCTTATCCCGCAGCAGAGATTTATACGGTATCTGCTTTTGGTTTAAGACTGGTAAATTATGAAGAGACTGAACAATTTCGGCTCTATAAATATTTTTTGAATAATTATAAAGGGATGATTGCTGAACTTGGGTTAAATGATGACTGATCATCAGATTATCCGATCAGAATTAAGGACTTAAAAACACAAAACCACCAAAAGGCCAGTTGCCGATAAGCATTCGATATCTAAGCTTTTTGAGTCTGGTAAATAAAGACTATCAAATGGATAAAGAATACGTTCTTCCACCTCAATGTTACCATCTAGCACAAAAGCAAAAGCTCTTTTGTGAATACTTCCAATCTGCAACTCAAAATCATGTTTCCCGATAAAAGCACCGAAATAGAGCTGAAAGTCAGCAGCTAATTCGGTGTATACAGGATGCATTTTATTTTTTTCAAATGAAGCAGCAAGTGGTAGATCCACAATATGAGGTAGTGTAGGGCTGTAAGTTGAGGTAGAAAAAGTAAATTCCTGAAATGTGATTGCGGTGTTGGACTCGTTTAATGCTTTAATATTTAAAATTTTATTTTTCTCTGAATGCTTTATAAAAGCGGTTCCTACAGGTACTGAATAAGCTTCGCCATCAACGGTGATTGAAAGGTCGCCAACTAAGGGGATTAACACCGACGAAGTAGATTTAATTAACGGAAGATCCAGGTCTCCATTTGGCGTTACTTCCCAAGTATTGACCTGTTGGAGCTGGCCGATTGCCGCACGATGGGGAGAAACAAAGGAGCCATAATTGAGCGTGCTACGGACAATAGTTGTTCCCATGGATGTTTCCCCCCGCTGTTCGGCTATATATATTCGAATATCCTGCATGACTGGATTTTAGGCACTGACATGAATCGTCATTTTCATTTGGAAACCTTCCGATAGGGATCCGGTGACGGTAGACATTTCTTTGGTAACGCCATCGCTGAATACATTATCGTTGGCATTATACGTGTATCCCGACACACCTTTTTTATAACCGTAGGCCGAACCAGTATTATTGACTTCAAGGCAGAGACTATCTTGGAAAGCAATTTGGGTAACCAGTAGTGATTTGCCTGTCGCATCATATACGTGAACGTGAATATGGGTTGCTCGCCCCTGATACCATCCTGGAAAGATCGTCTGAAAGGAAACAAGCCCATTGGCGTTGGTGACTTGTCGGCCACGGTACCAATTGACCGACTGATAATTGCTGGATTGCATTTGTGTACCACCATATTGTGAGTAATTGCCCTCCACATCACAGTGCCATATATCGACTAAGGCGCCTTCTAAAGCTGTACAGTTATTATTGGTATTCACAATGGTAATTAAACCGAGCATATTTGCACCGATACCATCGCCTTTGCGTATATCTGAACGGACATAACTTGAAGGCGTTTTTGTTGGAAAAGGGCCCTCGGTTTCCGTAGGAGTGACACTGCAGCTCGAATCCACATTGACATCCGTACCCTCATCGGTCGTTGTTGAAGCGTCGTCTTTCTTGCAGGCAGCCCATACCATTGGTCCAGAAAATGCCAATAGCGATAAAGTTCTTATAAAATGTTTGCGTTCCATAACTCTTCTTTTTTATTGATGGAAGCAAGGTAGTGGACGGAGATGTAAAATAATGTTAAGTATCGATAAAGAGACTTATTATGTCGACGAATCACGTAGACATTTAACGACTTCGCTGTAATACCCGTCGCCCACTTTTAATGTGAAGTGCGGTAATTGTATCTTACGCTGAGAGAAAGTGATTATATGCTTGATAGCAACAACGAAACTGCGGTGGATGCGGATAAACTGATCTAGCGGAAGGCGGTCAAGCATGGCTTTCATTGTTGATAAAGTCAATATTGTTTTGCCTTGTATAAGATGAATCTTGATATAATCCTGCATGCTTTCCAAACATTCGATTTCATCGAGATAGACTTTGATCCGTTGATACTCGACGTTGACCATTAAAAAAGGACGATGGTTCTGTGGAAGTGATCTTGTCATCGCCTTGTCGATAGCGCGTTCAAATCGTAGAAAGTCAAATGGCTTCAGGAGATAATCGACAGAATCGAGCTCAAATCCATCGATTGCGTACTCTTTATGGGCGGTGGTGAAAATCAACAGCGGCCTGGGGTTGAGTTTCTTTGCAAAATCAACACCATTGATTTCGAGCATATCTATATCTAAAAAAATCAAATCAACACTGTTATTAGCTAGAAAAAGCGCAGCATCACGAGGATTATTGAAGCTTGCGACAAGCTGTAACGAAGGGTGTTTCGTTGTGAAGGTCGAAATAATACGTAGAGCCAATGGCTCGTCATCAAGAGCAATGCAAGTCAACATCGATTTTTTAGATAAACTGATTTTGTATATATATAAATCGTATAGCCTAATATAGAAACAATTTATGGAGAAATGTACAGGATAAGCTGAACAAAAAAGGAATGATCATCCTGCTTGATCGTCAGGCGATGTCTATTGGCATAGAAATGATCCAGTAGGCGTTTGACATTTTTGATACCTGTTCCAGTGCGGTGCTGTTCTGTCGCCTGTCTGTTTATGCTGTTCTTGACATTTAATGCACAGGATGTCGGAGTTAGGATGACTTCAAAACTGAACTGACAAGGTTCAATCGTACTCAGTCCATATTTGAATGCATTTTCAATAAAAGGAAGCAGGACAAATGCGTGTATTGTTTTGGGATATTCGAGCCCAGTATAGTGTTCGCGGATAGAACAATTTTGACCTATTCGTAGCTTTTGGAGATTGATAAAATCTTGTATCGCCTGGATTTCAATCTTGATATCGATGGTATCACTTTGACGCTCATCCATATAATAACGCATCAATTGTGATAACCGATGGATGCTGCTTGCCACGGCATCATCATTGGTCAACGCGAGTGCGTAAATATTATTTAACGTGTTGAACAAAAAGTGGGGGTGAACCTGTGCTTTTAAAAAGGAAAGCTCGGCGTTCATCCGATCTTGCTCCACCGATCGAATCTTTTGCTGGGTTTCCATCCAGTAGGTGACTATTCTATAAAGGGCGGCAAGGCTAATGGTCAACAGGAAAATGTAAACGGAAGCAATATCGACTGGTTGTCCCGCTCTACGCGGTGCTCGGTTCATGTTTTGATTAGGGACCCACTCATGATCGGGGTTTGGAAGATATCTGCCTGGATGTGGGGGCGGAAAGTCTGGCCTGTTTATCGGCGGAAAATGGGGTTCACTGTGATGTTGTGGTGTTTGGTTTCCGATGCGCATCAGACGATCAAATGGCTGAAGATAACACGCTAACAATAGACCCGTCAAAATAACGGAGATCCCATAGCTGACAAACTTGCGATATTTTATGGCATAGGGAATTAGCAGGTAGGCATTGGTGTAAAATAGGATTAAAAAGCAGCCCGTGAAAATCCAGAATGCTGGAGCACCGAGCATTTCTTTGATACCCAATTGGCCATTGTTAAAAAATAACACAGGAAAGGATAAAAAAATTAGCCAGGCCAACCCATGGATCAATATGGAGATTTGTTTTTGTCCTATGATACGTCTTGACAAGCTGTTGGTGGATTTTTCCATGCGGCGTGCTGTGTTAGCAATGTGTAATGCTATTTTATAACATTAAAAATACACAAAAAGATCAGATCACCTTTTCAAAACCCTAAAATACGCGCTGTTATTTTGTAATTGACTATTTCACGAAATGTGATAATGACCAATTATTGCTATTTTTTTACACAATCGATTGATATACATTTCCTTTCTTTTTCTGTAAATCTAACCCTTATCTTCATTAAATAATCCAGCTTTACCATGCTGATGTAAACCTTATTCTACGATCAATGAGCAATAAAATAGAAAGAGCGGTAAGAACTTAAATCTTCAATGATCGTGCTGATAGGTCCTTTGGGTTAGCTAAAGGTGATAGATAAATTGATAAAAAATTAAAATATGAAAAGAAAACACTTTATCCAGGGCCTCTTTATGGGGGCTTTATCTTGTCTTTCGATAGGGAGTATCGCGCAGACAGCGCAACAGACTTTTATAGTTCCGCTCGCAGGGAATGCTTTCATTACCGCAGGACAAACCGGTAATGCGGAAATTTCCGGTCGCAATGGCTTGGTAAAATGGTCCAGTGATAAGGAAGTGGCATCGGTTTATTTTAGGGCTCAAAAAGCGGGGAAATTGACCTTAAAACTGAAGGCAAAAAATGATGGGGGCAAATCCAAAATAGCAATAGACGCTTTGGGGAAAAAGGCGATCGTGAATGTGGAAGGTAGTGAACTGTCGGAAACAGCACCTCTGTCCATTGATGTAAAGACGCCCGGTTACGTCCAGGTTAATTTAAAAGGCATAAGTAAATCGGGGAGCAATTTTGCCAATGTAACCGAATTGCTTGTGAGCGGCGAAGCTGCTTCAGGAGGACTTCTATTTTCCAATGATCCCGAATATTACTATTGGTCCAGAAGAGGCCCTTCCTGCCATTTAAATTACACAATACCTACCGATGGCAATGTCAGTTACTATTATAACGAGGTGACAGTTCCTCAAGGAGAAGATAAAGTTGGGTCATATTTTATGGCAAATGGTTTTGGAGAAGGATACTTTGGCATACAGGTAAATTCTGAAACCGAGCGACGTATCTTATTTTCAGTATGGAGTCCATTCCATACCGATGATCCGAAAAGTATTCCGGACGAACAAAAAATCCATCTGCTGAAAAAAGGAAAAGATGTGCATTCAGGAGAATTTGGCAACGAGGGCTCTGGCGGACAAAGTTACCGCAAGTATTTTTGGAAAGCAGGAGTAACTTATAAGTTTCTGCTGAAAGGTGAACCCGATGGGAAAGGAAATACGGATTATACAGCTTGGTTTTTTATTCCAGAAGAGAATGCCTGGAATGTGATTGCAAGCTTCAAACGTCCACAGACAAATACCTACCTAAAACGCTTCCACAGTTTCTTGGAGAACTTTAGCCCTAATCAAGGCTACTTGGGCAGAAAGGTTGAATTTGGCAATCAATGGGTTTATGATGGACAGTGGAAGGCTGTGCAAGAGGCTTCATTCAGTGTCGACAATACGTATCGTGCCAATCAGCGTATTGATGCGATGGGTGGCAAAACGGAAAATGGGTATTTTCTTAGAAATGGCGGCTTCTTTAACGAAATTGTTAAGCCAGGAAGTAAATTCGAATACGTTAATAAAAATACAGCTCCGAAAATTGATTTTGAAAAATTGCCGTAATAGAAAATACCAAAGACATGTACGGAATGTACAGTTTGTTTGATATAGTGATAGCAAAAGAGCCGCATCTACGTGCGGCTCTTTTGCTCGTTATAAACCTATTTCTATTTTTCAGATAGTTTGATGTCACGCTCTACGGATACGTTATCTCCGGTAACAGCGTTGCCGTCCTTGTCCACCAAAGTCAATTTGACCTTATTGTTGCCCAATGGCAAACCTTTTATTTCATAAGGCCCCCATTTATCCAATGTAAATGTCTGACCGTTGATATCAGCGATTACTTTATTGCCATCCGGAGCAAGATTTGTATTAACTAGATAAAAATCCAAAAGAAGATTTTTTGTTTCTTCACCTTTATATTCTCCTTTTGGTCTAGAATAGAAAAGCGAAGGTTCTTTTGGGGTAGCATCTGTTGTCAATTTCCCCATAGCATCAATTTTAAATTTCACCAATTTTGAGGCTTCGGTAGTCTTTATGGATTCATGATAAGACCTTGATAAAAATGAGAGTAGATAATGTTCCGAATTTAGGGGGACTGTAACCGAGTTCTCGGGTTTGTAGAGAGCGGTATAGGGCTTATTATCTAGGATGAAATGAATATGTTGTCCATCATGTGAGTTGGCCATATGCGCAGCATGTGCATCGTCGGTCATTTCGGTCAACTTGAAATTTTTGACCGCATACTTTACAGTGACTTTTGCAGAGTCTGCTCCTGCCTTCTCTGCAGTGATCGAGGCGATCTGTAAGTCGGCTCCAGGAAATTCTTTAGAGTCTGCAATAGGACTAACCGTGATGGAGTCCATCTTTTGTGCAGTATTTGTGTCGATACTGCTGCTTGAGTCAGCCCCATCTGTGCCTTTCGTAGATGAGTTGTTACATCCAATAGCGCCTACCATAAGTGCTAATGCAGCAGTAATACCTGTAATTCTGTAATACTTCATAATTTTTTTGTTTAATTTTTTAATCATTCAGCATCTTAAGTAACAGCTTATACACGTATTTTGTTTGTAATAAGGTTAAAAATAAGGCCTTTGCACCAGGTGTTAAGTTTAAATATACCGCGAAATAGATATGTTTAAAAAAATATTCATATTAGATGTAATAAATAGATTTGCTGAAATGTCTTGATGATATAAAAGGCAAATAAATAGGTCTTCATACTGAACAGCACATGAACCAAGAACAATTTAAGAATACCGTTTTCATCCATAAGGATAAGCTATTTCGCTTTGCGAAACGGATCTTGGTTGATGATGACGAAGCCTTTGATGCTGTACAGAATGTTATGATGCGGTTGTGGAAATTGAAAGATCAACTTCATCAATACAAAAATATGGAGGCATTCTGTATGCAGAGCGTAAAAAATGAAGCGTTGAACCGGATTAAGAAAGATAAAGTAAGGTCGGATTATGTCGACCAGTATCAGGCCGTTTCGACAGCAGAGTATTCTGTAGAGAATACCAAGGAAGTTATTCTGGAGATGATTAACTCCCTTCCCGAGAAGCAACGCTTGGTGATGCATTTGCGTGATGTCGAGGATTATGATATTGATGAAATAGGTGAAGTCTTAGATATGGGAGAATCTGCAGTTAGAGTTAATCTAATGCGTGCAAGGCAAAAGGTAAAAGAACAACTGACAAAGTTATTCGATTATGAAGCGGCACGGATTTATACAAATAAGAAGTAGAGTGATGAAAGATAAAAAACGAAAAGAATTGGAAGACAAGTACTTTAATGGTCAGTCGTCATTAGAGGAAGAAAAAGAGCTGAAAAACTCGGATAGTGTTTTTTTTCAATCATTGAATCGGGAAAAGGATGTCAAAATGGACTGGTCCTTTGCCGATTTCGAAAGTCAGATCAATGACGAGAAAAAATATATTGTATGGTGGAATCGTAGCTGGGTGAAATATGCGGCTGCGGCAGTGCTTTTGATGACTATTGGGCTATCATTATTCCTAAATCAGGAATCAATAATTCAAGGGCCTGTGCTCGCCAAAAAAGAAACGAAAGAGCTCAAGCCTGCCAACAAGAAGCCCCTTGGTGATCAAAATATAGAAATAGCAGTCCCCAATAATAATGATGGGGTAAGTATGGAGGACAGCCGGAAGGCGATGCGAACAGCAGAAACTTTCAAACGTCCAAAAGTAAAAAAACAAACCAAAGATTGGACAGTGAAGAAAGAAGTCGTGTCCGAAAGTTTGGAATCGACAATAGGAGAGTCCTACCGGGCAGACTATGTCGTTCTGAATGGAAAACCAGTAGCCAACGAAGAGGAAGCTGTTGAATTGACATTAAAGTCATTGGGCTTGCTGGCAAATAATCTGGAAAATGGCGTAGATAAAGCAATGAATATAAAACAAATGTCGATAACGATTAACTAAAATAGCATGAAAGGTTTTTTAATAGCTTGCCTTTTACTTGTAGCAAGTATGGCAAACGCACAAATTTCTAAACTGGATAAACTGTTTGAACAGTACCAAGGAAAGAAGGGAGTGACAACACTTAAAATAGGAGCACCTATGTTTAAATTATTGGGCAATCTAAAAATAGATGATGATGATATGCAGACCATTACACCGCTGCTAAAGAACGTTAAATCTTTACGTATGCTAATTGTTGAGGATGGTGAGGATAAAGCATTAACAGATATCATTCGAGGTGCAGTCTCCAATTTAAAATATGAAGAACTCATGTCGCTCAATAGTGAAGGTCAAGACATTCGATTCATGGTTGAAAATATGTCTGCAAATGCCGATATCCTGAATAATCTGTTGCTGACAATAAATGGAGATGGACAAAATTTATTTATGATCCTTGATGGGGCCATCCCTTTGAAAGACGTGACCAGCTTGGTCAATGAAGGCAACAACAAAGTGAATAAGAACAAAACGGAGAACAACAAAAAGTAGAAAATTATGAAAAGATTACTAACCTTGTTGTGCCTAATTGGATTCCTTTTCTCTATGCAGTCATGCATCGTAAAAAAAGCTTCCAATATGGACTTCGTGAGCAGATCAAATGTATCTGATGACGCGGAGATAGTTGCTATCAATTTGCCGATGTGGCTGACAAAACCCTTTATGAAGAAAGCATTAAAGGATGAGAACGATGAAGATGCCCGTGCAATGGCTGAAATTGTTAAGAAGTTAAAGAAGTTCAGAATGCTGACACTTTCAAATAATGATAAAACGAAAAATGCGCGGATCTTGGATGATTACCATAAGTTTTTAAAGAAAAACAAATTTGAGGAGCTTTTGGTGATCAACACCGATGGGCAGGAAATTTCGCTCAACGCCCGTATTGATAAGAACAATGTCATCCAGCGGGTTTCTTTACTGGTTCATGATAATGAAGATGAAAGTGTATTTATGGATATCAAAGGTAAGTTTTCATTGGATGAACTTATTGCCGGACTAAATAAGATGAAATCGAAGGATAAGAAACTGGCCAGCAAACTTTAGTTGACAAGTAAGCCTACTTAAAATAGACACTTTTAAATATATACAAACAAAAATGCCCTCCAGTAATATACTGAGGGCATTTTTATAGATAGTGTGATTTTTTATGCGTTGAATACGATGTCTAAAGCATCGAAAATATGTTTTTTTGCCTGTTCAAGATCCGCAGCTGTATGTGCGTCAGAAACAAAACCGACTTCATAGCCGGATGGCCCAAAGTAAACGCCCCGGTTCAACAACTCGCGGTGCATAATTTTATAGGATTCCATTGATTTAGGGTCGATTTCACTCGCCTTTTTAATTTCTTTCTGTTCGGTGAATGCAAACCAAAAAATAGAAGCAACATGGAAAAGCTGAACTTGATATCCTTTCTCGGCAATATAAGTACGCATATCATTCACGAAAGCTTCGGTTTTGGCATTTAGATTTGTATAGAAATCCCGTTGAGAAAGGATTCCTAATGCCGCAATACCGGCAGCCATAGCAACTGGATTTCCGGATAAAGTTCCTGCTTGGTAAACTGCACCATCAGGAGATATACAAGCCATCAATTCTTTTGATGCACCATATGCGCCGACAGGCATTCCGCCGCCAATAATTTTGCCGTAGGTGATAATATCCGGTTGTACATCATAGTATGCTGAAGCTCCTTCAAAGCCAATACGAAATCCTGTGATTACTTCATCCATAATCAACATTGCTCCGTGTTCGCGCGTGATATTGCGTAAGAAATGAACATAGTCCTTCGACTGTAATAATAAACCGTTGTTTGCGGGAATGCCCTCAATGATGACAGCCGCAATTTGATCTTTAAATTCAGCAAAAGCAGCCTCTAAAGCTTCCTTATCGTTCAATTCGATAACAATTGTTTCATCTGCAAAGGCTTTAGGTACACCAGCTGAGGATGTCTCACCAAAAGTGACCAATCCAGAGCCTGCTTTCACTAAAAGAGAATCTGAGTGCCCATGATAACAGCCGTCAAATTTGATTATCTTATCACGCTTCGTATAGCCTCTGGCCAAGCGGATCGCAGACATGACCGCCTCAGTTCCGGAACTGACAAAACGGATTTTCTCAATAAATCTATTGTTTTCAATAATCAATTCAGCCAATTGGTTCTCCAATGCCGTCGGAGCGCCAAAGCTTAAGCCTTTGCCCAATTGCGCGGCGACAGCCTCGCGAACCTGATCATTGTTGTGCCCTAAAATTAATGGACCCCATGAACAACAAAAATCGATAAATTCATTCCCGTCAGCATCCCAAAGATGTGCTTTATCGCCACGTTCAATAAATAAAGGTGTGCCATATACGGATTTGAAAGCCCTAACTGGGGAATTGACGCCTCCAGGGAAATATTGTTTTGCTTTTTCAAATAACTCGGCAGATTTTGCTCTTGAAATATCAGGTGCTTGCATAGTCTATGTATTTGTATGCGAAGTTATCTTTTTTTCGGAAGATAAGTCTCATAGAAACGTAAGGAATCTATAATTGCCTGTTATTGGCTATTTAAATTGTGTAACGGGTTTATTTTTTATTAATTGTATTTCCTGTTTATTGACAAACAGGATAATTTCATTCGCTGACTTAATTTCAATCTCAAAAGCTGTCTTGTTATCATTATATTTCCCAAAGAGGTTTGGACTGAAAAAGTAGCCACTAAATTTTTTGCGATTTAATATAGCTATGCTATCTACTTTCTGATGAATTGAGGTCTGGGGACTTTGAGGGTTTGAATTTGAAAAGGTGAAAAAGGCGTCACCATTCTTATTAAATGTGATTGACTTCAGTTTAGCGTCGGTTGCAGTCCAATTGCCTTCCAAAAAGGAGTAAAAGGTGTGTTCATGTACGGAAGGTGTCGATAACAGGAAACTGCTGATTATAATACTTTTTAACATAATAAGGCGGATTATAATTTTCTGTTTGACAGTGATGTCGTAAAAAGGTTTAAATAATAAAAAACAAAAGCTCGGAAATGAATTCCCGAGCTTTTGTTAGCTATATTCCGATTACCGAAGATAATTTGGCATTTGTTAAATAAAACCTTTTTCCAATACTTCTTTGGAGTGATAGGATAAGATTGCTGTAGCACCGGCACGTCTGAAGCTTAGAAGTGTTTCTAGAATAACACGTTCGTCTAACCAGCCGTTTTGAATAGCCGCCTTTAACATCGCATACTCACCGCTGACATTATATACCGCAATTGGTAGATCGAAGTTGTCTGCAAGAAGTTTGACGATATCCAAGTAGGGAAGTCCTGGTTTTACCATCAGAAAATCTGCTCCTTCCTGGGCGTCAAGCTGTGCTTCGATAAGCGCCTCTTTTGCATTGGCAGGATTCATCTGGTAGGTCTTTTTATCGCCATGTTTGGGCGCCGAGCCCAAAGCATCTCTAAAAGGACCATAATAGGCCGAAGCATATTTTGCCGTATAGGACATCAAAGAAACGTTTGTGAAACCATTATGGTCCAATAGTTCACGGATGTAACCGATGCGGCCGTCCATCATATCAGATGGGGCTATGATATCTGCACCTGATTGTGCATGTGCTAAGGCCATTTTGCCCAACACCTCTAATGTCTCATCGTTTAGGATCTCACCATTTTCGACGATTCCATCGTGTCCGTCACTGCTGTAAGGGTCCATGGCAACATCGGTTACGATACAAGCCTCAGGAAAATGTTTCTTGACAGCTGCAATAGCACGTAAGTATAAGCTTCCATCACGGTAGCTTTCTGTGGCGTATTTGTCTTTTAGTGACTCTTCAATATTAGGGAAAAGATCAAATGAGCGTAAGCCCAGTTTGAGACAGCTTTCCACTTCTTTCAATAGATTGTCTATCGAATAGCGATAGATGCCAGGCATCGATTTAACCTCAGTTTTTTGATTCTGCCCATCGACGATAAAAAGTGGGAAAATCAAATTTGACGCGTCTAAACGTGTCTCTTGAATCATGTCGCGAATCACGGCAGATTTACGATTTCTTCTCGGACGTTGTAACATTTTTTTTAATTATTTAATAACTAATACTCCAATCCAAAAACGGCTTCGGAAAGACCGATCTCATCTGGAGAATAAGGAAGTGTATAAGGCACATTCATCTCATCAAATTTTGCACCGGTAGAACGGCCGATACAGATTACTTTCTGGCCCGGTTCCAGTAGATTGTCCGCAAAATAAGCTTCCACATTACTTGGACTGGTAAAGACCAAAACCTCCGCATTGGATGGATCTACATTTTCTTCTAAGACCGTTTCATAGACCGGTATATTAATGATTTTCGTCTCCGGACTCAACGCTTTTTGGATGGTTTCCAAGGATTCTTTTGCACGTGGAATAAGCACGGTTCCACCATTGGCCAGTTCCGCAAATTTCTTCGCAATCTCCTCCATGTTAATGCCCTCACTGTCGCCAGAAAAATCAGCAACGCGATCATATTTACGCAAAATTTCTTCTGAGCCACGTCCAATAACACCTATTTTGGTTTTTTTGCTTAAACGGGGTTCTAAATTGAAAAAGTGTTCAATGCCATTTTTGCTTGAAAATATAATCCAATCCACATGTTTCAGAATGAAAGGATCCAATTTATTGATGATAGGGAATATTTTAATCAAAGAGCGGCCTTCAATACCAATGTTATGTTTGGCCATCGCTCTTGCGAAATAGGAATTTTCATCTACCTCTCTTGAGATAAATACAGATTGTGGCAGTTTTCTATCTTTTGCATACTTACTGAAAATACGCTCTGCTAAACGTGCCGTATCTGTGTCTCTGAGATATACACGGTCCGGGAAATCCTCACTTGTTTCTGCAATAGAAGCCCAAGCTTCATATTCATCACCACTTTTGCGGCAATAACAACCAAGTGGGGCATGACAGCCCGCGTCAAATTTGTTTAATACCAGACGTTCGACAGCAATTGTTTTTGCGACTTCTTCATTATTCAGCGGTTGTAATGCATCAAAAAGTTCCTTGTCAAGTTCACGGATCTGAATGGCCAATACACCTTGTGCCGGAGCAGGGATAATTTCAACAGGAGGAATTTCTTCAACATGAAAATCCGTAATATCCATCTCAATACGGGCAATGCCTGCCTTCGCTAGCACAATTGCATCATATTGCTCATCGCGTAATTTTTGCATTCTTGTCTGCAGATTACCACGGAGATCATCAAACTCCAGATCCGGACGCAGCGCTGATATCTGTGCTTTTCTACGGTTGGAAGATGTTCCAACAGTTGCATTGTGCTTTAACGATAAACGCTTTTTGATGTCCACACAATCTTTGTGGATAATTAATAATTCAGCTGGATCTTCGCGCTCTGAAACAGCAGCAATGATCAATCCGGGAGGATTGACCGTAGGTAAATCTTTATGTGAGTGTACGGCTAAATCGATGGTTCCGTTCAGAAGTTCTTCTTCAAGTTCTTTGGTGAAAAATCCTTTGCCTTCCAATTTATCCAAACGGAGGTGCTGAATGATGTCACCCTGCGTTTTAATGACTTTTAATTCTGCTTCAATTCCGATTTCTGCCAATCGATCTTTTACAAAATTTGCCTGCCACATGGCAAGAACGCTTCCCCGGGTACCAATAATTAGTTTTCTATTCACGTTAATTTTACTTTACCTATTAAAACAATCACAAATTTATTCCACCGGTAGCCAACAATTCAACGCACACAGAACGTGTTTTTGATACAGCCTAGCTATCGGAAAATGAACAATTTTGGAAAAATGTGTTTAATACCATTTATCGAAACAAAAATAAATAAATCGAAGGAATATGTTGACACGTTACTGTCATTATATGTCAGGAAATAATTGATTTAGTTTTTCTCCGTTTCTGGAGTTTTGACTAGAATTTCTTTTGCCATAACCATAGGAACTTTGATGTATTTCTTTTCCATATAGTTGATGACTTTTTCCAATACCTCTCTCGCCTCAGGGGTCAGGGCTTGAACCTCTTGGGCAAAAACCTCGTTTAAGGCGAAGGATTTAATTTCTTTAATCTTTTCGGGAACCTCGCGCATAGCAACCTCTACACGTCTTTGTTTGATTAAAGGTAAAAATTCTTGAATATTGTCCTGAATGATCTTTTCAGCACTCTCTAATTCATTATAACGCTCTTGGATGTTTTTCTCCGCAATAGCCTGCAAGCTACTTACCTCGATATAATGAATCGGATTATTTTTGAGAACTTCAGCGTCAATATCATTCGGAACAGCCAGGTCAATGATAATTTTCTTGTCGGTCTCTCCATTTAGCAAAGATTGATAAAGTGCATTATCAATAATTGAGGTTGGAGCACCCGTACACGTAATTAGAATATCAAAACCTTCTTTGTACTGATCGATCTCAGCCAAGGGGTAAGCCTCAGCGTTTAATTCTTCGGCTAGGGCCTTTGCATTCTCCAGTGTGCGGTTAAAAATAACAAACTTGGCTTTTTGGTTCTTTTGGAAATATTTCGCTAAATTTTGATTGGTTTCTCCAGAACCAATGATTAAGATTCTAGGATTTTCAACCAGTTTTAATTCGCGCAATTTGCGGTAGGCAAGGGATACAACTGAAATTGGGTTTCGGGAAATTTTAGTATAGGTATATACCTCCTTGGCTGTTTTTACAAGTCGATCCATCATCAGGCGTAGAAAATCTCCGGTAAAACCAGCTTCCCTACAACGATCATAAGCCCGACGTACTTGAGCCAAAATTTCTTTTTCACCGACAACAAGACTTTCAAGTGAACAGGACATCCGAAGCAGGTGATTTAAGGCATCCATACCCTCGTATTTGTTAACCTGTCCTAAATAACATTGAAGTCTTTCCTGGGGTACACAGAAGTTTAGTTTTCCCATAAAGTCAGCAATGAATTCATGCGTCAATTCATGAGCACCATAAAATACAAACTCTACCCGGTTACAAGTACCTATATAAAAGATCTCTGGAATATCTAGGCTATGCTTTAGATTGATGAGGCGACTTTCTAAATCCTCATTGCAGATCACTAGATTACCTAGATCTTTTAGTTCGACATGTTTATGAGTAAACGCTAATACTTTAAGATTTTTCAAAGCTCTAATCCCTCGCTTATATTTAACGGTACAAATGTAGCTTAAAAGCTTTGTGCTTGTGTCAAAAATCTGTCAAAGGGATTAATTTAGAAAGATTTTAAATAGATGTTTTTGTGATGTAACTATTTGTTTTTCAATTTGTTACTTTCTTGTTTGCAAGGAAGTGATTTTCGTCACGCTTCGTCGTGACGAAAATTTTCAGCTATAAGACACCCTAAATCACTCTTTCACACCTGTATTTGTCTTTGCCGAATCTATAGTGACATCGTCCAATTCTTCTACATAAGGTTCCTCTTCGGAAGCAGTAGCTTCTTGAATTTCGCTATCGCTGTATTGGTAATAGCTGTCAAAGGTTTTACTGCTTTTATTGTAAATCAATGCATATTTGGAATTTTTATTCTTGACAATAATTCCATCAGCAGGAGCAGGGACCAATTTCATTTCATCCATAAAAATCTTTTGTCCCTTTTTGAAGCTGTTGATCAGTGGCAATTCACTTGAATATTCCTTCCAGAATAGAATGTCGCCCTTTGCTGAAATGATCCAGATTGCACTGCTTTGGTAATCATTTTTCTCAACCAAAAATGCCATTTCCTTATTCCAGCTATCTGAATCGTTACGATCGGTAAAATTGCCATAACAGAAAACAGATTTTGCACGATCTTTTATCCGTGTAAATTTGTAGATAGGTTTATCATCGACTGGCTCCAGGTAATTGTTGCCCATAAATATTTTGGTAATCCCGCGGCGATAACGCAATGGGATATTGTCATACTCAGGAAGCGTAAAAATGGCATTGTTCCAATGTTGATAATCATCAAGTGAACTCCAGCCATCGGCATCTTCTAAGTCTTTGGGATCTGCATTGTCAAATCCGATGACGGCTGTTGCGGCGCTATCTACCTGCAACCCGTCTAATGCCTGTCGCTGTGTATAGTTGTAATATCCGCCACCTGCTAAGATCACCAATAGGATAATACCGATAATGACATAGATCTTTTTCTTTTTATTTGGCTGTGCAGGTTGTTCTGCGGCTACTTCTTCAACTTCTCTTTTCATGTTTATGATTCGGCTTAATTTTAAAACTTATACGCTTCCCCTTTGTCTAATCAGCATTGTTTGTCAACGCCTGTGTATACCTGAATTAGTCTCGTTTTTTGCTAATTCTGAGTGGGAATTGTGTTTAAAAATAGAATAATTTTTCAAAAAGCGAAAGACAAGTTATATATGTGTCAATATTCAACTTATATTCGTACGAATTTTAGCGTAATTTGAATCATGATTATTATCAAGAAATACTTTGCTATCGTTGGACTGATCGTATGTTTTTTGTCCAGCATGACACCGTTCTTAAAAGTTCCTATTAAAGGAAACTGGAATCTATATCAGGTGGACGCCTATTTATTTTTTATTACACTGCTGATTTTGGGTGTGACTGCTCTGTTGTTTTTTGTGCGTGCAGTAAGAGCCTATCAATGGATGACCCGATTAGCTGCCTGTTGGTACCTGTTGAGTATAACCGCAGTCTGGTTTAAGATCAATAATTATTTTGGTTGGGGATTTGCCGATAAATTGCTTTCTAAATCCCTGCATATGCGCTGGGGCTGGATTGTCTATTTGATTGGGATCTTATTGTTGCTGCTGAGTACAAAGAAAGTGGTATCAAAAGCTGAATAAAGTACAGCATACAGGATAGGCATAAAAAATAAGCTAGATGAATTTCATCTAGCTTATTTTTTATTTGGGCGATGCGGTATAAAATGATTTTTCAGTTTATCCAGTCCTAAATCCTCTTCGATCTTATCCAGTTCGTAGGACCATATTTTTTCATCCAAAATTTCGTTAAGAACTTTTGGATTGGTGAGGTCTACAGGACGTACACGCTGTTCCCTATTGATTGGGGAGGTCAGTTCCTGTAAACTGCCGCTATGTCTGATGATCTGGAAACGGAAAGTGGGCCATTTTCCAACATTTGCAAAGTTGCCTGTATAGAACTGCATAGAATCGTGTGGCGGTATCTTATTGCTAAAAATACCTTTCACTTTATTTGCTGTAGCTTCAGCTACAGATACCAGGAGCTCAAAGCTCGTTTCATTGATGATATGTAATTTGGCGAGTCCATCTTTGTGATCTCCCGAGATCGCCAAAAGTATCCCTTTTTCGATAAATCGATGCGGTGTCAGTGGAGTCGCATGCTGATCAAGCTCATCATCTGCACGGCGCATATTGCCGAAAACAAGCGTGATTTTGTCCATTGGCACGGGAATCTCAAAACCAGTGTCGTCTGTAACACCGACAATATCGTTGGGTTGCATGGATGTAATATGTCCCTCTATGGGTTCATCGACAAAGCGGACTAAGTCGCCTATTCTAAATTTCATGGTTAATTACTTTTGTGTCAATAATATATAATAGCTTTTCAAGATCCGAGCGATCATTGTATAAATGAAACCCTACGCGGATTCCCGAACCTCGGGGAAAGCATTTTATTCCCTCATCCAGGAGGGTTTGATAATAGTCGGGGTTGATCTGTATATTGAAGATATTGCTCTGCGGACGTCGGTTGACAATGCTATCCAATAACAGTTTTCTGTCGGAGAGTTCAGCTCGGGCATCCGCAAGTAGGTTTTGGGTATAACTCACTGTATCGGAAAATCCCCATTGTTCCAATTGAAGTAGAGACTGTTGTAAAGTTCCGTGCGACAGTGTATCCAGGTGACCCGGCTCGAAACAGAGTTGTACCACAGATTTATTCATCCATTGATTGTTGAGAAAGCTGTATTTTTTTTGGATATCAGCATATAGAATTGCTTTGAGTCTGTCACTTAAAAGAACAAAACCATTTCCAAAACCCGCCATAAGCCATTTGTATCCACTGGATAGTACAGCGTCAAAGCCTGCATCTGCAAAATCAAAAAGATCTGTTCCCAAAAACTGGGTACCATCACCTACGATCAATAATTCGGGATGCTGATGTTTTAATTCCTGTATAAAGGAAAGATCTATTTTTAATCCGGAAATATATTGCACAATGGACAGAATAAGCACGTCTGGTTTAAAGGTCGCGATAGCGTCTAATAGATTAGCTTCTAGCTGTTCGTCCATCGTGACAAATTGATGTTCAAAACCGCTTATAATTGTAGGGAAATTAACCGAAGGGTAATCATTGTCCAATAAGAGCACTTTCGATTGTTTCGGTAAACCTGCTAGCAGGGTGTTGAAAGCAAAGGAAAAACAACTGGATAGGAAGACATTTTGGGAAGGGCAATTGAAAAATTTACCAAGCGTTTCCCGGCAGGCATCCAAGGTTGCCCCCTGCTGTTCGCGTAGGGTGGAGTTGGAGTCGAAGAAATCCTGATCCCTTTTCATGCGCCAGGCCTTTGTTTCACGTGAAAGTAAGCCGGATCCCGGTGTGGTGAGGTAAGTTACCTCCGAGGCGATATCAAAATGGTTGCTATACGGACTGCTCATGTCTTTGGTCTTTTGTTAGTATTGCTAAATAATCTGTCAAGGAAAGGTATTCTCCGCCCATGCTTTCCAAATGAGCGGTGTGAAACTGGCAATCGATTAAACGGAGGTCAATTTCTTGTGCAAGAAAAATAAGGGCCGCTTTCGAGGCATTGGGGACTTTTGAAAACATACTTTCGCCACAAAATACCCCATTGATTAGTACGCCATACAGCCCCCCAACCAGCAAGTTGTCTTGCCATACTTCCACTGAGTGGGCATAACCCAGCGCAGCAAGTTTCCTGTATGCATTGATCATGTCCTGTGTTATCCAGGTTCCCGCTTGATCTTTTCTATTGATCGCCGCGCAATGTTGAATGACTTCTTTAAAGTTGCGGTCTATCGAGAAGGAAAATATTTTTTTCCGGAGGATTCCGGCCATGCTTTTGCTGATCTTGATCTTGGAAGGATAGATAACAAATCTAGGGTCGGGTGCATACCAGAGTATAGGACTGTCATCGCTGAACCAGGGAAAAATCCCGTTACAATAGGCGAGTAGCAAACGATCAGCTGAAAGATCTCCCCCTACAGCAAGTAAGCCATCTTCTTCCGCATAACTTGGGTGCGGAAACTCAAGTTTTTTACTGTTCAGTTCAAATACCATCGTTATTTAGCAGGCTGCGATAGATGGCACTATTCGGGTTGGCGTGGTTCTTTGCTGATCTCTTCAAATAGTTTGTCCATGTGTTCGACATATTCGTTGGTGTCATCCAGGAAGAACTCGAGCTGAGGAACTATTTTTACCTGATTCTTGATTTTTGCTCCTAATTTGTAGCGTATTTCAGATGTTTTGGAACGAATAGCTTTAATATCTTCCTGTGCAGTTTTTGTGTTCAAAAAACTCAAATAGGTGCGGGCGATTGCTAAATCTGGTGTAACCCGAACGCGTGTCACCGTGATGAACGCTCCAGGAGCCCATGAATTACCTTCGCGTTGAAATAATGCTGCTAAATCCTGTTGAATGACTCCAGCAAAACGTTGCTGTCTCTTGCTTTCTGTTCCCATCGTATACGTTTTATGTTGAATATTCTCAATTATGTTAAACAAAAATAGCCAAAATTTCAATTAAAAGCGAAATTTTGACGCGGCCGCACGCGCTGTTCACAATAAAACCTTCATGACTTCGCAGGTACCAACAGCAATGAAAGCGAAAGAAGGTTCTTTCTGACCAATAAGATCAGCGCTTTCAAAAAAAATGAACAACAGCCGTCTGTTGGGAAAAAACGGATTAAAGGCTTAATGAGGGTGGAGACATACTAGAAAAGAAAAAAGGCACATCTTGGTTTGACGTGCCTTTAAATTTCGATTCACAATTGGTTAGGTAATTTCTTTCAAGTTTTAAGACTTTGGGGTCTATCATATTTGGTTTGAAATTTCGGTGTATTTAAAGCGGTAAGTATTTACTAACCCTACCATCTTCTATTTTTTCATCTCCCTTACACTACAAACATAGGAATACTTAAAAAACTGACAAAATAACTTTTAAAAATAAAGTGAGTGGTTACTTATAAAATGTGTTTATCGCGATTTAACAAACTTTTAACATTTTATTTTTTTTGTAACAGTCCTTCTTTTTGCCTGAATTTTTCTTTTTGAACCGGCATTACCTTCCTGAAATGTCTGCAATCTTTGCATTGATATAACCATTTGCAATTGGTATTTTTGTAAAAAATTGTATTTAATAGAATTATCAGGAGCTTCGATCAACGCTAAACCGACCTCAGGCTTTTGATAAGGGCAGTATCAGAAAGGAAATTATACGAATGAAAATCTGGCAAAAAAATATAGATGTCGATTCTTTTGTGGAATCGTTTACCGTAGGCAATGACCGGGTCATGGACCTGCAGCTTGCGGCTGCAGATGTTTTGGGCTCATTGGCCCATACGCGCATGTTGAACAGCATAGACCTGATGACCGATGCGGATCTTGCACTTGTGCAAAAAGAACTGAAAAATATCTATAAAGAAATCCTTGCTGGTGATTTTCGCATTGAAGACTCGGTCGAAGACGTGCATTCGCAGGTTGAAATGCTGCTAACACAGCGTATCGGTGAAGCAGGGAAAAAAATCCATTCCGGCAGATCCCGTAATGATCAGGTATTAGTTGATTTAAAATTATACTTCCGCTCCGAAATTCAGCATATCATCGAAAATACAGAAGCGCTTTTTAACCAACTGATACAACTCAGCGAACGATACAAGCATATTCTGATCCCCGGTTATACCCATTTGCAGATTGCGATGCCTTCGTCGTTTGGATTATGGTTTGGTGCTTACGCCGAGAGCCTTGTTGATGATCTGGAGATGATGCGTGCAGCCTGGAAGGTTTGTAATAAGAATCCTCTAGGATCTGCTGCGGGCTATGGGTCATCTTTCCCGTTGAATAGAACGATGACGACACAACTTCTGGGATTCGAAGACTTAAATTACAATGTGGTTTACGCACAGATGGGCAGAGGTAAGACCGAACGTATCTTAGCACAAGGGATGAGCTCCATCGCAGCGACATTGGCAAAGTTTGCAATGGATGTTTGCTTGTATATTAACCAAAATTTTGGCTTCATCTCATTTCCGGCACATTTGACGACTGGATCGAGTATCATGCCGCATAAGAAGAATCCCGATGTCTTTGAGTTGATCCGTTCGCGCTGCAATAAAATCCAGGCACTTCCTAATGAAATTGCGTTAATGACAACCAACCTGCCGTCTGGTTACCATAGAGATCTTCAATTGTTAAAGGAGAATCTATTCCCTGCTTTTAAATCGCTTAATGAATGTCTTGAAATAGCAACTTTCATGTTGGAAAATATTTCCGTTAAAGAGAATATCCTGGACGATCCAAAATATGATTATTTGTTCTCCGTCGAAGTGGTGAATAATGAGGTTCTAAAAGGGGTGCCCTTCCGTGAAGCCTATCGGACCATCGGTATCGATATCGACGAGGGACGATTCAAGCCATCGAAAGAGGTAAACCATACACACGAAGGCAGCATTGGAAATCTGTGCAATGATCAGATTCAACGTATGTTTGAACAGGTGAAAGGAACTTTTGGTTTTGAGAAGGTCCAAACAGCATTAGATGATCTTTTGGCATAAAAAATAAGATCTGTCATCATCGGATGAACAATCGAAATAACAAGACAACGGCCGATAAGTATTTGCTTATCGGCCGTTGTCTTGTTATTATTTTTTTATGGAGAACTTAAAGTGTGTCTCGGAGTCAAATGATTCGCCTGCTTTTAACAAGGTTGAAGGGAATTCTGCTTGATTGGGTGTATCCGGAAAGTGCTGTGTTTCCAAACAAAATCCAGCATAGGGGAGGTACTTATAACCTCTTTTGCCAAAATCATTCCCCGTCATCCAGTTGGCTGTGTAAAGCTGTACACCCGGTTCGGTTGTAAATACATCCAGCTGAATTCCTGTGTTTTTTGAATACACTGTTGCGCAGGGTTGTGAAATAGGCTGGTTGTTTACATAGCAATGGTCATATCCCTTGGCCGCAATAAGTTGTTCATTATTCGCCGTGATATCTTGGACAATAGGTTTAGGGATGCGGAAGTCGAAGGCTGTACCTTCAACCGGTACGACGGCATTTGGTATCTGATTTTCGTCTACAAAGAGAACCTCATCCGAATTGATCTGAAGAACCTGCTGCAATACATCTCCACTGCCTTCTCCATCCAGATTGAAATACGTATGGTTGGTCAAGTTTACATGGGTATCGGCATCCGATTGTGCATGATATTTAATAATGATCTCGTTATTTCTGGTCAGGGTATAGGAAACCATTACTTTTAGGTTTCCCGGAAAACCTTCTTCACCATCCGGGGAAACATAATAAAATTCGACATGCGACTGGTAAGTTACCCTTCTGTCCCAAACCTTGTCATGAAAACCTGAGATACCGCCATGAAGGCAATTGTTTCCATTGTTCTGAGGGAGTGTATAGTATTTTCCGTTGATCTCAAATTTGCCTTCAGCAATGCGATTTGCGAAACGTCCGGCAGTACAGCCATGGTATTTTTCATCAGAGTCCAAATAAGCTTGAATGGAATCGAAGCCCAAAGCTACATCCACCAAATTTCCTTTGTTATCAGGTACCAGAATACTGACGATACGTGCACCATAATCTGTTAAGAGTACTTGCATGCCCCCTTCATTTTTTAACAAGAGCAAATGCGTGTTTTTGCCATCGATTGTACCTTCAAAATGTTTTGGAATAAGTGTTTGATATTTCGTCATGATGATCCCTATTGGTATTTAGGTTAAAGATACAGAATATAACCAGTATAAAAATGACTTTGATAACAGCTGTTTGTAAAATTTGTCATTTTGAAATGTAATCAGAGATACTGCTGAAAAAATGATTCCTTTACCGGCATATCGCCGTCGTAAACTATATATATGCACGAACGTATATTGTACCGTTTTTGGAATATATCTGCTGTGATTATAATTGTATTTAAAAGCAAATTTATCTAAGTTTGCGCTATGTCTGAAAAAATGAATTGGAAAGATTTGCTCTCTGCAAAGCGCTGGGGTTACGAAGATCGGAGCGTAGATAGTTACCTGGTAGCCCGGTCGGAATTTCAACGGGATTATGATCGTCTGATCTTTTCTTCCCCATTTCGTAGATTACAGAATAAAACGCAGGTTTTTCCACTTCCTGGCGCTGTGTTCGTTCACAATAGATTGACGCACAGTTTAGAAGTGGCGAGTGTGGGGCGCTCTTTGGGCCGGATGTTTTATGCGCAGTTAAAAGAAGAAAATCCTAATCTAGACGTGGAATACCCCTTTTTACAGGAAGTTGGGAATATTATCTCTGCAGCATGTCTTTCCCATGATCTGGGCAATCCAGCATTTGGGCACTCTGGAGAATCTGCGATCTCTACCTATTTCACAGACGGCGACGGACGTAAATATCAAGAACAGGTTACTGCAGAAGAATGGGCCGATCTGACCCATTTTGAAGGAAATGCTAATGCTTTGCGTATTTTAACGCATGCTTTTCAGGGAAAAGATCCCAAAGGATTTGCATTGACCTATACATCTTTAGCTTCCATTGTAAAATACCCCTGTTTGGCAATTGATGGCCATCTCAAGAAAAATCATCATCGCAAGAAATATGGCTTTTTTACAGAAGAGCAAAAAGCATTTGAGAAGATTGCCGATGAGCTAGGGTTGTTAAAAGATCCTTCTAACCCCAAAGGCTATCTGAGACATCCATTGGTTTATCTGGTGGAAGCGGCAGATGATATTTGCTACAATATTATCGATTTGGAAGATGCTCATCATCTTAAAATACTATCTTATCAGGAAGTAGAAGAACTCTTACTGCCATTGTGTGGTAAGGAGAATCTGCGCGACCGGCTCGATGGTTTGCTGGATACCCCAAGCCGGGTGGCTTTGTTGCGGGCAAAAGCAATCAATACGCTTATAAAAGGTTGTGTAGATGTCTTTGTCCGTGAACAGGAGAAATTTTTGGCAGGAACATTTGCATCGGCTTTGATGGACGCATTGGATGAGGATATTGTCAAGCAGATGAACAAAATTTCAAAAATTTCCATCGCCAAAATTTATAATGCCCCAACGGTTGTGCAGATTGAGATTGCCGGCTACCGCGTGATGGATGCATTGTTAAAAGAGTTCGTGCCAGCCTATCTGAAGAAGAACAAAAATAATTACGATAAAAAATTGGTCGCTTTAATTCCAGCGCAATTTTATACAGACAAACAAGATTCGTATTCGAAAATTCGCTGTGTTTTAGACTTTGTTTCGGGAATGACCGATGTCTATGCCATTGAACTTTATCGTAAGATCCAGGGGATAACAATACCAAGTATTGAATAACTTTGTTCTTTACTCTTTGTTCTAAAATCTCAATACGCATATCTCAATACGTTAAAAATGAAAGTTGTAATAGCTGAAAAGCCCTCTGTGGCGCGTGATCTGGCTCGAGTGATGGGGGCGAAAGAAGTCAAAGACGGTTATATCGCCGGTAATGGCTATGCTTTTACGTATGCTTTTGGTCATTTGGTGCAACTCTGTACACCACAGGCTTACGGATACAATTCGTGGACAATTTCAAATTTGCCGATCATTCCGCCAACATTTAAGTTGGAGTCGAAGAAGGTGAAGCGGGATGGCAAGCAAATGGACGATACAGGGGCTGTGAAACAGCTCAATACCATCAAATCACTTTTAGAACAAGCCGAAGAAATCATCGTGGCTACGGATGCTGGACGGGAAGGTGAATTGATCTTTCGCAATATATACTATTTTTTAGGTTCTAAAGTGCCATTTAAACGTCTGTGGATCTCCAGCCAAACAGATAAAGCTATTAAGGAAGGATTTGCCAATTTAAAAGCAGGCACGGAGTACGATAGTCTTTATATGTCTGCCCGTTCGCGCTCAGAGTCGGACTGGCTGATCGGCATCAATGCAACACAGGCGATCACGTTGGCGGCGGGGAATAAAGGACTGCTTTCTTTGGGACGTGTGCAGACACCCACTCTGGCGATGATCTGTTCGCGGTATCTGGAAAATAAAGACTTTAAACCGCAGGCATTTTATAAAATTCAGGCGGGATTTGAAAAAGATAATATTAGTTTTAAGGCAACTTCAAATAAAATTGATAAGAAAGACGTTGCTGAACAAACCATTGCTAGACTGACTGTCGGTTCTAATGCACGTGTTGCAAAAGTGGAAGCCAAAGAGACAAAAGAACAGCCACCGCTACTATTTGATTTAACATCCCTTCAACAGGATGCAAACAAAAAATACGGTTATTCGGCAGATCAGACATTAAGTATTGCGCAAACACTTTATGAGAAAAAAGTCATCACCTATCCACGTACCGGTTCGCGTTACATTGGTGAGGATGTCTTCGAGAAAATTGAAGAGCTTTTTCAGCATCTATCTGATACCGCAGAAGAATCTATCGCGTCAATAGCCAAAAATCTGATCGGTGCAAAGTTGAATAAACGCTCTGTGGATGATAAAAAAGTCACCGATCACCACGCCTTGCTGGTGACGGATGAAAAGCCGGGACCGATGCTGAAAGAACAGCAGAATATCTACAATATGATCGCCAAACGTATGGTCGAAAGTTTCTCGGAAGTCTGTATAAAAGATATTACTACCGTGACAATCGATGCACAGGGGGTTGAATTGATCGCCAAAGGTACGGTGATCAAACAATATGGCTGGCGTCTTTCTGCTGAACAGATCGAAGCCCCGGATGAAGATAAGAACAATGATGATCAGGATAACGAAAATGCGCAATTACCGAAGCTGCTGGCCGAAGAAATCTTGCAGATCCTGACCTTGGAGCTTGCTGAACGTTTTACCAAAGCTAGACCCATACATACCGAAGCATCATTGCTAAAGGCAATGGAAACTTCTGGAAAGGAAATCGAAGATGATGAGATGCGTCAGGCCATGAAAGACTGTGGACTTGGTACTCCGGCTACACGCGCTGCAACTATTGAAACGCTTTTCCAACGCGATTATATTAAGCGTGATAAGAAAAAGCTTATTCCGACCGAAAAAGGGCTGGCGGTATACCATCTCGTAAAAGATCGTTCCATTGCAAAGGTAACACTAACCGGTAAATGGGAACAAAAGCTGGAAGAAATGCGTGCTAATAAGGTTTCTTACGATGTTTTTATGAAACATATTAAGGACTATACAGCCAAAATCACCAAAGAGCTGCTGACATTGCGGATTTCTTTGGCACAGGAAGAAGTGAAACCCCAGCAGAAAGGAAAGATAAAATGTCCGAAATGTGAGAAAGGATTGATTCTGCTGTATGATAAGGTAGCACAATGTGATCACTATGCCCGTGGATGCGATTTTAAAATCTGGCGAACCTTAAATGGGATCTTTCTGGATGAAAAGGAAATGAAGAACCTGCTGGAAAAAGGAAAGACTTCCGAGTTTAAAGGCGTGAAAAATAACGAAGGCGCTATTGTTACTGCAGCGCTTGTATTCGAGAATTTTAAAGTTAACGTGGGATAAGTTGTGTACCCCACGTTTTGACCTTATAAAACTTTAACCACGCTGTAGAATATCCTGCAAAGCAGCAGAAATCGTCGGATATTTAAATGTATATCCATTATTTTCCAGCCTTTCCGGCAATACCCAACGACTTTTCAAAAGGAGTTCTGTCTCCGTACCGATCAAAGCAGCACCTATTTCCAGCAGCCATTTGGGAGAAGGTAGACCAATTTTACGTTGCATTACTTGTCGAAAAGTCGCCATAAAAGTCTTATTCATAATCGGATGGGGGGCTGCGCAATTGATAACACCACTCATATCGCCATGGCTTTGTAAGAACAGGATGATCTGGAAAAGATCTTCAATATGGATCCAGCTAAAATATTGCTTGCCATTACCCTGTATGCCACCGAGTCCAAAACGGACCAGGTTCTTAAAAGGATGTATAACGCCACCATCCGGTCCCAGTACAATGGCCATACGGAGTGCTACCTGTCGAGTCTGCGGTAATTTAAAATCGAAAAAGGTTTTTTCCCATAACGTGGCAACATCAACGGAAAATCCTGTTCCGATATCACCCGAACTTTCAGTCATCGGACGGTCCTCAGCGTGACGGTAAATAGTCGCTGTGCTTGAATTCAGCCACAGCTTTGGTGGATTGTTAGCTGCTGATATGAGTTCGCCGAGTATTTTTGTCGTTGCTGTTCTCGAAGAGAATATTTCGGCCTTGTTTTTTTCGTTATAGCGGCAATTGACAGACTTGCCAGCTAGATTGATGAGTAAGTCCGCGTTTTCCAGTGCTTCGGCAATACCGCGACGATCTGACCAAAGGATATCAGCCCGTTGTCGGCCTATGATAATAACCTGGTGTCCCAATGCCCGGAATTTTTGGAAAAGATATTGACCAACAAAACCTGTTCCCCCTGCAATGACTATTTTATTCATGGCGAGTTTATTTTGTTATTTATTTAAGGATTGACAGTTGAACTTAGCGTTCTTCTTTGTTTTGCAATGCGTTTACCTCTAAAAAAGAGAAACATATTGAGAAAAAGCATCAGACCTAAATAGATACTGAATCCACCGATTTTATAACTCAGGCGTTCGATGAGTTCCTGGATGCTAGGCTTGTAAAGACTGATTTCGAGAATGTAGAGTGCAAATCCAAGATTCATCAGATAAAATCCGATACGAAAGAGATTATTTGTCGCTTTGGCGACCTCTGGTCTTCCGGCAAAGATATCATTCATGTAAACGATGCTATTTTTGAATAGCACATACGCAACATAATAGGTTAATCCGATTGCAATGGGTAGATAAATAAAGTACCCGATAACTGTTAAATTTCCCATGATATTAATGTTTAATGGTTAATGAGTTTTTCCTTTTTGCGAAGAGGTAAATACCGAGCATATTCAAGTAATGTAAGCCAACAAGTACAAAAAGCAACCGGCCTGTTTTTAGCGCAATACTGCTGATCAGTTCATCAACAGATTGAATTTGGTTCCAATAGCTAAATTGTATAATGGCATAGCCGATGTTGAACAGATAATATCCCATAAGCAATAGATTATTTGTCGTATCAGCCAGGCTGGTGTCCTGTCCAAAAAGAGATACGATAAAAGTCCGGCCATTTCGATGAAACTGTCGACCGACCCAAAGGATGATATAACAGGTCAACAGGCCGTAGATGGTATATGCCAGGATATTAAAGTTCATGATACTACATCATTAGTTTGATCAATTTAATGAGTAAATCTCCTCCACTTGTATTGAAAATCTTATTGGCTATTGTTTCAAGCTGATCCGTCAGATTCTGGATATCCTTTACGGTTTTGTGAAACTCTTTGCCTTCTGCTGTCTTATCTTTTTCAGTATTTCGGCTTATTTCCTTCAGAATATCCATTACTGGATCAAGTTCTTTTTGTTTGCGCATGACCGCGATTTTCATGGCCCATTTTAAGACCTCCTTTTCAGCGACAAAATATTCCTTTCTGTCGCCAGCGATATGCTTTTTATAAACGATGCCATAATCGATCAACTGGCGGATGCTCATATTGGCGTTCCCTCTGGAAATAACCAGCTTTTCCATAATCTCGTCTGTAGACATCGGATTGCTCGCAGAGAGGAGCAGTGCATGAACCTGAGCAACGGACTTGTTGATGCCCCATTCGGAACCTAAGGCTCCCCATGTGTCTATGAACTGTTGTTTTGCTTCTTGTAACTCCATTGTGCTTTCTATTTGACCTTTGTTTATTTTTTCTTCTTATGCTATTCAAGCTTTCTGACCTGTTTAGATCATCTTCTATTCAATAACATATCAAAAGTATTAATAGTTTTTGAATTTTCAAAAATTTCTGAAAATAAAATAAGTTTGGAAAAGCAAGTCACCTTATCGTAATAAGAGTTCGCTTTTCTTGTGGACTTTTCGATTTGTTTTAACTTTGCCTGCATTATGGCGACAACTTTGTATAATCCTTTCAAACAATTTCAGTTTGATTCAGATATTTGTTTTTTAACGGGAAATAAGCTTCAGTCGGAAGAAGAGTCCATTCAGGTTTTTCCTGTGTGGATGATGAAATCTTTTCAATTGGAAGATAAACCTTTTAAAATGCTGGATGAGAATCTGGTCACCTACAAATCGTTAAAACTACCTTGTTCTATGGTAGCTGCTGAGGCGATTGAACAGATGGAGCGAGCTGTTGAACAATCATTTGAACAGGGGTATGACGCTGTGAAACAATTGGACCCTTTGCTCTTGTTCCAATGGATGACAAAAATCATCTATGGGGTGGTTTTTAATGAGATTCTTGCAGGAATTCGTCAGCAAAAAGCTTCTGGTGAAGACATGAACTTTTCGCAAGCACTTGCGCAGCGTTTTACAAACCTTCACGCGATGTTGCAATCGCTGGTTGTGCCCATGGAATTTGAGAATACCTTTCCCTTTTCCTTGGTCGTTGTACCTGTAGAGAATGCGCCGGATACATTTATGTATCGCGATGAAATCAATACATTGATCTTCTCTATCCGGATGAAGGATTTCGCGGTAGTTGCCTGTCTTCAGGATAATGCCACCAATAATATTTACCATGAAGATGTGTTGAAAGCAATTGAGGGAAAAACCTTGCACCCTATTCAGTTTGAAGAATTATGTGCACGTTATTTTTATTCAGCATATTTATTTAATCGTTTGCCCGATTATACTTATTTAAATACCCCACAAAAGGTTTATGTCGAACCTATGCCTTTAGCTGATATGTCGATGAAACCAATATTTGATCATTGGCAGAATAAGACCTATGGACAAGTGCTAGAAAACTTTTGGAAACCTTGGGGCTTGACCTTATTTGAAATTATCAAAGACCCAGAGCATCCGGTCAGTTTTCTTTTAGACGCAGCTGGTAACTTCGTTTCGAAGGTTGATATGCCCTTAAATTAGTATAGAAAAACCGTAAAGTAATAAAGTATCTTATTCTATCGTTAAATGGTACGATTATGGATAGGGTAGGTTATGCAGTTAACAGGTTTAAAGACTATTTTTTCAATTTTACTTTTAATGGTAATCTGCTCTTCTCTAAGAGCACAGGTCATTGCTAAGCGCGATATTCCCGCAGATAGTTTAGTTCAAAATGTCGACGATTTTCCTTATTTTAAAGGCGGTGTGGTTGCCTGGTCCAGATTCTTGCAAAATAATCTGGATTTGTCGCGGACAGTAGGTGCAATGGATAGCCTAGCTTACGCCCGCTACGGATCACGGCAGACAGCGATGCTGAAATTTATTGTTTGCGAAGATGGATCAATCTGTAACATTGAAATAGAGAATCCTGACAAAGTGAGTCCCGAGTTTGCGAAGGCAGTATTGTCGGCCATGCGAAAGTCGCCACAGTGGATGCCTGCACAAGTCAAAGGAAAACCAGTTAAAACAAGATTCAGGCAACCAGTAGTTGCAGTGATTGAATAAATTTGAATAGCAAAATAGATCTAAAATTTTCACCATTTAAAAGATAATATGTCATTTTGGGATAAAGTCAAAAAGATTATGAGTAGCGGAGCTGAAGAATCTTCGCCTGAAAAAAAAGATACAGAGATTACTGCCGGCGGATCTACAGTATATCGCTATGAAGATCAACCCGAGGAAAAGGATCCAAAAAACCTATTCCCCGAGGTGCAATGTGTTTATCTTGATGAAATAGAAGAGCACCTGACGAAGCACATTGCAACACCTGATATGGTGTTCCATGAGATTATTTCAGAACTTGTGCATATCGATGTCCATTGGATCAAACCGAGCGCTAACTATCCCTATCATATCTTGGTTACTTCGGGGATGAGCGATCTGCCTATGCATGTTCCGGACGAGGTGGAAAATAAAGAAGTCTATGAGCGTGCTGAGTTAATGGTCGTGTTGCCAGCAGATTGGAAAATAGGAGAGGAAGAGTTTCAGGACGATAATAATTATTGGCCGGTTTACTTCTTAAAGCGGTTAGCGCGGTTCCCACATGAGTACAAAACCTGGCTGGGTTATGGACATACAATTCCGAATGGGATGGAAGCCGAAGATATTGCAAATACCGGATTTGGTTGTATGTTGCTGCTTCCGCCTATGCTAAGCTTTGATGAAGAGTTTTTGGAATTAAAGACAAAAGATGGCAATATCATCAATTTTTATGCGATGATTCCAGTTTATAAAGAGGAAATGGATTATAAACTGGAAGAGGGTACGGACGCACTCTTGGATCTTTTTGATGAATACGGGATTTCAGAACTGGTCGATATTGATCGTCCAAATGTCTGCAGGGATCGGTAGTTTATAATAAAGGCGAGTCAATGTGCATCGTCTATTGAAGTCGTTCGTATTGACTCGCTTTTTTTCTGAAAGTGTCTGTTTTCAAAGGCCATCAAGAACTTTCATGCCTGTTGTTGAGCCAAAGGAATCATGAAAGTTTTCTTTAGATACTCTTCTTTATTACTGCAATTGTTTTGTCGATATCTTCATGACTTACATTGAGATGAGGCCTGAAACGAATACTTTTTTCGCCACAGCCTAGCATAATCAGTTTATTTGCGTAGGCTTTCTTGATAAATTCATTGCGTGCGAGTTCGGATTCAAAATCTAATGCAACGAATAATCCTTCGCCTCTTAAGTTGGAGAGTTGTGGTTTGTCTTTCATCATCTCTTGGAGCTTATCTTGCAGATAGCGTCCTTTTTCAGCCGCATTTTGAACAAGATTTTCTTGCTCTATGACTTCTAAGATCAATTTAAAACGTAGCATATCCATAAAATCGCCACCAAAAGTTGAATTGATGCGACTAGATTCTTTGAAGACGTGATGTTCTACCTGATCGAATTTTTCCTTATTGGCCAATATGCCGCATACCTGTGCTTTTTTGCCAAAGGCAAGCACATCGGGAATAACGTCATAATGTTGGTAGGCCCACATTTTTCCTGTTATTCCCAGACCGGTCTGCACTTCGTCAAAAATTAATAATATCTGATTTTCATCACATATTTGACGAAGTTGTACAAAAAATTCCTTTCGAAAGTGATTGTCGCCCCCTTCACCCTGAATTGGTTCAATAATTAGGCAAGCAATATCATTGGGGTTTTCCTGAATGGCTTGGCGTATTTCTGAAATAGCCTTCTCTTCCAGTGCGATGGTCTGATCGATAATCTCGTCTGTTAGGGGATAGCGCAGCTTCGGATTGCTGATGCGTGGCCAGTTGAATTTTGGAAAATAGAGGTATTTTCTTGGATCCTGTGTATTTGTTAACGATAGTGTATAACCGGACCTGCCATGAAAGGCCTGTTTAAAATGGATAACCTGACTGGCCTCCTTTTGTATACCCTGTGCAAAATTAAGCCTTGTTTTCCAGTCGAAGGCCGCCTTTAGCGCATTTTCTACTGCAAGGGTTCCGCCTGATATAAAGAATGCATAAGGAAGTTCTTTCGGTATGGCCACCCGGTCAAAGGTGTCGACAAAATCAGCAAATTCTTTGGGGTAAATATCTGATATAGCAGGCTTATTGACGGCCATTTTACCTAAAAATTCGCGTTGTTTGACCAGATGCGGGTGATTATAACCCACTGCCATGGAGGCAAACATGCTGAACATATCGAGGTATTCATTTCCATTTTCATCCACTACATAAGAACCATGGGATTTTTCCATATCCATTACCAAAGGAAATCCATCGGCTAATATATGTTTGCTCAATCTTTCATGTACGTTGCTCATAATTTTGTGTGTAAATGGTTTATAAATCAAATTTAATGCCTTGTGCCAAAGGTAAGTCAGTCGTATAATTGATGGTGTTCGTCTGGCGTCGCATGTAAGCTTTCCACGCATCTGATCCAGATTCCCTACCGCCGCCGGTTTCTTTTTCACCTCCGAATGCACCACCGATTTCTGCTCCAGAGGTACCAATATTGACATTGGCGATGCCACAGTCGGATCCGGCAGCACTCAGAAATAGCTCTGCTTCCCGGAGGTTGTTTGTCATGACCGCAGAAGATAATCCTTGAGAGACGCTATTCTGCAACGTTATGGCTTCGCCAATATCCCCCTTATATTTGATTAAATATAGGATCGGTGCGAAAGTCTCGTGCTGGACGATTTCATAATGATTTTCGACTTCGGCAATAACAGGCTGTACATAACAGCCGCTTTCATAACCTTTGCCTTCCAGGACTTTGCCCTTGATCAGCATTTTTCCCCCTTGTGTTTTAATTTTGTCCAGTGCGTTTAAGTATGATTTTACGGCGGCTTTGTCGATCAATGGTCCTACATGATTTTTCGTGTCCAAAGGGTCACCAATTTTTAATTGTCCATAAGCTTTAGTCAGCTGTTTTTTGACTTTGTCATAGATGCTCTCATGGATAATAAGTCTTCGGGTGCTGGTGCAGCGCTGTCCGGCAGTACCTACCGCACCGAATACAGCGCCGATAATGGTCATTTTTAAGTCTGCGTCTGGAGTAACGATGATGGCATTGTTTCCGCCGAGTTCCAGTAGTGTTTTACCTAGACGCTGTGCTACCGTAACAGCGACTTCTTTTCCCATGCGGGTAGATCCTGTTGCAGAAATCAATGCGATGCGGTTATCCGCAGCAAGCCATTCGCCAGCTTCTTTGTCGCCGATAATCAGGCTGGATATCCCTTCGGGCAGTCCATTGCTTTGTAGAATTTCGGCAAGTAGTTTTTGACATGCAATGGCGCACAGCGGTGTCTTTTCACTCGGTTTCCAGAGAACCGTATTTCCACAGACCAACGCTAGCGCAATGTTCCAGGCCCATACAGCAACGGGAAAGTTGAAGGCTGTAATAATACCCACCACACCCAGGGGATGATATTGGTCGTACATACGGTGACCGGGGCGTTCCGAATGGATGGTATTGCCATATAGTTGACGGGATAAACCTACAGCGAAGTCACAGATATCAATCATCTCCTGCACTTCACCCATGCCTTCTTGGTAAGATTTGCCCATTTCGTACGATACCAATTTTCCGAGAACGGGTTTGAGTTCCCGTAGTTTGTCCCCTAATTGGCGAATGATATCTCCTCTTTTTGGGGCAGGGATTAAACGCCATTGTAAGAACGTATTTTCTGCCTGTCTAACAACGGTCTCATAGTCTTTACTAGTGCTGCCTTTTATTTTTGCGATAAGTTTTCCATCTACAGGTGAAAAGGATTCAAATTCTTTGCCTTCGGAAAACCATTGCTGTCCTGTTGATGATCCTAAATTCTGGGAAGATATTCCAAGTGTTTTAAGCGCTGCATTTATCATAATGGTTTATTTTATTCGTGGAATAGTTTAAATGTATGAAATAAATTTTTTATTATCAAGTTTGTTGTGAATATTGTTCAGTTAAAAATAATCGTTATCTTAGATAAGCTAATGTAGACTATATCATGATAAAACAGATTAATATCGATTATTATCAAATGGACGATTTACTGTCCGAAGAACATAAACTGATACGGCAGGCTGTGCGCGATTTTGTGAAAACAGAGATAAAGCCTTTTATTGAAGATGCGGCGCAGGAACATCGGGCTATGGAAGGCTTGATGCCTAAGTTGGGTGCCATTGGAGCATTGGGCCCCTATATTCCCGCTGAGTATGGTGGAGCAGGCTTAGATCAGATTTCCTATGGTTTAATTATGCAGGAATTGGAGGCGGGCGATTCGGCGATTCGTTCGGCTGCATCTGTGCAATCCTCTTTAGTGATGTTTCCTATTTATACTTATGGCAGCGATGAGCAGCGTCTTAAATATCTGCCCCGACTGGCATCCGGGGAATTGATCGGATCTTTTGGTTTAACCGAGCCCAACCACGGATCTGATCCAGGTGGAATGGAAACGAAATTGACAGCTAAGGGGGACGGTTTTTTATTAAATGGAGCCAAAATGTGGATCACAAATTCACCGATCTGCGATATTGCTGTCGTTTGGGCACGAGATGAGGCTGGAAAAGTGAGGGGGGTGATTGTAGAACGCGGAATGGCAGGTTTTGAAACGCCAGAGACCTTGCATAAATGGTCCCTGCGGGCCTCTAAAACAGGCGAATTGGTTTTTCATGATGTATATATTCCAGCGGAAAATATACTCCCCGATGTAAATTCTATGCGTGGACCGCTTTCCTGTTTGAATTCAGCAAGGTATGGAATTTCATGGGGGGTGATTGGCGCAGCGATAGACTGTTATGAAACTGCCGTGCAATATGCATTGGAGCGACATCAATTTGATAAACCGATTGCTGGTTTCCAGTTGCAACAAAAGAAGCTCGCAGAATTTTTAACAGAAATAACCAAGGCGCAACTGTTGTCTTGGCGTTTAGGAATGCTTAAGAATGAAGGGAAAGCTACGCCTCAGCAAATCTCAATGGCAAAACGGAATAATGTGAATATGGCCTTACAGATTGCCCGTGAATCAAGACAGATTCTTGGTGGGATGGGGATAGTGGGAGATTTTCCTATTATGCGGCATATGATGAATCTCGAATCTGTGATTACCTATGAAGGAACTCACGATATTCATTTGTTGATCACAGGGCAGGATATTACCGGGCTGAATGCTTTTTCATAATGTAAACTTTCGTTGTGAAAAAGCGACTTTTCGGCATATTTATCCTGTGCGAGCCCGCATTTTTGGTATTTTTCGGCTGTTTTCTGGCATTTCTAGGAGAGAGGTCTGGCTGCGGTTGAGCTTGTATCCGGCCTTGATTCGGTTTTGAATGGGGTTAGCTAGGGCCTAACTAGGATTTAGCTTCGTCCTGCGAGCAGGATGTGTCTATCTTGAAAGTATCCTGATTCCATGCTAGACTCGGAGTCAAAACGGACTCAACACGGAAAGAATACGATACCCCTTGTTTTTTTGTATTCCTTCAATTGTTGATTTTTAGACTGGTAGTCTTGCGCTGGCGGAGACGGCCTGTTGCTTTAATGACTTCCGCTGAAATTTCCGTCTGCAGGCTCTGCGCTGTATCCGTAGTCCTATCCCCGAACGATCCCATGGTCCCCTCTAAATAAAGAAGAGTTGAGGACTTCTTATTCCTTAGTTTAGCTTTTGTTTATGTTTAGCCTAGCATTAAGTTAGGTTTAGTTTAGGTCTTACCTATACTATACCTAAACTAACCCTAAACAAACCCTAACTAAACCCTAACTAAAAGGGTAAGAAAGTATAGTTATGAAAGGGGTTATTCTGCGGCCCTATTCTGCGCCGGGATTAGCCGTTATTTGCCAGCTGCTGCACCTCCCGCTACCAAAAACCAAAAAGAATCTCGCACCTTTACAGGCAGTTAAGAGGAAAATGAAATAAATAAGAACAAAAGGCTTGGAAGTCTGCCCGAAAACTCCCTATCTTTGCACCACTCCGCAAGGGAGGGACGGTTGCTTCGAAAGAAGGAATCATGAAAAAAGAAGGGTTTAAGGGAGCCTGGCAGGATTTAAAATCCCGCTGAGTTTATTTTAAACGCGGAAATCGAAAAAAGAGAAAAGAAAAAAAACTTGAAAAAGTTTTTGGAAGTTCAGAAAAGATTTCTACCTTTGCAGTCCCAAC
>JAITTY010000001.1 GCA_031286695.1 Sphingobacterium sp. | reverse complement strand
AAAAACGATTGCAGCTCTAAACCGTCCTTAAAACTCTTTAAGAACTCCTTGTCGTTTAATAGTGACTCCTTGTCAATCATACTCTTATAAAGTTAATAAATAAAAAATGCGAAGTCCTTGTAAACTCCGCATTTCTATAACTTACACACTTTATGAGACAGTGTCTCTTTTTTATGGCTAGCACATGTAGAACATGTTTATAAAAGCTTTTTTTACTTTTTGTCCCGTTTCTCAATAGCCTTCATGAGTTCATCTTTTGTCATATCATGGCGTCCGGTGATATCCATTTTCTTTGCCATTTCCAATAGCTCCACTTTTGTTTTTCCGGAACTGCCATTCTGAGAATTTTTTGATGTCGAAGCTTTTTTATCAGCTGATTTGGCTGCACTTTTCGCTTTGCTTGTACTGTTGCCCATAGACTGACTTTTTGCAGTGGTATGGCTTGAACTTTTAGCTGTATTCATAATATTTGATTTATTTGTTATTATAAACTGAACATGATATAATCGCTAAAAGTTGACCGTTTTAATACGCTATTGCCTGCTAATATTACGCTTTATTTTTTTCCGTGGCTGCAAACGCTTTAATGATCGCTTTATTGAAAGCAGGCAGATCTTCGGGCGTGCGGCTTGTAATAAGTTTATCGTCAACGACAACTTCACTATCTTCCCATAATGCCCCTGCATTAATTAGGTCGATTTGTATAGCTTCAACCGAGGTGATTTTCTTATCGCGTACCAGATCTGCATTAATCAGCAACTGGGGACCGTGGCAGATTGCCGCAATGGGTTTGTCTCGTTCCCAAAAGGCATTGATTAAAGCGATAGCCGTTTTATTGGTTCTCAGTTTGTCGGGATTTATAACTCCCCCCGGGAGCAGCAAACCATCATACTGATTCTCTTCTGCCTCCTGAAGTACTACATCGACAGGGTAATCATTTGACCACTCGTCGCCACTCTTTGCGCGCACCTTTCCCTCAGCTGGCGAGATTATATCGGTTTTTGCACCTGCGTTTTCCAGTGCTTCTTTCGGGCTAGTCAACTCAATTTCTTCGAAGCCATCTGCTACCAGTATGGCAATCCGTTTGTTCTTTAATTTTTCCATATCCTAAATTTGATTAGTATTTTATTTTCTGGTAAAACAGCTCTCAACTAGAAACTGCTTTCCAAAACCTGACATCGCATTCTAGATGTCAATAAGTGCGAAGCCTTTTTCATCTCCATGCTGTGCTTTGAGTACGGGTACTGCTACATTGTAAATCGGTATGCCAGCAGGGGACAGCGCCTTGAATTTTCCCGCATGAGCATGCCCATGGAAAGCGGCACTGACTTTACGCCGCTGCAGTGGCTCCATTAAATGGGTAGAACCTAAAAAAGGATAAATCTGTTCAGGTTCACCCAATACAGTTTCAGCAATGGGAGCATAATGAAGCAATGCCACTTTTTTGATGTCCGCATGTTCTTGCTCGAGCCGCGCTAAGGCGCGGTCCAGCAGTAGCGATTCATTGACAGCTTCCTGCACAAAACTTTTCATGGCATCTTCGCCAAACATCGATAACATATAGCGGTCAAATCCACCCCCAAAACCTTTCACACCGGCAAATCCAATGTCTTCGACGATAATTGCTTCGCCATCCAAAACAGTAATTTTATGATCGGTCAAAATCTGGCGGATCTGTTTCTGCCGTCCTTTTTCATAATCATGATTTCCCAACACGGCGATAACCGGAACTTTTATCGATTGCAGTTCTGCGACAAGCAATTCAGCTTCTTCTTCATCACCCGTATCGGTTAAATCGCCACATAGAAGCAGAACTTTTGCCTTTTCGGAAATTTCTTCAAACTTTGCTTTCCATTTTCCATGCTGATTTGCATTCATATGTATATCGCCCAGTGCGGCTATTGTTGTCTTTTTATTCATATCAAACAGTTTTTATGGTATATGATTTATAACCCCATTCTTTGATATCTATCTCATATTGCGTCTGATCGATGAGTGGTCCCAGGCAGATTTTTTCTACACATACAGGCAGTTCATACTGATCTTGTGCGCGATTAATGAGTTCATCGAAGAGTTCTTTTGGAATAATTTCGCGGTAATCATGCGGATACGTAAATTGAAAAATGAGCATTTGGGCAAGCAAAAGATGCCAATGTTGATCCATTCGCGTTAATAAATGGTTCCAGTCCAGTTTTTTGCCGTATTTCAGCCAGATATGATTGATGTCGGCACTATCGTATCGCTCTCTGTTCTGTACATAAAGCTTGCACCATACAAGTTCCTCTGCGGGTATGTAGCGTACATTCGTATCAAAGAGTGTTCCTTCCGGTCCTCTGTCAAACCAATCCTGTTCAACAGTACAATTGTGATTAACACTGTCAAAAATAATATCAATGAAGTAGGGATCTTTATGGATCTTCGCTAACCATCGTACATCCGTCAGTTCTGTCTGATATCCATTTGTAGCGAAGTGCTTAAGTATTTTAGGATATTCACTGCTTTTGCAAAAGATATCAAGATCCTTGGTTGGTCTTATTATCCCTGTGTAGTGGAACATCGCTAAAGCTCCCCCCACCATAAATTCGCTTTCACTCTCCCGCAGCAATCGAAGGGTGTCCTGAAAGAAGGTAAGGCAATCTTCAGGTGGATTATCTAAATGAATCATATTGTCTTCTTTTTCGTTAAAAACAGCTGGTCAAATAGAGAAGTTTGTTGGTTAGCGATGAAAAGGTATAATGCACATAGCCAACAAGTAAAAGTACCCAATTTAAAAATGGGTGCAACTGGTAGGTCTTTGATAAACGTTCTATATTAAAATACTCTTGTGCTTTAGCGCATTAACGGTTTTTTATAAATCTAAACATAAGGAAACATGGATAGTTTATTTGGGTCGGGTGAAAACCTCAGCATGATACAGATGGGATCGCGCGCACTGGTCATGTTTATCATCGCGCTTTTTCTGGTTCGTTTAGGAGGTATCCGAATTCTCGGACGGAAATCGGGCGTTGATTTTGTGATCATCATTATGCTGGGGGCAGTGCTGGCAAGAGGAATAGTCGGTGCTTCGCCCTTTCTGTCAACGGTTTTCGCTGGCTTCGTCATGATCATTATCAATAAGATTTTAGCACAGGTGTCAGCGAGGCTGCCCTATTTAGGCAATATGGTCAAGGGGAAGCCTGTAGTTTTATACAAAAACGGTAAAATACAGTGGGATCAAATGGATCGTCTCGGGGTAAGCCGTACGGATTTATTGACAAGCTTGCGGCTGGAGACAAATAGCAAGCATCTGGATGAAGTGGATATGGCTTTAATGGAACCAAACGGGAGAATAAGTTTTACATTGAAGGAGCGCGTTTAAATACTGGCGACGATTCATAAGAACCAAAAGAGATGGAGTAATGAATATTAACAATTAAGGATAACGATCATGATGAAACACTTTTATTTAGCCGCCACATTTATTGGCGCATTAACATCCTGCGGAGATGCAACTAAAATTAGAGAGACTGAAAATAAGATAGATACGACAGTGGTCCACAACGGTCTCCCCTTGGACAACATCCATAGGAGCCGTGGAAAAGATTCAGTGGAAAATAACCCGGCAGATAAAAAGGAAGGCGTGCCATTGGATAATCTGGATCGGGGTAAGGATGATAAATAGCCGAAGCCCAGCACTCAGATTCAAAAGTGGCTTCGGCATCATAAAATTTACTTTCCTGAGGAACGGTAATAGATTAAGCCCTGTAGCTGTTCTAATTCGTCCGGATTTTTCAGATCGACAAGCGTATTCAATCCTAATTCAACGGATAGCTTTCCAAGTTCGTCCAATTGCTTTCTTCAATCTTTGCACGTAGTGCCATTTGTCTGTTGAGTAGTTCATGTACGTAGTCGAATGTCTGTTCCATGTTAGTTAAGAAAATAGCGAAGGGCAAAGCGATAATGGCTTTGTCCTTCGGAGTGAATGAATGGAATTAATATGATTTTATTTTAATTTCAGTTTGGGTACTTTGTTTTTGCTAGCTGGAGATGGCGCATTAGGTGTAATGGGCATGTCGCCTATTGACGGATCTGAAGGCTGCATGTTTTTAATCTGACCCAGATGTTTTTCGAAGGCTGGAATTTTATCGCCGGCGAATTTCCTCAGATCAGCATCTGTGGTTGCCGTGCCCGTACTTGCATCTTTGAAAAGTGAGATCGCATCTTGGTGGTTCTTAACCATCATATCGGTGTATACGCGGTCGAAATTTGAGGCATCCGCATTGTTTAGCTGGTCAATCATGGTCTTATAATTTTGATCGTCGGCCGAACTCAGCTGCCAATTTTTATTTTTTACTAAGGTCGCCAATTCATTTCCCGCGGCGGTATGGTCATCAGCAATCATCTGTGCATATTGTTTGATGTTTGCGTTTTGTGATTTTGCAAGGGCAATAGTAGCTGCCTGCAGTTCGAAATTATTGCTAGCCGTCGCTTTGCTGGCAAAATCTAAGTCTCCGGCCTGTGGCTGGGCAGGTTTACTGTCTTGCGCCTGAGCCGCTAAAATGCAGGCAAAGATTGCGAGCAGCATACCTAGAGTTTTTAAAATGGTTTTCATAATACTATTTTTTAATTGTTAATGATTTTTGTTCTATTTCTGCCATCGTTTTCCTTTCATCTATAAACCATGATGATATAGGATGCTAAAAGAATAAATTTAAGAATGAACAGTGCCGAGCAAGCAAGGGTTTGGAGGCTTTAGATTTTACGTATTTAAATCGAAAACTGTGTTGCTTACGTAAGGACATCGTATAAATTCGCATTAAATCACCAGATCATAGATCGGGCAACAACTGAAAGAATTTGCAAAGTTTAATGGGTTAAGAGGATCTTTTAGAAAAGAGCTAGATTTTTCTTGCCTTCATTTTGTGATGAATATTTCTGGATCGAACAAGATTCATTTTGTTAAAACATTTTTGGTTAGAAAGCTGTTTCGTTCGAAAATCAATTGCTCAACTAAACTAAAAAGAAAAAACAGACAGCTATGAAACAGTTGCTTTTGGTAGACGACCATACTTTGGTACGATCAGGTTTCCAACTCATATTAGAGGCCCAGGAAGACATAACTGTGATTGCAGGGGCGGAGAATGGGCAAAGGGCTCTAGACTATCTTAAGGGAGCATCTCGACCGGATATAATTTTGACGGATATTCATATGGAAGTGATGGATGGCATACAGTTCATTCAAGTGGTAAAAAGAGATTATCCGGATATAAAAATCATTGTTTTGTCGATGGAGGATAATATTCAGATTATTCAGGAAGTTTTGAACTTAGGAGCGGAAGGCTATTTGTCGAAAGATTCCAATGTAGAAGAGATTCTGTTCGGAATTCAGCAGGTAATCAGGGGTGAACATTATGTCAGTGCGGCTTTAAGTATTGAACTTATTAAAAACTTGCCAAAATATGCTCACCTCGATGTTGATCGCACGGAAATAATGAGGAGATATGATATTTCAGAAAGAGAACTGTCTGTTTTGGAGCTCATTGCAGAGGGACATACAAATGCCGAGATAGCTGATCAAATCTATTTAAGTAAAAGAACAGTTGAGGGGCACCGGCAGCAATTGATTGAAAAAACGGGATCTAAGAACACTGCTGGACTTGTCCGTTTTGGTTTCCAGAAAAAGTTGTTGATATAAGAGAATCTCTTCGTCTGTTTCGAAATCATCCTGGTCAATTTCAGGTTGTTGATCCGGTGTGTTTTCTGGAAGCTCTTCTTCATGCTCATCTGGAATATCATTCGGAAGATTTTCTGGTCCAGATTGTGACACGATGGCTAGTGCGAGGATGGCCATGTCTTGATGGGCGTCCTTCATTGCAAAGTTTTTATTCATTTAGATTTTAATTAATGCGCATTATTAATACTCTTTTGTCTATAGAACATGGCCCAATGCAGTATCGTTAACTGTTTAAGTACGTCATATCGATTGATTTGTACGTTAATTTTAGTTTGGTTCTTCTTAAGGGGCATCTTTCGGAAAAACGTGTTTTTACGCAACTTATGTGGTAAATGCTTGATTTGAAGGAAACAGCATAACTGGTTGAACAAAAAAAGTTTGAGTGCTGTTTATTTCACAAACGGCTCTTGGAGCGCAAACTTTTAAATTATGGCAACAACAACAGTAACAGCAGACAAAAGTAAAGCAAATGCAAAATCGGCTAGTAAAGCAACTTCAGCCGCAACTTCGGAAGGAAGAAAAGTACGGGCTAAAGCCGGTGCAGCGAAAGATTTGGCCGAATTATTCGAAGACGGCTTGAAAGATATTTATTGGGCTGAAAAAGCACTCACAAAAGCACTTCCGAAGATGGAAAAAAATGCGAGCTCAGAACAGTTAAAATCGGCAATTTCCAAACATCTGACCGAGACTGAAACACATGTCGACCGTCTCGAGCAATGTTTTGAGTTTATTGGCGTGAAAGCTAAAGCCGAAAAATGTGAAGCAATGGCGGGCTTAGTGGAAGAGGCCGAAAGCCTTATGAAGGAAACAGAAGTTGGAGCTGTCAGAGATGCAGCGATCATAGCAGCGGCGCAGAAGGTAGAACATTATGAAATTGCGACTTATGGGACATTGGCCGCATTTGCCAAAGTGCTCGAACATCAGGATGCCTTGAAACTGTTACTTGAAACGTTAAGCGAGGAGAAGAAGTGCGATGACGATTTAAGTGCTCTGGCAGACACAAATCTCAATTCGAAGGCTGAATAAGGTTAAAGGAAGTAGCGGCTAATCTATAACAAGATTGTGAAAAAGAGGGACATGATTGTCCTCTGTTTTTCTGTTTTAATAGAAGCACATATTTAGAAAAACATAAAAGGCTCAATTCTGATTGGGCCTTTTCCAAAAAAGAAAGCGATGAAATATTCAGATAATAGGGGTAATAGTGTTGCGGAAAAGAGGCTGACTGATCCGGTTAAAGAATACATACGCCTATGGGAAGGCCGGGGCAACCGGCAGAACTCGCTTCAATCTATGTCCAGTTGGCTGCCGCAGATGCGAGTTATGCTAATGGGCAAATCTATGGTGCTGCGGGCGGTGGCGGACAGCCTTAAAAACTTATAACTGTATCATTCCTAATAATCCCCACTATGGGGATTTTTTTATAGCAATCGATAGGCTGAAATTCTAATCGGTGCTGTCAGTTTTATCATCATCTGAATGATCCTGTCTTTCTTTCCTAGCTTTCATTTTCGAAGCGTGGTTTTCCTTTGCCGCATCTATAGAATGGGTGCAGGTGATATCATTTTCCTGAAGAGCTAATTTGGCAATGTGTGCATAAAATTTGGCCAACTGATCCAGCTCTTCCTCGCTTAAGTCTTCCAGACTGACCATTCGGTTGCTCGTTCCCTTATGTGAAGCAATAAGTTCATTGAGTTTTAAATGAACTGCTTTTGAATCCTTATTTTGCGATTTTTGAATAAGAAATACCATTAAAAAGGTAACAATAGTAGTTCCTGTATTGATCACCAATTGCCACGTTTCAGAATAATTAAATATGGGACCGCTCACCGCCCAGATAATAACTGTGGACGTTGCAATAATGAATGCCGCAGAGCTGCCGGTCGCATGGGTAGCCCAGTCTGAAAATCGTTCAAATAAATTCTTCTTCTTTTTCATTGCTAAACTTTAATTTCTATAGAGACCAGACTGCTGGCAGATTTGTTTTCACAAATTATTTATCATCTGATATATCAGTCTTTTTTTTCGCTATTGAATTAAAATAGCATACATTTTTGCTGGGCTACCGTATCTGCGACTTGTATTGACTTGGGGTTACTCCTTTAATTGACTTGAAAATTTTATTAAAGTTTGAAAGGCTATTGAAACCACAGGCATAAGCAATGTGCGTGATTTGATGCTTGTTTTCGACAATCAATCTACAGGATTCACTAACACGGACCTCATTGACAAATTGGACAAATGTTTTCTGCGTACGGGATTTGAAGTAACGACAAAAGGAATGCTTTGACATATTAGATAGCTGTGCAACTTGATCCAATTGAATTTCGCCGGTATAGTTGTTAAATACGAATTTAAAGATGCTGTCAATTTTACTATTGTCAATGGGGCTATAGTTGTGGGTGTATCCAGCACTGGAGAGGTAATCAAATTCATCTGTCGATAACATCAATTCGATAATCTCTAATAATAAAATAGTTTTTTCAAAGCCATAATCCAGCTGTACGATCTTTTTTAGCTTTATCTTCAATTGTTCCTTTGTTGCGCCACGGAATAGGAGACCACGTTTGGAGGCAGAAAAGAAGGCTTCGATTTTGTGTGTTTGAAAGAAATGCCCTAAAAGTTTAATTATTAATTTAGGTTCTATATACAAGGCTAAAGAACGGGAAGTTTTTGTCTCTGCAATGGTGGAGCCTGCGCAATTTATATTGTTATTGTGCCATACATGTGGCAGATCAGGTCCTACAAAAGTAAGTTCATCGGAAACAAAGTTACTCACATTATCGCCAATAATCCGCTTTCCCTCACTTTCCACAATATAGGTCATCTGACAGGCGCTATGAAAATGAAATTCAGTTGAGAAGAAAGGGCGTTGCACATCTTTGGTCGCAAAAGTCGTAATATCTGCACCTTCCAGAATTTTTGCAAAAACAGGTTTCATGCGTTTGGTTATTTTAATTAAGAGCAAGCAATATAGCTTATTTTGCCTTAAAAATAAGTTAGCATGTGTAAAATTGTTAATATAGTGGGAGAAATGAGCAATCTAGCAGTAGTCACCGTCCTGCTGAGCGCGTAATTTAGTACAACTATACAATAACGTATAGTTGTACTAGATTACGCAGAACTTATGTATCCTAAATTATATCCTTATATCCTTGTGATCGTCTTGGTCGTACTCTGTATGACAGCCTTTCGGTCTGCAGAAAGAAGTCGCGCCGCGACTCGCTATGCATCCATAACAGGACTGAAAGCTGAGAAAGTAGCTTATTATAAAAAGCTTCATGCCAAGGTTTGGCCCACAGTACTTCGAAAGATTAAAGCATGTCATATCCGCAATTATTCTATTTTTTTGAAGGAGATAGATGGTAAATTTTTTCTTTTCAGCTATTTTGAATATGTAGGACAAAACTTCAAGCTTGATATGCAAAAGATGGCGTCCGATCCAGAGACACAGCGTTGGTGGAAAGAAACGGATCCCTGTCAGCAACCCCTGTCCGATGCACAGGAGAAAGGGGAGATATGGTCTGGTATGGCGGAGGTATTCCATACGGACTAAAGAAAGAAACGAATGCTGTAATAACCAACATCATATAACCATGAGAAAAAAATTATTATTTAGTTTGGCACTTGCTGTTTTAGGTACAAATCTCGGTGCGCAGACAAAGACCATCGTACCTGTTCCATCGGTACAACCCAATGCTTATCAGCGGGCGCAAATTGACCGAAAATATGGTATGTTCGTTCATTTTGGTATGAATACATTTCATGATCAGGAGTGGACGGATGGATCTAAACCTGCCAGCTCATATGCGCCATCGGCTATTGAGGTTAAACAGTGGGTTTCGACAGCAAAAGAAGCCGGGATGAAGTACATGATTTTGGTAACGAAACATCATGAGGGTTTCTGTTTATGGGATAGCAAGTATACGGATTATGATGTAGCGAGCTCTTCAAACGCGACAAATGTTGTGCAGGAGCTAGCTAAAGAATGTGCCAAACAGGGAATGCGCCTTGGTTTGTATTATTCTTTGTGGGACCGAAAGCAGAACCCCAATGTAAAAGACAAGTCTGCAGATGCAGCATATAATCAATATATGTTGAACCAGCTCAATGAGTTGGTTGATATAACCCAAAAGTATACGGATATAGTTGAGCTTTGGCTGGATGGAGGCTGGGAAAAAGAGAATTATCGATGGCCCACGCAGGAGATCTACAATTTAATCAAGAAAAAGGTTCCTGGATGTCAAATTGGTATAAACTGGAGCATCGGATCGCCTGAGAATTCTGACAAGCACATTGTCTTGCCGAAAGACCAGCAGAATTATTACCCTATACGTTATTTCCCAAGCGACTTTAGGCTTGGCGACCCTTATCTTCCCGTCGATCCTGACCCTAAGCTTTTTATGGCGCAGGGGAATACTTATTATATGCCTTTTGAAACAACAGTGGTACTTGGAGAACGCTGGTTTTATAATACCACAGACAAGAAGTATAAGTCTTTGGAAGAGCTTGCGGGGATTTATCAGACCGCAACCGCACAAGACAATATCCTGATCTTAAATGTTGGTCCCAATCGGATGGGACGCATAAAGGATTCGGATGTTGACATTTTGCTCAAATTAAAGGATAAGTTAAAGTTATAATTTAAAATAGATTAACCTAAACACTAAAAACAAGTACGTTAAGATTTTATGATAAAGACGTTCGATATTCAGGATCGGAGATTTCCTTTGGCTACAGGTGCAGGCAGTGATGCGATACACAAGGATCCGATCTATTCTTATGCTGTGACCCGATTGGTCGATGATAGGGGGCGCGTTGGGACAGGTCTGGCTTTTACACTGGGTGCAGGAAATGAGCTGGTCTGTCGTGCTGCAGCTTTTTATGCTGAACGATTGAAAGGGATTCCAATCGAGGACCTTATGGCAGATTTTGGTCAGTTGTTTAATAAGTTGAGCAACGAACAGCAATTTCGTTGGTTGGGTCCCCATAAAGGGATTGTTCATTTAGCCTTAGCTTCGGTAACAAATGCCTGTTTTGATCTTTGGGCTAAAACGAGAGGAGTTCCGCTTTGGAAGCTGCTAACCGACCTCAGCGCCGAAGAGATTGTCAATACGCTGGATCTTTCCTATTTGGAGGATGAGTTTACAAAGGCAGAGGCCATCAGCCTGCTGGAGTCAAATATCTCAACGTCTTCTGAAAGAATGGGGATTATTGAAAGGGGATATGCTGGCTACGATACGTCGGTAGGCTGGTTTAACTATTCCGATGAAAAAGTGAGGGAGAATTGCAGGCGTGCTATCGACAACGGTTTTTCGGCGATGAAACTCAAAGTGGGCAGTGAAGATCCATTGCGGGATATCCGCCGTGCGCATATTGTGCGCGAGGTTGCTGGTGATGAAGCGAAGGTAATGCTCGATGCGAATCAGCAATGGACGCTGCCGCAGGCGCTATCCATCTGTCAAGAGCTGAAAGAGATGAACCCTTTTTGGGTAGAGGAGCCGACACACCCGGACGACATTGTTGGACATAAACGATTGGCCGAACAGATTGCGCCGATAAAAGTTGCCATGGGTGAGCATGTGCCGAACCGCATTTTGTTTAAAAATTATCTTCAAATGGCTGCGACTGGATTTGTACAGGTAGATGCCGTTCGCGTTGGCGGCGTGAGCGAGTTTATTTCGGTGAGTTTACTTTGTCGAAAATATAATATACCCGTTGTACCACATGTTGGGGATATGGGGCAGCTCCATCAGCATCTTGTTTTATTTAACCATATAAGCCTTGGGCATGAGGCTTTGTTTTTGGAGCATATTCCGCATCTAAAGTCTCATTTTGTACATCCAGTATCTATTGAGAATGGAGTTTACCGTACCCCAATGGATGTGGGAAGCAGTTGTGATTTGTTATAAGTTGACGTTATGTTAGGAAATTTAGATTTAGGTATCGCCATCTTTTATATTGTGTTGATTTTAGTTGTCGGCGTATTGGCCGGATCAGGGCGATTTAAGAAAGTGAAGGAAACAAGCGCAGAGGGGTATTTTTTGGCTGGAAAGACACTCCGGTGGCCGGCTATTGGCTTAGCGCTTTTTGCAACTAATATTTCAACGGTGCATCTGGTCAGTTTGGCACAGAGCGGATTTGATACAGGCTTGCTAAACGGCAACTTTGAATGGATGGCGGCCTTTACTTTAATCTTGCTGGCGCTTTTTTTTGTGCCATTTTACCTCAAGTCTGGTGTTGCCACCTTGCCCGATTTTCTGGAACGACGCTATGATCGTGCCAGCAGAGATTGGCTTACGTTTATCTCTATACTATCGGCAATTGTTATTCATATCGCTTTTTCGATGTTGGCTGGAGGGATTGTGCTGCGAACACTTTTTGGATTTAATATGTATTTGAGTATTACAGTAATCTGTGTGATCACTGGAATATATACGATTTTGGGCGGATTGCGTGCTGTTGTGGTGACGGAATCTATCCAGACAATTGTATTGCTTGCGGGGGCCTTCATTATCAGTTTTGCGGCTTTTGACAAGATGGGCGGTTGGACGCCGATGAAAGCTGTATTGGTACAGGATAATGCCCTTGATCGTCTTTCTATGCTTCGTGGGAGCAATGATGGAAGCGGAATGCCTTGGTATGCCGTATTGTTTGGCTATCCGATTTTGGGTATTTGGTACTGGTGTGCCGATCAGACGATTGTTCAGCGAGTTTTGGGGGCGAAGGACGAAAACCATGGACGTGTGGGCGCTCTTTTTTGTGGTTTTCTAAAAATCTTGCCTGTTTTTATTTTTGTGCTTCCGGGCCTATTTGCGTATACCTTGTTTAAAACAGGTCAATTGGATTTAAGCAGTCTTGGCGTGGACCATCAAGGGCAGGTCAATTCAAAAGGTATCTATACACTCATGATTACGCAACTTTTGCCTTCAGGATTGATCGGTGTTTTGGTAGCGGCGCTTCTGTCGGGTTTAATGAGTCAAATATCGGGTGCGCTAAATTCGATATCGACCATGGTGAGTTACGATATCTTTAAACAGCGACGGCCTGCAGCTACCGATGGTCAGTTGATTCGTATTGGGAAAATTGCCGCAGTTATAGCTATGGGATTTTCCCTGGCTCTTTTACCATTATTGGATCGCTATGAGAGTATTTTTTATGGTATAAATGATGTAATAGCACACATTGCACCACCGATAACCTGTGTGTTTCTTTTAGGTGTATTCTGGAAAGGGGCATCTGCAACAGCTGCAAAACTTACCTTGTGGGCAGGTTCTGTTTTGGGGGTTGCTGTATTTATGCTAAACAAGCTGCTGCCTGATTCGTGGATAGGCCAGACCCCATTTATGATGATGGCTTTTTATTTGTTTTTGGTCTGTATGATACTTCAGGTATTGTTGTCGTATATGTATCCCGTGCAGCATACTGCGCAAAGTCAGGAGTTGTTCTGGAAGAACCCCATGGATCCACTTCGGGGTAAAGCCTGGCCAGGTATCGGAAATTACCGTATTTTATCCACATTGCTACTCGCTATTGTCGTGATTTTATATGTAATTTTCAACTGATTTTTTAATTTGTTCTGATTCCTTGGGACTTGATGCTAAATACAAGAATAATAAAACGTGAAAACCTTAGAAGATAAAATAATATTGATTACCGGAGGAAGTGCCGGTATCGGCTTGGAATGTGTAAAAGCTTATGTCAAAGCAGGCGCAAAGGTCGCCTTTATTGGTCTCGATCAAGCATCCGTGGATGAAACAGCTGCACTGATCGGTGCGCCACATATGGGCATCTGCGCGGATGTGACGCAGGCCCAGGAGGTTGATTTGGCTATCCAAAAGATCGTTGCTTTTTTTGGGCGGCTTGATGCAATCCATAACAATGCTGGCCTGGCAAGCCCATCAAAGCCTTTGCATGAAACGACGGACGATGAATGGGTAAGGTTGCTGGATACTAACATGAAGAGTGTTCTATTGACGACGAGATATGGCTATCCTCATTTAAAGGAATCTGCGGGTTGTATTCTAAATACGAGTAGCTTAGTGGGGGATATAGGTCAGGAGAACCATGCGGCATATGCTGCCACAAAGGGGGCGATCAATGCGTTGACAAAATCGATGGCCATAGACTATGCAGCTGTCGGTATTCGTGTCAATTCGGTTATGCCTGCAGCTGTTATGACACCCATGCTCAACAAATGGACACTGGAGCAACCGCATCCGACACAGGTTTTTGACTTTTTAAAGGATATTCATTTGTTGGGATACTGTCCTGAAGGTGATGTCATTGCCGATGCCTGTGTGTTTCTGCTGTCAAACCAAGCGCGCTTTATCACCGGTGTAAATCTACCTGTGAGTGGTGGGGCTGAATTGGGCTACCGCAGAAATGTATGACAGATTTTTTTATATTAGCTACATTTAGCTTGCATTTGAAAAGCAATTTATCTAAGTTTGGCGCGCAGTCGTAGACTGTTTATAAATAATACATCAATCATGAGCCAGAAATTTATATACAATACACGTTATCCTTCTGTTGAAGATCTAAAGATTAAAGCGAAGAAAAGGATTCCCCGATTTGCATTTGACTATTTGACCGGAGGTGCAAATGAAGAATTGAACCTTGCCAGAAATGAGAATGATTTTGATAACATTCTGTTGAAGCCTCAATATCTGCTTGCAAGCGAAGAAATAGACCTATCCGTCGAACTATTCGGTCGTCGTTACAGTGCACCTTTTGGCGTTTCACCTATTGGACTTCAGGGATTGATGTGGCCGAATGCGCCGGAGATTCTTGCGAAAGCGGCGGCAAAAAATGATGTTCCTTATATTTTAAGTACTGTATCAACAAGTAGTATTGAACGTATTGCCGAGGTATCTGATGGGAAAGCATGGTTTCAGCTCTATCATCCGACGGAAAATAGACTGCGGGATGATATTATTAAGCGTTTACAGACTGTAGAATGCCCTGTATTGGTTGTGTTGGTAGATGTTCCTGCTTTTGGACTTCGCTATCGTGAAATTAAGAGCGGTTTGTCCATGCCACCTAAAATGAGTATTGCTAATATCTTGCAAACTTTTGTATGTCCGACTTGGGGGATAGAAACATTAAGGCATGGAATACCGTCGTTTGCGACATTAAAGCCTTATATGGAAAAAGGTCTTGATTTGGCACAGTTAGGGCAGTTTATGAATAGAACATTTACAGGTAAAGTGGATGTTGAAAAAATTAAAGCAATACGGGATCTATGGAAAGGGCCTTTAGTACTTAAAGGGATTGCTACCGATGAAGATATGCAGGCTTCTATCGCATTAGGCGTGGATGGAGTTATCGTATCCAATCACGGTGGACGACAGCTCGACGCAAGTGAATCTTCGATCAATTCATTGATCCATTTGGCGAGCAACCCAGAATACAAAAAGAAAATAAAAATTATGTTAGATGGTGGTATTCGATCGGGAGTTGACCTAGCTCGGGCACATGCCGTTGGATCAGATTTCAATTTTATGGGAAGACCATTTATGTATGGCGTTGGCGCATTGGGCAATGAAGGAGGGGAACATACAATCAATATGTTCAAGACACATTTGTATCAGGTTATGAAGCAATTGAGTCTTTCAAAGATTGAAGATTTTCCGCAGCGTCTACAGGCTGTCCTGTAACTGTTGCAGCAGGTCGAGTTTTCGATCCAGCGTTGAGATGAGAATCGAGCACGCTATCGAAGGAAGAGAATGTCTCTTATGTTTGTATTAAACAAATGTAGGAGACTTTTTTTTGTTTTATAGATTCGCTCGAAAGGTATTGGCTTTGATGCAAATATTAAGCTCTCGGTTTAGATCATAGGAATAATTTTACTTTTTCTCCTTTAGTTCTTAGATGCAACAGATGGTAGTCAAATTCCGCATTTTAACAGTGCTTGTTCAGTGATTGTTCAGTGATCGCTCAGTGATCGCTCAGTGCAGACTGAATAAACACTGACTAATTACTGTCTAAAAATTGATTTAAAATTGTAGTTTGTTATAATTTGGTATGCGTATGTTTCCGTATTAATCTTTATCTTTATTATCTATAACATAATCAAGTAATTATGGCGATAATAAAAAATGGTGTTAACGGAACTGTTTCCGGGAAAGCAGGTCCTGTTGTGTTTGTATCGACTAAAACAGGAAATTATGTACGGTCTCTCCCTCGCGTTAAAAAGCGGGAGCCTACTCCTGGCCAACTGCTGAGTAGAAAACGCTTCAAAATTGTGAGGTCGCATATTAGTCAATTAAAACCGATCATCAATATGGGGTATAAAGCGTACAGCTATCCTAAACGGGCATACGATGTCGCGATGTCTTATAATTTGAACGAAGCACTTATCCGGGAAGAAGACGGTTTTGTGATTGACTAGCGGAAATTTATGATTGCCAAGGGAAGCCCCAATCCCATCAATTCCTACACAATGGATTTCGATAAAGAAAACCAAGAACTTCAGGTTACCTGGGAATATGATGCCTATCTGGAGGAAAAGTTCAACACGAGATATTACGATTCGTTCTTAATCCTGTATAATGCAATGGAGAACGGGGGCGGAAATCAACTTGTGATGAACGATAAAAAAAGCAGCTTAATGTCAGGAAAACAAAATGTTGAAATTCCAAAACATAGAAAGGAAGTGACCTATGAGGTATATATCTTTTTTATAGAGAGTTATGGTGGAGGTAATACAGACAGTCTGCACTTGGGTACGATAACGATTTGAATGTACTATTGATGACACGATCGTGTATTATAAAATTGCATAAAAAAAGGGGATATCCAAGTGGATATCCCCTTTTTTGTCCAGTATTGGAAATGGTCTACCAGTCGATATTTCTGTTGTCTGTTGAGCCTGCTTCCCATTGTTCGCTGACCTGGCCACTGTTGCCATCTTCTGGTCTTGCGCATGCTGAACCCGCAGCAATACCTTGCTCAAGTTCGATAATAGTCGTGTTGACTTTTGGGGCGATGTATGCTAATTTCTTTTCCATAATATCTTTTTTTTACGTGCTGTTTTTTTTAAATGTTATACGCAGCAAGATTTATTCTTTCCGATTATTGATCTATTTATTGATTATTTGCAAGGGATCTTCTTCTTTCCAGCACCTACACCTTTGATAATTGTGCGTCCATCAACAAGTTGGGTTACTTTTACGGTGTTGCTTTGTGTTGCGCTCCAAGGGAATGTGTTGAAACTGTTGCCATTAAAGAGTTTAAGTTCATATAAAGGGCCGCCAGATGTTTTACTGCCAAACATAGTGACTTGTCCAGTTCTGCTGATTACCACTTTAACTAAAGGAGCAGTGCTTGTACCTTTCATATTGTAAACCTCATCGATTTTTTTGTTGGTTTCGATATTGTTGCCTGCATATTTGCTTCCGTCAAAAAATTGGATATTTTGTGTAGAGGCAACTGCATTGGATTGAAATTGAATTTCCTGTTTTGCTAGTTTCACACCATTAACTTCCATATTGAAAGCATTGTCGAGTTCGGTAATATCGAAGACAAAACCATAGTCTGCCGCTGGTGCAGTGAAACTTCTGTCGATAGCAGTTCCATTTGGATAGAATTTACCATCTTTCATGATGCCTGTTTTGCCACCCGATGTTGTTGCTGGGTAGCTCCAGTTTAAGCCATCACTGGTTACATCTTGTGTACAGGTTCTGAAGTTAAGTTTCAGGTCGTATTTTTGTCCAGGATTGATCTTAACATTTGGAATTTTGATGTTCGTTTTGGTTTCATCATCAATGGTGAGACTGCTAAGCATCAATGTTCCGTTGCTGGTTGTCGGGTGGATCAATAAGGACGGATTGCTGATCACGGTGCGCAGGCCATTGCCTAAAGCCGGAAATTGCGTGGTTACACCAGCGTTGTTCAAACCGTTGTACGTTAACGTTTCATCCGAGAACTTTAAATTTGCACTATTGTGACTCGGGTTTAATACGGCAGTACCGATTTGAGTTATCGCGCCAGTCATACTAGGATCCATTGTCAATGTTGTTGTGATTTGGCTAAATCTGTGCTTTAATACGACATTCAAGTTATTTACACCATTTTTTAGCGTCAAAGTACCTGTGTAATACATTAAATCACCGCTAACATTGTTTAAGCTTGCTGTTGATAAGGTGTTTTGATTGTTAATGCTCGGTATTGCTGTTGTGCTATTGATTGAATAAGCAATAAAGGTGTAGGACTTTCCGGCATCAAGAACAATACCTGCGGCAGTCGCCTCCTCGCCATAGTTATAGACCTTTTCCGTTACGTAGTTTCCTTGGCTGTCATAAACAACAACTTTGTACTTTACATTTTTGTCCAATGGCTTCTCAATGGTTTGAGCAGCCGCTAGTTTGGGATTGGATGAGGCAACCAGGCTTTTTGTGACAGCTGAACTGTTTGTTAGAACAACGTCAATGGAGCCTCCGTTGTCCAATGGTACGGTCATTTCCTGTACATCTGGTGCACTGCTGGATGTATGTGAAGAACCAGCAGAGGCTTGCTTTTGAACCGCATTATTGTCGGATTCATTGTAGGCTTCTACGCCTGATAGATTGATTTTAACGACAGTTTCTCCTGTTAATGCAGTGCTCTCTCCGCTTTTGTTACATGAGTAGAGGCTAAGTGCGAAGGCACTGCAGCCTAGCATGAACAGGTTTGTCAGTCGGCGATGGGGGATTAGATTCATGTTAATTGACATTTTGTTTTGTTATTGATTTTTGATTATTTGATTTCGTTATTGATTTGTATCGTAAATGATCGTTGCAGTTGTATGCCGATTTGTGATTGAAAAATGGTATACCTTTGCTTTTTTTATTGCTATTGTTTTTTATCGATGCAATTATATAAATAGCATTTCACTTAACATTATGTGTTTATGTTATCTTATTTTTCTTGTAGAGAAATATCTACAACGGTGTTATTTAGGGCTTTAATGTTGTTTAAACACGTTTTACGCTATTTTTCTGTTAATTACAATTCGTTTTATTTGAATAAAAATGTATTAATAGTTAATGTAAGTATTGGTCGGTAGCCTTGTGTAGGATTATGCGTTTTTATGTGATTTAAGGGTTGAGAGAAGCGGTTGTTTCAGCGCAGCTGTTCGATTATTTTAAGAAGAACAGGAGGTAATGCTAAGCGATAGATTTCTGGGACCAAGCGGAGATTTTAATTTATTTTTTTTAAATTTGTGTATTCATGAGATTAATTGTTTTCATATTGATAGCATATATTATGGGACTTTCTTTTGTTCCCTGCAGTGATTCTACCAATCGCTGTGAGCAGACTGCTATGGAAACACAATTAAATCAAGCGCATAACCACAGTGATGACGCATCCGATGCCTGTTCTATTTTCTGCTATTGTAATTGTTGTAGTGGAAATATAACGGCTTATGCGTATCAATTTCCGCAAATAGATGGTGTCCCGGTATCAATTTATTTTGATAGTCGTAATCCTGTTCTCAATACAGCGATTGTTTCCAGTTATTTTGGAAGCATCTGGCAGCCGCCAAAAGTTAATGCTTAATTTTTCGTAAAAATTCTAAAAACAAATCTGAATGAGCATGCTATGCTGTTCTTTATTCAGCTTTGTGCTCGGAATACGCTTGTTGTATTGTATCACGACAAGAGATGAGCTATTCTAACGAGCTATTATTTAAGCATTAATCACGTATATTGTGTTAGATCATATTATAAAATTTAGCATTAAGAACAAGATCGTTATCGGTTTAATGACCTTGTTGCTTATCATTTGGGGGGCATGGAGTGCAACGAAACTGCCAATAGATGCCGTTCCTGATATTACCAATAATCAAGTCCAGATCTTTACCTCTTGTCCAACTCTTGCCGGACAGGAAGTGGAGCAATTGGTTACTTTTCCAATTGAACAAAGTATTGCAACTGTACCCAAAATTGAGGAGATCAGAAGTATTTCACGCTTCGGGCTTTCTGTCATTACCGTTGTTTTTGACGATGATGTAGATATTTATTTTGCACGTCAGCTAATTGGTGAGCGTTTAAAAGAAGCGGTGGATCAGATTCCACAAGGTATTGGTAAACCTGAGCTGGCTCCAGTAAGTACTGGACTGGGAGAAGTATATCAATATATTATCCATCCTAAAAAGGGAAGCGAAAAGAAATACAACGCAAAAGATTTGCGCACCATGCAAGATTGGATTGTTGCTCGTCAGCTTTATGGAACACCTGGAATTGCCGAGGTCAATAGTTTCGGAGGTGAGCTCAAACAATATGAAGTAGCTGTTGATCCGAATAGACTTAAGGCTATGAATATCACGATTCCAGAGATATTTACTGCCTTAGAGAAAAACAATCAAAATACAGGTGGTGCCTATATTGATAAAAAACCGAATGCTTACTTTATCCGGGGAATTGGGCTGGCGACCTCCTTGGAAGATGTCAGAAATATTGCTATCCGAAAATCAGGGTCTATACCGATTTATGTAAAAGACGTTGCGGATGTACGTTTTGGTCATGCGGTGCGCTATGGAGCCTTGACATACAATGGTGAGGTAGACGCTGTGGGCGGTGTCGTCATGATGCTAAAGGGGGAAAATAGTAATGAGGTGGTCAATCGGGTGAAAGAAAAGTTACCGACTATTCAAAAGTCTTTGCCTGATGATGTGGTCATAGAGCCCTATTTAGATCGGACGGATCTGGTTGGGCGTGCGATCAGTACTGTTGAAAAAAATCTGATTGAAGGCGCGCTGATCGTCATTTTTGTCCTGGTATTATTTCTTGGGAACTTGCGCGCAGGTCTTATCGTTGCCTCGGCGATTCCACTGGCGCTGCTGTTTGCACTTGGACTGATGAACGTCTTCGGCGTAAGCGCCAATTTAATGAGTTTGGGTGCGATAGATTTCGGTTTGATTGTGGACGGAGCCGTCATTGTGGTGGAAGCTACACTACACCATTTAGGCTTACGAAAGTCAACCGAGAAATTGACCCAGGCTGAAATGGATCATGAGGTATTTGAGTCTGCTTCAAAGATTCGTACCAGTGCAGCCTTTGGTGAGATTATTATTCTTATTGTCTATATTCCAATTTTAACATTGGTGGGTGTTGAAGGGAAAATGTTTCGTCCAATGGCACAAACAGTTGGATTTGCCATTTTCGGCGCATTGATTCTCTCGTTAACCTATATCCCTATGATGTGCGCTTTGTTCCTACCGAAAAAACACAGCGACAAGAAGACGTTGAGTGACCGGATGATTGCGGGGCTGCAGCGTATTTATGAGCCTTTATTACAAAAAGCCATTCGGTTTAAATACCTAATCGTGAGTTTAACTGTTGCCATTTTTGCTTTGTCGGCCTTCTTTTTTAAGAATATGGGTGGCGAGTTTATTCCACAATTGCAGGAAGGTGATTATGCGTTCCATTGTATACTTCCGCAGGGAAGCTCGCTTTCGCAAAGTATTGAAACCTCTATGCAGGCTTCCCGGATTATCAAAGAATTTGATGAAGTGAAGATGGTTGTTGGTAAAACAGGCGCTGCTGAGGTGCCGACCGACCCTATGCCACCGGAAGCGACAGATATTATGGTTGTATTGAAGCCTCAAAAAGAGTGGAAGTCGGGACGTTCTTATGAAGAACTGGGTAGTGCTATTCTTGAAAAATTAGAGGTAATTCCTGGTGTCTTTTTCGAAAAGAATCAACCTATTCAGATGCGTTTCAATGAGTTGATGACGGGTATCCGTCAGGATGTGGCTGTAAAGATCTTCGGTGAAAATATCGACTCACTGGCCGCTTACGCGAATGTGGTTGCCGCGCAGATTCAATCCGTTCAAGGGGCGACTTCTCCACAAGTGGAGCGCGTATCTGGTCTGCCGCAAATCAATATTGTTTACGACCGTACACGGATTGCGAATTATGGATTGACCATTCAGGACGTTAATGATGTGGTGAGTACCGCCTTTGCCGGTCGAAGTACGGGACAGATCTATGAAAATGAACGTCGCTTTGATCTGGTCGTCAGGTTAGATACAACCCACCGAAACAGTATTGATGATGTACGTAATCTGATGATTCCTACAGATACGGGTACACAGATTCCTCTTTCTCAGGTTGCTGCCATTGATTATAAATTGGGACCGGCCCAAATCAGCCGCGAAGCTGGTAAAAGAAGAATTGTGATTGGATTTAATGTGGCAGGGCGTGATGTTCAAACCGTCGTAAAAGATATCCAGCAACAATTGGCGGCAAATGTAAAACTTCCTGCGGGTTATTATTTCACCTATGGGGGGCAGTTTGAGAATTTGCAAAAAGCGAGTTCACGTCTGTTGATTGCTGTGCCAGTTTCCTTATTGCTTATTTTTATGTTGTTGTATTTCACGTTCCATTCCTTTAAGCAGGCGACGCTAATTTTTACCGCAATTCCAATGAGTGCTATCGGAGGGGTATTTGCATTGATGTTGCGCGGCATGCCTTTCAGTATTAGTGCCGGTATCGGTTTTATTGCCTTGTTTGGTGTGGCCGTACTCAATGGTATCGTTTTAATTGGGACATTCAATCAGCTGAAAAAAGAGGGCGTCGATGATATTTTTCAACGCGTTAAAGAAGGTACTTTGACCCGTTTACGTCCCGTACTCATGACAGCGACAGTGGCCTCGCTGGGCTTTTTACCGATGGCAATAAGTACAAGTGCCGGCGCTGAAGTTCAAAAACCTTTGGCAACGGTAGTTATTGGCGGATTGATAACGGCAACTTTCCTGACGTTATTTGTGCTGCCATTATTGTATATAATTTTTAATTCTAAATGGAATATGAAACGAAGTAGCGGTGCTAAGACCTTTGTTACAGTGCTTGTTTTCCTATTTATGACCTTGGGATCTCAGGTGTTTGGTCAAGAGCGCATTTCTGTTACAGAAGCTGTGGAAACTGCTTTAAAGAGCAATCGCCAGTTTCAGATCAACCAGGCTGAAATCGTGGGTGCCGGTTTTAATGTTAAAACGGCGACCGAAATCCCCAAGACCGGGATTTTTGCAGAAAATGAAGATTACCGTCCTACGGATAAGGCCGGCTTATTGAAAATTGGTATAACGCAAAGTATTGCCTGGCCCGGGCTCTACGCAGCGCGTAAAGAGTATTTTAAACAACAACTAAAATATGCGAATTTAAATACGGATGTATTGAAAATTGCGATTACAAAAGATGTAAGGACAGCCTATTTTCAGCTTTGGTATCTCCAGGATCGTCAAAAGCTGTATATGGAATTGGATAGTATCTATACAGCCATGTTTAAGGCAACGGAATTACGTTTTAGGACTGGTGATGTGGCTGCGCTGGATAAAATCGCCGCAGAAGCAAAATTGAAAGAGCTGCAGGCTCAATTGGTTCAGAACAAAAAGGATATTGTTATTCAGCAGCAGCAATTGATGATGTTGTTGGATCGTAATGAGTGGATGCTTCCATTGGATCAGTCCTTGGAGAAGATTGTCGTGAACGCCAGCCCATCTGAAGAACTAACGCATCCTTTACTTGTTTTACAGCAGCAGAATGTAAATATCGCTTCATCGAATATCAGTGTTCAGAAAAATACAAATAAACCCGAGTTCTCGGGGCGATTTTTCTCCCAACGTGTGTGGGGAGCCAAAGATCCGTTATCGGGATTTTCTGTCTCCGCATCTTTCCCCGTCTTTAGCCTGGGCGCGTATAAAAGTAAAGTGAAGGCTGCCAATGCTGAAATGGAAGTTCAACAGCGTAAGTTAGAATATGATACGCAGGTATTCCAAACCAATAAAGGGAACGCACTTGCAGAGATTGACAAGAATAGTGCATTACTGCAATTTTACGAGTCTTCGGGTTTAAAACAAGCTGATGCGATCATTAAAGCGGCAAGTTTGGGTTATCGAACTGGAGAGATCAGTTTTGCTGAATTAAGTCAATTTTTAAGTCAGGCCATAGGGATTCGTCAGAATTATTTAGAGGTACTCAATCAGTATAATCAATCAGCAATTCAATATAATTACTTCAATAACAAATAAGTCAACAATGAAAGTTTTCATAAAGATATTTATCGTATGTATCGCCGTTACTGTTTTTTACGGTTGCGGTTCTAATGAGTCGGAGCGTAAAGGTCAACCAGCGGGAAAGGAAGAGCCTAAAGCCGAAGAGGGGCATGAGGAAGGGCCGGTTACCGTAGCCGCCCTGAGTGCTGCACAAATAAAAGCTGTGGGCATCGTTTTTGGAGGTATTGAAGAGAAGGAACTGACAGCTACAATTAAGGCCAATGGACTTTTGAGTGTACCCAATAACAATAAAGCGAATGCGACGGCGCTTTATGGTGGTGTTGTAAAGACATTGAATGTACAGTTGGGAGACAATGTGCGTAAGGGGCAGGTAATCGCTACGATTACCAACCCCCAGTTTGTACAGTTGCAGGAGGAATATGTATCCCTCGCAAGTAAGATTACCCTGGCAGAACAAGAAATGGCGAGGCAACAGGAATTGAATGAAGGTAATGCGGGCGCACGGAAAAATCTGCAGGCAGCAACAGCGGACTTCAACAGTTTACGGGCTCGAAAGGCCTCCTTACAACAACAGATCCAATTGATGGGCATTAATCCCAATAGCGTAAATCTTTCCAATATGCGAACCTCATTGGCCGTAACAAGCCCTATCAATGGAACAGTAAGTAATGTTTTTGCGAAAATTGGGAGTTATGTGGATGTCTCTTCACCCGTGATTGAGATTGTTGACAATAGTCTGCTGCATTTGGATCTGCAGGTGTTTGAAAAGGATTTACCTTTGGTTAAAGTCGGCCAGCTTATCAACTTTCAACTGACCAACAACCCGGATAAGACCTATACGGCCAAAGTTTTTACGATTGGATCTTCCTTTGAAAATGACAGCAAGACCATCGCTGTACACAGTACGGTTGTGGGCAGCAAAGTGGGCTTGATTGATGGGATGAACATCACGGGTATGATCGGTGTCAATAATGTGCGGACTCCGGCTGTTCCTAATGACGCCATTGTGGAGGCTGACGGCAAGTATTATATTTTTGTGGAGACAGACAAGAAACCTGAGGAGCATGAAGAAGGACACGACGATCACGGGCATGCGCACGATGAGGGTGAAGCAAAACATGCACACAACAATGAGAAGGAAGCCGGGGAGCATGGAGAAGAACAGGCCAAGAACATCAATTTTGAAAAAATTGAGATTCAAAAAGGCGTGTCTGCCTTGGGGTATACGGCGATTATCCCGGTTACAGAAGTGCCGGCCGGAACAAAAATTGTTGTGAAGGGTGCTTTTTTTATCAATGCTAAAATGAGCAATACAGGTGGACACGAACATTAATTGACAGCATTTGTTAACATAATCAAAGCAAGTTATGGAACATAAACATCGTTATGATGCACAAGGCAGACAGCTTTGTTGTACACAGACAGAAAAAATATATAACCAGGCCGGAGCTGAAGACCTTATTGGGGAAGCTCCGGCTTCCAGCCATGGTCATGATCATAGTCCTGATGAGGACGGTCACGATCACTCGACGGCAGGGGCCAGTCAGATGCAGCTGTTTCTACCTGCGCTAATTTCTTTTGTCTTGCTCATTGCTGCAATAGCTATGGATAATTGGATTGCGCAAGCATGGTTTAAGGATTGGGTCCGGACAAGCTGGTACATATTAGCTTATCTGCCAGTAGGGGTTCCTGTCATCAGGGATGCTTTAAAGAGTATAGCTAAAGGGGAAATCTTTTCGGAGTTTTTGCTAATGAGCATTGCTACCCTAGGAGCTTTTGGAATCAAAGAATACCCGGAGGCTGTAGCGGTGATGTTATTTTACGCCGTAGGAGAAGTGTTTCAGACCTTGGCGGTGAGTCGGGCTAAAAGTAATATTAAGGCATTGCTGGATCAGCGTCCGGATGAAGTGACCATTTTGGAGAATGGAAAGAGCAAAGTGATCAAAGCTGCCGATGCAGGTATAGGAGCAATAGTGCAGCTGAAACCTGGCGAAAAGCTCGGGCTGGATGGTGAATTGCTTTCTGAACAAGGTGCATTTAATACAGCCGCGCTGACTGGCGAGAGCAAGCCAGATACAAAGATGAAGGGTGATGTTGTACTGGCCGGAATGATCAATATGAATACCGTGAGTCTAATTCGGGTGACAACCGCTTATCAAGATAGCAAGCTGAGTAAGATCCTTGAACTTGTACAGAACGCGACAGCTCAAAAAGCACCGACAGAATTGTTTATTCGGAAGTTTGCTAAGATATATACGCCAATTGTGGTCTTTTTGGCCATTGGAATCTGTCTCCTGCCTTACTTGTTTGTCGGTCAATATGTATTTAGCGAATGGTTGTACAGGGCTCTCGTGTTTTTAGTGATTTCTTGTCCCTGTGCACTGGTCATTTCAATTCCTTTGGGATATTTTGGCGGAATAGGTGCCGCGAGCAGAAATGGTATTCTATTTAAGGGTAGTAATTTTTTGGATGTGATGGCCGACATCAGACATGTCGTGATGGATAAAACCGGGACAATGACTGCGGGCGTTTTTAAGGTGCAGGAAATTAAACTACAGGCCGGTTACGATGAAGCAAGAATTTTGAAGCTCGTCAATAAAATAGAGAGCCACAGTAGTCATCCGGTTGCAACGGCAATCAGAGAATATGCTGGCGAGGTCGATGAAGCGGTCAGTCTTGATGATGTGGAAGAAATCGCCGGGCATGGGCTAAAAGCTATTACTGATGGTAAAGTACTGTTGGTAGGAAATTTTAAATTGTTGGACAAGTTTAATGTAGCCTATGATATCGATCCGAATAGTATCGTTTATACGACCATTGCGATCGCTTTGGACGGCAAATTTGTAGGATTCATGACGATCGCTGATCGCATTAAAGCGGATGCTGCGCTTACGATCCAGCTCTTGCATAAGCTCGGTGTAAAAGCAACGATGCTGAGCGGGGATAAGACGACAGTAGTCGCCTATGTTGCCAAGGAGCTTGGTATAGATCAGGCCTATGGTGATCTGCTTCCGGAGGATAAAGTGAATAAAGTCAAGGAAATAAAGGCGGTATACGAATCTGTTGCTTTTGTTGGTGATGGCGTTAACGATGCTCCGGTCGTAGCACTGAGTGATGTTGGAATCGCGATGGGGGGACTGGGCAGTGATGCGACGATCGAGACGGCCGATGTCGTGATACAAGATGACAAACCTTCGAAAATTCCAATGGCCATTCGCATTGGAAAAGAAACGAAAAAAGTTGTTTATCAGAATATAGGCCTTGCCTTCATAGTCAAAGGGATCGTGTTGATTCTTGGAGCTGGAGGTTTGGCAACAATGTGGGAAGCTGTATTTGCCGATGTTGGCGTATCGTTAATAGCTATATTGAATGCGATAAGAATTCAGAAAATGAAGTTTTAGTGATGAACTCTGTTTTACACTCGTCCTTCTAATTTGATGAAATGGAGGGCGGGTGTTTATAGGACCTTATTTGCCGACCATTTTTTCATAAAGAGGCCAGAGAAAAGCCAAGTCATCATCTGCTTGCGCTTCTGGATAATGTTCATCGTGTAGGTTGCGGATTTCAACTCCTTGCCCTTGATCATTAATCACAACCGCCGCACGTAGTTCATCGGATCCGTCATAATAAATACCGACGCCGACCAGTTCCCCATCGCGCTTAATCTCGCTGACAATGTATTTTTTTTCCTTTTTACCCTTTGCAGTATATGCTCCGCTACTAATCGTGTTTCCCTTGGTATAATATTTTCCCATACTATCTGAACAGATAATGGCTGCATTTTGTTGTTGATTTGCAATTTATCTTTTTGTCACATGTTTTTACAGTGTGCCAATAGCATTTGCTTTCATTCAATTGTTTACCTGTTGCCTTAGCTTTTGGCGTACGATTGAAGATGCTGCTGTATTCTTTCTACAAGATGCGTTTGCTATTTTTTTTCGCCATCATTTTTTTTAAATGCTAAATATATTAGTATATTTGAGCGTGATTTTTATTGCTGACAAGTAATAATGACATGTCAATACGTGAATGATATGGAAAGGAGTATAGTCCATTGTGATCTGGATACATTTTTTGTATCCGTTGAACGGCTGGTCAATAGTAAGCTTATTGGTGTACCAGTGCTTATCGGTGGCAGCAGCGATCGAGGTGTGGTGGCTTCGTGTTCTTATGAAGCCAGGAAGTCGGGGGTACATTCCGCCATGCCAATGCGCTTGGCCCTAAGAATGTGCCCGGATGCGGTTGTTGTTAAAGGTGATCACGATTTATACAGTTATTACTCTAATATGGTGACCGAAATTATTTCGTTAGAGACACCAATTGTAGAGAAAGCAAGCATCGATGAACATTATCTTGATGTTTCGGGAATGGACCGTTATTTCGGATGCTGGAAATGGAGCCAAGAATTGCGGCAGCGCATCATTCGGGAAACGGGACTGCCGATCAGTTTTGGCCTTTCTGTCAACAAAACAGTTTCTAAAATCGCAACAGGACAGGCAAAACCCTGCGGTGAGTTGCAAGTGAATGGGGGGACAGAAAAGGGTTTTCTTGCCCCGCTTTCCATTCGGAAAATACCCATGGTCGGTGATAAGTCATATACCTTGTTGCGTAATATGGGGATTTCGAAAATTGGAACATTGCAACAAATGGAGATTTTAACCTTACAGCAGGTTTTAGGGGAAAATGGTATTCATATTTGGCGGAAGGCCAATGGTCTCGACGATACGCTTGTCGTTCCCTTTCGTGAACAAAAATCCATGTCTAAAGAAACGACTTACCAGCAGGATACGATCGATATAGATGTATTGCGACGTACATTGATCGGGATGGTTGATCATCTCGCTTTTGAGTTACGTAAAGAACAGCGGCTGACCAGTTGTGTTACCTTAAAGATACGCTATAGTAATTTTGATACCCACACCCAGCAATTGCAGATCGGTTATACGAATTCCGACCGAAGATTGATCGAAGTAGTACTATCTTTATTTAAAAAGCTATATAGCCGGCGGATGTTAATTAGGTTGGTAGGAATCAAGTTTTCGGGTCTAATCTATGGCGCTTACCAGACGGATCTATTTGCTGATAATGCCGAAGAAGTAAATTTGATGCAGGCTATGGATCGTATTAAAAGTCGATATGGAGCAGAATTTTTGATGAAAGGGATTTGTGTACCCATTCCAGGGGAGAAAGGAGGGAAGAGTGCTTCTAAATCTTCATAGCTTCTATAGCCTGCGGTATGGGACATTGAGTCTGGAAGATCTCATCGAAGAGATCCGGTCTGGAGGCTACGATACTGCCGTGCTGACCGATATTAACAATAGTTCTGGAACATTGGATTTTATACGGCTGGGACGTAAAAGCGGGATAAATTTACTCGCAGGGATGGAGTTTAGAGCAGGTGACACGCTTTGTTTTATCGCTATTGCTAAGAATGAACGCGGTTTTCAGGAAATTAATACCTATCGTACCAAACTGAATATGGAGCAGCGATCTGTGCCGCAACGTGCCCCCAATTTTGAACAGGTATTTGTTGTTTATCCATTTTCGATGATCGGCCAACAAGAGTTGCGGGACTATGAATATATTGGGGTTAAACCCTCTGAACGCACCAAAGTACGCTTGTTGGATCGGAAACATTTGGCTGATTGTGTTGTATTGGCGCCTGTAAGTTTCCAGCGGAATGACTATGTGCTGCATAGACAATTACGTGCGATTGACAATAATCTGTTGATATCACAATTGGAGGCGCATCAAGTGGCTCATCCGGATGAAGTACCTTTGTCGAGAAAAGCGTTGATGGAGCTGTTTGCAGATTTACCCGAACTCGTGAACAATACCGAGCAACTGCTTGCCCAATGTTCCTTCTATTTCGAATTTGAGACCGTTAAAAATAAAACCACTTTTACAGACAGTCATTACGCGGATAAGGAAATGCTTTTTAGCCAGGCAGCAATGGGGTTGGAAAGACGTTATGGGAAAAGTGATGCTGTGGCAAGGGAACGGATCCAGCGGGAATTGGAAATTATAGAACATCTTAAATTTTCAAGTTATTTTCTGATAACGAACGATATTTGTCGCTATGCAAGACATCGGGATTTTCATTATGTAGGGCGTGGTTCTGGAGCAAACTCCGCAGTAGCCTATTGTTTGGGGATTACCGATGTTGATCCTATTGCATTGAATCTGCCATTTGAACGTTTTCTAAATCCTAAGCGGAAGAGCGCTCCCGATTTTGATATTGACTTTAGCTGGAATGAGCGTGACGATATTTATGATTATATTTTTAATAAATACGAGCATGGACATGTCGCGTTAATGGGCGCAATGAGTACATTTCGGTCGCGGAGTATTTTGCGTGAACTTGGAAAGGTATATGGTCTTCCTAAGGCGGAGATCGATCGTTTGATTCACGAACCCGAACACATGCTGAATAAAAATGAAGTAACGAATACCATTTTGAGTGTATACAATCGGATGGCAGATTTTCCTAATCAACGTTCCATCCATGCAAGTGGTGTTCTTATTTCTGAAGCGCCCCTGGTATCTTATGGAGCGATGGACTATCCTCCTAAAGGGCTCCCTACGATGCAATTTGATATGTACGTCGCCGAAGATATTGGTTTTGAAAAATTTGATATTCTATCGCAACGAGGGATAGGTCATATCAAGGACTGCAGAACGATAGTCCGTGAGAATCTGGGCGAACTGATCAATACAGATACCCCCGAGCTTTTCTTTAATGACCCACTAATTGCGGCACAATTGCAGTCTGCCCATACTATTGGATGTTTCTATATTGAAAGTCCAGCTATGCGTCAGCTTTTGACTAAACTGTCATGCAATACTTATAAAACTTTAGTGGCAGCTTCTTCCATTATTCGTCCAGGGGTGGCTAGTTCGGGAATGATGAGCGAATATATTCGACGTCATCACGATCCATCTGCCGCAAGTTACCCGCATCCAGTTTTTAAAGAACAGCTCGAGGAAACTTATGGTGTGATGGTTTACCAAGAAGATGTGATGAAAATTGCAAACGCCTACGGTGGCTTGGATATGGCCGATGCAGATGTACTGCGGCGCATGATGTCGGGCAAATATCGTGATAAGGATCACCTTGCAGCTATCAGCGCGCGTTTTTTTGCCAATTGCAAGTCGAAAGGATATGCAGAGCGGATCAGTATAGAAATTTGGAGGCAGATGGAGAGTTTTGCTGGTTACTCCTTCAATAAAGCACATTCAGCGTCCTATGCTGTGGAGAGTTACCAAAGTCTCTACTTAAAAACCTATTTCCCGTTGGAATTTATGGTTGCGGTCCTCAATAATTATGGTGGTTTCTACAACCGCAAGGTGTATGTTAATGAAGCGCGGGTTGCAGGGGCCAACATCTGTTTGCCTTGCGTTAACCAGTCCAATGCTAATACGCGTATTTTTGGAAAGGATATTTATTTGGGATTTGATTGTCTCCAGCATCTGGAGCAAAAACTGGCTTTACATATCGTAAATGAACGTGCATTACATGGACCTTATCTTAGTTTAGAAAATTTTATTAGCAGGACGGCGATCGGCCTGGAGCAATTAATTATTTTGATTCGTGCTGGTGCCTTGCGTTTTACTGGAATAGGGAAAAAACAATTATTGTGGGAGGGTCATTTGATGATGAGTAAATATAAACCGGCCCGCAACGGAAATGTACTCTTTGATGTGGAAAGCAGAAAACCTATACTTCCGCCACTGGAGGAAAATGTCTTGGAAGACTATTATGATGAGCTTGAGTTGATCGGTTTCTGTGTTACAGGTACATTGTTCGATTTGGCAAAGAGTACCTTTAGAGGCGATATTTGTGCGGAGAACATGAAGTCCAACGAAGGTGAGACTATTCGAATGGTCGGTGATTTTGTCTGTGAAAAAATTGTCCGGATGCGCAATGGTGGACAAATGAAATTTGGAACTTTTTTGGATTCGGAAGGACGTTTTTTTGATACCGTTCATTTTCCTCAGACACTTATCGAATATCCACTTCGGGGGAACGGTATTTATTTGATCGAAGGGAAAATTGTCGTTGACTATGGCTGTCCATCATTGGAAGTAAAACGATGTGCCAAGATGCCTTTAAAATCTGATCCGCGAAGTGAATAGCCTATTTTTTAGATTACCTTTGTAATGTATTACGTGGAGTACAAGTGATGACGAAAGAACAAATTGCGGGATTGCTTGAAGGAGTGCCTTCTGCAGTTGGCGTATATTATATTTACGATAAGAATGATGTGTTAATTTATGTCGGTAAGAGTATCGATATCAGGAATAGGTTATTGCAACATTTTAGAAGTACAGATTTTAAGGAACGTAAAATCCAGGGAGCGGCTTACCGTGTGGGGTTTGAACTAACAGGTCACGAATTATTAGCCCTTTTATATGAATCTGACCTGATCAAAAAACATCAGCCGTTTTACAACCGTGCACAGCGTCGAACCTACTATGGATTTGGCCTTTATTTAGAGACAAATCCATCGGGCTATCAAGTCCTTCAAGTGGAAGCGCTTGATTCCGAACGTGAGGAGTTAATGACCTTCTCGAGTCATCAGGAAGGAAAGGAGCAGTTATTCAAGATCGTGGAAGCGTACCAGCTTTGCCAAAAGATAAACAGGCTGCAGACTTATACGCGGCATTGTTTTCAGTACATGCTGAAAACCTGCAAGGGGGCTTGTATTGCGCAGGAGCTACCGGAAGATTATAATCGAAGAGTCCAGGAGTTTGTGGCCTCTTCTGAACTGCCGCTGGGCGAGATATTTTTGGAGTTTCTAGGCCGTACACCCGAAGAAAAGGGGCTGGTTTACCTTTTGGATGGTCAGTATAAAGGATTTGGCTATTGCAATAAACGTGTACGTAGTGAAAAGAAAAAACGGGAAGCTATCCTCCTTAAAGCTGACAACAGAGATGTCAGACGTATTTTGAGACGTTATTTTAAGTGCAATCCTTTTTAGATCACTGACGAATATGGTTTACTGGAGCGCTGCTCCAGTAAATCAAGGTTTTATTTTTGGTAAAAACTTCTTGTCGTTTTCATCGGAATCTTTATAGTAAGCCCGGGCTTCGCGCAGTTTATGATGCATTTCTTCACGTACGTTTTGGTATGCTTGTACATTGTATACATTCTGCATTTCCTGCGGATCTTTTTCAAGGTCATATAATTCCCACTCATCTTTGTCGTAGTAGAAATGGATCAGTTTGTACCTTTCGGTGCGAATTCCGTAGTGGCGTTTTACCATATGAATGGAAGGATATTCATAATAGGTGTAATATACGGCATCACGCCATTTATGTTCTTTCCCGTTGAGCAAACCACGAAATGATTTTCCCTGCATATCTTTTGGAGCCGCAAGCCCTGCATAATCTAGGATTGTAGGTGCAAAATCGAGATTCTGGACAAGTGCTTTTGAAGATTGGCCAGCTTTTATTTCCGCTGGGTAACGGATCAATAAGGGGGTTCGAAGCGATTCTTCATACATAAAACGTTTATCAAACCAACCATGTTCACCAAGGTAAAAGCCCTGGTCCGAGGTATAAATGACAATTGTATTTTCATCGAGTCCATTTTCTTTCAGAAAATCCAATAGACGTCCAACGCCTTCATCTACAGCGGCAACAGTGCCTAAGTAGTCTTGCATATAACGCTGATATCGCCAGCGCATAAGGTCTTCTTTGGACATGTTGTGGTATTTCATTTTAAAATCTGCCATAATTGGGTTGTAGATAGAATCCCATGTTGCACGCTGTGTTGCTGTCATCCTTCCCAGGTTTCCATTAAAGGCCGCCTTATCCCAGGTTAAATATTCTTTTATGCCCAATTCGTCCATTAGTGCAGGTGGTATCTTGTTGTCTCCAGCCCAGTTCATATGTTTGAGGATATTCATTTCTGCGGTTTTTGCTGCCGTTCCTCTTCCTTCGTAGGTATCGAATAGATTACTGGGTTCTTTATAGGTTTTTGATGTATACTGTTGAAGATGCCGTAAGGCTGGTAACCACTCCCGGTGCGGTGCTTTTTGGTGATAGAGTACACAGAATGGCCTGCTTGTATCTCGTTGCGCGATCCAATCCAGAGTCATGTCGGTGGTTAGGTCGGACACGTAACCTTGGATTTGCTGTTTGACGCCATCGATAATAAAGTTTGGATTGTAGTATTCCCCCTGATCAATAAGAACAGCTGAGTGGTCAAAACCCTGAGGCAGACCATCCATGTGAATTTTACCTATTAATGCGGTTTGATAGCCATTTTTTTGGAGGATCTTCGCGAAGTTATCCTGATTCCAATCGAATTTAGCCTCATTATCAATTTTTCCATTGATATAGCTGTGCTTCCCTGTTAACAGCACAGCCCTGCTAGGGGCGCATAGCGAATTTGTCACCGTGGCACGGGTGAAGATCGCGCCTTCCTTTGCCAATCGATCAATGTGAGGAGTTTCGTTCAACCCATAACCATAGGCGCTGATAGCCTGATAGCCGTGATCATCACTCATGATATAAACAATATTTGGCTGCTTTTTTACTTTACCTGTTTGCGCCATCAGCATACAGGGTACAAGTGTGACTAAGGTGAGGGTGAGGAAATAATATAGTTTCATGGGTAAGGTTAAATTGAATATATGGTTTACTAATGAATCTTTTTTTAGAAGTTAACCGATATTTCCACCGATTCTATTGAATATATATGGAAATTGGACATCGATATGATCACCAAGATACATGCGTTTCGCTTCGCGTTTTACACAATATCCTTGACTCGTTAAAAATGAAATTGCAATCGTATTCTCTTTGGGTAGTACGACTTTTGAATTTTGTTTTAAATGTAATTTAAGTAAGGCTATTCCAGCATGTGGTTCGTTTGATGCAATAAATCCCTCTCCCAATGTTGGAAGATAATAAGCGCTCATCGTGTTATTATCCGCGTAAACATAGGCAGATTGTAAGTGTGGCTCTATCTCACATTGTCTATATTCTGCCGTTATTGCGTGATCAAGCGCTAGAAGAGCCTGTTTAAAGTTGGATTGATAAGGAAGTATATTGTTGTCTGGTTCCTCAGGATGAGTCAGTGCTATGCCTTCAAAGAAAAGATAGGAGGAGCTTTCTTGAAACCCAATTTTTGCGTAAACGGGTGCTCCCATATCGGTCGCTATAAGCTGAATACTTGTACAGTTGTTGAGTTGAGCGGTACGAATGAGCTCGTTGGTCATTATTTTTCCATATCCTTTTCCCCGTTCATCTGGATCGACAATGATATGCCCAAGCCACGCAACATGATCATGCACAATAGTAGCTCCAATGGCTGCAATCTTGCGGTTGACGACGAGCTTTATTGGAAAACAAAATGCACTGTTCATATAATGTCTCACCTTTACAGTAATATCACCCCAGCCTTCTGGAGTTAGTTTTGCTATTTGGGGTAAGTCGGAAATCTGAATGGGTTCAAAAGTCATTTATTTATTAAATGGGTTTACGTATAAAGTTAAATATAAGGACTTTTGAATAACAATTCTATTCTTGAACGGTGTTTCTCTTATTGTATTTGCTTTTGTACGCTAGCGGAGTGAGTCCTGTAAAGCGACGAAATATTTCGCGGAAAGCCTTTATATCTGTGTATCCAACACCATACATCACTTCGTTTACGGTCTTTCTAGAGGTCTCAAGTGACTTTTTTGCCGATTCTATTTTTATTCGTTGAAGATATTCTATTGGTGTGTTGCCTGTAGCCCTGATAAATCTGCGATCGAAACTTCTGCGCCCTATCGTAAATAGTGCTGATAGCTTATCCATCGATATTTTCTCAGTAAAATTCTTTTCGAGATAGTCCTGTGCACGCATGATCATTTCGTCTCCATGTGACTTCTGTCCATTAAAAATCATAAAATCAGATTGCGTTTGCCTGTCAATATCAATTTGAAAGATTTTGGAGCAATAAATAGCCGTCTGTCTATCGTAGAATTTTTCAACAAGATAGAGGAGAAGGTTGAGGAAGGAATAGCCCCCGCCATTCGTATAGATGCCTTGCTCATCAGTGATAATTTGTTCTGTTTTCAAATTGACCTTGGGAAAGAGTTTCTTGAAATTTGCAGCGGACTTCCAGTGGATAGAGCAGTTTTTGTTGTCTAGGAGACCCGTGGACGCCAGTAAATATGCGCCAGTACACATGCTTGCAACATTGGCTCCCTTGTTATATTGGGCCAATACCCATTCAGTCAGGATGATATTTCCAGCTTCTATTGCATCAAAATTAGGAATCACAGCGGGTATTATAATGAGGTTGGTTTTTTGAATTGCAGCGATATCTTTCTGGGACAGCACCGTTAATAATCCATTGACAAAGTTACTCTGCATGGAAGCTCCCGCCAATTCTATATTAAAAATGGGTTCTCTGCCCAGTTGATTGTAATAGCGGTTAGCCTCGGTGAATACATGATATGTTCCAACAATGCAAGATATGGTGTTTGGGCCTGTTTGACTATCTGGTACTAAGATGGTTAAGTGTTTCATGTTCAGGGTGTATAAGGTCGCGTGCAAATATACGATACGCAGTTTATTGATCGCTCCTCTGCCTATTGAAGAACTTATTTATAGTGGAAATATACCAAAATAGATTGTCTAAATCAACCGCTGAGAATGTCTATTTTACACCCTCTTTTATTTTTTTAGGCCCGCTATATTTGATTTACAAATTCAAATTAACACAGCAAGATGGTACGAATGATCGCAATATATAAGATGCCGAAGGATAAGGAGTTTTTTGACAGGCATTATTTTGAAACACACATTCCATTGGCCAAAACACTTCCGGGACTGATTAGTTATGAAGTGGCAAAGGATGGGATTATGTCAACGACGGGACACGACGATGTCTATTGCATTGGAACTTTACATTTTGAAAGTTTGGAAGCGGTTAAAACAGCATTTGCCTCGGCACAGGGGAAAGCCTGTGCTATGGATCGGAAGATCTTGGCGCCTCATCAAAATGATGTCCAGATTTATATATTTGATTCTATTGAGGCATAGGGATTTAAAGCGTACGAATTAAAGTTATGAAATATCATATAATATGAAACAGGAGGATTTTAAAACAAGTTTTACCGTTGACACAGGAGCTCAACGTGTATTTGAGGCGATCAATAATGTCAGCGGATGGTGGTCACAAAATATTGAAGGATCAACTGCCGCTTTGAATGACGAATTTTTGTATCACTATCAAGATGTGCATCGCTGTCGTATAAAAATAGAGTTGATGGAAACCAATCGGAAAGTTGTGTGGCATGTCTTAGAAAACTATTTTAAATTCACAAAGGATGAAAAGGAATGGACCGACACTTATATTATCTTCGATATAGTGGAGGATGGGGGCACAACTACCTTAAATTTTACCCATCAGGGACTCCATCCCCAAGTAGAATGCTATCAGCTATGTCATGATGCTTGGACGCATTATATCCAGGACAGCCTGAGACAGTTGATTGTTACTGGTCAGGGATTAGCAACCCCAAAGGAGGAAATTGCTATACAGCCGCAGGGCGAAGATCAAGGATCAAAGGATGCTGGCACTAAAAGTATATATCATCGATTATTGATTGAAACCCCTGTGGAGATAGTTTATAAGGCGATTACTACAGCAGAAGGACTGGCAGGCTGGTGGACTCCAGATACGATTGCAAAACCAGAGGTTGGCAGTATACTGAGATTCGGGTTTGGTCCCAGTTATTTTAAGACTATGGAAGTCATTGTGCTGACACCTTATTCAAAAGTGGAATGGCGCTGTATTAAGGCACTGGAGGAGTGGATTGGAACGACATTGACTTTTGAACTTGAGCCTCATCAAAAGGGATGTCTTTTACTATTCCACCATGATGGATGGGCAAGCTATAGTGTTGAGTTTGCTTCGTGCAGTTTTGATTGGGCTTTATTTTTTAGAAGTTTAAAATTTTTTTGTGAGAAAGGTCAGGGCTTTCCATATCCCGAATTTAATAAATGATCTTGTTTAATGGGGCATAATACATTTTAGCGAGCAAATTGCGTTATTGCAGTAACTCATGTATGGCGCGTAGATAATCCTTGTTTTTAGAAAAATCATTATGCCCCTCATGTCTCAACCGGATCAATTTATCATGCTTCTTAAAGAACTTACTAAGTTTAATGGACGAACCAAAATAGACGGCCTCATCCTTATCTCCATGAAAAATAATTGTTTGGCACTTCACTTTTTGTAATGCTGAAGCATTGTCAAAATGGAAAGGGATTCCAGTGGTATCGATCTCGGGGGCGACATGATGTGTCCAATCTTTAAAATTATAGTACGGTGCTTGAAGAATAAGCATTTTAGGTTTATTGTCTGCGGCTAAAGTTGAGGCTAGTGCTGTCCCAATAGATTGACCGATCAATATAATCTGATCTTCCGGATAGTGTTGAGTTAATTGTTCATATACTGTCTGTAAATCGCTATAAAGTATTTTTTCATCAGTTACTTTACCTTCGCTTTTCCCATACCCCCGATAATCCAACATAAAAAGGTCATATTCATTGTCGGTATAGATATTGGCAATTTTGCCCCAGGTATCTAATGCTCCATTACTGCCATGCAAATAGAAAATTAGCCCTTTGCTACTATCGGCTTTAAACAATAAACCATGGAGTTTGATATTATCTGCCGTTAGGATAAATTTTTCGTCAAATTTACCCTTGAAATTAAAACTCGAATCCTGCATCTTTTTACCGGGGAATAATTGTTCTTCCAGCACCTCGTTCCAATTCGGCATTGCTTCGGATTTACGATTGGACTGCGCATATCCCAATGGAAGTAAAAAAATGTATAGGAAGAGTAATAGTGATAGACGTAGGCTGAAACGTCGACAGATGTTGGTCGATGCTCTATTGTTTATATCCATAAATGATCTAGTCCATGTTTTTTTTAAGTTACATTTTTTTGAGAAATGCTGAAAGTTTTAGAGATAAAAATTAAGAATAAGTACTGTTCTTGATTTTCTTAACCTAGATTAAGTTTATACCTTAATCCAGGTTGTTGGTGACAGGTGCCTTCTTGTCGTAACTTTGAGGTAGAAACATAAATAGATAGCATCAATCTATGTTTCGATTAGCATTAGTAAACAACGATAAATAGGAGATAATAACATGAAAAGATCAATTGAACGGATTTTCCAACGTCCGGCCCAACCTGGAATGGTGGGAGATGGTTTTCGCGTATTTAATATGATTCCAGGCAAAGGAATTTCCCAGAAGAGGATGAGTCCGTTTCTTCTATTGGACTTCAATGCAGCATTTGATTTTGGACCTTCTGACCATATAAGGGGAGTGGATGTCCACCCGCACAAAGGTTTTGAAACCGTGACCATCGCTTACAAAGGCAGTGTGGCACACCATGATAGTTCGGGCAATAGCGGTGTTATTCGTCCTGGTGATGTACAATGGATGACTGCTGGAGCAGGGATATTGCATAAAGAGTATCATGAAGAGGAATTTTCGAAAAAAGGAGGACTGTTTGAAATGGTTCAACTCTGGGTCAATTTACCCGCAAAGGACAAATCAACGGCGGCACACTATCAGGGGATTACTGCCGACCAAATGGGCAAAGTTGTGTTGCCAGATGCGGGCGGTGTGGTCAATGTGATAGCGGGAAAATTTCAGGATACGATCGGACCAGCCAGCACATATACTCCGATCAACCTCTTTGATATTAAATTGGAAGAGCAGCATGAAACGAGCTTTTTGGTGCCACAAAATCATAATACTGGAATATTGGTAGTGAATGGCGAGATTGTGGTAAATGGAGAGGTCGCTGGAGAGCATAGCTTTGTGTTATTTGATCATGATGGTGAAGAGATTTCGATAAAGGCAAATAAAAAGGCGGTCTTGCTTGTGTTAAGCGGTGAACCTATTGACGAACCTATAGCGAGTTACGGGCCATTTGTGATGAACACACAGGCCGAGATATATCAAGCTTTTGAAGATTTTCAGGCGGGTAAGTTTGGCGTGCTCGAATAAATGAAATAGGTTTTCAGAAATGGCTTACATCTCGATAATGTAAGCCATTTTAGTAGACTAAGACAACGGGATTAGCAACTGTTAGTTGGCTACCAAACAGCTTATTATGACCGCTTGCCATAGGTAATATGGGCAATCAGGACCAGTAATGTACAACAAAAACCTGTGAGCACCACACCGTTCCACTGAAAGTACTTCCAAGCGAGGGAAGCTAAATAACTACCCAAGGACCCACCCGCAAAGTAACTAAACATATAAACTGTATTTAGCCGGTTGGTTGCACCTAAATTTAATGCAAAAAAAGAAGATTGATTGCTGATATGCATCGATTGCAGGCCAAGGTCAATCAAGATAACACCACTGATCAAACCCATGTAACTATAGCCCCAAAAATAGAAGATAACCCAACTTAATAAGAGGATGAATATTGAACTTAAAATAATCCGATAAGTGGAAACACGGCTTGAGATTTTTCCTACTACTGATGCTGCCAGAGCGCCAACGGCACCGATCAATCCGAAGGATCCGGCCACAGCAGACCCCGAATGGAAGGGGGCTTCTTGCAGGTGAAACACTAATGTAATCCAAAAAGCACTGAATCCAGCAAAGCCTAATGCCCCTCTTAATGCGGATAGGCGTAGTACAGGTTGAGTTTTTGTAAGATGAACTAATGAATGCATTAGTTGCAGGTAAGTTCCTTTAAATGTTGGTTTTACATCGGGGAGATTGAAGGTCAATAATAGCATTAATAAAATCATACATGCTATAGCGATATAATAGATGGCTTTCCAGCCCCAGATATCGCCGATAAATCCTGCCGCGACACGTGAAAGCAAAATGCCCAATAGCAGGCCACTCATGACCATGCCAATAGATGAATTGCGTTTTTCCGGTGCAGAGAGTTCTGCAGTGAGTAGGACCAACATTTGTGGAACTACAGAGCTGAATCCAACCATAAAGCTGGCGAGATAGAGCAGTTCAAGTGTAGGCGCCATAACCACCCCAGCTAAGGAAACAATAATGAGCAAGAATATCGATAGTATTAATTTTTTTCGTTTTACCATGTCCCCCAATGGAACGATAAAGAGTAATCCGGTTGCAAAACCGATCTGTGTAAGCATAGCTATGATACTGATTGCGGCTTCAGTAACATGAAAGTCTTTTGCCATCAGTCCTAAAAGTGGCTGATTGTAATAATTGTTGCCGACAACTATTCCTGTTGTCAATGTAATAAGCCAAAGAAGAGATTTTGTCAGTACAGGTGTGTCAGGTTTTGATGGTGTATGAATGCTTATTTTTTGATCTTTTATGTTTGTTGTATGTATCATCTTGAATAGTATTTCCTTGGAGGCAAAATTAAAGAGATCATTATTGCCGGAAATGAAGAATTCGATCCATAAATTGAAGAATTGTAGTTCAAGTATACTGCCTCAAGTCAACAATATAAAAATCCATTGGCGGGGTTTCTGTAGAAAACTCCCGCCAATGGATTTTTTGGTGATGATAGGTGAAAATATCGCGAAGTGATTAATCCACTTTACTGGTTTATGTGTTGATTTCGCTTTTTCTGAAAAGCACTGTATACGATTATCACACTTATGGTCATCAGAACGAATGCTAAGAAAAATGGTGCGCCTGAGAATTTAAAGGGAGCTTCGTCATGAGTAAAGTAATAGAAAAGATTGGTCATCATTGGAGGACCAATAATTGATGTTGCACTCATCAGACTGGTTAAGGCCCCTTGAAGTTCACCTTGTTCGTTTGAAGGAACATTTTTGGTAATAACAGATTGAAGGGCAGGGCCACAAATACCGCCAAGGCAATAGGGGATAAGGAATACGAACATCATCCATCCTTCGCTTGCAAATGAGAACAACAATAAGCCAATGGCATAGAGAGTCAGCCCATAAAAAATGCTTTTCTGTTCACCAAGTTTGGGGGTTGTCCATCGAATCAAAACACCCTGGACCAATCCAATCAGCAAACCAATAACACCCAGCGAAATACCGACCATTCTTTCGGTCCAATCAAATTTATACATGGTGAAAAAATTCCAATTGCTCTGAACCGCATGGCCTGCAATATATATTAAAATTAAGGCGACGATTAATCCGGATATTTCCGGATGTTTTCCGAGGAACTTAAAGGATCCAACGGGATTGGCACGTTTCCAGTCAAAGGCCCTGCGTTTTTCTTTGTCCAAGCTTTCAGGCAAGATGAAATAGCCATACAGGAAGTTTAGCATACACAATCCTGCAGCGGCGTAAAAGGGAACCCTGGCACCATAGTGACCAAGTAGACCGCCGATAACTGGGCCGATGATAAAGCCTAGACCAAATGCAGCGCCTATCAAGCCAAAGTTCTTTGCCCGATCTTCATCTGTTGATATATCCGCAATATAGGCACTTGCCGTTGTAAAACTGGCGCCAGTCAACCCGGCAATGACCCTTCCCAGGAAAAGCCATCCTATGCTTGGAGCGAGGGCAAGAAAGATATAGTCTACAGCGAATCCGAAGAGGGAGATCAATATAATGGGTCTTCGCCCATATTTATCACTGAGATTGCCGACGACCGGAGAAAATATGAACTGCGTAAAAGCGTAAGCAAAGCCAAGCCAGCCTCCGTATTTCGCAGCTTCACTAATGTCACTATGAATCAATTCCTCGATAAGTTTAGGAACAACGGGAATGATGATTCCCCAACCTGTAATGTCGATGAGTAATGTGATAAATATGAATCCGATTGCTGCTTTTTTCTTGGAATTTTCCATCATGTTCCAAAAGTAATGAAATCCTTAAAAACTTGTCTGTTATTTAATTACTAATTTGTGATTGCTCTTTTATTTTCGGTTACGTTAACAAACCGAGAACAGAAGGTTCTTTTTCTTTCAATAAGTCCCTGGCTAATCCTATTTTTGCAGGCATTAATCGAATTGCTGACAGGAAGAAGGAACCGTCGGAAAAATAAATTGTGGATTAGAAAGAAATGCTAATTTTTAAGTCCTAAAATAATAATGTATTGTTATGAATGTAGAAAGTTCACCCTTATCGGAAGGAATTCAGAATATTGCCTTGAGTTTCTCCGGAGGAGGATTTAGGGCAGCTTCGTTTAGCCTCGGCTGTTGTCGTTATCTTTCTTTACTTCCTTACGGAGAAGGGACCATGTTAGATCGGGTAAAGTATATTTCTTCCATTTCGGGTGGGTCAATAACGGCGATGACTGTGTTTTCTATGCTTAGACAGGGCGTTCCATTTGAAGAAATTTATCTGCATTTAATTCGCCAGCTTCAGGGAAGTGAATTATTGGATAAGGTTTTTGAGATTTTAAATAACGAGAGCGCATGGTCGGCTAGTCCAGAAAAGAACAGAAATTTAATCAATGCGCTGGCCTTGGTGTACGATCAGCATATCTTTAAAGGTGCTACCTATGGAAGTCTTTTTGCCGGACCTGTAGATAAATCGATACCGGTTATCGATGAATTATGCGTAAATGCCACGGAGCTAAATAATGGTATGAATTTTAGGTTTAGCACGCAGGGACGTATAGGCAATCAGTACTTGAGTTTAAATAGAGGACATCAATCTTCTTTCGATTTGATAAAGAAAATTAAACTTGGTGATATACTGGCCTGTTCCTCTTGTTTTCCGGCTGGTTTTGAACCGATTGTTTTTCCACGTGATTTTGCCTATTCGGAAGCAGATACGACGCTCTCCTGGAATGATCTTGGAGGCACTGTAAAAACAAAAGACTATTATTCAGGCGATTTTCAACCACCCACCCTCGATAGGGAGATGTTCTCCTTAATGGACGGAGGAATCGATGACAATCAGGGAGTGTATGCATTCAGGCTGGCGGATGAGAGAAAAACAAAAGGCTATGAATATGATTTGTATATGCCCTGCGATGTAACCAGTAATTATCTAAAAAAACCATTCAGGTACCCTAATGAGCGTAAATATCCGTGGTTAAATCGGAGTGCGGGCAGCTTATTTTCGAGTATTTATTCGACAGTTTTTGTACTATTGGTGCTGTCCATTCTGGTAACGGTAGTATCTGTAGTTTTTATTTCGGCTGGTTGCAAGTCTTTGGTTTGGCCTATTATATTTGGATTTTCGCTATTGGGTTCCTTGATACTAGCTGCATTGCAGGTTGGGCTGGCTAAAATACGTAAAGTCATTGTGGTCAATACAAATCGATCTATGGGGGCCGAACGGACAGAAGGGACCTGGAACATTATGCTTAGAAAGTACAGTGTAGAGTTTATGGAAATGCCACTTGGAAAATTGCTGCAGTTATTGGAAGCTCGGGGGAAATCTGTTTTTCTTCTAGCCAATACCATATTTCTCAAAAAAATTAGACGTGCAAGTTACGAGCAACTGTTTAGTGATATGGGGATACCCAACAGCCAGATTGGTTTAACTACCGTCTATCTGCTGTCTACAAAGAATGACCGGATGTTGCAACAGGAGCTGAAAACTGATTTAAAAGGAAAAAATAGACCAATAAGTGTGGAAGATCCACGGATGATTCTAGATGTTTTGCAACCTAGTGCAGCATTGCGTTTCCATGTAGACAGCGCGACGGCCATGGAGACAACATTGTGGTTTGATGATTATCATTTGAAAGACGACGCCCTGGCAAGTTTACTGATTGCTGGTCAGGCAACGATGTGTTTTAATTTATTGCGTATCGTTCTTCGGATACCATCTTCTCATCATTCTTGGGAGGGCTTAAAAAAACAGCTGCTCATGGATTGGGAAAAATTTAATGAGAAACCTAATTGGATGCTTACTTCTACTTAAAAGATCCATTTTCTGATTAGATCGCTTGACATTTGGGATGGTGCAGCACAGTGAAATTGCATGAATTGGCAATAAAACAAAGTTTATTTGCTTGAGCATGTAAGGCTAACGCAAGTTCTATTTGAGACTCATCTGTAATGAGAACCTCGGGGTATAGAGTGACTTCTGTAAAACGACCACTGCCATCTATGTCCGTTGTTAAGGTGGCGACGGCATTGTCAGTATACGATAGAACCTGAATGCCGTTTTGTGAGCAGACATATAGGTAGGACATCATATGGCAGGAAATCAGGCTGCTGAGCAGTAAATCTTCGGGATTGTACAATGTGGGGTCACCCTTGAATGCTTTTGCTGCTGAAACATGGAGATCTGCTTTTCCTTCAATCGCAATGTGATGGCTTTTATTATAAATTTTTGATCCCTGAAGACTTTGCTGTTCAGGATGGTTCCAAATTAGGGACGCTTTAAAAATATGTTTGTAGCTCATTTTTGTTTCAAATTTAACGTATTATCCGATTTTAGTTCTTTTTTTTTATTGATTTTATTCACCCATGCCTGTCCTTGGATTGTTGTGCTTAACAGCTCAACGAATATTCTTATTTGAGATCGGTTGGAACTATTTTTGTAAGTAGTGTAGAACGAACCCTTTATATTTTAGGTATGGAGAATAAAATTATGGAATGTCTGGTCCGCCAATTGCAAGATGTGCAGGACGGATCGAATTGGTTGGATGAAAATTTTAAAAAGAAGCTGACAGGCATAAGTGAATATGATGCATTTATTCGCCCTATTCCCGAAGTTCACAGTATAGCAGAACTAGTCGCCCATCTACTGATTTGGCGGAGCGAGGGCATCAAAAAGCTTCAAGGGCATAAATCAAATGTAACAATAGATAGTCCTGAGAACTGGCGGTCAAATTCTGAATTAAAGGAAATGGGATGGGATAAATTAACAAATGATTTCTTTGCGTCTCAATTAGAATTAATAGAGTTGCTTAAAAATCAAGATGATCATTTCCTGTTTGAAAACGATTATGTTCCAGGCTATTCCTATTATTACCTTGTAGAAGGACTGATCCAGCATGATATTTATCATCTGGGTCAAATCGGTATTACAATAAAATTACTCCATTTGTAATCAGACCGCGCTTCAGTCTGATTGCAGTATTGTTATGTGCGAACAAAAGTGATATAATCCGTATTGATAGGCTCAATGCCATTTTTCCGCATTTCGCTTGCTATTTGCGCTCTGTGATAGGTACCATGATTAAAGACGTGTAACAGGATGTCGTTGGCTTTATTATGAAAAGCCTGATGCTGTGTGTTTGTATAATTGACAGTTTCATTCTCCGCATCATTTCTGTGCTGAATCAGTTGCCCGAATCCTTCTGAAGCTAAATCGTGATACCTTTGGCAGTCGATGATACTGTGCTCGTCCCAAACCCCAACAGGTGGTTTTTCTCCAGTTAATCGACTTAACCAGATAATTTGTGCATTGACAATATGGCTAAAGAGCCGTATGCAAGAATGGGGTACTTTTTCACCTTCTTTTTTTAGTTTATCCAGTAGTGCTGTGTTGGCCCAGTCATTATATAACCAAAGCTGCATAAAAATAGTTGACATCTAATTGTTGTTTACGTGGGTTCAGTAAAATTAAATATACGGAAGATAGAAATAACTTTTTTATATCATTATCGAAAACTATTAAGTGTACCAATGCTGGGTGATCTAAACATTCAATTTAGTGGATTTGAAAGCCCCACCAAATGTTCATTTACGAACAATGTTTGTTCGTAAATGAACATCCTATCGCTGATGTATTCTTTTTAATTCTTTGATTTTCAGTGTGTTTTTTGCATTGGCAAGGTGCTTGTGACCTTCTGCTTAACAATAACCAACCAATAGTAGACAGCTGATGATCAAGAATAATATTAAAATTGCTTTTCGCAATCTAACACGGAACAAGGGGTTTATGGCCATTAATATCCTTGGCTTGGCCATTGGTATGGCGTCAAGTATATTAATTATATTATGGGTAAATTCTCAATTCTGTTATGATAGGATGTATCCCAAAGCCGACAGAATTGGGATTGTAGGTTCAGTTGGACGAAACGACAAAGGAGTTTCCGTTTATTTCGTTACTCCCGAACCTTTAGCGGAGGTGATGAAGGCGGAAGTTCCAGAAATTAAACAGACTTGTCGATTAAGCAAGCTTAGCGGTTTTCTGTTTACTGCAGGTGATCAAAAGCTCATCGCTGGCCGAGGGGCGTTTGCCGATACCAGTTTCTTTTCAATTTTTCAACTTCCAGTTTTGGAAGGAAATCCAGCGGATGCGCTAGGAGACCCTTCGGCAATTGTGCTGACAAAAGATTTGGCTATTTCATTATTTGGTTCAACAGATGTCATTGGGAAAAATATCAAGATCGATAGTAACGAAATAGTACATGTGTCGGCAGTGTTAAAGGAGATCCCCAGCAATAGTCAATTTGCCGAATTGCAGTATTTCTTTCCCTGGGCATTTGCGGCTAAAATAGGGTATACGGATAATAATTGGTACAATAGCTCGATTTCAACCTTTGTTGAGCTGTATCCCAACGCAACATTTACGTCAGTACAGCAGAAGCTAAAAGATATCTCGAAGCGGCATGCTGAAGTCAAAAATGAGAATTTTCTGAAACCGATGAAGGAGAGTTATCTTTATAATGAATATAAAGATGGAGTGGTTGTAGGCGGGAGGATTGAGATGGTCCGTGTTTTTATCCTTATCGCTGGTTTCATTGTATTGATCGCATGTATCAATTTCATGAATTTAAGTACGGCACAAAGTGAGCGTAGGGCAAAGGAGGTCGGTGTGCGAAAAGTGATCGGCGCCCGGAAAAGTAGTCTAGTCTGGCAATTTTTATCAGAATCAATGCTACTGTCGCTGATTTCTGGAGTAGTTGCACTTATTTTAGTGGTTCTGATGATACCTTCCTTCGGCGATTTAATCGGAAGGAAGCTGGCTCTTCCGGTAGGCGAAGGTTATTTCTGGGTAGGATTTTTAAGTTTCATTATCTTGATAGGTGTATTGGCTGGAAGTTATCCCGCGTTTTTCCTTTCTTCCTTTAGACCGATTAATGTATTAAAAAATAGATTTTTCCTTTTTCAACAGAAAATAAATCCGCGAAAGGCTCTCGTTGTGACCCAATTCGCCATTGCTGTCTTAATGATCGTTAGTACGTTAGTCATTCGAAAACAAATTCAGCACGCTCTGAATCGGGATGCCGGTTTTAATACGGAGAACCTGATCTATGTAATGGAAAACGGAGATGTCACGAAAAATATTGCAATGATTCGACATGATCTGATTAATAAGGGGATCGCCAGCGCTGTCACCCGTACGATGTCTCCGATGACCGAACGTTGGAGTGGATGGGGAGGTGCATCCTGGGAGGGAAAGGATCCCAATCGAGCGGTTGTTTTTAACAGGCAGTCTGCCGATGACGGGCTCATTGAAACGACAGGTCTAACGCTTCTAAAGGGGCGTGACTTTGACTTAGCTAATTTTCCCACTGATTCGATGTCAGCTATCATCAATGAATCTGCGGCGGAGGTTATGGCGATGAAGGATCCCATCGGAAATTATATTATGGACGGTGAAGATAAGTTTACGATTATAGGTGTGGTTAAAGATTTTATCCAGGAATCACCATTTAAAACAGTGACTCCCACTGTTATTGAGGGGGCGAGCAGAACGTTGGGGACAGTGCATATTAAGTTGAATACTACACTTAACATAAGCGATGCTTTAAAGAAAACTGAGGCCGTTTTTAAAACTTACAATCCAACCTATCCTTTTGAGTATCATTTTTTAGATGAAGAATATAGTAGAAAGTTTCAGGATGCACAGCAGACAGGTAGCTTGGCAAGTATTTTTGCGGGCTTGACAATATTTATTTCCTGCCTTGGTTTATTTGGTTTGGCCGCATACATGACCGAAAGCAGAACAAAAGAAATAGGCATTCGAAAAATCCTCGGAGCCTCTATATTTACCTTAACAAAGATGCTTTCCATAGAGTTTATTGTGTTAGTAGGGCTTTCATGTTTAATTGCATTCCCAATTGCTTATTGGGCAATGGATGGCTATATCAGTCAATATACCTACCGGATATCAATCGGGTGGGATGTTTTTGCAGCAGGAGCATTCGCGACTCTTTTGATTGCAGTATTGACTGTAAGCGCACAATCTGTTAAGGCAGCTTTGGCTAATCCAGTGAAAAGTTTGCGCGACGAATAGCAAATGTATTGTTTCTTTTTGTTTCTGTTATAATTGGTCTATATTCAGGTTTTTATATTTATAGGTTTTTGTTTTTTGTCGCAGAATTGTCTTTTTGCAGCATTACTTAACAACTGATTCTATGACAAACTAAAGGATATTTCTATATTAGACTGATATTATTGACAGCTATGCTATCTATGAACAGTTTTTTCCAAAATTACAATACTGGGAAACGAATTATTCTTCATTTGTGTTTTTGGTTTTTGGTTTTGGGAATGCAATTCATTGCCTATCAGCGGATAGATATTGATAATTCTTGGATATTGTTTCTAAAGGACGTATTTTCTTTATTGACCATATTTTATGTGACAGCATATGTCATTATTCCGCGTTGGTTTATTCCGGGAAAGTTTTTGCTGTGTATTTTATGGTTATTGTTTATTTATGCTTGGTGGTCATTTCTAAGTTACTTTGGCGCGATCTTGACGCTCAAATATTTAACACCAGATATTCGTTTATCAAGTTATCTTGAAATAGTACTAAATAATGGAATCTTTGGAGCCTTTCGGCTTTCTTCCATTAGCGATTATTTATTGGATTTTATTTTTTTAGTGGCCCTACCATTGACCGTAAAAATTGTGCAGGCATTTATGTCTGTCAGAAATTCAAAAATGAAACTTGAATTGAAAAATGCCGCATTGGAATTGAACAACGTTCAATTGGAGCTTGCTTTTCTAAAATATCAGATTAACCCGCATTTTTTACTTAATACACTTTATAGCATCTATGTACTGGTATCCGATCACGATGAAAGAGGTGGCGAAAGTATGATGCGTTTAAGTAGTATTATGGTGTATTTGCTTCACGAAAGTAATCAGCCCAGAGTGGAAATTAGTCGCGAGTTTCAACTGCTAAAGGACTATGTTGAATTGGAAAAGTTACGCTATAATGAAACAGTGCAGATCGATCTAAATTTGGCGGCTGAAGACGAAAACTGCATGATGGTTCCTTTGATCTTTTTTCCGTTTGTAGAAAATGCTTTCAAACACGGACCTCGGTTAAGTTCTTCGGCAGGATGGATATCCATAGATATTAAGGTGAAGGATGATAAGGTATATATGTATGTGGCTAATGCGTATAGAGAACTTTCAAAACCAGAAAATTATATTGGCGGATTAGGGATAGAAAATGTAAAAAAACGATTGGAACTGCATTATCCTCATCATCACAATTTGGAAATAAAGTCGCATGAGGGTGTATTTAGTGTTAATCTTGTTGTAACTTTACATTCGGAAACAGAGCCGTAGCACCAAAGCTGTGGATTGCTAAGTATTTATGAATAGAATTAAAACTATCCTTATTGAAGATGAGCCGATTGCGAGAGGTCGCCTGGAGAAACTAGTTTCCAAATTGGGGCTGATCGAAATTTTGGGCGTATTTGAAAACCCATCGCAGGCCATCGATATCTTGAGGCAGCATGAGATTGACCTTATTTTGTCGGATATAGATATGCCGGAAATGGATGGAATTACTTTTCTCAAGGGACTTGCCCATCCACCATTTGTTGTATTTATAACCGGCCATTATGAATATGCTGTCGACGGATTTGAACTGGATGTAATCGACTACATTCTAAAGCCACTACTGACAGAGGAACGGTTGCTCAAAGCAATCGAGAAAGTTCAAAAAGCAATTTTGTTTTCTAGAAGAGGTCCACAAGGGGAAAGAAGGGCGATTAAGATAAAGGATCGGAACAAGACTATTTTTATAGATCCTGCTGATATTTTCTATCTAAAAGCTTGGGGGGATTATTTACAGATCTATTCTGTAGAAGGCATGCAAACTTTATTGTCTACCATGAAAGATATGGAAGCAGAACTGCCTTGGGATATGTTTGCCCGTATGCACCGATCCTATATAGTCAATGTTAAGCAGATCAAGGGGGTTGAGGCAAGCAAAGTAGTACTGAAAAATGGGACAGAACTCAGTATAGGTTTACAATATCGTAATCAGCTTTTTGCTAAGATGGGACTTATTTAATAGTTTAAATTATTGATGTCATACGCTCTTTCTGTTTCCCGATCTGCATTTTATAATAGCAAACCATAAAATGGTAGACCGCAAGCTCATGCAAACGTTGATCCGACATGAACAATCGGTTAATAAACATGTGAATATAGCTTGACAATAATGACGTCCGGGTTGTCTGGAACTCGTCTTGATCGGTATGTGTCCGTAATGTAGAAAATATGCTATATTGAACTGCATTTAGTTTCTCTTTGGCGTCTCCCAGATTGCCTAACGGTTTATCAAACCAGTCTTTTCTCTCTTTGAATTTATTGTTGAGGTGAACCCAGAGGTTTTTATTATTGTCAAATTCTTGCTGATATAGGGCATTCATCTGACTGCAGAAATCTTTTTTTTCGATCAGTGTAAATTTTGCGGCTTCGAGTAGCGACTCCATATTTTCGAAAGCCAAACGCCATCGATCGTTGATTGAAGTGCTTTGCTGAATTGCCATCAGTATGGTTTCGCTCTGCCGATAGAATAGCTCCTCGCTAAGTTCCATACATAATGGGGTATATCGTTCAATCTCCCGTACATAAGTATCAAAGGATATCGTTGAAATCTGACCTTCTTGAACAAATTGTTCCAATAGGGTATTTATAGTTGATATAATGAAAAAGCACTGGCTTGGATCTGAAACCTGCACCCTAAATCTAATGTGGGGAGCTGGATCGTTGTAACGTATGAAAAACCATTTTTTCATGGCTTCTTGTTGATTAATAGCAGCGATGATTAGGGGGAAAATATCCTTTAAGAGGCTGTCCGCAAAATGTAATCCGCAATAGATTTTGGCGTAAAGCCATTCGCTGCCCAAGGGGAAGCATCTTTTTAGGTTATTTTCTTGAGGGGCCGATTCATCTGTGAAAGCCTTATGCTCTGCTTCCATTGGAATAATGATCTCATTGGCAAAAACATTTTGGTCTTTATCGCTTGCTATAGATGAATAATCATTCAGGATATATTCGATTAAAACCGTCTCTCTTTTACAGAGGTGATCCAATAGTATTTCTGCGCAAAAAGGATTGTCTAAATTGATAAGTAGTTCATTATCGCCGCTGCTAATGACGACCATTGCAGGGATTTTGAGCTCTGCCTGCATATTTTTCACGAAAGCGTGGGGATCACTTGGGTATTTTGCGAGTTTTTGAATTCGCCACTGCGCTCGAGATAAGATAATATTTTTGTAGCTTATTCTCGGAAGCCTCGGTTGTTTTTTCATAATTCCCCAATTCCAGGACAGATCCAGCCTATTATTTTGGAACTGAAAATCTGCAAGAAATTTATATAAATTCATACCCTGCTCAAAATTGTGGGCTGTCGTCAAACGGGGGATAACGGCTTTATTGAATTTTTTGGACCACAAGACTAAGCGATTGTCTTTGAGGAACAGGTATAAGTCACTAACGTCAATTTGTTCTTGTTCTTCGTCAATAGTCGGGGTCAGACAGATTGATGCCCTTCGCATTGCTGGTCTATAAATGATATTTCCTGCATTGTTGTCCGGGTAGTGACATATCTCGGCGAGTATGGCATTGGGTAGTTGCTGCTGTTCTTTCTCCGCCGATTCTTTTAACTTGCTATTTAATTTTTCGTCTAAATGTGCGAATCTGGAAATTAGGTTGCCTGATGATGAACCGCCGATAGTTCCCAGGTTGAAGAATAGATTTTCCTGACAAGAACCTCTCAGAAGAGTGCCGATGGCATAGAACGAGGAAGGAATGCCATTGGTCGTCTGTTTACGCTGTTTAGCAATATGATCTAAATCTCTGCTGGTAAGCTGGATTTCTGTGAAATGACTTTTTACGCTTTCTACAAATTTTTCAATGACTAGATCTTGATAATGGTGGTCGCTATATTTTTTTTCTCCGGTTGAGGCTGTATTTTTTACTTCTCCAAGTATTTCATCGGTTATATTATAGACACCTTCTTGACGGCCATAACCAATACCGGTGTCGGGGTCCAAGGCTGTAGTCAGTGGGATCATTCTATCTTCATATTTATCAGAAAATGCAGCGCTAAACCGGTCGAAATCTGTCAATTTAGCCTGACTGCAAAGGGGTAGTAAGTCCTGAAATTGATCTCTTAGGTGATTTAATGCAGTATTGGGTAACTTGTTGTCTTCCATGTTAATAAGCAGGTCTCCCTGTAACGCGTTGGTCATGTCAAGGTCTGGTATTATAGGCTGCAATAATTTAACAATGGCGTTCTGCATATCAATGACAGATTGAGAACTATGGAGCAGTGTTTTTATCCTTGATAAAGGATTTAAATAATATTCCTCCTTATCCACTCTTTCAAGAGTCATTATCAGACTGTCAAGATAACCTCGGCCAATTACATTGGGCTGTAATTCGGAACATATAATCCCAAGGTTGATGAGGTTATTGACGAATAGGGTAGCATGTGCTGTTGATGCCCCAAGACGCTGCAGCAAATCAGTCAATGATTGATAGTGGGCAGTTCTCTTATTGCTTTCGAAGTATTGGACGACACGATCCAAAACAGGGGTCAGCCTTATACGTTTCAGTATATTCTGTCCTTTTTTTCCATTTGTTACTTTTTGATAATATTTGTAATATTTGCCATCTAAGTATATGGTCGGATTAATGCGATAATAGAGTTGACTATAAATTCTTTTGTCTTCTGATAGCTGTGCAATGATTCCTGTCAGAATGGAGGCATCCAGTTTCAATACAGTTTTATGGCTATTACCCCTGATTAATGACACCTTTTTTTCGGAGGCTATAACGTTCCCTAAAGATACACCTGCGAATAACCCAAAAGGCGTGCTCCTGGTGCTCATCCGAATCGCATATTTGAGTAACGAAGTAATCATTTTTGGGCTGCTCTCTTTCTTGTATTCAAGCCATTTTTTGACCTCTACCCAGAAGGTTGGGCTTGCTAGAAATAGTGCTTCTTTTAATTGCTCACTTTGAAACAGATGACGAAGTTTCTCTTCCATCTCGTTTGCTTCTTTTATCCTTAAAAGATCAACGGCAACTGCCGCGGGAAGCAGGGGGGTGCGCAGAAGAAAATAATCGGATAACTGGAATAATGACATAGATGCGCAGGACTAGTATTGCATGACTTGTTGTATACAAGACTGAAACATTTCAGGCGAAATTGGTTTTTGCAGCGCAAAATGCTTCCTGTTTTTGATAAATTCTGGGTATTGCCAGCGCGACACAGCAGATGTAATGACCAGGATAGGAATATCGGCGATCAATTCGGCAAGCGTATTGATATTACCACCACTAACAATGAGATCTAAGAATAAGATGTCTGCAGATTTTAAATCATGACTAAATAATTCTGGATTTTCAATGTCCTCAACCATTTTTATCAGTTGAAGATCTGGGAACATATGGATGTATTCAACTATTTTTTTTGTTGCCAGTGGTTCATCCTCAATGAGAATACATTTTAGTCTGGGTGAAGTCATCTACTTGATTCTTTTTGTTTAATAGCTAATAAAGATGATTGCTGTAAAGGCGTCTACCAGAACGCCTTCACAGCATTATCCTCTTTTATATTACTTTTGAAGATGTGACTGTTCTAATAGTTACCAGTTCCATATCATCAAAATCAAAAAATGAGATCGGTTCGACTATGCAGACAGTTTGTACATCCAGTACAAAATCTTCTGCTAAAAAATTTTCAATGTTTTCCATAGCTTTTCGTTTGAATTGTAAACAAATGTGCTTTCTACGGAAAAGAACAACGAAAAATATCGACGGAATGGAAAATGAATCAGACGAACTAAAGGATTTATTCGATAAAAAAAATCAGAACTTTCGCTATTTCTGTTTACGGTATAAACTTTCTCGGTGTAACCTATCATACGATAATTTACATGGGAGAAGAACAACTGTGTGCTGTTATAATATTCGACGAAATAGCGTTTGAGTACGATGAAATGGCAGTAGCTTAATTGTAGGATTCTATCCGGTTCGTTATCTTAGCCTATCTATTTTAGCGTTGAGAAACCATTTCTTTAGCCATTAAAGCCATGTAGCGTAAATAGATCGACCAACGAGAGGGCTTGAGGTAATTCCTTAAACCAAAAAAGCATCTGCCAAATAAATAGTGAGTAATGTGGGCGCGTAAAAACAAATGAGAATATGAATTTATCTAATGAAATGCACGGTTTTTTGAAAAGAGAAGGTTTAAGGCTATTTAGAAAAAAAGTAAGCTGGCAGACCTCCGCGAAATATCAGATCTATGCAGATGGGAAAACGAAGATCGGTGTCGCATTCGACAGAATTCAAAATTTTATGGATGAATATACCAATGCATCCACGTGGGATGGAGTGGAGACTATTAAACTCGAAGAACGTGGTGATTATATCATTTATGGTTTTGTTGAAGAAGTCGAAATCTAAAGAAGAGTTTCATTTTGTGCTAAAATCCATTGATGTCATAAAACAGCGGTATCTGCGCAGGTCGTTTATATTCATGTATTTTCTTTCCAACCGGACATTAAATCGATTATTTTTTTTTCAGTTTAGTTTATCGTATCGTATTATCGAGTAAATCTTACAAATCAATTCCTTAATTGTGTAATGATTTGCATCCTATTTGTGGCCAAATTTGTGGTGTAAAATCAAACAATCAGTTATGGCGACAGATATTTATAAAGATACGGTTTATCTACCTTTGGAAGATGTTGAAAGCGAACATTGCGCATCAATTGTCGAAAAAGGACTAGCTCAGGTTAAAGGCCTAGCGAGCTATCGGGTGGAATTGAATAATCATAGAGCTGCTATCGTACCGAAGGATAGGGAAGCCGTCGTTAGCAGCGTAAAGACGATTAAAGATCTTGGCTATGGTGTTTCTACATTGACCAAAACATTTCCAGTTCTTGGGATGACTTGTGCCTCATGTGCCAGTAGTGCCGAAAGTATGGCGAAATATGAACACGGGGTTGTCAATGCGTCTGTAAATTTTGCAACAGGAAACCTGACTGTTGAATACCTGCCCAATATGACAGATCCTTTAAAAATTCAGAAGGCAGTCCAAGCTGGCGGTTATGATCTATTAATCGAAGATGAATCCACACAGCAGGAAACCTTGGAGGCTATTCACGCTGAGAAATTCCATAAGCTTAAGATCAAAACACGATGGGCAGTGTTGCTATCACTTCCCGTGGTCGTGATTGGTATGTTCTTTATGGATATGCCTTACGCTAATCCTATTATGTGGCTGTTTTCTACACCGGTAGTTCTTTGGCTGGGCAAGGACTTTTTTGTCAATGCGTATAAACAGGCAAAACATCGTTCGGCCAATATGGATACACTTGTCGCATTAAGTACAGGAATAGCCTACATTTTCAGTGTTTTTAATATGCTTTTTGCTGACTTTTGGCATCAACGCGGCTTACATGCACATGTATATTTTGAGGCCGCTTCCGTTGTCATTGCTTTTATTTTATTAGGTAAGTTGCTGGAAGAAAAAGCAAAAGGTAACACCTCATCGGCCATAAAAAAACTGATGGGGCTACAACCTAAGACCGTTATGGTCATTCAATCCGATGGAACAGAGCGTCAGGTCCCGATAGAAGCTGTTCAGGCAGGCAACATTATTCTGGTAAAACCCGGCGAGAAAATCGCAGTTGATGGTATCGTTATCAGTGGAAATTCCTATGTCGATGAAAGTATGTTAAGCGGTGAACCGGTCCCGGTTTTAAAAATGGAAAATGAGCAGGTTTTTGCGGGGACGATCAATCAGAAAGGCAGCTTTCGGTTCAGAGCGACAAAAGTTGGCAAGGAAACCATGCTGGCAAATATTATTAAAATGGTGCAGGATGCACAGGGGAGTAAGGCTCCTGTCCAAAAACTGGTCGATCGAATTGCTGCTGTATTTGTTCCTGTTGTCATTGGGATTGCTATTTTAACTTTTCTGCTGTGGTTTACTTTAGGCGGAGAAAACCATCTGGTACAAGGATTATTGGCGGCAGTAACGGTTTTGGTTATCGCTTGTCCTTGCGCACTAGGTTTAGCTACTCCTACAGCGATCATGGTTGGAGTGGGTAAGGGAGCTGAGCAGGGCATTTTAATTAAGGATGCGGAAAGCCTGGAGCTGGCCAAAAAGGTAACTGCAGTTGTTTTGGATAAAACTGGAACCATTACGGAAGGAAAACCTGTTGTAACTGATGTGTATTGGAATAATGATGAGGATAGTTTAAAAGGTATCTTGTTAAGCCTGGAAAAACAGTCTGAACATCCATTGGCAGAAGCTGTTGTAGCGTATTTTAATGATGTGAAAGTTACGCCAATATCCTTTATCGAAAGTATTACAGGGAAAGGTGTCAAGGGCAGTGAAGGAATCGAAACGTACTATGTAGGGAACCGGAGGTTGTTAGATGAAAATAGGATTACAATTTCGACAGAATTGATGGCACATGCCACTCAATGGGAAAATCAATCCAAAACAGTGATCTGGTTTGCCAATAGTCAGACCGCATTAGCTGTCATTGCCATTGCGGATCGGATTAAGGAAACTTCTGTACGCGCCATCAAGGAAATGAAAGCAATGGGAATTGAACTATATATGCTGACTGGTGACAACGAAGCTACAGCCAGGGCCATCGCTGCGGAAACAGGTCTCCAGCATTACAAAGCTGAGGTATTACCAGAGCATAAAGCTGATTTTGTTAAAGAATTGCAGCAAAAGGGGCAGGTGGTCGCTATGGTTGGGGACGGTATTAATGACAGCACAGCCTTAGCAACAGCAGATGTCAGTATTGCCATGGGAAAAGGAAGTGATATTGCAATGGATGTAGCGAAAATGACAATTATTTCTTCTGATTTGACGAAGATACCCCAAGCGATTCGACTTTCGAAACAAACGGTCGCAACGATTAAGCAAAACTTGTTTTGGGCGTTTATTTATAATTTAATTGGGATTCCCCTCGCTGCAGGTATTCTGTATCCATTCAATGGTTTCCTCTTAAACCCGATGATAGCTGGAGCTGCAATGGCATTGAGCAGTGTAAGTGTCGTCAGTAATAGCTTGCGCCTTCGCTGGAAAAAATAGCTAACTATGGTTGAGCTGTAGACCTCGTTTTAAACGGTAAATATTGTAAAATAAAATAGAAAAACTGTAAGTACAACCAAATGAATTATAGGGATATTTGGATAAGTAATTAAATAGATTGATAACATTAAAATTAAATAACATGGAAAGCAAAGAACTTCAATTTAAAACAAACCTTAATTGTGGCGGCTGTGTGTCCAAAGTAAGTGCTGATCTGGACGGTATGGACGGCATCTGTGAATGGAATGTTGACACCAGCAATGCAGACAAAATTCTGACTGTAAAATCTGAAGGCGTTTCAGAGGAAGAAATCATTGAAATTATTAAAAAGAAGGGCTTTAATGCCGCGACCTACTCCGCATAATTGTTTAATAAATCTATAGACGCTCTAATTAAACTGCACCCTAAAAGTTGGACAAAACTTTTAGGGTGTTTTTATGAAGTATAATTATGAGACAAAACTGCGCTCAGTTTTATTAGTTTAGTAGGCGGGATTCTACTGGCAAGGTTGCCAGGATGATCTGCAGCGAACAAAAGCATATAGAGACGTTTGGTTACGCATAAGGAAGCTCATGGAAAATAAGGATTTCTGTTAGTCAAAATGGATAAACATATCTTTAAAATTAAGTGTCATTTTAGAAAATTGTCGAATAATATCCTGACCTATATTTCCATATACAGTTTCATTTTTGATCTTCGATTTTAATAGGCTTATACTTTTGATATCGATCGGTTTGTCACCGATATGGAATGTATGCTGTATGACAAAACCGTCATATTCAACTTTTCCACCAGCGCCTCCCATGGCGATTTTGGTCGGTATTTCATGTTGTTCGATACGCTGTTTGTAGGTTTCATAAAAAGGTGCATATAGGATCGTTTTTTCGGCTCCTGTATCAAAAGTATAATGTTTCCCATCAATTGCGATAAGTGGTGTCAATCCGTCTATTGCAAGATTTGAAGTTATTTTTGGAACTGTCGGTGTCTTTGGGACAATAAAAAAATCATCTTGTGTAAGCTGTACTTCTTGCAAGGCTTCTATGACCGGAAAGCCTAATATGCCATTGATCTGATAGTTAATTTGTGGGATATAAAGTGCGCTGTCTGGAAAAACCAAGAATATAACGTCCGATATGTTGATGTGACCAAGTTTTAATTGTTTACAAACGGCTAAATCGGCTTTGATCGAAATACCTGTAATTGCGTCTACATCAATAGCTGCACGGATAATATCCATATGAAGACGTTTGGCTACGGACTCCGAGACTGTCGATAGGTTTGCTCCGGTGTCAAATATAAAACTTGCTGTATCACCGTTAATGGTTAGTTTTAGATTCTTCAACCCGGCTCTGTCTTTTGTCATTTTTAGACGGGTATTGCCATTGATTTCTATACGCTGTGGCCCTATATCTTCGAGAGCTGACCAGATTTTTAGATTGTTTCGGAGATCATCTTTTACTTCAGTTGAAAGCAAGGGATCGAATTCGTGGAGAATTTTTTGTGTCGTTCGCTTTGCGTCAGCATAATCTTTCAATTTGACAAAATTATCTTCCTGAATACGTTGTATTTTTAGTCGTAGTGTGTCAGGCAATACTTCAGATGATTTGTTCAGTAACGCTATTTTTTTGTTTGAAGCAATTGGTTTGTTAAATGCATTATCGAGTATTGCCAAAATAAAAGCTTGTTCGTTAGTGCTAAAGTCAGTTTTATTGCTCATAAATAGTTCACGGGCGCTGAAGAAATCTTTGGACTCTATCAGCTGACAGAATGTGTTGAATCTAGTAGAAGTCACCTGAGCAAAATTAAGCTGAATGGAGATGAATAACAGGAAATAGGTCGATAGGTATTTTTTGAAATAATTTGCTGTAGAATTCATGAGGTATTCAATAAATTATCTTTTAATCAGTGATTTATTCATTTTTTTAAATGTCGGAAAAGTTCTTGTTAATTTTTAAATTTTATTTTTATTGTCGCTTATTCTTCTTACAGTCAGTGGCTTAGGTTAAGAAGGGATATGTGATGCTTGCGGCCCCGAATAATTAAGGTTAAATTAGCTAATGCTTTGAGAAATTTCTCCTGGAACGATGAGATGGAGAAGATCAGCGAAGGGCGATTTATTTGTAAATAGAATAATTTTAATGAAACAAAAGACAATGAGTATTAGGTTTAGTAGCAGATCTATTTTTTTTGGCCTTGCGGCGTTATCGACCAGTTTATTTTTTAGCTGTGGAAATACAGGAACCAAAAATGAGGTCAAGGCCGAAAAGGTGGAGGAACCTGCTGAAGCTACTGCAGACACTGCAACCACAACGCAGGAGTTATCTTTTAAGGATAAAGAAGGTAAGGTTCTTCAATTAAGTGCTTTAAAAGGTAAGGTCGTGTTTATCAATTTCTGGGCAACCTGGTGCCCTCCATGTATTCATGAACTACCTTCTATTGACCAGCTTAGGCAATCGCTTAAAGATAATAAGGATATCGTTTTTCTCATGGTAGATGTTGATGGCGACATGGAAAAGTCTTCAGCATTCATGGCAGAAAACAAGTATGATCTGCCTCTTTATATAGCAGAGGGTGATATTCCTGCAGAATTCTTAGGACAGTCCATACCGACAACAGTCATCTTGGATAAAGCTGGAAAGATCGTAGAGCGTTTGGAAGGAAGCCGTGACTATGGGGCTCCTGAGATAAAAAAAGCTTTGGAGGATATCGCGAGCGGCAGCTAACGATCGATGTGATCACTATTTTCTACAGCTGGAGAATAGAATTTGAAAAGAAAAACAGTATTTTCGCGTTGTAAAGTTAATTTATAGCGATGTCCGAACTTCAAGAGCAGACTGCAGTCAGAACGACTTATTTTAGTATTATAGGTAATGCATTACTGGCCTTGTTAAAATGGCTAGCTGGTTTCTTCGGAAACTCCTATGCGCTGATTGCGGATGCAATTGAGTCAACAGCGGACATTTTCTCTTCATTTCTAGTACTTTTAGGTTTAAAATATGCGCAACGACCTGCCGACGACAATCACCCTTATGGTCATGGTCGGGTAGAACCCCTTATTACATTTATTGTCGTTGGTTTTCTCATTGTTTCTGCAACCATAATCGCTTATGAAAGTATTGAGAATATAGGAACGCCACATGATCTACCCAAGCCCTGGACGCTATTTGTGCTGGGCGGGATCATTGTTTGGAAAGAGATTTCTTATAGGATCGTTATGAAGAAAAGCAAAGAAACAAATAGTTCTTCACTTCGTGCAGACGCTTGGCACCATCGAAGCGATGCGATCACATCAGTTGCAGCTTTCATTGGGATATCTATTGCATTGTTGCTCGGAAAAGGATACGAAAATGCGGATGACTATGCGGCATTATTTGCTGCTGGATTTATACTTTATAACTGTTATCATATTTTCAGACCAGCGCTTGGCGAGATCATGGATGAAAATGTATACGATGAAGTCATTGATAACATCCGGGAAGAGGCATTAAATGTCGAGGGGATAAAAGCGACGGAAAAATGTTTTGTCCGTAAATCCGGAGCAAAATATCATGTCGATCTGCATGCTATTGTCGATAGTGAAATTACGGTAAGGGAAGGGCATGAGCTGGCACATAAACTCAAAGACCATTTGATAGCACATATTCCTGACCTTGGTCATGTGATGATCCATATTGAACCCAACGAATGCCGCTGGGAAGTAAATTAAAAATGGCAGCACATATCGCTTTTGTTGAACGGTGCCGCCATTTGATTTTTAGGAAGCTTAGGTGTTTTCAGCTTCAAGCAATTGGATCTGCCATTTAATCTGATCAGCTTGAATAGGGTAATCGACATTATTTCTTAAGCTGTCATAAATAGCTTCAAACAGCTGATTATAATCTCCTTTATGTGGGGTTACGAAAGATTCATGTTTTTGATTCGCTGCATCTATGGTGACAAGTTTCCCTTCGAGTCCTGCTGGCTCAAGGCCATAAGATGGATCGTCGGGTAGCATACCATCGATCAATTGCTGTTCTTGTACATCCGTCATATTCTTGATAAAACTCCCTTTAGTACCATGGATGACAAAGGCTGGTTGCGGAGAAGCGACGAGCAGACTGCCCGTTAAGTAGACGTTCAGTTCAGCTGGATAGTAGAGATGATAGTGAAAGTAGTCTGCAACTTTTGAATCAGGTCTGTTAATAGACGTCGTTTTGCTGAATTTAATCGGCTTTCCAAAAAGGGAGATTGCCTGATCAAGAAGGTGAGGACCGAGGTCATAGGTAATACCATTGGAAATATACTGCGTATCTTCCTTGAAGTATTTTTGTCCCAATTCCATTTTATAGCGATCAAATCTGAAATGCACTTCAATCAGCTTTCCTAATTCTCCACTTTCGATTACTTTCTTCATGTCTAAAAAATGACTGTCGTAGCGTCTGTTTTGATAGAAAAATAATTGTCTTCCTTGTTTTTTGCTAATGGCAAGTAGCGCATCAAATTGTGCTGAGTCATCAACGGCGGGTTTTTCTATCAAGACATGTTTTCCTGCTTCCAGGGCTTCTTTGGCATATTGGAAATGTGTATAATTTGGTGTGTTCACAATGACCAGTTCGATGCTGTCATCAGCTAGTAATTCTGCGATGTTATCGTAGCTTTTTATTGCCGGATAGAATTCATGTGCTGCTTTTTTCGATCGTTCTACAACAGCGCTAAGATTGAAATGTGGATTGGTATATATGAATGGTGCGTGAAAAACACGCCCTGACATGCCAAAACTAAGTATTCCTGTATTAATTTGAGTATGTTTCATGGTGATTTAAAATATGTTAGATCTGTCTTGTTAATTGTTGGATTTAATGACAACTTTAGTTCTATTTGGTTTCGCCCTTATCTGTCTTTTACTTCTCTGCTCGGTTTGCAGTTAGATGTGTTATGCCATCTTTTGTTGCCAATAGGCATACCGAACACAGTTGATAAAAAAGTGAATGTTCTACAACTCCTGTTATGAGTTTGATTTGTTTATTTAACTCAAGAATATCTGGCAGTTTAGAAAAATAAATATCTGCCAGGAAATTACCTCTCTCAGACAGGAGAGGACCTGATTTTTGTTCCGATTTTCGTAATACGACCTCGGCTATTGCTGTAGAATAGTTTGATTTTAGTTCTTTAAGTACCGATAACCAGGCTTCGGGTATAATTTCAACACATAGCGGATGCTTTGTGGTCAGTTGTTCGACCATCTTTGAGCCATCCACCAAGAGAATAAACTGTTGTGCCATATTCGCCATAATCTTTTCACCTGTGTGCACGCCGCCGCCACTTTTGAATGCATTTAAATGCATGTCCACCTGATCGCAGCTGTCAAAATAATAGTCCAATGTTGCTAAGGTACTGTTATCAATACAAATAAGACCGCTCTCTTGGATTAGTATTTTGGTTTCCAAGGAAGGTGATGTAAATTTTAAGCTGGATTTAAAGCTGATACTGCTTGCTATCAATTCGATGAAATAAGCTATTGTTGATCCCACACCCAGTCCAATGAGCTGATCAGGTTCTAATAGTTGAAGAGCAGCTTTGGCAGCTTCCTGTTTGAGATTAGTCATAAATGGTAAATTTATAAAATTGCAATACCTTGTGCCGCATAAGGCTGTAAAATATGATCCGAAGGATCCTTTTCTGTAATTAAATAACTGATATCAGACGCGGGGCATGTTAAGAAAGATGTGGGGGTATCGAGCTTATTGCTTGTTGTGGCAGCAACAATGTTCATTGAATTTTTACAGAGCACTCTTTTGATAGCTGTTTCTTCGAGAGTTCTTGCCGTAAGTCCGCGGTAGAGGTCCAGGCCGCACACACCTATGAAGCTAATATCTGCGTATATTTCTCCATAGGTGGAAATAGTTTGCTGTCCCTGCATTGTAAGAGATGATTTGCAGAAAGCGCCGCCCGCAAAAATCAAGCTGATGTTTGGGAGGCTTGTAAGTATATTGGCTATCGGGAGACTATGTGTGACAACAGTAAGGTTTAGGTTTTCTGGAATATTTCCAGCAATTGCCTGTGTTGTTGTGCCACCATCGAAAAAGACGACCTGATGATCTTTTAATAGCGTGATTGATTTTTCAGCTATGGATTGTTTCTCCATAACATCAAGGTTATTCCGGTCGTATATATCGAATGGAATATTTGACCGTAGCGTGGCACCGCCCCGAATAGCCCGAAGTAAGCCGGCGTCAGATAATTCTTTAAGATCACGTCGTACGGTATGTTCGGAAACACCAAGCTCGGTGGCCAAGTCCATCATCGCTAATTTTCTTTCCTTTTGGATTTTAATTAATATAAAATCGTGACGTTCTTCTTTTGAGATCATGCTATAAATATATGCTTTTATGCTAAATATTGCAATATTTAGCTTTGTTTTTGTTAAAATGTTGCAGTATATTGCAGTTTAGCCTGCTGTTTAATGTGAAATTAACTTATTTGGTTCTGGAGGATTGTACTCAATCCCATTTTGATGAACTTGTTTTTGCCGTACTTATTGTTTTTATTAGCATTATATTTGTGAATGATCGGTAATAGTTTCGGTCGTTCTTCAGTTGTAACCAATTTATAATTTTGCTTTTACAGGCTGTTGTTTAACTCTACAGGTATAGCATCGGAAATCAATTAAAATATGAATACTATCGTAAAAATTGCAGGTTTTATTCTGTTCGTCTTTTTGAGTGGCTGTAAGGTTCAGCATGGCGCACAGCTTAAGAAAGGACAATGGGTATTGGGTGGCTTTGAGCGACCCAAAGGAGTCAATCCAATTATTGAGCCTGATACAAGTTCGGTATTTTATGATCCAATGCTAAAGAAGGAGATCCGATGGGAGAACAACGACACCTTTAATCCTGCGGCAGTGGTGAAGGGAGATAGTGTGTTTGTCATATATCGTGCGGAAGACCGGACGGGGAAGGCTATCGGCCACCGGACCTCCCGTCTGGGGTTAGCGGCTAGTGTGGATGGTATTCATTTTGAACGGCTCAAAACACCGGTATTCTATCCGGGGCCCGATGAGCAGCAGGATAACGAGTGGCCCGGCGGGACGGAAGATCCTCGGATAGCACAGACTGAGGATGGGCTTTTTGTGATGTTTTATACCCAATGGAACCGAAAGGTGCCGCGGCTCGGTGTAGCAATATCCACTGATCTGAGACACTGGGTTAAGTATGGTCCCATTTTTAAAAAATCGAAAAATAAGCCTGCTCTTGTCAATGAACCGCATAAATCGGCGTCCGTTGTAACCGTATTGAAAGGCAATAAACAGGTGATTGCTAAAATCAATGGAAAATACTGGTTATACTGGGGGGAACATGGTGTCTATGGCGCCACATCCGATAATTTGATTGACTGGGAACCTGTAACAGATAGTAAAGGTGCTCTGAAAGCTTTTATTTCGCCAAGGGATGGTTATTTTGATAGCGGATTGACGGAGTGTGGTCCTCCAGCAGTTTTGACTGATAAGGGAATTTTATTGTTGTACAATGGTAAGAATCATGCTGAGAAAGGGGATATGCGTTTCAATAAAAACACTTATTCCGCTGGGCAGGTTTTATTTGATCAACGAGATCCGACAAGCGTATTGGCTCGAATGGATGTTCCGTTTTTGCGCCCCATGGAATCTTTCGAAAAAAGCGGGCAATATATAGATGGAACGGTTTTTATCGAAGGATTGGTCTTTTTTAAACAAAAATGGTTTTTATATTATGGTTGTGCCGACTCTAAAGTTGCAGTGGCTATTTACGATCCGCGCCATCCAGGGCCAATGGATCCTGTACCTGGATTGTAAAAAGGAAGAAGTTGTCTTTGAAGCTTATTGCTCAAATTCCTTTAACAGGGCAATGACGGTCTGATCATCTAACTTGTTTGTCTGCTCTATTTTTTCCTTTAATACAGGTTTTTCTGCAGTAGCTTTAATCAATTTATTTTTCAATTTAATTGCGACCTTGTCGTTTATTTCCTCACCTGACTCCTTGACGAAAATATCATAATAATTTCGGAATGAATTATATGGACTTTCATAAAATTCTCTAAACCATTTGATACGGCCAGCATACATTATTTCAAGTAATGAGTCAAACTGGTCGCCTTTATTGACAAATATTCGCTTTTTCCCTTCATAGTCCGTGAATGTTAATTGCCGAATGAGGGTATATGAAAGATAATCTTCCTTCCCTTGATAATCATAAATCGCTACAGATTTATTTATGGATCGTTCATCAAGTGAGTTATTGATCACGCCTTTGACTGCTTTAATTTGTGTTTTTAGATCTCTTCCGTCTATGAAAGTGATCTCAGCAGCCAGTACATTTTTCTTTTTGATTTCGGTATCTGCAGTCACATATTCTTCAAAAGTTTTCAGCTCTTCCATGCGTCTGTGTACCTTCAATTCCTCTGCGCGGTCGCGTAACGTGGCGCAATTTGTAAAAAGGACCGTTAAAAAAATGATATATATATTCAGTGTTCTCATGCTATTGTGCTAATCGTTTTATAATACTTTTCCAAGTCATATTGCCTTTCGTAAAGATATTGTTTATCTACTTATTTATGTAATTATTTATCGTAAATTGTTTGTTCAGCGTAAACTGCCTCAAGTACTGTCTCTACTTTTTCTTTAGGCCATTTTTTATATTCTTCCTCTTGCAATAATTATTTTTGCAATTGACTTGCCTTATCGTCCTGCATGAACAAAAAATACTGTACAGATTTTTTGACCAATTTATTCTGAGGCTTAATAATAGCAGTTCGACGATCACCATAACAAAGTTGGCTAAGATGGCATTCATTGAAGATCCGAGGTATTCGCACGACGATGAGAAAAAATACGAAAAACGAAGAAGAATGAAGGAGGACGTCAGTATGACGCATAGGGCTCCCTATCCCCAGGAACATGAAATCGGACTTCCACGGATGAAGTTGAATTAAATCATCCGCGGAAGATGATCAACGTATTGATGGTTTTGAATTAAAGTCAATGGTAATAGTCAGCATGGCTCAGCCCGATAGTTAACACAAAAAAAGAAAGCCTTTAGCGCTTTCTTTTTTGAAACGACATCGAATATCTATATTTCAACAAATAGTTCCTCATGTGGTCTACGAACTCTTTCTAATTTTGACCACCAGTCATTTTCATGATCTCTGTGGCCTAGGGCCATCATTACGGTGCTTCTAAGCCCGTGTGCTTTTAAACCCAACAGTTCGTCAAGTGCTGCGGTGTCAAATCCTTCCATAGGGGTTGCGTCGATTTTTAGTTCAGCAGCAGCCAGTAACCCAAAGCCAAGGGCAATGTAGGTTTGTCTTGATGCATCAACAAACTGTTCCTCAGTACTCTTTTTTGAAAGAAGGTCTAAAAGGTTTAGTCGATATGCATCTGTTGCAGATGAAGGTATATTTCTGACCTGATTGTTATATTCAAAGAATGAATCAACTCTATCTTTTGATATTTCATCCCATGCCGCAAAAACCAGGATATGTGAAGCATCAAGGATTTGCTGTTGTCCCCATGCGATTGGCTGCAGCTTTTCCCTGACTTCTTTGTCTGTTAGTACAAAAACCTTAAATGGCTGCAATCCTGAACTTGTTGGTGCCATACGGATGGCTTCCAGGATCTGGTGTAATTTTTCTTGTTCTATTGTCTCTCCATTGAAACTTTTGGTTGCAGATCTCCAGTTTAATGCTTCTTTTAATGACATAATGTATAATTTTTTATTTAGTAAATCTTGGAAGCGTTTTTAAAAACTATTTCCAAATCAAAATGAATGGAAAAGTTTGGCTTCGTTTTCGGTTACAAAATTAGATGTTATTAGATTACATTCCACTACTTGTTACCCCCAGGAAACCAGTTACCTGTGGGTAACCAAATGGTAGGTGGAAGTTTTTATACCTTTGTATTTTAATAGGATATGAAAAAGGAAAAAATTGAAATAGCAGTTCACTGTAATGAGCACATCCGTGGTGTCAAGGATACTATGTCACTGCTTGATGGTAAGTGGAAGACATTAATCATCAGTCATTTATTTTATATCGGTAAAATGCGATTTATGGATCTTAAACGACAGGTCGAGGGAATCGCTTCAAAAACACTTTCGAAAGAACTTAAAGATCTTGAAATGAACAGATTGATCATCAGAACACAGAATAATACGATGCCCGTTTCAGTAGAATACGAATTGACGGAGTTTGGTCGAAGTCTCCATAAGATTATCGATACCATGGGAGAGTGGGGAATACAGTATCGCGAGCAGATCATTATTAAATCTTGATGGCAGGGTTAAATTATTATAGCAAAGAAATAAGAAGATTTAAGAAGTCTCCTCTGTTCTGGAGGAGACTGATCATTAAACAGTTCACCTATTTTTTCTCCCGATGACGTGAACGCCGCAAACCTAATAAGAATATCCTTAGGTCCGGTTAATGCTTTTATCCGATTTGTTTACGTTTTTATTTTTTTATTATAAAATTTGAAAGGAATATGAATTTCAGCGCCACGTATACCAAACTGTTCAATATATTGATTGGGCGACATGCCCATATGCCGTTTAAAATAATTTGAGAATCCCGCTAGATCAGTGAATTTTAGATCCACGGTCAGTTGTTTTATTGATTTTTTGCCAGTGACCAGGTCGTACGTGATCAACTTTAGCGTTTCTCGGGTAATTATGGCATTGGCACTTTTATTTAGATACCTGTGGCAAAGCTGGTTTAAATAATTTGCCGAGACGCTTAGTTTACTGGCATAATATTGCACCGTTTTACGCTCATAGATATTTGTCAGTAACAAGAGAAGGAAACGTTGCATGATGGGCTTGTGAACTGATTCACCCTCTGGGCCTAATTTTTCTAGAATTTCCCGGTTGTAGATAAGGGAAACGATTTTAAATTTTAAGAATGCAATCTCATTTAATCTTTTTTCCTCTTTAAATTCAGCATCTATTCCGGTGAATTCGTGAAGGAGCTCTTTAAATACCCTTGGTGAAAGCTTCATGACCGGATAGCGCTTATAGTAGTCTATGGGACATATAAACAGGTGTTCAAAAGTTTTAAATAATCTTGCCGATAAAAAAAGGACATGTATTTTACCGTCGGCTTGCATATCCCACCTGTGAAATTGGCCCGGAAAAATGATATGTAATTGCTGGTCATTTAATTGATGGGTGACTCCATCGATTGTATGTGTGCCTGTTGCTTTTTCAAAAAGCAGAAAAGAAAAGAAGTCCAATCCAATTGGATCCTCTCGATATGAGCGATGGCTAACCTGAAAATAAAGCATTTCTTCCTTGACTTTCATTTTCTGCTGAACATCCCTGAAATGTTCACGTGGATGATTTTTCTTTGTCATTTTTAATCCCCTTTGGTGAATTTTTAATTCTTTTCATTTTTATGCTGATCATAATGGATTAGCAAGGCGTTGTTCGAACAAACTGACCACTTTCTCTAATTAACGTGATTTTAAACTTTCTTCAAAATGTGTTTAAACAAATAAATAATTATAGAAAGCGTATTGCTGATTTCGGAAAGCGATTCTTGGAATTTCTCAAAAAAAGACAAATTGGGTGATGCATTTTTAAATCGACAAACAGAAATAGAGATGATAATTAAGTAAAGCGAATGCATAATTACGGTAAGCGAAAGCTGATGTAATCAGAAAAAAGTTGCCTTTAACTTTAGATGGATAAAGATTAACATTCAAAAACAAAAAGTTTCGGATAGGGGATGCTGTTTGAACCTAGTTAAATATTTCAACAAAGTTTAAAGATCCATAGGTTGTTTTAGAATTCCCAAGACCGAACTGAGATGAATTTTTTACATTTTAAATAACAAGAATATAGAAAGGCAAATTAATCTAAAACAGTTGGCGATCAAACAGTCGAAACTGAGACAATAAGATGTCAAGGAGAAGCAGATTTATTGTGTCCCAACGGTATATTCTTGGGTACTGGAGATTCAAAATCCACTTCTTTATTAAAAAGGTTTTCGCTGCTCCTTTTAGCATTCAGCCTGGAGCAAAGGACGGTGAAGTTTTACGCCGAACGGATCGGTGTAACTGCAAACTATCTTAATATCTTATGCCAGCGGTGCTTTGAGATGAATGCCAATGCTTTTATTTCAAAGGAAGTGATCAACGTCATTATTGTTGAGCTTCTAAGTGCTGGCCGAACCGTCAAAGAAATTGCTATGGAATTTAATTTCAATGACCTTTTGTCATAATATCGTCAACTTGAGCTGTTTATTTATTTTGAAAAGCGAATGAATAATTACGAAAACTGCTGAACGAGATATATTTCTGAATTTGGGCGCCACAAATACGGGAAGGTGCATCTTTCTTATTTGTCAAATAATCAGGCTAGTAGCTACGTCTGCCAATAGAAAAACAATGAAAAGATGAAAATTGTCGAAAAAAAGAAAGCGGCCTATATTGCGCCCCAAATTACGGTTAATGTAATCGAATTGGAGAATGGCATTGCAGCAGGATCTGCAACTATTAATACGGGATCTGATAGTCAGACTCCACAGGAAAAATCTTGGGATAACGGTTGGACCAATAACCAGGACTTTGATATTTAATCTTCTATTCAATCTAAAAAAATGTATTTTAATAAAATAAAATGGCTGGGAATCGCTGGTTTGATCGCCATGACTGCGATTTCATGTTCGACTAATAAAGATAAGAATGAAATCTCCTCTTCGGACAGCAATATCAGCATCCGGTCAGTAAAGTTTGTCAATGATGATCATGTCACTGATATCAATGTAATAAGTGATGAAGATGGATCATCGGCCAAGCTCAGCGCGTCAACACAAAATGCGACAACGGCAGAAAATACCTTGGATATTCAAAAATCGGCAGAATTTGATTACACCGCCGATCTGCAGTCTAATGCGACCATCAAAACTAGTACGAATAATGGACTTACGCGTGCGTCAGTAGACAATAAGCTGAAAGCTGCGAACATTCCCCTTACCAAAGACAAGAAGTTCCGTCTAGTTTTTGTAGAAGATGGTCAGTCGACACCGCTTTACAATGATGTGCTTAATGCCGGCCAGGATCCGCAGCTAAAAGTTGCTGCTGGCAAAAAGTACCATTGGTATGCGTTTTCTGTTAACGACGCCAATACCGTTCCCAATATTGATGGATCGGGAAATATATCGCCTTCGGATCTGACCAATAAAGACTTTATGTTTGATTCCGGAGATATCACCACAACGGAGGATCAAAATTATCTGGATATAATTTTCTTGCGTCAGATGGCGGCAATAGATGTTACTGTTAATACAAGAGGTATATTTGGTGGAATCACCGATAATTCTACCTTTTCCGTAGGATCTGGAACCGGAACCAATTTTACCAACCTGATTCAGACCGGTACGTTTAATGTATACAATGGATCATTCTCGAACTTACAGGATGCGGAGCCATTAATGGGATCTCAAATGACAGCTGTCGATAGCCGCTGGGGCAACGCTGAGAAAATCGGCCGGTTTTTTACAGCCAATACAACAGCAACGATAGCGGCCAATAATCTTCGTATCCGGTTAAATTCACTGAACATCGCTTTGGATGACAATACAATACGCACGTTCAGTTCGAATGCACTTGTTCCTGTCAGCCACGCGGCATCATTGAGCCTGGCAAAAGGCACACTGTCCAAGACGAGCATACGGTTGATCGAATCTGGAATTAAAGTCGGCAATGTGGTGTGGGCACGTACTAATATGATTTATGACGCGAATAAATTATATAGTTCGGCCTATACAAAGGGTAGTTCCGATGCTTACCGTTTTAGAACCAACAATGAATATGCATACCCTAACGTCAATGCGGAATACTGGAACTTTGGAGCGTCCACGCCAACTGGGACAGATGTAAATACGGTTGACGAGTGCGGACGTGTATATCCCGAAGGTACCTGGCGTTATCCGCAGGAACTGAACAACCCGAAAGAAATGACCCAGCTATCGCAGAATACGGATCGGACCACATTGACAAAAAAAGTTTCCGATGGCTACCGTCATAGTATCATCTGGAATACTACGCAGGCAGCAAATCCGGCATATCCGGATAATAAACTTGTTATTTCTTATTATGGCTATCGTGATGCGAATGGTGTGGTGCAGCAGATGCCATCCAATTCTCAGACAGGAACAGGCACATTGCATCTGAGAAGCAACCAATATACCAATAGTGGGAACGCCTATATCCTGTACAGTCAGATTCAGAACGGCCGTTTCGGTGGGACTAGTATTCAAAATACATCTCAGCGACTAGGTGTACAGATCCGTTGTGTTAGAGCGACGATCAACAATTAAAGTAATTCTTTTTCGAAGCCTTTAACTTTCCCCGGGCAAGCGTTTGCGAGTTCGGGGATTTTTTTTATTTGACTGCTTCTTCACGAACGGAAACTGTAAGATCAGAAATTCTTGTAAAACTGGAGAATCTTCGGTTGAAATGACTTTCTTTCTTGACTTGTACGCATTTTATGTTCTTTAATTATTGTACCCTTGCCAATGTGTCTTTTTAAAAGTTCGTGTACTCTTGCAGCGGTGACGAGGAGTGCATAGTCCTTTTTTAGAATTTTGATTATATGATTCAGTTCCATTGGCGCGTTCTATATATCTTTTGCTGTACATATCCTGCCTTTTTTAGCACTTCGTGCAGATTTTTTGTATTTGGGGTCGTTTTCTATAAAAGATTTTGCTTACAGAAATTCTTTAACTACAAGCGTTGCGGACCCCGCACTTAAGGGGGTGTTGTACAGAAATTTAGATTAGAACTGGTTTTTTAGTTCAAATAGTTGATCTTCAGTGAAAAGGGCACATGAATTATCATGTACCCAATGACACTTAACTACTGAAAATAATATTTTAGTCTCTCAATGCCGTAAGATCTTGGTTCGGTACAGGAAGATTGAGATTGGCTATCTCAGTATAAACAGACTGATCAACCTTGAAACCCCATTTTTTAAAAAAGTCTGATAGGTCTTTCTGTGAAAAATGACAAGCTGCAAGCATAAAATAGCGCATTTTCGCTGCATCTGTAGATACAGTAGGACGATTCTCACGTGTAGCCTTGCTCAAGTTAATATACAGGTCGTCACCAAATGCTAACCATAATTGATGGAACATAATCATCTTTAGATCATTGTTACCCGCATTGAAGTCACGCTCAGTAATAGGCTTTTGGAGATAAGTATCCAATTTTGGCCATGCATTATTTGCAGTAACCCGACTAATAGGTATACCAAAGCCCCGCTCGCTTGCCATTGCATAAACATTGACCGTGGTTTCTGTCAAATTGCCCCATGTCCAGGCGTTTTGTTGATAGGTATGTCCTATTTCATGCCATATACCCCATCCATTCGTGTTGGAAAGGTATTTAGGTTGTAACATTCTGTAGGACAGTGCTTCTGTGTAGTAAATGGAAATACCTGCCGCCATATATCCTCCAGCTGCAGAATCTCTAACTGTGATTAAATGTTTGTTATATGGAATGGCATGTACGCCGCTTGTACCACTCAGGCCACTGATACGATTTGAAAAACCGATGATGGAATCCAATCGATCAACGATTAATTGTTGATCCTCATTCTTATAAAGAAGAGCTTCATCCATATTAGCCACCATAACTGTACGGTCGGAAGAAAAGACGACATCAGGAGCAATGTTCTTGAGTGAGTCCAATGTTGCAACCCATTGATTGTGTGTTGTTTTACCCTTCTGGAAATAGGGGACAGGAATAAAGCCATTACCGAAAGTAAGTTCAATTTCACCCGTTGTTGTATAATTGTTAGCGGTATAGATTAAATAAACTAGCCCACCATACTGATCTACTGTAAATGATTGTGTTCCCGATTGTAGGTTAAAATATTGCCTCACAGGCCTAATATTATCCCTAAAAGGTGTGCCAATGGCAAGTCGGGCGCCTGTTGTACCGGCATTGACCTTCACCGTTACTGTTATTGTACTATTTGGGGCTGCATAAAACCCTGTTGCCTGCATTTCATTGTGTGTCGAATTAAGCATCCTGTTAGACTCAGTCGACGCAGAGGGAGTAATTTTGAAAATTTGAACACTATCGGCAACCGCCAGTTGAACGGGCTGCTGATTGGCGAGAATTGGACTCATCCAACCACCATCCTTTTTACAGGAAGCAAATAAAGTTGCAAAGCAGATTGCAATTACGTAAAAGATGTTTTTTTTCATTGATTCTCAAAAATTAAGTTTATAAATAGTATTAATTAAATTATTGCCCCGTGTCCCATCTTGGATTTTGTTTCAAGTTGGGATTCAATACCAGATCCGTTATCGGAATAGGAAATAAATACATCCTTTCATTAAATGCTCTCTTCTGATTTCCCTTAGGGTAGGTGTTACGCCATAACCGACATAAGTTGCGTATATTTGGTCCAACCGTGGATATTTTGGTTCATTACCTAACATTAATGACGGCATCCCCACACGGTCTCTCAATACGTTAACAGTTTGATCCAATACTGTTTGTGAAATTTGCCCAAGTTCAGCTTTCGCTTCCGCATAATTTAGGAGCACTTCGGCATATCGCAACACGGGTGCTGCCTGAAGCCCATTTGTCGTTCTTGCCCAATCATCGGGGTTGTCATAAAACCATTTTGCCCAACGATAACCCGTTACACATAAGTTACCATTTGCCGTATTAGATCCTTTGATGCCAGGCAACGGATTGGCTGTAGCCCCGGTCATTCCAATTCCGGGGCGCAGAGCATATTCCCCAGGTTTGCTGATTGTCTGGAAGAGCCTTGGATCTCTGTTCTCAAATTCTAATGCTATGCTCCCTTTTCCTTTATATTTTGGACTCGTGCTGATGGACTGTCCGTCGATACATAAATAATCGTCCACTAAACTTCTTGTTGCACCGGAACCGCCATTCCGATTGTTTTGGGCAAAGTAAAAACCTAGCTGGGATATGGAATATGATAGTAGAGGTCCTTATCAAGAACCCCTCTCATATCCGAATGAGGAACTTCTAGAATCTGATTTTGCCCTAGAATCATTGTTACCACTGGTAACGCTTGTTGGCTTGCGTGGAACGAAAAGATTCTCTTTTGGATTGATTGCCTCAGCCTATAATACCTATATGACTTCACGGCTTCTTCGTCACAAAATCTAGGATTGATAACGCTGTACCTTAGCTTCTCAGGTTTCTTTGAATCCTTCAATTTTGTGTAAACAATGACAGAGAAAAATTTTGGAACTGATAACATAACGGTCAAACAGGTATTGTATTTCCTACAATTTATCATAAAACTCCAGTTTAAAAATTTATTAATTGGGTTATAATCTGTAAGCAATATAGAAGGAAATATTTCATAAATATTTCAATAAAATCCAGCAATCGATTGCGCAACAAACGAAAACGTTATAGTGTATGGTAAACACAATAATATAATTTGTGTAAAATTTTACTTTTTGTAATATTAATATCTCTAATAGAAAAATTGGGCAAAACGCTTATCTCAATCATATGAGATATATCTTGGTCTGTTCACCACAAAGCAAGATATATCCATGCTAATCCATTCTTTTTCAAACTGTCTCCATAAATTCCTAATAAATCTGCTGTTTTGACTTACGATATTTCTGATAAATCCTGATCACTTCACATTTCTGGTGGAAATTGGAATAAAGAACCTGGTAGCTTCTCAGCTTTACCATTTTTCGTCTATCTTCTTTTGTTTGTTTTAGATTTAGATATATAGCAATGTAGGGTATGTTTAAGTTAAAGTGTTTACTTTACACTATAACGTTTTCGAGATTTGCACAATCGATTGCGTTTGTTTTCACTGATAATTGTTTGAATTTATTAAACTAATATTACCTCATAAATTCAAGCAGTAGGTTGTTAAGGCCGGTCTGGGTTAAATAAGTAAAGCTGTGCTGGATAATCCAGAATTAAAACCAATCGTACCTGTATTGAGACAAGAGGTTATTTTATTAAAGGGTGGTCAAAAATAGATATTTTGGTTTCTCATACCACTTTGTTTAAGGCTCAGGTCGACCATGTTATTGGTAGCATCAACCATAGTCTAATAGAAACGGGTTATCATGACCTGATCAATAGTCTGATAAGATGCTGCCAGATATGGACAATGAGTTCAGTGACATGGGAAAAAGATTTCTGTTAAAGATCGGACAATGGTCGACGAAGTTTGGTTCCTTTTCGGAAATGGACCTGGTAAAAGATGCGTCTCATAATCATGTCCCTATATTCATGTTTTACACGCTTTAGGAGTGGGAGAGTACTGACGATGAGGTGTTCTGGGCAAAATGTGATGAAGATTTAATTGCGCAAATGATTGCTCATGTCCATAATATCTAAAATTTGTATGAAATGTAATAAAATAGGTGAAGTCAAATACCACGAGCAGTGTTGTTTGGGTTTTCTTCCGATATAATAAGTTGTTAATTATTTTGAAAAATGAAAAAAAACAGGATTCAAATTCTTTTAATGTTAGCTATGTTAACCCCGTTAAGTTTAGTTAAAGCACAGTGGACCGGTAAAAGAGAAAAACCAACAAAGACCGTTGAAGTCAAATATGGTACGATTACTCCACCAAACAGAGCGGATTCCGCCATGGTGGCTTTCCGTAATTATGGACTCGGACAATTTATCCATTGGGGATTGTATGCTATACCTGGCAACGAATGGAATGGCGTAAGTGCCAGACAGGGGGCTCCAGCATCTGAGTGGATCAGAACTTGGGATGGACCGACTGCACCAAAAAACTGGCTGAACATCTATGATAACCTTTATAAGCAATTCAATCCAAAGGATTTTGATGCCAAAATCTGGGCCAAGCGTGCGAAAGAAATGGGGGTCAAATATCTAGTTTTTACTACAAAACACCATGATGGATTTTGTTTATGGCCCTCTAAATATTCTGACTATACAGTGGCTAACAGCCCCTATAAAAAAGATATAGTTAAACAGGTCGTAGACGCTTATACCGAACAAGGTATTGATGTCTTCCTTTATTTTTCTGTGACGGAATGGGCCAACAAAGATTGCATTACGTCCATCCCGAAAACCGCCGATGAAAAAGCAAGGTTTGACCGTTTTCTAAAATATACCAAGAACCAATTACTGGAGCTGCAAGCAAATTATCCTCAAATAAAAGGGTTTTGGTTTGATGGCACCTGGGATAGTTCCTGGGTTAATTCCTACGAATTTACTTACAACTTGGAGAAAGAACTCAGGAAAAATAATCCAAATTTAATAATTGGCTCACGCTTTCGCAACGATGAACACGGAAGTAGGCATTTTGATTCAAATGGGGTACTGTTAGGGGATTACGAACAGGGATGGGAACGTAAGATGCCTGCAAGTATGGACATTCTTGATGGGCATGATTGGGATTGTGTGATGACGATACCTCCAAATGGATGGGGCTATGTTAAGAACACCGATGGTATGTACCTTAAGTCCACCGATGATGTTATCGACCTATTGATGAGGTCCCGTTCCATGAATGGCAATTTTGTTCTCAATTTCGGACCTGACGGGGACGGAAACATGAGCAAGCATGAAAATGAACTTATCACAGATTTGGGAAAATGGACCACGGCGAATGCCGAAGGTATCTATAATGTTCGTCACTTTCCACTTGAGAGTAAGTATGGATACTATACTGTCAGTAAAACCGATTCGGCATCGTTGTTCTTAACCGTTATGAATAGGCCCGTCAATAATATTTTAAGAGTGGCCTTCCCCAAGAATTCCAAACTGATCCCTACTACAGCCAAATTGCTGGAGTCCCATCAGGATTTAGTTTTAAAAAAGGCAAATATTGGTTTCGATAGAGATAAAAATATGTATTTCGATATCATCATTCCTGAGAATTTGCAATCCAAACGAGCCTTTTTGGTAAAGATAAAATTGGGGAATGCGAAAACTGTAGAAGACAAATTGATGGATGCAAAAATCTAAGATAAAGATATTATAAAACAATTATTGTTCTCTAGAAACTGTCGATAGTTTATTAATTTAAAAATTCGAAAAATTGAAAAAATAAAATTAAATTTCATTAATCTAGAAGATGCGGATGTCCTATCAAAAGATCAAAAATTAAATATAGTTTTTCCGAAGTAAAAGAAATGGTCTGGAATTCTATGGAGAAACTTTGTGATATTTCAAAGTTATTTATAGATGCAAATGTTAGTCGTAATTTGATTAATAACGGAATACAAAGAAATAAAAAAGGGCAAATCAATGAATTATTTGATTTGCCCAATCAAGGGTAAGTAATCGGGCTCGAACCGACGACCCCTAGAACCACAATCTAGTGCTCTAACCAACTGAGCTATACCTACCGTGATTTTGATGATACAAAAGTACGATTAAACCCTATTCCCTCCAAATATTTGATTGAAAAAAAACAGCGTTTAAAGCCAACTAGGTGAAGATTAGTTTATTAAATTTTAATAAAAAACATTGAAACGCGTCCATATTGGTGCGGATATGTATTTCGCTAATTCAAAAGTTACCATTTGCTTCCAATTTCCAATAAAAAAGGCGGTTCTTGTCAAAGAAACCGCCTTTTTTATTGGAAGAAATGTTTTTAGATCATCTCTACACTTCTCTTCACAAAAGATGTTAGATCCGCTCCAGACAATAAACCTCTGGATAAGAGTGCTAAATCAAAAGCCTGTTTTGCTAGTTTAGAGCCTTCTTCGTCCGATGCTGATAAAATTCTTTTGATCAGCGGATGGTTACCGTTGACAGTTACCTTATAATTGTCGGGCAATGAACCATAGAAATTCATACCACCACCTGTCTTGGCCATATCTTTCATTCGGCGCATAAATTCATCAATTGTTACCGATACAGGCAGATCACCTTCATTTAAGGCGTCAACTTCAACTTTCATATCTTGGCGTGAAATTGCTTTTTCGAAAACCTCAAGCGCTTTTTTGGATTCTTCTTCAGAAAGGGCAAGCTCGACTTTTTCGTCTTTCTGAATCAATTTATCGATAACGTCAGCATCTACACGTTTCAATTGTACCTTTTCACCGCCCTTTTGCTCCAAATAAGCAGCAAAGTGCGTATCCAGGGGTCCATCAAGCATCAAAACATCATAACCTTTGTTTAATGCAGTTTGGATAAAGCCATCTTGTTGAGCGGCATCATGCGTATATAAGTAGACAATGTTACCATCTTTATCTACCTGGATATCTTTAACCTTTTCGTAATATTCTTTGATGGTAAAACTTTGGTTGTTCGTGTTTTTTACTAAACAGAAGTCATTTGCTTTTTCTGCAAATTTTTCATCGCTTAGCATACCATATTTGATAAATAAGCCAATATCTGTCCATTTTTCTTCAAAGCCTTTGCGGTCAGTCTTAAATATCTCGTTCAATTTGTCAGCCACCTTTTTGGTGATATAACTATTGATTTTCTTAACGTTGCTGTCTGCTTGTAAAAATGAACGGGATACGTTCAATGGAATATCTGGTGAATCGATTACCCCGTGAAGTAACATCAAGAATTCTGGAACAATATCTTTCACTTCATCCGTGATAAACACTTGTCTGGAATACAGCTTAATTTTATTGCGCTGGATCTCCAGTTCATTTTTAACTTTAGGGAAGTAGAGAATACCAGTCAGGTTGAATGGATAATCGACGTTGAGGTGAATCCAAAACAATGGTTCATCCATTGAATAAGGATAGAGCTCGCGGTAGAAGGCCAGATAATCTTCGTCTTTTAGTTCGGATGGTGATTTTGTCCAGGCTGGATTGGTGTTATTGATGATATTGTCTACCTCTACAGATTTGTATTTTGGTTTTCCTTCTTCGTCTTCACCATCCGGTTCAGAATTTGTTTTGGTGCCAAAACGGATTGAGACAGGAAGAAATTTCGCATACTTATCTAAAATGTCCTGTAAACGTGCCTGGCTTAAAAATTCAGTTGATTCTTCGTTAATATGTAAAATGACATCAGTACCACGTTTGGTTCTTGTACCTGTAGAAATTTCGTAAGATGTACTACCATCGCAAGTCCAATGAGCCGGTTCTGCTCCATCCTGATAGGATAAAGATTGGATTTCCACCGTATCGGCCACCATAAATGCGGAATAGAAGCCTAAACCAAAACGGCCAATGATTTCATTTGCATCATTTGCCTCTTTGAATTTTTCCATGAACTCTGTTGCGCCTGAGAAAGCGATCTGGTTGATGTATTTTTTTATTTCATCTGCTGTCATACCAATACCATTGTCGGAAATAGTGATGGTTTTGGCAGCTTCATCAAATTTTACGTCTACAATCAATTCACCTGTTTCACCTTGGTACTGACCCAAAGAAGCTAGGCGTTTGATTTTTTGAGAAGCATCAACTGCATTAGATACCAGTTCACGCAAGAAAATTTCATTATCAGAATATAAGAACTTTTTGATTACGGGAAATATGTTCTCCGTGTGAATTGAAATACTACCTTTTTCTGGATTCATAATTTGTATGTCGCTATTTTTAATTTTATGATTTGTTTAAAACACACAATCAGTGTTCCAAATCGTCTCTATAGGACATGATGGCAGGAAACAGCCTATTTTGTCATAGGCCCTTCATTTAATATATAGGGTCGTTAAGTAAACTGCCAACTAGTGGAAGTCTCTTTCACTAATTTAGGCCTGGACTCTGTGGAAAGTTGGCAACATGTGCATATTTGGGACCGAGTCCAATAATGGCATCCTTCCACAGTAATTCGCCGTTACCTTCAAAAATGAGCTGATGATGGTATTTGTTCTGTACAGCCCAGCTATTTTCTTTGATCTCGCCGTCCAGTTGACCAGCAGACCATCCGGAATACCCGATAAAGAATTTTAATTCGTCAGCTTTTATGCTATCCGTTTGGATGGCTTCAATAAGTCTATCTTCATCGCCTCCAAAATAGATTCCTGGAGCCACTTCTTCGCCACTTAATAGTAAATCAAAACGGCTATGTACAAAAAAAAGGCTTTCCTGAGCTACAGGGCCACCGACGTAGATGGGGAAATTGCAATCCGGTATAGATTCCAATAATTGGCCTATACGAACATTGGTTTGATTATTTAGAACAAATCCGAGGGAGCCTTCTGTATTGTATTCACATAACAATATTACGGATCTGAGGAATCTGGGGTCTAGCATAAACGGCTCGGAAATCAATAGGCTTCCTTTTTGTGGGTCTAGTTCGGTAAACATATAGCGCGAATTTTAATTATTTATTGAATTTAATCTTTTTTATTTAATCTATGCGAGATTTGTGCCAAAATTAGGATTTTGTCAATTTCTACTAACTTTATAGAGAAAAAGCAATGATTTTAGTAAGTTTGTAGGATATAAAAACAGGTTTCTATGTCCATTCAACATAAAGATATTGCAGCAATCAGACAGGATTACGTATTAGGTAGCCTATCTGAATCGGATGTGGATCGTGATCCAGTCCACCAGTTCAAAAAATGGTTCGATGCGGCTATTCACAGCGAGGTGATCGAACCCAATGCCATGGTGCTTTCAACCGTATCTTCCCATCATTTGCCATCCTCAAGAGTTGTTTTATTGAAGGATATTGTATCAGAAGGTTTAGTCTTTTTTACAAATTATGAGAGCCGTAAAGGGGAAGACATGAAAGCTAATCCGCATGCTGCACTGTTATTTTTTTGGCCTGAATTGCAGAGACAGGTTCGGATTGAAGGAGTTATTGAATTTGTGAGCGGAGCTGATTCGGATGAATATTTCCAATCGCGACCTAAAGCGAGCCGTATCGGTGCACTGGCCTCCCCGCAGAGCCATGAAATTCCAAACCGCAGTTTTTTAGAAAACAGGGTGGAAGAACTCGAAAACCAATATAATGGAAGCGACTCTGTACCTAGACCATCCCATTGGGGCGGCTATCTACTGAAACCGATTTATTTCGAGTTCTGGCAGGGACGTGCAAGTCGGCTGCATGATCGTATCGTTTATAAAAAAGTTTCTGATTCCTGGAAGATTACGCGTATAGCTCCATAAATATGACATTTGACGAAATTAAATCGACGCTTGTTTCCACATTTGGAACTCAAATTATTCTTAAAGAAGATCGCAGTGGGCTGCAGCCTGCATTATTTATTGATAAGGCAGATATTATAGCCGTCTGTTTATTCCTGAGGGATACTGAGGGTTTGTACTTTGATTTTTTAAGCAACCTTACTGCGGTAGATTATCAAACGCATTTTACTGTAGTCTACCATCTCAATTCCTTGCCCTATCAGCACGGCTTGGTCTTAAAAGTTGAGTTGTCTGGTAATCGTTCGCTAGATGAACTCCCTGAGATTCCTTCGCTTACTTCGGTATGGCGCACGGCAGACTGGCATGAGCGCGAAGCATTTGACCTGATGGGGATTTATTTTGAGGGACATCCGGATCTTAGAAGGATTTTGCTACCTGACGATTGGGAAGGATATCCTTTACGGAAGGATTATGAAGAGGCAGAAAAATATCATGGCATCCATATTAATTGATAGAAATGGCGAATCCAAAATATAAAGAGGCATTATTGCGCTATGAAAAACACCTTACAGAGATATCCAGTCAGGAAATGGTGTTGAATATGGGGCCTCAGCATCCTTCGACGCATGGCGTGCTCCGACTGCAGCTGATTACAGATGGAGAGATTGTGAAAGAGGTTGTTCCACATCTGGGTTATTTGCACCGTTGTTTTGACAAACATGCCGAATCGTTAAATTACGCAAAGACAATTCCCTTTACTGATCGTCTGGATTACCTAGCCTCGATGAACAATAGTCATGCTTTCGTGATGGGGGTTGAACGCATGCTTGGTCTCGATAGTAAAATACCGAAAAGAATAGAGTACATCCGGGTGCTGGTCTGTGAACTCAACCGAATTGCATCCCACCTGATTGCTATTGGGACATATGGTATTGATATCGGTGCAACAACACCGTTTCTTTGGTGTTTCCGCGACCGTGAGCATATTATGAATATGTTGGAATGGGCATCTGGCTCCAGAATGTTGTACAATTATATCTGGGTAGGAGGTTTATTTTATGATTTGCCTGTAGGCTTTGAAGAGCGCTGTGCTGAATTTATAGCGTATTTCAAGCCTAAATTGGTCGAACTGGATGAGATATTGACACAGAACCAAATATTTATTTCCCGTACAGCTAAAATAGGGGTACTTCCTGCTGATGTCGCCATAAATTATGGTGTATCAGGGCCCATGCTTCGCGCTTCGGGGATAAAATGGGATTTGAGACGAATAGATGGCTATTCTGTTTACCCAGAAATTGATTTTGAGATACCTGTGGGAAAAGGTGAGATGGGAACAATCGGCGATTGCTGGGATCGTTATAAAGTTAGGGTAGATGAGGTCAAAGAATCTGTTCGCATTGTTGAGCAATGTCTTGAACGATTACAGAAAGACTTTAAACGTACAGCTGAATTTGATCCGAGGGCTCTGGTTCCGAAGAAAGTGAATTTGAAGGCTCAGGATTACTATGTCCGTGCTGAAAATCCGAAAGGAGAATTAGGGTTTTACTTTGTCACTAAAGATAAATCAGATATTCCATTGCGTGTAAAGTCGCGGGGGCCAAGTTTTAATAATCTTTCAGTGATTTCGGAACTCGGAAAAGGCGTGCTGATTGCTGATTTGATTGCGATTCTCGGATCTGTTGATATCGTTTTGGGAGAGGTGGATCGCTAAATTGCGGTAGTATGCATGTTTTATAAACGATTTAGCAAAATAAAATAGAGATTGTATTGAAAATGTTGCATGAAAACGCAAATAAATTTGTAAATGAAAGCAATTTTCATCATATTTGCAGTCTCATAATTTAAGTTTATAATTGGTTAATGAAAGCTCGTTACTCCCAAAGTAACGGGCTTCTCTTTTTTATGGCGTGCAATCTATTGATGCTTTTTATTTATGATGCCGATGTGTTGGTTTGAGCTTGAAGGATTTACTGCTTTTTCATCGGAGCAATGTTGATTATCCTGTATATTTCATCGAATTCCTGCACTGGAATTTAACGTAAATGATTACCTTTACTGGTCTTAAATATAAAAAAGTGACGGATAGTTTAGTTATCATTCCAACATATAATGAAAAGGAAAATATTGAAAAAATCATTCGCAAAGTTTTTTCCTTATCACACGCATTTGATATTTTAATTGTAGACGATGGTTCTCCCGATGGGACGGCTACCATCATCAAGAATTTACAGCTTAATGAATTTACTGGCCGTCTGTTTATCGAAGAACGAACCGGGAAACTGGGGTTAGGGACAGCGTATATCCATGGATTTAAATGGGCGCTATCGCGCGAGCATTACCAATATATTTTTGAAATGGATGCAGATTTCAGTCACAATCCGGAGGATCTGCTTCGCTTACGGCAGGCTTGTGTGGATGGTGCTGATATGAGCATAGGTTCGCGTTATATCAAGGGCGTGAATGTGGTCAATTGGCCGATGAGCCGGGTATTGATGTCCTATTTTGCTTCGGTATATGTTCGTTTTATAACCGGAATAGATATCCAGGATGCTACCGCGGGATTTGTTTGTTTTACCAGAGAAGTTCTCAGGACAATCCCACTTGAAAAGATTAAGTTCGTAGGTTATGCTTTTCAGATTGAAATGAAATTTACAGCCATAAAATATGGCTTTAAGGTGGTGGAAGTACCCATTATATTCACAGATCGGACTGAAGGTACATCAAAGATGAGCACAAGTATCTTTAAGGAGGCATTTTTTGGTGTTATCCAATTGAAACTGGGAAGTATCGGAAAGCGCTATAAGAGAAATTAAAAATATTGCCACAATGAACGAGAATTTAGATCCAAATCCAGAACGTCTGAGCAATACAGATCGTGATATTGAACGAGCATTGCGGCCTCAGGCTTTCGAAGACTTTACGGGACAGGCTAAAATATTAGAAAACCTCAATATTTTTGTGAAAGCGGCTAGGCTGAGAGGCGAGGCGCTGGACCACGTTTTGCTGCATGGCCCTCCAGGCTTAGGAAAAACGACTTTATCCCATATCATTGCTAATGAGATGGGGGTTGGTATTAAAATTACTTCGGGACCTGTATTGGATAAACCGGGCGATTTAGCGGGTTTATTGACTAATCTGGAAGAAGGTGATGTTTTGTTTATTGATGAGATCCATCGTTTAAGTCCTTTGGTGGAGGAATATCTCTATTCGGCTATGGAAGATTTCAAAATCGACATCATGCTGGAGACAGGCCCAAATGCACGGTCTGTGCAGATTTCTCTGAATCCGTTTACCTTGATTGGTGCCACAACGCGCTCAGGTCTTTTGACAGCCCCCTTGCGCGCACGCTTTGGAATTAATTCACGCTTACAATATTATGATGCAAAATTGCTGACAACTATCGTGCTGCGCTCGGCTCATATCTTAAACACACCAATTTCTGATGAAGGTGCCTATGAGATTGCGCGAAGGAGCAGGGGGACACCACGGATAGCCAATGCTTTACTGCGCCGTACACGAGATTTTGCGCAGATAAAGGGCAACGGGAGTATCGATAAAGAAATAGCAAAATATGCTTTACATGCGCTTAATGTGGATGAAAATGGTTTAGACGAGATGGACAATAAAATCTTAACGACCATTATCGACAAATTTAAAGGTGGACCTGTTGGATTAAAAACCGTAGCTACGGCAGTTGGTGAGGATGAAGGTACGATTGAGGAAGTCTACGAACCCTTTCTGATTCAAGAAGGATACATTATGCGAACCTCGAGGGGACGCGAATGTACCGAGGCGGCTTATAAGCACTTGGGGCGTGTCAACCATTCGAAAGGAAACACACTGTTTTAAGCGCGAATGAAAAGTATATTTTAACTTTTCTGCTGAATAATTTTATTAGTCCGGCTCATTAAAGCCGGACTAGGTTTTGTCCGTTTAAAATAGCTTATTTGAGCCTGTAACTCCTCATATATCCAAGGGTGCTTCTTTCGCAAGTTATTTAAGATGTCTAGGCAGTTGACCAATACAGCGACAGGACATGAAGGTTCGATCATCCATTGGAAGGAATGCTCGATAATTTCTTCTTCTATCTCATTTTGAAGCGTATATTCTTTATTTTTTTTCGAGGTCAGAAATAGCAGAATTTTAGTGTAGCTTCTAAGGCAGCTCCAATTCTTTTGTTTCTTTAAATTATCCAAAAATTGTGGGAGAACACATTTTAGCAGTGTAGTATTTTTTAAAACGATGGTTTCAAATACCCATGCGGCGCGGAAGGCAATCTTCTTGTCTTTTTCTAAGGAAATGTTCAACAGATCGGCCAGTGTTATTCCCTGAAGGATATCCAAAGAAAAATCCGTTACCTCGAAAGATCTCAAGGTAACGGATAGAAATGCTAATTTTTCATCGTGGGTCATGATGCCGTTATTTTTGTGGCTTTTCTCGATTCATTTCGGTCATGTCAACCTCATTCATTTTGGAATCACCCAACAGATATTGGCTAAAGTAATCGCCCATTTTCCAGAAGAAATACTCCGTCATATCGCCAAAGCCGTGTCTTTGTCCCGGTAATAGTAGGAAATCAAATCTTTTGTTGGCTTTAATCAGTGCATCGACCATTCGAATGGAGTTAGCCGGGTGTACATTGTTATCAATATCTCCAGTGGCGATCAATAGTCTGCCTTTCAGGTTTTTTGCGATCTCCGTATTTTTATTGATTTGGTAGGAGAATGTAGTATCTCCTTTCGCGGATACTTTTTCTGTTACGCCATGATGACGCTCACTCCACCAACGGTTGTAGATCTGGTTTTCATGATTTCCAGCTCCAGATACGGCAACTTTAAAGAAGTCGGGGTAAACAAGCATCGCTGCTGTAGACATAAATCCACCGCCGGAGTGACCAGTTATACCAACACGGTTAATGTCGATGTATTTATAACGATCTGCAAGCTGTTCCGCCGCTACTTTTTTATCTTCCAAACCATAGTCACGCAGGTTGCCATAGCCATAAGTATGATACCATTGTGAACGTGAAGGATGTCCACCGCGGTTACCAACTGTGATGACGATAAAACCGAATTGCGCTAGCCTGTCGATTCTGTCCATGCTTCTACCAAAGGATTTATTCACAGCTTCGGTCTGAGGTCCGGGATATACATATTCGACAATGGGATACGTTCTCGTACTATCAAAGTCAAATGGTTTGTACATGACCCCATAGAGATCTGTGGTGCCATCCCCAGCTTTTACTTTAAAAGGTTCTGGAAATTTGTATCCAGCTGCAAATAGTAAAGACAGATCGGCCTTTTCCAATGTCATTACTTTTTGTCCATTACGATTGTATAAGACGGATTCAGGAGTCGTGTTTACCCTGGAGGAATTATTAACAAAATATCGGGAGGATTCACTCATTTCCGCCTGGTGATCAAAATTTCCCGGGTTTAATAGTTTAATGCCGGAGCCGGTAGTATTTACACTGTATTGATGTAGATAATAGGGGTCTTCGTTTTTCTCACGGCCCGATGCTGTAAAGTATAGTGTTCCTGAAGCAGGATCTAAACCAGTAATTTCTTCCGTATGAAAGGCACCTTTTGTAATTTGATTAATCAATTTTCCATTTGTGTCGTAAAGGTAGTAATGGCCCCAGCCATCTCTTTCTGACCAATGAACCAATTGTTTTTTATTTTCAATCAGGAATGGTTTTTGAACATCCAGATATACATTGGAACGCTCTTGGATAATGTTGTTCACTGTGCCATTTATATTGACTTTTAGGAGGTCAATCCGTTTGAGGTCACGGCTAGAACGTGAAATGTAAAATTCCTCGTTATTACCTAACCAGTAGTTGATAAAATAATCCTCTTTATACGAATTTTTATCTGGTGTTTTGGTCCAGGTAGAGAGGGTCTGATTTTTAAACGCGGATACATTGATGCGACGTGGAGTTTTTGCTCCTGCATCAAAGATATAAAGTTCAGTTTCCGTTGAATCGACCTCACCCGGCATTTGGTATTTATAGGTTTCAAGTGTCGGTCGGGATGAGCCAACATTATTGATTACCCACAAAGGTTTTAATGAACGGTTGTCCTTCCTGCTCAAGGTAAAATAACGACCATCCGGCGACCAGCTGATCCATACCCGTTTACGTTTAGGATCATTGTCTTTATCTTTTTCGTCACCGGTAGTTGTGCTGTATTCATCACCACCCCAAGCATAATATTGCACACCGTCTTTTGTAATCTGGTGCTCTACAATGGTGCTGTCCTTTTCATTTTTTACCGCCTTAAGATAGTTGGATCTGTCCATCCAATATAGATTATAATCTTTTGCAAAGTAAACCGTATTAGTATCAGGGGAGAAGCTCGCCCAACCTAATGGCGATTTAACTTTTGTCGAATCACTGATTTCTAAGACAGACTTTGTTGCCAGGTCGTATTCCAGATAAAAGAGTTTCTTTTTGGTGGTGTCGGACTTATTCTTGAGCTTTTGTATTTCATCTTTGGATTTCACGGTATCTTGGGTACTCTGGACCTGAAATCTTAATTTTTTCTCATCTTTGGTGAATCGAAGCCCTTGTAATTCCAAATGTTGGGCATCTACAGGGTTTTTAACGATTTTAGTAATTTGAGCAGCGATGTCGTCATTATTGAAAAGAAGTTCTTTCTTTTTCAGGGCAGGGTTAACAATGTACCAATTTCTTCCCTGTGGACTTGCATAATCATACCAAAAGCGATCAGAAAAATTGATCCAATTTGGTTTGATGCTCGTTGAAAAAATCATTTTCTTTAATTTTTCAGGGGAAAATTTCGCCGCCAACTGATAGTTGGCTTTTATAGGTACCTCTTTCGCCTGTTGTGCAGTGCCAATATAGGGTAATAAGCTGGCTGCTAAGATAAAGTAGAGCTTATGCATTAAATAATAATATAGATAATTGTATAATAATGGTTTTGGACGCAAAAATATTTATAATTAGGCTCTTTTGCGAATGATTCGTGTAATAATCCTATGATGGATAGAAATTTTCATTGAAATTAACCAAAAAAAGCTCCTTTGTTGCTCGTGTCACTCCGGTATACAGCCATCTTAAAAATTCAAGATCCAACATGTCATCGTTTATATAACCTTGGTCGACAAAGACGATTGGCCATTGGCCGCCCTGCGCTTTATGACAGGTAATTGCAAATGCAAATTTAATCTGAAGCGCATTATAATAGGGGTCCTTTTTGATTGCTTCGAGGCGGTCTTTTTTATCCATAATATCGGCATAATCCAAGGCGATCTCTTCGTAGAGTGCTTTTTGGGTTTCATAAGGCAGATTGGGGCTGTCTGTATAAAGACTGTCTAGGATCACGCGGCAAGTGATAGGTTCTATTTCGTCAATGTCTACAAATTCAAGTGTAACATCTGCAAATCGAAATCCATGCTGATCATGAATATTGCTCACTTTTCGCACCTTGGCCATATCACCATTTGCAATAAACCCATCGCCCATATTGTTTTCCTGCAGCCAGAAGTAGTTGTTCTTTACAACCATAATATAATCTCCGCCGGTCAGCTCCTCGTCCCGGAACAAAATCCTGTTCCTTATATTTTGGTTGTATAGGTTTGCAGAGCGATTTGAACGACAGATAATCATTGTATTTTCGACTCCATATTTGTCATAGGCATAGTTTATTCCTTCGATTAACCGTTCACCTGTCATTCTGTAAAGGTCTTTAAATCCTTTTGTTATGAATTTCGGGAAGGGAAAGTCATCTTGATCTTCTTCAGCAGAGGTTATCTCTTCGCGTATTTTTGTCGCATTATACAGTATGCCGGAATCTTTAGATTGACGGACAACGGAGGTCAGTTCAAATGGATAAACGCATAGATGAAATTCACTTTCGAGATAACTTGGGTTTAATGCGGGGCTGTCTAGGAGTCCTACAGGAGGTAACTGGGCGGTATCCCCAACAAATAATAGCGTGCAGTTCTTTCCTGATTGCACATAGCGGATCAGGTCGTCCAAAAGGCTTCCTGAAAACGCATTCACAGGTGCATTGGATATCATTGAAGCCTCATCTATGATAAATAAAGTATCTTCATGAAGGTTCTCCGCTAAAGTGAAATCCAGCTGAAATGAAACAGCAGATTTTTTCCGATAGATTTTCTTGTGGATTGTCAGTGCTTTGCGTCCCGAATAATAGGTGATTACTTTTGCGGCCCTGCCCGTTGGAGCCAGCAGAACAGCTTTTTTTCGCAATGCCGGTAGTACTTTGACCAGTGCCGAAATTAACGTTGTCTTTCCCGTACCGGCGTATCCTCTCAGTACAAAGCAGGATTGCTTGTCAAAAGCGAGTAGAAATTCTTCCAGTAATTCGAAGGCCTCTAACTGCTGATCGGTGGCCTGCCATGGAAATTGCTGTATTAACAGATTTTTGATGAACACCCTCAAAGTTATTTAAAAGGTTTGTCTTATCCTCTAGAAAAAGCTATTTTTGCTCTAAGAAGTTTTAATTTTTACAATTCAGCGAATGAATTATATTTCAAAACAATTTAATATTCATTATTTACCGGAGTACAATCTTTTGGTCAAGGCTGGCTTTCAGAAGGATGTCTTGGCAGTGGTTGATAAAAAGTCGGTCGCACCGATTTTAATCGAGTATCCGTCAGAAGAGCCGATTTTGGATGCCACACGAATTATGAGCCTTCCATTTCGATTTGTCCGCGTTGTGATACCGCATCAAACTTTTACGTTTATTCCAAAAGAGTTTTTTCTGAGCGAACAGATGAGCGATTACCTACAGTTTTTAGGTACATCCGATCTTGAAAACACATTTAGCTATTCTTTAGATAGTCTTAATTTAGTTGCTGTGTATCAGTTTGATGGGCTGTTGTTAAATAGATGGAAGAGGTTGTTTCCAGATGCTGTTATACTTCCCGAATTCGCTGTTGTGCTCGATCGCGCGCAGGAGCGCGTATCCATTAGAGGCAGTGTGTTGGGGCTTCATTTTGTAGCTGAAAATACAGTTGATTTTTATCTGTTTAAAAACGGGGTCTTCCAACTTTATAATAGTTTTGAAATGCATAGTCTGGATGATATCAGCTACTATATACTTAATATTTTAACACAATTCAATCTTGGAGACTCCATTAATAAAGTGCTCCTCTCAGGAGAGATTCCAGATGAATCTTATTATAAGCGAATTTCGGCTTATGCTGGTGATATCGAAATATTGGATTTGAAAACCAAAGTTGTATTGGCGGATAGTGAGATCGAGTCAAATTTGACGCCGTATAACGTATTATTTGATTCTATACTATGCGAATAATCGGAGGTCGTTTAGGTGGCTTAAGGTTGAATCCACCAACTAATTTACCTGTGAGACCAACAACGGATATCGCCAAAGAAGCGCTGTTTAATATTTTACAGAACAGGCTGGATTTCGATGGGTTACAATGTCTGGATCTTTTTGCAGGGACAGGGAATATTAGTTTTGAGCTTGCATCGCGGGATGTGGAGCATGTAGATGCGATAGACCTTCATTTCAAATGTGTGCAATACATCAATGATACGGCAGAGAAGATGAAATTGGAGCAGATTAAAGCAAGGAAAGCTGATGTGTTTAAATTCATTGCCAGTTGTAAGAATACTTACGATTTTATTTTTGCAGATCCACCTTATGATATTCCTAAATTGCCGCAATTACCAAAATTAATTTTTGATCAACAATTACTGCATGCTGATGGACTCCTCGTTGTTGAGCATCCGTCAACGAGACAGATGGAAGATCATCCAAATTTTATAGAAACTAGAAAATACGGGTATTCATCATTTTCTTTTTACGCTAAGACTATCTAATATGAAAATTGCTGTTTTTCCGGGGTCATTTGACCCTTTTACTTTAGCACATCAAGATCTTGTTGGAAGAGCAATGCCGCTATTTGATAAAATTATTATTGCTGTGGGCTATAACGCTAATAAGAAAGGAATGTTAGACCACGACGAGCGGGTGGATTCAATTAGCCGTGTTTTTAAGGATGTCAGCAGGGTTGAGGTGCTGAAATATAAAGGTCTAACTGTGGATTTCTGTAAACAGGTTAAAGCGCGTTTTATATTACGAGGGCTCCGGAATACCAATGATTTCGAATTTGAAAACGCCATTGCTCAAAATAACCTGTTGCTCAATGACGAGGTGGAAAGTTATTTTTTGATGAGTAGATCTGGAACGGCTCATATTTCTTCGTCTATTGTTAGGGATATTTGGTTTAATGGAGGGGATATCAGTGCAATGGTGCCTGTTGCCATTCTGTCGTTGTTGAATGAAAAAAGTAGATAAGTCAGATTAGTAAAGCAAGACAGCTGATTGAACAAAAAAGTCATACAAAATATTATTTTGTATGACTTTTTTTGTTGTTGATAAGCAGGGTTTTGTGCATTTTATGTCAACAATATGTTTTCATTGTTTAAGGCGATCTACTTGCCATCTATGGCGTATGCCCAAATATTATTTGGTTGCACGGCTGACTTATGTTTAATGCGTTCTTTTTCAATTTTTTAAAATGTATTCCCCTTGCTTTTAGTCTAGTAGGCGCTTGCTTTGTCCAATAGATAACACTCTTCAGGTGTTAGCTTGATTTCGACAGCTCTGCTGAGTTCTTCGAGCTGCTGGATACTGGTTGCACTTACAATAGGAGCTGTAACCGAAGGTCTATTTAAAATCCAGGCTAAGGCAATGGCTGACATGCTTGCTTGTTGGCTATGTGCTATTTCAGCCAAGACATCCAAAATACGTAGACCTCGGGGATTAAATCTGTCTTTTAATGCATCGTAACGCTTCACCTCTTTTATATCATCCAAAGAGCGGTATTTACCCGAGAGGAAGCCACTTGCGAGTGAATAATAGCTGATTACACCCAAGTGATTGTCAATGGCCAATTGTTCATACTGTTCTTCATATTTCATTCGGTCGTAAAGGTTGTATTCCGGCTGGATAGCGATATAAGATGGTAAATTGTGTTCTTCAGCAATGCGGAGAGATGCGGAAATACGCTCCGGACTTAGATTTGATGCGGCAATCCATTTTATTTTTCCAGTTTGGATCAGATGGTGATAAGCTTCCAATGTTTCATCGATTCCGGTTGTCAGATCATCGTGATGAGATTGATAAAGATCGATTGTGTCAACATTCAGTCGCAAGAGTGAGTCTTCCACAGATTTAATAATATACTCTTTTTTCAGATTAGGCTTACTATTATCTGCTCGGCGCCCACCGACTTTTGTGGCAATCTGAACTTTATCGCGAATATCTCTTTGACTGATCCATTTGCCAATGATTGTTTCTGATTCAGATCCGCTGTGCCCCGGTACCCAGTGAGAGTAATTGTTAGATGTATCAATTAGGCTGAATCCCATATCGATAAAGGCATCTAAAAGAGCAAAGGATTGCTTCTCATCTATGGTCCAACCAAATACATTTCCACCAAAGACAAGCGGTTTGAATTCAATTTCACTGTTTCCGAGTTTTACTTTTTCCATGATCATTTGATTGTTTCCTGATTAAAAATAAGTAAAAAAGCCCATTTTCAATCCATTTAAAGCGGAGTGAAAAGTTTTTTTAAAATTTTCTTATTCATTTTCAGTGAGTTTTAAAAATGCTCGTGGCGGTTATTTGGAATAACAAAAACTTTGCTTACTTTTGCATCATCCCAAACGGATATGCCCGGATGGCGGAATTGGTAGACGCGCTGGTCTCAAACACCAGTGGGAAACCGTGCCGGTTCGACTCCGGCTCCGGGTACTGAAAAGCTCGAAACAGAATTGTTTCGAGCTTTTTTTATTTGAATTTACTACGTTCAAAAATAACATCTTTGAGTTTCCTTGTAAAGACTCCATTGGCTATCTCTTTTTTTTATTAAAAGAGTTTTCATTTCCTTTTTGAAATCTACTCTTAAGAAATCAGAAGTTGACGTTAGTAATTCATGTTGATTTTTATACAGCCTTATAGTAGCCCTGTTGTTCGCTCGTCAGGGAGAACAGCTTTAGATTGCTATAATGGCTTCGTTGGGGAGCTCTTTATAGAAGAGCATCGGAAAGTATTAGTGGATTTTTACGGTAATAAATTCAATTAATTGTATATTTCAGAAAAAAATATGAAGACAGCCAAATTATTAATCTTAAGCCTATTTATTGCCAATTTCAGTTATGCGCAAAACACATTAATGGATAGTTTAATTCAAAAAAACTATTCAACCTTTAGAAAAAATAACAGCAACGGTTTCGAAGGCAAAGGATGGATTACTTTACAAGATGAAATCAACAAAAACAATTCCCTATTATTAGGCGAGGTTCATTTTACCAATGAAGTGCCTTATTTTACCAACGCAGTTATCAATGCGATTAAGTTCGACAATTATATTCTGGAAGTTGACCCCTATACAATCAATACGATAACAACAAAAATTAAGTCCTTATCGTCTGCAGAACTGGATAAATTTCGGGATGAATATGGTTCCGCTTTATCTTTTTTAAAAGGTGAGACGGAGTTCAATTTGTTCAAAAATATAGTTCAGCAGGATATTAAAACCTATGGTGCTGAGCAAATTAGTTTATTTTCTGACCGGTTGCTGTTTTCGGAGCTGAGTAAGCAATCTAAAAATGACAAAGCTAAAGAAATCTATCAACAGATGATTGCTAATTCGGCGTCATATGATACAAAAAAAAATACCACATTTTATTTGTTCTCAGATGATTGTCTTGCCAAAATGAACGCACTGTCTGCTATGAACATATCTGCCAATGAGAAAGAACAGCTTGAAGCATTAAAATTAAGTCGAGAACTATATTTGAATAGAATTCATCCTTTAAGAATTCAATACCTAAAGCACCTGGTTCTTAATAAACTTTCCGAATGGAAAGACAAAAAGAATCTTTTCAAATTTGGTGCTAATCACATGCCTAAAGGTGAGAGTTTAATGGAAGTATTTGATGTTGGCAATCTGGTCTCCAATATTGAAGAGGCAAATTACCGGAAATCATTACATATTATGCTCATCGGAAAAGGAGAAGGACAAACGTTGGCTGACTTAGATCAATACAAATCTTTCTTAAATGTTGTAAAAGATGATAACTGGTATGCTTACGATTTAAGACCGCTGAAACAGGCAGTCTCAAAACAGAAACTTAAAGTTGAGGACTTGGAGCTCGAAAGAATTATAAAAGGATATGACTATTTGGTTTTTATACCAAACCTAACTAAAGCTTCAAATAGAGCTAAATAAGACTGATTGATCCCAATAAAAGCCGGTTGTTTTATAGCGTACCGGCTTCCGCATCTCTTTTTGTTAATAATTCACTTGGCGCATAACCGAACTGTTTTTTGAAAGCATATGAAAAATGGGAGAGGTTTTCAAAGCCTACTTCATAACAAACTTCAATGGGTTTCGTGCGTTTTTCAACAAACAGGTAATGTGCTAATTCCAATCTTTTCTGGGTTAACCACCTTTGTGGTGTGATCTTGAATATTTTACTAAAATCCCTTTTGAAAGTAGTGAGACTTCTTCCTGTCAAATATCCGAACTTTTCCAGCGGTAAATTGAACATAAAGTTTTTTTCCATATAAGCTGCCAGATCGATTTTTCCGGGTTCTTCAAAGTTTGCCAGTACATGATCTATTTCAGAATCTATGGCTCGGAGGATACTAATTGCTTCGGTGATTTTCAGAAAAGCTATATTCTCCGGTAGTTCCCGCATTTCAAAATAAGGAATCAATGAGGCAAGACAGCTTTCCAATAATGGGTGATTATTGAAACGATGTATTTTTTGAGATCGCTGTATAGTAGGTTTAATATTTAGAAGATGATAAAAATCTTTCAACCTTTTTGTTGTTAAATGCATGACGACCGTTTTGTGTGGCTGGCCATCTAAGGGGTAATTGATAATTGTGGCCAATTGATTTCTTGGGATTAGGAAGATATCACCTTTCTTAAAAAGATAAGTAGCATCGGCCTGTACAATTTTTGTTTCACCTGAAATAAACCAGATCAGCATATGGCACTCGAAACTGATGTCTGATTTAAAGAACTTATCCTCATAGCAGGAAAGCTTAATGTCGTCTGTAATATATTTTGCTTTATACTCCATAATTGGCTATTTGTTTGATCTATAAGGTGAAGTGATGAAATAAAGATAGCGATTTTATATTGATTACTTTGTTTAAAAGGTCGTGATCGTAAAGTAGCGAACAGAAGGAAACAGTGATTTTTACTTCTGTTCTTATGCTATTATACGCTTATGTAGATTGACCGCCGTCAGTTAAAAGATAGGAGCCTGTAATAATCGCAACTTTATTTTCTAAGCTTTCAATAGTTAAAAATTCCCAACAAATTAACTGATGCTGAATGTTACTCCGGTCATTTCCTGGCTCAGGTCCCATAAGCGTTTTGCTGAGCTTTCATCCAGTGAATATTCTTGTACACCATTTTGATGCAGTTTTGCATTAGCTTGAATTGAGGAGTCAGTTGGTAACAGCTCTGCAATATCCCCATCTTCTAGGTATACTCCGCCTATAGCATTTAATAGTGGACTGGTCGCCGCAAAAATAGTTGTAGCAGCACCCTGAGGAACGGTCTTTAAACCTGCGAGTACCTCGGGCTGGATATTTCCATTTTCATCCAAAAACCCCAGCTGCTTCCATTGTTCTACGTCCGCATTTCTGCCTAATTCTGTTCCTGCTATAGAACCTGGATGCAAAGCATATGCTCTTACATTAAAATCTTTGGCTCGGTTATCCAGCTCCAATGCAAAGAGATTGCTAGCTGTTTTTGACTGACCGTATGCCAGAAGAGTTTGATAATCTCGTTTTTCAAAGTTTGGATCTTCAAAATCAAAGGCCGCGTTGTGATGCCCAAGAGAAGAAACATTTACAACCCTTGCACCATTTGCCTGTTTTAATGCTGTCCATAATTTTGCCGTCAGATGGAATTGACCTAAATAGTTTGTTGCCAGTTGTGATTCAATACCTCGTTGGTCACGTTGTAGGGGAACCCACATTATACCTGCATTGTTAATCAACAAATGAAGTGGTCTGCCGGATAATAGAAATTTTTGTGCAAATCTTTCAATTGATAGAGGGTTCATCATATCTCCTTCTTCGATTTCAATATTGGGTATGCCTTTTAGATTTGTTTTTGCTTTTTCTAAATTCCTAGCAAGAACGATGACAGTGGCACCTGCTGAAGATAGTGTTTTGGTGGTTTCCAGTCCAATGCCTGTATTGCCTCCTGTTACAATCGCGATTTTACCATTCAAATTAATTCCTTCTATCACCTCTGTTGAAGTTGACGCTGCTGTGAAGCCAGAACCAATCGGTTTCTGTAACACTCCTTGATAATTGTTTGCTTTCATTTTTTATTTGCTTCTGTTTAGACAAATTTAGAAGACATTCAGTGGTTCGACTTTGTTTAAACGTCCTAATTAGCTTTGTTTAAAAGGTCATAGGGGATTTTTTACCGGAGATTTCTTATTTTTATGTTTCAAGTATGTGGTAAGCATCAGATTGAAGTACTAGATGATCTGTAACAATTATTAATAATCGCAATTATGACCGTTTCTCGTTACTATAGACCTGAATTAGATGTGCTACGCTTTATTGCTTTTTTGTGTGTATTTTTTGTACATCGGATGGACCTTGCGCCATTTGATCCGGTCAAACAGTACTGGTTATACAATATTAGCTTAGTTGGAAATTTTGGTGTTCCGGTGTTTTTTCTGTTGAGCGCTTACCTTATTACCGAACTACTGATCCGAGAACAGGAGCAGACGGGAAGTATTCATCCCAAAGCATTCTATCTGCGACGTATTCTTCGGATCTGGCCACTATATTTCTTGGTATTTTTTGGCTGGGTATTGGTGACTCCTTTTTTCTTTCCAGAATTTAAACTCCCTCCGATAGCATGGGGAGCTTTTAGTATGTTCGCGGGAAACATCTACATAAGTTTTAACGGATGGTTGCCGGCTTATCCGCTCAATCCATTGTGGAGTATATCTGTTGAGGAACAATTTTATATCCTAATACCTTTACTTGCCGCCTATGGCGGGAAGACCGGGCTGAAGACCGCCGCTTATTTATTTCTTGCTGTAGCCTATGCTGTTCTTGTCTGTTATGGATTACATCCAACAGATGGGTTTAACAGCGCATGGACCAACAGTTTTGTACAATTTCAGTTTTTTTCGGCTGGAATCTTACTATCCGTATATTTTAAGGGATGGACTCCCCAATGGCCGATAACTGTGCGTGTGTTAATGATAGGTGCAGCTTTAGGCTGCTGGCTGACTGCTTCTATCGTATGTGGCATACATGCTGATGCGCCTCACCTGTCTAATGTAACGGAAACTGTCATTGGTTGGATGTTGATCTTACTGGGAGCTGTTTTGCTGTTTTTGAGTCTGCTGGGAATCCCAGGTCAGTTTTTGCCAAAACCCCTTATTTATCTAGGACGGATTTCTTATGGACTTTATGTATTTCATATTTCATTTTACTGGCTTGTATATAAAACATTTGGTGAAGAGTTAAGTGAAATCAGCCAATCGTTAGGTATTGGAGAATGGCGGAATACACTTGGCTTCATCATCGTATTTATCGCAACGGTGCTGCTTTCGATGCTTTCCTATAGTTTTTTTGAAAAACCATTTTTGCAGTTAAAAAAGCGATTTACATTTGTCCCTTCAAGAGATTGAATTTCATAGGGATTACGAGGTGCCTATTGTCCCCAAATAGAGAATTAAAAATGTAAAGAAAATAAGAGATGAAAAAAAAGTGGATTTGGATCTGTATGCTTTTAACTATTGCCGTTGGGATATGCGTTTTTTTCTCAATTGATAAACTGATTATAGAGCGGAATAACGAGTCTTTGGATGCCAATTATGCCTCTTTTCAGGAAATCAATGAACATTATAGATCTGGTACATTCGAGGTGGCTTTGGTTGCAAAGGTGGTGGTGTCAAGCGCAGCTTCTCCGAACCCTATCCGTATTTTTTCTTCCGTCAATGACCAATTGATTTTAGGTTGTGATGCAAGGGTAGATGAAGAAACAAAAGATGATACCCGTTACTATAAAATAGATAAGACAGGTAAGGTGGCTGATTCCATCTATGATGCCTATGATGGTTATTGGGCACAGTTCATTGATGACTTTATAGTTTATACAAGTGACAGAGATGACTACTATACTACCTGGCCACTCAATGGCGATACTGTCAGACATAAAGTAATAGAGCTGAATGCTGATCTGAGCTGGGATCATGAAAAGGTGAGTGCCGGGGTCAAAGCAATAAAGGCTACTGCAAAATATTGGTTTTTCAGCTCCTTTGCAAATGAAGGTATTTGGTATAGAAAAACCTATTTTTATGCTGATCGGCAATGGAAGTTGTTATGGCAAAAAATGCCGGGTTATACAGATATTCCGAATGAGGAAAGTAGTAATAGGTATCGTAAAGACATTTTCCGCAGTGGAGAATACGGTTTCGAAAGACCTGATGATGTTAAGCTCCTTTATTTTTATCCTGAAGAAAAAATAAAATATTATCACATTATTGGCGGTGGAGATGGTGGTTTCAGTGTCTATAATTGGCGAGGACGGGGATTTTTTGAAACCAGTATCGCAGGAAAGAATTTCCAATTTATGGTTCCCCAACTGGTCGTGGAGAACGAAAAGCATGACGGTTTCAAATCAAGCCTGTACATCGTGCGTGAACCTGGGGCGTCATGTGATATTTATAATCCCGCTTTTTATCATTCGCCACATGGCTTTTCATTCTACTCTCCCGATCCCAAGCAGCTATTTCTGATCAAAGTAAAGTGAAAATTTAAAATAGGTGAACTTTAATTTATAAAACATCAAAAAGTTTTACATTTTCTCAAAAAGTAAAGTACAGCAAAATTTAAGTAATATCCTTAACTATATGTATTTATGAAATTTGCATATCCATTCTTAGCTCTATTATTTTGTGCACCTGTTTTGTGGAGGAGGTCACTTCAAAGAGGTGATACAGCTGTATGTGACCGAATATAAAAATGGCCGCGGCAAAAATGCCTTAAATCCCTACACTGTTCGTACCTGCTTCGTATTGTCTTCGGGGCTGAACTAGCGAGCAGCCACTGTTGAACCACTGCTGACCAGTATTTCCCTGTTTGGAGACTGGTCAATGTCTGTTCAACTTCTGTACAAGATCTATTGTCGATCCGAAGCAGGTACGAATCTAACTCGAAGCAAAGGCGATAGACTGTTGCTTGAGCTTGTATTTTTTGAAGTATCAGACGAGTGTGTGGTTGGAATATACCGTACTGTACGACTTATTTTGTGCCGGCTTTTGTCTGGTCTCCGACAGCCCACCGACACAAGCGAAGCCGCAACCGACGAGTCTCCGCCAACCTGCCAGTGGCTATTGACAATGCGCGGTTTGATGTAGTATATTTGTCGAGGTAAATCAATGAATGCCGTTATAAATGAATATTTTATTTGGTTTAACTTTTTGGAACAAAAACAACATGACGTTTATCGCCTGTTAGCTTGGGGTATCGCCTACAAAAAGCGCTATCCAATTGTGGCCCCACTTTGTTTTCGCTTGGGAGGTTTACCCGAAAATTTTAGGGCATGCGTTGTACGATCTTTTGAGTTGGAGTCAGGGTTTATGGCTTCATCATGTAAAATTCCTGTACGGGCGATGACAATTGATACAAAAATCTATTGATCTACGTCAATAGTATGCTGATAAAGTATTCTGCAATTTGTCTCTGATTGCGATGATTGCCGAGATCCGTACATTTAAATAAAAAACACCACAATACAGGGTATTATGGTGTTACTTGAATATGTGGTTTGATTAGTTTTTCGCTAAGACCATTTCTGGTTCTTCTTTTCCGCCATGACAGGTTTTACAAGAAATCGCTTTGGCAGGAGAATTATCCCAACTACGGTTAAAATACTTTTTGTTGATCTTTTGGGTCATCTTGATCATAGCCCGTCCAATATCCTTTTTGTGGTTCTCATCACTTGCAAAGTCCAATTTGTTTGGATCTTGTTTTGATGGTGCATGACAGAAACCGCATTTTACTCCAAGTGCAACATTAAATTCCTTCATGGTGGAAATCAATTCGTCGTGGGAAATATTTTTTGGAAGAACTTTTAGATTGGTTGGTTTTGGCTCTTCCTTAGGTTTTTCCTGCTGGAAACTAAATGCACTCAAAGCAAGCGCAATAGCCAACACCGATGCAATCGCACCTAATTTATTTATTTGTTTCATTTCTCTTTTCCTTTATGCTTAACTAAATATAGGGAGAAAGAGGTAATTTTCAAACAGAATATGAATTTAAAATGACAATTTAGATTGATTATTATTTACGTACAGCGTTATTGACAATCCAGCTCTGGCTATTGGGTTGATAGTTAATTGTCAGCGATTTTCCTTTAATTGTCACTTCTTTTAAGCCTGTGGTGTCAGGAGAGATCCAGGTACTATCATTTGTTTTGTTTAATACAAGGTCTGTAATATTCGGAATCCCTGTATAAAATTCAATTTTATAGGTATTTCCGCTCACTTGTAATACACGTATTAAACGATTATCCCGATCCACATCCAATGTATTATCCTGATATTGAACACGGCCTATAAAGCTGCCGGAAGCCCCAGCAGATCCACCCCCTGTGTTATCTTTTTTTGCACATGAGGTGATTAGAATAATAAATGAACTGAGCGTGGCCAATGGAATAAACAACTTCATGTGTGTAATTTTTGCTCTAAAATAAGACTTTTTGGTCAAAAACTCAATTGATTAATCCAGAAATGATATTTATTGTCAATGCAACGACAAATGTATTTAGAGCAAAGGAGAGGAGGCCGTGAAATAAAGCTACCCTTCGTATTTTTTTTGATGAGATTCCGACATCAGACACCTGGAAGGTACAGCCCATCACAAATGAAAAATAAGCGAAATCCACATAATCGGGCTTGTCATCTCCCGGAAACTCTAGTCCGGTTCCAGTCACCTTATTTTCATAGTATAAGCGTGCGTAATGAAAAGTATATATCGTATGTACCAATACCCAAGAGGACAGCATGGCTAAGATGCAAATAATGATAATATAAGCGTCATTTAACTGTTTATCCTTGCTTGATATAATAATCATCAATACCGAAACAAAACAGCCTATGGTCACTAAAATAATAAATAGCGATACGAAGAGACGGCTGCCATCTTCCTGCTGTGCTTTTCGGGCAATAGCAGCAATTGGTGTGGTGTAAAATGTATACCAGGATATAGAAATATAGGCTAAACAAAAGCCAAACCAGCATAACATTAAATTAAGCAGAGGAAGGCTTTTGATGGGCGAGATCAGGTAGATCAATAGAAAGACAAGGACCGAAATCAGCGCCCGATGAATAGATTGCATCCGATGCAAGTAGTAGTTCATTTTTCCCATTTGAGGTTCAATTAACAGTCAAATTGTTCTTCTGCATCAAACATCAGTGGGTTGCCGTGATTGGACAGAAACAGTAGCATAGCTTCTTCTTCATAATTTTTTGGATTGGAAAAAACGAAATCTAATGCACCATCTCGGTCGATATCCCCAACGAATAGCGTCGACATAAATACGTGGTCATATTGGTCAACCTGAAACAGCATTTTTTCTTTATTTCCATTATTTGGGATATAGAGCAGCTTATAATCGGTAACCTCATGAAATACCTTTTCGTGCGCCTTTTCATTTGTTTGCACTTCTGTGGACCTTATAGTTCCTGAGGCCCTGAGGTTTATCTTTTTGTTGTTGAATGAATAAGTAACAGATTCTTTTGGCCAAATTTCGGACTGACTTATTTTAATATGTTCTACTACGCCTGCTTTAAGTCCTTTCAGCTTCAGGAATAACAATGAATTTCTTCGTGATTCAACGCTTTTAGTAGCTACTTGTGCGCAGTCGTCAAAACCATCCTTGACCTCATAATCTACTTTGCCCAAATAATATTGACCATTTTCCTCATAAAGATCATACCATTCTTTGTTTAATACAGCTGTAGGATCTTCCTTTTCCCATATACGATAGCTGCGGACAAGAAAGATCTGTCCTTGTGAAGAATCTGTCTTAGGCGAAATGAAAGGTGCGGTGTTATCATTAGTTGATACTGATAAGCTGTCTGAAATGTGTGCTGTATCAGGTAAATTTCTATGCTGTTTTGTAGAAGAGTTTGTACACGCCTGTAGGGAAAATAATCCCAGGATCAGGCTGAAGGAAATGAAAACATTCATATACGGTGAATTTTGTTTAAATATATAAAATTCACCGTATATATAATATTTCTGTTTCCTAGCTAAATAGCTCTTTTAACAATGAAAATGAACGAAGGCATTTGTCGTCATCAAAAATATAGGAAGTTGCCATGATTTCATCGACCTTGTGATCCTTAACAAACTTTTCTATTTCCGGACGGATTTTGGCACCATCGCCGATAAATGCACAAGAAGCCATACTCTGTACAGCCTGCTCAATGGCGGCGATACCTTTGTAAATTACATCCTGCGTCGGTTCTGAAAGAGGTCTTCGTGTGTTGGTCACTATTCCCGCAAATAGGTTATAGAAGCTTGTTGCCAAAAAATTGGCTTCTTCCGTACTGTCCGCTGCAATGACATTGACACAGGAGATGAAATAGGGTTTTTCTAAAACTTCCGAAGGCACAAAATTCTGGTGGTAGATCATACTTGCTGATGCAAATTGTGCTGGTGCAAAATGTGTCGCAAAGGCATATGGAAGACCCAGGCTAGCTGCCAGATAGGCACTATCGGTACTTGACCCCAAAATATAGAGCGGAATATCCAGACCTTCACCCGGAAAAGCTCTTACTTTTGCATCATAGTTATCTGCACTGAAATACCGCTGTAGGTCTTTTACTTCTTGTGGGAATTGAAAGGCTGTATTCAGATTGTTTCTGCGTAATGCCATGGCGGTCAGTTGATCCGTTCCCGGAGCACGGCCCAAACCAAGATCAATACGACCGGGAAATAATGTCTCCAATGTGCCAAATTGCTCAGCAATGACCAATGGAGCATGATTAGGCAGCATGATGCCCCCCGAGCCTACACGTATATGATCGGTATTTGCCGCTATATGCTGTATCAGAAGTGATGTTGCTGAGCTGGCTATATATTCCATATTATGATGCTCGGCAACCCAAATTCTTTTAAAATCCAGTTTCTCTATATGTTGGGCAATTTTTACAGTACGCTTTAGGGCACTAGCGGTATTTTCTCCTTTTTTGATTGGCGCTAAGTCCAATGCTGATAATGCTATTTTATCCATGCATTAAAATTACGGAGAAGAATTTCGACAATTGTAATGAAAATGTCTAATCTAAGAGACGCTGTGTATGTATGACACTAAATTGATCATTTAGGGTGGTCGTAAAAAATGTGAACGAGTCGCCGGCATCTTTTATTTTAAACTTCTTTTTGATCTCTTCGGTTTTCAGGGGGAAGTTTTTTGCGATGATATCGGATTTTAATTGTTTTTTACTTTTCTTAAAATCCGTGAAAGATTCAATTTGCTTTATAACAAATGTCTTGCCTGGGAAATTCTCAACCTTTTGATCGGAAGTATAGAGGTGGGTGTTTTTATGCAATTTTTTTACATTGAACACTTGAGCAATCGTTTTAAAAGCTCCAGCTTTGGATAGAGCAACATCAGGTTCATATAAATAGGACAGGGGAGCACTGTAGTCGTTTACGATTGCACGTTCGTTTTCGTAAGTAAAGGAGACAAGCTGCTGCCGCTCCTGAAACAATCTTACGGCATGTATGTATGGCTCACCCTCGTAGCCCTTTTCCTGTATAAAAATGAGTTCCTTGCAGTCATTCTGTAAAGAAACGACGTAAACGTTTTTTACATATCGGAGCATTTGTATTGCCGCCGATATATCCAATAATGGAGCAAGCTTGCTGATTATCGTATCAGCATGTTTAAAAAACTCATCTTGTAATTCAACTAGATTAGGCTCACATTCATCCAGTAAAAATACCTTTTTGTTCAGGACTCTTCTTGAAGGATCAAGGTAGATATAATCAAATCGTTCAGCAGGAGCCTTGAGAATATAATCGATACCATTTGCAGCGACGACCTGGAGGTTGCCCGCACCCAAGACTGCCGCATTATGCTTTGAAATTGCCGCGAGTTCGGGGTTCAACTCACAGGAAGTTACTTTTTCCGCCTTTTGCGAGAAGTAGTAGCTATCAACACCGAAACCGCTAGTGGCGTCAATTAAATGGCTTCCTTTTTTTATAAGCGAACTTTTGAATATGCCTGTTTTCTCGGAGGAACATTGCTCAAGATTGAGCTTAGCAGGAAAGTAGATTCCACGTGTTTGTGCCCACAATGGAATTTTAGCATTCGCCCGTTGGCGACCATCAAGCTGGGCTGCAAGTTCTGCGGAAGATATTCCTTCAAAAGGAGATTTTTTTAACGCAATTTTAGCTGGTGACTCATGCATGTTTCTCTCTAAAAACTGCTGAATCTCCTCTTGAAGGATTAATGTATTCATTTATATTTTTTTAACAAGAAGTTGACAAGTATAAGTATCCTTTAATTCGCTAATAACTTCTTTATCAACCAAAACACGGTCGATTGTCTCCTGATTGTAATAACGGATTGTAATTAGCTCTAGTCCTGATTCATACTTGACCTTAAAACGCTGCTCCAGTTCATTGATCAGGTCGACCAGATTTTTCCCTGTATCATCTACTGCCACAGTAAAATTGATTGCTGTGTTGTGCATCATATTGATTTTGATACGGTATTCATGAAATAAATTAAAGATATCCCGGAGGTTGTCTTCGACTATAAAAGAGAAATCTCTCGGCGAGATGGAAATGAAAATCTGGTTTACCTTAAAGATAAAAGAGGGTACTGGTAAGGTCTGATTTGTACTCTTTATCATGGTACCGGGCGAATCGGGATCAACAAAGGAACGTACATTCAAAGCGATCTTTTTGTTTTGCAGAGGTTTTATTGTTTTCGGATGGATGACCGTTGCACCATAATACGTAAGTTCAATAGCGTCGGTGTACGATAATTCAGGAATCAATTCGGTCTTTTCAAACCACTTGGGGTCAGCATTGAGGACACCCGGTACATCTTTCCAGATAGTTACGTTTTCGGCATTTAAGCAGGACGCAAATATCGCTGCGGAATAGTCGGAACCCTCCCGGCCTAAGGTGGTTGTGAAATTTTCAGAAGTAGAACCCAAAAATCCTTGTGTGATTACAATGTATTCATCGAGAATAGCAGGAAGTTCTGCACGGATTTTTTCTTCCGTTTTGTTCCAATCTACAATAGCTTCGCGATAGGTATTGTCTGTGAATATATAATCACGCGCATCCAGCCATTTTACGTTTTCTCCAATAGAAGCAACATAGGCTGCTACGATCTTCGTGGAGATAAGTTCTCCCATTGACACAATCTGATCAAAAAGGTAATCATATGAGTCTTGAGGTTCTTCTTCCAGAATCCATTCGATTTCGACAAAGCAGTTGGCAATTTCATCGAATATAGGGTTTCCGGCTTCAGGGAACAATTCCTGAAGGATATGAAAGTGAAATTCTTTTGCGTCCTCTAAGGTCTGAAACTGCGAACCTGTGTTATTAAAATACTCTTTGGTCAATTTTTCCAGGAGGTTTGTTGTCTTCCCCATAGCGGATATGACGACTAATAAGGCGTCGCCTTTGTATTTTGAAATAATCCGAGCTGAATTTCTGACACTTTCAGCATCTTTTACTGACGCACCTCCAAATTTAAAAACCTGCATTTATTTATTAGTTTAGTTGATTGCTAATTGATACTATTAATATAGTTTAGTCCTTTGTCTGAAATCAGATGCTTAAATACCGTATAGGGGATACGCAGTTCCGTATTTCCTTCAGCATAGGATTTGATCTCGTATACATTGTAGTAAAACAGGATATCATTTTTTTCAAAAGTGAAATTATCGGCCAGTGAAAACTTTCCTTCTTCAAAAAAATATTTTCCATTTAATGAATCATCACCGCTTAATCCTTCTTGCTTACGGAAATATTGCTCAACGATCTTTATGAATTTATCTTTATTATCTTCAATAATGATATCATTGATCGTAATCGCTTTGTTGGATTGCCGATCAAAATTTGAGTAAAGAGTGAAGTGGTCTCCATGTGCTCCACCAGTATACTCTTCCTGTTTGGTTCGTATTCCCAAGAAAATAGGGGTATTGGCGACTACATCCACTTGTAGGTCCCGGCTCCAGGTTGCCGTAGATTTCCCATTATTCTCTTCTACATAGTCGTTGTAGGAATTAATAAAGCGATGTGCCGCCTCTTCCATGCTTGTATCGCCTTCAAGATGAACGACAGTAGCAATAAGGTCGTTAATTTTGCTTTCTTTGAAAATAGGGTATTTGGCCCGGAAATAAGTCGTATCCAATCGATCATCTTCTTTTAGAAAATAATTGCTATGCTCATCTATATTTTTTCTGCTATAGGACAGTGTATCGGTATGCTGTATGTCAACAGATGTTTTATTTTGGCCATTGCATCCATATAACAAACCGCTGAGAACTAAAATCTTTAAAAAAAAATGAAACCGCATTGATTTGAATATTCTGTTATTTAATAAGTGATTGACACATTGATCCACTCCGCATCAAAGTCTGCTTTATATTTTTCATAAAACTTTATAGCCGGCTCATTCCAATCCAGGACCTGCCATACCATCCCATGAAATCCGCACTGTTTGCCATAGTCCAAAGTCTTATCAAAAAGTAATTTACCGATTCCCAGACCCCGCATACTTTCTGTGACAATCAGATCCTCTAAATAGAGTCTCCGGCCTTTCCAGGTCGAATAGCGTGTATAATATAATGAAATTCCAACAATTTCGCCGTCTATCTCCGCAACAAAGGCACCCCATACCGGATGAGTACCAAAACCAGCATCCTCAAATTCTGAAAGTGATACGGTTACTTCGTCTGGCGCTTTTTCATAAATAGCAAGCTCTTTGATTAACTCAAGCATTCGTGGACAGTCTGCAATAACTGCTTGTCGTATAGTGGTTTTAGTCATTGTTTTTGAAGTGTTTGATAATTCTTTTGCCAAAAATTGTGCTTCCGATGCGTACCATCGTCGAACCTTCAGCTATTGCCAGTTTATAGTCTGAGGACATTCCCATGGATAGGGTATTGAAAAACTCATCTTTTCTGTAGAAACTTGCCTTGATTCCATCAAACAACATCTTCAGTTCATAGAATTCAGCTTTAATTACTTTTTCCTTATCGGTATTTGAGGCAATTCCCATCAAACCGCATATACGAATATTTGTTAACGCAAGAAACTCTTCATCACGGAGAAGTTCGATGAGCTCGGCGTGGTCAAAACCAAATTTTGTTTCTTCTTCCGCAATATATACCTGTAAAAGGCAGTCGATTGTCCGCTTTGCTTTTAGCGCATGTTTGTTTATTTCTTTCAGTAATTTTATTGAATCGACTGATGCAATTAAGTTGATGAAAGGTACGATATATTTAACCTTATTTGTCTGAAGGTGACCGATCATATGCCACTGAATATCTTTAGGTAAAAGCGCTGCTTTTTCAACCAACTCTTGAACATGATTTTCACCAAAGATACGTTGCCCAGCTTCATAAGCTTCCATGATGTCTGAGTTGGATTTTGTTTTTGAAACAGCTACAAGTTGTACGCCAACAGCCTCGGTTTCCAATCTTAATGCTTCTAAATTACTAGCGATACTCATTTCTGATATAGTTTTGATGATGTAAAAAGTGCCAAATGTCGGTGCTTTTTGTAAATTTGTACAAAACTACGAAATGCTACGATTAATACTGAATCTACTTGCAGTGATTTTTTTATTTGGTTCTTGTGTCGGAACTGGAGGGAAAGATATTATCTCTCAAAGTAAGTTTGTCGACGCGCTTACTGAAATTCAATTGACTGATTCCTATCTCAATATTTTACCGATAGATAGTGCACGCAAAGTGATGTTGCCTTTGTATAAAGTGACTTTCGACAAATACGGTTTGGACTCGGTCTCTTTCAGAAAGAATTTGGACTATTATGGTAAGGATGCAGAGGTTATGTCCGCTATTTATAAGAAAGTGGAAGATAATCTGACCAAGGAAAATAAGTTTTATGCGGATATAGAACGAAAAAAACAGGACTCCATCCGGACGAGAGATTCTATCCAAAATATGCATATTCAGGATAGCACCAATCGCGTTATGCGTACGCAGCAAGCCTATCAGGAGCGTATCGCAGCACTTATACATTATTTGCCCAATAAGTCGAAATTCAATTTTAGAGAATCCTCTTCACTGTTTAACAAAGGGATTCAATCAAAGACTGGTATTAGCGTGGACGGTTATTTAATGAACCAGTTGTCTGTAGGCAATTCAAATTTACCGATTGAAACGCCTGCTCCACAGAAAAGTACAGTTTCTCCGCCGACAACACCTGGTACTTCGGCTAGGGATACTGCATTGGCACAAAAACCTGTGGAACCACGACCAACAACAAGTGAACTGGAAAAGAGACCAGTTCTTACTCCGCCGCAGCAGATAAAGCCGCCGGTGAAACTTTAACCATTTAAGAAAATAATTTCTATGGTATATCCAATAAATGCAATTGATAAACTCGGATTTTCCGAGATAAAAGATAAAATAAAAGAAAAATGCCTGAGTGAGTCAGGCCGTGAGCTGGTTGAAAAGATTCAACCGCAGACCCGTTACGATCAAATTGATAGATTTTTAAGACAAACTAGCGAGTTTAAAGATCTTTTGATCAATGACAGTGCATTTCCCGTTGAGAATTTTTTTCCTCTTCGATCCATTATTGAAAAGGCAAGGGTAGAAGGTACATTTCTACTTGAAGAGGAATTTTTTAGGGTATTGTTGTCTCTGAAAACCGTCTATGCTATTATTCGTTATTTTAACGAACGCGAGGGGCTTTACCCTAATCTTGAAGTACTGTTTGAACATTTACCGATCGAGAAAGGAATTATTCGTGATATCGAGATGGTTATTGACGAACGTGGGAAACTTAAAAATAATGCTTCCCGCTTGCTGCTGGAAATTACGCAGCAGATTCAGCGTGCCGAGCAAGAGGCAATGAAACGTATCAACAGTATTTTTAAGAGTGCTCAAGACAGTGGCTGGACCGCAGATGGGAACCTAACCATACGGGATGGACGGCTCTGTATTCCTATTTTGGCAGAGAATAAAAGGAAGCTGAAAGGTTTGATACATGATGAATCTGCAACCGGACAAACTGCTTATATAGAGCCTGAAGAGGTGTTTCACCTAAATAATAAAATCAGAGATCTAGAGTTTGAACGCAGGCGTGAGGTCATTCGCATTTTGGTTGAATTGACGGATAAAGTCCGTCCACATATTCCTTTATTGCTGTCTTACCATGGTCTATTGACAAAAGTGGATTTTGTGCGGGCAAAAGCACTCTTTGCACTGGATATTGATGCCGAGATGCCTGAATTGTCGAAAGAAGCAGAGATCAGTCTGGTGAATGGTCGCCACCCACTTTTATTACTGAATCAGCATCACACTGTTGTTCCCTTGAATATTCAGATTGATCATATCCAACGTGTCATCGTAGTATCGGGTCCTAATGCCGGAGGTAAATCAGTTTGTATGAAAACGGTGGGGCTCTTGCAGATTATGGTGCAGTCAGGTTTATTGATTCCGGCTGAACCAACATCAAAAGTAGGTGTTTTTAAACAGATATTTGCAGATATAGGTGATGATCAGTCCATCGAAAGTGATTTAAGTACCTATAGTGCCCATCTGTCTAAGATGAAATATTTCACTGAATTTGCGAATGGACGCACCTTGGTCCTGATCGACGAATTTGGGACTGGAACTGATCCTTTGTTTGGTGGACCTATCGCCGAAGCTGTATTGGAATCGCTAAACAAGAAGCAAATTAGGGGAGTTGTGACAACACACTATTCAAATCTGAAAGTCTTTGCTAGCAATACTCATGGACTGGAGAATGCTTCAATGTTATTTGACAACCGCGAAATGAAACCAATGTATATCTTGCAGATCGGTAAACCCGGTAGCTCTTATGCATTTGAAATTGCACAGAAGATAGGTTTGGGCAAAGATATTCTGGAATCTGCTAAAGGTAAGATTGGTGTACAGCAGAAGAAAGTTGACACGCTGTTAATTGATCTGGAGAGGGAAAAGAAAGAAGTGTTTGACACAAAAGTGGCAATCAATAAAAGAGAAAAAGAACTGGAGTCGATTAAATCGGAGTATCTTGAACTGCAAAGCTATCTGGAAGAAAATAAACGTGTCATACTAAAGGAGGCAAAAGAGGAAGCCCAGCAGATCATTAAAAACTCGAATAAGTTGATCGAAAATACCGTTGCACAGATCAAGTCCGCAAAAGCGGATAAAGAGAAGACACGGGAATTACGCAGCAACTTAGATCAGGCACTCCAGGCTGTGCTGCCTAAAGAACAAAAGCCTGCAAAGCAATTCATCAAAGAAAAGGTTCAAGAATCTACGGAATTAGCCATTGGAGACTGGGTTCAAATTTTAGATAATGGAGCCGAAGCACAAATTGTGGAAATTGCAAAAAACAACCTTATTCTTGCCATGGGCGAATTGCGCACCGTACAAAAGCGGAAGAGTGTGATCAAGCTCGAGGGGCGGGAAGGAAAGAAAACTGCAAAAAGTTTGTCCAGGTCACTGTCTGCGGGCACTGTAGCTGACTTTAAACCCGAACTTGATCTTAGAGGCATGCGGACCGAGGATGCGCTAAATGAACTGGAACGTGTACTGGATCGAGCCGTAATGGTCGGTTATCCATCTTTAAAAATCATTCATGGCAAAGGGGATGGTATTTTGCGCAAATTTATTCGCGACTACCTTCGTAAATATAGCCATGTAAGCCGATTTGAAGATGAACATCAGGATCGTGGAGGTGATGGCATAACCTATGCCTATTTATAGTTAAAAATTAAATGGAGCCCTAATGGTGTTAGGGCTCCATATTCAATCTTTCTGCAAAAGTTTCTTATGGAAAGTATTATTGATTTTTTGAGCAGTGAACCCTTATTAAATGCCCTTACTTCAATTTTGTGCGGCAGTTTAATTGGTTTTGAACGGGAGTACAGGAACAAATCGGCTGGATTTCGAACGGTGGTGCTTATTTGTTTTGGCTCAGCGATGTTTACCATTGTTTCCTGTTTGTTTATAGGCAACAGTACAGACCGTGTTGCAGCCAATATTGTAACTGGTATCGGTTTTATTGGTGCTGGAGTCATATTTAAAGGTAAATTATCGGTCAGTGGCCTAACTACTGCTGCAGTTATTTGGGCCACAGCTGGAATTGGAATGTTTGCAGGTTTGGGGCAGCTTGTATATGCGATCTCTTTTGCAGTGTTTATGGTCGTTATACTTGCGCTTTTTCAACGGATAGAGATCCTTTTAGCGCGTTATTACCTGATCCGTTCACTTCATATTAAATTCAGCTCCAATGAATTCTATCATTTGCATGAATTTGAACAATTAGCACTTGATTTTAAGATTAAAGCGACAAGGCGTGTCATAGAAAAAATAGGTGGGAAGCTAGAAGTAATGTATGATATCTCGGGCAAAATGAATGATCTGGATCGTTTTAATCAGCAATTGGCCGGTTCCCAAGTTATAGATGAGTTTTACTACGACAAATAAAACTCATCTATAAAGATTGCCTCATACATGTTTACGTCGTTTCTTTTCCTCCAAAAGTAATCAAAATCATGCCTGAAATAATGACAAACATGCCCAAGACTTGCTGCCAGCTTAATGGACTTTTAAAATACAGTGCCATGGCCAGCTGAACGGTTAGAAATGTGCCGCCCGAGCATAAGGCGATGACAATAGGCTGAGAAACATTTTTAAATAACTGTACAAGGAACCAGCTTGCAGATAGCAGAATAATATTTCCAATAATCAATGCTGTCCATTTATACTTTGGATGTATTCCTCCAAGTTTGAATAGGATAGAGGAAATAATCTGACATGCCCAAAATGCAGCAAAATATATATAGTTTAACATAAATCCGTTATTCGTATCTACTGTAAGCACTGTTAAAAGATTGGCGCATCGATGCGAATTGATCGATTACACTTTTTAGAAATTCCTCATCAAGCAAATCGAATACGCCATTTACACCACCAATAATATCCATTTCCGCAATTTTATAGGATTGTTCTAAATTGCCTTGTTCAAACTTAATAATGAATTTTTGGTTCATGCCAAAAATTGAAATCTTGCAATCAGGATGAGGAAGTTCAGCTATTAATCTCATGTAAAGTCCTTGTTTTTAAATTTAGTATAAAAGTATAAAAAAACGCCCAAATGCAATGCATTTGAGCGCTCAGGATTATGATATGATTAGAAAAAGGCTTAATTATACGATACCTTGTGCTTTCATAGCATTGGCGACTTTAATAAAACCACCAATATTGGCACCTTTTAAATAATTTACGAATCCGCTGTCTTGGCCATATTTCAAGCAAGTTTCGTGTATACTCTCCATAATGGATTTTAAGCGATTGTCAACTTCTTCTGTACACCATTGTGTGCGGATTGAATTTTGAGACATTTCCAGACCACTAACAGCGACTCCTCCAGCATTAGCAGCTTTACCTGGTGCAAAACTAATTTTTGCATCCAAGAAAATTTTAATTGCTTCGGCCGTGGAAGGCATGTTAGCACCTTCAGCAACACAGATACAACCATTTGCTATAAGTGCTTTTGCATCCGATTCATCCAGTTCATTTTGTGTTGCACAAGGCAATGCGATATCACATTTAAATTGCCAAGGTTTCTGACCAGCTAAAAATTGGGCATTAGGGTAGCGAGCCGGATATTGATCCAAATTTCTTCCTAATGTTGCGCCAAAGGCCATTTTTTCAGCATCAAAACCGTCAGGATCATATAATGTTCCTAAGCTGTTTGATACTGTGATTACTTTAGCACCCAGTTGCAGCGCTTTCTCTACAGCGAAAAAAGCTACATTGCCAGCTCCTGATACGGTAGCAACTTTACCCTGTAATGATTTTCCCTGATGTCTGAATATACAGTCGACGAAATATAATAAGCCATAACCAGTCGCTTCTGGACGGATGTATGAGCCGCCCCACAGTTCACCTTTACCTGTAAGAACTCCAGTAAAGTTGTTTTGAAGACGTTTAAATTGTCCAAATAAGAAGCCAATTTCACGGCCGCCAACACCGATATCACCGGCAGGAACATCTGTATCTGCGCCAATATGACGGTACAGTTCAGTCATGAAACTTTGACAAAAACGCATAATTTCATTGTCTGATTTACCTTTAGGATCGAAATCAGAACCACCTTTTCCACCGCCAATTGGTAATCCAGTTAAGCTATTTTTAAATACCTGCTCAAAAGCGAGGAATTTTAAGATGCTTTGATTAACGGAAGGAGCGAAGCGTAGACCGCCTTTGTATGGACCGATTGAACTATTCATCTGAACACGATATCCACGATTAACTTGTACTTGATGGTTATCATCTAACCAGGTTACACGGAAAGATATAATACGCTCAGGTTCAGTAAGTCTTTCAAGAATTTTTTGGTCAAAAAATTCAGGATGGTTTTCAGTGATATAAGGAAATAAATCCTCAGTAACTTCTTTTACAGCTTGTAAGAATTCTGGTTCATTTGGATTACGTTTCTCAACGATTGAAATGAACTCGTTAAAGTTTTTTGACATGTTTTAATTAGTAAAATTTCCCTTTGGCTGGCACTAATTTATATATTTTTTAACAAAAAACCAATAATCGTTAATTATTTACAAATATTATTCTGTTTTGATGAAATTTCAGATATTACGTAAGTCGTTTAAAATAACGAGTTTGTTGTATAAAGTTTTGTATAATAACGAAATATCTGCGTTTTATTCGATTGAAAGTATTAATCATCGAATTATTATCTTTTTTAATAAAATATTGATAAATATGCTGTACGATTGAAAATAATTTAATCATGAATGCTTTTTGATGATTATTTAATAAAGTACTATTGATTAAACTGCTAAATATTACTTTGCATATTGTATATATAATTTATATTATGTTAAATAGAAAGTATGAAAGTATACCTCCTTGTACCGTTGCTCGCTATCAGTTCAGCTCTTTAAAAGTAGATTCTGCGATAATGTTAGCTATAATTCGTAAAAAAAGGAACTCAGACAATGTCTGAGTTCCTTTAAAAATATTTAGGTTGAATATTTACGTTTAAAAAAATATTAGTCGACTGCCTGAATCATTAAAGCACCAACAGTTAGATTTGTCCGTGGGTCAATAACAATGGCTTGCGAATTTTCTGCATTTTCATTTTGTAGATCAAATACAAGATTTTCAGCAGATTTAATTGCTATGCGGCCAATATCATTAAGCTTGATCTCCTCATTATAAACTTTTTCCTGCGTATTGATATCAAATTTGTAAAGCACATCAACAATTTTAACTTTCGTTAATTTGCTGTGACTTTGAACGAGGTAAATTTGATCCGTATCCAAAGGTTTGTTATCGAACCAGCACAAATTTGCTTGGATATTACGTTCGAATTTCGGTGGATTTTCCACGCTGGCAATCGTGTCTCCACGGCTAATGTCGACATCATCGCTGAGATGGATAATGACAGATTGTCCACTTTCAGCCCTTTGAAGCTGCAGTCCGTTCAATTCTATAGCTTTTACTGTGCTGAAAGTCTCAGCTGGATAAATAATTACAGGATCTCCCACTGTTAACCCCTCTCCTAATACGCGACCTGCATATCCTCTATAATCGTGTAAATCATCTGTTTGCGGTCTTACAACCCATTGGACTGGAAATCTCCAGTTGGCTGTTTCGTGTTCATGTATTTCTACATTTTCTAGGTAATCTAATAAAGACTCGCCTGTATACCATAGCATACGATCCGATTTATGGACGATATTATCACCTTTTAGAGCGGAAACGGGTATGAAATCAACATCTTTGAGTCCTAGATTGCTAGCCAGTGTTAAGTAATCGCTTTTGATCTGTTCGAATACCGTGGCGCTGTAATCGACCATATCCATTTTGTTGATGCAAACCAAAATCTGCTTCATAGCTAGTAGTTTAGCGATGAAGGAGTGCCGTTTTGTTTGCTCTATTACGCCTTTTCTAGCGTCAACCAGGATGATAATCAGGTCCGAATTGGAGGCACCGGTCACCATGTTTCTTGTGTATTGGATATGCCCTGGGGCATCAGCTATAATATATTTTCTATGATCAGTCTGGAAGTATTTGTAGGCAACATCTATAGTGATCCCTTGTTCTCGTTCAGCCTTAAGACCATCAGTCAATATGGCCAAGTCTACCGTTCCATCATCGTTTTTCCGGTTAGCACGCTGTATGGCTTCCAATTGATCATCCAAAATGGAGTTGGTATCGTAAAGCAAGCGGCCTATTAAGGTACTCTTACCATCATCCACGGAACCGGCGGTTATAAATTTCAATATATTCATTGTTGTCAATATCAGGTGTTAATTTGAAATGTGGGTTAAAAGTATCCTTGTTTTTTACGTTCTTCCATAGCTGCTTCCGACACTTTGTCGTCCATTCTGGCTCCACGTTCACTTACAGTTGACGCTTTTATTTCTGCTATGATATCATCAAGTTCTGTAGCCGTTGAATCCACGGCTGCTGTACATGTCATGTCTCCGACAGTTCTAAAACGTACTGATTTTCGTTCGATTACATCGTCAGCATCGATATTCAGAAACGGTGCAGCTGCCATTAATTGTCCATTGCGTGTGATAACTTCCCGTTCGTGGCTAAAATATATAGATGGCAACGCAATCTGCTCACGTTTTATATAATTCCAGACATCCAATTCTGTCCAGTTTGAAATAGGAAATACCCGTACATTCTCACCCTTGTTTATTTTACCATTGAATATGCTCCACAATTCAGGTCTTTGGCGTTTGGGATCCCATTGGCCGAATTCATCTCGCACGGAGAAGATCCGCTCCTTCGCACGGGCTTTTTCTTCATCTCTGCGTGCACCTCCAATACAGGCGTCGAAGCCATGTTTCGAAATTGTATCTAATAAGGTGACTGTTTGTAAAGCATTTCGACTTGCATTTTTTCCCTTTTGCTCCACCACTTTGCCTTGGTCGATACTTTCCTGCACATAACCTACAATCAGTTTTTCCCCAATTTCTTCAATCAGTGAATCCCTGAAAACAATTGTTTCGGGGAAATTGTGGCCTGTATCAATGTGCACTAATGGAAATGGAAATTTTCCAGGTCTAAATGCTTTTTTTGCGAGGTGAACAAGTGTGATAGAATCCTTGCCACCAGAGAATAGTAACGCAGGTTTCTCAAATTGCCCAGCGACCTCCCTTAATATATATATTGCTTCCGCTTCTAAATGATCTAAATAGTCCATTTTCTGAAATAATAAAATTTGATTTAATGAATTTGAGTTTATGCTTGGTTATTTTAAGATTTAACAGCGTGTAAACCACATTCTTTTTTACTTTGATCTTCCCACCACCATCTGCCAGCACGGAAATCTTCACCTTCCTGTATCGCTCTGGTGCAAGGCTGGCAGCCGATACTCGGAAAACCTTTGTCGTGCAGGACATTATAAGGAATGTATTGTTCCTTGCAATATTTTTTCACCTCGTCAAAGGTCCAGTCAAATAAAGGATGGATTTTAATGATCTGATTAACTTCATCATATTCGATAAAATCCATATCGTGCCGATTGACGGATTGATCAGATCTGATCCCGGTTACCCAAATTTTCTTCCCTTTGACTGCGCGCTGCAATGGTTCTATTTTTCTTATTCTGCAGCATTCCTTACGATTGTCTACCGATTCATAGAATGAATTGGGGCCTTTTCTGCTGATGAATTCTTCTAAGAGGCGTGTGTCTGGCGTGTAGGTCTTAATTTGCAGTTGATAGCGCTCCAAGGTACGGCTCCACAAAGAATAGGTTTCCTTGAATAATCGTCCCGTGTCCAGTGTGAATATTTCGATATCAATATTATTTTTACCGATCCATTCTGTAATGATCTGGTCCTCAATACCGAAAGATGTTGAAAAAACGACTTCATTTGGAAATGTTGCAGCTATTGCTTGTAAGAGCTCCACTCCTTTTTTGGTGCCAATAATTTCTTTGATTTCTTTAACGTTCATAACGTAATATATTTTTGGTATGCTCGTTCAACTTCTTTACTTTAAACTCGAAATCGCCTTTGAGCTGCTCTCGATAGGCACTCATCAGTGACAAAGTTTCGTCAATTTCTTCTGGTAAAAGGTCATTCAATAATTCTTTTACACGTTTGGCAATTGTTGGGGATTTTCCGTTTGTTGAAATGGCTATTTTCAGATCACCTTTCTTAACAATTGATCCTAAGTAGAAGTCACACAAATCCGGTTTGTCCGCCGCATTAAACAGTATGTTTCCTTGTGATGTTATACTACGTAACTGATCGTTGAGCTGAGTATTGTTTGTTGCTGCAATGACCAGCTGTTTATCGATAATATCGTTCGACTCAAATGGACGGACATACAGCTTGACCTGAGGGTATTCTTTTAGAAGCTCTTCAAATGCAGGATTGATTTCCTTCGCTACGATTGTTAAATTCAATGCGTTGTCATTGGAAACGAGTGCCTGGAATTTTTCCAATGCAACGTTCCCTCCTCCAACGAGCAAGGTGTGAATCTGATTCAGTTTGACGAATATGGGAAATAGCTGGTTCATGGCTATAAGGCTAGAGCTTTTTCTTTAATTTCCTGAAATGAGCGATGTTTTGCCACCACTTCACCGATTACAATAATTGCGGGTACCCCTACTCTTTTCTCCGTAGATTCATCCAAAATACTGTCTATGGTGCCGAAAACGACTTTTTCATTCGGTAAAGAACCATTTTGAATTAAAGCAATTGGTAAGCTGTGCAGGTTTCTTTCGCGATAAATGTTTACGATTTCAGCCAACTTTCCATAGCCCATCAGTACAACAACGGTAGCTTTGGACTCAGCGGCTAAATAAAGGTCTGTGGATAGCGAACCGTCCGATCTGGAGCCCGTAATCACCCAAAAACTTTCACTGATACCGCGATAAGTTAATGGTAGCTGCTGCAATCCAGTCAGTCCAATAGCAGAGGAAATACCTGGCACAACACTTGTTTCTATACCATATTGATGTACATAATCAATTTCTTCTCCGCCGCGGCCAAAGACAAATGGATCACCACCTTTTAGACGGACAACATGCCCGTAATTTAGTGCATAATCCACCAGTAGACGATTGATTTCGTCCTGGGAAGTTGAGAGCTGTTCGGCGCGTTTTCCAACATATATCTTGATGCAATCAGGCGCTGCATAATCCAGCAATTCTTCATTTACGAGCGCGTCATATAAAATAACGTCCGCTTTTTCTATCGCTTTTATCCCTTTAAGGCTGATCAGTTCAGGATCTCCCGGTCCTGCTCCAACTAAGGTTACTTTCGCTTTTATTGACATACTATTCTCTCCCTATACCAATACTGGTTTTAAATTTTTACGTTGATAAACCGTATTGATAAACTTTGTTGCTTCCTGAATATAGGTAGCTGCAAAGTGCTCGTTTGGTTCATTTTTGCTGATCTGTAAGACCAGTTCCGGAAAGGCCTGATCAAAACTATATTCACCTGTTTCCACAAAATGCGCTTGGAATTCATTGATGACCGTATTTTGTGTACTTGCGCTAACTCCCTTATCTAATAATAATGCTTTTGCTGTTTGTACAAAGGTATTATATGCGTGATAGATAGCATCGGAGAATTTAGATTCCTGGAATGTCTCATTTGCCCATTGCAATTTTTCTTCCGCCTCATAAATTAAGGTTGCGACCAAGTCAATCACGACTCCCGCACATTCTCCCACGCCAATAGCTGTCTGAAATGTTCCTTCATGCCCCCAGTCCACAAACTCGTCCTCAGCAAGATTGGTCAGATCCGAAAGTGGTTTTAAAAGATTGTAGAAGTAATTCTTTCCTTGTCTATCATAGTAAGCATGAAAATTTTCATGCTCTTCCGCATTTTTCTTATAATCGTTCAGTACCCATTCAACGACATGCAAAACTCTTTTTGTTGGAACTTTGATAATGCGTTCGGCAACACGGCCTTCGCCATTTCCTATAGTTCCACCTCCCAGCATAACTTGTGCTGCAGGTACAACTTTGCCTTCTGCTTTGACAGAACTGCCGTGAAAACCGATATGTGCTAAACCGTGCTGACCACAAGAATTCATGCAGCCAGAGATTTTAATTTTCAGATCTCTATTAAACACGAAATCCTGATGGAATTCGGCTATGTAAGACTCAATAACACGAGCCATTTCCGTGCTATTTGAAATACCTAGATTACAGGTGTCTGTGCCAGGACAGGTTGTTACATCTGCTGTACTGTCAAAGCCTACTTGTGCAAGATCCAGTGATTTCAGCAGCTGATAAATATGTGGCAGAGATTTTTCTGTCGAATATTTCAATAGCAGGCTTTGATTTTGCGTAATGCGAATGTCGTCAGCGACCAGGTTTTTTAGCCCTGTTACCAATGCGCGTGCCTTGTCAGTACCGATATCACCTGTGGACACTCTTACATAAACTCCGTAATATCCTTCTTGTTTCTGTGCAAAAGTATTGGTGCTTTTCCAAACCTGATAGTTTAGGTCACTATCCAGATCAATACTTGGTACCTCGCTATCATCTGGGGCTAAAGGTTGTTCGATTTTGCTTCGATCAATGGGGAAAATCTTTACTTTCGTGGCAATTTTTTCTGATTCAATTAAACTCAAAACCTCTTCTAAGCCTAATTTTTGGATAAGGTATTTGAAGCGTGCCTTGTTTCTGTTATTTCGTTCTCCATAGCGGTCAAATACACGGAGTGTAGCTTCTATATAAGGGATAAGCTCATCTTCGTGTAAAAACTCACTCGTAACGGACGCCAAGAAAGGCTGAGATCCCAAACCTCCTCCCAGCAGGACTTTGAAGCCACGAGTTTCGACGCCATCAACTAGTTTCAATTTAGGAATAAAGCCCAGGTCGTGAATATATGAGAACGCTGTATCATCATCACTGGCAGAGAAAGACATTTTGAATTTTCTGCCCATTTCTGCACAGACTGGATTACGTAGGAAATATTCAAATGTAGCTTGTGCGTATGGAGATACATCAAACGGTTCCTTGGGATCAATACCAGAAGTTGGTGATGCTGTCACATTGCGGACAGTGTTGCCACAAGCCTCACGTAATGTGATGTCATCTTCGGCCAATTTGGACCAAAGTTCTGGTGTACGGTCCAAGCTAACATAATGGATCTGTATATCTTGACGTGTTGTAAGATGTAGATTGCGGCTTGCATATTCATCCGATATCGCAGCAATTTTAATCAATTGCTTAAACGTAACCTTTCCAAATGGAAGCTTTATACGAACCATCTGAACTCCAGGTTGTCTTTGTCCATATACTCCCCTGGCTAAGCGCAACGATCTAAATTTCTCGTCGGCGATCTTGCCTTCATGGAATAATCGAATCTTTTTTTCAAGTTCGATAATTTCCCTTTCCACGATTGGGTTTTCTAATTCTGTGCGGAAACTTTGCATAAAACAAATAAAATCTATTGATTTAGTATTCTTTTCTCGAGGTCAAATGTAAAAATATTTTTTTAATATTCTATAATATCTACCAAATTAATATATATTTGCCTTGTAAAATTTAATATACAAAACCTGTAGACTAATAGGTGTAATGATGAGAAAGTGTTTAATAGTCTTGATTTTAAGCTTTATAATCGTATTTGAGATAATTTCGTGTGCGCCTAAAGTTAAGAATGGCTACAGTAAAGAACGTGGTTTTGAAGGTAATATTTCTTTGTCTGGAGCATTTGCACTTTATCCTCTAGCAGTTGTATGGAGTGAAGACTTCAAAAAAATACATCCCCACGTTCGGTTCAATATATCAGCTGGTGGTGCGGGTAAAGGAATTGCCGATGTACTTACGGGTATGGTCGATATTGGGATGGTTTCGAGGGATCTTCATGAACAGGAAGTAAAAAAAGGGGCTGTTCCGATTGTTGTTGCAAAGGATGCTGTGATCTGTACAATCAATCCGGGTAACCCAAACTATCAGGCGATTTTGAAACGTGGTCTAAGCCGTGAAGAATTGTCCGATATTTTTATCAGTCGAAAATTCAAAACCTGGAAACAAATTGATCCTCGATTTACAGCTGACCCGATCAATGTATATGTTCGTTCTGATGCAGCCGGAGCAGCGGAGACCTGGGCTAAATTTTTTGGTCATAAGCAGGAAGATTTGCAGGGTATTGGAATTTTTGGTGATCCTGGGATAGCGCAGGCAATTAAAGATGACATTCATGGTATTGGCTTCAATAATATTAATTACGTCTATAATCTAAAGACAAATAAGGTATTTGATCGTATTGATGTGGTTCCATTAGATCTGAATAAAAATGGCCAGATTGAAAATGAGGAACGGTTTTACCACACCTTATCTGAATTAACGGAGGCAGTTGCAGCGGGTCGGTATCCTGCTCCACCCTCCAGAGAGCTGACCTTTGTGACGCGCCATAAGACAGAATCACTTCTATTGAAGGAGTTTATTTCATTTGTGCTTCAAAAGCAGGCACAATCACAGCTTCTTGAAAACGGTTATGTGCCGTTAAATGAAACATTGATAAAAGAAGAACTTAATAAGTTATAGCATGCTAAATACCCGTCTCGTTAAAGATGCGCTGGTGAAGCGATCCACTTTGCTCCTGCTGCTGATCTCTCTCTCTGTAGTGGTGATCATCGCGGTCGGTCTAACCATCAAGTCAATTCCACTATTTGAATATAGCAATATCTTTCAATTGCTGACTGATAAAGTATGGTCGCCGATGAAAGGCTCATTTGGTTTTTTACCTTTTATAGCAGGGACGCTAGCGGTCACTTTGATTTCACTTGTCATTGCAATTCCACTATGTGTATTAACGGCTGTTTATCTGACTGAATATGCTTCCGATGCCTTAAAAAATATGATGCTTCCTTTGGTTAATATTTTGGCTGCTATACCACCGGTGCTCTATGGTGTTTGGGGGGTATTGTTCATAGTCCCATTAATTCAGCTGTACATTGCGCCTATTTTTGGTGTTGTAACCTCTGGGTATTCGGTTTTTGCTGGTGGTATTGTACTTGCTGTGATGATCTTCCCAATCATGATTTCTATTATGGTTGAAGTGCTTCAAACAATACCTTATGAGCTCAAAGCGGCTTCGTTATCATTGGGTGCAACAAAGTGGGATACTATTAAGCATGTCATTTTGAAAAAAGCACGGCCAGGGATTGTTGCTGCTATTGTCTTGTCGACGTCTAGGGCATTTGGAGAAACAATAGCCGTGTTGATGGTTTGTGGAAATGTTGCAAAAGTACCCACCTCAATATTTGATGCTGGGTATCCTATTCCGGCCTTGATTGCGAATAATTTTGGAGAAATGATGTCAATTCCACTTTATGAATCCGCTTTGATGTTTTCGGCGTTATTGCTGTTTGTCATCATATTTGTTTTTAATTTAATATCTCGTCTGATATTGAGACGACTGGAAGGAGATCAGCATGGATAATACAAAAAGACGCTTACTGAATGAAAAAGTAGCTAAAGGTTTTATGCATCTCTCTGGGGTCACCGTAACTGCCTCCCTTTTTTTCATTGTTGGAACTATATTGTATAAGGGTCTTCCCTACCTCAGCTGGGAGATGGTCAGCCAGCTGCCTAAGGGGGGATTTTACATCGGTAAGGAAGGTGGTATTTTGAATGCCATACTCGGTTCGTTATATCTGGCTGGCGTAGCAACGGCGCTTTCCGCTTTCATCGGGATACCCATTTCCCTTTATCTTAATGTGTATTTGGGAGCAAAATCCAGAGTTACACAATTCTCAAAACTTCTTTTCGACGTGCTGTACGGTGTCCCTTCTATTGTTTATGGCGCTGTTGGCTTTGGAATCATGGTGTATTTGGGCATTCGTGCCTCCTTATTGGGAGGAATTATCACAGTAACCTTGCTTACTGTTCCCATTGTGGTGCGGACTGTAGATGAACTGATCAAAACAATTCCCGAAGATCTAAAGAATGTAACGCTTTCGCTTGGGACTACACGCTGGGAGCTGGCCAAGGTGATGTTAAGAAGTGTACGTACCGGTTTACTCACTGCTATTTTACTCGCTTTTGGCCGAGCCATTGGCGACGTGGCTGGTGTCTTATTGACAACAGGTTTTAGTGATAATCTTCCAAAATATATCGATGAACCAGCGGCAACACTGCCTTTGGCCATATTTTTTCAGTTAAGTAGCCCTATTCCTGAAGTTCAGGGGCGTGCCTACGCTTCCGCTTTAGTTTTAACAATCATTATTTTAATTATTGTAGTATGCACACATATCCTTCAATCGAAACAAAAGAATCGTCGATAATTAATCCGTTAACTGATCCGCATATCGAAATTAAGGATCTTAACGTTTATATCGATGGACGGCATATACTCAAAAATATCAACCTCGCTTTGCCCAATAATAGCGTAACTTCTATTATTGGTCCGTCGGGTTGCGGAAAGACAACGCTTTTAAAAACACTCAACCGCTTGGTGGACGATACCAAAGGTGTTGAGATAACAGGATCAGTGCTAGTGAATGGTGAGGATATTTATGGCAAGAATGCTGAGGTGACACACATCCGTAAGAAAATGGGGCTTTTATCGCAGAAACCGTATCCACTACCCATGTCTATTTATGATAATGTAGCCTATGGCCCACGTATACACGGTACTCGAAGCAAGAAAGAGCTAGATAAGATTGTCGAAAAACAGCTGCGAAATGTAGCGTTGTGGGATGAGGTCAAAGATCGTCTAGGACATTCTGCCAGCGGTTTGTCTATAGGCCAGCAGCAAAGACTTTGCCTGGCTAGAGGCTTGGCTGTAGAGCCAGAGATTATACTTGGCGATGAATCGACATCGGCTTTGGACCCTTTGTCTACAGCCAAAATTGAGGAGCTATTGATTGAATTAAAAAAAGATTACACCATCGTTTTGGTGACACATATATTGCGGCAGGCAAGACGGGTGTCCGACTATATTCTTTTTGTTTATGGCGGGGAAATACTTGAGTTTGGTCCAACGGAGCAGGTTCTGTTAAACCCACAAAATGAAATTACTAAACAGTATGTAAAAGGATTTATATCCTAAGCAAGGAAGCTGCTTATTCGTTGGTCAAAAGATTGCAGAATGCAATCTTGATTTAGGCTATAACTATATTTATAACTAAGTAGAGTTATAAGTATAGTTATAGCCTAATTTTATGGGGTGAATATTTCCGAATCGTTTTTACTTTAAATGGAATAAATCATCTACTCCAATTATTTTCTTTGATGTAAATCCTTCAGCATATTTTGTCTGTATGTAACGTCCAAATTCACGCGCTCTAGCCGCGGTAGATTCCATGAAATCGGGATTGGAGATATAAGTTTGCGGTTCATCGGGATTTACATTTTCTCCAGTGTAAAATTGGGTTTTATACGCTAAAACAGATTTTTCTTTGATGTGGTAATAATCTGTTATGTCAATAACAACATCTGGTTTGATATAATAGTCCTGTATAAATTGTAGCACTAATCGAGGACGGTAGGCCTCTTGAGGAAGATTGTTTTGGTCAAATGTTTCCACTTTTCTCAAGCCTGAAAGAAAGCAGGCCTCATTGACCATTTGTCCGGCTCTTCCGTGGTCTGGATGGCGGTCAGTAATGGCGTTTGTGATCACAATTTCTGGTTGATACTTGCGGATAGCACGTATCACTGCCATTTTCTCTTTTTCTGCATTTTCAAAAAAACCATCTCTTAAGCCGAGGTTTTCTCTTGCAGCTAAGCCTAGAATCTCAGCAGCATCCTTTGCTTCCTGTGCTCTGGTTTCGGCTGTGCCGCGGGTGCCTAGTTCACCTTGCGTCAAATCAACAATTCCTACTTTTTTTCCTTCAGCAACGTATTTTGCCATTACTCCTCCAGCACCTAATTCAGCGTCGTCAGGATGTACAGCAATGATTAATAGATCTAATTTTAACATATAATATTTTTTATTGGTCCTCCGCTTTTTTGGCAAATTGTCTTCCTTTATCTTTATGAAATAGGCGGGTGTTGTAATGTTGCTATTTCGAAATGACATGGTTAGCAATTCGATGTACGAATGCTGTCTGCGCTGCGGAGCCGCGGCAAAGGTAAGTAGTTTATGGTTTACTCTTCTAATAGACGCTCAATATTGCGACAAATTTTACTTGATAATGGCGAAGTAATCGGATAATAGAAATCAATCACCTCACCTTTTTTGTTTATCAGGTATTTGTGGAAATTCCAGGACGGCTTACTGTTGATGCGCCCATTTTTCTCTTTGTTTGAAAGAAAGCTATAAAGAGGGGTTGTATATTCGCCAATAACATGACTGCGTTTGAAAATAGGAAAACTCACTTGTTGATTGATCCGGCAGAATGTTTCTAATGTGCTGCCTGTTAATGGTTCCTGATTCCGGAAATTGTTGGCCGGGAAAGCTAAAATTTCGAATCCTTTGTCCCTGTATTTTTGATAGAGTTTTTCGAGCGACTTAAACTGTCCCGTAAAAAGGCATTGACTGGCAGTATTGACGATTAATAAAACTTTTCCTTCAAAATCAGCGAGGGATTTTTTTTTGCCGTTAAACTGAAGCGCATCAAAGTCATATACTGTTTTCATCTATTTTATGTTTTAGTTGGCTACATGACGGGTTGAGGTCTCGACTTCTCAAATTCCCGAATGATATTTTCAATGGCAAAGTCTTCTTTTGGGTCATAGGTTGACTTTAGATTGTGTCCGAATATTTTCGCGACACCTTGGTAGAAAAAAGCAGAAATCCCGCCTTTCATCTCTTTGACCATTTCGTAGCCTGTATGCCCTGTATAACGATCGATTAATTTGATGAGTATTTTACCTTGTGAAATGGTCATATTTTTGATCTCACGATCAAACATCTGTTTTACATCGCTTTCACATTTCTCAACTAACGCTTTGTGTTCTTTTTTGTCTGAGGTCAAAGCGAGATCCCGATCAAGCTGGTCATATCTTTTTTGTGCGTATATTGCATAAGGTAGAACCTTGAGGACATTTCTTCTAAAGCGGAGATACTCTCTTCGTGCTTCTTCGCTCGACCAGGTCCGTTTAGCTACAACAATGACTTCAGGAATGGGAAACCATGGTAAAATCTCTCCGCTTTGCAGGGTTGTTGTCATATAACTGTTTACAGTCTCCTGCGCGCCTTCTCCATACAAAGGGAGCGTGAGCGATTGAGACTGCGCCCAACTGGACAAAGTCCCTGTGAGAAAAAGCAAACAAAATAATATTGTCTTCATCTGGGCAATTATATAACGCTTTTTTAATTTGTCAATGCTATAATATTTTGGTAGATTTATTACAAAATAAGTTAGCTTGAAAATAGTATTCAAGAATACATTAACTAAATTACACAAATTTACTCAAAAAACATCATTTACCTGCAACGTTTATGAAAGATTATGTGATTGATATTGAAGCAGAAAACAAAGAGATAAGGAAACGTTACCGTGCATTGTTACGCGCTTGTAAACCTACTTTACAACGTGGAGACAAGCAAGAGATTCGAAAGGCATTTGATTTAGCGCTGGATAGTCATAAAGAGATGCGTCGTAAATCAGGGGAGCCTTATATCTATCACCCGATTGCTGTTGCCCAGATTGCTGCCGAAGAAATTGGTTTAGGAACAACGTCAATTGTATGTGCCTTACTCCATGATGTAGTTGAAGATACCAATGTTACGCTGGATGAAATTGAAGAAATGTTTGGTAAAAAAGTTCGCCGTATCATCGATGGGCTTACCAAGATTTCGGGGATTTTTGACCCCAATAGTTCCATGCAGGCTGAGAACTTTAGAAAAATGCTGCTCACACTTGCCGATGACGTTCGTGTAATTCTAATCAAATTGGCTGATAGGCTGCATAATATGCGTACCATGGAATTCATGGCGAGAGACAAGCAGCTAAAGATCGCCTCCGAAACGAGTTATCTGTATGCGCCTTTAGCGCATCGCCTGGGACTTTATGCCATTAAATCCGAATTGGAAGATCTTTCGATGAAATACACCGATCCGGATACTTATAAATTCATCGCGCGAAAATTGAATGAGAAGAAAGCGGAGCGTGAGCGGTTTATTGGTGATTTTATCGGTCCTATTAAAGAGATTTTGGAGGAACAAGGTATTATGGCCTCTGTATTTGGACGGCCAAAATCTATCCATTCTATTTGGAATAAGATGCGGAAGAAGTCTATTCCTTTTGAGGAAGTTTATGATCTTTTTGCAATTCGTATCGTCATAGACGCTGTTGATGAAAAGGAAAAGACAGAATGCTGGAAAGTCTATTCTATTGTGACAGATCTGTATCGTCCTAACCCAGACCGTTTGCGGGATTGGATCTCCTCTCCTAAAGGAAATGGCTATGAATCATTGCATACAACAGTAATGGGTCCAAAAGGACAATGGGTAGAAGTTCAGATTCGGACCAAACGTATGAATGAGATTGCTGAAAAAGGTTTTGCGGCGCATTGGAAGTACAAAGAATCAAATTCGGATTCAGGTCTGGATCAGTGGATCAAGAAAATACGTGATGTATTGAGCAGTCCGGACCAGAACGCAATGGATTTTGTGGATGATTTTAAAATGAATCTCTTCTCCGATGAGATTTTTATATTCACCCCGAAGGGAACTTTGATTCAGTTGCCAAATAGTGCAACCGCCTTAGATTTTGCATTTGAAATACACTCTGATATTGGCGCAAGTTGTATTGGGGCTAAAGTAAATCACAAGCTTGTCCCTTTGAGTCATATTTTACAAAATGGAGATCAGGTAGAGATTATTACTTCGAGCAAACAGTCGCCTAAAGAAGATTGGTTAAATTTTGTGGTGACGGCAAAAGCCAAATCTAAAATTAGATCTTCTTTAAAAGAGGAAAAACGAAGAGTTGCGGAGGATGGAAAAGAGATTTTGGAGCGGAAGCTGAAGTCTCTTAAAGTCACGTATAATACGGATAATATCAATAAAATTGCCAATTTTCTGAAGTACCCAAGTTCACAGGATCTTTTCTATAATGTTGCTAAGGGAGTTGTTGACATCAGACAGTTAAGGGAGTATGTGGCGCATGAAAAAGCGGTTGAAATTAATACAAGCTCTTCATCTGGAAATCAATTCAATACTCATATTAGTGGTCTCGTCGAAAAGATCAATAAGAAGGAATTCGATACGATCTTAATTGGAGATGACATGCAGAAAGTCGATTATACTTTAGCGCCATGCTGCAATCCAATCCCTGGTGATGATGTTTTTGGCTTTTTAACTGTTAATGATGGTATAAAAATCCACCGTACGAGTTGTCCAAATGCATCCAAGTTGATGGCTAATTATGGCTATAGAATTCTAAAGGCACGCTGGGCTTCAACAAAAGATTCTGCATTTTTGACAGGTCTGCACATTGTTGGCATAGATGATGTTGGATTAGTTAATAAGATTACAACTGTTATTTCACAAGAATTCGCTGTTAATATTAGGTCGTTGTCCATTTCAAGCAACGACGGTATTTTTGACGGTAATATTATGGTCTATGTGAATGATACTGCACAACTTGAAAGTTTAATGAAAAATTTAAAGCAAGTCAGAGGAATAACAGGAGTCAATCGATACGAATCGGAAAATTAATAGCCAATGTTTGGATTGATGATTCTGCTAGAGCAACTGCTCCTGTGTCCTATTTTAATAGAGGAAATATCAATCTTAATTGGTAAATTTGTACAAGAATATTTTTACTATGAATCAAGCTGAAAATTTTGCAACTGTAAAAAAAATCTTCGAAGCCTACTTAGAAAATAAAAATCTAAGAAAAACACCAGAACGCTATGCGATTTTGGAAGAGATTTATTCCCGAACTGATCACTTTGATGTCGAGTCTTTGTATATCCATATGAAGAACAAGAAGTATCGTGTTAGTCGTGCTACAGTTTATAATACCTTAGAACTCTTGGTGTCTTGTGACTTGGTTACCAAACACCAGTTTGGAAGAAACATGGCGCAATTTGAAAAATCTTATGGTTTTAAACAACACGATCACGTGATCTGTATTGAATGTAATAAGGTCGTTGAATTCTGTGACCCACGTATCAATCAAATTCAGAGTCTGATGGGTGATCTTTTAAAATTTGACATTAAGCACCACTCGCTCAATTTGTACGGTGTATGCCAAGATTGCCAAATTAAAAACAAAAAGGAAGAAACCATAGCTCATGAAGCTATTTCAAATTAATCTTATATTTTCTTAAATATAATAGTACATTTGTTCAGGAATGTTCAGGGGGAAAATTCCTGAACATTTTATTTTTTGATAGAGTCTATTTTATTAATAACATTTTAATTACTATACTTTAAAAGCTATGCAAGTTGATGTGCTTTTGGGCTTACAATGGGGTGACGAGGGTAAAGGTAAAATCGTAGACGTATTTTGTCCAAAATACGATTTAATCGCTCGTTTCCAAGGCGGCCCTAACGCCGGACACACGTTGGAATTCGATAACAAGAAATTCGTACTCAACACAATTCCATCTGGTATCTTCAATGAAGGTACACTAAATCTTATTGGTAATGGCGTCGTTATTGATCCAATTATCTTAAAAAGAGAATTAGACAATCTAAAGACAGCTGGTTTTGATCCGGTGGGTAAAGGCAATTTGGTTTTGGCGCGTAAAGCACACCTTATTCTGCCAACACACCAATTATTGGATGCTGCTTCCGAATCAAAAATGGGAGCAGGAAAAATTGGGTCTACCTTAAAAGGTATCGGTCCTACTTACATGGATAAAACAGGAAGAAATGGTTTACGTGTAGGTGATACCACTCTTCCAGATTTTCAAGAGCGTTACCAAAAATTGAAGGAAAAGCACCTAAGCATTCTTTCGCACTATGGGGAAATTCCTGATTTCAGTGAAAAAGAGAAAGCATTCTTAGATGCTATCGAATTCATTAAGTCTATACCTCATGTGGATTCAGAGCATTTGGTTAATCAATATCTCAAAGAAGGCAAGCGCGTATTAGCGGAGGGTGCACAAGGTACACTTTTAGATGTTGATTTTGGTTCATATCCGTTTGTTACTTCATCGAACACTACAACAGCGGGTGCTTGTACCGGCCTTGGTATTGCTCCGAATAAAATAGGCAAGGTATATGGTATCTTTAAGGCATATGCCACTCGTGTGGGTGGTGGTCCCTTCCCTACTGAACTTCATGATGAAACGGGTGAGAAATTGCGTCAACTAGGTCATGAATTTGGAGCGACTACTGGTCGTGCTCGTCGTACAGGTTGGATTGATATTCCGGCGTTGAAATATGCCATTATGCTAAATGGTGTGACTGACCTGATTATGATGAAGGCAGACGTATTGGATACTTTCGATAAAATTTATGCGTGTACACACTATAAGTACAATGGTGAAGTGATTGATTATATGCCTTATGAAATCATCACACACCAAGCGGAGCCTATTTTAGAAGAAATTGAAGGCTGGAAGCAAGATTTGACAGGTATAACATCGGAAGGAGAAATACCTGAAGCATTAAAAAATTATATTTCTTATTTAGAGAAAGCTCTCGAAGTGCCTATCACGATCTTATCGGTGGGTCCTGATCGTAAACAAACATTAGCTTTATCAAAATAAACTATGCGGATCGAAAGTTTTGATCTTCTCGATTCTAAAGATAAATTTCATCAAAAAGCCCTGCATTGGTCAGGGCAATTTGATGAAATTTCTTTCTTTAATAGCAATGGGATGTCCGATCAATGGGGGAAATTTGAACGTATATTAGCAGTAAAAGCTTTATACACTTTTCGTGCAGAGGAAAATGTATTTGACCAGCTTGATGCATTTTTGAAATTACATCAGTTTCCGTTTATTCCTGGATTCTTATCCTACGACCTCAAGAATGAGATAGAAGAATTACAAACAACAGGCAAGGATCAGCTTGGATTTCCGGAAGCCTATTTCTTTGTACCAGCCATTGTACTTCGATGGACAGACGATCAAGTACATATAGAAGCCGAAGATCCTGTTAAAATCTATCAAGCTATCTTGAATACTGAGATTCCTGCAACAGCCCCAATTTCCGTGCAAGTTCAATCGCGTTGGACAAAGAGTGAATATGTTAAAGCATTTGAAAATGTACAAGCTCATATTCAGCGTGGAGATATTTATGAAGTTAACCTTTGTCAGGAATTTTTCGCTGAAGGCGCTGATATCACTCCCGTCGAAGTTTATCATAGACTAAATACCATATCGCCTACACCATTTAGTTCATTCTTCAAAGTTGGGCATCATTTTATCATCAGTGCCTCACCAGAGCGGTTTTTAGCGAAAAAACAAGGGAAGCTGATTTCTCAGCCAATTAAAGGGACTGCTAAAAGAGGCGCAAATTCGGAAGAAGACCAACAAATTATAGCGGAGATGCTTAGGTCAAAAAAAGAGATCGCCGAAAATGTGATGATTGTTGATTTGGTCCGGAATGATTTGACAAGGAGCGCTTTTCCTGGCACGGTTGAGGCTACCCATCTTTTTGAAATTCAATCTTTTGAGCAGGTGCATCAAATGATCTCTACCGTTACATGTATGCAGGATCCGAAAATTTCCAATGTAGATGTATTTAGAAATACCTTTCCTGCAGGTTCGATGACTGGTGCTCCAAAAATCGCAGCTATGCAAATCTGCAATCAGCTTGAAGCCCGAAAGCGAGGTATTTACGCCGGATCTATAGGATATTTTGACAGCCTCCACGATGAATTTGATTTTAACGTGGTTATTCGCTCATTGCTTTACAATAAAGAAAAAGAGTACCTTTCTTTTCATACAGGTGGAGCGGTTACCAATCAGGCAGCTGCAGATCAGGAGTATCAAGAATGTCTTTTGAAAGCTTCTGCGATCCTTGAAGCCTTGGATGCAAGCTTGCGGTCATAAAACTATACTAATTTTGTAGAGAATATTTTTTGCTTCAAGTATTTTTTCGACCTTTGTCCCGTTGGCAGCACAGATTCCCTATATCGATCTACATACTCATCGGAATTATCCGGTCAAAGAGAGCGGAGTTCTTTCTGTTAAGAATGTCGCCTTGAACCATTCTGAGACAATCACTGAAGCGGATTGCTCCATAGGTTTACATCCATGGTTTATCGATGGGAATTCTGAGCACGAATTGCGGTTAATGGCCAATGAATTAAATCGACCGCAAGTTTTGGCTATAGGTGAATGTGGTTTGGACAAAAATACCGCCATTCCCCTCTCCGATCAAAAGTCTGTCTTTGACCGACAGGTTCAGCTGGCTCAGGCTTATCGGAAGCCCTTGATTATTCACTGTGTTCGTGCTTTTCAGGAAACAGTCGATAGTTTAAAGAGCATGAAGTTTGAAGGAGCTGTTGTTTTTCATGGTTATCGCAAGAATTGGATTTTAGCTAAACAGTTAATAGACAGGGGTTACTATTTGTCTATAGGTGTACATTGTTTAAATGGAAGCCAGGATGAGCTTTTGAAAAATATTCCGCTTGCACATTTGTTTTTGGAGACAGATATGGATGTTACAGTGGAGATTACCACGCTCTATCAATACGTGGCACAGATCAGATCTCTTGAACCGGAAGAGGTAAAAGAGAATCTTTACCGGAATTATAGGAATGTATTTAATAAATGAAATCACCTGGATTTATTCAGTCCCGATACTGAGCAAATAAATCTGATAATTTCATCACAAGAAGAAAACAAATTTGAATAGATGAAAGATTTAAGTTGGCTGTCGCGTACCGAAGCATTGATCGGTAGAACGGCGGTGGAAAAATTAGCAAATTCACATGTAATGGTTTTAGGTTTAGGCGGGGTTGGTTCTTTTGCTGCGGAATTTATATGTCGAGCAGGTGTTGGCAAAATGACTATTATTGATGGAGATACCGTAGATCCTTCCAATCGAAATAGACAACTGCCTGCTTTGGCGACCAATCACGGCGAAGCAAAAGCAGAGATTATGCGGGAAAGACTGTTAGCGATCAATCCTGAACTTGATTTAACAGTTATACAGGACTTTATAATACCAGAAAAAATACCAGCTTTGTTAGATCTTGCTCCGGATTATTGTGTAGAAGCTATTGATAGCATCACGCCTAAACTATTCTTTATTCGACGAGCGCTGGAGGCTAATATTCCATTTGTAAGTTCTATGGGTGCAGGCGGTAAAGTGGATCCAACAAAGATCCAAATTGCAGATATCGGTAAATCCTACAATTGTAAGCTGGCACAGCACATTCGTAAGAAATTACGCAAACACGGTATTCGAAATGGTGTTAAAGTAGCATTCTCCACAGAATTGCCCGACAAGAATTCATTATTATATACCGATGGAAGTAATTTTAAAAAGTCCGCCTATGGGACCATGTCTTACCTACCAGCAGCATTTGGTGGAGCAATAGCATCGGTTGCTATACGAGATTTAATCGAAAATGCTTAACTTAGGTATTAAATAAACATATGAACAAATAAAAGAAGCTTCCTTTCCTTGGATTGGAAGCTTCTTTTTATTTTCGCTATCGACTCGTGACGCCTTTCATATCAATTCCTTTGGGTTTGATGTGTGCCAACCTTTTTTTTAACGTATCTATTTTTGATTTTTCAAGATTGCCCGTCGCGATGATAATACCTTCCTTAACCTGTGCCGTTATTGTTGGAAAGTCTTCAAGAACAAGGTTTACGTCCCTTGTCAAAGTAGAATCTATCGCACCACCTAAGATTTCATGATATTTTTCACGGGCATCCTCAGGTTCTGGAAGGTTTACAATGATATTGTTGTGGATAGATTTGATTTCCTCTCCTCCTACGGATCTTGTTTTATCTTCAATTTCCCGTTTAAGATCGTCTGAACCTATCTGTCCGTTCAAAGTTACGTTACCTTCCTCTACGTCCACTTCAATGCCAGCGGTTGTCTTCAATGCGTCCTCAATTTTAGACTTGAGTTTGTCATCCGATTCAGGGGATCTACACGAATGAACAAATGGTAAAATACCTAATGAAAAAATCAAAAATAAACTACTTAATTTCATATCATCCTTCTTTTCTATACTAAATAAGAACAGATAGATTGGAATATTGTTTAATGTTTCCGTTTTTCAGACCGCTAGCAAATTGCGGTTATTTGCTGAGTTGTTTTGTTGAAGGTAAAACTATCTCCTATTTCTTTTCCGATAAGCAGCTGACCTATCGGAGAAACTGGAGAAATGACGAAGATATTATTGTCCCTAATTGTTAATGCACCAATACTTGTTGCAATCAGATATAGCCCCGTATCCGTCTGGACAAGGCTCCCCAATCTGACAAACTCTGGTCTATCGTCCCCAGCGGTTGCTATACTATTAAGCTGTTGAAGGTCTTTATTGGCCTCTAAGAGCTGCTTCTGATAGCGATTGATATCCTGTTGGATCATTTCGCGCGAAGTCTCGTATTTGTCACCAGCACTACTTTTAGTGTCATCATTACTTGAGTCTTGAGCTGTTTCCAATGCGGATTCAATCATGTCGATGCGTTCTTGTGTACGCTTTAGGACTATTCCAAGTACTTCCTTTTTTAAATCGAAATTGCTATTTGTCATCCTGAAAAATAAGGAATAAGTTTTATTCATAAAAAAATAAAAACAATAAGCTTAATCTCAATAGGATATAATAAATCTATTGGCAAAAAAATAAAATGGAGTTGCAATACATTAAAAAATTGCTACATTTGTGCACTGAAACACGGAAAGGTGTCAGAGTGGTCGAATGAGCAGTCCTGGAAAGACTGTATACGGGATGACTGTATCGAGGGTTCGAATCCCTCCCTTTCCGCTGAGAAGGTTTTTCAAACCTTTCAAAAGCATAAAAAAAGTACAAAGCCCTGTAATTTAAATAATTACAGGGCTTTTCATTTCGAGAGGTTTTATTGAGTTTTTTTGAACACTCATAAAGGGGACTTCTTCAAAAGCTTTGGCCTAAACGAATAATTTGGTCAATACGGGTGGAAAGAAATTGACAGCATCTCCCCCTAAACTGACCTCTGAGCACTTTTATTCTCCGTTTAAAAGTTTCTGATAAAAGAACTGAGGCTGCTTCGGGGCAGATTCTTATCCGCTTCGGATCATAAATAGCCATAACAATTTAGGAGTCTGCACAACCATAATATAAAAACTGTTCCATCGATAGAGACATCTTAACAGCATGCTAGATATCTATTGAAATTTTATCTTCACCTCTTAAGGAATCCTAATTGTAGCATAAACTTTAACAATAAATTGTATAATTCTTATACTTTCTTGATAAATAGCTTATATAGCGTCTATCAACTTCTCTAGTAAGCGTTTATTCCCACTTAAAGTATATTTACCAGATTTTGATAGTTTTTTGTATTAATATTTTTTTAAAATATATTAATATATGTTTATATTTAACTGTGTAGCATAGTTAATATAAACTTAATTTTTAAATGAAAAGGATAATCCAAGAAGAGCTTGTCAAAATTGGAAAAATGAAGAAAGATCCATTTACCATGTCTGCGGATGAGAAGATCCAATGGAGGCAAGAACTACAAAAAAGCATTCGCTCCTATTTGTTTTCTTGCGAGCAACCATTGGTTTATAGCAAGGATGGGAAAATAGTTGAGGAACATAGAGATGGGACAATTCAAAATATCTGATCATGGCGACAATATATGTAATAGCCGGTCCGCCTCATATTGGGAAAAGTACTTGTGGACAATATTTCATTCCCGAAGGGATCAAAATACTTGATCCAAACTTCTTTATTCAACATTACACTGCGCTGGGTGTAAAAGATGGATATAGACGATTTGAGGAACAGCTGTTGATGTTGTTGAACGATGATGAGAATTTTGCTGTGGAGGTTAATATAGCGAACAAGATGCATCTTCAAATGTTACAAGATATCAAAGCCCTTTATCCAGAAAATAGGATTGAAATGATCCTTTTTTACACTGATAATATCCATTTATGCCATGCACGGTCTAAAGGCAGGAGAAATGGTAGTTGTGAGTTTAGCCCAGAAAAAATAGCCAATTTTTATGCTCATACCATACCACTTGTAAAACGGTACCTACATCTGTTTTCCTCGGTTAAGGGCGTCGATATAGGTGAGAATGACATGGTACCTGAAATTGTATTTAACTATCAGGATACGATTTCAGTCATCGAGATATCTCCCTGTCTCCCTATATGGGCTCAATAATCTGAATGATATTTGAATCTTATAGTTTTTGCCGATAAGGGTACATATTGGCGGGCCAACTTCTGCCCTTGTTCAGCCTTTCTTTGAGACATCACTGGGTTTTCTTCGAATTGGCATCGGTTAAACTGAAATAAAAATAACTGAAAGCCAAAGGTCGATAACCGGAATGGTAGGTGATTTTATCTAAAATTATTTTACAATCAGTATATTTGAAAGTAAACCGAACATAAAAAGGCATGGATAACCATAACTTTCAACTTACTCTTAGACAGACAATATTTACTGACTTAGAAACACATTATCGATTTCAACTGAATGAAGAAGCAAATCATCTCGCCGCTTTTACATCAAGTAGCTCTTTAGATAAGGAGGCGTATCTTGAGAAATACAGTAAGTTTCTTAGTGAGCCAAGTATCAACAACCAGACAATTCTAATTGATGGAACCATTGTTGGAAGTATTGCAAAGTTTCTAATTGGAGAAGATGCCGAAATCACCTATTGGATTGATCGAAAATTTTGGGGACGAGGTATTGCGACAAGAGCACTTAAAGACTTTCTCTCACTTGAAACAATCCGTCCCATTTACGGGCGTGTAGCTTTTGACAACATAGGCTCACAAAAAGTATTGGAAAATTGTGGCTTTGTTAAAATAGGTGCAGATCGTGGTTTTGCAAATGCACGACAAGCTGAAATCGAGGAATTTATTTATAGACTAGACGGCTAGACTAACAGTTCTAAGGAGGCATTCATTACCAGAATGTAAAAAAACTAATGCCGGAGGGGTCTTCCGAAATAGGTCCTATAAGGACTATTTGAAATATACTAAATTGATAACTATGTTTAAGTGCTATTTCCTTACGTTGGTTAGTTGCTTGTTTTTTGTGACTAACAGTTTGTCCCAGGTAAAATTTAAATTCAATAATGTGGATACCGTCAGCTCGATTAATCAAAGGTTGATTAATTTTTTTACCGATGCAATTGAAGCTAGGGCTACAGGGAAAAATGTTGCTAATTTTTGGTATTCTGATAAAGTACTCGAATTGCCACAAAAAGATAGTTATGAATCGTGGATTTATGGCATGTATACCTATCGCGAACAGACAATTTTAGGCTTGTCAAAAGTCTCAGAAAACCACTACAAAGTTAAAGTTATGTTGATTACAGGTAAAGATAGTCAGTCCGATATGCTATATGCTATACAGAATTTTATCATAAAGGAAACTGCCGAGGGCCTGAGAATGCAGGATATTCTTGGATTCCAGATTCAAAAGGAGGATTATAAAATGATTTCCGATAATTATTTTGATTTCTACGTTCCGCGGGATCAAACATTTTCCAAAGCACATATTAACGAAATCAACCAATATGTAAATAACATCGAGCGATATTTCGACAAGAAAGTCCCCTATAAACTGCGATATGTTTATGCACCGGGCTGTGAGGCTTTATTTCGGTTAAGGGGATATGATTATGTGGCCAATATGATGTCTACAAAAAGCAGTGTATGCGGGCTTACCGATGCTAAAAACCGTATCATGTTTAGCTCTTCTGCTGAATTGCATAAGCATGAGCTGTTGCGTCTATTGACGGTAATTTTCCCAAAAAGTCCCGCTATTTTAATGGATGGATTCACAAATCTCGTTGGTGGAGCTGCTGGTAAACCAATTATGTACCATCTCCGTAAGCTCGCACCGCATATCTTAAAACATCCAGAAGTATTGGATGACCTGGATTCTTTTTATTACTATGATGATGAGACAAATCCCCACTTTGTTTTCAATGCCATTGTCACAAACTATTTTGTCAAGAAGATGGGAGAAGACAGATTGAAGGAATTTATGAAACGGGAGGATTTGAGTAAAATGAATGTTTCTGATTTCTTGAAAACATATTGCGGTATCGATGATACCAAATCTTTTCTTTTAGAACAGTTTAGATATTATGGAGTTAATGAACATAGTCTTGAGAATATCAATATCTTAAATTAGCATACAATATGTACGTTGCTAACTGGAAATTAAAGGCAATTATCTAATATCCTTTCGTAAAAAAGATTAAAATAAGTTTTGGACTAGCTAAGTGGGCGGAGAATTGTCGTGCTGCGCAGACAGAGGGGAAAGGTATTTATCTCTATTTCGATCATAACCAAAACGCATTTGCTGCAAAAAAATGAATTGATGTTACTCAGTCTGCTGCAGTAACCTTATCAATTTTTAGTTCCATAACTTATAATTGACAAGTTATTAATTTGTGTGTTCTGCCAAACTTTTGCATATTTGTGTGTTAGCACCAATATTTGACAAAATCACCTCTATATTAACTTAAAGCTGTAAAATGCAAGACGAAATTATTAAGCACACAAAGAAAATTTACAAGACTGCAAAGGAACCAAAACATAGCCTTGGTGAAAAATTGAAAGAAATTTCCATAGAGATTTTTATTATTGTTTTTGCGGTATCCCTATCCATCTGGCTTCATGGCTGGAGTGAACATCGGCATGAGCAACAAGAAGTAAAAGAGTTTTTGGAAGACCTTAAAGTTGATCTAGAAAAGGATATCAAAGATTTAGAGAAACAGAATTCATACCTTGCATATACATCGAAAGGCTGTAAATTTTATGGAGATCTTAACCAGCAAAAAATTGACAGTCTGACTAAAGTTACTCCAAATGATCGTATCAAGATGAACCTCAATCCTATTTTCAAAATTAGAAATACCGGAAATTATGAAGGCTTTCGTTCTAGCGGGAAAATTGGTCTAATCAAGGACCGGAAATTAAAAACAGGAATTTTGGAATATTATCAAACAACAGTTCCAGCAAAAGACGATTGGCAGGCATACTACAATTCGCTCGTTTTTAAGCTTGCGGACGAATTGGTGGCAATCCCGAATGCGAATACAAATCCTGACATTATGTACAGAGCAATTAATGCTTCTCCAAAAGTAAAAGGAATTCTAATCAATGCTGCCTCTCAGGCAGATATGGTTATTCAATTAAATGAAAATGTAATCAAATCTGCCAAAGAAATTATTGAGGAAATAGAACATAATAGTTAATGAAAATAACTGTCAATAATAGCAGTGAATTACGCATAAAAAAAGCCCTCATTTAATTTTTTTTTAAATGAGGGCTTTTTTGTCTTGTGCTGAATGTTTGCTAGTAGGATCTTTTCTCAATTAGCCGTCGATTTCCATTCGCATCTCCAATAAATTGGGTTTAAATCCGACTTTGTGATAAGCATTTTTTGCGATGGTATTTTCATCATAAACCTGTAGCCTAACTTCTGAGATATTTCTTGCTTTGGCCCAGCTTATCAATCTCTCTAGAATTAATTTGTTAATGCCTTGACCTCGGTATGCAGGTTCAACATACATAAACCCCAAATATGCATACTTTTTGTATTTCTGATAGGGCTTAGCATCCAACAACTTGGCATAGCCTGATCCGATAAGTTGATCTTCAACAACTGCGACAAGGACTTCTGCTTCCTCGGACCTGATCAATTCTAAGAGATCATAATAATGAATTTCACCATCCTTTAATGTATTGTCAAAAGGTCGCTCCGCTTCAACAATGCCTTGTTCAAACTCGATTAATAGATTGATTTCATTCTCCTGTGCTTGTCTGATAATTGTTCCCATACGTAAGATCTTAAATTAATATCTCTTGATAAATCCTTTTAAATAGTGCCTGTAACATTCGGCCAGAATGATGACCGCAATATAGAAAATTTGTAAGCGCCAATAACTATTTTATCATTTGATTATTCTTTAACACACTAACTGGAGCTTACCTTCAGCTAGTGTGTTAATTTAACAGGATTAGATTTAAATTCGCAATTCTTTATTTAATTCACTGTAAACCAGCGATAACTTTCTGCTGGGATAGTAATGCTTAGCGTTGCTTTTGATTCACGATCTAGGGATACTTCTTTGCTCGATTTATCATCAAAGCCTATTTTAGCTCGACCAGTTAATCCTGTGTAGTACAATGGAAGTTTTATCGTTCGCGTAATCGTGGTTTTCAATGGATTGAATAGCATACCAAGCCCTTTGAAGCCTGTTTCAGTTGCGTTGACATGTAAAAAGCCATCCCAGTCCCTCCCGTCAGCCCGACGAAGATGGATCAGGTCTGAGTTTAGGATCGTCCGATATTTTTTATACCATTGAATGACATCAATAACAGTCTCCTTGGTTTTTTCGCTGTCGTACAGACGCGGACCTCGGTAACAGGCTTGGACTCCAGCACCGTAATATTGCATCATGAGTTGCTTGTAGTCTTCCCTATGTTCTTGGAGCGGTTCTAATACAGCATCTTTGCCTCCACCTTGATAGGCTGTTAACGGCACAAAGCCCCATGCCATCGACGGGTTCTCCTCCCAAAGTGCATCGAAAATATTTTGACGGTTGAGTATGCGCTGGTTTTCACGAGGAAGCGAAAAATTCACTTCACGATACCCCAACCCCGTCTTGTTCGAACCGTCTAGAAAATACCAATCCGGCGAATTTATATAAACTCCACGAGCATTGAGCCAGTGATAAAGTTCTTTTTGCATATTAAATTGTACCCATTGACTGTCTTCAAGGCCATGGTGACCTGGATGACTGGTCGAGGCACATTGATCACCTGGAAAAGGACCATCATTTTCCCAGATATCAAAACCAGTTTTTTCAAAGAATGTTTTAATACGTTTTGTATAGCCTATTCCCCATACAGAACCAAAACATGGCGCATTCCCAAAGAAGGCACCACCTGTTTTACCTGTCTTGGGGTTAATCACATCGTCAGCTTCACTTATTTTACGTGAACTGAACAAGGAGTAAGCACCAATTTTAACGTTTTTATGATGGGCGTAATCAGCTATTTTTTTGAGGTTTGAAAGATTTGCAGCTGTGGTCTCCTCCATATTGATGTGGCTCCCAAAGCTTAATATAAGCGCTTCGTATCCAGTGGCAGCACACTGATCAATAGCTGAATATACCTGATCGTCTGTTTTGCTGACGAGGTGCATAAATATTGGATTAGCCGTAGTCCATGGTGCAATTATACGGTACATTTTTCGGATAGCAAGGCCTCTACGTTCACGGTCGTAACTATCCATCAATAGTTCCCAAGAACGAATAGATACGAAATCATCTTTCGGCTGCAATTTGATACCTACGCCAAGCTTCGGATAAACTTCCATAATAGCTGGAGTTTTGTAGTCGTAATTTACTTGAGAGGTATAGGTAGAGTCTGCCCTCCAATGCAATGACTGGTCGCTCAGATGGTAGCGCATCGCATTGTTAAAAGCAAAGTTGCTCTCAACATACAAACCATGCTGTTTTTTCATGTCCTCAACCGAACCGACTACAGCGCTTTCTTCCTCGACCAATGCCAGTTTTTCGTGGATAACCTGGTTGATTTGTACTTCCTGATTATTATAATTCTTTACGGTGACCCATTTGCTGATCAGCGGAATATCATCGTAAATGGCATAATGAACTTCTACAGTTATCCCTGAAAGGCCCGATGTCTTGGGACTAGCATAACTGAATATCAACACCTTCCCCTTAGCCGCGGACTTATGGGTGGCCCACCATTTTTCACCGTTCCAATTCAAGAGTGGATCCAGATCACGAATTTCATAGTTTACAAAGATGAAGTCTTCATCACTGGCTGTAAAATCATTCATCCATTCTGGTCTCAGGTAGGCGCGTTCTTTTTGGCCATAGACCCCACCTACATTATACCATTTGCCATTAAGCTGCAGCTGCGCTTCAGGTTGTACAGCACGGATAAGCTGCTGTCCGGTAACGAGGTTTGTAAAATCATAGCAAAAAGCATTTTGTTTTATTTTAAACGAGCGACGTACAAGTCCGTTTTCAAGTATAATATCTTGATCTTTAGCGACAATATGCGCTTGATATTGGCCTGATTGACACATCATCCAATCACGGTGATCGTATTCTTTGGTCTGTGCAAATCCATTGCCTGAACCTATAAGGATTAATGCAAGGGTATGTGCTGATAGAAATAACTTAAATCTCATGGTTTATCGACGAATTGGAGAATGAAATATAGGAGATTTAAACAATTTGGAGAAAAGTTTTCGAAATGCAATCGATTGCACGAAATTGAGTATGCTGATTATTTACCGTCTTTATAAAATTCCCGTTTTTCCAATGTGCCATTTTCGTAAGATTCGGTATAAATCAACGATCCTTTTTTTCTTGTATGGACTATCGGCTCCCCCGTTTCTGCATTATATTCTTGCAATAATTTATAATAACTCCATTTTCCAATTGGCAATCCATTATTATAGGTTGCTTCCAAATAAGTATAATTATCTGTGAATGCTGGATATTCCGCTAAATTCACATAATGATTTGATTTAAATTCTAACCATTCTCCTTCCTTGCGGTGATTCTTCACCAACCCTTGTTCCTCCTCACTTCTATACAAACCATTCTGATCGTAGTATCTGGAAAATTTTCCATTGACTAAAACCTGATACTGATGTGTCGGTTTAGGTTTAAAAGGATCGTCATTAAACTCATAGTCCTGCAAAGAGATCCTATAATATTTGTCGATATAAAACAAGGTATAATCTGCAAATCCCATTTCTCCTTCACGATGCAGATATATTCGCATCATATCTATAGGTTTATTGTCCTTTATCGAAATTAAATATATCTTTTCGATAAAGGGTTGGGCATAACGGACAGTATTGTATACGGCCATAAAATGCAATGAATAGTCACCATAAGGGATGAAATTGGAAGCAATTTTAATTTTATCATATTTTTCATTGACACTTTTATTGTATGGAAATGAAATATCGTATTCTTCGGAGAGCGATACAAGTTTTTTTTCAATTATCTTATTAAATTTCAACGTGCTGACAGCTCCCGATTTCCTTGGATCTTGTATTATGGAAAGTACAGAGTCGATAGTTGGCTGTTTTGAAATATTGGCATACCCAAAGGGTAGCCCTATACGATTTTTCTTATCCGTGTTAAAAACAATTGACCGCTCATGTAACATAGGTCTATTAGACACTTTTTTGTCTGTTTGTGCTGTGCTGTTATTAGAAAGAAGGAAAAAGAGAAAACAAATGTAGTTTATCTTTTGAAACAGGACCTTTTTCATTTGTCTTCTTACGTGTTTGGAAATTATAAATTGAGCTTTACAGAAAGATTTTAATGACTAGAATGTAGTACTTTTGCTTGGCTTTCAAGCGAGCAAACAATAAAAAAATGGATCAGAACACAACGTTGAAAACTATAAACTATTCAGGCATCTTTCTCTCTTGTTTTTCCGAATCTAGCGAAAAATGTATCCATGCAACTCCAGAGCATGTTCTACTTTACCTATATTCGGGCGAACAAGTGATTGAAGATAGGGATAAAAAGATTACCATACAAGCTGGAGAATGTGCATTTATACGTCGTAACCACCGCTTGTTGATGTATAAGAATAGTAAAGGTGAAGATTTATACAATGGAATTTCCTTGACTTTCAATCGGACACTGCTGCGCGAATTTTACGGTAAACTGAGCAAAAATAATCTGCCCAAAAAGGCTCCATTATCGGATAGGAATGTTTTTAAAATTGATGCGAGAGCAGATATTACAAGTCTTTTTCAGTCGTTGGTCCCCTATTTTGATGAGAAACTAAAACCTTCGGACGGCGTTGCCCAGCTTAAATTACAGGAGGGCATTTATGCCCTATTAAACAATTCGGAAATCTTCTTTCCCATTTTATTTGATTTTGCGGAGCCTTGGAAAATCGATATTTTGGAATTTTTGAATGAAAATTATATGGACGAGCTGACGATGGAACAGGTCGCATTCTATACTGGCCGGAGTCTAGCAACATTCAAAAGGGACTTTAAAAAGATTAGCAACCTAAGTCCCCAGAAATGGTTAATTAGACGACGTCTGGAAGCTGCTTATATCAAGCTGAAGGAAGAGGGCAAAAAAGTGAATGATGTTTATCTCGAAGTGGGATTCAAAAATCCTTCTCATTTTTCAACTGCTTTTAAAAAGCACTATGGTTTTAACCCCTCAGAAATTTAATAATCAGATCCTGTCCTGATCGTTGGCGGTATTCCTGCCAAAATAGTCGAAGTGACTTTTTATAGAACTATATTTTTGCTAACCCGCTCGCTGGGTATCTATAGCATATGTCTGTTCATGCCGCTATATAACCAACTCGACAGCCAATATGTCTAGTTGAACCTATTGTTTCTTTAAATGCCCCTCTGCCTGATCTAAATTTGTCTTAACAAGAAAATTAGAACAGTAATCAAAAACCAGAAGCAATGAAAACAACACTTTCAACAATCCTTTTAGCGGTAACATACGCATTAAGTATCCCTACAATTGTAAATGCACAGTATTATGAAACACCTGCGTCTTTTTCGACACTCAATAAGGAAATAAGACCCTTCAAAATTAACATTCCACAGGCAAAACTTGACGAGCTTAAAAAACGTATTGCCCAGACCCGATTTCCAGATAGAGAAACCGTCAAAGATGAATCACAAGGCATTCAACTTGCGCAGCTTAAAGATCTTGTGTCCTATTGGGGCACTGGCTATGATTGGAGGAAATTGGAGAAAAAATTCAATGCTCTTCCACAGTATGTTACCCATATTGATGGATTAGATATTCAATTCATTCATGTACGTTCCAAAGAACCCAATGCTTTGCCATTGATCCTTACCCATGGCTGGCCGGGTTCGCCACTAGAATTTATTGGTGCAATAGGCCCATTAACTGATCCTGTCAGTTATGGCGGAAAAGCAGAAGATGCTTTCGACGTAATTATACCAGCAATACCGGGGTATGGTTTTTCAGAAATCCCTAAAGAAATAGGCTGGAATCCCGATCGTGTAGCAAAAGCCTGGGATGTATTGGTAAAACGCCTCGGATACACAAAATATGTCTCGGAGGGCGGCGACCATGGCTCGGTCATCTCCGATGCATTAGCTAGACAGGCTCCCTCAGGTCTCTTGGGAATCCACCTGACAATGCCGGCGACAATTCCTTCTGATCTAGTTAAGCAGATAAATGCAGGAGACCCTGCTCCAACGGCACTTTCAGAAGATGAACGCAATGCTTATCAGGCCCTAAGTGCCTTTTTTGGGAAAAATGCCGCCTATGGCGGAATGATGGTGACACGACCGCAGACTACTGGTTATTTACTTTCCGACTCTCCTAGTGCCCTAGCTGCATTTCTCTACGAAAAAATCGCTGAGTGGAGCGAAAGTGATCTCCATCCAGAAACTATAATTGGCAGAGATGCAATACTTGATGATATAACATTATACTGGCTGACAAATACTGGCGCTTCTTCTTCAAGATTCTATTGGGAAAATAGTAATAATAATTTTAGCTCCGATCATCAAAAGACCAAGGACATCAAAGTTCCAGTGGCCATTTCAGTATTTCCGCATGAAATCTATCAAGCACCTGAAAGCTGGTCGAAAGCGGCTTATCCTTCATTATTTTACTACCATAAGGCACCTAAGGGCGGCCATTTTGCGGCCTGGGAACAGCCACAGGTATTTGCCGAAGAGCTTAGAGCTGCATTCAAACCGCTTAGATTACACTGATTTTAATACGATGATTTCCTATGTATTCGAAGAATATTTAGTTGCCATTTCAGAGATAAAAGAGCCCGTTTAAACAGATCTATTTGTCATCGGGCTCATAAATCTTGTTCCAGTTGTACATTGAAATACAAACTAATATTTTCTTTCAATAAAGAGGCAGATTAAACGCATTCAACTGAATATAGAAAAGTTCCAACAGATAAAAATCAAGAAAATGTACAGATTAGCAATTTTAATGATGAGCCTCCTGATGTTATTCAGAGGTTATACCAAAGGACAAACTTCTTCGGGTCAGATTAGCTGGGAATGTATACTTAAAAAAACATCGAGCGATGAAGGGGAAATTTTAATCAAAGCCAAGATACCTGCTGGATGGCATCTTTATGCACTTGGAAATAGTCCCAATAGCCCCATCCGAATGAACTTCAAGTTCACAGCCAACAAATCTTATGAATTGATTGGGGCTGTTAGTCAACCCAAGCCGCTCAGCAAATTGGAGAAACAGTTGGGTATTCCGGTAACCTATTTTGAGGATGAGGTAACGTTTGGCCAAAAGATCAAAATAAAGGGAAAAAACGGCTTGGTAAAGGGAACCATCCAATTTATGCAATGCAGCGATGAAATTTGCGTACCGCCACAAGACTTTGGCTTTTCTTTAAAACTGCGGCCATAAGTAGGCTCGCAGAAACCCAAAAGAATTTCTGTAATAAACTAAAATTTATATTATGAAAACTTTAAAAGACATCCTATATATTTTAAGTCTCCCTCTAATTATTACCATGATCATGACTGTTAAAGGATTTGCAGATGATCATAGATTGGCAGACATCAAAGCAGATAAGAGCGACAAAAGCTTTGCTGTAGTTGAACTTTTTACTTCCGAAGGATGCTGGAGCTGTCCTCCGGCAGATGAGCTGATTGCGAAACTTCAGAAAGATAACCAAAACAAGAAATTGTTTATCATGGCCTTTCATGTTGATTATTGGGATCATCAGGGCTGGAAGGATCGCTTCAGCAAAGCTGAATTTACTGAAAGGCAGCGGCAATATGCTTCTTGGATGAAGCTCCATACATTATACACACCACAATTGGTCATCAATGGTAAGACAGAGATGGTCGGTTCTGAAACAAGCAAAGTGCTGAGCGGTATCCAATCGGCGATACAGGAAAACCATCCTGAAAATCTAGCTATTAAAATAGATAGAAATGAGGGACGTCATGTTCAGGTAAGCTATAGCTCATCGTCATCATCACGGCATTCAACTATCCTGATGGTCCTTGTCCAAAAGCAGGCTTCATCACAGGTCACGGCTGGCGAAAACGCAGGTAAATCCCTTTCACATGTGCAGATTGTCCGGCAATTGCAGCGCCGTATACTTAAAGCAAAGGATAGCTTTTCATTTAATCTCCCGGACGCAGATAAAGATTATGAAATTATTGTATTTGAGCAAAATCAACAGTCTGGTGAAATCATTGACGCAACGAGCATTAGTCTATAAAATGCTGTCTGTTTCGACAACAGATATGCCGTTTTAAAGGATCAATATGTCGGGTTCAACATCTTTCCTCTTTTCAGAGAAGGTCTGACGCCATAATTTTAATAAAAAAAGGAGAATATCATGAAGCACATAAAACGAAATAAATTACTGACGATTACTCTACTGTGTCTAGGACTTAGTTTCATTGTCTTACAATTTTTCAATGAGCCAATAGCCCAAGCTTCAGCTAAAGGCCAGCTAGAAGGCGTTCCGGAAGAAGTATCATTTATTTTGGAACGCTCATGCTACAATTGTCATTCCAATACCCAGCAGCTTTCATTCTTTGATAAAATCGCTCCGATTTCGTGGATTGTTAACAAGGATATCAAAAGAGCCCGTGAAGTCATGAACTTTTCCGAGTGGGACAAACTTTCCGAAGCAGAAAAAAAAGGAAAGTTTTATGCCATATTCAATATGGTCAAGGCCGGGAAAATGCCACTTCCCAGCTATATATTGACGCATCCAGAATCGAAACTCTCCAAAATTGAAATAGAGACGATTAAGCAATTTGCTTTATCACTTTCAGAAAAAGATGCGTTTATCCCATTGAATACGGTTGCTGACACAATACAAACTTTTCAGGCACAACAGACATTTGCAGCTTTAGGAGTAGCAAAAGCTGAAGTTCCGGTTTCACCGAATGGCATAACATACAATGCAGACTTTAAAAGCTGGAAAGTGATCGGTATGAGTACGCTTATCGATAACAGCATACGAATAATCTATGGAAATGATATTGCGGTTAAAGCTATTGCAGCAGAAAATTTTCATCCCTGGCCAGATGGGAGCGCGATTGCAAAAGCTGTTTTCAAACAGACAAAAAAAGCCAATGGCGAAATAGTTCCTGGTGATTTTGTCAATATGCAATACATGGTTAAAGATAAGGCAAAATACTCTGGGACGGAGGGTTGGGGATTTGCAAAATTTAATGGACATGAATTGAAACCAACAGGAAAGACAGCTTTATTTGCACAGCAATCTTGCATCAGCTGCCATAGACAGCTCGCCGCGTCTACAGGTTTTTTATTTAATGTACCGCCAAAAGTAAACTCCAAGAAACTAATCGAGAACTATCTAAAAACTTTACAAAATGAAAAAGATCCTATTTAAACTGTTACTAAGTAGCGTAATTTTTGTATCCTGCTCTAAAAATGTAGAAAGTGATGCTGGAAAAATCCGTTTTATGTTCGATGCGGGCGATCTCATGTTTATTTCTTCGTCATTTAATCCCGAACGGCAAACCATGTCTGCGCTCTATGGAAACCAGCAGGCAGTTTCGTTGTTGTCGAGCTCCAACAAAAGACAGATCCGCTCCTCTTTCAAGCTCGTTACCTATCAGATGCAAGATGATCCCAATTACTTCGGCAGCAAGGTAAACGGTGAATTGCTGCGTGTTGAAACATTAAAAACCGATACAAAGGGAAATCTTGAATATGGGATCGAATTTGGAAAGATGCCTTCCGGTCAGAACAAGGATCAGCGCATAGCAAACTTCCTCGACCATGAGGTTGTCAAGTTTCCTCAGTAATTCTTGAATTGTTTAAAATTAAGTTCAATAAAATATTAAAATCATGCATATCAAACTAATTATATGTCTTGGACTAGTTGTCCTGTCGCTGCTGATTTCAGCCAATGGGGCTATCATTAAAGCACAGAGTTCGTTGATTGAAGGGCGGATCGGAGTTGATCGTAGCGACAGGACAAGTTTTGAGGATACGAAGCTAATCAAAGCGGGTTTATTGAACGTTGGATACGCCGAGGTTGGACCTCAAAGCGGCAGCGTCGTTATCCTGCTGCATGGATGGCCTTATGATATCCATAGTTTCGAAAAGTCAGCGGCGCTCCTAGCCGCCAAGGGATATCACGTTCTTATTCCCTACCTTCGCGGATACGGAACAACAACATTCATTTCGTCCAAAACAATGCGTAATGCACAGCAGTCGGCCGTTGCTCTTGATATCATCAAGTTTATGGACGCACTGAAAATTGACAAGGCGATCATTGCTGGCTTTGATTGGGGAGCAAGAACAGCTGATATTATTGCAGCACTCTGGCCGGAGCGCTGTACTGCCCTAGTTGCCGTGAGTGGGTATCTAATTGGTACACCAAAAGCAAACCAAAACCCACTATTACCAAACGCTGAATTTTTATGGTGGTATCAATATTATTTTGCAACTGAGCGGGGTTATCAAGGGTATCAGGCAAATACTGCGGCGTTTAATAAACTGATCTGGAAAACAGCATCGCCAAAATGGAATTTCGACGACGCGACCTACGAACGTACTGCACTGGCATTTGACAATCCAGATCATGTCGCTATCGTCATCCACAATTATCGCTGGCGGCTTGGACTAGCCCAGGGAGAAAAACAATACGATAGATTGGAGGCAAAACTATCAAAATTGCCTGTTATCTCCGTTCCAACGGTCACACTGGAAGGCGATGCTAATGGAGCCGCATTTCCTCCGCCATCGAGTTATGCTTCAAAATTTACAGGGAAATACAAACACTATACCCTTACAGGTGGTATAGGTCATAATTTACCCCAAGAAGCTCCAGAAGCTTTCGCTCAAGCCATTGTTGAGGCAGACACTATGGCACTAACAAACTGATCCTACTTACTGAACAACCATTTAGAACTCAAATTCCGAATCGGAATTTAAATCAATAATGACATGACAAATACAACATATCAAAAAATCTATCTCGGCGGACGTATTTTTATGTCCCTATGGTTTGCCATTAGCGGCTTCTTCGAACTTAGCCGCAATCCCGTGGTCTGGGATATTACACTAAAACTAGGCTATCCCGAGCATTTCATTTATATCCTAGGTGTATTCAAAATTTGCGGCAGTATCTTATTCTTTGTACCTAATCGCTTAAAAGAATGGATCTTTGCAGGAATGTTTTTTGACATTACATTTGCTTTTTTCTCCAAAGTAGCGGTCCTCGGTTTACCTTCAACCGTGGATACAATGGTAGCTTTTGCAGTGCTTTTTCTAACATACTACGCATTCAATAAACTTTATGGGGCCGGTTATGCGGCCGCTTTATCCCATAAATGAGGATATACAGTTTTTTTACTGTTTATGGTGAAATTTAAATATTTTTACCTTCGCAACATATCCAAACGAAGGATATGTTGCGGTATCAAACATCAGCACATTTTTGCAATATAAATCTCATTTTCATGTTCAAGCCTAAGAAGCAAGCACCCTTTAGGATATCAAACCGGTTAATATGGATCAGCTCAATTTCGCTGGGAATACTTACTTCGATACCAAAAATTGTTGACCATCATTTTGATCCAGCTGAGGGTATAGCTGATTTTGCCGTAACCTCTGGTTTTGCATTGTTAATCTGGTATTATAATAGCTATACTATACCTGCCTATACAAAGAAAACAGGTCGTAAAAACGTTATTTCTCCCCAGTTATTTAAAGGATTGGGCGTGGGTCTTATCCTTATGTTTTTGTTATCTTCAATTCAATATTATATCCTCTCCCACCTAAATTACGGTCCTAAGATGCTGATGTACGAAGTAAGGGGAATATTGATAAATCTGACGTTCTATATGTTCATTCACATCTTGTACCAGACCTACATGAATCAACAAGTTGTACGTGAGCTCGAACGTTCCATGGCGGCCAACCTGGAAGCACAGTATGAATTATTGAAGCAGCAGGTCAACCCACATTTCCTTTTTAACAGTCTAAACACATTAAAATATATGGTCGAAAGCCATGATAGCCAATCTGCCGAATTTATTATTAAGCTCGCTGCATTCTATAGATTTACGTTAGATAGCCTTAAACTTAATATCCTTTCGCTGAGAGAAGAGTTGGCGATTATGGACTCCTATGTTTATCTGCTGAATGCACGTTTTGAAGATGGGTTGACGATAACACAAAACCTTGATGCTAATGTGAAGGATACCTTCATTCCTCCTTTTACCCTTCAGCTACTCATCGAAAATTGTATCAAGCACAATATTGTTTCATTGGAAAAACCGCTTCATATCCGAGTCTATCACGAAGAAGACTATCTCATCGTCGAGAATAACCTTCAGGAAAGAAAAATTCCCGAACCATCGACCGGACTTGGAATTAAAAATATAGGTCAGCGTTATCTTCACCTCTCTGATAAAGAAATTAAAATTTTGAAAACAGACGATATCTTTACCATAAAACTTCCCATAATACATACTATATGAACATCCTAATCATTGAAGATGAAATAAAGGCGGCGCGTTCACTTGAAAATCTAATTTTGAAGTTACGTCCAGATTCTCGCATCCTTTCCAAAATTCAGAGCGTCGAAGGCGCTATAGATTATCTTTCCAATACAGGTACTCCCGATTTGATCTTTATGGATATCCAATTGTCTGATGGCATCAGCTTTGATATCTTTAAGTCTGTCAAGATCCTATGTCCAGTTATCTTTTGTACTGCCTTTGGGGAATTTGCCATGGAAGCTATAAAGGAAAATGGAATTGATTACCTGCTCAAACCATTCTCAGAAGAGGACCTTAGAAGTGCTTTTGAAAAAGTTGATAATTTCAAAAATTTCTTTCAAAAGATTTCGGGTAATGATCTCACAGAGCTTATCAGCAAGATCAACGGCGGTGAAAATAAAAAGACGAGCTTTCTTGTTTTTAAACACAATAAATATCTGACGGTAAAAACAGATGATATTGCTTATTTCTATATCAATTATACCTCTCCTTCTCTGGTCACTTTCAAAGGCGAGGAATACGATTTAAATCAATCATTGGATCATTTAGCAGGCCTGTTGTCCAGCAAACAGTTCTTCAGACTTAATAGGCAATACCTCATTAGTTTTTCAGCGATCAAGGAAGTTGAACACTATTTTGGAAGAAAACTGCTTGTAAAACTGACGATTCCTACTGCCGAGAAACTACTGATTGGTAAAGATAAAACATCACAATTCCTAAGCTGGCTGGAAGATCGCTAATGGATACTGTTTATCTCTAACCATTCACCGACAGCGTAATTTTAATTAGAAAGTGCTTCCAGCCTGATATATATTGCCAAGGCACTGCATGCAAGTGCGAATAAAAGGAGGTACAGAAAAATATCTATCTCCTTCCCGAGTTTGATCAAAAATACAACGACAAACATCAACGGTAAGAAGATAATAAAAATAAAAAACAAAGTCGCTATGACCGTAAAAGTATCCAGACCATCATTCACAAACAATAACATGATACCAATGTAAAACAGCCAGATCAAAAGTGGCGCAAGAAAACATAGCAGCAACTTCCATCCTAGCTTAAGTTCAAAGTGCCCTTGAGCAGTATTGCGATGGTTTTTATGCAATAGATAACATATACCCACCATACATAGAATCAGCGTAGCCAGCTTCATGTAGGTATTAAATATGGTATCAGAACGGGTATTGATTCTTGAAGATGATTTAAGTTTATCATCGCTAAAGTACTGGATATGGTTAGCTTCTCCGTTAACAAAAGTTTTTACCACTTTATGGTTACCTATAGTGTCTCTGATGGTCCAAGTGGAATCTTCCAGCCCCATTTTATAAAATCCCTCCATAATCCGTTTACCGCCTTTTGTTCTTGTAAACCTTCCGTCAAGTCGCCCACCATTAAATCTCAAAGAATCAACGCTTCGTTCTGTATCTATCGTCAGCAAAGTTATTTTCTCTAAGGGAACCAGACTTGCGCTATCTCCAATAAGGCGCAAAATATCTTGGTCTAGGTTTTTAATGGATTGATTCTTATTGTAATCATCACTCTCGACCGGCTCACCAATATTCAAATAATTTATTTTGACAACAAGAAAAGAGTCTCTTTTGTAAAATTCAAATTCATCATAAGAATGAAACTCCTGCAGTGTCGGATCTTTTAGCAATACATACTGCGGCTGATCGAAAGATTGGATATATCTGAGCTGGCTGGTGGCGCAAAACGAAAAAACTGTGACAATACCAATAAAGCAGGCAGTCAATCGAACCATTAACGTTGGATTGCTCCATCGCATTGAATTATTTTCCATGTAAAACCACGCAAACAAAAGCATGGGCAAAGCAATCAGATCGGATAGGTCCACCGTTCGGCCAATATTGAAATGGCGCGTTAAAAATTCAATAAGCCCCTCGGAATATTCGCTCTTCCAAAAAGTAAATAAGACCGCTGTAGAGATAAAGACAAGCAGTTTTCGTTGAGGAAAGATCACGGACCAGAAAATAGGAAAGATAAACAGCCCGCTAAAATCAGAAAGCTTTCCCGTAATTGCATTATGGAATTCGACTTTCAAAAAAAAGTCGTTGGTAATCAATAGCGTCAGAAAAAGGATAAAAAGAGGTGAAATAAGGATCTTTAAGCGTTCAGTCATATTTTAGCGTTTACCTTTGCTATTTATACCCAATTACGCAATTGGTAACCTTAACACCCCATCGGAGTTTTGAAGACGATTAACTTAGTTACTTTTTTTCCATTGTCTTTCTGGATGCCTGTGATTCGCAAGAAATATCGACTTATACCGATAGCGCAAGGGTATTCTGTAGGCGATTTTACCTTCACTAAAAGTTTAAACCATTCTTCGCCACACTGTTCTTTTACTTTCTGCTTTAGCTCATCCATGGATACCTCGGGAAAGATAGTATGTTCCTCCTCGGTATATTCCGTACTTAAAAATTGCCCATTTCCATTTTGCTTTAATGATTTCCAAGCCGAGTTGAAATGTTTCCACTCGTTGAGGTCACAATGGGGGCCTTCATTCATAATGGTTGCGCTGGTTTCATAGCGTTGTTCTATCCGCAAATCGCTAATATGATCGCCTAAAATAGAAATAAAACTTCCTTCAATGCTTTCCCCGATCTCAACTTCTATCTCCACTGTGTCACCTTGTATCCTATCCATTTTATCTGGGTCAAAAATTGCCAGGTCTTGAATAGAAACCGTAAGATCATTGAACTTTATTGTTGTATTGGACTTCGTCTCATCTATAGCTTTTACAGTAGAGACTGTATTAATTTTCTGATCAGATATGTTTGCTTCATGATCAACATGATGTTCAATTTGCTTTAAATTTTGCTTTTGTTGCTCTATACTAGGGTTATTGCAGGAACAAAATGTCCCAGTCGCTAAAATGATGATATGCAGCATTCGTTTCATAAACCTTCCAATGTTAATCGGGGTACCCTTTGGTGAATTTTTTCTTTAGTTGTCAATGTAGAACTCTCTCGTTCTAGATAGACTATAATTTTTATATTCCATCAGTGTAACTGGAATTTAAACCGGTGAAATTTTCAGGGATTGCCATTTCAATAAATCTTTGTTTTCTATGCTATTTTAGATAATTCTATTTGGCGTTAATTGATGTGTTTTTGATTGATCTGAGTACTGTAATACATAAATTGTTTACTGTTTTCATTACCAACCTTTTTAAATTTATAAGCTTCTATAATGATTGTGGTCCCGTCCACCCATCTGATATTTTCCACAGCCCAGTCATCCGTTTCAAAACTGCTGTGTTCTGCCAGATTAATCCGCAATGGGGTTTGTCCCTTGCGGACGGTAAGAATACCTATAAAACAACTATTAGGCGCATATACCTGATTATAATAATAAGCAAGAAAGTGCCCATCTGGTGATGGAATAGGAATCTCAACAGCACCATCACCAACCGAAGCGATTGTGTACTGGCTACCGTCGATGCTATCCAATAAAACAAGATCACTAAATCCCAAAGATTCGGCCACATGATTGCTAATTAGAATATGCGTTTTGAGCTGTGGAAGATAACCCTTATACTCCCAACCTCTAAATCCATCACCCTGCCCTAGTGAAGAATCATACTTTTTAAATTTTAGATTGCCTTTTCCTGTTGGAACCACTAAATTTTTCTTTTCAAACGTAAAAGTTCTGTTTGAAGTACTACTGTTACTAAATGCTTCATTATAATCATCTGCTGTTGCGATGTAGAATTTTAATTTAGGAAGACTGTCATATCTATCTCCATAGCCTACCGTCACATCTTGTTTAGATTGGCCGTAAACGAGGCTTAGAGAAAAAAGAATTATCAAAGCTATTTTCATGTTTTATTTCTTGATTATCGTAGCAGAAGGCGATCATGTGAAATGAGCTTTCCTATACCATGTAACAAATATCTCTATTGGCCACCAAAAATGAGACATTTAGAACTGATTGAATATAAAGATAGACGACAAATCATAAAAGCTATAAACGAATTAATATTTGTATGGGAGAACTTATTATTCGCTATTTCTGCGAAATAAATTGCAGGCTATTATAAGAATGATCAGTATTGGATTTATTACAAAATATTGGCGCAATCAAAAAAATAAAAAGTATTGTTACAGGTCAATTGACATTGTCTTATTCTCTTCTAAAAACTGTAACCCCTTCTTTGATGGTTTCAAGTACTTTGATATCCTTTAGTTTTTGAGATTCAATTGTTAATGGATTTTTATCCAAAATAACCAAGTCTGCCAGTTTTCCCTCCTTCAGAGACCCCTTACTTTTTTCCTCCTGATATTGATAGGCGGCATTAATCGTAATTGCTTTTAAGGCATCAATTACATCGATCCGCTCGTCTGGCCCCAAGACCATTCCTGAACGGGTCGTCCGATTAACAGCAGCATAGACACCAGTCAATAGATCTGGTGGTGTCACAGGGCTATCATGGTGGATAGTAAACAATATTCCAGCTTTTTTGGCTGATTGAGCTGGACTGATAAATGCAGCGCGTTTAGGTCCAAAAACACTTCGATAGTGCCAATCTCCCCATAAATAGACATGAGCTGAGAAGTATGAAGGAATAACACCAATTTCTTTTATTTTGGCTATGTGATCGGGTCTGCTGTTCTGCACATGAATCAAAGTCGCTCTAAGTTCCGGCTTATAAATCCCCTCTTCCTTCAATCTGCCGATCACACGAAGTGCTTGGTCTATTGCCGCATCACCATTAACGTGAAGCTGCGCTGTGATATGATTTGAGAATACTGTTTTTAGATCATTATAGAGGGTTTCGTCTGAAAAAATTGGAAAACCCTTATAATCCGCGGATTGTCCTTCAGGTGGGATGAGGTAGGGCTGTGTAAGCCAGGCCGTCTTTCCTTGAGGTGAACCATCATCGGAGAATTTAAAACCGCCAAATTTCAGTCGCTTTTCATATTTCATATAATTGGGCCTAAAGGATTCCCAATCTGCTTTATTCGCTTCAAAATCTGGGAAATATACCACATCTGCTTTGAGAAGGTTTTTGGCAGCAGCTTCTTTCAGTAAGCCGACACTCACCCCCATAGATCGTCCGTCACATATTGTCGTCTGACCATAACTAAGCCATTCATCTTGAGCCTTGATAAAATCTTTTAGAGATTGGGATAGTTCGTTTTTAATAGACTTAGGCTTGGGCATCATTTCTGTTAACTTCACCAAAGCGGCAAAAGATGCATTTTCTTCCAGTTTTCCGTTTAGACGATGATCTGACGTTCGACCGTAATGGCCTCCTTCCGGATCTTTTGCATTTTCGGCAATACCCAGTAAAGTAAGCATAGCACTATTTACAACACTGGCATGACCAGATGCATGAATGACAATAATAGGATTTGTGGTGCTTACGGCATCCAGCTCTACACGAGTCGGATGACGATGTTCAACCATAATGGCATCGTCATAACCGTTTCCCAATATCGGAACGGAAGATCCTGGTTTCATCTGCTGAATAACTGTTGTTAAAGCCTTTTGAAGGTCGGGTATAGAGTTTACGGTTCCATAAGGACTTGGAGAAAGATCTATTGCTTGTTCCATTCCAGCTCTTGAAGTAATATGTCCATGTGCGTCGATAAAACCGGGCAGCAATGTTTTCCCTTTTAAATCAATTTGCTGCGTATTATCTCCTATATAGGTATTTGCTTTTTGTTGACTTCCGACAAAAATAATCTTTCCATCCTTTAATACGAGAGCTTCTACCTGTGGAAACGCATCTTCCATCGTAATAATATCTCCGCCAAAATAGATTAAATCTCCTTTCGGCTGATTGCTTTTGCAAGCAAAAACAAAAAGTGGAAGAAGGAGAAATAGATATCTTTTAATTGTTCCCATACGACAGGTTAATAGTGTTTATGGATAACAAAAAAAATAGTTAATTGTTTTGCTTAATTCAATAGTACTTTCAACAGCAGAAATGGTTTAAATTGATCAGTATTAAAAACGATGTCTGCTCTGTTTACGAAAATAGATACCTAGATAGGTCGGCGATAAGCCAAACCGTTCAGAAATAGCAATAATTTTCAGACGCTCAGGATCGCGGATACACTCTTGTAAATAACAAAAAATGCGCATCTAGATGCGCATTTTTTGTTAAAGTAAGATTGGTAACAATTGATCTAAGCTGTCTACCTGTAGAAAATTGTTGGGTTTGATTTCAGTACTAGCTTGTTCATGTGTCCACGTAACATGATAAGGAACATGTATTGCCTGCGAGCCCATTTCCAAAACTGGCAGAATATCTGAATTAATAGAATTTCCGATCATTATGAAACTCTCGGTCTGACATTCAATTTTTCGCAGCAATTTTACATAATCCTCATTTTTCTTATTACTCATAATCTCCACATGGTGAAAAAATTTTTGAAGACCAGAATTTCTCAACTTTCTTTCCTGATCCAGAAGATCACCCTTTGTGGCTACAATTAATTTATAATGGGCACTGAGCTGCACCAATGTATCCTCAACTCCATCCAGTAATTCAATAGGCATTCTTAATAAATCCTGTCCAATCTCGATAATTTTATTTACTGTCTTCAACGGTAGCTGCCCTGCAGAAATCCGGCTAGCAGTCTCAATCATACAAAGAATGAAGCCTTTCACGCCATAGCCATAGAGTGATAGATTGTTCATTTCTGTTTCAAATAGTTCTTTTGATATCGCGTGCTGTGGAAGATAGTTTTCCAATAATGCACAAAAATCGTGTTCAGCTTTTTGAAAATAGGGTTCATTTACCCATAATGTATCATCAGCATCGAATGCGATGACGTTAATTGCATCTTTATTGACAATCATTTTAATTCTTATTCAATTTACGAGTTCTACTTGATCTTGGTATTGCTATATTGTTCCAATAACGCTGTCAAATTTAATGCTGCATCATAAATGGCATTAAAAGCAAAAGGCTTTCCCTTGGCCACGTAATCATAGATATAAAGATCAGTTAAAGGTGTCGGAATAGATTCCAATTCAGTGGCTGAGATCCATTCCAGGTCCCCTTCATTACAATAAGGGGCTTCTACAAATTGGATATCAGAGACATATACATAACTGATCCAATTGTATTTTACCGGAGAAGTTTCGGTTAAAATTCCACAAAACTGTTTTGAAGTGATCCGGACACCTGTTTCTTCCATGACCTCACGTACAACGGCATCATCAGGATTTTCAAATGGGTCTATTTTTCCTCCAACAGGAACATACATATTCTTATTTGGTTCTTTAAGGCGTCTTAGCAATAAAAATCTATCTTTATTTCTTAATATACATAGTGTGGCTACTCGCTTCAAACCTGTTACTTCGTTGCTCATCTTTTTCTGTTTGTAACAAAAATAAAAAAATGTTAGGAGAGTCTTCAAGCATTTTAGCGAATTCATTCTTTTTGTCTTTTGAGTGAATGCTAAGTCCTGCTCTTCTTTTTCATGCCCTTTTTCGTTAGACTATAATTACAACTTCGATTTATAGCATATTCAATTCTATATTCGGATAAGAGCTGCGTAATAATTTCACTTGTTTCAGTCTCATGAAGTCCCAACTGTTCTCCAACTTCAATTTCGTTGAACTGCCCCCTGTTTTCTATGAGCGCTTTGTAATATTTTTCTTTATTTTTCATAATTGTGTTTTTTTTGAACTGCTACCATCATATGTGGGCTAAAAGGCAGAAGATAACTATCGTTTTCAGTAATGTGGATAAGCTCCAATAATGTTTTTCGCTTTTCAGTATGCTGTAAATTGACAAAGAAATCTTTGTCTAACCAGGCCATCCCCTCCACAGCGTACGTATTCAAATAGGTTAATCCCTGATTTATAAACTCCTCTTTCAACTCTTGGGGCTTATGATAATATGCTTCGGCTAAAAGCCATGGAAAATCATCTGGGGGATTGTGTTTGCCAATAGTTAACTCTTCTTTGCACATTTGAAAAAAAGAAGTTTTATGAATCAAACCATTTAAAAGGCCGGCTAAGGTTGAAGCCGTATAATTGATGGCAAATCCCAATATAATTCCCCCGTTTTTCAACACTCTTTTCGCTTCACAAATCGTTGATATCCGGTCATCTCTTTCCTGCAAATGGTAAAGAGGTCCATGCAGTATAACCAGGTCTGCATAATTATTAGGAAACTCCAATTTTCGGGATTCACCGATGTGAACAGAAAATTTGTTTTTTAATTTATGAGCCCTATTTTGAGCAATTTTTATATGCTTTAAAACAGGCTCTACCAAATGAACATGATGTCCTTTCTTCGCGAGCCATTCGGAATACTTGCCCGTGCCACCGCCGATGTCAATTACGGTCAAAGGAAAAGATAAAAGGTGCCGTTCGATAAGTGATTTGATTCGTTCAAATTCAAATATGCCCATTCCTTTATCGAGCCGTGTCTCCTCGGACGCAATTGTATAGAATATCTCTATATCCCTGCTTATTAACTGTTTACTACTCATGATACGTCACATATCGCCATCAATTTGAAATACTAATACATTGCAAATTGATCGCACAATCGATTTTGTAATCAATAGTTTATTTGAAATCTAAAAAATAAAAAGGTATAATCATCCGCACGCTAAAAATCACAGAATTTCCACGTGTTCGCTGCTCTTTTTAGAGCAAGTCTCTTTAGTTAAGACGCTGATGATATGTTAGATATAGTATAACAGACTACAAAAATAAGAAATTATGAGAAATTCCATGCTCATAATTTCAATTATTTAAAAGATACTAGATAGATTGATTACAAATTGCCTAATTTAGATGGTGAGATACCATAGGCCTTTTTAAAGGCATACGAAAAGTGAGAAAAATCCTTAAAACCGGCTTCAATGTAGGCATCGGAAATGCGATATCCCTTTTGGCTAATCAGATAATGTGCATCCGCCAGTCTTTTTTGCTGCAACCAGCGATTTGGTGAAGTATGAAATACCTTGGCAAAATCTCTTTTGAATGTCGCCAGGCTTCTTCCCGTGAGATAGGCAAATCGATCCAGATCTACATTATATCTGTAATGCTTACTCATATAAGCTTCGAGATCAATCTTCCCTGGTTCAGCAAAGTCAAATAGAACGTCTTTTAATAATGGATTGGTCTCCAATAAAATCATTACAGCCTCTTTTACTTTCAAGGAAGAAAAAATCTTATTTAATTTGTTCCTATCGTTTAGGTATGGTCGTATCGAATTCATGTAATTCTCAAACAACAGGTTATTATCCAATCTAATTGTTCTAGGGAAGTCAACAGCAACCTGTACTTTAAAATCATATTCATTCGCAATGCTTCGGAGAGACTCCTGATCGAGAACAATTGATACGGATTCATATATGCCACCCGAAGGTGGGTATTTAGTAAACCGGGTGAGCTGATTCCGCCTTGACAATTTATAATCTCCAGCATTGAATTCATACCTTTCATCACCGATTACATTCTCTGAGCGCCCTGAAATCAAGTAAGTAAATACATGGTCGGCAATAAATTGTTCTCCTTCCTTATATTTTGAATCATAACAGGAATGTAGAATGTTTATATTTTTTGATATTGAATCCATTTTATTAAAATTATCCCACAGAATTTCACCTAATTAATTACAAGATATGTTTTAGGCCATTAAGATACAAAAAAGGGCTCTGTCTAGCTTTTCAAAAATTCCTTACCGGAGTACCTGAATTAGCTAATTAAGGTCTTTACTTCAAGAAATTCTTCCAAACCGAAACTGCCGTTTTCACGTCCAATACCTGAATTTTTAAAACCGCCAAAAGGAGCCATGGGATCATGCTTAAGGGTATTGATCAATACACGCCCCGACTTGACGCTCTTTGCTACTTCCCTGGCATGTGTAGCGGAGCGAGAGCTAATGTATGTCATGAGACCATATTCTGAGTCATTTGCCATAGAAATGGCATCCTCTTCTTTATCATAAGATATTACAGATAATACAGGACCGAAGATTTCCTCCCGAGCGATTCTCATCGCATTAGTGACACCCATAAAAACAGTAGGTTTTACATAGTACCCCTCTGTTAGCCCTTGTGGATGTCCCATCCCCCCAACCAAAAGTTCAGCCCCTTCCCCAATTCCTATTTCGATATACTGCTGAACTCGATCATATTGTTTACTATTTGCTAAAGGGCCTAATTTAAAATTACCTAACCTTGGGTCGCCAACAGTAAAACGTGTAGCCTCTCGGCTTATAAGCGCACGCACTTCATCAATTCGTGATCGTGGTACCAAAAGTCTGCTTCCTGCTACACAGGCTTGGCCGTTGTTCATGAAAGCAGCCTCCAAGGCCATAGGTATTGCAAGTGAAAAATCAGCATCTTCCAAAATAATATTTGCCGATTTGCCCCCGAGTTCCAGTGTAACACGTTTCATGGTATCAACTGCTCTTTTTGCTAAAATTTTACCTATCACTGTCGAGCCGGTAAATGAAATTTTCGTGATTTCAGGACTTCGCATAATGGTCTCTGTAATAATTTCCCCTCTGCCATTTACCATGTTGACAACACCATCAGGCAGTCCTGCAGCATCGATACATTCCATCATAATCTCAGCTTGCCAAGGACAGAATTCACTCGGTTTTAAAACTAGTGTACAACCTGCGGATAGCGCGGCCGCGACTTTTAGTGCTATAGTTCCTGCCACTGCATTCCAAGGAGTAAATAGCGCTGATACCCCTATGGGCTCTTTAATAATCCATGATTCATTAACCGCGTAGGAAAATTGGAATTTTTGTAAAACCTCAATAGCGTCAAGGAATGTTGTGGCAGCGATCATATTTGCCCATTTAGCTCGTTCTCGCGTTGCGCCATACTCTATAATTGTAGCATCTGCAAGATCATTTACCCTTCTCAAAATCTCATCATGTATAGATGTCAGATATTCTATTCGTTGCTGAATAGTTGTTTTACTATACATAATGAGTGCTTTTGAAGCAGCTTCGATAGCAATTTGTGTGTCTATCTGATCGGCATATATTACTTTAGCTATAGGCTCCCCATTTAGAGGGCTAATAACTTCCATGCACTCACTTCCATGTGGTATCGAGAATTTTCCATCAATATAAACGCTTTTTATTGTTCTCATATTTCCTCCTATTTGTTAACACAAAGTAAGAGTATTTCAGTTCACCGCGTTGTGTTCAAAAGCTCAATCTATTTTGTTCAAAAGCTCATCGGGTTACCTATTCTCTTCGTATAGTTTTATATTAATAAAAAAGAATTGGCCTCAACTGGTAATTTTTCTATAAATATAGCATCCGGCTTCCGTAGGATGATCTTGAACAAGATCATGACTATTTTCTTTTCGAATTAGGTTGATGATTAAAAAATCTCCACATGCAGCCATCGTGAAAAACATACCAAAGATCAGCAGACCAATGCTTCCATTAAAGATGGCAACAACGGCGGGAAGAATTCCCAAAATAATACCAGGTGCAATGGCTCCAATAATATACTCTTTCACTTTCAAGGGTTCTTTGCAATGACAATATGGGGTAAGCATTTTCCACATTACACCAAATTTAATAGACTTTAACCCATTTTTCGCGAAAATGGCCCATGTAATTCCATGAATCAATTCGTGAACAACAATCCCGAGGAGAATAATGCCAAAAACATAGATGCTAGCTGAAAGCCCCAAGCCACCAAACATAACTTTAAAATCCAGTTCGTATCCCCAGGCTAAATAAAAGGGTAAACCAAATACGAGAACTATTGGAATCAAGATGAGTAGACCAAACTTATTGGCCCAGACTAGATCGATCGTTAATTTCTCCTTCTCATATTTTTCAGGCTCGTACATAAATTTCATATTTGATTATAAATACATAGATTTTGAGGCTCATTGCTAAATTAACCTTTTTTTGCATATTTTATACCCCAATTCTAAAAACTGATAGTAATGAGTATGTTTAATCGGATCCGCTCAGATCATTTTGACCTCTAGGTATTTCGATAATTTAACCTATAAAAAAAGGCCAGGTACTAAAACCCGACCTTTCAATTAAAAACTAATCTCTCCCTCCCGTAAACCTTGCTTCAATTTATTGGACAAAAATTCAGATCATTGGTTTAATTTAGGAAAATGAAAGAATAATTAGATTTTAAGATTCTTATTGAAAGCACTGTATCGTTAAGATTTAGCTCTCAAATCAAACAGATACTTCCGTATATCAGTTTCCAATTTTATAGGATAACTAAAATCTAAATTCTCAGCCAACAATTTTCCAATGGTAGATACTAAATCCGCCATTGCAAATAACGCATCCCAATTTGCAGGAATTGAACTTCCAGCAAATGTACTTTCGACTCTTACCCACATTTCCTCCGTCAAGTATTTTTTAAACAGTCTACCATATTTATTGGTCGTTATATTCCAATTATGCTGACTAGCTATATACCATTCAATTAGAGGTATCAGATAATCGACTCTGATAATATGCTCTGACGAAAACTTTGCGTAGAACAATTCATCTCGCAAAAGACTTTTTGCCACATATGTTGTGTCCCACCAAAAATCATTTAAAACCTGCTGTACTTTCTTTACTGAGGGTCTTTTAATGATAGAGGTTTGATAGCTGGGTTTTTGCATCTCCGAAGTAATTCCATCTTTATCAACCAAGACTTTATAGCCAATATCCCAATCTTCAGGTAGCTCAGCTCTTTCTAGGTCCACTAAAAATTTCACTTTGCTATATAACTTGAAATCTACTTTTATGTAGTCATCATATAATACCATTTTCATTCCATGCCGACCTTCAAAGCAGTACTCGTCTTCCTCAATCATTGCGATGGTTTCTCCAAAATACCGTATCCAACTATTGTCGGTAATATAATTGGAATTGTCATTAAATACGAGTTCGATATCTAAATCACTAAGGTCATCTACTGGAGCCAATGGATTGACAAGAGAACTCGTTAGTAATGCAACACGTATATCCCCATTGTTTTCCGCCCATTCACTAATCATTTTTAATTTTTCGTTTCTCAACTTCATATCATAAAAGTACCACTAATTTATCCAACTTTTTATTTTTTGGAATAGCTGTTCGGCATCCTCTTTTATTCCAAAAATAATTCCTGATTTTCTCATCCTCAACCATGGAAACCCCAAATAATACAGCCGATCTATTGGCGCTTGACCATTTAAATGAATTGGTTGCTGTCTTTCATTCAATAATCCCGGAATTTTAAGATATTTGAAATCTCCACGATAGCCTATTGCCCATATAATGGTATCGATCTCCTCGAACTTTAACTGTAGAATACCACTGTCTGCTTTATATTCATTGTCTGGTAAATCTGCTGCATCAATGTCTTGTTTTGAGGGAAATTCAATTTGGCTAACTTCAATATACTGATCCACTTTATGCTTCATCATTTCCGAATGTTTATCTGCAAAATGAATATGTTGCTTAACCGTATCTGTGAAATAAATTCGTTTATCGTCAGTAGCTTCCAACATGCCAAGGTTTTTAACGCCCAAGCGATTTAAACTTTGTAAACTAATCGTATGGCCATATTTTCCTAATCCTGAAACCTGTGGCTGTGTAGACTTCGTCACTGACAGATCTGTTAGTTGATCTGTTCTTTGGCTCATCAACCCAGATAAATGTAGCCATTCCATCATGTCTTTGCCACGATATCTCCTCGGCGACCGCGCCACAAGACTCGTTGCCAGGTAAATACTTCCTTTTTGTGGAAAATTCGCTTGAACCAATTCTTCGGCGAGTTGTACTCCCGATTGACCACTTCCTACTATTAAAACATTTCCCCTTACCTGATCGGGATTTCGATAAGCTCCGACATTAATTTGTCTTATTCTATCCGGAATCTGAAAGGCGAAGTCAGGAGTACCATAGTCACTCATTGCCCCCGAAGCTACTACGATTTGATGCGTCATCAAACGCCCCTTCTCTACTCCTGACTCAAAACATACCTCATAATGCTCGCTATCTTCATGTTTATAAATCGCATCCACACGATGCTGCTCTAGAATTGGAAGTCTGTGCTGCAGGGCATAATTTTGTAATTTTTCCACATATTCGTTTCTGCTCATAAAAGCCTCCCTGTCTATACTATCATCCAGCAGCTCGCCAGGAAGTAAATTCATCCAATTGGGGGTATTCAAAGAGAATGAATCCCATCTTTGGTCTGTCCAGGAAGAAGCGATGTTATTCCGTTCAAATACCAAGTGATCGATCCCTTCCTTTTTCAAATAATAACTGATGGCTAAACCTGCCTGTCCAGCCCCTATCACAATTACTTCATAATATCGATATACGTTCCGTTCCATTAGATTTTGTTTTATATTTTTGTGTAAAGGTAGTTTTGCATCTAGGCAAAAGGGCAACGCGAAACTGACTAAGAATAACGCAAGACGGACTTTATGGATTCTCAACTAACGATACATCGAGATTTAAGCAATATACCGCATGCTTTCTTAAAAGAAGAACATCGAGTGATTGTTGCTGAGCAAGGGAAAGGCCAATTCAGGTTCAAAGAGAAATCATTAAAAAACATGCAAATTATCAGTTGTGACTACGAACTAGAAAGACAACAGGATCTGTTGATTAATGTACGTAACCATGCCTTGAAGATGCATTTTAGGTTGCATGGTGATTCCGTATGTGTTTGCAATCAGGAAGGTTTATTTGGATTGCAGACAGGACAACATAGTCTGATGTACCACCGAGACTGTGAAACCAAAGTGGAAATGAAACCTACTGTAAAAAAAGGCAAATTTCTTGAAATCATGCTGTCACAAGATCTTTTCGAAAGCTATTTCAGTGATGGCAATGATTTCCAAAAAAGCTTTTTAGATCAGACCTTAACAAAATCACATTTATGGACCGATCAGAGTCTCACCATAAGTCCACACATTTATGCAATTTTGGATAACCTGTTGCACGCTCCCTATCAGGGGGCTTTACAAAATTTCTACTTGGAGGCAAAGGTTACGGAACTTTTACTAGTACAAGTGGACGCTTTTGAAAAAGACAGTCCAATGACCGATCTTAAATTTACCGTAAAGGAAATAGAGCAAATTCATTACGCTAAAGAACTTATGAGCCAGAACCTTCAAAATCCACCAACGATAAAGGTATTAAGCAAAGTAGTAGGTTTAAACACAAAAAAACTAACACTGGGTTTCAAAAGTATATTCGGTAATACCATCTTTGGATTTGTAAAGGAGTCTCGTATGTGTGAAGCAAAAAGACTCTTATTGGACGAGAAACGCTATATTAATGAGGTTAGCGAGCTGATGGGCTATCGCAATCCCCAACATTTTACAGTTGCTTTTAAGAAATATTATGGGATACTTCCAAGTCGTTTTAAAGCTTAAGATAAGCTAATATAAGATTGCCATATTCATTATTTATGGCTGGCCAATTAGCACGGATAGCAAAAATTTGTTTTGCTCCAGCTTCCTTTATAAATATTACATCATCGTATACATTTTTGGATTCATTCCGAAATGTTCTTTAAAAAGTTTGGAAAAATGACTGAGATTGGTAAAACCCAATTTATAACCGACCTCCGAAACAGAATATGGTCCCTCTTTGAGTAGAAGTGCCGCTTCATTCATCCTAAATCTTTGATAATAACTAAATATACTATCCCCAAACACCTGTTTGAATAACCGTTTCAGTTTGGTTGGGCTCATTCCGAATGCTATTGATAGTTCACTGATTACTGGAGGAATGTGGAGATGCTCAAGAATCTGATCCCTTATTTTATAGAGGATTGAGATATCATAATTGTTTATTGCATATATATGCTTTTCGTCCCGCTTCTCCAGTTCCATAAGCAACCGACAGATCAGCTCCTCAGCCTTGATCCGCTTTAAGAGCAATTCGAATGTATCGCTAATTGGATCTGTCATAATTTCATCGACAACTCTTTGTAATGTAGGATAAATAAGCTGTTCAAAAAGATAGGGTTGCGTATTTTGAATAAGACGCTTTAAAATCTGTGACTGTGAAGTGCCCGTTAATAATTTACTCAGGTAGGCTGTGTCTACTTCTATATTAATGGTAGACGTATTGGAATGGATAGCAATTATTTCATCTGTATTAATGCGACTTGTTGCAATTAAAACAGATGGTATCCCGCTAGCACGCTCCCGTGGCAATACTGTTTCCAGTTTGGGAAAAATGTTCTGAAATTTAAAAAAAATCAACTTTTTGGTTTCGTCCAGCTCTGGGTTTTCAACTTCAATATTTTGATTCAGCTCATAATTGCTGATCAGCATCCTGATATGTTCATTAAAAACAAAACCAATACAGTATCCTGATCCAAATTTGGTGGGGATCTCTAATTTTCTATTCTTTACTTCCGCTCCCAGAATATCAGCAAGCTTTTGAAGAACACTTGGAACCGTTTGATCATCTCTTTTCATTGAAGTCCTTTACGACTATTTTTAAGTCCAATATAGATATTTTATTTCTAAAATGACGTGCAACTTTGTATTGATCTTAAACAAGAAAACGAAGTATGTTACTCAAGAATAAAAAGACAGCAATCATAGGTGGAGGTCCAGCTGGGCTTATCTTAGCCAAGCTGCTACAGCAAAGTGGTGCTCATGTGACCGTTTATGAAAGAGACAAAGATCCACTTGCGAGAATCCAGGGCGGTACTCTTGATCTACATAGGGGGGCTGGTCAAGAAGCGCTAAAAAAAGCAGGGCTACTGGATAACTATTATGCTTTGGCAGTCCCCATGGGAATTATCATGACTAATGAAAAGGGCGAATCTCTATTCACAAAACAAGTAACTCCAGAAAATCGATATGATAATCCCGAGATTAACAGGAATATACTACGGAAAATGCTATTGGATAGCTTAAATTATGACACTGTAGCTTGGGATAGCAAATGTAGGAGACTTGAAGTCTCAGGTGGACAGTGGCTTATTCATTTTGAAAACGGTATGCGAGAAATTGCGGATCTCGTTATTGTTGCTAATGGTGGTATGTCGGGTCTGAGGTCGTATGTTACAGATGCTTATGTGGAGGAAACAGGAACAATCATCATTCAGGGTGACATTACTGACCCAAAAATCCAAACCCCAGAGTTTTACCAATGGTGTAATGGGCATAGGTTGATGACGGCTCATCAAGGCAGCTTGTTAGTTGTCAATCCAGAAAATAATGGGACATTGACCTACGGAATTATTTTTGAAAAACCAGAAACATGGAAGGATGATAAGGAATCGGATTTTAACGATATGCAATTTATCCGTACATTTCTTTTAGATCGATTGAACGATTGGGATGTGCGATTCAAAAAATTACTCCAGTCTACAATATCATTTAGCTGTCTCCCGACAAGAAAACTTCCCTTGGACCAAGCTTGGAAAAGTGACCGTCCTATACCGATAACGCTTATTGGTGATGCGGCTCATTTGATGCCTCCTTTTGCAGGTCAAGGTGTGAATACAGGTTTACTAGATGCATTGGTCCTGTCAGAAAAACTGACCGATAATACCTATGATTCGCTGACAACTGCAATTGAAGCATATGAAGAACAGATGTTTATATACGCACGGGAAGCACAGCTTGCATCAAGCAAAAACGAAATTGAAATGCGTCGACCTGAATTTACTTTTCAGCAAATATTTCAACAAGAATAATAGATAATCGCCCCATTATTATCTTACCTATTCATGCAAAGACCTAAGAACTTACAGCCTTCTCATACGAGACGAGTGATTCTCTAAAAGAAAAGCCCATTATCCAAGAATGATCTGTATAATGGGCTCTATTAGATAAAATCTAGTTACTAGGGCCTTAAATGATAGGCTTTAGGTTGAACAAACGCTCGGATACCTTGGGCTGACAAAGTCGAACCCAACCCTGAATTTCGTCTTCCAGACCAAGGCACATTAGGACTTACCCGGTCGCAGCAATTCCAGTATACTGTTCCAGTATCCATCTGGTCTAGAATACGCATTGCTCTGTCGCGATCTGAAGAAAATACCGCTGCAGTAAGGCCGTAGGCTGTATCTTGCATCAGACCTATTGCTTCTTCATCGGAAGAGACCTTTTGAATGCCAATTAATGGCCCAAAGGTCTCGTCGCACATGAGTGCCATACGATGGTCACAATGGTCGAAGACTGTAGGGGCATAATAATATCCTTTTCCCTCTAATACATGACCGCCTAATCGTAGTCGTGCTCCCTTTTGTAACGCATCCTTTACTTGATCCTCCAGAACAACCAACTGTTCGGCACGAGTTAAAGGACCGATAAACGTGTCTACATCCATGGGATCACCAACCCTATAGGACGCAACTTCTTCAATAAAGGCCTCAACAAACCTGTCGTATATCAACGCTGAAACATAGATACGTTCAACCGCACAACAGCTCTGTCCATTATTGTAGAACGCTCCTTCCGCCGCCGAAACCGCAGCCTGCTTGATATCTGCCACATCGTCGGCAACATATAGCGGGTCCTTTCCGCCTAACTCAAGCTGTACCGGAACCAGTTTATGAGCAACCGTCGTGGCAATATGCAAGCCTGTTTTGTAGGATCCTGTAAAGAAATAACCATCCAATGGCAATGATAGGATATGCTCGCCAATCCTCCCATCTCCAACAATACAATGAAATACATTTTCCGGAATGCCTGCCTGATAAAGATATTTTGCAAACTGCAAGCCTGTCAAAGTAGCAAATTCAGATGGTTTATAGAGAACCGCATTGCCCGCAACCAAAGCATACAGAAAAACATTAAACCCGACGTTATATGGAAAATTCCATGCAGAGATATTAGCAATCACCCCTAAAGGTTCATATCGGATGTTTTCCAAAGTAGCTCCTTCACTTACTACCACCTCTTCTGAAAGCCATTTGGTGGCATTTTTTCGAAGATGCTCAATACGGTTCTGTGCGCCGTTAATTTCGTTAAGTGATTGTGTTATGGGTTTGCCCGTTTCATTGGTAAGGATTTCCGCAAGTTCCTGTTTATTTGCCAAGATCAGTTGCCCAAACTGTATGATGCACTCCAAGCGATCTTGTAAAGGGACTTTAGCCCAGTCCCGCTGTCCTTGTTTTAGTAAGGATAGTGTATTTTCCAACTCAACTGTGGTGGAAGAAGGCAACGTTGCCGCTACAGCGCCAGTTGCAGGATTCCTAATTTCTATGTTGTCTTGCATGTTCGATAAAAACATTAAAAATCAAATTTTCATCTAAAAGTATTCCCTTCTGTGTTTGGGAAAATTCGGGATGCCATTGAACGCCCATGACCTTACCCGGAGCCTCTTTAATATAGCCAAATGCTTCCACAAATCCATCTTCCGAGCGCGCGTATACTTCGAGGTCGCGGCCAAGATCTTTGACCGCCTGATGATGTACAGTGTTGACCAATGGGTTAAGAACATGGCCATACAACCGGTCGAACAGTGTTCCTTGTTCGATATGTATCGGATGATTGATCTGATCATATAAGCTTGCTGATCGGTGTAGACCCGCTTCAGGTAGCTGGCTGGCGATATCCTGATACATTGTACCTCCAAAATACACATTCATCAACTGAAAGCCGCGGCAGATTCCTAAGACCGGCTTATGGTGTTTCACGGCATAATCCAATATTTTTAACTCATATTGATCCCTATACGCATCCCCTTTCCAAGAACCTATTGGTTCCTCCCCATAATGCTGTGGAGCTATATCACTCCCCCCCTGAAGAATTATACCGTCCATCTGATCTAGGATATCTTCTAGTAATGTTCCCTCAAGATCAGGCAATAACACAGGGAGTACACCTTTTTTACCTATCCATCTGGCCATATCATTTTCCATATAGCTCAATGACTTATGACCAAAGACTGCCCTTTCAATATCTGGATAGAAAAAACAAGCGCTGACACCAATTTTTACCATATTACCTTCCTTCATATGCGGTCTCATAAATAGCTCGAAAATCTGCTGTACTAACAGGTTTAGGGTTTGATGGATGACAAAAATCGGCAAATGCCAGTTCCGATAGCGGTTCCAAATGATGCTTTTCTACACCGATGGCCGATAGTTTTGTCGGAAGCCCTAAGCGTGTATTGAGATCAAATAGATAGTCAACGACTCGATCTCCAGCGTTGTTACCAAGCCCCAAGGCCATGGCCATACGCTCGAAACGATCTTCAAAACCGGCATAATTAAACTGCATTCCATAAGGTAGATTCACGGCATTGGCCAGTCCATGATGCGTGTCGAGAAGTGATGATAAAGGATGTGCCAAGCTATGGACCACGCCTAATCCCTTTTGAAAGGCAACAGCCCCCATCAGTGACGCCAAAAGCATGTTTGAACGCGATGCCAAATCGGACTCCTTAGTGGCCTTCTCAATTGAGCTGGCTACCATCGCCATTCCTTCAAGAGCTATACCATCACACATCGGATGATACCCTTTGGCCAGATAGGCTTCCATATTATGCGTAAGGGCGTCCATTCCCGTCGCCGCCGTAATAAACGGTGGAAGGTCCATTGTAAGCAAGGGATCCGCAAATACTATCCTTGCCATTAACCTCGGGCTAAACAAAATCCGCTTTTTCTTGGTTTCATCTTCGGAAATAATGGCGCTGCGTCCTACCTCGCTTCCTGTTCCTGCTGTCGTCGGTACTGTGATCAATGGTGGTATTTCATTGGTCACATAGATATCTCCGCCGATCAGATCATCATAGTCAAACAGGTCCCGATGATGGTTTGCACGCAAAGCTATCGCTCGGGCAACATCCAGTGCCGCACCACCACCAATACCAATAATGGAATCTCTATTTTGCCCCCTAAATACATCCCCACCTAAAAGAACGTCTGATTTTACGGGGTTTTTGTGCAGGTCATGAAAGACAATTACATCAATCCCTTTATGAGTCAACTTCTGCTGAATATCTTTAAAAAATGGCAGTTCGGCGATTGTGGGATCGGTTACTAACAACGGACGATTAAGTCCGTGCGCCAACAGGTAGTCAGGCAGTTCATTGATTGCTCCGGCACCAAAACGGATTGGCGTCGGAAAATTAAAACCATAAATTTTTGCTGTATCCATCGTTCAGTTAAATAATTTCAAAATATCTTTTTGTTTCCCAATCAGTTACTTGTTCTGAAAACTGCCGCCACTCCCATATTCTGGATTTGCAGAAATGGTCGACAAACTTTTCGCCAAATAATTGAGATGCTACTTCTGATTGTGCCATTCGGGTAGTGGCTTCAAATAGATTTCTTGGCAAGATCCCATGCTGGAGATCTTTATAGCCATTGCCAACAGTATGTGCATTTTCTAGTGACAACTTATGTTTGATACCATATAGTCCACTTGCTAAACATGCAGCTATAGCCAGATAAGGATTCACATCCGATCCAACAACACGATGTTCAATACGTGTCGCTTTGGCTCCCCCTTCAATAACCCGAAGCGCTGTAGTACGGTTATCTATGCCCCAAGTCAGTGTTGTCGGCGCCCAGGCCCCCTCAGTTAACCTTTTGTAGCTGTTAACAGTAGGTGCAAACAGCGGAAGTATATCCGGCAAACAATACAATTGACCTGCAAGAAAATGCTTCATCAGTGGGCTCATTCCAAGCTGGTCTCCTTTATCATAAAAGAGGTTTCTGTCTTTATTGAGATCCCAAAGGCTCTGATGTATGTGCCCACTGCAACCTGGCAGCTCTTTTGTCTGCTTAGCCATGAAACTCGCAGTGATACCATGTTTCTTTCCAATTTCTTTTACAGCAGATTTGAAGAGTGTCGCCCTATCTGCAGCTTCAAGAGCGTCACTGCATTGGATCGCAGCTTCAAGTACACCTGGTCCCGTCTCTGTATGTAATCCTTCAAGTGGTACACCAAACTTTTCCAGCATGGCTAACAGGTCCTGAAAAAAACCATAATTATCGGACATCCGTAAGATGGAATAGCCAAACATACCTGAAGTAATTGGTATCATATCTTTGAAGACACTTACTGAAGATCCGTTATTTGCCTTCACAAAATTAAACCACTCGAATTCCTGTGAAAAAATTGGCTTATATCCGGCAGCCTCTGACTGTGAAATAATATTTTTGAGGAGTGATCTTGGGCATACATTCTGATCCCGCGAAATTTGAGAATCAAAATCAGCTAGAAAAAAAGGAATATTTTCCTGCCAGGGAATTAGCCGAAATGTATTTCCATCTATACGTGCAGGGAAATCGCCATATCCCGTATGCCAACCCGTAATTTCCACGTTATCATAGACCTGATCGTTAACATCCCATCCAAACACCACCGAACAAAATCCGAATTCATTGTCAAGCGCAGAGATAAACTTATCACGGTGCATAAATTTACCCCTTAAAACACCGTCTATATCGGCAACAGCCACTTTCACATGTGTGCTTGTACTCTCTTTTAGTTTGGAGATAATTTCATTTTTATCGATCATAATTTGATGGTTTTGTCCTTGTCAAGGAAGATTAGGAAATAGAGATAGGATAAGATAACAAGCCCAAAGAATAATAAGGCTGTCAATGGGTTATAATATATCATTGCAATAAGGCACACCACGGCAATAATCAACGCAATCATTGGAAACATGGGATACATAGGGACTTTGAAGGGACGTTTCAGCATCGGTTCTTTTTTTCGCAGAGCAAAAAATGACCACATAGATATAATGTAAAGACATATAGCACCAAAGCAAGCGATGGTAATAATGCCTGCTGTCTTGCCCGTAAGCAGTGCTATGATCCCAATAGCCATATTGATCAGCAGTGCATTGGCTGGGGTTTTAAATCGCGAATGTACTTTCCCGAGTATTGAGGGTGCATACCCTACCCTTCCAAACTCAAATGTAGCCCTGCCACCAGCGAGAATGATACCGTGAAAAGAGGCTATAAGCCCCAAAAGACCAACACCTATGAGTAATTTATAGAGAATATGGTGATTATCAATCACATTAGCAATGGCGAGTGGCAATGGTGAATCCGATGGCTCTGTGCTGCCGACAGGATACACAACGGCTTCCCAGCCGGCGACGCCAACCGCAGATAAAAATGTGATGATACAGAGTACAACTAAAGTTACGATTGCTGATCCAAAACCAATTAATACATTCTTCTGCGGATTGATTGTTTCTTCCGCGACATTAGCCACGCCTTCAATAGCTAGAAAGAACCAAATTGCAAAAGGAATTGCTGCAAAAATACCGGAGAAGCCATGAGGCAGCGCATTACGTTCAAGATTGGAAAATTCGAATGCTGGTAGTGTCACACCAGCGAATATCAATAATTCAACAACTGCCAAAACTGTCACGACTAATTCAAATGATGCAGCAAGCTTTACGCCCAGAATATTCATCGAGGTAAAAATGAGATAAGCTCCAATAGCAAAACTCAGGTAGCTAACCGATGGGTGTAATAGATGTAAGTAAGCTCCTATTGCCGCTGCTATTGCAGGCGGAGCAAACACAAATTCAATATTTTGCGCAATTCCAGCAACAAATCCCAAGTGCTTGCCCAATCCCCTATTGGCGTATTCAAAGGCTCCACCAGCTTTAGGAATCGCACAGGCCATCTCGGTATAGCTGAAGGTGAATGTCAGGTACATGATAATAACGAATATTGTAGCAATGGCTAACCCCAATGTGCCTCCTTCAGCCAAACCGAGATTCCATCCAAAATACATTCCCGAGATTACATAGCCTACACCTAAACCCCACAACATAACAGGACCAAGGACTTTCTTTAATTGAGGCTCACTCATAATTTTATTTAGGTTGGTAAATTGATGTAATTAACTAAAATAAATTTACTACTTATTGTTTAAATTGTAGTGTTATATATCTACAATTATACCTATTTTAGTAAAACAATATTATTATATTCATTTTCATAGTGTATAGGATCTAACTATATTCTTTGAAATATTTTTTTTAGAATTAATTTACTGCCCGAATGAAATTGGATGAGAAGGATCTCATGATTTTGGACCTGTTGCAACAGGATGCCAACATAAGCAACAAGGAAATATCAGACCGTGTTAGTTTATCAATGACTCCAGTATATGAAAGGATTAAGAAATTGACAGCAAACTCAGTTTTAAAGCAGCGTGTCTACCTGTTGGATAGAAGAAAACTTGATCTTAATTTGATGGTCTTGGTATCCATTAGCATGGAAAAGCATTCGAATGAAAGTGCTCTACTATTTATGGAAGAGATACAAAAATTTCCAGAGGTGGTCGAATGTTTTCACGTAACGGGCGCATTTGACTATCAAATAAAGGTGATGGTAAGGGATGTTGATCACTATCATGAATTCAATTTTAATAAACTAGCGACGATCAAAGGGATTAGACATATGGAAAGTTATTTTGTGATGAAGGAAATTGTGAATACAACCCGTCTTCCTCTGTTTCTCCCGCAAAATTACGATTAAACTTTTTTCTGTTACCAATATCACATTTATCTTTCAACGATGACTGATCCTACTGAAGGCCATGGCAGGACTTATACCGGTGTAAAATAACGACCGTTTTAATTTGAAATCCATTTCAGCTTTAACGCGGTGGCATTTCCAATAGTCCTTGACCCAAGATCACATTCCACGGATTCCATATTGCGGTATAGCACAATTTTATCATTCTTTAGCCCAACAGCACTTACATTGCCTTTGGCCCAGCTATATGGCCAGTTAGTGAAATATCGTTCTGCTGAGGTGATCTTTATCCTGTTAAACTGCTTTCCATTTTTCTCCGCCAATAGCATCTTCTCATTACCGATCAGTACCAGCTTATTTGTTTGTATATATCCCGTATTAAATTCACTCCAATTTAGGCTGTCTGGCAATGTCAGCCATTCATTTATTGGTTGATCCTGTAAAATAGTAAAATCCTTCTTTGAAACTTTTCGACAACGACCATCAAATAGAATATACCAAAACGAGCGGTTATCAACAAATATAGGCGGATTGAATTCTGAGCTCGTTGCCAAAAATGGGAACAGTTTCTTTGCTGGACTGACGCTGTAGGATGAGTTACTGGAATCAGTCGCATAGATAATGTCTTGGCTCAGATAATAAATACTATCTCTTTTTGTCCATACGGCTTCTGGAGTAAGCCAGGTCCCCTTCAAAGTGAATAGGTGATTATCTTCGTAGCCATTAAATATAGCCGCATAATCCAGTCGATCTTCTTTTTTTGGCTGTATAGATCCTTCAATAAAAAATTTCGCGGTCACGCCATCATATTTCTCCAATCGAGCAGCAACAGCGATAGCGTGCCAATGGTCCGAAACGACATACACCGTATCTCCTCCTTGTATAATTCGCTGACCAGCTTCATTTTTTAAACGTCTGCTGAAAATATAATTCTGCACAGTTGTCTTCGAGTTTTCTTCTTTGAAGATTAAGCTTGATGGTACACCTTTACCAGCGAGCTGCATAGCCATTGAAGAGGCCTCGCAAATCTTGGATCCATGAGCTCCACATCCTCCCGAGACAATAACAGCATCTATCTTACGTATTCGGTAAAGCTGTGCAGCGACATCCACCCGACGTGTCAGCACATCAGGATTAGCCGAACCGAGCAGCAATAGAACATTTTTGTGCCCACTTGCCCAGCTATTGCTCAAAAAAAGAAATAGAAGGATTATTATGCAGCTTAGATTTTTCATGATAAATATAAATAGGCTTAAAAATAATACTTATGATTGACTATTAGTCACAAAATAGACAAATTAAAAGTTAGATAGTCAATATACCTATTTCTTCCTCGATTATTGAATCGCCCCTTTAAATTTGGAGAGATGCAAAAAAGCTTTGCCCTCTATCCTGTCAGTCTAAATATTTCTAGAAATTTGATTTATATTTAGGTACCTAAAGTTTTTATATGTTAGAAAATTTTGAATTTTATCTATTTTTAGTTCTACTCATCACCATGCTGATCATGCTGGCAAAAAAAATCCAGGTTGCATACCCTGTTTTACTGGTACTGGCTGGACTAGCCATTAGTTTTGTACCAGGAGTTCCGCCCATAAAAATAGAACCCGAGTTAATATTTATAATTTTTCTTCCACCACTGTTATATGAAGCTGCCTGGTCGACCTCATGGAAAGAACTTTGGCGCTGGCGCAGGATTATTTTCAGTTTTGCCTTTGTTGTCGTGTTCTTTACAGCGTTATCTGTTGCGATTTTTGCAAACTATTTCATTCCGGGATTTTCCTTAGCGCTCGGCTTCCTACTCGGAGGCATCGTTTCACCTCCTGACGCTGTTAGTGCTGGAGCAATTTTAAAATTTGTAAAAGTGCCAAAAAGGCTGGCTTCGATTCTCGAAGGTGAAAGTTTGCTGAATGATGCTTCTTCTTTAATCATTTTTCGATTTGCCATGGTCGCCGCTGCGACAGGTCAGTATGTATGGTACCAAGCCGCCGGAAGCTTTATTTGGATGTGTATTGGCGGCATGGGAATTGGCCTTGCAATCGCATATATTTTTTTGAAAATGCACAAACTTTTACCTACCGATTCCAATACAGATATACTGCTCACTTTCATCGCGCCTTTCTCAATGTACTTGGTGACGGAGCAGCTTCATGCTTCGGGCGTATTGGCCGTTGTAAGTGGTGGTTTATTCCTCTCTTATCGCAGCCATGATTTTTTGAGCAGTGCATCCCGGATTCGCACAGTAACAGTATGGGAAAGCTTTTGTTTTTTACTGAATGGTATAGTTTTTATGCTTATCGGATTGGATTTACCCGAAATTGTTTCAGGTTTAGGCGATACGGATATTTCTACAGCTATTGGCTATGGCGTAGCCGTTACTGTCGTACTGATTCTCGTTCGGGTGTTTGCAGGATACGCAGCAGTAATTACAACATTGATCATGAGAAACTTCATAACAGTTGCAGATGCACAATCACCAGGTTGGCAGACCCCTATAATCATCGGTTGGACTGGAATGCGCGGTGTTGTTTCCTTGGCCGCAGCACTTTCCATCCCATTAACTTTAGCTGACGGAACCCCTTTCCCACAAAGAAACCTGATCCTTTTCATCACTTTTGTTGTGATTCTTTTAACGCTGCTTGTCCAGGGATTAACACTTCCCTTTATATTAAGAAAAGTCAAATTGGTGGATAGAGATTTTGTAAGAAGCGAAAAGGAAATCGATTATGAAATCCAGAACAGACTCGCTCAGGTTGCAGTTGACAAAATCCGAAACGACTATGCAGATAAAGTTGAAAGTTTTCCAACCCTGAAAGATCAATTGCAGAAATATGAAAATCAATTACGGAGCTCCGAAATCATCATTAACTACGCAGAATACCGAAAAATCTATATAGACATTCTCGAAACGCAACGTATCTGGCTTATTAATAAAAACCGTGAGGAGCTTTTGTTGGACGAAGAAATTATTAGAAAACACCTCCGTTTACTGGATCTTCAAGAGGAAAGATTGAATATGAGAAGTTAGGTTATCCCTAGACCAGCTTGATGCTGTCGTTTAAGATCTGCAATAAAAACGCTATTGCAGATCTTAAACTAATAAACGCACTAATCTTCATCCAAATAAATATCGTGAACAACAAACTTGATATTTTTGTTAAATACAAGCATGTCTTCAACATCCTCAGAGTCTATGGCATAAAGGGTGTCCGCTCCTCCGTCATCCAAAAGTTCGGAGTCTGGTATAAGCTCAAAAAAAGTAATTCCCTGAACAATAGAAAGCTCTTCTACTTTAATATAAGATACATCTTGGCTTTTCCAAAGCGATAAGATCTCTTTGGAAAATAATTGATAATTATTTGTTTGGTTTGACATGGATGCAAATTAACAAAAAATTAGCTCATTGCATTCGCTTTATAACGTTTCCAATCACACTGGATTCTATCTTGGCAATACTGTTGAAACCACTAACTCTATCACCCAATAACTATACGCTTATAAAACGCATTGGGCCAAGATGTAATAAGTCCGGTTGTTCATTCATAAGCTTTAAATAACGCTGTTCTGCTGTAAGATTTACTAACTCTCCTGATCTCATTTCATTGTCGGCAAAGGATTGCTGAAAAACATGAACACTAAAATCTTTGAACAACGGATTTCAGCATTTTCGGATATAGGCATCATTAAAAACTGTAATCAATTCCAAAAGATACATAGCGCGGCAAAAGCTGATATGATGTAATTGCTTGATAGGTATCCGTAAGGAGAGCCTGTTGAAAGGTCCTATTATTAAATATATTTTTAGCAGTAATATCAAATCTGGTTTTGATTTTCTTTACGTCATAGGAAATTGAGAAATCTGAAAAATAATATGCCTTTGATTTTGAGCCCATAAAATCACCGAAACGATAAGATTCATTTTTTAAATTTGCCTGTATACCAGTTCCCATATTTAAAAAGAGCTGGAGGAAACCATAGGTATTTTTTAATTGCATCTTATTTTCAACTGTATAGGATTTCGACTCTATCCGATAACCGCCATAGATATTCAATCGAGATCTCCAAACACTTCTGAACGAAAGCCCATAATCATAGGAGTCCGTATGAACCTGTCGGATACCTAACCCTTCAACAGCGGTTTCATAGGAAGAATAACGACCTTCAACATCAAACTTGAGATTACCATTTAATGGCTTCAGGTAATAATTGAGTTGTGCTTTAAAAAATGAAGATTTCTTATTCTTCAGCACAATTTGTCGGTTTATGGTGAAATTGGGATTTATCAAACTGCTGGTGCTGATATAATTGGAAAAAGTATGATGCCCTAGGGATAAGCTTCCAAAAAATCTATCCAACAAATTACCGTGCGTGTAAGAAATGACACCACCGTAATTAGTCAGCAAAGCAATATTATCCAGTCCTTTTACAAAATTTCTAATCCCTATGGTGTAGTAATTCGGTACTATATCTGTTAGCTCACTATTATTCTGTCTTAATGAAAATGTTGCTTCTAGCTTTCCCTTATGATACATTGACCATCTGCTGGATAAACTGGGTGAGAATTGCAAATAATTTTTCTGATTTTCAGTTGATAGATCACCCCATCGGCTAGCTGCAAATCCGGCTCTTAGCTGCGGTGTTAATTCCCATTTTTTACGTTTTATTGTATATTTTGCCAAAATACTGCTATTATTGGATCTGAGATGTAAATAATTGTTAAATCCATTGGGTGATAGTACTTGACCATCATTGGTATGGAGAAAAAGGTTTGTAAGCAGTTTTTGATCTTTGTATTCGTTGCTAAGAGCCAATTCCAAATAATCACCTTGGATTGATTTCTTTACATACTGGGAGGTGATACCCAAATATTGGAGATCATTTTCGATATGTTGTGTTACATTTGCTACATCCTTTGTTTGAAAGAGATCTTCATAATAGTACTGATCTAGACCATAATCCAGCGGTGACCGCTGCAGGATCCAGCGGGCTGAACTGACAAGTGCTGCAGATGGCGAAACCTTAAAGGTATGTGTTATATTATGGTTAGTCAACACACCTTTACCCCATGTTAATTCTTTGCTTGCAACATCATTAAAGAGAATGCTCCCATTGTCATTCCTTTGAAGAGACCCCAGATTTCCAGTATAGACCAGAGTTGAACGCTTGTCGATATCATAGTGCAGTTCCCACTTTGAGAAATAGTTGTTTGCCTCTTTGCTAAACTCATTGTTCTCTCTGTTGGTAAAACTGATATCCTCAACATGATAAGTTTGAATGGTATTGCGATAGAATGATTTCTTGGTCAGATTAACAAAACCGAGCCATTTAACTTTCAAATGTTCTAGCGGGTTCAGGATCATATTAAATGAATGCAACATATCTCGATTGAAATTTGTACGTCTATAGTCAAATCCCGGAAGTTCCAGACTATTATCGATGATAGTCGGTGTAGTTACTTCAGCACCAATTTGTCCCGCTTCATCTGTTTGACCGGAATAGAGTAAGTGATTGATGCTACTGACTGCATCAACCCCGTTATTATTGGCACTACTTAGAAGATAGTATTTATTTTTTTTGCCAAAATTCATTACATTGATACTTCCAGAATAATATTGCTTACCAACAGGTGTCCCTGAAATAGTGGCTGATCCAATCCATTGACTTTTACTATCTGCTTTGAGTGATAGATTCAGTGCTACTTTATCGGAATTTTCAATACCTTTGAGATGTTTATTATTCGAATATCGTTGCAAGATCTGTACCTTTTCCAAAGGCTGTACAGACATATTTTGTGTAAGGAGTCGGTAACCTTTCCCAAACAGGTCATCCCCTTCAACCATAACTTTTTCTACTTCCTTATCTCCTATCTTAATGATACCATCATTTCCTACGCTCAATCCTGGAATTTTCCTAAGAAGATCTTCAACAGTCCGCTCATCTCCTTGCAGAAAGGAACTTGTTTGAAGTTCAATAGTATCCCGGCCAAGTCTATAGGGCCGTTTTGCATGGACAAGAACCTCCTGCAATCTTTCGACACCTCCCGCGGATAGCTCAACATTCAATATCGTATCCGTTTTTTTTAACAAAACGGGTTCATTCAGCGTGTTGTAGCTCAGTGCTTTAAAACGTAAAACAATCTGATCTAACTGGATACCGTCAAACCGATATTGCCCAAACTGATTGGTAAAGGTATATTGGATGAGCCCACTACTATCTGCGGAACAAAGATCGACACGTACACTACCGAGCGGCTTTCCCGCCGATGTGACCTTTCCGCTCACACATACCTGTGCCTGTGAAACGGAAATGGTCATCCACATGCCGACAAATAGCCATGCACATCGTGCTGGGACCCTAATTCTCTTTATTTGATTTTTCCCATTCATAAACTTGTTCTACTGTACCGCGAACTTTCTTTCTTTCAACTGTTACACCTTCCATTGCCGGCATTTTACTTTCCATAATTCGCATCTGCTCCTGGATGACAGCTTCATCTTTCTGAACGAATTCCTGAAGAGATAATGCTGGTAAAGAATTTATGTAGGACTTACTAACTGGAACATCACCCGCATAAGGATACGATACCTCTTTAAGCATCCAATAATTAGGCGTGGCACTTTCATTATACAACATCACGATAAGTCCAGGTAGGCCCCCAAACTTATATGGGCCGACAGGAACTGGGATATCGTTTGTATAATATGCGGTCAGTTTAGTTCCACGATAGGTCGTTGTTGCTTTATGACAAATAAATTTACCTAAGGTATCGATGTCTCGATAGTCTGTATTCCAGGATAATTTAGGAAAATCATCATTGACGATATAGTTAACACCTTGGAGCGCGCGCGTTTCCTGAAGAGCATCTACATTGGCCTGCTGCATAACAATACGTCTATAACTGGCGCCGGTATTCAGAACCATGGAGAAGCTAGACGCAATTTCTCCGTCGGGAGTTTCAATTTCTCCTACCGTTGTTTTAAGGGGAACAGAATCCCGTACAGCTATTTTGCTCCCATTTTCGTAATAGACATCTTCCTTAAAAGTGGCTATAGCAGAGGGAATGTATTCATAGGAGGCGTGTAATTTCTGTGCATAGGTTGTAAACGATGCACATGTAAGCATTAGAAATAAAAGTTGCTTTTTCATTGTTTCGAGTAAAGTTTAAGCGAGAGCGCAAACGCTCCCGCCAAATAAATTTGATTAATTAGTACCTAATGATTGGGATTACCATAATAGTTTTGATAATTCTGGATAGTTGCGCTGAACCATGCGCCGCAACTGCTATAAAACATATCATTTGCACCATAACTTGTGTACGTAAGAACCTGCGTATCAATTAGCTGACCACTGGTGTTGTAAATACTCATCGTCAATCTGCAGAGCGTGCGGAATTTTCCCAACTTGATCTCTTTTGCTTCACCAATGATGTTTAAATTGGTCTTGGTTGCGGCATTTTTGTAAAGCACGGTTTTTTCTGCGGTCTTGTTCTCTACCGTTTTAGTGTTTGTCTTCGCAAAAGTAGTGGATGACATCAAGGCCAGCGCTGCGAAACTCATCAATAATTTTTTCATGTTTCTAAGTTTTAGATAATACATTGGAAGACCATCTTCCTTGTTAATTATCATAAAACTGCCAATAAATTTGATGCTGTAAAACCTGTAATAAATATCTGGTACCACACGGACAATATTCGGTTGGTTTGAACAAACTTTTGAAAAAGAATAAGAAGAATTAAAATAATTCTATTACCTTTACAAACATCAGATGATATGACTATATGAAAACCGAAGCTATCGTACGGAGATCCTTGGCAGAGGAAGTTGCTGCCGCAATAGAAGAAAAAATTCGATTGGGTGAATTCCCTGTGGAATCTAAGCTTCCTGCAGAACCGGAATTGATGAAACAATTTGCCGTTGGTAGATCGACTATTCGCGAAGCTGTCAAATATTTAAGTCAATCTGGCTATCTAAATGTCCAACAGGGTTTAGGTACCTTTGTGAAAAGCACTACTGGCCATCATGCACTCGATTCAAAAATTGAAAAAGCCAATTTTAACGATATTTTTGAAGTTAGACACGTTTTGGAATTACGAATTATCGAAAAAGCAGCTCTAAATCGTACAACAAAAGGTCTCAAAGATATGGCACAAGCACTTAAAAATAGAGCTAAATATGCCGAAAATGGAAATTTGACCGCGTGTGTGGATGCAGATATTGCTTTTCACAGTGCGATTGCAGAATCATGTGGAAATAATATTTTGACCGCTTTGTACACAACCTTGTCAATCCATGTTAATAAGTTTTTCATGACTGTTTATAAGGATACAGCTCCCTTCCTTGCTTCACAGCTACAACACGAGGAACTGATGTTGGCAATCAAAGACAAAGAAGTCAACAAAGCTGTCGATATTGCTAACCGAATTATCCAACATCTGTAATTTTCTCGTAACGCATGAGAAACAATAATTTTAGAATAATCTATTTTTACCACTTAAAACATCAGATGACCTGATGAATACTCCCTTTATGAAAACACAATCATTAAATCCAAGTGGCGCTTGGAAAAGTTCCGAGACAGTCTATCCAATCCTATTTGCAATTAGTATTTCACATTTGCTCAACGACTTGATTCAATCTGTCATCCCAGCAGTGTACCCCATGTTGAAATCAAATTATGCTCTTAGTTTTACCCAAATTGGTATAATCACGCTGGTTTTTCAGCTTACGGCCTCTATTTTGCAACCCTTTGTAGGTTTGTATACGGATAAAAAGCCTACACCTCGCTCGCTTGCCATTGGTATGCTTTTCTCTTTGGCAGGTTTGATATGCATTTCATTTGCATCAAACTTTATCTATATCCTCCTTTCTGTTAGTCTGATTGGGATGGGCTCGTCCATTTTTCACCCCGAAGCTTCTCGAGTTGCCCATTTAGCTTCTGGAGGTAAAAAAGGTCTCGCACAGTCAATTTTCCAAGTTGGAGGTAACGCGGGTGGTGCTATAGGTCCACTGCTCGTGGCGCTTATAGTTATTCCATTGGGCCAGCAATACATCGGTGTGTTTGGTGTATTGGCCATTGTAGCAGTTATGATTCTTACTTATGTCGGTAACTGGTATCAGATACATCTCAAACCCAAAACACAGACTGCTTCCGTAAGTGCCCTAAAATCGGATCTGCCAAAGTCAAAAGTGATATTTGCGCTTGTTATTCTTTTGGTGCTTATCTTTTCCAAATACTTTTACATGGCTTCGATGACCAGTTATTTTACCTTCTATCTGATCAATAAATTCCATGTTTCAGTCCAAGAATCTCAAATCTACTTATTCATATTTCTTGCTTCAGTTGCGGCTGGAACCATTTTAGGTGGTCCTTTGGGAGATCGTTATGGTCGTAAACTAATTATTTGGGTATCTATTCTTGGCGCGGCACCTTTCACCTTACTATTACCGCATGTAGGTCTGGGGGTAACGATTATCCTCGCTATTTTAATTGGCCTTATTATCTCTTCTGCATTTTCTGCTATCCTGGTCTATGCAACAGAACTCATCCCGGGAAAGGTTGGTATGATTGCTGGTTTATTTTTTGGTTTCGCTTTTGGTATGGGGGGAATTGGTTCGGCTGTATTGGGCTGGCTTGCAGATCGAACGTCGATCGAATATGTATTCAATATTTGTGCTTATCTTCCATTAATTGGAATAGTTACAGGGCTATTGCCTAATATAAATCGGAAGAAAAAGTAATTATAAAATCAGTATGTCCGAAAAGTCAGTCACCCGTCTTGTGGACATTATCTTTGAATAGGAGATACAGCTTCAACCTACCCAAAGCGGTATGGTGAAATCCGGTGAAAAATACCTGCAATAAGCGAGCCGGTAGAGCTTTGCTTCGTACCATATTCGGACCTGCTTCGGATCATCAACAGATCCTGTACAGATGCTGAACAGATATTGACCAGTCTCCGAACAGGAAAATACCGGTCAGGAATTGGACAATAGGCGATTCTCATATGTTCAGCCCCGAAGCAGGTACGAAGCAGGTCCGAACACAATAGGTATCTAGCCGTAAAAAAGCTGTCCATTTTGGACAGCTTTTTTAAATGCTAATAACCTGGATTTTGAATCAATTTTGTATTTCGATTAACCTCATCGCGATGTAATGACGTGAAGTACATCTTGTCATCCCAGTTCCTGTTTTCAATCCCCGGATCAATATTTGAAACAACATATGTATATGTATAATTATCTGGATTATATTGGTAAAGAGTTACATTTTTACCAGCCTTGAGCGTTCCAGTGATATTTATAATATTTGCCTTACGACCTATAGTTTCTGCAGCTATCATCCAGCGTCGAGCGTCGAAGAAACGATGCTCTTCGTAGGCCAATTCAATCCGACGCTCGTTTCTATAACGCGCTTTTAAGGCCGTCCCAGTTTCCGCTGTCGGAATTGCGGGCATTCCAGCTCTAAAACGGATCTTGTTTAACCATATTTTAGCTTCATTCTCTTCTCCCAATTCAATACATGCTTCTACATAGTTCAATATTGCTTCCGTGTAACGGAACATTGGCCAAGGAATCCGTTGTCTTGTGTTTTGGTCCTCCATTGTAGGATCAGGATCGGTAAATTTACGAATGTAATAACCTGTCCGGGAACCATTCCAGTCTTCAATTGGACTCTTTCTTGTATCAAGACCAAACTGGATAATCTTCTGTCCTTTGGCATTCATTATTTCGTATTGGCCAGTTTGAATTTGATTTACCTTATCTCTTTCAGCGACATCAGCCGTCCTTGGTTTCCAATCTGCACCGTCATATAAGATGGTTGCTTTTAAACGTGGATCGCGATTTTGATATGGACTGGCCGCCATAGTCGGATTTGACCAATTAAACTTTTGGCCATCACTAGTCTCGTAATCGTCTACCAATAGTTGTATCGGTGTATTTCCTGCCCAGTTATGATAGCCATTTGGACCATTATCTCGTCCTACCCAGCCCCCACGTTCATCCTTTTCGTCAATAAAAAATCTACCTAAAATAATATCCTTCCCTGCAGTAAAATCAACGGTCTTGCTCCCCCCTCCTAATGAAACGGCCATATAGTTGGCAGTACCATCACTTGGCGAAGCTGGTTTAGTTAAGTCTAACTTATAGGCGAATTCTGTATGATCCAGTACGGCTTTTGCTGCGGCTTTTGCTTTTGTCCAGCGTTCCATTTGGTTGCCACTAGTATACATTAAATACTCAGGATTTTTATAGCCTGCTAATAATGTAGATTTCACCTTTGCTTTATTTGCATCATGGAGATCGCTGGCAGCATATAACAACACTCTTGATTTCAAAGCTAATACTGCAGTTTCATTTGCACGTCCCTTTGCCGATGAAATCCCCTTTAGCAAAAGAGCTGCGCTGTCTAGATCCTTCACGATTGCATTGACACACTCCTCATAGCTGTTCCTTGGAACCATGTAATCTTTATCGTTCAATGTATATATTTTATTGTCGATAGGGATGCCACCATAAAAACGTAAGAGCTGTTGATAATAATACCCACGCAGGAAATAAGCCTCACCTAGCAGCTTATCGGCTTTCACCTTGTCAAACTTGGGTGCACTCAGATTGGAGATTGCAATATTAGTTGCCCGGATACGCGTATACATCCGGCCATATTCGTAAGTGTCCATAATATAACCTTGATCGGCTGGGTTTGATCGAGATTCAGTAACGGTATTTATCCCCCGATTAGGGTGTGTAAATAAGGCTTCGTCTGTCATAGATGCCATTTCTTGTTCATAAAAGCCTCCTACTCCAAAACCGTTATAGATTTCTGTCACGAAAGCCTCGGACAACCCAGCGTCTGACCAAACGATCTCCTGTGGCACTTCACTGAGTGGCTTCGTGCTGACAAAATCATCATTACAAGCTTGTAATGATGCAGAAAGTACAAGTAGTATAAGTGATATATTCTTAATTTTTTTCATTTTTCTTCTTCGTTAAGTTCTTAATATGACAGTTGGCTAGAACGATAATAATGCGCCAAAATTAATCAATCTTGCCTGTGGATAGTATTGCCCTAACGCATTAACTGCCTCTGGATCATACATCTTTATCTTACTCCAGGTAATTAAATTCATACCATTTGCATACAGACGTAACGAACCAATACCAATTTTACTACAAATACTTGACGCAAGATTATACCCTATTTCCACATTTTTGAGCCGCAGATAATCTGTACTCCGCATCCAATAGGTATTATTATAAGAATAGTATTGATTGCCACGGTCTGTCAAACGTGGATAAACACTACTCGGGTTACTAATACTCCAGCGTTTATCATAGAATTCTTCTACAAAATTTCCGATTGATCCAGATTCATCTGTGCCTACACGTATCTCACCTCCTGTAGCTCCTTGAAATAGTACCGATAAGTCAAAATCTTTATAGGTCAGGCTAAAATTGAAACCACCCTGAAAAGTTGGGTCGCTATTCTTGTCTCGTCTTACTTTGTCATCAGGGGTAATCTTTCCGTCACCATTGAAATCCTTATATTTCATATCTCCAGGGCGTAGCGTCTTTGTAATCGCACTATAGTCCAATTTATTGTTCGCAATGTCCTCCATATCACGGAATACACCATCATAAACATAATAAATATCTGTTTTAATGGGTTTGCCCGTACTTTGCTGCCATGCAGGGGCGCCAGGAGCCTCATCCCAGAAGATAATTTTATTCTTAGCATACCCTCCATTAACACCAACCGTATACCCGAGATCCCCCACTTTACCACGATAACCTAAGTTAAACTCCCAACCTTTATTATCTACTTTACCAATATTTTCTGCTGGCAGTGTCATACCCGTACTTTGTGGAATTGATGCATTTTTCCTCCATAGAATGGAATTACGACGATTTTTAAAAATATCAAACTCGAAATTCAGTTTTCCTTGTAAGAATTGAAAATCAAACCCTAAATTATAGTTATTGGCAACCTCCCAAGTAATCATTTCATTAGGAACACGGCTTTCAAAAAGGGATTTCGCTAGCTTATCATTGACGATATAAGTGCCAAAGGAATAGGTTGAAAAATATTGATATTCTTGTAACTTATCATCATAATAGATGTTGTCATTACCCATCTGGCCGTATGAGGCACGGATCTTAAAATAATTAATGACAGGTACATTTTCCTTCCAGAAATTCTCTTCCGACACTACCCATCCCGCCATAGCACCTGGAAAGAAACCGAACCGTTCACTTTCAGGGAACATATATGATCCATCATAACGCCAAAGGAATTCTGCAATATACTTGCTTTTATAATTATAGCCAAATCGCCCAAAGTAATTTAACCGCGCTCTTTTCCATGCTGATCCATCATTATTTTTTTCCTGTTCTCCACCGGCAAAAAGATAGTCGATCGCATTTGAAAGAAAATAACGACGATATGCGCTGAATTTATCATTATCAATTGTTTCTCTGTTGATACCGGCTATAGCATTTACTTGATGATCACCAAATTTCCGCTCGAAGCTTAAGATTCCGCCAAGTAGGATATTCAGCTGATCTTCATTGCTTTGATTTAAATTTGGATCAGCAGGCCCACGTCTTCCAGGAACCAGTTGAGGTGTGCTGCCATCGGCCTCATAAGCGCCCTGCCAAGAATACAAAGTCCAGGGTGTAACCCATGTTTTTTGATTTTTCACATATTTGTCGACAGAGGCATTAAGCGTTAATTTAAGACCATCTATCCAGGGATTTGTAATCTCAACCTGACCATTTGTTTGAAAATAGTAGCGTTTATCGTGATCGTAACCTGTCGCATTAGTGGTAATTACTACCGGGTTTTCGCCATTTTCGATATCTGGTCCCGGCATTCCATTAGGCCATATTGCTGGTTGTGTTGGATTTCCCCGCATCAGCATTCTAAAGACTGTGCCGGCACTCTTGGTCGGGAAATTCCGGTTTTCCTGTCTTCCTAAAACACCAAATTGTGTTTTGATATATTGACTGATATTCGCATCCAGATTAATTCTTAAGTCGTACTGTTTATAACCTGTAGCCGAATTTTTATAATAGGCATCCTGATTTTGGTACCCCAAAGACATCAGATACTTGACATCTTCGGTGCCACCATTGATCTGGAGGTTGTGACGCTGTTGTGGTGACCAGTCTTTTAGCGTAGCCTTATACCAGTCGGTATTGGGATGCCCCCAAGGATCTGATCCGTCTTTGAATTTTTGGATATCTTCTGGTTTAAATGGAGCATCCAAAACTCCTCCACCTTGTTTATTGTAACTGCCTTTCTCGTTGATAGCGGTATAAGCAGCCGACCATTCTTCAACAGGAAGGTTATAAATTTCGAGTTCATTTCTAATTGCCGCAAATTGGGAGGCATCTGTTAATTTAGGAATAACGGTAGGTTGGGAATAGCCTTGGTTGAAGGTGTAAGAAAACTGTGGTTTTCCTGTTTTTCCTCTTCTTGTCGTAACAAGAATAACACCATTTGCCGCTCTGGCTCCATAAATCGCAGCAGAAGCATCTTTTAGTACCGAAATATTTTCTATATCTCGAGGATTAATACGGTCAATTCCTCCCTCACGCGCAGGAACTCCGTCAATTACTACTAAGGGACTGCTATTACCCAATGTATTTGTTCCCCGTATTTTGATATTGGAACCATCATATCCGGGTTCAGCACTTCCATTGGTCGCTGTAACTCCCGGAACTCGTCCTGTTAATGCATTGGAAACGTTTAATGCCGGTGATTGAGCAAGATCACTTCCTTTAACAGTGGCGACAGCACCCGTAACTGTTTCCTTGCGTTGTTTCCCGTAACCAACAACAACGACTTCTTCCAGGTTCGACTCCGAATTAAGAAGCGTGACATCTATCGCATGCCTTCCCTTTACAGATTCATCCATAGATTGTTTGCCGACCATACGGAAATTAATGGTTGCATTGATAGGAACTTTGTCCAATTTGTACTTACCTTGTAGATCGGTTTTCGTCACCAAACTTGTTCCATTTACGGATACAGTTACCCCTGGAATTGGCATTCCAGTTTCATCATGTACCGTTCCAGAAACACTTAGCTCCTGCTGGAAGAGAATTCCATGGCTTGCGAGAGTTGCAGCATCGACGATTTGAGGGCTCAAGGCTACTAAAGAGCACAATGATCCAGTCCAAAACGCTCTCTTCCATTGATTTGAGAAATAATGGCAGTTAATCATAAAAACTGTTTAATTGTTTAAATTTTGTGTTTAATTAGTTATTTTTTTTACCTCTATCAGGCCAGTCGGTTTAGGAGCCTAGTAGAAGCGATTTATAATTGTATATCTAACATGAAAATACGAAAATAAATATACAATGCAAGTGTTATTTTTACACTATTTAACAATTTGAAATCAAATATTTGATATTTAGCCACTTGTGTGTAGCATGTCAATTAAACTAGTTTTCATTTAGAATGATTCCCAACGCTGTCGCTACCTGATGTCTTATTCGATAGTTCGCAAATAAACTTGAGGATTAAATTTTTAGACGAAAAGGTTTTTTTTATCTTATAGAAAGTATATTATCAATTTTTATAATAATAATACGCATATTTATTCTTTATAATTAGATCTATAATTGATTTTTTACAAGCAACTATGTATACACAAACACATGTATAAAAATTGGCTATATTAATATGTAAGAAATGCCAGGATCAACAAAACTTAAACCATGAATGTAAAAATTAGAAAAGAAGAGCCCTACGACATGCCTTCTGTATTTGAATTGATTCAACTTGCATTTGAAAGCGAGCAGCACAGCGATCATCAAGAGCAAGTATTAGTGGAAAACTTGAGGCGATCAGCAGAATTTATACCAGAATTATCAATAATAGCAGAAATTGAAGGAAAGATAGTGGGTTACATCCTCCTCACAAAAATTCAGATCGTTAATCAAGATAGCCGCCAAATACAAGATTCTCTTGCATTGGCACCTGTGGCTGTGCTGCCTCAATTTCAAGGAAAGGGAGTTGGAAGCCAGCTAATTCTTTACTCCCATCAAATTGCAAAAGAATTAGGTTTTGGATCGATCATTCTCCTTGGCCACGCAGATTATTATCCCAAATTTGGCTATGTACCTGCATCAGTTTATGCGATAAAATTGCCATTTGATGTTCCTGATGAAAATTGTCTAGCAAAGGAACTATTTGAAAATTCCCTAAAAGGTATACATGGCATGGTTCGCTATCCAAAAGAGTTTGGGGTATGAAATAAAACCAAACTCTTCTGTATTATGTAAATTCAAATTAATATTTGATTGGATAATCTTGCATAAATTCAAACTGATAACCCTCTTTTTTTAATGCATCAATTAAAGTGGATAATTCCTGCTGTCCTTTTTGCGTTTGAAACATATCATCATGCATTAAGAAAACAACATTATTAGGCACCATTGAACTTTTATTGTTCATATAATTTCGAATATGAGACAAGGTAGACTCTTGACTCTGGATTGGCGCTCCTGTAATACTATTAAGGCGCCATTCCACATCCCAGCCATATATGGTATAGCCATTCTTGTGTAGTAAATCTGCAGTACTGGATCCATTCTTAAGGTCAATCTTACGAACGTTATCGTATATCCAAATATTCCTGCCCGGAAGCCGGACGATTTTATGTTTTAAATTGAGGTCCTTTTCATTCTTTTCGAAATCTGCAAATGCGCGCTCCGGGTTACTATAAAATCTTGAATATTGATTGTTTGCGTGGGTATAGCTATGATTGTAGCAGGCAATAAGTGGATTCGATTCATAGCGAGCCAAATCTCGCTGCCGACCTTTGCTCATATTGGCATGCTTACCAATTAAAAATACACTTACCTTAATATTTTTCTCTTTTGCGATAGAATCAATAAAAGCACTGCCAATTAATGGCCCGTCATCAAAAGTCAAATAAATATGTTTTGGGTGCTTATCAAATGCTTTACGCAAAGAATCCTTAAGCTCACGCTTTTGCTGTTTGACCGGGATAGGGTGTAAACTGTCAACAGTAAATTGAATCTGATTTTTTTGAAGTGAATCCCATCGATTTAACAAATGTGGCACCTTTTCCTTAACCGTCAATTGCTCCGTAACTGTATCTTTCAAATCTCCTTTTCCTAAGACTTTATTTGAAAAATCTTTACATGCGGTCATACCAAACACTATACTACATGTGAAAAGTACAACAAACATCCTACTACACTTCATATCAATCGCTATAACTTTAATGAGTTTCTTTTTTCAAAATTAATACAAAAACCCTTTTCTCAACCATAAAATAATACAAATCCCCATTTTCAGGGATAAGATCCCGCAGATTCAATACGATGTAGCGGCTTTCTGATGGCTGTGGTTTCTAAATCTAAATCCTACATTAGAAACAATCGTGCCACTTTTGCAATGTTCTACGCAAAGCCTTCTCTTACTTCTTGTTAAAAAATAACGCCTTGTTATACTCAAAATTCATCCTAGCGATATTCAAAACTGATATCCCTTGTGGACACTCTACTTCACAGGCTTCCGTATTCGAACAATGACCAAAGGATTCCTTATCCATCTGTTTGACCATACTCAAAACCCGCTGGTTACGCTCTTCCTTTCCCTGGGGCAAAAGGGCCATATGGGTAATCTTTGCAGCGGTAAATAGAGCTGCACTACCATTTTTACAAGTCGCCACACAGGCACCACAGCCTATACAAGCTGCGGAGTCAAATGCCGATTCTGCCAGCTCATGAGAAATTGGAATGACCGTTGCGTCTGGAGCCTGGCCTGTATTAATGGAGACAAATCCCCCTGAGGAAATAATACGATCAAAAGCCGACCTATCCACTTTCAAATCTTTTTTTACCTGAAATGCTGCTGAACGAAAAGGCTCAATGGTAATAGTATCTTTATCCTTAAATGAACGTAAATGCAGCTGACAAGTAGTTGTATGTTTAAGAGGACCATGTGCAATTCCATTGATCATCATTCCGCACTGTCCACAAATCCCTTCGCGACAATCATGATCGAACTCCACAGGCTCTTCCCCATGCGTGATAAGCTGCTCATTTAATGTATCTAACATTTCCAGAAATGACATATGCGGATTAAGGTCAGTTAATGTGTAAGTCTCTAATTTGCCTGCAGCATTCCGATCCTTTTGCCGCCATATTTTAAGATGTAAATCCATAATCGTTCCTTTTATTTGTAGCTCCTTACAGTTGGTTGTATCTCTTCAAAAGTCAGTGGCTCCCTGATCAGCTCAGGTTCTTCATTTTCGCCCTTCCAGGACCATGCAGAGATAAATTGGTATTCAGCATCATTTCTTAACGCTTCCCCATCCGCAGTTTGATATTCCTCGCGAAAATGTGCTCCACAGGACTCATTTCGTGTCAATGCGTCATAACACATCAATTCTCCAATTTCAAAATAATCTGCTACACGCCCCGCTTTTTCTAGTTCCGTATTTAAGGTGTTGGCTCCACCACTGACGATCACCTCCTTAAAAAATTCCTGTTTGAGTTTTTTAATCTCTCCAATAGCATAACGAAGTCCTTTTTCGTTCCGTGCGAGACCGCAATAATCGTAAAGTAGCTTACCCAGTGTTTTATGAAAATAATCGACAGTTTTGCTGCCTTTAATGTTTAGAAACATTTCGATCTGCTTTCTAACCTGTTCTTCAGCACGGTCAAACTCGATATGATCCGTTGAAATCTTACCCGTATGAATTTCATTCGCCAAGTAATTGGCGATGGTGTAAGGAGCAATAAAATACCCGTCTACAGATGCCTGAAGTAGCGAATTTGCACCAAGCCTATTGGCTCCGTGATCCGCAAAATTAGCCTCCCCTAAAGCAAATAAACCCGGTAGGCTCGTCATTAGTTCATAGTCCACCCACAGTCCACCCATAGAGAAATGCGCAGATGGCGAGATCATCATCGGCTCCTTATAAGCATCATATCCAGTTATCTTTTCGTACATATCGAATAGATTACCATACTTCTCTTGTATTTTCTGTTTCCCTTGTTCTCGAATAGCTTTTGCAAAATCAAGATAAACTGCATTTTTAAGTGGACCAATCCCAAAGCCAGCATCAATCCGTTCTTTGGCCGCTCGAGATGAAATGTCCCTTGGAGCAAGATTACCAAATGCCGGATAACGACGTTCTAAATAGTAATCTCTTTCTTCTTCAGGAATAGCATTAGGTTCTCGTGATTCATCCTGTTTTAAGGGCACCCAAATCCTTCCGTCATTACGCAACGATTCTGACATTAATGTCAATTTAGACTGATAATCTCCAGATTGTGGCAACGAAGTTGGATGGATCTGGATCCAGCTAGGAGAAGCCATTAATGCACCTTTCTTATGTGCCCGCCAGATTGCGGAACCGTTACATCCCATCGCCAAGGTCGATAGATAATATATCTTACCATATCCTCCTGTCGCTAATATGACTGTGTGGGCGGCATGTCGTTCAATTTCACCAGTATCTAAATTACGTACGATAACTCCACGTGTTTTTCCGTCTATAACAACAATATCCAGCATCTCGTGCCTGGCAAAAAGTTCTACTGTACCTTTACCTACCTGACGCATAAGCGCTTGATACGCTCCCAAAAGGAGCTGTTGTCCAGTTTGACCTCTTGCATAGAAGGTACGGCTGACCTGTACTCCACCAAAAGAGCGATTGTTTAAATAGCCCCCATATTCTCGCCCAAATGGAACACCCTGGGCTACGGCTTGATCGATCAAATTTAGTGAGCATTCTGCCATACGGTATACATTTGCTTCCCGGGCGCGAAAATCTCCCCCTTTTAAGGTATCAACAAACATCCGGTAGACACTGTCACCATCATTCTTATAATTCTTTGCCGCATTTACCCCACCTTGAGCAGCCACGGAATGTGCTCGTCTCGGACTGTCCTGAAAACAAAAGGATTTAACTTGATACCCCATCTCCCCAAGGGAAGCTGCAATAGAGCTACCGGCCAATCCGGTACCGATTACAATAACATCCAATTTTTTTCGATTGGCAGGATTAACTAATTTGGCAGTCTTCTTATAGCGTGTCCATTTTTCATCCAATGGTCCTTCCGGTATTTTCGAATTTAAAATCATGATTTCTCTCCCTTATTTTATTGTAAAGAATATATAAATAGGCATCATTGCAAATCCCATACTTATAATGACCGAATAACCAATCCCAACGATCTTAAACCATTTTACAAATTTTGGATGATACAATCCCAAGGTTCGAATTGCACTATGTATACCGTGAACAAGATGATAGCATAAAGCCACCATAGACAAGACGTAAATAAGGACATACCACCATTGCTGAAAAACCTCGATTACAAGCACATATAAATCCTTGTTGCCGCGTTCATCAAGTGGAGGAGCGCCAAACTTGTATACATACCAAAAATTCTGAAAATGGATAACTAAGAAGATGAGAATTATAGTACCTAAAATTCCCATATTACGCGAATACCATTTGCTTGCTCTTCCGCGATGATCCGATTTATAAACAGCACCTGCCCTTTTATTTTTTAAGGTAATAACAAGACCATCTAAGGCATGAAGAATAATACTGGCATAAAGTACATACGAGATGATTTTAATCAAGATATTACCAGCTAAAAAATGTGAGTAAGCATTAAACTGTAAATGTGCCTGTTCCTGCGGTAGGAATAACTGTAAGTTTCCTAGAAAGTGAATTAGCAAAAAGAAAGCTAAAAACAATCCGGTCAGACACATAAGCATCTTTTTTGACAAAGTAGATAACATAATAAAGTCCTGATTTTAATAATAGCCAATAACTTTCATCCACAGTCCGCCTACACCCATATAAATCACCAATAATACGATACCGATTTCCAATCCACGTAGCCACCATGATTTTAAATCAACATAACCACTTCCAAAGAATACCGGTGCAGGGCCATGACCATAATGTGTTAATACACCATAGATAGAGCCTAAAAATCCGAGCATCATGGCAAGCAACATAGGTGGAATACCTAAAGAAACACCGACCCCCAACAAAGCGGCATACATCGCTGCTACATGGGCAGTTGCACTGGCAAAAATGTAGTGACTAAAGAAGTAAACAAGAATGATGACAGGAAAGGCTATTTGCCAGCTCAAATCACCGATCTGTACTTTAATTAAATCACTAAACCAGCCGATGAATCCCAATTCGTTTAATGAACTGGCCATCATGACCAAAACAGCAAACCAAACAATAGTATCCCAAGCGCCTTTTTCTGCTTTAACATCCTCCCAGGTCAATACAGAAGTTAGTAAAAGTAGCGTTAAACCTATAAAAGCCGTCGTTGTAGCATCAATAGAAAACGATCCACCAAAAATCCATAGTGCCAACAAAATAAAGAATGCTAGCAACATTAACCACTCATTTCTGGAAATTGGCCCCATCTCTTTTAATTTCTGGGCAGCCATCTTTGGTGCATCCCCTGTTTTTTTTAATTCAGGTGGATATAATTTATAAAGGACAAGTGGAACGACAAAAAATGCAACGAGACCAGGTACAAATCCAGCTACCGCCCAGGACATCCAGGTAATATCAATCCCCAGATTCGCAGCAAACTTTTGACACATTGGATTGCTGGCTGTTCCTGTCAGAAACATCGAAGAAGCGATTAGATTCATATAATAACTATTTAAAGTTAGATAAGATCCTAGCTTCCGATGTGTTTCTGGCTGATCGGGAATGGAATCAAAACTGATAGCCATAGATTTCATGATTGGATAGATAATTCCACCTCCCCGGGCTGTGTTACTGGGGATTGCTGGAGCTAGACAAACGTCGGCAAGCCCCAATCCGTAAGCTAGTCCCAAGGAGCTCTTTCCAAAAACACGAATAAAAAGAAATGCGATTCTATTTCCCAAGCCAGTTTTAATGAAACCGCGCGCAATAAAAAACGAAATACCAATCAACCAAATAACTTTGTCACCGAAACCGGTCAGCGCCTTACTGATAGACTTACCTGCATCTCCTGGCGCTAAAACTTGTGTCAACGCCGTAAATGCAATCGCCATCATACACATCGTACCCATTGGAGCCGCTTTTAAAATAATCCCAAGGATGGTCGCAGCAAAAATTGCAAATAAATGCCAAGCCTCGGGACTGACACCTTTAGGTATGGGGATAAACCATAAAATGAGTGCTACAACAAAAGTGATAGCTACATTTTTTATATTGATTTCTTTCATAATAAACGTGGTTTAATGGATTAGAATCGACTTTGTACTTGAACAATAAATAAGTTCTTATTAAATTCACTGGTATTCTCTGTTTGTTTTTTATAGCGGTCTAACTGGAGGCCAAGCTGTATCCTTGCACCATAATTCTTTAAAAATTCCAACCCAAACATAGGGGTATATGTTTGACGTGCATTTGCATTAAGTTTATAATTTGGATCGATATATTCGTATCGACAAGATAGTTCAAAAGCGCTTAGATTAAAATAGTTGACTTCATACCGTAAGTTTGGCAGAAAATAAATACCACGTACAAGGTAATCGCTCAATTTAGAGGTACGTGCACTTTCCTCCAAAGAATAATACAGGTTATGATTTATCGCCTGCTTTGCTTCCAATTGCATATCGAGGTTCCATCGTCTGCCAAAACTCACATTACCTGTTAAATCAACACCTAATGCATGGACCTGTTTCTTCATGACTTCACCAATCCCACCATTGAGGCCCAAATTAACACCATACTTCTTTGAAAGGCCGAATACAAGACGCGTAGCGTATTGCTTTCCGTTATCATTATCGACAACCTGATTCTTTCCGTTTCCATTCACAACGGATAGCGAGTAGCTAAAAGGCATCTCCCCAAGCGTAGTCTCGCCTGTAGCAGCTACTCCGATCTGAAAACTTGCCCATCCCAGTTTCCCAAATTCAAGGTATTGGTTTGACCAGTCCAATGATTTGATGATGTCAATTGGATAGGTTTCTTCGATGCCAAACCAAGGACGAAATTGACCCACAGTAATTGCCAATTTGGGACTAAACGTATACTTCAGATAGGCATTTTCAAGAACCTTTGTTTTTGGATCACTTTTAAAATCAGCCAGGTTTGCCAAGACGGCTACTTCCGTACGTTTGCTAATTTGCGCACGCATTTGCACACGCATGTACTTTACCATAAAGTTGTTATCTGTACCTGAACCATCACTATGATGCAGCCCATTAACATCCACATTCTTTGTTCCACTGACAAGATACCTAGCCTGAAATAATCCTTTCACCTGAAGTTTGGGATAAGTCGTATCATCTTTGGTTTGTTGGATAGAATCCGTTTTGCTTTGCTGTACAGAGCCTACTTCCTGCCCTTTAACCAGGTTGCAAACCAGTAAAGATGCTACAAAAATTGGAATATGGTATTTCTTCATATCAAAACAATTTGTCCTTAGCTAGTAGCCCAGCCCACTTTTCACTGTCAATAATGTTACTCCTTTGATAGAGTCATGTAGTAACAACAGATAGCATTAAAAAATGTTTTGTTATTTTAATATAATTTAATAACTGTAAGAAAATCAAACCGATTACAATCGGCGGTGGTATAATTCCGTGTTTTTATGTATTTTCACGGACGAACGTAGTTCCAGTTAGCAGATTGACCTTTTAAGGGGTTATTAAACGCATTGGAAAGCTTGGTGCGAATTATGGTAAGCGAAACTTAGAATCAATAAATATTATGAAAGAAAAATTAATCAAGATTTGTTTTATTGGCATAGTACTCCTCATGATCCAGGGGTTCTCCATATCGACAACTTTCGCCAACGAAAAAGGAAAACCAGCCATGTTTTGGACTTGGCTAGACTACAATGCCAAAACAAACTTTGATTCTATTTGCCGTGAGATGAACTATCTGGGAATCGATGGCGTTATGCTAAACGCTGCTAGCCCAGATGAGTATCGTGTCGCTATTCCGATCGCAAAAAAATATGGCATCCAGGTTATTGCGTGGCTTTGGACGATGAACTTGGAACACGACAGAGATAAAATACTCCAAGAACATCCGGATTGGTTTAGCGTCAATCGCAACGGAAAAAGTCTCGCAGATACCACTGCATACGTCGGTTATTATAAATTTTTGTCACCTGTCGTTCCCGGAGTAAAAGAGTATATCCGTAAAAAAATAGAATCCTATTGTGAAGTTGAGGGATTGGAGGGTATCTCTATTGATTACAATCGTTATGTGGATGTTGTTCTCCCTACAACTCTTTGGCCTAAATATAATATTGTACAGGACCGCGAGTATCCCGCTTGGGATTACGGATACCACCCCATTGCTATAGAAAAATTTAAAAAACAATATGGTTATGACCCTCGTGCACAAAAAGATCCATCGAAAGACCTAAAATGGCGCCAATTTCGTAGCGATCAGATAACAGATATCGCCAATATGATTGCAGAGATTGTTCATTCCCATGGTAAAACAATGGCCGCATCTCCATTTCCGACTCCAAAAATGGCATCACGTATGGTGCGCCAAGATTGGGGTAAGTGGAATTTGGATGTTGTTTTCCCTATGGTATACAGCAATTTTTATACAGAAGATCCCAGCTTTATAAGAGATTGCACACTAGAAAATGTACGGGATAAAGGTGCAAATACGACCCTATATTGTGGATTGATGGCTAAAAATAATGAGGAAATATTTACCGATATGGACGAGGCGCTAAATAATGGTGCACAGGGAATTTCTATTTTTACGATCCATAGCTTAAAAGATCCTCAGATCAGGGAAAAATTCAGAGCCTATACAACTGCCGCAAAAGCAAGAAAAGCTCAAAATAATGGCACCCTCATACGCTCCGCGCATGTGAAAATTGAAAATGACCCTTTCAAAAAAGAGGGTATTATGAAATTAATAAATCAAAAGATACAAGAAATAGTCCGCTCGGAAAACCCTTCCGCAGGCCCGATAGTATTATCAAAGTATAAAAAAATAGATGCTTATGATGTTACACATAAATACCTTGTAACCGATAAGGTTAGCAAAAAGAATTTCTATGTCACCTTCTTTTTTTATGGTGGCATTCTCTCTGGCTGGAATGTTGACGCAGCTCCAAATGCAGCCTAAACGATGACCTACCAAGAGGTGCTAACATTTACATATTTAGCACCTCTTTTCTTTTTCATACACTGTTCCCTATCTTTGGGATGAATAAATAATTAAAAAATGAGAAAAAATGTGAGGTTGGTAGCCTGTATTATAGGCTTGATATGTTGCGGATCAATTCCCGTAGCCTTTGCTCAAAACAATATTCAAAACCAGCAGGCTGCTAAAAGTACAATCATTGATAAAGCACTATTGGATAAAATATTGGATAAACATAGACAGTCATTCAAAGAAGGTAAAGTAGCTGATTATATCCCAGAATTAAGTAAAGCCAATGCATCATCTGTCGCACTTTCGGTTGTAAATACAGATGGAACAATTGTTAGTATCGGAGATGTACAACAAAGATTTACAATACAGAGTATTTCAAAAATTGTTTCCTTGATGGTTGCCGTATTGGAAAATGGCGAGCAAGATGTTTTTAATAAAATGGGATACTATGGCACGGACAAACCTTTCAATCATTTTGCGAATTTAGAAACCACGGGTAAGCCCCTCAATCCAATGATGAATGCTGGCGCGATATTAACCACTTCCTTGATTAAAGGAACAGGTGAAGATCCCTTTATTAAAATACGCAATATGATTCGTTTCATAACGAATAATGAGAAAATTGATTACAGTAGATCCGTATACAATTCGGAACGGGAGACTGGTCATAGAAATAGAGGAATGTTTTATTTAATGCGCAACAACGGCCTTATTGATGGTGAAGGTGAAGATAAGCTCGATAATTATTTTAAGCAATGCTCTATTGAAATAACCGCTGAGGATTTGGCTAAAATAGGTTTCTTTTTCGCAAATCATTGCATCCGTTATGACGGAAATAAACAATACAATAATCCCAATTTATCCCAGCTTATCTTATCACAGATGCTTATTGCAGGGATGTATGAATTCAGCGGTGAATATGCCAGAACGGTAGGGCTGCCCAGTAAATCGGGTGTTGGCGGTGGCATTACCGTAAGTGTTCCTAATAAAATGGGTATAGGGGCTTACAGTCCAGCTTTGGATCAACATGGCAACTCTGTAGCAGCATACCGCATGATTTTGGATTTGGTGACAGAAAAATCGCTGAGCCTCTTTAATTAAATTTCTAAGCTTTAAATGAAATCATATGACACGAACAGAGCCAATAATTGCGGTAAAGAATGTTTCCAAAAGTTCACTCTTTTATCAACGCCTTTTGGGCTGTACCAGTCAACATGGAGGAGAAACATTTGAAATTCTCACGGATAACGGAACTGTCATTCTCTGTTTACACAAATGGGGTGAACATGATCACCCTACTATGCGGGATCAAATACATGCCGGAAACGGATTCATATTATTCTTTAGAGTAGACAATTTAAAGCAAATTTTCGAAAATGCAACTTTGCTAAATGCAGCTATAGAAAAAGATATACATTACAACGAGAACTCTCTGAAGGATCAATTTATCTTACGAGACCCCGACAACTATTACCTGATTGTATCAGCCTAGTCTGATCGCTTTATTGGTCAATTGTATGTTGGATTTTATTCATAAGTAAAATCTCCGTTCTTAAACCAGTTTAACTTTTGTGTTGCATGTTTATCGCAACTTTGTCTTATCAAAATTTAAAACAATGACTACACGATTTAATATTGCAAAAGTAGATGCAACGGCCTATAAGGCAATGATGGGATTGGAAACATATCTCAACGATATTTTTTTAAACCCTATTCAGAAGGAACTCATAAAAATACGTGCTTCACAGATCAACGGTTGCGCCTTTTGCTTAGATATGCACACCAAGGATGCACTGAAGTACGGTGAAACCCCACAACGGATATTTTTATTAAATGCCTGGCGAGAAACGGATCTATTCACTAAGGAAGAACAGATTTTGTTGGAGATGACAGAAGAAATTACATTGATACATCAAAAAGGATTAACAGAAGGCACTTTCCAAAAAGCAAAAGAAATATTTGAGGAAAAGGAGATTGCACAGATTATTATGGCGATTATTACCATAAATGCGTGGAATAGAATTGGTATCAGCACCCATTTAGAACTATTAAAGTAGTGCTAAGTTTTATTACAAAAAAGCCTCTTTCAATATTGGAAGAGGCTTTTTCATTTCTAAATATATTCCTGTTTTTTCCTGTGAAAATCCCGATTATCCTTTATCTTTATTAGGCAAACCAATATGAATGCACGATTATGAAAATCCTAAAAAAAATCCTAATTGTTTTAGCGATCATCATCGCTATCCCCTTAATTACTGCACTGTTCGTCAGTAAAGACTTCTCGGCCCAAAGTGAGATAACAATCGATAAGCCAAAGCAGGAAGTGTTCAACTACGTAAAAATGCTTAAGAACCAAGAGAACTTTGGTGTATGGCAGCTTTCAGACCCGGAAATGAAAAAAACTGAACAGGGTGTAGATGGTCAAGTCGGCTATAAATCCAGCTGGGATGGTAAGAAAGTTGGTAAAGGTTCACAGACTATTACAAAAATAGTCGATGGCGAAACGATTGAAACATCGCTCGATTTCGGTATGGGTGAGCCGGCCAAGGGTTATTTTATCTTAAAAGAGATCTCGCCTACTCAAACCTCAGTGACCTGGGGAATTTCAGGAAAATCGCCCTATCCATGGAACTTCATGAACTTATTTATGAATATGAATAAAGACTTCGATCAGGGTCTGAAAAACTTAAAAAATAGATTAAAATAGCGGGTATTTACAAGTAAAAAACGGTGATTAAGATAGACGCTACTTTAACCACCGTTTCTTATTTTTAAAGCGAAAAAAATTTATCTTCTGCGCATTAAAATTCGTAGAATGTACCAAAACAGCAACATTATTGAGGAAAATAGCTGTAAGGCCGCCCCTACATATTGCTCGTTACCATAATTATACTTCAGATTTTGAGTTTGATAGAGTATGCTTCCGGATGCAAGTGCAATCATGGCAACCGAGAACCATAATCCAATTTCAAAACCAAAAATAGCTCCGGCAACAATTGCCCCCAAAGATAGGAAGCCTCCAATCACCAGGATATTTCTGAGAAATGAAAAATCTTTATTGGATACAAACGCAACGACAGTAAGTCCAGTAAACAATGCCAAAGTCATTATACTAGCTTGGTAGATTACACTAATCCCTTCGGTCATAAATACCGCCATAAAAATCATTGGCAGAAAGATAATTGCTTCCAGTACAATATAGAATGCTAGGCCTAAATATTGGGTTTGACGGCTTTGCGAAAGTGTCCATCTTGATGAAAGTGTGGACCCCAACCAAAAACATCCCAATAAGAACAACCAAATAAATTTTCCGCTAACCATCCAAACGATAAAATCATAAGGGATCAATTTGATTAGCAAAGTTTCCAAAACGATAAATGCTAAAATCGAAAGCGCAACATGAAGATAGGTTTTTTTATAAAATACTCCCCTTTCAGCGTCATCATTGATAAGAACATACTCTTGTGATTCCATAAAACAAATACGATTGATTAAATAAGGATTAAAAATAAGCATTAATTCTATTTTCACAAGAAAGAAGTTTACATAAGCTTATAAAAAAAAGAACCCCGCCTAGCGGGGTCCATTCAAACAAACAACTTATTTCCAGCCTCCTCCCAAATCTTTATAGATATTGACAACAGCATTGAGCTGCTGCTTCTTTGTTTCTATCAATTCAAGTTTTGAATCCAGTACATCGCGTTGTGTCATTAAAACCTCCATGTAGTCTGCCCTCGCCGATTTAAAGAGATCATTGGACACAGACACGGAATTATTCAGAACCTCAACTTCTTTTGTTTTGAAATCGTAGCTGCGCCCTAGGTTTTCAATATTAGAAAGTTGTGTAGAGACTTCTAAGTAAGCATTCAGAATTGTCTTCTCGTAATTATATACAGCCTGTATTTGTTTCGCATTGGCTGTATTAAATTCCGCTTTAAGCCCATTTTTATTTATCAATGGTGCTGCAAGCTCCCCTATTAGATTATATAAAACTGACTCAGGCATCTTAAATAGATAAGAAGGCTTGAATGCCTGTAAGCCCAGAGCAGCCGAAATTTCCAAAGAAGGATAAAACTCTTTCCGTGCGATCTGTACATCCAACTTCGCTGCAGCGAGTTCATACTCTGCCTCACGAATATCAGGTCTATTGCTCAGTAATTGGCTCGGTATACCTGTCTGAACTTTCGCCGGGATCAAATCGACAAAATTGCTTTTGTCACGTTTGATCTCTTGTGGAAAACGCCCCAATAGAAAATTAATACGGTTTTCAGTTTCTTTGATCTGCTGCCGCGTCTCAAATTCCATACCTTTGGTCTTCAACACTTCCGCCTCAAACTTTTGAACCGCCAGTTCTGTTACACGAGCAGCCTGTTTCTGCAATCGGATTACCGCAAGCGCATTGTCCTGCAGCTCAATATTCTGTTTGATAATGGTCAACTGATTGTCCAATGCCAATAATTCATAATACGAACGGGCAACTTCGGCAATAAGACTACTCAAGACAAAATTTTTCCCTTCTACCGTAGCAAGATAACGGTTGAGTGCTGCTTGTTCGGAATCCTTAAGTTTTTTCCAAACGTCGATTTCCCAACTCGCATACGCACCAATTGTCAAATCTCCTAGTGGATCCGGCATTTCCTTTCCAGGAGCAATTTCCGTACTGGCATCACCAGCCCCCTGGCTCGTATATCGTCCAACTTTTTCAACGCCACCACCGGCACGTAATCCAACGGTAGGTTTCAATGCCCCTTTTCTTAAAAGAATATCATTCTTTGCGATTGCCAACTCCTGCAGCGTAACATTCAGTTCCTGATTGTTTTTCAACGCTGTATCTATTAATACAACTAGATTTGGATCAGTAAAAAATTCACGCCACTTAACAGATGCTGAATTTATTGTATCTGATTTATCGGTATCCGTAAATTGCTGCGGAACAAATTTATTTTCCTGTATTTGCGTCGCTTTTGGAACTTTACATCCCGTCACTGCTGCTGAAAGCGAAAATGCAATGACCCATTGTATTTTTCTGCGATTAGTCATTATTATCAAGTTCTTCAGTTAATGGATTTTCATCTTCGTGTTTAATAAGCTTACGTTTGGAGGCAATGGTTCCGAAGATAAAGTACAAGCCCGGTATCACCAGAATACCAAAAACTGTCCCAAACAACATCCCTCCCGCTGCTGCCGTACCGATCGTACGGTTTCCTATTGCACCTGGACCGGAAGCCATAACTAATGGGATCAACCCAGCGATAAAAGCAAAAGATGTCATCAAAATAGGTCTAAACCTAACTTTTGCACCGTCCAAGGCAGCTTCAATGATACTCAATCCTTGCGAATGCCGTTGAGCGGCAAACTCAACAATCAACACCGCATTTTTACCAAGTAAACCTATGAGCATGACCAAAGCGACCTGTGCATAAATGTTGTTTTCTAATCCCAATAACTTCAATAATAGAAATGCCCCAAAGATTCCGATTGGTAAAGAGAGCAACACCGCAAAAGGCATAATAAAACTCTCATATTGAGCGGAAAGTATCAGGTAAACGAAACCAAGACATATTAAGAAAATATAAATTGCCTGATTTCCACGACCTACCTGATCTTTGGAAATACCGGCCCAATCAATGCCATAGCCTCTTGGTAACGTTTTGGCAGCAACTTCATTAATCACCTGAATTGCTTCACCACTACTGTAACCTGGTGCGGCAGAGCCCGAAATTTCAGATGCCATATACATATTGTGCCGAGTGATCTCAGAAAGACCGTAAACCTTTTCCATATGCATGAAGGCTGAAAATGGTACCATTTCGTCTTTTTCATTCTTCACATAGAGCTTTAAAATGTCCTCTGGCAAAGCTCTATACTGTGGAAGGGCCTGAACCATAACTTTATATTGGCGGTCATACTTAATGAAATTCGTTTCGTAATTACTACCCACCAAAGTCGAAAGCGTATTCAGTGCATTATCAATGGTAACACCCTTCTGTTGCGCCAAGTCATTGTCGATATGTAACATATACTGCGGAAAACTCGCACTATAGAAGGTAAATACAGACGATAATTCAGGTCTTTTGTTCAACTCACGCACAAAATCCTTACTTACCGTTTCCATTTTCTTGTAGTCACCAGAACCTGCTTTGTCCAGAAGACGAAGCTCAAAACCACCCGCAGCACCATAGCCCGGTACGGCCGGTGGTTGGAAAAACTCGATAGACGCCCCAGGGATATTTTTCGCAGCAGCCTCAAGTTGCTCTATAATTTCTTGTGACGATTCTTTACGTTCTTCCCAGCTTTTCAAGTTGATCAAACAAGTACCTGTATTTGCCCCGGTTCCTTCGGTCAGGATTTCATAACCAGCTAACGACGATACCGATTGCACACCATCAATGTCTTCAGCTTCTTTTTGCAATGTTTGGGCCGCTAAATTGGTCCGCTCCAATGTCGATCCTGGCGGCGTTTGAATAATAGCATAAATCATCCCCTGATCTTCATTGGGGATAAAACCTGCAGGAACAGAATTATTCAAGAAATATGCGCCAATACAGAAACCAATTAATACTAAAAATGTAAACACGCGCTTATCCACTATACCCTTCAACAAGTAAACATATTTGTTGGACATCTTATCAAACAATCTATTGAAAGAATCAAGAAACTTATCGATAATGGACTTCTTTCTTGCCTTGCCATGATTATTCTTCAGCATGATCGCACATAGTGCAGGAGTCAATGTCAATGCCACAACACCCGATAAAATGATAGATGTTGCCATGGTAATGGAAAACTGCCGATAGAATATCCCTACGGGACCAGACATAAAGGCAACGGGGATAAAAACTGCTGCCATGAGGAAGGTGATCGCAACAATGGCACCGCTGATTTCATGCATCGCTTTTTTGGTCGCCTTATAGGCCGAAATATGAAGCTCCTCCATTTTGGCATGGACAGCTTCAATAACCACAATCGCATCATCTACAACTACACCAATGGCAAGCACCAGTGCAAATAGGGTGATCAAGTTGATGGTAATTCCAAAAAACTGCATGAACAAAAATGATCCCACCAATGAAACCGGCACTGCAATGGTTGGAATCAAGGTCGAGCGCCAATCTCCTAAGAATAGAAAAACGACAATAGCAACAAGCACAAATGCTTCCAATAAAGTATGAACTACTTTTTCCATGGATGCATCCAAAAATTTTGAAACGTCATAGCTAATTTCGTAATCCAGTCCTTTAGGGAAAGATGCCTTCAATTCCTTCATTTTGCTTTTAACGTCTTGGATTACCTGAGAAGCATTACTTCCATAGGATTGTTTTAAGACAATCGCTGCTGATGGTTTTCCGTTCAGTGTAGAGTAGATATCGTACATCGCTGAGCCGAATTTGATGTCCGCAACATCTTTTAAACGTAACATTTCACCATTTTCACCCGCGCGTAAAACGATATTGCCGTAACCTTCAGTTGTCGTAAAACGTCCCGGATATTTCAATACATATTCGAACGATTGAGAGGTCATACCGGACGACTCGCCGGCTTTACCTGGGGATGCTTCCAAGCTCTGTTCGGATAGGGCTTTCATCACCTCTTCTGCAGAAATCTTGTAGGCAGTCATACGATCTGGTTTCAACCAAATACGCATGGCTAATTCGCGCGTTCCAAGAATATTAGCCACTCCAACGCCGTCTACGCGACGTAATTCGGAGACAATATTCATGTCCGCATAGTTATACATAAAGTTTCCATCAAGCTCCTTGTCTTTACTATAGAGATTGATGTACATGAGCATGTTGGATTCTTCACGTGTAATCTTCACCCCCTCACGTACCACAATTGGAGGAAGCTTATTGACCACAGAAGCCACACGGTTCTGCACATTTAAAGAAGCCTGATTGGGGTCTGTTCCTAGGTTGAATACCACCTGGATACTTGCTTCCCCGTCGTTACCGGCATCAGAAGCCATGTATTTCATGCCCGGAACCCCATTTATCGCCCGCTCTAGCGGAATGATAACTGATTTAATCATCAACTCACCATTTGCTCCAGGATACTCGGCAGTGATATTCACCTTCGGTGGTGATATAGATGGAAATTGTGTTACAGGAAGCTGTACCATAGAAAGCACACCCAAAAACACAATGATCAGTGATATAACGATCGAAAGTACTGGTCTATTTATAAAACGACTAAACATAGTAATTTAAGTGTAAGGGGTCTATTCTGTTTTTAACTTCAAATTTGAAATGGCATCTTTAGGTTGCACAAAGCTGTAGCTGATTTTATCATCCTCTTTCGCTTTCTGAATACCATCCAACAAAAATTTATCATCTTTTTGAAGTCCACTCGTTACCACATACAGATCTGGCAGGGAGTTGCCAATTGTGATATGACGAGCTTTTAATTTGCCATCCTTATCGACTACATACACATATTTACGGTCCTGCATTTCGTATGTCGCTTTCTGTGGAATAATTAAAACCTGTTTCAACGGAAAGTTCATCACCACCTTACCGCTTTCGCCATGTTTTAATAAACGGTTTGGATTGGGAAATTTCGCTCTAAAAGCAATATTTCCTGTTTCACTGTTAAATTCACTTTCTATGGTCTCTACAAGACCATTTTGAGCAAATAGCTCATTATTGGCAAGTAACAGGCCCACATGAGTATCCCCGCGTTTACTGACGTTAGTTTGATAACTTAAATATTCTGGTTCGGAAACATTGAAATAAACCAACATCTCACTATTGTCGGATAGACTCGTCAATAATTCACCTTCATCCACCAAACTTCCCAATTTCAATGGAATCCGATCAATGGTTCCGTCAAAAGGTGCCCTGATTTCTGTAAAGGAGAGATGTAATTTTGCAATCGCTGCCTCAGCTTTGGCTTGCTCAAGTTTTGCCTTAGCCATAGCGAGCTCATTGGGCGATACAACATTTTTATCAGCTAATGTTTTTGTATTCTGAACTTCAATTTCCGCTACATTAACTTCTGCCGAAGATTTGCGGTATTCGGCCTCATACATCTTCGGCATAATCCGAAAAAGTAGTTGCCCCTTATGAACAAATTGTCCTTCGTCAACGAAAATCTGTTCAAGATAGCCCTTCTCTTGAGCCCGAAGCTCAATATTTCGGAAAGATCTAATCTGGGAGACAAAATCCTTACGGATAGTTGTATCCATTTGTACCGGAGAGGTCGCTGTAAATTTTTCTTTTTCTTCCTTTTCTTCCTTTTTGGAAGTACACCCGATTTGGCATAAGCTAATAGCCAAACTAGCGAGCATAAATACTCTTTTCATTTGTAAGCGTCTAATTAAAAAAATAAGTTTGATTGTTTGTTGTGCTGGTTGGTGAAATAACCTCTACTTTGGTTTATGGCCGTTTCGACTTGTTAATAGATTGTACAAATCAATTACGACTAAGCAGAGCATCCCTTAGGATATCCACCAAAGCATATGAAATTTCGAAGGGTATATTTTAAATTCTCCAGTTTTGTTGAAGAACATATCTTTGAGGGAAAAGATAGGCTATGAAATTGCAAAAAGGAATCTTCTTTGCAAATCTAAAAACAAAAACAAAAAGGACAATTGCAAAAAGCAGCAGCGCAACAAATTGAGACGTTACCTGCAAATCTTTGGTCAATTGAAAATTCTCGGTATCAAATTCCTCTATAACGGGATTATCACTATGTATATTCCCATAAAATAACGGATCGATGTGATCAACCGATGCATCAATATACTTCTGTACGTCTGCATGGTTATGCTGATACATAAAACTAACAGCTGGTCGATCGGATTCAATGAGCACAGCATGGCTATTACTGCTTCTAACGAATAAGAAGCATAGGAAGAAGAATATGGTAATAACCGCTTTCATTGCGGAGCAAATATACTAGCGTACAAATAATTTTAACGATCTTTAACACATTTTAACAAAACAATTACAATCCGCAGATTTCCACTAGAAAAGCGACAGTTGCAGGCCCGGTCCGTTTGTTCCTTGCGGCTCCGCATTTCCATAAACTGTTCGGCCTCCATACTTCCAAGAATCCCTTCGTTCCTCCGCTATAATTTGCTGAATATCAAACTGTGGCTGAAAATCTTTTTCACTATCCAGGACGATCTGGTGCAACTTGTTGATTGATTTTAACTTTTCACCATAACCCAGTTTAGATTTTTCAACACCTTTTTGTAAAATCTGAATGCTCTCGTCGTAAATGGTCAATGGAACCGGAAAAGGGTGTCCATCTTTCCCGCCATGAGCAAAGGAAAATCGTGCCGGGTCATTGAATCGTGAAGGTGCACCGTGGATTACCTCACTGACCAAAGCCAATGACTGTAGCGTACGGGGCCCAACTCCTTTTAGAAGCAGTAGGTCTTCAAAATCGCTTGGTTGACTTTCTCGGGCCACGTACAACATCGCTCCCAACCTCTTCAGGTCAACATCAGCAGCACGTACATCGTGATGAGATGGCATAATAAGTTTAGCGAAATCTTGCATAACTTTGGTTGAATCCTCGCCTACCAAAGTCATAATACCTGCTCTATTGGCTGCCGCTTCTGCAGCTGTTAAGTTGAGGATTATACCCTGTGATGGCCCACTGATACCGGCATGTGGTTCTTCAACAAACGATTTGACCTTTTCAGAATGCCAATGGTAACGACGGGCAGTCCCATCCTTTTCATGCATACCTTGCTGGACGACAGACCAATTGCCACGATCTGTTACAATGAAATTGTGTAAATACAGCTGGTAACCGTCCTGAATGGCCGTGTTATCCACTTTAGCGACAAGTTTACTGCTACGGATTAAGCTCACGCCATCTAAACCTATTCGATCTGACAACTGATGTAGTTCCTGTGGAGTCTGCATGGATAGCTTACCTTTACCACCACAGATATAAAGCCCCAAGGACTTCGCATCGGGATTAATAGCGCGTTTTAATGCCCCCATAACAGCCGTTGTGATCCCTGAAGAATGCCAATCCATTCCGAGAACGGCACCAAAACTCTGAAACCAGAATGGATCCGCCAGTCTTCTTAAAACTTCATCTTTACCATAATCCATTAGTATAACTTCAACGATGGAGCGACCTAGGGAAGCCATACGTTCGTAAAGCCACGCTGGTACTTTTCCATAGTGTAATGGGAGATCTGCAATGCCGGACCGTTTCATTGTAAACTAAATATATTAGCACAAATCTATCTCTTTTTTTTGAAAAATAAAAAAGGCCAGATAGAATCTAGCCTCTTTATTTTTATGATCAATCTATTCATAAGGCATAAGCAGATACAGCTTAGCTTATGTCACAACGCTTCTATTTGCCCGTTAACGCTGACAACAAACCAGCTCGGAACGAAGGATCTTTTTCAGAAAACTCAATAGAATGCTTATACGTGTCTACATTAAAGAAGAGCTCCGCCGGAGCAGCTTTTTTATTGTCCAAAAATAATTTAAAGCTATACGCCGTTTTTTTAGATAAATCAGCATTCACCTTATTGGATGAAAATACATTCGGAAGAATTACATCCTTTGCAAAAGAATCAGTTGTAGGTGTCTGAAATAAGTCACCTAAAGCTTTAATTAAATTGTCAGACTGTTGACCCGATGACGAGATTCTAATTTTACCTTTGGTAAAACCGACGTCATCACTCGGCTGACCGTCAATTATACCTGCAGGTATAAAATCAACAACCTCAAACTTCGCTCCTACAGTATCCTGTTTGTAAAGAGATTTTGTGATATAAATACGACTTGAATCGGTTAAGATCTCATCTGTGATACGTAGAAAGAAATTCTTCTTTTCTGTGCCCGGTGTACCATTCGTAAATTGTTCGATTTTTACACCTTCAATTTTGTTAACCGTTGTTGTATCACTTCCATCAGTTTTCTTTTGATTGGAATTTCCGCAACTAGCCATCAGCACCGTAGCGGTTGCAAGAAATGCTATAGATTGAATCTTGTACATATTGAATTGTTTGTTATCAGTTATTAATGAATATTGCTCTTATAATATTACCATTATTACTGATAACAAACAACTATTATCAATGTTTTTATTTTATTTCAATAAAGCATCGTATAAAATTTCCACAGGATGATAAGATTTTCTTCCTACACCATCTTTAATCTGATGCCTACAGGAAGTACCCGCTGCAGCAATTAAAGTATCGGATGATGTTTTACGTATGGTGGGTAACAAAACCAGCTCGGCCACTTTCATGGAAACATCATAATGTTCAGCCTCATAACCAAATGACCCTGCCATGCCACAACACCCGGAAGGAATTGTTTCTACGCTGAAGTTCGTCGGGAATGATAGAACCTGTTCTGTAACAGTCACGAGGTGAAAAGCCTTTTGGTAACAGTGACCATGCAGCTTTATCTTTTTTGTTGTTCCAGTAAACTGTTCCGGATGAATACGCCCGGCCTTCATTTCAGTCAACAGAAATTCGTCAATCATCAACGCATTTTTGGCTACCTTTTGTGCGTCAACTCGTAAATCATCGTCTACTAAACTCAAATACTCGTCTCTAAATGTAATTATCCCTGATGGTTCAACACCTAAAAGCGGCGTATCATCCGTAATTAATCCCTTTAGGAAATGGATATTTTGATTCGCAATCTTCTTTGCTTCTTTGACAAACCCTTTGGAAAGATAAGTCCGCCCGCTTTGCACATGTTTTGGAATGACTACTTCATACCCTAATGCCGTCAACAATTTGTATGCTGTAATACCGATCTCTGCATCATTATATTCAGTAAATTCATCCGAAAAAAGATAAACACGACGCTTGGCATCACTTACCACTGCTTGTTTTCTTACCCATTCGGTTAAGGTCGTTCCATTGACTGTTGGCAGGGAACGCTTTGGCGCAAATCCTACTGTTTTTTTGACCATTCCTGACAAGAAATCATTTTTGACCACAAAATTATAAAGAGGTGCCACCCACGATCCGAGTTTCTGAGACTGGGTGAAATTAGCAATTAATTTTGTTCTAAACCCTGCACCATGCTCATCATAATAGTGTTGTAGAAATTCGGCTTTCATTTTAGCTACATCCACACTGGAAGGACATTCCGTTTTACAGCCTTTGCAGCTTAAACATAGATCCATGACCTCTTTGATCTCTTCATGATCGAAACGGTTTTTCTTTGTAGAATTCGTCAAAAACTGACGTAACATATTCGCTCGCGCCCGTGTCGTATCTTTTTCATCACGCGTAGCCATAAACGAGGGACACATTGTTCCACCTGTAATTTCAGTCTTTCGGCAATCTCCCGAGCCAGAACACTTCTCCGCCAACCGAAGAATAGACTCATCTTTAGAAAAATCGAAATAGGTCTTTATTTCTGTTCGGTTGCTATCGTTGTCATAACGTAAATGGGAATCCATTGGCGGCGTGTTGACAATTTTATTTGCATTAAAAACACCCTGTGGATCAAAGATGTATTTTACATCTTCAAGCAATTTGTACACTTTTTCACCAAGCACTTTGCCAATAAACTCTCCGCGCAAACGACCATCACCATGTTCACCACTCAGTGAACCGTTATATTTTAAGACAAGATCGCTGGTTTTTTCGAGGATTGAACGAAAAGTACGCTTCCCTTCTGCTGTTTTCAAATTCACAAAAGGCTCAATATGCAGTTCACCTGCTCCCGCGTGCGCATAGTAGGATGCATGCACCCCCTCTTCCACCAAAAGATCCTGAATATCACGCACGTAAGCAGGAAGATCTTCAGGCGACACCGCGCAATCTTCAATCAAATTTACAGGTTGACTATCACCTGGCAAATTGCGGATTAGACCCAGTCCTGCTTTGCGTACATCCCAGACCAAATTTGTCTGTTCAATACCGGTAATATAAGGATAGGCATAACCCAAACCGCGGTCAACAAGATCTTGTTTCAAGGCCATGGCTTTCGCTTCAGTTTCAGCAGCTGTGTGTCCTCTAAATTCAACGATCAATAAAGCCTGTGGATCTCCCTCTATAAAAAAACGATTATATTTGTAGGTCGGATGTCCTACAGTGAAATCCATGATGTACTTGTCCACTAATTCGGATGCTTCAGGCCTGTGATCTAAGGCTACCACATTACCATGCATACACTCCACCATATCCGCAAAATGAACGCAGAGTAAGCCTAGTTCCTGAGGCGGTAAGGACATCAGTTTGAGTTTAGCTTCTGTAACAATAGCCAGTGTTCCTTCAGATCCTGCCAATAAATTACACATATTGAAAGGTGTCGAACGATCAGCAAGAATATCCAAAGCATAACCGGTATTTCTTCTCGTGATGGATCGTTTGGGGTAGCCGGCTTCAATGGCACTTAAATGCTGTGGATCTGTCAATAATTCATTCATTTGACGATAGATATCCCCCTCACGACCAGTTAATAATAGTTTCTTGAAGTAGGTTGCTTCATCAACTGCTTCAAAGGTCACTTCAGAACAGTCGTCCAAAAGGACATTGGCCGAAATCAAATTATGCCGTGTATCTCCCCAGACAATAGAATGCAGACCCGAAGAGTTATTACCAATCATTCCACCTACCATAGCCCGGCTGGCTGTCGAAGTTTCAGGCCCAAACATCAGTCCGAACGGTTTAAGATAACTATTCAAGTCGTCACGAATCACACCTGGTTGTACCCGAACCCACTGCTCTTCAACATTAAGTTCAATTATTTGGTTAAAATGACGAGAAATATCCATGATAATGCCATGCCCCACAACCTGTCCAGCGAGCGAAGTACCTGCAGTACGTGGAATGATCGTTATCCTATGCTGCTGCGCAAAATCAATTAATTTTTTAATGTCATCAATATCAGCTGGTATTGCTACGGCCAACGGTTTTTCCTGATAAACAGATGCATCTGTCGAATAGGCAAGTAACATCGTTTGGTCCTTAGTTTCACGGGTATAATAGAGCTCCCCTTTGAGTTGAGAAGCTAATAAGGCTAATTGATTTTGATCTTTCACTTAATCTGCATTTAATGTATGAAACAAATTTAGTTAAATTTATGCATCGGAAAAAGAGGATAATGCAAGAAATACCCAAATCAAAACTAAAAAACGCATAAAAACGCAAAACAAAGCAATTTACATTAAAAGCCAATTTTATTTCATTCCTTCACACAATGCACGTATTTTTGTGGCACTACATCATTTACAATTAACGATTCATATCCTTATATGCGTAATCTATTCCTTCGCTATACGCTACATTCTGATTTTATTATATACACCATCCGGGTATTGATTGGCTTCCTTATAGGTTACCCCCTCTTTGTATCCTTTCCCCAGTATTCGGTTTCCTGGACGCTAATCTCCATTATCCTGGTCATTTCCCCGCAAGAAAATGAATCGAAAAAAATAGCTATCGATCGTGCTAAATCCAACTTCATAGGATCCGCCATCGGTCTCAGCCTATATTTTGTTCCCATTTCGCAACTCTATGCTATGATTATCGGTATCGTTGCATCCTTGATTACATGTAAGCTACTCAATATTATGGCTGTGGCACGGACGTCAATGGTCGCGCTAATTATCGTTTACCTTCATGAACAGCAAAGTCGCTCCTACTTCGCCGCCTTGGATCGCTTTGGCTGTGTCTGTTTAGGTTGCCTGATTGGATTGGGTGTCATCCTGTCAACGAGAAATATTATTCTGAAATTAAGAAAAAGGTATAATTGTTGAATTATGCCTCTGGGCAACCTAAAAAGCAATATGCTTACTTTCAGTACCATAGCCCAAATAGTCAAGATTTATCCCTGATAAATTCGAATAAAATTCACATACACTTCTACTCACTCAGAATTATATTCATTATTTTATACGTAATTTTGAATTTTATACTTTTTTACCTACCTTTGCAGTCGAAATGACAAAAGTAGAATATAATTTAGACCAAGTCGACTATAAAATCTTGCGCTTAATGCAGGATAATGGACGGATCAACAATGCTGATATCGCAAGAGAATTAGGCATGGCACCATCAGCAATCCTCGAGCGTGTAAAGAAGCTTGAGCAAAAAGATGTGATTTTAAAATATAGTGCCAAGATCAATCCTGCTGCGGTCGATCAAAAACTTTTATCGTTTATTTTTATCAAAGCCAATGATATTATTGGCGAACAGGGTGTAGGGTTGGCACTTGCCGAAATCCCTGAAGTTCAAGAAGTACATGACATTGCAGGTGATGATGGTTACCTTATTAAAGTAAGAACTGCAGATTCTACAGGTTTAGTGGATCTCATGCGAAATACTTTAAGTAAAGTTGAAGGTATTATTTCAACGCGGACAACAATTGTACTTCAGACTGTCAAGGAAGATCAGCAGGTTGTTATACCTGAGTAATAGAAAGGAGGTTTAATCATGTTGCAAGGACAAAAAAAGGCTGCTAGCCCATTAATGGTTGTAGTTGCTTATTTCATTATTTATGTGGTATGGGGCTCAACCTTTTTCTTTATAGAAAAAGCATTGCATAGTTTCCCCCCATTTATTTTGGGTTCGTTTCGATTTGTTGCAGCCAGCGCAATTCTAATGACATATTGTGCTATAAAAGGGTATAAATTATTTAACAAGCGTTCCATTCAGGAGGCCGCAATCGTAGGTTTTTTATTACTCTTTGTGGATATGGCCGGGGTTATCTGGGCCGAGCAATATGTGTCTGGTGGTGTTGCCGCTATTATTGCTGCAGCAGCCGCAATCTGGTTTATTTTGTTGGACAAACCCAAATGGAAAGAAAACTTTAGCAGTATTAGTACGGTAGTTGGTGTAGCCTTAGGTTTCTGTGGTGTTGTGATGCTGTTTGCCGAACAGATCATGGCGACCAATGATAATACAGACGGTACCCTTAAGGTGATTGCCCTATCTATTTTGGTATTGGGTTCTATTGCTTGGACTGTAGGCTCATTGATTTCCAAATATTTTAAAAAATCTGAAAAAGAAGAAAAAGAGGATCTGCATGTTATGGTGAAGACCGCTTGGCAAATGGTTACCGCAGGTCTCCTCTTTAATGTTACGGCGCTTTTTACCGGTGAATATGCATCATTTACACTGCGTAGTGTGGCACCTGTTGACTGGTTCAATTTGGGGTATTTAATCACATTTGGCTCAATTCTTGCTTTTAGCTCTTATATTTGGTTATTGCAGGTGCGTCCAGCGATGGAAGTAAGTACCTACGCGTATGTGAACCCAATTATTGCACTTATTTTAAGTCACTTTTTCACTTCGCACGTGGTAACCTCATTGCAAATTGTGGGACTGGCAGTTATTCTTTTCTCTGTCCTGTTAATGAATTGGAAAGCGTATCGCACCAAGCTGTCCTCGCGCAGCAAAAGGAAAAAGATCCTTCAACAAGAGAATAGTTTGAAAGCAGTGGATGCCCAAACGGACACTAAACATATTCCTGAGACGGAATTAGTTCATTAGGTTGTTATTTTTCTAATTATATGGACAAAGCTTAACGTGTAACAATGTTAAGCTTTTGTTGTTTTTAAAAATTAGCTAACATTGGATAAGATTTGTTCATATATAATTGGCTAACTTTGCGTAGTATTTGGTTAAATTAAAAAGAATGAATATATCGAAGCAAATTGCCTTTATTGGTAGCCTTGGTGTCGCTTCGCTTTTGATGGTTACAGGTTGTACAAAGCAGCTCCATCCAACGCAAAAAGATTTCCAACAATATCATATCAATAGCGATATGCAAGCTGATCCTGCAGTCGTATCAATCTACGAGCCCTTCAAGCACAAAATGGAAGCGGAAATGAACCGTGTGATTGGACATGCGGACAAGGCATTGACAAAAGAAAAAACGGCGGAAACATTAATGGGCAACTTTTTTTGTGAAGCCTTGTTGTGGATGAGTGAACATAATGCCCATAACCCTGCGGATTTGGCGTTCGCAACAAAGGGTGGGATTCGAAATGACCTTAAAGCAGGAGATATTACCGTAGGACATATTTTCGAGGTTATGCCCTTTGAGAACACGTTGACTATACTCGAACTCAAGGGTAGTCAGATTCGTCAGCTTGCTGACTATATCGCAACAACACATGGTCAACCTATTGCTGGAATGACTTTGACAATTACAGGCAACAAAGTTCAGGACATCAAGATCAAAGGTCAAGGTATTGAAGACGATAAGTTATATAAACTAGTGACCTATGATTATCTTGCCAATGGTGGTGACAACCTTACCCTGTTGACACAACCTGTATCGCGGGCAGATTATCCGCAACGTATGCGTGAAGGTTTGATTGAATATGTGAGTGAATTAACGAAAGAAGGCAAAAAAGTAAATGCAGAATTAGATGGAAGAATTAAAATCAATTAACCGAAGATCATTTATCAAGCAAGTTGGTGGATTTTCTGCTGCAGTTGCTTTGGGATCACTTCCTTTTCAAGTCGACGCGAAGAGCAAAAAGGTAAAACTTACAATTTTACATACCAACGATGTTCATAGCCGTATTGAACCGTTTCCAATGGACGGCGGCAAATATCAGGGATTGGCTGGTGTTGCGCGCAGAAGTACATTGATCAATAAAATTCGCAAAGAAGAAGAACATCTTCTATTACTAGATGCAGGCGATATGTTTCAAGGTACCCCCTATTTTAATCTTTTTGGAGGAAAACTTGAACTTGATCTCATGACGAAGTTGGGTTATGATGCTGGGACATTTGGAAATCATGAATTTGACAATGGTCTTGACGGTCTTGTAAAGTACCTGGATCACGCTAAATTTCCGTTCTTAACGGCCAATTACGACTTCAAAGGAACCGTATTGGAGGGCAGAACTCAGGATTATACCATATTCCATAAAGGTGGAATAAAAATAGGCGTGTTTGGACTAGGAGTAGATATTGAAGGATTGGTTGACCCCAATAACTTCAAGGGAATGAAATATTTGGATCCTATTGAAGTATCCAACAAGGTGGTCCGCATATTGAAGGAAAAACACAAATGTGATTTGGTCATCTGTTTATCGCATTTGGGCTATCAATATGAAAACGATAAAGTTTCAGATCTGATCCTTGCCGCTAAAACCTCAGATATTGACCTCATAATCGGCGGCCATACCCACACCTTCTTAAATGAACCAACACTGGTTACTAATTTAAAAGGAACAAAGACCGTTGTGAATCAAGTCGGTTTTGCGGGAATTAATCTAGGACGTATTGACTTTATTATGGAACCGGGGTCTGAGAAGAAACAAATGGTCGCAAGTACTTACCAGGTGAATTCTTCAATTCCGGAGTCCATGTTGGCATAATATGATCTAATTTTGATAAATGCCAAGTTGACTCATCAATTTGGCATTTTTTTTACCAATACGACAAGAAGACGTATGAACTAAAAAACTCATACGATCTATACAAGCTGATTCATCATTCAATGAAGAGAATTTTATCTATATACCTCGACTCCTTTAAGGGACTGTCTCAAGCCGCATGGCTACTTGCCATAGTTATGCTCATCAATAGAATGGGAAGTATGGTGATTCCCTTTCTTGGCCTCTATATGACCCAGGTTCTACATTTTGACATTAAACAGGTCGGTGTGGTATTGATGAGTTATGGATTCGGCTCCGTTTGTGGTTCCTATATAGGTGGCTGGCTGACTGACCGAATTGGTAGTTTCAAGGTTCAGTTCGGAAGTCTCATATTGGCCGCTCCTTTATTCTTACTGATACCACATTTCAAAGAGGTGCAGTCGTTATCCATCATGATTTTTACGTTAAGCTTAATCTTCGATGCCTTTAGACCTGCAAACTCGGTCTCAGTGGCGAGTTACGCTAAACCAGAAAATATCACGCGTGCTTTTTCATTGAATCGCCTAGCCATAAATTTGGGTTTTTCAATCGGCCCAGCGGTTGCTGGCTTTTTGGCCACCATCTCATTCAATTGGATCTTTTATGGAAATTCTTTTGCCGTCCTTTGCGCTGCAGTGATTTTCTTTGTCTTTTTTCATAAACGAGAAAAAAGAAGCGATATCAAATCAAAAAAAGAGATTACTCCTGAAAACGAATTGACTCAAAAAGGACGAAATCCTTATACAGACTTACCATTTGTCTTATTCAATATCTTTTGTTGTATTTTCTCCTTTTGTTTCTTTCAGCTGATTACGACTTTACCGCTTTTCTACCGTGAGGTTCATCATTTGAACGACCATCAAATCGGATTTCTACTCGGTTGGAGTGGTTTCGTTATTGTATTGCTGGAGATGTTTATTGTCCATATAGCTGAAAAAAGATTCTCGTTAATTAGCACACTCGTCTTTGGAACATTTTTATGTGCCAGCTCTTATGCCATGCTAAATTTTACAGGCGGACTTGGTTGGTTATATTTCACATTCTTTATTTTTGGTTTAGGTGAGATGTTGACATTGCCCTTTATGGCAACGGTTTCTGTTAACCGCTCGACACCCAAAACACAAGGAGCATACATGGGCTTCAATTCCCTTGCTTTTTCAGCTGCAAATATATTTTCACCACTTTTAGGGACAAGCATAGTCGACTCCTTTGGTTTTACAACACTATGGTGGGCGACGGCATTGACCTTATCTGCAACGGCAATCGGGTTCTATTTGGTTCTAAGATGGATGAAATAGCGTAAACTAAATAAACAAAAACGGGTGTATTTAGAATTAAATACACCAGTTTTTGTTTATTTATTGATAACCTACCAAATTTTAATACGTTTATCGACCGGAACAAACATTTTGTCGCCGTTCTTTGTATCCCAAGCTTTATGGAAAGCATCTAGGTTAATGATCGGCGCAAAAGCACGGTACTGTGCCGGAGAATGTGGATCAGTTTTCACTTGATTGACCACAAACTCATCTGTAGTCTTCGTTCTCCAGATAGTTGCCCAGGAAAGGAAAAAGCGCTGATCCTGGGTAAAACCATCTATTAATCCAGGATTTCCCTTATCTTTTAGATAAAGTTGTAATGCATCAAAAGCAACTGATGAACCTCCCAAATCCCCTATATTCTCCCCTAATGTAAAGCGGCCGTTCACAAAAACGCCCGGTACAGGTTCATAGGATTCAAATTGACGCACTAAAGCATCAGCCGCTGCTTCAAATTTCGCCTTATCACTGTCGCTCCACCAGTTGTTCAGGTTTCCGTTTCCATCGTATTTCGCACCCTGATCGTCAAATCCATGCGAAAGTTCATGACCAATTACCGCGCCGATACCACCAAAATTAACTGCAGCATCAGCCTTATAATCATAGAACGGCGACTGAAGAATAGCTGCCGGAAAGACAATTTCGTTAAATAATGGACTATAGTAAGCGTTTACAGTCTGCGGCGTCATCCCCCATTCAGATTTGTCCACTGGCTTATCTTGTTTAGCCAAATTTTGGTAAAAGGCCCATTTACTCGAGGCTAATACATTTTCATACAACGAAGTACCAACATCAAGTTTGCTATAATCCTTCCATTTATCCGGATAACCAATTTTAACTTTAAACTTAGCCAGTTTGTCCAATGCCTTTACTTTTGTTTCATCCGACATCCAAGCCAGTCCCTTGATATGCTGTCCGAAAGCTTTAACAAGATAGCTTACAAGTTCTTCAGCTTCAGCTTTGGCCTTTGGAGGGAAGTTTTCTTTCACATACAATTTCCCCAATAGCTCTCCTGCAATCGAATTGACAAATTCCACTCCACGCTTATCTAAAGCACGCTGCTCCTTTTGTCCTTTTAACTTACGTCCCCAGAAATCAAAATACAGATCATTTAGATCCTGTGTAGTATATGATGCTGCATTATTTAAGATATGGAATGTCAATATCTCTTTGATCACCGGTAGATTTTCAGGATTGAAAACTCGATCCAAATTTTCATAATACTTTATTTCCGGTACAATAACAGTATCAGCCTTGAAACCGACATCCTTTAGATACTTTGCAATATCGACGTTTTTCACGATCTTTTTTAGATCAGCTACAGCGATCGGATTATATCGACCATTAGCATCACGTGATTGCTCAACAGTTTTAAGGTTTGTGGCCATCTGCTTTTCAAAGGCAACAATTTTCGGACCTTTTAAATCCTTCGTAACTTGGCCCGATTTAGCATAAAGTGCAGAAATATAATTTGAATAGTCCGTTAAGGTTTCTTCGTTCTTCTTGTCTTTTACTTGATAATATGAACGCCCTAAACCTAGACTTCCTCCGCCAAGGTATACTGTATTAACATCGGAATTTTTAAGATGCGCATAGACATAGCCACTAAAAAAAGGATTTCCACCAATGGGTGCTACCTCAACAAGATATTTATATAAATCATCAAAATTCTTGATTGCTGCAATTTTATCAATATAAGGTTTAACAGGCTCTAAACCAAGTTTATTACGTGTTTTCATATCCACAAATGATTTATACAAATCACCTATCTTCTGATTGTCTGTACCCTTTTGGAATTGTCCAGTTAGCGATTCTTGCAAAACCTTCAAAGTAGCAATATCGGTATTTTCTCGCAACTCGTCGAATGAACCCCAACGTGCTTTATCGGAAGGTATTTTAACTGTTTTCATCCATTGCCCGTTCACAAAATTATAAAAGTCGTCTTGAGGACGAACACTCTTATCCATGTAACTTACATTGATTGCATTATTTTGCGCATGGCCCGCCAATGAACCACAGGCTAACAAAGCTGCTAAAAGTAGATTTTTCTTCATATAAAAATTTAGTTTGTTTATCGTTATACACAAACTTAACAAAAGTTCTTCTATTGTTGATGCAACAAATATGATGCTAAGGATAACTAAAACTAAGAAGCATAGTTAGGTCTATGCTTTACTGCGTGTTGATTTACGTAGTACAAGGATAAAAATCAGTAAGAACAAGGCAACACCGGCGATCCAGACCCATGGATTAGCATACCATAAAGTGCCACTCGCTTCTTTGAGCTTTTGATTTTCTTCTCGGGTAACTTGAGCTTTCAGTAAAAAAACTGAAAGCTCAGTACAACAAAATAAAGCAGTCTTTTTCATATCAATTCACTTCAATATAAATAGAATGCTCTTTTAGCTGTTTTTGTTTGAATGAATTAAATTATCCTTGTTTGATCTCGCCTAAGTAAACTACATCTTTCAGATCAAAAGGAGTCTCTTGATATACAAAGTAATTCAACCAATTATTAAAAAGCAGATTCGCATGACTTGTCCAGCGTACTAGAGGACGATTCTCGGGATTGTCATCGACATAATAATTTGCCGGCATAGCAATCTCCTGCCCTTTTTCTAAGTCTCTTTTATACTCTTCATCCAATGTAAAAGGAGCATACTCTGAATGTCCAGTCAAATAAAATTCCCGCCCTCCGCGTGAAGAAACAATAGCGATACCTGCTTCTGGCGATTCCGAAAGAATTTCTATCCCCTCTTTTGCCAGGAGATCATCCTTCTCAATGGTCGTATGGCGACTGTGCGGAATAAAGAACTCATCATCAAATCCACGAAATAACGGATGCCTTTTGTTTAACGTAGTATGCTTAAATACACCAAAAAGCTTTTCCTCTAATGGCTTTTTCTCTACACCATAGAAATGATACAATGCGGCTTGAGATGCCCAGCAGATATACAAACTTGATGTTACATGGGTTCTTGCCCAATCGAAGATGGTCTGAATTTCAGCCCAGTAGGTCACTTCCTCGAATGCAACCATTTCAACTGGAGCTCCTGTAATAATCATTCCGTCGTAGAAATTCTCCTTAACCTCCGTCAGGCTTTTATAAAACATTTCTAAATGTTCTTCGGGGGTATTCTTTGAAACATGTGTTTCAAGTCGCAAAAATTCCATTTCTACCTGCAAAGGATTATTTGACAGCAAACGAATAAAATCTGTCTCTGTCGTAATTTTAAGCGGCATTAAGTTCAGTACTAAAACGCGAAGTGGTCTAATGTCCTGCTCGTTTGCTCTTAAATCACTCATGACAAATATATTCTCCTTCTTCAACAGCTCAATGGCAGGAAGGTTATTAGGAAGTTTGACTGGCATAGATAATTTCTCCTTATACAATTAGCATGCAAAATTAGCAAGAAAATGCCATAAATGCTAAATGAAACATAAATTATCTTCCAATATATTGCTATAGTCTCCAACACTAAAATCTATTCTTTACTTAAATCCATTAGGGATTTCCTGAATTTCTGCGACCAAAAATTCATTCCACCTACATGCTTAATGACGAGCTTGCCAGCCTTGTCCAAGATAATTGTTGTGGGTATGCTTTTGGTACTCAATCCATTCGGTAAGGCCGAATTTAATTGATAGACAGGTAGACTATATTTCCTTTTCGCCATAAATTTCTTCGAGGTGCTAAGATTTCCATCCATATCGACAGCCAAAATAACAATACTGTCGTTGCCCTTAAAGTCCTTATAAAGTTGATCCAAGGAAGGCATTTCAGCTAGACAAGGTGGACACCAAGTTGCCCATAGATTAATCACCACAACTTTCCCTTTGAGCTGATCTAAGCTCACCACATTGTTTTTACTGTCCCTAAAACTAAGATCGTATCCCTCGGTCCTGCTCTTATTCTCCTCCTCGACAACACAACGCTTGCTTGCTTTACCCAAAAAAGGAGTACAAAACAATAAACTAACCAATAAAAGGAGATTACAATTTACTCTTTTTGTCATACAACACTATTTCTAAGCCTAGACATTAACATAACGTTTGTATCCTAATTTGATTGTTTTTAAATCAGAAAATTAATCAAATTTCTTCACCCTATTTTTAGCGCGGCTTTTTGCAGCGATATAGGCTTAAATTTCGATATGGAATGCAAAAGTTAAAAGATATATGTAAAAGATATTACAAACAAATTTAAGGATATGCATATTATATACTATGAAAATAAGTAAATGAATATGAGCAAAGAGAAATCAATACGAGAAATTGAAATTAATGGAAAAGTTTACCGGTATAGTTCTATTCAGGATCTTCCTGAAGGTAACATTACACACTTACCATTCAGTATCCGGATACTACTGGAAAATGTATTGCGTAACCATGATGGATTCAGTATCACGGACGAACACGTTAACACCTTGATTCATTGGGCTCCACAACCTATCGACAAAGATATACCCTTCAAACCGGCCAGAATTTTAATGCAGGATTTCACCGGAGTGCCTGCTGTAGTCGATATGGCATCGCTACGTGCCGAATTTATCCGTCATGGCAAAGATGGACAAAAAATAAATCCTGCCATCCCTGTGGATCTGGTCATTGATCATTCCGTTCAGGTCGACTATTTTGGTACAGAGTACTCGTATGATAAGAATGTCGAGTTGGAATATGAACGTAACCGCGAGCGTTATGAACTCCTTAAATGGGCACAGAAAGGATTAAAAAATTTTACCGTTGTTCCTCCAGGTATGGGGATCTGCCATCAGGTCAATTTGGAATACCTTGCCAAAGGAGTCATTGAACGCGACAATTGGCTTTTTCCTGATACATTGGTAGGCACGGATTCACATACGCCAATGGTCAATGGCATTGGTGTATTGGGCTGGGGAGTTGGCGGCATTGAGGCTGAAGCAGCCATGCTCGGACAACCTATCTTTTTTACCTGTCCAGAAGTTATCGGCCTTAAGCTTACGGGCAAAATACCAGCGACATGCACGGCGACAGACATGGTCCTTTCAATCACAAAAATACTGCGCGATACAGGTGTTGTGGGTAAATTTGTTGAAGTATTTGGAGATGGATTGGACAGCCTTTCGGTGACAGATCGGGCAACAATCTCCAATATGTCCCCAGAATTTGGCTGTACAGTCACCTATTTTCCGATTGATGACCGAACCCTTGAATATATGCATAGCACCAATCGAAGTGCAGAACAGATTAAAATTGTTGAAGATTATTGTAAAAACAATCTACTCTGGCGCACAGGCAAGGAAGAAATTCAATATTCGTCGGTTGTTGAATTCAATTTATCAAGCTTAGAGCCAACTGTATCTGGCCCCAAAAGGCCTCAGGATAAAATTCTAGTGAAGGATTTAAAAACTACATTTTCACAGCTCTTGGACAGCGAGCACCATCGGCAATATGTCCCTGTTCTGCAACGATCGGAATCTGCCTGGCTTGCCGACGGCGGTTCAGGTACAGAGTTTACCTTTGGGAGGGTACCTGTCGAACATGATTCACCACATGAAGTTATCCAAGAGTCTATTCATGCCGTTCGCATCAAACACAATCATAAGGAATATATTGTTAGTGATGGCAGTATTGCCATTGCTGCCATAACAAGCTGCACCAATACTTCGAATCCTACCGTTATGATCGGTGCCGGATTATTGGCACGTAACGCCATCGAACGTGGGCTGCGCACCAAATCCTGGGTAAAGACCTCTTTAGCCCCGGGCTCAAAAGTCGTTACACAATACCTTGAAAGATCAGGGCTTAGTGCTGATCTTGACGCCCTACGTTTTCACACGGTGGGCTACGGTTGTACCTCCTGCATTGGAAACTCGGGCCCTCTGCCACCACAAATAGCTGAGGCGGTAGAAAAAGGTGAACTGATTGTTGCTTCCGTATTGTCCGGTAACCGAAATTTTGAGGCACGTGTGCATCCACAGGTAAAAATGAACTTCTTAATGTCGCCAATGCTCGTTGTTGCCTATGCACTAGTCGGAAGAGTTGATATTAATCTCTTGGAGGAACCATTGGATTACGACCCCAACGGTCAGCCCGTATATCTGAAAGATATCTGGCCTAGCCGGGAGGATATTATCGAAACCGTCAATGCCTGCGTCAAACAATCGGATTTTCAGGAAGTCTATGATGTCATCTTCGACGGATCAACAGACTGGCAGGAACTTGAAGTAAATCTTGATCAAAATTACCAGTGGGACAACACGTCAACCTACATCAAAGAATCTCCATTTTTTGAAGCTTTACAAGCTGTACCTAATCCCATACAGGATATTCACAATGCAAGAGTGTTACTTTATCTCGGTGATTCGGTTACAACGGATCATATTTCACCTGCAGGGTCATTCAAAGAAGAAACTGCAGCTGGACAATACCTCAAATCACATCATGTAAGTAAAGAAGATTTTAATTCTTATGGATCCAGGCGTGGGAACCACGAAGTCATGATGCGCGGAACATTTGCTAATGTGCGTATCAAAAACAAAATTACCGATCGTGAAGGTGGATTTAGCCGTTATTTTCCTACCAATGAGGTGAAGACGGTCTATGAAACCGCGATGGCATACCGTAAAGATCATACCCCCCTCATCGTATTAGCAGGAAAAGAGTATGGTTCGGGTTCCTCAAGAGATTGGGCAGCAAAGGGAACATTCCTTCTTGGCGTACGGGCGGTTATTGCTGAAAGTTTCGAGCGTATTCACCGAAGTAATCTTGTCGGTATGGGCGTAGCACCACTCGTATTTATCAATGACGAAAATGCAGAGAAATTAGGACTAGATGGAACAGAAGTCTATAGCATTACGGGACTTGAGACCGATCTAACACCCCATAAACTCCTCTCGGTAAAGGCTGTACATGACAATGGAAAAGTAACAGCATTTCAAGTGAAAGCAAGACTCGATTCAGCCATTGAAATAGAGTATTTTAAGAATGACGGTATTCTGCAATATGTGCTACGTCAGTATTTAAAGAACAACTAACATTGCGCAAATTAAGAGAAGCGAAATAGCTAAAAAAATAAAGGGCACTTTATCAGTGCCCTTTAACAACCTATATTAAAACCTACCAGAGTTCTACAATACTTCAGCCTTGTCCCTAGCGCCCCAAGAATTATGTTTTAGGATTATACCAAAGATAGTTGTAAAAAATCACCCTTTTTATCCCTGAAATCAGGTATTTTGTTCGCAAGCGGAAATAGCGGCTTGACTTTATATTAAAGTAAAATCATTCGGGAGAATTGCTTATTTTCGCTAAAATCAATGCCAACACGATACAGAATGGAAGAACTTGTCGAACAAAAAATCACGAAACAAACTTTTACCCCTGAACTGAAGCAAGTTCAAGAATTCTACAAATGCACCTTTGAGCAATGTGATTTCCAGAACGCAGAATTTGTAGACCTCATTTTCACAAATTGTGAATTTAAATCATGCAATCTTTCCAATGCCAGTCTAAAGGGTACACAATTAGATCATGTTGTTTTTGATAACTGCAAAATGCTAGGCATACATTTCAATGAATGTAGTTCATTTTCCTTTCATGTCAATTTTAGCAACTCGGTTCTGGATTACTCCTCTTTTTTTGAAAGAAATATCAAGAAGTTCCAGTTTGAAGAATGTTCTTTGCAGCATGTGGATTTTGAACGGGCCAATCTTCAACAGGCAGTGTTTAAAAAAGCGAATTTGTTAAATGCCCGTTTTGTACAATGCAATCTCGAGGGCTGTGATTTTCGGTCTTCGATCAATATCCAGCTAGATCCAGAGGCGAATCGTATGAAAAAAAGCAAATTTGGTCAGGAACAACTGCCCGGTTTACTGCTTAAATATCAGCTGACTATTGATTAAATCTCGGAACTGCCATTCAACTACATCCCGAAAATCAATGTATATGACTGCGATATTTTGATTTATCGTTAAATAACGGATTTCAGGGATAAAACACCTTACTTTGAATCAGGATATTTGTTATTCAAAGTTTAAGAAGATGAAAAAAATATCCCTATCATTCGCAGCTATCTTAGCGGCCAGCACAATGTCGTTTGCGCAAATCAATAAAGCATTCAAGATCAACTATGCCATTACGTATTCCGTCGATCCTAGCGAAGAAGCGCAATCGGCTCCAGCTTCTGTCTATGAAGCTTATGTTAACAATGATAAAATAAAGGTTGTATCGGCTTCTGGAGACGGAGAAGAGTCCATCTTTCTTGTTAAAAAAAATGAAGAGCAGTCGGTTATATTGTACCCAGGATTAGCAAAATATGTCGTAAAAGAAAATGAACTTAGCCCACATGCGATCAAATTCGTTCCAAACCAGACGAAAATGATTGCTGGTTATCCCTGCAAACTAGCTCAGGTCGAAATTCCAATTTCGGAAGATAACGAGGAAAACAGCACCTTATCGATTTGGTATAGCGATAAACTACCGGTCGCCTATTGGGAGGGATTTGATCTGTTTAAAGAAATCCCCGGGGCCGTACTGCAGCTAACAACACCCCTGGGAATGAATATGATCGCGCAGACAATCGCCGATAGCCAACTGGACGACAAGGACTTTGTCGTGCCTGAGGATTATGAGCAAGTAGCATCCATTTATGACGAAGAAGATTCGGAAGAGAGCAACCAGATTGCTGAAAATATGTATTTATTTGAAGATGCCGCAACTAACCTTGTGGGGGTGCAAGACGGCGAAGAAAAAACAATTGTACCAGCGCAATACCTGTACATCGCACCATTTGTTAGCGAACTTAGTATAGTTCAATATAAAAATGAAAAATATGGCGCCATTAATCTCACCGGCAAACCAATCATCCCCTTTCAATACGATTATTTAGGCTACGATGATCACCTTGGTCAACTGGTTTTTGGACTAAACGAAAAATATGGGGTCATGGATAAATCCGGCAAAATTTTGATTTCAGCAAATTATGACATGATATCATTCATTAACGGGGGTTATGCTGTATTTCAACTGAAAAATAAATATGGCGTATTGAATCAAACGGGCAAAATAATTGTGCCAGCAACGTATAGCTATATTTCTGAAAATAACTCAACGCATTTCGTCAGCATCGAAAACGACAGGTATAATCTTAATGATATAAAGACCAATAAAATCGTTGCGCTCGATTACGATTTAATTTCAATTACAGAAGAACCCAATCTCTTTCTTGCCAGTAAAGATGGAAAGTATGGTTATTTAGATGGTCAGGGAAAAGTAGCAATACCACTTATATACAGCGGAGCCACCTCTTTCAGTGATGGTGTGGCTTCTGTATCATTAGCGGATTCAGACGATGTCATTTTGATTAATACAAAAGGTGAACGTGTAGAAATAGATGCTGCGGCAGAGGCGACAGAGATAATTTAAGGAGCAGAAACAAAAAAAGGCAGCAGATATATCTGCTGCCTTTTTTTGTTATACTGTTGCTGATCATCGAAGATCAGTATGGGGTTATTTTTTCTTTTTAAACAGGGTTTTGCCAAGCGTAAATAAAATCACCACGATAATACCTCCTCCTAGGCCAAATAAAAGCTCTTTTATCATTCCTGGCAGAGCTGGTAGTGCATGGTGTAAGAAATCAATATAATGGGCGAATATTCCGCCTGAAACCAAAATTAAAGCAAACGTACCTACAACAGCCAATAATTTGATAACAAAGGGTAGCGCACGGACCAAAAACCGACCCAGGCTCGCAACAGGACCCTTTTCATGGGAGGTTTTAATCAATTTATAACCTGCGTCGTCCATTCTAACGATAAGTGCTACAATACCATAAACTCCAACTGTGGCTAAGAAAGCAACAACCGAAACCGTAATAATTTGTATAGATAAGCTTTTTCCTAGAACTGTTCCCAAAGCGATAATGACGATTTCCACGGAAAGAATAAAGTCTGTCGTAATAGCTGATTTTACCTTCGCTTTTTCAGCGGCAACTGAGTTTTCAGCAACGACAGCTTCTACTTTTGTTTCTTCCGTAGCATGTTTGCGATGGAACAGGTATTCAATAATCTTCTCAACACCTTCAAAAGCAAGATAGAAACCGCCCAAGATTAAAATATATTTGATGGCAATTGGAAAAAAGACATTCAATAATAATGCTATTGGCACAATGATCAACTTATTGAGCAATGAGCCCTTTGTAATTGCCCATAAAACTGGGAGCTCGCGTGAAGCCAAAAAACCAGTCGCTTTCTCGGCATTAACCGCTAAATCGTCACCTAAGATTCCGGCAGTTTTTTTTGTTGCGATTTTACTCGCTACTGCTACATCATCCATCAACGCTGCAATATCATCTAGAATTGCAAATATTCCTGAAGCCATATTTATATAAAAATTGAACGTAAAAATATAAATTTAATTCAATTTTGAAATAAGGAATTTAATTCATTTGCAATATCAAGCTACATTACATTGGATTTAAATACGTAATTTTAATACCACAAGGACAACCATTATGAAAAATTCACTTACACAACAGGAACAGTTATTGCTACTTGAAACGCTCAAAGAAAGGTTTCATAAATTCCCTAAAAGACATCCAAAGATCAGTTGGGACGAGGTAGCTCATAAGTTACTTGAAAATCCCCAGAAATTATGGAGCTTGTTCCAAATGGAAAAGAGCGGTGGCGAGCCCGACCTTGTTATTATTGATCCAAACAAAAAGCAGTATGCTTTTGTGGATTGTACAGCAGAAAGTCCTAAAGGAAGAAGAAGCCTATGTTTTGACCAAAGAGCCTTAGATGAAAGGAAGGAAAATAAGCCTATTGGAAGTGCTGTTGAGGAAGCTAAAAAAATGGGGACCGAGCTACTTTCTGAAGAACAGTATCGCCAACTCCAAATGTTAGGTGAATTTGATTTAAAAACTTCCAGCTGGATACAAACACCAGAGGCTATACGTAAGCTTGGTGGTGCCTTGTTTTGTGACAGACGTTACAATCAAGTTTTTACTTATCATAATGGTGCAATCTCCTATTATGCAGCACGTGGGTTTCGCGCCATTCTTTTTCTTTAAATAAACGTACTTAACCATCAAAATATAAAACCTATATGAAAACAATTTTAATCGCTACCCTACTCTTTTGCTTGGGAGCTGCTCAACCGATTTTTTCACAAGTATCTTTCCCTTCCTTCTTAGAAGGGACGTGGAAGGTTGACAATAAAGAGGAATACGAACAATGGGATCGTATAAACGAACATGAATTAAAAGGCCTTTCCTATGCGTTGAAAAATGGCCAAAAGATAGTCAGTGAATACCTAAAATTGACCAAAATAAAGGATAAAATCATATATACAGCACTGGTCATCGGACAAAACAATGGGAAAGAAGTTAATTTTGAGCTAAATTATCAGGATAGTACCTATTCTTTTGTCAATGAGGCCCATGATTTCCCCAATTACATTCGGTATACACCCGTCGCTACAAATCGACTTCATATTGTAGTGGAAGGAAAGTCGGGAAAACGTAGGTCTTTTTATGCAACTAAAGTCGTACCCACAACGACTGAGGCGAACCCAAATTACGATCAGGAGCTCGCAAAAAAATTAGGGGCTGATGATTATGGAATGAAATCCTACATCTTTGTCCTCCTCAAAACTGGCGAGAATAAAACAACAGACAAACAATTCATCAATGAATGTTTCAAAGGTCACATGGAAAATATCGATCGCCTCGTAAAAAATGGACAACTGATTGTTGCTGGCCCATTTGGAAAAAATGACAATAACTTTCGAGGTCTTTTTATTTTAAATAACATGGCTTCAATTGATGCGGCAAAGCATATTTTAGAAAGCGATCCAGCGATAAAAAATGGACTCTTGGATGCTTCATTTTACCCTTGGTATGGTTCAGCTGCATTGGCAGAATATCTTTCTCAAGTAGATAAAATCTGGAAAAAACAACATTAGCTCTTTGGTCGTGACATACAGTTGTCATTTGCCAATCTAACTTTGGGGAAAACTAAAAGACATGAAAAATCAAACAATCCCTTCATTCAGTATAATTGGCCTCGCCATCCGTACGAGCAACCAAGATGGACAGGCAGCTAAGGACATTCCAGAACTTTGGGCCCGCTTTTTTAAAGAAGATGTGTTAAGCCGTATTCCCAACAAGATATCCAGCGAACTCTACTGTATCTATACCGAATATGAAAAGGATCACACCTTACCTTATACCACTTTCTTGGGCTGTAAAGTAAGCAATCTTGAAGAAGTACCCGAAGACTTGGATGGTATTCATATCGCTGAAAATCATTACCAACATTTTACAGCAGAGGGAAGTTTAGAAGATGGTATCGTTTATGAAACTTGGCAAAAGATATGGAGTTCGGATTTACCGAGAACCTATGCCGCAGACTTCGAAATATATGGCGAAAAAGCCCAAAATCCACAAGACGCAAGGGTGGATATATACATAGGTATCCATTAGGGTGTATATCGTAACAAAAAGTATGTCGTAAGGTATTTATCATTTATTTTAAACTAAATAACACTTACCTTTGTGCCGATTTAAAGAAAAACATTATGCAAGGCAATACGACATACAGAAAGAAAGTTGTTCGATATAGCTATTTAAAATTAATTGGAAGTTCAGCTCTCGTCAGTATCATTTGTTGTTTATTGGCATATAGCCTCAAACACAGTACAGGGTATGTACAGGACGAACTGTTTGAAAGAGTATCTTCCTGGGATCCTAAACTATTTATTATTTTACCCAGCATAGGTATTACAGCTATTTACTTCTTAAGGAAATACGCTTTTCAAAACAGAAAAAACAAGGGGATCAAAGAAATCTATACGACATTGGAAACAAGAAAAGACCATTTGCCTTTTTTTAAGATTCCTTCACATTATATCAATGGTTTTCTAACGGTAATTTTTGGTGGTTCAACCGGTGTTGAAGTCTCCACAGTTGTTGCCACAGCCACAGTAGGCAACCAAGCGTATAAGCGATTACATCCTGCCTGGGCTTACAAAACCGAGTTGATCTGCGCAGGCGTAATCGCCGGTGTGACACTATTGTTTGGAAGTGCATTGGGTGGTTTTCTTTTTGCATTTGAGGTAATTGCACGGCGATATAATAAGACTTTACTCATTAGTGGACTAACTTCAATGGCTGTAGCGTCCGTATTTGTTTATTACCTTGACGCAAGTCCTTTATTTACATTTGAGGTAAAAGCATGGCGCTGGCAGGCGATCCCTTTTGTCGCTATTTTAGGACTGATTGGTGGGATTTTAGCGTTATATTTCACTAAAATTGTAATTTATGCGAAGTCCTATTTTGCAGGCATAAAAAGTAATTTCATCCGTGTCAATTTGGGCGCAATCACTGTAGGGACGTTTATCTTTTTCTTGCCGGCACTGTATGGCGACAGCTATCATGGTCTTGGAGAAATTCTAAAAAGCAGTCTGCATGATTCTGTCAATGTACTATACTTCCTTCCGCTGATCCTGCTTGTTCTCTTAAAACCTTTTGTAGCCTCTTTGACGTTAGGTGCAGGTGGTGATGGCGGCGTTTTTGCCCCAAGTATTGTTACAGGTGCATTGTTAGGCGTTTTGTTTGCACAGCTTTGTAATCATTACCTAGGCACCCAATTGGTGGTTATTAATTTTGCTCTTTTTGGTGCTGCAGCAATGCTTTCTGCGGCTATACACGCACCATTTACGGCGATCTTTATTATTGCAAGCCTTGTTCCTTCAGGGTATTTATTACTAGCACCGCTACTCATCAGCAGTTTTATTGCGAAAGCACTGGCAAAAAAACTATATCCTTATAATGTATACACCTATAAGGAAGTGGCGACAGCCAAACCACTTTAATCTCACTCATTGATCAACAAACATGATCAAATTACAATAAAAAAGTGCCTCAAATACATTTGAGGCACTTTTTTATTGATTTAATCTTCCCTGCTCCCGTCATCTGCCATACGGACTAACTTGGGCGAAAACTTTGCCACGACATCAACAAGATCTTTTTGTGAGGCCATTACGGTATGAATGTCTTTATAGGCCATCGGCGCTTCATCCATCCCTGCCCCAAGCAACATAATGCCTTTATCTTTAAGCATCGAATGGAGATCATGGGAAGATAGCGTTTTAATCGCTTGTGTACGGCTCATTAGTCGACCTGCTCCATGGGATGCCGATTGTATCGCATTCGACTCCCCTTTTCCACGAACCAAAAATCCGGGTGTAGCCATGGAGCCTGGAATAATCCCCATTACCCCTTTTGCAGCTGGCGTAGCACCTTTTCGATGGACAATAACCTCTTGACTATTCCAAGTTTCCTTCCATGCAAAATTGTGGTGATTTTCAACCTTCGCCAACAATTCGGCCCCTAAAGCCAACGTAATCTTTTCATGAATCACTTCATGGCAAGCTGACGCATAATCGCCGGCGAGATTCATCGCTAGCCAATATTCTTGCCCTTCATGGCTGTCCAGGTCCAGATAGGCCAGATTTTCCGCTTGGTAAGGCAACTTACACAAAGATTTGGCCAACTTAGTATAATGTGCTGCAATGGTAGCGCCCATTCCCCTTGAACCTGAATGTGTCAACAAACCTAAATAGGCTCCGCTATCAATGTTCAAAACCTCATCTCTTTCCTCAAATTCGACTATACCAAACTCCACAAAATGATTCCCTCCACCTGAAGATCCCAATTGCGTCCAGGCTTTATCCTTCAATGCGGAAAGGAAGCTGTTCTCAGTGAATAACTCGTTATCCAATACAGCATGATCTACACGTTCATGTCTCAAATATCCATTGCCAGCACCAAACTTACTATTACGCAGAATAATGTCTTTCAATGTCATTAAATTCTCTTCCAAAAATGAGGCTGGCAAATTAAAAATCGACAAAGCCATACGACAGCCAATATCGACACCGACCCCATAAGGAATCACCGCATTATTAGTCGCCAGTACTCCACCAATTGGCAGCCCATATCCTTGATGTGCATCTGGCATCAATGCTCCCGCAACAGAAACAGGTAATTTCATGGCGACACTCATTTGTGCTTTCGCCCCTGTTTCGATCTCAGACGCGCCATAAATCGTATATTCCGCCGGAGTCTCGTTCAATGCAATTAACGACTTATCAACAGCCTCTTGTCCAAGTATGGCATGGGCCAAAATTCCGAAAACAGCATCTTCTGAATACCCGCTCGGATCTTCCAGGACAGACTTGAACTTTTCGAGCATTTCTACCCGCGTAAAACCGTGTCTTTTACTATTGATCTTTAATGCCACGCCCAAGGAATGATTCTCTTTATACCCTAATGCAATTAAATCATTGCCATTTATCCTCTTATTTTCCATTTTTTACTTTCTTTTTTGATGGAGCCGCCATACAACTTCTCCAAAGCAGGTAACAACATCTCTTTACGTTGCTACCTGCACCTCTTTCAACTTATTAATCTTTTATTTCACAAACAATTGCTTGAGTTGGTCAACAATTTGTCCATTTCCGGAAACCGAAATCGTATTGATCTTTTCAGCAATCTTTTCGACATATTCCATTTCCTTCAATTTAAACAACATACTATTTTCTTCCATCAGCTTCGCAGTATTCAACAAACTCCGTGTTGAAGCAGTCTCTTCACGACGCATGATGCTATTTGCCTGCGCCCTCTTCTCCGCAATCAACACCTGGTTCATGATGTCCCGCACATCTCCTGGTAGAATAACATCTTTAACGCCGCAGGTCAACAATGTTATACCCAAGCCCGCGACTTGTGGCAATGTGTTTTCTAAGACATACCCCTGTATTTCAGTCTTTCGCTCCATCAATTCGTCCAAAGTCATCTGGCCAATATAGGACCGTAAGGTCAACTGCATCAATGAATACAATTGCTTTTCATATTCTTTATTATCCAATAGCGCTTTGACAATATCCACAATTTGATATTGCAGCGTAAAATTGATTCTAATCTGTGCCTTATCTTTGGACAAGATCTCCTGTCCTACCACTTCCAGGGTCAAGACTCTCATATCAGCTTTTGAAATCGCTATGGTTTTTGTATTCTTCCACCAACAATACGTTCCTGACTTCAAAATATCCACAAACACACCGTCCACAAAAAGCAATGCTTTCTCATTTGGGTCAATCTTATATTGACGTACATAATAGCCTAAGCTCTGCTTCTCCAGCAATAGACGATTAACAGATGCAGGGATCTCAATCTCCGTAATGTCTTCCAATTGAAATCTGCGTTCACGCAATTCCTTCCAAAAAACATGCCTGCCAGACGCTAACGTCTTTTCAAAATTACCATTCAAAAAAACAAGACAGATCTCCGTATCACCCACTTCAACGATATCGACCAATTCGCGAAAACCTGTCAACTGCAACAGTACATCGACATTGCGACCGGAAGGAAATGGATGAGTAGTCGTGTACTTCTCTAGTTTTTCACCAAATCCCAACCAGTAGTTACCGGATTTCAAAACACGGATCACCGCATTGTTCTTAACAACCAATCCGATTTCGTCTGTAGTTATCTGTACTCTTTTCATTGTATATTCTTTTAAATTTTCATCATTTCTATTATAAAACCTGCTATTTTTTATCCCTTGACCTCAAGCGGGATTCAAAAGTCCGGGTGCCTGTTTTTACAAAAAAAGTCAGTGAACAAATACCCCATCTTATTGGTCATGACTTTTTAGTATAAATGCAAATACCACATCTTAGGAATCTCAGGCCATCAATCAATTGCTCCGTCACTGAAAACAGCACATAAGCAGGATAAAAGATAGCAAGCTTCTACCAAATGACCTTTTTAAAGAAGATCTTAACTTTGAATGTCCGAATGAACAGTTCGGTGCAATACCCTTATGCTATTCCATCCGAAAATGGAAGTGGGATTCGAACCCACACGATTGTGTTGTTGTTCTAACCAGACTGAACTATCCCGATTGCTCAGGAGTAGGAATCGAACCTACGACCCACAACTAACTGCTATGCTCTACCCTTGAGCTACCTTTTTTACAGGAGAGGATTCGAACCTCTAACACTAGCACTTTCCTCTCATCTTCTCGTTTTATCAGTATATTGAATCTCATAGAGGACAATACTAACCTGCTATATTGAAACAGGTGACCAGGATGCCATCTGAAGAAGAAAGGCTTCTTTATACTTTACAATAAAGTATATATCTTAAAGCTTTTCGCTATAATTTCCATCAAAGAACGTTTGTCATTGTTGACATTACAAATATCGTTGGGTTAATGCGCAGGGAATTTGCGTAACAACAAAAAGAAATATTAAAAATCTAAAAATAATCATAAAACACTGATATACAGAAAATAAAAATAAATAAAATAGTATAAAAAAAATTAAAAGCCCTTAACTACGCAGATTCATTGCGTCCATACCGCGCACGATACACGCACGGAGCACTGCTTTATTTCAGAAAGAATGGGAAATTGGATTTTTGGGTGAATATTCTGTCGAATATAGCGGAAATCCGTGATCACGTTATGCGATTTATATCCTAATTTTATACCTAGATTAAGACAATATCAAAACATGAAGAGTTTATATGCAACAATAGTGCTGTTTTGCATGCTAGCAAGCTGTACAAATTCAGCGCAAGACCATAAAAGCGCTACTGCAAATCATCCTGCAAAGCAAATACCATTCAAAGACAGCACAAGGACGGCGGAGCAGGACACGGCAGTGGGGCAGCATCAGCAAGCTGAAACCTGGTTGAAAGGAATTTTTCAATGTACAGGTTCCGCATCTGGAAAATATTGTTACTATCTGGATAAAGAGGATGCATTATGTACCAAGCGATTCCAAGCCTTTTTAAAAGATGCCAATGAAATTTACGGACCATCTAACCTCACGGATGAAGAACTACCCAAAGCTGAGGCAGCTTACAAGGCCAAATGGAAAAAAATCTATCCCTTATATACGGAGGAAACCTGGTTATTTGGAAGAGGTAATGATGACGCATTGGATATCAAGGATGTTAAAATCGACAAAATAACGGAAAGCAAATTTATCGTATTTATTGATTATGGTGATAACATCCGAACAAAAAATGAAGTTCAATTGGTCAATGAGCAAGGTTCCTATAAAATAGATTACTGCAAGACGACTTTCCTACACTAAACGTTCCCCCCAGCATTGAAAATGCCAATTTTCTAGACAATAAATTGGCATTTTCAATTTATGATTATTTGCTACTTTCAATTAAGCTTGGGAACTATTATTCCATTTGACAACATTTCCCTGATGAATAAGCCCATCCACGGTCGAGATACGAGAAACTGCTTCTGCCGAACAACTAGCATCGACAAAAAGGAGGCTAGCATCATCTCCTACTTTTGGCCACACGGAATTTCCCTGGTCATCAAGCGGAATTTTGCCATTGGTCGCATAACGAAGGCAACGGGATAGCTCGAATTCAGTTTCATAACCATACAATTGTGCGGTGAGATTAGCTTTTTGAAGCATATTACCACTCCCGAAAGTACCCCAATGGTCCTGAACATTGTCGTTCCCTACAAAAACTTCCACTCCCGCCTTTTTCAATTCCCGAAATGGCATCAACATATTGCGGAAGGGAACCGAACTACATATGCCAACTTTTGATTCTGCCAGTCGCTCGGCTGTATATTCTAAGTCTTTTTTCGACATGTAGCCTAAGGCGAAAGCATGACTTATAAATGTACGTCCCTGCAATACCGGATTTTCCAATGCTTTATCAATCAAATAATGTATGGTCTTAACACCTGATTCCCCACCCTCATGTAAGTGGATATCGATTCCTTTGTTGTTATCCAATGCAAGTCGAACCGTCAAGTCCATCGGTTTCTCGATACTGCCATCAATACTAAATGGATCCAAACCACCAATAAAATCTACTTGATCCCATTTTGCAACTTCCTCCATTAACTTCGCGGATTCTGTATAGAATAAGCCATGTTGGGGGAATGCGACCAGTTCTGCAGCAAAGGAATATTTTAAATGTTCCAGCGCCAGTAACAAATGCTCCAATGACTTTGTCCCCGATGTTGGATCTACATTAAAATGAGTGCGTGCAAAATTTGTTCCGTATCCCTGCAATAACCCTATTAATTTTTCGGCCCGTTCAACAGAGGTTTTCAACAATTCAGGGATGATTACCTGTTCCTTGGCAATCATATCTTTTACAGTCCTGTTTTTCGGAAATACCGCCTTCCAGGGTAGACCATATAATGTTTTATCCAGATGAATGTGCATATCACGGAATGGTGGTAAGGCCAATTTACCTTTCACATCAAAGCCTTTTCCATTCGTCGCCAATTGCGCCGGCTCAATATTTTTTATCTTATTTGCCTCAATTTGAATATCAAATAATGCCGTTTTCGTAGCAACAATTTCTTCTTTCTCATAAAGAAAGCCTGTTTCTAGCAAAACATTCTTCAACAAATAAGTATCTTGATTTTGATTGATTTCATTCATGCCTATACGATTTTCACCAAAGCTAAGTGATTTGAGACAACGATCTTTGTACGAATTATCACAGCTTGTGTAGATATTATGGCTGCGCTTTAAACTGACTTGGCGTCATATTCGTATGGCTTTTAAAAAACTTGCTAAAGCTTGCATTATCGTAAAATCCTAAATCAAAGACAATAGCTTTGATCGTTTTATCCGAAATTTTCAGCAAGCGCTTTGCTTCTAATAATACACGTTCCTGAATCAAAAATGAAGCTGACTTTTGTAACACCCGATTACTTAAAACATTCAGATAATTTGCGGAAATATTTAGCTTCTCGGCATAAAAAGCGACTGATTTTTCACTTTTATACCATTCATCGATAAGCTGAACAAATTTTGCCATAATCGGATTATCCTGATATTGTTCATAATCATCAAAATTATCCTGAACAATCTTACTGATCATAAGTGCGATAACTTTAAGCCGTGCATATACCAATTCCCATAAAATCTCCTTCTCCATCAAATTTTCAGAAATTGCCTTGAATTCAACTAGTAACGATTGAAAGCTTGTTTCGGAAAGATTGATGACTAAATGCTTCAAATAGTACGAAATGGGAAACCGCAATGCGGGCAACAGGCTCTCAAACCAGCATCTACTGATCATAAGCTGCAATGCATAGGTAGGATCTGCCATCTGCCACTGATGTACCTGTCCCGGAAAAACCAGATGTAGCTGATTTCTGCCAAGTACAAAACGATCAAAATCTATTGTATGTGTGCCTACAGACTCCTGAAACAATAAAAGGATAAAAAAATCGTGTTTATGCGGTTCACTAATTTCCCGTGGACCAATGAGCTCATGAAAAAGCAAATCGCGGTCAGCGATAATTCCATCCTGAAATTTCTGCAGGTCTAATATTGGGAAATGGTCGTTGGGTTGATACATAATCAGTATTCCAAAGATAGTATCTAAATATTAAAACAAAAAACAAAAGCTAGTGAAAGCTGACAACAATGCTAGAAATTACTACTAAATAGTGACCAAGTTCGTACTGTAAGCACATTGAGTCCACAGTAAGTCCACGTTGAGTCCACCTTTTTATAGTGCATCTACCATGGTTACATCGTACAGACATACTACTTACAATCCGAAGTTGATTACTCGTAAGCTACAATTTGTTCATACGAAACTCTTATTGTTTGGACTCCTTGTAAAAGAAAATTATTACGATTATAACTATTGTTTAATATAAAAAAATGTTACTTTAACACAGCTGGTAGGGTATCAAGCGATCTTGAATGCCGACGCCCCATATCTAATTTAAAATTGAGCAATGCAAATCGAAATTGGCAGAATATTCTATGAAATAGTTCCCTGGAATAAAGATTATATACAAATTTTGGGTAGTTCATCACCCTATCGTGTATATGCTCCAGTACATTGCGATGTTGCTTTCCTTAAAGAGTACATCAAGTTAAACCCTCCAGAAAGTAAATCGGAAGGTATATCCTATTCCTATCTAGAAGATCCCTACTACCTATTTGGAAAACCTTATTTGGTCAAAATATACCCTTCCACAACGCTAGCAACCATCGAATTGAGAGCAACGAGTATATGTGTACATCAAAAGAAGAGCACAAATACATTGAAATTACTGCACAAATGGAGTCAGGAACTACTCTACCATGAAGTCATCAAGCAAATTGCCTACTGGGAGGAGCAATTGGATATATATGATGTCACAACAGTAACTATCCATAAACTACCTAAAAGCGATTTTAGAATCGTGAAAGGTGGATTTCAATTTTCAAATCGACTAATTGATTTTAAAAAAGAACAGATCAATCTAATTATTCTAAAGGCTTTCTGTAAATTTGCTCATAAGACTCCAAAGGAAACAGAAGCAATTTTCAGTTTATATATCCCAAACTGGAGGGATCTTTATTAGTACAGCATAATAAGATGACAGAAATTAACATCAGAATCCCAGTAGAAAAAAACGATTTAAGCATTCCATTCACTGATCATGAGCTCCTGCCATTCATTGAAAAACATCAGAAAGAAATCAATGATTACGTTATCGATCAATTGGAAGATAAAGATGGAGCACCACATTTAAGTGACTTTAGCATAAGTGGGCTGACTTTTTATGCAGAGAATATAGGAGGTTCTTTTAGACTTCATTTTAAAATTGATCGTCAATTTTGTTGCAGTGATCTCTTATCGTGTCAAATGGATTATATAGACTTTGAGTTTAATAAAACAAATGATAGTATCACACTAACTGGAAGTTATACAGTTTGGACAATTCAATAAAAGATATGCGATTACCCGAACGTTATCAAGTTAATACAAGTTCATTTTCTTTTTATTGGTCAAAGGGTCTTGGTGTCGAATTGCTTCGCAAATTGCCGACTAAACCTTCGATCGCTGCTGCCGATCAATTTACTCCTTTACTCGATCAATATGACAAGAGCTGCGACCAACTTGTCGAGCAGCTGCACCTAAAAATTGGTTTCCCTCAAGGTCAACAACTGCTCAAAGATGCACTTGCAGGTAAACCTATTGCTGCTGCATACAAACCCGTATTGGTAAATTTTCTAAATACATTAGATCTCAACCCTTCTTGGTTAGATTGGGATAAGATAGAACAAGGTATTGGCCTAAGTCAACGTTCTGGTTTATCAGGCCTTATCGTACTACGCGATTATGTCCTCATGGGGGGCTATGAATCCAGTGCCATCAATAAACCATTAATTTTTACAGGCGCATTAAAAAAAGGTGCTGTCAAACGGCTCACCGAAACGGTCACCTTTTGGGTTGATATCACTGGTGATAATGCGCTGAAAAAGGGTAATATCGGTATTGAGGCCATCCTACTTACCCGATGTATCCATTCGTATGCACGATTAAACATTTTAAAGCACGGTCAGTGGCAATCAGAAAAATGGGGTGCCCCTTTAAACACATGGGATATGCTTGCGACCAACCTCGGATTCTCTCTTGTTTATCTAACAGGGCTAAAACGCATGAAATTCAATATATTGAAAAGCGAGGTTGAAGGTGTATTTCATGTCTGGAAATTTATCGGGACATTGCTGGGTATTCCCCTTCAACTTCTACCCGACACAGAGGAGCAAGCTATTGAAGCTTTGTATTATTGGACGATGACCCAACGATCAGGAGATCAGGATAGTTTAGCCTTAGCGAAAGCACTCATGGAAGAACCGATTAATGCAGCCTACCCCACAAACAAATGGGGAAGAAAGCTTATGCGTGAAATTCATCTCTATTACAATCATTATCTATTGGGAGACTATTCGTGTTCACTATTGGGCTTAAAGAAAACGGTACTCGGTAAAATTGCTTATGTGAATATTTTAAAAAATAAAAAAGCAAATCGTATGGTTACCGACAGCTTATGGCGACAACAACAGATCCACAAAGGAAGAAAAGTACACGAGGGTGTGAAACAAATCTACCTGAAATACAATTAACCAACATGGCGCTCGTAAGGGACCCTTGTTGCAATAGATCGTCCTAAGGTAAGTTCATCCACATATTCCAATTCTCCACCAAATGCTATACCACGGGCGATTGTTGTGATTTTAACATCAAACTCACGTAATTTCCGATATAAATAAAAAATGGTGGTATCTCCTTCCATTGTTGCGGAAAGTGCCAGAATAACTTCTTCAACTTCTCCACGCTGGATCCGATTGAGCAATCCTTCAATTTTTAAATCTGCAGGGCCAATTCCATCCATCGGTGAAATCAAACCACCCAAGACATGATATACTCCTTGATAAGAATTTGTATTTTCAATCGCCATCACATCGCGGGTATCTTCAACGACACAGATTAAGCTTTTATCCCGCTTAAATGAAGCGCATATCTCACAGATACTGTGATCCGAAATATTGAAACATTCCTGGCAATACTGAATATCTTCTTTCAAGCGATCGATAGAGGCTGTAAAACGAGCTACATCCGCATCGGATTGCTTCAGCAGATGCAAAACCAGTCTTAATGCTGTCTTTTGCCCTACGCCTGGTAGCTTTCCAAATTCAGCAACGGCATTCTCAAGAAGTTTAGAAGAAAAATTCATAATGCAAATGTAAGAATAATCAGAAAAAGTAGCTAGTATTAAAAAAATAGCTATATTGTATTCCTTTTTGAAAAATTGGGTTTTAGAAATTAAATGTATAACGTTATATATGGACATTACAAAAGAAGATAAAATTATCCGCGCATTTGAAAACAAAACATGGCAGGAAATTAAAGTGAAAGACTCTTGGCAGATTTTTAAAGTGATGTCGGAGTTTGTGGATGGATTTGAGAAATTGGCAAAAATTGGCCCCTGCGTTTCGATATTTGGCTCTGCACGTACTCCACGTGAACATAAGTATTATCAAATGGCGGTAGATATTGCCAGTTTATTGACAGAACGCGGTTATGGTATTATTTCGGGCGGTGGACCTGGTATTATGGAAGCAGCCAATAAAGGTGCTTATGAATCTGGAGGAAAGTCTGTTGGTCTGAATATTGAATTACCATTTGAGCAGTTTCACAACAAATATATTGATCGCGACAAACTACTTGAATTCAAGTACTTTTTCGTCAGAAAAGTGATGTTCATGAAGTATTCTCAAGGCTATATTGTTATGCCAGGAGGCTTCGGAACAATGGACGAGCTTTTTGAAGCAATAACACTGATTCAAACAGGCAAAATTGCACGCTTCCCGATCGTATTGGTTGGCTCTGAATATTGGAAAGGATTGATGGACTGGGTTCAGAATACAATGATTCCTAACAAATATATCAGCGAAGAAGATTTGAAACTATACCGTATTGTCGATACTGCCGAAGAGGCTGCGGATCATATTTTCCGATTCTACGACAAGTACTTGTTGAAACCAAACTTCTAAGAAGTACCTGTTTAAAAAAGAGTATCTGTTGATTCAGATACTCTTTTTTGCCTATTGCCCCCCCTGTGCCTTTGTAAAATATGCGTTTAGCTATTCAAAACCAGCTTTTATATATTAAAGTTGCATTATTCCTAATTTAGTGCCTACATTTATAGCGCAATTAGCATTTCACATCGCATAACCATAGAAAAGCAAATTATTGTCTTGCATGAAAGATTTTGGAGGCCGTTCAGATGAGGAGTTGATCCTGTTGATTCAACAAGACGATAACTTAGCTTTTGAAGCTTTGTATGATCGTTATTGGAAAAAGCTTTATTACCAGGCTGCACGCAAAACAAATTCGTTGGAAGACGCGCAGGAAATCGTACAAAATATCTTTACTTCACTTTGGCTGAGACGCCATCAACTCCAAATTGAAAGCAATCTCGCCTCCTACCTCGCTGTGGCCGTTAAATACAAAGTATTTAAATATCTCGCACAACAATACAAGCAGGAAGCTTTCAGACATGAAGCTGATTGGGTGGATTTTGATAATTCAACAGAAGACTGGCTCCAATTTGAGGAACTACGGGTTCGGTTGGATCAGCTTGTTTCTGAACTACCTGAAAAATGCCAGCTTATTTTCAAACTATCCCGCGAAGAAGGGCTCACGTACAAACAGATTGCAGAAAACCTCAACATTTCTGTCAAGACTGTAGAAACCCAATTAAGCCGTGCCCTAAAAAAAATACGCGCTGGTATTCAGCGCTTTCTGATTACTTTGTAATTTTTTTTCTCTTCTTGTCAGGGTATCAGCCCAATTTAGGGACTCTATATACAAATAACCCCTAAATATGGTTGATCATAATCAATTCCGAATAAAGCAATTGGCTTATAAATGGCTTCAAGGCACATGTACCCCTGAAGAGGAAGCTGAATTGCAACAGTGGTATGAAACAAGTAATGGCGAACCGCTCCCTATTCCTGAGGAGCTGGCAACCGATGAACAACAACTCAAAGAGTTGTTATTTTCCAATATAAAGCAGGAAATTCAAGCGTCAAAAATCAAGCGAATTCCACAATGGGTGAAATTGAGTGGAATAGCTGCTGCTTTGGCACTGTTATTTATATTGCCCCTTTACCTTGTTAAAAGAACAACCGGAGATACCCCGCAGGTAGCCGTGAAGACGCAACAACAAGTTCATCCGGGCATTAAAGCGGCCGTATTAACTTTAGCCGACGGAACTAAAATTGACCTTTCTGCTCACCAACAAAGTGTCCTCCATCAGGATGAACAGGTGAAAGTCGTTACCACTGCTTCCGGAACCGTGCAATATCAATTTACAGCCAGTAAGAATACTGCTGCAAGCCGTACCAATACCATTGAAACCCCGATTGGAACAGAGTATACGATCATTTTGGCCGACGGCAGTAAGGTGTGGCTAAATGCTGGCTCCATATTGACATTTCCTGAATCTTTTGCTTCGAATAGCCGAGAAGTAAAATTATCTGGGGAGGCCTATTTTGAGGTCAGCCATGATAGCAAGCGACCATTCTATGTGCGATCCAATGAACAGACCATTCGTGTATTCGGAACCCATTTTAATGTGCGATCCTATCCAGGTGAGCATAATAAAACAACCTTAATGGAGGGTTCGGTGCAGGTTTCGCAATTCGGCAAGTCAAAAATGCTGAAACCTGGTCAAGCAGCATTTACCACTGGCGGAGATCTTATCGTAGCAGAAGCCAATATCGAAGAAGCAATGGCCTGGAAAAATGGCTTTTTCTATTTCGAATCGACACCAATTAAAGATGCGCTTGCCGCCATAAAACGTTGGTATAATGTAGATATCGTGTATAAAGGAACAAATGAAAAGCGTGAACTGACAGGAAAAATAAAACGTAATTCAACGGCCCAGCAACTGGTTGAGACCCTCAACTTCCTGGATATAAAATGTCGATTGCAAAACAATAAAATTGAAGTTGAACTCTAAATTATTTAATATAAAACAAACTTACCCAACTAATTATGTATAAACTTAAAACCATCCAAGGGACTGGTAAAAAGGCAAAACTATTTGCTGCTTTACTTGCTATCCAATGCGTTTCCCATGCAAATAATTTGGCGATGGCGAATGTAAACCAATCTAAAATCAAGTTACAAGACAAGGAATACACTTTAGCAAAGTTTGCTAAAGAAATTGAGCGTCAGAGTTCTTATGTGTTTCTGTACGATAACTCACAGATTAATGATAACCAAAAAATCCGAATAAACCATAAAGATGGTTCTATTGTTGAAATTCTTGATGACAACCTGAAAGAGCTGTCGTATTCATACAAAATTGTCAACAACACCATTGTCCTAAAAAGGAAAACAGATGACATACCTTTAAGAAACACGATAAATGTACAACAGCTTGTCAAAGGGCGCGTTACCGATGGCGACGGTAAAGCATTAACAGGGGTCACAATCCGCAATACAACAACAGGTAAACAAACGGAAACAGACAGCAAAGGTGAGTTTTCAATTGAAGCGACTCCTACGCATCAGCTCAGTTTTAGTTCGATCGGTTATGAGACAATAAGTAGTACTGTAGGTTCGAATAGCTTCCTCAATGTGCAGCTAAAAACTGCCAACAATCAATTGGAGCAGATCGTTGTCGTTGGTTTTGGAACACAGAAAAAAAAGGACATTACGGGAGCCATTGCAACCATGAGCACAAAGGATATTGAAGATCGTCCTGTGACCCAATTAGCGAGTGCCATGGAGGGCAAAATGGCGGGGGTAGAAATTGTAAAATCTTCCGGACAACCTCAAGCCGGCTTTTCCATTCGCGTTCGCGGAACTTCAACAATTACTGCAGGTAGCAATCCATTATACATTGTAGATGGAGTTCCTACGGAAAATATAGCAGAACTCAATCCATCAGATATTCAAAGCATTTCGGTATTAAAAGATGCTGCTTCTGCCGCTGTCTATGGATCTTCTGGAGCAAATGGCGTTGTATTGATTACAACCAAAAGAGGAAAAAACGGTAAAACACAGGTAAATTTCGAAACCTATCAAGGATTTTCAGCCATCAGAAAAAAGCCTAGCGTTCTAAATGCGGCACAATATAGAGCATTAATGACTGAGATGGGAGAAGCCTTGGATTGGTCGAAATATACCGCTGATACGAATTGGCCAGATCAGCTATTCCGCACCGGTCACAGCCAAAAATACCAGGCTTCAGTACGCGGTGGAGATGAAAAGACAGGGTTTTACATCTCGGGATCTTATCAAAAAGATAATGGTACGGTAATTACCAATACAGTCAATAAAGTCAATTTCAAGGTTAATTTGGATCATCAGATCAATAAAATCTTTAAAGTTGGAACAAGCTTATCTTACAATCGTTGGTACGACGTAGATATTAACGAAAATTCCAGAAATGGAGTCATCATGAATGCTTATCTGGGCTCTCCAGTAATCGGTATATATGGCGATAAAGGCGCTTTCACAGTAGATCCATTCTATACCGATCTCGACAACCCCGTTGCATTGGCAACAGGCAACGAGCACAGCTATATCAACAACAGATTTACAGGAAATGCCTTTGTGGAAGCCAACATCCTACCTGGATTAAAATTCAAATCGCTGTTTGGGTATGAGAAATTTAACAACCAGTACCGCACTTTTGTGGATCCGTTCCGCACGACAGAAGGTAGAAAATATAAAGGAATGGCGACGCTCCAGCAGCAGGACAATCAGTATTGGATGTCCGAAAATACATTAAACTATGACAGAACCTTTAGTGACAAGCACCACTTCACAGGTTTACTAGGTTATATCACCACTAAAACACAAACAACAATCTCAAATATCGCTACACAGAATTTTGCTAATCCAGCAATTCACACCGTCAATGGTGGTTCGATGATCACGGCGATGCCTACAGCGATAGATGCCGCCGTATCGACTGTTTCCGGTATAGCGAAAATCGGTTATGATTATAATGACAAATACTTATTTACAGCAAATCTGCGGGCCGACGCGTCATCCGTATTTGGGCCCAATAACCGTTGGGGATACTTCCCTTCTTTCTCTGCCGGCTGGCGTTTATCCAATGAAGATTTCTTCAGTTCGCTGAAAAACACAGTAAACGATTTGAAAATCCGTGCGAGTTGGGGTAAAGTTGGGAATAGTCAAATTCCGGCCTTTGCGTATCTCGGTTTAGTCGAGGTGACAGGATCATACAACATCGGCGACCAAGTAGTACCCGGGTATACACCTGCTACCTTGGACAATCCCAATTTAAAATGGGAAACAACAAACCAGACGGATATAGGTGTGGATGCCAGTTTCTTTAATTCTAGATTGATATTTGGAGCAGATTATTATGCAAAAAGGACTGTAGGCCTACTTCTCAGCTCAAGAGTTCCGTATAGTTCGGGCTATAGAACTGCACTGAAAAACCTCGGCGACCTACAAAATAGAGGTTTCGAATTCGAATTGAGTAGCCGAAATTTCGTTCACGATTTCAAATGGAATACAACAGTGACCTTTGGGCTCAATCGCAATAAAGTCCTGAATATTGATGGCGGAACCTACTATGACGGAAATATTGATGGCCGAGGCAATAGTACGATTGCAAAAGAAGGCGTTGCATTGGGATCATTCTGGGGCTATGTCGCAAAAGGCGTAAATCCGGAGACCGGTGACATGATCTATCAGATGGCCGATCCGGAAGCAGGTCTTCAAACGAGTGATATGGCTATCATTGGTAATGCTACACCAAAATTCTCTTATGGCATGACCAATGATTTCAGCTATAAGAACTTCAACTTTTCCTTTTTCTTACAAGGTGTACAGGGAAATGATATCCTTAATGCGACGCGTATTTATACAGAAGGTATGTGGGAACCTAGAAACCAAAGTGCTGCTGTGTTAAACAGATGGACGGTTGACAACAAAAATAGTCATATGCCACGTCCGGATCTAAACAATACAGATGACAACTACAATTCACAAATTTCCTCCCGTTTTGTAGAGAAAGGTTCCTACCTCAGGGTAAAATCGATGACTTTGGCCTATACGCTACCTAAACAAGTACTCGAAAGATGGAAGCTCAATAAAGTCCGTTTTTATGTAACAGGCGAGAATCTGTTAACATTCACCAAATACTCAGGTTTGGATCCTGAGGTAAGCATGTATGGGGGAACTAATCAGGCAAATGTGAGTGCTAATATGGCGCCGGGCATTGATTTTGGGACTTCACCCCAGGCACGCACCTTTATTGTTGGTTTAAACCTAACTTTTTAACCTTTTAGCTTACAAACAATGAAATCAAATAGATATACCTCATTAGCCATAGCCTTATTGGCATCTCTTGCTCTAAATTCCTGCAAAAAGTTTTTAGATCTTCAACCGACCTCCACGGTAACGAGTGAAAATGCCTATCTCACCGGAGACAATATCGAAAAAGCTTTAAACGGAGCCTACAATTCTTTTATTGGTAACGATACACGGGAAGGAAGTAATGCCAATTATTATCAATGGGAAATGATTCTGCAAACGGATATCCGCTCCGACAATGCACATGCCGCCGGTGGCGGTGAAATAGACTTCTCACAAATTGATTATAATACCATTACCAATACCAATGAGATGGTACGCAGGGACTGGGAAGAGCTGTATGGAGCAATCTCAAAATGCAACGTCGTTATCGACAACGTTGATAAGGTCACAGATCCTACGTTTTCAGAAGAAAGGAGAAAACAAATCCTTGGGGAGGCTTCATTTTTAAGAGCTTTTCATTACTACCAATTGGTCAAACTTTACGGTGGTGTGCCGTTGGAAAAACACTCCAACAGCACTGATGCCGAAGTATTGCGCATCAAACGATCAACTGCCGAGGAGGTTTATGATTTTATTGATTCGGACCTAAAAGTTGCTGTCAATAATCTTCCAGATGTATTTGGACAGCCTTCCATTGACAAGGTTAGAGCAACCAAAGGAGCTGCAAATGCATTACTGACAAAAATATGGGCTCAGCGGCCTGATCGAGATTACAATAAGGTATTGCAATATGCCAATGCTGTGATCAATGGAAAAGGTGGTTACCAATTGCTTCAAAACTATGCGGACCTCTTTGATGGAAAACATAATTACAACAATGAATCCATTATTGAGATCCCCTATATCGCTGGCAGCCCCAATCTAAGTTGTTGGGGTGGCGCTTTCTTCTTCCCGGATCTTGATGAAAATGGAAAAATCAATGAAAACGAATGGCGCCGATACGGGACACCATCCAAGGATCTTGTCGAAGCTTATGACAATGCCGGTGACACTGAACGAAAGAATGCCAACATCTGGTTCTACTCGGTGCCTTGGGCAGATGAGTTCTGGAATCCATGCGCAGATGCCGACACCGAGATTCCTTTTAATGTCAAACAGAAACATGCAAACAGCTTCCAAAGTGGCGATCATTTTTACCTCTTGCGACTTGCAGACATCATACTACTCAAAGCTGAAGCGCAAAATGCCTTAGGGAACACCGCTGATGCACTGAATACGGTGAACATCATCCGGCACCGAGCAGGACTCTCCGATCTATCCGGTGTCAGCTCCAGTGCATTAAAGACCATCATTTTAAACGAACGCCGATTAGAACTTGCTTTCGAGGGTCAACGCTGGGATGATTTAAATCGTTATGGTGTCACGGTAGATGTGATGAATAAATTAAATGAGATCAAATTTACATGCGATAACGGCAAACAGAGCAACGCTACGCTGATTAAATATAATTTTAACCAAAATAGCCTGCTCCTTCCAATACCATTATTGGAAATGCAGGCAAACCCGAGCCTGATTCAAAACCCAGGCTATTAATTAGACCAATCAAAGGCTGTTCTAAGAATGTACTCTTCGAACAGCCTTTTTTTTACTCAAACACTTTATTATGACTCGTTTTAAATCACTGGATATCTTCCGTGGGTTTACACTTGCGGCTATGATTCTCGTCAATAATCCTGGCAACTATCATCATGTATTTCCGCAACTTGAACATTCCATCTGGCATGGATGTACGTTTACGGATCTCATCTTTCCATTTTTCTTATTTGCTGTCGGAAACTCCATGGCATTTTCTCTAAAAAATAGCGATCAGCTGGCACCTGGATTATATTGGAATAAAATCCTCAAGAGAACAATCATTCTCTTTCTACTCGGTGTATTTTTAAATATTTTCCCTTTTGGAGAATGGAATAGTCTTCACCAGTTCGAGTGGATTCCATTTGCCAAGTACAGATATTTTGGAGTGCTGCAGCGTATTGCTATCTGTTATTTCAGCACAGCGATTATATTATATTATTTTCGAGACAAAGGTGCAGCCATTATTAGTATTTTGCTTCTGTTCGTCTATTGGCTAGTTTGCTATTTTGGTAACCCTGCAGATCCCTATAGCCTCGATGGTTGGTTCGGAACAGCACTCGATATCCGAATCTTCGGCGCATCCCATCTTTATCACGGTGAAGGTACAGCATTTGATCCTGAGGATCTCTGGAGCGTATTTCCAGCCATCAGTCAAACGATATTCGGATATATCGCTGGAAAGTACATTATTCAAAAACTGACGGGCAAAAGGGAGCTGATGCGCCTGTTGATTCTAGGATTGTTCTTTATTCTGATCGGTTATCTCTGGTCATTTGCTTTCCCGATCAATAAGAAAATCTGGACCAGCAGTTACTGCATATTCACAACGGGCATTGCACTATCTTTCCTTGGGATATTAATCTACCTCATCGAATTTCAGCACATCAGAGGAATCTTTTATACCATATTTGACGATTTCGGTAAAAACACACTATTTATTTACTGTCTTAGTGGGCTGATTCCAACAGTTTGTTCCTTTATTCTTATCGGAGAAACACAACAAAATCTATGGAGTTTTAGCTATCAAGCATTGTTCAGCAACTGGCAGTTTCAGTCCCTCGCTTCTGCCCTGTTCGCACTACTCTTTGTCACCCTAAATTGGTTGATCGCATATTACTTGCGAAAGAAAAATATCTATATTAAAATCTAGGCCACCTATCTGTCACCGACAATGCCTATTGAACGGCTACTCTGATATGCAAAAAAAAGGGCCAAGGCCCTTTTTATATATAAAGATATGGATAAGATATACCGCAGCTACTTTTAGAAAACGCCCCATCTTTGTTTTACTAATTCCGCTATTACAGTATGCTGACACTAAAATAGGTTAAACTAACTATACAGGGAAAAAATTTAGGGGGACAAAGAGGGGACAAAAATCAAACTACTGAAAACCAATAATTTGAATCACATATTTTAATTTAAAAAAACGACAATTTTATCTTACACAAACTAAATATGCGGGGGCATCAAATAAAGAGTCACGCCCTAAAGTAGTAAAAAAAAGAAAACCTGAGGTTGGGAGCCCCAGGTTTTAACTAACCAATTATTAACCTAAATTATGAAAAGTCTTTTTTTTAATATTCTACATCAGATATATTTCAACTATTGGACCAAAGTTTTGCGCGAATCACTATTTCACATTTCTTTAACAGAATACTGAGATTAAGATGACTAACAGGAAAATAGTAATAAATATTAAACGAAAAAGATGCTATTCAAACAGCTCAAAAAGATGATGTGGAGACTGTTTGTCATATGAAAAATCAGGCTCCGCCGCGTTAGCAGATAAAACCGTCGTTTTTGTCAAAAAATATACCTTAACAGGCTGCCTTTCTGCTGCCATTTTGACCAATTCCATCATATAGTGGTTACTTTGATATCTTTTAACCTGTCCTTTTATAGCTTCAAACTCCTGGTATTGGCAGTACTGATCTATATATCCCATTCCATAAAAAATACCATTTTCAATGACAATACAGCTTTTTTCTTCGGAATTACGTCCTTTATCGATCAATACATACGATGGTTGCTGTTTGAGCCAATCCTCAATGCAACGTTCAACCCGGGTATTGTGCAGGTCGCGATCGGGCAATTCATCCTTCTTGATGGATTTCGTAGACAAACTGGCGTGCCCAAACTGACAAAATTGCGGATTAATATCCCCATGTTGAATAAACGACTGCAACAACTGAATAGCGTCATATTCACGCTGAAAAAGCTGAATACAGACTTGTCCCCTGTTTACCTTCCCTATAGCCAGATGGAGGTAGCCATTTTGATCTTCATAAGAGAATAAACCGAATTTAGGTTCATATCGTTTAAGCGCTCTATTATATTTTGGCCAAAACCTTTTGATTTCAGCACACTCCAATAACAATGACATCAGCTCTGTCCCACAGCATTCATAACTTATATGATGAATCTCTTTTAAGAAATGCTGCCTTTGCGCCTGAATATTATTGCCGGTAAAATGGGATAAAACCCTTTTTTTTATATTCACGGCCTTGCCAACATAAATGACTTTTCCATCTTTATCGTGAAAATAATAGACCCCGGCTTCATTGGGTAATTGTTCGTACTCCAGCGGATTTAAATGTGGCGGAAAACGCTGATCAACCGCTTTATGTTTGATCATATCTTGAAATACCTGATCGGTGTCCAGCACTTTTAAATATGCAAAGAGAATGGCTGTTGCATCGGCATCGCCACCCGCACGGTGTCTATTTTCAATCGGAATATCTAAGTAATCACATAAACGTCCTAAACTATAGGATAATAATCCTGGTTTTATTTTTCGCGCATAACGTACGGTACATAATTTTATAGCTGACCATTCAAATCCTGATTCCTGGAGCTGGAAACGAATAAATGAATAGTCAAAATTAACATTATGGGCAACAAAAATGCGGTCTTTGAGCATGCTAAAAATATGTTCGGCAACTTCATCAAATAATGGAGCGTCTTTCACCATATCGTTGTCTATACCGGTAAGTGCAAAAATTGAATTAGGAATTTCCTTTCCAGGATTAACCAGTGTCTCCCAACGTTCCAAAACTTGGTTACCATCATGAATAACAATGGCAACCTCAGTGATCCTGCTGGATTTCGCATTGCCTCCTGTAGTCTCAATGTCCACAATGGCAAACTCTTGTTTTTTGCTTTGATTCATACACATAATGCAAAGCAAATATACTAAAAATATTAGCTATCACAAAAATCCCCGTACTTTTACAAAATACGGGGAAAACCAATTATGTAACCCAAATAATGAAAATAGATATTTCTCAGGATTACCTGAATATACAACAATAATTAATCATTTGGATAAAACAACAGATTTATTACAATACTCCTACCCTGGTTATTGAAAACAGCACATATTATATATATATTGGTGGATTTTGTTTATTTTGCAATTCCTTTAATTAAATTCATTGACATGGAAGTAATACAAAAAAATAGCGATAAACACGGTAGCTTTGAAGTTATCGATCAAGAGAAATCCGTTGCGCAAATGACATATACTTGGGCTGGTCCTACAAAATTCATTATAGACCATACCGAGGTTGACGCCGATTATGCAGGAAAAGGGCTGGGCAAACAGATGCTTATGGCAGCAGTCGCTTTTGCACGTAGAGATCATCTAAAAATTATGCCGTTATGCCCATTTGCAAAATCGGTTTTTGATAAAGATGCAACATTAGCAGATGTACTTTTTTAATCGCTCTATCAATACACAAAAGGTGGTTAGACTTGTTTCCAATGAAGTCTAACCACCTTTTTATCGAACTGCTTTATCGTTATTAATTCTATTTTGTAGCCATCTTATTGATCAACTTAAATATCAGATCGGCCGCTAATTTGGCTGTTCGGGAATCAATATCAAAATAAGGGTTTAATTCAGCAAAATCGACGGACCTGATATTAGGTAGGTCCAGAATAAGATCGTAGACCGTAAAAAACAAATCATCGGGCACGATACCATTAAATGCAAGTGCACTCACTCCAGGCGCATAGGCTGCAGCAAATGCATCAAGATCAATCGTCAAATACACATAATCCACTGATTTGGAAAAGTTAACGATTTTATCCCGAATGAGGTCCAGTTTTTCGGTTATCAAATTTTCTCTTTCAATAAGCTGTACATTTTTCTCTCTGGCATACGCTAACAATCCCTTGGTATTGCTAATTTCCTGAATACCAATCGCCAAATAGTGAAATGGCAGACCTGCTGCTGATTGGTCCTGCTCAATTTGAAAGAAGCCTGTGCCGGAATTGCCTTTGCCATCCTGCAATGCACGTATATCAAGATGTGCATCCAAATTAATAACTCCAACCGTTTGGTTACGATCCTTTAGAAATTCTCGAATACCCAGATAATGTCCATAAGTTACCTCATGACCACCACCCAAGATGACCGGAAATCCTTCTTGTTGAAGAATCAGTTTCAATGCCGCGCCCAAGCTTTCTTGAGCTAACTCTAAATCACTGTCTTTTAAAAGAATGTCTCCACAATCTTTAAGTTTAAGTTCATCTGAAAAATGTACAGGGAGATTTGTTAGTACATTTCGGATTGCTGCCGGCCCATCTTTGGCTCCTATGCGGCCTTGATTCCGGCCAACACCTTCATCACTACAAAAGCCCAGAAAGGCGATGGATCTTTGCAATCCGGGCCGTTCGAGAAGATCAACACAATCCATCAATTGATGCCAACGCATCCAATCGCATTCCTGGCCATCGATACGGCCTTTCCAAACAGACGGATCGCCTTTGGTGTATATTCCTGGATCACTCAGCAACAAATTCATTCGCTTACATCAAATAATTGTTCAATAATATGGTCATCTACAATTTGTGCACGGGTAACCTGTAAGGTGTTATTTCTTTCCATCGCACGGTCCAGTGCCTGATTTGCTTCTTTATTTCTAGCCCAAGCACGTCTTGCTATCCCATTATTGACGTCAAAATATAACATTTTTTCTAATTTAACAGCTGCATCGGCCGAACCGTCCAACAGTAAACCAAATCCACCATTGATGACCTCTCCCCAGCCAACTCCACCACCATTATGAATAGAAACCCAGGTAGCACCGCGAAAACTGTCACCAATGACATTGTGAATGGCCATGTCCGCAGTGAATTGACTTCCATCGTAGATATTGCTTGTCTCTCGATAAGGCGAGTCTGTGCCGCTAACATCATGATGGTCTCTTCCCAAAACAATAGGTGCTTCAAATAAGCCACTTTTTACAGCGTCATTAAAAGCCTTTGCTATCGCAATGCGTCCATTGGAATCTGCATAAAGGATGCGTGCCTCAGACCCCACTACGAGTTTATTTTTTCCAGCTTCCTTGATCCACTGGATATTATCCTGCATCTGCTGCCGAATTTCTGCAGGGGCCTCCGCGCGAAGCTCTTCTAAAACTTCCATCGCAATTTTGTCTGATTTTTGCAGATCTGCTGCTTTTCCGGAAGTACAGACCCATCGGAATGGTCCAAATCCGTAGTCAAAACACATGGGTCCCAAAATATCCTGCACATAAGAAGGGTAACGAAACTGATCGCGCCTATCATTCCAAACGGCTGCCCCAGCACGGCTGCTTTCCAACAGAAATGCATTGCCATAATCAAAAAAATACGTCCCTTTTGCGACATGTTTATTGATGGCATCAACATGTCGTACAAGGCTTTCTTGTACACATCGCTTAAACCGGTCAGGATCAGTCGCTAACAAAGCATTGGATTCTGCAAAGGTCAGCCCCATTGGATAATAGCCGCCAGACCAAGGATTATGTAATGATGTCTGATCAGACCCGACAGTGATGTGGATATTTTCGTTATCAAAGGCTTCCCACACTTCGACTATATTACCGATATAGGCAAAGGATACGGTCTCCTTTTGATCCATCGCCAACCGTACCTGTTCAACAAGTTCATCGATGTTTTCGATCAATCGGTCTACCCAACCTTGTTCATGCCGTTTTTTTGCCGCAGCAGGGTTTATTTCAGCGCATACGGTGATACAGCCGGCAATATTACCTGCTTTGGGCTGTGCGCCACTCATTCCTCCCAAACCAGAAGTCAAAAATACCTTGCCTTGAATGGTATCATCTGCTGCTAAGTGTTTTCGGAAAGCGTTCATGACAGTAATCGTGGTGCCATGTACTATACCCTGGGGACCAATATACATATAGGAACCTGCTGTCATCTGTCCATATTGCGTAACCCCTAAGGCATTAAAACGCTCCCAGTCATCCGGTTTCGAATAGTTTGGAATCATCATGCCATTCGTTACAACAACACGTGGTGCATGTTGTGACGAAGGGAAAAGTCCCATCGGATGACCGCTATAAAGATGCAGCGTCTGCTCATCCGTCATCTGCGAAAGATACTGCATGGTGAGGCGGTATTGAGCCCAGTTTTGGAAAACCGCGCCATTGCCACCATAGGTTATCAATTCATGGGGATGTTGCGCCACGGCCGGATCAAGATTGTTCTGAATCATCAACATAATCGCTGCCGCTTGGTTACTCTCTGCTGGATAATCAGCTATCGGTCGAGCGTGCATCGCATATTGAGGTCTAAAGCGGTACATGTAGATTCGGCCGTAATTACGGAGCTCCGCTAAAAACTCAGGTGCTAAAACAGTATGCCATTGTTTGGGGAAATAACGTAATGCATTCCGTAAAGCCAGCTTCTCTTCCGACTTGGTAAGAATATCCTTTCGTCGAGGGGCATGACTTATTGTGTTATCTCGTTCGACTTTTGGAGGTAATACGGTTGGAATACCTTCCGCAACCTCTTTCTTAAATGTATTTTCCATCTTATCCTATATTGAAAATACTTCCACACCATCCTTCCACACCGCTTGGGGCTGCATGCTTCCTTGGTAGTAAGTAATATTCTGATAATTATCGGTTTTGAATAAACTAAAATCTGCGCGCATGCCTTCCTTCAATGTGCCACGATCGGACAGATTAAGGGCCTTCGCTGCACGGTAGGTTAATGCGGCAAGCAATTCGGCATTACTGAGCTTTTCTGCAGTTGCCAAAATACTCGCACTTGTCAATAACTGTCCCATTGGGGCGGAACCGGGATTCCAGTCGCTTCCTATGGCCAAACATGCACCTGAATCCAGCAACTTTCTAGCGGGTGTAAAACCACAACCAAGGCCGATTGACGCTGCAGGCAAAGCCACCGCAACTGTATCTGAATGTGCGAGAAGGTCTATCTCAACCCCAGTGGATGCTTCAAGATGGTCCGCAGATTTTGCTCCGAGCTCCACCGCAATCCGACTTCCCGAAGTGGTAAACTGATCGGCATGAATGGTCAGATCAAAGCCCATTTCTTTTGCCCTTTGTAAATAAGGCAGGATCTCCTCCCCCTGAAAAGCTGATGCTTCAATAAAAGCATCAATTCTATTTGATAGCTGTTCTGATTTTAGCTGAGGAAACAGAACCTCCGCGATCTGATGAAGATAATCTTGGGCAGACCCACTGAAATCACGCGGGAGCATATGCGCTGCCAGACAAGTTGGAATGAGATCTGCAGCTGTGTGACGATTGGATTCCTGAATGGCACGCAAAATTTTAAGCTCTTCTTCCACATTAAGCCCATAACCACTTTTCACTTCAATAGTTGTAATCCCCTGTCTCAACAGAAAACCTGCGCGCTGGATAGTCAGGTCGACCAATTCTTCCTGTTTACAATCCCTTGTATGCGAAACTGTGCTCCAGATCCCACCTCCGGCAGCAGCGATCTCTAGATAGCTTGAGCCTGCATTTCGAAGGGCGAAATCATTTGCCCGATTACCGGCAAAGGCAATATGCGTATGGCAATCAATAAAACCCGGCAAAGCGACCTGATCACCTGCTATATGAATACGGGTTGCCTGTTCACCCCATTTCTGCTCCAATTGATCAAAAACAGCAACATCCAAAATCGTGTTACCTGCTATTAAAATCCCCCCTTCCTCAATAATAGGCAATTGTTTATCGTGAATAGCCCCATTTAAAGGCATATTGGACATGGGTAATAGCTGTCTAAAAGGTCCGACTAATTTTAATTCTTTTTCCATGCCTTTTTTGCTTAAAATACATCAAATTGCTGTTTCAGTTCTTCGGCAACCTCACCGGTAGCATATTGACGATGTAATGCAATAAGCTCTCCTGATTTCACCAATTTCAATGCCGCTGTCAGTAGCTCTTCCATCGGCTGGTCAGATTCAATGTGCGGTATGGACTGCCGTATTCTCGCATGGATCGCTTCCAGCGCAGCGGTCGATTTTAAAGGCTGGTGGTAATCCTTGGCCTGTGCCGCACATAATAGCTCAATGCTCAATATTTTATCGACATTGTCAATGACCTGCAGTAATTTTCGGCCGGCAATAGATCCCATACTGACATGATCTTCCTGGCCCAATGAGGTTGGAATACTATCTGCACTGGCCGGAAAACAAAGACCTTTATTCTCGCTTGCTATCGCCGCGGTACTGTATTGCAAAATCATGAATCCCGAATTGAGTCCTGTTGATTTCATTAACAATTTGGGAACACCATTGGTTTGTCCTTCTAGAGACAAATAAACCCTTCGATCCGAAATATTCCCGATCTCGGACGCCGCCAGTGTGGCATAATCTAAAGGTAAGGCAATTGACTGCCCATGAAAGCTTCCGCCACTAATCGTCAGCTCATCGTTAATGATCACAGGATTATCGGTCACTGAATTTATTTCAATCTCTATGGTATCTTTTAAATGAAACCATGCATTGCGTGATGCACCGTGAACCTGTGGAATGCACCGTAAAGAATAGGGATCCTGCACACGGGAGCAATCTTTATGGCTTTCTAAAATAGCAGATCCATGAAGCATATTAAAAATACGTGCGGCCACATAGCGGTTTCCTGCATGCGGACGTAATTGATGTAATTCCGTAAAAAATGGTTTTATTGAACCATTTAGGCCTTCAATCATTAACGTGGCAATAATATCAGCATTCTGAAGTACCCGATTTAACTCAGCAACAGCCATCACACCATGTGCCGCCATAAATTGGGTTCCATTGATTAAAGCCAGTCCTTCTTTTGCACCCAAGTGAACCGGAGCCATACCGTATTTTTCCAAAACAGAAGCTGTCTCTACAATCTCCCCATCTACGTTGACTTTTCCTAAACCAATCAATGGTAAAAATAAATGTGACAAGGGGGCCAAATCACCCGATGCGCCGACAGAGCCTTGTTTAGGCACCACAGGAATAATATGATTTTCAATATGCCATATAATCCGCTCAATCGTCGCATACTGAACTCCAGAAAATCCTTTAGAAAGCGCGTGAACTTTAAGAATAAGCATCAATTTGGCCAAATCATTGGCGATAGGTTCTCCCATACCGACAGCATGGCTTTTTAGAATATTTTCCTGTAACAGCTGCGTTTGACTTGCGTCAATAAGTGTGGTACACAAAGGACCAAAACCTGTATTGATTCCATAGACAACCTCACCCCGCTCCACTATTTTCCTGACATAACTGGCGCTTTGTTCGATCTTATCCTTGACTTCAGGCGATATTTCCCCTGTCGTCGTTCCTTTTGCTATCGCTAAGGCTGTGGAACATGTTAGCTGCCCACTGCCATATAAAAATTTTTCCATTATCATATCTGCTTTACTCAAATTTACTGGCTATATTTGATAATTAGAAATACCATTTTTATCATCAATTGATAACCATGAATTATCAAATAGAGCTAAGACATTTACTGTATTTTAAAGTATTGGCAGAAGAACTACATTTTAGAAGGGCTGCCGAAAAATTGTTTATTGCGCAGCCGGGCTTGAGCAGACAAATTAAGCAGCTGGAGGAATCCTATGGTGTAACACTTTTTGAGCGTAATAAACGAAATGTTCAAATGACGGAAGCTGGGATATATCTTTTTCAGGAGGTGAAAGAATTATTTAGACACTTGGATCAGATTGAAACTCAACTTCAAAGTTTTGCCAATGGTAAAATAAGCACTTTAAAGCTGGGGTTTATCGGGTCGGCTGTTCAAACAATCCTACCAGAACTGCTCGTCAATTTAAAACAGCAGCAGCCGGATATCGAGTTATCACTTCACGAACTAGCGAATGAAACCCAGCTGGATCTGTTGGAGAAAAAAGAACTGGACTTAGGCTTTGTTCGTCTTTCCGAAACTCCACCCGGCCTACATAGTCTGCCTATACATACGGAGCATTTTAGCCTCGTTTTACCCAACGATCATCCCCTATTGAAGTCGCCGCAACCAAGTCTTGACGCGTTAAAAGATGAATCATTCATCTTATTCTCCAAAAACTATAGCCACTCCTATTATGATCTCGTCATGAGTATTTTTAGTGATCATAAGTTTATCCCCAAAGTTACGCTACGTACAGTGAATGCTTTGACCATTTTCAATATGGTTGCTCAGGGACTGGGTGTTGCCATTGTTCCTTCGTCTTTAAAGAACGGATACCATGTTGATGTCACTTTCCTCGAATTGAACACCTTGCCGCAGCGAACAACGCTCTCTTTAGTTTGGAATGCTCAAAATCGTAATCCGGGTATTCCATTGGTCACCCAGATCATCACTTCGCAGGTTAAAAAAGGATATAATACGTCAAATCGGGGTAATGAGGCATAAGTCTTTGTTAAAAGAATGATAAATAAATTGTTCGGATAAGCTTGTTCTTGTATTGCATATCAGAAACAAATTTTCTAAGTTTGAGATATTTACTAAACTTGATAAAAAAACAAATTATGATTTTAGAAGTAGCTGTATTGCAAATTATTGAAGGACAACAATCCAATTTTGAAAGAGATTATAAAACAGCTTGCCAGTATATTAGTGCGAGTAAAGGCTATATAACCCATTCATTACGTAAATGTATTGAAAAAGACAATCAGTACATTCTGTTGGTTGAATGGGAAACTTTAGAAGACCATACCATTGGTTTCAGGGAGTCGGCATTATTCAAGGAATGGGAAAAACTTTTACATCATTACTACGATCCATTTCCAACAGTCGAACATTATGAAGTGTTAAAATAGTAGTTTTGTCGTCCTTTTCTATAATAATCTAGTATCTTTGTAGAAATTTTTGATATTCAACTTTTAACCCCTATAACGCCACAAGCATTATAGCTTTGAACAGAACAAGATGTACACAAAAGAAAAAGCAAAAGTAAATAGTTTTACGGTAGATCATACCAAATTAAAACAAGGGATCTACGCTAAAGCTTCTACAACCAATAACAGCAATGTTGAAAGTTATACAACTTACGACATTCGCATGATCAGACCGAATTCTCCTGAGCGTATGCTATCACCTGAAGTCATGCATACACTAGAGCATTGTTTTGCAACAGAAATTAGAACCATCTTAGGTGATGAGGTTATTTATGTCGGACCAATGGGCTGTTGTACTGGATTTTATGTTGTATTAGCAGGCACAGATCGAACTCCTCAGAACGTGGCGGAGTTAATGAAAGAAGTACTCGAAACGGTTCTTACCGAAGGATACGAGGTGCCTTTCCAAAATCCGATTAGCTGCGGAAACTACACATTCATGGATTTTCCTACCTCAAAACAGGCTTGTGTTAACTTCCTAAATCTAATCACTGCCGAAGAATTGGCATTTGAGTATCCATATATTGAAGAAAATTAAATGATCCTGAATAAAGATATTGAAACGATTATCCTGGTAGCGAACAAAAATGAGCTATCTTTTAATTCGACAAGTGAATCGACTTTTGTATACGAAATTGGTGTAGGTAAGGTAAATGCCCTTCTTTCTATTGCCTCGCTTTACGAGGACATCAAAGCATTAGGGATTAGTCCTGTTCTGCTCAATGTTGGCACTGTTGGCTGTACAAGGCACCCAATAGGCCATGTCCTTTATCCGGCATACTATGCACAAGGGGATGCTTATACAGATGGATTTTTTCTGGAAAACACCTTATTTTTTAAAGGGCAGGGTGTATTGGAATCCATAGCGCTTGATGAGTTTCGCTACGAAGATGCACTTTTGACATCGGATCGTTTTATTAATGTAAATACTGCTTTTTATCAGGATATTAAACATTTCAATCCCTTGGCATTTGATATGGAATCCTATGCTCTAGCGAATTTCTGTTTCCAAAAAAATCTCAATTTTCATAGTATTAAAATTGTTTCAGACAATTGTGATGGTACAGTGAAAGATTGGGAAAGCATTCTAGGGGAAATTTCAGGGAGATTAGGTGACATCCTCGATCAATTTATGAAAAAGCTAGATAACGAAAAGACTGCTGCAGTCAGTATATCGTAATCCAATAAAATAGCAAAAAAGGCCTGTATTTCTACAGGTCTTTTTTTTGTTATTTGGGATACGCCTCAGCCTAAATTTCCAGGTCCTGTTCCAGTATAATTACCTTGTTCTTTCTCCAATAGCTGTTTCTACTATCCTTCTAATTTGAATTTATTCAAACTATTCTCTCCCGAGGTTGTTCAGATAAGTGGATTACATACCCATCGTTATTTCAATATAACTCTTCCACACTGCAAATAAATCGATCTAATATTCTTATGAAGAAAAAGAAGAAAATAATAATTTCAAATAGACTGCCGATACAAATAGAACGAAAAAAAGAAAAATTAGTCATCAAGCCGAGTGCGGGTGGGCTGGCAACTGGTTTAAATTCCGCTTTTGATACAGACGAAATACTCTGGGTTGGCTGGCCGGGAATTGTTCCCAAAGATGAAGAGGAAAAAGAAAAAATTGTTGAGCTCCTCAAACCGATGAGCTTACTTCCTGTTTTCTTATCAAAAGATGAAATACGCAATTTCTACGAAGGTTATTCTAACGAGGTCCTCTGGCCTATCTGTCACTATCAGCCGAGTTACATCCATTTTGACCGCGAATATTGGACTACCTATGTCACGGTAAATAAGAAATTTTGCGAGGCCGCTCTTTCTATTGATGAGCCATCCGATTTTATTTGGGTCCAAGATTATCAGCTTATGCTACTCCCTCAACTGTTGCGTTCAGAAAATCAAGAGCTCAACATTGGTTATTTTCACCATATCCCCTTTCCTTCGGAAGAACTCTTCATGAACATTCCGCAACGTAAAGAATTGGTAGAAGGTTTACTGGGTGCCGATCTTATCGGATTTCATACTTTTGCCGATAGTCAGAACTTTCTAAATGCCTGCAAAAAAATACTGCATGTATCGTCAGGACATAATCAGCTCAAGTACAAAGACCGTCATATTTTTGTAGAATCCTTTCCGATGGGTATTGATTTTGATAAATTTGTCGAAACCAGCAGTCAGCCTAAAATCCAGTCGATTGCAAGCCAATTTAGGAGCCATTTTCCGAATCAAAAGATTATTATAGCTGTCGATAGGCTCGATTATAGCAAAGGGATATTAGAGCGATTACGTGCTTTTCTCACTTTTCTGGAAAAATATCCCGAATGGCATACAAAAGTTGTCCTTTATATGCTTATTGTACCCTCCAGGGATAAGGTATCGCAATACAAAAAGTTGAAAGATGAAATTAACCGGAAAGTGAGTGAAATAAATTCCATTTATGGAAATCTAAGCTGGACGCCCGTACTATATTTTTACAAATCACTTCCATTCGAAGAGCTGGTTGGATTATATGTTGCATCCGATATCTGTATGATTACATCTACACGAGATGGGATGAACCTAGTCAGTAAAGAATACATCGCGAGTAAGACTTTATCAAAAGGCGTATTGATTTTAAGTGAGTTTGCAGGCGCTTCCAAAGAACTTGTTGATGCCTTAATTATTAACCCTTATAATCGTACAGAAACTGCTGATAGTATTTACCAAGCGCTTAAAATGTCACCCGAAGAAATGCAGGAACGTACCGATGCCAATATTCAGATTATACAGAAGTTTAATGTGCAGCATTGGGTTCAGCTCTTTACCAATCGTCTGGCCGAAACCAAAGCCATACAACGTGACGAATGGGCAAGGCGAATCTCGGACAAGGTTTTTAATAGCATTTCAGAAAGGTATAGCAAAAGTAGTAATAGACTCTTTTTTCTGGATTATGACGGTACCTTGGTCAAATTCCAGAACCATGCCCAGAAAGCAACTCCGACGACCTTGTTGTATAACCTCTTGGACAATATCATTTCTGATCCACTCAATACATTGGTCATCATAAGCGGCCGATCACAAGAGAGCTTGTCGTCTTGGTTTGACGGCCGATCTTATTATTTAGTTGCCGAACATGGCATTTGGTCAAATTTTCCAAATTTCAACTGGTCGTATAAAAAAGGATTGGCCCTACACTGGATGCCTGAAGTAAAAAAGCTGATGGAAAAACTGGCCGACCAAACTCCGGGTGCTTACATTGAAGTCAAACCCTATTCGTTGGCTTGGCATTATAGAAAAGTAGAACTGGGCCTGGGCGAACTTAAAGCGACAGAGCTAAAAGAGATCTTAAACCCAATGCTCAACGACTATGGATTACAGCTACTGGACGGAAATGCTGTCATTGAAGTAAAAAATACAGAAGTTAATAAAGGTAAAGCGGCATTGGAAATCGCAGGACATATAAAAGCAGATTTTATGTTGGCTATTGGCGACGACATTACCGACGAGGATCTATTCAGGTATCTACCTCAATCGACCATAAGTATTAAGGTGGGCAGTAACAAATCTGCCGCAAAATATTATTTAGATGAACAAGAAGATGTTCTTCAATTTTTGAATCAACTTATCGTAAAATAATGAGCGAAAATACAACAGAAAACCGACATATCTATCAATCTGGAATCATTGGTAATTGTTCCTACATAGCGCATGTTGGCATTGACACAAACATATCCTGGTTGTGCTGGCCATCGTTCGAAGATAGCTTTGTATTCGGCAGTATGATCGATAAAAATCAAGGTGGATCTTTCAAGATCAGTTCAGAGGAACCAGTTTTGGAAACCAAGCAGTATTACATCAAAAACTCCAATGTACTCTGCACGGAAATCCACACAGAATCCTACGCCTATCGTATTACCGATTTTGCCCCTCGTTTTGAACAATTCGGGCGGTATTTTAAACCACTGATGCTGATACGAAAGATCGAACCGCTGCATGGAGCTCCTAGCGTTAACATCAGATGTCAGCCGACTGGTGACTACGGCCGCTTGGCACTTAAGCCTACCCGTGGCAGTAACCATATTCTTTATAGCAACGATCAGATCGGCGAACGGATTCGCCTGACCACTGATCTGCCTATTTCCCATTTCTTCCAAGAGGAAAGCTGGACGATTATCAGTGAAAATAAATACCTTATACTTACGTATGATGCAGCCTTCGAATCGGCTATTGCAAGCACCTGTGAGGATTTCCTCCATAAGACGCTCAGTTATTGGCAGCGATGGATTAAAAGGTGTAGTATTCCCAATATTTATCAAACAGAGGTTATCCGATCAGCTCTGGTGCTCAAGCTACATCAATATGAGGACACAGGAGCAATTATTGCCGCATCAACAACTAGCCTACCCGAATATCCAGGTTCGGGAAGAAACTGGGACTACCGCTATTGCTGGGTACGTGATAGTTATTACGTCTTAACAGCATTGACACACATTGGTCAATTTGAAGAAATGGAAAGCTTTGCAAATTATATTGCCGGCATCACGCATCGCAACCCGGGAAGACTTCAACCTTTGTATGGTATCCTTGGAACCTCCGAACTGACAGAACATATCTTACCTTATCTAAAGGGCTATCAGGATAACGGTCCAGTGCGGATTGGCAATCAAGCTTTTGAACATATTCAAAATGATGTATATGGTCAGGCAATGATTGCCTTGTTGCCCCTTTTCACGGATCAACGTTTTAAAATTCATGAAAACAAAAATGTGTTGGGCTGGGTAAATTTCATTCTCGAAAAGATTGAGGCTACTATAGAGGAAAAAGATGCTGGTATTTGGGAGTTTAGAAATTTTGCCAACCACCATTGTTATTCCAATCTTTTTCAATGGGTTGGATGTAAAGCAGCCTTATTGATTGCACGTCAGAATGGTTATCAAGATATGGAGGACCGCGCGAATGTCCTCTTAAAAAAAGCAGAAGCTTATATTGAGGCTTGTTATGATGAAGAGCGGAAAGTCTATCAGAATGCAATTAATAGCCAAAATCTAGATGCCAGCACCTTGCAGCTTATTGTCATGGATTACCTTGACCCAAAATCGGAACGCGCACTTCATCATCTCGAAATGCTGGAAAAGGAATTAAAAGGTGAAAATGGACTTTTCTATCGCTATAAACATCAGGATGACTTCGGCAGACCCAAATCCACCTTCTTAGTCTGTGCATTTTGGTATGTGGAAGCGCTAGCCTGCGTCGGCCGTGTGGAGGAAGCGAAAGAAATCCTAGAACGTTTGCTGACCTACAGCAATCACCTGGGTCTATTCAGTGAGGACGTCACAGAGGATAATGGCAGCCAGTGGGGTAACTTTCCACAAGCCTACAGTCATGTCGGGTTGATGAATGCTGTGTATCGGCTAGCCATAAAATTAGATAAACCTATTTTCTCATTGACATAAAACAAGATGTGCGGTCAATATAAATTGATCGCACATCTTATACACTTATAATGGCCAAATAAATGGCCTCGATAAAATATTACAATTTATCCAACCAGCTTTCCACCTCTTCTTTGGTTTTTCCTGTCTTTTGTTGCAATTTACCCAACAATTCATCTTCCTTTCCTTCGGCATATAAAAGATCATCATCAGTTAAATCTGCATATTGTTGTTTTACTTTACCTTTCAGCTCGTTCCAACGGCCTTTCCATGTTAAATTACTCATAAATGCTCCTTATTTTAAAAATGAAATGTATATACTTATATGAATGTCTGTTTATACCGATCAAAATGTTCACAGATTTCCTCGGTCCCGATTCGCTTGCCCATCAAGTCTATAAAACGGTTTTTATATAATGAAAATATGTATAGTCCCGTTGCCAAACTTCCTATGACAAAAATACCTTCGAGCTCATTGCTCTTCACAAGCTTATTGTTCAGGTGGCACTCTTTGAGTAATGGAATGTTATAAGAAGACCATTTACCCATTTTATCTTTGAGCACCAATCCAATATTTTTTGTACCTGTCATCGCTTCAGCTTCTTTTAGAAAAAAACACCTACGTTGCTCCAAATGTTTTCTAATTTTTGTCATTTGGATAAGAATAGGTCTTTCATACACAAGAGCAAGTAATTATACGGTCGCGACCAAAAAAACATGTTCCCAATTGATCAATTGGAAACATGCTGTTAAAGATTGCTATTTCTGTTAGCGTTTACCTGGTAAATAGATTTGAAAACCTAATCCAAAGCCTAAACCGCTTGCACCACTACCTGTATTAATATTGGCTTTGCTATAATTGTAGCCAAAGGTAGCTTCCAAAGCAACGGTTCGTGTTATAAAATGTGCATATCCAACATTGGCTCCCACAGCCAGCGCGACGTCTTTACCCCTGGAACTTCCTGAAATACCGATGTCTCCCTGACCAAAAAAGCGACCTGTACTTGATCCTGCATTTGGAAAGTAATAACGTACAAATGGCGCTACACCATAGGTCCATTCATTATCAGCATCTTTTTGAGTAGCCAGACCAAGATTTGCCTGTGCACCAATAGCCAATCCATCGGATACGAAATAACCAGCGCGCGGTTGAAGTGCGACATTAAATGATTTTCCTTCAAAACTATAACCAAGATTACCGATTGATCCTCCGACCATCCAATTCCCTTGACGTATGGGTTCAATACCGACGTCGGATGACATCTGCGGTGTTGTCTCAATTTTCTGAGCATGGGCCTGATACCCAATACCTGCTGTTATTAATAAAATAAGTGTCAATTTTCTCATAGTATTTCTATTATCTAAATTACTTTAGCTTTATAACAAGATCGACAAATGAAAAGTTTTAAATTTATTCTTAAAATATGCCACGTTTTCATTTTATAAAAAAGAGAACCAATCAGATTTGACTCATGTTCCTATTAAAAAGACTATGCATACAGCAATTCAATTTGGCGATACTATTTCAGATTATTTCCAAGACAGCTCCCTATTCTTGCGCGAAATAGTCCCAATGGAAAACGAAGCGGACACCGCTGTTCGCAAGCTTCTCTTTAGCTCATCCAAAGTCTCGGATAGAGATGCGGTCAACCTCAAACTATACGCTCCCAAAAGTATGGCTGGCCCCGATCCAAGTGAAGAAGAACAACGCGACCGCACGACGAAAGAAAAAATTAATACAGAAGAGGATCAACATAAAGAAAAACCGGATCATTCAGAAGAAGATATCTATGATACTGATTCCGATCGAAAAGAAAAGGATAAAAAAAACTCCCTCAACTAAGGGAGTTTTTTAGTAGACGAAGAGGTCCGAGTGACATTTTCAAAGTGATCTTAAGGTTTAGATTTTGGTCCATTGATACTATCCTTCCTAAGCGTGTCTGCCAAACTGGTATCCTTCTGCATACTCATTTTTTGTTGTTCACTTAAATTGTATCTTGTTTCATCGGCAGCGCTCGGTGCGATATTGTCCGCCTGACCACTTCCTTCAGTTGGATTTTTGTTTGTATTTTGGCACGAAAAAAATAGTGTGCTGCAAAATAATAATGTACCGAAAACCACAGTGTATTTCTTGCTCTTTTTCATAGTCTATTTTGTTTTTATGATGAACCTTTTTTCTTAAGAACCACATTCAGAACCTATTAGTTTAATAAAAACTGATAAAAAACAATGCTTTAAACTTCTGCTTAAAAAAACAGACACTTCAAAAGTCCGCTAAATACAGAAGGGTACCCGTAATAAAGACATTTTTTAATGGAACAAATACCCAATTGACCAGTCCCAAATCAGTTGCCTCCTTCTATCGAAACGCATTCAATAGCGTATTCTTGTAACGTTTAGACTACAAAACGATCAATTCGCAGCTGTACGTATTTTTCCCGTATGACTGTTTAAACAAGTTTTAGATGAGCCATTAAACGTAATTGTAGCACTTTAATTGTACCTCAATGTATCAAATACACATCAATCAATTTAACAAATGATACTATGAGCAATTCCAATTTGAATATTCTAGTCGAAGAAAAAAGAAGTCTTTTGAAACATTTTGCGGGAAAATTCACCAATGATCCCGATGAAAAAGAGGATTTAATTCAAGAGACCCTTATTCGTGCATTGAAATCGATCGATGATTTTATCCGTCATCCAAAGTTAATGTCATGGCTCTATGTTATTATGAAGAATGTATACATTAATCAATATCGTAAAGCCAAACGTACAAACGACATCCATGAAGCCTACATAGGTCTTGAAAGTACTAACACTGTAGAATCCAATAAAAGTGACAACAAGTTTATCGCTGATGATATTGAAAAAGCGATGTGCAGTTTGTCGGAAGAAAATTATCAGGTATTTCAATTGTTCCTCGAAGGATACAAATACCATGAAATCGCCACGTATTTTGGAATGCCAGAGGGTACAATTAAAACCAGAATTCACATGACGCGAAAAAAGCTTCAAAAACAGCTTAAAATTTACAGACTAAAATAAAAACAAAAGATAAATTTTGAGGTTATATAACTAGAGTTGATTAACCGGATAGCTGACAATTCGCTAAATAACAAACATATGAAATCGGAAGTTAAAATAAAAAATCAGCACGATATGGTGATTATGCTGATTATCTGTGGCGGTCCTATAGGAAAGGGAAATAGTAAAACCATTATACAAGCAGAAGTTCTGGATACATTAGACAAAAACCGAACTAAAGTAGACACAGAAAAAGGTAAAAAAACTCCTGCCGTAAATAAAACAAAATAGATGAAAATTTATCATTAAAAACGGCTGTTTTTTTTTAAAAAACAGCCGTTTTTAATGCCTTTTACTATTTTATCTATTGTTAGCCTATCCCACCCCTATCTGTATAAATCCTTGCTGTATGCGAATAATACGCAACTTATCTTTTTCAAAAACCGGAGATATCGCTCATCCGTTCTTACAAATAAGATGAAGAATTCGCATACCAGCAGGATAAAATGAACAATAACCTGATAAATCACAAGACAGCGATCGATGATCAAATACAGATCTAAAAGGATCAAATTGTAGCTTATCAATAGGTGGCTTATTTGTACGGATGCTTCCACATAGAAAATTTAGATTACATTTTCGGATTTAAGAATACGATGACTTTAGAAATTACGATATGAAAGTAAAAGCCGGTTATACACGAAAGAAAGTAGGCAAGTCTTTTAAATATTTTGATAGAACAGGAACCGAAATATCTGACAAAAAGATTTTAGAAAGAATTATAAAACTGGTTATTCCACCCAACTGGAAGAATGTATGGATTGCCAAAAGTGCCACCAGTGATCTGCAAGCTTTTGGATTCGACCAAAAAGAACGTAAACAATATATATATCATGCGAAATTCGTTGATCAAAGGCAGGCTGCAAAGTTCAGTAATATCCTTTTTATGGGTAAATACTTACAGGAATTAAGAAAAATCAGCACTAAACATCTTAAACATCAGGTCTGGGATATGGACAAATTGTGTGCAATTGCTTTTAAAATAATGGACAGTACATTAATTCGTATCGGCAATAAGCGCTATACCCTTACCAATAAGTCTTATGGCCTGAGTACGCTGGAAAAAAGGCACGTCACCATCAAAAACAATACAATATCTTTGGCCTATAAAGGCAAAAAAGGTGTTTTCCAACAAAAGTCCTGGTCCAATAGGCAGCAGGCGAAGCTTCTGGAAGAACTTCTAAAAATGAAAGGCAGAAGGATATTTCAGCTTGATAGCGCTACATGCGAAAGTACTTTCTGTGGTGCCGCCTTTAATCACTATTTAAGGGAGAATTCTACCGGCCAGATCAGCTGCAAAAGCATCCGCATCTGGGGAGCTAGTCGGGAAGCTTTTTACCAGCTCGCCCAAACCAAACAGGCAGAGGCACTCAATGCACGAAAAAGACAATTAAACAAGGTCATTAAACAGGTAGCTGAGCAGCTCGGAAATACGAAGACTGTTTCGCAGACTTATTATATCCATCCCACCATACAGCGTTTATTTATGGAAGGAAAATTCCCCAGCATAAAAAGTAAATTACCCCTAGCAAAGCTAGAGGATAAACTATATCGTTTTTTGCTTAAACACAACGATTAGGCAACGGCTTAACGGCCAAACCTAAACCATTCATCCAATGGATGGCTTAGGTTATTCAGCCAACATGATGCCATATCCATGGCGGCAACAGAAAATGTAATGCCATTTCCACCGAAACCACACACAAAGTAGGAGTTTTTAAACTTTTTATGTATTCCGATATAGGGCAACCCATCCTTGGTCGTCCCAAAAGTGCCAGCCCATGTAAAATCAGTACGAAAGGTCCTATCGACAAACGTTTTGTTAAATGACTTCTCTAATTTAAGTGACTTCTTCGAAATCAGCATATCTCGCTTGACCGGATCCCTAAATTCCTCATCTTCTCCCCCAATTAGAAACCTATTGTCATCTGTGGTTCGCATATACAAATATGGCTCAGCAGTATTCCAGATAAGCAGATCGCGATATCGCTGATATTGCTCTTTATCAACTTCAGATACAATTGCAAATGTGCTTAACAGGTCAACAAATTTTTCGGGGATAAGATTTGTTGTTTCGTAGCCTGTGCAATAGATAATCTTTTTGGCCTTGATTTTAGCCCCAGTTGAAGTCATCACAGCGTTATAACCTGGCTTATAAACCACGTTTTCTAACCCCGTTTTGTCGAAAATCAATAGCCCCCTTTTAACGTTGTATGCCAGCAGCTCATGTGTAAAACAAAACGCATCAATGCTTGCCCCTAGCCCCGAGAGAATTCCTGCATAAGCGCCTTGTATTGCATAACGTTCACTGATATCTTGTTCCGTTAACCATTTAACGTCAAAACCCGCCTCTTGCCGGGATTCAAACTCTTGCTTCAACCAGGAGACATCTTTTTTTCTAGCCGCGTAGTAGAGTGATTTTTTTGTTCTAAAACCAGCTTTCGACCGGATTTTCTTTGCGATTTCCCCCAATTTACCAATTGCTTCTCCACAGGCCCTGTAGCTCGCTATTGCAGCCTCTTCGCCAATTAGTTCCTTTAATCTATACAAAGGCACATCGATTTCATATTGCAACATCGAAGTTGTCGCCGCCGAACTCCCGTTCACAATTTCACGCTTGTCTATAAGTATACATTTCTTTCCATCACCCATGCATTGATGTGCGATCAAGGCTCCCGTAATGCCACCTCCAACGATAAGAACATCACAGCTGCGATCATCCTGTAAGGAAGGGTAATTGTTTAAAAGACCGTTTTTTACTAACCAGAAAGGTTCATTTGACTTTAAATCCATTGTAATAAAAGCATATTAAATGTTTGTATAACTAGTTCTAAAAAGAAATAGTTTGCTTGGCATTTTATTAAATTTCAAACCATTTGAGCATTACCAAGGTTATCTTATTAGCAATAAATAGTTTACTTATGCGAGCAATTTGGACGGGGGCTATTGGTTTTGGTTTGGTCAATATCCCAATTAAAATATATAGTGCAACGGAGAATGCGGCTTTGGATCTGGATATGCTTGATCGAAATGACCTATCCAACATTAAATTCAAGCGGGTAAATGAACAAACCGGCAAAGAAGTTAAATGGGACAATATTGTCAAAGGATATTTCATGAAAGACCATTATGTCGTGTTAGAAGATGCGGATTTTGAAGACGCAAGTCCAGAAAAGACTAAACTTATCAATCTCCATGCATTTGTCAAACTAATGGATGTTGACAGTATATACTTTGAAACCCCCTACTATCTGGAGCCACAAAAAGGTGGTGAAAAAGCCTATCAACTATTGCTCAAAGCATTGGAAAAAACTAAGATGGCGGGCTTAGGGTCATTCGTAATGCGAAATGTCGAGCATCTAGCCCTGATAAAGCCCTATCAAAACGCATTAGTTCTGAATAAAATACGTTATCAACAGGAGATCAGGACACTGGATGAGCTGAAATTGCCCAGTAAAATTAAAATTCAAAAAGCAGAAATGGACATGGCTACTCAACTGATCGAACAACACAGCGCATCCTTTGATATCAGTAGTTATAAAAACGAATATATGGACGAGCTCCTCAAAATAATTAAACAAAAAGACAAAGGGAAACGTCCGACCATTCGAAAAATGAAAGTAGAGCATACAAAAGCAGATGATTTGCTTGCAAAACTGAAGGCAAGCTTAGGTTAAACATAGCACCCTGTACCATGATACGTAAACTAAAATCTGGGCAGTATCGAATATATGCCAAGCATCCAGATAAAGAAACGAACAGACGTCGGAATCTGGGTACTTTTGATACCCTTGAAGAGGCAAAAAAACATGAGCAAGAAATTCAATATTTTAAGCATAAGAAGTGAAAAATCATGAAAAATATCATACCGGAACAGAAAGAAGGTAAGCATCTGGATTGCTTTGAATCCCTCGAGTTTCCAAGTGAAGCTATTGCCGAATTAGCCTATGATTTGGCTATAAACAATCTTAGAAAGGTCAATCATTGGTATGAACTAGCGCAGTTACCTGCCACTGTGTTTCAATTAACGGCTGGTTATGGTACTCCAATTGATCGTTTACTCGAATTACATGATTATATTAGACTGGATATTCCCGGACCAGGGCTCCCAAGTAGTGATGGATATGATTGGGTGAATGTTGTTAACCTCATTTCAGAAAAAACAAATGACTATCGTGTTTTTGCTATAACATTAAAACCTTGCCCCGACCCGAGCCATCCAGGAGATAAAAATACTGCGCATTTTTTCGAAGGGATTTCATCGTCAACTTTTCTGATCGAACAGCGGAGAAATAGCATCTTGTTTCAATATGCTGGAAGAAACGAGATCATCAATGTTGACAATGAAAATGTGAGTGATAATATCCGGAATTATCTTGTTGGCCTAGCAGCTAAAATGGGCGCATCTTATCCGCAATGGAAATCACTTCTCAAAGGAATGGCTCATGCAGTAGCCAAAGAGTTTAATATGCAACATTAATGCTTTTTGTCCGCCGAAATTCGGTAGCAACTTTAATTTCAAAGTAAAAAGAACCCAATAAGGCAATTTTATACCTTTTATCACGTTTTATTAATAAAGATTCGATCTATGTTGTCGTAATTTTTTTTCTTATATTTATGTATATCATAAGGAGTTTTGGGGTATTATGAATCATACATTTCAATCTAACAATCAAACCATCATTAAGCTTCAATCTTTTGGCAGTCTAGTCATCTTAGATCAGCATTTTAATGTCGTTGGAATAACCGAATCTGTCGTAAAAGACCATGGCGCCAAAGAGGACCTCTTAGGAACTAATTTCTTTGATAGTTTTAACAATACATTTGGTGAAGCGCTATCCAAAATCAAAAATGCCGTAGTTGATTTACTTGAAAACGGACAATCTCGCCATATTTTACCTATCAAAATAAGAAAAGAACGTGTTTACGTAAAATTACGGAGACATGATGAATACCTTTATATAGAATGGGAACAACAACACAAAAAATACATTGCCGCAAAAAAAATAAATGAGCTTAATTTTTTGCTAGACACTATCCAGCCTAATAATTGGGGTCGTGTTTGTTCGGCCATCAACAAGTTATTGAATTATGATCGGGTTTTCGTTTTGCAGATTCAGGAGACGGGTTACAGTTCAGTGATTGCGGAGCATACAGCAGACGGACAAGCCCATTTCAAAGGAAAAGAGTTCTCGAAAGATTTCATGCCAGAGGAAGTCTTGTCATACTATCGGAGTTATTCCTATCGATATGCTCCCAATATTGATCTAGAGGGACAGGAGTTCTATTATACAGACGAAGGGATTGATCCGCTCTCGAGCTTGTTATCACCTTTACCTGAGCTTCATCGGCTTTTTTTGAAAAAAATAAATGTCCAAAGCGCCTTGTTTTTTCGAATTTGTATCGATGACGAATTCTGGGGGTTGGTAGTGGCACAGAACGATGAAGAGCGAGTGGTCGATCTGCAGCAGCGAAAGCTATGTACATTTGCCATCCAGGCAGCCACCAGTAAGTATGAAAGTCATGTCAAACAGAATCTGCTGGAAAGAACGGAGCTTCTGAAACTCGCCGAGGAAGAATTAAAAAGAAGTCTCTCTGAAAATAAGATGGTGAATTGTGCTTTGATACAGCATATGGATATATTGACCCAGCTGGTTAATGCAGATGGATTGGCGATATTCAATCAGGGCGATGTTTTTAACTATGGCCATTCTCCGCAGAAAGCGCAATTTTATGAAATCATTCAATTCCTGCAAAAACATACCGATAAAGCCCTCTTCAAAGACTATAATTTTCGGCTAAATCATCAGGATAACTTTAAAGATAAACTCGGTTTTGCGGGACTTATGTATCTAAAGGTTGGCTTAGAAAACGATTATTACCTCGTTTGGTTTAGAAAGGAAAACCGCAATCAGGTGATGCAGATGGAGCTAAAAAATGAACCGCGTGAGAACAAGCAGCTCAAAATCTGGGCAGATATGCGCTATGACGTTGCCAAACCCTGGAATGATGCTGAAATCAATTTTGTTCTTCGTCTGAATCAGATTATCAAAGAATCTATTTTTGCAAAATTAAAGGAACGTCAGTTGCTGAATGAAGAGCTTCTGAGTTTGAACAATGAGCTGGAAATGTTTACTCATACGCTTTCACATGATTTAAAAAACCCCTTGTCCATCTTAAAAATGGGCATACAATTTCTACAGCAGCACTCCGACAATATTGACTTTACAAAAATCAATAAGTGGTACCAGAATTTCAGCCGAAGCGTTACGAACATTGAAGATATTATCAACAATATGGTTCAGTTGAGTCAGCACCGCTCCAGCATTTTAGACAAGGAACCACTTCCCATGGCGTATACAATTCAACGCATATTTCAAGAAAACAGTATTTTATATAATGTCAATAATTGTCAGCCTACTTTTGGTACCCTATTACCAATTTGGGGCGAAAAAAGTGCCGCATACCAAATTTTTTCCAACCTAATTATTAATGCAATAAAATATTCTGCACAAGCAGACAGGCCTTTAGTGACAATAGATAGTTCCCATGAAGACGATTATACGCATTATCAGATCAAGGATAACGGTATTGGCATACCGGATGACCACTTGCCTCATATTTACGAAATGTTTACCAGAGCAGACAATGTAGGTTCCATACCCGGTACAGGGATTGGACTTTCGCTCGTGAAACGGATAATGGAACGATTGGGCGGAAGTATAGCAATTGAATCAGAGGTCGGTTTGGGCACCACTGTCCACCTTTACTTCCCTATTGTTAAGCCATTTCCTGAGCAAATGTTACTCGATTGATCTTTGTTTCAAATCCTGAAATCTTTCAAACTATTTTCCACCTAACGTTGTTCATTTAGGGAGAGTATACCATCCCTCAAAAAAGGATCGTATCACTTAAAACGAAATCGAAAATGGAAGAGATATTGCAACATGCAGTAGTAAAACGAGGTTTAATTATTGCCTATTATTTTAGTAACATCTGGTATCGTAAAGGATTATTCGGACAACGCACTATTCCCGATCCAACTGACACTGATCCTATCGAACATCCTGAGCCAGATATAGATGAAACCGATCCGGAAGAAGAGGAAAATATCAGCTACTCACATAAAAATCCGCAGACAAGAAACAGCATCAACCCCAAAAAGAAATCTCCCGCCAACTGGGATGAAAATATCAAAAATCCGGCCATACCAAAAAAGACAGATTGACCGATGGGTCAATCTGTAACGATATTCAACTTTCCCGTTTCATCAAAAGAAACATCGCTGATAAAAACAATACGTTGATCGCCCGTCTGTATAGTGCGGCCATGATATACACAGCGGATTTTTCCTTCCCTGTCTTGAAATAAACTATTATGCCCTGTTCCCGAAATTACTCCACCTCTATTGGTATTTTTTTCAATGATCGGATTGGATGACGATTTTTGATAGCTTCCCAAAGGCGCGGTTGCTGTAGCGTAGCCAACAGCGTAATTGGCTCCTGCGAAATAATTGGCCGAATACATCATATAGTATGTTCCGTTTTCTTTGAGTAGAAAAGAGCCTTCTGTCCATCGCCTATTGACTTCACCTGAAGTAACTGATCGACTTTCCCATTCAGACTGTGCATCGTGCATCGTCGCTGGGGGGCGCATTAAAAGAACCGGACTCCCAATTGCTTTCGTCATACTGCTATCCAATTCGACTCCGTAGACCCAGCTTTCTTCAATATTTTTATAGCCAAATTTCTTCTTCGCCCAATCTGCAATTTCTGATTCTACAGGATGTTCGTAGCAGCAGCGTGAATAGAAAAGATAATTTCTATGATCTGTATCTCTAAAAACATTTGCGTCAATGATGGGATATCCAGGGTCAAAAATGGGTTTGCCGGTCAGATCTCTAAATGGCCCCAGTGGGTTATCCGCCACTGCAACTCCAATACGATAGTTTTCCAAGTCATTTTTAGGATTTTCTTTCCAGTGAGCACTATAGTACATGTAATATTTGTTGTTCACACGATAGACTTCAGGGGCCCAGAAATCCTTTTCTCCCCAACCATTGGGCTGTTTGGCATCGTATACTTTTCCCTCCTTTTTCCATGTCTTTAGATCTTTGGAGCTATAGGCTATAAAACCATTTTCGGTTCCGCCGGTCCCATATAAATAGTATTGATCCGAAGGTGGATCGAATACAATAAAAGGGTCACCAAAGGCTACGTCTGTCTGATAAGATTTTCTACTTTGCTTCGATTGCAGATCAGAGCTCAAAAAGCGAAACTTTGCAGTTTCGAATTGCGGAATCAAAACACCGCTGCTATTTACCACGAAGTGAATAGGTACGATGGCTGTCCGTCGAGGAGCAACTTTTTCATCTGAAAAATGGGTATGACAGACGTAATACCATTGCTTGCCTTTTTTAAATATGTCGCCATGTCCAGTTCCGGCAAATCCACTATTTTTTTGGCTTAGGGCAGGCTGATCGTCCAGTTTTTTCCATGGACCATAAATATTTTCAGCGATAGCAACACCCACAGCATAGTCCCTATTCCGAAAATCATTTGCTGAGTAGAACATATAGTAATATTTCCCCTCCCGAATGACAGTGGGACCTTCACTGACTGCCCAATCAGCATTTGCCGTATTTTCCCAGGGAAGTCCTGCATGGAGACATTCTTTCAGCGTTTCTTCCTTTATTCCGGAATAATCCGACTTCAGCTCCGCTACAAAAATCCGATTTCCCTCCCTTAGTCTTACATGAAACAGGTATTTTTTTCCATCTCTATCGCGGAATACAAAGGGATCAATTTGCTTTTGTCCAACAGCAATTGGCGCTTTAACCGCCTGTTTAAAAGGACCGGTTGGCGTATCACTGACTGCAATTGCAATATGCTCATCGGCTGTGTAAGCCATATAGAATTTCCCATTTTCAAACCATACTTGCGGTGCCCAAAATCCTTTTGAGCCAAAAATATCGCCTTTTACAGCAGCAAAACCTGAATTAGCTCCTTCCGGACTTACCCAAGAATCTAAATCTTTCGATTGATACACTTTAAACCCTTGCTGTTCTGCCGGATCACCATTTGTACCGTAAAGGTAATAATATCCTTTATGGTAGAATACGGTCGGATCCGCTTGAAAAATGCCATTGGTCGGCATCTGCTGATTTCCAATCTGATCTTTGTTTGTAGTTTGCGCAACCGTCCTTTGGCCAAAAAACAGCAAGAGCGCAATAGGCAGCAAATATATTTTATTCATTGATTGTAATACATCATATAGGTGAAAGCCTAAAATTGAATAAATATTTGCGAAGACGGGAGGTAAATCGTATCAATTGAACATCATTTTGTATCAAACTGAAAAACGCCTGATAAAATTATCGAAATTCCTCTGACTTCAATTCCTATAAAACCATTTACTTTTCAGACTTGTCCTATTTAAAAACATTTAGATATATACAACAGTATACTAATAACACTATTATGATAAATTCAATAGAAAAATCTTGTATAGAAGCTTGCTGGCAATGTGTTACAGCCTGCCACAGTTGTGCCAAATCCTGTACCAAAGAAAGCGACATTAAAGCCATGGCCAAATGTATCGCATTAGATATGGAATGTGCAATATTATGTACGACTGTTGCCGATCTTCTTTCTCTCGAAAGCCACTATAGTCGACAGTTTGTTAAAATTTGTGCTGAATTATGTACGATCTGTGCAGAGGAATGTTTCAAACATCCACACGAACATTGTCAACATTGCGCTAAAGTGAAGTAGTCAAGACTTAATCTGACAGTTGCGATAAATTAACAACTGTAAAATAGATTAGAGTTATGACAACACAAGAAAAAATCATCAAGAACAAACTGGGTGTTTTAGAACTTGCCC
>JAITTY010000009.1 GCA_031286695.1 Sphingobacterium sp. | reverse complement strand
ACAGAGCAGTCAAGCCCGCCAGAGCCGATGGTATTGCCGTAACAGGTGGGAGAGTAGGTCGGTGCCTTTTTTTACACGGAAGCCCTTGCTGGAAACAGTCAAGGGCTTCTTTCGTTTATATACTCCCGTAATTCCATGTACAAGCTATTGCATATCCTCCGACTATTGGTTATCACAGCACATGGCCGTCGGTGAGCCCGGTCCATCGGAAGCTGTTCCGCAACTGTCCTTTAGCCTTTACTGTGCTTTAGTGGTATGATGCAGCACCATTAGCCCTTAACCCAAATGCTCCCTTATTTATAGCCGCAAGCTGCAGGATGAGTCCTGGATAAACGGATCAATGCTTGTAGAAGCTCCTTCGCTTAGCCGAGCTGTCTAGGTAGGCATTGATCTTCCTTGCTGCGGGGGCTCTGTTGTAGGATTTCTCATCTCTCCTCCTACTTGACCTAGCTGGAATAGGAGAAAGCTTTGACCTGGAGCAATCGGAAGAAGTAAAGTCTGTATGCTTCCATTGGTGTATTCGCACTAAGAATGGAAACCTTTAACGACCTTAAACATGCTATTTATTGTAGAGACGGCGACTTCGATGGAATCTCGAACGTCCTGCTTATTTGCTAGGATCGATTGAAAAACAATGAAGATAAAAATTTAAGCAATCGTTTGTGTAGATTAAGCAAACGATTGCTTTCAAGTTTCATTTTTTATTTAGAGAAAAGTGTTCTATTATTGTTATAGAGATTAAGTTCTTTAAATAGAACCAAATATAAATCCGATCCAAAAGGATTTTTCTATTGACTGTTTAGTTTGTTTTAAAATAGGTGATTTTTTAGAGGGACCAATTGGTCCCTTTAAATTTATATGAACTTTAAATTATGGATTCTAGAAGAGATTTTCTTAAAAAAGCCGGTATATTGTCATCACTGGCTGTTTCACTCCCTACTTTGGTTAATGCCAATGCAGCCGCAGCGTCGTTTAATATGTGTGGTTATGCAGCTCCAAAAATTGATAAAGTCCGAGTAGCTGTAATTGGGCTCGGTATGCGTGGTCCTGGTGCTGTTGAACGCTTATCTTATATTGAGGGCTGCGAAATTGTTGCGCTTTGCGATAAGCATCCAGACCGGGTGGAGCGTGCAACTAAGATCGTTACATCAAAGGGGTTGGCAGCGCCTAAAGCGTATTCTGGGGAGGATGGCTGGAAATCCTTATTGAAAGAAGAGAAACTTGATCTCGTCTATATCTGTACCCCATGGGATTATCATACTCCCATGAGCATTGCTGCTATGAAAGCGGGTAATCACGTGGCTTGTGAGGTTCCGATCGCATTGACGATCAAGGATTGTTGGGAGGTAGTGAAGACATCCGAGGCAACTAAAAAGCATTGTATGATGCTGGAAAACTGCTGTTATGATTTCTTCGAAATGCTGACATTGAATATGGTGCGCCAAGGCTTGTTTGGCGAACTCGTTCATGCAGAAGGTGCTTATATTCACGATTTGCTGGATCTTAATTTTGCAAAGAATGGCTATGATAACATGTGGCGCCTAAGAGAAAATATAAAACTAAATGGAAATCTATACCCTACTCATGGACTTGGGCCTGTTGCACAATGCTTAAATATCAATAGAGGGGATAAAATGGATCATCTTGTGGCGATGTCTTCCAATGATTTTATGATGGGAGAAAAGGCAAAAGAGTTAGCGGCAAAGGATTCTTTTTTCCAGGAATTTGTAGGGAAAAAATACCGTGGTAATATGAATACAACGCTTATTCGTACCGCCAAAGGGAAAACGATTATGTTGCAGCATGATGTCACTTCTCCTAGACCTTATTCTAGACTGCATACATTGAGTGGCACCAAAGGATTTGCACAAAAATATCCTACGGAGAATATTGCTTTCGGTCATGAATTCATTACAGAACAGAAATTAAAAGAACTGTATGATAAATACACACCAGAGTTGGTAAAATATATTGGTGAGCAGGCGAAACAGGTCGGTGGACACGGTGGGATGGATTTTATGATGGACTGGCGTCTAATTGACTGTTTGCGTAATGGATTACCTTTGGATCAGGATGTCTATGATGCTGCTTCATGGAGTTGTATCGTACCTTTGAGTTTTGAATCTGTAGAAAAGAATTGTAAAACTGTTGATGTACCGGATTTTACAAAGGGTGCATGGAAAAATAATACACCGGTAGAAATCACGCTGAAAGGCGGTGGAAATACGCCTATTCGTGCTAGAGCGCCGAAAAAAGAAAATATACAACTGGGTGTATAGTACTCTTATATGAAATGACTTATTGAAGGGGAACTTTTTATTGTTCCCCTTTTATGTTTATCTTTAATTATGTTATTCAATCTGACTCTAATGACCTGTTTGTCGTTATTTTCCACCAAGGATACACTTTCCTGTTGTGTTGGTGAAAATATACCTACTCGCGCAGGTATGATAAAATCCCAAATTACGCAGTTAAAAAACAAGACGGCGGACCAGATGATATTGGTCGAAGGGGGCAAATTTTTGATGGGAAGTTCAAATTTTGAAGATAGTAAGCCTTTACATCAGGTTGAGCTAAATTCATTTTATATGGATGAACATGAGGTTACAAATGCACAGTTTGCGCAGTTTGTAAAGGAGACGGGTTACGTAACTGTTGCTGAGCGGGAGCTGGATCCCAAAGATTTTCCGGGGGTGGATCCTAAGATGTTAGTCCCGGGATCGGCTGTATTTTCCAAACCCAAAGAACTCAATTCATTAAATAATTATCTGATGTGGTGGGAGTATGTCCCTGGTGCAAACTGGCAACATCCCGAGGGGCCGAACAGCTCGATAAAGGACAAAATGAATTATCCCGTTGTTCAGGTTGCCTATGAAGATGCCGCAGCTTATGCGAAATGGGCAGGCAAGCGATTACCTACAGAAGCGGAATGGGAGTATGCGGCTAGAGGACGTAAAGATGCAAACGACGACTTGTATTATTGGGGCAAAGATTTGAAGCCTGATGGTAAATGGACCGCAAATATTTACCAGGGAAAGTTTCCTGTACAAGATTCAAAAGAAGATGGATTCGAAGGAACAGCACCCGTAAAATCATTTCAGGCAAATGCACTGGGGCTATATGACATGGAAGGGAATGTCTGGGAATGGTGTGCTGATTTTTATCGGCCTGATTATTATCAGCATAGTACAATGGCTAATCCCAAAGGACCACAAGATTCTTATGATCCACAGGAACCAAACCTTGAAAAACGTGTTCAGCGGGGTGGGTCATTTCTTTGCAATGATCAATATTGCGAAAGGTATAAAGCCGGAAGCCGAGGAAAAGGGGAGGTCAACAGTCCTACAAATAATGTTGGATTCCGCTGTGTAAAAGATATTAAATAGAAAAGGCTTGCAAATGCAAGCCTTTTCTATTTAATTGATATGCCTTATTGCGCATTCAAAAACATTGATTTTTGATTGTACAATTCTCTGAAATAAGGATCGTGAAGATCTTTGATAAAGCGAATTGCTTCACCAGTTGATTTCATTTCAGGGCCTAATTGTTTATCTACTTCAGGGAATTTATTGAAAGAGAATACAGGTTCTTTAATCGCGTATCCTTTCAGCTTACGTTCGATCGTGAAGTCTTTCAATTTATTAACGCCTAACATGATTTTAGTTGCAATATTGATGTAAGGAACATCATAAGCTTTAGCGATGAAAGGAACGGTACGTGATGCACGTGGGTTGGCCTCGATGACATACACATTTTCACCTTTGACAGCAAACTGAATATTTAATAGACCACGAACGTTTAACGCTTTTGCTAATTTAATAGAGTATTCTTCCATTTTGTCCTGAACAGCTTGTGATAGGCCAAATGGCGGCAATACAGCCGATGAGTCACCAGAGTGGATACCTGCAGGCTCGATGTGTTCCATCATACCGATGATGTGTACATCTTCACCATCACAGATTGAATCTGATTCAGCTTCTTCTGCACGATCCAAGAAGTGGTCGATCAGGATATGGTTTCCAGGAAGGTTTTTCAACAAGTTGACAACAGCTTTTTCTAAATCTTCATCGTTGATAACAATGCTCATGCCTTGTCCACCCAATACGTAAGAAGGACGCACCAATACTGGATATCCAACTTCGTTTGCAACTTGTAATGCTTCTTCTGCTGAAGTTGCTACACCATATCTTGGATATGGAATTTCCAATTCTTTCAATAGATCTGAGAAACGGCCACGGTCTTCTGCCAAGTCCATATTCTCAAATGAGGTACCAATGATTTTTACGCCAAGTTGCTCTAGACGTTCAGCCATTTTAAGAGCCGTTTGTCCACCCAACTGAACGATAACACCTTCTGGTTTCTCTAATTCAATGATCTCACGTACGTGCTCCCAGAATACGGGCTCGAAGTATAATTTGTCAGCCATATTGAAGTCTGTCGAAACAGTCTCCGGGTTACAGTTGACCATAATCGCTTCGTAACCACATTCTTTAGCAGCCAGTAAACCGTGTACACAAGAGTAATCAAACTCGATACCTTGACCGATACGGTTTGGACCGGAACCTAAAACGATGATTTTCTTTCTATCTGAAGAGATGGATTCGTTCTCTTCTTCGAATGTCGAATAGTAGTATGGTGTTTGTGCAGGGAATTCTGCAGCACAAGTATCGACCATTTTGTAAACACGGTTGATGCCTAACTCCTTACGACGATCGTAAACTTGATCCTCGGTTACATTTCCTAATAACCATGCGATTTGTACATCTGAATAACCTTTTTGTTTTAAGGTCATGAAGAAGTCGCGTGGAATATTATTCAATTGATAACGACGTAATTCTTGCTCAAGGTGTACCAACTCTTGGATTTGAACTAAGAACCATTTGTCGATACGTGTTGCCTTACGGATAGATTCCAAAGGAACGCCCAATTCGAAAGCATCTTTGATATGGAATAAGCGATCACCACTTGGATGTTCCAAACTATCCATGATTTCGTCGAGGTTTCTCCATTGACGACCGTCAGCACCTAAACCAGCGCGGCCAGTCTCTAACGATTGACATGCTTTCTGTAAAGCTTCGATAAATGTACGGCCGATTGCCATTACTTCACCTACCGCTTTCATCTGTAGACCTAATTCCTTGTTTGCGCCTTTGAATTTATCGAAGTTGAAACGAGGGATCTTAACAATTACATAGTCTAATGTTGGTTCAAAATATGCGGATGTTGTCTTCGTAATCTGATTTTGCAATTCATCCAAGTTGTAACCGATCGCCAATTTAGCTGCAATCTTCGCAATTGGATAACCTGTTGCTTTCGATGCTAAAGCTGAAGAGCGTGATACGCGTGGATTGATTTCGATGGCAATGATTTCTTCGTTTTCTGGGTTTACAGAGAACTGAACGTTACAACCACCTGCAAATGTACCAATTGAACGCATCATCAGAATAGCCTGATTACGCATATCTTGATAACATTTGTCTGATAATGTCATGCCTGGTGCAACCGTGATCGAGTCTCCTGTATGGATACCCATTGGATCAAAGTTTTCAATGGTACAGATGATGATAACATTGTCGTTGGTATCGCGAAGTAATTCCAACTCAAATTCTTTCCAGCCCAATACAGCTTGTTCTACCAAAACTTCGTGTGTTGGTGAAGCATGTAAACCTCTATTTAAGGCTGCATCAAAATCTTCTTTTCTGTGAACAAATCCACCTCCTGTACCTGCAAGGGTATACGATGGACGTATAACAAGGGGATAGCCAATTTCTTGTGCAGCCTCTTTGCCCTCAAGGAATGAGTTTGCAATTTTGGATGTTGCAACGCCCACACCGATATCAACCATTAATTGACGGAACTCTTCACGGTTTTCAGTTTTTTCAATGGCAGCAACATCAACACCGATAACTTTTACGTTGTATTTTTCCCAAAGACCTAGGTTAGAAGCTTCGATACATAAGTTCAAAGCCGTCTGGCCACCCATGGTAGGAAGTACAGCGTCAATGTTGTGTTTTTGCAAAATTTCTTCAATACTTTCGCATGTTAATGGAAGTAAGTAGACATTGTCTGCAACAACTTTGTCCGTCATGATTGTTGCAGGGTTTGAGTTGATGATGGATACTTCAATACCTTCTTCTTTCAATGAAAGGGATGCTTGAGATCCAGAATAATCAAATTCGCAAGCCTGACCGATAACGATGGGACCTGATCCGATGATTAAAACCGACTTAATGGAAGTGTTTCTTGGCATTATATCTAGTTCAAAAAATTAAATTTCCTATTGTAAATCTGAGCAAAGACAATCAAAACTAGCTCATGGGGAAGGGTCATTCCGACTGCTTTGTCGGAGTGCAAAGTTACATTTTAAATTTTGAAAATTAACTATTTATTTTAAGAATATTTCAAAAAAAAATGTAGTTTTTTAGAAAAGTGGCTCTGAAAAAACAAAAACGAGTTGGAAAACATAAGCAGTATGTTTTCCAACTCGTAGGCAATAATGGGGCTGATTTGTTTAATAAACGATGATTTCATCCGTAAACAAGTAGCCTTTTTTTGGATTGCTGGCTTTGATTTTAATATAACGAGCCTGTTGGGCTTTGTCAAGTTTGAGTTCAAACCTTTTGAAAGTCAACTTGGATTCTTTATCGGATATGTCATTTTTGATTGTTCCTACAGATCTGAAGGTACGGCCATTATCCGAAAGCAGGACTTCCATTTCTCCTGGCATATAAACGCCGGGGCCAATCATCTGCATGAAATTCATGGCAACTTGGTGGATTTCTTCGCGACGTTCCATATCCACAACAAGATCAATCGGGCTTGTAAATCCTTGCCATTGGCCATCATGGTAGGAAAGACCGCCCATGATTCCGTTTGTTAAGGTGGAATCTTTCTGTGCCGGATATCCCGACCATTGCGTATTGTAGGTTACTTTTTTCCCAATGGCGCGGTGGATATCAATATCAAAGGAGAGCGTTGGGCCGATTTTGATCGAATCTTGAAAATAAGCCGCATTGATATGCCCTGTTGAACTTAATTCAAATGGACCTGTATAGGGGGTAGATTGGATCGTTGGCTCACTACTGTCAATAGTATACCGGATCTGATCTGTTTTTAGCTGCTCCGTTGTCAGCGTAATTTTATTATTGTTTTTAGCTGCATTGTATGTGGCCGTATAAGCGACATTAAAGGAAGGACGATAATAATTGACGCTCAGATCTTGTAATAGCTTGTAATGTGATTGCAACCTTCGTTGAAAGTCTGTCCAGCTCTTCGCATCCTTATTTGTCCAATTGACCTCCGATAATGCCAGCGCACGTGGGAATACCATATATTCCAGATGTTCTGTGGTAGGTACATATTCTGTCCATATATTTGCTTGCGCACCAAGGATATGTTTGGCTTTATCTCCTTGTATGGCCGCTGGAATAGGATCATAGGAATACACCTTGTCTAGTGTCAGGTATCCGCCGATGGCTTCAGGCTGTGTTCTAGGGTCCGTCTGATAGGAATCAAAATAGAGGTGTGACCCTGGGGTCATGATGACATCGTGACCGGCATTAGCAGCCTTTATGCCGCCATCTTCACCGCGCCAGCTCATGACTGTAGCTCCTTCGGTGAGGCCTCCCTGTAGAATCTCATCCCAACCAATAAGCTTTCTGCCTTTGGATTGCAGGTAAAGGTCCATTTGTTTGATGGCATAGCTCTGCAGCTCATCGACAGACTTTAATCCTTCTTTTTGCATGAGTGCCTGATCTTTAGGGCAGGTTTCCCAATGTTTTTTCTCAGCCTCATCTCCGCCGATATGAATGTATTGCGAGGGGAATATGGTGAGGACTTCATCCAGTACATTCTTTAGGAATTCAAAGGTTTTTTCATTGCCAATACAGAATTCTCCTTGACCGTAGGGTTTTCCAGAACAGGAGAGTTCGGGATAAACGGCCAGCACTTCTTCCGAATGCCCTGGCATTTCTATCTCCGGAATCACATTGATTCCTTTGCGTGCTGCGTAATCGACCAGTTCGCGTGCTTCTTCTTGCGTATAGAAACCGCCACTAGCGTTTGCGGTGCCTTTTTCGACGTATTGACGGCCATTATTCCACCAATCTTTCCAGCTTGTATGCGTACGCCAGGCAGCCTTTTGTGTTAACTCTGGATATTTTTTGATTTCAAGCCGCCATCCAGCACCATCTGTTAGATGCCAATGAAAATTGTTGAATTTATAAATAGCCATGATGTCGATATATTTTTTTACAAAAGACAATGGCATAAAATGGCGTGACACGTCGAGGTGTAAACCGCGGTAGGTAAATCGTGGTTCATCAACAATTGTCGCAAAGGCTATTTTACTTGGGTCAGCCTGTAGATAGCCTAATTGAATGAGGGTGTATATCCCATTGATAACCTGAGGTACATTCCAAGCCCTGAGCAGTAGGCCTTTTTCATCGATTTGAATGGAGTAGGCGTTTTTGCTAAGATTGTCTGCATCGACTGCTTTGATAATGCGAAAGCCTTCTTTTGGGCCTTTTTTATTTTTCTTGAGTACTTCGATGGCTAGGCTTTTGATAGCGGGGTGTTCGGTAAGCAATTGGGTCGCTTCCTGAAACTCATCTGAAACAATAACCGGAAGATGGGTTGGGATAGTATAGGTACCTGTGGCCAATGTGATTTTAGAAGGTTTGGGTATAATGTCAAAGTTGGTTTGGGCCTGTGCAGCAAAGATGGATGCACTCCCAAGTAACAACATGGATAAAGATTGGCTCAGTCGCATAGTTTTGTTATTAGATTAATGATAATCAACACAAATATCCTAATTTTTGTTTCATTATTCTATTAATGCCGATAATCGGTCAATTTTTATGATATAAAACCAACAAATTGACGGTTAGAAATTACATTTTTAATCCTTAACTTTGTTGTATGATTGAACTTCCAGTTATTCCGGCAACTCCTGCACAGCGCAAGCCTGATTGGTTGCGTGTCAAATTGCCTGTTGGTAAAGAGTATAGACATGTCAGAAGTCTTGTAGACGAGCATAAATTACATACGATTTGTGAGAGTGGAAATTGTCCGAATATGGGCGAATGTTGGGGTGCTGGAACGGCAACCTTCATGATTTTGGGAAATATCTGTACACGTTCTTGTTCATTTTGTGCGGTAGCAACTGGCCGTCCGCTAGCCGTAGATTTGGATGAACCAAATCGGGTTGCGAATTCTGTTAAATTGATGCAGGTAAAACATTGTGTGATTACTTCGGTGGATCGTGACGATCTGAAAGATGGTGGTTCAATTATTTGGGCCGAGACGATCAACGCTATCCGCAGGGAAAGCCCTGAAACGACCTTAGAAACACTTTTACCTGATTTTAAAGGACAATGGGATAATTTGGATCGCGTGATCGCAGTTCGTCCTGAAGTTGTTTCCCACAACTTGGAAACTGTCCGTCGTCTGACAAGAGAAGTTCGTGTTCAAGCGAAATATGATCGTTCATTGGAATGTCTACGCAGAATTTCTGAAGCTGGTCTTCGTACGAAATCAGGTATTATGCTTGGTTTGGGTGAAACAGAAGAAGATGTGATCGAGGCAATGCAAGATCTATATAATGTTGGGGTGCATATTTTGACACTTGGTCAATATTTACAACCTACGAAAGCTCACCATCCAGTTATCGAGTGGATTACACCGGCGCAGTTTGAGAAATATCAGAAAATTGGTTTGGAAATGGGATTCAAGTATGTAGAATCTGGACCATTGGTACGTTCATCCTACCATGCTGAAAAACATTTATTCGACATGCAATAGAAAACGGTTTTAAAGTTTTTTGAAGGTATATTTCGCCTTATAGTGGAATTATCTTTGCACGATATAAAAAAGAAGCCTGAGTGATTTTTTTGCTCAGGCTTCTTTTTTCTGCTTTTTTTATTAACCGGTCTGCCTCTTGGGTTTGAAAAACCCACTACTTATGTTCATCATTGATGAATTTGCTAAAATAGCAAGATTTCGATTGGAAGAGATTGGTCTATAGGCGCAACAATAAATCAACAATAGACGAACATTAGGCCAACGCAATTGTCTTTTTCCGAGTTGGTGTGATGCCTTATAGGTTAAAAACAGTACGGAGTAAAATTGTCCTCCCACGAAGTTCAAATTCATTCTGAGAAATCATATTGGCCGTCATCAGGTAAGTACGATAGTTTTTGATATTGGCCAAATTATTCATTTCCAATTCGAAATCCATTTTCCACTTGTTGACCTTATAGCGCGTAAAAAGGTCGATGAAGGTATAACTTGCATTCTTCATGTTTGTTTGAAAGGTGGAAAGATTGCGCAGGTTTAGCCGCATAAAGCCATTTTTAAAAGGGCTGGCCGGAAAACCTATGTTATGCATCATTGTGGTGGTTTTATTTTGGATCGCATTGTCAAGGCCCTGTTGTTTGCTCCTGCTCCAATTGAATAGGCCGGAATAGGAAATATTATAAGTTTTAAATACTTTAGCCTCTATACTGGGCTGAAATAGATAGCTCATACTCCGAATAGGGACCAAGGCATTGTTTAACAATTGATTGTATTTGAAGTAAGAAATGCTTCCTTTTAGTTTGAGGGTACTTGCCAAGGGGAAAATGTATTTGTCAAATCCGATCTGAGAAGACCATCGGTCCTGCAGGTTATCCATATTAACCAAGATATTTTCGGTGATATTATTTTTTATAACGGAAGATAATATGGTGTTGGAATGCGATCTTGTATAGCTAATACCAGCATTTGCAAATAATACTTTTAGGGTGCGGGCCAAATTATAATTGAGATTAAATGTATGTTTTTTGGATTCATTTAACGCTGCATTATTTTGGCTGAGCATTCTGTAGTTCCGTAATACTGCACCGCGGTATATATCTTCTATATTGCCAATGTCCTGCGCAAATTGATAGTTAAATTGAAGATAGTCTTCTTGCGAAAACTGCCATCTTGCTTTTAAATTTGGATTGATCAGCACGGAATTTTTAGAAGTGGCCAGCTGGTGGCCGACGTCTTCATAATGCGTAAATAGATAGGTGATCGGGATGTCGAGCTGGGTTTCAAATTGATTTGTTTTCCAGGAGTATTGCGGTGTAATAAATGCTTGGGACCTGCTCCAATGCAGATTATTGTGGGTATTATCGCCCAGTGTTCGAATACGTTGATCATTATCCTCTATTGTAAGGAGTGAACTGAAATGTTGACGATCGGTATTGAATCCAATTTGATAGTGCTGCTTTATTCTACCTTTATTGAAGCGATAACCTGTACTGATCTCCGTAAAAAAGGAGGGAACTTCAATTTGTTGGCGGCTACTTTTATAGGGAATACTATCGTTGAGTATTTCTGGAAAAACACCGGGATAGATCTGTAAAGTCTGCGGTTTATTACCATAATTTAAAGACCAGTTGATTGCAATAATGTCATTGTTTTTAAGTTGAGGTATATAGCTGAACAAGTTGCTGAATCCCTTGATGTGGTGTTTTTGGAACTGCTCGATCTGGCCCGAAGAGTTTGTTAGCAATGCTGTAATATCTTTTTTTTCATACTCAAATGATAAGGTATTGCTCGCATATTTCTTTTCCGTATTGGTGGATGCCGAAAGCCTGGCCGCGCCAAGCCACCGCGCTGTTTTTAGGTGATTTTGTTCATTAAAATAGACGTCACCATCGTCGAGCAGGTATTGCGTGTTTGAGGCATTATTTTGCCTATCGTTGTCGTATAAAACCTGAATATTGGATTTTAGCTGCCAGAGATTCTTGAGGTTGTATAGGTTATTGGTGTTTAGTGAACCGGTATTGTTGAAATAATAATTGTTTTTAGGAATATTGGGACTGCCCGTTGTGCTCGTCGCCAGGAGATTGTTGATGGTAGAGCTACCAAACTTGGCCAGTAAAGAGGATTGATTGGCACCGATGATATCTCCAGAAAGATCATTACCGGTATTATTCCCGCTGAGGACATTCAGCATCTTTACTTTTTTGTTGAATAGGATTGAATTCAATTCAGGATCATAGAGATTGGGGGCGCCGACCCCAATTTTCGCTTGCCCAGTAAGTTTTAGCTTTGCTTCCTCTTTAATAACGAGATTTATAGCGACGTCGTCTGTAAATCTTTTATTCTTAAGGACCTTATAATGTTCGTGGTTGTCAAGTACCTGAATGTCCTTCACCATTTTGTGGGGGATAGTCCGTGTACCGATTCCATAACGATTTTCCAATAGGTCGTCTCCGTCGATGTAAAGTTTAGAGACAGTTTTGTCCTGGTATTTGATAAGTCCCGATTCGGTAACTTCCATGCCCGGAAGACGCTTGATGACATCGCCTATATTCCGGTCTTCCTCTTTGGCAAAAGAGCCGACATCGTAGGAGATGGTATCATTGGAACGGGTTATTTTAGGTTTGCTTTTTACAATCACATCTTGCAAAAGATTGGTTTTTGGGATAAGAGCAATTCGAAGGTTTGATGCCTGTGGCCCAAGTTTAAGCTCAAATCTTTCGTAGGTCAGGTGATTGATCTGCAGGTAAAGATTTGCATATTCCTTTGTTAATGTAATTGTAAAACGGCCTTCTTTATCTGTCGGTTTGAAAGCGATGATTTTGTTGTCTGAAAGGACATTGACACTGGCAAAGGGTACGGGATGTTGTGTCTGATCCACTTGGACCGTTCCATTAATCGTTTGCTGGGCAAAGGTTATTTGCCCAAGCAAAACGACTATAAATAAACATAGAAATACTTTCATTAAGGCGTTAGCTCTATCGGATTATTGGTAACTTTTGAAGGTTTGTATTTATCGTCCCGTGAAATATTGAAACTCTTTATTTTTGACGGATCCAACGCACCAAGAGGAGAGTTCCCTCCCGAGCCAGTGCTGGATCGAACGGCAACCATGTTTCCCGATGAACCTACACTGATGGTTCTATTTTTTCCCGATTGGGCTTGCATATAAGCTTGTGGATTGGCCTTAAAGGCTTCCTGAATTTTTTTTACTTCTTCTGAAGTACTTACGATGGCATTTTGGGGCAGGGCGACCGATGTTTTGCCATCCTCAATTTTGTCGAACCCGGCGTAAGCAAAAATTACTTCATTTTTTGTGTCTCGGGCATCTAGGATAAGTCCTGGTAGACCATGGAGTTTCCAGGGGCCATAGGAAAACGGCAGTTCAGTTGTAAACCAGGCGATATAGGTTCGGCCTTTGAATGTTGTCTTCGCATTTTGGCAGTTGTAGCCACCGATTTCTTTGCGTTCACCAAGTATTTCCCAATCCTGTGTGGGGTAGGCCTGTGGAATGGCAAAATTGTCACTGGCAACGCTGACCACTTCGGTCATTTTGTTTTGATCGGCATCTAATAAATAGGATGAGCTTGATGGTGTCGAGCGTGTAGTAAGGGTTAGATTGCCAGAAAATGCAGGATCTTCCATCTGTTTCTTGACCTCTTCCTGCATGCGTTTGGAGGAATAGGAGGTGTAATAGCTGGCTTGCGGATTAAGGTAAACCACTGTTTCATCACGTATAAATTGATCCCGCTGGGTACTGTCGTTTACATGTTTGAATTCGTAATGTACTTTCGCAATGGCTTTTGGACTCTCTTGCGCATATAGAAGCTGTGCAACTACAGATAATAGGAGTGATAATGAATATTTCATAAAAATATGTTTATATCGTAAATATACGAAATATTCGTAATCATGAAAATTTATTTGAACTTTTCGTCATTAACTTCTTCAGATCGGGCTAGTGCAAGTGAAGAAATGTTTGATTCGTTAGCTATGCTTTTTGTTGGCTATCTTGTTTCGTTAGTGGTATAAGTTTAGTGACATATGTACGCATATGCGCTATTGTTATCTTTTAAACACGGTTTCACCTGCAATTATTGTTCGTTCTGTTTTTACATTTCGCAACTGCTCATTTGGAATTTTTAGGATATCTTTTTCTAGGATAATAAAATCGGCATCTTTTCCAACTTCGATGCTACCTCGTTTCTTTTCCTGAAAGCAGGAATACGCCGCCCAGATCGTCATTCCTCGCAGGGCATCTTCACGGCTTATGGCATCCTGCATCTGAAATCCGTGGCTAGGGTACCCTTTTTTGTCGACGCGGGCTACCGCTGCGTGGAAACCATACAAGGGGTTGAAATGTTCGACCGGAAAATCACTGCCCAAAGCGAGTTTGCCATATTCCTTCAATAGGTGCTTATAAGCGTAGGCACCTTTCATTCGTTCTTCACCGAGTCGATCTTTGGCCCAGTACATATCGGAGGTTGCATGTGTAGGTTGTACAGATGGTATGATTTGATACTTGCGAAACTTATCAAAATCTGTAGGCGATATAATTTGGGCGTGCTCGATTCGCCATCTACGATCACCATTATTGTGGAGGTATTTGCCGTAGATATCCAAGATGATGCGATTGGCCGAATCGCCTATTGCATGTGTATTTGCCTGAAACTTACTTTCGGCAATCTGTTTGATCATTTCTTCATATTCCTGTGGACTATGAAGTAGAAAACCATATGTGGGAGCATCATGGTAGTGGGCGAGGAGACAGGCTCCACGGGAACCTAGCGCGCCGTCGGCGAGGAGCTTGAACCCTTTGATTTCGAACCGATCGGTTTCATAGAAACCTTGTTCAATGAATGATTTTATATTTTGAGGGTTGCCAAGAATCATGGCATAATCTCTAAATTTCAATTCTCCTTCCCGATAGTATTTTTTTAAAAGTTCAAGCCTTTCTTTCGACAGACCTGCATCAACAATTGAGGTGAGACCTACGGAAAGTAATGAATCCTGCGTGCGTTTGATCATTCTTAGGTAGTCTTTCTCAGTCGGAACCGGGATTGTCTTATTGACCAGATCCATTGCATTGTCGATCAAAAGACCGTTTGGTATATTATTGGTCCCCCCGACCACACCACCGCGGATGCTTGGGATACTGGTTAATTTGGCCCATTCCAGCGCTTTGGAATTGGCGACTGCCGCATGATAATCTACCCGTATAAGATAAACGGGAATATCAGGAAATGCTTTATCCAATAAATCTTTGGTGGGAAAAGCCTTATCTTTCCAGCGATTTTGGTCCCAGCCGCCACCGATCAGCCAGGTTTTGTCTGGATTTTTTTGCCTGTAGTTTTTGACACGTTGAATCACTTCTTCGAAGGAATCAGCCCCATTGAGATCGACTTGATCCATTAATTCGGCTTCGTCAAACAAATGCGCATGCGCATCATAAAATCCAGGGTAAATGGCTTTTCCTTCCGCATCAATCTTTTCCTTTGCTTTATATTTTCGCAGTATTTCATCATCCGAACCGATTGCTATAAATTTACCATCTTGAATCGCAAATGCCTGTGCCGTGCTAAACGTGGAATCTACAGTATATACTTGCGCATGATATACGATAAGGTCCACTTTGGTTTGTGGAGAGCATGCGATGATCGTCCAGCAGAACAAAAGAATGATTATGGGAAAGGTTTTCATATCCTAAAAATAGAAAAAGCTTTTAATAAACGGAAACTAGGCTTGGGGCTAGGTCTACTGGATATGCGGAATTGAGGTTTTGGCGTATTGAATTGCTTTACGTGAAGCGCCTATGCTGAGTTCCCGCATATTGTTCGGACAGGAGACCATCTGAAAAGTTTTGAAAGGGGACGCGCAGGAAAAGTAAAGAAAATACAGATTATCCAATAGGCAAAAAAGGCTATCCAAATAACTTGGACAGCCTTTTTAATTCAAAAATCAAAATACGTGATTAACAGTACTCGTCAAATGCTGCAACTAAATTATCAGCAATCATTTGTGCCGGGCGACCTTCAATCATATGTCTTTCAATCATGTGTACCAATTTCCCGTCTTTAAATAAAGCCATTGCTGGTGAAGATGGAGGGTAAGGCAACATGTAGTTACGTGCAGTGTTTACTGCATCAGTTTCCATACCTGCGAAAACAGTCACCAATTTAGCGGGATGTTTTTCGTTTTTCACGGCTGCTTTCGCAGCAGGACGCGCATTTGCAGCAGCACACCCACATACAGAGTTGACGACCACAAAAACAGTTCCTTCTGATGCGATTGCATTGTCAACTGCTTCAGGTGTTTTTAATTCTTCGAATCCTGCATCAACTAACTCTTGACGCATTGGAGTTACTAAATATTCTGGATACATTATTTCTTCTAGTAAAATGTTAATATTCTATTTTCAATTGTATATCATAAAGACTTCGCGATTGATCAAGCAATTTTAAGTGATGCAGACCTAGGCTATACTTTATTTCTACAAATATAGCTGTAAAAGGCAGCTTCGTCAAGATACTTGTCTCAAATCAATGTCAGAAAATCTTTTGCAGCGCGAAGTCCATTTTCAAGACGCCGCTCATCGAGCCCCGAGATGATGCGATATTGTGCATTAAGGGCTGTTAATTCACTTTTCCAGATTTCCATAAAATGATCTCGCTGTTCGGGAAAATCTCGTAGCGGATCATCTTGCCAGGGCAGATCGATATCCATCAGGAGATATAGGTCGTAGGGATGTTGCTGAATTTTATCGGTAACTTCCTGTGGCGTATGACCAAAGAGATGATCCGACCAAATTTTTACCGTCAGAAAGGTGGTGTCACAGATGAGGAGCTGTCCTTGTGCTAAAGGAACCAGTGCTTCCTCGAGTGCCACCTGCCCATAGAACATATTGACCTCGTCCTGTAAGGTGTATTTATTGTTGAGGCTTTGACAATAATAGCGTGAATATTCGGGCACACATACCGTTTTAAACGCTTTGGCAAGAAACTGTGCCATCGTTGATTTTCCAGTAGACTCGGGGCCAACAACAGCAATTTTTATGAATTCTTTTCCCACATCGATCGTTTTGATAGGCAATATTACGCAAAATTTTTATAGGTTTTCTGCCAATCACGGTAGCCATTCCAGGCGATGACTGTGAAAACAAAATAGAGCACAGCTGTCAGCATAAGATCTTTATGTATGTAGAGTGGGATATAACAAATGTCTACAAACACCCAAAGAAGCCAGTTCTGAAGAATTTTTCTGGTCATCAGAAATTGGGCGACAAAACTGACCGAAGTACAGAATGCATCAATATAGGGGACATCGGAATTGGTTTTGCTGTCGAGAAGATAACCTATTGAGATCGTGAGGACAATGATGGCTAGGAAGCAGAGGAACAATTGATTGCCGCTGGCTTTGACGATGGGTTTCTTTTTTTCTTCTCTTCGCTTTATCCAATAATACCAGCCGTAAATCGCGGTGGAGAGAAAATAGAATTGTAATACAGTATCTCCGTATAATTTGGCGTCGTAAAACAGCACTGCATAGGATCCTACGCTGATGATGCTGATTGGCCAGTTCCAAATATTTTGTTTGGCTGCCAAATAGACGCAAAGAAAGCCAGTTAGGGTGCCTAACCATTCGAGCCAAGGGGTTTGGGCAAATTGACTGGCAATCTGCTGAAAAAAATCCTGCATGTGGTGTACTAAAAATTACACCTAAATATACAAAGTCTATCCAATAGTCAATTATTGAACCTGTTTATTGGCGCAATTGGTACTGGCAAATGACTCGGGCTTGGCCTTAAAAACAAATCCCATACCCATAATATAGCCCATAGCTTCTTTAAGAGCAACATTTGACTGGAAATTTGGATTGGTGTTGATGTCGGCGTGGACTTCGAGGTCTACTTTGTGTTTTTCGAGGAGGGGGCAGAGTTGATAGGCTATATCGATGGATTTTTGGACTTCGAGCAGCATCCTTTCTTTAATGCTCATTCGGTGGTGCCTTTTGTCCCGTTGGATAAACATAAATCCACCTTTATGTTCTCGGAGAAAGACGATGACTGTCGCGAAGTCGATGATGCCTCTTTTGACTTGGGAATCGGTGCCGATATAAACCTTGAGCTTATTCCCTAGGGCATCTTCTCGTTTAATGACTTCCTCAACAGCATCGAAAATCGTGGAGCGAATGGATTCGCCATTGTATTTTTGCCATCTCATAGCGATATAAATTAGATATAAAAAAATTAAACTTCATCATTGATATAAATTTACTGAATTTCAATGATCTAAGTGTTAATTTAGTTTTAAATAATTTATCCACATTAATGGTGTTTTACACCATAGGCCAAGTCTCCGGCATCGCCGAGTCCAGGTACAATATAAGCTTTTGATGTCAGTTCGTGGTCTACATCACCTACCCAGATATGTGCCGTAGGTACAAAGGCCTGAACGTGATTCAATCCTTCCTCGGAAGCGATGGCCGCGACAATGTGCAATTCCTTGATATCGTATTCGGCCAATAGATCCTTACAGCATAAAACAAGACTTTTTCCGGTCGCCAGCATGGGGTCCACGATGATCACCGTCCGGTTGTCTAAATTGGGTGTATTGACATATTCCTTGTGAATTTCAAACTCGCCACTCTTTTTGGTATGGCGATAGGCTGCAATAAACGTGTTATCGGCGTGATCAAATACATTCAACAGCCCCTGATGAAAAGGAAGACCTGCCCGGAGAATAGTGGCCAATACGGGCTGTTCCATTAATAGATGTGTCTTGGCTACCCCTAATGGCGTTTCAACCTCCATAGGCGTATAGGCCATCGTCTTGCTAATTTCATAAGCAAAAATTTCACCTAGCCGTTCGAGGTTCCGACGAAAGCGCATGCGATCCTGTTGAACAGTGATATCTCTCAACTCGGCGATAAAATGATTTGCGATGCTATTTTGGGTAGATAGAATAGTGACCATGACGTGCGTGCTAGTTCAGTTAAACTAAAGATAGTAAATAATCAATTGAAAGTAATAACATCTATGGTATTATTATAGTTTGCAGTAAAATGGTAAAATTTTTAGTAAATTTGTGTTAGACCATAGCTGGATATGGCCTGGACCGCATGTCGAAAAAATCGTCCTGTCTGCAGATTAAAACCATCGGATTAAAAGAGCTGTTTTGAGCTTTTCGCTCAAACTATTACTGGTGCAATGTTTGCTGGAAAAGGCCTAAATAGTTTTCTTAAGAAATAGGAAGTATATGAAATTTGAATTGACATCAGAGTATAAGCCGACCGGCGATCAGCCAGAAGCAATTAAGCAATTGGTTGCCGGAGTTGAGCAGGCAGAGCAATACCAGACGCTTTTGGGGGTGACAGGATCGGGTAAGACTTTTACCGTGGCCAATGTGATTCAGGAAACTCAAAAGCCGACATTGATTTTAAGCCATAATAAAACTTTGGCGGCTCAGTTGTACGGTGAATTCAAACAGTTCTTTCCTAATAATTCGGTTAACTATTTTGTATCTTATTACGATTATTATCAACCCGAAGCTTTTATAGCTTCTACCAATACATATATTGAGAAAGACTTAGCGATTAACGAGGAGATTGAAAAGTTGCGTCTGGCGACGACTTCGTCATTGATGTCAGGACGTCGTGATATTGTTGTTGTTTCTTCGGTATCCTGTATCTATGGTATGGGGAACCCGGAGGACTTCTCCCGTTCTATTTTTCGTTTCGGCGTGGGTATGACGGTCACCAGAAACGCTTTCCTGCATAAATTGGTGGAGATCTTATACTCACGGACGACTACCGAGTTTAAGCGCGGTACTTTTCGTGTTAAGGGCGATACCGTAGATGTGTTCCCTGCGTATCTGGATAACGCCATTCGTATTTCTTTCTTTGGTGATGAAATTGATGAACTGAGTGAGATCGATCCTATTTCGGGTAAAACACTCAACAAGATGGAAGATCTTGCTCTTTTTCCGGCAAACCTCTTCGTTACACCGAAGGAAAAATTTAAAGAATCTATCTGGGCTATTCAAGATGAATTGATGCAGCGGAAAACGCAACTGGAAGAGGAGGGACTAATGCTGGAAGCGAAACGTTTGGAGGAACGGGTTAACTATGATCTGGAAATGATGCGTGAACTGGGTTATTGTTCGGGGATTGAAAATTATTCTCGCTTTTTCGACGGCCGGAAACCGGGAATGCGTCCTTTCTGTTTGCTGGATTATTTTCCGGAAGATTATCTGTTGGTCATTGATGAAAGCCATGTGACCTTACCGCAATTACGTGCAATGTATGGTGGAGACCGATCGCGTAAAGTTTCTCTTGTAGAGCATGGTTTTAGGTTGCCTGCAGCTTTGGACAATAGACCTTTAAACTTTCCGGAGTTTGAATCTTTGACAAATCAGACGATCTATGTGTCGGCGACTCCGGGTGATTATGAACTTCAGCAGACTGAAGGTGTAGTCGTTGAGCAGGTTATTCGTCCCACTGGACTGTTGGATCCGATTATTGAAGTACGGCCAGCGATCAATCAGGTCGATGATTTCTTAGAAGAGGTGGATAAAACCATCAAAGAAGGAGGGCGTGTTTTGGCTACGACATTAACCAAACGTATGGCCGAGGAGCTTTCGAAATATATGACCAAGTTGAATTTAAAAGTCCGTTATATACACTCCGAAATTAAAACCTTGGAGCGTGTGGAAATCTTGAGGGGGCTTCGCTTGGGGGAATTTGATATATTGGTTGGGGTGAACTTATTACGTGAGGGGCTTGATTTACCCGAGGTCACGCTCGTTGCCATTCTTGATGCGGATAAGGAAGGCTTTCTGCGTTCCGAACGATCGCTTATTCAGACCATCGGTCGCGCTGCCCGGAATGATAAAGGACGTGTTATTATGTATGCAGATAAAATGACTGACAGTATGCGAGTCACGATAGATGAAACCAATCGTCGTCGGGACAAGCAGATGAAATATAATCTGGAACATGGCATTACTCCACGTACGGTCGGTAAAACAAGAGAAGAGATTTTGGAGCAGACTTCAGTTGCAGATTTCTCGGGTATAGAACCAAAAGTTTATGTTGAACCGGATCCGTCGCAGGCCATTGCCGCTGATCCAGTGATGCAGTATCTGAGCGAGAAGGATCTGAAGAAAGCAATAGATAACGTACGCAAGAAAATGGATAAAGCCGCGAAGGATATGGACTTCTTGGAAGCCGCGAAATATCGTGATGAAATGTTCTCGTTGGAGAAGCTTTATGAAGAGCGATTCTCCTCTTAAATGAGGGCTTTTGTTAATATGTATTAATTATTGTTAATCAATATTAAGATTTGTTAAACAACGCTAAATAGCGTTTAAATTAAGATTCCGCCGTGCATATTTGTGGCAATTGTAAATAAATTGACCACATATGAAACATTTAATTAGCAGCGTAATACTGTTTTTTGTGCTTTCCACGGCATTCTGCCAAAGCAAAATTTCCTACGGCATAAATGCTGGGTACACGAATGCTGGATCGTTAGTATCCAATAAGCGATCCCACAATTATAGCTTTCGAAGTATTTCGGGGATTACAGCAGGTGTTTTTGTTGAAATCCCTCTTATTGCCGGAATTTCTATTCAGCCTGAAGTCAACTTTACCCAAAATGGCATGGAAGCAAAGCACTCTCTGGAAAATAATTGGACGACTTATCGTCGGAACGCAATCGATATTCCGTTAAATATCGCCTATAATGTGACGATTGGAGAGGGTCGGGCTTATATAGCAGCGAGTCCATATTATGGTATCCAGATGTCGGTGAACAATAATGATGGAAAATTTTATGATGCGAGTACCAATCCGGCGGATTATGGTTTGGGTTTTAACTTAGGTTACAAATGGAATGGGGGCTATGGTTTCTTCATTGGCTCCAATTATGGGATGAAGGATATGAGTGTCAATGAAAATGTAAAACTCTATAACCGTACGTTTAATGTTGGTCTACGGTTTGATCTCCATCAGATATTAAAAAATAAATAGCGCAACTCTATCTTTAACAGAAAGCAGCACTCGAATAAGTGTAGTGCCTTAGAAAGTGTCTGCTTTTTTGGGCGCTATCTAGGAGTTGCTGCTTTTTTGTACGCTTAGGCTTTATGTTTTTCATCGTTAGGCCATGTGCATGGACATCCGGGATTGGTTATAATTGTTTCTTTTCTTTCAGATCGAATGTCTGCCGGGCCAATAGATTCGGCCTTGTTTCACAAATTTTTGTATTGAATTATATTGTTCAATTGTTAACATATTTTGCAAAAATCAAATTCTTCTCAGTAAATTAGTGCTCAAATCTAAACTAAAACATACTAAAGAATGAAAAAGCCAATTCTCGTTGTCAAATTTGGATCGGCTTCTATTACCACGAAAGAGGGAGAAGTTGATGAACGTATTGTTTTGGAGATCGCTAGGCAAATTGCTTCCTTACAGAAGAAATACAATATTGTCTTGGTGTCTTCGGGGGCTGTCGCTGCCGGTAAACGTTTTCTGCCCAATTATACGGGTACATTATCAGAACGTAAGGCTGCAGCTGCAATTGGAAACCCCATACTGATCAATACGTATTCAACCTATTTCAGGCCATTTAAAATTTCGTTGGCGCAAAGCTTATGTGAACGACATCATTTTTCCAATCGGGATCAATTTCTGCAATTGAAAAATACATACGAGGAATTGTGGCGGAATAATGTTATTCCCATAGCAAATGAAAATGATGTTGTGAGTAATAAGGAACTGAAATTTTCAGATAATGACGAGCTAGCTACGTTAATTGCCGTTGGCTTTGGCGCCGAAAAATTATTGTTTAGCACTTCGGTCCCAGGAGTATTGGATACAAACAACAAGATTATACCGCAGATTGAAACAATCGATCGAGATATCCTAGGATTGGCAAGAAAGGACAAATCTGCGGTAGGACTGGGGGGAATGACGTCAAAATTGAACTTTGCCCGACTAGCTAATCAGATGGGAATTGCAGTCGTTATTTTTAGCATGCAGACGGAAGATGCAATTCAGAAAGCTGTAAAGCACGAAACGGGAACATTGTGTCTGGCAGAGAGCAAGAAGATCTCTTCTCGCAAGAAATGGCTTGCAAGTGGAAGTTTGATCAAAGGTGAATTAATGGTTGACCGTGGGGCGGAAGAGGCCTTGTTGAAACACAAGAGTTTACTCGCCGTAGGCGTAACCCGTATTGTTGAACATTTTGAAAAGGGAGAAGTCTTGAATATTGTTAATCTCGAAGGCTTAACGGTGGCCGTCGCCCGGGCCAAGATGGATTCATCCGCTTTGTCCCAGTCAAGTAAAAAGAATGTAGAAATTGCGCATGCAAATGATATCGTATTATTATGAGTGAATCCATCGTAGAACAACTTCAGGCAGCAGCCAAAGCAAAACAAGTGTTGCAGCAGCTGGCTCCAGATAGTAAAGTCGCCATTTTAAATGCCATTGCAGCCGCTCTTGTTGAACAAGAATCGGCTATATTACAAGCCAATAAAAGTGATTTGGACCGCATGTCGGATGAAGATCCCAAAAAAGACCGTCTCCTGCTCAATGGTGATCGTCTAAGAGGTCTGTCTGACAGTGTGAAGCAGATTGCGCAGTTAGCGGATCCAACAGATCAGCTCTTATTAAAAAAGGTCTTGCCCAACGGATTGGAAATAGAAAAGATCACTGTCCCACTCGGGGTTGTCGGTGTAATCTATGAATCACGACCCAACGTTACTATTGATGTTGCAGCTTTATGTATTCAATCGGGTAATGTTTGTTTACTGCGTGGCGGTTCCGACGCGCAATACACCAATGCGGCTTTATTAAAAGTCATCTACGGAATCTTGGGCGAACATGGTATTACACGGGATATTGTACAGCTGTTACCTGTCGATAGAAAGTACGTATCGGAATTGCTGGAGGCGACGTCTTATGTGGATATCATTATCCCACGAGGTTCACAGTCGTTGATCGATTTTGTCAGGGAAAACGCGAAGGTGCCTGTGATCGAAACTGGTGCGGGAGTATGTCATACCTATGTGGATCGGACCGCAGATCTGGATATGGCAGCTAAAATTGTCGCCAATGCTAAAATTTCCAGACCTTCGGTCTGCAATTCCTTGGATACTGTTTTGGTCGATAAGGATGTTGTAACGGAGTTTTTAGTTAAATTGGCTCCCTATCTGGAAGAGGCTCAGGTTGAAGTCTTTGCTGATCCAAGCGCCTATGAGGTATTAAGGGATGAAAATTTCTCAAATTTAAAAGTGGCAGAAGAGGCGGATTTTGGAAGAGAATTTTTAGATTTGAAATGTTCGATAAAAACCGTTGATGGACTGGGTGAAGCTCTGGAACATATTGGAAAATATTCTTCCAAACATTCGGAGTGTATTGTCTCTTCCAATGAGTTTAATATTGAACAGTTTTTAAATACTGTGGATGCCGCGGCGGTTTATGCCAATGCGTCAACACGTTTTACAGATGGTGGCGAATTTGGACTTGGAGCTGAAATTGGAATTTCTACTCAGAAATTACATGCACGGGGACCATTTGCCTTGGAAAAGTTGGTTACAGAGAAATGGATTGTCCGTGGAAGTGGACAGATCCGATAAGCATAGAAAATGGGATTAAGTTTTAAAAAAGATGTATTGATGAACTGGATCGAAGAAATAGGCAAATTTCTTCGCATATGGACGGAGGGGCATGATGCCTTTGCTGAACCGAGCGACCCAGCTGTATTTGAAGGAGCTTATGAGAAGTTTTTTGAAAAGAGCAGAAACTACTTCATAAATCTTTCGGAGACCGAACTTGCGGTATATCTTAAAGAAGATCTCCAGGTACAGCAATTGCATCCATTGGCGTTAACGCTATTATTTGATGGTTTGAATGCTACGGATGGTAGCCAGGAGAACTTACTCCGCAAAGCAAAGCTAATTCTGAATCTAGCTATGGCCGAAACAGCTAGTTTTGCTTTTCAGGATTACCAGTATCTAGCGATGATCGATAATAAATTGAAAAGTCTTTAAAGGGTGCTTAGCAATCTGTTTGATCGAACAGATGAAGCATTCCCTGCATATGAGTGGTGTTTCTACAGCAAGAGCTGTCAGCTCAACAACTGAAAGCTCTTGCTTATTATTAAGGTGTTGTTTATTAAGGTATTGTGGACAGAAACATTACCGTAAAATTTCACGGGCAATCACCAAACGCTGAATTTCGGATGTACCCTCATAGATTTGCGTAATCTTTGCATCACGCATCAATCGTTCGACGTGGTATTCTTTTACATAGCCATATCCCCCGTGCACCTGAACTGCTTCTACTGTGTGTTTCATGGCGACCTCAGAGGCATGCAGTTTGGCCATGGCTGCTTCTTTTCCATAGGGGAGCCCCTGATCTTTTGTCCAGGCAGCTTTGTAAGTCAAGAGTCTTGCGGCTTCAATATCGACTTCCATATCGGCCAATTTAAACTGGATGGCTTGATGATCCGAAATAGGTTTTCCAAAGGTCTTTCGCTCTTTTGAGTACGCTAAAGCAAGGTCATAGGCACCAGCCGCAATTCCCAGAGCTTGAGCAGCTATGCCAATACGGCCGCCATCTAGTGTTTTCATCGCAAATTTGAACCCAAAGCCATCTTCTCCAATGCGATTCTCTTTCGGAACCTTAACATCGGAAAATAGAAGGGAATGTGTGTCGGAACTGCGGATACCCAATTTGTTCTCCTTTGGTCCAATAGTAAAGCCTGGTAAACCTTTTTCTACGATTAGCACGTTGATTCCTTTGTGCCCCTTTTCGGGATGAGTCTGCGCAATAACGAGGTATATGTCGGCGTGACCGCCATTGGTAATCCAATTTTTTGTCCCATTGAGCAGATAATGATCGCCCTTATCTTCGGCAATAGTATGCTGAGAAGAGGCATCCGAACCCGCTTCAGGCTCTGATAATGCGAAAGCACCAAGTTTTTCTCCTTTAGCCAAAGGAATCAGGTACTTATGCTTTTGTTCCTCTGTTCCAAAAGCATTAAGTCCATATAATACCAGCGAATTGTGGGCGGAGACAATAACGGCCGCAGAAGCATCAATTTTTGCAATTTCTTCCAGGACAAGAACGTAGGCCAATGTATCCATGCCTGCTCCGCCATAGGCCTCCGGGGTCATGATGCCCATAAAACCAAGTTCGGCCATTTGCTTGACAAATTGTGCTGGAAATTTTGCTTCTTCATCGCGTTCGATTGCTCCGGCCTTTAGTTCCTGAGCAAATTCCCGTGCTGCGTCACGGATCATTTTGTGTTCTTCGCTTAATTCAAAGTTCATGGTATTTCAAGTTTTTTGGTTCGTCATTTGTCGCAATGATAACTCCATATCGAATGGTGATTATGCTTTATCTAATAACATTTGCTGTCAAAAAGTTTTGCCCCGGCTCACAATCATTTTATGAGATTGGTGTACCTCCATACTCAAATATACAAAATATATATTATGCAAGCATAGTAATTTAACAAATTACTTTTTAGGTTATTTTAGGTATTCATCATAATTTTTTTGTTGAATAATGGGCGGTTTAGAGCATCTAGTCTCGTTTTATCTGGAGATGTATTTGCAGTAGAAAGTAAGCCTCTTTAGGGGATAAAAATAAAAGATCATATTGGTGTTCCATTTTGTTTATAGTTGTAAAATCCTTACTTTCAATTGGATTAAGTAGAGTTTTTTCATCTTAATTTAAAAAAATGAAGAATTACTTGTTTGCTAAATTTAATCTACTATATTTGTAGACTATATAATTTAAACACATTTAAAAAATAAGATTATGAGTTTAAGATTAGGGGATGAAGCGCCAAATTTTAAAGCGCAAACAACCATTGGTGAAATAGACTTTCACGATTATATCAAAGATAGCTGGGTCGTTTTCTTTTCGCACCCGTCAGATTATACGCCGGTATGTACAACAGAGTTGGGCCGTACGGCAAAACTGAAATCTGAATTTGACAAGAGAGGTGTGAAGGCCATTGCGCTAAGTGTCGATAATGTAAACGATCACTTGAATTGGATTAAGGATATCAATGAAACGCAAAATACCGAAGTGAATTTCCCGGTTATTGCTGATGAGGATCATCATGTATCCGAATTATACGATATGATCCATCCAAATGCTTCTGCAACAGTGACCGTACGTTCCGTATTTATCATTGGTCCTGACAAAAAGATCAAGTTGACGTTGACCTATCCAGCATCAACAGGTCGTAATTTTGATGAAATTTTACGGGTCATTGATTCTTTACAGCTAACTGCCAATTATCAAGTGGCTACCCCTGCTGACTGGAAGCATGGTGAAGATGTTATTGTCGTACCGGCAATAAAGACAGAAGATATTCCTGCTAAATTTCCAAAAGGGTTTAAAGAGATCAAACCGTATTTGAGAACGACGCCACAACCTAATCTGTAGGGATTGGATTGTTGGAATTAAAGAACAAAAAAGGCACCGTTGGAAAACGGTGCCTTTTTTATAAGTTCTAAATACATCCTAATAGACTTTAACCATGTAGATATAGTCTTGCATCTTTTTGATTTGTTCGGTTCGTGGTAAACCAGCCAAGCTGTTCTTTTTGTTGATCTTAAGGCCCGTAACCAGTGAATCACTTGGGATATCCGCTAAAGCATTCAAAATTGATTTCGTTTTGATTGCAAAGGCGGCACCATCTATGCCACGTTGTTTTCCGGAAATAATACCAATCACATTACCTCTGCTGTCCAATACCGGACCGCCACTGTTACCTGGATTGACAGGCACGGAGATCTGATAAGCGATGGTATCACCGGCATAACCTGTAGATGAACTTAGGTATCCCTGGCCATATACTGCTTCGTCACGAGGAAACCCAATCGTATAAATATCTTCGCCAAGATCTGAAGTCGATGTTTTGAAGGTGTATGGTAAGCTTTTAGCTTTCTTAAAAGTCTTATCTGCGATGTACAAAATAGCCAAGTCTTTGCTTGGATCGGTATGTACGATTTGTGCTTTATACGATTCACCTTTACTATTTTGCAAATAGATTGAATCAGCTCCACTAATGACATGGTAGTTGGTAACGACATAGCCATCTGTTGTCAACATAAATCCTGTTGCGCCAAACTGGCTTTCAGTACCTTTTACTGATTTTTTGTCATTGATATCCCTGATTGCAGCGTTATGTGCGTTGACGTTCTTTTTGACATTGTTCATGTCTCTACGTAGCGCACTGTAATCGGAAGATGCTTTCTCGAGGTTGCTGTAATAACCGCTCAACCATAATGTGCCAAATACCGCGAATACCGCTACCACTGCAGCCACCAAAGAACTTGCTTTGATACGTTCCCAAAGTGAAATTACCGTTGATTGTTTTATAGGAACCACCTTTGCGGGTTTATTTTGGGTTTTATGGTATTCTTTTGCTGATTGTGCCAATGCATTTTTGAAGTCTAGCCGTTGACTAGTTTCTTTCATATTGGCAACAAATTCGCGGTGTTGTTGTAATTGGGCAGCATAGGAGGGTTGATCAGCACAAAAAGATTCAAATGCAGCTTTTTCTTCGGCCGATAATTCGCCGCGAAGATAGTGATCTGCTAATTCGAAAAATTCTTTTTGATTCATTGTTCCCATGGTGTTACACTAATTTTAATCTGTTGAAAAAAATATTTTTTTCAGCCGTTGTAGGCATTTATACTTCTGAGTCTTGGCATTATCTGTATTGGTATAACCAAATTTTTCACAGATGTCCTGCATCGAATGGTTTAAGATGTAGAAATCATGTAAGATCGTCTTACAAGGTTCTCCCATTTTCTCTAAGGCAAGTTCCATTTGGTCGAACTTTTTTTCAAGTTCTTGATGCTGTTGTAGATCTTCTTCTTCAAATAAAGAATCTTCATAACCGCTAATGTCACTGTTGCCAAAACCAGCACGATTGAGTTGCTTAAGCCAAAGCCTTCTGCAAATCGAGTAAAGATATGTTTTTAGTTTACTGCTGAGCTCAAAGTTCCCTTTGGAAACTTTATCGTAGAGCACAATGACAGCTTCTTGAAAAATATCTTTCGCTTCATCCTCACTTCCATTGTTTTGCAAGATCATATGGCTTATAGACGGATAGTACCGCTTATAGATAGCATCTATCGCCAAGCTGTTGCCGTCTTTGATGCCTTCAATGATTTGCTCATCATTTTCTAGCAGGACTGATTTACTGAATTTACTCACCTATTAATACCTTAATACTTAAATTGTAACCCTTTGAAAAATAAAATTCTTCGAAATATTTTCAAACGTAAACTTTTATTTGTTTAAAGCGAAATCTATCCCCAAAAATAAGGCTTATTCCTTGAAACCGAAAGCATTTGTTTTTTATTGAAATCCGCTGCTTTTGGGAGGACATAGCCATTTTTCACCGCGTCTATTTTTTATGTTTTTACGTTGTTTTATGTAGGGTTCTCGACAGGAGATCCTATGAGACAACTTTAAAGTCCGATATGATCTTTTTTTGTATCGAAAAAGTTTCGCAATCGTGTGCTTTAATAATCTGCTTGTTATTACTGCAAAATGAAGTTACATTTGGTTTCCTGGACTAAATTGCTTAATTACATTATGTTAAGAAACTCTGTTATTTTTTCAACGATTCTAGCCTCATTACTGTCGCTGGACACTACCGTTACGATAGGGCAAACGATTACGCCTTCTATCGACGGTTTCCAGTATGGAGCTACAGTGGCTCCAAAAGGGAATGAATGGGAATCGCCTCAATTATTATCACTTAATAAGGAGTTGCCGCATGCTTCGTTCTTCTCCTTTCAAAACGTAGAGAGTGCGCGAAAAGTACTTCCCGAACATAGTAACTATTGGCTTTCGCTCAATGGATCTTGGAAATTCAACTGGGTAAAGACTCCGGAAGAGCGACCAAAGGACTTTTATGATCCTAGTTATAATGTGGGTGCTTGGGAATCTGTTCCAGTACCCATGAGCTGGAATATTTATGGTATACAAAAGGATGGAAGCCTAAAATATGGTGTACCTATTTATACCAACCAGCGTGTGATCTTTCATCATCAAGTGAAGGTTGATGATTGGCGCGGTGGGGTTATGCGAACGCCAGCCCAAGATTGGACAACTTATGTTTATCGTAATGAAGTAGGGTCCTACCGACGCAACTTTACAGTGCCTGCCGATTGGGACGGTCGTGAAGTATTTATCAATTTTGATGGGGTAGACTCGTTTTTCTACCTGTGGATAAATGGCAAATATGTTGGTTTTTCAAAAAATTCAAGAAATGTTGCGTCTTTTAATATCTCGGCATACTTAAAAAAGGGTGCTGAAAATGTGTTGGCTGTTGAAGTTTACCGCAGTTCGGATGCTTCCTTTTTGGAAGATCAGGATATGTTTCGATTGCCCGGGATATTTCGGGATGTTTCTCTGACTTCAACGCCAAAAGTTCAGATTCGCGATTTAGCGGCTATTCCAGACTTGGACAGCAATTACGAAAATGGTTCGTTGAAAATTACGAGTACTGTACGCAATCTTGGTAATAAGAAAGCTGAAGGGTATAAAGTTGTTTACTCACTTTATAAAAATAAGCTGTACAGTGATGAGAATACACTTGTCGACCAGACAGAAGCCTCATCAGCTGTGCCAGCCCTGGATGGTCAAGTTTCCAATAGCATCGCAGCAACGTTGAATGTTAAAAATCCGAATAAATGGTCTGCCGAATTACCTTATCGGTATACTTTGGTGGCTGAATTGAAGGATAAAAAGAACAAAACGATAGAGACCATTTCTACCTACGTTGGATTTAGAAAGGTTGAGATCAAAGATACCAAGGCTGCGGATGATGAATTTGGCCTGGCGGGACGTTATTATTATATCAATGGTAAGACAGTTAAACTAAAAGGTGTAAACCGGCATGAGACCAATCCTGAGCATGGTAAAGTGGTGACCAGAGAACAGATGGAAGCTGAGGTAAAATTGATGAAAAGGGCGAACATCAACCACGTTCGTAACTCACACTATCCAGAACCTGCATATTGGTATTACCTATGCGATAAATATGGGATTTATCTCGAAGATGAAGCCAATATCGAAAGTCATGAGTATTATTATGGCAAAGAATCTCTCTCGCATGTTCCTGAATGGAAGAATGCGCATGTAGCCCGTAATATCGAAATGGTGCATTCGACCATCAATCATCCGGCTGTCGTTATCTGGTCTTTAGGAAACGAAGCCGGTCCGGGTGATAATTTTGTGGCAGCCTATCAGGCTATAAAGAAAATTGATACGTCAAGACCTGTTCAATACGAGCGTAACAATGCAATTGTTGATATGGGCTCCAATCAATACCCTTCGATTGACTGGGTAAGAGGAGCTGTAAAAGGTACTTACAAATTGAAATATCCTTTCCATATCTCGGAATATTCACATTCGATGGGGAATGCTGCTGGTAACTTAATTGATTATTGGGAAGCTATAGAGTCGACCAATTTCTTTATGGGCGGTGCCATCTGGGATTGGATTGATCAGGCCATGTATTATTATGATAAAAAGACCGGAGAACGCTTTCTGGCCTATGGTGGTGACTTTGGGGATAAACCCAATGATGGAACCTTTGTCAATAACGGGTTGATCTTTGCCGATATGAAACCTAAACCGCAGTATTATGAGGTAAAAAAAGTTTACCAGAATGTAGGTGTAAAGGCTGTTGATATTCAGCAGGGTAAAATCGAATTATTTAATAAAAATTACTTTAAGGATCTATCCGATTATCAGGTACAATGGTCGTTATTCAAAGATGGCGTAGAATTAACAAATAGCAAAGGTACAATCAGTACGGCGGATTTGCCCAAGGCACGCCAACGCAAGCAACTTCTATTGCCAATAAATTACGCGCAGTTAGATGCGGGATCGGAATATTTTGTGAAAGTACAGTTTATCCTCAATGACGATAGACTATGGGCAACAAAAGGTTTTGTACAAATGGAGGAACAGCTTTTTGTCAAAGCTGCTGAAAATAAACCGCTGATTTCTTCTGTTGCCCAAGGGGGAAATCCGGTACTTTCCAAAGAAGGTGATTTGCAGGTGGTGAAGGGTGATCAGTTTATCGCTAAGTTTGACAATAAAACAGGTTCGATATATAATCTAACTTATGCCGGTAAGCAAATTATCCGCGATGGTGAAGGCCCTAAATTGGATGCATTACGTGCTCCGGTTGACAATGATAACTGGGCCTACCAACAATGGTTTGAAAAAGGATTGCATAATCTGAAACATAAGGTTTTGTCTTCAAACAGTTATACCAAGAAAGATGGAACAGTTGTATTGGCATTTACCATTGAATCACAAGCTCCATATGGTGCGTCTTTGTTGGGCGGAACTTCGGGAACCTACACCCTTAAAGAGCATACGGACAAGCCTTTTGGTAAAGATGATTTTAAATTTACAAGCAATCAGATCTGGACAATCTATAAGGATGGCTCTATTGAATTATCGTCGAGTATTACTTCCAATAATGCAAGTGTGGTATTAGCTCGATTGGGATATTCTCTGCAGCTGCCTGCTGAATACAGCAACTATAGTTATTATGGGCGTGGGCCGATCAATAATTATGCGGACCGGAAGACAGCACAGTTTATTGAATTGCACAGAAGTACGGTAAAAGACCAGTTTGTACCATGGCCTAATCCACAAAATATGAGCAACAATGAGGATGTACGCTGGACAGCATTGACAAACAGCGCTGGACAAGGGGCTATCTTTGTTGCGAAAGAACATTTAGCGACTTCGGCTCTGGAATATAGTGAGCTTGAATTGACCTTTGCACCACATCCTTATCAATTGCCAAAAAGCTCGGGAGTACACCTGCATCTCGATGCTGCGGTTACAGGACTAGGGGGCAACAGCTGCGGACAAGGGCCACCATTGGACAAAGATCGCGTGAAGGCAGTGCCAACCGCAATAGGCTTTATTATCCGCCCGATTCAGCAGGATGATGTGATGGAGAAAGCTCATGTAACAACCGCAGGCGATGCGCCAATTTCTTTGGCAAGAAGTTCAAACGGTGAAGTTTCTATTTTGTCTGGTAATAAGAATGAACCTGTTGTATATAGTCTGAACAATGGGAAGGCAACGGTTTATAAAGCGCCTTTTGATTTGCGCGCCGGTGGTACCGTAACCGCTTGGTATCAGCATAACGAGAAATTAAAGGTAACACAGCAATACACAAAAATCGAGACCATTCCAATGGAAGTTGTCTTTGCTTCAAGTCAGGAAACTGGTGAAGGTGATGCCAAGAATCTATTGGATGGAGACCCATCTTCGATCTGGCACACCATGTATTCGGTTACTGTGGCACAATATCCGCATTGGGTTGATTTTGATGCTGCGAGTATCAAAACAATTAAAGGGTTCACTTTTCTGCCAAGACAGGATGGACCGAATGGTGATATTAAGGATTATAAGATTCAGGTGAGCAAGGATGGGAAGAATTGGGAGGATGTGATGTCGGGATCTTTTGAACGGAATAAAAAATTAAAAACTGTTCGATTCGAAAAGCCTGTGAAAGGACGTTATATTCGTTTTACAGGACTTAACTCACAGCGTGGTGATGACTATGCTTCCGGAGCTGAATTTGCTGTTATAGCTGAATAATTTGCTTTATATCGCATATTGAGCCGGCACCTGTCAAACAGGTGCCGGCTTTTTTGTTAGAAATTATGCTGAGATTAAATAGAGTGGTCGTTAGGGACTGGCGATTGTATGGTTTCAGCGGCATTGGGTAAGATCTCGTGCGATAATTTTGCAAACTTATTACAAAGAATGTTCGCGCACTTCTGTATTTTTAGGCCAGTTTAAACCGAAGCAATACGGAGAGTATGGAAATAAATAAACTTGATAACGCCCCCTTTACGGCCTATCAAAAACTTGTGGTGTTTTTATTGGCAATGACACAATTCACCGTCGTGCTTGATTTTATGGTGATGTCACCGATGGGGGATATCCTGATGAAAGCGATCGATCTCAAACCAGCTCAATTTGGTATTGCGGTTTCGGCCTATGCTTTTAGCGCTGGTGCTTCGGGTCTGCTGACCGCGGGCTTTGCCGATCGTTTTGATCGGAAGAAACTACTGTTATTTTTCTATTCTGGCTTTATTATCGGGACCTTCTGCTGTAGCTTTGCCAACGATTACTGGACTTTGGTTGCTGCACGAATCGTCACGGGATTGTTTGGCGGTGTTATCGGTTCGATTTCTATGGCCATTATCACCGATATCTTTACGCTCCAACAGCGCGGACGTGTTATGGGCTTTGTGCAGATGGGCTTCGGTGCAAGTCAAGTCCTGGGTATCCCCATCGGATTATATATTGCAAATAATTGGGGGTGGCATAGTGCCTTCCTGTGGATTGCAGTGATGGCTTTGATTATTGTGATTATCATAGCGGTCAAACTCATTCCTATTACGGCACATATAGGTCTTCAGAAACATCAATCTGCGTTAAAGCACCTTTGGTTGACCTTTTCACAGCGAGAATACCGTGTTGGTTTTATGGCAACAGCCTTGCTATCCATTGGAGGTTATATGATGATGCCTTTTGGAAGTGCTTTTGCAGTCAATAACCTAAAAGTAAGTCACGAACAGCTGCCGATGTTGTTTATGATTTCGGGTATTGCTTCATTGATTATTATGCCTATCGTAGGGAAATTGAGTGATCGTTACGATAAGTTTAAAATTTTTGCTTTCGCTTCCCTTTGGCTAATGGTTGTCGTATTTATCTACACGAACCTAGGTGTTACTCCATTTTATATTGTTGTTATCTTAAACATTTTAATGATGGCGGGCATTTTAAGTCGGATGACGCCATCTTCGGCTTTGATCACTGCTGTTCCGGAGATGAAAGATCGGGGCGCATTTATGAGTATCAGTTCGTCGCTGCAGCAGCTGGCAGGTGGCGTGGCAGCTTCACTAGCAGGTGTAATCATTGTCCAAGAAACAAAAGAAAGCCCCTTGGAACATTATCCTACCTTGGGGATGATTGTTATTTTACTTTCCGTTGTCGGTATTTTTATGATCTATCGGGTGAGTCGTATGATCCGAAAACGACGTGTCGATTCTTAAAACAAAATTGCTCTTATTGCTATTAGTCCTTAAAGAGAGATTTGTATTATGGAAGAAAAAATAATTCGCTATCCACATCCAAATGGAGAGATTACTGTTCTTTGGATACCTGAACGCTGTGCACATGCTGCGGTTTGCGTGAAGAGTCTGCCAAATGTGTATCATCCGAAAGATAAACCCTGGATTACAGCCCAAAATGCGAGTACGGCTGAATTGATTGAACAGATCAAGCATTGCCCTTCGGGAGCACTTCAGTACGAATTAAAAAAATAATAGTTGTTGTATTGTTAAGGCAAAAAAAAAGCATCATTTATAATTAAATGATGCTTTTTTTGTTGGCGGTCTGGACGGGACTCGAACCCGCGACCCCATGCGTGACAGGCATGTATTCTAACCAGCTGAACTACCAGACCAACAATGTGTTTTTAAAATTTTAGCGGTCTGGACGGGACTCGAACCCGCGACCCCATGCGTGACAGGCATGTATTCTAACCAGCTGAACTACCAGACCTAAAATCTTAAGGATTGTTTTTAATAATTTTTGGCGGTCTGGACGGGACTCGAACCCGCGACCCCATGCGTGACAGGCATGTATTCTAACCAGCTGAACTACCAGACCTAAAAATCTTAAAAACTTAATTTGTTAAAGAACTTGCGAGATTTCTCTCTCTTTTGAAGCGGTCTGGACGGGACTCGAACCCGCGACCCCATGCGTGACAGGCATGTATTCTAACCAGCTGAACTACCAGACCTCAACCCTTCTCCTCAGAAGGTGTGCAAATATAGCGTTTGTTTACGTATCTGCAAAGATTTTTTGAAAAAAAACTAGTCTACTTGACCTTCTTTCATCTTTTCTGCATTCTCCGCAAACTGCAATGCATCTATAATTCCTTGAATATCACCGTCCATAATTGCTGGTAAGTTGTACATCGTCATTCCAATACGATGCTCTGTTACGCGACCTTGTGGGTAGTTATAGGTACGAATTTTTGCAGAACGGTCTCCAGTAGATACCAAAGTTTTTCTTTTTGCAGCAATGTCGCCGTTCTTTTTGTTCAACTCAAGCTCGTAAAGTTTGTTCCGCAACATCTCCATAGCTAACTCTCGGTTGGCTAATTGAGAACGTTCTACCTGACAAACGACAACGATACCTGTTGGTTTATGCGTCAACTGTACTTTTGTTTCTACCTTGTTGACGTTCTGACCACCGGCACCACCCGAACGGGATGTCTGTAACTCAATATCACCTGGATTGATTTCAACATCCACATCTTCGGCCTCAGGAAGAACAGCTACCGATGCAGCAGATGTATGTACACGTCCCTGTGTTTCGGTATCAGGTACACGTTGGACACGGTGTACACCAGATTCGTATTTCAATTGACCATAAGCATCATCTCCAATAACTTTTAGGATCACCTCTTTGTAACCACCGGAAGTTCCTTCGGTAACATCCATTACTTCGTTGCGCCAGCCTTTCGTTTCGAAATAGCGTGTATACATACGGTAAAGATCACCCGCGAATAAGGCTGCTTCATCACCACCTGTTCCACCTCGGATCTCGATAATAGCATTTTTCGCATCTTCTGGATCCTTCGGAATCAGCATTAAGCGTATTTCTTCTTCTTTTTCTTCTTTCGCTACATATAAAAGATCCAACTCTTCTTTGGCCATCTCACGAAGTTCCTGATCCTTCTCGTTCATGATGATGTCCTTGTTGGTGTCAATATTGCTCACCATATTTCTGTAAATATGGTATTGGTCCACGATTTTGCCTAAATCTTTGTATTCTTTATTCAATTTGGCAAAACGTTTCATATCTTGCATGGTGTCAGGGTTGCTCAATTCAGCTTCCACTTCTTCCCATCTTTCTTTTATCGCTTGTAATTTGTCTAACATATATCAAAAATGCTTCTTCTAGGAATGTATGACCTAGATTACTATTGAGTGTACAAAAGTAAGGAAATTTTGTTGCTTTTAAACTACCTAGCCTGCTATTAATGAGAGGAAACTGCTTTTAGTCCTACGATGGAAGCAATCAGCGTGAAAATAAAGAATATGCGCCAGAAATCTGCAGGTTCCTTAAAGAAGATGATCCCCATTAAAACAGTTCCCACTGCGCCTATTCCGGTCCATACCGCATAGGCTGTACCTAATGGAAGTGTCTGTGTTGCTTTGATCAATAAACCCATGCTCGCAAATAGGAAAACCACAAAAGCACCGTACCAAAACCATTGTCCGCTTCCGGTTGCATCTTTGGCTTTGCCCAAACAGGTGGTGAAACCAATTTCGCATAATCCGCCCAATATTAAAAATATCCAGTTCATATCTTTTTAGATTTTTTGTTTCGGGGACAAAGTTCCTGCTTTTTGCCTGTAATAATTTTTACAAATGTTAAAAATTTGTATGAATATTTGCGCGAATTCGGCTTAGGGTAACCTGACTGACACCGAGATAGGAGGCGATGTAACCAAGTTTGATCCGTTGAATATATTGGGGGTATTTTTGAAGCAATTCCGCATAGCGCTCTTGGGCAGTATTAAAGAGCTTGGACATGGTTCGTTGTTCGGCTTTGATGAATTCCAGTTCAGCCATCTTTCTTCCCCAGTTGGCAATAGCAATATCACTTTCATAGAGGTCAAAAAGTTGTTTTTGGTCTATTTGATAAACAACACTATCCTCCAAAAGGTCTATATTTTCATAGCCCGGGGTATCATGGACATAACTATTCATGGATATGAGTGTTCCACCGGGTGAAACAAAATCCAGCGTAATCTGACGGTTGGCCGTCTCGTAATAAACGCGGGCTAATCCTGAAGCCAGAAAATAGATGTCTTTTTGAATTTTGTCCTGTTCAATCAATAGGCTATTTCTTTTCGCCATGATTTTCTTACTGACCTGCTCCAATTTTGCAGCGCTTTCTGGCGTAAGAAAGTGATAACCATTCAGGCAATCGGATAAAGAAATTAGGATTTGCTCGCCCATTTTTCCAAACGTAAAGTTTCACCATCCCATACTGCATAAGTATGATAGTTTATCCATTCGCCCAAATTGATGACACGACTATGGGGATTTAGCGTAACATCGTAAGGAAGGTGTCTGTGTCCAAATATATAGTAATCGTGATGTCTGCTGGCTTCAAGTTCCTTGGCATAGCCAATCAGCCATTCTTTGTCTTCGCCCAGAAACTTTTCGTCCTCGTTATTGGAAAGCCGGCTATGTTTGGACCAGCGTGTGGCAATTCCGATACCAAGATTTGGATGTAATCGCGCAAATAACCATTGGCAGAGGCGGCTTCGAAATACTTTCTTCAGCAGTTTATATTTGTAATCTCCCGAGCCCAATCCATCCCCGTGGTGAATATAAAAGTGTTTTCCGTTGAGTTCTAGTTCCAACTCATTGTCGATGATCCGGACATTTAATTCCTTTTTGAGGTAATCAAACATCCACATATCGTGGTTTCCTTTAAATAAAGTGATGGGAATGCCGAGATCGGAAATTTCGGCTAATTTGCCAAGAAAGCGTATGTAACCTCTGGGAACCACAGTCGCATACTCGAACCAAAAATCAAAGATATCACCAACAAGATAGAGCTGTGCAGCATCTGTTTTGATCTGGTCCAGCCACCGTATAATTTGCAACTCCCTTTCCCGTGAACGTTCCAAGGGGTAAGATCCAAGATGAAAGTCGGAGGCAAAATAAATTTTTGTTCTTGTTGACATGTGGCCAAAACTAAAAAAAATGGAGGCGAATACAAAATTCACCTCCACAATATATTTTGCTATGATTTAGATAATTCGGTGATGAGCGCCTTTAGATATTCCGTCGCATCCGGATCAATTCGCTTGAGGGACTGTTGAAGCTGATCGGGATAAGCACTTTTTATCGCCATGATTGAACTTGCGATAACCATATAGGATTTGTCGTTTACAGCATTCAAAATTAGATTTTTATATTTTTTATCTTTTGTCTGTGCAAGCTTTTGAATCGCGGAGGCACGGATAACAGAGGCCTCCGATTTCTCTGCAAGTGTCAAGATTGTTTTTTCTGTTGACTTGCGAACCGCGGGATTGCTTAGATCGAGACCTTGAATTGCTGTTGCAGCAAGATCCGCATCGGTATCCGCCAATGCTTTTGTTAAGATTTGCTGGCTGCTGGTATTTGTCGGATTCTTTGAGGCGTAGGCAATCGCACCGACGCGGTTGGCAAATGAAGGCGCATGCTCATATTGGTACAGGTAATCGGCATCTGATTTGTCGATAAGGATTTGACCAACGAGTGTTTTTTCGGGGTCGATATCAATAAATTCAACGGCAGCAGGTAAGGGGATCATAAATTGTGCGTTGCGCTTGTTGAGCTGAAAAGTTTGTCTGATCTTACCATTTTTTGTATAGACATCTACAACCAAAGGAACTTGGAATGTTTGGACCGTAGAATCCTGCACTTGGGCTACATTGAGCAATAAACTATTTTCAGCATTTCTTGTTGTGATCTTTAAAACGGGGTGTCCGCCCTGATAATACCATTGATTAAAATAGGGGGCCCAGTCTTTCCCTGTTACTTCCTCCATCGCTAGGCGCAGCTGTTGCGGTTCGCCCGTTTTAAAGGAATTGTCTGTCAAGTATTTTTTCAGTGATTGATAGAAGGCCACATCACCCATCTGCTCCTTGAGCGCATAAAGAATCAAGGATCCTTTGGCGTAGCTGATATTATCAAACATATCTTCCTTGTCGTGATAATAATAACGGGCTAAAGTAGGGCTCTTGCCATTTTTAGTAGATTTTAAGTAAGATTGAAGTTTTTCAAATCTTGATTTATCACCACGGTCTTTACCGCCATCGTGTTCGCGCCAGATGACCTCCCCAAAGGTAGCGAAAGATTCATTCATGGTTAAATTGGACCAGGACTCGGCAGTAACCAAATCACCGAACCACTGGTGAAATAGTTCATGCGCAATCGTTCCTTCCTGATTATCGTCCAACAATTCGCGTTTTGTTTTCTGTACATGTTCACCATGTAAAGTTGCACTTGTGTTTTCCATGGCGCCTGAGACATAATCGCGACAGACGATCTGCGCATATTTATTCCAAGGGTAAGGAACACCCAAAGTCTTGCTATAGAAGTCCATCATGGCCGGTGTCTTACCAAAAATGTCTTTTGCATAGGGGGCATATTTTGGCTCCAGGTAATAGTCAACGGGGATATTGTTGTACTTGTCCTGATAGATTTTAAAATCACCAACTGCCATCATGAAAAGGTATGGAGCATGGGGCAGATCCATTTTCCAGGTATCTGTGCGCGTACCGTCACTATTTTTGTGCTGACTGCTCAGTGCTCCATTCGATAGACTGACATAGTTGTCGAGTACTGTCATGGAGATTTCTGCGGTGGTTTTCTGATTTGGACGATCTATTGTTGGGAACCAAGCCGATGAGGCCTCGGTTTCGCCTTGAGTCCATATCTGCCGCGGTTTGTTTGGCGTACGTTCATCTGGATTGATAAAATAGAGCCCCTTTGCATCGTTGATTGCTGCACTGCCCTGCACTTTCAATAAATTGGGTTTTGCGGTATAATCAAGGTATATGGTATACTTCTCATTTGAAAGATAATTGCGGTCCAGTTTGATCAAAAGAGAATGATCGTCATAGCTGTATTTCAAAGGGATCATCTGTTCTCCATTGACCAAAGATACCTGTTTGATATCCATGCCTTTTGCATCAAGGCGAAGGGAGTCTGTTGGGTAGAAATGGGGTTGTAAAGTGACCCATTCTTTGCCATTCAAGAATTGGTTTGCATAGTCAAAACGAACATCGAGTTTGGTATGGACAAGATTGTTGATCTTGGTGGGAGTGGTTCGATATTGCTGATCTATAGGGAGTTGTTGGGCTTCGCTTATTCCAATATGAAGAATGGAAATGGACAAAGTGAGGTATACGACTTTTTTGAACATGGTTATAGTATTTTCAAGATTTGAATAAATCTAAAAAAATTTCGCTTGCTATAAAAATATGCTGTGCAGAAATGTGTTTAATGCTACTATGAGCGGCTCATGTTTTTTATTTATTCGCTTTTATCTAGGTGTTTGGATGTTAGTGCAAAGGACAAGCAGGAAGTGATGACTGTGGATTTTTTAGTTATTATTTCGACAAGATAAAAAACTGCATGAGGTAGGTAAGAGGTCGATAAATTTGTTTATATTCAACTCAAATTGAATTTTCAGATGCTAAGTGAATGAAATTTAGCTGGATTGAAACAAGTAGACGATTTTTTATGATAAACAAAAATTTTGGTCTTATCCTCATGATGATAGGTATGGCAGGTACGGCGACAACGGGTTATGGACAACAGTTAACCTATCCAACGACAAACAAGGGGACTGTCGTAGATGAATTTTGGGGTGAGAAGGTCGCAGATCCTTATCGCTGGTTGGAAGATGATCGTTCAGCTGAGACGAAAAGCTGGGTGCAGGCTGAAAATAAAGTCACATTTGATTATTTGAATGCGATTCCATTCCGTACAAAATTGAAAGATCAATTAACTGAAATATGGAATTATGAAAAAATAGGGACACCGTTTAAGGAGGGGGAATATACCTATTTTTTTAAAAATAACGGCTTACAACAACATGCGGTACTTTATCGTAAACTAGGAGAGAAAGGAGCTGAGGAAATTTTCTTGGATCCGAATACATTCTCGAAAGACGGATCGACTTCTTTGGCAGATGTTTCGTTTTCAAAAGATGGAAGCTTAGTAGCCTATTCTATTTCTGAAGGGGGATCGGACTGGCGGAAAGTCATTGTACTGAATGCCAAAGACAAGTCTTCGGTGGGAGAAACGTTGGTTGATGTCAAATTTTCCGGTATCGCATGGAAAGGCAACGATGGTTTTTATTACTCGAGTTACGATAAACCAAAAGGATCTGAACTTTCGGAAAAAACAGACCAGCATAAATTATACTACCATAAACTTAAAACAGCACAGTCTACCGACAAATTAATTTTTGGTGGTCCTGCAACGCCGAGGCGTTATGTAGGGGCTTCATTAACGGATGATCAACGATACTTGATTATCTCCGCTGCAAATACGACAACAGGCAATGAACTTTATTATCAGGATCTCAATCAGCCGAATAGCAAAATTGTCTGCCTGCAGGATCATTTTGATGCCAACACTGGAGTTGTTGACAATATTGGCGATAGTTTCTTATTAGAGACAAATTACAAAGCTGCCAACAATCGATTGGTCAAAGTAGATTTGAAAAATCCTGCGAAAGAGAACTGGAAAGATGTTATTCCAGAGACCGAGAATGTGCTTTCAATCACTACGGGCGGAGGCTATCTTTTTGCAAACTATTTAAAGGATGCTGTTTCTGTGGTAATTCAATACGATTATACGGGTAAAAAGATTCGACAAATTGAATTGCCTGGAGTAGGGACAGCGAGCGGTTTCTCGGGTAAGAAGAAGGAAAAAGAAATCTATTTTGGGTTCTCAAATTACATTACACCTTCTTCAAGTTATAAATTTGATGTGGCATCAGGGCAATCTACGCTTTATATCAAACCTAATGTCAAATTTGACACTGATCAATATGAATCGAAACAAGTTTTTTATACGTCCAAAGATGGTACAAAAGTACCGATGATTATCACGTATAAGAAAGGGATTGAATTGAACGGGAAAAATCCGACTATTGTCTATGGCTATGGTGGCTTTAATATCAGCCTGACACCTGCCTTTAGTACTTCGGTGGCGGTATGGTTAGCAAATGGCGGTGTGTATGCGGTTCCCAATTTGCGTGGGGGTGGTGAATATGGCCAGAAATGGCATGATGGCGGAAGGCAGTTCAACAAGTTGAATGTGTTTAACGATTTCATTGCGGCAGCGCATTACCTTCAGGAGAATGGTTATACATCACCAGCGTATACCGCTTTATCGGGGGGCTCTAATGGTGGCTTGCTCGTTGGAGCAACAATGACAATAGATCCTAGTGTAGCTAAGGTTGCACTTCCGGAGGTTGGTGTTTTGGATATGTTGCGTTACCATACCTTCACTGCTGGAGCAGGCTGGTCCTATGATTACGGGACGGTCAGTGATAGCAAAGAGATGTTTGATTACCTGAAAGCTTATTCTCCGGTGCATAATGTGAAAACAGGTGTTTGTTACCCTGCGACGATGGTCTTTACCGGCGATCACGATGACCGTGTGGTACCAGCGCACTCCTATAAGTTTGCTTCTGAGCTGCAAGCAAAACAAGCTTGTGATAACCCTGTATTGATCCGTATTGAGACAAAAGCCGGTCATGGTGCCGGTAGGTCGACAGAAGTTCTGATTAATAGTACGGTTGATAAGTACGCTTTTGCCCTTTGGAATATGGGTATTAGGGAATTAAAATAAGCAAACTGCCCTTTGAAAAGGCTTTCGGCAGATGCATGATAAAAAATACCCGATCAATTTATTGATCGGGTATTTTTATTTATTGACGAGAAGAAGATCTTCTTATTGCCATGTCTTTTCACCTTTTTTCATTTTTTGTAAGGTTGCTACATATTCTTCTTTTTGCGTCGCATCTGTAATAAGTGAGATGGCCTTTTCCTGTGTTTTAATCGCTTTTTCCTTTTCTCCAAGGCGATACAGGATGTTTGCAAATGTATCTAGATACATTGGTGTATCTTTTTCTTTCTCATTGGACAATTTGCTCCATTCAGCTGCTGCTTTTAAACATGCCGGGTCATTGCAGTTTTCAAAAATGGACCAAGCCATGTTGTTCAATTCTGCTGCGGTGATGCTGGAACCGTATTTTGCAATGTATTTGTTAAAGCTATCTCTCAATCCAGGATAGTTTTTTGTATAACCATAATAACGTGGTTGCATTTCGAGACTTGCTTTCTCGGTATTGATCGTAGGATATTTTTGCGCCAACTCTTTTTCTATGCTCGCGAAATCAACAGCTTCCTTCGCACGAATTTTGGTATTTACAGCGTTACTCACCAATAATTGCGATAAGAAATCATTTGCTTTTACTTTTTCACTAACGGCATCAAATTTAGCAGGATTGTCTTTGATTAAATTAAATGCCTTCGAATCGACTACATTAGCTGCAGAAAGTAACAAGTTGACATTCTCTTTTGTAAATATTTGATCTGTTGATAAAGATGCTAATACAATGCCTTCCGCTTTTGCTTGAGTCTCTTGATCGTAGGCATCTTTTGCTGATTGCGCCATGGCTTTTGCAATAGTTACATTCTGGGGGTCAGCATTGAATTTTGCCAATAAGGTTTCATATTGTGTATTTGGATCAAGTGCTTTTTGGGCTTTGGCGATAAAATCATCTGCTTCACCACCACCGACGATACGGTGAACAAGAGTTCCTTTGGCATCAAAGATCAAAAAGGTAGGGTAAGCTCTTACTTTATAATCTTTTGCAAAACGATCCGCTTCTTCATACCATGATTTCACATCTTCATTATCATTCTTGGTTTTATCCATCTGGATCTTCGCATTGATAAATTTAGCATTGAAGAAATCACCTACTTTGGCTTGTGGGAAAATGGTGCTCGACATGTATTTACATGGCCCGCACCAGGTTGTGAAACAGTCTACAAATATGAATTTATTTTCTTTAGCCGCTTTTTCTTTTATCTGGCTCCAATTGAGGCCATGCTCAAATTTGACACCTTCGCTTTGCGCAAATAGTAAGGTTGGAATGAGAAATAGCATTAAAATCAATTTTTTCATAACGTTGGTATTTTAGAATTTTAATTTAATAGTTAGCTTTTGTGCAGGATAGCATCAGTTGTCCCAAGTCTTTATACCCTTCATCATTTTGTCGAGTGTCTCCTGATAAATCGGACGATCGTCCTCACTGGCCATTTCAATAGCTTTGTTTTGCCACTTTAGGGCTTTATCTTTTTCTCCTTTCTTATAGAGTAGATTTGCGTAGGTATCCAAAAATGCACTGCTTGGATCTTCAATAATTGATTTTTTGCTCCAGCTTAATGCGGATTCGATACAGGCAGGATCACTGCTATTGTTGAATATCGTCCAGGCAAAGGTATTTAATTGATGGGGGGTAAAATCTTCCGACGAAAGGTAATCATTGATGGTATTCTTCATGGCTACATAATTTTTCACCTGAAGGTAATAGTGTGCCTTTATCTTCTTGAACATCGGGACAAAATCGATGTCTGGATATTTTGCAGCAAGTTCATTTTGATAACTATCCCAGTTGGGTTCATGTTTGGCATCTATTTTAATCTGAAATAATTCGTTGACGACAACATTAGCCAGCGTGCGGTTGGCAATCCCCGGTGATTCTAATAGAATATCAATTTTTTCTTTATTGTTGCGGATCAGATTAAAGGCTTTGGAGTTGGTGAATTTAGCGGCAGCCAATAGAATATGTACATTTTCTTTTTTGAATAATTCATCCGTTCCCAATGAGTTTGCTAAGGTATTTTCTGCCTTTTGCGCAGTATTTTCATCGTAGGCGATATTCGCGGCTTTCAGCATCTGTTTGGCGGTGTAAATATCCTGAGGCCTTTTCTCGAATTTTTTTAGCAGCGTGTAATACTGTGTTTCGGGATAGAGCCCATCCATCACATGACTGATAAATTCAGGGGCATCACTTGCACCAACTATACGATGCACCGCTTGTCCATTGGGATTAAAGATAAGAAATGTTGGAAACGATTGAATATTGTATTCATTGGAAAGGGTACGCGCATCGGCATACCACTTTTTGACATTGGCATTGTCGGACTCTGTGGAATCCATTTGTACCCTAACGCTAATGAAGTTCTGGTTAATTGGCTGTCCAACCTGTTCTAAAGGGAATATTTCATTGCTCATATATTGACAGGGGCCACACCAGGTTGCAAATAGCTCCACGAAAATAAACTTGTTCTCGGCTTGTGCTCGCTCCTTAACTTGTTTCCAACTCAACCCATCTACAAATTTCACCCCCTTAGTTTGGGCCTGCGCCAAATTCCCGAATAAAATCGTAAGGCATAATGCGATTATACTTCTCATACTCACTCAACAAAAGATTCATAATTATGTTTAAGTTATTAAATTAATCTGAAAACAAAAACACCTCTGAAGTATTAATTTCAGAGGTGTTTTCGTGGACTGATAAATCGCTTATTTGATATTTATCTTCGATTTTAAATCTTTTGTTAGACCGTCTTTATGTAACATCAAAGAAGTTGTTTTATAGCGCACAAATTCTTTCGATGCATATAAGTAACCGTGGTAGTCATTTGTTGTGCCCCAAGAGTTTTTAACGATGTAATACTCTTTTCCGTTTTGATCTTTGACAAGCCCTACGATATGCATGCCATGGTCATCTGTAGTTTGCCAGTTGTCGAAGGCTTTTTGTCTTTCTTCTTCTGTTACTTTTAACTCTGGCTTAGGACCAACAAACATGGTTGACTTTTCTTGGTCAGTCATTTCTTCAAATGGTTTTTCGGGTACATAAGCTACGCCATTTTTCCAAGAGAAACCTTTTTCTGATACGTCAGTTGCCCAAGCTACCGTATAACCTTTTTGCAATGCGTTGTCAATGATATCCGTTAAATCATTCATCTTCACATTATAGAAACGGTCGAATGACCAGTTGTCTGGAATCAACAATACGAATTGGCTGTAGTAAGGGTGATCAGTTACAGAAGCGATACCTACATAATCATCCGGATTGATACCAATTACCTGATCTGCAAAGGTGCGTGGTGTATAAGATTTACCATTGTAATCAAATTTCTCAGGGACCTCACCAAGGTAAGAATCCATTGCAGCTGTATAGGCTTTCTCCCAGTTTGGCGTCAATGTTTTACCTTTTACTACTGCACCTAACATGGCATCCAACATATTTGTCATTTCACCAAAGTTGTTGCGTGTAGTACCGTAGTGAAGACCTGTATAAGCCGATTGTGGCATTGTACCGTATTTACGGAATGAGTTCAATACATCATGGAATTGACCACCTTCACCTAGTGACAATCCTCCGTGAAGACGTACATAAGTACGTGCTTTGTCTAAGTATGTGTTGCGTGCAGTATAAATTTGGGAGATCTCAACAGGTTTTTTACCCATACGAATCATTTCTGACTCCAGGAAAGAATTACCTGAATAGGACCAACAAGTACCTGATGAACCTTGGTTTTTGATGGATGTGTTACCTAGATTGATAACTTCAGTAAAGGTAAATCCGGATTTGCTATTGTCATTTTGATTTGCTTTTAAGGCATTGATCAAATTGTCTTGTGCTTGTACTTGGAAGGAAGCTGCGAAAAGTGATGCGGCTAGTACAATCGTTTTATTCCAATTCATTGTTAGTGTTTTGTTAATTTAATGTGGTGCTAAATTAAATAAATAAAATTTAGTAAGGTAAATTCCTCTGTAAAATAATTGTTCTTAAAAATTGGCTGTTTTTCTGCTATTCTGCTGCTGGAAAATAGGATACTTAAAAAGCAGCGATATTGATCAGAAATGGCCAGAAATTTCTTTCTGACCATTGTGTTTTAGTAAAACCATTTTTTTAAGCCGCATTGGCTTAATCAGCCGGTTCAGCCTTTTTTGGGAAAACCAGTGAAGCAATAATACTCAATGCAAGTATGCCGACAATAACGATCAGCGAATGTGTTGTTGTGAAACCTACTTCGGCCAACCAATGGTGCAGCAGCATCTTTAGACCAATGAAGACCAGCAAAAAGGCTAAGCCTACTTTGAGGTATTGGAATTTGTGGATAATGTTGACCAATAGGAAGAACATAGATCGTAATCCGAGGATTGCAAAAATATTGGAGAAAAATACCACATAGGCATCTTTGGTCACCGAGAAAATGGCAGGGATAGAATCCACAGCAAAAATCAAATCCGTAAATTCTATGACCAGTAGTACAAGAAATAGTGGCGTCATATATTTCACTCCGTTTTCTACATGGAAGAAGTGCCCGCCATCTAATTTTGGTGTTACCTTAAAGTATCGGGAAGCGAATTTAACAACTGGATGATTCTGTGGATCCACTTCTTCTTCCTGATTACGGTTGATAAACATTTTGACACCTGTAAAGACCAGAAAAGCGCCAAAAACATAGAGGATCCAGCCGAATTTAGCAATAAGGGTCGCGCCAAGGAAAATAAATAAGAACCGCATAATGATTGCGCCCAAGATTCCCCATACCAAAACTTTATGGTAATAGCGCTCCGGAATACCAAAAGAGGTGAATAATAGGACCATCACAAAGATATTGTCTACGGACAAGGCGTATTCTACAACATAGCCTGTGAGATATTCCAGACCGAGATTCTTATTATAGACCTCGAGACTGGCGGCTAAATCACCCGGAATTATTTTAATATCGTGGTGGTGTTTGGTAATGATTTCTTGAAGGTGGTCCAAGTCATGGATATTGTGTAATTCAAACCCATAGTGACGAAGAAGCCAATAGAAACCCAATGAGAATAAGACCCAGATGGCGCTCATGATGCTAGCCATCTTTAGGCTAACTGGTTTGTCGCCTTTGGAGAATAAACCTAGATCTATTGCTAGCATAAGTGCAATAAAGATAAGGAATCCGCCAAAAAACATTAATTCGTGACTCATTTTATTTTTTTCTTTCTGTTGTATATTTTACCAGCTGCTCCAACCCCGCTTTGTATTCACTGTCGGGAAAGTCTTCCAAAATCAGGAAAGCATCTTGTTGGTATTCGAGCATCTTATTTGTAGCGTATTCGAGTCCTCCACTCTGGCGGACAAAGTCAATGACTTCGGCCACTTTATGTGTGTCTTCATTATGGTTTTTAATCAAATTAATGATCCTTCGCTTTTCACTTGAAGTCACTTGATTCAAGGCATAGATTAGCGGTAAGGTCATTTTCTTCTCTTTGATGTCATTGCCGAGTGGCTTGCCAACGTCATCTAGCCCAAAGTCGAATAAATCGTCCTTGATTTGGAATGCAATTCCGATCTTTTCACCAAATTGATGGAGCTTATCTATTGTTTCCTGATCTGCATTTGAAGAAGCCGATCCACAGGCACAGCAAGAGGCAATCAGCGAAGCTGTTTTCTTTCGGATGACCTCAAAATAAATAGACTCTTCAATATCCAGTTTACGGGCCTTTTCGATTTGAAGCAATTCACCTTCGCTCATTTGATCAACAGCTTCTGATACAATTTTGAGTAAGTGATAATCCTGATGTTTTACAGAAAGAAGCAGGCCCCTTGACAGCAGAAAATCACCTACCAAAACAGCGATTTTATTTTTCCATAATGCATTGATGGAGAAAAAACCTCTGCGTTCGTAGGAATTGTCCACCACATCATCATGTACCAGTGAGGCGGTATGCAGCAATTCTACGAGAGCAGCCCCTCTGTAAGTGGATTCATTAATTCCGTTGCATATACCAGCAGAAAAGAACACAAACATAGGCCGCATTTGTTTGCCTTTACGTTTGATCAGGTATTGGGTAATACGATCCAACAAGGGGACGGAGCTTTTCATTGAAGCTTTGAATTTTTTTTCAAAAGCCTCAAGTTCGTGGACAATAGGGCGTTGGATCTCTCTTAATTTTGACATGAATTGGGGTGAAATACCAAAATAGTTAAAGCTTAAAGATAGTGATTTTGTTACAACTCTTCGACTGCTTTCTCAAGATTTTTGTACCATTCTTCACCATAGGTGCGGATGAGAGGATCCTTTAAAAATTTAAATACAGGGACCTGTAATTCTTTGCCAAATGAGCATGCATCTTTACAGATATGCCAACGGTCATAGTGAAGTACGTCGAATTCGGGATAATGTGTTGTTCTGATAGGGTAGAGGTGACACGAAACGGGTTTGCGCCAATGGACCTCGCCAAGTTCGTAAGCTTTTTCGATAGCGCATTTTGTAATACCATTTTCCCAGGTCACATAGGCACATTCTTTATTTCCATCGACACAGGTGGTGGTTAGATCGCCATCAACATCGACAACATACTTCCCTTGCTCTTCAATCGCTTCAATACCTTTCTCGGTCATATAGGGCTTTACTTTTGGATAAATCTCCTCCAATATAGCCTTTTCACTCTCCAATAGAGGAGCGCCTGAATCGCCTTCAATACAACAGATTCCTTTACATTTTGATAAATTACACACAAAGTCATTGTTGATTAGATCTTCGTGTACCAATACATTTCCTACTTCAATCATTCTAATTATTTTGAGTAGCTTGCTCTTTGTCCCAATTTGTATTTTAGTCCACTGGCTTCGAGTAATTCCAATGTTACCGAACCGATTAGAATATCTACATTGGCTTTGACCGGAATGCGGTTGCCATCATTGGTTACCCACAAATAAAGCTTGCTATTTTTTTTAAAGATACGTCCCGGTTTAATCTCAGGACTGAATTTGAGGCATTCTAATGTGCCTAATTCTGTTTTTATTTTTTCTATTCCAATATATTGTATGCCTAAAGTGGCAATCTCATCATTCAAAAAATAAGTCAGCTTAAAAGATTCTCCTGGTTTAACAGTCGATAGATCTAGATTACGGGCGAAATAATAGGAGGAAAGCAAGTCGAAAGTCTGATCTACCTTCGAATTAAAAGTTCCTTTATTACCTACAACTGTATTTGTCTCTTGGTTGAAGCGTACCTTATCATTGCGTCTGTATCCCCCCTCGCGAATGTTCTCCGTATAGTAATACGGTAAAAATGTTTTGCTGTTGATATACGAGTTGTATTCATTTCTTACTGTATATATTGCAAAGGCACCCGCTGTTTTACCGGCAGCGTATAAATGAAAGGAGGGATTTCCAGATCCATCCTTAGTATCTTCAACAGTTAATGTTCCCGTTGCGGCAGAAATAAAGCCATAACGGAGTTTATATTTTAATTTCTCGCCGCCTTTAAATGCTGATTCTTTTAAATGCGGTAAATCTTGAGCAAAAGCAGTACTTACTAAAACGGATAAGTAAAGGAGCAAAGTCGATATAAGTTTCATGTACGTAAGTTTACGAAATTTGTTTGAAAAAGAAATGTTAATTTCATTCAAATAAATTTAACTTTTGCTGTTAATGAAGTGCTCATGGACGGTGACTTATACTGACTTTTGACCAAGTTTATCTAGGCTGTGCGCGCTTAAACACAGGAACTGTAGAACAAGGTTCACCGTACATAATACTTTTCGCTACCTTACTTAGTTTTACCGTAAACTGTACAAATGTAGACTCGGGAATAAACGTATCACCACAACCTTTCACAACCACACGTTGATCCCTGAACTGTTCCATGTCAATCTGTTCAATTGCCGCAGCATACTGAATACGCAATAACTCATCTAGATCGCCAAAAATAACTGTCGGGGCATAGGGCTCCAATTTGTTGGCCAATAACATATAAGCCCATGTCGGGACAATAGCATCGGCTGTACACGTAATGGCGACATGTTTGTCTGTATATTGCGACCAGTCGTGTGTTTTAATGAATTCCCGGAAATCCTTTTCTTTCAGAATTAGACCATGGAAGAGATTATCCTTAATATCATATACTACATTGTCTGCTTTGGGATGGTAGTCGGCCAAGTCAACAGTGACTAACCCGCTTTGCGCAACTTTGTTGACAATATTTGTTTGAATATCCATATTTACATCAAAAAAAAGCCGGACGATAATTCGTCCGGCTACAAATTTACTTAAAAATCTTCTAAAAGAATTTCACTCTATTGTCAATGATTTCAGCTTTGTCTTGCAATGCGCGGAAAATAGATCCCCAAGCGCGTTGTGCTTTTGCTGCAAGCATTTGTTTCTTTTGTCCGTTTATATCCGAAATTGCTGCTGGATTTGTAAAACCGTTTACTTGTACAACATATACTCCTGTATTGCCTTCAATAGCTTTAGAAGGTTTGTTTGGCTGAAGTCCAAATACAGTACCTACAACTAAATTTTCTAATGCTACACCAGGGATAACTGGATTTGCGAAGACAACATTTTCAACATGAATTGCAGCTTTACCAACTTTTTGGGCAACTTGATCAATAGAAGAAGTGCCTGCTAAAGCCTTGTCAAATTTCTCTTTCAAGATTTTCGCTTTAACCATATTTCTTACCGCAGGTTCTATATCTTTCTTAACGGCTTCCAAAGAAAGGGTTCCTTTTGCTTGGATGTTCACTAAGTTTGCTAGGATATAAGAAGTTTCAGTCTCAAATACTCTATCAGAGACATCACCTTTTTTAGCTTCGAAAGCCCATTTAATTAAATCACGTGGAGCTTCGGTACCGTCTAGGACATTATCCATCGCCGTTACGCGTGAGGCTGTTTTTGCTTCTAGACCAAGCTTCTTTGCTTCTTGAGCAAAGTTTTGTGCCGTAGCTGCAGATAAGAATGCTGTAGCTTTGCTATGTGCATTGTTAAGCGTTTCTTTTCCGCTGCTGATCACTTTATCTATGATAGCAACTTTCGCGTATTTTGAACTGCCTGTTTGTTTCTCAATTTTAATGATATGAACACCATATTGTGATTTTACAACTTTGATATCGCCTGTTTTTCCTTCAAAAATTGCCTTTTCAAGATCTGGAGCCATGCGGCCTCTTGTCAATGTGCCTAGTTCACCACCATTTGTTTTGCTTTCAGGATCTTTGCTGAACTGAACTGCAAGCGCAGCAAAATTGTCTCCTTTTTGAATCAGACCTTTGATCGAATCCGCTTTTGCCAACGCTTTATCAACGCCACCTTCAGCAGCAGGGTCCAATAGGATATGAGATGCTTTTACAGAGTCAGGACTGATAATCGTCGAAACAACTTTTGCGATTTCATATGCGTTATTGTTCAAGAAAGGTCCCACAGTTGTTCCGGCCGCAACATTGAACACAACGGAATCCAACGAAGGACTCAATTGTCCCTTTTTTACATAGGTGAATGGAAATTTGTTGTCTGAGTTGATTGAAGCGAACAAGGAGTCATCTTTTGCAACAATTAAATCTTGTTTCAATTTATTGATTGTCTCTTTTACCGCCAAAGAATCTTTTGCAAGAGGTTTTGCATCTACAGTTACGTATTGAATTGCACGTGTCTCCTCTTGTGTTTTGAACATGTTTTTATGTTCATTATAATATTCTTGGTAATCAGCATCCGTCAATTTAGCATCTGCGTCTTTAATAGAAGCATAGTCTAAAAGGATATATTTGAAGTTTGCCAATTTGTTGCGCTCTTGGTATTCTTCATTTGCCTCCAAGGAGGTAACATATACGCTATTGGAAAGCAATTCGCCATATTTGCTGCTTAAACGCTCATCTTTTACCCCTTCAAGTAGCGCTTCCCATTGCTGAGCCACTTGTTGGTTGCCTGCAGTGTTAACTTGGCTGATAAAAGTACGCAATTGACCAGAGTCGAACTGTCCCGTTTGTGGGTTGGTAAATGCTTGTACGATCTGAGGCGAAGGATTTGGTCCTTGTACTAGATCATTTAATTCTTTGGCACCTACTGTCAAACCGATTTTTTCAATTTCTTTCTTCAAGATCTCTCTTGATAAGAATTGATTCCATACTTGTTGAACTGCGTATGTCCGCATTTGAGGGGTAACAGTACCACCCATCTGTTGTTTGAACATTTCTTCTGTTTGTTCAACTTGTTGATTGAACGCAGGATATTCAATTTCAGTTCCGTTGACTTCCCCTACACGATTTTGATGTCTCGCCCAAAAAGGAGCCCCTCCTCGAACGACATCGCCTAGTAAAAATGCTAAAATTGCGATAGCCATAGCTGCTGTCAAGATGACACCGGCTTTGTTCCGCAAAAAGCCCATTAATCCCATAGTCTGCTTATTGTGTTTATATTGTGTAAATACTTGTATTTCGTTAATTTATGCATAGCATAGCAAAATGCGGTGCAAGATACAATTTTTATAAAAAAAAACGGAATATTTTCCTGAATGTAGTAAAACAAATTTGAAAACTATTTGTATAAAGTGGTGTTTTTTCTTCTCTTTTTACACAAAGGATTCGTTCTGAATGACTTATTCAAATAAACAATCGGCGAGGGAGTGAATTATCCAGAGCCACCTAGATATTTACGCCAAATAGAAATCAGGTTGATGCCCTGCGATCGGCTATTTACCTAGCGATGGGAAGAGGTTGTTGTTGGTAATGACGGTATACCCGGTTGCGTTGGCTATATTGACATGTTTAAAATCCTTGTCCGAAGTAAATGATGAGCCTTGTAAGTTTCCCCGATTATCCCGAAAGAACGCCGTAATCGGAACATGATTATAAAAGGTCATGTTGCTGTTGCTATCCGCCTTACTTTCGTCGTAGATGATTTCCTCGGTTTTGATGATAGAACCATCAGCCATGGTAACGACTACATTTTTTGTAAAGGTGGTCGTCTTTTCTTTTTCCCTTCGAATGGCGTGGTCGGAAGTGATGCGTTGAGTTTCCTTCAAATGGTCATCGTAAAAGATGATTTTGATGCTTTTTGGAAATTCGTAGACTTCGGTACTATCATGTTTAATGCGCATTTCGGGCGCAGTGAGATTCGCTTTTACCCGTGTGGAATCGCTATAGATAATATCAACATGACGAGAAATGTCGACCGCCTCTTCTTTTTTCATGTTAGCAAGTCGGTCTACTTCTTTTAGATCAGGCTCACAGGAGGTCAATGACAGCGCCCCTAGTAAAAATAAGATTACTAGGGGCGATATATTTTGGATGATGGATAAGGCAAAAGTTTTGCGTACCATGCTATTAATCAAATTGTGTTCTTCTAAACCAGCGGTCATTTAAGGTAAAGCCGATATTAAAGTTAATATAACGTTCACGTAGGAGATTATTGCTGATTTTACCCATTTGGCCAAATTCGGCAGAGAAGTTGATTTTAGAGAACGCTCCTGAATATTGATTTCTAGCCAACGGTAATCCTACCCCTACTGTAACCGCCATGTCATTGATATTTTGGTTACTCAAGAAATATTGTGTTTTGTTATATCTGAAACCAATTCTATAGTCTACTTGGTTTAAATATTTGAGCGAAGTAACATCTGGTGTAATCTGCCCCCCAATGGCTACGCCATAATTCTTACGAAGCTCATTTTCTCCTTTTCTTGTTTGAAATCTGGACCAATCTGCGTATTTAAAATCGGCACCCACTAGCCAGCGATTGCTACGGGCAAGCGTGATACCGACATTATGTTTCAACGGAAGGGTCAAATGTCTGCTACTACGATCCGAAACATAGGTACTATCCAAAGGGATATTTTGGTTGTCCGGATCTGTTGAAGGTGTTGTTCTTGTATTAAATATTGTTGTCCTCTCTTTAATATCATTATTCAGGGATCCCGAATAACCGAAGGTAAGTGAATACTCTTTATTTAAAGGTTGTTCGTATTGTAAACCATAATCAAAGATAATCCCCTGGATTTCACGTTTATTTTGTTGTTGTACATTTAATGCACCGGAAGAAGGCAAAAATTCTACACGGCTATAATCATTTAATGTTCCAAATAGATAAGACATGTTGGCACCGATACTTAAGCCTTTCACAATGCGTACGCCCCAGCCAGCGTATGCCTTTGTTAAACCACCTTCGCCTGTAAAAACTTTAGTATAGGGGTCAGAATCGGTGGTTCCTGTTGAGGATGTCCGATAGCCTATATCTGAATAGGGAAGAATACCTAAGCTGATACCGCCAAATCGTTTCATTGGGAAAGTCATGGTGATATGGCTAAAAGCAAAGTCAGCCGTATTGTCTGATCTGGTTGTCGAATTTAATTGGGTGTAATTCCCATATAAACCAGCATCAAAGGTTGTAAACTGTGTTGCAGAATAAGATGCAGGATTGCTTGGGTTGGTATTGTATACGCTATTGATTTTCCGGATAGCGGTATTGACACCACCCATCCCTCTATATTGTGGCAATAAATCTTCGCGCATCTGACCAAGTCCAAATTGAGAGTAAGGTGATGCGGATGTCGTTTTTTGTGCAAATGCGGTAGTAGAACTAGCTAAAATTCCACCTGCTAACAACAGTTGGAGTGATTTATTTCTTAGAGAGCTTGTGAAGCGTTTCTGCATGGTCAATCTATAAAATTGAGAAACTAATGTTTATTTAGTTTTAGTGAAATTTTCGAGTTATCTGACTCTTATATTAAATGTTCTTTGCTTTTAATCGCATACAAAACTATTCAATTTTTGCGAGCTTGTTAAGCCGATTTTGTTAAAAAAGGTTAAACACTTATTGTACAGTTGTTTAGAAAAATTGAAAGTAGATTATGGTTAGTGTTATAATGGCGTATACGACCTCAAAAAACCATTTCTTTTTGGCGTAAGTGAAATAATATGCCATATAGATGGCTATAGAAGGCGCACAAAGCAGAAAATGAGCCTCTGTTAGTTTTTTATTCCAATAGAAGGATACTATCGCCAGACATAACATAAAAAACAGTAACTGAAATGACTTGCGAATATGCACCACACTTTTGAAGAAGTTGTCTTTCAATACCAGTAGAAAGAGGATCAAGGTAAAGATTACGGGAACGAGGACGAGGTAATCGACTAATTGAATGCGGATAGCTGTAGGAAATTTGTAAGTAAATGGCAACCAAATGGTGTAAAATTGCGCCATTTTACCCGTCCAAAGATAGACAACTGCCAAGATAAAATAGACCGTTGCAAGACCTAATAATGGTGTGACCCACTCTCGCCAATTGAAAGGCCTAAAAATGAGCAAGCCTATCCACAATAAGAAGAACATGCTCAGAAATGGAAAATAGATCAGACTTCCTATGCCCACGATCATGCCGAGATCAAACATTTCGGCTTTAACATCTGTCTGCCGATAGAGGGAGAGCAGTTTGCTTAACATCCATATCGAAATAAAATTGCAGATTAAGGTTGGAGAGAGTACTAGGAATGGCAAAAATAAGCTGGCAAGCGTCATGTACATTAACGCCACCAGGAAACTGGGTTTCCCTAACAGATTAAAATGGCTGGTGATGCGATTGAGTATTGTAGCCTGAAAGATCGTCAAGATCAATGTGATAAAAACATTGGTTGAAGGGGAGAGATTGATCAAGTTGTTTTCTCCCAAAAGATTCCCCAAAGCAGGCTCAAAGATTACAGAATCAAGTTTGTCCGGAAGGTGCAGAAATATGCCTAAGCATAGAATAAAACCTACGACGGATAGAAATAAAATATTTATTGGTGAATAATTTCTAAACTGACTTATAATCATGGTATGGGATCAATAAAATACTATTTATTCTTTTTCTCCAATTTGCTGATACGGCGATCGAGCAAGAAGAGGAAGAAAGCCAAACCTAGAAAAATGACCAACATGACCAATACAACAACGTAGATCTTACCTTCACTACGTAATCCGGTCGCCATATCGACATCATCTTGTGCAAATGTGCTCAAAGTTGATAGGAGTAATAAGGCGATTGACAATGTTATTTTTTTCATTTGTTTAAAATATTTATTAAGTGTTATGCTCATTGGTATAAATGAGTTCTTTCACTCGGTTTGTTGTTTATTGTCTTGAAGCTATCAGATTTATTCATTTCCTATTTGATTATTCATGTGCAATGTGTTTTTTATTGCATTCATGAACTTGTTTCATACGGTTTGAATAAATAATGATGGTTTTTATTTGTTTAAATTATAGTCTGTATTGATTTTCTTAGCTATAAAAGATTCGATATCGCTAAGCGCTCAATTCTTGCTTTCTCTCCAATAAACGCATTCTATAACGGAGTGTACAGATCCACGTTGCAATTAGGATCCATCCAATAACCGAACTGTAGAATGTAGGGCGTAGCTCATTGCTCATCTGAAGATCCGCAAATGTTCCGTTGCCCCCACTGCCTGGGTGTAGGGAATCCGTTAGTTTGGGTAAAATATAGATCAATACGATGATAATGGGAAAGGCGAAGATATTATATACAGCAGAGATCTTGGCTCTTTTTTGCTCTTCATCCAATGCATTGCGAAGAACCAGATAAGCTAGGTACATCAATGTCGCTATGGCGGAGCCATTCAGCTTAGGATCATTTGGCCAAGGCTCTCCCCAGGTGATGTTTGCCCAAAGCATACCTGTCGCAAGCCCAAGAAAACAAAAGGTGATTCCTGTGTTTACAGCTTCTATGGCCATAAGATCATATTCTTGCTTTCCGGTATTTAAGTATTTAATACTGTATATGACAGATACGAGGTACATCGAAATCATGGCAAACCACATCGGAACATGGAAATAGACATTGCGTATGCTTTCGTGAAGGATGAAGAGGCGGGGAACTGGGCCTAGAAGACCATTGATAATGACAGCACAGATAATCATTACTGCTAATATTTTCCACCATTTTTTTCTCATGGATAAATTGAATTTAGTTTGTTCTCAATTCTAAAATTTAATCTCGCCAAAGGTACGGAAATAACAACAAAGAAATAGTGATGGTGATTACATTAATTGCAAGTAATACGATTATTTCTTTGCTACTCGATGCCCTTTCCAGGCCTTCTATTGCATTGCGAGATAGCTTGATTAATACGATTAATAGAGGGATAATTGCGGGGAAACTTAAGATGGCCATTAAGGTGCTGTTGTTACCTGCTTTGGAACTAATGCCAGAGATCATGGTAAAAACAGTGGCAAAACTGATGCTGCCAAGGATAACGGCAACAAAATAAAGGGCCGGGTCACCGATAGGGTTTCTGAATATCGTTGAATAGACGAAATAGGCAATGATGGCAAGAAGGGTCATCATCATCATATTGTAGATGACTTTCGCTAAAATAATTGCTCTGGGATCGACCAGAGAGTAATAATAGAGTTGTCGATTGGGATTTTCTTGAACGAAGCTTTTGTTGATTGCATTGATCGAAGCGAAGAGCATGATGATCCAGAACAATGCATTCCAAGTAGTCGTATCAACTGATTTAAACGCTTGATAGCAGACGAAAACAGTTGATACGACATATAGTAGAATTCCATTAATAGCATATTTTGAACGCCATTCCAGAATGATGTCTTTAAGAATTAAAGTTTTTACCTGTTGCAGTAAAGTCATATACCGCAAAGATACAAATGTATTTTGACCGCGAGAGTGACCAAAACCATCAATTCTTAAAAAAGCTGTTTTTTTACTTATGCATTAGAAATTTTGGACTTTGCAGCATCAGTCGTATTGTCGATTTTGCTTGCCAAATTTTGAGCGGCATTGTTGGCGTGGTCCAAAGCTTCTCTGCCGGCTTCTTTTGCTTTGTTTTTCAGTGCATCTGCATCGTCCGAAGCTTTGCTAAAAGCAGCCTGAGCTTTAGACTTCAGATTGTCCAACTCGGCGGAAGCTCTGTTGGCTAGTTTTTGGGCTTTTTTAGCTTCTTTTTTTGAAAGATCTTTCAATGACTTAGTTAAGCTTTTAATGCCATCATTTGCACGATCTAGTTGTTTTTTTCCATCATCAGTTCCTAAAAGATACCATGCAGCAGCTCCCGCAGCTAATCCTACCAAAGCAAATGCCACTAATCCATTTTTGCTATTTTTCATAATTCTTCTATTTTGTTATATATTCAAATGATAATCAAGTATGATACCAAATGAACAATCTCTGGGTGAATTTGTTTAAAAAGAATCAATAATTAACAAAATTTTACATATCAATCTTCTGCTGCTTGGATTGAAGATTATAGAGATGCTGATAGAGACCACTTTCCTTTTGGAGTAGTTCAAAGTGAGTGCCGCTTTCAGATACGATGCCATTTTCAACAACGATAATTTTATCAGCGTCTACAATCGTGGATAGTCTGTGGGCAATGATAATTGAGGTGCGTCCACGCATTAATTCTTCCAATGCATCCTGTACCTGTCTTTCTGATTCAGAGTCTAAGGAAGAAGTAGCTTCGTCCAAGATAAGAATTGCCGGATCTTTTAACAGTGCACGTGCAATGGCGATACGTTGACGCTGGCCGCCAGAGAGTTTGACGCCGCGTTCACCAACGACCGTGTCATAGCCTTCAGGGAAATTTAAGATAAATTGATGGGCATTGGCACGTTTTGCGGCTGCTATAATTTCATCTTCGGTAGCCTCTAGTTTACCATAGGCGATATTCTCACGTATTGTACCACCAAATAACAGAACATCTTGCGGTACGATAGCGACCTGGTTGCGGATATCGCAAAGTTCAAAATCGGATGCTGGTTTGTCGTCGTAACAGACTTCGCCTTTGTTGGCAGTATAGAATTGTAAGATCAACGAAGCTATTGTTGATTTACCGGTTCCGCTTGGCCCGACTATGGCAACTTTGTCGCCAGCATTGGCTGTAAAGTTAATGTCTTTCAGAATTTCAATATCGGGACGACTTGGATAAGAAAAAGCAACGTGGTTGAAGCTTAGTTTTCCGGTCATGGTCTTGTGGACTTCCTTACAAGTGGGTTTTACATTCAGGTTTTCCTGTGGCTCATCCAAAATTTCTAAAATCCGTTCACTTGCGCCCAAGGAACGTTGGATGTTAGCATATAGTTCGGGGAAACTGCCCATAGAGCCTGCCACAAACATCGAATACAATATGTAGGTCGTTAAGTCACCGACAGTCATCTCATGAATAGAAACTAATGCTGCTCCGTACCAGATCACAGCGATCACAGCACCGAAAATACAGAAGATAATAAAAGAGGCAAAAGCACCGCGGAAAGTAGCTCCTTTGACTGCCAATTTTACGACTGAATCCATCTGATTACTGTAGCGGTTAAACTCGAAGTATTCATTCACAAATGCCTTTACATTGCTTATTCCCAATAACGTCTCTTGAACGATACTATTGGACTCTGCCATTTTATCCTGAGCCTGCCGTGATAGTTCACGGATGAATTTTCCGAAAATAATGGCCGCTATAACGATAATCGGTAAAATACAAAGGTTCATGAGTGCTAGTTTGGGCGATACCCAAACCAAAAGAAAGACACCGAAACAGAGGCTAATCAACTGTCTTAAAATTTCAGCCAATGTTGTTGTTAACGTATCCTGAATCTGTGAAAGGTCTGCAGACAAGCGGCTGTTTAATTCCCCAACACGACGATTGGCGAAAAATTCGATTGGTAATGAAATTAGTTTGAGGTAGGTATCCTTGCGGAGTGCGGCCAATGTACGTTCTGCAATCTCTACAAAGATGCGTATGCGAAAGAAAGAAACGACTGACAGAAACGATAGAATGATAAAGGCAATTCCACCGATATAATATACTTGTGGGGTTAGCCAAGGATAAGTTTGCTTGCCTTGCGCAGCATCAATCATGGCACCAAGCAAAGCGGGAAACGCCAGCATGGCCAAACTGGATAATACCAAGAAAAACATGCCGATCCCAAATTTAAACCGGTAAGGTTTTAAATAGGTCATCAATTTAGATGCTCTGATGAGGAGCTCCTTATTCAATTTTGGTTTTGGTAGATCTTCTTCTTGTTTATTACCGCTGTTGAATCCTCTTGCCATATCCGCTACTTCAAATTTTGTTGCGAGGACAAATGTAAAGAGATTAAAAATATTTTGCTATCATACTTTAGTCAATTTTTTAACCTGAATCTCACTTTTTCTAAGATAAACAGCTGTTTCGGCTGTTCTGCTATTTTAAAAATGCTTGCACATGAGGAGGTTTAGCCTAAATTTTGATGTTTTGCCGCTAATTGCTGTGCACGGTTTTTATAAAGTAAATAGCCTAAAACCAAGATGACAAGTAAAGCAACATACAGGAGGATATTGCTTACACCTCCGTTGCCGGATGTTTTGTTTACTTGTGTCCGCAATTTTTCGTTTTCTTTTTGAAGCTTACTTATCGTGCCTATGTAAGCTGAGACCTGTTTGTCGTAGTCTGTTGCCAGTTGCTGGAATTTATCCTTTTCAAAATCTTTGATTTTCAATAGTTTTTGAGTCTCTAGGAATATATTGTTGTCGGTGATAACGATATCTTTAAGGATATCAATGCTTTTTTGCATGTCACCTTTTGATTTGAATAGACCAAAAAGTCCTGTTTTTTGCGTGAGGCTCGTGTCATAGGCGCCGAATTTTTGTTGTCGGGCATCCAATAGGTCATTGACATGGCTCCGTTGTACTTCAAATGCGGTTGAGTCTGGATTAGTTTGCGACTTGGTCTGTCCAACGAAGCAAAATAAAATGGTGAGTAAAGAAAGGGATCTTAAAGATTTTATCATGTATTTGGACTATCTGTGTAATCAACTATTTAATTAAGAATAACGTACGCGTTGAAATTTTATTTTGCCGCGATGCTATACCTGAATTTCAGCCCTACGGGTGAAACTGGCCGAGGGTAAAAATAAGGCGGTAGGTAAATACCACCAATGAATTTATGAAATTAATCTTTAAATTCTATACGAATTACATTGGAGTCGTCGTCATGAAGTCCAAGGAGCTGACTTGCATTACCTTTATTGATGGCAATTTCCAGGTAATTTGAAATACCAAATAAACAAAGCTTCTCGCCTTCACCGACTTCGTTGTAATGCCAGGAAAGGTTGGTAATGGTTTCATTACGTTTGAAATAAAGGACAAAATGACGCCCTTTTTGAACTCTATTGAAAAGATCTTTCGAGATATTGGTAATGGCGTTGCCGAAAGCATCAACATAAATGACGTTGCCCCGGATCATGTCTTTATCAAAGATAGGCTGCAAAGTTACTTTTTCGATGAGTTGCTGCATTGGGGTGCCGATCTCTTTTAGTTTGCCTCCTTTGGCGATATGACAAGCTGACTTAGAAAGAATATCGGCGAGGGGGAAATGAAGATACCGAAGGTCTTGCATTAAGTTGAGCTCATACAGTTCCTGTGGTTCATTGCCGTTTAGCAATAGACTGAAAATACCATTGTCGGCCCCGACGAAATAATGATCGTTGTATTTCATGCCGATATATTTCGACTCTTCATGAAACAGGGTGTTAATTCCGATAATGTGAACGGTTCCTTTCGGGAAATAGTGGTAAGCGTTACCCAATACAAAGGCTGCCCGTGGGATATTGAATGCTGGAATTTCATGGGTAATATCGACAATATTGGCACCAGACAATTGCGATAAAAGACTACCTTTTAACGCGGCTTGATAAAAATCTTTGTGTCCTAAGTCTGTTGTTAATGTAATTACTGCCATTATAATCTAAATCCTAGATCGAATTGCTGTCGAATTCCCTTAAATATACCCTTAAATTTATCTAAATAGTGGACAAAATTACTATTTATCAGATGATTTATAAAGCTAATTGGATAACTTATTTTGAATCTGTCTTTTTTCGATTGATATACACAAACATAGCGAACATTTTGTGCATAAGGAAATCTTTGCATCCCCTTGTCTCTTGTTTCCATAGCCTTCTAAATCATCCTTTTTTGTGCACTGTATCTTCTTGGTTGTTTCGTTAGAATACGTTAATTTTGAATAGTATTATACAGGGACGATGTTGTGTAATGGCTACAATCTAATTAATTCTAAATAGGATAAAATTTGAACGAATTACTAATTGCATTAGATGGTCTGAATTTGCCCATATTATGGGGAGCAGACAATGAGCACTTCGATTATTTGAAGAAGCAATTCCCAAAACTGCGGATTGTAGCTCGGGGAAGTGAAATGAAGGTGTTGGGAGACGCGAAGGAATTAGATCTGTTTGAGCAATCGTTTAAGGAAGTCATGGCTCATCTGGAGAAATTTAACAACATTACTTTATTGGATTTTGAAAATCTCCTAGGAGCAAACGCAGGTTCTGCTGCCCAACAGGAAAAGGAACTGGCGGCCAAACATGCTGCCTTCGGATCCGAACCGATCGTTTATGGACCTAATGGACTGATCGTACGTGCGCGCACTGCCAACCAGCGGAAAATGGTGGATAGTATTTCGAAAAATGACATCTTATTTGCTATAGGACCAGCAGGTACAGGAAAGACCTATACGGCAGTTGCCTTAGCTGTTAGAGCACTTCGAAATAAAGAAATCAAAAGGATCATTTTAACAAGGCCGGCGGTGGAAGCTGGTGAAAATCTTGGTTTTTTGCCAGGAGATCTGAAAGAGAAGGTAGATCCGTATTTGAGACCACTCTATGATGCTTTAGACGATATGATTCCAGCGGAAAAGCTGAAAGGTTACCTGGAAAATCGGACCATTGAAGTCGCTCCGTTAGCGTTTATGCGTGGACGAACATTGGACAATTGCTTTGTAATTCTGGATGAAGCTCAAAATGCTACGGATATGCAGCTGAAGATGTTTTTGACACGTATGGGGCCAACGGCAAAATTTATCGTTACAGGTGATATGACACAGGTCGATTTACCAAAGAAAAATCAATCTGGATTATCTACATCGATTCGCTTATTGGAGAATATCGAAGGGATTGACATTATCCATCTCAGCGGCGGAGACGTGGTTCGCCATAAACTGGTGCGTCGCATCTTAGAAGCATACGGCGATATTTAATTGGTCTGTGCTCAAAGTTAATGATTTGGGACCATGCAAATCGAGCACAGCGAGCTCGTAAAATAAAGCTACTACATTTATGAATGCTTTTGAACGCAGACATAAATGAACAATTACTTACATTTGAATTTTACTTTGAACATGAACGCTATAAAAGAAACAAATTTCAATTTCGAAAATCAGACTGCTTTTTACCGAGGAAAAGTACGCGATGTGTATACGATTGCTAATACTTATTTGGCGATGGTAGCTTCAGACCGTATTTCGGCATTTGATGTGGTACTTCCACGTCCTATACCCTATAAAGGGCAAGTGTTGAATCAAATTGCAGCCAAATTTTTAAAGGCTACGGCGGATATTATTCCAAATTGGGTCGTATCTGTTCCGGATCCAAGTGTAACTATCGGTCAACTATGTGAGCCGTTTAAAGTAGAAATGGTTATTCGTGGCTACTTGTCGGGACATGCATGGCGTGAGTATGCTGCCGGCAAACGTGAAGTATGCGGGGAGTCATTACCAGAAGGCTTGAAAGAAAATGATAAATTGCCAGAACCAATTATTACGCCGACAACAAAGGCAGCGGTTGGACATGATGAAGATATTTCACGTGTCGATATCTTGAAAAAGGGTATCGTAAGTGAAGAGGACTATGTTCAATTGGAACAATATACCAAAGCTTTGTTTCAAAGAGGTACTGAAATTGCCGCACAGCGGGGATTAATTTTGGTGGATACAAAATATGAATTCGGGAAAAAAGATGGGAAAATTGTGTTGATCGATGAGATTCACACACCAGATTCTTCTCGCTATTTTTATGCGGAAGGCTACCAGGAGCGTCAGGAAAAAGGCGAGGCACAAAAGCAGTTGTCAAAAGAGTTTGTTCGCAAATGGTTAATCGAAAACGGCTTCCAAGGGAAAGATGGTCAAGTTGTTCCAGAGATGACCGATGAGATTGTCACTTCGATCTCCGAGCGTTATATTGAGTTGTACGAGCACATTGTTGGAGAGAAATTTGTGTATCCTGATCAAGAAAACGTGTTGGAGCGTGTGGAAAGAAATGTCGCAAACGCCTTGAAAACGCTAAATTATTAGTACATTGTATCCTCAAACAAAGGAGATAGACTAATGAAGTATACCATTGATAAACACGATCGCTATATTGTCATAGAACCTCATGTCGATGTGATTGATGCGGATAATGCCGCTAAACTCAAAGGAGAATTTTTGTTGCGGAATACGATTGGACAACGGAATATTGTTTTGGACATGATCCACGTTCAGCAAACGGACGAGGTGGGCATCCGTTTAGGAGTGCTTGCTCATCGTTTGTGTCAGTCTGTTGGTGGCATATTCATTCTGGTTAATCTTTGTCCCACATTGATGGATATGGTTCGGGTGTCGCATTTGGATAAATCGTTGAAAATTGCACCATCTCTAAAGGTTGCCGAGGATTTAATCTTTGCGCACGAATTGGAATCTGAGTATCGGGGGACAATTGAAGATTGATATGAAGTTTGAAGTTCTGATATTAGGAAATAGCTCGGCGACCCCGATATTTGATCGTCATCCGACTAGCCAAGTGCTGAACTTTAATGAGCAATTGTTTTTGATCGACTGCGGGGAAGGTACACAAATGCAGCTCAGCCGATATGGTATCAAAAGCAATCGCATAGGACATATATTTATTAGCCATTTACATGGGGATCATTATTTGGGTTTGGTGGGGCTACTCTCATCGATGCACCTTGTCGGCCGGAAAAGTGATCTCCATCTGTATGGTCCTTCTGCATTAAAGGAGATTTTGGATGTACAGTTTTTGCATTCCGAAACAGTTTTACGTTATAATCTTGTTTTTCATCCGATTTCACCTGAACGGCCGGGCGTTATTTTTGAAAATAGAACTTTAAAAGTAAGTACATTTCCGTTAAAACATCGTATCGCTTGTACTGGCTTCCGCTTTGACGAGGGACCTCGAGCCCGAACATTGCTGGGCGATGTGGTCCAGGAACTGAATATACCTACCGTGTATTTTCCGATGATTAAAAAAGGATTTGATTACGTCGATGAAAGTGGTAAAGTGTATACGGCAGATGAGCTGAGCCTTCCTGCTCCCTTATCGCGCAGCTATGTGTATTGTTCGGATACCGTACGGACGCCAGAATATCTGCCTTATGTGCAAAAGGCTAATCTGATGTACCATGAGTCCACATTCTTGCACGATATGGTCGATCGCGCAAAAGAGACGTTTCACACAACAGCGCTGGAAGCTGGAGAGATCGCCCGGGAAACTCACGCAAAGAAGTTGCTATTAGGTCATTATTCAGCTCGGTACAGAGACTTAAATCCTCTATTGGAAGAAGCGAGAACTGTATTCCCAAATGCGGAACTCTCTGTGGAAGGTAGATGGTTTTCGGTGTAATTTTTTGTGAATTTCGTTTATTTTCCAACGACAGCTTTGTTACAGCCAAGGAAATACCGCTAAAAGAGAGACGCTCAAGGGGTAGAAAGGAAGAGGTATAAGCAAGTTTCTTAGCAAGATGAGCTGATATGCAATTGATGGACCAATGACCACAGGTGAATAATTGCTTATTGTATTGCATATGATGAACAATTTATCTAAGTTTACGGCTCTAATTTTTTTATAATGGATAATCCATTCAACTTAAACAACCTACTACGGGAAAATATTAAGAAGCTCGTACCTTATTCATCCGCAAGAGATGAATTTAAAGGGGAGGCATCCATATTGATTGATGCCAATGAAAATCCTTTTGGATCCCCACTAAACCATGATTACAACCGATACCCAGACCCTCTCCAACATCAAGTTAAAGCAAAACTTTCTAAAATAAAAGGTGTACCTTCAGAGAATATCTTTTTGGGAAATGGAAGTGATGAAGCCATAGATATTTTATACCGTGCATTTTGTACCCCCGGTGTTGACAATGTTATATTGGTTCCGCCGACTTATGGGATGTATGAAGTCTCTGCGAACATCAATGATGTTGCTTTCAAAAAGGTAAACCTGACTGCCGATTACCAGCTTGACTTGGATGGTATTGCCAATGCAATAGATGCACATACGAAATTGATCTTTATCTGTTCTCCCAATAACCCAACAGGAAACTCAATCCGTCGTCAGGATATTGAGGCGATCTTAAATAATTTTCAGGGGCTTGTTGTTGTGGATGAAGCTTATATTAATTTTTCTGCTGTCAAATCATTTACGCAAGAACTGGCTGAATACCCCAATCTAGTGGTATTGCAGACGTTGTCCAAAGCCTGGGGACTTGCAGCTTTACGGTTGGGAATGGCTTTTGCAAGCAAAGAGATTATAGCTGTTTACAATAAAATAAAGCCACCCTATAACATTAATCAGGCTACGCAGGATATCGTATTGGAGGCCTTGGATCAGGTTGATCAAGTCAATGACTGGATCAAGGAGACGGTCGCCGAACGTGAGAAACTGGTACGCGAACTGCTTGAGCTGGACTATGTACAGCATATTACACCTTCTGATGCCAATTTTATACTGGTCAAGATGGATCAACCACGTGAGGTTTACGATTACTTGGTTCAATATGGAATTATCGTTCGAGATAGGTCCAAAGTTGAACTCTGCGAAGGCTGCCTTCGGATTACTGTTGGTACACCTGCCGAAAATCAAATATTGTTAGAAAAACTTAATCAAATCAATAAATAATACTATGCCTGATAACTTAAAACGTGTACTGTTTATAGACCGAGATGGAACATTGATTTTGGAACCTGAAGACGAACAGATCGATTCATTTGCCAAATTAAAATTCTACCCTGGTGCCTTGCAGTATCTGCCACGTATCGCAAAGGAGCTGGATTTCGAATTGATCTTGGTTTCCAACCAAGATGGTTTAGGAACTTCTTCCCATCCGGAGGAGAATTTCTGGCCCGTCCATCAATTTGTGATAGATACGTTTGCAGGAGAAGGAGTAGTGTTTGCCGAGGAACATATTGATAAAACTTTTCCACATGAGAATGCGGATACCCGCAAACCTGGAGTTGGTATGCTTGGTGCGTATTTTGATGCGTCGAAATACGATTTGAGCCAATCCTTCGTTATCGGAGATCGTGTAAACGATGTGAAATTGGCGCAGAACCTTGGTGCTAAAGCAATTTGGCTGCGTGCCAACGATCAATTAGGGGCTTTGGAAAACCTTGCGGTCGATTCAACTGTTATAGCTTTAGAGACAACGGATTGGAAGACTGTCTACGAGTTTCTTAAATTAGGGACACGTACAGCCGAACATCATCGAAAAACTAATGAAACGGATATTTTTATTCAGCTGAACTTAGACGGTTCGGGCAAATCGGATATTGAAACTGGACTGCCGTTTTTCGATCATATGCTGGATCAATTGGCTAGACATGGAGCACTTGATTTGACCATCAAAGCAAAAGGTGATCTTCATATCGACGAACATCATACCATCGAAGATACGGGTATCGCACTAGGCGAAGTCTTTTTGAAAGCGTTAGGTGATAAACGTGGAATTGAACGTTATTCCTATACTTTGCCAATGGATGATTGTTTGGCTCAGGTTGCATTGGATTTTGGCGGCCGTAACTGGATTGTATGGGATGCAGCATTTAAACGCGAGAAGATCGGAGACATGCCTACGGAAATGTTCTTTCATTTCTTCAAATCATTTTCAGATGCTTCGCGATCAAATTTAAACATTAAAGCTGAGGGCGAGAATGAACATCATAAGATCGAAGCGATCTTTAAAGCTTTTGCTAAATCTATCAAAAAAGCGGTAAGACGTGACGCCGACCATATGCAATTGCCAAGTACAAAAGGAGTATTGTAAGATGATAGGAATTATTAATTATGGTGCGGGGAATATTTTCTCGTTGACAGCGGCACTGGATCGTGTTGGACTTACCTATGGTATGGTCAATACAGCGGATGAGATCGATCAATATGACCGGATCATCATTCCGGGGGTAGGCCATGCTGGAGCAGCAATGGACAAGCTACAGCAATCCGGTCTGGTACCCTCGATCAAAAAGCTGCGAAAGCCTGTCTTGGGTATTTGTGTTGGCATGCAGCTGCTGACAGATTTTTCAGAAGAAGGAAATGCCGAAATGTTGAAGCTATTTCCTTTGAAAACGTTACATTTCGATGCCGGGAAAGCAGGTAAGGTGCCACATATGGGGTGGAACAGCATCTCCGTGCAAGCAAATAATCCTTTATTTGCCCATATCGAAGATCAGACTTACTTTTATTTTGTTCACTCGTATTTTATCGAATACGATGCAACTTATACCGCGGCGAAATGTGTTTATGGAGCACCTTTTTCGGCGGCGATTTCCAGGGACAATTTCTTTGGGGTACAATTTCATCCGGAGAAATCCGGGAAAGCAGGCGAGCAGTTGTTGCTCAATTTTTCAACTATTCAATTTGACTAAAAATATTCGACTATGTATATCATTCCAGCAATAGACGTTTTGGACAAAAAGGTTGTCCGTTTGAGAGAGGGTAACTACAATGACGTCACAACGTATGCGATTAGTTTAGAGGAACAGATCGAAAACTACCGTGCAAATGGTACGGAGTTGGTTCATATCATCGATTTAAACGGTGCAAAAGGAGACTTTAGCAACCAAGCTTATTTATTTGACATTATCCAGAAGACGGATATGAAAATACAATACGGCGGTGGTGTCAGAAGTATAGAAAAGGTAAAAGAATTGGTTGATGCGGGTGTTTATCGTGTTATCGTAGGGACACAAGCGATCACAAATCCTTCATTCTTGGAGGAGCTGGCTACATTAAACGAAGGGAAAGTAAAATATGCAGACCATATTGTTATAGCGATCGACGTATTGGATGAAGTCATCAAATACTCCGGCTGGTTGGAAAGCTCTCCAATCAAATTGATCGAATATATCGATAAATGCTTGGTTTTAGGATTCTTTCGATTTTTATGTACTGATATCAGTAAAGATGGTAAATTAGGCGGTGCAGGTGTTGAATTATACCAAAAGTTGCTGAACCATTCTCCGATTATCAAGTTAATTGCTTCTGGTGGTATCAGTTCGATGGAAGATATCCAAAAACTTCAGGAATTGGGGGCTGTAGAATCCGTTGTGGTGGGTAAAGCTATTTATGAAAATAGAATCTCCATCGATGAAATCAAAGATTGGAATTTAAAATCGTTAATCAGGTTTTAAAATGCTGGCAAAACGTATAATTCCCTGTTTGGATGTTAAAGATGGACGTACCGTAAAAGGAGTCAACTTTGTCGATCTCCGGGATGCGGGTGATCCCGTTGAATTGGCCTATGAGTATTCTCAACAAGGGGCAGATGAACTCGTTTTCCTGGATATTACAGCGACACATGAAGGACGTAAAACGACAATTGATTTAGTCAAAGCCGTGGCACGTCAAGTGAATATACCCTTTACAATAGGCGGTGGTATCAATGAAATCAAAGATGCTGATATTTTATTGAATGCCGGTGCAGATAAGATTTCGATCAACTCAGCTGCGGTACGGAACCCTGCTCTTATCAATGAGATGGCTGCCGCTTTTGGAGCGCAATTTGTTGTCGTTGCTGTAGACACCAGATCCATCGAAGGGCAGAATTTTGTCCACCTGAGCGGCGGACGAATTAAAACGGAATTGAATACTACTGATTGGATTATTGAGGCGCAGGAACGTGGAGCAGGAGAGATTTTGCTTACCTCAATGGATCATGATGGTACAAAAAATGGATTTGACAATGTTTTTTTAAAAGCAATAAACGACCAGATTCATATTCCACTGATTGCCTCTGGCGGAGCTGGTAATCAACAGCATTTTGTGGATGTTTTTCAGCAAGCCAACGTAGATGCTGCCTTAGCGGCATCGGTGTTTCATTATGGTGAAATATTGATTCCGGATCTTAAAACTACCTTGCGTCAAAATGGAATTGTCGTAAGATAGGAAACAAGATTGATCAAGGAGAAGTAAGTCATAAACTTGCTGAATGAAATCTTGAGAAGTTAAAAGAGAGCTCATGGTTCTTCGAAAATAATTTAAAATTGAAATACTAAAATCATGTTAGATTTTGCAAAAAGTGACGGCCTCGTTCCAGTGATTGTGCAGGACTTCCAAACTTTGGAAGTGTTGATGTTAGGCTATATGAACGAGGAAGCTTGGGAGAAGACACAAGCAGAGAAACGTGTTACGTTTTTCTCCCGAAGCAAAAATCGCCTTTGGACAAAAGGAGAGGAGAGTGGAAACTTTTTGAATGTAAAAAGCATCCATGTTGATTGTGATAAGGATACTGTTTTGATCAAGGCAGAACCAATGGGGCCTACCTGTCATACAGGGAGCAGAAGCTGTTTCAGTACAGACTTTAACCAAAACTTTCTGTTGGAGTTAGAGCGTATTGTCAACCATCGCTATGAACATCCTTCGGACGAATCGTATGTCAATCGTCTACGTTCTCGTGGTATTAATAAGATTGCACAAAAGGTCGGTGAGGAAGCTGTCGAAACTGTCATTGCGGCTTTGACCGAAACGGATAACGATTTTATCAATGAAACTTCGGATTTATTGTTTCATTTGATCGTGTTGTTGCGTGAGAAGGGCTTTTCGTTGGAAACAATCGCAAAAAACCTCGAGAGCAGACATCAATAGGTATTTGAAGGGACATCTTACTTCTTGCTCCTAGCTCACTTAAAATCGGAAGATGGCAAAATTCGAAATGGGGAGAAGGCTTTAAGCTAAGATGACAAAATAATCTAAGAAGTGCAGTATATTTGTGGATATACTGCACTTCTTGTTTTTAGCGACTAGTAAGGCAAATGGCGATGTTGATCGCTATAGGAATATTGGTCGATCAGTAAAGAATTTACCCGTATAAAATAAAAAACGAACGTAACATACCCAATCCTGTATAAAACGGAAGTATTAGCGAAATGACTATGGATATTACATTAAAATCGACATTACCAGGACATCAAAACCCTATTTTTTGTGTTGAGAAGGGCTATTATACGCACACATTTTTTACAGCTGGTAACGATAAGGGCGTTGTCGAATGGGATATTGAGCAGAATGCATTTAAGCGTATTCTCTGTGCAGTCAGTTCATCGGTCTATGCGTTACGTTTGATAACAGGAACGTCGATTCTTGCGATCGCCTTGCGCGAGGGAAAATTGCTTTTTGTCGATGTGGAAGAGCAAAAGCTTGTTGCCAGCCTACAGCTAGGCACTAAAGCTATCTTTGCGCTGGCTCATATGCCTTGGAAAAATGAACTTCTTGCGGTAGGAGAAGCCGGGACTCTGTATGTAATTGATCTGTCAACCTACCAAAGTATTTATGAGAAGCGTATATCCTCGACAACAATTAGGGCAATTGCTGTCGATGAGGGACTTGGACGAATCGCATTGGGCGATAAAGATGGGCAGGTTTATACGTTGGATAGTACTGATTTTCATGTTATCGCTGATTTGAAATTGCATAGCATGCCCGCAACTTCTCTCGCATTTGTCCATAATAAATTGTTAAGCGGTGGACGGGATGCGCAATTGGTAGTTTCGAATCCAAACCAATTGAATAATAATTTCTCCTTTGTACCCCATCTTTTTACCGTATACGGAATATATCCCCATCCCGAAGCTCCGATCTTTGCAACGGTCAGTCGCGACAAATCGTTGAAATTCTGGTCCACAGATGACTTCGCATTATTGAAAAATATAAGCCGTGAGAAAATGCAGGATGGTCATCATTTATCTGTTAATGCAGGGGCATGGTCGCAAAATGGACAATATTTCTTTAGTGTCGGTGACGACAAATTAGTGAAAGTCTGGGAATTTCGTTTATAAAAGATTGGGTAGAAGGTACGGACTAACTGAGCAGATAAAAAAAGATTTACTCTGTAGCGAATTCATAATTATATCGTTAACTATAGTAATTATAAATTTAATTGACCATATAGTTATATTTTATGAAAAGAATCTGGCTTATTTTGTTGGGTTGTATTGCGCTGGCGAGCTGTGATAAAATCGAAAGTAAAGGAATGTATCTGGCTCGCGTGCCCATATTTGAAACAATGGAAAGTATACGGGCTAAAGCTAATCCCGTAAGCAGTCCTACCGCAATTGTTCAAACTGGAAAGATCTATATTTATCAAGATTACTTGTTTATTAATGAGCCAGGGAAAGGCATTCATATCTTTAATAATGTCGATCCGTCAAAACCCCTGGCGATGGCGTTCTTGAGTATTCCCGGCAATGTGGATCTTGCTGTTCTAGACGGAAAGCTGTATGCTGATAGTTTTACCGATCTATTGACTTTCGAGCTCGAAAACCCTGCATCCCCCAAACTATTGACACGAAATAAGGATGTGTTTAAGATGTTGCTTCAAATGGATTACTTCAATAACACTGCCGATCGTATCATTACAGGATTCCGAGATAGTCTGGTAAGCTATAGCCAAAAAGATAAATATTCACCCTATGACCGAAAAGATATTATGTATAATGAGACCAATTCGGGAGCTGGAAAGGGAGGATCTACGGCGCGATTTACCATTGCCAATAAGCATCTATATGCTGTAGATCAAACAACATTACACCTTTTTAACGTGCAGAATGCAAGTAAACCGGCCTATGTAAAGGATATCAAAATAGGCCCTGGTATCGAAACAATTTTTCCCTTTAAAAATAGCCTGTTTATCGGATCCAATACAGGCATGGTGATTTATGATATCACGACGGCATCTGCTCCCGTAGAACTGTCACGTTATGCACATATTCGTGCCTGTGATCCTGTCGTTGTCAATGAGAAATATGCCTTTGTAACCTTACGTGCAGGCGTGGTATGTGGTGGACTGCAGAATTTGTTGGAAGTGATCGATATCCAAGATCTGAGAAAACCGATGTTGAAAAATACCTTCACTTTGGAGAGCCCCTATGGCCTGGCGCTAGCAGACCAAACCTTATATGTCTGTGATGGAAAATTTGGATTGAAGTCATTCGATGCCAGTGATGTTAGCCAAATAGGTAATAAGCTTTTAGAAACTCACAAAGATCTGATGAGCCTAGATGTTATCGCTGGACCAAAATCGCTGATCGTTGTTGGAGAAAAAGGTGTACATCAATACGATTATAGCAATAAAGCCAAATTGAAGGAATTGAGCACTATTCCAGTTATTAGATCCAATTAAGAAACTATTTAAAGAGCTTCATTATTCTGATATGAAAAGATTTTCGATTGCCATTTTGGCTCTTCTCGGGTATTTAACTGTTGATGCCCAAACAAAAAAATATACAAATCATAATGAATTTTCGGTTATTACTTATGGCCCTGCTTTTCTCGAATCTGGATTTGGCCTGCATACATTCCATGGGGTGCAGCTCCATGAAAATATCGCTCTGGGTTTAAATACAGGGGTCGATAGGTATCCTGTAAACAATGAAGGATCAAAATGGTTTTTACCACTCTCAGCCAAAGTGAATTATGTAGAATTCCCTGACAGAAAACGTAGTTTTTTTGCAGGATTGGATTTAGGCTATAGTTTTGCTTTCTTGAATAAAAATCTAGTCGAGAGCAATTTAAAATATGAATATCAGGGCGGCTTGTTGGTAAATCCACAGCTGGGTTGGCGCTTTAAATTTAAGAATTCAGCGAAATATTGGTCTTTGGCAACGGGATACCGGTATCAGCACTATAGCCGAAAGGATACTTATACGCGTCCCTCAGCAAACTTACCAGACACTAGCATAGGGTACGGAACAACACAAATGGATAAAAAATATGATCTGCACCGTTTTACCCTGCAGGTAGGCTTTGGTTTCTAGGTATCGATTGGATTATTATTTTAGCTGTATCAGCAGGTGTTTAATGCTTTAAACAAAAAAAATAGCGTAAGTGTAAGATGCGATTTTTGAAATCACAACTGACACTTACGCTATTTTATACTTTAGTCGTACAGATCGTTTACTTACTATCTAAAAGTTGTAGGATCTGCGTCAGGTATTTCTCATCGACTTCATCAAAACTGTTTAGTTCACTGCTGTCAACGTCCAGCACAGCAATAATTTCTCCCTGTTTAAAAACGGGTAGCACTATTTCGGATTGCGAGAGCGAACTGCAGGCAATATGCCCTGGAAATTGTTCCACATCGGGAACTATTAATGTTTTTTCCTGTGCCCAGGCACCACCACATACACCACGGCCTTTTTTGATACGTGTGCAAGCTACAGGACCCTGAAAAGGACCTAATACAAGCTCGTCTCCCTCGACAAGATAGAAGCCAACCCAAAAAAAATTGAATTGTTCTTTTAATGCAGCTGCGATGTTAGCCAGATTGGCAATTTGATTAGGCTCGCCTTGCAATAGTCCCCCAATCTGAGGAAGTAAATTTTGATATTGTTCTTCTTTGCTACCTTTAGCTATTTGTAAATCCTCTGCCATAAAAATCTATGTAAAAAATCATGCATTTGCCCCAGGGACGTCATGCTCAAAATGTTCTGCTTTTCCATAAAACTCCACAGCTGTTTTATGGTGACGCAAGTAACATGACATGAAAAAGCGCTAATACGCTGTTCAAAGTTAACAGAATATTAGCGCTTTCTTATCAGGCAAATGTTATTATTTCTTTGTGTTGATAATGTTCACCCGAATGTAGTTGCTTCTTTTGCCGGAAGGCGTTACAACAACCGCTTTGAAAATACGTTCCTTGCCATTAGGAACCGTAATTTTTACTGGACCTGTATATTCTAAATCTAATTCCGAAGGATCATAGTTGTCCAAGGTGTAATAAATTTTGGCCCCTTCAACAGATGGTTTCAGCCCGCGGATCGTATATTCTGAAGCATATACGGTGGTATCTGTTAGGCCATATACTTCCGGTACACGATAGAATGTATTGGTTTGGTCAAGTTTAGCCAGCTGATTTGCTGCACGCTGTTCTGAGAAATTTTTCCAGTTCTTTTTCTCTGGCTGTGTCCAGGCAATTTCAGAAAGCGCTAAAACGCGCGGTAACACTGTAAATTCGACTTTATTGGATGATCCAATATACTCTGTCCAAATATTTGCTTGTACACCTAAAACGTGTTTCTTGTTGTTTTCAGCAATTTTGCTAGGCATTGGGTCTGACGCATATACCTTGCTCAATGTAGAAAGTCCGCCGATACTTAAAGGCTCTCTGTTTTGATCAGGACCTTGTTTGTGATCGAAGTATAAACCATAGCTGTTTGCCGTAATGATCACATCGTGACCTTGATTGGCTGCATCAATTGCACCTTGGTCGCCTCTCCAGCTCATGACGGTCGCATTAGGCGCTAAACCGCCCTCTAAGATCTCATCCCATCCAATGATACGTTTACCTTTGCTATTGATGTATTTTTCCATACGTTGGATAAAATAGCTCTGTAACTCATGTTCATCTTTGAGGTTGTTGTCTTTGATTCTTTTTTGACAAAATGGACATGTTTTCCATTTTGTTTTTGGACACTCATCACCACCAATGTGGATATATTCGCTAGGGAATAGGGGAATGACTTCATCAATTACATCTTCCAACAACTTGAATGTTTCTTCTTTTCCGGCACAGAAAACATCGTCAAATACCCCCCAAGTCTGAGCAGCTGTGTAAGGTCCTGGCTTATCACCACAGCCCAATTCTGGATAAGCCGAAAGTGCTGCTAATGCATGTCCTGGCATCTCGATTTCGGGTATAACCGTTACATATTTAGCTTTTGCATAGGCAACCACTTCTTTGATTTGATCCTGGGTATAGAAACCACCATAAGGTGTATTGTCATAATCGCCATCTGTCTTGTAGTTACCCAGCAGTGTCTGCTTGCGGTAACCGCCAATTTGCGTCAATTTTGGATGTGATTTGATTTCTATACGCCAGCCTTGGTCGTCTGTCAAATGCCAATGAAACGTATTCAATTTGTAAGATGCCAGAATATCAATGTATTTTTTAACAAATTCTACCGGAAAGAAGTGACGGCCAACATCGAGATGCAATCCACGGTAAGCAAAACGAGGCTCATCTTGAATAGAAGCCTGTTGAATTTCTATGCTGGCCTTTTTATCTACAGGTAGCAACTGGATCAAGGATTGCATGCCGTAAAATAGACCAGCAGCTTTTCCACTAACAGTCGCACGGTCCGAACTGATGTTAAGTTCATAAGCTTCAGCATGAGTAGATTTAGCATTTTTGGATGAGAAATAGATCGTATTGCTGCTCGCTGATTTCACTACTGATAAATTGAGATTGTAGTTGCTTTTTAGGAAATCCTGAAATAATGTTGCAACTTTTTTGTCCTCTTCGTTATCAAAGGCGATTTTGGTGTTTGGGTTGATTTTGAATGTACCATTTTTAATTTGAACCTGTTGCGGTAATGGCACAATGTTCAAGGTAGCATCTTTCTTTTCTTGCGCAAATACTGCTGCTCCTACACTTAGAGCCAGCGCAAGTGAAAATAGTTTCTTCATGCGTGAGATTATAACTGAAATAAGAAGCCCTAAAAATAGGTGAATAAATACGTTTTAGCAAAGAGAAAATGTAACAAATAGGGTATGAAAACACTGTTAACCGTGTTTCTGGGTACTTAGAAGCAGCTTGGATAACAGCCTGTTTGGGCTAGATCAATCGTTTGTTTAAGTGGTTAAATGGATCATTTTACTTCGGCGGATAGGATCTAAATTCAGGTAAAAAAATGTGCATTTTAAAAGTTTCTATCTACGTTCTACTGAGCAGTTGCTCAGGAGTGGACGCCTGTTTTTTAACGCAAAGAGGGAGCGTACATTATTTCCTATTGTCGCCAATACAAACACAACGGAATCTGCTTTTTCCGGAAAAAGTCTCATAAACGCCATTTATAAAGATGGCTACAATTGGTTAATTAGGCTGTAGTTTACATAAGGTAGGTGTTAAAACTGGAAAATCCTAATACCAAGTTCGAACTAATCACAATTTTTAAACAATTTTGAGACAGTGATAAGTCAGTGTTTATTCAGTCCACACTGACTCATCACTGAACAAGCACTGAACGATCACTGAACAATCACTGAATAAGCTCTGTCAAAAGGCCGAATTTGATCCCTATTTAATCTCCGTTTGCTGTACCTAAAAACCAAAGCGAAAAGAAGAAAAGGGCTACGCCTTTGTAAAGAATAAATCGCTGTTGTGATGCTTCCTTTTTAGTCCTCGATTTATCGCAAAACTGAGGTTCGGGAAATGACAAAGGAACCCGAAGGTTCCTTTATATTTTTTACGCTACAGCATTAGCGGTACGTATCCGTTATCTAATGATTAATATCGGATATGTTCAGCAAATGTGTATGCATTAAAGTCGTTTCAATGCTAATTTGATCATATCCTCTACGGAAAGATTGCTTTCGGTCTTTAAAATGGTATTTAACACCTTCTCTGCTGCGACTTTGTTGAATCCGAGCATCACCAGTGCTGACAATGCTTCGTCCGGAACTGATTGGGATTGGATAGGTGACGCCAAGGCTTCGAAGCCCTGTTTTTTTAATTTATCCTGAAGTTCCAGGATAAGACGTTGTGCTGTTTTAGGGCCAATTCCTTTAATCTTTTGAATTAGGGCAACCTGGCCATTGACGATGGCAGACTGGATCTCATCGGGTGTGTTTGACGATAGGATCATACGGCCTGTATTGGGGCCAATACCGGAAACGGAGATCAAATTTTCGAATAATTTTTTCTCGCCTTCTGTCGCAAAGCCATAAAGCGTATGTGAATCTTCCCGAACTTGAAGTGAAATAAATAGTTTACAATTTTCCTGATCCTTGATTTGGGAGAAGGTATAGAGAGAGATGTGGACATAATAACCAATCCCACTCACATCGATAACAACATGAGTGGGGGCTTTATATGCTAATTTTCCATTGAAATATTCGTACATAGTATACGAATATAGGAAGATTTTAAGCTATTCTATAAATTTTTAAGATGTGCTTGTACATCTACTACGGCAATGGTAACCATATTGACGATTTCGCGCACAGAGCTGTCCAATTGTAATACGTGAATTGGTTTGTTCATACCCAAAAGGATTGGACCTACAGCCTCAGCTTCACCAACTTCTTGCAATAATTTATAAGCGATATTTCCGGACTCCAAATTAGGAAATACGAGTGTATTCGCAGATTTTCCATTTAAGCAGCTGAAAGGGAAGTTTGCTGTCAGCATTTCGCTGTTTAAGGCGAAGTTTGCTTGTAAATCACCATCAGCAATAATCTCTGGATGTTGATCGTGTAGAATCTGCGCTGCAGCTCTTACTTTCGTGGGCGTTTTTCCTTCGCTTGAACCAAAATTAGAGTAAGATAGTAATGCAATACGTGGCTGAATGTTCATGCGTCTCACAGCTTTATCCAATAACAGGGTAATGTCTGCTAGTTCTTGTGCTGTAGGGTCTTCATTTACGGTTGTATCACCCATGAAGATCGGACCTTTTTTTGTCAACATCATATACATACCTGCGACACGGCTGCCTGGCTTAGCACCGATTACATGTAATGCCGGACGGATTGTATTTGCATAATTTTTGGTCATACCGGAAATTAGGGTATCAGCTTCGCCAAATTCCACTAAAGAGGCACCAAAATAGTTGCGGTCGTACATCAACTTGCGAGCATCGTATTTCGATATACCACGGCGTTGTCTTTTGATGTAAAGATGCTCAATAAATTTCTTTGAACGTTCCGTTTCGTTGTCGACTTCAGCAACTGGGTCGATAATTTCAAGGCCATCCAATTCAAAAGCATATTCTTTGATTAAACGTTCGATTTTATCTCTTCTACCTAAAAGAATAGGAATTGCAATGCCTTCTTCTTTAACGATCTGTGCCGCACGCAACGTTTTGTAATTGTCTGCTTCTGCAAAAACAACACGTTTAGGATCTCTTTTAGCAGCCATAGTCAAATTGCGCATAATCGCATCATCTTTACCAAGACGTTTACGTAGGGCATCGCTGTATTGATCCCAATCTTCGATTACGGTCTTTGCCACACCTGATGCGATGGCAGCTTTTGCAACAGCCATGGAAACTTCAGTGATCAAACGCGGATCGGTAGGTTTTGGAATGATATATTCTTCCGAGAATTTTAAATTGCTGGTGTTATAAGCTTGATTTACCTCTTCCGGAACAGGTTGTTTCGCCAAGTCTGCAATTGCACGCACTGCGGCAATTTTCATTTCTTCGTTAATTGCTGTTGCACGTACGTCCAAAGCACCACGGAAGATATAGGGGAAACCCAATACGTTATTTACCTGATTAGGATAATCTGAACGACCTGTACCCATGATAATATCGTTACGCGTAGCCATGGCCAAATCATAAGCAATCTCAGGATTTGGATTTGCCATCGCCAATACAATCGGGCTTGGAGCCATCGATAACAACATCTCTGCCGACATGACGTCTGCTGCCGATAAACCGATAAATACATCCGAATCTTTTACAGCATCTGCTAGGGTGCGAATATCGCGATCTGTTGCATATTGTGCTTTCATACTGTCCAGATTTTCTCTGTCAGTACGGATGACACCTTTGCTATCCAGCATCACAATATTCTCTTTGCTAGCACCTACTGAAATATACATTGCTGTACACGACATTGCAGCTGCTCCAGCACCATTGACGACGATTTTTACTTTTGAAATATCTTTACCGATAATTTCACAGGCGTTGATCAATGCTGCACCTGAGATGATTGCCGTACCATGTTGGTCATCATGCATCACTGGGATGTTCATTTCTTCTTTTAGACGGCGTTCGATTTCAAAACATTCCGGTGCTTTGATATCTTCCAGGTTGATACCTCCAAAAGTAGGCTCCAATGCTTTGACGATGTTGACAAACTCATCGACATTTTTGGTGTCCACTTCGATGTCAAATACATCAATGTCGGCAAAAATTTTGAATAATAAACCTTTACCTTCCATGACTGGTTTACCAGCTTGGGCGCCAATATCGCCTAAGCCCAGTACTGCTGTACCATTACTGATAACAGCAACAAGGTTTCCTTTTGCGGTATATTTATAAGCATCTTCTTTGTTCTCAGCAATAGCCAAACATGGCTCCGCTACACCTGGAGAATATGCTAAAGATAAGTCTCTTTGCGAATTTGTTGGTTTGGTCGGAACAACAGCTATTTTACCAGGTCTACCCATTGCGTGGTAGTTTAACGCTGCCTGTTTACGATTAGTGTTACTCATTACGATTTTATTAATTTAAGGCTACAAATCTATCATTCTTTTTGATAATTGGAAATATTTGCCAATATCTTATTATAATTAGACAATAATATGTTACTTCAGGACATCCAACAGTTTAAACATTTGCTGACGTATGCTGGACGCCGACCCAGAATAGTTATTGACCAGCAAAGTATAGGTAAAAGACTGTCCTGTTTTACTGGTATGTACACCTGTATAACCAAGTACGCCACCAATTGTTCCACTTTTCATCTTCATATTGTTATACGTAGGAAGACTTTCGTAGAAGGCAGGGTACCAACTTTGTTTTTGAGCATACTGCATAATCTTATTCATGGCTGATGTGGTCACCCTATTTTGAGGAGACAGACCAGAACCATCCATACTATTGAGTTCACTGGATTTTATGCCTAATTTGGCATTCCAATATTTCTGTATATAATAGGCGCCATCGTCGGTCCCCGTTTTACCCGCTGTCGTATAGGCGATCGCTTTCAACAAGGCTTCTCCATAGAGGTTGATGCTCTTTTGGTTAAACCAGTAGACAATTTTGTCTAAGGTCGGGGATAGGTGGATATCCAGGGTTTGTTTCTTTGAAACATCGACCGAATCCATCTTTGTTCCGGTGGCAGGCAGCTCACTTGCAACAATACCGTTGTTGTTTAAGACTTCGTTTAATTGATAAGCGAGATCGTAAGCTGGGTCTGGAGAGGCGAGCTCAATTGTTTTCTTGAGATCTTGGCCATAAGAACCGCGAACAAATATCTTGGTTGAATAGGGGGCAGCATAGGCGTATACATTGTCGCCGCTTCCCGATTTACCAGTGGTTGTTTCATTGATAATTTCCAGATAGGGAACATGGGCTGTATAGTTAAGGACCTCCGCTTTGGCGCCCACCTTATTGCTTGGGCTGAAATTTATGCCAAAAGCGTTCTCACACCAATTGAGCGAAGAAATCCCCGCGCCGTAATAGTTGCCCATGTCGGTCCAGATCCAACCGCCCGGAAGCTGGTTTCCATTATAAAGTCTGTCATCGGCGATGATCGCCCCATTAATACTTTTGATACCGGCATTTTGGATCGCTGTAAGCCACTTGTTCAGTATTGTTGTTGCCTGGGTCTCCGGATAGCGGGCGCTGCCAAGGGTGGGATCTCCCGTGCCCGTCACAATAATATTTCCGTTTAACACACCATTCTCGTCAATCTCCCCAGTATAATACAAGGTTGTTTTGAACTGATAATTTTTGCCCAGGAAATCCAGCGCTGTAGCCGAAGTGATTACCTTCATGGTGGAGGCGGTCGCCAATCCGATATTCTCATTCGCTGCGAATACAGTTTGGCCTGTTTTTCCATCGAAAACTATCAATGAGCTCAAACCATTCCTGAGGCTTTCCTGATTTTGAAACTGCGTAAAAGCATCCTGGATTTTACTGCGAAGATCCTGTGCAAATAGTGGAGTGGTAACGGTCGTTAACGCATAAGTAGAAAAAGCAATGGTACTTAGCACAAATTGGTTCATATATAAAATTTTTTATCGTCCTATGGTATATCCTGATTTATCTTCGATGAGCTTGTAAACACGGTTATCTATATCCGTACTGGCAATCATGGATATTTCGTCGGATTTATCATGATGACTTGAACGTAGCCTATTTTAAGGCAAAAGCGTTCGTTGTGTTACGTTTGTTTTATTTGGCTTAAAGTTAGGCATTCGCCCCTAAAAAATCCTAACTTGCATAAAATTGTATAAACGACATGAAGCATATCGAAAAATTAGCTGCCATTCGTGAGGCGATGAAGGTTCAGGGAATCGATGGATATATCATCCCATCATCAGATCCTCATATTAGTGAATATCTACCAGAACGTTATAAATGCATCGCCTGGGCATCGGGTTTTACAGGATCAGCAGGTACTTTGGCAATCACGCAGGATTTTGCGGGCCTTTGGACCGATTCTCGCTATTTTGTCCAAGCGGCAGAACAATTGGCTGGAACAGGTTTTGAATTGGTGAAATTGAAAGCACAGGGAGCTGCGGAGTACGCTGATTGGTTGGGAGAGCAGTTGAGTGCCGGTGCTAAAGTTGCTTTTGACGGCAATCTTGCTTCTTTATTGGTGGCCCAATCTGTTCAGCATACTTTGGAGCCATTGGAGATCAAAGTGGATGGTCACATTGATCTGTTGTCATCACTATGGGAAGGACGGCCAGAGCTGCCTAAGGCACAGGCCTACCTGTTGGGTGAAAATATTACGGGACAGTCAACGGTTTCTAAAATTGAAGCCGTCCGTGCGGAGATGAAAAAGAATAGGACCGAAGCACACCTGATTTCATCACTGGATGACTTAGCCTGGTTATTAAATATCCGTGGTCAAGATGTTCCATGTAATCCTGTTGTTTTGGGTTTTGTGCTGATTACTGCCGATAAGGCAACACTGTATATCGAGCCTTCAAAGCTGACAGTGCAGGCAACTGAGGAACTGAAAGGCTACGGAGTAGATGTTGCGGCTTATGAAGATATCTTTGAAACAATTCCGACATTGGAGGTGGCGTCAATTCTTATCGATCCGAAACGGACCTGTTTCGCTGTTTTCGACAGCGTACCTAAACAGGTTAAAATTGTCGAGAGAATAAATCCTTCGACGAGTTTAAAAGCGATTAAGAATAAGGTCGAAGTTGAAAATAACCGCCATACCTTTGTCAAAGACGGCGTCGCATTGACTCGTTTTTTCAAATGGCTGGAAGAGAATGTTTCCTCTGGGGAGCTTTCGGAATTATCTATCGCCGCCAAATTACGTGGATTTCGCGAAAGCCAGGAAGGCTTTGTTGATGTATCGTTTACGACAATTGCTGGGTATTTGGATCACGGTGCCCTGCCGCATTATTCGGCAAATGAAAAATCAAATTATACATTGCAACCTAAAGGTTTGTTATTAGTAGATTCTGGGGGGCAATATAATACGGGTACAACAGATATTACAAGGGTGGTAACGCTCGGAGCTCTTACACAAGAGGAAAAAGAAGATTATACACTGGTACTCAAAGGAACCATAGAAGGTTCACAAGCGATCTTTCCTACTGGAACGCGCGGTTATCAGATCGATGCAATCACGCGTCGTCCGCTGTGGGAAACATTACGCAATTACGGACATGGTACCGGACATGGTGTAGGCTTCTTCCTGAACGTACACGAAGGTCCGCAAGTGTTCAATGCAGCAGCGATTGATGTGGCTGTTGAACCGGGCATGATTACTTCGATAGAGCCTGGATTGTATCGCGTAGGTAAGCATGGTATCCGTATTGAGAACTTAGTATTGACCCGTAAAGCAGGTTCTTCTGAATTTGGAGACTTTCTGGATTTTGAGACATTGACTGTATGTTATATCGCAACCGATTTAATCGAAAAATCCCTGTTGGATAAAAAACATATCGCTTGGTTGAATAATTATAATCAGTGGGTATTTGATCAATTGTCAATACATCTTACCGCAGAGGAAAAGAATTGGTTGGCCGAAAAATGCCAAGCTATTTAATAAAGAAGGAATTAAATTACCCCTCAATTGTTAGATTGAAAACTTTTGGGGGGTATTTTTGTGAATCATGATGTTTTAATAGGGTTCTTTTAGAATACTATAGATGGATTCTTTTCCAAAGGGTTTCAGAATGAAGCCGCTTATAAATGGGTAATTTGCGAGTTGCTCTTGGTCACTTTTGCTTGTCGAAGAACTAACAATATATATCTTTGTTTTTTTGATGAAATCTGTTCGATCCTCCAAGGTATCCATTAATTCCCAGCCCGTCATAAATGGCATATTGATATCAACAAAGAGTATTGGCGGTATCGAAGATTGAGTAATGTCGTTGTTATCCAAAAAATCCAATGCATCCAGCGCATTTTTAAAAGAATGGAATTCAATTCCATATTGAGAAAATCCCTGAAGCATATGGCCGAATATGGTACGCAAGATGGCGTTGTCATCGATAAGAATTATCTTTCTTTTGTTTTCCTGGTTCATGGTAGTTTAGACTGATTTTTATTGCTGTTCCGACGCAGATTTGGGAGAGTTTTTTGTTGAAAACTTAATCGAAAAAATGCTCCCTTCATCTAATTCACTTTGTATATCTATCTTTCCACCCAAAGATTCAACTTGATATCGGGTAAGAAATAAGCCGAGACCCCGACTCTCAAATCCACGGTGAAACACTTTTTTGAACATGAAAAGTTCCGATTTATATTTGGGGAGATTAATACCAAGACCATTGTCCCTGATGGTCAACAGTATGCCGTCGTTTTCAGCGAAAGTTCGAATTTCTATCTGAGGAGCTCGATTGGAGGGCGTAAATCGCAGTGCGTTACTAATCAGGTTGCTCAAAATACTTTCTAGGTAAATTTTGGGATAATAGATATCCTTTACGTTGAAGTCTGTGGAAATTATTGCATTCTTCTGTTGTATTTCGGCGATAAATTGCTGCTGTACTTTTTTGAAAACAGTTAGAAAGTTACAGGTTTCGTAAACTAGTGAATTGTTGGACCGGAGTTCGAGTATATCGCCCAGGTCATGCAGTGTCTGCGTGAGATCGTTGCCGCTGATACGTAAAAGGTCTAAAAAATCAGTTTTTATCTTTTCATCGTTGGTAGCCTTTATTTCGTCAATAAGCATTTGGATATTACTTAGCGGGCCTTTTAAATCATGAGCGAGGATATTGGCAAATTCTTCTAGTTGTCGTATTTTGGTTTCAAGATCTATTTTGACTAAATCTGATTCAATTTTTTGTCTTTTTAGGATTTCGATATTCTTCTTTGATTCGGAAATATCCTGAACCTGAACGATCAGAAATTGGGCGGTATTGGCATTATCAAAAACTGCCGCAACGGTTACAGAACACCATACAAAATGGCCTAATTTATGTAGATAGCGTTTTTGAAGCGTGAATGCATCGATTTCACCCTTGACAAGTTTTTCTCTAAGTTCAACATCTTTGTTTATATCGTCTGGGTGTGTCCTTTCGGTAAACTTGGTTTTCGACATTTCTTCATGAGAATAACCAAGAATTTTGGTTAACATATTGTTGGATTCTATGCAGTAACCTTCGAGGCTTGTCAAAGAGATTCCTAGACCCGATAAATAAAATGCTTGATTAAACTTGTGCTCATTGAATTTACTCTTTTCATTGGACTCGACTTGTTTCGTAATATCGGAAATAACTAGGGCTACCCGGTTCTGGGCCCTATGTATCGGTTTAATTTGTAAACGGTACCATTTGTCCTTGTGCTCTTTTAAATTGGATTGAAAATCCATCTTAAGTTCACGATCTAATTTTAATGAATTTTGTATTAATTGAACAGCGGGCACTGCTAGATCAGGTGGGAAGAGTTCCATGAGGCTCTTATTTAGAAATTCTTCTGGCGTGTAGAACAATAGATCCGGATTGTTGGTCCAATAATTTTTAAACACCCCTGTATCTGTTACTTCAAATACGAGATCATTCAATGACGCAACAAGCAACTGTAGCTGGTGCTGTTTATCTTCTAGGCCCCGATTTTTATTGACCAATTTCGATACATCGATAAAAGAAATCAAAAGACCTCTTTTGTCGTCTTCCACAATAAGATGAACGGTAAATTGATACCATCTAAATTGTTCGCCTTCTTTTCGTCCTAGGATAATTTCATTTTGGTTTTGTTTAGTTGAGAGGGCGATGAAAAAAGGTGTTTCTGTAGGGGGCAGTATCGAAAGGTCATCTGCTGTGTAAAATGTAATTAGCTCATGTATCTTATTGGTATCTGTTGTGTTTTCGAGCGCTAAAAGCTCCTTCGCACGGTTGTTAAACTGTAGAATAGTACCGTCTTCTGTGGTCGTGATTAATCCTTCCAACCTTGTGTTAAAGGGTTGGTCCGAAAGCACTGATAAAGAGTCCCGTTGCAGATGCATTATCCAACAATGTTTAGGATTAATTTTCTCATTTATAAGCATAAGCGGCATATTCAGCCCCTGTTTGCAAAATTGGTAACTTTTACCCCAAAATAATAAATAAATATTAAAATATGTAACTTTTTATATAAATTACTAGTAGGCAGATTGTTATGTATGCATAGCAATCTGCCTGATGATTTTTGTGGTCTTCCAAGTGCAAGACCTGGTGCTTAATCTTTAATTTTTTCGAGCCATATCCAATTAAACCAAAGTGGTTGCAATTGTTTACTTTTAAAGGTTACGATGTATTTTCCGGGCTTATCGAATTTAAATTTGCCGATGCGGTGTTCTACAAATTCTTCGGTATAGTTGTTTTCATTGGGCTCTACCACCATTTTGTTTGTAGGGGCAAAACTTCCTTCCAACCGCTGATTGGCGGTACTGATTTCAAAAACGCTATTTTCTTTATTGGGATTATGTGCTGAAAAATCCAGTGAATAAACGCCAGCTTCAGGTATGGTTACTTCCCAATCGATTTTAGTGTCACCTGTAAGTACCGCATGTGTTGGGTTCTTGCCATTATAGCGTACAATTTTGAGTCCCTGGTTGAGACTATTGGTCGATTTCAATGAGAAGCCACCAAAGGTAGATTCTGGGATGGTGTTTTTGTCCAGTTCCAGGGGACCGTTAAAAGTCAATTTAACCTCCGAAACGTAATGATCCGGTTGTGCAGCTGGTAACTGAATATGGATCAAACTGAGATTTTGATCAAATTTTATCGGGGTAGACGTATTTCCGTTCCTCAAGGCAACTTGTTCTGGCGTCGATTTGATTCCTGTAATTCGAAGTGTGTGATCTAAGGGCCAATTAAAGACGTGTGCGTATACCACCGTTTTTTGACCTTCTTTTTTGGTGGTCAGATATCCCCAATCGAAATGGTTGTTTTTTAAATCAAGCCCTGTACTGCCATAAATGCCTTCTCCGTATGTGTTTAACCAATTTCCCACCTCGTGTAGGCGGCTGACACTCTCGTAAGGAACTGTTCCATTGGCACGCGGACCGATATTTAAGGTAAATCCACCGTTGAGACTTACATTGGAGATCAACGATTGGAAAATTTGACTGGTTGATTTCCACTCGTTTTCTTGTCCATTGTAACCCCATGAATGGGCGATCGTTCCGGGGGTCTCCCAAGGGTGGCTAATGTAGTTGCTGCCAAATTGGTTATCACCAAGTGTCTCAAAGTCCACATTTGCGGCATCGGTAGGAAGCCCCAGGCGTGAGTTGATCAAACAATTGGGCTGTAACTCACGGATTAATTTGACGACTTGAAGTAACTGTTCCTTTTTAATGATGGATTTTTGATAGGGGATCCACATATCGAACCATACCAGTGCAATGTCGCCATAGTTAGTCATCAACTCGCGAAGTTGAGGGATCACCTTTTCCTGCCAATATTGATTGTATTGAGCATCGGTAACATGTCCCGAAAGCTCCTGTTGATGGTTCCAACCATAGGGGTGCTCCCAATCAATCCAATGTGAATAATAGAACCCCAATTTCATTCCATGCTTTTTACAGGCTGCTGCAATATCTTTGATGACGTCCCGATTAGAACCACTCAATTTTGGAAGGCTATAATTCCCAACTTTCGTATCCCAAAGGGCAACACCGTCGTGATGTTTGGCGGTGATGATGATATATTTCATCCCAGCCTCCTTTGCTAGAAGAACCCATTGCTCGGGATCTATTTTACTCCAGTCGAAGCGTTTGGCCAAGGTACCGTACTCTTCTTTGGAGACGCGGTTGCGATATCTTAACCATTCGGCATAGTTGTTCATATAACGTAAAGGTTCACCCTTCCACATGCCTTCAGCCGCACTGTATAGCCCCCAATGAATAAACATGCCAAAACGGGCATCTTTAAACCAAGAGGCTTTTTCAGAAGTTTGTGCAAATAGTCTGGCAGAAATACTGAATAGCAATAAAGCCAAAATCAGCAGTCGCTTGATTGATGGTATCATAGAGGTTGTTCTGTTTTTTGATTTACAAGATAGGCAAAAAATCGAACATCGATATTTTAAAACGAAAACCCCTGGCTCGAAGACCAAGGGTTTTTGTTTCGCATGAAGCTTAAAATGATTATTTCAAGTTGTAGGCTTGGATAATCTTAGTAAAAATTGCTGTATTGTTGTAGATGCCAATAAAGTTTTGTGCACCTGGGCCATACGCAAAGACAGGTACCATAATATTGGTATGGTCATCGCTGCTGAAATTGCCTCTGACAGTTCCTTTTTTATAATTGGCATCCAATAATGATAGCCCACCCGTCTCGTGATCTGCAGTGACAATGACAAGCGTCTCACCATCTTGGTCTGCAAATTTAAGAGCTTCACCTACAAGCCTATCAAAGTCATGCTGTTCGGTAACAACATAGGGGAGATCATTAGCATGGGCTCCATAATCAATTTGTGCCCCCTCGGCCATGATAAAAAAGCCATTTTTATTTTTAGACAAAAGCTGAATTGTTTTTGAGAGGGAAGTTTTTAACATTTCTCCCCGTCCATCGAGTATTCTTCTTGTTGCAGAATCAGCTAGCAGTACCAGCTGTTTGCCCGATGTCGCCTTTTCAAAGTCATCTAAATTTTGCTGAAGCTGATAACCTTTTTCAGTCAGTTGCTTCATCAATGTATTATCCTTATTGTTGAGGAAGCTTTCGCGACGGGATCCTACGAGAATATCTACATGACTATTTTTGAAGTCTGCTGCGATTTCCTGCGACATGGTCCGTTCGATCTGGTGTGCATAAAAAGCAGCAGGAGTGGCATCTGTAATATCTCCAGCACTGATGATGCCGCTTTTGACTCCATGCTGAGCCAACGTATCGGGAAGGGAGCTCAACAATTTACCATTGGCATCCACACCGATGTAACGGTTATTGGTTTTGTGTCCGGTAGCCAAGGCTGTCCCGCCGGCAGCTGAGTCGGTGAAATCTGAATTGGATGCTTCAGTGCGTGAAAGTCCAACATGTTTTATATTGATGATATTGGACTGACCAAAATTGGCACTTAGTCCCGCTTGGATTTGAGCCAAGCCCATACCGTCGCCAATGAGTAAAATAACATTCTTGACCTTGCTCGTTGCACCATCATTTTTATAGGTCGGTTGATAAGGGATATAGGCCTTTGGATTTGCGTATTCGACTTTGGCATTGTTCAGATAGAAATTCTTAAGCGCAGTAGGGTGGTCTGTATTGATCCAGTCTACCCCCATGTGGCCAAGCTCCTTCCAGCTGTTGGGACTGTCTTTTGTCGCCCAGAAGCGAAAAGGTTTTCCCAATTTGTGCACCTTTTCTATCACCGATTTCATCTTTTCTAGATCGGGCGGGGTAGGAGTTCCCTTGCCATTCCAGACAGCATATTTTGTAATATCCTGACTGATCATCCCGATATGTTTGAGCTGTGCAGGTGTATAATTTTTTTCTGGCCTGCCATCGAAATAGATCATTGACGGATAATTGTCAAATTGCTCTGCGGGAGGAATTTCTCCGCTGACGACGATCTTTATGGCCGCCGGATTTTTCTGCTGATCAAATACCGATTCATTGCCTTTCAGATCCTCCAGCAATTTAGACAATACCTGCTCGTAATTTTCCTTAATATCGATTACGAGTTGTAGCGTTTGTTCAGGTTTCGCATAGGGCCTATTGCCATTTTCCTTGAAGAAAGCAACCAAGGGATCGATGTATAATTTTTTTAATGTTTTGCCTGGCTTTATTTCATTGCTTTCGTGGGCAACGTAAAGTTCTCCGTTGCGATAGAAGACGTCCGCTTCGATAGATCCCATTCCTGCATAGTATGCCTCTAATAGGGGGATTTGTTGTTTGTAATCATTGTGGCTATGTCCTGCATTGGCAGTCAGTTTCTGCTGTGCAGAAACCGACTGAATGCTTAGGCCGACAAATAGCAGCCACATTAATTTATTGTTTTTTACCATCCTGCATTTTGTTTAATGACACCGGAACTGTTGTCGATCTCACGTTGTGGAACAGCCCAAACATCATGTACTTGCGGATTGAAATTTCTAGCTGGCCAAATTACAGCACCATCAAAATCGTGTAGCGGTTTAGCATAGGCAGCCTGTGCATCACCCCATCTGACTAGGTCGCGGTGACGGTCGGCCCATTCACCGGCAAGCTCATTGCGGCGTTCGCGTTTTAGATCTACAAGGCTCATTCCGCTTTTTGCTAGTAAGCCCGCTCTTTTCCGGATTTTATTTAATTCGGTATCACCGGCACCGGCACCATTTAAATTAATGGCAGCCTCAGCTTTAATCAATAGCACTTCGGCATAACGCATCAATGGCACATTTAGATCAGTTGTTCCGTTGTCGCCATTTGGATTAACATGTGTTGGAATCGGGTCCTTATAAGAAAACGGCTCCATGTATTTCTTAAATTGATAATTGGATGTGGCTCCGCCGTCTTTTGTGAAAGTACGTTCAGCACCAAAAAACTGGAATTTGTCTCCCGGTTTCAAGATGGTTGCTTCACGACGCAAATCCCCTGTTTCAAAAGAATCGTAAAGTTCTTTTGTTGGTAAATAATACCCCCAGCCGTTGTATATTCCCCAAGCTTTGTTGGTCAACATCACACCTGGAAGTTTGCTTCCCCAGCCAGTACCGCCACCATTTGGTGTACACACCACCGACCAGATATATTCTTTGGACCAGTTGTTGGCCGCTTTAAATACATCCACAAAGTTAGTCAATAAATCATGCTTGCCCGAACTGATCACCATATCCGCATACTTGGCCGCATTGGTATAGTCTTTCTTGTACAGATATACTTTTGACAAATATGCCCATGCTGCTGTTTTGTGCGCTTTACCATAATCCGAAGAATTCATGTCTGAAAAATAAGGAAGGTTATCTGCTGCATTTAGGAACAGAGAGACAATGTAGTCATAATTTTCGTTCACATTGTTTGCACGAGGTACGGGCACGGTAGCATCAGTTTCAGGTTTAACGATTGGAATTCCGGCTTTATCATTACCATAGTTTGCGGCTAGTTGAAAATAAACCAGACCTGCATTGAAATAAGCGTCACCAATGATCTGTTTTTTTCTGCTCTCATCCATTGGGATGTTCGGAACGTTGGTAATAATATCATTGGCCCTTTTAATAATGGCGTAGCGCATGCTCCATTGTGTTTCCGTGTAGCCTCCACCGATATAACTTCGATTAAAATTTTTAATATTATCTGCTTCTGGTTTATTACGGCCAGTGACCATATCATCACTTGCATTAATAAACCAAAACATTCCACGGCCGTAATAATCCTCCTCATTGTATTTTTCATACATCCCAGCCTCTGCTTTGATGGCATCTTGTTCTGTTTTCCAGAAATTCTGAGCAGATGGAGAACCCTCTGGTGTAATATCCAGTTGTTTATCGCACGATGCGAAAAGAGCTACAGCTGCTATTGCTAGGTATTTTATATTCGTTTTCATCGTTTTGTTTTTTTTAATGACTGATAGAGTCCGAATAAAACTATCGTCCGGCGGACAACATATGTATTTTTCGGTTTTATCATTCGTTTATTTTCGCGTTTTAATGATTGACAAGAGCTTAACTAAATGAATATTTAATGAAATTTCCTTCGTTTTGATCTCTTGGCATTATGCTATTAAGATTAAAAATTGACATTAAGGCCGAAGATAAAACTTCTTGCTTGCGGGTATCGTCCAACATCAAGTCCATTGTTATCCATACCAATTTCTGGATCAAAACCGGTGTATTTTGTAAACGTAAATAAGTTGTTGGTAGTCGCATAGACTCTCACGTTTCCAAGTTTATATCTGTCGGTCAAAGATTTTGGCAATGTGTAGCCTAATGTGACGTTACGGATACGAAGGAAAGAACCATTTTCGATATAGAAATCTGATGCATTAAAGTTTCCGTTTGCATCCGAACTTGAGATAATCGGTACTTTTCCATTCGGGTTTTCTGGAGACCAGGCATCTAAAATTCCTACCAATTTGTTGTATGAAGGACCACTCGCACTGTACGTTGTTCTCTTGACAGCATTAAATAGTTTGTTTCCCTGTACACCTTGTGCAAAAATATTGAAGTCGAAATTTTTGTAATTAGCATTAAAGCTTAAACCGTAAGAAAAATCGGGATAAGCACTACCTGCATAGTAACGATCTTCTGGACCGATAGAACCATTACCGTCGATGTCTACAAATTTGAAATCCCCAGCTTTTGCATTAGGCTGAATTTTTTGTCCATTGGCATTTTTGTAGTTATCAGCTTCTGCCTGACTCTGGAAGATACCGTCGGTCTTTAATACGTAGTAACTGTAAAGAGGTTGGCCAACGGTAATTGTCAACGGAGCAAGTTCATTTCTAAAATTAGTGCCTACTGCGATATTATTCAATCCAGGCGCCAACTCTTGAACGTTGTTAGTCAATTTGGTTAGAGTCGCGTTAATCGAGTACGAAAACTCTTTGTTTTTAGCACTACTATAAGTTAGCCCTAGTTCAATACCTTTGTCTTTAACCAATCCACCGTTAATCGTTTGTGTGCTCAAGCCTGCTGTTCCGGGAAGTGGCTTGGTTAAGATCATCTTATTTGTTTCTTTGACAAAATAATCCGCTACCAAACTCAATCCATTCAAAATTCCAAGATCCAAACCTATATTGGTTTGCTTACTTTCGGCCCATCGCATATCCATATTTGGTAACACATTCTGAGCATATCCATTTTGTAATTTTGGATTTTCACCGAAATAGGCATCGGCACGAATAAGAAGAGGGTTAACATCAAGTGGGTTTAGGTTGGCTAGACCACCCAATTTACCATAGCTAGCTCTTATTTTAAGCTCGTTTAACCACTCCACAGATTTCAAGAAATCTTCTTTATGTAGTGCCCATCCGGCAGATGTTGAATAGTAGTATCGTGTTCTATTTTCTTTCAGCGGAATTATGGATGAACCATCTCTTCGACCGATTAAGGATAGCAGGTATTTTTCATTGTAATTATAGTTGGCCCGTAGGAAAAGAGACGAAAGTGCTGTGGCTCCATAACCACTTTCCGACGGTTGTATCGTATTGGCGTTATTTAGGTATCGGTATTGTTTGGATTCGTCGTCAAAACCGGTACCCGAAGCACTCAAATAATTACTTTTGGTTTTTTGGAAACTATAACCACCAGTCAAATCAAGTTGATGAACGTCAAATTTGGCTTTATAATTTAGGACTTGTTCAGCAAGGATATCATTTGCGTCACTCGTTCTTTCCACCAGACTATTGCTCAAAACGGGTTTACCTATTTCAGGACGTTTTGGTGTAAAACTTTTATATCTGGTGTTCGACTTTGTAATACTCAGATTTGATCGGAATGTTAAGCCTTTGGCTAGTTGGATGTTGGCGTACGGATTCACGACCAATACATTGACAGGATTATTAATGTCTATACGCATTAATTCTGCAACAGGGTTAATGATATCGCCGTAATCTCCAGGGAAAGGTCCTGGCAAACCAGCAAAGCTTCCGTCGGCATTGTAAGGTGTGCCATTGGTTGGATAGTAGATGGCAGACAATAGGGCTCCTGTATAGTCGCTGCTGGTATTGGCACCGTTTCCGTTGGTGCTGCTATAGGATAAATTTTCACCTATTTTCAACCATGGTGTGATTTGATGTTCTGAGTTTAACCTGAAGTTGTACCGTTGAGTTTTTGTATTGAGTACAATACCTTCTGCTTTACGGTAATTGAAACTTAGGTAAAAATTAGACTTTTCATTTCCACCATTGATAGCACCATTGTAATCTTGCAATGTCGCATTTCTAAATACTTCATCCATCCAATTGGTTTTTGTGACAAGTCCATCTGGATATTTGGCTGGATCGAAAGCCGGTAAAATGGTTGTTCCACCATTTTTTGCTGCCGTTGCTGCTACCTCAGCACGTTGTTCGGCATTTAACGGCTGCAATTTTCGCCATGCGCTTTGTTGGCCTATTTTGGCATCGACACTGATTTGCATCTGTCCTTTCTTACCTTTCTTGGTTGTGATTAGCACCACTCCACCAGAAGCTCTGGCACCATAGATCGCTGCCGATGCGTCTTTGAGGACCGAAATAGATTCAATATCGTTCGGATTAAGCTGCGGTGTGCCTAAGAAAATAGATCCATCAATGACATACAACACACTTTCACCATTGATACCTCCAGCACCCCTAATATTAATACGGGGTGGCGAAGTTGGATCACCACCTTCGTTTGTCACAATGACACCGGGAGATTTTCCTGCCAGTACTTCACCTACACTGTTTACCGATCGTGAAGATAATTTATCAAGGGATACTATACCTATAGCACCTGTGAGTGTCTCTTTTTTCTGGGTTCCGTAACCAACAACAACAACTTCGGATAAGGTCGAACGTTCTTCGCTTAGTGTTACATTAACGACTTCATTTTCACCGACTGTAACTTCTCTGGTATGGAATCCGACCATCGAAAAGGAAAGTACCGTTTGGGAAGCCGCTTCAATACGGAACGCCCCTTTTGCATCTGTTGTGGTTCCAGTCTGCGTACCTACTACTTTTACAGATACACCTGCTATAGCAGCTCCCAATGTGTCTCGTACAAAACCTGTAACGATACGGTCTGCCTTAATATTTGCTTGCGTGTTCAGGATCACATAGTCCTCTTTTTCCACCGCATTGATTCCAAGCTTATTCAAGAGAGAGCGAACTGGTTCAGTTTTAAAACTGCCGCTTAAGACTGTGTTCCGTTCTTGCAATAGATCAGGGTTGTAAACAAAATGAAGACCCGAAAGACTTTCGATTTTGTGGAGGATCACATCGAGTTTCTCGCCCTTGCTTATTTTGATGTTTACGCTGCTTTTGTCCAAACGTTGGGCCATACTTGGGGAGGCCATCAATGAACTGCAGAATACTGAAGTAATCGAAAATGCGATGCAGGGATACTTCATGATCCGATAAAAAGAGAATTCTCTCTTGAATGCAGGTGTTTTCATTTTTTTGTAATAATTAGGTAATGAATTACGCATGTTGACTAAGATGTTTTAGGTAAATTTTTAGACATTATTTGTAGACTTTAAATATTTTATCTTTCTCTATCGTGCTGTATTTAAGGTGGTGTAGACTACAGATGATATCCAGTATTTCTGCTGGATTTTGTGTGCTATTGAATGTGGCTGTTGTTTTTAAGGTCGAAAGCGATCTATCTTTCAATACAATCTTAATGCTGTATATATATTCCAATCTCTTCATAACCTCCAGAAGACTTGCTCCATCAAATGCGATGGCTACAGCTGTATTTTTTTCTATTAGGTTACGCGATGACTGTTTTGTTTCCTCATTGTAAAGTAGGCGCTGATTTTTGGTTAATATCCCTAAGATTTTATCTTGTTGCTGCACAGCGACCTTACCTGTAGCAACGGAGACTTCTACCTTTTTTGAGGCCTGATAGGCCTTGATGCGGAAGGAAGTACCCAATACTTTGACAGCCAGTTTTGAAGCAAGTTTTACCTGGAAAGGATGGCTTTCGTCGTGGGCAATGTCAAAGAAGGCTTCTCCCTCAGTAAGTGCTATTTCGCGAATTTTTCCGTTGAATTTACTGGGATAGCTGATTTTTGAAGATGGTTCCAGGATAATTTCAGAGCCATCGGCCAATAGGATCCTTTTATGTTCGGCAGCATTTGTAGTTGTCACGATCTGCACAGAAGCAGCAATAGGTTGATTGTTCAATATCCAATAAACAAATCCTGCCGAAACAATCATTAAAATAGTAGCTGCAATTTTGAATAGGGGAGAATATAGCAGCGAAGGCCGTTTATTTTTCTTTTCTGAAATGGCTGATTGGATATTGCTCAGCAATTGTTCACGCAGTGCAGTTTTGCGTTCCTGCGGGATTTTTTTGTCAGCATTATCCAGTTGAGTATACCAATCTTCAACTTGTTTGATTTCAGCGGCGTTAGCCTCTCCATTTAAATACTTTTGCAGTAATTGCTTTGCTTTTTCTTCCGTCATTTGAATACATGTCACTTCAAATGGGAAATGGTACTAGTCGAGAATGTTAGGAGTATATTAATTTATTGTTAACTAACAAAAAAAGATAGAGGGGAGAGCTAAGAAAGACTTTTTTTGAGCAGTTTCATAGCGGAGGTAATTTGGTTCTTGACGGTTTGTACGGAGACATTCAGCTCGCAGGCAATTTCTTTCATCGATTTTTCTTGCTTTCGGCTCATGGTGACGACCAACCGCATACGTTCGGGAAGTTGCATTAAAGCTTCTTCAACTTTCTGCTGTGCATCTTTTAGGATCAGAAGGTCATCAGCTGAATCTGCATATTGCTGATTCATTAAAGTCGCTAATTCGGCTTTATGGCCATCTTTAACCGTTGTATTCCGAAAATGGTTGATCACCTTAAATTTTACTGCGCCATGCAGATAGGCTGCCAACCCGCCAGATATGATGACTTGTTCACGATTTTCCCACAGGGAGATAAAAATTTCCTGAGTGATGTCCTGAGCGACATTTTCGTCGCCTATTTTCTTAAAAGCGGCATCAAATATGGCTTCCCAATACAGATTAAAAATCTGTTCCATGGCAAAGTGATCACCCTGCTTTAATGATGCTATCAATAATTCGCTCACAAGATCAGTTTTAATTGGACAAAGCTAATAACTCAGTATTCCTTTAAAGTTAATAAATCTTAAAGAGTATATTTTGTCTGCTATAAATTAATCTTGAGAATTTCTGCTGAAATTGAGCGGTGTTTTTTTATTCTTTGTATTCCTGGCCTGTAACGATGTCTATAAAATAGCCGTTGTCCTGATTGTGCTGATTTTTATGTTTTACCCAGCCGTTGGGATTGATGGTCATGTAGCTTTTGTTGCCGACGTGTTGTTTTGTCTTATTGTTGTATAAAGTATAGAGGCCATCTTTATGCTCCTGTAATGCAAATATCTGCCGTTCGCCATCCAGGATTTCAATATGTTCGAAACCGGGTTTTATATCCCATGCTTTTGTCACTGCATTCCATAGGCCTTTAGTAGGTTCCAGATCACCTCGTTTTACGTCAATTAAATAGAGATCTTCCGATGAATAAACGTATTTTATTTTTCCCGTTTTCCAATTCTTTTCCAGGGCATTCGCAGGGAGCAGCATAAGTTTGTCTGGCCAGACTAAATTACCCACTTGATCAAGAATATAGAAATTTGGAGCTTTAATGCTATCCAGTAAGTTGCCATCTTTATCAATATACAGCCAATCATAAGCCCAGACTGCATGATCGTAGTTAAATCTACCCAGAATAAAGTAGGGTGAATTAGTCACTGAATAGACTAGAGATATTTCTTTTAGAAAGGCAATTTGTGCAGCGGTAGCCTGCTTAATTTGTTTTGGAAAAGCTTTATCGTATTGTGGAAAGGCATATATGCTGCCTGTTTTATGATCTTTTAATAATTTGGGTATTGTGGGACTAAAGCGTTCCTGATTGATGGAGTCGAGCAGTATGGTCTCATTTTTCCAAAGCAGATCTATTTTGTCCAAACCTGTCAAATTGGATAAGAGAGGTTTTTTGCTTTGGATATCATGAATAGTAAAACTGTCTGTCGATGCTGGGATATAGCGTCCGTTTTCCAGGGGCATTTCGATATCCCCTTCTATTTTTTTAAGCCGCTGATCTTTTATCAGATATAGATTTCCATTCAGGACCAGATGTTTCGTATCGAGCGGATAAGTTACGAGGTTATATTCGTTTTCATCGTAAGGAATGTCTTTCTTTAACAGAACCTGATTACTTTCCAATACCCGTATCTCTAGCTTTACATAGGTGCCTGTTTTTTTGATATAGCTGCTTAGGATATTCCAGTCCCACTTCCAAAAGGGTAAATTCTTGTCATATTCTTGACGTTTCATGGCAAGAGTCAGCTGTCCGAGGTCTAAAAGTTCTACCTGTGCTTCGGAATAATTTTCGATGAATTCACCTTTGCTGTTAATGATACCCATTTGATCCTTTTCATTAGCTACGAGGGCATAGCCTGTGGACGTGAAAGGCTGTGCCCAATAGAACTGTTGGGGCAGCTTCTTGTTGAAAGTACTGTCAACATAGACAAACTGCTTATTTTTCGTCTGAAAGGGAACCCATTTAGCGGCGGCATTTTTTTTGATACTTGTGGGTTCTTGTGCACATGCATTCATGCAGAGCATAGCTGTTATACTTACCAATAATGATTTGATCATCTTTTTTCTATAAATTGAACCTGGTTGTTTGCAAGCAGCTCGTGTATTGCTACGGTTACTCTAGCTTGTTGATTACCGGTATTTAAACTATGCGCTTACTAAACCTTTTTAAACTATGCGCTTACTAAACCTTTGGGTTTGGAAGCTAAAGTAGTGGAAAACAATCGTTGGAAAAATAGCCGATTTCAGTGATTATCTTGGAGATTCAAAAGGAAAGTAATTTTTCATTTGCTGGATTCGTAAATATATCATCAAGAGAGGTCAATAATGAATATGCTTTTTCCTTTGAGCCGATTAATTGGGGTAATCGGCTCAAATTTTGCTTATATTTGAGCCGATTAGATTTTTAAATCGGCTCAATATGTATAACTGGCAATATAAAGAGTGGCCTAATTTCATCTATAGGCTCGAAGAGGTTCAATCCATAGCGATTGCATTTGCGCAAGAAATGGGGGCATTAAATGGTCTGTTGACAGGACTGAATTCAGCGCTAAAACAGGAAGCATTTGTAGAGGTACTTATATCTGAAGCTATGAAAACCTCGGAAATTGAGGGAGAGTATATGAGCCGTGAAGATGTGATGTCTTCAATTAAGAAAAATCTTGGTATCCAGGATGATGGTGTTGTTCGTGATCGAAGAGTTGCGGGGGTCGCAGAATTAATGACAACAATAAGAGATAGTGCCAGTATTGAACTGACAGTCGAGGTTATAATGAGATGGCATGCTATATTAATGGAGGGATTTCTTCGAATTAATGCTGGGAAGTGGCGTACGGGCGAGGAGCCTATGCAGATAATTTCAGGTTCATATGGCAAAGAAACCATTCATTATGAAGCTCCCCCGTCTGCTGTCGTTCCAAAAGAAATGGAACAAATGATTAACTGGTTTAAATCATACGAAGTTAAGGAGTCAGAATATATAATTGCAGCATTGGTCAAGACGGCTATCATTCATCTTTACTTTGAATCAATTCATCCTTTTGAGGATGGCAATGGGCGAATTGGAAGAGCATTGGCGGAATATACGCTGTCGCATACATTAAAGTCCCCCGTCCTGTTGTCGATATCAAAAACTATTGAGAAAAACAAACAAGTTTATTACGATAATTTAAAAATTGCGCAGGCTAGTTTAGATATTACAGGGTGGATTAACTACTTTACCAAAGTAATTTTTGAAGCACAAAAGGAAGCTAGAGAGCTCATTGAGTTTACTGTAAGAAAAGCAAAATTTTTTGATAGAAACCGTGATCTATTGAATGATAGGCAAATGAAGGCTATCAATCGGATGCTCGAGCAGGGAATAGAAGGTTTTATTGGCGGGATGACTGCAAAAAAATATATGTCTATTACAAGGACCTCAAAAGCTACTGCGACTAGAGATCTGCAAAGGTTGCAGGAACTGGGGATAGTTGAACAGTTGGGACATGGGAGATCTGTACGGTACGAACTTATACTTTCCTAACCCCCAGGTATAAAGTAAATCGCTCCGCTCTTTTTATAGTAGTCTTCAGACAGAGGGCTCACTTGTTCCTTACAGGAAAAGAGGAGGCTTATCAAAGCGCTTATTATTCCCATTTTTAAGATACTGTTCATAACTGTCAACGTTATGCCTGATCGCTATTATTGATTATTCATTGATGTAATGGACTGCAAAGTCTATCCAGTCTGAAATGGATTCATCGAGATAGATATCGGGCTGGATACCTATATTGTCAATCGGGTATTGCGGTAATCGGGCAGACCGGTAGGTGGGCAATAGAAGCTGGTAGTTGTCGCAGCCAAATTTGAATTCGCGTATCGAACCATAATCAAGCGCGCCCATACTGGGGGTGCCCATGATTTTTACCTTCTTGCTCTGGCGCGAACTGAATAGAAAATTCTCGGCTGAACTGGCTACATTTCTATTGGCTAGAATAATGACCTGTTTTGGGCCTTTTGGATTTAAGGCGATGCTGTCTATCATAACTTTTTTATCGCCATAAAGCACAAACTTCCCGATGTTTTCCCTATATTCTCTAAGGTCTTCATCTATTCTTTTTACTTCATTGATCGAATCCTGCTTGATATTTTTGATGGCATAATCACGCAAACCATTGACTAAGGTCTGTGTGGCAAAAAACTCAACGCTCATAATCCGGATGGGGTTGGTTAAGATATAAGGCAATAGTGGCTGGTATACATCATCCGTTCCGCCTCCGTTGTTGCGAACATCAATAATAAGGGCTTTACTGTTTTCAATCTTTTCGCTATTCTTTTCAATAAGTTCTTTGAAAGGGGCTATGTTTTCATACCCGAAGCTTGAGATTTTAATATAAAATATATCGGGACTGATCGATTTTGAACTTATTTCCTCTTCAGATGCTCCGGCGGGATTTCCGGTACTTGTGTGAGGAGGGTTTTTCTTTTTCGAAAGGTCATCTAAGACAATGTGCTCATCATGGAAGAAGTCTAGGTATTCCTGTAAAAGTTGTGTACAGGTCTCGTTTGAAATCAGCAAGCTTTTCTTCGTCAATATATTTTTTTTAGCTTGATACAGGTCTTTATTCTGCTTGGTCTTTTCTGGAAAACCAGGGTACTCGCTTTCAATTTTTGCAATCAACTGTTTAAGTGCTTGTGAGCAGTTGCAGGTGGTTTGACCATATATTGGTCGAACAAAGAAAACAAGACAAAAGATGAGGAATAATTTGGTATTGGTCATGTATATGGTTGTTAAAATTAATGCAATTTAAGAAATAGCGTATTTTCTGATAGCTTAAAAATTGAATAGCCTAAAAATAATAGAAATATATAATTGATTCATGAGTTGTTTACAATTCGTAGCATATATTTATAATGTGTGAAAGGTGGAAATAAATAATCGTGTGTCTATGTACAAACCGGTATCCTTTATTTAAAACTTTAATGATAAATAATATTTTGATTTAGTTTTGTTTATTTATATATTTGTATATATAAACTATATTTTTGTATTCTATTTTGTTTTTCTTTTAATGGGAAAACAAGGTGTTTTCGCTGTCTATATTGCCAGCGACGGTGAAACACTTTTTCGCTAAATGAATGATTTGAATACATGTTGATTTAAATGCTGGTATTTCCTGAAAAGCCAAGGGGCGAACGTCTATATGTAGTAATGTGTTAACCCCTCTTTAGTCTCCTTGGTTGTAATACTGTTTTTTTGCAATAAAGTATTGATTATTTGCAATAATGATCTGTAACAGTCTGATCTGTTGGAGTAATTTATTGTGCCCAAATTTTTAATCTTAAATCATTTAGTATGGAAATTAATAGCCAATTAATTATCGATCGGCTTTCTCAGCGTATGGATCTCGATCGTGCCTATCTTTTTAAATATCAGTTTCTCGGTCAGGATCATTATCATTTGCTTCTTGCGCTCAAGCATGTGAGCGGGCTTTCACCGAAGGTATTAAAGCCTATTGTGGAATTATGTTTAATGGACCAGAAGAATATTTCCTTTGAGCTGGTTCCAATTGCTGAAATGCTCAGTAAAGTCAAAGTGGGTAGTCTGTATTATTCCTATGCCTCCCTACCTGAAAATACCGTTCATCAGGCTAGTAACAAAAAGAACCCACCTCTTCAAGCGAAAGAACTAAAAAGTGTTCTAGAAATAGCTGATGAATATTACCAGAAACTCTTGCCTATTTCAGCGGGCTTCCTACAGGGGGCTGAAACATTTGGTCTACAGGGCAACTATCATAGGGCTGTATTTATGTTACATCAAAGTATGGAAAACCACTTGCGTTTTTTACAGCTATTGATTGACGGAAAAGCCAATAATGTACATCATGTTAATAACAGAATTAAAAGCCTCAATGAGCATTTTTCGATGTTAAGGGAGTCCCTTGTCGGAAAGGATGAGGAAGAAAAGAAACGTTTTAGATTATTGGACAGTGCCTTTGATACGGTGAAACAAAACAAGGATCTCGAAATCTCCGCCTTTGATGCCTCCTGGCTTTATGAGCATTGCAAGTTTGTTCTTCATACGATTGAACAGCTGTATTTGAGTTTTATGGAAGGCCTTAAAACAGGCTATGAAAAATTGTTGGCAAAAGAGCAACAAAAAGTCATAAATAAAAACGTCGAAGTTGCAGTAGGTAATCTGGCGGCGAAGGAGACTACATTAACGAGTGCTACGGCCTCGCAGTTTCATACATTTCCTTGGCCGGAGCGGTATGAGGCAGATATACTTCATGTGCTGGCTCAGATTCGTCAGGAGAATAATCCCGAACAAATGATGCTGCTCAATTATTACGTCAGCGATGCGCATGGGAGAGGACTTTTTCATTTTCCTGCGGTGGAAGATGAAAAGGCAGAAATCTACCTTGCAGTAATAAAAAAGAAAATAGGTCACTGTCATTTTCGAAAAATCGTTTATGGTGGAGTTACTGCAATTGTAGCTTTTATGAGTACAGATTTCCTGGCAACAAAACTGGATCTGGGCAGCCGTTTCTCCCATACCATCTGGAATGAATCTGTTGTTGTCTACCGTCGTCCGACTTATAAACCTACGTATTCGGTTAACCCTGTCAATTGGCATGATACATTGTTTAAGACATCCATTTCATGGACACGCAATTCAAAACTCATGCAGGATCTGCTGGGTGTATTTGCTTTTGAAGGACTTGCTAGTCCACAATTGGCTGTATTATTTTTAAATCAATTGACATCAATTGGACTATACAGTTATCTCTACCTACGGGTCGGTTATGCCCCAATGAATGTGACTATAGCCGATCTGGTAGACTGGACCTGTATCTGTGATAAAAAGGTGAAGGAGTTTTTTACAGCCAGAGGGGATGTAGAAGAAATATTGAATGCAGAGTTATTAAAACAAATGAAAGGGCGGGTCTATGAACTTCCTTCACAATTAGCTCAGCTTGATATGGGCTACTTTAGGTCAAAAGCGAGAGAAATTACAGATTTCTTTGTCGATCTCTGTAATCAGAGCATACGGTATATGGAGCTGAAATTGGAGGTTAATTTCAATAAGCAATAAAGAATAATTTATGGAAAATAGTGTTGAAAATCTGGAGTTAGCAATAGATGTTGCTCCGATTATACCTGACAAAGAGAAGAATAGCTTTATTATTCCCTGGGAAAACCAAGAGGATCTTTATATTTCATCAGACTACTTTCTTAAGCGCTATAAAGGAGAAATACCACTGAAAGATTTCCACCTTTATAGTTACAGCGTTAGGATAATCAAAGTCAACAAGTTTAAATGGCCATTTTCTCTAAGAAGAGACGGAAATTATAAAAACAAATATCTCAAAATTGATCTCGAGATCAAAGAAATCGGATTGAAGGTTAAGTGTGATTGTAAAAAGCGTCATGATAGTCTGTGTGATTATGTAATTATTGGACTTTATCGTAAGTTTTTACTCAGTAATAAATTCTTACATGATTTATATGCAAAAGATATTGCCATCCTACCCGAAAGTCAGCATAAGTTCTTTCAATTGGGTATTTCTAGGCTTTATTACCGCAATGATAAGGTTTGTATTGAAAACCATCATCAATTTGGTCAGGTATATAATTATTTCGACCACCAGGAGCTTGAATCGGAATTGCTAGATGTAGCATCTGAAAACCGATGGTTGGAACAGTCTGGGGCGCCTTTTCCGGATCTTATGTATGTCGTTCCTAGAGAGCGTCAGGTGGACGGACTACCCTTTTTAATACCTTTTGAAATAGACAGTAAGATAAATTATTTAGGAGAATTTGGTCATGAGTTGGTGAATTTTGCTGATAGCGATGTGTTAAAAATCGATTTATGTCGTAAGATTTTAGCCTTTTCCAAAAGTCCACAAAGACAAATAAGGGATAGGGAAAAAGATGACCTACGAAATGACTTTGATCATGTGGAGAAGGATTTTATCATCAGTGCTTGGCGTAAACTTTTGGAAGGAAAATTGGAAAGATTACGTGTTGCCTTTGTGGATAGGAATAATTTTAAAACGACAATTGAAAACTTCAAATATCCATCCAAATATCGTACAACTTATCGGAATGTGATTTTGGCGGGCGATGATCTTAGCCTGAAATTTAATTTGAAGGAATACAGCGATCACCTGCTTCTATCGTTAATTCTTGTCTACAAAGGAGAGGAGTTGAAAGACTATACATCCGAATGTCGGTCCAATTTCTTCTTTATCAATCTAAATGAAGATGAGTGTCTTTTTGTTGATAATCTACAAAAGGAGTTTCTATTACGTTTCTTTCACAGTATTTCTACTAAAATAACTGTGTTAAAGAGGGACTATGAAGACTTCTTTACGCGTATGTTGATTCCATTGTCAACATCCTTTTATATAGACCTTGAACCTTTAAACAAGGATACAGTTTTTGTTTCTAATACCGCTCATCATGTGCCTCAATTTAAGGTTGTGGTGGAGAAAGACGACGACGATCATTTAAATTTCGAATTGAAAGCTATGCTGAGTGAAAAGGAAGAATATGTAATTCCATATGGAGGAAACTTGATTTTAAAATCGGAAAATGGAACCTGCCTATATACTGAGCGAGATCTTGTTGGCGAGAATGAGTTTAATACCTTTATTGAAGCACAGTTGCCAAATTTGAAAAGTTGCAGCAATAGGATGGTTAAGCGCTTGGAATGGAAGGCGCATGGCAACAGAAATAGACTGTATGAATTTATAAAAAAATGTAAGAGCAAGGGGTACAAAACTATACTGAACAATATTTCAAAGGGAGCTTATTTGCTGCCACACCAACTGAAATGGGAAGTATTGGATATTCGTCAGGACAATAATGTATTTTCCATTTACATGATTTTCAAATTTGGAACAACGGCCTATTTACCGGGAGAGTTTGAAGAAAAGATCGTAAACGACTACAGTAGCATTCAATTGGCGGATAAATCTTTCGGATATATCAAAGCTTCAGATAAAGCATTATTTGATGTGCTGTTTAATTATGCGGTGGTTGAAACCGACTGTCTTAAACTCACCTCAGCCCAATTGCTATCTTTCCAAACACGGCTGGATCGAATTGATCCCCGTATTATTCAAAATAGCCTAGCTGAACGTCGAAAGAAACTGTTGAATACGGATGAAATAGCCCTGTTGGATGTTCCGAAAGCGATCCAGGCAGAGTTGCGCCCTTACCAACAGGCAGGATTTAGCTGGATGGTATTCTTAAGTGATTTTCAATGGGGCGGTATCTTGGCTGATGATATGGGATTAGGGAAAACCTTACAGGCAATAACGCTTTTAGAATATTTCTATCAAAATAATCCAAAGGCAGCTCCCTCAATTATTATTGTACCCAATTCCTTGCTATTCAATTGGCTGGCAGAATTTAAGAAATTTTCCCCAAATCGTCGGACAGCTATTTATCATGGACAAAAAAGGAGGGAAATCACGGAAATAGAGAACGAATCCATCTTGATTACGACCTATGGAACAGTTATGATGGAGCTTGATTTTCTTAAATCCCAGTCCTTTAGTTACATGATTTTAGATGAGTCGCAGGCGATAAAAAATCGTCATTCAAAAAGATTTAAATCACTCACTGAGCTAAAATCCTGCTATCGCATAGCGATGACAGGAACACCGATTGAAAATGGAGTGGAGGATATCTATGCACAAATGAGTATGGTCAACCCGGGTTTTTTTGGAACTTATGGCAATTTTAATAACACCTATAAGGGGATCAAAGATGAAAATACAGCGCAAGCAACTACCCTTGGCCTCCAAAAGATGATTCAACCTTTTATTCTTCGGCGTACAAAAAAACAGGTTGCTTTGGACCTTCCTGAAAAGACCGAAACAATTCTGTATATGGATATGCTTCCGGAGCAAAGAAAAATATACGATAAGGTTAGAAAAATATTCAAGGGAGAGATTGAAAATAATCTGAATAGCGCTGACTCCACGAAATCTAAATTTTTGGCGATCGAGGCGCTACAAAAACTACGGCAGCTCTGCAACTCGCCCATTCTGATGAAAGATGGCGGCTTCGGTCATGAATCTATTAAATTGGATTTTATTGATGAGATCATGGATGAAGTAGCTCCAAATCATAAGATTCTTCTCTTTTCGGCGTATACTTCCATGCTTAAGCTGGTGGCTCAACGAATCGAAAATAAGGGAATAACTTGTGCCTACCTTGATGGTAAGATGAATCAAGATCAGCGGCAAAATGCGGTCGAAAGATTTCAGAACGAGGACGAATGTCGTGTATTTCTCATCAGCCTTAAAGCGGGAGGAACAGGATTAAATCTAACGGCTGCCGACTATGTTTATATTTTAGACCCCTGGTGGAATCCTGCTGCCGAAGCACAGGCGATAGATCGTTGTTATCGAATAGGGCAAGAAAAGCATGTGATGGCTTATAAGATTGTTTGTCGGGATTCCGTTGAAGAATACATCTTAGCACTTCAGGAAAGTAAAAAACGAATATCCGAAGGACTTATTTTAGATGAAACGAATCTGATGAAATTGATCAGTAAAGAGGAGCTGCTTAAATTATTTGAATAACCAATTGTACACTATAATGATCAAAAAAGTATCTGCACTAAAAACATCTTATGGGGGAATGATGTATTCGCACGATTTTCAACTATGGTACACCTATCTAAAACGGAGGATAGAAAAGGGTTGGAGACCTGAAGAACTTTCTTTCCTGCTTGGTAGGCCTGATCACGCGTATTTACACTTTGAAAAAATGTATCAGGCGCGAAGTTTTTTGGCCCAGGAATCGATCTTACTGGATCGAATATATACGAGTTCATGCATTGAACCGATGAAATTTCACCGTGAACAATATGAAGTTTCCGAAGAACGTCTCGTCCGTCTTCATATTGAAGAGGACGAGGTCAGGTGGCATTATTCTATTGAAATTCCCTGGCAGTTTGTCTCGCAAAAAAAGTCTCCAATTGCATTGCAATTTGAGGAATGGAAAGCTGAAAAAGATCTCCAGCTTGAATCGGATGCGATGTTACATGTGCGCCAAAAGATTGAAGGGCTATTGGATCTGGAATTCTTTGGGCATGGTGCAGCTCCTTGGCAACTGTTTCGGAAAGTTAAGGAAACGGGACAGGTTCATCTCCAGATTTATCCAAGGCATTTGAAAAATGTGCTGTATGGACTCATTCAGCAAAACAGGTTGGTTGTCAGAAATATAGAAGGAAGGTATTCTTTTTACCCGCTTGATCGAAAGACGGGACATGAGAAATTCAATTAATGATGGTGAGAGATAAAACAACACATACAGCATAATGCAATGCTATGTTAAGTTTAATCAACCTTGTAAAATACGACGATCAAAATGTGTAAACCTAACTAGCCATTAATAGGGAAACTATAGTGATTATAACATGCAATCAAAATGAATTGCTATATTTAATCATGCATGCAAAACCTGAACAACGTAAAACATCAATAGTACCAGTATTATGCAAAATTCTTGTTGGGACTATTGGTGTTTTTGCTATTTTGACCGCTTGTTTCTATCATAATCAACTTGACGTTGACGGCAACTTGACAATAGGATTTCCTTGGACATTTTATAGGGAAGGAAGCGGCTATAGCCCAGATCTTAATGAGCAGGTCGGATACCATGAATTTGAACCTCTAAAATTGATCGGCAATATTCTTTTTGCTGCAACCCTGGCTTTGATGATCTTCCGGATTTATAGCGTCACCATACGAAAACGCTAAGGGGTCTATGAATTTCATAAAGAATGTCAAGCATACCTTTTCTAATTTGAAGCTCTTTAGCTACATCAGATTATTCTCCTTAATAAGATTTCTGTAAAACTGTAAACTTTCCTCCAAATAAGAAATATAACTTTCTTTGTCCCGCAAAAGCTGCTTTTCATTTGCTAAGGGTAATTTTTCACCCTTTATCTGAGCTGTTGGAGGATTGATCAAACTATTCATATCCGTTTGTAATATAGCCGCAATTTGCTGTAGACGTTCAATGTCTATCTTCGTCGTTCCAATCTCAAGGTTCTGATAGGCTTTTAAGGAAATATATAGCTGTTCAGCCATTGCCCGTTGTGATATCTTGAGATATTTCCTACGCTCTTTAACGGCTTTGATAATTTCTTGTGATGTAACATTGCTCATGGTTAGTAGAATTCAAATTAATGTGAACACAGGGTTTGGTATAGCCAAAGATAAGTAATTTGAAAATATAATCTACTTATATGGTAGTCTTTATTTTTATTTATTTCAAAATTACTGTTACCTCCTCGAAAAACCTTTCCAGCTAAGGCGCATTAAATGTTCATAGCACTATTTAATATAGGAATATTTTCTACCTAACTGTTGGAAATGAATAGTCAAACCACTTATTTTTGAATAGTCTACTTATTTAGTAGTTTTTAAAAAAAATAAACATATGACTAAAGTATTTACATTGATTGCATCGCTCACTTTCTCTACAGCGATTATGGCGCAGCATAAAACTGCCTTGCTAAACGGTCAAGTGACTGGCTATACCACACAGGACAAAGCTTTTCTGAGCTATCGGAATGGTACACAACGTATAGCCGATTCGGTTAACATCGGTTCAAATGGAACATTTCAATTCAATTATACGATTGCCGATCCGACAATAGCTAGCCTAACGGTAGGTAAAACACTGGCCTTAGCGCAACGTTCAAAAAGTCTAACATTCTATCTTGAAAATACAGCGATCAAGGTTCAGTCTACCGATTCATTGAAAAATCCATCGGTTCAAGGAGGAAAGACAAATACGGAGCTTAGCCAATTAAAGACGCGGCTTGAAAAAATTGCCCCTTTGCGTGATGCGCTGAATACAAAATATTTTTCGGCAAGCCAAGAGCAACGAAACTCTCCTGAATTCAAAAAGGAAATTGAACAGCTCAGCGAAAACTATCAGCTTGAGAATAAAAAAATCCTGGAAATCTTTATTTCAGAGAATCCCAATTCTTTCGTCAGCCTAGACCGTATTGCAGAGGTCGTTGGCTATGCTCCCGAGGCTGAGGACCTAGATCGATATTTCAAACAGCTCAGTCCAGAAATACGTCATTCGGAAAAAGGAAAAGCTTTTGCACTACAGATTGATCAAACCAAAGCGACGTCGATCGGACAGATTGCTCCGGCTTTTACGCAAGCTAACCCAGAAGGTAAAAATATTTCCCTTGCTGATTATCGAGGTAAATATGTGTTGTTGGATTTCTGGGCAAGTTGGTGTGGTCCCTGCCGTCATGAAAATCCAAATGTCGTAAAAGCTTATCATGCCCTAAAAAACAAAAAATTTACCGTGCTCGGTGTATCTTTAGATCAACCTGGCAAAAAGAACAACTGGCTAAAAGCTATTGCAGATGATAAATTAGAGTGGGATCAGGTTTCGGATCTTAATTTTTGGGATAACCAGGTCGCTAAGCTTTATAATATCCGATCGATTCCTCAGAATTTTCTGATCGATCCCAATGGAAAAATTATTGCCAAAAACCTTCGTGGTGAAGATTTGGAACTCCAACTTTCTAAATATATCGTTGATTAAACAGTAAACATACAGAATTTATGAAAAGACAGTTATCGATTTTATCCCTTAAAAAATCCATTGCTACAACGACAGTGCATGTTGTTGATTCAGCCTATATTTCCCAAGCACGAATGTGCATGCTTATTCCATATATGTAGGTCTAAACTACTCCCTCTATTTTATTCATTGACGATATGGGGTTTACCTCATGTTGTTATACTTTTTTGTCGCAAAAAGGGATGCCGAGCAAATGCCCCTAGGGCATTGCCTTGTCCCTGTGTGACATGCTACACTTTTATTAATCGAAAATTACAATGAAACAAAAATTAATCTATTTTTTGTTGGGGATACTCTTTGCCATCCATGTTCAGGCACAGTCTTCTCGTAAAGTCAGCGGAATTGTATCTGCACCGGATGGTACTCCTTTGGCTGGAGTTTCTATCCGGGTGGAGAATACGAAGGAGGCCACACAAACAGGTAGAGATGGTCAATATAGCATCCGTGTCGCAGCTTCCGAAAAACTTATATTTAGCTTCATAGGCTATCAGGTCCGTCGCATTGATTTAAAAGGACGATCATCGTTGGATGTTGTGTTACTGAAAGAGGAATCTGTGTTGGATGAAGTTGTGGTATCAGCAGGGGGGATTCTCAGGACTCCCCGCGAGCAGGGGTATGCAACAACGCAGGTCACCGGCGAAAATCTCACCCAAGGAAAATCACCGACTATTGCTGGGGGGCTTCAGGGGAAGGTACCGGGATTGCAGATCAATCAGATCAGCAGTGGTGTGAACCCTAATTATCGGTTGGTGCTTAGAGGAAACAGATCTTTATTGGGCGACAATACAGCTTTAATCGTATTGGATAATGCTGTTGTGAGCAGTGATCTGCTCAACAATATTAATCCTGCGGATGTAGAAAATGTACAGGTTCTGAATGGAGCCGCAGGTGCCGCAGCTTATGGTGCTGAAGGATCCAACGGCGTATTGATTATCACAACTAAGAAAGGCCAGGCAGGGCGTACAGCCATTAACTTGAGCAATACTTTTACACTAGAAGAAATCAGTTTCTTTCCGAAGTTACAGGATAAGTTTGGTGCAGGATCCACTTCGGGTACACAGATCTACAACCCCGAAGAAAACCAACAGTATGGTCCTGCTTTCGACGGGTCTACCGTTGCGATCGGTAATCCTCTGGAAAATGGGGAACAACAATATGGCACATATTCACCGCGTAATGATCGTTTTGATTTTTGGAATGTCGGCCGCAATAACCAAACTGATCTTTCGATCTCCTCCGGAAATGATAAATCTTCGCAATACATCGCCGGTCAATATCTTACCGGTCGAGGAACAACCCCCGGCGATAAATACAACAGGATCTCTTTTCGTTTAAACGGTACAAGAGCTTTTTATCCCAATCTGACCCTGGATTATTCAGCGAGTTATGTCGAGAACTTTTATGATATTACCTCAGCGACAAGCTCCATTTATACACAGTTAACACAGACTCCAGCCAATATTCCACTATTGAGCTACAAAGACTATGTCAATAATCCTTTTGCGACACCGGATGGTTGGTACAATCCTTGGTACTTAAATCCTTATTGGACAGCGGATAATTATCGGTCGAAAACAAAAAATAGCTATCTGACAGCCAAAATTGAACTAAAGTATCGTCCGACAACTTGGTTGGAGTTTACCTATAGGCCCTCAATTTCCAACCGATGGTATGATTCAAAATCTGTTTCACCCAAACAGACTTATTCGAGCTATTCTGTCAATACCATTGGACGTACCAATTTAGCGGGAGGTGTTTCGGATACTGAATATAACAGTGCCCGTATCAACCACGATCTTCAGATAGGGGTAAAAAAAGATATCAATGATTTCTCTTTCAATTTTAATCTGACGGGTACTTCCATTAGCCGACGGTATAAATCGGTGGCTGTTTCGGCATCTGGTCTTGAGATCCCGGGGCTTTACAATGTGTCCAACCGAATTGGAGAAGCTGGTGCCAGCGAGTCAAATACACTGGCGCGGACATTTGCGATATGGGGTGACCTCTTGGTAGGATACAAAAATTACCTTTTCTTACATGCTACGGGCCGTAATGATTGGACATCAGTCCTTAGCAAAGCAAATAGATCTTACTTCTATCCTTCAGTAGATTTGTCTTTTATTCCAACGGATGCCTTTAAGCAATTAAAAGACAATTCGATTGTCAATTATTGGAAGCTGAGAGGAGGTTTGTCGCGCACTGGCTACGTCAACGTCGATCCTTACTCGCTGGTGCCTACATTCTCCTCAGTTACAGGGTATAGTAGCGGAACGTTTTTTTTACAGGGAAGTCGCATTATTTCATCTAATTTAAAACCAGAGATTACTACAGGGATTGAGTTTGGTACCGATTTTAGATTGTGGGATAACCGCATTGATGCAAATATCACGTACTATCATACCGGAACAACAGGGCAGGCGATTCCTGCCGGGATAGCGATTTCTTCCGGCTATTCTCAATTTTATGTCAATACGGGTAAAGTAACGAACGAGGGGATTGAAACCGCTTTGCATATCACGCCTATTCGTAGCAGGGATTTCCAGCTAACAGTTGGCGGAAACTATACGCACAATAAAAACATCTTACAGGATCTTTACCCTGGGCTAGATCGTATTTCTATTAATGGAAGTAGTGTGATCTATGCGCAGAAGGGTCTGGAGCTGAATCAGATCATCGTTTCCGATTATGCCCGTGATGAGCAGGGGCGTGTCATCGTCGACGTAAATACAGGTTACCCTTCCGTGGCTTCTGAAAGTAAGATACTTGGAAATACCACACCACGTCACCGCCTGGGCCTTGACCTTTCTTTACGTTGGAAGGACTTTTCGTTTAGCACGCTTTTCGAATACCGTGGCGGCTATAAATTTGCGGCTATAGACCTCGGTAGCACGCTTGATTTTGGCGGATCATCGGCTCGAAGTGCCTACTATAATCGGGAGGCGTTTGTCTTTCCAAACTCCTCTTATTTAGATGCTACCAGTGGTCAATATGTAACCAATGATCATATTACAGTTTCAGACGGCGGAGCTGGATTTTGGACTTCGGGTACGTACAATAGAGGCGTATACAGCAATTATGTGATTTCTGGTAATTATTGGAAATGGCGCGAAGCCTCACTTTCCTACCGCTTACCACAGCATATTCTTTCCCGCTTAAAAGGCGTAAAAGCTGCTTCGGTCAGTATCCAGGGACGTAACCTCTTGCTATTTACCCCTAAGTCCAACGAATATACCGACCCTGATTACAGTGCCAATGATAACAATGCCATAGGGGTCTCGACAACAGGGCAGACGCCACCTACACGCTATTTTGGGGCTACACTGTCACTTACTTTCTAATTAGTGAACTATCATACACTTATTCTCAATGAAAAAATTACATTTGAAAAATATATTCTCCCTTGGGATCATCATTGCATTATCTTCTTGCTCACAATTGGATATCAATGAAAATCCCAATGCGGCAACCGAGGCGACCATAACACCTGATCTGGTGTTGACGCAGGCGATCGCGACCACAGCTTCCAATATCGTTAGCTACCATTCTTATGGTGCATTTTTGGTTGGCTATCAGCTTCCAGGTGGCGGAATTGGCGGTTATGGAGATACATATACCTATAACATTACATCCAATACCAATGTTGGATTGTGGAACAATGTGTTCAACAATCTTCGCGATTATCAGTTTATTATCAATTATGCACAAAAAAGTCCCGAGTATAAATTCTTTGGTGATATAGCGCGCATTTTTAAAGTGTTTAATTATCAGTTGCTTGTCGATGCCTACGGAGATGTTCCTTACATGGAAGCGCTTCAGGGGGATAACAACTTGGCCCCTAAGTTTGACGATGATGCAGTTGTTTATCAGGCATTGGTTACCGAGCTCGATGCAATTATCGCGGATATTAAGCAGTATAAAGGTGATCTAAATTACCGGAGTTTATCGAAAAAGACCGATCCGGTGTTTGCTGGTAATCTCGATAATTGGATTAAGTTTGCTAACAACCTTAAATTGCGTCTTTTGGTGCGGGCAAGAGGCACTTCTATTGACAGCTTTGTCCAATCGGCTTTTAGTAAATTCTCTGCGGATGGATTTCTGATCGATGATGTACTCGTAGATCCCGGATATCAGGCCACGGCAACACAGAACCCCCTATTTGCAACTTTTCATAGCTCAACTGCAGGTTCAATTTCGACGGCAGCCAATTATTATGTGCCTTCTAAATATCTGTTTACGTTCTATGACGGTCGTAAAATAACCGATGAGAAACGGGGCAAGCTTACGTTCCGAAATTTCCCCAATACATCCATCGGTCAGCTCGGCGATGAAGTTAATAACCCCAATTCTGATGACTATGTCTGGTATGTTGGAACAGGAAGTGCAGATGCCCTAGGTGTATTGAAAGGACGTACCGCAGGTTTACCTATATTTCTTGCTTCGGAAACATATTTCTTATTGGCCGAGGCAGCTCTATATGGGCACGAGCTTAGTGGCTCGGTATCAACAAACTTCGAAAAAGGCATTTTAGCTTCATTTACTTATCTGGAAAAGAATGCGACCAATGCGTTAGCAACAGGACAGGTACCTGCTAACGATGCTGCGAATTATAAAACTGAAAATAGTACAAATTATCTTGTCAATTATGCTCTGGCCGTCACAAACGCACAACGGTTGGAGGCTATCATCACGCAGAAATATATAGCCTTGAATTTTTTCCATGGTCATGAGGCCTGGAACGAATTTCGCCGTACAGGATATCCAAAAATTGTCAATGGTTCGCAAGTTGCCACGGAAACATTTGCATCGGTCCAATCGGGTTCGCCCCGTGCGGATAAACTTCCAATACGCAATCTTTATCCACAGACTGAAATAAATTTAAATGTGAACGTTCCCAAATTGACGAATGGATTTTCGGATCCAATCTTTTGGGATATCAATTGATCAACATCATCAACTAAAGCTTGAAAATCAATGAATATAAATAAAAAATCACTATTGGGCGTGGCAGCTGTCGCTTTGAGTATGACGCTCTGGGGCTGCGTGAAAGAAAAAGGTGTCTTTGAAGATGGTGGAAGCTCAGGTATCGTGCAGCTTGTACTTCCTGCACGGACAAGCAGTACGGCAATTGCCCGTGCTGTGACGACTGTTTTTGAAGCTCTGGACGTTGTGACGCTGCCTGTAAAAGTTCAGTTGACAGGTGCACAGGGTGCCACAGAAGAGCTGAAGCTAACCTTGAGAATAAACGACGGCTCTGTTGAAAAATACAACCTGGCCTGGCAATCTAAATATGAAGCATTGCCTACTCGTTTATATGCTGTGGACACTTATGATGTTATCATCCCCAAAGGGGCAAAAGAAGCTATCTTGAATATTAAAATTTATCCTCCACGTTTTACTGCCATCGATTTTACCAAATCCTATGCGCTTGGCGTTCAGATTCAGTCTGCAACAGGAGGCAAGATCAGCGGAAATTATGCCGAAGGGGTTTATGCGGTGTCAATAAAAAATAAATACGATGGTATTTATGAGGTCACAGGAACCTGTCAGGACTATGTTAATGCTGCATTCACGGGGATCTATCCACAGACCGCAAATCTTGTTACGCTCACAGGTAATACCAGTGAAATTAATTATACAACCTTCAATAACGGTAGTTCTCCGCATTCCTATTACTTTAACGCAGGGGGATCAAATTCATATTTCGGCAATTGGAGCCCGATATTCACGTTTGACAATGCAACGAATAAGGTTACAGGGGTGACAAACTATTATGGACAGGGTACCAATAGTAGTGGACGGTATGGCGAGATCGACAATACGGCAAATAACTATTATGACCCAACAACTAAGACCATACATGTGACGTATTATCTTGTCCAGCCTTCTGGAAGGCGGGGGAAATTTACGGAGATTTATACGTTCAAAAAAACGCGATAGTCGATACGAAGTTTCCGCAGAACTTTTTCAATATATTTATAGCTATTTTGCAGGGCGGCTGAGTACACAGTCGCCTTTTTAGTATTACCTTTTTGTTAAGCTTTCGTGGCTTGCTAACTCGGTTTAGTTAAAAACTGTTAATGTTTTATTGACTCTGCCTTCATATAGCATTTGTAATCTTGTACCCATAAATCAAATGCGCTACTTATGAAATTTAAAGCCAACAATGTCTTTTGGTTGTTATGTGCCATTGCAGCGAGCTCACCAGCTGTTCAAGCCAAACCGCTCACACTAACCACGTCACAATTTACGCATGTACAGGGGATCGTCAAAGGCCGTGTCCTCGACGCTCAAGGAAATGCTGTCGCCGGAGCAACCGTTCAAAATTTGAAAAGTAAAAAATCTGTTCAGTCTGACGAAAAAGGAAATTTCCAGATCGAAGCCGAAATCGGTGATAGCCTAGGTATTTCCTTTATTGGGTATAGCAAACTCGTACAGTCTGTCACTCAATTCAATGGACAGATCTTTTCCTTACAGGCCGATGAGAATACACTGGAAGAGGTGACCATCTCTATCGGATATCAGCGAATCAGAAAGTCGGATGTCACTGGCGCCATCGCTAGCGTTAAAGCCGAGGAACTTAATCTGAGTGCACCAAAATTATCACAAGCATTAGTTGGTAAAGTAGCAGGTGTACAGGTGATGCAGACAAGTGGTGCTCCATACGATGGGACCAAAATGCGTGTCCGCGGTATGGGATCGATCAATGCTGGTTCGGATCCATTGTACGTTATTGATGGATATCCTATAGGGAACAATTTAAATATCAATCCGAATGATATTGAATCTTTCGATGTGTTAAAGGATGCTGCTTCTGCAGCGATCTATGGATCGCGTGGTGCTGGCGGTGTTGTATTGATTACAACCAAGCGTGGTAAGGAAGGTAAAAGTAATGTGGACTACGAAGTATTGGGGGGCTTTGGCCAGCTTTCCAAGAAAATCGATGTTTTAAACTCAGAACAGTTTATTGATCTCTTAATTGATGGTCGTAACAATTCCTATAGAGATCTGCTGGCTACGAAAGGGATCGCCTGGAGCGACAGTAGACGCTTTGATGATAATAAAACACGTATTGCTAATGTTGGAAATGCCGGCTCAGTAAGTATCCCTGAAGACTACTATGACTTTGCGTCCGGTACAGCAAAAAAAGCGAAATACGATACAGATTGGCAGGATGCTTTATACCGTAATGCACCTTTCCAACGTCATAATCTGTCTACGTATGGCGGTAACGAAAAAAATCGCTATTTCCTCAGTGGATCTTATCAGAATCAACAAGGTATCATGCTTGGTACAGATCAGAAAGTCTTTAATTTCCGGGCCAATATCGATAGCAAAGTGAGTAAAAGACTGACCGTTGGCGCTAATGTGTCCTTTACGTATAACGACAATAATGAGGTAACTACTGGACGTTACGACAGAAGCCCGTCTATGGCGGCTTTGATCTATTTGCCGACGCTACCGGTTTATAACGAAGATGGGACTTATGCCAAATACCTGATGGCCGATCTTTCTGCAAATAACTATGGTATACAGAATCCAGAAAACCCATTGGCTTATGTCACTGAGATTAAAAATAACCGCCGTGGAAAGCGAGGGTTATACAATGCCTTTGCTGATTTTTCCATTATTGATGGCCTAAATCTAAAAGTAAATGGTGGACTGTCTACTTATGACGAGAAGTATGACTATTTCCGTCCTACAAGTCTTTCTGATGGGAATAACAAACCATTTTCACCGCAAGCGGTATCTGCGGCCTACGCAGAGGCCAAAACAAAAAGTGAATTGGATAAACTGATGGAGGCAACACTAAACTATAACAAGACCTTCGGTGGCAAGCATCAGGTATCCGCTTTATTGGGCTATTCGGTTCAACGTACAGATTATGATTATCAGGGAGTAAAGGCCAATGGTTTTAATAATAATGCCATAGGTGAAATTACGGATAAGGGGGCTGATCCTTCTAACTTCCAATTGATCCCTGGTGATACATTCAAACGCATTACGACGCTCCAGTCATATTTTAGCCGTGTAAGCTATAGCTTTGATTCCAAATATTTCCTTTCAGCTTCCATTCGTACCGATGGTTCATCACGTTTCGGGCCAAATAACAAATGGGGAACCTTTCCATCGGTTTCAGGTGGTTGGACACTCTCCAAGGAGGAGTTTTATACGGATTGGTTAGGACAACAGTCAACGGTCAAACTAAGAGCGAGCTGGGGACGTAGTGGAAATAATAATATTGGTGATTATCGCGCGTTATCCGTTATCAACTCGCCAGCAGGAGTTATTCTTGGCGATAAAGTGGAGACTTCTTATACAGCAGGTGATCTGTTCGATCCAAAATTGGGCTGGGAATCAACCTCGCAATACAACGCTGGTCTCGATCTCGGTTTGTTGAAAGGTCGCCTCAACATTATGACCAACTTCTACCTGAGCCGTTCCTTCAATTTATTATTCAACCAGCCACTCTCCGCTGTGTCTGGATCAACAACGATCTTAACCAATCTGCCAAATTCGAAGGTGCAGAATAAAGGTTTTGATCTACAGATTGATGCAACACTGATTCGCAAAAATGAATTTGAATTAGGATTCAGTGGGAATATCAATGTCAATAGAAATAAAGTACTCGATCTTGGCGGGGCTTCTACCATCTTGACGAATGGTGCTGAACGTTCCTACTTAACGCATATTACACAGGAAGGAAGTCCAATTGGTATGTTCTATGGTTTTAAAGTTCTGGGTGTTGCAACCGAGGAAAACTATAAAACTGTCGCACCTTCAGCAGCTTCAACAACTCCGCTACAACCTGGAGATCTTTATTTTGAAGATGTAGATGGCAATGGTATCGTCAATGATGCCGATAAACGTGTGATCGGCAATCCGCATCCTAATTTTACCTATGGCTTTGCCGTTAACGCACGCTATAAAGCATTTGATCTACGGGCATCATTTAATGGCTCCCAAGGGAATAAAGTATTGGACGGCTATGATTATTACCTCTACAATATGGAAGGCTCCGGCAATCAATATGCGGATGTGGCACAACGTTACCGTTCAGCTCAAAATCCAGGAAATGGTAAAGTATACCGTGCATCGCGTGGTGGTACGCAAAGTAACAGTACACGCCTTTCCGATTTTTATCTGCAGGACGGTTCATTCTTGCGTATGACAAATATTGCTTTGGGTTACAATCTTCCCAAAAGCCTGGCGGAAAAGTTAACACTTTCTGGCGTAAGGGTCTACGCTACAGTGGACAATCCATTTACGATTTCTAAATACAAAGGCTACAATCCGGAACCGGATTATAATCAACGTGGCAACCTGACTCCAGGTGTGGATTATGGGCTTTATCCATTGGTGAGATCATATAACCTTGGTGTGAAAGTAACTTTCTAATAGCAGGATAAAATTAATCCTACGGATTGCTCTTTGCAGTTGCGTAGGCTGATGAAAAATAAAAAAATAACAGGATGAAAAAAAGATATATATTACCCTTTGTTTTGTTGGCATTGTCTTCATGTACCAAAGATTTCTTAAATCAGAAAAATCCCAATGCTGTCACGATCGATGATTACTTCAAGTCGGAAAATGATGTGCTTTTGGCTGTCAATGGGCTCTACCAGTCACTTCGTTCGGGAAGTACGCTCGGTGAATCCAGCACATTGTATAACGAGGAACGTTCTGATAATAGTGGACGCAATGATAACCAATCCAATGCCGGGGAGCCTTTCCAATTCAATGACTTTTCGTTGTTGCCAAGTAATACCTATCTAAAGACACATTGGTCTGCTATGTACGCGGCAATCAGCCGCTGTAATGTCGTTCTGTCACATGTCGACGATGTGACCTTTACAAGTGCAGAATTAAAAGGACGGTATATTGCGGAAGCGAAATTCGTTCGTGCATTATTATATTTCCATATGGTACGTAAATTCGGAGATATTCCATTATCTACTGTACAGGTGACTAGTAAAGAACAAGCAAATGAATTGGCTTTTCGTCAGAAAGAGTCGGTTGTGTACGAACAGATCATTAAGGATTTAACGGAGGCATTGTCCAGCAATCTTCCCAATACGCAGAAAGATTACGTCATTGGCAGAGCATCTAAATCGGCCATTAATGCAATTTTGGGTCAAGTATACTTAACGTTGGGAGCAACGCAGACGTCGGGAAGTGCAGAAAATTTTGCGAAGGCAGAACAGTACCTCAATGCGGCCTACCAAATGCGAACTTTTGGCAAGCTAAACGAAATCCCCTATGCGGATGTTTTCGATGTGACCAAGAAAAATAGCTGTAAAGAACTTGTTTTTCAGATTCAGTACAAACAAGGTGACCAAAACTATAGCTCGAGTATTGCCCGTAATTACCAGGCGAGAGGGGAGACCATCAACTCCCGCTATAATTCGACAGGCGCTGGTGAAGTGGCAAAACTAGATCTGGTCAAAGATTACGAGCAAAGCGATATTCGTAAAGATTTCTCTGTGAAGTTTGCAACAAATACCCAGGTTAACGATTGGTTCGTAACCAAATTTAGGGATAATAGTGACGCTGCAGGCACAAATGGCTGGGGTGGAAACGACTGGATTTTGATCCGTTATGCGGATGTTATGCTGTTACTGGCTGAAGCAAAATTTCACCTGGGTAAAGATGCGGAAGCTATTGCTCTGTTGAATGAGGTACGTGAGCGTGCAGGATTGCCTTCGTATGCGGCCTCCATGTTAAATACTGCCTATAGCAGCAAATATCCGACTTTAAAAGAAGCAATATTGCATGAGCGCCGTGTGGAACTGGCATTTGAAAACCAACGTTGGTTTGATTTGATTCGTAATTATAATGCACAGGAACTGGTGACTTATTTCAAAACGAAGAGCCAGGCTGATTATGGAAATGCTAAAATCTCCAATATCTCGACAAAAGATCGATACTATCCAATTCCTTTTGATGAATATAAACTGGATCCGGCACGTATGTATCAAAACCCTGGTTATTAATCCGCCATTGAATAGATATGATAAAAAATATCAGAAAGATCTTGTTACTTACCTTGGGAATATGCAGTATGCATATTTCCAAAGGTCAAGTAAACAATATGCCTGTTGGTCCACAGGATTGGCTGATCAAGAAGAATTATTATGCATCCTATTTGCTCTTAAAAGATCCTGTACTTACTCAAGAGCTGGTCGGCTCCAAACCGATAGCACAGGTATTGGAAAAAAGGTTCGAACGTTTTGCGATGAGTACCGATTGCCGCGATCTCAGCTGTTACTTAAATGCTTTCAAATGGCAGGATGAGGAAATCGACCTCTTGGCAGAACAATTGGCAGCTCAGCTGAGTCATCATCAGAAACTGGAAAAGCTTGTGCAGTCTACTCTTATCCCATCAATGACTTATGGTCTGTTGCAACATGAAACGGCGAAATCCTATTTCAAAAAAGCTTTGCAACAGGATTTAAAGGCCATGAACTATGTGGTGGATGTATATGCTGGTGGTAAAAAACCTAATTACCCCCAGATAGATTCGATCTCTTTTGATGTAAAACGTCCGGCCTACCTCCGTCTTCTGGATGATGTGCGCCAAGACATCCTCAAAGATATTCCAACAAGCAAAACAGCATTTTTTATGACCATGATGACTGCCGTGCGCTTGCTTGAGGTGAATGAACGATGGGATGCTGCCCAGCTGGAGCCGCTCATCGAACTCGAAAATAAGAAAGCTTACGAAGCGGTCAAAAGTACGGACTTCGCAAGCTATCCTTATAGCCTGCTGCTTACTTTAGGTGCAGGTCCCGAAGTTTATGGGCAGCCAATTAGCCCTGGTGGCATGTTGCGTGCGCGCATGGCCGCCCGGAGTTATTTTGAGAAACTTGCTCCTTTTATTGTACTGTCTGGCGGTAAAGTACACCCCTATAAGACTCATTTCATTGAAGCAATAGAAATGAAAAAATATCTGATCGAGGTAATGGGTGTTCCTGAAGAAGCGATATTGATTGATCCGCATGCAAGACATACCACAACAAACTTGCGCAATACGGCGCGTATTCTTTTGAATTATGGCTTTCCTAAAGATAAATGGGCTATTGTAAACAGCAGTAAAGCCCATATCGATGCGGTTGAAAAAATGGGTGATCGTTGTATGCGTGAATTGGGGTATATTCCTTATACATTGGGTAAACGAATTTCAGATGTGATCATCGAGTTCAAAGCAAAAGAAGAGGCCTATACGATCGATCCGGATGAACCCCTGGATCCTTAGCCGACTAACTTGGCCAGCTGCTGGTCTATTAACTGAGCAGATCGGCTTTGTCTATCGCCTATTGGCAGGGCATGAAAAAGGTCCGTAGCGGTGCAAGCTACAGACCTTTTTTATTTTAATAAAATGGACTTCCCTTCTTTAGCAGATCGTTTTGCAGCTTCCAGAATTTCAACAACAGTGACATTATTGTTGATGGAGCCAAGATCATTTTCCGGGATCATTTTTTGTTTCAGGACCTGTTCAAGGTAAGCAATGTGGTGCTCAAAGTAAGGGACAGTAGTCGATACCATCACAGGTGGATCATTCTGTTGTTTGTATTTTAGAAGCTCTTTATCATTTTTAGCATAGAGCTGAGCTTTTGTGCCAAAAACCTGCAAATCTTTAACACTATATGGCCAAGCCCAGGAAGCTTGAATAATGCCTGTGCTGCCATCCCGATAGCTCAGAATAATGGTGGCATTGTCGTCTACATTCGGATAGACTTCGGGCTTTAACTGCTGTGTGAATGCCGTGACCGAGATTGGTCTTTCGCCATTTTTGAGCCAGGTCATCAGATTGGCACCATAACAGCCAAAATCCATCACTGCACCGCCACCATTTTTCTTGGGATCCGTAAGCCAGTCGAGGAAATAACTGCTACAGCCGATTTCTTTTGGCCCTTCATGCCCGTCTTTTACAAGTATACGTGTGATTTTTCCAATTTCATCATTGTCGACCAGTTGTTTCAGCTGTTGATTGCTTTTATACCAGGTGGTTTCATAATTCACCAAAAAAGGAGTTTCAAACTGTTTGGACAGAAATGCAATACGTTTTGCATCAGATAACGTTGTTGCTAGAGGCTTCTCCACCATAACTGGGATTTTAAGCGGGAGACAGGTTTCTGCCACATGAATATGCTCGTTGGTTGGATTGTAGGCCAGCACAGCATCTGGCTTGATATGCTTCAATAAACTGGGCAAATCCGGATAAAAGATAGTCTTTGGCAGATTATACTGCGTCCGTATTTTGTTGGACAGGATTTCATTTGATTCAGCGATACCGATAATATCAACTTTCTTATCCTTATATAAATTTAGGAGCAAGAATACATGGTCATGGTTGAGTCCCGCAACAGCTACTTTAAGCCGTTCACTAGCGTGTACAACCTGATGGGATAATAAGATAAGCAGGAAAGTTATTTTGATCAGATACTTCATCTTGGTAAGTTTAGCTATTATAAATATAAGGATTTGATATGAGGATGTCCTTTGTAAATCCAGGTGATTTTGTGGTGAGATCGGATGATTTCGGCAACGATGTCAAAATAGGTTTCTCCTTGCCCCGCTTTTAGCTCCTCTATTTTTTTTTGAAAATGTATTTGATTGAATGGTGATTGTGCGCCAAGCTTTCCCTGATAATACACCAAAGTTGTTTCGGTACCCAACGACGCGCTGCTATGGGCAATATCTTTCCAGACAATAGTATGTGAAGCCGCGTCTTTAAAGGTGCCAAATCCACCGTAAAATAAGTCATCCAGACCATCGAGGCTCCCTATTTGCCAGCTTTCATGGGACATGTAGACGGCATTGATTTCATGGTAAAAACTTGCAATATCGTTGATTCTATAGCCATCAATAACAGCCATGCCGAGGTCGGGATTGCTGCTCGCAAGTAGTTTAAAATCCGTCCAAAGATCCTCAGTAGGAAATATTAAGCTATCTTCCTTATCTTGCCATTTGGCTACAAATTGAATAAGCGCACTTCGAATTGTACTGCGATTATCATCTATTGAATGTAAAAATGCAGTAAACTCAGCATCATCGGAATCGTTTACCAAAAAATGAGCAAGCGTACCTACAATTTTTCTTTCATCTGTTTTCATCTTTGACCTTTATTTTTAATTTTCAAAAAATAGCCTAACGAAATCGTTTGCGGTTTTTTAATAAAAAATCCCATACTTTTAGCTCTACATTTATAAGGATAAATCTAATGTTATGATCTACCGATTTACTTGTTTTAGTATATTAACTCTTGTGAATATACTCTTTCAGTTTGGGATTTCCGTATTCGGACAGCAACATCCTAACGTTATTGTTATCTTGAGCGATGTCGGACGTGCTGCGGAATGTCAATACCCCCAAGTAAGGAATACTAAAAAACAGATGAAAGGATTACTTATATTTTTATTGTCTTTTGCCTTGGTTATGGTAAAGGGGCAAAACCGAAATGCTTTTGAACTTATCAAAAAGCATGTATATGATGATGAGTTGAGTGGACCATTACCAAATGCAGATAAAATAATAAACTTGCGTAATCAGCTGCGTGCAGATGGTACCTGGGCAGATATCGACTACAGCAGCAAGTCCATATCACTTTGGCCACCTGGGGAGCATTTGGATCGGCTAAGGATGCTTATTATTGCATATATATCACCACAAAGCACATCTTACCAGCAGAAATCACTTTACGATAAGATTCTGCTGGCGGCACAATATTGGGCAAATAATCGTTTTGAATCTTCCAATTGGTGGCATAATGAAATTGCTTCCCCAAAGGCCATAGGTGTTTGTCTTATCCTGATGAAATTCGGAAAAGAAAAGATCCCCCCTGCAGTAGAGATCCCACTTGTTGAGCTGATGAAGCGTGGCGATCCTTATACAAAAACAGGGGCGAATAAAAGTGACATTGCCATGCACTATTTTTATCGTGCATTGATCTTGGAAGATGCTGATCTGTTGGCAGCAGCGATGGAGCAGCTGCTTTTTCCGATACAGCTCGTGGATGGCAAGGAGGGACTTCAATACGATTTTTCCTACTTGCAACATGGTCCTCAATTATATATTGCAGGCTATGGGGAAGAGTTTCTGAAAGGGATTTCAAAAGTTATGGCCTATGTACGTGAGACGGCTTATGCAGTTGAGCGTAAGAGATTGGACCTTTTTGAACGTTTTCTGAACGAAACATATCTGCCGATAATTCGTTCGCGTTACATCGATTTTAATGTACATGGCCGTGGCATCTCACGTCCCAATATCTTGGAAAAGACACAGGAGACAGCCATATTAAAACAAATGAAGCTGATCGACCCAGCAAAAAATGCCATTTGGAACATGGCGCTTGCAAAACTAGATAGCGTACAGCCTTTTGATGCCGAGAATATCAGTGCCCACCGTCATTACTGGAAGGGTGACTATACGACGCATCTGCGTAAACAATTCCATTTTAATGTTAGACTAGCCAGCAACCATACCAATAAATCGGAGTCTGGAAATGGAGAAAATGTTCTTGGTCGCAATATGTCGGACGGAGTGACTAATATTCAGGTATTTGGGCCGGAATATTTTAATATTATGCCTGTCTGGGAATGGGATAAGATTCCGGGGACAACCACAAGAGATTATCTGGGCGATCTGGAATTGAAAGAACAGTGGGGGGCACGTGCAGCCAATAACTTTGCAGGTGGAGTGAGTAATGGGAAGACAGGGGCCTCAGCTATGTCGGTCCAGTATGACGGGGTAACGGCTCAAAAAGCCTGGTTCTTTTTCGATAAGGAAGTCGTTTGCCTAGGTGCCGGTATTCAGTGTGCAGCGCAAGAACCTGTGGTAACAACGTTAAACCAGACCTGGCTAAAGGGACCTGTTGTCTGGAATGGTAAGGAAACGTCTACGCTTGATTCTGTACGAAGACGCGTCGAAAAAGGTGAATTTATAACACATAACAATGTTCTGTATTACTTCCCGGTTGCCATGAAGGTTGGATTGACAACCAAGGATCAGGCGGGTTCTTGGTATCGGATTAACCGTTCCCGTTCCAAAGATCTTGTCCATGGAAAGGTCTTCAAGCTTTGGTTTGACCACGGCGTGACGCCAAACAATGCGAGTTATGCGTATATCGTTGTGCCTGTGACAAAGGTTCTGGATACGAAAGAAATGCAGCGCATAAAAATATGGCAGAATACATCGGACATACAGGCAGTTGAGCATACAGGGCATGGAATTCTTCAGCTCAGTTGTCGTCAGCCGGGCACCTATCAGATTGGAGATTGGTCCATCACGTTAGACCAACCTGTTATTTTGCAATTGAGTCCACAGCCAACCGCAAATATGCAGCTTGATGTGGCAGATCCGTTGCAGCAGGCTAAAACTGTACACGTTCAGCTGGTCAATAAACGTATTGGTGTAAATCGGACTTTGGCAATCCCGCTTCCACAGGGTGAATATGCAGGAAGTACTATGACGAGCACTGTCACTACGGAGAAAAGATAGTCTAAAGCTATTGGAAGACTTATAAAAGCAAATGGGAGATATTAAATATCTCCCATTCGTATTTTTATTTTTCGAGCTGTTCCAACCGCGTCAAACCTTCCAGATAATAATAATCGGCATAGGTGAGGGGAACATCGATTTCCGAATGGTGGGGTAGGCTGCCGACACTATGCTCCAATAAGAAACCACCATTGGTCCCATATTTTGCAAAATAGGTGTTAGTTGATAGTGTTTGCAGGCTTTCCTGAGCGAAAGTCAAATATGATTTGCTTTCGGCGCCAGTGGTCAATGTCGAAAGTTCAATCAGTGCAGATGCTACAATGGCTGCTGCTGAAGCATCCCGAGGTACGAAATTCAATTTTAGCGAAGAAAAATCAGCATCCGTTTTATAACCTGGTTTTCCTGCATTAAAATCCCAATAAGGAATTTTATCTTTTGGAAGATTTGGATGGGTCATGTAGAACTTTGCCGCTGCTTTTGCCGTTTTGAGAAATTCAGGTTTTCTAGTCTCCCGGTACATCATAGTAAATCCATAGATAGCCCAAGCTTGACCGCGTGCCCAGGTTGAATTATCGGCATAGCCCTGGTTCGTTTGTTGATGGAGCGGATGTCCATTGGCATCGTAATCGACCACGTGATAGGTACTATAATCTTTACGAAAATGATTTTTCATGGTTTGGGTTGCATGACTGATTGCCACATCCTTGTACTTTGTGTCTCCAGTCAGGTCGGATACATAACACAACATCTCCAGATTCATCATGTTGTCGATAATAACTGGATATTTCCATAAGGTCTTCCCATCCCAGGACTTCTTCTCGTTCCATGATTTGATGACGCCCACCTGTGGATTATAACGTTTAAGCGCAGTATTGGCCGAATGGATGAGGATGTCCTTATAAGCGGCAACCTTTTTGGGATCTTTGAGGTATTTAATGGCATTGCCATAAGAACAATACATCACAAAACCAATATCATGATGTTGATCAAGGTCTTTGGCTTTTTCAAGTGCCTCTGTCCATTTGATCGCTGCGGCTTCGGTTTCTTTGCTATGGCTATGGTTGTAGATATACCACAGTGATCCCGGGAAAAAGCCCCCGGTCCAATCCCATTCGTCTGTCCCTACTAGTTTTCCTGAGGGGCTCAGTGTGCGTGGAAACTTATGTTGCTTTTCTGCTGTTTGTTCTAAAAATTGATATTGTTTTTCTGCCGCTTTAAAACTTGCGTCAATAAAGCTTGGTTTGTGGTCTGTAAAACTCAATGCAATCAGACTAGAAGCGACGACAAAAAACGTTTTTAGACCTAGTTTTCTTTTATTCATAACGGCTTAGATTCCCAGTAAGTTAACTAATATTCTTGATTCTTTCTTATTTTATTGTCTCTTGGCGAATCGTAAACGTATATTTTCCCGTGGTTTTGATGCTCTTCGCTGTAAGCGTAATACGATAGAGTTCTTTACCCCAGACCTGGCTTAAACGGGGGGCTTCTTGTGGAATGACATCGTAGCTGGCAATGAATTGTCCGGCATCAAATTGAAATTTTGCCTGTCCACTATTCAGCATGATTTCTCCTTTACTGATTTTCGGTTCCTGAGCAACCAGAAAATGGATAATATTGACCTGCTTAGGGCCTTTTACTTTAAAATCATCCTGAATGTCTAGCCCCTTCTGGCCCAGGGTATAACTTCTATTCCAGTACTCAATGTTGGCTGACTTTGGATAGGCTTTTCCAATATCAAGCTGGAATCTATTCTGTGCAGGGAGGAATGCGACATTTCTGGCTTTATATTCCTTTCCAAAAGATTGGTCGGTTCCATTAATCATCGGAACGTTATGGTAAGCACTCTGCATCGTCCAGATACTATATCTTTCGTCGCTAAAGGTCTTTTTGGTATAGGTGCCAACACCGGCATCAATGAACAGTGGTTGTTGATCCTCATATAAGATAAAACTCCCGACATCATTATGGTTGTGACTTTCGTTATTGAAACCACCTTTGGCGGCAAAGAAAAACGGACCCTTTTTCAGGTAAATAAATTGTGTTTCTGGATACCACTTAAAATTGTTTTGAGGAAGTGCAGCTGTAACGTTTTCCAGCTGCGGATAACACCTAAGATCTTCGAAGGCGCGGAAAATATCTCTTGAAGGTTTGAAATTGGCATTTTTGTCGCCAAGATTTTCCATGTATCGGGCAAATTGCATCATTTCACTGCTCCTGACATCCTGTCCATAACGGTAGATCAATAGCGGATCGCTACCTCCTTTGGCAGAAGCGTCAGCGAAATTGACTACCCATTTATCTCCGCCAATATAGGATTGTGCGATGTATTCGCCCATATCGCGAATAATCGGTTTATCAAAAATATTGATCTTGCCCTGGGTTGCCAATGAAAGTATTTTTAGATAATCGTACAGCTTGCCTGCAGCATGCCCCCAATAAGAGGGGCCCTCTTCGCAGGCGCCATCTGTTTTGACATAATTAATAAAGCGATCTACAGAAGACATGGTTTTATAAATTCCTGCAAGCTGGATATCCGGATTGTCCTCGGCTAAAAGTAGTGCCGTAAGGACATTGAAGTTGCACCAGGGATTCCAGTTATTGACCAGTTGTCCTTCCTTGAGTTCAAATGCCTGCCACCACATATCGTTACGGTCCAGGTAGGGCTGTATAATGCGTTGCTGGATCTGTTGTTTTAGGCGGATGCTGATTTCGGGATTGATTTTATTGAACGTATCGCGGAAGAAATAATGAATCCAGGAGAGGAGGGAGCCGACATCACCAGCCATGAGATCGACCACTTGTGTTCGTTCTTGCGGTAGAGACCGTTTGGAGGACTGAAAGGCTCCGAGGTGTGCTGAAAGGGACCATGTCGCCATTTCTGTCAATTGCCAGCTACCATTTAGGATTTGGTCCACATACCGTCCTTGTCCTTCAGCAAGTTCGGCCAACAGCAGGCTGGTCAATGCAGTGCAGTTTTCATTCATTGGCTTTTCCATCATAGTACGGTTGCCCGAACGCTCATATTCGAGGTAGTCTGTCGCTTTGACCACCTGCCATTGGTAGTTCAGGGCTTCATTTCCCTTTTTGATCATACGGTCTTTAAAGGGGGCCATCAGCTTATCCCAGGCCGCCCGATCTGAATAAGCCGGATAGGGAACCCAAGATTTGTCTTTCCCTAGACTGGCTTTCAGGTTTTCTAGCTTAAAAGCTCCCGTCAGTAGGTTTAAATCTTTCCCTAACAGCTTTTGAAAAGAAAAGCTGCTTAGGAAAAATACTACGATTAAATAAATTTTCATGCTTACCAATCTAGATTTTATGGCAGTGATGCCGGATTCATTTTGATTTTTTGTCCTGTCATTGGCCATAGCTTATGCCGGCTTTGGTAGCCCAGGGTGGCGATATAGGCTCCAGGAATACTTTTTTTCGATATAATCTTTGGACACACTGGATAAGGGTATTGCCGAATACACCCAACGATTTTTCGAAACGAATATGTTCTTTATCTTGATCATAGGTTTTTAGATTTAATTGATCTGAAAAATGAATTTTCTATAAAGTGAATTTACAGTGTTTATAGGGAACAAAAGCGGTGTTTTCTCGCAATCGTTTTCGTAATAGCTGGCCTAGAAATTTATGGTCAATATTTGCTTAGCAATGTAAGACTGCTGGGAGTATTTGGATCAATAACCCGAAAGTTGATGTAGTGTACTTAAAGAATTATCTCAGTCGGTTATCGTTTTTTTTAATGAGTTCAAAAGCGAAAAATTAGCTCGTCTGATCAATCTATCGTTTGTCTCCAATTACTAATTTTTGGAGACAAACGATCGGGTATGGCTCTTTTGATGATGTTTGTTACAATTTGGTATTAGAATTCAATGCGGTAGTTAATTGTTGGAATAATGCCGGTCCATTTTTGAGGTTCAATGATACGTTTACTGAAATTATAATGCATGCCCACCGTATTTTCTCTGTTGAGGAGATTCTGAATGTCCAAAATAAACAAGTGGCTCACCTTTCTCCTGTTAATCCGATAACTCGATGAAAAATCAACCCGTACATAAGGAGCTGCGGTCAGCGTATTGATGCGATCTTGGTCAATAATTTCTTCATCCAGACGGAGCGATTCTTCCTCTAGAACTGGTGAATATTTTCTTCCACCTGCATAGATTAATTTGGTATTAAGACCGAACAGATTATTTTTATTCTTTCCAACCGCCCATTCTTTTCCCAACAGCAAATTACCCACATAACGCGTATTAAATGTGGTATTGTATTCCTTCCCATTGAGCGCTTTGAACTTGGAATCAAAAAGGGAAGTAGTTGCCATAAAGTAATAGCCCTGGCTTAATGACTTCTCTAGCGTGAGCTCAATACCGTAATTTTTCCCGGTTCCTTTATTGACAAGCTGACGGTAGCTTGATGTGCCAATGGCTGCAATATCCGATACATTGAGTAAGGAGAAGTTTACCTCGGGGTCAGTCGATACCGGAACATCATAGAGGTGCTGGTAATATATTTCTGTTTTAAATCGGAGCGTTCTGCTCAGGTTCTTTTCATAGCCGATAACGGCTTGAGCAGACCGAGTAGGAGAAAGGAGCTTGTTTGGCTCAGCGCTTGTCTGATTGCCACTTTTGGCAAAATAGTAAGCCAAAGGCTCCAATCTGTTATAAAGGCCTGTTCCAAAGGAAATGGTTTGATCTGCAGCAACGCGCCAGTTTAGGCCGAGCCTTGGTTCCAAAGACCAAGTTTTGCTCAAGGCAAAGTAATTGGCATGTACTCCTGTGTTTAGCGTTAGTTTATCGTTCAAAACTGTTTTTAACTGTGCAAAAGCATCATATGTACTTGTATTTCCATTTTCTTTAATGCGCTCCCGCAAGGTGGCAAGTTCGGTGTCGTAGGTTAGCGCGTAGAGGTCATAACGTAATAAGCTTGCATTTAAACCTGCTCTAAGAGTGTTTTTACTGTTGGCACGATAATTTAACGTACCCGCATAGCGAATGGCTGTATTCGTAAATTTGTCCTTGTGATAGAGGCTTGAAACATAGTCTCGTGTTAAGGTATCGGTCGTGTTGGCGTTCCGGCTAATGGACATAGAAACAATATTGGTAAAGTACAATCTATCGTTCGCAATATATTGATGTTTTAGTCCTGCACTTCCGGCGTTGAATTTTAAGTCCAGATCCTGGGCATCTGTTCGTTCTTCCCATTTTTCGTAATTGCGCTCTGCAGTCTGTTTGAGCTTTCCTAACCCGCCTATACCGAATAAGGAAAAAGTTCCGGCCTTTTTTTTCGGAAATACAAAATTGAAAGAGAGGTCCTGATATTTTGGAACCCCTGTGTCCGAAACTTTTACTCCTACTTTTTCCAGTAGACTCAATGAAGAATAGCGATAACTAATCAAATAGGAGGCGTCACTTCCTTTTTTGAAAGGCCCTTCCAAAGTTGCTCCTACGCCCAAAACGCCGACGTTGAAAGTATATTCACGTTTATCAGTATTTCCTCTGCGAAACCTGAGGTCAAAAACACCCGCCGTTGCATTGTTATACTCCGCAGCAAGTCCGCCTGTGTAGAAATCAGATTTTCCCAATACCATGGTATTGAGCATACTGATCCCGCCTCCTGCAGCGCCTTCGGCTCCGAAATGATTTGGGTTGACAATTTCGATACCTTCCAGCCGCCATTGTAAGCTTTTAGGGGAATTCCCACGAACGATAATTTCATTATCATCGCCTCCAGCAGCAACACCGGGAAAACTCTGTGCCATACGGGCAGGATCAAAAAAAGCTCCTGCATAACGATTTGTCTCCTCGGGCGAAAATGAGCGCCCACTAGTCATCGCCATCTGATTGAGCGGCTGTTTTCCGGCATCGGCATAGACAACAGCCTCGCTCAATGAATTTATTTGCGACTCCATTTCTACGTTGATCGTATTCTCCCGGCCGCTGGTAATGAGTAATTCGGAGAATTCTTCTGGTTTGTAACCGGCCATGCGAACTTGAAGCTGTTGACGCCCGACGGGAACTTTCTGTAGTCGGAATATACCCTGTGTGTCTGTACTTGCCGATTTTGTGCCATCATTGGATGAGATAACAATGGTCGCGCCTGCAAGAGGTAATCTGGTGTCCTTATCTATAACTGTTCCTTTGACAGTTTCGGTTACTGTCTGATTTTTGATCTTCGGTGATGCTGGATGCTGGGCTAATGTAAGTCCTGCCTGAAGCGATAGCGCAATGAGTAAGATTGGCGATAGTTTCATAAAAGATTAGTTTTATCTTTATGACAGCTGAGTTTCTGTTTACCCTTAGCTTTCTTCCATTTTTTTGTTTCTTGCTCCGCTGAGCTGACTGATCTAGCTTTGGTTCAAAAGCTCCAGGGGAAATTTTTGGTGCTTTTTTGATGAATAGTTATTAACAAAAATACTATTGGTTATAAGTGAATTAACATGGTTGTCAACATTTTTTTGTTTTGACGTTAGCTCGATTGTCTAAACTTGAAAAAATAAAATATTGCAAATGTTTTTAACAAAATATCTTCTCTGTATTAGAAAGTTAACATGTTTATTAACAATTAGGCAGATGCTTTTATACAAATTGGACTGCACAGTATATTCAAGTAAAAGTTTCCTCAAAAATTAACATTTTGATAATCTAGCGAGCCTATCTTTGTCAAGTGAAAACTACCGAAGCCAATGTAGATAACCGCTATGTATTGCGTTTTAAAGACGGTGACCCTACTGCCTTTACCTATTTCTTTGAGCTGTATTGGGAGGATCTATACATTGTTGCTTTTCGCCATCTTCAGGAAGAGGCACAGGCTAAGGATCTTGTGCAGGAAGTTTTTATCCATATCTGGGAAAAACGATCACTGATCAACAGTGAATACGATTCCATAAAATTCTATTTCCATAAAGCACTCAAAAACAGAATACTGAATTACTACGCCACCGAACGTGTACGGAAACAGGTACTGGAGAAATCAGTGGAACGCATGGAGTCTTTTTCAAATTTGGATACGCAGGCATTCGCCAGATATCAGGCACTGGAAGCTATTGTGGATGACTCGATCAGCAAATTACCTCAATTGATGCGGTCTGTCTATTTGATGCGTTCTGATAATTGTTCCATCGCACAAATCGCGAAAGAACTTAATCTTGCGGAACAAACAGTCAAAAACTACCTGTCAGAAGCCAAGAAGATGATGCGTAACGACTTAACACAGCGATTTGCAAACCACGATTCTATCTTTTTAGCGCTGGCCGGCAGTTATTTACTTCATTATTATTTAATATAAAAAACATATTTAATTAAAGTACTTTCTGTGTTCTGACCTGTATTAGTATAAAAATTAATACAAGTGAATTTAGAGCGCTTTAAACTTATCATAGCAGATTACCTTGGCGGAAAGTTGACCGACGAGGAGAAAGATCGTGTCGACGGCTGGTATGAGTCCATTTCAAATGAAGATATTGATCCCTTCACAGATGCAAATCATCGGGATAGCATCAGGCATGAACTATTTCTTCGTGTTGGAGTAACCGCTCCATCTGTCAAGACCAAAAAGATGCCGGTTAGAAAACTTATTTGGCGATCTGCAGCAGCAGCTATTCTGATACTGGCTGCTGGCAGTCTGTTATTGTTGCAGCATAACCCCTTGTTTCTTTCTCCGAAGCGAATGGAGACCGCTACAGTGCTCACGGAAATGGTGACCAAAGCAGGTGAATTGAAAGAAATCCAACTGCCTGATGGAACATCTATTTTTTTGAATGGAAACGCACGTATTCGCTATGATCGTAAAAGCTTTGTGTCAAATAGAAGATTCTTTTTAGATCGGGGCGAAGCCTTCTTCCGGGTCAAAAGGGATACTTTACATCCATTTAAGATAGAAACAGGCAGCGTTTCCGTAGCAGTCCTTGGAACGTCATTCAACGTAAACAATTCGATGACTGCTAAACAGGTGACTGTCGAGGTTAAAACTGGACGCGTGAGTGTTTCAAGTGAAAAAAATGGGGAGAATCATATTCTCACGCCAGGTAAGGCTGTGCGGTATAACTTGGCTAAAAATCACTTTGAAACCTTCGATAAGGATCCCGCATCCATCAATCTTTGGACACAGGGCGGTATGCTGCTGAATAATGTCGGTTTCGAGGAGCTGAAAGAAATTATTTATAACCGCTATGCTGTTGTACTGGTTGCTGATAATCTGGCTACAGATACATTCAATTATTCGCTGATGATACCTCAGGTACAGTCATTAGATCAAGTGCTGAATATCGTTTGCAGCATTCATCAAATCAAATTTAGGAGGGAGAAAAATGAAATAATCTTATACAAATAAGCTGTAGGGGTAGATCAGCATCTTTTATCTGCTCAAGAAAAGTGCTCACCTGGCAAACCGCTAAATCGACCAGTGAGCACCTGAATATTCATGTTTAAAACATTCATACAAATATATGTATAAAATAATTAAGCTTACCAGCCTTGCGACCAAGCTTGCTCTTTGTTCTATGGTCTCCTGTGCTGTAACCAGTAGCCAGGCCAAGGGACTGGATAGGATCAGCATGGCACATTGGGATAATATCAATATCCATCTCTTGAATGGTAACGCCGCTCAGGCAATACTGCAGTTATCAAAACAAACAGGCCAAGCTATCGGCTACGACAGGAACATGCTCCAACTGGAGCGGATTTCAATTGCAGAAAAAACATTTCAGAATGCAAGTTTCGAAGAGGTGCTCAATTATATTCTAAATGGGACTAATATTAAGTCGAAAAAAGTTGCAGGTGGCATCGTCCTTGTGAAAAATGGCAATAAACAAGAGCTGTATGACTTGAAATTACAGGTTGTCGATCGTAAAAACCAACCGATCGGCGGAGCTTCCGTACGAATTGCGCTGACTGGACAAAGTGCGTCGTCTAATGCGCAAGGTGAGGTGGCCATTAGATTAGCACCAGGTGTATATGACGTCACAGTGACCCACGTTGGCTATGCTAAAAAAGAGCTGAACAGCCTGAGAGTCGATGCCAGCAATGTGAAAGTATATCCGGTGACCTTAACCGAAGATGACAATGAATTGGATGAAGTGGTCGTAACGGCGCTGGGCATCAAACGTCAGGATCGTTCACTCGGCTATGCCGTTGGTAAAATCAAGGGTGAGGACATCAATCGGGTCAACAATGATAATTTTCTCGTAGGGATGGCTGGCAAGGTACCTGGGGTTTCGATCAGCGCTACCGGACCGACTGGCTCCAGTGTAAATATGGTAATCCGGGGAGCATCGTCGTTGAGTACAGATAATCAGCCGTTGTTTGTGGTTGACGGTGTGCCGCTGATGAATAGCTTAAATAATATTGGTCAGATTGGCGATGATAACAAAGTCGATTATGGCAACGCAATCGCCAATATCAACCCCGAAGATATTGACAATATCTCTATCTTGAAAGGGCCAAGTGCGGCAGCTCTTTACGGTTCACGAGCAGGAAATGGTGTGGTGCTGATTACGACCAAAAGTGGTAAAAATGCGGAGAAGATGACGATTGCTGTCACGAGCAACACGGTATTCGATATTCCTTATAAATTTATTGATCTACATAACAAATTTGCAAGCGGTACAATGCCCTGGAGACCGGATGACCTACCGGGTAATCTGGTGATTGAAGAGGAATCAAGTGTGATGGTGGGACCTGCTTTGGATAAGGGTTATAAAGCTGTCCAATGGAATAGTCCTCTTGATGAGAATGGCAAGCCTATTCCTACAGAATTAAAATCTTATCCAAATAATATCAAGAACTTTGTTCAAACAGGGATCACAAGTACCAATGGAATTTCCTTGAGCAACAGAAGTGAAAAACTAGATTATCGTTTTTCTTATTCCAATATGGCCAATAAGGGAATTATACCCAATTCGGATCTGTTCAGAAATACCTTGAATATCAATTCGACCATGCGCCTCCGTAAGAGCCTGACATTGGGACTTGCACTTGATGCCAGTAGAAATAACTCCAACAACAGACCTGCAGGCAATCGGGGAACTAATCCTATGCAGGCGGCCTATGAGGTTGCACCCCATATCAATATCCTGGATTTACAGGACTATTGGCTGCCGGGACAGGAACAGATCCAACAGCGTTCCCAGTCAATAGGAAATCACAATAACCCTTATTTTCTTGCCTATGGTGTGAATAATGCTTTTACGAGAGATCGCGTTTTTGGAAATCTAAGATTAGATTGGACCATCAAAAAAGATTGGACAGCCATGATTCGATACGCAACGGATATCTATTGGGAAAACAGGGAAACAAAAATCCCTTATAGTTATACGAACGAACCTAGAGGTGCTTATGGGATTGTTAATCTGATGAATATGGAACAGAATATAGACTTTCTGACCACGTATAGCAAAAAATTGGCTGCCTTTCAGTTCACAGGCTCATTGGGTGGAAACCTGCGCTATAACCGTGGTAAATCTGTGCAAAACACATCAAAGAATGGCGCTGGACTCATTACGCCGGGACTCTACACATTGGCTAATATTAGTCCGCTCAATCTGGATTTCTACAGCACAATTTCCGAAAGAGCCATAAATAGTGTTTACGGACTGATTAATTTAAGTTATCGGGATATGGTTTACCTTGATGTAACGGGCCGCAATGATTGGTCCAGTACCCTGCCTGTCAATAATAGGTCCTATTTCTATCCGTCAGCATCCCTCAGTGTATTGGCCAATCAGGTTTTTTCGCTACCTAAAAGTATCAACTTAGCCAAGCTGAGAGCTGGTATCGCGCGTGTCGGAAATGATACTTATCCCTATAACCTCTCCAATGTACTGAGTAACCCTGGCAGCTGGGGAGATGTGTTGCGGTTGACACGCTCGGGTTCACTTCTGGTGCCTAATCTGAAGCCCGAAATTGCCACTTCTTACGAATTTGGTTTTGACCTAGGAATGTGGAATAATAGACTGAAGTTTGAAGGAACCTATTATAAACTGGAGAACAAAAACCAAATTATTTCGACAACGCTTCCGGGCTCAAGCGGCTTCAATTCAAAAAATATCAATGCTGGATTATTGAGCAGCCGAGGTATTGAACTAGCTCTATCTGGACGGCCCATTGCCAAAGAAAATTGGTCCTGGGATGTTGGAGTCAATTGGCACCGCAATCGTACCCGTATCGATGAGCTTTCAGAGGGTGTAGAATTCTATACGTTCTGGACCGACGGCCGGGGTGGAGCACGTACCTATGTTGGTGAGGAAATTGGGGATCTGTACGATTCCAAGCTAGTGACTGTTGAGGATCAATCATCACCTTATTACGGATTTCCTATTCTCAATAAAAACGGTTCCTGGCAAGCTGTGCGTATCAACAATAGCCGCAATAAAATTGGCAACTTCAATCCGGATTTCACCATGGGACTGCAGTCAAGTCTCCGTTATAAAAAATGGACAATGAATATTGCTGCAGATATGCGTTTTGGTGGGAAATTTATGTCGCAGACTTACCGCTATTTTGAATCGAACTTAACCACGCAACGCTTTCTTGATCAGATGATCAACCCCAATGGAATGACAGGAGAAACACTTCGTAATTATTTGGTGGATAATAACCTCGTCCGTGTACAAGGCAATCGTTATCCCATTGTTGGTGGGCCAGGAGAAGAGTATGGTGGCTATCCGATCAGTGTGGGTGGCATGGTTGGCAATTTTGGAGTTTTTAATCCAGGAGTTATTGCCCAATATGATGCGAAAGGCAACATTACCGGATATACAGAGAATCTCGGTGGCGAAGGAACAAAATATATCGCTTACTCCGACAATTATCCATGGGATTTTATGAATGCAGCTACATTTGACGCTTCTTTTATTAAACTTCGGGAACTGTCATTTAGCTACGATTTATCGGGAAAATGGCTAAAACGTCTCGGGATAGAAAATGGTAGTGTAGGCATATATACCCGTAACCTGATCTTATGGACCAAAGCGAAAGTAGGCATAGACCCGGAAATGGCCTTCCAGCCGGAAACTGGTATTGGTTTTAAGCAAGGGATTGAACGTTATAACGTTACCCCTTGGTCAATGCCTATTGGATTTAAAGTTAATGTGACATTTTAATACACGAAATTATCATGAAAAATCAGTTGAAGAGATTCACAATGGCGGTAGTTGGCTTGGGGATCGTATGGAATATTTCAGCTTGTAAGGATCTGACTGAACTTAATATCAACCCGAATGGGGTAAGTGAGGAGGATGCCAATCCCAACCTGCTATTGCCGACGATATTGACAGGAACAGCAAAAAGATACAATGAATTGAGCTTCTCAGATCTCGGGGGAGTAATGCAGCATACCCAATTTGATGCCTGGTTCAATTCACATAATGATTATGAATGGACTGGTGGAATTTTGAGTTGGGATTCCTATTATGGTTTTCTACGCGACAATGAACTTATGCGTAAACGTGCGGAGAAATTAGGGCTAGATTTCCATAAAGGAGTTTCTCTAGTGATGCGTGCTTATCTATTTGGATTGGTTAGTGATCTATGGGGGGACGCACCTTATACAGATGCGTTGAAAGCAGAATTGGGAGACGCGGTATACAATTTTCCGAAATATGACAGCCAGGAAATTATCTATAAAGGAATTATCGACGAACTGAAAGAAGCCAACGAACTTCTATCACGACCTGATGGTTCCTATGAGGTGCTGGCTAATGCAGATGTTTACTTTGGGGGCAAGGCTTCGAAATGGCGCCGGTTTGCCAATTCGTTAGCACTACGGTATTATATGCGTCTTTCCGAAAAGTCCCCAGCTTTTGCCAAACAGGGGGTTGAAAGTATTGTTGCCAATGCGGAGAGATTTCCCCTCATTACCAGTTCGACCGATGATGTGCTGATGGACTTTGTTGGAAATAATGCGAATGATTCCTGGCCTTCCAATACCTTATATGATGCCAGCGGAAGCAACTATAGAAGGATGAAAATGTGTGCAACCTTGGTCGATAGGCTACAGGAACTTGGCGATCCACGTTTAGCAGTATGGGCAAGAAAGGTCGACATCCCTATTGAAGTTCGTAATAGCGAACCTGCAGGTACCGATAAAATTGTTAATGGAGTCCGTATCGTGTCGCCAGATGTCGTTAAAGGCATTCCAATTGATACGGATAAGGAATATGTTGGATTACCACCAAGTGGTTCTAAAAATCCCTCGGCTTATAACCTCAATCCGACGCCCGGACAGACTTCGATCAATCCACATGTTTCTTATCTCAATGATAGCTATCGTTCGGCAAAAGGAGGTTTGTTGAAGGCAAGATTGCTTTCGGCGGCAGAAGTAAATTTCATTTTGGCAGAGGCAGCGTGGAAAGGCTGGACTATGCCAGCTTCAGCCCGTACCTACTATGAACGAGCGATTCAAGAATCTTTAACCAGTTGGGGAAAGACGGCCGAATATTCCAATTATATCCTTCAGAAAGGGGTGAGTTTTGAAAACAGCCAAGCACAAATTATTGAACAAAAATGGATCGCAAGCTGGTCAACAGCTGCACAATCGTGGTTCGACTATAGACGGACGGGATACCCTGTGCTAAAAGCAGGACCTGCGGCCATTCGTACACAGCTTCCTGTACGTGTACCTTATATGCAGACTGAAATGAGTGTGAATCAAAAAAATGCTGAAGAGGCCTTGAAACATATTGAAAAGACGGCGTATTCACAGGCCGATAATGAAAATAGTGCATGGTCAAAGCCTTGGTTACTACAAGGAACAAACAAGCCATGGTAATTACTGATCCTAAATAGGAAGTCATTAAAACGAGCAATAAAATCGCTTATAAAATCAATACTACAATGAAAATAAAACATCTTCTTTTTGTCATTGGCTTGTGCTGTACTTTATTTGAAGGCAAAAGCCAGACAACTACCGTGTATAAACAACCGGATCGGATTACGCTGACCTGGTCCGATGATCCAAGCCATACGCAGTCTGTGTCTTGGCGCGTAAATGCTAAGGAGGGCAAAATCATCGGTCAGATTGCCGAAGAGCAAAGCAATCCTGAACTTGAAGCAAAGGCATTAACCGTACAGGGGGCAGCAATCTCGCTCGATAGAGAACAGCAACAGGATACCTATGGACAGATAACCTTCCGTGATTTAAAACCTGGTACGACCTATGCTTACCGCGTTGGCGACGGTACTAATTGGAGCCCTTGGAATCAATTCAGGACAGCGGAGCTTTCGGGCGCTTTTTCCTTTATTTATTTGGGAGATGCACAGAATGACTTACGTTCACGGTGGTCACGTGCCATTCGTCGTGCGTTTCAGCAGGATGCAAATGCCCGTTTTATTGTTCATGCCGGGGATTTGATCAATCGTTCGAATGCCGACGAGGAGTGGGCAGAATGGCATGAGGCTGCAGGGTTTATTCATCAAATGATCCCAGCTGTTCCGACCCCGGGGAATCATGAGTACCGCCGAGACTCACTTGGCAAACTTGTATTGGATCCGCATTGGAAAGTTCAGTTCAACTTGCCGAAGAATGGACCTGCGGGTATGCAGGATGCTGTTTATTACTTGGATTATCAGGACCTGCGCATGATCTCTCTAAATTCACAATTGATTATGCTGGACTCGGCAGCAGCAGCAACGCAGGAAAAATGGCTGGAAAAGGTGCTTGCGTCCTCAACCAAAAAATGGAATATTGTTGTGCTGCACCATCCTGTTTATTCAACAGCAAAAAATCGTGATAACACGATCTTAAGGGAACGTTTCAAATCGATTTTTGAGAAATATGGTGTCGATTTGGTGCTTCAGGGGCACGATCATACCTATGCTCGTGGCGGGCTGGGTAAAAAACGACCTATTTATCTCCTGTCTGTAGCGGGACCTAAGATGTATGAATCAGATTCTGAGCGCTGGATGGAAGTTGCGACCTCACAGACACAATTGTATCAAGTGATCAGGCTGACGGCCAATAAACTTTATTTTTCAAGTTACAAGCTGAATGGTCAGTTATTTGATTCATTCGAGTTGTCGAAAAAATAAAAATGAATTGATGGAGTATTCCGATTACAAGCGAAGTACTCCATCACTAAGCCGCGGATTGGCACCAATGAGGCGATTGTAAATTAATTGAAGCCAAACAGTGAGCTTCTACCTGATAACTGAATAAAAAGTTTGCTTAAAAAAATAGCGATACAGCAATGAAAAAGATTTTATTTTCTACTATCTTGTTGAGTATGATAGTAAGTTCTACAACCCATTTATATGGCCAGTCGATAGCGCTGATAAAAAAGCTCGATGAAAAAAGTTTACATGTCGCGGCTCACCGCGGAGCCCATCTGGAGCAGCCTGAAAACTCTATTGCTGCTATCGAGGAGGCTATTCGGCTGGGGGCTTCTGTGGTAGAGGTGGATGTTAGGGCAACCAAAGATGGTGTACTTGTGCTGATGCATGATAAAACGGTGAACCGTACTACAAATGGACAGGGAGAGGTTGCTAAACTAACGTATGCTGAGCTTCAACAGCTCCATTTACGCAAAAAGGCAAATAGTGAAGCCTCGGATCATGTTATACCAACTTTATCGGAAGCTTTGCGTGTAGCAAAGGGAAAAATTATTGTTGATCTCGACTTCAAGGAAGATCGCAAAGAGTTTATTAAGAAAACCTATGCGCTTGTTGAACAGGAAGGGATGGAAGATCAGGTGCTATTTTTTCTTTACGATTACAAAGACATGCCCAAGATTTACAAACTTAATCCAACGATAACGCTTTTCCCGAGGGCACGTAGTGTGAAGGATCTAGAGGCCATACTAAAGATGAAATTAACGACGATCGTGCATCTTGATGAGTCTTTTATTGATACTGAAAAACTTAACGCATTGCGCCAACAAGGCATTTATTTTTGGATGAATAGTTTGGGGGAATATGACGACAAAGCAGAACAGGAGGGAAAGGAGGTTTATCGATCTTTTTTGGAGAAATATCCTTTTGTGCGTCTTATTCAAACAGATCATCCTAGTTTGTGGCGCGAAGTGCTTTCCGGCTCATAGTCTATTTTTATCTGTTTAGTTAAAAATGCTTGATTTTATTGTAGCGATATTGTTAGAACGATCGTCATACAGCTATAACTAATAGAAACCGCAATGAATAAATTATTTACGGGCAGTTTTGCTATTCTCTTTTTACTGGCGGGCTGTAGTAAGGAAAATGAAGTGACTGTACCTATGGATGTCCAAAAACAGCTGGAAAGTTTTGAATGGAGTCCTATCGTGTCTGCAAAAGGGACGACAAATGAGCAATTGAAGCACAAACCGAAAGATTGTGAAAAGAATAATGTGTATACGTTCACATTTTCTGAATCAGCTAATAAGTTCACTGTCAATCGTGGTAAAGAACTATGTGGGGATGATAAGCTAACATTTGAAAGTTTGATTTTTGCTGAACAACAGCATCGCGCATTTATCTATGATAAAGAGAAGAAAAGTATCAAGTTTGCCGACAGTAGCCCTTACCAAAGTTATGAGGTACAGCTTGATGGTGATCAGCTCATATTAATTTCACGCAATAATAATCCTGCAGCATACGCAGCTCCAATTGAATACTATTTTCAAGGTAAGCGAGCGGCAACAAAATAAGTAGTATATTTCCTTTAACATTCAAAAGAAAGACGGCTTGCCGTCTTTCTTTTTTTGTTCAGATATGCATGAATAAAATCTCATTCTACTCACTGGATCAATTTCTACTGCTCCTTTATGTAGTGCTGATCTCGCAATGTACGAGAAGGAATTTCGTGTATTTTGCGATTTGTTTTCCTTCATTTCAGCAGGTAATTTAAAATAGACCGTTGATTGTGCTGTTTTACGTTAATGCTGTTTACATCGATGATGCCGCTATATCGATTATTAAAAGAACAAGGAATCAAAATTTAACTTGATTATTTCTGCTAAATCGTTAATTTAGTGTTTTTGAAACCGGTTGCATAAACTGGGTGATGTGATATATTCAGATCATGGCAAAGAATAGAAAATAGAAAAACAATAATCTAATATGAAAGTCCGTATATTACTTTTGACGGCAATGACCTCATTGCTCTGTCCACAGCTCCAAGCCCAGCAATTCCCTTATAAAAATAGTACTTTGCCTACTGAAAAACGCGTAAACGATCTATTGGGAAGAATGACTGTCGAGGAAAAAGTCGGACAATTGAGTAAACTGCTGGGATGGGATATGTATTCCAAGAACGGAAAGCAGGTGACAATCAGTGATAAATTACGAAAAGCAGTAAAAGAACAACATATCGGATTATTGTGGGCTACCTTACGTGCCGATCCCTGGACACAGAAAACACTGCTGAATGGTCTGAACCCTGTAGAAGCTGCGCGCGCTACAAATGCGATCCAACGTTATATGGTGGATAGTACACGACTGGGCATTCCATTGTTATTGTCTGAGGAGGCGCCACATGGACATATGGCTATTGGTGCAACAGTGTTCCCTACGGCGATCGGACAGGCGAGTACATGGAACCCACGGTTGATTCAGGATATGGCATCAACAATCGCTATGGAGACTTATGCCGTGGGTGGTAAAAATGGCTATGGTCCTGTATTGGACTTAGCACGAGATCCGCGTTGGTCCAGGACAGAAGAGACCTATGGAGAGGATCCCTATCTTATTGGACAAATGGGAAGTGCAATGATCCGTGGTTTTCAGGGTGAGAAGCTAGGTGAGCGCGATAAAATAATAGGAACTTTAAAGCATTTTGTAGCCTATGCGGCACCGGATGGCGGTCACAATGGTGAGTCCGTATCGTTTGGAGAACGAAGCCTGAGACAGTATTTTCTGCCGCCTTTTGAGCGTGCTGTAAAATCGGGAGCTGGGTCGGTGATGACGGCATATAATAGTATTGATGGTATTCCTTGTTCTGCCAATCCATGGCTGCTAAAAGACATCTTACGCAAAGACTGGGGATTTAGTGGTTTTGTTGTGTCCGATCTATTGAGCATATCGGGGCTTAATGGGGGACATGCCACTGCTGCTACCGCTGAAGAAGCGGCTTCACAGAGTATACATGCTGGACTGGATGTAGACTTAAGCGGAACGGGCTTTGGTCCTAATCTGCTCAAGGCTGTGCAGCAAGGGCTTGTTGAACCCGCCGTTCTTGATACAGCAGTAGCCCGTGTATTGCGTATGAAGTTCAATCTTGGGCTTTTCGATCGTCCTTATGTGGATGAGAAATTGGTCGCTCAAAAAGTTGCCACCGTACAAAATAAAATGGTAGCAAGGCAGGTTGCCAGAGAGTCCATTGTTTTGCTTAAAAACGATCAGCATATACTACCGTTAAGTAAATCGCTCAAACGAATTGCAGTCATTGGGCCGAATGCCGACAATACCTATAATCAGCTGGGAGACTATACTGCTCCACAGGCTGAAGGTAAAGTGCAGACCTTGCTGACGGGAATCCGGGCGGCAGTCGATAAAAATACCAAGATCGATTATGTTAAAGGATGTGCGATCCGTGATACCAGCAATTCCGATATCGCTGCTGCTGTCGCAGCTGCAAAGCAGGCCGATGCAGTGGTTTTAGTCCTGGGTGGTTCGAGTGCACGTGATTTTAAAACCTCGTATCAAGCAACTGGAGCAGCTAATGTTGATCCCAATACGGTAAGTGATATGGAGAGTGGAGAAGGATTTGATCGTGTTTCTCTTGATATGATGGGCGATCAGATCAAGTTGCTGAAAGCGGTACAGGCGACAGGAAAACCAGTTATACTTGTAACGATTATGGGAAGGCCATTGAACTTAAATTGGGCCGCTGACAATGTGCCGGCAATTGTGAATGCCTGGTACCCCGGACAGGAGGGAGGCTTGGCTATTGCCGATGTCTTGTTTGGTGACTACAATCCCGCTGGAAGATTACCGATTTCGGTACCTCGTTCGGTCGGCCAGCTTCCAGTACATTACAATCATACAAAACCCAAACACCACGATTATGTGGAAATGTCGGCCAAACCATTGTATGCTTTTGGATACGGACTGAGCTACAGTAGTTTTGATTACAGTAATTTACAGGTCAACCTGAAAGAGAGCGGCGATGATTTCCTTTGTACAGTGTCATTCGATGTCGCTAACAAGGGTAAATTGGCTGGTGATGAGGTGGCGCAATTATATGTTGTTGATGAGGTAAGTTCGGTTGTAACGCCAGTCATGCAGCTGAAGCGATTTGAACGTAAAAGCATTGCAGCAGGGAAGACAGCGAGCTATTCTTTTCAATTGAGCAAAGAAGACCTCAAACTTTGGAATGCAGGTAACGCATGGAAGACTGAGAAAGGAAAGTTTAAATTTTTGGTAGGAGCATCTTCCGATGATATCCGACTTAAAGGCGAAATGGAATTAACGAGAGATTATTAATCCTAAACCACAAACTATAGCATAGGGTTGCCCAATTTTGGACAGCCCTATTTTTTTTATTTGAGCACAATATGTTTGATACTTTTTCTGTTCCAGGTATAGGTGATATGGATGAAGCCCTTCGGATCCTGAATGATTGTCGGATACGAATACTCATCGTTCTTTACCCCATCTTCCAAGGTTAGGACGTCTTTCCATTGTAAGCCATCCTTCGATATGGCGACGTGAAGTTTTGTCCGTCCTTCCCACCAGTCGTTGCCTGCTATGGCTGGATTGAAGACGATCATAAATAAACCATTGTTTAAGCGGATGGCGTCGGTGGCCGAATTGGGATTGAGCAGGTTTGTCGCTTGCCAGGAACCCCAGGTAAGGCCTTGATCTGTCGAAAAAGCGGCCATCACCTTATTTTCTTTACTTCGGCAGAGTACCTGAATGCGTCCATCTGCATGTTGGATTACACTTGGCTGAATGACCTGTATGCTCGTGTCGGGGCGTATCGCGCTGATAGACCAGGAACGGCCGTGATCCCGGCTGATTTCCAGATGGGCTTTCCATATTTCTTCTTTGGATTCCGTGCTGGAAGGGGAGAGCAGCAATCCGTTTTTCAGGGTGAGTGGCTTATTCTTGATAGGTCCCAATATACCCTCAGGTAATTGTTGTTCAGCAGACCAACTAGCTCCTTTATCTAGGGAATGTTTGACGTAGCCTTTCCACTCTCTTGGGTTAGGACCTACTTTATAATATAAAAAGAGGGTGTCACTGTGCGGATATTGATAGAAGACAGGATTCCAGGTCGGAAAACGCGTGTCACCAAGTATGCCGTCTGCAATCTGTACAGGGGCCTGCCATTGTCCATTGCTGTATAGGGAACTCCAGATGACGACGTCGGGGTTAGATTCATGCGTGCCACCAAACCAGGCTGCCAATAAGCTGTCTTTTCCGATGACTTGTATGGTGGAAGCATGGCATTGTTGGAATGGAACCTGACCTGTTTTAAAGATTTGTTCCGACACCAGGATCTGAGGTTTATACGTTGCACATGAAGATAAGAACAGGATTATAATTAAGGAAAGTAGGTTGATTTTTTTCATTGGAATTCAAGGGTTTTAAAAACCAGATGGTGAGTTTATTCTTATTTTTTAGGAAAGAAGCGTTGCGGTTCGGGTGTTGGCAGACTGACACCTTCATTAGCAGTGTCTATGGTTGTTTGAATCGTCAATTGCCGTTGGATATAATCCAACGGCAATTTGTCTTATTTACCTTGCAATTGAATTGCTGTGGCATAATTAAATCTTGTACCAGGACTTCTCAAGGTAATTTGATTACCGCGTTGAGACCAGTCCAATTTGCCTTTATGACCTAGGATAGCGATCTTTTTGACGCTGAAATTATCAGGTACCTGAAAGACGTATTCATTGGGCTGCTGGTAAGCATCTCCTTCAGAAAGATGGAAAACATTGACCACTTTACTGTCTTTGCTTCTGGTGTAGTAATAGTCACCTTGGTGATAAGGCGCAATCGTACGGGTTGCAAAAACGGCGGTTTGATTGATTTTCATCCAAGCGGCTAATTCATTCAAGCGATCGTATGCAGCCTGATCGTAATCTCCGGTAGGACCGGGCGCTATATTCAAAAGATAGTTTCCGCCACGGGAAATGATCTTTACCAATGTTTCTACGATTTTTTTGGTCGGTTTGTATTGGTCGTTGGGAACGTAGCTGAACGAATTACCCATGGTAATACAACTTTCCCACGGAATATCCAAAGGATGTTCAGGAATCGCCTGCTCAGGTGTTACATAATTTTCCCAGTTCCCAGGAACAGTACGGTCAACGACGATAATACCCGGTTGATTTTTTCTTGCCATGCCACCGATGCGGTCCATGTCAATATTTTGATCCATTTTGATCGTCTGTTGCCAGTCAACAGATTTGTCAACCGTTTCTAAGGGACGGACTTGGCCACCATCTAACCAAAGGATATCAACCTTGCCATATTCGGAAGTCAGCTCGTTAATTTGATTGTAGGTAAAATCTTTGAATTTTTGCCAGCGTTCCGGGTATTTTTTAGGATCATAATTTACATTTCTATCTTTTGGAGGGAAGTATGACCACCAGTAGTAATCAGAGTGCCAGTCCGGTTTGGAGAAATAAGCACCAATTTTAAATCCATCGTTGCGGAATGTGTTGAAGATCTCTTTGGTTACATTTGCTTTTGGATTTGTCGAAAATGGCGTTTTGGAAGAGGTGATTTTATAATCCGACTCCTTGGTATCGAACATGGCAAATCCATCGTGATGTTTGGTCGTAAAGACGACATATTTCATGCCGGCTGCTTTTGCAGCATCAGCCCATTTTTGTGGATTAAAATCTGTTGGATTAAAGGTGGTTTGCAGATTTTCGTAGTTCTTGAGGTATTCAAAATAGGTTTTACCATGTTCGGGTTTGCGCTGGGTCCAGCCTTCATCTTCAGGGCAGATGCTCCAGCTTTCTACGATTCCCCATTGGCTGTAGGTGCCCCAGTGCATGAAAAGGCCAAACTTCATATCTTGCCATTGTTCAAGATTTTCAATCACTAAGGGATCTGTCGGTTTTTGATAGCCATTAGATACGTTATGTGCTTGACTAAACGCTAGCGTTGTGCTTGAAGCGATTAGCGCGGTGGTTATAATGGTTTTTAGTTTTTGCATGGATAAAGATAATGAAAATGATAAAAAGAAGGCCACCTTAGGTGGCCTTCTTAATAGATAGATGTAGTTAATATTTTAGTTTACGTCCCAGAAAAGTTTGGTATCTGGTGTGTCTTGTGCTTTTACAGCATTGTAATTCGCCGTATTATACGTCGCTTCTGCTTGAGGAAGTGTGAATCTCACAGGTACCGTTTTCTGTCTGTCGGAATTGAACGTCGGAATCGTAAATTTCGGATAATCTAAACGTCTTTGTTCGGACCAGTTTTGCACAGCCTGAAACAGGTTGAAATGCAGCCATTTTTGCATAGCGATTAATTGTATTTTATTACTCGCTCCATTCCAATCGACCGTGGCGATAAAATCTGTAATTTGCGTTGCAGTAGGAACTGCAGCTTTAGTGATAGTAGCATCGTCACTTTTCTGACTAATTTTCGTATATAGATCAACAGACTCTTTTAATGCTGTTTCAAATACTGATTTTGCAGTAGCATTATCTCCCTGTTTAGTGTAATATTCTGCTAATAGAAAATTTACTTCTGAGGCTGTCATTAGCAGACCAGGAAGATACCTATTGCGTGATATTGTATTACGGTGTATGGAACTCAATGTTGAGCTTTTTGCAAGAGCGGTCTGATTGGCTACTGTTTCTGTTTGATCTAACCCAATATACACATTGCCTGCAGATGAACCTTTTTCGAATAATAGTTGACGTCGCGGATCTTTAATCCGATTCATTTCATCGATCATAGGTTTGCTTGCCAAGTTGGCATACCAAGATCCTCCAGCTTCAAATGCGCCCTTGATATCTTCGGATTTGATATCCGAACTTGTGTTGAAAATGTCAATTTGTGCATTTTCGCTATTGGTGAGAATAAGAGGGAAATCTTTTTGGTTACCAATAATTTCGGCAATTTCAGTTTTAGCTCTTGCAGAAAATTGGGAACTTTCGGATACTCTTGTTAACATTCTTAATCGTAAGGAATTACAGTATTTTCGCCATAAATCACGATCACCATTATTTATCAAGTCCTGTGTTTTAAATGTGGAGGTAAAATCCTCGGGAATGACAACGGTATTGAGTTCTGTGCTAATGGTTTTTAAATCGTCTAGCATAGTACCGTAGATATCCTCTGGTTGATCATATTTAGCATAAGAAATCGTATAATCACCGCCATTAGCCATTAATTTCCCCGCTTCAGACCAAGGTATCGCACCATATAAATCGACCATTTGCTCTGTTTGGTCATAGAATATAACTTTTGCAGCTAATTCCATTACCTTCTTTTGTAGTTTGTCTTCAGTACTTAAAGCATCGTATAAACGCGTGAATTCTTTGTATTGGGCCAAACCTTCATAGTACTTATTCCAACGTTCTTCGGTAGCTGCAGATCCTGGTAGAAGCTGGTTTGCTTGGTTGATCGATCCTAAATTTTGAATATACAGATTGATTGTGGGGCGCAAGGTTATGAAATAATTTCCATAAGTTGGAATAATTAAGGCTCTAAACCCATAAATCATTCCTGTAAATTGCTTTTCAGGCGTTGATTCCGATACCTTTCCTTGATTTTTATAATATTCTCCAAAAGAATCTTTTTTACACGATGTTATCGTTGTTAGTGAAGCTGCTAAAAGCCCCATATATAAAATTGATGTTTTCATTTTCGTAAAATTTAAAAGCTAGCGCGTAGCATTAATCCAAAAGTTCTAGTAGCTGGTGAAGTTCCAGCATTGGATACATTGTTGATCCAGCTGGAGCCTCCTGTCATTTGTTCGGGATCCAGATCTTTGATTGAGCGGTAAATAAAGAAGAGATTTCGCCCGAATGCTGATAGTTGTACGTTTTTGGCTCTTAATTTTGATGCAATAGAAGCTGGTAAACGATACCCTAAGGAAATTTCACGCATTTTGACATAGTTGTTTTTTTTGACATAGAGCTCATAACGCGATTGTGAGTATTGTGGACCTCCCCAGTTGTATGTAGCGTCATAATAAGTGGCTTGCGAAATAATGTTGCTATTAGGCGTTCCGTCGGCGAGGTTTCCATTCATCAACATACCATCATGATAAACTGTTTCTCCATTTGGACCGGTCGAATTTGAAGTTTGTATTCCGATAGTAGCTCCCGTAGCATCTTTTGTTTGATAATAGCTCAATCCACCGTGCTCTGTATCCATATAATTTAAGCTTTCTTCGGTTAATCCTAAGCTAGTCATCCAATTTATACCCGTAGGCATTACACTTCCTCCCAGCCGGAAATCCATTAATACATCAAGTGAAAAATTCTTATAAGTGAAATTATTGATAAAGCCACCGACAGCCTTTGGTAAAGCATTTCCAGCTTTGATCCAACGATCACCATCGATCTCGTAGAGGCCAGTAGATGATACGATTTTGTTGCCATTATCGTCTGTCTTGACGGGTCTTACCATGATATCTCCCATGGATTGACCTACATTGGCAACGAGTTGGGCTGCATTTCCATCGTAATCTTTAAGCAATAAAGATCCTGTATTCCCAGGTAATTCTTTGACAACATTCTTATTCATTGAAAAATTCAATGTAGATGACCATCTAAAGTTTTCCTTTTGAATAGGTGTCCCGTTGATTGCAAATTCCCAACCTGTATTGCGAAGTGTACCAACGTTTGCTAATATGGAGTTCGCTCCAGTAGTTATCGGTAATGTGTAATTTAGAATTTGATCTTTTATTAATCCATTGTAATAAGTCACATCTAAACCTAATCTGCCGTTTAGCATCTTAGTCTCTAGACCAAATTCTATTTCGTTTTTAGTTTCGGGTTTGATATTTTCATTCCCAAATTCAGTTGTCGGAACAGTCGTATAAAGAACTGATGCGCCGCCGTCGGTTTGTGCGCCTAGTGATTTCTGTGTATAAGATAGCGCGCTTTTATAGATATCAGGATAGTTACCTACAATTCCCCATGAACCGCGAAGTTTTGCATAATTGAAAAACTCAGGGAGATGAAGAGCTTCCGAAAGGATTAAGCTAGAATTTACCGATGGATAATACAATACATTATTATCTGGGCGCATGGTTGAAATTCGCTCGCGGCGTAATGTTCCTTCTACGTTCCAAAATTCTTTTAGATTAAAATTCAAAGTACCAAATAAGGCATCTCGTAACATATAATTTCTGTAATTGTATCTGTCACTTCGAGTAGAATTGTTGACACTTGCATTTACATCAAACCAATCGCGTACAGATAATCCTCCATCTGTTTGGTTTTGAACATATACATCTTCCGAACGAGTTGCAGTATAGCCACCAATTATACCGATTTTGATATTTTGGTTTAATTGTTTACTGTAGTTTGCTAACAAGTCTGTATAATAGATGTTTGCATTTTGATTTCCTAGCCCGAAAAACCCCGAATAACCATATAATAATGGCGTTTCACTCGGTTGTTTGTCCTCGGTTTTTAAGGAGGTAACATCAGCTGATACACGAGCACGTAAAGATAAGTCGCTAGTGACACTCCATGTTGCCGTGTATGAACCAATCAGGCGATTGGAATATTCATCATATTGTTTTGCCAATGAGTTCCACGCATACTCAAGGACATCTCCCTTGTAGCCATTATAGCGAATGTTCTCGTCGGGGGTTAAGCTTTTTACACCTGGTGCTTGGATGACGTATTTATAGCCCAAACTAGTACGATACTTGCTGTAGTACCATTCTGGGTTGTCAAATGTGGAAATCATCCCGCCAAAGTTGTTAATTAGACGGTCGGTCAAAAACGGTCTATTATGCGTATGCTGATTAATGAAGTTGACAACAACATCATTTTTGAAATTTTTCCAAAGTGTAAAGCTGGCGTTTAAGTTGGCTACATTCTTCTTGTTATAGGATTCAACTGCAGTCATTTCATTATCTTGGCGAGTTAATGAAAAGCGGATATTTGAGTTTTCCGTGGCATTACCGATTGCTAAATTGAAAATGCTGTTGTTGGGATTATTAAAGAATTTATTATAAGAATTTTGGGCGGAATAAGGTCTGACTTGACCATCCCAAGAAATGATATCTTGTCCATCAAATTTAGGCCCAAAATTGAGTCCGGAATTCATGACCCCTCGGTTGACTTTATTAATTGTTTCATCGCTACCATAACGTTCAAACATGTCATCTGCTTGTCCATCATCCTGATAGGCTTTTGAGTAACCTGGACCTCTTACTTTTTGAAATCTAGGTGTATAAGCTATTTGATCATGCGTATATGTCGCATTGAAATCAATTGTAAATCCCTTTCCAGCTTTTCCAGATTTAGTTGTCACTAAGACAACCCCATTCATTGCCTCTGAGCCATATAATGCTGCCGCAGAAGCACCTTTTAGAATACTAATGTTTTCTATATCCTCTGGATTGAGGTCTTCTAGACCATTTCCTCTGGCACGTTGATCGCCCCAGTAATCGGAATTGTTGAAAGACGTTTGTCGCATAGGAACTCCGTCAATGATAACCAAAGGTTGTGAGTTTCCAGTAATTGAGTTCGTACCACGAATGTTGATATTGATACCCGAAGTAGCTCCCCCTGGCGCCGCAGAAATGCGTACTCCAGGTGCTTTTCCATATAATGCACCTGCGAAGTTAGGAGATCCTGTCTTTGTCAATTCTTTCGAGTCAACTGTACTCATAGCATAACCAAGCTCTTTAGGTGCACGTTTAATGCCCATTGCCGTTACAACAACTTCTTCTAGCGCAGAGGCATCTTCGGTTAATTTGATATTAATCGTTTTTGACGAACCAACAGTTATTTCTTGGGATTTGTATCCGACAATAGATACACGTAAGATTTCGCCTTGTGAGGCTTGAATTGTAAAAGCTCCGTTGGCTCCTGTTTGTGTACCTCTGGTTGTCCCTTTGACAGAAATTGTTGCGCCAGAGACTGGTCCATTAGCATCTGAAACTATTCCAGAAATGCTTTGCTGCGCGTAGAGCGACGTAGCACTAAAAAGTGTACATAACGCTAATCCTGCAGTTTTTTTGTAAAATAGACTCATGTTTTAGGTGTTTGTGTAAAACGTTAGTTAATTATGTTTGTGATGTATTTTTCAATGACTAATGCTGTAGTGCCAAGCTGTTGAGCTCTTTTGTGTAAACTTGAAATTCCGAGTGTTGTCTTTTTCGATATCTTGGGAATACTATATTCGTTGATTGCAACTTGAATATGGGGTGCTAAAATATTCCCTATTTCTGCTCCTCTGCCGCTAATGATGATTTTGCTAGGGTTAAGGATATGGATCAATGTTGATATTCCCTTGCCAAGTAAATAGCCAATTTTCCCGATGTTATTAATTGCTATCTGATCGCCAATATGTACGGACTTTATCAAGGCTTCTACTTTATTGTCGGATTCTTTTGAGAGTTTCTCATATATTGAATATTCCCCATTATTAATATCCTTTTCAATATTTCGAATAGCAGCGCTAAGCGAAGCTGCAACTTCTAGACAGCCTCTTTTGCCACATGAGCATAACGTTAATTCATCCGAAAGAGGGATATGACTGAATTCGCCGGCAAAGCCAGAGGTTCCTTTGAATATATCGTCATTAATAAGAATGCCTAAGCCTACTCCCCAGTTCAGGTTGATGACAAGTGCATGTGAAGAATCTTGGACTTCACCAAATTTCTTTTCCGCCCATGCGACACAGCGGGAATCGTTATCAATAACGGCTGGTAAGTTGAATTTTTGTTCGATGCATTCCTTTAAATTATATAGCGGAGAATCACGATTATAGGACTCATTCAGGCCAGTTTCAGAATTGACAAAGCCCGGTATGCTAATTCCTATGCCAATAATTCGTTTTAAATCGGGATTATTGATCGAAACAAAATGATCAATGACTTCCAATATTAAATTTGCGGCATCAGGTTCCCTTAGATCAATTGAAAGATTGTCCAATGATGAGACAATTTCTCCTTTAAGATTTGACAAGGCAATGGCTGTATAAAACTGGTCGATTGTTATACTAATGATTGTATAGTTTAGATTGTCATTAAGCATATATCGCATTGCCTTTCTTCCGCCTGTCGACGCAGCGTAGCCTTTTTCCACAATAATATTTTTGAGAAGGAGTTCGTTGATCTGTTTGGTGACAGAAGGGATACTCCGTGAAAGTGAATTAGCGATCTCTGCAATCGGTTGCATTGGGCGGTAATACAAGTTTCTTATAATCTCTACAACCATTTAGTAAGTATTGATAATTTTTAATTGTTTGGTTTCTAGTGTTTTTTAATCTATGATATTATCTTTCAATAAAGTCATGGATACTTAGTTATTTGCTCATCGGATCTGTGTAACTCAGATCTAATGTGGATGAATTTAGTTTGTGTGTCTTTAGTGTTTATAATTTAAAGATATATATTGTTTGTTTTAAGTTCAAAATTCTTTTTAAATTTTTTAAAAAGAATTTAATAGATCCTTTATTTTTAATAGAACTGGGCTGTTCTTTTGATTTTATAATAAGTGTAATTGTAACAAATATATTAAGATGGTATCCCTTAAAAACAAAAAAAGCCAGCTTTAAGCTGGCTTTTTGTTTTTAAGGAAAGCTATTTCTGTTTAGCCCACCAAAGTGGTGTTAATACTTTGTCAGTGCCGCCCAATAAGTTTACAGCTTCTTGGTATCCTGCTGGATCAGTATCCCTAAATGATGAAGGGAAAGCTAATCGCTGCGGGAAGAATTTGATGCTGCTTGTCATATAATTTGCTGATGTAAGATCAGGCAAGTTCGGTAATGCGTTTTCAATAGCTGGATTCTCAAAGAACGGTAATCCCAATCTTCTTTGGTCATTCCAGGATTCTAATGGTAACCATGGTAAGTTAGCAATGAATTTTTGTGTAATAATCTTTGTTAATAAGTCATTACGCACTGCTCCATTTTTATACAGCGTATTGACCGGATACTTGATGGTTGCGCTTCCTGCAACATTTGTATAACCATCAATATAATTCATAGTATGGGAATCTCCGGGTTCAGCTACGTGTGTAAAGCTAACAGATGTACCGACACGATTATAATCTGTCGAATTAATATATTCAGTCGCAAATTGGCCTACACCCCAGTAATCGAAATTGGCTTTGATCCCATTTTCATATGCGACTTGCGCTGAAGTCCCAGTAGTCCACCCCTTTAAGGAAGCTTCTGCTAAAAGAAAGTAAGTTTCCCAGTTTGCAAAGAAAATACGACTATTTGTGCTTCTTCTGAATTGTACACCGATAGCTGGAACTTTCCCTACAAGTGTGCTTCTTAATCTGTTATTTGTCCCTTTTGCAGCCCAGTCCCCTAATGAAAACGCATTCCATGTATATTTGGTGTTGACAGCAATTTTGGTATTGCCATTAACCAAGGTATCAACAGTTGTTTCTGAGTCGTCGCCATTCATAAAGAAATTTGGATTACTGAAATCGCCCGGAATGAAAAATGCTTTTAAGGCACGTGGATCTATTTTATTTGGAAGACCATCCAGCCAGTAGCCTGCAGAAGGGTCATTCGTCATTGTAGTGAAATGGTTACTATAGCGTTTCCCAATATAATTGTCAGCCTTTACAGAAGATTTCAACGGCTCTGCAACTTGTTGCTCTGTTGGAATACCACCTAGGCCAAGGTATAGATTGTTTAATGTAGCGGAAAGTGCTTGGTAGTTCCAGCTCCGGCTCATAACGCCAGTTAATGGATCCCAGCCATCTTTTTCAGCCACTGTAAAATTATCGACTGTATTGATGATAAACTTATTGGACGTTGCTGCTGCTTCAAACTCAGATTTTGCTTTTGCAGCATCTACTTCAGAAAGACGCATTGCAAGGCGCATACGCAAAGAATTCGCATATTTGATCCATTTTTCATCATTGAAAGCATAAGCACGGTCAAACTTCATGACATCATCAGGTACTTTGATTCCTGATTTGATTTTGGATGTAGCATCTTTAAGCTCCTCAAAAAGATAGTAGTAAACATCTTTAACAGAGCTGTATTTAGGATTGACCCCCTGCGCGAATTCAATCGGCATAGGACCAAAGTTGTCTGCTGCTTCGCTGATCAGATATGCTCTCCAGATACGCGTAATCTGGAGCAGGTTGTTGGTATATTCTTTTGCCGATCCTGCATTGATCTCATTAGTGGCAATCTCAATCCCTTTTGTCGCATTTTTGATCCATTCAGCTGAATATCTATAATATTCTTTTGACCAATCATCATTTACAGTTCCTGTTGCAAGACCATTGGTCATATGTTGTCGGCCTGTAGTTTTCCAGTCTAGAACGAAGATACGCTCCGCAATATTAGGATCCTGTTGTGCTCCTGTAAGGGAATTGTTAAAAAAGAATTCAATTTTGACCTGATCGTCTGAGGCTTTATAGGGATTATTGTTCATCTCATCAAACTTGGAACATGAGCTGATAACTCCCCCGATGAGTAAAGCAAAACTTATTTTTGATATGATATTTTTCATCTATTTAAATGTGTTTATTCATGAGCCTATTTTCTCTTTAAGGCATTCATGCCGCATCCCGCGGTTTCAATTGTGATAAAGCTATCCGATTTATTCGTTTCCATATGAATCTGAATAGAGTATGATGGCTTTATCATTTTTATTTGATTAGAATCCTAACGTAACATTCAGAAAGAATGATCTGGATGTTGGTGTTGAAAAGTTTTCAAAACCAGTTGCATTGGAGTTGATCGCAAATACAGATTCTGGATCTATACCGTTTGCATAACTCTTAATCATCCAGACATTATTTGCAGTCAAACTAACCTTAGCACGTTGTACGATACTGTTGCCAAGTATGCTCTTTGGAAAATTGTAACTTAATGTCACATTTCTTAAACGGATATTGGTAGCATCATATACATTTTGTTCTGTAATACCATAGTTTCCTGAGGTAGATGTTACTTGCGTCCAGTATAACTGTTGTGTTGTTTGAACAGCATTTTTTGTATAGGATCCGTTGGAAGCAATTACTCCATCTACAACAAATGGAGTACGTTCTCCATTTGGAGCAGTAATGGCAGCATTACCATTCGCCTGTAGATTAAGATTCGTTCCGGAGAAGAATTCGCCCCCAAATCGACCATCTACCTGAAAGCTTAAACCAAAGTTTTTGTAAGCAAAATTATTATTCCAGCCTACTAATGCTTTAGGGGCTTGGTTTCCAAGTTTTTGTAGTCCGCTCGCTGCTTGCGGCAATCCACTGCCATTTAGGATTAATTGACCATTGAATTCACTGTTAGGATCTTCGACACGCAAAAACTTAGTTCCATAAATATCACCATATAATCCACCTTCTAGTGCTCTAATGGATACATTATCATATGATCCTAATGGATACATATCTACCCCATCAGCTAAACTGATAATTTTATTTCTGTTTCTCGAGAAGTTTAAGCTGGAGTTCCAGACTAAGCCGTCCTTGTTGGTTAAAATTCTTCCGTCTAATACGATCTCAAAACCCGAGTTCTGAATATTTCCAGCGTTAATTTTTTCGTACTCATAACCGCTAAAAGGATTCATTGGAAGATCAATTAACTGATTAGTTGCATTGGTTTTATACCAGGCGAAATCCAAACCTAATCTTCCGTTGAATAATCTTGTGTCAAAACCAAATTCGATCGTTTTAATGAGTTCGCTGAGAATATCTGGACTAAATTTTGTGTTGCCCATTCCTGCGGTGGTGTTTCCATTTGGATCTTTCCCGATATTGAAGACATTATACAATTGAAAAGAAGGAAGGTCATTACCAACTTCGGCATAAGAACCTCTTAATTTGGCAAATGTCAACCAGCTTGGCAAGGAACCACCATTTTTAGTAATCATATCTGAGATAACCCATGATCCGCTGACAGAAGGGTAGAAGAATGACCTGTTATCTAATCCTAAGGCAGACGACCAATCGTTTCTTCCAGTCACATTAAAGAACAAGTAGTTGTCGTAGTTGATCTCTGCTGTTGCATAAAGTGAATTGATCTGTTTCTGTAGTAAGCTCTGTTCGATGGTAGGGAAAGACTTACTATTGTTGATGTAGAATAGATTAGGTACTTGTAATTCTCCCGTACTAGCGTCTATTCCTGTAGATCTCGTCTTCATGATCTGTCCAAATAAAGAGGCAGATCCACCCCATTTCCCGACCAAATTATCTTTGCGGGCGTTTACAGCCAATGTGAAATTATTTTCAAAGAAGGTATTTTTACCGACACCGTAGCTTCCGCCTGTAATCAATGGACTTCCGCCATAAGTTTTGTTTTCGTAATTCGTGGTATACTGATCACGACCGAATCTAGCTTCGGCATTTAACCAGTCGTTGAACTTATATTTGATGTTGCCGTTCATGATAAAACGGTCCCTGATGTCGTTGTTTAAGCGGTATTTTTCAAGCCAATAAGGATTCATTGTTTTGTTTTCACTCGTTCCGTACCAAGCCATATCACCTACGGAATTCAATGGGTTTTTGAAATCCAAGATGTTCATGGAGCGAGGCATGGTAAATAAAGTGCTGTATACATTTGAATTGTTTTGCCCTGAAATGGGTCTGTTTTTGGCATTCATGTTCATATACTGCACTTTGACATCGGTTGTCCAACGCTTGTCTGGGCCAAATGATGAAGTGACCTTTGTCATCAAATTGATCCTTTCTAATGAAGATCCGGGGATCTTGCTTTGGTCATTTAAATAAGTAGCAGAAGAGTAAATATTTGTTTCGCCAAGCTGCTGCTGGAAAGCGAGGTTTTGCGTATGGTTGACCCCTGTGTTGAAATAAGCGCCGATGTTGTCGTAGACTTTCGTCGCTTTATCACCCCAGCTTGTTGTGCTTATTGGGTTGTACACTCCATCTTTACCCTGACCAAAACTATTTTGGAGTTTAGGCGTCATGAAGATGGTTTCAATACCTAATGTGGAGGAATATGTAATGCCGGCTCCTTTTTGAGCTTTACCTGATTTTGTGGTAATGACAATAGCGCCGTTTCCAGCTCTTGAACCATATAGGGCCGAAGCTGCACCTCCTTTCAACACAGACATGCTTTCTATGTCGTCAGGATTGATATCACCTAGACCGCCACCCATATCAGTTGCTGGGTTCCACATATCATTATTTTTATCACCATTTCCTTTCATACCACCAAGGAAGTTATTCATTGGTACGCCATCAACAATGATTAATGGTTGGTTGTCGCCAGTGAGGGAATTGTTTCCTCGGAGTGTGATTTTTGTTGAAGAAGCAGGGCCAGCTGATCCTTTGATAACCTGAAGACCAGAAACTTTACCGACTAAAGCATTGGCAACGTTTGTTTCTTTGGCATCGGTAAGCTGTTCGGATTTAACTTCTTGAAAAGAATAACCCAGTGTTTTCTTCTCTCTTTTTATCCCCATTGCTGTCACCACGACTTCTTCCAGTGCTGACGCATCTGCAGTTAGGGTGACATTAATCGTTTTAGTTGAACCAACAAGAATTTCTTGTGATTTATAACCTACGATAGTTACGCGAATAGTTTCGCCCGGGGCTGCATCAATATGAAATGCTCCAGTTGCATTAGTTTGGGTAGCTTTTGTTGTGCCTTTAACAACTACAGTGGCTCCTGAAATCGCTCCCTTGTCGTCGGACACTTTACCAGTGATCGTTTGTTGTGCATATAGGGCTGATGCGCTGAATAACGTGCATAGCGCCAACCCTGTTGTCTTTTTGTAAAATAGACTCATTTTTTAGGTAATTAAGTAATCTTTTTTAATTCGTTAAAATGTGATTGATATAATGTTCGACAACTAAAGCTGTTGTCCCTTTTTGTTGTGCTGTTTTATGTAAATTCGAGATTTCTATTTTGGTCATCTTGGCAATCCGGGGAATGCTAAACTCGTTAACAGCATTTTGGATTTGCGGCATTAATATATTTCCGATTTCAGCTCCTCTGCCGCTTATAATGATCTTGTTGGGATTGAGTATATGCAATAAAGTGGATATTCCCTTGCCGATCATGTACCCTATTTTTCCAATGTGATAGATAACCAATTGGTCACCAATTTTTGCCGCTTCTATCAAGGCATCACTCTTATTGCTCATTGTTTTGCTCAATGTGCTATAAATTGAATATTCACCTTGTTGGATAGACATTTCGGTTTGATCGATAGCCGATTTTAACGAGGCTTCTACTTCAAGACAACCTCTTTTGCCACAGGAGCACAAGCTGTTGGTGTTGGACAGTGGAATGTGGCTAAACTCGCCGGCAAATCCTGTTGCTCCAGTAAATATTTCGCCATTGATGATAATTCCCAATCCTACTCCCCAATTCAGATTAATGACCAGCGTATGTGTGCTATTGATTCCACTGCCAAATTCTTTTTCAGCCCAAGCAACACAGCGAGAGTCATTGTCGATGACAGTCGGAATATTAAATTCTGTTTCAAGGGTGTTTTTGAGATAGTGCAGTGGGTTATCCTCTGTGTATGAGTTGTTAAGGCCAGTAGTTGAGTTGACAAACCCAGGCATACTTATTCCGATACCAATTACTTTTTTTGCGTCAATATGGCTTTCGATGAAAATTCGGAGATGTTTAAGGATATTGGCACTGGCGGTTGGATCTGTGAGATCCAATTTGATGTCAACTTCCTCTGCTAAAATCTCTTGTTGTAAATTGCTAAGATATATTGAAGTATAAAATTGGTCAATTGAGACACTAACAATAAAATTGTCGAGGTTTTCATTTAAAGAATATAATGCTGCTCTTCGACCTCCCGTAGATGCTGCTAGCCCTTTGTCTACAATGATTTTTTGCTCCAGCAATTCATTAATTGCTTTTGTAACAATAGGCGTACTTTTTGCGAGACTTTTAGATAAGCCAGCAATAGACTGTTCTTTTAAATAATATAGATAGGTAAGGATTTTCTCCTTTAGTTCCATGTAATAGCAAGTGTTTTGTTAGTGTAACCCCCTTAGGATGTGCTAAAGATATGTTATTTTTATGTTAAGATAAAATAACTTTTTAAAACTTTTAAAAAGTTTTATTCTCTGATAAGTATCTTTTAAATAGTAATAGTGTGGTCAAAAAAAAAGCGCTCCAGTATTGGAGCGCTTGTGCATTTAAAAGTTTTTGGATTTAATTTACATCCCACCACACCTTGGCTTTCTGCCATTCTGTACTATTTGTTTCTTTTTTTGTTGCTTTAAGGGTGTTTTCTCTATTATATTGGTATTCTTTATCTGCGTAATTTAGGCGGTTCATATAAAACTCTTTTTCATATAAATCGTTATTTGCAGCAGATTTTGGCGTTGCATCTGTTTGTCGTGCAAGTGCCCAAGCTTCGTAAGGTTGTCTAAAATTATCTAACCACCGTTGTGCATAAATTAATTTTAATGCATTTGTACTGCTTAAACTTGCTGAAAATGCTACTTTTGGATTCGACAGAATAGTATTTAGCTGCGCGTTAGTCGGTAGGGAAGTCGGTTTATTTTCTTTCCATACTACGCTTTTCATGGCCATTGTGGTCCAGAAATTGATTGATGATTTAACACCATTTTCGTACTCTGTTTTGGCTGCGGCCATGCCGGTCGCGTTGCCGATACCTTTTACTGCCGCTTCGGCTTTTAGAAAATAAACTTCGGCAGCTGTCATAATCAATTCTGGGATATTTTTATCACGGCCGAAATAATAATTGAAGTTAGAAATCAGGTTTCCGGCTCCCTTATTTGACCAATCATCATCTCTTCTTCTATTGTATGGCTCACCTCCGTCTGACATTGCTTGATTTTGCGGTTTGGCCACCCACTCATTTTTTGCATTTGTTTCAAAATAGATTTTTGCACGTGGATCAAAGATGCCAGAACCATTTACATTATTATTATCGCTAAGCATATTCCAGGCAGTACTACCCATGCGTAAATAGATTCCCGCATGGAATGACCACTCGCGCCATTCGCCGGTAAAATTTTGGACCGCGGGGGTCAAGCCTATGTTCTCTGTGTTATCCAAAAGAGGTAATGTCAAAGCTTCCTTGATATGTGTCGCAGCAACCGTTGTATTGGCTTCATACATACGGAGCGCATAGCGTAAACGTAGGGAGTTACCAAACTTTTTCCAAAGTGCAATATCGCTGTTGAGCATAGACTCTGAGGATCCGATATTAATTTGATCGGCGGAAGTACTTAGTGTGGCTACCGCAGTTTTTAAGTCATCCAGCAAACTTTCATAAATGCTTTTTTGGCTATCAAAAGCGGGTCTGTAATTTGTTGGGCCTTGATCTGCCAAGCCAGCCTCAGAATAGGGGATGTCACCAAATATATCAGTCATTTTGAAAGTCTTATAAGCTTTCAAAATTGTTAACATGGCTTGTACATTTTGATATTTCGATTTATCGGGGGATTCATTAATCATACGATCTGTCAGACGAATCGAGATCAATGCTCTATAGTAATTTTCCCACAATTCGTTCGAGGCATTTTGCATGGAATAGCCCGAATTACCTACCGTTGTGCCCAGTTGTGTTACCGGATAGATCCATGTATTGGCTGTCGCTTGTTCTTGCGCACCTAGCTCAATGCTGGCGACAACACCATTAAAAAGACTCTTGATATCCGCTGTCTGCGCGTCCTTCCATGGTGCGTTCATTTCGTCGAAGTCTTTTGTACATGACGATACCATTGCCGTTCCAAGGATTAATGAACTATATACGATTGATTTAAAATAATTTCTTTTCATGATTTCCGAATGTTAAAATGATGCACTTATGCTAAATCCTAAAGAACGGACTCCTGGAAGAGCGCCAAATTCAATACCTTGCGCATTACCGATACCATTGACAGCTTCTGGATTTAAATTATCCGGTAGGCTGGTGTATAAATAGAATAAATCGCGACCGATCAACGAGGCGGACATTCCTTGGAAGAATTTTGTTTTTTGAACGACCGATTTTGGAATTTGATAGGTCAATCTAACCTCACGTAATTTGGCCCATGAGTTTTCTAACACAGCCAGACTACGTGGCATCGGTATATTAGACCATGCTGCATAAGAACCGGCGTATTTCCACATGTAGTGAACAATATCCTTGTTCTCGGAACCATCTTCGAAAACACCATTAAGAATAACACCATGATTTGCTTTGGTTCCGTCGGGATAAGTATATGCTAAACCGCCGCCATCTCTTTCCAATAAGGTTTCTGGAGCTAATCCATTACCCATCGCAGTGGAATAGCTTCCACTCCAGATATCTCCGCCCCATTTGAAGTCAACAAGTGCATAGAGTGAGAAATCTTTGTAACGAAGGTTTGTGCCTAGCCCGCCTGTTAATTTTGGATTCGCATTTCCAATGGGTACTTGATTGGTCGTCACTTTGTAGCGCGTACCCGTAGGGTTTCCCTGTCCGTCCAAGACGCGTTCAACAATACGATTGCCTTTATCATCATAAGTGAAATCAGTGCCATAGATAGTTCCAAAATTGTCACCAACTTTAACTTTCATAGTAACACCCTCATTTCCGAACATTTCATCTAAGTAGTATTCGTCAATACCTGGAGCCAACTTAACGAGTTTATTTCTGTTGTGTGCACCGTTAAGCGTTAAATCCCAGGAGAAATCCTGTGTTTTGATCGGAGTGGCTCTTAAAGTAAATTCATAACCTTGGTTTTGAAGCTCTCCAGAATTTGTCCGTACCCCTGTCACACCGGATGATGGAGCGACATTGAGGTCAATAATCTGGTCCGTTGAGTTGACTTTGTAATAGGTAAATGTTAATCCCAAACGGTTTTTCAAGAAGCTCAAGTCTGTTCCGATCTCATAAGATGTAGAGCGTTGGGGTTTTAATAAATCTACAGGAAGTAGATTGTTGGAAATTTTTCTCAGGGCTTGACCATTGAATGTTCCTGTTGCGTAGATATAAGATGTTTGATAAGGTTTGGTTCCGATTGCACTTTTTGCGAATGCTGCACGCAATTTACCGTAATCTAACCAGCTGGGTTTGTTGTTCCACTTCTCTGTGAAGACATAACTCAATGAAGCTGCCGGGTAGTTATAACTTCTTGTTTTGCTCGGTAACGTTGAAGCCCAGTCATTTCTAAATGTTCCTTCGAAGAAGAGGAAGTTGTCATACGATATGTTGGCAATACCGAAAAGAGAGTTAATCTGTTGTTCCATTCGCTCCTCAACAGGGACAAATCCGGATACGGAACCTGTTTTGTTTATATTGGCAAGATAAAATAAAAATGGATCATTGAATGGTCCATCATTAAAGCCTTGGATTCCACGATAATTTGATTTCCAGGAACTTGCGCCTACCGAAACACTACCGCTGAATTTGGAACCATTTAAATTGTCCTTATGTGCTGTAGCCAAAAAGTCAAGATTTCGATCTGTTGTTTTATATAATTCATGCCCATATTTGCCTTGCAGTCCTTCTTTATCGGTAGGATAGAATTTCTTGTCAAATTCATCCGAAGAGAAATTTCCGGAAGCTCTACCCATTAAGGTCAGCCAGTCTGTTAATTCTGCATTTAACTTGACGGTACCTAAGAGCTGGTCACGGTTCAATTCCGTGTTGTTCATAAAAATATTCCAGTATAGATCTTTACCATAGCCGCCATAAGGGTATCCCATATTGTACACTGATCCATCCAATAAATTCTTACTGCCATCAGCATTGCGGTAAATATCTTTTTCAAGGTTTTTATAATCTCTAGACATACCATACGTCGAGAATTTACCCCAAGAATTGTTGCTATTACCTACGTCTGGGGAATTTAGACGATAGTAGTTGATATAACTAGCGGATACGTCTGCAGTAACTTTTTTAGATATTTTAACATTCGTTCCTAAGTTGAAGGTGTTATTATTAAAGTTACTATTGGGAATAATGGAGGTGTTATTTTGGCGCGTATAAGATAGACGGACACTTCCGAGGTCATTCGCGCCACTGAAGGCTACATTATGGGTTTGCGTGTTCCCAGTTCGATAAAATGATTTTATATTATCAGGTTGCGGAGAATAGTTCCGTTTTGTTCCGTCCCACCATAGGATCTCTTGGCCTTTCATTTCCGCTCCCCAAGAGGCTCCCGTTCCATACCAGCTGAAATAGTCCCAAGTATTTTTTCCACCAGGCACAGCGCCTTGGCTTAGCCATTTTTGATCGGTGATATTCGTTCCCGACCAAGGGTCTGCACCCGGATATCTGACTTGACCTTTGGCATCGACAGGCAGTGTTGGGATGGCAGAATAGAGTGCAATTGCACCGCCATAGCCGTATTTATTTTGCATGTCTTGGTAGCGGTAGGGGGCATTGGAACGAAAAGAGTAATTATAGTCAATTCCAAGTCCTTCTTTAAGCTTACCTTTTTTTGTGGTGATCAAGATAACGCCATTACCACCACGAGCGCCATATAAGGCAGCGGCAGTAGGACCTTTAAGGACGCTGACTTCTTCAATATCATCTGCATTGATAAAGTTAAGTATGGATCCCCAATCCTGATAAGAACCATTTGCTTTGGTGATATCATTTCCTTTACTTGCAATTTGATTGTTGTCTATCGGCATGCCGTCGATAACGTATAGCGGTTGGTTTGCTCCTGTAAGCGAAGCTGCGCCGCGTATCACAACACGTTGTGATCCACCCTCGACGCCATTTGACATACTGATGTTCATACCGGATACTTTTCCCATGAGTCCAGTAGCTACGGTAGGTGCATTTGTTTGTGTTAAGTCTTTTCCTCCAACTTTTTGGACCGAATATCCTAACGATTTGGCTTCACGTTTGATCCCTAGTGCTGTAACGACCACTTCATCTAATGTAGAATCATCGTTGGAGAGGATAACATCATAATTTGTGGAGCTTGTTACTTGGATTTCCTGTGGTTTATAGCCTACAATAGATATCCGTAAGGTTTCACCTTGACTAGCTCGGATGGAGAAAGCACCGTTTTCGCTGGTTTGTGTTGCCCGGTTTGACCCCTTTACTGAAACAGAGACTCCAGCGATAGGTCCGTTTGCATCTCTTACCGTACCGGTGAGAGATTGCTGTGCGTATAGCGATGTGACACTAAAGACAGTACACAGTGCTATTCCTGCAGCTTTTTTTTGAAATAGACTCATAGAATAGGTGTTATATGAAATTGATTTAGTTTATAATGTTTTCGATCAGATGATCCGCAACCAGCGCCGCAGTCCCCATTTGCTGCGCATCTTTGTGAAGTGAAGATATTTCAATGGCTGTCATCTTCGCTATTTTTGGAATACTGAATTCGTTAATGGCAACTTGTATTTGAGGCGCTATGATATCTCCCACTTCAGCACCGCGTCCACTGATTATTATTTTATTCGGATTGAGGATATGCAATAATGTTGAAATCCCTTTGCCTAACATGTATCCGATTTTTCCGAGGTTATTAATGGCAATTTGATCCCCAAGTTTTGCCGCTTCAATTAAAGCATCAGATTTGTTTTGACCTGCTTTTGCGAAAGTGGAGTAGATGGAATATTCCCCATTTTCTATATCAGATTCTGTATTTTGTATGGCTGCATTTAAAGAGGCTTCAACTTCCAAGCAGCCTCGTTTGCCACAGGAACATAGGGTATTTCTGTCTGAAAGTGGGATGTGGCTGAATTCGCCGGCAAAACCAGTTGCTCCTTTAAAAATTTCACCATTTATGATGATCCCAAGACCAACACCCCAGTTGAGATTGATGACCAGTGTATGTGCAATATCAACACCATGTCCAAATTCTTTTTCGGCCCACGCGATACACCTCGAATCGTTGTCAATGACGGTATTAATTTTTAGTTTTTCTTCAATTTGTTTGTAGAGGTGATGGAGTGAAGAGTTTTTGGGGTACGAATCATTAATTTTTTCTTCAGGATTGACGAACCCAGGCATACTGATACCAACTCCAATAATATGTTCTGTTTTTATTTGATTTGTAGCTATAATGTCTTCCAGATGCTTTAGAATCAATTCACCAGCATCTTGCTCTTTCAGATCGATAGCGACATCTTTCTGCTGCGCAATAATATTTTGCGCTAGATCTGAAATCGTAAAGGAACTATAGCGTTGATCTATTGCTATGCTAGCGATTAAGTAGGGAAGGGTATTGTTTAATCCATATTGAGATGCGCGTCTCCCCCCTGTAGACTCTCCAAGACCATTATCAAGGATTAGACCTTCTTTAACAAGCTCATTAACTGTTTTTGTGACAATAGGTGTGCTTTTAGATAGGTGTTTTGAGATTTCTGCAATCGATTGCCTCTCATTATAGTATAATAATCTTAGTATGTCAGCTTTCATTTGGTAAAATTGGCTAGTGACAGAAATGGTTATAATTGTATGATAAAGATAAAGTATTTTTATCATAAGTTCAAAATACTTTTTAAAATACTTTAAAAAGTAAAAAGCCTAGAATTTGATCTAGGCTTTCGTTAATTGATGTTAGACTACTTATTATTCGAAATTGGAACTATTCCAGTAAGGATTCACATTTCTTAAATTTTGCGGTACCCAAAAGATAGGTGTTGTGAAATTGTCGTCAGATTTGACCTTGCTATAATTATCCGGATTGTTTTGTTGCTCAGCAGTAGGATATCTTAATCTTTCAGGGAAAGGTTTCATGATTTTTCCGTTGAAAGTCATTGGCTCCAATTTAGGATGACGTGTTCTCCTTACTTCCGTCCACAATTCATAAGGACACATGATATTTAAATGAATATACTTTTGTTGCATTATAATTTCTAATTTATCGTCTGTATTTGTTTTAGCATTATATTTGGCGGCAACGAAGTCAGCATATTTTGTAATATCAGCAAGTGCAGGCTTCGAAGGGTGTAAAATGCTCAGACTCTTTTGAAAATCACTTTCGGCGCTTCTATTGTACCAAAAATTGGTTGAATTAGCAATTGCGTTTTTAATATGAGCATCAGCAGTATGGCCAGTATTCCCTAAATTTTTTAAGCTGATTTCAGCTAAGATCAGATCAACTTCGGCTTGAGACATCATGTAAACTGGAAACTTCTTGTTCATTGTGATGTTTGCAAAATTATACAGTGATTTAGAATTTTGCTTGAAATGATCATCTATATTTCCATTTGGTCCCCCTGTATAGTATTTTTCTCCACCGTCGTAAATTGGCTTTTGTGCGTCTGCGTTCATGCTGACTCCGCGGTAATCACCAGTAGAGTTGATAAAATCACTATGTTTTGTTGGAAAAGCAATAATAGGAAGCCTTGGGTCATCCACCCCTAATTCATACTTGGTTGTTCCGTAGTTCATCCGTTTCATGATAATATCGGGGATGAAAGTTCCTGCCCAGCCTTCAAATAAACCTCTGACCCATTCACCTCCATTTCTTGGGTCTAAATCATAAGGCATTTGCCAGACCATGTCGGTAGTCGGTAAATTATTCTTTGCTAATGCTTCATTGATATGTTTTTTTGCAGTAGCGTCATCCACTCCGGATATTCTCAATGCGTATTTAAGACGTAATGCATTGATATATTGAAGCCATTTATTGATATCTCCTCTAAAGGCTATATCTTGATTTTTAAATGTGGAAATTGCAGCCGGAGTCATTTTCCCATAAACAGTTGGTAACTCATCTGATATCTTTTTAAGATCATCCAAGACACTAATATAAATCTCTTTCGGATCGTCATATTTTGGAAAAAACAACCGGTCTTTACCTCGGAATGCTTCCGAGTAAGGAATAGAATTATAAAAGTCCACTGTTAATAATGCAGCATAATCTTTGACGACAGTCACGAGATGATAATAGATAAGATTGTCATCAAGCTCTTGTCCCGAAACATTATTTAGATTATCTTTAATAACCGCCCATGCATTTGCACGTTCATAGAACGCTTTCATCCTATTTTGCCATAGTTGGTTTTCACTACCAAATCCATTGACACCAGATAAGTCATCATAAAGTCCAAACCAAGCGTAACGGTCCGTTATATAACGCTGCGACACTTGTGTGTAACCTGAAACGCCCATGGCGCCTGTTCCAGCGATATCCCACCACCATTCACCGTAATCTTGAACGTAAAATTTCCACTGGTATAGTGTTGAGGTAAATAATCCACTAAAAAGATTTCCTGTCTTATCATAGATTTCAGGATTGGTAAATTCTTTATCCAATGTCTTTTTGCATCCTGTAAACAAGAGGCAGGCTGAGGCAAATAATATTGATATTTTTTTCATGATTGAATGTCTAATTGGTTAAAAACTAACATTAACTCCAAATGTGAAAGTTCTAATAGATGGATAGAACGAATTTTCAATGTAGGATTGTGCGCCGAGAGCTGCTTCGGCATCGATATTTGGAATAGTCTTGTAGAGGTATCCAAGATTTCTGGCCGCAGCTGTTAAAGTCAATTTTTGAAGTTTTAGGTTGTTTGCCCATCGTTGAGGAATAGTGTATGAAACAGATATCTCTCTAAATTTAATGTAGTCGTTTTTATATAAACGATCTGGCGGCCATGATGTACCGAGGTCGTTTATGAATGTGCCATAATAAGTTGGTGCACTAACAATTTGAGTGTTTTTTACATAAGAGCCATTAGCTTCCATTACTCCGTCCAGAACTATACCATCGTGATAAATAATTCCATCTTTGGAATCTGACGGAGCAGCTCCGTTATGTTGTGTTTGGACAAATTTGTTATTTTTATCTATATAATAAGCAACTCCACCATGTTCTTCATCGCGACCTGGTAAACTTTGTTTAATAACACCAGTCCCCATTAAATAATTGTTTGTATACGAAAATACGGATCCGCCAAACTTGTAATCCAATCCAAGGTGGAAATTAAATCCCTTGAAAAAGAAATCATTCATAAAGCCACCGAAGATATCAGGATTGACATTTTTTCCAATATAAGAAACATCATCCGATAATTGATAGAGCCCATTTGGACCTACAATTCTATTTCCGCTATCGTCTCGTTTGTAGTCGTATGCTTTAATTTCACCGATTCTTTTTCCTTCTTCTGCCCAAACTTGAAAACCACCATTACCTGTGATGAACTTTTGTGTTATTCCGGGGTATAACTCGACTACTTTCGAAAATTGATTTGCGGCTGTAAACGTTAGGTCCCATCTAAACTTTTCATTTGCAATAGGTGCTGCTTTGATAAATATTTCGTGCCCCCAGTTTCTCAGATTTCCAGTGTTGATCTTTGCAGAAGAATATCCTGTTGATGAAGATAAGGGTTGAGAAATTATTTGATCATATGTATTGTTGTTATAAAAAGAGTAGTCTATTTCTAATCTACTGTTTTGAAACCATCGTGTATTGAAACCAATTTCTATTTCTCTTTTCCGGAATGGCTTTATCATCTCTAAGAAAAGACTTGAGGGAGGGGTTACAGTAATTGGGCCGTAAGAGTAGGGTAGCTGTCCAACACTGAATACATTGTTAGCAAAATAACGGTCTCCAGTTGCTGTGGAGGGGCCTCCTCCAACATTAGCCCATGCTACTCTCAGCTTTCCATACTGCAATTTCGGTATTTGGAAATCATTTGAAAAATTCCATGTATAGGAGAGTCCTGGATAAAAATAAGAATTGTTTGGTGATTGAAGCGTTGAGTTCCAGTCATTTCTAGCTTGTAATTCCAGATAATGACTTTCTTTAAAGGCCACGGTTGCTGATCCTAATACGCTGTATAGAACATCAGAACCCCTTCCATTACCCATAACTTGGCCTCTAGCTCCAGAAGTAGGCCAATTGGCGATATTTGCATTATTCAATGAATACCAATCTGGGTATAATAGCCCCATATTACCTGTGGAGGTATACATGTTATTATCTGTTATCTTTTGGTATGCGCCACCTATAAATCCGAAAACATTCCAGTCTTTATTGAAACTGTTTTCATATTTCATTAAGCCTTGATAGTTTTGGACTGTTGTATTTCGTTTGGTCCATTTGTATCCACCACCAATTCTATCGGGAACCATCCTTGTTATTTTATTTTCTGTGACAATATCTGTATTTGTATAATCTATTGAAGCCTGTCCGATAAAGGATACATGAGAGCTGAACTGCAATGTTGTTTTGATCGAACTCACCAAGTGGAACTTATTATCTTTGTCTAAATTGTCATTCTGTTCCCATAAGATATTTGAGGTCGCATTTGGCCAAAAGCCAGGAGAACTACCTGCTAAACCATATGGTTCTAGATCTTTTCTATACCCTTGTGCGTCATGATAGAATCCCTTGATCCAGTTATAGTCATAATCTCTATTTAAACCCGTCGCAACCCATTGCTGAATATTTGGTCTTCTATTTCTTGTGTTAACACTGTATAAATTATTGACAAACTCGAAGCTAGCAAATTTCGAAGGCATAAAATTACCGTTGAAACTGAATGTGTTTTGTTTTTGCTTAAAACCCGGTAAGATATCGTTGTAGGTATTCGTGGTATATGATGCACGGGCACTTCCTATTTCTCCACCACCTGAAACCGCTATGTTTGTTCTGTTGTTGATACCTGTTTTGAAGAAATTAATAAAATTATCTGGGTAAGCATGATACGTGCTCATCGTGCTATCATAGAGCATAATGTCTGAATTGTCAAATTTCGGACCGAAGCTAAATCGGCTTAATGGCAATTTTCTGATTTTCTTCCCGTTTATATCTGCGTATTGAATGTCATTGGTGGAAGCGCCTGATCCATAGTCATTTTGAAAGTCTATATAAGTGAAAGGCTTGTCAATACTGATTTGTTGATTGAGTTGAATTCCTAAACCACGTGTTTTTCTGCCACTCTTTGTTGTTACTAAAACAACACCGTTCAGAGCCTGACTTCCATAGAGAACTGTTGCTTTTGCACCTTTTAAGATTTCAATGGACTCGATATCCTCTGCATTAAGATCGTTGATGCCTGACCCCATATCGAAAGAGTTTAAAGGATCATATCCTCTTGATTCCATGGATGTGCTTTCATCGTAAAGCGGAACACCATCAACGACGAATAATGGGCGTGTGTTTGTGCCAGATTCTAGACCCGCGGCACCGCGGATGCGAATATTCACACCGCCTGTTGGACCTGCAGAACCTATATTAATACCAACACCCGCGGCTTTTCCGTACATCGCCAAAAAAGGATTTTCTGTTGCTCCTGCTTTTAAAAGGTCATCGGAAGAAATAGTTGCGGTTGCATAACCTAAAGATTTTTTATCTCTTTTGATTCCTAAGGCTGTAACAACCACTTCATCTAAAGAAGATTCATCACTTTCTAATTCAATTTTGAGGGTGGTGGAGGAGCCGACAACAATTTCTTGGGTTTTGTAGCCTATCATAGAAATTCGGATCGTTTGTCCTTTTTCGGCATCGATTTTAAATGATCCATGTTCATTGGTAAGCGTTTTGACAATGGATCCCTTGATCGCTACTGTAGCTCCCGTCAATGGGCCAATTTTGTCCGAGACTTTTCCCGATACTGTTTGTTGGGCATAGAGGGAGGTTGCGCTAAACAGCGTGCATAGGGCTAAGCCTGCACTTCTTTTGTAAAAGACACTCATTTTCTATTATTTAAGGTTAATAAAAATTGTTTAGTACTAGGTGAAATCCTTGCTTGGGATTTAAACTAGTTTTTCTGTTAATCTAAGGTACTTTCGTTAATAATTTTTTTTGCTGATCAGACGATTATTTCTGAAGCTTTCATTTAAACAACAAAATATGGTTAGTATAAAAGTTGTTGGCTAAAATTAAATATTTAGAATTAAGTTCCAAATACTTTTTAAAAATATTTAAAAAGTTGTTGATTCTTAACCCTTAAATCGATGCAAACGTTTGTTATTGTAACAATGTTATCACTTGTGTTTCCTGTTTGTGCCATTAAATTATGGATTAGGCATAAAAATGAATATCAAATACCTTATATTTACCTCTTAATTATAGTATCTGATTATGAAACAACGCTATTACTCCTTGGATGTCTTTCGTGGGGCTACTGTGGCACTGATGATTATGGTAAATAATCCGGGGACATGGGCTCATATGTTTGCACCGCTAAAACATGCAGCATGGCATGGATGCTCACCTACAGACCTTGTTTTTCCTTTTTTTCTTTTCGCAGTTGGTAATGCCATGTCCTTTGTTATACCTCGTTTACAAGAGGCTGGTCCCGCCGTATTCTGGCAGAAAGTAATTAAACGGACGATCTTGATTTTTGCCATTGGGCTTTTCATTAATTGGTGGCCTTTTGTGAAATGGGATGGTGCGGAGCTGGTATTTAAACAATGGGTGGATGGAACTGATCCGAGCCGAGGAATTCGGATTTTTGGTGTACTCCAACGCATCGCTGTTGCTTACTGCTTTGCTTCAATTTTAGCGTACTATTTTAAAGAGAAAACCATTATCTGGATCTCGGCGGTTATCCTCTTGTTATATTGGGCAATATGTGCAATAGCTGGAGGAGCAGATCCTTATAGCTTGGAAGGCTGGTTCGGAACAAAATATGATATTGCCATTTTAGGTTTACCGCATGTTTACAAAGGTGAGGGGGTACCTTTTGACCCTGAAGGCCTGATGAGTACCTTACCAACGATCGTTCAGGTGGTTTTTGGCTATTTGGTTGGTGTGTTTATTAAAAAACAAGGTCAGGTGGATTGGTTGTGGACGAAGGTGCCTGCGTCTAATGAACCCCATTTTAAATTATTGGCTGGAATGTTTGTGACCGGATTTATTTTGGTCGTATTGGCTTGGATATGGGCTTTAGGTTTCCCGATTAATAAAAAGATCTGGACAAGTTCTTATGTGCTTTATACAACAGGTTTGGCGACAATGACTATAGGCGGTATGATCTGGTTTATTGAAGTGCAGGGTGTCAAAAATAAATTGACACAGTTTTTTGATGTTTTTGGTAAAAATCCATTGTTCATCTTTGTATTGAGCGGTATCCTGCCGCGCTTCCTAGGGTTGTTCCGTATTCCTGATGGATTAAAAGAGGACGGCACACAAAAATATCTCGACGCTTTTGCCTGGTTCTATAAATACGTTTGTGCGAAAGTCCCTGGGATACCTGAAGTAGGTTCTTTTGTTTACTCCTTATGTTTCCTGACTTTAATGTGGGTAATCTGCTATTGGTTGGATAAGAAGAAAATTTATGTAAAGGTGTAGCATCAACTGGATCTTTGCTTGTTAAATTATTTTGGCACTCAAAGATTTTTGCTATCTTTGCAGCCAATTAATAAAATTTTTAACGCTTTAATATTATTCAGGAAATGTATTTAAGTAAAGAGTACAAAGCTGATATCTTCGCAGAATTTGCTGGATCAGCTACAAACACAGGATCTACTGAAGGTCAAGTTGCTTTATTCACTAAGAGAATTGCTCACTTAACTGAGCACTTGAAAAAAAACAGAAAAGATTTCGGTACACAACGTGCCCTACAAATGTTGGTAGGTAAACGTCGTTCATTATTAGCTTATCTTTACAAAAAAGATATCAACCGTTACCGTGCGATCATTAAAGGTCTAGGTTTACGTGATATTATCAAATAAGCTTTTACACAAAGGTGTTAAGAAAGCCATCCAATTTTTGGATGGCTTTTTTTTTTTGAAAGTGTCCGATGTTATTGGTCAGAGAGAACTCTCAGTTCATTTTCATTACTGTTGATATCTGCGAAGTCATGAAGGTTTTGTTGTGCTTATTTTGTCTGCTATATTATCCGATTTTTCGCGTCAGAACGGGAGCTTTATGTTCTGAACGCGCTTGAGCCATGAGGCTGGATAGTGTCGGCTCTTCCCTACTTTAATTTCGCTATTTAGTCGCAATATAATCGCTTTTTCTTCGGAGCTTAGTCGCTATTTATTCGCTTCCAACCGAAGAAACACCGAAGAAGCACCGAACAAGTACCGAACAAGCACCGAACAAAGTATGAAAATGATATCAAATAAAACTTGTTTTACTGCGGAACTTTTTTGCATCCGAACTACGTTGTTGAAAGAGTTAGGTTTTTTTTGAAGCAGTTGTTCCGATGGTTTGATGATTTAGCCTGTCGTTAATTGCATTAATCTTAATATTTTAATTTACCTTTGTGCTGAAATCTAATGTATTTAAAATATTGGCATGCTGCCAACAAGATGAAAAGCATGTCACAAACAAGATTAAATGAATTACAACGAAATTAAAACAACCATCGATATGGGTAATGGCACCCAGATCGAATTGTCTACAGGAAAATTAGCAAAACAGGCTGATGGTGCTGTAGTATTAAAACAAGGTGATACGATGTTGCTTGCAACGGTTGTTTCAGCTAAAGAAGCTAAATCTGGTGTTGATTTTTTACCTCTTTCAGTAGATTATCAAGAAAAATATGCGGCAACAGGCCGTATTCCAGGAGGTTTCTTACGTCGCGAGGCTAGATTGTCAGATTATGAGGTCTTGATCTCACGTTTGGTAGACCGTGCATTACGTCCTTTGTTCCCTGAAAACTATCACGCAGATACACAAGTGGCAATTAGCTTGATCTCTGCCGATAAAGATATTATGCCTGACGCTTTAGCAGGTTTGGCTGCTTCTGCAGCTATTGCTGTGTCTGATATTCCCTTCAATGGACCAATTTCAGAAGTTCGCGTTGCGAAGATTGACGGTCAATTGGTGATCAATCCAAAATTATCTGAACTTGAAAAAGCAACTTTAGAATTTATCGTTGCTGGTTCTGCACAGGATATTGGTATGGTTGAAGGTGAAGCGAAAGAGATTTCTGAAGCGGAAATGGTAGAAGCAATTGCTTTTGCTCATGAAGCTATCAAAAAACAAGTTGCTGCTCAAGTAGAACTGGCTAATTTAGTTGGTAAAACTGTTAAGCGTGAGTATAACCATGAGCCTGAAAACCTTGAATTGAGAGATGCTATTTTTGCAGCTACTTACGATAAGGTTTATGCTATTGCAAAATCTGCTTCTGCAAAACATGACCGTTCTGAGAACTTCGCAAAAATCGCGGAAGAGTACAGAGCAACAATGCCAGAGGAATTGGATGATGATACGGCATTTTTATTCAAGAAATATTTCCACGATGTTCAGTATGATGCTGTCCGTAACCTGGTTTTGGATGAAGGTATGCGTTTAGATGGCCGTGATGTACGTACTGTACGTCCGATCTGGTCTGAAGTGGATTACTTGCCTGCTGCACACGGTTCGGCTGTATTCACACGCGGTGAAACACAATCATTGACTTCGGTTACTTTAGGAGCTAAAGACGATGAGCAAATGATCGATGGTGCTTTTATCAACGGTTATAACAAATTTATTCTTCACTACAACTTCCCGGCATTCTCTACAGGTGAGGTAAGACCTAATAGAGGTCCAGGTCGTCGTGAAGTTGGTCACGGTAACTTGGCTATGCGTTCATTGAAACAGGTACTTCCTGCAGACAGTGAAAATCCATATACTATCCGTGTTGTTTCTGATATCCTGGAATCAAATGGATCTTCTTCAATGGCTACGGTATGTGCTGGTACATTAGCACTTCTGGATGCGGGTGTGAAATTGAAAGCGCCAGTTTCAGGTATTGCTATGGGATTGATTTCTGATGAAAAAACGGGTAAATACGCGATCTTATCGGATATCTTAGGTGATGAAGATCATTTAGGTGATATGGACTTCAAGGTAACTGGTACAGAAAAAGGTATCGTTGCTTGTCAAATGGACTTAAAAATCAATGGTTTGAAATGGGAAGTGTTGACGCAAGCTTTGGATCAAGCAAAAGAAGCGCGTTTACACATCTTAGGTGAAATGAAGAAAACAATCTCTGCTCCACGTGAAGACTACAAACCACATGCACCTCGTATCGTTCAATTGTTGATCGATAAAGAATTTATTGGCGCTGTAATCGGACCAGGTGGTAAAATTATCCAAGAGATGCAACGTGAGACCGGTGCTACAATTTCGATCGAAGAAGTTGATAACAAAGGTGTTGTTCAAGTATTCGCTGATAATAAAGCAGCTATCGATGATGCAGTAGGCCGTATTAAAGCAATCGCTTCTAAACCAGAGATTGGTGAAACTTACGAAGGTAAGGTGAAATCAATTATGCCATTCGGTGCTTTCGTTGAAATCATGCCTGGTAAAGATGGTTTATTGCACATCTCTGAAATCGACTGGAAACGTCTTGAAACAATGGACGGTATTTTCAAAGAAGGTGATAAAGTAACGGTTAAATTGTTGGATATAGACAAACAAGGTAAAATGAAGCTTTCGCGTAAAGCGTTATTGCCTCGTCCTCCAAAAGAAGACAAACCAAAGCAGGATAAACCTGCCGGTGAAGCTCCTGTAGCTGGCGCTGGTCAAGAATAAGTTTATTCTTTTTTAAATGATATGAAAAGCCCGCTTTAAGCGGGCTTTTTTATGGAAATTAAATCCACTATCTATCTTTTTAGAGAGATATATTGCGTCTTTCTATGCTAAAATCAATCGCTGCGAGTTGTTAATTATAAATTTAATATGCTGATGAATAGGTTTGTACGCGATTAATTGATTTAATTTGTTCATAAACTTCCTGAGTTCTGGTGGAAGTGTTTATATTTATCCCGTTAGTCTAATATATTTTATGAAAAGAATTTTTTCAACAGCTCTTATGCTAGGGGCTGTTAGTGCTGTATTTGCACAAACTCCAACTGGACAGGAACAGGAAAGTCTGAAATCTAAAAAAGGTAGTTTTGTAACTGAGTTGAATTTCAATCCATTCAAAGGTAATTTGAGTTTAAATAATTCATTGAATCAAATCAAAGGCAGATATTTCCTAAAAGATGATTTGGCTCTTCGATTGGGGATCGGTATCAACGTTATTGATTCTGCCGCGAGTTATGGTAGCCCTTATGGGACAAATAGTTACTTTAATACAAATAATAGAAAGGCTACTGGTGTAGACTTTAATCTTGGTCTCGAAAAACACTTTAATGGAAGCAGAAGACTGTCTCCTTATATTGGGTTTGACCTAAGTTATGGCACGAAAAAAACTAAACAGGAGCTTACTACTACGGCTTATACCATGAATATTAAGCATGCCTGGATGGAAGTTATCTATCAGCAGACAAACAATGGTTATTATTCTTCATTGCAACTCGTTCCTAATGGCTATACAAGATTAGGAGCTTATGCTGTCGCTGGTTTCGATTTTTACGTTTCTAAAGGCTTATTTGTGGGGTATGAATTTAACTTAGGTTATTTAAGTACCAAATATAAGAAACCTGAATTTACAATTACGGGCACTGATCCAGGCTACGGATCTTATATCTCTGAAAATAAGACCAAAACTTTCAAGAGTTCCCTTATTAATGGTGTTAGGGTTGGATATGCATTCTAAGATATAGTTTATAAAAAATGATACTGAAATTTAAAACACTCCAGATTGCTTTATTTGTTTTAGTAAGCTTCTTTTTTTCCTGTAAAAAGGAAGATTTTACACCTCCGGCCATTCAAACGATTTCCGTTGTCGCCAATTCTCCTGCTTCATTTAAAGTTGTAGGGAATATCTCAAAGCTCGGTAGTGAAAAAGTTGAAGACTATGGGTTTGTATACAACAATTCTCCGGAAATCAGTGAAACAAACGGAATCAAAGTTTCACTCGGTAAAGATGTTCGGACAGGAGAATTTAGCAAAGATATTGTCGTTGACAATATTTTTGCAAATCCCTATAACAATACGATATGGGTAAGAACCTATCTGAAGGATTCAAGGGGAACTGTCTTTGGTGCATTGCTGAATGCTAATATTCCTGTTCCTTCGGTTGGAAATATAACGCCGAATATGGCCATGTCTGGTGATATCGTCAAAATTACAGGTGATTTTTTTGATGCAACATCAACGAATACCACTGTTGTATTTGAGAATGTCAAAGCAAAAGTACTGACTGTAACTAAGAGTGAAATTATGGTCGAAGTACCGGCCGGTTTATCTGCACGTCACGGTAATTACGTGAATGTTAAGATCAGTATTGGGGCAATAACAACTAATAATAGTTCGTTGCAGATACTGGCCAATTATAAGGATTTTATGCCAAAATCTGGTCCAGTTGGAACTAAAGTAAGCTTTACAGGCGACAACTTGCCTGATTCGTATTATTATAATTCACCGCCATTAATCGAATTAGGGGGACAACAAGCGGCAATAGTTTATAATGATGGCGGAGTTAACGTCCCTTTTACAGTAAAAGAAAATTCAGACTTGGCAGTAACGGTCAATGGTAAGAAAAAAGTATTAGGGACTTTTATAGTCACAGCGCCTGTGATCAGTGACTTGTCTCCGGCATCGGTGTTTCCGGGAGAGACAATTTTGGTGAAAGGCACTAATTATCCGAATAGCAATGATTATAGTGAAGGCCGCCCACGGATTAAACTTGGATCTGGTAGCTATCAGGATGTTTATCTTTACGATGCTGGTCAATTTTATTATAATGTTCCAACTAATATTGAAGCAGGAGATTACTCCCTTTATTTGAAGATAGGACCCCATGAGGTATTATCACCGAAAAAGCTGAAAATATTGGGCCATACGGCTACCAACTTTTCTCCTAAGTCGGGAAGCTCATTGCAGCAAATCAATATTACAGGAAGTTTCATGACCGGAAGTTGGTATAACGTATACTTCGGTTCGGTACAAACTAACGGAATGGCTACATCTTCAACAAATTTGCAGGTGACAGTCCCTTATGGGATGAGTGAAGGCAAGGTTAAGATTATGATTGAATTTCCGAATAGCAAGGTGACAGTTCCGGGAGATTTTGAAGTTACCGGTCCTTCTTTTATATCCTTTAGTCCGACATCTGCTGTTCCGGGAACAGTCCTGACAATTAAAGGGTCTGGATTTGCTCCGAACTATGATACAGCTGTGAAATTTGGCTCTATAGCAGTTGCTCCTAATAGCGTTACGTCAAATACAATCACAGTGATAGTTCCTTCAAACGTATCTCCGGGAGCAATGAAATTAACTGTAGTTACGGGCGGGCAATCTGTCTCGCATAAAGATAATTTTACGCTGTTGGACAAATAGGAGGCTTGATACGAGCTGCACGGGGCCTACCTGTTGGCTATTGCCTTGATATGAGTGCAATGAGGTAGGAATGAGCGTGATAGTGATGTGAAGATTAAACAAATAAGGCTGTCAATTCGACAGCCTTATTTGTATTTGTTATTTTATAACATGATAACACCTTTTATCTTTGCTACTTCTTTGTAGAAGTAGATCACCTGATCGGCGTCTTTTACGTTCAAGTTTACCGTAATCGAAGTATACTTACCTGTTTTGGAGTCCTTGAAATCAAATCGGGCACCTGTGTCATCAAATACACTCTGGATCTGATTGAAATGGTCCTGATCTTTCGGTAAGATGAATTTGTACGTATAGTCCTTTGGAAATGTTTCTAAATCTTCCAATCGCTCTTTGAAAGTTTCATAGAAGTCTTTTGGATTATCACCTCCGTCAGGGATATCTTGTATATTGATGTTTTTGTAATCTGCCATGTTTTGTTTCTCCTTAAATATGTTATTAAGGTATTAACAAATATTAATCCATTAATGTTTTACTGACAAATTTTCAGTTAATTATTGTCAATGCTTGAAGGCCAATCGGCTTTGTTTTTACCAAAGTTTTTGTTTGGCGTAGCACTCATCTCGATTTCCATCTGGCCACCTTCTAAAAGTTGCGCATGTGTAATGAACGTTTTAGCGTAAGGCTTGCCATTTAATTTGATCGATTTGATATATTTATTTGTTTTGCCTTGATTTTTAACATCGATAGCTAAAGTTTTACCATTTGGTAAGTTGATATTCGCGTGCTGCATCATTGGAGAGCCAAATACGTAGACCCCACTCATTGCATTGAGTGGATAGAAGCCCATTGCTGAAAAGACATACCATGCACTCATTTGACCGACATCGTCATTCCCACAAAGACCTGCAGGGCTGTTTGTATAAAACTCAGTCATCGCTTTACGGACTAAGGCTGCACCTTTCCAAGGTTGTCCAGCGTAAGCGTATAAGTAAGGGATATGGTGATTGGGTTCATTACCTTGTGCATATTGGCCGATGAGTCCTGAAATATCCGGCGAAGCTTCACCTCCAAGATCCGATGACATGGTCGTAAAATAATCCAGCTTTTTCAAAAATTTCTCCTCACCACCGAAAAGATTGATCAGACCTTTGACATCTTGAGGTACTAACCAGGTATATTGCCATGCATTTCCTTCACAATAATCATTCTCACGGTGTTTGGCCATTAATGGGTCGAAAGGTCTGCGGAACTCGCCATTGGCTTTTTTGCCGACGAAGTGTCCTACCTCTTTGTCAAAATACTGCTCGTATAGTTTGTAGCGTTTTTTGAAATAGGCAGCGTCTTCTGTTTTACCTAATTTTTCGGCAATTTTATAAGCACCAAAGTCAGCAATCGCATATTCTAATGCCCATGCTACAGATTCATTCGGCATGCTGTCGATCGGAATGTAAGTCAGTTCACGTGCATATTTCAGGCCATGATCGTTGCCCATGGCTGTGGTCTTAACAGCTTCCCAGACCAAAGGATAATCTTTCTCGTCAATAATTCCTTTCAAGAAGGCATCCGCAATGACTGGAATGGCAGGTAATCCAACCATCGTGTTGGTTTCATTGCCTTGTAAGTGCCACATTGGTAATTTACCTTGTTGTTGATAGATCGCCAACATCGTCTTGATAAAATCCTGGTTGATTTTACGATCCTCTAAAATAGTCATCAATGGGTGTAGGCCACGATAAGTATCCCAAAGCGAAAATACAGTATGATTGACAAAATCTTGTTTCTCGTATACTTGTTTGTCAGTTCCTAAATAATCACCATTTGCATCGTTAAAGATAGTAGGGGCAAAGTAGGTATGGTATAATGCCGTATAGAAGATTGTCTTCGTATCTTTGTCAGCTTCAAATTGAATCTTATTTAAGGTTTTGTTCCAACGTTGATCCGCTTCTTGCTTTACTTTTTCAAAATTCCAGCCTGGAATTTCTGCATTGATATTGTTCAGCGCATTGGTCGAGCTTACAGGAGAAATACCGACTTTGAGTTCGATCGTTTTGTTTTTAACTGCATCGAAGAATAAAGCCGCTTTAATCGCCTGTCCTTTGAAGGTTGTTTGGCCTAATTTTTCTTCTTTACCGTCGAAAAATCTTACTTTTTGTATCGGTTGGGAAGTTCTGATGGCAAAATACAATTTTTGGTCAGTTGCCCATCCTGTTGAAAAGCGGTAACCAACAAAGGTCGAGTCGTTCACCTGTTTGATGTAGGTGTCTGTCGGTTTATCCCAATTGATATGGTAACCTAAGTCGACCAAAATATGTGCATTATCTGTTTTTTCATAACGATATTGATGATAGCCAACACGTTCGGTTGCCGTCAAGTTGGCCTGTACCTGATAGTCATCTAAATAAGCGCTATAGAATCCGGGTTTGGCTACCTCATTTTCCTTTTTGAAGGAAGAACCATAACCTGTATTCATTTTATTGAATTCTGCCGGTGTCAATTGTAATTTTCCGTTGGCCGGGACGATCATAAGGTCGTTGAGGTCGCCGATACCTGTTCCGCTCAGGTGGGTATGGGTAAAACCCAAAATTTCCTGGCTTTTATAATTGTATCCACTGCACCAATCCCATCCGTTGAACTTGTCCCAAATCTGTGGAATTTGAGTGGGTCCCAATTGTACTGCACCTAATGGTACGTTTGCACCAACAAAGACGTGGCCATGATCTGCGGACCCAATAAAGGGGTTGACATATTGTGTAAGATTTTGCTGGGCTTGCGCACAAAATGGCAAAATTATTGTGCCCAACACTGTTTTGAGTAGTTTATTTCCTGTCATAGGTTTTGTTCGGGTATTTGAAAACTGCTTAAAATTAGTAAATAAAACCTTTTAGCGCAATTTTATTATTATTTTAGTAAATTGTCGTTAAATTTTTTACTTTAGTAATCTTCGTAATAAAAAACTTAACAAACCTACTACTACTACATGAAGAAACGTATTCTGATCAGTGATATCGCAAAGGCGTTGGGGATTTCTGTAACTACTGTGTCCTTTATTTTGAATGATAAGGCAAAAGAAAAGCGTATTAGTGAGGCTTTGACTAAGCGGGTTTTGGACTATGTCAAAAAGGTCGGCTATAAGCCCAACGAATTGGCAAAAAGTCTCCGCACAGGGAAGACGAAGATTCTAGGTTTGATTATCGAAGATATTTCCAATCCTTTTTTTGGGAATATAGCACGTCTGATCGAAAGTAAGGTCTATGAGCAGGGCTATCGTATTATTTATTGTAGCACCAACAATGATGTGGAAAAAGCGAAGGAGTTAATCCAGATGTTTTATGATCGGCAGGTAGACGGTTTTATTATTACGCCTTCCGACGGTTTAGAAGATACCGTAAAGCAGTTGCAACAGAACAATATTCCGGTTGTACTCTTCGACCGTTATTTTCCTAGCCTCGAAACAGACTATGTTGGCGCGGATAACTTTCAGGGCGCATTTGATGCCAGTAATCATTTGTGTCAACAAGGCTATAGACGTATCGGGTTTGTGTCGCTCTATTCGGATCAGACCCAAATGAAAGAACGTTCAGATGGCTATATGAAAGCCATGGATAACAATAAGCAGCAAAGTTTTATTCAAAAGATCCAGATGGATGCTTCGGATGAGGAAGCGATGGAGTCTTTGCGGGAGTTTATCTGTGAAAATAGATTGGATGCTGTTTTGTTTTCAACAAACTATTTAGCTATTGCTGGTTTGAAGGCTTCCAAAAAATTTAATTTTACGATGCCGGCGGTGATTGCTTTTGACGACCATACGGTTTTTAAACTGGTCGAACCTTCTATTACGGTTGTTTCGCAGCCGATCAAGGACATTGCAGAGAACCTTATTAATATTTTGCTACTTCGTCTTCAGGGTAAAATAAAAGCAACACGTAGAATGGTGTTGCCTTGTGAACTGAAAGTTCGTGAGTCGACTAAAGTAAAAGTTACTTCGTAGTATCGGCTACAAATTTCATTGAAATAGAATTAACGCAGTGACGCGTGTTTTTTGTCGTAAAGCCTTCTCCAAGGAATACATGGCCTAAATGCGCGCCACATTTACTACAAAGGATTTCAGTGCGGCGACCATCTGCATCGGTGATCCTTGTAATTGCTCCGGGAATCTCGTCATCAAAACTTGGCCAGCCACAGCCAGATTCAAATTTTGATTCGGAGCGATATAAAGGACTGTCACAACGCCGGCAGATATAAGTTCCTTTGGTTTTATTTTCTAAAAGTTCACCGGTAAAAGGGCGTTCAGTTCCCTTATGTATAATAATGTATTCCTCTTCTTTACTTAGCGGGTTGTATTTTTTGTTTGTTTCCATTATAGTCGTTTTATTAAGTTTTTATTGAGGGTATGAGAAGAACGTCCCAGTTGGAGCAGTTAAATTCATTCCCTTGCACTAAAAGATCAGTTTCCTGATTCTTTCATGATAGACATAGACCTGATCAAAGCCAAGCCTGAATTCATTTTATAAAGTTACGGAAATAAAGGCGAAAAATGTTTTTTGTCTCTATGTGGAGCTTGTATTTTGGGTATTTTACATTGTCATGGAATTGTCTTATATTTGAGTGGCTATCCAAATGAAAAGTTGTAGCGATGGAACTACTTTAGTTGCTTAAAGCGGTTTTTATCCTTGTTTAAACGCATTTGTTTAGAATGATTATAAATTGATATTAAAGGTCACAAAATTGTCAGCGATTTGTTAATAAATCATACTTTTGTGGCATTGTTAGGGGGGTAGTGGCTCCTTTAACCATGGGAGTTAATTTTTTACATTCACAAATAAATAGTATAAAGTGCTAAATATGAGAACTATCTCATCCGTTTTGGGAAGCCTTGCGAGGGTGGTGTCAACGAGTTTGATGCTATTATTTGCCGTTACGACGTTGCATGCGCAAGATGTCAAGGAAGGTGAAAAAATCTTCAAATCTAAGTGTACATCCTGTCACGCCATTGACAGAAAAGTGGTTGGTCCTGCTTTAAAGGGGATTCCAGAGACGAAAGACGAAGCTTGGTTAATCAAGTGGATCAAGAACTCTCAGGCTTTAATTGCGTCTGGCGATGCTGATGCAGTTAAAATCTTCGAAGAGAACAACAAGCTTGTGATGACTTCTTTTACTGATTTGTCTGACGATCAGATCAAGTCGGTATTAGCGTATATCACAGATGCTTCTAAGGAGAAACCAAAAGAAGCTGCTGCTGGTGGTGCTGGAGCTAAAGATGATAACGCGTCCATGTTCATGATTTTGGGCTTGATCGCAGTTGTTGTTTTGGCTGTAGTGGTTATCGTGGTGTTGAATCGTGTGATTCGTACCTTAGAAAATGTAATTGCTAAAAACCAAGAAGCTATTGCTGCGCAACAAGAGCCAGAAGATAGCCAACGTTTTGTGAAGTTTGCGAAAGCATTCGTTAAAAACAAGAAGTTGGTTGGCTTTACAGTCTTGATGTTAGTTGCATTATTAGCTGTAGGTGGTTGGAAAACAATGTGGAACGTTGGTGTTCACCAAGGCTATCAGCCGGTTCAACCAATTAAGTTCTCTCACCAAATCCACGCTGGTGTTAACAAAATTGAGTGTCAATACTGTCACGGTGGAGCATTTAAATCTAAAAATGCGTCTATTCCATCGGCCAACGTATGTATGAACTGTCACAATACAATCACTGCTTCAGAGCATTATGATGGTGAGATTTCTCCGGAAATTGCTAAAATCTATCGTGCATTGGATTGGAATCCTGATACGCGTACTTACGGTAACAATCCTAAACCAATTCAATGGGTTCGTATCCACAACTTACCTGACTTTGCTTACTTCAACCACTCACAACACGTTGTTGTAGCTGGTGTTGAGTGTCAAACTTGTCACGGTCCGATCCAAAATATGGAAGAAGTATACCAATATTCTCCATTGACGATGAAATGGTGTGTTGATTGTCACAAAAAGACAGATATCAAATCGGATAACAAATACTATGAAGATTTGATTAAAGCACACGAAAGAATTAAGAAAGGTGAGAAAATGACTGCAGCCATGATCGGTGGTCTTGAGTGTGGTAAGTGTCACTATTAATAATTATTTGAAATACGCAATCTTATATACAGCTTAAATGGATAGCAATAAAAAATATTGGAAAGGTTTGGAAGAGTTAAATCAAACTCCTGCTTTCGTTGAAGGAAGCAAGGGTGAGTTTGCCGAATCTATTCCTGTAGAAGATGTATTAAACGAAGCTGGCTTGAGTACTAAAACTCCTCGCCGTGACTTCTTGAAAGCATTAGGATTTGGTTTGGGTGCTGTTTCTTTAGCGGCTTGTAACCGTACTCCTGTGCATAAGGCAGTTCCTTATTTGATTAAACCTGAAGAGGTAACTCCAGGTATCCCTAACTATTATGCTTCGACGTTCAATGGTCAAAGCATCTTGGTTAAAACTCGTGAAGGTCGTCCGATCAATGTTGAGCCTAACCCGAATGCAATTGGTTTGAACCAAGGTTTGGATTCAACGACTGCTGCTTCTGTATTGGATTTATATGATGAGTCCAAATTGAAACAGGCACAATTGAAAGGTCAAGATGTGGAGTGGTCTAAATTGGATGGGGAAGTTGTTAAAGCTTTGAATGCAGCAGCATCTTCTGGTAAACAAATTACGATCGTTTCTAACACCGTAAACAGTCCTTCGACGTTGGCGGCTATCGCTGCTTTCGCAACGAAATTCCCTACAGTTAACCATGTACAATACGATGCTGTATCTTACAGCGGTATTATCGAAGCAAATAAAGCTTCTTTCGGTAAGGCTGTAGTTCCTTCATACAATTTTGAAAAAGCAAATGTGATTGTTTCCGTTGCAGCTGATTTCTTAGGAACTTGGTTAGCAGGTGAGGAGCATACACAGCAATACGCTAAAAACCGTGATTATAAATCGTTGAAAAACGGAAAAATGTCACGTCACGTGCAATTTGAGTCTGGTCTTTCGATGACTGGTACAAATGCGGATGCTCGTATCGCAATCAAACCTTCGGAAGAAGGTGCTACATTGGTTGCTTTATATAATGCAATCACTGGTCAGTCTTTGGCTGGTGCTACTGCAAACAAAAAAGCACAAAAAGGTGTCGCTCTAGCGGCGAAAGAATTGGTGAACAGCAAAGGCGCAGCAGTTGTTGTTGCTGGATCTAACGATGTCAATGTACAGGTATTAGTTAATGCAATCAACGTTGCATTAGGTGCTTACGGTACAATCATCGATTTGGATAACTATTCTAAACAATACCAAGGTTCGGATTCTTCGTTCCAAGCTTTCTTAGCAGCAGCGAAATCAGGTCAAGTTGGTGTTGCATTCTTCTTGAATAGCAACCCAGTGTATGACTACTTCAAAGCAGATGATGTAAAAGCAGCGTTGAAACAAGTTCCTTTCACCTTATCATTTTCGCAACGTGCGGATGAAACAGCTTCTGAATTGACAGCGATTGCTCCAGCAAGTACGTTCTTGGAATCTTGGGGTGATGCGAATCCAAAAGAAGGTTTGTTCTCTATCGTTCAACCAACAATCAATCCTGTTTTCAAAACACGTCAAGTTGAACAAAGCTTGTTGACTTGGGCAGGAAATGATACAGATATGTACAATTTTGTTAAGAACTTGTGGTCTACACAAATCTTAGCGGGTTCTACGAAAAACTGGGATGCTGTATTGCAAACTGGTTTTGAATATAAAGGTGCCAAAGCGGCAACAGCTCCTGCATTTACAGGAAATGCTGCAGCAGCGGCTTCGGCAATTGAGGCATCAAGCAAAGCGATTACAGGGGAGTTTGAATTGAAACTTTATGAGCCTGCAGGTCTTCGTGACGGTCGCTACGCGAACAACGCTTACTTACAAGAGTTGCCTGACCCGGTTTCTAAAGTAACTTGGGATAACTATGCGGCCCTTAACCCGAAAGATGCTGAGAAATTAGGATTGGGTGAAGACGGTAAAGTAACTGTAAAAGCAAATGGTGTTGAATTGGAATTGCCAGTTGTACAACAACCAGGTCAAGCACAAGGAACAGTTTCAGTTGCTGTAGGTTACGGTCGTACAAAAGTTGGTAAAGCAGGTAATGAAGTTGGTAAAAACGCATTCCCTTTTGCTTCTATCATCAATGGTACAGTACAAGGTGTTGCTAAAGCAACTGTAGCGAAAGCGTCTGGTACTTACCAATTGGCACAAACACAAACACACCATACGATCGAAGGTCGTAACGTTATTCGTGAGACTACTTTTGCGAAATATTTGAAAGATCCGAACTCTGAGGCAGGACGCTTTACAGATAATCACAAAACATACGATTTGTGGAACAAATATGAGCAACCTGGTCACAAATGGGTGATGGCGATCGACTTGAACGCATGTACAGGTTGTGGTGCTTGTATCGTTGCTTGTAACGTTGAAAATAATATTCCTGTTGTAGGTCGTGATGAGGTTCGTCGTCGTCGTGAAATGCACTGGTTACGTATTGACCGTTACTATACAATCGAAGGAAAAGATCAAGATCTTACAAAAGAGAAAGAAATTGCAAGAGCTTCGGCTGATTTAGATTTCGAAGATATCACTGTTGTTCACCAACCGATGTTGTGTCAACACTGTGGTCACGCACCTTGTGAAACGGTTTGTCCAGTATTGGCAACAGTACACTCTTCAGAAGGTTTGAACCACATGGCATATAACCGTTGTTTTGGTACACGTTACTGTGCGAATAACTGTCCTTTCAAAGTTCGTCGTTTCAACTGGTTTGCATACTGGAATGATTCGCGTTTTGACAACTACTTGAACAATGAGTTCACACAATTGGTCTTAAATCCAGATGTTGTTACTCGTTCACGTGGGGTAATGGAGAAATGTTCAATGTGTATCCAACGTATTCAAGCAGGTAAATTACAAGCTAAGATTCAAAATCGTAAAGTTAAAGATGGCGATATCCAAATGGCTTGTCAACAAGCATGTTCTGCAAATGCAATTATCTTTGGTGATGCAAATGATCCAGAATCAGAAGTATCTAAAGCATTACGCAACGAGCGTGTTTATTACGTACTTGAGGAAATCAATGTTCAACCGGGTATCGGTTATATGACAAAAGTTAGAAACACTTTTGAGGCGTAATCTTGTACAATATTTGAAATAAAAATACTATGTCATCGCATAACGAATCAATATTAAGAGAACCATTAATGACCGGTAAGGACATTACGTATGCAAAAATTACGGATGATATCTTACTACCGGTTGAAAATAAACCGAATAAAGCATGGTGGATTGGTTTTACCGTTGCTGTATTAGGTGCTTTATTATGGGTAGTTAGCGTTAGTTATACCTTTTGGACAGGTATCGGCGCTTGGGGTCTGAATAAAACTGTAGGCTGGGCTTGGGATATCACCGACTTCGTATGGTGGGTAGGTATCGGTCACGCGGGTACGTTGATTTCAGCTGTATTATTAATCTTCCGCCAAAACTGGCGTAATTCAATCAACCGTTCTGCAGAGGCGATGACGATCTTTGCGGTAATCTGTGCGGCTACATACGTTGTAGCTCACATGGGTCGTCCTTGGTTGGCTTATTGGATTTTCCCACTTCCAAATCAATTTGGATCACTTTGGGTAAACTTCAACTCTCCTTTGGTATGGGATGCGTTTGCGATCTCAACTTACTTTACAGTATCCTTGGTATTCTGGTACTGTGGTTTGTTGCCTGATATCGCGACAATTCGTGACCGTGCTACTGGATTAAAACAAAAAATCTATTCTGTATTATCATTCGGATGGAATGGTTCAGTTAAGACTTGGCAACGTTTTGAAATCGTGTCATTGATCTTGGCAGGTATTTCTACTCCGCTGGTACTTTCTGTACACACGATCGTATCCATGGACTTTGCAACTTCGGTTATCCCTGGATGGCATACAACGATCTTCCCTCCATATTTCGTGGCGGGTGCGATCTTCTCTGGTTTCGCGATGGTACAGACTTTATTGTTGATCTTACGTAAAGTAATGAACTTTGAGAACTACATCACGATGTTCCACATTGAGTCCATGAATATCATTATCATGACGACAGGTTCCATCGTAGGTGTGGCTTATTTGACTGAGTTGTTTATCGCCATGTACTCTCGTTCAGAATACGAAATGTATGCTTTCGAGAATCGTATGTTAGGTCCATACGCCTGGGCTTACTGGTCAATGATGACTTGTAACGTAATTTCTCCGCAGTTATTCTGGTTCAAAAAAATCCGTACAAGTATTCCTATCTCATGGATCTTATCGATTGTTGTAAACATCGGTATGTGGTTTGAGCGTTTTGTAATTATCGTGACTTCATTGCACCGTGATTACTTGCCTTCATCTTGGGCAATGTTCTACCCAACTTGGACAGACGTAGGTATCTTTGTAGGTTCAATTGGATTGTTCTTTACATTATTCTTGTTGTTCTTACGTTTCCTACCAGGTATCGCTATTGCCGAAGTGAAATTGTTGTTGAAATCATCTTCATTACAACATAAAACTAAATTGGCTCAACAAGGCGCATTCCCTGACGAGCAAGTAGAATACTTCCAAGAGTCATTAGAGAAATATGATTCAGTGACAGAAGAAGAGATTAAAGAATTATCAGTTAGAAAATAATCAGCAATGAGCAATACAAAATATATATTAGGTAGTTTTGCGGATCCCGATGAAATGATGCATGGGATTGACAAATTGCAAGCAAACAATATAAGTATTTACGACTGCTTTACTCCGATGCCTATCCACGGCATCGAAGCGAAGTTAGGCGTAAGACCTTCTCGCTTGCCTATCGCAGCATTTTGCTTTGGAGCATTAGGAACGACATTAGGTTTTAGTTTGTTGTATTATACAATGGCATACGATTGGCCGATGAACATCGGTGGTAAACCATCATTTGGTATGCCAAACTTTGTTCCGGTTACATTTGAGGTTACCATCTTATTGTGTGCTTTGGGTATGGTTGCTACGTTTTTCTTCCGCAACCACTTGTTCCCGGGACGTACACCTCGTGTAATGGACTTGAGAGCAACAGATGACCGTTTCATCCTTGCAGTAGATGCCAAAGAAAATACAGATCACGCTTTGATCGATAGCTTATTGAAAGAAGCCGGAGCTGTTGAAGTTAAGTACAATGATAGAAAATATGTTAGCTATGAATAAGAAGAATTTACTTGGAACGCTATGCGCAGCTGTGGCATTGACAGCACTTGTTTCTTCTTGTGGTGACAAAACAACTCGTAGTACAGGTTTAGAGTTTTCTCGTAACATGTACGATCCGCTTGCTTTCAATCCGGATCAACCTAATGCGAATTTTGCTGATGGAAAAACAGCACAAACACCTCCTAAAGGTACAGATCCTATTGGTTTCACTCGTTTTGAGTATGCCAATACATTAGAGGATTATGAACGCGCAGGAAGAGAAGTAAAAAGTCCTTTGGTCGTAAATGCAGAAAATCTTGAAAAAGGTAAAGCTTTGTTCACAACTTATTGCTCTATATGTCATGGAGTAGAAGGTAAAGGTGATGGTCCTATCACGAAAGATCGTAGCGTGACTGATTCAAGAGGTACGCGTCAATTAGAGAACTTTCCTCCGCCACCATCTTATCACAGAACAGATGCAGCGAGCTCTTCAAGAGGTGGTTTGATGGCTGACTTGACTGATGGTAAAATTTACCATACAATTTATTACGGACACAACTCCATGGGATCACATGCATCTCAATTATCTCCAGAGGAGCGATGGAAAGTTGTTATGTATGTTCACGAATTACAAAAGAAATAATCTAACATCAGATATATAAATGGGAACTCACAGTCATCATCACGATTATAATTTCAACGAGCGATACGAGTTTGCTGGCAAAGCTAAAATGTTCAGTATTATCGCTGTTGTACTAGGCGTAGCTGCTGTAGCTATCGGGTTGCTTTCGGGCGATCACGTTACTGTAGAGCGTACTTATGCCAACTTGTTATTGATGGGTTATTACTTTACATGTGTATGCGCAGCCGGAACATTCTTTGTTGCCTTGCAATATGTAACACAATCTGCATGGTCTGCAGGTTTGGTACGTATACCTCAGGCTATGGCGAGTGTTTTACCAATTGCTTCATTGATTTTATTAGTTATTGTAGGTTTAGGTTTAACCACGCATAACTTATATCACCACTGGAATGCAGATGGTATTACTGATCCGCATAGTACAAATTTTGACCCTATTATCGCAGGTAAATCTGCTTATTTAAATGTTCCATTCTTCTTGATCCGTCAGGTGGTATTTATGGGAACATATAGCATTTTTGCTGTTATTTTTGCGAAACTTTCTTATAAAGAGGATTTGGAAGGCGGATTGACTTCTTATAAAAAGTCATTCAAATTGTCGGCGATCTTCTTAGTTATCTTCGGTTTTACTACACCTATCTGGTCTTTCGATACCGTAATGTCTTTAGAGGCACACTGGTTTTCGACGATGTTCGGTTGGTATAACTTTGCAGCAATGTGGGTAAGCGGTATTTCATGTATCACGATCATCGTTGTTGTATTGAAGAAAGCTGGTTATATGAACTGGGTAAACGAAAATCATTTACACGATTTGGGTAAATTGATGTTCGGTTTCTCTATCTTCTGGACTTACGTTTGGTTTGCACAATTCATGTTGATTTGGTATTCAAACATCCCAGAGGAAACAGTTTATTTCTACAAACGTTGGGAACCTGAATACAAACCTTGGTTTTGGTTGAGTATTATCATTAACTTTGTGGCACCATTGTTACTACTAGTGGATCGCGATGCTAAACGTAAACAAAATGTGATGTTGTTCGTAGCGATTCTATTATTGGCTGGTCACTGGCTAGATTATTATATCATGATCATGCCTGGTACTGTTGCTGAACATAGAGGATTTGGTATCATTGAAATCGGAACTGCACTTGGTTTCTTAGGTTTGTTCATCTTCTTAGTGATGAGTAAATTGAGTAAACAAGCATTGGTGCCTAAAAATCATCCTTTCTTGGATGAGAGTTTGCATCACCAGATATAGTTTCACTTTTAAAGGAAGGTTACGTAAAAACGTTATAAAAGAAATGAGCTTTAAATTAAATAATAGATTCAAATCCATCTCGGGTTTTGTGCTTGCACTAGGATTGCTTTTTGCGACTCCTATCCTTGCAAGTCAACAAGATACAGTAGCATCTGATTCTGCTAAAGCGGCAACTACAGCAGTAGCTGCCCCTGCAGCAACGGATTCGGTTGCAAAAGATACAACAGCGGCAGCAGGTACTGCTGCTGTTGCATCTGCTAGTTCTTCTACAGAAGCTAGTGCTGCTGCTCCTGCTGTTGAAGAAGTGAAGCAAATAGACCCTCAGGTTTATAAAAACTTCACATATTATGTCTTGTTATTCTTGGTTATATGTACTGTTGTTGCCGTTATTGGTAAAGTACTTTCGATCTATGAATTGACAAGAAAGATGAACGGTAAATACAATCCGTTTGCGAATAACACGTTTCAATCGGCATTGTTATTCATTTTCTTGGTTGTATTCCTTTACGGTGTATATTGGTCATATGTACACTGGGGAGCTGCTTATTGGAGATCTGCAGTAACTGAGCACGGTGAGCGTATTGATACCATGTTTATCATTACGACAGCAATTACAACATTTGTATTGGTTATCACACATATCTTGTTGATGACATTTACATTCTTGTACCGCATGCGTGCAAAACGTCAGGCTTATTATTATCCTCATAACAATGCAATCGAGAAATTGTGGACAATTGTTCCTGCTGTTGTTTTGACAGTTTTGGTATTGTTCGGTTTCTTTACATGGAGATCAATCACAAATATTCCTGAAGATCTTCAAAAATCAGCATTACAAGTTGAGGTATTAGGCGAGCAGTTCCAATGGAATGTCCGTTATGCTGGTTCAGATGGGATTATCGGTAAACGTAATTATAAAATGACGACACCAACCAATCCTTACGGTATTGACTTTAATGATAAAAATTCTTGGGATGATATTCAAGGATCTGAAATCTGGTTGCCTGTAAACAAACCAGTTCGTTTCCATATCGTTTCAAAAGATATTATTCACTCTTTCTATATTCCTGATTTCCGTGTTCAGATTAATGCGGTACCGGGGATGACCAACTATTTCCAGTTTACACCTACTGTTACAACAGAAGAGATGCGTGATCGTTTGGGTGATTATAACTATGACTTCGTGATGTTGTGTAACAAGATCTGTGGATCTGGTCACTATAACATGCAAAAGAAAGTGGTTGTCGTAACTGAAGAGAAATATAAAGAGTGGTTAGCTAAACAAAACAAATATTTTACTGAGGATTTGCAAAAAGAGTTCAGCGGTAAAACAGCTAACGTGAAAAAGGATAGCGTACAAGTTACAGCATCTTTGAACTAATTAAGAATTTTTGAATATAAAATCGAATATGTCAAGTACAGTAATATCGCATAGCGCTGAACATCACGATTCGCACGGCCATCATCACGAGGAGTCGTTCATCAGAAAGTATATCTTCTCGGGTGACCACAAGATGATTGCTAAGCAATTCTTGATCACTGGTATCATCATGGCAGTTTTTGCGATGCTTTTATCAGTATTATTCCGTATCCAATTAGCATGGCCGGATAAAGAGTTCCCTATATTAGAAGTATTCTTGGGTAAATGGGCTGAAGGTGGTCGTATAAAACCGGAGTTTTTCCTTTCCTTGGTAACCATTCACGGTACCGTTATGGTATTCTTCGTGTTAACGGCTGGTCTATCAGGTACTTTTAGTAACTTATTGATTCCATATCAAATCGGAGCACGCGATATGGCATCTCCTTTTATGAACATGTTATCTTACTGGTTGTTCTTTGTAGCATCAGTTATTATGGTTGCATCGTTCTTCGTAGAAAGTGGACCTGCTTCTGCAGGTTGGACAATCTACCCGCCACTATCGGCTGTTCCTACTGCGATCGCTGGATCTGCAACAGGTATGACTTTGTGGTTGGTAAGTATGGTTCTATTTGTAGCTTCACAGTTGATCGGTGGTATTAACTATGTAAGTACAATTTTGAACATGCGTACAAAAGGAATGGACTTATGGAAAATGCCTTTGACAATCTGGGCGTTCTTCTTAACTGCTATCGTGGGTATGTTGTCATTCCCAGTATTGGTTTCTGCAGTTGTTCTGTTGATTTTTGACCGTGCTGCTGGTACGTCATTCTATTTGTCGGATCTTGTTGTTCAAGGACAAATTTTACCGAACGAAGGTGGTTCACCAATTTTGTTCCAACACTTGTTCTGGTTCTTAGGTCACCCTGAGGTATATATCGTTGTTATGCCTGCTTTAGGTTTAACTTCTGAAGTTATTGCGACCAACTCACGTAAACCAATCTTTGGTTACCATGCGATGGTTTATTCGTTGATCGGTATCACTGTATTATCGTTTATCGTATGGGGTCACCACATGTTTGTAACAGGTATGAACCCGTTCTTGGGTGGTGTATTTATGATTACAACATTGATTATCGCGGTTCCTTCTGCTGTAAAAGCGTTTAACTATCTTGCAACGTTGTGGAAAGGTAATATCCGTTTCACTCCGGCGATGATGTTTGCTATCGGTTTGGTATCATTCTTTATCTCTGGTGGTTTGACAGGATTGTTCCTAGGTAATGCAGCGTTAGATATCAACTTACACGATACGTATTTTGTTGTTGCCCACTTCCACTTGGTAATGGGATCAGCGTCAATCTTCGGTATGCTTTGTGGTGTTTACCACTGGTATCCTAAGATGTTCGGTCGTATGATGAACACAAAATTGGGTTATTTACACTTCTGGTTGACTTTCATTGGTGCTTACATGGTATTCTTCCCAATGCACTTTATGGGTATCGATGGTGTGCCTCGCCGTTACTATGCATTTACAGAATTTGCTTTCATGGCGAAATGGGTTTCTGTAAACAAATTGGTCACTTGGGCTGCAATCATCGCTGCTTTAGGTCAGGTAGCTTTCTTGTGGAACTTCTTTACATCGATTTTCTTCGGTAAAAAAGCACCACAAAATCCTTGGCAATCAAATACGTTGGAATGGACTACTCCGGTAGAGCATATCCATGGTAACTGGCCAGGTGAAATTCCAACTGTACACCGTTGGCCTTACGATTACAGTAAGCCAGGTCATGGTGAGGATTTTATTCCTCAAAGTGTTCCTTTCTCTGAAACAATGAGCTCTAATTTGCCTCATGATTTCGAAGGAGACGAGGAAGCTGAGCGTATCCAGGCAGAATGGAATGCTCAAAATGGTAGAAAAGACTAATAAAATCTTATAAAATAGAGTAGGGATTCCTACTCTATTTTATAGAAGTTTGTATTTTAAGAGGTAGGGGTAGTATTATGTTTCCAGCAGCTGAGAAGCGATTTATAAAGACCAATTTTATAACGATCATTGTGTTGTTTTTGGTCATTATTGCTGGAGGAGTTGTTCGGAGTACAGGGTCAGGAATGGGATGCCCAGATTGGCCAAGATGTTTTAACCGTATTATTCCTCCAACAGATATCTCCCAATTACCTCAAGGATATGAACAACATTATATTGAAGGAAGAGCAAAGAAGAACGAACGTTTCGCGAAAATTGTAGAATTTTTCGGCGATAAGGAAATGGCTTACAAGCTCCGTACCGATAAGAGTATTTTGCAGCATGAAGAGTTTAATGTTGCGAAAACTTGGACGGAATATATCAATCGGTTGGTAGGCGTTGTTTCTGGATTCTGTTTGTTATTTACAGCTATTTATTCTTTCACCTATTTAAAATCAAAAAGCTCGATCGTTGTTTGGTCAGTGATTAATCTTTTTGTTGTAGTACTTCAGGCTTGGCTGGGATCGATCGTTGTATCGACAAATCTGATGCCCTGGATTATTACGGTACATATGCTCTTAGCCATTGTAATTGTTTGTATTAGTATTTATACATATTTCAAGGCAGTTACTTTGCGCAACAAGACCTTACTGGTCAATCGTTCTTTGGGTATATTAAAAGGACTTGCTGTTGCTTCAATTTTATTGATGCTAACACAGGTAATTGTCGGAACGGGAGTTCGTGAGGAGGTTGATTTGTTAACCGGTTCAACGATAGCCCGGACTGATTTTATAACAACTATTGGCCAGCAGTTTGAGTTACATCGCTGGTTGGCATATTGTTCTTTGATTTTAGTTATTGTATTATTCTTTTTGGTCCGCACGAGTTTTAATACGGGATCTAAGCAATATAAATTTGCTTTAATCGCATTGATTCTAGTGGGTATCCAAATGCTATCAGGAATTATCTTAGCTCGATTTGCAATACCTGCATTTGCACAGACAACGCATTTGGTGGTAGCTACGCTCTTATTTGGGGCACAGTTCTACCTGTTGTTATTGTTAAATAAGCAAAGGCACTAATCTTGGAATTCGGGATGTTTATGTTTAAAAGTACGTGTTTAATTACACTGATAGTAGGAGGTCTCTTTTAATTATGAAAGAATTTATTTCAGATTTCAAAAAGCTTGTTAAGTTGAGACTTACATTGACGGTCGTATTTTCTGCGTCAATTGCTTTTCTGATAGGATCAAAACAACAGGGTGATATATTCTGGTTCAATTGGTTATTGTTGACTATAGGTGGTTTTCTGGTGACAGGTTCTGCCAACGGTTTTAATGAGATCATTGAAAAGGATTTGGATAAACTGATGAAACGTACGGAGGACAGACCGTTGCCATCAGGCCGCATGACAACAGGACAGGCTTTGGTATTGAGTGTCTTTATGGGCATCTTAGGAACCTTGGTGCTTGTTCGTTTAAATTTTGTCGCTGGTCTGCTGTCGGTTTTCTGTATCCTTCTTTACGCATTTATCTATACACCATTAAAAAGAAAATCACCAATAGCAGTGTTTGTCGGCGCGTTTCCGGGTGCATTTCCGCCATTAATTGGATATTATGCAGCCTTTTCGCAAGACGATTTAGCCTACTATAGTGGACATAACGAAGCGGCAATTATTATTATTCCCTTTGTGTTGTTTGCTATTCAGTTTTTATGGCAGTTTCCACATTTTTGGGCGATTGCATGGGTTGTGGATGATGACTATAAACTGGCGGGTTTTCGCTTATTGCCGACGACAAAACGTGATAAGATATCAGCTTTTATGGTATTCATTTCAGGCTTGTTTATGATACCTGCAGGTTTTATACCGTATCATTTTGGCTTTGGTGGAATTTGGTTTACGATTGTATCCGTAGTGGGTGGATTGATGTTTGGTTATTACGGTTATTTGCTGTTTAAGAATTGTGATATTCCTTCAGCGAAGAAAGTGATGTTTACTTCATTTATCTATTTGCCAGTGACGCAACTCGTATTATTGCTTAACTTTATTCCGTTGAAATAATGTTAGATATACAAGTACAAACTGACGAGAAGTTAGTACAGAGAAAAGCCCAGAAGTTCAACCTATGGTTGGGGATGTTGGGAATGTTTATGATGTTTGCTGCGTTATCCAGTGGTTTCATTGTATATACGGCGAGCGGGGTGGACAAAGGGATTAAGACTTTATTGCCCAATGCACTTATGTATAGTACAATGGTGATTGTGGTAAGTAGTCTGACGATGTTTTTAGCACATCGAGCGGCTAAAAATGGCGAATCTTCCAAACAGCGGTTGTTTTTGTTGGCAACTTTTATTTTGGGAGTCGTATTTTTTGCTTTACAAGTTCATGCTTGGAATGTATTGATCGATAGGGGTGTTTATTTTGTGAATAACAACGCATCGCAATCTTTTATATACGTTTTTATCTGGATGCACTTGGCGCATATTATAGCGGGTTTGATCGTTTTGATTGGCGCGATTATAGGAATTAACAAACTTCCTAAGGACGGCAATCTTTTCCGCATGGATCTTGCCAGTATTTTTTGGCATTTTCTCGATCTTTTATGGATTTATATATATGTTTTCTTACTTTTGAATCAATAATAGTAAACAATGAGTACAACAGTATCGCAATTGGATAAGGTAAAAACTGGTCCATGGAATGGTGGAAAATCACCTTGGAACTTAGAGTATGGAAAAATCATGATGTGGTTTTTCTTGGTAGGGGATGCCTTCACATTTTCTGCATTTTTGGTTTATTACGGCGCGCAACGATTTTCACATGCTGTATGGCCGGATCCGGATAAGGTTTTTCAATCTATTCCAGGAATTACTGACGGTGGACAGCCTTTGGTATTTGTCGGTTTGATGACATTTATTTTGATTATGTCTTCGGTAACCATGGTATTGGCGGTAGAAGCTGGACATCGTAATTCGAAGCATGAGGTTGTTAAATGGATGTTGTGGACCATTTTGGGTGGTTTGATGTTCGTTGGCTGTCAGGCATTGGAGTGGACGCATTTGCACCACGAAGGCTTTTGGTTTGGACGTAATCCTGCTACTGATATTGCTACACATATGGAAGGTGCAAATGTTGCTGAAAAATTGGGCCATTTCTTTACTGGAGATGTGTCGTATACATCAGCACTTCAATTTGCAAACCTATTCTTTACAATTACTGGTTTCCACGGTTTCCACGTAACTGTTGGTATTATTTTGAACATCATTATTTTGTGCATGACACTAAATAATACTTTTGAAAAAAGAGGATCATATTTAATGATTGAAAAAGTAGGTCTATATTGGCACTTTGTGGATTTAGTGTGGGTATTCGTGTTTACACTTTTCTACCTTGTTTAGTAAAACAATTTAATTACAAAAGCTATGTCACAATATCAAGATAATATCGCTCATGGAGAGCATGCTCACGAAGGTGGGTTAGATAAAAAGGCCATCTGGAGAGTATTTGGGGTACTTTTAGCCCTTACTTGCCTTGAGTTCTTAATTGCATTGGGCTTTGTCCATCATTGGCAAATTTTGGCTAAAGGTGTATTGGTTAATTCTATTTATATCGTACTTACTTTAGTTAAAGCTTATTATATCATTGCATTCTTTATGCACTTGAAATTCGAGAAGTCGAGCTTCATTGTTACCGTAGGAATCGTCTTTATTTTTATTATTTATTTCATTGTTTTGATGCTTGTTGAGGGAGGCCATTTGGCTTCTGCATTCCAGGAACATCAAATATTTCCAAATAAATAGATAAAGTGAATGGATAATAATACTGGACAAAAGAAAGGTATTAAAACTATATTGATCCTGGCAGTAATTCTTTTATTGCCAGGATTTTTATATTTTATACTAAATAAAAGCGGCTCGAATAGCTACGCTTCTTTACCAATTTTTGGTAAAAAGGAGGTGCCAGGAACAACTCATCGAAAATGGGGAAGAGATATTCCTGACACGATATACCATACTGTGCCTCCTGTTGATTTTGTGAATTATGATGGTAAGAAAGTGCATTTGTTGGACAACGATACGACACTTTCCGTGGTTCATTTGATGTACTCTAGGGATGCATCGTTATCAAGGACAATGATTAAACGATTGGATCAAATCGCTAATCGGTTTATCCAAAATAAGAAAGTTAGGCTGTATTCAATTACGGTGGATACAGCATATGATACGCCAGAAGTGTTAGCTAAATACGCGAAAGTTTACAAACCTTGGACCAAATCTTGGTTTTTTGTGACAGATCCTTCCGTCGATATCTTTAAATTTGCGAAGGAAAGTTTGTTGCAGGACGCACTTGTTAACAATGAACGTGGCAAGCCATTTATTATTGGTTCTAATTATCTTTTACTGGATACAAAAGGACGGATAAGAGGTATATATGACATCAACGTCAAAACGGATGTTGATCGCCTTGAGGATGAAATTAAATTATTATTGGTCGAGGAAATTCGAAACCATCCAGCTACAATAGAACAAAAGAGGTAATTTTATCATGGAAGAGAGTCTTAATAAAGAAAAGAAGTATAGTAAATGGATCTGGTTGCTATCTATTGTGATACCGATAGTAGTTGCTATCCTTTTTACGGTGAATTTACAAAAGCTGGGTTATGATGTAAAACCGCTAACATTTTTGCCTCCTATCTACGCGGCTATAAATGGGATTACGGCTGTATTGCTTTTTTTGGCTGTGGCTGCGATAAAAAAGGGAAATAAGGCTCTACACGAGCGTTTGATCAAATGGTGTATTGCTTGTTCCTTAGCTTTTCTGGCGATGTATGTCGCTTATCACATGACTTCAATCGAAACAAAATATGGCGGCGAGGGAATTTTGAGACCGATCTATTTCTTTATCCTGATCACGCATATTTTGCTTTCCATTATCATCATCCCTTTTGTACTTTTTACATTTGTTAGAGGTATATCGGGTTCTTATGAGCGTCATAAAAAGCTTGCCCGTATTACTTACCCCATGTGGCTTTATGTAGCTGTTACCGGCGTGATCGTTTATTTGATGATCTCTCCATATTATATTGGTTAGCGATAACGGGAAGCAGGCCAAATTGGTGTTATAAAACACAAGGGTGCACCAGATTCGATGTGTTGAATCTGGTTTAAAATTGAAATAGAAATGGATATAATGGAACAGGTATTCCATATGTCCGGGAGTGTAAACAGTATCGGATTAATCAGCCAATTCATATCGGCTAAATGGATCTGTGAAAAAATCATTGCATATGAAGCGTATCTGGATTTATCAGGCCGATCGCCTGTTAACGGCGACAGAGGGACAGGAGATTGTTACTGACCTGAAAGCTTTTGCTGAACAATGGAAGGTGCATGGAAAGCCACTTTCTGCTTCCGCTGAATTACGGGATAATCTTTTTATCATCCTAAAGGTGGACGAGGAAGTCGCGGCTGCATCAGGTTGTTCTATTGATAGTTCGGTTCGGTTTTTAAAAGGAGTTGAATCGAAGTATGGTATTCAACTATTTGATCGAATGCAATTTGCATATAAAGGGGATCAGGGAATAGGCGTGGTTAATCGTGACGGATTTGAGAAGCTACTGGCAGACGGTACCATCAACGATAATACCTTAGTATTTGATAATACCATTACTCACGAGCATCAAATGGAAGACGCTTGGGTAATACCCTTCCATCAGAGCTGGCATAAACGACTTTTTAGATAAGTTGTAAAACGAGTTATATAAGAAAGGCCATAGTTACATATGGCCTTTCTTTTTGATCTATAGATTTTATCTATAGATCTCTGTATTGCTTTTCTTCTGGTCGATCCGCTGAATAGCGATATTTTCGCTTATTCAGGAATAGTATAATGATGCATATATTTCGCTATCGCATTTGCACGTCTATTGACATAAGCGGAAGGGTTACGCGCATCCCATTCTCTTGGGTTTGGCAATATGGCTATGATCAATGCAGCTTGTTTTTTGGAAAGATTGCTGCCTGTTTTGCTAAAATAATACGAAGCTGCCGCATCGGCACCATAAACTCCCTGTCCCATTTCAATCACATTGAGATAAACTTCGAGGATGCGTTTCTTGCTCCAGAATGTTTCGATAAGAATGGTAAAGTAGGTCTCGAAGCCTTTTCTTAACCAGGAGCGCCCTGGCCATAGAAAGACATTTTTGGCGACCTGCTGACTGATTGTACTTCCGCCGCGTAATTTCTTTCCTTGTGCATTTTTTTTGATAGCATTTTGAATGCCTTTCATGTCAAATCCCCAGTGTGTCATAAAGTGAGCATCTTCTCCTGCAATGGCCGCTAACTTTAGGTTGTCCGAAAGCTCATCGTAATCCAGCCAGTTTTTTTCCAGTTTAAATCCCTTGCCCTGTTCTTTTAGCTCAAACCCACGTTGAATCATCAACCAAGTGATGGGAGGATTAATAAACCGCAGGCTAATGACCCAAAAGAGTGAAATACCAATAAAATAGAGGACTACCCGTGTCACAATGCGCAGGATAGGGGATTTTATGGACTTCAATGGGTTGAAGGATTTTTTTTTGAAGGTATTTTGTTGTTTGCTGGACGTATTTTGTTTACCAGATCTTTTGATGGCCATGACTAATTTTTTTCGGATACAAACTTAGCTTATATTCTTGTTTAATGGAAATGATTTTGTCGAGAAGTTGAGTGTATCGTTTGCCAAAGCGACGATATTATCCTATTTTTACGCTTCATAAAAATTGATTTTAAAAGTTGGCAAAAGAAAAGAAAGTGACCCCATTGATGCAACAGTACAATGCGATCAAGATTAAGTATCCTGGAGCGTTGTTGTTGTTCCGTGTTGGCGATTTTTACGAGACATTTGGAGAGGATGCGATCAAAGCTGCCCAGATTTTGGGCATCGTTTTGACGAAGCGTGGCAATGGCTCGGAATCGGAAACTGCATTGGCCGGTTTTCCCCATCATTCATTGGAAACCTATCTTCCGAAACTTGTACGTGCCGGCCAACGGGTGGCGATCTGTGATCAGCTGGAGGATCCGAAAACGACAAAAACAATTGTTAAGCGTGGTGTGACCGAGCTGGTGACGCCTGGAGTCTCTTACAGTGACAATATTGTTCAACAGAAATCGAATAATTATTTAGCATCAATCTTTATCGAAAAGGAGCGGATCGGTATTTCTTTCCTGGATATTTCAACAGGAGAATTTCTGGTTGCTCAAGGTAGTGTGGCCTATATAGATAAATTGCTTCAAGGCTTTAAACCGAGAGAAATTATTCTTTCCAAAAAACAGAGCAAGGAGTTTACAGAGCAGTTTGGATCACAATATTATACCTATTTTCTTGACGAGTGGCCTTATACCGGTGATTATGCCACTGAAACGCTATTGAAGCATTTTGAAGTCTCCTCGATGAAAGGATTTGGCGTGGACCGCATGACAGCAGGAGTTGTTGCTGCTGGTGTAGCATTGCATTACCTCAATGAAACCGAGCATCGTAATCTGCAGCACATTTCTACGCTTTCCCGTATTGAAGAGGACCGTTTTATGTGGCTAGATCGTTTTACGATTCGCAATTTGGAATTAATCGGATCGTTGAATGAAAATGCGGTTACACTATCCGATGTATTGGATCATACATCCAGTCCAATGGGAGCGCGTCTGCTCAGGCGCTGGATCGTGATGCCGCTGAAAGACAAAAAGAGTATTCAGGAGCGATTGAATGTCGTAGATTTCTTCTTCACTAACCGTGATTTACGGGATGAATTGATTGGTCAGATCAAGCAGGTGGGAGATCTGGAGCGTTTAATTTCCAAGATCGGACTACAAAAAGCAAATCCGCGGGAAATTGTACAATTGAAGCGCGCATTATATGCTATTGAGAAATTGAAGGAACTTACCGATCGTAAAGATGCTGATTCTCTTCGGACAATCTCAGATCAGTTAGATGCTTGTGCTGTTATACGTGAAAAAATCGAGCAACAGGTTCAGGCGGATCCTCCTGTCGCAATCAACAAAGGGAGTGTAATCGCGGAAGGGGTGGACCCTGAATTGGATCGCTTGCGCAAGATCGCTTTTGGTGGCAAGGATTATCTGCTTGAGATCCAAAAAAGGGAAGCGGAGCTCACAGGGATTCCTTCTTTAAAAATAGCGTTCAATAATGTTTTCGGTTATTATCTGGAGGTCACAAATACGCACAAAGATAAAGTTCCGACGACGTGGATCCGTAAACAGACATTGGTGAATGCTGAACGTTACATTACGGAGGAACTTAAAGAATATGAAGAACAGATTCTCGGTGCTGAGGAGAAGATCCAAGCGCTTGAGAATAGATTATATGCTGAGCTATTGGTTGCCATTGCTGAATACATCAAACCTATTCAGCTCAACGCCCAGCTCATAGCTAAGTTGGATGTACTGCTTAACTTTGCTGTTGTAGCGGAGAAAAACTATTATGTAAAACCCGAAGTCAGCGAGAGCAAGGTTTTGGATATTAAAGGTGGAAGACACCCTGTTATTGAAAGAAACCTGCCAATAGGTGAGGATTATATTACCAATGATACTTTTTTAGATCCGAAAACACAGCAGATTATTATTATTACGGGCCCTAACATGGCGGGTAAATCTGCATTGCTCCGTCAGACTGGATTGATCGTGCTAATGGCGCAAATTGGTTGCTTCGTTCCAGCAAAAGAGGCTAAGATCGGTTTGGTTGACAAAATTTTCACCCGTGTCGGTGCTTCGGACAATCTTTCTTCGGGTGAATCTACATTTATGGTGGAGATGAATGAGACGGCGAGCATCATGAATAATCTATCGGATCGCAGTCTTATTCTTCTGGATGAAATCGGTCGTGGTACAAGCACTTATGACGGTATTTCTATTGCCTGGGCTATTGCCGAGTTTTTACATAATCATCCTGCAGCTAAGGCAAAAACCTTGTTTGCCACGCATTACCATGAATTAAACGAGCTGACTACTTCGCTGGATCGTATAAAAAACTATAATGTAACGGTGAAGGAGGTTAATAACAAAGTTATTTTCTTGCGTAAACTTGTTCCTGGAGGCTCCGAACATAGTTTCGGAATTCACGTAGCGAAGCTCGCTGGAATGCCGCAAAAGCTGCTTAATCGGGCTAATCAAATCTTGAAAAGGCTGGAGCAGGAGCGTACAGGAGGAGAGCAGATTAAAGATAGCATGCGCAAAATCCAGAAACAGGCCTACCAATTGCAGATGTTTTCTATTGATGATCCTGTCTTGAATAAGATCAGGGATATGCTGAATAACCTGGATGTTAATTCGCTTACTCCGGTTGAAGCATTAATGAAATTGGATGAGATACAACGCCTTTTAAAGAATTAAATCTTTCTTTGGATATTAGGACACTTGATCTCAAGTGGGATTTGTGTTCTTCGATTTACATACGCCAGATGATGTTTTTTAGGGTAAACATCATCTGGCGTATTTTTTTCTGAAAGTGTCTGGTCTTATTGGCCAGAAAAAACCTTCAGCTCACTTTCATTGCTGTTGGTGTGTGCGAAGTCAGGAAGTGAAGGTTTTTGAAGGGCTATTGCTTAAAATCTGAAGAATAGCTCCAAGCTTCCGTAATTTGCTTGTATCGGGCTCAATACTTTACTGCTTGCATCATAGGGCGTGTAGTGATAGCCAAGTTCGAAACCGATGTACTTTTGGTTTTTCATGCGAAATAGCGATGCAAGACCAAGCCCCAAGTGGACATTATTGATGGTTACCATACGATCGGTGTATCCACCATCATAATAATAGCCATCTGGATCATAATAACCAGAGGAATATGCACTTTCAGTGATGCCGGTATCTGTAATATCAATGCCCAGGATACCTTTTGGAATCAGTATAAATTTATCATTGTCAAAAACTTTGTAGCCTACCGCACCGCCCATAAACGCAGTGGCGGAAGAATTGACAGAAACATTGGAGCCTTCGTAATTGTAATCAATATTGCGGTCGTTTGAGTTGATACGCACTTTGAAGCCCCCTTCGAAAATAAATTTTCTTTCCAGGGAGCTCATCAGCATAAATCCAAAGCTTATATTGGTTCCGAAAATTTTGTTCGCTCCACCAAGTGGGGTAACTACGCCGATTGAAGGAACATAGCCCATTTTAGCTTTCTGTCTATCTCTGTACACTTTGGGTGTTGGAAACCGCTGTTGATTATCTTGTTCGTCAGATTGTTGGTCTTGTATGGCATTGACAACTTCAGTATCCGAAAAGAGCTGTAAAATATCTTTCTCCTGATCGCTCAACGTATAACTATCCGAAGCAAGAAGAGCTTTAGCTCTTACTTTTATCAGGCCGTCCAGGGGATGCCTTAATGGCACGAAATTGTATTTTGCTTTATCCTGATCGTATTGACCTGCGAAATCTTCCCGGTCTGCCGCATCTAGTCTCTGTAGAAAGATTTTATCGAATTGGTTGTCTAGATAATGTTTGATCTCTGTTGTGCTATTCTTCTTTTCAATGATGTATACAAGAATACGTAAACGCTGTACAAACTCGTTGACACCACAACTTGCTTGCATACTATTGAGTAAAGGATCAATTTTATCAAAGTCATTGTTGTTCAATGTCTTTGTCAATAACGGAAGTATTTCAGCTGTATGTCGGTCACAATTCTCTTGTGCATACAGTAGTTTTGTGGGAAGCACAGCAATGATGATCAATATCATAAGAGCAAGCTGACGGATATTCATGGCTTATATAGATTTGTTGCTGACTAAATTAGCAAATAAATTGCATGATACACTGGTTTGTTTGTGCCAAAGGTTGTAAAAGTTTTATCTTTGGCTTATGGCGTCGATATTTCGGTTTAAACAGTTTGAGGTTGATCAGTCTGACTGTGCAATGAAAATTAACACAGATGGCGTACTGCTGGCTTCCTTGCTGGAGGTAGAACCTGTGGACCGGGTACTGGATGTAGGTACAGGTACGGGGGTTATTGCATTGATGTTGGCTCAACGACTTGTAGACAGCAGGGTAGAGGCTGTTGAAATTGACCCTTTGGCTGCTGCGATGGCAGACAGAAATTTCCGTAATTCCATTTTCCAGGAACGTTTAGTGTTGCATGCTTCCTCCTTTCAGCAAATGGATGTGCAAGGGTATTACGATCTGATCGTATCAAATCCACCGTTTTACACAGATTCATTGCATAATCCGGATGATCGCAAGAAACTGGCGCGACATACCGATCTGGATTTTTTTGCTGAACTGCTGGATTTCGCTGCTTTACGTTTATCGAGCTCGGGGAAATTAGTGCTGATTGTTCCGACGGCATTAGCGGAAACGTTGACTAAAATTTCAGCAGAAAGAGGCTTATACTGTTCCAGTGAAGTGCAAATAAGCTCCTTTGAAGGGGAATCGGTCATTCGGAAAATCGTTACATTTGAACGCTTACGTGTTGAACAGCTCGTAAAACGTGCCTTTGTTATTTATGCCGCCAAGGGTATTTATTCAGAAGCTTATCGAAATGCCTTGGCTCCTTATTTTTTAGCTTTTTAAGTGATGACAAAAATCGGATTACTCTCAGATACACATTCTTTTTTAGATGAAGCTGTATTTACTCATTTTGCAGCCTGCGATGAAATATGGCATGTGGGAGATTTTGGTGATCCTGATGTTGCGGATCGGTTAGCCGCTTTTAAGCCACTGCGTGGAGTATACGGAAACATTGATGGTCAGGACATCCGTTTACGGTTCCCAGAAGATCTAAGGTTTACTTGCGAAGAGGTGGATGTCTTTATGACACACATTGGTGGCTATCCCGGGAAATATGCTCCTCGAATCAAAGCAGAACTGATGAAAAATCCGCCAAAATTATTTATTACGGGGCACTCACATATTTTAAAGGTTATCTTCGATCCCAAGATTCAATGCCTTCACCTCAATCCAGGTGCAGCAGGTAAGCAGGGCTGGCATAAAGTAAGGACTTTAATGCGGTTTGATATCAATAAAGATAAAATTGAGAACCTGGAGGTTATTGAGCTCAAAGACCGTTAAGTCACACAGACTCTTCTTTAGTCTTTTTTGTGAATAGACAGCCGGACGATACTTTGGGTAATGGCAAAGAGATCGTGAGGTACATTTGATTCTAGTGTCACTAACATGCCCTTTGTTAGACTGATTTTGCTTCCATTAACGCCAAAATCAATATTGCCCTCGACAATTTCGACAATAATCGATGCAGCCGTTTTATGTTCCTTCAGATATTGTCCTTTGGCAAAAGCCAAGCGATATTCTTTGCTGCCATTTGTTTCCAGTAGGAGGTCCATTTTGGGCTTTTTGTCCTGATAGGTAACGTTTTGAAAAATAGATGCCGTTTGCATAAAGATGAACTGATAGTTTATTTAAGCTTGTTGTCTGTATATATCCTGTAAATATTTTTGAAGGATTAGGGCATGTGTATGTTCTGTATCGTGAGCCGCATATAATAAGGTAATTATTTCTTGCTGCTGGTTGCGTGTTAGGAATTCTTTTCCAAAATTATTGTGCTCGAGTTCTATTCTATATTTTTTTGAAAACTCATCCCACAATTCTGGATTATGGTGGAACCACACCCGAAGCGATTCGGAGGGCGCAAGGTCCTTATTCCACTCCGATAAACTCGCCCTTTCTTTGGTCATTCCTCGTGGCCATAATCTATCAATGAGGACTCGTAGTCCGTCTGTTGGACTTGTTGGTGAATAGATTCTTTTTAGGACAATCTTCATGATGATTGATTATTAATGCAACAATTTAATGCGTTTGTTTTTCTGTAAAAATGACGTACAGTTTTCATGGCTTATATAAAGTTAAAGAAAATTTAATGGAAATATATCGAATAATGATTAAGTGGTGGGAAGTATCTAGGGGTAGTTGTTAACGTACATCGTGAAAACTTTGATTACAAATGGTATACCCATCATGCGAACCCGGAAAATCCTCAGTTTGAAATAAAAAGTGATAAGTCTAATCACATCGCTGCTCATAAAGGGAGTGCTTTAACTTGCATAAAAAAATAGTAAAAGATGTTTTTATCTTTTATTTGTTTTTTATACCTTTGTCCTATCGCATAAGCGATTAGTATATGTAGGGTTAACAATGGACATCACAACTATTTCAGACATCCGCCTTTTAGTGGACTCATTTTATATAAAAGTGAAGAAGGATTCGACTATTGGCCCTGTATTTAATGAACGAATAGGGGATTGGGAAAACCATCTTCAAAAAATGTATCGCTTTTGGCAAACAATGTTGCTCGGGGAACATACCTATCACAATAGTCCCTTTCCTGTTCATGCTCAAATGCCTATTGATACTTCACATTTTAATCGTTGGACATTTTTGTGGTGCGAAACAGTTGATCAATATTTTGAAGGTGCAGCAGCTGACGAGGCCAAGTGGAGAGGGGATAAAATGGCCGCTGTTTTTTTATCCAAGATCATGTACTATAGAAGTAATAACATTAATCCGATACTGTAACCAATAGGGCTATTTAATTATGAGCTTATTGCAGGTCAGTTGACATTAAAAAGTAAATTTTTTTCACTAAATAAAAGACAAAACCATCTTTTATTGTTAATATTCATTTAAAATGACAGTAGATCAAAAAAATCTGGTAAAGGCTACGGTACCGATCCTTAAGGAGCATGGTGTATTATTAACAAGCCATTTTTATAATCGGATGTTTGAACACAACCCAGAATTGAAACATGTTTTTAATATGGGAAATCAACGGAATAAAAAGCAACAAACAGCGTTGGCAATGGCCGTATTAGCATATGCTGAACACATTGAAGATCCTTCTGTATTAATGCCTGTTGTTAACAATATTGGTCATAAACATACTAGTTTAGATATTCGGCCTGAACATTATGCAATTGTTGGGAGACACCTAATCGCTTCGATCAGCGAAGTATTAGGTGACGGTGCTACGCCTGAACTTTTGGAAGCATGGACTGCTGCATATCAACAATTGGCTTCTTTGATGAGTGGTCACGAACAAAAAATTTATGAACAACAAACTAGTAAACCTGGTGGATGGGCGGGATGGAGGCCGTTCGTTGTGAAACATAAAATCCAAGAATCGACTGAAATCACTTCATTTTATCTATACCCATCTGATGGTGGTTCAGTAGCAGATTTTTTGCCTGGTCAATATATCAGTTTACGCCTGTTCTTACCTGAACTAAATCTTTTACAACCCCGTCAATATAGTATTTCATGTCAACCTAATGGAAAATATTACCGAATTTCAGTTAAGCGTGAGGCAGGAACTATACACCCCAACGGAATGATCAGTAACCGTCTCCACGATCATGTCATGGAGGGGGATTTAGTTGATCTGTCTGCACCTGCAGGTGTTTTTGTTTTGCAAAACGAAGCAGCTAAACCAAAAGTCTTTATTAGTGGCGGTGTTGGCCAAACACCATTGATATCGATGTTGGAAGAACTAGTAGCTAATAACAATAATGTTGAGGTGCCGATTACTTGGATACACGGATGTCGTAACGAGGCAGTACATGCGTTTAAGGATCGTGTCGCTGAGATCACACATGCTAATATCAATGTCAATCAACATATTTTCTATGATCAATTGGAGGTGGAAGATAGTTCTTATTATGAAGGGTGGGTAGAATTGTCAAGGATCAAGGACGATATTATACAGCAGCATGCGGAGTATTATATCTGCGGTCCAGGTGCGTTTATTGCAAAACATTATAATTTTCTGATTGAACATAATGTACCAAGAACAGCTATTCACTTTGAAGAATTTGGTCCGACATCACTTCAAGTCAATTAAGTTTAATTTCCATGAGTAGAGTTGTTTAGTAAATGTAAGCACCAGTGTCTTTGACGCTGGTGCTTATTTGTTATATCAGAGATCACTTTGAATTTTGTTTAATGGTATCAGTTAAAGTTATCGTATATACAAAAATGGTTGCCTAGGAGGGCAACCATAACTCTGATGACTATATAAAAATAGCAGTCCTCAATTAAAGTAATTTACAGATCTTATAAAGAGTCACGAACTTCCAGAAGAAAGCTTTTTAAACGCTCCAATGAATCTACAACACGTTGATTTTCTTTTGCTTCAGACTTGTTGTCACGTAGGTAATCACGCGCACCTTGCAATGTATAACCTTTCTCTTTAACCAAATTGAAAATGATCTTTAAGTTGGCAATATCTTCTTGCGTAAATAAGCGATTACCCTTTTTATTTTTCTTAGGTTGTAAAATATCAAATTCACGCTCATAAAAACGTATTTGGGACGCATTTACATCAAACATTTCTGTAACTTCTCCCATTGTATAATACAATTTATTTATTTCACGCTCTTTGTACGGCATATCTTCACGATTAATCTATAGCAAACTTAATAAAAATTCCAATTCAAAAAGAAATTTTTGCGATCTCTTGTCCGATTGGAGACTGAAACAAAGCGATGTAGCGCAGATTGAAAAACGGTCTACTGATAATTGTGTATAAACGTAAATTTTTCTAAGTTTGATTAGTTTGAAAACCAGTCTGGGCATCGTATATGATTATAGTTAGCAAATTTTGGACGAATCTATTCTCTTTTGGAAAAGCCAATGCAATTACTATTTATCCCTTTATCTTTCTGAAAAGTACTTTTTTTAAACAGAAGGACGACTTAATTCGACATGAGCGTATACATTTGCGACAGGCGCTTGAATTAGGTATTCTCTTTTTCTATGTATGGTATCTCATTGAATTTGCCGTTCATTTTATTCGATTTAGAGATTTTGATAAAGCTTACCGGCGTATTTCTTTTGAGCGGGAAGCTTATGACAAGGAGGGTGAAACGGATTATCTGTCCAAAAGAAAAATATGGGCTTTTTGGCAATATCGTTAATACTGTCCATTCAATACAGATATAAAAGAAAGCGGTGCCAAGAATATTCTTGGCACCGCTTTCTTTTATATATTGAGGATGCTTATCCCACTAATTTAAGATAAGTCGCTACTTTGTCTTTTAACTGTCTACGGTCGACAATGAAATCCAAAAATCCATGTTCAAGAACAAATTCTGAAGTTTGGAATCCTTTTGGAAGATCCTTTTTTATTGTTTCCTTAATGACACGTGGTCCAGCAAATCCGATTAATGCGCCAGGTTCTGCGATATTTACATCTCCTAACATCGCGTATGATGCTGTAACTCCTCCTGTGGTAGGGTCCGTCAATAAACAAACGTAAGGAAGTCCTGCCTTTGCCAATAACGCTAATTTAGCCGAAGTTTTAGCCATTTGCATCAATGAAAATGCGGCTTCCATCATACGTGCACCTCCTGATTTGGAGATTAGCATAAATGGAATTTTATGCTCAATACAGTAATCTATCGAACGCGCGATTTTTTCACCAACGACAGATCCCATTGATCCGCCGATGAAACTAAAGTCCATACAAGCAATAACGATGTCTTGACCATTCATTTTTCCATGGCCAGAACGTAAAGCATCTTTAAGGCCTGTTTTGGCTTGACTTTCCTTTAAACGTTCAGGGTATGGCTTTGAATCGAAAAATTCTAATGGATCACCAGAATTTAGATTAGGAAATAGTTCTGTAAATTCGTTATTGTCAAATAAAATTGAAAAATATTCTTTGGAGCCAATTCTTAAGTGGTGGCCACAGTATTGACAAACATAGTCGTTTTCTACTTGTTCAAGATGCAACAATGGTTTTTTACATGTAGGACATTTGTTCCACATACCATCAGGTGCTTCTTTTTTATTAGCGGTAGCTGTGCTAATACCAGCTTTTTCTCTTTTAAACCAACTCATACGATAGTTCTTATTCGATTACAAACTTATATAAATTTGCTTTTATATACAATTATAATTGTGTTGAATGTACATGCCAAGCGATTAAAACTCCTTGTGTAACAGGGCTTCTATAAATAGGGGAAATGCGGGTAACAATTGGGATATATAAGATATTTAGCTGATTATTAGGTTAGAATTGAATTTTGGACCGGAGGATTAGTCAAAAAAATGGGCATAAAAAAAGGGTAAGCTACTCCTATCGCACCGCTCAACCAAATACCCTTGCTTTGTTCCCAACCTGGGGGAGTCAATGGGAGCTGGTCGTAGAAGACTTACCCGCCACAAAAGTAGAAAAAAAAACAGTTTTAGGAAAGAAAAAATGCTATTTTATCTTATACTACTGATTATCATAGTGATAAATTGTATTTGGCAGCTGCTTTTAGTACTATTTTATGGTGGAAAATAGTTAGTATCTGTGTAAACTAGCTAAAAATGGCGTAAAATAAGTGCTTGACGAAGTCTATTTGCGGTAAATATTCTTTTCAAAACGTCGGGAGTAGAATAATCTGACGTATAGGAGATCGGCTTTGAATAGATCTAATCGTCTAATTTCGCCTATTCAAAGCCGATCTTATTTTTGGAACTACATTTTGTTTTGATCGTATTCGCCCAATAGGGAATAATAGCCAAATAAGCCGAGTCCAATGGAGATTATGGGGGTTAAGATGCACAGGATAATGATCCCAAATACCAGATCTTCCTGATGTCCCGTTGAAATCTTTGGCAGCGCCAGTTCAAAAATAGAGAAATAAGCAGTAAACAATGCTAAAACGATCCAAAGTATGCCGAGGAATTTTTTGAGATTATTCATGTGTTGCGGGAGTTGATTTGTTGTTGATATAAATACTGCCAATGATAAAACATACCATGGCAATGATAATAGGGTACCACAAGCCTGCAAGGTAGAACTGAGGTGTATTTGATGCTTCGGCATTTGTCGTTAAGTATGTCGATACGGCAGGAAGGAGCCCACCGAATATTCCATTTCCAACGTGATAGGGTAAGGACATGGATGTGTAGCGGATCTTTACAGGGAATAGTTCAACAAGAAATGCTGCAATGGGGCCGTACACCATTGTAATATAAATCACTTGTATAAAGATCAGCAGGACGAGCAGCATATAGTTCTTTCCTGCAAGATGGACTGTAGTTTTGGTCATTGGCTGTCCCTTGAGTTTTCCTGACTGATGTATCATGCTGGTTCTTGTAACTTCCGTCTGGTCCTCATATTGAGTTTTGGTGGTTGAAATGATTTCGGTTGTTTGCGTTCCAGAGGGGACTTCCGTTGTTTCGTTCACCTTGACTTTCTGTTCTGCATTGGAAAGCTGGTACATGGATTCGTAAATCGGGCGATAAGTCAATACGGCAAGTAACATCCCCCCGAGCATGATCCATTTTCGTCCAATTTTGTCACTAAGCCACCCAAATACGACAAAAAATGGAGTTCCCAACAGTAGTGCGATGCCGAGGATGGTATCGGCCTGGTCAGATTGAAGGTGCATGACTGTTTTCATGAAACTCATCGAGTAAAACTGTCCGGTGTACCAAACAACGCCCTGCCCCATGGCTGCACCAAAGAGTGCGAGCAGCACAAATTTGAGGTTGTAGCGGTTGCCAAAACTTTCTTTTAGCGGATTTGTACTTGTTTTTCCTTCCGCTTTGGCCTTGCTAAATTCGGGCGATTCCTTCATTTTCTTACGAATAAGATAGGAAACGTATACCATGACTAAAGAGAGGAGGAAAGGAACCCGCCATCCCCAAGAATCAAATTGTGATTCGCTGAGAAAGCCTTTGGTAAGGAGGATGACAACGAGTGATATGAAAAGGCCAAAAGTAGCTGTTGTTTGTATCCAGGATGTCCAATAGCCCCGTTGGCCCAATGGGGCATGTTCGGCGACGTAAGTTGCTGCACCACCATATTCCCCACCTAGCGCAAGACCTTGCAAGAGACGAAGGATCAACACCAACAGTGGTGCCCAAAAACCAATACTCTCGTAGCTGGGGATGCAACCGATGAGAAATGTTGCGCCCCCCATGAGCATTAAAGTGACCATAAACGTATATTTTCGACCGATAATATCGCCTAGTCGGCCAAAAAATAGAGCGCCAAATGGCCGGACGACAAATCCTGCAGCAAATGTGGCGAGGGTTGAAAGAAAAGCAGCTGTTGGATTTTCTGCTGGAAAGAATTTGGTGGAAATTACAATGGATAGGCTGCCAAAAATGAAAAAGTCATACCATTCAATAAGCGTTCCCATGGAGGAGGCTCCGATGACTTTCCAGATACTTTTTGTATTGTTTTCGTTCATTAATTCTTGGTTTTTGGTTTGATATAATGGTAAATTTTAATTGTGCTCCAAACGGCATTTCGGCGCTGTTGCATGATCGGAAAAGAACTAATTCTTTTGAATTTCGGTCTGTCCGACTATTTTATACCGTTTTCCGGGTAGGCTGTGAATGAGTGACTGCATTTCAAGCTCCAATAGGATTAATGCCAATTTACTTTGAGGCCATTTTGTGAGGTCAATCATATGGTCTATTTCTAATTGTCCCTTTTGCTGAATGAGTGTAAAAAGGAGTTGTTGGTCTTTCGTCAATGTTAAAGGGAGACTAAGCTGCTTTTCAACAGTTCTTGTGCTGATCTCCCAATTCATGAGGTATTCGAGATCCTGAAGCCCTCTAATCATATGAGCGCGGTTAGTTTTGATGAGATAGTTGGTGCCTTCAGAACTTTTTTCATAGATGGAGCCCGGGAATGCGCAGACATCCCGATTGTAGCTGTTGGCCATTTCGGCAGTAATTAAAGCACCTCCTTTAATGGCAGCTTCTACGACAATGGTGACATCAGCCATACCGGCTATAATGCGATTGCGCATAGGAAAGTTATTGCGTTCAGGTAATGTGCTGGATGTAAACTCCGTCAGCAGACCACCTTGATCTAGCATTTTTGTGGCAAGTTCGCGATGGGATGCCGGATAAATCCGATCGAGACCATGTCCTAACACAGCGACGGTAGGCATATTATTTTTTAGTGCATTGCGATGTGCGAATGCGTCAATACCATAGGCAAGACCACTAACGATTAAGACGTCTTTGGTTCCACTCATAGCATCCAGCAGATCTTCGCATATTTTCTGACCATAATAGGTTGCGTGTCTGGTTCCAACTATACTTATAACTTTTGTGCTGTTGAGCGGCTGGTTTCCTTTATAGTAGACGACAAGCGGAGCATCTTCGCATTGCCGCAGCCTATCGGGGTAATTTTCGTCTTCCAGCCATAGTGCTTGTATCTGGTGTTTTTCGATAAAAGCAAGTTCTTTTTCGCAGGCGGGCATATAGCTTTTATTGTATATTGCTTCGGCGATTGACTCACGTACCCCAAGAATTTGCATCAAATCTTTTTTTGAGTAAGCAAATATGTCCGCTAACTCATGACCTTGGTCAATGATGTTACGTGCTGTTCTAGGGCCAATGCCCTTGATTTTTGTCAAAGCTATGGGATAAATTAGTTTCATAATTGGGTTCTTTAAATATAAGAAAAATATAACTAGCTGTCGCACTTTTTGTTAGAATTGCTTAGGCTTGTAGTATTTTTAGTGGAATGACGAAGTCCTTAATTTGGAGATCGCGTGTCTACTGGAAAATCCGCGGATTGCGATGGTATGAATGAGACTTTCTTGCGCTTATTTGAGATTTCGTGAGATGAAATATTGGTCAATTATGGAAAGAAAGCAGCGGAATTGGTAACTTTGGTCGATAAATGATATTTTAACTATGGAAATGAAAGAACCTTTTGATATCGAATTAGGAGATGTAGTTTATTCTGTTTTTCCTGAGGAAGAAGATACGTATGTTATATTTAAGGATGGTGTAGAATACGTAAAGATTATTAAAGACAATGATACAAACTGGTTGAAACTTAATCCAGAAACGGAGCTTCCTATGTTCGGTATGGATGAAGAAATCAATCTAATTGGCTTAGAAATTAAAAAGGAGTTAGGTCTTTAGTTTTGTAAGTTAAAGATAGTTAAATCCTTTTTAATTTTATTTATAGTTGGTTATTTTTAGTCTATCAATTATAAATATGGTACGTATCGGATTTCTATCTTTATTGTTTTTCTGTATATACTTTTCATTTTATCAGCAGGGACTTTTTGCCTATCCAGCGGAATTTTATTATCAGGATACCATTGGAAAAAAAGGAAGTCAAAAAGATACTTTGCGTTTGGATACTGTTTCGATCAAACGTAAATCAGCAGCGGATAAATGGGGAGAAAAAAAGGAGGAGTATAAATCGATCTTTTTCTGGGGTGATACGAAAAATATGGTGACCTTGCCTCATCAGGGGGGAATTGCTGTCAATCTGAACAAGCTTTACAATAAATTCAGTCGAAAGGGACGAAATTCCAGGAAGCTTCAACGTCAGTTTGAAAAAGAATACCAACAGGATTTGATTCGTGAAGAATGGTATCCTTTGACAAAGGAATACAGCAAGCTGTCGGGAGATTCTTTGCGTAAATTTAGGATATACTATGAGCCTTCCTTAAAATGGCTTCGTGAAAATGATCGGTATGAGAAGATCGCTTATATCCATCAGTGTTTAACGAACTACCTCGATTCTGTAGACATTATCCATAGGCGACTTCAGTTTCCTATGGGTAATGCCAAACTTTAACTACATAGGTACGTATACCAGATATTTTGTATCAAAGAAATCTTCTTTAAAGTAATCTGAAAGTGGGTGTAATTCTGCTTTGAGCTTAGATTCTTTGATTTCTTCGGAGAGATCTCCGCCTTTCAAGTAAAGAATTCCATTAGGGATACCGTTTTTATCTTTTTTTGCGAATTTATTCCGGATCCAAGGCGTAAATTCTCCAAGTCTTGTTACAGCTCGTGATATTACAAAATCGTATTTGTCGTCGAGTTGTTCTGCGCGGATATGATCGGCTTCAACATTCTGGAGACCAAGTCCAGCAGCCACTTCACGAACGACTTTAATTTTTTTACCGATAGAATCGACCAAATGAAATTTGACTTCAGGAAACATAATTGCCATTGGGATACCTGGAAAACCTCCTCCGGTGCCCACATCCAAAATCTGTGTTCCTGGCGTGAGCTCTTGAACAAATTTAGCGATACCTAGCGAGTGTAACACATGGTGCAGGTAGAGGCTATCAATGTCTTTACGTGAAATGACATTGATTTGGCTATTCCAAAATGTATAGAGGTCGGCAAGTTTTGCAAACTGTTCTTTTTGAATATCCGTTAATTTTGGAAAATAGTTATTGATGATATCAACTGTTGGATTCAAAGCTTCGTGTTTTAAAAGTGAATTATTTCCAGCTTATTTTTTTCTTTTTTCTGCTGAAGATGCCATTGATGCAAATATAGAAATAGTAGATGAAGTCTACCAAAGGCAGCCACCAAATCAGTTCCTTTACTTCTAGTTTTTTATAGATGTTGGCAAATATTATCCATTGTGCAATCAGCCTTAGGAGGTAGGCTGTAACGGGAACATACCAGTACATTGGAAAAGCAATCGCTGTTGCGATAAGTGCTATGTAAAAGAAGACTGCCGATACCAGCTGAGTGCCCAGCATGCGCTGATGTCGCTTTTTGTAAATGGTAGAGGCGCCTGAGTGTCTTGCTTTTTGCTTGTAATAGCTCCTCCAAGTCGCTTTGGGTTCCGAATAGACAATGGATTCGGCTGACAGTGCAATGTTAACGTTGGTCGGATTTGCATTTTGGTTGACAAAAAGATCATCATCGCCGGATTTAATATGCATATGTGCTGCAAAACCTTTGTTACGAAAGAAAAGTTCTTTTTTGTAAGCCATGTTGCGTCCTACCCCCATATAGGCATCTCCCTTTAGTGCATAGGAGAAATAACTCATGGCGGTATGGCTGGTTTCAAATCGAATCAATAGATTTAGCAAGCTTTTTTTCTTAAAGTATGGAGAATAGCCCAGTACAATTTCTGTTTCCGGTCTGAATGCTGCTGCAATTTCTTTGAGCCATTGATCGGATTGTGGCGCACAATCTGCGTCGGTAAACACAAGTGTCTGGTGCTTTGATGCTTTGATTCCCATACTGACGGCAAACTTTTTACCATGTTTCAAGCGAATATGCTCTTTGATATCCACAATCTTTAAATTGGGATATTTTGCTTCGAAATCATGCAATATCCAAGGCGTATTGTCTGTTGAGAAATCATTGACAACAATTACTTCAAAATTGGGATAGTCTTGATTCAGTATACTCGGGAGGAATTCTGGAATATTATCCTGTTCATTGTGTGCACAAATAATAACGGATAACGGTGGAAATTCAGTTCCCTCTTGTATAGGTTCAATTTGATAACTACTCAATTTACTATATACAAATAAGATGTAGTACAATTGTATCAATAGGAAAAGACCCAATACTCCGAAAGCAATATATGGAAGATTGGCCAAAAATACGTGAAGGTCAAGCATAGCTCACAAAGATAAGTGCTTTCCGCAACTTTTTTATAGGGGAAAAATGATAATTTATTTTTGAAACATCCTGTTTGCAAATCTTTTTATAGTATTTTTGCAACGTATTCTAGGGATGAATCCGAGCTTGGGTGGAAATTAGGAAAGCTATAATGACTTTTTAAGTTGCAACTAGTTGAAAATGAGTTTTTAATTTTTTACTCCAAATGCCGATATCGCCACTTCCATGGCAAATCATTCTTTAAAATAGAAATAGTCTCAGAGGAAAAATATTAATGAAATTTACGCTACAAGCACAAGATAAGTTGTCAAAAGCACGTGCAGGTGTTGTCGAAACTGCACACGGTCCCATTCAAACACCTATTTTTATGCCTGTTGGTACGGCAGGTACAGTGAAAGCAATTCATCAACATGAATTGAAGAACGATATTGAAGCGCAGATTATTCTGGGTAATACATACCACCTCTATTTACGTCCAGGATTGAATGTGTTGAATAAAGCGGGTGGATTGCATAAATTTAATGGCTGGGATCGACCTATTTTAACGGATTCAGGTGGTTATCAAGTGTATTCGTTGACGGAAGTGCGTAAAATCAAAGAAGAGGGGGTCACCTTTCGTTCCCATATCGATGGATCGAAACATCTATTTACACCGGAGAATGTAATGGATACGCAGCGTATTATCGGTGCGGATATCATTATGGCATTTGACGAGTGTACGCCTTATCCATGTGATTATGGGTATGCACGTCGTTCTTTGGATATGACCCATCGTTGGCTGAAACGCTGTGTAGATCGTTTTGATAGTACAGATCCACTTTATGGGTATGATCAGACGTTGTTTCCAATTGTTCAAGGATCTGTTTACAAAGATTTAAGAATAAAATCTGCGGAGACTATTGCTTCGTTTAACCGCGAAGGAAATGCGATCGGTGGATTGTCGGTAGGCGAACCTGCGGAAGAAATGTATGCTATGACCGAAGTTGTCTGTGATATCTTACCGCATGACAAACCACGTTATCTTATGGGGGTAGGAACACCAGTAAATATTCTCGAAAATATTGCCTTAGGGGTGGATATGTTCGATTGCGTTATGCCAACACGGAATGCTAGAAATGGTATGCTTTTCACGCAAAATGGTATTATCAATATCAAAAATGAAAAGTGGAAAGATGATTTTTCACCCATAGAAGCGGAGAGTGATCTGCACGCAGATCAATTTTATTCGAAAGCTTATCTAAGGCATTTGATTAAATCGCAGGAAATTCTTGGGGCACAAATTGCTTCTTTACATAATTTACATTTTTACCTTTGGTTGGTTAATCAGGCTAGGGAGCGAATCATTGATGGAACTTTCTACGATTGGAAAAACAAAATGGTGAAAATATTGGATCAACGTTTGTAGAACTAAATAGCTCAAGTTAAAAAAATGCTGTCGTTAATCGATCGTTACATTATCAAAAAGTATCTAAGTACTTTTTTATTCACTATGGCGATATTTACTGTTGTCATGGTGGTTTTTGACGTGTCCGAACGATTGGATGATTTTTTAAAATATCATGCACCCCTCGATAAGATTATTTTTGAGTATTATGCTGGATTTATTCCCTTTTACTTAAATTTTCTTTGTCCGTTGATCAACTTTATTGCGGTTATTTTCTTTACATCCAAGATGGCGGATCAAACTGAAATTGTTCCGATTCTGAGCGCAGGGTATAGCTTTAATCGTTTGCTTCGTCCCTACATGATTGCTGCAACGCTAATCTTTGCCATTTCTTTGGTATTCAACATTTTTATTATTCCGAATACCAATAAGATGAAGGTTGATTTTGAAAATATCTACGTAAAGCCTCCTAAGGATAACTCGAGGGTTTCTACCCACATGCAACTGGACAAAAACAGCTATGTTTATATAGACAATTTTGATAATTCAACTAAAACAGGCTACGGCTTTGTACTTGAAATTTTCAAAGGGGATACCCTTAAGGAGAAAATGATGGCTGACCGTATTACCTGGGACTCGGTGGCAACAAAATGGAAGATCGAAGGGTACACCAATCGCATTATCAATGGACTACATGAACGCATGGACAAAGGAGCTGTTAAAGACACAACCTTGGATATGAAACCTTCTGATTTTGAGGTGCGTGATAATATGTTTACCGCCATGGATACACGCGAATTAAATATTCGTATACATAAGGAGGAGATCAGGGGAACCGGAGTCATGAACGATTTATTACTTGAGAAATACAAGCGTTATGTGTATCCATTTTCTGCTTTTGTACTGACCTTGATGGGCGTGGCACTGTCCTCCAAGAAAGTGCGTGGGGGGATAGGATTGAGTCTTGGTATTGGTATCGCGTTAAGTTTTACGTATATCGTGTTTATACAGTTTGCAACTATGTTTTCTTTGAAAGGGGGACTGCCACCGTTGATAGCCGTATTAATTCCGAATGTTACCTTCTTTTTGGTAGCACTATACCTGGCGATAAAAGCGCCAAAATAATTTTTTGGCCAGTTTTCAATAACTTCAGTGAGCCTGCCTTATAAAGGGAAATAATAGGTATTGCTCATCATTTCTATACAAATGTATTCTAGAGAATATGACTAAAATTCAATTAAATCGGAATATTCTAATTCTGCATTTAACGATACTTATTTGGGGATTTACCGGAATTTTGGGTAGTCTGATTTCCGTATCTGCCCTTCATTTAGTGTGGTATCGTGTTGCAATAGCGTCTATCGCGCTGTTGATCTATTTCTTGGTAACCAAACAATCGATTGTAGTTTCGCGGAAACAGTTTCTCCAATTTTTTATGGTGGGGGCCGTTGTTGGACTGCATTGGGTATTATTTTTTTATTCAATCAAAGTATCTACCGTATCGGTGACATTGGTTACGCTATCCTCGGTGACTTTATTTACGGCAATATTGGAGCCTATTGTGAATAAAAAGCGCATTGCGCTGTTGGATATTGTTGTTGGTTTGGTCATTATCATCGGTATTTATACGATCTTTTCTTTTGAAACACATTACCTCGTAGGTCTATTGGCGGGGCTTGGTTGTGCGTTTTGCGCGAGTATATTTTCGATAGCCAATGCGCGCATGGTTAAAAAATCGAGCCCAACCCTGATTACGTTCTATGAGATGCTGGGGGCATGCTTCTGGATCAGCATATTGATGTTGTTTACAGGAGATTTCAATGCTGAAATGAAATTGGGGCAGCAAGATTTAATTTATCTGCTGTTGTTAGGTGTGGTTTGTACGGCGGTGGCTTATGTTATGGGCGTTGCTGTTATGAAGGAATTATCTGCTTTTACTGTTGCGCTGACAACAAACCTGGAGCCTGTTTATGGTATTCTGTTGGCGATGTTGATATTTGGGCAAAAGGAGACGATGAGCGGCGGGTTTTATCTTGGAGCCTGTATCGTTTTAGGAGCAGTATTTACTTACCCTTATGTAAAAACCAAATTAGAGAATAGACAAAAGGATCTTGTTATTCGTAAATTGCATTAATTGAGACAGTGAAGTCAATTTATTGACTTCACTGTCTCGGGTAATCTACTGGAATGAAAATTCGCCAATCCCAATATTGCGCTCCTTATTGCGGTCAAGGTAGATCGTAACGATTTTTCGTTCTTGCTTTCCACTGCTATAGTAGGTATAGATTTCGGCCATGACAGCCGCTGGACCTGCTAGCGTCAGGGAACCATCGTTAAAGAAATCAACTTCAATTTTATATTTTCCTTTTAGTGCTTTTTTCAATAAAAATTGTTCAGGGCCATAGCCGCCAGTAAAGTCATTGCTGAGTCGACCCCCAATCGCCGTGGCTGGATTACTATAAAAGCATTTTTCTTGATTTGGATCAGTGACCCAAAGGTCTATATCGGTGTTTTGTGAATTCCAATTGATGACAACACGGATGTCAACGGGCAGATCGGCGATAATTTTTTTGTCCACGGCAATATTCGAGCGTGCAGCTTTGTTTGCTTTAATGAGATTATTGATTTCCATAACCAATGTTTCTTCAATTCCGTCATCGCGATCGGCAGCTTCCGGGGAGTAGCTTTGGGTCAAAATCCCATATAATTGCTCTAGTGCTTCCTTGAACATACCTTTGTCTTTTAAGACAAGGGCATAATCGCGGTGGCTTTGTGGATCCATTGGACGCCATTTTAATACCTTAGCTGTCACGAATAGTGCATTATCGTAATCTCCCCATTCCCGTAACTTATAGGAGATGGTTTTGTAGAGATCTGGATTTTCAATTTGTAGGTCTGCAAGTGCACTTAAGATGAGTAAGGCTTTTTCGCGATCTCCTCTTTTGAAAAAGAAGTTGGCAACATCAAAATAAAAAGTTGGCGTTCCCATATATTGATTCCGAAGTTGGAGATAGCTTTTGTAAGGATCTTTGGATTGCATAAGGTCCTGTAAATAGGCCTGGTCTTCTTTAATTTCGGGAATGCTGATTTTTCCACGTACGTTGTTAATGCTGCTTGCCGTTTGTAGGCCAGCTACACGTTCTTCTAGGGATTGAACAACAGCAAATTCCTGAAGAAAGTCTTCAGATGCGGCAGCCCTCGCTAGTTCGCTGGTTGCTACATGGGCAGTGCTTAAATTGCCAGTTGCCGAGATGCTTTTCGCTGTGGCCCCGTCAGATGAACGCGATTCTAAGGCTAGCGTGGGTGCTGCGGGACTAGCTGTGGGGCGCGACGGAATGGGGGGAACAACAACATTTGGAGCGGATTCTTCTTCGACAGCCATATCATTTGTAGACTGAATTGACTTATTCCGCTTTGGGTATTTCTTTTTTTGCTGAAAATCGGTATTCCACCAGGACTGAAGCTGTTCAGTAATGTCTTGAGCCTGATCCAACAGATCTGCGACACGTTCTTCCTTTTCTATACGTTCTTCTTTTATAAGCCTATTGAATTCGGAAAGCAATTCGGCAGGCGGAGTTATTGCATAACGTACGTAATCTTCTACAGTTTCGAGCACGATTAAGCTGGTATTTCGGGTAACAATACCGAACTGTTTACCAAGGGTTTCAATTTCTTCACGATTGTCTTCGTATTGAAGATCCAGCGCTTCAATTTTCTTTTGTGCCCAGATCTGCTGTAGGTCAATTTCACCATGGTCAGGCTGCAGCGCTATACTAATCTCTTGTGGTGCTTGTTGCCCATCTCCTACAAGTACGGTGAGCTGCTTCAATCCTGGGCGTTTGCCTAAGCCTGCGATAGAAAAATTAGCTTGTATTGGGGAGCCTTTCTGAGGGTAAACTTCCTCAAAATCATTTTTTTCTTTTATCCCCAGATAGATAAGGTTTATCGTATTTAGATTATGATAAGCTTCAGTTATGGAGGTATTGACTAAATTGATCATCTTTCCAATATGTTTTTGGGCAATTTGTTTTAGGACACCGTAGTCCGATCCATTGGACGACGTAATACAATAGACTGGATTGTTAAGGTTCATTTTACTTTGACCAAATGTAGAAAGGCCATCGCTAAACAGCAGGTAATTGCTGCCCTGTATTACACCGGTTTTTATTTGACTATAGTCTGTTCCACCATCGTATTCAATTTCTTTGATGTAGTTTTTGAGCTCAGTCCAATTACCTTGTCGTACCTGAAACGTATGCCCTTTTACAAAACGGATGTCCAATAAGCCCAGATCAACTGTCATATTGGGGTTGTCTTTAAAAAAGAGATCTAATAGCGCGAGCTCCTTTTCTATATCTCTATTTTTACTGCTCAGCGAACGGTCCCATATAATTCCAATGCTGTGCCCCCATTTTTTCTGAGCAGGTTTTACGGAGTTGACGCTTGCATTGGCAAGAAAATAAAAGGTATTGTCGCCATTTTCCTGAAATAGGCCTGATGATTCCCTGTTGTCTGTTGGTAGTTGAATGACTAAATTTCGCTGGGATTTAAACTGTTGCTTATGTAAAGAAGCTGTGTAATTGCTGTTATGTTGTGAGAAAGCCAGAGAACCATCCGGTTTCTCTGTGAAATCTGGTTTATGGCTGTCTTGAAAAACATGAATATCCAAGGCGAAGTTTTCAATGGGGGCAGTATAGTTTAAGGGTAGATGGTAGTAACGAGCCTGATCGGATTCTATGGTCAGATTTTCTGAATAGCTAATCTGAACCGTGCGCTTACCATTCGCTGGTAATGGGTAAATCCGAGTTCGGAAATTATTTCCTTCGACTTTTTCCAATAGACCCGGATCCACCCGGCGTGTTTCTATACTTTCAAATACTTCGGTTCCTTTATTTTTATCGACTGGAACTGCTTGACGTAATTTGCCGTTTATATCTAAGGCATAACCGCTCACAGAGACACCTTCGGGCATAGGGAATGTCAGTTCACCCTCGAGATCGCGATTGGTCTTATTGTCAAACACCATTGTCATCGTCGTTTTGGCTATATTTCCGAAGATCGCAACATCTACTTTTAGGTCTGCCAACATCACCTTGTTTTGCTGGCCATCGTCATTTTTAATTCTTAAGCTGGGTATTTCGCGTGTAGTTTTGATCTGAGATTTCGTATCCACATTGGAAAATACCAAAATTATGAAAAGGGCAACTATGATCTTTTTCATCTTTCTATGTTTAGTAGGTGAGGTCCGTGAATACATCGATGGTTCGCGGCACAATTAGCTGTTATTTTTCTAGTGATGCATGAAAATGCGAAATTCCATAACCGAAGATATTTAATTTTTATAGGATGTTTTTTACGATAGATGCAGTTTATTTAAACTTATGTTAATGATTGGCTAATATCTGGCAATTATGTTTGCATCAGTATTCGGACAGCCAGCCAAGCATAGATTGTTTAGACTAACCCTACTGTTTTATCAGATATGCAAGGCAACAGTAATAGAATTTGGCTATTGGAATGAACCTGAATAGCAGTAAACATTATTTGAAAAATTTGTACAGATGAAAAAAATATACAGTGTACTGGGGATGGCCCTATTGTGTGCTTCATGTAGTAAAGATGATGTGTCTCAGATTACTGACCCGATAGAACTGACCTATCCGCAAAAGGCAATAGCAACAGACCCAAAAGTATTGAGTGATATTAATGGTGTAAAAGTGTATAATGGTGGCTATGGGTCATCGATGGTCCAAGATCCTACTGATAAATCTATATTTTATCTTTTAACGGATAGGGGACCAAATATAGATGGGACAGAAAGTGATAGTAAAATATTTGCTACTCCAGCATTTGCACCGCAGATCGGTAAATTCAGATTAAAAGAAAATACGCTAACATTGGAGTCTGTTATCGAATTGAAAAATAAAGATGGGGTGAAATTGAATGGTCTGCCAAATCCCGAAGGGAAGGGTGGTTCTGGAGAGAAAGCATTGGGGGTTGATGGTAAAGATCTAGGGAAAAGTGAGGATGGAATTGATTCAGAGGGACTAGCGAGGGGCGCGGATGGTTCTTGGTGGGTCAGTGACGAATACGGACCACATATCGTTCATTTTGACGCTTCGGGAAAAGAAATCGAACGGATTAACCCTTGGTCTACGGGTAAAAAGTTGCCTTTGGTATTTGCCAAACGTCGCCCTAATCGGGGAATGGAAGGATTGACGCTTACACCAGACGGTAAAACACTGGTCGGAATTATGCAATTTCCACTTTATAATCCATCTAAAGATGCGATTAAAAATTCATTGGCAATCCGTATTGTTACGCTGGATATTGCGAGCGGCGCCACGAAACAATATGTCTATATGATGGAGCGTACCGATTTGCAGGCTGTAAGTGAAATCGCTGCGGTGAGCAATTCAACATTTATTGTCTTGGAACGTGATGGGGAATACGCGACAGAAGCAACTCGCTCTACTGTATTTAAGAAAATTTATAAAATAGATCTTTCTGGCGCAACAGATATCTCGGATGCAAATAATACCGCAACGGGGAAATTATTTGATGGTAAAACTGTGGAGGAACTCAAAGACGCGGCTACATTGGCAAAATATAATGTTAAACCAGTCAATAAGACATTGGTCGCCGATTTAATGACTGACATCAAGGAATTGTATCCGCATGATAAAGCAGAGGGCTTGGCTGTCATTAACCCATTCCTGATCGCGGTATGTAATGATGATGATTTTGGGGTGACTGGAAAAGGCTTCTATGAGTCTAAAATATTGCCTTACATAAAGACTGTAGACAAAAACAGTATTTATTTTGTTAAGCTTAAGGACCCATTGAAATAGGAACTAATTACTGATCATAAAAAAGGTCCGTTGAATTCTCAACGGACCTTTTTTATGATTTTATACTGTCCAAGCTTTTGTCTTTGATACTAAAGATTAAACGCTGGCATGGCATATCACTGGTATGACCTCTCTGTTGAGAGCGAGCTCCTTTTATGCATTTATTGTTGCCAGGAAGTCTTTGCTTTCAAGTTCTGAATATCCCATTAAGTATTCGTCTACTTTTCGAGCACATTCACGTCCTTCAGAGATGGCCCAAACTACAAGCGACTGACCTTTGCGGCAGTCTCCGGCAGTGAAGATATTATCAATTGTCGTTTGGTAGTCTTTGTCATTTGCAAGGATATTTCCTTTTTCATCGACACGGACACCTAATTGTTCTAGGAGTGTATGTTCAGTATGTTGATAACCAATAGCCAATAATACGAGGTCTGCTGGTATTTCACGAATCTCGGATTCTCCTAAGCGGGTTCTTTTTCCAAATTCATCAACTTCGTATTGAACCTCTTTGATTTTTATAGCTTTGATATGGCCATCTTCATCTTTAATAAATTCTTGCGTTTCTGTAGCCCAAAGTCTTTCACAGCCTTCTTCTTGGGAAGAGGAGGTGCCGAATGTGAGCTTGTCCATAGGCCAAGGATTGTTCTTTAGACGTTGTTTAGAAGGCGTAGGTTTGCGGGCAATCTGTGTGATACTTTTTGCACGATGACGATTAGATGTACCAATACAGTCTGATCCAGTATCACCATCACCGATGACAACAACATGTTTGTCTGTTGCCAAGATACGATCTTGTTCGACAGCAATTCCGCTTACTTCTTTATTCTGTTGAGTTAAAAAGTCCATGGCAAAATGTATGCCTTTAGCTTCATGTCCCGGCAATTGCATGTGCCATGGAACAGTTGAGCCTGTTGCCAGTATAACAGCATCATAAGCTTTTAATTCATAAAAGCTGATGTCTTTGCCAACTTCTGTATTTACTTTGAATTCTATTCCCGATTCTTTCATGAGATTGACACGACGATCGATCACCGATTTTTCTAATTTAAAATCCGGAATACCGTAGCGGAGTAAGCCTCCAACCTGATCATCACGTTCGAAGACAATAACATCGTGACCTGCTTTATTGAGCTGAGCGGCAGCAGCAAGTCCGGCTGGACCAGAGCCCACGACGGCGACGCGTTTGCCTGTTTTTAAATAGCTTTTATGTGCTTTGACATAACCCTTTTTAAAAGCAATCTCAATAATATGTTTTTCGATTTCTTCAATAGTGATCGGAGTACTATGTATACCGAGCACACAGGCTGATTCGCATGGTGCCGGGCATATTCTACCTGTAAATTCAGGGAAGTTATTGGTGGAGGACAAAATCTGATAGGCCTCTTCCCATTTTCCATCGTATACGGCATCGTTAAATTCAGGGATGACATTGCCCAGTGGGCAACCTGAATGACAAAATGGAATACCGCAGTCCATGCAGCGCGCGGCCTGCTTATTGAGCTCGTTCTCAGAATACCCTTTATTGAATTCTTTATAGTGCTGTACGCGACCTTCCACAGCTTCTTTTGTCGGAAGCACGCGCTCAAATTCTTTAAAACCTGTAATTTTTCCCATGATCTGTGCTTCCTATATTATGCTTCAACTAATTTTTGACGAATGACATTTTTGTATTCTCTTGGGAATACCTTAATGAATTTATTTTTTTCTCTTGACCAATTTTGTAGAATGAAATCTGCTCTACGGCTATTGGTGAGCAAGATATGACGTTTCAGTAAGGCGATAATTGCAGTTTCGTCTTCACTTTCCAATGGATCCAGATCGACCATTTCCTGATTGCAGTTTTCGCGGAAATCCTCGTTAATGTCGTAGATCCAGGCGATACCCCCGCTCATTCCGGCAGCAAAGTTACGACCGGTTGCCCCCAAGATAAGTGCACGGCCCCCTGTCATGTACTCACAGCCATGGTCACCAACACCCTCAACTACAGCTGTTGCACCTGAGTTACGTACGGCGAAGCGTTCACCGGCCTGTCCGTTGACGAATAGATGGCCGGATGTTGCTCCAAATAGTGCAACGTTGCCAATAATGATATTATCTTCCGGTACAAGTGCACTTTCTGCAACTGGATAGATTGCTAACTGAGCTCCTGATAATCCTTTTCCAACGTAATCATTGGCTTCACCTTGTAATTCAAATGAAAGACCTTTCGTTGAAAATGCACCAAAACTTTGTCCGGCGGAACCCTCAAATTTGAAATTGATGGTATTGTCAGGTAGGCCTTCAGAACCGTAGAGTTTTGAAATCTCATTGGACAACATTGTTCCGATAGTACGGTCTGTATTTTTGACCTTAAAGGTGCCAAATACAGGAGTTTTGCTATCTAAAGCCAATTTTGATTGTTTTAGGAGGCCCCAATCCAAAATCATGGCCATACCGTGATCCTGCTCTTCGGTATTGTATAACGATTGTCCGGGCTCGTTGCGTTCCACATGTAGAATGTCTGTGAAATCAATTTTCTTAGCTTTCCAATGGTTTATATTTTCCCGTTTCTTTAAGAACTGAGCGCGTCCGACCATCTCGTTGATGGTGCGGAAACCAAGATAAGCCATTGTTTCACGGACTTCCTCCGCGAGGAAGGTAAATAAGTTGACAATATCTTCTGGTTTTCCAGAGAATAATTTACGCAGTTCTGGATCTTGAGTTGCAACACCTACAGGACATGTATTCAGGTGGCATTTACGCATCATGATACAGCCGCCGGCAACCAATGCTGCTGTAGATACGCCCCATTCCTCCGCGCCCAATAGAGTAGCGATGATGATGTCGCGACCTGTTTTTACCTGGCCGTCCGCTTGTAACACGACACGACTGCGCAATTTGTTTTTAACAAGTGTCTGATGCGCTTCTGCAAGACCTAATTCCCAAGGTAGTCCAGCATGTTTGATCGAACTGATTGGAGATGCACCTGTCCCGCCGTCAAAACCTGCAATAAGAATCACGTCGGCATGGGCCTTCGCAACTCCGGCAGCAATGGTTCCAACACCCGCTTTAGAAACCAATTTTACGTTGATTCTTGCTTGACGGTTAGCATTCTTTAGGTCAAAGATCAGTTGCGCTAAATCTTCGATGGAGTAAATATCGTGATGGGGTGGTGGTGAAATCAGACCGACACCCGGTGTAGAGTGTCTTGTTTTTGCAATCCAGGCATCCACTTTGGGACCCGGTAATTGACCTCCTTCTCCCGGTTTGGCACCTTGGGCCATTTTGATTTGTAGTTCGTCGGCTTGTGTCAGATAATTGGATGTGACACCAAAACGAGCCGAGGCTACTTGTTTAATTGCCGAGCGCATGGAATCTCCATTTGGAAGCGGTTGATAACGCAATTCATCTTCCCCACCTTCCCCGGTGTTTGATTTTGCGCCGATGCGGTTCATGGCGATGGCAAGGGTACTATGCGCTTCGTGGGAAATTGATCCAAAGGACATTGCTCCGGTTGCGAAACGTTTTAGAATTTCACTAGCAGGTTCTACTTGCTCCAATGGAATAGAATTGCGATGTTTTGCAAAGTCCAACAATCCACGAAGAGTAAACATGTGTTCCTTCTGCTCGTTGATTTTCTGCGCGTATTTTTTATAGGTTGCATAGTCTCCTGTGCGACAGGCCTGTTGCAATAGGTGAATCGTGTCGGGATTCCAAAGGTGGCCTTCACCGCGGCGTTTCCATTGGTAAATACCGCCTTCTGGCAGTAGATTTTGCGGTGTACGGCTTTTTTCAAATCCACGCCAGTGTTTTGAAAGAGCTTCTTTAGCCAGATCATCCAAGGTCATACCGCCGATACGTGAGACAGCCCCGCAAAAGAATTTATCGACAACAGACTTGTCAATACCAAGTACCTCAAAGATCTGTGCGCCATGGTAGGATTGTAATGTGGAAATTCCCATTTTAGAGAAAATTTTCAACAAACCATTGTTGACGGCTTTGACGTAATTTTTGGATAGTTCAGGCCAAGTCAGTTCGGTATCCAAAGTGTTTTGTTCCTTCATGGTACGAATGCTAGCCAGGGCCATATAGGGGTTGATTGCTGTGGCACCGAATGCCAATAGGCAGGCAAAATGGTGTACTTCCCAAGCATCACCGGCTTCGACCACTAGGCCTACAGCGCCACGGTTACCTGTTTTGATCAAGTGGTGATGGACTGCTGAAACAGCAAGTAACGATGGTATTGCTGCATGTTTGGAATCGATCGCACGATCTGAAAGAATTAAGACTTCAAAACCATCACGCACAGCATCATCTGCATAGCGGCACAGACGCTCTAAGCCCGCTTCCAATGATCCAGGTTTACCATCTGAGCGGAAATAAGACTGAATGGTTTTTGCTTGGAATAATCCTGTATCTATCGAACGCAATTTCTCCAGTTCTTTGGAGGTCAGAATCGGATGCGGCAAGGTCACACAGTGACAGAATTTCTTGTCTTCGATCAGGATATTGCCTGCATTACCGATGAATGTTGCTAAACTCATGACCAAGCGTTCGCGAATCGGATCGATTGGCGGGTTGGTTACTTGGGCAAAAAATTGCTTAAAATAACTTGAGATATGCTGTGGTTGATCGGAAAGAATGGCCAGCGGAACATCGGACCCCATTGAGCCTGTCGGTTCGTACCCCGTCAATGCCATTGGGGTCAGGATGGTTTCTAGGTCTTCGCGAGAGAAACCAAATGTCTTTTGATATTTGAAAACGGAATCTTTGGAAAGATAGGTGTAGGTTACACGAGGCTCTTCCAGTTCTTCCAGTTTGATTTTGTAATTGTCCAACCAATCGCTGTAGGGCTGCTGGTTGATCAGCTGATCTTTTACTTCGTTATCAGTGAGGATACGGCCCTGTTCCATGTCGACAAGAAAAATCTTGCCTGCTTGTTGGCGGCCTTTTTTGATGATGGTAGACTCCTCGATCGGAAGCGCTCCCGCTTCAGAAGCAACAACGACGCGGTCGTCTGAGGTTACGGCATAACGTAGTGGACGTAAACCGTTGCGGTCTAGTGTAGCACCAATATGCTTACCATCGGTGAAGCAGAGGGCTGCAGGACCATCCCAAGGCTCCATCAACGTCGCATGGTATTCGTAGAAAGCACGTTTTAAAGGATCCATTTGCGTATTGCCATCCCAAGCTTCAGGGACCAACATCAACATGACGTGGGTGAGGCTACGACCGCTGTGTAAAAGAAGTTCCGCTACATTGTCAAGGCAGGCCGAATCGGACTGACCACGGTCAACGATTGGAAGTAAGATTTCCATCTCTTCTTCCGTAAAATAGGGCGATGATAAAGCGCGCATACCTGCATAAAACCAATTCAGGTTACCTGTCAACGTATTGATCTCGCCATTGTGTGCCAGCATACGGAATGGCTGAGCGAGGGACCATGAAGGGAATGTATTGGTGGAAAAGCGCGAGTGAACTAAGCCAAAAGCAGATACCACACGAGGATCGCGTAAATCAAGATAATACGTTCCGACTTGGTATGTTGTTAATTGACCTTTGTAAATAATTGTTTTGCAAGAAAGCGATGCAAAGTAAAGGGGGAGAGGGTATTCTTGTTGTTGTTTAACTTTTTGAATGATCAGGCGACGTAGTACAAAAAGCTTGCGTTCAAATTCTTCAGTGTTTGAAACGCCGTCCGGTCTGCTGACAAAAAATTGGACAATTTCAGGTTCTGCACTGAGGGCTGTTGGTCCAATACCTTCACGATTGACTGGTACTGGACGATAGCCAAGGAATTTCATACCCCTTTCTGCTGCCGCTTCCTCAATCAAATCCCGACATATTTTGTTCATGTCTTCTTCTTTTGGAAGAAAGACCATACCTGTGCCATAATACCCTGGCTCTTCCAATTGTATACCCAAGTTGATACATTCTTCCCATAAAAATTCATGGGGAAGCTGGATCATGATACCTGCTCCGTCACCGCTTTCTGGGTCACAGCCACAAGCACCGCGGTGCTCCATATTCTCCAGCATGGTTAATGCATCTTTTACTTGTGCGTGTGATTTATTCCCTTTTATATGGGCGACAAAGCCTACCCCACAGGCGTCATGCTCAAAATTAGGGTCGTAGAGGCCCTCCGTTTTCGGTCTTTGTTGAATCATCTTTCCTTTTCAAATATTATACATTGCTAATATAGGAATAAAAAACGTAAATATTGTAAATATTCTAATGAAAATGTATTTAATTTGATTTTATCATTTCTTTTGAAGTGTTTTGTTGCTGATATTGTATTTGGTATTTATAGCTGTTAATACAGTTTGATGCTTAGCTGAATAATGCAACATTTGGCAATTTTTTTTTGTGGGATATGGAAAAAGCATCCCAAGATTGCGAGAATATATATAAATTAGGCAAAGTATTGCATATCCTTTATGCTGTATCGACATGGCTTAACTAAAGAGTGAGATGAAAATAACTGAAATTGAAATTTATCGACTAAGCATTCCTATGGAACCTTTTGTCATTGCGACAGGGACGATGGACTACGCGCAAAATACTTTTATACGTATATATACCGATGCCAATATATATGGTGTGGGCGAATGTTCTGCCTTTCCAATGATCGTTGGAGAAACACAAGATACTTGCTTAGTTCTGGCACGGGATTTTGCAAAGATCTGGAAGGGGCGCGATCCTTTGGCCATAGAAGAGCGTTTGGCTGAATTGGATTTGTATATTGCCGGTAACAAAACGATCAAATCTGCTTTTGATATGGCCTTGCATGATTTGGCCGCCAAACATATTGGTCTGCCGCTTTATCAGTTTCTAAAGGGAACGAAACGAGAGATTACGACAGATATCACTTTAGGAATTGCTTCTCCGGAGGAGATGGCATTGAAAGCAAAACGTTTACAGGACGAAGGTGCTGTCATGTTGAAAGTAAAGTTGGGGAAGGATCCAAAAACAGATATTGCGCGTATTCGTGAAATACGTAAGGCTGTTGGATTCGAAATGCCTATTCGAGTTGATGCAAATCAAGGCTGGTCTTATGCGGGGGCAATAGAAGCTTTGCAGGGGCTGGAACCTTTTAAGATACAATTTTGTGAGCAACCAATGCGTACCTGGGATGATGAATATTTACCGCAATTGCGCACAGAAACTATTGTTCCCGTGATGGCAGATGAATCTGTTTATTCTCACCATGACGCGGGGCGCCTCTGTAAAGCTGATGCCTGCGATTATATCAATATTAAATTTTCGAAATCAGGAGGTATTCAAGAGGCCTTAAAAATTAATCATATTGCGGCGGAATACGGTATTACTTGCATGATCGGAGGGATGCTGGAATCTCGCTTGGCTTTGGCTGCTAAGGTGCATTTCGCTTATGCAGCCCCGAATGTCAAGTTTTTTGATCTTGACACTTGTATGGTTGGCCATCTGGAGGATCCTGTTATTGGTGGTGTTCAATATGACGGATACAAAATACATATCTCAGACCAAATTGGAATTGGGGCAGATATAGACCAAACTTTTTTAGATCAATGCGAGAAATGGGTCATTTAAATTGGAAAAAAAATTATGAATAGTATGAACTGGGGAATAGGGACGCAAGAGATTGTTGTCCTGATTATTATCATTATCTTTTTGGTAGCGGCCTATTTGTTTTTCTCTAAGTTGTTGAAAAAGTAGGTTTTAGTTTCTCTTCTTTTATTGAATGTCTTCTGTAAACTTATTTTTCAGTTTTATAACTTATTTTTAAGTTGTAAAACTGAAAAATAAGTTATAACTTTATGTTAGTATAAACAACGTGTCAAATTATGGAAGAATTAACAAAAAAAGAAGAGGAAGTCATGCAGGTGATCTGGAAGCTCAAAGAGGTCTTTGTCAAAGATATTATTGAGTACCTGGATCCAAGTAGTTCCATACCCTATAATACAATCTCCTCGATTGTAAGAATACTGGAAAAGAAAGGGTATGTAGGTTATAGAGCCTTCGGAAAGACTTATCAATATTATCCTTTGATTTCGAAGATGCAATACCGAAAGTTATCATTCTCAAGAGTGCTCGATCATTATTTTGATGATTCGGTTGAGAACTTACTGTCTTTTATGGTCAAAGAAAAGAAGCTTTCGGCGGAGGATATTCAGAAAATAGAACAACTTATCAAAAAACACGAAGATCATGAATAGCTTGCTTTATTATTTATTTGAAGTTAACTGCAGTCTGGTAATCGGGGCAGTTCTTTATTTTCTGGTATTCAGACAGCTTTCATTTTTTCAATGGAACCGTTATTTTATCCTGGGTTTATGTTTGTTGAGTCTGCTTCTGCCATTTGGAACTGTACGTTTAGGCGAACTATTTCTTTCGCCGACAAGTCCAGTGCTCGCTTTTGAACAATCGAACACAGTTGCTCATTCGATAAGAGCTTCGGGTGATCTCTTATCTGAAACAGAAATGGTCGATTCTTTCTGGCATTCCTTTTCGATTGGATATGGCATTGCTTATGGTTATCTGCTTGTATCTTTTGTTTTGTTATGCCGATTTGCGTTACGCTATATCCGCTTAGGCCGTCGTATTGGACAGCTGAGTCAGTATAAATTTGAAGGATTTACGATGGTTGCTCCCTTTGGACATTATGCAAATTGTTCAGTTCAGCACGTAATTGTTATGGAAGAAGATCAGCTTGGTAAGCCAGATGGAAAATTGATTTTTGAACATGAGAGCCAGCATATTGTTTTTAAACATCGTCGGGATAAATTGTTTATAGAAATTTTTCGTTGCCTTTTTTGGCTAAATCCATTTGTTTATTGGATGCGTAGACAGCTGTATTTGGTGCATGAATATCAGGTTGACGAGGTATTGGCCAATCGATATGGTAACAGCGGCTATGCCCGTTTTCTACTGACTTTAACACAGCAGTCCTGTCCTGCTGGATTGCAGAGCGGTTTATTTAACAATAGGCATGAGCTGGTTGAGCGGGTTCAGGTTATGATGTCAAAACCTTCCTCCAAAAAGGCAAAATGGCAATACGTATTGACCGTTCCTTTATTAGGTCTTTCACTATTATTTTACTCTTTTATTAATCCGCCGAAGAGCTCTTGGTTTTCTGCTTCTTTAAACGAAAGAAGTAATCCGTCTAAAACGATCATCCTTGACCCCGGACATGGTGGGAAAGACACAGGGGGTATTTCGTCTTTCGGATTGGAGGAAAAATCATTGACCTGGGAAACCTGTTTACTTTTGAAACAGGAGCTGGAGCGCAAGGGGTACAAAGTAGTGTTGTCAAGGGCTGCTGATGAATATAAATTACTCAGAGACCGATCGAACTTTGAAGGGGATTTATTGCTATCGATCCATTTCGACAATGTAAAGGATAAACAATCTCTTCCTATTCGAATATTATATCAGTCGGGGGTTAATCATACGATGCTAGAAGAGCTTAACCGCAAATTTGCATTTAGTTTGGGACAAAGGTTACAACAGAATGGACTGGCTGCAAGTGCTCCGGCGATAAATACAAAACTAGCGATTTTACGTGGTGCTAAAATACCCGCGCTTCTCCTTGAGCTGGATAACATCAATGCCATTGATAAAAACGTTAAACCTGACTTTGTCCATAAACTAGCACAGGCTGTAGACCAAAGCTTTGAAGACTAAGCACTAATTTTCATAGATACCATGAAGTTCAGGATACTTATAGGGTTATCCATGGCATTGCCATGTCTGTTATTGGCGCAAATAGTTCCCAAAACTAAACAACAATTAACTGACAGTACGATGCTGCGAAATACGGGATCCGATTCAAAACGGATAGATACAGTGCTTGTAGTGGGATCAAGGCCTCTCGAAGAGCAGCTTTTGGATCGGGTCCGTATTCGACCAGGCAGCAATCCCGTTTTATTGAATGGAAATACTTTCGCTGTTTTAAATGCCATTCCGAGTATAGAGGTAGACGAATTAGGTAACTTGTCGTTACAGGGAAAAACGGGAGTATTGATTACCATCAATGGCAAGCAGACCTATTTAACCGGAACTTCCTTGGTCGGCTATTTAAAATCTATACCGGCAAGCTCTTTAGAGAGCATTGATCTCATGACTATACCACCTGCGAAATGGAGTGCGGAGGGGGCTGGTGGGGTAATTGATATTCGTTTAAAAAAGGATGTACTGAAAGGTCTAAAAGGAAATGTTTTTTTAGGTGCATCAAAGGGCAGGCTTTGGAAGTATAATAATGGCGTGAGCCTGCAGTATGGAATGAAGAGATGGTCCTTAAACTCCAGTTTTTCAGTTGCGCGCTCTTCGAATTATTTTGATGTTGACCGTAAGCGTGAACTTGCGTATAGTGAAAATGTTCATTATGTGATCGGACAGCTGAATAAGGAAACGAATAACACACAGGAATTAAATGGTCGTTTGGGCATGAATTATCGGATCGACAAGCAGTCGTCTGTTGAACTGAATTGGAATTATCTTCGTAATAATTATGAAGAGATAGGTGTCTATCAAAATGATTTTTCAGCCGATGGAGCATTGAAGCAATCCACTGCTTCAACTAGTAACCTGAGAAATCCGCTGCATAGAAATAGTATAAATCTTCACTATGATTTTGCTGGGGAAAATAAGGATAAAGCGCTGCAGTTCGATTTTGATTATTTGCGATACAGCAGTATTCGGAAACAGGACTTGGAGACAAGAACAGTACCTGTTTTTTCCGAACAGCAAGGGCAGCAGCAATTTTTGCGTTCAAATAACCCGTTCTATGTTGATCTTTTTGGTATTAAGGGTGATTTTCAACGGAAACTTAGCGGGCCCTTTTCTATGGAAGCAGGCTTTCAGGCGAATCGGTCCCAACGTCAGTCGTATGGACATTATCAAAAAGGGGAAAAGGAATATGCACTGGCCGACGATGATAGCCTAGAGAATACTTTTAAACAAACTGAATACCTGGAAGCGATTTATACGGATTTTCAACTAAAACTTGCACAATGGGAGATTAAATTAGGTGTACGTGCTGAATACGCACAATTTCAGACGAAAATTGACTACATAGATCGAAATGCGAATGGAAGAAAGCAAATGTTCAATCTATTCCCAACCTTGTTTGGTATTTATCGAATAGATAACGATAATGGTCAAGCGGTACAGGTCGCGTATGGGCGAAGAATATCACGACCCAATTATCAAGATCTAAACCCTTCCATTTTCTTTTTCGATCCAAGCACAAGTTATCAGGGTAATGCGCAGCTTTCTGCTCAATTGTCAGATAATATGGATCTTAAATATGTTCATGGTCAAAAATGGAATATGGGGCTTTCTTTGATCAATCATCGGAATTATATCTCCATGGTCCATCAGGTTAGTGCGCAGAATTATACGCAAACCTACCAGAATATTGCCGGTGTTAAGAGTGCTGCTATTTCGATGAATATGGGAAAGGACATTGTTAAGAATTTGACAATCTATGGTTTTGGTCAGATTCAGTATGTACATTATAAAAATATACCCACGGAGCTGAATGATCTTCTGATCCATCGGGGACTTTGGTCCTTTCAGAGTAATTTTATGATGCAGTTAAATTTACCTTATCAAATGACAGTAAATTGGACAAACTCATACCGGACTAAGGTACTTTATGCCCAGACGATTATAAAACCCTTATATGAAATGCATCTGGCGGTCAATAAGCAATTTTCGAATGTGTTAAGTCTTACGCTGACGGTACGGGATCTGTTTCATAGCCGTGTTTTGAAACGAGAGATTTTGGGACAGGGATTCAACATTTATTCTAAAACAGTAGTCGATTCAAGAATTATTGGCCTAAATTTTAATTATACATTTGGCCTTTATAAAAAGCAAAAGATCAAACAGACTTCGATCGAAGGAGAAGCGTCGCGTTTATAATCGCAGCCGAGGAATACCATTCTTTTTACATTTGTTAAAAAAAATGTGGTCTATACGCGTTTTGAATCTCTGTTGGGACGAAAATAGATTATATTCAGTACCTTTGCGATACTTATTATTTTATAAAAGTTAGAAAATATCATGAGTACTCAAAAAGGACCTATTTCTCAATTTATTGAGCATAATTACCGTCACTTTAACGCAGCTGCATTAGTAGATGCTGCAAAAGGTTACGAGGAACATCTATTGGATGGTGGAAAAATGTTGATCTCTTTGGGAGGTGCAATGTCTACTGCTGAATTGGGTGTTTCTTTGGCAGAAATGATCCGTCAAGATAAAGTACACTTTATTTCTTGTACTGGTGCTAATTTGGAAGAGGATGTGATGAATCTTGTGGCACACTCACACTACAAAAGAATCCCGAATTATAGAGATTTGACAGCTGAGCAAGAAAGAGAGCTATTGGATAATCACTATAATCGTGTTACAGATACTTGTATTCCGGAAGAGGAAGCTTTCCGTCGTTTGCAGAAACATCTTGAAGATGTTTGGCATGCTGCTGAGGCTAAAGGTGAGCGTTACTTACCACATGAGTTTCTTTATCAGGTTGTTAACTCAGGTGTGTTGGAGCAATATTATGAAATCGACCCAAAAGATTCTTGGATTGTTGCTGCTGCTGAGAAAAATTTACCAATTGTATGTCCAGGATGGGAAGATTCAACGACAGGTAATATCTTCGCTTCCAATGTGATCAAAGGTAAATTGAAAGCGAGTACTGTTAAATCTGGTATTGAGTACATGATTTACTTGACAGAGTGGTACCGTAACAATTCAGCAGGTAAAGGTGTTGGATTTTTCCAAATCGCAGGTGGTATTTCTGGTGACTTCCCAATCTGTGTAGTTCCGATGATGTATCAAGATCTTGAATGGGAAGAAGTACCTTTCTGGGCTTATTTCTGTCAAATTTCAGATTCAACAACTTCGTATGGCTCTTACTCTGGTGCTGTTCCAAACGAGAAAATCACTTGGGGAAAATTAGATATTGATACACCTAAATTTATCGTAGAATCTGATGCGACGATCGTTGCGCCATTAATCTTCTCGTATATCTTAGGTCATTAATCTTTTTGACATATAGAAAGGAGCGATTCTTCGCTCCTTTTTCTTTTCTCTTTTTCTTCTTTATCTTTACTGTCTAATATTTCTTTCCCGATGAGCAATCTTACAACAGATAATCCCGTTGCACTTCAGACCTTAATGGATGAAACAATCTTTGGAAATGGTTTTGATTTTCAAGCCGATCTGTCTGCACATCCTTTACAGGAGGAGAATAGTGTTCTTGCGCAAGCAGCTATTGTACAAGCATCATCGACAACGGAGGACACTTCGTATGTAGCAGTGGGGTTAGGTGCGGAGCAGGCCGCTGTGGCTATTGAGCCCCGCAAGGGCGGTGATACTGTTAACCATTTGGAAGTATTAGGTGGTGAATTTATATATCAAGGAAGTAAGGATCAGGGAGTACTTTTTATTTTGCGTTACGAGCAATACCCCTACTTTTCTCCAGCTGCATTGGACGCTTTTGAAAAAACAATTGGTGCCTTGAAATTGACCAAAGAGACAGTTGCGGTTCTCAATTTGGCAAATTCCCATAACCCGAATGATTTTAAGCGCATTATGCAGTTTTTCCAACCGACTAAGATTATATTGTTGGGTGTGGAACCTGCATCTTTGAAACTTCCATTTATTGAACATAATTCCTACATGAAAGGCCGTATTGCGACGGTTTTTAATACGTTCAGTTTTGAAGAGATGTTTGTTGATGTAAATAAAAAGAAGTTGTTCTGGAATGAATTTAAGACCTTTATTGTTTCTTGATTTTTTTATCAGATACTTGTTATGAATAAAATTGGGATTTAAGAGGAAATGTAAGCTCTTAAACCCCATCTATTATTTAATCTTCTTTGTTATTAATTTGGCAAGGGACTTTGCAGTTTTAGCGTAACCCTCGGCTATTCTGTCATTGGTATTGGGTATCCCGACGAAATCAAAATCTCCAGGCGCTTTTTCACTGTTTATTTCGAGTAGCACATTAGCGGGATTAGCTGTTTCGATAAACTTTAATAATGTGGTAACTTTTGCATGTTGTTTCATTACTCCGGCAAACCACCCTGGATAGATCCATATTGTTTGAACGACTAATGTGTAAGGGGCCGATTCTTTGCTCCCTGTCACGATAGCACAGTTTTTGTTCATAGAAGCAAAAAATTTATTTGGAAATGCTGTAGATTTAGAATATTCCCAATCATTTTTCCAATTTTCGGCTTCAGCTGAACCTTTATTGGCGCTAATGTCTTTATTTCTTTTTTCTAGATAGTCGTTTTCAGACATCTTCTCATTATAAAAGGTCATGGGTGTATAATCAAACACAACGTTCAATTCTTGTTGTCCTTTCAGGAACTCAAAATTTCCAGAAAGAACTTTCATTTTTTGTGCAAATGTACTGCATGGCGACACCATCACTAAGGTCAGCAGTAGATAAACTGCTAAAGATAACTTTTTCATTATTTTTATTGGGTTAATAGTTGCCAAATATAAGTTTTATTACAGAATATATATATCGTAATGCTTATTTTTGGAGGTGTAACTTCATGGAAAAATCGTAGCCCACTGCAGAGTGAGGAGCACGGTCGATAAAGCGAAAGAACAAACAAAAACTAAATTTGAAGAAGATGCTAGAACTTGTATTTGCAACCAATAATGCCCATAAATTAGAGGAAGTCCAAGCGATCGTGGGGAATGCTTTTATCATTAAGAGCTTAAATGATATTGACTGTAACGACGATATTCCAGAGACGGGAGTGACCTTTGAAGAAAATGCCCAGCAGAAAACGGACTATTTGGTGAACAAATATGGTCTTTACTGTTTTGGAGATGATTCCGGATTGGAAATTGATGCATTAAATGGCGAGCCTGGAGTTTATTCAGCACGTTATTCCGGATCGAGGGATATGGAAAAGAATATTGATCTTGTCCTGGAAAATTTAGGCAATAACCCCAATCGTACAGCGAGATTCAAAACAGTTATTTCATTATATTTGAATGAGCAGCAGCACTTTTTTGAAGGAAGTATAGAGGGAAAAATTATTGAAGAGCGTAAGGGTATTGATGGTTTTGGTTATGACCCCATTTTTATTCCGAATGGCTATGATAGAACGTTTGCCGAAATGACAGCTGCGGAAAAAAATAGCATTAGCCATCGAGCGATTGCTGTAGGCAAACTTGCTGATTACCTAAAAACAAAATAGGTTAATATTTCTTTCATTTAGATTAAAAGTAGGAGCTTGCAATTTACCGGGAGGGGATCGTAATCTGATCGGTTGAAGCCTTGAATAAAAAAAGGAAGCGCAAAACAATTTGTTTTGCGCTTCCTTTTGTGTTGACTTCTCTTATTATTTAGCTTTTACTTTTGTTTGGGTACTATCTTGAGCAGGTATTATCGCCGATTTATTAGTTGTTGAGTCGGACTTTGAAGCTACTTTGTCAGTTGCGGTCTTTACACTTGTTTTTGTAGCGTTAGCTTTATCCGTTGTTTCAGATGGCTTAGCTGTTTTGGTGACAGCGCTTGATTTATTGTTTGTAGCGTCCACCTCTTTTTCTTTCTCGAGCGTTTCGTTAGCACCAGCTTTCTTGGCGGTACCCTTTGGAGGGGTCGTGGTTTTATCACCTTTTTTAATAGACTTCATTGTTCCAGATTCTTCACCTTCTGGTGCCGTCGGAACCGTAAATGAAGCTTTTGAAAGATCTCTTTTTCGATTTAATAAATCATCTTTTGATTTGGGGCGGTCTTCAGGTCGCCAAGTGAAATTCGGAAGAAACTCTTTATCGGCGGTGACTTCCGCAATAGGATAGACTTTGCCATCCACTTTCCGGATGGATACGTATTCCTTCAACTTATTGTCTTCCATCAAGATCTTGAAACGACTGCTTCGATCATGGATAAGCTCAGTGGTTACATTGGTCTTTTCATCAATATTATAGAAGATATTTTCTGCATTGCCATCGACAAACAGACGCTCCATGCGGTTATTGGTGAAAAAGCTGGTAATCTTCCGTCCCTTAATCTGATTGAACTTTAAAGAATCACTGGTCGCGTTTACCATAAATGCATTGCCCACAAGTAGTGAATTGTCCAGCTTTTGATTCTTTACCTGCAGGAATATGGTATCTCCGGAGATTTGTGAGTTTTCGGCCCACATCATTGGTTTCCCCATTAGTCTGAACATGGAATCTTGCATACCATAATACATAGAATCTGCTACAGCCTGCAAGTCCGATTTAAATAATCGAGCATTATAGTAGGCCTTTATAATCCGTGTTTTAGCCGTATCCTGGGAAAGGGAATCGCGTTTTCCCTCTTGAGCATTTTTTAAAGCTGCTCCCATCAGTTTATCGGATTCACCGCCTTTCGGGATGATCGCTTTTTTACGCAATACACTATCAGCCTTGAGATTTTTTTCAATTTCTATTTTGTTTTGATCACCGACTATTACCGGTGCTTTCTTCGGAGCAATCGGCTTCCTATTCGTAAGGGTATCTTGTACTTTGTTTGTGTTTTTTTCAAGCACCGGTTTCCTGACTTCTTTTTTATGCAGACTATCTAAGTCTTTTTGGAGACCATCTGCAACGGTTTTTAATGTACCTGTAGAATCAATCTGTGTTGATGTTGAATCATGATCACCATAATCGACCTCATTGTCATCCTCAATAGCCCCACCTTCACGATTCAATTTAAAATCTTTTGCAATATAATCTCGGCGAAATATCATCTGTGAGAAGAGCGTGTCGGCTGTCATAAAAACAGAATCTACCTGTGAATCAGCCTTAAGTGGTTTATTATTGCCGCTTTTGACATTTTTACCTGGATGTTCCTTTTCTTCTAGCGCAACTTGCGATGTAGTTTTATTTGATTTGAGGTCATCTTTGTGTTGTTCTTTTTCAATCTTCTTCAATTCTTTGGCTTCATTTTTTAACTCTTTCTCCGATTTTTGTTGGACAGGAGACAAAGAAGATACAGAATCTTTTTGTGTTGAATCTTTTTTGACAACCGAAATGATCAGGGGTTTGTCTGTCATCGTAATGGATTCGTTTCTCCCGTTGTACAAACCAAATCCACCATAGGCGTAAAATTTGTCTAAGGTATCAACAAAGACCACATTTTTTACGGCTTTACCGATTCCCACTTGTCTATCGTAGAATAGGCTGTCTCCCTTAAGAAACTTTGTGCCTTCTGTGTAGAGGTTGTTTTTAGAGAAATAAGCCTGGCCCGTTGCCATATGGTATCGGCCTTTTTCAGTATACAGGTTTTCCCCTTTATTTCCCTTGATATTGGTAGGCCCATAGAAATCAGTAATGCGTGTATTACCATTATATTTCATGGAGTCCGTGTAGACTTTTACATTGGTTGATCGGACCACAACTTTTTGATTGAAATAAGATTCCCCTGTATTTTCGAAATAAGTAGCTCGCTGGCTTGTAATTGTATCGCTTCCTGATAGAATACGCCCACCACTGTAATAATTACCGATTTTACTGCGCATATTATAGACAAGATGATCGGTTGTCAGTATAGAGCCACTGGTGCTGACCATTCGTACAGCGCCCGTAAGTGTAGCGAGCTGCATGGCCGCTTCATAGTGCAATTTATTGGAAAATATCTGCGTACCGTCGGGTTGAGTAATGATTACATTTCCAAAGGCTTCAAAAAATTGTCTGCCAATGTTGTCTTTGTGTAAATAGCCACTATCTGATGATAGCGTTGAGCCTACATGCTCATAGACTGGGCGGTAAAAGAGGATATTGCCGTCTTTTCCAGTAATAATATGGGATGATGAAAGAAGCTTTAGTTCATCCTGTTTCTGTGCTTGGACCGACAAGCCAGTTAAAATAAATACAATAAGTGTATAAATGTATTGTTTCACAAGGGCAAAAATATGGATTTTAATTGCTACTTCACTGGATTTCACAAATTTTAAGACTTGAATTTATCATTCGGACAAAATATACCGTAACTTTGTTATATGAATGTGCTGGAAAGACTAATGGGCTATATTGAAAAGGAGCATTTGTTGATGCCTCATGATAAAATATTGCTTACGGTGAGTGGAGGAAAGGACTCGATGTTAATGGCACATTTATTTGCAAAAGCAGGGTATACGATTGCTATTGCACATTGCAATTTTCAATTAAGGGGGGCGGAATCTGAAGAGGATGAAGCTCTAGTCAGAAAATTTGCAGCGGAAAATAATGTTCCAATATACGTGAAACACTTTGATACACAAGCTTACGCAAAGGACCATCAGATTTCGATTCAAATGGCGGCCCGGGAACTTCGTTATGCTTGGTTTGAGAAATTGCGACATGAGCTGCAGTTCGATCGAATTGCAGTAGCTCAGCATCTGAACGATCATATCGAAACGGTACTCCTGAACCTTTCACGTGGAACCGGTCTCCAAGGCCTCCAGGGTATTTTTCCTATCAGAGAGCGCATCATCCGACCACTACTTTTTCTGAAGGCAAGCGAAATTGAACATTTTGTGAATATGTATGGGATTGCTTATCGGGACGATCAGTCCAACTTTTCAACAAAATATGCACGTAATAAAATAAGGATTGATATCATCCCACATTTTAAAAAACTTCAGCCAGATTTTGAGATGGTCTTCGAGCAGAATATCAATCATTTTAAGGAATCTTACCAGCTGTTGCAGCAATTTGTGGAGCCTATTCGGAGAAAGCTGTTTTACCCTATTGACGAAGGATGGGGAGTTCGGAAGGAAGATCTGGAACCCTATATGGATAATCTGCCTTTGCTTTATGAGTTGTTTTCAGCTTTTAATTTCTCAAAGCCGGTACTAAGTGATCTTCAACAAGCTTGGTCAAGAGAGTCTGGACGTATTTTTCAATCCGATGCCTACCATATGCTCCTGGATAGAAATGAACTTTTTATTCGTGAAAAGGAATTTATTTCTCCCGATGAGGCTTTAATCACCTCCGAAACTTCGACTGTGGAGTGGAAGCACTATTGTTTTCATGCCAATGTTTCTGCGGATCTAGCTATTGTCAAAGCAAGTGAGGTTGCAAAGCTGGATTATGATGTGTTGGTTTTCCCGCTCACAATTCGATCATGGAAAGTTGGCGATAGCTTTTATCCTTTAGGTATGGAAGGGCGTAAGAAGTTGAGTGATTTTTTTATCAATAAGAAGATCAGCTTATTTGAAAAGGAAAATATTCCGATCGTGGTGAATGGAAATGGAGATATCCTTTGGGTAGCCAATTATCGCATGGACAATCGTTATAAAATTACCGCCAATACAAAAAAAGTCCTTACTTTAGTTTGCAGAACTGATTAGCAAGAAAAATTGTTGCTGCTAAAAATGATGGAAGGATCCTGAATGATACAAAATCTAATAGAAGCAAAAATGATACTAATGAGGAGTTCAAATAGTAAGAGACAATGGTGCGAAGTCTCCAAATTAATAGCTAAATCTTAAGTAAATGAAAGAAGGTGTACTCTATTCGGAAAATCAATATTTAGGTCGTGACCGTGTTTGGATCAGCGTGCGTTTAGTGCTCGTACTTTTTTGTTTTACGGCATTTTATTTGAATTTAGACCATTTGATATCGAGCCAATTGTTCTTTATTGTAGGAGTAGGTATTATCATCACGTCTATTGTCATGATGTATATGGTATTATTCCGTACGGAAGTATTTCAAGACCATATACTGATTAGTGGACTATGGTCTACTCGAGTCGTCAAAATCGATCTTGCCTCTATTACAAAAATAGAAAAGGCGCCTTATAGTACATTCTTTTTCAATAATCCTGTTTATAATCTGCACACTAAAGGAAAGATTAAATTCTTCGCTGGAGGCAAAAATGCAGTTTTTTTAACGGATAAAGATGGTCTTACCTACGTGTTGGGTACACAGCGCCAGGAAGAGCTCTATCGAATTATTATGGAAACAAAAGCGCGATTAGGAAAGTCTTAAAATTTGTTAATAAATTCTTATCTGACATTTTAAAGACAACAGTTTATCGAGTTATTGGTTAAATTTGATAAAATAGCAACGAATTGACTATGGCATTTTTAAAATTTATACTTATTACATTCGCTGTTTACTTTGTAGTAAGATTCTTATTTAGATTATTTTTACCATTTGCAATGCGTAAAGCAGCTGAAAAGTTGATGAAAAAAGCGCAGCAGCAGGGTGGAGCATATGGTAGCCAAGGATCAGGCGGTACCTTTTATTATGAATTTAATGGTCAAGGGCAACAGGAAAGTAAAAGGTCTCAGCCCGAAGGGAAGGTACATGTCGATTACATTCCACCGAAAGAAAGTCCTGAACGTAAAGGAACTGAAACCGCTGGTGAGTTTGTGGATTTTGAGGAAATAAAATAATTTTTAGCAATCCAAATAGCGTATCTTTGTGCTATGTGGCTGAAGCAACTTTCTGTTCTAAATTTCAAGAATTACTCGGAATCATCTTTGGAATTTCTCCCCGAGGTAAATGCGTTTACGGGGAATAATGGTGTTGGTAAAACCAATCTTTTGGATGCGATTCACTATTTATCACTCTGTAAAAGTTATTTCAATCCAATTGATTCGCAGCATATCAAATCAGGAAATGACTGGTTTATGGTACAGGGTGAATTTGATAAAGAATCCATTAGTGATTTCATTTCTTGTAGCCTTAAAAAAAATCAGAAAAAGCAATTTAAAAAAAATAAAAAGGATTACCCGCGACTGGCTGATCATATCGGCCTATTTCCTTTGGTCATGGTATCCCCAAACGATAGTATCATCGTCACAGATGGGAGTGAAGAGCGTAGAAAGTTTGTGGATAATGTGATTTCCCAAACAGATAATAAATATTTAGATACCCTGATTATTTATAATAAGTTTTTAGCCCAACGTAACAGTCTACTTAAACAAGCACGTCAAACCAGTGTATTGGATCTTGGCCTAATCGAAATTCTCAATTTTCAGCTTGAAGAAGTTGGAAATATTATTTTTCAAAAAAGAAGGTCTTTTATGGAGGAGTTTCAGCCGGAGTTTGACCGACACTATCAGTTCCTCACCGAAGATGCAGAGTCTGTTCAATTACAATATGAATCGCCTTTAATGACAGATTCGTTTCTAAATATTTTGGAGAAGAATTTGGAACGTGACCGTATGCTGGAACGCACAACGCAAGGAATACATAAAGATGATCTGATCTTTACCATTCACGGTGGAATGCCCTTAAAGAAGTTTGGTTCTCAGGGCCAGCAAAAATCTTTTCTAATTGCCCTGAAGCTTGCACAATATTCTTATCTCCAGCAGAAAAAGGGTTTTAAGCCCTTACTTCTTTTGGATGACATCTTTGATAAACTTGATGATCGCCGTACACATAAATTGATGCAGATGGTTTCAGAAGATGATTTTGGACAGATTTTCCTGACAGATACGGATTCCGTGAGAATTCAGCGAATCTTTGACGAAATCAGCCGACCTGTTCGTATATTTGATATTGAAGGAGGACAAGTCAATGTATAAGAAGCAAACTAAAAAAAGCCTTGAATTCATTCGGTCAAGCGACGATATGACAATTAAGGAGGGAGTTGAGCGTCTTCTTGAGGCTTATAAACTACGAAGAAAATTTGATGAAACTTCGATCGCATCTGTTTGGCCTCAATTGATTGGTAAAGCTATCGCTAATCGCACACAGCAGCTATATGTTCGTGATAAAAAACTGTTCGTACGTGTAGAGTCTGCTGTTATTAAGAATGAATTGGCGCTTATGCGAAGACAAATTCTAGGAAGGGTAAATGAATATGTAGGTCACGTCATTATTGAAGAAGTCGTGATTTTATAAAACCTCCTTTCATGTTAGATCAACTCTTTCGAGATTTTTTTCCTATTTCTGAGGCTAGTGCCTTAAAACTTTTCTCAAACTTCGAGCGTATTGAATTAAAACGAGGTGAATATCTGATCAAGGCGGGCGATTACTCTTCCAATCTGTTTGTGATAGAATCCGGATTAATCCGTCAATATGCTTGGTCAAAAAAAGGAGAGTTTACGCAATGGATAGGTACAAGGAATCATTTTGTGACAGATCTTGCTTCTTTCATTTTTGACAGGGCTTCCATATGGAATTTCCAATGCATTAGCGATTGTACGGTATACCGTTTGTCAAAGTCCGATTACCAGCGAATGGAATCCGAAATTGTGGAATGGAATAAATTTGAGAAGGCTTTTTTGGCAAAATGCTTTTGTACCATGGAGCAGCGAATCTCGGATTTTATTTGTCTAACAGCGGAAGAAAGATATGTCCAATACTTTGAACAACATAAATTATTATTCCAACAAGTTCCCCTTCAATATATCGCCTCCGTGTTAGGTATGAGCCCAGAAACCTTGAGTCGTATTCGAACAAAAATAAGTTCTTGATAAAAGTCAAGAGCGAGCCGCCTGTCTTTTTCTAGTTTTGTCCTGTAGCTGTTAACGAACAGCTTGCTTAATAGAACACGTAACCAAAATTTTGTGTATTTATATATTTATATGGTTCATATGAAGCTTGGAGTAGTTTGTTTGCAGTTGTAATAATTGAGAAATTAGTATGAAACTAGAATAGCATCACATACGCTTTACCGTTATTTGAAGAGAGGTGAAGAAGCTTGAGCTATTTTGTCGTTTCAGCGATAAAAAGAACAAAATGAAAAAGATTGAAACGAGTATTCTCATTGATGCGACAGCAGAAGAGGTTTGGCAGGTATTAAGTGGGTTTAAGGCTTATTCCCAATGGAGCCCAACAATCAAACAGTTTGAAAAGCAACCGGTAGTCGGAAAACGCTGCAAAGTGCTTTTAGAACAACCAAACGGATTCAAGATCAAAATGAATCCAAAATTCCTGTCTATTGAACAGAATAGCGAGCTGCGCTGGAAAGGAGATTTATTCTTTCCAGGTATTTTTGATGGCGAGCATTATTTTAGGTTAGAACAAGTGGGAGCTTCACAAGTTAGGTTTGTCCAAGGCGAATTTTTTTCTGGATTGTTGGTTCCTTTTCTGGGAAAACTACTGATAGAAACAAAGCGCGGATTTGAACTTTTCAACATAGCGATAAAAAAACGGGTAGAGTATCGTTCTTAACTTTCCACAGAGATCTGTTAGTATAGTTTATTTATAAACACGATATTTAACGAGTTTGCCGATGAATGTTATCTTATGCACATTTTTATGTGTATAACCCCCTAGTTTTACACATTTTGTTGTTTTTTTGAATCCTTTTTGTTTGTGTTATTAACAATGTAGTGTTGATAAAGGACTACTTATACACATTTTATGTTAGTATCCATATGTCAACAAGCTACTTATTAACATTTCTTGTGTTAATAAGTAGCTTGTTTTGTTGATAAGTATGTTGATGGGAGTAGTTTATGCACAAATTACCAACAATGATACTGGTGGGAATTTTGCAAATAGGTTAATAAGGGGAGTTTCTACTGAAAGTTGGTTTTTATAGGAATTGCTCCAAATCACCTTTTCCTTCACGAATAACATCAAAAGTTCCTTCTGTAAGATCGACCACGGTAGATGCGACATTATCGCCATAACCGCCATCTATAACAGCATCAACTAGATCTTCGTATTTTTCATGAATTAATTCGGGATCAGTAGAATATTCAATAATTTCATCTTCATCGTGAATGGAGGTTGTCACAATAGGGTTACCTAATTGTTTGACAATTTCACGAACAATATTATTGTCTGGCACACGTATACCCACAGTCTTCTTTTTGGAACTTAGTAGCTTAGGGACTTTAGTTGTTGCGTTAAAAATAAAGGTAAAAGGTCCAGGCAAGGCTTTTTTTAATACACGAAATACGGAGGTATCAAAGGATTTTGTGTATTGCGAAATATCTGTTAAATCATAGCATATAAATGATAGATTAGCCTTTTCTGGTTTTAGACCTCTAATTTCACATACTCGTTCTATGGCTTTTTGTTGCGTGATATCACAGCCGATACCATATACGGTATCAGTAGGGTAGATGATTACACCTCCACGCCGTAGAATATCAACCGCCTGTTCTATTGCCTTGGGGTTAGGATTGTCGTTATATATCTTAATAAGCATTTTCTATTTTTGTTAAGTACCTGAATTAGGTTTAATCTTAGCCCCTGTTGTAGAATGTCAATAGGGCAATGGTTATTATCTGCATTCAGATACGCTATATCTAAAAGAACAACAGCCAAAATATTTTGTTTTGGCTGTTGTTCTTTATATTAAAATTCTGCGTTTTTCGGCGTACGTGGGAATGGAATGACGTCGCGGATATTGGTCATTCCTGTCGTGAATAAAACGAGGCGTTCAAAACCTACGCCAAATCCTGAATGTGGTACCGATCCAAAACGGCGTGTATCCAAGAACCACTCCATTTCTTCTGCGGGAATACCAACTTCAGCCATGCGATCAAGTAAACGATCAAGATTTTCTTCACGCTGCGAACCACCGACCATTTCACCAATACCTGGGAAAAGAATATCCATGGCACGTACTGTGTTTCTTCCTTGTGCATCCGGCTCATTTTGCTTCATATAGAAGGACTTGATTTCGCGCGGATAGTCTGTTAAGATAACAGGTTTCTTGAAGTGTTTTTCAACCAAATAGCGTTCGTGTTCCGATTGTAAATCAGCACCCCAATCATCAATTAAATATTTGAATTGTTTCTTTTGGTTTGGTTTGCTACGCTTTAATATTTCAACGGCATCGGTATAGGTAACCCTTTCAAAATCGTTTGTTAATACGAAGTTTAACTTCTCAACAAGATTTAATTCTGAGCGTTCTGCAGCAGGTTTAGATTTCTCTTCTTCCAGCAAACGATTGGTTAAGAACTCAATTTCTTCTGGACAGGTTTCCAAAGCATATTTAATCACATATTTCAGCAAAGCTTCGGCCAAGTCCATATTGTCCTCTAATTCATAGAAAGCCATTTCGGGTTCGATCATCCAGAATTCAGCCAAATGGCGTGTTGTATTTGAGTTTTCCGCTCTAAATGTTGGACCGAACGTATAGATGTTTCCAAATGCCATGGCACCAAGTTCTCCTTCCAATTGGCCCGATACAGTAAGGTTCGTCGATTTTCCAAAGAAGTCTTCTTTGAAATCGATATCTCCATTTTCTTTGCGTGGCGGGTTTTTTAAATCCAGGGTTGTAACCTGAAACATTTCTCCAGCACCTTCCGCATCCGAACCTGTGATGATTGGTGTATGCATGTAGACAAAGTCGTTTTCCTGAAAAAACTTATGTACTGCAAATGCTAAAGCATTACGCACTTTGAATACCGCATTGAATGTTCCGGTACGGAAACGCAAATGTGCAATTTCACGTAAAAATTCTAAGCTATGCTTTTTGGGCTGTAATGGATATTTTTCGGGGTCAGAGTCGCCAATAATACTAACTTCAGTAGCTTTGACCTCAACTTTTTGCCCTTTACCCAATGATTCTATCAATTGACCTTTTACGCGAACTGCTGCTCCAGTGGTGATACGTTTTAAGATATCTTCAGGTGTATTTTCAAAATCGACAACTGCTTGAATATTATTGATTGACGAACCGTCATTGATTGCTATAAACTGATTGTTGCGGAAAGTTCTTACCCAACCTTTAACAACGACCTCTTTGCCAAATTCTGTGGCATTCAATAGTTCCTTTATTCTTGTGTGTTCCATCTTAATTTTTGGAGATTGACTTGTAAAAGATGCTTTGTTAAAAAAGCAATACAAAAATAAGCTATTCTGTTGGTTTATTGGTTATAAATGTTGATTTAATTCACTTAAAGATGGTTCGTTAACCTGCACAAGGGAAATATATTTTGAAATAAAGACCGGGTGAAAACTCAAAGATTGGGAAATGGCACACACCTCGTTTTGCTATGGAATATAGGTTTGCTAAGAAGAGAGCTTTTTGTCTGTGTGGCGAGCGATAGGAGGAGTAGAAACAAAAAACGCGGACTATCACTAGTCCGCGTTTTTGTTATGATGATTAAAGGAATTAACCTTTTAATACTTTCGTTACCAATTCAGCAGCTTCTTTCAATAAGATTGCAGAATAAACTTGTAAACCGGACTCATCAATTAATTTTTTCGCTTCTTCAGCATTCGTACCTTGAAGGCGAACGATGATTGGAACAGGGATGTTACCGATTTCGCTGTAAGCATCAATTACACCTTGAGCAACACGGTCACAACGAACAATACCACCGAAGATATTAATTAAGATCGCTTTTACGTTAGGGTCCTTTAAAATGATATTGAAACCAGCTTTTACAGTTTCAGCATTTGCAGTACCACCTACGTCCAAGAAATTTGCAGGTTCACCACCAGCTAATTTGATGATATCCATTGTAGCCATTGCTAAACCAGCACCATTTACCATACAACCTACGTTACCATCTAATTTAACGTAGTTTAGGTTTGATTCACCAGCTTCAACTTCCGTTGGATCTTCCTCAGTTACGTCACGCATAGCAGCGTAATCTGGGTGACGGTACAAAGCGTTCTCATCAAGATTTACTTTCGCATCAACTGCTAAGATCTTGTCGTCTGAAGTTTTTAATACCGGATTGATCTCAAACATAGAAGAGTCTGTAGAATCGTACGCTTTGTAAAGAGCGGCAACAAATTTCACCATTTCTTTGTGTGCAGCACCAGAAAGACCAAGATTGAAAGCAATTTTACGTGCTTGGAATCCTTGTAAGCCTACTTTTGGATCGATTTCTTCTTTGAAAATCAAGTGTGGTGTTTTTTCTGCAACTTCTTCGATGTCCATACCACCTTCTGTAGAGTACATAACGATGTTACGTCCCTTAGCACGGTCTAATAATACAGACATGTAGAATTCTTTTGTTTCGCTCTCGCCAGGATAATAAACGTCTTGAGCTACCAAAACTTTGTTTACTTTTTTACCTTCAGGTCCAGTTTGAGGCGTTACTAATTGCATGCCAATGATGTCAGTTGCTCTTTGTTTGACTTCATCCAAGTTCTTAGCTAACTTGACACCACCACCTTTACCACGGCCACCAGCGTGAATTTGAGCTTTAACAACAACCCAATCAGAGTTGTAGTCTTCTTTCATTTTTTTGGCCGCTTCCACAGCTTGCTCTGGAGTATCTGCTACGATACCTTCCTGTACGCGCACACCAAAGCTCTTTAGTATTTGCTTTCCTTGATATTCGTGAATGTTCATTTGCAAAAATATTTGGCGTAAAAATATAATTTTTTGGGGGATAAGACAAGGGATAAGTTGCTCTTTTATCTATTTTTTGACATTTAGACAAAATAAAATGGCTGGAATAGAGAAATAACAGCTTATTTATTCAAACTCGTGGTATCGTAAATTTATTTATCTTTGTCCTATGATGTTACATGCCAAAGGAATTCACAAAGCTTATGGGTCATTACCAATTTTGAAAGGTGTTGATATCGCGGTTGAAAAAGGGGAAATCGTCAGTATTGTTGGTGCTTCAGGAGCTGGTAAAAGTACACTGTTGCACATCATTGGTACCTTGGATAAGCCTGATCAGGGAACGGTTTCCATCAATGGTGTTGATGTTCAAAAATTGAATGCTAAAAAGTTAAGCGCTTTCCGAAATGAACATATTGGTTTTGTATTTCAATTCCACCATCTGTTGCCTGAATTTACAGCACTGGAAAATGTATGTATTCCAGCTTTTATTCAGGGAAAAGGGAGGTCCGAAGCGGAAGCTAAAGCAAAGGAACTGCTGGACTTATTAGGGGTTTCGCATCGTATTGACCACAAGCCTGCAGAAATGTCTGGGGGTGAGCAACAACGTGTTTCTGTAGCGCGTGCTCTAATCAATGATCCTTCTATTATTTTGGCTGATGAACCCTCTGGTAATCTAGACTCAGAAAATGCAGCAGCTTTACATCAATTGTTTTTTGATCTTAGAAACAAGTTTCAGCAAACGTTTATTATCGTTACCCATAATGAGGAACTTGCCCGAATTTCGGATCGAACGATTCATATGCGTGATGGATTAGTCGTGTGACAGATCCAAAATACCCAGAAATATCAAAATGCCCTGAAATAATCGGGTTTATAACTATATTTTTAATGAAGAAAATACTCATCACTTTCGGAACCAGACCTTTGGCAATGCGTATCGCTAAAAAATTGGGAACTGATTTCGAAATAATATATGCAAGTTCAGAAGATATTCCTGAATTGCTGCTAAATTCAGGTAACTATGCGAAGATTCCGAAAGGACTTCTCCCCACTTTTGCCCATGAGATACTCAAATTAAGTTTAGACCAACAGGTTAATTATGTGCTGCCTTTAGGAGGTTTTGAGCTGGAACCATTGGCTGCAGCCAAAGTTTTATTTGAGGAATATCAGATTTCAGTTCTTGTTCCTGATAAAGATCTGCTTGAAACTATTCCTGTTATGGAAAATCCGCCAGCTGATTTGCCTTATAGACTTCTGTCAAAGGGCAACGATTTATTGGGCTCAGCGACTTTCGAAAGATCATTGGACGGATTATTTGCCACATCAGATTCTGGTGAGGATCTTGCATTAATCTGTGTATCCAAATAGGATATCACTTTGTGGCTCATGTAATAATCGTTCCAACGGTGTTGATACAGCCCTTAACTTTAAGCTTTTATACTCATGATGTTTCCAGAAGAAAAAAAGGTGTATGTTTTTGAATTAGATGATGTTGTTTTTCCCAAAAGGGACTACTTACTTCAAGTATATTATCTTTTTGCTAGTTTTATAGAATTTACAGAGACTGTTCCGGCCCAAGCAGATTTGGTTCAATTTATGAAAAATCACCTTGAGCATCAAGGTGAGAATCTATTGTTCGAACATACACAACAAACTTTTGGATTTGATCAAAAATATAAGGAAAATTTTGAACGGCTTCATGTAAATGCAATTTTGCCGCTACGCCTACACTTGTTTGATCATATTAACACCCTATTTGCGCAGTTAAAAGCTGCTGATAAGCACATTTGTATCCTAACGAAAGGTAATCCACTTGAACAGCTCAATAAAGTTAAATTTGTGGATTGGGGCGAATATAGTGACAAGATAAAAGTTTATTTTAAGGATGAACTCCTTTTTAGGGGAGTAGAGCCATTGGAGTTCCTGGCCACGGAGTTTGCAGTGGGAACTGCCGAAATTCAATTTGTAGACTAAGTCTACAGTAAGTATCTTTGTTTAATCTACCAACAATAATTGTCTTTAAAATCGTAGTCAATATTGTTGAAAAAAAATTATGATTAGGGATATAAAAGCCCTATTTTTATATAAAGCCCTTGGATTTATGAATAAAGTGAACAAGCCTGCCACGATTAAAGAAATTGCCAAGAAGCTGAAAATCAGTCCTTCGACAGTTTCTAGAGCATTGAATGATCATCCAAGTATTGGATTAGTAACAACAATGCGAGTTAAAAAAATGGCCGAAGAATTGAATTATGAACCCAATCAGACGGCTATATTCTTCAAACAACGTAAGACATTCACTATTGCTGTGATCTTGCCGAGTTTGTCTGAACCGTTTTTTTCTTTCGCCATTAGTGAAATTGAAAATGTTGCATCCGAACACCGATATACTGTTCTGATGGGACAATCATTGGATGATCCTGATCGTGAAGAGCAGATCTTAAAAACATTTAAAAACCATCGTGTCGATGGGATTTTGATGTCTATAGGTAAAAAGACGACCAATTTAGAATTCATTGAGAAATTGGAAGCGTCTGGTATCCCGATTGTCTTCTTTGACTGTGTGCCTAGTTTACCTAATATCAATAAAGTGCAGAGTGATCTTTCTACTGGGATGAACGAAGCTGTCGATGCTTTTGTAGCACGTGGGCATAAAGTCATCGCACTTGTAAATGGACCGAAAACACTACCTGCCAGTGAAGATCGAAAAGTAGCTTATCTATCGGCTATGAAAAGGAATGGTATGGATATTCTAGAAAAGAATATCATCGAAACAGACCTGAGTACGGAAGGAAATGAAAAGGCTATGGATAGTATATTTGCGATGTCTGAGCGACCTTCTGCCATTATATCTTTTAATGACTTTGTTACACTTGATTTGATGAAAGCGGCCAGACAAAAGGGGCTTGTCTTAAATCAAGATATTTTCTTTATTAGTTATGCCAACTATCCGTTATGGCAATATATGGAAAATCCGCCAATGGGACGCATAGAGCAATTTCCGGGAATGCAAGCGCGTAAAGCGGCTGAAATTTTATTTGAACGCATTGACAACAGCGAAATTGTCGATCAACAGATCGTCTTTAAGTCGCGATTGGTTATGTAATCGCTATTAACCATTCGATCATAAAACTAAAAAGGGGAAAATCGTTAGATTTTCCCCTTTTTAGTTTTATTTGTTTTAATACTACAAGTGGATCACTTCACCGTAAGCATCAGCACAAGCTTCCATAATCGCTTCACTCATTGTTGGGTGAGGATGGATCGTTTTAATCATTTCATGACCTGTTGTTTCCAGTTTGCGGGCAACAACAACTTCTGCAATCATTTCTGTAACATTGGCTCCGATAAGGTGTGCGCCTAGGAACTCACCATATTTAGCATCAAAGATAACTTTAACAAAGCCATCTTTGGCACCAGCAGCTGAAGCTTTTCCTGAAGCTGAGAATGGGAATTTACCAACTTTAATTTCATAGCCGGCTTCTTTTGCCGCTTTTTCGGTATAACCTACAGAAGCAATTTCTGGGGAACAATATGTACATCCAGGGATATTATTGTAGTCAATAGGTTCAACATGTAGACCTTTGATTTTTTCAACACAAGTGATTCCTTCTGCTGAGGCAACGTGAGCCAAGGCTTGGCCTTTAACAATGTCACCGATCGCATATACACCTTCGATGTTTGTTTTGTAGAAATCATCTACAACAACACGGCCGCGATCAGTTTTTACACCAACCTCTTCCAAGCCGATATTTTCGATATTTGGAGCGATACCAACAGCCGATAATACAATCTCTGCTTCGATAACTTCAATACCTTTTTCTGTTTTGATAGAAACTTTGCTCAACTCACCTGTTGTGTCAACGGACTGAACTTCAGATTTCGTTAAGATGGTGATACCTTGTTTTTTTAAGCTTTTCTCTAATTGTTTTGAAATTTCTTCATCTTCAACAGGAACGATTCTATCCATAAATTCTACGATAGTTACTTTTGTTCCGATTGCATTATAGAAATAAGCGAACTCAACACCGATAGCACCTGAGCCAACAACAACTAAAGATTTTGGTTGTTTAGGAAGTGTCATTGCTTGACGGTATCCGATGATTTTTTTACCATCTTGAGGTAAATTAGGCAATTCACGTGAACGTGCACCAGTCGCTAGGATGGTATGTTTTGCCGAATATTCTTTAGTAGAACCGTCTGCTCCTTTCACATCGATTTTACCACCTTTTTTAATTTTTGCAGTTCCATTGATGACGTCGATTTTATTCTTTTTCATCAAGAACTGAATACCTTTACTCATTCCTTCAGCAACCCCGCGACTTCTTTTGACAATAGCGTCAAAATCAGCCTCACCACCTTGAACATTGATGCCGTAATCAGCGGCATGGTTTAAATATTCAAATACCTGAGCACTTTTCAATAATGCTTTTGTAGGGATACAGCCCCAGTTTAGACAGATTCCGCCTAATGATTCGCGTTCAATAATCGCTGTTTTGAACCCTAACTGAGCGGCTCTAATGGCAGCAACATACCCGCCTGGACCACTACCGATTACAATGATGTCGTAATTCATATAAATAAATATTCTGTAGTTGAGTGTTATAGCTTCAAATGACAAAATCTGTGAAGCATATATTCATTCAAAAGTACGCATTTTTTCTGATGAATATGAACTATTTATTGTAAAATTGGCGGTTTCTGATAAAACACTGTCGCTGTTTCTAGCTGAATGTCACATCCTGGTCAAAGGGGGAAAAATAATAGTTAAAGCGTTTTTAGAGTCTTATTTTTGAGGTTCACAATACACAGTTTATCATTATGTTAAGAATATTCAGACAGATCGCCCTGTGGGAAGCAATCTCCACCATTTGCTTGTTTTTTATTGCCATGCCGTTGAAATATTTCGCGGGTATCCCCGAAGCAGTCAAAATAGCCGGTTCCATTCATGGCTTCTTTGTCGTTATCTTCGTCGTTATGCTGATCATGTCAACTGTAGAATACAAGTGGCCTATATTAAAGGCCGTGAAATATTTCTTGGCTTCTTTGATCCCTATTTTTGGCTTTTGGGTGGAATTGGATCTTAAAAAAGAAATTGAAGGAAAGAGACAGAAATCATAGTTTGTTTAAAAAATACAAAAATGCATGAATTTTTGCAAAGGGTTAGGTGAGTACTAGACTAGAAGAATAGCCTGGATTCAATGGAAGAATAAATGTGCCATCTCCCTTGAGGAGATACCAAATTAATAAAGACAGGGGAGATGTTTAATCATCTCTACCTGTCTTCTCAATCCCCATATACGCATAGGTAATGCTATCTTTTCCATGAGGAGCTGGATTACCATCTTCATCCAAGTTTACAAAGACCAATTTATCGATCGATAGAATTGTTTTCCTGGATATTTTATTGCGTACCTCGCAGCGCATCGTTAACGATGTTGTTCCAAAATTGATCGCTTCAATACCCAGTTCGAGAATATCGCCTTGCTTGGCTGAGCTTACAAAGTTTATTTCTGAAATAAATTTCGTAACCACTTTGGGATTTCCTAATTGAACGATAGCATAGATGACCGCTTCTTCATCAATCCACCGCAGTAGTGTTCCGCCAAATAATGTTCCATTGGGATTTAGGTCTTCGGGTTTGACCCATTTTCTTGTATAAAAATTCATCGTATATAGGTATTTATGACAAGGGGGAAAAGTTTCCTTTTCCCCCTTAAATATTCGATATTTATCGCCTAAGCGTGTATTGCTCTGTTTGCTGTAGCTGCTAGCGCCGCCTCTTTGATTGCTTCAGTATAGGTTGGGTGTGCATGGCAAATACGTGCGATATCTTCTGCAGATGCACGGTATTCCATAGCTACGGTTGCCTCACCAATCATATCTGCTGCACGAGGACCAATCATATGTACACCTAATACTTCGTCAGTTGTCGCGTCTGCCAGTACTTTTACAAAACCATCCGTATCACCAGATGCTTTTGCACGACCAGAAGCTTTGAAAGAGAATGATCCAGCTTTGTATTTTACACCTGCCTCTTTAAGTTGCTCTTCAGTCTTTCCAACAGAAGCAACTTCAGGCCAAGTATAAACAACACCTGGAATCAAATTATAATCAATATGTGGTTTTTGACCTGCAATATATTCTGCAACATATACACCTTCGTCCTCAGCTTTGTGTGCCAACATTGCTCCAGTGATCACATCACCAATTGCAAATACACCTTGTACAGCTGTTTCCAGATGTGCATTAACTGGAATTTTCTTACCTCTTTCTTCTACTGTGATGCCGATATTTTCTAATCCTAAACCTTCAGAATATGCAGTACGACCAACGGCTACGATACAATAATCGCCTTCTAAAGTTACTTCTTGTCCTTTTGGATCTTCAGCAGTTACTTTTACAACTTTACCTTTCGCGGAAGCTCCAGTCACTTTATGACCTAAATAGAACTCCATGCCCAATGATTTTTTCAAAACACGTTGTAGTTCTTTTCCTAAGCCACCATCCATTGTACCGATGATAGATTTTGCAAATTCAACAACAGAAACTTTTGAACCCAAACGTGCATAAACAGAACCTAGTTCCAAACCGATAACACCACCACCAATGACAATAAGGTGTTTTGGAATCTCTTTTAGGTTAAGTGCTTCGGTTGAGGTAATGATTCTTTTTTTATCAACAGGTAGGAAAGGCAATGAAGTCGGTTTCGATCCCGTTGCGATAATTACATTTTTACCAGTGATCTGCTCTGTAGAACCATCTGCTTTCGTTATTTTGATGGTGTTTTTGTCCACAAATGAACCCACACCCTGAAAACTGTCAATTTTATTCTTCTTAAATAAGAAGGTAATACCAGCAGTATTTTGGGCAATGACATCGTCTTTACGAGCAATCATCTTTGCCATGTCTACTTTCAGATCTTTCAAGCTGATGCCAAATGCATCAAAATTGTGCGCAGCATTGTGGTAATGCTCCGAAGAATCTAAAAGCGCTTTTGAAGGAATACATCCAACGTTAAGACAAGTACCACCAAATGTGCTATATTTTTCAATAACAGCTGTTTTTAATCCTAATTGGGCACAACGGATAGCTCCTACATATCCGCCTGGACCACTTCCGATTACAATTACGTCGTATTGCATTGATTACGTTTTATTTTTTTGTACCACAAATTTAATGATTATTAATGGGATAGGAAATCAAAACTTACGATTTGTGACCAAAGATCCTTACTTTACATTTTTTTGATAAAAGAATGGAAATTATGCACCTCGGGGAACAATGAATCGGTGCCAGTGGGGGTATGAAATTGAAAAAAGGATATTCATATTTTGAATATCCTTTTTTATTTATTAGTTATTCTGCAACAATTTTTCCTTGCATAACACCATAGTGTCCAGGGAAACTACAGATAAACGTATAAACTCCTTTTTCAAGTGTAAAAGTGATTTTATCAGTTTCTCCTGGTCCCAATAATTTTGTGTGGGAAACAATTGAAGATAAAGCTGATTTTGGAATATATTCGTCTGCAGCAGCTGCAGCAGCCTCAGCACCAAAAGTTGGAAGGTCAACACCTGGTTTTAGGATAACTACGTTATGTCCCATGGATTCTTTTGGCATAGTACCTGCATTTTTGAAAGATAATTCTACTGGCTCACCCGCTTTTACACGGAATAAATCCTTATTATATTTCATTTGATCGTTACCTTCTAAAGATAAGCTGTTGGAAATAGCCACGTTTTCAATTCCAGGCACTGTTTCTGTTGCTTGGCTTTCTGTTGAAGTTGTCGCTTCTGTACTAGTTGATTTTTCAGACTTGTCACTGTTTCCACCACAAGATGCAATTGATAAAGCAACTGCAACTGCTGGTATCATAAAAAGTTTTTTCATTTGAATGATTGTTTGTTTATCTTTTATTTATTGTAGGCATTTCCGCAGCCTTTAGCGGTTTAGTGATGAAGTTATGACGAACGTAATCCCTTTGTGGATGCACGTTCATGAGAAATAACATCAAAACATCTTGTTTATGTTCTAAAATTAATGATTTCATTGATAAATTGAAACTATCATTTCAATTTTGACAATAAAGTATCAATTGTTTTATATAATTTGATAGGATCGAATGGTTTTCCGACAACTTCATTGGCTCCAGCATCGAGCGCTTCCTGTTGTTCGGCTTGGAGCACAGAGGCTGAAATGGAAATAATCGGCATGTTTGCGATTATCGGATTAGTGTTTCGACGTATTTCCTTGATCGCTTCAAAACCACTCATGAGCGGCATATGGGCATCCATAAATACCAGGTCAATTTTTTTCTTACTGATTTCCTCTAATGCAATGAGGCCATTGGTCGCCAAAGTGATTTCGCAATTCCAACTTTTGAGGATATTCGCCAGCATAAAGCTGTTTAATTCATTGTCTTCAGCAATGAGAATCATCGGGAAGTTGAACTTGGGTAATTCCGTATAAAGTACTTGCGTTTCTTTCTCTACCGGTTTGTCTTTGATTTTGTCAAAGGTACATTCAAAGGAAAATATGCTTCCCTTACCGTATTCACTCGATGCAAAAACCCGACCGTTGAGCAGTGCAGCAATACGTTTTACAATCGCAAGACCTAATCCTGTACCGCCAAATTTTTTGGTGATACTATCTTCTCCCTGTTCAAACGCAATAAATATTTTTTCCAGGGCGTCTTCTACAATGCCGATCCCCGTGTCTATAACCTGAAACCGTAAACAGATGCTATGGTTATCCTCTGTTAAAAGCTGAATTTTTAAGACAACAGAACCTTCCGAGGTGAATTTAAAACTATTGGAGATAAAGTTGGTCAATATTTGTTTCAACCGTAGTGAATCTGTCAGAAAATAACTTGTGATCCGATCGTCTACATCAATTGAAAAATTCAACCCTTTGTAGTTGGCTTTATCAATAAATAGGTTGTTTAGATCATCTGTGATATCGTGCACTGATGTAGACTCCATGTTAAGTTTCATCATACCTGAGTCGACTTTCGAAAGGTCTAATATGTCGTTGATAATAGTCAACAGATTTTGAGAGGCAGAGTCCAGTTTATTGATCCAGTTTTCTTGCTCTAAAGTGAGCTGAGAGTTTTTTAGCATTTGTGTAATCCCCATAATGCCGTTAATTGGCGTCCGTATCTCATGGCTCATATTGGCTAAAAAGGTTTCCTTGGATTTCCGAGCAAGATCGGCCTCTTCTTTAGCTTTGAGAATGGCCTGTTTTGATTCTTCTAAGGCAATGTTTTTCTCTTTAATTTCCTGCTGTATCAGTAATTGCTGAACAAAAGATTTTACTTTTGCGATGGTCGCTTCCGGGTTTAGCGGTTTATATAGATAATCTACAGCTCCGCTATTAAGTCCCTGAATAAGGTATTTGTCTTCTTTTGAAATCGCTGTTACCATAATCGGGATAATATGGTTTGTTTTCGGATTCTTCTTTAGGAAGGAAACAAATTCAAAACCATTGATATCTGGCATTTGTACATCAACGAGCGCTAAGTCAATGTCCTCTTTCCAGCAGATTTTTAAAGCTTCGTTAGGATCTGTGCTCGTCACTATATTTATATTTTCGATATCCTCCAGCAGTGCTGTAAGACTGATAATATTTTCAATTTTATCATCGACAATCAATATATTTATCTTCTTCATTATAGCAAATCTAAATACAATTTTAAGTCAATTGCTTGATGTAATCTTTTATTTCTTGAATGGTCAAAATGCGTTCCTGTGCATCGAGTTGAATAGCTGCTTCGGGCATGATGGGAACTTCAGCAGTCGCAGGGTCTTGTACAAATGTCTTCCCGCCGTACCGTTTTATCATTAATAATCCTTGTGCACCATCCTGATTCGCTCCAGAGAATAGGATAGCTGTACAATTTTCTTTATATATTTCGGCCACGGATTCGAAAGTCACATCAATTGATGGTCTTGAGTATTGAACAGGTTCTGAGATATCCAAAGAAAAGCTATAATCTGGTTCAACTAAAAGATGATAGCCAGCAGGGGCAAAATAAATAGTCCCATTTTCTATTGCTTCCTTATCATCTGCAGTTTTTATTTTTTGAACAAGCGCTTTGGAAAGTGTGTCCTCAATACTAGAAGCATATTTAGGGTTTCTGTGTACAATGACAATAACTGGTATGCGGATCGGTCGTTCCAATGATTTTAGGATATTTAGAATCACACTAAATCCGCCTGCAGATCCCGCCAACAAAAGAATTTTTCTTTCCATCACTACTACCCAATTTTTTGGTAAATATTCTGTTTTTTGTTTACAATCTTGAATTTAGCGGCGTCTTTATAATTAATTAAAGATTCTTTCGCACCCAAACATAGGAAACCCAGATGGCAAAGCGAGTGATAGAATAAATCTAGGACTTTATTTTGCAATTCAGTGTCAAAATAGATCAATACATTGCGGCAGGTAATCAGTTGAAATTCATTAAATACGCCATCAGAAACAAGGCTATGCATGGAAAAAAGCACATTTTTTTTAAGGCTATTATTAATGGTGGCAGCGTTGTACATTGCTGTATAATAATCCGACAATGAGTTTTTTGGTTCTGTTTTAATAAAATTTTCCGAGTACTCTTTAACTTTTGCAAGAGAATAGATCCCGCGTTTTGCCTTTTCTAACACTTTGCCGTTAATGTCGGTACCATAAATAAATGCACGTTGGTAAAGATTTGCTTCTTCTAATAAGATGGCCAGCGAATAAACTTCTTCGCCAGTAGAACAGCCTGCGCTCCAGAGTTTTATATGTGGATAAGTTGCGAGATAGGGAAATACATCCGTTTTTACAGCTTTATAAAAATCAGGATCCCTAAACATTTCAGTCACATTAACTGTAATTTCCTGTAGGAAATAGGTGCTGAATCCTGGTTGATTGATTAAATTAGACTTTAGCTCTTGTAGATTGAGCTTGTTGAGTTCCATTATTCTGGTCACACGTCTTTTTAGGGAGGCTCTTGTATAACCAGACACATCATAGCCGTGGAGATTTTTGACTATATCAATAATTTCTTCTAACTCTTCAAAACTTATCATTGCCACTATTTTATCGGTTAACTCAGCCATACGCGCATTAGGGATATTAATTTGTCAACATCAACCGGTTTACTAATATAATCGTTTGCTCCAACAGCAATTGTTTTTTCTCTATCACCTTTCATTGCTTTCGCTGTCACAGCAATAATAGGAAGGTTTGCAAATTTCTTGTTTGCCCTTATTTTTTCAATAGCCTCATAACCATCCATAACGGGCATCATGATATCCATCAAGACAAGGTCAATTTGTTTATTTCGTTCAAGAATATCTAAAGCTTCCTGACCATTGTTGGCAATTTCAATGTTCATATCATAGCTTTCAAATGCGGTACTAAGGGCAAAAATATTCCGCATATCGTCATCTGCTAGTAATACTGTTTTGGAAGCTAAATTGTTCTCAGCAATTACAGAGGACCCTGAGTGATTGAACATCGTGTATTCGTGCTTATTGCTGCGAATTTTATTTAAGAATAAATTAACTTCATCAATCAGACGATTATTTGATTTAGCGGACTTAAGGACCATTGCTTGGCTGTGATGCAAAATTTCGGAAGTCTGCTCCGTAGTGAGTTCCATTGCCGTATTGATGATAATGGGTAAATCCTTAAATTGATTGTTCGATTTGATTTCATTCAGGAGCTCAATGCCTGATTTGTCAGGGAGATTCAGGTCCATAATGATGCAGTCAAACAATTTCTCTTGATCTAATAAATCGAGTGCTTGTCTCGCATTGAAAGCCTGAAATATCTGAATATGCTGTTCTTCTAAAGATTGTTTGATAAAATCGCTTTGGATTTCCTGATCTTCCACCAGCAGAATTTTTTTCAATGGATGACTAGTCGATGCTTTTATTTTTAAGAATGTTTCAGCCAAAGATTCTTCTGAAACGGGTTTAGCCATAAATCCAATGGCTCCGGCAGAAATAGGTTCATCATGTAAAAATGTTCCTGCCGACATCATGTGCACGGGGATCTCCTTTGTGCTATCAATTTTTTTGAGGTTACGAAGAACTTCCCAACCATCCATTTTAGGTAACATGATATCTAAGATAATTGCCGCAGGTCGTAAATTTTGTGCCTTTTGTAAACCATCTTGCCCATCATAGCTGATGTATACATCGTATCCATTTTGTTCGGCGTAGTCTTTTAGAATATCTGCAAAAATAAAATCATCCTCAATAATCAGAAGTTTATTGTGTTTTCCATCGTTGTCTATCGACTTCGTTTTTTCGACTATAGGAGATTCTTTCGGAATTTGCGTTGGCGGATTGCTTTCTTTTTCGATAGATGCTACTTTCGGGACTGAAATTTGAATTTCCTGTTCTAGCGGGATGCTAAAGGTGAAGATACTACCATCACCAACCTTACTGGATAAGCTTATTTTCCCTTTTAATAAGCTAGCAATTTCGCGGCATATCGATAAGCCGAGACCAGTGCCGCCATATTTACGGCTAGTTGAACCATCTTCCTGTTTAAAAGCATCAAAGATTAGCTCTTGTTTTTCAGGAGCAATGCCAATACCGCTATCTTTAACCGTAAAAAGAAGATTTTCTGCTTCAGCTTTTATTGCTAAAGAGACTTCGCCCTTTTCGCTTGTAAACTTGAACGCATTGGATAATAAATTCTTGAGGACTTGTTGTATACGATGTTCATCGCCAATGAATTCCTGCGGTGCATTTACGTCGACATCGAGTAAGAAGTGAATATTTTTCGACGCTGCGGTATCACTGAAAAAATCTTTAATATAATTGAGAAGATAGTTTGTGTTGATACGTTCTTTTTGGACTTCAACTTTACCGGATTCAATTTTTGCTAGATCCAACAATTCGTTAATTAAATGTAGTAGATCTGAACCTGCACTATGAATAACAGAAGCATATTTTATTTGATCCTCATTGAGGTTTTTCTTTTTGTTATCCTGAAGTAATTTGGCAAGAATGAGAATACTATTAAGTGGTGTCCGCAGTTCATGGCTCATATTGGCCATAAATTCAGATTTATATTTGCTAGACAGCTCTACTTCCTCTATTTTTTGGGCTATGGCCTGACGGGCTTTTTCTAGATCTGCATTTTGTGCAAAAAGCAATTTTGCCTTCTCGTCCAACTCATTATTGGTTTGGATAAGTTCTTCCTGCTGTACTCTAAGCTCTTCCTCAGAAGCCTCCAACAAATGTGTCTTGTGGATTAACTCCTCATTGGTTGTTCTCAGTTCCTCCTGTTGAGTCTCTAATTCCTCCGTTTGCTGTTGAAGTTCCTCATAAAGATCGGCAAGCTTTCCATGAGTTTGGGCTACTTTGATGATAACGGCAATGTTATCTTTTGCTTTATCCAAGAAGTTAAATCGCAATTGCTCGTCCTTCTCATTGATAATGGGACAACAAATTTCCATGAGACCGACACAATGGCTTTCATAAGAGAAGGGGACAATATAAATATCAGCTTCTAAACGATCGGATAAGGAGGTTTCTAAGATAAGATGGTTGTGGTCAATATCTTTTATTTTAACGACCTTATGATTGTTTGCGACTTCGCCCAGGATACCATCGTTTTCCTTAAATGTTCGTTTGATGTACTGTGTCGCAGAAATGCCAATTTTATGGCAAAGCTGATATTCCTGATAGTTGTCATCGAAGATATAAATAGTCCCACCTAATGCTTTTGTCGTGGAAGCAATAGCATGTAAGCTTATTTCGGCAATTTTCTTGTCTGTATAATCACCGCGTAACTGTTCGTCGATGCCATTAATAGCATTCAAAATCCAGTTATCACTGTTGGTCTGGTCTTGCAATAGTTGTAGGCGGTTATTGGATTCTTGTTGACTTTTCACTGTAGATCTCAGAAATCTAGAGATCGAGGAAATTTTAGCGAGAATATAGAAGAACCCACTTAAGCCAATGGCGATGAAAAGGTAAGTAATGTACTGGGCCAGTTGCAGTTCATTTCTAGATTTTTCTAAGAGTCTTGCCCGTTGGTCTAATAGATCTCTCGACATGAGATCGATCTGATTTAATATCGAGGCCTTTCGTTCGTGAATATTATGGGATATGGATTGAGTTTCCTTTGTGTGATCGATATCCTGCTCAAAGTCGTAAAATGCAACGATATCTTTGCGGATGTTTTCAGTGCTGTTTGGCTGAACATGATAGAAATCATCTTTCAAACTTAAAGATCGCAACAGTTCGTCCATTTTTTTTAATTCCATTTTATAGGGAATAAATAGTGAAGCGTCTTTCTTATTCAGGTAATCAAGTTTGATGTCATTTACTTCGTCTACACTTGATTTAATTTCATTAATGATATTGAATCTATTTTCGGCAACACGAACAATACTTCGCTCGTTATTTAAATTATGATGCAGCGATATGAAAAAATATAGGGCTGAAAGGAAGATAAGCGAAAAAGAAATTATCACTCCTATGGTAATTTGCTTTCTATAATTTTTTCGATCCATGTTAGAATGAGTTTATCGTTTACTTTTCTGTAGGTATTGTGTTTCGATGGTACCTGGGGAAAAAGATATATGTAAAATAACAAAAAAACTTGCTATTCCTAAAATAATCAAAAGTCAGAATAGAAACAAACCTACAAACAGTCAAGGGAGATCCCAAAATAATCGATTGCCGCGCAATAGTGATTTTTTGTTGCGTAAGCGTAGCTCATATCATTTTTTGTCTTTTAATTCTTCATTGGAGCAACTTGGGATAAAGTAGTGATCAAATTCGGTCTTCTAACAGTGCTTATTCAGTGATTGTTCAGTGCTCGTTCAGTGATTGTTCAGTGATCACTCAGTATAGACTGAATAACCAGTGACTGATCACTGTCTAAAAATTGATTGAAAATTGTGATTAGGTTTAAGTTGATATGCAGATGTATCAGCTCTAATAATGATCTTGATTGTTTATAATCAGGTAATTATCAAAAAGTCAAATCTATAAAGTAGAAGAAGAAAAAATACTTATAAAAACAAAACCCTGATGATGGGCACCAGGGTTCGTTACTAACCAATTATAAACCTAAATTATGAAAAGACTCTTTAAGGGCTTCTAAACTAAATTAGTTGCCGTATTTTGCCGTGAAAACTAAAAATGATTGTTTTTTAAATCTTATGCAAGTTCCAAGCAAATAACTTCCTTGATTGCTTGCTGTTAGTGTTTCATAGCCAGATAACCTTTAATTATCTTCTACAAAGATACGGTAAATATACAGTAGCATCCAAATATTTTTGAGAATAAGTTGCTAATACAACTATGTTGTGACATGCAAATGATATTTTGGCGAATCTGAATAATTATCTGACAGACCTGTTCGGATAGATCGATATCGTTACTCGAATAATTACCCGAAATGCCTTACTTTTACAAAAATATATTTTTATGGTATTGACCGAATTTAAATCAATAAAGGCATTTGTACTGGATGTTGATGGTGTATTGACTGATGGTACAGTGCAAGTGAACGAAAAGGGGCATCAGTTACGTACATTTAATATAAAGGACGGATATGCTATGCAATTAGCAATCAAGAAAGGTTATCCTATTTTTATTATAACAGGTGGGGGATCGATTGGTGTAGAGCTGCGTATGAAAGGGCTGGGCATCCAAGAAGTACATTCAAAAATTGCCGATAAACTTTCGAAAATGAAAGAACTTGCGCGTAATTACAAGTTGGAGTTGAGCCAGTTAATGTACATTGGCGACGATATTCCTGATTTTAGTTGTATGAAATCTGTCGGCTTGGCTGTTTCTCCTGCGGATGCAGTAGAAGAAATCAAGAAAATTTCACATTACGTGTCTGCTTTTGGTGGCGGGAAAGGCGTTGTCCGTGAATTGATCGAAAAGGTCATGAAAGTGCAGGGGAACTGGTATGAGGATGAAACTGTAAAAAGTATATAAAGATGTTGGAAAATCTAAAAAATAGAACAATTATATTGGGATCTCAATCCCCAAGGAGAAAACAGCTATTAGCAGGGCTTGGGTTGACCTTCGAAGTCGAGGTAAGGGAAACGGCAGAGTATGTAGATCCAAGTTTGTCCGCTGCTGAGGTTGTTCGTCAAATTGCTATTTGTAAGGCTGAGGTATTTGAGGATAAAAGAGATAGTTTGGTTATCTGTGCTGACACAATCGTTGTATCAGATAAGGGAGAAATTTTAGGCAAACCTAAAGATGAAAGAGAAGCTAAGCTGATTTTAGCTCATCTGTCCGGGAAAAAACATTCGGTTCTGACTGCAGTAGCGATTTCCTGGAAAGGTGAGATATCCACTTTTGTCGAAACGACAACAGTTTATTTTTACGAATTGGATCCAAAAGAAATCGAGCATTATGTCGCTGCATTTTCACCTTTGGATAAAGCAGGTTCGTATGGAATACAGGAATGGATCGGCCTGATCGCAATAGAAAAAATCGAGGGTGAATACAATAATGTGGTAGGATTGCCAACGGCAAAGCTTTATCAGGAATTGAAAAAATTAAAATAAAAAGGTGGCTTTTTGCAATGCCACCTTTTTTGCACTTGATTTTTTTGCTTGGTTATTACTTGATGAAATAACGAATACCCGTATAGAACATGCGTCCTGTTAAAGGTCCCCAAAGCATCGATGTGTCGAAATAATTTCCAAAGGGTTGATCCGCTGCAAGGATGGGCACTTTCTGAAAATAATTCGATAAGTTTTCTCCGCCAACGTAGACCGTGAAGTTTTTATCTTTTCCAAAAGTCTTGCTGATTTGAGCATTCATTGTTGCATAAGCTTTCGATGTTGTCGACATTTGATATTCAACAGGATTCTCTGCCGTTGACGGAATGCGTTTTTGTCCAACAACATTTAATGTATAATCCAGACTCCATCCGGAATGATGATTGTAGGCTAGATTAACGAAACCCCGGTGTTTGGCCAATAAAGGTTTAGTCTTTCTCCCGTTTTCAAAGTCTGTTTGTACATCAAGTAATCGATAGGCTAATCTTGTCTCAAAATGCGGTGCTGGCATAAAACGAAATTCTGTCTGTAGACTATTGGAGAAGGATTTCCCTGTCAAGTTATAGAAATTAATTTCTCTCGGATTTTCATAATCTACTACTACCTGATTGGAAAAGCTATTATGGAAAAATTCGACAGATGCCGAAGCCTCGCGTCCAAAGATTCGCATACTTTGGTCTATAGCAAGGCCGCTATTCCATGATACTTCTGGTTGTAGGCCATAAGCTTTATCATATATATCAGGTGATTGAATAATTAATTTTCTACTACTAGCCAATACTGCCGTATTTTCCGCAAATATATTTGCTGTACGCTGACCTCTTCCTGAACTTGCTCGAATTGTGGTCCCTGAAATAGGAGCATAACGTAGATGTATACGTGGTGTTGTAAACCAGCCGTACAACGAGTTGTAGTCTTGACGGAGGCCAACGATGGCATCAAATTTTTCCGAAGGACTATAGGTATATTCTGCAAATGCCCCGGACACAATTTCTTTACGTTTGAAATTTTGATCTTTTAAATACCATTCGTTGTAGTTGTCATAATTTATCGAAGCTCCAACGCGATATTTATGAGCGACTGTACCTATAATATCTTGAAATAGGAGGTTGGCATAACCATTTTGTTGCTCCGAATCGTAGTTGTTGAGTCCAAAATAACTTTTTTGATTGTAGTTTGATCCGGCGAGCTGAAGACCGATACTACGGTGCTTGTTTTCAGGAAACACGTAGCCAATTTTAGCAAAACCTTCTACACGTTCAATATCAAAGCCTAGGCCATAACGGTTGGTCGTACCCTTATCAGTCTTTTTATTAAAATCAATCTGCCCACCAGTACGGTCGTCATTGAGATATTTTACTCCAAACTGGACCATAAGTCCTTTTCCATTTTCATAAAACCAACGGTTCACGCCAGAGAATAGATTGCCAACTGGTACATCTCTAAACCCGTTGTGGCTAAAATTCATAGACTTATTGTACATAAAATTATCGTGCAACAAAACCGCTGTCGACCAGTGTTGACCAATTTTTTGGGAAAGGTTTAAGTTGACGTCAGTACGCCCCATGTTATTAGCATAGGCGTTAAAAAACAATCTTTCCGAATTTTGAGGTTTTTTCAATTCAACGTTGATCTGTCCGGCCATGTTTTCGAATCCGTTGGCTACAGAGCCAATACCTTTTGCGATTTGAATTGATTCTATCCATGTTCCTGCAATAGAATTTAGGCCTAAAGGAGAAGCTAATCCGCGTGGTCCTGGTAAATTTTCAACAGTTAACTGCGTATAGATACCGCTAAGACCTAACATTTGAATTTGTTTACTTCCTGTTACTGCATCTGCGCTGACAACATCAACAGAGGCATTTGTTTCAAAGCTTTCACTTAAATCACAACATGCCGCTTTGAAAAGCTCTTTTCCGGTTAGAACTTCCAATCGAGCTGGCGTCATCCGATCAATGTAATTTGAGCGTCGTGTTCCTTTAACCTCAACTTCCATCAAAACATTCCCTTTTGCTGTAATCATAATGACTTCATGAAGGTCTTTGATGGTGATCGTATCGGATTTCATGCCGACATAGCTCACGACTAATTTGTTAAATCCTTCCTTATGGTCCAATTTAAAAACACCATTTTCGTTTGTCCTTGTATTTTTAGTGGGAAGGTTGGCCCAATGTAAATTAGCTCCAATAATGGGTTTAAGATCTCCCTTTTCGTTTTCTTCAACGACAACGCCAGTAACTGTATGTGGATGATCATGGTTATCAGTTGTCAAAACTTTCTTTTCGGGGATCTTTCCATTTTCCAATCGTGGGTACATACAACATTCATGGAGTTTAGCATAGGATTCCTCGTTCGCAACCAGGTTGTCTACATCATGGCCAACCTGGGCAATATTTTTTTTGATGGACTCCAATTGAACTTTTTGAGGATTGTATTTGATCTGTAATAAGTTGTCGCCAGCATTCCAAACAGCCGTTTCTACACCCGGCATTTTTGCCGCCGTTTCAATACGTTTTTTACACATGGCGCAGTTTCCAGCTACTGTAAGTGTTGCAGTACTGTCGGTTTGTGCCTGTACAAATGCCAGAAAAATTAAGGATAAAATGGTGGTTGTATATATTTTTTTTAAAATTTGATTCATCGTTTTAATTAAGAGTAGTCGCTTCAACTAGCATTTATTTTTTACTTTCATGATGTCGCGTAACCCCATTGATAGGGTACGGAACTATTTTTCCAGTTTTATTAATTTTTTTGCAAAGTGATATAAGAGTCCGTTGTTTTTGTTCCGTAACAGGGTACAAAACGATCATTGTTGGGAATAAAGTCTGGCATTAACGAAATATAATGGCAGACAGTTTTTTAAACGATGCGGTCTTAAATCAATTCAGAAAAATGAACTGTAATCAGAGAAAAGTGATGGTATTAAATTCTAAAATTTTGATTGAGAATGAAAACAGGAGGGTTCTGTCTATTGTTGCTCGCAAAATTGGTGTCCTTTAGTTTGGAAAAACCTTCTTCTTCGCCAGAGAACTGATAATCATTAAGTATCCAATGAAGCGTAATTATCGCAGGAGACAGATTATTAAAATCAAGATTTTGTGTTACTCGGCTGAAGTGATCGACTTTTTGTGCTTCGATCTTAACATCTTTACAGCTTCCTGTTTCATGGCAGTGTTTTTGATGCTTTTTTGCAGACTTAGCGCAGAGAGGGCAGTCGGTATTATGACTTTCAGTTAATGATACACTTTTTGTTTCTCCCTGACAAAAATGAAGATGCAACGATGCACCACTTGCCGCGAGCAAATAGAAAAATAAGCCGATAAATAGTGCAATTTTCTTCATCGAAGCAAAAATAGATAAAATATGTAATTTTTTTTTGTAATATTTTGGATAAATGTTATAACTTGTAGTAACAAATGAAAAACCAAAAATTACCAGAGTTATGTATTTATTATTTATCAATCCGGTCAGCTCATATTTATTAGCTATCTTTTTGATTGTTGGGGCAGTTTTATTGTATAAGGGATTCTACCATCTCGTTCGTCGTATACAGGAATAAAATAATATGTTTTATTTTATTTTGAGGTACTTTGTATTAAGTTCAATGTGTACTGACTTTACTTAGCATGACAGGTGTGGACTCGTCAACAAACTTTAACTATTCAGGAAAGAGTTCATAACAATGGGAGCATTTTATTAGATGCTCCCATTTTCTTTGTTTATCGGCTTAATAAGGGATCGCTTTTCCCCGCTTCTCCAAATTCTAAACGACCTGCATATTGTTCCTCGAAGTTTGGATAACCAGTACAAGTGATGCGATAGTCATACCAGAAGTTTTGTTTAGCCAAATCAAAATGTATTCTAATGGATTGCCCGCTTTTAAGTTGGATACTCTTTTTTTCTTGCCCGTAGCTGACGTCCTCAAAGTTAAGTTGTTGGGATATTTTCCCCTCGTTGGTACAAGAAAAAGATAAACGGCCAGTAAATGCCGAATTATTTCTATTTTTTTCATAAGTACAGCGGATCTTTAAATACGGATTATTCGTGTCGCCTTTAAATTCTCGAAAAAATCCATTTGGACCATGAATTTCCAGGTGGTATATGCCATTGTCGAAGGCGTTTAGTGACCAGCGGTCCGTTACACTGTCTCCTGGTGAAACCGCATAATTTCTGGAGGTCCCAACTTCTCCTTTATAAGAAGCAGCATGGTAGACCGTAAAAGGTGAGCCTGCCGAATGTTTGCCAAAAATTTTATTCGACGCCTCAAATGTGACCAAATAATCCCCTTTGGATTGGTACTCTCCATGGACATAGAGCTCATAAGGAAGGATACATGAATCACGGAGTCCTTTTTCCTGTTTCGGGAAATAAGGTGAACTACCGGGATTTTGCTCTATTTGTTTGATCTCCATTGGGCTAAGTGCTTTGAACCCCATAGGAAGTCCTTTGAATTTCGCTTGATGAATTTCTTGGATAAAAGGCTCTCGTTCTAGCACAAGAGGTCTGTTAATGGTTTCGCCATGATAAGCTCGAAATGCTGAAGTCAAGTCTCCGCATACCGTACGTCGCCAACTGCTAATGTTGGTTTCTTTGATATCTTTCTTGATTTTGTTGTTGATAAACTTTTCTAAGAATTGTAAACTGGAGGTATGGTCAAATACTTGTGAATTGACCCAGCCTCCTCTAGTCCATGGAGAAGCAATGATCATCGGTACACGATAGCCAAGACCTATATTGCTTTCTCTTCCGCTTTCAGGATAATATTGCTCATCGCGGCGTACAAATTCTAAATCAGGGTTTATTCCTACAGATACTTTTCCATTGTCTGTTTCATCAGGATTTGGAGCGGTAAAGGGTGCAAAATGATCAAAATACCCATCATTTTCATCATATGTAAGAATAAAGACCGTCTTTTTCCAAACTTCTGGATTTTGCGTTAGGATGTCCATGATTTCACTGACATACCATGCCCCAAACCATGGAGAATCAGGATGGTCAGAAAAGAGCTGTGGCGGTGCTAACCATGACACTGTTGGTAGTTTACCTTCCTCAACATCTTTTCGGAATTGATACAGGACATCCCCTTTTGGGATCTGCAATTCCCGCTGATGATCACCATCCTGATAATGCATTGTTTCCAATTCCATATAATCGGGCTGTGCACTGTTGTTAACAAAAGCGCGACGATGAATATCTTTTGTCCGCTCGTCGAGCTTCTCAAAGTTTTCAGCGGTATATAACTGTAGTTCCTCTTGGATATGTTTGAGATCTATATTTAATTTTTCAAGTGCGTCGGCAGCTGTTGTTTCCTTAATTTTGCGCTCGAGATCTTCTTTTTTTAGTGTTAGGAGCTGACGATAGCGTGGATGATATTTGACTTGATATTGTGGGAAGTACTCCATCGGATTACAGCCAAAATTGGCGAGCCAGCTGTTTGCCTCTCCACTATAACCAGCGCTGCTTGAAGAAATTTCATTTTGATAGATTTTCCAGTCTACGCCTAATTCCGAAAGGCGTTCGGGAAAAGTTGTCCATGTTGCCTTGCCGCTAAACTCGGAATCGCCATTCCAAACCAAGGCCTTTCCTGTAAGATTCTCACGGATATTGGCTGTCCAGAAATAAAGCCTATTCGGATTCGTGCCGGTGATGCTCGAACAAAAGTGTTGGTCACAGATTGTGAAAGAGTCTGCGAGCGAATAGTAAAATGGAATATCTTCGCGACTATAATGTCCCATAGTCAACGGTAGATTCGAAAATTCTTTAAACCCAGAATGTTTTACATCCAACCATTTGTTCATCTTGCCTTTATTGCGTGCATCTGTTTGATCGGTCCAGTTATGTGGGAGACAACCCATCCAGGTAACTTTTGAATCTTTGATATCCAATCGAAAGGGAGCAAATGTTTCGCCGGATTTTTGCGTCTGAAACCAGACCTTATTCCGGTTGGGTTGACGGATAGCTCTAGGATCATTGAAGCCTCTTACACCACGCAGTGTTCCAAAGGCATGATCAAATGAACGGTTTTCCTGCATTAATAAAACAATGTGTTCGGCATCGTAAAACGTGCTACCCAATGCTGGATTAATCGCCATCGCCTTCGCAATAGCAGATGGAATAACATGGGAGATAGAAGCTCCCCCAGCAAGCATAGCCGCTTTCTTTAAAAAATCTCTTCGAGTATCCATGGTTATATCAGTATTGATTTGACTGGCTGCCTATTGCTTGGTTGATCAAGGCAACAAAGTTATTCTCTTCGAAAAATCACATTTTCGAAAACTGTCTTAAAAATAAGAGTTCGATCCAAGAAAAAAAACTTTAGACCGAACTCTTATTAAAGAAATAATGCTTTCCTAATTTTTAACCTGCATGTTAATCTTTGATAGACGAGATAAATGCTGGAATCTGTGCAAGATAATCCGGTTCTTTTAACCTTTTGACAAATGCAGTGCCTATAATAGCGCCTGCAGTATGTTTGCTCGCTTTTTGAAAGGTAGATTTATCGGAGATACCGAAGCCAACGATCAATGGATTTTTTAATTGAAGATCATGTATCCGTTTGAAGTAAGCTGCGGTATTGTCTCCAACATCAAGTGTTTTACCAGTCGTTGCATTGGAAGAGAGTAAATAAATAAAGCTTCTGGAAAGGCTATCTATTTTTCTGATTCGTTCTTCCGAAGTCTGTGGTGTTACAATAAATATATTGGCGATGCCATTTTTCTCGAACGTTTCTTTGTAAAGTTCTTCGTATTCGTCCATGGGTAGGTCGGGTATAATGACACCATTCACGCCCACATTTTTACATTCTTCACAGAATCTCTCAACACCAAATTGAAGGACAGGATTAAAGTAGCCCATTAGAAATACGGGGATGCTAACATGTTTACGAAGGTCGACCAATTGGTCGAACAGCTTTTTTACGGTCATACCATTTGCCAAAGCAATTTCCGAACTGTGCTGAATGACAGGTCCATCTGCGACAGGATCGGAATAAGGAAAACCGATTTCCAAAAAGTCCGCGCCAGCTTCTTCCAATTTCTTGGCAATACTTATTGTGCTGTCCAATGTTGGATATCCAGCTGTAAAATATATCGATAAAAGGGGAGTACCTTCTTTTTTTTCAATTGTATTCATGCCTTAAAAATCAAAGTATTTCATATAATTATCTAGATCCTTGTCACCACGTCCAGAAAGACAGACAACGACAGTCTCATCACCTTTAAAAGGTATTTTTTCCAAATAAGCCAGGGCATGAGAACTCTCAATAGCCGGTATGATGCCTTCTAGTCGGGTAAGCTCAAGACCTGCCTGCATCGCTTCGTCGTCAGTCACACTTACATAGTTACCTCTGCCGGATTTGAATAACCAAGCGTGTTGAGGGCCAATACCGGGGTAATCGAGTCCTGCCGATATGGAGTAAGGTTCTATGACCTGCCCATCTGCCGTTTGCATCAGTATAGATCGGCTTCCGTGTAAAACTCCCTCTTTTCCTAATGCTGTAGTAGCAGCCGATTCACCGGAATCAACACCATGGCCAGCGGCCTCTACCGCATACAATTGAACCGATTCTTCATCCAGATAATGATAGAACATACCTGCCGCATTGGAGCCTCCACCGACACAGGCTAATACCATATCTGGATTTTCTTTCCCTGTTTTTGCTAATAGCTGTTTTTTCGTTTCTTCTGAAATAATGGACTGAAAACGTGCAACCATATCAGGGTAGGGGTGTGGTCCCACAACAGACCCAATGATATAATGCGTGTCGACAGGATTGTTTATCCAATCCCGTAAAGCCTCATTGGTTGCATCTTTTAGTGTTTTGGAGCCTGAGGTTGCCGGAATAACTTCAGCCCCCATCATTTTCATCCGTGCTACGTTTGGAGCTTGACGTTGAATATCAACTTCCCCCATGTACACTGCACATTGTATACCTTTTAGCGCACAAACGGTAGCTGTGGCAACGCCATGCTGTCCTGCGCCTGTCTCGGCAATGATGCGCTTTTTACCCAAGCGTTGCGCTAATAGAATTTGGCCAATGGTATTGTTGATTTTATGCGCTCCGGTATGGTTAAGATCCTCCCGTTTTAAGTAAATCGTAGTTCCATATTTTTCAGAAAGACGCTTGGCATGATATAATGGAGAAGGGCGCCCGACATAATCGCTGAGCAGTTGGTTAAATTCCTCCTGAAAGCTCTCTTCTTCGATAATTTTGAGATATTCTTCACGTAGCTCTTTCACATTTGGATAGAGCATCTCAGGGATATAGGCTCCTCCAAAGGGACCATAATATCCTTTTTCATTGACTTGATATATACTCATTTTTTAATAGTATTTATACTGTGGCTTAATAGCTCAATATCTTTTAAGCCGGGTTCTACTTCAAATTTTGAATTTAAATCCAAAGCATATAGCCGTGGATCATTCCTTTCTAGCGCTGTTTTGATATTTTCGGGATCTAAACCGCCACTGAGAAAATAGGGGTTAGTAAGTTTGTATTGGTCCAATAAGGACCAGTCAAATTGTATCCCTGTACCACCGTGGGAACTACTTTTCGTGTCAAATAAAAAATAGTCTATAACTTCGGCATAGGGATTTAGTTGTGCCCAGTCAAAGTCTTGATCAATTCCGAAGGCTTTAATGACAGTAACCCCTGATTTTTCTTTCAATTCAACGCAAAATTCCACCGATTCATTGCCATGTAATTGAATCACATTTAATTGGAATTCCGCTATTTTAACAAGAATTTCTGAGAGGCTAGCATTGACGAAAACCCCGACCTTGCTTGGATGCTCAAGTTGTTTAATGAATACCGAGGCGCTTTCACCAACATAACGTTTGGATTGATCATAAAATATAAATCCCATATAATCGATGCCCAAGGAGGCTACAGCGGTTATATTGTCGGGATATTTCATGCCACAAACTTTTACTTTGATCGCCATTTTATTTTTTGATTAGTTTTTGGAAACTTCGCAATGCTTTGCCTTCCATCAGTGAACTTTCAGCTTCATAGAAACAGTCGCCGAACGATTTTTCGGGATTAAAGGTTCTAATGGCAAATGCGGCATTGGTCAAAACAACATTGTTCTGCACATCTGTCCCCTGGTTGTTTAATATGGATAAGAATGTCTGGGCAGCATCTGCTATCGTTTCACCTCCAGTCAAGTCTTGCGCTGAGACAGGAGTAAAACCCAGTTCTTCCATGTTGTAGTAGCTCTCTCCTTGATTGTTGATTACCTTAAAATCACCGGTCATGGATATCTCGTCATAACCGTCCAAGGCATGAATAATGGAATATTGTTTGTTGGTATTTTGGTATAGATAACCATACAGTCTTGCTAATTCTAAACTAAATACACCAACAGACTGAAATCTTGGATTCGCGGGGTTCGTCAATGGTCCCAGCATGTTAAAGAAAGTCTTAACGCCCAGTGCACGACGTATCGGGGCAACGGTTTTCATTGCAGGGTGAAACAATGGTGCATGTAGGAAACAGATATTGGCTTCGTCAAGCTGGCGTTGTAGTTCAGACTTATCGTTGCTAAATTGATAGCCTAAATATTCCATGACATTGGATGAACCACAGCTCGAAGATACCCCGATATTACCGTGTTTTGCGACATGGTAACCAGCCCCAGCTGTGACAAAAGATGCTATTGTCGAGATATTGAAGGTATTTTTACCATCCCCACCTGTACCGCAAAGGTCAATTAAATCATAGCCGTTAAAATCCAGCTTGAGGCATAAATCATACATCGCATCTCTAAACCCTCCAAGCTCTTCAACGCGAATACTGCGCATACCATAAGCCGTCATAAATGCCGCAATTTGGTGACTATCATATTTGCCCATGGCAATGTTGGTTAGAATCTCGTAGGCCTCTTGCCGAGAAAATGTCTTGTATTCAAATAAATGCGCTAAAATCTCTTTCATGGTAATTTAAATAAAAAAAGGGCTTACCTTATTTAGGCAAGCCCATCATATCTTGACGTATTAATCAAATAATGCAATAGGAGTTTGCCACAACGTTATTCGTTGTGCCACCACCAAGCTTTATTTGATACAGTTGTTATCATTGTTATTTTTATTAATACAAATATGGTTGATAGAATTATAAAATGCAAGTGTTTTTGTTGAAAAATTTTTAAGAAAGCATCATTGGCTTAATATTGCTCACAAATATACTTTAAAACTAAATCTTGAAAGTATGTATTTATGTCGTCCTGATAATGATATTTACGGAACCGAAAGAATATGACTGTCTAGAGTTGTTGAAATTAATAGAAGACAAAATGGGCTTTATTGTTTCCCTTAGAGACCAAAGTGAAAGAGGCAATTTTTTTATCACGGATAACTGCCGCAAACACAAAACGCTTGAGATATCTGACAAAATAAACTTGCTGTGGATCGATACCTTCTAGATCTATGTCGCTTGTTTCTTTTCTTCCCGCTTGTGCAAAGCTGAGGTATTCCAGTTGGTTTATATCCTTGCTTTGTACATTTATCCTAATTTCATCGATGCTCGCCAATAGGTATTCCTGCAGATCTTCGTTAAGTTTTTTAGACGTGATAAGATCTTGGCTTAAAATAATATCAGTCGCTAAATTAGGATCATTCAAGCGCTGGACAAATCTTTTTAAAACGACAACATAATCATTGGAGATTTGTTGCTCTTGAGCAGATAAGCTTTGGCTGATCATGCAGCTAATAAAAATGAACAGCAATAGCTTTAATTTTGTTTTCATATCTGTAAGACTGAGCTTCATCGAAATGGATTAAAACTACGGAATAAAAACCCTCTTGAACTTATCGGAATAAGCTGTATTGAGTCGTTCCCAAAATGAGTAAGATACCTTTAATAAAAAACGCCTTTTGAATAAAGGCGTTTTTTATTTTTTAGTATTCATCTTCATTGAAGAAGAAATCGTCTTTTGTTGGATAGTCGGGCCAAATTTCTTCGATATTTTCATATGGCTCGCCATCATCCTCAAGAGATTGTAAGTTTTCAATCACCTCAACAGGTGCACCTGAACGAATAGCGTAATCGATTAATTCATCTTTTGTTGCTGGCCATGGTGCATCTTCTAGATGCGAAGCTAATTCTAATGTCCAATACATATAAAAACAATTTAAGTTCTCTATTTTCGCAAAACTATGATTTAATTTAACTTAAGCAAGTAAATTGAGTGTTATTTTTGTGATAATAATATAAGTGTTTGATTTTTAGCGGTATAATATTTTTAAATATTCTCAAAATCACTGCCCTTTTCGTTTAAAGCATTCAGTCTTGGTGACACTGATTTGATATCAGGGTTAGGATAATCATTTTCAATGAGACCATCACGCATGCGTACAATGCGGTGCGCATGCAATGCTATATCCTCTTCATGTGTCACGAGAATGATGGTATTACCCTTGGAGTGAATTTCTTCAAGCAAGCCCATGATCTCAATGGATGTTTTTGTGTCAAGGTTACCTGTTGGCTCATCGGCAAGTATAATAGATGGATCGTTGATCAGTGCTCTTGCAACAGCAACACGTTGTCGTTGTCCTCCTGAGAGTTCGTTGGGTCTATGGTCCATACGATGGCCCAAGCCGACGCTCTCCAGTGCTGCCGTGGCTTTTTCCTCACGTTTAACTTTACTATAACCTGCATAAATTAGAGGAAGTGCAACATTTTCCAGTGCCGTATTCTTTGGTAGTAGGTTAAAAGTCTGAAAGACAAAACCAATTTCCTTGTTTCTTACTTCGGCGAGTTCATCGTCAGTCATATCACTTACGTTAATCCCATTGAGGATGTATTCGCCTCGGCTTGGTGTATCCAAACAACCGAGAATGTTCATTAAGGTGGATTTGCCCGATCCTGAAGGGCCCATTAAGGCAACAAATTCTCCTTTATGGATATTGAGCGTAACGGAGCTTAAGGCGTGAATTGTCTCTGTACCAATTTGGTATTCTCTGGCAATATCCTTGATTTCGATTAAGATCTTTCCTGACATATTTTTTGGAGGTTCTCTAGGTTATGAAAATACGATTTATTCTTCATAATCCAATAGGAATGCATTTTGTCATATACAACTTTCTCTAGCTCTGATGCATTATCATCGTTAAAATCTTTCGTCTCTATTGGGTTGAATACATGTATTTTAACAATTCCAGGTCGAGATCCTCTTTTCGAACCGTCATCGAAAAAGATATCCCAGGCATTTTCTATGATAATGGGGACTGTGGGAACGTCATTCTGAATAGCGATTCGAAAGGCTCCGGATTTAAAAGCGTGAATCTGTGGTGGGAAACCATCATCTATTTTTCCTTCTGGGAAGATAACCACACTTCTGCCCTTTCGGACAAGCTCATTGGCACGCTGGAAGGCCTTGAAAGAAGATACTTTACTTCTTCTGGTGACCGGAATATCTATTGTTTTGAAGAAGATACGTGTAACCGGATTTTTAAGCAATGAAGCTTTCCCGATAAATGAAAATGGAGCCGGGCATAAATAGGTTAGGGCTGTTATATCCAAGACGGAAGTATGATTGGGACACAGTACCATGGAACGGTTCCAATCTATTTTTGATTCATAGCTCACCTTAAAAAATACACCAGCTAGGGCCGAACCTCCAACTGATACCCAGCGTCGCATACGGGCGATTCTAGCATAGTTTTTTTCGGGACGTCGTGCTAAAAAATAGATATAAGGGAAAAACAGAAGAAAAACAAGTAGAACACTGATAAAATACCAATACCGATGGAGTTTTTTGAGCAATAGAATCATACAAGCCAAAAATTTTGACCTAAAGTAAAGAAAGAAAATGGATAATTAATTATCCATTTTCTTTTTTAGTCTACTGTGAAACCATATTTCTTGTAAATATTCTTGGCCGTTGGCGAGTCCATGAATTTTAAAAAGTCATCTGCTGCCTGTGTATGGGGTGCGTTTTTAAGCTTTGCAGCAACGTAAGTTGCAGTTGTATTTTGCGCATCAGGAATAGTGATCCCTTCAACAGGATGGCCAATTAGTTTTTGGTAAACGACTTCAGAAGCCCAAACGGGAGCCGCATCGGCCTGTCCATACAATACACGCATGGGGCTTTCGCGATGGTGGATCTTGGTTAGATAAGTGCTGCCATCTTTGACCTTATCTTCCATGATTTTCTTGACGAGTTGTTCGCCCCCGGCTTTTCTATAGGATGCTTTGATCTGCTCCCCAATTCCTTCCCATTGGGGATTAGGCATGCTGATACGAACTTTGTCATTCCCCAGATCATTCAATGTTCTGATATTAGCGGGATTTCCTTTTGGAATCATCAGACAGATATTGTTGTAGCAATAAACTTGTGTATGGCTAAAGTAATCTGCCATTTCGTTGATGGCCCTTTTGCTTGCTGTATAAATATCGGGCTTATGTGTAATGCGTAGATTGCCTACTGTGAGCGATCCGCCTTTAATCTGTTTGGCTAAAATCCCTGGTGGCAGCGTTTCAACAAAAATACGTTCATATTGTGGGTATTCTTTTTTGAAAGATGCGAGTAGATCATCCACAACCATAAATTGATTGCCTGCGAAAAAGACTGTAAGCTGCGGATTCTCGATATCACCATATAAATCTGGAATATTATCTATTCCGGGTACGGTGAAATTTAATGCCGATTCTGGTGGATTATTCCAGGGCGGGTCAAAACGATGTTCTTGTGCCTTAATTTCATGGGCTCCCAATAATGCGATTGTTAGACCAAGCAATAGAAAATTTCTCCTCATATTTATGGTTTTACGATAATCCAACCTTCATTTGCCCTTAGTATTAATTCACCATTTCCACTGGGCACATAACCTATAAAATCAAACAGCTCTTCTTTGGCAATATGTTTCTCTTCCAAAGTATTCAGGCATTGGGCTACGATAACACCTTTCTCTACCAGATCCTTCAATGGTTTCTCATACTGACTGTTCTTTTTTAAGTAAGCTTCGGTACCACCAGAAAATGCAACTAATTCAACCTGCAAGTGCCCCTTTAATCGAGGGTCCTTCAAGACATTGTTAATATTACGGATTGCTTTTTCAATTGTTTTTGGATCATTACTGTCCAACTGATAGATGGCTTTATAAGCTTTTTTCTTTGCAACAGCACCAGTGTATTGATGATTATTGAGCAACAATTTATTGTCCTGTGCTTTCGCTTGAATAGTCATTATCGCTAAGAGAATACAAGCGATTGTAAATTGTTTTTTCATATTTATTATTGATTTAATGGGGTGTCTATAGTTAAAAATTATAAGGACCGAGTTTATGTTGTTCTATACTAATGTTATCGGCGTAAGGGGGATATGGACTGTCTTTGGGCTTTTTGCTTAGATTGGGATAGTCCAGTTGCTTATTTGATTTTTGAGGTCTATCGAAAGAATTGATATATGCTGCGACATCATAGGCCTCATCGTCTTTCAATTGTGGCGCGTCATAAGTTGCGCCCAAAGGCATATTAGCTTTGATAAAACGCGTAGCTGTAAGCAATCGTGCCATTCCAGCACCATCATTGTAGCTATCTTTTCCCCATAAGGGAGGATATTGATATCCTTTTCCCGCAGTTTGTGGTAGACCTTGTCCATCTTTTCCATGACAACTTGTGCATTTGTTCTCAAAAACCAATTGACCATGTTTCAAGTCTGCAGCACGGTTGGGAATATCCATTTTAATAAATCCTTGGCCCGCCAACCGGCCTTTATTAACGGTATTTACGCTGATGTTTTTGATGTAGGTAACAATGGCTCTCATTTCCTTGCTATTTTCTGGAATGGCTCGACCGTTCATGCTCCGCTCAAAACAACCATTGATACGCTCTTCGAGTGATTCAACCTTGTTTTCCCGACCAATATAGGTTGGAAATACATTGGTGAGCCCAACGTAGGGAGCGGCGAAAGCCTTGGTGCCTCCATTAAGATGACAGCTGCTACAGGCAAGCTTGTTTCCGATTTTGACCTCGCCATCATAGAAATAATCGTAGGTATTTTTGATTAGCTTTTCACCATAACTGGCCATTTTACCTTCGGGATTATCTTTGAATGAGATTTCCTTAAATTGGGAGACGTGCGTAATAAGCGAGTCGTTGCGCATTTTAAGAGAATCTGTTTGCTTTTTGTTTTCCTCATGTTTTAGTGGAAATACACATAAGGTCGTACATGTAATGACCAATGCGACAATGATCCAGCTGAGTGCTTTTAAATAATTTGTTAGTTTTTTATATTCCATTACGCTCTTTCATTTGTACAAATCTAGTCGCCTCAAACGCGGAATTAAAACGAAGTTTGTTTATGAGGTATAACATTTGGTTATAACTTGAAGTTTTGTCGCAGACAGAATTGCAGAAACTGGTTGGGCGTACCGGCAAGTCCTCCATATAAATGGGTAAAATAGAAATAACGTTCTATTGTCAATTGTGGAATATCGACAATTGTCAATTGATTGTTTAGTACTTCTTTTTGCACCGTATGAATGGATAAAAAGGCAAAGCTATTGCGACGGGCAAGATAACCTTTAATACTTTCCGTTGAAGGGAGGATCATTTCTATTTGTACTTCCGATAAATTAATACGATTGTCTTTTAGTGCATTTTCAATAATTGTTCGTGTACCCGATCCTTGCTCGCGAAGTACCAAAGGCAAGCGTGTGATATCGGATAGTATCGGATTTTTTAATTGATTTAATATTGGGTTCTGGCTATTTGTGACGAGGACCAGCTCATCCTTCATAAAAGGAATGTATTTCAGTGCCCGGTTATCCGTGGAACCTTCAGTAATACCTAAATCCAATGTTTTGTCGACAAGCTGTTCCTCAATACTGCGGCTATTGGATTGAAAAGACTGGATACGGTTGTTGGGATATTGGGATAGAAAATCGGCAAGTAGAGCGGGTAAAACATATTGGGAGATGGTTGTACTGGCCCCTAAAACCAAATTTCCTTTTCGTCCTTCCTGCAATTCCTGTATTTCTTGGCCCGCCTGATTATACAGATTGATAATTTGCTGGGCATATTTATAGAGAATTTGGCCTGGATCAGTTAAATTAAGATTGTTGCCCTTTCTTTCGAAGAGCGGTACGCCAAGTTTCTTTTCTAGTTCTTGGATGTTTTTGCTTACGGCTGGTTGTGAGATGAAAAGGGCCGAGGCCGTTTTGGTGAAATTAAGGTGTTGAGCCGCAGTGTAAAATACAATTAAACGAAAATCAAAATCCATAAAACGATAAAGGGTTATTTCTAAAATTTAAAAATAACCCTTTATCTAATGAAAAACTAAATTATTTACTTAGTTCCGCGTAATATTTATGAAATAAAGGAATTGTTGAAATTCCCATGAGGTAATTCTCAATGCCATATTTTTCATTTGGCGAGTGTAGGTTATCGCTATCCAAACCAAATCCCAGAAGTACTGTTTTTAAACCCAATACGTCTTCGAAAAGAGCAACGATTGGAATAGAACCGCCACCACGTGTCGGGATAGGCTTAACACCAAATGTTTCATGTAAGGCTTTCTCCGCCGCTTTGTAAGCAATGCTGTCCGTAGGTGTCACTACGGGTTCGCCGCCATGATGAGGTTTGACTTCTACTTTCACATAATCAGGTGCAATAGATTCAAAATGTTTTTTGAAAAGCTCCGTAATACGATGAGAGTTTTGGTTTGGTACAAGACGCATTGAAATTTTTGCATTCGCTTTTGAAGGCAATACCGTTTTGGCGCCTTCACCGATATAACCACCCCAAATACCATTTACTTCTAAGGTTGGGCGAATACCGGTGCGTTCCAACGTGGTAAAACCTTTTTCGCCCCAGATATTTTGGATACCGAGGTCAGCTTTGTATTCTTCAATATCGAACGGTGCTTCATTTAATGCTTTGCGTTCTTCAGCAGTCAATTCGACAACATCATCATAAAATCCCGGGATAGCGATATGATTGTTTTCATCATGTAATGAGGCAATCAGTTTTGCTAATATAGTCGCCGGATTGGCTACTGCTCCACCATATACGCCGGAGTGCAAATCTCTATTAGGCCCCGTAACTTCCACTTCAACATAAGAAAGTCCACGTAAGCCAGTTTCTAGCGATGGTTGTGCCATGCTGATCATTGATGTGTCAGATATAACAATAACATCAGCTTTCAGTCTTTCCGTATTTTCTTTAACAAATGTGCCCAAATTTACTGAGCCCACTTCCTCTTCACCCTCAATCATAAACTTGATGTTACATGCTAATGCATCATTTTTAATCATGTATTCGAAGGCTTTTACATGCATATAAAACTGACCTTTATCATCGGCAGAGCCACGTGCATAGATTTTGCCATCACGGACTGTCGGTTCGAAAGGAGGGGTATCCCACAACTCATATGGATCAGCAGGTTGTACGTCGTAATGGCCATAAGTTAATACGGTAGGTAGCGCTGGATCTATAATTTTTTCTCCATAAACGATTGGATTACCAGCAGTAGGACAAACTTCTACATTGTCGGCTCCTGCTTCACGCAATTTCTGAGCAACAAATTCAGCAGTCTTCTCCACATCTCCTTTAAATTTGGGATCAGCACTTACTGACGGTAAACGCAATAAATCAAACAACTCATCTAAAAAACGTTGCTTGTTTGCTTCTACATATTCTTTAATGTTTTGCATATTGTTTGTGTTTGAAACAAATTTACACAAATCGACACATTTAACTCAATTTGTTGTAACCTTTTCGGGAATGATGGTGACTAATGAGGAAACTAATTCAAATAATTATGGAAAAACAAACAATAGCGGGAATTTTAGGTATCGGATTATTTACATGTATCACCCTGTGTGTTTATTTTATTATGCGCTATCGGAGTACCGCAGTACACCTTCCCGGCGAAAGCAGAAAAAGGGAGCCTATAGATTGGCAAAAGCCGGGGATTTTGGTTCTAGGTATCGGAATTGGTTTATTTATTGTCGGTGTATTGGACAACTATATCAAGACTGATTTGCCGGATTCACTCGCCGTAGCAATTTTGATTATTTCTGCAGGGCTTGCGATGATAATTGCTAACCGATTGGATAAAAAACGCGATATTTAACCCGCCAATGGATGAAATCTATATTCGAAAAGTTCTGTCAGGCGATGTGGAATCTTATCGTTATTTTATAAAAACGTATAAGGATATGGCATTTTCTGTCGCTCTTTCTATTGTAAAGGAAGAGCATTTGGCAGAAGATGTCGTTCAGGAAGCATTTATAAAGTGCTATCAATCGCTGTCTTCCTTTAAAGGGAAATCGAAATTTAGTACCTGGTTTTACCGAATTGTTGTGCATGTTGCTTTTAATGCCATTCGTCATAAGAAATTGGAGTTGGTCAATTTTGATCTGTCCCACCATGACATGCCATATGACGATTCTGTATTGGATGAAATAATCGAACATGAAAGAAAAGAAATGATCAACGATGCACTCACGATCTTGCCCGCCCGGGAGTCTGTTGCATTACGTTTATTCTATTTGGAAGAACAGTCGATGGATGAAATTCAGGAAATTATGGGCTGGACACTGTCGAATACAAAAGTAATATTGTATCGAGCCCGTAAAAATATGCACATCATCTTGAGTCAGTTAATAAAAAAAGCAGAGTATTATGGATAAGGAGCAGGAAAAATTCAAAAAAGCGATGCAAATGAGTAAAATAGAATTACCATTTGATGATTTTGAGCAACGTATTATGGATGGTATCGCGGCGCTTGAGAAAGAGAAGGAGAAAGCGCTGTCAAATAAGAAGTATGCAATTACATTTTTTCTCCTTGGAACGGTTTGCGGTATGATGCTAAACAATTATCTGATGGCTAAAATTCAAGTTGCAGATATAGCCTCCGATCTTAAAAATTATAGCGCGATAGGTTGCCAGTTATCTTTTGCTGTTTTGATATGCTTTTTTTGTCTTCAGTTGTGGCGTTTGATCAATATGCAACAGAAGAAGCATTATCAAGCATAACGAAGGTTTTCTAGGATGAATATATAGGATCTGAGCTTTTGTAAAATGGATCTTCTATTTTGCTCGAATGGGGAACTATGGGCCAAAATCAGTGTTTTAAGAAATAAAATTAAATTTACTGTAACAAAACATTGGTTTTATCTACTAATGTTATATTGATATTAATTTACTATCCAACAATTTTATGAAAAGAGTTTTACAAATTCTCTTGTTTTTCATTTTTGCTATTCATGGTTTGGCTTCGGGTCAATCCAGGATTGCTGGAAAAATAAGTGATGTAAAGGACCAACTAAAGTTATCAGACGCAACAGTTATGCTGTTGACTGCCAAAGATTCCATATTGACCGGCTTTACCCGATCTGATGAAAATGGTCTATTTTCCTTAGCTAAGCCCGATACAGGAGCCTATGTACTCATCGTGAGTTATCCCAAGTATGGCGATTTTTATACGGAGATCCAATCTGGGGTGGACTACTCTAAATTGGCTATTGGTCTAACAAACACAGCTACGTTATTACAAGAAGTCATTGTTACGGGGCGTATTCCTATCACGATTAAAGGTGATACCACAGAATATGATGCTGGTAGTTTTAAAGTTGAAAAAAATGCCAAGGTTGAAGATTTGTTGAAGGCGTTGCCGGGAATCACGGTCGACGCATCCGGAAAGATTACCGCACAAGGTAAAACTGTGAAGAAGGTATTGGTAGACGGGGAGGAATTTTTCGGTGACGATCCGACACTGGTGACACGAAATATACGATCGGATATGGTGGATAAGGTTCAGGTCTACGAGAAAAAATCCGAGCAGGCAGAGCGAACAGGAGTGGATGATGGTCAGCGTGAGCAAACGATCAATGTAAAGCTAAAAGAAGGTTCTAAAAATGGTATGTTCGGAAAAGCACTTCTTGGCGGAGGAACCAATGATTACTATATGGGGCAATTGATGTTGAACAAATTTAAGGGTTCGCAAAAAATATCAGTTTATGGGCTTTTTGGTAATAATGGTACTACGAGCATGAACTGGCAGGACGCACAAAAATATGGCGGTGATTCAGGTGTATCCTATGGTGATGACGGATCGATGAGCTGGTCTAATTTTACGGATCCTTTTTCTGGCCAAGGTGTTATTGGTGTACCTCGTGCCATAAATTCGGGGGTTAACTTTTCGGACAAATTTGATAAGGATAAACATACAGTCAACATTAACTATAAATACGGACGATTGAGCAGTGATGGAAATGATGAAACAATTACTACTGGTTTGATCAACAACCGATCATTGAAAAATGTAGATACTGAAAATGACCAACATCGTGCGAATTTGAAATATGACCTTAAATTAGATTCGTTAAATCTCTTGACCATACGAGGTGGTGTATCTAGAAAAAATCTTTGGTCCTATAATACACGCGACGCTTATCAGCTTTCTCAGGCGGCCGATACTGCAATTACCGAAAAAACGGATGAGCTTATCAAAAATCATGTCAATGAAGTAAATTTCAGCACTTATTTTACCCATAAATTCAAGAAAAAAGGTCGTTCTTTTACATTTGATGGACAGTGGAAAAGAAATGAAATGAATGGCACAGGCCATTTAAATTCGAATCTTAAAAATAAAGATCTAAATACCGAAACAAAAACAGATCAAGATAAAGTCCGGAACAATAAAAGTGATGTCCTCGGGGCCTCCATATCTTATACTGAACCCTTATCTAAAATTTGGAATCTTGTTGTGGGGACAGGAATTGAGCAAAGTAACAGTAGTTCTATTGTGGAATCTTTCAATAATGATGGACAGGGGAATTATGATCAATTGGACCGTCGCTTTAGTAACAACTATGATTTTGATAGAAGCAGCAGCAGATACAAATTGGCTATAGTTCACACAACTGAAAAATTTAAGTTCACTGTGGCTAATAATTTCAATAATGACAAATTGAAACAATTCAATAACTATACAAGTGAGGGGATTACAAGAAGTTACTTTACGTACAATCCAAATGTAAGTGCAGGCTATTCCTTTACCAAAACGAAGGGTTTATGGATGAATTATACCGGTAAAAATCAGTTGCCTTCCATGAGTCAGATACAACCGATCTTAGATAATTCAGACCAGATTAATCGTTATTTGGGAAATGAAAACTTAAAACCGTCGTTTAGAAACTCATTAAATCTGAATTATAATTCGTTCCGCGTGTTGACCGGAAACTATGTTTATGTCGGTGGTAATATTTCTACTGAAAAGAACCCAATTACACAGAATATCGATACACTAAAAGGAATCAATACTTATACGTGGAACAATGTGGAGGGTAAGACAAATACCTCCCTAAATGTATGGTCCGGAGTCTACTTCAAATTGAGCAAAAAACTAGGACTGTCCAACTCGCCACAGTTTTATGTGAATATGAGTGATAACTATAATATGTTCAATCACCAATTGAATAAAGTCAATACGACGAACTTTAATTTTACGTATAATTTCAAAAGAGACACCAAAACAGGTTTAAATTTTGACCTGAACTTTAGTCCACAGTATCGTTTGATGAAATCAAGTTTGGAACGCAATACCAATAGCAATGGTTTTGTATTTGCTTCCAATGGAAGTGTGGAGTATTTCTTCAACAAAACATTTAAGGTTTATACCAATTACACTTATTCCTATGAAGCTGCAACCAAAGCTTTTGACGAGAAGTTTGAACAGTTTTTGTTGCATCCGGGTGTGAGTAAAAAATTCCTGAAAAATGAATCGTTGGTATTGGATTTTATGATCAACGATGTTCTTAATCAGAATAAGGGCTTTAGTCGTTCGGCATCGACTTCTGTCTTTACACAACGTCGATATGATACGATACGCAGATATTATATGCTTAAACTATCATGGGATTTTACAAAAATGTTTTTATAAAATATTAAGCGAAATAAAATGTTAAAATATATCTTTTTTCTCTTTTTCTGTTGTTCGGCCGTAGCTCTTAAAGCACAATATGTGCTATTTGGGCGGTCGGGAACCATTTCTTACGATAAGACGATGTATATGAAGAATATCGTAAGTAAAAAATTCATCGCTAAGGCCGATGATAATTCAAAACAGTTTTTTGAGCGTATAATACCGAGGTTACCGGAAAATGCCGTGTTAAAAAAGTCAATGAAATTCAATGCGACGGAGACTTTGTTTGAATCGGTAAAAGACGAGAGTCTGGATGCAGAAATTAAGCAGTACATTATGATGCTGGCACTAGATTTCGATGCAACAACACTTTCAAATATGACCAACCGTTCATTTTTAAGATATAACGATATTGTTGGTGAAAAAATCATCGTTCAGGATTCCATGAAGCGTATCAAATGGAAAATCACAGATGAGTACCGTGAGATAGCGGGATATAATTGCAGGAGAGCCAATGGGATTACACCTGACTCTATCTATGTCATTGGATACTACTGTAATGAAATCCCGATCAGTGGCGGCCCAGAGTCCATCAATGGCCTTCCTGGGATGATTTTAGGATTGGTCGTACCTAGTCAGCACGTTTCCTATTTTGCAACAAAAGTCGAACTCAGCAACACCGTTGTGATGGACAAAAAGAAATTTGAGAATACCAAGGTCAAACGAATGACAAGAAAGGCTATGACGGATCAGATTACAAGTGTACTGTCTCAACATATGAATAAAGAAACTGTTCAATTTATAATGGAACTTGGCAATTTATAAACAACTAGGTATGCTATATACACAATATGCTGTGTATTTCTAACTGTTTAGATAAAAAAGCTCTTCTTTTGAAGAGCTTTTTTTGTGATTTGTCGATTGTACTTCGTTGTTAATCAATTGTTTGTTTTGTTTTTCAGCATTATTTTATTTCTTGTATTTTTTTTGCGATAAACTAAAATTAACTGAAACAAAATATTAGTTTTGTGCACGAATTTTATTATTTATATAATTATATACTATCCAAAACCATATTATGAAAAGAGTGGGGCAACTACTTTTACTTATTTTATTCTGTTTCTGCGGAATAGTTCACGCTCAATCCCGAATTGAAGGAAAAATCAGTGATGTAAAAGATCAGCTTAAGCTGCATAATGCAACAATTATGCTGTTAACAGCCAAAGATTCCATTTTGACCAATTTTACCCGTTCGGATGAAAATGGTAAGTTCTCTCTTGAGCGCCCTGATACTGGAAAGTATTTTATCATTGTCACCTATCCAAAGTATGGTGAATATTACGCGGAAATCTTACCGGGGCAGCATTACAATAACCTATCTATTGGAATGACCAGCAGCGCGACCTTGCTGGAGGAAGTGATTGTTATGGGACGGGTACCCATTAGTATCAAGGGCGATACGACGGAATATGATGCCGGAAGTTTTAAAGTGGAAAAAAATGCTAAAGTGGAGGATTTGTTAAAGGTTCTCCCTGGGATTACAGTCGATGCTTCCGGTAAAATTACTGCACAAGGGAAAACAGTAAAGAAAATGCTGGTTGACGGAGAGGAGTTCTTTGGTGACGATCCAATTTTAGTAAGCCGGAATATTCGTTCTGACATGGTTGACAAAATTCAGGTTTATGAAAAGAAGTCTGATAAGGCTGAGAAAACTGGTATTGATGATGGTGAACGTACACAGACAATCAACGTGAAGCTCAAAGAGGAGGCTAGACGCGGAATATTTGGAAAAGTAGATGTTGGTGGAGGTAGTGATAAGTTCTACGCTGGACAGAGCTTTTTGAACTACTTTAATCAATCGTTTAAAGCTTCGGCTTATTTGATTGCAAGTAACACTGGGAAGAGCGGACTCAGTTATGATGAGGTGTCAAGTATGGGGGGAGATTACGATGGAGGTGATAATTTTAATGGCGAAGGAATTCCTAAATCCCTGAATACAGGATTTTTATACTCGGATAAAACGGCTAACAAAAAACATGCTTGGCGAATCGACTATAAGCATATTCGATCCAACGTTGACTTAGACCGAAGCGTATTCACACGTAACGCGGCACGTGATACGATATTAATAAGCAATAGCAGCACATTGGCCTCCAACGAAAACAGAAAGCATAATATCGGTTTGAAATACGAATTTAAGGTCGATTCCATGTCGGATTTAACGGTTTGGGCAGGTGCAAACAAAAGACATGATAATAGTTCTTCAGAGACACAATCAACCACTGTAAATCAATTTGATCAGAAGATCAACGATAACCTGCGAAGCTTTAAGAACGATTCCAAGTCGGAGCAGTATAATGCCTCGGCGCTCTATGTAAGACGTTTTAAAAAGAAAGGCCGTTCCTTATCATTCAATTATTACACATCGGGGAATAAACAAGATGGGGAGCAAGATTTATTTTCTAAACTTACATTTTATAAAGAAGGGAATGCTGAAAGGGATTCAACCCTCAACCAGAAGAAATTTGTGAAAAATAGCTCTTTTTCTACAGGTGGAGAATTTGCTTATTCCGAACCGATTTCAAAAAAGATTATCCTTTCTTTCGAATATGGATTGAATCTCAACAGAAATAACAACGCAGTTCAGTCTTTCGATAAAAATCAGAATACCGGTATTTTTGATCGACTGGATAGTTTGTATAGTAATGATTTCTTGTACAAAACGACAAAAAACACCTATAATCTCGCACTTAATTACAAGCCTCTGGAGAAGCTCGTGGTTAATGTCTCAAATAAGTTCGAAAACAGTAATCTGTCGCAATTAAACCGCATGGAGAATACGAGACTTTCACGATCATTTTTTGTATATAATCCAGTGGTTGATGTCAATTATGAGATTCAAAAAAATAAATCAATCAGTTTGAAGTATCAGGGTACAAATGGTTTACCTACCTTAAATCAGATCCAACCATTACGGTCGAATTTGGATCCCTTGAATGAGTACTTAGGGAACGAAAATCTAAAGCCATCTTACACCAATAATTTGAACCTGAGCTTTAGAACCTATTCCGTATTGGAAGATAAGTTTATAGGCATCTTTTTAAGCGCTTCACGTACAAACAATGCGCTGGTGCAAAATACAACGATTGATTCATTGGGTAAGACTACATTTGTTTGGGGAAATTTGAACCACAGTAGCAACAATCAGATTAGTATAAGTCCAATGTATTACGGTAAGTTATGGAAAAAATTTCAATTGAGACATGGTGGCGGACCATCCGTATCTTTCAGCAACAATTATAACTATGTCAATACTGTTTTAGCGAACGCCAAGGTACAGCGTTATGGGGTTAATTATGGTTTACAGCGATCGACAACCAAAGGTTTGGACTTTGGTATTGAGTTATCCCCAGGCTATCTTATACAAGATAATTCCATTGGAGCCATGGAAGATAGTAAGGGATTTACTTTTTCATCTGAGGGAAATCTGAAGTACTTTTTGCCAGCTAAATTCATTATGCGAGCAGATTTTAGCTATAGTTATCAGGCTCCTACGGCAGTTTACAGTAAAAAATTTGAACGATTTGTGCTAAGTCCGGCTTTGTCAAAAAAATTCCGAAAAGATGAAAAGCTGGAATTGACCTTTATGGTTAATGACCTCCTCAAACAGAATGTGGGTTTTGACAGAAGTCAAAATGGGGCACTACTGACCGAACGCCGATACAACACAATCAGCAGGTATTATATGGTTAAGCTCACTTGGGAAATCAATAAAATGCTCGTAAAATCGAAATAAAATGAAAGATATCAAAAATTTACTCGTCCTATTGCTGGTCTTATTCTGGGGAAGCTCAGCTTTTGGACAATATGCTTATTTTCCTACACAAGGAACAATTACCTATGACAAGACTGTATTTCTTAAAAACCTGCTCAAACGCTATGCAACATATGCAAAAGACGAGGATACGCGTAACTCCATCAGAGAAATGATGGGTCAGATTCCAGAAAATCAGGTGCTGAAAAAGAAACTGACATTTTCCAATGTGAGGTCCTCTATGAGCATATTCCTGAAGAATATTCGGATGTTGTTACCGGGTTGATGCGTTCTGGAATTTTTGAGTCGGGGATAAGCGGCTATCAGAATCTGAAAAATAAAGCATTTAATTCTGTTTTTGAATTAGGTGGCGAGCGCGTTGTCATAACCGATTCAACATTAAAGATCAAGTGGAAAATTACGAATGAATACCGTGAAATCGCAGGTTACCCATGCCGTCGGGCGAACGGACTTGTACTGGATTCCATTTATGCTGTTGCTTTTTACACGGATCAAATACCTGTTTCAGGAGGTCCTTCAGCCTTTAATGGACTACCGGGAATGATCCTTGGTTTGGCCGTTCCCGAACTGCATTACAACATGTTTGCGACGAAGGTGGAATTGGGTGCTGTAAATCTTTCATCGACAACATTGTTAAAGAAGAAAGATAAACCCTTGACCAGACAGCAGGTTTATGATAAACTGAAAGCCTCTTTCGGGGATTATTTAGGGATAAAGATCTATAACTTAGTGATGGCTTGCACATTTCTGTAAGGATCAACAAAACCTTTATGATTTTGCAGGAACCAACAGCGATGAAAGCGGACAGAAGGTCTTTTCTGGCCAATAATATCAGATACTTTCAAAAAAAAGGCCTTTCATTTGAAAGGCCTTTTTTATGTTTACTCCGAAAAGACTATTTTCCGTCGTTTTTCTTAGCAGTAACTTCGTTACGAATTTCTTGTGCTAAGGTTTTGATCTCTTGTAATCCTTTACGTACACGTGTACCAGCTGCAGAATTACCATTGTTGAAGAACTTGTCTGCATCAGCTTCGATAGAAGCTACTAACTCTTTTAATTTTACGTAGTTTTCCATTTTTTTATAATTATAATTTTAGTTTTTATGGTTTTTCCTAAACACTCCTTAAATATACAAAAACGAATCAAATAGAAAATAAATTTCGTTTTTTTTTATCGAAAAAGCTTAAAAAAAACTATTCAACAATCTTAAGTTCGTCAATAATGTTGGTCGCACCAGCAAATTTATCGATGATAAATAATACATAACGAATGTCAACTGAAATTGTACGCTGTAGCTTATGGTCGAAGATCACATCACCAGCCATTGCTTCAATATTACCATCAAAAGCTAGGCCAATTAATTCACCATTGCCATTTATTACTGGTGAACCTGAGTTTCCGCCTGTTATGTCATTGTCACTTAGGAAGTTTACTGGTAAATATCCTTTTTTATCCGCATAACGACCATAGTCCTTATTATTGTACAGATCAATCAAACGTTGTGGTAAATCGAATTCTTCGTCACCCTTTTTATACTTCGCTATGGTTCCTTTTAAAGTAGTATAAAAGTTTCTGTCTGCATCATTACGAGGGTCTTGTGGTAGGCCTTTGATCGAACCATAAGTTAAACGTAAAGTACTGTTTGCATCGGGATAGAATTTACCTTTTGGATTTGAAGCCAATACCCCAGCGACATATTTACGGTACGCGCCTTCAAATTTGTCGTCTTGTGTTTTCCAGTTAGGATCTACTTGACGGTATCTGTTAAGTAAGGCCGAAGAAAGTTTATATAATGGGTCATTGGCTAAGATTTCAGCGTTAGGGGTCTCCAGATAATTGTTCAAACGTTCTGCAGAGGCGAAGATGCTATTTTTCACAGATTCTTTGACATAAGCCGTAAAGTCACCATTATTTTTAGCCGCCAATTCTGCAATATAGGGTGCAATATTGCCTGCTTTTTTAGCATAAAGATTCAATTCATCAATCAATACTTGCTCTTCAAGAGGCATGTACATTTTTTCATAACCAGCATCGATGGCAGATTTTAAACGAGGAAGAAGGGCATTTCTTCTTGCTTCATCTCCAGTAGTATATGCTTCTAAACCTGACCCAATGGTGTTTGGTAATGCTGCAATTGCACTAGAACGCAACATACCCATTAAATAGTTGTCATGTCTAGCTTTCTCGTTTGTTGAAGCATAAAATTCATTGATTGTTTTGATGACATCACCGTATTCGGCTTTGTTTGCAGCTTTATTTGCCCATTTGTCAAATTTAGCTTCGTCTTTTGCTTTCGACTCTGCAGTTTTATGTAATGTCAAAGCATCAATCATTCCTTGACGATTTTTCCAGTAATTAGCTACTTGAGAGTATTTGGAAGCATAGTTCAATTTTACAGCTTGGTCTTGATCCATGAATTTTTTCATGGCATCCATACCTGTTTTAGAAGCTTCTACCCAAGCTGGATAAGCGAATTTAACATTCTGATTGATTCCTCCAGAAGGCATCCAACGATTGGTACGTCCTGGATAACCTAAGATCATTGCGAAATCTCCTTCTTGAACACCTTTTAAGCTAACAGGTAGGAAATGTTTAGGTTTCAAAGGGACATTGTCCTGTGCATACTCTGCAGGATTACCGTTTTTATCGGCGTAAACTCGAAAAATCGAGAAATCGCCTGTATGACGTGGCCATTCCCAGTTATCTGTATCACCGCCAAATTTTCCGATGCTATTTGGAGGTGTTCCTACCAAACGGACGTCATTGTAATCTTGGTATACAAAATAATAGTATTCATTGCCTTGGTAGAACGATTTTACTTCAACCACATACTTGCCATTTTCGCTATTTTCTGTTTGGATTTTAGCAATTTCAGCCGCAATGATTTTTTTACGTTCATCTTCTGCCATTTTGTTGTTAACCAATCCTAAGATGCGTTTTGAAACATCATCCATACGCACAAAGAAGCGAACCGACAAAGACTTAGGTTTTAGTTCTTCATTTTTGGATTTCGCCCAGAAACCATTTGTTAAATGATCATTTTCTGGTGTAGAAAGTTCAGCAATAGCACCGTATCCACAGTGGTGGTTGGTGAATACTAAGCCTTGATCAGAAACGATCTCAGCGGTACAGCCACCATTGAATTGTACGATTGCATCTTTTAAGCTAGAGTGGTTAATGCTGTAGATTTCTTCGGCACTTAAACGAAGCCCTTTTTTCTGCATATCTGATTCATTCAGACGCTTTAGATACATTAAAAACCACATTCCCTCATCGGCAAATGCAGCAAAGCTTGTTGTGATGAACAACAAACACATCCATAATTTTTTCATATCAACCTGATAAAAAGTTTGTTTATACAGTACAAAAATGCTTTAATTCTCTTAAAAACCAAAATATTAGACTCTATAATGTGCTTTTTGCCAATTTTTATGTCAATTAAAAGTAAATCTGTGCTGTATTGGTTGCCAAGGAAAGTCAAATGGACTCTTTTCCTTATCTTTGTAGGATGCAGCAATCATTTGAAAATTTTAAATTCAATAAACAGATCTTAAATGCGATAGCGGAGGCGGGGTATGAACAGCCGACAGAGATCCAAGAAAAGGCAATTACTCCAATATTGGCCGGGCAGGATGTGATGGGAATCGCTCAGACTGGAACTGGAAAAACGGCGGCATTCGTGTTACCTATGCTGATGAAGCTAAAGTATGCTCAAGGAAATGATGCGCGTGCTTTGATTCTGACACCAACGAGAGAATTGGCCATGCAGATCGAAGAAAATATTAAACTATTTTCTACTTATCTTGATTTACGTTCCGTGGTACTCTATGGTGGACTTGGTCCAAAAACTCAAATAGAGACGCTCGAGAAGGGAGTGGATATTATCGTTGCAACACCAGGTAGATTCTTGGACCTGTACCTGGAAGGACATATTGTCGTCAAATCACTCAAATTTTTGGTCCTGGATGAGGCCGATAAGATGATGGACATGGGTTTTATCAGTAAGATCCACCGCGTATTGGAAATTGTGCCGAGGAAACGTCAAAACCTATTGTTCTCTGCAACAATGAGTGAGCTTGTCCGCAAAATTGCAGGTGATTTCTTAGCATTTCCAACAGTTATTGAGGTATCAGAACAGGCTACACCAGCAAAAACGGTTAGTCAGGCACTCTATTTTGTACCGAATCAAAAGACAAAGTTGAATTTACTGCAGCATCTCCTGAAAGATGATGAAGCTTTTAGCCGATTGATTGTTTTCTGCAAAACAAAACAAGTTGCCGACAATGTATTCCATTTTTTAGAACGTAAATATGGTAAGGATGAGGTTCGTGTCATTCATGCTAATAAAGGCCAGAATACACGTATAAACTCGATCAATGCATTCAAGGAGGGTAATATCCGTATTTTGGTTGCAACGGATGTTGCGGCACGGGGGCTTGATGTTTCTAATGTGAGTCATGTGATTAACTTTGAGGTGCCTATCGTTATTGAGGACTATGTGCATCGTATTGGACGTACTGGGCGCGCTTTCAATGAAGGTGATGCGATCACATTTTGTAATGATGCCGAGAAGTATTACGTGCGTAAAATAGAGAAACTGATTAAACAAAGTATACCTGTTTACACCATCCCTGAAGATGTTTTTGTTGAGAAAACGCCTTTTCAGGAAAAACAGGATATTGCACGTGAGATTGACAATCAAAAACGAAAAGACAATCCCGATTACCAAGGCGCCTTTCATGAGAAAAAATATGTTATCAAACAGAAAGAGGTACGTGAGGCACAGCGTGCTTCTGGATTTAAACCGAAAGCCAAAAGCAAGAGTAAATCTGGTGGAGCGAAATCAGGAGGAACAAACCGCAATTTTAAAAAACGTTAGTTTATTGTGCGCTTTACACCACTAAATATCGCTAGTGCATGCCTTGTGGCTTGGTTTGTTATGGAAAACCCCAATGATGAAAAAGCCTTATTTACTTGGGGGGCATTTATCCTATTGTTGCTGATATTGACAGTTGTTGATATTGTATTTAGGGTCTTTGTAAAGCAAAATAAAAAAATGTGGTTATTACAATTAGCATTTTTGGTAGTCGTGTGTGTTACCAGTTTAATTGTCAAAGTGACTTTCGCGTAAGAAGTCAAATTAAAAATAAAAGACAAGCTATGTTATGAATCGATGGCAAATAAAACCAGTTTCAAAAAATACATAGCTCAATAATATAAATAGCTCAATAATATTAAAATGAAAAAAGCTGAAATAAAATTGCAGGTGGAGTTAGATGAAAACAATGTACCTGAAAATATCATGTGGTCATCAACAGATGGAAATAATGCCGAGGAGTTACCAGCAAAAGCGATGTTTTTAGCCCTATGGGATTCACATTATAAGAATTCAATGCGTATTGACCTTTGGACTAAAGATATGCCTTATGATGAGATGAAGCGTTTTTTCTATGAAACGCTCCAAACATTGGGCGATTCTTTTATCCGTTCTTCTGGCGGTGATCCAATGGCAGAGAAAGTTATTGGCGACTTGCGTGATTACTGTGCGCATTTTGCAGATAAAATGGAAGTTTTAATGCCACAACAATAGTTTATAACGCTTAACAAAATTTGACTATGCAATACTTCTTGGTAAAATCTGAACCATTTAAATATAGTTGGGAACAATTTAACAAAGATGGACGTACATTTTGGGATGGCGTTCGCAATTATCAAGCTAGGAATAATATTAAAGCTATGAAAGAAGGAGATTTAGTCCTGTTCTACCATAGTAATGAAGGGAAAGAAGTCGTGGGTGTAGCCAAAGTAGTCAAGGAATTTTATCAGGATCCGACAACGGAGGATGAACGTTGGGTCGTTGTTGATCTAGCGCCTGTAGAGACACTGAAGAAACCAGTTACCTTGGAAACCATTAAGGCTGACGAACAGTTACAGGATATAGCTTTGGTTAGGCAGGGGCGTTTGTCTGTCATGCCGCTGAAACCTGAAGAGTTTGATCGAATTTTAGCACTTGGGAACGTCTAAGTTACCGCGGATAAAATAAAACCTACGATAAGAGAGGTCGTGTAATCAAAAAAGGGAAAACAAGCTGTTTTCCCTTTTTTGATTTTTTAATTTGTGTGTAAGCTGTTAAAATATAGCATTAGTTCTTTTGGCTAAAAAGGCTGACCAATGCTTTTAATTTTTTCGCATTTTCAGGCTTCAGCTTCCCGGCAAGAATAAGACGCAGTTCTCTTCGTTGTAATGCATCCTCGTAAGCCTTGTGTTCTGAATCTGTTTCCGGAATTAAAATTGGCACAGCTTTAGGATTGTTATCTGCATCAACGGCAACGAAGGTATAATAAGCCTCGTTGGTTTTTACGCGGGTGCCTTCTGGCAAATTGGACGCAAAAATTTCCATGCGTACTTCTAAAGAGCTATTAAAAGCACGAGTCACTTGCGCCTGTATGGTAACGACCTCACCAAGTTTAATGGAACGTTTAAAGGATACGTTATCAACAGATACTGTCACAACGACATTGCTACAGTGTTTTTGTGCAGCAATAGCCGAACAGATATCCATCCAATATAATAAACGGCCACCCATCAAATTCCCAAATGTATTGGTATCGTTGGGTAATACCAATTCGTTCATCTCTGTGTATGACTCTCTCGCAAATTTCTCCATCATATCATTATTTGTCATTATCGTCCAAACGTTTTGAATTGTCTATCTATGATTGCCAGAGAATCGATAAATGATGTCGGAACATATCCCAATTCAGCCTTAGATCTAGTCAGATCAAAGCCTGTCTGACGGGGTCTGTTTTCCGCCTGCCCAATGCTCGCAGCACTGATCTCTGAAATCAATCCTTTATCTAGCTTCCAGTAGTCGGCAATTTTGTAGACAGCCTCGTTGATCGACATTAATTCAGAACCCGAAATATGAAATATTCCCTGCGCTTCCCGATCAATAGCTAGCTGGCAGGCATGGGCCAAATCATCCACAAAGGTAGGCATTCTCCATTGGTCATTGACTACTTTTATTGGTTCATTTTTTGACAGTTTGCTTTTCGCCCATAATACAAGATTTGAACGATTGGGGTCAGCATTGATTCCATAGACTAATATCGTGCGAAGGATAGCATAATGACAGCCCGACTGTGCAAGCACTTGTTCGGAGGCATATTTACTCTTTCCATATTCACTTTGTGGATTAGGGAGATCGGTTTCATCATAAGGTGCATTTTTTTTGCCATCAAATACAAAGTCCGTAGATAAATGGATCAGTTGGGTCTGATGTGCTGTACAATAGGATGCCAAATATTCTACAAGATCGACATTCAGTAATTGACAAGCCGCTTGATCTGCTTCACAAGCTTCGACACTTGTCATGGCTGCTGTATGTACGATTGCATCAAAAGTTTGCGCAGCTAGGAAATCTGTCAACTTTGTCCGGTCCGATAGGTCCACTTGAAAGAATGTATAATCCACTTGATTCGGGTTTCGATTTGGCCCCTTTGAAATGGCAATAACATCATACTGTTCATTTTTAGCAAGTAAATCGACGACTTTTTGACCTAGGAATCCGTTGGACCCTGTCACTAGAACTTTTTTCATCAACAATTATTAAATTATAGTCGAGCACCTGTTTGCTAGGCTACTTTAGCCGGATTCAGATGCTCTGTTTATTTTATTCGTTTTTTCTATTGGTTCTCTTATCAGCCTTATGGCATTGAAGAGGGGTGTTTTTTAGTTGGTCCAGATAAAGTCCATCTTGCTGGATTGTTTCATAATATTTTCAACGACTGTTTTTTCGAGATCTAGAATAGATTTCAAAGCGTTGTAGTCAATTTTATCGGCATCATCCGTTGGCATATGGTAGTCTGGGTGTCCGCCAGTATGGAAAAATAACACGGGTATATTCTTTTTGTAGAATGAAGTTTGGTCAGATCCGCCATTACCATCCTTGCTAAGATTAAATTTTATAGGTGCCTGGACATCTTTGAATATAGTTGGCCATTGACTACTTGTTCCGTAGCCGATTACAGCAAGGCCATTGTTGGGATTATAACGGCCAATCATATCCATATTGAGCATGGCTGTGATTTTCTCCAAGGGTAGAGTAGGGTGTTCCGTAAAATATTTGGAACCTACTAATCCCAATTCCTCTGCCCCGAAAGCAATAAATAACAAGTTGTAGGGTTCTTTTTCATTGTTGCTGCTGAAGTAACGTGCGAGCTCCAATAAACCAGCAGTGCCCGAGGCGTTGTCGTCGGCTCCGTTATGGATTTTGCCTACGCCTAAAGAATCTTTTGAGCTTCCTTGATGACCTGTTCCCAAATGATCGTAATGCGCGCCGATAACGACTGTCAAGTCCGCACCATTATCAATAAACCCAATGATATTATCAGCATTGCGAATGCTGTCTGCAACTTTTACTTTCCAGACTTTGGCCTTGAAGGATTGGCGGTACCCTTTTTCACCTTTAGGTTCAAGTTTATATTTTTTAAATTCTTTTTCAATATAATCTGCTGCTTTAAATACTTCCTTGCTGCCTGTTCCTCGCCCCTGCATTTTGTCGTCAGCAAGGTAATAGATATGTTTCTTTAAATTGGAAACTTCGATCTGCTGCGCCTGCGCGATTTGGATTCCTAGTAGGCTGCACAATGTCAGAAGTAAGCTCATGTTTTTCATGTTGATAGTAGAGTTTAGATTTTTGTATCGGGTTATAAATGCAGGAAAAATAAAAGCCTTGCGATTAACAAGGCTTTTAGGTAATATTTCGTTAATCTTCAACGATTTCACTGTGGATGCTGGATTTTTCTTCTTTTTCTGTTTTAAAATACCTTTTTTGAAATAATAGGATCAAAACCACACCAACAGAAATGGCCGAGTCTGCAATGTTGAATACAGGCCGGAAGAATAGAAATTCTTCACCGCCCCAGAAAGGCACCCAAGAAGGGAAATTTCCTTGAATTAATGGAAAATAAAGCATATCGACCACTTTTCCGTGCAGGAAGGACGAATAACCTCCGCCAGCTGGAAATAAAGTCGCCTTATCATACCAGGTACTATCGCTAAAGATGACACCGTAGAAAGCAGAATCAATGATATTTCCTAAGGCACCTGCAAGAATTAAGGCAACGTTTAAGATGAAACCGCGGTTATACTTATTTTTGATCATATAATGCAGGCCATATCCAATACCGGCTACAGCTAGAATACGAAATACGGTCAAAAACAGTTTTCCATAATCACCGCCAAACTCCATACCGTAAGCCATTCCATTATTTTCAATAAAATGAATCTGGAAAAATTTGCCTAATACATGGTGGCTTTGTCCAATTGTCATTGTGAGCTTAACCCATATTTTTGACAATTGATCTATTAAAAGTATCGCTACGATGAGCGCGATCGGTTTCGTATAACCCTTCATTGTGTTATAAAAATGGTCTTTGCCTAAGCAAAGACCATATATTTAATGCCTAAAATTAATATTGTTTGTTTTTCGCTTCGATGCTCAACGTTGTATGTGGAACAGCTTTCAAACGTTCTTTTTGAATCAGTTTTCCGGTCTCTCTACAGATACCATACGTTTTGTTCTCGATGCGCACCAACGCTGCTTCTAGGTTGTCGATAAATTTCTTTTGACGAGCAGCCAATTGATTTGTTTGCTCTTTTTCTAAAGTAGCTGAACCGTCTTCCAATGTCTTGTACGTTCCAGCAGTATCGTCGGTACCATTAGCATTACTGTTATTAAGCGTTGCGGTCAACGAGGAAAGCTCTTCTTTTGCTATTCTAAGCTTGTCCAAGATAATATCTTTGAATTCTTGTAATTCTGAATCGCTATAGCGTGTTTTCTCGTTGTTGTTTGCCATAATTTAATTTTTTTGGATTAATGCCTTAAGTTCTTTGCCATCGATCTCGATGGTCTCTCCTTCAGTTAGTGAATCTTCAAATACCAATGAATCGGCCAGAATTTCGGTGCAAATATACGATAAATTTTCGTTGGCAGCATTGACCACTTCTGAAGCAGCTGTTAACTTTACGTTAATTCTATCAGTGACTTCTAATCCTTTATCCTTCCTTAGATTTTGTAGGCGGTTGATCAATTCTCTTGACAAACCTTCTTTTTTCAATTCTTCAGTGATATGTACATCTAATGCTACGGTCAATTTACCAAGATTCGCTACCTGCCATCCCTCAACGTCTTCTGCTATAATTTCTACATCGCTCAATAGAATCGTATATGGCGTGCCTGCTAGGGCCAATTCGCCTGTTGATTCCAAAGCGCTAATTTGATCTATAGTCAACGATTGGATAGACGAAGAAACTAACTTCATATCCTTACCAACTTTCGCGCCAAGAGCTTTGAAATTTGGTTTTATTTTTTTCTTAATAATACCAGTGGTATCCGTAATGAACTCGATATCTTTGATATTGGTCTCAGAAAGTATCAGATCTTTTACTTTTTCTACCTTCTCCTGGAAAGCACTATCAAGTACCGGAACCAAAATTTTGTTTAAAGGTTGACGTACATTGATGGAAGTTTTCTTCCGTAAAGAAAGTGTCAGAGACGAGATATCCTGCGCTAAAGCCATGCGTTCTTCTAGATCTTTATCGACTAGACTTTCATTATACACTGGGAAATTTGCCAGGTGAACAGATTCAACTTGTTCCTTGTTGGTGGCTGAATTCAAATCCAGGAATAACCTATCCGAGAAGAAAGGTGATATTGGGGACATCAATTTCGCAATCGTATCAAGACAGGTATAAAGTGTTTGATAGGCCGAAATTTTATCTTCTGTATAATCTCCTTTCCAGAAACGACGACGGCATAGGCGAACATACCAGTTGCTGAGATGTTCATCAACGAAGTTTTGGATAGCACGTGCTGCTTTTGTAGGCTCGTAATCTGCCAAGTATTCGTCTACTTCTTTGGTCAACGAATTTAACAAGGAGATAATCCAACGGTCAATTTCAGGACGTTTTTCTAAAGCTATATCGGGTTCTGCGTAAGAGAACTTATCGATATTGGCATAAAGTGCAAAAAACGCGTATGTATTGTATAAAGTACCGAAGAATTTACGACGTACTTCATCCAGTCCTTCCATATTGAATTTAAGATTGTCCCAAGGCGCAGCATTGCTGATCATGTACCAGCGGGTCGCGTCGGCACTGTATTGATCGATTGTCGAGAATGGATCAACACCATTGCCTAGGCGTTTGGACATCTTATTTCCATTTTTATCCAATACCAAACCATTGGAAACCACATTTTTGAAGGAAACCGATTTGTACATCATCGTCGAAATCGCATGTAAGGTAAAGAACCAGCCACGCGTTTGGTCAACTCCTTCAGCGATAAAGTCTGCCGGGTATGCATGATCGAATCCAGCTTTAAACGGAAACTTTTCCCCTTTAGCTAATTTTTCGTGATCCAAGCCCCATTGTGCATAAGGCATTGCACCCGAATCAAACCAAACGTCGATTAAGTCAGGTTCGCGAAACAACTTTTGTCCGGCATCAGATACAAGGACAATATCATCTACGTAAGGACGGTGAAGATCCAATTGCTCAGTATCGAATTTATCCAAGTAGGCTTTGTTTTTTGCTTTTTCATCGTCAGACAAAACATCTGAGGTCAAAGAAGCTTCCAATAAAGATTTTAATTCAGGAAGCGACCCGATACAAACCTCTTCATTTTCGTCTTCTGAGCGCCAGATAGGAAGCGGGGTACCCCAGTAACGCGAACGTGAGAGGTTCCAGTCAACCAAGTTTTCCAACCAGTTTCCAAAGCGTCCAGTACCAGTTGCTTCAGGTTTCCAGTTGATGGTCTTATTTAATGCAACCAAATCTTCCTTCACTGCTGTTGTGCGGATAAACCAGCTATCTAATGGATAGTATAGAACAGGTTTGTCTGTACGCCAACAATGCGGGTAGGTGTGCTCATATTTTTTAACATCGAAGGCTTTATTGTCCTCTTTTAATTTGATAGAGATCAATACATCCGTAGGTTTGAAATCTTCTTTCGAACGTTCCTCCGCACTGTAATATTCCTCTTTGACAAATCTTCCGGCAAAATCTGTGATTTCACTTACAAAACGTCCCGTACGGTCAACAGTAGGTACATCTTTTCCGTTTTCATCTTTTACCAAGATACCCGGTACACCATGTTCTTTTGCTACACGAAAGTCATCTGCACCGTAAGTAGGGGCAGCATGGACGATACCAGTACCATCTTCGGTCGTAACAAAATCACCTGGGATAACACGGAAGGCGTTTTCTTGTAAGTCCTCGCTGGTGATATAGGGCAACAATTGCTCATAGCGCAAGCCAACAAGCTCTTCACCCACAAATTCTGCGGCAAGTTCCCAAGGGATTACTTTATCGCCCAATTTATAGTCTTGGAAAGATGCGTTTTCTCCTTCTGCCTTAAAATGCTTACTGATTAAATCTTTCGCCAATACAACAGATACAGGAGCACCTGTGTATTTATTGAAAGTTCTAATCTTAACATAGTTTATTTTCTTGCCTACAACCAAAGCTGTGTTGGATGGTAAAGTCCATGGTGTAGTCGTCCAGGCAATGAAAGCAACATCTTCCGCTTCATCGTCAACTAGTTTTTCGATTGCTGGATGAAGCTGGCTTTTGATCAATCTAAATTCTGCAACGATGGTCGTATCCTTCACATCTTTGTATGTGCCCGGTTGGTTAAGTTCATGTGAACTCAATCCAGTACCTGCTGCTGGAGAGTATGGCTGTATCGTGTAACCTTTATACAAAAGGCCTTTTTTATAAAGCTCTTTTAATAAATACCATAGGGTCTCGATGTATTCATTCTTATAGGTAATGTAAGGATGTTCGAGGTCAACCCAATAGCCCATTTTTGTTGTTAGGTCATTCCAGACATCGGTATATTTCATTACCTCCTTACGGCAAGCTTCATTATATTGTTCTACGGTAATCTTTTTGCCGATATCTTCTTTTGTGATTCCAAGCGCTTTTTCGACAGCTAGTTCAATAGGTAGACCATGGGTGTCCCAGCCGCCTTTTCGTTTCACTTGGTAGCCTTTCAGAGTCTTGTAACGACAGAAAATATCCTTAATCGTACGGGCCATTACGTGATGGATCCCCGGCATTCCATTTGCAGAAGGTGGGCCTTCAAAAAATGTATAGGTCTTGCTTTCAGGACGATTATTGATACTTTTTTCGAATATTTTTTCCTGTTCCCAACGGGTCAAAATCTCTTTACCTATCTCGGGTAAATTTAACTGCTTATATTCTTTGTACATCAGACTGTTGTATGCTTCTTTTCTAAAGGTCGCTAATTTAGTGATTTATGATGGAAAATGAAAGAGGGCTTTGTAGTCCTAGTATCATTAAAATAGAGACCAAATGCTTTGAAATCTTTCCTTGAGTATATTCCTGGAATTAGCGATGTGGCTGCTACGACAAAGGGACTACCTATTGGCAGTCCCTTTGTTATTTCATTTGTGTTGAAATTCAATTAAGCTGAAAAACTGCTGCCGCATCCGCAGGTGCTTGTTGCATTAGGATTGTTGAATGTGAAGCCCCTTGCGTCGAGTCCTGATTTGAAGTCGATTTCCATACCAGCAAGATATAGGCCATGTGCTTTGTTCATAAAGATTCGAATTCCCTGAATTTCGTATTCGTTATCTCCGTCCTTTTTCTGGTCAAAGCCCAAGATATAACTCATGCCGGAACAACCGCCACCTTCGACACCGACACGTAAACCAAAATCATCAGAGATTTCTTGTTGATCTTTTAATTTATTTAGTTCCTTGATTGCCCCTTCTGTTAAAGAAACAGGAGCAACTGCTGTATGTTCTGTACTCATTATAATAGTGTTTTAGCCAATCCAATACAAAAATACATTTTTTTAATGGCAAATTGCTTGACCTGGATTTTTTGACATTTTCGAAACATTAAATTTTTCGTATGCTTATTGGGGGCGCCGTACGGTAAAACGGTCCTTGCCTAATTAGGTAATTTGCATAAATAAGGCTGTTTCTCTAAGAACATTTAATAAAATATGGCTTTTTGTCGATATTCTTTATGGAATATGCTATCTTTGAGGCATTAAAATAAACTACAAAATTTACTTTACAACATTTAAAAACAATGGAAAGAGATCAAGCCATTTTTAATTTAATAGCTGATGAGCTTAAACGCCAAGAAGAAGGTATTGAATTAATTGCTTCAGAAAACTTTGTTTCAAAACAAGTGATGGAAGCTGCTGGTTCAGTGTTGACAAATAAATATGCAGAAGGCCTCCCAGGAAAACGTTACTATGGAGGTTGTGAAGTTGTGGATGAGATTGAAACTATCGCAATTGATCGCGCAAAACAATTATTTGGCGCAGAATGGGTAAATGTTCAGCCTCACTCTGGTGCACAAGCAAATGCGGCTGTTTTTTTGGCGACAATCAAACCTGGAGACAAAATTTTAGGTCTTGATTTATCTCATGGTGGTCACTTGACACACGGATCACCAGCTAACTTATCTGGTAAGATCTATCAGCCATTATTTTATGGTGTAAAAGAAGATACTGGTCTAATTGACTACGAGCAATTGGAAGAAACAGCGCTTCGTGAAAAACCAAAGATGATCATCTGTGGTGCTTCTGCTTATTCTCGTGATTGGGATTATGCACGTATTCGTAAAGTTGCTGATGAAATTGGTGCTATCGTGATGGCTGATATTTCTCACCCTGCGGGTTTAATCGCACGTGGTTTATTGAATGATCCACTTCCACATTGCCATATCGTTACAACAACGACGCACAAAACGCTTCGTGGTCCACGTGGTGGTATGATCATGGTCGGTAAAGATTTTGAAAATCCATGGGGTATCAAAACACCTAAAGGTGAAATCCGTACAATTACGCAATTATTGGATTTAGCTGTATTCCCAGGTACACAAGGTGGTCCTTTGGAGCATACAATCGCAGCGAAAGCGATCGCTTACGGTGAAGCTTTATCCGATGAGTATATGGAATATATCGTTCAGGTAAAGAAAAATGCAGCGGCCTTGGCACAATTCTTTGTAGAAAGAGATTACAAAATCATCTCTGGTGGTACAGACAATCACTTGATGTTGGTGGATCTTCGCAACAAAGATATTTCTGGTAAAGAAGCGGAAGCTGTATTAGGTAAAGCAGGTATCACAACAAATAAAAATATGGTTCCTTTCGATACACGTTCGCCTTTCGTAACTTCAGGTGTGCGTTTTGGTACAGCTGCAATTACAACACGTGGTATTAAAGAAAATGAAATTGTACAAATCGGCGAATTGATCGATGAGGCATTGAAAAATGCATCTAATGATGCCCAGTTGGATTTGATCCATGGCAAAGTAAGAGCAATGATGGCTGAGTTCCCATTGTATAAATAAGACATTCCCCGTAGGAATAAAAAGCGGAATTACCGACAAGGTGATTCCGCTTTTTTTATTCCTTCTCTTTTTTTACCGCCATTTTCGACAGGATCGTTCCGTTATAGGCTCGTATCAACTTAATTTATTAGACGAACTTGATATTAATCTTATACGGACTTTAAACGGATTTTGTAGGGATTCATCCGAATGAGGTCCCTATAAGGTCCGTATTAACTCCCTATAAAGTCCGTATGAGATAATAACTTTATAGCATGATGGCTCTAACTTGTGCCTCCGGTGATTTTAGCTTTTTTTGTAGGAGATATGGAGTTTCTGTAGAACCATTCTTTTGGAAATATGAGACAGATAACTTATTTTTAAATGTTAAAAAGTCTTAAAATCAATTGTAATAATTTGATTACTCATTTATTTTGCGGTAATTTGGTTTTAGATTAATTAATTGTTTTACAATAAGAAAGGATAGTTTATACGGCAAACATTTACATTTTAACACAGAACTGATAATTTAATTGCGAACTGCTAAAAAGTAAGTGACGTATGAGACTTTTAAAAAGTAAAAGCGATCAAGAGTTGATCCAAATGTATGTCGGAGGCCAAGAGTCCGGCCTAGAGGCATTGTTGAATCGATATAAATCGAAAATATACACTTCCATATATATGAAAGTAAAAGATGAATATCTTGCTGAAGATATTTTTCAGGAGACTTTCATTAAAATCATCAACACATTAAAATCTGGTAAATATAATGAAGAAGGTAAATTTTTACCTTGGGCTATTCGCATAGCGCACAATATGATTGTTGACTTTTTTAGAAAAGCAAAACGGGCTCCAAATATTGTGAATGCTGATGGTTTTGATATTTTTGAGGTGCTCGAATTTAGTGATGAAAGTGCAGAGTCAAAAATGCTGAAACAGCAGGTTGATGTCGACCTTAAGAAAATGATCCAAAAGCTTCCGGACGATCAGAAGGAAGTGCTCATCATGCGCCACTTTTGCGATATGAGTTTTAAAGATATAGCGGAAATAACCGAAGTGAGTATCAATACCGCCTTAGGGCGAATGCGTTATGCATTGAGTAACTTGCGTAAAATGATCGAGGGTACTGATCTTACCTTGCAAATGGGTTATTTATAATAAAAAGGGGCGTTTTTAAACGTCCCTTTTTATTTACATTTATAATTGGAACCACTGGGGGGGCGCCGCTTTTGTATTTTCCCATCCTCTGTTTTATAAATAAGGCGATGCTACAGCCCGTTGTGAATAATACCCTTATATAATGTCTTCAAAAGTTATTTCCTTCAATAATCTATCCCCTGATTGAACTTAAAATAACTGTACGTCTCCGGAAATGACCGATGAGTATACGTATTGAATTCTTGTTAAACAGCGCAATTGTTTTGCTGGATTGAAGTTGAAAGCGGAGTTATTTGTCCAAATGATCTGGCAATTATGTCATGTGGAGATCAGAAGAACCTGTTCTTTTTGTCAGGTCAAAGACTTTTTTTATCTTAGAAATTCATGCATATACCTTTTTTCAACGATTGGAATAAGGTTTGATAGTCATATAATAACTATAAAAACGATTGAATAGCTATGTACTTGATTTTATTTATTGGAATAATGGTGGTAAGCCTAATTGTCCAAACAAGATTCAAAAACAAATTTAAGAAATACTCCGAAATGCCTTTGGGCAACGGGATGTCTGGGGCTGAGATTGCGCAAAAAATGCTAAATGATAACGGTATATATGATGTAAAGGTATTGTCTATCCCAGATCGTCTGGGAGATCACTATAATCCATCTGATAAAACAGTTAATTTAAGTCCTGAAGTTTACAGCGGAAGGAGTGTTGCTGCAGCAGCCGTTGCAGCGCACGAATGCGGTCACGCTGTACAGCACGCTAAGGCCTATAAATGGTTGGGATTCCGTTCGGCCATGGTACCGATGGTGAATGCTGCTTCCAAGTTGACCTCATGGGTATTGATGCTTGGTGTAATGTTATTTGCTTTTTCTAAAGGTGGTAACCCCTGGCTTTTAGCTGTTGGGGTAGGTGCTTTGGCTATAACAACGCTGTTTTCTTTTATCACATTACCGGTCGAGTTTGATGCGTCAAATCGCGCATTGGAATGGTTGAACCATGCAGGTGTGACGTATAACGGCGAAGAGCATGAGGGTGCGAAAGATGCATTGAAATGGGCAGCAATGACCTATGTTGTAGCGGCATTAAGTGCGTTGGTGACACTTTTATATTATGCGTCCATTTTATTTGGTGGCCGTAGAAGTGATTAATTACAGGTATTGTAAGTTTATCCTGCAAAAATGCGATTATTTTACATAGTCGCATTTTTTATGTCGTGTTAATGAGGTTACTATAGACAATTTTTTTAACTTTGCTGTTTATATAGAATAAGATTCAGATTTTATGTTTTCAAATCTTCAAGATAAGTTAGATAGGGCCTTTAAAGTATTAAAAGGACAGGGTAGTATTACCGAGATCAACGTTGCCGAAACGATGAAAGAAATTCGCAAAGCGTTATTGGATGCCGATGTGAATTATAAAACTGCCAAAACCTTTACCGACGATGTTAAGCAAAAAGCGTTGGGCGAAAATGTACTGACAAGTATTTCTCCGGGCCAATTGTTAACGAAGATCATGAACGATGAGTTGACAGCTTTGATGGGCGGATCTGTTACAGAGCTTGAGACTGGAAAAAATCCAACAGTCATTCTTATTGCAGGTTTGAATGGTGCTGGTAAAACAACTTTCTCAGGTAAGTTAGCATTGTATCTGAAAGATAAAAAGAATAAAAAGCCATTGTTGGTTGCCGGTGATGTTTACCGTCCTGCTGCAATCGATCAATTGGAAGTACTTGCAGAACAAGTAGGCGTACCAGTATATGTGAATCGGGAGTCTAACGATCCTATTGCGATAGCCAAAGCCGGTGTGGAAGAAGCAAAACGTAATGGGAACAATATCGTGATCATCGATACCGCTGGTCGTTTGGCTATCGATGAGCCATTAATGGTGGAAATTACTGCAGTTAAAGAAGCGACAAAACCCGATGAAATCCTATTTGTTGTAGACTCTATGACAGGTCAGGATGCGGTTAATACAGCGAAAACGTTCAATGATCGTCTAGATTTCACAGGTGTGGTTTTGACTAAGTTGGATGGAGATACACGTGGTGGTGCTGCTTTATCTATCAAATCTGTCGTTAATAAACCAATTAAGTTTATCGGTACGGGTGAGAAGATGGATGCATTGGATGTATTCCACCCTGATCGTATGGCTTCCCGTATTTTGGGGATGGGTGACGTTGTTTCGTTGGTAGAACGTGCGCAGCAACAGTTTGATGAGAAGCAAGCTGCTGAACTTCAAAAGAAAATCCGTAAAAATAAATTCGATTTCAACGATTTTAAATCCCAGATTCAACAGATTAAGAAAATGGGTAATATGAAGGATCTTATGGGAATGATCCCTGGTGTAGGTAAAGCCATGAAAGATATTGAAGTGGATGATAATGCGTTCAAACCCATTGAAGCAATTATTGACTCTATGACTCCTTTCGAACGTGAAAATCCAGATGTTATCGATCAAAAACGTCGTTTACGTATTGCCAAAGGATCAGGTACTGATATTAATGAGGTAAATAAGTTATTGAAACAATTTGGTGATATGCGTAAAGTCATGAAGCAGATGTCCAATCCAGCGATGGCTGCTAAATTGATGCGTAATATGCCCAAAATGCCAGGAAAAATGTAATTTTAGAGAATAGTTACATCAGAGGGGCATCGCATAAAACGATGCCCTATTTTTTTTCTGAAAGTGTCTGATGTTATTGGCCAAAAAGAACCTTCAGTCCGCTTTCAATGCTGCTGGTGTCTGCGAAATCATGAAGGTGAGATGAATCCAAGATACATGCAGAGAAGATAGCTGTCGGTGATTCCGTAAAATTCAAACTGTTTTTAAAGAAATATTTCGTAATTTCAAGTTCCTCACCCGAGTAAACGAAATATTTGTTAAATTTGTAGTCATTATGGATGACCCCGCGCAATTATCGGAATACGGCAAAATCCTTATCATTCTTCTGATAGGGGCGCTGTTAGTCTGTGCGACCATTTTTCTAGCACGTTTAATCTCTCCGAAAAAGAATAATCCTATTAAATCTGGTACCTATGAATGTGGAGAGGATCCCATCGGTTCTTCTTGGGTTCAGTTTAATCCACGGTTTTATGTAATCGCTCTGGTATTTTTACTTTTTGATGTCGAGCTTATTTTTATTTTTCCATGGGCTACCGTATTTGGGCAGTCGGAATATATTGCGGCAGATGGAAGATGGGGATGGTTTACCATGATTGAAATGGCCATGTTCATTGGTATTTTAATTCTGGGATTGATATTTGTATGGAAAAAAGGGGATCTGGAATGGGTAAAACCAAATGTATCATTGCCTAAAGTTCCCGTGCGTATTCCTGATCATGCTTACGCAGCCTTGAATAGCAGGACTTATCAGGTACGCGATTATAAGGGCAATGCTGTAGAAGCATCCATCGTAGAAAAAACGGCGGAAGAAGCTGTTGCTACACCAAAGCCAGCTTTTAAACCAAGATTTAAAAAACCTGATTAAGCATGAGTTTAGAGAGTCAATTGCAGAATAATGGTGTTGTTGTCGCTAAGTTGGATGATTTGCTTAACTGGGCGAGATTATCTTCGATGTGGCCTATGAGCTTTGGTATCGCCTGCTGTGCCATCGAAATGATGGGAGCAATGGCTTCAACCTATGATTTGGATCGAATGGGAGTATTTCCAAGACCTTCACCAAGGCAATCCGATGTGATCATTATTGCTGGAACAGTTACCTTTAAGATGGCCGATCGTATCAAGAAACTATATGAACAGATGCCCGACCCTAAATATGTTATTTCGATGGGCTCTTGCTCCAACTGTGGTGGTCCATATTGGCAGCATGGTTATCATGTGGTCAAAGGGGTAGATCGCATTATCCCTGTGGATGTTTATGTCCAGGGATGCCCACCACGTCCCGAAGCACTGATCGGTGCTTTTATTGAATTGCAAAAAAAGATAGATAAAGAAAGCTTATTAGGTGAACAATTGTTCAAGGAAAAAGCTTAAAAGATAAATTTTATAAGATTTTAAATCAATTATGGCAAAAGATTTTTATGGTGAACTACAATTAGGTATTCTTGGCGGTGGTCAACTGGGAAGAATGCTAATCCAGGAAGCCATTAATTACAATGTAAATGTTCATGTATTGGACCCGGATAAGAATGCTCCTTGTCGTAAATTGTGCAATAGATTTGAATGTGGTTCATTGGGTGATTTTGAAACGGTCTATAATTTCGGTAAGGACTTGGACATGATCACGATCGAAATTGAGAAAGTGAATGTAGATGCTTTGGAGAAGCTGGAAGGAGAGGGGGTTATTGTATACCCACAATCACGTATCATTCGTCTGATTCAAGATAAAGGCCTACAAAAGCAGTTTTTTAAGCAAAATGACATACCAACTTCGGCATTTCAATTGATATCCAATAAAGATAATTTAATTAACGCTTCTTTAAACTTACCCTATATTCAGAAATTGCGCAAGGATGGATATGATGGAAAAGGGGTAAAGAAAATTGTAACGCAACAGGATATCCAGGATGCTTTCGAAGAGCCTAGCTTAATTGAAGAATGGATAGATTTTGAAAAGGAAATTGCAGTCATTGTCGCTCGAAATGATAAAGGTGAAGTGTCTACATTTCCAATGGTAGAGATGGAATTCAATCCTCAGGTCAACTTGGTGGAATTTTTGATTGCTCCGTCCTTGTATGGTGTAGAGATTCAACAGCGCGCAGAGGCAATTGCAAAAAAAATCGCTGATGACCTACAGATTGTCGGTATATTGGCCGTAGAAATGTTCCTGACAAAAAATGGCGATATCTTAGTCAATGAATTGGCTCCGCGTCCACATAATAGCGGTCATCAAACGATTGAAGGAAACTACGTGTCGCAATTTGCACAGCATCTGAGAGCGATATTTAATCTGCCTTTGGGGGATACCCGATGCAGGGCTAATGCCGTCATGATCAATCTCCTAGGAGAAGCTGGCTATGAAGGACTGGCTAAATACGAGGGCGTAGAAGAGGTGCTGGCGATGGAAGGCGTATATATCCATTTATATGGGAAAAAATATACAAAACCATTCCGCAAGATGGGCCATGTCTGTATCATCAATGATGATCGGGAGAAAGCAATCTCCAATGCAAGAAAAGTACAAGAAATATTAAAAGTTAAAGCTTAAACAATACTATGTCAGTCAATAATAAGGCCCAGGTAGGCATTATCATGGGAAGCAAATCAGACCTTCCTGTTATGCAGGATGCGATAGATGTGCTCAAAGCCCTTGGGGTGGAATTTGAGGTAACGATCGTCTCTGCACATCGTACACCACAACGTATGTTTGATTATGCCAAAAATGCAGCATTTCGTGGTTTGAAAGTTATTATTGCTGGAGCCGGTGGTGCAGCGCATTTGCCTGGAATGGTCGCTTCTATTACACATTTACCTGTAATAGGCGTGCCTGTAAAATCATCAAATTCCATTGATGGATGGGACTCTGTACTTTCTATTCTTCAGATGCCCAATGGTATCCCAGTAGCAACTGTCGCGTTAAATGCGGCGAAGAATGCGGGTATATTGGCTGCTCAGATTCTTGGTACACATGATGAAACAATCAGCAAGAATATCATCGAATTTAAAGAAGAGTTGGCGAGAAAAGTAATCGAGACAGCAGTAGAGGTAGAAGATACCGAATTCTAAACTGGCAATCTTACAAAATAAAAAAAGGGAGCATTGCTCCCTTTTTTTATTTTGTAAGATTTGCCTGGACATAATCGTAACTCTTTTTAAGACTTTCCATCTTATTGGGCATATAGATATTATCCTGCTCAACAAAAGCATATTTGAGTCCTGCTTTATTCTTCTCCTTGACGATTTCAGGGAAGTTGATGCTTCCGGTCCCCACTTCGGTATACTTGATATCATTGAAGATCTGCTCAATGGGCAATTTCCCCTCTTTAGGCCATTCAATAGGATTGGATTTTGTTTTATCCATATCTTTGACATGCCAAAGTTTAAAACGGTTGGGGAATTTTTCAAATAAAGCTATCGGATTTTTACCCGCTTTCTCTGCCCAGAATAGATCTAGTTCAAAATCAACTAGATCGGGCTCTGTAAATGCAAGCATCACCTCTTCACCACTAGTATTGTTACCTAGATCTCTAAATTCCCAGAAATGGTTGTGATAAGCAACTTTTAGACCTAATTTTTTAGCCTGTTCACCAGCCTTATTCAATTGCTCGGCAGCATAGAGATAATCATCTTTTTTCAATGCATTAAGATCAAACATCGGTGTTACAGGAGCAATTACATATTCTTGGCCAAGTTCTTTTGCCGCATCAAAATAAACCGCCAGGTCTTCTTTGTCGGTATGCGCTTTACTGAGGTATTTGGACATATCGTAATGGCCTGAATGTGTTTTTAGGCCGTTATCATCCAATATTTTCTTCAACTCTTTGTAGGGTAATTTCCAGAACTGTTTGGCTGTGGCGTCTATCCCATAGAGCTCAACATGTTTATACCCAATTTTGGCAATTTGTTCCAAGGATCCTTTTGGATCTTTATCCATTAAATCGCGAATCGAATAAAGCTGTACGCCTATATTCTGTAATGGATTGTCGCTGATTGCACCTGCTTTATTTTGACAAGATATAAAGTTGGGAACCAGATAAGCTGCCGAAAGACCTATTCCAGCTTGCTTTAAAAATTGACGACGAGAATTGTTCATCATATAATTGATTACTTGTTAGTGTACAATGTACAATTATTTGTTCAGAAATCAATGGTGTAACAAGGAATATTTTTGAAGAGTGTGGGGATTTTATAAACTATAAAATCTTTGGAAAGCTAATATATTATAGGTCGGAAAGAGTCCGTTTGGGGGAGGAGGTCACCATAACAATAAAAAAGGTCTGAATATTTTTCAGACCTTTTTTCTATTCAAGTAGGAAAACTTAAACAGTCATGATATCTTTTTCTTTTAGTTCAGCCAATTTATCAACTTTTACAATGAATGCATCTGTTAATTTTTGAACTTCACCTTCAGCAGTTTTGATTTCATCTTCTGAAGCGCCATCATTTTTCAATTTTTTGATAGATTCGTTGACATCTTTACGGATATTACGGACACCGATACGGCCTCTTTCAGTTTCTTCTTTTACTTTCTTAACCAAATCACGTCTTCTTTCTTCTGTTAAAGGAGGAATATTCAGACGAATAACGATACCGTCATTCTGTGGGTTGATTCCTAGGTTAGCGTCTGTGATAGCTTTTTCAATTGCGTTGATGAGCGATTTTTCCCAAGGTTGGATAACAATAGTCCGTGCATCAGTTGTATTGATGTTGGCCACTTGTGAAAGTGGAGTGGCGCTGCCATAATAGTCTACTGAAATTCCATCTAACATAGATGGAGAAGCTTTACCGGCACGAATTTTAGTTAATTCGGATTCGGTGTGAGCAACTGCTTTGGACATCTTGTCTTTACAATCGTCCAATTCAATTGAAATTAGTTCGTTCATATAAGATTACGTTTTTTACAGATTTAAATTATTTAACCACTGTTCCTACATGCTCACCGTTTGCAAGTTTCAATAAATTGCCAGGTTTGTTCATGTCAAATACGATGATCGGTAATTTGTTTTCTTGACAAAGGGTAAAGGCTGTCATATCCATTACGTTTAACCCTTTTTCATAAACCTCAGTGAATGAGATTTCTTCAAATTTTGTTGCACTTGGATCTTTTTCAGGATCTGCTGTATAGATACCGTCCACACGTGTTCCTTTCAATACAGCATCGGCGTTGATTTCGATGGCACGTAATGATGCGGCAGTATCCGTTGTGAAATATGGGTTTCCTGTACCTGCTCCGAAAATAACAATACGGCCTTTTTCCAAATGGCGTACGGCTCTTCTACGAATAAATGGTTCGCAGATTTGCTCCATTTTGATCGCAGTAAGCAAACGTGTCTTTTTCCCAACTTTCTCAAGCGCATCTTGAAGTGCCATGCTGTTGATGACTGTGGCAAGCATGCCCATATAGTCTGCTTGAACACGGTCCATGCCTGATTTTTCAGCGCTTAGACCACGGTAGATATTACCGCCACCGATAACAATTGCAATTTCTAAACCTTGATCGTGAATTTCTTTGATATCATTAGCGTATTGTGATACACGGTTAATATCGATACCATAGCTTTGGTCACCCATTAAGGATTCACCGCTAAGTTTTAATAAGATACGTTTGTATTTCATAATTGTTTTTTTGGAAATTTTCCAAAGGTCAAAGATAAAATATTTTTTTTATCCCTTAAGCCTTAAAGTGATATTTATTGTGCTTTTATTGTTTGATTAATGACTTCATGGTAATAATGCTCATATAGCGGCATGATATTGGACAATTGGAATTTTTTTGCATGGTTTAATGCCGCTTCTTTAAATTTTTCTAAGCGCTCTCCATCTTCCAAGATATAAATCGCATTTTTCGCCATATCTTCAACATCCCCCACAGCACTGAGAAATCCAGTGACGCCGTTTTCATTCAGTTCAGGTAAACCTCCGGTATTGGAAGAGATGACTGGAACTTGACAAGCCATGGCCTCTAAAGCCGCAAGACCGAAACTTTCTGAACTTGAAGGCATCAGGAAAAGATCTGATACAGACAATATTTCTTCCACTGCGTCCTGCTTCCCTAAGAAACGGACATCTTTGCATACATCAAGTTCTCTGGAAAGTTCCTCTGCATTTCGACGCTCAGGACCGTCACCTACCATTAATAATTTGGACGGGATAACATCATGTACTTTCTTAAAAATACGGATGACATCTTCTGTATTTTTGACTTTTCTAAAGTTGGAAGTATGAACCAATATACGTTCATTGCCGGGTGCAATTGCTTTTTTGAAATGTGACCGATCTTTATTGCTAAATCTGTCCAGATCAATAAAATTTGGAATCACTTTGATATCGCGTGTAATATCAAAATATTGAAGCGTCTGATCTTTCAGATTCTGTGATACAGCGGTTACACCATCGGATTGATTGATGGAGAATGTTACGACAGGACTAAAACTCTTGTCTTTGCCAACCAGTGTAATATCTGTACCGTGTAAAGTTGTCACTACGGGAATATTAATGCCATACGTAGTGAGTAAGATCTGTTTTGCCATAAATGCCGCCGATGCATGCGGAATGGCATAATGGACATGGATCAAATCCAACTTTTCGAAACGAACCACATCAACCAGTTTGCTGGCTAATGCAGATTCATAGGGTAGAAAGTCAAAAAGGGGATATTGCGAAACAGCTACCTCATGGTAGTATAGATTTTCAGAAAAGAAATCCAGACGTGCGGGTTGCCGATAGGTGATAAAATGGATCTCATGTCCATTAGCGGCCAAAGCCTTCCCTAGTTCGGTTGCAACTACACCACTTCCACCAAAGGTGGGATAACAAACAATTCCTATTTTCATTTGCGTATTTATGTCTGAGTGTATATTCTAACGGTATTCCGTTATACTTGCTATTTAATTTTTTAATCTGTTTAAAGGTTCCGTAGAGGGACCAAATGTTAGTATTGCGATTGCTGCTGTCAAAGGTATGTAATGCATATCGCATACAATTCTGTATGTGCATGTGTCATACACGAAATCCTTTTATCCAACAATTGTCTTTTTTCAAATATTTCATGTTGAAATGAAATATTGAGCGAATTTATTCTTGAATTTTGTGTTGCAAATTTCGACTATTTATGCGTAAAATAACAAAAACCAATTGCCATAGTTTTGTGAATTTTTTGATTGGTTAAAAAGCACTATCTTTAAATAGACATTTAATCGGTATATGGATAACTTTACAAGTGATGTTTCAGGACAGCAATTTCCTTTGGAGCAACGTGTTTTGGGGGCTTCAATTCGCCAGCCCATTTTTAGACTCATAAAAAAGGAATATCCGAGTTTTAGTAAGGACAAATACGTCGCTGCATCCGAGTTGACACAATTTAAGGAAGCTTATATTGCTGAATTTTTGAAAGATGAATCGGGACAATTAAGTCAATTGGACCAGCAGGTAATCGATAGCTTTAAGGAAAATAAAGTAATCAGTGCAAGTTTGGATGGGGATAACAAAGATCCGATCAGCGTAGGGGATCGAGTGGCCGATAAAGTGGCTGAGTTTGGGGGAAGCTGGACCTTTATTATATCCTTTATCCTGTTCTTGGTCGTTTGGATTGCTGTTAATATCTACTGGTTAAATAACAAAGGTTTTGATCCTTATCCTTTTATTTTACTTAACCTGATTTTGTCCTGCGTGGCGGCTTTGCAAGCACCAGTTATTATGATGAGTCAAAACAGGCAGGAAGATAAGGATCGTGAACGAGCAAGAAATGATTATATGGTGAACCTAAAGGCTGAACTCGAAATCAGGGAATTGCACGAAAAAATAGATCACCTCATTATCCGCAAAGAGCAGGAACTTGTCGAAGTACAGCGGGATCAAGTGGAAAAATTGAGCTTTCTATTAAAAAAGATGGAAAAAATAGAAGAAGCATTTAAAAATAAATGAATTTAGAAGGAGTAGTGGGGGAACTTACATTTAAGTTCTCGAGATCGGGCGGAGCAGGCGGACAGCATGTGAACAAGGTGTCATCCAAAGTATTGTTACAGTGGGATGTTAATCTTTCAACAGCTGTTTCCGTAGAAGAAAAAGCGATAATTCTCACCTTGCTGACAAGCCGTATAAATAAAGAAGGAATACTGCAATTGGAATGTGATATCGACCGTTCGCAGCTTCGTAATAGAGAAATCGTTATCGATCGCTTTAAACGGATATTGGAAGCTGCACTTGTGCCTGCAAAACCACGGAAAAAAACAAAAGTCCCGTATTCAAGCATCCTAAAAAGGTTGGACCGAAAGAAACAGCAGTCTCAATTGAAAGCTTCTCGAAAACGGGATTTTGAAGACTAATTCGTTATAAAATATAGCGTAATTAAATTTTATTTAATTAATAATCAGTTGTTTGTGTATATAACTAAAGAAATAGTTGTAAAACTATTTCTTTAGTTATATACTTGTATTGTAATCGATTACAACAGTACTGTTAATTATTAAGGAGTTATGGAAGATTTTAAAGAATTGACTAAAGCAGAAGAACAAATTATGCATGAGCTTTGGGAGATGGGGCGTGGATTTGTCAAAGATATCATTGACCGACTACCCGAACCGAAACCTGCTTACAATACAGTTTCAACGATAGTGCGTATTCTCGAAACCAAGGGTTTTGTGTCGCATGAGTCTTTTGGTAAAAGCCATCAGTATTTACCAAGGATTTCAAAAGAGGAATATAAAAAAGGAATCACTAGTAAGTTGTTGAATAATTATTTTGATAATTCTCCCAAAAGTATGCTTTCTTATTTTCTGGAAGAGAACAGGTTGGATGTCAAAGAATTAGATGATATTCTTTCGATTATCCAACAAAATAAATAACAGCAACCACCTCTTATAAACTTTTGATTATGATTTACTTATTGATTGTCAATGTTTCATTGATTATCAGCCTTGCGCTCTATAGGTTGATATTTCGTAAACTCACTTTTTTCCAATGGAACCGTGTCTATCTGATCGGAATGATATTATTCTCGCTTTTGGCACCAATCGGGATTTTTATTGAATTGCCGAAAGCCCAGGTGAACGCATATTCAATACCAGTGGTGGATCTGAGTGGGTATATGGATATCGCTATCAGCAGTCCAAAGGAACAGCCTATTTACTTGATTGATATCTTGACCTATGTGTATTGGATAGGGGTTGGGGTAGCCAGTGCATCGCTGCTATTTCGGGTCATACAGCTGCTTCGCGCATTGCGCCATGAACATCATTATCTAAGTTTTTCATTTTTCAATAAAATCGTCATTGGCGGGTCTATCAGAGACAGGGGAAGTATCGAACATCATGAGCGCGTTCATGTCGATCAGGGTCACTCATACGATTTGCTTTTGATGGAGCTGTTGAAAATTTTCAACTGGTTTAATCCGATTTTATATTTCTTTCAAAAAGAGTTAAAGTTTCAGCATGAATGTATTGCCGACGAAATCTGTTCGACAGACAAGGTGGCTTATGCGGAAATGCTGGTCGCCCATGCGCTACAAGCAGACCATCTGTCACTGGCACATGAGTTTTCTAATCATTCGTTTTTAAAGAAGAGAATTATGATGTTATTTAAGAATAAATCAACAGGGAAACATAAGTTTTTATATGTAACCGTTCTACCTATGCTTTTGGTGGTAGGAGCTTCGACCCTTGTATTTAATACGAGTCGGGCAAAAGATCTTGTTATCGATGTGGAAAGTTCGATTAATCAGGTAGAAATTTCAGTTGTAAAAGAGGTGCCCACAGACGTTGAAAGGTTATTGGCAGAAAATCAGGTAGCTGAATCGAAATGGAATGCTCCAACTATACCTGCGCAATTTGAATCAGGGGATAAGGTTATATCAAGCCGTGATGCTGGTGAGTTGGTCCAGCTAGATAAAATAAATCTTGGTATCGATACAATCTGTTCGAATCCAGAAGTTTTTGCTATGCCAGTTGGCGGAATGAGAGCATTCATGGAGTGGGTTGGGAACAATTTTGATTATCCGAAAGCAGCATTGGAAAATAAAGTAAAGGGCACTATTGAGGTTTTATTTGTTGTAGAAAAGGACGGAAGCCTATCGGATTTTAGAATCGGAAAAGATTTGGGCCATGGTACACGGGAGGCTACACTGAAACTAATGGAAAGTGCCAGTAAGTGGAAGCCTGGGATAAAGGCAGGGAAAGCGGTTCGTACAATCTTTATGTTACCTATCCGTTTAAACTTGACTCAGGAAGAAGACAAGTCGACCAAAGCAAAAAAAGCAGTTGCGACACCTAAGCTTGGTGTAGATGGCTTGAGTAGCTGGTTTGCCCAGAATTTTAAAATGCCGCGGAAAATATCTGGTCAAGACCTCGATCCCGTGATTGAAAGTTACTTCATTATTAATCCCGATGGTACAATAAAATCTTTAAAAATCAGGACGGATCTTGACAAACGGTTTATTGATCAAGCGACCAAATTATTGTCGCAGTCAAAATGGGAGCCTGCGCTGGAGGATGGCAATCCAGTTGAATCAAAAGCTGCCTTCTATTATAAATTTGCCCCTGATGGTGGTTATGTGAAAAATTATACTCGCGTTGATGTAACATCGCAACCTATTGGAGGGATGACCGCATTACGTGACTATGTCATGAAGAATTTTAATCCAAATTCGACGGGTGAAGACGGGAATGTTGTTGTGCAATTTGTGGTCGAAAAAAATGGTCAACTCAATGATTTTAAAATAGTCAGTACGCCCAATACGAAGGCCGGGGATGAGTTAATCCGCTTATTGCGGGTCGGAGCGAAATGGAAACCGGGTATTCTCGATGGCAGCCCAGTTAGAAATCAATACGAGCTGACATTAAGGGTAATGAAGGTGAATAGCAATTTTTATGATGTTTACCGTTGGGAAGGATTAAAAATGCAGAATTTAAAATCGTAGAAGAGCGTCCGGATGTTTAAAAAAGAAAGAACATTATTTCTGTTTATTGCGCTGTTGCTGTGTTCTATACTGTCGTCCTGTAAGTCCTATCAAGTGGTCCCCAATGGATTTGCTGTTGAAGGAGATGAATATTTTGTTAATATCAACAAAGAGCTTACCGTATTCCTGGGAGATGATATTATGGAAAGCAGAAATTGGCAAGGTAGCGAGTGGCCAATTAATGCACATCAGGTTAACCGTAGGTTTCGGAAAGTCCTGCGTCACCTGCAGTATTCGGACACCGCTTATCAGGTGCTATTTTCTGGACATTTGGAAGGGAAATATCGTTATGACATGCTTGCTGTAGTCAACAATTCGCCAAATGTAAAAGGAAAGAAAAACCATCTGCTTGATTTAAGTTCTTTTCAACGTGAGCAAAATAAAGAAGGACGATATTTCTATACGACGACAACCTTTAAAGGACAAAAACTACTTCATTTTGTAATTCCATTTAATGGTCGTCTCTGGCAAGAGAAAATGGTATCGTTGATCTTTCTTCTCCCTGAGGATTTTACCGACATCGCATGGGCGAAAGATGTTGTGATGTCTAATGTCGCTATGTATCGAGATCGCTATAAATTTACACCGAGTAGGACTGAGATTTTATGCCCAGATGATGGTAGCAGCCGTTCGCATTTGGATTATAAAATCCCTGAAGAAAAGGTGAATAAAACTGGCTATATGTTAATGAAAGCCTATGGCGAGGTTGACGGAGAACGGAAACTTGTTGTTTACCGCGTGATGAAGCCCGGGGATTTTTATGGGTCTTTTGTGACCTGTAAAGGGGATTACGAGATTCTGTATACCACATTGCAAGATAAGATTGTTTGGCAGACCAAGGTGAATACAGAACGGGATGTCAAATTCTAAAGAATAAATTAAAAGCCTTGGATCAATAATCCAGGGCTTTTAATTTATTCTTTAGATGCAAAATTTCATTTTGGAGCTGTTCAACTTTTTCCAATAGGTGGCTAGCAACCTGAATTCCTGCAGGATTTACTTCAAGGTCATAGTATAGATTTGAAAAACGCTCTAATTTTTGGAGCTCCTCTTCATCAATATATTGTTCTTCTTGTTGAATGACAATATGTATGAGTCCGTATTCCTCCATGGATTGCAGAAATGTTGTTTCAACCTTTCTGGACTGGCAGAAGTCGATGACTTTAATGAGTGTAGTTTCCATAAGATTATTGTTTTAAATCCTTCAACTGTTGGAACAATGTCTTTTCTTCGGCAGACAGATTATTGGGCATTTGGATATTCAATGTGACATACAGATCGCCAAATTCACCTTCTTTGCGATACAAGGGGAATCCTTTTCCTTTAAGTCGCATCTTTGCGCCATTTTGACTTTCGGCTTTAATCTTCAGTTTAACTTTTCCGCCGAATGTATCTAAGGTCACTTCGCCGCCTAGAATAGCTGTATAGAGGTCGACATCAAGTGTCGTGTATAAGTCATTCCCCTGACGTTTAAAACGGGCATCAGGTGTGATGTTGATAGTGATATAGAGATCTCCTTTTGGACCTCCGTTGATGCCCTCACTGCCGTAACCTTTCAATTTGATTTTTTGACCGTCCTCCACTCCAGCATGAATCGTGATGCGGATACTTTTTCCATTGATATTAAAAGTCTGTTGATGTGTCGTGTAAGCCTCTTGTAAGGTTAAGCTGAGTTCAGCATTAAAGTCCTGTCCACGAAATGTACTTTGGCGGCCTCCCCCGCGTCTACTGCCAAACATCTGTTCGAAGAAATCCGAGAATTGCCCATCATCAAAGTTTCCAGTGTACTCATGGGAACCACCACTACCAAATGGATTTCCTCCAGCGCCGAATGGATTTCCTCCGGTAGATTGGGACTGGCGATATTGTTGTTGCGCTTTTTCATATTCCTCTCCATGTTGCCAATGTTCACCATATTGGTCATATTTTTTGCGCTTTTCGGGATCGGATAGTACTTCATTTGCCTCATTAATCTCCTGAAATCGCTGTTTGGCCTCATTGTCATTGGGGTTGACATCAGGGTGATATTTACGGGCTAGTTTTCGATATGCTTTTTTGATCTCATCAGCTGAAGCCGTTTTATCAATGCCAAGCACTTTATAGTAATCTACAAAAGCCATAAATTATACTTGTTTTGTATTAAAGATAACAATAATTGTGGACAAAAAGTTTATTCTATAGGTCATTTTACCGCATAAAAAAAGCAAGTAAACAATCATTTACTTGCTTTTTTATACAGTATAAAGTAATCCTTTTTACAAGCGATAATTTGACCTTACTCTTTATTATTGTCAACCACCAGGCGATTTTCCCGATTGGCTATTTGCCATGCTGTGTAAAATGCAAGCTTTTCACGTTTTACCATTAATGGAAAGTCGATTTTATCATAGGTGTCCGCAGGAGTGTGGTAGTCTGGATGTAGCCCCGAAAAATAAAACACAGACGGTATCCCTTTCTTTGCAAAGTTATAATGATCTGAGCGGTAGTACAGGCGCATAGGATCCTTTGGATTGTCATACATATAGTCAATCTCCATTTTCGTATGCTTTTCATTCTCATTTTTATTGATCTGATATAACTCCGAGCTCAATTTATCTGAACCAATTGCATGGATGTAATCGTGATTGCCTTTGAGATGCTTGTCGTCGATGCGGCCGATCATATCAATATTAATGCATGCAACGGTATTTTTCAATGGGAATATTGGATTTTCCGTATAGAACTTGGAACCTAGTAAGCCTTTTTCTTCTGCAGCATAGGTGATGAACAAAATACTGCGTCTTGGGCCATTTCCAGTTGACTTTGCTTTTGAAAAAGCACGTGCCAACTCAAGGACAGCCGTTGTACCAGAGGCATTGTCATCGGCACCAAAGAAGATATTTCCCTTTGAATCCATTCCATCGTGGTCATAATGACCGCCAATCACAACGATTTCATCTTTTTTATCCGTTCCTTCCAGGTAGCCAAGAATATTTGGATCAGCTAAGGGGGCTGCATTGGTGCCAAACTCAGCTTTGAAATTTGTTGGAATTATAAAGGAATTCGGTTGACCTGAACGGTTTATCTTTGAAACAACGGCGGCAAGGTTAGTTCTCGCGAGGTTTAAAATATAATTAGCAGCATGATCTGTAATGTTGACTACAGGGATCATCGCAGTCTTCTCTGGCGCCGGTTGGTCCACAGCTAAATTATAGCGACCTTCTGTAGCACGGTCTCCAGCATCCTCTAAAAGTTGGGACAGCTGACTATTGATCGCCAGTACCATTTTGGGACTGTGTTTGAGGACCTCTTTGACTTTTTTATTTCTGGCCGTCGCCCAGTCGGAAGCTGTCTTTTTGTTGGTAATCCATGAATTCCCTTTCTCATCTGTTGGTTCATTCTCATTGATCAGCATAACAATCTTATTGTGAAGATCCATGCCAGCAATATCCGAATACTTAGGATCATCAATGCCATAACCAATAAAGACGATCTCGTTACTCTCGAAGAACTTATTTTCATTATTTCCAATGACAAAAATATCCTTACCATGCTGGAACGGTCTATCGTTAATGCTAAATTGCTTTACCTTGAAACTGTTGCGGATTAACTGCAGCGGTTGGAAATAGGATCCATTGACGGGTGCACTTAGACCATATTTTTTGAATTCATTGGCGATATATTCTGCTGCCAGGCGCCCACCTTTCTGGCCTGTTCCTCGGCCTTCAAAATCGACAGAAGCTAAAGTGCGCAGATGCTTCTGCGTTGACTCTATTGTGATTTCATCTGCGTATTTACTGTTTACGTCCTGTGCTTTTGCGCAGCTCATCAGCGAGCATGCGATCCAAAGCAAGTTGTATATCTTCTTCATTGTTTATTTTTTGCTAGTGCGACTTTTAACGCTTTATTTTTATAATTCTAATTGACCCGATCAACGGAGTATCATCTCCTTGATTGATGTAGCAGGGATCAGTATCTGCACAATATATAAAAAAAAGCGGATGAAAAGTGTCATTTACTTTTCATCCGCTTCTTAAAATATGTTAATTTATTAACAGCTACAAGCTATTTTGTTTACGCGATTAGCGTGACGGCCACCTTCAAATTCGGTGCTCATAAATGTGTTAACGATCTTTTTAGCAAGGTCAAGGTCGATAAAACGTGCAGGTATACATACAACGTTCGCATCGTTATGTTGACGGGCTAAAGCCGAAATTTCCTCCAACCAACAGATAGCAGCACGGATATTTTGGTGTTTATTAGCTGTGATAGCAACACCATTTGCACTTCCACAAATTAAGACTCCGGCATCAGCTGCTTTGTTTTCTACCGCTGATGCAACTGGGTGTGCGAAATCTGGATAATCAACCGAATCTGGAGAGTTTGTTCCAAAATCTGTTACTTCATATCCCAGTTCATTTAGAAAGCTTACCAAAGCTGTCTTGTACTCAAAACCGGCATGGTCACTTCCAATCGCAATTTTCTTTACGCTGCTCATTTTATTGTTATTTTATTTTTCTTGTGCTAATTTTTTTCTTTTGACATCGGCCGAAACCATGATACTTATCTCATATAATAAGAACATTGGTGCTGCAACGGTCAACATGGTGATGATATCCGCAGAAGGAGTAATGACAGCTGCTATCACTAGAATAATTACAGTTGCATAACGGCGGCTGGCCCGCATAAACTCAGGGGTCATAATGCCTATTTTCGAGAGAATAAATACCAGTATCGGGAGTAGGAAAACAATCCCACAACCTAATGTTAATGTTGAAATAGTTGAGAGGTAATTATCGATGGTAATCTGATTGACGATCTCATCACTTAAGGATACATTGGCCAGAAAGTTGATGGATAGGGGTACAACGATATAGTATCCAAAAAGTGCACCTAAAATAAACAATATGGAAGCGTAAAATACAAAGCCACGTGCAGAACGTCTCTCCACGTCGGTCAATGCCGGTTTTACAAATAACCAAATCTCGAAAAGGAGGTAAGGGAAGCCCATCATCAAGGCCATCAATAAACAGGAGTTTATTTGAAGCATAAATTGTCCTGCTAGTTCGGTATTGATGATATTAAAAGGGATTTTCTTCACACAGAAGTCCGCTAAATTGAAAGCGTCTGCTGCCTTGCACATCATGCGGTAGGTCCAAAAGTCTAGATTTTTTGGCCCCATGATGATATCGTTGAACACGAAATCGTAAAATGTAAAAGCAATACCTGCAAAGATACAGATCGCAATTGCTGAACGGACCAGATGCCATCTTAAAACCTCTAGGTGATCAAAAAAGGACATTTCTGCTTCTATATTTTTCCCTTTATCTTTAATAGCTTGTATTAGATCTTTCGAATTAGGTGTACTCATAAAAATTGTTTGGAAACAAAAATACCATTCTTATTGTAAAGAATGGTATTTTTTATGTATGTAAAGATAATTTTATTTAATCTTCTGCTGGATATTCCGTTAGGTCGAAAGTTTCCATAAACTTTGTCGTGAAATTGCCGGCTCTAAAGTTAGGGTCACGCATCAATCTCAAGTGTAAAGGAATGGTTGTTTTGATCCCTTCAATGACGAATTCGCTTAACGCACGTTCCATGGTGCAAATTGCTTCCTCACGTGTTTGTGCAACAGTGATCAATTTAGCAATCATAGAATCATAGTTCGGTGGAATTGAATAACCTGAGTAAACGTGTGTATCTACACGTACACCATGTCCACCTGGTGAGTGGAAGTTGGTGATTTTACCTGGTGAAGGACGGAAATTGTTGAAAGGGTCTTCCGCATTGATACGACATTCAATCGCATGCATTTCTGGTTCATAGTTTTTACCAGAGATCGGAATTCCTGCGGCTACTTTAATTTGTTCTTTGATCAAATCAAAGTTGATTACTTCTTCCGTTACTGGGTGTTCTACTTGGATACGTGTGTTCATTTCCATAAAGTAGAAGTTGCGGTGTTTGTCAACCAAGAATTCGATTGTACCAGCACCCTCATAGTTTACAGCTTTAGCACCTTTGACAGCAGCCTCACCCATTTCAGCTCTCAATTCAGGAGTCATAAAAGGTGATGGAGACTCCTCGATCAATTTTTGGTGACGGCGTTGGATAGAACAGTCACGTTCCGATAAGTGACATACGGTACCGAACTGATCGCCCACAATTTGGAACTCGATGTGACGAGGCTCTTCTACGTATTTTTCAAGGTAGATGCCATCGTTACCGAAAGCCGCAGCAGATTCAACACGTGCAGAATCCCAAGCTGGTTCGAACTCTTCATCTTTCCAAATGATACGCATACCACGACCACCACCACCGGCAGTTGCTTTGATGATAACAGGGTAGCCGATTTCATTCGCTAAGGTAATACCTTCTTTTACGTTTGAGATCAAACCATCCGATCCTGGAACTGTAGGAACACCAGCTTTTTTCATGGTATCCTTAGCACGGGATTTATCACCCATTTTTTCAATCTGTTCTGCAGTAGCACCAATAAATTTGATACCATATTCTGCACAGATTGCTGAAAAGCGTGCGTTTTCCGATAAGAAGCCGTATCCTGGATGAATCGCATCTGCATTTGTCAATTCAGCTGCAGAAATAATATTTGGAATGTTTAAGTAAGAGTCTCTGCTCGGTGGAGGACCAATACAAACTGCTTCATCCGCAAATCTTACGTGTAAACTATCTCTATCAGCAGTCGAATATACTGCAACACTCTTGATACCCATTTCACGACAGGTACGGATAATGCGCAGGGCAATCTCGCCTCTATTTGCAATTAATATTTTTTTGAACATTGTCTTGAATTATGAAGTTTGCAAAAAATGTAGCCCTTTGGAGGCTACATGTATTCATTTACGCAATTGTAAATTACTTAGGCTCAACTAAGAATAATGGTTGGTCGAACTCAACAGGTTGAGCATCTTCTACCAAAATCTTAACGATTTTACCTGAAACTTCAGATTCAATTTCGTTGAATAATTTCATTGCTTCAACGATACATAGTACAGAACCGGTATTGATATCATCACCAATATTAATGAAAGATGGTTTACCGGGACCAGCTGAACGGTAGAATGTACCGATCATTGGTGATTTGATTGTAATCAAGTTTGCGTCAGCGTTTGCTGCTGGTGCTGCAGGGCTAGCTACAGGCGCTGGTGCCGCTGCTTGTGCAACTTGAGGTGCCGCAATTGGAGCAACAGCAGGAACTGTAGCTGTTACGTACGTAGGCTCTTGATTTGTTTTTATTGTAATTTTAAAATCTTGCTCTTCAATTGAGACTTCATTCACACCTGATTTTGAAACGAATTTAATCAAGTCCTGAATTTGTTTGATATCCATACCCATAGTATTCTAGGTTTTGTTTGTTTCTAAAAAATTCTAACTGTCAAAAGTAATAAATTATACCATAAAATGGATAATTAATACGCCCATTTTAAATAGATGGATCCCCAAGTGAAACCACCGCCGAAAGCAGCAAGGATAAGATTATCCCCTTTTTTCAATTGAGATTCCCATTCCCATAAACATAAAGGAATCGTACCACTAGTCGTATTTCCATATTTTTGAATGTTCACCATCACTTTTTCTTCCGGAAGACCCACACGTTCTGCCGTTGCATCAATAATACGCTTGTTGGCCTGATGAGGTACCAACCAAGCAATATCTTCTGACTTTAAGTTATTTTTGACCATAACCTCATGTGCTACATCAGCCATATTGGTTACTGCAAATTTAAACACTGTACGACCTTCTTGATACGCATAGTGTAATCCTGCATCTACAGTTGCATGCGACGCCGGATTCAGAGAACCTCCACCTTTGATATTCAAAAACTGTCCTCCGGAACCATCGGTTTTTAAAATAGCATCTTGTATACCCATTCCTTCTTCATTTGGTTCCAACAATACACAACCACAACCATCACCAAATAGGATACAGGTATTACGGTCTTGATAATTGATGACCGAAGACATTTTATCTGCACCGATAACAAGGACTTTTTTATGTGTACCAGCAGTGATAAATTGTGTTCCTGTATTCAGACCGAACAAGAAACCTGAACAAGCAGCCTGAAGATCAAATCCCCATGCATTTGTAGCTCCGATTTTATCGGCGAGAATATTTGCAGTCGCAGGGAACAGCATATCTGGTGTGCTTGTACAAAAGATAATAAGGTCAATATCTGTAGCAGCTATACCTCTTTTTTTCAATAAACCTTGCACCGCAGGTACAGCAAGATCTGAAGTAGCAAGGCCTTCACCTTTTAAGATGCGACGCTCTTTGATTCCCGTTCTGGAAACAATCCATTCGTCGTTGGTGTCGACCATTGTTTCCAATTCTTTGTTAGTAAGGATATAATCCGGAACGTAACCATTTACAGCCGTGATTGCGGCGTGAATCTTTGACATAAATACTCTAATTGAAAATAGATCTGATGCTGTCAATGAACTTAGACTCGATCATATCTCTTGAAAATAAAACCATATTTTTAATGGCCTCAGGTGTCGAAATACCATGGCCAATAATGACAGGAGCATTAACTCCCAAGATCGGGCTGCCGCCGTACTGCTCGTAGTTGAATCGGTCGAAGAAATCATCTTTAAAACCTTTTTTCAACGTCACTACATAAAATGATTCTGCGAGTTTCAAGACGACGTTGCCTGTAAATCCATCACAGACGTAAACGTCGGCATGGTCACTGAACAGGTCACGGCCTTCTGCATTTCCGATAAAGTTAATCTTGTCGTTGGCTTTAAGTAGGGGGTAGGTAGAGGTTGTTAGGATGTTTCCTTTTTCTTCTTCTTCTCCGATATTCAATAATCCCACTTTAGGGTTGGATACATTAAACACATGTTCGGCAAAGACACTTCCCAAGATTGCAAATTGGTTCAACATCTCTGGTTTACAGTCCGCATTAGCGCCGACGTCCAATAAGATTCCGAAGCCTGATTTTAATTTGGGAACAATGGATGCTATTGCAGGACGTAACACGCCTGGGATAGCTTTAACGCTGAACATTGAGCCCACAAGCATGGCACCGGTATTACCAGCAGAAGCAAATGAGTCAATTTCTTTGTTTTTTAAATATTCAAATCCCTTCGCAATACTTGAGTTGGGTTTTTGAGTTATTGCTTTGGTTGGATGTTCACCCATTGCAATGACTTCTGGAGCCTCTACATATTCAAAGTCAGATGAATTTCCTCCGGCTTGATTGATTAATTGTTTAGTCTCTTCAGTTTTACCAAAAAGGACTATTTTTTGGTCTCCAGTAAGCTGCTTTTGTGCTTCAATAGCACCTGTTATCGTTGCTTTAGGAGCATAATCTCCTCCTAAAATATCTAAACCAATCTTCATCCGTTATTATTTAGTAAATCAATAATACGCAAAAAACATCCCAAAGTAAAGCAAATTTCTAAAATAGTGCTTGTTTGGGATGTTTTGGTGTTATGAAAGGTTTACCTTAGACAACAGCTGTATTTTCAATGATCAATTTACCGTTGTAGTACAAGTTTCCGTCTACAGTATATGCACGGTGAGGTAAATGAACTGCGCCAGTTTCTTTACATACTGTTAAGCTTGGAGCTTCAGCTTTATAATGTGTTCTTCTTTTGTCTCTTCTTGATTTAGAAGTCTTACGTTTTGGATGTGCCATCTCGTATTCTTGTTTTAGTTATTTTTAATATTTCTCAATGCTTCCCAACGTGGGTCGATAATTTCTTCTTCTTTTTGCTCCTCTGAATCAGGCTCGCTTGTAAATAAGGCAAGCATTTCAGGATCGCATTGTATGCCTTGTCCCTGCTCTTCACATTTTACGATATAGGGAACAGCTAAATTGATGTATTCGTACAGTAACTCAGCTATATCCAACTCATGGTCACTTTTGGATAAGATCAACACCTCTTCGGTATTATCTGTCCAATCTTCATCCGTGAATTTGACTAATATTCGTTCTTGAATTGAAATCGGTGACATAAACTCTTTTAAGCAGGTATCACAAGTCAATTGAATTTCGCCTTGGATATCAAAATGCAAAATCAATAGATTCTCTTGTTTTTGCAATTCAACTTCTGCTTTCAGATTGCCATCTTTTACAATTGAATGTTCGTAGCAGTCAAAGAACTTTTTATTAATGTCAAACTCAAAATTGTGCTTTCCAGCGTTGAGTCCCGAAAAGGGAATTCTGTATTGTTTTAGATGTTTCACAATCTTGCATTTGAGCCTGCAAAGGTATGTATAAAATCATTAGGATAGAAATATTTTTTCAAATATTCCGAAGCAAAGCTTTATATACACCGGTAACAGGGCTTATTCATAATAATTTTTGCCTAACTCTATCTTTTCGCGCCCATTTGCCATACGCCATTTGTTGGTGTCACGTAACGAATAAGCACAACCACAATATTCCTGCATATAGAACTTCTCCTTTTTGGAGACTTCAAGCATACGGGCAGAACCGCCTTTCTTGCGCCAATTGAAGGTCCAATATTCCATTCCTTCATGACGAGAGGCTGCACGTAAACCACAGTCGTTGATCTGTTCCATGTTTTTCCAGCGTGAGATACCCAGTGAACTTGAGATCACATCAAAACCATTGGCAGCAGCATATTCGGCTGTTTTTTCAAAACGCATATCAAAACACATGGTACAACGGATGCCCCTTTCAGGTTCTTGTTCCATTCCTTTAGCGAGCTCAAACCAGTGGTCTACATCATAATCCGCGTCGATAAAAGGGATATTATGTTTTTCCGCAAATCGGATGTTCTCATCTTTGCGTAAGTCATATTCCTTGCGGGGATGAATATTGGGATTGTAAAAATAAATCGTAAAATCGATATCCGAAGCAATGAGTGCTTCCATCACTTCTCCAGAACAAGGAGCACAGCAGGAGTGTAAAAGTAATTTTTTGCCCTCTCCCGGTAATGCCAAGGTCTCCCTTACAAATTCCTTATTTTCCATAATCGTATGTGCTAACAAAAACAAGGACAATTTTAATCAAAAAGTAGCGAATTGACAAATATTTCCGTTTTACTTGTCGAGGCTTGCCTTTAAAAGAATCATATAAATTCGTTGATATTCTGCATATATTAGTAGATTTGTATGTTTAATGCAATATGCTATTTTTAATAAAAAATATATGAAATTTTCGTTTCAATCCTGTATTATTTTATTCTTTGCCAGTATAATAGGTTTCACTGCCTGTAAGAAATTAGATGATGAACCAAGCAATATTGGACGTATCACGCAGATATCAAGATTATATATCTCTTTCTTGGATTATGATCCGAATAATTCGTCCCTGAAGAATATGATGATTGTTGATCCGGCTGATACCAACAATTTGGATAATATTTATCAGTATCTCTCTCCGGCTAAGGGGGGGGGACCCATTCTTTTTGATGCTAATGCCAAAGCTGTTTTCCAGGCAAGTATTACGGCTCAGGATACCTTTCTACAGGTTATTCCTTTTGCAAATGATATTTATGGAATTCCAGGTCCGTCAGGCGCTATAGGATATCGCGGTTTTACGAATGTCAAGGGCTTGGCTTATTATACGTTTTCCCAACAAAGTAGTGCTACTTCGGCTACTACAATACCATTTCTTTTGGCCGTAACAACTAGTGGGAGCGGTACCTCAATGTTGTATGGTGTGAGTACACCTAGTGGAAAGACAGGTTCCAAAGGCGGGGCCCCAATTATTGACAAACAGATTAGTCTCGGAAATATGATAGCTAGTTCATTGACGCTGCTCAATACAGACGATAAGAATGAAAAGTTGGTACTTGTTGGATTTGATAGTGATGAAACAAAGAGTGGAAGCGGCTTTGCAGTTTATTCGACATTAAAACAACAACTAATCGACAAGGCGCGTGATACCATAGTTAACTCTGATAACTTTAAACCTATGATGAGAGTCTATGTCAAGGGTAAAACCAAATTAGGTCCGGTATCTTATGCTCCTAATAAAGGATTATTGGCGGTAACATCGGGTACTGAAGTATTGTTTTTTAAAGATCCAAAAACCTTATTTAGTGGTGCGAAGGATAAAATGAATGTGGAACCGGATTATGTTGTCAGTGGTGCTAATATAGGTTTAGAAAATCCATGGGGGGTAGCCATTGACGACCGCCTCGATGAAGGGAAATTCTTCTATGTTTCCGATCTAAAGTATCATACAATTTCGCGTTTTCCATTGGTTGGTTTAGGAGACGGTAATTTAAAACCTGATATTGCGGCGAAAACCTATGGTTCTCTGAATCCAAATTATATCTTTTTGGACGGCCGGTCTACTCCTAACTTTTAATGGACAGTTTAAGCAAGCAATTCGAACAGTGTTCTGATCTCTTGTTGCTTGCTCGAGCTTTCATGCTCCTCGTAGGCTGACATCAGATTTCGCAAAGCGCGCTTAATGATGGTCACATTGTCACAGGGATAGGTAAATTCTCTATCCGGATTGAGGTTCAGTTGCTTCAAAAATGAATTTACATCGCTTTTTTGCATAACCTGCCCACGGTTAAAAGCATTGATGTAAAACAGCACATTTTCATTCCCTTCTTCATCCGAATCCATATACGCCAATACAAAATGCTTCGGTAAATTAATACCGTAGATTGGAATGTCCAATTTTTGTGCAATGATACTATAAATGCAGGATAGGGTTAAGGGATTCCCCTGTTTGGTATCAAGCACTTGACCAATATAGGAATTCTGTGGATGATGATAGTCCTTTGTATTTCCTGCTAAGCCGAAAGACCCAAAAAGAACATGATTGATCAGGTTCACTTTCTCCAGTGGACTCATGTCGTAATGCAAACCACGCCATACCTCAGTTTTGAGGTCTTCTATCGCCAATACAATCTTGTGATCCTCATAGGAGGGATATTGATAATTATTAAGGATAATTAATCCTTCCAGTAAATTGAATGAGTTGCTCAGGCTCCAGATCTGTAGCTCATTTTTGGTCTGATCAAACTGAATTTCATGAATGATATTCTCTAATCGCCCCTGTATCCTGGGATCGAAGCTTGATTCCCAAAATCTTTCCAAATAGGGTACAATCTCAGGACCTTGGCTTTTTAATTGGTGTTCCACTTCCTGAATAATCTGTTGGTCGGTGTCGTCCAACAGGGATATTAGCGATTTCAACTCTCTCTCATTCATCCTAACGAAGTTAAAAAATTGATTTGAGAAATGAGATAAAAAAATCCCTACTGCAATGTATGTGTCGCGTAGGGATTATCCAGGTTAAATTGGTATACAATTATTTGAGCTGGCCATCCAGCATATTGACAACTCTTTTCCCGTATTCGGCATTCTTTTCAGAATGGGTTACTTGTATGATTGTAACCCCATCATCGTTGAGCTGTTTGAATAAATCCATGATTTCTTCACCTTGTTTGGAATTTAAGTTACCCGTAGGCTCATCGGCCAGCAATAACTTGGGTGATCCAGCCAATGCACGCGCTATACCTACAATCTGTTGCTGACCACCGGATAACTGGGCCGGGAAGAGATCCTTCTTTCCGACAATACCAAAGCGATCTAGCATATCGGCAACAATAGCTTTTCTTTCTTTGCTCGAAATGTCTTTATAGATCAAGGGGGTTTCGATATTTTCATATACGGTCAATTCATCCAGGAGATGGTAAGCTTGAAATACATAGCCTATGTGGGATTGGTATAGTTGCGTTCTTTTCTTTGCTTTCATTTCCAATACATTCTCGCCCATAAAGATATATTGACCTTCATCAGGTTCATCAAGCATACCGATAATATTTAATAAAGTTGATTTCCCAGATCCTGAGGGTCCCATGATGGAGATAAAATCACCTTCAGCGATATCGAGACTTACATCTTTAAGGACGAATGAGCGTGTACCACCTACATTATACCACTTGAATAAATTTTTTAATTGTATCATTTTTTAGTATTGAGATCTTAGATATTCTTATTTTATATTTTTATTAGTCATCATAATTATTGTTCGACTGCTGAATAAGGCTCCTCATCGCTCATATTATCTTTTATTCATCACGCAGGCTATCTATTGGATTTGTTTTTGCAACTTTTATAGATTGGAAGCTGATTGAAACTAATATGAGGATAAATATGCAAAATATTGGGATCAAAAACGACCACCAGGATAGCTGAATGTGATAGGCGAAATTGGAAAGCCATTTATTCATGAGTAGATAGGCTATTGGAAGGGCTATGCTGATCCCGACTAAAAAGAGCTTGAAAAATGGTTTGTTCAATTGAATAAAAAGCAGTTGTACCGATGCTCCGAGTACTTTACGGATGCTCATTTCCTTTTTACGTAATGCTGCCTGATACGCTGCCATACTGAATAGCCCTAAAGCCGCGATGATAACTGAAAGGCTTGTGAAACTATTAAAAGCAGTCTGCAATTCTTGCTGTTTTTTATGCTGTAAAGCATATTGCTCATCCATAAAGGAATAATCAAGAGGCAGATCTTTTGCGGCTGGGTTTTTCGCCCATTCTGCTTTGACCGTTTGAATTGCCCGATCGACCATTCCCGATTTTGTTTTGACCATGAGTGTTGCCTGAAAGCGCATAGTACCACATTCACTTTTAAATGAATATATCGTCGGCTGAACTACATTTTCAAAGCCATAAGCTTTACTGTCTTTGACCAGACCGACAATTTCGAAGTTGACATCACAGCCTTTGATTTTTGCGCCTATGGGGTTTGCAAGCCCTAAATTTTTAGCTGCAGATTCATTGATGACCGCATAGTTGGAAAGAGAGTCACGGAGTAACTGATCCATTGACAGATTGATATTACCCGCTAGATTGGGGATATTTAACGTCTTGAAGTATCCAGGATCAATGCCGACATGTGCCAATGAGAAGTTTTTCTGCGCATGGGAAAATTCCATCTTTGGGGGCTGTTCGCCTTCTCCTGGGATATTTGTCGCCGATGCGGTAGATGCAATACTCGGATCATTTTCTAATCGACGTTTTAGTTGATTGAAGGTGTCTTTATTGTAATACATACCTACACCTTTGAAATTGACAACCTGCGCAGGCTCAAATCCTTTATCCGCCTGCTGCATATAATTTAGCTGTGCTCTGATAACCAGCATGCCCGAGATAAATAGGATGGCCATACTGATCTGGAAAGTTAGCAGTGCGTTTCGAAATGTGCCCTTTTTGAGAATAGAAGTCAGTCCACCTTTTAGGAGATTGACGGATTTGAAGCCAGAAAGTACGATCGCGGGGTATATTGCCGATAGAATTGTTGTCAACAGTACGGCAATAGCAAGTTGGGCGATTGTCTCGGAACTCAAAATATAGCCTTTAAGGTCATCATTGAACCATTTTTGGAGGATATTTCCTGTTAGGCCCAAAGTGACGAAACTTAGAATTGCAGCACTGAAAGTTAGGATAAATACTTCCAGCACCAATTGCCTGATGATAGCCCAGCGGGAGCTTCCCAATATTTTTTTGAGTGCAAGTTCCTTAATGCGCTGATCCGCCTGTGCCATAATCATGTTGGCAAAATTGGCAGAGGCAAGTAGGAGAATCAAAACGGAGAGAATACCAATAATCCACGTCATGATATAAGCGGTGTTACTTCCTGTTTTTGGTCGAAGGTGAAGGTTGGCCAATGGGTCCAGATAGATTTTCCCTTTGGCATAACTTGAGAAGCGGATTTTATCTTTTGGTGCAATTTCTTTCTGGTAAAGTACGTTGATGCGATTGGTCAACTTCGGGATATCCGTACCGGGCCGAACCTGAATAAAAGTTTGGTATAAAAAAGGGTTATTATCGGCAAAGAGATCCTGCGGTTCACGGATAAAAAGGAGATCGTAATCAATCATGGACAGACCTTGTTCTTTGATGGTGCCATAAATCGTCTCGTGGACACCTAAAGCAAGGCTTTGAGTTGGAATCGACTGGGGGCTATCAAAATTTAGGTCCTCTTTTTTGAATAGTTGTTCGGCGATATGGCTTTTGACCATGGTCGCATCCTTTTGGTCTTTGTTTTTGTAGAGTGGTCCAGTCGCATTTCTGATGTGAAAGATTCGTGCGGCAGAGGAGTCAATCAGGGCGGCATTTTTAATAAGGACTGTTTTTTCACCAAAAAGGGGGTAACTACCGTAGTTGTAAACTATTTTCCTCCCAGCATAAATGATATCTGGTAAATTTTGCTTTAGCAATGGAGCCAATGAAGGAGACGTTTCGTCCGTAAATGCACCTTCTGCTTCAAGGCCAATTTGGTAGATATCCTTATAATGTGGATTCCATTTATCGTAACTTGTTTCGCGATTGATGTATTGATACGAAAGGATAAAACCTGTAAAACCCAGGGTCAATCCAATAATATTTAAGAAAGTAAAACCTTTATTTTTTAGGAGTTTACGCCAAGCTAGTTTGAAATCATTTTTTGCCATTTTACGCTGGATATGTATGTTTAAACCAATTCGAACTATTTTACCTAATTAAAAAGGCAATCCCCTTGCCATTGTTGTAATTGTTTTGTTATAAGTGTTTTATGTGGTTTTTTTTATTTTCGGATGTCCGATTTCGAACAGTTTACGTCCAGAATCGAACATCCGAAAGTAGCCATTATGCTTTATTCATCACGGAGGCTATTTACCGGATTGGCGCGAATAACCTTCCAAGTTTGATAGCTAATGGTTCCAAATGCAACTAAGATTGCACTTATTCCTGCAAGAGCAAAGTAGAACCAATTTATTTCTATGCGATAATTGAAATCTGTCAGCCATTGATTCATTGCCCACCACGCAACAGGTGTAGCAATGATCAAGGCTACAAACACCAATTTTATAAAGTCTCCTGAGAGTAATTTGAGTAATCGGACGGAACTTGCGCCGAGGACCTTGCGGACACCGATTTCTTTGGTACGTTGCTGGGTCACATAAGTTGCCAGTCCAAAAAGTCCAAGTGCTGCAACAAAAATGGCAACGAAAGCGAAGCAGCCAAAAATATTTTTGGTCCGTTGGACATCTTGATAGAGGTCGGCGAAGCCAGCATCAAGGAAATTGTAGTCGATTTTTTGATTCGGCGAAAACTTATTCCAAACGGTATTAATGTCGGCCAACGTTTTGGCCATGTCTGTCGATTTGGTCTTGATGGAAAGCATGGAAGTGCTATTTGCGAGGGTCATGCAAAGAGGATAGTACCCTTCATCCTTCATCGATTCAAAGATAAAATCGTCGACAACACCGATAATGGTCCATGTCATGCCATTGGTAATTTGTGCGCCAATGGGATTTCCTTTAATCCCCAGATCAGCTATCATTCGTTTATTAACAATCGCGCCGGTGCTATCCGATGCGATATGTGGATCGAAGTTTCGGCCTGCTATAAGTTTTAGTCCAAAAGTGGTGAGGTAACTTTCGTCGATATTCCAGAATTGTCCGCCTTCTCCTAATTCGAGATCTTCTTTTCCTTTGGCCCAGAAAAGATTCCCGTTTCTTTTTGCTCCCTCTAACTGGACGGGCAAGTAGTCACTTATGGAGACATCACTAACGGATGGAATAGCTTTCAGTTCATTTTTCAATTCTCTAACCTGAGAAGCAATACCATTTATGCCACGGAGTACAATGACCTGATCTTTGTTGAAGCCAATATCCTTATTGAGCATGAAACTGATTTGCTGATTCGCAATAAGTGCGCTGATCATCAGTATGATGGAAGTCGAAAATTGAAAAATAACCAGCCCATTGCGTAACAACGAAGATTTAGGGTTGGTGACCGATTTGCTCTTCAATGCATTGATCGGTTGAAATCCTGATAAATAGAGTGCCGGGTATAAGCCTGCCAGGGTGCCGATGATCAACATGCTCAAAATCAACGCAGGCACAAAGTATCCTACCGACCAAGGTATAAACAGTGCTTTGTTGGCTAGATTGTTAAATAGTGGTAATAAGAGGAAGGCTAATAGCAGTCCGATAAGGAGTGAAATGAGACTGTAACATATCGCTTCAGTCATAAACTGCATAATCAGCGTGCTTCGATTGGATCCAATGGTTTTACGAATTCCTATTTCTTTTGCCCTTGTTGCCGCATTCGCTGTTGATAAGTTGATGAAGTTAATACAGGCGATCAATAGAATAAAAAATGCAATGCCAGCAAATACCCAGACCATTTTGATGTCGCCTTGATATTGTGTTGCTGTGCCATATTCTGAAATATTTTTTGAACGCAGGTGCATATCAAGAGCGTTTTGAAGCAATACGGTTGACTGCATTATTTCGGGGGATATTTTCATCCCATTTTTTTTGTTGAGTAAAATATAATGGTCCTGAATATAGTTTTTTGAAATGCTACGTTGTGCGTTGGCAATATCTGTATTCTCCCTCAGTTTTACATAGGTGATGTAATTTGTCGCGCCCCAATTGTTTTGTTCACCCGGATAAAATGGTTCCCCTGCCAGGGATATAAAATAATCATAACCATAGAGACTGGAATTGTTCGGAGCATCATCGATCACAGCTGTTATGTTGTATACAACATTTTTATTATTGTTGAGATAAATCGTTTGTCCTACAGCATTTCCTTTGAAGTATTTCTGAGCCCTACTTTTGGTAATGACTATCGAATTGGGTTTGTCCAGTGCATGGGATAGCTGTCCTTGTATGACCGGAAGCGGAAATATTTCCAAAATGGACTGATCGACATAAACAAACCCTTTATCAAGGTAATTTTCCGCATGGCCATTTACAGTAAACAGATTACTTCCGGCACCAAATAAGGTATTGGGTAAAATGCGCCCGGCTAATTCTACACTTGGGATTTCTTCTTGCAAGGTTTTAGCTGCTGGGGCAGGAAAGGCAAAGGTTTGCCTCACTTTATCACCATCGGGTGCCGAAACGATAAGACGGAAAACACGGTCCATGTCAGGATACATTTTGTCATAACTGGTTTCATGTCGAATGTACAGTACAATAAGAATGCAAATGGCAATACTAAAAGCGAACCCGCCGATCTTGATGATCGAGTAGAGTTTGTTGTTGGCCATATTTCGCCAAGCAATCTTTAAATTATTTCCTATCATAATAAAAGTCTTTTACGGTTTTTGTATTTATTCATCACGCAGACTATCCACAGGATTGGCGCGAATGGCTTTCCAAGTCTGATAGCTGATTGTACCTAAGGCAATTAAAATGGCACTCATACCTGCGAGAATGAAGTATAGCCAATTTATTTCGATTCGATAGTTAAAATCAGTAAGCCATTGGTTCATTGCCCACCACGCAACAGGTGTGGCAATGACCAAGGCTACAAACACCAATTTTATAAAATCTCCAGACAGTAATCGGAGTAATCTGATCGCACTGGCTCCAAGGACCTTACGTACACCAATTTCTTTGGTTCGTTGTTGTGTCACATAAGTTGCGAGACCGAAAAGCCCGAGTGCTGCAACAAAAATGGCAACAAGTGCAAAACACGTGAATATATTCTTGGTCCTTTCCACATCTTGATAAAGGGACTCAAATCCTTCGTCCAGAAAGCTATAGTTAATTTGTTGATTTGGGGCAAATTTGTCCCATACTGCTGTAATATCGGCGAGCGTCTCTTTGAGATGTTGCGGTTTTACCTTAATTGAGAGTAGGGAAGGATTGCCTTGTAATGTCATACAAAGTCCTGTATACCCCTTATCCTTTAGCGACTCAAAAATAAAATCATCTACTACGCCAATGACTGTCCATGTATTGCCATTGGTAATTTTTGCACCAATGGGATTCTTTAAGTGAAGCTCGTCGGCCAATTTCTGATTGATAATAGCCGAACTGCTATCGGTGGCTCTGGTGGGATCAAAATTTCGCCCTTTATTTAAATGAAGACCGAATGTGTTTAGATAATCCTGATCGATTTCCCAAAATTGGCCCTGTGTAGCCATATCAAAATCTTTTCTGCCATCGACCCAGAACGGATTCCCATTTCGTTTGGCGCCATCGATGGGGACTGGAAGAAAATCACCCATAGAAACCGAAGTAACATTTGGAAGGCTTTTTAGCTCATTTTTTAAACTCGGAAGCTGCTTAGATAATGTACTGATACCGCGAAGAACAATGACTTGTTCCTTGTCAAATCCCAGATCTTTGTCCAATATGTAGTTTATCTGTTTATTGGTCACCAATGCGCCAACGATAAGGATAATTGAGGTGGCGAATTGAAAGACAACTAAACTATTCCTAAACAGCGAAGATTTGGAGCCAATGACATTGTTTTTCAGTGCGGTGATTGGTTTAAATTTGGAGAGGTACAGTGCTGGGTAGATCCCGGCAAGGAGACCGATCACCAATATGGCCGCCAAAAGAGAAGGAAAGAAGTATGCCGCTATCCAAGGAATGGTCAAGGATTTGTTGGCTAGATGGTTGAATACGGGTAGTAGTAACCAGCTTAGAAATAACCCAATAATCAGTGACAATACACTATAACAAATTGCTTCAACAAGAAATTGTCCAACAAGCAGCTTTCTGGATGAGCCAATAGTCTTACGGATACCGATTTCTTTTGCTCTCGTTGCGGCGTTTGCTGTCGATAAGTTGATGAAGTTAATACAAGCAATAAACAAAATAAATAAGGCTACTGTTGCGAAGGTCCAAACCATGCGAATATCGCCCCTGTTCAATGTACTGACTTTATCGTCGCTTATATCCGCAGATTTTAAATGCATGTCGAGGGCATTCTGTAGGGTTATTTTTGCCTGCTTAAAAAGCGGATTTAGTTTACGTCCTGATTTTAGATATTCAGGGAGATAATGTATTTCTAAGTAATTCTTTGAAATTTCTTTTTCTGCCAGTGCAATAGATACATTAGGTTTTAATTTGACATAAACGGTATAATTGTTATTGAGCCAAGCTGTCTGTTCGCCTTGATAAAAAGGTTCTCCAGCGAGCGACATAAAAAAACTATAACCGGCAAGGGTCGAATTGTTGGGCATATCTTCAATGACCCCAGTGATGGTATAGGCCTTCGATTTATTGTTGTTGAGATAGATCGTTTGCCCAATTGGATCATTTTTAAAGTATTTTTCAGCTTTGCTTCTGGTGATAACCAATGTGTTGGGTTTGTCGAGTGCATGGGACAGCTGACCCGAAACCATTGGCATAGGAAACATGTCGAGAATGGACTGGTCGACATAGACAAATCCATCATCGTAATGGCTATCTGGGCTGTTATTTAATGACAATTGGTTGCTGCCCGCACCGAATAACGGATTAGGTAGGATGCGCCCCGTTTGCTCAATGGAGGGTATTTCTGCTTTTAGGGTTGGCGCTACCGGCGCAGAAAGTGAAACCCAGCGCTCGGTTTTATTCTCAATGGGTAACTGAATGACCAGGCGGTAAATTCTATCCATATCCGGATAAAACTTATTGTAGCTGGTCTCATGTTTGATATATAAAACAATGAGGATGCAGATCGCAATACTAAAGGCAAAGCCACCAATCTTGATGAATGAATATAGCTTGTTTTTTGCCATATTCCGCCAAGCTATTTTGAGATTATTTCCTATCATAGCAGATATTTTTAGCGCCTGAATGACTGATAGTTATAATCAAAACAGACGTTTAAGCTGAAATCAATTGCGTTGCCATTTTGTTAATGCATTGATAGTTAGTTTATTGTGTTTAATTTGAAAAACTCGTCTGTACGATATCGAACAGTTGGGCGTTCAGTATCGCACAGAAGTTCTAGGCGCCGACGGTAAATAGAGAATTGCTTACTCTTCAATCTCTTTCAGCTGGAGATGATCACATAATTCGAACATCATTTTAGCTGGATCTGTATCAATAGCCAATGCGATCAGGTACATTTCATCCAAACGCAATTTAGCCGTTTCGGTCATCGTTAACTCATTGATTCTTGCCTTACTTAAACCTGTTTTGCGCGCAATTCGCGATTTATTAACGGATTTCTTCTCTAAAAATTCACCTAGTTTTGTCATAATTATAATTTTGTATTCTTTCTCTTTGTATAGATAAATATAGATAATGTTATTTTTATTTATACAAATGTTTTTATTTTTAGAATATTTTCTATTCTTTTGTATTGAAAATCTATATCATTCAAATGTGTCAATGATGAAAACAGCGAAAATTCAAAAAACAAAAGTATATAAACGAAGGTGCGAAGAGTTAAACATGCAAATATATTATCGTATGCTGTTACAACGTATTTCGCGGCACCTTTCACCCGAAGAAGTTTCTTTTTTAATGGGAAAGTCATTCGATTTTATAAACAAAGTCGAGACATTCAAAAGGAAAAGAATTTTTGTTCATGATTTGGTTGTCATGCAGCTTGTGCTAGAAATAAAGAGTATGAATGAATTGATGCCTTACGGAATTGATTTGTCGTCACAGAAGTATACATATGAATTGCATGTAACTAAATTGGGTGACCGCGTTATTTATGAAGTGTATAAAGTTGATGTAGAGCAAGATCAAAAAGTAATCGAATTTAAGTTAATCGATATTCGACATGATCTCGACCCTTATGAAATTTCGACAATAGAAGAAGTAAAAAAGATAAGTACTCTCTTGGATGAGAATATTGATATGGGATATTTTAATGTAGAAAAGAGACCTGACGAAATACACAACTTATGCTGTGCTAAACTAGAAATGAATATACATCCTAAAAACCTGATGAAGGTACTTGAAGATTTGCTCAATCGGTCTGATGAACGCAAAATTATTCGGAAAGCATCTCAATACGGATTCGGTTATATTTTAGCTGCTCCCACGGAGTCGACTGAAAAGAAATAAGCAATTTTTGCTGTCCAACACACGAACAGCTAAAAATTGCTTCAAAGTGCCTAAGCCGTAGGGAACCAATTATAAACTGATCTACACCCAAATTTGGTTAACAATAGATACATAGAACGTCAACGTACCCTACGGCTTATTTTTCTATTCATCTCTTAAACTATTGACAGGGTTAATACGGGCTGTCTGGAATATCCGGGTAGCAATAATCGCTAAGGTCGTCAAACCTATAAACATTCCTGTGAAAACAAATAGAGCAATCGGTACATCAATATGATAGAAGAAATTTTCCAACCATTTTTGCGTAAACCACCATGCTATAGGAAAAGCTATTAGAATCGCCATCAACAGGAGTAAGATAAAGGATTTGGAAATCATATACGTGATCTTATTTACCGAAGCCCCCAGTACTTTACGAATACCAATTTCTTTTACCCTTCGTTCTAGCGTATAAATGGCAATAGCTACGATCCCTAAGATGGCAATTAGCATACTGGAGCCGGTAAAAAGTGCCAATTGCTGGTATTGCTTTTTTTCTTTGTTATATTGATGCTGCACCTGATCTTCCTGCCAGTTGATCTGCGCGATCCGGTTCGGGAAAAATTTGTTCCATGTATGGTTTACCAGTGCTAAAGCTTCCTTTTTCTTACCTTCTTCTACCCGGATGAGCATGCACCCCCCTTCCCATTCATTACCTGCCTTAATTGCAAAAGGACCGATCGGAAACTTTAAGCTTGCACCGTTAAACTCTTTAAATATGCCAACTGGTGTATTTTTTAGGAGTTCTAAACTCTTATTGAGTTTAAAAGGGAGTCGTTGGGCTGTTCCTTCGGAAATGAGCATGTTTGTAAATACCGGCTGTCCGTTGCTTACCGAATCCGTAAATGGTCTGTCCAGAGCATAGTCCGCACTCAAAGGCCGGCCGTCAAGAAGCTTTATGCCCATTGTTTTGATGTAGTCATAATCTGCATAGACAAATACAATAGCCAGTTCTTTGTTCGGATCACCGGGATCTTTTACTATTTTAAAATCTGCGCTTCCACTAAAGGGAGTCCAGCTTGTGAGACTAACCGATGTGATGTATGAATTTCTTAATAGCTCCTGTTTGAAGGCCTTATCCTTTCCTTCCCACGAGGTATAGTTGATGGCTAAAAGATTTTTAGGCTCGTAGCCAAGATCTTTGCTATACAAATAATGTAATTGTGCCCGCATGGACATCATGCAGATCGCTACGACGATGGAAATGGCAAATTGGACAACAACCAGCACTTTGGTAAATGTCATATTTAGTGGAAGCCTGAAGAAAGAAAGCTGCTTCCGAAGTTCCAGCGATGGTTTCGTTTTCGACAGAGACAACGCGGTAGGTAAACTGCACAGCCAGCCCAGAATTATCCAGGTGGTTAGTAGTCCAACAAACATGAATAAGGAATGCTGGTAGCTCATCGTCAATGGATGCTCTAAATAGTTTTCAAATGCAGGACTGATAAGGACATAACCGAAAAATGCGATCAGAAAAGAGCCAGAAAAGAGTATGGTACTCTCTATGCTCATTTGTAAGATTAGATTTTTTCGGCTTGCCCCCAATACTTTGCGGATGCCTATCTGTTGTGCACGTTTTATGGCATGTGCAAAGCTTAGGTTAATGTAGTTAATACTGACCAATATCAGAATAAGGATCGCTATGCCCACCAGTAGATAAATATCTTGCATGGGATTCTCCCATCCTGTAATACTTTGTAGGTGTATATCCTTGATGGGTTCAATAAAAAGATTAAAACTTTTTGCCCAGTCATTCAGTTTTTGTGCATTGTACCATTTGTTTATTTTGATTGAAAAGCGATTAATATCGGTTGTGCTTTTGAGCAACAGAATTTGTGTTTTCAATGAGCCAGTCTCTGTCGGATTGAATTCAATTACCTTAGGCATCAGTACGAGAGCTTCTGCTTGAAAGGAAGAATTATGAGGGATATCTTCAATAATGGCATTGACATAATACGCTTCTGGTTCCCCTTCTTGTGGTTTATTGTAGAATGTGCTGCCGAGTACATCTTTTCCGCCGAAGTATTTTTGTACAGCGGAGGCTGTCAATGTGATGTTTTTTGCACCTGCAATAACTTGTTTTGGATTGCCTGAAATTATTTTTGTGTCAAAAAGATTGAAAAAACCGCTATCAATTTCTAAGGTACTGATTTCAGCGAGTTGTTTTGACAGCCCGTCGATTGTTAATTTCCGCGAGCTACTGTTGATCGTGGTATAACCTAGTATCTCAGGAAAATTAGTTTTCATGGCAGCTGAGAGACCTTCAGGAGCCTCCGAAATATTGCTTTTGACACCTTCCCGCGTTTCTTTGGGGACGACCCTCATTCGGTAAAGCTCATGGGAGTTGCTCCATTGTCTGTCGTAGGAAAGCTCATCAACGACAAGTGAACTGATTAACATAAATACCAACAACGCAATGGTTAAACCGGCGAGGTTTGATAGCGAATAGATCCGATTGTGCATCAACGTCCGCCAAGCAGTTTTAAGATGGTTCTTTATCATATTGTTTATGTCGATTGGTTTCTCAAATTATTCGTCTCTTAATTTCTCAACCGGATTAAATCGGGTTGATCGAAATACAATGATGGCAACCAATAAACTCATTAAGCCAATCAACGTACCTAATGGTAACAGATAGGTAAGTGCATTGATGTCTATTCGGATGATGTAATTTTGAAGCCAGTACTGCATTAATAGATAACTCAATGGAACCGTCGTCAGTGCCGCAAATAAGAATATTCCGTAGTACTCCTTCGAAAATAACAACATTAAATGTGCTAACGATGCACCGAGTACTTTACGGATACCGACTTCTTTATTGCGCAGATGGATCGAAAGCGATATTAGTCCAGTAAGTCCTAATGCCACGATCAGCAATGAAACAACTGTGGCCATCTGTGATGCTCGATGCAGCTGAAGCTCAGTTTCATATAAATTTTTGATGCGTTCATCCATAAATTGATATTCGAAAGGAGCGTCTGGCATCAAGGCTTTCCATTTTTTTTCTAATTTCTGCAGCGCGTTAGCAAGAGAGCCCTGCTGTAAACGGATACTAAGGTATCGGTATTGTAAGCTTTCCTGTACATCTATCCAGATAATAGGCGGAGAGGCCTGGTGAAGTGAATTGGCTACAAAGTTTTCAGCAACGCCTACAATAGTCATTTTGTAACTTGGATCAGCCAGAGCAATCTGCTGACCAATAGCTTGCTCGGCATTTTTAAAACCAAAATCATCCATGGCCTTTTTATTAATAACAACTGGCCTATTATTCGCATTCACAACATAGTTTTTAGGGAGAAAAGTTCCAGCAACTAGTGGTATCTCATAGGTCTCCAAAAAGTGACTATCACTTGTAATCCGTTGTACCTGGATTTCTTTTTCGGCAGTCGTCCCGAATGCAGGCTGCATATTGGATCCCAGCAATCCAGGTGTTTCATAAGATAAGCTTACTGATTTAACTTCTGGTTGCAAGCTGAGTTCCTGTTGTACGGTCTCCATTTTGCGAACGCCATTTTCGGACCAGTCTCTTGGTACTTGGACAGTTAATAAATAGTCTTTGTTGTAGCCTAAATTGCTATGGAGAAATAGATCCACTTGTTTGGAAATAATTAGCGTACAGACAAGCAGGAGCAAGGCTACCCCAAATTGAAAAAACAAAAGAACTTTTCGCACCAGCTGTTTGCCTCCTAGCGTCGAAAACTGATTTTTGACTGCAGGAAGTACCGCTATATTGGAAAGTTTAATTGCTGGATATAGACCCGCTAGTAAACCAATTAATAATGTCACTATACCCAATAATCCAAAAAAGTAAATCGGTAATTCGATTAATGTAGGCAGCTTACGCATCAAGATATGTTCGAAAATTGGACTTGTGACAATATAAATTGGCAGACTGATCAATGCTGCTATGGCCACGATCAGGATATACTCAGTCATCAGTTGTTTAATAAGCTGCACTCGAGATGATCCCATCATCTTGCGAACACCGATTTCCTTTAATCGCGTAATGTGCTGAGCGATACTAAAATTGATGAAATTGATGATAGCCATGATCAAGATAAAAATGGCAGTCCAAATCAATGTCTGTATCATTTTGCGGACGGCCCCTTGGTTGTCATCCAAATAATAGGTTTTCAATGGCTTTAAATCGGGGCTATATTCACTGGAAAATTCCCTATCGGTATTTTTTCTTACCAACGTTTCAATGGCAGCATCTACTCGATCTAAGCTTACACCTGGTTTCAATTCGATATAACCGGCAATATAAGGATTATTCCAATTGTCTATAGATCGACCAAAGAATTCCTCATTGATGATCGGTAAAAATATGTCTGCATGCATATTCTTTGTGAGATCCATAATGGCATTTTGGACGTCGGATCTGATGATTGCTGTAATTTCGAAATCATGTTTTTCACCCTTGAAATTTTTTATCTGTAGCGATTTGCCGAGTACATCCACTTGCCCGAAATATTTTATGGCTGCTTTGTCACTGATCACAACTGAAAATGGATTATTCAAAGCTGTATTGGCATTGCCTGCTAAAATATGGAAACCGAACATCGTCAATAGGCTAGGATCTCCGAGAGACATGCCTTCTTCATGGATTGTTGAACCGTTTGCTACGATACCGGTCAATCCATCAACCCGATAATAATTGGAGACTAAGTTGGGGTACTCTTCCTGTAAGGCTTTAGGAAGTGCTCCTAATGTGGTGAGGTTAATACCAAATCCTTCTTTCTTATACTTACTTTGCAACAAAAATTGCCGATCAATATTTTTGATGTTGCTATTAACTTGATGTACATCCCATATATAGGCGCCTACAAGCATGAGAAAGGTAATACCACAAGTCAATCCGATTAGATTGATCAAATTTTGGATTTTTTTCTTTCCAATATTTCGCCAGGCAATTTTAAAGTTTGTAAAGTTCATTGTCTAATAATAAGAATTTATTTCGGTCGTGGAGCTGCTGATAACTTGCGTGCTCGACTTAGAAAATTAAAAAAATGCAAATGTTTTGCCAAGTAGCTATCATATTGATGATTAGTTGATTGTCTTCATGATTCTTTTACTTGCTGTTCGATATCGGACAGTGTTTTGTCCATCGCTGAACAGACCCCTCTATTTTTATTCATCGCGTAGACTGTCAACAGGTTTTGTTAGGGCCGCGCGTATCGCTTGTGAACTTACAGTAATTAAAGCAATAAAAACGGCTAGTGCACCTGCTAGTGCAAACATCCACCATTGCATTTCAATACGGTAGGCAAAATTTTCCAACCATTTGTGCATCATCCACCAAGCAAGTGGAGAAGAAATGATAATGGCAATTAGAACGAGTTTGACGAACTCAGTGGAAAGCATGCGTGTAATGTCGGGCACTGTAGCTCCAACAACTTTTCGGATTCCTATTTCTTTTTTGCGTTGATTGGCGGTAAAAATAGCTAGACCAAATAGACCAAGGCAGGCGACAAAAATAGTCAGTCCCGCAAAGATGCTCAGTAACTTACCGGTTTTCAATTCTGCTTGGTAGGTTTGCGCGTATCGGTCATCCAAAAAGGAATAGCTAAATGGAATGTCTGTTGGAAAGGAACGATAGAGAGAGGCTAGTTTTTGAATAAGCTTCTCCATATCGACTGTTTGGGTTTTGAGAATCAAACTTCCTGCCTGATCACTAAGTACCATAACAAGCGGGGAGATCTGCTCATGCAAAGAGCGAAAATGGAAATCCTTAACCACACCAACGACACGATAGCTTTTGTTGTCTTTATTGGTTAATATCTTGCCGAGACTATGATCTTTCCAGCCTAGATCTTTGGCTGCGGTTTCATTGATGATGACAGAAAGGCTGTCATTGCCAAATGTTTTTGCGAAATTTCGTCCTTCTTTAAGCTGCATACCCATAACCGGAATATATTCTTCATCGATGTCGTAACGAATCGTTTTGATCCATTGATCAGTATTGCCCTCTGGGTAGATGAAAAAATTATTGTTGTTACTTTCTCCGGCAGGAAGATAGGAAGAATGTGAGATATGCTTGATTCTGCTATCTTGGGTCAATAAATTATAATATGTTTTTTCGTTTTTTCCCAAAGGCCAGCTCGGTATAATAAGTACATTTTCCTTGTTATAACCAAGTTTGATATGACGCATGTAGTCCAGTTGCTTGACAACGACTACGGTCCCAAAGATAAGTCCGACGGAAATGATAAATTGAAATACAACGAGGCCACTTCGTAAATTCAGACCTTTAGTCGAACGGCTTATCTTTCCTTTTAATACGCGTAGCGGATTAAATGAGGATAGATATAGCGCGGGATAGCTACTGGAAAATAGACCGACCACTAAACCAAAAATCAGCAGGAGTGGGATAATTTTAAAAGCATTAAGTTTTTGAATTTCAATTTCTTTTCCAGAAATCTGATTAAATAAGGGAAGGGCAAGCAATACGATTCCTAAGGCTACTCCCAAAGCAATATAGGTCAGTAGGACACCCTCCAGCATAAATTGTCGCATCAGGTTTTGCTTGTCGGCACCCAGTACTTTTCGGACCCCCACTTCCTTACATCGTTTAAAACCACTTGCTGTAGATAGATTCATGAAATTAATTGTGGCAATCAATAGCATAAAGAGCGCGATAGCGCTGAAGATGTAAACGTACCGTATATCTCCTGGGGGGCTGAGGTCGTAGTTGAAATTCGAATGTAGATGGATATCTGTGAGCGGCTGTAGGTAAAGACCGATCTTATTTCCCGTTTTTTTGTATTCTTGGTAACTCATTCCAAAACCTGCCATAAATTGGGTGGCAACATGTTTGTCGAATAGGGTGGCTAAGTTTTTTTCGAGCTTTTCACGTGATGCATTTTTAGAAAGCAGCGCATACGTATAGTATTCGGAAGTCATCCATGAATCTGACCGTGAATCTTCCAGTGCATCCAAAGAGGTGAATACATCAAAATGAAAATGGGAGTTTTGTGGAACATCTTTGATTACTCCGGTGATTTTGAGAATAGTTGGATTGTCTTTGATAATGAGGTCTCGACCAACAACATCGGTTGTGCCGAAGTATTTTAAGGCGGTAGATGCGGATACTACGACAGCGTTTGGAGAAGAAACTGCTGTAGATACATTTCCTTTGATAAAAGGGAGTGTGAAAATTTTAAAGAACGAAGCATCCACATAAGCCATTTTTTCTTCGTGGAAAACTTTATTGTTGACAACAAATAGGGGGGATCCACCGATTCTGAGTCGTGCCGTTTCTTCAACTTCGGGCAGCTCTGACTTCATGGTCGAAGCAACAGGTGGCATTACATGTGCCTCATTGATCGTTCCGCCCTTAACAGTTCCTCGGAAAACAACACGTACAATGCGATCTGCATGCGCATTAAAACGATCAAAGCTAAATTCATCGCTTACGTATAAACTGATCAGCAAACAGGTTGCAATTCCCATCGCCAACCCTGTTATGTTGATAAGTGAAGTGGACAAATTTCGGGTTAAATTTCGCCATGCTATTTTTAAATTATTCTTGATCATATGGAGGCCCCCTTTATTATTATAAATGAATATTTACTCGTTTCGTAAGCTGTCTACGGGATTGCTTAGCGCTGCACGTATTGTCTGGATATTAACAGTAATCATACTGATCAAAAAGGTTGCAGCTGCTGCAAGGATAAAGAACCACCATTGTACTCCCACATTGTAGGCATAATCTTCAAGCCATTTTTTTGAAAAATACCAGGCTATTGGGCAGGCAATAAAAATAGCTAAGGACGTTAAGATGAGATAATCTTTTGAAAAGAGATGTGATATGTCGAGCACTGTTGCGCCTAGGACTTTGCGAATACCTATTTCTTTGGTACGCTGTTCAAGATTTTGCATAATTAAGCCCGTAATACCCAATGCGGAGATCAATAGCGCCAATGCACTAAATAAAATAAACAATTGTACTTGTTTATTTTCCTTTTCATATTGTTTTGCAATTAACTCATCGATCCATTGAAAGGAAACGTGTTTATCAGGGTAAGTACGCTGAATGATTTTAGATACCGATCGAAGGATTTGCTGTTCTTGTCCTTCCGCCACTTTTATCAGAATATTGCCGCTTCCATTAAAATCTTTTGCTAAAATCACAGTCGGTACCATCTTGAGACGAAAAGACTCGCTATGAAAATCTTTAATGATCCCGACGGGGATAATTTGAAGGTCTTTATATAGGATACCGAGTTTGTCTATCCCAAGCTTTCTTGCGGTGCTTTCGGTCACAAGGGCATTATTGACACCTCCGTCCTCTCCTGCACCCATTTCAACATGCGTATAATCTTCAGGAGTTAATAGCCGTCCTTTAACCAATTGGATTCCCAAAGTCTTGGACAAATCGACATCGCCGCCGATGAAACTGACTTGGATATTTTTCCCTGGATCGTCTTTGTCAACGACTGTCTTGGCAAGGTAGCCTGATCCGATTGTCGGCGTCCAGGCAGCGACACTGACCGATTCAACGCCAGTAAGTTGACCAATTTGATCTTTTATATTTGTATTTTGTGTGCCCTTGTTGAAATAGTCGATATTTAGTACATTTTTGATTTTCATTCCTAGAGGCGCTGATTGCATATAGCTAAGTTGTGACTTGATTGTTATAAGTCCTATGATGACGATAATAGCAATGCTAAATTGTGTTGTAATAAGTATTTTTTTAATAAACACTTCGGCATTAGGGATTTTTGACAGCTTATTCTTCAAGGCATCCGAACTCTTAATCCCAGAGATCAGCCATGCAGGATAAAAACCGATCAATAGGCCAATGATGATCGATATCGTCAGAAAGGCCAGTAGCAAGGGGAGCTGTATGGATCCCACATAAGCGAGATCATAGCCTATAAAGTGTTCCAGTTGGGACAATCCAAATTTAAAAAGGACTAAACTGCATAATGCGGAAATAAAAAAAAGTAGGATTGTTTCTAATAGCATTCGCCTGATCATTTGGGGGCGGCTGGCTCCTAGGATCTTATATATATGAAGTGTTCTTAATTTTTTAACGGTTCTTACAGCATAGATATTAATAAAATTGATACAGGAAATAATAAAGACCAAAACGGCAACGCCTACAAATATGTTTGTTGTTTTTTGGTTGCCACTGATTTCTGCGCTGCCTAATGGCTCCATATATATGTCCTGAATAGGCTGCAGGCGAAAGGAAGTCACATGTTTTGTATTTGGGCTGAGGTACCCTTTATACCAATGATTTAGTTTCTGCTCAAGGTCTACTCTTGGTGTCCCGGGTTTTAGCTGTACAAATTGTTCGCTGTAGTAACCCGAGCCATCTTTGCTTAATTCCATCGATATCTTTGGCACTAAAGCAATGACGGAAGCTCTGAGCGTTGAATTATAAGGAAGATTATCCATAACACCCGTAATGATATAATCAGATGGCTGATCAGTATAGGGGTCGGCACTTTGGATGACTTTTCCAATGACATTTTCGTTCTTAAAGTATTTTTCTTTGAATTTTTTGTCGATAAGTAAGTTTGTTTTTCCATGGACCAGCTGCTTAGGATTGCCTTCAAGAAGCTTGATGCTCAACATGTCCAAGATGTTTGTTTCCGATTCCAAAGCTTGTATGCCTATGGACTGTGTTGAGATAGCATTCGGTTTTAGATAGTATTTTCTAGATTCTATACGAGCCTCATTTTGAATCTCCGGAAATACCTGTATGAGTTCTGTACTTAAATTAACGAATGTTCTCGACATTTGTCGTTCAAGGCCAGCGGTAGAATCCATGGTAACAATCCGAAAGAGATGATCTGCATTTTTCCAGCTTTTGTCATACGAATTTTCTTCAATGACAAGAGCAAATACGAGAAGACACAGGGAGAACCCCATACTTAACCCCAAGACATTGATCCAAGTATATTGCCGGTTTTTAATAATGCTGCGAAGGGCAAGTTTGAATGAATTCATAGTCTTCTATCTGGTTTAATGCTATCGAAAAAAAATGTTAAACTTTAGGTTACTCATCACGCAAACTATCTACGGGATTACTTAATGCGGCCTTAATTGCTTGATAACTTATCGTTGCCATACTGATCAGGATAGCCAATAGTCCAGCGATGACAAAGTAATACCATTGTATCGCGATCCGATAGCTGTAATCTTGTAGCCATTTGTCCATAGCCCACCAAGCAATAGGCGTTGCGATAAAAATAGCGATGACGACAAGCTTGATAAAATCGGTCGAAAGTAGAGATGTTACTTGGGTGACACTTGCGCCAAGAACTTTACGAACGGCAATTTCTTTCATGCGCGTTTCGGCCATATAGGCAATTAAAGCCAGTAAGCCGAGACAGGAAATAAAGATCGTCAGTCCAGCAAAGACCATGGCCAGTGTACCTATAGCTTTTGTTTCTTTAAATTTTTCTTCATATGTTTTGTCAATAAATTGATATTCAAACGGATAGTCTGGGTTGAACTTTTTAAAGATTGACTCAATTGTTTTTAAGTTGTCTGCAATGTTGTTGTTTGTATTTAAACGATAATGAATCGTTGTAAACCAGGCTTGCGGCCCTAGTATCACCATAGGTTTATTGTCTCCAAAAGGTGATCCCATAATGAAATCTTTGACAACTCCAACTACGGTCCATTTTGTACCATCGCCATCCACAATGCTATTAACCGGGTTTTTGAGATGTAAACTTTTTACTGCAGACTCATTTAAAATTATGGCCGTACTGTCTGTTGCAAATTTGTAAATATCGATATCTCGCCCCTGTGTAAGAGTTAGACCTAGATTTTTTACGGCATCAGCATCGGTACTAAATCGGTTATAGGAAATACGTTTGTCCTGTTCCGTTGGTGTACCAGATGTAAATCCCCAGCCATTGCTGTAGAAATCTGTGACCGGCGACATGTTTTTCGATACAGAAACAACAGCATTGCTGGCTAATAATTCGTCTCTGAGAATCTTATAATTCTTTTCGAGGTCACCTTTGATACTGCTGTAAAGCAGCCCATTTTCATTATAACCACGGTCGCGCTGTTTGGTGTACTGGATTTGTTTGGCCACAATGACTGTTGCGATAATCAATATAATCGCGAGACTGAATTGAATGACTACTAAAATGGAGCGAATACTAAGACCTTTGGTTTTAGAAACAAATTTCCCTTTCAAGGTTTTGATAGGCTGAAATGAAGAAAGGAAAAAAGCGGGATAAGTACCAGCTAAAACACCTGTAAATAAAGCAAAGCCAATTAAAAATAACCAGGTGGGGAAGCTTAATAACGATAAGCTAAGCTGTTTACCGACAAGCTCGTTAAAAAACGGCAGGACAATAAAAACAAGAATAGTCGCGAGTACCATGCCGATCAGGCTAACTAATATGCTCTCGACGAGGAACTGTGCCATTAAACTAGTCTTATTTGCGCCGATTACTTTGCGGACACCGACTTCTTTTGCGCGGCGTTCAGAACGCGCAGTGCTCAGATTCATAAAGTTGATACTGGCGACCAATAAAATAAAAACTCCGATCCAGGCAAAAAGCTTGACAATATCAATACGTCCCGAAGTATAATTCCCCCCTTTGCCACTGTTATAAAGGAAAGAATCGGGATAGGAAAAGGCAAAAATCTCACCGGTATTTCTGGCTGAAGTATAACCTTCAGCTTTGTTGCTCGCATTGATATGGTCTCTTAAATATGTTCTGATCTTGTCATTGAATGCCGTTACTGAAACACCTTCTTTTAATAAAATATAAGTGCTGATTGAGTTATTGCTCCAGTTGTCGTCTACATAGCCAATTATTTTTGCATACTCGAAGGGAAGCAGGATGTCAAATTTAAAACTTGAATTGCTCGGAAGATCTTTGAGCACCGCTTGTACAGAGACCTGATTAACCGAATCTATTTTGACAGATTTTCCGATAGGATCTTCGCTGCCAAATAGAGCCTTAGCATAACTTTCTGTGAGGACAAGCCCTTTGGGATGATCAAATCTTACATTCTGTTCGCCTTTCAAAAATGGGAAAGAAAACATCTTGAAAAAACCGGGATCGATGAAAACAGTATTTGCAATTAATTTCTTTTCATTGAAAGTTGTTAAAAATTGATGTCCCTCGTTGTATCTTGTAAAAGTCTCTATATCTGGGAAATCAGCTGCCAATGAGGGCGCCAATATTTTGGGTGTATAGGCCCAGGCTGATTTATCGCCCTGAAATTCGTCACGATTACTCAATACATACAGGCGATCACCCTTTTCATGAAAGCGATCCATGGTCAACATATTCTGCAGCCAAAGTGCTATAAGTAATGCTCCGGCCATACCGATCGCCAACCCAATGATGTTAATCAATGAGAAGGATTTGTTCTTCATCAGGTTGCGCCATGCAATTTTAATATAGTTCTTTATCATTATTTTTACTCTTTCGTTTTTAATTTTTGGCCTTATTGCTTAAAAATAAATCAATTGTCTCTGATTTTATAACGGTGACTTTCTCGCGATGTTGATCGCTATTCGTCTCTCAATGTTTTTACCGGATTACTATTGGCAGCCTTTATGGCTTGTGTACTTACCGTAAAGAAAGCGACGAATAAGGCAGAAATTCCCGCTAATGCAAAAACCCACCATTGTATTTCAATACGGTACGAGAAATCCTGTAGCCATTTGTTCATCGTCCACCAAGCTATTGGCGAAGCAATTAGAATGGAAATAATGACAAGCTTTACAAAATCTTTGGAAAGCATGGCAGTAATTCCACTTACCGATGCACCAAGTACCTTACGAATGCCAATTTCTTTAGTCTTCAGTTCAGCAATATAAGAAGCAAGCCCAAATAAGCCCAGGCAGGAGATGAAAATAGCTAATCCAGAAAAAATGAATGCAAGTTGAGCTGTCTGTTGCTGATCGTTGAATTTAGCTGCAAATTTTTGATCCACAAACTGGTACTCAAAGGGGTAAGCTGGATTGAATTTTTTAATAATTTCCTCGATTTGCTTTAGGTTCATTTCCATCGCTCTGTTTGGACTCGTACGTATAACCATATTCAACATCCAATTTTTTGAAGGATAAATCAGTAAGGGCGTTATTGGACTATAAGGTGACCCCGTAATATAATCATTGATTACACCAACGATGGTATAAGTTTTATCGCCCCATTTGAGGTAGCTTCCTATTGGATTCTCCAGTTTCATTTCTTTGATAGCGGCTTCGTTAACCAGTACAGAAACACTATCTGCCGGTAGCCTGCCATAGTCGATGTCACGACCAGCAATGAGCTTCAATCCGAGAGTTTTAACAAGGTCACTTTCCGTGCGTCCAAGTTGAAATCCCATTTTTTTTGCTTGTTCTGGATTAGCTCCAGGCCATAGAAAACTACCACCGGAGCTGGCTCCATTTTTAGTAATTGACCAGCCTGTACGGGTTACAGCTTCGGCGATATTAGCAGTGATCAGTTCAGACTTTATAGCCTCGTAATTCTTTTCCATACCGCCTTCAATGGGCACTTCGATAAGTTGCGAATTTTCATAGCCGATTTCACGCTGGCTGGCATATTCAATCTGTTTGCGTACGATAATGGTTGCTATAATCAGTATAATAGCAACACCAAATTGAAAGACAACCAGTAATTCTCGAAAATTCAGGGAAAACTTGTTTGTTCGTCCAAATATTTTGAGCGATTTTATCGGTTTGAAAGAGGAGAGCACGAAAGCAGGGTATAGCCCTGCCAGTATCCCTGTAAGGAAAATAAAACCAATCAGAGAAAGCCAGATCGACGAATCTGAAAATGAAAAGATTAATGCCTTATCTAAAACCTGATTAAAGAGTGGAAGTGTCAGTATTGTCAATACAATGGCGCATATACCTGAAATCAAGGTTAACAGTAAGGATTCGGAGAGAAATTGTATGATTAAATGGAAGCGTTGGGCTCCTACAACTTTTCTTACTGCAACCTCTTTTGCTCTTTTCTGGCTGCGGGCTGTACTGAGATTGATAAAATTGATACAGGCAATCAATAATATTAATAGGCCTATTCCCGCTACCAATTTAACTTGATCTATTTTTCCGCCAACAGCAATGCCTTGCTCAAATTTTGAATACAGATGCATTTTGGACATCGGATAAAGGAACATGGAACCTTTTATTTCATTGTTTGTTTTCCTGTTGACTATATTATTTAGTTTTTTATTAAAAAGATCAACATCCGTTCCTTCTTTCAGCTTGATATAAGTATAGAAAGTGTTTGAACCCCAGCCGGATGAATAGGTTTCGGCTTTTTCTAAAGGTATCAGATAGGTAAAGTCGAAACTTGTATTACTGGGGAGATCCTGCATAATTGCCGATACTCTATACAGTTCTTTATTGTCGAGAAGAAGCGTTTTATTTATCGGATCAGTCTTTCCAAATATGTTTTTAGCAAGACTTTCCGTCAAAACAATATCTTTTGTGTCTTTTAGAGCCTCCTTACTATTTCCTTTAAGAAGTTTGAAATCAAATAATTCAATAAAGGCTGGATCAACTTCATTTCCCTTGGATTTGATCTTCTTATCGCCAAAAGACATCAGGGCGGTGCTGCTCCAATACATCCGCGCAGCGCGTTCAACCTCCGGATAATCTGCTAGCAAAGCCTGAGATGCTGGTGCCGAAGTGATATCATTTACGGAGATTTTTTGCTGATCTTCATATTTATTCCAAAGTTTATATATGTTTTCCTGATTGCTGTAGAAATTGTCGAATTGCAATTGATTTTTTATCCATATACCGATGATCAGTACTGCTGCCAATCCGATAGAAAGTCCAATGATATTAATCGCAGAGTACCCCTTGCTTTTCCATAGGTTCCGCCATGCGATTTTGATGTAGTTCTTTATCATAGTTATTGAGTAATGATCGTGATAAGATTCTTCTATTCGTCCCTTAAACTATCAACCGGGTTTACAATTGCTGCTTTTACAGTTTGAAAACTGATGGTAACAAATGATACCAATAATGCGCTGGTTGCCGCCAGGATAAATACCCACCAGTCCAATGTAATGTGATACGCAAAATTTTCCACCCAACGGTGCATGGCATACCAGCCCAATGGCACACTGATTAAGACAGCGGAGAAGACCAGTGCCATAAAGTCCACACTTAATATCTGGACAATTTTGCCTGTTGAGGCACCTAATACTTTACGGATACCGATCTCTTTGAAGCGCTGTTGCACAGCGTATGCTGATAGCGCAAATAGTCCCATACAGGCGATAGCAATTGTAATGATCGAAAACAGCTGCATTACACGGGTTGTTTGCTGATCTTTGAGATATAGCTTGTTATAGTCGTCATTGAGAAAATGATATTCAAAACTGTTTTTTGAGTCGATGTCTTTGATGACAGCTTTTACTTGTGCCAGGGCATCTTTTAGAGGCGTAGTAGGATTGAGCCGAACGAAAATATTGCCGAAATAGTAATACTCAGGAAAAAGTACGATTGGTTTGACTTCGTTGTGGAGTGAAGCAAAATTAAAACTCGCAACAACTTGTTTGATGCTTCCCTTGCGTCCGTTTAAATTGATTTTCTTTCCAATTGCTTGTTCTGGCGTAAACCCCATGGCCGATGCCGCGAGGGTATTTACTACAAAACCATATTCTGGTGAGATGGTATCCCGTGCGCGTAAGATATCCGTATCTGAAAGCGGTGCGCCAGCGACAGTTGGGATATGAAAAACGGATACAAAATCTTTTTCAATCGGGATTGCAGTAACATTCATATCAAAATCACTGGGTTGCCCCTCTACCTCACTAATGCTGTATCCGCCTTGGATATTGACTGGGTTATCATACGAAGCAGTCACTCCTTGGACACTATTGAGCTGCAGTAATTTGTCTTTTAACAATTGTCTTTCTTTATCTTGCCATCCTCGCCCATCAATGACCAGCATATCAGAGCGATCCAAACCTGTATTTTTGGACTGGATAAAATCCATCTGTCTACTGGCAAATAAGGTGCATATAATAAAGAATATAGAGATACTGAACTGAAATGTTACGAGTACTTTGCTGAGTGATATTCCATGTTGTTTTTCAGTAAGTTTTCGTTTGAAAATAGAAATAGGTTTTGAACTGGCGATCGAATAAGCTGGCCAGCCACCGGATAGAAGTGTCAGCAGGACAACGAAAACAAGCAAAATAGCATAGAATCGAGGGTCCGTCCATACAGTCAATTTCATTTCGGTGCCCATAAATGAACTGAATACTGGTAACAGGAGTACTGTTGTCAGAAGACTAAAAGCGACAGCCAGAAAGACCATGATACTGCATTCAAAAAAGAATTGAAAGAATATTGTTTTCCTTGCGGCACCCAAAACTTTTTTGACCCCGATTTCTTTTTTTCGTTCGAGGGCATGTGCCAATACCAAATTTGTAAAATTGATACAGGTAAGGATAATGAGTGCAGTACCCAAGGCTATTAAAATATAGATAGAGGTCATGTTACCTGTACCTGCAGCCTTGGAATGAAGATGGATATCGGTCAGCTTTTCTAGGACAAATCGAAATTGATAGCCTTGTTTTGTTGCTTCAGCAAATTTTGATTTTGCCATTTGATCTAATTTCTGCTGGATCAAACTGAATTGATTTTTGTTTTTTAAGAGTGCTATGCTGATATCATTCGCAGATGACCAAGCCATTTCTTTGTAGCGTTCTAATCCTTTGTTGGAAAGAAGTGCAGAGAAATTCAGCTGCGTATTTGTAGGCAAGTCTGCGATAATGCCTGTGATTTTCCAGTTGACTTTATCAATGGATAGCGTCTGACCGATCGCCGGTTGATTAGGGAAATATTTCTCCGCTAATTTCTCTGTTAGGACAATTTGATTAGGCTCTGCTAACGCTGATTTCGAGTCCCCTTCAATAAATTTATAGCCTAATGTCTTAAAAATATTTTGGTCTGCATATAATAGACCTTTTTCAGTGATCAACGCTTCCTTGTATTCTATCTTACTGCCTTTGGTATAGCCGTAAAGTCTGGTTGCCTGTTCTACCTCTGGAAATTCTGCTTGTATGGTCGGAGCTAGGCCTGTTGGTGTTACCGAAGAATTTACTTCTTCCGTGCTGTTCGGCGACTTGTAGGTGAGGCTGATATAGGCAAGACGGTCGGCATTAGGGAGGAAACGCTCATAGCTTGATTCATGGTATATATATGCTGCCAACAATAGAAAACATGTTATTCCGATACTAAGTCCAAACATATTTAAAAGAGAAAATCCTTTGTTTTTTCTAATATTCCTCCAAGCGATTTTAAAATAATTCTTTACCATGATCATGAGCATTTAGACTATTAATTAGACTATATTCATCTCCGCAAGCTCACTTTAGAAAGAAGCATTGCTATATGAAAAATAGCAAATTCAGCTAGTTCAATTCGTTTGCCATAAATATAATGTATTGATTTTTAGGTTTTTGTTGTTATTTTTTGAACGTCTCCAATGTTCGGAAACGGACAGTGTAGTGTCCGTCCCCGAACAAATTGACATTATTCGCTCCTTAAGGTTTTTACAGGGTTTGCCCATGTTGCCTTAATCGCTTGGTAACTGACTGTCAGCAAGGTAATGACAAATGCGGTTAATCCTGTGGTAGCAAAGACCGTCCATGTAATTGATATGCGATAAACATAATTTTCGAGCCATGATTCCATCAAGAGGTAAGCTAGCGGAGCAGCAAGTACAAAGCCGATGCCCGTAAGCCAAACATATTCTGTAGAAAGTAGTCGCCACAAGCCAACTTCTGATGCGCCTAATACTTTACGAATGCCTATTTCTTTTTCACGTTGCTCCGTAAGAAAGGAAACCAATGCGTAGAGACCAAGGCAGGAAATAAGTATAGCAAGACCTGTAAATAGACTTGTTAAGCTCTTAATCATTTCCATTTGTTGAAACTGTTTGGCATATTCCTGATCCGTAAATGTATAATCAAAAATCAGGTCGGGATCTATGCGATTGAACGTTGTCGCAATAGCTTTTAAGTCCTGCTTAAGATCTTGTTTTTCATTTAATTGAAGTGTGATTTTGTTCTTCGGTAAAAATTTGAGGAAATATGCTGTTGGCGTAATCGATTTAAAAGGCGATTCGGAAAGTGTATTTTTGATTATACCTACGATATGATAGTCGATACCCGCACGTGAAAGCTGTTTACTGTTAAGGTCGGTAATGCCCATAAATCTAGCAGCAGCTTCATTCAGAATAACGGCCGTTGAATCTGTTTTAAAATCTTTTGAAAAATTACGACCTTTTATAAAATTCCATTGTACAGTCTCTGCAAAGTTGTCATCTATGGTGAAGATACCCATAATTGCACCGTCCCTTGTATCGTTACCCTGCCAATTAAATCCACCTCCTGTCAAGGATAGACGGTTGACAAAGCTGGAAGAAAGTGCGGCATCCTGAATTAATCGTTGCTCGATTAATTCTTTCCGGAGGAGGTCAAAGTTTTTGACAATCGTAGGGCTAGAGGATGTGATATTCACCAAATTGGAACTTTTATAACCGATAGGACGATCCTTTGTATAACGCAGTTGCTGGATCACGAGATAGGTAGATATCATCAGGAAAATAGAAATGGCAAATTGGACAATGACCATCGCTTTCCGCGTTCGGGATCCACCTTTTCTACTATTGATCTTACCTTTCAATGCAAGAATAGGATTAAAAGCCGATAAAAATAATGCCGGATACATGCCTGCAAGAACACCAATAGTAAGTATTCCGAATAGAGAGTAACAATAGAATCGAAGATCTGTAAAAGGTATATGTAAGCTTGTATGGGTGATTGTATTGACCCAAGGCAACAACAATGTAGCGAATAGAACAGCGATCAAAAAAGCACAGGCTACCGCGAGGATAGATTCCACAAGAAAGCCAGCAATAAGTTGTCTGCGATTGACACCAACAGATTTTAAAACACCAATTTCTTTCCCTCTTTTTAGACTTCTTGCCGTACTCAGATTAATAAAATTTATACTAGCCAATAAAATAATGAATACGCTGATCCAGGCAAACATCCATACATATTGAATCTGCCCGCCTATGTTCTTTCCATTCTTAAATGAATCGTATAAGTGCCATTTGGACATGGGATGTAATAGGATCTCAGGTTTTATATCCGTCAATTTTTTGTTGATGATATTTGTTAGTTTATTTTCCAAAGCGGGAACAAAGGCAGCATTGTCGATTTTGGCGAAGGTGCTAAAAAAGCAGCTGGACCAGCTGTCTTCTACCCCTTGATCTTTAGCGAGATAGTCGACGAAAGGCAATACATAATCCAAACCATAAAAGGTGCTGTTTTCAGGAATATCTTTATACACACCTTGAATAGTATACTGTTCTTTACCATTCAATTGAAGCATTTTTCCGATAACGTCTGTCTGGTCGAACAGTCGTTTTGCCAAGGATTCGGAAATAATAATGGTTGATGGACTGGTCGGAGTAGCATTGTTGCCTTTTAGAGACTCGAGGGAGAATAATTCGGAAAACTTTCCTAGGGCATAAAACCCCGGAGCATTTAATTTTTTATCGCCTACTTTCAGATTGTTGCTTTCCATATTGGTGATCAAAGTGGCATCTGGCATCTCATTTTTGAAATCAGATGCGATCGTTTTGACCAAAGGAATAGGGGTGGAGCGATCAGTTGATTTCTCATCATTGAAAGTGCCCGTCATCATTACCTGATAAATATGCTGATAATTGTTGTGGTGCTTATCAAAAGAAAGCTGTTTAAGCACCCATAACGTACTTATCAGGGCAACAGTAAAGCCTAGTGCTAATCCCAAAATATTTATTGTTGTATTTAGTGGACTGCGTTTCAAATTTCTAAGCGCTGTTTTTAGGAATAATCGGATCATTTTATGCTGTTGTTTTGGTTCTCAAATATAAACTATTCATCGTGCAAACTTTTTACAGGATTGGCATATGCGGCCTTGATGGATTGGAAGCTTACCGTAAATAATGCAATCGCAATGGTTATCCCGGCGGCATATAGAAATATAGTAACTGGGAGCGTTGTTCTAAACGCAAAGCCATCGAGCCAGTTTATGCTGAAATATACAGCTATCGGTATAGCGATGACATTGGCTAAAATGACAAGGAGTAAAAATTCCCTATTTAGTAATTGTATGATGTTGAATACCGTTGCACCAAGGACCTTTCTGATGCCAATTTCTTTGGTTCTAACCTGTGCTGTATAAGTACATAGTCCTAAGAGTCCTAGACAGGAGATAACAATGGCAATCATCGCAAAAAAGTTGAATAAGGTGCCTTGTTTCTGTTCATTCATATATTGCTTTTGATAGTTTTCGTCAAGAAAACTATAACTCATTGGCATATCATCATAATAACTTTTCCAGATTTGCTGTAAGGTATTTAATGCGGATTTTGTTCCGGATGCTGTTGTTTTAACGTAAAGCTGCCAACAGTCTTTTGGACTATATTGAAATACCATGGGTTCGATTTTTTGTCTCACGCTGGCATAATTAAAGTCCTTTACAACACCAATAATAGTTCCCGGAACTGTTCGAATGCGTAAGCGCGTGCCAATAGGATCTTTTAGCCCCATTTCCCGTACTGCCGTTTCATTGATAATGAAATGTGTTGAATCGGCTATGGAACCCGTGAAATTACGGCCTTGGGTAATTTTTATCTTAAAAAAGTTGAGCGCAGACTGATCGGCGTATGTCATATTGAACCAGAGATTTGATTTGCTGGGTTTTCCTTCCCAATCGTTATCTCCTGTTGAACCGCCGCCGTAAACCATATCTCGTCCTAAGCGGATTACCGCATTAATATCCTTATTTTTTAATAATTCAGTTTTGACTGCATCAAAATGACTGGACATTTTGGGGGCCATGGCAACGGAAATAATATGATCTTTTTCATAACCAAGGTTTTTATGCCGGATATAATCCAATTGACGGCCAATAACGATTGTTAAGGTGATCAGGATGATAGAAACGGTAAACTGTAGGACCACCAATATCTTTCTTGCACTGGAGTTTTTGAAGACAAATCGGCCTTTGAGCACTTTAATCGGATCAAATTTTGATAAAAGCAGGGCCGGGTATACACTTGTAAGTGCCAATGTCCCTATAAGCATGATCAGCACACTTAGCCATAGCGTGGAATTAAAGAGCTGTAAAGAAATCTGTTTGCCCGAGAAATTATTAAACCAGGGAAGGCCGATAAATACGAGCGCCAGTGCTAGTAATGATGCAAGGGTAAATAGCATGGCCGTTTCCAATATAAATTGAAAAAAAAGTTCTTTTTTGCCCGCACCAATTATTTTGCGAATTCCTACTTCTTTTGCTCGGGATAAAGAGCGTGCTGTGGAAAGATTGATATAATTGATACTTGCGATGACAATAATCATAATTGCTACACCTATAAAAATCCGAACACTTCCAATGCCACCGTCGCTGCCGTCCATTTGATAGAGATGCACTTTTGCGAGTGCTTGTGTAACATAGGGAACAGGGGCGTCTTCAGGTTTGTTCCTTTCATGTATCGCCTGTAGCTTTTTTGAGACTGCAGCAAGATTTGCATCAGGCCTTAGCAACAGATAGGTTTCAAACGAAAAACTAGACCAATCTTCATCCATGGACGATAGAAAGGTCTTATTATCATAGGTCGTTTTATTTTTAATATAGGCCTGTTCGTTAAATCTCGAAATGGGAAGCAGAACCTGAAATTGAAAAGTGGAGTTTTCTGGATAATCGGCAATGACACCTGAGACAACACATAGATCCTCTATACCTAATGTTACAGTTTTTCCAATGGGATTTTCATCGCCAAAATATCTGTGTGCCGTACGCTGTGTAATTACAATGGAATTGTTGTCAGGAAAAGGCTGTTTTGGATTGCCCTCTAGTAGCGGAAAATCGAAAATACTAAAATAACTGGGGTCTACAAATGCAAAATTCTTTTCATTAAATCTCTTCTCCTTATATTTAAGTGCAGCATCTCCAATCTTAAAAATACGTACTGCATCTTGGACTTCAGGAATCTCTTTTTTTGCAAAACTCCCTACGGGAGCAATGATGGATCCAAAGATTCGTTTTGATATCCCTGTTCCACCTTCTATACCTATTTTGTAAATGGATCGCTGCTGTTTATGGAATCGGTCAAAGGACAGCTCATCCTGAATCCAGAGCAATAGGAATATCCCCACAACCAATCCTGCTGTTAATCCTAAAATATTAATGGCACTATAAAATTTATTAGAAAAAATACTTCGCCATGCGGTTTTGATGAAGTTCTTTATCATTGTTATGGGTTTTAAGTGATTAATACATGTTATAAATAATAAACCTACTGCTTTATGAACAGATTCATTCGTCCCTTAAACTATTTATTGGATTTGCTTTTGCTGCAAAGACACTTTTGGTTGAAAGTACAAAACTCGCAAATGCAATCAATCCTAGGGCAGAGAGTCCAAAAATCCAGGGACTTATTGTTGTTCGGTAAACAAAGTCATTGAGCCAGTTATGCATAAAATAATAAGCAATGGGAAAGGCGACCAGACAGGCTATGGCAACCAACGAAAGTAAATTTTTAAGGAGTAGAAATGTGATCTGGAAAACAGATGCACCGAGTACTTTACGAATGCCTATCTCTTTTGTACGTTGATTTGCCGTAAATATGGCTAATCCAAATAAACCCAGTCCAGCGATGAGCACAGAAAGTCCTACTGCCCAGGATAAGAGCTTAGACAGCTGCTTCTCTTGTGTATAGAAGTTTTGGATTACCTCATCCACAAACCGCAGGTCCAATTCATCATCGGGGAAAACCGATTTGTAGCTTGACGTTATTTTATCAATGGCATTTTTCCAGTTTTCGGGATGCGATTGATCCAATGCAATATGGAGTACATATCCTTGTTTGCTACCTGTATAGAGCACTGGTTTAACCGCCTGCCGGGCAGAGGCCAGATCAAAATCCTCCATTACGCCAACGATGATATTTTGTCCATTTTCGAAGGTTTTGCCAATGGCATCTTGCGGATTTTTGATATGTAGTAATTCAAGACCTTTTCTATTGATCAACATTTCACTCGTGGAATCCAGTAAACGGACATTTCTTCCTGCTAGAAGTGGAATTTGATAGACATCTAAATAGTTTTCATCACCCGATCGGCTATCAAAAGTCAAGGATTCTTTGTCTGCTGATTGATCGTAGGTAATTGCTGTGGTCATCCAACCGTTCATCGCGGGTGCAATGTTCCCGAAACTGATTGCCTTAATATCTGTTAGCTTTTTGAGCTCATTTTTAAGGACCACACCTTTTGCCGAATTTTGGAAAGCTCCAGGAATGTAGACATTCACAATAGCGTCTTTTTGAAATCCCATATCCTTATGAGTGACATAGTTGATCTGCCGAACAACAACGAGCACACAAATGAGAAAAGCCTGTGCCATGACAAACTGAAAAATAGTTAATGCTTTGCGTACCCATGTACTTCTGGAAAGGTTGGTGTTTTTCCCTAATTGATTTTTGAGTGCCAGTACAGGGGCGTAACCCGTCAATACCCAAGCAGGATAAAATCCGGCGAGAATAGTGACTGTCATAAGCTGCCCGATTAAGAATAAAATAATAAAGGTTTTGTCTAAACGGTCTAAACTTAAATTTTTGGGAATAAATCCTTCAAAGACATGTAAAAACAAAGGCAGTAATAGCACTGCGAGTACTGTCGCCGACAAGGTGATCAGAAATGTTTCCAGCAAGAATTGTTTTATCAAGGTAGATTTGGAACTGCCCAAGGTTTTGCGGATACCAACTTCTTTGGCTCTTTCAATGGATTGCGCCGTGGATAGATTGATAAAATTTACCGCACCTAGCGCTAAAAGAAAGAACGCCAGCAATATTAAGTTACGGAGAGCTTCGGGATGGGTGGCGTCGTAATTAAATCTTGTGTCAAAATGAACATCAGCCAAAGGTTGTAATTCGAGTTTGTCGGTGATTTTTTTGCCATCTTTGATTTTATATTTCTTAAGGAGGCTTGCAATATTACGCTCCAGAAGATGTGGGTTGCTTTGTGCTTTTGTCTTGATGAGCACCTGATGGGAATCAGATATGCTGTTCCATGCATCCCATGTATACATGTTCTTTAAATTATTGTCTTGCGGGATAGTTGACTCAGCTATGAAACTATCAAAATTGAAATCCGAATTATGTTGCGGATTTTCGATTACACCCGCGACTTGAAGTGGGATACTATCTGCATAGATGATGGTTTTGCCGATGACATTTGTTGGGAGTTCTTTTCCATAAAACTTTTCCAATGATTGCTGCGTAAGGATAATATTTCCGGAAGAATTCAAGGCCTTAGCATTGCCAGCCAACCATTTCGAAGGAAAAATGTCGAAATATTGACTGTTGGTGAAAACTATCTTCTGCTCTTTTGGAAAAGTTTGGAATTTATCTGTTGTCACGGAAACTTTTAGTTTTTGAACATGGCTTCGATAAATGGGAGCCACGGCTTCTATGTTTGGTAGCTCCGATTCCATGGTACGGACCAATGGCACATAGACACCTGCATTTTTAAATTCACCATTGTTAACAACCCGATATACTTGTTCTTTATTGGGAACATGCTTATCAAAACTGTAGTCGTATTGGATCATTAAGAAAATCACCAGCGTAGCGGTAATGCCAATCGCGAGACTGGTGATATTGATGAAAGTGATCAACTTATGTTTTTTTAAAAAACGATAGGCTGTTTTAAGAGAATTTACAATCATAGTTATTTCGTTTTTTGTTCACCCTACATGTTACCGTGATCTGTGTCGCTATTCATCCCGTAAACTATTTACTGGATTTAGTAATGCGGCTTTAAAAGTTTGGAACCCAATTGTAATAAATGCAACAAATGTCACTGTGAGGACAGCGACCACGTATGCCCACCAAGGCATCTCGATATGGTATATAAAATTATTTAGCCAACTATTAAATAAGTAATATGCAATTGGTGCCGCAATCAGAAACGCTATACAGATCAATTTAATGTAGTTCGCGGACAGTAAATGAATAATGCTGCTGATACTTGCACCTAGCACTTTACGGATACCGATCTCCTTACTTCTTGATTCGGCTGTATAGGCAGCCAGTCCTAATAAACCCAAGCAGGCAATAAATAGAGTCAAGAATGAAAACAGAGTCATAACATTGGATGAACGAATCTCATTTTCATATTGATCCTGTACATGTTGATCTAAAAAAGAGAAATCAAAAGCGGCATCGGGGGCAATAGCTGTATAGATCTTTTTTACCTGCTCCATATAAGTTTGAAGATCAGCTGTTTTATAGCGGATCAATAAATTACGGGGAGATTCAGAAGGATTATTCATGGTATAATAAGTATATCCACCAATCTCAGATTTTAGGTTTGTATAGTTAAAATCTCTAACAATACCGGATATAATGGAATTTGTCGCACTCATCTCTGTAACGATATGCTTCCCTATAGCTTCATCGGGTGTTTTGTAACCTAAAAATTTCATTACTTTTTCGTTGATCAGGACATAACATGTTGAATCAGTACGACCGATAACATCCGGTAAATCCGTTCCCGCAAGTAATTTTAGTCCTAAAGTATTGATCGTCTTGCCATAGGTGACACAGGTTGAGGTTGGTAGTCCCTGCTTGTCGGTCGTTAATTTATAAGTTGTTTTTCCGCTTTCATTGAATCCGGGTATAGATTGTGCAAAAGTAGTGGATATCGTGTTGGTCAGGTTTTGAACTTGTTGGCCTAGTGTATTTAGCTTTTCTTGATTTTTCAAAGAACGAATCGAAATAGATACAACATTTTCGGGCTGATAACCTAAATCCTTATTGCGGATAAAGCTCATTTGAGTGAGCATAATACTGATGCCTATAATCAGTACGATCGAAATAGAAAACTGGCATACAACTAATATTTGTCTGATTAGGATTGTTTTTCCTTGTTTGTTGTATCCTTTGTTCATTAAGGATATCGATTTTATATTTGAAAGGAATAGCGCAGGATAGCTGCCTGCAACAAGCGTAATGACCAGCCATGCTAATGCCAATATTCCAAGCATATCCCAATTAAGAAGATGTTGAATTGTCATATCAGTCTTACCGACCAAATTGAACGCAGGAATGAGTATAATGGCGAGGACAATCCCAATGAGCATAGCCGAAAAACTGATTGTTGCGGTTTCTACGAAAAAACGAATAATGAGCTGGCTACGGGTAGCACCAAGTACCTTATTGACACCCACCTGTTTCGCATTTTTTTGCGATTTAGCTGTTGCTAGATTCATGTAATTGATGCATGCTATCATAATGACTAGAAAGGCAAGAACAGATAGTGTCCTAATGATGTCTATATTTCCGGCGCGTGTGGTAACTCCGCTTGTTAGATCTGATGAATAGAGGTGTACCTTTGATAATGGTTGGAGAAAAAATTGCGTATAATACTGATGGTCTTTTTCGATGTATCTATCAATTAATTTGGTAGCTTCTTGAGCAATGTTTGCTGGATCGGCACCTTTTTTTAATAGGATATAAGTTTCGTAACTCGCATTGCTCCAGTGTACATTTTGCCCCATCCATGAATCCATAATATTCATGACCATGTTGCAATCTATTGTGCTATTTGCTGGAAGATCTTTAAAAACACCGGTTACCTGCACGGTATCGCGCTGGTTGATGCTAATTAATTTGCCTATTGCTTCCTGTTTACCGAATAACCTTTCTTTTGATGATTGAGACAGAACGATGCTTTTTTTATTTAAAAAAGCGGTATGTGCATTGCCTTCAATAAATTGAAAATCGAATATGGAAAACAGGGAAGAATCTGCTAGGTATAATTGTTTTTCGGAGAAATTATCATTTTCGGTGCGGAGAGAAGCCGTCGCACCGTACCCGTCTTTTACAAGACGCACCATATTATCCACCTGCGTAATGTCTGACTTTAAAGCTTGACCTACGGCATTAGGGAGCGTGAGCATTTTTTCCTGATTATATTCTGCGGATAGTTTCATGTAGACCCGGTAGATATTGTCAGCTTTTGGATACATAGTATCAAAACTTAGTTCCTGGCGGATAAAGGCAAATAACAACAGAGATACACAGATACCTATAGCCAGCCCACTAATATTAAGGATACTGAAAAATCGGTTTGCTCTAATCGTCCGCCAAGCTGTCTTTATATAGTTCTTTATCATGATCGTATGTATTTGTTTCTTGCTTATATATTTATTGGTGCTTTACTAAGTCTGTCTTAGTGATTCTATTTATTCATCCCGTAAACTGTCTACAGGGTTCATTCCGGCAGCCTTAAGTGTTTGATAGCTGACTGTAAATAATGCGATCAAGATTGCCGCAAAACCAGCAAAGGCAAACATCCACCATTGCGGCTCAATGTGGTAAGCGAAGTTGTCCAACCATTTTTTCATCGCCATCCAGGATAGCGGCGTTGCAATGAGGAGAGCTACAACCAGTAATTTGATGAAGTCAGAAGAAAGCAGCAAGATTAAATTGTATAGTGATGCGCCGAGTACCTTACGTACACCGATTTCTTTGGTACGTTGCTGTGCTGTGTAAGTAACAAGACCTAACAGCCCCAGACAGGCAATGAAAAGTGCTAATCCAGAGAAAGCCGTAAAAAGTCTTCTGAAATTAAAGTCAGCTTCATATTGTCGATTAAAATTATCATCCAGAAAGCTATATAAAAATGGTCGGTTGGGTACCAGTTCATTCCACAGTTTGCCGATTCTGGCAACAGTCTCAGCTTGGTCTCCGTGTTGGATATTCACGGTTAAATAGCGGCTGCTACCTGGTTCTAATCGTAACGCTAAGGGTTCAATTTTGCGGTGTAAGGAGAGGTAGTTAAAATCTTTCACCACACCGATAACTGTTCCTTCTCGTCCCCATTGACGGAACTGCTTGCCAATAATATCCTGTGGATTTGAATAGCCCCATTGCTTTGCTGCAGATTCATTAATAACAAGCGAATGAGCGGTATCAGCAGGGAAATCTCTTGAATAAGCACGCCCTGCAGCCATCTGTAAACCTATATTAGGGATAAAGTCTACATCGACTTCGTATAGGAAAGGAGCAAATTGAGTCATCGTTCCGTTTGCCGACATGATTTCGGTTCCCGCATTTGGAAAAAATGTTCCCGGTACCGTGCGCGATGCGGTGACAGACAAGACATCTTTATCTTTTGCAAGTGTGGACTTTATAGCTTCAAGGTTATTGTTTACCTTATCATCAAAATTATAATCTATCACAAGCCGTTGATCTTTTTGGAATCCAAGATCTTGGTGTTGCAATTGATTGAGTTGAGAAAAGACCACAACAGTACCTGCAATTAGAGCAATGGAAAGACAGAATTGAAAAACAACTAATACGCGACGTAATAGTGTCCCTCCTTTGCTGGTACTATAAGTTCCCTTGAGTACTGTAATTGGTTTAAAATTGGCTAAGATCAGGGCCGGATAGCTTGCCGCCAATAGGCCCGTAAAGATGGTCGTTATGATGAATATTGCCCAGGTCGTTGCATTTTGTAAGGACGAGTAATTGAGGTGTTTGCCCGAAAATGCTTCCAAAAAAGGCAGAAAAGCCACCACTAACACTATCGCTAAAATACTACTGACGAATACTAGAACCAATGATTCAGACATGAACTGAAAAACGAGATTACGTTTGCTGGCACCAATGGTTTTTCGGACACCCACCTCTTTCGCTCTTTCCATAGACCTGGAGGTAGCGAGATTCATAAAATTCACACAGGCGATAAGTAAGATAAATCCACCAATGATACTGAATATATATAAATTTTGATAGTTGCCGTTAGCTCCCGGTTGCCGATCTGCTGCTGAGTGCATATAAGCTTGGAGCATAGGCTCGATGTGAAAATTATATCTTGCGTTTGAGTTTTCATTTGTTGGCAGATGCCGTTTTAGAAACGCAGGTATTTTTTGGTTGAATTTTGCAGGATCGAAATCTTTTGAGGCCAGGAAGTAGGTATAGAAGTCTACATAATCCCAACCTTCTTTTTCAAAGACTCCTGGAAGTGCTTTTCGGAAGGTGGTCATGGAGAGTAGTGCATCAAAAGTAAAATGCGAGTTGGCCGGTACATCGGCCATTACGGCTGTTACGGTGTACAGTCCCGCATCGGCGCGGCCTGCGGCTAATCCACCTTCGAGCGTTTTACCAATAGGATTTTGGTCTCCAAAATATTTTTTTGCCGTACTTTCTGTTAATACCACGGAATAGGCATTTTTTAAGGCCGTATGAGGGTCGCCAGCGAGAATTTTCCAGCTGAACACATCAAAAGCGGTGGAATCCATAAAAAACACATTTTCTTCCTGGAATCTTTTATCGCCCTGTTTAAGTAGGATGGAAGTCTGCCCTGAAAATTGAACAACTTTCTCTATTTCTGGAAAATCTTCCTTAAGGGCTTCTCCGATAGGTCCATTGCCCCAGATTTGATGCTGCTCGGTACTGCTTACATCTTTATAGTCATGGACGATGCGGTAAATACGCTCTTTATTTACATGATATTTGTCGTAAGACAATTCATTTTGTACATAAATTGCTATCAATAGGCAACAGGCCAAGCCTATTGCCAGACCAATGATATTAATGGTCGAATATCCTTTATTTTTTGAGATATTGCGCCAGGCTATTTTTATATAATTGCGGATCATAGCTTTATTTCTTAATCTTTAGTGTATAGATAACAATCATCTACTTTCTTATATTTCAGCTTTTTATTCATCTCTTAAACTATCGACGGGGTTCGACAATGCTGCCCGAACCGCCTGGTAACTGACCGTGATAATGGCAATCAGTAGGGCCAGAATACCACCGAAGACAAATGTTTGCACTTCGAGATCTGTTTTATAGGCAAAGTTGCTCAACCATTGTTTCATCAAGTAAACTGCAATAGGGCAGGCAATCAGAATGGCTATAGCCACAAGTATTACGAAATTCTTCCCCAATAGACGCACGACACCAAAGGTGCTCGCTCCAAGAACTTTACGGATACCGATTTCCTTAATGCGCATTTGGGCTTCATGGGTCGCTAATGCAAATAGTCCCAAAGCGGATATAAAAATGGCGATGCCTGCAAAAATATTGAACAACAGGCCTGTACGTTGCTCGGATTTATAGAGATTATCGAATTGCTGATCAATGAAGGTATAGTTAAATGGGGCATCTGATGGATAGCGGTTATAGATTTTTTCTAAAGCTTTAATGGCCTCCGGAGCTTTTGTCGTACTCGTCTTAACATACAGCGTGCCCCCTCCCCAGCGTGTCCAGAAGACCATTGGGCCGATCTTATCCTTAATGGATTTGAAGTGAAAATCTTTTACCACTCCGATGATTTGTCCAGGAAAATCGTGGAAAGTCATATTGGATCCTACATATGGCGGCTTTAAACCCATTTGCTTCGCTAAGGTCTCGTTGATGACGTAGCCAGACGAATCAGCGGGCATACCGCTAAAGTTTTTTCCTTCGAGAAACTGCATGTTCATCAATGGGATAAAGTCCTTATCGATGGTAGCCTGAGAAACAATCAATTTGTTATCTTTTGACTTACCAGGCCAGTCTATATCGCCTGTGGCATTTCCGAAATCTGTCATGTTGTATACACTGGATAGGGATACTCCCTGTATTGCGTTATTGTTTTTGAGCTCGGCACGTATCGCGTCCATATGTTTGTAAGCCTCCTCAGGAAGACCAAGTGTTAGGACATGATCTCTGTCATATCCGAGGTTGATCTTTTGGATAAAAGCCAATTGGTTTCGGATCACCAACGTACATACAATAAGTGTTACAGAGAGTGTAAACTGGAAAACCACCAATATTTTACGCATCGTATTTGATGAAACCCCTTTCAATGATTTTCCTTTCAATGAGTTAATTGGACTGAACGAAGAGAGTTGAATTGCCGGATATATACTCGAAAGTCCCAATGTACCTATAATTGCAGCCCCGATGTACAGCCATATGGTCGTATTATGGAAAGAAAGGCTGATTGATTTCTGGGCGATTTGATTATATCCTGTATGAAGGATCAAGATGAGGATGAAAGCTATCAGTAGCGAGCAAAGAAATACAACAGCAGTTTCTGTGATAAATTGTATGAATAGGTGGAAACGATTGGCGCCGATTATTTTGCGGATACCAACATCTTTCGCCCGGTCCAATGCTCTTGCAGTACTTAGGTTGACATAATTTACTGCGCCGATCACTAACAACAATATGGCGATGACCCCAAAAATCTGGACCATGCGGAGCGTCGATTTATTTCCGTCAGGAGCGATGAGGTGCATGGTTTTGAGTGGATCTAAAACAAAGATGGTCGAGTTTTCACCGTCACGGGCTTTGGTATAGGTGTCTGTAACAGATTTTCCGACAAGGGCTGCTGAAGCGCGAGGTTTGACCTTAATATAAGTTGAAAAACTGTAGTTGCCCATATCTTCATCGATTGTTTTCCATTTACCATTACCGCCCCAGTTTGTAAACCGCTGTGCATGATAACCTAATGGGATCACCACATCAAACTGCATTGAGGAGTTTTGTGGGATATCGTTCAGGATACCCGCTACAGTGAAAAGATCTTTTTGGTAACGGAAAGTTTTTCCAATGACGTTTTGAGCACTAAAAAGTTTTTCGGCTGTCGATGCCGTAATCAGTGCCTGTTTATAATTTTCCTGAAAACCGGAAAGGGAACCCTCTTGCAGGGGAAAATGAAACATCCTGAAAAAATTACCGTCAACATAGTAGATGTTCATGTCAGTTACCGGACGTTTCAGCTTATCGTTGACCAAGGTGACATCGTAATCCTGTGAAACTCGCGTTGCATAGTCTACCTCCGGTACATTTTGCGCATAGTTTCCTATAGGGCCGGGAGATCCTCCCCATATCGAACCATTGTGTTCGGGGTCTAAATGCGAATTGACTTTATAGATATCCTCGTAATTTGGATGGAATTTATCAAAGCTCTGCTCATCTTGTACCCAAAGGATAATTAATATAGAGGCCGTAAGACTGACTGATAGACCTAGAATATTGATAGCGGTATAAAATTTCCGTTTCCTTAATTCTCTAATGGCAGTTATTAAATAGTTCTTTATCATAAGGACAGGTGTTTATTGTATTAATCAATTCTATTTTTTGTTTTTTCAGTACAGGTCTTTTAAAAACAAGGATTGTGATGGGATCATTGCTGATTCCCATCATTCTCCTTGATCACTATTGAGCTTCTTGACTGTTCTATTCATCTCTCAGACTATTAACCGGGTTTGCACGCGCTGCTTTGATGGATTGATAGCTCATGGTAAAGAATGCGATAAAAAGAGTCGCGACTGCCGGAATCATAAACATCCACCAGGATAGATCAATTTTATACGCAAAATCATCCAGCCATTTGTGCATTGCCCACCAGGCAATAGGGGAGGCAATTAATATGGAAACGAGAATAAGTTTGATGTAATCTTTTGATAATAGACCGATAATACCCAAAACTGTACTTCCCAAGACTTTTCGAATACCAATTTCTTTTGTACGTTGTGCTGTTGTTATGGTGACAAGCCCAATTAATCCCAAACAACTGATCAGAATCGTTGTTGAGGTAAAGAGATTGATGATCTTTGAGAATTTTAGATCACTGCTGTATAACTCTTTAATTTGTTGATCATAGAAATCGTATTTAAATGGAGCTTTAGGATAATATTTCTTCCACTCTTTTTCAATGTGCTTTAGTGTTTCTGGCCAGGTCGCTGAATTGTTATTCAGCTTCACGCTTAATCTGTTTAATTCCCATTTCTTCACGGAGCTTAACATAACCACAGGTTGAATGGCGGCATGATGGTTTTTTGTATGGAAATTGTCAGTTACACCCACAATTTGCCGCTGTTTGTCCGTAAACGTAACAAAGCTTCCAACGGCATCAGCTGCAGATTTGAACCCTAATTTTTGCACGGTAGCTAAGTTTAAAGCAATACCTGTACTTGTATCGGCTAGCTGTAGTGGGCGACCGGCAAGCATTTTGAAATTATAGAGCTTAAAGTTATCTTGATCGACAAATTTCATTTGCACATCTGCCTGCACTTGTCCGGTATCACTTTTTACAAACAGGGCATTTCCCCAATGGTCGTTGCTCATCGGAAGATGACCTAAGGATACCTGTTCTATACCCGTTATATTTCTAAGTGCTTGTTTAAAAACGAAAGGATCAACCTTACTGTCCTGATAACTTTTACTTGGAAAGTTGATGGTGATAATCGCATCCTTGTCAAAACCGGGATTACTTTGCAAGGAGTGCTTCAGCTGTAAACCAATAATGCAAGTTGAAATAACAAATAGTTGCGCAATCAAAAATTGAAAGATGATGAGCATTTTTCGAAAAGATAGATTGCCAAATTTGGTACCTTGAGTATTTGAAATTTTAATGACTTCAACAATCTTAATTTTATTAGTTAATAGGATCGGGTAACCTGAAGAGATTAACGTAATAAGAATTGTAAGTGCTGCCAAAAAGAAAAATACACCCCATGGGTCTGGATATAAATTGAGCTGATTGGGAATATAGGAAGCTAGAATTGTTTGAATAAGGATAAGTAGGGGCCAAGATAAAAGAACCGAAAATGTTGTTATGCACAATGTTTCCAGCAAAAAGGACTTAGTGATCCTTTTTTGGCTTTCACCCAATGTTTTTCGGATGCCAATTTCCTTTGCCCGTTGTGGAATTTGGGCTGTAGCCAGATTGATGTAATTGACACAGGCTAGCAAGAGTAGAAAGAGACCAATACCGATAAGTCCAAACATGATCTTCTTGTCTACATTGTTTTGAGCGAAAGAAGTAAAATGCAAATCTTTTAGCGGTACTGTATTGAGATGCATCTTAAATCCAAACTTGTCAAATTCAGCATGTGTCATCTCATAAGCCTTTTTGTCGGTTTCCTTTATTAAATTGGGAAGTGAAGCGGAAGATTTTACCTTTATAAAAAGCTGCCAATTTGAATTTGAATTGTTCCAGTTGCTGCTGTTCCATTCCTTTTCAGGGATCCTGATAAATTCCTTGGCCAAAAAGCTACTCGGATGGACCAGATCTTTCACCACTCCAGTGACATTATACAGTGTACTATCATAAGACAGTGTTTGCCCAATGATCTGGTTTATTGGTGTGCCCGGAAAATAGAGTTTTGCGCGAGACTCGGTTAATATAACTTCGTGACTGCTGGTCAGTATATTTTTTTGATCACCGGCCAGCCAGACATAAGGGGTCATTTTGAAGTAATCTCCTGTGGTACCGATAATTTCCGGTTGATCTTCAAATTCGATTTTCTGTTTTTGATTTGTATTGCTAATACGCTCGAAGTATTGCTTGAATACAGGGACTGTAAGTTCAACGTTTGCGAAGTTTTCTTTGATATATGCCGGTAAAGGCGCAGGAATACCGTCAAAGTGATCCAGCTTATCCTTTTCTTCGTAAGAGCTGTGTACCTTATAAATCAATTCCCTATCGGGATGATGCTGGTCAAAACTAAATTCATAATTGACAATACGGAAAATAAGCCAACAGGCACTTATTCCAATGGCAAGTCCAATTACATTTAAAAATGTAAAAAGGCGGTTGCGCCAGAGTTGTCTAAAAATTAACTTAATGCTGCTCATCATTATTAGGGTTATCGGGTTAATAGCTAAGTCACTGCGTTATTTCTTTATATTGCAGTTGTTTCCATAATAACTTGTCCGTCTAACATGCGGATTACACGATCAGAAAATTTGGCATCATGTTCACTATGTGTTACCATGACAATGGTTGTACCAGCTTCGTTCAATTCGGTAAGCAGCTGCATGACTTCGTTACCATTATTGGAATCGAGGTTACCTGTAGGCTCATCGGCAAGAATCAATTTTGGATTGTTCACGACGGCACGAGCAACGGCCACGCGTTGTTGTTGACCTCCCGAGAGCTGCTGAGGGAAGTGATTGCGACGGTGCATGATCTGAACCTTCTCAAGGACTTCTTCTACACGTTTTTTACGCTCAGCGGCTGGAACGTTGGTATAAACAAGTGGAAGCTCCACATTTTCAAATACAGTCAGCTCATCAATTAGATTGAAGCTCTGGAATACAAAACCAATATTATGCTTGCGAAGATCTGAACGCCCACGTTCCTTAAATTTGGCAACCTCAATGTCATTGAATAGATAGCTTCCTTCATCCAAATCATCCAGTAATCCGATGATATTGAGTAATGTCGATTTTCCACAGCCGGAAGGTCCCATTACAGCAACAAATTCCCCTTCTTTAACATGAATGTTAAGGTTGTTTAATGCGACGGTTTCCACTTCTTCAGTGCGGTAATACTTTTGAAGGTTTGTGATCTTGATCATATTTTTTGTGCTCATGGTTTTTATGTTTTTGTATCCTTAGCGAAATTGCTTTGGACGGTTACTGTTTTTATTATTAAACTCGTTTAAATTTTATTGATCTCTTAATGTTTTGGTCGGGTTGGCTATTGCTGCTTTAAATGCTTGTGAACTAATAGTCAATAAGGCAATGATAATTGCTGCAAAGGCGCTGATTACAAAAATACTCCAGGAAATCTCCACATGATGTACATAGTTGGTTAACCATTTGCTCATAATGATCCAGGCAATTGGAAAGGCAATAATACATGATATTGCCACAAGAATAACAAATTCCCGATTGAGCATCTGGATAAGCCCTGATACTGAAGCCCCCAGTACTTTGCGGATACTGATTTCTTTGGCACGCTGCTCTGTTGCAAATGCGGCCAGGCCAAACAGTCCCAGGCAGGATATAATGATGGACATAATAGCGAATACACTAGAAAGTCGCTGTACAAAAAGCTCGGCTTGAAATTTAGCGTTGAAGCTATCATCTAAAAATTTATAGTCGAAAGGGAAGCCCGGATTATTTTTGACGATCACCTTTTCGATTTGCTGGATCGCATTTGGTAGATCTATTCCCGCTTTGGTTTTGATTGTCATGATGCCATTATCTCTGTTCATTGGTATGAATAACATTGGCTCAGGATCAGCATACACGTTGTTGTAAACAAAATTCTTGACAACGCCTGCTATGGTGAATTTCTCGTCGCCATAGCTGATGATGTCGCCGGCGACGTGACCATCTTTTCGGATCAGTTTCGCTAATGCTTCATTGATGACGACAGATGTACTATCGCCCAGGAAATTTTGATGAAAATTTCTCCCGTCAAATAGCTTGAGATCTAAAGCCGGGATGAGTCCTTCGTCCGAACGTAACATGCCAATTAAAATACTTGCATTCGGATCTTTTCCCTCCCAGCTGAAGCCGGAGCTGTTGGAATAAATATTAAGGATACTCATATCACTGACACCCACTTCTTGGACGGCTCCTGTTGCCAATAGTTGACTTTTAATCAAAGGGAGGTGTTTAGCCATATCACCTTGGAGTGCTGTTGTCAATACTTGACTCTTATCGAATCCGAGATCCCTGTTTTTGTTGTGTTGGATCTGTTGATAAATAATAATGGTACTGATAATTAATACGACTGAAGCAGAATATTGAATGACAACCAGTCCTTTTCGGATAAGACTACCGCTACCTGTCTTTTGCTTTGTACCTTTAATGCTCGAAAGCGGCTTAAATGCAGATAGAAAAAATGCAGGATAGCTCCCGGCAAACAAACCGCACAAGACCGTCACAGTAAGTAAAAAGCCGATGTGTAAAGGTTCGAAAATATTGACCTGTAGTTCTTGGCCGATCATTGTATTGAAAGGGCGGATAAAGATGTAAATCAATAGAATCGCCGCTAATGAAGAAATTGTTGCTAATACGATCGATTCTCCCAAGAATTGTGCAATCAAGGATTGACGGCTAGCACCAATAACTTTGCGCATGCCCACTTCTTTTGCTCTTTTTTCTGATCGGGCAGTTGCAAGATTCATAAAGTTGATGCAGGCAATTAGTAGAACGATCCAAGCGATAAAAGTAAATAGGCGAATATTTTTAATACCACCTTCTTTTTCATTTCCGCTGTTGTCAAACTGATTGTAAGTAATCCAACGATCCATTGGATAAAGATAGTTTTGCGAAAATGTAACATCACCATTGGTTTTCTTTTTGACGAAATCCATCATCTGTTTGTTGATCTGATCTACATTGGCGTTTTCATCAACCTGTACAAGTGTTTGTAAGCCATTATTCCCCCAGGTTTCCAGCCAATCTTGTCCAGATTCGTATTTCTTAAACGGGATGAGCCATTGAAAACTAAAACTACTGTTTTTAGGTAAATCCTTGATGACAGCTGCTACGATAAATGGTTCCTTATTATTTGTTTTGACAGTTTTTCCCAATGCGGGACGGTCCCCAAACAATTTTTTTGCACCTGTCTCCGATAGGATAATATTATTCACTTGATCGAATGCACTTTTACGATCGCCTTCTAAAAATTCTAAAGACAGTACATCGGCAATGGTACCATCAGCATATAGTCCTGTTTGGAACAAATTATTATCGCCGACTGAAAAGAGCATCGGGGTATCCCAAGTCATACGGACTGCATGTTTAATACCAGGAATCTCTTTCTCTATACTTTGTGCAAATGGTCCGGGGGTAGATTGAAAAACATAGGTGGCGCCATCGTATGTCTGTTTTGATTTGACAATATAGATATCCTTTTTGTTGGCGAAATTATCGTTGTAGCCCAACTGATTTTCCACCCATAGAAAAATCAACGATGCTGCAGCAATTCCGACCGCCAGTCCAAAAATATTGAGAAAGCTGTAGCCTTTGGTTTTCCAAAGGTTACGTAGTGCAGTTTTAATAAAGTTCTTAATCATCGTATAGTTCGTATTATTTATTTTATTTCTTCTATTCGTCTCTCAAAATTTTTGTAGGGTTGACCATTGCCGCTTTGAGCGAAACCGATCCCGCCGTAAAAACAACCAATAAAGTAGTTATTAGGGCTGCTAGTAGGAAAACCCAAGGATCTACTGACGTGCGGTAGACATAATTATCCAGCCATTTGGAAATAATCATCCAGGAAATAGGAAAAGCAATCAGGAATGATACAACTACAGGGATCATATAGTCTTTGCCGATCATCATAACAATATCTTGTGTCGATGCACCTAGGGTTTTACGGATTCCAATTTCTTTCAGTTTAGCTTCTGTGCTGAACAAGACGAGTCCGGATAGGCCGATACAGGAAAGTAATATGGTTATAGCGGCAAACAACTGAACAAGCGTTCCATGGATAATATCCTTTTTATACATTTTATCAAAAGATTCGTCCATAAAGGCATAATTGAAGGTTGATTCAGGATTGTACTTTTTCCATAGCTTTTGCACAGCACCAATCGCCTGTTCTTCATGTCCGGGACTCGTTTTTACATACATTCCCCCAAGTGCATAGCCCATGCCGGAAAAAAAGATGCAAGGTTTTATGGCTGTTTTAAGGTCATTGAAATTAAAATCCTTCATAATCCCCATAATGATCAGCCGTTTCCCCTGAAAAGTAATGGTTTTACCAATCGGATTTTTTAATCCCATTTGCTTAATTGCCGTTTCATTTAGTAGCGCGTGGCTGCTATCCGAGGGATTGTTTTTAAAACCATCTCCTTCTGCTAATTTAATACCTAATACAGAAGTGAAATTTGGATCGATAGCAACGCGTCTAATGAAAAAATTGGACTGCCCTTGGTCTTTTCCATCCCAATCGATATCGGCAGTTTCAGACCCAATGTTACTGATGTCATTGCTGGCCGCAGTGACTCCTACAATACCCCGTTGATTCTGCAGTTCGTCTCGAATTGCGTCATAATGCGTCAAGAAGTTTTTCTGTTCAAATAAAAAGACATTTTCTTTGTCGTATCCCAAATCCTTGTGACGCATATAGCGCAGTTGCTTCTCAAAAATAAAAGTGGTGATAATCAGTATGACCGTGCAGCAAAATTGTAGGACAACAAGGCCTTTTCGTAGATTATTTTTGTTGCCCAATAGTGTACTATTATTTTTTAACTGGCTCAACACCTTGTTGCTTGAGAAAAGTATTGCAGGATAGATCCCTGCGATTATTACAGTGACGACAAAGGTGAGTAAAAAGATAAACCATAATTCGGACGCAAAAAAGCTGAATTGAATGTTTTTTTCAGCAAGGGAATTAAAAAATGGGATCGTTAGGTAAGCGAGTAGGATAGCAGTACATAATGAAATTAGAAACAGCACCGCAGATTCGGTCAGATATTGAAGAAATAGATGACTTCTCTTGGCGCCAATAATTTTACGAATACTGATTTCCTTTATTCTTTTTGTAACTCGGGCCGTAACTAAATTGACGTAATTAATACAGGCAACGAGTAAGATAACAAGGGCAATGATTGAAAATATATAAACGGACTGCATGCCGCTATCATCACCTTTAGGAGTATATAGATTTGTTTGTGTTATTTTCTGAAGGAAGAATGCAAATTTAGTATACAGTGGATTTCCTTGAAAATTGCCTTTTTGAATAGCGGTGAGTTGCTGTGCTACCTGAGCGGGGTTGGAACCTGGCTTTAGCAAAAAATAGATGTAATATTGAAAATTACCCCATTTTTCATCCAGCGGTTCTTTGGAAAGGCTGGACAATAGTTCAAATGGCAATAGATAATCAGCCTTAATGGAACTATTGCTAGGAAAGTCCCTAATAACAGCAGTAATTAAAAAAGGTTGCTTACCAGTTTTTAAAATAGGGTCAACTTCTAAATAGAGCGTTTGTCCTAGTGGATTTTCATTTTTAAAATATTTATTGGCAATCTTCTCTGTAATGACAATAGACTGTTTTCCCTGGAATAATTTGTCGGGAGTCAATTCTCTTATAGAAGCATCAAATACTTTGTTAAAAGTACTGTCAACATAAACTCCATGTTCGGTGGCCATAAGTTCGCTCTTATTGAACTGTATGCCTTGTGCGGCACTAATGCGGCAAGCTTCTTGTATCGCCGGAATTTTTAATTTTCCGTATAGTGCAATTGGCGGTGGTGCAGCATGAACGAATTGGTCATTTTCCTTGTCGAAGTTTGTTGACAGTTCATAGACTTGATTCGCATTATGGAAGACTTTATTAAAGGACAATTCGTCTGTGATCCAAAGTGCAATAACAATAACCACTGTCAGACTAATGCTTAGTCCGGTTAGATTCAGAAGAGTAAACCTCCTGTTCGTCAGTAAGGAACGAATTGCAGTTTTGATCGCGTTCTTTATCATTGTTCTTTTAATATGATCACAGCGGTTATCGAAAAGATTTGATGCTCTTAATCGCCTTCTCTTCGATAGTCGCTATATGATGTTACTTTTTAATATTCAATTCTTGAACCTTATCGTAGGTTTCATAGCTCGATACGATAACTTTATCTCCCGGTTGTAGGCCCTTGATAACCTCATAATATTCAGGGTTTTGTCTTCCAAGCTGGATATCTACACGATATGCTGTAGATCCATTTTTATCCAATTTAAAGATCCAGTTACCGCCGGTCTGTTGATAAAATCCACCTTTTGCCAGCAGCAAAGCTTTTGTTTCATCACTTAATGCAAGACGTATTTGCAGGGTTTGACCACGACGTATCCCTTTCGGAACATCGTTGATAAATTCCATGTCAACCTGGAATCGACCATTGGTGACTTGCGTGTACACTTTCTTGATACGGAGTTTATAGGTTTTCTCCCCGATGGAAAATTCACCTTGTAGATCTGGGAAAATACGGTTGATATAATGTTCGTCAATATCAGCACGGACTTTAAATCCTGTCAAAACGTCGATTTGTCCCAACCGTTCCCCGGCGTTTTTGTTTTGTCCAATTTCAGCATCGAAGGCAGTCAATTGTCCGTCAACAGGTGCCCTGACAATTAAGTCCCCAATTTTCCTTTTCATCAGTTCCAAAGCGCTTTGTGTACGTTGATAAGTCTGTTTGTCCTGATTGGTTTTTTGCGCATTGGAGATTTCGTCTTGTTTCAGGATCTGTTTGGTCAAGCTGACACGCTCTTTTTGATAATTATAATCGTTCTTTGATTTTTCGAATTCTTGTGTTCCAATCGCTTTTTCAGCGAGCAATTTTTTATTGAGGTTATATACACGTTCTGCTTCTCTGTAGGCTTGCTCCACATCAGCCATTTGGTTGCGGTTGTTAATGGAAGCTTGTTGGGCATTGGTTTGCGCAATCTGGGACTGTGTCAATAAATTCAAAACTTGCGTTTCTTGTTGAACCAGAGTGAGCTCCTGATCCGTATTGGATAGGCGCATGATGGCATCTCCTTTTTTCAAGATAGCACCATCTTCTACAAATTTTTCCTCTACACGTCCACCCACAGAAGCATCGAGATATATACTACTAATCGGAAGTACTGTACCGTTTATGGGGATAAATTCTTGAAAGTTACCGTTTTTTATTTCGACAATAGAGATGCGGTCAGCTTCTACATTGAGTTTGCTTTTACCAGATGTAAAATAAAAGCTGGCGCTGATTAAGCCAACTAAACCAGCAACCCCTACAATGGTCATGATACGTTTGCTATTCCACTTCTTCTTTTCTAAAGGTCTGTCCATAATTTAATATCAATTTCGTATGTAACTATGAAAGCTGTGCCAATAATTTAATATACTGATTTATAGTTGTTTATTTTGTTTTGTTTAGCGATCGGTGTTCGATAGCGGACACTTCTTGTACGAAGACGTACAACTGTCGTTTTTTGCTATCTATTGTGGTAACTGAGGCACTCTGAATAACTATAACCACAGGTTGTGGTGAGGTCTAAAGATTTGTGATACAATTATCCTTACTCGGTATTCCCCTGATCTTATTCGTAGTCCTATTGATCTTTTAAGATGGTAACTTAACAGCAGTATCTAAATAATACTATATTCGGACTTTAGTCGGTGCTTCTTCGGTGCTTGTTCGGAGCTTCTTCGGTTGTAACCGAATAAAATCCGAACAAGAACCGATGTATATCCGTTAAAAAAACGAATAAATGCCGAATTTGATCCCTGTCATTCTACTATTTATACCCTTGTTGATTTTAATTGTCCAACTACGCACACCGACTGTCCATTAATGAACATTTTTCAAAATTCAATTTTTGTATTAATTTGATATTTAATGTTTTAGTTGTTTGGCATGGCGATGGTCAGCAAAAAATAAAAAATGGATATGAAGAGAATCTATATATATACTACCTTATGCTTTTTATTGAGTTATGTCGGCGCAGAAGCGCAACAGGCTGAGCAAGGACTATCGGAAAGAGCGATGGGGACACCAACAGTTGCGAGGAGCGACGATAAACAAATGACTAAGCGAACTTTAGCTGAATGTATACAATTGGCTGTAAAAGCCAATCCAAGCTTACTGCAGAATGAACTGGATGTGAAACGTGCGGAGGTGAATTTGGCGCAGGCTAAAGCGAATCGATTGCCAAACATGAATGCAAATATGAATCATGTGTTTAGTTTTGGTAGATTCTTTGATGAATCGACAAAACAATATGTGAATAGTAATAGTGAATTTGGAAGTTATGGTATCGATGCTAATATTCCGCTATTTAGAGGATTGGGTTTGCTTTATGATATCCGTATGAAGGCGGATGCAAAGTCTGCCAGTAAACTTGAATTCGATTCACAGATAAACGCATTACGTTTAGATGTTATTACCTGTTTCATCCAAGTGCTTACGGCTAAAGATGTGCTTAAGCAGTCTGAAATGCAGACAGAAGTGACCAAAGAACAGGTAAATAGGGCTGAGGCCATGCATAAGGAAGGGGCGATTAGTCCTGGTGATTATTTTGATCTGAAGGGGCAACTCGCCAATGACATGAACACAATTCAGAATAATCGACAGCTATTATATGCTTATCGAGTTAAATTAGCGAACTTTTTAAATATAGATGAACAACAGCTCGGAGACTTGCAGCCACCAGAATATGTGGAAGATGGACGGAGGTTATCTTCCGAACAGCTTTTTCAACTTGCGACGGAAGCTTTGCCGAATATTCCTGCTTTGGATTGGCGAATTAAGGCTGCAGAAAAGAACATTAAGGTGGCGAAGTCAGCATATTGGCCATCGCTGAGTCTAGGAGCTGGAATGAATTCAAATTTTTCAAATACGAAAACAGATAAATTTTGGGATCAGGTAAATAATAACTTGGGGAAGTCTATTTCTTTGGGGCTTTCTATACCTATTTTTAATAGATTTCAGGTTCTAAATCAAGTTAAGTTAGCAAAATTAGATTTGGAATCTGCAAAATTCCGGAAAGAGATGGAATTAAATAATCTACGTGCTGAAACTTCTAAAGCTGTATTTAATTTGGAGAATGCAAATAATATGATTGTACAATTGCGCAGTCAAAATGAAAATTACGCGGAATCTTTTCGTATTGCCAAGGTAGTTTTCGAGTTGGGAAATAGTAATTCAGTGATTTTTTTGACAGCAAAAAACAAATTCGACAACAGCCAGATTCAATTGGTCGTCAAGCAGTATGAATGGCTGCTGCAAAAATATATCAATGATTATTACGCAGGCTCGTTGAATTTATAGTTATCTTAGTATCTTCAATGAAGTCAGGAAGTATGAAAAAAGCATCTATTTTAGTCGTGGATGATGACCAGGATTTATTAACTGCGGCAAGAATCTTGCTTAAACCTAAAGTCAGTCATATTCAAGTTGAACCTAATCCGGAGAATCTAATTGCACATCTGGAGAAAACACCTTATGATCTGGTGCTTTTAGATATGAATTTTAAAAGCACGATTAATACAGGCAATGAGGGGCTATATTGGTTGTCACGAATCAAAGAGAAATTTCCACAGGTACATGTGATTATGATTACAGCTTATGGAGCTGTTGATCTCGCTGTAAAGTCGCTGAAACAAGGTGCATCTGATTTTGTCGTCAAACCTTGGGAAAATGAACAATTGCTGGCAACAATCGAAAGCGCGCTTGCAGAATCAAAAAATAAAGAAAAGAAAAGTAAAAGTTCCTTGCTCAGCAGTGCGAACAGCCCTGATTTGATTGGTAACTCCATTGTTATGGATGAACTGCAATACAAGTTGGAGAAAATAGCGCCTACAGATGCCAATATATTAATATTAGGGGAAAATGGGACAGGTAAAGACCTGATTGCCCAAGCCATTCAGCGACGATCACTACGTTCAGATCGGACCTATGTTAAGGTTGATGTCGGCGCGCTGACGGAAACATTGTTTGAAAGCGAGCTTTTCGGTTATAAGAAGGGGGCATTTACGGATGCACGTGAAGACCGTCAAGGGCGATTCGAAGCGGCGAATGGAGGGACATTGTTCCTCGATGAAATTGGCAATATCTCTTTGCAGCAACAAGCCAAATTGTTGACTGTACTGCAGAATAGACAGGTGACACCGTTGGGTTCCTATCAACCAATCCCGGTTGATATCCGCTTAATTTCAGCAACGAACGTACCGCTGAAACAACTCGCGGATGAGAGTCGTTTTCGAAAAGACTTAATTTATCGGATCAATACCGTAGAAATTCAGGTACCCCCGTTGCGTGAGCGGGGAGAGGATATCAAACTATTGGCTGATCATTTTCTCGATATCTATTCGAAGAAATACAATAAGCGGATTGAAGGATTTGAATCGGATGCGGTTAAGAAAATGTGTGCCTATCATTTTCCGGGTAACGTCCGAGAACTCCAATACAGTATCGAGCGTGCTGTTATTATGGCAGACCAGCTCAGCATTGCCGGAAATGACCTCTTTTTCTCGCCCATCGAGCAACAAGTAGATAGTCCCGTTGTCGAATCTAGTCCCAGCAGTCAAAATTTGGAAGAATTGGAACGTAAAGCAATCAAATCTGCGATTGAGCGTTACAATGGAAATATCAGTAAAGCAGCAAAGGAATTAGGGCTCACAAGAGCAGCGCTTTATAGACGTTTGGAGAAATATGATATTTAGTCGATGAGGCACGGGAAAATCTTAAATACCATCAAGATTATATTACTGCTGGCAGCAGCTCTTGTGAGTGCCTATTTGCTGCTAAAACATGAATACGTCCAGGCGTCTTTGATCTTTTGTATGATGCTTTATCTGGGCTTTAATCTATATGCACAATATAATTTTTTGACCAGGCAGTTGATTGAATTTTCAGAAGCGGTAAAATACCGCGATTTTACCAGACGTTTTTTGGTGAAAAATACAAAATCAGTAGAGGGAAAGCTTTTCCTCGCCTTTAACCAGATCAACGAGACCTATAAAGAGATCAGCATTAAGCAGGAAATTCAGCATCAATACCTGGACCGTGTGATCAATATGCTGAATTCGGCGATCATCTTTTATGAGATGGATAGTGGTAAGGTCATGTGGGTAAATGAAGCATTTAAGCAGCTGTTTCACTTACCACATCTCGGAAACATTGCCGGGCTAAAGAAAAAAAATAACGATCTCTATGAAAAAACCATGTTACTTGAAAATGGGCAGCAACAAATGGAGTCCGTTCAGTCAAGTAAAGGGAAAATTAAATTATTGATTCAAAGCTCAAGCTTTGAGACACAGGATGCTTTGTTTCGCATTGTTGTGTACCAAAATATCAATGAAGCAATTGATGAAACAGAAACAAAGGCATGGCACAAATTATTGCGCGTACTGACACATGAAATTATGAATTCTATTGCTCCGATCAGCTCACTTGCTGAAACCTTAAACGGTCGTTTGGACCATTTTAAAGGAGCTGAAGATATTGATGATCTAAAAACAGGTATTTCCACCATCAAACGTCGTAGCGAAGGACTTTTACATTTTGCGAAGAGTTATCGTATGATCAATAAGGTCGATCAGCCTCAGCTAGCGCCGATTCAAATTTCACAGTTGTTTGAACATATCTATCAATTGCTTGAACCAACCTTGATCCAGAAAAATATTGACGTAGATATTATCCTTAAAAATACACGGTTAATTTTATCTGCAGATGTCAATTTGATCGAGCAGGTTATTATTAACCTGATGCTGAATGCAATTGATGCAGTAAAAAATAGGGAAGAGGCTTATATCAGTTTATCTGCTCTCGAAGTGGACGGTAAGGTTCAGGTCCGGATTGAAGATAATGGGGCCGGAATTCCTGCCGATCTCCAGGAACAGATCTTCACGCCATTTTTTACGACAAAGAAAACGGGTACAGGTGTCGGCTTGACCCTAAGCAAACAGATCATGTTATTGCACAAAGGGACTATTTTTCTCAATAGCACGGAGGGAGAGGGTAGTGTTTTTGTCCTCCAGTTTTAGCGATATCATTCCCTCTGACCTGTCGCTTTTCTAATTTAATAGCATGTATTCATTGGTACTAAAAACCTCATGTTCCATGTGAAAAATCATAAAATTTAGCGATGTTTGCAGCGAAATGAACTACATGCTTAAGTATTGGCGGCATTATTTTGTATCCCATAGTCGCCATGGGACCCATTCTCCTTTTGTCTATAAATTGGTTGACGAGGTGATCTATCAAAAGACCTCCAAAGCGCGTGTTTCAGAATTACCCCAATTTATTCAAAACGAAAGCAAGGTAGAACAGAAAAAGTATGCATTAATCGATCGATTATTAAAGACATTTGCTTACGATGATTTTAGCTATTGGGGCGATCGTCCGCTCGAAAGTTATCGGAGCCTTTTGCAGGAGCAGTGTGGAAGCTATGCATACCGGCATATCTATTATATCGATCTGGATGATCTTGACCTGAAAGTTTTGGAAAACGTTCGAGACCGGGATATACTAATTATAAATGAGCCCCATTTATCAGCGAAAAGAGAAGCCTATTGGAATAACCTGAAAAAGGATAATCGTGTTGTGATTACGATCGATCTATACCGGATTGGTTTGGTTTACTTTAGGAAAGAACAGCGGAAAGAGAATTTTCTGATCCGATTTTAAACTGCAGTTACTACCATTGCCTGATTGATGGTGGGGTAGTCATCAACAGCATTCCGTTGGACATAAAATATTTTATTTAAAACTTGTGAGAATTGAGAAGGAGTAGGGATAGGAAAGTCGATTTCGTTTGTTACTAATAAAGAACAGCATCCATCAATAGATATTATGGATGCTGTTCTTTATGACATGTTTTTTTATTAAAAAGCCTCACTTAGGGACAGGTAGAAGCCCGATTGACGTTTTTCTCCAGGTCTTTGTTCGCCAAAGGAATAATCAAAGCGTATACTGCTGTTATGTTCGAGACTAAAGAAATAGCGTAAACCGCCACCATAACTTGCGACATATCGGCTGCTATTTTCCTTGGAAAAGGTCGATCCGAGTCCTGAAAATCCAACGATGCCAAAGCGTGGATGAAATCGATAACGCAGTTCAGCTTGCGAGGCCAGGTAATTCTTGTCCCGGTAACGTCCGAGGTAATAACCGCGCATCATCATGTCTCCGCCTAGTTCACGGTAGTTATAGAATGGGATGGTTTTTCCAAATGTGGAACGAAAGATTCCCTGCAGGGCCAGGGTGACCTGGTTGTGCAGAGGAATAAAGCCACGGAGATCTACATCGAGGTTTGCCCCCGTAAAATCAGTACTTGTCCATAATTTGGGAGCATAGGCCAGCCGCAATTTAGCATAATACCCCTTTGTTGTATAAGAAACGTTGTCCCTATTGTCAAACAATTGCGAAAGACCTACCAGTAGCTGTTGTCCGCCATCCTTTCCAATAAGATCGGAATGATTGAAAATGCGATCGGCGCTGTCGCTACGAATGGTGAAGTTATCGTATTGAATGTTGATACCAGAATAGAGGTTGTTGCTGATTTTTTTCTCAGCTTCGAGTTTGACGCGAAATAATTTTTGATCAACGCGTTCTTCATCTGCTTTCCAAGTGTCCATACCGACGCCATAATAGTTAAAGGGCCAATTACGGTAGCGTATTTCACTAATCAGATGGTAGTCGTTATTTTTAGTCCAAAGGTCTGTCTGCAGTTTAAAGTTGGACTGACTGTTAGATGTAAAGGTTCCCATGACCATGACCGTGGAGGTGCGGATTTTGGGATCAGATTTGTCCAGATAAAAATTATAAGCACTTGCCAGACCATATTCGACGCCCGTTTCCTGCGCATAACCAACGGCCGGTAAAACCATAAAACTACCGGAGCGTGTAGAATCTCTTTCAGAGGAAAGAAATTTTTTACTCAATTTTTGAATAATATTTTGAGCTTTCAATTCGGCCGATCCCATTAAAAGTACCGTAAATAGTACGGAGTATCGGGTAAGTTTTGAAAGTGATTGCGGTAAAATTTGCATGCCCAAAGATAGTATATTAGCCAAATAACCAAAATAGGTAAATATGCAATGAAAAATTATTGTGCTGCATATCAGTATAATTGCCAAAAACTGTCTTTTTTTTTTGACAAATATTTTTGTAAAGTGAGTTTTGTGTCTATCTTTGCATCAGCAAACAAGGGAACAACGGTTCAAAACAACGAAAGTTTGCTTAGTTCTTTAAATGAAAAAAAATAAAAAATAAACTTGCAGAAATCAAAAGTAAATTCGATATTTGCACTCGCTGAAAAGGTAGAAATACTTGGTCAGACGTTGATAGAATGTAAGTTTAAATAAAGATATTAGAAGCCTCTTTAGCTCAGCTGGTAGAGCAACTGACTTGTAATCAGTAGGTCATTGGTTCGATTCCGATAAGAGGCTCTAAATGTAACGAAAGTTACAGGTCTGGAGGGGTTCCAGAGCGGTCAAATGGGACGGACTGTAAATCCGTTGCTTCGGCTTCGAAGGTTCGAATCCTTCTCCCTCCACACTTTATTTTAATTGGAGTGTTAGATTTACTCTAGTTTCTAATTATTAAGCGGAAGTAGCTCAGTTGGTAGAGCGATAGCCTTCCAAGCTATAGGTCGCGAGTTCGAACCTCGTCTTCCGCTCAAATTTTTCAAGTATTAAATTTAGTCTCTATCTTCTTTGATAATAATGTATCTAAAGGTGGGGGCATTAATACGTAAATAAGGTTTTTTAGTAAGCCGAAGTAGCTCAGGGGTAGAGCACTTCCTTGGTAAGGAAGAGGTCGTGGGTTCAAATCCCATCTTTGGCTCGTACTTGTGTAAAAGTTAAGCAAGAGTATATAACAAATAGAAATAATTTATAATTACTAATTCGCATAAACATGGCAAAAGAGAAATTTGACCGTAGTAAACCACACTTAAACATTGGTACTATCGGTCACGTTGACCACGGTAAAACTACAACTACAGCTGCTATCACTAAAGTATTGGCTGATAAAGGTTTGTCAGAAGCTCGTTCATTTGATTCAATTGACTCTGCTCCTGAAGAAAAAGAGCGTGGTATCACAATCAATACTGCACACGTAGAATATTCTACAGCTAACCGTCACTATGCACACGTTGACTGTCCAGGTCACGCTGACTACGTTAAGAACATGGTAACTGGTGCTGCTCAAATGGACGGTGCTATCATCGTAGTTGCTGCGACTGATGGTCCTATGCCTCAAACTCGTGAGCACATCTTGTTGGCTCGCCAAGTAGGTGTTCCTGCGTTAGTAGTATTCATGAACAAAACTGACTTAGTTGATGACCCTGAGTTGTTAGACTTAGTTGAAATGGAAGTTCGTGAGTTATTATCATTCTACGAATTCCCTGGTGATGATATCCCTGTAATCAAAGGTTCTGCTTTAGGTGCATTGAACGGTGAGCCTGAGTGGGTTGAGAAAATCATGGAATTAATGGATGCTGTAGATAACTACATTCCAATTCCTCCACGTTTGACTGACTTACCTTTCTTGATGCCAGTAGAAGACGTATTCTCGATCACAGGTCGTGGTACAGTTGCTACAGGTCGTATCGAAAGAGGTGTAATCAACTCTGGTGATCCAGTTGAGATCTTAGGTATGGGTGCTGAGAACTTGAAATCTACAGTAACAGGTGTTGAGATGTTCCGTAAAATCTTAGATTACGGTGAGGCTGGTGATAACGTAGGTTTATTGTTACGTGGTATTGAGAAAACTGATATCAAACGTGGTATGGTTATCTGTAAACCAGGTTCAGTAACTCCTCACGATCATTTCAAAGCTGAGGTTTACGTATTGTCAAAAGCTGAAGGTGGTCGTCACACTCCATTCTTCAACAAATACCGTCCTCAATTCTATTTCCGTACAACTGACGTAACTGGAGAAATCTCTTTACCAGAAGGTACTGAAATGGTTATGCCAGGTGATAACGTTACAATCAGCGTGAAATTAATTTCTGCTATTGCAATGGAAAAAGGTCTACGTTTCGCTATCCGTGAGGGTGGTCGTACAGTAGGTGCTGGTCAGGTAACTGAAATTATCTAGTCTTTAATAAAGATTTAGAATCACATAGAATAAGCTAATCGACTGAGGTTGATTAGCTTATTTTTTCGATAAGCGATTTATCGGATTAAAATAAAAAAAAGTGAAAAAAGATTTGCAGAAAGTGGTTTAAAACACTATATTTGCATCACAAAATAAGAAATACACGGGCATAGTTTAAAGGTAGAACGAAGGTCTCCAAAACCTTTGGTCTGGGTTCGAGTCCTGGTGCCCGTGCTTATAAAAACAGATAAACTAAAATGGCAAAAGTACTTGATTTTTTTAAAGACTCTTATGTAGAGATCACTGAGAAAGTGACTTGGCCTACATGGTCTCAGTTACAAAGTTCAGCTGTTATTGTACTTGTTGCTTCTCTTCTTATTGCATTGGTTGTCTTTGTAATGGATAAAGCTTCAAGTGTAGGGTTAGAATTCTTGTACGGTATTGCTTCTTAATTTTTCAATCGTATTTATTTATGGCAGATCAAGGTTTAAAGTGGTACGTAGTTCGTGCTGTAAGTGGTAAAGAAAAGAAAGTAAAGCAATATATTGATGCCGAAGTTAGCCGTTTAGGTATTGAGCACTTGATTCCTCAGGTGTTGATTCCAATGGAAAAATACTACTTGATGCGCGATGGTAAGAAAGTTGCTAAAGAGCGTAACTACTATCCTGGTTATGTTTTATTAGAAGCAGCTCTTGACGGTGAGTTAGAGCACATCATCAAAAATATCAATAGTGTCATTGGTTTCTTGGGAGATAAAGCTGGTAATGCAGTCCCTTTGCGCCAAGCAGAGGTAAATCGTATCCTAGGTAAAGTGGATGAAATGGCCGAGCAAGGTGAAACCATTAACGTTCCTTACTATGTGGGTGAAACAGTGAAAGTAAACGATGGTCCTTTCAACGGATTTACCGGAGAAATCGAAGAAGTCCACGAAGATAAAAAGAAATTAATTGTGATGGTGAAAGTCTTCGGTCGTAAGACGCCACTTGAACTAAACTACATGCAAGTAGAAAAAGAGTAAGATTAGTAATTAACGATAGAGAAAAGCTTTTCATGAAAATTGGAAGGCTTTTTTTTGTATCTTACTACAAATGAAAAGGCCAACTATTTATCTATTCGTATTGATGTATGTGCTGACATTGCTGAGCTGTGCAAATGTCGAGAAGTACAATCGATTTATTGAAACTCCCCTGGCGGTGGAAGCTATGCAGCAAGATATCAACTATGTTGAGCATAACTTATGGAAAATGCATCCAGACTTGTTTCTATATGTGCGGGAAGATCAGTTAAAGATTAAGTTCGACAGCCTCCGTAGGACGATCCGCCAGCCATTATTGCCCAATCAGTTTCAGCTGGCATTAGCATCCGTACTAGCCCAAGTTCGGCAGGGGCATATGACGCTGAGTCCCCTTATTTCAAAATTTGATCCGAAAGGTAAGGATAAAGTACGTTATCAAAAAAGTAAGGGTCCCTTTTCACAATTGGGATTTCATTGGCAGGAAAATACACTCTATCTCTCAAAAAATGGAACGTTAGATTCAAGTTTGGTAGCAGGCTCTAAAATTCTTGCCATTGAGGGGATACATCCACAAAATCTGTACACAAAATATCGTCCAACCTTTACATCGGACGGCTATAATACGACATTTATAGATCAGGCTTTTGAGCGTTTATTACCACGGTATTACCAATTGGAATTGGGCTATCGGGATTCTATTGCGATCTTGTTTTCCGATGCCGATAGCACGTACCAGCGGACTGTTGTAAGAAGGTTTGATAGTGTCGATACAAAGGCTAAATCAGAGATAACGACCAAGGCTGTGAAAAAAGTGAGCCAACCTGATCAGAAGAAAAGTGATTTAAAAAAGCAGCGTAAAATCTTTGGGTATAATGCCAATCTAAAAAGAATGAGTAAACAGCTCTCTTTCCCTGTCAAAGGCGATAGTAGTGTTGCTTTATTGAAAGTGGTTGACTTTTCGTATGGGCGTCCAAAAGAAGCCTATAGAAGAATTTTTGATCGACTGGAGCTTAATTCTGTACAATACCTGATCTTGGATCTTCGTGGCAATTTGGGCGGACGTTTGTCCGATGTCCGTGAATTATACAGTTACTTAGTGGAAGAGGATAAATTCCAATTTGTTCAGCCGGCAGTTATCACCTCAAAATTCAACTTACCATTTTATCAGGTAAAAGGATTGCCGGGTTGGTCTTATCCCATTTTATCACCATTTATTATACCAAGTGCTGTAGTATCTTGGACAAAGACGTTTTCCAAAGATGGAATAAATTACACCCATCTTACGGGAAGCAAAATTGAAAAATCAAAGGCGAATCGCTATCGCGGTGATTTATTTGTATTGATCGATGGCGGGACTTTTTCTGCGGCGAGTTTAATTGCTACAAATCTGAAAGTTGGGAAACGTGCTGTTTTCTTTGGTGAAGAGACTGGCGGGGCTGCTAGTGGCACGGTTGCGGGAGTTCTTCCTGTACTGAAACTGCCAAACTCCCATTTAAGGTGGCGCTTTGGCTTAATGGACGTGAAGCCTTATTATCATGTAAGCGAAGCCGGACGGGGTGTTATGCCGGATGTTTCCATTGTACGAAATGTTGATGATGTTATCAAAGGGAAGGATCAGGTATTGGATAAGGTGTTGAAGTCTATTAGAGTACAGTAGAACTGATGTAAATTTGTTAAAATCGATAATTCTAGTGTTAATATTTAGAAAGGTGTCAAGATTTTTTTGTAGGAAGATGTGTAATCTGGGCTAGGATATAAAAAAAACATAAATTCCTGAAAAATTAAAAGTTAGATACTTGCAGGATTCAAATCTTCTTATTAACTTTGCACCTCGGTTGGGGTGTTACGTCCTGGCCGATGAATGTTACGTTATTTGCTTCCAACTTACTAACAGACATTTAACAAAATTAAATTCAAAACAAAATGGCAAAAGAAGTCAGTGCGTTAGTAAAATTACAAGTTAAGGGCGGAGCTGCGAATCCTTCACCTCCAGTAGGACCTGCATTAGGTGCTAAAGGTGTGAATATCATGGATTTCTGTAAGCAGTTCAACGCTCGTACGCAAGACAAACCAGGTCAAGTATTGCCTGTTGTCATTACAGTTTACGCTGATAAATCATTTGATTTTATCATCAAGACTCCACCGGTAGCAGTTCAGTTGAAAGACGCTGCGAAATTAAAAAGTGGATCTGGCGAGCCTAACCGTAAAAAAGTTGCGGCTATCACTTGGGAACAAGTTGAGACAATCGCTAAAGATAAAATGCCTGATTTAAATGCATTTACTGTAGAGGCTGCTATGAAAATGGTAGCTGGTACAGCACGTAGTATGGGTATTACTGTATCAGGTAATGCTCCTTGGAACAATTAATTAAGAAATCAATTTAAGAAAAGTGGCTAGATTAACAAAAAATCAAAAAGCGGCACTATCCAAAATTGAAGCTGGTAAAGCATACTCTTTAAAAGAAGCTTCGGCTTTAGTTAAAGAAATCTCATTGACCAAATTTGATGCTTCTGTGGATATCGACGTTCGTTTGGGCGTAGATCCTCGTAAAGCAAATCAAATGGTTCGTGGTATTGCAACATTACCTCACGGTACTGGTAAAACTGTTCGTGTTTTAGTTTTATGTACTCCTGATAAGGAAGAAGAAGCTAAAGCGGCAGGTGCAGACTACGTAGGTTTAGATGATTACATCAGCAAAATTGAAGGTGGTTGGACTGACGTTGATATCATTATTACTATGCCTAGTGTTATGGCTAAAGTTGGTAAATTGGGTCGTATTTTAGGTCCAAGAAACTTGATGCCTAACCCTAAAACTGGTACAGTTACAACAGAAGTTGGTAAAGCTGTAACAGATGTAAAAGGTGGTAAGATCGATTTCAAAGTTGACAAAACCGGTATCATCCATACTTCTATTGGTAAAGCGTCGTTCGATGCAGATAAGATATATGATAACGCACTAGAGGTATTACAAACTCTAGCTCGTTTGAAACCATCTGCAGCTAAAGGAACTTACTTTAAAAGTATTCACATTTCCTCAACTATGAGTCCTGGTATTCATATTGAGACTAAATCAGTAGCAGGTATTTAATCATGAGAAAAGAAGAAAAACAAGAAATTGTTCTAGCTTTGGCCGAACAGATTAAATCTTACGGTAACTTCTACATTACCGATACTGCTGAGTTGTCAGTTGAAAAAGTGAATAACATTCGTCGTAAATGTTTTGAACAAGGCATCGAGATTAAAGCTGTAAAAAACACTTTAATCAAGAAAGCATTAATCGAAGCTGGTGTTGATGAAGAAGAAATCTTTGGAACGCTTAAAGGAGCGTCTACAATGATGTTTTCAGAAGTCGCTAACGCACCTGCGAAATTAATCAAAGAATTGCGTAAATCAGGTGAAAAACCGTTGTTAAAAGCGGCTTTCATTGAGGCAACTGCATTCGTTGGAGATAATCAATTAACTGCATTAGTTAATCTTAAATCTAAAAACGAACTTATTGCGGACGTTATCGCAGCCTTGGAATCTCCTGCGAAAAATGTTATTTCAGCTCTTCAATCGGGAGGAAATACTGTTGCAGGTTTAGTAAAAGCTTTAGAAGAAAGAGGTTAACGAATCCTCCAGAACAGAAACATTCGTTACAATTTAATTAACAATTTTTATAAAGTACATTCAAAAATTCAAAATAAAATGGCAGATTTAAAACAACTTGCTGAACAGTTAGTTAACTTAACAGTAAAAGAAGTTAAAGAATTAGCTGATATCTTAAAAGACGAGTATGGCATCGAGCCTGCTGCTGCTGCTGTTGCTGTAGCTGCTGCTCCAGCTGAAGGTGGTGCTGCTGCTGCTGAAGAGAAAACTTCATTTGACGTTATCTTGAAAGAAGCTGGTGGTCAAAAATTAGCTGTAGTTAAATTGGTTAAAGATTTAGCTGGATTAGGCTTGAAAGAAGCTAAAGATTTAGTTGACGGAGCACCTAAAGAATTAAAAGCTGGTGTATCTAAAGACGAAGCAGAAGCTTTGAAAAAACAATTAGAAGAAGCTGGTGCTGTTGTTGAGATTAAATAATCTCAACTAATTAGCCCGAAAAGGTTTAGACTCTGACGATTTTTCGTCAGAGTCTATTCCTATTTATATCAATACGCCACTATGCTGTGTATATGCTGGGCACAGTGGAAAGGTGGTTTACAGCATAAGTGTAAGCGCAGTTTTTTTAAAACTAAAATTCATATTCCCTTGGCAAACAATAATATTCAACAAGAAAGAATAAACTTTGCGACAAGTAAGAAAGTATTGGAATATCCAGATTTCTTAGATGTGCAATTGGAATCTTTCAAGGAGTTTTTTCAATTAGAAACTACTTCTGACAACCGCCATCAGGAAGGGCTGTTCAAGGTATTCTCGGAAAACTTCCCTATTTCTGATTCAAGAAACATTTTTGTGCTAGAGTTTTTGGATTATTTCATTGATCCACCACGTTATGATATCCAAGAGTGTATCGAGCGCGGCTTGACTTATAGCGTTCCTTTAAAGGCTAAGTTAAAGTTATCTTGTAATGATGAAGAACACGAAGATTTCGAAACTATTGTTCAGGATGTATATTTAGGGACTATCCCTTATATGACTCCTAAAGGTACTTTCGTGGTAAATGGTGCAGAGCGTGTCATCGTATCGCAATTACACCGTTCACCAGGCGTTTTCTTTGGTCAAAGTAGACACACAAATGGTACTAAACTTTATTCTGCAAGGGTAATTCCTTTCAAAGGATCTTGGATCGAATTTGCAACTGACGTAAATAACGTCATGTATGCGTACATCGACCGTAAAAAGAAATTCCCAGTTACGACCTTATTGCGTGCTATCGGTTATGATTCGGATAAAGATATCTTAGAATTGTTCGATTTAGCGGATGAAGTAAAAGTTAGTAAATCTGGTCTTAAAAAATATGTTGGTCGTCGTCTTGCGGCTAGGGTATTGAAAAAATGGGTAGAAGATTTCGTGGATGAGGATACAGGTGAAGTTGTATCTATCGACCGTAACGAAATTATCCTTGAGCGTGAAACTGTTCTAGAAGAAGATCACATTGATTTGATCATCGAAGCTGGCGTTAAGTCTATTATCTTAGCGAAAGATGATGAATCAAACAATGCAGACTATTCTATTATATATAACACTTTACAAAAAGATACGTCCAACTCAGAAAAAGAAGCGGTAGAGCATATCTATCGTCAATTGCGTAACGCTGAACCACCAGATGAGGAAACTGCTCGTGGTATCATCGATCGTTTATTCTTCTCTGACAAACGTTATGATTTAGGTGATGTAGGTCGTTACCGTATCAATCGTAAGTTGAAGTTGGGAACTCCGGATGATACGAAAGTATTAACCCGTGAGGATATCATTGCAATTGTGAAGTATTTGATCAATTTGATCAACTCTAAAGCTGAAGTAGATGATATTGACCACTTGTCAAACCGTCGTGTACGTACTGTAGGTGAACAATTATATGCTCAATTTGGTGTAGGTCTATCTCGTATGGCCCGTACAATCCGTGAGCGTATGAACATTCGTGACAATGAGGTATTTACGCCAACTGATTTGATTAATGCACGTACACTTTCGTCCGTAATCAATTCGTTCTTTGGTACCAACCAGTTGTCTCAGTTCATGGACCAAACTAACCCTCTTGCTGAAATTACGCACAAGCGTCGTTTGTCAGCTTTAGGTCCAGGTGGTCTTTCTCGTGAGCGTGCAGGTTTCGAGGTTCGTGACGTTCACTACACGCACTACGGTCGTCTTTGTACAATTGAAACTCCTGAGGGTCCAAACATCGGTTTGATCTCCTCATTGGCTGTACATGCGAAAATTAACCACTTAGGATTTATCGAGACTCCTTACCGTAAGGTAAAAGATGGTGTTGTTGTGGTTGACGAACCGGTTGTATACTTATCTGCTGAGGATGAAGATGGTAAAACAATCGCACAAGCGAATGCTTTGTATGATGACAAAGGTAATTTCGAAGATGCGAAAGTGAAAGCCAGATATGAGGGTGACTTCCCAATTATCGAGCCGAATATGCTTGATTATATGGACGTTGCTCCAAACCAAATTACATCTATTGCGGCTTCATTGATTCCTTTCTTGGAACACGATGATGCCAACCGTGCATTGATGGGATCGAACATGCAACGTCAGGCTGTGCCTGTATTGCGTCCACAAGCTCCTATTGTAGGTACTGGTCTTGAAGGTCGTGTAGCGAAAGATTCACGTACATTGATCAATGCGGAAGGTCATGGTGTAGTAGAATATGTAGATGCTGATGAAATCAAGATCCGTTACGACAGAAACGACGATGATCGTCTTGTATCATTTGATGATGATGTCAAAACATATAAATTGATCAAATTCAAGAAAACCAACCAAAATACATGTATGAACTTGAAGCCTATCGTTAAGAAAGGTCAACGAGTTGAACCAGGACAGGTATTATGTGAAGGTTATGCGACTGAAAATGGTGAATTAGCATTGGGTCGTAACTTGAAAGTAGCGTTCATGCCTTGGCAAGGATATAACTTTGAGGATGCGATTGTAATCTCTGAGCGTGTAGCGAAAGAAGACTGGTTTACATCTCTTCACATTGAAGAATTCGAACTTGAAGTTCGTGATACGAAACGTGGTGAGGAAGAGTTAACAGCTGATATTCCTAACGTATCTGAGGAAGCGACAAAAGACTTAGACGAAAACGGTATTATCCGTATCGGTGCTGAAGTTGGTGGCGGCGATATCTTAATTGGTAAAATCACACCTAAAGGTGAGTCTGATCCTTCTCCAGAAGAGAAATTGTTACGTGCAATCTTTGGTGACAAAGCTGGTGACGTGAAAGATGCTTCATTGAAAACTCCGCCTTCATTAAAAGGTGTTGTTATCGATACGAAGTTATTCTCGCGTGCGAAGAAAATGTCTAAAGAGGTTGAGCGCAAAACTTTAGAAAAACTAGAGGTTGCTCACGATAGAGCTGTTAAATCATTGAAAGATCGTTTGGTTGAAAAATTATTCACAGTAGTGAATGGTAAAACAAGCCAAGGGGTATACAATGTCTATAAAGAGTTGTTGGTTGCTAAGGGAGCTAAGTTCACACAAAAAATCCTAGCTGAATTAGATTACAACAACATCAACCCAATGGGATGGACAACTGACGAAGATAAAAACGAGTTGATCAAAATGGCCCTTCATAATTACAATATCAAAATTAATGAAGAGCTAGGTTCATTCAAACGTGATAAATTTGCAGTGTCTGTCGGTGATGAACTTCCATCAGGAATTGTGCAGATGGCTAAAGTTTACGTTGCTAAGAAACGTAAGTTGAAAGTAGGGGATAAGATGGCCGGTCGTCACGGTAACAAAGGTATCGTTGCACGTATCGTACGTGATGAGGATATGCCATTCTTAGAAGATGGTACACCAGTTGATATCGTGTTGAACCCACTAGGGGTACCTTCACGGATGAACTTGGGACAGATCTACGAAACCGTATTGGGTTGGGCAGGTCAAAAATTAGGTGTGAAATTTGCTACACCTATCTTTGATGGTGCTGAAATGGATCAGGTACAGGATTGGGTTGCGAAAGCTGGCCTACCAAAATCTGGACGTACATATTTGTACAACGGATTGACTGGTGACCGTTTCGATCAACCGACGACAGTGGGTGTAATCTACATGTTGAAATTAGGTCACATGGTTGATGATAAAATGCACGCACGTTCAATCGGTCCGTACTCATTGATCACGCAACAACCTCTGGGTGGTAAAGCGCAATTCGGTGGTCAACGTTTCGGTGAGATGGAGGTTTGGGCATTGGAAGCATTCGGTGCGTCTAACATCCTTCAAGAAATCTTGACTGTGAAATCGGATGACGTGGTTGGTCGTGCCAAAACTTACGAAGCAATCGTAAAAGGTAACAACCTTCCGACACCATCGGTACCAGAATCGTTCAACGTATTGGTACACGAGCTACGTGGATTGGGTCTAGATATCACATTGGATTAATTAAGCAAATAGGGCTTTGAAGGGCTCAGTCCTTCAAAGCTTCTTTATAAAGCTTTAACTTTTGAATAGGTATGTCTTACAAAAAAGATAATAAAATTAAAAGCAACTTCACTTCGATTACGATCAGCTTGGCTTCTCCAGAAACTATTTTGGAACGCTCAAGTGGTGAAGTTACAAAACCGGAAACGATTAACTATCGTACCTACAAACCAGAACGTGACGGTTTATTCTGTGAGCGCATTTTTGGTCCTGTAAAGGATTACGAATGTCACTGTGGTAAATACAAACGTATCCGTTATAAAGGTATTGTATGTGACCGTTGTGGTGTTGAAGTAACAGAGAAAAAGGTACGTCGTGAGCGTATGGGACATATCAACTTGGTGGTTCCTGTCGCGCACATTTGGTATTTCCGTTCTCTTCCTAATAAAATTGGTTATTTATTGGGACTTCCTACCAAGAAATTGGATATGATCATTTACTACGAACGTTATGTGGTTATCCAAGCTGGTATTAAGGAAGAAGATGGTATCAACTTCATGGACTTCTTGACTGAAGAAGAATATTTAGATATTTTAGATACTCTACCAAAAGAAAATCAATATTTAGACGATAATGACCCTCAAAAATTCGTTGCTAAAATGGGTGCTGAGGCGTTAGAAGATTTGTTGAAACGTATTGATTTGGATCAATTGTCATACGATTTACGTCACCAAGCTGCTAACGAAACTTCTCAACAACGTAAAAATGAAGCGTTAAAACGTCTTCATGTGGTTGAAGCTTTCCGTAGTTCACGTGAAAATATCGAGAATCGTCCAGAATGGATGATTGTGAAAATCGTTCCAATCATTCCACCTGAATTACGTCCTTTAGTGCCTTTGGATGGTGGTCGTTTTGCGACTTCGGATTTGAATGACTTATACCGTCGTGTGATTATCCGTAACAACCGTCTAAAACGTTTGATCGAAATCAAAGCTCCTGAGGTAATCTTACGTAACGAGAAACGTATGCTTCAAGAAGCGGTAGACTCTTTGTTTGACAACTCACGTAAAGTGAACGCTGTTAAGACAGAAGGTAACCGTGCTTTGAAGTCTTTATCTGATATTTTGAAAGGTAAACAAGGTCGTTTCCGTCAAAACTTGTTAGGTAAGCGTGTGGATTATTCGGCTCGTTCGGTAATTGTTGTAGGTCCTCACTTGAAATTACACGAGTGTGGTCTTCCTAAAGATATGGCTGCAGAACTTTACAAACCGTTTATCATCCGTAAGATGATCGAGCGTGGTATTGTAAAAACAGTAAAATCAGCTAAGAAAATCGTTGATCGTAAAGATCCTGTGGTATGGGATATCCTTGAAAATGTATTGAAAGGTCACCCTGTATTACTAAACCGTGCACCTACGCTTCACCGTTTGGGTATTCAGGCTTTCCAACCTACATTAGTAGAGGGTAAAGCTATTCAATTACACCCATTAGTGTGTACAGCGTTCAACGCCGATTTTGACGGTGACCAGATGGCAGTCCACTTACCGCTTGGTAATGCTGCAGTTTTGGAAGCCCAAATCTTAATGTTAGGCGCGCACAATATCTTAAACCCTGCGAATGGTTCTCCAATCACCGTACCATCTCAAGACATGGTATTGGGTCTTTACTATATTACTAAAGGCCGTAGAACTGCTGGCGATCACATCGTAAGAGGTCAAGATATGACTTTCTATTCGGCTGAAGAGGTTATCATCGCTTTAAATGAGAAGCAAATTGACCTTCACGCTTGGATTAAAGTAAAAACAAAAGTTAGACAAAAAGATGGTAGCATTGTTGATACCTTGTTAGAAACAACTGTAGGTCGTGTGATCTTCAACCAAGTTGTTCCTGACGAAATGGGATTTGTCAATGAATTGCTTACGAAGAAATCTTTGCGTAATATCATCGGTGAAATTGTGAAGACTACGGGTATGGCTCGTGCAGCACAGTTCTTGGATGATATGAAAGAATTGGGATATCAAACAGCCTTCAAAGGTGGTCTTTCTTTCAACTTGGAAGATTTGAACATTCCTGCTGCGAAAGCTGAATTGATTCAACAAGCAACTAACGAGGTTGAAGAAGTAATGAATAACTATAACATGGGTTTCATTACAAACAACGAACGTTACAACCAAATCATCGATATCTGGACGCGTATCAATAACAGATTGACAGCGCACGTTATGGATATTCTTTCGAATGATAACCAAGGTTTCAACTCAGTTTACATGATGTTGGATTCTGGAGCCCGTGGTTCGAAAGAGCAGATCCGTCAGTTATGTGGTATGCGTGGTTTGATGGCGAAACCTCAAAAATCAGGTACTTCTGGTGGTGAGATTATCGAAAACCCGATCTTGTCAAACTTTAAAGAAGGTTTGTCCGTATTGGAATACTTTATCTCTACCCACGGTGCGCGTAAAGGTCTTGCCGATACGGCATTGAAAACAGCGGATGCGGGTTACTTGACTCGTCGTTTACATGACGTAGCGCAAGATATGATCGTTGTGGAACAAGATTGTGGTGGTTTACGTGGTATTTATACAACGGCATTGAAAGATAATGACGATGTTGTTGAACCATTGTTCGATCGTATTTTGGGTCGTACACCATTGCATGATGTTCTTCATCCGGATACTGACGAATTGATCATTTCTGCAAATGAAGATATCACTGAAGAAATTGCTGAAACTATCGAAAAAGCAGGTATCGAAGGAATTGAAATTCGTACGGTATTAACTTGTGAGTCTAAGCGTGGTGTTTGTGCTTGTTGTTACGGACGCAACTTGGCGTCAGGTAAGCGTGTTCAGTTAGGGGAAGCTGTGGGTGTTATCGCCGCTCAATCAATTGGTGAGCCAGGTACACAGTTGACACTTCGTACATTCCACGTGGGTGGTACGGCATCGAACATTGCTGCTGATTCAAGTATCATTTCTAAATACGATGGTAAAATCGAATTTGAAAACGTACGTACTGTTTCGCAAACAAACGATAATGGCACACATCAGGTAGTCTTAGGACGTTCTGGTGAGGTTAAGATCATTGATGCACATAATAAAATCGTATTCCAACAAAATATCCCTTATGGTTCACAGTTGTTCGTTGAGGATGGCGGTACAGTAGCTAAAGGTGATAAATTGGTTGAATGGGATCCATATAATGCTGTAATTATTTCTGAATTTGCCGGTAAAGTTGAATTTGATGCAATTATCGAAGGTGTTACCTTCCGTGAGGAGTCAGACGAGCAAACTGGTCACAAAGAGAAAGTAATTATTGAAACACGTGATAAAACGAAAAACCCATCCATCAAGATTCTTGATAAATCGGGCGAGGTTATTCGTACCTACAATATCCCAGTAGGCGCCCACGTTGCAGTTGCTAATGGTGTAACAGTAAAAGAAGGTGGTATCTTGGTTAAAATCCCTCGTTCTACAGGTAAAACGCGAGATATCACAGGTGGTCTACCACGTGTAACGGAGTTATTCGAAGCACGTAACCCTTCTAACCCTGCTGTTGTAACAGAAATCGACGGTGTGGTAACATTGGGTGGTGTGAAACGTGGTAACCGTGAGATGTCTATCGAGTCTCGTGATGGTCAAATCAAGAAATACTTGGTACCTCTTTCTAAACATATCCTTGTTCAGGATAATGACTTTGTGAAAGCTGGTATGCCATTATCAGATGGTTCGATCTCTCCTGCGGATATCTTGTCGATCAAAGGTCCATCAGCGGTGCAACATTACATTGTGAATGGTATCCAAGAGGTATACCGTCTGCAAGGTGTGAAGATCAACGATAAACACTTCGAGACGATCGTTCACCAAATGATGCAAAAAGTTAACATCGAAGATCCAGGAGATACTCGTTTCTTAGAAAAAGAAGCCGTTAACAAATGGGATTTCATGGAGGAAAATGATTCCTTGTTTGACAAGAAAGTTGTTGTTGATGCAGGAGACTCCAATAATTTACGTCCGGGACAAATTGTTTCTTTACGTAAGTTGAGAGAAGAGAACTCTAGTCTGAAACGTCGTGACTTAAAACTTGTTGAAGTTCGTGAAGCAATTCCGGCGACTTCAAGTCCATTGTTGCAAGGTATTACCAGAGCTTCATTGGGTACGAAATCGTTCATCTCTGCAGCCTCTTTCCAAGAGACTACAAAAGTGTTGAACGAGGCTGCTATCGCAGGTAAACGTGATAACTTATTAGGTTTGAAAGAAAACGTAATTGTTGGTCACTTGATTCCTTCTGGTACAGGTATCCGTCAATACAGCAATTTAATCGTGGGCTCTCGCGAGGAGTACGATCAATTGTTGGCTTCGAAAGAAGAAGATTAATCGTTACTCGATTATTTTATATAGGAAGGTCCAGACATTCGTCTGGACCTTTTTTGTTTTTATAGCGACCTTATATGATATTGAAGAAGGTAGTAAAATATATTTAGCTTGCTCTTTTAGCGGTGAAATTGCTTGTTAAGGAAGGGGGCGAACTGAAATTTATAGCAAGCAGCTTGGTCGTTTAATTGGTTAATTTTACCTGATAGGACGGCTTAAGGCATAGCTATCTTAAATGAATCGTTCAATGTTACAGTTAGTTAACTTTAATATTAAAAAATAATAAACAAAAGGCTTGGAAATTTGTTAGTAAACTTCCTATCTTTGCACCACTCCGCAAGGGAGGAGCGGTTACTTCGAAAGAAGAAATCATGAAAAAAGAAGGGTTTAAGCGAGCCTAGCAGGATTTAAAATCCCGCTGAGTTTATTTTAAACGCGGAAATCGAAGAAAGAGAAAAGAAAAAAAAACTTCAAAAAGTTTTTGGAAGTTCAGAAAAGATTTCTACCTTTGCAGTCCCAACGGAAACGGAGGGAAAACAAAAAAAGATAAAGAGAGGCGCAATGCCTATCGGAATATAGCGGATACGGAAGTTGAAGCGGCAAAAGTTCTTTAAGAAAACACAATCATGTAAGCGTGACGAGTAGACAGACGAAAGTCGAAAGTCATGAACAAATTCAAG
>JAITTY010000003.1 GCA_031286695.1 Sphingobacterium sp. | reverse complement strand
TTTGTCACACAGCGCCACATCATAAAAATAAGGACGCTCTGTCACACGGGACATATTAGAACTTCCATTTCCATCCATGTTAAACTCCAGAATACCGATAAAGTAAACCTCTGGTAGGTTAGCTCGCTCCTATATCCCTAAAGACAGTGGCGCCGATAACAACATTGGCAGCTGTTGGATCATTATATCGTGAAATGTCCCTCCCTTCGATGGAATTGGTCGCGGTATGCTGAATGAATATGTTTACAGCTATTAACTTTCAAGATGATTACAAACTGTAAGGCTAAGGTATCGTTTTGAAAGTGAGAACCGGTTACGGGAAGCCATAAAAAGACTTGAATGGCAATTCGTAGGTTTAGTTAACAGAGTCGAACGACAGTTTTTATTTTTTCGTGTAGTAATTCCAAATAGCTTTTGTTATGTCAGCAATAATTTTTTCAGTGACCTCACGTTCTTCGGTGATATCTTTTAAGTAAACAGAAAGAACGACGTGATTTCCATTTGGAAGTTTAAAAATGCCTACATCGTTCATTGCTGCTCTTAAATCATGCTCATTTCTATCTGAAATTCCAGTTCTGTGTGCTAATTCTGTTCCTTCGGGAAGCCCTGCTTTCATCCAGGTAAGGCCTCTCGAGCATTCAACCATGAGTTGATAAAGGTATTTTGTGGTGTTCTTTTTAAGAACCCGTCCTGCATAAAATTTCTCCAATAAATCGGTGGACGCTAATGGCGTTGTTGTGTTGATATAAAGATTCTCCCAAGTTCGCATTTCTTGTTCATTGACTTTTATGGTAAAATCCTTTATTCCTTGTTTATTGATAAACTTTTGGACGGTTTCCGGACCTCCAATCAAGTTTAAAAGAAGATCACACCCATTGTTATCGCTGTGCGAAACGGTATATCGTAATAGTTGGTCCAAAGTTAAATCTATATTTCCGTTCGGAAATTCGTCCCGAATTGGGCTCCACGTATCTGCGTGCAGATCTTCTTTTTTAATGAAAAATTTCTGTGATAAAGAAAGTTTCCCGTTATCAACCAAGTTTAAGGTCGCCAAAGCAATATGGAATTTAAAAATACTCATTAATGGTGCATTTAAATGTCCATTAATACTTAACGTATCTTTGTCTTCAATTCCCTTCATTGCAATACCCACTGTTGCATTTTTTGTTGAAATTATTTGATAAAGTTCTTTGCGGAGGCTATTACGCTGTTGTGCAAAAGAGTGAACTGAAAAGAAGAAAATGCAGAAAAATAATAAAAATTTGTTCATGAATAAATCTATTTTATAAGGGGCTTTTTCACTAAAAACCTGATGTTGGTCGGTTATTAAATATGGAAATTTTCAACCCTATTATTTTAGCCATCCAACAACCGCGTTGATAAATATTTTCTGCTGGTCAACAAAAAGAAAATGTGAACAGTTTTCAACGATCATAAAGTGTTGCTTTCCTACTATATTCTCCATATTGCTTAATTGCCTGTCTGAAAATATATGGTCCTGTTTTCCATAAATTGCAAATAATTTAACCTGTTTTTTTAGATTCTTTAAAATAGGTTGTGTGTCAATGTTATTTCTAGGTTCATTTCTATAGAACACAATAGGTGCATTGTTATTTCTGATATTGGAACTAGCGAATTTACCCAGCTCAAAATGTTCACGGAGTTCATCTGCTTCAGCAGTTGGAAAAGGCATCGTAAAATAACCGTTTTTGGAAGCAAGTTCGTAACACCTTTTTCTATATTCGGCTGAATTTTTCGAAAGATTCTGCACCTCCGCAATCTGCTGAAGGCTCAGACTGTCTTTTTTCTCCGTATAATATTCTTTTGTGGTTTTTAAAATATGGTCATATGTTTCCTGCTGGGAAAACAGCCCCCCCGCAAGTATCAGCGAATTTACTCTATCAGGATTCTGTGCTGCAAAAAGCGTCCCAACCAAGCCTCCAAAGCTATGAGCTATGATATTAGCCTTTTTGAGCGAATATGTTTTATAAAGTTCATTCAGATCATTAATCGCTTCTTGATAAGTAAATGTTGCAGTGCTATCAATGGAGCGACCTTCACCACGTCTGTCGTAAACGATGACATAAAATCCTTTGCTTGCTAACTTTTCAGCGGTCGTCCCCTCAAAAAGTGTTGAATTTCCACTCGGTCCGCCGTGAATAAATATGATCACAGGATCTTTACGCTGTCCATAAGATTTTGAATAAATGGTACGCCCGGTCTGTGCATTTGCGATTAATGATAGTAAACAGCAGATCAATAAAAATATTTTTCTCATAGAAGCGACTTACCTTAAAAGCGTACTTTGTTTTATAATGTCCCTGATTTTCTGCTCGTAAAAATAGGCGATGTCAAAATTTTCATTACCCACATTCTCCATAATGACAATGCTCGTGTTAGTTTTCGGATAATACAGGTTTACAGCTGTAAAACCTTCCGCTGGGTGAAAGCCAGTATGTCCAATTTCATAAATATCAGCCTTGTCATTTATTCGTAAACCATATGCATAACCAATGGGTTCGTCACCAAAAATCGGATGTACAGCGGTGATTACGTAATCAGTCATCATTTTATAGGTTTCAGGCTTCAAAACTTTCCCCCTGTGCAAGCATTCGTTCCAAAGAGCTAAGTCAGGCGCAGTAACAATTAGATGACTTCCATAGTAGTGGGGCGCATCAAATCCGGATTTTTCCTTAAGGACGAAACTCCTGTCGCTTTTGATCGTGTGCCCTTTCACTAAAAATTTACTATTTGTTTCGTTGGGGTAATAACTACCGTTCATTTTGCACTCTTTAAACAATTCAGCAACAAGTTTTTCAAATTTTTCACCACTCTGCTTCTCCAGGACCAGTCCCGCCACATAATATCCTATGTTTGAATAACTAAAAGCAGAACCCGGTTTAAACTTCAGGGGTTCGTCCATATTGTCACTATTCAATCCCGAAGTATTGTTTAACAACTGATGAACAGTAACGGTATCCGCCCAGGCATATTTAAAATCTGGCAGATATTTGCGAATAGGTACCTGCAGATCGATCGTACCCTGTTCTACCTGCCGTAAAATAAGGGCCGCTGTAAATTGTTTGGCAATGGACATTGTAGAAAAAAGGTCCTTGATTTTTAGAGGTGTTCTCTTATCAAAATCGGCAAATCCATAGGTTTTTGCATATTTTAATTTTCCGTTCTGCTGGATATAAACCACTCCGTTAAAATCTCTGGGATTTCGGCTTTTTAATAAATTGTCAATTTTTTCTACGTAATCCGCTTTCTTTTGAGCTAAAGAATAACTGTGGATAAATAAAACCGTCAATACAAATATGGTGAGTTTAAAAACCTGGTTCATTTATGTTTGCAATAATTTAATGTGATTTTCAGTTTATGTTCATTACTGATTAAAATTGCGATCTTCACTCCATATCTCTAGCCGATGGCCGTCGATCAGTCAGCTTCCGAAAGTACTTTTAATGACTTGTTCAGAGGAACAGTATCGCGTGGAGCAAAAATAGAACAGATAGGTTAATATACCAATTCTTTTTCTAAATAATTCGACATTATTTTCCAATTGCTTTACCAGGTTCATAATCATAATACTAGGCACAAACCTCTGACTCCCTTTCCTGAGATTTTGTCGATATCTACACTTAGCCCTATAATAGCGTCAGCACGACCGATGAACACATGCGCCAGAGTCCTCAAAAGTTACGGCAGGTAATATTTTTTTGGGGCCTCACCTGACCCTATGTCCGTAAAAAGGGTGTAATCTTTCCCCGATTCAAACTTTATTTTTACCTTATTAGTCTGCACCTGGGCATTCCAGCTCCAACTATTTTGCCACAAAACGATACTACATAGTCCAAAGGCTCCATTTTGATTTAACTGCAGAAGGGCTAATTTGATTGACTTTCTGATAAAACACATGGAAATTCTTATTCCAAATCGTATAATTATGCGTAAATCTGAAGACAATTTTATTATTATCTTTTGTCTGGAGGATGACTAGCCAAACATGATGATTCGTTATTATTACAGAAGTCTTACTCAACTCCACTATATCTGTAAGCGGAAAAACCACCTTTCTATTATGCTTAGTATTGATCGCATAAAAATTCACATCATCAAAATACAAATCTTCATCACTAACCAGGTTATCCTCCAACCCCAGCAGAATCGGCCGTGAGGATATTTTTCTTAGTTCACCCATCGTTAAATCTGCAGAACTTTGATCAATGATCTGGTTATTATCGGGTTTAAACCCAGCAGCGTATTTTCTGTAAAGTACAATAGACAACAGAATAAATATGACTAAACCAGCGATCAGTATAAGATATAAATACATCCTTCTATCTATTAAACTAAACTTTTTCTTTATGTGAAACATCTGAATAGCTCCAAAGATATGCAACCTCACAATTTTATTGCCAAAACTAAATGATCAAAATATTCTACCTGTTTTTGGCTGCTCTTCACATTTCCTGAACTCTGTTTTAGCGCAGAGGGCCGAGGATTTTGAGCATATGAAGTAAACCTAAAAAGAATACCGAATTTACGTAAAATTTAGATTACAATTTCAAATTATTATCAGGGAATTGTACAATTAAACTACTACAATCTATTAAACTTCAAAATGTTATATATTTTAGTTGTACTAAAATATGACGGATATGAGAAAAGTAATCGGGGCAATCAATATTTATAGGGTCAAAAATGTCCGAACGAATAGTCATGAGGTTTCGAATCGAGATGGTCAAGGGTATCAAAGTATCGATTTGAGTTCCTTTAAAAATATACGAACATGAGGTTATTGAATTAATAGACGGAAGCTAAAAAAGAACTTACAGTAGAAGTAAAATGCTCAGGCTGGTCTAAATGAACTGAATGACCGGCATATGGAATTTGTTCGATCTCCATTAGTGTATTAAGAGATTGCAGCTCTTTGGCAACATTGCAAGAAACTATTCCTTTATCGCCAAACACAAGCAAGCTAGGAACAGAAACTTTTCCCATTAATTCCTTATAATCAGGATTTGGAGGAATAAGTACATCAAATGCCTGTATACACGTCTGAAGTCTTGCTTGAGCAAATATTTCCAATAGCTCAGTGGACCTCTGGGGACGTCGCCTCCTTCCTTCAGATATTACTTCCTCCATCGACATTTCCAAAACTTTCAGATGCTGCTGAGCTACATCGCTGTTATAAACTTGGTACTGAACATCAAGTTCAATAAACGTTGGATCGGAAAGTACCAATGTGTGGAGCAGGTCTGCTCTAAGGCTTGCTACTAAGGCAGCAGTCATTCCCCCCATAGAATGCCCTAATAATATTACCGGTGGCAGCCGGAGTGCTTCAATGAAGCCGATAATGTCGTTTGCATGATCGTTATAGGTGTACCCGAAATCTGGTTTACCTGATTTTCCATGTCCCCTTGCATCGGGCATTATTACATCATAATCTTGCTCTAATCGCCTTGCTAGATCCATCCAACAAAGACCACTTGTCATAAGTCCGTGTAATAATATGATAGGAGGTTTGGTACCTCCTGTCCTTGTAAAGTGTATATCTATATTATTTGTACGGCAGTATGAAGAATTCCAATTTTTCATATTAAAAGTTAAACTAAGAAATATAGATCCTTTTTCTCAATCACACAGAATCATCTTTTCTGAATAACAATCCCTCCGAACCTGGCTTCTCGGGCAACAAACGCCTTGCCATCGATGTAGCATATATATTCGCAATGGGTATTATCTTCAGAAATAATTTCACCAGCGGTATTCTTGCAGATAACTTTTAATCCACCTGAAAGATCAATATTATAAAACTCAACAAACAGTCCATCTTCGTTATACTTATCTTTGGAAAGGCAAGTCGAGCAGATTGCTTTTGGATATCTTGGATTATTTGCTATCATAGCCTTGCAGTTGGAGCAGTATTGTTTTATCTCTCCTGCTTTGAGATCTGTGGGATTTAATTTTTGGCAGGCATAATGTCTATCCAGCAGATTTATTCTTTTATTCTGATTAAATGCGACCGATTCGGACGAAGAAACAAGCGTACCCGCTTCTGCATCGTACAACTTTTCTGAAATAAAGTCATTGTCTCGTTGTTCATCATGTATTCTTTGCGATATCAGGCATAGCTTACCGTCATCGCTGATCGTCTCGCTCACTTTATAATTAAAAAGTGTCCGATATACGTAAGGGATGAGTATCTTGGCCTTTACGGGGTCAATGATAAATTGTCTGACATCTAACTGCTTCACCGAGCCTTGATGCGGGACATCTTTTTCTTTTGTAGTCGTGACAACAAGAAGCTTGGATTCATAATCGATAAAGGACTGCAAAATCTCCCATCCTTTATCAGGGATCAGTTCAAAATCACCATGATTGGATTTCCGCTTTTTAAAAAAAGTGCTTCTGAGAATTTTCATGTCAGTAATTACTGTCAGCTAAGGTAAAAAAATTAAATAGATCTTTGAGTAAATAAGTATTATCCACTATCACAATACATTCCCAGGTTATACATTCCCAGTTTTTAAGAGGATAAGAAATGATTTCAACATCATTTTCGATATGTGCGCCAAAAGGTCTGAGTGCTTTACCTGTCAAGACATTCTGAATCGCATAGGTATTTTCAAAATGTAGCTTTTTTTTTGATGTCTTTCCGCACCCTAAAACATATTGCCACGATAAAGACGAGTAAGACAAGCCTCGATAAAATGATTGATATACCCCTGTTTTTTAATTCTTTGGCCAGGTGTTTGGTGATCCAGATAAGGTATAATTTAGATAACCCATAAGCACGATCAGGCTTATAATTTTTAACCGATTGAAAATCATTAAAATCGGGCTTACCTCCTCGTCTATGCATTGCGGAATACATATTAATAATCCTTGCGGATTGACTTTTTGCTAAGTGATCAAGTAAGTGGGCTTTACATTAGCTGAAATTAGAAACTTATTGGAATGCTGGAGATTTCAAAATGTTCAGGGCATTTGTAAATATGATATTCCGCTCAAAGAGAAGCTGAACCTGATATTTGCAAGAATAGATAAAATGATCAAAATTATAGGCCTTAAATTATGGACAATTAAGTAAATTACATGAATAATAAATTATACGAAATGAAAGTCACAGACAGACAGACAGAGCTTCATCAAATTTCTTGATTTGTTGCGCCTGGATTTGCTACAACATCCTGAAACTTGGGAAAACAAAACCTTACCTGATTTTCTGGAAGCTTTGGCGGCATATAATGAAGATATCCAAGGGTATTATGACAATACAAATGCAAACGTGGATGTCCGCATATTTACGACGAACATTTACTTAAGTATACATACCAAAACTACAGAATAATATATGAACATAAAGCTTCGTGGTCAACATTTGCTGATATTTTCAAGGGAGCTAAAATTTATGAGTAATATGAAGCATAAACTTCGATTTTCTCATGTTCGCATATTTCCAACGAACATTTACTTAAGTATACATACCAACACTACAGAATAATATATGAACGTAAAGCTTAGTGTTAATAGAGATTTGAATGCAAACGACATTCTGCAACTTTACCAAGCTAATAAATGGAGCGCAGCCGAAAAACCAGAACTACTGATTAAAGCACTCGTAAATTCGCATTCTTTGGTCACGGCATGGGATGGTACAACATTAGTAGGCCTCGGAAATGCTATTTCCGATGGGTATCTCGTGGTTTATTATCCGCATCTACTGGTGCTACCCTCCTATCAGGGCAAAGGGGTTGGTCATTTGATTATGGATAAAATGCAAGAGATTTATAAGGATTTTCATATGCAGATGCTTACTGCTGACGGTAAAGCCATAGACTTTTATAAAAAGAATGGTTTTGAACGAGCTGGTCAAACAGAGCCTATGTGGATCTATTCTGGCGGTGATCATTAAAATGGAGGAAATCACAAAGTTCGAGCAAATATTGTCAGCAATAATGGCATGATACAAACATTACAAATATCATATAGTGATTCCTTGTTAAATTCTACTTCACAAATTAAAAGGAATTGGATTTACTATTTTTTTACGGGCAAACTAGCCGAATATAAGAGATTAAAAAAACTTAAACGTGTTGATTATTGGTGGGTAGAAATTGACGATATAAATAATTCAATTACAAGGAAGATTCCCTTTGATGTTTTTAAAAATCCAATAAGGGGATTGAGGGACGCAGAATTACATTTAAGCTCCATTCAACCTATAAAGGACATAGATAGGGAGTTGTTTAACGATATGTGGAGTATATATGACAATTTCAATTTCAACAAACTTGAGCAAATCATTTCCAAATACTTGAAAAACTGGAAAAGCAAGGACAAATTTAATCCGCCCGTGTTTCCTTCGATAATAATTGACTTAAAATATCCCAAAGATATAATTGAGTTGGAAATGATTGAAGAATTAGTAGACCAAGTTGATTTCATTGGATATGAATGGTCTGAATCAGAACGATTGATTGATTCGAAAGGAAACATGTACAGCACCGAATACTTAAATTTTGGACATCCGGTTGGTGTTGTGTTACCAAGCAAAATTGATGGAACTATAACGAACGAAGAACTAAGCCACTTAATAGGGAATACCAAACTGAACTTTAAAATTATAGATAAACATCCTATGCTAAAAATAACAGATATTAATCAAGGAGACTTGTTAACATTCAAAGCCGCTGACAATAAATTTAAAGTGTTGCTTTGTACGAGTACGCGCAAGAACAAAAGTCCGCAATATTTTACTTTCGCGGCATTGACCTACGACAGTTTTGACAAGCCTACTACTTCAAACATTAATGATATCGAATTCTTTGGAATAGGAAATAGAAAGTGTGACTACTTCAAATATTCTGATGATGAACTTAAAAAGATGTGGTCAATTCATCCCGAGACTGAACCATACTTTTTAGGTTCTTACGGATTTTTAATTTTCCGAAAAGACTTTATGAAGTTTCGAGACAATTTTGAAGTTATTGGTAATTTAAATATTATTGACTACCTCGACAAAAACGGGAATGGTAGTATGAATATAAGTGACTGGGAATTAATTAAGGACTTTTTCGCAAATAGAATTAATTCCGTTATGCCGGACAGAGGACAGAAAACCTTTAAGATCTGTGCAATTATTAAAGATTGAGGGAGGACAGCTGGTAGAGCGACCGACAAAGAAACCTACATATATCGCTAAAGACAGTAGTACCGATGACTAGATTGGCTGCTATGGATCATGAGATCGTGAAATCTACCTCCCTTCGATGGAATTGGTCGTGGTATGCTAAATTAATATGTTTACAGCTATTAAAAAACGAAGATGCTATTGAATTTCTGAAAAAGCATCGCATCCTAAGGAGTATATCCGCAAATAAAATTTCGTGTTAAATCTGGTATATTTCCCAAATCACGCCACCCAATACCAATTTGACAAGTGTGCCATCTTCAACCAGTGTATGTAGCACCTCATGTAATTCCGACTCCTCCAATTTACCTATTCCATAAGCTTTATTGGTTAAAATAAATTCGCTCATTTTCCATAAAGAAAACTTTATGGGATATTCATTGGTTGGCATAAAATCAAATTCACATACTATACCGTCTTTCTCTAAACGGCAGCCCGCACCATGAAACTGGTAATTGAATCCACCAATTTGTCCCGAGCGATTTCGACTGCTCTTTTGTTCAAATTCATCCATATTTGGAGAAAACTGATATTTGAAGTCGTTTATGAAAGTGACATAATCGTTCAATACTTTTCTTATTACTAGATTAATCATGTTGCATCAAGATACAAATTAGATATGTAAATTAGTTGCTTAGTTATATATATTAATACAATGGGATTTTTTTGGATTCACAAGTTATCATTTATGTGTATTGTATCGATAAGCATCTTATCGCAAGCTGTCGGTCAGTCCCTTGTTTTGGATGACTCAATCGCGGATATTCCTCCTCACATGATTGAAGTATTTCCTGAGCCACCTTATGGTACAAACGGATTTAAAAATTGGATTGTTAAAAATTATAAGATACCAACTGCTGCCAAGAAAGCAAAAGTAAACGGCAAACTGATTATCAATTTTACGATTGAGAAAGATGGCCGGCTAAGTAATTTTCAGATAACCAAAGATATTGGTTATCATACAGGTGAAGCATTAATTGAATTAATTAGAAAATCTAGTCCCTGGAAACCGGGATATCAAGATGGACGTGCTGTAAAATGCGGATACACCTACCCGCTGAGGTTTGACGCTGGTAATCTAGCATTAGAAAATAACAAAAGAAAAACTAAATAATAGCGAATATGTTTCCCACAGATCATGAATTCATTATGGTTTACGCACTGTACATACTCCTATTTTGCTATATCAGCTATAGGTTTGTAATTGGTGGCAGAGGTGAAAAAGTTCAACTGATATGTATTGTATCCATTAGCCTTGCACTTAATATTTTTCTCTATATAGATCCCGCGAATTTTCAAGGTGGAGCATCATTAGTTGTGCTATTCTACTCATTAATTATTTGGGCATGTACTACTCTGATAATATTTGTAAATCGCATTTTTTCAAGTTGGAAAAAGAAAGTTTAGACATTATAATTATGAAAAAAGAAATACAAAATTACATTATACAGCATTATCTTCATTTGATGTCTTCAAAAGAGAAACTTGCTTATAAACATGCACATTCACTTTTAAAAATAGATCAAAATGAAGATATTGATAAAATAAAGAGAGTTTACTTTAAAGCTGGATGGCTGACCAAAGACGAAAATGCACTAAGTTTATTGAACAACGGCCTAGAGAAATTTAATGAAGATACAGCAACGCGTATCATGCGTAATCACGCTTCTGAAATATTTTTTAATTACTGTCCCAATTGTGGTAAGCTAGCCAGAACTCCAACAGCAAAACAATGTCGTTTTTGTTATTGCGACTGGCACTGAAATGACTTCTTGTGCCTTTCAGCCGGATTTTGTAAATTCAATGCATAAGCCATAGCATGAAACAGTTCATAAAGCTATCCCCCATTTCTGCCCTTACCATCCTTGTGGTTGGGTGCAAAGATCCATCTCCCACAAAGACAATGGATTTTGGTCTATTTACGCTTGAAGCTCCTTATAAATGGCAGCAGGTCAAACAAAATGGAATCGACAGTGATGTCGGCGCAATTGCTGTAGACAACACAGATACGCTTTACTTTGATCTGGGCATGTATTCAAATACGTTGACAGAACCAAATATTCAGGTAATTACAAGGCAAATGATGGAGGAAAATAACTTGGACTCCTCCGATTTCATCGTTGTTAAAGATATTATGTCGATGAATATTGATGCCGATCTGTACAGAAAACAAAATGTATCCTGGGATACCATTGATAACAGAAGAGCGAAAATCGTATTTCCTAGGATATCCGGGAAAGGTACGACAGGGATATATATCGGCAGCTTATGGGGAGACTCTTCAAAAGTCCGATTTAATCTCCATGGAGCAGATCTAAAAAAGCAAACAGAAGAGGATCTTCTCAAAGCGATAAAAACTTTGAGATTCCATAAACGTAATATAGATAATGAAGAGAATTAACGGTCCCCTATTTGTACATCTCAGCTTTATGGCTTTAACATTTTATGCATTATTAACAGACGGTGATTGGCTGAGGTATTTTACGGGGAGTTTAAATTTTAACCTGATTATTTTTGGGTTGCAAGTTGCAGGACTTATTTATGCGGGATACCTGTAGGCGCAAAGAAATAGAAAGATATTCTCCATATTCTGGCCAGCATTGATTGGGTTGATAATACTTATATCGTGTATACTCATCACGGGAAATTATCAGTTTATATCACGATTTTATGGCTGATTCCTGAGGCCTATTACATAGCATATGATGTTTTAATAGCTCATCTCATCAAGAGAATCCCGCTCCCATTGAATATAAATTGGCAATTTCAAGCGAAATGCATTTATATTATTCTCTCAGCCATATTTCCCGTGGTCGGATATGCTGTCTTTACATTGAAAAGATTACCTTCAACACGTAAATAGGAGTCTATGGAAGATAATTGTGATAAATATGGCCTTTCAAGTACTATGGGACCAAAATTAAAGGAACTAGTACAAATCCAGCTTGCTGTTGAACTAAATAGTTTGTTAGGTATGAGCTTTAAATTTGATTTTGACTGGTCAGAATCCTGTATAGAAGGGCATGATGGAATGTTTCTGGATGGTAGCCTAGAAAATTACTCGGGTATTATATTGACCGACAAACAGGCATCAATTAAAGCCAATGGTTGGATGGACTTTATTCAAGAAGGGAATTTCTTCCTCGCTTGTTGGGATCAAATAACAGTTTGGCAGAATAATAATGAGATATTTTCAAAAGATTTTGGAATTTCCAGCTTCGCCTTTGATTTAGTTCCTGAGGAATTGGGTTGGCATCTGAAAGAAGCCAGAAAACACTAAAGAAATGGAAAATTTAAACGAAAGAGTTTGATATGCTTGTTATGGTTCCACCGAAGGTTTCGAGAAATTGGAACGGAGCTATTAACTTTATCAGAACTACATTTACTCCTACTGCGTTTACTTATGGACGAATATATTTAATAACTTTATCTTAAGATGATGTTATACCCCGCCAGTTTTACCACATAATAGCAATGAGACAATTAATTACGGCTATAAAACAAAAGCACGAGAAAGATGGAATTGACATCTATCCTGGAGCAATGCTCTCGGAGATTGATACCTTTGAGCAAAAAATTGGATTTCCTTTGCCCGATGAGTTTAGAAGGTTTTATCTCTTATGTAATGGTTTCGGTTGTAATGAAGATATTTTCAATATTATACCACTTGATGGAATAATGGAGTACTCAGACAACTATGGGAATAATTGGTTTTATTTTTCAGAATATATGATTAATTCAGATATATGGGGATTAAGGTATTTAGGAAATTGCCGATATGAAATATTTAATGCAACGCACCCTAAAGTTGCATTGACGTCGTCCCTCACAGAGTTTTTGCAGCGTTTTTTAAAAGGGAATGTCTTCGACCCCGGAGGATTATATCAGTGGCATCGAGAGTTGGGTATTACATCCTAAAATTCCGTCGATATCGACACTAAGCCCAATAATAGCAAGCACGAATTGCCTGTGCACGCTGCTTGAGCGCTTCGGTAACACGCTTGTACATCTCCTGCATCTGCTTCTCATAGGTGGTAGAGTGGCCACCAAAGAAATCGACATAGCTCGCTCCTATATCGCTACAGATATTTGTACGGATGACAACATAGGCAGCTATTGGAAGGTTGGGATTGGTCATGGTATGCTGAATTAATATGTTTACAGATATTAACTTTCAAGATGATTACAAACTATAAGGCTAGGGTATGGGTCAGTTCTACTTTATATGGAAACAGAGTCCAATTATAAGGGACATAGCTGAACTCCGTAATTTATTTGCACATTTAGTGGAACAGTCCCCCAATAGCGAAACTTAGAGATTTTCGACCTCTTCGACTGAAAGCCCTGTACCTTGAGCAATATCAGCTATAGGCAGCCCCATTTCCTTAAATGCTTTAGCAGTCTCAAGAGCTTTTTTGCGTTCCCCTTCTGCTAGACCTTCTGCTAGACCTTCCGCTAGACCTTCCGCTTTACCTTCCGCTAGACCTTTAGCATGTCCTAAAGCTTCTCCGGATTTCTTGGCCGAATTGAACACACTCTCAGCATCGCGCTTATGTTTTAAACTTGCTTCGTATGACATTAGTTCCTCCTCCGTTAATTTACCTATCTCTCCTAT
>JAITTY010000004.1 GCA_031286695.1 Sphingobacterium sp. | reverse complement strand
CTATTTCCCCATTAGCTAGCCATCTTCCCATATCGCCAGTCCTGTACATGCGTTCCCCATCCTGAAACGGATCCGATACAAACCTTGATTCAGTCAATTCAGATCTATTTAGATAACCTTTAGCCACACCGGCTCCTGAGATGCAGATCTCTCCGATAACCCCGATTGGACATAAATGCCCCGTTTCAGAAAGGATGTAAGCGCGGGTGTTCCAAATTGGAGTGCCAATAGTAATGGGCTCTTTTAATTTTAATTCTTTTGTAATACACCCTACTGTTGCTTCAGTTGGACCGTACTCGTTATAAATCCTAATATTAGGGTTTATTTTGAATAAAATTTCAACATTATCCTCGGTAACAGTATCACCTCCTAAAATTACATTTGAAAGATGCTTGGAACCAATATTTTTATTTGAAAGGAATTGTATATGACCAGGAGTTAACTTAAGAGTATTAATACGTTGTTTTTCAGACAAACAAAATGAAAGTATTTTTTCCAAATCATTAGATTGGTCGCAGATAACCATTTCCCCCCCAAGAGTCAAGGGACAAAAAATACTTGTTAGTGTCAAATCAAAAGATATCGGTGTAAAAACGCCAAATCTTAAAAAGGGTACAAACTGGAAATAATAATTATTAGCCCATGAAATATAATTCGAAATATTATTATAAGTAATTTGGCACCCTTTTGGATTTCCTGTAGATCCTGAAGTATATATGATATAAGCAACTCTATCTAAAGGGCTTAAATGATATTTATTTTCACTATTTTTAAATTTATCAACATCTTTTAGATCATATTGATTTTTTGTTTTCAAATTAGCTTTCTGGTAAGATTGATTCTTATTTACTTGGATTATGGCATCATATCTATAATTTGTTAGCTCATTTTCTATTGTATAAATTTTATCACTACATTCCACAGAAACCAAATCCTTTAAATCAATGACTATATCAGAAAAGAAATCCTTTGAAATGAATAATTCATTTGACCAATCTATTTTAGTCCGAAATTTTCCGCTATTTAATTTTTTAAAAGATTCTAAATCAGATATTAGTTGTTGTCTCCTGTCTTCATCCATGACATCTCCAAAATACAGTATTCCTTTTTCACTTAACTTGTCGATGGATTTTATAATAACTTCTCGTAAATAATTATGTCCTTCAAAACTTTGTATAACACTATTTAAAATAATAATATCAAAATTATCTTCCTCAATTTCATGGATTAGATGTGCAGGTAGGCAACTTAATTTGACATTGTCTAATCCTTTTTCTTTAACCGTTATTTTTGTATTTTCTATAATACTTGATGAAAGATCTATTCCATAGTAATGTCCAACTCTTGGAGCAATTTTTAACATCGTTATTCCGGATGAACATCCAATTTCAAGTACTCTAGTATTGGGTAATAAATAGCTCTCTAATTTTCTTAATGTATTTTCAGCGTATTCGGCCATTTCTATTTCACTAAAATGTTCCCCAGTAAAGCTACTGACCCAACCGCCCCCAGAAATTAAACTTGTAGCAGAGCTCCCCACATGATCCCATAACTCTTTATTCATCAAACCATTGTTTGATGAATATTGTAAATTGGTATTATAAATATCATATGAATCCACACAGATTAGATTTCTTAACTTTTTGTTCTTCCACTGAAGCTTAAAAGATATATAGACGTTTTCGCTGTCAGTTAATAAAGTGGAGAGTGAAGAATCTTCTAAAATATACTGTATTTTTACTTCGGGAAGATCAACATCAATTGGAACAAATACTGCCTGAGCTTTTAATACCGCAAGTATAGAAATCACTAATTCTTTCGATCGGTTTTGATAAATTCCAATTTTATCACCTGTTTTAACATTCAATTTCTCACCTAAGAAAAGCGCCAATTTATCAGACTTCTCATCTAATTCGCTATATGTCAAATCGCCAGTAGAAGACTTAATTGCTAAAGAACTTGGAAATTCTATAACTCTTTTTGAAAAATCTTCAAGAAGACCATTAATTTTATTACTGTTTGAAGAATTGAAATTCTCTAGCAAATTGTGCTTATCTACTGAATTCAAATAATCCAATGAATTAATCCCAATATTTGGATTTTCAAGAAAAACTTTCAAGATCTGATAGAAGTGATTTGATATTTGTTTAGCCACTTCATATGAAAAAATATCAGAACTATATTCAAGTAATAAATTTATACCATTAGATCCTTCTGTAAAAATAAAGGTTAAGTCAAACTTACTTACTTGGTGCCCTTCACGTTGGTATTTCCCGACACTCAAATCTCCCATCTGATATTCTATTTGTGAAGTATTCAAAGAAGTATTTTGAAGAACTACCATTACGTCAAATAAAGGATTTCTACTTCTGTCAGAGGGTAAATTGAGTTCAGAAACAAGCTTATTAAAAGGGTAAATTTGATGCTCGAAGGAATCAATACATAGTTTTTTAAGCCTTTGAAATATTTCATTAAAACTATCTGAAGGCTTAAATTCATTTCTTAATGCTAAAGTATTAACATAAAAACCAACCTGATCTTCCAAATCTTTGTGATTCCGACCAGCAATTGGCGTTCCAATAACTATATCTGTTTGAGAAGTATATTTATATAAAAGAATATTAACCAGACTTAATAGCCCCATAAAAAGCGTTCCACCATTTTCGCTACTTTTACGAGCTAACAGTTTTGCATATTGGGGTTCAATATTACTTGATATAATTCCACCTTTGAAACTTTTAATTTTCGGACGGGGTTTGTCCCCCAAAATTTTCAACTTAGGAACTCCATTCTGAAATAAGTTAAGCCAATAATGCCTTGCGCCTTCCATTCCCTCATTGTTGACCAGTTCTTGTTCCCAAATAGCATAATCTTTATATTGAATTTTTAAGGGATTTAATTCTGAAACAGTATCTGATATATAATTTGTATAAAACTGCATCAACTCACGAACGATCACATTCATTGACCAACCATCACTGATTATGTGGTGCATAGTGAAGGAAAGTATCCACTTCTGAGGCTCAACTTTAAATAATCTCGCCCTCATTAACGAACCATCGGATAAGTCAAAAGGAGAGATAAAATCTTGCTCAATTTGTTTCTCCATTATACTGTAATAATCTTCATAACTTGTAAGATCGATAGTTTTCAACTTAAAGTCCATTTCAGAACGATTTTTCACAACTTGACGGACGTCACCATCTTTATTGTCCTTAAAATTTGTTCTCAAAATTTCATGTCTGTCAATAAGTTTATTGAACGAATATTCAAGTGCCTTTTCATTAAATTTACCCTCAAATACATAAATTTCAGGCAATAAATTGTAAGTAATATTAATTTCTTCAAGCTGGCTTAGTAACCATAATGAATATTGGGATGATGATAAAGGGTAGTCGTCAGATTTGGACGAAGGCGAAATATCTATATTCTCTATATCTGTATTTCTTAATATATTAATAATTTCTTGTTTTAAAGAGCTAATTTCTTTAATTAAATCCTTTGAGAGATTGTATTCTTCTGAGTATTTTAATTCAAGATCGTCTCCTTTTAATGAAATATCTATATTTAAATCTTTTAATTTCTTAAGTAATAATTTAGCGGTCATATTATAATTGTATTTTTTGTCTCTTGTTGAATATGTTTATCTGGTGATTGATCGTCAATAATTTTGGCTTGTTCTTTTATTGTTGGGTGCAATAAAAAAGATTTTAAATCTGGAGGGAACTCAAAGTTGTCTTTAAGTTTCCTAACTAGCATCATTGATTTTAGTGAATCTAATCCCAGTTCAAAGAAATTGTCCTGAATTCCAATATTATCTACTCCTAAAAACTCATTGATCAATTTCTTTAATTTTCTTTCTGTTGGGGTACTTGCTTCTATATAAGGACTAGAAATATTACTTCTATCTTTAGAACCAACTTTTATTTCTGAACTATAAATTTCTGATTCTAAACCATGCATTGGGTATGATTCTTTTATCCAATCCTTAATATTTTTTATTAATGCCAAAATAACAGATGGTTTATTTTTGTCTATAGACCAATTTATTAGCTCAAATATCTCTTTAACATACCATCCTTTACGTTCTTTAAGAGTAACAATATTTTCGTATTGATTATTATAAAGAATTCCAGGCAAACTTATACATTTCCAATTTAAGCCTTCCTGATGAACAGAGGATATAAAGGACTCTAGAAATAAGTTGGCAGCTGCATATGCAGAAAAGCCAATTCCACCAACCACAGTTGAAATGCTGGAAGTGGCACACAAAAAGTCTAACTTACTTTTACCGAAAATTTGATAAAGATTTATAATACCTTCAACTTTCGGTTTAAATATAGTCAAAGCATTTTCAAGATTTGTTTCATCAATTAATTCAAAATTTCTGATATCTGTAACCCCAGCGGCATGAATAACGCCATTTATTATTCCGATATCTGATTGAATTTTATCAACGGTATCTTTAAAATTTGTAATATTTGAAATATCAACAGAATAATAATGAATATTTTCATTTATTTCTAGCAATTCATTAAATTTTCTAACAATGGTGTTATTTTCAACACTAGAATCTAGCGTGGTTCTGCCGACTAAAACAATGGTGGACTTGTATCTTTGGCTAATTTGTTTAGCTAGTTCATACCCTAGTTTTCCTAGACCTCCAGTGATTAAATAAATTCCATCCTTTTTAATAATAGGGTTAAAAGATTTTTGTTCATCAGCTGAAATTGCTTGATAAGATTGTATCCAACGTCTACCATTCCTAAAGGCCACAACTCTTTGAAAATCAGAATCATCTAAAAATTCATTTATTACATTAGAATAATCATCATCTACTACAGTGTTGATATTTATATCAACAATTCTAATTGTCCCTTTATATTCTTGACTACCACTATTTGAAATACCTATTTTAAATGATTGTTCAATATTTATAGTTTCATTTCCAATTATATTAAAAAAAGAGTTAGTTACGACAACTAAATTAAGCTTACTATCAATATAATCAGATTTAAATTGTTTAATCAAGTTGGATAGATTAAAAAAAGAATTATAGTTTATTTCGTTGATACAATTACTATTTCTAAACTTAAGATCCCATAGATAAAGAATGTCGGTAACGAACAAATTTTTCTGCTCTAAATCCTTTATTAAGTCTTCAAAATGAGTTTGATTATTTGGAGAAATGTAAAATTCACTAAGGTTATCATTATAAGAATAATGATCTCTTGGGTATATTCTTATAATATTATGATTACCTAAATTAATCTCCCTATCCAAACGTTTGGCAAAATCGGATTCATCTGAAAAAATAAGGATAGTTTTTTTAAAACTGATATCTTTAAATTTCATTCTACAAGAAACCATCCAGTGAGGAAGACTTACTAAGCTTCCATTTACATTTCGTTCTAAATTATTAAGCTCTAGATGAAAATTTTCCGTCGGATCAACCTCAACAGGATATTCAATTTTTTCAAATACATATGTAGGCAATGATATCCTTTTAGAGGAAGGAAAATAGTTATTCCATTGGATATTTAGGCCCAGCTCCCATAGTTTACCAATACCTTTTAAATATCCTTTATGTTCGTTAATATTTCCTGATTCAGGATTTAAGAAGTTAACTATATTTAAATCACTATTTTTCTTTATGTTCTTCTTTATAAACGAAGATAATATTGCGCCTGGGCCGACTTCTATAAAAATTAGGTTTTTAGCTCTTTGCGCAATAAAATTATAACCATCCGAAAAACGTACAGGTTTCCTAAGTTGATTGACCCAATAATTAACTGAAGAAATTTTTTCCTCGCTAATTAGTGTCCCAGTAACAGAAGATACAATCGGAATTTCCATCTTACCAAATTCAGTTTCTTTTATTTCATCATAAAATCCATTTAAAATTGGGTCAATTAAATGAGAATGGAAAGGTTTTGATATTCCCAATTCAATATTAGGAATGTTATCACTGTTTAATTTTTGTTTTAGAAAATCTATTTCCGTTTCGTTACCAGCTAACACAGTCTGTTCTTCTGAATTTATGCTTGCAAGGGAAATATCTTTATTTAAATATTCACTTAGATTTGCTTCATTTAAATTCACAGCAAGCATCTTTCCATCTCTAATCTTTTCTGAAAGCTCAGCCCGCCTAATTATTATTTTTAAAGCTATTTCGTACGATAAAATTCCACTAATCGCTGCAGCAACATATTCACCTAAACTATGTCCAATTAAATAATCAGGTTTGACACCTAATTTTAAAACCGATTGCGCTAATGAATATTCATAGATAAATAAAAGTGGTTGCAGATTTGATGTACTATAAGAATTTTTATCATTTTTAAAGAAAACACTTTTTAGAGGAAGATCTGTAAACTTTTCTGCTAATTGAAACCCCAAATCTACATATTCCCTGAAAATATTTTCTTTTTCGTATAGTTCATTCCCCATTCCTATAAATTGGGATCCTTGACCAGGAAACATAAATACAATTTTTGAAGCATTTATTGATCTTGGAAAAACATTTTCAGCTGTCGAATCATTTAATAATTTCAATAATTCAGCATCATCTTTAAAAATAATTGATTTGCGAATTGGAAATGCCGTTCTTCCAATAGCCATTGTATAGCACATATCCAAAAGATCCAAATTACTTTCTTCTTTTAGGAATTTCGCAAAATTTTCCTTATATAATTTTAGAGACATTACTGTTTTCGCGGATAAACATAACAATTTATAGTCTCTACTCTCTTTTACTCTATTCTTAATTGGAAATTCTTCCAAAACAGCATGAGCATTGGTTCCTCCAACACCAAATGAACTAACAGATGCTCTAAAGATTTCACGATCTTTCATGTTAACTTTTTTCAAAATTGAATTAACATAAAATGGTCCGTTTTCAAATGGGATCGAAGGATTCGGTTTTAAATAGTTTAAACTAGGTGGAATAAGTCTAAATTTTAGGACTAAAGCTGTCTTAATTAATCCGATTATTCCAGCGGCCACATCTAAATGTCCTATATTTCCTTTAACAGACCCAATAGCACAAAATTTTTCTAGTTTAAAATGAAATGCTGTATTCAATGATTGTATTTCAACCGGATCACCTAACTTAGTTCCTGTTCCATGACACTCGATATAGGAAATTGACTCAGGGTTAACATTTGCGAACTTCATCGCATTTTTGATGCAGTTAGATTGACCATCGACACTTGGCGCGGTAAAACCCACTTTTCTATGTCCATCGTTATTGATTGCGCTACCTTTAATAACGGCATAAATATTATCCCCATCTGCAATGGCATCTTTTATTTTTTTTAAAACTACAACGCCCATCCCTTCTCCAGGGACTGCCCCATCAGCTTCTTTATCGAAAGGCCTACAATGTCCATCAGAAGAAATTATCATTCCAGGTTTATGGAATAGACCTTTTTGTTTTTCAGTAAGGATATTAACGCCACCAGCTAAAGCCATTTTACATTCCCCTAACAAAAGGCTATTACAAGCTTGATGTACTGCTACAAGTGATGTAGAGCATGCAGTATTTATTGCATATGATGGTCCTGTTAAATCAAATTTATATGAAAGCGCTGTCGTAAGAAAATTTGAATTGGATAAAAGATTGAGGGAGTATTCGTCTATTTCCCCCTTTCTATTTTCAATTTTGGAATAGGCTCTCCAATTAAAATCTTCATTTGTTCCTGCAAATACTCCAATTGATCCTTTATGATCTTCAATTTTATATCCAGCGTCCTCAATAGCACTCCAGGCACATTCATGGAGATGACGATGGGATGGATTTAAATATTTTGCTTCCGTTGGAGTATAATCAAAAAAGACTGAATCAAAATTATTTTTTTCTGGTAAATTACTTTTAAACCTAATAAAGTTTGGATGTTCTAAAGTCTCTTTTGAAACGTTTAAATTTTCAAGTTCCTCATCCGTAAAAAATGAAATCGATTCTTTGCCCTCTATTAAATTTTTCCAGAATTCACGCCAGTCTTTTGCCCCTGGAACTTTGCACGATATCCCAATTATTGCGATTTCTAATCCAGTGTTATTCATTACCTCTAGAATTTATTATGGTTAAAGTTTCATTCAATACCTCTAAGCTTTCTTCTTCATTATTTTGATTATCCATATTACCTTTAGATATATAATCAGATAATGATGCGATGTTTGGATGTTGAAATGCCGTCACAATTGATATCTTAAGATCAAATTGTTTGTTTAATAGATCTACCATTTTCATAATTTTAATAGAATTGCCTCCAAGCTCAAAAAAGTTGTCATAAATTCCAATATTTGATATATCTATATCCAAAACATCTCCCCAAATCATTAGGATTTCTTGATCTACCAAATTCCTAACTTCTTCTTTGACAGTTTGATAAATTATTTCATTATAATTGGGTAATTTTTCCTTATCAACTTTTCCGTTTATTGTTAGTGGAATTTCATCTAACTTAATAAAAAAACTTGGAATCATGAAATTAGGTAAATATTTAGAAAGATGTTGCTTTATATCAAAATTATTAACATCATCATTGCTTTTATAATATGCAACTAAGAAAACTTGCCCATTCTTGTCTAAGGAACTAATTACTACACAAGACAAAATATTATTAAATTTATAGATAATAGATTCAATCTCTTGAATTTCAACTCGATTTCCGCTGATTTTTATTTGGTCGTCTAAACGCCCCATAAATGCTATTTCTTCGTTTGGCAGCCACATTCCTAAGTCACCCGTTTTATATAATTGTTCGTTAATGACGAATGGATTACTTATGAATTTTTCTTTCGTTAATTCATTGTTATTAATATAGCCTCGGCCTATACCTAGCCCACCGACGTATATTTCTCCGACGATACCAATTGGACATAATTTCTTTTCTCCATCTAAGACATATGCCACGTTGTTACTTATTGGTTTACCGATCGGAATATTATGTTCACCATTTTTAATTTCATATATTAAGGAAAATGTAGTGTTTTCAGTAGGACCGTATCCATTTAATATCTGCAATGATTGGTTTGACTCTTGTACCTTATTAATATGAACGCTAGATAATCTATCTCCTCCAACTAATATAGTTTTCAAGGATTTAAAAATATTAGAATCGATATCAACCAATTGATTAAACCACGTAGAAGTAAACCACATGATATTAACTTCATTTGTTATAATAAGTGTCCTAAGCCTGCTAACTTCTAATAAATCATGCTTACTAGTTATAATTAGAGTACCGCCATTTAATAACATGCCCCATATTTCGAAAGTACTAGCGTCAAAAGAAATGGAGCCAGTCATCAACAAAATGCTTTTTTCGCCTAAATTGATATAGTTCGTATTTTTCACTAAATTTATTACACTTTTTTGTTCGATCATCACACCTTTGGGAGTGCCTGTCGAACCCGAAGTATACATAATGTATGCTAAATTATTGTCGGTAGTACTTATCCCTAAATCTTCTGAAGGATAAGTCTCTTTTTCCAATAAGAACCTATCTATAAAATCCTGATCAATAACTATCTTACATGAACAATCCTTAATCATATTGTTTAAACGAATTTCCGGATATTCTATATCCATTGGTAAATATGCGCCTCCAGTCTTTAAAATAGCTAGCATACTAATGATTAGCCATTCGTTTCTCTGAAGTTGGATTCCAATGATTTCTTCGATTTGTATTTTGTGCATTGACAAAATATACCTTGCGAAACGATCTGCAAGACAATTAAGTTCATTATAGGTATATTTTTTTTTACCAAAAATTAGCGCTGCAGAATCAGGGGTTAGTTTGACCTGGTTTTCAAATATATTTACAATAGAACTTCGATTTTCGGGACCTGAATTACTTTCGGACAGAATATGTAACCTGTTTCCTTCGTTTGATGAGAGTAAATCGACTAAAGAAATTGGTTTATCCCTATCATTAACTATATTTTCTATTAAAGTTTCAAAGTGATTAACGAAAACTTCAGCACAATCTCTTTCAAAGAGATCAGAATTAAATTCTAGATTTAGAACCAAGCAATCATTATCTAATCCAAAATTAAATGTTAAATCAAATTTACTAACTGAAATTGGTTCATCATGAATTCTTTCAACAACTAAATCCTTAATTTGCGTACTTTCTTTATGTTTATCGAATTCACCAGATAAAGTGACCATAACATCGAAAAGGACACTTCTATTAAGTGTTCTCTCAATTTTTAGATTTTCGATTAAACTATCAAAAGGATAATTTTGGTGATCCTGAGCCTCTACAAGGGTACGATAAACATTTGTAAATAATTGATTGAAACTGTCATTTTTAGAAAATTTTGTACGTAATGCTATCGTATTAATAAATAGTCCAATTTGGTCATTTAAATCTGCATGGTCACGTCCTGCCACTGGGGTACCCACAATAATGTCATCTTGCTGGCTATGTTTATGTAAGAGAATTTTAACAAAAGTTAATAAAGTCGAAAACGTTGTACCATGTAATTCCTTACTAATCTCTAAAATTTTACTTGTCAATTCTTTGCTTAATGTCTTTTTAATATGCCCTCCATTAAATGTTCTAATTGTAGGTCGATTTTTTGATAGATTAAGCTGGAGGATTGGTAATGGCCCTTCAAATTGTTTAAGCCAATACTTTTTATCATCTTCAAAAAGATTTTTAGTAAAATGGCTATTTTGGTTTTCTGAAAAGTCTTTATATTGGATTTTTAAAGGTGACAGACCTATCTCTCTACCTGAAATTAGGTCTGAATAAATTTGAGTGACTTCATTTATCATAATTGCAAATGACCATCCATCACTTATAATATGATGTAATACACATGTGAGGATATCACCAGATTTCAGTTTAAAAACACTAATCTTTATTAATGAATCATCCTCCAGATTGAAACCATTTGTATATTCTTTATTTATATTATTTCTTAACAAATTCTCATTTCCTGCATTTCTTAGATCAATAATATTAAGATTAAAATCTACATCCGATATGGATTTTATATATTGTCTAAGATCCCCATCAACGTTAATTTGAAAGTTGGTTCGTAAACTTTCATGTCTCTTAATCAATAAATTAAAAGCATCTTTTAGAATATTGTAGTTTAAATGGCCTTTTACATTATAAGAAGCACAAATATTATATGCTTTATTTGTTTGGGGGTCTTGGCAAATAAACCACATTCTCCGTTGCGCTGCTGAGACGGCATAACTTTCTTGAATCTGAGATGGAAAGATATGTTGAAAACTCATTTTCCGCCCTGCATCGATTTTTCTAGCCTGATCCTCAAGAATAGAATGATCGAATAAATCTTTAATCTTTATTTCTATTTCAAAAGTTTGATGAATTAGATTAGCCAGTTGGGCAACTTTTATGCTTTGGCCACCTAACAGAAAAAAATCATCTTTAATACTGATTTCCTTTTGATTTAGGATATCTTTCCATATACTCAAAAGTTTAACTTCAGTTTCTGTATTAGGTGAATAACAATTATTTATATTTCGGTCATTACCTACCATCTTAATAAGATCTTCAAAATTAATTTTACCACTTGACGTTGTAGGGAATTCTTTAAGTGATATAATCCTATTAGGTATCATATGTAAAGGCAGAACTTGCCTCAAGTTCGATATAATTTTAGAATCTGATATATCTTTTGATTTTATTATAAATGCTACCAAATCTTTGGAACCATTTGCTCCCTGATAAACTATAATAGTCGCATCCTTAACTGATTCTAAGTTTAATATTGCTGTTCTTATTTCGTCAAGTTCAATGCGATATCCTCTTATTTTAACTTGACGATCTCTCCTCCCAATAACCTCTATATTTCCATCAGATAACCATCTACCATAATCACCAGTATGGTACATCTTCTGACCAGGCCTAAAAGGATTATCTACAAATTTCTCAGCTGTAAGTAAAGGTCTATTTATATATCCTTTACCAACTCCTATACCTCCAATACAGATCTCTCCTATAATTCCGATAGGTTGAATGTTATTATCGCTGTCCAGGATAAAAATTTCAGTATTGCTGATTGGCTTTCCTATCAGCATGTCATTTTTATAAAAATCATCTTTTTTATAAACATGATAGACAGTTGCACAGATACTAGCTTCAGTTGGGCCATAGGCATTATAGTATTTACAGCTATCCGGAAATTTAGCAAAGAGATTTGCATCCGCCATCTCCCCTCCAGTTACTAGTACTTCTAAATTGATACGTTCAGGATTAAGATGTTTAATAAATGACGGAGGTAGTAATGCTATATCAATATGATTTTCATTTAAAAAATTCTGGAGGGTTGCCGGATTACTTTTGATTTCATCATCCACAATGAATAAACTTGCCCCTGAACATAAACTCAAAAATATTTCCCAAATTGACGCATCAAAGGAAGAAGACGCAAATTGAAGCCCTTTAAAATTTGGAGTAATATGGAATTTTTTTATTAATCCGACTATAGTATTAACAATAGATCCGTGTTCAATCATAACTCCTTTTGGCATACCAGTGGTACCAGAGGTGTAAATAATATATGCCAAGTTGTCATTTTCAATTTCTGGAAAGACTGTATTATCCGAAATGTCTAATTCTGATTTTTCAAAGTCTTTAAATATAAGCTCAGAAATTACAATTTTACAGTTACTGTCAATTTGTATAAACCCCTGTCTTTCTGTAGGATAAGAACTATTAATAGGCACATAAACACCCCCTAATTTCAATATTCCTAAAATCGCTATAATCATATTTTCAGTCCTATCCATGGAAATTCCTATATGATCACCCTTCCCTACTTGGTAGTTAATACTCAAAAAATTAACGAATTTATTTGACTTGGTATCAAGTTCTTTATATGTTAAGGATTTATTTTTATAAAATATTGCATTAGAATTTGGAAAGGCCTTCGCATTTCTCGAAAATAATTCGAGTATTGTTGTTGCACCAACTTCCGAAGCCTCAGTTTTATTAAAGCTATTTAGAAGTTGATCTTTCTCCTCCAATTTTAAATAATCCACATTGGATAATTCTGTACTTGGGCTTTTTAAAAGACTTAATAGTAAATATTTAAAATGGGAAGATAATCTTTCAATTGTTTCTTTGAAAAAAATGTCTTTATTATATTCTACTATAAGTTCTAAACAATCATTAGCTTCTTTAAATTCGAATATCAAATCGTATGTACTAGGTCTTTCTTCTCTCCATTTAAAACGACTCATTTTTAAATGATTATTTTCAACTAAAGAATCGTTACGTAATTGATTTGTATTTTGACGTACTACCATAATATCGAAAAGCAAATTTCGACCATTACTTCTTTTCAAATCCAATTCTCTTACAATTTCATCAAATGGAAAAGATTGATGCTCATAAGCCTCCAAGGTAATTCCTTTAACTTTATCAAATAAAGAATCAAAGCTTTCGTTTTTATTTAGAGAAATCCGTAAAGCAAGAGTGTTTATAAAAAAACCTACCTGACTCTCTAAATCCTTATGATCTCTTCCTGCAATTGGACTTCCGATTATCATGTCCTCTTGGGCGGTATATTTGTACAACAAAATATTAATTACAGATACTAGCCCCATATAGACAGTACCTCCTTTATTTTTACAATAACTTTTAAATTCACTAAAAATTGTAGTATCTAGTTCTAAAGATACTGTAGCACTTTTTTGATTTCTAACTTTATTTCTGGGTATATCTAACGGTAAATTTAAATAAGGAAGTTCGCCTCGAAACTTATCCTTCCAGTAATTTTTATGATTGATTAATTCATCATTATTTAGCCGATTCTGTTGCCAGGTAGCATAGTCTTTATAGTGAATCTTAAGCGGTTCTAAAGGATTTCTTTTCCCTAATAAAAGATTTTGATAAAGGGCCATCAGTTCTTTCATCATAATATTCATTGACCAACCATCACTAATAATATGATGAATAACAAAACATAGCAAAGATTTATCATCTTCTGTTTGTACAATTGTAATTTTAAATAATGGGCCCGTTCCAAGATCGAATTTTATGAGTAAAGCATTATTTAGGATTGTTTCAATTTCACTATTTTTATCGGCATCTGATGATAAACATAGATTATAATGTTCGAACTTTAAGCTTCTGTCAGGAAGATTTATTTTTTGCCTAACTTCACCTTTCCCATCTTCTAAAAATACCGTTCTTAATATCTCATATCTCTCGATTAGTATATTAAAGCAATTTAAAAGAATCTCATAATTGATGGCACCTTGAAATTCAATAACATCTATAATATTGTATGTGTTTTCATAACCTTCTTGTTGTGATTGCAACCAAACTCTTCGCTGCTCTGACGACAGTACATAAGATTCATTAGGTAAAGCAACAGGTATATATAGATCCTTTTTAAAACTGCTTTTTGAGGAATGTTTTAAATAGTTTATAAGGTCTTCTTTATTTTCCCTGATCTCCTTAATCAAATGCTCTGGCCACTCCGAATTTGATGATTTTAATTTTATATTATCCCCCTCAAGTGAGAGATGTATTTTGTGATCTTGAAGTTCTTTTATAAGATTTTCCATATTAATTTTTAATTTCGTAAAAAATAAAGCAATTCTCCCTACAATCTTAGGTATCAATAGTAAAACAAAATATTTTTAATAGTTTGTATTGATTGAACTACGCTATATAATTATTTCATTATCAGCCATAATTTGTTCAGATCTTCTCAATTCGATTAAATTACTCAAATCAGAAATTGTACTGTGTGAGAATAAGTCACTCATTGTTATATTAATTTCAAAGGTTTCCGCTATTTTTTTTACAAACATCATCCCTTTTAATGAATCTCCACCTAAATCAAAAAAATTATCATTTATACCTACTTTGTCAAATCCAAAGAAGTCTTCAAAAACGCGGACCAACTCTTGTTCTAATGGTCCATTTGCTGAAAGATATTGAGTTTTGAGTTCAGGTCTAGAGGTTTTTTCGAATTGATCTTTTTGATTTATGAAAAAGGGATTATCACTTTTTGATAAATGGCGTTTAGCAATCAAATTTACATCCCTTTTTGATATTATTAAATTTGATATATTTAAAAAGATTGCATTACATATAATTTCAATAATTTCATTTTCTGAAATACAATATTTTAGAAATTCGGCTTTTTCATCATTTTTCAATTTATCAATGAAATTTAACGCCATACCAACGTTTTTAATTGTTGAAAATTGAATGGCTATAAGTGGAAAAGTTACAAAATTACTGAGGGATAATGATTCAAGATAACTGTTCGAGCCAATATATGCGACTTGACCGATGTTAGGCGAAATAGTGTTGATAGAAGAAAAATTTATAAAAAAATCTAAATTCTTATTTTTAAAATAAACAAGTAGATTCTCGGTCCCTATTACTTTGGGTCCCAAGACCTTTTGATTATCAGATGTATTTCGGGTTAAAATTATTCCCGCAGTATCACCTATCCCAGCAGTATGAAATACTCCATTAAATTTTCCAAAAATACTTTCTGCCTTTTCAATTCCTGCATGTGTATCAATTTTATTGGTAATATCACATTCTATCATGAAAACTTCTGATCCCAAGCTTTTCAAAGTTTCCAAATAGCTATTGTCTGAATTCCGTCCCAATAAAACTAACTTTGCCTTAAATTTTTCTGCCAAATATTTAGCGAGTTGTTTACCAATTCCACCATTAGATCCTGTAATTAAGTAAATTCCACCATTCTTAAATCCGAAGTCCCTTTGATTAAAAGGCAAATTTATATGTTCATATTCTTTAATATATTTTTCGCCATTCCTTATTGAAATCTCTTGCTCAGAATTTGGAGTATTTACTATATTTAACAGACATGTCAGTGAAGGTTCGTCTAAACTATCCAAATCAATAGCACTTATTTTTATGTTCGGAAATTCTACTGCAATTACTTTTAATGCACCAATAGCTATGCTTTTTTGAGGTATTACAATGTCATCTTTAAATACTTTAAAGATATTGTTTGTAATATATTTTATTGTCAAATCTTTACTAATAAAAACTTCTGCAAATGCTTTTGTTAGCAAAAGAACAGTATTAAACTCTGAGTCGTATATGTTTAAATATCCGGGTTTTAATGCCTCTCTATCGTCGTCCAATTTAAAATCCCAGCATTGTAAAATAGTATCGATATTTATTCCACTTTTATGAAGATCAGTAAAGAGTTTGATGAAGTTATCGTAATTTCCAGGATCAATTTGATATTCGTTTTTAGAAATCTTTTCATATTGGTTGCTACTCTTAACAACTATTAAATTGTCTTTTATATGGGAATGCAGAGAATTTAAAAGCCTTTCATCATTAGCAAATGCTAAAATATTAACTTTTCCTTTTAAAGAAATTCCATGAACAACATAAGATGGACGCCAAATCGGTCTATAAAACCATTCATTTGCATCTATCAAAGATCTTTTAAGATCCTTTTTTTCGCCCATATTATCAACGATTAATGAATAGGCATCAACCTCTGTAGGATATCTATAATTATCAAAAGCATAAGTTGGAAGCGAAGTCTTATACGGACTATTTCCTGAGTATAAGTTTTTCCACTGAACTTTTACGCCATGCATCCACAACTTTCCTACTCCAGATAAAAACGTTTTCACACTACATTCATTATTTCTTTGAGAATTAATTAATGTTACAGCCGTAAAATCTAACTTAACCGATCCCTTAGACCGCATAAGATTTAATAATGATCTTCCAGCCCCAACCTCTATACAAATTAATTTTTCCTTTTTATTAATGAGGGTTTGTATACAATCTGAAAACCTAACTGGTGACCGTAGTTGATTTACCCAATAATCTGCAGTCATCATTTTCTCTTCAGAGATAAATTCACCAGTAAGGTTAGAGATTAGATTGTAATTTCCTTTGTGAAAATTTATATTCTCCAATGCTGACCTAAATTTATCCAATATAGGATCAAGCATTTGGGAATGAAAAGCATGTGAGGTTTTTAACTTTACATAGCTTATTCCCGATGATGCTAAGTCCTGTTTTAATTGATCCATAGCAACGAAATTTCCAGATATTACAATTTGGTCTGGAGCATTATGTGCAGCAATAGAAACACCCTCTTTTAAAAAGGGTTTAATCTTATTTTCTGAGCAAGCTACACTATACATTTCTCCTTTCGGAAGACTATTAACAAGTTCAGCTCTTAAGAAAATCAAATGTAAAGCTTCTTCAATTGAAAAGATACCACTTATACATGCCGCTACATATTCGCCTAGACTATGACCAATCATATATTTTGGCTCAATTCCAATCATGATGAGATACTTGGCTAAAGAATATTCCAATAAGAAAACTAATGGTTGTGTGTATCTAGTTTCATGAATAAGATTTGTGTCGATATCGTCATTAAATAGAACTGATTTGTAATCATGACCCGAGATATCCTTAAGCAATGAAAATCCATTATCCATTAAATCTTTAAAAGGTGTTTCCAAATTATAAAGTTCCTTAGCCATGTTTTTATATTGGGAACCCTGACCTGGAAAAAGAAACACAATAGACGTATTCTGATTGTCAAACTCCACCATTTCAGATGAATTGGAAGCTAATAAATTTAATAAATCTGCTCTGTCTTTGAAAGGAAAAGCTTTTCGAAATGGAAAATCTTTTCTACCAATTTGAAGAGTGTAAGAAAGATCATCCATATTTATTTCGTCCTCACTCTCTAAAAATACTTTTAACTTATTCACATAATTAATTAGCGAACCTTCTGATTTTGCAGATATTTTAAGTAATCTATATTTATCCTCTTTAACAACTTCATGATCCTTTTCATAACTTTCTAAAATCACATGAGCATTGGTGCCACCGACCCCAAATGAATTCACACAAGCTCTCGTTGGTTCTTTTTCAGATTTATCGATTTGCATTAATGCCTTATTTACATAAAAAGGTCCTCCATCAAAATTGACATTCTTATCATTCTCATTAAAATGTAATGTCGGTGGTATTTGTCCATACTTTAAAGACAAAGCAGTTTTGATTATCCCAATCACTCCCGCCGCTACATCCAGGTGACCAATATTTGTCTTAACCGATCCTATAGGACAAAATTTTCCTTTTTTAAAGTTAAAAGCAGCATTTAGTGCTTCAACTTCTATTGAATCTCCTAATTTTGTTCCAGTTCCATGAGCTTCGACATAATTTATGGTTGAGGGATCAACTTTAGCAAATTTCTGTGCCATTTTTATACATTCGACTTGACCTTCGATACTTGGTGCTGTATAACCAACCTTTCTATTCCCATCATTATTTATTGCACTACCTTTAATTACCGCATATATATTATCCCCATCACGTTGTGCATCCGCTAGTCTTTTTAATACAACTGCTCCCATTCCTTCACCACCGACAGTGCCACTTGATTCTTGATCAAATGCTTTACAATGCCCATCTTTTGATAATATCCCGCCTTCTTTGAATAAATAACCTTTTTGGGGTTCTGTGTTAATAGAAACTCCGCCCGCAATGGCAATTTTTGTTTCACCAAAAATTAATGCCCTACAAGCTAAATGAATTGCTACGAGAGAGCTGGAACATGCTGTTTGAGTGGTGACTGATCCCCCTTTTAAATTTAATTTATAGGAGATTAAAGTAGACATGAAGTCCTTATTATTAATGTGTCTTAAGGTAAAATCAGGAATCAATTGATTTTGATTTGCCATCTTAGAATACACTTTCCAATTTATATCCTCAGAAGCACCAGCAAATAAACTTATTCCCGTCTTTAAATTATCAATTGTATAACCGGCGTCTTCAATAGATTCCCAAACGCATTCATGGAATAATCGCGTTTGAGGTGACATTAATGCTGCCTCGTTTGGGGAATATCCAAAAAATGCGGAGTCAAAGGAGTCTTTGTTAGTCACTTTTGAACACATTTTAACATAATCTTTATCATTGGCTACTTCCTTTGGAACTCCAGAATTTATAATTTCTTCATCAGTAAGATTTATCAATAATTCTTTTCCTTCTTTAAGTGATTGCCAAAACGTTTGCCAATTGGATGCTTGGGAAACCCGGCATGAAATGCCTACGATTGCAACCTCAAAACCAGTATAATTTGTATTAACTTTATTCATCACCATTTTTATTTATTAACTTAAAAGATTCCTCCATAATTTCTACTAAACTGTCTAATTCACCCTCTTTTTCTACTAAATTCTCATTAATTTCTTTCTTTAAATATCCACCAATTGCTGCAATATTAGGTAGACTAAAAACTGTCATTACAGACAAATTTTCATTAAATTTCCGGTTAATTCTATTAATCATTTTTATGATAGTCAAAGATGATCCTCCTAGATCAAAAAAATTGTCATAAATACTGATTTTATCAATATCCAATCCTAAAACATCTCCCCATATTTCCGCAAGTTCCTTCTCTATTTGACCGGTAGGTGCAATAAATTGATCTTTAACAACGCGCTCAATTTGATCTATACTAGGCAAATTTGAGCGATCCACTTTCCCATTTGAAGTTAATGGCCATTTATTCAGAATAATAAACTGATTTGGAATCAGAAACTTTGGAAGGCTCTTTTGAAGGTCATCTTTTAGTTTTAAAATATCTATGTCTGTATTGCTGATAAGGTAGGCTAGTAATTTCTCACCACCTTTTTTATCCACTGTTACTAACGCATCTTCGATGTCCCTATATTTTTTTAATGATGTTTCTATTTCACCCGGTTCAATTCTAAAGCCATTAATTTTGATCTGATGATCTACTCTTCCATGAATTTCAATTTCACCAGATTCAAGCCATTTACCTAAATCACCAGTCTTATACAGACGTTTAGTTTCAGCTCCTGATATTAAGTGTGTAATAAATCGTTCATTAGTAAGTTCTTTTGAATTTAAATAGCCTCTCGCCAATCCATCCCCAGCAATATAAATTTCACCGGTTACTCCAATGGGGCATACATTTAGGTCATTATCTAATATATATATTGATGTGTTTCTCATTGGTTTACCAATAGTTATGTTAGAGCCATCTATAATATTTTTTGAAGACGTCCAAATAGTTGCTTCTGTTGGTCCATACATATTATATATCTTTGCTTCTGTAATTTCACGGATCTTACCAATCAACTCTTCAGATAATCGCTCACCACCAATAATTAAAGTATCTAAAGATTGTAGAAATTTTGACGAGCTTTTGTCATCAATAAGAACATTTAAATAGGAAGGAGTAATTTGCATTGTATCAATCGGAGGTAAGTCAGCCAACACTTTAGGTTGTTCACTAAAAACTTTTCTTAGGCTATTCAAGTGTTCCAACCCATCTATTACTAATTTTTGATCTAAACCAAAGTCTATTAAGCATGCAATTTCGTCTACACCAAGAGATTTTAATTCAATTACAAACTCTTTCACACTTTCAACGGTACCAAATAAAGCAGAACTTTGCCAATAACGTTCAAATACAATATCTAATATCGCGTCTAAATCGGAGTCATTAGTAGTAGTTAAGTCAATCTCGAGATCCGTTATGAGGTTCTGAATTAATCCTAAACTTGATCTTAGATATTTTTTAAACGGTGTACGAACTTCGGTTTTAACAGAATCAACAGACTTTCCAATATAAGTGTGCAACATTAAAACCACTCCTCCAACATCCAAAGAATATCCAGCCTCTTTTAAGGCAATATGATACGCATGGATATTATCCTTAAGCTGTTCAATGCCCTGTCCCAAAAGATGGGTTAAAACTTTCGCACCATTTTTTCCTGCGCTCCGAAAAGTTTCAATATTCCCTCCTGATGTAATATAAATTGGCAGTTCATTTTGTATAGGTTGAGGAAATATTTTAATATCCCTATCTATACCATTCCCATTAACACGCCTAACCGAACCTCCACTCCAAAGTTTTTTAAGCTGATCTATTTGATCATAAAGAATCTCATGCCTCTTTTTAAAACTATCAGGTGCTAAAACAAAATCATCGGCATGCCATCCTGATGCCAAGGATAAACCAACTCTTCCATTCGATAAATTGTCTACCACAGACCATTCTTCGGCTACCCTTATTACATCGTTTATCGGTAACACGACACTGCCTGAACGAATAGAAATTTGTTTTGTTACAGCTGCTAATGCTGCCCCTAACACGGCCGGATTAGGAAATATGCCGCCGAATTCATTAAAATGTCTCTCAGGCAACCAAACTGCCTTAAAATCATTATTATCAGCAAACTGTACAGACTCTAACAATAGATCATATTTTGAATCTAATTGTAGGTTGTCACTTGAAAAATAAAATAGACTAAAATCAATAGTTTCATCGTCTTTTAAAAAACGATCAAAGCTATTTAGATCTGAAGAAACTTTTTTCAAAGTAATTGGGATACCATTACAAATGGTCCAAAATATCTCCAAAATGGAAATATCAAAGGAAATTGAAGTTATTGCTAGCATATGGTTTATCTCTTCAGGATTAACCACATCATTCATCCCTATAATAAAATTTAGTAGACTTTTATGTTCTACCATTACTCCTTTGGGGTCTCCTGTTGATCCGGAAGTATAAATTAAATAGGCAAGATTATGAACTTCAATTTCTTCCAGAGCTTCATAATTATCCTCAATTGTAGGGACTTCATTATCTAGATTAACGACTTTATATAAATGACTATCCGGAAGATTTCCAAGCACTTCAGAATTTAAAATAATCATATTTGCTTGGACATTCTCTAACATATATTTTATCCTATCTTCTGGATAATCAGGATCAATAGGAACGAATGCTCCTCCACAGCGCATAATTCCAAATAGACCGATTATCATCTCAATAGAGCGTGTCATAAAAATAGGTATTAAAGCACCTTTCAAAACACCTAAATTTTTAAGATGTAGTGCTAATTGCCTAGACCTTATTTCCAACTCCTCGAAAGTTAAAGTCTGGTTACCATAATTAATTGCTACGTTTTTTGGATTTTGGTCTACAGCCTTTAGAAATAATTCAATTACATTCTGTGCTTTGTTGACGCAAAGTGTATCATTAAATTTATTAAGGAGTTCATTTTGATAATTATTGTTTAGAAAATTAATTTCCTTTAATGACTTTATTTTTGAAAAGTCGTTTTTACATATTAGCTCTTCAAAATAATCCAACATTCTTTCAATTGTAGTTGACTTAAATAAATCTACATTGTACTCAATATTTACGGATAGTTCTTCTCCATTTTCAACGAAACTAAACGTAATGTCAAACTTACTTTTGTTATTATATGAAGTTTCATCCTTTAGAATTTCAAGCCTTTTCCCCAATTTAGTTTGATCAACACTATATTCCGAATTTTGGAGTATTACTAAAACATCAAATAGCGGGTTTCTTCCTAAATCTCTTTGATAGTTTAATTCTGCTAACAACTCCATAACTGGAAAATTACGGTGTTCGAATGCTGCGAGGATATTGGATTTTACGTCCTTCACCAGTTCCTCCAAACTGCTGTTTTCTTTTATTTTGGTCCGTAGAGGTACAAAATCTAAAAATAAACCAATCTGATCTTCTAATTCTAAATATTCTCGTCCACTCACCGGAGTTCCAATAATTATGTCATTTTGCCCAGTAAGTTTAAATAACAAATATTTTATAAAAGTGACTAACCCAACAAATAGCGTTATTTTTTGATCTTTACAAAAACGGTTAAATTGACTTAAATCTTCTATTTTAATACGGCGATTAATTGTTTGACCATTGAATGTTTTAAATTTCGGTCTAGAAAAATCTGTTGGTAGATTTAAAACAGGTAAGTCTCCCTTTAAGGTATTTAACCAAAATGATTTATTATCTTCAAAAAATTTACTTTCTTTTTGATTATTAAGCCATATGGCGTAATCGCCATATTGTAAATCCAAAGGAGTGCTATCAATTCTTTGATTACTCAAATAAGAAAAATATATATGATCTATTTCTTTCGCTAAAATATCTAGAGAATGACCATCACCAATAAGATGATGAAGTACAAATACAAAAATCCAAGAACTGTTTTTCTCCTCATGTAAGGATACTCGGAATAAAGGCCCATTATTTAAGTCAAATGGATCACTCACCGCCTTATAAATGGCATCCTTAAGTTTAGATGATGATTCATAGTTATAAATACTAAGTTCAAAGTTAAAGGCCTGCTGTGGTTTAATATACATTTCAACATCACCTTCATCATTTTGTAAAAAACTTGACCTTAATATTTCATATTTTCCAATTATATAACCAAATGTTTTATTCAGAATACCTATGTCTAATTTTCCTTTAACTTCAATTACAATTGGTAAATTATAAGCGCTGTTAACATCCTCTAATTGACATAATGCCCAAATTCGTCGCTGTGATATGGTAGTAGGAAACTTGTAATTATTTTCCCTATTTTTTATAATAATTAAATTTTTCTTTTCTGAATTTTCGAGAAACAGAGCTTGTTCTTTAAGTGTTGGATTCTCAAAGAAATTCTTCATTGAAAATTTAACACCAAACATTTTAAAAATTCGGCTAGATAACCTTATAGAGCTTATACTATTTCCACCAATCTCAAAAAAATCATCAGACAGCTTAACCCGATCCTTATGAAGTACTTCCTTCCATAATTGCATTAAATTCTTCTCCAGCTTAGAAAGCGGAGAATCAACTTCATCTTCATCTTTTGAAAAATTCGAGAGGTTTGATGGTAATTTTTTTATGTCAAGTTTTCCATTTGTTGTAAGCGGCAAATATTCTAAAGGTATAAATTCATTAGGGACCATGTATTTTGGAAGTTTCTTCTCCAAAAATGATTTTAATAAGGAATGTTTTATTTCTTTCTGGCTAACATAATACGCCATTAATGAAAGTTCGCCATGTCCTTGCTCTTTAGTCACAATTACCGCGTTCTCAACATCAGGAAATTGTTTTAAATTATATTCAATCTCTCCGATTTCAATCCTATAACCTTGTATTTTAACTTGATCGTCAATACGACCAACATATTGAATAGTTCCATCATCCTGCCATTTACCAAGATCACCAGTTTTATATAATTTAGTTCCTTTATGGAGTGGGTTATCGACGAATTTTTCAGTTGTCAATTGTGGTAAGTTATTATAACCTATAGAAACAGCATCTCCTCCAATATATATTTCTCCTACTACTCCAATAGGACATAATTTTCCCTTGTTGAGTATAAGTATCTGGGTATTAAATATTGGTTTACCAATTGATGGTATAATTGGAATATTATTTTTTGAATTTAGAACTAATGTGCTAACGACATGGGTCTCTGCAGGTCCATAGTGATTATGTAATTCAATATCAATTGTATTGAGGTTTTGTATTGAACGCTCACTGAGTATTAATTTCTCTCCCGCAACAATAATATATTTGACATTATCTTTAATACTGTTTATAAAATAGTTCTCTTCAGCTAAAATTTTAAAATATGCGGTTGGAAGAAAAACTGTTTCAATCGAGTTTAACCTTATAAAATCTCCTAATTTATAAACATCTACTTTTTCTTGTTCAGAAATTGGAAAAAGTGTTGCACCACGTAATAAGGTTGAAAAGATCTCTTGGAAAGATACATCAAAACCAATACTAGCAAATTGCATTACACATTTAACAAAAGGAAATTGCTCAATATGGAAATTTATTAGATTTGTAATCACTTTATGTGACATAAGTATTCCTTTTGGGACGCCAGTTGAACCTGATGTATAAACTAAATAAATTAGATCTAACGGTTGAACATTTCGAACAAGGTTAGTTGAATTAAATTCTTTTTCTTCCTTTTTAAAATCTTCATATAAATCTATGTTAATCGTTACTAAACATCGACTATCGCGTTCTATAAATTGAATTCTTTCTTCAGGATACTTTGGATCAAGAGGGACGACTGCTGCTCCAGATTTTAATACAGCTAAAAGAGACAAAATATAAATATCATTTCTTTCAAGGTTAATTCCAATTAGAGAATTGACCTCTATTTTATAGTGTTTTCTTAGAAAACGAGCAAATCTATTGGAGGATTCATCTAAATCACGGTATGTTAATCGTTTGTCTTTGTATATAATTGAAATTGCATCCGGGGTTTTCTTTACCTGTTCTTCGAATAAATCAACAACTGTCTTTTCATTTGCGTAAACTTTATCTATTCCTCTGAAATCAATTAATAATTTTTGTTTTTCGTCTATTCTTAAAAAATCTATATCAATTAGACTTATTGTAGGATAAAAAACAAGATTATTAAGTAGTTGAATGAAATGCTCCGATATTCTCTCCGCGCTTTCCAAATAAAATATGTCTGAATTAAATTCTAATGCTAATTCTAATTCATTTTCATATTCTATAAAACAGAAGGTCAAATCAAATTTACTACTTGATGTTTCATCCCAATTTATACCACTTATATTTAATCCAGCAACTTCGTTTGAATATTTAGTAATATTTGTATTCTGGAGAATGACCATCACGTCAAACAGAGGATTTCGACTTATTTCTCTAGGTAAATCCAGTTCTTCTATAAGTTTATCAAAAGGAAACAGTTGATGATCATAAGCTTCCAATGTCATTTTTTTAACTTCAGTAAACAGATCACTATAATTAACTATCCCATTAAGATCAAGTCTCATAGCCAATGTATTTACATAAAAGCCAATCTGATCCTCTAATTCAGGTAGATTTCGTCCAGCTATGGGGCTTCCTATCACGATGTCACTTTGCTCAGAATAACGATATAAAAAAGTATATACAGCTGCTATTAGTCCCATATATACAGTTCCTTCACGCTCTAGGCAGAAAGTTTTTAATCTATTTACTAAATTGCCATCAAGCTTTTTTCTGACAGTCCCTCCTTTAAAAGTTTTTGAAGGGGGTCTGGGTAGGTCAGTCGGAAGATTTAAAATAGGAATCTCCCCTGAAAACCTTTCTATCCAGTAATTTCTATCTTGCTCAAATCCGTTTTCCTTTATCCGCGTCTGTTGCCATACGGCATAATCTTTATACTGAATTTGTAATGGCAGAAGATTATTTTCCGTCCCTTTTAGGTAGGAATTATATAAATATAATAATTCACCTATCATAATGTTTAAAGACCAGCCATCACTAATTATGTGATGCATAACATAACTAAATACCCATTTATTGTCTGTAATCCTATATAAGTAAGGTTTAATTAAATTGCCTGCAGCCAAATTAAACGGCTTTTCTAAATTCTCTTTTAAACGTATATCAAGGAAATCTTTCCAGTCAGCAACACTACGCAGGTCTTCCTCCAAAATCTGAACGTCAACTTTGAAATCGGATTCTATAAATTGTCGGACTTCTCCTTCTGTAACTTCTTCAAATCGAGTTCTCAATATCTCATGCCTCTTAATCAAAGATCTAAATGCTAATTCTAAACTTGCAATATTCAAATTACCTTCTATAAAATACGATCCAATCATGTTATATGTTGAACCAATATTATCGTAATGATCCAATACCCATAATCTAAATTGCGAAGAAGATAATGGATAAGGCCCCTCCAATTTGGTTTTCACAATTTCTGAATAAAAATTAGAGCTACAATTTTCAATAAGTTTAGCCTGATCCTTTAAAACAGATACTTCGAAAATTTGCTTTATTTCTAATTTTACATTTAATAATTTAAAAATTTGACTTATCAACTTGGTGGCTTTTAGACTATGCCCACCAATTAAAAAAAAGTCATCCTCTCTTCCAATACCTTCATTCTGTAAGACTGATTCCCAAATCTGTATTAATTTAAATTCAATTTCAGTTTTAGAGGTGTTAGAAATCGACTTTCGATTGATCTTAAAACTATCTTCTCTTAATAAAGCTATTTTATCTATTTTTCCACTGGAAGTCAATGGTAATGCATCAAGAAATACATATGAATTAGGGTGCATATAGCTTGGTAATTTTTTATTTAGAAATATTTTCAAATTTTCTAAATCTGGATCTTTTACTCCGCTAATATATGCTACTAAGCTAAGCTCATTTTCATTATCTTTTTTGCCCAACACTGTGATAGAAGATAATTCATTATAGAAGGAGTTTAAAGCGTTAACAATTTCATTTGGTTCGATCCTGAACCCTCTGATTTTTAATTGTTCGTCAATCCTTCCAGTAAATTCAATATCACCATTTGGCAACCATTTACCCATATCGCCACTTTTATAAAATTTTGTATCCGGAAAGTACTCTAAGTATCTAAAATTCTTGTTATAAGTTTCGTTTTCACCAATATAACCCTTAGCAATTCCAACTCCGCCAATCCAAATTTCACCTTCTACACCCACAGGAACAATTTTCTCTCTCCTATTCAGAATTAAAATCTTATAATTATTTAATGGCTTCCCTATTGGTACTATTTGGGATATATTCTCTTCATCTCTTTCAATTTTGTGAATTGTTGCCGAAATAGTTGTCTCTGTAGGACCGTATTTATTATAAACATCAATATCTTCATTGATGTTATTTAGAATTGTTGGTACAAACGTCTCTCCAGCGGATATTATTCTACGTAGGCTTTTATTTTTTGAAAAATTAACCTTATTTAAAAAAGTAGGAACTGAGTGTAGGTGTGTTATTTTATGGTGGTTCAAAAATAAATCAAACTCTTCAAGGTTAACGACTACTTCTTTACGAATTAAATATAAGGTTGATCCACTTATTAATGAGACAAAAATTTGCTCTAAAGATGCGTCAAATGTTAAGTTTGAAATTTGTAACACACGTTCTCCTTTATCCAACTTATAGATTGTTCCTACTGAAATAATATAATTTAGGATTGAGCTATGTTGGATTAATACCCCTTTTGGCTTACCTGTGGTTCCAGTAGTATAAAGCAAATAGGCAGGTTGGAAATTTGATATCTGTATATTAGGTCTAATTGGTGAATAGCTATTCTCTGTGTCAATAAAACTATTACATTCCATTTGGTCAATTACAACTTTGCATTTACTATCTTGAAGAATATAGTTTATACGATCTTTTGGGAAGCCCGGATCAACAGGGAGATAAACGCAAGAGGATTTTAAAACACCTAATAATGCTATAATACTCAGTTCTGTTTTTTCTAAACAAAGCGCAATTACATCCTCACAATCTAATTTAAATTTATGGTTTAAAAAATTGGAAAAACGACTTGATCTTTCATCTAGTTCCTTGTAGGTTATTTTTTTTTCGGCAAATACTAAGGCAATATCATTCGGCGCACTTAGAACTTGATCATAAAATAAGTCTAATATTGTATTATTGCTCAAATTATGATCCTCAGGATTATTAAAATTCCTTAATATCAGTTCTAATTCCTTATCATCGAGAAAATTTATATCTTCCAATTTCTCTGTAGGCTTTAGAAGTAGCTGATCAAGTAATTGGACGAAATGAGAAGAAAGACGTTCGGCGGTTTTTTTATCAAACAAATCACTACTATATCCTAATGATAAAACTATTTCGTCTTCAATTTCCATGAAACTGAAAGTTAGATCAAATTTACTATCATTGCGATCCAATTCTAATGGTTTTATTCTCAGTCCAGCAATTTCATTAGAAGCTAAAGCCGAACCTGTATTTTGAAGAATAATCATAACATCAAATAACAAATTCCTACTTTTATCACGAGGTAAACTCAATTCACTGATTAACTCATCAAATGGATACTGCTGATGCTCGTAGGCTTCAAGTGATACCTTTTTTGCCTGAGAAAATAAATCGTTGTAATTAGAATTACCAGTTGGATTTAGCCTAATTGCAATTGTATTGACATAAAGTCCGATTTGATTTTCTAATTCGGCACTTTCACGTCCAGCAATTGGACTCCCAACTATTATATCTTCTTGTCCGGAATAGCGATACAATAATGCATTAACGGCAGCCATAAGTGCCATATAGACTGTTCCTTCATTTTCTAGACAAAACCTCCTTATCTTCCCTACCAATTTATTCTTTAGAATCTTATTGATAGAACTACCTTTGAAAGTTTTAATAGCCGGCCTAGGGAAATCTGTAGGAAGATTTAAAACTGGGAGGGACCCCGTAAATTTGTCAAGCCAATATTTCCTATGTCTATGAAATGCCTGTTCTTTTAATTGTTTTTGTTGCCACAAGGCATAATCCTTATATTGTATCCTTAAGGGTAAAAGATTATTATTACCACCATTTAGGTAAGAACTATATAAAGTCATCAATTCTTGTATCATTATATCCAAAGACCAACCGTCGCTTACGATATGATGCAAGACAAAACTTAATATCCATTTATTATCGTTAATCCTAAATAAGTAGCACCTAATTAAATTACCTTCTCTTAGATTGAATGGCTCTGAAACATTTAATGATAAACGATCTTGCAAAATCTCATCAGATGTTTTTAATCCGCGTAGATCTTCCTGAATTATATTCGATAAAGATATAGTGCTATCTTCGATTTTTTGCCTAACATCTCCATGTTCATTTTCTTCAAATTTTGTTCTTAATATTTCATGCCTTTCAATTAATGAGCTATATGATCTTTCGAGGCTTGAAGTATCTAATTGCCCATCGACAACATAACTAACTGCTATATTATAGGCATTATTTTCACTATTTATTTGATTCATCAACCACATTCGTTTTTGAGCGGATGACAGACCATAATCTTCAGAAAAGGGAGCCTTATCAATCTCACCTTCTCCTTTTCGAGTGGATTCCAGGAAAGATAAAATATCAATTTTTCTTGTTCGAATAAATTCTTTTTCAACATCTGTTAAAGAAGTTAAATTTCCTTTCAGTTTGATGTTATTCTTTGTTGCGTCAATAGAAATTTGAATATTTCTTGATTTTAAAGAACTTATTAGGTTAAGTAGATCTCTCATATTAAAATATTATTTCATCATCATTTTCTGATAGTATTATCTCTTCGGGATTCTGTTCCATCCATTTCATTGTCTCAATATAATTTGAGAGATGCATTATGGTGGGATCGATAAATAGGCTTTTCAGATCTATTTTGATCTCAAACTCTTCGTTAATCTTTGATAAAACTCTTGTTGCTTTTAAACTGTGTCCTCCCAGATTAAAGAAGTTGTCACTAATTCCAAAATCACTTCTTTCGAGAATTTCTTCCCAAATACTTTTTATCTTCTCATCAATTTCATTTCGACATAGCGCACAATTTTCAGAAGTTAGTTGCTGCTCGTTAATTTTTGGCAACTTTGTTATATCAAGCTTACCATTACTATTTGTAGGAAATTCATTGATAAAAATAAAATATGTTGGCACCATATAGGAAGGAAGCAATTTCGAGATTTCCAATCTTATTTCATTTATCGATATGTTAACATTTTTGTCAAGAATAATATATGCAACCAATTCATAATCAGATTGTGAATCCTGAGTTGCTAAAACGATAGCATCATTAATATAGGATAAACTTTTCAGGGATATTTCAATTTCCGGAATTTCGATTCTATGACCACGAATTTTAATTTGTTCATCTTTCCTCCCTATATACTCGATTTCTCCTGACCGCAATATCTTAGCGTAATCACCAGATCTATAAATAATTGAGCCATCTTTTGTTATGGGATCAAGTATAAATCTAGAATTTGTTAACTCTGGCCTATTTAAATATCCTCGAGCAACACCAGCTCCACCTACATATAATTCACCTACTAAATCGTAAGGTATAGGGTTTAGATCCTTGTCTAATACATAACATTTCAAAGTAGGAATTGGAATACCTACGTTGCTTACATTTTCTTGTATTTCCTTATTAGTGATTTCTTTAAAAGTTACATGGACCGTAGTTTCTGTAATCCCGTACATATTAATAATTTTAGTCTCAGGATACGCCTGCTTCCAAGATTTTACTATATCGGGAACAAACTTTTCACCTCCAAAAACAATATATCTTAAGGAAAGCCCAATATCTTCAAACAAATGACTATTATTTTTGACTAAAGATCTAAATGCTGTGGGGGTTTGATTAAGAACGGTTACGTTGCTTTTTTTCAATAACTGAAAAAATTTGGAACTGTCTTGGGCGGTTTCCTTAGGAACAATTACTAGTGTCGATCCAAAAAGTATAGCTCCAAAAATTTCCCAAACCGAAAAATCAAAACAGTAAGAATGGAATAGAGTCCATTTGTCGGAAGCGCTAAAATCAAAAAGTTTTTCTTCATTAAAAAATAGTCTTGTGACGTTTTTATGCTCAATTAAGACCCCTTTAGGTTTGCCCGTAGTACCTGAAGTATAAATCACATAAGCAAGATTGTTTGGTGTTATTTTAGGATAAGATATAAGACCCTCATTTTCAATTTTTGTGATATCAATAAATTTAATACCCTTTCCTCCCTTATTAAAATTAAAACTATCCATTTCAGTTCCATCACTTAAGATAACGGAACAATTGCTATCGTCTATTATAAAATCAATTCTTTGATTAGGGTAATTTGGATCAATTGGTAAATAAGCTCCTCCCGCTTTCAAAATCCCTATAATAGCTATTGGAATCAAAGGAGACCTTTCCAGAATTAATCCTACAAGCTGCTCAGAATTTAGTTTTACTTCTTCAATAAGATATTGGGCTATCTGATCACTTTTATAATTAAGTTCTCGATAGGTCATTGAATTTTCTTCAAACTCAATAGCAATAGCATCTGGATTTTCCATACATGCTTTTTGAAACAAACTTATAATTGTAGAAGATTCGTTATAACCAATTTTCGATTTATCAAGAGTTCTGCTCAATAAATCGAATTCTTCATCTTCAACAAGTGAAATATTTTGAATTTTTTGTTCAGGAAGTGATGAAACCGAATTTAAAACCCTATTAAAATGTTCACCTAAACTTCTAATGGTCTCAACTTTAAAAAGATCACAGTTATATTCAATAGTAAGTTGCGTTTTACCGCTAACCTCTTCAAATATGAAAGTTAAATCATATTTCGAAGTTTTTCCATTTAAAGGAATTTTTTCTAGACTAAAATGGTTACCAAATTCTATCGATTCTTCTGAAAAATATCCTCCAAAATTTTGCAATACCACCATAACATCAAAAAGTGGTGATCTTGAAAAATCCCTTGAAATATTAACTTCTTCAATAATATCCTCCATCGGAAAAATATCATGGCTTAAAGCCTCAAGAATAATATCTCTCTGTAATTTAAGAAATTCAATAAATGTTAAATCAGGATTTATAATTGTTCTTAATGGTAATACGTTTGCAAATAATCCAATTTGGTTGAAAAAGGTATGATTGATTCGACCGGAAACTGGAGTTCCAATAATAATATCACTTTGATCTGTATATTTTTTTAATAAAATATTCAAAACAGCAACCAATGCCATAAAAATTGTTGAATCCTGTTGATTTGCTACGGTTAGTATATTTTTAATTTCCCTCTCTTTTAAATTAATAGTAATTGAAGATCCATTGAATGTTTTAAATTTAGGCCTTGGAAAATCTGTATGAATGTTCAATATCGGTGGTTCAACAGAAAATAATTGTTTCCAATACTTTATATCATCTGCAGTTTTATCTGCTTGTAATTCCTTCTGCCAAATTGAAAAGTCTTTATAATGAAATTCCAATTCTGGCAATCCCACAGTTTCATTTTTTAGAATTGCATTGTAAACAGAAACTACTTCTTGAATAAATACATTTATTGACCATCCGTCACTTATTAAGTGATGCATATTAAATGATAAAATAGCCTCATCTGAAGTAAATATTACAGTACAATCAAATAGAGGCCATCTGGAAAGATCAAAACGTTTTTCCCATAATCCATAAAGTAGCTCTTTCTCCTCTTCTTTTGTTGGTTCATGATCTAAAACTATCTCGTTAATATAAAACTTTGAGATATTACTGTTTAATACTATTTGTACAGGTAATCCTGATCTAATTTCAAATGTAGTCCGTAAAATTTCATGCCTTTGGATAACAATATTAATCGCTTTTTCCCAATTACATTTGTCAAAAGCCCCCTTAATTCGAAACGCAGCCGGCATGTTATAAGCTACTGAAGCGTCCGAAAATTGATTTAACGACCACAATTTCTCTTGCAGCAATGATAAGGGGTAAAATTCTTTTGGTATTGCTGATTTTATAACTTGAATTGGCTTTAGCTCAGTTGCAGACAAATATTGGGCTTGTTGCCTAATCGTAGGAAATTTGAAAATTTCACTTAAACTTATATCAATTGACAGTTTATTTAAAATCAAAGCTCGAAGTTTTAGAGCTTTCAAGCTATGCCCTCCTATTTCAAAAAAGTTATTTGTTACTCCTATTTGATTAGTTTCTAATATTTCTTTCCAAAAGCTCAAAAGAGTTTCTTCCATAGTTGTTTCCGGTGAAATTAAAACAGATACCATTTTTTGCGGCTGTGGCAATGATTTTTTATCTAGTTTCCCGTTAGAATTTAATGGAAAAGATGGAAGCCAAACCAAATAATCAGGTCTCATGAAACTAGGAAGTAGATCATAGTATTGATTCCTAATTTCGATTTCTTTATTTTCTTCTCCTAAGCAATAAGCAACAATATATTTGTCATTATTTTTTTCAAAAATAGTAACTGCAACATCTTCCACTCCCTTACAGCGCCGCAAATTTTGTTCGATTTCTCGAAGTTCAATTCGGTGCCCCCTTACTTTTACTTGCTCATCATGACGACCTGAATATTCTATATTTCCATCAGGTAACCATCTTCCATAATCCCCAGTACGATACATTTTCAAACCTGGTAAAAAAGGATTATCCACAAAAACATTTTTAGTCAATTCATCGTTTTTAAGGTATCCACTAGATAAACCATGGCCAGACAAATATATTTCTCCTATTATTCCTAATGGCGCTAGTTTTTGGTACTCATCTAATATATAAATTTGTGTCCCCTCTATCGCTTTCCCAATAGGTATAATTGATTCATTAAAACCATTTATAATACGATAACAGGTGCTATAAGTTGTATCTTCTGTAGGTCCATATAGATTTCTTATTTCAGCATTAGTGCTCTCTAATTGGTTTATTAAGCTTATTGGCAAAGGTTCACCAGCCATATTAATTACTGAGACATTTTCAAAATTAGCGTGACTTTCAATCAAATGCCGAATGACAGATGGCACTGTATTGAGCATAACCTTTCTATCATTTAATAAATTGAACTCAATTTCTTCTGGAGATTTTAATATTCTAATTGTTTTTCCAGCTAATAATGGGAATAAGAATTCAAAAATTGAAAGATCAAAACAATATGATGAAACAGCATAAATTATGTCAAAATCTGATTCTTTAAACTCTTTTAGTGACCATTTTAAAAAAGAAACAGTATTTTTATGTGAAATTTGTACTCCTTTAGGATTTCCTGTGGATCCGGAAGTATAAATTATATAGGCAATATCATCTATTTTAATTGAATCAGAAATTCCAGCGTCAAATATTTCCTCTAACACTACATCTTCAATTTTAATTATGTTTCCGTGGAAAGAATTAGGTATTCTATCAAAATTTGTTGAATCAGTTAGAATTATAGAAGGTTCCGAGTCATGTACAATATACTCTATCCTTGAGGATGGGTATTTAACGTCGATCGGCACATAAATACATCCCGACTTTATAATAGCCAATATTGCAGGAATTAATACTTCATTCCTTTCAAACATTAATCCCACTCTGATTCCGTTTTTAAAATCTTTACATTTTTTTAAATGACTTGAAATACTATTCAGATAGGAAAATACTTTTGAATAAGTTATTTCTTGATTTCCAAAAATTATTGCAGTTTTTTCCGCAAATAGATTAAATGGTTCCTCAAATAAATCAATAATATTTTTACTACAACAAGTATTAATAGGATTGTTAAATTTTTCTAACAAGAGGTGTTTTTCCGAGTTACTGATAATATCTATTTCCTTAATCTTTATATCAGGTTTATCACAGGCTTGATTTATTATGTGGATGAAAGAGCTGAACAGCTTGTCTATCGTGGACTTTTTAAAAATTGAAGTGGCAAATTCTATTTCTAAATAATGCCTACCATTGGGCTCTCTATCAAAATTAAAATTAAGATCAAATTTTGCAGACCGTAACTCTTCTTTCTTATCATGTTCACTATAAAGGTATTGGTCTAAAGGATATAAATTAAATCCATATTGATTCGTAATATCTATTGTACCATCTGATATAGCAGTGTTTTGAAAAACTAGCAAAACATCAAATAATGGATTACGACTTGTATCTCGACTAACTCCCAAATCTTCAACAATTTTATCAAAAGGATAATCCTGGAATTCAAATAATTTAAAAGAATTTTCGGATACATCCTTGACAAAGTCACAAAAGTTATCATTATAATTTATAATACTTTTTAAAGGTAAGGTATTAACATATAGCCCTAACTGATTTTCTAAATCAAAATGATTTCTTCCAGAAACAGGTGTTCCTATTATAATTTCCTTTTGTCCTGAAATTTTTGATAATAGAATATTAATTATAGCTCGATAGAAATTAAATGGAGTAATTTTCCAATTCAGACAAAATGTTTGAATTTTATCCTGAATCTTGAAATCTAAATAAAATTTCGACATTAGACCAGCAAAACTTTTTACGTCTGGCCTAATATAGTCGTAAGGTAAATTTAAAGGTTCGATATCTCCATTTAATTGATCTCTCCAGAATTGTTTAGCTTCCAATCCACTTTCATCATTAATTCTATCACTCAACCATGCTGAATAATCTTTATACTGAATCTTATTGATATGATCTGGTATTTTGATATTCTTACAAAGAAGTTCATAACTTTCCATAACCTCTTTAATCATGACTCCGATGGACCAACCGTCGGTAATTATATGATGTAGATTTAAAACAAGAATATATTCATTAAATGAAATTTGTAAGATATCAACTTTAATTAACGGACCTCTTTCTAAATCAAAACTCCATTTATTATATTTTTCAAGTTCTAATTCGATATTTTCACGCTCAATGTCAATAGGATCACTGATATTAAAAGAGGTGTCCTCTAATATAATTTGACTAATCTCCCCGTCTTTTTCTTTGAAAACAGTTCTTAAAATTTCATGTTTTTTAATACTTAAACGAAATGCATAATTTAAGTTTTCAATTTCTAATTTCCCTTTTATATATAATTTGGTGAGAATATTATAAGCGTCCGAACCGCCTTCAAATTGGCTTAACATCCAGATTCTTCTTTGAGCATTAGATACAGGATAAAAATCTTGCTTTTCGACAACTTTAATTTTTTTAAATTTTGTAGCTTCTTGGTTCTTTTTCAAAAAAGACAACAATATATCTTTGTTTGTCTTAATCAGCGAAAGTAATTCATCAGATAAATTTCTCGTTTCTCCACTCAATTTCAATGAGTTTCCTTCAATACGTGGAACTACTTTATTTTCTTTTAATTTTGTTATAATTTCTAATGGATTCATAAAATTATTTCTCCTCCTAGAGTTTTTTGCTTCAACCATATTAAGTTTTCTATTGCATTCACAATAGCATTTAGAGTGTTATCTTCAAAGATTACTGTTGCATCTAAACTAATATCAAAATCATTATTTAGGGTGTTTATTAGTTCCATCGCTCTTAAGGAATCTACTCCAATCTCGTCCAAACGAATGTTTGGATCATTTAAGTCAGGGGACTTACCTATCTTAATAGTTATAAGATTTATTAGATATTGCTTGATATCCTTTTTATTACCTTCAATAAGAATGAGTTCTTTTAGTGCTATGCTGTGAGCATTATCCTTTAACCCGTTTTCCTTATACGAAAGTTTGCTGAAAAGAATTTTTAACTGCTTTTTGAGATAGTTCTTCCTACATTTAGCTCTTTGTAATTTCCCACTTGTAGTTCTAGGAATTGAAAGCTGAGGTACTAAGATAACATCGAAAGGCAAAATACCTAAAGTTTCAATTACATGTCTTTCAATTTTTTTGATTATATCAGAAAAATTTGAAATATTAACGAAGTAACGCTTTAACTCCGCAACAACAACAATACATTCATCTGTATTTTCTAATGCAAAACAAACAATACCATTTCTGTTAATTTCATCAATATCACCAATTGGATTTTCTACATCTAATGCATAGAAGTTCTTTCCCCGAATTATAAAAGTTTCCTTTATTCTACCCAAAACATAAAGTTCTGTATTATAAACAAACCCTAAATCTCCAGTTCTTAAATATCTTTCTCCGTTGAAATAATAATATAATTCCTCTGTGTTGTGGTTCCAATACCCTTCACAAACACTTTCTCCTTGAATACAGACCTCACCTTCTTCTAATTCTTTACACTCTTCCACATTTGAGAGACTAACTATTTTTAATTTCATTCCATCTATAAAACTTCCAGAACTTGTTACTAAATGAGATGAGTTATTATCTATTCGAAATTTTTTAATTTTTGACCTGTAACTTTCCTCTTCATCAATTCGTAAAGTATTATATGAACTATTACCTACCTTACTTGTAACTAATAATGTTGCTTCCGCTAAACCATAACATGGAAAAAAAGCCTCTTTTTTAAAACCTGTTGCTTTAAATTTACTAACAAATTTATCCATTGTTTCCGCCTTTATGGGTTCTGAACCGTTATAAGCAACTTTCCACGAAGAAAGATCAATATCAACTAAATCTTTATTATCAATCTTGTCCACACAATGATCGAAAGAGAAATTTGGTCCGCCACTATGTGAAGCACGATATTTTGTAATACCCTGTAACCACTTTTTAGGATTAGAAATAAAATCTAAAGGAGACATCAATATACAGGTACAACCTATAAATATAGAATGTAGAATATTCCCGATTAATCCCATGTCATGATGAAACGGCAACCAAGAAAATATTACAGAATCTTCATTACAGTTAAATGCATTTTTTATAAGTACCTGATTATGCATTAAGGAATTTTTCGTAACAATAACACCCTTCGGATTACTTGTAGAACCTGAGGTATATTGAAGAAAGGCAATGTCTGAGGGATAGTAATCAGGAATAATAAAATTTTCAACTTCTCCAAAAAGATTGGTAAAAATTATTTTATTTTTCAAGGTGGAGATTATATTATACTTACTATAATTTTGCTCAGAAAAAATTTGAGAATTTGAAAAAATAAATTTAGCTCCAGTATCATCCAAAATATTTTTAATTCTTTCAAGATACTTTTTACCTCTAGAAAAATATACAGGAACTGGAATCGAACCAACATATTGACAAGCTAAAAATGCTATAATAAACTCTATCGTGTCATTATAAATTAAAATAACCCTCTCATTTTGCAAGTTATGGTTATTTAAATGATAAGCTAATTTTTGTACATCCGATAATAAATTCGAATAATCAATTTTCCTTTCAATATTATTCGCTTCAAGATTGATAAAAGCGAGTTTAGTTGGAAACAAAGCCCTCTGTTTTATTAGATAATTTATCAAAGTTTAATTCTTATTTAGGTTATAGAGTAATGAATTTATTCAACGTTGCTATTGATTTCAGATTTATAATAAAACAGTTCCAATCCGTTTAGTAACAATTTTAAATTTTTACTAAACAACTTTTTAAACAATAGGGCTGATAGAAATCCAATATTTTTCATAATTTTTTTTACAATTAATTGAGCGGAATATATAAATACCTTACTTACCTGTTACAGTAAATACATCATTAAAAATATATAGTTTAAATACACATATAAGTCGCTGCTGCTTTTCTATTTAAACTATATAAAACGTTATAATTCATAAATCAAAAATTTTTAGTTTATAAAATGGCATTAATAATTTGAAATAGAGAGGAAATATTTTAACAAAAAAAAATTAACAGGACGTGAATTATATCAATTTTCCAATATTTTTTCATATCCTGCAATATTCCGATATAATTTTGAAAAATACCTGCTACCATGGTCTGGAAATAATAAAACAACGTTATCAGACTTTTTAAACATTAATTCTTTCCAATAATATTCTACCATTGCCAATATCGCCGCACTAGAAAAGCCAGCAATAAACCCAGTTTTGTCTTTGTATTTATGAGCAGCAGTGCGACTTTCACTAACTCCTATTTGATAAATCTTATCAACATATTTAATATCTAATGTTCCCGGAACAAATGTCCTACCTATCCCTTCAATTGGGTCCAATTGCCTATTTAGTACAGGCAACTTACCATATTCTAAAAAGTGAGACAAAATTGATCCATAGGGTTCAACTCCTAAAACACTAATCTTTTCGTCTTTTTCTTTTAGATAGCGACCAATTCCAGAAATAGTGCCACCTGTTCCTATTCCCGCAATAAAATGTGTTATGGATCCAAACATTTGGCTCCATATTTCGGGACCAGTAGTTTTGTAATGAGCCCTGATATTTGAAGAATTATAATATTGATTAGTAAAATATGTATTATAATTATTTGATGCATAAGACTGTGCTAAAAATTGCGTCGAAAAAAAGTCGCTAAGACCATTAGAATTTTCACAGATCTCAACATCTGCTCCGGCTGATTTAAGTAGTTCTATTTTTTCCCCAGAACAAGATTTGGACACAAAAATTTTTGACTTATAGCCCATTTCTCGAGATAATAATGCTATCCCGTATCCAGTATTACCACTACTCGCTTCAACAAAAGTACCCCCAGGCTTAATCTTTTTAAAATTAATTGCATCCTCTATCATATATAAAGCAACTCTGTCTTTAGAGGACATTCCAGGATTACAATATTCCTCTTTTATAAATACATTAGTATCAAATTTAGATGAAAGGTATGAACATCGTCTTAATGGCGTATTTCCAATTAAATCTCGCATTAAATTTTCTTCTCTTTTATTGGTGTATAATTTTTGAAATACAATTAATATTAGCGCAATTAGTTGTAATAATTTTCTGATTAAATATGATAAATATTTATTAAATATTGAAATATTAAAGACATTATTCTGTTATTTATTTGTAATTTTTACGTTATCTATAATTTATAGATATTAACATGCTTATTTATAAGTATTTCTATAAAATATATTTTTTTATAAATTTAATTTTTTGTATCAAAAAAATCGATTAGATTAATCCACTTTCATGTATTTGTTTTTGAAATAAAATATCGGTTATTATTTTGATTTTAGAAAAGAGAAGTCTCATATCTCTAAAAACCTTCAAAAACCGGTTTTTCACTACTATACGGCATGTCTTTCCTGGGAACAGCCCCCAGGTCTGTATTTTCTAACTGATGCGAAATGCCTGCAGCATGTTGTATGGAAGGATAAAAAGGCGTTTACAGCGGATATGAAGCCTATCTATTATGCTCCCAATAAACAGTTTGCACAAACCGTACTGGCAGATTTTGCCGATAGATGGGAATCCAAGTATCCATATGCTGCAAGATAATGTAAGGAGAACTGGGACAAAATAACCGTCTTTTACGACTTTACAACTGAGATCCGAAGAATAATCTATAAGACCAATATCATCGAAAACATGAATGGGAAGATCCCTAAATACAAAAAGAATAAACTGTCATTTCCCAGCGATGATGCCGTATTGCAATCTATATATTTGGCTTTGAGAGAAATCTCTAGAAAATGGACAATGCCCATTCGTAATTGGCCTATTATTCTAAACCAGTTCTTAACTTTATTTGAAAACCGAGTCCAGTTATTAGGAACATAACTGTAGATACCCCATTTTTCCGACAGCTAAGTTTGGACTTTTCTAATAAAAACTTACCATCTACATTCATCTGTAGAAATTTGATAATTTTAATTCTAGAAAAATTCTACAAAAATGTTTAAATTAGAATGCCAATAATTAAAAAACGCACCCAAAACAGCACCAAATTTGGGCCTAAAACTCACAAAGATTGGTATTGAAAATTTAATTTAAACAAAATAAAGGCAATATTATGAAGAAACGTGAAATTCGAATCCCGCCTCTTCCGCCAAGACAAAAAAGCTTTTTGAGAAATCAGAAAGCTTTTTTTTGTTCATTGCCTAAGGTAGCACCAAAAACAGCAGGTATGGCTATTTTCCACGCTTTACAATCAGATCGACCAGAATCCAGCATGGCTTTCACGTGCGGTCCATGGGCACATTTTAAGGACCCTGAATATCCCGAATGGTATGGATACCTCAAACGCACAGGTGGGCCCCTCCTTTCTTTAAAAGGTGGAAAATGGAAAGGTTGCTTCCATCTTCCCAGAGGACTATACCAATGCTGGAAAATACTAGAAGAGCTTCAACAACCAGCTATTTAACAGCGAGTACAGTAAATCGTATCGTCACTGCACATGGGATGCATGTGGAAACGGGAAGATTTAATATTGTATAAATTTGTGCTTTTTTACCAATTAAATTATGTGCAACTTCTTTTATTAGCTCAATTTTTTGATTCGCATTTTTCAAATGATCAATACCGGACTCTACTATTTCACCATTTGTAGAAATTGTAAGATTATAAAACAAATTAATTGTTCCATAGGGATTGTCAAATTGGTAATTTAAATCTCTATGATCAATATTTATATTACAGTCATATTTCCGACCATTTAGATTTTTAGAATCAAAAATCATAATATTTTTTCTAAAGTTAAATATTGTCTTTTCTAAGTAGGAAAGCAAAACCCTTGAAAAAGTTTCATTGGAAATTCGCTCAAGTTTTTGTCCCAATAGCGGATCGTTTACCATTTCATCTATTGAAAAATATCCTTTAATATCATTTTTGGGATTTTCCTTATTTTTTCTAGCAATAGTCCACATTGGATAAGGTTGTCCTCCAATATAACCTATTTTCGAATTATAAGGATATTTCTGATAATCCCTCCAATCCATAAAAATGGAGTCATTACTTTTTTCGCCAAAGAATTTACCTATATAGACACTGTCCCTAAAATCTATCTTATAAAGATGAATTGAATTCATACCCTGAATGACAGCAAATAAAGACGAAGTATCCGAATTTCTAAAATAGGTTCCACTTTCAGGAACCTTTTGTAAGGTTTTAAAAGTTGACGGTTTTTTCTGAACTTCAGAAACACATCCCAAAGTGGTCAAAATAGTCAATACAGATATTACTATAAGTACTTTATTTATATTCAATGATACCATTACTCAAAAATTAAGGGAATGACTGGCCTCGAAATCACGTAGTGGTGATACGTTCATTTTTGTTAAAATCCAACTGATCTAAGTCCGTCGTGGATTTAGTATCCTGTTTCGTTATTTTCTATAAATATTGGAAAGTTCTCTAATATATACAATCATTTGACTCGGTTTTATTATTTTGCCAACGGTCGCCAATGATCAATTCTCAGCACTCTTCCCTTTTTCAAGTCAATTATGGAACAAAAGTGTATCAATTTGAACTATACCCGTAATATTAGAATATAGAATACAATTTTAACTACTTTTAACTTAAACGAATCTAAAAACGCTGCATTTGTTGGTTACTTTTATGTACAAAAGATAATCAATGAAAAAATATTTAACTTCCTTATTTTTCTTCCCGTTAATTCTAGGAAAGCTACATGGACAGACAGATTTATCGAAACCTAAAGATGTGCTCACCATTTTAAAACATCCCTTATCGTTTAATGATTTGATTAAGCAATTTAAAGGGAAGGTTATTTATATTGATTTTATGGCTTCGTGGTGCAAACCGTGTATTCAGGAACTGAAAAGTTCTAAAGGACTTGATGAGTTTTTTACGAACGAAGATATAGTCAAACTCTATATTAGTATCGACAATTTTGGAGAGACGGATAAAGCTCTAGAAGTACTAAAAACCGAGAACGCCACAGGATATTTTGTAACATATCAGGCACCGGACGGAAAACCGAATCAATTTGCAACGGATTTAGAAAACCTATTTTTATTCGACAGCAAAAAGCAATTTAGAGGCATACCTATTTATGCAATCGTCGATAAACAAGGAACACTGATTACTAATGATGCAATAAGACCGAGTTCTGGAGAAAAACTTAAATATCAGCTAAAACAAGTAAATGTGGTTAACAATTAAATTGAATACTATCTTTCAATATAGTCCTAGAACAGAACCAATTTTCGAGATAATAGAAGAAAAAATACTGTCTGATTTCTCAGACAGTATTTTTTTGTTTTCGGAGGAAAGCAGTACCAGACTCCCTACTTCGCATTAATTTGCACTTTTCCTGAAATAAGTCCCTTACTATTTGCTCTAACGACAATTGACCCTTTATTTTCACTTTTGACGATCACCAATGCTTTGCCGTGAAATGCGTGACGCGACGCCGATTGAAAACTGGTCAGATCCGTCGTATTGCCATTGTCTGTCGCCACAATTCTAGCACCATTTCCCTCCACCTCAAATTCGATTCTATCAGCGGCATCCGGGACGATTGTACCAAACTCGTCCACCACATAAGCATGTACAAAGCAAAGTTCTCTGTTTGCTGTATCGAAAGTGGCATTTTCTGATGACAATTGTATGCGGTGCGCTTTCGATGCCGTATGGATTGTTTTACTCAGCACCTTCTTCGTTCCTTGATACGAAATTGTCTCAATCTTCCCAGGTTCAAATTGCACGCCTTTAAACACAAGGTCGTACCGGTCTGGGTCTTTGGACTGTTCTCCTATTTTTCTACCGTTCAGATAAAGCTCCACCCGGTCAGCTTGATTAAAATAGACCACGACGTCTACCTGGTCACCCTGCTTCCAATTCCAATGAGGCAATACATGCAAGACCGGTTTTTCTGTCCATACACTTTGATACAGATAGTAGACATCCTTCGGAAATCCGGCTAGATCCACAATGCCAAAGTACGAACTTCGCGCCGGCCAAGTGTATGGCGTGGGCTCGCCAAGATAATCAAAACCCGTCCACACATACATACCTGCAATATGGCTGTATTTTTCCATTAACCGCAAGCTCGTCTGATGGTTTGATCCCCAAGGCGTGAATACATTGTCGTAAGCCGATATGCTCCTGTCCTTGTTGCCCCCATCAAAAGGAATATCCCATCTTTCGGGCCACATGCGAATGGAATCGTAAGGAACCAAATCATATTTCCCACGGCTTTCCAATGCCGAGGTGCTTTCGGTTACGATAAATTTCTTTCCGGGATGATCCTGTGGGAAGCTTGCCCATTTTTTATGATTGTAGTTATAGCCAACTAAATCCACCGCGTCACTCATCAGTACGGGATTGGCTTTGGAAAGCTCATTATTAGCAATGGTGGTCGGACGTGTGCCATCTAGACTATCGACGATTGCTGCCAGCGCGATCGGAATGGCTGTACCATCAGCTTTGGAATGCCATTGCTCCTGCGCTTCATTACCCAGGCACCAGATAAACAGCGACGGATGATTTCGGTCCCTTTTGACATGATCAACAAAGTCCCGCTTGTACCATTGATCCCAGTATAAATGATAGTCATAGGGATTTTTATGGCCTTTCCAGACATCGAATGTTTCGCTCATCACGACAAAACCCAGGCTGTCGCAAAGGTCCAAAAACGCTGGGGCCGCAGGATTGTGTGATGTCCGTATCCCATTCACCCCCATTGCTTTCATCATGCGGAGCTGACGTAATGCTGCAGACCGATTAAATGCCATGCCTAGTGCGCCGAGATCACTATGTAAACAGACCCCCCGGATTTTAAGCTGTCTTCCATTCAGTATAAAGCCCTGCTGCTGATCGAAGCTAAAATTGCGTAAGCCAAATTTGGTATGCTGTTCATCCAGCACCTGACCATCCACAATGAGCTGCATTTTTGCTGTATATTGATAGGGACTTTCAATATCCCATAAGACGGGATTTTCGATAACGATCTGCTGTGCGATGGGATGTAGACCTGCTTTGACAGCGTTCAAAGTAGTACGTTTGCTTGCGACAACAGCACCTTGAGCCGAAAGGACCTCTGTCAGCAGCGTCATCTTTTTTGACTCTTTACGGCTCTGCTCAATTGCCAGCGACAGGTCTACTGCTGCACGTTTGTCGGTGAGCTGCCTAGTTTTTATGAAGATACTGCTGGTGCCTATGCTGATTGGATTTCGGCTGATTAATTTAACATCCCGATAGATCCCCGAACCGGAATAGAAACGCGAGTTGGGTTGATTCTTGTTATTTACTTTGACGGACAGCAGATTGTCCCTACCATCCCAGTATAGATCATGTGACAGCTCATATTCGAATCCGATATAACCATTAGGTCTTTTCCCTAAGAAATGCCCATTGATCCAGACTTCGCTGTTTTCGTATACACCTTCAAATGCGACAAATATCCGCTGCCCCCGCTCGGCCTTCGCCAGCTTAAACGTTTTTTGATACCAGCCTACGCCACCATCGAGGTAAGCAGCCCCACTCCCTGCGGGGCTGTTTTCTCTAAATGGCATTTCGATGCTCCAGTCATGCGGCAGATCGAGCTGTCGCCAGCCTTCTCCTTTTCGTCCATCACTGTATTGCTGGTTGCTGTCCAGTTTAAACCACCAGCCTTTATTAAAATCAATAACCTTCCTGGATTGCCCGCTTAAGGAGCTCGCGGTCACCAATAGCAAGAACAGTATACCTATTATTCGGCTATACCCTGTATCAAATAGTTGCTTCGGCATACATTTATGGGGTCTTTTTGGCAGCCGGTGAATCTTCAGTCAAACTCTCCTTGTAGGCCTTGCTGATAAAATTAAAGGTCAGCATGGCCGCTCCGTCGTTCGAAAGCACGGGATCTCGCAATACTGCTAATTGCATGGTATTCTCGGTCAACGACATAATACGGACATCGCCCCAGTCAACGACGATCCCATCTTGTGGTTTTCCATGTAAAGGCGAAGCCCCCGTCATGCGGATGGTTTTCTTTTCGGTATCGATATTAAAAGTCCCTTTCTGGACTTTGCCCAACATGGCGTGATTCACGTTAATGTTTGCACCACCTTTCAGGTCAAAGGTCATACTCCCATAATCGCCTGCAGGCATAAGCCAGCTATTGTCTTTCCAATCGGGTTCCCAGCTCCAGCTATCGCTGTTTAAAGGCGCAGCGGTTTTGTTGATGCTTCCCCACCAGTCACCGGTGCCGTAAAAATAAAGCGGACCTTTAAAGTAACGGGAGGTACCCTCAGCGTCTAGATCGAGGTACCAGGTTTTCTCTTCCCCTGCTCCGCCTGACAATAAGGTCCAGGTTTCGTCGCTAATAAAATCAGCATACATCTGATCGATTTTAAATGTCACAGGCTCACCATAGACAATTCCACCACGGGTCTCGACACCAAATTTGACCGTGTACTCACCAGGGAAAGGCATTTTCAAGGTCACCTTTTTTTCCTGGCTCCGTCCCTGCGGATGCTCCCATAATGCGGTGTATTTGGCATCCATCAAGCTGGTCAAATACACTATATTGGGATTATTGGCGTCATGTTCAATGGTAAAAGCTTTTCCCTTCTCCAACTGTGCCGATGTAACATCGATGTCCCCCAGTGTATAATTCTCTGGAGAACAGGCTCCAAAGAGTACCATCGCTACAAAGAAGCAGATGGCATATGTGAATATCTTTTTCATTTTTGTCTAGTTATAATTCAATGGATAGCAAGTGCTACTGCGCTTGTGTCTAATTCCAGCCGGCATTTTGTTTCAGTACGCCATTGGATAGAGTAATCTGCTTGTTTGGAATCTGCATAAATCCTTTCGTTGTCAGAAAACGCTCTTTAGTCACAGTAACCTTCTCCGGTACCGAACCGCTAAGCACATCTTCCGTTGTTTCCAGTGTAGCGGCCGCATTATTTAGCCCCTGCCGCAATACATCCCAATAGCGAATACCTTCAAACGCAAATTCAAATTTTCTTTCCTTCAGAATATTGTTTTTTGAGGCTGCTAACGACACAAAATTGGTCTTATACGCTCTTTTCCGTACCTCGTCAAAGTATTTCTGTGCATTTGCCGAACCGAGTTCTGCCGCCATCAGCAAGACATCAGCGTAGCGGATGACAAAGTAATCCTGATCTTGGGACAGTTGCATATCCTTATCTCCGCCTGTATTAGTGGTACCATCCGGCAATGCCGTGGGGGCGTATTTTTTTATGGTATAACCTGTATACTCGCGCTGATCTTTCAGATCAAATCCCGTGATCTTCTCGCCATCGATATCAATAATTGAAGCAGTCTTACGCGTATCCGTATTGTCAAACTCATTGAAGAATTTTTTGCTTACTGTACACGCACCCCATCCCTGGCCATAAGGCGACCAATTTTTACCACGTAAGCCAAGAAAGACTACCCAACGGTTGCCATCAACATAACCGTTGTAATTCGATGTATTGTTGAATTTCTGTGCAAACACCACTTCAGCATTTCCCTTACCGGCATATTTGGAGATATCTAGTGTATTGTTGCTTACATTCGGGATATAACTCGCAGCCGGCCACAGATTCTTGAAATCAGCCACCAGCGCAAACTGGCCACTGCTAATGACCTCCTCCAGTCCAGCCAGCGCTTCGGCTTTGGAGACGCCGATATCTTCGCTTCCATAATAACCAGAATAAAATAGATACACACGGGCAAGTAGCGCTTTAGCTGCAAATGGAGTTGCCCGACCATCATTGGTTGCCGCAGCTGACTTGGGGTAAGCTGTGGCTGGGATATTGGAAGCCGCAAATTTAAGATCCGAAACAATCAGCTGATAAATCGCTTTGGGATCCGACTGCGGGGTATTCTCATTGGTCGGGCTCGTTAGCAAAGGTATGTTTTCAAATAGACGGACAAGATCAAAGTACATGGTGGCCCGTAGGAATTTCGTTTCCCCTTCAATACGTGCCCGCGCCGTTGTATTGCCCGAAAAATCAGTACCGTCTAATTTTCCCAATAGCGTATTACAGCGAAAAATTCCTGCATAGTAATCTGACCAGGTACCATCAAAAATATTATTGTCCGATTGCGATTGCGCAATATCAAAGCGGTCTATTGCCTGAAATGAGCGACCGTCTGTTGTACCTGTTCCACCAAAACAATTGTCAGCGGCCACCTCAGCTGTTAGATAGAATGACTGGCTCCCATTGGAGGTTGTCCGTTGATAACCATCATAACAACCGACCAAAGCCATGTCAGCATCGGCTACCGTTTTATAAAAATTGCTTTCCAAAACGCTTGTCATCGGTTCGACATCCAAAAAACTAGATGAACATGATCCTAAGATTAAGGACCCAAATAACATGGAATGATAGATATAGCTCGTTTTTTTCATGATTTCTTGTGTTTAGAATTTAACATTTAGGCCAAATAATACAGTCCTTGGTCTCGGATAGTAGCCAAGGTCGATACCCGATACCCAACCATCGGTTCCATAACCGATCTCAGGATCCATCCCATCATATTTGGTGAACGTGAACAGATTTTGCCCTTGTACGTAAAAGCGGATCTGATTGGCGTACTTCCATTTGATCAGCTTCGATAGATCATAACCTAAGGTCACATTGCTGATTCGAAGAAAGTCTCCATCCTGAATGTAAAGGTCTGAAAACTGCCAATTTACATTGGCTTCCGTCACACGAGGGATCGTACTGGAAGTCCCTTCTCCGGTCCATCGATCCAATATTCGTGTGGTATAGTTTGCTTGTTTATTCGCATGATTGCGGTAAGACTGCACAATTTTGTTTCCGAGGGAACCGTAAGCATTCACCGAGAAATCAAATCCTTTATAATCCAGTCCAATATTAAATCCATAGGTGAAATTAGGCATCCCCACACCCAGATTTGTTTTATCCGAGGCATTGATAATGCCATCGCTATTCTGGTCTACATATTTCACATCGCCCGGTTTTACATCGGCCTGAAGGATACCCTTCCCAGCTGTTTTCCAGGCATCGATCTCCGCTTGATTCTGGAATAGACCATCCGTCTTATACCCCCAGAAGTAGCCAATGGGTAGACCGTTTGCGGCGCGGTAAAATTCTTCCGAGTTATCGTACAACATGGCTGTCTGTCCGTGGATAATACCATCTTCAGTTGGTATCTGTCCCACCTTATTTTTGTTATAGGCACCATTTACCCCAACACGATATTTCACTTCATTAATCTTATCTGCCCAGTTTAGCCCCAGCTCCACACCTGTATTCTTTACGTCACCGCCATTGATAAAAGGGGGCAACGTTCCGGTTGTCGCCAAAACAGGCGCTGTAACCAGCCAGTTCTTCGTCTTTTTGACATAAAAATCGGCAACGACATCCAAACGGCTGTTTGCAAATTTGGCATCAAATCCAATATTGGTCTGTTCAGAAGTTTCCCAGGTCAGATTCGGATTGGACAGGCGGCTCGGATAAGCCCCAGCGATATTATTGTTGCTCGTTCCAAAGACATAATGTGCTCCGGGATTGGACGATGTAATTCCTGTTGAGGTACTGATGGGTGCCGCATATTGAAAATCAGCGATATCCTGGTTACCCACTTGTCCCCATGAAGCACGGAGTTTAAAGAAGTTTACAGCCGCTAAATGCTCTTTAAAAAACTCTTCCGATGAAATTACCCAGCCTGCCGATACCGAAGGGAAATATCCCCAGCGGTTGCTGCGTGAAAATTTGGAAGATCCATCTGCACGCAATGTAGCATTCAACAGGTACTTTTCCTTGTAGTTGTAGCCTAGCCTACCAAAATACGAGACCCTGCGGGTGATGTTCTCTGGTTTTCCCGACACCGTACGCGTTTCGACTACATTACCTTTTTCATCCAGGTGTGCCTGGCCTGTGGTATTGTCCAGATAGGCATGAGCAAAATCGTTGAACTGCGAAAGCAGATTCCAGTTGGACCCCGAAAGGTAAGTTCCCTGATAACGCAGCGATTCCATACCGATCATGGCCGAAAAACGATGATCCGTATGGATATCAAAGTCATAGGAAGCTGTATTTGTCCAGGTCAGAGTATGCCCCTTACTCATGTTCTGTGAGGTCGTTGTATGATCTTGGTTGTAGGTGTAGATAGAGAACCGGTATAAGGGTGTATAACTTCTGTATTCCGAAGCATAATAGTTGAACCCCAGTAGTGAACGGACCTTCAAGCCTTTGATCGGTTCGATTTCCGCAAATACATCCGCCAGTAATTTTTGACCATCATTGGCGTTGTTCGAATTGGTCATCATCACCCCATATGGATTGCTGTCCCCATTGTACCAAGGTGAATTGGAGGTATCATTGAAAGGACTTCCGTACAAGCCATTGTCCGAATACACCGGTGACAAGGGCGACGTGGCAAAAGCACCACGCAGCGTATTGCTGTACTGATTGCCAACACTGATGCCTCGATTTTTAATGTAGTTAAAGTTGAGGTGCTGCCCTATTTTCACAAAGTTATCAAAGAGTTTATGTTCCGAGTTGGTTCGGAAACCATAACGCTCGTAGTTAGAAACGTCTTTACCACCCACAATTCCTTCCTGACCAATGTAGTTCATCGATAAAGCGTAGGTGGATTTTTCATTGCCACCGGTCAGGCCAACATTGTAATTGTCTGTTTTTGCATTATCCTTGAACATGTAATCCATCCAATTGGTGTTGGCCAAACCGTCCATGCTGTTAAAATCAATCACCGCGGCTCCCGAATTCAGTGATTGCTCATTCATGATCAGCTTGTACTGATCTGCATTCAGCAATTTCGCTTTACGCGAAACGTTCTGAATGCCCGTATAGCCATCAAACGACAGCACATTTTTGCCCGCTGCGCCCATTTTGGTGGTAACCAAGATAACCCCATTTGCAGCCTGCGAACCATAAATGGCAGCCGAAGCAGCGTCTTTAAGTACGTCGATAGATTGAATATCGGCCGCATTCAAGACCGAAATATCCCCTCCCGGAACGCCATCAATAACGTATAGCGGACCCGAATTGCCGATTGTCCCCAATCCGCGGACGACAACTTTCATGTCTGCTCCCGGTTGACCCGAAGTTGATGTAATGGATACTCCGGGTGCTTGCCCCTGAAGCGACTGCAGTGGGTTCAACTGGTTGCGTTTCTGCAGTTCTTCACCCTCCACCTTCAAATTGGCTCCTGTATTCAATTTTTTCTTTTGTACACCGTAGCCAATGACCACCACTTCTTCGAGATCGGAAGCTTGTGGTTGCAGGCGGATTACCATATTAGGACCGGTAATTTTAACTTCCTCCGTTTTGTAGCCCACGTAAGTAATGGTCAATACAGTTCCCGCGCTCGCCGTCAGTGAAAACTTGCCCGATTCATCACTACTTGCTGAAATCTTCTGATTCTTTACTTTGATAGTCGCTCCCCCGATTGGCAAGCCCGAATCAGCCGAAACAACCGATCCTGTGAAGGATTGTGCCCAGACCAAAGAGGTCACGCTGGTCATGACCACGACGGCCACGCCCCTGCTCAACAATTGTTTGCTTATCATATGTCTTGATTTATAAATTGGTTTTCTATTATTTTAATTTGATCTGTACGGCTTTCCCTGTATAGGTTACTGCTGTTGATTTTTTTGATGAAACATCCAGTCCGACGACGTTGCTATCGCTGACAAAAATGATATTGAACTTTCTTTTGGTCAACATGCCCTCGAAATCTCCCCGACGGTTAGCTAAAGAAAGTGTATGTGTCGAATTGTCGTAGCTGAAATCAATACGGCTGTATTTTCCTTTTTCATAATTATAGTTGCAGCCTTCGTCTTCATAGAGTGAAAACTGACCGTTTGCCCCTGCATAAATATAAAGATCCAGCACATCCGCCTTTTTCTCCGTCGTATACTGCATAACGGGTCCAATAGGTAATATAGATCCGGCTCTGACATAGACAGGGATACGTTCGTAGGGTGCCGCAACAAGCAGATCCTGCCCACCTGCTATCATCTTGCCATTGTATAGATCATACCAGCTGGTTCCTTTCGGAAAATGTATCTTGCGTGAGGTCGCCCCTTTTTCTGTAACTGGATTGATCAGTAAAGATGGCCCCCAGAGGTATTGGTCGTTGCTATCGAATCCATCTTTGTCTTGTGGAAAATCCATGGCAAGCCCACGTATCATCGTATAGTCTCCAAAAAAAGTCTTTGCGGCAAGACTGTAGTTGTAGGCGAGTAATTTATACCTTAGGCCGATCGCATAAGTCATGCTTTTATAGGCTGGATGATCTGCCGGAGCGATATTGTACGGCTCGCGGTAGGGATATTGTCCATGCGCCCTGAACAAAGGCAAGAATGCCCCGTATTGGTACCAGCGGCTATTCAGCTCGCGCCACTCCTCCAAGTCCACCGCATTAGGTTTGTGAAATCTATTTTCAACCAAAAAACCACCGGCATCCATTGTCCAGTACGGAGTACCGGACATCGAGAAATTGATGCCCCCTGCAATCTGATCTTTCATATCATGCCATCTCGAAGCAATATCGCCACTCCAGGCCGCCGCGGCATAGCGCTGTTGGCCTGCAAAAAAGGAGCGTGTCAAAATAAATACCCGTTTATTGGGGTCTGTTTCACGCTGTCCCTCGTAGATGCCCTTCGCATTTTGTAAAGGGAACGCATTATAATAGCGCACCGATGATCCTATACTCGGCTGAAAAACCGACTTTCGTTCATCCAGATCAATATTGGAGTGAATATCTGGTTCGCTGGCATCCATCCACCAGGCATCGATCCCGATTTTGAAAAGGTTGTTGTCCAACAATTTCCAGAACCCATCGCGTGCTTCTTTGTTGAAAGGGTCATAAAAAGTTGAGGTATAACCCTTTCCAATCCAATCTTTACGACCATCATAGATATTGCGTGGATAGATCCATTTGTTCGCTTTAAATTCTTGGTATACGGAAGATTCTTCATTGATTTTGGGCCAGGCCGAAATCATGATCTTAAAGTGCTGATCATGCAGCTTCTTCACCATAGCCTGAGGATCTGGAAAACGCTTTCCATCAAATTTCTGGCTCCCCCAGTCGTTTTCAGACCAGTAAGACCAATCCTGCACAATATTGTCGATCGGGATCTTACGCTTGCGAAATTCGGTTGCCACCTCTTCAATTTCCGCTTGCGTTTTGTAGCGTTCCCTGCTCTGCCAAAATCCAAAGCTCCAAAGCGGCATAATCGGTGCCTTACCGGACAAGTGGCGATAACCTGCAATAACCTCATCCATTGATGCACCCTGAACAAAGTAATAATCAATGGCATCGCCGGCTTCCGAATTAAAGGAAAATATGTTTTTACGCGCTTCTGGGATGGGGCTTTGCCAGTTAAAGGTAAAATAAGACTCACCCCCATCCGGTATCCATTCCATGCGGATCTGATGCGTCTTATCTTTCTGCAGGTCGCTTTCTATTTCAAAGGTGCCTGCATTCCAGGACTGCCGCCAGCGGTCGGCGACCTGCTCACCATCAATCCAGACTTTCATATAACCCGAATATTTAAAATGCAGCACATGCCTGCCCGTGTAGGGCGAGGAGAAACTTCCTTCATAGATGACTTTGCTTTCGGCCAGATTTACACCCTTTGGAAACTTGTGCTGATCCGTTAGATAGCCATAATCGATGATCGATTCTGGCCGGGATAAATAGATCTCGTCGGCTTTACTTCGATTTACATAGGTTGCTGTGAGCCAACCTGGTTCACCTTCCTTAGACAGCAACTTAAAAGCATTTAAGGGCAATAATGGCCTCACGTCGCCTGCCTTTGTAATGGAGTAATTGTGCCATAAGATACCATAGTTGTTGGTGGACAGCAAAAAGGGTATTCCGATTTCTGTATTATACTGCAGCAGCGAAACCTGTTTTCCGCGGTTATAGTTCATCACCGCGTTCTGATGTTGGCCAAGTCCATAGATCCCTTCCTCAGCATTGACAATAAAGTCTTGGTTAAGGTGATAAAACGCATCTCCCTGATAACTATTGGCTAAGAAAGAACTTGAATTTCGCTTTGCTTCTTTAAGGATGGATTGCCCCTTCAGATCATAAAACGCTACTTTGCCACTCTCCAAAGAAACGACAGCCTGCATATTGGCTGTTTTTAAATTGACGGTGGAGTCGGTCGAGCTTACCGCTAAAGATTTCACTTGTCGACGCAGTGAATCGACGATGACTAAACTTGTTTGGCTCGGTAAAGCGGCCCCTGTAGGAACAGCAGTGACACGCACGATCTTATCGGTCACGACATCCAAATAGACATCCTGATCAATGGAGGTTTCCGAATTTTTGAAGCTGACCTTAATCCCGGTAGACGTTTTTTCATAATGAGCTTTATTGGTTTGGCTAAAACCCTGCTGCGCCATTGTGAAGAGCAGCAAACCACTTAAAGCATACGTTAAGTTGCGCATTTAAATAAGATTTATTGGTTATTGTATTCCCTTGGTTATTACGCGTCCTTTCCTATTGAAAGAACGAATCAAATATAGAATGCAACCGGTTGTATAAGGGGTATGTTTTGTTAACTTTTGGGGGTTATTTTGTTAACATATACGGGAATATTTGCAGGCAGAACAGCTATCAAACGACTGACCTACAAGCTTTTTCTGTAAAAAGACGGCAAGTTTCCAAATGCAGATTTAAAATATTTGCTGAATTGTTTCGGATTTCCAAATCCCACATCGTAAGCAATTTCAGCCATCGATAATTTCGAATTCTGAACTAAATGCATGGCACGTTTGAGCCGGATATGCCGGATGTATTCCATCGGTGAATAACCCGTGATGGCAAGCACCTTTTTATAAAGTCCTACGCGGGTGATATTCATTCTTTTGGCAAGAAGTTCGACAGAAAGCGAAGAATCACTGAGATCCTGTTCAATTTCCTTTACCAGCGCACGGATAAACTGTTCATCAGCAGATGCAATATCGGGCTGGGCTAGATTGACATTGATCTGCTTTTTATACCGTTTTACCAGCGTCTGCTGCTGATTGAGTATCTGCGCTAATTTCGAACGCAGCAGGCTGATATTAAAAGGCTTGTTGATATAATCTGTAGCACCGGCCTGTAAAGCCTCCAGTTCGATTTTCTGATTGACTACCGCAGTCACAATCAGTACAGGGATATGGACCAGCTTGGCCTGGGCTTTTATATAGCGACAAAAATCCAATCCGCTCTCTCCGGGCAGGCTGAGATCAGTAATGACCAGATCAACTTGCTGCTTGCTCAGGATCAATTTTGCTTCATTGATACTTTGCGCAGAGCGGATTACGTAAGCTGATCTAAGCGTTCGCTCCAGGTAGCGAAGGAAATCAATATCATCTTCGACCAATAGAATTGCGGGTTTATCCTGCTTGCTGTCTTCAACGGGATCGGGGTTCGCTGCGGCCTTATTTAAGGGCAGCTGAATAGCAAATGTCGTCCACCGCGCATTGCTGCTCAGCCTGATATTTCCACCCAAGAATTCAACATAGTCTTTGACAATAGAAAGTCCGATACCCGTACCCTGATTCAGTTTTCCATTTGGCACATCCAGCTGCATGTAGCGTTCAAAAACGCGGGATTGTAGATTTTCGGGAATCGCTGTGCCCTGATTTTGAACCTCAATGCGCAAGGCCTTTCCTGCTTCTTGTTCGGTTACTTCGGCATAGAATGCCACAATACCGGATACTGGGCTAAATTTGATCGCATTCGACATCAGATTGAAAATAATGCTTTCCAGTTTGTTTTTGTCAAACCAAGACGGATATGCGTCTGGAGCGATATTAACCTGCAGGGAGATCTGATTGCTTTGAGCCATTCCGACAAAGGCATCGAGCTGTTCACGGATAAATCCCATGAGGTCCCCATACTCTTCGTTCAGTTCCAGTTCACTTTTCTCCAATTTTCTAAAGTCCAGTAGCTGATTGACCAATTTAAGCAGGCGGTCCGCATTTTTCTTGATCAAGTTTAGGTCAGCTTTTTTTTCTGGATGCTGCTCTTCATCCAACAACTGCTGTGTTGGGGTTAGAATCAAGCTAATCGGAGTCCTGAATTCATGACTTATATTGGTAAAGAAACGTGTTTTCAATGCATCTAGTTCTCTCGCCTGTGTAGCCTGTTCTTGGGCGAGGTAAAGTTGATTGCGCGTCTTGACACGCAGTTTTGTCAAGTAAAAATAAGCCCACAGGACGACCAAAATCAGACAGGCATAGAAAAGAAAGGCCCAGGTAGAACGCCAAAAAGGCGGTTGTATATCTATTCTCAGGAGCAGCACACCTTCAGACCAGCTATTCGAATCGATGGCATGCCGGATATATAAGCTGTAGCTGCGGGTGTCTAGATTGGTGAAATTGGCACGCATGGTTCCCGGTTCAAAATCAAACCATTCATCACTCAGACCAGCAAGCTGATATTGGTAGAGTCCATTATGCTGTTGCAGGTAGTCAAAGGTAGAGAACTCTAACGAAATAGCATTTAGATTGTACGGAAGGCTCAGTTCCCTGAGATTATTGAGGGCTTGATCGTAAATGACCCGGCCCGAAAATTCCTCACCTACGGCTACCCGCTTGTTGAATAAATAGAGATTGGACAAAAGCGGCAGGATCAGTTCACTTTCGTGGCTAATTTTTGTAGGGTCAATAAAATTGAACCCTTTTGGCCCGCCAAAGACAAGTCTTCCGTCCCGCATTTTTAAAGCGGCGTTTTCATTGAATACGTTCCCCTGAAGACCCAGTTCCTGCGTAAAATTGCGGATGATAAACTTCTCTGCCTGCCCCTTGCCGACAATCGCCGACAGGCCTTTGTTTGTTGAAGCCCAAATAGCCCCTTGATTATCTACCAAGAGTGCCAGAATCGCATCGTCGCTGAGCCCATCTTGTTGTGTGAGATAGCTTATTTTCGCACCGTCGATTACATGCAATCCCTCTTGTGTCGCTACCCAAATCCGACCAGTTTTATCCTCTTTAATATCATAAATCAGATCATTCATCAGTTTCATGGGTGAACTGGATGTATTGATATAACTGATTTTGTCGTCGGGAGCCAACAATGCCAAGCCCGTAGCTGTGCCAATCCAGAGCCGCTTTTTTGAATCCTCAAATAAGACAGAGATATAACTGCTGTTGATAGTTTTGCCCTGTCTTGTATATGTTTTCGAAAACTGTTCTGTTTTTTTATCAAACAGGTACAGGCCGGTGCTCAGCGTTCCTATCCAAAACCGATGCTGACTATCTTCATAGATCTCCCATACACTATCGTCGTTCAATTTTCCGGGAGCCGAGTCACGGTGGAAAACCTTAAAACTTTTGCCATCAAATCGACACATACCACCCCGATAAGTTCCGATCCACAGCCTGTCTTCCGCATCCAGCAGTAGGGAAACGATCACGTTGGAGCTCAAACTATTGGGATCCTGCGGATCATGCAGGTATTGTGTAAAGGTTTTCTGACGGCTATCATAATAGAGCAGTCCCCCACCATTTGTCCCGATCCAGAGATTACCCTTGCGGTCCTCTACAAACTTATTGACATCGTCAAAGGGAAGTGATTTGGGAAGCCCTGGATAGTTCCTGATTAAGGAGAATAACAACAGGTTAGGATGATAATAACTGATACCGCCTTTATAGGTTCCCGTCCATATGATACCTGACTTATCCCGATATAAACAGGTAATACTATTGTAAGGCAGACTCCGTAAGTCATATTTATCATTGCCAATGATTTCGATACTGTTCGTTCTCTTATTGTAGACATTGATACCACCATGATCTGTACCTAACCAGAGATCTCCTTTATCGTCTTGCACGATATTGCCTACAAAGGGATTGGACAGTTCTTTTTGAATATGCCGAATTACGCCATCTTTTGGGTCAAGCCAGTATACACCAATGGGAATATCCTTTGAGAAGATCCATAAGACGCCCTCCTGATCGGCAAATAGATTATAATTTACAAGTTTATTGCTGACCGGCAATAAGCAGGTTTTGATACTTTGCAGTGACTTTGTATCGATGTAGCCCAGCAGGCCATTTTCGTAGATTACCCAGATCGTTTGCCCTTGCCCGGCTATCACATCAGCAATGCGATTGTTTTTGGTCAACTGCGGGACAGTACGGTATGTTTTGGTTTGGCTATCGTACAAAATCAGCGAACGATCGCTATACAATAGTGCAAAGATCTGCCCTTCCAGCCGCCTTATCGTGTGTACGTCTTTGACGGGCAACTTTAAGCTAGTCAGTATGGAATCAAGGTGCTGCAAGATAATGCCTGAGCGCTGATCATACACATTCATCCCGTTACTGGTACGGATCCATACATTGCCTTCCGGCCCCTCAAAGATTGCTGAAATCACATTTCCACTCAGGCCTGTGCGCTTACTGGCAGCATATCGGAAATTGGTGAATTGTACCCCATCAAAACGGCTCAAACCAGACTCGGTCCCAAACCACAGATAATTGTTCTTATCTCTAAAGGCACAATTGACGTGATTATGGACCAAACCTTGGTCAGAAGTCAAGGTTTTAAACGCATAGGTATTGACCTGACTCCAAACCGGAGATTGACCTACGAAAAGGAGAAGAAAAATGCTGAGATATGCGTATAAAAAAGACTTAAGCTGCTGCATTGGTTATGATCTCCCCAATGATACAAAAATTGAGCAAATCCAGCAAATCCGAGCATTCATTTTAATGCAACCAATATTCTTATTAATTTAAACTAGCATTTCTGTATTCATTGGGCTTATACCCTACCCTATTTTTAAATAACCGGCTAAAATGCTGTGGATATTTAAATCCCAATTCAAATGCGATTTCATTGACAGTAAATTTGGTCTGGCAGAGTTTTTCTTTGGCAACCTGAATATTGTGATTGATCAGCCTTCTAATTTACAAAATTAAGATATGCCGTTTCAATAGAATTATACTTTTAACGGATAAAATGAAAGCTAAATTATAAAGCGTGTAGTCGAGGGCTAAAAGAATTAATCCATCAACTGCAGTTTTGCAAGCTCGATTTTTGCATCATTTATATATACTTTAAAAGGCATTTCAACATAGGGATCTAACATTGTGTAGCCATTGACGAAATAATAAACAGACTTTTCAAAAGACTTCTTTGCATCTTTTTTTCTCTTCTGTCCCAGCAAAGCCAGTCCCTTATAGTAATATCCCTCAGCTAATTTGTCTGAATTTCGAAGCTGCTTGTCAAAATCCTCTAGCGCCCCCTTATAATCCTTTAATACCAACTTGATGTTCCCGCGATATAGGAAATCATACATTCCTACCCATTCTTCTCCATGTTCTTTACTTGAAATTGCTATACTTTTATTTGCATACTCTAATGCGAGTTTATAGTGGTCAAGACCACTTTCACAAAGAGCCATCCATGTATAGATATTGTAATCTCCAATAACCTTCGGGTTTTCAGGGCGCAACAGGTCAAAATTTTTAAAATCCTCAAGTGCCCCTTTATAGTCATGCAAAAATTTAGCTTTAGACCAAGCCCTAATATCCAAGAAATCGGCCGGCGATATTTCGATCGCTCGATTTAGACAATTCAACCATGTTGCGTAATCACCACGTTTCAAAAAAGGAACGCCTTTTTCCCTCCAGGCCTTTGCTAAGTTTGGGCATAACCTTATTGCACTATCAAGATAGAATTGTGACCGGTACGTTCCTTGATTGCCCTTTTCCTCGAAGAGCATTTCAGCCTTGGCACAATTAGACAGGGTATCAGCTTTCACTCCAAGATGCTTAGACCCTGTCGCATTATTTCGATGACAAGATAAGAATATAAATATGCTAAGGAAGTATATCCGTAATTTTTCCATTCCGAATAACAAAGGTTAAATATTGATAATAATCAGTTGGTTTCTGATGTATTTTGCCGATTTTCCAGTCTTTTAAACTCTTTGTAAAGTCCAGAATGGCAGAAACATGAGCTTTGCCAAATTGAGCTGTCCTATAATTGTTATCGACTTGCAATACCCTGAATCTGCCAGATTTTCCATCACAGTTTACTACGAATCTTACTGTGATAAATCCATCTTTAGCTGTTGGGCCGGAGAGGCTTGGTAGAAATAATTTACGCTCTACCAATCTTAATATTTCTCTTCGCCCACCATGATATCCCCCATCTACACTATAGTATTGAGGAATATTATTTTCATAACAAACCTTCAATAGAGGCAAGTCAATACCCCTGTCCGGTTTGATATCGCCCACGTTTTGATCCACCTCTGCTTTTAACGACTCTAATACCTGTCCCTTTAGTGATTCGGTATTGTATATAATAATTAAAAGAGTTAAGTATCTCAAAAAATTCATTGGGGTTCAATCAAAATTCGTTAAAGCGCACTAATTGGTCTCCAAAATAAAAATACATTTTTTTAGATTACATTTAAAACAACAAAGAGTTATTAATTTTATTTTTAAAGAGATATCTACAATTATTATCAGTTTAAAACTCGTAATTTCGATGATTTCCTCTAACGTACTACAGATCATATTAAACATTAAACCAACTGGATACCATTTGACAAAAAAATTCACCATATTTATTCGGCCGATAAATATTTTCGATATCTTGACCTAGGAAACTTGTAAATTAATATTTAATTTACAAGACCGTATCACAAATGGTTTATTCCGCTTAAAATAAAATCAATATGAACAAATTATTATTAATAGTAGCAACTTTGCTTTCTTTCCTTGCCTGTAAGAAAAGCGAGCCCCTCGATGCAAACTTATATAGTGAAGTACAGCTAAATTTGGTAGGTGAAAATGATGAAAATGTCCTAAATTCAAAACTAACAATAGCCGATCTGGATCTCTATTACGTCACAAGTTCAGGTGATAAAGTACTTCAAAATCATGGAAACCTAGATTTACCGAAGAACATGGAAATTATAGATAGTCAACAGCATAAGGTACTACGTCTGTTTGCAAACCTAGACGCTAAGCATAATGATTATGCGGAAACCTTATTAAAAGTAAAAGGCTACGAAGAAGTTTCCATAAAGATTAAGGTACAAAGACAAAAGGGAAGCCTTGGATACTCCGAGTTATTTTTAAACGGGACAAAAGTCTCGGCAGATCTTCTAGCTAAACCAGTGACGGTACAACTGAAAAAATAATTTTAATAGAAATGAAGAGGTTATTTATTCTGTCTGTTATCGGGCTGGCTATTAACGGTTGTTCAAAAAAAAACGATGGCGCTGGCATTCATGATGAAAAGTGTAAAATAGTCTCCATCAAGAAATCAATGCCTGAGGTTTATACCATATTCAATTTCAGATATGATGCCCAAGGAAAAATAAGCACCGTTGCTTATATCAGGTATGATAGCATTCAGAAAATGCCGCTGGAAATTGAGTCCACCTATAGCTATCATACGAGTTCTATAGTAGCCAATGTTTCCTATAAAAATAAAGATGAATTGAGCCATGAAGATACCTATACGCTGGATAAGAGAAATCTGATTATTTCCGACAGCCAGGGAAGGAAATTCGAATATGATTCCGAAGGAAAGCTAATTAAAATTACAAGTCGATGGGGCTCGTACAGTATTTTCTCCTATAAAGATGGTAATCTTGTTAGTCAACAGGATTACGATGAGGATGGTAAGCCCAACACATTGTTGACGGATAGTTTTGAATACGATTATACAAATGAATATATACCTTATTCAATGATTTATGGCGTCCATTATTTAGATCCAAGAACGGAAACAATGCTTTACGAACAAGGATTTTTTGGCAAGCGAAGTAAAAATAGGATCAAGAGCTATAACACTACAGAAATATCTTACACCTTAGAGCCAAGTCAGATCAAAAAATTGTCTTCTGTATCTCCTTCAGGTTTTTTATTCATGGATTATTACTGGAGCTGCAAGTAAACGGAGGAGTCTGTCCATTCTTATCTAATCTTCGGTTTTACACTCCTTTATTGTCCTTTAGTTGAAGCTTTGCTTTTTTTGAGGTGCTATAGATAATAACAGCGCTTAGCATCATCAAGACAGAAGCCAGCAAAAACGGGGCCCCTGAAAACTGAAATGGCGCTTTATCATGTGTAAAGTAGTAAAAAAGATTGGTCATCATTGGTGGCCCGGCAATCGAAGTTGCGCTGACCAGACTTGTTAAAGCGCCCTGAAGTTCGCCCTGCTGATTTGCAGGGATACTTTTGCTGATTATCGATTGAAGTGAAGGTCCACAGATACCGCCCAATGAATAAGGAATTAGAAATAGTAGCATCATCCACCCTTCAGCTGCAAAAGAAAATAGCAATAAACCCAATGCATAAAAAATCAAGCCGTAATAGATACTTTTTTGCTCCCCTAATTTAGGTGCTGTCCATCTGATTAGAACACCCTGAACCAACCCAAGCAAAAGCCCCAGTACCCCCAAAGACAGTCCTACAGTCCTTTCCGACCAATCAAATTTATACATGGTAAAGAAATGCCAATTACTCTGTACAGCGTGGAGTCCGATATAGACCAGAATTAATGCGACCACCAAACTTGAAATTTTGGGATGCTTTGCCAGCAATTTCAGCGATCCAATCGGGTTGGCACGCTTCCACTCAAACGGCCGCCTTTTGGTTTTATCCAAACTCTCCGGAAGAATAAAATAACCATAGAGGAAGTTCAATAAACAGAGAACCGATGCAACATAAAAAGGAATCCGGGCTCCATAATATCCCAAAATCCCTCCCATTACCGGACCTATAATAAATCCCAGACCAAATGCCGCACCTATCAGTCCAAAATTCTTCGTCCGGGTTTCATCCGTAGACACATCGGCAATATAAGAACTTGCTGTTGAAATACTGGCCCCAGTTAGGCCCGCAAGGATACGTCCAACAAATAGCCAACCAATAGATGGTGCCAATGCAAGTAGCAGATAATCTAATCCAAATCCCAGGAGCGAAATTAATAGGATCGGACGTCTTCCGTACCTGTCACTAAGATTACCGACCAGCGGTGCGCAGATAAACTGTGTGCACGCATAGGCAAACCCCAACCAACCACCATATGTCGCGGCTTCGGTCATATCACCATGGATAAGTTCCGCGACAAGTTTAGGTACAACGGGAAGTATAATTCCCCAGCCCGTAATATCAATTAGCAAGGTGATAAATATAAAACCAACTGCTGCTTTTTTCGCTGTATTTTTCATAGCACAAAAATAGACAGCACCACAAAAGTAGGCATTGACAGCTTCATGGGTTTTACGTGCAATTTTTAAGGTAATTGGTCGATTACCTATGGAAGCTTGGTTATGGTCTGTTGATTCCGATAGGATGTTGGAGATACCCCGCTTATTCTTTTAAAATACCGACAGAAGATGCTAGTCTCTCCAAAATTTAATTCATGGCTGATTTCCTTGATGGACAGATTGGTCGATTTAAGCAGGGTCTTGGCTTCCAATATCAACAGATGATCAATCCATTGCGATACCGATCTACCCGTTTTTTCTTTCAGAAAAGTGGAAAGATACTGGGGTGTTAAATGAAGTTTCTCTGCATAAAAATTAACGTTTCTTTGTTCCTTGGTATGTTTTAAAACCAACTGATAGAAGTCATCGATAATTTCGTGTGTACGGCTTTTTGACAAACTCTTGGAACTAGGTAGCTCTGTATATAATTCGGCGATCATATTGATCATTACCATAACCAAATGTCGAAGCATTTCAGCTTTATTCGGGCTAGGCTTTTTATGGTAAAATCCCTTTATCAAAGTTATCAGTTCATTTTGTAAGCCACTTTCGTCCTCTTGTAGCCTAACGACAGGTTGCCAGCGCAACTGATCGTTCATGACAAATTCACGTAGCATTGGAAATGCCGACATAAAATCGAGGGAGATCGCAATGGTTAAGATTTCGGCATCGTCACTCAGGTACTTTGTATCCATTAATAGCTGCGGTGGTAAAACTGCTGTATCACCGGCATTTATTTGGTACTCCAGAAAATGGATCTGCATTTTCATCGATCCTTTTAGCATGAAACCAAGCAGCAATCCGTCAAATAAACGGCTATGTTCGGTATATCCATTACTTGCTCCGGCCAATTGATGGAATACAACGATGCCATCGGTCTTTTTTGAGGGATCAATAGGATACAACTGATAAACGTTATCCAGTGTGATAAATAAAGCCATGTACAAATATCGAAAATTTCAGTGTACACGATTCATTTATCTTTGCGATCGCTTTCATGGCCTCCCGGCAAAAGGCGCTGAGAGGCCCGATGATGTAATTTTTCCGTTAAAGTCGATACCGAAGTGAAAAGTTGCGCCAGATTTCTGTTGCAAAGTGATGATCCGAATCCATATTTTCAAAAAACCAACTGTTTCCTCTTTTTACTAGTTTTTGATCAATTCCATCTATCAAAATTGGCAGCTCGGTATCGAGCTTTGATAAAGATTTTTTTAACAACACCAGCTGATAATCCTGTCCTTTGTAAGTTAAACGGAACACCTGTGAACGATGTGGTTCCCCGCTTATCCCGTCAATTGTGCCTTGCATAAATATAGATCTTCTAAAATTTTTAAAATACAGCAATTACGCTAATACGAATACGCCAAAAGTATAAAATCGAGCAAAGATCAGCGTAACACTGCATTATTTTTATAACGAATATCAACAAATAATCGTGCCAAAGTCGGTGAATTTTCCGCTCTATTGACGATGATTTATTCACATATTTTGATTTCGTCATTTTGGCTACAATCAAACTCAATTTGGCAACAGGTACCCTGTGCCTTCTTTAGACATTTGTGGTATGGAATCAAACAATAACACGATGCAAAAGACAATTTTCATTACAGGAGCTTCTTCCGGTTTGGGAAAAGCAACTGCCAAACTATTTCAACAGGCGGGTTGGAATGTGATCGCAACTATGCGAAATCCCGAGAATGAAACCGAACTTACCGGAATCGATAACATCACGCTATTAAAATTAGATGTAACCGATCCTGCTCAAATTAAAGACACTGTAGCAAAAGCCATCTCTTTAAGCAAAATTGATGTCGTTTTCAATAATGCAGGTTATGGGCTAATGGGTGCGTTTGAAACGTTGAGCGACGAAAAAATACTTCGCCAAATCAATACCAATCTGTTGGGGGTATTGCGGGTCACACAAGCCTTTATTCCCCATTTTAGAGCACAGAAAAGTGGTTTATTTATTTCGACCACATCGATTGGTGGATTTATGGGGTTCCCGCTACATTCCATGTATCATGCGACAAAATTTGCCTTGGAGGGCTGGAGCGAAAGTATGTCCTTTGAATTGAAAAAATTTGGAATAGCCATCAAAACAGTTGCTCCGGGAGGAATAGAGACAGATTTCGCAGGTCGCTCTTTGGATATCAACCAATCTTCCGACTATCAGGACATAGAAGACAAACTTTTCGAACAAATGGGTCTGATGATGCAAAATGCATCTACGGCCGAGCAAATTGCGCATGTGGTGTATGAAGCTGCCACGGACAATAAAGATCAAGTACGTTATCTGGCAGGTGAAGATGCGCATGCACTCTATGAAAGACGATTGGAAATCGGAAAAGAAGCATTCAGGCAAGAAATCGCAAAACAATTTGAGGCCTAATCTTTTAATTCAGCAACTGCCTTGCGAGGCAGTTGTTTTTTGTAAATTTGTACAACAAAAACAGGATGCATACGATCAACTCCATATCCGAATTTCATCGGCAATTGTCCTTGCCGGCCCCATTACATCCGCTCGTCAGTGTCATAGATGTAGCTGGAATAAAGCCCGATGAAAGCGACATCTGGACGCAGTTCTGCGTGAATTTCTATAGTATTTCGCTTAAAAAAGACGTTACTGCAACATTAAAGTACGGACAACAGTATTATGATTTCGACAAAGGAACAATGAATTTCATTGCGCCCAAGCAGATTCAATCGTTGACGATTGCTGAAATCAGAAAGATGAATACCGAATGCGGAAAAGGTTACATGCTCCTATTTCACCCTGATTTTTTGTATACACACCCACTCGCCACCGAGATAAAAAACTACAATTTCTTTTCCTATGCTCTTAACGAAGCATTACATCTCTCCGAACGCGAAGAAAAAGACATTATAGAAATTTTTCTTAAAATCGAAAGAGAATATCAGCATATCGACAAACATACCCAAGGTATTATTTTGTCGCAAATTGAAATGCTCTTGCAATACAGCAATCGTTTCTATGAGCGTCAATTCATTACCCGCAAAGCGGTTAACCATGCGTTCCTCACCCAATTGGAAAAATTGCTGGATGCGTATTTCGACAACGAAGAAACATTAAAACAAGGGCTTCCAACCGTAGAGTATTTAGCAGAAAACCTCCATGTATCAGCGCGCTATTTAAGCGATTTACTCCGTTCAGTTACCGGTAAAAACACGCAGCAGCACATTCATGATAAGTTAATTGAAGAAGCCAAGGAAAAACTCACGGCGACCACCCTTTCCGTGGCAGAAATTGCCTACAAACTCGGTTTTGAACATCCACAATCGTTCAACAAACTGTTTAAGAAAAAAACCAATGTTTCACCTTTAGCATTCAGGAAATTGTTTAATTGACCGCTCTGCGACAATTCTTTCGAGCTGCTATCCTTACTTTACAAGCCATCGAGCGGCATGGGATATCCCGATATTTGGGATCTTTCAAAAGAGACAGGTGAAAAGAGACGTAGAACCAGTGGTTTTGAACCACGTTTAATTGCCTTTAAATGACTTTTCTTTTTTGAGATAGCTTTACTTTTGTCGCAAATATATCCCGTTCGGGATGAAGAAGAGCAAAATGAAGAAAGAATCACGCATCATATCGCTCATTGTTGGTGGCACCCTGTTTATGGAGATGCTCGATACCACAGCGATATCCACAGCCTTACCCAAGATGGCACATGATTTTGAGAGCAATGTGGTACACCTCAGTGCGGGCATTACTTCGTACACCGTCATGCTAGCTGTATTTATTCCAATCAGCGGCTGGATTGCCGACCGCTACGGTGCAAAAAAAGTTTTCATTACGGCAATTATCGGATTTATACTTTCGTCAATCGCCTGTGGGCTGAGTACCAACTTAACAGCCTTCGTGATAGCGCGTATCTGCCAGGGTACAGCCGGAGCACTTATGGTGCCCGTCGGCCGTCTCATTGTGCTTAAGCATACCGCAAAGAAAGATCTGGTTGATGCGATCGGTTATATCGCCTGGGCTGGATTATTAGGTCCTATTATCGGACCTGTGCTGGGGGGATTTTTTACAACATATTTTAGCTGGCATTGGATTTTCTTTATCAATATACCGTTTGGCGTATTTGCGCTGTGGGCAGTGAATAAATTTATTCCAGCAATGGAATCTGAAAATATCCGTCCACTTGATATTATCGGTTTTTTTATCAGCGGTATAGGTCTCGCCGGCATTATGCTGGGGACAGAAATGATCGGCGCAGCCAAAGGAGATTATACCAAACCACTTGTTACCATCGTGGCAAGCTTTGCGCTGATGGCTGTTGCGGTCTGGCATTCCCGACGTATCAGGTATCCATTGATCGATTATAGTATCCTCAAAATAAAGACGTTCCGGGTTACAGTATATTCCGGATCGATTACCCGTATGGTGATCAATGTTGCTCCATTTATCCTGCCGCTTATGTTACAGCTGGGTTTTGGACTGAGCCCATTTCATGCAGGCCTCCTCTATATGGCCAACATGCTGGGCAGTATGAGCATGAAGCCTGTAGCCATATGGATAACACGAAGATTTGACTTCCGTAAAGTCTTAATCGGGAATGGTATTATCTTAACATTTTTTACGGCCGGACTTTCCCTGCTTTCCCTACAGACACCGATCTGGCTTATAGCAATTGTGTTCTTTTTCTCCGGACTTACACGGTCGCTTCAATTTACAAGCCTTAACACCCTGGCCTATGCAGACATACCCAATGAGCAGATGAGCAATGCGAATACGCTGTATAATACGGCACAACAAATGGCGCTTGGTATGGGTATCGCCCTAGGCGCGGTGACACTTCACCTGGCAAGCAGTTACTATCAGGATACCGTTTATCAGATGCGGGATTTTAGTCTGGCGCTACAGTTAATTGCTGCCTTGTCCCTGCTATCCTTGATCGAATATTTCAAAATTAAACCGAGCGACGGAAGAAATTTAAGGGGCCTGCCGTCACAAAAAGAACTTCAGAAGGCCGCTTAAGCCCCTATACCTATATTTTGGTTACACTTTTCGGACTGCAGCCAGACTACGGTGGTACTCGTACGGAAAATAATATAAAAGAAATGAACAACATATATTTCCGTTAAACTCTGAGACACCTGACTCTACTAGTTACCATCTGCAGCCCACAAAATAGCATTGGTGAACATCGTTTTAAAATCCTTGGAGGCAAATAGCGATCCGCTATGACCGATCAGGAAATAGACATTTCTCGCTTTTACAGCGGTATTACTCCAGATAACTGGGTGATCGCCCATTTTGATGTCTGAAATTGGCTGATAACTACCCTCATCGACATGCGCCAATACCTTGACGTTGGGGCGCGGGCTTTTGTCAAAGGTGTAAAACTCATCATTTGGTATTAGGAAATGCTGATTTACGCCTTTCATAACGGGATGTGTTGAATCTTCTACATAGACCGTAGCGGATGCCGTTTTAGCGATATAGTTTTTGAATCGTATACCGCCCATAAAATTGGAAAACCAATCCCACATCTTGTAACCGTCAAATTCCCCCAGCAGTCCGGCATGATGAAATCCTACCCATCCACCTTTGCCATGCGTTATATAATCTATAAATGCATTTTCTGCCTCCTTCGTCCACATATAAGGCGGATAGTCCAGCTGTATAATGACCTTAAACTTGACCAGATATTCTTTTGTCATCTTTTCGGTAGTATTGATTTCTGTCAGACGAAAGCCTTCTTTTTCACCGGTCTCCTTCAGCCATGCTAATCCTGTGTCAGTAAAAGACGCATGTTGTCCGCCCCTTTCAGTAAGCACCAATACATCAAATACCTGTTTAGTCTGTGCATTTAAACAGGGGATTGTTCCGATTGCCAATAGCCACAGCGCGACAATATTTCGGTATAGGAAGGTCGAAATCCTTCGGTTTAGATCTTGTTTTATCATAATATCATCTATTTAGCTCTTCTGGTTGATATTCCGCTGTTAGCGAAAGCCATTTTCCAGCGGTGGTCATCCAGACTTCTTTGTAGGTTGCATTATTGGCCTGCGGCCAATAGGGAACGTCTTCGTTGTATCGGGTTTGTATACCGACAGGCATCTCACCAACCATCTCCCCCGGAAGCGGACAGTATTGTTGCGCAAAATTGGCTCCTTCGCCGTAAATCAATGATTGGCCAAAAGGGTTCTTACCGACCGTCCAATAGAGCTGTTCTCTGCCGATCTGCAACAGCTTATCATTTTTTAAATATTTGCCCAATAGGGCTGCTGCCTTGCCCTGGCTCAAATGAATTGCCGCATTGCCCCGAAAGGAAAACCAGACTGGAAAACGTTTTAAATAATACGCTTCGTCCAATTTAACACCTTGCTTAAGCTGGTCTACATAATCCTCTTTTGCTTTTTTACCGGCAAAAAGATGTTGTCGCTGAAAGCTGAGCGAGTCTTGAGCCTCATCGATACGATAAACGCCTGCGGGCACCATGCCATAAGGAGCGGTATACTTCATCATCTGGAGTAGATAATCGCCATACGCATGCAATGCTTGCTGCCAGCGCGATTGATTAGGATGATGAGGTTGCCCTTCTGCTAGCGCGACCAATGCCTGAGCATACACCTGCTCCCGCGATTGATGATTCGCATGGACAACCACCTTTTGCGTTTTATCCCGATAGAAAAATCCTTTGAGACCATCGGCATCTCCTAGAGGTTCTTTGCGCTGTGCCAACAATACCTCGTCCATGAAATCGGCTGCATGCTGTGCATATCTATCCTGCCCTGTCAATTTATACAGTTGACTCGCCGCCCAGGATGCTGTCGCCATAAATTGACTTTCGGATGTCGCATAGCTATGCTCCCAAAATATCGGAAAATGATCATAACCTTTCTCACGCCATTTGGCCACTGCAAAATCAAAATCCTCCATGGCCGTTTTTTTAAGTTTCTCACTTAAAGCCGGATCCTGGGTTATACTCATGGCCGCATAGGCCTCGTAGGCCGCAAACAAGAAATTATCAAAAGGACTGTCATGTACACGCGCCTTCATGTCATCCTTATTTCCGATCAGACCATCTGTCCAGATGACAATGCCGGCACTACTCGCCCTATACCCCTTCCCTAAGCGGGTTTTCAATATAAAATCTATGCCCCATTCGGCCTCTTCCATAAGCCGTAAATAAAGTGCCTGATTATCATTTTTCACCTTATTGGCCATTTCCAATAGCGAGAATACGACATCCCCTGTCTGCAGGCTCTGTTGTGAAAGATCACCTGCATCATGCCAGCCGCCATTATAGGCGAGTCTAAGTCCCTCAAAACTGGCTCCAATATCGGCATGACAGGAGCCATGCTTTTCCGACACCGGGTGTCCACAACGTTCACAAAAGATAAAATTAAGTACCCGCCATACCGAATTCTGCCAGATGTTATCACCGACGGTAAAAGGCAAGCTCTCAAGATCCGTCACCCTAATTTTATACTGCCCGGCCGTTGTGAGATCACTAAAGTCCAGCACATCAAATTCGCCGATAGACGTATGAACCTTTTTCTTTTTTCCCGCATACACCACTTGATTGTCGGAAACCCGAACAATCTGAAACGAAGCATTCCCCTGCTCACTACGCTTTAAAAGAGCTGTTTTTTCGCCTAAACGATCGTATCCTGTGGATGAATAAATAATGCGTCCCGCTGCAGGTTCCCAGCCCAGCATCCGTTCGGGGTTTTCCACCTGCTGCAGTTCGATGCCATCGATATAAAAATTTAAGGAGTCGCCGGTAACACGGTCTTTACCAAAGCCTGGAACGCCGAAAGCAATACGCGTAATACGATCCCGAGGCAAATCGCCGATTTCTAAAAAACAGGTATTCCAGGTTCTATTGACCAAATTTATTTCATGCGTGCCTTCCCTAAAATATTCATCTGGAATCTTCTGTTTACCATCATTGTAATAATGCAAATTTAAATGCAGGTTGCGACCACCCTCACAATCGGGATAGATCCGGAAAATAACGCGGTTGTATTTTTCCCAATTTTCTCCGCCGACCTCAAATACGGCCGAGGCACCACCATAGTTTGCATAATCGCCATCTGCAGGCGCTCCCGGGGCCCAGTCTTTGCGGGCAGTAGGTACCTGCAGTTTTACCTGCCCGGAGCCGGGTTCACCCAGCTTCCTCGCCAAAGAAATTGTACCCACTCCCTCCTGCCTCCAGTTGACGAAATCAGTGATTCCTTTGGGCTGATGTCGTAGTAAGACCTTTTTTTTCCAGCCAAGATTTTCCAGTGATCCTGTTGTATCTAAGGGCAATGGACGATGTAAGATACCCGTATTCCAGATCGCATCATTCAGTTTCCCATCTGCGGTGAGTTTTGCTGTCTGCCCCATCGCCTTGCCCGAGCACAGCACAAACAGCAAACCGATCGATGATGATAAAATCGTATTCATTAGCTTATTTTGCATGAAAGGGTGCCTTAAATTCTTTTCTAAACGTTTGAACGCCCTTGCTTGGAAAATCTTTTGGAACAGCTTGTGTTACCTTTCCCGTCACGGCCCATTCGCAGCCCCGTAGTAAAGTGACCTGAAAACCGGTACATTCCATTGAATAACGCAGTTCAGGATCATTGCCGACATGTCCCATCACGGTCACAAACACCCTGCCCTTTCCATAATTAACCGTCCACATGATCGGTTCTTCGCGTCCAATTCCCTGCGGACGTGTATCATCAACGGTTGTTGCCAAAATTTCCATATGCTGTGCCGGCCCGCGGAGGTAGGTGTAAAGTTCATCTTTAAAATGACTCCAAACCGTTGGCAGTCCTTTCAAAATAGGATGCTCCACGGCCTTGTGCGTCACATCAAATGGATGCTGTAAACCATGGTGCCCTGCCGGTCCGGGGCTATAATCGTATACGATCCGGTCATTCTTAAAGTAAACATAGGGACCCACGGACTCATCCCTTCCATCCCAGGCGCCCAATGCGGTCATCTTATTATATTCTGGCCAATCCGCCATGGGGACGATTGCAGAGTGAATAACGACTAAAGCACCTCCATTGGCCATATATTCTTCAAGATCCTTTTGCGCCGCTTTACTCCAGGTGGTGCCCCCATAATTGGCAATCACGAGATTATAGTTGCCAAAGGCAGGCCGAAAGGTAGCAATATCCTGACCGAAGGGCGGACTCACCGCAACATCGACCTCAAAAAGGCCGCTCTGCTCGAGTATCTTTTCTATTGCATCTGTGCTCCCTTTCCACCAATGGGCGCCATCCTGTCCCGTTACAATAAGGGCTTTGTGTTTTTGCTGTGCCCATAGTGAGGTGCAAGCCAATGACAACAGGGTCAAGAGCATCGCTATTCGACTGAAGTATTTCATTATTATTTCCATTCTACGCGATCAAATTGCCATTTCGTTTTTAAATTATTTCCATTTTTGTCCACAGAAAACTGCCCATCCTTCATATAACGCCGGTATAACTCATATTTTCCATCGTTATTCCTATCCTCCAGCAGCAGCTCCCGCTGATCAGAAACCGTTATGTCGCTGACGTGTTTAATTTCTTTCGAGTAATAACCGATGATCACGTAGTAACACTTGAAAATATCAAAATAGGGATAATGACCATTGTCAGCCGTAAAAAGTAAAACATCCTCGAGCTCAGCGGAATCGTCCATCTGCACACGCAAACTCTTGTGGAGACCAAATCCGGGCTTTTGGACCTCCGGCGGAAAACGGTCCCAACCAGTAGGTTCAGTCGTTATAAACTGGCCCTGCGAAGCCTTTGCCAGCAGCAGAAACAGCACGAGGTATAAAATCTGTTTATAGTTCATTTTTAATCGATTATAGACTACATTTCACCTAAAGATATAGGCTTCACTTCACATAAAGGCACCTATTTTCTTTACTTTAACTTCGAAATCTTCCCGGGCTACACGGGATCTATTTTTCATTTTCGTTCGATAATTATAGATCGTATTGATGGAATAGCCAAAAAAGTTGGCAATCTTCAAACTGTCTACAATTCCCAGGCGAATCAGCGCAAAAATGCGCAATTCCGTATTCAGCACTTCCCCCCTTTTGAGAACAATCTGTTCTTCATCGGACAACAGCGCATTCACCTGATCCACAAAATCCGGAAAGAGATTGATAAACATCTTATCAAAATTTGCAAACAATTCTTTCAGTTCCTCATCCGTCAATGAGTTATCCCGCGTTATCCGGGCAAGTTCTTCATATTGCCGCTCCTGCATTTTTTTATTGACCATTTTTCGATAATTATCCAACTTTGATATATAAATGGAACATTCATTCAAAAAATAAGCAATATACTCTTCCTTAATATGATTGGCCTCTGCTACTTCTAAGTTGCGACTGGCCAACTCCGTATTCATATCATGCAGTTTGCTATTAAAAGTAGCGAGATCTGCATTTGCAGCAGCTAATTTGCGCGCTGATGCCCGTCCTTTCTTCAGTTGCTTATAGACATAAAGCACAGAGATGATCAGCAATACCGACAAAACAGAAACCAGTAGAAGCAGTCCCTTTAGCTGCTCGCTTTTCTGCTCATTTTTACGTTGATATTCACTGTCGATGATCGTCTGAATATTGAGGATTTCCGAGCTCCGGATCCTGGTATTATAGGCCTTGATATTTTCTAGGGAGAAACAGATATACTGATAGGCCCTATTGATATCCCCCTCCTGCATTAACAAATTGGCTAAAACGGATATAGATGCATTATCTCTGATCGCAAGCTGTATATCCGACAGGGTCGACAGCGCCAGATATTTCTTTTCATTTGCGATGTCCCCCAATTCCCTATAGATCAATGAACGATGGAATGTGACCAGCGCATAACCAGGTTTGTCAGGTGATGTAAGCTGCAGGCGGCGATCATTGATCTTCAGTGCATCGAGATATTGCTTTTTCAGTCTAAACTTTTTCTCTACAATGCGCAAATGCTCTTCCGACGCCTCTGGTGTAAGATCGCGCACGGTATCATTAAAACGATTAGCTTGCGCCCAATAAGTACTTCTCGCCTCTGTATGTTGCGTGTACTTTCCCATTCCAAGGTAAAGTTCTCTGTAAGCAATTGCATAAGGTACACTAAGATCATCATTCAATTCATTTGCCTTAACAGCTTTCAATAGCTCCGAAGCTTCCATGTACATACCCAGCCCGACAAAAAGATTTCCTAACGCAATTGTAGATTCATTCCATTTGTTTTTGTCCTTTAATTCTTCTGCAATTCTTCGGTTTATATTGAGATAATATATAGCAGAATCAGATACATAGTTTTTATACTCATTAAAAAGTGCAAAATTAAAATTGTAGCCTTTATCAGAGGTCCTTATTAGCGCATTACGTTGAATTTTTAACCCTTGTATCCTTTGCTCTTTCTGGCGCAAAAACAGTGCATTGTCCCTAATCCTCCCGTCTAGAAGATGCAATAAAGAGTCCACCTCACTTTGTCCATAACAAGCAACAGCGTTCACTATCCAAAATATAACGATCAATAGGTTTGTTTTCATAAAAATTGGTTACTTACATCACAAGACCATGTGTCATACACAGGCAGGTTTGAGGAACTAAATATAACAATTTTAACAAAAAACAAGTGTTTTGCCGTACTTATATTTTAAAATGTGTGTAGCTCGTAAATCCAAGAAAAGTATTGTCATTAGGAATACCGAAAGGAGCCTGCTGATCCCGCAGTGATTGCATATTTCCAGTACCATAGTGTTTTAACGCGACTTCAATACCCGGAAACATTGGGCTGCTTGCGCTACATACGACACAGCTTGTTGTGCGGTTATAGGCTTTCCGAGTAAAATCGTATCCTGCAGATATCCTGTTTTGTAAGGCCGAATAGAGTGAATTATCTTCTTGCATAGAAGCTATTTCCGCTGCATAAGTCAGGCCCGTGAGGGAATATTGATAGTGGACGCAATCTTGTCGGTCGCATAGCTCAGGCATCGTACCATCGGTGCCTATAACCAAAGGCATAACGGTTTTCAATGTTGCTATTCCATTCGCGTAGACACTCGTATTATTTTGGAATATCCCAATGGTCATAAGCGCATAGCCCGCAGAAACATTCCAATTGTTTTTATAATTTGGTATTTTGTCGATATAGGTTTTCACTAAACTGAGATAATCACTAAATTGTTTAATATCTGTCGCCGACCAATTGGCCGAAACACCTTTCGGTTTATAATAGCGGATAATTTCTGCTGCCGCCACAAAAGTAGGCGTTGTCCAAGAAGTCTCCAGGGCAGGCTGATTGACATTATCTGTTGCATCAATAATCTCGTATTTTTTAAATGTTGAAGCCCAACCATTCAAAATACCGATGCATTTATTTGCATCGGCTAGATCCGCCGTTTTAGCGAACTTGAGTGCATAGGCATAGGCTAATTCGGAATCCGAGCGTATCTGGCTTTTTGACGGACTGGTGTGCCCATTAGACCCTACAGCGACTATAGCATAAAACGAATTCGGATAGCTTTTTGAAGCAATAAAATCCGTAACTTTTTTATATGCTGCCGTCCGCGTGGGGTCGTTACGATCCACCTGCTGTGCGATATGATCCAACGCAGCGGCGCTGTTTAACACACCAGGATGCGCAAAAGGGCCATCTTTTATCACTGTTGGAGGAGTAGGTTTCCTAATGGCCGTTTCGGGTACAAATCCGCTTCCACCATTCCCCTCTTTACATCCCATAAGAAGCACCCCGAACAGGAGACCGAGCAATACTTTATTTTTCAATTTGTTCATTTTTTATTTAGGATTATTTAGTATTTCATCAACTCTTCTACCCCATAAAGGAGTCGCCACCGCTCGGTCTTATCTTCCTGAGCAAAACGTTTATACAACGACAGATAGCTTTTTTGGCTGGGATCGAGAACTAAAACTCGGATCAGATCTCGACATATATCCTGCTGCTTCGCTTCCCAGCCACTGATCTGCTTATAAGGCCAGCTTTTCACACTTTTACCCAAAAAGCCGGTCAAGTAATCTATGCCTTTTAAAATTGAACGACCATCTGCAGACTTTTTACCAAGCAAATTAATATTCAATGTTTGCGCTGTGGCACATACATCCAACATATGCGTCAGATTGTATTGCGAATAATGATAGGATAAGGTGCGCCATAATTCATTTGGCTGCCTGCCGTCGGGCTCAATCTGTGCAAAAATTCTTTTCTGAGGAAAATCTGCAATTATTTTCCGAGCTGCCTGCTCGTCACCTGAAAATAAGAGGTAGGTTATTAATTGCGCATCGTATGCTGTTGCATGATTATTTTTCGCGGTCCTTTCTTGATATCCTTGTTTGCTCTGTTGCATCCAACTGGCGAAATCGCTAAACCATTGTTTCAGGCGTACCTCATCATCTGCCGTATAGCTCGGAGAATCTTTTAACAGACGCAGGCTACTTAGCATTTCCACAAAAGAATAGCTATCAATCAGTCCTTCGGGGCGCCCTTTAGAATCATCTCTGCCCGGAATAAACTGCGCATAGTTCAGATTGGGATTCATTCGTGTTTCAGCGTTCAGAAACCATGTCCTCAAAAGCTGTACAGCTCTTTCTGCATATTTCTCTTCTTTGCTATAGAAAAAGGCAAGACAAAGCGTATTCACGTCAGCGCACATACTGCCCAATACATCACGGTCGTACTTACTGAGTTCGGGATTGGACTGCCCGTCCCTGTTTACATAAGGTAAGTGATTTGCCGTTGTTGGATTGGGCCACCAGTAACGGCTTAAACTTACATAATCGTGCTTATCACCGCTCGGCGCAATAGCTTCCTTTAGTATAACGGAATAACTATTATGCCCCATTACCTCCGCTGCTTGTTCCAACAGGTTGTTATAAGCAGGTTGATAACTAGATGCGTGCAAGCTATCCCTGATTAAAGTCATTCTTTTTATATTCCACAACCATTGTGCAGATGCTCCCATCGTCATGACAACTAGAGACACGAGCGTCATATATATTTTTATTTTCATACTGATCCGTTTTTTATGACAACTACTAATTCCATCGATACGAAACAACGGATTTAGGGGGAATGGTATAAGAAAATTGTGCTTGCTTATCAGCAATCGTAATGGATTGTTGTATAGCTGATTTATTCAACAACACCAGGGCCATTGAGCCATCTGGATTTTGAAATCCAGCCTGTATCAGATCATCGCCGCCGGTAGACTTCGTCGCAATCCGTACAGCGCCCGGTTTTACAACCGCAGCCAGATGGCTGATGACATAATAGTGTGAATTTCTAGTGATTGACCGATAATTTTTAGTATCAATATCCACGGCACCGTAACAGGTTTTACATCCACCTTCCCGCCAAGGACCACGATCCGAATCTAACATTAAATTCCAGACCATTACCCCGCTGCACCAATTATTTACAGTGCCCAAACCCACTTCCTCCATATCTTCGAAAAGACGAATGCCAAAATCGTGGCCTTTATTCCAGGTACCAATGGAAGTTTCTGTAAACAATAGATCTTTGTCTGGTCGAGCAGCATGTATACGACGCAATTCGTCACGTTTACCACCATAGTTATGGTAAGCTGCTCCAGCAACATAACTTGAAGCGAGGCTGTCGGCGTAGATATGTAAGGGGTATTCTTGCTGTTCTTTCATATTATCATAATTGTAGTTATGATCAAACGCATAAATTTTTGTCGTAAGGCCAGCAGATAAAATTTCAGCACCTAAGCTCTTCACAAAATCCCGCTGTTCTTTCCAGCCCATAAATAGTGATGCCGAATTTTTCCGGTTTAAAGGCTCATTTTGAGGTGTTATAGCATATATTTTTACACCATTTTCCTCAAAGGCCCTTATCCATTTGACGAAATATTGTGCATACGCGGTATAATAACGTGGATTTAAATGGCCACTCGTCCAAGAATTAAAGGGCAACATATCGACAAGATTATTCACTTTCATCCACCGTGGGCTTGTCCAAGGTGATCCCAGAATTTTAATTTCCGGATTGATGGCTATAATTTCTTTCAACACAGGTAAGACATAATTCAATTCTTCATCCTGTAAAGCAAAATGCACTAAGCCTTCTTCGTCACAACAGGTATATTCGCTTAATGAAAAATCTGAACATCCAATCGAAATACGGATATAACTATGACCAAAGCCCTTAATGGGATCGAAAGTTTCGCGTAAAAAACGTGCGCGATCTTTCTTTTGCATCCGCATTAAGTTATAACAAGTGGATCCTGTCACAGCAGCACCGAAGCCTTCCATTTTTTGAAAGCGGATTTGAGGATCTAACGTAATTGTGCTCGAGACAGCCTCTCTGACAGTTTTATTTATCTGTATTTTTCTTAAATCCTGTTTTTTATCCTGTGTTGTCACATAAATCTCAACTTGGCCTTTGGAGAGTCTGGGTGCGGCCTGTGCAAAGCAACAAATTGAGGACGAAATCAATACGAACAGTAAACGGCAATTGCGTTGTTTCATTTTTTATTTTATCGAGGTTTAAAATTGAAATTGTCGATTGACGTAGTCTCAGTCAATCCATGAAGAACAAATTTATAGTTTCGGTCTACTTCAACATACTAGATCAAAAAAAAATGAGAAAAACGAACCAAACATAAGACCATAAAAAACTCAACATAAACAACTTATAGAAAACTTTATTTAAAAAAAAAGTAAATACCAATGACTCTCAATCCGCTTAACAAGGAGAGAAATATCTTCATCGAATCACGCGGTTTTCTAAATTTTTAGACGCATAAACCTCATCGACAACCACTTTTTGTCTGAGACAGAAAACAGGTAAAAACCTAAAAAGCAAAACATTACAACAGACCTTTCTTTGGAGAAATCTCACTTTTCCTTTATAGACGAAAATATCATAATACAGTCCATTAGATTTGTATCATAACCGTTGCAAAATATCCACGGTCGGCAATACCGCACTGGAGGAAATTTACATAGCCAATTTTTAAACTCAATTTACAGCATCTAATATGATTTAAAGAACCATCGCATTCTGGCAAAGTTTGTTGTACCAACTTGCCAACAGACCTATTAAAAAAACAAATAAAAACAACCAATTGATTAACGCATGTCATGAGAAGAAAAACAAAACTTTTCCTGCTACTAGGAGTATCTTCAGGAATTTACGCCTGTAAAGAGGAAGTCCAAATTGACACTCCAAGTATTACTTCATACCAAACGGCCGAAGTTGCTTATATGGGCGACAGTATACCTGTGGATATTACAATTAATGGTGAATATCCGATAAATACCATCAAGGCGACTTTCTTTCAAAACGACCAGCAGATTGCCGAAAGTATTGTTCCGGCCAATAAAGCGGGTATCTATTCGAATAAACTGCTGGTACCCTTTATCAAAGATATCGCTGATGGTCCAGCTGAAATACAGCTTATGGTTAAAAACAAAAATTTTAACTACACGACTGTCATTGTTCCCATCCAGGTAACACGCCCTAAATTCCCCTATTTGACCCTCAAGACAGCTTATGGCGACTACAAAATGGAGCCCGTAGTCGGAGAACCCTACAAATATGCCGTTACGGAGGCCTTTCCCAATACAAAACTCAACGCCTTGATTGAGGCTCCCGCCTACGGAAAAAATGGAAATAGCTTTTTATTTGGAGGTGCAAGTATTAGCGCATATGCCACCAACAAGGATTCTATCCCATTTCAAATCGTCCGGCCGCCAGGCAGTACATTTACTGTTTCCTTCGACACCCGTAGTTTCGAAGCTGCTCCCTTCCTCAAACCCTCCTTTGGCGGTATTGAATTTCCGAATTTTGCGAATAACATCGCTGTCATCGAAGCAGAATTTAAACAAAATCAACCAATTGGATTGGATGGCATAGTCGATATTGCCAACTGGTGGATCAATCCAAGTTTTCTTTCAAGCAATGGAGACGGCACGTATAAATTCCGGGCGATTGATGGTAAGTATCGCATAACAGCCGATCAAGCGTTGAAATACTTTAAGATCGAACCGATGGAGGGCAACGCGCTGGCCAATTTTGATCCAGTCAGTAAAACAGGTGGCGTATGGGTCAATGGTGGTATCGGTGATTCAGATGGCTCCGCACTCAAAGAACGTTTCGGTATTCCATCTATGGCAGCAAATCCCTCCCTATGGAACCCCGAAAAAAATGTGGCCATGGCCCCACTCGGCAACGGTATTTATCAAATCAAATTGATAGCCAATCAAACCTTATTCTTGAGCAATGTCTCTGGAAGTACAGCTGGTATTGCCTTCTATCAAAACAGCCGGTCATTCGACAATTACTTTGCACTCAATTTAGTACAGACATTGTATGGAAGTCCTGGACAGCCCACATCTGCAGGTGGTTCGGCACGTTTTGAGTTAAAAACTTCTAGTGGCAATCTGAGCAAAGGAGCACCAATTATCTCGACCGGGAGTAACCGCTCACTGGGAGCCAACCGGACATATGTCTTCACCTTAGACACGAAGGTATCTCCAGCCGCAGTAACCATCACTTTAGAATAATGTAGATCACAAAATTATGAAGATAAGCGAAAAAACAATATTCACAGATAGTAGCCGTTTTATGCACCGGAATCTACTATCCATCGCCCTGCTATGCGCACCTTTTGGTTTATTTGCCCAGCAGGCAAAAGTATCGGGCCTAATCACCGACAGTAAAGGAAACCCTGTTTCAGGTGTAACGGTTTCCATCAAAGATCAGGCAACCAAAACAAATACCAATGGATCCGGACAATATACATTACAAGCCTCACCCGGAAATACGTTAGTATTTACCTACGTAGGCTATGTCACGGAAGAACATGTGTTAAAACCCGATGAAACTACTGTAAATATCCGTCTAACTGAAAGTGCGTCCAATTTAGATGAAGTTGTGGTGGTCGGCTATGGTAAACAGAAAAAAGAGAGTTTAGTAGCATCTATCAGCACCATCACGGCCAAGGATCTTGCTGTCACTGGACGCTCTCTTTCCAATTCAATTGCAGGACAAGTTCCCGGAATTGTAGCCATTCAACCTTCGGGAGAGCCTGGATATGATGATTCCAACTTTTGGATCCGTGGCGTGAGCTCTTTCGCTGGTGGTACCAGCCCCCTGATCATTATTGATGGGGTCCCCCGCAGTAAATCCGATATGAGTAATATCCCTGTAGAAGACATCGAGACATTTTCTGTACTTAAGGATGCCTCCGCTACAGCAGTATATGGAGCCGAAGGGGCAAATGGTGTGGTCTTGATCACAACAAAACGTGGTATGCCGCAAAAAACCGTTATTTCGACCGATTTGCAGCATGCGATTCGTAAACCGCTACGCTTGCCAAGTTCATTGGATTCATACCGAACGCTAAGTTTATACAACGAAGCTACCTGGAATGAGAAAGGCAATCCCAAAACGGGATGGCTACCGACCTATGATGATATTACACTGGAGAAATACCTCACTGGTGCAGACCCAGATTTGTATCCAAATACGAATTGGTTGGATCTTTTAAAACCAAACACCGATGTATCCCGTTATACGATCAATTTTCGTGGTGGTGGTGATCGCGTTCGCTTTTTTACTTCCGGCGCCTACTACACTGAAAATGGTCTGTATAATTCGCAAACGGTTGAAAATTACAATGCCAATCTGAAATATGAACGCTTCAATCTGCGGTCCAATATCGATATGGATCTGACCTCGACCACAAAAATGTCCGTCGATCTTGCCGGCTTCTTTGTCAAACAGAACGCACCGATTCAGACAGCAGATAATCTGTGGAGTATCATTACTTTAGCACCACGTTATATGTTCCCGATGGTGTATTCCGACGGAACTTTTGCTGAACACCCTGTTTACTCAGCTGGTTCTGTTGGAACTGCAGAGCGAGCCAACCCATACAATTTGTTGAACAATATGGGGTATAGCCGCAATCAAGAAGTGACGTTGCAATCTAAAATCAACCTAACACAGGCTTTGGATGTCATTACGCAAGGTTTGTCATGGCGTGGAGCTGTTGGTTTTGACAACCTATCACAGGGGCGTACCAACCGCACCAAGGAAGCTAAGTCCTACTACGCAAATGCCAGAGATGCCGAAGGAAATCTCATCTTTAGGCAGATCCGCGGTGGAGCGGCATTGTCCAATCCTGCGGCCGCCGGTAGTTCGGGTGAACGGAATATCTACCTGGAAACAGCCTTAGATTACAAGCACAATTTTGGTAAGCACGACGTTTCCGGGTTAGTCCTCTATAATCAAAAGGAAAAACAATATCAAAATCGGGGCAATGGTTTGGAAATGCTGCCCTACCGCAAACAGTCTATTGTAGCCCGGGCAACGTATGGCTACGATGGCCGTTACCTCCTTGAAGCCAGCATGGGGATGACGGGAAGTGAGAATTTCGCCATGGGCAATCGCTGGGGACTGTTCCCTTCGATCGGAGGAGCCTGGTGGCTCAGCCATGAAAAATTTTGGGAGCCGCTGGAACAGGTTGTCAGTAAATTAAAATTTCGCGCGTCTTACGGGAAGACCGGAAATGACGTTTTGGCCAATGATCTCTCCCGTTTCCCTTATCGGGAAAAGCTGAATGAAGGTGCTGCCGGTTATAATTTTTCCTGGACTGGCGGTTCGGGCGCTGGCAGCGGCCAAGGTTCGGGAAGTCCTGGCGCAGGTATCGTGGAAAGCGATTATGCAACCCCTATGTTGAAATGGGAAGAGGAAAACAAATTTAACGCCGGAATTGATATCGGTCTATTTAAAAACCGGATCGATGCGACGATAGATTTTTTCTACAACCAGCGTTTTGACATCCTGATGCGCCGCCGGACACTGCCTACATCCGCAGGGCTGCAGGTGGCACCCATGCAGAATTTTGGGCGGACCAACAACCGTGGTCTCGACATGAACATTACCGGAACCCAGAAGATCAATGAAGTCACTTTGAGTGCACGCCTAAACTATACCTATACGGTCAATAAGGTGACCGAATATGATGAAATCCCGCCATCCTATGCCTATCAGGCCTATACCGGTCAAAGTATAGGAAAACCTTATATCTATATTGCAGATGGCTTATATACCCCGGATGACTTCGATATTACGGTAAATCCTGCCAATGGTGCACAAACTTATCAACTTAAATCGGGCCTCGCTAACCCAGGATTTGCTGTGGCTCCTGGCGATATCCGTTACAAAGATTTGAATGGTGACGGTCTGATCGACAACTATGATCAAACCTACAACAGTATTTTCTCCTCCAACATCACGCCGGGCATCGTCTATGGTTTTGGGCTTAATGCTGAATGGCATGGACTGAACGTGGGTGTATTTTTTCAGGGAGCAGGCAATTTTTCGACAAATCTGCTCAGTAAGGTGGAAAACTTCTACCCTTTTGCACGTTCCATCAGCGATGCCGCATTACGAGAAGAGGCCATGGACAGATGGACATTTTCTGATCCATACAACCAAAATGTCTTATTCCCGAGATTGAGTACCGCCAATAACGGCAACAATATGCGGAATAGCACCTGGTGGTACCGTGATGGAGCATATCTACGCCTTAAAAACATAGAAATAGGCTATACCGTGAAATCAGATTTTGTAAAAAAACTGCATTTAAATACGGTCCGGTTCTATGTACAGGCTGAAAATCTGCACACCTGGGATCATGTCAAATTCTGGGATCCTGAAGTGACCGAGCGTTCAGGTTCACGTTATCCGCTCAGCTCGACCTGGACTTTCGGTTTAAACGTTACTTTTTAATTTGTCTACCATTATGAAACTATTTAATAAGGCCCTTATCTGCCTAGCGATAGCAACAACTACCCTATCCGTATCCTGTAAAAAATACCTGGATGTATCTTCCGAACTTGCGGACAACTTAACAATCGATCAAGTATTCGAAAATGCAGCCTACACAAAACGTTGGCATGGCAATATTTTCAACTGCATCATTGAGTATTCAAAAAATGCATCCTCCGCAGACAGAATGAGCAACCCCTGGTCGGCTATCTCGGGTGAGATTGTTGCCAACTTTGCCCGTAACCTAATGGTATCCGGCTATACGGCTGGTAATGCCGGTTATCATCGCTGGGCCACACAATACATGCAGATCCGCCAAGCATTGATCTTTATCCAGCGTGCCCATGCAATCGAGGGTTCCGGTAACAATGCATTGCCACAAGCTGAAGTAGATCGAATGAAGGACGAAGCTCGCTTTCTGATCGCTTATTCCTATTTTACATTATTGGAGCTTTATGGTCCAGTACCACTAATAACCGAACTGGCCGATCCAGAGGATCAAAATCTTGACTACGCCCGTGCGCCTATGGATGATGTTATCAATTACATTGACGGTTTGTTGGGTGAAGTAATTAATTCGGCAAATCTCCCGGCGACAATCAAGAGCAATACCGGTGCAAACCTGTATGATACCGGCAGCATGGTTCGTCCAACCCTTGTCGGTGCGCGTGCACTACGCGCCAAACTTTGGGTATATGCCTCTTCCAAGCTTTTTAATGGTGGATTTACCGAAAGTCTAGGGATTGTCAATACCGACGGTACGCGGTTGTTTCCCGATTATAATCCTCAAAAGATACAAACGGCAAAGCAGCGGTTGGAAGAGTTTCTGGATTATGCACATGGTCTTGGACACAAGTTACATGTGGAATATTATCCAGCCGACCCTGCTAGCCCCGGTGTACAGGAAATAAATCCACATGAATCCGTATATCAGGTATTTCAGAAATATAATGACGAGATTATATGGGCGACGGCATACAATGACTACAGCGATCCAAACGCGCAGGAAAGACGTTCCAACCCCGTTGATCTTTATGCCAGTCCGACTAATTTTGCCAATATCGGTATTTCTCAGGAATCTGTGGATGCATTTTTTATGAGCAACGGAAAGACGATCTATGATGCCGGATCGGACTACAAAGAAAATGGATTCACGACGGTCAATAATCCGACGCATGTCAATAATCATGCAGACCAAAATATTTTTAATATGTATGCGAATCGTGAACCGCGATTTTATGCTGCTGTGGGTTATAATGGAAAAAGCTGGCATATACATGCCAACGAACATAACAATCCTAATGGCATCTATTATCAGTGGTATGGCCGCGGAAAACCATCCGGTATTGCAGGTGGCGAAAACTGGCCGCGTGCAGGCTATTTACTATACAAATTTAAAAACAGACGTATTGCCCAGGGGATCAGCTCCATTAACGTAGCCGGTGCACCCGGCACGCCTTTTACAGTGTATACATCCTGGGCACGGCCATCGATTTTGTTTCGCTTAGCTGATTTCTACCTGTATTATGCCGAAGTACTCAATGAAATTAACCCGAATGACCCTAAAATTATCGAGTACATCGACAAGGTGAGGCAGCGCGCAGGTATACCCGGTTATGCGGAGATGGATGCCGGTGGTACTAAAACAGGTATTATCGGCAATAAAGCTGCCCAATTTAAAGCCATTGTTCAAGAACGACATGTCGAATTATTGGGTGAAGGCCAACGTTGGTTTGATATGCGCCGCTGGATGATCTGTGACCCTGTCAGTGCAAACCAACCTGACAAAGGTGGACTGGACGGCGACATGACCCGCATGAGCGGAATGAACATGAATGGTTTTGATAATGTGCAACAAACCTATGGCCAGAGTACCACAACCGTAAAACCTTTGGGCGACCAAGATTCATTCTTCAAACGCACAACATTGGAAAACCGCCGCTGGGTAAAGGAATATTACTGGTATCCTGTACCACAGGACGAGATCAACAAGAGTAAAGGACGGCTACTCGTCCAGAATCCTTTGTGGCCCGTCGTCATCGGAGCAGGACAATAATACCGAAATAAGGCGCACTTCCCGGTGCGCCTTATTTATTTGTGCAAAAGTATTGTTTTCTTCTGCCCCATAATTTTAAGATTGGGGTACCTCCCGGCTATCTGAAAACGTTTCCATATCGTCCTATAGCAAACACTTCAAGTAAGCCACTGTAGATCAATATGCTACTGACACATCAAGTACGCTACTGGAATAAATACCACATATATCCGTTTGCAGGAATTGTCACCTTCAACTTAATCGTATAATCCCGTTCCAGCTTATACTTTTTACCAGATTTACCCGCCTCTAATACCAAAACCTGATCCGTAAGTCCGGTATAATACAGCGGAACTTTAATTTCTCTACTGATCGGCACTGCCAAGGGATTATAAAGTGATAAAAACCCTTTATTTTTCAGTTTCGGTGAAACGTGTAGAAATCCGTCCCAGTCTCTCCCATCTGGTCTCCTGAGATGGATGATATCTGCATCTAAAATAGCCCTATAGGTCTTATAAAAATCTACCCATTTATGTACAAGCTTTTCGGTATCATCGGTATCATACAGTCTTGGCCCGCGGTAACAGGCCTGAACTCCCGCACCAAATAAATTACGTAACCTGGTCTCGTAGTGATCCAAATGCTCGTGCAATGGTTCAATTGTCGCTGCCTCACCACCACCATGATATTGTGTCAGCGGAACGAACATAAATCCCATACTCGGTGTCTTCTGCCAGGTACCGTCGTAAATATTTTGACGTTCAATAATTTCCTGTTGCGCACGGGGTAAAGACCAGTTCGTTTCCACATAGCCCATAGGGGTTTTATTGGACCCCGACAGGAAATACCAGTCTGGAACATTCAGATAGATTCCCTGAGCACGGCACCATTGGTAATAATCACGGATAATTTCCCATTGCTTCCATTGGGAGTCATCGTAATCATGATGGCCTGAATGCGTAGTTGAAGCACAAGGATCTCCTGGATAGGAACCGTCATTTTCAAAAACATTCATTCCGGTATAGTCAAAGAAATGCTGTAAGGTCGCAAAATAATCTTTCCCCCAATCCGTCGCCAGGCATGGGGAGAGACCAAAACGGCTACCTTCTTCACGCGTTTTCGCAGGTTTACCTGTTTTCTGACTAATAGCGGCCACATCCGCTTTTGCCCCGCGGCTCGCCAATAGCGAATAACCTCCAATGGCTATCCCTTTTTCCTTCGCGTACGCACTGAGCTGCCTCATCGTATCTAGGTATGCAATGCTCTTGTCTTCAATCTTAAAACCGCTTCCAAAGGTCATAATCACCATTTCAAAACCAACCTTGGCTGCCTGATCGATCGCTTGTTTTACAGCAGACGGCTCAGAACTACGCACGTGCATAAATATGGGGTTTTCCTGGGTCCAGGGAGCCATCATCCGCCAAAACTTTCGTTCGGCCAGTCCTCTACGTTCTTGATCGGTCGCATCCCGCAAGAGCTCAAATGCACGGCATGACTCAAATTTTTGACCAGCTGTGAGTCTATAACCAGGGCCGATTAATGGCGATACCTCAAGACGGGCGGGCTTATACTGCCCATAGTAGCGTATTCCCGTCCATTCGTATTCAGGATGGTCAAATACCCAGCGTACCGCCGGATTATCTTTCATGGCTTCCATATCGCCACCCATGGCATAATCTGTCACCACAAACAGCTGGGTAAAACGATCGATATAATCTCTAGGGGCATCTGTCTGTACGGGTGCCTTCCGAAAATCTTTTGTAAAATGACCGGGTTCAAGTGCCATCATCCGGATTTCGTGTGGCTCCCCATAATGTACTTTCGGGGCAGTTTCGACCAAAGCTAATAGCTCCGATTTAAACGCATCAATTTTCACTTCCTGATTACCCCGATTGATGACCTCCATCCATTTAGAAATAATGGGCGCTCCGTCATAGAGTTCGATGAAGATTTTTACCTCCAGATGCTGGATTGCCGGATCGGCCTCTGTTACCGATGAAAAGGTAAAAACAAGCCTTTTTCCCGGTGCGGGCCAAGGTTCTTTATTGGAAATCCATGCATTATTAGGCTTCCACGGGAATCTCGCCTGTGTCTCTTCGATGCGATAATCTTTAAGCCTAAAGGAACTTTTGTCAAAAGACATTTTAGTCAGAAAACGCTCATCCAGGTAATTATTCACCGGCTGCCCCTGCATTCCACCGATCGTGTACTCTTTACCTGAAATGGTGAGCGAGGCTTCGGGGCGAACTGCCCGCAGCTCGCTCTCCCCCGTCATCAGGTTATCCAATGCAACCGTCGCCAGCCCATCTCCAATTAGAAAAACACGTCGCAACAAACCATTTTCAAGAACGAGCTTATTTTTCTCCGTTTTGACCACCGTCTTAAATGGACTGCCATCAATCAGCCAGTCTTGCGCCATCAGTGGAGAAGCTAATCCCAACGCAACCCACACCATGAATATATATACTACACTCGTTTTCATACAGTTATTTTATTTCAGTTCAACAGACTATTCGACAGTAAACCAGACATAACTTTCTGCAGGTATCGTAACGGTCAATTTCGATTTAAAGAATCGATCTAAGGTCACAGTCTTTACTGTTTTATCCCCAAATGTTATTTTAGCCTGTTTGGTAATTCCGGTATAATACAGTGGAATTTCTATCGTTCTGGTTATCGGCGTTTTTAAAGGATTAAACAGCATTGCCAATCCCTTGATACCGCTTTCCTGAGCGTTGACATGTAGAAAGCCGTCCCAGTCCCTTCCATCTGCACGGCGCAAATGTATCAGGTCTGCATTCAGTATCCCACGGTATTTTTTATACCACTGGATCACATCAATAACAGTCTGCTTGGTCTCTTCGGTATCATAAAGGCGGGGACCGCGGTAGCAGGCCTGAATACCCGCTCCATAATACTGCATCATCAATTGCTTATAATCTTCGATGTGTTCATGTAAGGGTTCCAAAACCGCATCTTTTCCACCGCCCTGATAAGCTGTCAACGGTACAAAGCCCCATCCCATTGCTGGATTTTGCTCCCAGAGTGCATCGAAGATATTTTGTCGGTTGAGTATACGCTGGTTCTCACGTGGAAGTGAGAAATTCACTTCCCGATATCCCAATCCAGTCTTATTGGCGCCATCCAAGAAATACCAATCAGGAGAATTGATGTATACACCACGTGCATTTAACCAATGGTATAACTCCTTTTGCATATTAAATTGGACCCATTGGCTATCTTCGAGCCCATGGTGCCCCGGATGACTTGTCGAAGCACATTGATCACCGGGAAAAGGTCCATCGTTTTCCCAGATATCAAACCCCGTTTTTTCGAAAAAGGTCTTTATTCGTTTCGCATAGCCAATTCCCCAATTCGAGCCAAAACAGGGTGCATTATTGAAAATCGTGCCGCCTGTTTTTCCAGTTGCAGGATTAATAATATCATCGGTCTCACTGATTTTTCGTGAGCTGAACAAAGAGTAAGCTCCAATTTTGACATTCTTTCGATGAGCATAATCAGCTAATTTTTTTAATCCGGCAAGATTTGACGCCGTAGTGTCCTCCATATTTACATGGCTCCCAAAACTCAGAATAAGTGCTTCATATCCCGTAGCGGCACATTGATCGATAGCCGTGTAAACTTGCTCATCTGTTTTGCTGACAAGGTGCATAAATATGGGGTTTGCTGTCGTCCATGGTGCAATGGTACGATACATCTTTCGTATAGCTAGCCCCCTGCGTTCCCGGTCATAGCTATCCATCAACAGCTCCCAAGATCGAATGGAATTAAAATTATCGCCCGGTTGCAATCTGATCCCCACCCCGACTTTTGGATAGACTTCCAGAATCGCAGGTGTCGTATAATTATAATTAACCTGCGAAGTGTATGTAGAATCGGCCTTCCAGTGTAGAGATTGATCGCTTAAATGATAACGCATCGCATTATTGAAGGCAAAATTACTTTCGACATAGATACCATGTTGTTTTTGCATATCTTCAATAGATCCTACTACTGCACTTTCTTCCTCAACTAGCGCCAATTTTTCATGGATGACCTGATTGATCTGAACGGTCTCCCCGCTATTATTCTGAACGGTCAACCACTTACTGATCAGGGGCAATCCATCGTAAATCGCATAATGAACTTTTACCGCTATGCCGCGCAATGATGCCATTTCCGGAGCAACATAGGTAAAGATCAATTCTTTTCCTTTACCGGGCGCTTTATGTGTAGCCCACCATTTATCACCATTCCAGGGCAACAGCGGGTCCAATTCGCGGACTTCATATTTCGAATAGTGAAAATCCTCAGCACTTGCCGTGAATCCGGCCATCCATTCAGGTCTCAGGTATGCACGCTCTTTTTGTCCATATGCTCCCCCAACATTATACCACTTTCCGTTAAGCTGCAACTGAGCCTCGGGCTGCACTGCACGCACAAGCTGCTGCCCGGTAACCAAATTGGTAAAATCATAACAATATGAATTGGGTTTTATTCTAAAAGAACGGCGTACGAGACCATTTTGCAATATAATGTCCTGGTCTTTGATGTCAATACGAGACAGATGCTGACCAGTGTCATTCATTATCCAGTCCTGCTGTCCAGATTCTTTGTATTGTGCTAAAACAGGGTTAGACACCATCCATGCGAATGCGGCTAAAAATAACTTAAATTTCATATGTATGATAAAGTTTGAAAAGTATTGGTTCTGTATAGACATAAATTTGTATTCGGCTTAGTAGTATTCCTTCAATAAAGGTTCATATTGTGCTAAGATATGCTTTGCTACCTTAATTGTTATCCATGAATATTGAAAATAGGATTGGGGAAAATAAGAGATTAAATCCTGAAGTAAAAGAACAATAGTTATGCAATCGATTGTTTAAATTTTGTTGTTACGAGGACGGCTACTCGTCCAGAATCCTTTGTAGCCCGTCGTCATCGGAGCAGGACAATAAAACCGAAATAAGGCGCACAATACCGTGCGCCTTAATTTTCCACTCATCTTTTCCGTTTGCCCAGCTTGGCCAGTAACCCGAAGAATTCAAAAAGATTTTAAAAGCTTATGCAGATGCAGTGATTCTATTTTAGTGAACAGCATAGCTTCTAGCGGTAGTATTTCTGTTAGATTATAAGGGAGCCAAAGAGATTCTTTAGTATATTTACTTAACCCTTTGACGGGAGAGTTTGTAATTTAATAAAGGGTCTAACACGTATAAATCAAGGTAAAATGTTTACAGTAGAACAAATTAAAACTGCACATAGCAAAGTAAAATCAGGTGCGGACTTTCCAGCCTATATTCAGGACATCAAAAAATTGGGCGTAACATCTTACGACGTTTTTGTTGCGGATGGCCACAGCGATTATTATGGACCTAATGACTACAAAACCAGCTCTCCAGCTAGTCATGAGCCATTGGCCATCGGTGAACCTGTTGATGCAGAACAGTTCAAAAAAGGTTTAAAAGAGCATCAGCAGGGCAAAACAGATTACCCCACTTTTATAGCGATGTGTGCAACATGTGGTATCGAAAAATGGACTGTTTTTCTTGAAAAGATGAGCTGTGTATACTATGATAAGGCCGGAAATGAAATTCTGGCAGAAGAAATACCACATATAGCGTAAACAAATGGCAAAATCTATTTTAACAATAACCCTGAATCCATCCGTAGACAAGAGTACGAGCGTACAACATATCGTTCCTGAAAAGAAATTACGCTGTGAAAAGCCTATATACCAGCCTGGTGGCGGAGGAATTAACGTATCTCGTGCGCTGAAAAGACTTGGTCTGGATTCAACAGCCCTTTTTACATCCGGGGGAAAGACAGGCAGTTTACTCGAAAGCTTATTGAAACTGGAAGATATTGCTATTGATCCTATTCGGGTGAATGGCGAGACCCGCGAAAACTTTATCGTGGTTGACAGCTCAACCAATCAGCAATATCGATTCGGGTTTCCAGGCGAACAAGTTGAATCCAACGAACTGGAGGGGATTAGGACTTCAATTGAGGAACTCACCTCTATTCCGGATTTTGTCGTTATCAGCGGTAGTATGCCGGCTGGTATGCCACCCGAGTTTACACGATCACTGATCAATACGTACAAAACGAAGGGCAGTAAAATAATTATTGACACCTCTGGGGATGCACTTCGCCTTGCATTGGAGGAAGGTGTCTATTTAATCAAACCGAATGCCGGCGAGCTCGCAGCTCTTGTGGGAAAAGAGGAATTGGAGCATTCCGATCTGGATATAGCCGCCCAGCAGCTAATTTCGGAGGGGAAAGCTACGCTAATCGTGGTCTCGCTTGGTGCACAGGGTGCTATATTGTATTCAAAAACAGAAAAAATCCAGCTACCTTCCCCAGTCGTAAAAGTACGTAGTACTGTGGGAGCTGGTGACAGTATGGTCGCCGGCATGGTGTCTGTCTTAGCGCAACAAGGCGATCTCGAACATGTCCTTCAGATGGGAATCGCATGCGGCTCAGCGACAACAATGGCGGAGGGAACTGGCCTATTCGCTAAAAAAGACGTCGATCGGCTATTTTCGGAAATTAAAAGAAAATAAAAAAGTCACCCCGAGCTTACTGTTGATGATCTGCCTTTCGCCCCGTCCGTTGACCTCATCGGCCCGCAGTACACAGTTCAGCAGACCGGTCAGTCTGTTGGACAACGTCACGTCGGCTCCCTGGATCAACACCGGGCGGAGCTGGTCGCGCAGCGGCCGTAAACCCCAAAGCGAAGACCTGACCTATGCTATCTATTCTTTCTTCTTGTTTTTACCGTCCAAACGACCTTTTTATCTCCTCATGCCTCTCCTCGATCAGCAGAACCGTGTGATCATATTCTTCCTGAATCTTTTGATCCGTAAAGCATGGCTGAAGCTCACCGCCGACCAGCTTATGCGCAGCGAATCCGACCAAGAGCGATTTGAGTTTCTCCCGCAACCGTCTTATCTCCGCATCTTGTAAGGTGGCTTCACTGATTTTACGCCCACTCTCTGCATCATCTTCCTGTCGCTGTTCCTGAAATTTTTCCATAATCAAATTTTTAAGTACCCAAGTTTCTTTACGTTTCCAATCTTGGCTCTTTTAGCCAACTGTTTTTCAAAAAGGTAGCTGTTGTTTTTTACACGTTTATTGCCTTTTTTCACCTACTTTCACACTGCTTAACTCCTTACTTTTGGATAACAACTTTTTTGCGAGTTGTTATTCAAGATAATACTAATGGACTCTGGAGCGAAGGGATTCGCTCCAGTTTTTTTGCTTGCTTTTCCCCCAAAAAAAGGTATTTCATGTGTTTATCACTGTATGGTTCTGCGCATTTTTTCGCGGTACTGAATCGGATTGGAGCCGGAATGTTTTTTGATAAAATGACGAAAATTGGATTCCTCTGAAAACCCCATCTCATAGGAGATCTGGGAAATCGAAAGATCCGTATGTTCAATATAACGCAGTGACTCTTTCACAACGATATCGATAATTGCATTTTTAGCCGTTTTGTTCCAGACTTCAGTACATAGCATGGTTAGCTTCCTTGGTGTGATATTCAATTTGTCTGCATAGAATTTTACATTGCAGTTTTTCTTACAATGTTTGTGTACCAGTATAGAAAAATGGTTAGCCATGCCCTGAAACGTACTGTCTTTACCGCTGGTCAGTTCCTGATCAAAATCTATGTCCCATATCCCCTGTAAAAGGAGTGATTCGATAAAGTGATGTACAAGCAGTGAAGCTACAGCTGCATTCCCTGACGGATACCCTCCGATATTTTCCAGGATCTGCATTCTCATCTCTTCCTGTTTTATTCTGTTTTTAACGACCCTTATAAATCTTTCACTGTCAAAAAAAAGTCCCGAATTTATCAATGTCCGATCTGGGGCAGACCTTTCGTAAAACCTCGAAGTAAACCTGATCAAATATCCGTCGGTCGTAGCGGATTGCCTTACTGTAAAATCTTTTGCCGGACCAATAAAAATCAGCGTGTTGCCTTCGATGCTAAAAGAATTATGCTCCAGGCAGATCTCGATAGCATCAAAGGGTACCAGAATATGGAAAAGATCCTGACCGCTATACCAGCCGGGAAAGCGCTGCTGCTGCCATTCCTTTAACTGTATAATTTCAAATTCTATCGCTTTACTGTTCATCAATGCGCTATACTGTGTATCTATCACCTGCTTAATGAAGATCAGATGTCGTCATTAAACCAAAATTTAATCTCTTCCAATGTCATTCGCGGATTGGTTTTATCGAAAATAAAAAGTGCACCGTTGGCCTTAAACCGTTCGAGTTCCAGGATATTATCTGTCGTCGTATAACCAAATAATTTGATCGATGGATATTTATCGCTGATATGAAGCGCCGCCTCATACCCATTCATAATAGGCATGTGAAGATCTGCAAGGCATACGTCGGGCAGATCAGCGGCACGTTCAAGTTCTTTCAACAGCTCCAGTCCATTGCAGGAATTGAAACATAGATCAAATGCTTCATGGTTGACGACCGCTATTTTCATAAGCGTTCGCTGCAACAGACAGTCGTCCACAAATGCTATTTTTATTTTCCGTCCAATCTCAGTTTGCATCTTCTCCCTTCTGCAAAATATCCAATGCCAGATAGTCCTGTAAGGTTCCCTCCCGACAGGCCACCTGTTTAGCCCCGAAAGCATCTTCCATTTCCACTATGGTCACATGGATTGCAGGTGGTATATAATTCTGTTTACCCTTTAATTGATCGTTCATTTTCGACTGCGTTTAAGTTTGAAAAATATGCGTTAGTTACGACGAACTGTAGTCCAATTCAGACCATTACTTTTTTACAATCGACTGATTTATAAAGAATAAAAAAATCAAATTATCTGCTTAGACAGAATTTATCATGAAAAGACTGGCTATTAAGGTGTAGTTTTTAATAATATTTATTAGATTATTTTTTGTGAAGTAAAATAGTTACATTTGAATATCGGGATTGTAGTCTGAATTGGACTTCTCTGAAAAACTTATATATTTATTTTCAGAAAACTAGAATTACGTCCAATGATAAACTTTAAATTTACGCTGCTATACTCCTCCCCTTTTTCAACAATATCCCTTACGATCCTTGATGATTTTCAGACGGAACATGTAATCAATACTCCCCTTAAAATTGCTGCCGAATTATGGGATTTTGAAAAACAGCGTCCCCACAATATCTACCTCAAAAAAAATAAAAATCTAAACAGCAAGCTCGATAAGATCAAAATCGGCATCGCCGAATACTTGCGCACTGTCACCGCAAAAAAAATCAAAATTTCGCATGCCAAACTCCGTAAGATCATCAGAGAAAATTGTGATGGCACAAAGAACTGCCGCCCCAGCAATAGCCTTTTAGACTATGTAGAGGCCTATATCCGGAGCCGTGCCCACCTTATTTCCGAACCGACTTCCAAACGGTACCGGGTATTTCTCCATCTGCTTGAGCGTTTTGAAGGACATCGCCAAAAACACCTTCTGCTGCATGAAGTCAATGCAGCCTTTGTCAAAGAGTTTCTCGAATTTGGCGGAATAGAAGAATATAATAAAAGTACGATCGGCCGGACAATACATTTTGTCAGGACGGTACTCAATTTTCTGGAAAAACGAGGCGTGAGAACCTACGTCTATGAACTTGAACTCCCCAAGGAAAAGAAAGTCAATCTTTTTGTCACCCTCAATGAGGATGAACTGGTCAAACTCAAGGAAATGGATGTTCCCCCAAGCCTACAAGCAGCGCGCGACTGGCTGATCATCAGCTGTTACACCGGACAGCGTATTTCTGATTTCATGAATTTCGATATCAAGAACCTGGAAATAATCAAGGGAAAACCCTGTATCTCATTCGTCCAGCAGAAAACGCAAAAAGAAATCCTGCTGCCCCTGCATCCGGTTCCACTCACCATCCTATCCGGAAATTTAAATGTATTTCCGCAGAAGCTTACCGCACAGAAGTATAATCTGCAGATCAAAGAAGTGGCGGAACTTGCCGGTATCAATAGCCTGGTCAAAGTCCGCAAAAGAAAGGGCTTCCGCGCTATAGAAATGTTTGTCCAAAAATGGGAAGCGATCACAAGCCACATCGGAAGAAGAAGCTTTGCCTCAAATTTTTACGGTAAAATCCCCACACCGCTATTGATGGAAGCCACAGGTCACAGTACCGAGCAGATGTTTCATCGGTACATCAGTACCATTGATACAGAAAGGACAAGAACCTTGGGACAGTACCTCGAAGATGCTTATAAAGAAAAATTCAGAGTCGCTTAACCGAATTGCTATTTCGTAGCAATTGGAATAAACTGCCTCCGGTCATCTGGTATTAAACGGAAACAACCTGTTAAGATCTGTAATTCAGTTACAACATTCTGTAATTGGGATAAGCCTGCGGCCGGTCCTACGCCGTAAATTTGGGTAACAAAAATGAGAAGCAGATGAAAACAAGAAAATTAGGCAAGCAGGGACTCGAAATTCCGATGATCGGCTTAGGCTGCATGGGGATGAGCAGTTTTGCATCCACAGGCGATATCTACGGCAAGGCCGACGAGCAGGAATCCATCGCTACCATCCTTCGGTCACTGGAACTGGGCGGCAACTTTTTGGATACAGCCGATCTTTACGGTCCATTTGCAAACGAAAGATTGATTTCCAAAGCTATACGCGGCCAACGCGATCAATTTATCCTGGCCAGCAAATTCGGCTTTGAGATTGATGATAACGAACAGGTGACCTGGCGCATCAACGGCCGTCCGGATTATATCCGGAAGTCTGTCGAGCGCTCGCTAAAAAACCTCGATACCGATGTAATTGACCTCTATTATATGCATCGCCCCGATCCCAATGTACCGATTGAGGAAACTGTCGGTGCCATGGGCGAACTGGTGACAGCGGGCAAGGTCAGGTATCTAGGCATTTCAGAAGTCAGTGCCGAACAGATCCAAAAAGCACATGCGACCTTCCCGATCAGCGCTGTACAGAATGAAATCTCCCTATTCGGACGCGAAGTGGAGACCAATGGTGTATACGATCTGACTCAAGAGCTGGGTATCGGTCTCGTGGCCTACTCCCCTCTGGGCCGCGGATTTATTACCGGTGAGATCAAATCGCCGGACGATATCCCCGAAGATGATTTCCGCAGACTGATCCCCCGCTTTCAGGGTGAGCAGTTTTATAAAAATCTCGATCTGGTCCGCGAGCTCGAACAAATCGGCAGAGAAAAAGGCGTCACCTCGTCCCAGCTGGCTCTGGCCTGGCTCATTCAGAAGGGAATCGTGCCGATACCGGGCACAAAAAGAGTGCGCTATGTGGAGCAGAATATCGCCGCAACCGACATCCTCCTGACCGACCAAGAACTGCAACGCATTGAAGCGATTCTGCCCGTTGGCCTGGATACAGGATCGCGAGATGTCAGCATACCCTTGCAGTCCTAAAAAAATATAAATGCCATGGTTGCAGAAAGCGCATGGCATTTTACTTAAATTCGTTTATCAATTAACAGGCAATATAAGCATGTCAAAGAAAGAATCAGTACTGATCAGGGTCAATAGCATCGCCGACTATCATGAAGCGCTGCAGCTGCCCAAACCCCGGCATCCGCTTTTTAGCATCACCGATTTCTCACAGAACAAACCTACGCATCCATCGGTCGAGACCACCTTTCAGCTCAACCTATACTGCATTTCTGTCAAAGAAGATGCGCAATGCGTATTGCGGTATGGACCCCATCAATACGATTTTAGGGAAGGCCTGATGACCTTCTTTAAACCCGGGCAGACCATCAGCGTTGACCCCACGACTGCCTCTGCCGAAGTCGGATATTCCCTTGTTTTTCATCCCGACTTTATCCGCACCTACGATCTGGCCAACAAAATCGGCAGCTATAGTTTTTTCGACTATGAAGTCAACGAAGCACTTTTTCTGTCCGACCGGGAAAAAGAGCAGATCCGAAATATCGGAAAAGGGATTTTGAGCGAATATGACAGTCCGATTGACAGCTATAGCCAGGATGCCATTGTCAGTTTTATCGACCTGCTGCTGGTCTATTCGCAGCGGTTCTACAACCGGCAGTTTATTACCCGTAAAGTGCACAATGTACCCCTGGTCAGTCGCTTCGAACAGCTGCTGGATGAGTACATCAACGATGAAACCGGGCGTAGCGGTTTACCCCAGGTGGGCTATTTTGCCGAGCGGCTCAACATGTCGAAAAACTATTTAAGCGATTTATTACGTTCGCAGACCGGAGAGAGCGCACAGAACCATATCCAGCATAAACTCATTGAAAAGGCAAAGGATCTGCTGTCCAGGTCCGAACTTTCCGTTGCGGAGATCGCCTATCAGCTCGGTTTTGAACAGCCGCAGTCACTCAATCGCCTATTCAAAAAGAAAACGGAAATCTCGCCGCTCGAATTTAGAAGAAGGATTGCTACAAGCTAAGATAGCATCATTAAACGCTGCTATATTGAGCTGCAGGCAAAGATACAGCAGGCTTTTAGCCTTAAAGGCGATATCCTGTGATAAGGCGCACGATCCCGTGCGCCTTTTTGTTCAACTCATTTTTTGCGTTTGCCCAATTTGGCCAGCAGCCTACTTGTTGCGAAACTGACCAGCGTACCCAAGGCTGCTGTCAGGGCGGTTTGCAGCACATCCCCCAGCGAAATGCTGGCCCAGATGGAACAGAGGGTACCACCGATGGCCGAGATGCGGATCTCATTCACCTTCATCATCCGCACTCCTTTCTACAGTATCGTCGACGCTGTCTTTAACGGCATTGTTATCCACCGTACCCTCAGAAGGTGACTTATGATTGTCCCATCCAGCTGTGGGCTTTCCACCTGCCTCTTCCGGTGGAACTTCCTTATCGTCTACCTCCGGCTGTGACTTAACCTCATCCAATACCGTTTCGACGATGCCAAGTCCCAAGGCCAGGTATTTTATGACATTGCCCACCTTGCCCGGTAGTTTGACAGGTGCCGCCAGCAAAAGCTGCAACACCTGTCCTATTTTATTGAAGATCTTTTTCATAATTATTTTTTTAAGGATGATCAATTTTAAGACAGCAAGCTCGTTCACTCGACTTGTACCTCGACGAGCCCCTGGACCATCAAGTCGACCACAAGCGGGTAAAACTTTTTGTATGCAACACCCGAGGCTAGCAGGCGATAATCGCCATCCTCCAGTACATATTGCACACCTACCAGGATGCAGCCGGCAGTCTCTTTATAGCTATTCCCTTTGTGGAAGTAGACATAGCTAAAATTCGGAATATCACGCATTTCCAACATTCCGCGGTGCATCTTGGGATAGTCGTCGTAGTAACGGCCATTCATTGCCCCCTCGCGGTTAAAACCCAGTGGGTAATGTCCGGCTGGTATAGCGGTTTCACCCCTTATTTTCACCGGCCGTGGGATATTCTCCAGACCGTAGCAGACAAATTGATTGTTCACGTAGATCTCGGACAGTGTGCTATGCTTGCCCTGTTTTGTACGAAGTACTTTTATCGTTGATTTCATACGCTAGATTTTAATTAGAAAAGACCGAGGTATTGACTTCTGGAATACAGGCTTTCATCACGATCATGTAGGAATAGATACAGGTGCACCGGCCTTTCATGCAGGATGGATGGCAGCTCGATCGTCATACGGACATCCTGCCGCAGCACCTGCTGTTCATTGATCGCTGCCTGCTCGCCAATAATGTCATAAGCACAGAGTATGACCTGATCATCCCACTGGCTATACTCTTTGATGTTGGATTCGGTTACACTCCAGCTCAGCTGAATCGTATTGGACGTACGTACACAGGTATTCACCGCGAGCGGAGACAGCACGCCATTGCTAATTTTTGCAAGGGCGGGCGCTATCTCAAAATCCGGATATTCACCCTGTATCACATTATTGAGCGTATGTGACATGGCGCGACCAAAAGCCGCCTGCACCGAGCATTTGCTATGCGCATAACCTTTGATGATGAGTGGATACAGAGGATTTAAAAACCGGCGTGCCAGCCGAAAGCGCTCCTGCGCAGCCTGCTTACGTGTCGGATCTTTCACCTGCTTTTTAAACTCAGAAATCACCAGCATATCTTATCGTTTTGTGTTCAAAAATCAGGAGGAGCCGCATGCTCCTCCCGTTCAATTACTCCATTAGCGGCTAAGCCAGGTCAAATTCGCCCAAATAGGTACTTTTGGATACTTTCTCGGCCTTGCGGTCTGTAAAGAAGATCCAGACATGCCCCTTGCCACCGAGCAAGTGGGCCGGAATCTGGATGTCTATCGTACCGGCGGCACGGGTCGGCGGTGTAGGTGCCGTCATAAATTCGTCCTTTTCAGGCGAATAGACCAGAATAATGACCTGATCATCGGCCTTGGTCTTGTAAAGGCTGTTGAGGATGGTATCCCAGTAGATAGAAAGAATTCCGCTATCCACAGCAGCCTCCATGCCACCGCCGTTGAGGTAAGAGCCTTTACTGATTTCGATCTTGCTGTAATCCAAGCTAAAGTTTGGATAAGTCCCAGTAACCGCCTTAGCGATATTGAGCTGCAGTGCCACATTTGTGGGCGTCATCGTTTCGGTTTTGGAAAGCCCAAACCCGACCTGCAGGATCGGCGTGATCGGCATCAGAAATTTGGAGATTTTCAGAAAACGGTCCTGTTGGATCAGCTGTTCCTCGGACATCCCCTTCGTCCGCTTTTTGGGCAAACCTTTGAGGTAGTTGATAGATTTCCAGGACGAGGCGATCACTGCGCCGACTTTACCACTTGCTTTTCCGATTACACCATTGTTGATTGTTGCCATGCTGTTTTTTATTTAAAAAGTTAAACCATATAAAGCTTTCATTTATACCGGTATGTATTGCTTTACTTCGACAAACATACTACATCAAACAGCCCCTTGTCAATAGCCTAAAACAGGTTGGCGGAGACTCGTCGGCGGTAGCCCGGCTTTTGTCGGCGGGCTGTCGGAGAGCGGACAAAAGCAGGCACAAAATCAGTCGTGCAGTCCGGCATATTCCAGGTAAGCACTCGTCTTATACTTCAAAAAATATGCGCTCGAGCAGCAGTCTTTGACCTTTGCTTCGGACCAGCTCCGTACCTGCTTCGGATCCACAATAGATCTTCTACAGATACTGAACAGATCTTGACCAGTCTCCGTACAGGGAAATACTGGTCAGCAGTGGTTCAACAGTGGCTGCTCGCTAGTTCAGCGCCGAAGACAATACGAAGCAGGTACGAACAGTGTAGGGATTTAAGGCATTTGCCGCGGCCATTTTTTATATTCAGTCACATACAGCTGGACTACATCTTTTTTGAGAAAGAGATCCGCATTGCCCTCTTTATAGGTGGCCTTGAGCAGGCCTTGGGCGATACGACGCTCAATGGTGCGCACACTTTTGCTCAAAAAATAGGCGACTTCGTGGATGGTCATCGTACCCGTCAGTTTGTGGAGCTCCGTATACTGCTGTTCCTGTAGCAGCTCTAGGATACGGTCCAACTTAGCCTCTAGTGGCGTATATTCGATGCTTGGTTTTAGTTGAAAAGAATAGTGGATTTTTAGGTGAATATGTGTCGCATTGGACACAAAACGAGGAGTGATCCCCTTTTGATCAGGAGATTCTTTAACAAAAAACATAAACGGGTAAGGTTAGCTCGACTAACCGCCGAAATCCAGATCAGCAGCAGACCTGTTGTCTACTGCGCTCGGTCTATCTAAGTTTATAAAACGGGATGATTCAATTGAGCCGAATAAGGTAATCCCATCCCTTATGCTCCAGGTTATTGACGTTATCCAAAAAATCCTTTAGCTTTTTTTCTTTGCGCATCCATTCGGTTACCTGCAGCAGGTTACTGATGTCCAATTCCGTCATATTCAACTTGAGGCTATCAAATACCTCTTTGCGGAATTCCAGCTGAGCTGCATTGGGCAATATGGGATAGCGAATGTGCATCATATTTACCCTACAGGTGCTATTGATGCGAAAATACCATTTATCGAGACCCTGTGCTTCCAGCTCCTGCATAAAATGATGCACCTCCAGCCGGGTACCATTAATCAGCATGACTTCCTTTTTTCTTTTTTGGGAAAAATAAAAGGGCACATCAAACATGCGTACAGCATCCACCCGCAAGGTATTGGGATTGAATGGTGAATGGTTGTACAGCACATCATAGAGGGATCCGATTACGATAAGCTTATCCAACGCACTTGGAGGCGCTATGGGGCCCGCTTTTTCTATTGTGTCTTCAATAAGGCCAGTCTGCGCTATAATCTCTTTCCCTGACGGTGTCATCACATTTTCAGTCGTCAACCACCATAATTTGCCTTTAAGAAAAACATAGCTTACATAGGCTACACAACCAGTAGTAATCATAGGCATATAATGCACCAGATAGCTTCTTAACAAGCTGTAAGTATCGTTGCTGCGCATAGAAGCGATAAAATAGATAAAGAAGAGATAAATCGATAGAATTGTTATAGTGGTAGAAAGAATCGCCCAGATGAGTTCACCTTTGGGTATACTCTTGATCCTGATCCTCCCCTTGCTCATGCGTATCAGATCAGGATACCGCGTCTGCCAATAGGTCCAAAAAGTTCTTTGGAGCATCTGCGTAAGCAGTACCGCAATACCTATTGCAAATGCAAATGCCAATGTCCACATCCAATAGATTGACGTCCAAAATCGATTCAAATAAATACCGTGATTTCCGATTAAATTAAAAAGCATGGAGATGAGTAAACTCTCCAACAGTAGTTTTAATACTTTCATATGCTATGTCGAGCTCACTTACAGGGCTCAGGTTTATACTGGTTTATACAACCAATTTACTAAATAAAATCAAATATTAAGCAAAATTCAATCACCCAAAAGAAGATTATCCTCCAAAATCCCGGAGGTTAGGACATGACGATTGCTAATTTGATCTATTTAAATAAATATTTGCAAAAAATACAACTCGTATGAAAAAGAACTTTGACAATGTAGGCGTGGCGCAAAAAGTAGCCATGCTTCTCGCTCTGCCAATAACGGAGCGAGCACTAGAGATGCAACTTCTTAAAGAGGATTTTGCAGTATGGATGGAAAACAATTTTAACCTGAAGCCTCACCAAATGGAGCAGCTTAACAAGCTTAGCGCCGAACTTCGGAATCAGCTCAGCGTGGCTATCAGCAATTGCCTGATGCAAGGCAATAGGCTTCAATTTCAAAAGGACGCGAAGGATAAAGAAGATCCCGAGTATAAGGATCTCATGATACACGGCATCTATGAATGGCAGGATGGTGTTACGACAGCGCTGCTGACACCGCTGTTTATACGCATTTCCTACAGAGATCCACAGCAGTAATTCAATCCCACGTTATCCAAAACCAATTCCCCCGATCATTCCGAAATCCTGATCGGGGGATGATTTGGCGAGCTGCTTGGTCGATTCAAGCCAGGCTGCAAAATCGCCCACATCGTTTTTATTCAGCACAAAATAGTTGCTGGTATGTTTCAGGTAGAGTTTTTTTGCACGCGTTTCTGGTATCAGTTCCTGCCGGTCCAGGGCATCATAACGTATTATCCAGCTGCCCCTTACAAAAAACCGGGTATCGCCCTCCAGTGCTTCCTTAACCTTTTTTAGCGTCCGAAACCTCAGCCGCACCGTATGCCCCTGCTCGTCGTAGGCAATTACCTTGCGCTCTTGTAGGCTGAAAGCCATATAACCTGCCAGTTCGGAAAAGCTTCCGCTGGGCACAATTCCACCTGCGGTAGGCATTTCCTGTACGTTCGTGCCGCTGGCCTCCCCGACACTGCGCTCTGCTTTCGGTTGTCGAAACCTCGCTATCGCTGCCGCCCGCGCATTGACGGCCAGAAAGTAGCGGGCCAGCGCAAACTGGTTTACCAGCGAGAACAGCATGAGCAAGATCAGGCTCATGAGCAGCATCCATGGCAGTTTTTTTGCCAGGGATATTGGTCCCTGCCGCAACATTTTATAAGCAATTGGAAGGACCAAAATGGGTATAAACGGCAGCAGGTAAGAGCGCCAGAGATAGATCAACAGCGCCTGATGGTTGGCTCGCAGCTGCGACAGCCGAGGCCGCTGATAGCTTATCAGCCAATGCGTCCCTAGCGCCAGCATGCCGTAACCCATTGCCAATAACAATTCAGGCAGTGCCTGCTCCCCCAGCCCGGCAGATCCCCAGAACTGTGTCCCTTCGATCAGCGTAATGGCCCAATAAACGGCCAGCAGCACAACCCCCAAATGCAGCAGCCATTGGACAGGCCGCAGTCCCTTAAACAAATGATACATATTTTGTCCTCAATAATTGGTACATCCATTCCCCTATTTCCCTGTCCGAATTTTTGCATATATGTCCGAAATCTGGACACACAGCCAAAAGCACAGGATAATAAAAAAATGTTTTTATAGTTTTGAAATAGATCTAATAACAACCATTATTAAACCCAGGCAACATAACATTAAACGAATTTATTAAAAATCAATGAAAAACAGAGAAATAGACAACTTTATAGAAATATTAGCGCCTTACATGCCTTTGAGCCCCGAGCATATCGAAATGTTCGCGGGCCAGCTGCAGGTACGGCAGCTCAAAAAGAACAGTCCACTGCCTAATTTTCGCAACGATTACCTCTTTGTATCCTCGGGGCTTCTGAAAAAAGAAGACTGCGACAACGGCGATATCCTACTGTTTCTCAAACCCGGCGATATTGAGTTATTTGCCAACGAAAGGGAGACCTTCCATTACATCAGTTTAGAAGAAAGTACCGTGGTACTTTTTCCGGTTAGGTTGATCACCGACCTGCTTCAACATCGGGCACTCGTTGCGGGCTACCAGCAGCTTGTCCACCGCTGGTGTGCCCTGCGCTGCAGCCGGCAGGAGCTGTTGCTCCTGAAAGCCTCCGAAAAGAAAGCCGAGTTGTACCGGCGGCTGGGCAAATACATCAACAGTATTTCCAATAAGGACCTGGCACGTTACCTGGACATGGACAGCAGCTATTTCAGCAGCCTATAAGTTGAATTTTCCGATCTATTTCTAGATTGAGCTATTTTATCAAAAGATATGAGCTAATTAAAAAACTCGAATAGCGTGCCCCCCTGTAAGAAGTTATGTACTGCAGGGATAGGTGGATCGGGAGGTTTAAAAATAAAATTTTAATAAAAATATAGTCTACTGATAAATAAATGAATACATTTAATCTTAAGAAACGATTGAATGGCAAATAACAACATAAGTGCAGAAACTCTCCGTGAATTGTATCTCGAACTGGGCCTTCCTGTTGATTACATACAAGAAGACTTCAACTTTACAATACATTATTTAGAAGAAACTTTTAAATCCCTGCCATTCCGTTCGGAGCCTTTTCGTCCTAATTATTTCAGTTTTCTATTTGTAAAAAATGCTTTTGGTTATTATACGATAGATGATCAGCGTTTTGAAGTGATCGCGAATACCGTTTACTTTACCAACCCCGGCAATTACCGCATTTTTGAATGGGAGAAATTAGAGCATACTTGCCTGATTACTTTTGGAGAGGGTTTTCTGAAGGAATGTGTACATCATGATGTTTATCAGGATTTCTCTTTTTTGCTATCAGAAACAGTTTTACCCCGTGTTCTTACCGAGGCGCAATTTAACCAGATTGAGGAACTCTACAATCTGATATACAAAGAATATAGAGGCGACTCTCTTTATAAAAATAAGATTATCGGTGCTTTGGTTATTGTTCTTTTGTTAAAAATCAAAGCCTATTTTTTTCAGGATTACAACCCTATTTATGAGGGGAATAGAACATCGCAAATTGTTAAAACTTTTAAGCTAAACCTTGAGCGGCATTTTCGCGAGCTCATCAGCGGGAAAACCGATGTTCAATTAAGGCTTCAGGATTATGCAGATATGCAAGCGCTTCATATGAACTATATGTCGAGCGTTATCAGTAATAAGACCGGCAAAACAATCAGTTCATGGATTGCTGACAAAACAACAACAGAAGCGAAAGTACTCCTTCAGAACGAAGCACTTAGTATCAAAGAAATTGCAATCCGTTTAGGCTTTAAGGAAACTTCCCATTTTAGTAATTATTTTAAGAAACACGCTTCTAGCAGTCCTGCAGATTATAGGAAACACTATTTCAGCAAGCAATCTTAGAAATTTACAACATCTCCTTTAATTCTTATACGTCAAAAGGAATCATATTGTCTCAACTTTGTCTTATCAAATTAACAAGGATAAAAAACAAAGTATATGAGTACATTAAAAAACAAAGTAATCCTGGTAACAGGAGCATCTAGAGGAATCGGTGCAGCGGTCGCACAACAATTGGCATCAGCTGGTGCAAAAGTTATTGTAAATTATGCCGGCGGAAAAGATGCCGCGGAGCAAGTAGTCGACCGTATCAAAACGCAAGGCGGTGATGCGATCGCTCTACAGGCTGATGTAAGCAATACGACTGCTGTTGCACAATTGTTTGATCAAGCGATTAGTCACTACGGAAAAATCGATGTGTTGGTCAATAATGCCGGCATTATGATTACCAAGCTTATCAAAGACACAACGGATGAAGATTTTAGCCGTCAGTTTGATATCAACGTAAAAGGAACGTTCAATACCATGCGTGAAGCTGCGACCAAATTAGCTGATCATGGCAGTATTATCAATTTCTCCTCCACAACCACAAGACTTTTAATGCCTACCTATGGTACCTACGTCGCTACTAAAGGTGCTGTAGAGCAACTGACACGTGTTTTTGCAAAAGAAGTGGGCGCCAGAGGAATCAATGTCAATGCTATTCTTCCAGGACCGACCAATACCGAATTGTTTACAGCTGGTAAACCGCAGGAAATCATCGACCGACTGGCATCGCTCAACGCATTCAACCGACTGGGAGAGCCAACAGACATTGCAAAAATCGTTGCATTTCTTGCCAGCGATGATGCCAAATGGATCAGTGGACAAACTATCGGAGCAAATGGCGCTATGGCCTAATACAAATCTAAATCACTGAAAACAATGAATACACTAGCAAATAAAGTGGCCCTTATTACGGGCTCAGGAAGAGGCTTAGGAAAAGCTATAGCCGAACGTTATGCCGCATTAGGCGCAAGTATTGTACTGAACTACTCGAGAGATAGCACTTCGGCAGATGAAGTAGCAAGCAATATCAGGGCTATGGGAGCTCAAGTAATCGCTGTAAAAGCAGATGTAAGTAAAGTCGACGAAATTAACTATCTATTTGAAGAAGCAAAAAAGGCATTTGGCAAAATTGATATTGTTGTTGCCAATGCTGGTATTGAAATGGTCGAAACACCCGTTACCAAGTTTACCGAAGAACAATTTGACCGTTTATTTTCCATCAATACCAAAGGGGCTTATTTTACGATGCAGCAAGCAGCATTAGCAGTGGAAGATAATGGACGAATTATCTACATCGCATCCAGTACCACCGCATTTCCTGTACCCGGTATGGCGGTATATGGCGGAAGTAAAACAACGCCAAGATATATGGTCGATGTACTATCCAAAGAAATTGGATACCGAGGGGTGACAGTGAATACAATTATTCCTTTTGCCGTCGATCATTCGGGAATTTTTGCGGAGGAAGGAAGCTACCCCGAATTGAGAAAATCACTGATTGATAGCTGTCCGATGGGCAGGCTGGCAGAGGTAGAAGATGTTGCTAATATTGCAGAATTCTTTGCCAGTGATCTGTCTTCTTTTGTGAGTGGACAACATCTATTGGTAAACGGCGGAGCCACACAATAATTAGCACAAATGCATTTAATAAAAAAAATACTACCGATTCTGCTCCTCTGTTCCTTACAAGCCTGTGGGCAGGTCGGTAATCATCGACATCAGACAGTTACCAACATGGAATACGGAAAAATAAGTAACCCAAAAGTAAAGGCGGCTATAGAAGCCTGGCAAAAAGGCGATCGGACGATGTGGCTTTCTTTTTTTACCACAGAGCCAAGGCTTCTTGATGATGGACATCCCAGAGATTTTAAAAAATTCGCTACAGAAGCCATCGGACATGAGCGTTTTACCAGCATCGATCAGGTAGAAGATAAGGGAATGTCTGTTTATGGGCAATTTCATAGCGATACCTGGGGGGATTTTAAAACGTATTTTAAATTTCACCTTAATGCATCAGGCAAGTTTGATACACTAGAAATTGGCCAAGCCAGCTATTAGGATATACCCTCGGGGCGTAGAACTTGGCCAGTTCCCCCTGTTTTTCTAGTGCTCTTGGTCGCCGGTATCGCTTCCTATAAGCCGAATTTTCCGATCTATTTCTAGGAATTTTCTGATTCAGTTCTGGGAAAATCCCGATTGAAAAAGTACATTTTCATCCGAACTTAGGGTTAAGATAGAAAGCATGGGTATTGGCTGCCTACAGTGTCCCGTTTAGCCGCCGCCCCATAGGCGGCTAATTGTGGGGTCGATCAGAAGTCATTTTCGGGAGGGTAAAACAGTAGATTTTCATTTCATAGCTGTGTAAAGGAAGGCGCTTAGGCCTTCTTTTTTTATTATAAGAGGCTTTCAACAATAGCCTGCTGCACAGCGCGATTATGGAAAATAGCATACTCATCGACCAGTTCCTGCAACTTCAGGACTGCCGGGTGGAAATCACCGGCAGAGCGCCCGACTATGCGGCCTTTACGCTGCTGGCCACCCCCCGGGAGACACTCCGCTGTGCCGAAGGCCGGCTCTCCCGGCAGTCGCGCAAGCTGATCGGTGCCCATCTGCAGCTGATCGAAGCGCAGCTTTATGCCGATCTGACCATCCCCTTTACCGTGACGGTGCCAAGCTATTTTTTATATGTGCAATTGCGGGGCGCCACCCGCTTCTATACCGAGCAGGGTGCACTGCTCCCCTGCCCGGATCAGCCCTACCTCTCCCTCTGTTACTATCCCCCGGGCGACTACGCCCCGCAGCTGGGGCATGGCCTGCATAGCTTTGCGATCATCGCCCTGGAAGAAGAATGGTTTGCCGATCTCGGTGAACACTATCCCGCCTTTAGCCCCCTAACGGAAGCCCGGGCAATTGGGACGACAGCCTGTTACCGTTTGGCTCCCGTCCTCCTCAACAAAATGATCCTCGACCTGCTGGACGATATCCGCTTTACAGCGATCAGAGGTTTACAGGACAGCGCACGTGTGGTGCAGCTGCTGGGAAAAGTCGTGCAGCACTACCATGAGGTAGCTTTCTCCGCGGCTGCGGCGGCCGGACAAAATTCCGAAGCGCTGCGGCTGGCGCTCGACAGCTACCTCGAGGAGCATTATATGGACGAGCAGCGCAGCAGCATCCAGCAGATCAAGAAAAGCCTGGGCTGGAAGCGCCATAACGCTGAGCAGGTTGCCAAAGATAGCCTCGGCTGCACCCTGCGCCGTTATGTGGTTGAATTTCGGATCAGCAAGGCCTGTATATTGCTGGTCGAAACCAATGCCAAGATTGCCGACATTGCCTATCAGACTGGATTTTCAAGCCAGTCTAGTTTTACCAAGAGCTTTAAACACGCGATGGGCATTCAGCCTTCGGCCTATCGGCAAAAGAATAGTTAGCCTCCTATTTGTCCTATTTTGCTGTTTTGGACCTGAAAATAATATGAAGGACGGCATTTCGCGACAAAGGATTCAACCCTTGCTGCTGTAACTTTGACTACAGTACAATTAGACAAAAAAATTGGAAGCGTATCGGGAGGTGGAACCATTTTTTCCGATGGTCGAGTCCCAGACAAGGTAGCCAAAGGCTGTGAGACCAGCTACTGATATCCGCCGATACGCGATGGATCCTGCCGGATGTCGGGACATAGGAACGCGGGTACAGCGACAAAGTGCAAACAAGCCCAGATGGGCAGGTGGTGCCCAGGTTGCGCCGCTGAGAACAGACAAATGGATCGGGTAAAACAAAGTTGTATGAACAGAATGTACCGTATATTGAACATGATGACAGCCCTTTTCCGTTGGATCGGAAAGCTGTACACGTCCCTGAGGACGCAGGTGCATCTGCTGTTTATGCCAAAGGCTTTGGTCTGCAGGCTGGTCAAAGACCCGCTTCTGCTGGACAGTTTACCCCGTCGGATTGCCTTCGCCCAAAAGAGAGTTGTACAGCGAAGGTCGCACAACCGTAAAGGGGCACTGTTCACGGAGATCCTGGGTAGCCTTCGAGGGGCTTATCTGGGAACAGGCCGGCAGCGTATCGGGATGCAAAGCCAGCCAGCGAGGTCTGCTAAAAGACAACACGTAATAAAATAGCTTAATTAAGTTTTTTGAGGCAACCTTTTTTTGCAAAAAAAAGACCCGGATATGATTTCAAAAAAAATCATCAAGAAAAGTCTAATCGCCGTCGGATCGGCATTGACTTTAACAGTAGGCATTGCATTCGCGGTGAATGCAATGGAAAATAAAGTGGAAAAGTTTTCTAATAATGAAACGCAATCCACATTTGTTCCGGATCAATGGTTCCAGTATAGTGGACCAGATTCCTCTGATCCTAATTATGAGGATGAAATAATGGATCCGGACAATTATACACCAGTTTCATCTCCTTCTTGTAGCACCGGAGCGCAGTTGTGCGAAGTGCATGGTGAGGATGATGGGAATGATCAACCTACTGAACAAAGTTTAGAAGATCTGAAAAATCAGATTTTGAAAACTGAAACTCAGGATACCAATAAGGTACGTTTTCATAACTAAGTAGGTAAAGAATAGTGGGACAATAAAAATTGTCCCACTTTCGATTATGGATTTTGTTCGATACCACCCCGTTCAATAACCTGCAGCGGAATTTTATAAGCAAATTCCATCACACTCTTTCCCTGTATCGAAACTACTTCACCGTCAATTCTCCTTTTAAGATCAACTATCCTATTCTCAGCAGCATATCGCCTTAAATCAGTCCACCTCAACCCCCTAAAGACTAGTTCGCGCCGTCTTTCTAAAAGAATAAATTCTAGCAGAGACTCTTCGTTAACTGGTAATATTGGCATCTCAGAATATCTATTTTTTAATAATTCCATTAAGGTTAATTTTGCATCGCTTAGTTTCCCGGCCCTACATTCAGCTTCTGCTTTATTCAATAAAACTTCTCCTACAGTCAATCCAATAAATATTTCCTGTCCAGAAGGGTTATAATTACCGGTAAACGCGTAGGTGCCATTAGCATTTTTCGTAAAAAACAATTCTTTTCTCCTATCCTCCTTGGCATAACTGTTATACAGCAGCGTATCCACAGTAGCCTTATCTTCCAATAAAATACTTGTAGGGATCATCAAGGCGTAAAAGAGAATATCATCGTTGTAGGCATCGAATGGACGGGGTCCCATTTTTTTAATTTGATTATAATCAATTGTTTTTCCACCTGTCGCCAGCGCCCTATCTGCATATGCCAATGATTTGTCATATTGCCCAAGTCCCAGATATATTCTACTTAACAGCGCCAGAGCCGCTGTTTTATTAGGCCTCGTTGGGTATTCATATTTTTTCTCCGACAAAAGACCCACAGCCTCTTCCAGGTCCTGTAATATCTGATTGTATGTTTCACCTAAAGTTGACCGCTGCAATTTCTCATTAATATCCGATTTAGTTTTAAGGACTATTCCCAAGGCATTTTCACTGTCTTTGTTATAATATTTACAGAATACCTGTGCAAGTGAATAAAAAGAAAAGGCACGGTGATATAAAGCCATTCCTTTCAGCTCATTACGACTAAGGCCATCCGGCAGATAATTTACTTTATCAAGATAATCCAATACCACATTGGAATAAAAAATAGTGATATAAGAATCACTCCAAAGGGCATTTTCAGTAGGTTCTTTTGACCAAAGGTAAGCCTCCCGATATTCTACCGTTGAAATGGCTTTAAAATTTGCATCTGTCAGGTAATAATTGTCGGAGGCGACCTCCAGAAGCCCGGGATTTCTGAACGAATGATTGTCCAGAATAGCGACCAGTTCGATGTTGCTACCCGGAGTATTAAGTTTTGAATCAGGTTTTTCTTCCAAAAATTTCTTGCATGAAGCAATGCACAAACAACAAGCTGCATATAATAACCATTTGTAATATGTAGTTTTCATTTCTTAAAATTTTAAATTAAATCCAAAAGTGTACTGCCTGGGAACCGGAATTGCATTCGGGTAGCTCGGATCAAGGCCTTTATCATTCTTACGCCAGATTACTCCGAGGTTACTTAAGTAAATAAAGAAGCTTAATTGATTGATGTGCAAGAGACTAATCTCACCCAGTCGATACTGAAGTTTAATATCCTGCAATCTTATATGATCACCCGGCTCAACCAAGATTTCACTATTTCCATAAAATCCATCCGCCTTGTTCAATGGATAAGTCATGGCAGGTATATTGGTCGACTTTTCATCGCCCGGCTTCTGCCATCTACTGTAAAAGTCAGGATGACCATCCCCCCTGCTGTAAAGATCTGAATAGCTTATGGAAGGCCTTCTGAAAAAATATTTAAACTGATACATCAAAGAAAAGGACAGATTAAATTTTTTGTAATCAAAAAAGCTGTTTATAGTACCGTAGATCAGCGGCCGTTTAGACCCATGTAACTTCAAATCTTCAATAGGCACCTGTTTCCCCGCCATCTTTGAATAATCTTTTGACACTTCGCCATTAAAATATCCCATCGGTTCACCTGTCTGCGGGTCAAGCCCCGCGAACTTATAACTGTACATGGCGTAAGGCATCACATCTTTATAGGCAATAAAAGAACTGGACACCAAAGAAGAAGCTCCCGGATAATCAACAAAAGTCTTTTTTACCCAATTGTTATTGTAGGTGAAGATAAAATCAGTCCGCCATTTAAACCGTTTATTGAAGTTAATGGACGATAAACGAACATCAATACCCCTTCCGTCTACATCTGCCACATTCATAAGCTGACTGATCAAGCCTACGGTCGGATCCAGCGGATATAGATGGATCAGATCAAATGACTTTTCCAGTACATATCCACACTTCCTGAAATACGGCTATTGAATAGGGAATAATCAAGTCCCAGGTTAACTGTTTTTATTTTTTCCCAGCGTAAAGAAGGATTGGGAGCAACAAGCACCTGCGCTGATGGCCAGCTAATACCGTACAAGGCGTTAATTGTGCTGTATTGAATTGTTGTATTCCCCGAACGTGAGGGATCAATATTCCCGCTAAAACCATATGTAGCCCGTAATTTCAGTTCATTGACAGGAATAGATTCCATAAACCGTTCCTTTTTGATATTCCAGCTCAATCCAGCCGACCAGAGCGGATTCCATTTATCATTTGTATTGACGCCAAAAACATTGGAAGCATCTTTTCTGAAACTGCCACTTACCGTATAACGGTTCAATAAAGTATAAGATCCATTTCCAAATAATGATACATATCGATTGTTTGTCTGGCTCTTGGTTATAAAAGAAGGTATCTGGGCATTTGATGCGAGATTATTGTAAGTAGGATACCTATTCATGTAATCAATTTGGGTACTGTATATTAATTTTTCCCCATCATAACCATACATTCCATCCGTGAAAGACCTAACGGCTTTTGCGCTGACTTCTGACCCCAGTATTACATTCACACTGTGATCAGGATGATCGTTCCATTTAAAATCTACCTGAAAGCGACCAAAATGTGAAACGGCATTATTGCTTCCGAATTCAAGTATCCCCCCAACAGGTATCGGTCTACTGACCACTCCATTTGTGCCGGCATTGGTATATAGATTGACCATTCCTCTTGATCTTATGGAATACTGATCGAAAACCGCTTCATCGTCTTTCTTTTGTATTTCGTTTCTATACCTAAAACTCAGTCCAAACAGTTTATTGATCTGATAATTTAGCGACGCGCTGGTCAATAAGCTGTTCAGTACAGCATTGCCCTTATTGTGTTTCAATTCTTCCAAGGGCTTATACGTCCAGTCCAGCAGATTAGGATCAGCTAAACTTTCGATATAGCCAATGCTATAATTATAGGGTATTGAAAGAGACTGGCCGTCTGCAGTTGCCAATGAAGAATATGGATATCTGCTCCCGGAATTGTCATAATAGCTGAGCAGCTGGGTTTGCCTGCTTTCTAATCTAGAATACATCATATCAAGCTCCGCCTCCAATTTTCGCGTCAGCTTGAGTTTATTATAAGCCTTCAGCGTAAACCGGTTATTATCTGAGGACACCTGAGTACCTTTTGAGCGATCATACCCTGTGGCTATACGAAAACTATTCCTGTCACCCCCGCCACTCACTGAAAAAGAATATTGACTACTGATTGCAGGTCGATAAAGATATTTCAATAGATCATTTCTAATATCCGTCTGACCATAAGTATCCAAGAGATCATTCAGTTCCTCTTCGGTTAGCAATCCTTTTTTCTTTTTCTCCATGGCCTCAATCGCCATGGGAAGGATGGGTTTAGATCTTGAATTTATATTCGAATTGTAATATCCCTTATTGTATAATTCCAGCTGCACCGCTATCAAGTCAGCATTCGCAATTGCCTGTCTTTTAAAGAGGTCAGGTTTTTGGATGACTGCGGTATTTTGACTAGCCTCTACCACCAGCGATGAGTTTTGTTTACCTCGTTTTGTGGTAATAACAATAACACCATTGCCCGCCTGTGCTCCCCAAATAGAGCTGGCGGCAGCATCCTTTAATACAGTGATATTTTCCACATCATTCGGATTAATGGCATTTATATCACCACTATAAGGAAAATTATCGACAATGATCAGAGGGTAATTGGCCCCTCGGATTGAACTTACGCCATGTATATTTAGTGACTCATTTGCAAATTTCCCTGTATTGTTAAAATTAGCATTTGCATTATCCGAATACATACCGGAAATCATGCTCTTGACACGTGTCAAAATATTAGGTGCGGGAGAACGATTGATATAAAGTGAATCTATTTTCTCGAACGATCCAGTAGCACGTTCTTTTGGAATATACTGAAAACCTGTAGAGAATACAGCCTCCTGCAATCGGATCGAGTTACGTTCCAGGACGATCAGGATATTCAAGTCATTCGACCTGACAACATACGATTTAGGGACGTAGGATATATGCGAAAATTTGAGGGTATCGCCGATCGAAAGACTATTTATATTGAAGGTACCGTTTTTCTGAACCTTAGTGTTACCCTTTCCTACCGAGATAATATTGACATCTGAAAGCGCCTTTCCTTCTTGGTTCTGAACCCTGCCTTTTAGCGTTACAGGACGCTGCGCAAACACTTCAAGCCGCAAAATTAAACAAGTTGCGACCAATAACATATAATAGTTCAACTGTTTCATCGCTGTATAATTAAGAAGTTTACAATTCTTTTGTCTTTTTCGACAATGAGACCGTTTTCTTTGAAGAAATTACAGAGCTTGTCCTTCGTCTCAAAGTCCTTCACTGAATAATTGGAAATACGAACTTCGCCTTTTATCGAATTAATAATCTGCCAATTAGGCCTACTCAGGCGAAGATCTTTGATCAGATTTTTTAGCGATTTAAATTCCCTGCCCGATTTAGGTTTTATGGCTATCCTCCCCTTGCCTTTCTTTACAACAATACATTCAACTAGTGAATCCCTTACGCAGACATTTAAGCCTAAACTGCTGTTCAAGAGATCAGCCATATTAATCCTACCTATGGATTTTGATTCAAAGCAGATCAGGTTTTTTTTCTCCCAATTTCCCATACCCTCGCCTTTAGAAAAGTAGTAATCGAATCTTTCTGGATCAGAAACATTCCAGATGATCTGATTAGAGGAAAATTTGTAGCGGTCTGCATAGGCCAATCTATATAAGCTCAGAATAGATCTATTTCGATAAGAAATAATCTCGTAGGGACCAACCTTAGATTTTTCAAAAGGGCTAATGTCTTTTATATGATTAGTAATAATTGCATAGCCCAATAGACTGTCATGGGTAGATTGTACCTGTCGATTAAGCTCCATATCAACTATAAATCGATGGAAATTCAGTTGGAGTTCAGGTTTGAGTTCTGCATGCAATACACCTTTTGTGGCGAAATTAAGTAGGTCATCTTTCGTGATTTCCTTGCTTCCCGTGAGACCAACGACGACCCCCTCTTTATTTATCCATACCAGATGAGGTATACTTTCATGCGGGAAATACCTTTTCAATCTGCTGTCAGCTATAATGCTTCTCAGACCAGTACCTTTTAATAGATCATTCATTTTAAAAAAGGACAAAATGGACTTTTCAGTCTGTTCTGAGACTGCAACAAGGCCTATATCCAAACCACGGCTGAAATCAGAAAGCTTAGCTAGCCCGGTTAAACATGGAGCACATCCGGTATTCCAAAAGTCTAGCACGAGTGGCCTTGCTTTAAATTCGTTAAGTGAGGCTTTCTGGGTATTATTTAATCGTTCATTAAAAAAGAAAAACTCACTGTTCCATAATTCTTCGGGAATTCTGTCACCGATCTGCATCGGAGTTGGCCCATCAGCCCCGCTGTCCTTGCGGGGCGTCTGAGCCGATAAACTAAACATAGAAACTAGTATGAATAAGATTACAAGTAGTGTAATCTGTATAACTGGAATATTAACTACCTTATCCAATAAGGCAGTTAATGATTTTGATTTTTTTATCATCTGCTTATGGATTAGGGATTATTCAACAATTCGGTTAAAGAAACTGTGGATCCTTTGCTTGGATTCCAGATCGGCCGTAATGACGTCGGCAGGCTCTGCAAAGGTGAATGGCACCGCATCGATATCGATCTTACGAAAGTGCACCAGGAAATAAGCCATCAGCACACGGCACACTTTCATCAAAAAGGTATGCATCTGCTTTACATCGGCAGCATCTTCCTGCAACGTACACTTTCTATAGTTTTCGAAGAATGTCCACAGGTTTTCCTGACAGTCGGTGATGGTGTGTTGGGACCAGAACTCCCGAATGGTATCTAATGGATCGTATCCATTGTCGTATATTTCATAAAATGCTAGCTCAAAGGGTAGCAGATTGCTTGATTTTTGGTTCATAATTTAATTTCATCAAGTATGACAAACCCGAGATATTACGGAAAATAAGGCCATAGTATCCCCTTGCGCGAAAATTTCGCGTTAAAAAGGTATGTCATTGCATAGGTCAAATGTGGCCTATGCGAAATGGACAAATAAGATTAAAAGTCCGAAAAGCGCCTTGATACAATTTCAAAGCATAAATAGGGTTAATTATGGCGCTCCCTGCCGGAAAGAAGTAAAGACCGACCTACAGCAGCCATTATATTGCAATAAAAACTAAGGGTGAAAAGTTTGGACTGAATGAAAATTTGCTTAATTTTAAGGTGCAAATATTAAATCAAGCTGTATCATTGGCCACTATTACCTTTTCATACAATTATATAAGTGATAGGTCGGTGACAGGCGTAAAAAGCCGGAAATTAAACTGAACTGGGTTCAGCTGTCTTTTCATTTTAAGGAAAGTCAACACCTCCCCTTTTTATTGCTCTTTACAGCCTGTTTTTGATTGGGCGCAACCTATTCAGGTGCGCGGAATATGTTCTTTAAAAGTGATTTGCGAGAATACCTCGCGAAGCGATCTCTGATCGGCGGCGGGTGATGGAAGGTGTTTGTACTGTTCGTTCTCATAATTGTTTTGGTTTATGTGAACGATGACTTTTAACATTTAAAGAAGCTTCGCTAATGATTTGATCAACGGAGCAGACTTCAAAGCTTCGCTCGTGGTACCGTCAGGACCTGTTAGCCGAAGCTAACCGCTACGAAGACCGACATGAAGTCCGCTCCACTGAATTGCACACGAATATACAAAAATCAATGGAAAGCGAACTCACGGTCTTTTTACGTAGCAAAAATTGACGGTTTTCGAGCGTAAAAGACAACGTTCTTGGAGTTTCAAACCCCAATTTTATGTGTCGCTAATATTCTATTTATAAGACAAATATAAATAAACAATCAGTTATACGCAAGTTTTACTATAAAAAAATGAGTAAAAAAATCAATAACGTTAAAGAAGAGTTAGACAACACAAAGCTATCAGCAGCTGCACTAGCTTTATACCTGGATGTGAATGAAGGTAGTGTCAGTAAGTGGAAATCAAACATCGAGGAACCTGCTATCAAGACCTTAGATCAAATTGGTGAAATTCTGGAGGTTGAGAATGCAAAACTACTACGTTCGAACAATAGATCGAAAACAGGATTGGCAGATGCTCTGCAGGAAGAATATAAACAATTGATCAAAAAAGGAGTGCAAAAAAAGATTGAGTCAAAGGATTTAAAGGGGAAAAAAATTATGATTAATAACCCTGAATTTGTTAAAGCTCTTCAAGAATTTGTAGCGAAGTATAAGACTAAGAATCAGTAACCATATGAGTACAATTGAACCTCATTATTTAAAAAAATCAATAAAAATATTCAGATTTTATGGAATAGGATTGCTGATTTCAATGCTCACAGTAACGTTATTAAGATCAGTAAATGAGAATTTTAAAATAGTTTATGAAGCGTTCGTAGCAATACCATATCTCGTTACTTTAGTTTTAGCCCCACTTGGGTTATATTACAGTTGGAGGGCCTATAAAGGTAGAGAAGAGCCCAGAAAAAAGCGGACGATGTTCTTAATGGGACATCTTTTATTTTGTATATTGATGATATTACTTTTCGCAGTAGTAATAAAGGATCTAACTTCTCTAAGCTGGTGATAAACTAATGGAGAGATTAATAGATAATGGTTCCCTGTCAGAATCGAAATCATGTATTCGGCAAATTGAGAAAATAATTATATAATTATTATGAAGACAAGATTTATCACACTATTCTTGCTGTTGTATGTAGCAAAATCTTTTGCTCAAAATATACCTAGGGCACCTATTCAAATTAATTCTATTGATAGTACTGTGGTATACAAGCTTTTCCCAACACAAAATGCGTTTACATTTATAAAATTGAATACAAGAAATGGACAAATGTGGCAGGTTGAGTCGAATAAGTCAAATAAAAATAAAGCGGTTACGACATTATCAGCCATATCCTTAGCAAATAAAGATGAAGAAAGAAATGGGAGATTTGTCCTCTACCAAACGTTTAATATTTTTGATTTTATTCTTCTCGATCAAATAGACGGTAGAATGTGGCAGATCACCTGGGGAAGGGAAAAGGATAGAAAAGTGTTACTGATTGAGTAAGAATGCATTTTTCGCTTTAAATTTAAAACCATAAAATACATGAAAAAAGTAATTGCTATATGCACAATTATAGTTCTCGCCTTATCTTTTCAAGATTTAAGTGCTCACACAAAATATCCTGGGAAAAGACATACTACAAGTCATGGTGGAACATATAAAAGTGGTAAGGGCAGTTCTCATAAAGGAGGAACATATAAGAACGCTAAAACAGGAAATCGATACGGTAGACATAGATAAGACTATCATCAACTAAATACTAATTTAAATCACTAATATAAAATGGTATATGAAGATTGATCTTAGAACCAGTAAAGATTTAACCGTAAATGAAGTTCTACCACTATACCAGGCTAATAAATGGAGCGCAGCCGATAAACCAGAACTACTGGTCAAAGCACTCTTAAATTCGCATTCTTTAGTTTCTGCTTGGGACGGTACAACATTGGTGGGACTCGGAAATGCTATTTCCGATGGGTATCTGGTTGTTTATTATCCGCATCTACTAGTGCTACCCTCCTATCAGGGCAAAGGGGTTGGTCGTTTGATTATGGATAAAATGCAAGAGATCTATAAGGGCTTTCACATGCAGATGCTCACCGCCGATGGAAAGGCAATAGACTTTTATAAGAGGAATGGTTTTGAACGAGCGGGACAAACTGAACCAATGTGGATCTATTCTGGCGGTGATCATTAAAATGGATGAAACCACAAAGTTCGAGCAAATATTGTCACCAATAATGGCATGATACAAACATTACAAATTTCATCTAGTAATTTCCTTTTAGATTCTAATTCACAAATGAAGTGGAATAGGATTTACTATTTATTTATTGGTAAACTAGCGGAATATAAGGGCGATACTGCTTTAACTATAAAGTTTGAGATAGCAATACGTTTTTAAACATTGGGGCTGCATATTATTACTTAGCGTCATTCTTTTTATTCTGACAGCAGGATTAGGTGCTGAAGAAGCAATTGTGATTACAATTATGCTACCGGCAGTAAGTTTTGTCTTCTCTATGCCCACATTAATTATTTATATTATAGTTTTCCACTACTTAAAAAAATATAGTATAATGGATACAAAATGGGTAAGATTAATTTTGGTTTCTACCGCGATCCTAGGAATTGGTACCACAATCTGTCTGTTTGATACCGTTGGAGTCATACGATCAATAATGTGTTATTCAATCGCTGCAATTGTTTCCAGTTACTTCTTTAAGCTAGAATAGGATGATGTTGATGTTCAATAGGTTTTTACACTGATCTTAAAATCTATCAACTATTTGTTATTGGCTTAAAACTTGAACTCTCATTGAGTTTTTCAAATACAGCATAATTTGTTATTTTGATAAAAAATTAGTTTAATTAGCCCCCTTAACTTAATGACTACACAAAAACAATCTGTACCCGCAAATGAAAATGAAATTTCATTATATACTTATACAGGGGAAGCATTATGGAAAATACAAGCAGTCGAACAAGCCTTATCTTTCTGGATCACTCTTAAATTGAATCCTAATGCGGATATTGCTCAAGCTGATGTTTTTTTAAAGGGGCTTCAAAGTTATACTTTAGGTAGAGCAATAAGTACGGCTAAACAAAATAAACTATTTAGTAAATCATTTGAAAAAATAATATATCCCTTCCTAGATGAACGGAATTGGTTAATCCATAAATCTTTGTCTGAAATCCAACACGAGCTTGATTATTATAATAAGAGGAAGGAAATAATTGATAATTTATGCAAAAGGATTAAATCTATATCCAATACAGCTCAAATTATTCAACGTGAAATAGAATATGACATGATCCATTTTTGCGAATCTCAGAATAGAGATATGTCTAAAATATGTGAAGTACTAAAGTTACAAGAAAGTGGAAAGAGAATACATAAATACTAAATCCAAACTTTTTCTTCAAGCCACTCTACTTGGAAAAATCTCTTCGATCGGCAGTAACTATTTCCTAGAGGCTGATATTGTCTGAAAGATACCATATCCCATAAAGATAATACCAAATAACCTGACTATATTCCACATAACTATAACCGCTAAAAGGCAATACGGCCACCAGAACAGGACAGGCTATTAGTTCACCACTGTCGGTATCCACATAATGCAGCATATCACCAGCAAAGTCTACCTGCAGCAGCTTCCCAGGCTCATGTTCAAGACGCATGGTGGTTCCCTGTTTGCGGATATGTTCCTGTAGAAGCTCACAGAATCTGGAATAGCCAAAGCCATCGGGATATTCATTAATATATTTCTGCCATAACAGCTGACGCGTAACACCTACACGACGGAGTTCGGAAAATAGATAGGAAAACTGCGATTTAAGATGTATCCGGTGGGGATCTTTCTCTATTTGTTCCGCTTTGCCCACATTAAGATAGGCCTCAAGCTCGGCATCGGAAAAAAGGAGCAGTTCCGCAATACTGAATCCGCTGTCGGCGAACCGCTGCAAATAACTTGCAATGGCACGTCTATTGATACCGGTCTCCCTTTCGATGGAACGCTGGGAAAAGCCACGTTCCAAAAACAGCAATATCTGTCTTATCTTCTGCATATTTAGAGGTCTGTTTGCCATATCGTTAGGTCTAATACGGACCCAACTTAGCAATCTTTTTTTCTTAAATATCCAGTGGTGTAGTTTGCCGCGGAATTATTGGTGCACTTTGTGTCGGAATGGCAGTCCCACTAAGTGTGTAAATAAAAACTACGGAGTTCAGTTATGTTCCTTATAACTGGACTCTGTTTCAAATAAAGTTAAGAACTGATTTAGGACAATAGCCCAGTTATGAATGAGCATTGTCCATTTTCTAGGGATTTCTCTCAAAACCAAATATACAGATTTCAATACGACATCATCTCCCCTCTCCAAAAAAACTATCGCTTTAAGTGGAGAAGGGCCTCTGGTTCAATGAAGCATTCTAAGAAAAATAATTATTATTTTCTTCTATTTCTTTTTTGCTCAAGTAATTCCAATATAGGTGGATTTGGCTGATCTTCGGGAATAATTGGGTCATCTTCATCGGTAATAGCTGTTCTTGCAAAATCATGAAGCCCAACTTGCCACGCATCAATAATCCTTAATTCCGATTTCAAAATTCCAAGATTAATAAATGGTTTGGTTAGAAAATTTTTATCCAAAAACGCCGGCATTAGGACGTATTTCCGATATTTTTGATAGAGTTCTTCTAATTTCTTCAAATTGGTATCGTCTTTAGCTTCCATGAGATGAAAACGTGGTGAAATAGATAAGAAATGACCTTTATCCATAAGACCTTTATCCATTTTTTTAGAAATCATGACCTTATACCAAAATGGATTTTTCTTATCTACACCTTTAATCACTGTCACTGATATCGTATCATTCTTATCTTCTCTTCCAAACATAGAAATCCATTCTTCAAAAATTTCCTTGGCAGCAACCTCATTTGTAAATGTTAGGAAAACACCAAGTGGTAGCTGCTCAATAGCGAAAACACCAACCCCCCTCCAGGTAGCCCTATCCCAAAAATCTGAATTGATAATTGTTTCCGCTTTAAAAGTTCTATGAGTTGCATTATCTAATTTAATATCAATTTCCTCATCATTTTGGTCTTTCATCCATTCGTCATCTATGGTAATGGGATTTAGTGTTCTTATTAATGGAAATACCTTAGTATTTTCGGAAACCCAATCTTTCATGAAAAATTTAGCTTTGTTTGAAAGTATATTATCCAAAAATATGTCGTGCTGTAAAATGGTCATTAATCTTTCATTTACTTCATCTTTCTCATATAACTTTTGAAAAAAATCCTTATAATTATTAATGGTAAAATTTCTACCAATTATTTCTGATGAAAGGGTCCTAATCAATTCGTCGAATTTTCTATTTGGGAAGAAAGAGGACGCTTTAACACGTAAATTAATCAAATTGGATGGCCCTGAAATCGTAAAATCTTCATCTAACTCTTCAGTATTTGAAATATTTATGGCAATACCTTCTCTTAATGGAAAAACACTTTCAAAAGCTGTTGCCAGATATGACTCGAAATAAGCTAATATAGTTTCTCCCAGTTTTAAAAAAGAAATATTTGATGGAACAGTAACAGAAATTACTGTTCCAAGTAAATGTGTTTTCAGATAAGTCACACTTTCCGACATCAAATCAGTATCATAAGCAATTTGCTGCTTAAATGGCTGATTTGCCCATGTATTAAAATATGTTGGAAAACTTTCTTTTACCAATGAACCATCAGATGAGTCTAATTCAATGGCATCTTCATGCCCTAACATATATAATAATGCATCATTACTTAACCAAAGCTTGTTTTTATCCAAAACATCTGGAAGCATCGTGCATTTTTCAAATAAATCGAATGGCAAATTCAATATTCTAACTGCTAGACATGCATCAGATAGATTCTCCGTGGGGAGTTCGCCTGCTTCTTCATCGTATTGGGAGTAAGCTTTCACCACATTATATAATTCGTACCAACAGATGATGATTGGAATACGACCAATAAAAATCTGGTTTTTCAATATATCTTCAACACAGGTGACAAACCTTGGGCTTAAAACCCCTGAACTATACCACGATTTGGTATGTATGCTAAGTGCTGCTACAAGTGCATTATATGAGGCCCAATGTAAATCTAATTTGGTATAAGCATTGCTCAGCAACATTAAGCAAAAATAATATTCATCTTCTGTTTCAGGTTTAGCTAACTTTCTAGATGCTTTTCCAAAATAAATTAAACTTTCACGGGCGTTATTGTTTTCAAGTTTGGTAACGCCACGTTTCAAGTACATTTGGCCAGAAGATAGCTCGGAAACTCTTTTCGACTCAACTTCTGCCAAAGTATCAATTAAACTATCATAGTCTGAATCATCTGGAAGCAATTCCCCGAAGATTTGAATTGTGTCCTTGATTTGGGAAAATGGTAAATCAATGTAGGCATTACTTGCTTCAACGTATCCTTTTAAACCAATCAGGATTTCAGATATTTCTTCACCCTCCATCTTTGAATTAAAAATGTCTATGAAAGACAAGTAAAATTTAGCGAGCAATCCAGTTGCGGGTTTTCCTAAATTGGAAGCACATTTTTGTAATAATGAGATTAAATCATGCTCTTCCAAATCGAAATCTATTTTTACTACATCGTTAAAATCCTTTATTGTAGACGCCGTCCTTAAGATGGTAATTAATGTATAATAGTGTTCGAGACTTATTAGATTTGGTTCTTCAATAACTAGTGTTTTGAAATGAAGAAATTCAGCATAAAAAGCGGAATAGTCATCGTAATAATTTATCAATGTCCAGGCAAATTGATAACGTACCCTAATTTCCTGCGGTTTATTCTCCACTTTTTCACAGAACCTCAGCGCTCTTAAGAACCTACCTACCACCTCGGTTTTAGGCCGCTCCAACATTCTGGAAAGTATAGCACTTTCAAGGCAATCTTCTATTAATTCAAAATCAACTTCTATTGAGCGATCAGCACTGTTTATCCTATCTTCAAGGGCATTGAGATGCTCTAATCGTCCTTTATCTAACGGGCCAATAACAACCTCCTGTAAATATTCAATGGATAGCCCCAAGGTTTCAATAACAATATTCAAGAGGTTGTTATTATATACCTTCTCCAATATCCATTCAGCATCCAAAATAACCAATTCTATTCCGTGGTCTTTTTTGCATCCATCTTGAACTTCCTTTTTATTCCTACTTGATATTTTTTGATTAGAAAAAAAGAATATTTTAGTGTACCCCCGGTCGGTATCGACAATTTTCTTAACGTCGGACTTTACTTTTGATTTCCATTCTGATTTTGCACTTATCGCAATAGCCCAGTTCTCACTTTCGTTCCATTTATTTTCACCGATATACCAACGTTCTGATACAAAACTAGAAACTGGATAAGTCTCCGAATCAGTTTTTCCATCTCCTCCACCTGTTGGTCCAACTTGAGGAATAAGATTGGGTATTATCAATTTTTCGGCTAATTTGGTACAAAGGGATTCAAAGTTGTCATGCTTTTGGTTTGTGGCTAATTGCGAAAGAATGTAATCCAATTGTTCCCTCGGAAGTACAACTTTTGACACTGTCTTTGAATCTGAAAAGTATTCTGGCCGTTGCCCCCGATAGAATTGGGAGGGCGTTGGAAAATTATCTTTATCCATTAATAAGGCTACGTTAATTTAATATTTTGACTTTTATAAAAATACAGAAAAAGGCTTACTTTGCCTCTATAAGGTTATTGGCTTTTAACTTAAATTTTATTTATCGAATTAATTGTAGGAACTTTCCAACATAATGACCTTGCATATGACTCACTTTTCCGGAAATTTCACCAATATCTTCATTTAACACAACAATAGCATCAGCACAAATTGCTTGTGAACGCTGCTTGAGCGTTTCTGTAACATCTTTATACATTTTCCGTACCTCCCTTTTCATTGCTGGTAGAGCGTCCAAGGAAATCTACATAGCTCGTCCCTTACTCGTATTGGTTATCGCGGCTTTTTCGTAGTCCGCGAGATTCTGTGGAAGCTGCAACTACCTCTCTCAAAGAATTTTACCCACCCAAACGTAAAAATTCACATGGAGGAAGAATTGCTTTATTATAAAATTTTAATTTTCCACATTTCTATATTTTGTCTCGATTTATTACGAATAGTGATGTAATTGTTGTCATCCCATTTATAGTCTAAATAATAAACTATTTCACCACCGCTAGGCTCGTCTTCTATTATCAAGTCTCGATTGATTTCACTACCAGTCTTGTCAAATAAAACCCAAGATAACCTATAACAGTTAATCTCCCATTCGCACCAAAGTCCTAATTTCCATTGACGATTTGGTGAGAGTTTGTATTTACTATTTATAAAGAATTTATTATTTAAATCGTTGTCAAAACAATATTTATATGCTTTCAATAATGGTTCAGTATCCCACTTTTCCAATTTACCAATAATTGTCATTCCGGAATGAATCAAATCAAGCTGTAAAAACTTCTTTTCATATGCACTCATTTCAAAATACTGATCAAAGTTTATTAGCTTATAAACTTCGCGGGATCCCTGATATGATGTTATTTTATCCACTTCTGAAGGTTCCTCTCCAACCGAAATCACGCATTTCCTGACATCATCTGTATTGTATTCACGAAGAAATAACCAATACATTTCGGCAATGCTCCAACATTCTTCGTTGAACACTTTAAAATTTTTACCTTGTACAAAGGTCGCTCTTAGGCTAATTTCACTTAAATTCATTACATATACTATTCCTACTAAATATTTGTCTAGTTGTTTCAATCTTGAAATTAGATGAATCTACATCAGAGAGCGATATATAGTCGAATTCATAATCCTTCGGAGTGTTCCTTTCAGATTATGTTCATCTATATCTTCAAAGTGTTTTACCTCTCAATCAGTCGGAATAATCGCATGTTGAAAAGTATTTATATTTTTTGTTTTATGCTGTTTCATGTGTTGCTGCTGTTGTGATATAAACATTATCGTCTGGTCTTACTGGGTTAAAAGCAATTTTAAAAGCTGTCAGCTGGGGCTTAAACCGCTTGTTAATAAAGAAATTTTCATCTTCCTTAAAATTGATAAATATATTGCCCAAGTCAGTATATTCCCGCTTGTCCTTGTCAAATACATTGGTGATCCAGATGACATGATAATGGTCTCCGTATGCCATAGCCGTTCTGATTTCGTTGATGGTAATATGAAATTCGGGCTGCTCCCCGGTACTGGTTTTTACCTCTACATAATGGGTGGTATCGTTTTCATCAATATAGTACATATCATAACCCATCGCATATTTATCGGGTACATGACCAAATGTTTTGGCATATTCTGACACCCATTTGACGTTTCCGTATTTTTTCATTAGTTTTTCAAACAACAAGTATTCGCCTTCTTTGCCAGTTCTTTCTGCATGTTCATTGTTTACAAAAACCGGGTTGTGGTATCCGCCTCCTGAAGATCTGGTTTTGGGTGTCATTTGTCCGTATAAATCATCCAACCCACTGCCGTTTACCTGCATCTGTTGCAAGGCAGCTATTGTAATGTCCTTATCATCATCTTCTACAGGAATATAGTCAGATGTTGTACTATGTTCATTTTCCGTATGTTCTTCTTCCAGCGGATATTGGTTTACATAAGCATCGACCAGTTCTTTCATCCGGTCAAAATACAATAAGCTGTAATGTTCGCTTTTCATAATAAACTCCTCTACATATCGTGTATCTGTTTCTTTACGACTAAGTCTACTCTTGAAACTTCGAACTTTAAGGGGAACATCTTTGCTTAGCTTTCTCCATGCTTCATTATTGTGCTGGCTAAGGTGGTATACAGCCGTACAGCCAAAATTTTCGATAACCTTATTTACATCATTCAATAGAGCATCCGCTACATTAAAAAACAATTCTGGTACATCGAAATCAGCAAGATGGACATGCTCAATGGCTGTAAGTAAGGTCTTGAATTTTCTTTGTGCAAAAATATTATCAGTGCTTTTCAGTTCCTCGTACACAGTATACTTTATAGTATCGCTATATTTGTTTTTGCATTGAGCATATTGTTCCTGGTAAACTGTTTCAAAATTCAGCTTATCCGATAGCAATTTATTCAATACCTGATAATCCAACTGAAGTATCTGAACAATATCCCAGACAATAGGAAGGTTTTGTGCCGAACGATACTGTAGATAATTAAAAGACTGGTGCCATTGCAGCAACGGATCTGATTCCACTTCCAATATTGAAGAAAGCTTATGCCAGTCAATCGCTCCAAATTTTTCAAACGGAGAACTTGTGTCATTGTCCGTTTGCTTACATTGCACTATCGCATTCCAGAATGACTGCTCTTCATTCAGCTGGTTCTCATCGAGAAGTTCTTTTAGATCTTCATATCTTGATTGATCAAAATTGATTTCTTTTTTGGTTTCCTGAAAGGCATCTGATTGATTTGTCATCATCAGATCACGAATATGAAGCCTTAAATCTAATGTGTCTCTCTGTAGGAGTTGCGCAAAAATATCATTCACCATCTCTCCGAGAAGTTTTTTATTCTTATTTAATGCCTCATTTTCTTTGGAAACATATAAAACGTTTTCGTTTGTATCAAAATAAAATAGTAATGGCACATCAGGCAAGGGTATCTGTGTGTTTTCTGGGCTGCTGATAGTCGTTTTTTGCGCTATGCTATTCACTATTTTCAGCTTTATCTGTTGCAATTGTTGCAGGTGCTCTATTTTAATATGTTCTTCTATTTTATGTTCAATCAGCAGGATAATGTATATTAAATTGTTGATTTCCGTGCAAAGCATTTTTTCAGAGAGTACATCTTCAGAATAATGAATCGAGTCTTTTATCCTTGAGCTTAACTTTGGAGCAACCCGGTTAAATATTTTCCCGATTTCATTTTTATCACTCTTAGTAAAAAAGAATCCAAGTTGCTCTTTTACAGAATTATCAAGACTTTGAAATAATCTGTTGTCATCTATGTGCAGGATCTTTGCCGGGAGCTGCCAGGAAAAAGACTCTGTACCATCTTTATAAAAGACACAGAAAAAAGGAACCTGTTTGAGGAGATTCACCAGGTTTTGCTGTGTATCTTTATTTAGCTCATAAGTAGCATAAAGATATTTAAGAATGGTATGGTAAAATTTCTTAAAATCTGTAATTTCATTGATATCTGCATCAGCATACATCATATACACCTGCTTTAGGACCGTAACCATATCCTGATTTTTTGTACTATCGATATGTGCTATTTCCAACTCACTAAAAAAAGACCTGTTTTCTGCAAAATTAAGTACTAGCCAATTAAATCCATTGGCTTTTATATTTCTTTCTGTCAGGTAACTAGCCCTGTTGATGCCACTAACTTCAGAAGGCAACCAAAAGGTGTCATTTTCATTGATCCTGATCCATTTGTTTTCCAGCAATTGTTGTCCGAATGACGTGGTTTTAATGGTTGGATTAATTGACCGGGAATAGGTTGCACTATCTGACCGAACAGAAAAAGGTAATAGATCTTTGTTACCGATTAATGCTATATAAGTCTGCCAGTTTTTTATAATCGATTCATAAAAAAATACATCTGCATGGCTTGGAAAATCCAGTTTTCTATCCTGGTAAATAGTATAACTATAAGCATTGAATCCTGATGATGCATTCAAATATCTTATATGCTGCTTTGACTGAGCACTGGAAATATTGTTTTTCTCTATAAAATAAACAGCAGGAATACTCCATACATTATATCTCATCACAAAAGCTTTCAGCTTTTCCTGATCGGTATATGAAATGGCATCGATATTGAAAAAATTTCCTTCGGGATAGAGCTTTCTTAAAGCTTCACTTTCAAGATATATAGGATTATAAAGTGGTGATATCCATCGCATCTCCTCTCCACCTACCGGAACTAATATCTTTTTCCTAATGTTATTTCTAATGTTTTCTGCTTCGATGTTTAAACTCATCAAAAAAATAAGAATATCACTTTTATTTACTTCATCATCGGCAAATAATTCCAATGCCCGATCTATGATTTCTTCCTGGCTGAATGCTTTTAATCCTAACAGTCTCAATTTCTCTGGACTGTAATTTTCCAGCCTAATAGCAGGATTAAGCATGGTAATTTTGTCCTGGATGCTTTGGAGGATATTCAGCCGTCTTCGGTCTCCCTGCAAAAAAACTTTATCACTGTTGCTATATAATTCACCATTTTCTCCTAAGAGTACTTTTTTATCATTCAATATCAGATTATGATTGGACGCATACGCGTAGAGTTTCTGGAAAAAAAGCGGGTTATTTTTCTCTGTTTCTGCTATAACTTCAATATGTTCACGTAGCAGGCTGTTGTTTAATTCATCGGTTTTAAAATGCTGTTTCAACCAGCTTTTTACCGGCTCTTCGACTACCAGCAGTTTTTTGTTGTTGATGGAATGGTATTTTATAAAAGCATACGCTTCTTTACTGCATAGCATGATCTCATCAGGACTGAAATAGTCTTTTTCCTGCTCTATCCAGACGAATTTTTCTTCTCTGATTTTTGCGATATAATTCCCGTGCAACTTTGCCAGCTTTTTGCATGTTTCTTGACAGTAAGCAAATTGCTGCAATCCGGTTGTTATTCCTTTTGCCTTTAGATATGGAAGGACATAGTCAATCTGAAGTGCTATAATCTTTTCAAAAATGTAATCATTCAGTTGTGATTCTGTAATATCCGTTCGCTGCGGATTGCAGGAAAAATAGCTGTGGATTTTATAGGAAAATCCGGATTTAACTTCCAGAGGGTAGAAAAGGTACAGTGCGCTCTCATTTTCAACAACAGGTATTCTGTTATGCGTACGGAACACTATTTTCAGATCGACCTCTTTGTCTGATGCGAAAAGTTCCTGTTCTTGTTCCTGCAATTGCTCATACAATTCATTCGAAATAAGAACCGGTTCTGGAAACTGTACGATTTCAAAAGTTTCCTTGTCATTTACTGTTACTTCATTTTCCTTATACTTGAATGTAGTGGTTTTGCTGAAAACATCACTTTGGAAATGAATACTTTCTATGTTTCCTAATAGGATTAGTTCTTCATTTAATATCTCGTTGAATTTCTCTGTTAAATCAGTAATAGTTTTGTTTTTATTTAGCTCAAAACCGATCACCGTTTCGCATTCTGATAGGGCGTCTATACCTAAATCCTTTATTTTTACATCTTCATAATGAGGATAGTAGAAAAGAGGAACTTCTTTTTCTTTAAAGACATCATGCGGGAATTTATTCTTAAGAATGTCATGCAGTATTTTTTTATTAAAAATAATGGATCCAAAATTTGTAATGATTTTGGGTGTGCTGCTAAATTCCTGGATCGCTTTAAATCCGATACCTTTATGGCCTATGGTTTTATTGTCCTGTTTATCAAAACTAAGGCCAAGCCTAGTCATAGCTATGATACCTTTTTCATTAAAAGGTGCACCTGTATTGCCAAAATAAACCATATCCTCCTGAATACAGACAATTATCTTACTGTTGATCCCTGCTTTATACGCAGCATCTCTTGCATTTTGAATCAATTCAAAAAATAACCTCCCCTGATACGCATCGTTGACGGTATCTTCAAACTTTGCAAGCGATTTAATAATGGTCGGATCTCCTACAGATGACAATCCTGCCTGACTGTTTTCACAAATGCTTTTCAGGTCTAACATATTCAAAAGTTTAATTCTTTAAGTTATTGATTCACTCTGACTGGACAGCCTTTAATTCTGCTTCCAGTTTCACTATTTCTGACCGTACTGTTTTAGCTCTTCTTCAAACGTATCTACATAACGGGGGTATATCTATTAAATTATTGTTTACTTTCCTCCAGAAATTACATCCATATAAAGAAATTTTTTATTTTTCCATCATTCTTTAATTTGAAAAAGGTTAAGTGCTAAAAGAGTTATATATGCTTTAAACTAACGTGCTGAGAATTTCGAGTGAGGCTCCCTCATAATCTGAAAAACTAAAAAATTCGAATATTGCGTTTGAACTTCACTAGAACATGTAGTCAGAGAGAACTTTGCTATATTTGATTTATATTTACTTAAATTCTCTTCAATTAGGTCATTACTTTCAAATTGCGATGCGGTAGCAAATACATAATGAATTTTGGACTTAAAAAACAGATCAATAAATTCATCTTGATTCAGACTGTTAACTGTCCTCATTTTACTTACTATTGAGTCATATACTTTACCAAAAAACAATCTATTATTTGAACTTACCGCTTCGCTCACTCTTCTTGCACTGATCTGTATTTGATTAGTAAGCTCTCTCACTCGAGCAGTAAAACTATGCTTAACGTGAATTAAATAAAGTTCAGAGTCTTTAATATATAAAATATCACAGATTTCAACTCCTTCTGGTGTAATTGTATCCATGACTATATAATTATCCTTTCCTATATAAAGATTGTTGTAATCCGCCTCATCAATAAGTTTCTTTGAACCGTCAGTTTTTATTGGCCAATTCTCACCCAAAATATTCTCTTGTAGTTTAAAATTCCTAAAAAGTAATTCCGTCTGATGATTCAAGCTCTTTAAGAATCCATCCTTCAATCTGTACCACTTCGTATCAATATAAAAAACTGAATCATTCATGTAAGTTATTTCAGCATTTAGGTGATATAGGAAAGTACTACTTGTGGATTGTCTACTTCCTTTAATACAATGAACTCTAACCCCTCTTAAGTAAAAGAGAATTGATTGCTGATCATTTCCACATTTTTCATAGGCGTGAAGAACGACTGTCTTATATATTTGTGTTCTATCATTCAGGGTCGCGAAAAGAACATGTTTGTCTTCCACTTTCTCCTTTAATTGATATGAATCGGCATCGTAAAATGCTTCCAAATTATTTGGGCTACAAAAATCAAATTCAAAATTATCGTTTGGATTTGTGCTATTCCCTACTAATACAGCTATATGATTATAAATTCTTCTGTTTAATTCTATTTCGAATTTTTTTATCAGATCCGCATCTCTTATTTGAATATATGAGCTCAGAAGTTCTTGAGGTGCCAACTCTAACATTAGAGTCAATTCTTGAACAATTTTATTTAGGTTTTCGAAATCGACACTTCTGTTAACTTTAAAACCTTTCCCCACCGTGATTGTAAATCTTTCATCTTTTTTTTCCATCAAGAATGAAAAATGACTATAAGCAGTTTTTGGAGATAACTTAATATTTAGCTCCTTCGGAATTTTTCCAAATTGAAGGTAATTAATCATCTTATAATCTTCCCTAAACTGTTCGTTTAGCCCAATTCTTTGGCCTGTTATACCTCTAGACTTAGTAGATGCTGCTTCATCTTCCTCTAAGCAAATTATCCTATCATACATATTCAAACCAAATTGATGATCGATATAATTGACAATAACTTTATAAGCGTTACCTCCTACTACTGCATAAAGTTCGAATTCCGTCTCAATAAAAAGTATTAACGAAAGTTTAGTTTGATAGAAAGTACTAAGATCACCTCTAAGCTCTTCTGGAAAGAAATTCGCCCAGTCCGAGAGCCTGTCAGGATTGCGGTGTAGATAAAGATAATATTTTATGTCTTCTTTTATAAAAGGTTTAAGATGTATATCCGATTCTCTAAAAACAAATTCTGATTTATTATAAAAGTCTTTAATAATTGCAATAATTATATCTCTAGTAATAGATTTAGATTTAAGTAAACGATGCTTTTTATCTATTTTAAAAATATTTGGAATAATATTCATGGTAAAGGTCAATTATTAGTCTTACAACAATTAATTAGAAACGTATTTATCAATTATTTTAATCCTTCTATTCAATGTACCCTGCACCTCTTCCGGTTTCAAACTTTGCTCACCAAAACCTCTCTTATCGCGTGTGCATGAACTACAGTTTGAATAATCAAGCTTATTTGTATGACCACATTCACATCGCCACACTTCTTTTCCACTCGAAAACATTCCCTTCGATTCCTCAACTTGTACAATTTCGGGGAAGAACTTTGCTAAAGCATCTCCTTCTAAACTTTTCAGTATAGCTATATCTTCTTTTGAATACCAATCTTTGTCCAAAGAGAATATTTTCAGCGCAGTACGTCTAGCATGTATATTACTATTTAAAAGGTTAATAGCTTTTTCGTAATCAATAAAATTGGATGAAGTGATAATCGCATCGATGCGTTTTACTTGTAAGGTTGTTAAATTGTCTGCTGATAAAGCATCATAAAGAATAGCAATGGCTTCCTCATCTGGTAAGTAATCAAAATAGCGGAATAGCATTTCTAGTTTATCTTTTGGAGTTTGTTCTATACCATAATCCTCATTCATTGCTTTGAACACAAGTGGCTCAAATTCTCTTAGGCCTGATGTAGCGATAAATTCAGCTGTTTCCTTATTGATAGATTCTAGCGACTTATAATTTTCTAAAATGATATCTGCTCGGACCTTCTGCTGAATCAGTTCGCCATCCAATAGATCATCCTGCTTCTCGATCGGAACGCGGGCAACCTCTTTAAGATGTATCGGTGTCCCCACCGCAGTAATCATAAACATCTGACTCCCCTTTCCTGAGATTTCGTCGATATCTACACTAAGCCCAATAATAGCATCAGCACGAATTGCCTGCGCACGCTGCTTGAGTGTTTCGGTAACACGCTTGTACATCTCCTGCATCTTCTTCTCATAGCTGGTAGAGCGACCACCAAAGAAATCTACATAGCTCGCTCCTATATCGCTAAAGATATTGGTACCGATGACAACATTGGCTGCTATTGGATCATTATATCGTGAAATCTCCCTCCCTTCGATGGAATTGGTCGTGGTTACTATCATGGCATGCTACTTTTCAATCGGGCAAGGTTAATACCCAAGCCTAATATACATTATTTATTCTGAATTAATATGTTTACAGATATTAACTTTCAAGATTATTACAAACTGTAAGGCTAAGATATTTGTTTGAAAGTAGGATTGGTTACGGGAAACCGTAGCTGATTTATTCAGGAGTTTTAAGAAGACAATAAAATAAACAAAAAGGCCTCCCTCGTTAACCGCAAAGGGAGGCAATTTGGCTAAATGCTCTGTCGCCTAATTCTAACCGGCTTGGGGCGTTTATATATTGTAAAGATCGTTAGATTATTGGAGATATTAGTTGTTCATTTTCGCTAAAATGTTGTTTAAATGAGGACTGCTGATAATAATTTAATTCCAAAAGGCTATTTCACTTCATCAAATATTGTTATCAGTTTCACGAACACTCCAGATCAACCCACTCTTCGATAATGACAACCGTCTTTTATCCAAAAGATCTTCTATGATCATCACCAAACACGTCACATTAGAACTATATCGTTTTTCATCGAATATCGTCCTTTATCCACTTTAATTCCCCACGTTGTATCATGGCTATATACTTTTGCACGTGATCATCGGTCAATAAGCCATTGTCTTCAAGGTGGTAATTGAACTGCTTAGTGAAGGTGTAATATTGAATACTTCCTACATAAGCATTATTGAGATAAATATGCCAAAGGCTGTATTTCTTGGCCCGAACTTCCACTACCTGGCGTTTTCCATGATGATAAAACAACTCAGGCACATCCGTATCAAAGCGAAGTATAAGGGCGTCAATGCACGCTTCCTTGATATCATCGGCAAGTACACCGAATGCCAATTGCCACTCTCCCTGAGATTTCCTGAAAACATAAAAAGCAAGACCATTTTTGTTGTAAAGATGATAATCTTTCATGCCCATGCTTTTATCATGCACGGTAATTTGAGCGTACATTACCCGATTTCGGCAAAAGATTTCTAGCGGTTTCATTTTACAATATTACTAATAATATTAGCAATATTGAATACAGTAAAGATATTTAAGGTTTCACATTTTTTATATGCAATTGGATGGATGAAGCCTCTCATAGCTGGTAGAGCGACCGCCAAAGAAATCGACATTGCTCGCTCCTATACCGCTAAAGACAGTGGTACCGATGACAACATTGACAGCTACTGGAAAGTTGAATTGGTATCTATATGCTGAATTAATAGGCTTACAGCTATTAACTTTCAAGATTATTACAAACTGTAAGGCGAAGGTATTGGTTTGGAAGTAGGGTTAGTTAAGGGAAACTGTAGTTGATTTACTCAACCGTGTTAATAAGAAATAAAGTAAACAACATGGCCCCCTCGAAAACCGTCAAGGGAGGCAAAGTTGGCTAAATGCTCGCTTAATCACATAATTTAAACCGGCTTGGATCGCTGTAGCGATTTTTTGTTGTGCAATTGCTTTATGATATTGCCTACAGCTTCTACAGTTTGTCCGATTTCTTCTGCTGTAGTGAAGCGCCCTATACTAAATCGTAGTGCATTAAATGCCTCATCTCTACTCAATCCCATAGCTTGAAGTACAGGAGATGGTATTGCCTCAAAATAGCTGAGTATTGAGCAGTTGGAAACACATATATCATCGAGTTTTTGAACAATATTTTCGCTGTCAATACCATCGAAACGAATAGTACTTGTTGTATAGATCCTGTGTGTTTTAGAACCGATTAACTTCGCTCCTCCTATTGCCAATAATTGTTGTTCCAATATATCACGTAGTTTGCCAATGCGTTCTCCATCTTCATTCATCTCTGAAGCTGCGAGTTCAGCGGCTTTGCCCATTCCAACGATACCCGGCACATTAAGTGTACCGCTTCTTGCCTCGCCTTCATGTCCCCCAGAAAAGATAAGCGGTTCCATGGGGATTTCGGAACTAAAATAAATGCCGCCTATACCCGCTGGCCCATAAAATTTATGGGCAGAGAAAGTGAGAATATCTATAAAAGATTGTGCGCGGACAGGGAGTTTTCCGACAGATTGGCTTCCATCAGTCATGAAAAAGGCTCCATGAGCATGCGTTATCTCCGCAATTCGTTCTATATCCTGAATTACACCAGTGTCATGATTAACATGCATCGCACATACTAAAGCTGTAAGAGGTGTAAAGGCGCGCTCTAGTTCCTTAAAATCTATCAGCCCGTCGCTATCAACAGAAAGGTAAGTAACCGTGATACCTTTGGTCTCAAGATACCTGCAGGTATCCAAAACTGCAGGATGCTCTGTCTGTACTGTTATAATATGTTGTTTCCCTGCCCTCAATAATCCGCGTAATCCCATATTGATAGCTTCAGTAGCACCAGCTGTAAAGAAAATATCTTCTGCATTGGCATCGATAAGATCAGCAATCTGCCTCCTACTCTTCTCTACCGCAGCATCTAAATATTTACCTAGTTTGTGACGACTTGCTGCGTTACCATGCTTGTCTGTCAAATAGGGCATCATTTCAGCTAAGACCCTAGGATCCATTGGAGTAGATGCATTGTTGTCAAGATATATAATTTTATCCATGTTAGTCGATTTGTCTTGCGTCATTCTTTTCATCCTCATCATACGTTTTGAGCATATAATCTTTCCCAAAGTTGCCTTTAAAAACTTTTACTTCGGCAGTCGTTGGCGGATGCGGAAAATCACCTTCCCATTTCAAAAAAAATAAATTCATCCACCGAGTTCCCCATTCTTTGTTCTCAAATATGGCATCGTTGTAATTTCCTCCTAAAGTAATTACCCAAGATGGTAAACCCACCTTAACACGCTCCCATTTAACGACTTGCCGCGCATTAAAAATGTTTATCAAAGAAAGCAACCCGTAGGAATAGACTGTTGAAAAGAGAAAAATAACGCTTATATACAACGCTTTCGAAAGTGTCTTTTGAAGAGTGATCTTTTTCAATACGATTAAGATGCTAATAGCTACCACAAAAACTCCACCTAAAAGAACCGCCCACGGTAAAAAGTACCAATCATCTTTCAGATGAACCTGATCATATAGCATAAATGCAAATTCAAAAACTATACAAAAAGTAAAAAATCCCATTGGCCATAGGGTGAAGAAATTATCAATGAGCCAATTTTTAAAAAAAAGAACCAATATTAATCCAGAAAACAATCCATACAGCAAAGCAGTATATTGATTAAAAAATTCAAAACCCATGGCGTTAATAACAAGAGCCAAAAGAGTACCGATTAAAAGTAGTGTGTCAAATCTCTCGTGTGAATAAGTGCTGAGCTTTTGTATAATATTCATAGATTAGGGTTTTGGTTAACTATACAGGTCTATGATTAGCCGCATAGAATAAGTGTTATTTATTTAAAGATAAATATTATTTATCAATACTTAATAAGGTTAATAATTTTTATGGAAATCTTGAGGAACTAAACGATCACTTTCACTTCATCGACGGCTTAACTGTTGTCGACACTTCAGATCTTAAACATACCATTTTATTGAAATTATCCAATGGAAGAATACAGTATTCGAGAAAAAAAATGAATTAATCGATTGGTTTACAACTTATATGCCCCTAATGCTGCTTTGATCTAACTTCGCCCTTATTTAATCGAGTAAACGAACCATTCCTACCCTATTGCAAGTCATCTATCTATTGAATTCTTCGTTTGATATTGTCTTCGTGTCAAAATTGTCTTTAAGCGAGTGATCTCGACTTCGGACCGCCAGTCGTAGACTATAAGATGGTACGCTTTGTACTTCATATCTTTTTCCATCTATTGTTTCAATGCGTTTCGGCCCCATATTAAAATCTAATATTTCCTCTCCAATTTCGTAATGAGCACTTTGATTAAAAACCATAATACATTGCCCGTCTTTAATCCCCTGTCTAAAATCCCGGCCGCTAGCAACCTTTAAATAATAGGTATTCTGGGGTATATCTTTTACTTTAATAGATTCACCAGACTTTATATAAAATGCTCTTATACATAAGCCTGTGTTTCTTTCCATAACTTTTACAGCAAAATCTGCTCCCGCCCCAACTGTTATTTCAAGAGATCCTTGGGCACCATAGTCATATCGCCAAGCCATATTATCACACTCGGGCGAATCACCCGTAATTAGATTCATCCTATTATATAAATTCTCGGGCTTCGCTATTACATAGGAGCTTTTTAACCAACCTTCATATTGACCGACAGAAACTTTAAACCAGTCATACGCTATATCAATGACAAGCACCTCCTTTCCCCTCCTCAATAATCCGTAAGATTTAGATTCTGCATTTGGAAGCTCTCTCAAATTCAGCTTGTCGGCATTGACTATATACACATCATCTATCTGGGCGTAAAGTGATAGAGAACTGAGATAGATAACGAGAAGCACAATTAATCTTTTCATAATAAAGTTTTGCTCCAAAATTATCAGTTTGGCAGATCAATAGTTATGGTTTCCCGTAATCTGAGCTTATTTTCTTTCAATATTTTTACCAGAGTTAAGTTTTGAGATAAAATTTCAAGTAGCAGGTTTGTTTATGTATGAATATTTTTTAAATTAGAATTAGCTAAAAGCCTATAGTGTTAACCTAACAGACCATTTGGAGTCATTATGAAAAGTTTAGAATATATACCTAATTTATGGTTTAGAATTCGTGCTGTAGCGCGAATATTCTTACGAAAACTGACATACAGCTTTTCTGGAAAGGATGTAACAGTAAAAAAGTTCACCAACCACGCCGCTAATAAAAAAGGATTATTGATAATCAAATATGAATGTGATGGTCTTCTCTACACGGAAATTCTAAGCAAAAAGTATTTCAATCTGAGCAATACAATCATTCTAAATCTTGAAAAAATAGGGAATGACATTCCTTTGGAAGTCTCATTCGTTGGACTGCGGAACAGGGTGGTCGAAAAGATTACGGTTGATTATATCCTCCAAACAGACTTCGGACGATTCAAATCTGAAATAAACCTAAAAAAACTAGAGATGACAGATTTTAGACTTGCGCAGAGCAAGAATACATTACGCTATAGATTAAACAACACAGCCATTACCATTAAATCACCTAAACTGAAATTTAGATAATCCTTATTATATGGAAAGCCAATTTTACAACACCAATAAACCCGGAAAAGTTATCAAATTTTTATGGGCCTCCGCTGGCGGAGACGAATATATTTTGGAACGATCTACCTATAGTGATCAGGTTAAATATGCTTGTCTCGGCGGTATTGTATTCGCTACCGGTCTGATGGCTGGGTTATCAGGGGGATATGCATTCTACACGATATTTGAACCTCGGGGTAATGTACTCGAGAATCCAATTCATATCCCGACAGTATTTATGGCTCTCGTCTTCGGGATCGTTTGGGGGCTAATGATCTTTAATTTAGACCGTTTTATCGTGGCGGCCACAGGCAAAGGTGATGGCACAGAAAAAATAACATGGGATGAATTAAAAGGTGCTCTCCCTCGAATTATCATGGGGATGATTATTGCTGTTAGTATTTCAAAACCTGTCGAAATCCGGATGTTTAAAACGGAGATCGATACGGAGCTCAGAAAAATTCAGATCCAAAAACAAACAGAGTATGCCGCCGAAGTGGATAAAACTTATGCTGAACGTGAAAGAAACCTGGAGAAAGATTTTGGTAAGGTCAGTGAAGAGAGAACTAAACTATTAAAAAGCCTGGAGGAATATGATAAAAAATATCAGGATGAAATGGCTCAGGGACAAGGTGGACGTGGAAAAGGTGAAGGCCCTGTAGCACTGGCCTTAAGGCGGGAAAGAGATAAGGCAGATGAAAGGCTTGCAAAATTTGATCAGCAGAATCAAGCTGAGCTAACGAATCTGAATGAACGGAAGGATGCGCTCAGAAAGGAAAAAGAAAAGGAAAGGTTAAATAATAAGAAAGCAGCCGATGGTCTTGATGGTCTACTCGAAAGAATTAAAATAGCGCATGAGGTGGCAGGGTTTTCCATTACCTTGTTTATCACACTCCTATTTATGGCAATCGAGCTGACACCGATATTCTTTAAACTCATGTTGACAAAGACTCCCTATGATTATCTCAAAGAGAACATCGAGGATATGATGATGGCCAACAATGGTATTGAAATAAAATATGATTACTATAAAGATAAAAAAGGCCTAGAGCGGCATCTTGTCATAAATCATGAAGCCGATATAAAACTTTATGAGAAAATCAAAGAGTCCGATATTCAGAAAGAACTTTCGGATTACGCCATCGAAAAGTATAAACAGAATGAGAAAGAAATTATAGATCATAATCCTGACCTCTATATCCGAAAAAATACAAGCCTAAAAAGTGGCGAGGAATTTAGGGAGGAACTTGCTAAGGAGCTTCAAGATCTAACGCAACAATTGGATGCAAGAACGCAACGCGAATTATTAGCTTTTGCCTATGCAAGGCATAAGCAGAATGAGGAGTCAGCGATAATGAATGATCCTGAAGCATACATCGAATCTGCAAAAAAGAAAATAGAGTCGGATGTACCTGAATCACCAATTGATGCAGCGGATCCTGATAAAGATAACTCAAATATGGCCTAAATTGTAATCGTAAGATGAAGTATTCATTGTCGAAGTTCGAGCACTTTCTGTTTTTTTTCTCCTCAGAGGATGTATACGTCATTGAGCGTTATTTACAACTTAAGGAAGGAAATAAAGAGTATAGGATCAAATATTACTTTTTGACTATTGGATTGGCTGTCCTTGTATTTTTTATATGTGCAGCTATCAGCACCATGTTTTTTATCTACAATATCTTTGATGGATATTCAAGGCTACTGAGTTTGCCAATCGGGCTATTTATCGGATTGCTTATCGCTAATATTTATTTGTTTTTGCTGTATACCATCACCCCTACTATCTTGGATACGGTAGACAAAAGAAAGAGAAATGACATCAAAATTAAGGACATCAAAAATACGCAGGAAAGCACATCAATGTTTTCATTTTCGTTCCTATTTCGCCTGGCGTTTATTGCCTTCATTGGTTTGATCATTGCTCAGCCGCTTAATGTATGGTTATTGGTAGATATGAACCCATTTGGAGTCGGTAAAAAAGAAATCGTACAAATAGAACGCTATAAATCGGAATCGCTGGTGGATAGTTATCTGACCAATGACCACCATTATACCAAGAACGAGATCGTGCTTCTTAAAGATATCAACGAAAAATTGGCATACATAGATCATGGACGGCATGATGTATTGGAGATTCAATCAACAATAAACATCATCAACCAAAAAGTAAAAAAAGACGAAAGTGCGGTAAAGCAGTTGAATCAATTTAAGTCCAAACTAAACCATATAAATAAAAACTTCCTAAAAAAGAGATTCAATTATCAAGAAACCGCTGCATTAATTTCACAAATAAATTCCTTTGTCGAGCAAATGGCGCAAAGTGATCAAGATTTTCTAGATAGACTCCAAACAATGAATGTCAACCAATCATTGGACAGGAAGATATTTGGGTTTTACCTGCAAAATGCTGTTCCCTTGATAAGAGAAAAGATAGAAAGTCATGATCAGCTAAAACAGTTACTTGACAAAAACACGCTCTATACATTAAAAATCCGTCTACTAATGACAGAAAATCTGTTAGCTCTAGTCATTGCCCTATTGACGATCGTTATATTCTGTATCCCGGTTTTTGCTAAATTCTTTATCCGAAAGAAATTCAACTATTACAAATTTAGGGCCGGATCGGAAAAAACAATCATCACGAAGCTTTATGAGAATCACCGTAAAAATTATGCAGATCTTATAAATGCTAGATTGAAGGTTCAATTAGTTAATAGCAACGGAAATTTACTCGGAAAGCTAGCGCCAGTGAAGCGTATCAATACACCACTATATGAACATATTGAAAACGATCTTTTACAGAGAACAGATCGCGAGGAAATAGAAAAGTTTGAGTATTGGAATGATGCCCCCTTTAGAACACAACGGAAATCGGATGTAAAGCTTCCAAATAAAGAGGATCTCATAAACAAATTATACAATTAGCGGATGAATCTACTGGTCATTGGAGTAATATTGTGCGCATTATGGTGGTTTTTCTTCCGAAAGAAGATAGCCTCCAAAATAGATTTCCGAAAGAGATCAGAGGACATCGCCGTTCCTGTGGTCGAAAGTAATGAATTAAAGTACAATTTAACTTCCAATAATTATCCGCTATACGATGAGAGCAAATCAAACTGGTATCGTGAGGTGAGCGTCCCCTTCTTCTGGGAACGAAAAACGCACGTACAGGGAGAAATGACAGGTAAATATTATGGTGAGTATCTACCAAATGCGAATGACCAGGCTATTTATCACATCACAATCTATGAAGCTACGATACGTCCAATCAATTCGGATAAATGCAGCTGCATAAATGGAGAAAAAAAATATTGTGGGGGAGTTCACAAACATGCAGAGGGCGATTTTGCGGGTTTTGAACAACCGGTATTTTTCGATAAATCACAGCTACCAGAAAAATTTACGCTGCTCCTTCCAAACGATCAACTTGAATATAGGATCGATATTAATGGATTAACAATGTATAATGTTCAATATCTCCGGCATCTTCATCAGAAGGAGAACAAGGAGGTATTTGGTACCGTTAAATGTATTGTAAAGGGATATTTTTCGGATATAATTGAAGAGAAGCGGTTGCAGAGAGAGTATAAACCATTGGCTGAACAAGTTTCTCTACCTTCTTTTCCAAACGCTATTCCCCAAGGGAATCCAGCAGTTCCGGAGTCAAACGGTAATCATGTTTTTGAAGATGATGGCAATACTGGCAGTTCCAACATTTTCCGAGCTGGTTTAGGTTCCAGAAAACTTTCAAATGGAAATTGGGAGAAAAAAATCTCCTATTCAGGAAACAGCAATACCGGAAATAATTATGCAGACACTGGCATAAGTTGGATATTTATGTTGTTGGCGCTTCTCGTCCTCTTAATTATCATTCCTGGTTTAAAGTTTCTAATACCAATAATCGCAATTATATTACTATTCACATTGGTGCCCGGAAAGATTTGGGAGTGGTTTTTCAAAATCATCGGGTTGCTATATTTAGCATCTATTGTTGGGCTGATTGGCTGGACAATTTTCAATAGCTTACAAGAAAATATTGCTCCATTGATAGAAATCCCCAAATATATTGTGGCATCACCAACTGTAAAACCTGCGCCACAGCCAGTTATCGAAAAGTCAGTAAATAACAATACCAGCGATACAATCTTCAGGTTTTCTAAAGAATGGAAAGATTACTCGGGAGCGGCGTATTCGGGCACCTACTATATCTATAAAAGCGATTATCAAAGATCAAAGAATAATAAACATTCGCTATTTGGAAGTAATCAAAGGAGTAACTATAACTTCATAGTCCATAAAATAAAAGAATTTGACCAAGATAAGCTTGATGGTGTTTATGCGATGTTTGATAGCTTGGCAACTGAAAAAAAATTGACCAGGCTGCAGTTTGCTTCAATGGTAATGGCGTTTGTGCAGGACTACAACTACTCCCTGATCTTACCACAAGAATGTGATCCGAAGATGTATTCAGACTATTTTGTAAAAAATTATCTAACAAAAAATAATGGTTCGTGTATACCCAACGAGCCGTTTGGCCTATTGACACCCTTGGAAACCGTTGCAACCTCGAATGCAGATTGCGATACACGAACATTGTTAATCTACACCATTTTGTCCAAGTATGGGTACGATCTGGTCATGCTATCAAGTGATCTCTATGGGCATTCACTAATTGGGATTAATTTGCCTTACTATGGAAGTAACTATTTTATATACGGGAATACAAAATATGCTTTAGTCGAGACGACAGCGCCCGCCGTTAGACCAGCTTACGTCCCGAATGAAATCGCTAATATGAACAATTGGTATATATCCTTAAAATCTAAATAATTATGAACCCTAACTTCTTTTTAATTTACACGGTTTTTGCATTGCTTACGATAATGATCAGTTTGTTTATACTGATCAGACTAGCTAGGATTTTAAAAGTAAAAACACAGCGGGATGAAGTCGATTATTATAATGGAATTGTTGAGGTTGGTATGCTTATCGGATGTGGCATATTATTTTTCGATGTATTTCCAGCTGTTTCTACCATGCTCAGTGCAATGGATATGCAAAAGGTGAATTTATATGATAAAGATATTATCAAGCTGCTATTCGTTTATGAAGGGGTTACATTAGGTGGTATCGTAATCGCCTTCTTCTGTTCTCGTGCAGCATTTATAATTGTTAAGCGCCAATTTAAAGATGGGCTGACACCGATCTTATTCAGATTATTTTTCGCTATTATTTTTATTGTGATGATTATCGCGGCCAAACCACTTGTTGTAGAGTTATTAAACTACTTCCAACCAACAATTAAGACACCGTTTTTTAGATAGTTTAATTTTTTAGTTAGTGGAGGAAAAACTGTAAATTGACAATGTTAACTTATTCACAACGTATTTTTTCGGACTGAAAACCCAATAAAGCTCTAAATATAGCAATGATTTGATATACTATAGCCATTTAACAAAGGGGGCCAATGTGAAAATTCGCTAAAAAGAATACCATAAATGAAAAAATTACTATTCGCAATATCATTATTCATTTTTTCCTTTGCGCTAAATGCGCAAAACAAATATGCGACAACGACGGATGGAAGAACTGTGTTATTAAAAAGTGACGGAACCTGGGAATATGTAAAAGAAAGATCTACCTCGTCAAATATTAATCAATTTAAAAGTACGAGCCCCTCTCCTTCGTCCCGTACCACGAATACTTCTAAAAGTAGTTCTTCTACCAGATCCTATATCCGCGGACCTCGTGGAGGCTGTTATTATATCAACTCTAATGGCAACAAAACTTATGTGGATAGAAGCATGTGTAATTGATTAGGCGATTCAGATCTATGACTATCAGGATTATTCTCATCACGTGCATATATTTATTTATATCCTGTAAGTCGGAGGTAAATAAAAGAAACGACGTTCATTCTAACGAAGAAAACGTGAATTCTTTTTATGAAAAATCTGAACAGCAGGCCATCTCACAGGACGAGGAAGATGATGACGGATATGAATACAAGGATGGAATATACTGTGCTTCTGTTGAATATTATAACCCAAATACAGGAACTAGCAGCACATATACGTTAAATATCGAGGTAGAAAGTGACAACTTAGTTACTATACATTGGCCAAATGGTGGTTGGCTGGACGAGTCTCATTTTATACCCGAAGACATTTCTAGTGGCGCTTGTTCGTTTACAAGCGATAAAGGTTATGAGTATAATGTAACTATTCTTGGTAAAAATTGCCAATTCATCGACAACTCAATACCCGAAGACTTTAATGAAGAAGAGGAAATGAATATTGAGGAAGAAGTGGAGCCTGATGAAGAAACAGAATAGTCTCGCATTACGGTATTCCGTAACGAGAATATCCGTCAATACTTTATTTTAGAAATCTCATAAAATATTAACGTTATATGCAGCATAAAATGATCAATTTTGACATCGATAAGATTGTTAATTATTTAAAACCTTTGTGTGGCCAATTAAATGAACTTTACAACTGGAATGCAAATCTAACAGCATTAATTCCTATGCAAATATTGGCTCAAGAAAAGTTAGATGAACTAAATAGTAAAAGTTTTTATGAAAAAGAAGTAACACTAAAAGCTATTTTGCGTCCACATTTAATTGCTGCACATATCAATAACACCATATTGTTTGATAAGTTGACAATGTGGATTATTAAAGAATGGGGTGGAATTAAAGCTGCCAATGAAGAAAGTACCAAACTATTAATACAGGAATTTCTCAAAAGTCGAACAGCCAAATTTGAACGTATTGCCAGTATCTCCAAAGTTGCAGCATATATGTTCCCCGAAGAATGCATTATTTATGATTCTCGTGTTGCTTACTCTTTAAATTGGATATTACTCTCACAAAATGCAGGTCATAAATTTTTTCCAATTCCAGAAGGTCGCAATTCCAAAATGTCCGCTTTCAATATGGATACGCTTATCAGACTAAAATATGTACATAAATATGTTGCTCCAGATAAAACATCGCTAAGCAACAAGAAGTATATTAGCAAAATAGACAGCGAGTTATATATTAGTAAAGAAAGCGCATACCAAACACTCAATTGCCTCATTAAAGAGATAGCAAAGAGACTTTGGGTTGGACAAAAGGAGAAATGCGACCAACTTTTTTTTACCGAAATGCTCTTATTCTCAATTGCCGATCGAGAAGTATTTTTGGATATAACAAAACATTTCTCCGAAGAGGCATACACCTCTCATCAACGATTAATAGAGCCTTCATTTCAGTAGGCATTAGGATCCTTAGAATATTTAAATACACAATGCAAATAACTTTGCATTGTGTATTATGAAAAAATACTACTTCTTCCCTTGTTGTCTTTTTGGAGGAAGTAAAGAAGGAGTATTGCCTGGAGTCTCTTTGTTATCTCTTTGGCGTCTGTCTGGTTTGCCTGTCGATTCGGCAATTCTTTTTGGTCCTGGTTTTAGTGACATAATTTTGAAATTTATTTATAAAGTATGTTTCTTCATAGCCGCTTTATTCTAATATTCTATAACCTGCTATAGACTTCAAAAATATCGTAATAAGCAGCTTCATCTTTGATAGTTTTAAGATATACGGTCTTTTCGCTCGCGAATACTGATTTAGGACTAATCACCACTTTCACTTCATCTGTCTGAACATTGAAATCTATTGCATCATTCTTACTCCAAGGTAAAGTAACGAAACCTCCTATATCCCCCACTCTTACCATCAGTGTTCCCGACATACTTGGAGTTTGCGAGCAATATAACGCGAGCACCGTTTTCTTAATAGGGGCATTTCGTCTTAAATTCTCTTTTTCCGATTCGAACTCCTCTCTGCTAATCAGACCGGAGTCCAACAATGTCTTAAGTTTAAATAACTCATCTGTAAATGATTTATGACCAGTATTTAAGATACCATCGGTTTGCTTTTTTGCATGTGAAAGTAATTCTGTTTCAAATCTGAGTTGCTCGTCTGATTTAGACACCAGAGTAAAAATGAGTCCAATAACCGGAGATAGGAATAATGAAAGAAAGAATGCTCCGGCAAAACCTATATTTCTATTAACACCAATAGCACCCACTGCTAACGAAAAGATAATCCATCCTAAAAATATTTCCATTGTCAATGTTCTTTATAATAACTTGAAGCAAAACTAAAGCTTGTTTAAAATGAAATTATACGGGAACCCGTAAGGAGAAAGTAAAAGAAAGGCTGAGATTTGCTAATAGATTCTATTTAATCTTATACCCATCTGCTACAACATGACGCAAAGAAAACCTTATAATCCGAATACGAAATATGGTAGTCGCAAATTAAGGGAAGATCATTACCGTCGAGTGGCAAATATGACAGACGACGAAAGAAGCAAACTAGAAGCCAATACTTTTGGGTGTATGCTATTGTTTATCATCATAGGTAGTTTAATTGTATTTTTTCTTTTCGGCAGTGACGGACTTATGAGATGGCTCGGTGGAAAACGCCCCTATTAAAACAGAGCATTTAAACTTTAAATAGCTTAGAGTACAGGAAACCTTAGCTTGTTTAAAATCGAAAACATGAAATTTAACCAAGGCACATATTAAAAAATACTACGATGAAAAGATTTTTATTCATATCCCTAAGTGCAACAATACTTTTTGCTAGCTGTCTAAATTCAGAAACAACTGAGTCTACTGAGTTGACAGAAAAAACTAATGATGAAATAAGTATAAAGGCACCTATTAAACTAAGCGGATACACGGTATCAGCAACAACCATTTCTAGAACACCGACAAAAACCTTATATAGAGCCAACATCATATTAAAGGGTGACGATGGATTAAATGATGAAAACAATAAACAGCTCCTACTCCATCTTTATGATTCTATAAAGAATAGTGAGCCAAGCCCGAATGCAGTCAGTCTATTTCTATTTCAAACGGAAGAGCACAGTCAAAGCGGTATGGGACAATGGGTCGCAAGGCTCTCAAAGGCTAAAAACGATGATGAACCTACCGTAGCTGCACAGTATTTCAAAATTCCTCCTCCGGAAAATGCACCATCTTATCGCAAATCACTTACACTTGAAATTCGAAAAGAGATATTTAAGGAGATTATCCAAGCTGAGGACAAGTCGATGCAAGAGGCAGAAAGAAAGTATCCATTGACGAGCTTTAGTAACGCAGAGAAGAATGATATTTATCAGCATCAACTGGCAAAAAAGTTCAAGGCCGAGATTCAAAGAAAATTTAAAGTAGACCAGAAAACACTTAAAACAATATCATCAGAAGGATTGGAATATAATTGGCCGATGCCAAAATATTCGAAAGACTGAAATAATATATAAATTCAATATTATTTAGTTTTATGGCTTTATTAAAAAGGGTCAATTTGCCTCGGTAAACTTTGATCTTTTCATCGTTTCTTCTCCTATTTAAAGTTAGTAATTCACGACGAATTCTCTATTTTTAAAATGTCATGTTTTGTGGGGGGAGGTCAACATTATATCTTTGATAGTATTAAAATCTGAATAAGCATGAGAAAGGTAATTAAGGCAATCAACACGACGATTGATAGATTTTCCGAGCACACAACATATTGGCAACTTGGCGATACTGTACTAACTGTGGCGCTATTATGATATTAAATTCAAAATAACTGCGATTTAAAATGTTTCAACAATTTAAAAATACATTTCAGCTTGATACAGATAAATGGGATGATTATACAAGCTGTTTTAAGCGTATGGAGGCTCCCGCCAAAACCATACTTTTAAACGAAGGTGAAGTCTCTAAAAGAATGTTCCTGATTGAAAAAGGTTGCATCCGTGTGTGGTTCAATGGCAATGGAAAAGATATCACGTGCCAGTTTTTCCTGGAAAATGAAACAGTTGGCTCAATCGAAAGCTTCCGTAAAAATATTCCGAGCCCTACAAATATTGAAACTATTGAGCCGAGTATTTTATGGTGGATACACAAAAGGGATTTGGATCGGATAATCGAGGAAATCAAAGAAAATCCTCATTTGAGGGATATGTTTATTGATAAAATTTTTGATCGGACTTTCAATTATATGAAATATTTCTTCTCAATGGTCAGGGATACCCCACAAATGCGGTATCTAAATTTATTAAAAGAAAGACCTGAAATTGTAAAACGAGTTCCACAGCATTACATCGCCTCCTATCTGGGAATTTCTACCGTACACCTAAGCCGGATCAAAAGTAAAATATTGAAAAAATAGATTTGATAACAAATGTTATTGCTGAAGGTTATGCCAGTCTCTAATTTTGTCTTAAAATTATTAAGATGAAAGCAGCAGTAGTATTCCAAAAAGGTGAATTGCCAAAATATACAAAAGAATTTCCGGAACCAAAGGTTCAGAGCGAAAATGAGTTATTGATTTTGGTAAAGGCATCTGCCGTAAAAAACCTTGACAAAATGCAAGCAAGCGGTAAACATTATTCCACACAGAACGAAATATTTAAGGAAAAGGTTGTCGGTGGAGATGGCATCGGTTTTCTGGAGGATGGAACTCGGGTATACGGAATAGGTATCAGTGGAATGATTGCAGAAAAGGCAATCGTAGATAAAAATAGAATAGTGAAACTACCGGAAAACATTGATGATGCAACGGCTGCCGCCCTACCAAATGCAGTAATGGGTTCCGCCCCTGCATTACTTTTCAGGGCTGGCTTAAAAACAGGAGAAACGGTTTTAATCAATGGTGCGACAGGTGTAACAGGGAAAATTGCTGTGCAGATTGCCAAATTTTACGGCGCAAAAAAAGTAATTGTAACGGGTCGAAATGAATCGGCTTTAAAAGAATTATTGGCCTTAGGTGCAGATGAAATTATCAACCTTAAACAGGATAGCGAAGCCTTTTTAGAACAATTAAAAAACAGCCACAATCAAATTCCGATCGATGTCGTTATTGATTATTTATGGGGACAGAGTGCAGAACTTATTTTATCAGCACTGAAAGGTAATGGCTCGTTTTCGCACCGTACACGTTATGTTACCGTTGGAGGGATGATGAACGATACGATTACATTATCATCTTCTGTTTTACGCAGTACTGATATCCAAATTTCAGGTTCTGGCCTTGGATCATGGACCCGAGAAGAAATGAAGCTACTTATTGATAGAATACTTCCCGAAATGTTCCAGCTTGCAGCTGAGGCTAAACTAACGATTGATACAGTAAAAATTCCGCTAAAAGACATCGAAACAGCTTGGGATATTAATATTGATGGAGGAAAACGCTTGGTTATCATCATCTGATAATCCTGTAGTATCTTTGCCTGTACTTTATTTGAAAAAAGTTGAAAAGAGAAGCTCGCAACCTCAAAAAGAGTTAACTGCCGAACCCCTCTTCTACCCGAGAGCCTCAGAATGATCAATATTAGAAGAAACATTATTATTGTTCTCGTGCCTATTTAAACAAGAAAGGAGCTTTCCACCCCTAGACGACTTGCAGATCTGATGACGAGTTATTCGTTAACTAGCCATTGACAATTTCTCCGCCATTGGGATGTAAAACTTGACCGCTCATAAAACGTGAATCTTCGCTAGCTAGAAATAGAAAGCTTGGTGCAATTTCATTCGGCATTCCTGCCCTTCCCATGGGAGAGTCGCTTCCAAATTCGGAATTCTTTTTAGGGTCAAATGAAGCTGCTATCAATGGAGTCCATACGGGACCTGGGGCGACAGCATTGACCCTAATTCCTTTAGCGATAAGATTTGCTGACAAGCTTCGTGTAAAAGAAATTATGGCACCTTTTGTTGCAGAATAATCGATCAACTTTGGACTGCCTCGATAAGCAGTTACAGACGATGTATTAATGATGCTTGCCCCCTTCTTAAGATAAGCTATGGCATACTTCGTAATCCAGAAATAGGAAAAGAAATTATTCTGAAAAGTCTTGTGTAACTGTTCAGTGGTAATTTTTTCAATTGATGCTGTTTCCCAATGAAGACCTACATTATTAACGATAATATCAACTTTCTTATGCGTTTTTATCGTAAAATCAATTACTTTTTTACAGTTATTTTCATTTCCCAAATCACCTTTAATCAGCGTGCATTTTCTAGAGAAGGATTCAACCTCTTTCTTGGTTTGTTTTGCATCTTTTGATTCACTTAGATAAGCAATAACAATATCAGCTCCTTCCTTCGCAAATAACAACGCTACAGCTTTGCCAATGCCGCTATCTCCGCCCGTAATCAACGCTACCTTATTTTTTAATTTTCCTTCTGCAGGATACTTTAATGGAGATGTGTCAGGAACTGGTGCCATATTTATTTCCAATCCCGGTCGCTTTTGCTTTTGCAGTGGTCGAATCTTTTTACTTGCTACTTTTTTCATACTACTTCCTATAAATAAATACAAACAATTTTTGATTTCCAGCCTTACTTCTATTCGATTGTATAACAAATAGTTCTTCTAACGAAGAACTATTTGTTATACATCAAGAAGGCACTTTTCTTGATTTTTCTCTCTCCCAAACACGGTGGCCTTTCATTACCGCTATAAAATCTGCTGTTAAATTGTCCTTGCTTTCGAAAATAACGCCTTTATCTTTTTTAATAAATGATCGTTCAGCTAACCCTTCAGCATCTTTTGCAAATGCAAGGACCTTACAGTGTCGGTAACCTTCATTGATAAAATGTAGATAATCGGCATTTTGCGCTAGAGTCTTTACTGATTCGCCTGCTGGTGTGAAGAACGCATCGTAACAAACTGAGGCCTCTGTAAGATAGGAATGTTGGATATCTTCTTCTGTCCCTTCCATGAACTTGATCTTTCCGACATGAGATGCGATTAGCACGGCTTGTGCTCCTTCGCTTTCAAGTGCTGTTTTCATTTTATCTATCGAGGATTTGCTAGCCCCATTATCAACAAGGAAAGCAACCTTCCTACTCTTGATTGTACCCTCGCCGTCTTTTACTTGCATGCTCAAAGCAACAGACTTATCAACTTCTGGTTTGACTGGTTTAAGAGGATATTGAGGATGGTTTTGCCGTGCGAATTTGAGGGTTAATGGATCAAGTTCTTTTGGCGGTGTAAGCCCGAGGTTTGTACCAACATTTTTTGCTAATCTCGGATCTATCTGATTCAAAATAGCCAGTTCTCGCTTTCGTATATTGACATCATTTACTTTCGAAAGCTCAAAACTCAGGGCATTGACCATGTGATCCTGTTCTTCTGGGCTTTGTGAATTAAAAAATAGTCTTGCTTGTGTAAAGTGGTCTGCGAAGGAATCTGAGCGAGCCCTAATTTTCGAGCCATCAATAGGTTGCTTGTGGGACTCAAATCCTACCCCATCATTGAGCATTGCGTGATAAGGACAACCCACAGCTTTACTATTAGGGAAATAACTCACAGCACCTTTAGGGATCTCAGATCGCGCAAAACCATCTTTTTGGTTATTATGTTTGCCGGTCACTGGACGATTGATAGGAAGCTCATGGAAATTTGGACCACCTAATCTATAATTTTGGGTATCCATGTAGGAAAATATTCGCCCTTGCAAAAGCGGATCATCCGAAACATCTATACCTGGCACTAACCTTCCGGGATCGAAAGCCGCTTGTTCGGTCTCTGCAAAAAAATTCTCTGGGTTGCGATTTAGTGTCATCGTTCCGATAATCTGAACAGGCACCAGTTCCTCTGGAATAATCTTTGTCGCATCAAGAATGTCAAACGAGTATTTAAATTCATCAGCCTCAGGAATTAATTGAACGCCGAGATCCCATTGCGGAAAATCGCCCCTTTCAATAGCTTCGTAGAGATCCCTCCGATGAAAATCAGCATCAAATCCTGAGATCTTTTGAGCTTCGTTCCATGCGACTGAATGTACTCCTAATCTGGGTTTCCAATGAAATTTAACGAACGTGCCTTTACCTTGAGCATTCACAAATTTAAACGTATGGACACCAAAACCTTCCATCATCCTTAAACTGCGGGGAATGGCACGATCTGACATCGTCCACATGATCATGTGCGCAGATTCGGGCATCAGTGATACAAAATCCCAAAAGGTGTCATGTGCAGATGCCGCCTGCGGTATTTCGTTGTTCGGCTCTGGTTTTACGGCGTGGATGAGATCTGGAAAATTCATCGCATCCTGAATAAAAAAAACTGGAATATTATTCCCAACGAGATCGTAATTGCCTTCTTCGGTATAGAATTTAACAGAGAAACCTCGTACATCTCTTGCAAGGTCGGTAGAACCTTTGAAGCCCGCTACTGTTGAAAACCTTGTAAAAAGAGGCGTTACTGTTCCTTTTTTTAAAAATGCTGCGCTCGTATATTGGGATAGGTCAGCTGTGGCTTCGAAAATACCATGAGCTCCTGATCCACGCGCATGAACGACACGTTCTGGTATACGTTCACGGTCAAAATGCATCAGCTTATCAAAATAAATATGGTCCTGTTGTAATGATGGCCCCCGCTCACCCGCCTTTAAGGTATTGTTGTTGTCGGAAATAGGCACACCATCATTGGTGGTCATAATCTGCTGGGAATTGTCCACTAAATGCTGATCTATCTCAGCAGTTTTTAAATTCTTTTCTTTTTTCATATCCAATGCTGTTCTGTTTTATACTAGTATAATCTTTCCCATGGCAGGTCTTAATTCTTATATACCGTACTATTTTACTTAGATCCACCAGGTGAACAAAGCCAAAGTCTGAAAAGTTTGACAGGTATTTACATTTACCGTTCGATGAAGGGATTTGAGAAAACACCGCTGGTTTTTAAATAAATTAAGCGCTAGATTTCTTTTATTGAACTAAAGTGGTTTGGGCAGGGTTATCTATGAAGTAACACTTAAAATTTTTATTATGGCAACAACGAAATCTGAACCGGCAAAAAATGCCACAAAAAAACCTTCTGGTAATACAGGAAAAATGAAAGACAGTGAATTCCACGAGTTTTTCGTCGATGAACTAAAAGACATTTATTGGGCAGAGAAACACTTAGTGAAAGCTTTACCCAAAATGCAGCAAGCTGCAACTAGCGAAAAACTCGCCGCTGCTTTTGAAAAGCATACCAAGGAAACTCAGAAACATATAGACACTCTTGAACAGGTATTTGAGCAATTGGGAGAAAAAGCTGTTGCTAAAAAATGTGACGCCATGCAAGGTTTGCTTGATGAAGCCGACTCGATCATTTCTGACACAGAAAAGGATACTTTTACCAGAGACGCAGGTCTCATCCTTGCCGCACAAAAAGTAGAACACTACGAGATCGCTACTTACGGTACTCTTCGTACATTTGCAGAAACGATGGGACACGACGATGTAGCTACACTGCTCCAAAAAACCTTAGATAATGAAAAGGATACCGACGAAGCATTGACAGGGATAGCAGGTGGTTTTGTAAACGACAAAGCTGCCCAAGAATAGTCGAAATACAGCAAAAGTCTTCACGACGAGCTAAAGGCTTTTTACGAAAACAAGGATAGGTATATATTTGTTATTTACATTCTCAACTATATTAAGTAAAATTCGTGTATGAAGGCCGGACTTGATAATTCGGCCTTCACTAATTTTTAGCAAAAGACCTAATCTAATTTATATTAAACATTATATTTTTCAGAAACTTTCCATACATCCGAATTTTCAATACATACTAAAACCCACGTTTTGGCTTTTATCGCTGTACCTGCAGCTGTTGTATATGGAGCAACATAAAGGACAATTTGAACTGGATCAATTACTTCGACATTACCCATCGAAATCGCACCATCTATAAAATAGATCGGTATCTCTAGATAGACACAATCCATTAATGGCCGAAAATTAAACTTCCCAAAACTACCTATATAGATATGTGAATCGTCAAAACTTATTTGTTTCATAATTAATCCTACAATGAACCGCCTTTAAGACTCGTCTTTAGTATTCTTCACAAGACTTATTCCTGATGAGAAGAAAATAAGCGCCAAAATACCGACTACTGCCAAATTCGTATAGGCATTACTCTTCATGATCAGTTCATAGCCAGTATAAATTAGTCCTACAATACCCAATATTGTGAGAATAGTTCCAAATATTCTTTTTACGTTCATGATTAATATATTATTTTTTTTGAATCCTTTTTGCCTGAAAATTTTTCTATTTCAGCCTCAAGCTCCTGCTTTTAATTACTGATATAACACGTCTCAAAAACAAATAGATTGCTTTTGCAAAATAAATTATTGGATTGCTAAAAAAAACAAAAATGGCATACGACTGTTAGAATTATCGCAGATCAAAATTCCAAAATTTATGATCTGAAATAAGATCACTATAACTTTAACTTTCAATTTGTAAGATTATGAATGGTATTATTTTTCATGGTACTGAGATTCATTATGGCGGCATAGCTGAGTTCTTATTCAGCCCGGAAATTGGTTATAATGCGATGCCAGCAATTATCGAATTCCTTGGTGGCGAAAAAGCCTACGCCGAAATTATCCACGCTCTTCCTTCAGAGATCACGATTACGGTGGGTGAACATTCAACCGATAAGGAAGAGAAAGTCCCCCAGGAAACCTGGCTACTTCGATATGATAAAAAAGAGGACAATTGGAAAATAGTCGAAAAGTTGCAGCCGGGATGAACCTTCGTCGGAGTGCAATCATGTTCAGTTGATGACCATACGATTTCCGCAAAGGAACTATTGTTTTGAAAGTACACTAAAGAAAGGCTGACCTTAAAAAGTCAGCCTTTGCAAAAATCAAACTAAACTGAAACGTTAGCTTTTATTTTATTTATTGGGATTGTCAATTTAACCGGTAGACCTTAAGCTGTTTTTGCAGCTTTTTTCTTACCATATGGATTCTCGTTTTTATTGTACCTTCTGGCATATCAAAATAGGATGCAATTTCATGGTATTTATAACCATCTAAAAACAAACGGAAAATTTCATAGTTTTCTGCCGTTAAGCTGTTCATCGCCCGTTCGATATCTTCGGCCATAAACTTATTAATCCCTTTGTTGAGTTCTGTTGTATTTGCACTTTCCAAGACCACATATTGATCTTGAATTTCGGTAGTACGTTTTGCTTTTCTATACTTATTAATGTAAGTATGTTTCATAATTACATATAACCAGCTCATTAACTTCGGATGCTGAATAAAATTGTCTATGGACTTCAATGCTCGTATCCACGTTTCTTGGATCAGGTCTTCCTTTTCATCCGGATCAGCAGTAAATTTAGCAGCAAAATGATGAAGTAAACTTCTTTTTTCGTTGATGAGTACATTTAAATTGTGGTTGTTCATAACTTATCCTCTTTCTTTATTCAACTGATTGTTTAAAATGATTATACAAGAAAAGGATAACAAGAAGAGTGCTAATTTTGAGGGCCAATTGCCATATAAAATAAATAGCATTGTTAGTGGTAAAAATACGTTGTCCTTATTTACAAAGCCTATTAAGCAAATTTTAATGGATTTTTGCGCTTAATTTTAAATACAGATAAAAAAATAAGCAAATAATAAAAAAAGACAATAGGGTATTTATATATGGGGAAATGTTATAAATACGTTTATTCTAAAGTGTTATTTGCAAAACAATTTGGTAGTCGGTCGCTGAAAACTGTATACCTTATTAATAACTAACAACTAGCGATTGATAAATAACAATTAGCGTTTAAATTTTATCCATTCAAACCATAATCTATCGAAGGCTGTTCTACTGCAAAAACAAATATACTATGGGAAATTTATTGTATATCATTGCTGTTATTTTAGTCATTATCTGGGCATTTAGTTTCTTTGGAGGTTATGCTACAGGGAATATAATTCACGTTTTATTAGTTATCGCCATTATTGTTGTTCTGTTACGTGTCATCCGAGGGGCTGCTTAACGCGATATAAAAATCTGGTGCATGGTATATAAAAATTTTATATACCATGCATTTGACTAGAAAAATAAACCTGACCTGACCAAGGCTTTAGCAATGCGACAGTGATTTGAGCATAATCAGTATCGAGCGGAAATCTCGATAATACTAATCCAGTTGAAGGAATCCAAACACAGCCTTAAGTCCATAATTTCATTCGGAAATTAATTTAAACCTAGTTACGTTCCTATTCCATACAGACTAGCTATATCAAGATATACGCTAGCAAGCTCTAGGTTTTTATTGACCCCAATACCATAATAATAGCACCGACCAACCTCGTAAATAGATTGTTTCTCACCAAGTAAAATAGCTTTTGAATAAAACAAGAAAGCTTTTTTCGTATTCTTTTTTACTCCAAAACCATTCTCATAACATACAGCTAAATCGAAACAGGCCAGTTCATTGTTCTGAAGGGATGAATCTAACAATAGCTTGACGGCTACTTTATAATCTTTTTTAACGTTTTTCCCATATAGATACCAAGTCGCTAAAGCATATTGCGCTTTACTGTTATTCTTGTCGATTGCTTTCTGTAATAACTCAAGTGCATTTGAATTTCCTATCTCAGTATTTTTACTCGCTTCTTCGAGAGCTTTAAAATATAATTTATCTCCTTTTGCCATATTGAATAATTATTTTTTTGGAGGCCATGGCCCTTTCCAATTAGGTGGTCTTTTTCTTGGATGTAAAGATTCTCCTTTTTCTCCCCCCTATCTACTGCTCCTCCAGATTGTCCTCTTTGATACTTACCTAAGGTACTTGGTCTTGCTCCTTTGTTGTGTTCTGCAGAAAAGAGATTTCCAAATTTTCCAGTAAACACACTATTAAAGTAAAGGCTGTAGACATTGCTTTATCCTTACCTACTTCTCCTTTTGGGGAAGTATTTTCAGCTTCTTTCTTCTTGTCCTCTTTCTTCTCAGTTCCTTTGTTTTCTTGATTTCTTTTCTTAGGTGGATCTTCCCCCTGATTTTGAAGAAGGAATTTGGCAATATCTTCAGGGTCATTGGTAGACCAGCCTCCATAGTCATTTTTCTCCCACATCCCATTCGGATCTAATTTACCGATTGGGCTATTAAGAACATAATTGTATGGTGAATAAGACTGATAGATTTCCGCTGCAGGATCGACTATGGACCTCCTACCAACTTCCGCATCATAAAAACAAGCGCCATAATCATAAGTTTCACCAAGCTCGCCATGGATCTCCTTACCATTGTAAATGGTACTTATTAAAGCACCTGGTTATAAAATTAAGTAAAAAAATAAATATGGAATATAGATCTTTAGGTCGTACAGGTTTACGAGTAAGCCAGATAACATCCTGAAAGAATATTTACCGATGAAGTGTGCAAGTGTAACTGCATCCTTTCAAAACTAAGTTTAGAATATGACTTAAGCATTTATGACTTTGCTTCAAAACCAAAAACAACGATATGCGTAAAGAGTATGTAAGGTAAGTTGCTTGACCACGCTACTATACAACATACGAAGATTATAAGTGAGGAACTGGATAATTCGGCAGATAATATATTAGCTAAATAGATTTGATTTTAGATGTTACCTAGCCCAAGAATTATTGTGAATAGGTACATTTGTCATGTACAATTGTATTTATATGGATACCAACGAAACATACCAAAAATTAATAGATCATTTTAGAGAGTATGTAGATTTAGCAGAAATAGATATTGACAGAATCACATCTAAATTTGAAATAATTTATATAAAGAAAAAAGACTACTTGTTAAGAGCGGGGCAGATTTCCAATCACATGCGATTTATAGTAAAAGGAAGTCTATATGTTTACACGTTAGATGAAAAGGGCAAAGAATGTGTAAATCAATTAGGATTTGAAGACTGGTGGATTAATGATCTCTACAGTTATTTAAGACAAAAGCCTTCTGAAATGTATATTCAAGCCAACGAAGAATCGATAATAATACGTATTAGTAAAAAAGATTTAGATATTCTTTTTAAAGAGGTACCTGCTGTGTCAGAATTTTGGCGTTTAAAAATTCAAAATGCGTATGTCTTGTTACAGGAAAGAATTTTTGGAAACACCCATATTGATGCTTTTACGAAGTATAAGGCTTATGTAACAAAGTACCCTAATATAGAACAGCGATTCCCCCAATATATGATTGCATCATATTTAGGAATTACTGTAGAATATTTGAGCTATTTAAGAAAGAAACACCTGTCAGACCTTTTTTAAGAAATCTTAAGTTTTTTCGGGAATAGAGATTTTACTTTTGTAAAGTAAATCAAACGTTCTGTTATGGCAAACTTTCAAGATTTTAATAATGAATTACCATCTTGTTTAAAACTTTAGTTTTACGAATGCGATTTCTGATATTCTAATTTTGGGAAGTTTCAATGCTGCATTGGCTCTTTTCAAAGATATCATTATGGCATACACACATTATGGTTATTAATTGCTAGAGTTTTTATTAGGAATACCTGTCATTTCGGAAAACATAGATTTATCAAATAAATACAAATAGTATACTTAAACAAGGATCAATAAATAATGGATAGAAGAAAATGGATGAAACTAAGTACATCGGCAGGACTTGTACTTACCTTACTTAAACCTTTTTCGGGATTTGCGTCAAATAAATTAAAAATCATGAACAGACCAATCTGTATTACTTGTGGTGTTCAGTATGAATCTGAAAACCAAGAACATTGCCCAATATGTGAAGATTCAAGACAATATGTAAATCCTAAAGGCCAACAATGGACTACACTTGAAGCAATACAAAAAACGCATAAAAATATTATTGAGAAAGTCGCTCCTAATGTTTACGCAATCTACACTGTTCCTGAATTTGGAATTGGGCAACGTGCCCATTTAGTAATCAGCCCGGAGGGGAATGTTCTTTGGGATTGTATCGCTAATCTTGACGAAAGTACGATAGATTTAATCAATAAATTAGGTGGAATCAAAGCGATTGCAATCTCCCATCCTCATTATTATTCTACAATAGTTGAATGGGGTAAAACTTTTAATGCCCCTGTATATATTCACGAGGCGGATAAAATGTGGATTCAGCGAAATGATTCAATAATCAAACTATGGAGCGGTCGTGAAATGCAGTTATGGGCTGGGATGAAAGTAATATTATGTGCAGGCCATTTCGACGGAGCTACAGTTTTATTTGTACCAGAGCAAGGGGGACAACTATTTACAGGAGACAATCCTCAAGTTTGTTCAGATTTGAAGTCCGTATCATTTCTGTATAGCTACCCTAATTATATCCCTTTACCTGCAAAAGATGTACTATTTATCGAGGAATCACTTCAACATTTAAATTACGAATCTCTTTATGGAGCATTTGGAAAATACATTTTAAAGAATGGGAAAGACATAGTGAAATTGTCAGTGGCAAGATATCTTAATCAGTTCAAATAACTAATACATTTATGTTGAGCTCTTAGAATTTTAGCCTAGTTAAGGCACAGTTAGATGATGGTGTAAAACACCATCATTTTTTATTTCAGCATTAAAATGTTGTAATGAATTTATATTAAATAAATTATCGGCTTTCGTTCATTGATAAAAAAACTCCAAATCCTTTTTGTACCTGCTGGCCAAACTGATATTTAAACAAAATTTTATCGGGTACTTTTAAGTATATTATCACCTATTACCATTTCTTTAACAACTAGATTTAGTAAAATAAAGGATCTTGTCATCTAAAATAAACAATGATCTCGGGAGGAGCAGGATCTATTTTGGAACGTATGTTGATGCCGAAGAGTCCATTTATGAAATGATAAGTGGGCCTTTCAACAAGTATATTTGGACTTTACAACAAATATGAATTATCTTTTCTTGTGGAAATTTGTTCCTATAAAATTTCAAAAAAATGGAAAATAAAGAAACAGTTTTGATTACAGGAGGTTCAGGTTTTATTGCTTCTTATTGTATGATTACCTTACTTAAGAACGGATTTAAAGTAAGAGCTAGCCTTCGCTCGCTTAATAAATCGGAGTTGGTGAAAAAAATGTTGAAGCAAGGTGGAATTAACAATTTTGAAGATTTATCTTTTGTGCTTGCAGATTTAGGTAATGAAGCGAGTTGGGAAAATGCTGCGGACGGTTGCCAGTATGTTATTCATACCGCTTCGCCAACGCCGTTTACCAATGCAAAAACAGAAGATGATTTTGTAATTCCTGCCGTAAACGGAGTGCTTAATGTAATGCGTGCTGCTAAGAGAGCTGGCGTAAAAAGATTTGTGTTAACTTCAGCTTTTGGCGCTGTAGGGATGGGTACTAAGAAAACAACGCCTTATACAGAAGAAGACTGGACAGTACTGAATGATACCGTTGCACCTTATCAAAAATCAAAAACTATTTCTGAAAAAGCTGCGTGGAATTTTATCGAAAATGAAGGAAATGGAATGGAACTTTCTGTTGTAAACCCTACAGCGGTTGCCGGTCCAATTTTAGCTGATGATTTTTCACACTCTATTCAAAATATAAAACAAATGTTGGAAGGGCAAATGAAAGGTTGTCCCAAGATTATTTCTGGTTATGTAGATGTACGTGATGTGGCCGATTTACATTTTAAAGCTATGATAATGCCTGAAGCAAAAGGAGAACGTTTCATTGCTGCTTCAGGAAGAGGATTGTCGCTTTTGGATGTCGCGAATATTCTTCGTGATAATCTGGGTGAAAAGGCCAATAAAGTCCCAACCAAAGAATTGCCAAATTGGGTCATAAAATTGATAGCAGTATTTAATCCAAAATTAAAAACTGTTGTACCTTTATTGGGAATGGTAAAACACGCAAGTAGCGAAAAAGCCATCAAAATGTTGGGTTGGAAACCACGTCCTACAAAAGAAGCAATTCTGGCAACAGCTAACAGTTTATTTGAAATGAATGTAATAAAGTAGAAAAAAATGAAAGTAATTATCACAGGCGCTACAGGAATGGTTGGCGAAGGCGTTTTATTGGAATGTTTGGATAATGCTGCCGTTTCAGAAGTATTAATTATCGGCAGAAGAACTTATGAATTAACATATCCAAAGCTAAAAGAACTTATTGTAAAAGATTTTTCGGAAATCAGCAATCATTCAGAAATATTGAAGCAATATGAAGCTTGTTTCTTTTGTGCAGGTGTAAGTTCGGTAGGTGAAAACGAAGATAGCTTTACAAAAAAAACTTACGATTTTGTTGTTCCGTTCGCTGAATCTCTTTCTGAAATCAATCCGGCAATGACGTTTATTTATGTGTCCGGCAATCGTACAGACAGCAGTGAAAAAGGAAAAGTGATGTGGGCAAGGGTAAAAGGCAGAACTGAAAACACTTTGATGAAATTACCATTTAAAGGTCAGTATAACTTCCGTCCGGCAATAATGAAAGGAACCAAAGGACAAAAAAATGTAAAAACCTTATACAAAATAATGGGACCATTAATAGCTCCTTTTATTTCAGCAAAAACTCTGAAGCTTTCAGATGTTGGAAAAGCAATGATAAATGCTGTAGCAAAAGGTTATCCATCACAGATATTGGAAACTGAAGACATTTTAAAACTCGCAAAATGAAAATTACCGAAATAAAATCCTGCATCATCGGTCCTGCACTTTCTGCTGAACAATTTATTGCGGAGCATTTCTTCTTGTTTTTAGCAAAAGGTAAAATGAATGGTTACGATGGCAGCAAACATTATGCTTTAAAAGCTGGCGAAAGCTGTCTTGTTCGTAAAAACCGATTGGCAAGATATAATAAAGTGAAAGATAATAATCAATTTGAGAAAGTAATTATCTTTTTTGATGGAGTATTCTTGAAAAGCTTTCAGAAAAAGCATTCTATTTTATTCAAAAATTTCAGTTCAAAAGATGCTTTTATAAAACTGAAGAACGATGATTTAATCAATAGTTTTCTATTGTCCCTAGAGCCTTATTATAATAATTCCGGAGATATTAGTCCTAAATTTTCAGATATTAAAAGAGAAGAATTATTACTTATTTTATTGGAATTGCAACCAGAATTATCTGATGTTTTGTTTGATTTTGGTGTGCCTGGCCGTTTAGATTTAGAAAAATTTATGCGACAAAACTATAAGTTCAATGTAAGTATGGAGCGGTTTGCTTTTCTCACCGGGCGTAGTTTATCAGGATTCAAAAGAGACTTTAAAACTATTTTTAACGAAACGCCTCATCGTTGGCTGGTAAAAAGAAGATTGCAGGAAGCCCGGTTTCTCATTGAGAAAAAAGAGCAGAAACCGTCTGATATTTATCTTGATTTAGGATTTGAAGATTTGTCTCATTTCTATTTTGCATTTAAAAAAGAATTTGGGAAAACACCTGCTGACATCCACATTAACTCAAAATCCGCAAGTTAAATTTCATTACACTGCTCACCCGCGCCTGCATAACTTCATTATGGGAAAACGATCTATTGTCAATCGACGATGCGCTTTTATTGTTGGTTACAGCGTGCAAGACGACTGGATGGTGCTTGTGAAACAGAAAAGGAAGAAATAAAGCCCTCTCATTACCTGTCAAGGGAGGCAATATTGGCTAAATGCTCGCTCTGTCGCCTAATTCTAACCGACTTGGGGCGTTCATCTATTGTAAAGATCGTGAGATTATTTGAGAGAAATCTATATAATTGGTTTTGAGAGAAATCTCCAGAAAAATGAGCAATGCCTATTTATAATTGAACATTATCCTAAATCAGTTCTACTTTATATGGAAACAGAGTCCAATTATAAGGGACATGGCTGAACTCCGTAATTTATTTGCACATTTAGTGGAACAGTCCCCCAATAGCGAAACTTAGAGATTTTCGACCTCTTCGACTGAAAGTCCTGTGCCTTTAGCAATATCAGCTATAGGCAGCCCCATTTCCTTAAATGCTTTAGCAGTCTCAAGAGCTTTTTTGCGTTCCCCTTCTGCTAGACCTTCCGCTTTACCTTCCGCTAGACCTTTAGCATGCCCTAAAGCTTCTCCGGATTTCTTGGCCGAATTGAACACACTCTCAGCATCGCGCTTATGTTTTAAACTTGCTTCGTATGACATTAGTTCCTCCTCCGTTAATTTACCTATCTCTCCTAT
>JAITTY010000015.1 GCA_031286695.1 Sphingobacterium sp. | reverse complement strand
CTAGGTGGTGGAACTGGTAGACACGCAGGACTTAAAATCCTGTTCCCGTTAAGGGAGTGCGGGTTCGATTCCCGCCCTAGGTACAAGAAAGCTCATCTAACGATGGGCTTTTCTTGTTTATGCACGTGTGTAACCCCGAATAGCCCTATCAAATTCACTGAACTCCCTTCAATCTTTAATAAACTTGCTTACGAAGCTCATCAGTCGATGGACATTTTTATTTTATCGCCATAAAAATAAGAGAAAACCGTAGGCCAAACTTAACAGTATAAGTTTCAACATGCCTATTTTATAGTTGAATAAAAGAAAAAGTGAAAATAGCACCCAGACCAAAGCCATCGGTTCAATAGTATACCAAGAACTGCCCCCACTTGGAAATAGAATTCCTAGCCCTAAATAACAGGCTAAATTAACAATTACACCAACTACCGATGCCGTTACTAAAGATAGGATAAATTGTATACATGCATTTTTTTGGGTCCGTTCGATCAGTGGTGCTCCAACAAAAATCAAGGCAAAGTTTGGCAAAAATGTAAAATATGCTGTGGCGATCAAACCTATTGCTGCCATGGAATAGGACTGATGAAAATGATTGAAGCCAGCCATGAAACCAACATAAGCCAAAACGACCACTAAAGGTCCCGGGGTGGTCTCTGCAAGCGCAAATCCATCTATCATCTGGCTCTTGGAAAGCCAAAACAATTTCTCTGTCACAAGGGCTGCAACATAAGGAATGACTGTATAAGAACCTCCAATCGTCAAATAAGCAGACTTTGTAAACAAAAAAGAAAGTGTCTTCCAAAATTCCATATCGACAGTAAAAAACAGTAAAACGGAAAGCGGAATCAACCATAGGAACAAAAACAGCAGAACCTGAAGAGAAATACGACGGTAAGATACCGTGGGTAGTTTTTCGAGCGTATTGATATAATAAGCCGATTCGAGCTGCTTATCTTCCTTTTCATGATGGGCATTTATTTTGGAAGTTTTTGACAAGATTGCATAGAGTAGTAGACCGAAAGCGATCACCCCCACAATAATCCAGGGCATGGGAATACCAGCAAAATAGGATAGAAGAAAAGCGGCCAATGCGACCAAATAATGCCATATGCTGACAAGAGATTTCTGCCCCACCCGAAAGGTTGCAAATATAATGATCGCTAGAACTGCAGGTTTTAAACCCGAAAATAAAGCTATAAGCAATGCTGTGTTGCCATAATGTGCATATAGCGCACTGAGTCCAAATATAATAAGAAGTGAAGGAACAATAAAAAATAATCCGGCCAACACACCTCCTTTTAAGCCGTGTAGCTTCCATCCTAAATAGATCGTCAATTGGTGCGCTTCAGGTCCCGGCAACAGCATACATGCATTGAGTGCCTGAAAAAACTTCCTATTGCTGACCCATCTTTTCTTTTCGACCAAAAAATCGTGCATAATGGTCACATGGCCGGTTGTTCCACCAAAACTTATCCAACCTAACACAAACCAAAACCACATGGCTTCCCTAAAATTTGGCTTCTGTCTATGATCTTCTTCTTCTAAATTCATCTTTTTCTACGCTATTTCCCCTAGGCTCGGATTTTATCGAAAACAATCCCACAGAACAGTCCTCATTCCGATGTCTCCTGTTTAAAATACCTTGTTTCGGGAGAAAAGACACAGCGGTTTAAAACCGCGATATAACTATATAAAAAAAGCGGGATATCTTAAATATCCCGCTTTTTTTATATTAAGAATTGGTCTGATAAACTATTTTTTATCCAAAATAGTAACTTCCACTCTTCTATTTTTTTGACGTCCTTCCGGAGTTTTATTATCGCCAACTGGATTTGACTGACCGAAACCTTTTGCCGTGATGCGTGATTCAGCAACACCTGAATCAACTAAGAACTTCTTAACAGACGCTGCTCTTTTATCGGAAAGCCACTGATTATACTCAACAGTACCCGTAGCATCAGTATACCCATCAACTTTGATCTTATTATTACTTTCTTTCAAGATCAACGCCAATTTACTAACTTCAGTTTTTGCCTTCTCAGATAGGTAAGAAGAGTTTGTTGGAAACAATAAATCAGACGATATACTAAACTTAATCCCCTCATCAGTTCTTTTCGCATCATTAAAATCCTTCTTCACATTTTTCAAACCATCATCAGTTCCATCTTTTGTTACAACAGCACCTGGATTGACTACAATAGCTTGTTGTTTACAGGAAAATAACGATAAACTTGCACATAAGGTTAAAATCCCCAAATTAATTTTTCTAAGCATGTCGTTCTAACGTATTTAATATCGATTTAAGCAAGTAAATATAGCGAAAAAAGTCCAATATGACATCCCTTCTACGCCATATCTAACGTAACAAATCTATTTCTTGGTATATACTTTCTCTAAAGTCTTTTTTACCTCAGGAATATTCTCATACAATTTCCAGATCATGCCAGAATTTGCATTCTCGATCATTACGGCAATCGTCGCCTGATTCCTCGCACGATAGCTTTCAGAAACATCGTTGTTTTTAATATCAATCCAGCTTCTGAAACCATATTGTGTAAACAACACATCGGCGTATTCTTCGTAAAACTTACGTAATGCTTTTAGACCAATCTCTTTTTCAAAGGGGTAAGCTGCAATAGATATCGCAGGATTCACCAAATAGCCCTGATAGGTATCTTCCACATTTTCCACTCCCCAAATATCTGTAAATCGTGTCCCTATGCTCATTTCATTATCTCTACGCTTATAGGCCAGAATATAATTTGACAAATATTTCTTATAATCGACAAAGTCATCAACTTTTCCCTTAGGATCCATAATCAAAAAAGGACGATAAACAGACATCAATGATTCATTTAAGCTGCCGCCGGCAATATTCTTGGCAAAAATAACTTTGTCGTCGGAGTAGATCGAAACTCCAGCATTTCCAGCGTCGCCGATTAAAGGGTTTGCACTTATTGAACGTGCTAAAGAATCATTTAATTTCATTTTGAGTTCAGGAGCCAAATCATTGGCATCATCCCCAAAATACAATTCGTTGCCTTTATGTTTGGTTGCAAATCCATTGATATAAGCTGAAATAGCTAAAGGGTGGGTAGGTGAAGACATCGCCAGCAAATAAGTGCCCAGACTCTCGTTAAATCCCCCCAAAGGCTTCGATCTCGCTGTACTGTCTACAGGAGACCACTTATTCCAAAGTACATCCGGATTCTGTGTGTCCGTAAAATAGTTCCAGTTTATGCGTTCCCAGAGCTTCGTAATAGCATTCCTCAAGGCCTGTTCCTCAGAATCCTCTTTAGAAAAATATTGTCGGGCGATTAAAAGCGATTCTAGGATATGGGAGGTTCCGCGCAAATCGTACGTTGGAATCGAATCGCGATAATAAGGCACCCCTGACCGTCCATCGTAAAGCGCTGTAAAGACCCCTTGATGTTGTTGTGCACTACTCAAAAATTTTACAATCCGTGTTAACCTCACCAAAAGAGCTTGTCGCGAGATCAAGTTGTTCTCTCCTGCCACAAGCAAACCCAAGATCGCATAGCCAGTTTCATTTGTAGATACAATAGCTTGTCTATTGCCTCGGTCAGGCAGAAACATACCACTATTCACATCATAGTTGTCTATAAAATAATTCACATGAGCATTCCGGATAAAATTTAACATTTCCTTATCCGTCCCCTTTTTTGTCTGTACCTCCCTAACCTCAGAAAAAGGAGATTCAACATAATTATAGTCTACCCAAGCGATTTTGTAATAATAAGTTTTGTTATATTCATTCACCCTATCCAGCGACTTCTGCACATAGATAGGTAGAATTGCTATTGGCTGAAAATTGAGTTTATCTTCCGAACGGTAGATTTTCACATAGCGAATACTTGGTGTTAGCGGTAATTGCCAAACCAGCTCGACTTGTTTATCTACGGAACTGATCTTAGATAAGATAGCTGCTGATGAAAGTCTTACCTTTGGATAGTTTTTGGGCAAAAACTCAATTTGATCGATAAATAATTGATTTGTCTGCAACGCAGTTCCATTCTGTTCCAAAATTAACGCCGAAACAGACTTCCCTAATGCAATTCCTCCAAATTTATTGACTGGAATGGAAACATTAAGCCAAGTATCATAAGCAAAATCATCGATATAATTTGCGATATCCACAGCGTTAGTCTTTGTATCATGTTGTTGTAAGGTAACTTTTGGCAATTGCCCCTTTTCAGTATTGCTTTGAATAAAAAGCTTAAAAGTTAGCTGATCATCCTTGGCAATTAAATAGGGAAATTTCTGTTTGTCGTTTAAAATGCTTGCCTCCCACTTACCATTAGGAGAAGAAACGTACCGCAGAGAAAGCGAATTGCCTGGCGTAAAAAACAAACTATCGGAAACCGGAAGGCTATAGCTCACATTTTGGATCCATGATTCACCAGTATAGTGAGCGATACTCTTCGCATAACTCCCGTTGATAACACTATTGTCAAATAAAACCTCAGGATAACTTTCTGATCGAACAAGTGTGGGTAAGATCAGTAACAAAAGAAAGTAAAAATATTTTTTCAGCATAAGTCAACATTTTTCACAGGCCTACAATCAAAAACTAAGCCACCAGTACGATTATAACGCAAATGTAACAAAGGAATTCCAATGATATTATCCCCTCTAATTTTAATTTCAGAAAAAATGCGCTAAATTAGCCCTCTGAATATTTTCATAAAATAGATATATGAAAACCACGTTTGATTTTGAAAAGCCAATTGCAGACTTGCAATTGCAAATTGAAAAGGTAACTCAAGTTGCCGAAAAAACTCAAGTTGACATGAGCGCAACCGTTCGTGAGCTTGAAGAAAAGCTTGCTTCTACTGAAAAAGAAATATACGGCAATTTAACAGGCTGGCAGAACGTTCAAATGTCACGCCATCCGGATCGCCCTCAGACTTATGATTATATAGAAGCTATCTGCGACGAATTTATCGAGTTGCATGGTGATAGAACCGTGAAAGATGATAAAGCGATTGTCGGTGGTATGGCTTCCATTGATGGTAATGCCGTTATGATCATCGGTCATCAAAAAGGTAAAAACACCAAAGAGCGTCAATTCCACAACTTTGGAATGGCTAACCCTGAAGGCTACCGAAAGGCATTACGTTTGATGAAAATGGCGGAAAAGTTCAATAAACCTGTGATCACGTTAATTGATACGATGGGTGCTTATCCAGGACTTGAAGCTGAAGAACGCGGACAGGGTGAAGCGATTGCACGTAACCTCATGGAGATGGCTGTATTGAAAGTTCCGATCATTTGCGTTGTTATTGGTGAAGGAGCTTCAGGTGGAGCTTTGGGTATCGGCGTTGGAAACAGGGTTTACATGATGGAACATACCTGGTATTCGGTCATATCACCTGAATCTTGTTCTTCTATCCTATGGAGAAGCTGGGATCATAAAGAAAAAGCCGCTGAGGCATTAAAATTGACTTCAGAAGACATGTTGGGCAATGGATTGATTGATGGTATTATCCCTGAACCGCTAGGTGGTGCTCACCAAGATCCAGCAGCAGCAGCAGCTAATCTAAAAAGCCAGCTGTTGAAAGATCTTGCAGAATTGACAGCTAAAGATAGCGACACATTAGTTACTGAAAGAATTGATAAGTTTAGTAAAATGGGTGTGGTAACTGAATAATTTTATCCATACGACCCTACAGTATAAAAAAAGTCAGCAATTAGCTGACTTTTTTTATGACTACTCTACATTAAAAATACGCCTCCTCGTTCCAAAAAACAGCCTCTATACGAACCAATCCTATCCGCAAGTTTTCTAAAAGGCTTTTTTAATAAAAAATAATTCAGTAATTTTTAAACAGTTACAACTTTAATCAACAAAAAAGACAAAAAGATTTTGCACAAATAACTTATTTTTCTACCTTTGCATCACTTTCAAAAACAGAAAGGATTCCGTAGCTCAGCTGGTAGAGCAATACACTTTTAATGTATGGGTCCTGGGTTCGAATCCCAGCGGGATCACAAAAGAAAAGCTAATCTTACGATTGGCTTTTTTTGTTTTAACAGTATTTGAGCCCGAAAGAAGTATAGATAGGGTTCAAATGACCTATTACCCCACAACAACAGTCGTTTTCTTACGTAAACGTAGTCCTATTTCTTTTAATTTTTAGCTACAGCAAATTAGGATCAAATAGTGACCAAACTATGCCTTACGACAGTGCTTGTTCAGTGCTTGTTCAGTGCTTGCTCAGTGATCACTCAGTGTCAACTGAATAACCAGTGACTGATCACTGTCTAAAAATTGATTGAAAATTGGTATTAGGGTAGATCAGTTTTAATGTTTATCTCGATTATTTAATAATCAGGCAATTGTGGCAATCACAAAAAAGGCAAGAATTTCCTTGAAATAATAATGATTACCCTTACCCTGAAGTAAAAGTCTCATATAAGATTCGCTATGTGATTAAATTTGGTTATTTGATCCCTATAGATCCGATTACCTTTGCCACAATGGCTTCGTAATCGTTATCAAAGTGGTGCCCTCCAGGTAAGATTTCTACAGGTGCTCCTGTATTTCTAAACTTCGCTTCAACCCCGCTATCTTCCCCGAGGCCAAAAATGCACAATTTGCGCAGACTTACTTTCTTCAACTCAGCTACTACATCATAAGGTTCGCTACTGTCACCAAAACTTAGCATATCAGCCACATGAATCTCAAAATCGGCCCGATCATCTGGCGATAGCAAAACCAGCCCAGTAGTCGCTTTTTTCAACTTTTCGGGCAACCGGTTGGCGATAAAGGGAATCACACAGGCTCCAAAAGAATAACCCATGATCGAAAACGTAATATTGGGTTCCCTTTCCTGAAAATAGGTCAAGATCTCGCTTACTTCCTTTGTCGTCTGCTCTGGAGTTTTTGCATTCCAAAAATATTTCTGTGCATCCAAACCAATCACTTTGATCCCCTTTGTCATAAAAGTACTAGCCAACTCCCTATCGAAACTGGTCCAGCCACCATCACCAGAGATCATAAACATCAATTCCTTGACAGACCCCTTGGGTTCCAGTATCTCAATGGGCATATCCGTTTTGAGTGCGCCTGCATTTTGGGTAGGCTGGTCCGCCACCTGCAACTTTTGAAAAGCCATCCGGAACTGAGGCAGCCAGCTATCGGCAATGGAGAAACCATGCCCTACTTTAGGCAAGGTGACCAATTGGACGTTTTCTATCCCTTTAAGAAAATCTGCCGTAGCGTTAAATGGACAGGTTTGATCTTTTACACCATTAAGTACCCAAAGCGGAGCTGCCAATTTTTCGCTACGATCCAGATAATAACTTTTCCCTGGTTTTAAGACATGGGAAGATAATCCACTGCCCTTACAGAGTGGTTTGGCAATATTGATATCAGGGCAGAAGCCTAAGGCAATCCCACCACGAAAAGTCCCTGCTGGAGCCTGGGCAATCAAGCCATAGACCAGCGTTGCCCCATAGGAGTAGCCTACCAATATGGGTTTCTGATAGCTTTCAAACTTATATTTCTTTTGAAGGGCCATGCTGAGTTGCTCAAAATCTGCGGCAGGATAATAACAATCTTTTTTTGAACGTGCCATTGAAGCAGCAAAATGCTTAGCATCGATACCCGCAACGAGCGCCCCCTGTGCAGCTAGAAATTTAGCCATATTGATTACCCCAAACTGCCAACCTCCATCTCCAGAAACAAATAACACCAAGGCATTGGGTTTACCTTTCGGGGCGTACATGCTTAGCTTGCCGAAACTTCCATAGGAGAAAGTCTGTTGGGCGATGGCACATTGCGAGAACAACATGATCAAGAAATACAAAATAAGAGATGATCTTTTAGCGGTTTGATCCATGGCAATCCTTCGATAGCGGTTAATATTTAATAGTGTAATTTAATAAAATACGAATGGATTATGAAAGATATTTCTACGGTATTTCACCTTAGAGCTATCTAAGTACCACATAGCATCAGGCTAGATCATGTAGGCGATCAGATTTGTCATTGTCGCGGGATGTGGTTCTGGCTGTAGTGTTCCGGACAGCTACTGAGTCGCGGGACGCTTACCGCAGTTTCAGGAAGGTTTGCACTAGATGCAAACCCCAGCGGGATCATAAAAGAAAAGCTAATCGCAAGATTAGCTGTTTTGTTTATAGATTATCAGGATTTGAAAGAATGGTCGGCCGGGTTTGATCCTTTAGAGGCTCAGGGATGAACTGGGTAAACATGGCGGCTGAGCCAATCTCTTTTCATCTTATTTAGGAATCAATATTACTTCCAAAAATTTCACCATTTCAGTTCCTTCAATACGATTAGCCCTCAATTCGATCTTCTGCTCTCCTTTGGACAAATTTACAATTCCCAATTCGAGCTGACTTCCATGTGAACCAACAGGAGAAGCGGGGTTGATCGCAAAATCGATGCGCTTCCCTCCTACGGTCAAACTTAAATCCCCTCCTGTATTCGCCATATCTTTTACATATCTGACAGAAACCTTAAACCTTCCACCAGTTAGCACATATGTATTCCATACCAGAGCCTGGTCTAAGCCAGTCCATCCAGCAACATAATAGCGATCTTTTTTACCATCGCCAAACTTCATTGGCTGACCTATCTGCTTAGCGTAAAATGATAAAAGTCTGTTGTTGGAAATATTATGATCGAGATAGATTAAATCATTATTGTTCGGATTCGCTGCATCACTCCCCAGTTCCACGACCAAAACCTCATCTCCCTCAGGGGGGTCAATTCGATTTACTGAAATATGCAATCCGTCTCCTTTGGAAGCATACTTTCCTAGTTTTTTACCGGACAATAAGGAAACTGATTTTACATCGGCTGTTAACCCTCCAACGACCAAATCACCCTGCTGAGGACGTTCAAAGACATGGAGATATAAAATGTTTCCTCTTTGTGTAATGACTCCCCAAGGCTGGCGAGGCAATTTGGATGGTGTAACAGCAATAACACTTTCACTATTCTCCTTCATCCACTGACCTAGTCCCTTTAAGATGGTAACATCGGGACCATCGATACTTCCATCCCCCTTAGGCCCAATATTCATAAGAATGTTCCCGCCCATTGCTGTAGCCTTTGCTAACAGCTTAATAAAATGTGCTGTAGATTTATGACTTTTATCCGTCGAAGAGTACCCATAAGATTCATTCGTAGTGGGTATAGCTTCCCAATAAGCCCCGTTAGAAACCGGATAATATTCCTCTGGCCGATCTGCTGTATTCAGATAGTCGCCATAATTCTTGCCTTCCGTACGAGCCAACCTACCGTTGACAACAATGGAAGGATCCGTCATTCGAATAGCTTTGAGTATCCTCAAATTTTCCGACAGCGGCAACTTATGCGGTGTGTCAAACCACAATAAATCGGGGTGATATCTTTGGATAAGCTCCTCAATCTGCGGTATTGCTTTTTCATCCACATAACGTTTAGCTTTCGTTAACCAATCAGGATGCTTGTCGAACCAATTTGCACCGCCCAACAATCTATCTCCCCCAGGGTTATCATAATCCCAGTCATTCCCCGGAGCATCGGGATGTTCCCAGTCGAAAGCATGCGAATAATAAAACCCAAATAAAAGTCCATGCTTACGACAAGCTGAAGCCAGCTCAGCTAAGGGATCTCTTTGAAATAGCGTATTCACTAATGAATATTCACTTGAAAATGCGGTGGGATACATCGCAAAGCCATCATGATGTTTGGCTGTAATAATAAAATATTTCATGCCTGCATTCTTTGCCAACAACACCCATTCCTCTGCATCAAATCTTACTGGATTGAATCGCCGTGCAGAATCAAGATATTCCTGGCGTGGGATTTTCATCACGCGCATTAAATGCTCAGCATAACCACCGCCTTGTTTTCCTTTCCATATATTACCATACTGCGAATAAACACCCCAGTGAACAAACATACCAAATGTTGCTTCTTTCCATCTCTTGACACGTTGCTCCCTCGTGCTAACCGCTTGTTTCCACCAGCCATTTTCAGCTTCCGTTAGTGCATTTTTATCACGTACAGTAGCATCATTAAACATATTCGCAGCTTCGTTACCCTCATTTACATTTTTAGTCTGCGCTATGGAAACAATTGTTACCGAAGAAAGCAGAAAAAAAAAGAAGTACTTTATTTTAAACATAATGTCGGTTTTATGGATCGCAATAAGAGTTATTCCGATTGAATTCTATCAAAAGTAACATAAAGTACGATTCGACAAGTGTACAAATTGTTCATTTTGGAGGAAATATTGATCCGAATTGCTACAAGGAAAACCTATTCTCCAATCGACTGTTTACTTAAGATGGCAAAGACACTTAAAGAGAGATGTCTAAAACTGTGCAAATATTTTATAGCAACTGATACAAGCTATTACTATTTATTGAATATTTGTCTGAAACTTTAATTCAATCATTATGGAAAAGTTAACCGCAAAAGCAAGTATACAGATTCAGAAACCTATCAACGAAGTTTTTGAGGCAATCGTAGATCCCACTAAGATGAACCACTATTTTATAAAATCGTCAACCGGACGGTTAGAGACTGATAAAACGGTCGAGTGGACATTTCCTGAGTTCCCGGATAGTTTTCCTGTCACCGGAAAAACGATCAACCTAGACGCCTATATTTCCTTTGATTGGAGCGGTGGACTCCCGAATCAATTGGTGGAAATTGTATTATCTACATTTGGAGAAAACTCTACTATTGTAAAGATTACCGAACATGAGATGAACAATGATGCAGAAGGCATTTTAATTATGATGCGGCAAACCGAGGGTTGGGCCAACTTTCTCGCATGTCTGAAAGCATATCTTGAATATGATATTAATCTGAGAACGGGAGCCTTTGATTTTATGTTCCAAAAATAGTCGCTGCAAAACATAATCAACGACAATATTGCATTTCAAGATCCTCGCATAGATCTATTAAAATTATAGGAAGACTTTTCGTAGCGTTCAATTATAATGGCACAAAATAAAACGGCATATACCGAAGCATCTGTCCAAGACTTTATAAAAACAGTTGACGACCCACAAAAACAAATGGATAGCACAGCTCTTATAAAACTGATGGCAACCGCAACCGGTGAACCAGCAAAGATGTTCGGATCATCCATTATCGGATTCGGACAATATCATTATAAGTATGCAAGCGGGCATAAAGGCAATGCCCCCCTGCTTGGATTCAGTCCACGAAAATCGGCGATTTCTCTTTACGTGTACAGTGGTGGAGATGAACAGCGGCATCTAGTGGACCAGTTGGGCAAGTTCAAAATAGGCAAAGCCTGCATATACATCAAAAGATTAAGCGACATCAATATAGAGATACTCCATCAACTTATGTCCGAAACGATACAGTTTATCGAAAATACCTATACGAGAATCAAAGAATAGCATCCAAATTATGGCAACGAGCTTCGCAACAATAGACGAATATATCAATCAATTTGACGGGGAGAAAAAAGAATATCTGATCAAGGTGAGACAGCTTATCGCTGGCCTAGTCCCTCCTGCTGCAGATGAAACGATCTCCTATCAAATGCCTACCTTCAGATACAAGGGTAATATCATCCATTTTGCGATGAACAAAAACCATTTGGGCCTATATCCAGGACCTGCTGCTATCAAGCACTTCATTACGGACCTCAAAAATTTTAAAACCACAAAAGGTGCGATACAAATTCCCTTGGATCAACCGATTCCAACACAAATAATTACCGATATTGTCAATTTTAATATTGATAAACTTAAAGATAAACAAGGCCCCAATTGGTACCAAAGCCGAGGGAACTGGCAGGAGGCTGAAGAACTCATGCAGCAGATAATCCAGCAAACGTCCTTAAAAAAGGAATTCAAATGGGGGAGCTATATCTATACGCATAAAGGAAAAAATGTTATTGGTTGGGGTGGTTTTAAAAATTTCTTCTCCCTCTGGTTTTATAATGGTGTATTCTTAACCGATCGGGATAAACACCTCATCAGTGCCTCCGAAGGAAAAACGAAAGCATTACGGCAATGGCGCTTTGAAGACGTTAAGGATATGGATACTGAAAAAATAGCCAAATATATCCAAGAATCCATCCAAACCATTGACGCTGGAAAAGAGCTCAAACCAACAAAATCTCCAACGAAGGCCCCTACTGGTCTATTATTGGAAGCTCTGCAGACGGATCCCACCTTTGCAGAAAGTTTCCAGGCTTTAACACCAGGAAAACAGAAAGAATACATCGAGTACATCGATGAGGCCAAGCAAGAAAAAACGAAACAATCCCGTATTGAAAAAATTAAGCCGTTGGTCCTCGCTAAAAGGGGCTTGAACGACAAATACAAATAGGTGAACGCTAAAACAAAAAAAAGATGAATAATTCAATTATCCCATCCATTTGGTTCGATCAAAACGCGCAGGAAGCCTTTGATCTATACGCTGGTACCTTCCCTGGAAGCCATATTAGCAACAGCTCTCCCATCGTTGTTGAAGCTGCCCTAAGCGGTGTGAAATTTATTGGAATAAATGGAGGTCCTATATTCAAACCCAACCCATCCATATCATTTATGGTCATTTGCGAAAGCAAAGAGGAAATTGATCGTATCTGGAATTCACTTGCCGTGGATGGCAACACCTTAATGCCTTTAAACTCCTACCCTTGGAGCCCTTACTACGGCTGGCTAGCCGATAAGTTTGGCGTCAATTGGCAATTATACCTCGGTAAACTGAGCGATACCAACCAACAGGCAATTGTACCGACGCTAATGTATTGCGGAGAGCAACAAGGGAATTGCGAACAAGCGTTAGCATTTTATGCAGAATTATTTCATGATTTTCGAAGCAATGGGATCATGAAATACACAGAAGGTGAATATATCGGCTCAATCCAACATACCCAATTTTTAGTCCGGGATTTTACACTCATGGCAATGGATAGCGGTGTTCCCCAAACTTTCACCTTTAACGAAGGTATTTCACTCACTATTCTCTGTAAAGATCAGCAGGAAATTGATTATTTCTGGAATAATATCACGAAGAAAGGCAAAGAGAGCATGTGTGGCTGGTGCGAAGACGAATTCGGCGTAAGCTGGCAGATCGTACCCGAACAAATTGCAACATTACTACAGCGACCGGGGGCAAATGAAGCGCTCATGAAAATGAAAAAGATCATTATCCAGGAGCTCATTGGATAATTTCAAAAGGATTCTGAAACTGAGGAGAACAGCTATTTTAAAATAGTATCAAGAAAAAAGGGGATTATTCATCCCCTTTTATGCTTTCACTTGCAATGCCAATGCGTATAATTTCATTTGCTTAATCATGGATAGCAAACCATTTGCCCGAGTTGGTGACAAATGTTCTTTCAGCCCTATTTTATCTACAAAATATAAATCGGCATCAACGATCTCCTTGGCGGTATGTCCAGATAGTACTTTGACCATTAAACTCACCAAGCCTTTTGTGATAATCGCATCGCTATCTGCGGTAAAATACACTTTTCCATCCTTTATTTCCGGGAAAAGCCATACTTTGGACTGACATCCTTTGATGATATATTCATCTGTTTTGTATTGTTCATCAATTAGAGGCACTTCTTTTCCCAGCTGGATGATGTACTCATATTTTTCCATCCAATCTGTAAAGAAAGCAAAATCCTCAATTAATTCATCCTGTATTTCATTAATGGTCATACCTATTTTTTATTAAACCAACATATTGACCGCGCGTTGGATACCTGCGACCAAAATATCTATTTCCTCTTTTGTATTATATACGGCTAAAGAAGCACGAATAGTTCCCGGGATGCCAAACCTATCCATGACAGGTTGGGCACAATGATGTCCAGTACGAACCGCAATTCCTAATTTATCCAGGATCACACCAACATCATAAGGATGGGTACCATCAATGACAAATGAAATAACGGAACATTTCTGCTCGGCTGTGCCAATAAACCGCATGCCCGGAATTTCAGCCAACTTCTCCGTAGCGTACTGCAACAAATCATGTTCGTAGGCCTCTATATTTTCCAGACCTATTGAATTGATATAATCGATGGCCTCATTCAAACAGATACCGGCCTCAATATTAGGCGTACCGGCCTCAAATTTAAACGGCAATTCATTATAGGTTGTTTTTTCAAAAGTAACCTCTTTAATCATATCTCCACCACCTTGATAAGGTGGCATCGCGTTCAATAAGTCCTCTTTACCATATAAAACACCTACTCCTGTAGGACCATACATTTTATGTCCGGAAAATACCAGAAAATCTACATCAAGTTTTTGAACATCAATCTGTATATGTTGAACAGCCTGCGCAGCATCGACTAAAACAACAGCACCATGTCGGTGAGCAATTGAAATCATCTCACGCACAGGATTGATTGTCCCCAGGGAGTTTGAAACATAGGTTACAGCAACTAATTTGGTTTTCTCATTAAACAAATTGCTGTAAGCATCCATATCAAGCTCACCTTTGTCGTTCATCGGAATGACCCGAATTTTACAGCCCTTTTCATCACAAAGCATCTGCCAAGGCACAATATTAGAGTGATGTTCCATTGCAGAGATAATGATCTCATCTCCAGCATGAATGAAAGCTCTTCCGTAACAGGTTGCAATGAGATTGATCCCATCTGTCGTTCCTTTCGTGATAATGATTTCCTTATCTTCAGCAGCATTGATAAAAGCCTGAACTTTTTTTCGGGTTACCTCAAAGGCGTCCGTCGATATCTGACTAAGATAATGTACGCCCCGATGCACATTACTATTCATATCTGTATAATAATGTACAATCGAATTGATAACAGAACTCGGCTTCTGTGTAGTCGCGCCGTTATCCAAATAAACCAGTGGTTTACCATTCACCTCTCTCTTCAGAATCGGGAAATCGGCACGTATTTTATCTATATTAAATTTTTCCAACGTCTTCTAAATAATTTATACAAAGTTAATAGTATTTTATCGAATACGGGGTGGCCAATCTGTTTTTTATGTCATTATCAATATCGGTTTTATAAGGTATCCTCAGCCAAAAAAGTAATTTTTGGCATTTTAAACAATTATAGTTAGCTTTTATAATTTATTGATGCTATTTAGTTACCTTTGTAATGATATGCAAGAATTACCTCTAAATTTACCAGAAGGCTCACGTAAAGAAGTGATGACCTATTTGGAACCGTTCATGCTCAATGAGATGAGCGAATACCTGAAGCCTGTTGAAGACATGTGGCAACCTGCCGATTTTCTTCCAGATTCTTCTAGGGACACTTTTTTTGAGGAAGTAAAAGAGTTGCAGGAAAGTGCAAAAGAACTCTCTTATGATTTGGTCGCAGTATTAGTTGGAGACACCATTACCGAAGAGGCCCTTCCAACGTACGAATCATGGTTGACCATGGTAGAAGACGTTAACAAAAACGAGCAAGGTGGATGGATGAAATGGGTACGCGCTTGGACTGCTGAAGAAAACCGTCACGGTGACCTATTGAACAAATATCTTTATTTGTCGGGTAGAATAGACATGCGTCAATTTGAAATGTCCACACAATATCTTATTCAAGATGGTTTTGATATCGGTACTGGTGCAGACCCTTACCGGAATTTTATTTATACTTCATTTCAGGAATTAGCTACCAACGTTTCCCATCGTCGTGTATCTGGTCTTTCCAAAAAAAGCGGTGATAAACTTTTGGCAAAAATGTGTGGTGTCATCGCAGCTGACGAAGCACGTCATGCGAAAGCCTATATGTCTTTTATTTCAAAAGCAATCACCGTAGACCCGAGTGAAGTCATGATTGCATTTGAGGATATGATGCGTAAAAAAATCGTTATGCCAGCCCAGTTCTTAAGAGAAGCAGGTGAGCCCCAAGGAGAGGCATTTGCACATTTCTCAGACGCAGCCCAACGATTGGGCGTATATACTGCTTTGGACTACGTCGATATCTTGAAAGAGCTAAACAGTGAATGGAAAATAGATCAAGTTACTGGCCTGAATGATAAGGGTGAGAAAGCGAGAGATTATCTACTAAAACTACCAGATCGTTTGGCTAGACTGGCTGATCGAATGAAGGTGCCAGAAAAAGATTATAAATTCAAATGGATTTATTAATATAAAAAAAGCTTGATTTAATAATCAAGCTTTTTTTATATCTAATTTTATGAACTAGCGTACCTCCTGCATTAATTTTTTCACCAATGAGGAGAAGAGAATTAATATCACTCCAGCAATCAAGGCAGATATCCCTAAAGTTTTATAGCCATCCGTATAAGCCACCAACTTGGATGATAGTGTTCCTCCGGTATTTGCTTCGGACATTTCAGCTCCAATTTTACCGGCGAAAAACTGTCCATAAGCACTTGCCAAAAACCACATGCCCATCATCATACCAAACAAACGTTGTGGAGATAGCTTCGTGATAATGGACATTCCAATAGGTCCCAAACAAAGTTCACCAAAGGTGATAATCAACCAAGTAAAAGTGAATAAATTTAAAGATGACTTTCCATCTGCATCTGCAAAAAATCTCAGGGAGTAAAAAAGGAAAAAGCCCAAAGCCAAAAATAAAAATCCAATTCCAAATTTAATGATCGTATTCGGTTCTAATTTCTTCTTAGCAAGCCATACCCACAACAGACCTACTAAAGGGCTAAAAATAATAATGAAAAAAGAATTCGAACTATTATTGATAATATTAGGATCTATTTTAAAGAAAAGTAGATTATCCACTAGATTATCCTTCGCAAATAATGAAAGGGATCCACCACTTTGCTCATAAATCGTATTAAAAATTAAATACATAATAATGAAAATCAAAGCGGCAATAACTTTCTTTCGGTAACTATTATTCAATTTGGTTAACTCAAAGCCCAAATACGCAATAGCAGCGATACCAATTCCATACATAAAATAATCCGTAAAATTACTATTATGAATGAGTATATAAATAATCGGTAACATAACAATAGCACCTGCAATAACCAAACTTTCCTTTATTGTACGAGAAGATTTTGAGTTATGAGCCAATGGGGAATTTCCTATTGGTGCGATCGATCTCCGAATTAGAAAATAGGTAACTAATCCAATGATCATCACGATTGCAGCAGCTAGAAAACATAGGCTCCAGGAATAGTTTTTTCCCAAATAGATACACAATGCCCCACCTAATAATCCACCAATATTAATTCCAGCATAAAACATCCCGTATCCTGCATCACGACGCACATCTCCTTCTTTATAAAGCTCGCCTACCATAGAAGAAATATTGGGTTTAAAGAAGCCTGTACCAATAATAGAGCAGGTAATACCGAAATAAAAAAGATCATGGGGATTATAAGCAATGATAAGATTACCAATTGCCATAATTAATCCTCCAAAGATTAGGGATTTTTTAAATCCTAAAATTTTATCCGCAAAAATCCCTCCTATGAACGTAAACGCATATATAAAAGCCTGTATTGCGCCATATTTTAGATTGGCATCTTTTTCAAACAATCCAAGTTGATCTGTCATAAAAATGACCAAAACACCCCGCATGCCATAAAAACAAAATCGCTCCCACATCTCGATGGTAAATAAATACCATAATTGCTTTGGGTACTTTCCCTCAAAATTTTGAATCTCTTCTAGCGATTCCCTTGTACTAACCTCCATACTAATTTATATTAATCAAAAAAGCTTCTTTCGTAAAAGAAGCTTATATATTTGTTATTTAATTCCGTGCATCAATCGTTTAATCAATGGATTAAACAGCATTACTAACAGGCCTGCTAGGGCAGGAATTGCGGTAAATAAGAAGAAGAAGTAACTCAAGGAGTGTTCCTCTTGAATGGTCTCCACTTGTCCTCCCAATACGGCCGCAACCTTCTGTGCAATAGCAATCGCCAAATACCAGATTCCAAACATAAATGCGAGCATGCGAGCCGGCACCAATTTGGATACGTAAGAAAGACCTACAGGTGAAATAAATAATTCGCCCAATGTATGGAACAAATAGGTCAGCACCAAAAATACCATCGAGATTTTAGCCCCTTGACTTATTCCCATAGATCCCAATCCAATAATCAAAAATCCTATCGCCACCAAGATCAAACCAAAGCCATATTTAAAGGCTGCCGATGGGTTATATTTGGACTCCCAAATTTTGGATACCGAGGAGGCAAGTGCAATGATAAAAAATGAGTTGAGGATCGAAAACCAGGAGACTTTAATTTCTGATGCTTCTTTATTGAATTCATTGTACAACATCCAGATTACTGCTCCCCAAATCAAACCAAAACAGATAAACAATACGATATTTGAAATGGCAATTTTGTTCCAGGTTACTTTTGCCAATTTAATCAGAACCCAAGAGATAATCGAAAGCGGTACAATCGTCAATAAACCATTTACCACATTAAAGGTCGTCAATGCAGCACCAGTAAGTGATCTATCAATATTATCTCTAGCCACAAGAACCAACGAAGTTGCCCCTTGCTCAAAGCTCATAAAAAAGAAGACCAAGAAAAACGCTAGCAACACCACCGCAAACATCCGATCCCTTACAACCTTATCATAACGCATAATCCGTGTCACAATAAGATATATGAAGAGAATCAACGCCACAATGACCATGATATATTGACCTCTAAGAAACGGTGTATCCAAACCAGAAAACACATCAACAATACCGTTCTTAGACAAAGGATCATTGAAAGCGTATACAAAACCAATAATAGAAACTATCGCGATCAATACATAATCCCGTATGGTAAATGGATTTCTAGTATCCGTATCCTCAGCGATAACTTTATGTTCCCCTGAGGTAGACTTATTTAAAACACCGAGATTTCCCATGAGCGGTTTTGCAAAAACAAACTGCAGTGTTCCCAAAAGCATAAAGATACCAGCCAAGCCAAATCCCCAATGCCAACCATAAGTTTCGGCAATATATCCACATAGCATCATACCGAAGAAAGCGCCAGCATTAACCCCCATGTAGAATATGGTATAAGCTCCATCTTTTTTCTCAGGTAGATCTTTATACATCTCCCCTAAGATAGAAGGCATATTGGGCTTGAAAAAACCTGTTCCAATAACTAAACAGATCAAACCCAGAAAAAACATAATGGAAGTATCAAAGGCCATTGCAGCATGGCCAAGCGTCATAATCGCCGAACCGATGATCACAGCTTTACGTGATCCAATATATTTATCCGCTATAATTCCTCCTAGAATAGGAGTTAAATAGAGCATCATGGCATAGGTTCCATAAAGTGCTCCCGCTTGTTGTGCAGTCCAGGACCATCCCGAGAAAGGACTACCTTGAATAACCGCAGCAGTTAAAAACTGCATTAAGAGTACACGCATCCCGTAGAACGAAAAACGCTCCCACATTTCAGTAAAGAAAAGGACAAAGAGTCCTGAACGCTGTCCCAATACATTTGACTTAAAAAAATCAGTCGACGGGCTAGTCGCAATATCCCCGTTTAATCTCCCCATAAATAATCAACCTTTATTTTTTTGATAAAATACTTACAAAGAAACAAAAACAAAATCACTTTTGACCAAAATAAAGTTGCATAAACAAAAAAAGGCAACCCTTTGGATTGCCTTTTCGGTAACAATTTTAATATGCCTTATCTTTTGTGCAATTGCTCATAAAGATCAATAACCTTTTTCTGCAATTCAATTACTTCGCCATCGCGTTGTTGTAATTTTTGCGTCAAAGCATTCACCTCGTTTACATACTCTTTATCTTCTTCAGAATCTGAAGTAGATAAAAGTTGAACAACCGTCAAATTGAATAATTTTGAGATTTGATTCAGGCGAGACAAATTCACATCTGTAATCCCTGTTTCAATTTTAGAAAATGCTGGGATTGAGATATCCAATCGTTTTGCAACATCCTCTTGACTCCACCCCTTTTGGTGTCTAAGTAATCTGATTTTTTTTCCTAATGCATTCATCTGGTAGATATTTTAAACAAAAATAATAAATTACAATTTAATTTACATTAAATTATAATTTTTTCTCTAAAAATCTCTAAAAAATCGATCAGCGAGCACAGACAAATTAACCCCATTATAATTATTTAAACTCATAAGAAGTAAATTGTAGCCTTTTGATTTGACACCATCTAAAAATGAATAGAGCCCATCTAGACTCACAACAACCTCTAAATCAGGATTATTAAAATTATCCTTAATATTATTTGGGACACTTTCGATATCTTTATTAAGTTCTTTACAGGAATTTATATTCACGTAGACCACAGAGACATCCGACTCTTTCATCGAGTTTGCATATTGTAACAAAAACGATGAATCTAAACTATCATACGAGTTTAATTCGATAATTGTGACCAATTTCTGATTAGGAAATTGCTCTTTCACGGCGTGAATACTTGACTTCACTTTATCCGCATTACAGGCATAATCCTGATAAACCACAGATCCCTCCGAGCTTGCAACAAACTCCAAATACCGAATCGAAGTATTAAAACTTTTTATAGCCTCAAAGAACTCTTTCTTTTTGATCCCCAACCATTCGCAGATCGTATACGCCCCCGCAATATTAGATAGGTTGTGCTTACCAAACACTTGCAGTGGAACATCACCATCCGGTGTACTGATATAAGTTACCCCCTTATTAATTGTATAATCAGGAATCTTATAGCCATGTCTATTGATCTTACAATCTTTCGTATCTTGAAGAACCTTCTGTAACACAACGTCTTCCTTATTATAAATTAAGGTACCTTTAGGCGGAATTGAGTCAATAAAATCTTCAAATTGTTTAATATATTCCTCTTGTGATATTTTCGAGTTAAACTCATTCCATACAATACCCGAAATTAAAGCTATATTCGGTTTATAATACAAAAACTTAGACTTCGGATCAATCTTGGATGAAACATATTCATCTCCTTCGATAATAATAATCTTATTATGTTTAGTAATATCGACCAACTTATCAAAGCCTCTTAATTGAGCCCCTACCAAATAGTCAAATTCTTTTCCTAGAAATCGCATGACATGCATCACCATACTCGTTATGGTTGTCTTACCGTAACTTCCAGCGATAACCACCCGGATTTTATCCTGTGAAAGCTCTTGTATAAATTCTGGAAAAGAATAAATTTTAAGACTTAAATCCTGGGCCCGCTTTAATTCAGGATTATCTACCTGAGCGTGGGCGCCCAAGATCACAGCATCAATATCCTCCGTCACTTTTTCCTCAAACCACCCCAATTGATTAGGAAGCAATCCTGCTTCAATCAAATGAGAACGGGAAGGCTCTACGATCTGATCGTCAGAACCTGTCACTTGATGCCCTTGTTTTGCCAATGAAATAGCAAGGTTATGCATCACACTACCACCTATTGCTATAAAATGAATCCGCATAGCTAAATTATCGCTTCACAAACTTGGCTGCACACCAATTATTTAAAACTTTATTGGAGATAAACTCAAAACCTAATGTAGTCGCTGCATCGCTTAAGATTGCTAAATCTTCCTGCTCATAGAAACCACTTAGGTAAAGCTCACCCCCTGTATGAATGCTCAAGGCATACTGAGGCAATTGTTCTAAAAGAATGTTACGGTTAATATTTGCCAAAATCACATCAAAGACCCGACCTGCTAATACTTCGTAAGATCCACAGAGTGCCTCGATATGCTCAACATGATTGAGTACCCTATTTTCGATCACACTTTCAACACATATCTCATCATAATCCACAGCCAATACAGAATTCGCTCCTTTTTTTGATGCTAAGATGGCCAGGATACCTGTACCGCAACCCATGTCTAAAACCTGCTTGCCAATAAAATCATTCTCCAAAATATACTGAAGCATCATCGAAGTTGTCTGGTGATGACCAGTGCCAAAAGACATCTTGGGATCTATAATGATTTCGTATGGATACTCAGGTTTTGACTCATGAAAAGTTGCACGCACATAGCATTGCCCCCCCACCTCTATTGGGTTGAAATTGCTTTCCCACAATTTATTCCAATTCTGGTTTTCTATTTCCTGTATCTTATAATCGACCTCTAGGCCTTCATAAGGTTGAAGCATCAATGTTTCTAATGCTTGCAAGTCAAGATTTGCAGCTGAAATATAAGCTGCAAATCCAGATTCGGTATCTTCAAAAGTATCAAAGCCAATATCAGCTAAATCAGATATCAACAAATCCTTCTGCCATTCTTCACCTGATCGCATTTGAAAGATAACCTCTACGTATTTCATTTCTAAAAATTAGCCGTTAAATACTTTAGCGATATCAATAAAATCTCTCGATTTTAAAGAAGCCCCTCCAATCAAACCACCATCGATGTCGGCTTGCGCAAACAAATCTTTTGCATTACCTGGATTACAAGACCCTCCATACAGAATACTTGTATTATCTGCGATCTCTTGACCATATTGGTCAGCTAGTACCTCGCGGATAAATTTATGAACCTCCTGTGCTTGCTCAGGGCTAGCTGTCAAGCCAGTACCGATTGCCCAAACTGGCTCATATGCCAATACCACAGATGCAAAAGCTTCTTTAGACAAGTGGAACAATCCATCTGTCAATTGTGTTTTGATCACATCAAAGAAAGCTCCAGATTCGCGTTCTTCTCTTGTTTCTCCAATACAGAATATTGGTGTTAAATCATGTTTTAATGCAATATCCACTTTAGATGCCAACAATGCATCAGTTTCACCAAAATAGGCACGTCTTTCAGAGTGACCTAAAATAACATGTGAAGCACCTACTGATTTAACTTGTGACGCCGAAATCTCACCTGTATAGGCACCAGACTCCGCTTGGTGAATATTCTGAGCACCAATATTTACATTCGCAACATTTTTAGACAGTTGTCCAAGACTTGACAAATGAATAAATGGACTGCAAACAACCAGTTCTTGGTTTCCAATCACTTCATCTTTGGCCATATTGATAATTTCAGAAAACAAGCTCAATCCTGATTGATAGTCTAAATTCATTTTCCAATTACCAGCTACGATTTTTTTACGCATGATTTTACGATTTAATTATATTTTTTGTTAAGTTGATTCAATTTATTTTTAATCTGCTCAGTGAGCTCTTCCCCTTTTGATGCATACAGCGTCTCCAAATATGCCATAAACTTATCAAATTCATAAGTCTGAGCACCTCCGTCAAACACCCAAGCAAATGACGGTACAAATTTAGCATAAAAACTTGTATCTGCTAGCATGCTTGCAATTCCAATTACTGTTCCTGTATTTAAAGCCGAGTTGATACCAAGGCGAGTATAGTCTCCAATAAAGGCTCCGCATTTTAAAAGACCTGTATCCCGAACACCATCCAATGCATAATCGTAAATTGAAACGGTCTTTAAGTTATTCTTCAAATTGGAATTAGAGGTGCCAGCCCCTAAGTTACACCAATCACCTATCACCGAGCAACCTAGATAACCATGGTGCCCTTTGGCAGAAAAATCACCAATAACCGAATTTCCAATCTCTCCTCCGATGACACTCTGCTTCCCGATCGAAACATTACCATAAATCGTGGCGCCCATTTTTACAACAGATCCTTTACCAAGGTATAACGGACCACGCAAATGTGCCCCTTCCATAATTGCAACATCTTCATCGATATATATGGGACCTTGTAGGGTATTGAGCGTAGCACATTCCATGCTAACACGATCAGCTACATAAAGGTCAGTACCCAACAATTGATTGGTCACAGATATACTGGAAGACTGAATACCTTGTACCAAAAGATTGAAATCATGTGTTATTTCAACTCCTGTGAGCAAAAACAGATCTTCTACCCCATTTAATAGATCCACGGGTATATCAGCCTCTTGTACATGACAAGAGCCCGTACGCGTATAACAATAAGCTAAAACATATCCGTCCTGTACAAGGACTTCTCCCACACGCAAGCGCTGTATAAGCTGCAATAAGGCGACTGACGGAATAACGTTCTCAGACAACCAAATAAGCCCCTCCTCATCCGCATGGGTGGCAACAAAGTGGACATCAAATTTTAAAGCTAATTTTTGCCATTTCTCCCGTAAAGTCAATATACCAACCCGAAGGTCCAAACAAGATTTCAGGAAAGTAAATGGATAAAGACTCTTTCTATCAAAAGTAGTTAATGGGGAGCTAAGCTTATCCACCAATTGGATCGAATCAAAGCAATCTGTAAAGAAGATTTTCACAAATTAAAAATAACAAAAAAAACCCGACAAATTATATTTATCGAGTTCTTAATATTGTAATATACAGATCTGCTACAATTATTTTTTGTTGTAACGGTTACGGAATTTGTCGATACGACCAGCAGTATCAACCAATTTCATTTTACCTGTATAGAAAGGGTGTGATGTATGAGAAATCTCTAATTTTACAACTGGATACTCATTTCCGTCTTCCCATGTAATAGTCTCTTTTGTATCAACACAAGATTTTGTAATAAAAGCATAGTCATTTGACATATCTTTAAATACAACTAATCTGTAATTTGAAGGATGCAAATCTTTTTTCATTATTATTATGATTACGTATATTCAATTATTGAGGTGCAAAGATAACTTATAAAAATGTAACTTACAACAATTACGAAGAATAATTAGTCGAAATTTTCCACATTTCAGTTAACAGCACTTATCAAGGGTACAAATGTAACAATCTTTATCCTAACCCAAAGAATAATTTTGTTTATCGACTTTTTTACCTAACTTAACTTACTACAATTAAATCACTTACATAATTATGAGCAAATTAGATGAAAAAATTGCTGCATATGTTGCAGAATCAAAAAAGCTAGGCTTATCATTAGATGAAGCATTTATTGCGAAAGTAACAAAAGGAATAGGACCTTCCATTTACAATGCAGACTCCGAAACCGTCGCTGCATCAGATCCCGAAGAACTTAACCGGGTCAAACAAAATTTTTTGATCAAAAAATTAGGCCTAAAAGATGGGCCCGATTTAGACAAGGCACTAGAGGAAGTGATTACCGCTATTGGCAAATCCAATAAAAATAAATACCGTGTATTAGTATATGCTTTATTGGCAAAGAAATTCAAAAAAGAATCTGTTTACCAATAAGCATCAACTTTTCCACTCAACTCCTAACCAAAGACCATTTCTCCAAAAAACTCAGGGAGATGAAAGTTAGGAGTTGGGTTTTCTATTTTATTCCAAGAAATAAAATGTGGTTGTTTGAGATGATCACCACATTTATAAAAATTTCCATGTATCAGTTTACCTTTCAAGTCTACAAGATCGTCAAACTGAAATACAGCAAGTGGAATAACCTCAATCATACTCCATCGTTTATCGGCACCATTGCGCTCAATTAAAGAGTAAGTACGCACCTGTTCTATCGTTGTAGTATCTAACCGGTTTCTACTAGTCTTCTCGGCCGGCCCATAACCGATCAAGCCTGTTCCAATTAGATTAAATTCCAGGTTATAATAATGCTTACGTCCATCAAATGAAATAAAGAACTCCACACAACTATCTTCCCATACATTTTGATTTGTTTCAGAATAATTACCCCGAAGTTGTTCTTCGACGACATCATATTGCAATACAAGATACTCTTGGGTATAGCCAATTCTAAATTGTACCTCAGGTTTATACGGGAAAGATTCACTCCAATTATTAAACTCCAGCGAATGCGATTCAAGATTGCTCAAGAGCTTCGACAAGGTATTATAGTCAAGTGCATTGGTCAGCTCCGCTGCGATAGGCAAAATGGTTAGTTTTTTCATTCGAATATTTTTTTTTACAGAAAAAAGAAGCTTCATCTACGCGATGGAAGCTTCTCAATATGATTAAAGGTATAAAATTGTTAAATGCAATCAAAAACTACCTTCCGCATAAATGCTTCATTCTTTTCCATCTCTTCAACCAATTTCAGTTGCGTGTTTGTACGCACCAGATTATGGTCCTCATATTTAGTCTTGTAGTAATGATCTCCTTCCAAATAGTCCGTTAAGAAACGTACGCCTTGCATATAGGGCAACAAGAAGGCTCCATCTACTAATGTTTCTTTCTCCAAAGTTGTCAAGAAGTCATTAGCTTCCTCCAAATAACCTTCGGCATAGGCCTTATATAAAGCAAGGTTTAGCAGAATTTTCGAAACATCCTTCTCATCCTCGGCAACGGGATTAATAATCGTCCGAATAGCATCCCCAAAGTCGTATGCCACATAGCCTGGCATGACCGTATCTAAATCGATCACACATTGCATCTTATCGTGGCGATCTAAGAGCACATTATTAAACTTGGTATCATTATGTGTAATACGCAGCGGAAGTTCACCCTTACTACCAAGCTCAAGAATGGTTTTCATTCGATCTTCGCGACTAAAAATAAAATCCAATTTGTCCTTTACTGACTCGACGCGTTGACAGACATCTTTAGCAATCGCCTTTCGAAGATTTTCAAGTCTAAACTCTATATTATGAAAGTTAGGAAGTACCTCAACGATCAATGAAGCATCTAAATCCGATAGCTGCTTTTGAAACAAACCAAAAGCACGGCCACCTTCAGCTGCTTGTACTTCAGTCTCTACAATATCATAGCTTTTCGTATCCTCTATAAGGATAAACATGCGCCAATAATTATCCTGACTATCTTTTATATATAATTTCCCATCTTTAGTAGGGACAATTGTCAATACATGATCGCTGATTCTTTTTCCTTCAGCGACTTTAACTTTCTTACTAAGGTGCTTGGTGACAATCTCGATATTATGCATTAATCCATCCACGTTCGGAAAAACATGGTGATTAATACGTTGTAATAAATGCGATATACCGCTATCTACAGTAGTAACTACACGATAAGTATCATTGATATGACCAGAACCAAACGGTTGCACTGAAATGATATCTCCTTCTAATGTGAATTGTTTTGCTGCGCTCTCTACTACTAATTGGTTAAAATCAGACATTAAACTATTTTTTTTTAAATCATCAATGTGCTTGCAATATCACAAATTGAATTAATAAATGATAATTTTTATTTCAATCAAACGTTTGCATGAAATTTAATGAAATTAAGCAAACGTTTGCACTTTCATTTATCCCAAATGAAATAATATATTTGTTAATAGTAGCCAGTCTTAAGGACTGTTTTCAAACAAGTAAATAACTAATATACAAACTCCTTATATCTCAAAACAATGGATAGAAGAAATTTCATAAAATCGACTGCCATCACTACAGCTGGAATCGGTGTCCTTTCAAGTACAGAATTATTTGCCCAAACAAATGGAAAAATAAAAATCGGTTTTATTGGCGTAGGCCTTAGAGGACGTAATCACGTTCAAATTGCCCTAAACAGAGATGACCTAGAAATTGTGGCTGTCTGTGACACCCAAGAAGAATCTCTAGCACAATGCCGTAAACAATTCAATGCAAAAGGGACTAAACTTCCAAAAGAGTATACTGGTGGAGTTGATGCTTACAAAAAGATGTTAAGCAATGAAAAATTAGATGCTGTCATTATCGCAACACCTTGGCAATTCCACAAAAACCAAGCTATTGACGCAATGAAAGCTGGGCTATACGTAGGTTGCGAGGTTATTGCAGGTCTAACGCTACAAGATCACTGGGATATTGTGAAAGTATCCGAAGAAACCGGAAAGCCTTACATGACCCTAGAAAATGTTGCATTTCGTCGTGATGTACTTGCTGTATTGAATATGCACAGACAAGGACTATTTGGTGAATTGTTGCACCTGGAAGGCGGTTATCAACACGATTTACGCGAGGTATTATTCAATGACGGAAAAGCGTATTATGGCCATGGCGTTGAATATGGTCCGAAAGCGATTTCTGAGGCACAATGGCGTACACAGTTCAATATCGACCAAGATGGTGACCTATACCCTACACACGGTTTAGGTCCAATTATGCAATTTGCAGATATCAATAAGGGCAATAGATTCACTCATATCACTTCGTACTCAAGTAAAGCCCGTGGATTGGCAGCCTATGTCAATAAAGTTTCCCCTGGACACCCTAACGGTAAGATCAATTACAAAAATGGTGATATCACACAAACGATGTTACAATGTGCAAATGGAGAAACCATGTTATTAACGCATGATACTCACTTGCCAAGACCTTACTCTATCGGTTTCCGCGTCCAAGGAACAGACGGTATTTGGATGGATGTTGCCAAAGGTATTCACATCGAGGGTAAATCCAAACCACACACTTGGGATTCTGCAGACGAATGGGTAAAGAAATACGATCACCCAATCTGGCAAAAATATGAAGAGGTAGCGAACGGTTCTGGTCATGGTGGCATGGACTGGTTTGTATTCAATGCGTTCATTCAGGCTGTAAAACAAAAGGTACAGACTCCAATTGACGTGTATGATTCAGTAACCATGAGTGCTGTATTCCCATTATCTACCGAGTCTATTGCAAAAGGAAATAAAACGTTGGAATTCCCTGATTTCACAAAAGGAAAATGGAAAACCAAGAAAAATACTTTTATGTTGGATGACAGTGGAATGTAATTGAAAAAACATTCTTATTATCATAAAAGCCGTATTGAAAGATATACGGCTTTTTTTATGAATGTTTGACATAATCATAATAATTCTACTATTTAGCCGGTCTTTTCAGTAAATTAGCCTAGCAAACAACTTTTTCAACTCATTATGCTTACCGAAGCAATTATTATTTTAGTCCTGATTATTCTAAACGGAATACTATCGGCATCAGAAATATCCATCGTATCCAGTAGAAAGGCAAGGCTACAGGCCGAAAGTGATAAAAACAATGCCGCAGCCAAAATAGCGCTAAACCTAAAAGAATCGCCCAACAGCTTTCTATCCACTGTACAAATAGGCATTACGCTTATCGGCATCCTAACAGGATTCTTTTCTGGCGGCAGTATTTCATCTTACCTCGTTGAGATCTTTAATAAATCCAGTATCATAGCCCCCTATAGCGAACAGCTCGCCGTCATCATTGTCGTCTTTATCATCACCTACTTTTCATTGGTGCTTGGTGAACTGGTTCCCAAACGTATCGGTATGGCTATTCCGGAGAAGTATGCCATGCTGATCGCTTACCCGATGAACCTGCTCAGCAAAATCGTTCGGCCATTTGTATGGCTACTCAGTATGTCGACGGAGTTTATTATCAAAATACTCAATATCAAGAACAGCGGCAATAGTGTCACAGAAGAAGAAATTAAGGCATTAGTAGATGAAGGTGTCGACAGTGGCGTGATCGAAGGTATTGAGCACGATATCGTCGACCGTCTATTGAGTTTAGGAGACAAAAAAGCGGTCAACCTGATGACTCACCGTAAAAACATTGTTTTTTTGGATCTGGAAGATTCCTTTGAAGAAAACAGAAAGATCATACTGGACAACGATCACTCCATCTACCCAGTCTGTGAAGGCGGCTTGGACAATATTAAAGGCGTTGTTCATGTAAAGTACTTATTACGACAATGCCTCCAAAACGAAGCATTTGATCTAAGAACGCTCATGTTACCCATCAAATTTGTAAACGAACTGAGTTCCTCTTATAGCATTATGAATACCCTACGTACGTCTAGTATACATCAAGCGGTTGTCATTGATGAATACGGTTCCCCACAGGGAATTATTACATTACGGGATATCGTTGGCGATTTGGTCGGCAACATCACAGAAAGCGACCTAAGTGCGCGTCCGAAAATACGTCAATTGGAAAATGGCGATTATGTTGTCGACGGACAATATCAGATTGAGGATCTTTTGGATGAATTTGAAATTGGTCTTTCTGAAGAAGACGAAGATGAGATCAACAATGTCACTACCGTTGGAGGCCTAGTGTTCTTAAGATTAGATCACGTACCCGAAGAGGGCGAACGTGTCCGATTTAAAAACCTAATTTTTGAAGTGCTCGATATGGATGGACACCGTATCGATAAGCTGCTTTTAAAAGTCGAAGAATAAGGCATGAATACACTTTGGCATTACAACCCCAAATAAAACATAAGAAAGAAGGGCTGATCATATGGTCAGCCCTTCTTTCTTATGAAAATATCAAATTTTATTAATTGATACCATGCATCATTTTTTTCAATATTGGGTTAAATATAATCAATAGCAGTGCGGTAACCCCAGGAACTATGGCAAATATCATAAAGAAATAAGACATTGAGTGTTCTTCTGTAATTCTATCAATATAGGAGCCTAAAAATCCGCCGATAAAGTTAGCAATCGCCGAAGCACAGAACCAGCAACCGAAAAGAAGTCCCAAAAATTTCTTTGGAGAAAGTTTACTGACGTAAGACAAGCCAACAGGTGACAGACAAAGCTCACCCGCTGAGTGGAAAAAATAAGCGATTACAAGCCAAATCATACTAACAGACGCTGTTTTCGCCCCTTGCGGAACCTCGCTCGCCCCATAAGCCAATGCTGCAAATCCTATACCTACTAATATTAACCCTAGCGCAAACTTAACAGGTCCAGAAGGATTCCATATTTTCTCCCAGAATTTACTAAATGACGATGCAAGTGAAATAATAAAAAATGCATTCAATATCTGAAACCATGAAGCGCCGACTTCTGAACCGGTTATACCAATTTCCCGAAATACTTTCCATAAGCCCAAACACCAAATTATACCAAACGAAATACCAGTAAATAAAATTGTCAATGGATATTGTTTATAGATCTTTCTAGCCAATGCTGTTAAAACAATCGTTACAATAACAATGGGCACAATGGTCAAAATAGTATCAATCCATTTAAATGTCACCGCCGAACTTCCAGACAGAACCCTTTGTGTATAGTCCTTTGCAAAGATTGACATCGAGCCTCCTGCCTGTTCAAAAGACAGAAAGAAAACCACACTAGCCAACATGAATATGGTGACGACGATCAATCTATCTCGGACAACATGTGCTGGAATGACCTCTTCCTCTTCTTCGTGATTCTTGATCTTTTTTTCGTGGTAAGCCTGAAGTGCTTTAGGTGAATCTCCAATGATTCCGAATATCTTTTGTCCAAAATAGAATTGCAACATACCAAAGAACATAAACACTCCAGCAAGTCCAAATCCATAATGCCAACCTATCTTTTCACCAATGTAACCACATAATAGCATTCCTAAAAATGATCCGGCATTGATTCCCATATAAAATATGGTATAACCAGCATCCTTTTTAGGACTTTGATCTGGGTAGAGATTTCCTACCATGGAAGAAATATTAGGTTTAAACATCCCGTTTCCTAAAATCATCAAGACAAGACCGAGATAAAAGAAATTTGAATTTACGCCCTCAAATGCCATAGACAAATGTCCCAAGGTCATGACCAGAGCACCGATCAAAATCGCCTTTTTAAAACCGGTTAGCTTATCCGCTATCATTCCACCGATCAATGGTGTCAAATAGACGAAACCAGTATACAAACCGTAAAGTTTCATGGCCCGTTCATTACTCCATTCCCATCCTCCATCAGCAATGGAACTTATTAAAAATAAGGTCAACAATGCCCGCATACCGTAGTAACTAAACCGCTCCCACATCTCTGTAAAGAATAGCACAAATAATCCGGCAGGATGCCCATTTACCATCTTGTCATCGATCCCCTGCTTAGCAAGATGTGCTACAAGAACTTGATCTTTTTCTTGATTCATATAATTTCAATAATTGTTTTATAACTCAGGTTTTGTTTTTATTTTGATAAAAATCGCTTGAAGATACACTATTTTTCTATGAATTAATCAATTCCATGCATCATCTTTTTTATTTTTTTGTTACCCAGAATAAGAAATACAGCAGCCACCATAGGAATCACTGTAAATACAGCAAAGAAGTAAGACATCGAATGTGATTCAGTAATCTTATCAATATACGATCCAATAAAGCCCCCTATAAAATTAGCGATGGCATTGGCACAAAACCAAAAACCAAACAATAACCCCAGGAATTTTTTTGGCGATAGTTTACTGACATAAGAAAGTCCGACCGGACCAATACATAATTCGCCCACTGTATGAAAAAAGTACGCCAATACCAACCAGATCATACTAACAGAGGCCGTCTTTGCACCGGTAGGAATCTCGGAGCTTCCAATAGATAGGGCTGCAAAACCAACTCCAACCAATGTCAGTCCCATTGCAAACTTAATTGGACCAGAAGGATTCCATACTTTCTCCCATATCTTACTAAATGATGTAGCCAGCGTAATGATAAAGAAAGAATTTAACATCGGAAACCAGGATACAGTAACTTCCGAATTCATACCATAATATTCCCGATAAACTTTCCAAAGACACAAAGACCAGATGATCACAAAAGAAATACTCGAAAAAAGTATAATCATAGGGTATTTACGTATGATTTTCTTCGCTAAAACAAACAGTACTCCAGTAATTACCACAATCGGCAAAACCGTCAATGCGGCATCCAACCATTTAAATAAAACAGCCACGTCACCACTCAATACCCGCTGTGTATAATTTTTTGCAAAGATCGTCATCGAGCCACCCGCTTGTTCAAAAGCTAAATGAAAAACGATACTTGACAACATAAAAATGGCAATGACCAGTAAACGATCACGAACAATATGTTTTGGATTTTCTTCTTGCCCTGCTGCAATATCGGTTAGCTCTTCTTGTTTCTCGGGTGTATTTCCAATTTTTCCGAAGATGGGTTGCGCAAAATAAAACTGCAACATCCCCAAAAACATAAATACTCCGGCAAGACCAAAACCATAATGCCAGCCGATCTTCTCTCCAATATAACCGCATAACATCATACCTAAAAATGCCCCCCCGTTGATACCCATATAAAAGATGGTATAACCGGCATCCTTTTTACCGCCTTTATCAGGATATAATTTCCCTACCATCGAAGAGATATTGGGTTTGAACAAACCATTTCCCAGAACAATCAGCACCAAACCCGCCAAAAAAAAGCTTTTATTAAATCCCTCTAAAGCCATAGCGATATGCCCCAGCGTCATAATTATAGCTCCCACCATAATGGATTTTTTATATCCTGTTAGACGGTCAGCTATAATCCCGCCGAACAATGGCGTTAAAAAGACCATCCCGGTGTACAAACCATAAAGTTTCATGGCCTCGGAGTTGGTCCAGCCCCAGCCATGCTGTGCAATGGTAGAGACCAGAAAATTCACCAAAAGCGCTCGCATACCATAATAGCTGAAACGCTCCCACATCTCTGTAAAGAATAATACGAACAAGCCGGCTGGATGCCCTTGTACCAATACATGTTCCGCCCCTACTTTTTGCAAATGGGTTTCAAGAACAGCATTTTTTTCAAAATTCATGTTTTTTTTAGTCGTTATTTTTCAAAATAAGGTAGTGCGATTTCCATTTATAAAATATACCATCGGTAAACGGAAAAATCCGATGATCCTCTACACAAAGAAAGAGGTTGTTCACCCCTCTTCATATACTCAAGCAAGATAGTGAAGATCTTAATAGGTTTCTAACGAATGGACGGCAGTTTTTTCGTTGCTGCATCCAAGCAACACTTCAATTAAAACCTATTAACTAGTCGAGTTCTTTCCATTGACAGAAAAGAACTCGACTAGTTAAATATTAGATCAAAGGGCGCAAACGTTCCAGTAATTTTTTAGTAGCAAAAATTCCTTCTTCCTCACTCAACTTACTTCCCTCATATTCAATCCCCACATAACCTTTGAATTTTGCTTTTTTAACAATCTTCAACATACGCTCATAGTCAATTTGCGTTTCATTTCCATTGGCATCAAAATCATGTGTTTTGGCACTCACACCATGCGCATAAGGCATTAGATCCGTCACACCTTGATAACGATCATACTCATAGAAATTACCAAGATCAGGTAAACTTCCACAATATTTACTACCCACTGCTTTTAATGTATTGGCCAACCAGTCACCATGTGAAGAGATACCGCCATGGTTTTCTACAATAATGCTAATCCCCGCTTTTTTACCGATATCAGATAGCGTTGTTAAACTTTCAACAACACGTTTACTCACTTCTTCAGGCGTACCTTTTCCAGCCGCATTCACACGAATTGCATGACAACCTAAGAAATTAGCCGCAGAAATCCACTTATAATGGTTTTGCACGGCTTGTTTTCTCTTTGTTTCATCTTCATCACCGAGATTTCCCTCACCATCAATCATAATGAGCACATTACGTACACCATTATCTTTTGCACGCATATTTAGCTCAGTAAGGTAGTTATTATCATTAGCCTTATCCTTAAAAAACTGATTTACATATTCCACCCCGTAGATGCCATATTTTTTTGCCGCTAATACCGGAAAATCCAAATTGTTCAAATCTCCCTTGAACAAGGATTTATGCAATGACCATTCAGCCAAGGAAATGTCAAACCAATCTTTCTTTGCTGCCGCAAAACTCTCCAATGAAGGAGCTAATGCTATACCAGCAGATGCTAGCGCAAGGTTTTTAAGAAAATCTCTTCTTGAATTCATGTGTTTAGATTTAATGTGTTATTTAAATATTTCCCCAGCCAGTGGTCAACACATCAACGAGGTGCATCGTCTGAATGGGTAATTTATGTTTATCTATATAAGATTGCAGCTGTAGCAAACAAGATGAATCAGTGGAAATAATGTAATCCGCATTCAGATCAAGTGCATTACGCACTTTCTGTTCGGCCATGGCTGCGGATATCCCTTCGAATTTAACGGCAAAGCTTCCACCAAATCCACAGCATGTTTCACTATCTTTCACTTCCACCATTTCCAGTCCTAAGACTTTACTCAATAATTTCCGTGGTTCATCTTTAATCTTGCACTCTCGCAAAGCCGAACAAGAATCGTGGTATACCGCAACACCCTCCAATTCAGCTCCAAAATACTCCTTTTTTAGCACGTTTACTAAAAAATCAGAGATTTCCACAACCTGTTGCTGTATTTTATGACATTGATGAGAATCCGCCGAATTTGCGAATAAATCATTATAACCATGCCTAACCATACCAGTACAAGAGGCTGAAGGAGAAATAATCACATGGTCACCCGAGAAATCACCTAAAAACTTCCGTCCAACCTGTTTTGCATCATCCCAAAATCCGGCATTATAGGCAGGTTGGCCACAGCATGTCTGCTCAGGATTGTAGACGACCTCGCAACCGACTTTTTCTAATAAACGAACTGTATTAAATGCGGTCTCAGGATAAAGCTGATCTATAAAACAAGGAACAAAAAGTTCTACTTTCATATTTAATTTAATCAATAAAATTAAGATTTATTGGATACTAATATCCGCACCAAAAGTAACAATCCAATTACAAAAAATAAAGAAAGAACCAATGCAGAGTACCGAATATTATGTGTTACCTGTTCTATAAACCCGAATGAGAATAATCCAATGACAATCGCGACCTTTTCAGTAACGTCATAAAAAGAAAAGAAAGCAGTCGTATCTTTAATATCCGTTGGAATTAATTTAGAATAGGTTGAACGCGATAAGGACTGAATCCCGCCCATAACTAAACCGACCAATGCAGCAATAATATAAAACTGAAGTGGAGTAGATAAATAAAAGGCTGCAATACAGATGCCGATCCAGATCATCACCACAACGATCAACACCTTAATATTCCCAAAAAGCGTAGATAAATAAGACATTAAAAATGCACCTAAGATAGCTACGAGCTGAATGAGAAGAATTGTCGCAATCAACCTTTCCGCGCCTAAATGCAAAATTTTCTCCCCAAAAGAAGAGGCTACAATCATCAAAGTCTGAACCCCAATTGCATAAAAGAAAAAAGCGGGCAAAAACTGCTTTATTTCAGGAATACCTTTGATCTTTTGAATCACATGGCCGAATTCATCTCGTACATTCTGTACAAAACTCTTACCGGTGTTGTTCTCGGTCGCATCGATTTTAGGCAGGTATTTAAAAGGAATCATTGAAAACCCAAGCCACCACAATCCGACCATTAGAAACGAAATACGAGCCGGCAGTGAAGCATCTGTAATACCAAACCATTCAGGCTTAAGCACCACTATAAAACAAAGAATCTGTAAAGTGACACAGCCAATATAACCATAAGCAAAACCTTGCGCACTCACCTTATCCTGCTGATCAACAGTAGCTAAAAGCGGTAAATAAGAATTATTAAACAAAACACCGCCAATATAACCCATCGCAGCAAGAACGAAACATATGATACCTATTTCCAAAGTATCCAGCTTGAAAAAAAACAAGCACATACATGCTATCGCTCCCATATAGGTAAAGAATTTCATAATCTGCTTCTTTTTTCCTTTCGCATCAGCGTATGAAGAAATAAAGGGCAAGGAAAAAGACATCAACAGATAGGCGAAGGCCAGAGAAAAATTGGAAAGAGCGGTATTGACGACCTCTATTCCAAAGAAACGAACAACATCACCATGCTCTTTTGTGGTCGTAATTGCTGTATAGTAAACAGGGAATATCGTGGAAGTAATAACAAGGTTGTAAGCAGAATTGGCCCAATCGAACATGGCCCAAGAACGAATCAATTTTTTATTGTTTTTTACAATTGCTTCCATTTAAATTGGCTTAATAAGTTTGACGAATATAAGTAATTATTTTAGCCATTTCTTTACGAATTGTACTTGCTCGATCATCTATATAATTATTATTCATAAAAGAGAATGCCAAGCGTCGTCCTGTCCGTGTGATCAGATAACCACTTTGATTATAGACAGAAGTGATGGTTCCTGTTTTAGCAAAAACAAACGGTTCGCCGAGATCTTTGCTATAGGTACGTTTTAGGGTACCATCGACACCTCCAGCAGGGAAAAGACGAAAACGTTCCTTTTCATCCGGCAATTTATTTTTCAAGAGGACCAACAGATCCACATTATTCTGTGGAGTGACCTTATTGTAGGACGAAAGGCCCGAACCATCAAAAATGGCAACCTCAGCTGAAAAGTATTTATAAACGTTATTCTTCATCCAGTCCCTCACCAAGTAAGTATCAAATTGACCGAATTGTTTCCACGAACACATCATTAAAAACTGTTCAGCAATAAAATTATCACTGGGTAGCATCATTTCACGGATTAAATTTTTGGTGCTACCTGAATAGAGTATCTTGGTATTATTTGGTTTTTGGTAAGACAATAAGGTCACAGATTTACCGAGACTATCCGACAATAATTTAATAAATAAGCTGTCGGAATAGATAAAGGGAACTTCATTGACATAACCGCTTGGAACGGGGCGTTTGGACATCCAAAAGGAATTGGCACGAAATGAACGGGAAAGTTCAAAATCACCTACCTTAGGTTCAGGCAAAAAATCCAGTGAATTTTGAAAACTCGCTGGCGAAGTCGCTAGATAATTATAACCTTTTTGCCGAAAAGTGACCACATTGCCATAAATAGGAAATGTACTGATTTCAGGTTGATAGTAAGCTTCAAAATCTTCCATAGCCCAACCATGTGCAAAGAACTTATTCTTCATTGTCCCTGGTACAACAAAAATGCGTTTATTCGTATTTTTCAAAAAGTTATACACCACTCGGGTATCTAACCGATTATGCAGAAACGTCGGATCACCCGTCCCCCAGATAAGCAGCGAGTCTCCGCGTTCCACATACTCCAAACCAGGTATTGAATCCCCCAACAGTGCTAGAGCAGCATAGGTGGTATACATTTTTGTATTGGAAGCCGGTGTAAAATGCTTATTGCCGTTTATGTCCATGACATATTTATTGGCATTTAGGTCATACAAAGAAAAACCAACAAAATGATCATTTAATATTTTAGATTCTTGAAATAGCTGATAAACATCCTCAAAGCTCTGAGCCTTCGCTACAAAAGTAGCCGCCAGCACAAACCAAAGCAGCAACAATGCACTTAAATTTTTTTTCATCAGTTCAAACATACAAAAAACTGCAAGAACTCCCTTTCGTCTATTGCCAAAATTCAGATACAAATCCTATAAAAAAGAAAACGGAGAGACATTGTCCCTCCGTTTCTTTTTTATAGGATATCAGGCATTAATAACCCGTATTTTGCTTCAAATTCCCCATGCTTCTATTAATTTCATCCTGAGGAATAGGAAAAATCTCATTCTTATTTATTGTGAATGTAATTCCCTTGAATGTAGGAAGGATTGCTCCCTCAAATGCTGAGTATGATTCTATTACTTGTTTTGCGACCCCCCAACGAACCAAATCATAAAAACGGTGTCCCTCCATTGCTAACTCTAATCTCCGTTCAAAGCGTACCGCATTTCGAGCATAGTCTTGACTTGGGAAAGAAGGGTAAGGTTTAACAATATAATTTGCAGCTGGTGTTCCATCAGAAGTTACTTTTGCTGGTAATTTTGCTGCTCGATTTCTGATCGAATTAACAAAATTCAATGCTTCGCCGAGATTATTCAATTCAACATCGCATTCCGCTGCCATTAATATTACATCTGCTAATCGGATAATATTTACGTCTAGATCTGTTACATATTTTCCATCATTAGATGTATGACCCGAAAATAAAGCTTTAGGAATCATTGTCTTAATACCAGAAAACGGTCCACCATGCGGTCTATCATTTCCCTCTGTTCTTAACCATGGATCTCCAGGAAAAATACCATAGTCCAAAAACGCAACCCCCCTACGGCCAGCATTATAATCCAAACGTGGATCAAAACTTAATTTCGTATCAAGTTTATAATTTTTCAAAGCATCACCTGTTAATTTAATATCCGAAGTATATGGATTATTTCGATATGATCCATCCAAATATGGAAGGCCATTTGCATCTACTTTATACGCGTTTACCAAATCGATAGTAGGCTGGTAAAATCCACAGCATCCCACTGGATTATCACCATTCAAACCACTCAACATATCACCCACATTTGCATTGTCACCTGATCCATCAGGATTGATAATATGTTTTGAAACCATAATTGCCTCGGGACCATCTTCTTTCAGTACATCATAGTTATTTTGATAAGGCATAGTAGTGATATCCCGTCCAGCAATAACTGCTTTAAATAAATCCAGTGCTTGTTGGTATTTTTTTTGGTAGAGATATAATTTTCCTAAATAAGCTTTAGCTGCATACTGATCCATACGACCAGCTTCATTATTAATTTTTGATGTAGGTAAATTTGCTACTGCAGTTTTTAAATCACTTTCAATCAAAGGAAGGATATCTTGATCATTTTTCACCACTTTAGCGTCTTCAGTAGTTATATTCTCGTCTATGATGGGAACATTTTTGAAAACACGCCAAAGCAAGAAATAATAATGAGCACGAAGCAGTTTCGCTTCACCTTCGATTTGCTTTGCCCGATCAGTTGAAATGCTCTTATTTCCAGCCTGATCTTGCTTTAACAATGTTAAGGTGCTGTTTGTACGTAGTACTCCTTCATAATAAACTTGCCACATCGTACTAAGATTATCATTGGAGGATAAAGGAGAAAAATTGACCAACATATTCATGTTTGGCTGGTCAGTAGGAGTAGATCCTTTATGTGCATTATCGGAAGTAATTTCACCAAATACCCATTGACTAGGAGCTGAAGCATAATTACCCCAAGTTCCATTGACATTGCCATTCAATATTGCATACGCTCCAATTAGTGCAGCTTCGACTCCCTTTTTATTCCCTACCTGTTCTTCAATTAACTGTCCTTGCGGTGTTTTCTCTAGAAAGCTTTTACCGCAACCTGCAAGCCCCGCTATTCCCAACCCCACTATTCCTATAAATATTTTTATATTTTTCATTTCGCTAAATTTTTTAAATTAAAAGCCCATACTAATGCCTAACATGTATTGTCTAGATTGTGGGTATACACCAAAATCCACTCCTAAAGCAGGATATTTCGATGGTGTAGCAGTAACTTCAGGATCCAAACCTTCATATTTTGTAATCGTAAACAAATTGGTTACTCCAAAATAAGCACGCAACTTTTTAACACTACTATCTGCCCCAAACAACTTATCAGTTTTAAAGTTATATCCTATCTGCAAATTCTTCATTTTTAAAAAGCTAGCATCTTGGATGTAATAGGTCGATGAAGCATATTCATTGGCTGAAACCTTTTCTTTCGTTTGAGAAGGAATCATACTTCCTGTATTTTCTGTACTCCATGCGTCCAAAATACGAACACTCTTTTGTCCATCAAACACGCCGAAATCCGTGAAATAACGAGTTGCTTCATAATTTTGATTCCCTTGAGAACCATAGAAATACATCATTAGATCGAAATTTTTATATGTCGCGTTAAAATTCAACGAATATGTAAAGTCAGGATGTGGAGAACCAATGATTGTTCTATCGTTAGCATCAATAACGCCATCATTATTTACATCCTCAAACCGAAAACCACCTACCCGAGCATCTGTATACCCTGGATACTTAGTTAGTTCATCCGCATTCTGGTAAATGCCGGCTACTTTAAAGCCGTAGAAGGCACCAAATGGCTGGCCTTTTCTCATGATTGAAGTCTCCATGCTTCGGAATGCCCCATATACAACCTCATCAACTCCCGGTGCCAAAGAAATAATTTCATTCTTATTTTTCGAGAAATTAACACCTAAATCAAAGTTAAATTTATCTGGATCCTTTTGCTGATGGTGATAATTAAGGGAGAATTCAATCCCCTTGTTCCGCATATCACCTATATTTATATATGGTGAATTTCCTCTCCCTGCAGCTGTTGCTGTAAGCGGTAACGCGAAAAGCATATCGGACGTCTTCTTATTATACCAATCAAATGTACCATCTATCTTACCTTCGAATAAAGAAAAATCTAAACCTAAATTTAAGGATTTCACTTGTTCCCATTTAACGTTTTCATTATTGTAGTCACTTACCCACATACCACTAACAAGACTGCCTCCAATTGGATAAGAAGAAGAATTTTGAGACAATTGATATCTTTTTAAATATTGAAATGATGGAATTCTTTGGTTTCCGGTAATACCATAACCTACCCTGAATTTCAAGTCGTTCAACCAGGATACATTTTTCATAAATTCTTCTTGAGATAAACGCCAGGCTGCACTTGCTCCAGGAAATGTACCATATTTATTTTTCGGCCCAAAATTGGAAGAACCATCTCTTCTGACAGTTGCACTTAATAAGTAGCGATCTTTATATGAATAGTCTACCTTTCCAAAAAGAGAATATAAGGAACCAAAATTACCTTCACTCTCCCCAGATTTCTTACTTCCTGAGCTGACATAAAAATAATCTAAGTTATCTGTGATGAAATAATCATTGCCTTTTCCCTGAACTTGACGATAAGAATTATCAATAGCCTCGGAGCCTAACAAAACATTTAAATTATGAACATCATTGAAATTAGCCTTATAATTCAATGTATTAGTCCAAGTCCACTCTGTATTATAACCAGAAGTTTCTGTTATACCGTTGTTAGCACTACCCTCGGTAAATTCCAGATTTGGATAAGTGTAATCCAGCGAATAATAATTTTCGTATTTAATACCGAAACTTGTCCTGAATGTCAATCCTTTTAAAATGTCATATTCACCAAAGGCATTGCCAAAAAACAAATTACTTTTACTGACATCATCTTTTGCTCGGTATGCGATCGCAACAGGGTTCTCCCCATTTCCCCATCCACCTCTTGATCCCGCAAAATGTCCTCCTTCATCGTACACAGGGATAATATTTTTGATACGATAAGCAAAACCTATAGCACTACCTTCTCCAATATAATCTCCTGCCGTATTTGTATTTACACCTATTCCATGTCCTTTAGTAAAACTATATTGCATATTTTCTCCGAAACGGAGTTTCTTATTAAAAGTAGAAAAATTAGTATTTGAACGGACATTGAAACGCTCGAAACCCGTATGAATTACAGTTCCTTTCTGTCCCAAATACCCACCGGATACGGCATAAGAGGCATTTTCTCCCCCACCAACGGTACTTAATTGGTACGACTGTGTCGGTGCGTTCTGGCTTAATTCTTTAAACCAATCGGTACCTGCTTTATTTGCTTTTGTAATTTGGTAAAATTCTTCTTTATTATCTGCGTATTTATATTTTGACATATCTGCGTCACTTGCGGTGACATCAGCTCCAATTTTACTTCCTGCTATTAAATAGTCTGGAAGTACATTATTCTCTCCATTTAGTTTGTTATTTAAAGCTAATATTTGTTGAGGACTCAACATCTTAGGGAATCGACCGCTATTTGGCACTTGCACCCCGTAATAAGCGTCAAAATTAATTTGTGGTTTACTTCCTGACCGACCGCTTTTCGTAGTTACAATTATGACACCATTATTCGCGCGCGATCCATATATTGAAGCCGCAGATGCATCTTTTAGTACTTGCATGGATTCAATATCATTTTGATTTAACCAGCTCAGCTTTCCTTCATAAGGCACCCCATCAATGACATAAAGCGGTTCATTATTATTAATTGTACTATAACCACGAATTTTAATGGCTGGCGTAGCTCCTGGCGCGCCATCTGTAACAACCTGAACACCAGCAGCACGTCCCTGAAGTGATTCTACCGCACTTGCTGCGGGAGTAGTCTTCAGTTGGTCTGTATTCACTACAGCAACAGATCCTGTCAAATCTTTTTTACGCTGCGTTGAATAACCTGTGACAACAACCTCGTCCAAGGCATCTTCAGAACCACTTAACGAAATCGCTAGATCAGCTTTCGAAGAAACAGTTACCTCAGTACTTTTATAACCGATATAACTGACCACAAGCACATCACCGACTTTTCCCTGGATGGTAAATGCACCGTTTTCATCTGTCGATGTCCCGTTGCTACTCCCCTTGACTTTGATAGATACCCCAGTAATCCCCTGTCCTGTAGCCGCATCTTTTACAACTCCTTTGATAGGCGTCTGTTGTACGCTTTTGGTTTTCATTAATGAAACGACTTCAACCCTGCCATAGCTGGTCAATCCACTGGCAAATCCATGAGTGGTCATTCCTCCCCCAATGAGAAGAGAACTCATAAGCAGAAACCTCTTATTGAACTTTTGGCCCAATATGAGATCAAAACAGCAATTTTTGTCCGTTTTTTTCATCATAATTTTACTAAATAGGTGGTTTAAAAAAATTTATGTTTATTCTTTAGTTGTTTTAGTTGATATTGGTTTATTTAAGTTTTTGGTCATTTTTTTAGGTCTGACGACAACAATGCGATATCGTCACCGTGTTCAGCACCCTTGGTTATTCATTTTTTTTCCTAATTTGGTTATTTCCCAGAAATGTTAAAATCTGTTAAATAAATGTAAAGAATAATAAATGTAAAAAAAAAGGAAAAATCTTAATTAATTCACAAAGCACTATAAATCAAGTTATTGTATTTTATACACTAAGCTAAATTGCAATGCAATTGTTACACAATTACATCTTTTCGTTTTCGGTCTTCGGAACCTTTGTCTAAAATCAACCAGCATTGTCAAATATTCCACAAATAGGCTCAAATAAGTTAAAAGCTCCTTATATTTGTTGTTGATGAATGTAAGTAATTTATTAGAACGGGCGCTCCGATTTGAGTTCCTATCAAAGGAAGAAGGTGTTTTTTTATATCAAAACGCACCTACAGCTGATTTGACTTTCGTAGCCAATGAATTGCGTAAGATACAAGTGCCTCATGGTAAGGTAACCTGGCAGATCGACAGAAATGTCAATACCACGAATGTGTGTATTGCAAATTGCAAATTTTGCAACTTTTTCCGCCGCCCTGGGCATGAAGATAGTTACATTACCGATATCGAAAGCTACAAGCAAAAAATAGAGGAAACTTTTAAGTACGGTGGCGATCAACTGCTACTGCAAGGTGGCCATCATCCGGATTTAGGTCTTGAGTTTTACAAAAACCTTTACCGGCAATTAAAGGAACTTTATCCTACCCTAAAATTACATTCCCTTGGCCCTCCTGAAATTGCGCACATTTCCAAATTGGAAAACATGAGCCATATTGAAGTATTGGCTCAATTGAAAGAAGCAGGACTAGACTCCTTACCTGGAGCTGGGGCCGAGATTCTCAATGATCGTGTAAGGCGTCTTATATCAAAAGGAAAATGCGGCGGTAAAGAATGGTTAGATGTTATGCGCGCTGCCCATAAAATTAATTTACCAAGCTCAGCTACTATGATGTTTGGCCACATCGAAACAATAGAAGAGCGTTTCGAACACTTGGTTTGGATCCGTGAAGTACAGGACGAAAAACCACAGGAATCGCATGGATTTATTGCCTTCATCCCATGGCCTTTCCAAGACGACGGCACGCTCTTAAAGAGACTTCGTGGTATTACCAATAACGTAACAAGTGAAGAATATATCCGCATGATTGCCTTAAGTCGCATTATGCTTCCTAATATCAAAAACATACAAGCTTCCTGGCTCACTGTCGGAAAACGTACGGCACAATTATGTCTGCATGCCGGAGCAAATGATTTTGGCTCCATCATGATCGAAGAAAATGTCGTTTCTGCAGCAGGTGCGCCGCATAGGTTCACATCTAAATCAATACAGGAAGCTATTTTAGAAGCTGGATTCAGCCCGCAATTACGGACACAAAAGTACGAATTCCGCGAATTACCAGCCCATATGGTCGAACAGGTCATTAACTATTAATACGATACATTGAAAGACGTCATAAGAAATATTGAAGCAATCATTTTTGCTTCAGCAGAGGGAATCGATCTTGCCGATATCAAACAGATATTACAGGAAGCAATGGCTATCGAAGTGTCAAGAGATGAATTACGTGACTTGATTAAAAAAATTGAAACGAAGTACCAGGATGAAGACTATGTACTCGAATTACGTTATATCAATAACGCTTATCAGTTTTTAACAAAAGCTGTTTATCATGAATCGATACAACAGCTCCAAAATCATAACAATAAACGAAAATTAAGTCAATCAGCTTTAGAAACACTTGCTATCATTGCTTATAGGCAACCTATTACAAAATTGGAAGTGGAGCAGATCAGAGGTGTCAGCTGCGATTATTCTATTCAACGGTTATTAGAAAAGAAATTAATCAAAATCGCTGGAAAAGCAGATAGTATTGGGAAACCATTACTTTATGCAACAAGCCAGCAGTTCATGGATCACTTCGGAATCAATGGCGTAAGAGATCTCCCCCAATTGAAAGATATCGTTACCGAGGACAATGCGATTGGCGAAACAAATGAATAAATAAAATAAAATAAATTTTTATTTTTAAAATACAATTCAACGCATTGATTAACAGAAAAATAAAGCTCAATATTTTTTTTAAAAAAAGTTTTAAAAAATAGTTTTCTTCTCTAATTTTACAACATTGAATAAGAAACAATAAAGTATTATTTTATGAACACGGCAACTTTAGCTAACGAAGATCTTGAAGAAGTAAAATTCGCATCTTTCAACGGTCCTGATGACGATGATGATGATTTCGATGATGATTTCGATTTACCTGAAATCGACTCGATTGGAGGATTAGATGACTTCGATGATGACGATGAATTTTAATATTTTAGTGCATATAACACTACCTATTAAAACACCAGAGAATCATTAAAAAAATAAGGCGTTCCATTTGATTGAACGCCTTATTTTTTTACTTTGCCTGATCGATCAATTTATGTAATTCCATCTTGGGAATCATGCCGCTTTGTCGCCATATTTGTTGCCCATTTTTGAACAACACAAAAGTAGGAACGCCACTTACCTTATAAATCGAAGCAATTTTTGGATTCTTATCCACATCGATTTTAATGATGGACAAATCCTCCTGATAAAATTCCTTTACATCCTGTAAAATCGGCGCCATAGTCTGGCAAGGACCGCACCACGTCGCAAAAAAATCCACCAAAACCAGCGAATTTGATTGAATAATCTGGTCAAAAGTAGCCATTATTGATTCTCCTTTACTTCTTCTTGCAATGCTTTATACCCGCCTTGGATATTGCATACATGTTTAAATCCTTTAGCACTCAAAATAGAAACAGCTACAGCACTTCTGTATCCTGACTGACAGTGAACATATAGCTGCGCATCATCTTTCTTAAGCATAGAACCAAAATTAACGAAATCTGTTAACGGAATATTCATTGCATTGTCAATATGTCCATTAGCAAATTCTTTATCCGTCCTCACATCCACAATATGACCTTGATCTGATCTTTTCTTGAATTCACCTGCACTAATATTACTTAGCGAGTTTACAATTTCGCTATCTTTCCAGGTTGCAAAACCGCCTTCCAGAAGGCCGACAATATGGGTATACCCTAACTTTAATAGATGATCAATGACGGCCTCTTGATCTTCCACATCGGTAATCAACAAAAACTTTTGGTCTTTGTTGGGAAAAACCTGTGTCAGAAAACGATCAAAAGGACCTTTAAAACCGATATTGACGGAATTTGGGACAAATCCCTGCAAAAAAATATCGCCTGATCGGGTATCGAGAACTTGAACATCTGCTTGCTTACGCAGCTTTTTAAACTTCTTCAATGTCAACTGTGGCAAATCCGAAGCGATTTGCATGATCTCTATATGAAAAGATTTCGATTCTGCATGTAATTGCGTTTGACTGTTGAATAGCACAAAACAGGCTCCAAGGAGCGTAATAAAAATTCTACGCATATTATTTTACTATTTAAAAGGAATAAGCAACTTCTCCAATTCCTCAATTTTACCATTGTAAATATTTAAGTCCACATTACCCTGAATCCCTCGTACAGTACCTTTTTCCGAAAATTGCCAGAAAGCCCAATGCTCCTTGGGGTTCTCAACCCAAAAGTTGTAATTTGCAATCCATAGCGTATAAGCTGCAAATTCCTTTTCCAAAAAATCACTATAAAACTTATCTCCCGAGTAAAGAATTGGTTTCACTTTGTAGTGGGCTTCGACTTCCTCAAGCCAACGTTTTAATCCAACTTTCAAGCTATCCATAGATTGTTGTTTCGGATGCTCCTCAATATCCAAGACTGGGGGAAGATCGCCAGATCGCAATTTGACCTTACGAATAAAATTCTTCGCTTGCTTTACCGAGTTTTCATTGGGTCTAAAATAATGATATGCTCCTCTCAAGATCGCTCTATTTTCAGTTTTACTCCAATTTCGGCTAAACTTATCATCAATTCCCTTCTCGCCCATTGTGGCCCGAATAAACACAAAATCTATGGGAAAATGATCATTGATCGTGTTTACCTTTTGCCAATCTATTTCTTCCTGATAGGTAGACACATCAATACCAAACACTTTATCATCGTGTTTGCTCATAATCTCAATATTTCGAATATCGTATTTTGCTTCTTTAGTCAGTGACCTGTCTTTAGAAGTAGCTACCCGAAAATAATAGATAATTCCGGCCCGGTAGTGCCATACAACAAGACACAGGAAAAACACCAGCATCCCCGCTATCATCCAGATCCACTTGGTTTCTCGATCTTGACTTCCTTTTGTACTTGTTTTTTTTCTTTTTGATCGCTGTTGCGCCATAGGACGATGAAGTTACGGCAATAGCAATTAACTCGCAAAATTTTCGCAACAATTTATATTTTTGTGTATGATCGTATACAACCCCAAAGACTGGCTTTCGGCAACTTTCAAGTTGCACAAATCAGATACCTTCAAAAAGTTACTGCCCTTTCTTATTCTAATAGCCGTCTACTCCTGGACGATTGCCTTTCTTGAATTGGAATACCTCAAATTAAACGAAAAAAGCTGGGTCAAAAACATCACCATTGTCCACAACCTTCTCGGCTTTGTTATATCGCTTTTACTGGTATTCCGGACAAATACGGCTTATGATCGCTGGTGGGAAGCCCGAAAACAATGGGGTACATTGACCAATGTTAGTAGAGCCCTTTCGTACAAACTCAATGCTATGCTGGATGTAGATGACAAAGTGAATCGTAGTTTTTTCAGAAAAGCAATCCCGCTATTCGCTGAAACTTTATACGATTTTTTAAGATCGGATTACACCAAGTTTATGCTCGACGAAAACGAACACCCTGAGTTAAAGGCTTTGGATAATAAAAAACATGGTCCGAACCAAGTTTCTACCATGATCTTTCAAAAAATCAATGAGTTATATAAAGAGGGTAGAATAAGCGGCGACCAACTTATTATACTGAATGAGGAAATTATTGCTATGACACACCTTTGTGGTGCATGTGAACGTATTAAAAACACCCCGATCCCGTTAGCCTATAGTGCATTTATCAAAAAGTTCATCATCTTTTATACCATGACACTTCCCGTAGGATATGTTTTTTCTATAGGTTATTTTGTTGTGATTGCTGTGCCTTTCATTTTATATGTTTTAGCCTCCCTTGAATTAATTGGCGAATCCATTGAAGAGCCTTTTGGTATCGATCAAGATGATTTGCCTATAGATAAGATAGCCGCTAACATCAGAAAACACTGCCATGAAATTATCCAAGCATAGGCTGTTCTAAAAATAATCTAGCTCATTTTCAAACGCTAAGGTTAGCTTAAGGAAATAAGTTTTGTAAATCTATTCAGAATTTCTACTTTTGTCGCGGAGAGTTGGCAGAGTGGTCGAATGCGGCGGTCTTGAAAACCGTTAACTGTCACAGGTTCGGGGGTTCGAATCCCTCACTCTCCGCAGAAAAAGCCTTT
>JAITTY010000006.1 GCA_031286695.1 Sphingobacterium sp. | reverse complement strand
CTAGGTGGTGGAACTGGTAGACACGCAGGACTTAAAATCCTGTTCCCGTTAAGGGAGTGCGGGTTCGATTCCCGCCCTAGGTACAAGAAAGCTCATCTAACGATGGGCTTTTCTTGTTTTAGCCCCTTTCCCCCAAGCTTTATCCAAACTTAATCCGTCCGAGAAGATTATTTATTGTCGGAAAATTGATAAATTAGTTGATATGTTCCATTCAGCTTCTTCTCGTCGACATCGGTCTACACTCCTACTGTCTCTACTCTTCTCCTTAACGGGTTTAGACCTCAGTGCACAATTGTTTCATCAGGATAGCCTGAAATTAATAGCCCGGCAGTTTGCCTTTACCGAAGGACCTGCGGTGGATAAGTCCGGAGACATCTATTTTACCGACCAGCCCAATAACAAAATCTGGAAATATAGCACCAAAGGGCAACTTTCGCTTTTTAAAGATGCTGCAGGCCGTGCAAATGGGCTGTACTTTAACCATCAGGGTCAGCTCCTCGCCTGTGCCGACGAAAAAAATGAGATATGGTCAATCAGCAAAAATGGTCAGGTTACCGTCCTGCTCTCAGCAGTTGATGGGAAAAAACTAAATGGTCCAAATGACCTCTGGGTGGACAAGAAAGGGGGCATCTACTTTACAGACCCCTTTTATCTGCGCGATTATTGGACGAGGAAAAAGCCAGAGATCGCAGGGCAGAAAGTATACTACCTCCCACCAGGAAAAGGGAAAAAACCGATTGTAGTAGCCGATGATGTCACCAAACCGAACGGCATTGTAGGATCGGCGGATGGAAGATACCTGTATGTCGCCGATATCGAAAGGAATAAAACGTACAGGTACAGCATTGAATCCAACGGTAAACTTAGCGGACAGGCAGCGCTTATCGATCAGGGATCCGATGGAATGACTTTGGACCATCAAGGAAATATTTACCTAACAGGCAAAGGAGTTTTTATCTATAATCCAACAGGCCAGCTGATCGGCCATATTGAAGTAAATGAACCATGGACATCCAATGTCTGTTTTGGGGGTAAAGATCGTACGGTTTTATTTATCACCGCTTCAACAGCCATCTATAAGATCCCCATGCGTACCCAGCAAGTTGATTAATACCGACGGAAGAAAAAACATTTTTTATAGGATCTTATCGGATTTATGATATTTTTGAATGTTTAATTAACCGTATGAATAAACTCAAACAGTATATCAAAGACAAAAATTGGGTCGAAGTGTTAAATCACTGTAAAGTGCTAAATCCCGGTGAACGCGCAGCAACTATAGCATATTTACATTCTTTGGATATTGATCGCGATATTTTAGCACGGGATGACGATAGTTTAGAAGGATCGGCACGAAGTGATTTTTATGAGAATCGTAGTCAGGTGGACGCTACGCTCAATTTTGCACTTATTGCCTGTACCCGCCAATTTGAGGATATCGCGGAGATTAAATACTTAAATAGAACTTGGCATTCATGCCCATTGAGCTCCTACCTAGAAAATCCGAACATTGGCGTAGAACCCTTAATGGCCTTTTATCAGCTTTTCCCACCCGTCTACCTACATAAGATCGTTAAGGCTTCACAAAAGGACCGCTTTGGCGGTATTGATTTCAAGGTATTATGGGCATTTTACCAACAAGGTTGGATCACTTTTGATGAAAGCTACTTTGTTACGCGTTTGCTCACGGTAACGATGTTTGACAGAAATACAGAAGAGGAGGCTGATTTTTTATTGAAAAATCCAGCGGCAATCGACAGCGTATTTCTGCAATTCCACAAACATGAAACTCCTGTGCTCGACCTTTCAAAATGGAAAGCGCGTGAGGGATTTGTCTGCAAAAAAGTGACTGAATATTGGACAGAGGTCATACAGATCATGCAGGAGAAGGGTTATGTATTTGACCGTACTATTATTCCCGATTTAATGGAGTCCTTACTTAATAACTGGAAGAAACCGCATTTAGATTGGCATATCCGGCTGTTGGGCGTATTTAATACGACAAAACAGGAATATCTGCAGCAGCAACAGCTCTTGTTTTCACTACTAAATACCGGTAATACCAGCCTTATAAATTTTTCGGTCAAACAGATCAAAATTATCTATAAAATGGATGGTTTTGATGAAAATGGATTTATTGATCATGTGAGCACTATTTTCCCAAAGGAGAAAATAGAAAAATCACTGCTGCTTTGCCTGGATATCTTCGAACACTTGCTGAAAAAAGAAGAATATAGCACACTTGACATTTCCGCAGAGCTATCCATGCTGTTACTCCAGACTGATCCAAAGGTACAGGAAAAAGGTGCCCGGCTTTTAGTGGCACAGGCTGACCCGGAAGTCCTGAAAGATTTCGTTGAACCGCACCGTAGTAATTTAAAACTCAAGACCCTCGAAATTCTCGGCTTGGCGCAAGCGCCTCCTTCCCTAGCAGAACCCACATTTGAAGAGGCGGCAGAACAATTCGAAGCAGAACAACTCGAACAGGTCACGATTCCATCTACTTGGGATGCTCTGTTATTTCAGATCGGCAACTTCATCAGAACAAAGTCTGCCTTAGATTTCGATATCTTCCTCGAAGGGCTGAATCAGTTGCAGAACGCTATCCCCAAAGACTACAAAAAGCAATTGAAACCCTATTGCAAACAGCTGTTCAGCCGTTTTTGGGACATTGACTACATGCGCTTTTTCGCTGATTTTATGCATTATTGGATTGGCGACGATAGCGGCGAAAAATCTGGACATAAAAGTGACAGCATTCCCTTTGCACAGCATAAGCTGGATTGGATGCGGCAAAAACTCGCGAGCAACAACAGCTTGCCATTTCTGTCGACGCCTAGTCACCGCCCCTTCTACCTGCATCCTAAGGTACTTGTAGAGCGCCTGCTCGCGTATGAACAAAAAAAGGCTGCTATTGAAATGGAAGATCTGATCGTCGCCTGTAACAGACTGTTGTATCAACGAACCGATAAAGAGACCATTCGTCTTGTGAAGACCTTAAAGGGAAATTACGCCGCTGCGATGCAGTACTTTTTGGGGGCCACAGAACAGATTAAACCCACAGCAGATGTATTACCTCTCTGGGCGCAGGTAACACGGATCAAACAGCCCGATCAGGCATTTTCGGAATTTGAACATACTGCAGCCAAAAGCTATCCCGCTGTCGTAAATCCATTTGAGATCACATTCGAAATCGTCGTCGACAAAAATGAATACGCCACCTGGCATAGAATATTGCTGGAACACAACTGGAATTATCCCTGGTTTAGAAAGGAAGAAACTAAACATTACCCGCCGTTATTCTATCATACAGCGCCTTTTGCGACGACATTTCGGGAGGCTATTGCTTTTCAACTCAGCTTAACACCACAATACATTGGTCCGACTTTATGTCGCTATATTCCAGACACCGCTTCAGGAAATGAAGTCCCCGACATGGAAAACTGCCTGTACCCAATGCAGTTTCTGATGGATAATCGCCTTCAGGTACAGGGTAGCGGATGGCTCTATATAGCTGTTTGCTTATTATTTGAAAAGAAAATATCGCGGGATCTGGCCGCAGAATATGTGCAGTTTGCGCTATTAAATAGCAAACATGATCTTTCCTACCTTGCTCCTATTATCGGCAGACTACTTGCCGTCGGATATGCGCCGGTCAACAGGTTTATCGAATATTTAGATCGCCCATTTGTCGCACAGCAGATCAAAGCGTTCCAATTATTATGCCTAGAAAAGACCCTAGAGCACCTTGATGACGAGCGTCTCCCTGTAAACAGCAAGAAATTGGTCGCTTATTATGTCGAGTTTTCGGCCCAACTTAATAAGAACGTCAATCAGGCATTTTTAAGTAAAATAAAACGCAAATGAATGTAGACTTCGAATATCAGTATCAACATACTTCTACCATCGCTATGGGGGCGCGGGACAAATCGTTTATCTTAGCGCATTGTTCTGAAATTGAACAGGACAATCAGGTTCCTTGCTTCTTTCATGGCAACATTATCCATTCATTTGTTGCTTCAAAATGCTTAAGTACGCTCGGTAAAACAGTACGTTCTCATTTTGCGATTACCCCCGATCAGCGCATCAATATGCGCGATCCAATTGTTTCTGTCGGTAATGGCCAGCTACATTTTGAAGCATTCTCGTCCTGCAACAGTGTTTACGCGCGCATTGACGTACTGCAAACAGGAATAGATGGCGAGTTTATTCAATCCGGCTGTACCAATGTGGATTTTAACGATGCAACGATCCGGGCTCTCAATACCGTTGGCCGCAGCGATAAATTGATCGTCGGCGTAGGTTCCAATGAACTGAAGGTCATCACGACCCGCGCAGAGACTACGGAGAAAAAAGTGAGTTTGCCCGATCGCTGGATTAAAGGATTGGGCAATGTCCAGGTCTACTTATCGCAAATGGAGCGTGCCTTTCAATTGAACAAAATTGAAGCCTTGCAGCTCTTTAAAACCCTGCCAAAAAGCGCAGTCAAGCCCGAATACTTTTTATCTCAATCGGGCAACAGCTATACTTTTTCTGCCGTTGCCAAACCCAACAGTTTAAAAATAGGTGGCATTCATCGGCTCAATCTGATGGAGAACCTACTCTTGCACGTAGACAGTGTTTCATTCTATAAACACGAAGATCAGCAAAGTACAGCGGTAGTACTTGATTTCAAAGACATACAAATGCTGTTTCTACTTTCCGAAAGCGTCTACCGTGGGTTTTCTGGTGAAAGTAAGCATATCGAAAACCTGCTGGTTCAACTGCCCGAAGAATGGCTTTTGGGCATCAATAATTATTTTAAAACCAATGAAGTTTTTCAACCCACGCTGGTTTCCATAGAACATGACATTCAGCTTGGTACAATGGAAACCATGCAGGCCTCACTCTCCAGTATGGGATTATTGGGTTACGATTTGTGGAGCAACACTTATTTTTACAGAAAGCTACCCTTCAAACTTTCACGCTTAAAACGTTTTAATCCAAGGTTGCAAAATGCCCTTAAGTTGGTTGATGAAGATGCTGTGCTTTTCTTGCAGCACGACAAAAATGGTATTAAGGCCGAAGTAAAAGGCAGTGCTGACCTGAGCCATATTGTCGTCGGTAAGGGGAATGATCTGCAATGTACCTGTACCTGGTTTACGAATAACAGGACAAATAGAGGTCTCTGCAAACACATCCTGGCCGTAAAGATGAAGCTCGATGACGCTTATAACTATTGAAAAAACTTCACGTTTCCTCTACTTATCTTGCTACTTATCATTCGACCACTTTACATTTCATGATCCACACTGACCTGTGCTTTATAGCGGTCGATCTTTTGGTAAGCCTTGTTAAAAAACATTTTCTTGTCCCGCGTTCCGGCGGTATTTAACAATCGCGAATTTTTGAGCTGATGCTGATAGAAATTGAAGGCGTGTCGACAGCTGTCTTTATCATTGGTAATAAAATAACCCAACATCGTATGCGGAACGAATAGCGACCTCCGGTCGTTATTTCCAACAAGGACATTATTATTTAAGATCAATAACTCATGATAGTATAGCTGATATTGGTCGTTGTTTGGCACACAACTTTTCTCCAGCGAAAACAGCAGTTCTTTAAGCTGCTCACAGAGCATCTTTCCGTTTTCGGCAGTCAGTAAACCGGCCTGAGAAAAATAGATGATCTGCTGCAACGTACTGTTAATGGTGGTATCGTTCCAGATCTCTTTCACCCGAATGGACGAATAATAATCGTGAAGCTTCTGGCCCCTACTATCGATGGGTGTTTTCGCCAAAAAAGATTCAAAAGACACCTCCAAACCGTCCGAGCCCAATAAATTGAGCCATACATATTTTTTGAATACGGACAATAATCCTGTATTGATGGTATAAAAGATCGGAACATCCTTTGCCGAATAATACAGGTAAGTCTGCAGATTGGGTTCAAACTCCGTTAACGATTTAAACGAATGCTCCAGGTAATTTGACAGGTCATTAAAGGACTGAATTTCTGCTGTTTTTTTCACTAAGATGTGGTCACTTTGCTGAAATAGCTTATCCAAAGAAAGTGAAAAGCGATTTGCAAGCTGCACCGTCTCCCCGATTGAAAATTTGCTTTTCATGGAAATTCTGCGGTGCGCCGCATCATAACTAATATCAAGCGCATCCGCAATCACCTCGATAAGAGATTTCGAGGGATCGATTTTCCGCTGTATTTCCTGAATCAATTTCTCCTGATACATAAGCCCGTTATTTTTTGCGATAATCACAAAAATAAAAAATTACATTATTGTTTACCACAATTTTAACTGCGATTATCACAATAACTTTGGAAGACAATCGATATAATTTTATTAAAAGCCAACTATGAAAATCGTATTTAAGAAACCAGAGGGCTTAGCCAGCTCAAGTGAAACGCCAAAGGCTTTGCCATTTTTTCGAGAAATCAGTCATGAGGGGACCGCAGCATTATCAAGGTACCTCGAAAGCGCAACAGGCCAGCAATTTCCGATCTTAACGAACACCCGATTGGAACCAGCGTTCTTCCAGGGCAACATTGAAAATTTCATCGGCATGAGTCAAATCCCTACAGGCGTCATCGGCCCCCTTCAGGTTCATGGAACTTCGGCCAATGGAAAGTATCATATTCCGCTTGCGACAACTGAAGGTGCATTGGTTGCATCCTATCACCGCGGATCCAGAGCCTGTTTACTGGCCGGGGGCATTACATCGATCTGTCTGCAACAAGGGGTCCAAAGAAGCCCTGTATTCAAATTTGAGAACATCAAGGATCTCAGTCTTTTCGTTTCCTGGTTCCTCGCAGAGAAAGAAAACTTCCAGGAAATCATAAAACGCACAAGCCGGTTTGCCAAGTTAACCGATACCCGCATACAGATTGAAGGCAACCATTTAACCATATCCTTTGAATATTTCACTGCGGATGCGGCTGGCCAGAATATGGTTACCATCTGCACGGAGGCCATCTGCCAATTTATAATTGCCTCTTGCCCCATAAAGCCCAGTCACTGGTTTATTGAGGGAAACAGCTCGGGAGACAAAAAAGCGAGCGCCGCGGCTTTCAATCATGTCAGGGGTAAAAAGGTAACTGCCGAAATAACACTACCGGCCAACATCCTGTCCGAAGTCCTTAAAACCTCGGCCGAGCGGATGGATCGCTATTGGCGGACATCCACCATGGGTGTTATTCAAAGCGGAGCTATAGGTGCACAGGGCCATTATGCCAATGGATTGGCCGCCTTGTTTTTAGCAACGGGCCAAGATGTCGCCTGTGTGGCCGAAGCGGCAACAGGTATCACGCGAATGGAGCTGAATAAAGACGGTTCACTCTATGCCGCCGTAACTTTGCCCAATCTTATTGTCGGCACTATTGGTGGTGGAACAAAGCTCCCGACCCAAAGAGAGTGCCTGGAAATGATGGACTGCTGTGGCGAAGGGAACTCGATAAAATATGCAGAAATAGCCGCAGCTCTTGTACTCGCAGGAGAATTATCTATCGCCGCGGCCCTTTCGGAAGGTCAGTTTACGCAGGCACATCAAAAATTCGGCAGAAAAAAATCACTATAAAATGGAAACTAAAAAAGAAAACAGATGGAATGTGCCCAATGCACTTTCTGCCTACCGTATACTGGCATTGCCCTTTATCAGCTATGCGTTGTTGACGGCAGACAAGGATCTCTTTATCCTCTTATTATCCATCAACCTGATTAGCGATATCCTCGATGGACTAATTGCCAGGCTATTTAACCTTCAGACCGAATTTGGTGCCAAATTAGATTCGGTCGCGGATATCGGCACATACCTGATGGCATTCATAGGCATGATAACATTGGAGAAAGGTTTTGTAATGGCCTATAAAATCGAATTTATCCTGCTTCTTGTCCTGTGGATTGTTCCCCAGATCTACGCGCTTATCCGATTTAAACGTTTTCCCAGCTTCCATTTGTGGTCCTATAAATTAACGGGCTATCTTCAGGGCATATTTATCTTTAGTTATTTCGTATTTGGATTTAACGTCTTTTATTTCCACCTGATGTTAACCGTAAGTTATTTGGCTTATCTGGAAGAATTGGCTCTCGTGATTATCCTTCCGAAGCTGCAATCCAATCTGAAAAGTATATTCCTTATCCAATTACAAAAAAGGGCTTGATTATGTATGTATTGATAGCGAATATATTGTTGTTATTTTTTGGCATTGGCGCGTTGGTCACAGGCTATCTCAACAAGAATTGTCAAGTTGCACAAGCCAGGGAGCACTGGTTAAAACTGTTTTTTTACTTCCTGATTTTGATCCTTGTCTTTTTTTCCATTTATACTGACTATATCAGACTTTTGGCTATTTGCATTGGAATAGTTGGTCTTTACGAAATTGTCAAGGCCCATCTACTTTCAAAGCGGTCGCTGTTACTCTTTTCACCGGTACTGGTCGTTTACCTCGCTCTTATCGCTGCGTTTATAGACTTCGGGCACAGGGCATCGACAGAAAAGGTTTTCTTACTCTATTTTACCGTCGTGATTTTTGATGGATTCAGCCAACTTTGCGGTCAATTATTTGGCAAAAGAAAACTGATACCATCGATTAGTCCAAATAAAACTACGGCGGGGTTAGTTGGCGCTTTGGTCATTGCCAGCAGTACCAGCCTTTTCCTCTTTCCATCCATCGGCATGTCCATCGCACAAACTTTAATGACTACCCTTTTTATTTGCTTTTCAGCATTGCTGGGAGATCTATTGGCTTCCTGGTACAAACGAAGCTGTCAAATTAAAGATTATAGTACTCTCATTCCAGGGCATGGCGGAATATTGGATCGATTTGACAGCTTTATATTCAGCGGAGCCATGTATGGGCTAATTTACCTTTAAAAACAAGACTATGAAAAACGATTTATGGAACATGCTCCTCTTAGGCACCCTCTTCTTGCTGCTATTTGGGCTTGCCGAACTATTGTATCAACAGTTTAAGGTTCAAGCCGAGTTTACCCGAAAACTCGTTCATGTAGGCACGGGGATAATCTGCATGTCATTCCCGATTTTGATCAGCAGTCACTGGTCTGTTTTCATCCTATGCGGATTGTTCGCTTTGATTTTATTGCTGTCCATCAAGTTCAGTTTATTGAAATCTATCCATGCCATCGACCGAAAATCTGTCGGTAGCCTGGCCTATCCAGCGGCAGTCTATCTTTGCTTTCTCGCACAGACATTGTTAGACAAAGGGTCTATTTTTTATTATTTGCCCTTGCTCACCTTGGCAATATGTGATCCGATGGCGGCATTATCTGGCAAAAAATGGCCTTATGGTTCTTACCGCCTATTCGGTGCACGAAAAACACTACTAGGGTCTGCAGTATTTTTTGTATTCGCTTTGATTACCGTGATTGTAATTGGACATTATATGCAAGAGCCAAGCCTGCACATGAGCGAAATCACCATAATATGTACCCTGGCTCTTGTGGCCACCATAGCCGAAGCATGTAGCAAAGACGGTTACGACAACATAAGCATTCCCGTCAGTAGCATACTGAGTATGTATGTTTTATTTCCTTGATAAGGAACAGTCCAGAAATCTTAATTTCGTTTGCAAAGCTATTGATTGATTCTTGAAAAGACTTAAAACATGCTCCTTGCAATTTCAAGGCTTCGCTCGGTATATATTCTGGTCTGATCGGGCGTATGATCAGCAGTTTTGGGATTCTCAAAAGTGACAGGAAACCTCTTGCCATAAGAGGACGCTCTGCATGTGAAATACAAATTCTTTGGCTATATTTATGCTATTATTGTCAGCTCTATATGAAATCAACTCCTTTAAAAGTTATTGTTTTTTTCATTCTCACGATACAATTCTGTTTCGGCCAAACTTATCAGGGTTCGATTTTAAGTAGCAACCCTTTGAAAACTTCGCTGGATAGCTTAGTTCAAAGGTCGGCAGTGCATTATCTACAATCCCCGATTACCGTTGACCTATCGATCGGAATAATAACAGGCGATTTAGCACAGCAATACCATTTTCATCGTGGTGCGGGCAATTTGAGTCGTACCAATACCATTTTCGGTTTAGGTTCCATTGCAAAAACGTTCGTCGGCATAATGCTTGCGCAGGCCGTCATCGAAAAGAAAGTAAATCTTGATGATGATATTCGAAAATATTTGCCTGGGGATTATCCGAATTTGCAGTATAAGGGATATCCTGTTCGACTGGTAGATCTGGCAAACCACACTTCAGCCTTACCTTCGATGTCAAGAGATTACGATGATAAATACCTCGATAGCATCACCAAATTGCCCCCCAAAGCATTTCGGGAGTTTTACCGTGTTTATACCGCCGACAGCCTGTTCCGGGATATGCACAAATTTGTGCTCGATACGGTTCCTGGCACAAAATTCCGCTACAATGGAAACGCGATGATGCTGTTGATTGCCCTATTGGAACGCGTTTACCATAAACCCTACAAGGATCTGATCGCTTCATTTTTAAGCAATCAAATAGGCATGAGGGATACAAAACCTCAACTTTCAGCAAAGGATGAGCAGCGACTCATCGCCGGTCATGACGAACATGGAAAAGTTTTGCCCTTTATTCCAGACTATGGTTATAGAGCAGCTCCCTCCATGTTTTCAACGCTCGGCGATATGCTCAAATACGCATCCGCTAATCTAAAAAATAAAAATGCAGCCATCGCACTAAGTCATAAAACTACGTTTACGAGACCCGATGGTATGCACATGGGATTGGGTTGGATGATGGATAAGGAGGAAAATGGTCTCTCCTATCTTATGCACACGGGGCATGATGGTTGTGGCTTCACTGCACTATGCTACCTCTACCCCGAAAAGAAAACCGCTATTATCATCCTAGTAAACGATAGTAGCGGCCAGGACAGATTAGCTGAACTGAAGGATACCCTTATTACGAATATTCACTTTTAATCAAATTAAATATCTCTCCCACCCTTTCTTACCACACATCTGCTTGCCTGATCGAATATTGGATACTACACTGAAAGATCATCATATTTTATTGAATCGCTAAATCAGCAGTCCAGTTTTACGGTTTAGATGATGAAGTTTCAAGCAACTTTATTTATCTTTATATTGAAATAAAAATTCACTTAGCATCTTCAAGCAAAAGCTGGTGGAAAAAACTGACCATTTCATCTTAAAAGCTAAAGGCAAATGAACATATTTAAAATAGTATTAACGAGGCAATTCTATTTCAGCGTAATAGCAACCATCATACTACCATTTATCACCTTTGCCCAAAGCATTCCGTTACAATTATTACCTTCCGGTCATATCATAGTTGAAGCCGAAATCGAAGGAAAGAGAGGAAATTTTATCTTCGACACAGGCGGGGGAATCAATCTTTTTTTTGATGATTTTGCCAAAGAACTGAAAAAAAATGAAAGCTATAATTTTCTTACCGCATTCCGTGCAACAGGTGAAAAAATGACAATTCCTCTTTACAGATCCTCTACCATTAAATTCAATGGTAGAGAGTTTAATGATATTCCTTTTTCAACATTCGACATGAAATTAGCCGGTATTGATGGACTGATTTCCCTTCCAATGTTTTACGATACCGAGTTTATTATAGACTACACAAAGAAACAGCTTATTTTTCCAAAGGAAAAGCTAAAAAGTGACAAAATTATTCCAATTCAACTGACTACCAATGCAGATCAATCTCTTGATATCTCGACCTACATATATCTGAATAAAAAGTACAGGATCAACATTCTGTTAGATTCAGGGGCTGGCGATGATTCATTTTGGTTTAGTGATCGGTTTATCTCAACATTGGAATTGGATCCTACCAAACTTGAAGTAACGGAGAGAGCCAGTGAATTTAACCCCCAGATAAAGACAAAATATTCTAAAGGACATATTAAATCCATCTCCAATTCTTTTGCAAAAAGAGAAAATCCAACGGTCTTTTTTGTTGAAGGTTTGATTTATGAAGGGAAAACAAGTATCAATTGGCTGGGTAAAAAGCTTGGATTCAATTTAAAAGAAAAGAAGATCTATCTATTGGATTAATTACTATTATTAGTTGATCATAAAAAATAATAAACTTGTATTTTCGGCGCCGAAAACCCCGAACCGATGTAAAAAATTATGCTAAAAAAGTCGTATCACAAATAGACAGCTTAATAGTAACAGGTGTTCCGGCAGATCATATTACTGTAGTGGGCACTTCCAAAGGGGGATATATTGCACAATATGTGTCCACCTATGCAGTAAATTCAAAATTGAACTTTGTATTTATCGGCAGCTTTCAGCCGAGTGATTTATCGGAAATTCCAGATATCAATTTTTGCGGTAATATTTTAACCATTTACGAAAACACAGACCCTTATGGTGTTTCTGCCGTGAAAAGAAAAGAAGTTTCAAAACTTCCCATTGGTCATTTCAGGGAAGTAGAACTTCACACTGGCTTAAAGCATGGATTTCTCTATCTAGCATCGGACGATTGGATAAGGCCAAGCGCGATGTGGGCCAAACAAAACTATGAATTGAAGGACTTAATCTCGAGAAAATAGCTTTTCATATCAAAATTACACCGCTAGTTTTTCATTTTATAATTCGTATCGATGGGGCTATAAAAATATCTGGAAGCGCATCAGTTCATTCATGTTCTTGCACTGCAGTTTTCGCAGCAGATTGCGCCGATGGGTCTTTACGGTTTCACAGGAGATGCTCAGGATATCGGCAATATTTTTATTGGGCTTTCCCTGTAAGATCAGCGTCAAGATCACTTTCTCCCTTGCGGTAAGCTGCATGTAATTGCGAATGCCAACCGAAAAAAAACGTCGGTTTTTGATCACTTTAAGAATATCGAGCAGATATTCCGGAACTTCCGCGCTGTCCACATCGAGTGTAATCCGGCCCTTATTCTCGTTAAGCAAAGACTCTACTTTCAGTAAAGGCGGCAGTATTTCTGCATCAGAAACAGGTCCTTTGGCAGTTAGGTTGACCCAGTCCAGCGCGGTATTTTCATGCGAAAAGAAATGGGGTCTGAAGGTCGTTTTCCCATCCACGTACATATTCATCACGCTGATGCTCGCATAGATATCGGGACTTAAGATATGCGCAACCTTATAGTCTATACCATGTCTGCATGCAGGTATATCTAGAAAATCAAGAATCCAGTTTTGTAGTTCTGTCGGTATCGTATAACTCATGGAAGAGAGATCCCAAATGACCTTTTCGGGTACTATTTTCTCAAAAATCCCCTTATACTCCTTGATTCCTGCGATGAGCTTTTCCGCCACATTGCAGTTGTCCCATTTACCCATGAAAATATCACGATCTTCATCGTAATACATGGCTAGGCTCTCTGATCTGAAAAGACGTTCCATAGGCCAATATTGACTTTCTTAAATTTAACCATTATTTGCAATACCCACAAAATTACTTTTTCAATACAATTCACTGAACATATTATAGTTACACAAATACCCACAAGTGGGTATTTCAACAGTTTACCAGGACTGGTAATTTTAATTGTCATCATTACCTACTTAACATGAAGCCATCAAAACCCGACTGTTTCCAGTCAGACAATAGATCTACATTTAAAACATATACCATGAATAGATTCACCATTTTTTTTGGAATATTCATTATTTTGGGTATCCAAGCCTGTCATAAGGATAAAGACAATCCACCGGAACAAAGTACCAAATCGAAACTCGAGGATGTGCTGACTGGAATAGATTCACTAAAATCTTTTACCGTCGACTTTAAAAGCGCTTCGCTTACTGAGGAAGAGCTCAATCAGGGCATTACGGTCTTTACCCTGAGCGACCGGGTACTTGCGGATGTATCTGTAGCAAGGAATAACCCACAATCCGCGACCGAGGACAATCAAAATCTACCCCGGTTAAGGGCAGCAAATGGAACCAATGGATCCGATTTTAAGGATGGTTCCTCCATCAAGGACTATATTGTCAAGGGTCGCTTTTCATTGAGCGATTTAACAGCCGACAAGAAACTAACCACATTGAGCGGCAAAACCATTACCGTTCAGGTCGTGAACAGTATGGTCTATCTAAATGGGGTACAACTGTTCAGTAATCCCATCGGCAACAACAGTGCATTTGCTGTATTTGCCTTATCGTCTTTTATCAATTATGGTAGTATGCTCGCGCTGAACAATCAGGCGCTCGCCAAAGCAGCCCCATGCATACCGGGGGGCACCTTAACGATCTTAGGTCAAAATTTCGGCGAGAAACCGGAGCAAAACCTCGTTACACTCAATGGCAAAAATGCCCTGGTGAATGAAGCTTCAAAAAATAAGCTTGTTGTTACCATTCCTGCAGAGGCCACTACGGGATTGCTGACGGTCACCGTCAATAATAAAACGGTGAGCAGCCAATCGACTATCCCCATCTTATTGCCCAATGTAAGCACAGTCAGTGGCATACAGGCGCTGGGATGCCAGAATATTCAGGGGATCGCTATTGACAACAACAATACGCTCTATTTCACCGATCCGTCCAACTATCGCACGCTTTCCTACGATGCAAGTGGGCATGCCGTCATCTATCAGCCCCTCGGAACACCAGAAAAGGATCTCAATGGCGACGGCCGAATTGATGCCAATGATGCACCACTTATCATCACGGATCCCTGGGCCATTACCCTGGGGAATGACGGAAAAATATATGTTGCAGGAAAAAGCAAGGAAGTGATACCGAGCATATTCCGCTTTACGCCCAGTCTGCCAAAGCAAACGGAACTTTGGGCTGGTAGCAACGACCTCAATTTAGAAGGGCGCCGCTTAAACACAGGCATGAATCCGATCGCCCTTTTAGCCGATGGCGAGACAATGTTGTATGCGAATAATTTCAGTAATCAGCAATATGTGGTCAACAGGATTGCTGGCGATAATATTATGGGCTGGTTGTATAATATCAACCTGTTGAATGTAGACCCTACCTATCAGCAATCTGCCACAATGCTGGGCATGACAAAAATGAAAAACGTGAGCACCTTTTACTTTGCCGATGGCACTGGCAAACGCATCTGGAAAAAGGATCAAAATGGGCTTTACCTCCTTGCCGGAGCCAATAATAACAACCATAAACCTGCACAGGATGGTCAGAGCAGTGCAGCATTGTTCGGAAGCCCGATGGGTATAGCCCTATGGTCAGACCAGTATATTGTCGTCTGTGATAACGACTATAACAACCACAATTATAGCATCCGCGTTGTTAATAGCTACGGTGTGGTAACTACTATTGCCGGGGGCAACAACCCGAACAACAACAGCAAAGACGGTCTCGGCAAAGCAGCACAGTTCAACGGTGTCAATGCCATTGCAGTCGATAATGACAATATGCTCTACGTCGCATCCGATGATGGTTCGATACGAAAAATCCAGTTTAAATAGCAGTATACAAAATAAGGGGATACAAATAACGGCATCCAATAAAACTGTACTACCCGAAATCCAAAGCGCGACGTTTTCATCCGTCCGCTTTGGATTTTCTTTTCGCCAATTATTTTATATTTTTGTACATCTTCCAGCAATAATCTAATTTAGTCGGGAAAAACCATTATGCAGTTTAATTTCGCCTTTGATTCCAGTCCGTTTAAAACCCTGATCGCTTTTCATAAGATTATACCATCCTTTGAAGCAGCGGCCTTGTCGCCGGTTGGCTTTCAGGCCACCTATGCCCGATCGCTACTGGAAGAAATCAGCAAATATCCCGAACTTATCGATGGGGTCCAAAAAGCCGAGGACCTACAGCGCTATGAACCTATAATTAAGGTGCTGCTGGCCGACCTGTTTCCAAGTTCACTGACACATAATGAGATCAAGGCCATTAGCATTCCCTTCCATCTCTATACGTTCAACCATACCGCAAGACTGGAAAAAATATTACAGGATGCCGGCGATCACTATGAATTTAGTTTGCGCGACATCTCGCCCGATACCTATTATATTCTCAATTGCTGCGTCATTATCAGTCAATATTATGGCTATAAGGTGGACGCCATGGATGCACCGCTCTTTTTGGATATACCAGACAAGAATAATATCATCCATCATTACCGCGTCTTATTCAATGCCGATTTTATCGATGTCCTTCCTACAGAACGGGCGCTCGAGCTTTCGGCCGAAGATATTACCGAATTGGTCGACAACTTTTCGGATATTGCCCTCTGGAAGTCCAAATTTCCTGAGCAGAGCTGGATCCTAAAAGGCTTTTCCATTATGACACTCTTTGATGCCACCATTGAAAATGCGGTATCCAGCTTCAAGAGTAATCTGCTGCGCGAAAAGAGCGCTGTGCAACTGGCAGAAATAGAAAGTATTTTCAGGTCGATCTATAAAATAAATGATCTGCGGATCGGATTAACCTCCTTTGAGAAGGTCAGGAACGAGTACAACTTACGCATTGTCGAAAAACAGCTGTACAGTCATCTGCTTTACGATTCTACCATCGAGGAATGTGAAAACATGCTCTGCAGCGAGGCCTTGGAGAGCCTGCTCACCAAGGACGAATACCTTGTTGTACCGGATATTGACAAGCTGCCGATGGGTGATCCAAAGCAGGCTTATTTTATCAATAAGCTTAAGCAGCAACAGGTGAAGAGCTTTATTTTTGTTCCCCTGATCGAAGGCGACAAAGTGCTGGGTCTACTGGAAATGTCCTCATCAAAGGTGCGGGAACTTAATTCGGTCAATGCCAACAAGCTCAATTTCATCTTGCCCTTTATAAAGGATAAGGTCTCGAAAGCATTTTCCGAAACTGAAAACCAGATCGAAGCGGTGATCCAACGGGAATATACCGCTATCCACCCGAGTGTCAAGTGGCGGTTTCAGGAAGAAGCCATCCATTTCCTCAACGACCGCGCCTTTGGGAAAGACTATGCCCTGCAGGAAATCGTCTTTGACCATGTTTATCCGCTCTATGGACAAATCGACGTACAGGGTTCCTCCGAGTCCCGTAATCAGGCCATCCGGCAAGATCTGATCAATCAGAGCAAGGATTTGATCGAATTGTTCAACGCGGTCAACCAAACGCAGCAATTACCCCTATTTGAGCAGAAGATCTTCGACCTGGAAAGAAACCTGACGACGCTGCAGCAAGCGCTGCTGACCGATACCGAACAGCTCATGCTCGATTATTTTAACCAGGATATTCACCCTATTCTGGAGAATTTCAGGAAAAATAACAAAAATAACGTCGCCAATGCGGCAATCGACCGCTATTTTGAGCGGATCAACCAGGCTATCGGTGGTTTTTATGAAGCGCGGCAGGATTATGACAACTCCATCACGCTAATCAACAAAAAGCTGGTGGCTATCCTCGACGAAAAGCAGGTGGAAGCTCAAGAATACTTTCCACATTACTACGAGCGCTACAAGACAGACGGTATCGAGCACAATATGTATATCGGCGCTTCCATCGCACCCGGTCGTAATTTTGAGCTCTACTACCTACGTAATTTACGGCTGTGGCAACTGCAGGTTATGTGTGCGATGGAACTTGAGTTTAGACAGCTCCAGCCCTCCCTACCACATCAGCTAGAGGTGACCTCCCTCGTATTGGTCTTTGCAACGCCTATTTCCATCCGCTTTCGCATGGACGAGAAGCAGTTTGATATCGATGGCTCCTACAATGTACGCTACGAGATTGCCAAGAAACGCATTGATAAAGCCAAGATCAAAGGCTCTACAGAGCGCATCACACAAAAAGGTAAATTGGTCATCGTCTATTCCAATGTACATGAAGAGACTGAATACCTAGGCTACATCAACCTATTACAGCACAAGGGATTATTGAACACCGAAATTGAGCAGTTTGAGGTGGAAGACTTACAAGGTCTGATCGGCCTGAAAGCGGTCCGTGTAGGCTTCTCCGGCAATCAGTGATGTATTTGAAATGCTCTTCGAAAAACTTCTGCTTGCTGAAGTTTACATTTCCATCCGCTTCGAGGATTTGCTGCCCCAAATTGGAGGGCAAACACGTTTTTTACACACAAGGTTTTTTAACTTAAATTAATAACCATAGTGTTTTTGGTCCCCCTCCTAGAGGGGATGATCGCACCTACAAGGTTCCAGTAGAGATATAGTGCAGATAAAGCACGGATATAGCACTGTTGACACACAAAGCAAAATGTGCTTTAAGGGTGCTACAAGTGTGCTTGATGCGTCCAAAAAGAAGCTAAAAATAGTAATCAACAGGAGCGGCACATGTGAACTATAAGATAACCTTAAATCTCTCCTTTCAAAAATTTCTATATAAAAAATATCATTTTATTTTTTCATATTGCAGGTAATTACAGCCGATAAGTTCAATCAGAAAGCAAGGCGACCGGAGAAACAGCTGGCATGGTAAATTGTTGATGTAAATGGAGTATAAAAAAACGAAACCACATAAAGCATTGGAACCCTTGATAGATTTTTATTGGGAACTAAAAGGAAGCCATGAATTGGGGCGACAATATGAGCGTGTCTTCCCTGATGGCTGTGCAGGTATAGTCATGAATATGGGAGATAACTGTTTAACCGACAATGGTTCCCTTTCTCTCCAATTCGGTAAAACCTATGTGGTCGGCGCAATGACCTCCTTCAAAGATAGCTTCATTGAAGGCGGGACCCATTTATGGGGTGTATGTTTCAAACCCGGAGCTCTTGCTAATTTCTATAAATATGAACCGCAACACGTATTAGTCAATGATACGATTGAATTTGAAAAATCCAATTCATTTGAGCTTGATCAAGTTCTTCATCACCCAATAGATTATTTTAACAGATTTTATTCAGAGAAAATAATAAACAGAGCCAATCCATTACAAAGAGTCATCAATGATATACATGCAGCGGATGGGCAGATTGGTATCTTTGAGCTGTCGAAACGTAACTTTACTACCGTAAGACAGCTTGAAAGAGGTTTTAAGAAATATATTGGTATGTCTCCCAAAGAATACGTTAATATTATACGTTTTCAGCATGCACTTAGCATCATCAGAAATTCAGATGGAAAACAGAACTTATCGGATATTGCTTTCGAGTGCGGTTATTATGATCAGGCCCACCTCAGCAATGATATAAAGAAAAATACCGGAATGGTTCCTTCACAAATTTAATATTGTCGTATTTTTCCAAAGCCTTTTGCTTATCTAAAGCTAACTTTATAGAAAAATTCAAACATTTAAAAAAATGCGAAAATTATCAGTTTTTATTGCCATGAGTGTAGATGGTTACATTGCAAAACCCAATGACGACCTCAGTTTTCTAAACATGGTTGAAAAAGAAGGAGAAGATTACGGTTATTCGGATTTTATAGACACGATTGACACCCTAATTGTTGGTAGAAAGACTTATGAATATGTACTTAAAAATGTTGGCGCATCCCACTATGACAACGGACAACGGGATGTATATGTGATCACAAGAACAGCAAGGCCCCATATAGGCAGAACGATTTTCTATTCCGGAGATCTGGTCAATTTAATTTCAGAACTAAAATCCGGAAAAGGGAAAAATATTTATTGTGACGGCGGAGCCGAGATCATCAATGAATTGCTGAAGCATGATGTAATAGACGAGTTGATAATTTCTGTCATACCAACCCTACTGGGCGATGGAACAAGACTTTTCCAGGAAGGAAGACCCGAGCAGCTACTTAAACTAATAACGACGAAGACATTTGAAACCGGGCTGGTGAAATTACACTACGTTAAAAAATGATCAGCAATGCCAGGTACATGTCTTCTAATCAGCTCTGACAGATAACTTAAGAAGTCAGCAATGCATAGGTAATTCGATACCCTTCGTCCAAAACGAAGGGTATACTTTTTTCAGAACATATCGAATAATAAATAGTAGCCATCGAATATAAATCAATGCGGGAAAACCATCGAAAAAATCTGATCTTCATGTGGCGTAAATAATAAAAATTTTCAGTTCAACACCATCCTTGACAGCGGATGAAGTACCATTAAAATGAAGTACCATAAATAAAAAGCTATGAAAAATATCATTCTATTTCTATTGTTGCTAAATTTCCATAGGGTCATTCACGCGCAATCAGCACACAAAGTAATGATAGAAAACGACAGCTTAAAGCAAAAAGGCCAATGGGATAAAAATGGTCTAAAGACGGGCAAATGGCTATACTATTACCCGAATGGAAATGTAAAATATGTCGGACGATACAAAAAAGATTGCCTAGAAAGACAGTGGAAAGGGTTTTACGAAAACGGCTCTCCTGAAATTATTTCCAACTATAAAAAAGGAAAAAGATACGGATGGTCAAAAGAATTTTATAAAAGTGGACAGCTGTATGCAAGTGGAAAATACAAAAACGACCTGGAAACCGGCCTTTGGCAAGGCTATCACGAAGATGGACAATTGAGTAAGATTGGGCATCTTATCGATGGTAAACCGATCGGAGAATGGAAATTTTACTTTCCCAACGGTCAATTGGAAAAAAGCGAAGCATACGTAGCGGGTAAAAAATCCGGAGAATGGAAAGTTTATTATGAGAATGGACAGCTACGGTCTATGGGACAATATAAAATGGCCGCAAAAACAGGAGAATGGAAATTTTATACAGAAAATGGAACCTTACAGGGATTCCGAAATTATCTCGACGATAAAGATGATGGTCCCTATATGTATTATAATACAAATGGATCTCCCGCCGTTATCGGTCAGTATGCACATGGGGGAAAAACTGGTGAATGGAAATGGTATAGTGAAGATGGAAAAATCCGAGCTGTTAAAAACTTTGTAGACAATGAGGAAAAAGGCTTATTGATGGAGTATTACGATAGCGGTCAATTACGCTGTGTTGGAGAAATGAAAGACAGCTTAAAAACCGGCGAGTGGACATGGTATTATGCCAACAAAAAGCTAATGAATGTTGCCAATTATGAAAATGGAAAAACATCGGGCGAATGGAAGTATTATTACGAAAACGGAAACTTGCAAGCAATTGGAGTCATGCTCGAGGGCAATAAAATTGGCGAATGGAAGTATTATCACGAAAATGGACAATTAAAAAATCAGGGAATTTCGAAGGGAAATAACAGTATTGGAAAATGGCAATGGTATTATGAAAACGGCCAATTGCAGACAGAAGGGAATTATAACGATCAAGGCAACCAAGTAAATCATTGGACATGGTATTACATGAATGGGCAAATAGAAATCAAAGGACAGTATGCTAACGGTGTTAAAAGCAACCGATGGTATTGGTATGATAAAAAAGGAAGATTGCTCAAAACAGGCGTTTACAGACAGGGAAAAAAAACTGGTAAATGGAGCATATATAACTTAGAAACCGGGAAACTAAAAAGTATAGATAATTATCAAACCAAAAAGCGGATCTACTATAATGAAAAAGGCATACCAACAAAAATAATAAACACAATTGCTGCGGAAGAATAGTATAAAACCGCGCCAGCACCCCGCTGAGAAAATATGAGAAACAAGAAATTAGCTACGTCTTTTTCTTTCTGACATAGCTAATAAACCTATTAAAGAAAATGCAATTAAATGATCCGATTTAGCTCATCCCCTATTTTTAGGAAAAATTTGCCAATATCATCGTTAGATTCCGTCCTAATTAACTGCTCTCACAAATTGTCCTTTAAAATTGAAAATAAGAGAATCTCCACCCCTAATATCTATTCTATAAGAATGCTGATCTTTTTCAATAAAGTCAATCTGAGTTGCAGGATAATTTTGAATGATATAAGTCAAAATATTACGTCTGATATCCTGTGAAGAAAATTCCCTATCCAACCCAGCTATTAAATTCCAATTAACCATATGATTTAAGTTTTAAAATGTTATAATAACCTAAACTTATACATCAATTTGGGAAAGAATTGGGAAATTTCAATATTTTCCTTTCTCTCATATTAAACATTTCAATTCAGTAAGCTCTTCGGGTATTGGATATAAAATACAATCACATTGAGCAAAACAATAACTGCCGCAATCAGAGCTCCTGTATAAACAGTGCCATTAGCTACCTTATTAGCAACAGCAATAGCGATTAAAGCCCAGACTGCCACAAGTGCAAACATGGGCATACGACGTCTCCAGATCATAAATAGGTGAATTAGTAGCGCAATAACAAACATTATAAGGGTCCAAATTGTATCGGAAATTCCAAAACCACTCCAACCGATCTTTGTTAAATAAGCTGCAATATCAGCAATCAGAGCAACAGAAATCCAGCCCGCATACATACTAAAAGGCAGTTTAAAAAAAACAGCAGTGCTCACTGTAGAATTATTTACATCACAGGTAAGCTGAATGATTTTTAACAGTGAAACAAAAAGTAGGACCATCAATAAAATTGTCCAAAAGGTATAATCGTATAACCAAGCAATTACCCATAAGCTGTTTGTTAGACAAGAAATTAAGAACCACCATCCAATATTTAGTGTGACTTTATCTTTTTCCGCTGTTTGCTTGGCAAAGGGGCCATAATATACAACAAAGCCCATCAAACCTAAATATATAATGCCCCAGATTGAAAATGCATAACCAGAAGGTGTAAATAAATTCTGGTATTTGGCAGATATCGTTGCCATGGTCTCCCCATTAAAAATTCCCGTATTGGATAGGTAATTAATAATGACCGTTATCACTAATGCAATTCCATTAACTATTTGATATACCTTTTTCATCGTGCTCGCATCTAATTATATTTTCTTAAACATCCACTCTACAAAGTGTTTTAGAATAAGTACACATGTCATAAAATAGCTATGATGTGCTTTTACTTTGGCTAAATAAATCTTCTAATACCTGATAACGATAATTGAAAATACTCGCAAGCTTCCTTTTAACAAAAACGCCGTGAGCAATAGTTCCAAGAATTCCCAAAGGCAATTCATAGTCAACTGTATCCTTCATCAAGACTCCATTTTCATTTGGAATAAATTCATGAAAATGATTCCAATACTTATAAGGCCCCTTTTCTTGAAAATCCGTAAAACTCACGTATTTTTCCACCTGAGTTATTCTTGTTTTCCATTTCAGCGGTATCCTAAGGATAGGAGACACCAAATATTCAATGATCATACCTTCAGCGATTTCCTGCCCTTGGAAATCCGACACAACCACAAAGCCAATCTTTTTTGGTGTTATTTCAGCGAGATTGATGGGAGAAGAAAAAAAATCCCATGCGGTATGTAGATCACATGTCAACTGCTGTTCTCTGTATAATTTGTACCTCATCTTATGTTAACTATCCTGCTTCATTTTAATAACAACTATACAGCTAATTTAGTTTATTAATATACTAAAAATATATTTTTAATATGTAAAAGATGAATAAAATAGATAAAAAAAAGACTACTATTAAACCAATTTAATTATTAACCTCAACCTGCTCGTGCTTAAACTTTCGTCAATTATTGCTTATCTTCAACTGACGAGTCGCTGAACTGATATGTACAAGGACTATTATCGGATTATAGCTGCCGATAAATAAAAAAAGAAAGCTTATAATTTCGAGGAAACTATAAGCTTTAAAAACAGCTCAGATCTATTTTAATGAGCGGACATATCCTTTTCCAGCGCTTTGACTAGTGCTTTCGTATAACTTTTAGAAAAATCCTCCAGACTAGAAGGGTTAATTGTCTCTGACTGAACACTCCAAAGCAACTGTTCAGAGCTTACATCATATAAATTGCTTTCGAGATAATACATTTTATCAGTGGTGTAATAGCCTGGATTGTAGGCAATCGGATACCAATGGGAATAGTAACTCCAAAAATTACCATACCATCCAAAGGTGGGATATGGCATATATGGACCGCTTCCAGGTACATATCGGGTTTCACTGGTTTTGTCGATCAATGTAACTGTGAAAATTGCATCAGCATTCAGATCACGTACGGTTTTCATCACCAAATCCTTGTTTTGGCTTTCGTCTTTAGTGAATGTCTTTTTAAAAACATCTGTACTTTTAATTGCTTTATAGCCGTGCATGGAAGCTGCTTGGGCCAAATTAGATTCAATGACATCTTTTGCCTTAGCATGACTTGTCATCGCAATAATGAATATCGTTTGGTACTGTTTAGGCGTCACATCTCTATTTTTATAGATATCTGTTATCCTAGTCGAAGTGCTACAAGCAAGCAAAAGGAAGCTTGAGACAATAGCGATTAAAAATGACTTGGTTTTCATATGTTTAAAAATTAGTGTTTTTTGAAATGCAGCAGTTGGTATACTTTGGAAAAATGGCGGTAATGGCAGTTACATTTTTATTTTTTCGAGATTATAAACTAGCTCGGCCGGCCCCAAGATCTCATACTAGAAAGAGTCTTTATAACCAGCTAATAGATAACAAGCTTATAACGAAAATTGTTTATTTTTTTTATTAAAAAATAAATATCAGCTGTATTTGCGCTGATTTACATAATAGTTGAAATAAGATTTCGCATTACAAATTTTATTTCAACTATTATATATTCTTAATCATTTCAAATTGGTTGATTCTATTGGTCAAACCACACTTTTTTAAGAAAAACTTCAGATTTTCGGCTTTTTCGTCAACATTATTTAGCTGTATCTGGGTGCTTGATAGATACTTTTTAAGTTCAGTTAAGAGTTGGGTGGCAATACCTTTCCGCCTATGCTGTACCGCTACCGCAATATGGTAGATCCGATTGTTGTGCGAGCTGAATAAGATATACCCCACCAGATCCGAACCAATGAATGCCCCCAGTCCTGTCGGCTGAACTAATTCCATACTCATTCTCGTATTTTGCCAGCTAGGCTCAATATCCCAGAAAGCTTGTAAGATATCCCAAGGAAAATTGTGCATAAGTTTTATACTGCAAGAAAATGGTCGCGCACTTACTTGAAGCTCCCCTCCAAAGCACAATAGTTTGCGTCCTTTAACAAATCCATTTTTTTCATACGCCCGAATAGCAGATAGATTGTTATCTATAACCTCCAGAAATAATTGCTTCACATGACGTTCTTTAAAGAAAGGCTGGATAAATCCATACATTTTCCCAACCACACCCTTGCCTCTGTATGCAGGCAAAACACCCGTGCCAGCATTATAAATTACTGTCTTACCTTCAATTTGTCGCATGCCATTTAGGATAAAAGCAACAAGTCGAGCCCCATCAAAAACACCTACAGACCAGTCCATCAAGATATTTTCATTCCTGATCTTGGCCTCCAATTGGGATGTACCTAATTGAAAGGGTACGATGTAATCGGCGAAGGCTCCATTAATGGCAATTAATAGATCCGATTTATCCAACTCCGTTAATTGTCTTATCTCCATGACCGCTTTTTTATGGATTATTAAAAAGATTTGATGTCCCGACAAAATGCCTGCAGCGTAACATGCCGATTCTACCGATTTCTATTTAAATCTATGATCAGAGATTATCATTGAGCCAAAATCTGGTTTCTGTGATGCTTCAAATGTACGACATAGTCTTGCATTAAAAATTCAAGACTATGGCCGTTGCAAGTTCTCATTAGCAGTTTTTTATCGATTATTTGCTGAAATAAAAACAACAATTGCCTGTTCAATGAATGCCATAGATTACATAATTGTATAACCTCAGTATCTTGATAGCTTCCACATTGACAATACTCCTCCTGATTGTAATATATCTGCGGATTCTCTTCAAATTGGGCTCGAATAAACCTAGAATAATTAACGAATGTACTATCAACCAAATGCCCTAGAATCTCTTTTTTACTCCACTTATCTGGCATTAATTTTAATTCGAATTCTGCTACCGCTATTTCTCTGATCTGCTGGGGGAAATTAAGGATAATATCCTCAAATTCTGCTAATATTATTTTCATATTTAACGCTGCCTATTGAATTTACCAATTTAATCCCGTAGCTGTTTTCCAGTCATATGGCATTAATTCTTCCAACGTCTTAAATATTCCATCCTGAACTTCAATGATCGTTTTACTGTTTTGCTTAGACAGCTGACCAATCAATTCCCGACATCGACCACATGGCGGAACAGCATTTCCACTCTTATTCACGGCTACCATCGCCTTGATCTGTGATTCTCCATGCTTCAACATTTCTGAAACAGCACTGTGCTCGGCACAATGTCCTAAAGAACAGGCTGTATCAATGCTAATACCTGTATACACATTGCCATCTATGGTTTCTATTGCCGCAGCTACATCGGCATAGGCAATATAGTCGTTCAAAATTTTTGGTTTAGCCAATTGAGAGGCTATTTTTTTCAGGTCCATATCTTTATTATCTTATTTTTCCACAACTCTCTTATACCATTCAATAGCTTTTCTTTCGTATTCTTTCAGAAATTCATCTTTTGCACCGTTGTAGTCGTTGCCATCTTTCCATTCCCGAAGCACCAATTCTTCTTTAATTCTTTGATAGTTATCCCTTACTTCGGAATGCGTTCGCAGATAATCCCGAAATGCGATATGACGCAACCAATGATCTGATTGCCACGGAATACTGTGGATATGTGCTATCCGTAATGAATGATCATGCAATCTTTCTGGAATTTCATCGCCCCGAACAATATGTTCTGGAACGCCCAATACTTCGGGGCGATCAATCAGGGCAACAAAAAAACGCCTGTATGGCATCTCTTCGTTGTATTTCTCATAATATACATAGGATTTGCCTTTCAATAAAACTGGAACAAGATCCAGGTCGCTGTCCTTATCCAACCCGATCAGTATATCAATAATCGGTTTAGCTGACAAACCCTCAACAGCTGTGCTGCCAATATGATCTATCCTCGGATCTATTGGTTTCAGCAAAGTATGAAGGTCTCGTTGGATACTGCTGAACTTTGCCTTCCATATCGGATTATAAGGTTCAAAAGGTAAAATCATAATATATTGTCTTTTTCGCTACAAATAATACTCTTCATCCTATACAACCTGGATGAGGTGCCAAGAGCTAAAGTTAACAAATTTATAGTTTACCATGCGGATCCATTAGCCACCTATCATTTCCAGGGGGTTTATTTCGCAAATTTCTTGGTACCAACCACACAAAGAATAACCCCAACAGTCACGGCCAGCATGCCGATACTGACTTGTTCATGAAGAAGCCAGGCTGCTAAAGCCAAGCCGAAAAATGGCTGTAGTAGCTGTAACTGCCCTATTGTTGCCGTCCCCCCTTGTGCGAGCCCCTTATACCAGAAAACAAAACCGATAAACATACTAAACAATGATACATAAGCTAAACTGCCCCAGGCACCCATAGTTACATCATTAAAAGAAGAAGGCATATAGATAAAGGTAAGTGGAAGCATAATCGGTAATGACAAAACCAGCGCCCAGGAAATCACCTGCCATCCCCCTAGTGTCTTCGTCAATTTTGCACCTTCGGCATAGCCCAGTCCACATAGAATGACCGATAAAATCATTAAAACATCACCTAAAGGTGAGGCTGTTAATCCTTGCGCCAAGGCATATCCGATAACCAATAGACTCCCTAAGGCAGAGAACAGCCAAAAAATTGGCTTCGGGCGCTCGCCACCACGTATGATACCAAATACAGCTGTCGATACGGGCAAAATGCCGATAAAAACAATAGAGTGTGCTGAAGTGATGTGCTGTAAGGCCAAAGCACTCAGCAAGGGAAACCCAACTACACATCCTATTGCCACAATGCATAACGAACCTAATTGTATTTTCTCGGGGCGCTTTTCCTTAAAAACCACCAAAGTTACTAAAGCCAGTAAACCTGCAATAGAAGCTCTTGCTAGCGTCACAAAGACTGGATCAAATGCCAAAACTGCCATCCGCGTCGCCGGTAGCGAACCACTGAATAATACGACACCAATAAAACCATTAAACCAGCCATTCGCTGTATTTTCCTGTACCTTACTTATACTTAATTCTGCCATCGTTAAATCTTTAACACAAAGTTCGTCGATTGCCATCAGTAAGTACAGTCACAGTTTTTGATAATTCAATGGACACAGTTATCTTTGAAGCATGTTATAAATCCTTATGCTGTGAAAAAAGATTATTTGTACAATGAAATAGCAGACAATATCGCCAATAAGATTAAATCTGGCGTTCTAAAAGCCGGGGAGAAACTACCATCAGTGAGAAGCTTAAGCAGTGAACACGGGATCAGTATTAACACGGCGAAAAGAGTGTTTCTGGAGCTGGAAGCTCGTTCTCTTATCCGATCCAAGCCCCAATCTGGCTACTTCATCAGCCCCTTGAACTACCTGCAGCTTCCATTGGCCGCGGCTAGTCAGCCTGTACCCATCGCCAACAGCCGGCAACCTGACCAATTGATGAATGACGTTTATTCAACCATAGGACGTCGGGATTTAACCTTATTTTCTATTGGTGTTCCTTCAGGAATTCTGCTGCCCGTTGCGAAATTGAAGAAAGAAATTGTTCTCGCAACACGGGTACTGAATGATGGTGGCACAGCATATGAACCCTTACAGGGCAATATCAAATTACGCCGCATGGTGGCCGTACGTTCATTGACATGGGAGGGAAATCTACATGAAGATGATATCGTGACAACTAACGGCTGTATGAATGCCTTGGCTTTATGTCTTATGGCTTTAACCCAACCTGGAGACACAATAGCACTCGAAAGCCCCTGTTATCCCGGAATCCTCCAATTAGCTGTTAGCCTAGGCCTGCAAGTCCTGGAAATTGCTACAGACCCGATAAATGGGATCGATATTGAAACGCTCAAAAATGTATTACACAAAATCAAGGTCTGCTTACTGGTTCCCAATTTTAACACGCCTTTAGGCTACTGTATGCCCGACGAAAAAAAGCGGGAAATTGTATCACTGCTATCAAAACATCAGATCCCGCTGATCGAAGACGATACCTATGGCGACCTTCATTTTGGGGCCGAACGCCCCAAATGCTGCAAATCTTTTGACTTAGATGGCAATGTACTCTGGTGCGGATCAGTTTCAAAAACTTTGGCTCCGGGTTTCCGTGTGGGCTGGGTCGCCCCGGGAAAATATAAAGAACAGATCATCAAACTAAAACTGATTCATTCGCTGTCCTCTACCGCAATCATTAATGAAGCTGTAGGAAATTTTCTGCTAACTGGGAGGTACGACAACCATCTTCGCAAACTTCGCCAAACGTTAATGGAAAATTATCAGCACTATGCAGCCATTATAGCGAGTCATTTCCCTGAAGGAACCAGAATAAGCCGGCCACAAGGTGGGCTCGCCCTGTGGGTGGAATTTCCAAAACATATTGATACTGGAAAACTATACAGCTACGCTCTTAAATTGCAGATCAGCATTTCACCGGGAAGGATATTTACCTTGCAGGATCAATTTTATCATTGCATGCGTCTCTGTATTGGTTTACCATGGAGCAATGAACTGTCTTTAAAATTAAAACAGCTTGGAAATCTTGCAAAAGCGCTGTAAAATCTGACCATACAAAGGAATAAACCAACTATTTATCCAGAGAAAGAAAAGGCGAAAACCCTATTACTTTAGCTGTAGCTCCAATGTATGTTTACCCGCGTCCAATTGAACAACATCGTTGCTCTTCACATTATCCGGAGGATAGAATGTTGCAGTAGCATTTGCAGGTATTTTGATATCGTATACAATTTTATCGCCTTTTAATTTCCAGTCGGAAACAATTTTCCCAAACGGTGAATCGTAGGAGATCGCAGATTCTTTCAGTCCCTGAGGAAAGATTGGCTTTAAGAGGATATGCTTAAAGCCAGGCTGTTTAGGGTCTGGTAGAATGCCACCAATAGATTTAAAAAACCAACCGCCGATCTCACCAAACATCATGTGATTATCCGAGATGTCCCGTGTCGCTTTTAGATCCCAGTTTTCCAATAAGGTGGTCGCCCCGTTAACAATCCACCATCCCCAAGATGGATAAGTGTCCTGTACCGCAACCTTATAGGCAGTCTCTGGATAGCCATTATCTTTTAATGCATTCAAAAGTGCTTTTGCGCCCAATACACCTACATCCAAATGAAAGTTGGTCTCTTCAACTTTCTTATTCAGATTGGCTGCAACGCGAGCGTTCATTTCTTCGGGCACGACTCCCCAAAATAACGGTACACTCAATTCGGTCTGTGTTCCGTTGCTGTAAATTCCTTTTGAAGTATCCAAAAATTTAGCATTGATAGCTGTCTTAATCTTTTTGCTTAGCGATTCATATTTTTGTTGATCCGCTGTATGTCCAAATAACTTTGCAGCCGAAGCAAGGATGGTTGCATCGACATAAAAATAAACGGATGAAGTGAGCTCCAGATTAGAGGAAGACTTAACAGGCACCCAGTCACCACGTCCAAAGGTTGTCAGACCAAAGGGACTGATTCCATCTACGTAATCGACATAACGTTTAATAGCCGCATAACAGTCTTCCAGTGCACGCGAATCCCCATAAAACTGATAAATCTGCCAGGGGATGATAGCAATCGTGCTTGTCCAATCCAATCCATTTGCGGTACCATAACCCCAACCACCCGTTGGAATAATATCAGGCAGGACACCATTTTCCTGTTGTTCATCGCGATGATCGGCCATCCATTTTTCGTAAACTGTGATTCCATCAAAATTGTATAAGGCCGTCTCAATTGCAAGATGCCCATCCCCCGTCCAACCATTCTTTTCCCGTTGTGGGCAGTCTGTTGGGTAGCCCATCAAATTGGACAAATAAGCATGATTGGTTGCATCCCATAACCGATTTACCAAATCAGAAGAAGTTTTAAGTTCTCCTAATGGCCGCACATCACTATGCATAAAATAGGCCGTTACAGTTGATTTATCCAGCGCAATGGGTACGTTGCTGCTAATTTCGACATAACGGAATCCCTTATAGCCGAACTTTGCCATAAATTCATCATCTCGTCCGCTCAGCGTTAGGATATCCGTCTGAAAAGGTTCAGCCTCTTTATCACCCCGGTAATAGACATCAATGTTAGACTGATCCAAACGCCCATCTGCATGCAATCGTTCACCATGTTTAATCCGCAGCACTGTTCCGGCTGATCCTTTGACTTTTATTTTTGTGATGCCGGCCATATTCTGCCCCATATCGAAGACATAAGTTTGCGGGTCAATCTTCTTTATTGACTTTGGAAGGTATGACTTCAGCAGTCGGATCGGTACGGTTTGCTGGGCAACTAAGTTGGCAGATGGTGCATTTCTATATTGAACTGCTCCCCATGCCGAGTCATCAAATTTTGGTTTATCCCAGTTGGATATTTCTAGTCTTGCATCGTAATGCTCCCCTGTATAGATGTTATTGTAAACAGTTGGCCCATAAGCGGTTTTCCACTGCTCATCAGAAACAATCGTCTCTTGTGAACCATCTGCATAAACGATATGCAGATCCAGACAGAATGCGGGACGGTCTCGCCATGGCGCTTTATCAAAGTTCCAAACAGCCATTGGCTGATGATTGTACCAACCGTTACCTAGAATAACTCCAATTGCATTCTCTCCTTTTTGAAGCTGCGCGGTCACATCTTCCACGAGATAAAGTGTCCGGCGGTCAAATCGGGTATACATCGGATCCAACCGATGATCGCCCACGCGTTGACCATTGATGGATAGTTCATATAATCCGGCGACAGCAATATAGGCACGGGCCGACTTAATTTTTTTCTTTGTTGTGAATACTTTTCTAAAATACGGGGTTTTCCGCTCATGGATGTCCTTACCATCGCTGATCCATCTTCCTTCCCAATTGTCTTTGCCCATCATCCCCGTTTCAAAAGACGCTATGGCTGAACTTGTTGACAGGCCTTCTTTGTCCCATACCTTCACCTTCCAAAAGTATTTGGTCCGGGCTGTTAACTTTGCGCCATTGTATGGAACCAGCATGGCTGAACTGAGCTGTTTCCCACTGTCCCAAACACCCTTCGCCTCTTTAATCAATGCCAGCGAATCCTGCCCAACGAACAGCTGATAGGCGCTTTGCCGAGCGCCATTCCGCGGGTCATCAAGTCGCCAGCTAAATCTTGGATTGACGGCATCGATACCCAATGGATTAACAAGATGTTCGCAGGTTAGCTGAACAGCGCTGCAGTTATTTTTAGGTTGTGCTTGGGCATTGCCAGCCATCATGTACAACATCGTTGTCAATAAAATTCTACGCATCAAAAGGAGGTGTTCTTGGTGGTTGTTAAATTGTTTTAGCTTGTTCAAAATACTAATATATCAAATATTTCCTACATATTATCCTGTACTTTCACAAAAATAACCCTATCTTAGTCCCAACTTTAGGGGTGTCTGCTCGTGCAGGCTGAGATTTTACCCTTAGAACCTGATCCGGATCATACTGGCGTAGGGAAAAGTGAGCTGTCTACAAGGTGCATTACTGTGTCTTCGTGTAGCCATTCCTAAAGTTTTACCAAAAAAATAAGGAATGGAACTTACAATAAACCATCAGATTCGATTTTTTGACCCGGCACCGCCTTCACTTGAAGCCTTGGTCCTTTTGGAATTATCTGCTATGACGCAAGGCGTGGCCGTAGCGATCAATAACCAAGTTATTCCAAAGGACGACTGGCCAGCTACAAAACTTAAAGCCCATGATCAAATTATCTTGATTACCGCATCTCAAGGCGGATAGTTATTTCAAAAAAATCAACCGAAAAATTTACATCAACACCGTAAAAAATGGCAGCTGAAACAATCACACAATCACCTTTCCCAAATTCAAAGAAAATTTTTGTACCCGGAAAAATATTTCCAATTCAAGTCGCTATGCGTCAGATTTCTTTGAGTCCCACCAAATTAAGTAATGGACAAGTAGAAATTAATCCTCCGGTTACTATTTATGACACCTCTGGTCCATATACAGATGAATCCATGCTTGTCGATATCCGAAAAGGTCTCCCTCGCCTCCGCGAGCAATGGATATTGGACCGTCAGGATGTAACGCAGTTAGCTACCATTACTTCTGAATATGGCCAACGGCGGCTCTCCGACCCAAGTTTAGATGAGCTTCGATTTGCCTATAGTCATAAACCGAAAGTGGCCCAAGCTGATTGCAATGTCACACAGTTACATTATGCAAAGAAAGGTATCATCACACCGGAAATGGAATACGTTGCCATCCGCGAAAACCAACGCATCGAGCAGTTAACGGCCAGTACCCCAGGAATGGATCATCAGCATACCGGGCAAAATTTTGGTGCGAGAACACATAAAAAAGCCATCACTGCTGAATTTGTCCGCGAAGAAATTGCTGCAGGACGAGCTATTATCCCTAATAATATCAATCACCCTGAAAGTGAACCCATGATTATCGGACGTAATTTTTTGGTAAAAATTAATGCAAATATTGGGAATAGCGCGGTCAGTTCGAGTATCGATGAGGAGGTTGAGAAAGCGGTCTGGGCTTGTCGCTGGGGTGCCGATACCATTATGGACCTCTCCACGGGCAAAAATATTCATGAAACCCGCGAGTGGATTATTCGCAACTCTCCAGTTCCAATCGGTACTGTCCCGATCTATCAAGCCCTCGAAAAAGTGAAAGGTGTAGCAGAAGATCTCACTTGGGACATATTCAGAGATACCTTGATCGAACAGGCCGAGCAGGGAGTTTCTTATTTTACAATACATGCCGGCGTGTTGCTCCGTTATATCCACCTCACGGCAAGCAGGGTGACCGGCATCGTTTCCAGAGGCGGTTCAATTATGGCTAAATGGTGTCTTTTTCACCATAAAGAGAACTTTCTCTATACACATTTTGAGGAGATCTGCGAGATTATGAAACAATATGATGTTGCTTTTTCTCTCGGTGATGGTCTTCGTCCGGGTGCTATCGCAGATGCGAACGATGCGGCTCAATTTGCTGAACTCGAAACATTGGGTGAACTTACCAAAATCGCCTGGAAACATGATGTTCAAGTGATGATCGAAGGCCCTGGCCATGTTCCCATGCAATTGATCAAAGAAAACATGGACAAACAACTGGAATGTTGTGACGAAGCACCATTTTATACCTTAGGCCCCTTAACAACTGACATTGCCCCGGGTTATGATCACATCACTTCAGCTATTGGAGCTGCCATGATCGGCTGGTATGGCTGCGCAATGCTTTGTTATGTTACACCAAAAGAACATTTAGGTTTACCAAATAAAAAAGATGTTAAAGATGGTGTAATTACATACAAACTTGCCGCTCATGCGGCTGATTTAGCCAAGGGACATCCCGGTGCGCAATACCGGGACAATGCGCTGAGTAAAGCAAGGTTTGAATTTAGATGGGAAGATCAATTCAATCTTTCCCTAGATCCAGATACGGCACGTGAATACCACGATGAAACTCTACCTGCCGATGCAGCCAAAGTGGCTCATTTCTGCTCGATGTGCGGGCCAAAATTTTGCTCCATGAAAATTACGCAAGAAATCCGGGACAGTGCCGCACAGGGCATGCTGGAAAAATCACAGCAATTTATTGCACAAGGAAAAGAGATCTATTTATGATCATCGCTTTGACAGCTGAAGAGGAGATATTTTCAGAACATGCAATTATCAATGCGTTGTTCGAAGAGGGACTTGACATCCTGCACTTGCGCAAGTATCATTTTACGGACTTACAAATGTCGAGGTACATCGCGTGTATAGACGCGGTATACCTTGACAAACTGGTCTTACATTCACATGCGCATTTATCGGCCGATCTCGGGATCTCCCGTATCCATGTAAATGAAAAAAGTCGACAAAATGGTCCGGCAAATGAAATAGCAGGTGCAGCCATTCGTTCCACCTCTGTACATCATATCGAGCAATTCAATAACCTGGAGGAAAGTTGGGATTATGCTTTTTTGAGCCCATTATTTCCAAGTATCTCAAAACCTGGCTATGGAAAGGATAATGCTTTATTAAAGCAGCTTCCATTGCGTTCCAATGTGACCGTTCGTCTGATCGGTCTGGGTGGAATAAACCAAAGCAACTGCCTTCTTCCCATACAGGAGGGGGTAGACGGAATTGCGCTATACGGTGCGTTATGGAAACATGCTGATCCTATTGAAAATTTTATCGCATGCAAACAAAAACTATGGAAAGACTCCAATATATTTCACAAGGGCAAACATTAGCAGAACAAAAAAGTAATATCTTAAAGGCGCTTGACGCTGGTGCCAAATGGATACAAATCCGATGGAAAGAGGCTTCTAATAAACAGCTCTATATTCTTGCCGAACAGATCAAAAAGGCCTGTTCCGAATTTGATGCTTATTGTATCATCAATGATCATCCCGAAATCGCAAAAGATATCGATGCTGATGGGGTCCATCTGGGACTGGACGACTGCAGCATCACAGAAGCACGGGATCTATTGGGGCCAGAAAAAATCATTGGCGGTACAGCCAACAGCTTTGCTGATGTAAAGCAAAGAATAACAGAAAATTGTGACTATATCGGTCTTGGGCCATTCAGCTATACCACAACCAAACAAAAATTAAGTCCCCTACTGGGGATTGCAGGATATAAAAACATCATCCAAGAAGTCCACCAAGAAGGCTTGCCCCCTATTCCAATATTCGCGATAGGCGGCATAAATGATCTTGAAGACATCCGCCACCTAATACAAATAGGAGTTTATGGCATTGCGCTATCTGGTATTATAACCCAAACTCCACACATTGTTTCATCTATCAACAAACTTTTAGTATGAGTAACTTACATATAGCCGATCGCATATTTGAATCCCGACTATTTTTGGGTACGGGAAAATTTGGTGATCTCAACGAAATGAATCATGCCATTAAGGCTTCGGCCTCCCAATTGGTTACAGTTGCCCTCAAACGGATTGACCAGACCACCAGTGATGAAAACCTGATAAGTGCGCTTGACTTAAACGCTATCCATTTACTTCCCAATACTTCGGGAGCACGAACTGCAGAAGAAGCTGTGCTCGCGGCTCAACTTGCTCGCGAGGCACTGGAAACAAACTGGGTAAAATTGGAAATTCATCCCGACCCACGTTATCTACTGCCCGATCCTATTGAAACTTTACGCGCTACTGAATTACTCGCTAAGCTGGGCTTCGTCGTGATGCCTTATATCCATGCGGATCCGGTACTTTGTAAAAGACTGGAAAATGCAGGCACCGCTGTTGTGATGCCTTTAGGGGCTCCTATAGGTAGCAATAAAGGGCTTCGTACCTTGGACTTTCTCGAAATTATTATTGAGGAGAGCAATGTCCCTGTTGTCATAGACGCTGGAATAGGTGCACCTTCTGATGCGGCCAAAGCCATGGAAATTGGGGCTGCTGCAGTCCTTGTCAATACGGCGATCGCCGTTTCAAATCATCCCGTACAAATGGCGGAAGCGTTCAAAGAAGCCGTTATTGCAGGGAGAAAGGCTTATGAGGCCGGTTTAGGAAAAGTTGCATCCCGTGCAATCGGCTCGAGTCCCTTAACTTCATTTTTATTCGATTGATGATTATATATGACAGATTTTAAATTGATACTCGATCAATATTCCTGGAATAAGGTCCAAACACAGATTTATGACACGACCGATCAGGATGTACGCTATGTCTTAGCGAAAGACAGTCTAACACTCGATGACTTCAAGGTGCTTATCTCGCCTGCGGCCGCGCCATATCTTGAACAGATGGCGCAAAAAACACAGCAAATCACACAACGTCGTTTTGGTAAAACCATACAGCTCTATGCCCCACTTTACCTGAGCAATGAGTGCCAAAACATCTGTACGTATTGCGGCTTTAGCATGGACAATAAAATCAAACGCAAAACCCTTAGCAACACCGAACTATTATTGGAAGCAATGGCACTCAAAGCCATGGGAATCAACCATATTTTGCTGGTCAGCGGAGAAGCCAACAAAACTGTCGAGATTAATTATTTCCTAAATGCTATTCAGCTTTTAAAACCTCATTTTCCACAGATATCTATCGAGGTACAGCCATTGGAAGAATCCGAGTACCGGCTACTACAGGCCGCCGGAGTCTATGCAATTTTGGTCTACCAGGAGACCTACCATCGGGACGTTTATAGACAGTACCATCCGAAAGGTAAGAAATCCAATTTTGACTATCGTTTGGATACGCCTGACCGTATAGGCCGGGCGGGAATCCATAAAATCGGATTAGGTGTATTGCTTGGACTTGAGGACTGGCGGGTAGACAGTTTTTTCACCGCCGCTCATATCGCCTATCTGCAAAAACAATATTGGCAGACACGATACTCCATTTCCTTTCCGCGCCTGCGACCGGCAACGGGTTCTGTTGAACCAAATTTCCATCTGGCAGATAAAGATCTTTTGCAGCTGATCTGTGCATACCGTTTGTGGAATGAAAACTTGGAAATTTCTATTTCAACACGAGAAAATGAAACATTTAGAAATCATATCATTCCAATCGGAGTAACCACAATGAGTGCTGCTTCCAAAACAAACCCGGGAGGCTACGTTGTTGATCCGCAAGCTTTGGAACAATTTGAAGTGAGCGATGAAAGAGATATGGAAACAATCAAAAATCAAATCCGAAAAATGGGTTATGCTCCTGTCATGAAGGACTGGGAGACTAATTATACGAGTATAATACGTTAAACACATGAAAGAAAACAGTATTTTTGACCGTTATAGCAGGCAAATTTTTATAGAAGAGATTGGCGTTACAGGACAACGAAAGATTATGGATGCCAAGGTGCTGATCGTTGGCGCTGGCGGACTCGGAAGTCCTGTGATTCAATATCTGGCCGCGGCCGGAATTGGCAAACTTGGCCTGGCTGATTTTGACAAAGTGGAAATACATAACTTAAACCGGCAGATTATTCATTGCGAAGAGCATATTCACAACGCTAAAACTGCGAGCGCCAAAGATTACGTACGAAAACACAATAGCACAATTGAGTTCGAAACCTTTCCGGTAAAAATAACTGCAGACAACGTTGCTGCGATCCTTGCGCCCTACCACATTATTGTAGATTGCTGTGATAATTTCACGACGCGTTACCTGCTAAACCATGCCTGCATACAGCTCAATAAACCACTGGTATACGGTAGCATTTATGGTTTTGAGGGGCAGCTTGCCGTCTTTAACTATAGGGGCAGTAAAAACCTGCTGGATATCTTTCCAAGTCCCCCTGCCCCAGAGCAAGTACCAAATTGCGATAAAAATGGCGTTTTGGGTCCATTGCCCGGCATAATAGGCAGCATGATGGCTATGCAGGTACTCAAAATAGCAGCCGAATTACCTGTAGATAGCAATCAATTGACCATTTTCGATACATTCCATTGGCGTTTTACGAAACTTTTATTTTAAAATGATACCCTGGAAAGTTCAAAAAAACAAATGATATCTTGACCCTTATTCGAAAATTTATTTTAAAACAGGTGTCAACAAACAAAATTTCCTAATTTTAGTTTATATATTAGCAAGCTTAACATGTCAACTATACGATCTGGAATGAAAAAAGTAATTTACCCATTACTCTCCCTCTCTTTATTACCTTTATTTTCAATTGCGCAAGAGACCAAACTTACGGCGGATGATCTTTTTATAAAAGCACGAAAGGTGGCTTTTGATTCGAAAGATTATCCACAGGCCATTCAACTATCAAAACAGGCTCTTCTTCAAGCTCCAGATTATACAGATATAAGCATATTTCTTGCACGCCTCTATACCTGGTCTGACAAGATTGATTCGGCACGGACTATCTTTACAGAACTCGACAAGAAAAATACAAGCGACGAAGATTTCTTTTTGGCCTATGCTTCCTTGGAATACTGGAATGATCAGGCGGACAAAGCCATTGCAATTGCGGATAAAGGACTGAGCATACATCCACAGTCGCAGGATCTCCTTTTGTTAAAAGGTAAAATAAGCTACGGCAATGATCACTATGAGGCTGCCGAGAAGGCAATTAACAACCTATTGGCGATTAATCCTAAAAACACAGAGGCGAGAGCACTGGCAAAAAGCATTGAAGAATATACCGCAAAGAATGCGATCGGGCTGACTTATAATTTTGTGTATTTTGACAAACAGTTTGATAATAATTGGCATATTGTGGGTCTAAGTTATAAGCGTGCAACACCAATAGGTTCCGTGATTTTCAGAACTAATTACGCGAATAAGTTTGCAGAAAATGGAGTCCAATTTGAAATGGAGGCTTACCCACGCCTTTCAAAGATATTTTACCTCTATGTCGGTGCCGGGTATTCCAATAATGTAGGTATTTTTGCAAAATATAGAACTGGTGTGTCTCTTTATGCCAATCTTCCCAACAGTTTTGAAGGGGAAATCGGTTACCGTCAGCTTTATTTTAGTGACAATATCTGGATGTACACGGCTTCAGTTGGAAAGTATTATCAAAACTTTTGGTTCAATTTGAGGACTTACCTTACACCGGGTGAAAAGAATATCTCCCAATCTTATACGGGTACGGTCCGCTATTATACAAAGGGAGCCAACGATTACTTTGGATTTAGTGCCGGAACAGGTTTGAGTCCCGAGGAGAACCGAAATAATCTCCTAGATAATGCTTCTTATAAACTAAAGACATTTAAAGTCGGTGCCGAGTACAATTTCTCTGTTAAACAAAGTAACCTTTTTTCGATCTCAGGTACTTATTATAACCAAGAATTCCGGCCAAAAGAAAGAGGCAATCAATTGGACATCATTCTTGGTTATATTCGAAAATTCTAGTTTTTCTTTGCCCGATCAAAGAAATTGGTATAAACACTGTCAGGAAGAAGTCGCTTTTGGGTGTAGAATAATTTGTTCTTGCGCTTGAATAATTCAAAGCGCTTGGACAATTCTCCCTTTACATTATCCGCTGCGGCATCTTCATTGAGTACCCCGTCCAATTTATACAATTGACCATCCGAAAGATGGTAACTACCTTTCACAAAATCGATCAATTGGTTTTTACTTTGCATCATGGCAATTCCATCGCCTTGAGCTGATGCACCTTTATCTAAACCTTGCCCGATCCAGGTTACTTGTGTCGGTGTTTTGATACCGAAATTATCCCGATAGTAAGCCAATAACGAAGGCGCAACGTCAAAATGGCTCACAAAATTATGGAAGGTCTTTGGCCCTTTTAGCAGTGGCGAATAAATCAGCAGTGGGACATGATAGCGATCTATTTTACTTTGCAAAGGTATCTCAGGCATTGCATGGTCTCCTGTTATTACAAAAATTGTATTTGCAAAATCTGCCCTCTTTTTATATTCATTAAAGAACTGTTCCATCGCCTCATCCAGATTCAGCACTGAAACAAGCTGGGTCCGGTTCTCTAAAGCCCATTTTTTTTGCTCCGGTGTAAGATCCAATGTCGCTACACGCTGATCAAATAACTGTTCATAATGAGCCGTATTATTAATCAAAAATGGATTATGTGTGGATAAAGTCAAAAGAACATGAAAATAGGGATGCTCCTGTACTTTTTGGACTTCGAGCAGTTTACTAAATACGGCTTGATCCTCGTAGCCCCAGCTCTCCCCTCCTTTTTCAGGCAGTTTTTTATAAGGTGGGCCAAAAGCGGCCTGGTCAATGAGCATATCAATTTTATTATAATCCATGAATTTTTTCATGAAATCGAAATTGGAGTGACCACCATAGAAAAATCCTGTGTTAAAGCCATTGCTCTTCAGAATATTGAACAGGTTAAAATTATCCGGTAATGTATCCTGTTCAAGGAAACCATGCATCGCAAATGGCAGTGAACCTGTTATTGTAGGCAACACGGAAAATGTCCGACCAGAAGAACTCATATTATTATCCCAATACAATGACTGCTTTTTTAATGAGCCTATAAACGGCGTAAAGTTACCGATATAGCCATTTTCAGAACTATAAGCGTGCCCTAACCCTTCGATAACGAGAATGACCAAATTGGGTGCTTTCGTTGTTTTCTGTAAATAGGTCCCGAGAAAATCTTTGGTATCTTCTTTTTTCAGGAAGGGGAATTTGGTATCCAGCACTTTTGCATCATCATCATCATCCTTATTGAACATAGCGAGCATTCCCGGATGCTCTTCCACATAATTCGATAAATTGGATTCGAAAAAATAACGCCACTTACTGCGGCTTGCATTGGCTACAAATTCATCTTTTTCTGAACCATTACCCAAAATTGAAGCCGAGGAGATAAAAAATGATACGATACCCAAAGATAGCAATGCGATACTGGTATAGGATTTTTTGAAAGTCTGTTTGTTGGCTATCCAAAGCGGAACCCAAGAAATCACAATCAGCAATAAGAGTAAAGCAATGTTGGTAAAACTCAACATACCGCTGGCTTCCAAAATTTGCTTCATCTCTTCCGAACTGTAATAAAACATATCGGCCCCGAGCAGGTTCCTCGATTCACCGAAATACAAAAACAGGATGAATTGCATTACGACCATAAAAGAGAATGAGATGACCAACAACAATCTCGCCCAAAAACTGCTTAAAAACTGAAGCAACAAATAACCTATTCCCAGACAACCTAAAGATTGAAAGAGAAATACCAGATTATCGAAAAAGAGATATTTCCCCGCATGCGATTCGGACAACTGTGTAAAACGGCGACCATACCACCACCATTCAACGCCAACAGATAACATATACAAAGCGAAGAAAACCAACATCACCGGTCCTAGACTCTGTAGCGATACGTTTATTCGCTGGCCAAAATATTTCCAAATGGACTCATTGGCATCTTTTTGCTGAAAACCTTGCCGCGTCATTTCGCCCCAGCCATGCTGTTTACGAAAGTAATCGACCACCCCCTGTACTCCTGCTTTAACAACAATAGGGTGAAAATACAAGGGTTCAAGTATAGCAGTGGTAATTAATGTAGAAAGATCTCGTTTCTTCGAATAGACCTGATGGCTAACAAGATCGACCAAAATCGCATAAATAGAATATAAAATTCCTGAAGCAATGACTAATGCAAATAATGCGAAGAAAAACGGCCAATTGATGATTCCTAAAATAAAAAAGATCAAAAAGACGATGTAACCTGTAAATTCAACAATAGGTCCCAAGAATTCAAAAAAGAACCAGTATGGCATACTGACCATACCGAAACGTCCGTATTTCGGATTGAACATTAATTTCCGATGTTTCCATAGTGTTTCCATTGTACCCCGCATCCAACGATTACGCTGTTTACGTAAAACCTCTTTTGATTCGGGCACCTCTGTCCAGCACAAAGGATCAGGAATATTGACCACTTCATAGGCTTGCTTTTGTTCTTCCATATAGCGTCGCATACGAACAACAAGCTCCATATCCTCACCAACCGTATTTCGATCATAACCACCACAAGCCAGTACGATCTCCCGATCGAAAGCACCAAATGCGCCTGAAATAAGAATTAATCCAGAAGCCCTTGACCAAGCCATCCGGCCTAAAATAAAAGCACGGATATACTCTAAAGCTTGTGTACGTCCCAACCAAGATTTAGGCAGATTGACATCGACGACGGATCCATTGACAACATTACAATTGTTGGCTAGGCGTATGACACCGCCACAGGCTATAACCCGTTTGTCAGTCTGTTCCAAAAATGGTTTCGCCAGCTTTAGAATGGCATCTTGTTCCAAAATACAATCGACATCAATACAGACAATATAATCACCAGAAGATATATTAACTCCCACATTGAGCGCGTCGGCTTTACCCCCATTTTCCTTATCGACAACGATAAGTTTCTTAAAAGCAGGGTTCTTACTTTTATAAATCCCTCTTATTAATTTTGTTTCAATATTTCCCTGAACAAAAAAAGAGGTCGGTTCGAGTTCGTAAGATTCTATTAATTTCAAAATAGAGTCGTCCTTACTACCGTCATTCACAATAATAATTTCGAGATTATGGTAATACAGCGACAATAGGGAACGTACATTCTCAACAATAGTCATACCCTCGTTATAGGCTGGTGCAATCAGACTGAATGTAGGTGCATTGGGGTTTGTGGCAATAATGCTATAATCTGTAAAGGTGTTATTGTGTTTATAACGAAATACAGCTCCATAAGCGTATAATCCTATCCAGGTATAGATAATAAATACTGCAGCAGAGTAAAGTAAAAATAACCAAACTACAATTTCGTATACTATATGGGAAAACTCTAACATTTTTTCTCTTGCAAAGCGTGTTTAATGATTTGTATTAGTTCGTCGTAAGTATCTTCACTTTGTGAGATATCACGTAAATATTGTTCTTCTCCCAAAACAACAAGTACTTCCGCAGCAGAGATTTTAATAGACACGGCAGTATGATTCCACAATTGATCCTTTAGAAAGCATTCGCATTCTCTACTTCTGGCAACTTTCATTGCTTTTAGAATTTCATTTTGCACCTCAATAGGCTGTTGGTCAAAGATGGAAATAAATTGCTGGATCGTAGCACTGTTTTCAATCGACTGCAATGTCCGTATGGCCTGTACTCGAACCTTGGGAGACTGGTGATCCAATAGATTAAAAACTCCTGTATAAAAAGTCATCAATCTAAATTTTCGGATTAAGCGTAAAGTAAATATAACGACTGAGTCATTTGAACTCTTCAACCAGGTATCAACATGCAAATCAGAACTTTCAGGTATATCCTGAATAGAATATAAAAGACGAAGCTGCTGCCAGTCTGATAGCGGTCTGTCAAAATGATCCAAAAAACCAAGCCCTTCGTATCCTTTAAAACTTACGATTGCATATTGCGCTTCTTGATATACCGCGGTGCGGGAATCAGTAAGCTTGGCTGTGATCTCGGGAATTGCCGCTTCGACGTTCATCGCCGCGAGCTCCTGTACTCCACCGGCAACCAAATAAGCTTTTCTATGCCTAAGTTTTCTCCAGGCTTCTTCCTCCAATTTAAAATCATGAAACAATCTATTGATCGATTGTTTGGCCCCACCTGAAAACTTCCTATCCGAGTCGACGAGTACATCTAAGAAAAGTGCCCGAAATGATGGTTCTTTTAAATGTTTTGCAAATTCTTTATCTCTTTCGTCGTTTTCATCGCTCCCTACAATTGTCTCCATAATCTTATACTCGATGATCTGCCTCCAGGATTGCCTGTTGTGCAGGATCCTATAGCTATAAAAACTATAGGCCAGCACCGTGATGATCAATAGCAGTACTAAAATCAACACGATAACAATCGCCAATATAAGCTCATGTAGCTCGATGTGGTGATGCATAATTTAACTTTATTTATTTGTTAGGCGTTTTATTCTTAAAATGAGTTCGTTTGGACTAAATGGCTTGACCATAAAATCTGACGCCCCTAAATCGAAAGCATCGACCACGACCTCTTCCTGCCCCATACTCGACAATACAATAACTGGAATCTTCTTTCCTATACTTTTTATCGCCGAAAGAATTTCAATACCAGAAGCAAAAGGCATCATAATATCCGTAACCACCAAATCCAAATCCAGCTCAATAATTTTTTCAATGGCTTCACGGCCATTTCTGGTCAGCACCACTTCGTGTCCTTCTTTTACTAATTTGTGTTCAACAGTACGCAGTATCAATTCGTCGTCTTCAGCTATTAAAATCAACATATCATTATTTATTTAAGATTTTCGTAATTAATTCTAGTCCAATATCCATTTCTTGTTCGATTGCCACAAAAGCGACCGCAAGGTCAGCTTCAATCGTCGAACTTGTCTCCAGGTCCTTGGTCATTTGAGCCAGCTTGACCAGTCCAGCAGTCGATGATGTTCCCCGTAGTTTGTGTAAGAGTTCTTTAACCCGTACAATATCCTGTACCTTAATGGCCTCATGCAATTGCTTTCTGGAGCCTGTTATTTCCCTGATGACCAGATCCAGAAAAAAGGATAAAAATGCAGGATCATCACCCGCCTGTTCTTCCAGACGTCGCATGTCCAAATGCTGATCTAGGTCCTCAAAATCGGAGGATTCAGCAGCACTAGGCTTTACAGCTAACATTGCCTTTTCCAGCGCCTTGAATAAGTCTTGCTGTCGAATGGGTTTAGCTAAAAAGTCTGACATACCTGCTGCTAGACAGCGTTCCTTTTCGCCCGAAATATTACCCGCTGTAACACCGATAATAGGTGTTTCGGCATACCCTGTCATCTGTCGGATCTGTTTGGTTGCTTCGATCCCATCGACCTCTGGCATCTGCACGTCCATTAAAATAAGATCAAATATTTTTTCTTTACAGGCACGAATTGCTTGAGCTCCGTCTGCCACTTCGGTTAAGAGTGCCCCTGGCATTATACTAGCCATCATTCTTAAGTTAAGGGCCATATTGACGGCGTTGTCGTCTGCCAGCAAAACCTGAACATCCTGACCATATGAATCCCCAGATAAGGACAAGTTTGCATTTGCCTTTAACTGGATTGTCTCGTCTCTATTTTGTTGTATTGCCCTTCGTAAAGTCGAATACAATTCCTCTGATTTAATGGGCTTAAGTAGACAGAATGACCGTTCTTCTTGCCTAAATGCCGAAATAACCTCGTGTTCTTCTGAAGAAGTATGCAATACGATCAAAGGAATTCCTTCCCCTTGCTTTCTAAAAAGTTCTTTGATTTTTTCAATTGTTTCGAGGCCCGATAATATCGGCATATGATAATCCATGAGAATAACATCGAAACGCTCGCCTTTCATTAGCAACTGTAAGGCCTCCATACCGTTTTCTGCGAGGACAGATTCGACATTTTTATAGGATAGCATATGTTGAAGGATCACTCGATTATTCGCGTTGTCATCGACAACGAGGACACGATTTAAAGGCAGATCTGTGTCCTCCTCTTCCATTTCCTCGCATCGTACTTCAATATCAAAATAGAATGTTGATCCAACACCGAGTTCACTTACCAGATTTAATTTGCTTCCCATATATTTCAGCAGGTTGTTGGAAATAGTCAAACCGAGCCCTGTGCCGCCATAACGTTTACTTACGGAGCTATCCTCTTGTGTAAAGGCGTCAAAGATACGTTTTTGCTTCTCTGGTGGAATTCCTATACCGGTATCCCTAACTGCAAAACGGAGGGTTAATTTATCATTATCATTACGAAGTTTACTGATCTTAAATTCGATCTCGCCCTTTTCTGTAAACTTGACAGCATTTCCCAGTAAATTGACCAACACTTGTTTGATACGTGCTTCATCAACCCAAACAAAAGCTGGTAGACCTTGCTCAATATTCAAAAGCAGTTCGACATCTTTTCGCTGAGCCTGATAGAGAACGACATTAATAACCTGATTGGCTACATCATATACATTATACTTATCGACAAATAATTCGAGTTTACCCGATTCAATTTTTGAAAAGTCTAAAATATCATTGATAATATTCAATAGGCTATTTCCCGATTCATTGATGTAACCAAGGTACTGCAACTGCGTATCATTTAACGGCGTTTTCAACAACAAATCTGAGAATCCGATCACACCGTTTAATGGCGTTCGAATTTCATGACTCATATTAGCGAGGAATTCAGATTTTGCTTTACTTGCCAGATCGGCCAGTTCCTTCGCTAATTTTAATTCATCATTTATTTTTACCGATTCGGTAATGTTTTGCGTAAAAATAATGATTCCTCCTATACTTCCATCTGCAAGATGCCATGGTCTTACTTCCCAATTGAAATGCTGTGATTCTGAAACCCCTCCTACTTGTATGACCTCATCGGTATTCTTATAAGGAATACCCTCCAGTGCATCGAGGTAGATTTTTTTTCGATCTTCCGGAATATTTGGAAACAGTTTAAAAAAGTTGCTATTGTGCGGCAAACTTGTCCCTTCGTGAAAATCTTCCAACCATTGATTACTCACTGAAATATAGTTAAAATCACGGTCAAACATCGCAACCGATGCCGGAACATAATCTACAAACGCACGTAACATCGACTCTTTGCGTTCCAATTCCAGGAAGAGCGATTTACTTTGATCTATATCCTGAATAATTCCAAATACACGTTTACAAACATCGTTCTCAAATTCGGGAATACCTTTTACCCGTACCCAAATTGACTCTCCATTTTGCTTTAATAGTCGTAATTCTGTATCGTAAGGCGTTCTGGATGTAATAGCATCTTCAAAAATCCGACGTAAGATAACTTGGCTTTCTGGCTCATAAAATCCGATGGCATGTTCAAAATCAGGTGTAAAATCAGGAGCTACGCCATGAATTAATTTGGTCGAATCGGACCAATAAACCTTATTTTCAACCAGGTTTACCTCCCATCCCCCAACCTGAGCAACAGCATTTGTCTGCTCCAGGATTTGTTTGGTGTGCAAAAGATCGTTCTCAAGCTGCAATCGATCCGTCATATTCAGTGCTGTACTGACAACATAAGACCGTCCATTCTCATCGGTTTCCAGCATATTGTGATAAAGCCAAGAAATATCTTCACCGTCTTTTGTTTGTAGAACCATCATTCCAGAATCCTCTTTGTTCTTCGCAATGCGCTTGAGATATTCTTCAACCATGCTTACATGATGAGATGGGACCAATTTCTTTAGATTAAGCCCTTTAACCTCTTCTTTGGCGTACTGCAATATTTCTCTTCCTTTTTCATTGACAGATAGTATATTTCCCTCCATATCATGCATGCTCATGAGACCAATTGCATTTTCAAAGAAACTGCGGAATCTACGTTCGGAATTCTCCAATTTGAGTTTTTCTTCACGCTCTTTTGTTACGTTTCTACCAAAAGCCAAAATATCATGATTGATAGGATCATATTTGAAATGCCATTCAATTTCGACAACTTGGCCATTTTCTATTTTAGTTCTACTCGTAGATTGAACTCCGTACTTTGTTTCCTCAACTCGACCTAAGTCCGATACTAAACTACTTTCATTGTCTCCCAACAATGTAAAAATAGATTTGCTCAAACTAGTTGACCTGGACAAGCCAAGAACTTTGCTAAATGCAGGGTTGACTTCTTTTACATTGCGTTTTTCATCCAATACACAAATAATATTATTGGTTAAATGAAAAATTTCGGAGAAGTAACCCGCCTGTACTTTTCGTTTCTTTCCTAATAATATTTTAGTCACCGCCTTACCAAGTTCAGCCAGTGAATTTCTCTGTTTATCAGACAGCTTTTTAGGCTGGAAATCAATAACGCAGATTGTCCCAAGTGCATCGCCATCATCATCCAAAAGAGGAACACCAGCATAAAAACGGATATTTCCTTCGCGAATCAAGGGATTAGAAGATGAGCGTGGGTCTTCAAAAGTGTCTTCTATGACAAGGACCTCTTTACTCATTATCGTATATTGACAGACTGTATTCTTCCGCTCAACGGTATCCAATTCCATCCCCACGCAACTCTGAATTCGCTGTGTTTCTTGCTCCATCATAGCAATTAAAGCAGCAGGACAGTCTGTGATCAAACAAGCCGCTTGGGCAAAAACATCCAATTCAGGGTCTTTCCCAAGCCCCATTAACTCATAGGACCTTAATTTTTCTATCCTTCTTAACTCATTTTCAGGAAAAACGTTATTTGCCATTCACTTCTAGTATTTAGATCTGGTTTATTGTGCCCGTGAAGTTAATAAAAACATTGTTGAACGCCTAAATAATAAGGAAATATTGATCAGGGAATGTTTTATAAAGAACAAGCAACTACTAAAATTGTTGATGCAATAACAAAGATCAGTTATCCATATTCCTAATAAATAAGTTATTTACTAATTAGCTTTTATAACAATATCTTTACTAAGACACTCAACAAAGTATCTCATCCCAAGGCTAGTAGAAACGGATCAAAAAAAGTCGATCAGAAGATGCAAGGAAAATAGTGGTCGTAAAAACGAAAGAGCCCCGCTAGATGTGATAGCGGGGCTCCTCAATATGTTTAATTAAAAAAGTTTTTCAATACTCTGTTCGGCATAGCCAGCACTTGCTGTCATTCCTTTTCCACCGATACCCGTTCTAACGTGTATTCTCGGTGTAACATCTATTTCAAGTATATGATCTTTATGCTGAGCATAATAGCCTGCCCAGGATGATGAAATCCATTCGCTATTCATGGGCATGATACGATTAGCTTCTGCAATCATCAATTCATTGATGTGGGAATTTACAGAAAAACCCAATTCATCCAATCGATTACCCGCCGCGTACTCATGAGAGTCACCAATAATAATACTCCCATCCATAGCTTGTTTAAATAAGATATGAATCCCATTATCCCGCAGCTCCTGATAATGATCAGGCATTGGAATTGTTTGAAATGAGGGGCAATATTCTTCAAAGCTTTCATACCGACGGATGGTCAATCCTGTTAAGATATTCCCTGGCAAATGGATATGATCCAGCGGCTTGGTACGCAGCATTTGTAACTTGCTAATTTCAAGACCGCTATCTTCAAATAGCGAGCGATATAAAATTTTAAATTCATATCCATTGCATATAAGGACTTTCTTTCCTTCATAATGCTGCAATGTACTGCTCACGACAGATACCGTATCATTTTTATCCTCACAGGCCACAATTGTGGTATCATATTTCAGGGTGTAATCCGAGAATTTACTTTGCATATAAATATGTAGTTGCCTGATCATTGATTCCGGTTCTACACTTAGCTCCTGCGGAAAAAAGATAGCCTCCTTGACATAATCCGAATTCATCATTGGATATTTAGATAGAATCTGTTCCTTTGACCAAAGTTCATGCTGATATCCCTTTGTCAGATAATGCTTGGAAAGCTCATGAAGTACCTGCACCTCATCATTGTCCGAAGCGATATAGATGCTACCATTATTTCTAACCGAGATATCCATTTCTTTCTGAATGGACTGATATATTTCGAGTCCCCGTACGCCATAATCAAACCATTCTCCGGCCATCCCCGATGGCACCACTTGTCCAAAATTACGAACAGTCGATCCCACAGGAAAATTATCTTTTTCAAGCTGGAGCACACGTAATCCCTTTTTTAGTGCATGATAAGCATGAAAAGTTCCTAAAATCCCACCCCCAACAATAATTAAATCATATGTATTTGTTTTCATCTTTATAAAAAGTATAGTTAACTAATTTGCACTTCTCCTTTTGCTGCATGCCAGGGAGCAAGCAGCTCATCATCGCTTCCTTTCGTCTGTTCTTTTTTTCGAATGAAATAGAAAAGAGAAAAGATACCCAAAATCGCTCCGATAATCGAGGCCAGAAAGACCAATTGAATAAAGTAATTTCCCCAGGTAACCGAATTTGGCATAAATTCCTTGTTTACCAATATCAGAAAGCTCCCCAAATAGCCGATTGAATCTGCCATATACATCACAAAGCCAATGTTACTTTTCATGCGATATGTAGCGATCATTCGCTCAAAAAATATGGCATTATAAGGAATATAGGCCATATACAAGCCCAAACCGACAAGCAACATCCAGCTTAAACCATCAATCCATTGTTTCGTAAACAAATAAGTAGAAATACCTGCTGTCAGAAATCCTATAATGATCATATAGTGAATCAATTTAAATGCTTTAAGATTATTTTTGACCATAATTAGGCAACTTACTAGCAGAAGTACAATGATAGAAATAGTTCCATCAACTTTTGCAAAAATGCCCGCCCCCTTTACATGCAACATCTGCCAGATTTCTACCTCAAAATTATCCCGCACATCACGTAAAATAGTCAACATGGTGTAAACAATAATGGTCAATACAATTCCAGGCATGAAGGTTCTAAAAAAGTGTCTTCGCATCTTACTGTCCATAGCAACACGCTCTGTCCGTAGCTTCTTGTCCTCTTCTGTTGGCCCAGGAGCATTCTCCAGTATCCATACACAAAAAACAAAAGGCAGGAAAAAAAGTAAACCTGTCAAAAATGGCATCCAAAATTCATTGATATGAAAAGAAGACATCAACCATCTTCCAACAGTTTTAATTAGTCCCGAAGCAAAAATTAAACTTACAGACATAACTGCTCCCATAATCTCTGTAAACCGTCTTCCTTCTAAATAACTAAATACCAACCCCCAAACCATTCCTAATGGAAAACCATTGATAAAAAGAAAAATAACATTCCAGGGTCTCGGACAAAGCGCAAAAGCCAAAAGCCCTATCCATGAGATACAAATCAGACCGATTAAATACCGTCCTCTATTACGTTGTTTGCTTTCTGAAATAAATTTTATACCATAAAACTTTGACAACAAATACCCCAGCATTTGAATGACCACCATGCATACCTTGTAATCGACACCAAAAATAGTATCATCTGCAAAAGAAGATGCCGTAAATGACTTTCTAAATGAATACATACTTGTATAACACAAAAATGCCGTAATAGCCAATACAATGGCCACAGACTTCTCATCCAGTCTATTTATTCTTCGTTTTATTCGTTGGCTTAACTCCATCATTTAAACTTGTTGACAGACCTCATTGTCCGCAATCAAAAGTAAATTTTGGAAATTAACACAACACTAAACTTTTGTTAAGTATTTATAAACAAATATAAACATCCGTACGGGATATGAAAGGTATAAAATAAAAAAAGCATCACTGAATGATTCAGTGATGCTTCAAAAGATTGGAACTATCGTTTATTTCTTATTTTCAAAAAAGTATACAATCAGCATGACTGCCTTTTCTATTCCGATATTTCGCGGCGTATGTGATAATCTGCCGTTAAAAAAGATTGAATCGCCCTCTTCTAAGCTAATTGTTTGATCATTGAATATATACTCCACCTGTCCACTGATGATATATTTATACTCATAGGCTTCGGTCTCAACCATCGGTCGTTGTGCATCTGGAAGCAACTCCAAAAGGACAATGTCCATAGTCGCACTATCCATTGCTGAAGTAAAGATGCGCTTATAATGGAAACCTATGGCTGATTCCTTTTCAAATGAACTGTAACTATCTTTTTTCCGAACGACAACGGGACCGGAATCCAATTCAGAATTAAAGTCTTTAAAAAATTCATTTAGATCAACATTCAGCGCATTAATGATATTGATCAACACAAGTAAGGAGGGTATTGTCCGGTTATTTTCAATCTGTGAAATAAGCCCCTTGCTCACCCCTGCTCTATCCGCGACTTCCTGGATGGTAATCCCTTTTTCTTTTCGGATTCCTTTAATCTTATTGCTAATCTTGAATATCGTATTATCTTCCATAATCTGGCCAAAAGTAAACAATTTTCGTATCAAGTGTATATTAAGTTTTTATCACCTAATCGTTGGTTATCGATATTATTACGCTTCGTCCGCACCCACATGATCAGATAACGGAGCGGTGAAATGACAGCTGTTATTGGTAAACTTTTATCCAGTCTACACGCATCTCGACAGGCAGCTGATTTTGATCTACCTCTCCGACCCAGCTTCCGCCCAACTGCTGGTCAATCAATAGATAAAAGGGCTGATCATAAGGCCATTGAGAAGCGTCTACATCTTTGATTCTTGGGTAAGTAAATGTATCAGTACCGTTCACCTGAAATACGATACGGTCAGGGTACCAGCTTATACCATATATATTATACTCTTCTGTTCTGACCGATGCGGTACCAAAATGTTTGGGGTGCTCTTTTTCCCCCAGATCCAAGGTATAGTATGAATGCGTAGTTTGATAAATGATATCATCAAAATTAAGATGCTCCATGATATCAATTTCACCATTTTTAGGATATTTCCCGTATTTGTCCAGCTCGGCCAGCATCCACATCGCAGGCCATGCTCCCTTTGCGTTTCCAAGTTTAGCTCTAATTTCAATACGGCCGTATTGAAAGGCAAACTTTTCTTTACTCCATATTCCCCCTGTCAAAAATGGTCTCGGATCTTTATTTTTATCTGTATTTTTTATTCCTTTAAGAATCAACTCTCCACTTTCCCAACCAAAACAAGCGTCATCCATACTCATATGTCGATTCCAATCAGCACCTCCTGCCGGAATTCGAGACCACTTCTGATCGTCTAGTTTTGGAGAGTTAAAGTTCTCTTCCCAGACCAGTTTCCATACTTTAGTCTCACGATCCTGCTTCTGGATATATACGTAAGGGTGGTCTTTAGGCGTATAATGAACGCTACAAGCAGACAACAATAAATAAAACCAACTTAGGCCCAGGACTCTTTTCATTATTAAATTAGCAGTTTGTACAAAAATGATTTGAGTCTAAATTTATGCATAAATTACCAGACCTAACAGACCTCCAAAAATTAAAAAAGGGGAACTAAGTGGAACGAGAAAGAAAAATTTATAAAGATCTTTAAAACATGGGATGTGCATTTGCTGCATCTTTAGGTACATCTTGCTGTGCATCCCAGTGCTCGACAATTTTACCATTTTCCAATCTAAAGATATCGATCGTTGATTTAAGACTACTGTCTGGATTCTTATTTTTTAAATGTATGAAGACTAAATCCCCATCCGATGCGATATGCTGTACATCAATTTTTGTCTTCGGCTGCCCTTTAAACCAATTTGCTGCAGCCAGTTTAAATGCGGCTGCTCCATCTGCTACAGATGGATTATGTTGAATGTATCCAGAAGAAACATACTTGTCGACAGCTGAAATATCCTTATCTCCAAACATCTGCTGATAAAAATCCAATACGATTCGTTTATTCTCTTTGTTCTCTTCAAGTTGTTTCTGTGCAGCCATCGCTTTGGACTCGTCGATTTGTGGCGTCTGACATCCTATGATTAGAAACAGAACGGAGAAAGTCAGCATTTGAATTCTTACTATATTTTTCATCTTTAAATCCATTTATGAATTAGAATCCTCGACGTATTGATTCATTGACCGAATACAATATATCGAGTCAATAAAACATACACTGTCTCCTTTTGTTTTAGGTCACTGATTTTTTTGATTGCTGGCATGATAATTGAATTTATTATTCTAGTATAATATTCAGAAATATACATTTCATAAATTTAGGTTAATAATTGGTTAGGTTAAACACCTGAAGTCCCCAACTTCAGGTGTTTTTTTGATAGTGTTTTTTTATTGGCTAGAAAGACCTTCAGTTCTCTTTCACAGCTTTTATTGATTATCTAATCATGCAGGTTTTTATATATTTTAGAAAATCCCCAGTACGATAAAAACAAAAATGTCAATCATAGCTTTTATTAATCTAGTTCAATAAAATTCCATACGGGTCGACGTAACTTTACATCAGTTAAGAAAATAAAAATATGAGCTATGGAAAATAAAATATTAGGGTTACATCACATTACAGCGATAGCTGATGATGCAAAACGAAATCTAGATTTTTACACAAAAGTATTGGGCATGCGCCTGGTAAAGAAAACCGTCAATTTTGATGATCCCGGCACTTACCACTTTTACTTTGGCAATGAACAGGGCGAACCGGGAACTATCCTTACTTTTTTCCCTTGGGAAGGTATCGGAAAGGGTACATCGGGAGCAGGTATGGCGACCCACATCGGTTATGCTGTACCGCATGGCAGCCTCGATTTCTGGAAAAATCGTTTGGGTGAACATCAGATAGCCTTACAGGAACGTGAAATTTTCGGAGAGAAGCTTATTTCGTTCCAGGATCCTGACGGTTTACAGATTCAGTTTATTGAAACGGATGATAATAGAAACCCTTGGACAAGCACTGACGTCAATCCAGCATATGCCTTAAGAGGATTCCATAATGTTACTCTTTCGTTAAAAGAAGCTGATCCGACGATAAAGGTATTGACAGATATTTTGGGTTATTCTATCCAAAAGCAAGACAACAACCATTATAGATTGGCCACCGATAGTATCGACACGGCTAACGTCGTCGACATTATAGCCGACAGAAATTTGCCATACGGTAAAAATGCAGCGGGCACAAATCATCATATCGCATTTCGGGTAAAGGACGACAATGTATTGATGGAGTATCGCGAAAAGGTGCTTTCGGCAGGGTTAGATATTACACAAAAAATAGATAGAGATTACTTTTTCTCGCTCTATTTTCGTGAACCGGGAGGTGTCTTGTTTGAGATTGCTACGGACAATCCGGGATTTACAGTAGACGAACCGCTATCCAGTTTAGGCGCGTCACTTAAATTGCCAAAACAATATGAAAGCTACCGTTCGCAGATAGAAGAGACATTACCAAAATTAGGTTAACTAGATTATACAAACATTTTTTAACAGACAATAAAGCTATGGAAAGAACTGAAATTGTATTAGACAAAAATCAACGTGGAGAACTGCAATTATTCTCCGATGAACTTAAAGCAGGTTTAATGAGCATCGCTATCATTGACGGTAATCTAGTTGTTTACCATACAGAGGTTGACGAAGCCTATGAAGGCAGGGGATTCGCAAAAATACTTCTCGAGAAATTGGTTTCTCATGCGCGCGAAAACAACATGAAAATTGTTCCGTTATGTCCTTATGTAAATGCGCAGTTTCATCGCCATCCGGAGCTATATCAAGACGTTTGGTTTAAAAAAACAATATAAATTGCCATAAAAAGAAAGGACAAAAATGAGTCATTCAATAAATATTAAAACGGCTGGTCAAAATTTAGAACAGGCAAAAAAAGCAATTATCATGATCCATGGTCGTGGCGGGAGTGCCGAAGATATCCTTGGTATGTCGTCCTATCTTCATGTCGATAATTATGCATTACTTGCTCCGCAGGCAGAAAATCATAGCTGGTACCCCTATTCATTTATCGCGCCGGCACAAGAGAATGAACCTTGGTTGAGCTCGGCAATTAATCTTATCGATCAGACGGTTAAGCTAGCTTTAGACAAAGGTATTCTAGCCGAAAACATCTATTTTTTTGGATTTTCTCAGGGTGCGTGTCTAACACTCGAATATCTTGCACGACATGCACAGCACTATGGTGGTGCGGTGGCTATTATTGGCGGAGTGATAGGCGAAAAAATTAACATGGCCCCCTATATAGGCGATTTTGCGCAAACTCCCATTTTTCTTGGGACCAGTGATCCTGATTTTCATGTTCCACTGGAACGTGTCCAAGATACAGCATCCATCCTGGAGCAGATGAACGCCAATGTAAAATTAGTTGTCTATCAAAATGCAGGACATGCTATTAATCGCGAAGAGATCGATCTAGCAAATGAATTTGTCTTTTCAGAAATATAAGTATCTTAACTTGGTTGCTGATTTAAATAATTACGCAGCAACCAAGTTAAAGACCTTATACTTTTGGATATTTATAACCATTGTGATAAACTGAAGCCAAATACTTATTTGCTTTTTGGTCAGTAAAACGTTGTTTATCTTTATCCCAATAGAGTTTTTCTCCCGTTCTAAAAGCAATATTTCCTAGCTGCGAAAAGATCGCTATATGAGCTCCTGCTTCAATTGGAGCATGAAGCAACTGCGGATTGCGTTGCCGGATGGCATTAACAAAATTTTCCATATGTTTATCCAGCCCATTATCTAGAGAAGGTTGCACTGGAACAGCTTCCATTCTTCCTTTTTCAGGAATCACTTCCCATCCACCTCTGTTCAAGACTAAAGTGCCATTGTTACCAATAAATGCCACACCATGATTACGGCTGTAAGGACCAAGATCAATTCCCTTGGCATGTTCCCATTGGATATTGAAGCCTTCAAATTCATAAACAGCTGTCATCGTATCGGGGGTTTGACCAGCATCGTCCGGAAATGCAAACTTTCCTCCTGAAGCCATAATAGACTTCGGATCGGAGACTTTCATCCCAAGTAAAGCATAATCTAACATATGTACCCCCCAATCGGTCATCAGACCACCGGCGTAATCCCAAAACCAACGAAAGTTAAAATGGAATCGATTCGGGTTGAATGGTCTTTTTTGTGCAGGCCCCAGCCATTCGGTATAATGTACGCCAGTAGGAACAGGCTCATCCGGCTGTACGGGAATGGCACTTTTCCACCCCTGATAAGACCAAGCCTTGACGAGCCTTATTTTACCTAATTTACCAGAATGAACAAAATCAATAGCATCTTTAAAATGCTGCTGGCTGCGTTGCCATTGCCCAACTTGCACAACAGCCTTATTTTTCTTTGCAGCCTCAACCATTAATTGACATTCCAAGATGGAGTTACCAATAGGTTTTTCAACATAAACATGTTTTCCCGCATTCACAGCATCTACCATCTGCAGACAATGCCAATGGTCTGGGGTTGCTATAATAACTGCATCCACGTTAGCACTATCAAGCATTTTTTTATAATCTACAAAAGTTTCGACATGGATGTTTCTTTTTTGAAGTTCTTCAACTCGTTTACGAAGAATATTTTCGTCCACATCGCAAAGCGCAGTACACACGACACTATCATTCTTTAACAGCGCATTTAAATCCGACCAGCCCATTCCATTCACGCCTATTAATCCAACTCGAATGGATTGATTTAAAAAATTTGACCCTTTGACTTTTAAAAAAAATGATGATGCAGCTAAAACGGTAGATGTTTTGATAAATTTTTTTCTATTCATTGAATATTGGTTTAAGTTTTGTTTTTGCCGAATATCATCCAAGTTCCCCGATAAAAATAGAATCTATAGTCGTCATAGATGAATGTCATTCTAATAATCGTGTTGTGATTAAAAAACAAATTACTCCGATGAAAATACAAAAATGAATTTAGGTGCCTACAAAAAGCATTGTAAAATATATATAGACAAATATCGAGAAACGCCAAAACAAACTAAAAAAATGGTCGAGTTAGAATTACTCGACCATACATCTACCTATGAAAAACATGCCCTTGGGAGGGGCGTTTGAAGTTAATACTAATTTTACAAAGAACAAATGTTTTTAAAAAATATTTATCTAAATAATTAATAATACGACTAACAAAAGCTCAACGCTTTCGTGATGTTACATTCGTTAACAGAACTATTTTTTTTTTAAGCATTTATTTTTAATCGATTCTCCCTCCAGTGGTATTCCAATCCGCCTCTTCTACAAAGAAAAAGGACAATCATACAATATATTTTATAATTCATTAAAAAAAACAAAAGATTAATCATTTATTATACCTAACTTGCCGCACTTAATTAAAAATAATGAATACAGGTAAAATTAAATTTTTCAATGAAACTAAAGGTTTTGGTTTTATTACACCAGAGGATGGTAGTGCAGATGTTTTCGTACACGTTTCTGCGCTTAAAAACCAAGTATCTGAAGGCGACGTTGTTACTTATGATGTAGAAAGAACTCCAAAAGGGATCAGCGCTACAAATGTAAAATTGGCGTAATCCAAAAAATACACTTTCTTGTTAATGGGGTAATTCTTAATGACTTATCCCATTTCTTTTTCCTATTCTTCCTTTACTATTTTAAGCAATCTTTTTATTTTTTGTTGAATGGTTCTTACTGTTCAAATCAAAAGCATAAAAATGGTTGTCAAAGGTTTTATTTAAGACAAATTCGAACATACTACTTATGGAATTTAAACAACTCAGTTTAATCGATCCGCTTTTAAAAGCAATAACAGAAACAGGCTATACACATCCTACAGCAATTCAACAGAAAGCCATTCCAATTGTACTGAAAGGTGACGATCTTATTGGTTGTGCACAAACAGGTACAGGCAAAACAGCGGCTTTTGCACTCCCACTTCTGCAGCGTCTTGAAGAAAGCAAGACAGCAGGTAAAGTCGTTCCGATTAGAGCTTTGATTCTTACCCCGACACGCGAACTGGCGATTCAAATTGGAGACAATATAAACTTATACCGAAAATATCTCAAATTAAACTATTGTACTATTTTCGGAGGTGTAAGCCAAGAGAAGCAGGTCAAAGAGATCAAAAGAGGTGTTGACATTCTAGTGGCAACCCCGGGACGGTTGTTGGATTTAATGAATCAAAAGATAGTTTCGCTGGATAAAATTGAAATCTTGATCCTGGACGAAGCTGACAACATGCTTGACATGGGTTTTATTCATGATATCAAAAAAATCCTTGCCAAAGTTCCTTCAAAAAGACAAACGTTGTTTTTCTCAGCTACTATGCCTCCAAACATACGCAAATTTGCACATGGCATACTGCACAACCCTATGGAGGTTGATGTAACCCCAGTAAGTTCAACCGCCGAAAAAGTAAATCAATCGGTATTCTTTGTTGAAAAAAAGGAGAAAATCAAATTATTGACAGGTATATTAAAAAAGCTGAAGCACGAACGTACTATTGTATTCTCCCGGACAAAACATGGGGCGGATAAAATCGTTAAGATGCTTGCAAAAAATGGACTGAGAGCTGCGGCCATTCACGGTAACAAATCCCAGAATGCAAGACAAAAAGCTTTAGGTGAATTTAAAGAAAGCCACATTAAAATTTTGATTGCTACCGATATTGCGGCAAGGGGAATTGACATCGAACAGCTCCCACTTGTCATCAATTATGACCTCCCTAATGTTCCAGAAACCTATGTTCATCGTATAGGACGGACAGGCCGGGCCGGACAAGCGGGAAAAGCAATTTCTTTTTGCGATGTTGAAGAAAGACCTTATTTAGCTGATATTGAAAAACTGATCGGATTAAAAATCAAGATAGAAAAAACGAATAAATAGGCCCTTAAGGAGCCTGAACTAAAAGCCCCTAGATCGGTTGATCTAGGGGCTTTTAGTTTTCATTTATGGCTTTCTATCTGCCATAAGCAGCGTTGAGGGGGTCGAATGAAGCCAGTGCACTTTTTTATTGACGATTTTATTCCAACTGGGTAAGCTTATCAACATCAGATCCTGTTCCTGCCAGGTCTCATAGTCTAATTCTTTTTCGGTTATCGTCAGATGATTGGGAACAAGTTGCTCCAATTGCCTCAATTTCTCTTTGAAACTCTCCTGGTGTCTCAGTACCTGGTTAAGATCCCAAACGATAATCTGCGCATCCGAATGCTGAATCAGACGCTGTATCATTTCACATAAAAACTCGTCGTTTTTTAATACAACAGGAACAATCACGCGTCTTGCCTTTACAAAGTTCTTATCGATCAAGATGCCTACCATAGCATTGACTTTGGCATTAATCTGTTGATTTCGATCAAAAGTAGTGAATGGCGACTCCGCATTTGTCACCGTATGAAACAGCTTTTCAGGATTTACGATACGTGAAGTAAAATCTAAAAATCGACCGAGTAAACTACCTTCATAAATGGACTCGCTAACTCCTAGCAGCAATAGATCCTGTTCTCTTTCATTGGAAGTCTGAACGATTTCACTGTCAATATCGCCCGAAATTTTAAAGACTGTCCGTATTGGCTGTTCTAATTCCTCAGCGACTTGTTTGATCTCACGAAAACTGTCTAACTCCTGTATTTCCACTTCATAATGATGTAATTCATTGGAAGGTTCGATATGCAACGCTGTAATTTCTGCATTTTTTTTTGATTTCAATGTTAATGCGTTTGCTAAATGCAGTAATGAAATCCCGGTATTACTTTTCGCAAATGACAGCAGAATTTTAAACTTTGCTTTGTTTTGAAGATTCTCCTGCAATGAACTTTTCTTGGGCCGGTATAGAAAATTAATTAAATCGAGGGAAGGCCCCGTCATAAAAGTAGTAATTAATGCCATAACCACCATCATCGAAAACAATTCAGCACTTAAAACACCGAGGTCATAACCTATATTCAGAACAATAAGCTCCATCAGTCCCCGTGTATTCATCAATGCACCTATACTCAAGCTATCTTTCCAACTTTGACCAACAAAACGAGCCGCTAAAGTGCTGCCCGCAAATTTACCGATAACGGCGACTAAAATAATGACTACCGTAATCATCCATAGCTGGGGGTCATTGAGTAATCCGATTTGGGTACGAAGACCAGTATAGACAAAGAACAAAGGCAATAGCAACAAGGTGGAAACATCTTCTATTTTTTCGATAAATGCTGTCCGAAAACGGCTTCCCTCCGGCATAATTGCTCCAGCCATAAACGCACCGAACAAGGCGTGAATACCGATAACCTCTGTCGCATATGCCGAGAACAGTAATACGATAAAGAAAATAGCAACAACAGGTTTACTTAAAGCCTCCTTACTCCCTTTAACCTCTCCTACCCGCATCAAAAATGGACGTACAATTTTAATCATGATAAGTACATAGGCAACAGCCATCGCAATAGTATATAATGCACTAGCAAAATCACCCGCTTTTACAATCGCAATCACTACAGCCAGTATACACCAGGCCGTAATATCGTCTGCAGCGGCACAGGTAATCGCCATTGCTCCTAGCTTACTCTTTTGCAATCCTCTCTCTTGTATAATCCGAGCAAGAACCGGAAATGCCGTTATACTCATTGAAATGCCGATAAACAAGCTATAAGATAAAAACTCAACATTGGTCGGTGGATGGAATAAATATAAAAAATAGGCTAAGGTGATTCCTAAAGTAAATGGAATCACTATACTTGCGTGAGAAATCACAACTGCATCATGTGCTTTATTTCGAAGCACATTCAAATCGAGTTCCATTCCGATTATAAACATAAACAAGATCAGTCCGATCTGGCTCAGAAACTGCAAATTGCTCAATGATTCAATCGGAAAAAGCGTATGTGAAAACTCGGGGAAATAGAGTCCTAATAAAGATGGCCCCAGTATAATTCCCGCCAGCATTTCTCCAATCACAACAGGCTGCTTAATCTTTATACAAATCCAGCCCATGATGCGGGCAGCAATAATAATAGTTACAATCTGGGCCAATAGGATAGCCAGGGGATGCTTGAAACTGTGCAATAAAGTTGATGTAAAATCTTGCCAAGCACCTTTACTTATCTTCTCGCCACCGATTAATTCCGGAGCCTGCAATTGTGTTCCTAAATGAATTACCCAATACATTACTGCAAGCAATGTACCTATCAGAACGACATAGAAGATCGTATTCCTATATTTTCTCATCTTTAATAGCAATTAAAATAAATGTAGTGACAACAGCATATTAATCTCCACCAATATCTACCAAGCAACGAGTGCTCCGAAATATGGTCACAGCAAAAATATAATTCTATCGCAGCTTTAATGCTGCCAGGAACGTCAGATTAGGAAAAAATGTAATGAAACTTAAGAATTTTGTAATCAACTGAACTTATCGTGGAACACCTTTTTGTACGACTCGCCCAAATTAAAAAGTAGAGGCTGATTCTGCTCATCCAATAAATTGCTTGTTACCTCATCCGCAGAAAAAAATTTGACAATCTTGGCTGCAATGATCTCTTTTTTATTGATGCGGATAAAATCAGGGGCGGGTAAGATTGCGAGCAACTTGTCAAAACTTATATTTTTTAGTAATACGAGGGAGCCATCAGACAGATATACCTTTTTATCGCGACTGTCCACTTCAGCAATCTGAATATAATTAATCTGTCCAAAATAAAGTATTGCCTTTCCCTTATTCGTATTAAACTGTGCAAAAGAGATGGTTTCGGGCTGGCTGTTGAGGACTTGCTCTACTTTCATAATGGCTTGCTGAAGTCGCTGCAATGATATCGGCTTGCGCATGTAATCAACAGCATTGATATCAAAAGCATCACTTGCGTACTGCATATAGGCTGTAGAAAATACAATCGGATATTCTTTTAACACCTTGGCTACATCAAATCCATTAAACTCCGGCATTTCAATGTCCAAAATACAAAAATCGAAACTTAGCTCCTTATACTCCTGTAACAATGTAACAGGCTCGTTAAAAGCCTTGACAACCTCCAGTCCGGGAATTTGCTCGCAGAGCATTTTCAAAAAACGCAAACTTGGCATTTCATCATCTAGCAGTATACACTTCAATTTTTTTTCAATCTGCATATAATCTGATTTGAAGGTGAGCACTATAAACATCGTTCTCTACAAACCGATGTAATCGATGCTTATCGGGGTAATATAACATGAGACGCTCCGCTAAGGTCTTGCTTCCTATACCACTTTTCTGTTTTTGCAAAGGCGAGCGTTTTGATATTCGGTTACTTACAACAAGATCCAATATTCCATCCCTAAATGTCATGTTAATGGAGATAAAGGAATCAGCGCTATGGAAGTCTGCATGTTTGAATGCGTTTTCAATCAAATCAACTGTCATTAACGGAACCAAAGTTGGTGTATCAAACGCAACATCATTCAGTTCATCAACATCAAATTTAACACGTATATCAAATAATGGGCTAAGCTTAACTTTATTAATTTCGATAAGATTACGTGCAAATTCAATCTCGGCCTTAGGTGAGACAAGTTCATCCTCACTTTCATAAAGTACGTAGTCCAATACCATCGCCAATTTGTCCATTGTATAATAGGTTTGATAGGCATGGGAAAGAATACCATTCAGCGAATTTTTCAATAAATGTGGATTTAACTGAGCACGATGGAAATGCTCGATCTTTCCGTTATCCATGCGATTAAAAAGCTCTTTTTGTCGTTTGTTTTCTACCGCAAGCTTCTTGTATTTTTGTTTTAAAACGATATACAAACCAGAAAGTACAATAACGATTGTCAGCAGTACTAGAATGATTATATAGGAGATCTCAGTCGTCATGTTCATTCCAAACTTACTTAAAATTTTATTACAAATGAAAATACGGCACTGGAAAGCATTTGTCGTAAAAAATAAATATTAATTTACAATGAAACAGAATTCAATGCGTTATAAACCGAAAAATACAACTATAAAATTTCAATATATTTATTACAAAAATTAACAGTTTCATTACAATTTAGTCACTTTAAAACATTAATTTCAGGATATTATCCTTATATTGAGACTATTGTAATTAGCCGATCAAATGATTGTCTGCGCTATTTTGGTTAAACCCGCCTGGTTTTCTATCAGGCTTAATATGAAACACTATGGAAAAGCTCATTTTCGAAACTAATGCACAACATCCCAGTCTTGTAGACAAAATTAAACAGGCTGTTGAAAAATTGAATGGCATCCACGAATGGAAAATCGACTTGGATTCTATTTATAATCTATTAACCATAGAAGGCATTCGATTAAATCCAACGGAAATCGAATCAGAACTGGCACTACATGGCGTTGAAGCCAGTCGGCTATATGAAGAATAGTGCTGTTACTTCCCGTATATAATAAGCGGGAAGCTGCGTGGTTAAAAACAATCCCATTCAATAAGCGTAAACTCCGTCCAGATAAAACTCCAGGAGCATTATCTGGACGAAGAACTTAAATCTTTTTTATAATCATCGCAGAGGCGCCACCGCCACCATTACATATTGCTGCCAGTCCAATGGACGCCCCCTCTTGCCTTAAGATACTGCTTAATGTGACGATAATTCTCGCTCCTGAGCAACCTAATGGATGACCTAAGGAAACTGCGCCACCATAAATATTTACCTTATCCAATGGCAAGCCTAAAATTTGTGCATTTGCCAAAGCTACAACAGAAAAAGCTTCATTAAATTCAAAATAGTCAATATCTGAAATCGTCAGTCCAGCTTTTTTCAATACTTTTTCCGTAGCAACACTTGGAGTAGTTGTAAACCACTCTGGCGCCTGTTCGGCATCGGCGTAAGCCACAATTTCGGCTAATGGGGTCAGGCCAAGCGCACTCACTTTTTCAGCAGACATCAGAAGTACTGCCGCAGCCCCGTCACTGATTGTCGATGCGTTTGCTGCAGTGACCGTTCCATCCTTTTTGAAGGCGGGTTTAAGTTCGGGTATCTTATCAAAATTGACTTGAGAAAACTCCTCATCCCGTGAAACGGTCATTTCCCCTTTACGCGTTTGTATTGCTATAGGCTGAACCTCTTTTAAAAATTTATTTTTTTGCCAAGCATCGAGACTACGCTTATAAGAACTGATTGCATAATTATCTTGGTCTTCGCGGCTGATATTGTATTTTTCGGCGCATAATTCTGCAAAGACACCCATTGCTTCATTCGAATAGGCATCACTAAGACCGTCTCGCTGTAAGCCATCGCTGAGATTTTGAGCTCCAAACCTGGCGCCCCAACGCATGGTATTTGCATAAAATGGCACTCTACTCATGCTCTCCATCCCACCTGCAATTACGATATCTGCATCTCCCAGTAAAATGGACTGTGCAGCAACCGCTATTGCTTTCATTCCGCTTGCACATACCTTATTGAGCGTTGTTGCGGAAGTATGATCTGACAAACCAGCCAATCGGGCGACCTGCCGGGCTGGGGCCTGCCCCAGATCAGCTTGCAAAACGGCACCAATAATAATTTCATCAATTGAATCAGTAGAGACACCTGTTTCAGCCATTACAGCGCGGACAGCATGAGCAGCGAGATCTGGAGCTGAGATAGACGACAATGCACCGCCAAAACTTCCAATTGGCGTACGTTTCGCGGCAACGATAAATACTCTCTTTGACATGGTATAAAAAGTTTATAATTATGCCTAAAGATAAAAAATATAAGAGAGACAACACAACAACTCAGTTTTATTTTTTGTATAAAAACAAAATAAATGGATAAAAATCAACCAAAAAACTTCCCTACCTAAACAATTTAACAGAAAATAAAGAATAAAAATTTGCGAAAAGCGAAGGCTTTTCATTAAATTCGTTTACATAAAATCCTAGCGAGCGGGCATTCATAAACCCACGCATATAAAATAACCAGAAGCAAGATAAACGATTATGCAGACAATCCGGTTTACAGCTGAACATCAAATTTTTCGCGACACACTTCGCGCATTTATTCGGAAAGAAATCATTCCCTATGTCGATGACTGGGAAAAACGGGGAGAAATAGATCGAAGTATCTGGAAGAAGATGGGTGACATGGGACTCATGGGGCTCAATTATCCAGAAGTTTATGGCGGAGTTGATCTCGATTTTTATTACTCGCTGGTGCTTTGTGAGGAATTGTCCTATTGCTTCTCAGGAGGATTTACCATCTCCGCACTTGTTATCCAATACATGTCCGCCCCTTATTTATTGAAATATGGTTCAGATGAGCTAAAAACACGTTATCTTAAACCGGTCATAGCTGGCGATATGATCAGTGCAGTTGCAATTACTGAACCCGGTGCAGGCTCCGATGTGAAACATATCAAAACGACCGCAGTTCGCGACGGCGACTTTTATATTGTCAACGGTTCCAAAACGTTTATTACCAATGGTTACTACGGGGATTTCTTCATCACCGCGGTCAAAACCGATCCCAATCAAGGTACAAAGGGTATTAGTCTACTAATTATCGATAAAAATACACCGGGAGTTTCTACAAATAAGATTAATAAATTAGGCTGGCATGCATCGGATACTGCCGAATTGGGATTTAACAATGTCAGGGTTCCCATTGCCCACCTTGTCGGGAAAGAAGGCGAAGGATTTCGTTATTTAATGGACGGTCTCCAACTGGAGCGGCTTACTGCTGCCATACATAGTATTGCAACCGCAGATTCTGCCCTTCAATATACACTCGAGTATATCGCACAGCGGGAAGCTTTTGGAAAAAAAATTCAGGAATTCCAAACCATCAGACATCGCATTGCACAAATGACTGCAGATATCGCCACGACTAAAGCCTTTGTTTATCATTGCTGTGATCTTCAAAACCAGCATGAGTATGCGGTACAGGAATGCTCTATTGCTAAATTACAAGCGAGCGAACTCGCGGTACAAGTGGTCAATCAGTGTCTCCAACTATTTGGTGGTTATGGTTTTACCGAAGACTATAAAATAGCACGCTTGTATCGGGATGTACGTGTCGGCACAATTATCGGCGGAACGTCAGAAATCATGCTCGAAATTATAGCGAAAATGACAATAGATAATATCACTTATCAATCGGGTAAGTCTAATTAAAATATTCTTATCAATTTTCTAGTATCATGGATGAAAATAAACCTTCTTTACAACAATCCCTTTTTCACATCGAGCGGGATAATCTACAGATTGTTACGATAAGTCCCCTATCAACGGTACTTCCCGAACAACTGCATATCGTAGATTATCTCCTGCAATTTGCCGATTTAGTCACCTCTACGCTTCAACAGGAAGATACAACTGGCGTAATATACTATTGTCCGATTCCGGCCGGAAAAATCGAATATATCCCATTATTTAATCAATTCCTCCCTAGTGATTCAACTGCATCAACATTAAAGTCACTTATACTGAAAGTCTTGGCATGGAAAGAGTTGAACAAGCCTATCGTCTCGATTTTTACAGAAAACTGTACAGATATTGCGCTGGCAACTATGCTATGGGCTGGTTACCGTATTGCCCCCCAAAAGCTCAAATTTGGCTTCCCGGAAAGCAAATACGGTTTGTTTACAGGTTTTGGAAGTACCATTTATTTACCTTCATTGATCGGGAATTCCGCTACCTTAAATCTTCTAACGCAGGGCAAGCTCATGAATAGTGAAGAAGCTTACAAACAGGGATTAATTGATGAAGTTTCGCAGCAACAAGACGAGGGCATATTACTGGCAAAAAAATGGATTCTTAGAAATCCCCTTCTGATTTCAGAGGAAACCCAACAAATAGATCAGGTAAGCCCTGAAGCCATTCTCAATATCCAAAGAAAGACACGTGGCTTATACCCCGGAACGAATGCAGTTGTAGAATTGGTAAAGAAAAGAGCTTCGTCTACCCCAATTCAAGCGATCGAGCAAGAGGTCACTTTATATCTTGAAGTGCTCAATCGCCCCGAACCGCTCCATATGGTCCGAACCCTTTATTATGGCGTTCAAGACGCGCAATCACCAAGCCGAATTCGGCTACTGAATAACTATAGCTTAAAAAAAATAGGAATTTTAGGTGCAGGAATGATGGGATCGGGTATTGCCTACGAAGCTGCCCGGGCAGGAATCGAAGTTGTTTTAAAAGATGTTACAATCATTCAGGCCGAAGGGGGCAAAGCTTATTCGACCCAGCTTTGCGAAAAATTGCTGGCTCTTGGAATCCTGAACCAATCTCAACACGAACAATTGCTTTCCCGCATAAAACCTACGGAAAAAGTCGACGACCTCAATGGATCGGACTGTATTATAGAAGCTGTATTTGAAGATTTTCCTTTAAAAGCAGCCGTCACTCAGGAAAGCCTTCCCTATTTGGCAGATAACGGTTTTTTCGCATCAAATACAACCTCTTTACCCATTACTGAGCTTGCAAAAGCAGCTCATGATGCCAAAAGTTTTATCGGCATGCATTTCTTTTCTCCCGTGGACCGCATGCCACTGGTAGAGATTATCTGCGGAAAGGAAACTGATGAAATAACCTTGGAGAAAGCACTTACAACAGCATTAAGGCTTAATAAAATTCCAATAATAGTGCATGATGGCCCGGGATTTTTTACGTCGCGCATTTTCTTCAACTATTTACTGGAGGGCATCACAATGGTACTGGAAGGAATTTCTCCTTTGCTGATCGAAGAGGAAGCGGTCGCAGCAGGATTTGCAGTGGGCCCTTTGGCGGTATTGGACGAAATATCTCTGGAATTGATGCTTCATGTTTACGATCAATTTCCTGCTCTCCACGCCAGCCAGCAACGGGCATATAGCTACCTCAAAAAAATGGTCGACCAGGGAAGAAAAGGTAAAAAATCAGGCGCTGGATTTTACGATTATGACATAGAAAGCAAAAAGAAAACAATTTGGAAAAACCCGACTATATCACTACAATCAAACACTTTAACCCCACCAACTATTCGTAAAAGACTGCTTCATGTCATGGCATTAGATAGCTATCGTTGTCTAGAAGGGGGGATAATTGACCGACCTATTGACGGCGATATTGGCGCAATTTTAGGAGTAGGTTATGCTTCTTATACAGGTGGGGTATTTGGTCATATCGACCTCACAACCCTCCCGATTTTCGTAGCGGAATGCCAAGCATTTTATGCTTACGGTGAACAATGGGATGTACCGGAATCATTAAAAGAATTAGCGAAGCAGAATTTCAAATTTTATAATGGCTTCCTTTCAAATTGGCATTAGATGATCCGCTTATTCGTTTTGCCGAATACTGCAGCGCTATAGTATGAACACGATTAACACTGGAATATCAACCGTAAACTTAAAAACCTTCATGATTTCGAAAGGACCAACAGTTGCGAAAACCGAGTCAAGGCCTTTTCCTGCTGATAAGAAACGGACCATTCAGCAAAAAGATAAAAACGACCAAATAGTAAGAATAAAGTTATCTGAATTGAATAATTTAGCAGTATCAGGGCAATATGATTAAAATAGGGGAAGCGATTTGCTCCCCTATTTTCATATTTTTATTGTGCAAACAAATCCATAAGATAAGAAACATCCTGATCAACAAAAGTATCATAGTCCAATGTTGCTTCGAGTATCTGCCGCTGTTTCTTTTCAGAAAATACCCGCGCAAGGTTGGTTTTATATTTTTCGATTAACTTAGGGATTCCTTCTGCCCTACGTCTTGGATGGCCTATCGGGTATTCGACAACCAATTCAGGCAATAGGGTCCCATCATTCAACTCAATTGTCAAAGCATTTGAAATAGCCCGCTTCTGTGGGTCGTGGTAGTCCGAGGTGAATCGAGAGTCTTCAATACAGAAAATTTTATCGCGAAGCTCATCTATTCTCGGATCTGAAGCAATATGATTTTCATAATCTTCAGCTGTTAAACGGCCAAAGATTAAAGGGACGGCAACCATATACTGAATGCAGTGATCGCGATCTGCAGGATTATGTAAAGGTCCCTTTTTATCGATGATCCGGATGGCGGCTTCATGTGTACGAATTGTTACGCGCGCAATATCCGCACTACTTTTCCCAAATTCCTTCAATTGCTGATGAAGTTGCATTGCAGCTTCGGCAGCTGTCTGTGCATGGAACTCGGCAGGGAAGGAAATTTTAAAGAGTATATTTTCCATTACATAGGATCCGTAGGCACGTTGAAATTTAAATGCATTGCCTTTAAAAGACACATCGTAAAATCCCCATATTGGAGCAGTCAGAACAGACGGATACCCCATTTCTCCGGTCTTCGCAATCAAGGCTAAACGAACGGCACGTGAAGTAGCATCACCTGCGGCCCAGGATTTTCGGCTGCCTGTATTGGGAGCGTGCCGGTAAGTACGTAATGCCTGGCCGTCCACAAAAGCCAAAGAAACCGCATTAAGAAGTTCCTCTTTTGTCAGCCCTATCATTCGACCCACAACAGCTGTTGAAGCTACTTTCACTAAAATAACATGATCTAAGCCTACTTTATTGAACGAATTTTCAAGGGCCAAAACACCTTGTATCTCATGCGCCATGACCATGGCTTCCAGTAGCTGCTTAGCTTTCAAAGGCTTCTGACCATTTGCGATGTAAGTCCTACTCAACCAGTCCGCTACAGCTAAAATCCCGCCGAGATTATCAGATGGATGTCCCCATTCCGCAGCAAGCCAAGTATCATTAAAATCCAACCATCGAACGATTGTACCGATGTTAAATGCTGCCTGAACTGGATCGAGCTGGAAATTCGTACCCGGCACTCTTGCGCCATTTGGTACAATAGTTCCGGGTACAATTGGTCCCAGCAATTTCGTACAAGCAGGATAGGTTAAAGCCTCCAAACCACAACCTATGGTATCAAGAAAACAGTAAAATGCCGTATTCCATGCTACTTTTTCTTCAATTGTATAATTTAGGACGTAGTCCACAATGTCCACTAAAACCTGATCTGGCTGTGGCCTCTCATTTGATATTGCTGAACTCATTATTTTATTTCGTATAAGATTGTCGTTCGAAATTCTTTATATTGTTTTTTACGTTTCCTTGTGCTCAAATTATCCCCGACCGAAACTTCTGTTTATTCCTGAATCAGAATTTATCGTTCGGAAATAGGGACGAAAGGCCTATCGTCTGGCCCTATATAATTTGCACTTGGTCTGATAATTTTTCCATCTTGCCGTTGTTCAAATACGTGTGCCGACCAACCGGTGATACGAGCTAGAACAAATAATGGCGTAAACATTTCTGTTGGAATTCCCATTAGATGGTAGGATACGGCAGAATACCAATCCAAATTGGGAAACATTTTCTTTTCTTCCCACATCACCTTTTCCAATCTTTCCGCAATCAGATACAGTGTCATGTCTCCTGCTTCTTCGGACAGCTCCTTGGCTACCTGTTTAATTACTTGATTTCTTGGATCCGAAATCGTATACACAGGATGGCCAAAACCAATAATAACCTCTTTATTTGCCAAGCGTTTACGGATATCGGCTTCCGCTTCATCGGCATCCGCATAACGGCTCTGGATTTCAAATGCTACCTCATTGGCTCCACCGTGCTTGGGACCACGAAGCGCACCAATAGCACCTGCTATACAGGAATACAGATCAGATCCTGTCCCAGCGATGACCCGCGCACTAAAGGTCGAAGCATTAAACTCATGTTCAGCGTATAAATTAAGCGAAATCTGCATGGCCCTTACCCAAGATGCCGAAGGGGATTTACCGTGAAGCAGGTGCAAGAAATGCCCTCCTAAAGTGGAATCAGCGGTCTCCACCTGAATCTCGCGTCCATGCTGACTAAAATGATACCAGTATAGCAAAGCTGAAGCCATGGAAGCCATCAGACGGGTGGCGATATCCCGTGCACCAGCAATGGGATGACTTTCTTTTTCGGGTGATACACTTCCAAAAAAAGAGACATAAGTCCGCAAGACATCCATCGCATGGGCGGTAGACGGTAGCTGCTTCAGTACTTGCTGAACGGTAATCGGCAACCCACGCTGACTAATCAGCTGGCTTTGATAGCCAGTTAACTGCGCCTGCGTTGGTAAACTACCATAAACAAGCAAGTAAGCCACCTCCTCAAAACTAGCCCGGTACGCCAAATCCAAAATATCATACCCTCTATAATGCAAATCATTGCCACTTTTACCCACAGTACTCAGCGCGGTATTCCCAGCGGGTACTCCCGAGAGTGCAACACTTTTCTTGGGTTTAAAACTAGTATCTTTTGTCTCTTCCATCTGTCTATAATTATTTGTTAAACAATTTATCCAATCGATTTTCATAGGCATAATAATCGATACTTCTATACAGCTCTTCTCTCGTTTGCATCTGGTCAATCACTTTAGCCTGGCTACCATCTTGTCGGATATGATGATACACATTTGTTGCAGCTTTATTGGCAGCCCTAAAAGCGGACAAGGGATATAACACGATGGAGACATGCGCCTGACGCAGCTCATCAAGGTTAAACAAAGGAGTTTGCCCAAATTCGGTGATATTAGCCAAAACAGGTAAGCCAGTCGCTGCGCTAAATTGAATATATTGATCCAATTGATGCACAGCTTCGGCGAAGATAAAGTCTGCCCCTGCCTCCTTATAGGCAACAGCCCTTTCCAGAGCAAGATCCAGACCTTCAGAAGCAAGAGCATCAGTACGCGCACCGATGACAAAATCGTCGTCGGTCCGTGCATCCACAGCGGCTTTCAGCCGGTCAACCATTTCGAATTTTGACACAAGCTCTTTTCCGGGGCGATGCCCACAGCGTTTAGCACCTACTTGATCTTCCATATGTATTGCCGCCGCACCTACTTTAATTAACGATTTTATGGTACGTGCAACGTTAAACGCCGATGGGCCAAAGCCTGTATCAATGTCCACCAGAAGTGGAAGATTACAGACATTTGTAATGCGGTCAACATCAATCAACACATCCTGAAGCGTTGTAATGCCAAGATCCGGGATTCCCAATGATCCGGCGGCAACACCACCACCAGAAAGATAAATTGCTTTAAAGCCAGCCTGCTGGGCCAAAAGGGCATGATTGGCGTTAACAGCCCCAACAACTTGCAACGGATTTTCGTTCTTAATTGCCTCCTTAAAAAGGAAACCGGGAGATTTAATCATCATATCGAATTTTGAAATTCAACACATCATAACCTGTCACGATCCAAGCCATGAATGTCATTTAAGTTTATTTAGTTTGGACATCCATTTATTGGACTGTCCATCTTAAAGATACTAATTACCAAGGCAATTAAACAAATTATTTTCTATATTTCAGATCTTTTACAGAAGAAAATACGGTTAAACATAAAAGAACATTACATCTAAAACGTTCAAAAAAAAAGCCATGAACTGGGGTTCATGGCTTTTTTTCATTAATCCAAGTAGGCGCCTTCTCAATTTTTAGAATACAAAACCAAGAGAAATGATTTATTTTTCAATAAATTTCTGTCCATGAAAAACACGTTTTGCCAGACCTCTTTTCACTTCGAGCTGATTTCGCCATTGCTCTTCTTTAGCGACATGGAGCTTAGCGCGCGCAAACTCCTCCAAACGTTCTGCTAACCGCTCAATGGCAAGCTCTTTGTTCTGCAGTTGCGATCTTGTGTCCATCACTTGAACACTTACGCCTGTTGGGCGATGTGTTGCCCTTATTGCTGAGCTTACTTTATTGACGTGCTGCCCTCCGGCTCCACTACTGCGCATAGACTGAAAATGTACATCCTTCAAATCCAACACCTTCTTCTTTGTAGGTGGGTGACAGCTTTTAATTTCGACAAACCAATTCTTACGCCTGTGTAAAGGCCTAAACGGACTTTTGCAGACCCAACAGATGGTGCCACGCCAGCGCTCGACAAATAGGCCAAGGTCACACCCTGTCAATCTCACGATTATTGAACATGGCAATCCTTCAAGGAGCTCTGCTTTCATCTCCATTAGTATTACACCATCGTTGTGGGCTTCCGATGACATACGGTCAACCACAAGCCGCACAGCCAAATTACATTCCTTAGGACCTCGTCCTGAGGTAACTTGCAAATACATTTCCTCTACCATACTATTTATCCATGCGAACAATTTTTGGACTGAATGTACCAAGGACATGAACCAGTTCTTCCTGCAATTTCATCACCCGATGAATATCCTTATAAGCTCGCGGAGATTCATCCAGCGACCCACCGATTAATTCGACCCCGTGGTCCTCTAAATCTTTCAGCATGGCACTTTTGGTCAAGCTATTTATACAAGCAGACCTCGACATCGCGCGTCCCGCTCCATGTGAAGCAGATTGTAAGCTCAAAATATTTCCCTTTCCTTCCACAATAAACCCAGGCGCTGTCATCGAACCAGGAATTACCCCCAATACGCCTTTACCTGCAGGTGTTGCTCCTTTTCGGTGCACAATACATTCATTACCATCCACAGATTCCTTCCAGGCAAAGTTATGATGATTTTCGATCGTCAACACAGGTTGTACCCCGAGTGCCTTGGCCAAACGTCTATGAATATCTTCATGGCATGCTTGGGCATATTCTCCGGCTAAATTCATGGCCATCCAATATTCCTGTCCCTCCTGTGTCGCCAAATCCAACCAGGCCAAGTGCTGAACATGCCGAGGTAAAGGACATAAACGAGCCGCAAGAACTGTATAATGTTGAGCGATATTCGCCCCCAAGCCTCGGGATCCACTATGGGACAAGACAGCTAAATATTGCCCGGGTACTATCCCCCACGCTGCTCGTGTAACACCAAGCTCAACAATTCCAAGCTCGACAAAATGATTTCCGCTTCCAGAGGTCCCAAACTGCCTGTATGCCTTACTCAATAAGGATTTCAGCAGTGGAATTTCGCTGAATTCAGTTTTGGTAAAAATCGCATGATCGTGCTTCACCGGATGCGTGTCATACAAACCAAATTTGGTATTTTCCTTTAGTATATTTTTTAGCTGGAATTCCCGCCCCTTAAAATAACTGCCAGGTAAATCGAATATCGATAAGCTCATACGGCATCCTATATCAACTCCTACACCATAGGGTATAACCGCATTTTCTGTTGCCAAAACTCCTCCAATAGGAAGACCGTAGCCCGTATGTGCATCGGGCATCAGCGCCCCTTGCTTCGCAATAGGTAGTTTCAACGCATCGTACAGCTGCTTTTTTGCCTGCTCATCAATTTCATTTTCACCAAATATGGTAAATGGAGCACCATGCTCGTTAAGCTCCCGCATGCGTACTTCAACGGGTTTAACCAAGCCCTCAGAGACTTTCCCCCATATATTGTGCCCCATAAACCTATTGGGGTCCTTCAGAACCTCCGTTAATTCAAGAAGAATGGTTTCTTTATTTTCTTTCTTCCGATGATGCGTAATCAATCCTAAAGCTGTATTAACTATATTATTTTGTGGAAAACCTATTTTTAATAGATCTTTCCCAGATAATTTACTTCCCATTTTTATAAAAAACTATAAAACACTAGCCATCAAAGTTCTCTCGAAAATTGACAGCATTTAAAAAAATTCGGGAATATTCTATTGGAATTAATCGTTCAATTCAGCTACTAAGCTGCTTACTACACATTTAACATAGACTCCATCGTGCTGCAGGTAAGCGCACAGCTATTAAGCCCCATTAAAAATTTGCTTATGTTCATTGAACAGAAAATCCGGAAAATAAAAAGCCCGAATGAACTTCGGCTTTTTCATCTGTTTAAATTGGTTTATTCGAAACTATGACTTGATCTGACGAACAATCTCTACGAGATTGCATACATCAAGATGCTTTCATAATTTAAAGAATATCTTAAATACAACGAAAAGCACGAAGATTGCCTTTGGCAAATCCATTTGCCTTAAAAGCTTGCTGTGTTATAATCTTGGCGACCAACATATCTCTTCGTGTTTAATTGTTAAAAAATTATTATCGGGTGCAAATATAGGTAAGTTAAGCTTAAACTTCCAATTTTTACAACATTTAATTTGAGTTGAATGGTAAGGGATCTTTTAAAACAAATTTAAAATCAAATGTACGCTCACCTCTTGTTATCCGAAACCTCATCTCCTTTCCCTCTTCTGTCTTGAATAGATTATGAATAGATTCCAGCGAGAAAGATGATGCGGATCTACCATTGATCCGTAGCACTTTATCGTCAGGCATCAATCCCGCAATTGCCGCAGGTGAGCCTGCACGTACCGTTGCAATCTTATACATATTTCTGAGTACAAAACGATATTGTACGCTATTATCCATTCTTACTTCTGTACCGCCGTCCTTCTGAAGAACAACAGGAATCTCTTCCTTTTCGTATTTAATCCCATCATGTATAATTTCCAAACCACTCATATTTAAATAGTAAAACCGATCGAAATCTTTATTCTTACGAAGGTATACCATTTTATTTGGATAGTCAAAAACGACCTTAAAGCGACGTAACAGTTCATTTCCAATGGAGCCTATCCGCTCGCTCACAAAAGTTGCGTGCTGCAAAGAGCTCAATTCGGGATAGGCAACCAGCGGGTAATTCATCGTAAATGGTCCCAACTCAAGGGACCTTATTCGATTTCTTTTCCCATAGATCTCACCATTAAAGCCCTGACCTATGTAATCCTCGATAAAGGGAGGTTTAATGTCAAAATTATTTAATTTTGAAGGAATAAGCATTAAAGCATCACTATTTCCCATATCAATTAACACACGGCCATCAATTGCTTCATTTCCCTGTTTAAAAGCCACCGATACATAGGGTCGACTATTTAAAATATCTAGAGGCAAAGGCTGCATTTTAGCCAATCCTTTCGGCTGACTATCTTTATGGTATAAGGTAATTCGATGTTTCTGAAAATCCATTTCTACCGGATAGTTTTCAAAAAAACGGCTTCCCATAATCCCATTGACCTCTATTCCGATTCGGGTAGAAATATCAATATGTGCATTTTGTAGAATATAGATCGGCTGATCTAAATCCTCATAAATATCAGCAACAGTGACGTGATTATTTATTGACAGATAACCATCTAACCCTTCACTCCTACCTAAACCCTGAAATTTATTAACGAAAACGGCACTGTCAATTGATTTTAAAGTCTCTCCAAATATCATCGTTTCCTTAACCCCCGTATCCAATAGAAAATTCATCCGATATCCATTAACCTGAACCGGAATAACGACTAAATTATGTACAAAAAGGAAGGGCAGTTTAACATTCTTTTTTCCTTTTAGGACAAAGCCAACCTGCCCATGTCCGAGAAAAAAACATACTAATGCCAAAGATAAAAATAACGCTTTCATCCAAGTTTATATTTGGTATTTCCAATTTAAACAACAATATTCAGATAAAAAAAAGTTTACACAAAAAAAAGCTCATATCTTATTACAAATTCGTGGGTAGTCAATTTATCTTTCTTATAGACAAGTCTGGTTCAAGATTACACCTCCTTTACCGTTTCTTTGCTGTTTTATTGCTTTTTTATCGTTAAAATACCAAAGAATAAACAAAGAAACACCACATAAATAGCGAACGAATACCAAGGAAGGTCTAATGAAAGTAGCTACAATAAGCGAAGAAACACCAAAGAATAAGCAATAGCTGCAGCAAATTAGAATCAAATAGTTATCAAATTAGTATTTTAGACATTGCTTGTTCAGTGATTGTTCAGTGCTTGTTCAGTGCTTGCTCAGTGATCGCTCAGTATATACTGAATAACAAGTGACTGATCACTGTCTAAAAACTGATTGAAAATTGGGATTAGGTATAAGCTGATATCAGGATGTATCAGCTTTAATGTTTGTCTTGATCAGTTAAAATCAGCCAATTGTGGTAATCATCAAAAAGTCAGGCCCAACAAATGTGAAAAAAAAAGCCTCTTTACTGAATGTAAAGAGGCTTTTGTACCCGGAGCCGGAGTCGAACCGGCACGGTTTCCCACTGGTGTTTGAGACCAGCGCGTCTACCAATTCCGCCATCCGGGCATATCCGTTTGGGATGATGCAAAAGTAGGTTTTTTATTGAAAAGGAGAAAACTTTTTGAATAAATTTTCCATCATAATCAATATAGAACTGAAATTCAGCCAAATAATTTTCGATTAGTTACTCAAAAAACTCGCTTTAACTGTGATATTGGCTGTTTTTTTCCTCGATGTCGTGTTAAATGCACCACCAGAAGAGTATTCTTCGTTGTCATTTTGCCCCGTGATCTGAAAAATTCCCAAATCGGCCTTAACCAAATTACCCAGCCCAGCGTTAGATTCTTTAGCAATATTGTCAGCGCGTTGATGTGCATTTTTCGAAGCTTGTGAAATAAGTTCCAATTTTAGATCCTCTAGTTTGGAGTAATAATAATTGGGGGTGCTGGAGCTAAGTTCTATCCCTTTTGAAATTAGTGTAGATATTTCTCTCGAAGCATTATCCACCTTATTCAAATCTTTTGATTCAACGCTTACGGTCTGCGATAGAGTATAACCCGAAAACGTATTGTAACCATTCCCCTTTCCGTCTGTATGATACTCGAAATCCTTAGCTATATTAACTGCCTCAAAGCGAATCTCCTCGGCTTTAACGCCTTGCTGAACTAGAAAATCACGTACCAAATCACGATCCGTAGCCAATTGTGCAGAAGCAGCACTCAATTCATAATTCTTCCGGCTAAAAGTAGCACTCCATTTAACCAAATCGGACTCAAAATCTTTTTTTGCATTACCGTTGACAGTAATTGTCTGTGTCGATTTAAACTTGTAGCGATAAGCTGCACCCAATATCCAGGCGGTAAGCAACAGCACAACGCCTAGTATAATCGAAATAATAACAGCGAATGATGATTTCATAACCAGTTTTTTATGTTTACGTAACAATGAATATACCAAAAAATCGATGTTTATTTATTTTTTATAAATAAATTGCAGCAAAAAGGATTAAAAATATGAATAAGAAAAATATCTGTATTCCATTCTGTTTTCTGGCAGCATTCGCTGCACATGCACAAAAGAAACCATTGGATCATACGGTATATGATAGTTGGCAAAGCATATCATCTCCCTATATCAGTAAATCTGGCAAATTTGTCCTATTTCAAGTAAGCCCACAAGAAGGTGACAACCAGCTTTTTCTAAAAACCAAAGACAACAAAGAACTCGTTCAAATTCCCCGCGGATATAATGGAAAACTTACAGATACCGAAAATCATTTGGTAAGTTTGATTAAGGCACCTTTCGCAGCGACACGCGAAGCAAAAATCAAAAAGAAGAAGACTGAAGAGCTCCCAAAGGATTCATTGGCGATCTACAGTTTAACAAACTCATCCCTGGTCAAATTTGCACAGGTAAAATCTTACAAAGTTGCCGATCAAAACAACAATTTCGTCTCTTTCCTTTTTGACAAGGAAATAAATGAAAAATCAGCACCAAAAACGACTGCCGATGCCACATCGACAAGGAAAGAAAATGATAAAAAGAAAAAAACGGTAGCAACACTTGCCTTATATGATTTAAACTCGGGTGACTCCACTCAATTTTCATTCGTAGATCAATATGAATGGAATAAAAACGGGTCAAAAATTGTTTTTTCAAAGAAGACTGACTCAAAAGACAGCCTTTCAAAGGAATCTGGCGTATATATATACGAAATAGCAACCAAAAAGCTCAAAAAAATATCAAATGGAAAAGGTAATTATAAGAATTTCAAATTTGATGAGTCCGGCAATCAGCTCGCTTACCTAGGAGATCTCTCCAACGAAAAGGCATTGCTAAAAAATTACAATCTATATTACTATACAAACGGTATTGATACAGCCCAATATCTTGCGACGAAAACCAGTAATGGTATACCAAAAAATTGGACTGTTAGCGGTGATGGAGATATTCGATTCAGCAAAAATGGGGAAAAGCTATTTTTTGGCATAGCGCCAATACCCCGTGTCAAGGATACCACTTTAGTTGATTTCGAGCATGCGAAAGTAGACGTATGGAACTGGCAAGATGATTATTTACAGCCCATGCAATTGGTGAATTTAAAGAAAGATCTTGCTAAAAATTTCCTAGCAGTCACTTACCCTAAATACAACCGCACTATTATCCCGCTTACAGACCAGACATTCAACTCCGCGTCGACAACACCTGATGGAAATGAAGAATATATCTTAGCGCGTACTGATTTTGGCAAGCGCATCGCAAGCCAATGGGAAGGTAGCACAAGAGATGACATCTATCTGGTTTCGACAAAAACAGGAAATAAAGAGTTAATCCTTTCAAACTTTTCGGGAAATGCAATTTTGAGTCCTGATGCAAAATATGTTGTTTATTTTGATCAAGATAAAGGAACCTGGAATTCGTACCAGGTCAGTACAAAGAAAAAAATCATTCTGAATGATGGAATACCAGCCTCTTTCGCGGATGAGGAAAATGACATGCCTACGACAGCGCAAGGCTATGGCATGGCCGCCTGGAGCCCGGACTATAAAGGAATATATGTCAATTCGAGATATGACATCTGGTATTTTAACCTAGATGGGTCAAATAAATCTATCTTGACCAACGGTTATGGTGCTGCTTCACAAACAACATTCCGTTACTTATCCTTAAGAAGAGAAGAGGATCGCGAACAAGCCACAACGCTCGACTATAAAAAAGGCGGTTTTCTAACTTCTTTTGACAATAAAACCAAAGAATCTGGTTTCTACCAGTTCAAGGGACAGCATAACGATCCTAAAAGTCTTTTGGTAGAGGCAAAAACCTTCAAGAATATCAGCGCTTCCACGGATCAACAGACTATTCTTTATACAAAAGAAGATTATGTCAATTCGCCTAATGTCTACACGAATACAGTTAAATTCAAAGACGAAATACAGCTATCCAATATTAATCAGCAACAGGCTAATTACAATTGGGGAACAGCTGAATTAGTTCATTGGACAACACCCGAAGGAAATCAGGCTGAAGGCATCCTTTACAAACCGGAAAATTTTGATCCTGCAAAAAAATATCCCATTATAGCTTACTTCTATGAAAAGCTTTCCGATGGATTATATACGTATCAACCTCCTGCTCCTACACCATCACGATTGAACATCCCCTATTTTGTAAGTAACGAATACCTTGTATTTGCACCAAATATAAGCTACAAAACAGGTCACCCTGGTCAATCAGCTGAAGAATATATCAATTCGGGGATGAGATATCTCGCTCAGAATGCATGGGTTGATAGTACGAAGATGGGAATACAGGGTCAAAGTTGGGGCGGCTATCAAGTTGCTCACCTCATTACACGGACCAATATGTATGCTGCAGCTTGGACTGGTGCTCCTGTTGTCAACATGACGTCTGCCTATGGTGGAATACGCTGGCAGACCGGCATGTCGCGCCAATTCCAATATGAACATACACAGAGCCGCATCGGAAAAACCCTATGGGAAGCTCCAGAACTGTACATCGAAAATTCACCTTTATTTCATTTAGATAAAGTTAAAACTCCTGTTGTCATTATGGCCAATGACAACGACGGGGCCGTGCCATGGTATCAAGGTATTGAAATGTTTACTGCATTGCGCCGATTAAACAAACCCGTATGGATGCTGAATTATAATGGTGATGAACATAACCTCATACTCCGACAAAACCGCAAGGATATACAAATTCGCGAACAGCAATTCTTCGATCATTTCCTAAAAGGTGCCCCTGCCCCTGCTTGGATGAAGAAAGGAGTACCTGCCACCGAAAAAGGAATAGACTGGGGATTCGAATTATAATTAAAAACAATAAAAAAGGTGTGATTTATACAAATCACACCTTTTTTATTAGCTAAAAACCATAATTTTTGAATTATTTCACAAAAAACATCAAAAAAAATTTCAGTTTTCAATAAAAACACAATATTTTTGAAAAACAAAATCAACAAAACTGTAATTTAACTACAAAATACAAATGTCGAACCTAAGATTCAAAGCAGTAGAAGCAGCAGGCTCACGCCAAATCGCTTCATTTGAAAAAGTTGAAACTAAAAAAGCAACTGACATCTACGGAAAGAATGTTTTTTCCGTAAACAAAATGAAAGACTACCTTCCTAAAAATTCATACAAGGAGTTAGTTGCATCCATTGAAGAGGGACAGATTATTTCAAGAGATTTGGCTGAACACATTTCTCAGGCCATGAAAACTTGGGCGCTTAACCACGGTGTCTCTCACTATACACACTGGTTTCAACCATTGACAGGTTCGACTGCTGAAAAACACGATGCCTTTTTTGAGCCAGACGAAAACGGCGATGCAATTGAAAAGTTCACAGCTGACGCATTAGTTCAACAAGAACCTGATGCATCATCTTTCCCTAATGGTGGTATCCGTAATACGTTCGAAGCTAGAGGTTATACCGCTTGGGATCCATCTTCTCCTGCATTCATTTACGAAACAGGTGCTGGTAAAACATTATGTATTCCAACAGTTTTTGTTTCCTACACTGGTGAATCATTAGACTATAAAGCTCCTTTATTGAAAGCCATCAACGCAGTAGATAAAGCTGCAACGGATGTTGCTCAATATTTTGACAAATCGGTCACTAAAGTAAATGCCTCTCTTGGTATTGAACAGGAGTATTTCTTGGTTGACCTTTCTTTATATAATGCTCGTCCAGATCTTCAGTTAACTGGCCGTACATTATTTGGTCACATGTCAGCAAAAGGTCAACAATTGGAAGACCACTATTTTGGTGCTATTCCTGAGCGCGTATTAGCGTACATGGTGGACTTGGAAAATGAAGCTCTAAAATTAGGTATCCCTTTAAAGACTCGTCACAACGAAGTTGCACCTTCTCAATTTGAATGTGCTCCAATGTACGAAGAAATCAACTTGGCTATCGATCACAACCAATTGTTGATGAATGTCATGGAACAAGTTGCTTTAAGACACAACTTCAAAGTATTGTTGCATGAAAAACCATACTCTGGTGTCAACGGATCTGGTAAACACAACAACTGGTCTTTAATCACAAATACCGGTGTAAATTTATTATCTCCTGGAAAAACTCCTAAAAACAATTTGATGTTCTTGACTTTCTTTGTCAACACCATTAAAGCTGTTTATGAATATGCTGATTTGATGCGCGCTTCTATCGCTAGTGCAAGCAACGATCACCGCCTAGGTGCAAATGAGGCTCCACCAGCAATTATTTCAATTTTCTTAGGCTCTCAATTGGATGAGCTACTAGAAGAAGTTGAATCTGCTCGTGTTGCTAAAAAAGTAAAAGCAGAGGCAAACTTATGGCATGGTATTCCAAAAGTTCCTGAATTAAAATTGGACAATACAGACCGTAACCGTACTTCACCTTTTGCTTTTACAGGTAACAAATTTGAATTCCGCGCTGTTGGTTCTTCTGCAAACTCTGCTTTACCGATGACCGTGTTGAATGCAATCGTTGCAGCCCAATTGATCGAGTTTAAAACTGAAGTAGACAAACAAATCAAAAAAGGCATTAAAAAGGACCTTGCAATCTTAAATGTTGTCCGCAAATACATCAAAGATTCAAAAGCAATCCGTTTTGAAGGTAATGGATATAGTGAAGAATGGGAAAAAGAAGCTGAAGCACGTGGTCTTTCTAACATCAAATCTACACCTAAAGCATTAGATGTTTATGTAAAAGAAGAATCTTTAGCTTTATTTGAATCACTTGGCATCTATACAAAACGTGAATCAGAAGCACGTCACGAGATCTTGCTTGAAAACTTTTACAAGAAATTACAGATTGAAGCACGTGTTATCGAAGAGATGGTTAACAACCAAATCGCTCCGGCATGTTTTATTTATCAAAATGAATTGATTGAGAATGTCAAAGGATTAAAAGACCTTGGCCTAGCTCAGGCAGCATTCAGCTCTCAATTAAACTTTGTAGAACGTATATCTACACACGTTAATACTATTTTGGAACAAGCTGAAGCCATGCGTCAAGAACGTAAAAAAGCAAATCAAATCGAAGATGTGCGTGAAAGATCAATCGCCTACGATGAGTCAGTTAAACCATATTTTGACGTCATTCGCTATCATGTTAACAAATTGGAGAAAATTGTTGATGATAAAAAATGGCCTCTTCCAAAACTGAGAGAGATCTTATTCTTAAGTTAAGATAACTTATATAAAACAGAAAGAGCATGCTATTTAGCATGCTCTTTCTGTTTTATATACCATTTTATAGCGCCTTTCCAGTATCTTACGTTATTTTTTTAAGCGACTATCTTCGTCATTGTTACCTGCCTTCTTATTGACAGATTTAATATTCATATTGCCAAAACGATAAGAGATGGACAATCGCACAACCCGACTATCATATCCATTACGTATACGATAGTATCCATCTTCCTGATAACTTGACAACCTGCGCTGACCTCTCGTATTCAATATATCATTCACAGCCAGCTTGACATTCATTTTTTTATCGAGAAATGTTTTTCCTGCGCCGAGATCAATCCCATAGTAAGATTGGAAACTTAGCACACCATAAACCGCCGGAGAGGAATAGTTAGCCGTTAGCTCCACATTCGTTGTTTCTCCAATTCGGATATCATGATTGGAGCTCACCTGGAAGGACAGTTTTTCCAATTGGCGCTGTGCCCCAGAACGCTCATCAAAACTAAACTTATTGTAAAAAGCAGTAGCATTGTTCGAAATACTCCACCATTTAAAAGGCTTGACCGGTATATTGATATTCATGTTATAATAATCAGAATAAGTCAGGTTTCTATCTGTCTGCGCAATAGCTTTCGTTTCCGAATTACTTTCTATGATCTGAGTAATTGCATCTTTGGTTCTCTTATAGCCCAAACTCAACAGGTAATGGTCTTTGAACGTATAATTTAATTCATAGGAATTAGTGTATTGCGGATTTAAATAGGGATTTCCATACTGATAAGTGTATTGATCCAAATAGTATATAAAGGGATTCAATGACCCATAATCAGGACGGTCTATACGTCTACTATAGCTTATACCAAGCTTGTGAGTATCGTTAATCTGTTGCTGTATAAATATTGTCGGAAAAAAATCAGTATAATTACTTTTGGTTTGCTGCTCCATAGTGACTGAATTTCCTAATGAGCTGGTATTTTCAACACGAAGTCCGGTTTGTACGGAAAGCTTGCCGAAGGATTTATTTAAACTAAAATAGGCCGCAGCAATATTTTCGCTATACAAGAACTGGTTACTTTGGCCATTATTCCGTACAAACTCCCCATTCTGATCTTGGTCCTCATAAATCAGATTATTATCCGTTTTTACACGACTATACTTTAAACCCGCCTCAAGTTTTGTGGTTTTATCAAAAGGATGTACAAAATCGGTTTTAAAAACTAAAATCTTTGCCTTTGACAGCATATCATTCCGGAAAATATTTGGTAATTTAAATTCTTTCCAGTTTGCATCCAAAAAGCGGTTACCAACCATACTATTATCATCATTTTTAGAATCTGAAAAATCGCCGTTGAATGTTAGTTCAGTGCCTAAAGTATCAAAAGTCTTTTTATAATTGAGATTATAAGTGAGGTAATGATACTTAAAATCTGACAAATTGCTTCCAAGCACAATGGAATCAAGCTTTCCTTTTTGGGATGCGATCAGATTACTCCCCTCCCTGGTTGAATGACCATTACTCACATTACCATTGACTACAAAGCCAATCACATCCTGATTACCCAAGTTAAAATCTGCCGCAAATTTAAAATTATGGCCGCGATATCGGAATTTCGAATATGAATCGGAATTGAAGTAGGTCGTCCCTGCTTTGGTTTCTACAGCTCTATCGATATCCAAATCATTAAAACCTAATGTATTTGCATAATTATAGGAGGAAAATAAATTCACCCAGTTGTTGCGATGGTTTAGCTGAAAACCGCCATCAGCCTTTGTATATTTCCCCTGTCCTAAATTTAAGTTTAAACTGACATTACTACCGAATTGTGTATTTTTCTTCGTCTTAATATTGATAATTCCGGCATTCCCAGCAGCATCATATTTTGCCGGCGGGTTTGTCAGCACTTCGATCGAAGCAATTGCATTGGACGACGTATTTTCTAATAATCTTGATACTTCATCGGCAGAAAGATAGGTAGGTTTGCCATCGATCATGATAATCACGTTGCTTTTACCTCGTAAATTGATCTTTTTGTTATCTAAAGTGACACCAGGAACCTTTTGCAAAAGTTCTAATGCGTTATTTCCTGTTGCCAAAATACTATTCTCGACGTTGAGTACAACTTTATCCAGCTGACTTTCAATCAATGGCTTCTTTCCAATAACTTGTGCTTCACTCAGAACTTTACTTTCCACTTGTAAACGAATGGTATCTAGCACTTTGAAATCGCCCATATTCAGTGTCATTTCACTGGAGCGATACATGGCGTAACCGACCAAAGACACTTGCACTATATACTTTCCTTCTGGTATCGCAGATAGCTCAATTTCACCATTTTCATTGGATAACGTTCCTTTTAACAGGACATCGCTGGGCTTACGAAACAATGAAATACTGGCAGCTCCAATGGGTCGGTTATCTTGTCCAACAACTACGGCACGTAATTTTCCACCGACAGATTGGGCATAGCCAGCTCCGCAAACAGAGAATAGAGACAAAATAATAAGTAATAGCAGCAATTTAATTTTTTGTAGTTTCATAATATAATTTCTTTACGCTATCAATTGGATAGTCGACTTTCATAATTAATGACAACAAACCTCGTGTATTCATTACACCTTGACCAGCAGAAATAGACAGATAGCCCAAATCACTCGGTAGACCACCGAATAAAATCGGTAAACCACATTCTTCTTAGCGTATTCAAGTCATAAGTATTCTAGTAAATATGAATCCTTACAAAATGAATCACAGAAAAACACATTGAATCAAAATAAAAGTTTAAAAACAAAACAATAATCAAAACAAATAAAATGTATACAGAAAATATTAAGCATAATATTTGTATTTTTGCAGTGAAAATTAGTAAACTGATTGATGAGCACGCTATCATTAAAGAAAAGATTCCACCGTATTTATATCAAGATAATCCGTTTTATGGGGGGCGAACATAGTGGCGACGCGTTGCGTAATGTTTCTATCAGCATTTTGCCTAGTTTAGCCATCTATCTTTTGGGGGCGCATGCAAGTACGGCTATCGGTATAGGGGTCGGATCGTTGTTAACCACACTCACTGATCCTCCTGGAAACCGAAAAGATAAGCTTTCGTCGGCTCTCGTTTGTATCCCCACCTTTTTTATTGCAGCACTTCTTACAGCTCTTGTATTTCCGTATCATTGGCCTCTTGTCCTATTACTTGGCGCAGCCGGATTTATCTGTACATTGTATGGTATTTTTGGTCCTCGCTATGCTGCTATAGGAAACATGACATTGATTTTGATGAGTTTTGTAATCGGAATGGCTCCGCAGCATCCATTCGCTGTTAGCTCACAGATTGCTGGAGGTTCTATCATCTACTACATTTTTAGCCTCTTACAAGCGTATATACGGCCTTATCGCTCTTTAAGACACGCTATGGCGAATGGATTTCATGGATTATCGCAATTCCTGCTGATACGATCCCAATCTTACGATCCCGATATTCCTTTAGATATAACCTACAGCCGCGTTGGAAAAATTCATGGGCAAATCAGTGAGCAGCAGGAACAAATCAGATCACTTCTTTTTAGAGAAAAGAAAATCATAAGCCAACAATGGCACAAAAGCAACTATTGGCTCAGTCAAGTTTATGGACTAATTGACCTACATGAGTTAATTATTGCGCTTGATCACGATTATGATGCAATCCGCAAGAATCTAGCGGATACGGGAAGTCTTCCTTTAATTCGTCACACTATAAAATTATTAGCTTTAGAAATTGATAGTTTTTCGCAACCTAATAAGCGGTTTCGTTATGCGCATCAATTATATCACAACAACATTAAAATCAATGCAATCTTATTGGATTTAAAAAAGATTCAGGAGCAACAGACTGGTCCTGCAAAAAATATATTATCCTCGATCATCGTCAATATTGAAGCTATTATCGAAGTCCTCAACCGAATTCAGGTCGCTTTTTATCAAAATCAAGAAATACAGGATAAGATTGACACCAATGAATACCAGCAATTCATCAATCGTCCATTACGGAATCTAGCGGATATTAAGAATAGACTCCATCTCAACAATCCCCTTTTTCGATTCGCGTTACGCATGGCTATTCTGTTTGGAACTGGAGCTTTAATCGGTATTTTGTTTTTAGATTTTAAATATACCTATTGGATCCTACTGACTATTGCAATTGTTGCCAGACCAGCATTTTCAATGACCAAAACACGTAATATCGAGCGTATTGTTGGTACATTCTCAGGGATAATTGTCGGTATATTGTGCTTAATTTCCATTCATTTTCTTCCAGTTCTCCTTCTAATGGCGGCTATTGGCCTTTTCGGATTCTTTCTGTTCAACAGATCAAACTATATGGTCAGCGTTATTTTCATTACCTGGGGAATCGTAATCGCTCTGAACTTATTTGAAGGCAACATCAATCTTATTTTGGGTAGCAGAATACTTTTCACCCTTATTGGTGCACTCTTGGCTATCGTTGGCTATTTCTTGATTCCAGTACGCCAAAGCACAGGAATGGTTCAGTTGGCAAAAGAGGTATCACTTTACAATCATCACTATTTCCAGATCATCAATAACCGTCTTTTGGATGAACGACAAAGCTCTTTCGATATACGACTGGCTCGAAAAAAAGCACAAACCGCCATGGCCCTGTTTTCAGACTCCATCAATCAGATGAAAAAGGAACCCGAGCAAAAGTGGATAGATTGGTCTCACATTCACTATTTTCAAGCACTCTCCTATCGGATCAACTCGCATTTGGTTGGTCTTTCGATATCACTTAGTAAAAAAACAAATCGCGATACCGCGTATGAAATTCACAGTAGAATTGATGCACTTAAACCTCTTTTAACAGACTTAAATCAGATAGCAGAAAGCATCCATTTGAAAAAATGATAAGATCAAACAAACCTACGTAGACCAAATTTAGACGAGTTATATGCTGTGCTGATCAGCATAGTGTTCAAAATTCCTTTAACTAAAAAATAGCATTTCTTTTGCTTTAATAAAAAAAGAGTTTATATTTGTGTCGTCTTCGAAAGAAGATTTCTAATCAACACCTCCCTTAATCAGTAGGTCTTGATTTATAAAGAAGTGGCGAGAGACTGGCTCAATGACCCACTGGCAACCTTCAATTTGTTTGAAAAGGTGCCAATTCCTGTCCAAAACAATATCGTTTTGGAGCATATAAATGACATAAGACAATGATTATTACATTACTGAAATCCATTAAAAATTCAGGTTCAACACAAGTGAACCGCACGATAAGCGAAAGTGTAACCCATCGTACAACTGTACCGATGCGAATGCGTATGCATATGCACTTCCATGCTTGTTAAAAATCATTTCCGTTTTCTTGGATAAAGATTTAACAGACCCTTCAAGGTGGTGTGTATGCTTCTCTTTTTACTTAGCAATTTCTTTTTGAACCCTTAAAATCTGATATATTATGTCTTCAAACAAAAATTTAAAATTCGAAACACTTCAGGTTCACGCTGGCCAAGTCGCTGACCCTACTACGGGATCTAGAGCAGTTCCTATATATCAAACAACATCTTTTGTATTTGAAAATGCCGAACACGGCGCAAACTTATTTGCATTAAAGCAGTTCGGCAATATTTATACACGGATTATGAATCCTACTACGGATGTTTTCGAACAACGTATTGCAGCACTGGAAGGTGGAGTCGCAGCTGTTGCTGTTGCATCTGGTCAGGCGGCACAGTTTATTGCATTAAATAATATCTTGGAAAGTGGTGACAATTTTGTTGCCGGATCTAACTTATACGGCGGTACATTCAATCAGTTTAAAGTTTCTTTTAAACGCTTGGGCATCGAAGCTCGTTTTGCAACGGACGCCGAGGCAGATAAAATTGAAGCCCTCATTGATGATAAAACAAAGGCAATCTATGTTGAAACAATTGGAAACCCAAGTTTCAATATTCCAGACTTTGAGAAAATTGCTGCAGTAGCAAAAAAATATGACTTACCATTAATCGTCGATAATACTTTTGGAGCTGGGGGTTATTTATTTAAACCTTTGGAGTACGGTGCGAATGTGGTTGTTGAATCGGCAACTAAATGGATCGGTGGACATGGTACAAGCATTGGCGGTGTCATCGTCGACGGCGGAAACTACAATTGGGGCAATGGAAAATACCCTCAATTTTCCGAACCATCTGAAGGCTATCATGGCCTAGTTTTTTCCGAAGTTTTCGGTGAAAGCGGACCGTTTGGAAATATTCAGTTTGCCATTCGGGCACGTGTGGAAGGGCTTCGGGATTTCGGACCAGCGCTCTCCCCTTTCAATTCATTCTTATTATTACAAGGACTTGAAACCCTGTCTTTGCGGGTGCAACGCCATGTAGACAACACTTTAGAGGTAGCTAAATGGCTTGAGGCGCATCCACAGGTAGAAAAAGTAAACTATCCAGGCTTAAAAAGCTCTCCTAGCTTCGCTAATGCACAAAAATACCTTAAAAATGGCTATGGTGCAGTGCTTTCTTTCCAACTCAAAGGTGACGCAGCACAGAAGGCCAATAGCTTTATCGACAGCTTAGAATTGATCAGTCACTTGGCCAATGTTGGCGATACGAAGTCATTGATTATCCATCCAGCAGCGACTACTCACCAACAATTGAGTGATGAAGATCAAGCCAATGCTGGCGTGTTCAAAGGTTTATTACGTCTTTCTGTAGGAATAGAACATATTGATGATATCAAAGCTGATTTACAACAAGCTTTTGATAAAATTAAATAATCAGATTTTTTCGGCTTAAACTTAAACGTAAAATGAGTAAGCATATTTATCTGCACCCGGAGCCTTTTGTATTTGAAAATGGAAGAGAGCTTACTGATTTACAGATCAGTTATGAAACATTTGGCAAACCCAACGCAGATCGCAGTAATGTGATCTGGGTTTGCCATGCGCTAACGGCCAATGCGGATGTACTGGATTGGTGGTCCGGTCTTTTTGGAACAGGTGAATTATTTGATTCAAACGATTATTATATTATCTGCGCCAATGTCATAGGATCAGCATATAATAGCAGTAATCCGCTATCTGTAAACCCAGCTACTGGACAGCCTTACTACCTATCTTTTCCTGAATTTACAGTAAGGGATTTGATCAACGCACATCAATTTCTTGCAGACCACCTGGATATCAAACAAATCGATATCCTTATCGGAGGCTCCTTAGGCGGTCAACAAGCATTGGAATGGGCCGTATCGCATAGTATAGCCATCAACCATCTAATTGTCGTTGGAACAAATGCCGTCCATTCACCATGGGGTATTGCATTCAATGAAAGTCAACGTCTTGCCATTACAACTGATCGAACCTTTTACGCCAATCACCCTGACGGCGGAGCTAAAGGATTAAAAGTTGCACGCGCTATGGCACTATTATCTTACCGCAACTATACAACGTACGCCAACACGCAAAAGGAGGATGATAACGAAAAACTCGATCATTATAAAGCATCCTCTTATCAAAACTATCAGGGTGAAAAATTGGTGAAACGCTATAATGCGTACAGCTATTACTTCCTAACCAAAGCAATGGACAGCCATAATTTAGGTCGAGGAAGACAATCTATCGAATCCGCTTTAGCGAGCATCGACTGTCCGACTTTAGTGCTGAGCGTCAATACAGATTTGCTGTTTCCACCACAAGAGCAACAATTCATTGCGCAACATATTCCCAATGCCCACTATCAGGAGATTGAATCGACCTATGGCCACGATGGCTTTTTGATCGAAACAAAAAAACTCACAAAAATCATTAGTAGTTTTCTGAGGGAACAAAAAGAATACATCAACGAATTAGTATAAGAGAATAAATAATATATAAGAGAATTTAAGAAGAGATATGAGTAATAAATTAACAATAGGGATGTTTGGGTTTGGTGTAGTAGGCCAAGGTCTTTACGATATCATCAAAACCAAAAATCTTAATCTGGAGATCAAGAAATTTGTTATTAAAAACGGAGATAAAAAGCGCTCGCTACCTGCAGATTTATTTTCTACCGATGCCGAAACAATTTTAGGTGACCCAGAAATTAATACTGTTGTCGAACTAATTGATGATGCCGAAGCAGCATACCAACTAACTGTTCGTGCCTTGAAATCGGGAAAAAATGTGGTATCTGCCAATAAAAAAATGATTGCCAGCCATTTGGAAGAGCTGGTTGATATCCAACATGAATACGGGACCAGTTTATTGTATGAAGGTGCCGTTTGCGGAAGTATCCCCATTATACGGAATTTAGAAGAGTACTATGACAATGAATTACTTCATTCTGTCAGCGGTATTTTTAATGGATCTTCCAACTATATTTTATCTAAAGTTTTCAACGAAAATCAGCAATATACAGATGCTTTAAAAAAAGCGCAAGAACTCGGTTTTGCAGAAACAGACCCAACCTTGGATGTGGGTGGATTTGACCCCAAATTTAAGGTATGTATTGTTGCTTCCCATGCGTATGGAATCTATGTTAAACCAGATGACGTCTTTAATATTGGTATTGACAAATTGGGACAGCAGGATATTCGTTTTGCTAAAGAAAAGAACCTCAAGATCAAATTGATACCAACAGCAAAAGAGATCGACGGCAACAAAGTTGTACTTTACGTATTACCACGTCTAGTGGGTAAAGACAGCATGCTCTATAATGTAGAAAATGAGAACAATGGTGTATTGGTAAAAGCGGCCTTTGCAGACGAACAATTTTTCTATGGTAAAGGAGCCGGTGGCCACCCGACAGGCTCTGCTGTACTATCGGATATCGCTGCCCTGCGCTATGGATACCGTTATGAATATAAAAAACATTTAGAATCCAGCACATTAAATTATAGCCAAGATTATTTAATTAAGGTTTATTTGAGATACACAGATGATACACTGATTGAAAAGTTAAATTTCAGTGAAATCACAGAACGATATTACGCACCAGATTTCAAATATGTCATAGGACATATTAATCTTCAACAAATCGCAGCTCACAAAGCTGATTTGGATCAAGAGGGCAATTTTATTGCTGAAATCGCGTAGGCAATCAACAAACCAACCTACCTTGAAAATAGCCCCGAATGGGGCTATTTTTTTTCTTAAATTTAGTTACCTTTTAACTTGAGATCTAAAATTCCACCTTCCACTAGACGTTCAAAAGGAAGTTGCCAACCTTTCCACAGGCGATTATTCAACCGAGCTTGATCAACAATATAACTATTGGCCTGCTCTTTCTGCACCTGAATGATAAATTTATTTTTTCTTAATTTCTCCGGTAATTGTATCGTTACCCGATCGAACAGTGGCGCGCCAATCTGAAGTGCGGGCTTCTCGGTGGTGAGACTTCGTACATCGAATAGGCCTATACTAGACAAGACATACCATGCTCCCAGCTGTCCTTGGTCTTCGTCTTGTCCGTAGCCATAGCCATGTATCGCATCGTTACCATAAAATTCATTGCAAATTGCCCGTACCCATTTCTGACTTAGATCAGGTCTACCAGAAAAATAGAACAGCCAAGAGATATGCAGGTTCGGTTGATTACCGTGATTATAAAGACTTTCGATCCCTGCGAAAGCGTCAATTTGTATACCACCACCAAACACATTCTTCTGCGACACCGTAAAAATACTATCCAACCGCTGATTGAACAGGTCCTTTCCAACCAGTTTAACCAATTCCTGTGGGACATGCGGAACATAGAACGTATACTGCCAAGCATTTCCTTCTTGAAATCCACGCCATGGTTCATAAGGGTTAAAGTTTGAGATGAATCGTCCAGTACTATCCTTTGGTCGCATAAACTTTGTCGTGGTGTCGTACAGATTGCGCCATCCATTAGATAATTCCTGAAATTTAACATAATCTTTTTGATGCCCCAATGATTTTGCAAATTGTGCTGCTGCTCCAGCGGAAAAAGCATATTCCAAGGTATGCGAAGCGCCAAAAGGAGATCCATTGGTCATTAATTCGGGACTACCATGATCATCTTTTATATACGGTGAGTAGCCTTTGCGGACGAAAACTCCCACATCTAACTTTCCCGCTCCAGGCAAACGGTCCTTCGCTTCCAGTTCATTTTTGCGCACCGCATCATAAGCAAGATTCACATCATAGCCACGAATACCCACATTATAGGCCGCTGCAATTGCCAAACCTGTAAAATTAGTTCCTACACCCGAAACGTATTTACTGTTGGCAATACCGTCTCCTAACCAACCTGCATCGCGATAGACCAATAATTGACTCTGAATCCAGTCGTTGTAATAGTCCGGATAAGCAATGGACCACAACTGAGTCAAGTTCCAAAATGCCCCCCAGATGGCATCGGTATTATAATGATGATGAATAGGTTGCCCTTGTTTATTGAGGGCAATCTGCCCTACCGAGCCATCATTTTTGGGATATGCACCATTTACATCGCTTGCAAGCCCCCGGCCAAGTAAAGCATGATACAATCCAGTATAAAATTTTATGCGGTCGTCCGCTTTGCCCCCTTCTACCAAAATTCTTCCCAGCTCGCTATTCCATGTTTGCAAGGCATTTTTCTTTGCAGTATCAAACGATATATCCTTTGCTTCTTTAAGCAAATTCAGTTGCGCATTTTCCACAGATGTATAAGACAAACCGGTCTTGATTTCTATTGATTCGCCTGCTTCAGTACCAAATTTCAGATATATTCCAGCTCCTTTTCCTTTTATGCTCGTATGCTGATCAAAAGTTATAGTATCTCTAAATGTTCCAAAAGATTTAGGCTGTTTGTTTATCTCCGCGAAGAAAAACATTTTGACCGTAGCCCCCTGCTGATATTTTTGTACGTATACAGGATTGGTAACCACATATCCCCAGACGTGCTGTTTGTCATAATTCACTTCAGCATCAACGACTGGGCCACTTTCTCCTATCATATGGCCAATATCGAAAATAAGGTTGGCTTCTTCCGTTTTTGGAAAAGTATACCGATGAAAACCCACGCGTTTGGTTGCAGTGAGCTCCGCAAGTATATTATAATCTTTTAGCTTGACGCGGTAATAGCCAGAAGTAGCAAACTCATCTTTCTTATCGAAAGCAGAACGATAGCCGCTTTGTGGACGATCAAGTTGACCAGGAGTTGTCTTCAATTTCCCAACGGACGGTGCAAATACCACTCCGCCTACTTGGAATTCGTGAAAATTAGCAAATCCTTCTATTGACCCATGCCTATCATCATAACCCACAGCTTCCCAGCCTGACTTGTTCCCATAGCTTCCATTTGTGCTCGGAGCGAGCTTAGCCATTCCAAAAGGTACTGCTGCTGGTGTATAAAAGAAATACCGGCTATGAACGGATCCAATATTAGGTTTTACAAAAACGGTCAAATCTGTTTTCTGCTGTGCAAAAACAGCCGCCGTACTAACAAATAAACTACAAAAATAATAAATGATACGCTTTACCATTGTTCTCAATTAGGTTCTACAGCAAACTTACAAAAAAATAGAGTATGTATAAACATGACCTCCATTTTCTTACTCAATTTAACTACAAAAAAGGCCGACTCACAACACCTAAATTTGTAAAATTTTAAATACTAATCAAATAAAGCGTTATCAAAGCTTAAATACTGACATTTTTCCATAACTTTGATTGTACATACATAATAAAATATAACCAGTAAATAAATTCAAAAAAAATACACATCAGACGGATGATCTTCGATCAAAACCCTGAAGTAGATGAAAATTAACTCTGAAATAGATACAAATTATTGACAGATACACTTGTCAAGCCTAATTAATTACAATAAAACCATAATGAAAAAAAACACCCCATTTTTTAGTCTAATACTTCTGTTACTCGGAACCCAACTATCAGCACAACAAACAAAACCTGACCGTATAGCTCAACTTAAGTTAGCAAAAAGCATTCTAGCGGATCAAAACCTAAAATATGTGGACAGCCTTGCCCGAGATGTCATCAAAGAAGGTTTCAATGCCGGAAGTGGCTACTCACAAATTTGGGCCAGGGATCTCAATACATTTATTGAAACCGCCTTGGAAGAGCGGTCCCAAGCAGACATTAGAGGGGCGATTTTAGTATTCTTTCAGATGCAACAGCCCAATGGTGAAATGGTAGACGGCTATGTCCTCAAGAAGGATTTTACCTGGCACGATGATACACCTTATTATTCAGAAAATGCGCCCGGCCATGTTGGATTTAAAAATACAGTAGAAACAGACCAGGAAACGTCACTCATCCAACTGCTTGGTAAATATATCCGGAAAACAAAGGACTACAGTATCCTGGAGGAGTCTATCGGTGGAATTTCTGTCAAAGATCGTATCCAACTTATGTTGGATTATTTGAAAAGAGAACGGTTCAACCAAAAGTATCAATTGCTTTGGGGTGCGATGACAGCAGATTGGGGAGACGTACAACCCAACGATAGCTTTGGTTGTGACTGGAATGAGCTCTCCAATGAGGCGATCGATATTTATGATAATGCGATGCTTATTATTGCATTGCAGACATTGATTGATATTCAGCCCAACTCTCCGAAGGTGACAGCATGGAAGGGATTAAAAACGAGTCTCGAAACAAACAGTAGACTTCATTTATGGGATAAGAAAAAACAAAAATTCATCCCTCATGTCTACCCTAAGACATCTCCTATCCCAAAAGGATTTGATGAAAATACGATTCATTATCATGGGGGCACCGCCATCGCTATAGAAGCCGGGTTACTTTCCGCTTCAGAAATAAAAACAGTCAATACGCAAATGCTGGAAAACGTGCGGTTATCTGGCATGCCGAGTATTGGATTGACCTTATACCCGACCTATCCGGTTGGATTTTTCATCGGCGGAATGGCTCAGCCTTACCAATACCAAAATGGTGGTGATTGGACCTGGTTTGGCGGACGAATGATCCAACAACTCGTTTTAAACGGCTTTTATCAAGAAGCCTATGCAGAACTTCAACCGATGATCGATCGGGTTGTGAAAAACAAAGGATTTTACGAATGGTATGGTCAAAATAACGTCCCTAGTGGATCAGGGAAATTCAAAGGTTCAGCAGGAGTGCTGAGTAAAGCAATAGCTCTCCTTGAAAGCTGGGCTGAAACTACCGTAGAAAAGAATCATTAAAAGAATAAATAAATTAGCTGTTCACTCATCCAATTGATCAATTTAAAAAGGATGAGTGAATTACTTAATAATCTCTTCTGCTTTCAACGGTATAGGTAAAACTTTCCGCGCGGTAGAACCCTAAATTATATTCAATTGGCTTTCCAGATTGGTCAAATACAAAGCGCTTGCGGGACAGAATAGGATCACCGATATTAATCTCCAATTTATCAGCTATAAATTTATTTGCAGCCATTGCATCCAGCTCTTCCTGAGAAAGATCTGCAACGACGTGATAATCTGCTTCTAAGATCTCATATAAAGGTCTCTTAAAATCTTCATCGCCGTTTAAACCTATACGCGGATGGAAGTAAGAGATAAAATAAACAAATGGATCATCTTTCTTTCCTCTCAAACGTTCTAGTTTTAATAGCTTCTGATCCTCATCTACATTAAAAAACTTCGAAACAGCTTTGTCCGGAACAACCCAGCTGACGTGAAGTTCAAAATTCTTCACCTCAATCCCACGATTTTTCATCTCTTGTGAGAAACTCAACCAATTTTTGGATTTTGAACTGAATTTAGAACTAGCCACTTTCGTTCCTATCCCCTTCTTTCTAATGAGCAGCTCCTCATATACAAGTTTATTGATAGCCAAACGCAAAGTAGAACGGGAAATTGCCAATCTTTTTGCTAATTCAATTTCGTTGGGTAATAACTTACCCTCTATATATTCAGGCTGCTTAATTAAATCGCGTAACAAATTCTCTGCTTGTATATGCAGCGGAACAGGGCTTTTATGATCTATTTTTAAATTCATCATTTGGATTGCTTGTGCTAAAATAAGATTTTTTGCATAATTAAAAAAATAGACATATGTTTGTATGTATATACATATTAATATAAACCTCAGATGTCGAAGAAATTTATCATCATTTTATGTATCGTTTCACTTGGAGGACTCCTTTTCGGTTTCGATATGGCTGTAATTGCAGGTGCTTTGCCATTGGTGAAGCAATTTTTCGGACTATCTCCTGCTCAAGAGGGCATTTTTGTCAGTTCAGCCTTGCTAGGCTGTATTGTTGGTGTATTTTTCACAGGACCATTGACAGATAAATACGGCCGAAAACCGGCCTTTGTTACTGCGGCCCTGCTTTTTTTATTCTCAGCAATTGGCTGTGGATTCAGTCCTTCTTACAGCATATTGATTGCGAGTAGAAGCATTGGGGGCTTAGGTGTTGGAATCGCCTCAATCGTTGTGCCCCTATATCTCGCGGAAATATCGCCAAGCAAATTTAGAGGAAGGTCAGTCACCTGTTACCAGCTCGCTATTACATTCGGTATCCTATTTGCCTATATCAGCAATTACCTGATTCTTGAATATAGCTCCGCCCAGCAAAATGAACTGTGGCGAAATATGTTTTTAGTTGGCGCAATACCGGCTTTATTGTTATGCATCGGTGTTTACTTTATTCCTGAGAGTCCGCGTTGGCTTTCTAAAAATGGACGAAACACTGAAGTTGCGGCGATCAGTGCCACATTAGGACTATCGGATATACAAGAGGTCAGCCATGTTTCCTCAAAAGGAAATCTACGTGATCTGTTCTCTCCTATTTATCGCAAAGCCTTTCTATTGGGCTTATTCCTCCCTTTATTTTCACAGCTCAGTGGCATAAACGCAATTGTTTATTATGGTCCGAGCATATTGCTTGAATCAGGTATTTCATTAAACAATTCCTATCATGCCCAGTTATTCTTTGGAGCCGCCAATGTGCTATTTACTTTCTTTGCCATCTGGAAGGTTGATAATTGGGGTAGACGTCCCTTATATCTTTTGGGAACTGTAGGTGCTACCCTGAGTTTGCTGGTTACTGGTTATCTTTTTAATCAAGGTCAAGTCAATAATATCGCATTGATTATCGCGATACTTTCATTTCTATTTTTCTTTGCTTTTTCCATTGGCCCACTAAAATTTGTCGTCGCAGCCGAAATCTTCCCTAATGCCATCCGGGCTCGTGCCATGGGTATCAGTATTATGGTGATGTGGATTTCCGATGCGATCGTGGGGCAACTAACGCCTATTCTTCTCGCTTCCTGGGGAGCCCGCTATACGTTCTGGTTGTTTGCATTTTTCTGTGCCATCGCTTTCCTTGTTGTACTTGGATTTCTTCCAGAAACGAAGGGCAAACCTTTGGAGGAGATCGAAAAATTCTGGATTGAAAAACACAACAAAAAATCAACAAACAAGTAAGCAAAAAGCTATTTATTCCAACATCATTCATTTGCAATAAAAAATTACATCAATATGTATTCTAATACTCAAACAAAACCTTTTCAGTACGAAATCGCGCCGACGTTTCCAGTTCAAGGATCCTTATCAAATTCTTACCAAGATCTTGTTGCACATCTCATTACACATAATATACATAGCATTGATGGTTTTGTAGGTGTTAACTGGAACACAATCATCCCCAACCTGAAGCAAGAATTTGAAAAACAGGGCATAGCCGCACGATTTATTGCGATGGATTCTGCCTTAAAATCGGAATCAGCCATCCAGGATATTGTCTCCCCCTACCTAGGCGGCAATGATCCATTGTTCGGAAAAAAAGCCGGGATTCAGCTCATTGAATACTTTGATAACCAAAAGCTTGCGAAACTTCAAACCATACGAGCAAACGCCGAATCAACACAAGGCGAGTATACCATCTTTTATGGTCCTGGAGCATCATTAGTTGATACGTCTAGTCAACTGATGTTTATTGATCTGCCTAAAAACGTGCTTATTCAACGCATGCGTACGGGAGAAGCTTTAAACTTAGGCTGTTCAACACAAACCAATCAAAAGGAAACCTATAAGCGTTATTATTTTGTCGACTGGGAAATATTGAACCGACATAAAAGATCCATCTTGTCCCGTGTCGAAATTCTTGCCGATCAACAATCGTCCCACAGCTTACCATGGATTACGGGGAAGGATCTACGCGATACATTGCAAACCATGTCCCAAAATTACTTCCGCGTACGACCAACTTTTGAACCCGGAGTATGGGGTGGACAGTGGATGAAAGAGCACCTTACAGGCATCGATCAGGATGTCAAAAACTATGCATGGTCTTTCGAAATGATTGTCCCCGAAAATGGTATTTTGCTCGAAGCAGATGGACATACTCTCGAAATTTCATTCGATCAGTTGATGTTTCAAGAAAGTGCCAATGTACTCGGTCATGCACAGCAACGTTTCGATGTTGAATTTCCAATACGCTTCAATTTCCTGGATACCTTTGATGGCGGCAACCTATCCATTCAATGTCACCCCAGTCCAGCTTATGCAAAAGCAGAATTTGGAGAAAACTTCACACAGGACGAATCATACTATATCGTTGATAGAAAAGAGGACGCAAAAGTGTATCTAGGCTTTCAGCAAACAATTGATGCAGACAAATTTCGCTCAGCTTTAGAAGAGAGCTTCCATAGCGGAATAGCTATGGATATCGAGCAATACGTTCAAAAATTCGAATCCAAGAAACACCAGTTATATTTGATTCCACATGGTACCGTACATTCTTCCGGAGAGAATAATCTCGTACTCGAAATCAGTGCAACGCCTTACAATTATACCTTTAAAATGTACGACTGGGTGCGTCCGGATTTAGATGGGAAACCACGTCCATTAAATATTGATAGAGCATTCGCTAACCTCAATTTTAGCCGGAAAGGCGATGTCGTAAAAAACACACTGCTATCTCAGCCCAGTGAAAAAGTCCTTGATGCGCAAACAACAAGAATACATTTGCCAACGCATGAAGATCATTTCTACGATGTTTTTAGATACGAATTCGATCAGGATGTTTCGATTGAAACGCAGGGACAGTGTCATATCATGATGCTTGTCGAGGGCGAGGCAATTGAGCTGACGACAGCTAATGGCATGAAAAGGGTCTTCCATTATGCCGAGACTTTTGCCGTTCCAGCTGCTGCTGGGTCCTATACATTGCGTAATTTAGGAAACGGTAAGGCAAAGGTTATCCAATCTTTTGTCAAAGAATCCAAATGTTAATCAAACCATTATTATAAACAAACAGCACAATGAGAACTATATTTTTCGCATTATCTTCATCGCTCCTATTACTGTCCTGCCAAAACGCGGGCAGTAAAGCAGCTACGAACAATTTACAAGACAGCATCCAAAAAGATAGCAGCTTCCATATTGTCAAAGATATGGCTACGAACATCATCAAAAGCGGATTCAATGCGGGGGATGGATACAGTGAGGTATGGATTAGAGATTACAATACATTTATCACCTTAGCAACAAAAGTACATCCCCATGAACAGATCAAAGATCAATTGGCTTTGTTCTTTAAACTACAAGGTTCTGATGGTAATATTGCCGATGGTTTTGTCAAAAAGTCCAGCTTAAAAAATGGCGTATCGGACTATTACACCATCACGAGCACCTTGGCTCCCGATTATGCTGCACACAAAAACACCGTTGAAACAGACCAGGAATCCTCTTTAATCCAAGCGGTACATAAATACATCGTTGCAACTAAAGACAAAGCTTTTCTCAATGAAAAAATTGGTGATGCAACTGTAAAGGATCGCATGGAACATGCTTTGCAATTTTTATTGGACAAACGTTATAATGATACTTATGGTTTAATTTGGGGCGCAACTACGGTTGATTGGGGCGACGTTCAACCCGAGCATGACTGGGGTGTACATCTAGATGAAAATTCGCATATTGCTTTGGACATCTACGACAATGCGATGTTTTTGATCGCCCTTGACAACTACATGGATCTACTTCCTGAGAAAAAAGAAAAATGGGAAAAAATCAGAGCTTCCATAGCAAGTAATACCATGAAACACCTTTGGGATGAAAAGAACCAAAAGTTTATTCCCCATATTTATATCAAAGGCTCTCCATTTGCAGCTGATTTTGATGAAAATCAAATCTATTATCATGGTGGAACAGCTATCGCTATTGAGGCTAATTTACTCAGCAAAGAGCAAATAAAAGTTTCATTGGATAAAATGATTAAAAATGTAAAAGACGCTGGTGCGGCAACAATTGGACTTACCGTGTACCCAACTTATCCTGCAGGTTCATTTAAAAACAAAGGCATGTATCCGTATGGTTACCAAAATGGTGGGGACTGGACCTGGTTCGGTGGGCGTATGATTCAGCAGCTCGTTAAAAATGGTTTTCAACAGGAAGCTTACGAGCAAATACAGCCGATGCTTGCTCGTGTTATCAAAAATAAAGGTTTTTATGAATGGTACACAAAAGATAACAAACCAGAGGGTTCAGGAACTTTTAGAGGTGAAGCAGGTGTGCTTTACGATGCCATCGAATTATTAGAAGATGCTGGCAAGAAATAAAAACAGCTTATCGCGATGTAAAAAGAGCAGCAGTCCAAATTCCTGCTGCTCTTTTATTTGAAATCGTCACCTTAGCATTCCTATTTTATATTACTCTAAAGCCTTTTCTGCATTCTTCTTTGTATACTCGTTTCCTATCTGCTAAAATATCCTGTTTATTTTCCCTAAATTACTTACCCATCTTACCCCATCGTTAAATTGTACAATAGTTTTTCATTTGGATCGCGGATTTCCAGCGTATAGCTAGCAAGCCCAATAACAGCTCAAAACCTGATTGTATCGGTTTCAATAAAAGGCAAACTATAATTACCGGTATCTGCCTTAATTTTAGCATTCAACTGCTTTATCCCGGCAACTTCCTGATTTACGGTCTTATAGAGATAGACGTTCTTTAAACTCGGAAGCTCGTTCAGTTTTGATAAACCTTTTGATGTAACTTTTGTGCCTGTCAGATTCAAATACGTTAATTTTGACAGGCCTTTCAGCTGGCTCAATCCAGCATCGGAAATTTTTGTATTTTCCAGATGCAGACGGGAAAGAATGGGCATTGCCGAAAATGTTGAAAAAGCAAGATCTGTAACAGCCGTATTTCCTAATTTCAGCTGAACAATATTATCCTTAATGGCTAACAATTCCTGTAGGTCCTTATCATTAAATTGAGGATAATTAATCGCATTAACCAACACGAAGTTATTATCTTTTGCAACTTGGATGATCTTAATACCCTTAGCCTGCCAAGCATCAACTTTATCTTTTGGCAAAGCTGGTGCTGCCGGTAGATCAGCATACAATACAGCAGACTCCTCTTTTTCCCCTGTTTCCAGTTTTTTCAACAAATGAGCTATTTCCTCCGTTTGTGGTATTTCATGCACTTTTTTATCAAAATTGGCTCCTTGATCAATCCACCAGGCAATCAGTTTTATCTGATCAGCAGTTATCGGTGTACGACCTTTAGGGGGCATACGTTTCTTATGTCCCTCGGGCAACACCAACCGGGCATATAATTCACTCTTTTTCGAATCATTTGAATTTAGCACTGTGCCGTTCTCTCCTCCTTTTAACAAATTCTCTTTTGTATCCAATGCCAGTCCCCCTTCCTGCTTTCTTTGCCCATGGCAGCTTTGACAACGCTGTTTTAGAATAGGTTGAATAATTCCCTTATAGGCTTCTGCTTCTTGCACATTTTGAACGATAAGAACCTCCTCTTTAGCTTCCTCCGTTTTAAACAGCTTTTTAAGTGCTACCGGCATAGCTTCCACAAAGTAACCCTTTCCATGTGTCAGTGTTCCACCGTAGTGTCCAGTCACCCCAATTAAGAGTACCAGTATGAAAAAAAGCCAAAAGCGAAATGCACCAGGAGATTCCTTACGATAAAGAAACCAAAGCAATAAACTACTGATAGCCACGGCAATTCCCAGCCACTTGTGATAACTCAGGACATCCTCCTCATAACCTCCATTTCGTGAAAGCAGATAACCCGATAAAGCAGCTACTATAGCAGCGATAGTCCCTAGGAATAAGGAGAGCTTAATAGCAGGCAAATACATATCTCCGCCTTTAAACTGAGTCCTAATTGCCATAACAAAAGCCAACAATAATATGCCGATCGGTAGATGGACCAAAAGCGGGTGAAATCGTCCCAAAAAGCCCAATAATTCATCAAAGAAAACTATCATTCTTTATATCTGTCTTTGAGTAAATGCAACATATAAACATTGATTGACCATTGATCGGCCACCGGTTGTTGTGTAAATGGTAATGTGGGTAAATAACCCGCTGGACCAAACTCGGTCGTTATGGTCAATAACTTCACCCCATTTTCCTTGTGCTTAGCAACAACTTTATCCCACCAGGTCAAATGTTGTGCAACGATACTCTTCCATTCAGGAGCCGCGGGGTCATTGACTTGTGGTCCTTCGGGATGCCCAATTCGTGCATGAATGTGCTCCGTTCTGGAAAGCGCTTTTGTTACAGCCTCGGTCTGATCAGAAAGCATTGATTCGTGCACATTGCACCAATGCGAGATATCCAATGCAAGTTGTAAGGTCGGAATCTTCTCTAAATATTCTTTTGTCACATGAGCTGCAAAACTAAATCTTCCGCGATGAGTCTCATGATAAACGGGGATGTGGTACTTATTTTTAGCCGCATCGGCAAGCTCAATCAATGTTTTATTCTGCTCAAAAGAGTAATAATCTTTACCTGTATGGCAATTGATATAATCGGGTTTCAGCTGTGCTGCTTCATCCAAATTACGCTTAAAACTTTGTTTATATTCCTCATAAGTTCCGCCCGATCCGCCTGAAAGCAATCCTAAACTCAATCCATATTTATGTAATGCATCGATCATCTCCTTGCGCTCATTTGGACTACCAGGTAACCAAGATTCAACACCATCGTAACCAGCATTTTTCACCCGGAGACAGAACGTATCCCAGGAATCGCTATTTCCCCAATTGGTGCAATAATATTTAATGTGTAACTGCTGGGCAGTCATGGATAAAAAACTGCTCATAAATAAAATTAATACTAGAAGTTGTTTCATATTTTTAAATTATAGCTTGAATAAGTTCACCCTCCACATCTGTCAATCGGAATGGTCTTCCTTGAAAATCGTATGTAAATTTCTCATGATCAAAACCCAAAAGATGGAGCATGGTCGCATGGACATCATGTACAGAACTGCGCCCTTCTACCCCAGCGAACCCGATATCATCGGTTTGACCGTAACTTATGCCATTACGAACTCCCCCGCCTGCCATCCAGATGGTATAGGCGTCTGTATGATGATCGCGTCCCAGGAATGGCATATCGCTGTTGTCCCTATTTTCTTGCATCGGTGTGCGTCCAAATTCCCCTCCCCACACGACTAGTGTTTCTTCCAGCAAACCACGTTGTTTTAGATCCATAATCAATGCGGTCATTGGTCGATCTATCTCCCGGCATTTATTTTTAAAGCCAAGATCAATCGAATCTGCGGGATTAGTACCGTGGCTGTCCCAACCCCAATCAAATAACTGAACGAATCGTACTCCTTGTTCTACGAGTTTCCGAGCCAAAAGGCAATTATTGGCAAACGATTCTTTACCCGGCTCAGTTCCATACAATTCGTGAATATAAGCAGGTTCATTATTGATGTCCATCACTTCAGGCACTGCAACCTGCATTTTATAAGCCATCTCATATTGTGCAATCCGCGACAAGGTTTCTGGGTCTTTAAAGGTATCGTATTCTGTTTTGTTGACGTTATTTATGGCATCAATCAAATCACGCTTCATATCCCTTCCCATTCCTTCAGGATCGGCAATATACAATACGGGGTCACCCTTTGAACGACATTGAACGCCTTGGTATACCGATGGTAAAAATCCACTTCCCCAAACACTTTTCCCTGCATCCGGCGTTTTACCTCCCGATGTTAACACAACAAATCCGGGTAAATTGCTATTTTCAGATCCCAGACCATAAGTTACCCATGAACCAATGCTTGGCCGACCGAGACGGGCACTTCCCGTATGCATAAACAATTGCGCTGGACCGTGATTGAACTGATCGGTATGCACGGCCTTCAGAAAACTTACTTCATCAACAACTTTACTAAAGTGAGGCAAATGATCTGATACCCAAGCCCCACTTGCTCCATACTGTTTAAAAGTAGCCTGTGGCCCCAACATTTTTGGAATCCCACGAATAAAGGCAAATTTCTTTCCTGCGAGCAAGGATTCCGGGCAAGGTTGATTATGTAATTTCTGCAATGCAGGCTTGTAATCAAATAACTCCAATTGCGACGGAGCGCCGGCCATATGCAGATAAATTACACTTTTAGCCTTACCTGGGAAATGAGGAGGCTTGGGTACCAGCGGATTGAGTGCATTCAGATCCAACTTTTCTGCTGATTTTGACTGCCCCCATCCATTACAACTCGTCAACAAACTACCCAAAGCAATACCTCCAATACCGGCCACACAATCCTTTAGAAAATGTCTTCTTGTGACAGCCTGCAATTCAAATTGTTGCGCTTCTTTTATTAGCTTATTTAGATCTTTCATCTGACTATCATTATGTATGAACGGGCTGTGTCGCTAAATTTTTAGTCTGCAGCTTTAGCTCATTTCGGTTTATATTCTTATTATTTCATAGGCCTTATCCTTCTTAACAAAAGACTTCGTTTTCATACGAAAGCCCTTATCCAGAAGTTTCAATTCCTATTTATTATTTCATTATTTATGATTTCGTTAAAAACTCGTCCAGATTCAACACGGCATTGGCAACAAGCATGTAGGCAGCTTTTGAAGGAAGGACCTTTACATTGCTTTTTGCTAAATCTTCATTCAAAAATTTGGCTGCCGAATCAGGCTTTTTGTTGAAATCAATCAACGCTTTTTGATAAAGATGTTCCAGCTCTTTAAGTTTCTTTTCATCGGCATCCTTCAACATTGCACGTTTATAACCGATACGGATACCATTTCTAAGGTTTCCATTTCCCTCCTTTTCCATAATAGCCCCCAGATGTTTAGCTGCTTCGAGGTAAACAGGATCGTTTAATGTGGCAAGCGCTTGCAGCGGTGTATTGGTACGGATACGATCGACCAAACAAACCTCCCTACTCGAAGCATCAAAAGAAACAAAGGAAGGGTAAGGACTCGTACGCTTTAAAAACGTATAGATGCCCCTTCGGTATTGATCTTCTCCAGCACTTTTCACCCAGGACTCACCGCTATATACAGTCATCCATACCCCATCCGGTTGGTATGGCATTACACTTGGTCCGTACATTTTATTGCTGAGCAATCCACTTACAGCTAAAGCCTGGTCACGAATCTGTTCGGCAGATAATCTAAACCGAGGTCCCCTTGCCAAATAATAATTCTGTGGATCCTTTTCAAAATTGGAATTGTTCAAGCTAGAGGACTGCTTATAAGTTCCAGATAATACCATCTCGCGGATCAATTTTTTAATGCTCCACTTTTTGGTATTCATCAGATCTAGGGCAAGATAGTCTAGTAATTCTCGGTGAATTGGCGGAATGCTCTGTGTGCCCATATCTCCTAATGGTTCAACTAGCCCCCGACCAAATAGTTGAGCCCATACGCGATTAACTAAAGTTCGCGCTGTCAACGGGTTTTCCTTACTGACAATCCACTGCGCAAAACCCAAACGATTACGTTGAGCCCCCTTAGGGAAACTATTCAGTGAAGCCGGAACTGTAGGCTGCACTTCCGCACCTAGCGACAAGCGGTTACCACGTATAAATACATTGGTTTTACGATGCATGTCTTTGGGATTTTCAATCATGATTGGTACTCCCTCAGGTTGCATGTTGACCAACTGGAGAAAAGTCTTTTGAAAATTCATATTATCCAGTGACTTTTCATGTGGAAAGTTCTCGCGAAATGCAAACCATTCAATCATGCAGATCGGCTGTCCATGAGCTACAGATGGATTCTTGAAAACCAGATATAAGTCATGTACACCTGGAGTCGCGAGTATGGGAGCCTGAATAACCTGTCTTCCATTCGTACTCGGCAAATCAATAACGGCAAGTATTGGTCCGCTAGGTTTATCCAAGTGAATTTCCAATTTTCCACCTACCGCACCTGTCCAGAAATTCATGAAGAATTGCTGTTTATTATCCAGGTTTATTGCCCTTAATCGAGCCGATCCTCCAGTTCTCACCCCCAACCATTTCGTATCATAAAGCGCACCATCTACTATTTGGTCACTGTAATGCGCATGGACTTTGGGCTCAAGGGTGTGAAGGAATAGATCTGTTGATTTTACCAAGCTTGCATTTCCTGTCGTCGACAACCACCTCTTTATACTGTCAATTCGCTTTTCATCCTGTGCAGTATAAAAACGCAGTTTAGGATGATCGCCTTGGGTATCTTCATCTCTGGTGTTGTTAAAAAAAGCTAACGATTTATAATACTCTTCAAATTTAAACGGATCATAAGTATGACTATGACATTGCACGCATTCAAAGGTCGTACTCAACCATACTTGATAAGTTGTATTTAAACGATCCAAAACCGCCGCCATGCGAAATTCCTCACTATCGGTCCCGCCTTCATCATTATTCATGGTATTGCGATGGAAGGCCGTTGCGATAAGTTGATCCTTGGTTGGTTCCGGGAGCAAATCCCCAGCGAGCTGTTCTATCGTAAATTCATCATAAGGCATATCCTGGTTTAAGGCCTTGATGACCCAATCCCGATAAGTCCATATCGTGCGCGAACCATCCTTCTCGTAACCCTTCGTATCCGCATATCGCGCCATATCCAACCACCAACTCGCCCACTTTTCGCCATATTTCTGAGAAGCCAGCAGACTATCTACCCGCCGGGTATAAGCATCATCACGCTGGTCTGCTTCAAAGGCTTGAATCTCTGCCAACGAGGGGGGGATACCAATTAGATCCAAATACACTCGTCGTAGCAACAATGCTTTATCGGCTTCATCTGCAAAGGATAATTTCTTCTCCTTCATCTTATCCAAAACAAAAAAATCAATCGTATTGTTCACCCCTTTAGGCTTAACACCAAATATACTGAGCAACGAAAAAGGTTTAGGTATCTCCGTTTCCTGAGGTGTTGTATAGGCCCAATGCTCTCCCCACTTGGCTCCCTCATCGATCCATCTTTTGAGTATATCAATCTCATCGTCATTCAGTTTAGGGGCATTGTAAGGCATACGCAATTCAGGGTCATCAGAAATTAGTCTCTTTACCAGTTCACTATGTTCGCCATCGCCACGAATAATTGCTGATTTGCCTGACTCGGCTTTGGCGAATGCCTCATTTTCAAAAAGAAAACTTAAGCCACCATTTTTCTTAACCCCACCATGGCATGTGATACAATGTTTATTCAAAATCGGTTTAACATCAGCGCTAAAATCAACTGGCTCTTTTTTTCCAAAAGTCAAAATGCTTGTACCAATAAGCACAAGCGCCAATAATATTAGCACCAAAATCTTTTTTTTCATAGCCTTGGGATATATCTATTCTGTATTATTTTAGGTTTATGCACTCCTTCCAAAGAAAACAGTATTCATTTTCTTCGTTAGGAACGACCGAAACTAAGGGATAAAATCACCTATTCCGAATAGCATAAATTTAGGGAACAGCACTCAATTATACTAAAACTAGATTAACAGAAACATAAACAATATTACCCCTTGCTCTTGCGAGATTTTCTGGATTCTACAGCCTTAGCTGCTCAAAAGGCTGGTTTAAAACAGCAGAACGTAATTTCTTTGGTTAAACTGCAGATAATAAAACAATACTTATACACCATATTCCTTGGCATCAAAAAGTATAACAATTTCGATACGAATTAACTTATTTGCTTTTATGCACCTCATCCATCTCAGTTAAATCTGCTTTGAACGTGATTTCAGGCTCAGGACCATCGCGTAGCTAAAATAGCATGCAAAAAAGTAACAATAGTGTCAGTATCTCCCCATCCAGAGTTTTAAATTTACAAGCTAATCCTTTCAATTATGAAATATCTTTATTTACTACTATTCTGTTCGTTCACCCTGTTCTCGTTCGGGCAACCAACACCCGACAACAACCTCCATTTCGATCAGTTGGCTTCGCGATGGGATGAAGCCATTCCGTTGGGAAATGGTCAATTGGGTGCACTGATTTGGAAAAAAGATAATACGATTCGATTTTCACTTGATCGCGCAGATCTATGGGATGAAAGAAAGGCTTTTGCAATAGAAAACCACAATTTCAATTGGGTCCAACAACAAATAAAAAACAACAGCTATGGCATTGTACAAGAGTGGGGAGACGCTCCATACGATAGATCCCCCTATCCCACCAAGCTTCCAGCAGCGTCGCTGTTTTTTGACTTAGCGAAATTTGGCCTTGTCGTTTCGAACGTACTTGACCTGAAACAGGCCACCAATATTCTTAAATTCAAAGATGGTCGGATATTAAGAACATTCATACACGCCTACAAACCCTTTGGCTACTTTGAAATTACAGGAAACAATGTGAGTGAACTTGTCCCTCAATTGATTCCCCATCAATATGAAAATAGCGCAAACAAAGATGACAACAAAAGCGTTGTCGAAGGTCAAAATTTAGCAAGATTAGGATATAAGCAAGGAAATATAAACCGATCCAGCAACTACGAAGTGCTGCACCAAAAAACGTATGATGATCATTTTTTTGAAGTTGTATTGAGGTGGGAAAAAATATCAGCTAAAAAGCTGATTGGTTATTGGACAATTGTCAATGATCAAAAGGCAAACCCTTCTGTACTTTCCCTAAAAAAATACAGGAAAGAAAAAGCGAGCCATTTGCATTGGTGGTCAAACTATTGGTCCAAATCAAGTATAACTATTCCTGAAAAAAATCTTGAAAAGCAATATTATCTTGATATGTACAAACTCGGTGCTGTCGCAAGAGAAGGTGCTCCAGCAATTACGCTTCAGGCCGTCTGGACGGGAGATAATGGTGGCCTTCCCCCTTGGAAAGGCGACTTTCACAATGACCTTAACACACAATTGAGCTATTGGCCGGCCTATTCGGGGAATAGATTGGCCGAAGCCAAAAGCTATATAGATTGGCTCTGGAAGATCCGTAAAAAAAACCGTGACTTTACAAAGCAATATTTTGGTGTCGATGGGCTGAATGTACCCGGTGTTCTTACTTTAAATGGAGACCCTATGGGTGGATGGATTCAATATTCTCTTTCTCCTACGATTGGTGCATGGGCGGCCCAACATTTTTACTGGCAATGGAAATATAGTATGGATAAAGCCTTTCTAAGAGAACAAGCCTATCCCTATATCATTGAGTCTGCGACTTACCTTAAGAATATAACCAGATTAAAAAATGGACTCCGTTACCTGCCTTTGAGCAGCAGTCCCGAATACAACGACAATAGTGTATCAGCATGGTTTGACAGTTGGACCAATTTCGACCTTAGTTTAGCGCATTTTCTTTTCCAGGCTGCTACAGAGGTGTGCACGGCAATGGGCAAACCGCAAGAAGCAGAGAATTGGTTGAAATGCAAGTCCCAACTACCTCACTATGCGACCGATGAAAACGGACTACAAGTTGCTGTAAATCTTCCAATGAAACATTCCCATCGCCATATGTCTCCCTATATGGCAATTTATCCATTGGATTTATTAGACATCAATAATCCGCAGGAAAAAGAGCTCATTGAAAGTTCACTAGATCACATTGAAAAGCAGGGCACACGTGCGTGGGTTGGTTATTCCTTTGCATGGATGGCTTGTTTACACGCGCGGGCTAAACAAGGAAAGGAAGCCGTAACCAATCTTCAAAAATTTGCACAGAACTTTTGTTCCACCAATTCCTTTCATCTGAATGGTGACCAGAAAGGCGGGCAATATTCAGACTTTACGTATCGACCATTTACCTTAGAAGGTAACTTTGCATTTGCACAAGGAATACACGAATTGCTCATTCAAAGCAAGAATAATTATGTAGAAGTTTTTCCGGCCTTACCTGCTGAATGGGAAACAGCATCTTTCAAAAATTTGAGAACGATGGGCGGATTTATCGTAAGCGCTGAAAAAAAAGGAGATAAAATCGTAATACTGAAAATAACCGCTACCGAAGATGGTACTTTTCGAATTTTTGAACCCAAGACACTCATGCACATCAGTACGAAGAAGACCTTACATAAAGATAACCCCATACAATATGTGAAATTAAAAAAGGGGCAAACAGTGAACTTATGTAGTATATAAAGACGGTACCTGTTTAAGTCGGTCTGTCGACTAAAAAAAAGCGTTTCAACAGTTGGTTGAAACGCTTTTTTAATACTGTTCTGCAATTTATGCGAGCTCAATCAAAAATTCCTCTTTCGGAAGTCTAAATTTTTTCAGCTTCAACAACCAATCTTGTTCTTCCATCCGATAACCCAACGGAAGCATAACAGCGCTCTTCAGCCCAAGTTTGTCTAGACCAAGAAGTTCATCCAATTCGGCATTTGAAAAACCTTCCATAGGAGTAGCATCAACGCCTAATTCTGCTGCCTGAGCAATTGCCAGACCAAAAGCAATATAGGCTTGTTTAGCCGCATGGGCTGCTTGTTGCTCACCGGATAGACTTGATAACTGTGCTTTCAATCTATTTTTATACTCGTCAGTGGTGTCTAAAGGTAAACCTCTCAACGCATTCATCTTGTCGAAGGTAGTATCAATACGTTCGTCCGTATAGCTATCCCATCCTGCGAAAATCAATAAATGTGAGCTATCAGCCACAATTTGTTGCCCCCAAGCCACAGGTACAATTTTTTCTTTTAATTCCTGATTCGTAACCACTATCACACGGAACTGTTGAAGTCCAGAAGAGCTCGGAGCCATACGTGCTGCCTCCAAAATCTTATCCAAATCTTCCTGAGCGACCTTTTTTGTAGGATCGTATTTTTTTGTGGCATAGCGCCATTCTAGGGTATCTAACAAAGCCATTTTGTTCTAATTTAAATGATCAATAGCAACTTAATAAAGTTATGCAAAGATACATAAAAAAATAAATGTCTAAACATCAAAATAAGGGACTAAAACAATAAAAACTAGGACAAAAACACACTGCTTTTCAGCATTTGTTACTAGACTTTTAACGCCCAAACACAGTATATTTACTTCTAATCGCAAGCAAATGTCTATTTTATTCAATTTTATTAAGACCTTTGTACTGGTTTATATCCGATTAAAACAAAATGACCTTCAATCATTTGTTTCCGGTGGTTATAAATAACAAAATAAAAAACAGAGCTCACCTGCTCCACAATAAATACATTAGCGATGTCTATAACGAATGAAACCGAGCTAACAGGCATACAAAAAGCGAGCGATGCCGTTGCCATCACCTTAAAAGCTATGATAGCACATGCTCAAGTGGGTATGTCCACGAAAGAGCTTGACGAATATGGAGCCCAAATATTAACGAGAATGGGCGCAAATTCTGCCCCTGCCCTTACTTATGGTTTCCCTGGCTACACCTGTATTAGTGTAAATAACGAATTTTGCCACGGAATACCTACCGCGGAAAGGCTATTGCAAGAAGGTGATTTGATCAATATCGATGTATCTGCCGAACTGGATGGGTATTGGGCCGATAATGGTTGTTCCTTTGTTATAGGAAAGGACATATTTCAACACGAAAAATTGGTCAATGCATCAAAAGAAATTCTTCAAAAAGCAATCAATAATATTCGTGGTGGTGTGAAAATAGCCGATATTGGACATCTAATAGAAACTGAAGCGAAAAAAAGAGGCTATAAAGTCATCAAGAACCTTGGCGGACATGGTGTAGGAAAAAGTCTGCACGAGGACCCCGATGAATTGCTTAACCATAAAAATCGCTTCGACCAACGAAGATTTCGAAAAAATACCGTTGTCGCTATCGAAACCTTTATTTCAACGACCTCCACATACGCGACCGAAATCGAGGATGGCTGGACAATGGTTGGGGACAAAGGTGGATTCATGGCCCAACATGAACATACAATTCTCATTACCGATGGCGCTCCTGTTATATTAACAGCACAGAATGCAATTTACTAAGCAGGAATAAGAAGACACCTATAGGTCTTTTCGAACAAGTTATTGAAAGCTATCGAAAAGACCTATTTTCTTTAAAACAAGACCTCAAGCTTGCGGTGAAGTGCACAGTCCCTTTATCTCAGAACTAGGGGTTGCTTAAAAAATTAAGGGGCCTCTCATAACGAGAAAACCCCCAAATAATATATTTTTATGGCTAAATAATTTTTGTCAATACCAAAGACTAATCTTACTGGATAAATGGCTACAGCAGTAAAAGTAGCTTATTCTTCCCAACAAAAAAGTGATGAAAATCACTTTTACCAAAAATTTTATTCTCATTTTCAAAATTCAGCTTCTCTCTTAGCATTTCACCCAACTCATCTATTCTCCGTTAACTGTTTTGATAACTATTTTGAAAAACACCCAATAATAGAAAGAAGACCTTTTTACCATCCAAACACTTCGCCTCCCCCCCTTACTCCTTGCTTAGTTGCCTGAATAAACATGAGGGATAAAACACTACGATAATATTTGTATTTAGGCTGGTGTAACTTATAAAGTTTAGTATTTTTGGTCTATTAAAGTAATCTAGCTTGAGAACAATAAAATTCCATAAGGGTGAATGCGGTGTTGAGTTTTTGTTGAATGTCCTCAATGAAAAAGAAACGGATTATACACATCAAGATACTTACCATAAAGATTTTTTTGAAATTCTATTTTTCAAAAAAGCCAAAGGCAGATTGATATTGGGGCAAGAGATTCTCTCCTTGTCCGACAATTCAATCATCTTTATTTCGGCTTTTCAAAAACATACTTGGGAACTGGATCCAGAACACCTTGAATTTACAACATTGATTTTTCAGGAAGACTTTTTGAATGATTTCTTTTCGGATAAACTATTCACATACAAACTATTATATTTCTACCAGCTTAGTTATAAACCCCAAATTATAGCAGATGACACACATATGTCAAAATTCTGTGGTCTTCTCGCCGAAATTAAACTTGAACTTATCGAAACCCAAGCAGATAGTGCCCATATTATTCGTTCTTTACTTTATTACCTATTGCAGACTTTAAACCGAAAATATGCCCGCTTGAATAAGTTGCCGAACCAAAAAGCGGAAAATAATTTCGCCTATCAATTTAAAGAACTTATGGAACAGTTCATTCGGGAGAAACAACGGGTAAACGAATATGCGACACTCATGGGAATAAGTAGGATTACGTTAAATCAAGCCGTTAAAGCACAGTTTAATACCACAGCGACACACCTACTTCGGCAGCGTTTACTATTCGAGATTCAGGACCTTCTCATCCATTCTGACCATTCCGTTAATCAAATTGCTTTTGACCTTAACTTTTCAGAACCCAATCATTTAATGCGGTTTTTCAAAACTCAAACTGGAAAAACCATTAGTGTATTTATTCAGGAATTCAAATAAATGTTGGACTGTCTCTACAAGTTGGCATTATGAAAATCGGGCCATGCAAATAGGCATCCACATGGCCCGATTTCCCTATAAATCAATGGAGTTCCAAGTACGTATCGGTGTCCTGAACCTGCGCATAAAAGAACGCCAAAGCGGCAAGAAAGGCATGCTGAACATCCAGTGCAGCAACTACGGAGCCATTGATCTCAAGATCGCGCGTTGCACAGGCATCATTAATTACAGTACATCGAAAGCCTAAATCGACAGCGGCGCGTACCGTGGCGTCAATACACATATGGGTCATCATGCCTACGACAACAAGTTCCTCGACCTTATTGCTGCGAAGGTAATCCAGTAATTCTGTCCCTCTAAAACTGTTGGGAAAATGTTTACGTATTACTAGCTCGTTTGCCATTGGACTCACGCTTTCATGAATTTCGGCAGCTCTTGTGCCATCAATAAAGAATGGCATTGCTTTGGGATCTGAAGAAATATGTTGGATATGAACCACTGGAAATTTTCTTCGCCTAAATTGGTCGATCACTCTTCTGGCATTCTTTCCTGCCTTTAAGGGATCCACAAGTTCCATTCCGCCATCTTCAAAATACTCGTTTTGAATATCAATGACTATTAATGCGCTATTACTCATCTATTTTATGAATTAAGTTTAATACAAAAATAAGTGGATATCGCGGCGAAGAACTACCAATAAATCACCAAATCCTACCATTTTGATAAGAGCAATAAGATGGGATCAAGTAGGAAGTTATGTAAATGTTTTACATAATTTCGATCAAAAAATCACCAACAAAAGCTAACTTCGCTGGATATATACGTCACAGACAGGTGATAAATTGCAATAATAAATAGCATGACATTGAAAGAATTACAACACAGCAAAATATATGGCGCAGATAACGGTGGCACGCCATTAATTGTCCTGCATGGGCTTTTTGGTATGGCAGACAACTGGGGATCCTTTGGTCGTAGTTTCGGAGAGAAAAGACAGGTACATTTACTCGATCTTCGTAATCACGGACGAAGTTTCCATAGTGGAGATATGTCGGTGGAAGTTATGGTAGACGATCTGCTGGCCTATATAACATCCATTGGAGCAGATAAAGTACTACTATTGGGCCATTCTTTGGGCGGAAAAGTAGCGATGCAATTTGCTATTGATCATCCAGAAAAAATTGAAAAACTGATCATCGCTGATATAGCCCCGAAAGCTTATCCTCCACATCATGAGGATATCTTCAATGCGCTATCTGCTGTAGATATTACAACACTAGAAAACAGGAAAGATGTACAAGTAAAGATTGAACACTATTTGAGTGATCCGGGTGTTATCCAATTTTTATTAAAAAATGTATATATCAGAGAAGATCGGAAATTAGACTGGCGCTTTAATCTGGATGTTTTAAAAAATAAATATACAGAGTTTATCACTGTCGGGGTAAAATCAGGAATATTCAACGGTCCCACATTATTTCTACCTGGAGAGAAATCAAAATATATATTACCTGAAGATAAAATTAAGATCAGGGAACAATTTCCAAATGCCGTGTTTAAAACAATTCCTAATGCCGGCCACTGGGTTCAAGCCGAAAATCCACAGGCATTTGACGCCTTTGTTGCCGAGTTTTTAGATCAATAAATTAGATACATTGAATGTCCGCTCCTACTTGTTGGTCCTTAAAACCGCTCGTAAGGAGTAGACATTCAATACCATTATTTCAACGCCTTTGCGTAGGTCTTTATCGCACGATCACGGGCAATCTGATGGTCGACAATAGGCTCACAATAGGCTGAAGTGTCTAATTCAGGAACCCATTTTTTTATATATTCCTGATTTTTATCGAACTTCTCAGCCTGAAGCGTCGGATTAAAAACCCTAAAATACGGGGCTGCGTCACAACCACTACCGGCGGCCCATTGCCAGTTACCATTGTTGGCTGACAGGTCATAATCATTTAGTTTTTGTGCAAAGTAGGCCTCCCCCCATCTCCAGTCGATCAAAAGGTGCTTACAAAGAAAACTGGCTACGACCATTCGTACGCGATTGTGCATATAACCCGAACTATTCAATTGGCGCATACCCGCATCGACCATAGGATATCCAGTCTCTCCGTTGCACCACTGCTGGAATTCTACCTCATTGTTGCGCCATTGTATGGCATCGTATTGCTTTCTAAAGGACTCCGTAACAACATGCGGATAGTGATAGAGTATCTGCATAAAAAATTCACGCCAGATCAATTCAGACAACCAGGTCAAATTGTGCTTTAAAGCGAAAGTAACGCATTGACGTACACTGATTGTTCCAAAACGAAGTGCAATTCCCAATTTAGTAGTACCCATTAATGCCGGATAATCACGGGTTGTATCATAATGGTCAATAATTGCAGCATTCAGTTGTGGTTCTTCAAAAGTAAGGTCGGTCTCTAGAAAACCTAAGTTCTCCAAAGAAATAATCTGCTCATGGTTTTGCTGAAAGAAAAATTCCGTTGTGTATGTATAGGAAAGATGGTCCTCGGGACGTAATTTCTCCCGCCATTTTTTTGCGTAAGGCGTATAAACCGTATAGGGCGTTCCATCATTTTTTAAAATATCTCCTTTATCGAAAATAACCTGATCTTTCACAGCTTTGAAGGGAATTCCTATCGATTGGCAAAAATCAAAAATTTCTTTGTCCCGATGAATTGCTTTCGGTTCATAATCCCGATTACAATAGATTCCCTGCACGTCAAATTTCTCAACAAGCTCTCTGTAAATAGTGATAGGTTTACCAAAGAAAGTATTCAAAGTTGCACCACTTTTTTCTAAGGTCGCATTGATACCTGTTAGTGCTTGATGAATATAATGAACACGTCTGTCTTTCCTATCCTCCAGCAGCTTCAAAATATCTTCGTCAAATATGAATACGGGTAATACCGGATACCCCGAAGCGAACGCACGCGCAAGTCCGGCATTATCATCCAAGCGTAGATCCCTTCGAAACCAAAATATATTAATTTTATCTTTTTCCATAAAAATGACGAGTTTTTGCCTTCCCCCCTAGTTAACAACTTCAAAGGACAAAAAGATTAACAAAATAATTAATCGCAAATTAAGCATATAAAAACGCTGAACCATCAAAGGTACTCGAAATTCCCTTTGATGGTTCAGCGTTTAAGAATTTTATTACGTTAGTTTTTCAAACTCGCCATGTCAATAACAAACCTGTATTTCACATCGCTTTTCAATAGTCTATCATAGGCATGATTGATATCCTGCATTTTAATCAGCTCTATGTCCGAGATAATATTGTGTTTACCACAAAAATCAAGCATCTCCTGTGTTTCTGCAATCCCGCCGATCATAGATCCTGAAAAACTCTTACGTGTTGGAATCAAACTGAAAGGAGCTACAGGCAGTGGGTGTTCAGGCGCACCAACAAGCGTCAGAGAACCGTCTCGTTTCAATAAACTTAAATAAGCGTTGATATCATGCTGTGCCGAAACGCAGTCCAAAATGAAATGTAATGTGCCTGCATGCTCTTTCATTTGTTCAGCATCAGTTGACAAGATCACCTCGTCAGCTCCTAAACGTTTGGCGTCATCAACTTTGGAAGCAGACGTTGTAATTACGACCACATGAGCTCCCATTGCTTTCGCTATTTTGACTCCCATGTGTCCCAAGCCGCCGATACCCACTATACCGACTTTTTTTCCTGGTCCGACATTCCAATGCCTCAAAGGTGAATAAGTGGTAATTCCAGCACATAATAAAGGTGCTGTCGCTGCGAGATCCAAATTTTCAGGAATGTGAAGCACAAAATCCTGATCTACTACAACACGTTCAGAATAACCACCAAATGTCTGTTTATTAAGGTGCTTATCGTGACCATTATAGGTTTGAATATTTCCATTTTCACAATATTGTTCCAAACCTTCCTTACAACTCTCACATTCGCGACAACTATCGACCATACATCCCACGCCAGCTAAATCGCCTACTTTAAACTTAGTTACAGCTGATCCAACTTTAGTAATTCGCCCTACAATTTCGTGACCGGGTACATTCGGATAAACGGTTCCGCCCCATTCATTTCGCGCTGTATGTAAATCCGAATGACAAACTCCACAAAATAAGATATCAATCTCGACATCTTTATCCGTCACTTCACGGCGTTCAATATCCATCTGTTTTAGATCAGCCGTTGGTGCGCTTGTTCCAAAAGCTCTAATTGAAAATGTACTCATACTTGATAAAATTGTTGTTTTCTGTTTTAAATAAATGCATAAAATTCCTATGATGCAACACATATTCCAGCCACACGATAAAATTAACCAATGGATGTAAAAAATGTTTTGAAGGAACGATAGCAAAAGTAAAAAGTAACTTTCAGAATGATTTTGCTGCAGAGCTCAAAATGATATTGCTTTACGGCTCATCAAGTAATGGATTACACAGCTGCAGATCCGATAGTTTAACTCTTTCAAACCGGGCTAACTAATCCGTATCTTCTACCTGGACAAATTGCATGGCCAATCCTTGTTTCTGACATATATTCAAAATAGAAAATTCCAACCGGCTGCTAATCCGAAGAACAAGTAAAAATTGCTGATCATCCAGCAATAGGTCAATATTTTTTATCTCAGGGAAACTCTGATAAAGAAAATGATAAATCTCGCTGGCTTTCCACTTGAGTTTACGAGATAAAGAGTAGACAACTTTATACATAATTAGATTATTTCAAAATTTTAACGGCAATTTGTTGTAGGTGATGGCTCAAAAAACGCATCTGCTTCAGCTCCTCAAAATCCCTGGCTAATCGAACCTTTTTATTTTCGTTTTCCAATGCGAGAGCTAGGCTATCTAACTTCTCTACATCACGGTGTAGCAATAAATAACAATCAATATCCGGATCCAGCAATCCGTTTATTTCAGAGCGGATCGTTCCATCAGTCTCCACCATGACCAAAACACATCTTTCCGATGCAAAACTGTCTATCGCCTTGCCTACTTTCGCATTTAACCCCATAGTTTATATCCTGTCTAGTGTCCCTATTAAAAAGAAATAACTGATTAATATGGACATATTTTGTATTTTTGTCGAATTCGTTTTCAAAAAAAAGAACAATAAATATATACCCTTACTGTCCAAAACAATTCTTCTTCGCTACGCTGTCGAATTACTAGCGCAGTCCCCTGACACATATACTTGTCAGCCAAGAAAGTCTAGCTTCAAAATCCGGAAAACGGTCAAAAAGTAAAACTTCCTGCTCAAAGCAGCGCGATGTTGTCACCAACATCTCCGATAAGAACAGAACATCCTTTTCCTCCAAGGTCTGGATTTCTTCTTTCTGAATGGCCAGTTCAATCATTTCACGAATCAACTTAATCTCGTCATCCAACATGTAACGTGTCTTCGAAACCATTAAAGCCGGATCAGATTTCATATCTTCAAATGCGAGATGAAAACGTTTGGTAATTAAATTAATCTGGCGCAGTTTGGCTTGTAAAAAACCAACTAAATTATCCTCCAGAGAAGCGTCCCTATTATAAGTTCTGCTCGCGACCTGAAACACTTGTTGACATAGGTACTCCGCAATCGCGTCAAAGACGTCCATTTTACTGGTAAAATAATAGTAAAGTGTACTTCGTCCCTTTCCACAAGCTTTTGAAATATCTTGCATAGAAACTCTTGCAAATCCATATGTTTCAAACACTTTCATGGATGATAAGATAATCTCCTCTTTAATATTTTCCTGTTGACCTGTCATTACTCGACAAATCTACAAAAAATGTCGAAAAATCAACTTATCCAGCCAACTTTTTTTCGCCAATCGTTATATGTGCTATTTTCCTTATCTAGTAATGGAATTTGCTCCACATGTTCAATTTCACCTATTTCTATGTGGTTAAACGGTGGAAGGTCCATACACTTTCTCAATGCATTCAATGCACTTGTATCCTCCACGGGATAAATTTTCCCGCAACGGGTTAACTGTGTCCCATAACGTTGCGGTTTGCTCCTGAAAAACTGAATTCTATCGTGCAAATAAGCAAGATTTGCCAAGTTGATGTCTGCGATATTATCAAGAAGCAACTCATAACAATCCTCCATAAAATCGGGCTCCCCGATCGCATGCTGCACAATCAACCATGCTGAATTACTAGCGACCTTGCCCACTTTTGAAATCGTTGGATAACCTATTTCGGCAATTATTTCACGTAGTCTTTTTGCATTCTGCCGATGAATTGCTTCCATCTCCGGATGATAGCCGCCATGGAGCTCTCCCGTCCGCAATAACTTCTCTCGTATCGAGTCATCATCCTGACTCATCCTGATAATCTCGTGCGCAATATTTTTATATAACATCATTGTTTTCTAAAAAACTTTACAAAGCATATTACTCCCCCAAAATCGCATTAGTCTCCTTCGAACCATTGTATTCAAAACCGTTTTACCTAAACTTTCCATGGATTAGATCTGTTTCGACTTGAGCATTTTTATAGGGAAATAGATTAAGCTTTATGTATAATTTTCGTCAGATGACTTACATCGGTCAGCCCAAATTCCACAGCAATCTCCTTTAAAGTCGCTCTTCCTGCTGTTATTCTTTGACCTATCAATGTACTGCGATAGTGTTGAATATAGTTCCGCAGGGTAATTCCTGCCTGACGTTTAAAGTAAATACCCAGATAATCGTTAGCGATATTAAAATGCTGTGCCATCACATTTGACCGCAGACGATTAGGATCGTAAATATTCTTATGGATATAACAGAACATGGCTTGCAGATCACGGCTCCTAAAATTACTACTGCGCAATTCAGGCATATTCCGTTGCAAAATATGTACAATACTGAATAATTGCAGCCAAATAAGTTCCTGATTTCCGGTCTGATCTTTTCTCCATAGCACAAGTAGATCAAAGATCAGCTCAACCGACGACTTATCTTCCCCAACTAATTGAAATCCTGTCTGATGAGTTTCTCTACTCTTTATTAGATATTCCAGATGTTGTATCGCAGCTAGAGACCCTGCGGGGTTGCAAGCAAGGTAAGCGTCAGTAAATTTAAGATAAACAAAATGTGTGTGTTGTTCAATTTCAAAATAATGCTCATCGTCGGGACCGAGGAGGAAGATCATCCCGCCCTCGTAAGGATATGGATGTCCGTTAATGATATGTCGTCCTAAGCCTTCCCTGATAAAAATAAACTCGTAATGGTTATGATTATGTTCCGGATGCTTCCATTCAAGCATCTTAAATGATGAAATAAGTACAGGCTCAAATTGACGATAGCGTTTCATATTAGAAATATACATAATTATATTAGACTTTTACCTAATACCCGCTAGACTTTCAGCTAATTTTGTTCTTCAGAATAGAAAAAAATGAAAACTAAAAAAAACACAGCTTTAGTCGTTGGCGCCAATGGCGTCATTGGCAACAATCTGATCGAATACCTCGAAAAATTGGAGGAATGGGAAATCATAGGTGTATCGCGACGAGCAAATGTTGACCGGCAAAAGGTCCGTTTTATAGCCGTAGATTTATTGGATTTAGCGGACTGTCTGAAAAAACTAGGTAACTTGAATGCGATCACTCACATTTACTACGTTGCTTACCAAGATAGAGCTACTTGGGCAGAGTTGGTTGAGCCTAACATGAAAATGTTAAGCCATGTTTTGGCCGCAGTTGAACCAATTGCACCCAATATTCAACATATTAGCCTAATGCAGGGGTATAAAGTATATGGTGCACATTTAGGTCCTTTTAAGACACCTGCCAAAGAATCGGATGCTGGCCATATGCCCCCGGAATTCAATACCAGCCAACAGCAATACCTCGAACAGCTACAAAAAGGCAAAAAATGGACCTGGTCTGCAATACGTCCATCCGTTGTTGGTGGAACAGCTCCCAGTAATCCGATGAATCTAGCAATGCTCATTGCTGTATATGCTTCAATATCAAAAGAACTCGGTATTCCGCTTCGGTTTCCAGGAAAAATTGGTGCTTTTCAGACACTGATGGAAATGACCGATGCCACATTATTAGCGAAAGCTATGGTATGGGCTGCCACGAATCCGCAAGCTGCTAATCAAGCTTTTAACATTAACAATGGCGATCTCTTCCGGTGGAAGGAACTCTGGCCTAAATTGGCCTCTTACTTCAAGATGGAAACTGCCGATCCAATCCCGCTATCTCTTGCAACTATGATGGCGGATAAAGAACCTATATGGCAGAAATTACAAAAAGAGCATCAGTTAAGCTATAGCTATCGGGAGGTTTCGGCCTGGTCTTTTGGCGATTTTGTTTTTTCTTGGGATTATGATTTTTTTGCCGATGGTACAAAAGCCCGACGCCTCGGATTTCATGAATTTATGGATACCGAACAAATGTTCTATCAGCTTTTTGACGAAATGCGTGAAAAAAGAATAATTCCATACTAACAAAGATTAAATTTTACCGTCTATTTTTGTAACTTACTCGACTCAAGCACAACCTTTACTTCGTTAAAAATTCATCTGGTATCCATTTATAGTCAAAAGGATATCGGATAATTGATAAAATAAACTATATGAATACAAAAAAAGCATTTGTAGTTGGATCAGGAAAACTGGCAAACGCTATACTGAAAGCTGATTTCTCCATTCCCACAGTCGAACTTCTTCCGTGGCAATCATCCGGTACAACGACGTCTCCATCTATCGTTATACATGCTGGCTCGGGTCGTGAACTGAAAGATTGTCTTGAGTTTTGTGCTCGCACGGGCTCAGTGTTAATCGAACTGTCGACGGGGTTGGAGACGGAAAAGCTCGAGACAACCTTTCCGCTCATTATTTGTCCGAACACGTCCATACTGTTGTTAAAAACACTTTTTATGCTCCAGCAATTTGGCCATAATTTCAAGGACTATGAAATATCCATTATGGAGTCTCATCAATCCTCCAAAACGACTGAGCCAGGTACAGCCTATCATATTGCCAATTCCTTACATGTACCTCACGAGCGGGTAATCTCTATCCGTGATGCAAAAACGCAAGCCTATAGGATCAATATCCCTGTTGCCCACTTAGAAAAGCACGCCTATCATCAGATTGTAATCAAAGATCAAAATGATGAGATTAAAATTGAAACCAAAGTCCTCGGGCATGATTCTTATTCAAGTGGCGTCAAAAAAATAATTGAAGCATGTATAAAGAACAAATTGGCCAATAAAAGGCATACTGTACTGGATTTAGTAGATATGGGTTTGTTATAATGATGGAGAATAAATGGGATTTGGAACTAACTTAGTCTTTGTATATATCTTTGTCCCCATTCTGGTGATTTTGATATTATACGGCGTTCTCACTGGAAGTCGCTTCCTCGGAAAGGCTATTGTTTTAATGATTGCTGGTGCCATTTGCCTTAGCCTGTTATCGCTGTTTATCCAGTGGGTTACCGCTTCAAAGATCCTGAAAAAAAGAAGATTATTATGGCACATATCATATCAAGCGCAACTTATTTCCCGGAGAGCAATCAGACTGGCAGTACAACACGTATACTTCGAAAAGGACTGATTACGAGCGACATCTGTTTGACATCCTATTAAGCTATTCTATGGCTTGCGGAACAAATACCATCCCATACAAAAACACCATTTCATGGTATTTTTGTATGGGATGGTATTTGGAAATAGTACCTTTACTTTCCTTTTGATCTTAGAAATCGTTTCGACAGATATTTTCGTACGGGCATATCATATAACTTCAAACAGCAATATGCAAGAACAATACTGCCGATCACAACAGCTGCGGCTCCAGGTAAAGACTCTTCGAAACTCAGGTTTCCATTCTTGACCCAGGCATAATACAAATAAATAAATGGATAATGTACCATGTACAAAGGATAAGATAGGTCGCCTAAAAATTTACAAAGCCAATTTGTAAAGCCACTGCTCCCCTTTCCCGAAGCCCCTAAAACGACAAGTAACGGGAACACCAGCACACAGCACAAGGTATCATATATACCGTTCATCCAAAGATGTTCGGCACCGCCAATGCGGGGCATTGCCAAAAGTGGAACGAGAATCAAACTACAAATCCAAAATGCACCCTTGATTTGCAAAGATTTAAATATTCGCGATAGAAATAAACCGGCTGTGAATGAAAATAAAAGACGAAGAGAGCCTGCTGTAAATTCAGTTCCTGTGAACGAAAATCCAGCACAGATATCTCCCAAAGGTCCTAATATAGCAAATACGGCCAATCCTACTCCGAATAAAATAACGAGTCCAGCCAATACTTTAGTCGAGAATCTACGAATAATCAATGCATATAGGATATTGCCGATATATTCAAAAAACAAAGACCAACTAGGTCCATTTAACGGAAACATCTCTCCAAGCCCTCTCACTTCATGCCCCGGAAGTGCAGGAATTAATAAGGCATTCAATAACGTTGCAATTGCCAAGGACGAAAATGTTACCTTAGTCACATCCCAAACAGAACAGCCCTGAGAATAGAACATGATCGCTCCTATAATAGCACCCATAACGACCATCGGATGTAAACGTATTATTCTACGTTTGATAAACTCTTTTGTTGTCATTGTCTTCCAACGATCATCATAAGCATACCCCACAACAAAACCTGAAAGCATAAAGAAGAAGTCAACCGCCAAATACCCATGATTAATACGCTGGTCCAAATGGCTCGTTGCAAAGGCTTCAAAAATGTGAAAGCAAACGACAGTAATAGCAGCTACGCCACGTAACCCGTCAAGTACAGCATAATGTGGTTTGGTATCTGCGTAAGCAGAAGTTGGTATTTGAGTATCGGACATAAAAATTAGACGATTTGATTGATTTTTTTACAAGGAAGTAAATATAAACAAATTCGTCCATGTAGATTTGTAACAAGTTTGACGGTCGCTCCGTTTTCTGGATCAATTAGTGGAGAAGAGGAATATAATCCGGTAAATAGACCTGCTCTTTTCGCATATTTTCGATATATATTTTGTTATAAATTTCTAAACGGATCTCAATGATGTCGGTAGTCTTCTGATTATCGTTCTCCTCTTCCCCGAACGAAAATATCTGCTCTTCCCTTCTATTTTTTTTAATCAAAAAATAATAGAAATCTTTGTTTTCCCAACCTTCTATACTACTTCCTACATCTTCTGAGAACACCAACCCTTTATAGTTCTTATTTAGGTAGCTATGAAGATCTTGGAAATCATCTTTATTTTTTGAGGTCTTCATGGCATAGAGATAAGCAAATTCGCCATTTTTACTTTCCCCCATAGTCAAGGCCGGAAAGGTTACCCCGTTTAACATCGCTAGGGTATCCTTTTCTTCGTTGTAGGAAACAGTTGAGTAACGATAACCGAAATCTTTGAGCGGTTTTAGTTTTCTAGTTCCCCAAACTGCGGTAGACTCGATGTAAAATGGAGTTGGTAAGCTACCCTCTGAATTAAAAATGGCAAGCGTATCCTTTTTAAACATAGCCGTTCCAAAGGCTTCCTTCAACTCCTTTTTATCCATTTTTTTTACGTCAGCATGCAACAATTTCTCGCTTCTTTGTATTTTGGGCTCATAAAACTTGGACACATTAAATGTTTTATCCATTTTTTCAAGTATAACACTACTCGGACTTTCCGATTGACAAGAATACAGAAGAATAGATAAAAGGATCAGACAAAATGCCCTTTGATCTAGAAAATGAAATGGTCTCATCGGAATTGCCATGTAAACTATTTTTGGGGTTACGATCCTTACTTCGGCGTAAAGATCTTCAAACTAAAATAAATTTGTATTCATTTGCAAATGAAATTGTGTTGGAGCCTAATTTTGCATATAAAAATCAATTTATCTAAGTTTGAAACAAAATCTAATAATTTATATAAATACAGAATAAGCAAGCTTATATTATGTTCAAAAAAGCATCCTCTTTAGTTGCCTGCTGTTTATTTACAGCCATTTTCCTCAAAGCATTTGCGCAAGATTTCAAGCTTTCCTCTTTACCAGACCAGTATCAAATGTTAGTCAAAAACGCACTAAATGTAGCTGGTACAAATCGTAGCGAATTGGAAAAAGTACTACGGGAAATACCTAAAGAAATGCGTGAAGGTACAGCTTTTCTCATTGCGTATATGCCTAAGAACGATTTAACAACGATTAAAAGTGACCTTCTTATCCGTAACATCAAAAAGGCTTACCAAGCAAGATCAACCTTTTCCTGGGCAAAGGAAATTCCTGATTCCATTTTTCTAAATGAAGTATTGCCCTATCGCGTGTTTTCTGAGGATGTCGATGACTGGCGCGGTGATTTCTACGATCGTTTTTCGAAATATGTAACGAACAGTAAAACAATAAAAGATGCTATAGCAGCCATCAATAAGAATATCAGAGATGAGGTCAAAGTTGATTACAATACCCAGCGAAAAAAAGCGGATCAAAATCCAGCTGAATCAATGAGTCAAGGGATGGCCTCTTGTACTGGATTGTCCATTTTACTCATTGACGCATTGCGATCAGTAGGTATTCCGGCAAGGATCGCTGGTACACCAAATTGGCATGACAATCGTGGTAACCACAGTTGGGTGGAAGTATGGATCAATGGAAAATGGTATTTTACAGAATATTATCCAGACAAAGACCTAAACTACAGCTGGTTTTTGGCAGATGCGGGGAAAGCAGATCCAAATAGCCGGGAACACGCTATTTATGCAGCTTCTTATAAACCAGCTGCTACTTCATTCCCTGCATGGAGTGAAACAGAGGTTTACGCAGATAATGTCTCACAACGCTACATAGATCTATTCAATCAGCAATATAACCAACAATTAAATGATAAATCATACACTCGTTTAAACATTACCATGTATCTCAGTAAGGATCAATGCCAACCTGAAGGCAGAACAAAATGTAATGTAGATATCTTCCAGGGAAATGATCAAATCGGCGGTGGTTCTACGGCAACAAAACTCCAGGATGCGAATGATCATTTAACATTTATTGTAAAAAAAAATCAGTCTTATACATTGAGATACAGCAATAAAAACGGACCCACTGAAAAACAAGTAAGTGTAAAAGATGAGCCCACAAATGTGATATTATATTACAACTAGTCGACAATCTAGACCCCAAAAATTAAAAAACCAATTAACAGCTAAATAATGAAAAACATTTTCGACAAAACAGTGAGTGATGAAGTGATAACACGGATTCAAAATCTTAATCCAGACAGCAGAGCCCAATGGGGTATAATGACTGTCGATCAAATGCTGGCTCACTGCAATGTGACCTATGAATTAATCTATGATGATAAGCATCCTAAACCAACTGGATTAAAGAAACTGCTGCTAAAATGGTTTGTAAAAAATCTGGTTGTGAGCGAAAAACCTTATAAGAGAAATAATCCTACTGCTACCGAGTTTCTGGTAACATCAAGACGGGATTTTGAACTCGAACAAGGCAGATTGATAGCTTATATTCAAAAAACACTGGAATTGGGCGAAAACTATTTTGATGGAAAGGAGTCCCATTCATTTGGAAGGCTCAAAAGCTGGGAATGGAACAACATGTTTTATAAACACCTCGATCATCATTTGACGCAATTTGCTGTCTAGTTTGTCAATCTAAGCTATCAAAATGGATCGCAAGGAACAGAAATACCCTTGCGATCCATTTAAAGTTATCTCCACCAATGGTAATAATTATGTATGCCATCGTATTCAAATCCACATCTTGGATAAAGAGCATTACCTATAACATTTGTTTTCTCCGTTTCAAGCATCAAACCACAGGCCTCGGTCTCTTCGCACCATAGTTTGCTGCGATCGATAAGTCGGACCGATAGCCCTCTGCTTCGGTGATCGGTGTGAACAAAAAGATCACTCAATAACCATTGCCGCTGCAATTTAGTGTAATGAAATAATTTATAAAGCTGAACAAAGCCAACAGCCTGTTCCCCCAGAGTAGCTAAAAAAATTTCTGATTCGCCATATAGAAACCGTTCCCTCAAAAATTCCTTTGCCTTTTCGAGATCCGATTCCTGTCTGTAAAAAATTCGATAAAGATTGAATAGCGCAGCTGTTTGATCCAGGTCCTCAAGACTTGCTTTTCTAATGTTGTAATTCATCTCATTAAATATTTTGATTTATATCGCAAATGTATCCCAACTTCTTCTCATCGGTCTCATCCAGATTAAAGATGCGGCGTAGTCCAGTCTCTTGCAATAGAGGTTTCTATGCGTTTCCATATAGCAGACGCATAAAATTCGAAAACAACATTCATCTCGTTAAAACAATCGTTCTCGAATTATAAATCCTTTAATACGAATTGTAAGTCTGGTCTAGTATCAATTGTATCTTGCGCTATCTTTAGGAATGAAAAGGAGAAAATCTGTAGCCAAAGGCAGTCAAATCTGTATCAATTATTATTTACCAAACTGGCGATCCATTATTATTGGTATAGTTCTGATTATAGTGGGAGGCTCTACATTTTTCATTGGCTATGATCCAAATGATTCATTTAAACAAAATTTCAGCGCCATGATACTTGACTTTAAGGATGTATTTCGCTTTTTAATCTCTTTATTTATGTTACTGCTCCACTTAGCTTTTATTATCGGAGGCTTCCTTCTTCTAAGAAGCAGCAAAAAGATCATCCGGGCTAGAACAGATAAAAAAGGATTGTATTTTAAACGGATTGAAAAAAAATCAGGGAGTATGTGGGCTTTGGCAGATTTAGATCCACTGGTCTTCGTACCATATATTCAGATTGTCAATATCCGCATTATTGAAAGTAATTGGTATGGTCCAAGACTTGAGCTTGAAACTTTTCAGGGTAAAGAAATACTCACAATGTTGAATGTGTTGAGTCGAAAAGAAAAGGAGCAAATCTGTCAAACCGTGAAGGAGTTTGGTATTTAATAAATTTTTACCATATGCTTTCCTCTCCTATTTTTAAAGAAGAAAGTTTACTAAAACCAGAAAGAATTGATCTCAGTAAACCTTCAATTTGTACTATTTATTCCTATATCTTCTAATCAATTATTTTACCTAGCAATTGATCGACATATTCTCTGATCTCTTGAGGCAACATGAGATAAACTGATGTTTTCAGGTTTTCTCTGCTTGGTTCCCCATCGATGAAAATATTCTTAAATCCTTCATTGAGCCATTTCCCTTCATCATCGAGATATTCACGATATTTGCTATTTAAATTCTCAATAATATTATTATTGTTTCCCATGTTTTCCGTCATTTATTCTATGTAAACTGCATCTAAAATATTCGACAGGGAAACATCAACATTGATGCCACTCCTACTTAAAATTTCAAAATTTACCTGTCTAATTCCATATTTTAAGTTTTCTTAACATTTACTTCTCCTAACAACCAACAATCCATTAAACATTAAATACCAGAACGTTACAATAAATAGTTTATTTTTATCTAGTTGATATTATGTATAGTTTTTATCAGCGAATGCTTTTAATTTTGTATTTTAGTCCATTATTATAATAAACCGATTACTTATGATATTAATAGCGGTCCTACTTCCTTGGCTATCATTTTTTTTACGCGGTAAGATTTTTAGTGGCCTTCTTTGTTTGATTCTTCAGATGACTATACTAGGCTGGATACCTGCAGCCATATGGGCCGTCGCATCCCGTGTTGATGGAAAAAATGAACAGCGTATACGTAAAATGGAACGTAATATGCGCAATTACCGATAAGCTTTTTAGCGCTTTTCCATTCAATTGGAAAGCATTATTTAGATTCCAAAAATTGCTGTATTTGTCCCATTGTAAAATCAATCAGTTTGGCATTGACTTTACCATTAAAGTCAGCCATCATATAATTTCCATGATTAGCCGGTAAAATAAGCAGCCTTGCATGCGGAATCTGCTGTTGCATATCGGCTAAATGAATCGTTTTTACAACATCTTGATCCCCTCCTATCAGAAATACTGGGCAGGTCAAGCGCTTTAAAGATTCTATGTCAAAATCTTCAAAGTTTATCATCCGTTGGCTGTCTTTTTCATACATATTTCTAAATTTCTCCGGATTCGGATTTAGCTTCATAAAATTCTCTTTGAGAAACGGTGGAATGTCGTGAATAGTTGAAGCTTCCATGCTTTCAAAAAAACCATCCAAAAGTCCTTCTCTTTTAGTATTTCCTGATGCCGCGACTAGTTTTTCAACCTTGTTGGCGTACATCGTCGCAAATTTCAAAACGGTTGTCGCTCCATTGCTAAAACCGAAAAATGAGGCCTTTTCAATAGAAAGAAAATCCAGAATGGCCAAAATATCCTTGGCATCTTGTTCAAAGCTTTCAGCCGAAGTCCTATGCTCGGATCTTCCATGATTTTGCAGGTCAATTAAAACCAATTGGTATCGGTCGTGAAACCTTTTTACGGTCTCCTCGAAATCAGAAAAACCAGAAGAGCCACCACCGTGAATCAATACTAAAGGCCTTCCAGTCCCAAATATTTCGTAATAAAGTTTTATTCCATTAGCCGGTGCATAGCCGCTTTTTGATTCTAACTCGCGCATAATTTATCATCTAAAGTCTTTCTGTCTGTAGCAACACGCCACTAATACGTTTTGTTTTCCATAAATTTTTTAAAATTTAACAAGACTCCATCGGTAAAAGACTGCTGAAGTTCCACCGGGGTAAACGCATCAGGTTCGAAAGTTTCCCTAATAATCGTATTGTTATCAATCGCCTGAAACTCAACAATACACTTTCTGCCGCCACTGGTGCTTTCAATATACTCCATCGCAATAATTTCATCGAATATACCCACATAATCAAACCCTTCCCGACTATCTTTTTGTTCCATTCTAAAATTAAACATCCCGCCTTCCCTAAAATCGATACGGACAGCTGGACAGTGCCAATCGTCAAATGGGATATTCCATTGCATAATTGCATCGGAATCGTTCCAATATGTCCAGACATCGGTTAGCTGCTTTTCAACCAAAATAACCGAGACTAACTTTCTTACAGGCTGATCCTTGTGTTTCATATGATGTTAAGGATATTTTTGTATATCAACATTGGTTTAAAATCATGTCCTTCAATGCATCGAGATAAAAGACCGGATTGAATTACACAACAATATTAATAAACTATAAAATAACTCTACTTGTCCTATGACAATATTAACGCCAAACCAACAATATTTTTCACTAAACAGAGAAACTTTGCCCACGACCTCTTTACAAGAACGAAAGCCGGCCATAACATCGTGAGGAAAGACCCCACAAAAGACTATGGTATATTTATTGCATACAAATCATGAACATATAAAAACCGATTCAAATGAAAAAACTAGCATTTATAGTGATGAGCCTTGTTACTTTGACAGCCTGTAACAATGCTCCCAAGCACAGCGAATCCGAGAAAGTAACTGATCAAAGCAAGAAAGAGGACACACCATCCATTGGCGGCAATAAGGATGAGCATGGTTGTCTAGTCGCTGCGGGACAGACTTGGAGCGAGATAAAGCAAGGATGTATCCAAGTTTTTAATGTTGGCCTACGTCTAAATCCGACAGAGAAAAAAGAAGGCGAAGCTGTCATTAGTGCTTTTGTTGTTGTTAGCGATGATAAATCAAAACTTGAATTATTCTTACCTGACAATAAAAATACCATTATCTTGAACAAGGTTGAAAATGACATTTACCAGAAGGATAGCTATAAATATGATACTAAAAAATCAGCGCTTTACGAGAATAATACGATCAAATATAAAGGAGACGTTGAGTAATCTGAAGAGAAGATCTAGCATCAGTCATATTGGCCAAGACAGTCAATCGCTGAATGAAAAGATAGCTGCTCTAACTGAACAAAATTCGCTTAGAAGAGCTATCTTTTATTGCACTATCGGCACAATTTGCACTTCATATGGACCCGAATAATGATTCCCTATCATCCGATTCTCGTTTACAGTAATATAGTATTGGCCAATATCTTTAAATCTATAGGTGAGTTCCCGACCAAAGGGTCCATCGGCAGAACCATCGGGCAGAAAAAGCTGACTAATCCTTACATTAGCAGTATCCTTGGGTGTTCTTAGTTTGATAAGTACCGAATCCGCCTGATGGACTGAAATAAAGATAGTGTCCGTTTTACCAGATACCATATTCATTTTTTTAAACCTTCCACCACCAAAAAAGGTAATATTTGAAGGTATTTCCTGTACCTTCTGTTTAGATTCATTTGCATTTTGTTGAGATGGCCTCTGGGGCGATTGACATGCTCCAAAAATGAAAAATGCAAACAAATTCATTATCAATAACGGTAATTTATTCATAACGTTTTATTTAGGATAACAAAAGCAATTAGATTACAGTTTTCGCTACCTTTCTTTTTCCATGCTTTCAAGTATTGAAATTGAATTTGTTATGTGCGTACCGCAACATCAATCCAGTCTAGATTATCCTATCTTATGAACTCCTTGCAGGAATTCATCAATACACTGCATGAATAATTGGTGGCCTATAACGGGATCATAAATGAATCCATGGCCTCCTGTTTTCAATATCCGAAGATTCCAAGCGGGCGATTTATGGATAGCATATACGGCTTTAATCTTCTCTAATGGATAGATTGTATCATCGACAGTGTGAAACGAATATATCGGCCTATCGCTCTGTAGTCCCTCCCAATGGATTGGTCCAATAACGAGTTCACAGTTGGCAGATAATGTAAAGAAGGCTCTAAATGGTGTGTTTTTTTGAGTGGCAAACCAGTAAACAGCTGTACCTCCATTTGACATGCCACCAAGGTAAATTTCTTTGCTGTCTAGCGAATAGTTTAATCTCGCTTCTTCAGCGATAGCTAACACTTGTTGAAAGGCAGAAAGCTGTCGTACCCAACCGTAAGATTTTTTTCCAAAAGGATAAATCACAACAATTCCTAAAGAATCTGCCAATTTAAAGATTGGCTCATCCGCTACTTTTGGATCTTTAAATTGAAACTCATTCACACTTGACACACCACCATGTAAGTAGACGATAGCTCTCCGCTGTTTTGTATGTTCAAGGCCCGCCGGTTGGTATACTAAATAAGGGACAATACTGTCGCCAGTTTGATTCCAATATAAAGTAAAGTCTGATTTGACGGCCTCAACCGATGATCCTGAGCCACGAAATTGAATCTTTTTTAACCATTCACGTTGTACCTCAACTTGCCGTTTCTCCTGTTCTGATAATTTTAGTGACAGACGATGTAATTGATTTTGATAAACCGTTTGTCTTTTCAGATTTTGAAAATCCTCTGCTGTTAAAAAATAATGATACTCATCCTCCGTTACCCCCAATCCCAGCTTAATACCTTCCTCAAACCATGCAATTGCCAAGTCCACACTGTCTACATGTGCAGCCGCCACCATCGCATTTGCAAAATCATATTTACTAATCGAATCTTTATGAATAAAAGCGACTTTAAAATTGTCCAGAGCTGCTTGATATTGCTTATCCTTCAAGTTTTCTCCAGCTCTTTGCATCAATTCCGAATAGCATGGTATATCAGTCAGATCAATCTTTATTTGATCGACCCGTGACTGAGGCTTCCCCATAGTAATCGCCGCACAAAACACAAGCAAACACAAACTAATCTTAATTAATATATTCATAATCAAAAAAGTAAATTTTCATTCTGGGTTTTAAACATTCTGGGTTTTAAAAATGAAATGCCACGCTAAATTAATTACGCTAGATCGTGGCGGCTATTTTTCAAACGCTTAAATTTATGAGGGAGAATATATTTTTCTTAGTCTATTTCGGTGAATCAAATAAAATCGCCGGTGAACGATATTCTGATGAAGGTAAACAAAAACGCAGGTACCGATCGATAAAAAACTTATAGCCAAAATCATTTTTACGGCTCATTTATTCGAAGAGAATTAGCTTCCACAACTCAAATAGAACATAGGAATTCCCTCTTCGTCTTTTTCGATTGCATCCAATCCTTCGAAAAAGATATGGTCACCCAACTCTTTCTCGGAGAGCTGCTCTTCCAGTTGATAGAGCAAATCCAAAGCCGTAAAATATCGACCATTAGACGATTTCAATCTGGCACACAATTCAACCTGATAATATCCATTATCTACATTGTCGTCACAAAAGGCGTCTGCTTCATCGTCCAACAGATATTCATTTTCTTTCAGATCCTCCATGCTTCTAATCCAAACGAGGTAACAGACCTCAATTTCAGAGTGTTCAACAACAATTTGATTTGGATTCCATCGATACCTATTTTCTAAAGTGTCTTTTTGATACAGATTAACTTCTTTTTCAAATTCTTCAATATGACGATATCGCTTCCGCTGGAACCGCCAAGCCACATGTAAAAGTATTCCAGACTGATTTCCAAGCCGCCATTCCACATTATTCCAGGGGCTGCCTTTCTTTTGCTTTAAATATCCGATGTACCGTTTCAAGTAAGATTTTCCAATTTTGCTATTTAGACCAACCTGATTTTCTCCTTCTAGAAAATGGTCAGAAAATAGTAACCAATCGCTAAAATGCTTTTTCGCATATAACGACAGATTCTTTAAAATGGTTAAAGCTATTGGTTTTGAGAGGTATCCAACGTCAGTTGCGGATGTCACAATATAACTTGTCACAGCTACAGCAAATGCATTTACCCCCGGTTTTGAAATATCCCATATGGCTGTATCAATATGAGCGGATTTCCCTTCCAATGCGGTTCCCGTTCTGTCTATTCCAAGTAATGTAAAATAGCTGGTCAAAACCTCGAAACAACTTTCCATATCCGTTATAGCAAAGTCCCTTTTTAACAATTTGATAAAATCACTTCGATATTGATCAATTTTGGCATAATTTCCGAATTGATATAGATGAATCGGATAATTTCCGTCATCTCCAGCACTTCCGAAAACAGTAAACCAATCCCCAAAAACAATGACCCTAAATGGAGCTCCAAGTGCATTGCCGAACTGCTCTTCGTAGGGAATATCCCGGAGTATATTTACATCCGTTACTAGACTCCCTTCGTCCTCTTTTTTTTTCTGTTCACTTTGCAGCGTCAATTCCTCTTTTGCATCAGTGACACCTTCTCTCGCCGCATTCAATAGTTCTCTAAAAAATTTAAACATCATGCTATTCATATTAATTACTTCACTATGAAATATTATTTGCTATATGTTGCTACTAAAGCATAATCATACGGAATTCGCATGGACAACTCTCGCGCCTGCCAAATATCCCCTTCTGAAGCTTGGTAAAAATCATAAGCATTTTTCATGAAATTTTCACCATTTGGAGCCTCAACCCAATCTTTCTTCGCTCGATTATAAAGTAAAATCATACAGCTCACACAGCTATAATGACCATCTGTTTTCGGATTTTCAAAACAGGTTCCAACTTTAATATTAATTTTCTGATTGATAATCACGTCTGTCAATTTACGATCTGTAAAATGAATTAATGCGATTTGCGCATCCTCATGATCTGGGCGTAACTTCGCTACAGTTAATTTTCCAAAATCTGCTTTTTTAACTTTTTCGATTTCTGAAGCATTGAATTCTGAAGCAACATAATTTGTATCAACTGGATATAGGTCATCTGCCACGGCAACCACTTCGGTCGTTGTGGCTTGGGCTGCTGCTGAACCAAGAAGTCGCTTGTTATTTTCATAATTGTCCCAATCAGCTTTGTCGTAAGTAACCCATTGCTGTATCTTATACAACAAGGTTTCTCGTTTATTGACTTTGATAAAAAACGCCGCGATTAAAAATGAAATCGCCAAAAGGAGAAGGATAAATAGTGCTCTTTTCAAACTAAAATATTTTAATACCACATTTAAATCTGTAAAATCGTGACAACATAGGTCACATTTTCAATTATTATCATAAATCTGCACATAATAATTCAACCCGTAAATCCGAAATCCATATTAGGTCAAAACTCGACGATATTTGTAGCTCAATAATCAATATTTGAAAAAAACAATACAATCGTTAATTTCGAAGACCTTTCGTGATTCAATTAAATATAACTTGTATGTTCAAGCTCTTAGATCTCATATCGCCGCACGTTTTTAAAAAGGAAATTTCCTTCAAGAGAAATGAATATATTAAAATGAATGGTTCAGCAGATTCAAAGATCTATTTCATAAAAAAAGGAAGTACAAAAATTTCTATTTTTCAAGAAGATCATGAACAGATTATTCGCTTTGGATACGATGGTGATCTAATTGTGGCAATGGACTCCTTTATCCATAATAGCTATTCGGATTTCGCAATCCAGGCGATAAAAAAAACAGATCTTCTAGTCGCCGAAAAGAGAGATTTTATGGACTTTGTCTATTCAACGACAGAAAACACAAGATTGTACATAACGATACTAGAACAGTTGGTGCTGCAGCAAATTGAAAGGGAGCGAGATCTACTGCTAGATTCCCCAAAAAGTAGATATGAAAGAGTTATCAAGCGAAATCCTGCATTATTTCAGATAATTCCCAATAAGCATATTGCCAATTACCTTAGAATGACTCCCGAAACTTTATCAAGAATCGTAAAATCTTGAGTCAAATCAATATTTATGTGATTTATTTTCGGGTATTTTATCAAAAAAAAGATGAAATACAAATCATTAGAATTACTTCAACAACTGGAAAATCAAGTCCACGAACATATTTCATTTGTTAATTCCTTAAAGGTGCTCTCGCAGGAAGTACTGAACAATAGACCTCATGAAGAATCATGGAATATCTTAGAATGCCTACAGCATCTAAATCTGTACGGAAATTTCTATTTGCCTGAGATCACAAAAAAAATGACCGACAGCAAATTTAGCTTTAACGCTGATTTCAAAACTGGCTTTTTAGGGAATTATTTCGCCAATTCCATTTTGCCAAATGATAAGAAAAAAAAGATGAAAACTTTTCAAAAAATGGATCCCAAGTATCTCATGCTAACTAAGGATGTAATTACAGTCTTCTTAGAACAGCAAGATAGGCTACTTAATTTACTGGACAGAGCGAAATCAAAAGATCTGACTAAAATTCATATTAAGCTGTCCTTTTGCAGTTGGATACAACTCCGATTAGGCGATATCTTTCGCTTTGTTATCCATCATAATACAAGGCATATTGTACAAATAAAGAAGATGCTATCGGCACATACTGCAAAATAAAGACCGTAGCATAACACGGCCCACATTTTGTGCCGCAGAATCCTGTCGCCTTACCGACAAATAGTGTTGATTAACCGAGACCATCTCCACATTTACCGAATAATTATATCATTAGACAATTTGTACAATTACTTTAGATATACTTTGATAAGCAATAAATTAAAAAAATGAATAGAATTATAGGAATATGGATCCTGCTTCTTGTATGCTTTTCCCAAATCAGCATTGGACAAGTGAAGGATGCGGGTTATTTTCTCGAAAAAGACAATGTTAAGGTACCAACACAGGCAAGCATTTTACCAATGCAAAATTTCAACTTCCACGTTAAGCCCTATCAAGCTTTAGGAACAAAAGTTATGGTAGACTCATTATCACTTGGCGGGAATAATTATATCATTTATACATTTGGCTTGACCAAAACCACCGAGGACACGGAATATTATTCTTTCTGCAACATCGCGGTTAGATTAACCCCACATGAATCCATGATGAAATTGGCTCAAACAAACAAAATCTATGCAGGAAACGTCTCTAGAAACCATCCCGACTACTTTGGCCAAGGAACTCTAATACGAGATGATTATCGTATTGATTTTATAGCACTGACGCAGGATACCCATGATATTTGCATAATTAATTCCAAAATTTACAACCTTTCAAAAGGCAGAACAATATTATTGGAACAAGACCTCTCTCATCAATTTATACTCAATGATTATCAATTTACGGACATTGAGCCACAAGCAATCAATGGTATCAAAGAACATATAGTGGGGCTAATCAATAAGCGATAATTGTCAGCAATGAATTATTTTTAAATTTAGTAGAAATATGAAAACTTGGGCGATCATCCTATTTCTTATTTTTATTACAGCTGTACAGAGCTATTCACAAGAAATGGTCAGTATCGGAAACCTACGAACGTCCTATTTGATTAAGGGATTGGAAAATAGAAAATCCAATGAACCAATTGTCATCTTTGAAAGTGGTCTAGGAATGGGGGGAGACAATTTTTCTGTTCTTTTTCCAAAACTAATGAACGATATACCTTATTTCTGTTATGACAGAAACGGTCTAGGTAGCTCAGAACCTGATCTATCGTTAAAATCAGACAATGATGTTGTGACCAAACTGCATCTAATCCTATACACATTAAATATTAAACCACCTTATATCCTGGTGGGTCATTCTCTAGGCGGAGCCCTCACTCGACTGTTTGCGGCTAAATATTCTAATGAAGTTGCCGGCTTAATCCTAATTGATCCCACCGACTTTATGTTAACAAAAAAAGAAGACGCTGTGGCCACCAAAACATCAAATAGCCAAATTGGCTACCAGCAGCTCTGGATAAAAATGCTTTCGGATATGATAAGTGACAAAAATCTCTCCTATGGTGCAAGATTGGAAATGAAAAGAGAACTCGCTATCAGCGAAAATCAATTTTTCAAAGAATATAGCAATCTACCTCCGCTAAATAATATCCCAATTACCGTATTCATCGCTTATAATCGGCCTATTGAGAGGTACGAAAAAGAAATGAACGCTAAATTAGGAATAAATGGTAGATTTTGGTTTGATGCGTTTGATAACCTTCGTATCAAACATTATGCAGACCTAATTAAGCAAAACGACAATTGTGAACTGATTCTCCTCCCAGGATACAGCCATGGGATACACCAGCAAGACCCGGATAAAGTTGGCAAAAGCATAAATAACCTCTTTAAAAAAATAACAAAATCAGATCAATTAAATTAATCCCGTTCAGATCGCTTAAGACAAGGTTTACCTGGCTGTTCAGATAAATAGTCTAAAAATATCCAATACAGCCGCCGCTACATTCAAAAAATGTTTCATACACAACGATGTACAACATTCAAGCCAACCTTATGATTTACCCCCAATGAGCTCTACAACCTTTTCGATTGGTCGGCCAATTACTGCAACGCCATCCCTTACAACTATCGGGCGTTCGATCAAAATAGGATATGCAAGCAGCACATCGATCCATTGCTCATCCGTTAGTTCGAGGTTTTGGAATTTCTCTTGAAATACCGATTCTCCTTTTCTGATGAGTTCCATAGGTGTTAGCCCGAGCTGCCCCAATAGCTCGACCAATTGCGCCTTGGTCGGAACATCATTTAGGTATTCCTGTATTTCAAATTCAGCACTTTGTTGTTCTAACAGTTCCAGTACACTGCAGCTCTTGCTGCAATTTATATTATGGTAAATTTTGATCATGGTCGCAAGCTGTAAAATTATAAGCGTCAGAAAATCGATTTTGAATATCTCCAAAAATAACAACTAAATCATAAACCATTCGAATAAGTTAGCATTGTGATACTAAATTACGAGCCTTCGTTTGGAGAAACTGATGTGTCCGTGACGCAGGATTGCTTCTATTTTTTTATTTTAGTGGTATGAAATCAGCCGAAAGTGTAACAGATTTTTACAAAAGACAACCAGGACTATCTCTTCCAGATATGCCACTAAATAACACAGGAATTGGTCATTTCAATGTTTTTAGCAGAGAAACCTGTACCGTTGTATCTCCTTATAATCGTCGTGATTTTTATAAAACCTCTCTTATTATAGGAAGGGGAAAACTATATTACGCCGATAAATGGATACAAATAGATAGACCAGCTATGTTATTTGCTAATCCAGTCGTCCCCTATGCTTGGGAGCCTGAATCGACCGAGCAGGCAGGTTGGTATTGTGTATTTACTGAAGAATTTATCCAACATAGTGAACGGATTGAAAGTCTAAAGGATTCTCCGCTTTTCAAGATAGGCAGCAACCCGATTTATTTTCCAGACGAAGCGCAGTTAGCAGAAATTTCAATTATCTTCCAGAAAATGATGACTGAAATGAACTCAAGCTATATCCATAAAGATGATATGTTGCGCAGCTACTTGCATCTTCTGATTCATGAAACGATGAAATCAAGCCCTGCGGCAAGTTTTGGATCTTACACCAATGCCTCGACGCGGGTATCAGGACTATTTCTTGAGCTGCTGGAACGACAATTTCCTATCAATACTCTTCAGCTCAGCCTACAGTTAAAAAGCCCTGCCGATTACGCACATGCACTCTCGGTACATATCAATCACCTCAACAGATCGGTAAAAGAAACAACCGGCAAAACGACCAGTATGCATATTGCAAATCGTGTGGCCCAGGAGGCCAGAGCTTTATTATTGCACACAAATTGGAACATATCGGATATTGCCTACAGCCTGGGATTTGAATATCCATCCTATTTCACCAATTTCTTCAAAAAGCAAACTGGAATGTCTCCAAACCAAGCTCGAAACAGTACTGTTTGAATTGTATAATAATCTGTTTGATTGTCTTAACTGTCTTCGTTTGGTCCATGCCTACATTTGTATTGAACAAAATGGAATTATTATGAAATATAGAAATCTTGGAACAACAAATGAAAAACTCTCTGCTATCGGACTAGGTTGTATGGGTATGAGCTTTGCCTACGGCCCTACTGACGAACAAGAGAGCATTGCCACATTGGAAAAGGCATTGGAGCTCGGTATCAATTTTTGGGATACCGCAGATATGTACGGTAACGGAGCCAATGAAGAACTTATTTCAAAAGTACTCGTTCCCAATCGCGACAAAATCTTTATAGCAACCAAATTCGGATTTCGTTTTAAAGACGAAATAGCAGGACCAAGTGGTACTGCAAGTACCTATTTCGATGGCTCGCCTGAATGGATAAAAGTAGCGGTGGAAAAAAGTCTGAAACGTCTTGGTATCGATACAATAGATCTCTATTATGCGCATCGCGTAGATCCCAATATACCTATTGAAGAAACCGTAGGTGCAATGGCCGAATTGGTAAAAGAAGGAAAAGTAAGATATCTTGGTTTAAGTGAAGCTTCACCAGTGTCCATCAGAAAAGCTAATGCTGTACATCCCATTGCGGCATTGCAGAGTGAGTATTCGCTCCTTACACGTGATGTAGAAAAGGAAATTTTACAAACGACACGTGAACTGGGCATTAGTTTAATCCCCTATGCTCCCCTGGCACGTGGATTATTTTCAAATTTCCTGAATTTAGAAAGCCTTGCTGCAGACGATTTTAGGAGAACCTTGCCACGTAATCAAGGTGAACATGCATTGAACAATGCGCAATTGGTCGCCGACTTCTCCTTATTAGCAAAAGATAAAAACTGTAGTCCTGTTCAGCTCGCTTTAGCTTGGGTATTAGCGCAAGGAAATGATATCATCCCTATTCCAGGAACTAAAAAAAGAAAGTACCTCGAAGAAAATGCAGGTGCTCTCGAAGTCCAGTTATCCGATTCTGATCTAAAAAATATTGATGAAATACTCAATAAGTACCCGAATATTGGAGCACGCTACAGCGAGGGAGCCATGGCTTTAGTCAACCATTAATCTTTAGGAAATTATGAGTGGTGCTTAACACCACTCATAATTTCAACCTAACCTCGCTTCATGCTTGAAAAATGAGTGACCATCGGAGCCACTATTTTTCATTGGGAGCCACACTACGTAATGAAAAATAAAAAGAACTTCCAGCACCATAATCACTTTCAACACCAATTTCTCCGCCTTGTGCTTCTATAAACTCTTTACTGATGCTTAGACCGAGACCAGTCCCCCCCTTCTTAGACCCTGGCACACGAAAGTAACGTGCAAAAATTTTCTCCAGATATTTAGCTTCTATTCCTTGTCCATTGTCTTTTACAGTAAATCTGGTTTTAAGGCCTATATTTTCAACTGCTATATGGATGACGGAATCTTCGTAAGAATATCGCACCGCATTGGAAAGGAAATTTGTCAATACCCACGCAGTTTTTTCGTTGTCAGCAATTATGCTCTTCACAGTAGGTGCTATCTCAATAGCAAAATGAATATTTTTTTGGTTGGCGGCAAATTGATTAGCCATGACGGCATATTCAATAATAGGCTGTATCTCTGTAGCATGTAAATTAATCTGAATAGAACCGCTTTCAACCTGTGTCATATTTAACAGTTCGCCTGTTATCTGAAGTAAACGGCTGGAATCATCCTTTATTCCATTTAAAAGCGTGAGCTGCTCGGTATTCAGGGGGCCTATCTGTTCATTTTCCAACAATTGAACTCCCATCTGAATCGCTGCAATAGGCGTCTTGAACTCGTGGGATACGGTACCGATAAAGTTCGTTTTTGCTAGATCGAGTTCCTTGAATGGGGTGATATTTTTTAGAATAACCACTTGACCGATCAACTTCGGTTCAAGTTCACCTGTCTGCAGAACATTGATATCGATAACATCCTTTTCGAAATAGCTTTCCCTATCGTCTGCATATATTTTAATAGCATTCTTTTCCCGATTTACCGCAGGAAGAAAGAGATCTTTAAAAATATCCCTGGCAAGATCATTTTCTTCTGAAACCGCTAACGCAGATCTTCCAAGAAGTTGATCTTTGTGCAGGTTTGTGATGCGAAGAGCCTCTTCGTTGACGAAAATAACCCTCCGGTCTTCGTCGAAACCAATAACAGGATCACGCATATTGTCCACAAGAGATTCTATTCGTTTTTTTTCCTTTAAAATTTTTTCAAGTTTACTTTCAGCATATTCCTCAAGCTTCTCTGCCATGGAATTAAATGAGGCAGCGAGTTCTGTGAATTCGCCACCGCTCTGCAAATCAATCCGTTCCTTATAATTCTGCCCGGCAATTTGCCGGATGCTATCCGTCAATCTTGCAATAGGATCAGCTATATTGGATGGCAGATTGACCAACAAAATAAAAGCGATAATAAAACAGAGTGCGCCGGCAAATGAAATGACCAAAATTGCATGTTCAGCAGTGTTATCCGCAAGAATACTCTTTCGTGAAATTGCCGTCATATTTTGCTCCATTAACAATGCAATATCCTTTCTGATGGAGGAGACAACAGTAACATCTAAAGGTTTATCTTTCAGTTGTAAAAAATGCTTCGCTATAGCATTCGTCGTTTGCTGTTCTCCTACTTCGGTAACATTTTTCCGTTGTTTGTCCAGATTGACTTCGAAGCTGGTAAAAGCAGTTTTTTCAACGGGGATTTCCTCCAATGCCAATAGCATGTTCTTTGCATACAGCAGCGTATTGTAATTCGCTGTCAGTATATTTGCGGTATCTTTTTTTAATCGGTTCACATACCAGCCACTCAAAGCAGCAAGCAAGAAGATCATGAGAAAAAGTGATCCCACACCAAAAGTAAGTTTCGTTTTTATTTTCATCTTATTCACAATTTGTCTTTATCATTAAGACAATATAATCAGGTCGATGTCTTCGGTCGACAGTTGTGCCAGCAGTTTGCTAAATGTATCCTTAGCAAGTAACATCCTTAAAAGAGATAATCGTGGTTTTCCAATGCAAACTGTGGTGATCTTACGGAGCTCACACAAAGCGATGATCTCTTTTGCCACACTATGACTTTCTACTTTGATAATTTCTCCACCAAGTTCTGTCGCCAGTTTAAAGTTATTGATCAGGTGCCGTTGCTTGTTCAACGCAATCCGATCTCCACGCTCTTTTGGCAACTGTACATATAGCAAAAACCAGCTGCTATTGTAATATCCGGCCAATCGTGCAGTCTTTCGGATGACGTTTTTTGCTTTTATTTCATTGGAACTTATACAGGCCAAGAAACGCTCCTTTCGCACCCATCGCTGGGGTTGAACTTCGGTCTCTACTTTCCGCTGGACCTGGGAAGCTACTTCCTTCAGTGCCATTTCCCGCAATTGCAGAATATGCTCGCTTTTAAAGAAATTTTGAAGTGCTGCCTGAATTTTTGAAGCATCGTAGATCTTGCCCTCTTTTAGACGAATGATAAGCTCTTCTGCAGTAAGGTCAATATTAACGACTTCATCTGCGGAATCAATAACACTATCGGGAACACGTTCTTGTACTTCAACGCCTGTAATCGCTTTGACCTCCTCGTTTAAACTCTCAATATGCTGTATATTAACAGCACTGATTACGTTAATGCCCGCTTCGAGAATTTCTATGACGTCCTGCCATCGTTTGGCATTTTTGCTACCTTCAATATTTGTATGCGCTAGCTCATCGATAATGACAACCTCTGGATGTGAATTCAAAACAGCATAAAGATCCAGTTCCTCCAACTGTTTGCCTTTGTAAAAAAGATGACGCCGAGCAATAATGGGAATACCATCAAGCAATTGATGTGTTTCCTTTCGATTATGGGTCTCAATATAGCCAATACGCACATCGATTCCACCCTGTAAAAGTGTATGTGCATCCTGTAGCATGCGATATGTCTTTCCGACACCAGCACTCATACCGATATAAAGTTTGAAGCGACCTCTTCTCGATTTCCGGATAAGGTCCAAAAAGTGTTCAGCGCTTTTCCTCTCTTCCATTTTTATTGCCTTTCATATTCAAAAGGTTCCTGCCGATCCAACACACGGCAGGAACGATTGTTTTTAAAAACTAACCGTAAGTGCAGTGACAGCTGTCACGCTATTTTTAAGCAGCTTATTTGACCGATCAAGGAAAATAGCATCTTTATTCGTGAGGTTTCGCAACTCTGTACGCCAAAGTACATTCGGAAGAATAGCATAATCTGCATTTAAAGAGTAGCCAAATGTTTGAAAGCCCTGAGCCGTCCCAGTGGAGACGATAACACCATGTTTATCGTTGTAATATTCTCCTCTTGCTGTTAAACTAAATCTTTCAGTTGTTGCATATCGTGCAATTAACACGGGTGTATACCATACGTTGTACGTTGAGCTCCCCTTTGCTTTTTGTTCGGCTCCAATATCAAATCCGAATGTAATGCCTAGCTTTTCGTTCACTTGATAGATTGCATACAGATTATGGAAATAACGCATCTGTCTTACACTATCCGCTTTATCGCTGCCGATAAAAGAACCACTATTAATGGTCCATTTATCTGTCGGTTTATAGACCAATTGATGACCAAATGCTGGTAAACTGCTACCATCTACACGTTGAATCCGCTGCCAGCCGTTTAAAACAAGCCCACTTAAAAACAGTTTTCCCGAAGCAGATGTATAAGATATTTTTGCGCCAGTTTCGAAATAGGGAGAATTATCCGCAAAAATACTTCTCGTTACAGTCCAATTGTCCTTTCCTATAGCGCTTTCAAAGCCCAAATGGGAAGAAAATATTCCGGCATCGATCCATAAATTATGTTTTTTCGAGATGCGAACACCGGCATTTGCTTCGTAAATATTTTTTAAGACACCAGGTTCCGCACTGTAGTTGGCATTCATATATGTACCGACACCTAATGCAAGATTTGCACGGGTATTTGTTGTTTCGTACGCAGCTTTTAAAAGTGCCAAGTTTATGTTTACTTCATTCGTCCTGTTGTGACTATATACAAAGCCTGGGCGTGTATTTCCAATTGGATTGTTAAAGTCCCGAAGGTAATATGCTTCAAGGTAACCACTTATCGACAATTTGGTAATTTGAGTCGTATCTTGCTGTGCAAATAATTGTGTTGCCCCTGCGAGTAAACAGGCCAACATCGCTAATTTTTTCATGTATATCGTTCTTGTAAAGTGTATGTCAATGACCCACCAGGTCAATTTTATTTCTCAACCATCTTGTCCAGAGCAATATTTAGTTCAAGGACATTGATTTTGCGAGGTCCAAACATATGCCACAACGGTGTCTGCACGTGGGCATCAACAAGTGATTGTAAGCTATTTACTGATATAGCTCTCGCTTTTGCAACACGATCAATTTGTATTTTTGCTGCTTCAACGGAGATATCGGGGTCCAAACCACTGCCACTGGCTGTCACCATGTCGACGGGTACCTGTGCACGTTGTATGGTCGGATTATGGACTAAAAATGTATCAATACGCGATTTCACTTCCGAAAGATATTCTCCATTAGAGGGGCCTTTATTGCTTCCACCCGATCCTGCGGCATTATAATCAACTGCTGAAGGACGCGGCCAGAAATAATCATCTCTCGAAAAAGCCTGGCCAATGTTCCTATAATACATTTGCCCATTATATTGTAGCATTTCCCCTTTTCCATGATTGGGTGCTATTTGCGCTATCGCCCACACGAGAGCTGGATATACAACTGAGAGCAGCAGCAACAAAATAATTGTAATTTTTATTGCCGGATATATATGTGTTTTCATCTTTGCTTATATTATTAAAAATGTATTAGATAAATAGTGAAACCAGTAGGTCTATAACCTTGATACCAATAAATGGAACGAGTACTCCACCAAGTCCAAAGACGAGTAGATTTCGCCGTAACAATGCGCTTGCACCTATAGGTTTGTATGCCACTCCCTTTAATGCCAAAGGAATCAATAATGGGATAATAATTGCGTTGAAGATGACCGCTGAAAGTATGGCACTTTGTGGACTACTGAGCTGCATAATGTTTAAACCTTGAAGTGCCGGTATTGCTGCAATAAACAAGGCCGGAATAATCGCAAAATATTTGGCGACATCGTTTGCAATACTGAATGTAGTTAGCGTACCCCGGGTCATCAACAATTGCTTGCCTATCTCCACAACCTCAATCAATTTGGTCGGATCATTGTCGAGATCAACCATATTTCCAGCCTCTTTTGCAGCTTGCGTACCGCTGTTCATCGCCACACCAACATCTGCCTGTGCAAGTGCCGGAGCATCGTTTGTACCATCCCCCATCATGGCGACCAGTCGTCCGTCAAGCTGTTCTTTTTTGATATAGTTCATCTTGTCTTCAGGTTTCGCTTCGGCAATGAAATCATCCACTCCAGCTTTTTCGGCAATATATTTGGCTGTCAACGGATTGTCTCCCGTCACCATAACAGTCTTGATACCCATTTTTCGCAATCTTTCAAAGCGTTCGTGAATCCCGGGTTTTATCACATCCTGCAATTCTATGACACCGAGCACTTGTTCATTCTCTGCAACGACCAATGGAGTTCCCCCATTTTGAGAGATAAGCTTTACGCGTTCATCTATTTCCTGAGGAAACAGATTTCCAGCCTTTACAATGATATTTCGAATAGCATCTGTTGCACCTTTACGAATACGTGTCTGTGCAAAGTCTATTCCCGAGCTACGGGTTTCGGCGGTAAACTTAATGAATGTAGGGTTTTCGACCTTATAGCTAGATGGGTTGACACCAGCCAATTCGACAATTGATTTCCCTTCTGGTGTTTCATCCGCCATGGAGCTCAATGTTGCTGCACGTACCATAGCTTCTTTCATGACGCCATCTGCGGGGTAAAAATTTGTCGCCTTACGATTTCCGATCGTAATGGTTCCAGTTTTATCAAGCAACAAGACATCAATATCACCTGCCGTTTCAACTGCTTTGCCACTTTTTGTAATAACATTTGCACGAAGTGCGCGATCCATTCCCGCTATACCGATTGCCGATAAAAGACCGCCTATTGTGGTGGGGATTAGACAGACAAAAAGTGAAATAAATGAAGCTATGGTGATACTGACATTGGCATAATCTGCAAATGGTTTTAAGGTCACAGTTACAATAATAAACACGAGTGTAAAACCTGCGAGAAGGATCGTTAAAGCAATCTCATTCGGTGTTTTTTGTCGGCTTGCCCCTTCGACCAAAGCAATCATCTTATCCAAGAAGCTTTCTCCCGGTTCTGTCGTCACCTGTACAACAATTCGGTCTGATAAAACCTTGGTACCTCCGGTAACTGAACTTTTATCTCCCCCAGCCTCGCGGATTACTGGTGCCGATTCCCCGGTTATTGCACTTTCATCAATGGTTGCCAATCCTTCAATAATCTCCCCATCCAATGGAATTACATCCCCGGCTTGACAGACAAAGACATCATTTTTTTTCAATTGCGCGGATGAAACTATCCGGCCATCACGCAGGGTTGCTGGGGTTTCCTCCCGTGTTTTACGCAAGCTGTCTGCTTGCGCTTTACCGCGGGCTTCTGCAATTGCCTCAGCAAAGTTGCCAAAGAGCAAGGTCAAAAATAGAATAACAAATACCGTAAAATTATAACCCAGTGTACCTTGTGATTTTTCTCCAGTCATTATCCATAGACAGACCACAGCCATAATCAATGTTCCGATTTCTACGGTAAACATCACTGGGTTACGGAACATTATTTTAGGATTCAGCTTCACGAAAGATTGCTTTAATGCTTGTTGTACAAGTTCTTTCTGAAACAATGTTTGTTGATTGCTCATTTTTAGAATTCTTTAATTTTATGTATTACATGGAAAAATATTCCGCAAGTGGACCAAGAGCCAGAGCTGGGAAAAAAGAAAGTGCTGCGATAATCGCAATCACGGCAAATACCATCAAACCGAATGTACTGGTATCTGTTTTTAGCGTCCCCTCTCCCTCAGGTATGAATTTCTTCTCGGCCAACAATCCCGCAATAGCTATAGGACCGATAATCGGTATAAAGCGGCCGAGCATCAAGACGATACCCGTCGAGATATTCCACCAAATGGTATTGTCTCCAAGCCCTTCAAAGCCACTGCCATTGTTCGCTGCAGATGAGGTATATTCATATAATATTTCGCTAAAACCATGGAATCCGGGATTGTTTAATGTAGCAGCACCCTGGGCTGGAAATGCCGTAGCCAGTGCCGTACCGACAAGAATTAGAAAAGGATGGGCAAGGGCAACAATCATGGCAATTTTCATCTCCCGTGCCTCGACTTTCTTGCCCATAAACTCTGGCGTACGCCCTACCATCAAGCCACTGATGAAAACAGCCAGTATAATAAAGATGAAGAAATTGAGTATGCCAGCTCCCACACCGCCATAAAAGGCATTTACCATCATGGCTATCAGCTCGTTCATTCCAGATAAGGGCATATAACTATCATGCATCGAATTGACTGAACCTGTCGAAATCATCGTTGTAACAATACTCCAAAAACCCGACGCGGCGGCACCTATCCGCACTTCTTTTCCCTCCATAGCTCCCATCGACGTGTCAATCCCCATCTGCGCAACAGCCGGATTTCCAGCCATTTCCATTTTTATATTTGGGATTGCCAGAATGAGAAAACCAATGGTCATCACAGCAAACATCATCCATGAAAATTTACGTTTGCGAATAAAAAAGCCAAAGGCAAATATCATTGCCATCGGGATAATAAACTGGGCGATCATTTCCACCATGTTGGTCAAATAATTAGGATTCTCGAGTGGATGCGCACTGTTCGCGCCAAAGAAACCACCCCCATTTGTACCCAGATGTTTAATTGGGACAAAGGCAGCTACTGGTCCCCGGCTTACCTGTACAGTATCTCCGGTCATTGTCACCATGCTGTCCTTACCTTCGAATGTCATAGGCATCCCTTGGAATACGAAAATGGTAGCAACCAACACAGAAAGAGGCAGTAAAATCCGTGTACATGATTTCACAAAGAAATCATAAAAATTACCCAATTGGGTTGTTGTTTTATCCCTAAAAGCTTTGAAAATAACCACTGCCGCAGCCATTCCAATCGCCGCTGTCACGAACTGAAGAAACATGAGCCAAATTTGTCCGAGGTAGCTCACTCCAGATTCCCCAGAATAGTGCTGAAGGTTACAGTTGACCAAAAAGGATATGCTGGTATTAAAAGCCAGATCAGCAGTCATTCCTGGATTCCCATCTGGATTTAAAGGTAGATGTCCCATATTCATCAGAATAGCCATGCTCAACAAAAACCAGACTAAATTGATTGTCAAAAGAGCAACGAGATGCTGTTTCCAGGTCATCTGGAGACTAGGGTTAATTCCTGTCACACGATAAAAAAATCGTTCCAAGGGTTGAAATAATGGATCTAACCAGGTCCTTTCATTGCCATATACCTTAGCTATATATTTCCCAAGGGGAAATCCGAGTAGCAATGTTACGATGAACATCACTATGATTCCAAGAATCTCTGTATTCATTTCTTTAATTGATTTGTATAAAAAGTGTATCATTACCAATCGTTAACTAACCTCAAGCCCCTTTTTCCTATTTCATCGCAGGCTGCAGTGGCATTAGTATACGTGACGATGTAGTATGAGCAATCTCGTTATTAGAATTTTTCAGGCTTTAGAAGTACATAACAGATATATCCAAAAACCAGTAGTGCTATAATAAATAAAGCTGTCATTTACTTTGATATTAATAGATTATGTATTTGTTGTCCTTTACGGATCTCTAAAAAAGGCACGGGCAACCGAGCTTCGATTACTGTCCAGGTATGAACGGTACTGATGCGCTGAAGACCGCCTAAGGATCTTACAAAGAGGTTTTCCAAAATATATTTGACATAGTGGTTTCCACGGCCATAAATCGTTCCGAGAAACTCGATATGCTGACAGATTTTGTCTATGTTGCGCTCTGTACTCAAGTGTCGAAGATGATTGATAACAGCCTGCAGGGCACCTGCAAAATTGTGCTTCCGAAGCAAGAAATTAATCTCTGTTCGGATTTCCCTATAATGAAGGGCCATATACAAACCTGCCCTGTATTGATTTAATTTTTTCATGTTATGAATAGAACTATACTTCAAAATCTAACCGACATAGAGCTGAAAAATCATCGCGATAATCAACACCACTAATATGACCTTCGCTATGCGGTCTCCCGATATATTGTGAGGGGAACCTGTGCCCTTATTTTCTTGCTTCTCTTTCATGTTATCTTTTTTATATTTTCTCAAAAAAATCCACCATTTTATAGAATAACCAGAAACAAAAAATTCCAGTTATGAGGAGTATGATTGTCATTACCATTGTTAAATTTTATTAGCGATTCGCGATTTCTTTTTTTAAATTTCCATTAGATACTAGTAGCTGTGACGATCACTCCTTTGGAGGGCTCTTGCCACATACTTTTCTTTTTCGTGCTGTTTCCATATTTATTGTCATTTGTCCCAATAGGCCAAACCCTGTTCCACTATGTTAAAAAACAACATATAACACTGCTAATCAGCTTAATAAAAATATTAACAGTAAAACAAAATTGGCTAACCCTATCATTTTGATAAGGTTCTTTTATCAAAATGAGAATGAGTATTCGGAATAACCCAGGCGAAAGTTTATGGAAAGATTCGGGAATGGAAATGAAAATATGGAAGCCTGAGAAGGGCCACAATGAGGAGCTTTGTGTAACAAATTTGCAAAGAAGCGTAAAATTGTCGCCAAAAGTTCACATTAAAAATTATTTTAGGGATACCCTAATTAAAGAGACACTTATACAAATTAAACAATGATAAACTTAAACCTTTTCAAAAAAATTATCTTCTCAGTCTGTATGGGCTGTGTTTTACTCTCCTGTCAAAATGAAAAAAGCAGCCCCAATACATTGACGGAAGAAGAGCAAAGTAACGGCTGGCAACTTTTATTCGATGGCTCAACGCTCAATAATTGGCATACCTACAACAATAGTAAAAATGCACCGGCAGCCTGGGTTGTTAAAAATGGAACTATTTATTGCGATCCAAACAACGAAAGCCAGAAATATGATTTAGTATCGGACAAAGATTACAAAAATTACGAGTTCAAATTTGAATGGAAGCTTGAAAAAGAGGGGAATAGCGGTGTTTTTGTCAATGTACAGGAAAAACCGACTATTGATGCGACCTACCATTCAGGACCTGAATACCAATTGTTAGCCGATTCCCATCCTGATTTCGATAAGCCCTTAAAGCGTTCGGGCTGTCTTTATACATTTCTACCGCAGCAAAACTTTGTCAATGTGAAGGCGCAAGACGATTGGAATGAATCAAGTATCATTCAGAAGGATGGAAAAGTTACGTTTTACCTCAATGGTAAAATCACCGCTGAAATGGATTTTAATTCAAATAAATGGAAAGATTTAGTAAAACATAGTAATTTCAAAGACTATCCGGAGTTTGGTCAGCATGTTAGCGGAAAACTAGCGCTGCAGGATTGGTCAAGAGGTGTTTCGTTTAGAAATCTAAAAATAAAACCATTATAGTTAAAAAAGTCCTTAGCGTGTGCTAAGGACTTTTTTAATACAGACCTTGTTCCCGTCCTTCCAAAACGACTCTCCTATCATATTTTCTTCATTTTTTCAGGTCTCAACTCTTACCCCGTCCCCTATTGCGCTAAGAGTTAACAAGCTTATATCTACTTCCAAAACATGGGATCCCAATGATCTCGTTCACACATTATTGAAGATAACTCAATTGTAAGAAAGTCAACACGTAAAAAAACATAAAAGTTCACCCATACATATAAAAGAATTTAAAATCAAAATATCATCAAAAAATAAAATAAAATACTATATAAAATAAATTGTAGCGAATTAAATTTCAAAAACGTTAGATAAAAAGAGTCAAATAAAATCATGCCTCAACAATATTAATGAAGAAAATTATATTCATCTTACTTGCCGGCCTGCTATCGCTGAAAGGTTACGGTCAAGAAAACATGCCGAGAAAATCTGAAATTCGAGTGGGTTATGGACTTGTTCCCGTCCAGGAAATCGGTACAATGCTCGGCGACGGAATTTTTATGGGGCTACTTGGAAGAGAAGTGGAACATTCCAGTGGCACTGGCACATTTACCATGGGGTATTCACTAAATTTAAACAAAAGGCTGTCTGTAGGTGTTGATGGATTTTATGGCAAAAATACCGTTTCTTACAAAGATGATCTCGGGGATTCAAAATGGAGCGTCTATGGGGGACTTGTAAACGTGCAATATAGCTATCTGAATAAAACCAAACTTAACCTGTATGGAAAAGGGGGATTGGGTTACGCAAGATATAATAATAGACAAAAAGAAAATAAAGAGAACTTCGGTGCCCTATCCTATCAATTTACCCCTATCGCTATTCGTTATGGCAATAAAGTAGGTATTTATGGTGAATTTGGATTCGGTTACCTGGGCATCGCAAATGTGGGTATATCTTTCAAGCTATAGATCATCGACAATTAAATAACAGCTTTTAAAATACAGATAAAAATCATTATGTTAAAACTTACGATACCATTACTTGCTGCCGCAGTCGCAGCCAACAGTTGCTCGACAACATTAAATAAGGAAAAAATGAATGCAAAATCTGACGGATTGTCTGTAAAAATCCAATCAGCAAATACCATTGCTATTAAAAATCCATCCGGAAAGATTCGCGTTTATGCGGTTTCGGCCCAAATAGCAGATGTTCCCGCTACAGTAGTTCTGGAAAAGAATTTTACAGCCAGACAAATACCCTTTGATCTCAAACTTGACTTACCTAAAAATCACCGTAAACTGATCTGGCCTAAAGTCAGCAATGCCGAACCCATAAAATACTATGTCGCATTAGATTGGGATTCCAACGGAGACGGCGAAAAAGGCAATGGAGATATTTCGATTGACTTCAACAAAAAGTTTCCTACAGTACTTTTAGGACAAGAAAATGAAATTTTTGTTTTAGAATCCAAATAATAAAAATTCCCCATGACTTATCGGTTTTTCCAAAAGATAAATCGTGGGGAACAATACATCGATGGGATGTAAACTATCTCCATTCGATCCTTGTGTCTATCCAAAAACAATCTCTATCCCGTCGAAATAATTCCTCCGGCCTTTGATGATTGTAGATAAGTTCTTCCAACGCATTAAAATTATAACGAAACATATCTTCATCTTTCGATTGAATGGGACGGAGAATTGAATCTTCGTCATCAATAAAAATGTCAGATTCAAAAATATTGATTTGATGCGTACTCACCCAAGCAATTGCCATCTCTTTGCTCATCCGCTCCAAAGCTTTTGTTGCTTCCTGGTATTGTTTCATTTCCCAAGGAAGATCTTCGGGATAATGCGAAGCAATATAGTCTTGGTAGGCTTTTATATTACCTTCGCGGAGACATTCGTTGCGAAGCAATAATCTAGTTGTATCACGAGCAAAGCTAATATACTCCGGCCGCATAAATAAGCCGTACCTTTTACTATACAATTCTATTTTTTCCGCTAGTTCTTGCCTCATAATTTAATTATCCAGCAAAAATCATCCCAACCTACTCTTTTATAAGGAGTTTTGGCTAAAAAAAGAGATTTTAGATTTTCACAAATAATTAACTTATGCAAATTGAACTTAGATTGTTGTTTTTCTGTCGATCATAATATAAATATCAAGTCCAATGATTTTAAAATATTTTTAAGCCGACAATTCCTGCAACAATCAATGTTGCCGAAAGAAGTCTAAACACATTGGCTGAATCTCCGAAAAAAAAGATTCCAACCACTAATGTTCCGACGGCTCCCAAGCCTGTCCATACGGCATAAGCTGTGCCGATAGGAATCGCTTTTTGTGCATAAAACAATAGTCCACCACTAATACTCATGGAGACAATAGCCAATATGATCCAACCAAATTTATTTGAGTTTGGCTGTTGAGCCATTTTTAAACCGAGTGGCCATCCAATTTCAAAAATGCCAGCGACAATCAATGCAATCCAATTCATTTTCAATAGTTTAAATTTCTAAAACAAAGATAATCGCTATTCGAAAGGCTTTTTTTGACTTATATCAAAATCGTATGCTTATCGCCTTATACGGCTAAGTGTTTCTTGTGTAATACCTAAATAAGATGCAATGTGACCAAGATTAATTCGATTTATTAAATTGGGTTGCAGGCGTATGAGAGACTGATAACGCTCCGCCGCTGATTCAGTATGCAATGACATAATCCGTTCTTCGAGAACAATGCAAACCTCTTCAGCAATTTTTCGTCCTATCAGATTTAGCTCAGGATAAATTCTATACAATTCATTCAAATCGTCTACAGAAATTGCATAGATCTCCGAGTCTTCCAGAAACTGGATATTTTCAAAGGAGGGTTTTTCCGTATATACAGGCAGGATTGATCCAAAAATCTGATTTTCCTCACCAAACCAACTGTTCATTTCGCGTCCATTTTTTAAGAAATAGGCACGGATCAATCCCGTACTCAAAACAAAATAGCTTGATAGATGCTGTCCCTCCCTCAAAAAATGCTCGCCCTTTTTCTTAAAAAAATAACGTGTTCTTTTTTCGACTTCCTCTGCTATCACTTCATTGAGATAACCATATTTTTTAAATTGTTGGATTAATGGATTCATGCTCTTATAAATTAAAATCAGTCATAGCTCATCGAATTATCTATATGATTATACAGGAGAAGTTCCGTATACGGATCGCCCTCAATTCCCAATAACCTGCAAAATGCCGGTTCAGTTTTTATCCCGCTTCTCTTCAACCGTCTGACCTGCTCAGCAAATTCTTCACCTCTTAGTTGTATAATTTCATATTCTTTAAGCATATGTAAATATCCATTCTGATTTTCAGTCGCTTTGTCGGTCGCATAGATTTCAAAAAGCCGCTCTTCAATCGAGAAACTGCATAGAATCACATTGCTTTCAGCCCGCTGCAACTGAAAATGCGCATGCCGCGAAAAATTAAAGCACAGCATTCTTTCAAGAACATCATAATCTTGTACATATAGGATGATGTCAACATCACTTCCTGCAACATCGATCTGGATCGGAATCGTTCCAACTACGATGGGATCATAATCTTTAAGGCAATCAACAATTTGATAATCATGCAGTAATCGATAAGTTTTTCTCTGAACTTCATTTCCAGTCTTCAAATAGTCTATATTTTTAAAATTAACAGTCATAAACCAAGATGTAATTCGTTCCCTCTAAACAATTTGAATATACTAAACAACAAAGAAAACTGTAAACATCTGCTATAAAAAAGCGATAAGTACGTATCTTTATTAACACGGATGAGTTCCTTAGAAATAATTCCCTCAAAACAGACAAAAAAATCATATAACAGCTAATTGATATGCAGGAAATCCAAGATTTCTATCTGAACCAGAAAGAACCCAATAAAAGCTGTCTTTTGTCATTAAGACATATCATCCTTCAGCAGGATCCAGATGTGAGTGAAACCATGAAATATGGCATGCCCTGTTTTTGCTATCGAACGAAAGTATTCTGTTACCTCTGGACAGACAAACGAACCACTTTTCCCTACCTGCTGATGGTTGAAGGAAAATATTTGGACCAGGTTCAGCTGGAAGCAGGGCAACGTCTTCGAATGAAAACATTACCTATTCATCCACATGAAGACCTCCCGATAAATACGATTGAAGATATCCTGCAAGCCGCCTTAAATCTCTATCGTGATGGCATAATTAAAATTAAAAAATAAACCTAAGCCACTATGATCTAGTCGACATTATTACCCTAAAAAAGCGAACTACACAAGCAGATGTAAAAACATTTAAATAATATTTGCTTAACACAAAATCAACAATACTCTCCTACCTTTATCGCGGTTTAAAAATCACCTAGTCATTTAAACAGCTACAAAACAAATGAGAAAACATTTGATTACCAGCATTTTGCTAAGCACAATTGGTACATCAGTTACCTATGCGCAAAATGAAACAACCTCTGCTCTGAATGGAACCATCAGGGAGGGAAATTCGCCAATCAATGGAGCGACTATCGAAGCCATTCATTTACCTTCTGGGACAAAGTATGTCACTTCATCACGAAGTGACGGCCGCTATAATCTTCCCAATTTGAGAATTGGTGGCCCTTATCAAATCACAGTAACTTATCTTGGGCATTCTCCAAACATGAAGCAGATCGAAAAACTCGCTTTGGGACAAAGCTCGACGCTCGACATTCAGATGCAGTCCAACGCACAGGTATTGGATGAAGCTGTCGTTGTAGGAACAAGACAGGGAAAAGTCTTCAATTCCGGCCGAACAGGTGCTGCACAAAACATTTCCCGAACAGCTATTCAAAATCTACCTACACTGAATCGAAGCTTTACTGATTTTGTCAAACTGACCCCTCAATTTTCGATGCAGTATGGTAATCCTTCCTTTGCTGGAAGAAGCAACCTTGCGAATAACTTCACCATCGACGGGGCGCTATTTAATAATGCTTTTGGATTACAGGGGACTATTGGAAGTCAAACAAACTCGCAACCCATCAATATGGATGCCTTTGAAGAGATTTCTGTCAATATCGCTCCTTATGATGTCAGACAAAATGGTTTTACTGGTGCAGCAATCAACGCAGTTACAAGAAGCGGTACCAATGAAGTACAAGGATCCTTAAATTATTACTTCAGGAATCAGAGTTTAGTCAATAAATACAATTCAGCAGGGTTGAAAGCACCAGTAAACAACTTTAGCCTAAAAGGCTATGGTTTTACGGTCGGTGGCCCAATTATAAAAAATAAACTATTCTTCTTTGCAAGTGGTGAACTTGAACGACGAGTAGATCCAGGAACAAACTTTATTGCTTCCCGTGGAGGAAATACTGGCCCGAATATTTCAACCGTATCTGCAGAGAAACTCGATGATCTCGCTAAATACCTCAATTCAATTGGCTATAATCCGGGAAGCTATGAAGATTATCCCTTAGATACACGCAGTGACAAATTCTCTGTTAAATTAGATTACAATATCGATCAAAAAAATACACTAAGCGCTAAATATTTCTATTTCCGTTCGTACCGTGACATTCTACCATCCAATAGCGGTGCGCCCAAAAATAATAGACAACCGTCTAATGTTGGGCTACCATTCAGCTCCGCTGGATATGGCATAAACAACAACATGGACAATGTGAATTTAGAATTACGTACGCGTATCAGCAGTAAATATTCCAATTCCCTCACCGTAGGATACAATGTCATGAACGATTATCGGGAATCTAAAGGAGGGCAGCCATTTCCTTTGGTAGACATCATGAATCCTGACGGAAGTAGCATGACGGCATTTGGTTACGAGCCTTTTACAGCATTTAACAGTCTAAAAACGAAGGTATTTCAAGCAACCAACAACTTTAATATTTATGCCGGAAAACATGAAATTACATTGGGGGCCAATTTTGAAAACTACAAAACCACCAACGGATTTGCACCGAACTATTATGGTGCTTATACATTTGCCAGTTTAGACGACTTCTATAACTCTGCAAAAAATAATGTTTCCAACGCTACCAAATACCAAGTCCAATATTCTGTTTTACCCGATGGATCGTTTCCTTATGCAGAGATCTCGGCGCGTATGTTTGGTCTATATGCGCAGGATGCCTTCGCTGTAAACAGCCATTTTAAATTGACTGCTGGATTGAGAGCTGACTTGACAAACATTTCTTCACCTAACGAACTAAAGAATGATAATGTCACAAAGCTGAACTTTGATCAAGGTGAAAAGATTGACGTTTCAAAATATCCAAAAAGTGCTATTCTTTGGTCGCCAAGAATCGGATTTAACTGGAATGTCAATGGGACAAATCAAACGCAGCTACGCGGTGGATCGGGGATTTTTACCGGTCGTCCACCATTGGTATGGATTTCGAATCAGGCCGGCAATAATGGTGTAATGTTTGGTTCTGAGTCCATCAATAACCCTACAAATCGTCCGTTTACACCTGATGTAGATGCTTATCGTAATGTAAATCATCAAACGGCAGCCAACAACTCGAGTTACAACTTGGCAGTGACAGATAACAACTTCAAATTTATGCAGCTTTGGAGAACGAATCTTGCTGTTGACCAAAAATTACCAGGTGGTATTATCGGAACTTTTGAAGCCATGTATTCAAAAGATATCAATTCGGTGTATTTCCGTAATGTCAACCTAAATACGACAGATGGCAAAGCTTTAGCTGGGGCCGATAACCGCATGCGCTACAGCACACCGCGTATTTATGGCGCTGCACAGCCTACACCTGAAAACCCTAATATTTCAGACGCCATCGTGATGTCCAACACATCAAAAGGTTATAGCTATACGTTGACAGGAACCTTATCGAAAGAATTCAAAGGTGGATTTTTTGCCAATGTAGGTTATACCTATACGGACTCTAGATCGGTCAACGATGGCGGATCCATTGCGCAGTCGATGTGGCGTGATCGTTATGTATCTGGTAATCCAAATAGTGCTGATCTCTCCTATTCTACTTATTTGGTTAAAAATAGATTCATTGCCAATTTCTCTTACCGTAAAGAATACCTAGATCATTTGGGAACAACATTCTCTCTATTTTATCAACTACAGGATGGTCCACGTTATTCCTACACCTACGGCGGTGACTTAAATAATGATGGCTTGTCAGGTAATGATTTGATCTATATTCCGAACAGTAAAGACGAGATTGCCTTGGTCGGTGACAATGCACAAGACACCCGGTCTTCAGATCAATTATGGTCTCAGTTAAACGGCTATATTAATCAAGACAATTATCTCAATGCGCACAGAGGTCAGTACGCAAAACGTAATGCATTGGTAGGTAAAATGATTGGAACCCTAGATATTCGTATTGCTCAAGATGTATTCTTAAATACCGGCAGCAAGAAACATCAATTGCAGATTACCTTCGATATATTTAACTTCGGAAACATGATCAACAAAAGCTGGGGTGTAGCTCAATTTGCCAACAAAGCAAATGGTATCTTAAATTACAAAGGATTAAATGCACAGGGACAACCAACATTCTCCTTCCCTTATTTAGATGCTACCAATCAGATTCCGCTCACCAACACATTCTCAAATAGTGTGGATGAAACCTCACGCTGGAGAATTCAATTGGGTGTACGCTATCGATTCAACCAATAAAACAAAAAATAACGTAAATTTGAACCCATCCTCAAACAAAGGATGGGTTTTTAGTTAAAGAGTATAAATAGATGAAAAAACTAGCACTTTCCCTATTCGCCATTTTTACTTACATCGCCTGTCAGGCCCAACATTTTGACCTCATTCCTTTGGGAATATATGGCGGTGAACAAGAAGACAATCTGTCTGCCTACTTAGTAGGAATTCCAAGCGATACGACTTTCCTATCCCTCGATGCAGGGACCATAAATACCGGAATAAGAAAAGCCATTCAACTAAAAAGCCTAAATGGGTCGGTCGAAACGGTTTTACGTAATCAAATAAAAGGATATTTTATCTCCCATGGTCATCTCGACCATCTATCTGGCCTTATTATCAACTCACCTGCTGACAGTAAAAAGAATATCTTCGCCATAGCTCCAGTACTTCAGATTCTACAAAACCATTACTTTATCACAGATACCTGGATAAATTTTGGCGATCAAGGGCAAAAACCCATACTTGGAAAATATCACTACACAACCCTACAAGAGGGTATCACGACATCGGTTCAAAATACGCCATTGTCTTTGACGGCATATGAACTTAGCCACGTAAATCCTTATAAAAGCAGTGCTGCACTCGTTCAGCATGGTAATCACTATTTACTTTATCTCGGCGATACGGGAGCCGATCGGGTCGAAAAATCTAATCAGCTGGACAAGCTTTGGAGAAGTATTGCCCCTCTAATTAAGCAGAAACAATTAAACAGTATATTGATTGAAGTATCCTTTCCTAACAGTCAACCGGAAAATCTACTTTTTGGACATCTTACCCCTAATCTGTTGCTAGAGGAACTTCAAAATCTCAAAGAAAAAACAGGGCTGAAAAACCTCGAAGGGCTCACTATCGTTGTCACCCATCGAAAACCAACAGGTGATAATCCGAAGATTATCAAAAATGAATTATTAAAGAATAATCCGCTAAAAGTGAATTATATCTTCCCTGAGCAGGGGAAAAAAATAAACTTGAACTAGTAGTTTATCATAAAGATGAAACCTTAATCGGTTTCATCTTTTTAAGAACTATAACGCTTCGATTATATTTTCTATACTTAAACGCGATTTCGCTGTCATGGAAGGTTGATTGGTGTCATCAGCATCCCGATAACCAATGGCCACCGCAAATAGTGTCTGATAACCTTCAAGTTCCAGTATCTCATCATAAACCTCATTTTCAATTCCTTCCATAGGGGTCGCATCAATTCCATTCGCAGCACACGCTGCAAGGAAAAATCCCAAAGAAAGGTAGACTTGCTGCTTCATCCAGGATTTAACGTGCAACTCCCCTTTCGATCGTAAAAATTGCTTATAATAATTAATTGATCCCTCAGGAAGTGTATTTTCAATTTGAGTTTCAAACCGTTCGACATCGGTAAGGGCGCTAAAAACGACCAAATGACTAGCCTCATTTATTTTCTGTGCATTCCAGTAAGATGCTGCAGCAAGCCTCTGCTTCACCTCCCCCGCAGAAACAAAGAAAAATTTCCAAGGCTGACTATTGATAGAAGATGGACTCAGTCGGATTATTTCCTTTAATTCAGTAATCTTGTCGTCAGAAATGATCTCCACTGAATTATACTTTTTCGTTGTGTAACGTTGCTTTGCTGTTTCTAAAAAAGCCATAACATACAATATTTAATTAACTATATTTTTTATAGTTGCAAACTTAAATATAGTGTTATATATTTGCAATAACGGTCAAAATTGATAGTAACAGATGTATTTGATAGACAACAAACAATACCCCTGCAGTACAAGCCTGACAATGAAATACATAGGCGGAAAATGGAAAGCAGTTATCCTGATTCATTTAATTGAAAAAAAACGTTATAATGAATTAAGAAAAGAATGTGCATTAATTACCGAACGGACGTTGAGCTTACAATTAAAAGAACTTGAAGCAGATGGTTTGGTAAAACGGACAGTACATACGGACAAAGCGCCATTAAAAGTAGATTATGAACTTACCGCTTTCGGCAAAACACTTATTCCACTATTAGAATCTATTGCTGAATGGGGAAGAGAAACAGCTAGCCGGACGGAACGGATTCAGCACATGTAAGACAGAATCACTAAATTCTTGATGATGAAAAGGCATCTGAAAAAAATTAATGCTTTAATCGAAAACTTTGATGTGGAAACAGAGCTAGCATTACAATCCGTTTCTAAAACCAAAAAATATAAAAAAGGTGAATTTCTTTTATACCAGGGAGAAATCTGTAAATCCAGTTTCTGGATTGAGGAAGGTATCACCAGAAAATACTATATGAATGATAAAAAAGAAGTCACAACGGAACTACTTTTTAAGCACGATCTTGCCGTCGCATTCAGCAGCTATGTTTCGAATCAGCCGAGTCTAGAATTTATTCAGGCAATCACAGACGTCACAGTCTCCTGCATTGACAAAAACTCTTTTCGAAATATCAAAGAAAATCATCCCCATCTCATTCAGCTAGATCTTTTAATGACGGAGTACTATGCCATGTGGCTAGAAAAACGTTTATTTGAATTTCATACCCTAAATGCCATTGATAGGTATAAGCTCCTCCTGCTGGAACAGCCCGATTTCATACGTCATATCCCTCTTACCTATATCGCTTCTTACTTGGGAATTTCGCTGGAAACGTTAAGCAGAGTCCGCACAAAAATCTAATTATTTGACTTAAGTCAAATGCCAAATAAGTTCATCTTTCAAAATTTGCAATACATTTTGAAAATCAACTATCATGGCAGAAAAAATTAGATTTATAGGATTTGATATCCTAAGAGCTTACGCAATCTTCGGTATGTATATTGTCAATTTTAATCTCGTTTTTGGAGATCCACAGCATACCAGTTGGCTAGGTCAGTTTCTGAATCTCTTTAGTGGCAATTCGAGTACAATCTTTGTTATCCTGGCGGGTATGGGACTGACATTGACATCGGAGAAATCTATTTACACTTCTCAGCAAGAACAATTTAAGCAAAGAACTATCATACAGAAAAAAGCGGGTTTCTTATTTGTTCTCGGATTATTACTATCTATCTACTTGGTGGCCAGCAGATATCCTTCACTTTTATGGCTTTTATATGTTTATCGCCTCTTTTTTTCTCTTCCTTGATAAAAAATATTACATGTATGGAGCAATTTTTTTCAGTATTGTTTTTCACCTCTTACTTATTTTAATTCCGTATGAAACTGGATGGAATTTTGATACGCTGACCTATGTAGACCATTGGACTTTAGTAGGGTTCATCAGAAACTCACTATATAATGGCTGGAATTCTGTTTTTCCGTGGATGTCTTATTTTATGATCGGTATGTACCTGGGCAAATTGGACTGGACCAAATTCTTTATCCAAAAGAAAGTGTTTCTGATAGGCCTGATATTATATCTGGCGGTACAACTTGCGCTGTGTATTCCCCAGGATGCCATTGGGATAGCAGCCTACACCTTTCTAAATGCCGATTATCTTCCTCCCGTACTTCCGTTTTTAATCAGTACAACAGGTTTCAGCCTCTTGCTTATTAGTGCTTTCATGTACATTAACCGATTTATAATTCCAAATACATTTGTAAACTGTCTGGCAAAGACTGGCCAAATGACATTGACGCATTATATATCCCACTTAACACTGGGCATTATATTATTTTCCTTTTTAGTCAACACCGAAGAGTCTATTCAAGCCCTGAAGCTGTCAGGATCCCTATCACCAGCGATGATACTTTTTCTTTCATCGGCTTATTTTATTGGTAGCTATTATTTCAGTAAGATTTGGACAAAAAAATTCAGGAATGGCCCATTTGAATTACTTTTAAGAAGGGCCTCAAATTAAGATAAAATCAAAGGCTGGAGTACCCATCAGGAAGTTCTCGTAAAATCCAACTTCCTGATGCACTATACTCCGTTAAACATCCTTTGGCCCAACATACAATAAGCCACTAAAAACGTTCGTCCACAAGTTCTTTATTAACCATAGCTCCGGCCAAATTTCCGGTAGCAACCGCATTTGAAACAGAACGCATCATACTGGAATTATCTCCACAGGCAAATACACCAGCAATTGTTGTTTTCTGAAAATTGTCTATCTTAATATGTCCCTGTTCTGTCAATTCACACCCTAGAGCCGCAGGAATTGCGGAATGTTGCCTAAAAGGAATAGCGGCATAGATTGCATCAAATGCAAGCTCACGACCATCTTTCAATTGCAGCTGCTGAACCCAGCCATTCTTATGCTGGATCTTATCAATTTCACCTTCAATAAGGGCAATATCGTGTTGCTCGAGCTTAGCCCTTTGCTTGGAGTCAAAATCAGCTTTACCAGGTGTCAATAGCGTTAAGTCTGTCGAGAGATTGTTGACTAATCCCGCTAAATGGAGGGCTCTTTCCCCGTTAGCCATAATCGCTGTTTTTCCCCTTCTGAATTCATAACCATGACAATAAGGACAATGTATGACTGAAATACCCCAACAGGCCGAAAACCCCTGTATACTTGGCATAATATCTTCCACTCCAGTTGCAAAAATAAGTTTCTCTGCTTTAAAGATTTCCCCATTTTCAGTTGTTATCTCAAAACCGTCCACTGTTTTCTCACCGCTGACAGCCATGCCCTTCTGAAACTTAACACTTGGGTAATTTAACACCTCCTCTTTCGCTTTTTTTGCAATAATCTGTGGTTTCTCCCCATCGTGAGTAATAAAGTTGTGTGAATATGGGGTCTGTCTATTACAGGGAAGCCCACTGTCAATAATTAAGACACTCCGCAATGAACGTCCCAATGCCATTGCCGCAGATAACCCTGCATAACTCCCCCCAATAATAATTACTTCATAGCTTCTATTGTCTTTCATATATGCTTTTTTAGTTGTTATTTCTCTTTTGACAAATGATTATATAAAATGGAAAATTCTCCTCGACTTCCCGGATCTCCAGCAGTCCATATTGATCAAATTCGGCATGAATAGAATCAAAATCATAAAAGAACATATTTACTCCTCCAAACATGGCAAACCGCTCGGCACCTATCTTCTCCCCCTTTCCGTAAATACTCGCTTGTTTAGAAACACTTGTAAAAATCATGTAACCTCCTTCAGCGAGTTGATCAAAACAATGCCGGACTAATGCTGCACGTTCATCATCATCCAATAGATGAATTAATGCGTAACAAAAAATTCCGCCATAGCAGCCGGTGTCGAAAGGCATATCGTTGACTGATCCGTGATAGATAATCGTCTCTGTTTCAAAATATTTTCTGGCAAGTTCAATGGCAGTTTTTGAGATCTCAATTCCTGTAATTTTAAAACCATTGTCTAAAAAGATTCGACCATTTCGACCATAGCCAAAGCCTGGAATCAAAATGTCACTTATATTCCTTTCCAAAAAAAAATCCTTTGCAAAAACAGCAGATTGGGCAGCTTCAGTACCCCACATTTCTTGCTTCTCAACAAAGCTACGTTCCCAAAATTCCATGTTATAGATTCTTATTTTTTATTGAAACCTGAATGTACTCCAGAAATAACAAGCGATTCTGCAATTCAAAGTCTACGTAGCGAAGATAATACTTTTACACTATTGCAACTATGTAGCAAAACCATTAAATGCAATTAAATTGCAAATAAATTACAATCGGATGAATTATTGAAATCATGGTTATTTATCAGTATTGAAAACCGGTTAGGTTCTTGAATATCTTTGCTCGGAACAAAAAATGCTTACTCCAACAATAAGAACAAGAAAAACATGAAAATCATAAAGACCATACTAACAGCCTCACTTCTTCCCTGGCTAACCATGCAGGCCTGTGCCCAAAAATTAGATAAAATGACATGGTTTAATGAACCTGCCGAATGGACCATCAAAGACAATTCTTTAACGATGTCTGTGACAGCAAAAAGTGACTACTGGCGTATATCCCACTATGGTTTTACCGTAGATGACGCTCCCTTTTTCTATACGCTGAGAGGCGGAGAATTTGAAGTTAAGGCTAAGATTTCAGCTAAATATAAAAACCGGTTTGATCAGGCAGGTCTCATGTTACGCATCGATCATGAAAATTATATAAAAGCAGGAATAGAATTTGTAGATGGAAAATACAATTTGAGTACCGTCGTTACACATAAAACGAGTGATTGGAGCATCATCCCCATCGAGAAAGAAATTCCATTCATCTGGATCAAAGCAATACGTAGGCTAGATGCTGTCGAATTCTTTTACTCATTTGATGACAAAGAGTATATCATGATGAGAAATGCCTGGTTGGCGGATAATCATCCGGTCATGGTTGGTGTAATGGCTGCTTCACCTGACGGCGACGGATTCCAAGCTAAATTTGATTCTTTTAATATCAAACATCTGGCGGATCAACGACGAACCAGATGGCTAAAAGAAAATAACTCGAACTAAAAAACGTTTCAGTCCGTCTAAGATTTTTTTTAGACGGACATACTTTTAAATCGTTTCATTTTCTTCCTGAAACAGCTTATTAAAAACACTGACAGCCTCATGTGAATTCCGAACACGAAGCTTTTGCAAAATATTTTGACGATGACGATTGACTGTATTTATACTCAATCTCAATTTTACAGCAATACTTTTACTGATCATTCCAGCTTTGATACAGTTCAAGATCTCTTTCTCTCGCGCACTAAGCGAGGTTTTGAGTCCACCTTCATTCAGCGGATATACGGTGCCCGTTACCTGATTAAAAATATAATTTCTAACATTGACTGAACGTTCGGCTTCGGGCATGATGGAATAGCAACATAAGGCCAACTGTGGAAATTCTTTGCAGCCGGTATCTAGGTAAAAAATCTGATGTGACATAAGGATAGTCTGCCCCTCCTTTCCTTCTACCCGTAGGATACTGTTCGCTTGATAATGGAATCGGTCTTCAACATCCATATTTTTTACCAAATTGAGAAATTGAAGTTCCAATGCATGCTTAACAACCAAATCATCGGGATAAACACGTTCAAGAAGAAAATCTTCCCAAATACTATTTATTTCCAATTTCTTCTCATTGGAAGGAATATGAAGCTTTTCCGCAATTGCTCCAATATAGGTATAACTCCAGTTGGCCGTTAGATCACTCAGCACAGCTATACCATTATGAATTTCTGCGAAGACTTTCGCATAGCTTTTATATTTTTTTAATACAGATAAATCTACGTTGCTATTTCGTAATACCCGTTCTGCAAAACTTTTACTCAAATTTTTCTTGAGATCCTTCTCCATAATGATTCATTTCTAAAAATCACTAAACATCTAAAAAGAAAGTCCTACCCGAAGATAGGGCAATGTTGCTTCTTTACTGAAACCTATTACTCCCTGAATGGTTAAAAGATCTCCCGGCATAAAATAAATTCCACCACCATATCCCATATGCCAATCATTGGAGTTTTCACGACTCATCCATACACGACCAACATCGTAAAAACCAATTGCCCCTACTGTACCAGGAACTAAATAAGAAGAATAGCTAAATAATTTCAAACGCATATCAAAATTATTATAAAGTGCTGTTTTTCCAGTAAATCGTCTTGAGTTATATCCTCTTAAACTCATCTCACCACCAATTTGAGCATGTTGATAGAAATATGGATCTCCCCATACCGCATCCAGTCCTACACGATTCGCAAAAGTGATGCAATTGTCAGCAATTGTTTTGTAAAAACTCATCGCATGCTGTAGTTTTGTATAATTCCGCCCCTCGCCCCCAACTTCTGCATTCCAGCCCAATCTTGTGTGAAAATGAACTCCTGATTTGGGATTCGTGATATTATCACGCGTATCGTAATCTATTCCGGCAGCAACCCCAGTAAAAAAATTACTACCATAGATAGGCTCTGCAGGATATTTTTCATGGAACTCTTCAAAATATCGTCCAATATTATTTGACTCTCTACTATTATAATACTCGGATGAAGAACCATAGAAAAGTTTTAATTTAGGATCCAAATACTTCTCCAAAAAAATATCGCCAGAGACCAGGTCAAATCGATTGCGATAATAGGAGATATTTTTTGACTCCGACTTATCGAAAACAGTGCTGTTTCCATATCCGAAAAAGTTGCTCAGATTTTTGGGACCGAGGGAAGAAAAATGAATATAAAGATCATGCCCTGCAATAAGTTCCTTATAGTTTCCTTTATAATCAAACATAAATGACTCACGACCTGTTAGATAACTCGCCATAATCTGGTGTCGATAAGCATAAGGTTTTTTTCGGAAACCTTGATTTTCGATGAGATAACCCAGTCCAAAAATAAGTCCGCGATCGACGCCATAGTCCAGATTAAAAACAACTCCTTTACGGTCATACACGAAATTATCGTATTCGAATTTATGGATTGCAGTATCGCTGCTCAGTTTTAAATGAATATTATCAGCAATTTGCATACTACTTGTTGATTGATCTTTGGAATCATAGATATAGACTTTGCTTCCGTTCGTAAACTTTTCAGTTGTACGATACAGATCCTCACCGTCTCCGCCAATGATACGAATCTTAATGGGCGACTTACCTGAACCATGGAACTTATACTCATCTCGGCCAGAGAGTCCATAGATCCTGACCTCTTTGGTCTGGCTTGGCAAAAAGGTACGTTCAAGCAATTTCCGTCCTTGAGTTCCATCCTTCTTTTTGTTGTGTATAGTGACAGATACTGATCCTTCCTTATTGTAATCGATGTCCACAAATTCAGATTTTGCAGATAGAGGCAACTCGACAACTCGCGCAAGAAAACGATAATATGTCAGTCCGGTTTCCATAAGCTCATCTCTTCTCGATCGAATATTTGTTTCCAGCTCTTTAGCACTCATTTTCACGATGGTATCTGGCATCGTTAACATCGCCTGATGAATCAGGGAATCGGTGAGTGTCTTCTGAACAAATTTTATTTCATCAATCCATTCGTCCTCGGTAAGATGAGTAAGAAAAAAATGATCGAAATTACTGGCATTAAAATTCCAGTGCGGCACATTACGTATATGCGGACTAAAGGGCTGTAAATGGGCCTTCAACCACTGGTAAGAAAGTAATGTCGGAAATACACCTGACGTTTTATAATAAACCTTATCCCTGTCCCGGGGCACGGGCGTATAAATCTTTTTGCCCTTTTCTTTTTCAGGATCCCAGCGCCAGTTATCCTGGTGGCGGTCCCAGTCCCCTAAGGTAAAATCAAGCATCCGTGCGCGCAGTGTCAATTTCTGATCAATCTGGGTATCATTATCTTCCAGCACCTTGCGTATCACCTTTGCACTGTTATCTGTTTTTTGATCTTCGAAAGGCGTACGCGCTTCAAACATATAAGCTCTATTTTTGAAGACCTCTCGATATTCACCGAATCTGGCGTCGTCCCCGACAAAAACTAATTCTGGGGATGCAGAAGGAATACCCAGAGCCTTGTTAAAAGGCGGAACGGTCAATGCCCCAAATGGATGATGTATTGAAATCTGATCTTGTACAATATCTTTCGCAAAGGTCTTTCGGAGACTTTCCGGAAGACTGCGCTCCGGATATTTTTGAATAGACCGCAGCACCCATTCCCTACCTGAAGAGTCTACCAATCGAAGTGACTGTGTTTGCATTCCCCCACCTAGCTTGACGATCTGAAGTCCGCCACGTTCAGTCGCGAGGTCCATCACACGCATTTTAACCGGAGTATTATATAACTTACGGTAACTATCTCCAAGCCAAAATCTATGGGCCAAGCTCACCCGATCGTATTCAGGTGCTATAAGCGTAGTGATACTATCGAGACGCTGCGCTTGTGAATTAACAACAAAGCAACAGGCGATTAAAGTAAAGATTCTTCTCATTCTATTTAAGTCGGTCATCCAGAACAGCAACAATACATACTCACGCAAATGTTAATGCTCCTTCTATTTTTACAATAGTCAACACTCCTAAAATGATCGCATACTATGAGCAACGACAACATCGATTGTTGATCAACGCTAAAGTTCTCCTTTTAAAGCAAGGAATCAAAGACTTTCTGTTCCTTTTTTAGTTTAAAGCCTATACTTTCGTAAAATTTGTGGCTCTCGGTTCGAATAACATTGCACCGAACACGCAAGCGACACCCCCCTATTGACCTTGCCCAATCTGTGGCTTCCTTCACTAATAATCGACCTAGCCCCTGACCACGGTATTGATCGTCGACAACCAGGCCCATGATTTCCACATAGGCACCGGTCTCCAAACTGATGACCCGATGTAGCTGAATCCAGCCAATAACCTTTTCATCAGTGGTTCCAACGAATACACCATAGTCTTGTTGAGACAATACACCAGTCAAAATAGTCTTTGCCTTTTCAGCATCTCCAGAATACCTGAGCTGTTCGGTCAAACCTGCGATTTCCGGACAATCCGACAAGACCGCCTTTCTTATATTCATGACATAAATATTTTAATAATCAACCATTTAATATTGATCCAATAATCGGCGATGATAGTTTATTTGCCCCAAATGATAAGTCAAATGTGTGGTCAAATGGACAAGAAAATAGGCTGTTGTCGTTTTCTCTTCGAACACCAAAATTGGATAAATTTCTTCCAGTTGATCTTCTGACAAAAGGTCTAATGCCTTGGTTACGACTGCAATCGTATCATCGATTTTATCCAATAATATGGAGCGAGGGATATCCTTCAAAGAAAACTCTGCTGCTCGATCCCTGATATACCCCGTTTTCCCTATTTCAGCACCGATATAAGTCTGTAGATTTCCAATCAAGTGCAAACACAGGTTTCCGGCCGAATTTGAAATACAATTTTCAATAATCCATATATTCTCTTCCTGTCTGTACAAAGAGATTTCATCTCGAAGCTTTTTTAAATCCCGGTGGAAAAGACTTTTTAAAGTTTGTATAAGCATGCGTTAAATGTAATCATAATTTCTACTTACCGACAACAAACTACCTTAAATGAAACAATCACTTACAATTACAAGTCATAGTATATCGAAAATATCCGCTTTAAACTTCCAACAGCGTGGGATAATATGTAACTTCAATCAGATATAATCAAAATTTTATGCCATACAATCAAAATAACAATGAAGATATTTCAGAAATTTCCAGAGAAAACCTGGCTAATTTTTAGCATTTTAACACTATCCATCACCCTATTTTCCATCAAATGCGGCAGTGCTTCTGACGGGAATGATCGTATAGGCTTCCCATTCCCCTTTTATGAATACTTTGGCGGAAAGCGCTCGATCCCCATGGAAAATCGACGTTCATTTCACGCTATTTACCTTTTTTTCAATCTGCTTATCTATTTTGGTCTAGCATATTTTTTTAGCATTTTGATAAAGAAAAACAAAAAATAACGTATTTTAATATTGAATAAAATTTTCCCAATTTCACTACAAACAAATTTCAAATCAAAAAACTGGACAATGAAGAAAAGTGCTAAGATAACCAATCAGAGTATAGAATCGGCAGGGCTACCCAAAGACCCTAAACATGTTATCGCTGAATATATATGGAATGGATTTGATGCAAAAGCAACCGAAATTGATCTCTTCATCGACAGCAACGAATTGGGATATATTAATCAGATAAGCATAAATGATAATGGAGAAGGAATAAACTTGGATACACTCTCCTACTCATTTGGAAATTTTTTGGATTCGATAAAAAAGAACAGTCTAAAACGTAGTTCCTATACTAGAGGAAAAAAAGGAAAAGGACGCTTTTCTTTCTCTCTTTTTGCTACACGTGCTAGTTGGGATACCACTTTTAAAGAAGGTGAAAACTTGAAGACCTACCGCATTCAAATCGATAGAGAAAGTAAAGAACAGTATGATATGAGCGAAAGCAGACTGTCCGAACGTAAAAATACCGGAACACAAGTTAGCCTTGAAGGCGTTTTTGGACTAAATGCTATTTTTTTCGAAAGTGATGAATTTACAAATTTCTTAGCACAGGAATTTGGCTGGTTTCTGTATCTAAATAAAGTGCTAAACTACAGCATACGTATTAATGGCAAACAATTGACTTATGATCACTTAATTCAAGAAACCGACCGTCTTTCCTGGACGACCTATGCCCCAGACGGAAACTCTTCTTATAATTTTACGATCAATTACATTCGCTGGAACCAGCAAATCGGTGATCGATATTACTATTATTTCCTGAATAGCGAAAAGAAAGAAATTGCAAAAGTACTCAGCAGCTTTAATAACAATGCAATCAATTTCCACCACTCTGTATATATAGATTCCAGTTTCTTTGACCATTTCGAACAGGAAGATATCGCCGTCTCCACAGATGATAATCTTTTTTCAGGAAAAACCAAACAAGTTGTCTACCGCAATCTGCTCGCTGAATTACGCGATTTCCTGGATAGGAAACAGAAAAAATATGTATTAGAACATGCAGTTGCCGTCAAACTTGTGGACCTGGAAAAAAAAGGGCTTCTACCCATCTATACACAATCTGAAAAGGATGAAAAAAGAAAACGTACCCTCCTGGCGCTGATTCAAGAAATATATATTGTAGATCCACGCATTTTCTTTGGCATAAAAACAGATCTCATTCAAACCTATTTAGGTTTTATTGATCTTTTATTGCAATCGGAAAAAAGCAAAGACATTCTTCCGATTATCGAGCAGGCTCTTCCGTTAACCGATAAAGAAAAGAATCGTATAAAGCAGGTTTTAGCGCTTGCTAGCGATGATGAAAACAACATCTCTGATCAAGAAAAATAGCGTGTTTTTATTTAATGACTTTTAGATGTCAATAAATAAAATAAAAAGTTAGACTTTTGCTTAACACTGTTAAATTATTTACGCATTGACACATGGGCAGTAAAGAACGTATACAAAGGCTCAAAGATGAGAATAGAACCAACATTCTAGATGCTGCGCTCCAAATTGTAAAAGAAGAGGGCTGGCAAGCTTTGAGTATGCGTAAAATTGCAGATATCATTGAATATACTGCTCCTATGATTTATGAGTATTTTGCCAATAAAGATGCTATTCTAACAGAACTTGCCAACCAAGGTTATCTCCTGCTTGCCAAGAAAGTAAGACAAGCAAAATCAACAGAAACCGATTTGGAGAAACAATTGGAAGCAATGTGGTTTAGTTATTGGGATTTTGCTTTTGAGGAACGCGAATTATACCAGTTAATGTTCGGCATCGGTACAGCATGCTGTGGGTTTGAAAAAACTTATAAATGTGCTGAATCCCATGGTAAGCTGATTAGTGATGTCATCCGTGAAATCATGAAAGAGAAAAATCCATCCGAAGAACTGATCTGCAGAAAGTATTTTACCTATTGGTCTATTATACATGGACTGATTTCGATCAATCTTGTCAATCAAGGTAATGGCGATAATACCAATCAGGAAGTACTGAAGGATGCTATTTATGGCATTACACGCTCTCTGACTGACTAAATTTTTTTACACTAAAAAATACAACGTTAAAAAATCTAACACCGTTAAATACACCAAAACTTCAATTTTTTAATATCACATGAAAACAAATTTATCACCAAGTCTTAAGAGGATTTACGTTCCAGCACTTAACAGTGTTAAACGAATTAATATCGTAAAGACTGCATATGTGCTGAGTGCAATCTTTCTATATAGCTGCTCAACAGGAACAAGCAAACCTATTGATCCACCGCCAGTTAACCTTCCCGTCGTTACAATCGAGAATGGTAATGAAACCGTTTATCAAGAATATCCGGCTACAATCGAAGCTTCTGCCAATATTGAGATCAGACCTCAGGTAGAGGGAATTTTGGAAAACATCTATGTCGATGAAGGAGCGAAAGTAACTAAAGGTCAAGCACTTTTCAAGATCAACGACCGCCCCTATCAGGAACAATTAAACCAAGCGAAGGCAAATTTACTAGCAGCAAAAGCTAGTCTGGAAAATGCGGAGTTAGAAGTCGAAAAGAAAACAAAACTGGTGAATACCAAAGTACTGACAGACTTCCAGCTAAAAACAGCTATTAGCGCACGTAATGCCGCTAAGGCAAACGTACAATTGGCACTATCGGCCGTTGAAACTGCAAAAATCAATGTTGGCTATACGCTGATCCGAGCTTCTGCCGAAGGATATATTGGTAGACTACAACGAAAACAGGGAAGCTTGGTAGGTCCAACAGATCCACAGCCACTTACAGCGCTGTCGAATGTCAGAGACCTTCATGTTTACTTCTCCTTGGGAGAAAATGATTTTATCTCATTCAAAAACAACACCGAAGGCAATAATCTGCAACAAAAACTAAACAATCTTCCTCCGATTAGTTTGGTTCTTTCCGACCAGACAATTTATGATCAGAAAGGAAAAATAGATATGGTAGATGGACAGTTTGATAAAAATACAGGCGCTATTACCCTTCGGGCCACCTTCAACAACCCAGAGGGGGTCTTGCGCAACGGTAATACTGGTCGCGTAAGGTTACCAAAAAAATATGCGCAAACATTATTGGTACCGCAGCTTGCAACACTTGAGATGCAGGACAAAATCTTCGTTTATACAGTTGGAAAAGAAAATAAAGTCGTTCAACAGCCAATTACTGTCATTGGAAAAAGCGGCGCTAACTACCTCGTTAGTAAAGGGGTAAATGCGGGAGACCGTATCGTTTATAAAGGCATTGACCTTCTTCAGGACGGGCAAAAGATTACGCCACAAGCTTTATCAAAAGACAGCATCAATTCATTATAATTAGAAAAATCACATGCTTAAGAAATTTATAGAACGACCGGTACTCGCCACCGTTATCTCCATATTACTGGTCATATTGGGTGTGATCGGTATCTTAAAACTGCCATTGCAGCAGTTCCCTGATATAGCACCGCCAGCGGTGCAAGTAACGGCACTATACCCCGGGGCAAATGCCGAAACTGTTCTTCGTGCTGTAGCTCCCTCACTAGAAGAGTCCATCAACGGTGTAGAAAATATGAGCTATATGAGCTCCACCGCCAGTAACGACGGCTCCCTGATGATTACCGTATATTTTAAACTTGGTACAGACCCAGACCAAGCTGCTGTCAATGTTCAAAATCGTGTGGCACAGGCAACCAGCCAATTACCGGCGGAAGTTGTACAAGCCGGAATCACGACTGCAAAACAACAAAACAGCTTAATCATGGTATTGGATCTCTACACGGAAGATCAAGGTAAATACGATCAAACCTTCATTACCAATTACGCACAGATCAATATTATCCCTGAGCTTAAACGTATTCCGGGAGTTGGACAAGCACTCGCTTTCGGTGGTAGCAAAGACTATTCAATGCGCGTATGGCTTAATCCAAATCAAATGGCGGCTTATAAATTGACGCCTGAGGAAGTAATGGCTGCAATTCAAGATAAAAACGTTGAAGCAGCGCCAGGTAAATTCGGAGAAAGCAGTCGCGAAGCATTCGAATTTGTTATCAAATATAAAGGTAAACTCAATCAACCCAGTGACTACGAAAATATTATTATCCGCTCCAATACAGATGGTTCTGTGCTAAAACTTAAAGATGTAGCCCGGGTAGAATTAGGATCTTATACCTATGCGAGCCACACCCGTATCAATGGAAAAGCAGGATTGAACATTGGTGTCATGCAGTTAGCTGGCTCAAACGCCAATGAGATCCAGATAGCGATCCAAGAATTTATGGAAAAAGCATCCTTAAGTTTTCCTAAAGGGGTCAAATATCTTGTTTTATACAATACCAAAGATGCCCTTGATCAGTCTATTGATCAAGTAAAACACACATTGGTTGAAGCATTTGTACTTGTATTTTTAGTTGTTTTTCTATTCCTGCAGGATTTTAGATCGACTTTGATACCTGCAATAGCTGTACCGGTAGCCATTGTAGGAACATTTTTCTTTATGCAGCTCTTTGGCTTTTCCATCAACTTACTGACTTTGTTTGCGCTCGTGCTTGCCATCGGTATTGTCGTCGATGATGCAATCGTGGTGGTGGAAGCTGTTCATGCTAAAATGGAGCATGAGAACTTACCGCCTAAATTGGCGACAACCTCTGCCATGAGTGAAATCACCGGAGCGATTATATCCATCACGTTGGTCATGTCTGCGGTGTTCCTTCCCATCGGTTTTATGGAAGGTTCCACAGGTGTCTTTTATAGGCAGTTTGCGTTCACACTAGCAATTGCGATCGTTATTTCTGCAATTAATGCCTTGACACTGAGCCCTGCCCTTTGTGCGTTATTTTTAAAACCGACGCATCATGCACATGCTGACGCTAAGAAGCTCAATTTTAAAGAACGTTTCTTCGCTGGATTCAATGTTGGCTTTGACCGACTTACGAAAAATTATTTAGGTAGCTTACGGTTTTTAATTCGTTATAAGTGGGTTGCATTTGCAGGACTGGGCATTACACTACTTTTAACCGTATTTATGATCCGCAAAACGCCTACAGGATTTATTCCTTCGGAAGATCAAGGATTTATTGCAGTCTCGTTATCAATGCCTGCCGGAGCCTCTTTAGACCGTACATCTGGTGCATTGGCCGAAGCGGAGAAACAACTTCAACATGCTGATTTTACCAAAACTTTAAATGTACTTGCTGGTTTCAATATTTTGACACAATCCACAAGTCCCTCAGCCGGTGTTGCATTTATCCTTCTTAAACCACATGAAGATCGTGGCAAGATAAAAGACATCAATGCTATTATGGCCGACGTCAATCAACGCTTGGCAAATATCAAAGGGGCAAATTTCTTTGTCTTTACCTTCCCTACTGTCCCAGGATTCAGTAACGTGGATGGTCTGGATATGGTACTGCAGGACCGGACCGGTGGACAACTCGGAAAATTCAGTGGCATAGGCCAAAAGTTTATTGGCGAATTGATGAAACGTCCCGAAATCATGATGGCTTTCACAACCTTTAAAGCGGATTATCCACAATATGAACTCCAGGTAGATGATATCAAAGCAGAACAACTTGGCGTAAGCACAAAAAGTATATTACAGACCATGCAGGCCTACTTCGGTAGTGCCCAAGCCTCAGATTTTAATCGTTTTGGAAAGTATTATCGTGTGATGGTTCAAGCTGATGCCAAGGATAGAAGTGAACCAACTTCGATGGACGGTATTTTTGTAAAAAACAGATTGGGAGACATGGTTCCCATCAATACATTAGTCAAATTAGAACGTGTATATGGACCGGAAACAGCATCCCGTTACAACTTGTTTAATTCGATTGGAATAAACGCGATACCAAAACCGGGCTATAGTTCCGGAGATGCTATCCGTGCTGTTGAAGAGGTTGCGAAAAAACAATTGCCAACCGGATTTACTTATGAGTTCTCAGGTATGACTAAAGAAGAAATTGTCTCCGGAGGACAGTCTACGTTGATTTTTATTCTCTGTCTGATATTCGTTTATTTCTTGCTTGCAGCACAGTATGAAAGCTACATCATTCCATTAGCGGTTATTCTCTCCATTCCGACCGGTATATTTGGCGTATTTGCAGCAATTAGTTTCACTGATATTGCCAACAACATCTATGTACAAGTCGCACTTGTCATGTTGATTGGTTTATTGGCAAAAAATGCGATTTTGATTGTAGAATTTGCGATTCAGGGGCGCAAACAGGGGCTTTCTATTCCAAGTGCTGCACTTAAAGCGGCAAGATTGCGCTTGAGACCTATTATCATGACTTCGCTGGCATTTATTGTTGGTATGATACCAATGATGACAGCAGTAGGCCCCTCAGCTCAAGGAAATCATTCAATCAGTATCGCCGCTGCGGGTGGGATGCTTACAGGAGTCGTTTTGGGGCTTTTTATTATCCCTATTCTCTTTATCGTCTTCCAATTTATTCAAGAGAAGATAGGACGTGCTCCCCAACAAAAACAGTCTGAAAATAATGCTGTTTCGTTGGAAATACCCGTGCATACAAACAATTAGTAAATCATGGCAACATTTAAATACATAAATAGCAAAGCAAAATTACTGACCGTTTTCATCCTGTCTTTTGTCGCATGGTCTTGTAAAACAGATAAGTTGGTCAGCAATCAACACCTTGCCCCTAGCCTCCCTGATCAATACCGTGATCAGGGAAAAGCACTGCAAGAAAATAGTATAGGTTCTATTCCTTGGCGCGATTTTTTTAAGGATCAGGTCCTACAAACTTTAATTGACAGCGCGATTCAGCACAACTTGGATATGCAGCTGGCATTAAAGAATATCGAAGCATCTCAACTGAGTTTGAAACAAGCAAAGGCAAACTATCTTCCTGCGGCACAGCTGCAGATTCGGGGAAATAGCACCAATCCATCCAATAATAGTATGAATGGATTGAGCCTCGGACAGTTTTTGGGCCAACATCATGTCGAAGATTATACGGCATCTCTGGGCTTGTCTTGGGAAGCTGACCTATGGGGTAAAATCAAAAACCAAAATATTGCTGCTTTGGCTTCTTATCTGCAGACAGAAGAAGCGAAAAAAGTAATTCAGACCCAATTAATTGCACAAGTTGCACAAGGTTATTATCAACTTCTGATGCTTTATCAATTGCGTGACATCGCACAACAAAACTTACAGTTAAGCGATACAACTTTGCGAATCGTCCAACAGCAATATGAAGTTGGTGACATTACCCTACTTGCGTTAGAACAGGTTGATGCACAGCGGTTATCCGCAGCAGCCCTCATTCCGGACTTTGAACAGCAGATTAGAATGCAGGAAAATGCGATTCAGATCCTTAGTGGAAAACTCCCCCAGGAGATCAAAACGGAAGAGAAATTGGCGAACATACGCTTTCCCGAAGAATTGGCAACAGGCATACCGGCAGATTTGCTAAGCCATCGTCCCGATGTTAAACAAGCGGAACTCGCTATCACGGCTTCACAGGCCTATCAACAATACGCAAAAGCAAAAATGTATCCTTCTTTGGTCATCAGTGCCGAAGCCGGAGTAAATGCATTCAAAGCGAGCAACTGGTTTAACTTACCTGCGTCTCTATTCGGTGCGATTACAGGAAGTATTACACAACCTATTTTCCAACGTAAGGAGCTGAAAACACAATATGAATTAGCTCGTGTCGAACAAGAAAAAAATGTGTTGATTTTCAAACAAAAGGTGATTTCTGCTGCCGGCGAGGTCTCGGATGCTTTAGTTTCCATCCAGAAATTGAAAGAAAAACAAAAGATTACATTGGAGAGAACCAGCCGTTTGAAGGAAGCTACAAAACATGCGAACCTTCTATTTGAAACAGGAATGGCTACCTATCTGGAAGTAATTACCGCCCAGAGCAATATATTACAGAGTGAGCTTGAACTCGCTCAGGTAAAAAAAGCAGAGCTTTCTGCTGTTGTTGATCTATATCGATCCTTAGGAGGTGGATGGAGCAACAACTAAAGCCTAAAAAGCAATTTTCTAATTTTATTATACATATCTGGTAGATGGGGGGCCTTTCAAGGTCCCCTGTTTTTTTGCGTACATAGTCACGCTTATATCGCCATAGTAAGCTAAATCCTTTTTAAAAAAATGCTTCAATCCCCTACTTTACGCTTTTCTTATTTTAGAGATTCTTCAACAAAAGGATTTCGTACACCGTTATAAATCCTTCAAACCTTGGAATAAAAGAGACAAATATAGCTGAAACAATGCGATTACTTTTGTGACATCATATAAATTTTATAAAATGAGAGATTTAAAAAAGATTGCATTAGCGGTATGTATCGCCTTAAGCACATTAGTAGCGGTGAGCTGCAGTAAAGATGACGAAACTGTTGTTGAGCCACAGCTTACACCAAGCGAAATATTGGCCAGTACACCCTGGGAAACAACAAACGCAAAAAATAATAAAGGAGAAAGTGTCGTGTTAACAGATCCTAATGTGTCAAATTTTGTAGGCTTTGCTTATTTCAAATCTGACGGTACATTTACCATGTTCAATCTTGACAATTCTCCCAAAATGCACGGCGACTGGACCGCATCTGCAGATGGTAAAACGAGAACAATTGTTGCTAAAAATGCTGCTGGAGAAACATTGTTTACTCGTGTGGTTGATATTACTGTATTAACGAAGAAAGAATTCACGTATAGAGTTTATCCAAACGCTAATGACAAAACGATCTATTTCGATATTATCCATACACCAACAACGCATCAAGAGCCAAAATAATTTACAGGATAACACATCGAAAAAATAGTTACCTCAATAAAACAGAAAGGCTTGACGAAATGATGTCAAGTCTTTCTGTTTATAGCTAAAAACGAACCCCATCTCCAAAGTCATTCTTTGACACTGTTATACCAACCGATCACAAAAAACAAATAACAACAAGATTTACAACCAATTAAAAAAACAGAACACACAAATTTCATAAAGAATTATATTCTGATATGTCAAAACTAGATAATCTACCAGCCTTCGTCAATATACGTCTGAGTGTATCAAATTGATATTTCAGTCGGGGCTTTATACGCTTCAGCAGAAATTTGTCGCCCAATACTAAAAGGAATTACGAAATTTGCATAGATTTCACCGATACATATAAGTTAAAAGAATGCAGGATATAGCGATCTATAAAAACGATAAGACTCTAATTAGTACAAATAAAAAAAGGCTGATATTTACCTTTCTGTCCTTTCTGCTTATTTATCTCGTCGCCTATATTATTGATCCTTTCTCGAGTTGCTGGGATGGCTATTTTAAACGGAATATGTTCGAAATACTTGGTGAATGGACATTTACGATCATTTACAGCTTTATCATTTCCGAATTTAGTATCATTGTCCATGACAAGCTTAATAAGTTCTTAACCTGGAAAGATAGTCCGACAGAGCGACTTTTACTTGAAACCGTCATCAACCTTTTTGCAGTACTCTTTATCAATTTACTTCTGGAGTACCTGATTTCAAAATATTATTTTGGACCTCAAAATGTTACTATAGCCCCATCTTTGGAGGAAAAAAGGGGGATGATTCAAAACATTACAATCAGTGTATTGATTGCGTTGATGATAATGGGGATCAATATTGGTAGTCATTTGATCACCAACTGGAAGAATGAATCCATGCGCGCAGCAAAGCTTGATCAGGTCATTCTTGAAACAGAACTTCAATCGTTAAAATTACAGATCGACCCCCATTTTGTCTTTAATAACCTGAGCGTGCTCTCAGAAATCATCCTCGAAGACCAACAATTAGGCTATGAATATGCAGAAAACTTCTCCAAAATATATCGCTACCTTCTTGTCAATTCCAAAAAGGACATTATCTCACTCGAAGAAGAACTCAACTTTCTAAATTCATACATATTTCTCATCAAAAACCGATTTGGCGATGGGGTAAACTTCGAAATAAACGTCAATCCCGCCAAACGCAATTGCCAATTACCTCCTCTTACCTTACAATTATTGGTAGAAAATGCATTAAAGCATAATCAGACAAATAAGAGAAAACCGCTGAAAATAAAGGTATACACCAACTCCCAGAATCAACTTGTTGTTGAAAATATATTAATCCCTATTGAGAATGTATCCGAATCATCGGGAATCGGGATTTCAAACATCATTAAAAGATACGATCTGCTATCCAACTTAAAACTGCAAATAAAGAATGATGGCAAAACATTTAACGTTATCCTCCCACTTTTAGCGCAAGCATAATGAATATAACCAAAGTATTAATCATCGAGGACGAAAAACTCAATGCCGATCGTTTAAAACGACTTTTGAAGGAAATAAAGCCATCCATCGTTATTTTAGATGTGCTAGATAATATCGCTGATAGCATCAACTGGTTCAATAGCAATGAACTTCCCGACCTGGTGATGATGGATATTCGTCTATCCGATGGTTTAAGCTTTGAAATATTAGAGACCATAAAAATAGACTGTCCAATCATATTTACAACAGCATTTGACGAATACGCTGTGAGGGCCTTTAAATTCAATAGCATAGATTATTTGCTTAAACCTGTAGAAAAAACAGAGCTGGAAAATGCCATCCAAAAACTTGACTATCAAAAAGATCTCCAGATCAACCAACAACCGCTTCAAGGTTTATTGGATTTTATCTATCCGAAAGATTTTCGCTCACGCTTTCTAATTCCATTCAAAGACGGCTATAAAACCGTTCTCGTTGAAGAGATATTATACTTCTACTCCGAATTTAAACTTACTCATGCGCAACTCAAATGTGGTACTGTCGAAATTGTCCCTCAAACAATGGAAGAACTCGAACAGCAATTAAATCCAAAAGTATTTTTTCGCGCCAACAGGCAGTTCATTGTACATATAGATGCGATCAAAAGATTACATAACCACTTCAACGGAAAACTAAAAATAGAGATTAAAAATAACGATCAGGTGGAAATCCTTGTGAGCAGAGAAAAGGCTCAACTGCTAAAAAATTGGTTAGACTATTAATGTTAAAACTGATCCGCTTGCTCCTTTTTTCGTCAGAAAGGTAAAGTAAGTTTTTCGCGATGAAGAAGGGAATGTCAATCGATAAGACCAATATCTTCAACACAATTGGATCGTACCATTTAATGTCGTAAAATTCAGATCATCACTGATACGTTTCAGTAAGCAATTGTAACGTCTCGGTAGATTTCTTTGCCTTATGGCTTAAAAGAATTCTTTTCTTTGTTTCATTATAAAATGATAAAATGGCACAAAGAACGATGACTTTAAAACCTTTCCTTACACTTATTACAGCAGCAGCATTATTATCGTCCTGTGGAGGCAACCAAGAACAACCGCAAGAGCAGGCAGTTACTGTTGACTTTATCGAATTATCTCCTACCCACGCGGAGACCGAAAAAAAATATCCTGGTACATTAGAGGGGACCGTCAACGTCGATGTCAAAGCGCAGGTAACGGGTTATCTTGATCAGATTTATGTCAAAGAAGGAGACTATGTTTCCCAGGGTCAACCCCTTTTCAAAATAAAAGCTGATGTCTACAACGAACAAGTAAACAACAGCAAGGCAGCTTACCAAGCTGCTTTATCGGCAGAACAAAACGCGAAATTGGAGATTGAAAAAATCAAACCACTTGTTGAAGGTAAAGTGTATACCGAATTACAGTTAAAAACTGCAGAGGCCAATTATGCCGCAGCTAAAGCACAGGTAGCGCAAGCACAAGCTGCACTCGGTTCATCTCAAATAAATGCCAAATTTACGTTGATCAATGCACCAGTGAGTGGTTATATCGGCCGTATTCCTAATCGGATCGGAAATTTAATTACCGCAGCAGATGCGACACCTTTAACAACGCTATCTGAAATCAATACCGTAAATGTGTATTTTTCATTGAGTGAGGCCGATTTTATAGCCTTTATCAAAGATCAGAATAACAAACCATCCAATCAACAAGCAACGCTATTACTGGCTGATGGAACCGCATACAACCATTCGGGGAAAGTCGAATTAGCCAGTGGTAACATCGACAGAACAACTGGAAGTATGGCACTTAAGGCAAGTTTCACCAATCCTGAAAAAATTCTCCGTTCGGGTGGCTCAGCCAAAGTAATCTTGAAAAAAGCGCATGAAAACGTGTTGTTGGTACCTATGGCCGCTGTCAAGGATATTCAAGACCGCTATTTCGTGTATGTTATTGGTGAGAAAAATAAAATTTCCATGAAACAGATTGAAATTGCAGGAAATACAGCTAACGCCTATTTACTAAAATCAGGACTCACAGCTGGTGAAAAAATCGTTATGAATAGAATTGATATGCTTAATGATGGAATGCAAGTTCAACCAACTAAAAAATCCACCATGTAACAAGGATAGCAGGTATAGCAAAAGCTGAACTACTCAAAGAAAGGCAACAAGCCTATACATTCCGTATTCACTTTTGAAAAAAAACGTACTAAAAGCTTTATAAAATTTAAACTAAAATGTTAAAGAAATTTATTGACAGGCCAGTTTTGGCAACTGTTATATCTATCATATTTGTCATACTGGGGGTCATCGGTCTTTTTAGGCTGCCTCAAACGCGATTCCCGGATATCGCCCCGCCAACGGTCCAAGTTACCGGAAGCTATCCCGGAGGAAATAGCGAAACAGTATTGAGATCGGTTGTGACACCCCTTGAAGAGCAAATCAATGGTGTGGAGGACATGGAATACATTACATCTACTGCAAGTAATGATGGTACATTCTCTGTACGTATTGTCTTTAAAGCAGGTGTAAATCCAGATCAGGCAGCCGTAAATGTGCAAAATAGAGTACAACAGGCTACGCCTATACTGCCACAGGAAGTTGTCCGAATGGGATTAACCACCTCCAAGCAACAAAATAGTATGATCATGATATTTAATATCTATACAGAAGATAATAAAAAATATGATGAACTATTTTTACAGAATTATGTGAACATCAACTTGATCCCACAGATCAAGCGTGTACCTGGGGTCGGTCAGGCCATGGTATTCGGTTCCAAAGATTATTCGATGCGTGTATGGTTGAATCCGCAAAAAATGGCGAGTTATGGACTTGTGCCACAAGAAGTCATTGCTGCAATTTCCAAACAAAGTTTGGAATCTGCACCTGGAAAATTAGGGGAAGAATCAAAAGCACCACTTGAATATGTCATACGCTATAAAGGGAAAAAGAACCTTCCAGAACAGTATGAAAATATTATCGTCAAAAACAATGACGTTCAGATCGTTCGTTTAAAGGATGTCGCACGTATTGAGTTTGGCTCGATCAGCTATAGTGGTAATTCGCAAAATAATGGCCTCAATACCGTTACCATTGGTATCTTCCAGACATCAGGCTCAAACGCCAATGAAATTGAAATCGGAATCGATAAACAGATTGAAATAGCGCAACGCTCTTTCCCTCCTGGAATCAAGATTTTTAAATTGATCAGTACCAAAGAGCGCTTGGATGAAAGTACAGCCCAAGTACGCTCGACATTGATTGAAGCCTTCATTTTGGTTTTCCTCGTTGTATTCTTATTCTTACAAGACATACGATCGACCATTATTCCAGCAATTGCAGTCCCTGTAGCTATTGTAGGTACCTTCTTCTTCCTGCTTGTATTTGGCTTTACCATCAATATATTGACGTTATTTGCCCTCGTACTCGCCATTGGTATTGTTGTCGATGATGCCATAGTCGTTGTCGAAGCAGTACATGGAAAGATGGAGACTTCCAATTTAACAGGTAAACAGGCTACCCATGGTGCCATGAGTGAAATCACTGGAGCTGTAATCTCCATTACCTTGGTTATGTGTGCTGTTTTTATTCCCATTGGATTTATGACAGGTTCATCGGGCATGTTCTATAAACAGTTTGCCTATACTCTTGTGATCGCCATTGTGATCTCTGCGATCAATGCATTGACGCTGACACCTGCACTATGTGCATTATTGCTTAAAAATACACATGCCGAAAATCACGATGGGCAGACCTCAAAAACTGGGTTTTCTCAGCGTTTTTTCAAAGCATTTAACGCTGGCTTCGAAAACATGACCAACCGATACGTTGGTTCATTAAAATTCCTGGCAAAGAAAAAATGGATTTCGGCACTTTTGATCCTGGCTACAATTGGCGTTGCTGGATACCTCATGACAAGCACTTCCAAAAGTTTCGTACCAATGGAAGATGATAACTTTGTTGTATACAGTTTGGAAATGCCCCCAGGAACGGGACTTGATCGAACCACAAAAGCAGTAGAAAAAATCGAAAAACTACTTGCCGATATCCCTTCTATTGAAAGCCATACAAGTATTACTGGATTCAATATGATCGGTAACAACTCCAGCGCAGCCTATGCAACAGGATTCATACGCCTGAAAGATAAAAAGAAGCGTGGTGAGATGAACGATATCGATCAGATTCACCAAGTGATCTCGCAAAAATTATCCAGTGTCAAAGAAGGTAACGCAATGGCCTTTCGCTCCCCTCCTGTTGATGGTTATGGTATGATGAATGGCGCAGAACTCGTCTTACAGGACAGAGCTGGTAAATCGCCGGTAGAGCTCAAAGCAATGTCCGATTCCGTTATTGCACAGATCATGAAACAACCAGGAGTACAATTTGCCTATACCATGTTCAGAGCAGATTATCCTCAGATGGAACTGGAAGTCGATGAAGACAAAGCTGCCCAACTTGGCGTAGATGTAAGTGAAATGCTTTCGTCCGTTCAAACTTACTTTGCGGGTGACCAATCATTGAATTTCAATCGTTTTGGTAAATTCTATCGGATAGCAGTTAAAGCGGATGGCATTTATAGAACCGATAAAGAAGCGTTCAACGAGATATTTGTCAAAAATAACCTTGGCCAAATGGTCCCTGTAAATACCTTGGTTACACTTCGTAAAGTTTATGGTCCTGAGTCGGTAACTCGTTATAATTTATACAATTCACTCACGATAAACGTGGTTAGTACGCCTGGTATCAGTAATGGTGCCATCATGGAAACATTGGAGAAAAATGTATTGAATAAGTTACCGGGAGACTATAGCTACGAATGGACGGGACTTAGCTTGGAAGAGAAGTCATCAGGCAATCAAACCGTACTTATCCTAGCATTAAGCTTACTATTTGTATATTTCTTACTATCAGCACAGTATGAAAGTTATTTATTGCCCCTTGCCGTCCTGTTATCAATCCCAACAGGTATGATCGGCTCTTTCCTAGGAACACGTGCTATTGGATTGGACAACAATATCTACGTCCAGGTCGGCTTGATCATGCTCATCGGTCTTTTGGCAAAAAATGCCATTTTGATTGTTGAATTTGCTTTACAGCGGAGAAGAGCAGGCTCCTCTCTCATTGATTCGGCTTTGGAAGGCGCAAGAGCGCGTCTACGCCCAATCTTAATGACTTCATTGGCTTTCATTGCGGGTATGGTACCTTTGATGTTTGCTACCGGCGGAACGGCTACAGGTAACCATTCCATCAGTACAGGAGCAGCAATGGGTATGTTAAGCGGTGTTATCCTTGGGGTAATTATTATACCATTACTGTACCTGGTGTTCCAATATTTGCAAGAAAAAGTTTCGGGTAAAAAGCTTACGGACAATACAGTACACAATACAAACGATTAAAATGAAAAAATTTCATCACTATATAACAATTTTCGCAAGCACTACCCTGTTGTTGTCCGCATGCAGCGTGGGGAAAAAATACACACGTCAGGAGATAGCAATGCCCGAAAATTTCAAAAACAGCGAGGTTGTTCTCACGTCCGATACGCTACAGCTATCCTGGCGTAAATTTGTACAGGACCCCTTATTGACCTCACTCATTGAGAAGGCTTTGTCCAATAATACGGACGTCAATGTAGCACTCCTCAACATGCAACAATTAGAACTCGCCTACAAGCAGTCTAAGAAAGGGTTACTGCCAACAGCTGATTTAAGCATTGGAGCGAACAGAACCTGGTTATCGAGTAACTCCTTGAATGGTTCACTGAGTGACCAATTTATTGGAACACCCTATATGGACGATTATAGTGCTACGCTTAGATTATCTTGGGAAGCCGATATCTGGGGAAAGGTAAAAATGCAAAAAGAGGAATCTATGGCCAATTTTTTTGGCCAAAAGGAAAATCTTTCCGCATTAAAAACACGCCTTATTGTACAGGTCATCCAGTCCTATTATAATCTGATTGCTTTGGATGAGCAGCTTAAGATTGCACAAAAAAATGTTCTATTGAGCGACAGCACACTTAGCATGATACGTTTGCAATACAACTCATCACTGGTCAGCTCGCTTGCTGTGGAGCAAGCCGAAGCTCAGAAGAAAACTGCTGAATTATTGATTCCCCTAGCCCATCAAAATATGGCGGTCGAAGAAAATGCACTGAGCATTCTTTGCGGGGGTTTCCCCGAGGGCATTCAACGTACAGCAAGTTTAGATGATACGATCGTTGGCAACGGGCTTGCTACTGGGGTGCCGGCCGAACTCTTGAGCCGCAGACCAGATGTCAGAGCAGCTGAATACGCTGTAGTTGCTGCCACAAGCAGAATGGGACTTGCTAAAGCAGCGATGTACCCTTCCATAAGCTTGACACCATCCATCGGTACAAACTCCATTCAATTTAACAAATGGTTCGATTTACCGGGTTCTATTGTGAAAACAATAGCGGGGAATATTGCACAGCCAATTTTCCAGAAAGGAGCTTTAAAAACAAACTATGAGATATCGGTCATCGAACGCGAAAAAATAGCTTTGCAGTTTAAACAATCGGTTATGGTCGCAGTTTCAGAAGTTTCGGATGCCTTGGCAAAAATCAAACATACGGAACAGCGCCTGCAACTTATCCATGCCAAATCAAATGCCCTCGCCAAAGCCACCGCCGATGCAGCCCTACTTTACAAAAGTGGGATGGCAAACTATTTGGAGGTGATAACTGCCCAAAACAATGCACTTCAAAATGATTTGGAACGTATTACAGTAAAACGGGAAAAGCTCAACGCAGCCATAGATCTTTACCGTGCACTGGGTGGCGGAACAGATACTTTACCACCAAATACGCCATAAAATCACAAAATAAAGGCAACTGACTAAATATATGCCCCTAGAAGCAAAGACTTTCTAGGGGCTTTTTCATTCCTTTTTTGCAGCTGTGTCCAAAATTCCTTATCTTCGGGTAAATACAAATATGATGAATAGAACGAGTTGTCTTCCTCCTCCAATAGCGTAATATTTTTTCTCTATATTACTGAAGCACAATGCCAGAAATGGACCGAATTGCTGTGCTTCTTATTTTCTATCAATTTTATTATTTAACACCTTTCGTCCTTAATGGACGGAACTGGAAGACAATTTCTTATGAAACATTCATATTTCATGCTGCACCTTGCTGTGCTGTGTCTGGGACTATCTGGCGTATTTGGAAAAGTGATTTCACTCAACGAGGGGATACTCACATGGTACCGTGTATTTTTAGCTGCCGTTATCCTATTTTTTATTTTAAAATGGTATAAAATACCTACAGATTTTACTTTCAAAGAGAAACTGCATATTGCAAAAAATGGGCTGCTATTGACAGCATCCTGGCTATTATTCTATGCTAGCATCAAATATTCAAACATTTCAATCGGCGTGATCTGCTACTGTATGGCAAGTTTTTTCACAGCTATTTTTGCGCCGATGATCAATAAAACCAAATTCAGATTGTCTGAACTTCTGTTGAGTGGACTTACGTTGTGCGGTATTGCACTGATATTTCATTTCGATACCTCACACCAGCTGGGCATAGTCTTAGGGATAATTTCTCCGGCTTTTGCCTCACTCTATGCGGTTCACAATGAAAAATTGACCAAAAAGTACAACGCAATATGCATTAACTATTATCAAATGATCGGTGGAACAATAGGGCTGGTATGTCTACTTCCTTTTTACATTCAACACTATCCAATCAGCACTTTCATTCCCAATGCCCTGGATATTTTCTATCTGATCATCCTATCTTTATGTTGCACTGTGGGAGTCTATCTCGCATTTACAGAAATCTTAAAGAAGATATCAGCATTTACATTGAACTTAAGCTTAAATCTTGAGCCAGTATATGCTATTTTGATTGCATTTTTACTTCTTAATGAAGCAAGAGAATTAAACCTATCCTTCTATGTTGGACTGCTTTTGGTTGTTTCATCTGTGTTATTACAATATTGGATCAGCAGTAAAAAGAGCGCTTAACAACCTCCATTCATTTCCCAGTCCAACTAAGATTGGGAAATGAACATTGTTTCCTCCTTGTGCCAAGCAGGTAGCCCCGATAAACAGGTAGCCCCAAAAAAAACATGTTGAAAAGAAAAATGTGTATCATTTTCAACAAAGCCTTATATTTATAAAACGATTCGGGTTTTAATTCCAAAACCGGCACAACCGGTCAAGCAATTTATTATATATACATTAAATAGATAGTTCCGTTATGAGCAATAGCAGTACAGAAAACAAATTTGTTAACCAGCAGATCCAATACCTTGAGTTTGTATCAAGCGACCTTGAACGTGCCAAAGCATTCTACTCAACGTCTTTCGGTTGGGAGTTTACGGATTACGGGCCAGCATATACGGCTTTTGACGGAAAATATGTTGATGGTGGTTTTACACTTGGTGACCCCATAAATGGCAGTATTCTCGTCGTTATCTATGCCGACGATCTGCAGGCTACGCGTGATCAGGTTATCCGTGCTGGCGGGACTATATTAAAAGATATTTTTAGCTTTCCGGGTGGAAAAAGATTTCAGTTCCGGGATCCTGACGGATATGAATTGGCCGTATGGACTGTTGAATAAAAGTTGAATACAATATATACTGAAATACAAAGCCCCCATATGAGAAAAATATGGGGGCTTTGTATTTTAAAATCAGGCTCTTTTAGCTTTCTGATAGTTTTTATTTTTATTCCTATTGAAACGCTTCTTTTTATGCTGTGGATTCTTTTTGGCAGGATTGTAAGTAGGTCCCGCTTCAAACCCCTCTGGCAATGGAAGTTGTTCAATCGGATAACCTATTAAATTCTCAATCTGAGCGAAACGATTTTGGTCTTTCTCATTGACAAAGGTAATGGCTGTTCCTGTAGTCGCTGCCCGCGCAGTACGTCCAATACGGTGTACGTAGTCTTCCGGATCCGGTGGAACATCGTAATTAACGACCAAACTGATCCCCACCACATCGATACCGCGAGATATCACATCTGTCCCTACCAGTACCCGTACCTGACGAGACCGGAATCTGGCCATGATATCTTCCCGTTTCGACTGCTCGAGATCCGAATGGAAACCCTCCGCATCAATCCCCTGCTTCTGTAATTCCTGAGCGAGAAGTTTGACTGTAGTTTTTTGAGATGCAAAAATAATAACTGATACATAGTTGGGATCCTTCAGTATATTCTTCAGAAGCTCCATTTTCTGTTGATCATAGGCAAGATATACTCGTTGATCTATCCCTTCCGAAGGTTTAGAAATGGCAATATTGACTTCCACAGGCTCTTGTAGAATTTTTCGGGCAAAAGACCTGATCTTCATCGGCATCGTAGCCGAAAACAAAAGCATCTGTTTTTTCTTCGGTAGATAACTTACAATACGTAAAATATCGTCTTGAAATCCCATATCCAGCATACTATCGGCTTCATCCAAAACAAAGTGCTTTAAATGAGAGAGATCAATCTTCATGGAGGTAAGATGGCTTATCAACCTTCCCGGCGTAGCAACAATAATATTTACCCCCTCTCGTATGGCCCGTTTTTGCTGTTCATACCCCATACCATCACCACCACCATAAATGGCTATGGATGTTGCACCCGTATAATAAGACATGCCCATAATCTGCTGGTCAATTTGCATAGCAAGTTCCCGGGTCGGAACAAGGATAATAGCGAGGATAGATTCCCTTGAATTCCGTGCTATTGCATCGAGGATCGGCAACATATAAGCTGCTGTTTTACCTGTACCTGTCTGTGCACAGGCAATCATATCTTTTCCCTCTTTAATAATCGGGATGGTCTGTTCTTGGATCGGCGTAGCCTCCTCAAACATCATACTTTCTAAACCTTCTTCCAAAGCTGGAACAAAGCCAAATTCATCAAATCTCAACGTATTGTTTTTATTGTTGTGCCCTAAATTACTAAATCTAATTCATAAAAGTCTAAAATTAATACCTATAGCTCGTTGTCCGCTTTCAAATAGATGTCCAGATAGAATTAATCCATGAGGAAATCAGAAATAAATTTGACCGAAAACAACTGTCCTACACATTCCTGTAAGCCAAGCATACGACTGCTATCTAATCAATAACCTCTGTTTTCTTTGCGGCTGACACTACGCTCAAAACGACATAGCCTAGCAAGCCAGCGCATAAAGAAGCGATCAGAACCGCAAACTTTGCTTCTTCAATCAGCATGTTATCATCAAAAGATAGTATCGAGATGAAAATCGACATCGTGAAACCGATTCCCCCCAACAAGCCTACACCAAAAATCTGTTTCCAGCCAGCCCCTTCCGGTAATTGCGCAATCTTCAATTTTTTAGCAATAAAACAGATCAAAAATATCCCAATTGATTTACCAGCGATTAGGCCAAGGATAATACCGATCCCCAATTTTGAAGTCAAACCACCAATCATTTCCCCATGGATTGGAATAAGCGTATTCGCAAATGCAAACAAAGGAATGATAATGAAATTGACAGGTTTGGTCAATAGATGCTCAAGTTTTTCCAAGGGAGATTCTTCCGCATCCGGTGTTGTCGGCAGCGTCATGGCCACCAGCACGCCAGCTATTGTTGCATGAATACCCGAGTGGTGAACAAAGTACCAAATAAATAGTCCCGGAATCAGGTAAGCCCATATCGCTTTAACGCCCAATTTATTTAACACGATCAAAAACAGAAATATACCTAAAGCAATAAATAAATAGGTCGCATGAATACCATTGCTATAAAAGATCGCAATAACCAATATGGCAAGTAGGTCGTCAACAATCGCTAGCGCAGCCAAAAAGATCTTAAGACTGGCAGGTACCTTATTTCCCAGAAGCGTGATAACCGCTAAAGCAAATGCAATATCCGTTGCCATAGGGATTCCCCAGCCGTTTGCAGTATCGGTTCCCTGATTTAATGCAAAATAAATGATGGCAGGCAAAAGCGCACCACCAACCGCAGCCAAAATGGGCAGAATTGCTTTACTTGGCGACGAGAGTTCACCCTCTACAATTTCACGTTTTATCTCGAGCCCCACCAGTAAAAAGAAAATCGCCATCAAACCATCGTTGAGCCACAACAACCACGAATATTTTAAATGAATATGACCGCTCTCAAAGCCTACTTCCCGGTTCAGAAATTCCATTACACTGGCATACAATGATGTATTTGCTACGATCAATGCCAGAATAACACAGGAAAAAAGTATAATTCCGCCTGCAAAGCTGGATTTTAAGAACTCTCTAAAGACAGTTAAATTGATAAGTTTTGACATGATTTGAATATCTAAAAACGCTTACAAAGGTTCACAAGATACGATTTTTAGGACCATTTACCGAATTCCCTAAGCAATATCCGGAGCTATATCCAATGTAAAAAAGGTGAATTAGCTGTGTTTTATCAGTGGTAAAGCTCTTCTTCTATCCTTTTATTTTTTGAACCTAACGAATCAAATGTGAGAAACAAACATTATACATTAAAATTTCATAAAAATCTTAGTTATTTTTTACCGAATTAATTTGACTTTGTTGCAAAAAATACTTAGCTTGCTACTATAGTTAATAAACCGTTTATTATGTGCAAGAAGTGGATTTTCATGGTGCTTCTTTTCGTAGCAAATTTTACATATGCGCAGACGACAGAGGATAAAACCCAACATTCAGGTTCCCATTACATTATTTTAGCAATCATCGCTATCATTGTCATTGTTTATATATTATACAGGAGGCAAAAGAGGAAGTTTAATGAATAAGGGAGATCAGTAGATCTCCCTTATTCATTAAACTTCCTTCCACATCCCCTTCACTTCCCATCAAACTTTCAATGACTCAACATATTAATCACGAATCGGTTCATTCGTTTGTGCTAATCGTTGCGACCCCGTATTTGCCGGACAGGCAATATCATCTGTTGCATCGTATACAAGCTTCTTGCCATTCAATTTTGTAATCAATTCTTGAGGGACATACACCTGAACCTTAGTAACCGCATAACCACTTGGATAATAACGAACATAATAACCATCAGGATGAAGCGTCCAAATACCACTTGGCACGTCCGTACGAGGCTCAGCCATACCAGCTAAGATCGCATATTGTTCAAAATCAGCGTACGAATAGTTTCCTGAGGAAACGAGCTGCCGAATATTATTTTCTGCTTCAAAGATTGTCTGTACTGCCGGTGGCATCTGGTCTTTTGCCTTTTGGACAACGTCAAATGGCAAAACGCCGAGTGCACCACCTTCCAAATGTAAAATTTGTTCAGCCGTAAGCAATTTTAAAGCTGTTTCTTTCACCGGACCCGAATAATCAATAAATTTTGTCTTCGCAATGATCGTCCACAATAGCATCTGTATGTCTGATTGTGCAACTTCAGGGTGCTTCTCAGCGCTTTTCAAAATTGCAATGACCACGTCTCTCTTCTTGCCCAATGTAGGTGCATACATATATCCATCACCTTTCGAAGGCGCATAAGTACCCGCTTTCAAGCAATAGCTCTTATTGGTCATTTCAAAATGTCCAGCCTCCAATAAGTAACCATCATTGCCATTCTTTTGCAAATTTTCTAAAGGTTTATAAACAGCCGTATTTTGAAAATCGGGCATTTGCTCCCCCTTCCTATTTACATCTTCAAAACTTGTACTAATCGCTTCGGGCTCTTTTAAAAGTTTATCCAGTCCAAGTACCTTGCTTCCCTTGGAAGCAACGGCTTTGCTTGCCTTATCCAATAGCCCTCCAAATTGAGCCGAGGCTCCTTGGATATTAAATAAAAAAGCAACTGCAAGTATAACGACACCCGTTATTCTATTTCTTTTCATAATTGATTTCATTTCAGCTCTTGTCCACAAAAAAGAAGCCAATTTAAATCACCAGCACAATATTTATAATTTATTAATTCATTATTTGCACACATTGCTGGATTTCAGGCTTCATTTCAAAGATCCTCTCCATCCATTGAAATTTCAGAGCATACAGGTTTGCCAAAGAAGCTAAAAAACAGTTGATTTCCCCAACATTACTCCTGTCAATTTCTCCTGAAACTGATCACCGTAAATAGTTAAAAATACAATATTAAAACGTATCTTTGCAGCATGATTAATGTGTCAAATCTCTCTCTTCGTTTTGGTAAACGTGTACTATTCGAAGATGTCAATCTAAAATTCACACCTGGAAACTGTTACGGTATTATTGGCGCTAATGGAGCAGGTAAATCTACTTTCTTAAAAATTATCTCAGGGGAAGTTGATCCTTCGACAGGTTCAGTGGCATTCACGCCAGGCGAACGCATGTCTGTTTTAAGTCAGGATCACTATGCTTTCGATGAGTTTACTGTTCTTGAAACTGTCATGATGGGTAACCAAGAGCTTTACAAAATCATGAAAGAAAAAGATGCCATTTACATGAAAGAGGATTTCTCTGATGCCGACGGCGAACGCGCCGGCGAATTAGAAAGTCTTTTTGCTGAAATGGATGGCTGGAATGCTGAATCTAATGCAGCGACGTTATTGAGCAGCTTGGGTATCAAAGAAGATCTGCACTATAAATTGGTTTCTGAAATCGACGGTAACCAAAAAGTTCGCGTATTACTAGCGCAAGCTTTATTTGGAAAACCAGATATTTTGATTCTCGATGAGCCTACCAATGATTTGGATATAAACACCATCGCATGGTTAGAAGATTTTTTAGCAAGCTATGAAGCAATCGTCCTAGTCGTATCCCACGACCGTCACTTCTTGGATGCTGTATGTACGCATACGGTGGATATTGATTTTGGTAAGATGACAATCTATACGGGTAACTACTCTTTCTGGTACGAATCTTCTCAATTAGCGTTAAAGCAACGTTCTGATCAAAACAAGAAAATGGAAGATAAAGTGAAAGAGCTCCAGGAATTTATCCGTCGCTTCTCTGCCAACGCTTCCAAATCCAAACAAGCTACTTCTCGTAAGAAAGCATTGGATAAGATTAATATTGACGAGATTAAACCATCCAACCGTAAATATCCTGCCATCATGTTCAATACCATGAATCGTGAACCAGGAGATCAAACGCTGCAAGTCGAAGGATTAAGCAAAACGGTCAATGGTGAGGTATTCTTCAAGGATATTACCTTTATGATTAATAAAGGCGATAAAATCGCTGTTCTAGGTCCAAATTCACTGGTTACCACAGCATTTTATGATATTATCACCGGTAGAGACACCGATTTCGGTGGCGAATTCAAATGGGGCGTTACCATCACTCCTGCTGATATGCCGATTGAAAATGCCGCATTCTTCGAAGGAAAAAGTGATAATTTGGTCGATTGGTTGAGAGACTATACAACTAACCCAGAGGCAGACGAACAATTTATACGCGGATTTTTAGGGAAAATGTTGTTCTCTGGAGAAGAAGTTATGAAGAAAGTATCTGTGCTTTCAGGGGGAGAAAAAATGCGTTGTATGTTTTCTCGCATGATGCTTCAAGGTGCCAACTTCCTCATCTTTGATGAACCAACCAACCACTTGGATTTGGAATCTATCACTGCATTGAACAATGGAATGTCTGATTTTAAAGGATCAATGTTGTTCACATCCCGTGACCACGAATTGACTGAAACTGTTGCAAATAGAATCATCGAATTGACTCCGAAAGGTATCATCGACAAATTGATGACTTACGATGAATACATTAATAGCGATGTGGTGAAAGCACAACGTGAAGAAATGTATAAATAAGATAATTTATCCCAATTTAATAAAGGCTCCATAATTCATTTTATGGGGCTTTTTATTTGCTCTTCAAAATAAACCAAGTACGACAGGCCCCCAGGAGATGTCCCATAGGCAAAAAAGCACTGAGGGGTTCAGTGCTAATCGCGATTGATATGAAAGAATTGAGAAAGTTCTATTTTACTGAACCGAAGGTTTGACAACACGCCAACCTAATTGTAAGGACACCGCACAATGATCGGATAAATCCTGTCCCTGCTCGTTTTGAAAAAGTGTCTTCTGGACCTGGTAATCCTTTGCTTCAAATAGCAGATGATGATTATTGCGATAGTAAATTTTGTCAATACCCTCGCAATCCGCTGTCAGATCCAGTGCAGTTTTCGCTTCAAAATTCACTTGATGCCCAGGAATATTACCTTTGTTGCGTAAACTTACCCAGGCATCTACCAGACCCAAGTCCTGCTGAAAAGATCCGATGTTATCCAATTCATAAGCATAATGTGCATTAAAATCACCCATAATTAAAAGTGGCTTACCCGCCGAATATTTTTTGATATAGGTTTTCAGCTGGTTTATATTCTTCTGCCGGGCAACAGTTGCATTCCGGTCATCCTGAGCTGTTGCATGTACATTATAAACATCAATAAAAACCTCCTTAGCTAATTGGATACGAGCATATGAAAAACCTTTAGGAGTCAGGCAATCTGTACCGTTGCAATCCGTCCAGCTTATTCGCTCAAATTCAACAATAGGATATTTTGAAAGTGTGCTCAGACCATCACCAAAAGGTACTCCCCCCATATTTGCAGTTCGGTAGCTATGCTTATTGTTTCGATAAAGAAATTTGTTGTAATTAAAGTCTTCCTGTACATTGACAATATCGAATTTATTGATCCGCTCGCCGATCGAGGTAATGCTGGAAGACCGCTCAGTCACTGCACTGGAAATCAGCTCGGGCAAACCAGCAATATTATATGTCAATAAACTAAGCTGCCCGTAATTCGCCTCCGGCATAGCTGCATACACAGCATTACTGAGCTTCGGCTGTTGTTTTGGCTTCAACTTAAAACCCAGCATAACACCGGCAGACGCACAAATAAATAAGATGACAATTTTTCGAAAACCCTTAGGTCTAATCTTTTTTTCGAACAATAGATCTATTAACATGGACTGAATATTTTGTTCAATCCAAAGCTACCGCTCCAACATTAGCTCCGTTATGATATTCAATTAATTCTACTTTTAATAATTATGCACAAATTATTAAAAACTCATAATTTATAAACACTATAATGACAAAAGGTTAATACCCGCATAGCATAGGAGTTACAGCTTTCAGATATTTTTATACAACCCCTAATAAGAATAACATGAGAAAGGTAGCATTCTTTACAGAGATACTCGTTGAGGATTTCGACGGTGCATCGCGTACAATGTTTCAGCTGATAAACCGCATCGATCAGCAAAAATTCGATTATTTTTTTATCTATGGCGGCGGCCCCACGCAATTTCGAAATTTTCATTCTTACAAGGTCCCGACATTCAAAATACCCGTCAATGATGATTATTGCCTTGCTATTCCACAGCTTATTAAAAAGAAACTTGAACTTGCCCTGGATGAATTTGCCCCAGACACGATCCATATTGCAACTCCTTCCCTTTTAGGTTTCTTTGCCTTGAATTATGCCAAACGGAAAGGTATTCCTGTTCTTACGATCTATCACACACACTTCATTTCATACATTGCCTATTATTTCAAAAACATATTACCCCTGGTCAAACCGACTGAACAATGGATGAAAAAAGCAATGAATAACTTTTATAACAAATGTGATATTGTCTATGTACCGACCAACTCCATTCTAAACGAATTACAGCAGATCGGCTTACAACAAGAAGGATTAAAGCTGTGGCAAAGAGGAATAGACACAGCCCTATTTAACCCTAATAAAAAGAATCGATCTCACCTGCAGACCATCACAAAGAATGACAAACCAACAATCCTTTTTGTCAGTCGTATCGTCTGGGAAAAAAATATTAAAACGCTTATTGAAATCTATCAACAGATACAGGCACAAAACCTTGACTATAATTTCATTGTTGTTGGTGAAGGAACAGCCAAAGTAATTGCGATGCAAGAGATGCCAAAAGCCATATTTTTAGGAAAGAAAAACCATGAAGAGCTTGCGGCCCTATATGCTTCGGCAGATGCGTTTGTCTTTCCATCAGTTTCAGAAACTTATGGAAATGTCGTTGTGGAAGCATTGGCATCTGGACTTCCCTGTGTTATCGCCGATGGTGGGGGTTCCGCATCCCTGATTCAGCATGGGAAAAATGGCTTTAAATGTCAGCCTGAGAATGCCGCTGGATATGTTTACTACCTCAAAAAAATCCTTTCTGACGCGAACTTAAAGAAGAATCTTGTTGCTGCAGGACTTTCTTATGTTGCCCAATTGGACTGGAACAGGCTATCACAATCCTATTTTGATGATATTGACCGACTGATAGATAAAACACAGGAAACAGATTTGGCATGGGCAAACTAACATCCCCAAGCAAGCTCATCAAAGGCACATTTTTACTTTTGATCCTCGTATCCATTGCTATCTTTTTGGCTAAAAGCGACTTCAATGCGTTAAAAAAAGAACTCTCAGCAGTTGGTTATCACTTTATCGTTATTTTGTTGACAACTTGTGCAGCATATTTTCTAGGTACCCTAGCCTGGTGGATATGTTTGGGTTCCGATAAAAAGAAAGTTAATCTGATTGAACTCTTTGCTATCCGTCAAATCGGTGAAACAGTTGGACTATTCAATCCCACAAGCATTATCGGTGGGGATCTATTAAAGGCAGAATTGATTACCCGTTACAAAATTCCGTTAAAAGAAGGATTAAATTCTGTTGCGATATCCCGTATTACTGCGGTCCTGTCCCAATTGACTCTCTTTTTGATCGCTATGCTGTGGATGATGTTCTCTCCCTTAAAAAGTGAAGTTATACGTTATACGGGCTCTACAATCTATTTCGTCTGTACTCTTTTGCTACTCTTGGTTCTCTTGATGCTCTACTGGCTAATAGCCGCAAAAAATCCTTCGCAAAATTCGGCTTCGACAACAAGTTTTTGGGGAAAAGCAAAAGCTTATATGCAGACGCTACTTTGGAATGTAAAAGACTTTTACCGACATCAAAATAAGGTTTTTTGGTATTCCTATTTATTGTTTGCCCTCCATTGGATTATCGGAAGTCTGGAATTTTATTATATTCTAAAATTTCTGGGTACCCCTGCCCAACCGATTCATGGATTGATACTGGATATGAGTGTCATTGTACTGAAAAGTATGGGTGCTTTCATTCCCGGCCAACTTGGTGTCGAAGAAATCGCCAACAAGCTCCTGCTCAATATGATCGGCATTACAGGGGGAACAATTTGGCTCAGTGCTTCGCTATTGCGCCGCAGCCGGCAGCTCTTCTGGGCAGGTTTAGGATTTATATTTTATCTATGCATCAAAAAGAAACCAGTTCATGTCCCTGTCTGAAATAGAAATATTATTTGTCAGCCACAAATACCCTCCACGTGTTGGAGGCATGGAAAAGCAGAGTTTTGAACTGATCAACACAGCAGCTCTTTACCTGAAAGCGCACACCTTAGTTTACGATAATAAGGAGTCGGTTTTTACGTTCTTTCTTCAGCTAAATCGTCGCATCCTGGAAAAGGTGAAAGAAAACCCAGGAATCAAGCTTATTCACTTTAACGATGGATTAATCGCATCGTTGGCCTCCTTCCACAAAGGATACCGCCATTTAAAGCGTGTGGTTACCATTCATGGCCTGGATATCGTATTTCCCTTCAGCTATTTTCAAAAAAAGGTCATACCAAGGTTTAACGCATTTGACCAGATTATTGCCGTTAGCCAAGCCACCGCAGAAGCTGCCCAGCTACGTGGTATTGATCCCTCCAAAATTATTATTATACCCAACGGTGTCGATCCGATACAGGACTCCGCCCAAGTCACTGAAACAAACAGCGAGAGCAAGCCTTATTTTATTACATTGGGACGAGCAGTTAAACGGAAGGGGTTCTCCTGGCTTATGAAAGATGTCATACCGGCAATCCAAGGTGATTTCAAATTACTGATGGTCGGCCCCTTCGATCAAGAGCCCACATGGAAAGAACGTTTATTGCACCTTATGCCCGCAAAGCTATATCATTTAATGACGCTATTCCTGGGTTACCCCACGGATCAACAGGCGATCCGAAAACTACTGAAAGCATATCCCGAAAAAATTCAACATCTTGGAAAAGTTCCATTTGAACAGCTCAAAAGCCTATTGACCAACGCTCAAGCCTTCTTGATGCCCAATATCGAAGTGGCGGGTGATATGGAAGGCTTTGGACTCGTCTGTTTGGAAGCCTCGACAGCAGGCACAATTGTTGTCGCGTCCGAACTGGAAGGCATCACAAGTGCAGTGACGCATAATGGCAATGGTCTGCTCCTGGCAAGCAAGAACCATAATGCCTGGGTCGAACAACTTCAAGCTATTTTAGACGATCCAGCACATTATAAAAAATTAAGTCTGCAATTTAAACAGAACACCCTAAAGCAATATAGCTGGGATATTATGGCCAGGTCCTACTGTCAGTCCTTTGTCGACCTATGCCACTAGATCTTTTACATACTTCATAAATTCGAATACAATCCGGACAGACAAGAATTCTTCCCGATAAATTCAGTTTCGCTCAAGATGGAGCAATTTTTTATAACGCGTGGCTAAACTTTTATAAAAAATCAATTGCATTAAAACAAACGATCCCAATAAAACAGGGCTTAAAGGCGAGTAAAACGTTAGGCTGATATACAGCAGCAACAAAAACAACCGAAACATCTCAAGCGGAAAAACCCAACTTTCATGTTCCAGAAGACCACCGATACAAATGACGCTGCAGAGAATAAATACTCCGCCAACAACGAGTTGGATGAGTTGCTGATAATTACCATAAAGCAAAAAGAAAAAAAGAAGGATCATTGTCAGCATGGACTGAAAAAAGATATAACGGCTTAACCGCTGTCCATGAACCTGTGGTTTGATACCTGCAAATATCTTCTGTTCCAATTCTGTCCTGATTTCAGGCTGTATATCGTCGGGCCGACCAAATATAGTACGCATTTTGTTTTTAAATCCCTGCGCGCGTTTAAATGATAGGCCAATTTCAAATAAATAATGAAAATGCTGCCATAGGAAAGTATAGCGATGAATAGGTTTGGTAAGCCCATAGACACAAGGCTCTTCTTTCTGCTCTGGGATAAATGTTCCAAACAGTCTATCCCAAATAATTAGGATGTCACCGTAGTTCTTATCTAAATAGATTTCATTGCTACTATGATGTACGCGATGATGTGAGGGAGTTACAAATATCCGCTCAAGAACACCCAAATTACCTACGGTTTGTGTGTGTGAGAAGAATGGATATACACCATGCACCAATAAAATTGCCGTCATCATAAAAGGAGGAAAACCCAAAAGGGGAATAAAAGCCCAAAACAGCGAACGAAATACGGCCTGAAATATGGTAATACGCGCTGCTACCGTGAAGTTATAGTCTTCGCTCTGATGATGGACAACGTGTGCGGCCCACAATAGATTGATTTCATGACTGTAACGATGATACCAATACCAAAGAAAATCTGTAAATAGGAAAAGTATAATCCAGGTCCAAAGATTAGCTTCAATATGAAATATAGCAAAATTTTGATACACCCAAACGAAAAAAAAGTAAAACAAGCTCACGGAAAACATATCACACATGCGCTCGACGATACCGACATTGAGATTTGAGATAGATTCATCAAAAGAATAAAAACGCTTCTGTTTTTTTAAACTATACCAGTATTCCAACAGCATCAAAACTAAAAACAAGGGAATGATAAATGCCAAAAGATTAAGCTTTTCGGTATACATACAGTCGCTATTTTAAAAACAAAAAAATCTATCTAAGTCACAATTCTAAAAGAACCACCTTTTTCCATTTCAAAAGATTGATTCCTCCAAATTCTTTATTATTAAACAATCAATTTTAAATCAGGTTTTTCAATTATTATTTTCGGTTTGCAAAACTGACATGCTTTTCGATGTACAAACAGTAACCAGCGTCAAACGAACCTACTATTCAACAATAAAAAACTTCATGACTTTGCGACCACCGACCGCTAAGAAAGCAAAAGGAGATTGTTGCGGAATCAATAACATGCAATTCAGAAAAAAAAGGAAATAAAAAAGCCCTCAAAAAGCTCAGCGCATTTTGAGGGCTCCTGGTTAAAGGATTAACTGTCCTTTTTGAATAATTTACCTTTAGGATATGAAATCAGTCTATCGTGCTCTAGTGCACACTCGACATATCGATCTGGGTTTTTCCTTGTTTGATCATCAATACAAAAGGAACACAAATCAGAAAGACAACGCCGAGGTACAGGAACACATCCATGTAGGATAGGACTGTTGCTTGTTTCATCACACTCAAGTCCAATATTTGATGCGCTTTGGCCAAAGCCTCATTAGGTGAAAAACCTTTCGCCTGAAAACTCATTTGCAATTGCTGCACCCGTTGTTGCACATCAAACTTACTTGGATCTAAATTAGCTACCAGATCAACACGGTGTTTTTGGCTATCACGGGCGATAAATGTCGTAATCAAAGCAATTCCAAATGAACCGCCCAATTGACGCATCATCCCTGTAAAAGCAGCTCCTTCACCGATTGACTTACCATGTAATGTTGATAAAGACAGTGTCATAACAGGCACAAACAACAATCCTAGGCCAACTCCGCGGAGAATCAATGGCCAAAACATATGCTCCGAACCTGTATCATTTGTCATGAGGCTATACATCCAAAAACAAAAGCCAAAAAAGATACATAGCCCTATAGCAACCATATACTTCTGAGGAACACCATTCTGGATCATCTTACCGATAAAAGGCATCATGATACCTGTCATAATTGAACTTGGCAGCAATAACAAACCGGCATCTGTCGCTGTCCATCCCAATATCGACTGCGTATAAATTGGGATAATAAACGTCGATCCGAACAAGCCAAAACCAAGAATAAAGCTCATCACCACACCGACCTGCAAATTCTTATCTTTCAATACACGCAGGTTGACAATAGGTTTGTCATATACCAGCTCTCGCCAAATAAAAAACAGCAACCCGAAGACGGATAAGATGGAAAGTCCCAGGATCAAAGGATCATCAAACCAGTCATCCTGTTGCCCGTGTTCCAATACGAACTGGAGCGAACCAATGAACATGATCAAAAATATCATACCGAACCAATCCACTTCCTTAGGAGACTGCTTTTGACTGTATTTAGGACTACGTACAAAAGATAATGTCAACAAGGTCGCAATAATTCCAAGCGGCACATTGATATAAAAGATATAAGGCCATGAGAAGTTATCGATTATATATCCTCCCAACGGCGGGCCCAAGGTAGGGCCGACAATGACCCCCATACCGTAAATAGCCTGGGCCATACTACGTTTTTCTTTGGGATAACTTTCCGTAATGATGGTTTGGGCTGTCACCAATAAGGCTCCCCCACCCATCCCTTGTATAAAGCGGAATGCAACAAGTTCCCACATATTGGTTGCATTGCCACACAAGAATGAAGATACTGTGAATATGATAATGGAAGCCGCAAAGTAGTTTCTACGTCCAAACTGCTGCGACAGCCAGCTGGTCATCGGGATTACAATTACATTGGCAATTGCATAAGCCGTAATAACCCAGGCCACATCCGTCAATGTAGCACCCAATGAACCTTTCATATCGTTTAGGGCCACATTGACAATCGTTGTATCCACAATCTCCAGCAGCGCACAAAGCACCGCTGTAATCGTGATGACAACGCGTCGAAAACCATATTCAACCAGACTATCCTGTTGATTTAAATTTTCCATAGTTATTGAACATGCACATCTACGTCAGCATTCATGCCCGGTCTGAGCAAAGCCACATTTTCTGCTTTATTGTCTTTTGTCAATTTGATCTTTACGGGTAAACGCTGAACGGTCTTTACAAAGTTACCTGTCGCATTATCCGGAGGTAGTAAAGAGAAACGTGAACCTGTAGCTGGTGAAAAAGAGTTTACCTCACCTTCAAACTCAATAGCTGGATAAGCATCTACTTTAATACCGACTTTTTGTCCGGGTTTTATTTTTTCCAATTGCGTCTCCTTAAAGTTCGCAACTACCCAAGTTTCGATATTATCGACAATGTAGAACAAAGACTGGCCTGGATTGACCATCTGCCCCGGTTGTACTTTAATATTCGATACCTGACCATCCACAGAAGCAAGTACTGCAGTATAAGAAAGGTTTAATTTAGCCGCTTCAAGTTGCGCATTTGCTCTTTTTATATTAGCCTCAGCAACAGAAGTTTGCTTTGAAGCTACTGTAGTCTTACTCACGACTGCATTACGTTGTGAAGCACTGGCGTTACGTTGTTGTTGCAAAATTTCAACCTGCTTGTCAGCTTCCAATTTCGCTGTTAATGCCTGCTCATACTGTTGTTTGGTAATCGACTGGTTGTTGTATAGGTTCTGGTAGCGAATATAGTCATTATTTGCTTGTTTCGCACGGATACGAGCCGCGTCAATACTTCCTGAATTGGACTGGATCGTTGCATCAGAAATTGCTACATTAGCCGAAGATGCAGATACATCGGCCTTTGAAACATCAAAGCTACTTTGCGCAGCAGCCAATGCCGCTAATGCTTCGTCCACACGGACCTGATAATCCTGGCTCTCAATCGTAAAAAGAGTATCCCCTTTTTTGACCAAATCATTATCCTTTACATAGACTTTCGAGATAAATCCACCAACACGTGGAATGATCGGACTCATGTTTTTCTCTACCTGCGCATCGTCTGTTGTTTCATGCGCTTGGCCATGCATATATTTATAACCACCGTAGGCTCCTCCAAAGATGACCAAAGCAGCCAAAATAATTGTGAATTTTTTATTTGTACCTTTTTTTTCAGGTGCGTTTTCTACTGTATTTTCCATGTCTAGATTAATTGCTATTTAATGTTTAACGATCCATTTGCCAATAGAAGATCGTAGTATTTTTCAATTGTGTTTGCTTTGCTGATCGCAAGATTAATTTTACTTTGAAGCTGCTGTACATCAGCTGTCAACAAATCGTCTGTATCGGCGATTCCATTATCGTACTTATCCTTTGTGATACGGTAATTTTCAACAGCCTGATCCACCGCCTGATGATAAACGACATCCTGCTTCTGTGCCAGCATATAATTTTCATTCGCTTGCTGTACCTGAACCTTCACTTTATCATTCAAGAGTTCCAGATGCTCATCGATCTCCTTGATGTGATTTTTTGCGACATTCACTTCTCTTTTATTCTTATAGAGTGAACCGATATCATAGGAAACGCCAACCCCCACCATAGCAGCATTGGTTACCGTAACCACTTTTTGCAAACCAAAAGCATTATAACCTGCCGTTGCAGAAACTGTTGGCAATGTCGATGCCTTGGTCACCTTCAGCTGATCTTCAGCAACCAGACGCTGCGACTCCAGCGACTTCACGTCCGAACGCACAGTTTTGGCGGTTTCATACGATCCCTTCAGACCTAAATCTACCCCTGCTACTTCTCCCAAATTGATCTGATCCAATTGCGTATCCTCGTCAATTTTCAAGAAATTGGCCAGTTGATAATTAAGCACCTTGATATTTTTCTGTGCTTCCTGAAGAGAAACCTGATAGTTTGACAGCTGAAGTTCCGCTTTTAATAAATCATTCCGAGCAATCAAACCATTGTCCAGCATGGCCTTAAAATCAGAAACACGCTGTTCAGACTGCTTGATATTTTCAGCGATTAACAAATTGGTCTGCTGAGCCTTATACAAGCTCAAATAAAGATTTACTGCACGAATTGCCAGTTGCTCCTTGCTGGCAACAGCATTATATTCCTCGGCTTTTAATACATCTTTTGCAATATCAATTCCCCCTTTAATCTTACCGCCTGTATAGATTGGCATACTCACCGAAGCCTGTCCCAGCCACAATTGGTTTGCAGCAATATCAGGAGCAGAGCCCCCCTCACCTAAAGCCAACTTTAAATTCACATTTGGAGTAGTCATAGCCATGTATTGTCCACTCAATTTTGCATCAGGAAGCTGTTTCGATTTGGCAGTTTCAACTTCGAGCTGTCTACCCAATATCTTGGTATCGGCAGACTTCGCTTCCACGCTTTGATTTGCAGCCAAGTGAATTATTTCTTCCAAAGTCATGTGCTTGTTGTCCTGTGCCAACAAACCCATGGGACTCAAAAGCAATAAAGCACTCAAATTGGCCAACTTATTTTTCATATGTCAATAAAGCTTTAATTGTTTTCTGTATAAATTCTGTTAAAGTTGTTTCTATATAATTTGCATATTCCTCATCGTTATCAATACGCAACTGATCCTGTAAAAAACAATGGTTCATCTGAAAATTCATAAAAGTGCCCATCATCATCGAATGGATTAAAATCGGGTCATAACCGGCTTTAAACACCCCTTGCTTTACCCCCTCATTAATCACAGAAGAGATCACCTCCAAATTATGCAGCTTAAGTTTTCTAAAAGCTTCAGAAATCAGCATACGCTGCTTCAAGGAACTCTCAATCGTGATGATATGATACAGTTTACGATGTGAATTCATCGATTTGATCGATCGGTCCACCATGGCGTCAATTTTGTCCAACGCATTATCAATAAGCGCCAATTCATCCACATTGATCATAAAATCAGGAACACGCCATTCAAAAAAAGTATCCAGTAGCTTGTCTTTAGAACCAAAATAATAATTGATCATCGCGACGTTTACATTCGCCTCATTGGCGATATCCCGAACGGAAGTTCCATCAAAACCTTTCGTTGCAAAAAGACGTTCAGCTGCAAGAAGGATATCAATCTGTTTCTCGTTAAATTCCATTTAAAACCCCTATCTTTTATCGATACAATCGCATATTTATAGCGAAGAAAAGATACGTTCCCGCTAAATGCGCGACAAAGTTAAACAAACGTTTAATTTAAACAAACGTTTAATTATGAATTTTATGTAAAAAAAAACACCATTTCTGGTGTCTTTATATTTTTATGGAAATTAATTTAGTATTCGATAGACCATTTCTTTTAAGATCTCCTCACTGTTAAAGTTGCTCGGCACATGGACACCCTTGGATTTTAAATCGGTCTCCTTCAGCACGTTGATCACATCAAAAGTTTTCCGTCTGTTATAGTTCCTCGCGGCAATTTCGTACTCCTTCAAAAAGAAAGGATGTACCCCAAGCTCCTTTGCCGCCACCGACTTGTCGATCAGATAATGGTATTTGAGAATTTTGGTAAAATAAGTGGCTATCTGTCCTATTACCATCACCAAGGGATTGTTTTTGGGATTGGCGACAAAATAATCGACGATCTGATAAGCTTTCAAGGCGTTACGTTTGGCTAATGCGGTATTTAATTCAAAAACATTGTAATCTTTGGATATTCCGATATTTCGCTCAACGTCTTCCATACTTATCTCTTGACTTTTGGTAACATTCAGCATCAGCTTGTCAAGTTCATTGGATACTTTGGACAGGTCATTGCCAAGATAGTCGGCAATCATCACCGTCGCTTGCGGATGAATGCGCCAGCCGGCGTCTTTCACATAGGCTCCAATCCAGGGCGCTACCTTATCGTCATATAGCTTGGCCGCGTCTACAACAAGGCCTGTTTTTTCAAAAACTTTATAGACCTTTTTGCGTTTGTCAAATTTTCCATGTTTAAAACAAAATACAAGTATGGTCGTCGGTGTGAGATGCTCCAGGTATTTGGTCAGCAGTTCTTCTGTATCCGATTTCCATTTTAGTTCCTGCGCTTCCTTTATGATAATAACCTGATAGTCGCTCAGCATGGGATATCGCTTTGCTGCATTGACAATTGTAGGCATATCAATATCTTTTCCGTAAAAAATAGATTGGTCAAACCCTTTCTGCGCATCATTCAATACAGTTGCTTCCAGCGCGTCGGCAATGGTATCGATAAAATAACTTTCCTCCCCTTGCAATAAATACACTGGTTTAAAAGACCTGTTCTTAATGTCGGATAGGATCGGATTTATATTCATACGTATTTATATTTTATTCCTTCTTCGTTTATGAGTTTGCCCTTTACTTTGTTCAGGCTTTCAGCCTGCCATCGCCCCCACTGCTGATGCACGCTTACTGATACCTTGTTAAACCTATTTGCGCTGCTCCGGCAAGTCTATATAATAACAAGCGAAAATACGATTTTAACGGCAAACCAATGTTTCAGATACTGCAAAGTTACGTTTTTAAACTTGATCCAAAGGTTACTATTATGGAAAGCTATTGGTTTCAAACGATGAGCATCTGACCATAAAATCGTTATGATTTTGCGTGCACTTATCACTCTGAAAGCAGCCTGAAGCTTTTTTCTAAAGAATAAATACAAGCATTCTCAGAAAAAAACACTAGGTTGCATCCCTGGATGATTCGTTTTTTTTGCTAAAATTTTAGTATATTTGTGTATGTTTTCACCGACTCCACTGAACTTACCGCCATTTAAAGCTAAAATATCCAAAAAGAACAATGCGATTTACATCTTTGATGAGCTCAGAAAAAAGGACTTGGTATTAACACCGGAAGAATGGGTTAGACAGCATTGGATCAACTATTTGTCACTCATGAAAAATTACCCCAAATCACTGATGCATATTGAAGGCGGATTGAAATTAAATAACCTTCAGAAACGGAGTGATTTATTGATTTATAACAGTAGCGGACATAAGGTCGTTTTAGCCGAGTTTAAGGCACCACATATAAAAATCACGCAGCAAGTATTTGAGCAGATTGCAAATTACAACAGCGTTCACCGCATCCCTTACTTGCTGGTGAGCAATGGGATCAATCATTATTATTGTAAAGTCGACTTTAACACGGAGTCTTATGAATTTTTAGAAGATCTCCCCGGCTATAACGAAATTGGTTAAGGACGATGCCCGGTCTCATTGCTGGAGGCTATCGTTAAAAAATGTAAAGTAGATGTAAAACATCTTTTCAATTTATTTGATTTTTAAAATATAGTTTTATATTAGTCCTACAGAATAGAAAAAATAAAAAGATGAATATAGATAAAAACGAATTCAGAAAATATGCAGTAAAGCATCACCGTATTGGAAGTCAACATGTTGATAGCTTCATTGCTCGTACAGAGACTAGCATTCCGACAAACCTTACGCCTTACATCGTTGAAGAACGTCAATTGAACGTCGCTCAGATGGATGTATTTTCGCGTTTGATGATGGACCGTATCATATTTTTAGGTAGCGGCATTGATGATCAGGTAGCCAACATTATTCAGGCACAGCTCTTGTTCCTACAATCTACCGATGCGCAACGTGATATCCAAATCTACATCAATTCACCAGGTGGAAGCGTATACGCTGGACTAGGAATTTATGATACTATGCAATATATCACGCCAGATGTAGCGACTATCTGTACAGGTATTGCTGCGTCTATGGGAGCTGTTCTTTTGGTTGCTGGTGCAAAAGGCAAACGTGCAGCCTTACGTCACTCACGTGTCATGATTCACCAACCTTCCGGTGGTGCACAGGGAGTTGCTGCCGATATGGAAATCAACTTACGTGAGATGATGAAATTGAAAGAAGAATTATACACCATTATTTCAGATCACTCTGGACAAACTTACGAATGGGTAGAAAAATCTTCAGATCGCGATTACTGGATGAGAGCCAATGAAGCCAAAGAATTCGGTATGATTGACGAGATTTTACTTCCTAAGAAGGAGATTATTAAATAACAATGGCAAAGAATAACGATAGAGACATTCACTGTTCGTTTTGTGGCATAAGCAAAAATGAAGCCCAGATGCTAATTGCAGGCAACGGAGCACACATCTGCGACAGATGTATCCAGCAAGCAGGCGAAATCTTGGCAGAAGAATTAAAACAACGAAAAAGTAAAACTTTACAGACTGCTTTAAAGTTGATCCGTCCTTTGGAGATTAAAACTCACTTGGATCAATATGTAATTGGTCAGGATGATGCAAAAAAAGTAATTTCTGTAGCCGTTTATAATCACTATAAACGTTTAAATCAGAAAGTGGATAAAGACGAGATTGAAATCGAAAAATCCAATTTGATTATCGTTGGTGAAACAGGTACAGGTAAAACCTTACTGGCAAAGACTGTTGCCAAGATATTGAATGTACCCTTCTGTATTGTGGATGCAACCGTATTGACAGAAGCAGGTTATGTAGGGGAAGACGTAGAAAGTATATTGACACGTTTACTGCAAGCAGCAGATTATGATGTAGCCTCTGCAGAACGCGGCATCATCTATATCGATGAGATTGATAAAATCGCACGTAAAAGCGACAATCCGTCTATTACAAGAGATGTATCGGGTGAAGGTGTGCAGCAAGCTTTATTGAAGATTCTGGAAGGTACGGTTGTAAACGTTCCACCTCAAGGTGGCCGTAAACACCCGGATCAAAAAATGATCGCAGTCAATACAAGTAATATTCTATTTATCTGTGGTGGTGCATTCGACGGTATTCAAAAGAAAATTGCAAACCGTCTGCGCACGCAAACAGTAGGTTATAAAATGAACGAAGACGAAGAGGAAATTGACTTGAATAACTTATACAAGTATATTACACCTCAAGACTTAAAGAACTTTGGTTTAATTCCAGAGCTAATTGGCCGTCTTCCTGTATTGACTTACTTAAATCCGCTGGATAAGGAGACCTTACTGAGCATTTTGACTGAACCAAAAAATGCATTGGTAAAACAATATAAGAAGTTGTTTGAATACGAAGGTATAGAACTAAAATTTGATCCTGACGTATATACGTTTATTGTTGATAAAGCGGACGAATTTAAACTTGGAGCCCGTGGCCTCCGCAGTATCTGCGAAGCCATTATGCTGGATGCCATGTTTGAGATTCCGTCGACAAAAGAGCAAACGGGACAGAAAGCATTGGAAATCACCTTGGACTATGCGAAGAAAAAATTCGAAAAGTCCGATCTGAAAAAGCTTAAAGTCGCTTAAAAAAAATCCCGTTCGCTGAACGGGATTTTTTTTTAAAGAATTAAAAATCTTATATTACAATAATAACATAGCCATAACGGAATGTTGACAGGAAGATAAGAGATTCAAGAAATTAAATTTAATGACTATGACAACAAAGAAAAGTGCAAAGAATACCGTGAATAGTCCGATCACCCCAGGTTTAAAAACCAAAGAAGAAATCGTGAACAACTGGCTTCCCCGTTATACCGGAAGACCTTTGGAAGAGTTTGGAGAATATATCCTTTTAACGAACTTTTCAAAATATATACATCTGTTTTCTGAAATGCATGATAATGCCCCTATTTACGGGGAAGATAAACCGATGCAATCCGTCACTGCCGGAGGCATCACCATTATCAATTTCGGGATGGGAAGCCCCATGGCTGCGACCATTATGGATCTTCTAGCGGCAATTGCCCCAAAAGCAGTCTTATTTTTGGGTAAGACCGGTGGTATCAAGAAAAAGATTCCTGTAGGGGAATTGATCCTGCCAATTGCGGCCATTCGCGGCGAAGGAACATCCAATGACTACTTTCCACCAGAAGTACCTTCGTTGCCAGCCTTCGCTATGCAAAAGGCGATCTCCACCACCATTCGCGACCACCAACGTGACTACTGGACAGGAACGGTATACACAACTAATAGACGGGTTTGGGAGCACGACAAAGCTTTCAAAAAATATTTGAAATCAATCCGTGCCATGTGTGTCGATATGGAAACAGCGACAATATTTAGCGTCGGCTTTGCCAACAAGATTCCAACAGGTGCTTTATTGCTGGTTTCGGATCAACCTATGGTTCCAGAAGGCGTTAAAACTTCGGTCAGTGATGTCACTGTGACTGCAAAATATGTAGAAGCACACATCAGCATAGGTATCGATGCTTTAAAACAGCTTATCAATAACGGATTGACCGTTAAACACCTTAAATTTTAAGGTATTTAAGCGACAACATCATATTTTCCATTCGCAGGAAAATATGATGTACCCCTCCCCATAAAACCATAACTATCAACTTCTTAAAACTATTAAATATTATTTTTGATTAATAATTGAACGGTTATTAACTAAAATTTGAGGTGTTAACAAATGTTAATCTTCACAATAATTAAACTATTTGGCGTTTATATTGTAATATTCATATTACACCACACATATATCGTAAAAATTAATTAAGCATTGTGAAGAAAAAAACATTATCTATTTTTAAAGTATCCGTATTGATTTGTTCAGCCTTAGCCACTCAGGTAAGTTGTTCTTCAAGTTCTTCAAAAGAAAATAAAACCAATGAAAAAACCGTAGCCTTGCCAGTTTATACCGTCACTAAATCAGATGCGACCACCATCAAGGATTATTTAGGGACTATTGAAGGCAAAGTCAACGTCGAAGTCCGCCCACAGGTCGAAGGACTGCTGCAGGAAATTTATGTGGATGAAGGTTCTTTTGTACAAAAAGGTCAGAAGTTATTTAAAGTAGACCCCTCTACCTATCAGGAAAATCTCAATAACATGGTGGCTACGGAACAGGTCGCGAGAGCTAAACTTAAAAATGCTCAGCTCGAAGTAGACCGATTGAAACCGCTAGTTCAAAACGACGTTATTTCGGATGTCAGACTGGCTTCGGCCAAATCAGACTATCAAGTAGCCAAGGCAACGCTAGACCAGGCCATCGCAGCCGTACGTTCGGCTCAGATCAGTAAGGATTTTACGGTTATCACAGCTCCGGTAAGCGGTTATATCGGCCGAATCCCAAAACGCATCGGAAATCTGGTTTCAAAAGGTGATAAAGAACCCCTCACCTACCTGTCGGATATCCAGGAAGTATACGTTTATTTTTCCATGAATGAATCGGATTTCCTCTATTTTTCCAAAGCACAGGCAAAAAAAGACAGTTTAGAAGGAAAAAAATACAACCAGAATCAGAAACTTGTTTTTCCCGAAGTTACGCTAGTTCTGGCAGATGGCGAAGAATATGCAAAGAAAGGTATTGTCGACGCCGTAAATGGTCAGATCAACCGTACGACGGGAGCAATCTCCTTGCGCGCAACATTTCAAAACCACGATAATATACTTCGATCCGGAAGCAGTGGTACCCTTAAAATTGCCGAAGTGAAAAAAGATGTTCTCCAGATCCCTCAGATCGCCGTTAATGAGCTGCAGGATAAAACCTTTGTCTATATACTGGACAAAAACAATAAGGCACAGAAACGAAATATCCAGCTTACAGGCAAAAGTAAAAGCAACTATATCGTTTACTCAGGACTGCAGGAAAACGATCGCGTTATTACCAGTGGATTTGACAAACTAACGGACGGCTCACCAGTAACTCCGATTTTACAAAAATAATTATCGATCATTTTTGCAGGCTGCACTGTGCATGGTATACTATGCGCAGAAAGCAGCATGTTTAAATTCTATCTATATGCTAAAAACATTTATAAATAGGCCCGTTTTAGCCACTGTGGTGTCCATTATTCTGGTTATCCTAGGCTTGGTTGGACTAAAACTGCTTCCCGTCTCACGCTTCCCGGAAATTGCACCGCCAAGTGTACTTGTTTCACTGAGTTATCCGGGAGCTAATGCCGAGACCGTAGCAAAAAGTGTTCTGCTCCCGATTGAAGAAGCCATCAATGGTGTAGAAGATATGACTTATATCAAGTCATCTGCTTCTAATTCTGGATCCGGAAGCGTATCCGTTTATTTCAAAACAGGTACCAACCCGGATATTGCCTCCGTCAATGTGCAAACACGAATTTCCAAAGCAATCAGTTCCATTCCTGCGGAAGTAAACGAAGCCGGCATCACGGTTATGCCACGGCAAACAGGTGTCATTATGACCATCAATCTCTATTCTGATCACCAGGATAGCGCCTACGATGAAACATTTCTCCAGGCTTATGCGCAGATCAATCTGATGCGGCCTTTGCTGCGTGTAGACGGTGTTGCTCAGGTTTCGCGTTTAGGAGCACGGGATTATGCGATGCGGCTCTGGCTGAACCCCGAGAAGTTAGCCCTTTACAACCTTGTCCCGCAGGATGTGACCAATGCTATAAAAGACCAAAATTTTGAAATTGCTCCCGGTAAATTTGGAGAAACTTCGGATGAAGCTTTCGAAACCGTAATACGTCACAAAGGACGTTTTACCACACCAGAGGAATTCCAAAGTATTGTAATCAAAACCAACAGCGACGGTTCAGTACTTTATTTAAAAGATGTGGCGCGGGTCGAGTTTGGTGCGACAAACCTAAGCAGCGACAACAAGGTAAATGGACATCCGGGACTTACACTCAATCTGACACAGACCAGTGGATCTAATGCTCATGATATTGATATTGCTGTCAGAAAAGTTCTTGAAGAACAATCCAAAACATTTCCAAAAGGCATACACTACGAGGTGACCTACTCAGTACGTGATCAGATCGATGAATCGATCAACCAGGTTGAGCACACCCTTTTTGAAGCCTTTATCCTGGTATTTATTATCGTCTTTATCTTCCTGCAAGATTTTAGATCCACCTTGATCCCTGCAATTGCAATTCCGGTTTCATTGGTGGGAACCTTCTTTTTTCTGCAGCTTTTTGGATTTTCGCTCAATGTCCTCACGATGTTTGCCCTGGTGTTGGCTATTGGAATCGTAGTGGATGACGCCATTGTCGTCGTTGAGGCCATCCACGAAAAAATGCACAGTACGGGATTGAAACCTAGAGCGGCGACACTGTCGACGATGTCTGAAATTACGGGCGCGATCCTTTCCATTACCATGGTCATGGCGGCAGTATTTTTGCCTGTCGGATTTATGGAAGGGCCAGCAGGTATCTTTTACCGGCAGTTTGCTTACACCTTGGCAACAGCAATTCTAATTTCAGCACTCAATGCCCTAACGCTGAGTCCGGCCTTATGTGCGCTCCTGCTTAAAGCACCAAACCATCATGCAAATCAGAAGACCGGTAAAGTGAACCAATTTAAAGATCGTTTCTTTAAAGCATTCAATACCTCTTTTGATCGACTGACCGCCCGTTATGTCTCGATTGTAGAAATACTGATCAAGAATAAGAAAATAGCCTGGGCAGGCTTAATTTTAATTACAGCGCTTGGCATTGTGTTTATGATGAAAACACCCAAAAGTTTTATTCCGACAGAAGATGATGGATTTATCACCTACAACATAGCACTCCCACCCGGCGCTTCATTGAGCCGGACAACTGAAGTTCTTCACCGTGCGGACAGCATTTTAAAGAAAAGACAGGATATCGATGGGATGACAACAGTTTCGGGTTTCAATGCACTGGATGGAAGTTCAAGTCCTGCTTTTGCCGCTGGGTACATTACCCTAAAACCGCATGCCAAACGCGAGCACATCAAAAATATCAATGCGTTTATGGATACCATCAGACATGATCTATCCCAGATTAATGAAGCAACGTTTACAGTATTCCCCCGGCCTACCGTACAGGGTTTTGGAGACTTTGCCGGAATTGAAATGGTACTTCAGGATCGAATGGGCGGTGACATCAGGGATTTTAACACCATTGCCGATACCTTTATCAACCAGCTCAATACCCTGCCGGAAATACGCAGTGCCTACACAAGTTTCAAATCAAACTTCCCACAATATGAAGTAAATATCGACGCCGTCAAAGCTAAATCACTGGGCGTTGAGATCAAAGATCTCATGTCCACAATCCGATCTTACTTTGCACGTGTACAGGCGAGTGATTTCAATAGGTTTGGTCGCCAATATCGTGTTTATGTGCAATCAGATTTTGATTTCCGTAAAGATCCCGAATCCTTCAATTCTATTTTTGTACGCAATAACAAGGGTGAAATGGTTCCGATCAATACAATATTGACCTTGGAAAAGACCGTAGGTCCAGAAACCATTACACGTTATAATCTGTACAATGCAATTGCTGTAAATATTACACCTGCAGAAGGCTACAGCACAGATGATGCCATGCAAGCTATCCAAAAATTGGCCGACAATAAGCTTCCCGGCAATTACGGTTTTGAATGGACGGGCATGAGCTATGAGGAGAGTCAATCGGGTTCACAGACCATTTTGATTTTTGTACTGAGTATTCTGTTCGTCTACTTTCTGCTTTCGGCCCAATACGAGAGCTATATCCTCCCTTGGGCAGTGCTATTGTCTATCCCTGTGGGACTGATAGGGGTTTTCTCCGTGATCAACCTAGTTGGACTTCAAAACAATATTTATGTTCAGGTGGGCCTGATTATGCTCATTGGCCTTCTGGCCAAAAACGCTATTCTGATCGTCGAATTTGCCGTCCAGGAACGCAAAAATGGCAAAAGTATCGTCGATGCAGCCATTAGCGGCTCCAAACTTAGGTTACGGCCAATCTTGATGACTAGCCTGGCATTTGTCGCCGGCCTCGTTCCCCTGATGTGGACGGTAGGACCATCGGCCATTGGCAACCATTCGATTAGTTTCAGCGCCGCTGGGGGCATGCTCTTTGGTGTGGCATTCGGCATCTTTATCATCCCAGTACTCTTTGTCGTATTTAAAGGTTTGGATGAAAAACTACATGATAAACTAGCTAAAGAAGAGGAAGAATAATGAAAAACATAAAAAAATACCTTTCGGGAATATCGATCATCATAGGTCTCTTAAGCCTGATGAATGCCTGTAAGATCGGCAAAGATTATGTGCAGCCCAAACTCAAACTTCCGGAAAATTTCCGCGGCGACACCTTGGATTACTTCGGGGACACCTCCAGTATGGGACTGATCCATTGGAAATCTTTCTTTCATGATCCCACATTAAAATTATTGATTGATTCTGCCCTGGCAAACAATTTTGAGATGAAGACAGCATTACTCAACTTGCAGATTTCAAACCGGGTTTTAGCACAGAATAAGGCCAATTATTTACCTAGCGTAAATGCAACGATTGCCAATGGAAATCGTACTTGGCGATCGAAGGATTTTGGCAGCGGTCCCCTGACCAAATACTATGACCACAAAGGTGAAAAAGCTCCCGAAAATATGTTCGTCTACCAGTCGATGTTTGGTTCAGATATTAACTTTAGCTGGGAAATAGATATCTGGAAGAAAATCGGAAGCAAACAAGAACAGCTTCTAGCCGAGTACCTGGATACACAGGAAGCAAAAAATGCAATACAGACCTCCATCATAACTTCGGTAGCAAAAGGTTATTTCAATCTTCTGATGCTTGATGCTAAAATAGAAGTCGCCAAACGTAACGTTCAGTTAAACGACAGTACCTTGCGCATGATCAAACTGCAATATGAAGCCGGCGAGATTACCGCCCTGGCGATCCAGCAAACACAATCGCAGCGTCTGCTCGCGGCTTCCCTGGTGCCCGAACTTGAAAAAGAAATTGTCATCCAGGAAAATGCACTTCAGACACTTACCGGAAAATTGCCCGAAAGCATCAAAAGAGGTACTTCTTACGAACATCTCTTCGCAGAGAGCAAGGACATCTCGCTAGGTTCTCCGATCGAGATCGTCCGTAATCGACCTGATATCCGGTCATCTGAATTTCAATTAATGGCGGCCAATGCCAACGCCAACATCCAGCAGGCCATGCGTTATCCATCGTTAACTGTCGGCGGTGTTTTGGGTGTCAACAGCATGCTGCCCAAAAATTGGTTCAATATCCCCGGTGCATTGCTCGGTGGTATAACTGGCAATTTAACCACACCTATTTTTAAAAACAAAACGTTGAAAACACAGTATGAGGTAGCTAAACTGGAACGTGATAAAGCCGAAATCCAGCTGCAGCAGAAAGTCGTTGAAGCCGTAGCCGAGGTCTCTAATGCAGTGGTCACAGTCGACAAACAACGGGAACAGTTATCTTTGGCAAAAGAAAGAGTCGATAATGCACATTTGGCGGTCAAGAATGCAGGCCTGCTCTTTAAAAGTGGATATGCAACTTATTTAGAGGTCATTACAGCACAAAGCAATGCCCTCAACAGTGACCTGGATCTCGTCGAGTTAAGACAGCAGCATTTAGATGCATTTGTGGATCTATACCGAGCACTCGGCGGAGGTTGGAGATAAGGATTTAAAACTTTATTTTTGCAGTATGACGCCAGAAGAATTACAACAGTATTTTCAATCCAAAGATTTGCCTGAAACGCTAGAAATACAGCAAGACATGCAAGTATTCGACGTGCAGCGTTTTTTGCGCACAAGTTTTATACACGTTGGATTATGGAAAAAAGATTTAAGCAAATGTCCATCCTGGATTAGACTTTTGAAATTCAAGGATGCTTTAGAAAATAAAGAAGAAGCCTAACTGTGTTAGGCTTCTTCTTTATTTTTATTTCTCTATGCCTTTGGAGCAAGCTGTTTCATTAATAAAGGCATCTGTTCCTTTGAAAAAATTTCCTCAGCTCCCGCATCTCGCAATTCCATCCGTTCATTTTCATCACTGCTTGATGTCAACCCAAATATTCTAATGGATGGAAATCTTTCTTTCACAATTTTTGCCGTTTCTATTCCATTTAATACAGGCATATGCAGATCTAATATACATATTTCAGGAAGTTCATGCTCGTTTTCATGGAGGTAGTCGATTAAATCCCTACCGTTAGAAGCACAATAAACCAAATCCAATAAATGCGATTGAGCCATAGCTCGCATCAACACATGATGAATCATCGCATCATCTGCGTAGACAACCGTACATTTATTTTTGGTATCCATTTGAAAAAGCTGTCATTTACTAATTATAAAAACAATATTATATAAATATGTAATAAAATAAAAAATACAGAAAAAAGTTAGCAATAATTATGTTATTATACAAATTTTATTTCAAAATGTTCCCTATTAACAATCCAACAAGCTTTTAGTTTGATTTACACAATAAGAACATCATAGGTAGCAAACCTTTTCGCGTCAACACCGCTAAAAAAGATTCGGTAAAGAGAAATGATGACCGGTAGAATATCTTCTAAAAATCATCTTCAATAATTTCAGCCACTCTTCCTACTTGGCCGTCCGTCAACCGCACTTTAATCCCCCTCGAATGATAGGAGGATGATGTCAGCAGGTCCTTCACAATGCCTTCTGTTAGGTTCCCTGTACGCTGGTCCTTCTTTAAGATTATATTCACCAACATACCTGGCTTTACATCTGCTCTATTTCTTCCATCCATGGTCAAACTTAGATAAATTGTTTTTTAAATGCAATATAAAAAACAATTTATTGTTGGAAAACCCTTCGTCTTATATTTTGGAATAGGCACAATGAAAGCAAATGAAAGTCTGTAGCGTCGATGAATGCTACAAATCGAACTTCAAGCTATTCTACACAACAGCTACATACCATAAAAAATGGTCGGAATTTCTTCCGACCATGACTGGCTTTAAGCCCTTTTTTTTATGGTGTGTAAGTCATCAGCCTCGCGGCAAACTGACCAATTGAATTTATTTAAATAGCTTAAAAATATCGTTTCCGAATATAAAGACCATTAAAGCCAAAAGGATGAAGAAACCGACCATTTGTGCTTTTTCCAGGAATTTCTCGCTCAATGGTTTGCCTTGAATCATTTCAACCAATAAGAACAATACGTGACCGCCATCCAAAGCCGGAATAGGCAGCAGGTTCATAAATGCCAATGCCATGGATAGCATTCCTACTAAAGACCAAAAACGGATCCAGTCCACCTCCGTACCAAATAAGGTAGCGATACCAATAGGACCTGATAATGCTTTATCTGCACGCACTTCACCTTTGAAGATTTTGCCAAATCCTTTTGCGTTATCGGTGATCACCGTAAATGCTTTCTTTGCACCGATCGGAAATGCCTCCATCAACGTATATTGCGTTGTAAACGATTTGATGGAATAATCACGATTGATACCTATTCCGAGCATGGCATCTGCAGGAACGTTCCCTTGCAACGAAACTTCAGCTCCCTTACGCAATACCTTAATTGCGACAACTTTATTGATATTCGCCTTTATCTGTGTCCTAAATTGATCGAAGAAAGGCACTTGTATGTCGTTTACAGCAATAATGCTATCTCCTTTCGCAAAACCCATTTTACTTGCCACAGACCCAGGTGCGACTTCAGCAACACTTGTTGTTTTCACCCGTGGCTCGATAAACTTCTCGCCTTTTTTGTCTGAGAGCGTATTCAGTAAATCCGCAGGAACTTTGATATCTGTAGTAGCGCCATCCCGTTCAACAGCAAGGGTCACTCCACCCATCAATACTTTAGAACTAATCAGCTCCGAATAATTCTCGACACGGTGACCATCGATTGAAATTACTTTATCTCCAGCTTTCAAGCCAATGGACTCCCCAATAGATCCCGGAACAATACCATTGACCATTTGATCCATTTTAATGTCGGTATTGCCCATTTTAAAAGTTAGCATCCAAAACACTACGACACCAACGATAATATTGACAATAATCCCCCCGAGCATAACGATTAAACGTTGCCAAGCGGGTTTTGATCTAAATTCCCAGGGTTGTGGCTCCCCTTTTAATTGCTCAGTATCCATCGATTCATCGATCATACCAGCAATCTTGACATAACCACCTAAAGGCAACCAGCCAATACCATATTCACATCCTTTATAATTGAATTTAAATAATTTCACTCCCCATGCATCAAAGAACAGATAAAACTTTTCCACCTTGATACCAAATGCACGTGCTGCTAAGAAATGTCCTAACTCATGTAGAACAATTAAAATTGACAAGCCTAAAATCACTTGTCCGACCATAATTAAAACACCCATGTATGCTTTTTAAAATTTAATCTTTGATTATTTCCTTCGTTATTATTCTTGCAATGCGATCCGTCTCCAGATAATCATCCAACGTCGGTGCCGCAATAAATTCTACTTGATCTAATGTCTGTTCAATAATATCACTCATCTCCAAAAACCCAACTTGATCTTTCAGAAAGGCCTCTACAACAACTTCATTTGCAGCATTCAACACACAGCTTCTGTTTCCCCCGGCACGTAGGCTCTCATAAGCAAGGGCCAAATTCCGGAACGTTTCCATGTCTGCTTTCTCAAAGCTAAGTGTTGGATAGTCCATGAAATTAAAACGCTCAAAACTATTTTCAAAACGTGCCGGATAGGTCAGTGCATATTGGATCGGCAATTTCATATCAGGAACCCCCATTTGGGCCTTCATGGAACCATCCTGAAACTGAACTAACGAATGTACAATAGACTGGGGATGTACAATCACATCAACCTGATTTACAGACAGATTGAAAAGCCATTTTGCTTCAATCACTTCTAGCCCTTTATTCATCAAGGATGCCGAATCAATCGTAATTTTGGCACCCATCGACCAATTTGGATGTTTTAAAGCTTCAGCTTTGGTCACCTGCAGCAGATCGGCCCTCTTTTTACCGCGAAAAGGACCTCCTGAAGCCGTGACATAAATTTTCTCGATCGGATTATGCTCCTCTCCGGCCAAACACTGAAAAATCGCCGAATGTTCTGAATCTACAGGGAGCATACGTACATCATATTCTTGCACCAAGGCCATAATCAGTTCCCCGGCCACAACCAGTGTTTCCTTATTAGCAAGTGCAATATCTTTTTTGGATTGAATGGCTTTAACAGTAGGTTTCAGTCCAGCCGATCCAACAATTGCATTCAACACCACATCAACTTCGTCATACTGTACCACTTCGATCAGTCCGGGTTCACCAAAAAGAACAGTGATCCCCTGCCCTTGTAAGGCATCTTGAATATGGCTATATTGAAGAGAATCTGTTACGACAACCGCCTTAGGCTTAAACTCTAACGCCTGTTTAATCAATAATGCTGCATTGCTGCCACAGGTCAGAACGATTGCCTCAAATTTATTAGGAAAGGCTCTTATCACATCCAAGGCTTGTGTACCTATACTTCCCGTTGCCCCTAAAATGGCAATTCCTTTTTTACTCAAAACCTCTGCTATTAATTAAAATATATTATTTAAAATCTTAGGATCCTCTCCCCCGTGGTAATCCGCCATCATGGATCGGTAAGCGACCGAAACAACGATACTAGCCAGAGGTACCACCAAGAAAGAGCTCACGAGGTTCAAAATAATAAAAATTATGTAATATTCTAAATAATTAAAATACATCTGTAATAACTGAAAAAAAGCAAATACAGCCAAAATCAATAATAGTTTGAATACATTGCCTTTTGTCAGTGCAAAACTGAAGCGTAATGACCTCAATGTCCCCGCGTGTTTATCAATAATGAAAAAGGGATAAAACGCCACTCGAATAATCAAGATGAAAGTCAATATTGCCGCGACAAAAACGACAAACATTGTAAAGTTGCTCATCAGCTCCATACGGTTGTCGCCATTTTCAAATAGATAAAGGAATGGTAAAGAAACGGCGCCTAAAATCATCAAAAGTGCTATGGAGAGCACCATTATACTTAACATAGCACCAAAAAAATAGGCAAGCTCCTTAGAACTAGGGATGCATTGGATCAATTTCTTATCATGATTTCCATCAATCAGACTTAAAATATACTTAAATAAAGTCATATTCAATCCGAAATACATCACCATGAAAAAAAATGCCATAAAACCACTCAACACCACATTGAAATCACTGATTGTGGTTGCGAGATAATTAGAAAGACCGGAGGTCACAAACAGCAAAAAACAAAGCCCGGCCACTGAAAAATAATGCCTTTTCAGCAACTCCAATGACTTATTAAAAACCTCATTAACGGCAAAAGTACTTTCCTTTAGGAATTGAATCATTTTTTCTTTGAATAAACTTCTACAAAGATGCCATATTTTTTAGTTTTCAACAATTTACACTCCCATAAAAATCATTTTTTTTGTCATATTTAACAAAAAAAATCCCCTATCCGAATGGATAAGGGATTTTAAACTTTAGATCATCTGATTCTTATTTAAATTCTTTAGGAAGTGGTTTCTCCAATAAGTATTGGTAGTAGAAACGTGCACGTTCATTTGAATCATATTTACTTTTCGAACGGTCAAATCCATGACGGCTTCCCGGATAGATCATCAACTCAAAAGGAACACTTCGATCCGTCAATTTATCAACAAGTTGGATTGTATTCTGTAAATGTACGTTATCATCCATATCACCATGCATAATGCGTAACACGCCTTTATAATTATTCGCATAGGTCAACACAGAACCAGCTTTATATCCTTCAGGATTGTCTTGAGGCGTATCCATCCATCTTTCCGTGTAATGGCTATCATACAGATCCCATGAGGTCACGGGTGCACCGGCAATACCAAAATCAAATACATCAGCGGCCTTTGTCATCGCCAAACAAGTCATATACCCACCGTAGCTATGCCCGGTGATAAGTACTTTGTTTTTAGCGACCCAAGGTTGCGATTTTAACCACTTGACAATAGTTGAATAATCAATAATCTCCCAGTGACCAAGATTGCGGTGCATATAGGCAACCCCTTGTTTACCGAAATGTCCCGAAGCGCGGTGGTCAGCTGATACCTGAATAATACCTTCGTTTGCCCAATATTGGTTACCTGTTCCTTTCCAGGTATCTTTTACCGTTCCCGCATCAGGACCACCATAGATACTGAAAACAACAGGGTAAACTTTTGATTTATCGAAATTTGTAGGATAAGTAATTGTCAATGGAAGATCGAACAATCCATCATCTGATTTGATATGTAAGTATTCCGTCTTGCCATAAGTATAGGAAGCAAAATCAGCCGCTTTACTGTCTGCTAACTGACGTACAACTTTACCCTGATTATCCAGCAATGCATATCGATCCGGTGTACTCACATTGGAGTATTTGGTAATAAAATATTTGCCATCAGGCGATACATTGACATCGTGCGAGTATTCACCGAAAGTCAACCGTTTCATGTTTTTACCGGAATAATCAACACGGTACAAATCAAAACGTGCCGAGTTTTCTTTACGTGCGGTAAAATAGATCACCTTATTTTTTTCATCAATCCGTTTTAATTCGGTCACCTGCCATTCGCCGGAAGTAATTGGATTGACCAATGTTCCATCCAATTTATAGAGGTAGTAATGTGCCCAGCCCGTCTTATCCGATTTTAAGATATAATATTTATTGTCCGCAAGATAGGTTATACGCTCATCGTGATCCAAATTGATCCATGAAGCCTGACGCTCATCGTAGATTTCTTTTTTCGAACCAGAATTCGGATCCACTTGATAAAACTTCAAATTGTTCTGGTCCCTGTTCATCCACTGCACCATTACATTTTTGCTATCAAAGGCCCAATAAGGCTGACCAAAATACTGATCGTCTTTTTCGTTGAAATCAGCCCAGGTAACTTTTCCGCCATCAAGATGAACTATGCCAACTTTAACTTCCGGATTTGGGTCACCCGCTTTGGGGTATCTGGTTTCTTCCAGATAACCATGCTGACCTTTGGAGGAATAAATCGGAAACATAGGAACCTTGGTATCATCGAAACGCATAAAAGCGATCTTACGGCTGTCCGGAGACCACCAAAAAGCTTTGTATTTTGTCGGACGGCCAAGAATCTCCTCATAATATACCCAAGATGACCAGCCGTTGTAAATCACATCAGTGCCATCATTTGTATACTGCTTTTCCATTCCCGAAGTCACATCGACACTGTACAGGTTACTTTTACGTGTAAAAGCAACATATTTACCATCCGGCGATAAGGTCGGATTCTGTTCGGCGACATCAGGCGAGTTGGTGAGCTTTTTCGCGACACCATCACTACTTTTTAGGAAGATATCGTTATTCTCAACATAGACAACTGTTCCTTCTTTGGCAGGAACAGTATAAACACTTCTGTTGCCCGATTTAATATTGACCTGATATAAACGACCATCGTTCACATCATTCTCCAGGTAAGCCGTCCCGTTTGCCCATCCAGGATACTGATTAGTACGAACCGTCAAAGATTGCTTTTGTCCCCAGGACTGTGCAAAATCCAACTTTTTCTGTGCGAAAGCAAAGTCATGCACAAAAAAAACGATAGACGCACCTAAGAGTACTCTTGATACCGTATTCATTAATTTTTGGATATGTTTATTAATTATTTTGGCTAAGATAAAGAATTGTGGCAAATAACGACGATTTTGCCTGTAACAAGCTTAATTCAGATTGCGCGTACCATACGGCTTAACAAAGACTTGATTAAAACGGCTTAGCAAAGACTTACCTCAGCTGGATGATTCCTGGCTAAAGACGATCCTCGAAAAGTGCAAGCTGTATACCTTCCTTTGGAAAATCGCCTTCTTCCACAAAATTTGATATCGAAACCCCCAGCAACCTCACTTTGTTCACCAGCTCAACCTTGCTCAACAAACTATGGGCAGTGGCGTAAATTTTGTCTTCCGAATCAAAACTATTTTCTATGGTTATACTCCGTGTCAATTGAACAAAATCGGCATATTTAATTTTTAAGGTTAAGGTCCTTCCAGAGATCTCCTTTTTCCCGATGCGTGTCCACAACTGTTTGCAGAGCCGTTGCAAAATGGTATTTAATTCTTCAAATGCTTCTACATCCTCGCCAAAAGTATCCTCAATCCCGACCGATTTACTACTGCGATTGGGAACAACAGGACGGTCGTCGATCCCGCGTACGATACGGTAAAAAAAATGCCCGGTCTTTCCAAACCAGCGCACCAAATCCTCTTCACGCTGTTTTTTTAAATCAAGCCCAGTAAACAGTCCCAGTTCATGCATTTTTTTTGCCGTCACCTTACCTACCCCAAAAAACTTATCCACGGGCAATGACTCCATAAACTTGACGATTTTAGAAGGACCTATAAACGTTAGACCATTAGGTTTGTCCATATCCGAAGCAATCTTTGCAACAAATTTATTGACGGAAACACCAGCAGAGACGGTCAGATTCAACTCTTCTTTGATAGCCTCTTTAATGGCTTTGGCAATAGCAATAGCCGAACCAATACCCTGCTTGTCTATGGTCACATCCAAAAAAGCTTCATCCAGGGAAAGCGGCTCTATTAAATCCGTATAGCGGAGAAAAATCTCCCGAATTTGATATGAAACCTGACGGTAAACATCAAAGCGAGGATAGGTAAAGATAATATGGGGGCACAACTGAAGGGCCTTTCGGGAGCTCATAGCAGATTTGACACCAAACTTTCGCGCTTCGTAACTGGCCGTCGCAACTACTCCCCTCCCATCCGGGGAACCACCTACTGCAATCGCTTTTCCCCGATATTCGGGAAAATCACGCTGATCTACAGAGGCATAAAATGCATCCATATCCAAATGAATAATCTTGCGATGTACCTGTTCGGGATCCATGATCCAAATTTACAAAAATTAGCATTATAGACTAAGAAAACCGAAAAATAACTAATAGAATTAGCAACAGACCATCAAGAGGCAAACCGCATGCTAGCCAACCCGCTATCGACGTATAATCCATTCGTTATTATGCTGTTAATTTTTTATCTTTAGGTGAAACTATAGACGGAACAAACAATCATGTCGCCCTCTGTTAGTATCATCAACAATAATACAAAGACTTAATATTCATGCATTATGGAAAATTTGCCAGAACAAAAAAAGAAAAGATCGGGGTTTAAAAAGTTTTTACTCTTCCTGATACTTTTTCTGCTTGTAGGAGGTGGCTCCTATGGCTATTGGAAGTATTATTATGTATTCGGGGAAGGTGTAAAGTCCGGTTATCTTAATTATGCTGTAAAAAAGGGTAATATTTTTAAGACCTACGAAGGCAAACTCATCCAAGAAGGATTTGGAAGTATCAAAACAGGTGGCATAGCCAGCAATCAATTTGAATTTTCGATTGAAGATGATTCCATATTCCGGCAATTGGAGCTCAACAGCGGGAAATATTTCGATCTCCGTTACAAAGAATATCACGGAGTGCTTCCTTGGCGCGGAAATACGGTCTATATTGTGGACAAAATTGTCAATATGAAATAGCAAACTCCGCTGTTGTTTATCAGCGGAGCTACCAAGATCAATTTGAGTACCTTACTGTAGATGTTCGTCTAAGTGATCTACTCCCTTTTCAGTGATACATTGCTTTCATGAAACATGGTTTTCGACATAATCCAGTTGATATTTATTCGGAAAGCACGTCGCGAACGATCAATTTCTCCTTAAAATAAGTTTTCAAAATAGTTCCGTCACCATGCAGCGTCCAAACCTCTTCGGGGTTTACCATTTTGATATATTGAAGAATGTCATTCCAGTCCACATGATCAGAAATGTACAGCTCGATATCATTCTGTGCCTGCAGACGTTTCCAGCCGGAGGCAAATGCGCGTAATACTTTAGTCGCCCTAAAATAACTATTGAAGGTCATCGGCGGCACCAGATAAACTTTGTTCTGTTCGCCTTGTTTCATTTCTTTTCTGTTGTAGGGCTCATAGCATAATTTCTTTAGTCCGTGCTGATCGTAAAGGCGATGGTACGGCAGTATACCACTATGCACGAGCACTTTTCTATCCGGACAATACCTGTTGATCAAATCGGTGATCCGCTGTGCCTTCCCTAGCACATAAGTACCCAAGAGGATATTGCTCGCATGTCCATCAAGTTTTTTTATCTCCTCGGCAGGATCAGGGTGAATAATTTCAGGATTTGCAAATGTGCTTTCTGTAATGAGCACATCGGCTTGCTGTACTTCGATCGGCTCACAGGTATCATCAGTTTGTAATTTGTAATCGCCCGTGTATAAGTACCGTACCCCCTGATATTCCATTAAAATCTGCGCTGAACCAAGTATATGCCCTGCTGGCAGAAATGTAATTTCGACTGCACCAATTTTAAAGGGGCTATTGAACAATTTGACCTGATACGAATCTTTGCGGTTTTGTTTATAACGATAAGCCATAAACAGTGAAGTCGCATGTGTGGCATACACATAGTCGTGTCCTGAACTGGCATGATCGCCATGGGCATGAGATACGACATTGTACATGACGGGATTGCTCGCATCAATAAAAAAATCACCATAACGGCAATAATACCCTTCCGGCTTTCTGACCAAGAAGTCAGCTAATATGATCGACATAGTTTTATTTTAGAAATTTTTGATGTAAAGTCCACACCTGCGGTAATAGCGGAGTGGTTCCATCATTAATGATGACGAAGTCTGCCAATTTTAATTTTTCTTCGTCAGATAGTTGCTTATTTATTCGCTCCATGACCTGCTCTTCGGTTACCCCATCACGTTCCATCACCCGTTGAACACGTACGGATAAAGGAGCTGTGACCAATATGGTATAATCAAGATCTTTATAGGAACCACTTTCAAAAAGGAGAGCCGCTTCCTTGAGCGAATAACGGGACTTTTGCTGTTCGGCCCAGTCTTTGGCTGCCTGGATAACGATGGGGTGTACAATACCGTTCACAAGTTCGAGTTTCGTCTTATCGGTGAATATCTGTTCAGCCAAGAAAGCCCGATCTAATTTCCCATCCTTATAGGTCTCTTCACCGAACTCCGCAATCAAGCGTGCTTTGATACGCAAATCGGTATTCATTAATTCCTTCGCCTCATCATCTGCATTATAAACAGGTACAGCCATGGCTTTAAAAAGCTGACAGATAAATGTTTTACCGGATCCTATTCCGCCTGTTATTCCAATCTTCATGAAAATATTGTTATTTACGTACAAAAAAGTCCACGTTTTGAGGTACAACGCTGATGACCTTACAATAGTCAGGTACTTTGGTCAGCAAAACAGGCAAATATTGCACGCCGTTTTTCTCCCAATCGGACAAATCCACCACAGCTTCAAAATCTCGCGATGTATAGTTATTATAATCTTTGACAGACATCAATACTGTTACGACAACTTTGCTTGGACTAAGCCTCACAGAACTATAGCGCTGGCCATTTTCAACCTTGACTGGTAATTCAATCACTTTCTCTGTCAATTCACCTACAGGCATGAGCACCTCGACCGAAGTCGGATAAACATTGATATTCGCTTTTTGGTTACGCGCTAAGTTTGCCACGGTCCTAACATCGGTCTCCACTTCCTTCCCACGAACGGTGTCGGTTTCCCAATACTCGATAGCCGAAACGTCCTCGTAAGGTCCGGTGATTGTCACATAAGCTGGTGTAACTTTGGTATCAGCTATAAAACCGTAGCCACGTTTAAATCCGATATTTGCCAGCGGTTTTACAGGCACCTTACGCTGGGTCTGTTTGGAAAAATCAAAAAACAAGGTATCTGGACTCACCGAGACTACCCGTTGTTCATGTGGAAACTGCCGGTTGATAAAGCCCAATTGATTAGAAAAAACAATCCAATCTTTAGTTTTTAAAGAGCTTAGGTCCACCTGAACCTTTGGGGTTTCCAAAGCAGCTTTGGAAAACAGGAATTGCCATCCTGTCATCTCCAGTTTTACTTTTACCGTATCGGATTGCTGGGGGTGAAATGCGCGTTTCTCGGGAAGATTGACATATTCAATCGCCGCCTTAACGGACACAGTATATTGATTGGAGATCGAAAACAATAACCAAGCTAACAACGAAATTCCAACACAACGCACAAAGACATTCATCTTACGTCGTTGGGTCTTATTTATTCGAACTGCATTCGCCATGATACAAACTTAATCAATTTGCGTAAAAATCAGTTCATATGCGGTTAAAAACTTAGTCCACTAGGCGTGTAAATCAGCTAATAAAAAATTGTCTGCCCAACGACAACTCACTTACCACCCAAAAAAATCCATAAACATCTTTCATAAGGAGAGCACTTGATCTGTTGGTAAAGGCAGACACGATCATCCAAAGTAAAAAAATACCAATTGCATGCCTCTATCCAAATAAGATGTACTTAAAATTTGGTCAAAACCGAAAGATGGCTTGATCAAATCCAGACTAAATTACTGTAATCGAAAGAGCAACCAATACAACCATAGCTCGAATAAATAGTATAATTCAATAAAAATTTAAAATAAAACATTAAATAATATATGTTTTATTTTAAATTTCATTAAATTTGTGTTAATCAAAAAAAATCAATTATGAAACTATCCACTAATAACACAGCGCGATATCTCTACTATCTTTCTCGGGTAGTAATGGTATTCTATATCCTATTCTTGGCATCAAATTTATTTTCATCCGGCATACCTGCCGCAGGTACCGGTCTCAAAGCTTATGGGGTTTATAATGTTAATATTGTACCCAAATACACAAATGGTCAAGCAAATCAACAAAAGGATGTTTCTCAAACATTGGATCACTGGTTCAAGGACACATTGATTATCAGTCCGTACCAAGCGAAGGGCTTCGTTCAGTTGAGATTTCAATCCCTAAAAGAATTACTTTCCTTCTCATCTATTCTTTATCAAACCGCACAGTTATGTTACTGGATTCTAATTGGTTTATTAATTCTCGTTGTTCAGAAACTTTTTAAATCGTTTAGTAATAATACATTTTTTACGGATAAAAATGCTTCATTAATCGTTTTCAGCTCATTCTGCCTAATGCTTTTGCCTGTTATGCGATGGATTACACAGGAATTTTTCCTTAATTGTATTACAAAATTAAGTTTAAATAGTTCAGACTATATGTTACACAATGGAACACATCTTTTCGATACGGAGACAATCATTGGATTAGTATTATTAGCTTTTGGCGCAGCTTTCAAATCTGGTATCGTCTTAAGTAGGGAGAATGAATCCTTTATTTAATTAAACATGCCCATTATAATTAATTTAGATGTTGTCTTAGCTAAGCGTAAAATGTCTTTGACAGAATTATCGGAGAAAGTCGGTTTAAGCCTCGTTAATCTTTCCATCTTAAAAACAGGTAAAGCTAAAGGCGTCCGGTTTGAAACCTTAGAAGCCATCTGCAAAGTACTGGACTGCAAGCCCGGAGACATTCTTGATATGGAGTAAACCCAAAAGATACAGAACAGTATAGTGCTAAATTTCTCTTTATCTCAAAATTAAACTAATATAGAAACAGACAAACCCTATTTTTACAGGAAACCGCATCAGCTAACACCGTGTTCTAATGAAACCAACAGCTTCATTGCATTTTTCTCTTTTGTGGCAAGGGTTTTGAGAATTTCTGATGCTTGTTGCACGTCATCGAAACTAGCTGTCTCTGCAATTTGATTAAACAATTCCGACAAGGATGTCCACAATAATGCAATCTGCGCAAACTCTTGATGAACTACAGCGATCTGCTCTATTCCGAGCAGATCATAACTTTCCTTTATAAAGTCGCGGTATAGATTTCGAAACAAGGCGCCTCCCGTACCTGCGTTTTCCATCAAATTTGCAGCCATTTTAAACTCACTTTCAATCGCATGACTCGTCTTGTACCATTTGGTCAATTCCTCAGCAGTTTTCAAAATTCCCTTATATGAAATGTTGCTTATGGGCGGTGCAAGATATTCCTTTGCATTATTGACCATTGCAGCAATCAGCACTTCTTTCAGGTCCAGATCCCCGCCACTACCAGCTATCGTGTAATACAGATTTTTAGACGACATAGGCCCCTTCTCCGCCCTAGCTAGCGCCAAACTCGCAAGGGATGTACGCACGCTTCCACCCTGCTGCCGCGTATCCACCAAGTAGGCATTATCATGGTCATAACCATAAACAGCTACATAATGACCCGCGAAATGAAAGGGTTTTGCAAAATACTCCAGGTGATAGGCATCGAGTTTTAAGCCTACCGGTTGCCCCCCATCCAAGAGCTGTCGTACAGCCTGCCAAGCTTTTACTTTTGAAGAAGTTTCATGAACGCTGAGGTTTAGACCGAGATTTTTGCAGATATGCTGCGTCAGGAGATCTGGTTTTATTCGTCCGCCCAAAAATGGAAAGTCCATACTTTTCATTTTCCAATAGATAAAACTGAGCCCTTCCCCCAGTCCAAAAAGCATCGGCTCTGAAAGTTCAATGCCTATATGGGCCAGTAATGTACCTGTTGCCGTTGTTTCACAATGCTGCCCATCAAATGGTTTAAGATTTTTCATCGCATTCTTTTTAACAAAATTAAAAGCTCGATTGACAACTTGATGTCAACAGTGGATCAAATCCTAAAAACAAATGAAAAACAGTTGAGAATAACATCGCAAAAACGATTGTATTTAACAGGTATTACGTTTTATGTTAACAGAGGTTTTACAGGGGTATTACAGGGGGTTAACAGGGGTATAACAGGGGTCAATCCCCTACTAACCCCTTATTAACCCCCTGTAAAAATAGTGTTACTATTGGAGTAATTAAGAAAATAGTAGTAAATTGATAATAAGCTCAATACAAGAATTATAAACTAAAAGAGGAATAGCTATGGCAATTTTACAAAACGGTCCAAATGGACCTATCATTGGTAAATTTGGATCAGTGAGTGCCTACATGTTGAAGGACCAAAATGTGGTGCGCGGCCCAAAAAGAAAACGCAGCTCCCCACCAAGTGCGGCGGAGCTCTTAAACAGAAAAAAACAGCAAGTAGCCGGTAAGTTTGCCGGCCATAATAAGCGGCTTCTTGAATTTGGTTACCAGTTTTTAGCGGAAAAAGGAAGTCGCGTAGGTGCATTTCAATTGGCACAACGACATATTTTTAAGGAGGCCATCGAAATAGACGCAGATAATAACCCTTTTGTTAATCCAGAACGACTGCTTTTATTTTCCGGTTCGCTAAGCCCATTATCCAACTGCCAAGTCAGTATCAACAATGATGTAATCGACCTAAGCTGGGAAGCAGATGATCAATATAGTGATAGCGTATATAAAATCAACCTGGTATTATTGGACCCGTTTAATGAATCCCATTTAAGAACTTCTATCGCAAGCGTAAGTGAAGGTTCTTGTTCCGTTCAATTTGACTGGTTAAAGCGAAAAAAAACTGATTTCCATGTCTATGTCGGAATATGGGATACCTTAGATGGCGGTTTTTCGAATTCCATCTATTGCGGAGTACTCTAAAACATTATTATGCTAACAATTTATATGAACGCTCTTGCCTGGGCGTTCTATTAACAGCATAAAAAAAGCCAGTTTTCTACGAAAACTGGCTTTCATTTCTTTCAGGAAAAAGCTTATTCGTCAATTTTATTGACAACGTATTGAATAAACCAATTTGGAAGCTTATTTTCCGGTAATAAAATAGTGATTCCTCCACGCAATACTTCTGCTATCAGAACCATTTTTTCACTAGAGTTGTCAAATAAATAAGCTTTTTCACAAGCTCTTATCGCTGGCAATAAATTGGTCAGTGTACGATAGTATCTTTCGACGATTTTATCTTTTGGCACACCATGACCACCCTTCTCTTTTCTAATTTCAACCCGAGAAATATTAATCAATGGGTCATCCAAGCAAACAAAATAGAAATACGTCCTATATTTTCTTTCACTTGCTTCATCAATTTCATCCAATTTGGATGGATGACTCATAACAGTCTCAAATGAATAGCTGATATCATTTTCGAGTAAATGATATCGTATAAAAGAGGTAATAAGTGACGCTTCATAGCTATGAGTATCTCTAGACTTATCTACGATCATATTTTCACGAATAGCAATAGAGATAGGGTGTCCCGATTCTTCGGCCTTCCATAATAGGCTTATAGATTGATCCCTGCCTAGAAATTGATCCAAGTCTTCCTGAGTAAGTTTTAATCCAAACCGATTAAGATTTATAAACCCAGCTTTACTAATATCCTGTTCAATTTCGTCTGAATTAACAAAATAGCCAGTATTAAACTGGCTACTGATTTGCTTATATAAAGTTGATTTACCCGAACCATTTGGACCGGCAAATACCCTCAATCTTTTGGCCCTAGGCATAAAACAATACCTTTTTTTAATTTAACTTTACTCTTTATCCGATCTATTTTTTTTATAATCTGACGACTTCCGTCTACACGTTTTTCAACAACATATCCGTCCTCAACGACCTGGATCGATAGATCTAAAGCCCGATTCTCCTTATTCGCAATTTCAGAAGCCTGTTTCGCTGCTTGATTTAATTTTCTGCGTTCTTCTCTCAATTCTGATGATGTCATAATAACCTCCGATGTCTAAATATACAAAATATTCACTATACTAATTCGAATGGGGATACATTTTAGACTAAATCTCGTAAGACGAAATTATAAAATTACCACCAAAATATCATTTTATATTATCAAAAATTAGGGATACCAGCGCATCTTTACCATATTCGGGACTCGTCCCCTAGCGTAATCGTCTTATCGGGAACATAATAAAAAAGCCAGTTTTCTCCGAAAACTGGCTTTCATTTCTTTCAGGAAAAAGCTTAAGAAGCGCTCTTCTCCGTGTTGTTAGCAGCTTTTGAAGCATCTAAAGCAATTGCTGATTTATCAAAACGGATTCTTACGCCTGAACCTACATCCACTAAGAAAGTCGTGTCTGATACTTCTACAATGCGTCCGTGAATTCCAGCTGTAGTAACAACTTTAGAGTTTACACCAAGTTCTTCAATATATTTTTTGTGATCTTTTTGTTTCTTCATTTGCGGTCTGATCATGAAGAAATAAAATACCACGATAATCAAAACCATTGGTAAAAAACTCATCATATTGCCACCCGCTGCTTGTAATAATACTGTATTCATCTTCTATTATATCGTTTAATAATGTGTTATTTTGCTAATACTTCGCCTTTCAGCTGCACTGTTGTCAAGCCATTGGATGCATTCGATTGGATCGTTATGATCTTCTGCTGTTTGCCGACTTGTCCTTCGCTGTTAAAAGTAACATGGATCTCCGATTTTCCACCTGGCAAAATAGGACTTTTCGAAAACTCAGGTTGTGTACAACCACATGAAGCTGTGACTTTCGAGATAATAACAGGTGCATCACCCGAATTTTTCAGCACAAAGGTGTGTTTTACCTGCGCGCCTTCCTTTACCTGACCAAAATCAAATGCAGACTCTTCAAATTCTACTTTTCCCAATTGTGCTGCCGCCTTTGAAAGGCTATCTGCAGCTGCTGTTTCAGTCGCTGTCTTGCTTCCTTCTTCTTTTCCTTTTTGTGCATTTCCACAAGAAAATAAAAGTACTGCCGACAAAGCTAAAACCGAATATTTGCCAAAGTTTTTCATTCGTATAAATTATTTATCAGAGTTGATGTTAATCTCTTAAACCACGACCTGCTTTCTGGATTCTTCCCTGTTGATTCAAGTCGTTTAATATTTTATCCAAGATACCATTAATAAATGTATTACTTTTCAATGTACTGAATACCTTAGAAATTTCAATATACTCATTTATTGTCACTTTCACAGGAATAGATGGAAAATTAACCAACTCACATATGGCCATACGCATCAACAACGTATCCATTAGCGCAATACGGTCTGACTCCCAGTTCTTCGTTTTCTCCGAGATAAGCTTCTGATATTCATTTGTATTGCGGATCGTTTTACCTAACAATGCAATAACATAGTCGCTATCATCATTCCAGTTTTGCGTAATCTCTGCAAGTTTATTTTTACGTGGATCTTCAGAACTAAAATTCTTAAAAGTCTTCGCAATCAAAGCTTGCAATACTTCTTTATCAACTGGCCAGTTGATGAATTTCTCTTCAAACACCTGCTCAATAACCGGCGATTTCAAGATGATCTTTTTAAAGATATGCTTGATGATATCTTTTTCCGTACCGATCGAACGATCTTCTTGTTGCAAGTACTCCAAATAAGCTTCAGAATCCTTTAACTGCAAAAATACTGTACGCACGATCTCCGGGTCGAAACTCCAGGAAATCTTATACTTTTTGACACCTTCTCCATATTGTGGATTTTGTCTCAATGACTCAATAAAAGTGTTTGTACTTAACTTGGTCGTTAAAGACAAGTCTTTTTCAGTAGGCAAGAACTTATTGGCCCGACCTTCTGCATCTATTAAAACATAATCTGATACTTCATCTAATAGATTCAGTGTCCACATATACATCTCATAGACTTCATCCACATTTTTTAATAGTGCTTTTTCAAATGTTTTGATGTCTTTATCTTCCGAAAGACTGTACGCATAAAGCGTTTGCACTACTTTTACCCTCAGGTGTCTCCTGTTTAACATAGTAATTTTAAAGAACGATTTTTTATAAAATAATAAATAAGAACGATTTTGGGATGAAGACTACCGCTTGATTTTTTTAATATCTTGGATACGCTTCTCCGCGATGCGATTGGCCGCTTCAAAAGTAGAGATATTCTCTTCTTTTGATTTTTTTAACACGTCTCTAGTCGCATTATAAATATTTTTGATCACAAATTCAGTGTGATCTACACCATAATTTTGAATCTCTGAATAACAGCCGATTAATGCACCAGCGTTGATCAAATAGTCAGGGGCGTATAATATACCTCTTTCATGAAGGATAGAACTTGTAACAAGTTCATCTTTCAATTGATTATTGGCCGAACCGGCAATAATTTTGCATTGCATTTTTTGTGCGGATTCTGGATTTACGGTACCGCCTAATGCACAAGGAGAATATACATCAAATTCGTGATCGAATACTTCACCGTAAGGTATTGGCTCAGCTTTGTACTTAGCCGCAACTTTCAGCATTTTTTCTTCCGTAATATCGCTGACATATACACGTGCATTCTCTTCACGCAACATCGCAATCAAACGCTCACCAACACCACCTACTCCATGGACAATAACCTTTTTACCAGCAACATTTTCAGATCCGTATAATTCCTTTAAACAGGCCTTTATACCAAAATAAACACCTTGCGCAGCAAAGATGGAAGGATCACCGACACCACTACCGTGAATTGCCTTTGGTAAACCCGCCACATGGTCAGTTTCGGTATAAATATGTTCTAAATCACGTTGTGTGGTACCTACATCCAAAGAAGCGATGAAATTACCATTCAATCCTTCAATAAACTGGCCCAAACGGCGCAATAAAACCTCAGATTTGTCCAAACGGCTATTCCCAATAATAACAGCACTACCACCGCCTAAATTCAATCCAGTGATGGCTGATTTATACGTAATGGCCTTGGATAAACGTAAAGCATCCTCAATAGCTTCTTCTGTACTTTCGTATGGTAACATACGAACCCCTCCTATCGCAGGCCCTAAGGTTGTGTCATGGATCGCAACGATAGCTTTCAAGCCCACTAATTCATCATTACAGAAAAATAAGTTTTGATGGCCAGACTGGCTCATCAATTCAAAAATAGAATTTTGAGATGTTGACATAAAATGTACTACTCTAATTTGTTTTAATTTTTTAAGGTACTTGATGCAAAAGTAGGAAAATTATTCGTTGTGCATAACAACTTTTTTTATCCAAGACTTAACATTTGATTTCCGAATGACAGTAAATTCACTCAAATCGTAAAGCATTTTGATGAATTAGTCCTACTTTTGTATTCGTAATATGAAGGATCTCGCCTACTTAAATAAGTACTTTTATAAATACCGCTGGAAACTGATTCCAGGGGTTATTTTTGTTATCATCTCCAACTATTTCGGGGTATTGCCTGCAAAGGTAATCCGCGAAGCATTTGATTTGGTACAGGAAAACATCTATCTATACCGCCTATTTGATGGTTTCGACAGACAGGAACTCATCTACCAGGTATTTGGCACCAGTCTCCTGTTTTTTGGTTTCGTCGTACTGCTACTGTCGCTGTTGCGGGGCATATTTTTATTCTTTATGCGTCAGACGATCATTTTAACGTCGCGTTATATTGAATACGACCTCAAAAACGAGATCTATAATCATTACCAAGATTTAAACTTCGGTTTCTTTCGGAAGAACAATACCGGAGACCTCATGAGCCGCGCGACGGAAGATGTCAATCAGGTACGTAACTACCTGGGACCTGCCATCATGTATGCGATCAATACCGTAGTTTTATCGATCATGGTCATCTATGCAATGTATAGCGTCAATGGAAGATTGGCTACTTATGCATTAGCCCCAATTCCGGTCCTATCGGTTATCATTTTATTTGTCAATAAGATTATTAACAAGCGTAGCTTAAAAATACAGAAACAACTGGCGAACCTTTCTTCTTTCGTGCAGGAAACTTTTGCAGGTATCCGCGTCATCAAGACCTATACCAGAGAACAAAATAAAATGCAGGAATTTGAGAAGGAAAGTACCATTTATCGAAATACGGCTCTTGATCTCGTCAAAGTACAGGCTGTTTTCTTTCCGCTTATTCTTTTGCTTATTGGGCTCAGCACAGTAATCACCATTTATATTGGTGGAATTGAAGTTGCCAAAGGAACAGTGACTGCCGGAAATATCGCTGAGTTCATCATCTATGTCAACCAGCTGACTTTCCCTGCCATGTCTTTGGCTTGGGTTACCTCATTGGTACAACGTGCTGCAGCCTCACAAAAACGCATCAACGAATTTCTCCATACTGAATCTCCAATTGTTAACGGAACAGCTACCAAAGAACTAGCGGGTGAAATCAGGGTTGATGGGATCTCCTTTACCTATCCGGAAACGGGTATTCAGGCGATTAAAAATATATCGTTCCAAATTCCGGTCGGCAAAACACTTGCTATTATCGGAAAAACAGGATCCGGAAAATCTACACTGGCCAACTTACTCCTTCGGATGTATGATATCGACAAAGGAAGTATTCATTATGATAGTCTTGAAATTAAAAACCTTGATTTTAAAAGTTTACGCCAACAAGTTGGATTTGTCCCACAAGATGTTTTCCTATTTTCGGATACCATTGCCAATAATATAGGCTTTGGTTTAGATCATTTTACACAGGAACAAGTGGAACAGGCGGCTAAAGATGCCGCTGTATACGACAATATTATAGCATTTGAAGATGGATTTGAAACCGCCGTTGGCGAACGTGGTATCACCCTCTCCGGGGGACAAAAGCAACGGGTATCCATTGCACGTGCTTTAATTAAGGAACCCAAAGTATTGATTTTTGATGACTGTCTTTCGGCCGTAGATACGAAAACGGAAGAAACCATTCTCCGTTCGCTAAGCCGCATCATGAAAGGCAAGACCTGTATTTTTATTGCCCATCGCATCTCTACGATCAAGAATGCAGACCATATATTGGTGATGGATCAAGGAGAAATCGTAGAACAGGGTACTCATTTTGAATTGATGGAGAAAAGAGGTGAATATTTTGAACTCCATGAAAAGCAATTACTGGAAAGTGTAGAAGGATAATTTAAATATCCCTGAATTCAGCTAAAGGATACAAGGTATATCTCTCCTAAATTTGTCTTAAATATTAAGTCAAACATTTTACATTAAAGGATCATGGAGAGAACCCCTATTCAGAAGTCTACGTCAAGTGACGGAAAAACAATTGCTATTATTTCTTACTTAACCATCATCGGCCTTGTTGCAGCCATCATTATGAACAACAAGGAAAAGACTGCTTTAGCGCAATTCCATATCCGACAAAGTATAGGAATTTCAGTAACAGGAATGGCTTTGGGACTATTACGTTTTGTTCCAGGTATTGGCGGAATCGCCATTAGTATTGTTGGATTGCTCCTACTTGTTGCTCTCATATTAGGATTAATGTCCGCATTTGCCGGAGAGCAAAAACCACTCCCCTTCATCGGTGAAAAATACCAGGAATGGTTTAATATGATATAATAGGTATATAAATGACATGGAGCATCTCCCCATCAAAGATGCTCCATGTTATCGTCGTTTATGAACGTTCTGCCTTTAATTGAACAAAGAGCATCTTTAGCTAGCTTTCATATCCGACACCGCTTTCTCCTCTTTAAAAAACAGGGCAAATAGCACAAGACAAAAACCAGAAATACCTGCTGGAATAAACCAAAGATATTCCCAAAATTGAGCAGCATAAGCTGTTTTTAGATAATCTGAAACAGCACCGGCAACCCAAAATCCGATCAGCATACCTACACCATACATCGCAATGGTAATAAGCCCCTGTGCAGAAGCTTTGTATTTTTCACCGGCAATTCGATCGGTATAGATCTGACCCACTACGAACATAAAATCATAGCAGATGCCATGCAATAAAATTCCGAATAGCAATAAGAATGACCGTTCCTGTCCGTCGCCATAGGCAAAAAACAAATAACGGAGTGCCCAGGCCGCAATGCCCAGTAAAATCATCTTTTTATACCCTAAGCGTCTAAAGAAAAATGGAATCAACAACAGGCAGATGGCTTCGGAAAATTGCCCCAATGCCATTTTTGCTGTGGGGTTCGGTATTCCGGCGTTGACCAAAAATGGGTTCGCATTTTGATAATAGAACGAAATGGGAATACAGATCACAATTGCTGTTACAAAAAAAATCAGAAAACTCCGCTGTTTTAAAAGTTTCAATGCATCCAAACCGATTGCCTTTCCAAAATCAAACTTTTCATCTCTAAGCTTCACCTGTGGTGGAGTTTTTGGTAGGGCCAAACTAAAGAATGCCAGTAACAACGAACAAACCGCGCCCATAATAAAGGTATTATGCAGGGCACCTGCCTGTATCGATTCGGGAGCATCCCAACGGAACAAATAACTGATCACAAGTCCCGAACAGATCCAACCGATCGTTCCCCACACGCGTACCCCCGGAAAATACTTCTTCGCGTCTTCAATATGCCGGAATGCGATCCCATTAGATAAGGATAGCGAAGACATGTAAGCCATAAAATAGACAAACACATAGGGATAAAAATGTGTCGCATCCGGTGCCTGCGACATCCCGTAAAGTAGTCCAGCTCCAATGAGATGTAAAACCGAAAGCACCCGCTCGGCATTAAAATACCTGTCGGCGACAAAACCCACAAAAAAAGGGGCAAATACAGCACCAAGGGATTGTGTCGCAAAAATATTCGCGACCTCCATACCCGAGGCATTGAGCGATTTAATGAGGTATGTTCCCAAAGTTACAAACCAAGCCCCTTTGATAAAATACTCTAAAAACATCATCAGGGACAATTGCACGCGTAATACTGGTTTCATCTATTAATTAGTGTTGGAGGTGTTTATTTTGATTCGTTTAATCGGCTTCGCTATTGTAAGTGATTGCTCTCAAGACATGCTATCATCTGGGTAGGTTATTGACCTATTTGTGCTCAAGTATGTCTACATTTCTTTTCTTAAGATTCGATTATTCTTTCTTAAGATTCGGGCAATGCATTTCGCATAAAATTAAGCCAGTTCTTGCTGGCAATCTTTTCAAGATCCGTGTTATCATACCCTCTTTTTGACAGTATACCAAAGACTTTTTGGATATCAGCAATAGTTTCCAGATCATAAGGACACTGCTCACGGCCAAATGCTCCATCTAGATCGCTCCCCACGCCAACATGATCGACATTTCCTGCCAATTGACAAATATGATCAATATTGTTGGCCATGATATCCATGGAGCAATTGCTTGTTTTAGGGTCGGATACCCCGCGGACCCAATTAGGTACCATCATCCAAGCATCGAGCGCTACACCGATCACTGCTTTTTTCTCCACAAGTGTCTTAATCATTTCATCGCTGAACTGCCTATTATGATCCACAAACTTGCGGCAATTATTATGACTTGCCCAAATCGCACCTTGATAACGTTGTACAGCATCCCAAAAAGCATCATCATTGAGGTGTGTCGCGTCCAATATCATCCCCAATCGTTCCATTTCTCGTAATAAACTTATTCCTTGCTCATTAAGCTTGCCGGATGAGTCTGTTCCATTAGCATATCTACCTGGCCCGTAATGTGCTGGCCCAATAGCTCTTAAACCATAGTTATAGGCTGTTTCGAGATAGCTGATATCTACAATGGAATCGGCACCTTCCAGACTCAGCAGATATCCGATTGGCTTATCGGCATGATCGCTGCCATCCGACCAAAGTGCCAAATGCTGGTCCAGATCAGTTTTTGTACAGATCATTTTCATTTGTCCATCGGCTTCCATTGCTTTATACCATGCAAGCTGTCCCTGTGTTTGCGCCCATGCCTGTTCCGGTGAGTACCAGCCTGGTAAAGAACTTTCGGGTTTTACGAATCGAGCGATTTGTGTAGCAACAACCAAACCAATGTGACCACGACGCAATTCGTCAAAAGTGACTGTTGCCTTAGCCCGATCAGGTTTGTCATCCATCCCCTTTTCCCTACGGTTCAGCTCCGTAATCGGCAAGCGAAGATCCCGATTCCATTCCATAGCATTCATACTCAAATCTAAATGTGCATCGACCAAAAAAGGCATTTCAAACTCGTACATATTAATAATTTATCTTTTTATTTCGTGCATAAACAGTCCAAATTTGATCTGCCTGCCGTTCATGGACAACTTGAAGTTCGCCATAACAGGCTACGGTAGGACAGATATGTCGTGGTACAGCATACAGCGCATCCCCTAAGTTGAACTGTTTACTATCTGTCACCTCAACAACCAGATGTTCTTCGCTCTGCATTTTTATTTCGCCAATACGCGGATCGAAAAACTTGACGCGGGGCTGCGGCGATTCACATGCAACTGATTTATACCCCAGGTCCAAACAAAGGTGCTTGTGATCAACGATAGAAACCACACGCGTCAAAAGTATCGCTGCAAGCATAAAATCCTGTTCTGCGTAATTTTCGGCATAGCCAAAATCCCAAAATACAAAGGTTCCGGGGCTGCATTCTACATCGCTGCGTTCAGCATGAAAAGGGAAACTTGGTGATCCACCAATTACCTTAGTCAAAGGTTTAGAGGTGGACACCTGCGCCATAAGGTAAGCGGTTTCGAGTATACCATATGAATGTTGGGACTGCTTTTCGCGAAGTTTATAATCCTTGTCATGGATATGACCGTCATAGCCATGCACACCTACCAACTGAATACCTTCTAAAAGATGGATATCCATAACGAGACGCTCAATCCCTTCTAAAGGTACTCCTGTACGTCCCATGCCAATATTCACATCGAGATAAACAGCGCTGCGTAAGCCTTTCGATAGACTCCGCTTTGAAATCTCCTGTGCGGCATCGATATGATCCACAAGACAGGAAAAATGTGTCTCCGGAAAGGCGGTTATGAGATTCAAAAAACGATCTATCTTTGGCCCTACGGGCTGGTATGCCAGCAAAACATCTTTTGCACCGATAACACCCAATAGCTCAGCTTCCGCAATCGTTGCACATTTAAACTTCGTGATCCCCCTATCGATCATCAACTGGCATACTTCACGGCATTTATTCGTTTTGATATGCGGCCGCAATCTATCGACCTGCCCGTCTACAAAATGCAAAGCACGGTCTATATTCTTGACAATGCGATCAGGGTAGACCAGCAAAGCCGGTGAATCGACCTGATCAATATTGTGTATGTGACACCAAGTTTCCATACCATTCGAATTAGTATAACTCAAATAATGCTTCGATTTCCACGGGAATATTATCGGGCAAAGAACCAAATCCAACGGCGCTGCGTGTTCCAATACCATTTTCTTCTCCCCAAACCGCAGCAAATAGTTCACTACAACCATTAATTACACCGGGATGATAAAGAAAATCCGAGGTGCAGTTGACCATACCCAATACTTTGATTACGCGTTTGATTTTGTTCAATGATCCTAAATTGGTTTTAATGGTCGACAACATGGTTAGACCAACTTGTCTCGCTGCAAGTTTGCCTTCCTCAGGACTGATGTCACTTCCGATTCGACCGATAATTAATGCGGCATCATCTTGTACAGGACCATGACCAGAAAGATACAGGTACTTTCCATCAATGACGTATGGTTTATAGACACCTTTTGGCGCCGGTGCCGGAGGTAGTGTCAAACCTAATTTTTCGAATTGTTCATCTGCATTGTACATCTTTAATGATTTTAAAGTTTAAAATAATAGCTAATATAAAATTAATTGCAATAGTAAAACAGCAAGTAGCCCAACAATGGAAACAATCGCCTCCATGATCGACCAGGAAAATAACGTATCCTTTACGCTAAGGCCAAAGTACTCTTTAAATAGCCAAAATCCGGTATCATTGACATGGGAGAACATCAGACTTCCGGCTCCTATCGCCAATACCATAAGGTTGGGATCCGCTTTTCCGCCTGTAACAATAGGTAGCAAGACACCAGCGGCTGTCAAAGCGGCAACCGTGGCTGAGCCGACACAACCTCTGATAACAGCTGTAATTAACCAAGCCAAAAGCAAAGGTGAAATGGGGAGCTGCTGCAAGGTATTGGCCAATAACAGACTGACCCCACTGTCCTCCATCACTTGTTTAAAGATTCCCGAGCCAGCAATAATCAATAGAATCATGGCAATATCTTTCACAGCAGACTCATAGATTGTCATCACATTGGCCATCGATCGCCCCAATTTCAATCCTAATAAATAGGTTGCTACACTGACCGCAATAACCATAACAACGGTAGGGTTGCCGACGAACTTCAATCCCTCCTGCAGCGCTATATTACTTGTATGATAGCAATAAGGAAGCAATGTAAACAAGACAATGAGCAATACCGGCAGCAAGGCAACAGTCAGACTTACCCCCACTGTCGGGCGCGGATACTGCGCTGACTCCGAGCGATCTTTCTCGCGAAAAATCGATTCCTGACTTGCCCCTATTTTTTTCAGGCTTCTTCCAAAAATAGGTCCCCCCAAAATAATAGCAGGTATGGCGATCAAAAGACCATAAATAAGTGTCAGTCCCATATCAGCTTGAAACAGGGCAACTAAGGCAACAGGAGAAGGATGCGGCGGAATAAAGCCATGTGTTACAGACAGGGCTGCCAGCATCGGTAATCCAATATATACTGCCGGCAACTTATAGCGGTAGGAAATCGAAAATATCAAGGGCACTAATAAGACAAATCCAACTCCATAAAATAGCGGTATTCCAACGATAAAACCCGTCAACATAAGCCCCCATTGAAGGTATCTCTCGCCCATTAAGCGGACCATTTGCTCAGCAATAATCTCGGCGGCCCCACTTTCAGCTACAATTTTTCCCAACATTGCACCCAAAACGATGATCAAAGTTAGGCTCCCCATAACGCCGGCAACACCTTTTTCAACTGTACCCACCAACTGTGCCGGTGGAATACCCAAACAAAGCCCACTGAGTAAGGAAACAACTAAAAAAGCGAGAAAGGCATTGATCTTAAAATAAGTTATGCAAAGGATAAGCAAACAAATGCTGATTACAATGAGGATTATAGTCATTATATCACGATTAGGTTTTCCCTCAATTTGAGAGCTTGTATAAAATTTGGTCTATTAAATCATTTTTTCATCCTGAAAGTAAGGTTATTTTTCATTTTTTGCAAGAAAAATGAAAAATTAATGAAAACAAAAAAGGTATGGCTTACACCATACCTTTCTGTTTCCGCGATCTATCTCTTTTTGCTTTCATGACCTATCCTCAAAAAAATTCAGCAATAGGCCCTTGTTGAAAATTTATTTTTTAGGGATTTCTTTGAGAATATCAAGCACAAAACTCCAAAACTTCTGCACCGAAGAAATGGAGACACGCTCTGCAGGCGAATGTGCACCTAAGATTGTTGGTCCAAAAGAAATCATATCCATTTCGGGATAGTTTGTCCCTAAAATACCGCATTCCAATCCGGCATGGCAAGCCACGACTTCCGGAGCTTCACCATGTTGTCTCGTATAAATTGATTTGAGCACTTCTAAAATTTCAGAATTCGGATTAGGTGCCCATCCGGGGTAATTGCCTGAAAAATCAACGGTAAAACCGCCCAGTTCAAATGCTGCTTGTAAAGATTGAGCTAAATCAAATTTAGACGTTTCAACAGAAGATCTGGTTAGACATTTGATGGAAACCTTTTCCCCACCTACTTCTACTTTAGCAATATTATTGGAAGTTTCTACCAAGTCTTCAAAATCGGCACTCACACGATATACACCATTTAAGGCCGCATAAACGCTGTTGATCAAGTTTTCCTGCACGTTTACGGGAACTACTGTTGCATAAGCAGCATCAGTTTGCTTTACGACAATTTCCATAGCTGGTTCTGTCGTGGCAAATTCCAATTTAATATCCTGAGCCAATTGTGTCAAATTCTGAACAAAGTCAGTTGCCTTATCCTTACTGATAACCACCTTTGCAACACTTTCTCTCGGAATTGCATTACGTAGACTTCCGCCCAATAAAGAAGCAATACGCAATCCATAATGCGCATTAGCACCAAATAGCAATCGGTTCATTACCTTATTGGCATTGGCAAAGCCCTTATGAATGTCCATACCTGAATGCCCGCCATGTAGTCCTTTTACGGTAATTTCAAAAGATAGCGTATCAAAAGGACAAGGCTCTGCAATGTAAGACTGTGTTGCCGTCACATCAATCCCGCCAGCACATCCTATATCAATTTCAGTATCATTCTCTGTATCCAAATTCAGCAAGATTTCACCCGAAAGCACACCGCCTTTTAAACCTAAAGCTCCGGTCATACCTGTCTCTTCATCAATGGTAAACAAGGCTTCAATAGCAGGGTGTACAATACTAGATGATTCCAGAATCGACATGATTGTCGCAACGCCAAGACCATTATCTGCACCCAAAGTGGTACCTTCTGCTTTTACCCAATCACCATCGACATACATCTTAATACCTTCATTATCGAAGTCAAAAACAGTATCGTTATTTTTTTGGTGCACCATATCCAAATGCGACTGCAAAACAATCGTTTTGCGATCCTCCATTCCCGGAGTAGCCGATTTTTTGATGAGCACATTGCCAATCTCATCAACGCTTGTTTCTAAACCCAAGGATTTACCAAAGTCTACCATAAAGGCAATCACGCGCTCTTCTTTTTTAGAAGCTCTTGGCACCGCATTTAATGCGGAGAAATTTTTCCAAATGGCTTTTGGTTCTAAACTATTTTCAATCATATCTAAAATTTTTCCTTGGTCAAAGTTACTCCATTTTTATCAGATATCCGGTGATTATTGGTTTAGAATAAAAACAAAAGCCAAGCGCTGTTCGTTCTTATGAGAGTGTAAACATGAACATAAAACTATGCATAGACCAGTACAAGTTGAACGGAAGGATATTTACTTTAAACCGGATAAAAAGAGAGTTTTAGCACGTTTTTTCTCGCTAGGAGATGATCGGACCATGAAGGTTATCAAACGTATCTTATCCCTGAACGAATCGGAGCGAAAAGAAGTATTTGGGCAGGTCCTGCGAAGCTATACGAAAAGACATCGCAGCATTGTCCATATTTTTGAACGTAATTTTGACCGGATAAGCCATTTATTGGAGAAGATTCCATTTCCAAAAGAGAAGCTGACTCAAATTGACAAGTTACTGATCGGCTCCTATTTCACGATGGAATATTCGATTGAATCGGCCGCGTTGTTTAATCCCTCCATTATCGAACACCCGGATCAAACAGAATTATTTAGGGGCGAAAAACGCATTATTTTGAGCTTCAGGGCTACAGGAGAAGGCCACGTTTCTTCGATCGTTTTTCGATCAGGCACATTGGATGTTGACAACAATATACATATCGACTATGTCGGTAATTTATTGGACAAACCCATGCAGGTCAAAAATCACCGTTATCACAAAGAATCTTTCTTAAAGAAAATGAATGAGCTGCATGCGGAACCCACGGAAGTCAAGACTAAACTGGAGGAAAAGCTAACGGAGACATTTACCTACGAAGAGCTCAAACGTTACATCGATGAAGTACGGCGGGATAGTGACGAAAACCTGGAAAATGTGACATTTCTACAACAGGCACTCTGGCTCGCTTCCTCGCATTATGAAATGACTTTCTCCCTGGACACCTCCATTTCAGAACGTGTGATATTTCCGATTGCCGATACCGAAAAAAGAGGAATTGAAGATGCGCGTTTCGTTCAGTTCAAAAACGAAAGAGGTGAGAGCACGTACTATGCAACCTACACGGCTTACGATGGATTCAGTATTCTTCCTAAACTACTCACTACTAAAGATTTTTACCATTTTAAAGTGAAACCTATTTATGGTGAAATTGCCAACAAGGGGGCGGCACTATTTCCACGTAAAATAAATGGACGTTATGCCATGCTCTGCCGCATTGATGGTGAGAACAACTATATCGCCTACTCCAATAACATCAATATATGGCAGGAAACGGCAATCCGAATTCAGCAGCCAGAATATCCTTATGAATTTGTTCAGATCGGCAATTGCGGTTCGCCGATAGAAACACAATACGGCTGGTTGATTCTAACCCACGCCGTCGGACCAATGCGTGAATATGTCTTGGGTGCAGCTCTTTTGGACTTGGACAACCCGCATGTCGAAATTGGACGCCTACATAGCCCATTGATGACGCCCAATGACGAAGAGCGAGAAGGGTATGTACCAAACGTCATTTATTCCTGCGGCGCCATAGTACACAATGAACACCTCATTTTACCCTATGCGATGTCCGATTATGCTTCGACGTATGCGACCATCAAACTGGAAGACCTATTGCTCGCTATCTTGAATCCTGATCGTTATCAATAAAAGTGCGATAAACTACGATATAAGCCAAATAGAAACAGAGCGTACTCTCTGCCCCTTGATTTCTATTGATACCATAGGATTCGAGGCCATCACAGCAACCTTTGGTTTCCTCATCATATAAACCGAGCCGAAGGTCATTCTCGCCCAAAAACCAGCGGAAGGAAGCAATCATACGGGTAAAATAGACCTTTTTATTGGTCAATCGAAAAGCTTCACGATACATAAATACCATTGCGGTGACGTCGAGTGGCTGCTGGCCAAATTTACTAATATGCTTACCTTGTTTGGCCCATTCCTGGTTTCCGACCAATGAAAGCGCACCATTCTGTACGGTAATACTTTCGAGAAACTTTAAAGTCGATAGTCCCAACTGTTTTATTGTTTCATCATTTAAAAAGGGATAAGCCGTCAATAATGCATAAGGTAAAATCGCATTGTCATAAGCCAATACCGGCTCAAACCATTGCCAATGTTCATCTGAACTAGCCTCGTATTCCTGTACAAGCTTACCGATAAGTGTCCGCATCAATTCGATCATCACCTCGTCATTGGATTGATGATGCAAATACTCCGCAATTCCCAGTACAGTATAAGCTATCGCCCGGTTGGAACGCAACTGGCCAAAATTTGGAACAGCCCTAAAAAACAGTTCATGTCCCAATTGATAATAACTTGTCAATTTTGTCTCCCGAAGAAGGACTCCCAATGCCCACATGGTCCGTCCAAAGGAGTCCTCCGAACCGACCTCATCGAGGAAACTATGTTGGAAATTCATAAAATTGTGAAAAAGCCCATCTTCGCGCTGATGATAATAGATATAACTCAAGTAGGTCGAGATGCGACGATCAAGCCTTTTGTCGGCAAAATCATGCTGCGCCAATAAAGTAACTAAAAGCGCTCTTGCATTATCGTCCAGACAATAGCCCTCTTTGTAGTTCGGTAGCGAATAAGTTGCATGCTGTAAGATACCGACCTGATTGGTCAGTCTGTCGATATGCTTCCAACTGAATTTGGGCATTTCCTCTTTACTAAATCCGACATTTTCTTTGAGGCTATCGTAGGTAGGAATAATTTTATCTAAAATTCGTGTGTACCGGAGGCCTATATTTTTCCAGGTTATCTCTTTACCAAATATACGGGCATTGTCTCTTAGTGTTGTGCGATAGTCTAAATTTGAAAACAGATTTTTGAGCACCTCGGCCATCTTGGCTGAATTTTTAAATTCGACGAGCACTCCTCTTCCATCAGCGAGCAATTCTTTGGCGTGCCAATAAGGAGTGGACACCACCGCAGCTCCGGCACCGATGGCGTAAGACAATGTTCCACTTGTAATTTGCGCCTCATTAATATAAGGTGTAACATAAACATCGCAAGCACTTAGATACTCCACAAGATCGGCTTGACTAACAAAGGAATTAACAAATTGCACATGTTCCTGCAACTGATAGGTTTCCACAAGACTGCCCAGGTATTCCCGATATTCCTCGCCGGAATGTGCTAATACATTGGGATGCGTTTTACCAACAACGAGGTACAACAGATCCGGTTCATCTTTGACGACTTCAGGTAGGGATTCAATCACCATTTCAATCCCCTTGTTTCGTCCCAAAAAACCGAAGGTCAATAAGACTTTTTTCCCGGAAAGTCCTTTTTTAAGCTTGGCAAGCTCATGATCTAAATTAAACTCCGGCACACCGTGATGTATCAGCCTTACTTTAGCGGTATTGACCCGATATATCGATTTGAGTAATGTAATGGCATAATTGCTCATGACAATTACAATGGAGGCGCGTTTTACAATTTCAATAAGAATAGCCTTTTCATCAACATTCGGTTTTTCAAGAATGGTGTGAAAATTGACCAGCAGGGGAATATGCAGAGCATTAATCAATGATAAGATATATATCCCGCTATTACCGCCAAAAATACCATATTCGTGTTCGAGTATGACGCAATCGTACCCGTTTTCATTAATATAATTTGCTGCCTCAATATAGGACAATTGATGATGTTGATCTATTCTAAATACGACCTCACTGGGATAAACATAATCCCGATCCGCGACCGCAAAAACATGTTGAGTCAGTTCCTGATTATGCAGCGCTACAGCATGCAACAAATCTGATGTAAAAGTGGCAATCCCACATTCCTTGGGTGAATAGGTACTTATATAAGCAATCTTCATTGAAATAATAATTTTGAATGTAGCCTGGACAAAGGCAATAGCATATGTGTGCTCCACTATCTAAATGCGTTTCGAACGAAAATTGTTTGTCACAACTGTATGAATTAAATTAAAGGAAGATTTAATGCTATCTGGTGCAGATCAGTACGGTGCCATAAAACTTGGCGCAGAAACGCTGTCCATTTGATGGGAAACAGGATAATTTGATGAAAAACAGGGCATCCATTGGTTATGCTTAGTAGAAAACAGAAGCTTGATTATGCGAAAAAAGAGCGCTCAATATCCTAGATTCACAACGCGTAAATTGCTATTGCTTTTAAAAATCAATTTATCTAAGTTTGTTACAGAAAAATGGGCATTGAATGAAATCAGCAAAGGAAAAAATGATTGCCGGACTTCCCTATATCGATTCGGAGGGGCAATTATTTAAGGAAAGACAATACGCAAAAGAAGAACTGAAGCGATTTAACGATTCGGAGCCTAAACAACTGAAATTCAGAAAACAGATTATTCAAAAACTGTTTAAAGCGACGGGAACTCGATTCTTTCTCGAACCCCCTTTTCGTTGCGATTACGGTTATAATATTGCTATTGGTGAGAACTTTTACAGCAATTATAATTGTACGATTTTAGACGGCGCGCCGGTTACCATAGGTGACAATGTATTATTTGGGCCCAATGTAAGCCTCTTCACAGCCGGTCACCCGCTCCATTTTGAAGCAAGAAATCAGGGTTGGGAGTTTGCACTGCCGATCGTTATCGAAGATAATGTATGGATCGGTGGACATGTTGTCGTCAATCCCGGCGTGCGAATCGGAAAAAATTCGGTCATTGGTTCTGGATCGGTCGTCACAAAAGATATACCAGCAGACGTCGTGGCTGCAGGCAATCCTTGCCGGGTGATACGTAACATCACCGAAGCGGATCGGATCAACTACACTGAGAATCTGTAGGAATAATATAGATCACGAGGGATAACATGGGGCACATTTATAGGAAAACGATCTATCTTTCCACTTACAGTTAACTTACAGAATCATTGGCTAAAGACAAAGAATAGCTGCGCATGGCTCCATTTTGTTTTCCAGAGACAAAACCATTCTTTTCCCAAAAGTACTGCTGTTCGTGAGGCGCATCCACCAGGAGATATTTGCCTTTAAATGCACCGACAAATAGCCGCGCATAGTGCAATAATGCAGTCCCTCCCCCCCTCAACCTGGCAGGTGGAGCTACAGCAAAGAAATGGATTGTATAGCTATCGGTTGAACAAATCAGGCTCAGCACGCCTACCACTTCGTTTCCATCGTAGGCCGCAAAATGCGTCGCTTCAAAATCGCCCTCCAACATCACATCCCCCAATTTACCTTCCGGAGCGAAAATCTCTTTTCGAAGCTTCCAGGTCCGCGCTGCAAAGACCTGCTCAATGTACCATTCCATCATAATCCTGTTCTAATGCTATCAATGCGTCGGCAAGATAATTGATGGTATCGGAAGGTAATAAAGAATAGGTGCCGATCGTCTTCACTGCAATATCTGCCGCGCGCCCATGGATATATACCCCCATAATTAAAGCCTCTTTAGAAGAATAGCCCTGTCCAAGCAAGGAGCTGACAATCCCCGTTAGAATATCGCCGCTCCCCCCTGTTGCCATCCCTACATTGCCCGTACTGTTGAAATACAGCTGTCCGTCCGGCATAACCATCGCACTGTTAGCTCCCTTTATCAGCACGTAAAACTGATGTTCACGCGCAAAGACTTTTACCTTTTCAATCTTTTCGAAATCATTCCCCCAGCTGCCTACGATACGGCTGAGTTCTTTAGGATGTGGCGTCAATATGCTGTGGGCCGGAACAAATGCCCAAAGATCGGGTTCATGAGCAAGAATATTCAAGGCATCGGCATCTAATACCAAAGGAGTATCATTAACAGTGGTTATAAATACCTTTAACGCATCAATTGTATATTGATCGGTTCCCATACCGATGCCGATACCGATAGACTGGTAGCTTTTAATACAGGGGAATTGACTAATAACGTCTTGTTCGGGATCTGTAATTACCATCGCTTCAGGAACAGCGGTCTGCAAAATAGTATTGCCATGGGCAGGTACATACGCAGACGCTAAACCACATCCGGCACGAAGAGCTGCTTTAAGTGCAAGCTGCACGGCGCCCATTTTACCTATACTTCCCCCAATAATCAAGGTATGACCAAAAGTTCCCTTGTGATCAAACTTTCTTCTTTTTCGATAGAAAGATCTAACAAGAGACTGATCGACATAAAAAATATTCGTTTCGGTTTCCGCCATTGCACGTTGACTAAGACCGATCTCCAGCACCTTAAATGCTTGCGCATAAAACTGGTTTTCAGGCAACATCAAGGCCAATTTGGGTGACTGAAAAGTATAGACCATGTCTGCCTGAACAATGGGAACTCCCTGAGGAGTCTTTTCATCAGCAAGGAGACCCGAAGGCATATCGACGGAATAAATGCTTGTACCAGATCCATTTATAGAGGAAATAATGCCTTCCCATTCCGCTGCCAGTACACGCTTCAGCCCATACCCGAACAGGCAATCCACCACAATGGCTGCCGAAGGGATATCCAGGTGATCTTCGCAGGTAATCTTCCGGATAATATGTGACGCCAATCGTTTCTGATTGGCGAGATTGTCCACGGCGTATTCATCTGCTTCGACCAAATAAACACTTACATGTGCCTGCTGCTGATCCAGAAGCCGGGCAAGTACCAGCCCGTCACCGCCATTGTTTCCTTTACCACAAAAAATGTAAAAGGATTCCTCCTCCAATTTTGGATAACGTTTTCTAAGTTCTTCAAAAACAGCTGTTGCTGCCCGTTCCATAAGATCCAGGCTGCTGATTTTTTGATCCTTAAGGGTTTCTTGATCGATCTGATTCATCTGCTGTGCGGAAAGTACCTTCATTGCTGCTATTTTTATTGAAAGTAACCATTCCCGAGGTCAAATAAAAATCTACGGAAACTTTTTGGCACGCGATAGCGATCCTCGCGGAGTATCCTATCTCCTCTCTTATGTAAGTACATGCTTTTTTTTCTGAAAATGTCTGATCTTATTGGCCAGAAAGAACCTTCAGTTTGCTTTCATTGCTGTTGGTACCTGCGAAGTCATGAAGGTTTTAATCACTTGTCGTTACCTCCTTCACCCCACCAGTACGTTTCAAGGTTCCCCAGGTATTTAATTCACCTTTAATAGCCTTTCTCACCGACTTAAATAAAACGAAATACATCAGCTGACGCCAGAAAAAGCGCTGTGGAAACAGATAAATTAAATTTTTAAGCTTTTCTCCCTCCATCTTGAAGGCAATACCAGCGAAGAAGATATCCACAAACACAAAAAGAAAGTAATAGAACATCACCTGACCAAAACCATTATGCAGCGAAAACAATCCTGCTATTCCCGTCCAGCTAATCCCATTCACTTCACTTAGGGAGAAAAGACCACTCACCAGCGAAAACAGCATAAATATATCAGCCAATGGCGCAAATAAAGGGAGTATGATCTGAAAGATCAGGATATTAGGCATCCCCACCATACCAAAATAGCCATATTTAGGATTCAATAAGGTCTTCTTATTTTTCCAAAAACTCTGCAAGACACCAAAGCTCCAACGGAAACGTTGCTTGAAAAGCATTTTGACCGTATCTGGTGCTTCCGTATACGCGATTGCTTCGGATGAATTCCGTACGGTATAACCAGCTTTTAATATACGCATAGTCAAATCACAATCTTCGGCCAATGTATCCGTTGTAAATCCGCCAACCTCCAAAATAACGGATCGACGAAAAGCACCAATGGCCCCCGGGACTACCGATATCATATTGAGCAGATCAAAAGCTCTCCGATCCATATTCTGTGAAGTTACATACTCGATCGATTGCCAGTGCGTCAGTATATTATGCACATTGCCCACTTTAACGCTCCCAGCAACAGCCGCGACCGACGATTTATTGAAATATTTCATCAATTGTTTTAGCGCATCAGCCTTGAGCTGTGTATCGGCATCAATACAGAGCACAAACTGTGCATCGGATTGTTGAATACCATAATTGAGCGCAGATGCTTTTCCGCCATTAGGTTTTGTAAAAAGCCTCACTTTGGGGTGGTCACCATAAACCTTACTGACCATCTCAAAAGTCTTATCTTTGGACCCGTCATCTACAAAAATCAATTCATAATTAGGGTAGTCCAAATTCAATAGGCTTTTTATCGTTGCCAAAACTGTTATTTCCTCATTATAGGCAGGAATGATCACACTGACCTTCTCCCGAGGGTCCAAAACCAATTGAGATTGCTCTTTTTTACTCCTTTGTTTTTGTCTGATCGCCAAATAAGCAATCATTGCGGTTCTAAAAATTGCCAATACAATCGCAACGGAAAAAACTAGATTAAGGAAAATATTACCGTAAAACAAGGTACCTAAGAACAAGCGATTGGAAGATCCACTAAATCCCGAGTCGGAAGCATTTTGTACGGGCGGCATTAGCTCATCCCGCTTCTTGCCCATTAAATCACCAATTGTTGCAAATTTATAACCATGGGATTTAAAGTAGTGAATAATACGGGGGAGCGCTTCTATTGTAGCCTCCCGATTTCCACCGGCATCATGTAATAGGATAATATTCCCATTATCGCGCTGTTTAATGACTTCATTGTAAATTTCATCTGCAGTACGGCCCGGCAACCAGTCGTTGGGATCAATATATTCACCTATATTAATGTAATTTTCCTTTCGGCTCTGAGCGACGGGCAGAATTTCGGCCACAGTCTGGGGTTCAGCATCTGCGTTAAAAGGCGCCCGGAAAAGGATCGTACTATGGCCGGTTATACACTCAATAATCTTTCGGGTCGCATTCAACTCAAACTTAACACGGTTGGGCCCTATGGTAGACATATCGGGGTGAAAAAAAGTATGATTACCGAGTTCGTGTCCTTCTTGATATTCTCTGCGGACCAGGTCCATATTTTTTTCAGCCATGACACCAACAAGGAAAAAAGCTCCCGGCACATGTTCTTTTTTTAAGATGTCCAATACCTGCGGCGTATAGGTAGGGTCAGGACCGTCATCAAAGGTGAGAACCACTGTATTGTCTCTTTCTCCAAAACGCTTAATGACATAATTACTCGGTGTCTTCACATATTCCTGTCCCTGTATCATCGCTGTTGATGGATCAAAAGCAAATTTAACTTCTCCTGGAGCTGGACTATTTACCAGGTCCAAAATTTCGCCGTCACCAATATATTGTATACCACCGACATTGATCTGGCTTATTTTTCCGAAGTCAAAGGGCTCTTTTTTCAAGTCTTCCCGATCCAATGATCTTGAAATAAATGACCATAAACGGGCGTCCTCACTTCCTAAGCGCCAGAGTGCAATACCCGCTAACCCCCAGTCATCTGCTTTGCGGATAAGATTAAAATAAGTTGCTGCGTCAGTAAAATAAACATCATGAGACATCCCTGCCCCATCTTTATAGCTAAAGTTGAGATTTGCAGATTCGGGATCAAAAGTAATTTTGGCGTTGTAATTATGAGCTAAAATTACGGCGTTATCATAAGTCAAGGTCTTGCCGACACTGCCTTTTGGCCAGTCATATCCATAACATGCCAGGGCCAAAATCACCTTATCTGCATCGATCTTATTGCAAAGCTCATCGAGATTCTTTTCGACCCAAGCCTGGTGTGAAATGGCACCGGCATTACTTTCAATGGAATGCTGATCATAAGCCATCAAAATAATGTAATCGTTGTACTTTTGTAGCGCAATAGGATCATAATCATCATTTTCAGGTGAAATATCCTGTGTAACGAGCAGGCCTTCTGTATGAAATATAGTATAGATATGTGCCATAAAATCGTTCAGTGGCTTGTGGTCATCCAACTGTAAATTCTCAAAGTCAATATTTATTCCAGCAAAACCATTTCGCTTTACTTTGAGAAGAATGTCGTCTATAAAACGTTGTTGTTTATCCGGATTAAGCAAGATGGCTTTTACAGTCTGCCCGTCAAAATCGTTACCACTGAAATTGGAAATCTGCGCGATTGCTTTGCGTTTATATTGATGAATCACTTTAAGCGCAGCAGTATCGGCTTTATCCACTACTGTATCCTGATTGGGCACAGTAAAAAAGGACTCCATAGCAACCATATCCAAATGACCGATATTGCGACGTAAATCAGATAAAGACTGGTCACGCACTTCATTGGACCAAGAACTAACATAAAATCCCATATTGATTCTATTTTTGGTACCAATATGTTTTAAATGCTTTAGCTCTCGATCACGCTTAATCCTTTCCAGTTCGGATTTTACAACTGTAAACTCCTTGAATTGTTTGGACTTCTTTAATTTGGCAGTGGACTTTTCAGTCAATGGTGTATTGGTATTAATTGTCGGAAAAGGAGGAATCTGAATCTTTCCCAATGTATACACCACACATATGACACCAATGATCAAACCAATCACTAATGCGCTGCTCATCCATGAAAAAGCGTACCAGCGCTTTTTACTTGACGTCTGAAAAATCTGTTTTCCTGACATAATCGTGTTCTTATTAACTTCGGCTAAGCTACATCAGAAAATGGTCCAAAAAGTTGATGAATAGCTTAAAAATTTCTTAATTTTTTCAAATGATTCATCCTTCAAATTACATCTAAATTTAATTATATTCGTTGAAACATAATACACTGGCTTAAAAACTTTTATATGAAATCAATATACGTACTCCTGCCACTCTTTTCCTGTCAGGTTTTCACAGGCTGTGGGCAACCCAATCCTGTTGCGTCGAAAACCCAATCTACCGAGCTAGCAGCCGCACAGCCCGTACGAACTGACGGAAGTCAATTTATTGACCCTGATGGAACGACTGTCAAATCACGTATATTATTACCACAAGGCTTTAAAAGACTAAGCTACGAGGCTGGGGAATTCGGTTATTTTCTTGAAAATCTTCCATTATACCCTGTCGACCAGGAAGTGCATTATTATAACGGAAAAATTAAACCTAGAAATAATATCTACAACAGTGTTGTGAAACTAGACATAGGAAAGCGTGATCTACACCAATGCGCCGATGCTGTCATGCGGCTCAGGGCAGATTACTTATACCAACAAAAGCGATATAAGGATATCAAATTTAACTTCCTTTCTGACGGTAAACCCCGCACCTATACAAACTATGCAAAAGGAGATTATTCGTACCCAACCTATTGGAAATACCTGGAATATATTTTCGCTTATGCAAACACCGCTTCGCTGCACGACGAACTTCCGAACGTAAAAACAACGCAAGAAGTTAAAATTGGGGACACTTTTATCCAAAAAGGATCACCTATTGGTCATGCGATCATCGTGGTTGATCTCGCAAAGAATAGCGCGGGAAAAACAATTGTATTGCTCGCGCAAAGCTATATGCCGGCTCAGGAAATACAAATTTTGAACAATTGGAACAACAGCAAGCTGAGCCCCTGGTACGACATAGATCAGGATATTATTAAAACCCCAGAATGGACATTTTATCCTAAAAATCTCAAAACCTGGAAATAATCGCAAAGAAGAGTGACATCATTAAAATCTAACCGGCGATGACTGGTGAAACAGCTGAGATACAGTCTAACTATCTCAAACACACAGACACCGGCTGGCTCCCATAACACGAAGCCGACCAATATTATAAATGTCCGGATATTTCTTTCTGAATTACAACAGATGCCATCTATCTTCCGCAGGACGCCAACTAGTATGTAGTCCATCAGAATTTATCAAAAAGCACTTTCAGTACTTGGCTGATCAGGCCACTCCTGCCAAAAAAATCCATGTCGAAGAATTTGGTCCGGTATCTCTGCAGCTGAATTAATGACGCAATTCACTTATCAAATAGTCATCCCTAATTTTTAATCATTTAGCGGATGGCTATTTTTGATTTTGTACATTTGCAAAAAGTAAAAGATTATGGGTATTTTTTCTAAGACATGTGAATATGGACTACGAGCAGTTTTTTTTATTGCACAAAGTTCTCAAGAAAACAAACGTGTGGGCATCAAAGAAATAGCAGAAAGCATCCATTCTCCAGAAGCTTTTCTAGGCAAGATATTACAGAATCTAAGTCGGGCAGGTATCGTTCGGTCCATGAAAGGACCCGGCGGTGGATTTTACCTCGATAGCGGAGATATGTCCACACCACTATCGGAAGTCGTCAAGGCAATAGACGGCGAGAACCTTTTTGTCGGATGCGGCATGGGACTTGAATTTTGCTCTGAGCAATACCCCTGTCCCTTGCATCACGAGTTCAAAAATATCCGCAACAACCTTTCTGAAATGCTTCAAAAAACAACACTAGGACAATTCAACGATGATCTTATTAAAGGGAAAATCCTATTAACTAAAAGCCATATCACCCCTCATAAAACTGACGATAATCCATCAAAATAAGCGGTTAAATCGATAGTTTTTTATTTTATTCCTTCCTACTCTCTTCCGTTGTCAATTCATCTGAAACGAGATATTATGCTTCTCCCTAATAAAAACATAAACTTTATATAAGAAACATATTACTACTGAAAAACAACTATATAAGCAAAAAATAAACCTTAAAAAAAGTATTTCAAAAGATTCCATACCCTATTTGTTTAAATGATCAAAATACCGGTAAATTGGAATGAATAGCTCAAGAAGAATATCTTAAGATACCATATTGACAGTAATTAGCCGGCTGTATATAACCCTCTGAAAATAATGCCCCTATTTAGCATGATAGACCTATTTGAATACCGAAATAAGTTTTTTCTCACCAGATTTCAAGCTGATTATTGTTTAATTTCGGCGCTTTCCTTAGGGTTAAACCATCGTCAATAGGGTTATTTCGTTGACCAAACCCCAATTTCAACGGCTTTAATAGACACTAAAAATAAAAAGTAAAAAATAAAAACATTAATCTCTATATTACAAATAATTAAGCAATTCACATAAACAAAAAAATAATATAAAAAATGGGATAAAAAAACCGTATAAGCCCAAAAACAGGTGTGGATAAAATTTTATCCACACCTGTTTTTGGGCCAGCAAACCATTTTAGCCACTACCCCAGCGCCAGAACCATCAGGAAATACTTCGCGCAGACTATAGACATGAGTGAAGTACTCCAACCCTGTTGGTTCGGATAAAATTGGCAGGGTCAAAGCTGATTTTCCCCAAACTATTTTGATAACTAAGAACAAAACAGAAAGCTCCTACCAATGCTTCGATTTGAAACCTTTTTTAAGCGATCTGAAATGATATCTTTGAGAAAAGCACTCATCCGCTATCCGATTTCCAAAAGACCGTACAGACGAGCTAATCGAGCTACAGACATAAAGATGAAAACCAAATTATCCGGTATCGACCTGGAAGACGACAGGCATCCGTCCAATGCGATCATGGGTACGACTGCCCTATATGAAATACCGGCGCAAACAAGACTCACAGGAGATCATAGGGTATTACTTCTCATTCAAGGTCAATTTTAAGCGATTTAAGACAACATCTTCAAACAACCTAAGGAATTTACATACCCACCAAAACAAAGCCTAGATAAGCTTAAAACAACGTCATCCCCCTTCTTCTCCCGCCCCCTATCATTTATACCCGCGCTGTCATAGATGATATCAAAGAAGCAAAAATACAGTCGACACACATAATAAAGCCCTTAAATACAGAATTATCAGCTAAAAATCTTAAAGAAAAAGAATAGTTAAATCAAAAAATTCAAAATGAGGTACACAAAAAGAAAACAAACTCTTTTATTATATTTAGACTTTTTCAGAAAACCATGAGCAGTACTACATCAACACTAGGATCATTTCTAACAACAGAACTAGGCAGAACGAGAAAAACGCGCAATATTATAATGGCCTTCTTCTTTGGTATATTCGCCTTTTTTTACGGATTCTTCCTCTTTTCATTTTTCCAGAAATGGTCAGATAGCGACGACAAACTCACGTTTTTCTACAAGTCACTCCCTACCCTATCCTTTCTTTTTGTTTATTTAGGTTTTATATTTGGACTTCTTATCTGGATAGTCTATATCAAATACCAAAAATTCATTCGCGCATTACAACGGTTAAACGATACTGACCTGGAAATTTATCAGCAATACACCAGGCGCCTAATCCGTATAAACGCGACTATTGCCCCTTATCTTTTCTGCGAAAATAAAATTCTATTCTTTCCTTTCATCGGAGACAAAAAGATCAGTGTGGGTCAAATTCACCGTATTGAAACAAAAATCATTCGGCATTCCCGCGGCCCAAACAGCTATCGCATATATTTCTACAACGAATTTAACAAAATCTATCAGGTGACAACTCATCAGAAAGGTGCCTTTGATTTCCTGCAAGAACAGCTTCGAAAGGAAAATAGCGATTTGGTCATTGTAGCCAGGAACCAATAGATGCACTAGTTCACACTCCTAATCAGAAAAAAAGCACCCAACACTTCAACCCCTAAGCACATCCACATCTGGCATCGAATTATTTCCGAGCGCAAATTAGCTCGGGAACTTATTGCCGAAGAGACCAACCTTCCCTACTGGCGTGCTTCTGTTATTTCCGGAGGATTAACAAGAAACATAATCTGCATAATTGCCCGATTCGGCAACCTCCTTGATCACACGGTTGCGCTCTTCAAGAAACCGAAGCATATATCTTTTGAGAAAGATCCATTCTGCCAATCGTCCCAATATACCAAGCGGAGCCTTGAAATTGAACACATCACGCATGAGTATGCTACCTTCTTCAAGCTCCTCGAAGATATGCTGATGATCCATAGAATGAAACACCCCCTGGATCATCTGATCTTCGAAAAAATAAGGCTTTTCCATTGCAGTTATCCGAACGGTCAATGTCTGCTTTACACCAAGATGCCTCGCACACCACCGAACCTGTTGCCCTGCTTCAATCAGTCCCGTCGTGACCCCACCAATCGCTTTTTCTCCCGTTTTCTTTGTCGAGTACATATGCAAATCAATGCTCCGTGCCAAATCAAAAACAACAGACAGGGGAGCTTTAATAACGGTATCTAAAATAAGCTGCGGCATAACACTTCTATAATAAATTTGACACGAATTTCGTAAAATTCAGGAATTTCTTTAGGATCGAGCACAAGAATTCTCTAAATTGACCTGCCGCATCCGAAAGACGGCTAAACAATAATCATGATAACATTAATTCGATTCGAACAATCAGATTTTCCACGTTTCAAGTCCTGGATTGGATCCGAAGAGGATCTATTGCAGTTTGCAGGTCCCTATTTCTCCTTTCCGATTACTGATCTCCAACTTGAAAAATATATTCAGGACCCAAAACGCCGTATCTTTAAAATAACCGATACTGCCACCAAAGAAATTATTGGCCACTGCGAGCTAAACTTCGAACGGAACACCCCAAGACTGTGCCGCATTCTTATTGCAAAAAATTCCGAACGAAATAAAGGCTATGGCAAAAGTACCGTAAACGCATTATTAAAACTGCTCTTTATCGAAGACAACTATGACACTGCTGAGTTAAATGTTTATGACTGGAACAGCCATGCAATCCGCTGTTATGAAGCTGTAGGTTTCAGGATCAACAAAAATATTATTTCAGAAGTAACGATTGGTCATTCGACCTGGAAAAGCGTCCTTATGCAGATAAGCAAATCTGACTGGAAAGCTAATTTAGCACGATGAAAAACAAACAAAAAATAAAGCGAATAACAATATGCTTGCTGATAACAGGTGTATTGCTCGGTTTCTATAGCTGGAAAATAGAGCCGCATTGGGTAAAATATGAGCAAGTCAACCTAACTATAAATCATTTACCTGAAGCACTGGAAGGAAAATCGCTGGTCCAAATTTCGGACATCCACATCGGCAACTACGTGGATAAAGATTTTATAAAAGGAACTTTCAGTAAAGTCACCGCATTAAATCCCGATATCGTGGTATATACCGGCGATTTTGTACGGCTTGTCAAAGATAAAATGCCATTAGCAGAGCTCAATGAAGTCATGCGGATTGCACCAAAAGGTAAACTGCAAACATTGGCAATCCTTGGAAACCACGATTACGGAAAGAATTTTCAGGACAGCACCGCAGCAGATTCAATCGTAAACCTACTCCATGGGTATCATATTAACGTATTGAGAAATGAAAGCGTAACAGTTCAGGGATTACGCATATTCGGTATAGATGATTTGTGGGGTACAAACTTTGATCCCGCTAAAGCCATGAAGGACTATGTCCAATCAAAAGCCAGCCTGGTCTTATGCCACAATCCCGATGCTGTTGACCTCGATGTCTGGAATAGCTACAATGGCTGGATTCTGGCTGGACATACACACGCAGGGCAAGTACGAATTCCTTTCTGGGGCTCTCCTATCCTACCTGTACAAAACAAAAACTACGATCAGGGAATAAAAAGAATAAGCGGAAATAGGACATTATATGTCAATCGGGGATTAGGTCACAGTATCCCCGTCAGATTCAATGCCAGGCCCGAGGTAACAATTTTCACCTTGAAAAAAGAATAAAAATTGAACTACGACAGTTTAAAACTGATCTTTTAAAGAAGATAGGGATAGAATGCCGTGTGAATTGTCTGTCTATAATCCTCGAAAGGATCTATCCCTTGCTGTCTACCCAAAACAGCATAACTTGAGCTCCAAAAATCTGAAACAATGAAAAGCTGACGTACAAATCTCTTTAAATTCAACAGCGGGATTTCGCTACGGAACATCCCCCCATCAGCGTAATACATAAATAAGGAAACCAGCTGCCCCTCGCGCTGTTCAACCAAACGTCTATAGGATTCGGCAATCCTAGGAATCCAGTTACAGATTTCAACAAAATTCTCAAAAATAAATCTATACTTATCAATCAGTACATAGGAGCCTTGGATAAAACCGTCCAATAATTGCTGAAACGAGACGCCCCTTTTTTCTGGAAGCAAAATCATTTTCTCATAGCCAGCCTCAAGTAACTGAAAGATGTGAAAAATAATATCTTCTGTATGCTTAAAATGATAGTGAAGATTACCGGCACTTATCCCCATTTCTTGTGCGATCTGACGTGTCGTTACCGTGCGTATACCATCCCGGTTATAGATTTTCAGCGCTTCGCTAATAATTTTTTCTTTCGTATTCACGATACAAATTTAGAACAATTGTTCTAAATTTGTATCGTGAATTATTAAATAAGACAATAGAATGGAAAAATCATCAAACAATTGGCTAATAAGACAGTTTAAGGAACTAAAACAAACTTTGATTCCGGCAAATCCGAACGATAGCCCCTGGAAAAAATTCGGCAAACAAACAGCATTTTTTATGTTTTTAACCTTAATGGCATGTGGAGCTATCGCAATGTTAATCGCAGTGTCTTTTGCACACTAAGCAAGGAACTGTTTGATGGTTTATTTATTTTTTACTGGTTTTGCTGGTTTTTCATCCGATTCAGCAGGTCGGTGAATGCTCCAATTCCATACTTGAACAATTGGTTAACCGATTTGGTATTTGTCCCGATCATTATTCATTTTTCATCCGTTATTGGAAGTTTTCTATTCAACAAAAACAGGGCACACGGCTACCCTCTATATCAAATCTGGACGATTTCTTTCTTGGTATCTATCCTTTTTGAGTGGATCATGCCTAAGTATACAAGCTATAATACCGGAGATATTATTGATATTTTGGCTTATTTTAGTGGCGGTTTATTCTATTTCTGTTTTCACCAACCCTATTACATAAGGAGGAATTTTCAATTAGCACAACAGCAAGAAGCTGCGAGCTCGCCCAATCCAGATGCGAACGTAGTGCCCTAAAAAAATAGGTACTTAAAAACAGAAAATCAGTCTTATCAATCAACGATTCCCAAACAATATCCTCCTATCGCTATCGGAGCGCGAAAAATAGGCCAGATAAGGCAAAAAAAAACCTTTGTTTGATTCCAACCATTATGACATCAAACAAAGGACCTTATATTAACAGCACTTCACAGACTAAGTGTCTTGTTTCCTATTAGTACTCAATCAATACTTCAGTGACTTGCGCTCCTTGCTTAGCACTTTTGAATTTAAATTTAACCTTTTGATTGAGGTTTAATTTCTGTCCGACAAGACGATCATTGAAATAAATAGATTGCTGCGTATCGTTGTCCCGAATAAACCCATAGTTAGATTCTGTATTGTAGTGAACAACCTTTCCAAAGGAATAGTCATCTTGATGGTTCGAGACCATACTAGGACTCTCTCCTTCTTTCAATTTAATTGCAGGTCTATCAGAGATATTCCCATGCTCGTCAACATAAGCAAACAATTCTTCTAACGACTTCCCTTTGTCATTATTTGTTTTGTTGAATTCTTTTTTTTCAATTTTCTGTTGTTTTTTGAGTAGTTTCTTTTTTTCTCGTTCTTTTTTGTTAAATGTAATTTGGCTTTTGCTCATTCAATATGGATTAAAATAAAATGTTCCCGAAGAGGTTACGGACCTTTAGAGCTTCGTTGAAAAGATAAAAATGCGAGGTATACTAAGGAGATAATTGCAAATATAAGAAAAATTCTTCAAAAAAGGGATATCTAAAGATCTTGTCCCCCAGATTTTAAGCTAGAACCGGTTCGTTTCTTCGATTTTAAACAGCAAATGCAAAGACTGTTATCTTATTGGCTAAACGGACTCGAGTACGGCTCTTGGGAGCGACAAGCATTTTCAACCATAGCCTATCTATACCAATCCTATAAAAGCGATCTATTTCAATCACAAAAATTGAAAACTTTCATAAAACAAAAAGGTCATTTGGGCGTTATTTTGAGAAAAAACTATGGAAATAAGAAACATCGAAAGGGAAGACAGAGGCAATTTTATTGCAGAAGTTGAAAATAGTGAAGCTGGAATTTTAGAGTATACTTGGCAAAACGATCATGAGTTTTCTATTGATCATACAGAGGTCTACGACGAATATAAGGGAATGAGTGTGGGAAAAAAATTGGTACTGGAGGCTGTTGACTATGCCCGAAAGAATGATGCCAAAATTATCCCAAATTGTCCCTATGCGAAAGCTATTTTCGACAAAACAATAGCTTTTCAAGATGTATTGGCATAAAAAAGCCGTTTTATCCTGTCGATAAAACGGCTTTTTTATAGTGTATTGAGTGGGTTAAATCACAATATTGATTATTTTTCCTTTGACAAAAATGATCTTTTTGATCGCTTTCCCATCTAAATGTCGTTGTACATCAGCATGTGCTTTAATCGTATCTTCTACTGCTTTTTGATCTAAATCAAGCGCCAATGATAGATTGAATTTCATTTTACCATTGAAAGATACCGGATACGCAAATTCAGATTCAACTAAATATTCTGGTTTAAAGACAGGATATGAAGCGTACGAAAGTGTGCCCGCTTCATTACCCAGCAGTGCCCATAGCTCTTCGGTGATATGTGGCGCATAAGGCTGGAGAATAACCACCAACTGTTCCAATATTTGTCGTTTATTACTCTTCAGATCCGTCAATTCATTGACACAGATCATAAAGGCTGATACGGAAGTATTGAATGAAAAACGCTCAATATCTTCTTCCACCTTTTTGATAATTTTATGCAAAGCTTTAAATTCCGCTTTGGATGGATCTTCATCAGAAACATTGAAATTACCTTCAGCATCGTGGAAAAGGCGCCATACTTTACGCAAGAACTTATAAACCCCTTCAATACCATTGGTATTCCAAGGTTTAGCTTGCTCCAATGGACCTAAAAACATTTCATATAGGCGCAGTGTATCTGCTCCATACGACTCGATAATATCGTCCGGATTGACCACATTGAATTTGGATTTCGACATTTTCTCCACCTCACTACCACAGATATACTTCCCATTTTCCAATACAAATTCAGCATTAGCAAAGTCCGGTCTGAAGTTTTTAAATTTTTCTAAATCCAGCATATCATTGGAGACAATATTAACGTCTACATGCAATGGAATTGTTTTATAATCGTTTCTTAAACCATAGGACACAAACTGGCTAGTACCTCTGCCCTCTTCATCTAGCACACGGTATACAAAATTTGAGCGTCCTTGAATCATTCCTTGATTAATCAATTTGCGGAATGGCTCTTCCTCATTTTGGTAACCCAAATCTTTCAAGAACTTGTTCCAAAAACGCGAATACAACAAGTGTCCAGTAGCATGCTCAGAACCACCGATATATAAATCTACGGCTTTCCAATAATCCACAGCCTCTTTGGATGCAAAATTACCTTGATTTTTTGGATCCATATACCTAAACCAATACCATGAGGAGCCTGCCCATCCCGGCATCGTACTCAATTCATACTCATATTGATCTTCATATTTCCAATCTTTGGCCCTTCCCAATGGAGGTTCACCCGATTCCGTTGGTAAATATTTATCCACTTCGGGTAATAAGAGCGGTAATTCTTCTTCTTTAATTAAATAAGGTAATCCATTTTTAAAGTAGACAGGAACGGGTTCTCCCCAATAACGCTGACGCCCAAAAATAGCATCGCGCATACGGAAGTTTACTTTCGCCTTCCCCAATTTAAGCTCCTCTAATCTTGCAATTAAAGCTGGTACAGCCTCCTGATAGGTCATGCCATTGATAAAATCGGAATTGATGTATTTCCCATCCTTATTAGGATCGGCTTCTTCTTCAATATTTTGTGTATCGGAAATAGGAATAATCTCTAGGTTGAAATGTTTAGCAAAAACATAGTCACGTTGATCACCACTAGGAACAGCCATAACAGCACCTGTACCATATCCTGCAAGGACATAATCCGCAATCCAAATTTGTACATTTTGTCCTGAAATCGGATGCTTGGCATAGGAACCTGTAAAAGCTCCTGAAACTGTTTTTGTATCGGCCATACGATCCAATTCAGATTTCTTTGCCGTCTTCTCGATATACGCATCGACTTCAGCTTGTTGTTCAGGAGTTGTCAATGCTGCGACCAATTCATGCTCTGGCGCCAAAACAACAAATGAAACACCAAATATAGTATCTACACGCGTCGTAAAAACTTCGATGGCCGTATCTAATTGCGGTACCGGGAATTTCACAGAAGCACCGACCGATTTTCCGATCCAGTTTCGTTGCATTTCAATCAATGGTTCTGGCCAATCAACCGTATCCAACCCTCTTAACAAGCGATCAGCATAGGCAGTAATCCGCATAGACCACTGCATCATCTTCTTTTGCTCAACCGGATATCCACCACGCTCAGAAACACCATTGATTACCTCGTCATTCGCCAATACTGTCCCTAAAGCAGCACACCAATTTACCGTACTTTCACGTAAATAAGCAATCCGATATTTCAATAACTCCCGTTGTTGCTTTTCTTCATCAAAAGATTTCCATTCTTCGGCGCTGAATTCCAACACATCTTCATCAGAAACCGCTGCAATGGAAGCAGAGCCACTTGCTGTAAACCTCGCTATCAACGTTTCGATCGGTTCGGCTTTATCTGATTCTTTATTATACCAAGAATCAAACAATCTCATAAAAATCCACTGTGTCCATTTGTAATACGCAGGATCGGAAGTACGTACTTCGCGGCTCCAATCATAAGAGAAGCCAATGTTATCCATTTGCTCACGATAACGATTGATATTTACCTCAGTCGTAACAGCAGGATGCTGGCCAGTTTGAATGGCATATTGCTCTGCAGGAAGTCCAAAAGAATCATATCCCATCGGATGCAATACATTGAAACCTTTCAAACGTTTATATCTTGAAAAGATGTCCGAAGCAATATATCCCAGCGGATGACCAACGTGCAATCCCGCTCCAGAAGGATAAGGAAACATATCCAATACATAGTATTTTGGCTTTTGATGCGTATCGGACGTTTTATACGTTTGATGATCCGCCCAAAACTTTTGCCACTTTTTCTCTAATGATTTGTGATTATACTCCATTTTTATTCGTAAGGAATTTTTATGACTTGCGAAATTACGATTTTAATACCGAAATGTGATAAAAGTTTTGTAGTTTGAACAATAAATTATAGTATTGAAAAGTTAATTAAACATAGGAAGAAAACAGTGTTCGAATAGATTTTTATCAAAGTAATTACAAGATTAATTCGAAATCTTCCACTCAAATAGTTACTTTCGCAAATAAATTTTTGCTTATTATGTCAGAATACGAATTAAGCACACAAAAAAGAAAAACAAAATCTGTATATGTATCTACGGTGATCAGTATCGCTCTTGTGCTGCTGGTAACAGGTATGTTGGGATTACTCTTGGTGCACGCTAAAAATCTTTCAAAATACGTTAAGGAAAATATTGTCTTAAATGTCATCGTGAATGATGGTACAAGTGAAGGTGATGTGCTATCCTTGCAAAAAGACCTTGAGAAGGATCCCTATGTACTCCGTACCGAATATATCAGTAAAGAATTAGCTGCAAAAAATCTAAAAGAGGATCTCGGTGAGGATTTCGTACAATACTTGGGGCATAACCCACTTCTGCCTTCTTTGGATGTTTACATGAAAGAGAATTATGCCAATACAGATAGTATTAAAACTTTTATTGAGAAGATCTCCAAAAACAATAAGATCAAAGAAGTTGTATACCAGGAATCATTGATTGACATGGTCAATCAAAACGTACGTATTATCGGTATGATTGTTTTGGCATTTGCGGTCATTCTACTCATTATCGCCGTAGCTTTAATAAACAATACAATCCGTCTGGCAATTTACTCACAACGCTTCTTAATCAAAAGTATGCAACTGATTGGAGCGACTAAAAACTTTATCCGCAAGCCATTTATAACCTATGGCATCATTCATGGTTTGCTGGGATCTCTAATTGCAATTTTACTCCTCATTTTAACGCTTAAGTTTGCGCAGCAGCAAATACCTGAATTGGTCTTTTTACGCAACTGGTTTGAATTTGGAGTGATCTTTTTAGGCGTAATCTTAATTGGGATTCTCATTTCGGGACTTAGTACCTATTTCGCGGTAACAAAATACTTAAAGGCACAATCTAACGATTTATACAGATAAAAATGGCTCAAATAAAGAAATCTACTGAATCAGTAAACAAAGGTTCATTTGTATTCTCCAAAGTAAATTACCAACTGTTTATAGCTAGCTTAGCTGTTGTAATCATTGGCTTTGCATTGATGTCCGGTGAAACTGATATTTATAGTTTTACCAAGATTACCTTGGCTCCTATTGTTGTTGTTCTCGGGTTTGCCATAGGATTCGCAGCAATCCTATACCGTCCCAAAAACAAATCCAACTAAAGCATAATCTTATTTTAAACAGATGTCTATTATTGAAGCTATTATCCTTGCTATCATTGAAGGATTAACGGAGTTTTTGCCTGTATCGTCGACAGGTCACATGATCATTGCTACTGCCTTAATGGGTATTCAACCATCAGCATTTGTCAAATTATTTACGATTGTCATCCAGCTGGGAACGATATTATCCGTTCTAGTGCTATACTACAAACGTTTTTTTAAAACGCTTTCTTTTTATTACAAATTGATTATCGCAGCTATTCCGGCTTCTGTGCTGGGCTTGCTGTTCAACGATTATATTGACGCACTATTAGAAAGCCCTCTAATGGTCGCGGTCATGTTAGTGGTTGGAGGCTTGGTTTTACTTTTTGTTGACAAGTGGTTCAACAAGCCAACTGTTGAAGATTCGGACAAGGTTTCCTACAAACAAGCTTTTATGATCGGTGTATATCAATGTCTTGCATTGATCCCGGGCACCTCAAGATCTGCAAGTACGATTATTGGCGGTATGGCAGAAAAGTTAACCCGTAAAGCTGCTGCTGAATTTTCCTTTTTCCTAGCTTTGCCAATGATGTTTGGCGCTTCTGCAGTGAAGCTATTGAAGTTTTTCAAGGAAGGGAATACGTTTACAGGAGAAGAGCTTAATTTGCTCATCATAGGAAATCTAATTGGTTTCGTTGTTGCCATCGTTGCCATCAAGTCTTTCATTGGCTTTTTGACCAAATATGGTTTTAAAGCATTTGGTTGGTACCGAATCATCGTTGGTGTTATTATTCTTGCCCTTCTGCTTTCGGGTCATAGTTTACAAATTATCTAAAATCTTTGGATGGAAAATATAGAGGTTAGTGAAAACTCAGCGAAGTTCAACTTTGCTGAAGGAGAGATGCTGTTGATCGATAAACCTTTAACATGGACAAGTTTTGACGTTGTTGGTAAAGTCAGAAACTCCATCAAACCGTTAAAATTAAAAGTCGGTCACGCGGGAACTTTAGATCCGCTTGCGACCGGCTTACTTATTGTTTGCACAGGCAAACTCACAAAAAAAATTGACAGCTACCAAGCTGAGGACAAAGAATACACCGGTTCGATCACACTGGGAGCTACAACGCCTTCTTATGATCTGGAAACGGAAATTGATGAAACCTTTGCAATCGATCATATTACGGAGGAAATGATCCTTGAAGCTGCGAAATCCTTTGAAGGAGATATTCAGCAATTTCCACCAGCCCACTCGGCTATTAAAATAAATGGCGAACGCGTGTATGAAAAAGCCCGACGAGGCGAAGAAGTTGAAATAAAATCTCGCCAAGTACGCATTAATAGCTTTCTGATTGAAAAAATCGAACTCCCAAACGTGTATTTTCGTATCTCCTGTTCAAAAGGAACCTACATCAGATCACTAGCCTATGACTTTGGAAAAGTCTTACAGAGCGGCTCACATCTGAGTTCTTTGAGACGCACCAAAAGCGGGGATTATAAAGTAGAAAATGCATGGAATCTAGAACAACTTATCGCTGAAATAAAACGTCATAAAGAAATCATTAAATAACTTTACCGTCCCATTTTATTGATTCTTTATCTTATTTTTGCAAAAACTCCTATAAATGAAAATCTACAGAAGTTTAGATGATTTCTCACCAGTTGAAAATGCTGTTGTAACCATCGGTACTTTCGATGGTGTCCATATTGGCCATCAAAAAATATTGGCGCATTTAAAAGAAGCAGCTCAAAAAATTAATGGTGAGACAATTTTACTTACTTTTTTTCCACATCCACGGTTGATTATCAATCCGGATGATGATAGCTTACGCTTAATCAACGATATCGAAGAAAAGGTTAGTCAGCTGGGTAAAGTGGGAATTGACCATTTGATTATCATTCCTTTTTCCCGCGATTTCTCCAATCAGACTCCGGAAGAATATATTAGTAATGTTCTTGTCGGTAAACTGGGCACGAAAAAGATTGTAATAGGCTACGATCACCATTTCGGAAAAGATCGTAAAGGTACTATGGGCGATTTAGAGCAGTTTGCATCTATTTTTGACTACAGTGTTGACGAAATCCCCGAACAGGATATCAACGATATTGCAGTATCTTCCACACGCGTACGTGAAGCACTCATCAAGGGGGATATCCGAACGGCTAACCTCTATTTGGGTTATCCTTTCGAATTGACAGGAACCGTGATCAGAGGCGACCAAATAGGGCGTACAATCGGATTTCCAACAGCAAACCTTCAGGTCCACGAACCGCATAAGCTCATACCTGCCTATGGTATATATGCTGTGGAGGTATATATCTATAACCATATCCAAAATATCACTACAGGGGAGTATAAAGAAGAAAGTCCTGTATCAATTGCTAAGGGTATGGGCTATATAGGGACCAGACCTACTGTCGATGGTATGAATCGTGCTATTGAGATCAGCCTATTTGATTTCGATCAGGATATTTATGGTAAGACATTACGCGTCAAATTCCTCCATTTTATCCGTCACGATGAACGGTTCGATTCACTTGAAGAAATGAAAGCTCAGATCAAAGCAGACGAAGTAGAAATCAGAAGCCTTATTGGATAACAGTATGTCATTTATAAAATAAAAAAGCGGGAATTCCCGCTTTTTTATTTTATAAATGACTATTTTTCTCTTCCTTGTAAAGGAAGTGTATTTATTTCAGAAGTGCTTCTATCCCCAATCTGTAGCTATCCAAACCAAAACCACAGATCACGCCTCTACAATTCTTTGCCAAAAACGAATGATGACGGAATTCCTCTCTTTGATGAACATTACTGATATGAACCTCAATAACAGGCGTAGTGACAGCAGCAATTGCATCTCCAATGGCAACAGAAGTATGCGTGTAAGCCCCTGCATTCAATACAATTCCATCAAATTCAAAACCAACTTCGTGGATCTTGTCAATTAATCCTCCTTCTGAATTGCTTTGAAAATAATGTAATTGCACCGTTTCAAACTGTCCTTTTAGCTCTTCAAAATAGCTCAGGAAGTCCTGGCTACCATAAATTGATTTTTCCCTTATGCCCAATAAATTCAAGTTTGGGCCGTTCAGTATGAGGATTTTTTTCATTGGAATATAATTATCTTTTGTGCATGTCCATTTACGATTTGACTACACGCAATTATTCTGTTTAAATCAATAGTTTTTAAGTCAACCTTAATGCTAAGCTAGCAGGCCCTCAAGGAGCAATCACTCCCTATGCCGTCAATTTGCCCTGAGACATGATTGTAAAGACAAACTATATGTTGACTGCCCTAACAGAACAGAATCAATATAGTTTGTCTATAGATCCGTTTATAAAAATTGCTATAAATCGTTATAAATTGCACGGAAACTGGAGCGAAGTCCAAATGAAACCACTCCTGACTTACTGACAACAGGCGTATCATATTGCGCTTTTGCATATCGTTGGGTATAACCGAGTTCTAAACGAAGATTATACTTCGGGTTAAGCACATAGGCAGCCTTCGCATCTGCATAGTAGATATTATTCTTTATCCCTTGCGCGATATGGTTTCCGTATAAATTTGGTATCGTATTATAGGATTGAAAGATGTTCCCTCCCATATTACTTCCATCAGGTAGATCAAGTCCATTTTGGGTGAACATGCCCTGTAGCGAAAAGTCCCATCGATCCCAGGCATAATTCACAAGACCGACAAGCTCTCTAAAGTTTGCCCCTTTCGGATGCGCCAATGGTTCGGCATTGTTGCTATAGTTTGAATATGATTTAAAGTGCGCATAAGTATAAGGTCTAGCCGTATTATACTCCGCTAAAAAACTCAGGTTTTTGACACCAAACATATCATATCCCCTTACACCAAGTTGTGCTCCCCATTTATTATGTGCATATCCATTGCCTGCGAAAAACTCTTTCGCCGTAAATTCTCCTAACAAAAACTGGCCGTATACTGTCAAATTATAAGGAAGCTTATATTTTGAGGTTAAACCCAAAAACATTTTATCGGGTGAAGTCGAGTTATTGCTTTCGACAGGACGAATAAAGATAATTGGACTCAAATAACTAAAATCAAAACCTCTTTTCCCAGCTTCATCCTGCGCTGCCCAAACAACAGATTGAAAAAAGCCTACCGACAATTTATTGGTTACATTCCAATCCAAGTATTGAAAGGCGCCCCATTTCTTCCCATCTCCTAAACGTGTGTTATTTTGCCCCTCCATAGGATATGTACCCGTTAAATCCTGTCTAGGGTGCGTAGGATCATTCATATAAGCCCAGATTGAGGTATATTGAACATTTCCTATCGTCCCAGTCAATTTCAGATGCGCATAGTTTGAAGAGAAATCGGATAAAAGCATGGATCTATACCCATCCCCAATAAAGTTTTTGTCATAAGCCAAAGTTGCCTGGATATATTTATGGGCGTCATAGGTCATGCTCGCTGTCGCATACATCCAGTCCATTTTATTTTTAGACTGAAATTTCGTATTTCCCTGGCCAGGAACAACTTTATTTGCAACAATATAATCATCAAGGTATTTCGGAAAGACCGCCTGACTTTCAAATGCGGAAGTATTGAATGTAAATTTATTCCCCACATTCAATCCCACCTGAAATCCTCTGCTATTCATCCAAGTACGCCGTTTATCACCCTGCATGTCCTTTCCAATATAAAGATCAGGCAAAAAATCAGCGTAGAATGTATAATCGTCCTTCTCAACCTGCACAAGATGCTCATTAAAAATCTTACGCATAAACCAATTGGAAGAAGAAACAGGTTTATTGGATTGTATGGAATCAAACTTGGCTAACAATAAAGAGTCTTTAATGACGAATGGTTTAGCCGAAGTATGCATTCTCGTCTCCGTAGAATAAACCACATCGTTCATTTTTTGATAAAAATGATACGAATAAGGTTGGCTTTTAATCTGGGCAAAACCTCCGAAGGAAATACCTACTCCCATGCCTGCCAGCATTATTCGGAGTAAATTATTATTTTTTGTTATATTCAGCCTCATAAAATTATTTCAAAGATTATTTTTTCTAGCAAAATGCATTCCTAAACGCAAATTAACCGAATATAATTGACTTTATTCATATGTTCAGTCAATTTTATCATGCTAAATCGTATTTGCTGTTCCTTTTATTCAAAAATATTTATATCTTGCATCTCATTAAATAACCTTATATAACATAAACAGCCTTAATAAGCATGAAACGCAGAACATTTATCCAAAACGCAACCCTGTTGACTGCAGGTGCACTTACAAGCAAATTTTCCTTTGCTCAGGAACATTCTTTTCCTACTGTACGAACGGTTAAAGAGAAAAGACTTTTTTCCAGCAAGGTAATCGAAGATGCAATTGTAGAATTTCAGAAAAATGTTAAGAATAAGGAACTGGCTTGGTTATTTAACAATTGTTTCCCGAATACCTTGGATACGACCGTATTTCCCTATGTTCAAAATGGCCGGAATTACACTTATGTAATCACGGGAGATATTGATGCGATGTGGTTGCGTGACAGCAGTGCGCAGGTATGGCCGTACCTTCCTTTTATGAAAAAGGATAAAAAATTGCAGGATCTTATTGTTGGTTTAATCCAAAAACAGAGTAAATGTATCAATATTGATCCCTACGCCAATGCATTTTATAACGATCCAACAAAAAAAGGCGAATGGTTCAGTGATCATACAAACATGAAACCTGGAATTCATGAACGAAAATGGGAAATCGATTCATTATGTTATCCAATTCGATTAGCCTATCATTATTGGAAAGAAACTAATGACAGTAGTCCGTTTAATGAAGAATGGCTGGAAGCTCAACATAAAGTATATCAGACTTTCGTTGAACAGCAACGTAAAGATAGTTTAGGTCCTTATAAATTTGAACGGACAACCTCCAGAGGATCTGACACATTACAAGTAGATGGCTATGGATATCCTGTAAATCCGGTTGGTTTGATCTGCTCTAGTTTTCGACCTTCAGACGATTCCACTATTTTCTCATTTCTGATTCCCTCCAATTTATTTGCAATCGTTAGCCTTAGACAGTCTGCGGAAATTTTGAAGAAGGTCAAAAATGAACAGACACTCGCAGCTCAAATGGAAGCATTGGCCAATGAAGTGGAGGCCGCGGTCAATAAATATGGAATCATAGACCACCCTACGTTGGGGAAAATATATGCCTTTGAAGTAGATGGATTTTCGAGTCATCTGATGATGGATGACGCAAATATTCCAAGCTTGTTGGCCCTACCCTATTTAGGTGCTGTAGATCTAAATAACGAAGTTTACCAACGCACACGGAATTTTGTTCTTTCCGACAAAAATCCATTCTTTTTTAAGGGAACAGCAGCAGAAGGCATTGGTGGACCTCACATAGGAAGAGATATGATATGGCCGATGTCCATTATTATGCGGGCGCAGACCTCAACAAATGATGATGAGATTCGTAATTGTATTAAAACCCTGGTCAATACACATGGTGAAACTGGATTTATGCATGAATCTTTTCATAAAAACGATCCTAAAAAATTCACAAGACATTGGTTTGCTTGGACAAATACATTATTTGGCGAATTAATTTGGAAAATATATAAAGAGAAACCATCTTTGCTTCAATAAATCTGAAACTTGTAACACAATGTTATAAGTGAAAGAGCTTATAACATTGTGTTATGGATAATTTATCAAAATCTGGGCCTATTGGCATTTTTGACTCTGGTTATGGGGGGCTTTCCGTATTTAAGGAAATTCAGCATCTTTTGCCACAGTACGATTATATCTATTTAGGCGATAACGCCCGTGTTCCATACGGTACAAGATCCTTTGAAACCGTTTATAACTACACCAAACAATGTGTTTTTAAGCTATTTGACCTAGGCTGTAACCTCGTAATCTTAGCCTGCAATACAGCTTCAGCAAAAGCACTAAGAACCATTCAACAAAACGACCTTCCTCCAGGAAAGAAAGTTCTTGGCGTCATTAGACCTACGACAGAAATCGTACACAATTTTACGAAAACAAACAAGATAGGTATTTTAGCGACTACAGGAACTGTAAAATCTGAATCTTATAAAATAGAAATACACAAGTTCAATCCAGAAATTGAAGTTTTCCAGCACGACTGCCCTTTTTGGGTTCCTTTAGTAGAAAACAATGAAATCAATACAGAAGGTGCTCATTACTTTGTAGAAAAGGATTTGCGCGAGCTTCTACTACAATCGGATCAGATTGATACCATTGTGCTGGCCTGTACCCACTATCCTTTATTACTGCCCGTAATCAAAAAATATACGCCCGGCAATATAAAGATAATCTCTCAGGGGCCTATTGTTGCAAATAGCTTAAAAGAATATCTCAGTAGACATCAGGAAATTGAAACAATTTGTTCCCAAAATGGTCAATTGGCCTTCTATACGACAGATGATCCGAGAGACTTTGAAAGCAAAGCAAAAATATTTTTTGGGCAGCCAATAGCGGCAAGCCATATCAGTGTTTAAAAAATAAAAAGCTACGATTTTTAAAACTTTTGCTTCCCAATTTTCGTTATTCTGATAAAAGGGAGATATAATGAAAAAGAACTTTATAACCATAGCCTATAATCAAGACACACAGCATTGCGAATCCAAAGAATTTTCAAGCATCCAAGAAAGTGCTGACTATTTTAAAACTTTCGAAACCTCTGCACAACCCAACTATGTGCCGGTATGTATTTACAATTTAAACACAAATACAATTCTTGATATAAGTGATTATTATATCAACAAGGACACGGAACTCCAACAGATAGTAAAAAATTGTTTAGCAGCAAAGTAACTCCTTTAATAGGTATAAAACAATTAAGCTGAACTAGCATTTCACTTTTTATTTCATAGGTAATGTATATATATTATTACATGCTAGAAAATAATATTTCATTAATTTTTAATATCTTCAAGCAGATAATCAGACAACAAACAAGTCAAAGATAATGAAAACCAAACTGACACTAAGCCTTTTAACCGTATCTTTAGGATTAACGGCATGTAATTCCAATCATGCGAATTCAAATTCAAGTTCGGATAGCAGCGCAAATTCTGCAACTGACACCACAAGCTACCCTCCAGTAGAAACACAAAAGGCAAACACAGATTATAAACCAGCATTTGCCGGACAAACCAGAATTCAAGGTGCGAAAACGACGACTCCTTTCGAAGGGAAGGTAATCGCAGAAGGATTAAAATCACCTTGGGGAATTACTACACTGCCCGATGGCCGATTATTAATTTCAGAAAAAGAGGGTGACTTTCGTATTGCAAGTACAGACGGCAAGCTAGGAGAACCGATCAAAGGTTTACCTCCAGTAAATAGCAGCGGCCAAGGAGGGCTTTTAGGATTACGTCTTGACCCAAATTTTGAATCAAATCGGATGATATACTGGGTTTTCTCGGACAATACGGCTGCGGGAACTTTGACGGCAGTTGCAAAAGGAAAACTGTCGGCAGACGAGAAATCAATAGAAGGTGCTAAAGTGATCTATCAGGCAACTCCGGCACATAAGGGGAATCTGCATTATGGCGGCCGTATCATCTTCGATAAAGAAGGAAATATTATTCTGAGTACTGGTGAAAGATCAGATTTGGTTACTAGACCACTGGCACAAGACCTGAATGCAGCATTGGGCAAGATCTTACGTATCACCACTGATGGACAGCCTGCACCTGGCAATCCATTTATAGGTAAGCCGAATGTCCGTCCCGAAATTTACAGCTATGGACATCGCAATCCACAAGGACTCGTACTACATCCAGAAACAGGTGATCTTTGGGAAACTGAATTTGGCCCTCGGGGTGGCGATGAGCTGAATAGAATACAGGCAGGCAAAAACTATGGGTGGCCAACAATTACATATGGTATCGAATATAAAGGAGATAAAGTTGGTGAAGGCATACAGCAAAAAGACGGTTTAGAACAGCCTGTTTATTATTGGGACCCTGTCCTCTCCCCTAGCGGAATTACTTTCTATACCGGACAAAATATTCCCGAATGGAAGAATAATCTTTTTATTTGTGGTTTGAGCAGCATGCACATTGCCAGAATTATACTGAAGGATAACAAAGTGGTTGGAGAAGAACGTCTACTAGGCAGTGAAGGACAACGATTTAGAGATATCACGCAGGGCAAAGATGGCGCGCTGTACGTTATCACAGATATCGGAAAATTATATAAAATTGATAAAAAATAAATAATACTTCGATTCGACGCAGCCCCTCTCAAATGGGCTGCGTTTTATTTTGACCTAGTGCTAAAAAACACATTTTCAATTATTTTCTATTGACCTTATTTGCTATATTTCTTTTCGAACATGACAACCGCTCTAGTTTGGCTCGATTATTGATCATCTATTAGTGAATCAATAAATTATTATATGGTAAAAAAAGAAAAAATGAAAAAATTATTAGAAATTAATCCCTTGTCATTCTATATGACCAACTGGGGATTCGTAAACAACACCGCCCCAAAAAGAACGCGCAAAACCTGCCAACCTTCTCCCAAAAATTAAGCGTTCTTGCTTAAACAATTCAATTAAAATTTATTAAAATCATCTGCTGATATCCTCCATACGGATATTAAGTAAGAGATTTATTTCTTTTACTAGATCCGTATGGAGGGCATTAAGCTATGCAAAAAAATAGGCCAATGCGATTACGATGATAATACAAGCAATCATAATGTATTTATTCAATTGGCTATTTTTCTCTCCTTCGTCACTTTTATAGTGGTAATCTCGTTTGTTGGGCAAATTCATAAGCTTGTTTTTATTCATGATGAAGTTACGGACTTTTTTCCATATTATTCGTGATGATAAGGCTCACCCTTCATGATAGAAAATGCTCGATAAAGCTGTTCTGTAAAAAACAAACGAATCATTTGATGTGAAAATGTCATCTTGGACAATGAAATTTTTGAATTTGCGCGATCATAAATTTTTTGGTCAAACCCATAGGGACCGCCAATAATAAATACCATATGCTGAACACTTTGCACCATCATTTTTTCCAGATAAGCAGAAAACTCCAAGGAGCGAAACTCTTTTCCATGTTCATCCAGCAGAACGACTAAATCTTGAGGCTGTAATTGTTTCAGAATCAAAAGAGCCTCCTTATCTTTCTGCTGCTCAGCAGAAAGATTCTTGACATTTTTGATATCTGGTATCACCATAATATTAAAGTTCACATAAAACTTTAACCGTTTAATATACTTTTCAATACCTTCAATCAGGTATTTGTCATCCGTCTTCCCTATACAAAGTAACGTTATCTTCATTTAAACATTTTATAAGTTATTGTTGTGAATAGCCCTAGAGAAGCCAGTTTTCTCGATCCAAAAGAATGACTCTCTTCCTGTTTCTGGACCTTGTCAAAAGCCGTTCACAAACTTTTATCCAAGAGCTGTTACGCTAATAAATAGCGTATACATACAATTGAGCAAAGTTCTGATTTTATTTAAAATAAACACAATCAAAACGACAAAAAAACATTCCCCCCATTTATTCGTTTAGTTATAAAACATTTATTTTCTCGTACACGCTTAAAACATCACGTTGAAAATGGATAATAAGCTAGCTTTCATAAGCATCGCGAAGACCAATGTAGCATAGGACAATAAGTAGTTCAGGAAATCCTATAACTAGGAATAATCGACTACATTTAGCCCCATAAAAAGACGTAAAATTGTACCTGCTCATGGAAATTATAATAACATGGAAATGCAAACAAAATAAGTATACACATGAAAATAATAAAATCAATTATCCTTATCGCTTTAAGTTTAATAGCACATGAAACCTACGCTCAAACAACTGCAGCAGACAGCACCAAAACCTGGATCATCAAAGGAGAAAACACTTTTTTGATCAACCAAAGTTCATTTTCCAATTGGGCAGCAGGTGGGGTAAATTCATTTTCCGGCAACCTAACTCTCAATTACGACTTCAATTACAAGAAAGGCAAATGGTCATGGGACAACAAAGTTCTGGCAGCTTATGGGCTAACCTTTCAAAAAGAATCGGACTGGCGAAAAAATGACGACCGATTAGTATTAAACAGCTTGTTGGGCCATCAAACGTCCCAATACTGGCTATATACATTCTTTTTAAATTTCAACACACAATTTGCCGATGGTTATGACTATACAGAATCACCGAAAAAGCCAATATCGAGATTTTTAGCACCGGCGTATTTGAGCTTCGGACCTGGTTTTGCATACAAAAGATCTGATAACCTCAGATTCAACCTCTCCCCTGCGGCGCTCAGATTTGTATTTGTAAGAGACACACTCTTGTCTACACGATACGGTCTCGACCAAAACAGCAAATCCCGCACAGAATTTGGTGCATCATTTGACGCTTATTATAAAGTGAATTTAATGGAGAATATTTCATTTGAAAATATACTAAAACTCTATTCAAACTATTTAGATAAACCTCAAAATGTAGATATTGATTACACAGCAAATCTTTTTATGAAAGTAAACAAGTTTATCACCGTAAACGCAGGTGTACAGATGATCTATGATGACAATACTGCTATCCCGATTATTAAAGACGGCGCTGAAGTTGGGAGGAGAAATTCTGCACTGCAAATCAGGCAAATTGTTGGTGCAGGTGTGACCTATAAATTTTAAAGATCAAAAAAACAGCAGGAACAAGCCCTCATAAGCAATATAAATTATAACTGCTATAAACGAAAAAACCGAATTTAAATCATTCGGTTTTTTCTATTATTAGGAATACTTACGTAAAATTAATTACTAAAATGGTGCATCATCAGGCATATCGTTCATTCGAGATGGCATCGTGATACCACCACTGAAGCCACCACCACTAAAATCATCAGCAAAGTTTGGCGACGGATTCAAGGCCGAAGCAGAAAAAGTAGCCGGCGCATCACCAAATCCATCTCCTCCGCCCATACCCGAAAACTCATCTTCTAAATCCACAAACTTCACAAACTTACCCACAAAGCGAAGTGGAACAATTCCGGTCTCCCCATTACGGTGTTTTGCAATAATAACTTCACCGACTCCCGCAGTAGGACGCCCCTCTTCATCTTCTGTCAAACCATAATATTCGGGTCTATATAAGAAAAGAACCATATCGGCATCCTGCTCAATAGAACCAGACTCCCGTAAATCGGACAACATTGGACGCTTACTATTTCCTGGTCTTGATTCCACCGCGCGACTCAACTGCGACAATGCAAGCACAGGAATATTTAACTCTTTGGCAACAGATTTCAAAGCACGGGAAATACTACCGATCTCTTGTTCACGATTCCCCCCACCTTTACCGTCTGCTTTTCCATGCATCAACTGTAGATAATCGACGATGACCATTTGGATATCGTATTGTGCTTTTAAACGTCTACATTTTGCTCTAAATTCGAACACGTTCAACGCTGGTGTATCGTCAATAATAATGGGCGCATCGGTTAAACGACCAATCCGCGAATGTAATTGTTGCCATTCATGATCAGCAAGATTTCCTTTTTTCAATTTCTCTTGCTCAATTTCTGTTTCACCAGCGATTAGACGATTGACAAGCTGAACAGATGACATCTCCAGCGAGAATACGGCGACTGCTTTGCCATGTTCCACAGCCGCATTACGTGCAACGGAAAGTACAAATGCCGTCTTTCCCATCGCTGGACGTGCTGCAATAATAACAAGATCGGAAGGCTGCCAACCTGAAGTCATACGATCCAAGGCAGTCAAACCCGAAGGCACACCTGTCAGACCATCCGTGCGGTCACGCAGCATCTCAAGATTAGAAATCGCCTCACGCATAATATCATCCATCTTCCTCGAATCTCTCCGCAAGTTATTCTGCGCGATATCGAACAAGCTTTTTTCAGCATGATCCAAAAGATCGAAGATATCTGATGTCTCATCATATGAACTGTTAATAATTTCCGTAGAAACTTTGATAAGTTCACGCTGAATATATTTCTGCGAAATAATACGTGCATGATACTCAATATTAGCTGCAGAAACCACGCGATCTGTCAATTGAGTAATATAATAGGCACCACCGACCATTTCAAGAGCCCCCATGCGTCTAAGCTCAGAGGTAACGGTTAATATATCAATTGGAGAAGTCTTTTGAAAAAGGCCAAAAATCGCTTCAAAAATCTTTTGATGTGATTCTTTGTAAAACGATTCTGGTTTTAGAATATCAATAATTTCACTCAGCGCATTTTTCTCCAGCATCAAAGCCCCCAAAACAGCTTCTTCAAGGTCCACTGCCTGCGGCGGAAGTTTGCCCAAACCGCTCACCAAATTATTTAATTTGGTACGACGTTCGCCATAATTACCCCGTTTGTTGTTATCCGTGTTATTCGCTTCAAAATTACTGTCGTTCATCATGATATTATATCAGAAATATAGCTTTGCTATCCTTATAAATTGAGATAGGATAACAAATGTATAAAAAATAAAATTCACCACCATGCGGAGTTACACACAGAGAAATTCAACGATCACACCCGAAACCTCAAAAAGCTTTGAAGGACACAGATTTACATGGCGAGTTTTCAACACTTACTGTTGAAAAGATGTTGAAAATAAAAATTCACCACTTAAAATCAGCGCATTAAAAAATGTTAACAACTTAAGCCATTGTGAATAAGCAAAATGGTAAAAAGCAAATTAATACCCTCCACTATCGACAAAACAAACTGACTTTCATATGAAAACAAATCCCTTTTTTAGCACTAAAAAATATTCATATATTGTATCTTTGTAACTATGACGCACGACTCCTCAACATTAAAACCCTATAAAGATACCAACGATGGGAAGAAGAAACAGGTAGCAGATATGTTTGACAATATCTCTCATTCCTATGATTTTTTAAACCATTTCATGTCTTTGGGTATTGACATTATATGGCGTAAAAAAGCCATCAATGCCTTAAAGTCCATAAAACCGCAACTGATGTTGGATGTAGCGACCGGAACTGGTGATTTTGCATTGGAATCAATTAAAATCTTGAATCCCAAAAAGATTATTGGTGTCGATATCTCCCAAGGAATGCTTGAAGTCGCTAAGAAAAAAATTGCGAGCAAGGAATTAGCGAATCAATTTGAAGTTCAGTTAGGAGACTCTGAGAGGCTTCAATTCGAAGATAATACGTTCGATGCTGTTACCGTAGCATTTGGTGTCCGTAACTTTGAAAACTTGGAGAAAGGCCTATCAGACATATACCGCGTATTAAAGCCTGGTGGGAAAGCTGTTATTTTAGAATTTTCGAATCCAAAGAAGTTCCCAATTAAACAATTGTATAATTTTTATTTCAAATTTATCACGCCAACTATCGGGAAATTCTTTTCAAAGGATTCCAGTGCATATGAGTACTTACCAGAATCTGTTGCTCAATTTCCGGACGGCCAAAAGTTCGTTGCCATAAACAAAAAAGCTGGTTTTAATGAAACTATTGTTAGACCGCAAACATTTGGCATCTGTACAATCTATATTGCTACAAAATAGTACCATCTAAGATCTGGTTTTGAGTCCAATCGGATTAATTTTTAATATTAACGAGTTACAATATATGACTAAAACAGTTTTTATTACAGGAGCAAGTTCAGGAATTGGTCAGGCTTGTGCCGAAGTTTTAGCGAAAGAGGGTTACAATCTTTTACTTTGCGCGCGAAGGTTAAACCGTTTGGAAGCATTAAAAGATACGCTGCTAGCGGCCTACCCGACTATTCAGATCCATATTTTTGAGCTTGATGTTCGCGATGCAGAACAAGTTGCACATCAAATTAATGGTCTACCTCCAGCGTGGAAAAAAATAAATATTCTAATCAATAATGCTGGGCTGAGCCAAGGATTGGATCCTATTCAAGATGGTGATATCGGAGATTGGGACAGAATGATTGATACGAATGTAAAAGGTCTCCTATATGTGAGCAAATCTGTGATACCACTTATGGATACCGAAAACGGTGCTCATATTGTTAATTTAGGATCCATTGCGGGGAAAGAGGTTTATCCGAATGGAAATGTATACTGTGCGACAAAACACGCTGTTGATGCGTTGACTAAAGCGATGCGTATAGATTTGCTCGCTCAGGGTATTAAAGTAACGTCTATCGACCCAGGAATGGTAGAGACTGAGTTTTCAGAAGTTCGTTTTCATGGAGATCGAGAAAGAGCTAAAAATGTTTACAATGGTGTACAACCCCTGACTGGGAAAGATATTGCAGAAACGATCCTTTTCGTCATTACCAGACCAGCACATGTTAATATCAACGATCTCTTAATAATGCCTACAGCGCAGGCCACAGGCACACTTGTCAATCGAAAATAATTAAAATATCATGTCATTAGAAATACAAATAAATCAAGACATTAAGGCGGCAATGATCGCAAAAGACACGGCAAAATTACGTGGTTTACGCGCGATTAAAGCAGCTATTCTCTTAGCGAAAACCGAAAAAGGTCATGCGGAAGATCTTAACCAAGAGGCGGAGATTAAAGTTTTACAAAAACTTGTAAAACAACGTCGCGAATCCGCTGAAATTTATAAGACTCAAAACCGTGAAGATCTCTATGAAATTGAAGTCGAGGAAGAAAAAGTAATTGAGGCTTATCTGCCCAAACAGTTAAGTAAAGAAGAAGTTGAGACCGTGGTCAAAGCAATTATCGCTGAAACAGGGGCTTCTTCCATTAAAGATATGGGTAAAGTAATGGGTGCGACAAATCAAAAGCTTGCAGGACAAGCTGATGGCAAAACAATCTCTGAAGTCGTTAAAAGTCTTCTCGCATAAAACTCTTAAATCAATAGAGTCAAATTAAATTGGATATGTCTTTCCAGCCATATCGATTACATAATTTGACTCTATTTTTATTTCAATTATGGCTTTTCAGTGGAATCTAAAGAGTTTTGACGAACTCAACACGAAAGAATTATATCGTATTTTAAAGCTTCGAATGGAAGTTTTTGTTTTGGAACAGGAATGCTTATATCCTGAATTGGACGATAAAGATTTTGCTTGTCTACATCTGTGGACAGAACAAGATGATCGTATTATAGCATACACGAGATTAGTTCCTCCTGGCCTTTCCTACCCACAAGCTTCGATTGGTCGGGTTATCGTCGCCGAGGAAGCTCGTGGAACTGGTTTGAGTAAACAATTAATGATTCATTCCATCGAATCTCTCTATAAAGAATTTGGTGAAGGTGAGATACAGATAGGTGCGCAATTTCATTTAAAATCCTTTTATGAAAAATTAGGGTTTAAACAAATCTCCGAGCCCTACCCTGATTATGGAATCCTTCATATTGATATGATCAAACCCGCAATTTAGTAAACTTAGGTATGCAAAACGTTGTCATCATTACAGCCGCACTATTTGGCGGCCTTGCTATCATCCTTGGTGCATTTGGAGCTCATGCATTCAAAAAAATTCTATCGGCTGAAAAGCTGGAATCCTTTGAGGTCGGCGTTCGATATCAAATGTATTCTGCTCTTACACTATTGATCCTAGGATTCAATTTCCCCTTTGATCTTCAGTCTGAACGAGTAGCATTTTATCTAATCACACTAGGAACTCTTTTATTCTCGGTAAGTATATATTTTCTATCGTTTGCTGAATACTGGAAAAAAAATCTAAAGTTTCTTGGCCCAATTACTCCGCTTGGCGGATTACTTATGATCGCAGGCTGGGTTGCTATTATCATTCGTTTTTTGTAGATTTGAACTAAATATGGCAATGATGTCTGCCTTGAACCGCCCTAATAAGCTGATGACGTCTACTATTTTAGTATAAAACAACAATTTTATATAAAGTGTAGACTTATGGCTATAACACATTCAAATCAAAGCAATCTTCATTTTTTTCTTAAATGGCTTATCTCCTGTAGTGCGATAGGTTTCATCGTAGGCTCTATTTGTGCGTTTTTTCTCTTTTCCCTCAATTGGGTAACGCAATACCGAGAAGCTCATCCTTGGATAATTTATGGACTTCCTCTAGCGGGATTTGCCATAGCATTGTCCTATAAGCATTGGGGCAATCCATCAAGTAAAGGTAATAACCTCCTAATTGAAGAATACCTTCATCCCCAACGCCGCATTCCGCTTATCATGGCACCTCTCGTCCTATTCGGAACTCTGCTTACGCATTTGTTTGGCGGTTCGGCAGGTCGTGAAGGAACTGCCGTACAGATAGGCGGAGCAGTTTCCGATCAGCTCAATCGCTGGTTTGAATTCGATAAAACTGAACGTCGTATCTTAATTTCAATCGGCATAACTGCAGGCTTTGCCGCTGTATTTGGCACACCATTAGCCGGAACCATATTCGGTTTAGAGGTTCTACTTATTGGGAAAAAAAGATATTTTGGTATAATTCCTTGTTTATTTACAGCCTATCTCGCTAATTTTAGCTGTCAATTGTGGAATATTCCACACACCCACTATCCAATCCATGATGTTATTCCAATGCTTTCCTTGACTAATATCGGATTTAGTCTCGCAGCAGGCATTCTATTCGGTGTTACAGCATGGCTCTTTACATTTGCCAGCGATTTCTTTAGCCTTCAATTCAAACGAATTAAGTATACGCTACTTAGGCCTGTGATTGGTGGTATTATTTTGGTACTTATCATTACTTTATTCCATAGCAGCAACTATATTGGACTGGGTATCCCGATGATTCAGCACGCATTTGTCGATCAGTCGAACTATTATGACTTTATCATCAAATTACTTTTGACGACTTTCACCCTTTCGGCCGGGTTTAAAGGCGGAGAAGTCACCCCGTTGTTTTTTATTGGAGCAACCTTGGGGAGTGCGTTAAGCGCCGTTATTCCACTTCCAATCAGTCTGCTAGCCGCTATGGGCTTTGTAGCTGTATTTTCAGGCGCAACAAACACCCCTTTAGCCTGTATTGTCATGGGATATGAGTTATTTGGGATTCAACCTATTTTATTTATCGTAATAGCCTGTATAACCGCATTTTTGTTTTCCGGAAAAAAAGGAATTTATATTGCACAAAAAGGCGGTTTAAAAGAAAAATTATACCGCAGACTCAATTTATAAACAAAACAACATACTTTCAGCTTCTCAGTCTATCTCCTTGTATCCCATTATGAACTACTTCAAATAAAAACAAGGTAAGACAAAAGACATGCTAAGAAGAAGACAGACCACAATGAATGGGTGGATGAATTTAATAAAAACACAAGATTTTTTTTATAAAAAAAGCCTAAATCATAAGTATGTTTTAGGCTTTTTAAGTTAAATCTTATAATCGCACTACAGGAGTTTTCCATGCAGAAAGAATGCAGCAACGGTAAAATAGATGATTAATCCGGAAACATCCACCAATGTAGCTACAAATGGCGCTGATGCCGTCGCTGGATCCAATCCGAACCGACGTAGGATAAATGGAATAAACGATCCTGACAAAGTCCCCCATAAAACGATAAACAATAAGGAAACAGCAACCGTAAAACCAATTGAAATCCAATAAGGGCCATAGTCATACAGACCAAGAAAATGCCAGGCCAATATGCGTAGAAATCCGATCGAACCTAATATCCCACCTAAGATCAAACCAGAAGAAACTTCGCGCTTCATCACGTACCACCAATCTTTCAGCTTTAACTCACCGAGCGCCATGGCACGAATAATTAAAGATGCCGCCTGCGACCCAGAATTACCGCCACTGGATATAATTAAAGGAACAAATAAAGCAAGTACAACCGCCTTTTCCAATTCTCCTTCAAAAAAGCCCATTGCAGAGGCTGTAAGCATTTCGCTAAAAAACAAGATGATTAACCAGCCGGCTCTTTTTTGAATCAATTGCAACAAAGGAGTTTTAGTATAAGCCAGATCCAATTCTTCCATCCCTCCAAATCGCTGAATATCTTCTGTATCCCGATCTTCAATTCGATCCAACACATCATCAAATGTCACAATTCCAACCAATACCCCTGCTTCTGTAACGATAGGCAAAGCACTTCGGTCATATTTTTGAAAAATCTCGAATGCCTCTTCCATGGGTGTAGAGGCCTTAATCGCGGCAAAATTGTAATCAATTAAGTCGGAAATCTTAGTAGAAGAATCCGACAGTAGTAATTGACCAATTTTTAAGTCATCGATCAACACGTTTTTCTCGTCAACTACGTAAATAAAATTAAGCGTTTCGGCCTTCCTTCCAAACACCTTGATATGCCGAAAAACATCATCCACGGTATAATAAGGACGAACTTGAACATACATTGGCGTCATAAGTCGGGCAATACTGTCCTCTTTATAACCAATCAGCTCCAAAGCCATCTGCTTCTCGCGCTCATTCAATAGATTGATCAGATACTTGATCAGATCATCAGGCAATTCAGACAGTAATTCATTACGCGTATCCGGCTTCAAATTATTCAGCAATTCGGACAGTTCATGTTCCGTCATGGATTTGATTAACGTATATTGAACATCCATTTCAAAAAAAGAAAAGATCTCCAATCTATCCTCCAAAGGATAGTCCATAAACTGTTGATGTTGTTCTCCCTTACTTAAACGCGATATTTCTTCCGCGATATCGGCTGGGTGTAATGCTGAATTTTGTTCCATTGGAAGAAAATTTTAATGGATTTAGCGCAAAAGTAGCTTATTTTGTATGATTTTCAACAATCTGAAAAACTATTTTTTCCCATGGGAATTACGGCCAGCTTTTCATAAAATCACCTACCACTACGCTGAACGGTGCATTTGACTTCCTAAGCCCATTGACTTTACAATATCTTAAAAATTAATTAATCCAGGTGCTAGCTCTACAGGTTCAAGCCCCGCTTTAAACAACCGTGCTGTTAAATCACCTTGCAGTACAATGTTCCCGTCATTTACGTACAACCAGCTACCTTCACGCAAACCTATGACTGGCTGGGCATTAAACTGATGAAACTCCTGAATTCGCGTTTCTCTCGTCTCTCCTTTATGTGTAGAATTTGGATCTGGATCCAAATAATGTGGATTGATATTAAAAGGTAAAAAACCCAGTGCGTCAAAACTAGGCGGATAAACAATAGGCATATCATTTGTAGTTCCTATTGTTAGTCCGGTCAAATTGGACCCCGCAGATGTACCGACATATGGAATCCCCTTTGCTACTTGTACGCGCAATTGCTGTACCAAATCCAGATCATATAGCGTTTTTAAGAGTAGAAATGTATTCCCACCACCGATAAAAATAGCTTTAGCATCCTGAATAGCCTTCTTCATGTTATGAAACTCATGTAGCCCCCTAACCGTTATACCCTTATCTTTCAGCGCGTTCTGCACCTTAGCCGTATAGTCATCAAACGAAATTCCCGAAGGTCGCGCAAAAGGGATAAATAGTAATTCGTCTGACTGAATAAATTCTACAAAATCTTGCTTAATATAAGCTAAAAACTCACTACCATAGATCGTACTTGTACTTACGACCAATAACTTGTACGCTGGATTAACATTCATCTTTTATCGTTAAAACATTAAAATAAAAAGTACCTTTGGCTTTGTCGATTACGAAGCCAAAGGTACAGTTTTCGTTCTTTACTCTATGCTATTTCTTATCAGCAGCCTTTTTTTCTGCACCCAATCTTTTATTTTCTTGCAGCGCTTTATGTAAAAGATATTCTATCTGCCCATTAACACTTCTAAACTCATCCGCCGCCCATTTTTCCAATGCTTTGTACATCTGGTCGTCTAAGCGTAGCATAAAGTTTTTCTTATCCGCCATTTCATTTCGTTTATTGGTACAAAGTACCTGTATTTACAATTGGTGTCGCCGCTTTCTCTCCACAGAGCACCACCATTAAATTGCTGACCATTGCTGCTTTTTTCTCGTTGTCCAATTCTACAATATCTTTCTCAGACAATTTATGCAAGGCCATTTCCACCATGCCGACAGCACCGTCTACGATCTTTGCCCTTGCTGCCACAATTGCTGCCGCCTGTTGCCTTTGAAGCATAGCACCTGCTATTTCGGAAGCATAAGCCAAATGACTGATTCTCGCCTCCTTAATAATAACCCCAGCTGGAGCCAAACGATCCGACAATTCTTGCTCAAGAATATGATTTACGGTATCCCCACCTTCACGCAAAGTGATCTCCGCTCCTTCATCTTCCAAGTTATCATAAGGAAAGCTTCCGGCCAAATGTCTTACTGCTGCTTCACTCTGCGTGCGTACATAAGATGTATAATTACTTACATCATAAGCAGCTTTATACGTATCGCCTACCTGCCATACGATAACCGCTCCAATCTCGATTGGATTTCCCATCTTATCATTTACTTTCAGTGTCTGCCCTTGTAAGTTATCCGAACGAAGACTTATTTTAATCGTTGAATACAATGGATTGACAAAAAACAATCCATTTTCCTTAACGGTACCTACATATTTTCCGAAGAAATTCAGCACACGTGAATGATTTGGATTAATAATCATCAATCCCTTCAAAATAAAAAAAGTAGCAATCATCAATACCACTCCCAGTACCACATACAGGGAACTTGCCTCGACATTCGCAAAGGAGAATATAGCTGCCACAAAGGAGACAACAGCTATCAATAAGGCTAAATAGCCTGACATTGGTTTAATTAGTTTTTCCATAATTTGTTAATATATATTTGATATCATTTTAATATCATAAATATACTATAATATTTTTCATATTTCAAACGAAAATTTAAAATTACTATTTTTGATCATGCTCAAAAGATCCTTTCCACCCCTAGTAAACTCGACGACAGAAATACTCATCCTAGGCTCTCTGCCTGGAGATAAGTCTTTGGCAGAAAGTGAGTATTATGCACACCCACAAAATCGATTCTGGAAAATAATTAAATATTTATTCAATGCACCGGAGAGAACAAACTATAGGGAGAATGTGGAACTTTTACTCAAAAATAACATCGGTCTTTGGGATGTTTGTGCAGAAGCCTCTCGCCCCGGCAGCATGGATCTAGCCATACAAAATGAAGTTCCGAATCAGATTGTTGAGCTGCTAGAAACCCACCCTAAAATCACCCAAATTATTTTTAACGGGCAAAAAGCGTCCAGTTTATACGTAAAGCATTTCAACAAAAGAGAAGACATTATGTACAGATGCTTACCCAGCACAAGTCCGGCCAATGCTAAAAGTAATCTCGAAAACCTAATTCAACATTGGCGCATAATAATAAGTGATTAAATTACACGAATTAGGTTCGTTAATTCAGTCCTATTGCTTATTTTTGCCCTAAGATGTCAGATTTAAAATACAATCAACGAGGCGTATCCGCAGGGAAAGAGGATGTGCACAATGCGATAAAAAATATAGATAAGGGTCTGTTTCCCAAAGCATTTTGCAAAATAATTCCAGATATTTTGGGTGGAGATCCAGACTGGTGTAATATTATGCATGCGGATGGTGCTGGTACCAAATCTTCATTGGCTTATGTATACTGGAAGGAAACTGGTGATATTTCAGTTTGGAAAGGTATCGCACAAGATGCAATTATCATGAATATTGATGATTTGCTTTGCGTGGGCGCCATCGATAACATTCTTTTATCCTCAACGATTGGCAGAAATAAGAATCTTATTCCTGGTGAAGTGATTGCTGAAATCATCAATGGTACAGAAGAGATTCTGGCGGAACTTCGGGAGTTGGGAATTGGCATCTATTCTACAGGAGGTGAAACTGCCGACGTTGGCGACCTTGTTCGTACCATCATTGTTGATAGTACGGTGACCTGTCGGATGAAACGTGAAGATGTTATTTCAAATCATCGCATCAAAGGCGGTAACGTTATTGTTGGCTTAGCATCGAATGGAAAAGCAACCTATGAACAGTCGTACAATGGCGGAATGGGTTCCAATGGACTAACTTCTGCACGTCATGATGTATTTAACAAAAAAGTAGCTGAAAAATATCCTGAAGCGTATGATCCAGCTGTTCCTTACGAACTAGTTTTCGCGGGAAGCCAAGATCTTACAAATGAAATCGAAGTTGAAACCGGAGAAAAAATAACTGCGGGTAAGCTTGTTCTTTCAGCGACGCGTACTTATGCGCCTGTTATCAAACAAATACTAGACAAGTATCGTTCTCAAATTGACGGGATGGTACATTGCTCTGGTGGAGCGCAAACAAAGGTCTTACACTTTGTGGATAATGTGCACGTCATCAAAGATAATCTTTTCCCGATCCCACCTCTTTTTGAATTAATACAGAAAGAATCCAATACAGACTGGAAAGAAATGTACAAAGTATTCAATATGGGACATCGTATGGAATTATATGTACCTGAATCGATTGCATCGGATATCATTGCTATTTCAGAATCATTTGGCATCCCGGCTCAAATCATAGGTCGCGTGGAAGAATCTACTGCTAAAAAAGTTACTATAACCTCTCCTTACGGAGAATTTATCTACGAATAAAAGATTTTCATCCCTGTCCCCTGCTTATACATGGGACAGGGCTATTTTTTCAATTTGGTATAAATGAAAGAAAAACTTCTTGTGGGCTGGAAAGAGACCCTTGATTTACCTGAATTGGGAATATATGGTATAGAAGCAAAAGTCGATACCGGTGCTGCTTCTTCAGTCCTACACTGTAATTCGTACAAAATCATTCATGAAGATGGTCAAGACTGGATTATCTGCGAACTTATCACAAATTTTGAGACAAAAGAAACAAAAACACTAAAGTTAAAACTCTATAGAACAAAACTGGTAAAAAGTTCTTTTGGTCAAGAAGAAAAGCGTTATTATATCCGCACTACAGCAACATTATATAACCAAGTATTTAGCATTAAGATCTCTTTTAGAAATCGATCTCAGATGACCTATCCCATGCTTTTGGGTAAAAATTTTTTATACAAAAGATTTTTGGTCGATGTTTCCAAAGAAAATCTCTCCGCGAAGACCCTGGTAAAATAAAACAAATAGCCAAGCAATTTTGTTATCTTAGCACAAAATATATTCAATATACAAACCGTGAAAATTGCCGTATTATCGACAGTAAAGAGTTTATACTCGACTCGTCGTCTCGTAGAAGCCGCACAACAAAGAGGACACGAATGTGTTGTCATTGATCACAGCAAGTGTTATGTCGGTATTCAGCAAGGTAAACCCAGTATCCATTACAAAGGACAGGATCTGAGTGATATTGATGCCATTATTCCCCGGATAGGGGCATCGGTAACATTCTATGGATCTGCCATCGTTAGACAATTTGAGGTGATGGATGTCATTTCCGCGAATCCTAGTCAAGCCATTACGCGATCTCGGGACAAATTAAGGTGTCTACAAATTTTATCCGGCGCAGGTATCGGACTCCCGATTACAGGATTTGCACGCACAGCTTCCGATGTGGACGATCTCATTAGTATGGTAGGTGGAGCTCCTTTAGTCATTAAACTACTAGAGGGAACTCAAGGTATTGGCGTTGTGCTTGCAGAAACAAAGAAAGCTGCTTCGTCCGTCATTGAGGCGTTCTATGGCCTTGGTAATAATATTCTGATCCAAGAGTTTATAAAGGAATCAAAAGGCTCTGATATTCGTGCTTTTGTGGTTGATGGCAAAGTTGTCGGTGCCATGAAACGCACAGCAAAGGAAGGCGAATTTAGATCAAACATCCATCGTGGCGGTACCGCACAAATTATCCGGTTAAGTAAAGCTGAAAGAGAAACAGCAATTGCAGCGGCTGCACAATTAGGACTTACGGTTTGTGGTGTAGATATGATCCCTTCTGACCGCGGCCCTTTGGTACTGGAAGTAAACTCATCTCCGGGCTTGGAAGGTATCGAGAAAGCGACCAAAAAGGATATTGCCTCCGAAATAATACAATACATTGAAAGACAATATGAGTTAAAACAAGCTCAGATGCCTAAAGTTGTCAAGAAAAAGAAAAAAAGAGAAAGTAAATTATAAGATTACCGAATCAGCAACGAAAAGGGTTGTCCATATATTTGGACAACCCTTTTTATTTCTAAAGACCCTAAACTCAACTAAATCCAGATTTCCAATACTCCTTAAATTCGCCTACCGTTGCGTCTAATTTTTACTTATCTTAGGCTAAATTATGAATTAATGAAAAGATTTAGCCATCTTCTATTTGCCTTTGTACTCGTACTAGCTGCATTTTCTTTGTCTTTTAGTCAAACAACTATCCAAAAAACAGCATCGCCAACTTGGCTCCGGCCCACTACAAAAAAGGCCATAAAGCCAAATTTGGATGATATTAGTGATGGATATTACTTTGAGTTAATCGAACATCAAATAAACTTAGCTACCCAAACAAAATATTATAAGGACATAAAAGTTCTCTTTGATCAGACTGGAATCGAAAATCTGGGACAAGTTCAGGTAACCTTTGACCCTCATTTTCAAAAACTTCAAATACATGAGTTAAAGGTTATTCGCAACGGCAAAGATATTAATCTATTACCGCAAGCAAAATTTAAGCTCCTTGCCTCCGAAACGGAGCTTTCGAGATCCATCTACAACGGAAGTCAAATGGCCCATTATGTTTTGGAGGATTTACGTAAAGACGACAAGATTGTATTTGCTTATTCAATAATAGGCGCAAATCCCGTATTTGAACAGAAATTTTTCGACAGCTATTACTTACAGGGATATGAACCTACAGGTCTAGTCTATCTCAACTATATTGTACCCAATGGTCGCAAACTTCAGTTTAAGAGTTTCAATGGCGCACCTGAGCTACAGCAACAGTCAACAGGAAATACAACAAATTTTTTCTGGGAGCTCACGGCGGACAAAACGGTTCAGTACGAAGATTATAGCCCGTCATGGTACAGCCCTTTAAAATATATCCAATGCTCGGAATTCAATACCTGGCAGGAAGTTGATCAATGGAACCGTAAAATTAATCCCATTCCACAAATAGCAACGACAAGTACACTTCAAACCTTCGTCAATCAACTTTGGAAAGAGTCCAATGGGCAACCCTATGCGTACCTGAAAAAGGCCTGCGACTTTGTACAAAATGAGATACGCTATATGGGCATTGAGATGGGAGAATATTCGCACCGGGCCAATGTTCCAGAAAAAGTATTTTCCCAGCGCTACGGCGATTGTAAAGATAAATCAATGCTGCTGGCCACAATGCTCAAAAACAAGAATATTGATGTAGGACTCGTATTAGCCAATACCTATAAGAATAGAGGCCTGCAGGAAGAACTCCCCTCGCCTTATGCTTTCAACCATATGGTTATTGAAGTTAATATTGGTGGACGTTCCCAATATATTGACCCAACCATAACCAATCAGGGTGGAGATATCAAAAACAGGTATTTCCCACCTTATGGGAAAGTACTCTCAACTATGGGTAGTGGAAAGCTCATAGACGTACCACAGCGTGTTACCGGCAATATTAAAGTCAAGGAAACCTTGACAATGGAAGGCAAATTTGAGGCTACCCTTGATGTCCACACAACTTATGTTGGAAATGAAGCGGACGATATGCGTACTTATTTTCAAAGTAGTGCCAAAAATGATATACAGAAGCAATACTTGGAGTATTATACCAAGATCTATCCGAAGATCAATAAAATCGGTCATATACAATACAAAGATGATTTGGAGAACAATATTGTGGAGATCATCGAAAAGTATAAAATAAAAAACATTGGAAAGACGGAAAGCGGATCTACTAAAAAATATATTCCTTTGTTGGGAACAAATATCAATGACAAGCTTCCAGAGATTATGGAGGATCGTATTGCTCCCCTAAGCCTTTCTTTTCCAACAGATCTAAATTACGAAATGTATATTGTCAACAAAGGGAAAAATGAGTTTGGAAATTATAGAGACAATAGTTATTTCGACCGAACTGCGTATGTTTTCGGCAAAACACTGGAAGTAGAGCAGGATAGTATTAAGGTTGCATACACGTTAAGTTTCCACGAACCCTTTGTCGAACAAAAAGACCTGAAACAGTATTATACAGATTTTGCAGATCGTGATCATATCTTTTATAATGGTTTCTATCTTGACAATGACGGATATGTAACAGATGGGCTACCTCGCTTAGGAACACCTTCTTCGGTCAATGAAATTAATTGGTTTTCATTAATTCTATTCATTCTATTGTTATCATCTTTCCTTTGGTTTATTGCAAAAAAATACAATAAAAGCAAACCTTTTATCATAAAACCCCATAACGAAACATATCATGACCAAATTGGAGGGTGGATGATTTTTTTACTTCTTTTAATAGTTACGAGCATATTTACCAAATTCACTTTTCTTTTCTTTAGGGAATCCTTTTTTAACCTTAATACCTGGCGGGCGATAGACCATATCGATGGAGGTGCACCGACATTCTATAAAATGCTACTCATATCTGAAATGACAGCTCATCTTTTTATTCTGATCGGCTTGGTCTATAGTTTTATACTTATGATCAAAAAAAGGGATATTTTTGCCCAGACGTTTTTTCTAGTTACTTTGTTTATGGCTATATTCTATCTCGTCCATGCAATAGGATACCATTATATGTCCAAACAATATATGGGTAACATGGAGGATTCATTTTCAAATTATACAGATCATATCAGAGCAATCCTTTTCTTCTGCATTTGGGGAACTTATGCCTATAAATCAGAACGCATAAAAGGCACTTGTGTTCGGACATATCAGAACGATGAGATTATTCAGAAGGCTGCGACAGCGCATCCCTTTAATCAAGATTTTCTAAAGCCTTATTCAATTATAGAGCAAGGAAAAAATAATGATAATAAAGAGTTTAGTCCTCAGAGTAACAAAATAGATCCTACTCATCCCGATGATCTTCAAGATAAACCATAGCTACCATCTCGCATAAAAAAGGGTTTTGTATATTATTTACAAAACCCTCTTTTATGGAAATCTGATTTACATTATTTCATTTTCATCACCATGTTATCAGCACCTTCTGTAGACACTTTTGCCTGACCGGATTTGTTTTTTGTAGACTTATAATGAACATGATTTTTGACTCCTTCAATTTGAACAGTCTCTAGTGAACCAATATTCACCATATTTCCAGCCCCTTCGATGGTCACCATGGCAACATCATTGCCCGTTACCGTATTCCCCTTGCCTTCAATAATCAATTTGCTCACATTGCCACGTATCACAATCTTATTATCTGCACCTTCTATTTGGACGGTTTCACCACCTTTGGCTTCTATCGTGCGCGTATTTCCTACCCCTTCAATCGAGATCACTTTACCTTGTTGATTAGTTATTTTGGATATTTTTGGCACCAAATCAGTTCCCTTGGCCATAACCATACCTCCTATTAAAAGAAGTGAAAATCCAAATGCGATTGCTCTTGTTTTCATAATTGCTTGTTTTCCAAAGAACGATACAAAAATCAAACCTAATTTCAAATCAAAAAGGATTGTTAGCTATAATTTAATAATTCAATTGCGTTAAGGTATGATCGGTGAGATAAGTAATAAAATGAAATCTATCCTTGTATTGAATTTACGCGCTACGTAACGTCCAAAAAAAGATACAGCATCTGACTATTTGATATAACAAAAAAGGAGCCTCAAAGGCTCCTCTAATATCTCTAACAAATTGATAACGGATTAAAAACTCTATTTTACTGCGTCTACAACTGCTTTGAAAGCTTCTGGGTTATTTAAAGCTAAGTCAGCTAAAACCTTACGGTTCAAACCAATGTTTTTAGCATTTAATTTACCGATCAATTGGGAATAAGAAATTCCGTGTTGACGAGCTCCAGCGTTGATACGTTGAATCCATAAAGCTCTAAACTCGCGTTTTTTGGTTTTACGATCGCGGTAAGCGTATTGTAAACCTTTTTCTACTGTATTTTTAGCAATAGTATAAACTTTGCTACGTGATCCAAAGTAACCTTTTGCAAGGCCTAGGATTTTTTTGCGTCTTCTTCTAGAAGCTACTGCGTTAACCGAACGTGGCATATTTTTAAAATTAGTTTGGTAGAAGGTGCCATGTATTTCAATGAACTTACAACCTTATACCCGGTTAAAAAATTATTATTAAATAAATCGAATAAAACTTATTTACCGATAGCAAGCATACGTTTTACGTTGCCCATATCGCCATCAGATACATAACTTGTTTGTGTTAAGTTACGTTTACGTTTTGTGCTCTTTTTTGTCAAGATGTGGCTTTTGAAAGCATTTTTTCTTGCAATTTTACCTGTTCCAGTCAATTTGAAACGTTTCTTTGCGCTGGAATTGGTTTTAACTTTTGGCATAATACTTATAAATTTTATATCAATCTGTTAGAATTCTTATTATTTTTTAGGAGCCTTTGGAGCTACTGTCAAAAACATGCGTTTACCTTCCAATTTTGGTAAAAGCTCCACCTTGCCATAATCTTCTAAGGCCTGAGCGAAGCGTAACAACAAGATTTCACCTTGATCCTTGTGTACAATAGCACGACCTTTGAAGTGTACATAAGCACGAACTTTCTCTCCACTTTCAAGAAACTTAATCGCATGCTTCAATTTGAACTCAAAATCATGCTCACCAGAGTTAGGTCCGAAACGGATTTCTTTAATAACAGTCTGTTTTGCATTAGCTTTGATTTCCTTTTGTTTCTTCTTCTGTTCGTAAACAAACTTACTGTAGTCGATAATCTTACAAACCGGCGGTACAGCATTTGGCGAAATCTCCACTAAATCAAGTTCCAACTCATCAGCCAACTCTAACGCTTTGCGCGTAGGGAAAACTCCTTGTTCCACATTATCGCCTACCAAACGTACCTCAGGTACCTTGATTAATTCATTAATGCGGTGATCTGGTTCTTTCTTTCTCATTGGTGGTCTTGGACCACCGGGTCTTTTTAATGCCAAATGTTTAAAAATTAAACGGTTATTTCCTTAATTAATATATCTCTAAATGCATCAGCGGTCATAGTTCCTAATTCCACTGAGCCATGTTTACGTACAGAAACTGTGCCATTTTCCACCTCTTTTTCCCCTACAATCAACATATAAGGAAGCTTTTTCACTTCGGCGTCTCTGATTTTTCTGCCCACTTTCTCGTCACGTAAGTCTATCAGTCCGCGAATATCGGAATTATTTAGCGAATTCAAAACATTTTGAGCATATTCTTCATATTTTTCTGACACTGGCAAGACGATAAATTGCTCAGGAGCAAGCCATAATGGAAATTGTCCAGCACAATGCTCAATCAATACAGCTACAAAACGTTCCAAAGATCCGAAAGGTGCACGATGGATCATCACAGGACGATGTTTCATGTTATCACTTCCTGTATATTCCAACTCAAAGCGCTCTGGTAAATTGTAGTCAACCTGTATAGTCCCCAACTGCCATTTACGACCCAAAGCGTCTTTTACCATAAAATCCAGTTTCGGACCATAGAAAGCCGCTTCACCATACTCTACGACTGTCGGCAAGCCTTTTTCTTCCGCGGCTTCAATAATTGCCGATTCAGCCAAGGCCCAATTTTCGTCAGTACCAATATACTTTGTACGATTCTCAGGATCACGTAACGACACTTGTGCTGTATAATCATTAAAGCCTAAGGCTCCAAAAACATAAAGGACTAAATCGATTACCTTTTTGAATTCATCTTTAACCTGATCTGGGCGACAAAATAAATGGGCATCATCCTGAGTAAATCCACGCACCCTTGTCAAACCGTGAAGCTCACCAGACTGTTCGTAACGATATACAGTACCAAACTCAGCAAATCGAACCGGTAAGTCCTTATACGAGCGTGGTTTTACTTTATAAATTTCACAGTGATGCGGACAGTTCATTGGTTTTAACAAAAACTCTTCACCTTCAATAGGAGTTTTTATCGGCTGAAATGAATCCGCGCCATATTTCTCATAGTGTCCAGAAGTTACATACAATTGTTTATGTCCAATATGCGGAGTAACAACTGGTTCATAACCAGAATTCAATTGCGCTTTTTGCAAAAAGTCTATCAGCTTTTGACGCAATGCAGCTCCTTTCGGCAACCAAAGAGGTAAACCGGCTCCAACTTTCTCAGAAAAAGCGAAAAGTTCAAGCTCTTTACCAAGTTTACGATGGTCACGTTTTTTCGCCTCTTCTATAAATTTCAAATATTCTGTAAGCTCCGAAGCTTTTGGAAAAGTAACACCATAAATACGTGTCAATTGTTTACGAGACTCATCGCCTCTCCAGTACGCTCCTGCAACATTAGTCAATTTAATCGCTTTGATAAACCCAGTATTTGGAATATGGGGACCACGACATAAATCTGTAAATTCCCCTTGAGTATAGAAAGTAATCTTTCCATCTTCCAGATCCTTAATCAAATCAAGTTTATACTCATCGCCTTTCTCTGTGAAATAAGCCAAAGCATCGGACTTCGAGACAGCTCTACGCTCAAATGTTTCTTTACGTTTAGCCAACTCCAGCATCTTATCTTCGATCGCTTTAAAATCGTCAGAAGAAAATTCACGATCACCAAAATCCACATCGTAATAAAACCCGGTTTCAATCGCAGGACCTATACCAAACTTAATTCCAGGATACAATGTCTCTAACGCTTCGGCCAACAAGTGTGCCGAAGAATGCCAAAAAGTAGACTTACCTTTTGTATCATTCCATGTTAGCAGCTTTACAGTAGCGTCGTTTTCAATAGCACGGGCAGAGTCCCATACTTCACCATTTACTTCTGCAGCAAGCACATTTCTTGCAAGCCCCTCTGAGATCGACAACGCAATCTCGGCAGCAGTGATTCCTTTTTGATAATCTCTTACGGAACCATCCGGTAGTGTAATTTTAATCATTTACAACTATGATCATTAAATTGTTAAAAAATAGAAAACATAAAACAACATGTACAATTATGTTATCACACTCATGCTTTCAATAAAAAAATTGTGACACAAATTTAGTAAAAATTCTAATAAAATCATAGGTTTTGGGTTATTAAAGGCATTGCTAACCAATTTCCCCACTGCCCACATAACAGATCCCAGATTTCATAAGCTATACCCCCACTTTACATGTTCATTACCATTTAGAAAACGAGCAAAATTGGATCTTACCGTTCAAAAAAACATTTCCTAACCTAATGATCATATTAACAATTGATTATTATTGAATTCTAAATTAACAGGGTATTTACAGGGGGTTAACAGGGGTATAACAGGGGTATAGCAGGGGTTAAATCCCTGTTACCCCCCTGTTATACCCCTATAAAAAGGATGTTACCTCGCTGTTAATATAGAGAATGGTATAGCCCTGGTCATATAATGGGGAATGAACTTGCGCTTTTTAGCAAGAACAAACTAAAACAAAGCACTCAAACAGGTTATATGAGCCATTATAATAAATAAAAATGACATGACTACTACTTAAAAGCCTGGACACAAATTGAGCTTCTCATTAATATTTGCTACCTTTGCAGACTGAAATTTTAACTATGTCAAATCAAGTACCAGAAGACGGAACACTATTACCCTTAATGGAAGAATTTTACACTATTCAGGGAGAGGGCTACCACACCGGGACTGCTGCTTATTTCATACGATTGGGTGGTTGCGATGTGGGCTGCCACTGGTGCGATGTAAAAGAAAGCTGGGATGCATCTATCCATCCCCTTACCACAGCAGATTCTATTATCGAAAATGCAAAGAAATATCCGGCAAAAACAGTTGTCATTACAGGGGGAGAACCTCTTATTTATAATTTAGATTACCTCACGAAGGGCCTGCATCAAGCTGGCATTAAAACATTTATAGAAACATCTGGTGCCTATCCTTTAAGCGGTGAATGGGATTGGATATGCTTATCTCCCAAAAAATTCAAAGCACCACGCAAAGATGTATTAGCTGCTGCTGGTGAACTTAAAGTTATCGTCTTCAACAAAAGTGATTTCGCGTGGGGAGAAGAATACGCACAACTCGTTGGATCAAACTGCAGATTATACCTTCAACCTGAATGGTCAAAATCTAAAGAAATGACTCCTTCTATTATTGATTATGTAAAAGAAAACCCTAAATGGGATATTTCTCTACAAACACATAAGTTCTTGAACATTCCTTAATATTGCAAATGGAAAGTCAAGTATCAAAAAAAATGCCTTCGATATTATCGAAGGCATTTTTTTTGATAAGCAATAAATCTATATAATATACTTTAAATCATTTCACATAGGTCTTTAGAAAAGTGTCCAGAGCGAGCGTTTTCGTTTCTTCACCATCTTTCTCTCGAACCAAAACATTTCCAGCGTTATCAGCATCTAGAAATAGTAAGTTCGCCTTTAACAAAATCTTGCCGTTTTCGTCCAACAATCCAACCTTACCATTTTCGGAGAACATCAAATAACTGTCTAAAAATTTACTGATGTTTTCTTTTTTATCAAGCAGCACTTTCCCTTCCTGTGTAACCAGTCCAAAATTACCATCTTTCTGAAAAATAGCCAGTTTTTGATTCGCAGGTGTAAGCCAGTCAAATCCATCTTTATTTACCTTTTCACCCTTCTTGTCCAGCAACCAAAAATAATTATCTTTATCTGAAACAATAGCAGTTTGCTCATTAAAGTAGGCTAACGAGAAAAGGGAACAGGACAGGACTTCTTCTCCGGCCATGTTCTTGATACCATAATATTCATCATTGGTATCTTTATCTTTGACCATTGTCCATCTTAATGATTTGTCCAACGGAAAAGTGTCCTCAAATAAACTCACATCTTCTCCTTCGCTATTGCTTCCCCCTCCTGAGATATCGATTACCTTTACATTTTTAGGTAGTTGAAAATCTCCCATAGAAGATACGTTGACCACTTTTGTTGTTTCAAAACCGAGTTCATTGTTTTCACCTAAAGACAATTTGAGCACACCACCAGGCAAATCATTTATAAACGAAAATGCAGTCAAGTAATAAGTCGGCATTGCTTCCGAATACCAAACTGTTGCTATTGCTGAATCAGTCTGATTTTTTATCAATAACTTTGCTTTCTTACAGGTAATACCAGCAATCGACTCGATCTCTCCCATATCTTGCAACTGCACGTAAGGTCCTTCAGACTGCTCCAGCTTGGTACTGACAATCTTATATGAGGGACTATACGCTTCAGCAGTAACAACATCATCTCCGACCGAATACGAATATGTCTTTGCCAGCTTTCGATTTAAAATGGCGTGTGCTTTTTGATTCACTATGGTAGACGAATAATCTGCGTCAGTCAAAACCTCCACATTTCGATAAGCCATTTTTCCTTTCAAGAATGGCTCATAAAACTCTTTTGCAAATTCCGGAACTTCACTTTCAAATTTTTCAGGCGAAACTTCACCTTTAAAGACCAACTCCATCTGCCATTGCTTATCTTGCGCATAGGCCGTAGAAATTGACAATCCAAATAATAATGCAACCTTGAGTAAATTATTCATAAGTGTGAGAAATATGTAGCTAAATAACAAAAGGCAGACCAAAAAGCCTATCTTTTACGCTATTTTTTTTATTTATTTGCTTTTTCCCATTCCTATTTTTATAAAACGCGAAAAAGAGTCCGCCACGCGAAAAGAATTACAACTTTATCATCTGCCTAGTTTTCACGGCTTCGTCACATGCTAAAGCTATTCGCAGACTATTAATAGCATCTTCCATCGAAGCTGAAAGATCCAAATCATCTAAAATCGCCTGTAAAAAGAATAACTGCTCCCGATTACATAGCTCCTGATGATCGGGCTCGTCAGACAAGTTGATCCATTCATCGACCTTCATAAATTCATTATTCGAATTTAAATCAGCATAATGCACCCGAAGGCTTTCTGTTTTGGTATGCGATGCGACCGAATCCGATTGACCTTCATCACTTGCTTTATTCGCTACAATGGAAACCGCACCGTTAGGCCCAAAAACATCCTTGACAAAAAAAGCATTCTGACTGACCATCGGCCCCCAACCTGCTTCATACCAACCAACAGAACCGTCCTCAAAATGTAATTGCAACTGTCCATAATTATAATTCCAAGCAGGAATCTCATCGGTTAATCGTGCACCTATTGCGGATACATACAATGGCTTGGCTCCGACCATTTGGCACATCACATCAATATAATGCACCCCACAATCGACTATGGGACTTAAGCTAGACATCAGATTTTTATGTACATTCCACATATAACCATGACTCTGTTGATTAAGATTCATACGCATGACAAGTGGCTTTCCCATCGTTTTGGAAAGTTCTATAAATTTAATCCAGGAAGGATGGTACCGCAAAATATAGCCAACAACTAATTTTCTATCATATTTCACGGCCGCATCAACAACATCCTGTGCAGAAGTCACATCCTCAGCCAACGGCTTTTCCATAAAAACATGGGCGCCCGATTGAAAGGCTTTTATAGCATAGTCTTTATGTGTGTCTGGGTATGTCGCTATACAAACAGCATCTGGTTTCGTTTCGGCAAGTGCATCTTCATAGGAGTCGAAAAGTTTATATATATTTCCTAACTCGCTATTCAGTTTACTTTTACTCTCACCTCGAGCCACTAAGCCTACGATTTCAAACCCGTCTAGATCATGATATGCTTTTGCATGGGAGGCTCCCATATTTCCACAACCTACAACTAATATTCTGATAACCTGTCGCATTAATTATTTTTTATTTAATTTAATCTTATTTCTTTAGCCCATCTAGCGCAAAAGACGAACCTGCACCGAGCACGGCTCCGGCAAGCACATCAGAAGGAAAATGTACACCCAAATACATTCTAGAATATCCCACACTACTTGCCCATAAAAGCGATGGCGCGACTACATACCATTTCGAATACGCACGCGATAGCGCAGAAGCAGTGGCAAAAGCAGAAGAAGTATGACCAGAAGGAAACGAATATCCACCTGCTGTACGAATCGATATAAAATTCGGATATTTTTTAAAGGGCCTGCTCCTTTTAAATAAATGTTTTAGACCAACATTAACTAAAGCGGTAACAGCAGTACTACTCGCAACATACAGCGCATTCTGGCGCATTGTCTTATCATCGTTCACTGCACCGGCAACCAATAAGCCAACGGGGACAGCTATCTGAACATAATTATTGATATCAGAAAGTACCTTAAAGGTTTGTGTTTGTGGTTCTGTCCTTGTTTCTGCAATAGACTCCAATATTCGAATATCCAATGTAGAAGCTGGTTTTTCCTGTCCTAAAACATGATTCTGTAGAAAACCAATCCAACCGATAACAATAAAAACTAATAATCTCATTAAATTAATCTATTTACTCGTTTATAATCCCCCAGCATAAGTATTTATACAATTTCAATCGGTCACAATCGCTTGTCCCATAACGACAGTAACATCAAACAAATTTGGGCATCCTTTCATCAAAGTCGTTCCGACTCCCTAAAAATAAGGAAATTTACGCGAGTTGAAATATATGCTGTGATTTTTTTAAAATGAGCATCTTGCATTTCCCATTAATTTACTATACATTTGCTATCAGTTATTAATACAAACATGGTCTATACCTACGTACATCATTTTCATTTGCACCATCGCCATTGTGGCGATATGTTAATTTAATGTGTTCTTACGTAGAATACCTTCCCTCTTGTTTGATTTCTTATTATTAATAATTTACTGCTAACATTTATAAAGCGTTGAAAAATCTTAAAATTGCTATCCAAAAATCGGGTAGGTTAAACGAAAAATCTGTTCAATTACTGAAAAATTGTGGTTTAGACTTTGAGAATTATAAAAGTTCATTAATCACCACGGTAGGAAATTTCCCTTTGGAAATATTGTTTCTTAGAGACGATGACATTCCAGGCTATGTAGAACAGGGAATCGCTGACTTAGGTATTGTCGGTGAAAATATCATCGATGAAACAGAATCCAAAGTAGAATACATCAAACGGCTTGGTTTTGGAAAATGTACGTTGAAACTAGCTATTCCCAAAGATAGCACCATCCAGGACATTAAAGACCTTAACGGCAAAGCAATCGCAACCTCTTATCCAAATATCCTAAAGAATTTTCTAGACGAGTATAAGATCAATGCAGACATCCGTTTGATATCTGGCTCAGTTGAAATTTCTCCCGGTTTGGGTCTTAGTGATGCAATCTGTGATATCGTATCGACCGGTGGAACGCTAAAAAGTAATGGTTTGAAGCCTTTTGCTGATGTTAAAAATTCAGAAGCCATATTAGTCGGAAGAAAAGGATTAGAAGGCAATGAAGTTTTAACGGAATTAGTACAACGTATTGAATCGGTTCTTTTAGCAAAAGAAACCAAATATGTCGTATTAAATGTCGAAAAGAAGAATTTGCCAGCCATTACTTCTTTATTGCACGGTGTTAAGAGCCCTACGGTTGTTCCATTGGCGGAAGAAGGCTGGGTAGCTGTACACACTGTTATCACCGAAGATGACTTTTGGGATAAGATCAATAAATTAAAAGCTGAAGGTGCCCAAGGTATCGTTGTGATGCCAATTGAAAAAATCATTCTTTAAACTTGATGCACTTATACAACCATGTTAAAAAAATATAATTACAAAACGTTAGGAAAAACTGAAATCCAGCAACTGGTCGCTAGGAATACAGATCCGAACAATGCAATACAAGAGGTTGTCCAAGAAATTATTCAACAAGTACGTCAACAGGGAGATATCGCCTTACGCGAATATGCAGCCAAATTTGATAAAGTTGAACTTGACAGGTTATATTTAGACGAGGAAGATATCGACGTGCTAGCGTCTACCATAGGTCGTGATCAACAAAGAGCACTGGAGATTGCGTTTCAAAATATCCATAAATTCCATAGTACACAATTAAAAAGAGAGCGTACTGTCGAAACCATGCCCGGTGTAAAATGCTGGCGGGAGGTTCGTCCAATTGAAAAGGTGGGGCTATATATCCCTGGAGGGTCTGCGGTCTTACCGAGTACACTTTTAATGCTAGGTGTTCCGGCAAGAATAGCTGGATGCAAAGAAATCGTCGTTTGTTCGCCACCGCAATCCAATGGAAAAATCAATGGTTTTGTCGCTTTTTGTTTAAAATTGCTTAAGATAAACAGAATATACCTCGTTGGAGGCGCTCAGGCCGTTGCTGCTATGGGCTTCGGAACGGAGACTATACCAAAAGTTGATAAGATATTCGGTCCAGGTAATCAGTTTGTCACTAAAGCAAAATCAATTGTGCAGGGCCTAGCAAATGTCAGTATTGACATGCCTGCAGGACCATCCGAAGTACTGGTCGTGGCTGATGAGTCAGCTACCCCAGCGTTCGTCGCAGCTGATCTTTTGGCACAAGCCGAGCATGGAGCTGACAGCCAAGCTGTCTTGGTTGCAACTTCCATGACCATAGTTGATGCCGTCAACAAAGAACTTGTGGCCCAATTAGCGGTTTTACCTCGTAAGGAACTTGCTGCAAAAGCTATTGAAAATTCCTATGCAATAACTGTTGAGAATCTTCAGGATGCCATACAGTTTTCAAATGATTATGCGCCAGAACACCTTATTTTGGAGACGGACCAATGGGAGTCCCTAACACGTTATATCAGTAATGCGGGTTCGGTGTTCTTGGGACACTTGACACCTGAAAGTGCAGGGGATTATGCCTCTGGCACAAACCATACACTGCCTACATCAGGATATGCACGCTCCTACTCAGGTGTATCTGTGGATTCTTTTGTAAAAAAGATTACATTTCAGCATATCAACGAAAGTGGACTTCAACAAATCGGGTCAGTAGTTGAAATACTCGCTGAACTTGAAGGCCTGCAAGCGCATAAAAATGCTATTTCCATTCGGAAGAAATGATATAGGATAAACTCTTGAAATCACAAAAAAAGCTTTACGATGTAAAGCTTTTTTTGTGAAATTGATCTTTCGAATATTCATTACTAATATTGACTACATTATCTCCCGAAGGTATCATAATTATCCGTTGCATATTTTTCAAATCGCGTAAGCAAAGCTATATTATCTTTTTCCAATTGACTTAAGTCCGCATTGACATCTTTGGAAATAGGTACATACCAATCTACAGGCTCAAAAAACTGACGAATGCTGGGTTTAGTAAATGCATAGCCATGTCGGGCAAAAATAGTATTCCGAATAATCTCCAAATCTAATTTCTTGAGGTTTTTCAGATCTTTCTCCGTCAACTTTTGCTTAGATGCATTTACCGTAAAGACTGCGGGAGACGCAGATCTATAGTACTGTATAATGTATGTATAAGTTGAATCCCCGTCAACGTCGGTCTCCTCCTTTCTTTTTTCATTAATCCAGTCGACCAAAGTTCCGTCTTCTCCATCCTGATTTTTTAGCATCAGATTTGGATTATAGGCGAACTGTTTTTTTAACAATTTAAAGCTGCGCTTTTTGATTTTTACTCCCTGGTCGTATGCGGTCCAATTGCCGATTAAGGTATCGTGATTAAGTTTAATTTCAAAACGTCCATCGGACTTTTTATCTCCAGGTTCATCCAATAATAGCCGTACATCAGCACCGTTTTCCTCCAGCTTTCCCACAAAGGAACGCAGATTTCCCTTGACAACATTCTGTCCAAATATATTGCCCTTATCGGTAATTTTTTTTATGGTCAAATTTATCTTCGGAGAATAATCTGTTGTGGGTAACTCCTCTCCTTCTTCAAGGGTACTTTCATCCACAACAAATTCGCCGACCCAATTGCCGTAAAGTTCCTGATGTGCCTCACGTTCGACAACAGTACTATCTTTCGCTTCGGCGACTTCATTTTTTTTGCTTTTCCCATCCTTACAACCTAGGACTGCTCCAAGCAATAACATTAAACAAAGGTTTTTCTTCATAATTTATGATTTTTTTGATAAATAATAAATTCTGCCAGCAACAAATTAGGGATCCATCCCAACCAGGCAATAATTTGATAGACATCCATTGGATTGGGCTGAAACAAGTATACCAAAGCGACCTTCCAAAATCGCAGAGTCAATGCCGAACAGGTTAATGCAAAACTGCGGATCATAAAATCACGGTGTTTATTAAATTTTCGCTGACCTGCCAAACGAACTGCTCGCCATGTAAAATAGAACCATCCGAGCCCCAATAATTCAAATGCAATAATGGATGTTAAACCACCATTTGCAACAGAGCCAATAAATAAGCCCGAAGGCGCAGCAAAAATTAAAACTATCAATACATACAAATAGCCGATAGCTCGATGAACACGTGGATATGTATTCAATAGATAGGTACTAAACTGGGTAAAGCCGGCAGGCAAAGCAAAGATAGCTGTGCAGACATGAATATAAAAAACGTAACGATACCACCAGAGCTCTTCAATTTCAGTTTGCTTGATCATCAAAAAATTGGCATCGAGATCGAAGCCACGGTAACGAAGTGTAATTTCCACCATAAGCAAACAGCTATAGGCAAAAATTAAAAGCCAAAATCCATGTAATATCGAAAATTGAGCTTTTTTAAACATATCTCCTTTTTATTTACTCCGGATAGCTTCTACGGGATCCAACCGAGAAGCCATTAAAGCAGGGACAATTCCTGAGATCAGGCCAATAAATGTAGAAAGCGAAACGGTAAGTATCACCATTTTTAAACTAACAACAATCGCCACACCGGTAGCAGCTTGCACTAGAAATGCCAAAAAATAGACGACGATGAGACCTATCCCCCCACCCAACAAACAAAGTACGATAGACTCCACTAAGAACTGTGAAAGAATAAAGAAATTTTTAGCGCCTAATGCTTTTTGAATTCCGATGATATGCGTACGCTCTTTGACACTTACAAACATGATATTCGCAATACCGAAGCCACCAACTAAAATCGAAAAAATACCAATTGAAAAACCTGCAAGATTAATAATGCCAAAAAGCTGATCCAAAGCACCCGTAATCATAGTTGTCTGATTGATGGAAAAATTCTCTTCCCGTTGCGGGGATATCCGACGGATGGAACGCATGAGTGTCTTCGCTTCGCTCTCAGCCTCGCCAAGCGTGTAGTTCGATTTAATAACCATCGCTATACTCGGTGAGAAATTATCATAGTTGACCAAATTCCGAGCCAGTTCAAACGGAATAAAGGCCGTATCATCAGGAGAAGTATTGATCAATACACCATTTCCTTCTTTCTTTAATACACCAATGACCTGGATTTTTCGTCCTAACATATTAATATATTTGCCAACTGGCTCCTCATTAGGAAAAAGCCCTTCTGCAATATTCGCTCCTAATACAGTCACAAGAGCTCCACCCCTAGACTCGCTTTCAGCAAAGTAACGACCATCGACAATATTCAAATTTTGAATGTAAAGATTTTCATAGGTCGCCGCATTGACCGACGAACCTTGGGCCGAATTATTTTTATATTTTATCGTCGTATTGCCAATATTGATCATATAGGCCATATACTCTGCAGTCGTCATCCGGCTTTTTAAGTCCAAATAATTGTTATACGTAGGTTCAGGTCTATTCAAGTATTTCCACCAAGGAAAATTGGGACCTCCATCCCATGGCCATTTTTCTATGTAGAGCGTTTTACTACCAATCTTTTTAACAGATTCTTCGATATTATTCCGTAACGTATCTACGGCTGAAAATACACCAATGATCGTAAAAATACCGATGGTTACACCCAGCAATGAAAGCAAAGTCCGTGTACGATTGTCCTTTAATGCCGAAAAAGCAAATTGACAACTCTCCAGTATTAATCTAAAAAATAGCATAATTGTATTCTAAAATACGATATAGTTTTGATTTAATGTCAAAATCAACAAAAATATATGTATAAATTAGAAATATGCCCTTTCTATACCCGAAAAAATTATAACTTTGTATGCTTTTTGCAGCCTGGTATTTGGCGCACTGTAATGCGCTGAAAGGCAGATATTAATATATATATTATTAAAGATGAAGTTATCTCAGTTTAAATTCAACTTACCAGAATCATTACTCGCTTCTGAACCTTCTGAAAATCGTGACGAATCGCGCTTGATGGTCCTACATAGAGATACTGGTAAAATTGAACACAAAATTTTCAAAGATGTATTGGATTATTTCGATGACAAAGATGTCATGATCTTAAACAATACTAAAGTTTTTCCAGCCCGCCTTTACGGTAATAAAGAAAAAACTGGAGCTACGATTGAAGTTTTCTTGTTGCGTGAATTAAACAATGAACTTCGTCTTTGGGATGTGTTGGTAGACCCTGCGCGTAAAATCCGTGTAGGCAACAAATTATATTTCGGCGATGATGACTTATTGGTTGCCGAAGTAGTTGACAATACGACTTCCCGTGGCCGTACAATTAGATTTTTATTTGATGGTACCGATGAAGAGTTCCGCCGTAATATTGAAATCTTAGGTGAAACTCCGCTTCCTAAATACATCAAACGTAAAGCTACACCGGAAGATAAATTCCGTTACCAAACGATCTACGCAAAAAATGAAGGTGCTGTTGCCGCTCCTACTGCTGGACTTCACTTCTCAAGAGAGTTAATGAAACGTCTGGAACTAAAAGGGGTTGATTTTGCAGAGGTTACTCTTCACGTTGGTCTTGGAACTTTCCGTACCGTTGAAGTCGAAGATTTGACCAAACATAAAATGGATTCCGAGCAATTTATTATCACGGATGAAGCTGCGCGTGTTGTTAATAGAGCAATCGACAATAAACGTCGTGTGTGTGCTGTAGGAACGACTTCTATGCGTGCAATAGAATCTTCTGTTTCTGCAGATCATCACTTAAAAGCGGCATCTGACTGGACCAGTAAGTTCATTTATCCTCCTTACGATTTCAGTATTGCAAACTCCATGATTACAAATTTCCATACGCCGGAATCTACGCTGTTGGTGATGATTGCTGCTTTCGCTGGATACGAAAATGTCATGAATGCATACGAAGTGGCTGTTAAAGAAAAATACAGATTCTATAGCTATGGCGATGCCATGTTAATTATCTAGTTATCTGATATAACAAAAGCAGAAAACGTGGATGGCCTCATAAACTATCCACGTTTTTTTTAAATAAAAACCTTTCAATAAAACCATGAACTTTGTCATAATCGTTGCTGCAGGAACCGGAAACAGAATGAAGAGCGACCTTCCAAAGCAGTTCCTTAATTTGAATGGGCTGCCGATCGTTATGCATACAATTAATCGCTTTTGCCAATCAGAAACTATTTCGGAAGTTATTTTGGTCATCAGCGAGCCAATGGAAAGTTTTTGGACCGAACTGTGTTTGAAGTATCAGTTTGATCGCCCTATACATATCGCTTTTGGCGGACAAACCCGCTTCGAAAGTGTAAGGAACGGAATAGATTACATTCAGCAAAATTTTGATATTGGTCCTAAAGATTATATTGCGGTACACGACGGGGCTCGTCCGATTGTCTCAGACGATTTAATTAGAAAAGCTTTTCAAGGAGCTTACGAGCATCAAGCGATAGTGCTGGCACAAAAAAGTATAGAATCTATTCGCATGGGTGACATGTTAACAAATAAAGCCGTAGATAGAAACCAGACCTGGATGATACAAACGCCACAAGTCTTTCATGGGGAATTGTTGCTAAAGTCCTATCAACAAGATGAGGATCCACTTTTTACAGATGATGCTTCAGTCGTAGAAAAAATGGGCAAACGTATCTATATTGTTGAAGGTGATTCCAAGAATATAAAAATCACCTATCCACAAGACTTACAAATTGCCCAATTTTATTTAAAACTACTTTAATTGAATTTAAGCATTGCCACGAATAACACGTAGTAATACTACGATAATTGCAATCACCAAAAGAATGTGGATGATATTATTGCCAGCCGCATAACCTCCAAAAAAACTTATCGCCCAAATGATAACTAAAATAACGGCGATGATATACAGTAAATTTCCCATTTCTTTATAATTTAATACCTAAATCTATTTTTTATAGGTATAACAACGAAAAAAGAACTATAGTTTTATTTTAAATGGATTAGCTAATTTCAAGCTGTAATCTATCGTAAGCTAGAAACATGTTTTCGGGCAATTCTCTGGAAACAGCTTCATGCAGTCCCATTCGATGCCCTATATGTGTAAAATAGGTTTTATCGGCTTGAATATCATAGGCAAATTCAATGGCCTCTTCCAAAGTTAAATGTGAAATATGGGATTCCTTTTGTAAAGCATTTACCACAAGAACCTTTACTCCTTCCAATAATTTCCGTGATTCTGCGCTGATAAATTTCGCATCAGTAATATAGGCAAAATCTCCTACTCGAAAGCCCAATACAGGCATCTTATAATGTAAAACCTCAATAGGCATGATTTCCTTTCCAAATAAAGGCAATGGCACCCCAGGCTTAATCACCTCCAAATCCAATCTCGGAGCTCCAGGGTATTTAACTTCTGTAAAGGCATAATAAAATTCACGTCTTAGCGCTTCATGAAGTGCCTCAGTACCATAAATAGAAATTGAACTGTGCTGCTGATAATTAAATGCTCTTACATCGTCTAAACCAGCAATATGATCTTTGTGTGAGTGCGTCATTAAGACAGCATCCAAATGCATAACTTTCTCACGCAGCATCTGATACCGAAAATCAGGACCGGTATCCACAACCAATGTATGTTGATTGTATTCAATAAGAATAGAAGAACGCAACCTCTTATCGCGTTCATCATTAGATTGACAGACCTGACATTGGCACGCTATTACAGGTACCCCTTGTGATGTTCCCGTTCCTAAAAATGTAATTCTCAAGCTACAATTTTTGATTTCAATACCTCTTCATATAATGGGAGAAGTTTTTCAGAAATAGCCTCCGAGTCAATTTCAATATCCAGTAATATATTCCACAATGATTGGATTTTTATTTCAAGATTCGAAAACTTATTGACCACTACAACTTTTGTCGTCTGTAACATACAAGCACCTGTACGAAACGAACCCTTCTCGTACCTCACCTTATAACCTTGCTCCTTAAAAAACTCTTCTATCTTCGTTAAACTGCTTTGTGTAAACGGCAACAAAATCTCTCCTTCTTTTAAATTTCTACCTCAGTATCCCAAACTTAGATAAATTTGATTTTAAATACAAATAAAATCAACGCTGTCAGTTAATGGGCCAGTTTAAGAATTTCACTACCAAAAGTATCCCAGCTATATTTCTTTTTTTCGTCAATAATATTTGTTCTAAACTGTTCCTCTTTATCATAATGATAAAATGAGAAAATTCCATCAGCAATTTGATGAGCATTTGGTTCTACTACATAACCAACATACTCATTGTGAACCAATTCAGGCAATCCACCGACATTGCTAACGATCATTGGAAGATCAAAATGATAGGCAACCTGAGTAATTCCACTCTGAGTAGCACTGCGATAGGGAAGGACAACACAATCTGCGGCTGAAAAATAACGTCCCACCTCCTGATTTGGAATAAAATCAGTATGCATAAAAATAAATTCCTCTAGTTTATACTTTTTTATAAGATCTAAATATGGCGCTGGGTCACCATAAAATTCACCTGCGAGCAACAATTTCACACCAAGGTTACGAATTCTGAAATCAGCCAATGCTTCCAGCAGAATATCCAAACCTTTATACGGACGAATAAAACCAAAAAACAATACCACTTTATCCTCTTCGGCAATCTTAAGTAATCGACGTGCTTCCTTTTTACTCTGATGCGTACCGTAGTTATCATACAGGGGATGGGGCGTATACACTGCCGGCATTTTAGGACTTAAGGTCTTCAAGTCCTTTAGTACACTTTTACTCATTGTGAGGCAAGCATCAACGGATTTCAAAAAATAACGAATCAACTCCTTATCCCCTATGCGCTGTTCATGTGGAATTATATTATCAGCAATGCAGACGATTTTAGTATGCTTATTTTTTCGGACTTGTCGTTGGATTGTCCCCAGACAAGGTCCAAAAAATGGCATCCAAAATCTCACAATAAGCAAATCGTAATTTGCCCTTTTTAGCTCCCTGCCAACACTTAACCAATTAAATGGATTAATCGAATTGACCTTTGTCTTGATACGAAGACCCACTGGTGCTGGTTCATCGGAATACTGTGACTTTCCGGGAAAAAGGAAATTGGGATACTGTAGACTAAAGGAATAGATGTCCACTTCATGGCCCAACTCCTGAAAATGGGATGCCAATCGTTCATTAAAAGACGCTATCCCCCCTCCCCTCAATGGATAGGCGGATCCTAAAATCACAATTCGCATAATTAGTTAGATGACTTTCTCAATTTGATAATCATTCCGATCGGAGCTGCTTCTAGAGACTAATTCTGCCAAGAAACCTGTCAGAAATAATTGTGTTCCCAAAATAATCGCTGTCAGCGCAAAGAAAAATAAAGGCTGATCTGTTATATCTCTGAAGGGAGTACCGCTGGCTATACTCATAAGCTTGTGGCAAATCAGATAAATGGAGATAAATAAACCCGCAAGAAAACTAATCACGCCCATAACACCAAAAAAGTGCATCGGTCTTTTCGAGAACTTACCAACAAAAAATATGGACAATAAATCCAAGAAGCCTTTTACAAAGCGACCGGGACCAAATTTGGTTGTACCGTATTTACGTGGGTAATGCTGTACAATCTGCTCCTGTATATTTGTAAATCCAGCCCATTTTGCGATAACGGGTATATAACGATGCATCTCACCATAAACCTCAATGTTCTTAACAACATCCTTTTTATAGGCTTTAAGACCACAATTAAAATCATGCAGATTATGAATTCCAGACATCGACCTGGTCACTCCATTGAATAATTTGGTTGGGATTGTTTTGGTCAAGGGATCATAACGTTTTTGCTTCCAACCGGATACCAAGTCAGCCCCTTTATTTATGATTCGGTCATACAATTCAGGAATCTCATCAGGACTATCCTGTAGATCCGCATCCATTGTAATAACCACATCGCCCTGTGCAGCAGCAAAACCTACATTCAAAGCAGCAGATTTCCCATAATTACGTCGGAATTTAATCGCAGAGATATTACTATTTTTTAACTTCAACTCTTCAATAACCTTCCAGGAATTATCTCTACTTCCATCATCAACTAAAATAATTTCGTAGGAAAAATGATTGGCCGCCATAACACGGTCGATCCAAGCTGTCAATTCGGGTAAGGATTCTTCTTCATTAAATAAAGGAACAACAACAGAAATATCCATGTGAATGTTAATCATGCTAAAAGTATAGTATTATAATACCAACAAAGGTATTACTTTTTCAGTAATACCTTGTAGGAACAATTTTATTTTGTTAACCACTAATTGGCATCTTGTCTAATCGCCAATTTTTCCCGTTTTGTCAAGGCGGATAATAACAATGCAAAAACAAATTGAAACATCAATGTGATGGCCAATCCTTTGAACACCTGTCCTAAGGTTATCTTTCCGATAGAATCAACTTGTTTTTCAAGTTCTGCAATTTTTGAATCAATCACTTCATCTGGCACGTTGTTTTTTTCCATATACTCAATGGTAACATTAATCGTATGTGTCACTACCTTTTCTTGCAAGGTTGGATTAATGAAATTGACATATAGTTGTGTTCCAATGGTGGAAATAATGGTGGAAATAGCAAGCATCATAAATATCGATTTCAATGCGATGGAAAAATTCCAATATCCACCATTTGCTTTCCTAAGAGAGAAAGCAAACAACGCTGAAATAACAACGAAAAGACCAGTGTTAACAACAAATGACATCGACATTACTCCCCAGAAAGAATTCAAGTCTTTGACAACAAACAAGACAACTAATCCGAGAACAAAAGAAATTATTCCTAAGATGACACCATAGATAATACTTTTCTTCTTATCAATTACCGCATCAAATCCTATGTTACTTTGATTGATTGAATCTGCCATAAAGTTATTTGTTATAGTAGGTACTAATTATTTGATAAAGGGCGATGTCAAAGGCTTTATTGTTCGACGCTTCCGCATATTCTTCAAACTGTTTTTCAGTAGGTTTCAACTCACTAAAGAAACTCATCATCGGATAGAAAAGTTCATAAACTTCACTTCTTGGATTGAGTCCTTTACCTACTTTTGCAATTTCAGCATATGGGCTATCTACGACAATTTGATTGGCAATGATATCTTCATAAATCTCATGCTCATCTTGAAATTCATCTTCATCAACCAGCAAAAATTCTTTTAAGAAATCATCCAATTCAGGTTCAATCTCATCATCCTTGCACTCTCCTAAATAAAGAAAAATATTCAACAATTCGGTTCCTCTATCAATGGTCTCATCTTCTATAGCTTCCCATTCCTCGGAATCCAAATAGTCATCTTCAAGCTTTAAAACATCATTGGAGAAAAAGTTCATTAGTAAAAGATCTACATAAATCTCACGTAACTCATCAAAAAGTGGATAATCATCAAAAGATTGATCCAACAGTTCTAATTTCTCTAAATAACTTGCTTCCGTATTGAATACGCCAATAATCTTTTCAAGAAACTCCGGGGCTGTCGAGATTCCATCAACCTTGCCATAATTTAATATACCTGCCTCAACGGCTGCTTTAATATTTGCTTCCATGGTTTTAATCGTTTTTTATGATTTGATTATTATTGATGACCAATTCGACAACGCCAATTAACTTCTGTCCGAATAGTGGTGAATTTTTTGATTTTGATTTATTCGTTTTTTCATCGAAATTCCAAGATTTCTTCAGGTCGAATACGACAAGATTGGCTGTAGCCCCCTCTTCAAAACGAGGAACTTCAAGTCCCAGAATTTGTCTAGGTCTAATTGACAGGCTATTTACAATTTGCTCTTCGTTAAGTCCAGCACGAATCAATAAGGGTAACACTGTTTGCAATCCGATAACGCCATTTTTTGCAATATGGAATTCAACATTCTTAAACTCTATTTCCTGCGGCGTATGTTGAGAAACAATAGCATCAATGATACCATCCTTAATAGCTTTAAGTAAAACTTTTGCATCCCCTTTGGTTCGTAAAGGTGGACTTACTTTATAATTACTATCAAAACCGATAATATCTTCATCGGTAAAAACCAATTGATGGGCAGCAACATCACATGTCACAGGAAGACCTTTTGCTTTTGCTTTTTTTATCAGATCAACAGCTTCTGGCGTACTAATAGACGCAAAATGAATGGGAGCCCCAGTATATTCTGCCAAGTAGAGGTCACGAGAAACCATCAGCGATTCGGCAAGATTGGGAATACCCTTCATTCCTAAATAAGTACTCATCGCGCCTTCATTCATTTTATTTCCACCAGCCATAGATTCATCTTCAGCATGTGAAAAAATTAATCCATCAAATCCTTTCGCATATAACAATGCTCTACTCATTAATCCTGCCTGTTGTACACTTCTATTTCCATCACTAAAGGCAACGGCACCTGTCTGCTTCATATCGAACAACTCGGCCAATTCCTTTCCTTCTCTCTTTTTGCTGATCGCTCCAATCGGATGGACATCAACAATATTTCCTTTTGCCGTATTGACAATAAGTGCAACCTCGGAACGACTTTGAATAGCGGGTTCAGTATTTGGCATCACTGCTACTCCAGTAAACCCTCCCGCCGCAGCTGCAGCGGTTCCAGTTTGGATGTCTTCTTTAGTTTCTAGTCCGGGCTCTCCAAAATTGGCATGTAAGTCAAAAAAACCAGGCGCTAAAATCTTTCCAGCACCATCAATGGTCTCAATGTTTTTATCAGCTACTTTGACAGTTTTTCCAATCTGTGCAACCTTTCCCTTTTCGATCAATACATCAACTTGCTGCTGATGAAATTCGTTACCAGGTAAAATTACTTTAACAGAAGTAATCAATAAGCTTTTCATATATGAATGTGATTGAAATTAATAGGATACAAATTGTTTATCGAAGCATGTAGCGTTCGCAGTATGGACAAACAGACAGCGGCTTTATCACTATAAATCATATAGCTACAAATAACTTTTTCGCGTGATGCTTGTGATTGCTTCATTTCGAGAAACAAAGTTACAAAATACAAATTTATTAAAGAACATTAAAAATAGATTTCAACGATCAATAACTAGGTATTTTCTCCCCACTGATAATGTTTAAATTCAAACCCTGCAAGACTCAGTATACGGTCGACCACAGTTTCCGCTACATCCTCCAACGTCTTTGGCAAACTATAGAATGAAGGCGATGCAGGACAAATGATCCCACCAGCCTCCGTAACCAGTTTCATATTTTGAATATGAATAATACTCAAAGGCGTCTCACGAGTAACCAAAATCAATCGTCGCCGTTCCTTTAGCATGACGTCAGCCGCCCGTGTTGTCAAATCGGAAGAAATTCCCTGCGCTATTCGTGATAATGTCCCCATAGAACATGGGCAAACAATCATCGTATCATAACGTGCCGATCCTGAAGCAAAAGGAGCAAAAAAATCACCTTTATCATAAAACTTGAAAGGTACGTCCTGATAACTCTCATCACCTAACTCCGCGCGCCATACATCCATTGCATTATTTGACATCACTATCCCAACCTCTGCAATTTGTGTTCTTAATGCCAATAGCTTTTTAAGTAAAACCTTAGCGTAGATCGAGCCGCTAGCTCCAGTAATGGCAACAACAATTTTTCTCTTCGACATCTTTTTTAAAATATAAAAACAAAGCTATAAAAAAAGGGTCGTAGTGAGAAACACCCGACCCTACATCTACCTATGAAAAACATGCCCTTGGGAGGGGCTTAACAAAAGTACATCTAGTTTTTAATTTACAAAAACATTATATGCATTACTACACATTTGTGTATATAAAACACCCAAAAAACAACCTTTTTCGAGCTTTTACTTACCCATCCCTCCTTCAAAATCACCTTTCATCTCGTTTTTCAATTCAATCTATGACAAAATGAAATACAAATAATTTCTTCAATCGAACATTTATTCTCATGAATAAAGTCTATTTTAGTACGACAGTTAGACAATTAATGAAGACATGAATCTTTCCGTTTTAGAACAATATATTGAAGAAGGCAAAAGCCACGACATTGACCTATTATTGATTGGAAACCCCGAACTTTTACAAGAAACAACAAGTCATGGAATTTCCCCATTATTATTAGCTTGCTATTACAATAAACCGCAAATTATACGGATACTTCTACAGCACACCAAATCCATGACTATCCACGAAGCCTGTGCCGCCGGATTAACCTCATATCTCGAAGCTATTATTCAACAAGCTCCGGCCGTTGTTAACGAGTGGTCATCACAGGGTTTTACACCATTGACAATCGCTGTCTATTTTAACAAAGTAGACATTGTTCGTCTTTTGTTATCAAAAAAAGTCAACCCAAACGCAGTAACCAAAAACGAACAACTTACGACAGCGCTACATATTGCCGCGTCAAACAACAATGAAGAGATTGGAAAGCTCCTTATCGAGGCCAACGCAAATGTCAACGCCATTCAAGCTACTGGCGAAACTCCACTTCACTTTGCAGCTCAGCATGGTAACATCGATTTTATTGTCGCCTTATTAGAGAATGGAGCTGATACCAGAATCATCAATATTTCAGGATTATCTCCAATTGATCTCGCTTACGAAAAAGGTCATAGAGAAATTGCCGAGATTTTAAAGAACTAGTTTTTTTTCAAAATTTCAGATCCGATTCTGCAATAAAGACAACGTTTCCTATCACAATAGAATCTCTTTAACTGCAAAATCCCTTGGCTTTGCAATGCACTTTGAACATGCCACTCACATTGAGCAAACTGCCGCACAACAACATTTTTTTCTGCAGGCATCTCCTCCAAAAGCTCCAAAGCTTTATCCACATAAGTTTCAATACCAAAATATTTACCATATGAAAAAAGAAATACCACAATAACGTTGATCACCAAGATATCAACCGCATCTTTACCCAACCGTACCGATTTTTTCTCCCCCGCTTTTGTACCGAATGAAAAATGCGACACCCAATAATCGCTTAACGAATCTATCTTGAACAATTTTCTAGCTGCCGCTAAATTGTCAACAGCTAAAATCTTAGAGACACCCAGCTCATTCTTACAGAACAAAACTGCTAATTGGGCAATCCGCCGCTCAGGAAAATTATAAGGCCTCATTCTTAACTTTTTCCAAATACCAGATACAGACTCCAAATCGTGAATATGTTTTTGGTACTTAAACTCGTCGGCTAATTGCTTAACATACTCACTATCTTTCTGTTGCTTTAGCAAACCGCTGATTCCAAAGAAAAGAGCTTCTATTTTAAACAGATTTGAACGATATTTTTGGAGAATACTCAAAGGCAATTTCTCTCCAAGCTCCTGAAATGTATCGGCATTAACTTTTAATCCCATACACCTGCACATCCATACCCAAAAAGTTTTTTCCCAATCCGCATCAAATTGTTTTAAAATAACCATGATCTGCTGAACTTTCATTTCCAAGCGCTCAATCGACAAAGTATTCAGCCACATTGATTTCTTTAAATCATCAATAGAGCCAAGCTGAAATCCACAAGGGATCCAGCTTTTTGTACTCATCATATTTGAATATCTCTCCAATAAAAGCTGATCTACATATTCTGAAAGCACAACTGTCGGTATAGCCGTTCCATCGCCTCGGTAGATCACTCTATCATTCTTCCAGACGACGTGCAGGATGACGTTATTATAAGCATCATCTTGCTGGTGACAGTGCCGATCCCAATCAGATGATCGAATATGCATCTCCACGTGACCAAACCAGTCACTACCTTCACACCTAATATGAGACATTAAAAAATCGGGACCGGAATCTGTATTATATTGTCCCACATGAACAACGACCAAGGATTCTCCATCAGCAGAACTCAATCCATTTGTACGGAATAGCCGAAGTTTCCAGATAAACTGCATTAAGTTTTCTGTAACTAACATAATTGTAATTTAAGAATTAAACTAACCGGCTATGGCTTATAATTGCCTAAATATACAATTTAATCATTATTCTTTCTTATAGATCTTTATTCTTTCTTATAGATCTTTAAAAGATCATTGGAAACCAATTTACTTTCCATAATTTGCCCACTGAATCGCGGAGCCATAATCCCATTAAATAGCTTGATTTCAGATTCAAAAACTCTTGCCTCATCCCACAGCCCCGCATCGATAAACATTTGTAAGGTTGCACGCCCCCCTTCAATGATTATTGACTGAACATCCATTAAATAAAGTTGATAAAGAATATTCTGCGGCAAATACAGACCATAATTCTCGAGCTCAATGTACTTTACGTTTTCCTTCCATTCTGTCTTTTTAGCATTAAACACAATCGTATCAGCTTGTCCATTGAGAATATTGGCATCAAGCGGAATAGCCAGATCTCTATCTAAAAGAATCCGTAATGGATTTTTACCCTGCCAATGTCTTACAGTCAGACTTGGATTATCGACCACTGCCGTTTTTGTACCGACCAAGATAGCATCTTCCTCCGCTCTCCAACGGTGAACTAGCTGCTGGCTAGCAGCATTACTTATCCAGATCTGTTTATTTTCCTGACCAATAAAACCATCCTTAGACTGAGCCCATTTCAAAATAACATAAGGGCGAAATTGACCAATACGCGTAAAGAAACGACGATTGAGCCATACCGCCTCATTTTCCAGCAAACCAATTTCAACTTCAATACCCGCTGCCCGTAATATTTCCACTCCTTTGCCATTGACCTTTGCAAAAGGGTCCAAACACGCTACATAAACTTTCGAGGGTTTTAAGTCTGCAATCATATTGGCGCATGGCGGTGTCTTTCCGAAATGTGCGCAGGGCTCAAGGCTAACATAAAAAGTACTTTCCCCAAGAACCTTCTTTGCGTCTTCACCATACCTTTGTATAACCTGCTGCACAGCGTTAACCTCTGCATGCGGTCCACCATAGGGAGAGGTATATCCTTCACCGATAATTTTACCGTCAAATACTATCACCGCCCCGACCATTGGGTTGGGACTCACGGAACCCGCACCCATTTGAGCAAGTTCCAAACAACGATGCATATATTGCCTGTGCATATCCATAGATACAAATCTATGAAAATCGTACCTTTGACACATGAAAATACTTCAAGATTTCGAATTATTATTTCAACATGAGCTCCAGACGTTATACGATAACGATGAAATAAAAGCAATATTCTTCGTAGTTATTGCCGAAACATTTGGATTAACTAGAGCCAGTTATCAGTTTAGGAAAACAGATAGCGTAAGCGAAACGGATAGTGCGGACATAGGTAGGATCCTTCAGGATTTAAAAAAGCATAGACCTATACAATATATCTTCAATAAAGCGGATTTTTATGGCGAAGTTTTCCAAGTCAATGAATCGGTCCTAATTCCCCGGCAAGAAACTGAAGAACTTGTTGATCTGATTATTAGAAACCACAAATCTTCTCCAAATTTAAAAATCATAGATATAGGAACTGGCTCGGGCTGCATTCCGATTACCCTGTCAAAGCATCTAAACGATGCATTAGTCACAACAGTAGATATCTCAAAGGAAGCTATAAAAACCGCACAGGAAAACGCTAGGAATTTTAAGACCTCAATTCAATTTATCAATGCAGATATATTCGAATGGGATTATATTTTTTCTGATCAACAATATGACATCATCGTATCCAATCCCCCTTATATTACCCCTGGAGAAAAACAATATATGAGCCAAAATGTATTGGCTTATGAACCTGAACTTGCATTATTCATTGAAGAAAGCGCTCCGCTGATTTTTTATGACGTTATTTCATCTTTCGCATTGAAACATCTAGCGCCGAAAGGGGATCTTTACTTTGAAATCAATCAATACCTTGGTGCAGAAATGGAAGAGCTCATAAACAAAAAAGGATTTGAGCAAGTCAAACTTATAAAAGACATCAATGGTGCAGATCGAATAATTCATGCAAAGAAAAAAGCTCAATAAAAAATAATCCTTTTATTTACTAAGCAGTTAAGGCTTTTTCAGCAAAATTTACCCGTAATAATTTGGCGTATATTAAAAGAAATTCTACCTTTGCATCACTTTCAAAAACAGAAAGGATTCCGTAGCTCAGCTGGTAGAGCAATACACTTTTAATGTATGGGTCCTGGGTTCGAATCCCAGCGGGATCACAAAGGCACACTTAGGTGTGCCTTTTTTCGTTTATTCGATATCTTTTCCCCTTCAAAGTACTTATTTAAAGGTTATTTGAGTTCATCTTAACCAGTTTCATATGGTGGTCATTGTAGTGGTCATTTATATGATCTACATTTGACCACCACGAATTTGATTTTACGTGAGAACGGCTAATAAGGCTTAGCAATTTTTTGTTAACTCTAAATGTGTAGAAATGGAAAAAATCAAACATGAGCTGGATTTGCTCCCAATGGTTTTACGAACCAAAATCAGAATGGCAACGGGCAAAGCTCCCCTAATTGTCCGAATTACCCTTAAAGATCAACAACCCAAAGAAGTACCAGTGGGTACAACAATATTACCAGAAAACTGGAGCGTTGATACTAAGACTGTTAGGAAAGCAGACCCCGAATATAAAGCCATTAATAATAAAATAAAGGGTATCCTGGTTGACTTAAGTCGTGTATACGACAAGTTATTCCTAGAATATGATCAAGTATCACCATTAATGATTAAAAGGGCATATTTTGGAAAACCTCCAATTGAACCACCTAAAAAAACAGAATTGGCCGAAGTTGCCACTCTATTAAAATCATTTGATAATTTTATTGAGAATTTTGAAGTGCTTACCGCTAAAAAGAAGAGGGCTGAAGGCACTTTAAGACAGTGGAAAGCCACAAAGAAAAAAGTATTTGAATATCTTCGTTACCGTAAAAGAAAGAATCAAGAAGAAAAGGAAGAAAAAGAAGAGAAAGAAATAACCGATTTTAAAGAAGAGCTAACGCGAGTTGACATTCATTTTAATGAAATAAATGCAACTTTCGGTAATGCTATGTATGAATATCTTACGTTGTATGCTATATCTAAACTTTCTGATGCGACTGCTAAAAAGCACATAAAAAAACTCAAGCATATTATAAAAATTGCAGTAGAAAGTGATATAATCCCTAAAAATCCCATTGCGGGTTTTAAATGTGGTGGTGATACTAATGAAGTTATTCCTTTAGAATGGGAAGAAGTGGAAAGAATTTATAATAAAAATTTTGGTATTCAACGTTTAGATGAAGTTGCAGATGCATACATATTCCAGTGTTATACAGGTTTTGCTTACCAGGATTTATATGGACTTTCAAAGGATAATATTATCTTAGTAGGTCGCCAAAAAGAAAGATGGCTATGTAAACACAGGGGTAAAACCGGTGTAATGGAAATGGTTCCAATGCTACCTATAATAGAAAGCATTATAGAAAAGTACAAAAATCATCCAATTTGTATAATGCGCAACGCTCTTTTACCAATTCTATCAAATACTAATTACAATGGATACTTAAAGGAAATTGGTGCTATCTGCGGAATTAAAAGAGAGCTTAATACTCACTTAGCCCGACATACTTTTGCAGATATTATGTTGAATCTCGGAATGCCTTTAGAGGATGTAAGCAAAATGTTAGGTCATAAGACCACTAGAACTACCCAAAGGTATGGGCAAGTGAGGAAGAATAGAATTAAGGAAAATTTTGACAAATTTGTCAGGCCAGCTATACAATTTGAGGAATTGAACGAACTGATAAATCCTATTGACAATGAAAAATTATCGCCTCAGCAAGCAAATGTTATACCGTTCAACTCTTATACTTCTACTGGTTCTGTAAGTTTTAATTATTCATTAGCAAAATAAGACATGGAAGACCATAAAAATAAAGTTTTTGTTATGGGAGATATACATGGAGCATACCAAGCATTAATTAAGTGTTTGGTACGCTCCAATTTCAACTATGAAACAGATACCCTAATTCAACTGGGTGATGTTGTAGACGGAAATCAGGATGTATTTGAATGCGTAGAAGAGCTATTAAAAATTAAGAAGCTAATTGCAATTAAGGGTAATCATGATGTATGGTTTCAACAGTTCTTGGATTCAGATTTTCAGCCTCAGTCCTGGAATCACGGAGGTATAGCTACCCTTGAATCCTATTTAAGGCATTGCCAGCCCAACGGTAAAATAATTAAAACTGGAAAAGGCTATAAAACCTCTTTGAATGCCACTGATATCCCTAAAAACCATAAATCCTTTTTTGAACGACAGCGACTATATTACTTAGATAACCATAATCGTTGTTTTGTACATGCTGGATTCGACCCTAGTATACCTTTTCATGGACAGGATGAAACAAATTATTACCTTGACCGAAATTTATGGTTGAAAGCATTTTCTTTACAAAAGCAGAGATGTAACAAAACATCGTTAACTACGTTCAGCGAAATTTATATCGGTCATACTGCAACAACGAGATGGAATATAACTCTTCCTATAAAGGCACTTGAAATAATTAATTTAGATACTGGAGCAGGTCATAATGGAAAACTAACAATAATGGATCTAAATTCAAATGAATATTGGCAATCTGAATTAATTTGATCTCAAAATTAATTTATAAATATAATTTTAAAAAAGGTTTCTCGCAAAAAAAATCTACTGAGACAAATTCTGAATTTTAGACAATATTACATCGTAGAAATTGAAATTACCACAAAGAATGCTGGCTATTTATTATTTGGGAACAATTCGATTTTTAGTTCTGCAAATTTTGGATGAACTTTCAGTGGTGAAATATATGATTCTGCAAAATGTGAAAAGGAGATCATAGTGTCTTTATAAGCCTGATTGAGATGATCTACACTCCTGTATTGCTTTTTTTTCATAGTCATTTTATAATGATATCGGACAATTAGATCATCCAAAGAAATCTTTCTACTTTTAAGTTGTGTATGTAAAAGGATCAAAGTGTCAATATTTATTATTGTTATAGGTCTAACATTATCAGTCATAATACCATTCTCTTTCAATTTCTTAAGTTCTTCATCAAACCAAAAGTTTATTATCTTATTCAATCCTGTAGTATCATAACACCTATCATGAACAACAATAATAGGATTAATAATCAACCTATTTTCCTTATAGTTTGTATCAAATTTAAAATTCTTACTTAACGATCTAACAATATTTTTAGCCAATTGAGTAACTCCTTTATGTAATCTTTTCCTAAGTTCAGGCTCATACAAATTAAAATCATAAGATCCTTTAATAGTTTTATTTATTAAAATGTCTTTTGATTCAAAAAGAAATAAATATTTGCCATTTCTTACATAATAATCCGGTTCCGCGTCAATTCCTGAAATATCTTTTATTTGACTACCACTAAAAGAAATATAAGAAGAATAAATATCATCAAGTATAGAATACAAAAGGTGCCTTTCCGAAAAATTATCACAATAAAAACTTCTAAAATTACGAAAATGTGGTTTTCCAACTATTGCATTCTTACTATTAATCTCTGACAATTTAAAAAACACACCTTTAAATAAAGTTTCAGCAACAAATAGATCTGATATTATTAAGTAATGCCCCTTCTCAAATTTATATAAGGGAGTAGCTCTCAACTTAATATAATCATAATCACTAACTGATTCCAAATCACTTATTGTTAATTTATCAAGAAAATTACAGTTTGCATCATAATTATCGTTTTGCTCTATAAAAAGTTCAGTGTGAGCCATCCTAGATTTCGAAATGATGGGATTTATCAAGGCAAGATGCCCTTTAATGTAATCTCTCCAATCATCAAAACCATAGTTACTACAAAAATCTCGTAAGAGGATTCTGCATATTTCGTCTCCATTTGCTAAAAATTCTAACAAATAAATTGACCTAATGATTTGAGTCGAGACCACCTTTTTTAAAGAGAAATTTACTAATTCAAAATATGGAAATGACTGCGAAAATAATATTGCTGCTAATTCAATGTCTTTGTATTCTTCTTTAAATTTACCAGCTTTGGTTTCTAATATTGAATTTTCTTGATTCTGTACCAGGATTGCCAAAAATACATTTCTTTCAAACTCTTCTTTACTAATTTCCTTTTCTTCACCATCCATCTCGATGGAAAACTCACATAATCGATATAAAGTTAATGCAGAAAGGATACTGATTACCGGATACTGCTTGTTTAATTCTCGAAATTTTGTATAAATGTGTTTACTAAAATCAAGATTTCCATCCGAGAAAAACATTCGCAAAATCTCTACAAAATGTAGTCCCTCACGTTGTTTACTAATAAGAAATACAAATGCTTTAATTAAATCCCTTTTGTCTAATCCTACTAAATAACTGCTAACAGGATTAGCAGTGTCTTCAAAAATTTGATTGTATTCAAGAGTTAAAGCAAGGTCCACAGTGCTCGCCATATATTTGATTTATTTTCAATTAAATTACAAAAATTCTTTATAAAAATGGTTTTAATACGCCCAAGATTAAATGAAAGAATAAAATTAGTATTATATTATTTGAAAGTTCAGCAACCTAAAACTCTCAAAATTAATACTTCCATAACTAATGAAATATTATTACCTTGAACCTTATTAACTTCATTTATTTATGGAAACGAATGAAATTTCACAGTTTGATGCATCTCCTTCGGCTTTAGGATATTATTACCAAGGAATGGTAGCATTATTACAATTATTTGATTCACAAAATGATGACTGTTCTGTTAGTTTAGAAACGTGGGATGATGTAACATTAGAAGAGGGTGGAATTTTTAAACTATTGCAATTAAAACACTCAATAAATCCTTCAACCAAGGTTACTATAAAATCAACTGAAATCTGGAAAACCTTAAGAATTTGGTCGACAATTATGAAAAAGGGGGCAATAGAAAAAGTTCTATTTTTTTTAATGACTGTTGCATCTATCGATGAAAACGGGCCTCTAAATGAACTAAATTTTGAAGAAGGAAGAAGTCGTGGAAATTTAATAAAAGAATTAAGTAAGGAGGCTCAACGCGTTGTGGATGCTAGAAAGGAAGCTCTGATAAAAGATTCCAAAAAATTACCATATGAAGAAAAATATAAAGGGTGTGAAGCGTTTTTATCCCTGAATGAAAAGCAGAAAAAGGAATTGATTCATAGCATAACCCTATTATCAGACTCTGCACCAATAAATGACACAGAAAATGAAATCATATTTTATCTAAAGACAACTCCTCCAGAAATGCAAAACATTCTTACTGGTGAGATTATCGGTTGGTGGCAAAAAAGAATTATTGATTCATTAGTCAGTGACACAAAAAGAACTATTCACAAATTAGAGCTGCAGGAATTTATAGCAAATAAAATTATGGAATTAAACCGTGATGGATTTACAGATGATAGTGAATTCTTGCCAATCCCCTCAACTTTGTCTACCCACTATATACAAGAACAACAATTAGAAATCATTAATGCATCAAGAACTTTGAGAAAGCGTTCCTACGACACTGAGGTTTTAGCAAGACTCCAGAGAGAAAAATGGATTTCAGATAGCATTTCGGCTGCCGCAAAACTAGAAAAATACGATACTTTATTAATCAAAGAATGGTCGTACAAATTTGGTGAGATAGAAGATGTCAAGGATCAATTAGATGAGGAAAAATTAAAGGAGGAAGGCAGAAAATTATTAAAATGGACGTTTGAGGATGCACCTCAACAAATGAAACCATTGAGTGTAGGCTATAACAATCCAGACCTTGTTAGAGGAAGTTTTCAAATGTTATCAAAAAATTTAGTCATCGGTTGGCATTGTAATTATTTATCACTAATAGATCCTAATGAAAAGTAAAAGTATTGATATTTTAGCATCGACTAATCCTGCCTTCTGCTCTCTACTTCTATATAGTTTTACAGAGGGATATATGCAAGAAACCAATTCTGCTTGCCCAGCATCTCTTTTGTTATTTCCCATTCCTTTAATTTTATCAAATTCAATTAAAGAGACCATGAATGGGACAAATATAAGAACCGGACTATTTTCTTGGGTAAATAATAATCCTTCTATTACCCTTTCATTGAATGAGAAAATCAATGATTCAAGTGAATACTTCGCTGATGCATTTAAGTATGCAATTCTTAAAGGGATACTACGACCAGTTGGCAATTCTCAATTAGCTATTAACCCTACAAATATTAACATAAATTATAGCACTGATAAATATTTAAAAAATCATTTTTCATTGGCAAAAAGACTAGGCCAATGGTTTGGACAAGTCGGATCAACAGAAACAATTTTTAATTTTTTAAGAATAACGATATGAGAAGATGGAATATTTCACATCTAATATTTTATAGTAAAAACAACCAAAAAAGGGAAATAGGATTTAATGTAAATGGAGTAACAATAATTACCGGAGCATCAAATACCGGTAAATCTGCAGTAATTTCATCTATAGATTATTGCCTAGCATCCTCATCTTGCAAAATACCATCTTTTATAACACAACGAGTTAAGATGGTTTGCTCGGTTTGGACCAATGGAACAACAAATTTACTAATTGGAAGAGAAATTGCTGAAAATGGAAAAGCAACCTCCAAAATGTATATTACCTATGGGAGCAAAATTGATATTCCAGATAGAATTGAAGACATTCAGGGAAAAGTAAATGAAACTGAAGCGAGAGTATTAATCGAAACTTTATTTGGTTTTCAGGGAGTAAACGATGACAATTTAAAGTTGAACACCGGTAAAATTTCATTAAGATTTTTAACCCCATATATTTACTTGGACAAGTCGGTAATTGATAGCGATAATCTTTTACTAAATGGACTTAATGATCATCAAAAAGCTCAAAAGATAATTGATTCAATTCCCTATTTCTTAGGTGCTATTGATATACAAGAATTAGAAGATTTAGGTCGCTTAAAAGGCCTCGAAAAAGGAATTGATGCTGAAACAAAGAAACAAGAAAAGTTTGAATCCATGCAATCAGAAACTGTCCGGAATGGAAACCAGCTAATAAAAGAAGCAGCACAATTGGGAATTCTAGAAGACGAGACATTCGATGATAGGGATACTTTAATCAACATACTAAATGATGTTCAAAATTGGAATTATAAAGAAATTGTATTTGAGAAGAAAGAAATTTTAGACAATCTAAATAAGGAAAAAATTAAAATCCTTGAGAACGCAAATAAGTTAAGGAACCAAATAAATATAGCGAAAGTAAGCAATGAAATAAATACTGAATTTAAGGATGTTTTAGACATACAAATTGCGAAGTTAAAAACCGAAAATTTTTTCCATCATAATTCGAATTCATGCCCAATATGTAATTCTGATATAGATGATAAATTATCTGAAACTAGTGATCTTCTTAAAATCTCTTTGTCTAAATTATCTAAAGAAGCAGATGTTGTAAAACAACAAAAGCCCAAAATTAATGCATATATTATTGATCTTGAAAACGCATATATTGATTACCAAAATAAAGCAAAAGAATTGCAAGATGCTATAAATGTCCTTTTCAAAGAGTCACAAAGTGCAACCATGCAGAAAGAAATGAATCAAAGTATTTCTAGGTTAATTGGTAGAATTTCTTATTTTTTAGACCAAAATACTGAGGCAGTAACTTTTGATCGAAATAAGCTGATGCAATATTTAAGTGAGGCAAATTCTATTAAGGAAAAGTATAATAAAAGTAGCAAAGAACAGAAATTAGAAACGGCCAGTAGGGAGATTTCCATCCTAACAACATCAAATTTAAAACAATTACCTAGGGGTATTCCATTAGAAAATTGTAACGTCAATTTTTTTACAAAACCACCACGATTAGTAATTACTGAAATAGAAACGGGTCAAAAAATTGAATTTGAAAATATTGGTTCAGATGAAAACTACCTTAGCTTACATCTTTCTTTTTCATTTGCACTACAAAAGTATTTAAGCTCCATAAATGCTCCGGTTCCAGCGCTACTAATTCTTGATCAAGTTAGTAGACCTTATTACCCTAAAAGTGAAAAAGAATCTGAAAGAGACATAAAAGAAATTGATGAGGATGAATCCGCATTAGTCAAGCATTTTGAATTCATTTTTGACAAAGTTGAAAAAGATCGTGACTTACAAGTAATCATATTGGAGCATGCGTACTTTAAAAAATATGATTTTGCAACCAGATACAAGTGGCCAAGAAGTGGAAATGAAAGGCTTATACCTTCAGATTGGCCAATTAAGTAATGTCATATTCTAAATAACTATTAACAAAAATATTAATTTGAAAAATCCAATTCCTATCATATATCTAAATGATTAAAGGAATTGGATTTTAATAATTTACATCATACCCGCTCTATCATTTTTACTTAATGACCTTTAACCATACTAATTAAACTCATCTTTAGTAACCTTCATAGTTATCGAAAGCTCTGGTAGTAAAGAATCCGGATTAATTTCAAAGTTCATTTGGTGATCGTGAGACTGATAAACTATTTTCGCATTTTCAATATCTTTATTAATAAAACTCGTTCCTAATGATTCAAAACTAGATTGTCCTTTTAGTTTATAGGCTTCTAGTACATTTGAAAATAAAACTTGCATTTCCATTTCGAAAATAAAAGAAGAATAATTGCGGTTATACCTCTTGAATTCAATAATTAAGACGTTTAATTTCTCGAAATTATAGATATATAAAACTGCATAATTAAAATAATTAAAGATAAAATTATTTAAAGTATAGACATACACATCAGGTTCTTCAACCGACTTTGAGGCTTCCTTATTTACTAAAATTCCGTTCTTTAATAATTTAATATAGCCTAGCCCCGAGTAATCATTTTCTCTTAAAATTCTGGAATTAATTTTCATTAGCAATTCATCTGGTGATACAACCTCCGTCTTGATCTTTAAAAAAGAAAACAATGCTTCTGTTTTCAGCCTCAAGATTTTATCCTGGACAACAAAAAAATCGCAATAAGCGGCATAAAAAGAGTGATGGGAATCATTAAGAATATTCTGCAAGGAATCTGTATTCTTACTAAGCTTGTCTTGTTTAAAACCTATTAAATCCAATAATAAATAGGCATTTGTATAGAATTCAAACCTACCCAATGACATATTAGGATTAAAGGAGCAGATTTGTTCTACATACTTTTGATATGTTATTCCTCCTTGAAACCGTGCTAAATATTGGTCGAGTTTCTCAATAACCTCTTCGGGCTTCCAATTACCTGAATCTTGGGGTAAATTAAGCCCTTTGTCTTTAATATTTTGCCTAAATTCTTTATAAAAGCTTTTATCGTGATTAAACTTATCAGCGAATGCGACAAATTCCAGCAAGATAGTTTTAGCAGAAGGATTTCTACTTTTAAGGCTAGGTATAAAAAGCGACATTGCTTCCCTATTTTCTTCCGTAATTCCAAAATTTTGGAGACTTAAGCTCTTAAACTCATTACTTAGCTCCTCCAATTGAATTCCCTCCTTTTCAAGAATTTCTAACGAATCCTTAATTATTTCAAAACTCGAACTTTGTATTTCATTTTTCCTGAATTCAAAATACTCTTGAACTGAATATTCGCGTAAATAAAAATTGTTGTCAAGGATATCTAGAAATCTATTACCCGAAATTTCCTCAATTGTTTGAAGGTCATGGAATATCAATTCATTTGAATCATTAAAACTTTTCATTAAATCATTAAAATGAATCGGGGTATAAGGACAAAGTAATGCGTCTTTATTAGATTTTAAAAAAGTTTTAAGATCCGAAAATTCAGGCTTTTTTAGGCTACTAAAAACACTCCAATCAAAATATATTCTAATCATTTAATTAAGTTTTAATTATTATTTCGTTCTCCATTAAACCAACGTCTAAAGTTGCTCCACAAATTTTATTTTGAGAAAACTCAGCTTCGATAGAAATAGATACGTCACAATAAACTGGAGTTAAAATCAACTCTTTACAATTATTAAGGTCTTGTGGATTAAAGGTACCATCGACCTCATAATGTAGGAAAAAGTCACCTTGCAAAGCATCGCAATAAATACAGTGATTTGCCCAATATTCTTTTTGTATAAACTTTGAAAATCCAATTCTATAGAATGGAAATTTTACGGTTAATATACGAACAAGCCTTTCATCTATAAAGGTTAAATTATTATAGAAGGTCAAATCACTGCCAATGCTGTTAAAACCGGCAATAGTTATTACTGGAATTTTGGCACTACACTTATAACAAATAGATATGCCATTTACGATATAAAATGGATGGCTAACTGCAAACTTCATTTTATAAACTTTTTATGGAAAAATTGAATTATCCTGCTTTGGGTAATGATATTGGAATTCCAACTTTTATTCCAAAACTCAAATTTCTCTTCAAATATTCTGATCTATCTTCAAGGTCATTAGTCGAAATAGTTGTTCTTCTTGAGTCCGTTAGATCTTCATGTCTTAAATACAATAAAATAGAAAGAAGATTTTTCTCCTTATCTTTTTCTTTACTATTAATGTTTAAAATCATTCCCCCTTCAAATGAAGCTAAGAATACATCTGACTGACGACCTTTTACCTTCTCTAATTTATATAGATTACTAAAGTTAAAATTTGGGTTTACATACCAACCAGGAATCCATGACTTTAAAGGAAATCTATAATATTCAAATCCTAATGATCCCAAAGCTCCAAATTTCACTTCATTAAATTCATAGGCACTACCGGTAGATTTTTTTTGATAATTTGAGTTTCCATTAATAAATAATGGCGAAACCTTTTCATAATTAAAAGTTGATAAGGTCGCCAGATTACTACTTCTTGAAACACTAGCAGAAATCCTTATCAATTGTGCCATTTTTCCTGGATAAACTGAATAGAAATTGTAAATCCCAGTTAGTCCGTAAGTGTAGCGGCTGATTGGGTCAAAATAGAGGGAATCAATATTATTGAATTTTGTTTTATAGGCAGTAATATTTTCTGCCTTTACAAATGGGCTAAAAGTTAACCATCGGTTGCGTTTCCTGGTCCATATTTCATTTGCATTCTTTATCTTTTTATCTGAAACAGTTTCCTCCAAATTCTTACAAAGCTTATTATATTTTGCAAATAGTATTGAAACTTCTTCTTTATACCCTATAGAATATGGTTCAGAATTGATTAATTGAACAGGACTCAAAACGCCAATTATTTTCATAAAAGAATCCTTTTCATTAACACCTAAATTATCAGAATCTAGTATTTTCTTCATAAAATAAATCGCTATTCGCTTAAATTTTATATCATTAAGTGAAGTATCGATCAGCAAAACTGATGGTTTGGAACTTTTAAAATCTAAACTTTCTATGCTGAATAAATGGTAATTTTTTATTGCTGTAATGACTTTAAGGGAATCAGTAAGCATTTCTGCTTCCAAATTTACAAGTGCATTCTGAGCTCTAATTTTTAATTTAGCCCGAGAAGCATCAGGATCATATCCATATGCAGCATCATTCTTAATGGTAATTACATGAATTGAAGGTCTTAATTCGAACGATGAATTTAAATTTTTAAATCCTGTTAAAAATTTAAATCCACCATCGGTAACACCTCCTTTTAATTCAAGTGACCAAAGAACCTTACCAAAAGGGGAAGTATAAGACAATGTTCCCTCCGGTTTAGTTACATCTATTTTTAATCCAGTAGTTGGGGTAGCCTCACCATTCAAGGCATAGGAAATATCGCTTCTAACCATTCTTTTAAAATCGGCATTATCCAAAGGGTCAACTCCTTTATAAGTTTCAACATACTGTCCAAAACAAAGATTAGCCATAAATAGGAAAGTAAATACAAAAATTGTTCTCATAAAATTAGTTTTAGGTAAAAATTAGTATAATAATTTTTTTAGTTTGGCATTACCAAAATAATGAAATCTATCAAGCATTAAAAACAACTTTGTATAAATTTCCCTTTATTTTGAAAAAATAGATTTACTAAATCAGTTTTTGGATTTCAGCTTCAATAATATCTTTAATTTCTTCCCTGATTAAATTATAATTATTCAAGACCAATTCCTGTTTAACTTTTGAAATAACAGGAATTGGTTTATACCCATCCTCTTCTCGTTTTAATGCGTCGTGATCATTCTGAATTTCACAATAAAATGCTTTCAATGCGATCTTTTGATCTGGTGTATCGGCCACCATTCCAACAAACTCACCACTGGATAATGCCGCAATTTTAGATGCAGGAACCGCAGCTTCCAGTTGTTTTGATTTGCTTATCGAGGTATCATTACGATTAATCGACAGGCTTTGCCGATCCTGCATAATACGGCCGATCCGTTCAGATAAGAGTTTAGCTGTATCTCCCGTCACTTGACCCGAAATTATGTTGCCGACGATCCCCATAATAACGTCCGCCTGCTCCTTTCCGTAGTCCATTCTTAACTGTGAAAGGTCTTGAATTCCTAATGTAGTAGAGACTTTGTTGCTACGCGCAGTTGCAATTAAACTATCCATTCGGTTGAGGTAAATCGTCGGAAACTCGTCAAAAACGAGGCTCGATTTCAGCTTTCCCTTCTGGTTTACAATCTTAATTAAACGGTTAACAAACAGTGACAGCACCGCCCCATATATCTGTATTTTCTGAGGGTTATTACCCATACATACTATCTTTGGATGCTCCGGATCATTAATATCAAGCGTAAAATCATTACCACTGAGCACGTAATATAACTGGGGAGAAGACAGCCTGGCTAATGCAATCTTTGCCGATCCAATTTGTCCCTCCAACTGCTCCATTGCCCCATTCTGAAAAGCATTTATAAACGGATTGATCAATACTTCTATCTCCGGTTCTGTTCTGAGCACACTAAACAATTTGTCATATGGCACCTGCATTAATTCTAAGACGTGGGGTAAGGTGCAGAACTCCCCATCCTGGTATTTGCGTAAAAACCATATTAATGCGGTCAGGAAATTTATGGGTGATTCAATAAAGAAATCGCCCTGCTTGGTCGTCCACTGCCTATTTAACCCTAATAAAATAGTACGAGCTGATTCTGCTGCGTCAGTAATATCATTCATGCCTACAGGATCGAGTGGATTACATCTGTGAGACCTTGAAAGATCATCAAAATTGATAAAGAAGCATTGGCTATTCTCACTAAATTTATCCTTATTATTTAACCAGGTATTATATGCAATCAGAGAAAGATCAGGCATTTTAAAATCATAAACGAACATGGTAAACCCTTTTCTAATATGCTGAGTGATTACATGTCGGATAGCAAAATAACTCTTACCAGCCCCAGGAGTACCTAATACGAGCACTCCCCTTTGGGGTGATATGATATTGATCCAGCTTTTCCTCTTCTTATTTTTTAGCTGATAAACTGCTGGCAAATTGATACTAAAATCATTCTCCATCAATCGCTCTTCCTGGGGAAATGTCTCATTTTCCTCATTAAAGATATCATCTGATAAGGCATCTTTGATAATTCTACTCAAGTAAGTACCTCCAGTAATTATTAGTACAACCCCAATGATTGTAATGGCTATATAACTACAGGCCAGAAAGATCGCAGGTAAGTAGATTTTAAATAAATAATACCCTATAAAATAGCAGACCAGACCGCTAACTAAATAAATTATTACCTGTTTAAAACTGATTTTGTCACTCTTTTTCCCTTTAACTCCTACTAAAGATAAAGTTAGAAACCCCAGTGCAATCAACTTTGATTTATGGAAATTATTAAACATACCGGTCTTGACAATGTTATCCAATATGCGATCAAAGAACGGCCAAGAAAGACCGATTGTCGAGAAAAAGTGATACAAATAATAATAAAAATGGAGTAGTAAGACAGCTAAGGCGATCCACCTGATCATGTCAATTATCTTTCTCAATGCTTGTTCGTTTTCACCTGTTGACATATGCTTTTGTTATTTTTTGTGATACAATTTTGGGCCAAAATTCAATTTATCTTCTCTTTTTTCGCCGTTTCTTCTTCCATACATTTGGGACTGCAGAAGCTGCAAATTCATAACTGGTAAGCAGTTCCAGCATAGATTTTTCGTCCAATTGTTCATAAGAACTCCAACTTATTTTTGGTACTACTTCAGTACTGGTTTTAATGTAATCAGGAGTATTAACACCAATTATTGCGGACTTCAATTCACTCTTAATTGGCAGGTGAATCTTTTCCAATAGTGCCTTTGCCGCAAACTCTTTTCCTAGTTCCCGACCATTAAAAACGGTCTTGTTTTTCAAATTCACATAAGTAATACCATACATTATACCTTCTTTACTCAGTCTCGGAATCAACCTGATATCTTCCTTTTTTAAATGCTCGGCCAGTTCTGCAACAGACTTTGGCTGTTTGGATTTAAGGGTAAAATTTATCGTAGCGGCAAGGGATTTCTTGTGCTTTTGCCTTTCAATATCATTTTTCAAGAAGCGTTTTCTAAGCGATTTAAGCGTAGGTTTATCATAAAATAAGCTTGCTTTAACAGGCTTACCTACAGGTATTCCACTCTCATCAATAACACGAAATTGTAATCCATTATATGCCCTGATTCGACTACCCTCTTCACCCTGGTCAGCGCGGACATTATATAAACTCAAAATCGCATTTAACCCATGGATAGAAGTATATTTATACTGATCGATTACTTGTGCGAGCACTGCCGATATCGCCTTTTGGGTAGGTAACTTTCCGTATTTCACCTTTCCGTAATCTGCAGGTTTCAGTTCAAATGGTTGTTTGCTCTGGGCTTCGGCCCGAATCAGTCCATACTTGCGTTCAATCTCCTTTCTTGCTGGTTCTGACTTATTGACCCCGATATTATGCAAGGTGATCCGATCACCCTCATAAGTAATATTAGTGGTGACAATGTGCATATGTTCATGGCCGCTATCATGGTGACGATATACCATATATGGTTGCCTTCCGAAACCTATTTTGTCCATATAGTCGCCTGCGATCTGTTTCATTTTCTCATCGGACAGTCGCTCTTCAGGTGAAAAATTTAGCGATATATGGACAGTATTAGTCTTGACATCAGGTCTTATAGACGTCAACCTTAGCAGCATTTTCAGCCGTAAATCGGCATCTTCATACACCTTTTCAGAGGGCATATTATTTACGCTTAGTAGCGTCGCATTTTGCTCTCCAACCTTGTTTTCATTATAGAAAAATGCTCTTCTTATAGACTGCCCTGCACCTATTACTGCAACCATTTATCACCAGTTTTAGATACAAATTCACTTACCAGTTTGATCTGATTAACAGTCTGATCCCATTGCTTTTCACAGGACCGCAACCATAAACGAAGCCCCACATCTGAACTTGTGGTATGTAGTTTTTTGACCATCTGATTGTAGTTATTGGCGATGCCGTTCAGATCATTTTGAAGTTTCATCAGTACTGCAAGTACCTCCTGTAAAGAAGCATTTCTGACTTCCTTAATCATGGGTTTTCCCATAAGTATTTTTCTTGAATAAGCACTAAGCTTACGCTCTCCAGTCTGTTGAAACTGCTTTAATAGTTTAGCATATTCCTCTTCGTTGAGTCGAAGGTGTAGCCATTTGTCTCTGATTTTATTCTTCTTTTCCATCACTTTATCCTTTACACAAAATCAAATAATATCCTTATAAAAACCTCCCCACGAGTTCCGAGTAAGGGGAGCAAATATCCCGATTGTGATACATCGGTACATCTTGCCGTTTGCGCACGAAGTCAGGCAAGCCCTAGATCTGAAGTTCCTGGTTATTGATCTTAAAGCCTTTTACAAAATTACCTAGCCTGTGATACAATTCCCAGGGTTAGCCGAATATCGGCTAAGTGGAAAACACACAAAATTCTGAACTTTGCATAGAACCTTAAAAAAGAAGTGATATGGAAAATGAAGAATTGAATTGGTTCTACCAAATGTTACTGGCAGGGCCAGGAATGGATGAGTCTGTTAAGCATAATTTTACGCTCAGCAGGAGCTTAACTTTATTACTAGCTGAGATGATAGACAATGGAATAAAGGAACGAAAGGGTCAGCTAATAGCTTGCATTCCAAACCAATTGATTGAGGAGCTGGGCCAGCTCAGGATCAACTTATTGGAGAAATCAAATCTCTTAAAACTTACCGAACAATTAGCAAAGAAAAAGTAACCAATGGGAAGCAAATGCTTCCCATTGGTTTTTTGGATTTTGACCTCTATGTTTAAGATTCATAATCATGACGTAACACTCCTCAAATATTAAAATCTTAATTTTCCTGAGTGATTAAAGTATAATAATTTGATTATATTAGAATGTATAAAAACCTAATTTATTTTAGGGAAACAAAACTGTAAGCCATAAAAATTTATCATGCTATATTTAATTCCAACAAAGCACGGCTACGGCATAGAGTTATGGGGGACATATGACGACCTTAATAATTTTTACGACGTTATTTCAAAATTCTGGAATGATGAAGATAAGATACACACCGATGGATTTGATAACAGGGATACCCTTTTAAGTGGATTTTCCTATGAGATACGCAAAGCCAAAGAAGGAAGCCGATTGAAAGCATCCAGAAATCACCTGACACATGAGCCAGCATCCTATCTAGGTGTTCAAATATCATGGGTACATTTTCTATTTTCATTGACCGCACTGAAGTACAATATGCGGTACTCAGAAACAAATAAGTTTGATATTGCTCAAATCCTCCTTATTGAGTTCTGGCTTGAAAAAGTCATGTACGCCTATGATCCTACCGGAGCTGGAAATCTTATTCCTTATATTGAAGATGCGCTTTATCCTGGTAACAAATATATTTACCAATACATGAGAAGTATAAACCACGACTTCTTTTTATTGGGTGGTGGGAAGAAAGCATTCAGAAAACTATCCGTTTTGCTTAAACGTGGCGTTTATAGTACTAAGGAATATCAAGAATATGAAGCATTTTTGAATGCGGAGGCTAAGCGTTTAAAATGCGAAATTTCAAATATGGAATTAAGCGACAATGATTTTGATTACAGTGGTTTTGAATGGTAATCAATAAACGGTTTTATCTTCATTTACCCTAACAAAAAAAACTACTAAAATGCCAAATGGAACCGAAAGAAAAGCAGGATTAATCTGCCCCCGTTGCAATGAGCGTGTTATGTTCTCGATTACTGATCTATTGTATATGAACTTTATAGTTTGTCCTCATTGCCACTTGAGAATGGAAATGAATGTACCCACAAAAATCAAAGAGCAAGCTGACCAATTAATTAAACCACCAAGTCAGGTAATGGAAACAGAGGATGAAGAAGATCAACAGGATCATATTTCCCCAATTGACCTATCCCAATATATCAAAACTGATGATATAAAATAGAAATCGGATCTTGCCAAAGGGACTATAATCTTTAAGCTTAAATATTCCGCTGTACTTATTGTGAAGAGTAACGGAACAATGTGTACAGCTCCGCTTTTCAGCGCCCCTAATTTCCCTGAAAGAAGGAGATTCGGGGCGGCAAAAAAAAAAGCCCCTAAACTTTAAGGGGCTGACAGGTTTTGTTTTTTAGATTCAGAAAAAATCCTCTTTCACTGATCTTACCATAGATAAATAAATCGCTCAAAATATCGGTAGCCAATAACGCCAGTGTTGAATTTATAAAAAGGCTCTGCTTTTTGAGGGCATCCTCTATCGAACAACTTGGCGTATCGTCTTGCTCTTCCGAATTAACGAGTAGCTCCCCATATTCCTCAATGACAGATGGAAGGTGAGCAATGGTTTTACCTATAGATACGTCCGGTTGCTTCACTTCTCCTATTGTACTGAGGACGGCCTGCCCAAAGTCCTTAGAATTTCCAATATCTAACCAATAGCGTGGTGTATTTCTACTGAATCCACTGTATAAAAAATTATCAATAGTGTGGACAAGATCGAACCGCGCTTTTACATTATCTACGCAGGTAATATAAATGGAGCCGATCAAATCCTGATCATTAGAAAGTCTTTCTAAAACTGGAAATTTAACAACCTGAGCTTTCCAGTCGAAGCCCATAAATCTGTTTATCCTATTGATAAGAGCAACAGATTTAGGAAGACCTAATTCGGCGGGAGAAAAAAGCTGCCTTCCAATATTGAATTCTGTTACCACATCATCATCCCAAAGGATAAGGTCGAAACCGGGGTGTCCCATAGCCAGTAATGTTATCTGTAACCGAGCCAATGAAGATAGCATCGCGGAGCCTGTACCCCCTGCTCCAATTAAATGCAGAATCAAAGGGTTTGTAGGATTGGCCAGATAACTATCCAAAAAATGTAATCTTTGTTTATGTTCTAAAGAAATCATGACAGCAGTTTTTTTAAATTAAATCCTACTTTTTTTAATTGCTTTTTTGGAAAAGCCCTACCAGTACCCAATAAGCCCTGCCACAACTCGATAAGGGCATAGCTATTGCTGATGGGATGACTAAAATAACTATCAAAAAAGAAGGACTGCCAAGTGGCTATAAATTCTTCCAATGAACCAGCAGCGCTTACATCTGTGGAAACGGTACCCAGGCACACCTTACCATCTATATACATGTTAAAGAAAGGAGCTTCATACAACTGGGTAGAAGCATCAGGACGGCAGTTATCTTTAAGCGCATACAGATATAATTTATGATCTCTAACGCACCATAGCAGCGCAGGAATTTCAGCCAGATCATTTTTCAAATTAAGGTTATCGACAAAAAACAATCTTTTCGTCTGTGCTTTGGTGTACCAAATGATTAACCCGCCCTTATTATTTGGGTCAAGGTATAGCACATTTTCGGGAAGAATCCCCTCCGGTACCATATAATCCAAATTACTTTGGGTTGAGGATTTAAATACCTCTACGAATTGTGCTAATTCCTGTTCTGTGAGCGGGTGCGCATTTAGTGGCTTGCCATTCAAACCAATATCATACCGCTCGATATAGTACCGATTATCATTGCCCCCCTGCTGCTCAAACATCACTAAAGCGATTTTAGGCACAAACAAACTATTAAATTCAATTGCTTGATAAGACATACTTCAAAAATTTAAGAGTAATTCAATTAGATCTTCCATTAATGCCAACACCGAAATTTCATATGTTAAGCCAATGCTAGTTTGTTCGTTACCATCAAACCTGCGTTTAACTAACAGAGATTGATCTAAATAACATTCCTGTAATTGATTTTCCAGCATTTCTTTTAGTTCTACGAACAACCCTCCTTTTAAATCATGGATAAAAGAAAATGAATAGTGTAGCAAATGAGTTTCATACTCTACATGATCATCCACTGGACTGGCATACTTAAATATATTACCTGTATCAAATTGTGCCAACAGTTGACTAACTCTTTGTGCCAGTTCCAAACAAGCTGCATCAAATCCATTCTTTGGCTTAAAGGATATCAAACGATTTTGTAAATACGATAAGTTTTGGTAATTGGATATTTTCTTCCAAATACAGAATCCAATATCCATTGCCTCAGACAGCTCTTTGTTTATGAAGGTTATAAATTCTTCATCATCAGATTCCTGACTCCATTGGTATAAGCAATCTATTTCCCCATTTAGAAATGAGCAATCATCAGTATAGAAGGGCAATCCGGCGTGGAGGTATAGAAAGGAAAGAACGGACTGTAATAGCAATGCGCCTTTTCTTTTGCCCTTATCGGAAAGCAATCGTTTAAGCGGAAGCACCGGAACATAAAACAAACGGCTACTGGCATTAACCTGCTCCGAAATGCAGATATGATATTTTTCCTTCTCATCATATTCAATATGAGCCGTAGAAGTAACATATGGAAGTGTTCGTTTACCAATTTCCTGATCAACATAATAAAGACAGAGATTCCATTTATAATCGAGATTTATAACATCATATTCGGGAATCCGAAAACCAAAACGGTTTTCCAGCCTTTTAAGGGAACTTTGCAGTTGCCGATCTGCTTGGCGATCGATTTTAGCGGAGTCAAATTCCTGCTCAACCTTTGGCAAAAAGATATTTTTTAAAAAATCATTGGCAGCATGGATAAAGGTGCTGTGTTCCTCTTTTCGGTTAAGATACTTGAAGCGTCTTTGTCCCTTAGATTTCTGACCAGCAGCTTGGCAATTCTTTGGTGTAAATTGCGTTGCTTTTCCTTTTTGGGAAATTCGATAATTCCTGCTTCTATATGGTGTTGCATGATTCATAATTTAAGATTTTAACATTATCCTTTTGTTCCCAAAAGACACTCAAACGGATAGATGATCGCGTCATCTTTGATGGTATACGCACCAACTTTGGCAGTGGTCAGGATTGGATATTGCGTTGCATAAAAATTAAGTACCTCAGCAGGACTCCATTGTGCATCAGGGTCACTCAAATCTATTGTTTGCTGTTTCTCCCGAAAAACAAACTTTCTTTTTAATTCTGTTACCAGTATCATAATCCATTATTTATTCGTTAACATAATCTGTTTGTAGGTTTTTGTTGTCGGCACTGTCCGTTGATTCTTGTGGCTCGATTCCCAAACCACTATCCAACACAGAGCTTTCAGATGCTGGAAGAGCTGCAAATAAATCAGGCTCAAACTTTGCCGATAATTCCAGTCTTCTGTTTCTTATTTTTTCTCCTTGCTCAGGGTATTTTGATGGATCAGGGATTTTTGTCCATGCGTCTCGGTATTTACCTTCCGCTTCTAACTGATCCACTTTAGTCCACATGGACTGCAATTTTTTATCTTCCGATTCTTGCTCCTTATCTTTTTGTTGCGCCTGCTGTTTAGACATCGTAGACTGCGATTTAGCCTGCTCAATCTGTTTAACAAATGATTCCATATCTACCATGACTGCAGAAACCTGTTGCATTGGTTTTGATATTGTTTCAAAAAATTGATTATCCAATTCCTCACATGTAGCGTTGAGGACTAAGGGAGGAATCAATTTCTTGGCACTATCATTACAATGCTGATTATCTAATATCATAGAAACTACCATGCGACCGTTGCTTCCTTTCGTAATATTAATTTGCAGGTTTCCATGCAATTCCATTGCAGCAACCTGAGAAAAAAAATTTGTATTCATAATAACTGACTTTAGGTAAATAATAATTGAAGGGTCGCCCATATAATTGCAACTACTGCTGCTATAGAAAGAAACCATTCTATAATCACGGTAAACAGGCCAGCATAAAAACTGGTAAAGTGCTGTAAACCTCCGATTCCTCTTCTGTTGAATCGTCTTGCGGCAATGATTATTTTAACCAAAATTGCGCCCGCCATAATCCATGCTGCTTCATTATTTATAATTGTTTTCATAGCTTAAATCTTTATTTTAAATCCGATTCTGATGCCCGCTTTAATTCCATCAGTTTTTCAAAAATATCCTTCCAGTATGCCTGCCGTATCTTGTCCGTTTCCACCATTGGAATATGATGTGCATCCTTAAAATAGTCTGCAAAGTCAATAGCTTTTTCAAGATCGTCCACGACTATGGCAAACCCATTGAGATCAATTATTTTCATACCCTTTCAGAATTTCTGTGATTGAGAATTGATCTGTAAAAAATTCTTCGCCTGAATGTTTTGCCCATGCTTTATATTGTCCATTGCCGAAAGCATCAATACAAATACAGCAGGTGCCAAGCGTTGACTGTGGCGTATGCAAATGATCAATTTCTTCTTGGGTGACTTGCAGGAAACACCAATCCAATTTCCTGTCAAAGCCTTTTACGATTTCTGATAGCTCGTAGTCAGCATCAAAGAATTGAATTTCGACATTAAAGAACTGAGCTTCATGAAAGCTGTCACAACCTTCAAGAGCCTTAAAAAAATGTATTCGGTCTGCCTGTTCTTTTCTCCACTCAGGGGAAATAGTAATTATAGCAAAGGTGCAACTATCCCAATCACTGTTTGTTTGGGCGCGGACGAATATATAATCAGTTGGCATGTGTGATAAATTCATAGTTATATTTTTAATAGTTTATAAATGAGATTTGGATACTAATACCAATGCTTATAATGACCTGTCCAAACCAATACGGGATCAATCCCCGATTCGGACAGCACCCTGTCCAGATTCTTTCTCAGCGTTTCCCTGTCATAGTCTGTGGACATCTCTATATCAATATATACGGCGGCGGTATCTTCTATCCATCTACATACCGCAATCGCGCCCAGTGCTTCCTGTACATCTGCATTATACCCAATACTGGCATGATAGGTTCCATAACGCAACCAGTGTACCCGCTCGGTAATCATTTCAATAGTAAATGGTCTTGGCAAGTGGGCAATAAAATCCAGCCCGTAGGTTCCCGAATTTGCTTCTTTTACTATTTTCTGTAGGTAATACATAGGATTAAATTTGGGCACTTCACCGCCATTATATTCTTTGGTCAGTGTGTGATTTAAGTCTTTGATAAAAGATTCATTTTTATATTGATCTTTTAGTTCAATTTTCATATAAACAGTCATGTCAAAAAAATTAAAAGTTGATTAAGGAATGTATACAGTACTACTGAACTCCGATACTAGCTCCTGTGCTTCCTGTTCGGTATGTACTGTTTTTAGTCTAAGGACTAGATTTTCAATTTGGACTAAGGGAATGAGCGGCGAAAAACACACTTCTACTGATACTTCTTCACATTTATACCATACACGATAAGGCTTTGTCAGCATGTCCCTCAATCTCTTAGCAGCAATCGCAAAATCAAGATCTTTAGTTTGGTTATAATGTTCCATTAGTTTAACAATGCGGCTATATCTGCCGTATCGATACAATACGCTTTTGCCTTTCCGTTTTTTAGGTGGTTTCCTGTATCTTAGATCGGCAAGAAAATCAGTATAACAGTAGTCTGTATAGGTCTCGCACATCAGGTAATAGGCAAACAGGGGCTGCTGCTTGAACAATCGTCTTGCCTTTCTGAGCCTGCGTATGTTATATAGTCGTACGGTTGAAAACGGGTTGCCCATAACACTGGATTTTATGACCTGCCAACCTAAACAGGTTGGCAGGCTGATAGGTTAATTAAATTCAAGCATATCAATACCGTATCGGTCATAGCCTAGGCAGAGATCAAAGGCTTTTTGAACCCTGTCCTTAACTGTACCGCCTAAAACAATATTGTCCAGCTTGGCTTCCATACTGTTGAAATTGTGTACATTCTGATAGTAGCCCGTAACTGCGTTATAAGCACCAAACAAAGTACCTTTTGTCGTATCCATCAACTGACTATCGGCAGTCATTGCATAATTGAATGCACTATCAACCATATTTTTAAAGCGTGTGGACAGTTCGTGATCTGTTCCTTTAGCGATATGATCCAGTGTTTCTTTATTGGGACAGAGGGCAATCTTTATCAGTTTTCGGATGGCACTATCTTTTATCTGAACTGTTGACCAGTGATTAAAAAGGGCCTCCATTTCTTTACCATTCTTGGCCGCAATACCCATTATTTTATGAGCATCTTTAAGTCTTGATTGGGCATTTGCTGTATGCTTGATTCGGACAACGTTGGACATATTGGTCATAGCTGCATTGAGGGTATTTTGGCAAACGATCCGCACTGGGGTAAATGCTGCTGTAATACTGCCGCTGCCATCGTGGGAAGTGGTCAGGAAAATATATTGTTCTGTAATGTCATCGTTATTACCTACCCGAATGGTATCGGGAAGCTTGGCAGTGATAAATATTCGTTCCCCGTTACCCAAAGCCCCTGCGGTTTCGTACAACACTCCTTTTTCTTCGGATACTATAGCGTCAAAGAATGCAAAAGCATCGGTATTTTGGACAACATGATAGTCTTTGCCTACCACACCCAAAGGGGTTTTGTTATCGGTTCTAATTGTTGCAAATGCTTGCGGTACGGCAATACCGTTAAAATCGACAACACTTCCGTCATCTCCTATTGATAATTGATTACTGACGGTTTGCAGGGGCATTTTTTCCACTTCGTAATCTAAATTGGCATAGATAATTGCTTCCTTACTTGTGGGATAGTTTTCCACTATCTGCCCTAACCCATGCCATGCCTTTTCTTTTACGGAGAAAAATGAGTGTGTACCTGTTTCGTTATTGAAATTGATGTTGTGTGCCATGATAAGTTGATTTAAAATGTTTATAAAAAGATTTGATATTAAAATGGAAGATGTTCAGCGTCCAAATCTGTAGTAGCTACTACTGGCAATTGCGTTTGGTTATCGGCCTGTTTACCTGAGCCGACCAGCTTAATTTCTGAGGTGTTTAAATTCATGGATGCTTTTAGTTCTCCTTGTTTGTCTTTCCATGCGCTTGCATTTAATAGTCCAATAAGTTCCACTGCTCTTCCTTTTGTCAAGAGCGATGCGATACCTGTCGAAATCCAGTAGGTACAGTTAAAAAATGCGGTATGCTTCACGCGCTGTCCCTCCCTGTTCCGGTAGCTATCATTTACAGCCACATTGAAATTGACATACTTTTTCCCTCTCGTTGTTGTACGGATTTCCGCGTCTTTTGTGATGGTTCCTGTGATGTTCATTGCTTAATGTTTTAATTGTTACAAATTGATTTTGAGTTGCTCTCCCTTTTTTCGCAACCTGCCTCGCAGCTGTTTTTTTCAAAAGAAAAACCGAAAAAAAGAAAGCAAGCATAGAATGATGGACGGTTAGCGAAGTGCTATAAGTCCCGAAGGGTGGTCTGCCCGGCAGGCCATTATGCGCACGAAGCGACACCGGACAGCATTAGCTTAGCTGCCCTTTTGGTCGGTTATTTTGAAAAAACAGTAAGGAACATTCTTCCCTTATCACAGGGCATTAAGGATACAAAAGGAACAAGGGCTACCTACACGTAGCTATCTAAAATTCCACCAGGGATAGTAGTGGCATCCTTTGAAAAAGATAAAACGAATAGCCCGGCCTTTATAAAAGGGGTGGCAAAAAGGAGAATCAAAAAAACGAATACCTGAAATGATTGTTAAGGATATAAATTTCAGGCAATATGAAGCTCAGCCAATTGCAGTAATTAAAAAAAGAAGGGTATGAAATACTGTATCGAAAAAACGACAAGCAGTATTTCATACCCTTGAAAGTAACTTATGAAAATGTTCTATCAACATTAAATCAAACTCCTTTAAATGAGGATGATTTATTAGATATCTCTTCGGCAATTGAAAACTACCTTAACTATGAAGAATACCTAACGACGATAAAAGTCATCTATTTTTCAGAACAATAAAATTAAAATAGAGATGTTTGTACAGAACCGGGATCATCATTTCCCAATGGCGGTAATCCTTGCCACTCAAATGGTTCATATAAATGCTTCCCGTCCATGCGAACGGCATTACGAAGGCTAAAAACAGGTGTATAGGTCAACTGATCAGCCGGCAGTTGATAGGAGAAAATTTCTGCCATATCCAGCGGTGTAATATCTGCCAGCCATTCTTTTTCCATATCCTCCGGCAAGAACAGTGGCATACGGTGTTTATTATTTCCATCATTATGGATTCCTGCCATTACTTCATTTGCCGATCTGGTGATCATGGCAAAGTTTCCCTTACGCTCCACTACACCATCTTCATCTACTACTTCCATAAACTGGTACAATCCAGGAATATAAAACAGATCTCTACCTTTTTCAGCAATATAATAGGGCACTTTCTTTTTCCAGGTTTTTATTTTACGGTGTTCATATATCCCCGATACCGGTATCAGACACCGTTGATTTTTCATTCGATACCACAATGATTTTGGATCATCAACGATTCGCTCTGAGCGGGCGTTAACCTGATTTCTCCTTTGGGTATCAATTTCCTGCTGGGTTTTTCCTTTCCCCTCTAAATAAAGTGGATACACTCCCCATTCCATTTCCGTCAATGCCAATTCCCCCGTTGCCTTTTCCCGGTAAATGATCGGATAATCCGGGAAGCTCCAGGCCCACACATCTTCCATATGCGAAAGATCATAGTTTAGATTACGCCTTTGATCTTTAAGGGCAGGAAATGCTTTTTTTACTATTTCTATATCACTATGTAAACTAATATCCCAACACATAATTTATCCAATTAATTTTATCGCCTCAGTAATTATCTCTTTTTCACCATTGCTTATTGTTGCTATAACCCTGCCAAATTCAATACCGAAATTTATATCTATCTTATCATGTCTGGTGAATGGGGTCTTAGCGCGCAAATAATTAATGATGTTCTTCTCGTATATTTTAAGCATTCTTTTATTCCAGTTGTCTTCCTTAAGTTTATTTACAAACAATCTATATCCAGATCCGGGCTGTAGCAAGCTCTCAATCTTTTCAAAGTCATCCGGCAATATCAACAACTTACCTTCTTTTGCTCCAAGCTGGCTACCATGAAAAAATGCTTCTTCGTGATCATCGTACATGCTTACCATAAAACCCTTACCGGCTTCTATTCCAGGCCAGTTAAATCTTTGAATTACTAAATATGGAACCTTTGTTTTCAAAGTCTCAATTAGGGAATTCATAGTATAAGACGAAAAAGGAATATACATATCTCAAATATAATCATTCAAAATTCAATGATTAAACACTCGGAAATAATTCACAGGTTTATGGAATGTTGATTAATATTTATAATTTCAACAAAAATCTATTTTGATGGCCATAGAAAATATTCATGAAGAGGTATACGCTTATCTCTTATCAATTCATAAAAAGAATAATGACTTTAAGTTTGGGGTTCGTAAGATCAACCGTGATGCTAAGTTAGAAAAAGGTTACTGGTTTCCTGGAAACGAAAAGTATTTAGCTGTTTCATTCTGGAATGGTATGGACTGGAAATCAAAAGCACCGATCCTCTCCCTGATAATATATCCAGACGGATCGTCGTGCTTTGAAATTAATGATAAGGATTACGTTTTAGAAGAAATGGGATTGTTAAGTAATCTGCTCAATGATTTACATCTCCCCTATTATAGTAATGGATATTTAAAAGTGGACAGAACTGAATTTGGCACTGATTATAACAAGTCATTGAAGTTGTTTATAAATGATGAAAAACTAAAAATTGATCGGGTACTTAAGCATTACGAGGACAATTATCCACAATTGACAAATATCAGAATCAGTTTTATTAATGATAAGGAATTCAAAAAAAATATTGACAACATCGAAAATTACAGGGAAGGGATAAAGTCAGATAAGGTGGCTAAAAGTTACCTTAAAAGTATCAGGATAAAGGATTATCATAATATTAAAAACCTGGATATTAGAAATATTCCTGTAAAATGTAAATGGATTTTTATAACCGGGGAAAATGGCAGTGGTAAAACCTCGCTACTACAATCCATTGCCATAGGAATATGTAGAAACCAAGACAAAGATGAAGTGATATATGAAAATAAGCAGACAAAAATTGAAGTCCTGTTACATAATGGAGTAAAGTATCCCTCTTCCACGCAATTTGATAAAGATATATCCACCTCTGAATTGCTCACGAAAGGTTTTGCTGCTTATGGACCTATACGACTGTTTTCGGAAAGTACCCAAATTAAAGGCGTTTCATTTGACAGAAAAATTGCCCGCAAGCGAACATTTGGTTTGTTTCATTCCATAACGCTTTTAGGCGATCTTAGTGGGGAATACTTATTTAGTGTCCGACCAAAATACTATGAGTTGGCTTTTCAGGATTTTCTGGAAAATGTTTCCTTAAATATTCCGTTGATTGTCTCCAATATAGCTGAAGTACAAGCCGTAACTGATGATGAAAACAATACTCAATTATTATACGTACAGACCAACGCTCCACAAAACGCAGATAAAACCTTTAAAACAGTAACGTTCAAGGAGCTACCTTCCGGCACTAAAAACTTTGTTGGATTTATCCTGGATTTACTATTAAGGCTGCAAAGCCAACAACCAGATGTAACAGATATTGCTAATTATACCGGCATTGTTATCATTGATGAGATTGATTTACACCTCCATCCCAAGATGCAAAGAGATATCGTTATCCAGCTTAGTCAGACTTTTCCGAATATCCAGTTTATTGTAACAACCCATAGCCCTGTACCGCTGCTAGGCGCTCCTGAGGATTCTCTTTTTATCAAAATGGATAGAGATGATCATAATAATATTAAAGCGGAAATACTGGATATTGATGTAAAGAACCTTCTTCCCAATACCATCCTTACTTCTCCTATATTCGGGTTCCAAGATATCATCCCCGTTGAAAACAATTTAAAAGAATTAGAAACAAGTGACCTTTATAATGAAGCCCTATTCAATCAGATCCTGATGGAAAAATTAGAAGAAAGGTTAAATTCCACTGATGAGATATGATTTATATAAACAATAAATATCTTGACACAGCGGGTACCCCCGCCAGCTTGACAACACCCCATAATCTGACTAAATTGGCGCGTCTCATGATAAAATTTAATACAAATTCGACTATTGTAGACGCAGATATACCCAATTACAAGTCTGATGAAATATTAACCCGCCTGAAAGCGTACTCTATCGGCAAATTTCAATTGGATGCCGCTGATCAAGCCAAATGTTATTATTGTGAATCATATGGCGCGCATGTTGCATCGTTCCAGGTTGAACATTTCCGGCCGAAAAAGTCAGTTAACGCACAAGATACCAATGGAGTGGCTGTTCGGGGATATCCCTGGCTATCTATAGACTGGCATAATTTACTTTTATCTTGTCCGGCATGTAATAGTACAGGGGCGAAAGGAACTCGGTTTCCGATCGCAGGCGTAAGGGCTGTAACGCCACATTGTAATCTAACTTTAGAACAGCATATGCTTATTAATCCGGAAATTGAGGACCCTGCAACCTACATAACCTTTAACGACCTTGGTCAGATGCGAGGCATAGGAAACGGCAATGCATGCAAGGGTAATGTTTCCATTGGAGTATACACTTTAAATAGGGATGCGTTGGTTGTTAATCGTCTAAAAATCTGGAAAGATTTGTCATCCGAAATATGTGAAGCGGTTTATGCTTCAGAAAAGGGATGGTTCGGCTTTTTGAAATTAAGTACCCTGTACACATTAGTAATTAAAAAAATTATTAAAACTCAAAATAACGAGCAACAGTATGCGCTTTGGGGAAGATACATAAATGAAAATATTGAGCAATTGGTAGGATCATTAATTATAAAGAAAAAATATAAGAGTAAGTTTTTAAGGTTATATAAAAGGTATGCCCAGTTAAATAACTAAGTACTTCTTGGATCTGACTTAATCGGCATCTTAGCACATCGACTTACCTCGATTGCAGGACATCCAAAGTCTTCGACTACTTTCCCTTCAATAAGATAAAGTCCCCAATCCCTAAGCGGATATTGTGAAAGAGATTGGGGAAAATGTACCGTATCAAAAAAGACCCCATCACAATCTAAAAATGTTCCAAATTTCATGTAGGCACCATGCTTTGTCTTAACTGTTTTATCTGTCACAAAATCGCCTACCATCCTGATCGTTTTCCCTACATGATTTCCAAGTTCTTGGGCTTTAAAATCCCCCCTATATTTTGACTTTGCCAATTCAAAGGAACTCGCAGTCACTACAAATCCAAATAATTCTATCTCGTCATAATAATCTTCCAGGACAGAATGCTCCAATTTCGGAAGGATCGGTTTACGGCACATCGAATCGAAAAGGACCATCCCTTTTGAATTTTCCTTCTTATCGGCACTTAATAATAGGTGTGCCTCCCAAAGAAGTTCTTTTTTCCCAATACCCAAGAAACGAAATGCACCAACTCTTATCAGGATAATGAGTTGATCCAGTGTGGCTGCAGTCCGCAGTACAAATTGCTCCAAACTTGTATATGGGCCGTTGCTCAATCGTTCCAGATAAATCCGATTCGCTAGTCCATTTTCCATATTTAGTATCGAATCAAATCCTAAGTAAATATCGTTTCGATTGATCATTGTCTGAAGACCGGAAGTATTAATACAAGGGAGACAAATATTGGCCCCAGATCTTCTAGCTTCATTAATATATACCTTGCGGTTATAAAATCCCCCATAATTATTGAGTACCGCTACCATAAACTCCAGCGGATAATAGGTTTTCAGAAATAAGCTCTGGTAGCTCTCCACCGCAAAGGATGCCGAGTGCGCTTTGTTAAAGGAATATCCTGCAAAAGATTCCATCTGGCGCCAGATCTCCCGACTGGTCTGTTCAGGGTATCCCTGTCTTTTACAATGATCAAAGAATTTATCTTCTATTTCAATAAGGTGGTTTTTATTCCGATATTTTCCGGACATCATTCGCCTGAGCACATCTGCATCTGCCATGTCCAGTCCACCATAGGCATTGCCAATTTTCATTACGTCTTCCTGGTATACCATAACCCCATAGGTCTCTTCAAGCTGTTCTTTAAACACCGGATGTGGATAGACCACCTTTTCGGGATCATGGTGCCTTTTGATAAATTCAGCCATCATGCCCGATGAGGCTACTCCCGGACGGATAATACTGGAGGCGGCAACCAGCGTCAGGTAATCATTGCATCGCAGCTTGGTAATAAGCTGCCGCATCGCAGGAGATTCGATATAAAAGCAACCTATAGTGTGGGCAGACTGTAACTGGGCTGCAATTTTAGGATCTTTAAAAAAACGTTTTGGATTATCGGTACTGATTGTTTCCCCTCGATTCTGCTTTACAATTTCCCGACAGTCTTTGATATGGCCCAGCCCTCGTTGGCTGAGGATATCGAATTTTTCAAAACCAATATCTTCTGCTACATACATATCAAATTGCATGGTAGGCAAACCTTTAGGAGGATAATCCAATGCACAATAACTGGTCAGCGGTAATTCTGAAATGAGCACCCCCGAAGCGTGAATGGTTCTCTGATTGGGAAAATCAGCCATACGGTTATAGACACTGAGGATCATATTGGTCACCTCATTTTTATTGAGCATGTGCTGTGGTTCATGAACCAGGCGATCAATCTCTGCTTTAGGCAGTCCATACACTTTACCAAGTTCCCGAAGAATGCTCCGGGAGCGAAAGGTACTCATAGCCCCCATTAGCCCTGTATGACCACTTTGATATCTGTTGAATATATACTCGTATATCTCATCACGCTCGTTCCAGGAAAAGTCAATATCAAAATCCGGAGGCGATTGCCGCTTTGGGTTCAGAAAGCGCTCAAAAGGTAAATTCAGCTCAATAGGATCAACATCAGTAATCCCCAGACAATAGGCAACGGCAGAATTGGCTCCGCTGCCCCTTCCAACATAATGAAAATCCCGTCCTCTGGCATAACGGCAGATATCATCTGTAATGAGAAAATAACTGGAAAAGTTGAGATTTTCAATAATCTCCAGTTCTTTGGCGATACGCTCCTGGGCAAGTTTATCCGTTTTGGTATACCTGCGGCTAAAACCATCATGGGTATACTTTAGCAATAATTGTTTGTCATTATAACGGTTTCCCGTAAAGGTTTCTTTGTTCTTGATTTTTTTAAAATCCATATCAAAAGAACAGCTCCCCAACAGGCGGTTGGTATTTGCGATCAATTCAGGAAACTGACGATACATTTCCATTAGTCTGACTTTGGATATAAACACCTCATCTCTCGCTGCAGCCTGCCCCTTTTCTAATTGCGACAATAGAATATTATGGTCAATCGCCCTAAGCTGCGTATGCAAATTATAATCTGCTGCCCTGAACGTAGCTGGAGCCAGGATAACATAGCGGCGATAATTACTCCTTTCTTCAAGTACGATATAATTGCGTTCAGCCGGTCGGATGCCTATAAATTCATAATCCCTGAGTTCCGGCATCGAAATACTCCGAAATGGATACACAATGAAAACATTGTTAAACTCCGGTGCCCGTTCAGGAACTATAATTGCCCGTTCATTTAGCTTTGTCCGATATTCATTAATTTCCTGGAAACCGACAGCATTTTTGGCTATGGCAATGAAGCGCAATTGATCACCTTGCCGGAATTCCATACCTGAGAGTAAATTTAATCCAGCTTTGCGTCCCCTCTTTATAAAATCAATAGAACCGGTACTATTGTTGATATCGGTCAAAACTGCGGTATCATATCCACAGGTCATCATCCCTTCAATAAGGTCATCCAGGCTCATTGTGCCATAACGCAAACTATAATAGCTATGTAGATTGAGCAGCATACTTCCCTCCTTTTCCCTCTTGTAAACAAATGCCTTTCATAATATATTCGGTGCCAAAGCGCTTACGGATGTGATCCATTGCCTGCATCAGGTGTATTTCTTCCATTGTATCATTGAAAATATCCACCTGATAGTTTCCCGTAATCAGATTACTAAACTTCACCCCGATCAGGCGAATCAGCATTCGTCGGCTATACAACTTCTTAAAGAGTTCCATAACTTTAGCGACGATCTGCTTATCAGAATTGGTGTAAGACACCTTTACCTGCTGGGTATGGGTATCAAAATTGGAATAACGGAGCTTAAGGGTAATACAGCCGGTTAACTTTTCTTCGTTTCGGAGTGCAAAGGCCAGCTCATCAACCATACTTACCAGCGTTTTACGCAGTAGCTCCATGTCCGTAGTATCTGACTGAAAGGTGGTTTCCTTGCTCATTGATTTTTGCTCCCGGAATGGTAGAACAGGACTTTTATCCAGGCCATTGGCCTTATGCCATATCGAAACACCATTTTCTCCCAACACCCTACGCATGGTAAAGACTTCCATTTCCTGCAGCGTATGAATCTGGGAAATACCCATATTACGAAGCGTGATATAGGATTTCTCTCCGACCATAGGAATCTTGCGGATAGATAAGGGTGCCAGAAATGATTTCTCTGCACCGGTATCCACTTTCTTTTCTCCACAGGGCTTTGCTTCTCCGGTTGCGATCTTGGAAACAGTTTTGTTTTCAGAAAGTCCAAAACTGATTGGCAATCCCGTTTCTTTGATAATACGTCCCCGCAGTTCCTGTGTCCACTTCCAACAACCAAAAAAACGGTCCATTCCCGAAATATCCAGGTAATGCTCATCAATACTTGCCTTTTCTACAACCGGGGCAACTTCTTCAATAATTTCAGTGACCATATTCGAGTATTTAGAATACTGATCATAATCTCCACGTACCAGAACAGCTTCGGGACAAAGCTGACGGGCCAGCCGCATAGGCATTGCCGAATGGACACCATAACGCCGTGCTTCATAGGAGCAGGAAGCTACCACGCCCCGATCACCAGAACCACCAATTAACACCGGTTTGCCCATCAACTCCGAATTGAGCAACCGCTCTACAGATACGAAAAAGGTATCTAAATCACAGTGAACAATATGCCTATCCATATTTTTACAATATTTTTTACTAGATTTGTTCAAATATTGAACATAAATCATGTTCATAATATAAACATGTGAAAATGAATACGCAAAAAATATATTTTTTCTCTAATCTGAGATTCTTACGAGATCGTAGGAAACTCACTCAGGAACAGGTTTCTGTAGCTTTGGGGATTCATAGAATAAAATATACTAACCTTGAAAATGGGAAAACCAAATCTCCCAGTATGGATGAATATTTGAAATTATCCAGATTTCACCGGCTGAGTATAGATACACTTTTGCAAATTGATCTGACGAAAATTGGAGAGTTAAAGCTGCGGGAACTGGAAAATGGAGATGATATTTACATCAAAGGTGGGAATATACGTGTTCTCGCGATCACTGTAGATCAGCATAATAAGGAAAATATCGAGTATGTACCGATAAAGGGGAAGGCTGGATATGCAGCCGGGGGTTATGCGGATACTGATTTCATTTCAGAATTGCCCAAATACAGTCATCCTAACCTTCCAAAATTCGGGACTTACAGAACGTTTCCCATTGAAGGAGATTCAATGTATCCGTTTCCCGAAGAGATGGATGTAACCGGACGTTATATAGCCGACTGGAATACGATTAAATCAAATACCTTAGCAATTGTTGTATCAAAAGGGCAAGATATTGTATTTAAGACCATTTCACTTACTGATGCCGGTACCGTATTATGCAAATCCTGGAATACACAATTTGCACCCTTTGAAATCGGTTTTGAAGATATTGTCGAAATATGGGAATACCACTCTTATTCTACGCCTTCAGTACCTGAAATGCCCGCAGATCTCCAAATCATTTTATCCAGGCTTGAAAGACTGGAGGCAAAAATCATTACAAAGGATCATTAAAAATAAAAGCCACAAAATAAATGTGGCTTTTATACAATTATGGGTTAGTAATATTTTCTTTTACCAACTGACTGACCAGGTTTCCAACCATGTATACAAAAGTTCTTTCCCGCCATGCTTGCGTGCTGAGAAACCGATAATGATCAAATCCCAATATGTGCATGTATTCATGTGCATAATGGCCCGCCAAGGATGCCACATCATTTTTAGATGCCCAATAATCTAAAGCAGAGGGGCAAATGGCCATAACCCCATCACCCGCACCATCAATACCAATTGTTTGATTACCGAATATGGAAGGCTTCTCACAATACTTTTTCAATTTTGCATCCTTGCCATTCACATCCAAAGTTCTCACCCATAGATCAACAATTCCATCAGCTGCTATACTATCTTTGGGAATATTTTTTTCATGTGCTGTCATGATTATCCCATAAAGCTGCTCCGGTGTATGGCCCTGTGTCTTTTCAGCTTTCATAGCTTTGATACTATCCTTGAACGCAGGCGAATTCAATACTGTTTCCAGCGCTGTAATTGCTTTGTGGGCAAATTCAATGTGTGTTCCATACCCCTCGATAGCATGGAGCTTAACAGAAATTTTTTGGCTATAGCACGCCAAGTAATTAAACAAAATCAACAAAAGGGAAATAAATGCAGTTTTCATAATGCTATTGGTTAATGATCCCTTTTTCAGGGAGATTGTAATTTTGGCTTTCAAACCGAATAACAAATCAAATTTACTAAAGTTTGAGACGGATTAACGTTATATGAAAATTTGTCTCTGGCAGCCTTATTCCTAACAAAACTTAATCGATATATTAAAGTATGAGACCTCAAATAATACATAATTACAATACTAAAATGAAAAAAGCAATGACAAGATTTTGTCATTGCTTTTTTCAATATTCCAACGGTCGTGTATGAAGCGAACCGCGCCAAAGATACTGCATTTTCAAAAATTGGCAGAAAAAGTCTATTATCAAACAAGATATCTTTTGATGTAGTGCCCCTTAACAAAAGTGCATTTTCCATAAATTAAAATCGACCGCCTACCCACTGCTTAAATGCTTTTGCTTTCAATTGACTTACAATTGCCGGCACTGGCGTAACCGGTATTATTTCTACAGCTAATTTTCCATAGCTCTCAGTTTTATAACTGATACAGCAATCTTTGTGGGCAATTAGTTTCCGGTTAATTCTGAAAAATTGATCTGGTGACAAAATACCTTCCAATTCATCCAGGGTATAATCTGTCAGTAACTCGCCCTTATTGGATATTTTAACGAGCACTTTTCCCTCAATAATATAGGCCAGTTGCACCTCGCTCCCATCTATATGCAATACACTCGATCCTTCAAATACTTTTATAATATTACTACCTGAAACCAATGGGCTTGTCGAGCCTGTCACACCCAACTGCATCTTGTTTGCCTGCTGCAGCCGGAAGGCATGAACAAAATAAGGAACCAGTATAAATAACAAATTCAATAATATCAATAAGACAATTACCAGGGGAAAAACGAATACCAGGTAATCTGTCTTGAAAATATTGATCCCGTTCACACCAAAATACAGCGCGGCCATTAAGAAAACGGCAACGGCAGGAATTGCCAAACCAAAAACGACCTGGAGCAAAATTCTCATTCCGGTATGGTCGTGTAGTGGATATTTCCTGCTCAGGTAATAGTTGATGCGATAAATCAGCTCCGTTACGGTAATCCCAATGAGTAAAGTCACTCCAAATTCATAATAAAATTCCCTGGTCAGCAAACGCTCAAAAATACTGTGTATACTTCCCAATTCTGAAACATATAAAGAGGCGATCAGAACTGCAATAAAACGAAATAGAAATCGGTCTAAAATTGTTGATTCGTTAGTCATAGGCAATATCTTAAGCAAACAAATTGCCAAAGGCACAATAATTGTATTATTAATTTAATTAATATATCAATTATGCCAAAACTTACACCAGCGGGGGTTGCAGAAGTTACTGCAAGCCTTTACGCACTTTCAAACGCAGAACTTATTTTACAAACCGATCAAGTAGCATCGGATTTTGTGTCCTGGATGGAGGACAAGTTCGACCTTACTCCTAATGAAAAAGAGTATATTAAAACAGCCCCAATTGAGGTTGTTAAATTTTGGGGCTATGCTTTCGCCTCCGCATTAGTGACTCGTGGGCCAATCACGTTCCCAACAATTCCTGATAATCCAGAGCCTCGTCGGGCTAAAGAGTTGCGGGAAAATATGATTGGTGATCTCAGGTACGATAATGCTACAAAAAAGATGACCGGATCAATCCAAACCACCATTGCATTCAAGTTATTATAATTTAGGGCCGGTTAGCCGGCCTTATTTATGTTAGAAGTATCCTTAACAAATATCTATACCTAAGTTTTTATTATTAAATAAAATTGCATTTAAGATTCACAATTCCCATATTTGAATTATTGTTAGATGCTACCACTCTGCTCAGCAGGAACCTTTTGTAAATTATCCCGTATCATATACTGCCAGATTGAATTTGTAATTAACCAGATTACTTAATGAAGCCTGTTATCGTACTTTCTGAAAAAGAACTTATCTATCGCGTAAAATCAGGCGATCAGGCTGCCTTTGAGCAATTATATTTTCAGTATGCCGGAAAGTTAACCCATCGACTACTACAACTACTTAAATCGGAAGAACTTGCCGCCGATATCTTACAGGATGTCTTTTTAAAAGTTTGGGAAGTTCGGGATCGGCTTGATCCGGAACTATCATTCGGAGCCTTTCTCTACACCATTGCAGGCAACTATTGTAAAAACAGCTTTAGAAAGGCCCTTTCTCAACAATTGTACGAGCAGCATCATGGATTTGAGGAAGCTTACTCTCCCATTGAACAGCAACTAGAGGGTAAGGAAACCGAGCTGGCCCTACAAGCTGCCCTGGAAAAATTAACCCCAAGACAGAAAGAAGTATTTACCCTGCATAAGATGGAAGGGCTGTCTTATAAAGAAATCAGTGAACAATTAGGGATCAGTCCCAATACCATCAATCAGCTCATCCAGCAGGCAAACAAGCAATTAAAAGCACAACTTCTTACCCATTCCCTATTACTAGCCGCTATTTTATTAAGCTAGCTGTCAGTAACTTATCAAATACTTTCAAATTTTCCCATTTTCGTATAGCTAATTGTTCTGAGCTAGGTGTATTTCCTATATACACCTAATCGAAAAGATCATGGAGCAAAATATTAAACAGCTATTTGACAAGTATGTTGCCGGTTCTGCCACTAAGGAAGAGATCAAGCAGCTCTATGATTATTTTGAGTCCACCGGTAATAGCCAGGAGCTGGATCGTCTGATCAATGACTACCTGCGAATGGATAATGAACTTACCTCAAAAATTACGGATGATAAAGTAATGCAACTGGTCAGTAATAGCTGGTACAGTATTCAGGGAGCTATGCCTCCAGCTCCAGAGCAGAAAAGAAAGGTTATCCCATTAAAATGGATTGCGGCTGCTGCGGCTGTTCTTATTGTAGGTATGACCTTAACTTTTGTCTTTTGGAATAATAAAACAGCGGCACCGCAGCTGACCAGTATATACGGAGGTGATGTTTTACCCGGAAGCAATAAGGCAACCCTAACCCTTTCCAACGGCAAGCGCTTTGAATTAAAAGATAGCAAATCCGGGGTAAGTATTGAGGGTAATAGTATCGCCTACCAGGATGGAGAGGCCATTACCCAAACTGATGAGGTATTACAGGCTACTATTGAAGTACCGAATGGCGGTATATATAGCCTAAAACTAGAAGATGGCACAAGGGTACAACTAAATTCGGGGTCTATTTTCTCCTATCCTACCAGATTTAACGGGTCGGAAAGGCTCGTGAAGCTAAAGGGTGAAGGATATTTTGAAGTTAGTCATAATCCAGCCAAGCCATTTAAGGTACAATCTACCGGGCAGGTAGTTACGGTGCTGGGTACCCATTTTAATGTACAGGCATACGAGCATGAACCGATCGAAACAGCCTTACTCGAAGGAAAGGTACTGGTACAGGCTACTAATTCAAAGGGATCTGCCATTCTTTCTCCCAATCAGCTTGCTCGCCTTGGGGATGGTAAGTTCAATTTAAAGAATGTCAATGGACAGGATTATATCGGCTGGACAAAGAACCTGTTTGTTTTTAATGATCTCACTTTAGGGCAGATCTTTAAACACCTTGAACGCTGGTATGATGTAGACATTGACTATCCTGCCAGTATATCAGAGGAGCTGTTTATGATGGAAATACCGAAGGACAGAAAATTATCAGAAATATTGGATGCTATTTCAACTGTGGGAGCGCTTTCATTTAAAATACAAGGAAGGAGGATTACGGTAACAAAGCGATAAAGACGTTTCATATGTTTGCCAGGGTACCATAAAAATGCCGGGACTGTTAGCGCAGTCCCGGCGGGTATCGGGTAAAAAATTAAAAAATTCAGACAATCTAACATTTTAAACCCTGATACAAACTTACTCATTGTCGGCATTATTGTCAACAGGTATAATTTGTATCCATTAACCAAAAAATTATGAATGGTTTATTTCATTCTATGGGCGGCAGGTGCTTCAACCTACAGGAAAGTAAACAGAAACTTCCCTCATATGCCCATTCGCTAAGGGTACTGACCTTATGTGTATCTCTTTTTGCTGCGAGTAATATTACCCGCGCGCAGAACATTAACTTATCGGCCAAAAACGAGTCTCTGGAGCAGGTGATTAAAAAGCTTCGTGCCCAAACGGATTATTCCATTATGGCACCATCGGCTACGCTTACCAAAACCAGACCAGTAACCGTTAACCTTAAAGGGGTAAGCATTGACCAGGCTATGCGGGAGATCTTCAAAAATCAACCAGAAAGCCTTGATTATGAGATCAAGGGTAAGAACATCATTATACGTCAAAGGCCAGCTCCTGATAATACTCCAGGCAAAAAAGAAGAACAACCTACAAAGAAATCAGGGAGAGTACTTGATCAAGCTGGCAATCCTCTGGCAGGAGCTACCATAATTTCTTCCACTGGTGGCCAGGCTACCAGCACCAGCGGATCAGGGGCTTTTGAAATTGCCGTTTTGGATGGTGATCACCTGACGATAAAAATGCTGGGTTACGAGCCGCAGGATATCGAAGTCAATGGTAATATCGGAGATATTCAACTGACCGCTACAAACATAGTAATGGAAACCGCAGATGTGATCAATACCGGATACCAATCTATACCTAAAGAAAGAGCAACCGGATCATTTTCTACTGTAGACAATGAATTATTAAACCAGCAGGTAGGCACGGATATCATTTCAAGGTTACCAAATGTTGCCAATAGTGTCATGATGGACCAAAGTGGCTATAACGGTCAAATAATGATTCGGGGACTCAGTACCATCAGTGGGCCAAAAGATCCTTTAATCGTAGTTGATAACTTCCCCTACGAAGGTAGCCTCAGTAACATCAACCCCAATATCATTGACAATGTAACGATATTAAAGGATGCTTCCGCTTCGAGTATATGGGGAGCAAAAGCTGCAAATGGTGTAATAGTTATCACTACCAAAAAAGGGACATTTCAAACCCCTATTAATATACAAGCAAATGCGTCACTAACTATTGGGAATAAACCAGACCTGGGCTACGTCCGTCAAATGAGTTCCTCTGATTTTATTGATGTGGAACAAGAATTATTCAAAAGAGGATTTTATGACAGTAAGCTAAGTTCAAGTAATAAACCAGCTATCAGTCCGGTTGTGGATTTATTGGACAAAGCATCCAAAGGAGTTATCAGCAATGAAGAAGCCAATGCAGCTATTAATCAGTTACGGACTGTTGATGTGCGGGGCCAATTTTCCAAATACATGTATAAACCTTCCATAAAGCAACAATATTACCTTAGTGCACAAGGTGGTTCGGATAAATTCTCCTGGCTCTCTGCGGTAGGATATGATCAGAATAAAGAGAATTTGGAAGAAAAATACAATAGAGTCAATATCAGGTTACAGAATACTTATCGTCCTGTTCAAAACCTTTCTGTAACTACAAATCTATACTATACCCAAACAGGTACCGGATCGGGACGGTATGGTTATGCTGATATTGAAAATCTATTCCCTTATACAAGGATGGCTGATGAAAATGGAAATCCACTAGCGGTACCTAAAAACTGGAACATGAGTTATGTAGCCTCTTTCGGTGACGGCAAGTTATTGGACTGGCTTTATTACCCCCTCACAGATTGGCAACATAATACATCAAAATCTACCACCTCCAGTCTACTGGCCAGTCTGGGGGTAAAATATCAGTTTATTGACGGATTAAGCGCAACTATAGACTATCAGTATCAACGGGAAACCGGAAACAGCACCAGAATGGCAGACCTCGAAAGCTATAGTGCAAGAGACTATATCAATTCCTATACACAGATAATCAACAATGCTGCTGTCTACATTGTTCCAAAAGGAGACATCTTAGATAAAGCTAGCAACAGCATGAACGTACATAATCTAAGAGGTCAACTTGCCTTTGATAGAACCTATGGAAAACACAACATCAATGCTATTGCCGGTGCAGAATTAAGATCTATTGATAATAATGGTAACCAGGCAAAATACTATGGCTACAATCCAAACAATTTAACTACCGGAAATGTAGATTATACCCTTTCCTATCCTAACATAATCACCGGTGGATCATCAACAATTCAAAATGGCAATCTACTTACTGAGACGGATAAGCGGTTTGTATCACAATATGCCAACGCAGCGTATACATTTGATGGTAAATATATACTTTCTGGAAGTTTAAGAAGAGATGCCAGTAACCTGTTTGGTCTGAAAACCAACGATCAATGGAATCCATTCTGGTCTGCAGGGTTGGCTTGGAATGTATCAAAGGAGTCTTTTTATAACGTCGACGTTCTGCCCTTTCTGAACTTAAGAGCAACTTATGGCTTTAGTGGAAATATTGATCCGGCAATGGTTGCGGTAAATACCATCAGATTTCTACCTCGACCTTCCTCTTATACCAATTCACCTGTAGCCTTATTTGAGAACTACTATAATCCTGAACTGAGATGGGAAACATCAAAAATGTTCAATCTTGCCCTTGACTTTCGTGCTAAAGCAAACAGGATTTCCGGCTCTGTAGAGTACTATCACAAAAAAGGCATCAACCTTTTTGGCACGTCTCAAATCGATGTCACAACTGGTGTTAGCCCCTATATGCTCAGAAATGTAGCCAGCATGAACGGCAATGGTTTAGATATAGAGCTAAAGACTATTAATCTAACTGGATCATCTCTTAAATGGAATACCATTTTGAATTTCTCTTTATATAAGGATAAAATTGCCGAGTATAATGTGGATCGAAGTCTTGCGGTTTTTTATATCAGCACTAATGTCCCTCCTATATCTGGTGTAAAGGACCATCCAGTATATGCTATGTACGGCTATAAATGGGCTGGCCTTGATCCTGAAAATGGTGCACCACGGGGTTATTTAAATGGTCAGATCAGTACAGATTATCCTTCCATAACAGGTGAAGGAACGCCACTGGAAGACCTGCAATACTTTGGCTCAGCCATACCTACAAAATTTGGTTCGCTGATCAATTCTTTTACATTTAAGGATCTCAGCCTTCAGATAGGCATAACATATAAATTCGGGTATTGGTTCCGAAGAAGTTCCATAAACTATTCTGAACTATACAACAGTTACAAAGGCCATTCTGATTATGCGTTGAGATGGCAAAAACCGGGAGACGAATTGCACACCGATATTCCTGCAATTGATTACGAAAGCAACAGCAGCCGGGACCAGTTCTTCGAAGGTTCCAGCATATTTGTTGAAAAAGGAGATCACGTCCGCCTGCAATATATTAACCTCGCATATAACCTGCGAAGACTCAAAAATTTCAAGACTTTTCAAATTTTTGTAAATGCCAGTAATCTTGGCATCATCTGGAAAGCAAACAAGTCAGGTATTGATCCGGATTTTAACATAAACCTAAACCGTTATGTTACCCCGGCTAATTATTCAATAGGTTTTAGAACCCAGTTTTAATGCTACCATTATGAAAAAGAAATACATCACCTTAATGCTTCTTTCTTTGAGCAGTTTGCTGGCAGGCTGCAATAAGTTCCTTGAAGAAAAATCAGATAAACGCCTTACCACACCGGCAACTATAGCAGACCTCAATGCGCTGTTGCAACATAACAACATGTTCCTCTCCTTTAGTTCAGCCGGGCAGGTAAGTAGTGATGATCTATATATATCTGATGCAGACTACAATGGGCTTTATTACGACAGTGACAAACGGCTATATGCCTGGCAACCTGATCATGTATCTAAAGGCGTAGGTACCGTTGGCAATAACTGGCAAAGCTGTTATAGTCCAATCTTTGTCTGTAACTCAGTACTTCAATCTCTTGCCGACAATAATCTAACTGGGACAGAGGCAGACAAAGTACGAGGTCAGGCAATGGTTTTACGGGCAGTACGTTACCTTGACGGCGTCCAGGTATGGGCTCCTGTATATAATTCCGCAACAGCGAATGCCGACCTGGGAATGGTTATAAGATTAGACCCGGACATGAATCTACAGTCAAAAAGGGCGACCCTGCAACAAACTTATGACCAGATTATAAAAGATCTAACTGAAGCTATTCCACTACTTCCCGAAACCTCAACATTTCCGGCAATTCCCACAAAGGCTGCTGCCTACGGTTTATTAGCACGTACTTACCTATTTATGGGAAACTATGAACAGGCAAGAAACAATGCAGAAAGTGCATTGACTTATAATTCAAATCTGATCGACTTCAATAAATTAAAGGCGACAGATGCTTTTCCTCTTCCCGGAACTAAATTATACGCACCGGAGGAAATGTTGTTCTTTGGTACAATGACCATCAATGACATTGATATTAATTCTGTAGTCAGAATATTACCGGATTTATATAACCTATATATGGATGGAGACCTGAGAAAGGTCATGTACTTTAAAGCAGGCAAAGAAGGTTCCTTTCTTTTTAAAGGCTCCCAATCTAGGGCAGGGTTATTTATCGGAGTGACGACTGCTGAACAATTACTCATTCTTGCAGAATGTGATGCCCGGGACGGAAAGCTTACGGATGCATCCACGACACTTGATAAGTTACGGATCAAAAGATGGAAAGCAGAAAAATATACTCCATCCATATTTATTAATAAAGAAGAAGCCTTAAAATCTATCATTGAAGAAAGACGTCGCGAGTTAGCGTTTAGAGGTCTTCGCTGGGCTGATCTGAAAAGGTTAAATCGTGATGGCGCAAATATTACCTTAACCAGAACTGTTAATGGCGATACAAGAACATTAGCACCCAATGATAAGCGCTATGCAATTGCCATCCCAGAAGATGTCATTGAAATTTCCAAAATACCACAAAACCCTAGATAAGATGAAAATATCACATAAAACACTTAAAGTAAACGGGATTGCAATTATCCTAATAATGCTTTTTGCTTTCTTAACTGGCAATGAGTTAAATGGACAAACTATTGCACCCAGATCCGAAATCAAGCCATTAAAAATTGGACAAGCCATCCCTGATGAACTTTGGAAGCTCCCGCTAAAAGTAGTCAATGATCCTTCAGGAAAAGATGAAATTACCCTTGAACATTATAAAGGTAAATTAATTCTACTTGACTTTTGGGGGACTTATTGTACCTCATGTATTGCAGGATTTCCAAAAATGAAGAAAATTCAAAATGATAACAGTAATAGACTTAAAATTTTGGCCATTTCATCGGAAAATAAAGAAAAGATTGACAAATTCTTTAATTCCGAAGTCGGAAAGGCATACAAATATATAAATTCCGTTTATGAGAATACAACCTTCCAAATGTATTTTCCACATCGAACTATTCCCCATACTATATGGATTTCACCTGAAGGTAAATATGTAATTCCGACAAACACACATGAGATTACACAGGAAAACATCGATGCTATTTATAACAACAAAGATGCTAAGATGTTAACAAAGTTGGATGTGGATCGAAATAGAGCACTACTGTTATCTGATAATTTTTACTTAAATAACAATTTAAAACTTGGATTTTATTCCCTGTTCTTTCAGGGTTACTATCCAGGATATCCTTCGGGCAGCAATTTTAAACGTACAACCAATGGAAAGACTTTTGGCAGGCAAATGACAAATTTCAAATTAAATGCAATTGTCCAAGCTTTGGCAACGCAATTATTTGAAGAAAAAAATGAACAATTAACACAAAATAGATTTATTCTGAACACAACAAATCCATATCTATCAGACCCTAAAGTACAAATTTCGGATCAACTGCTCAACGACCAATATTATAGTTATGAGTTAATTGTACCAGAAAGTAAAGCGGATTCCTTGTACACATATATGTTAGCGGATCTGAATAGATACTTGGATGTTACATTAAGTCTCCGTAAACAAAAGACCAATTGCTTAGTACTTGTCAGGACTTCAAAACAAGATAAAATTAAATCCGAAGGAGATCCTTCTGGCCGAGAATTTTCTGAGGAACAAGGAAAACTTATCATGAAAGATGAACCTATTGTAAGACTCATCAGTCTCTTAAACGAGACCTCATTATCACAAGTACCAATAATTGACGAAACTGGCTATACCGGCAATATTGATTTAACCCTAAATGGTATCGACAATATGGAGGAGCTTCGAAAGAGCCTCGCAAAATATGACCTTGCTATCAAGCCCACAACTAGGGATTTACTCATGTTTGTTATTACGGATAAAAAATAGGGGAAGAAATTTCTTCCCCTTATCAATATGCCTGAGACGGCTTAATCTCTGTTATCATCAGTGATTAAAAGTACCTGAGCATTAGTTTTGCCGCTAAGTTTGCTGGCTAAATCAGCTGCATCATTAACGGTCATTTCACATGGTTTAGTTTGTGCAAAGCCACATGTGGGGTCGTCAGAAGGACCAGGTTGCCAGTTTGAAGTATTTGCAAAAGCACCAGTAGCTGTACTTTCACTGGCATAGTGGTAAATAGTAGCTGAAGTGCTCGTTTCAGGTTTTGCTTTTGTTTCAGGAGTACCTGCAAAAGAGAATGCTGTAGTCAGCATCAGGGCGGCTGTTGATAAAACGATACGTTTCATAATTTAAATTTTTGGGGAGTTTTTGAAAAAAATTAACGCTCCGGCCAATTACAAAGCAACTGGTTTTGCGGGTTAGAAAATAGTGCTTACTCTTTTTTGCTGGTTTTCAGCTAGGCCAGTTGTTATGAAAAAAGTCATCTCTCCGCAGACACTAATCCAATGCCTAATGACCAATTTTAAACTTGATAATTCACATATTTATGAGAATAAAATTATATTTACACTAGAGTCAATCTGGAACAACACCATTTTTTTGACTTAAACCACCTATAAAATCTACCAGGAAAAACATCAATTTATTGGCCAATCATTGAACTATCAAAATTTCAACCCTGAATAGAGATACATCTTCTTGTATTTGTCTCGCCTTACTTGTACACAAAGTTATAGTCAAAAACAAACACAAAAATCACATCATTTCTCAAAACAGGGATATTTTATCTAAACGACAGGATTCCTTATGCAAATGACACAACAATTATTTAAACGGCAGTTTTCCTTATGTGAACGGTAAGGCTTTTTTGCCATTTTTAACCATAAAAAAGGCCGGGTAGAACCCGGCCCAGAAAAAACTCTACCAGATATCTACCCAACTTTACAGGTAAATGATGCTGTAGGATGAGTAGTCATCAGGGTCGTTGTGGGATCACCGCTCTTAGCCGATCGTCCTGCGCTGGAACGGTCACGGAAAGTAAATGCTGTTTTTCTTTCGATTTTCAAATGCACTGTTTTCATAAGATTCAGTTTTAAATGTTACATAATTTATTTGATTACCCTAATCTAGACAACTGTTTACCAGTTCCAAAAATTCCTTTCTGAATGACCGGATTACTTATTTAAATGACCTTAAATTCATCGAATATGTCCTTAATTAAACAGATCCTGTGGCATCTGGCCGCCATCTGCTCCCTGATCATTATAGAGTCTTACACGGTGCTACTTTCAAAAACAAATGCATCTCTGACGGACTTCGCCACCTTTTATGCATTGCATATTATCTTTTTCTACCTGACTTCCGGATTTGTACTACCTAAAACCACTACTTTTCTCCAGTCCAGGCTGCTTCGGATCATTTCATTATTGGTCCATATCAGCGTATTTGCTCTACTGAACCTTTTGATCACAATTCTTCTCTATCGGCATCATGATGTCCCTTTCCTGCAAAGCGCCTACTGGCCGACATTCATTAGGGCCTTTGTCCGCCAGTTCTATATTTTTGCCCTTGCTTTGGGATATTGGTATGCCCGTAGGCAAATTAAACTGGAAAGAGAGCGTAGCGCTACCGAAATAGCCCTTGCAAAGAAAAAAGAAGAAACCGCCAAATTGGAACTTGCCCTTATAAGAACCCAAATGAATCCTCACCTTATGGTAAATGCACTAAGTGGTGTCCAGGGAATCTTGCTTGAAAAAGCACCAGAAACGGTACGTATCATATATTCCTTAATGGACATTCAGGCAAGTGTACTTAAAATGAGCGATCCAGCTTTTGAAAATACTCTTGGAAATGAATTAAAAGTAGTCAACTATGTAGTTGAACTATTTTCCAATTTGGGAAAAACAAATCTAAAGTTATCAGTCTCAGTCGATGAAAATTTGAAAGCGACTCCTTTCCCTGCCCATGTATTGATTACATTGATAGAGAATATTTTTAAACATGCAGATTTTACCGCAAAGGAAATTCCTCCAATTGTTTTAGTCGAATCAGATGAAGCCAGAATCCATATTCTCGTGCAAAACAAAATTGCCCCTTCTATCCGTATTCAGGAATGGGAACGAATTGGAACAAGTTCGGTCCACCAGGCACTTGAAAACACTTTCTCTGACCGATACCGATGGAAAGAATCAATTACTGACAACTTTTATGAACTTGACATAAAAATATTCAGATGAGCAGGTTAAAATGTTTCATTGTTGATGATCTCCCATCCCAATTTAAAGCATTGGAGATTATGATAAACAATCATAAAGAATTACTACTTGTCGGCACATCCAGCAGCCCAGCGGATTTTTTAAAAGAAATAGATAATGGTTTAATCATCGATTTGCTATTTCTGGACATTGAAATGCCTGGGATATCAGGATTAGAGATTGCTAACTTATTGAAAGGTAAGACAAAAATCATTTTTACAACTGCCTATCAGGAGTACGCTTTAGACGCATTTTCTCTAAATGTGGTTGACTATTTAGTAAAGCCTATCAGACAGGAAAGATTTAATGAAGCAGTGGAAAAAGTATTTAAACTGATATTAGCGGATCAAGTAAGTGTGCTGGATCAGATTATTACTATACCAGGCAAGCATAAGGGGAATTATATAAAGATCAGATTAGGTGATGTTTGCTATATTACTTCTGACAGCAATTACATGACAGCTGTAGTAAAAGATAAGAGTTATATATTCATTAGTTCTCTTGAAAAGATTGACGAACAATTTCCCTCTAAGCATTTTATTAGGGTACATCGCTCCTACCTGATCAATTTGAATAAAATAACTTCAATCCAAGGCAATCTTTTATACATGGAAAATGGGGACAAAATTCCAATTGGCAGAACATACCGGAAGACTGTTCTGCCAAAATTAATTTCGTTAAAATGCTAAAGCCGGTTGTAAGTATTGCATTTCCTTTATTTTACTGAGCGCAAAATTATAAATCAGTGTCTCATGTTCCCTTTGATGGTCGGAAAATAAGCGATTTATATGCATATGGAAAAGATCTGCAAATAACTGAATTTGACGTTTCCTTACAAGTGGTAAAAGTATAGTAATATATACTTTTATGATTTCAGAATTGAAAGGTAGCGCTATTTCCGTTGATCGAGCTCTAATTTCACGTTTGTAGAAGCTATTGATGATCTTGAATGCTGAAGTGCCTAAAAGATGTTCGGTGTTATGCGCGTTTACCAATTTGGTCAAAATACCTTGTAGCTCGCCCATCCCGAAAATAGCATCCCCAACTGCAATAATAAGTTGGATGGTATTCAAATAGAGTGCAGGAATGTCAGAAAGCTCATTTATCAAGTTCAATACATATAAGGAATCCCTATAGAATAAACCCTCAACCTGCTCCATGATGTCGGCACCATAACGTTCAATCTCCCGTTCATAAGTACAGATTTTGGCATCTTTCAGAAAGCCATTCCCTTTTAGGGTAGTGATCAATTCATGCATTTGATCCGAAATAACCCCATAGTAGGAAACATGCTTTAACCGGAAACGAAGTCTAAGGTGACTGCCCATTTCATCGTAACGGATAAAAAACCAAAGCTTAATTAGATCCCCCATTTTTTCGAGGATATTCTTAATATCATTTAGCAGTACCTCGTCTGTTTTACCTGGATGCAGAAATAACTCAAAATACAACCATTCACTACCTGGTAAAAATGTTCGTTGTATAATTGATTCTTTTAGATTAAGATCAATTCCCTGATAAATAGTCTCCTCATGGAATATACTTAATATAAACTCTGAATGATACAAATTGCCTTCGGTATCTCGGATGGGTGAGCATTCTGATGAAAAACTTTCTTGTACCCATATCTCTTTGTTAGCTTTTAAAATTGAATACAGTAATTGAAGATCTTCTGGTGATTCAGTATCAAGATGGAGAGTCTGATCAGTATATCCAAATTTGACGAATTTATATTTACCTGATTTACTTACTTTATCCTTAAAGCTGTTATTTAGGCATGGAAAATCCTCCAGGTTTATCCTCCAGCTTGCAGGAGATAAAATTAAGTGCTTATAGGATATCCTTGGTTTAAAACTCATCCCGTCAAATAAGGAATCAACATTTGGTAACAGTGATTGTACAATATTCTGACTTTGAATATCACATAAAAATCTAAATAACGACAGTTCAGAGCGCGTATACCTGTAAGCGTTAGAAAGTCGGGGAACAAGCCTTTTTTTAAGCTCCTTTGAATATAGCACAACCTCACCGGCGCGTATGGCTACATAGATATCATTTAAAGAAATTTGCTTAGAGCCATTAGAAAGAGAATGGATGGAAACATGGTACTCATATATGGGACATCTCCGGCTGATATTATCAACAGCAGCCTCCCCACTATATGCTATATCAAAAAACAAAACATCAGGATTTGACAATGATTCGGTAGACGCATTTTCTTTGCACAATTCATGGACTTTATGATCCGCGAAGGTAAACCTGCCCAGGACATTATTCGCTGTTGCTCCACCCAGCATATTTAATAGATAAGAGTTTTCTGCAGGGTTTAGTATGGCATTAAATGTATTAGGTAGCTTAAATCCGATGGTTCTACTATTTTGTTTATACTGTTCTAATTGAATAACAGTGGGAATATTATCAGCCACGGAAACACCCTTTTGAATCATTTTTGAAAGATTGGCCCCACCTTGACGGCTTCCATTATGGCCAAAGAGCCCTAATAATTCGCTATTACTATTATTTTCAAAATCCCCATAACCAATGCCAATTTCAGGGTCCAAAGCTTGTAGTAAGGGAATTGCCTGCTGATCATATTGCTTTACAAATTTATCCCTGAATTCAGATAATTCTTTAGGTGCTGATAGTGCAGAATGGCTGGAAAGAAAGGTAATTAATTCCTTAAGCTCATCCACATAAGGAAAGTAAAATGATCCACTTACTGTGGATCTAAAACAGATGTCATAAGATTTTTCTCTATCTAAAGGTTGTAGCATTTCCGGTGCCTCATCAATAATATTTGCCTGAAAATTTGTAAACAGCAATTGATTGTCAATAAGTACTTCAAGAATCTGCTCCAGTGCTGCAGTATCCTCAAATAGATTTTTGAATTGAATAGTGATTTCATCGAATGATTTGGTATGGGTACAATACTCAAGTATGTCTTCAATAACAGGATAATATGAGATATCACTTAATTCAAAGTGACCTTCATTTTTAAAAATGCATCGGATCAGATCTCCACATTTGTAAAAGCTCGTATTAGCTTGATAACAAAGCGTATTTAAAGGAAAATCTCTCCACTGGTTTTGAGCGCTAATAATTGAATTCCAGTCTTTAAAACGCTTTCTTGACATTTTTTCATCTACAACCAAATACTCACCCGCTCTTCCGAGTGTTCCAATTCCTATGCTTGCAAAGGTACCATAAGGCGTAGGACGAAATTTTGCACGATTGAAGTATTTAGCAATTGTAGACTGCACAGGTCTTGAATCATTTTCAATATCCTTGTACTGCATGCTCTCAATAATACTGTAGAAGTCAGGTGAAGAGATCTTAATCGATGCTTTTAACTCTTCCCAGCTATCCTTTAAATTTGCATTGGCCGGAAATTGAGGGGTTCTAAATAGGACTTTTTTATTCAGATTTAATTTCATGGTAGTTTTAGTAACCAAACTACCTAAATGAGGGATTAATCCTTCTTTTTTTATTTGAACGACCTTTTAAATGATGTAAAAGTTAATAAATGAAACTCGGTAATACAATTCATAAAAAAAGGCAGTAGTAAGAATACTTCCGCCTTGCCTTCATTTACTATTAATTACAAAATAAGTTAAGTATTCTTAATATGGAGTAGCAATTATTGGAAATTGTGGAACATAGAGTATTGCTTTAGAAAAAGGCTTTAATGTGGTTTTAATCTATAAATTACTTCCATTTGTGGTATGTTAATCCCACGAACACCACATTTAGCGCAGTGAATATAATATTTAGATCCGTTAAAAAATTAATAAGCTAATTTTTATTATTTCGAATCAAATGTATCCTTCAAGGACTCATACATAGCTTTTAATGTCTCCTCATTATTGGCAAAAAAATTATTCTGAACATGAGCAGAGATATTATTACCATTCAAGCCACCATTTCCATTATAAGTATGAGTCGTTTTAGAAGCAGAAGGAATTATATCTCCAAATGATACATTAAAGATTTGAGCAATCGCCTGAATTTTAGTTAATGTCAATTCAGTCTTTCCATTTTCCATTTGACTATATGCAGATTTAGAAATCTTAAGATCGGCAGCAACTGCTTCAATGGTTAATCCAGATTTTGACCGTAATTCCTTAATATTTGACGCAGTTAACTTATTGATATCCATATATTATTTCGTTTAACAAAACAAAGTTAGTGATTTTCAGGAAAAATAATTAACACAATTATTAAATTAAAATAAAATATGCCTTAATATTGTTAACAATTAAGTGATTTAATATGCGTTTTTGTCAAAACAAAATTAAATGATTTATTAAGTGAAGTAAATGAAATATGAATTAAAGTCGGGCAAACAGCCCGGCTTTGATTCAATTTTTTTAAAACAAGTATTACTAAGTATTATAAATAATTCAGTAGCTGCGAATTGAGGTTTTACACCTATTCCGAAAAAAAATAGGGTACGCTGAACATTATCTTCAATGGCGTAAAGACATGAAGAATTTATAAAATTTACAATTATGGTTTTAGAAGCTATCGATTCGGGGAAGTTTAAAAAGCTCGAATTAACACAAATGGCTGAGGTTCTTGGGGGTAAATCTACAGGAAAAGGTCAATTTACCATTAAACATGAAATCGTGACTAGACCTACTCAAGGAGGCGTTGCAACCTATCAAAGAGATCTGATTCGTTACTATAGCTCAGATGAATTGGGTGAAGACGAATGTTTTTATGGTGTAACAGATATTTGGACTGACTGGTACTGGACTGGTACCCAAGAATAGCCATCAAATTTAATCCATTATAAAAATTAAATACAATCAGTATGAATTTACAAACATTAAATCCTCAGAAATTCAAAAAAATTCCAGCCGATCAATTAAATCAGGTGACGGGTGGAGCAATAGAACCTAGCAAAGGAGCGAGATCGCTTTCCTATACAAAGGAAGTTTATAATGAAAGAGGTGTAATTATTGGATATAACCATACTTACAGATCATTCCAAAGTGATACGGTTGATATGGAGTCTGGTGAAGTTTGCTACTACGGAGTAGGATATGAAACTATCTTTCAACCAGTAGGATAATCCAAAAATTATAGAGGTTTGTCAGCTAAACTTTTGTTGACAAACCTCTAAATAAACTCAAATGAATGTCAAAACTATTAATATCCATACTAATTATTTTACTGCCAGTAATTGGGTTCACCAAAAAGAACCAAGATTTAAAATCATACTATGCACTCACGAATAAAGCAGAACTATTTATTTGTCAGGGCCAACACCAAAAATCTTTAGATGCCTACAAAAAAGCGTTTAAGATTAATGCTAACCATTATTCCTTGGATCTTTATAATGCAGCATTGCTCGCTATGGATTTAAAAGATTACAAAACTGCCTATCAATTATCAATGAAACTGGCGGAAAAAGGTATTGGTGATCAGTTCTTTGAAAAAAAATCCGAGTTTATACTACTGAAACAACATAGCAATAATGATTGGATGAAGCTCATATCTGTTGCAAAAAATCAACAAAAATACTATACAACGAAGAATAAAAAATTAAACGAAAAACTTCTTGATTTATTTACAAGAGATCAAGAAGTACATTTCCGTAATTTAAGAAATGACTCTACGCTGAGTGAGCAGATGTTAAATTCAACAGATGACTCCATATCAAAGATACTATATAGTATAATACAGGAAAATGGTTTTTTAAGTGAATTTAACTTGGGTATTCAAACTGAAAATGATACCACAATCCTATCTGTCCCACAGTTCTATATAATAATCCGGCATAATTTCCAAGGGATACAAAAATACGACACTCTATTTAACCAGGTATGCAGACAGTCGTTAACAAAAGGAATACTACATCCCTATGTCTATGCTAATATGCGTGATGCGAATCCTGTAAATGGTAACATGTTTTTCGGAACATCTCACCTTTTTGTAAAATATAAATGTGCAGTATACATTTCTGATGAATTTACAGATTCAAAAAAAATCGAAGAAATCGATAGCCTTAGAGAAATATACTGGATGCCAAAGGTTGAAGAGTCACTTGTGAAAATTAAATATAAACTTGAAAATCCACGATCAGGTTTTAGGTTTAAGGAGCATATAAGTTCAATAGGAAGTTTTGGAAATCCAGATTCAGAAAAATCCTTCCTTAAATCAAGTAAAGTACTGATTGAAAACATTAATGGATGTAAATAAATATTATGGTTCTAATACACTCCAGATTTGCTGATGAAACGGCAAATGAAATTACTTGCTGGCTGAATAGTTACGGGACTTCTTTTAAAAGAATAAATTTCATTCAGGACTTTTTCAATTTTATTTTTGCAAATGAAAAGGGAATTGAAATTTCAGGAAACAATGAGGAGAGAATCAAAAGTTTTTTTTCCAGTTTCTATTTTAACGGCGGAGCTGTCAGGATAGAATCACCCATACCAAAAGATGATAAATTTGGTAGAGGAATAAACAAATTCCTGGTTGAAGAAAGCAAACTATTGTACACCCACATTTTCCATGTATTTCCTAAGCAGGGTTTTGGCAATTTTCCTATCGATATAAACAAGCTAACGGCACTACAAACGGCCAGGGATTGCGGGTTAAAAGTACCACCAACAGCGATTGTACATTCAAAAAAACAACTGGAATACTACTTTTCCAAATGGGAAAGAATTATAACCAAAAGCATCGGTAATGGTGCTGAGATTGAAGCAGGAACATATTCGATAAGTGGACAAAGAACCGAAGAGATTAAACGAGCAGATTTGGAGCGTATGGCTAATGATTTTTCGCCCTCATTGATCCAAAAACTTATACTTAAAAGTTTTGAAGTGCGTGTTTTCTGGTTTAAAGATGAAGTGTATTCGGTTTCAATATTCTCTCAGCGTGATGAGGCGGCCATGATTGATTTTAGGAATGGAGACAAACTACGCACAGTACCATACAAACTAAATACAGAATTACAAAATTCCCTGAACACATTAATGCATAGGTTAAACCTGAATTATGGTTCTATCGATTTGATTGTAACACCCAGTGATGAAACATACTTTTTGGAAGTAAATCCATTTGGTCAATTTGGATTTCTATCTAAAGCCGGAAATTTTCATATCGAAAAAAGAATTGCAGATTACTTAAACAAAATTGAAAATTTACATGCACGAGCCGCTAATCAAACATATTCCTAAGGAAGCATTAGAGAAACTACCTATATCGTTTAGTTATTTAAAGGCATTTAGTCACAAAAATTCGATTCAACTAGATATGTATGTTAGAATCGATCAATTCCAATCTTTGAAATGCCTGGTGTATAAAAGTCCAAAACCAATTTCTAAAATGTTATGAGCTACCCTGAAAACATTCCATTTAAATTATTTGCAACCTGTAAATTGACAGATGGAAAAAATTTTAGCACAATTTCTGATCTAGAAAATCAGGGAATTCAGCCAATACCAAATAGCCTTTTGAAAGTACTTCAGGAAAATCAGGGTATGTCAATTTCTGAAATCAAAAAGCTATATACACCTGAAGAATCCAAAATTTTGGATTCATACTTCAGTTTCCTATTTGAAAACGACTACATTTTCTTTACAAGTTCACCTGAACAATTTCCTGAAATTGAAGAGACCTGGTATACTCCAGAAGTAATTGTTTCTGCAATTATAGACTTTAGAAATGAACCTTCTTACGATATAATAAAGGTTTTGAATGAATTAAGCTTACTCCAATGTAAACATATACAATTAAGATATTTTGAAATTGAGGATTTGAAGGCAGTTGAACGAATCATGAAATCGCTGGAAGGTTCTACGATTATTTCTGTAGATGTACTGATGCCGCACAAGGATTCTATAACATTTAAGGACCTAAGTACACTTTTCAAGTATCCAAGATTATCAGGAATAACTGTATTCAATGCAGAAAATGAAGAAAGCAAATCAGTTGAAGGAAAAATTGCAACAATTGATTACAGCGTAGCCCATATCAATAATTGTTCAAGCTGCGGAAAAATTGATCAAAAATATTTTACGGCAACCCTTGATTTCTATACAGAATCCAAAAATTTCAATACATGCCTCAACCGGAAAATATCAATTGATGAAAACGGAATGATAAAAAATTGCCCAAGTATGATGGAATCTTTCGGGCATGCGAGTAATACAAATTTACTTAATGTAATTTTACAAGGTGAATTTTTAAAGTATTGGCATGTTAGAAAAGAGGAAATAAAAAAATGCAATGAATGCGCATTTAGAAATACCTGTTCTGACTGCAGGGCATATTTGGAAGATCCAACAGATATTTACTCGGCACCTCTTAAATGCGGATTTAATCCCGAAAGTCAAAATTGGGATAACTGGTTAAATGACCCAGAAAAACAACAGGCAATTGCCTATTACAAGCTATAAAATCAACATGAGGCATTTATATTACATACTTTTAATATTCACCCTTTCACCTTTAGCTATTTATGCCAAAGGCGATGTCGCTGCTTACCGTAACCATATCAATTTAGCTGAGCTGGCATTGGTACATAAAAATTACAAAGTTGCCCAATTGAATTATAAAAAGGCAACAGATAACTTCAACGGCATTTCAGCATTAAACTTAAATAATGCCCTTCAGGCTTCGATTTTATTAGGAGATGTAAAAACAGCAAAAAAATACGCCTGGAAATTATCTGAACTGGGCATTAATCCCTTATATTTTACCAAATCAGCCAAATTGGTTCAATGCTTTATAAAAGATAAAAAATTTTGGAAAAGGCTAATTGATAATTGCAGTAAACAATCAGCCAATCAAAAATTAAAATATGCAGCCTATCGAAGCAAATTCAATGGGATATTAGATATACATCATCAATTTGTGTCCAATAAGACACTCAAAAATTTCAAACAAAACCCACAATTATCAGTTCAATACACACAGATTATTGATTCATTTACAAGCTTCATAAAAGTACATGGATTTCCGACTGAACACATTTTGGGAATTGAAACAAAAAATGACACGCTAATTAATGAGGATAAAGCTATTTACGCCATCCTTGGAAGTTATTACAAAGGATTAAGTAATAATAAAACACTAGATGGGATATGTGTAAATGCAGTAAAATCGGGCGAACTGGACAATTACGATTTTGCCCTGCTAAACGATCAAAACCCCAATTTCACAGGGCGGTTTTATGGTACTTCAAACTATTACTTCGTGTACAATTGTACCATATACGAAGATAAACCGGCTCTAGTAGAGTTTACCAAACCAAAAGATACTAAAGCAAGAATTGATAGTTTCCGAAAAATTATACACCTCGATAAACTAGATAACAGCTATCAGAAAATGAACTACTCCTTAACGGACAAGGATAATGAATTTTTAATCAGGGATCAATTTACTTTGGTCTATCCATTTTCTGACAAAGAATTACAGGCTATTTTTCTAGCCAATAAAAGGTTGCTTGGCATTTTGAAAGACTGCAAGTAGATCTCCCTCCCTTTACCTTTAAAATACGAAATTTTGAAATATTCATTCTATAGGCAACTTGATCATATGGATTGCGGTGCTACTTGCTTAAGAATCATTGCAAAACAATATAGCAAGGAATTTACCATAAACTACTTAAGAAAAATATGTGAAACCGGTAAACAGGGAGTCAGTCTAAAATCAATTAGCATAGCGGCTGAAAGCATAGGGTTAAATTCCCTTGGGGTAAAATGCAATATAGATGCACTGCGGGAAGCTCCCCTACCATGTATATTACATTGGAAAAATGGACATTTTGTTGTGTTACATAAAGTTTACAAAGTAAATGGCAAACTTGAAAAAGCCTTGTTCTTAATTGCTGACCCTTCAATTGACGGATTGATTAAAGTTGACTATGCTACATTCAAAGAGATGTGGCATGGTGATGAATCTACCGAAGGTATAGCCTTGTTTTTGGAACCTGGACCGGCTTTTGTGGATAATGAAGAATCATCTTTAAGTACAAAGGATTCAAAGGAGATTACCTGGACAAAGTTATTTACCTATCTCTCTCAGCATAAAAAATATTTTTTCCAGATCATAATCGGGCTCCTGGCAGCAAGCCTGTTCCAGCTTTTAATTCCGTTTCTGACACAGGGGATTGTAGATAAAGGAATTAATGCCAATGACATCAATTTCATATATATAGCTTTAATAGCACAATTTGTACTTATGATTGGCCGTACCGTTATCGAGTTTTCGAGGCAGGGCCTTTTATTATTCATCAGCACCAAAATAAACCTATCCCTATTAACAGACTTTTGGTCAAAATTAATGAGGCTTCCAATCTCATACTTTGACATTAAACAAACCGGTGATATCATTCAAAGAATCGGTGACCAGCACAGAATAGAAAGATTTATGACCGGCAATAGCATCAACATTATGTTCTCCTTAATGAACCTGATAGTGTATTCATTTGCCATGCTTCTGTATAGTATTCCCGTTTTCTTCATATTCCTTATTGGGAGTGTTCTTTATACCTTATGGATCATGATATTTTTAAAACAAAGAAGAAAGCTGAATTATAAACAATTTTCTTTGGCTGCAAAAGAGAACAGTGCCACACTTGAAATGGTTCAGGGGATGCAAGAGATAAAGTTATCCAATGCAGAGCAAGCTTTCAGGTGGAAATGGGAGAATATGCAGAGAGGGCTGTTTGCTATCGGATTCAAAAACCTATCAATTGGACAGATGCAAAGTGCAGGTGCCCTATTTTTAAATGAAGGAAAAAACCTGCTCGTTACAGGTATAGTTGCAACCTCAGTTATTAATGGCGATCTAACTTTAGGTGCCATGCTGGCCATTCAATACATTCTGGGTGCATTAAACAACCCCGTACAACAATTAACAGGATTTATCCAGGAATTTCAGGACGCAAAAATTTCCCTCGAACGATTGAACGAAATACATAAAGAAAAAGACGAAAAACAAGTCAATCTTCAGGATAATAACACAAACAAAAACAACGTAGAACTTTCAATCGAAAATCTGTCCTTTGGATTTTGCTCCTCTGAAGAGGACAGGATTATCAAAAACTTAAGCCTGCATATTCCTGCAGGCAAGGTAACAGCTATTGTTGGAGTAAGTGGAAGTGGAAAAACCACACTGCTAAAAATCCTTCAAAAATTCTATGACGAAAAATACAAAGGGAACATACAGGTATCTTTTAATAATTCTGAAACACAAAAAGAATTACGAAATATTGTTCCGGGGAATTGGCGGTCAATGTTCGGTAGTGTAATGCAGGATGGATTTATTTTCAATGACAGTATTGCCGGAAATATAGCCGTTGGAGAAAATGACCCGGATGACGAACGTCTTAACTATGCGGCAAAAATGGCAAATATTTTAGATTTTATAGAAAACCTTCCCTTAGGCTTCAATACGAAAATTGGAATGGAAGGATCAGGAATTAGTATGGGTCAAAAACAAAGAATCTTAATTGCAAGGGCTATTTACACAGACCCTCAATTATTGTTTTTTGATGAGGCAACCAATTCGCTTGATGCCAACAATGAAAAAGTAATCCTAAATAACCTCCAAAGCTTTTTTCATGGCAGAACAGTAGTAGTGGTTGCACACAGGTTAAGTACTGTCAGAAACGCTGATCAAATTGTGGTTTTGAAAAATGGTCAACTTGTTGAAAAAGGAACACATTCAAGCCTTAGTGGGCGCAAGGGTGATTATTTTGAATTGGTAAAAAATCAGTTAGAACTCGGAAATTAATAAAAATATGCATCAAATCAAGCCAAGCAAACTGGCCAGAAACGGCACATGGTTAACGGCCTCAATTATTTTAATTTTTGCATTTGGATCATGGTTTATTAAATACCCGGATACAGTTAATGCAAAAGCAAGATTAGGAGGAACAGCATTCCCCAAACCCCTTGTTTGCCCAATTTCTGGAAGGATATCATCAATTAATTTTCAAAATGGGGAACAGGTTAAGGAAGGAGAAATTATAGCCTCCCTAGAATCTTCGGCTAATTATCATGATGTCCTTTTACTGTCAAAATTCCTTGACAGTTTGTATTTCTATCTGGAAAATAATGAAATGCCTCAGATAAAGAAATTTATGCAATACAAATTTCAAGATTTGGGGGAACTCCAACCCTCGTATTCAAATTTGGTGCAAGCCTATATTCCATTTGAAAATTATACGTTTGGAAATTACACCAATAATAAAAAAAGGTTATTGGGAAAGGACCTGAATAATAATAAAGAATCAGAATTAATACTAAAAAAACAAGAGGATCTTAATAAACAAGATCTTGAACTAAGCAATATATCAATTGTAAAGAATAATAAGCTTTTGGAAGAAAAGCTTATATCAGAAGAGGAGTATAGAAAACTTGTAAGTTTGGATTTAAATAAAAAATCTTCACAAGTACAACTTCAAACGGGTCATTTGTCAAACAAAGGACAGGCCAATGATATCCAAAAAGAGTTATTGGAACTTGAAAACCAAGAGGACAATAATAGGCTATTATTTAAAGAGGCTATTGGAAACATGCAAAGCCAGATATATGAATGGAAAAAGAACTATTTAATTATTGCTAAACAAGGTGGCACAATTAATTATTCAAGTTTCTATCAGACAGGTCAATATTTAGAACAGGGAGTAGCTATAGCCTATATTATTCCACCAATGCAAGGTATTTTTCTTGAAGCAAAAGTTTCCCAGAACAATTTCGGAAAGATTTCACTGGGGCAAGTAGTAATAATAAAGTTTGACGCTTACCCCTGGCAGCAATTTGGGATTGTTAAGGGTAAAGTAGATTTTATAAGTGCAATACCAGTTGACAGCGGCAATTATTTGGCACGTATTAGTTTACCAAACGGCTTAGTCAGTAATTACAAAAAAAATCTTGGATTTAAGGAAGGCTTACTGGCAAATGCAGAGATTATTACAAAGGATATGCGTTTACCGGAAAGACTATATTATGATTTTGTAAAACAGATTAAAAAATAGATATGTTTAAAACAATTGGTTTTCTATTACTTACCGCTACTTTTTGTTCAGGTCAAAATGCCTATTGTCAAACAAAGAGTAGGTTTACTTTAGCTGATTGTGTAAAATACGCTGTAGAAAACAATATCGATATGGGAATTGCAAAGATTGATGAAAGAATGTCAAAATTAAACTATCAGTACAGCAAATATGAATTATACCCATCAGTATCTCCTTCTGTAAATTATGGAACTAATTTTGGCCGGTCAATAAACCCTACTACTAACCAATTTGAAAATACAAGTTTTTCTTCTTTGGGATTGGGTTTCAATACTAATGTACTTTTATTTGGTTGGTTTCAAAAAAGGAAAAACATACAATCAACTTATCTATCTTCTGAATTGGAAAGCTTAAGAAAAGAAAAAGTTGCAAACGAGGTAGAGCTAACGGTAATTACGGCATTTTTACGTGTGTTATTAGCTAAAGAACAAATAAAAAATGCAGAATTACAAATTGGAATAAGCATGGATAACCAAAATAAAATTCAAAAGTACTTTGAAGCTGGCAAAAGCAACAGATTGGATTTGGCACAAGCATTAAACCAGTTATCATTGGATAGCGCGGATTACCTGCAAGCAGAGTTAAATTTTAAGCAATCAGAATTTGAACTAAAGGCAATAATGAATTTCTCTGTTGAAAATGATCTGGAATTAATAACACCAGAAAATATTAATGATTTAAGTGTTGAAAAATTAGAGCCTCTATTAATATATGATGTTGCAAAAACTAATTTACCGGAAATAAAAATTACATCTACCCAAAAGAAAATAGCCTCAAAGAATTTGGAAATTTCAAAAGCGCAAAGTTTACCACAACTGTCTATATATGGCTCTACAGGGACGAACTATTCAAGTTCGTATTTTGAAAAATTGCCAAATGGTGAAACGGTAGCAATGCCTTTTGGGAAGCAGTTTGGCAATAATCTATCACAGTATATTGGAATAGGTCTTTCTGTACCAATCTTTAACAACCTTCAATCCAAAAAATATATAGAGCAGAATAAGCTACAGGTCCAAAAACAGATTGCTTATGAGTACGAAGCTTCCCAAAAGCTTAAACAAGAGATTTTTAAAGTATGCGTTGAATATAACATAGCATATCAAAAATACTTGTCAAACTGCAGCCGGAAGAAATACTCGGAAGAAGCATTTTATGCGGCATCAAAAAGATTTGAATCAGGATTGATTAACCATTCAGAATATATAATTGAAAAAAACAACTTATTAAAAGCAACAAATGACCAATTAGCATCAAAATACGATCTCTATTTTAAAAATCTACAAATCCAGTATTACAGCAATTCAATCAGCTCAAAATAATGAATTGATAACTACTTGATAACATTAGATTCTATTTTACCGATTTTTAGTCCTAAAAATCGCTCTGAACAGTATTTAAAAGGGAGTAATTCATCAGCTGAATTGAGTATTTTTCCATCTTTCGATATCAATAATTCTACAGGTATCTTAAAGCCAAAACCCAACCAGTTAATTTCTTGGTTCGGGAACTCATTACTAATAAAGTCCTTAATCGCAGACCTATTTTCAATAGCTGAATTTCCTGAACCAGGGATACAATAAGCCAAAAAACCACGCGCTCTATGTTTGTTAATTATGCTGGTATCAACATTGTCGTCGGCCAATAATAGTATTATTCTATTTTCAATCCCTTTTGACTTAATACTATCCAACACCTCGCTGTAAAAATTATTAATCGTTTCTTTTGAGCCATTACACCAACTGGTATATAGAATAACAATGTTTGTATCGTCATTAGCTATTAACGAATCAAATTTATAATCAGTGATTAGGTATTTTTCATTTACATTTTGCGTGTAGCCGGATTTACAAGAAGCTGTAAAAATTACTGCAACTAATAAAAATACAAATAAAATGAGTGAATTGAATTTGCCCATATGAATAGATTAAAAAGAAGATTAAAAGGGTTAATCTATGAAATGATTATAAAAAACAACTCGCAAATAAACAACATTATTGTGAAATATTTAGAAAATGAGCGTATTGATTTCTGGATTAAAAATACTCAGTCAGACACTCAAATACAGTAGGTGGCAGTAAAGAAAGCTATTTCAAAACACTTTCATTATCCAAATATTTTTCAAAAATCTGGCTAGACTATTTTATTTCACATTTTTGTGCAGTATTTTAACATCAAAATTACCTGATTCACCCAGAATGAAATACTATTGCCTTGATATTCAAAAGGCAACTATGCAGATTTGAGCTGTTATATAATTAGCAACCAAATCAAAGGTTATGATAAAAATTGCACAAAAGCTACATCAGGAACTTAAAGAACAGTTACAAGAACTGGACTTTAATGGTATTACCGGGTTGGAATATTATCGAAAAGGCTATCAACTATCAAACAATATTTTAAAAAAAATACGATCCGCTTTAACGGGGTATAAATTCAAGAATGAGGAAGAAGAAATAGAATTCTTTAAATCTATTAAACCACAAATACATGCTGAAGTAATCTTCTATATAGAATGCTACCGGACCGAACTTGATTGCCCGCAAATAAAAGACAAAAAAGCTCAACTATCTTACTTAAAGCAATTATCCGTTTACTATGCCCAGCTCATCAATAAAAATAATCTTATAAAACTATATTATCTTACCGAACGCAAAGATGAGGATAACTTATTATTCTTAAGAAATAGGAATATAGATAGTTTTATACCCTTTGATCCCCTTCAAGAATTTGATGAATTATTTCCACCAGCAAGTACCGAGTTCGCCCGGATCATTGCCTACGAGAGAGTGCTCAAAGTCATTGGCGAAAAAATGAAAGCCATACGGGAAGAAAGTAAAGGCAGTACTTCCCGACAGATTCCTGCACTAACGTGGACAGCCAGTAAAAGCGCTTTAATAGAACTTGCCTATGCTTTTCATTCTACCTGTGTTTTAAACAATGGAAATATTGATGTAAAAAGCATAATTATACTCTTTGAACAAATATTCAACTCTGATCTGGGTAACTTTTACAGAACTTTTCAAAATATCAGAATCCGTGATAATAGAACAGCTTTTCTTGATGAACTAAAGGATAAACTAATGATCCGTATGGATAACACGGATTTAAACGCGAAATAAATCCCTACATCTATATAAATGAAAAATGACAAGGCATGTGCTTTGTCATTTTTTTTGACTATAATATTTCCCCCCTCCCATTCAACAAACATTTTTAGAAAATAAATGCAGTTTTTTTTATCTATTTTTTCCCTAAAACCAGTGAAACGGACTCCATCCTACTACCAACACAAAACCCTTATTCATCCTTGTTTTGAAACGAATTTTTATCTGATTCATTTCAAAAGCTAATTTCAGAGACCACTACATAGCCAATAATAGCTAGTAATGGTACTCCATGTGCAGTGTCATAACTCATCTCATTTCCGTAGCAACTTTGTATCGTAAACAAAATGATAGGTGAACATTTAAAAACGATAAACAATGCTACAAAACATTTCATGGGGACAATTCCTCTCCGTCTTACTGATCCTGATCCTAATCTACTATGTGGGATATTTCATGAAATATTATCAGGAGAAGCTCATTAAAAAACTACAACAAAATAACCCAGGCTCCAGAGAAGATTTAGCTGCTTCCACCACGACCAAGAGTGACAATGCATCTAGTGAAGAAATGGAAATCGACGAACTCGAAGCTATGGTTAATGAAATAAGGGAATTCATATTGGAAAAGGCAGGCAATCAGGCCAACAAAGAAGAGCTTACTCAAGAGCTTGAGTCTTATGTGGCAAACTTCAGTGGGTTACACAAGCCTGCCTTCCGATATGCCTTAACCAATTATATCATTCAACAGGCAGAACTAAAATGCGGGGTGGTCTTCGCGGAAGAGGAACTAGAGGCGATCTGGGATAGGCTATCCCGCTAATTAAAACAATAAATAATATCAAACATTATGAAAATTACTATCATGACTATTGTCGTAGGAGTATTACTAAGCTCCTCATGCAAGGAAAAAATCTGGGATTCAAATCTTCAAATCGAAAAGGTGACTAATCCCGTTAATGAAACCGGAGAGATAACAAATTCATTACCCTGGCAATCTTTCAAATCCATACAGGATTTTGAACAAACAATAAATAAACTTCATACGCTTCACGAGGACGAATTGCAAAGCTGGGAAAAAAGCCAAAAAGGATTTACCTCCTGGTATTCTAACACGTACTTGCAAAACGATAGTGCAGCGGAGATCCCTGACATCCAGTTTGCAACCATACTTAGTAAAGATGGTAGAATTCAAATAGCGGATACTATTTACCAATTTGTACCAGGCATTAAGGACGGTATTGCCTATGCGATTCCTAACAAGTACCAGAGTAACCTCATGAAGGGAGAAACGGATTACCGAAACTGGAAAGGCGTGGCTACCTATTCGATAACCTTAACTATGCTGCCTTTCCCGAAATGGCAGGACCCTGAAAAAGTTAAAGAACCGGAACTAGGCATATCAATATGTGATTTTCCTAATTCGTTTCTTATTCCCTGGTGGGGACAAAAAGGTGATCAGATATTTCATAGCGACAATGGCTCAGAACTGCCAAAAGACAATGGAAGAAGGGTTCGTATAGATTACCACAGATGGAGAGTCGGCTTTTTATTCTATAGTTCAGCAGGGGTGCGGGTAAAAGCATGGAAAGATACAAGATTTGGCGGTTGGATGCCCACAATTAATATGGACAATGTACAACTCGAAAGTTGTATAGAAGGTAAAGTTATCATTCCGGGCCTATTTCCTCAAAACTTCCACGAATCAGTAAGTATGTATGCTACAAACACCAACAAGCTTGAAAAAACAATGACCTGGGCCGCTGCTCCCATGCATGTCGAAATACTACCGGAACATTTTAATATCAAGTTTAAAGTAACCTATAAAAGTCAGCCCATCAGCAGATTTGTGCGTGAGTAGTTGACTCCTGCCGGGGAATAAGTGATCAGGAAATGTGCGACGGAATATCCCCGGCTTTTTTTAAACATTCATTGGAGGGCGGTAATGTGTGGAAGCAAAAGGTGAAGAGGATTTTATTACCCCCTCCTCTTTTAAAATAAATAAGATGAAAAAGGTTTTTACGATTTGTGCGGCGAGAATAGAAAGGGAAATAAACCGCATTTCATTATTAATGCTAACCCTCTTATTAACTGTAGGGAACAGTTATGCTCAGGATGGTTCGGCAGGAATACAGGCAGCCAATACGCAGGTACGCTCCTATTTTGATTCAGGTACGCAGTTGATGTATGGTGTAGGCGCTTTACTTGCCTTAATTGGAGCGGTGAAAGTGTACCAAAAGTGGAATGCCGGTGATCCGGACACTAGCAAAGTGGCAGCTTCCTGGTTTGGCTCCTGTATTTTCCTCGTCGTAGTAGTAACCATAATCCGAAGCTTTTTTGGGTTATAAAATTGAAAAAAAGATGCATCAGCAATTAAAAGAAAAATTATGGGCATATATCGTCCAAAACAATCCAGAACTCATGTTCACCCTTCAGGAAGATTATAGTGTCACCCAATACCTGGAAGACCGGATAAGTGAAGTGATGCCGACAGCCCTTAAACTATTAGCAGAAGATAAACCTGGCTATGCGATCATAGAGCTTTGCATGGAAGAACTTACCACACCGCTCAGACCTTCCAAATTCAATTATCTCACCGCAATACTGGCAACCGAATTTGAGGAAATATATGCTAACCTCAAAGAATCCGGACTACTAACCTATGAAGCTGTTAACCTCATAGATTATTGTCAGCCACACTTTGAAAAGTATGGCTTTTCAGAAGCCAATGAAGATAGTAGCCTCATTCGTGGCGCAATCAAAGACGCTGTTTCCACATACCTAAAAGAATTGTAAGCAGCACTTATCCAAAGCATTAGTGAAAACGAAAAAGTGAAGAAATGGCTTATAATGCATTACAAAAATTACAGGATAATATCTGTGCACTGGAAATAGCGTTTACCTTAACTGACCAGGACAGGCCAACTGATATGCAGCTGGAGCAACTGCGGAAATTCTCAGGCTTCGGCGGCATTAAGGCCGTCCTGTTCGGAAAAGGAACTGTCGCTAGCTGGCAATCTAAAGGTGCTTCACAAACAGACTTAAAGCTACATGAGCCGGTACAGCAATTATACAACCTGATCCAAAAACATCATGAGGCAGAAGAATATGAATTAGTATGTGCTTCCCTAAAGAATAGTACCTTAACAGCTTTTTATACCCCCTCCTTTGTACCTAAAATCATATTTCATGCACTGAATGAAATTGGTTGTAAACCCCAAGTTTTATTGGAACCCTCAGCTGGTGCAGGAATCTATATTGATGAAGCATTAGCTGCATTCAATGGAATAAACAAGATTACCGCTGTCGAAAAAGACCTTTTAACAGCCAGAGTCCTTAAAACTATAAGCACTACCTGGAACGCACAAAGTGAGGTTTTTTCCACAGGCTTTGAAAACACAGATGCATCCGGGGATAAGTTAGCTGACCTGATGGTAAGCAATATCCCATTCGGGAATTTTAAGGTATATGACCCTCAGCTCAACGACGAACATCCTGTTTTAAGAGAGAGAATACATAATTACTTTTTTGCTAAAGGCATTTCCAAATTGGCCGATGGCGGGATCATGGCCTTTATAACCACAAATGCTTTTCTGAACAATCCATCAAACGAAGCCGCTAGAAAATACTTGTTTAGCCGTTCCGATTTGGTATCTCTGGTGGTTTTACCGGAAAACCTTATGAGTGACACCGGGGGGACTGAGGCCCCCAGTCATTTACTCATCATCCAAAAGAATGATGGTAAGGTAGCCTTAAATGAAACGGATAATTTACTTATCGGTATCAGTCTGCAGGAAAATGAGTATGGCCCTTATTCAAGTAATAATTACATTATTAACAATCCTCAGATCAGATTGGGCAATCAGATTCTGGCAGGTACCAACCAATATGGTCAGGCCCAACTTACGGTCAGACAATCTGGTCCTATTGAAGGAATCGCAACAGAATTGGCATCTATCCTGGCCAAAGATTTCTCCAACAATATAAATCTTGAAAAATTAAAAACTGCAACCTCAATCACTGCGTCAAAAAATGCACCTCTTAATCCGGAAAAGAAGGGATTCAAATTAGATTATTCCCCTGCTCCTAATACTGATCAGCCGCAGGAACTGTCTTTACAATTAGGTCTTTTTGATGTTCAGCCAACTGGAACCATTAATAAAGCGCAATCTTACATTAGTCAAAGGGATGAACTACAGGTACACAAGGCATCAGCAAAAATCCTGGTTACTATTTCTACGAAAGACTATCCCAAGCATGATCTGGCGGTACTTGTCGCCTCTAAAAAACAAGGTACCAATCGTTTTATGTATAAAATATATGTAAACGCATTTGGAAAATGGACGAGTGAGAAATGGCAAAATGCTACGGGCATACAACAAGAATGTGCCTTTTTGTCCAACAAATTAAAACAATACGATCATGAGTATTCCATTTTAGGAGAAGACCATTTATTGAACCTTTTCAAATTACAAGCAGAGCAAGCATTGCCAGAATTGGAGATCAAAAGTTTCTATCGACCAGGCACTTTAGTGATATATGATCAATCCATACAACTAATAAAAGAGATTAATAAAAACAGAAATGGGGCAAATCTCATCAAAATTGAAGAACATACTGATGAGCTTGAATTTTTTGGCCTCTATATTAAGCTTAGGAATAACTATTTTGAATTATACGATCTTGAACAAAGAGGGCAAAGTGATCCCGGAACTTTGAGAGCAGACTTAAATAACCTTTATGAACAAGTAACAAAAGGGTATAACTCATTACATGATGCATCCTTGCAGTCACTCATAAATTTAGATGAAGCTCATGGCCGGACAATACTCAGCTCTTTAGAAAAGAAATCAGAAAATGAATACCTTAAAGCAGACTTTCTATCGTACAATATTTTCGCACCGAAGCAAGCATTCAGGACTTCTGATCCAAAAGAAGCACTAGCTCATTGTCTTGGAGAAAAAGGATTTGTTGATATACCGTTTATCTGCTCAATTCTGGAAAAAGAAAGCAACGAGATTCGTGTCTCGTTAGGTAGTGACATATTTCTGGACCCGGCGACAAAAAACTGGCAAACCGCTGATCAATACTTAAGTGGTAATGTGCTGGAAAAACTGGAGCTAGCCCTATCCATAAAAGAAAGTGACCCTTCCAATTCAGAATGGGCACATTGTGTTTCGTTTTTACAGGAAGTACAACCGGAGCCAATTCCATTTGAATTATTAGATTTCAATTTGGGGGAACGATGGATACCTCTAGCATATTACGAAACCTTTGCAACTGAACTTTTTGAAACTCAAATTAAAATTGCCTACCTCAGATCAAGGGATGAATTTAAGGTAAAGGCGGAAAGTTCTAATGCAAAAATTACTGAAGAGTTTGCCATTAAGCCTATTAGTGGCAAAAATATGTATGGTTTGACTTTACTGGAGAGTGCCTTAGAAAATACAGCACCATTCTTCACCTATTCTGTAAAAGATATTAATGGTGAAAGAAAACTGCCAGATAATGAAGCGACACAGTTAGCGCATCAGAAAATAGAGAAAATCAGAAGCGTATTTATACAATGGCTGGAAGACTTACCGAAGGAAAAGCAGGATGTTCTTGTTGAAATTTACAATCGTACATTCAATTGTTTTCGCCTACGGGACTATGATGGTGAACACCTTAATTTCCCTGGTCTGGACAAAGCCGCATTAGGTATTGATGATCTTTACAGTTCCCAAAAGAGTGCTGTATGGCGAGTTTTACAAAACCGAGGAGCACTTATTGATCATGAAGTGGGCCTGGGTAAAACATTGACCATGATCGCTGCAGCCCAGGAAATGCGTAGATTACATATTGCCCATAAGCCGATGATTCTGGCTATAAAAGCAAATGTTACCCAAATCGCCGAAACTTACAGGCAGGCATATCCTAAAGCAAAAGTCCTATTTCCGGGTAAAGAAGATTTCACCCCAAAGGAAAGAAGCAGAATCTTTAATGAAATAAAAAATAATGATTGGGACTGTATCATTTTAACCCATGAACAGTTTTCAAAAATTGAGCAATCTCCAGAGATCATGCAACAGGTTCTCGCCCAAGAATTAGCCAATGTAACGGCTGACTTATTGACCATGCAGGACCTGAATGGCAGCGGTAGCAGAGGGGAAATAAAAGGCCTTGAAATTCGAAAGCAAAACCTTATTGCCCGAATCCAGGAAGTAGAATTCAAGATTTCCAAAAGAAGAGATAATGACGTTAATTTCCGAAGTATGCATATCGACCACATATTCGTGGACGAAAGCCATAAATTTAAGAATCTAACTTTTACTACCCGCCATAGCAGAGTAGCCGGACTTGGTAATCAGGCCGGTAGTCAGAGAGCGTTAAATATGTTATATGCCGTCCGCGATTTACAACAACGGTTTAATGCCGATTTATGTGTAACATTTCTTTCCGGTACGCCTATTTCAAACAGTTTGACCGAACTCTATCTTATCAATAAGTATCTCCGCCCCCTTGAAATGGAACGGCAGGGAATTGAGCATTTTGATGGATGGGCAGCAGTATATGCCCGGAAATCTACAGATTTCGAGTTTAGCGTTACTAATGAAATTATCGCTAAAGAGCGTTTCAGGGAATTTATAAAAGTTCCGGAACTGGCAACATCATATGCTGAAATAACAGATCATAAGACGGCGAAACATATCCAACTCGACAAACCAGAGTTGGAAGAAATATTAGTTGCTTTAAAGCCTAGTGAAGAACAACAGGATTTTCTTGAAAAGCTGATTCAATTCGCTGCTTCAGGAGATGCAACCTTACTTGGCCGTCTCCCCCTTTCTTCTAGTGAGGAAAAAGCCAAAATGCTTATTGCCACCAATATGGCAACGAAGATGGCAACAGATCTAAGGTTAATTGATCCCGTATTATATAGCGACCATCCCGACAATAAAGTGAATTCCTGTTGTCGCAAAGTAGCAGAGATATATTTTGAAAGTAATGTCCATAAAGGCACACAAATAATTTTTTGTGATTTAGGTACGCCAGGAACAGATGGATTTAATCTCTATGAGGCCATAAAAATGAAATTGATCCATGATTTTAACATTCCGGGTTCAGAAGTAACCTTTATTCATGATTGGTCAGACGCTAAGAAACCGGAGCTGTTTCGTAAAATGAACAATGGCTCCATCCGCCTGCTCATCGGGTCAACAGAAAAAGCAGGTACCGGATTAAATGTCCAAAAAAGAATTGTGGCTATGCATCATTTAACCATTCCCTGGAAACCTTCTGAATTTGAACAAAGAAATGGACGTGGAGCAAGACAAGGTAACTGGTTAGCCAAAACAGTATATGGAAACAAAGTTAAGAACTATATCTATGCTACTGAACAGTCATTAGATAATTACCGGTTCAACCTGAATAAGAATAAACAAATTTTCATTAGCCAGCTCAAAAACAATAGCCTTGCTGTACGTAAGATTGATGAAGGTGCACTGGATGAACAATCAGGAATGAATTTCGCTGAATACATTGCTGTACTTTCCGGCGATACTTCTATGCTTGAAAAAGCTAAACTGGATAAAGAAATCCTAAGTCTGGAAAGTCTACGAGCAGCGCACTATAAAGAAATTGCCAGAACAAGAGGAACCTTAGACCGTCTGGTAAAAGAAAATGAGCTGGATCAAAAAACATTGGTCCTACTGGAAAATGATACCACCCAATATCACTCACAATTAAAGCATGGTAAGGACGGTACAAAAGAAAATTCAATTCATTTAATTGGAATCAAAGATAGTGATCCTGAAATTTTTGGAAAACACATTATAGATATGTATAAACACTGGAGACCGGCAAAAGGTCAATCCGGGCCACAACGTATAGGTTCGCTTTATGGATTTGATCTCTATATTGAAAAGAAACAATCTCTTCTTATTTCAGGAGAATGCGACTCTGCTACTGAACTATATGCCAGCAGGGCAGATTCTGGCATCAGATATAATTATAACCATGGCGCACCAAATATTGATAATGCTAAGCTGGCAGCAAGGTATTTCCTAAACGCTATTGATCGCTGCGAAAGTATAGCGGAACAATATCGAGCAAGGATTAATAAAAATGAGAATGAAATAAAACTATTGACTGCTATTTCTGAGAAAACTTTTGAGAAACAATCACTCCTTGACAAAAAAAAGACAGAAGTCGCCCAGCTCGAAAAAACAATTACGGAAACTATACAGGCTCGCCAGCTTGCGTTACACGGCTCTGCACACAAAGAAGTACTTAATTATGATAGCATTCCTACCACAGAAATAAAGGTATCCACTCCAACAAAGGTTTTATCCCTGATTAAACCAACAATCACTCAACATAAAAGAATGGGATTATAAAATAACTAATAAAATTATGGCAAACAGTATCTACAACATCAATAAAGGCATTAATACTGCAATCGAATTTCGAGGATTAAAAGCACAGTACATCTGGTATCTGGGAGGCGTGATTCTTATCCTGATGATCCTATTTGCTATCCTTTATCTGATTGGGATAAATCAATACCTGTGCATTATCATTGCCGGAGTACTGGGTTTCATTTCTACGAATAAAATCTACAGCATGAGTAAAAAGTACGGGGTTTATGGCTTAAGTAAGGTCATGGCTAAAAAACTAATGCCGGATGTGATTAAAACCAAAAACAGAAGCCCGTTTATGAAACAACAAAATCATAAATCTATTAAATAATATGAACATGCAAGAAGAACCTAGATTTCTCATAGGCGAAAACACTTATCGGATTAATAGCCTATATGGTTACATCAGCCAAGCTGGTAACGCAAATAACAGGCTATCGTTTAGCGATCTTGTAGAACATAAACATAGTTATGAAATGCAGGTAAATGCTGAAACGGGGCAGCTTAATCCACCAGATAAACAGTACACAACTGTTCGTATCCCTAAATCCATTTTAGAAGGCTACGCGGAATTATCAGCTTTTGCTGAAAGTTTTAATAAAAACTTCTCAGAAAAATTTGGAATCCAACTCATTGATCAGGCAGTTCATGAAAAAATGCAAAATATCGAGATTCCCTTGCCTACTCTTAATTTACCGACCATTAAGCTCGGCAGTTTTGAATATGAAATCGATGTGTCGCTAAATGAACTAAGGCAAGTTGACGTTCCCTTTAATACCGTTGCCCTAAATCATCTGGAAATTGAAAATGGCAAATACCAGGTATACACTGACAAAGATGGAATCCTTGCAGATTTTGATTACCTGCCCAATAAGCACGAGTTTGACCAGCTTGTTAAACTCGTACCCGAAGATGTTGCCAAGGTTTACGGCATCTCGGTTGATCAACTGCCAGAAAAGGATAGTGAGCTAAGATCCCATCCTGACTTCGTAATTGAACGAATTGAAAACGGACATCTGCCCATAATCAGAATTGTTGATGAAGATTATTATGTAGATACCCGAATGGAAGAGTTGCGATCATGCAACGCTCATTTTAAGAAGATTATGCTCGAAGAAAATAGTCCAAGACGATTTGATGAAGAAGATAATCGCTTTGTCTTCCTGTATGATGTGCTCAACCGAAAAGTAAACATGGAATATGGTTTACTGACAGAACTGCCCAAAAACCATGTGTTCATCGTACTACCGGATATAGTAACCCTTGATCCCGTGGCGGCAGGTAGAAAATACTGTAATGATCCGACTTCACTATTGAATAGCTATCCTCTACAAACAAGAATGGAAGCAAGGATCGTGCTGCCGGAAAAAACATTTTTACCGCAATTGATCAGGGACAATAAACTGGAACAAGATAAAAACAACATTAAGCCAAAAAAAAAGCAGGAAATACCCGCTAAACGCAAAGGTTTAGGATTATAATTAGAAACAGGAAATAGTGTAGTATGGAAAAGTGGTTAAATGAAATATTTCCAATATTGGATATTGAACATGATTGCATCTTATCAAAACAGGGTGATATTACCATAGTATATCAGGTAAGTCTACCGGAAATTTTTACCTTAAGCAATCACGAGTACGAAGCCTTTCACCAGGCTTGGGTAAAAGCTATCAAAGTATTACCCAATAATAGTATCCTGTGTAAACAGGACTGGTTTACCGAATCGGCTTACAAAGCTGATTTTGAAAAAGAAGACACCAGCTTTCTATCAAGATCAAGTGAGCATTTTTTTAATGAACGCCCCTATCTGAATCATCAATGCTATTTGTTTTTAACAAAAAAGGCAGCCGGTAGAAAACCATCCAGCAGTATATTCTCTAATTTACTTCGCCCCAATTTTGTACCTATTCAAAGTAAATCTGGATTAGCACTAAATGATTTTTTAGATTGTTGTGGTCAATTCAAGCAAATTCTTGAAGATAGCGGTCTCACTAAACTTACCCGAATCAAAGAACAGGATTTATATAGTAGCTCAACTAAGGTGGGGTTACTTGAGAGATACTATATGCTCAACCTGTCCAATGAGCATAAAAACATTAGCGACATAGAACTGAAAAGTGAATTAAAAGTTGGTGGAAAATACTGCCAGATATACACTATGTCAGAACCAGACAACCTTCCTCCCCTTTGCGGAAGCCGGATCAATTATGAAAAATATAGTACAGACCGGACCAAATTCTCTGTCGGCTTTACCTCCAGCTTAGGCCAGCTCCTGCCATGCAATCATATTTATAGCCAATACATAATTATTGAAGAGCCTACCAGAACCATAAAACAACTGGAGACTAAAAGATTGAGATTACAATCTTTGTCCGCCTATAGTCGCGCCAATACCATTGCACGAGATGCAACTAACGAATTCCTCAATGAAGCTATTTCAGAAGGAAGACTACCCGTCAAAGCACATTTTAACTTACTGGTATGGTCAGAAGACAAGGAAAAACTCAAGGATTTAAAAAACATGGTTTCCTCTGCTTTTTCGCAGATGGATGCAGTAGCCAAAGAGGAAACAGAGGGTGCCGCGCAGATATTTTGGGCCGGCATTCCAGGAAATGGAGCGGACTTCCCCTTAAATGACACCTTCGACACATTTGCCACACAAGCGACCTGCTTTTTCAACCTGGAAACAGGATATAAAGACTCCATAAGTCCAATGGGTATACGTCTGGGTGACAGACTTACAGGTAAACCCATCCATGTTGACATTAGTGATGAACCAATCTTAAAGGGAATCTGCACCAATCGCAATAAATTCATAATTGGGCCATCAGGATCAGGCAAATCATTTTTCACCAACCATCTAGTCCGTTCCTATTATGAACAGGGAACCCATATTGTTTTAATAGATGTGGGTCATTCTTATAAAGGACTATGTGATATGGTGAATGGTTATTACTTCACTTATTCTGAAACACAACCGATAGCCTTTAATCCCTTTTATATCGGGCCAGGCGATTTCCTGGATACCGAGAAAAAGGAAAGTATAAAGACATTATTACTTGCGCTATGGAAAAAAGATGATGAAAACTATAAAAGATCAGAATACGTTGCCCTGTCCAACGCTATTTCAGGTTACTTCAGTCATCTTGAAAAGGACCCCGCTATTTTTCCAGGCTTTAATACTTTTTACGAATACCTGGAAACTACTTATATCATTCAATTACAAAAAGAAAAAGTAAAGACCAGTGACTTTGATATAGACAATTTCCTCTATGTACTCAGGCCATATTATGCAAACGGAGAATTCGATTATCTCCTCAATGCAAATAAGAACCTGGATCTACTAGGGCAACGATTTATTGTTTTTGAGTTGGACAATATCAAGGACCATCCTATTCTTTTCCCCGCTGTAACCCTAATTATTATGGAGGTATTCATATCCAAAATGCGGAAACTTAAAGGAATCCGTAAGATGATCCTGATTGAAGAAGCCTGGAAAGCACTTATGAAAGAGGGATTCTCTCAATATATCCAATACTTATTTAAAACCGTCCGTAAGCATTTCGGAGAGGCCATAGTAGTGACGCAGGAAATTCAGGATATCATTTCTTCACCCATAGTCAAACAAGCAATTATCAATAATTCCGACTGTAAAATCCTGCTGGATCAATCCAAGTATCAGAACAAGTTTGACCAGATACAGGAACTCCTTGGACTTACAGACAAGGAAAAAACGATGGTTCTTTCTGTAAATAAAGCCAATGAACCCGGTAGAAAATATAAAGAAGTATTTATCAGCCTGGGTGGACAGCTCAGCAAAGTGTATCGTACTGAAGTCTCACCGGAAGAATACTATGCCTATACCACTGAGCAATCAGAGAAAGTAAAAATCCAGCAGTATGCAGACCGGTTTAACGGGGATATACAAAAAGGAATCGCCGCGCTGGTAAGAGATTTAAAGGGAACAGCTTAAAAACAATTGTTATGAAAAAACATGCAAAACTATTGTGTATGCTTCTACTCACTTGCAGTATTAGCTTCTTACCGACAAGTCCTGCACATGCAGGTATTTACGAAATCATTAAGGCTGCTATTGTAAAAGCCATAAAAGCCGCCGATCTCGCAATCCAGAGAACACAAAACAAAACGATCTGGCTACAAAATGCCCAAAAGACATTGGAAAATACTCTCGCCAAAGTCAAGCTGGAAGAAATATCGGATTGGAGCAGAAAACAAAAAGAGCAATATCAACAATACTTTGATGAACTACAAAAGGTAAAAAGCCTCATCTCTTATTACCAAGGAATACGGGATATCATGGCTGTTCAACTCAGAATTGTCGAAGAATACAAAAGGAGCTGGCAACTCATCAGCCAGGATAAACATTTTTCGGCTAAGGAACTGGAATATATGAGTTCTATATATACCGGAATACTATCAGAAACGATAAAAAATGTTGATGAGTTGTCTTTAGTCGTCAATAGTTTCAAAACCCAAATGAGCGATGCCAAAAGGCTTGAAATCATTGCAAAAGTAGCAAGTAAGGTTGATGAAAATTATTCAGATCTCAAATCTTTCACACAAAAAAACGGAATGCTTAGCCTGCTTAGGGCACGATCAGCAGCAGATATAGCAAATACAAAAATATTGTACGGTTTAAAATAATAATGCCATGAAAATACTTTGCTCAGTTTTAATGATTTGTGCTTTGATGACACTCCAAAGAGTTTACGGTCAGACGCCAATTCTCAAAGAATGGCTCAGTCAGAAAAAAACACAAAAAGAGTATCTAATCAAACAAATCGCTGCGTTGGAAGCCTATATAAATTTGGGGAAAAATGGATATAAAATCTACAAAACAGGATTGAATACCATAGGCAATTTAAAAAATGGTGAGTTTATCCTTCATGATGACTTTTTTAATTCCTTAAAAAACATCAATCCTTCCATAAGCAAGTATCCTCGCGTCAAAGATATTGTAGAGAACGTAAACAACATTTTAATTATCCAGCGCGCCGTAAAAGACAATATCAGAAACAATGCACTAATTAGACCAGAGGAAAAAAAGCAATTGCTGGAGACTATTGCCTTAATGCAAAAGGAAGCAGAAAGCCAACTAAAAGAACTTACCCTTGTCCTTGAGCCTGGAGCTTTAGAAATGAAAGATGATGAACGGATACAAAGAATTGATAAAATCCATCAAGATGTTCTTTTGCTATTTCATCAGGTAAGCCAGTTAAATCAAGGAATCATAATGCTACTAAAGAGCCGCAAAAACAATGATTTGGATATCCAGAACATGCGAAAATTAATTACTCCATAAAGTAAGATACAATGAAAACGATATACATATTAATATTCTTCCTCGTGACATTTGCCACGAAAGGTTATTGTCAGGAACAGGAGATTGCCCAATTATTACTAAATGTAGAAAAGCTCACCCAGTTTAAGAGAATTCTTTCCGACATGAAAGACGGATATAAAATTCTGGAGGGCGGGTACAATACTGTAAAAGACATCTCCGAAGGAAACTTCAATATTCATAAACAATTTCTTGATGGCTTGATGCAGGTCAGCCCAACGGTAAGGAAATACAGAAAAGTTTCTATGATAATTGAATACCAGATAAAAATAATAAAGGAATATAAAACGGCCTTTGCTCAATTTAAACAGGCAAACATTTTCCGTACTGGTGAGCTTACCACAATTGAAACAACCTATACAAATGTCATCAATCAATCTTTAAGGAACCTGGATGAATTAACTATAGTGATTTCATCCGGAAAATTGAGAATGTCCGATGATGAGCGCATCAATGCTATTGATCGAATCTTTGAAGAAATGGAAGACAAACTGATGTTTGTACGTCACTTCAATAAAGAGACTGCCCTTACCGTTCTACAACGACAAAAGGAAAAAACAGAGATTAAAAATCTACAGAATTTATACAAAAAATAGCTATGAAAAACATAATTAAAATAATCATTCCGGTAGCACTATTCTTTCTACTCCCTTTTCAAAGTCAGGCACAGGTTGCAGATGGGATTAAAAATCTTCAATCAGTTTTGGATAATATGTATGACACAATGCTTCCCCTTTGTGGTCAATTAACAGGTGTCGGACGAGGTATAGCCGGTTTTGCTGCCCTCTGGTATATCGCGTCCAGGGTCTGGAAACATTTATCAAATGCTGAGCCCATAGATTTTTATCCATTGTTCCGCCCATTTGCGATTGGTTTTTGCATTCTGATCTTCCCCTCAGTTATTGGTTTGATCAATGGGGTAATGAAACCTACAGTCACCGGTACTGCAGCAATGGTTGAAAATTCCAATAAAAGTATGGAACTGCTACTCAAACAAAGGGAGGAAGCATTAAAGAAAACCGATAAATGGAAAATGTATGTGGGAATTAACGGTAATGGAGACCGAGATGAATGGTACCGGACAAAATACCAGGAAGATCCTTCAGAAGAGTGGACAATTGATAAATTAGGCAATAGCTTTGACTTTGCTTTAGAAAGATATTCCTACCAATTTGAGCATTCCATAAAGAAATGGATGAGCGAAGTACTCCAGGTTCTTTTTCAGGCAGCTGCCCTTTGTATTAATACACTTAGGACCTTTCAACTAATTGTCTTGGCGATCCTCGGCCCTCTTGTCTTTGGCCTGGCTGTATTCGATGGATTTCAACATACTCTATCTGTTTGGTTAGGCCGATATATCAATATTTTTCTTTGGCTTCCGATAGCAAATATTTTTGGCGCCATCATCGGAAAAATCCAGGAAGAAATGATCAAACTCGATGTAAGACAATTACAAGAAGCGGGCGATACCTTTTTCAGCTCAACTGACATTGGCTACCTGATATTTATGATCATTGGCATTGTAGGTTATTTTACTGTACCCACCGTTGCTAATTATGTCGTACATGCTGCTGGCGGAGGTGCCCTACAACAAAAAATTACGTCAATGTTTGGAGGAGGGTTGAGTAGTGTTGTAAGCGGGGGATCATCTATGGCTACAGGTGCAGCAATGAGGATTGGCGGTATGGCAAGTGATCAGAACGGGAATAAAGCATCGTCTATGAATACCGATATGGCTAGCCAGAAACAAAATCAGAACTACTTCAAGGATAAACTAAATGGTAACCCATAAACTGATTTGATATGTTCCAAAAAGCAAAAAATCTCGATTCAGCATTTCGGCAATTACGCTTCAACATGCTTTGTGTAGTAATTATATCATTTTCCCTTTGTGTTTTTACCATCTATAAGAGCTTTGAAATGGCGAAAACAGTACAAGGAAAGATATATGTACTTGCAAATGGACAGGCCATCAAAGCCTTGGCCACCGACAGAAAGGAAAACCTAATTGTACAGGCCAAAAGCCATATTAAAAATTTCCATAAGGCATTTTTTACCCTGGCCCCAGACGAACAACAAATACAAGCCACCATCAATGAAGCACTGTATCTGGCAGATAATTCGGCTAAGAAACAATATGACAATTTAAGAGAATCAAATTATTATGTCGGTTTGGTATCTGGAAATGTCAATACGAAACTTTTTGTTGATAGTGTAGCTGTTGATAACACTACCAGTCCTATATCCTTCACCTTTTACGGAAAACAGGAAATAACCCGTCCCACTTCCCTGGTACTAAGAAACCTTATTACAAGTGGAACGCTGCGGGAAGTGGAACAATCCGATAATAACCCTCACGGCTTCCTTATCGAGAAATGGAAAATACTTGATAATAAAGATTTAGAAATTAAAAACAGGTAAAAATGAATAATATTAAATCACTAATTAGCGATGGCGCCAACTGGCTCAGTAAAAAAGCGGAAAAATATACTGCATCCCAGCAGAAGCTTCTTTTCATAGTGTTCATGCTGCCTGTTTCCATGTATTGTGGCTACTTAATATTAGGTAACGCCCATGAGCTGACAACTATTTCCAGCATAAAAATGCCGTTAGTACCTGCCGGACAATACGATAGTCTGTTAAAAAGAGAAATCGATTCTATAATCAATACCCTTGGAAATAGACCTATTACTACACATCGCGAACAACTACCTGATAGCATATATCAGAGACAATCAGGCTTATTGGATACGATCAGTAAACAGAAGAAGCTCCCTTAATTAATAAAACATTTTCAATTACACTTTTAAAATCAATGTTATGGATCAACAGTTAACAGAACAGCAAAATAGGCAACAAAAGTTCTTCCTGGTACTCCCGCTCATAGCTATTCCAATGCTCACCCTTTTTTTCTGGGCAATGGGTGGCGGAAAGACTTCTCAGATAATGGCTGGCGATCACCAGTCAGGATTAAATTTATTATTACCCGATGCGAAAAAGGGTTCCGTTTCAGGTAATGATAAAAATGCCAGCTACGAACTCGCCCGGCAGGATTCTTTGAAGCGCCTGGAGGCGGCAAGACAAGACCCCTACTATCTATCTTATGGCCCAAATTCAGATACCACTGCTTCAGCAGGACTACGATTACTCGATAACAAGCGATCATTTAGTCAGTATGGATATACTGATCCAAATGAACAAAAGGTATATAACAGATTATCAGAACTAAGCACAGTACTGCAACAAAATCAGGAAGTATCCGGTTCCTATAATACTCCGAGAGGTTATAGTCAAAAGGACGAGGAAATTTCTTCCCTTAAAGAAGATATAAATCGACTTCAATCCATGATGATGGAAATGGGATCGAACAAAACCAGCCAAGATCCTGAAATGGATCAGATCAATAATGTACTTGAAAATGTCCTTGACATCCAGCATCCTGCACGAGTTCAGCAGCGCCTAAAAGAGAAATCCTCCCAGAACCTAGAACAAGTTTATGGTGTAGGAACCGTTAAAACAACTGTACCATATACTTTATTGGATAATAAATCCGTCAAAGACTATGCTAACGAATATGCGATGGAACCTCATAAGGAAGATAATCGCTTTTTCGGGCTGACCAATGAACTGGGGCAAGCTGATGATCAAGCAAACAGTATCTCTGCAGTAGTCCATGAAAATCAAACCCTTGTAAGCGGAGCAACTGTAAAATTAAGGCTTACGGAGGATGTATATATTAATGGTATAAGAATACCGAAAAATGAATTCATCTATGGTCAGGCCCAGCTTACCGGAGAAAGACTAACTGTGGAAATTGAAAGTATTCGTTATAAAAATACCCTATTGCCAGTAGCCTTAAGTGTGTATGATCTGGATGGACAAGCCGGAATCCGTATTCCAGGAACTATTACCAGAGATGTCGTCAAACAAAATTCAAATGAAGCGATTTCCAGCCTGAGCCTGGGCAGCTTCGACCAGTCAATCGGTGCACAGGCAGCATCAGCGGGTATCGAACTGGGCAAAAATCTTTTCAGCAAAAAGATAAAATTAGTCAAAGTTGAAGTAAAAGCCGGTTACAAAATCCTGCTTAAAGACAACAAAAACAAACAAAATTCATCATTCTAAAAACATATTGTATTATGAAAACAACAATCGCATTATTATGTACCATCCTGATAAACTGTTTATCTCAGGCATTTGCACAAAGTTCAAGAACGGCCATCAATGGAATTATTGAACCTTACAATATTGCTATTGCATTAGATAAGACAACCAATCTTATCTTTCCTTATGCGATTAAAAGCGTGGATCGTGGTTCCTCTGACGTAATGGTGCAAAAGGTACCAAACGTCGAAAACGTTTTGCAGCTCAAAGCCGGTTCTGCATCCTTAACGCCTACCAATCTAACGGTAATTACTTCCGAAGGAGCTTTATACTCCTTTCTGCTTCGATTTAACAATAATCCAGGAACGCTAAATTTCAAGATCGCTGATCTAAATATTCCAGTGCAACAATTAGCCATTATTGAGGGAAACTCCTCAGAAGCAAAAACTAAGGACATTGCGACCAGAATCTCTGCAAAACAAGGTTTTCTCAGTAGAATAAAAGAAAACAAAAATGGAATGGAACTGGAACTTGGAGGAATCTATATCCATAACGACCAGTTATACTTTCAAATTTCCCTGGAAAACAGCACAAACATCAACTATGATGTCGATCAGTTCCAATGTTATATCAAAGATGCAAAGCAATCAAAGAGAACGGCAGTACAGCAAATTACGCTCACTCCAGTTTATACCATTGGAAATAAAAACCGTATTGAGGCCAATTCAAAAAATACGGTTGTTCTTGTGCTGGACAAGTTTACTATACCTGATAAAAAGTATATGAGAATTGAGATCCAGGAAAAAAACGGCGGTCGGGGTCTCAATCTTACAATTAAAAATAAGCAGCTTTTAAAAGCAAGAACTATTAATTAATAAAAACCAAGGAGGTTTCATATGAAAGAGGAAAATGCACAATATCTGGAAAAACGATTAGTTTATACCGGATTCGGAGAAGAACTCATACCTGAGTTAAGACAAAATATGGCCGAGGGAAAAGAAAAATTTGAACTCAAATTTGAAAAAGAAATCAGTGGTAAGAAAGTGGAAGCTAATTTAAAATATTCACTTTCAAATCAAGGAAACTATTTCTTCAACGCTTATGATCTTAAAATCAACCAGATAGATAAAGAGCCACTGGAAAGAACTTTTAAAGTAAGCAATAATGAAACCTTTTCTTTAAAAGAGGCTTTTAATCTCCTTGAAGGAAGATCCGTATTAAAATCTTATTCAAATTTTGAAAAAGGCAATGAAGACAGTAAGATTACCGAGCTGCAATCATGGTCTTATTTAGACGCATCAATCAAGAATAGTAAGAGAGAAACCGAAAATGAAGTTGATCTTGGTGTGGAATCAAAAAACAATGCAATAATGCGCAAGTGTAATAATTATGATCTTGATTCACTTGTATCCAATCTTCCAATAAAAAACATAGAAATTCCTGGAGTTAAAGCCGATCTGATTCAGAGCTTGAACAGAGGAAACCTGCAATCTGTGTTATTGGAAAAAGATGGAGAATTTAAAAAGCACTTTATAGAGGCATTACCAAAGTATAAAACGATAAATATTTATAGCGAGCAGATGGTCAAGCTGTTTATTCCAAATAAAAAAAAAGAGGAACTGAAAACGTCGGAGAAGAAGGATAATACTGAAAAATTAATCCAGCCGGGTAAAAATAAACAAGGTAACAAAAATAAAAATTCACAGGGTGTGCGCTAAGCACACCCCTAAATTGTCCGGGTATGACAAATAGAATTTTCAAATGGTGGGATGATGTGCAGAAATGGAAAGAAAAATTTGAAAAGATGTTTCCTTCCTGGTTTATCGAATCTAAAGAATTCCAAAAAGCTGAATTAGCAAAACTTAGGAGTATTATCCACTCAAAAACCGGGAAACTCTCTGAGGAAGAGAAGCTAAGTAAAAAAATACTACAGGGTTATTACAATAAATTTGAGCGAGAAGTCTATCCTACATACTCTTCCAGAATTTCTGCCCGTATTGGTAATTATTTGCAAACAGTTGCGAAATCGTTAATTGAACGAATAAGGAATATGCAAGCTGATAGTAAAAAAGCTATTGCCCCCTCTTCTTCCGATGTTTCAAAACTGCTACGCGAGTTTGAACAGTCAAAAAAACTAAATACAACAACGGCGACAAGACAAGCTGCTAAAGTGACTGAAACGGAGACGACAAAAGGGAAGGTAATAGAATTTCCTAAAGCAGCACTTAGGAATAACGGCAGAAAAAGGAGGTTATAATGTATCAATGGCAGTATTTAGTCCTAAAGAACTTCATCGAAAAAACTAAGAGTGATAATATCATTGATAGCTGTCATCTGGCATTATTCTACGCACTATATACCAAATCCCTTGAAGCAGGAACTAGCGTATTTGCCATCAATACATCCGAGATTATGCAAATGGCAAAAATCTTTAGCCCTGGCACATACTACATGAAAATTAAGTACCTACAGGAAAAGAACTATATCGAATATTATCCATCACAATCAACAAAAGTACCATCAATGGTAAGCATGAAACAGGAGGTGAAAAGTGAACAGAGAAGACAGATTCATTACTTATCAGGATCTACTGGAATTTAAAGTAGAGCTTATTGAACTATTAAAAACGCTATTTTCAAATGAACCGAAAACCAAATGGATAAAATCTAAAGAGGTTCGCAAGATCTTAGACCTATGCCCAGGAACGTTACAGACGCTCAGAAATAGTAATAAAATTGAGTTTACGAAAATTGGCAGAACAATCTATTACAACGAAAAAGCAGTACATAAAATGTTAGAAGAAAGGAGCAATTTAAATGGCAGAAAATAAAAAAACAGGTCTGGGGAAGGAAATTCCTCCAGACCTGTTTCATGTTAAAATCTATTTTTCTTGTTACGGTCAGGATAACCAAAGCGCTGCTACATTCTTTGATCATTATCAATCCATGGAATGGAAAAATAGAAAAGGCCAACCAATCAGTAATTGGAAAACACTAGCTTGGCAGTGGATATTAAGTAAAGTAGGCTAAACTTTATACTATTATTTTTTTAAATTTTCATAGAAATCTATTATTAGATTGTCTACAAAATTAAAATACGGTATTGCTTCCTTTGCTGCCTTTACTGCTTGCATTAATCCATGTAGATGATATTGGCCTTGAATTTCAACATCTTTAACCTCGCTTATTCCGGATATAGAAGTACTGAACATTTTTACAGTTCCAAAATTTTTCAACAATTGATGAGATGAACCATGACTAAAAGGATTACGCCAATCTACACGGTATTTGTCAATTTTCTTTGCTTGGTCTTTTGTAATTAAACCAATTGACTTTGCACTATTTATTAATTTTCCAAATTCATCTGATGAGCGATTCAAAAATTTCTTGTTTATTTCAATTAATGAATCTTCATTGTATTCAGTAGCTTGACTTTCAAGGATGGCTAAATTCAATCTTAAAAATGATTCTATTAAATGGTTTGTCAGACCAATAGCACCTTGATATAATCCAAAACATATCGATTTACAAACTTCTTCCCTTACAAAATCTAAATTGTTATTGAGTTTGGTAATACAAGACTTATTAATCTGATAAAAATTAGCATATATAAATTCAGTTTTTTGATAAGCAAGTATTACGAGCTTCTCATCTAGTTTATCCATTCTAAATAATTTCCAATTGCTTATAATCAATTATTTTCTTGCGTGCCAATAAAATAGTTTAAAAATCCTAAAATATCCTCTGTTTTAAGTGCATATACCATTTTTGTATTTTCCCTAACTGCAGTTGCAAGACCTACGAACTTTCCATTTTCATCAAAAATTGGCGATCCACTACAACCTCTGTAATCATCGCTATCTTTAATGATATCCTTTACCAAAAACACATTGTAATTGGATTCTGATCGATGAAATTTAATATCATATTTCAGTGTCAAAGTACTTTCAATTCGAGTTTCATTTAGTTTTTTTTGCTTTATTGATCCAAAAAATGCATAAAATAATTCATTATTTGGTACACCTATTTGAGTATCCAAATCTACATAACATTTTAAACCTTTTTTTATTTTCCCAATCTCCAATTCAATTTCCGGTTGATTAATCGTAAGTTCCCCATTTATTTCACAACAAGCAAAATCAATCCTGCTATTTTCATCATTAATTATACTATCAACAATATTTTCGTCTTCTATATCAAATTGATCAGTTGTTCCTACGTGATAATAAGTTAGACCCCCAACGTTATACATAACCGAGTTACCATTTTCTGGTGGTCTATTTAAATATATTAAAGTTGATGTATTTTCAAAGTCAGTAACATGTGCTACAGTAATTAAAAAATACCTATCTGAGTACTTTACAATACATCCTGTACCAAAAGAAATTGGTAATGGTGAGTCTTTCCCAATAATATGTAGTGGTATTGAAGAAAGAACAATTGTATCTAAAACTGTTTCCATAATTTAAATTTAACATTAAATGGTAAAATACTGAAAATATTAGTTTATCAATTAATAAAATGACCACCATTTTGCTTGAAAATGACCAGCATAAAATCCACTAATCTATTTAAATAAATTTTGTCAATCAAAATCTTCCTTATATATTTGCACTCTAGAGCTAAGGCATTAGGCAAAAACGTTCATTAAAGTTCAAATTATATGGTGGTCATCTATGGTGGACATCTGAAAATTTAACCTAATAAAACTTTGATAATCAATCAGTTAGGTGATTAAAGATATGATCCCAGCGGGATCACAAAATAAAAGCTAATCGTAAGATTAGCTTTTATTGCTTAAGAATGCCAGGGTTCAAAAGAGGTGCCAACCAGGCTCGATCCCCCAAAAAGAAACTATTACCCCTCTATTTCCTCAAAACTATTTTCATTTTCAATTGTCTCTATTCTATAACCGCAGATTAAAACAAATGATGAAAAAGAAATTAGCATATTTATTGATGTCAAGCTCTTTCTTCCTGCTGACAGGTTGCTCCGTCATAGAAGGAATATTCAAAGCGGGCGTTTGGACAGGAATTCTCATCGTCGTTGTTGTAGTCGCCCTCCTTATTTGGCTTATCAGTAAACTTTTTGGCGGTAACAAATAATGACAATTACTCTTTTAATGATCTCCTCAACACCTTTTACCTAAACACACACAACAATAACACCCATCTACTGTTTTCTTGTTCTTCATTTGAAAACATGTTTTTTATCTTATCTTTATAATTTCAAGAATCTACGGCCAAACTAATTTAAAGGGCAACCGGTAATTCAAAAAATAATTCTAGCTCTATTTGACCATCGTATTGACGCTAGAAGCAATTAATGAAAGAGGATCGAGCATATGAAGAGATTTACGTTAAAAGAGATTGGCCAACAATTAAACCTATCTCCCGGAACCATTTCCAAAGCATTAAACGATAGCCATGAAATAAGCGCAGAAACAAAAAAGCTCATTTTAGATTTTACGGAGAAAATTAATTATATACCAAATTTTTCAGCAAAAAGCCTAAAGACAGGCCGCTCAAATACATTGGCAATCATTGTTCCATTTATTTCAAGCTCTTTTTTCTTTGATTTCTATGAAGATATATCCCTCATTCTAGCACAGACAAACTATAAACTGATCCTATTGCAAACTTTTAATGATGAGAAAAAAGAAAAAGAAGCCCTAGAGCTATGTATACAAAGCAATATTGAAGGAATAATCATTTCTCCGGTGAAAAATGATTCAAGCTTATCGCTCTTGTTCTATATTATGGAACAGATCTGCCCAGTTATTATTTTTGACCGAATAAATCATCAACTCGATACATTCAAAATCGGGATCCAAAACAGCAAAGTTATCTATCAAGCAACGGAAGAAATGATCAAAAACAAACGAGAGAACATCATTCTTTTACTATGCAAAGACATCGGTGGAAATGTAAGCCGAATAAAAGGATATAAAGATGCACTCTTCAATTCCTCGCTACCTTTCAAAGAAGAAAATATAATAGAAATATCCTATTCCAGCCCTAAGGACGACATCGATGATGAACTGGAAAGCAAAATCAGCCTACTATTAAATAGTGCAGCAGCACCGAATGCGCTCCTCTCAACAACAGATACTTTATCGCTCAAGGTATTACACATATTAAATAAATTGAAGGTGAAAATTCCTGAAGACATGAACTTAATCGGTTTTAGTAATACCCCTTTTGCAAACAGCCTCAACCCCTCGCTGACAACAATTACTCAACCTACGCATCTTATGGCAGAAAAATCTGTAGAACTCCTTTTACAGATGTTAAAGAAAAGAAACAAAAAGAATTATTTCGAATTCGAAACGTATTTTTTAGACTGCAGCATCGAACACCGAAAATCCACATTATCCCTTTAAAAAGAAAAGATCAAAATTCCCTAATGGAATTTTGACCTTTTAAAAGAATACCCACTTTACAATCTACCGCAGCATCCATCATTAACACCTTATTTAATTAAGGATCGCAATGCATGGACAGGCAGATCTATTTTGGTATCATTAGATAAACTTCCATTCAAAGCTCCCCATTGCAAACTATCTAAACGAACATTTGAACTTCCCTCTGTTTTGATATTCAGAAAATCAGCTTTGGCACTAGGACCTTTTCTATTAAAATATACTTCTGAATTATTAGCAACGATATCCGCACTTTGATAATTAGTACGCGGCAAACCTAAAACGCTATTTGTCGTGTTGACAAACAAACGATTAATTAAAGAACTGCCCTTACTATCCGTACCACCAAGATCATCAATAGTAGAATTGGTCAAATTCAGGTTTAACGTATTTATAGTGGATTTCTCGGCCAGGGAAAACGCACCAACACTATCACCAACAACAGTCAGCTCGTTCAGCTTAGCAGACAACTCATTAATTCCTACGTTTTTTAATTTTAAAACTTTAAGATCAGGTGAAAAAATATAAATTGACTTATAAAATCCCTGTCCTCCAGGTAAAAAATCTAATGTAAGATTCCCGGACTGATCCACACTCGTTTTCACGTAATCAGCCTGACTTTTATTAACTTTAACCATAGACTTATCGCTTTTCACCCAATACAAGCCTACACCATTTGCATTCTTTCCAATTATATAAAGCTTGTCAAACGCCGCCAACGGAAATGACCGAAAATAAACATCCTTAGCATCTGGCCTAGACACCTCCTGCTCCACATCAGCATTATATTTTTTTGCATCAACGCGATTTATGCTAACAAGGTAAGACGCTACAAGCATCGGAACCGCGAACAAGCCTATTGCTAATCCCATTATAATTTTTGTACTTAATTTCATAATTCATTTTGATTAAAATTCTGACTAACGAACCGTTTATAACGTTGTTCTAACTCATCGAGACCAATTCCCAATAGATAAATATTACGAAAAAATAGTGGAAGATCTTCTTCCAGAAAAATCGCTTTTCTATATGACTTCACATTTTTTACAGAATCCTGCGTCAGAAAAAAACCAATACCACGTTTATTTGCTATAATTTCTTTCTGCTGCAGCATATCATAAGTCCGCATCACCGTGTTGGGATTAACCTCCATCTGTACCGCCAATTCCCTCACCGATGGAAGTTTTTCATCCACTTTCCAGGTTGCTAATAAAATGTGGTCACATACATACTCAGCGATCTGAAGGTAAATGGCTTTATTTGCATTAAATTCCATATTAAATCTCCTTTTCTTTTAGCCTTAAAAAAGCAATACCCCAAAATATTATAGCAAGCAATACGCCAACGGCGCCAATCAATGTAAAAATGTGATTTGAATCAGACCAATAATTATTATCCATAGTACCTACGGTATTCTGGGTTTGCGTTTTCATCAAGTAAACAAAAAGACACATCCAGACAACACAATAAAGCACAAGGAAAATAGCTGTCTTTACATATTGATAGTTTTGATAGACAATTCCTCCTAGTAAAAATATAGCATTCAGAAGAATCGGCACAAAACAGAAATAATAAGCTGGATCCGGATATCGCACCTTGAAAAAGTACTGCCAAAGATCCACACTGGCCGTTTCCCCTGAGTGTTGCACCTCATTTATGACCACAGAACCAAAACTTCGCAAATAGGAAACAAACGCTAAATCAATCAGATAAAAAACCAATAAGTAAGAACCAATACTCACCACAACTGTATAAAAGAGACTTACCAAAAATTTCTCCAATTGTGAAGCGGGAATCATCAATTCAAAAATTGCACGGGTCTTTTTACCTAAATCTGCAAAATAACTACTGGAAATAACTGTCACAAAAAACAATCCTAAGATGCAAAACAGTGGTGCCCTGAAGTTTAGCAACGAATAAATAGTGTTCTTTTTAATATCATCATAATTTGATCCAAAATTAACAGCATAAAAACCAAAAATTACCCCTGCAATAATTCCTATTGCCATAAGATAAATGCGCCCAAAACCAATCCATTGTCTTCGAATCAGCCCAAAAAAACGTGTAGAATTAAATAGGTTTGACATATTCATCAAGTTTAATAAGGTTCGTAATTTTTTCCTTGCATTTTAAAACGGCATTAAACAACAACTCCAAATCAAGCTTCGAGTCTTCCGCCACTAAGTTTGGGAGGATTACATTAAAACCACCCAACCCTTCTTCAGAATAGAGTGTATCTAAAGGCAGCTCCCTTACCTTTTTAAAGCATAAACGATCAGTGATAACGTGCATAGGCGCATTAAGTGCGACCTTGTGATCATCAAGCAAGATAACAGCATCAATAAGGTTATCAAGATCACGCACTTGGTGTGTAGAAATAATCACACATTTATCTTCTGTTATCGCAGAAGCCATAATCTTTCGGAACTGAACCTTAGAAGGAATATCCAAACCGTTTGTCGGCTCATCCATAATAATCACTTTTGTGTTAGACGCTAAGCCAAAAGAAATAATATATTTCTTTTTCTGTCCATAGCTCATGTTTGCCAGCTTCTGCTCAATAGGAACATCAAACTCGTCAATCAGACGATCAAAATATTCCCGATCAAAGTTCGGGTAAAAACCCGCATTTGCCTTCAGAAACTGATCAGATTTAACTGCTGGCAGATAAAACTCTTCCGGAATAAAGCTAATCTCCTTTAACAACGAAGGCTCCCTTCGATTCGGATTGTGCCCCAACACATTAACCCGCCCAGAAACAGGATATACCAAACCTGCAATATTTTTAAGCAAGGTCGATTTACCTGCGCCATTTTTCCCTAATAAACCATAGATATGCCCCTGCTTCAATTCAAGATCCATCTGAAGAAAGAGCGGCTTCGATTTACTATAGCTGAAATTTAGATTTTGGATAGTAATCATACTACTGTATTATTTAATTAATACACTAATATAGAAATGAATTTTATATAATTCCAAAAAATATTCAAAAAAAAATACTCCTATCAATCTGATTAAATTACAATTCGAGATTATAAGGAAGGCCGCATTTAATCTAAAAATATTTAAACATTAAATTTATATAATAAAATATATAAACCTGACAAATAGACATTTATTACTAAAAATTACGAAATTCATAATGAAAAATTGGGCGACTTTGATCAGCACTGGTTATCCATTTTAAAATCCTATTTAATTTTTTAAAAACCTAAATAAATTAAAGCTATCCAAGCTAGATGAAAATATCCGCTCTACAAGCTAGTGTAAATACGCATTGAAGAGGAGACTCAGACGGTAGAAGATAATGCTTTAGAAAGGCTAAAACCAATCAAAAACAGAATATAGAATTACACCATCCATTATTTAATTCAACACAAGCCATGTTTTTCTCGCAATCAATGCAATTATCTTTCCCGTTAGCTTTTATTTGATCGAAACCGTAAGGCAACAACAAATATTCAGCATCAAACACTATTAACCAATAATTAACCAAAAAACAAAAGAAACTAGTAATCAAATTAATATAAAATTTACATAAAGTATAAATAGATATATATACAACATTAATTCCATCTTCAGCATGAATTTTCAAAGAACAGAAACACAAATACCACTAGCTGCTAGCTGGCTATTTTATTGACATCCAGATTGGATATAGTTTTAAATTTATTTATTCCCATCTTTGTCCCTATGCTGAATTACTTTTATCCTTTCATTCTTGCGATGCATTCTTTATGGCGATGGGAAGTATTGATCATACTAACCATTAGCCTCTCGATTTATTTTTACAAGAAAAAAAAACAGCTTCCATTCTCCCCTATCGATCAATTACTCTTAAAAACAACGGTTATTTCTTTCTATATTCAGCTATTTTTAGGTTTTAGCCTCTATCTATTGAGCCCTATTACACAGTATTTCATGCAGCATTTTAGCAAGGCAGTTCACCTCAGACAAATCCGCTTCTTCGGGATGGAACACAGCAGCATGATGATTATTGCGGCAATTTGCTTGACTATAGGTGCTCTAAAAAGCAAAAACGCCGATACGAATGATCGACGTTTTAAAATATTATTAATCTGGTTTGGCCTAGCACTCTTGATCGTACTGAGCTCTATTCCTTGGGAATTCTCCCCCTTGACAAGCAGACCTAGTTTTCGATCATTTTTTTAGCTATTTTTCCAGTTAGCTTTTCTTTTGCTGCGCATCGCATCCATTCCTTCCTTGAAATCGGCTGTTTGACGCAAATCTGCTAGTGCATCTAGTAGAAAGCTATATTTATCCTCAAAATGCTGCTCTTTTAACCTCCGCAGTGCACTAAAACCTCTTGATATAGCTAAAGGAGCATTATCAAGGATAGTACTTTTCAATTCAATCAATGCCTTTTCCTCAACATCCAAAATTCCACACAAAATTTCCTTATCTAAAGCCTCTTGCGCAGAAAAAGAAGCTCCTCTGATACAGAGGTCCATCGCTTTTCTTTCAGGCATATAGTCCAGAAGCAAAGCCAATACCTGAAAAGGAAAGAGTCCAATTTTGACTTCTGGCAAAGAAAAACGCACTTGCGGAAGAGCATATAAATACGTACAGGATAACGCAATCAAAAAACCGCCGGCAATAACATCCCCTCTAACAACACAGATAGAAGGTTTGTCTAAACCTGCAAACAACTCGGCCAGGGATTTTTCTACCCGAGGAATTGCGGGATTACCCACATCCATTGCAGGATCTTCAAATGCTTTCAGATCCATTCCGGCACAGAACACGGGACCTTCAGCCTCCACTTGCACTAGACGTACATCAGGGTTGCTATTCGCGATATTCAATACATAGGCTATCTCACTAACCATAGTCGGGCTAAAAGCATTCCTTTTTTCCGAACGAGCCAGCGTCATTGTAAGCACATGCTGTTCAATAGTTACTTTTATAAAATTTAGTTTTTCCATCTAAAAATTCTACAAAATCAATTGTCTGAAACTCTGTTCAAGGGCTACTACCTCGGCTACACTACCTCGCTGAAAATAGTCCAACAGCAATTCAGAAGGAATATTTCCAACCAAATCATCCTTGGCAAATGGACAGCCCCCATAACCCAACAATGCTCCCTCAAATTTACGACATCCAGCGTGATAAGCTGCCTCTATCTTAGCAAGGCTATCTTCTCGCTTGGCGTGAAAATGCGCACCTATCTCAAGTCCCGGGAAACGGGCTTTGACATGTCCAAAGAGCTCCGAAATCTGATTTGCATCAGCCTCCGATGTCGTATCCGCCAATGAAAACTCACAAATCCCAAGATCCAATAATCGTTCCACCCACTCTTCCACCAATAAGGGTGACCAAGCATCGTGATAGGGATTTCCAAAAGCCATACTGATGTAGACCACCATAGATTTATGAGCAGAATCTGCCAACAATTTCATCTGTTTTAACTGCTGATAAGACATCGCTAAATCCATATTGGTATTTCGCAGCTGGAATGTTTCAGATATTGAAAATGGATACCCCAAAAAATCGATTTTTTCCTCCTGAACAGCTTCTTGTACTCCTCTTAGATTTGCTACAATAGCCAGCAACTTTACCTTTTCATTCTTATTGATCCCTTTTAATACCGCTGCTGTATCTGCCAGCTGAGGCACGGCTTTCGGCGAAACAAAAGAACCAAAATCTATCATATCAAACAGGCCAGTTTCAATTAGCGTATTGATATGTTTAATTTTTTTGTCTGTTTCAATAAAGTTGTGAAGCCCTTGAATAGCGTCTCTCGGACAATCAACCAATACCACCTGATCCTTCATATTGTGTTAAAAAATATCTTTCTCAATTTCTCTGGCGATCACCATTTTTTGAATGCTAGAAGTACCTTCGCCTATCGTACATAACTTCGCATCTCTAAAAAACTTCTCTGCTGGATAGTCCTTTGTAAATCCATATCCCCCAAAGATCTGCACCGCTTCGTTTGAGACACTGACAGCCGCTTCAGAAGCATAGAGCTTCGCCATCGCACCAATCTTAGAAACGCGGTCTCCGTGATCCTTTAAATAACCCGCCTGCCTCGTCAACAATTCACTTGCCTCGACTTGTGTAGCCATATCAGCCAACGCAAAAGAAACAGCCTGAAAGTCATAAATCTTCTTTCCAAACTGTTCCCTCTCATGCGCATATTTCAGCGCACACTCATAGGCTCCACGCGCAATACCCAAAGAAAGTGCAGCAATCGAAATACGCCCCCCATCCAATAACTTTAGGGCTTGTACAAACCCCTGCCCTTCCTCACCTATAAGTTGATCGCAATGAATTCGACAATTATCGAAAAATAAACAAGCTGTTTCTGACGCCCGCATTCCTAATTTATTTTCCTTTTTACCAGCAGTAAATCCCGAAGTCCCCTTTTCCACAATAAAAGCCGACATCCCTTTTTTATCACCTTTAGCACCTGTTCGGGCAATCACTACGGCAACACTTGAACTAATTGCATGTGTAATAAAGTTTTTTGATCCATTTAAAACATAATAATCACCATCTTTTTCTGCAAATGTTGTCATTCCCCCTGCATCCGAACCAGACCCTGTTTCAGTGAGGCCCCATGCTCCTATCCATTCAGCTGTGGCTAACTTTGGAAGATAACGTCTCTTTTGTTCCTCGTTTGCAAAACTCAATATATGATTTGTACACAGTGAATTATGGGCAGCAACTGATAAGCCTATGGAACCACAGACCTTGGAGATCTCATCCAGCACGGTAATGTATTCTTGGTAGCCTAAACCCGATCCACCATACTCTTCCGGAACAATAACTCCCATAAAGCCATGTTCACCTAACTTTTTAAAAACTTCTATTGGAAATAGCTGGGCTTCGTCCCATTCCATCACATAAGGTTTGATATGATACTGTGCGAAATCTCGTGCACTTTGTCTGATCATATCCATTTGTTGTTTATTTTCAATAAACATAAGCATGAATATTAAATTTACAATCGGTAATTTAATTCAAATATATCAAAATATTTAGGAATAAAATTGCAAATATTTTAAAATTTTATTTTAAATTTATCTAAAAATAAGAAATTCTTAATTCAATAGCTTTTTAAACCAAGATTGTAAATTATGAAGGAGCTAATCGCATTACTTCGCCAAAAAAGAGAAAATTTAAAATTCGGTGGCGGCATCGATAAAATAAAAAAATTGAAAGAAAAAGGCAAAATGTCTGCCTGGGAAAGGATAGAATATTTACTGGATCCGGACCGAGAATATCTTGAAATAGGCATGTTTGCTGGTGAAGGAATGTACAAAGAGCATGGCGGATGTACAAATGCAGGCTGCGCTGCGGTACTAGGCTACGTAAAATCCAAACTCTGTGTCATCGTCTCCAACGACGCAACGGTAAAAGCAGGAGCCTGGTTCCCTATTTCAGCAAAGAAAAATCTACGGGCACAAGAAATTGCTATGGAAAACAACCTTCCAATTATCTATTTAGTAGATTCTGCCGGTGTATTTTTGCCGCTGCAAGATGAAATCTTCCCCGACAAAGATCATTTTGGACGCATATTCCGTAACAATGCCCGAATGTCCTCCATGGGAATACCCCAAATTGCAGCAATCATGGGAAGCTGTGTGGCCGGTGGAGCTTACCTGCCAATTATGTCCGACTACGCCTTTATCGTCGAAGGAACGGGCTCTGTATTTTTAGCAGGCCCATATTTAGTCAAATCCGCAATAGGTGAAACTGTCGATGCCGAAACACTAGGAGGAGCTTCTACACATTCGGAGATCTCTGGAGTAACGGACAATAAATTCCCCAACGACCAAAGCTGTTTAGATGCTATAAAAAACGTTATTGATAAAATCGGTGGACATCCTAAAGCTAATTTCAACAGAAAGGAAAGCCAACTTCCAAAAATAGATCCCAGCAGAATAGCAGAGATTCTTCCCGAAGACAGGACAAAACCTTATCGCATGCAGGATATCTTGAATGCGATTGTAGACGCAGATACTTTGGATGAATACAAGCCGGATTATGGAAAAACCATTGTATGTGCCCTTGCACGCATAGACGGGTGGGCAGTCGGAATCGTTGCCAATCAACGTGAAATCATCAAAGCTAAAAAACCGGGCAACGCTATGGAAATGCAAATGGGTGGAGTTATCTATAGCGATTCTGCAGATAAGGCCGCACGCTTCATCATGAATTGCAACCAGCAGAACATTCCACTCGTATTTTTTCAAGACGTTACAGGCTTTATGGTAGGTAGCCGTTCAGAGCAGGGGGGAATTATTAAAGATGGCGCAAAAATGGTTAATGCCATGGCCAATTCAGTCGTTCCCAAATTTACATTTATCGTCGGGAACAGTTATGGTGCCGGAAACTACGCTATGTGTGGAAAAGCATACGACCCACGGTTAATTTATGCCTGGCCTACCGCCCAGATGGCTGTTATGAGTGGCGCTGCCGCAGGTAAGACATTATTTCAGATCCAGGAATCAACCTTAAAAGCCAAAGGTCAGGAAATCAGTGAAGAGGAAAAGAACAACCTCCTAAAATCAATTGAGGATCGATATAATGAACAACTAAGTCCATATTATGCCGCCGCGAGACTGTGGGTGGATGGCATTGTCAGTCCCGAGGAAACGCGAAAAGTCATTAGTATGGGAATAGAAGCAGCCAACGAAAAACCTATTGTTGAACGCTACAACGTGGGCGTTATTCAAGTATGACACAAAAAATTTCCCCTCATACAGACGAACAGTTTAATGTATGAGGGGAAATGTAATAAATATCCGCAGTACTTAAGATTTAATCCACGATCTTCTAATTCTCTCAAAATCATCCAGCGACTCCCGATTTCGCATAACGTCTATCGATACTGCTTTCTCGATAGGAACCCCTGAAAAAATCTTCTTGATTGGCAGCTCCAGCTTTTTTCCACTTAAGGTATAGGGAATAGCCGCTACCTGAAAAATATCGTCAGGCACATGCCGAGGACTATATTGCTGCCGAAGTTCCCTTTTAATTTCCCCTTTTAACGCATCATTCAATAAACCATTGTCCAATTGAACAAAAAGCAACATATCAGATGAACCATTCTCGTGATCCACACAGATAACCAAACTATCCAAGACCCCTTCGGTTCTATTTAAAACATTATAGATCTCTGCAGTACCGATACGTACACCGCCACGGTTCAACGTCGCATCTGATCGCCCATACATAATTATTCCCTCATGCTTCGTAAGCTTAATCCAATCTCCATGATTCCAAATCCCTGGATATTTTTCAAAATAGCTGTCGTGATATTTTTTATTTGCGACATCATGCCAAAAATATAGGGGCATACAAGGCATTGGAGCTAATATAACGAGTTCTCCCACCTCTTCGTAAAGATGATGACCATTGGCATCAAAGGCTTCTATCTTAGCACCTAGAGTACGGCATTGAATCTCTCCTGCATAAACATCAAGCAATGTACAACCCGAAAGAAATGCGCTACAAACATCTGTACCTCCACTTAATGAAATAATTTGACTCCTTGGAAACTGTACATTTACCCATTCAAAAACATCTGGTGGAAGTGGTGAACCGGTCGAACCTATCGTTTTGGGCTGATAAGCCAGAGACCTGAGATCTTGATCCTGACAAGATATAAGATAAGCTGCACCAACACCAAAATGGTCTACCTTGCTTTCCTTTGCGAATTGCCACAAACTCAATTTATCGGGATAATTCGTAGCTCCATCATATATACACAATGTATTTCCCATTAAAAGTGCCGAAACCGCATAATTCCACATCATCCACCCTGTGGTGGAATACCACATAAATCGATCCCCTTCTTGCACATTTTGATGCAGCCCAAGTGCTTTCATATGTTCCAGTAACATACCTCCAACTCCGTGTGTAATAGCTTTGGGTTTTCCCGTAGTTCCTGAAGAATACAGAATCCATATTGGCGCATCAAAAGGCATTGCTGTAAATTGAAGCTTAGCCTGAGCAATATCTTTTGCCATAATCCCTTCCCAAACATTGTCTTCTATAAAAATGCACGCTAACAAAGAAGGTAACCGCCCTGAAAGTTGCCGGACACTCTCCGACTTCTCAAAAAGTCGCCCATTATAGTAATAACTAGCATTAGCGAAAAGGACTTTGGGTTCAATTTGCTCAAAACGATCCTGAATACTTGCCTCCCCAAAGTCGGGGGAACAACAGGACCAAACAGCTCCAATCGAATTTACAGCCAAAAATAATGCGACAGATTCAATGCTATTAGTCAAAACACCCGCCACCCGGTCGCCATTTTGGACACCTATTTCATTCAGGTAGACCTGAAGCTTAAGAACCATAGATTCCAATTCAGCCCAGGAAACTTCCCGTATAACTTGCTGCTCCGATTGAAAGATTAATGCAGGACGCTTGTCCGTCGCTTTTCGAAATACATGTTCAGCATAATTCAGGGTAGCCCCTTCAAACCATTTTGTTCCAATAAAGCTTGTGGAATCTGCTGACGACTCAAAAATGTTTGTAAAATCTGAATGAAACTCTAAATTAAAATACGAGGCTATACTCTTCCAAAAATTAGTCAGTTCTGTTGTTGACCATGTCCAAAGTTCATGATAGGAATTAAAGGATAAGTTATATTCCTTCTCAACATATTGTTTATACTTATTGATCTCAGATTGAGATTTTTGCTCTTCTGTTGGGCTCCAGAGTAATTTCCCCATAATAGTTGGATATAAAACGGTTATATCCAAACTTAGATAAATTTACTTGTATATGCAATTTTAATTATTGCTAACTATTCTTCAAATCTACACGCTATATTGTTGTCGCAATACTCATGCTCCACTAGAGCACTTCGATCTCCGTATCCATCTCTATTGGATGCCCCGTACACAAAAGTATTTTTCCTTGCTCAACTTCGCGATCTGTCAGCACTTCATTATAATCCATCCTTACCTTCCCACTTGTACACTGCGAAATACAAGTACTGCACATACCAGATCTACAGGAATATGGCAACTTGATTTTATGCTCTAGCCCTATATCTAAAATAGATTTATTGTAGGGAACTTCAAGAATATATGTTTTACCCTGAAAATTTAATTTGACAGCATAGGTGGTTGTATCGACTTCTTTTTCAGTCTCGTCGTCGTCATCCTCTTCATTTTCGGGCAATAGAAATGTCTCTCGTTTTATCTGATTGGAATCAAATCCCATCCCCAAAAGCGTGAAACGGCATAGATCCATATAAATCACAGGACCACAAGTGTAGAACAAAGCCTCTTCTTTATTTCCAAACAAATGGTCTTTAACAATAGCATGTATATAATCTCTATTCAACCGTGCTTTCATCAAATACTTACTATTGGAGTAGATCCATATAATTGTTAAGCGATCAGGAAACTGATCGGCCCAATGCTCCAATTCCGATCGAAATGGAGTCAATTCCGATGCACTATTACTGTAAACCAACACTATTTTGGATTTCTTCTCGGTAAGGAGCGCTGTTTTTAAAATAGCATATAAAGGAGTGATGCCAATTCCTGCAGCGAACAGAAATAAAGTCCGAACCTTTTCGGGTTCAGGATCATATACAAATAAGCCCTGAGGTTCCATTGCATTGACAATATCCCCTTCTACAATAGTATGGTGTAAAAGTCTGGATATTTCGCCATTTTCGACACGCTTAACAGTGATACTTAAGGGTTCATTATTATCAGGTGAACTATTAAAAGAATAGGAACGACGTACCTCGCGATCACCAAAAACAAAAGAAAGTGTAATAAACTGCCCAGCTTTGTAAGATGGATAGTCTCCTGCCACAGATTCAAGATGAAAAGTAATGTTATTATTGGGTTGAGGGATAATTTTTGAGATCCTTAATGTATACATATATCAAACTTAGAAAAATTTGCTTTCATAAACAATTCTAATTCTTTATCCAAAGTGCCCAAAATCCCATTTTAAGCATTCATAAAGTAAATCTGAGATAGATTGAAAGAGATATTTAAAACCAGTGTTTTAAACAAAGTACCTGTCCTCCAGATGCATTTATAACAATTTTGTTGTATTACAATTAACAGACAATTCTCGCACAATAATTGCAAAATTTCACGTTATATTTATATCAAAACTAATCATAATAAGATTATATGCAAACACGCAGAAACTTCCTTCAAAATGCAGCAAAAGCCACTTTGGGCATCGCTGTATCTGGATCAATATTACAAGATATTGCTTCCGCGAAAGCAACTGAATTAAATGCCGCTACGTTAAAGTTTTCCCAAGTTAAATTACCTTTCAGTTATGCCGCTTTGGAGCCTAATATTGATGCATTGACGATGGAAATCCATTATACAAAGCATCATGTGGCTTATATCAATGCTATTAATGAAGCAATCAGTGCTGAAAATATCAAAGAAGCCTCAGAGGAGCAACTTTTAGCGAATATATCTAAGTATTCCCCAAAAGCGCGGAATAATGCTGGCGGGGCTTGGAACCATAACTTTTTTTGGGAAAGTCTATCCGATAAACCGAATCAACCCTCCGAAAAATTGTTGAAGATGATCACTAAGACATTTGGTTCATTGGACAAATTTAAAGAACAGTTTGGCGCAGCAGCGACATCACGGTTCGGTTCGGGATGGGCATGGTTGATTTTGGATGACTCAGGCAACTTGAAGATTACCTCTACTCCAAACCAAGACAATCCTCTAATGGACGTTGCAGAGGTAAAAGGTATTCCTATTTTAGGTCTTGATGTATGGGAACATGCATATTACCTACACTATCAAAACAAGAGAGCTGATTACATTAAAAATTGGTGGAATGTTGTAAACTGGAAAAAGGTCAATGAAAGATTAGCATAAAAAAAAGCTCGGTTATTATTAATCGAGCTTTTTTTATATCCGTTAAGAACTAACCTATCCTAGCACTTCCTTTAATTTGTTGACCTGAAAATCAACTAATTTTTGGAGTGGCCCCGAGGCTATCATCTTCATCATCATGTTTAGATCGGCATCGATAATAAACGTTGCCGTCGTTATCGTATCGGTAACCGCTTGTAACTCCCAACGCAGTCTCACTTCAAAAGGCGCCTTTTCGGAAGGAATCAACTTAATGACTTGATTTTCGACACGCTCTTCTACCTTAAGCGCCAGTTTTGCCATATTCTGAATTGTAAATCGCGTCTCGTCCTTTGTCGAAGACCAATTATAAATATTCTCTGGCATCAACTGTTCATGATTGTTGAGATCAGCCAGAAATGCATATACCTCACTTACGTTTTTGTTGATTTCTGCTGTGTTTTGAATAGTAGTCATAACGATAAATAATCCTCTTTATTGAAAATTTTCTCCCCAAGTGGCAGGGTTTAAACGCCATTTTTTTAAGATCTCAATATCCTCTTCCAATACATAACTGTTTTCAGCAGCAACCTGAATCAATGCATCATAATTACATAAACTGAAATAAGGACATTTTGCGTCAGCAAAATTATCAGTAGCCTGTTGCAGTCCATAAGTAAAAATAGAGACCAATCCAACAACATTACAGCCAGCCTCTCGTAATGCCTTTACAGCGACTAAGCTACTCTTGCCTGTCGAAATCAGGTCTTCAATTACCACGACACGTTGACCGCTAACCACTTCACCTTCGATCAAATTTTGACGACCGTGGTCCTTAGCTGAGCTTCTAACATACGAAAATGGCAATCCCAAATCCTGTGCTACCAAAACGCCTTGTGGAATACCTGCCGTAGCAACTCCAGATATCATATCCACTGATCCAAACTCATCTTGAATAAGCTTAGAAAGCTTCTGACGAATGTATGTACGAATCGCTGGATGAGATAAAGTGATACGGTTATCACAGTAAATTGGAGACTTCCAACCCGACGCCCATGTAAAAGGACTTTTAGGTTGCAATTTTATTGCTTTAATTTGCAATAAGGATTCAGCAACTTTTTGTTCAACCTCATTTAAATTATTCATGGCGCAAATTTATAAAATTTATATGAACGAAACCGTGCTAATTTTAGCAGATTTTGTTCCTTCGAAAATCAAAAACCCACAAACAATTAGTTTTCAAGAGATTGACCTCCAAAAACTTTTCAAACAATCTGAAATTGATAAAGTTCCAAAAACATATCTCTACATCAACAAAGATTTTGAAACCGTATTTCAAAACTTAAAAAACAAAATAAAGATCATCAAAGCAGCTGGTGGATTAGTGAAAAACGGTGATGGAGATTATCTTTTTATCTACCGATTGGGAAAATGGGATCTTCCTAAAGGCAAAGTGGAAGACAATGAAAAGATGCGGGAAGCAGCTGTACGCGAAGTTGAAGAGGAATGTGGCATCAAAATCAACTATTTAGGAAAAAAGATTATGACATCTTACCATACCTATTTTTTACGGAATGGAGAATTTGTCCTAAAATTAACAAACTGGTATGAAATGGGAGTTAACAAAGCCCCTAAATTAATCCCACAAACGACGGAAGATATTACAAAAGCGGAATGGCGTCATGTAGACCAATTTGAAGAAATACGGGCCAACACCTACCCCATTATAGAAAATATCATCAAAAAGGCAAAATAAATTGCCTTTTGAGGTTCATCTGACACGAATAAAAAAGATCATAGCTATTTTTATGATATGGAAAATATAACAGGAAAAAGAGCCTTAGTTACTGGTGGTGCAAGGGGGCTAGGAAAAGCTATCGCCTTCGCACTAGCCAAAGAAGGTGTACATATCGCCATCACAGGAAGAAACGAATCTAGTTTAAAGGATACCGCCGCTGAACTTGCCCAACTAGGTACTGAAGTGACTTATGCCGTGTTCGATGTATCCGATTACTCCGCCGTACAACGGGAAGTCGAACGGCTTCAGGAGAATTTCGGAGGCTTTGACATCCTAATTAATAACGCAGGGGTATCATCCTTTTCCTCTGTACTCGATATGAAGGTTGACGATTGGACATCTATCATTAATATCAATCTTTTGGGAACATATTTTGTTACAAAAGCAGTTCTTCCACAATTAATTGAGAAAAACCGGGGTGATATTATTATGGTATCTTCTACCGCAGGATTAAATGGCGCCGCAACCACATCCGCCTATAGTGCTTCAAAGTTTGGCGTCATCGGTTTTGCTGACTCCTTAATGCGGGAAGTACGTAAAAACAATATTCGTGTTTGCACGCTAATGCCAAGTACCATTGCTTCAGATATGTCAAAAGACCTTGGACTGACTGATGGCGATCCGGAAAAAGTTCTCCAGCCCGAAGATTTCGCAGAGCTGGTCATCGCCAATTTAAAACTGCCAAGGAGGGCAATGCTTAAATCAGCATCCTTATGGTCTACAAATCCTTAATAATCGAATAGTTCGTCGGGATTAATAAGAAGCCTTTTAAAGACCTTCTTCTAAAATAACTAGACATAGATCAAGACAGGAGCATTCCTCGCTCCTGTCTTCTAGAAACAAGCAATTATGAGTCAATTATTTTCAGCAATAAGTATCGGGAGTCTACAATTAAAAAATCGTTTGGTGGTATCCCCAATGTGCCAGTATTCCGCAATAGATGGTTTTGCAAACAACTGGCACCTGGTTCATTTAGGCCAATTTGCAATCGGTGGTGCAGCAGCTGTAATGCAAGAAGCAACAGCAGTTAGTCCTGAAGGTAGAATCAGCGACGGAGATCTTGGTTTATGGGACGACCGTCAGATCGAAAAATTAAAGGAGATAACTGGGTTCATTAAAGAAAACAATTGCATACCGGGCATCCAGCTTGCCCACGCAGGCCGCAAAGCAAGCAGCAACAAACCCTGGGTAGGCAGAAATCAATTTTCACCAACGGACCCTCAAGGTTGGCAAACAGTCGCTCCATCTCCGATCGCATTCCATACTGGGGATTATGAACCGCAAGAGCTTAATATTTCCGCTATTGAAAAACTCATAGAACAATTCGGAACAGCAACTAAACGAGCAATAGAGGCCGGCTATGAAATTATTGAACTCCATGCTGCACATGGCTATCTGATTCATCAATTTCTTTCACCGCTGAGTAACGTACGGACAGATTCATTTGGCGGGACCTTTGACAATAGAATACGTTTTCTCATTGAAATTGTGAAAAGAGTACAACAAGAAATAACAACTCAAAGTTTGTGGGTGCGTATTTCGGCAACAGATTGGGCCGATAATGGCTGGGATCTACAGCAGTCTATCTTTTTATCAGGAGTGTTGCATAAATTAGGAGTCGATCTAATTGATGTGTCAAGCGGAGGCCTAGTCTCTCATCAAAAAATCGACGTTGGGCCAGCGTATCAACTTCCTTTCGCTATAGCTATCAAGAAGAATACCAAGAATAAGGTTGCCACCGTGGGGTTAATTAAAAATGCTAATCAAGCATCTGACATTATTACTCAAAAACAGGCTGACTTGATTCTAATTGCACGTGGATTTCTTGATGACCCCCATCTTCCATTGCATTTTGCCAAAGAACTATCCGCCGACATTCAATGGCCCAAACAATATGAAAGAGCAAAATAATATAAAATATATTGAGAATAATCAGCGTATCGTCTATACTTTTAAAAGAGAGAAACATATAACGAATTTCAAGAAGAAAAGCATTTTTATATGAAATTAAGCCTAAACAAAATACATCATATTGCCATTATCTGCAGCAATTATGAGCGTTCCAAAAAATTCTACACAGAAATTCTAGGCTTAGAGATTCTACAAGAATACTATCGCGTGGAGCGTGATTCATACAAACTGGATCTCAAACTCAACGACCATTATATTATCGAGCTTTTCTCTTTTCCTTCACCGCCGAAACGACTTAGTTTCCCTGAAGCTGCCGGCTTAAGACATCTGGCATTCGAGGTCAATAATCTTGACCTGGAGTTAAATAAATTAGAAAAAGAAGGCATATCACATGAAGGCATCAGAATCGACGAATTAACAAATAAACGTTTTACTTTCTTTTTTGATCCTGACCAAATTCCGATAGAACTATATGAGTGTTAAAACAAAAGGCGGCATTGATTTTCATCAATGCCGTCTTTTGTTTTTTATGAATATTACTTAAGTAATTACAATTTACGTTTCACTTCTACTTGTTCGTAAGCTTCAACAATGTCTCCAACTTGGATATCATTAAAACGGTCAATATTCAAACCACATTCGTACCCTTGTGCAACTTCTTTCACGTCGTCTTTGAAACGTTTCAAAGATGCTAGTTTACCAGTATGAATAACAACACCGTCCCTAATTACGCGGATATCATTGTTTCTATTGATCTTACCTTCACGAACCATACATCCGGCAATGGTACCAACTTTAGAAATCTTAAATGTCTCTCTGATTTCAACCTCAGCAACAATTTTCTCTTCAAATTTCGGAGCCAACATACCCTCCATAGCAGACTTGATTTCATCAATCGCATCATAGATGATAGAGTATAAACGTACATCAATTTGCTCGTTCTCCGCCAACTTACGTGCGTTTTGTGTTGGACGTACTTGGAAACCTATGATGATCGCATCGGAAGCAGAAGCTAACAATACATCTGATTCAGAGATCGCACCCACTGATTTATGAATAATGTTAACTTGGATCTCGTCAGTAGACAATTTCAATAATGAATCTGATAACGCCTCGATCGAACCATCCACATCACCTTTAACGATAATATTAAGCTCTTTAAAGTTACCGATTGCCAAACGACGACCAATTTCATCCAAGGTGATGTGCTTAGTAGCACGCATACCTTGCTCACGTTGTAACTGAAGACGTTTGTTTGCTACAGTTCTCGCTTCAGATTCACTTTCAAGAACATAAAGTTTATCACCTGCTGTTGGCGCACCTGCCATACCCAAGATCTGGACTGGAACAGACGGTCCCGCCTCTTTAACACGTTCACCTCTTTCATTCGTCAAAGCTTTCACTTTACCAGAATGCGATCCCGCTAAAATAGGATCTCCAACACGTAACGTACCACTTTGTATCAATACCGTTGTCACGATACCACGACCTTTATCTAAAGCAGCTTCAATCACTGAACCAACAGCACGTTTCTTCGGATCAGCTTTTAGATCCAGCATCTCAGCTTCCAGTAGAACTTTCTCTAATAATAGATCCACGTTCTCTCCCGTTTTAGCGGAAATCTCTTGTGCTTGGAACTTACCACCCCAATCTTCAACTAAGATATTCATAGCAGAAAGCTGCTCACGGATTCTATCAGGGTTTGCTCCCGGTTTATCTACTTTAGTAAATGCAAATACGATCGGAACACCTGCAGCTTGCGCATGATTGATTGCTTCTTTTGTTTGCGGCATCACAGCGTCGTCCGCTGCAATAACGATAATAACAATATCCGTTACTTTAGCACCACGGGCACGCATAGCAGTAAACGCTTCGTGACCAGGCGTATCCAGGAATGTAATCTTCCGATCATCCTCCAATTTCACCGCGTATGCACCGATATGTTGGGTGATACCACCAGCTTCACCAGAAGTAACGTTCGCCTTACGGATATAATCCAATAAGGAAGTCTTACCATGATCCACGTGCCCCATTACCGTTACAATAGGTGCTCTTGGTACCAAGTTCTCTTCCGCATCCGGTTCCTCGAGTTCGGCAGTCTCCTCATCCTCAGGTTTGATAAACTCTACCTGATAACCAAATTCATCCGCTACAATTGTTAAAGTTTCAGCATCTAGACGTTGATTAATTGACACGAACATACCCAAACTCATACATGTTGCAATAATTTGAGTTACCTGAACGTCCATCAAATTGGCTAATTCATTTGCAGTTACGAATTCGGTAACACGCAATATTTTCGCCATCATTTCTTGCTCCATTGCAGCTTCCTCTGCATGTTGAGCAACATCATCACGTTTTTGACGTCTTAATTTAGCACGTTGTGCAAATTTACCAGACTTACCTGCACCACTCAAACGAGCAAGTGTTGCTTTGATTTGATCTTGGATTTCCTTTTCAGAAGGCTCCTCCTTATTCTCAACAGGTCTTCCCTTTCCTCTATTGTCAAAACGATTACCGTGCTGCGGTCTTGTGCCTTGTCCTGGTCGACCTTGGTGTTGGTTGTTGCCACCTTGTCCTGGTCTACCATGATGTTGGTTGTTACCACCTTGTCCTTGACGATTGTTCGGATTGTTGTTATTCCCATGATTCCCAGGGCGATTACCTTGCTGGTCTCGGTTGTTGGGATTGTTACCCTCACGCGGACCTCGGTTCTGATTGTGATTACCGTGGCCTTGCCCCGCATTTGGATTCACTGGACCATTTGGATTCGTACGCTTACGCTTACGTTTCTCATTATTATTTCCAGCATTTGAAGATGAAGCCACAGGTTTGTGGGAAGGTCTAGCAGATGGTAATTCAATCTTACCAATTACTTTAGGACCTGTCAATCTTTCTGCACGCGCAGAAATAATCTCATCTCCTTGTTTTTTCACAGGCTCCACTGTTGGAGTTACTGGTACAGCTTTTGGCGCTGTTTCTTCTTTTTTCTTGTCTTCTACCTTCACAGGTTCAGTTTTTGTCTCTGCAACCGGAGTTGCTTTTACTTCAGTTTTATCTACTTCGGTTTTTTGGATATCAGCCTTTGGCGCTATAACTTCGGGTTTCTTCTCAATAACCTTTGGTTCTTCTTTTTTCGTTTCAACGATAGGTGCTTTGATTTCGGCTTCCTTCTTCTCTTCCACCTTAATTTCAGCTTTGACCTCTACAGGCGTCTCTTTAACAGTTTTAGGCTCCTCCTTGATGGGCTCTTCCTTCTTGATCTTATTTCCGCCTCTGTTCAACGCGTCTAAATCAATCTTACCAACGACCTTCATGCCGCCTTGATGAACGGGCTCCTCTGTTTTTATAGGAGTACTTTCTTTAACAGAAGGGATCTCCACAGTATTCTTCACCAAGATTTCCTTGGACTCATCATAATCGTTAAAATCTTCATTCTTAGATGATTCCTTAGGAGAAGTGGACGGCGACTCCTCACGACGAATTTTGCCAATAACAATTTGTTTAGCTTCATCTTTCAGTGATTTGTCTCCCTGAAACTCTTTTAACAGCACACCATACATCTCTCCGCTCAGTTTAGTGTTAGGTTTTGCTTCTACATCATATCCTTTTTTCACTAAACATTCCACGGCGGTATGTATCCCGATGTTGAGTTCCTTTGCTGCTTTAAGCAAGTTTGTTCCTTTTCCTTCAGTCATCTATAATATAAACTATTTTAATATAATTACAAAAATATGTTTTTTTCCATCCATAAACAATTTATTCCGAATGTTAGATAGAAAAAAATTAACGAGCTGAATTTTATTCAAATTCAGCTTGTAAAATACGGACAATCTCCCGAATAGTATCTTCTTCCAAATCGGTACGTCTCACCAACTCTTCTTCAGTAAGAGACAATACAGATTTCGCTGAATCCAATCCGACGCGTTTCAATTCATCGATAACCCAGCTTTCAATCTCATCGCTGAATTCTTCAATATCAACATCCTCATCAAATTCATCATTTTCGCGATAAACGTCAATCTCATAACCAGTCAATTTGCCTGCTAGTTTGATATTGTGCCCACCACGTCCAATTGCCAAAGAAACCTGATCCGATTTTAAGTATACGGCTGCAGTCTTATTTTCTTCGTCGATTTTGATTGAACTAATCCTTGCAGGGCTCAATGCACGGGCAATATACAATGAATGATTCGTTGTAAAGTTAATCACGTCAATATTCTCATTACGCAATTCACGAACGATACCATGGATACGGGACCCTTTCATACCAACACAAGCTCCTACAGGATCAATACGGTCGTCATAAGACTCAACAGCAACCTTCGCTCTTTCCCCAGGTTCACGAACAATTTTCTTGATCGTAATCAAACCATCAAAAATTTCAGGAACCTCAAGTTCAAATAAACGTTGTAAAAATGCAGGTGCAGTACGTGAAATGATAATCTTTGGATTATTATTCATCATATCCACTTTATGTACAACTGCACGTATACCGTCTCCCTTTTTAAAGTAGTCCGCAGGAATCTGTTCTGATTTTGGAAGAATTAATTCATTCCCATCCTCATCCAATACCAAAATTTCCTTTTTCCAAATCTGATAAACCTCACCAATGACCAACTCTCCTTCTCTATCTTTATATTTTTTAAAGACCTCGTCTTTTTCCAATTCCAAAACCTTAGAAACAAGCGTCTGACGAGCAGCTAAAATTGCACGGCGGCCAAAGCTTTCCAATGTGATCTGTTCTATAAAATCATCTCCCACTTCCAAATCCTCATCATGCTTTCTAGCTTCCGCCAATTCGATCTCAAGATCATCATCCTCTGAAAATTCATCTTCAACAACGACACGCGTTCTCCAAATCTCCAAATCTCCGTTATCTGGGTTCACGATAACATCCACGTTTTCATCCGTACCAAAACGACGACGGATCATACTACGAAAAACCTCTTCCAATACTGTAATAACAGTAGGTCTATCGATATTCTTAAACTCCTTAAACTCTTGGAAAGAGTCTATCAGATTGATGTTGCTGTTACTCATTATTATTAAAATGAAATTACCACTTTTGTTGCTTTTATTTGATCAAAAGGAAGTTCTGTTTCTACCTCTTGTGCTTTTTTACCTTTTTCTTTAATCTTCTGAAGAATACTGATCTTCCCATTGTCTGCTGCCAATAACGTGCCTTCCACTTTTGCATTATCGCTCAACTTTACCTGAACTGTACGACCTATATTCTTTTGGTACTGTCGGATATTGACAAAATTAGCATCGATTCCAGGTGATGAAACCTCCAAGCGATACGCACTATCAATGACATTCTCTTCTTCCAAATGGAAACCAACGTGACGACTCACCTGCGCACAGTCATCAATATTAACACCATTATCTCCGTCCAAAAGAATCTCAAGAATTTTATTCGGACGCATCTTCACACTGACGATAAACAAATCCTCGCGATCTGCTATTTTTTCCTCTATGAGTTCAATAACTCTCTTTTCTATATTCTGCATTGTTCTGTTTCTAGAAATGCTAAATTAATTGAATTAAAAAAAGGGGGCAATACGAGCCCCCTTCCTTTCAGATATGCAAATATAGCATATTATAATATAAAAAACAAACTTACACTGATTGTTTTTTATATTCAATACATCTACATTCTTTGTAAGAACAACTATCCTTCTCCCAAACAGCTACTAAAAATCTTTTCACGCGTACAGGAAAAATAAAATGCTTAGCTATTGTTTTCATTATTTCGAACTATCAACCACTGCATTAATTGTTTTCTGCATCTGCGCCATCATACTTGTTAGGGTTTCCATTGTTGGCTCTGGAGTAGGTTCGGGCAGCTGTGTACTTATAAAGGCTTTAGCCTTCCACACTTCTAGAATATCTGCGGTCTCCACCCAATAAGGCTCATAAGTCTTATTATCAGAGACAAGCTTCAAACCTTTATCTTCTTTAAATTTAAAAGCGATACGTTTATATACCACACCATCTTCCTTAGATACCACTATATAGGTATTCCCCGGTTTAATATCATGCCAGTTTTCCACATATTCGGCCACAATAATTGACCCAGATGGCAAAGGCAACATAGAATCCCCTTTTATCTCAAATGCTCGAAATGTACCCTGACCAAACATCGGAAGCGAAAATTTAGGTAATTCAGCTACGTATTCTGGATCTCCATAACCATTCAGATATCCCGCACTTGCCTTAACAGGAACAAGTTCAATATTCTCACGATCATCAGCATCCACTGTCACACTAAGAACTCTTAAATTAGACGCATTGCTTTTTGGAACTGGCTTCCATTTATCATCAATAACATCATTGGCCAACTCATCCATAGTCAAACCATAGAATTCAGCAATCTTCTTTAACAGCTCATATTTAGGCTCTGCCCTATCTTCCTCGTATGCACCGACGGACGCACGCTTAATTTCCATAATATCAGCAAATTGTTGCTGTGTAATTTTTTTTCCTTTTCTAAGGAACTTCAGATTGGATGATATATTTGACATATTATTTTTTCAAAAAATATTTTGCAAAAACTAATTTTATTAGTAATATTGTGCCAATAAAATTAGTAAATATATTTTAAACGTCCAAATAATTTAGCATTATGAGCAATTTTATTATTTATATATTGACTGATAGCAATCGTAAACACTTTGAAATCGGCCTCAGTTCCAACATATTCGGCACTGTAATAGAATTACAGCAATCGAACAGTTTTATTTTCAATCACGGCAGCAGTTTGAACAGAATAATCTACACAGCTTCTTTTACAAACCTTGAAGCTGCCCATAAAAAAGTAAACGAACTACAGCATTTTACGCATATGCAAATCGAAAGGCTCATTCGTAAATCCAATCCAAACTGGAATAATCTTTTTCCGCATCACTATCAGACCTTTCAAAAAAGGAATGCACATTATGCAGCTTAATTTATAAAAAAAGCCACCTAAGTTGAATTAGGCAGCTATCTTCTATTATTAAAATTGTCTCTTAAAATCAGATTTTAATTTAACGTATTCGCCTCTTCTAATGAGGATCCCGCATCATTTTTAGCACCATCCTGACTACCTTGCGTATGATTACGTTCAACAGGAGGCTCTCCCCCCTCTTCTTCTGGACCTATAAAACCTTCATCCGCAGGCTCTTCCACTTGCGTAGAATCACTCTGTTCAGGCTCCGGATCACTATAACGTGGTGTCTCACATTTATAGGATTTTGTAATTTCAACAGTTGGACTAGGAAACTTACCCTGTGTATACCCCAGCTGTTTATCTTTATAAACAGACTCCATATACACCCCAAATATCGGCAATGCTGTACGAGAACCTTCTCCCGAATGAGAATTTTTAAAGTGAATACTACGTTCGTCACAACCAACCCAAACACCTGTAACCAAATCTTTAGTCACACCCATATACCAACCATCGACATATTCGGAAGACGTACCTGTCTTTCCGCCGATTTCATTTTCCTTATCAAACAAATCCCATTCCCACAATCCCTGCGATGTACCTCCAGGCTCTTCCATACCACCACGCAACATATAAGTCATCAACCAAGCATCTTGCTTATCCACCACTTGTTTACGTTCCGCCTGAAAGGTTGCTATCACATTACCATCATGATCTTCGATCTTCGATACCAATAAAGGTGAGACACGCTCGCCATGGTTCATCATCGTCGAATACCCATTCACCATTTCAAAAACAGAAACATCATTAGGCCCCAACCCCACAGAGGCAACCGGATTTAATTTACTCGTGATACCGCAACGATGAGCCGCATCAACGACTTTCGCAGGGGTAACCATATCAGTTAACTGCACGGTTACCGAATTGATGGAACGCGCCATCGCATGACGCAGCGACATTTCACGATAGGAAAAATTCCAGTCTGCATTTTTTGGCTCCCATACCTCAACTGAATCTCCTTTATCAATTTTAATCGTAACAGGTTTATCCGTAATCTTATCACAAGGAGACATCCCTGACTCCAAAGCGGCCAAGTAAACAAAAGGTTTAAATGTAGACCCCGCTTGTCGCTTTGCCTGCATCACGTGATCATACTTAAAATATTGGTGATTGATACCACCCACCCATGCTTTAATTTCACCCGAATATGGATCCATAGACATCATCCCTGCATTTAACATCATGGCATAATACTTTAAAGAATCCATTGTAGACATATCCTTTTCGATCTTACTGCCATCCTTCCAGTTATAGACTTCAATCTTCTTCTTTTTATTCAGGAAGTAATTGATACTATCAGGAGTATTTGCATATTTCTTACTCAAAAAAGCATAATAAGGAGTTTTCTTGGCCAAATTATCCAAGAAATTCGGGATAACCTTGCCTGATAAATCACGCCAAGGCTCCTGTCCCTCCCAGGTGTTATTCAGACGTTGCTGCAATTCAATCATTTGTTTAGCCACAGCCTCTTCAGCATGCTTTTGAAGCTTAGAATTTATCGTCGTGTAAATTTTCAAACCGTCTGTATAGATATCATAATTATTTTCCTCAGACCATTTTTCCAACCATTTAGCTACAGCAGCACGTAAGTAAGAATCACCACCTGCATTAAGATCTTGACTATTTGTATTCAAAACAATCTTCTCTTTAATCAGACTATCATACTCTTCTTTTTTGAGAAAACCACCTTTATACATTTGACTTAAAACAGTGTTTTTACGCACAAAAGCATTTTCGGGATTACGAATCGGATTATATAAGGTAGTACCTTTTAACATGCCGATCAAAACAGCGGCTTCATTCTGATTCAATTGATTAGCCCCTTTTGAAAAATAACGCTTTGCAGCAGTCTCAATCCCATAGGCATTATTACTAAAGGATACTGTATTTAAATACATTTCCAATATCTGATTTTTGGAATAACGTTGCTCCAATTTATAAGCCGTCATCCATTCCTTAAACTTCGTCACCACCAAGCCCGCAACAGGAAGACGTGTCAACAATCCACCAGCCTTATTATAACGGGTACGATAAAGATTTTTTGCTAATTGCTGCGTAATTGTACTGGCGCCGCGCTTATCCCCTTTCAATGTTGAGAGAATACCTGATCCAAGCCCAAAAAAGTCAACACCATTATGACTATAAAAACGCACATCTTCGGTTGCTATCAACGCATTCGTAACTGACTTAGGAATACTATCAAATGGAATCGGATTTCTGTCCTCATCGAAATACCGCCCAATTAAAACACTATCTGCCGTATATAATTCCGTTGAGATATTTACACTAGGCATAACAATATCCTTTTTTGTCGGAGAGTACCCAAAAAGCCACAAAAAATTCAGCTGTATAGCACAAACCAATATAATGATAAAATATATTGCTATAACGAGATAACGAAGAATTTTATTCTTAATACGTTTAAACATAAATGGAAATTTATCTTATATTCAACACATCCGACTAGCAAAAGGTTTTATACCCGCCCAATATGCCTTTATATCTATTTTCAGGGGCTAAATATACAACTAAATAAATCGCCGTAATCAACTATTTACATTTTTTAACAATAAAAAATCCCGATCTACAACGATAAATATAACACAATTCCAACGGCCTATTTTAGGAATAACAGCAAGGCATAAATAGCAAAAGTTACCCGTTCAGAAAAAACCGGCTTAATCTCATCTTTGTTTATAATTTTCGACCCCGCGTTCCACAAATATTATACCTCTTTTTTATTTATTATCGATTTTATTTTAAAATAATAATGATATTTGTTTAAATTTAGATGTAAAAAAGTCAACTATTAGCATGTTAAAACAAACATTACAACAAAAGCTATTACAAAAATTGTCACCGCAACAAATACAATTCATAAAATTGTTGCAGGTTCCGACAGTTTCATTAGATGCTAGAATCAAGGAAGAATTAGAAGAAAACCCTGCTTTAGAAGATGGTAGCTTGACTAATATGACCGATCCTATTGAAGAATATCCCGATAAAGATCCCGACGATAATTTTGACAATGAAGACGGATTCGATTCAGAAGACTTTAGCCTAGAAGATTATATACAGGAAGATGATTTCAAAGACTATGGCAACGGCTACGATTATGGAGATGATGATGACGACCGAAAAGAAATGCCTGTCGCTATTCAGCACTCCTTTTATGAGCAGCTGCAACAACAATTAGACCTTTTGGCGCTAGATGATAAGCACTTTTTAATTGGCCAACAAATCATTGGCAGTTTGGATGACGACGGCTATTTACGTCGTCCTATTATTAATCTTGTTGACGACTTAGCTTTTGGCCAAAATGTAATGACCGATGAGCATGAAGTACTTGATATGCTAAAAGTAATTCAGGATTTTGAGCCGGCCGGAATCGGCGCACGAGATCTACAAGAATGTTTATTAATCCAATTGCAAAAAAAAGACACGCAAAATCCCACGATCAAACTTGCGATTAAAGTCGTAGCGAATTACCTGGAAGAGTTTACAAAAAAACATTACGATAAGTTAGAAAAATCTTTAGGTGTTTCATCGGAGGACTTAAAAAATGTAGTCAACGAGATCCTAAAACTTAATCCAAAACCAGGAGACTCCGGTGCCGTTGCAGGTAAACAGCTTCATATTATCCCTGATTTTCATATCAGCAATAATGATGGCACGCTACATCTGACTTTAAATGGCCGGAATGCGCCTGAGCTCCGCATAAGCCGTGATTATCAACACATGTTTGAACATTACGAAAAATCGGATCAAAAGGACAAAAAGATGAAAGAGGCCGTGCAATTCGTCAAACAAAAGCTTGATTCAGCCAAATGGTTTATTGATGCTATCAAACAACGTCAACAAACCTTACTGAAAACAATGAATGCAATCATGGAATACCAATATGATTATTTCCTTACGGGTGATGATCGTAAGTTAAAACCAATGATATTGAAAGATATCGCTGACAAAATCGACATGGATATATCAACTGTCTCGCGGGTAGCAAATTCAAAATATGTACAGACAGAATTCGGAACGTTTCTCTTAAAATCATTTTTCTCCGAAGCCATCCAGACAGATTCCGGCGAGGAAGTTTCCAACAAAGAAGTTAAGAAAATATTAGAGGAGTGCATCGCAAAAGAAAATAAAAGGAAGCCATTGGCAGATGAAAAACTCACTGAAATCCTCAAAGAAAAAGGCTACAACATAGCACGTCGAACGGTCGCAAAATATCGGGAGGCATTGAATATTCCTGTAGCAAGATTACGAAAAGAGCTCTAAGAGCTCTTTTTGTTTTTCCCACAGACCAAATCCAAATTAAGAATAGTATCTTTGTGCTGTATTAAAATAAGCATTAAAGAATGAGCAAAGTAAAAGTTGGAGTTGTACAGATGAGCTGTACCGCAAGCAAACAAGAGAATCTCGAAAAAGCTATCGCTAAAGTAAAAGAAGCCGCTGCAAAAGGTGCGCAAATTGTGTGTCTGCAAGAACTATTTACCTCTTTATACTTCTGCGATGTAGAAGATTATGACAATTTCGCATTGGCTGAATCCATCCCAGGTCCATCGACCGACGCACTATCAGCTGTCGCCAAAGAAGCAGGAGTCGTCATTATCGCTTCATTATTTGAAAAAAGAGCGGAAGGACTGTACCATAATACAACCGCTGTATTAGATGCTGATGGTTCCTATCTAGGGAAGTATCGCAAAATGCATATTCCCGATGACCCTGCGTTTTACGAAAAATTCTATTTTACACCAGGTGATTTAGGCTACAAAGTATTCAAAACAAAATTTGGAAGAATCGGTATATTAATCTGCTGGGACCAATGGTACCCTGAAGCATCTCGAATTACTGCACTGATGGGTGCTGAAATCTTATTCTACCCGACTGCCATTGGATGGGCAACAGACCAAGATGAGGAAACCAACAAAGATCAATATAATGCTTGGCAAACAATACAACGCTCCCATGCAGTCGCTAACGGTGTTCCTGTTGTATCCGTTAACCGCGTAGGATTTGAACAAAATGGTGCAATGAAGTTTTGGGGCGGAAGCTTCGTAACGAACGGACAGGGAAAATTGCTTTACCTCGCTTCACATGACAAAGAGGAAATTGAGGTTGTCGAACTGGATTTGAATGAATCTGATTATTTCAGAAAACATTGGCCATTTTTGAGAGACCGAAGAATTGAAACATACGCACCAATCACCAAGCGTTTTATTGACGAAGACTAATATTGGATATGCAAGCCATTTCGGTTTCGAACGCACATAGCCGTGCTGAGACAAACTGAAATGGCTTTTTTAATCCCCCTAAAATAAGTATGGAACAAAAAAAGACATTCACACAGGCATATTTTGACAATTCCCCAAAAAAACAGGGATTCTCATTTCCCGCAGAATGGGCAAAGCAAGAAGCTTTATGGTTGAGCTGGCCTCATAAAGAGGAATCTTGGCCTGGGAAAATTAAAACTATATACAAGCCTTATTGCGAATTTATTAAAGTCGTAGCAGCAGGGCAGAAAGTAAGAATTAACGTTGCGAATGAGGAAATGCGAGATTTTGCTATTGCAGCATTAAAAGAAGTGACAGCAGATTTTAGCAATATCGAGTTCTATTTTAATCCGACCAACGATGCTTGGTGCAGGGATCACGGCCCAGCTTTTATTATCAACCAGACAACAAATCAAAAAGCAGTTGTTGATTGGGGCTATAACGCATGGGGGGGGAAATATCCACCTTTCGATTTAGACGACGTCGTTCCGACACGCATTGCCCAAAAATTTAACCTGCCTTTATTTACTCCTGATATCGTCATGGAGGGTGGTTCCGTTGAGTTTAATGGTGCAGGAACTATTATGACTACGACAGCCTGTCTATTAAATGAAAACCGAAACCCACACCTGACAAAGGAACAAGTAGAAACTTATTTAAAAGAATTTTACGGACAGGAACAAGTTTTATGGCTAGGAGATGGTATCGTTGGCGATGATACAGATGGGCATATTGATGACATTACTCGTTTCGTTAACGAAACCACAGTTTTAACGGTCGTGGAAGAAGATCCGACAGACGAAAACTATGAAATACTTCAAGAAAATCTAGAAACACTTCGTTCATTCAAGCTTTTAAATGGCGAATCACTTCGTATTATTGAACTTCCAATGCCGGCACCGGTTATCTATGACGACACAAGATTACCAGCTTCTTACGCAAACTTCTATATCGCAAACGAAGTCGTGGTTGTACCGATCTTCAACGATAAAAATGATCAAAGAGCCCTAGAGATCATCCAAAGCTGTTTCCCTACACGTAAAGTCATAGGAATAAACTCTGTGGACATTATTTGGGGACTGGGAAGTTTTCACTGTTTAAGCCAGCAAGAGCCGGCGCTGAGCTAAAAAAAGCTATCCATAAAAGAATGTCCCCAAAAAGTTAAACACTCTTTTGGGGACATTTTTTATGATAAAAATAAGCAGCTCCGCTTTGATTTTTAGTTAAGCCGTGTTAAACAACAATAACGTTGACCCCAGCTTTTTCCAACGATTCTACAAAGCTGGTATTTACTTTATCGTCGGTAATAAGCACATCAATTTTATCAAAACCACAAATTCGTCCGAAACTTCGACGTCCAAATTTAGAAGAGTCTGCCAGTACAACAACTTTTTGCGCTGTATCGATCATAATGCGATTTAATTGTGCTTCCTGGGCACTCGAAGTTGATACGCCGTATTCCAGATCAATCCCATCTACCCCCAAAAACAACTTACTGCAATAAAAATCCTGTAATAAATTTTCCGCATATTTTCCGGTTACAGATGTAGACGTTTTACGAAGCGTCCCTCCCATCTGCATGATTTCAACCGAAGGATATTTTATCAATTCCATCGCAACATTCAATGCCGATGTTACTACGGTAATATTACCCTTAGGAACGATCTGCTTTGCCAACGACTGCATGGTCGTTCCTGAAGCAATAATGATTGAGTCATTTTCTTCGATCATTTCAGCAGCCTTTTTTCCTATCCTGCTCTTATCATCCGAACGAAGCTTCTCTTTTTCGAATACCGTACGGTCAGTCGTATAAGGATTATATTGTGTTGCCCCGCCATGCGTTCTAAACAACAATCCGCTATCTTCCAACAAGGTCAAATCCTTCCGAATCGTCACAGAAGAAACACCCAACTCCTCGCATAGATCAATTACTTGAACTGCGCCGACTTCCTTTAATTGTTTTAAGATATATTGATGTCTCTCTACATTTGTCATGGCTCTATTATAATAAGCTGTTAAAATACTAAATCTATTATCGGTTTGTTTAAAGGAATATGTCGATATCTGGAAAACACCAGTCTATATCGATAAATTTCAACAAATATGACCTTCTACTTAAATTTCCCTTCGTAGAATTGAGGTTAAAATAATGAAATTATTTAATTTTTCCACCTTGATAATCACAAATTCATTTTTCTTCTAAAATAAAAATAAATTAAAACTGTAAAGGATCAGGTGAGATAAACTGATATCCCAATTCCTCTTGAAGTAATTTTCCGCTAACTATTTTTTGCGTCACATCCTCAGCTTCGAACGCAAGCGGCAAAGCATAACCATGTTTTTTTGCCGAAGCTAGAATAACATCCATTTTCTTAGGATGTAAGGGTGCAACGACATTATAAATAGCATGTTTTAACACGCGGCAAGATGCCTCCTCTACTAGCCTGACCACATCGTCAATGTGAACAAAATTGGCTCGTTGCTCCCCTGTTGTACAGATACGTTCGGAAAAATATTTAGCAAAAACACGATTTTTACCAAACAGACCTCCTAAACGATAAACTATTGTATGAGTCAATCCCAACATACACTCTTCCGCGAATAAGAGTTTTGATGAAAGCTCTGCCGTATCAGCATAGGACTCATCAAATACCGCATCTTTGTTGGGATAAATACCAATAGAGCTCAAGAAAACCTGTTTCCCCCATGTAATATGATCAAAAAATAATTTGATGTTTGAAAATCTGTTTTCAATAACCGTTAAACTATTTTTCTGGCTCGCGGGTATACTATTCAATACAAAATCAAATTGATCAGGCAAATCAGCGTTTTCCGGAAAGCTTTCACAATCAAAGTCCAGGATAAACGAAAAAATACCATCAGCTTTAAGCCGATGGTATTTTTCAGATGTTGTCGTACTTGCCCAGACCTCATGGCCTCGATTTTTCATGTGGATAGCAAAAGACTCCGCGAGCCAACCGCATCCCAAAATGAGTATCTTCATACGACGAAACTATTAATAAGCTTTCGCAAAAAGCACGCGTTTATTCGAAGGTTTACCAGTAAAGATACAGATACCTTCCTCTTCCTTCGCGTCCAAAGGAATACAACGGATCGTTGCTTTTGTTTCTTCTTTGACACGTTTCTCTGTTTCTGTTGTCCCATCCCAGTGACAGGAGATAAATCCACCCTTTCCTTCCAATACTTCTTTAAACTCTTCATATGAATTCACCTCAGTAAAATGAGATGTTCTGAAATTTAAAGCTTTTTGGTATATATTTTCCTGTATTGTATCTAGCAACTGTGCAATAGTACCCGCTAAGCCTCCCTGAGCAACCGTTTCTTTTGTTTGGGTATCGCGACGCGCCAATTCTACAGTACCATTTTGCATATCTCTTGCGCCAACAGCTACACGGACAGGGACACCTTTTAATTCCCATTCTGCAAATTTAAAACCAGGACGCTGTGTATCCCGATCGTCATATTTCACAGAGATATCTTTTACCTTCAACTCATTTGTCAACTGATTCACAAAGCCATCAATCTGTGCTTTTTCTTCTTCAGTCTTAAAAATCGGAACGATAACAACTTGAATTGGCGCCAATTTTGGTGGCAATACCAATCCCTGATCGTCCGAGTGTGCCATAATTAATGCGCCCATCAAACGTGTAGAAACACCCCAAGAAGTTGCCCATACATGCTCCAGCTTTCCTTCTTTAGAAGTAAACTTCACATCAAAAGCCTTTGCAAAATTTTGTCCTAGAAAATGGGACGTTCCAGCTTGTAACGCTTTCCCATCTTGCATCAATGCTTCAATACAATAGGTATCTAATGCACCGGCAAAACGTTCGTTTTCTGTCTTTCTACCACGTACAACGGGTACAGCTAAAATATTCTCAGCAAACTCCGCATACACATCAAGCATACGTTCTGTTTCAGCAATAGCTTCCTCTTTAGTCGCATGAGCTGTGTGTCCTTCTTGCCATAAAAACTCAGCTGTACGCAAGAAAAGACGCGTACGCATTTCCCAGCGCACCACGTTCGCCCATTGGTTCACTAAGATCGGAAGATCACGATAAGACTCAATCCATCCGCGGTAGGTATTCCATATGATCGTTTCGGACGTCGGGCGCACGATCAACTCTTCCTCCAGTTTCGCCTCCTCGTCAACAACAATCTTACCTGTGCCATCATTTTTTAATCTATAATGTGTTACTACCGCACATTCAGTAGCAAACCCTTCAACGTGGGCTGCTTCTTTAGAAAAAAATGACTTGGGAATGAATAAAGGGAAATAAGCATTGCTATGACCTGTTTCTTTAAATCTTTTGTCTAAGATTGCTTGCATTCTTTCCCAGATAGCGTATCCGTATGGTTTGATCACCATACAGCCTCGTACAGCTGAATTTTCAGCGAGATCAGCTTTGATCACAAGCTCATTATACCATTGCGAATAATCTTCTGCACGACTTGTTATTCCTTTACTCATATGAAATTGATAAATTATTGTAACATTCTTACGTTAAATCTCGTCTGCAATTCTAATACGAAAAGCGTTCAATAAAAAATATTTGTATTTTTGATTACTTCGATTAAACCCCGTCGAGAAATTTGCGTCTAAGATAGTAAATAAGGCTGTATAATCGAAAATAAGGATTTAGGATATTATGAAAAAAAATAGATTATTTATCGGAGCACTTGCCATAACAGGAGCGTTCATGCTAGGTTCCTGCGGTACGAGTAGGCAAATCTATGGCGACGATGTCTATGGCAATAGTGGGCAAGCGAGACAAAAGGTTTATCAAAGCCCAGATTATTATTACACAGATGCAGATCAAGCCCAACCAAATGGGCAAGCACAAGGTGGTTACTATGAGGACGAATATTCTGATCAGGATTACAACAGTGATTCCTATGAGGATCTTGAATATGCCAATCGTATCAACCGTTTTTATTACGCAACACCAGGGATGACCTATTTCGACCCGTTTTTTGACCCATGGTATGGCTATGGTTTTGGCGGTTGGTATGGATATGGGCCATCATTCGGAATGGGCTGGGGATGGAACTCTGGTTGGGGATCATCTTGGTCAATTGGTCTCGGATGGGGTTGGGGATCCAGCTGGGGCTGGGGATCTCCTTGGTATGGAGGCTATAGACCTTGGGGTGGCTGGTATGGCGGTGGCTACTGGGGATCTGGTTGGTATGGAAACGGTTACTGGGGTGGTGGTTACTGGGGTAACTCAAATCCACGTTACGCTTCAAGTAGATCAGTTTACAGAGACAACTATAACACACGTAGTTCATCATCAAGAAGCCGGACTTCGGGGGGATACGACCGTAATAGCGTTGCTCGAAATTCTGGAGGATATGACCGTACCGGCGTAGCACGTGATTCTAGAGGAAGAATCACATCCGTTGCTAGCAGATCAAGAAATACTGATGGTTCTGTATCATCACGTAGTTCTTCATACGATAGAACTGGAGGTAGAACAAGAACTTCCGATGGCGTATCAAACAGGGGTTATTCAGATGGTACACGTTCAAGAACATCCGAGCGCGTAAATGGTTCCTACCCGAATAGCACACGGCGTACAAGTGATTACTATAATAATGGTGCGCGATCACGTACAAGCTCTGGCGAAGTATCTCGTCCGATGAGCCGTTCGATCGAAACACGTTCTAGCAACCCGAGCTCAACGTCAAGACCAACATATACCCCTCCAACAAGAAGCTATGATAGCGGTTCATCATCACGCTCTAGTGGTGGTTTTTCTGGAGGTGGCAGCTCAAGATCAGGTGGAGGCTCTTCCGGAGGCGGTAGCTCAAGATCTGGTGGAGGACGTACTCGATAGTTAAAAGCATTTGAACAGTAGCATACAGTATAGTGTATGCTACTGATTATTATTGACGACATTTCAGCATATGACAATCAAAAAACTACTTTTTGGAACTGCATTCGTTTTAGGTGCAGCAGGGACTACTCAAGCACAATATACGAAAGATGTACTTTTATTTTCCCAAGGGGACAATGGCGGAACAGCTCGTTTTAAAGCCATGGGAAATGCATCTACCGCTTTAGGTGGGGATATTAGTTCGATTACGAGTAACCCTGCAGGTTTGGGTTACTTCAATCAGTCTGATGTATCAGTAACTGGCAGGTACCTTAATAATAAAAACAAAACCGACTATTTTGGTCAAAATTCAAACAGCAGCAAGAATAATTTCAACTTAGATAATGCTGGAATTGTTTTTCACCTACCAACTTACCGCAATGGAGGCAACTTAGATAGAGGCTGGTTAAATTTCAACGTAGGTATTGCCTATAATAGAAACTATGTATATGATAACCGTCTAGAATATAGAGGCGTTAATACAGACAATTCTATTACCCATTCCTTTGCCGATCGTTTAGCAGCTGAAGGCAATGCTGGAGGTTGGGGACAGGACTTCTATCAAAATTCATTTATGGTTGATGACGACCCAAATAATTCAAAGGATTTCTATCCGATTGCCATTGGTAAAAAGATGGGATCGTATCCTGGGAACGAACAAGTCAATTCTATTTATGAAAAAGGCAGTAAATCAGAATCTGTATTGTCCTTTGGAGCAAATTATAGCAACAAGCTTTACTTAGGTGCATCCCTAGGTTTCACCAGCTTCCGCTATAATACGGCTAACTTATTCACCGAATATGGTCAAACAATGACCGAAGCACAATTAAAGGATTACAATAGCAAGTCTGTGTTTTTAAACCCAAAAAATCCAGAGTATCAATATCTCGACAACGATTACGAGCTATTTGAAACTTATAATCAGATTACGGATGGCACAGGAATTGATTTTAAATTAGGTATGATCTATAAGTTTACACCTACTTTTAGTATGGGGTTCACTGCCAAGTCACCGACATTTATGAATATCAAGGATGATTCTGAAAATTACACTAAAATTAATTACTTTTTGCCTAATGCAAATGAAGCCCGTGCTCAATTTGTAACGAACGATAAAATAGGTAATAGCTCCTGGGAATATAACATGAATACTCCCTACCGCCTTTCCTTAGGGGCGAGCCAATTATTTTCAAGAGGTTTGATTACCGCCGATGTGGAGTGGGTAGATTATGCAGCGATTCGCTATAAAGATGCTGGCGGTTACAACCAAATGCAAGAAGATAGAATGAATCAAAGTATCAAAGACACTTACCAAGGTGCAATTAATGCAAGAATCGGTGGTGAAGTTTTATTTAATAATGTATTTAGCGGAAGAGCCGGTTTCAACTACAATGGTAACCCTTACAAAAATGCTGATTATACAGACTATACAGCTTCACTAGGTGTTGGAGCTAAACTTGGTCGCGGTATGTACATCGATTTAACAGGTGCTTATAATGCCGTAAATTTTAAAGAAAGCCCATATATTATTGACGAAGCTCACTGGAAATCATCTAGCCCACTAGCAGATATCAAAAATCAAAGAACGAGTGTTATTTTGACCATCGGTTCTAAATTTTAATTTATTTTAAAAGAACGTCCAGCAAGTCTGGACGTTCTCCGTTTATCACCGTCAACCAGATCAAGATAAATGATAAAAACCAATACGTGAAGATCTCGTCGCCAAAATTCCCTCCCCCTTTTGAAAAATTCCGTTCAAACCGACTTTATCTCATAATTATACTTGTATATAAAAGCAACTTTATCTAAGTTTGTCCCCTCGGATTAAAAATTACATGGTGAATCACTCAATTTCAAAAGCATTCAATTTCGTTTTCACATACCCGATTTGGCGGATAGAAATCGATGCGGAGAATAAATTGATCGCTATAGAGACCAGAAATCCAGACGATACCCTCCCCTATTTTAATGTCATCACTTTTGAAGGAGCTTCCATTCTACGCGACTTTAAGGCTATTGCCAAAGAATGGGTATTAGGTGGAATCCAGAATAAAAAATTAATACTTAAGAAGATTGCCAATAATTCACCTATTGACGCAGGCATACAGGTAATCGATTGCTATAATCCACAGCTTCAAGAAACCTGGTTCAACTATATATTCATCGGTATGGTTGATCAAGGGCTGCTTATTAGACCAAAAGTAATAGCAGAAGGCTTCCAATTATTTTTAAACCTCCAATCGATGTCGATTGAAAGCCAAAATGAGAATTCCATTAAACCTTATGCCAACAGGCTCGTCTATCCTATTATCTACAATGGTGAAATACCCATCTTTTTGAAGGACTTCCCAATTGATGGCGAAATCTGGATAAATACGGTGAATGACTACTTTATTTGGGCTTTCTATGAAAAAAACAGAAACAATCGTTATCAAATCAGGCTAGTGCAATCCACAAGAGAAAAATTGACAGAGTCTATTATTGCAGTTTCCGAGCTGAAACTAAAGCTCTTCAACATTTATTTTCTTATTCACGAACAAATATTCCTTTTGACAGATAATAAACGGGAGTTTGTTTCGTATTTAGTATAATTGCAAAATATATGAAAGTTTTATTCGAATTAAAAACATATAAAAAGATAGCTATTCTATCCATCGCGATATTAGCTATTCAACAAGTTGAAGCAAAGAATTCAACTTCTTTACGTACTGATTTTATCCCTGATTCAGTAGGAACTGAAGCAATCAATGGTGAAGAATACGTGTTGTTCAAAATTGAAAAAGGAGACAATTATTACCAGTTAAGTAAAAAGTATAAAACAACGGTGGGCCAATTGACCCAAATAAATGGTAATGGAACATTAAGCCTGGGGCAAATTGTCAAGATTCCGACTGGTCGAAAAGCGAAATCTGCCATTACCAATGATCATAGCAATACGGTAACGCCCAATCCTCGTAACCCGCAACAGCAAGAAGGTTTTACGGAATATATCGTTGGTGAAAAAGAGACGCTTTATGCCATATCGAAAAGATTCAGTATCTCTGTTGAAGATATCAAAAAAGCGAACAATTTAAAAAATAACGTTATTGGCGGCGGAATGAAACTGATGATTCCCAATCAGCCCCTTCCTCCGGAAAGACCCAAATTAGTTGAACCTAAAGGGATCGAAATTGTAACTCCTGACTCGACTGACGATGACGATAAAGAAGAAAATCAAATTTCAACAAACCGCTACGGAATACGTGAAAAATCAGAACGTGGAATTGGCGTATGGATTGATGGACTTTCATCCCAGGGTACAAGCAACCTTGCTCTTCATAAGAGCGCCCCAGTAGGTACTATTCTAAAAATTACCAACCCAATGACCAAGAGTGTTACTTACGCTAAAGTGGTCGGTAAATTTAATGATAATGCCGAAAACCAAAATGCAATTGTCGTGTTGTCAAAGTCTGCCGCCGCAAGTATAGGCGCACTTGATAAACGCTTCCAGGTCGAAATTGCGTATGGATTACCTCTAGAAAATTAACAGAATAAAATAGCTTTTATAGCATAGTAAGAATGAATAACAAACCGTATGTCATAGGAATTGCCGGAAGTAGTGGCTCTGGAAAGACTTTTTTTTTAAATAGTTTTTTAAAACATTTTAAGCCCAATGAGGTAACCTTAATTTCCCAAGATGATTATTACATCCCTGCCAATACTAAAACCCAGGAGGAAAATAGGCTCTATAACTTCGATATTCCGACATCAATCGACAGAGATGCTTTTTATAAAGATATCAAGGCACTCTTTAACGGTGAGACAATATATAAAGAAGAGTATACATTTAACAACCCTTCATTAACACCCAAAATACTAGAGATTAAACCGGCACCCATTTTAATTATTGAGGGCCTATTCATTTTCTATTATACGGAAATTAATAATTTAATCAATCATAAGATATTTTTAAGCGCTGATCAGGATATCGCATTAAGAAGACGTCTACACCGCGATCTGGTTGAACGGGGCTACTTTGAAGATGATGTCATGTACAAATGGATAAACCATGTACTACCATCCTACAACGAGTACCTACTTCCCTATCAGGATACTTGCGATCAGGTCATATTTAACAATACCGATGAACCAGAACCAATCTGGGATATCACCAACCAAATTTCTGAAGAGCTAAAATTAAAGCTCAATTTGGTATAAAATTAAAACAATTTAAAAAGGAGAATCTCATAAACAGATTCTCCTTTCTATTTAAAGTACTTGATTTATTGGTATCAAGATTTTAAATACCTATCTTTGCGCCACGAAACAAATCCATCATAATGAACCATCCTGTAAAGATTAAAAATGCATTGGTTTCAGTCTATTATAAAGACGGCCTTGCTCCTTTAGTTGAATTATTAAACAAATACGGTGTTACCTTCTATTCCACTGGTGGAACAGAAACATTTATCAAAGATTTAGGTATAGATGTTGTTCCAGTTGAAGACCTCACCAGCTACCCTTCTATTTTAGGAGGCCGTGTAAAAACATTGCATCCAAAAGTATTTGGCGGTATTTTAGCACGCCGCCCGCTTGAGTCGGATCAACAACAGCTTGCTCAGTATGAAATACCTGAGATCGATTTGGTTATTGTGGATTTGTACCCTTTTGAAGAAACTGTTGCTTCCGGTGCATCGGAACAAGATATTATCGAGAAAATAGATATCGGTGGAATTTCACTGATCCGCGCTGCCGCTAAAAACTTTAACGATGTCGTTATTATCTCTTCCAAAAATGATTACAAAGCGTTGGAAGAAATATTAGCAAACCAAGAAGGTAATACGTCATTGGAACAACGTAAGGAATTTGCTAAACGTGCATTCAATACATCCTCTCATTACGATACTGCAATCTTTAACTATTTCAATCAAGAAAATCCACTTCAGGTATTTAAACAATCTGAGCAAAAAGCGCAGGTGTTACGCTATGGCGAAAATCCGCATCAAAAAGGCACTTTCTTCGGTGATCTAGATAAGATGTTTGATAAATTAAACGGTAAAGAGCTATCTTACAACAATTTGGTTGACGTTGATGCTGCCGTTGCTTTGATTGATGAGTTCACAGAACCTACATTCGCGATCTTAAAACACACAAATGCTTGTGGAGTTGCCTCCCGTTCAACAATCAAACAAGCTTGGTTAGATGCTCTAGCATGTGATCCTGTTTCAGCTTTCGGTGGAGTCTTAATAACGAATGGTCAAGTTGATGCTGCAACAGCTGAAGAGATCAATAAATTATTCTTCGAGGTGTTAATTGCACCTTCTTATTCTGAAGAAGCGATTGCTATACTTACCGCAAAGAAAAACAGAATTATTTTGGTTCGTAAAGAGGTTACATTGCCAGAACAACAGTTCAAAACTTTACTGAACGGCGTCATTCTTCAAGATAAAGACAATACGATTGAAGGACCTGAACAAATGGTTACAGTAACACAAGTACAGCCAACTGCAGAACAACTGGAGGATCTTTATTTTGCGAACAAAATTGTAAAACACACCAAGTCAAATACAATCGTATTTGCTAAAAATGGCACATTGTTAGCTTCAGGTGTAGGGCAAACTTCTCGTGTAGATGCATTGAAACAAGCTATTGAAAAGGCTATTTCTTTCGGTTTTGACCTTAAAGGCTGTGCGATGGCATCGGATGCCTTCTTCCCTTTCCCTGATTGTGTGGAAATTGCTTCAGAAGCTGGTATCGCGGCGGTATTGCAACCTGGTGGTTCAATCAAAGACCAGTTATCAATTGATATGGCCAATGAAAAAGGAATCTCTATGGTAACAACAGGTGTTAGACACTTTAAGCACTAGTTGAACTTCAATAATAAATAAAAAAAGCTACTTTTCTAAAGTAGCTTTTTTTATTTATCTCGCTTCTACAGGAAACTTTGAACGCTTGTACTGTTCCATCTCAGCGCTAAGTTTGCGAATCGCATAACCAACAATGGCCACATCATCTATCCACCCACCTACTAGAATAAAATCAGGAATTGCATCAATCGGCGAAACCACATAAAGTATCGTTCCAATAATAATCGATAAATTCCATTTATCCATTTTATACTTCCCCGTAATTGTGTCCTTACACATCGCAATTAATACGTTGAAGTCGTCCATATAGCCCCCTAGATTCCTCGCTTTTGCCTCCGCCTGTACAAATTCAGATTCCGTAATTTTACGATGCCTAAACTGCTCAAACATTCCTTTCGCAATTCTTTTGATTCTATTGTTCATACCTCAAAATTAGGATTACTAGTTTAACAATCCAAATCCTCGCGCTCAACCAAACGCACATCAAAATCGGATTGTTTATTAAGCATAAGCAAATCCTTTCCCTCAAACTGATTAAATTTTGCCTAAGAACCATATTTTATCTGCTGCCGATCCGATTAACCACCATCTTTAAAAACTGGTTTGCAAAGGCTGTCAGAATAAAAAACGAGGTCTGAATATAGATTTTTATTATTTTTACAAATCGCTGTAGCAAAGTGTCAGTCATCTCCGTATAATAGACAACACAAGCGCAATGTGAGTCACAAAAACAGATTTTAATATTACACGGTTATGAAAAACTATAGATTATTTAATTTTATTGCTATTGCTTTAGCGGCCTTCTTTCTAACAAGCTGTCTAAAAGATAATGATGACCAGCCAATTCCTGCTGCATTGCTTACCATGGTGAATGGATACACGGATGCCAATGCAGTTATATATTTCGCAGACGGAGGTTCGCTTCAAAACCCCAATTATCCACTGGGATTCAAAAGTTATGCGCAAGTAGGCTTATTTACTGGGGCTAGAAAAATAGCTGTTTCCGCCGAATATAACAGTATTTTGACGGATACTACAATTACTATCAAAGATAGTACCATCTATACATCCTTTTTATTTGGGACAAAAGCCAAACCCGTACAGGTAATCACGACAGATCGAATCAATAAGGACATCAAAAATACGGAGACCGGTTTACGCTTCTTTAATTTTGCTGAAGGCACAGATATGGTTAGCCTAAAAATAGGCGATCAGGCTTCCCCATCAGAATGGACAAATAGAGCAAAGGAAACTCAGAATTCGGCAAGTGCCCATCAGGGCTTTATCGCTCAAAAAAGTGGCACATTCACTGTAACAGCTCGTGATAAAGCGGGGAAAACAATCGCAACACGCAGCGACATTAAATTGGTTGAAGGCTATTATTATTCATTAATACTCATAGGCAAAGCTAATGATGAAAAGAAACCATTATACATTGGTTTAGTAGCGCAAGCCGCAAATTAAAATACCCATATCTATATACTTTATAACAACGGCCGTCATGTAAACATGATGGCCGTTGTTTTATTTTTAGTCTATACCGTGGATCTTAATGATTCTCTTTAGCTGCTACTTTAGTAATCACATAAATATCTTCATTATCTTTTTTCATCTTATACTTCTCACGAGCAATACGTTGTACTTCCTGCGGATTTGATCGAATATCGTTAATTGTCTTAATGATGGCCGCATTCTCCTTCAGATAGAAGGAGCGTTCACTTTCCAAATTTGCTTTCTGCTTTTGATAACTATACTGCGTGGCAAAGTCATTTCGATCAAAAAATAACATCCACACGAGAAAAGCCAAAGCGGCTAACAAATACTTATTTCTTATTAAAGACCACAATCGTTGCATAAGACAAAAATACTATTTAGCTTTTATACTTAGGATATTTTCTTCAAAAGTTGAACTTCTTTAATTAAAGATATGGAATAATATGTTCAAAGTCATCATATACATAGAATAATCTTATCTTTAACAGTTCAAAAACGATCATTTCAATGAAATATCCGTTCGTAAGACTAAACGCAGTTTTAACGATAAAAAGGATATTCCATATGATCATTAAAGAATAAATCATTGACATATGAAATACTATCTTATTGCAGGTGAAACTTCAGGGGACTTACATGGTGCCAATCTTATTAAAGCATTAAAAATTGAAGACCCAGATGCGACTTTCCAAATAGTCGGGGGAAATCTAATGCAAGCAGAGACTGGGAAAAAAGCGCTGATACATACCTCAGAAATGGCTTTTATGGGCTTCATCGAAGTTTTGAAAAACCTACCTAAGATATCAAAGAATCTCAAACTCGTCAAAAATGATCTGTTAAAAGAAAAACCGGACGCTGTTATCCTCATAGATTTCCCTGGTTTTAATCTGAAAATTGCTGATTTTGCAAAAAAACATGGAATCAAAACATGCTACTATATTTCCCCTAAAGTGTGGGCTTGGAATCAAGGTCGCGTGAAGAAAATCAAACGGATTGTCGACCATATGTTTTGTATTTTGCCTTTTGAGGTAGATTTTTATAAAAAGTGGCGCATGCCGGTTGATTACGTTGGCAACCCGCTTTTAGATGCAATTTCAAGCTATAATTTCAATCCTAAATTTAGAGAGCAGCATGGTTTTTCGGAAAAACCGCTTATCGCGCTTTTACCGGGAAGCCGGGAAATGGAAATTTCCAAGCTTCTTCCGATCATGGCCGAACTTCCGTTTTTCTTTCCCGTCCATCAATTTGTCATTGCGGGCGCCCCTAATTTTGAAGAGGCCTATTACAAGCAGTTTTTTAAGGGTATTGATATTCCTGTAATCTTCGATCAAACCTACGATATTCTCCATAACGCAGAAGCCGCTGTCGTTACTAGTGGAACGGCTACTCTTGAAACAGGTATTCTGAAGGTACCTCAGGTTGTCGTTTATAAGGCTAACCCAATATCTGTATGGATAGCTAAATTAGTCATCAAGGTTAAATTTATCTCTCTAGTGAATCTAATTAATAATTTTCTATCCGTGAGGGAATTGATTCAGGATGACTGTACTGCATACGATATTTCATATGAAGTAGGAGAACTAATCAATAATAAAGAGCATCGAGCAAGTGTGATGGAAAACTACGATATTCTGGCAGAAAAACTAGGTTCTCCAGGAGCTTCTGAGAAAACGGCCAAATTGATCGTAAAATATCTCGCTAAGATTTAAACTCTTTTGCCTTTTATTTGTCAAACTACTAGTAGTCACAATTAATTAAAAGTTTTATGAAATCTAAAATTATTCTAGGCTTTTTTCTTTGCTTTGCAATAGCCTTAACAGGAAAAGCACAAGAAACACAACATATTTCTAAACTGGAAATTGGCAAAAAGGCAAAAAAAAATATCGATAGCCGGGACTCTACTGTTGTTATGCATATTGATACCTTGATCATGAAAGATAATTCTGCCCTATCTTTCTACGGCAAGAAAAATGTAAAACTAACCATTGGTTATGCTGAAATTGGAAATAAAGCAACGATTTATGGGACCGATGGAAAGAATAATGGTGCCAACTTTGACATCAATGCTAATTTCCAAAAATTGGGTTCCCTTTATATCATTGCAAAAGGAGATGACGCTTTCAATGGGACCAAAACCTTTCCGAATGGAAATGGGGGAAAAGTCAAAGTCAATTTAATTGACGGAAGTATTAAACCCCAAACAACAAACAAGAAAGCTACTAATTATATTTATGGTGATGTAGCAGCAGGCGGTCGAGCCGTCAATGCAAATACAGACTTGAGAAACATCTATGATCGGATTAAAACCGCTCCTACCGGATTGAGAGGCTTGCCTCAAGGACAGATTTATTCTGGAAGCCCTGGAACTGAAGGAACATTTGAACTTATTTCAACGCAATAAGAATATTGTTAAAATCATAAAAAGCCGTATTATTCTTTTATAATACGGCTTTTTTATTTCTATATTTTATTACTTACATCCTCTTCTTTTAAGTTCGTAGGCCAATACTAATCGAGTCATCCGATCATATCGCGCGATGCCTTCCTGTTGATTGTTGTGTTTCAGATACTGATTATAAAATATTCCCATCACATCGTCAACCCAACCCGTATACTGACTCCAGAAATACCTTTCTTTTTCCATATCGTTCAATACTTTTGCGCTTAATCTTCCCTTGTAATCCTTTCCTAAATCAGGATACATACCCTGCAGTTCACGTAACATATAAAGTGTCGTCTGTAGATAAGCCGAGTATCGGTAAAAGGTCTGAGGATGTTGCTGTAAGCGAACAAAAGCTATAAAATTTGCCTCGTCTTCAAAACCAATACCCTGTTGATGCGCAAGTTCATGCACTGTCGTAAAAGGTAAGAAGGTGACTGGCATTGCTTTATTGACCTGAGCTTCGTGCGTAAATGGATTAAAATAGCCTGAAACCCCAAAAAGAGAAACTATTCTACTATTTAGCGGAGATTTTGCTCCAATGTGCCCGCTTGACAAGAAATCTGCGAAAGTCGTATCCTGTCCTACCCATTTATTCAAGTCTTCTTGAATTGAATCTTTATGCTCATCCCACTGCGATGGCTCTACTGTTTCCCGTAGCGTATTTGTACTATCCAAAAATCCATTCAATACGACAAGATAGTCGGCCAGCTTTAAACTATCGACTTGCAATTGTATATTTGTACTAATTGGCTTACGGTAATAATTTAAACCCCATGATAGGTAAAAGAAAAGATAGAGCCCTAATAGCAGATTGATGATAAACAAAACCGAACGAAAGGAATTTTTCCATCTTCCTTTCCATAAATTTCCGATCAACTTGACAGCCAAATAGAATAAAAATATAACAACTGCCACATAAAATAGATCACCTATACTAAAAGGAATATAACCAAAAACAATTCTTGGCACATAACCATAAAGGCGATAAAAACCGCGCGCGTAAAATGCCTCAATCCACTGGCTATTTTTCTCGATCAAAGAAATAAGAAAAATCCCAATTAGAAATAATACAGCAGTGAAAACAGCCATTTTATTGCGCTTTTCCATTCAATAAAATATAAAACGGTTAACTTTCGTTCTCAAAATAAAGCTTATAGTAGTTCATACCCTTATCCTCATCATAACCTTTCTCAAGGTATTCACGCTTACCGTGAACATAGATATGAAAATTCTTATCGAGCTTTAACACAGATTTGTAGGAAGATTCCATCTTCTTCACGGCTTTATCTGCGATTTCAAAACTAGCCTGAAAAGGAGAGTCAAATTCATCTTCAAAACCAGCTTTAAAATCCTGGAATAAAGCTATCGCCTGTGGATTACCCAATACTTCCTCCTCAAACTCTTCCTGGACAAAAGTTTCCTTTTCCTTAAAGTAATTCATGGATTTGTTCATCAGATCAATCTTGTCCGCTTTCTCCAATTCAAATGTTTCGTCTAATTTTTCCTGAACAAAGTTCTTATAGACTTTGAGATAATTCCCCGTTTGATTGAAATTATCGTTACGCACGCGCAGCTGCAAAAATTCATCTTTCCAATACACTGCCTCCTGTTGACGGTTTGTCTGATCAAGAACCAAAACTTTATAACCTTCTTCTTCCTCTACATTAACAATAATACAGCCTTTGTCCAGCTTATTGATATTGATCGCCTCCTGCTCATATTCCAACATAAAAGCACCTTGCTCCGGATACACTTTCAGATAGGTCTCCTTATTTTCGGATTTGAATATACCAATGGCATCATGTTCCTCTCCTTCTATCTGAACATTCTTTAAGGCAACAACATACACCTCACCCCCCTTTATTTTTGGATGGCTAGATACTTCATAAAGGTGTTTTGAAATCTGTTGGGAAAAATCGTGAAATGGAAGCTGCTCCTTGAAATATTGTCTTGCAAAATAGAAAATCTCATTCAGTTCCAACTCTCCATTGGGATGATATAAGCGATATACCTCATTCACCTTTGCAAAAGGGCTCATAAAATACTGCATCAGCAATCCAGGTAACACTTCATCCCCTTCAAGAGAAACAGGTGCATCTGACAAAATATAAAATTCATCTTGTGCCTTATTTCCTACACGATGAACAGATAATGCTTCAAAAGTCGCATCTTGGTGAAAAAACATATTCTTATCTTATAAATTATATAAATCTATTGCTATTTTAAAAGTCTGACAATGTGCATTGACAATGTCTTTAATTTCGGGAGAATATCCCCCACCCATACTTACCTGAACAGGAATATGGTGTTTATGGCACATCTGAAAGACCAATTCATCTCGTCGGCTGCAGGTCTCGGGGCTTAAATTTAATTTCCCCAGTTTATCTGTTTTCAAAATATCCACGCCGGCCTGATAGAAAACAAAATCCGGTTCAACCCGTCTAAACAAATCGGATAAACTGTCTTCCAATAATGCGAGATATTCAAGGTCCCGAATGTTATCAGCTAAACCAATATCCAGATGGGAACGCTGTTTGACAAATGGATAATTTTTCTCACCATGCATAGAAAAAGTAAATACCTGTTTATGCCCCTCAAAAATATGGGCAGTACCATTTCCTTGATGCACATCCAGATCAATAATGAGGATGCAGCTAGCGTGTCTGTGCTTCAGCAAGTAACCAGCGGCAGTTGCTTGATCATTCATCAAACAGAAGCCTTCGCCAAAATCATAACCTGCATGATGTGTTCCACCCGCAATACTAAAAGCAACACCATACTCAAGGGCGTATTTTGCACCTTGAATTGCCCCCTCCAAAATGTAACGTTCCCGATCAACAAGACTTTGGCTTAACGGAAAACCTATTCTTCGAATCATTTTAGGATCCAAAGTCAAATCAAATAGCTGTTTGACATAGACTGGATCATGCACCAGACAACATGATTCAAAGCTGGCAAGTTCGGGACTAAAAAAACTTGACTCCTCTGCCAGCCCTTCATGCTTTAACTGTAAAGGAATCAACTCGTACTTCAGCATCGGAAATCGATGCCCTTCTTTGACGGGATGGACAAATTCTGGACGAAAAGCTATTTTAAGCACCTTAAATCTAATATTACTCATGCGAAGATAAGAAAAAGATCTTTTGGAGTTATATGAGAAAAAGGGCATCTTTGAGAAGGAACAAACAGCAAGCCAATGTTATGTTGCCATAACAGCATACTTGTATTCGATCATCAATTTATATTCTTGAAAATAAATGGAAACAACTAATCTGCCCCAATTGTCTGCCATGGAACAACGTGTACTAGGCTCACTAATCGAAAAATCAAAAGTAACCCCAGAATATTATCCAATGACAATCAACAGCTTACAAGCTGCTTGTAACCAAAAAACTTCCCGAAAACCGGTTGTACAATATACAGAAGAAGATATTATCGCTACATTGGATATATTAAAGAAAAAAGGCTTAATCTCGACAGTTGTTGGCGGAGGATCTCGCGTAACAAAGTATAAACACAATTTTGCCATACAATTTCCTTTGGTCCCTTCTGAATTAACCATTGTTTGCTTATTACTACTCAGAGGACCAATGACCGCCGGCGAAATTAATTCAAACTCTGGAAGACTTTATGAATTTGAATCATTGAGCGAAATCAATGAACAGTTGGAAAAATTGACACAAGAAGGCTACCTGAAGTCTCTGCCTAAACAAATAGGGCATAAAGAAGTCCGCTACATTCATTTATTAGGAGAAATCAATCTGGAAGCGTATGAAAATAGCGCTCCTGTAGGCAGCTCCTCGAACGATCAGGTCTTACTCGATCGAATTGGACAATTGGAACAGGAAGTTGCAGCATTAAAACAGAAATTTCAGGATCTCTGGGATGAATTACATTAATTGCTCATGTCGCAAACAATAGATTCCAAAAACGAAATATCCAAAGCAACCTTGTGGCTGATGACCATCGCCACAGGCTTGGTAGTCGCCAACAATTATTACAATCAACCACTATTGGGCTTGATTGCCAAAGACCTACATATTGATGAGGCCATGGTCAGTAATTCGGCCATGTTAACCCAGATCGGATATGCCTTTGGCCTGTTACTGATCGTTCCCTTAGGAGATATGTTTAAGCGAAAGAAAATGATCTTGATCGATTTCTTTTTCATTATTTTTTCTTTGGTAGGTATGGCCATGTCCACTTCTATCCTATCTATATTGCTATTCAGCTTTCTGATAGGTTTCACATCTGTTATTCCACAGGTTTTTGTGCCCATGGCAGCCGAACTAGCGAGCAAAGAAAAGCAGGCTTCAGCGATCGGTATGGTTATGTCTGGTCTGCTGATCGGTATATTACTCTCTAGGGTTGTAAGCGGGTTTGTTGGCTCCTACTTCGGATGGCGCGAAATGTATTGGATAGCGTCAGCAATTATGGTCATTACAGCCATCGCCATAGCAATCAAGCTACCAGAGGTACTGCCTAATTTCAAAGGTTCTTATCGCGAATTGATGCGTTCAGTCTGGAACTTCGCGAAAAAACAGCCGGTGTTGCAGCTCGCAGCATTTCGTGGTGCCATGGGATTTGGGGCTTTCTCTGCTTTTTTTACGACACTTGTGTTCCACCTGGAAGGCCCTCCTTTCTTCGATGGGCCAGCAACCGCCGGAGCATTTGGACTTGTGGGGGCCTGCGGTGCGCTTGCGGCCGCTTTTGTCAATAGATTGACCATATATATCGGTAAAGCCAGAATTATCTTATACGCTATTCTATTGATGCTGCTTAGCTGGCTATTATTCGCCCTCTTCGGCAATTACTATTGGGGCCTGATCCTTGGTGTTATTCTCATCGATCTTGGCCTACAGTCGATGCATATCCTGAATCAAAGCGATTTCTATGCGCTAAACCTCGGGGCCAACAACCGACTAAATACCGTATATATGGTCAGCTATTTTATTGGTGGATCAACAGGCACTTTTTTTGCTGCACAAGCCTGGCAACACTTCCAATGGCCCGGTGTTATTTTCGTAGGCACATGCTATACGCTGCTGGCATTGTTGGCTCATCTATTATTTGATTATAAATTAAGAAAAAACTAATATGAAATTCGGCCAAGTAGAACATCCCGAGGAAATCGATTTTACCCTTCCTCCTACTACACCAGAAACCTTAACCTTATTACAGCACTTCAAAATTGACAAACCTTTTGAGGTATATGTAGGCTGTGCAAAATGGAATAAACAAGATTTAAAAGGCTTTTATCCCAGAGGTACAAAAGACGAACTTGCTTATTACTCCACACAGTTTAACAGCATTGAACTCAATGCTACATTCTACAATTCACCTGGCATAGACCAAGTAGAGACCTGGAAAAAGAAAACACCTGCTAACTTCAAGTTCTTCCCTAAAATACCACAATCCATCAGCCATTTCAGCAGATTATTAAATACGGGTGATAAAGTAAAATTATTTACGGATTCCATTGTTCATTTCGACGAAAAGCTGGGAATGGCTTTTCTTCAGATGCACGACAATTATAATCCAAAGGACATGGCCCGTTTAAAACTATTTCTTCATGACTGGCCAAAAGAAGTCCCGCTAGCGTTGGAAGTCCGAAATAAAGATTGGTTTTCCAAACCCGAAGTAACAAAAGAATTATATGCGCTGTTGGAGGAAACCAATGTGACCAACGTACTGGTCGATACCGCCGGCCGGAGAGACATGCTCCATATGCGCTTGACTACGCCGATTGCTTTCATCCGGTATGTAGGTGCCAATCATGCATCAGACTATGATAGACTGGATCAATGGATCGATGTACTGAAGCTTTGGCGCGAAAACGGATTGCAAAAATTGTATTTCTTTATCCACCAGAATATTGAGGTGGAATCACCCTTACTGGCGACGCATTTTATCAAAAAACTGAATACAACATTCGACTTAGATCTAACCTATCCCAACAAGAACACAGGAAATACTTTATTCTAAGACAGGGTATCAGATCTGGCGCTAAAGGCAACGATAGAAAAGATCATTGAGGATATTTTGCACACAAAAAAGCCGAAGTAGAAGATACTTCGGCTTTTTATATTAAAAATCAAACTTTAGCTTATTTTTTAGCGTATTTAAAGTTTTTACCGATGAAACGAGCATTACCACCCAATTCCTCTTCGATACGCAACAATTGATTGTATTTAGCCATACGGTCAGAACGTGAAGCAGAACCAGTTTTGATCTGTCCACAGTTCAATGCTACAGCTAAGTCAGCGATAGTCGCATCTTCAGTCTCGCCCGAACGGTGTGACATCACAGAAGTATAACCAGAATTTTGAGCTAAAGTAACCGCGTTGATTGTTTCAGTCAATGAACCAATTTGATTTACTTTCACTAAAATTGAATTTGCTGTATGTGTATCAATTCCTTGTTGAAGACGTTTTGTATTTGTAACAAAAAGATCATCACCTACTAATTGAACATGGTCACCGATTTTGTCAGTCAATGTTTTCCATCCAGCCCAATCATCTTCAGCCATACCATCTTCGATAGAAATAATAGGGTATTTAGCTGTTAATTCAGCCAAATAGCTTGCTTGTTCTTCACTAGAACGTACAGCACCTTTATCACCTTCAAATTTCGTATAATCGTATTTACCGTCTTTGTAGAACTCAGAAGAAGCACAATCCAACGCTAAACAAACATCTTGACCTGGTTTGTAACCAGCGATTTCAATCGCTTTCAAAACTGTTTCGATAGCATCCTCAGTACCTTCAAAAGTTGGCGCGAAACCACCTTCATCACCTACTGCAGTTGAAAGACCTCTGTCATGTAAGATTTTTTTCAAGGTATGGAAAACCTCAGTACCCCAACGCAAAGCCTCAGAGAATGAAGGCGCACCCACAGGCATGATCATAAATTCTTGAAATGCGATAGGTGCATCAGAGTGTGAACCACCATTGATGATATTCATCATAGGAATAGGCAACGTGTTCGCATTTACACCACCGATATAACGGTATAATGGTTGACGCGACTCTTGTGCAGCAGCTTTCGCTACAGCTAAAGAAACTCCTAAAATAGCATTTGCGCCTAAGTTTCCTTTATTTTCGCTACCGTCTAAATCAATCATGATTTTATCGATGGCATTTTGCTCGAAAACATCTACACCTTCTAGTGCTTTCGCAATTTTAGTGTTTACATTCTCAACAGCTTTCAAAACACCTTTTCCTAGATATTTTGACTTGTCGCCATCACGCAATTCTACTGCTTCGTGAATACCAGTTGAAGCACCTGAAGGAACAGCTGCACGACCAACAAAACCATTTTGTGTAGTAACATCTACCTCAATTGTAGGGTTACCGCGCGAATCCAAAATTTGACGCGCATGAACATCGATAATTAAACTCATCTCTTTATTAGACTATAATTTATTTTCATTACTTAGTGTAAATAAGACACACTCTTATCTACAGACATTTTTCACAATCAAATATAATAAAAAATGTCTTTATTCATCTATTTATTATGAATAAAATATGCCCCATCGGCATAACTGTTCAAATAAATACAATAAAAAACCCTTCAAGATCTGAAGGGTTTTTTATATAATATTGTACAATTTAGTTTTTGATCATCGCTACAAAATCATCAAACAAATAGCGCGAGTCGTGTGGACCCGGTGATGATTCTGGGTGATATTGCACCGAAAATGCTTTCTGTCCTTTGATACGGATACCTTCAATAGACTGATCGTTCAAATTAACGTGTGTAATTTCGACGTTCTCAGAATTTTGGATATCTTCAGCCACAACCCCAAAACCGTGGTTCTGCGAAGTGATTTCACAACGGTTGGCGATAATATTCTTCACGGGGTGATTGATACCACGGTGTCCGTTATGCAATTTGCTTGTGCGGATACCATTTGCCAATGCTAAGATCTGGTGACCTAAACAAATACCAAACATCGGTTTATTTGCATTCAAAATAGCTTTTACAGTCTCGATAGCATAATCCATCGGTGCTGGATCGCCAGGACCATTGGAAATGAAATAACCATCCGGATTCCATTTCTCCATTTCCTCAAATGTTGTTTTCGCAGGAAAAACCTTTGTATACACATCACGAGCCTCAAAATTGCGCAAGATATTTTTCTTGATACCCAAGTCTAAAACCGCTACACGTAACGAAGCATTTTCATTACCAAAGAAATAAGGCTCCGCTGTCGTTACTTTTGAAGACAGCTCAAGCCCATCCATTGAAGGAACTTCAGCCAACTGACGCTTTAATTCTTCAACATCCGTTGTTTCAGAAGAAATAATCGCATTCATCGCTCCTTTATCACGAATATGTCGCACCAATGAACGGGTATCCACATCAGAAATACCAACTAAATTTCCCTCTTCAAAGTAGCTTTGGATAGATTCATCAGCCATTTTACGGCTATAATTGATGTTGTAGTTCTTACAAACTAGCCCCGCAATCTGAATTTGATTTGATTCGGTATCATCCTCATCAATACCATAGTTACCAATATGCGCATTGGTGGTTACCATGATTTGTCCAAAATAAGATGGATCTGTGAAAATCTCTTGATAACCAGTTGTTCCTGTATTGAAACAGATTTCCCCAGTAGTCGTACCAATTTTACCAGCGGCTTTACCGTGATAAACTGTACCATCTTCTAAAACTAAAATTGCAGGCAATTTGCTGTAGTTGGTCATTATCGATGTAATATTATAAAATGTGTATCCTTACTTTTATGAATTTTAAAGCGTTCTTGATTGGATATAAAAAAAGCCCTCAAATGGGCTAAATATCAATTAACAATGCATCATCACGATTGACAAACCGTTTCCTAAGGCACCTACCAATAAAGACTCTACTTTAATTTTCACGGGAGACAAAGTTACGACATATCACTTAAAAGTGAAAACATTTTTTATTTTTTTATTCTTCAACTAATTCCTTCCTCCAAAACGTTGCAAAGTCTCTCAAAATCAGACTTGTTAATAGCGGAACAAGCATATAAATCAATGGATTTTCTAACCAGGCTTCTCGAAACTCCAAGCGCAACAAAGCAATCAAAGCGGTAGTAAGACCACATCCCGGACAATCATAGCCACTTACAGCCTTCCAAAGGCAAGGAACAAGAATATGGATATCCGTGAAAAGATATAAGCCTATAGCAATCCCGAAATACCCCAATATCAACGAATAGATCCAATGATATTTAAGGTATTTCAGCAGGATATAAATCATTAATTATTGTTTATAGGACTCTTAATGTAATTGCCATCTGCATCCTTATATTTTCCGACAAGAATCATAATCAAATCGATCAGATACCAGATACCACAACCGCCCAAGGTAAGCAGCTGAATAACGGCAGTACCAATTTGCCCCAAATAGAACCGATGTGCTCCAAAAGGGCCTAGAAAAAAGCAAAATAACAATGCTGGCAACCATCTGTCATCCTGAAACGTGTTATTTTGTTGCTGAAAGGGTTGGTTGGCATAAAAAATAGGTTGTCTTACACCACAATAGGGACAAACCTCGGCCTTGATATTAATCAACTTGCCGCATTCTACGCAATACTTTTCGTCTTCTGTTTTCATTTAGATTTAATTTGGTAATGGGGCTAAAAACCAGCCTTCCATCCGGGATAAAATAATAGCATGAAATTAACAAAAAAACTTATAAAATGTTCTTTTTTTAGCGACATATAGAATTTAATAGAAACAGAAAAGGCGCTTCACGGTGTGGAGCGCCCTTTCTGTTTATGTATTCAACCTTTAGGAGTTGATTGCTTTCCAGATCATATCCTTCAATGGCAAGATATTTTTGCCTGTCACCGAAGAAATGAAGATATAAGGCACATCTTCCGGTAGCTCCTGCTCCATTTCCTTCTCCAGCTCCTCATCGAGCATATCAGACTTCGTAATAGCCAACAATTTGGGCTTATCCGCCAACTCAGGATTATATGCAGTCAATTCATTTAATAAAATGGCATATTCTTCACGAATTGTCCGGTCCGTATCAGCTGGCACCATAAACAGCAAAACAGAATTTCGTTCAATATGCCGCAAGAAACGATACCCCAATCCTTTTCCTTCTGAAGCCCCTTCGATAATACCTGGAATATCGGCCATAACAAAGGAACGGTTATCCCGGTAGCTCACCATACCCAAATTAGGTACCAGTGTTGTAAAGGGGTAATTCGCAATTTCTGGTTTCGCAGCAGAGACAACCGACAACAACGTTGATTTACCCGCATTTGGGAATCCAACCAATCCAACATCAGCAAGAACCTTCAATTCCAGAATCATCCACTGTTCTTTCCCTGGAAGACCAGGTTGCGAAAACCGTGGAGTCTGCTGTGTTGGCGACTTAAAATGCCAGTTGCCCAGCCCACCTTTTCCACCCGGAACCAATATTCTGGTTTCACCGTCTTCTGTGATATCGAACAACACCTCTCCTGTCTCCGCATCCTTCGCAATTGTACCCAGTGGTACTTCCAATATCTCATCACGTCCAGTTGCCCCGGTACGCAAAGAACTGCCGCCAGACTCACCGTTTGATGCGATAATATGCTTACGATATTTTAAATGGAGTAAAGTCCATAGATTAGTCGTTCCTTTCAGTATAATATGCCCTCCACGACCGCCGTCACCACCATCGGGACCACCGGTCGCTGTGTGCTTGTCACGATGCAAATGAGCTGAACCTGCCCCTCCGTGTCCAGAACGACAACACACTTTCACATAATCAACAAAATTCGAGCCTTGCGCCATTACAATTTATTACAGTCTAAAAGTATTTATTTCAATTAATAATTATCGATGATATCGGTTAAGCTCTTAAAGATAGTCTCGATCTCGCCGATACCATTCACTTTAGAAAGCTTACCCTGAGCCTCATAATAAGGCAATACATGAATCGTCTTCGTGAAATATTCATCGATACGCTTCACTAATTTATCCGCATCATCATCCGCACGGCCAGAAATCTCTCTCCGTTTGGCAATACGCTCTTTCAATTCATCCTCATTCACATCCAGTGCGATTACGACTGAGATTGAGGTGTTGATACCTTCTAAAAAAGCATCCAAAGCCTCAGCTTGAGCAACAGTACGAGGAAATCCATCAAAAATAAATCCTTTCGCATCCGGATTTTTCTTTACTTCCTCTTCCAGCATTGCTATTGTAATCGAATCTGGCACTAAATTTCCCTCAGCAATAATCTGGCTCACTTGTTGACCAAGCGGCGTTTGACCTTTAATATGTGCTCTAAAAATATCACCAGTTGAAACATGTACCAATTGATATTTTTCAATAAGCTTTGCAGATTGGGTTCCCTTACCTGCACCCGGAGGGCCAAATATTACAAGGTTTAGCATAGTTTTATTTAAGAAATTAAAACGAGTTAAAAAATAAAAGCCTAATCACAGATGATGACTAGGCTTTTCAGTTGTGCGCTCCAAGGGAGTCGAACCCCTAACCTTCTGATCCGTAGTCAGATGCTCTATCCAATTGAGCTAGGAGCGCAATAAACCATTACGTTTAGAACTCTGTCCCATGTGTTTTGGTGACGCAAATATAGTCAGAATTCGTTTTTTTACAAATTTTTTTTCAAAAAGAAGTTCCCCCCTTCCATCGACTGCCTTGCTGTAAAGCTTCAAAAAACAAAAAGCCAATCAAATTGACTGGCTTTTCTTTGTGCACTCCAAGGGAGTCGAACCCCTAACCTTCTGATTCGTAGTCAGATGCTCTATCCAATTGAGCTAGGAATGCCTTTTTTAACATACAGAACCTGTATTTGTGCGCACCAAGGGAGTCGAACCCCTAACCTTCTGATTCGTAGTCAGATGCTCTATCCAATTGAGCTAGGAGCGCTAGGCAACCAAAACAAATCCGATATCCTTTTCCGTTTTGGTGATGCAAATATCGATATATTTATCGATTTAACAAACATTTTTTCTCTTTTTTAAACTTTATACAACAACATTTCTTTTATCTCGTTGATAATATTATATTTAAAATATCAACTTTTTTTTTCAGACACGGACAAATGTTAGCATTCATGAGCAAAAGAGAATTAAAACTCAGTAAAATTCGCATCGGAGATATCAGTATCTCCTACTATATTCGCCCCAGCAAATTATATCCCTCGCCAAAAACAGTCATTTTCATCCATGGTTTTCCCTTCAACAAAAACACCTGGAAACAACAACTCCTACAGCTTGACGAAGATTATACGGGCATCGCCATTGATGTTCGCGGACATGGCCTAAGCACCAATGGACATGGTTTCTTCTCCGTCGATGTTTTTGCTAAAGATCTTGTGGAGTTTATTCGTAAACTCGACCTCAATCATGTCATCCTTTGTGGAATCTCTATGGGGGGGTACATTGCACTCAGGACATATGAACTCATCGGACAACAGCTCAAAGGACTTATCCTCTGTGACACGAATTCGCTTTCCGACGACAACAAAGGGAAACAAAAACGTTTTGATTCCATCCAAGCCTTATTAAAATATGGCAGAAGACCTTTTGCCATTGGTTTTATCGCGAATGTGTTTCACGATAAAACAATCCGTGAAAACCCCGAAGCTGTTGAACTCATCAAAAGCTGTATTCGGAGAAATGAAGTCGCCAGCATTTGCGCGACACAACTTGCTCTAGCTTCTCGAACAGATACAACCCATTCGTTGAAAACAATTATTATTCCAACACTGATCATAAAAGGGAAACACGATAAGTTGATGAGCGAAGAACAAACAAATATCCTGATCGAAAATATACCCGACGTCCGCTATATGGAGTTTGATGAATCTGGGCACTTGCCAAATCTCGAGGAACCCGAAAAATTTAATGCCGTGCTAAATGATTTCCTGCGAAATATACCATTATAACCATCACCTTGGTTCCAAGTACAGCATCGGTTATAAAGCAATAAAAAAAGCCACATCAGTGGCTTTTATTTCTTTTTTTCATTAATATTTCGTTCCATCTATACTAGAACGAAAAATCATCTTTTGAACGAGCACCTGCTTCTTCAGCATATGCATCATCAAAGTTAGGCTCATAACGTTTCTCGATTACTTCTTGATTTGACTTGATGTAATTAACCACATCTGTCAAACCCTCAGCGAACTTTTCAAAATCTTCTTTGTATAAGAAAATCTTATGCTTAATAAACTGGCCATCCTCAAAGCGCTTCTTGCTTTCTGTGATAGTAATGTAGTAATCGTTCGATCGAGTTGCTTTTACATCAAAAAAATAAGTACGCTTACCTGCTCTCACCTTTTTTGAAAAAACTTCTTCACGTTCTTTGTTTTCAAAATCTCCCATTGGTTGTTATTTAAGTTTAAAGTAATCTTAATCTTTGATAAATATATAATAATTCATTTTAATACACCAAATAATATTAAAAAAAAAGACAATTACGCGTAAAAATGGCAGTTCACTTCTATTTATAGCCGAGATAAAAAATAAACAACAAGATTTTTTACCGACGAAATCATTACATTTACCGAAAATATAAGTTGTATTACCTAAAGCAAATATGTATAATAAATTTGTGCCTCTATCTTTGAGTCATAAATAGTAAAAACATTATGGAAAAAGAACCCATCATACCAAACAGCAATAATAGCCGCAATATTGTAGGAGCGATTGTAATCATCGTAGGTATATTCTTATTATTGAATAATCTAAATTTAGGAAGCTGGTTTCCGGATTGGTTATTTAGCTGGCCAACCATACTAATTATCATCGGATTGGTTATCGGAGTGAATTCACAATTTCAGAAAAAATCGGCAATTATCCTATTAATCATAGGTGGAGCGAGTCTTATCTCAAGAATGATGCGTACAGATTTTGGTTCCGTAACCGTCCCGATCATCATTATTTCTCTTGGGATTTACTTTATCATGAGCAAAAGGAAACCTCCAATGGTTCCCCCAGCGTACCCCAATCCGCCGCAAGGCTCTTATGATTGGGACAAGCGAGTCAATATCCCTGCAGAAGACACGATAGACAGTGGTGCGCCCAACCAGGAATCAAAACCATTTAACGAACAATACGGTTCAAGCCAACAAGCCTCGCCTAATCAGCAGGCTTTTGGCGACAAAGAGAAAGATTCCTTTCACCATTCATTTGAGGACAACCTCAATTTGAACACCATCTTTGCGGGCCAAAAGAAAGTAATCTATTCCAAACATTTTAGAGGTGGCAATTTGACCAACGTATTTGGGAGCATTGAACTCGATCTGACGAAAGCAGACATTCAACAGCCGATTGTTATCGACACCTTCCAATTATTCGGCAGTGCGCGTATTATTATACCTCCGCATTGGACAGTATTTAGCAATGTTGCGTCGATCTTGGGTTCTGTCGATGACCGCAGGTTCCAAACGATCTATAACCCTGATACGGATAAAAAAATCTATATAACAGGCACCTGTATATTAGGTAATTTAACCATAAAAAATGCTTAATAGATGAAAAACAAACTGTTCCTCAGTGTTAAAAGTCGATTAATTGGCATTATCTGTATATCCGTATTTATCGGATATCTTGCGTTACAATATCTATTGATGCTTCGTTCTGGTTTCGATCAACAGCTCGCATTTAAAGATTCTTTTATAAATAGTCTTGTGATGATGTTTTGCTGTTATGGCATGTCATCAGCACTCAATTTCTACACCCCGCAACCGCGGGAAATCTGGAAAGTACTCATCATCGGCTTAATCATGGGCGGAATAAGCATTGCATTAAGCCGGTTTTTGATGAGTTACTTTATTCAATCTACCTTTACCCCGCTTTTGGATTTAACGTTACCTTATCGCGGCATTGTTAACTTCCTTATCTTGACATCTGTCGCCATTATCAATATTGTCTGGAATATTCAAGAAGACAATATCAACAATATCAAACGGAAACAGGAATCCGAAAACCTGCTCAGGGAGGCCGAGCTTTATAATCTAAGACAACAGTTACAGCCCCATTTTCTATTCAATAGCCTGAACTCAATTATAGCGCTTATTGGTGCCAATCCCGATGAAGCCCGAAATATGACATTCCAGCTTTCGGATTTTTTGAGAGGGACATTAAGAAAAGAAAATAACCAGATCATCACACTCGAAGAAGAACTTGACCACCTCCAGCTTTATCTCGATATCGAGAAAGTACGTTTTGGCCATAGACTACATACATCCATTTCTTCTTCAGAAGAAATTTTCAACAACAAATTACCAGCAATGATCATCCAACCCCTTGTAGAAAATGCTATTAAGCACGGACTTTACAATGTAACGGATCAGGTCGAAATAAAAATAAGATGCCAGTCGAATGACGGTCAATTACTGATTCAAATCACGAACCCTTTCGACACCGAAGAACAATCTAAACCGAAAAAAGGCACTGGGTTTGGGCTTTCGAGCATTCAACGTCGTTTATACCTCCTCTATGGAAGAAATGATCTGCTGGAAACTCAAATTCAAGACAATATATTTATCAGTACCCTAAAAATACCTCAATATGATTAAAGTCGTTATTATCGATGATGAACCCCTAGCACGCTCCATTATTGCGGGTTACCTAAAAAATGAAGCCGATATATCCATCATGGCTGAATGTGGCGATGGCTTTGAAGGTGTAAAGGCCATCCATACACACGAGCCCGATTTAATTTTCCTGGACGTACAGATGCCCAAATTGACGGGATTTGAAATGCTTGAACTTGTGGACGATCCGCCAGCAGTCATTTTCACAACCGCTTTTGACGAATATGCCTTGAAAGCTTTCGAAAAGAATGCACTAGATTATCTTTTAAAACCCGTTTCGCCGACGCGTTTCAAAAAAGCCCTAGAAAAGTTCAGAGCAAGCTACTCTGCGCCTGAGAAAAAGGTACAGCCCAACTATGAAGTGCTGACAGCACAAGACGAAACAAAAATCGACCGTATTGTTGTAAAAACAGGCACCCAAATCAAGATTATTCCGATTGATACAGTCAAATACCTAGAGTCTTACGATGACTATGTTAAAATTCATACCAAAGATGGCATGTATCTAAAGAATAAAACAATGGCATTTTTTGAGAAATCGCTGGATCCAAATCAGTTTGTTCGTATTCACCGCTCTTTTATCATCAAAGTAGATCAGTTAGCCAAACTAGAACCTTATGAAAAGGATTCTTACATTGCGGCACTGGTATCAGGCGAAAAGCTCAATATCAGTAAATCAGGCTATGCTCGATTAAAACAATTGATTGGAATTTAAACATTCCGTAGATTTGTGCCCATCAATAGTTATGAAAAATTTTATTACAATAGTATTGCTGGGCATCACATCTTACTCCTTCGCCCAAACGAATCCTGAGGAACAGATCAACAGAGGAGTTTACAATAGGCTGGAATTTTTCATCAATTCCCAGATGACAGACTCAGCCTATAACTTGGCCAGTGATTCCTTCAAACAACAATTTAGCCTACCCAGATTTACACAAGTACTACAGGAGCTCTATCCTTTAGGAAGGGTCAAAAGCTCCACAGTAAAAGAATTTGAAAAAGGGATTGCTACTTATCAAATGGACTTCGACAGTAAATCCTATGAAGTCCTTTTCGCAACAGATTCAACCTTAAAATTCAACACACTAAAAATCACCCCTTTGGCAATAAAGCCTCAAGTGAAAAAAAATATTGTAGTACCTGTTACGCAAAAATCTGTCGATAACGATGACCTTTTTGTAGACTCTGTTGCCAATGCTTATTTGAAACAGCAAAACACACAATCACTTGCAATTGGCATCTTAAAAAATGGACAAACTAAAACGTATTTTTATGGAGAGACAGCCAAAGGTAACCAGACACCACCCACAAAAACCTCTATTTATGAAATCGGTTCGCTGAGCAAAGTCTTTACCGCCATACTTTTATCAAATCTAGTTGAAGAAGGAACGATCACGTTAGATCAGCCCATATCGCTCTTTCTCCCCGATACACTCAAAAAGAATGAAGAGCTTTCAAAAATAACGTTTCAGATGTTGGCCAATCATACCTCTGGCTTACCTAGACTTCCTGACAATCTGGACAAAGTCAAAGGATTTAACGAAAACGACCCTTACAAAACATACGACAAAAAAGCACTTTATAATTACTTATCAAGCTTTAAAAACAAAAAAAATCCTGGCGAAGAATATGAGTACAGCAACCTCGGTTACGCCGTATTGGGAGACATTATATGTGGCATCTACAAGAAAAGCTACGAGCAACTTGTAAAAGATATTATCTGCAAGCCGCTTGAAATGAGTAATACCTTTCAAGTATTAGATCCTAAGAGAAAAGATACCTTTAAAGTATACAACAAAGATGGTCAAGAAGTAATTCCTTGGTCATTTGACGCTTTTGGTCCCGCTGGTGGATTAAAATCGACTCTCGAGGATCTGCTTAAATTTGCGAATGCACAATTCAAGATGCCGCAGACTCCCTTGGAAAATGCAATGGCAAACACCCGATTATTTACTTTTTTTCTACCTCCAGATACAGACCTGGGACTTGCATGGCACATGAATCTGATTGATGACCTAACGGTCTATTGGCACAATGGCGGAACCGCCGGAAGCAGTTCCTATCTAGCCTTATCCCCAGATAAAAAAAGTGGGGTAATCGTCCTGTCCAACTCAGCCATCTCTGCAGATGACAAGGGTAAAGCGATTTTGGACTCTTTGCTCCGTAAAAAATAAAGATCAAAAAATATAGAATAATGAGCCATATTGAAACAACAATATGGCTTTTTTTGTTGTAATAGCAATGATTGATAATTAACTTTGACTATAAGGTAATACAAATTGATTCACAAGGATCAATCACAAACAAGCTAAAAAAGCAGCTATTTACATGAAGATATTTATCACAAAAAGAATTCCGCAAAAAGGGATAGATCTATTAAAATCAGCCGGTCACGATATAACCATACACGATTCCCCAAATCCCCTATCGGAAATGGAACTTATCAAAGCCAGCCAGCAAGCCGACTATGTCCTTAATGGCGGGATGCAGAAATTTGATGCTAATTTTTTCCAAAACTGCCCAAATCTTAAAGCCCTATCCCTCATGAGTGTCGGCTATGACAACGTGGATATCTCTGCCGCTACAAAGCATGGGATACCTGTAAGCAATACGCCGGGCATACTTTCGGGAGCAACAGCTGATGTCGCATTCCTTTTAATGCTTTCGGTATCAAGAAAGGCATTTTTTAACCACAAGAGAATTTTGCAGGGCGAATGGAAAGGGTTTGACCCTACTGCAAACTTAGGCATCGAGCTCAACAACAAAACACTGGGTATTTATGGACTGGGGCGGATCGGCTTTGAATTCGCCAGAAAAGCCAAAGCAGCGTATAACATGGAAATTATCTATTACAACCGAAGCCGTAATGAAGAAGCGGAACAAATTCTTGGCGCACGATATGTTAATTTCGACGATCTGCTCACGCGGAGCGATGTCCTTTCACTACATGCAGCTCTGACACCGGAGACTAAAAATCGTTTTGACAAGAATACATTCGCACGCATGAAAAACTCCGCTATATTGATTAATACCGCTAGAGGCGGATTGGTCAATGAAATAGATCTAACAGAAGCCTTAAAGACCGGTCAACTATGGGGAGCTGGACTTGATGTGACAAATCCCGAACCGATGGATCCGAAAAATCCGCTGTTAAATATGGAAAATGTTTGTATACTGCCACACATTGGCTCTGCTACAGAAGAAACGCGGGATAATATGGCTGTTATGGCTGCCAGTAACTTGCTTACAGCAATTGACGGAAAAAAAATGCCTCAGATTATCAATAACGAAGTTTATCCATGAAAAGACGATTCTTCCAATTTTTAAACAGCATCAATAAAGCTATCCTGCCAAAGTATAGCAAAAGGGATCCTTTAAAATTAAAAAAGTACCAGCAGGCTATTATTGCCTACCGGTACTTTGTACTCATACAGTCTCTTAATACGGACTAGACCTGCCCCTTAGAAAGCCCTTGGTCATTTGAGTTTGAGACAATACTAATCTGTGTAGGATTGGATGATAAACTAATGTCGTTTCTTTCCAATTCCAGCATAATCTTTTCCTGCATGGAATTACGAGCTGGCCAATAGTGCTCTCTCTTGGTCCAGGCACGAACGGTCAACACCATCGAATTATCACCTAGTTCCTTTACAAATACCGTTGGTTCAGGGCTCATCAAAATATTTTCGTTTGAACGAAGTACACGGAGAATAATATCTTTTGCATCTTTTACATTTTTATCGTACGAAATCGTGATCGTATATTCAAACATACGCTGTACAATTTTTGTGTAATTTTTAATCACAGAATTGGCTAGCGGACCGTTGGGGCTAAAAATACGTACGCCATCATCACCGATAAGTGTCGAATACAAAATATCGATTCGTTCCACCGTCCCCGCAGTGCCGTTAGCACTTGAAATATAGTCGCCTACCTCAAATGGCCTAAACATCAAAATCAGTACTCCTCCGGCAAAATTGCTCAAGCTTCCTTGGAGCGCCATGCCGACAGCCAATCCAAATGCCGATAAAGCTGCAATAAAAGAAGTGGTCTGTATGCCAATCTGGCTCGCAACAGTAAGAAGCAACATCACCCACATAACTATTCTTGCAATACTGGAAATAAATGCCCGAATGGAAGGATCTACATTCTTCTTTTCGAAACGCTTATGTAACATCCGATCCACAAAACTGATTACATATTTCCCAAGAATCAGTAAGATAACTCCACCGATAATCCCCGGAATAGATTCAATAACAATATCGATCAATCGCCCAAATCTGGTCCCTAAACTATTTAAATTACTTTCCATTTTATTAAATATATTTTCACCAGTTTAGGCACAAGGATTGTTCCAACATAATACATATGGCATTAAAATTTAAAAATCATTGAAAAACACCACAAAACACCAAATAAACACCACTAAAAAAAGAATATTTAGCGTAATTTTGCTGTATGGATAAGAAAAACACCATTCCCGTTATCGATAGTTGTAGTATTGATCTCAACAATAAGACAACGATTCATATTGATGATCTAAAAGAATATATCATCAAGCATCAGGATATGGTGTTTCCGCACAAACATAATTTTTTTCATTTCGTCCTATTTACCGAGGGTTCCGGAGAACATATTATTGATTTTAATCACTATAAGATTGAACCCTATCAAATCTATTTTATGGTTCCGGGCCAGGTGCATACCTGGAATTTCACAGGCGATGAAGAGGGCTATGTTGTCAATTTTTCCATTGATTACTTTCAGTCCTTTCTTTTGCGGACCGATTATCTAGAGCGCTTTAGCTTCTTGCAAGGTAAAATTGAACACTTGATTTTTGTGATTGGCGAGCAATTTCGAAATCAGTCGATTACTATTCTTGAACAGATTTTAGCGGCTAAGGCCGCGGGGCTATCGGAAGATTATATCCGCACGCTTCTACTCCAGTTTATATTATATATATCCATTTCAACCGAAAAAGATTATCAGGAACATGGCACTCCGTATAATCACAAGATATTCAATAGCTTTCAGCAGCTTGTTGAGCAGCAGTTTAAGTCTACCAAATTGCCCAGCGTCTACGCAGATCAGTTATTTATCACACCTAATCACCTGAATGCGATCTGTAAATCTTACATCGGGCAATCGGCAGGAGAAATTATCCGAAACCGTATTGTACTCGAAGCGAAGAGGTTATTGGTCAATCGAAATTTAAATATCAGTGAAATTGCAGATGAGCTGCAGTTCAATGACAACTCATATTTTACTAAATTTTTCAAAAAATCCGCTGGACTCACACCAGAAGAGTTCAGAAAACAACTATAACTATGGAAGAGGTTAAATACGAATTATCTGAATTTAAAGCCGCATGGCAAGCAAAATGCCCAAGATGCAGAATCGGCCATGTATACAAAGGCCCTGCCTATGGTCTTAAAGTACAAAAGATGAATAGCCATTGCGAATATTGTGGACTTCGTTACGAACGTGAGCCAGGTTATTTTTATGGTGCTATGTATGTTACCTATGCATTCTCCATCGCAGAGATGGTTACTGCTTGTATGGCAACCTATATCCTGACAGGTAATGATTCTTCTTTTATACTCTATGCAACAGTTGCTATCATGAGCGTTGTTTTAATGTCTCCATTCAACTACCGCTATTCCCGTATCATACTGATGTATTGGTTAACTCCAGGCTTAAGGTATGATCCAAATGTCAAAAAAAAGGAAGTTGATGTGAAGGCTTCAGCATAAACGCCATTATCCTTATCTTTATCCGAATGAAGGATATCATTTATTTGGACAATAACGCAACAACCCGAGTTTTGGATGAAGTGTGGAATGACATGACTCCCTACTTCATCCAGAATTATGCGAATGCATCGAGCGTCTATCATCAGATGGGACGTGAAGCCAATGCGGCTCTCCAATCAGCCAGAACACAAATCGCAGATGCCCTGAACTGCTCATCAAAAGAAATTTTTTTCAATTCCGGAGCAACAGAAAGTATTAATACTGTAATCTGCGGCATATTTGACAGGTATCACTCGAAAGGCAATCATATCATCACCGTTTCAACAGAACATAAGGCTGTGCTCAGTTGCTGTGAACAATTGAAAAAAAAAGGAGCGCAAATCACATACCTCCCTGTCGATACGAAAGGAGCCATCGCTATCGATGACTTAAAAAACGCCATTACTGCGCAGACTATACTCGTCTGCATCATGGCTGCAAACAACGAGACCGGTATATGTGCATCTGTAGAACAGATTGCTGCTATCTGTTCAGAAAAAGACATCTTATTCTTCTGTGATGCAACACAGGCTATCGGAAAAATCGACATTGACCTAAAAAAGACCCCCATAGACCTTCTATGCCTGAGCGCTCATAAACTCCATGGGCCAAAGGGAGTCGGCGCACTCTACATCCGTCGAAAATCAAAACCGATTCAAATCGCCCCCCTGATTGTAGGCGGAGGACAGGAAAATGGATTCAGAGGCGGTACATATAACGTTCCTGCAATTGTTGGCTTTGGAAAAGCCATTTCCCTGATTAACCCAGCGGCTTACACGACCGTCCGGCAGAATCGTGATTTATTGGAGGAAATTTTAGGTAGTATTCCTGAAATCATCATTCATGGGAAGAACTGTACACGATTGCCCAATACCAGCTACATCAGCTTTAAACATGTGCTTGCAAGTGAAATAATGACTGCCTGCCCTACCTTGGCACTTTCTTCAGGTGCGGCCTGTGTAACAGGCTCCAGGGAAGCCTCACATGTCCTGCTCGCTATGGGCGTACCCAAAGAACATGCGCTCGCAGCAATCCGTTTTAGCCTCAGTATCCTGACTACACAAGAAGAGATTATTCAGGCTGCGCAACTCATCAAAGAGGCTGTAAAAAGAATACGCGATCAATCGCCAATATGGCAGCTCTTCCAAGCCGGCCTGATCGACTAATTTATGACATTCTAAAAACTTTATAAGAGACAAAATATAACAAGATTGTATGTATCTTTGTTCAATACAAAGGATAATACTATGATTACAGTTACTGACAAAGCAAAAACTCGTATCGAGGAAATCATGAAGGATGAGCAATATGACAGCAATTACTTTGTGCGTGTTGCTGTAGAAAGTGGCGGTTGTTCGGGATTGAGTTATAAGCTGAATTTCGATAATGAAGAAAAAAAAGGTGATCAATTTTTCGAAGATAAAGGCGTAAAAGTCTGTTTAGATATCAAATCATTTTTGTACCTGGCAGGTACCGAACTTGATTATTCGGATGGTTTGAACGGAAAGGGATTTGAATTTCACAATCCCAATGCAAGCCGTACCTGTGCTTGCGGCGAAAGCTTCTCCGTATAGAACGCCCCTTCGATCCACCATAAGCAAAAGAGCCTTGAAATATTTCAAGGCTCTTTTGGTAAGTAACCAAACACTTTTGGTTGCACCAACAAATTATTAGTTTTATAATAAAATATTGACCTATCTTCATTTTGTTAGAATTTTTTTATTTTTTCAACTTTTTAATGGATAAATATTAAAAATCACAACCAAACAGATTAACCAATGATATTTTCATACTTTTGTATGAAATAACTGAATAAAAAATAAAACTATGCGTATCAATCCACGCATGGTATTTCATTTGACTCATATGGAGGGAAGAAAACTTTTAAATACCGAAGTTGCTATCAGCTTCGTTAAAGATACATTTGTCCAAGAACTAAAGAAAACATTAAATCTAATTCCGATCTCATCACCATTGGTGGTTTTAGACGGCACAGGGTTAAATGATGATTTAAATGGAATTGAGCGTCCTGTATCATTTCCGATTAAATCATTGAATGAAAAAAGAGCTGTCGTGGTACATTCATTGGCCAAATGGAAGAGAGTCCGCTTAAAAGAGCTTGAAATGCTGCCTGGAGAGGGCATCGTCACAGACATGAAAGCTCTCCGTCCCGATGAAGATTACACACCGATTCATTCCATTTACGTAGACCAATGGGATTGGGAAAAAGTAATCGATAAAGATCAACGTAATTTAGCCTTACTGAAAGAAACCGTACTAAAAATTTACGATGCGCTACGATTTACAGAACGACAAGTTGAAAGCAAGTATCCACAGATAAAAGCTATTCTACCCGAAACCATTACATTCATTTCGGCTGAAGAACTATTGCAAAAATATCCTAATCTAAGTGCAAAAGAACGTGAAAATACAATCACCAAAGAATATGGTGCTGTATTTTTATATGGTATCGGAGGGGCACTCAGCAATGGTGTTGCACACGATGGCCGCGCCGCAGACTATGACGATTGGAGTACTGCCAATGAGGCTGGGCACAAAGGATTGAACGGAGATATTCTCGTATGGAACCCAATTTTAAATTCAGCTTTTGAACTTTCATCCATGGGGATCCGTGTCGACAAAAAGGCTTTGGCACATCAAATGGAAATTAGAAATTGTACAGAAAAGTCCAAACTGACTTTCCATAGCATGCTGCTTAATGACCAATTGCCAGAATCTATGGGTGGTGGAATCGGACAATCACGTGTATGTATGTTTATGCTCAAGAAACAACATATTGGAGAGGTGCAAGTCAGTATCTGGGAAGAAGATAAAAAAGAGACATTAAGACAAGAAGGTATTGATATCCTATAAAACAATACTTATTAAGAATTAACGACGCGGTAACAATACGGCGTTGTTCAGTATATCGATACAAATCAAGGCAAGGTAATCATCTTTTATAGACTGATTACCTTGTTTTTTTGAACATAAAATGCCTAAAAAATTTTCATTCGAGTTTGTTCCTTTCAAAATAGCGGTATTTTGTATTTTTGCTAAATGCAGCTAGAAGCTATTTTAAATAAATTAGATATCTCATCCTTAAATGAGATGCAAGAAAAAGTAGTGGAATCGTACCAAAAAGACCATGATTTCATCTTACTTTCACCCACAGGATCTGGTAAAACCCTGGCCTTTTCATTGCTCATTCTAGAGCAATTGAAGGAAATCGTTCGGGAGGTTCAAGTATTGATTTTAGTACCAACTCGCGAACTTGCCTTACAAATAGAACAAGTACTCCGTAAGGTGGCCACAGGCCACAAAGTCACCTGTGCCTATGGCGGTCATAGTACCCGTATCGAAAAAAATGAATTCAAAGATGCTCCAGGAATTATTATAGGAACTCCAGGACGTATAAAACAACATATCGAAGAAGGAAATTTTGATCCGTCCCATATCCACACCCTCGTGTTAGACGAATTTGATAAATCGTTGGAACTGGGATTTCAGCAACAAATGGATTTCATTATTCGACATATACCAACCCTCAGATCGCGGATATTGACTTCTGCAACGATGATGGATGCAATCCCACCGTTTACACAGATAGAGGAGCCTATTCTTGTTGATTTCCTGAATGATTCACAGAATATACCCCGCATTACAATTAAAAAAGTAGTTGCCCCTGTTCAAAAGAAATTGGAGGCATTACTAAAACTCATCTGCAAGATCGGGACGAAAAAAATGATTATCTTCTGTAATCATCGTGATGCAGTCGATCACATCAGCGAACTACTGGACAACCGCAATATTATTCACGACACCTTTCATGGCGGACTAGAACAACAAGATCGAGAACTGGCACTTCTCAAATTCCGAAACCATTCTAACAATGTACTGATCACAACAGACCTGGCTGCAAGGGGATTAGATATTCCAGAGGTTGATGCCATTATACATTACCAGTTGCCACACAAAGAAGACGGTTTTATTCACCGCAATGGACGTACTGCCCGTATGCAAGCGAAGGGTGATGTTTATGTTATCCTCAAACCAGAAGAAGTATATCCTTATATCTCTACAGAAATACCTGAAGAGGAATTTCCTGAATTCTATGACCTCCCTGAAAACTCACCTTTTGCAACACTTTATGTTAGTGCTGGACGAAAAGATAAAGTCAATAAAATTGACATCGTAGGTTTTCTCCTGCATTTGGAAGGTATTGAAAAAGAAGACATTGGTATAATAGAAGTGAAAGATAAGGTCGCTTATGTTGCCGTTAAAAGAAAGCTTGCTTCCGTTATTATCAATAAGGCTAGTGGGCAAAAAATCAAAGGCCGCAAAGTAAAAATAGGGCGTACCTAATTGCTGTTCCATCACATCGATCAATAGTCTAAACATCCTGTGCACAGTTAAAGTCAAAATTTATCATAAAAATGCGTCACTTTAACGAAGCTCCTTATTAACTAAAAATTAAGACCAATTCCTGTAATAACAGGGGGATTACAGGGGGTTAACAGGGGTATAACAGGGGGTTACCTGGGGTAAAACCCCTGTTAACCCCTTGTTAATACCGTGTAAAAATGGTGTTAACCCGCTGCTAATATATAATATGGTGTCAACATGGCCATAAATTAAATGCCAGCAATGCACAACATAGGAAAGAAACAATTATGGTAATCTGATCATTGATCCGATCGGATATGGTTAACGGGAAACAGGAGGCTATCTGCTAATTTAGAATGCAATCTTATTGCCAGGTAAGCCTTCATCATGATACATTGAAAGGCTTACCTGGCAAATCTGATTTAAGAATGTCTATGGCAGAATATAAGACATTGGCCCGGGTTCGGTCATTGAATTCTGGTTAATCCAATTCTTTTAAGTAGCGGAGATACAAATGTACAGCTTCACGCTTTTTATCCGTTAAATGAAAATTCAGGTGCTGCGTCAGATACTTGGTATAATCAAAACCTTCAAACTCCGGGAGACCGGCAATAACATCGGTTGCATGTTCAACACCATACGCTAAAGCTTCATTAAATTGCTTCACAAAAGAGTCAGGTAGCTTCTTATTACTTACCCATAGCGCAAAAGCGAAAGGCAATCCTGTGAAATTAAACCACTCTTTTCCTAAATCGTAGATATAAGGAACTGCGTTCTTTTTGCCAAAGGTGCGATCTCCAATTAAAACATAAGCATCTGGTTCAACAGATTCGTCAGTGACCAATTCCACTTCTTTTTTCCAATAGTTCTTAATTAAGACGCGGGCTAGTCCATTTGAAGTGCGCGATTGTTTATCGAGACGTAATGTTTTCACCTCTTCGATAGGTTTATTGGCAAAAATAAACACGGAATCGACGGCACCTTCTGTACCAATGCAAAAATCTGTATTGATGTAATATTCGGGAAGACTTAATAAGGCAGCTGTAGGAATAATACCAATATCAGCTTGATCATCGATTACTTTTTGCGCACATGCACTCGGATAATCAACGCTCAAGTCGATTTGCTCCATTACTTTCGATTTACGTATTCCATTCAAAAATGGATAAGTATTTGTATACGATACGGCAGAAACTCTAATTTTATTCATTTATCAATGCTTCTAAGTGTGTCGTATTATAATGGTCGATAATCTCAAATTGACCGTTATCATACAACAATTTATATAAAGCAGTATTTGTATGCGGGAAATCATCCATATAACGGGCATCGACACCGGTCATAAGACAAAGCATAATCCGTAACGCACGTCCGTGCATACAGACCAGTATATTCTTTTCGTTCGTCTGGGCAAGCATATGATCCAATGCGACTTGCTGACGCGCCATTAATTCTTGAGGAGACTCTCCATTTTCAATACTGACATCCAACTCTCCATTACGCCACGCAGCGACCAATTTTTCAAAACCAGACAGCAATTCGGGTGTTTGTTCTTTTCCTTCATAGACTCCCCAACTTATTTCATCCAATCCAACAAGCTGCTCCCAAGGCAAATCCAGATCAATGAATCCTTGTACAGTTTGATGAGTACGTAGTAAAGTTGATGTATATATTTTATCAAAAGGCACTGTATTGTAACGTTCAAAGAAAGCCTGAGCTTGCGCTATCCCCATTTTATTGAGTGGTGAATCAACACCCCTCCCCTGCACAATACCTTTTAGATTTAGATCAGTCTGTCCGTGTCGTATAAAATAAAATGTCTTTTTCAAAGTATGAGTCTAATTATGATTTTACAACGGGTAATGCGTAGTAGCTTTTCTTTTGGTTACCTTGATCAAATACGAAATCCTTATAATCCGTAACCACATTATATAACGTATCTCTTTCAATAGGATGGCGTCCGACATTCTTAATCAGCTCCACAACTTCTTGCGTAGTCATTCCCGGCTTTTGCTCTTCAGCTCCCGCCATGCTGTATATTTTTGTGGTATCATCCAGTGTTCCGTCGATATCATCTACCCCAAAGGCTAAAGACAACTGTGCCGTATCTCTCGAAATCATTGCCCAATAGGCCTTGATATGATCAAAATTATCCATGTAAATTCGAGCAATAGCATAGTTCCGCAAGTCTTCAATAACTGACACTTCAGCGATATGAGACATTTGGTTCTCTTTGTTTCTAAATTTTAGGGGGATGAAGGTCTGAAAACCACCGGTCTTATCCTGAAGCTGTCTTAAGCGCTCCATATGATCTACACGATGCCAAAACTGCTCAATATGACCGTACAGCATCGTTGCATTTGTATGCATGCCCAGCTTATGTGCCTGCTCATGAATATCCAACCATTGTTCAGCTGTACATTTATCATGCGCAATCTGTTCTCTTACTTCCGGATGAAAGATTTCTGCTCCGCCCCCTGGCATAGAGTCCAAACCGCAGGATTGCAAATATTTCAAGCCTTCGTAATGGCTCAATTTTGCTTTCTTGAAAATATAGTAATATTCTACAGGTGTCAGTCCTTTGATATGTAGCTCTGGCCGGTGTGCCTTACATTGACGAAAAAAATCGGCATAAAATTCAAGGTTTTGTTTAGGAACAACTCCACCTGTAATATGAACTTCAGTAACAGCCTCATTGTCGTACTTTTTCACAATATCCATCATGCCATCGACTTCCATCTCCCAACCTTCAGCCCGTTCTTTTATCAATCTGGAATAAGAACAGAACTTACAGTCATAGACACAAACATTAGTCGGCTCAATGTGAAAATTGCGATTGAAAAAAGTATGATCACCATGACGTTTCTCACGAATATAGTTAGCAAGCACACCAAGATAGCCTAACTCACCTTTTTCATATAAAAGAACTCCTTCATCAAAAGTGATACGCTCCTCTCGCAACACTTTCTCCGCTATATCTCTCAATTCGACAGCTAAATTTTTGTCGTTAATCAAGAAATTCAATTTATCTATTGCGTTCATTAAATGTATCTCCTATCTTAATTCAAATGTACCGAAAAGGCAACAAAAGTTATAATAAAAAATGTGACAACAACTAATTTGACAAAGCTCTTAAAAAAGGGACTTAATCAGTGAACTGTTGCATCTCTATTAATTTTCGGTATAAACCATCGCGCTGGATGAGCTCACTATGGCTACCCTCCTCGACAATTTTTCCAGCTTCAATAACAACAATTTTGTCCGCATTCTGAATGGTACTTAAACGGTGGGCAATAACAACAGTTGTTCTATTGTCCATTAATTTATAAAGTGAATCCTGTACCAATTTTTCAGACTCAGTATCTAAAGCAGAAGTCGCCTCATCAAGAAGCATAATTGGTGGATTCTTTAAAACAGCTCGCGCGATACAAATCCGCTGACGTTGTCCACCAGATAATTTCCCCCCCCGATCGCCAATGTTAGTCTGATATCCATGTTCTGTTTTCAAAATAAACTCATGCGCATTGGCAATACGTGCAGCAGCTTCTACTTCTTCCTGGCTGGCAGAAAGATTGGCAAATGCAATGTTATTAAAGATCGTGTCATTAAACAAAATGGATTCCTGATTGACCACACCGATCATATCACGTAAAGAGTCCTGTTTTAAATCCCGTAAATCAGTACCATCAAAGAGAATCTGACCACCTGTGACGTCCATAAAGCGAGGAATTAAATCAACCAAAGTCGATTTCCCTCCACCTGAAGGCCCTACCAAGGCAACGACTTTCCCCTTTTCGATTGTCAGATCAATGTTCTGGAGAATCTCTTTATCTTTGGTATATGAAAAGTTCACCTGGTTAAATACAATATTCTTCTCAAAGCTTTTCACGGCCTTCGCATCCGCACGATCTTTCACTTCAGTCTTTTCATCAATGAGCTCCAAGACTCTTTCACCGGCAGCAAGACCATTGTGAATACCACTAAAAGAATCTGTTAAAGCTTTTGCAGGACGCATCACCTGTGAAAAAATAGCGATATAGGCGATAAATTCGGGAGCGGTTAAGCTCTTGTCACCGGAAAGCACCAAATGACCTCCATACAAAAGAATAATTGCCACCATAATAACCCCCAGCAATTCGGAAACTGGTGAACTTAACTGTTGTCTTCTAGCCATAGAACGGCCGATATTTGCATAATGTTCGTTTTCATTATGAAATCTGTTCTTAATAAAGGATACCGCATTGAAGGCTTTGATAATTTTAATACCTGACAACGCTTCATCCAGATAGGAAATCATATTTCCATAAGATTCCTGAGCGGCATGGGCCTGACTTTTGAGGTTTTTAACAATCCTTGCAATAAAAAAACCGGAGATAGGAATCACCAAGAGTGAAAAGAATGTCAATTGTGCAGAGATATTGAAAAGCATCACAATATAGGCTATCAATTGCAATGGTTCCTTAAAAACTACCTGTAAAGTCCCCGTCACAGAGTACTGCACGACCTGCACATCAGACGCAACTTTAGAAACAATATCTCCTTTTCGCTGTCCTGTAAAATAACCTACATGTAGATCCATTACACTATCAAATACCGCTCTACGCAATTTGAGCAAGGTATGAATACGAAAATTCTCCATAATACGCTGACAGAAATAACGAAACAGATTACTGATAAAAACGGAGACTACAATCACAATACAGACGTATTTCAATGCGCCGTAGGCTCCAAACTGGTTATTGGCAACGCTGGCATAGTAGTTAAACCAAGCGAGAATATCCGTATAAGTTTCCGGCTTTACTGCCTCGGCGGTCGTTTGACCAGCATTAAAGAGTGTATGGAGTAATGGAGCAAGCAATGCTAAATTCAATGTGCTAAAAATAACCGTGATAAGCGTGAAAATCACATATGGGATTGCAAATTTCTCGATGGGTTTAGCAAACGATAAGAGCCTAAAGTATGTTTTCATTTATTTTGAACTTAGACAAATTACTTTTACACAAAAAATAATTTGTCGGTCTCTCCTCTTCTTTAAGATTTTTACGGAGGAAATTGAACAAAAATAACAAATTAATCAAGAAAAGCACATATCCTATTGAGGGACTATAAAATTGTTATAGGTCAAGAACAACACCTTCAGTTTGTTCACCTTGAAAAATCGACAAAAAAATCTCCTTTTTATAGATAATTCCCTAATTTAGCCTTATTCAAACACCAAATTTATTAAAATAACAATGCAAATAGACGTTGCCAAAAGATTGCAGCACACCGAAGAATATTATTTCTCCAAAAAATTAAGAGAAATAGACGAGTTGAATAGACAGGGTGCGCGCGTAATCAACCTCGGAATCGGAAGTCCAGACTTGCCTCCACACCCGGAGGTGATCGAGACACTAAATACGAATGCCCAACTTCCAAATGTGCATGGCTATCAAAATTATAAAGGCGTCCCCGCCCTAAGACAAGCCGTTGCTGATTGGTACCAACGCTATTATAACGCGACTTTTAATCCCAATACCGAAATATTGCCCTTAATTGGATCAAAAGAGGGTATTGTGCACATTTGTATGACCTATCTTCAAGAAGGTGATCAGGCGCTTATTCCCAACCCGGGCTACCCAGCTTATGCCGCAGCAGTAAGACTAAGTGGCGCCGAAGCAATAACCTATAATCTTACCCAGGAGAAAAACTGGCTTATTGATTTAGATGAGCTCAAAAAGCAAGACCTATCAAAGGTTAAATTGATGTGGATAAACTATCCACACATGCCTACCGGTGCATCCGCACCTGATGCATTCTATCAAGAGCTGATTCAATTTGCCAAAGAGCACAACATACTGATTTGTCACGACAATCCATACAGCTTTATCTTGACAGATACGCCAAAAAGTATCATGAGTATTGCAGGAGCGAAAGATGTAGCCATTGAATTGAATTCGCTGAGCAAGTCTTCTAATATGGCTGGATGGCGAATTGGTGTACTTGTAGGCGCCGAAGAACGTATAAACCAAGTGCTGCGTTTCAAAAGCAATATGGATTCGGGTATGTTTTTACCTGTCCAACTTGCTGCTGCAAAAGCCTTGCAACTGGACGCATCCTGGTATGCTGATCTAAACAAGATTTATGCGGAAAGACGTCAACAGGTTTATGAGATTATGGATTTGTTAGCGTGTACTTATCAAAAAGACCAAGTAGGGCTATTCGTATGGGCGCGCATTCCCGAAAAATACAAAAACGGTTATGCATTGAGTGATGCAGTTTTGGAAAAATCACGGGTATTTATTACACCGGGCGGAATTTTCGGAGATAAGGGCGATCAATATATACGCATCAGCCTTTGCGCCACTGTAGAGGTACTCAAAGAATCAATCCAGCGAATAAAAGATAGTTTCTAAGAAATTAATATAATTGTTTATATATGAACATAGCCATTGTCGGCGTAGGCTTAATAGGTGGTTCGGCTGCCATTCGCCTAAAAGAAACAAAATTCTGCGACAAAATAATCGGTGTAGATAAGAGTCAAAAAAACTTGGATAAAGCGATGCAGATCGGCTTCATCGACGAAACAGCCAGCCTGGAAGACGCGATTAAGATGTGTAAAGTGCTGGTGCTTACAATTCCTGTAGATGCCATCTTACAAGTTGTCCCCCAAATACTGGATCAAGTTACTGATCAGGTTGTTATTGACATGGGATCAACAAAAACAAATATTCTCAATAAAATCAAGGATCATCCTAACAGGGGGCGCTATGTCGCTGCCCATCCAATGGCGGGAACAGAGTATTCGGGCCCAGAGGCTGCAATAGCGGGCTTATTCAAAGGCAAAATGATGGTTTATGTCGAGGCATTTAGAACCGATGAAGATGCCTTCGAGATTGCCGATGCCATCACCGACCAATTGGAGATGCGCAGCTGCTTTATGAATGCGGATGAACACGACGTGCACACCGCCTACGTGTCTCACATTTCCCATCTGACTTCTTTCGCTCTCGCATTGACGGTATTGGAGAAAGAAAAATCGCAAGGACGTATCTTCGAACTGGCAGGGTCGGGATTTGAATCGACCGTCCGTCTAGCCAAAAGTTCCCCAGATATGTGGACACCTATTTTCAAGCAAAATCGGGAGAATGTGCTCGAAGTACTTGAAGAACATATCAAGCAGCTCCAGTCACTGCATGATTCTATCGCATCCGAGGATTATGACAAATTACACAAACTCATAAAACGTTCCAATAAAATAAAAAGAGTTATTAAATAGATAATTCTTCAAAACAAAATAACGTTCAAAAAAAGGGGCAGTCCAGTTGGACCGCCCCTTTTTGCTACAATTTTATAGGTATACCCTCAACCTTTTCAGACATCCTATCCTTAAAAAGTTTGAGCCGCCTTTTTAGATATCTTCATTTTATTCATCTTCTAATTCATTGAATTTATCCAAATCGGCTTTGGCCCCTATTGGATCGCCCAGTTTTTCCCGAATCGCCGCACGGTAGGAATACAGATCCGAATAATATGGATTCAAATCGATTGCTTTGGAATAATCCGCCAGTGCTCCCGGCAAATCCTCTAGCTTTTCATTTAAATCAGCCCGTAGAGAATAAACATAAAAATCCTCTGGATTGAGGACAACCAGACGGTCAAAATCCATCAATGCCTCCTTTAACAGCCCCAAACGTTCAAACAAAGAAGCCCTTTCTTCATAGACAATCGACGAATCAGCGTCTATCTCCTCTGCCTTGGCATAATCTACCAACGCACTTTGGGAATCCCGATAGGATTCAAAAACTTTTGCCCGGAATATATAGGCTGCAGATTTATTCGCATCGAGTGCAATAGCCTGATTAAAATCAGATAACGCCAATTCAAAACAGGTCAATTTTAGGTACAAACTTCCTCTAAAAACAAAAAGGTTGCTGTCTTTACCGTCTGATGCTGCAATAGCCGAAGAATAAAGGTCTATTGCCTTTAGATAACTATAGCTATGAACATATTCGAGTCCCAATGAATTTATTTCATCCGAGCTCAGTTGCTTAGGTTTGGACTCCAATTCCTGAATAACCAGATTTTCAGCTTCAAAATAAGTTAGTTCAGCTTGATTTTCCTGCCATTCCAATACACTATGATAATTAAAATCCAGTCGTTTGGCAATCTGGTAGTCATAGAAAGCGCCCTCATCTTCATCGATTAGCCTATAGACCAAGCAGCGGCTCGCATAAAAAAATGGTTCTTCTTCGTAATGTTCGATTGCATCTGTAAATGTTGTAATCGCTTTATCATAATCCGCGATTTTAAAATAATAAAGCCCGAGATAACTATAAGCAAGCGCATGATGAGTCTGAGCAATCGCCTGTTCCAAAAGAGCAACAGGATCTCCATTACCGATAATTCCGCTATTAAATCCTTCTAATATATGTTTAAGCGCGCTCTGTTCGACTGAATTAAGCCCATCAGTAGGAAAGGATCGCGTCTCTTCCGGAAAAAATGATGCAATAGGTAAAAAAGAAAACTTAGCAAGAAGTATAGGTACGGGCAGTGTAAAATCTGATGCTACAAAAGCGTTGTTTTGTAGAATAACAGCTAGATTTGAAATCATATGCTTCATACCCAAAACTAAGCTAAATTTCATTACAAAAGAAATCTAAACATAGATCAAGTGCGATATTAGACTATTCTCCTCAACTAATTTCTCCTGTCAAATACAAGTATTTATAGCGGACAATATCCCTCGAATTCGTAAAGCGGATTAATTTTTCCCGTTTGAAGACATAATTAGAAACCTTCTCTTCCATCAAACGGAGGAACTCAACAAACTCAGCAAAAAAGTTTTGACGTTCTGCGGGTGTAAAATGGCTGTTTTTTACAATCCAAAAGAATTGCTCTTCATTTACATGGAAAGATACCTCATTTTTCTTTTCTTTTCGAAAAATAAAGATTGGGTCATTTTCTTGGTTAATAAATAAAGCAAAGCCTGTATTTCCACCATCCAAATTAACAACAAAAGCAGAAAAATGGACAGTACCGATCTGTAAATTTTCCAGACAAATTAATTTATGCAACATCAGGTTGACAGTTAGATCACCTAAAATTATTAAGTTTTTATTAAAAAACAAAAAAAGGCCCACAATATTTTGTGGACCTTTTGCTATTCAGTACGTTTTATTAGAATGTAAATTTCACCGATGCATTCCAAGTTCTACCTTGTCCGATCAACACGAAGTTAGACGTGTCTATACCATTCCAGCTATTATTTACATCAGTAACTAAATTACTGGAAGTAGCCTCGGAAATATAGAATTTATTGAGTACGTTATTCATGTTTACACGGAAACTCATGGTATTCTTATCACTTACTTTCAGTTGGTAGGAAAGACCAGCATCCAATAAATTAAAAGAAGGTAATTTCATATAACGTCCGTATGTTTGGCCATCTATTACCTCTCTGCGATAATTCGAAGCATACAAACGCTCATAATATCTGTAATTTGCGTCAACAGAAATACCTTTAAACACCTTATATTTGGCTCCAAACCCATAAGAAGTTTGTGCAGCATTACCAACATGTTCACCTGTTAGGTTAACCTCAGAGCGTCCTAATTCTACTCGGTTATCGTTACGTACGACAGAGTTTACTGCGCCGTCATATTTCCAGTCACCTATCGATAAGAAACCTGTTAAGCTTAATTTTTCGATCGGGCGTGCTTCAAAATCAACTTCTACCCCTCTATGTACCTGTTTTACACCGTAATTTGTGGTATAAAGATATGCCCCTTCAACCAGAATACCAGGATCATTTGTCGGATTATATTTTTTCACATCATCTGCCGTCGCTAAGCTCGAACTACCCGTAACACGATTTTCCCAAGTTGTGCGGTAAACATTGACATTCACATCCAGGAATCGAGAAGCAAACTTATAACCTGCTTCCAAACCAAGGATTTTTTCATTTTCAGCATTTTCATTGATATCGTTCGCAAAATTCATGAAAATATTGTTCTGATAAGGTTGACGGGAATAATAGCCTGCATTACCAAAAACACTATGATGTCCCAATGTATAACTTACACCACCTTTCGTATTGTAGCCAAAATTATTCACGTCCTTAGAATCTTCATTACCTGGTGTATATTGAAAATAATCAGAACGTTTGTTTTGTTGTTCGGAAACCGATCCTTGGAAAAATGCTGTAAAACCATTTTTCGCATATTCCAATTGACCAAACAAACCTCCATAACGGATGTATTGATTGTAATCCCAAGCTAAACGATCTTCACGCGAATCAGGTTTACTTGAGAAAGCTTTCCAAGGGTTCGTTGAGTATGTATTGGTAACCAATGGCTTATTAGGAAAATTAACATTACCGCCTAATACGACACCATTTGTATTTCCAAGTGGATCAGTCAATTTACGATAATGTGTACCTTTATAGTCCCTTACATCAAAACCCACATTAAAATTCAAGGATTCAGAAAGTTTACGGTTATAATTAGATACCAATCCAAACCATTGATGGTTGTTCACATCGGCCGCTAAATATTTACCGGTATTATATTTATCGCTTCGCAAGGATTGGCCACCCCCAGCAGCTAATGATGCGTAAACGACAGTTGACAAAGATGATTTATCATCGATGGTCCAGTCCCAGTTCAAGTTGGCTACCGGCTTATGATAAAAGTTCTTTTGTGCATTCATCATCACGCCGTTTGCATCCTTATAATTATCATTGTAACGTCTGCCGTTTGTTAGGTAGTTAGATAATTTAGAGGTGTAACCTTGATTGTGCCATTGTGGTGCACCGGTCACCATAAAGTTCAGATTATGCTTTTCATTGGCTTTGTAACCTACCGATAGAAAGTAACTTTGACCAGAACCCTCTGTATGATCCATATAACCATTACCTGACCATTGAGTAAACATCGCTGAAACTGCAAAACCATTTTTCATAAGTCCCGTATTGTAACCTACAGTTGCCTTCATAAACATATCGTTACCAACGGTAGTGCGCACAAAACCACCTTCTTTCATTGCAGTGGATTGTGTCACGTAGTTTACGGTTCCGCCGACAGATGAAATCGCTAATTTAGATGATCCCAAACCGCGTTGGATTTGCACCAAAGAGGCAATATCTGTCAGACCCGACCAGTTTGACCAATAGACGCTACCATTGTCCATACCATTGATAGGCTGACCATTTAAAAGAAATGCTGTATTGGATTGATCAAAACCACGTGTTGTCATGGATGACTCCCCGAAACCTTTTGCCTGACCAGTGATATAAACCGAAGGGGTATTAGCCAAAGCAGAAGTAATATCCTGTGCTCCCACCCTTTCTTCCAAATCCTGTTTACGGATTGTCGAAACGGCAATCGGTGTTTTTCTTCCTTCAGCAATATCAATGACACCATGACCGACAACAACAACCTCATCTAAATTTGTTGAAGATCCAGCCGTAAAAGTTGGATTCAAATTCAACGACTCGCCCGATTTCAATAGGATGTTTTCAAAAACCACCGGTGTCTCACCAATGTAAGTCACCTCTACTTTATAGGGGCCACCTTCTTGAAGATTTGAAATTTGAAATTTTCCTTGGGCATCGGCTGAGCCACTTACTACTTGTCCACTTGGGATGTGGGTAATTTTAATAGTTGCTCCTTTAACCGTTTGTCCAGTAGCTTCTTTGACAACTCCTGAAACCGAACCAGTATTTGCTGTTTGACCATGAACGGCACTATAACTAGCAAAAACAAGGGCAAAAAAAAGTAAAGACTTTTTCATGTTAGATGTGATTGTTTTGTTTTTGTGCCGCAAAATTAGGAATTGATTGTCTTTTTAACTAATTTTAACAATACCAATATCATGCAGTATCTCTATATAGAAAGAATAAATTTTAATCTTCCACAGAAAAACAGCAAATTTCAGCAAAAAGATACAATGAAAATACAGCATACATAAAATAAACACAATACATTCATCCTATTCTTGAAAAAACATTAAAAATAATCAGAATAATATTTTGTCTGTTTTGAATAAATCAAAATTTATCAATTTTACAATTTTTATGAATTGGACACAACATTTTATAGCCTATCCTCATGAGCTGCTAAAATTGTTTCTTTCAATCCGCCATTTCCAACGACCTTCTTTTCTTCTCACAACAGCTGAAATAAGCCTATAAATAATTAACTTTAACTAATTTAAAAAATATGTTATCCATAGAACAAGCTTATACAGGCATTCTTGAACCGGAACTAATCGCTGAAATAGCGGAAAACGCGTATATAAAAACGTTCCGTGAAGGTGATCTCATCATTGATACCAATCAATATATCAAGGCTATGCCTCTCCTCTTGGATGGGGCAATAAAAATTGTCCGGGAGGATGAAGATAAAGGCGAATTGTTGCTCTACTATCTGGAAAAAGGTCAAACCTGTACAATGTCGATAGCCTGTTGTCTCGGGAATAAAAAAAGTGAAATTCGTGCGCTCGCAGAAAAAACAACGACTGTAGCCATGATTCCCAATGAGCTTGTCAACCTTTGGATGGGAAAATACCCTTCCTGGCGAAATTTCATCATCTCGAGCTATTCAAGCCGTATGGACGAAATGTTACAAGCTGTTGATAGTCTAGCTTTTTCCAACATGGAAGAACGCATCATCAACTATTTGAAAGCCAAAGTGAAGCTGAATGACGACCGAATACTCACCCTTACGCATCAGGATATCGCTTCCGATTTAAATACGTCCCGAGTCGTTGTCTCCCGAATTTTAAAAAAACTGGAACAGGAAGATAAAATAGTGCTGCTTCGTAACGAAATTAGGGTATTGGTGTAATGACCAAAACATTTGTATCTTTAGCTATACGTAAATTTCAAGAGCAATTAATGTAATTTTTAGATGAAGATAGAAAAATTAGGATTTATAGGATTAGGAAACATGGGATACCCCATGGCTAAAAATCTAGAAAAAGCAAGATTCCCCCTTTCTGTTTACAATAGAAACAAGGCTAAAGCAGCAGGCTTTGAAGAGCAATCAATTATCAGAGAAGATATAGGTGAATTAGTCGATCATAGCGACATTATATTCTCCATGCTCACAAATGATGAAGCAGTCAGCGAAGTATATGAAAAAATCCTACAAAGGGAGATCAAAGGCAAATTATTTGTCGATATGAGTACAATATCTCGTGAACGCTGTATTTCAATAGCCACTAAGCTAAAAGAAAAAGGCGCTGCTTTTATAGATGCTCCCGTTGCCGGCAGCACCAAACCAGCTACTGAGGGTACGCTTATTATTATGGTCGGTGGTGATCCCGAAGACCTTCATCGCGCCCGAGTATACCTCGAGCAGATGGGAAAATCGATCAAACATCTCGGCGAAAATGGACAGGGAATTGCCGCCAAACTTGCGATCAACTATTTCCTTTCTACGATCTACCAAGGTCTCGCGGAGACGATCTTATTTTCAGATAAACTGGGAATTCAACGAAGCGATATGCTCGAAATCATCAACGATAGTGCCAGCGGCAGTGGGGCAACAAAAGTGAAAACACCATTACTGGTGGAAGAGAACTACAGTCCTGCATTCGCGCTAGACCTTATGCTGAAAGATATTCGACTGGCTCAACAAGCCGGTGCTGACTATCCCCTCCTCAAGACCTTACTCGAAACCTACGGGAAAGCACACGATCAAGGTCTCGGACAGCTCGATGTTATTGGTATCATTGAATCCATCAAGTCGTAGCTTCAGGTTGGCGACAGTGAAAAAAATGTACATTGAAAATTATATTTAGTTGAGATGGACTCCAAATTAGGTTCATTTCTGATCACACAAAATAATGAGTGGAACAAATTCTTTACAGATGAAAACAGTTATGACACTATTGATGCTTACTATGGTCACCATGACTACACAAGCCCAACAATTAAAACAGGTTTCTTACCAGGATGGTGAACAAAAACTCAATGGACTGGTAACCGCCAATAGGGCAAAAAAAGGCCCGGCCGTTTTAATTCTTCCTGCATGGAAGGGAATTGACAACGAAGCGAAACAAGCGGCATTGCTTCTTGAAAAAGAAGGGTACATCGCGTTCATTGCCGACATCTACGGAGAGGGAAATATTCCCTCGGACAACACCGCAGCTTCGAAAATTGCCGGCCATTACAAGACAGACTACAAAGCTTATCAGCATCGCATAATGCTCGCTTTAGAACAACTGAAAAAAGAAGGTGCTGATCCGACGAGAATTGCAATCATTGGCTATTGTTTTGGAGGTTCAGGAGCGTTAGAAGCCGCGAGAGCCGGATTCCCCGTCAATGCAGTGATCAGTATCCACGGAGGCCTATCCAAAGCTGCCGATAGACCCAATGGTTCAATTAAAACAAAAGTACTCATTGAGCACCCTGCAGCCGATAAGAGTGTATCAAAAGAAGATTACGATGGGTTGGTCAAGGAATTAAATGAAGGAAAAGCAGACTGGCAAATAATCACCTACGCAAATTCTGGACATACATTTACCAATCCCGAGTCACAAGAATATAATCCAGTGATGGCTAAACGTGCCTGGGACCATACCTTATTATTTCTGAAAGAAGTATTAAATTAACTAATAACCAACAACAGCAATATCCACCCAAATGAATCATAATTTGAGGCTATCAATTTCCCCCTTTATCATTCAGTTGCTGCTATTGCTGTTGTATAGTTCCTTCGCACAATCTCAAACCGTAAAATCGCTAACAATAGCTAGCCCTACACAGGCAGTTCTGTTTGTAACCAATGAGTCCGATAAATCAACTGATTTTATCATGCGTCTACACGAAAAAAATGCTGCTGCGATTTTCAAGCAAGTGCCTTTTAGCACAACAAAGTTACTGGTCACAAAAACCGATGCAAAAAAACTTACATTTATCGTTAAAAATCAACAATGGACCATCGATGTATTGTCATTGAAACAACGTCATGCCATGATCTTGTTTGATGGATTAGGCAAACCCAAGATCATATACGATAGTAATACCTATTTGGCAGTAGCCAAACCGATATTAAACACCAGCACACAAGTTGCATCAAAGAAACCTTCGGCACACTATAATGCCCGACATTTCTTTGACTCAATCGCACAAGTGCAATTTATTCCATCCAGGCAATATGCAGCGGCTATTATAGCCAACCCCGCTCTCCCTCTTTATTACAGTCAGCGTAAAAATAAATGCGACGGCACCTATGTCATGCAGCAGTTTTCTGGCGAAAATGAGGTACAATCCGGTGCAATTATGACGACTGTTTATGAAGAAGGCAAAGAGCTCACATCCAACAATCTTTCTGGCGGAAATAATTATTTCAGCAAAAGATTCTATAATCAATTAGGACTTATCGACTCCATACAGTACCTTCAAAATAGTAAATGGAGCAGCAGTACAATTTACAGATATCTCCCCAATGCTATTGTGTCCTACGACCCCACATTACAATCAGCGATGATATACCACTTGGACAGTAAACTTCAGGTTATAAAAAGTGAATCCATTCATTTTATATATCAACGGATAGACTGGACCATTTATCAGTATGATGAACAAAATCGAATTGTCGAGGAAATTTCTGGCAGAAATGACCAGGTAGAAAACCGTGTCCACTATCTGTATAGCAACCCGGAAATAAGTGAATATTCACAACGCCAGACCTTTGATCAAACAGGTAGGCTTACAGCTGAGATCAAGCGATCTTACCGTGTTAACGAAACAATTGATGAATTTTATTATGAGGGCGTCTTACAGCAAAAATCAATTGTAAAAGATTTGGGCAACTGTGCCTATGAAAGTTTGATTTATAACAAGGATGGCCAACTCACGGCAAAATACCGACAGGCGAGAAGAACGATGTAAGCACTCACTGAAAAACCGCTATTGTCGGATGAAATCAAGATCCCGGTTTTTACAAAAAAAGATTCGATGAAATCCTGTAAAAAGTAGAAAAAAAAATATTTCAGCATTAATTTTGATAGGGATAATAAAACGCCGAATTGAGAAAACGAAAATTGATCAGTCAACATCACCCAATACTCTATTTTTTAGCGGTATGGGCCAGAAGAATACATAGGAAAGCCCTATGGTTATGTGATAGCAAAAAATATACAGCAGCTAAATCAGCTGAAAAGCTTCCCTTCCGTATCAAAAAACACCAGTCTGTATTATTGAAGAAACTGGGCCAAAATAATATGCAATTGCAGATCAATAAAGTTACCAATCTGAAAATTGCTGCAGCGGAGATTAACGGCATTCTCATCAGACCGACGGAAACCTTTTCTTTCTGTAAACTCGTTGGACTGCCAACCGCAAAAAAAGGCTACTTGCCGGGCATGGAATTATCCTTCGGTGAAGCGAGAGCGGGTATTGGCGGCGGAATCTGTCAAATATCCAACCTCATTCATTGGCTTGTAATCCATAGTCCGCTTACCGTCAATGAACGTTATCATCATTCTTTTGACCCTTTTCCAGACGATGGCCGTGTATTACCATTCGGCAGTGGTGCTACGGTGTTTTATAACTATCGTGATTATCAATTCACCAACCATACACCATACACTTTCCAAATAAATCTATGGTTTACGGAGAAATGCTTAGAGGGCGAATTGCGAATAGACCAAGAACTGGATTTTGCATACCATGTCTTTGAAAAAGAACATCAATTTCTGAAAATAGACAATCAATTCTTTCGGAAAAACGAGATCTGGCGCGAGAAGTTTTTTAAATTTCAGGGTGGGAAGACTATAGAAAAAGAACTTTTGACCAAAAATTTTGCGCGTGTCACCTACACTCCCGAAAAATATATCGAAATGCGTACTGAACAAAAATCAGGATCTTAATACAGCAATGTATTCATCTAGCCTGGTCAGCTAACAGCTCTGCGTTTTTTTATATAAAAAGTCCACTTTTTTGTTTAAGTTTGATATGGCTTTGGGGGTATTCTGTATAGAATTGAGATAGTCCCTTTGAACCTGATTCGGTTTATACCGACGTAGGGAAAAGCAAACATCAACTGTACAGCAAACCTCTATACTGCACAGGCTATCTCTCTTCTTCCCGTCAAAGCCGCACGGAAACATCTTACGACAAGCAAAAAGAATGGAAGATTCAATTATCAAACTATTAGAGCAGCTGAGGCTTGAAAAACCTCTTATCCACAACATCACCAACCTGGTCGTGATGAACAATACGGCCAATGCACTTTTAGCTGTAGGCGCCTCCCCTGTGATGGTACACAGCCCGTTGGAAGTGCGCGAAGTTGTCGATATTGCGCAAGCGCTGGTCATTAATATCGGCACCTTGAGTGAAGATACAGCCGAAGCTATGCTGGTTGCTACCGAACATGCCAATACCATCGGACGGCCATGGGTACTTGATCCTGTTGGTGCTGGGATATCAGCATTCCGCAATGATTTATTATCCAATCTACTGGATCTCAAACCAACCGTTATTCGTGGAAATGCATCAGAAATCATGACGCTGTACAATTTCAACCAACCGAACACAAAAGGCGTCGACAGTACGACAGATAGCAAAGATGCACTCCGGTTTGGCAAATTATTGCAGGAACAGACCGGCTCCATTATCTGCATTTCTGGAGCAATCGATTATATCCTCTCCGAACAACACCGTGTTGAGGTCTATAATGGTCATCCTTTAATGACGCAAGTCACCGGACTGGGCTGCAGCGCTACTGCACTCATTGGTGCATTTCTAGGTGTTACAGACCAATATTTTGAAGCAGCCGTTGCCGGTGTGTCCATTTTGAGCTTGGCGGGAGAACTTGCTGCCCAAACAGCAGCTGGCCCGGGCACCCTGCAATTGAATCTCTATGATGAACTCTATCAGCTCAATGCAGAACGTCTAAAATCAAAGCTCAAGATCAAACGTTATGCGTATTAATCCACTTTTCCCCTACCCCCTGTATTTGGTAATTTCCGAGCGAGACTGTTATCCTCAAAATTGGCTCCATGTTGCCGAAGAAGCCATCATAGGTGGAGTCGATCTTATACAATTGCGCGAAAAAGTTGACGATCCAGCTACATTTTTGGATAAAGCCATCCGTTTAAAAAAACTAACCGATCATTATGGTATTCCGCTCGTGATCAATGATTCCGTGGAAATCGCAGCCCAAATCGAAGCATGGGGAGTACATGTGGGGCAAAATGATTTCCAGCCACTCGCTATTCGAGAAAAATATGGCGATAAATTGACCATAGGCTGGTCTATAGAAGATATGCAGCAACTGGAAAGTCAACAAATGTACGCCGTCGACCACCTTGGTGTAAGTCCCATTTTTTCAACGAGAACCAAAGTGGATACAATTACTGAATGGGGAATTGCGGGTTTAAAACAACTTCGGAATAGGACGGAAAAACCATTGATCGCGATCGGAAGAATGAATTTTCAAACTGCGGCAGAGACTTGGAACGCAGGTGCAGACTCCATTGCAGTCGTTTCGGCCATATGCCAAAGTCAAGATCCCAGAGCTGCCAGTGCACAACTAAAAGAACTATTAAAATGACAAAAGATAAAAAATACAGTGTCCCGACTGTACTCAGCATTGCAGGGTTCGATGGTAGTGGTGGAGCAGGCATACAAGCAGATACCAAAACCATATCTGCATTAGGTTGTTATGCCATGAATGTTTTAACCGCCTTACCTGTTCAGAACACACAGGGTGTAAGACGTATTTATGAGATCCCTATGGCAGCTGTCCAAGACCAACTAGATGCCATTTTTGACGATATCTATCCCGATGCAATCAAAATCGGGATGGTACACAATATTGAACTTGTGGAGCTTATTAGTGCCTATTTAAAAGAATATAAAGGGCCTATCGTATTTGATCCAGTCATGGTCTCGACTAGCGGACACAAATTGATTCACGATGATACCGTTCAGGCCTGCATCGAACTTCTTTTTCCTTTGGCAACCCTAATTACGCCAAATTTAGATGAGGTAAGTGTCTTAGTAGACGAAGTCATTGACAATGTCGAGAAGATGGAAAAAGCGGGAAATACCTTGTTGGCCAAGGGGTGTCAATCCGTACTGATTAAAGGCGGGCATCTCCAAAGTCAAGAATTAACATCCCTGTTGTTCCAGCATAAGAATCCACCAATTGAATTCAAATCACAAAAAATTAACAGCAAAAACACACATGGTTCAGGTTGTTCGCTTTCTTCAGCAATTGCGAGCCAATTGGCACAAGGCGTTGGTCTCGATAGCGCAGTAGACTTTGCACTGGCTTATATACACGCAGCAATAGCTGGTAGCAAAGACCTGGTCATTGGCAAAGGAAATGGGCCATTAAATCACTTCCACAACCCCCTTAAACTTATTCAATATGAACTGGACTTATAGCGCTTGGAATTCTATAACATCAATTTATTCAGATATACTTGCTATGCCGTTTATCATTCAGCTTAGTGATGGCAGTCTTCCACTGGATAAATTCCAATTTTACATGCAGCAAGACGCATTCTATTTGGAAGAATTTGGTCGCGTTCTTGCTTTTATAGGGGCTAAAAGCACGGATAATCAACAAGCATTGGACTATTTCGAATTTGGACGCAATGCGCTTCTTGTTGAACGAGCATTACACGAAGATTACTTTCGGGAATTTAGTTTAAGTCCTGTCGACGAGAACAACAAGATTGAACCAACCTGCCATCATTATGTTCATTTTCTTAAAAGCGTAGCTGCTTTCGAGAGCGTTGAGGTCGCTATGGCGGCAACACTCCCCTGTTTTTGGATTTATAAAGAGGTCGGCGACCATATTGTAGCCACGGCAAATACACAGGGGAATCCCTATTCCAAATGGATAGAAACCTATAGTGGTGACGACTTTGCACAGGGAGTTATCAAGGCAAAAAACTACGTTGACAAAATTGCAGCAGAAACTACTGCAACAAATCGGGAGAAGATGCGACAAGTATTTATAACAGCTTCCCAATTAGAGTATCAGTTCTGGTTAGCAGCTTACGAGCGAAGGGTATGGTAAAAAACGCAAACTGTCCGATACCGAACAGCTATTGTTCGGTAATGAGCATTCGCAAAAGTAGATGTAAAACAAAAAAACAGTGATAAACAATCATTTACGATGATTTTAAGTTTTGGCATCACTATTATACTACAAGTAGCAGTTAACGATAAGCTGTAATACGGCTGCATAAGAAATGGTAAAAGGGAAATTAACATGAAACTTTCAATAACAATAAATTTAAACTAATAACAGAAAAATAATGAAAAGAATCTTAACCATTGCCTTTATTTCATTTTTATATGTAGCCCAGGCACAAGAACGCGAAACACGCAAGATCACGGCGCCAGATGCCATTTCATCAGCGACTTCACTACGTGTGGATTATATTCATTCTAATCGCAATGAGGTTGTTGTTGAAGCAGATAATCCCGAGCATTTATCCCTTATCGAAACAACCGTAAAAAACGGCACACTCTATGTACAGTATAAAAGAAACAGTTCGATCAGAAATGCGAGAAACAATCGCGTAACTGTTTACTCAAGCAAGATACCAACACGTTTCTCCGCATCATCCAGCAGTTCGATTCATACCGACGAAACGATTAAGGCCGATAAAATCTCTGTTGACGTTTCGTCTTCGGCTAGCATATCCCTTAAAAAATTAATTGCAGATGATATAAGCCTTTCAACAAGTTCTTCAAGTAAGTTAACGACAGAAGTGAGCAGTAAAAATTTGCAAGTATCGGCAAATAGTTCGTCTAGGCAAGAAATTGCGGGTAGCGCTTCAAATTTAAATCTGAACACCAACTCATCAGCATCGGTTGATATGAGCCGTTTCACGACAACGAATGCCCAAATACAAGCCAATTCGTCTGCCAATGTAACGCTCAGCGTGAAAGAAAACTTACAGGGAAATGTTTCTACATCAGCAAGAATTGCGTTAAAAAATCAACCGAAAAATGTCCAGGTTGACAAATCAACAAGTGGCAGAATAGTCATGTAATTTTTAGTGTGGTCTTTAAAAAGACTGTTTATTTATGTTTAATGTTTAGTTAGCTTAAAGGTGATACAATCCCCAGTATCACCTTTGCTTTTTTAACCGATTCTCTTTTTCCTATCCTATTCAACTGCAACGGCCTCCTGTCATTAAAAGCAATTCTTTACATGGAGTCCAGATTCTAGTCATCGAGGATTCCTGGCATTTTCGTATCTTGAAAGTATAAAATCATAAACTTCAAAAGGATGGATAACTTTCTAGCGAGCTGCTTAAAAAAATTTCAATATTATAAATCACTGGGTGATAAAACATTTGATCAATTAAGTACTGAACAACTATTTTGGCAGCCAAATGATTCGAGCAATAGCATTGCACTGCTTGTGAAACATTTAAGTGGAAATATGCTTTCACGTTGGACCGATTTTCTCAGCACGGACGGAGAAAAAGATAATAGAAACCGGGATCTGGAGTTTGAGAATACCTGGACAGACCGCAAAGAGCTTATTGATCATTGGAATGCCGGATGGAACTGTCTCTTTCAAGCCATTGAATCCCTCGTAGAAGATGACCTAGAAAAAGTTATTTATATACGCAATGAAGAGCATACAGTCATGGAAGCTATTTTGCGGCAGATTGCACATTACCCCTACCACATCGGACAGATTGTTTATATCGGAAAAATATGTATCGATGAAAAATGGTCCTCTCTATCCATACCCAAAGGGGCCTCGGCATCCTATAATAAGGAGAAATTCAACAGGGAAAAATAGCCTATAAATTTCTCTGACGAGTTTTTAAAAGCTGGCAATGAAAATAGGCACTAACAGCGCCATTATACCCCATTTAACAGCCTAATTCATTGTATAAGCACAGGTAGTTTTAACACAATTTTCGCAAACTTTTAAGTATATTTGTCATACATACAACTATTTCTTTTATAAGATTTCGTTGTTAAGTACGTTGTTTTAAGACTATGAAAAATTCGATTAAGATCATCAACAATTACGAGTACAAAAAACTATTTCTACCGGATGTTTCGGAGCATAATCTGTTCAACGAGAATAAAATTCAAGTCTATCGAATTGAAAGCTACCTTCGCAGTATCCTGATGCCCGTCATCCCCTATCGTACAACCTTTAATTTTCTCATTTTTGTTACGAAAGGCACATTGACACAGCACCTGGAGAGTGCCTCTTATACACTGACCGAAAACCAGGTCATTAACATCAAACAAGGTAATATTACGGCTACGCTGGCAATCTCCGATGATGTAGAAGGTTTTTTCGTGGTCTATGAAAATGAAATTGTTACTGATATTGAGCTTGGTATAAACGATATTAAATTTTTCAATTCCCATCCTTTTACCACACTTAAACCGCATGTAGCGCATTGGATCCAGCAAATGTTGATGTTATTGGAAGAAGAACTTTTTACCGAGGGTCGCGTAATGGAAGTCTGCATCTCCATGATGCAGTGTATCCTATTGAAGGTGATAAAATCGGATATTGAGACAAAGGCCCCGATGAGCAGACAGTTAGACATTGCGTTCCGTTTTCGTGAATACGTCCAAAAGTTCCATATCGATCATAAAAACGTCTTATTTTACGCTAATTTATTGCATATTTCAGAAAACTACCTCAACAAATGTGTCAAAGAGGCGACAAACAAGCCGCCAAAGCAATGGATTAGTGAGATTAGTATTTTACACAGTCAGATTCTGTTGCAGGACGCTACGAGAGATATTGCTGGAATAGCCTTTGAATTGAAATTTCAATCGCCCTCGTATTTCACCAGACTATTCAAAAAAATCACTGGGTATTCACCCAGTGACTATAGAAAACATAAGTTTATGGCGGACTAATGCTTTTTACGGTAAGGTAGATTCCAAATTAAGTCTACGGCTAGATAATGAACCCCGAAATCTACTTTGTCATAGCCTTTAATTAAGTCGTTCATATAACCCAGATCCAATCGCAAAGGTGTCTTTGGAATATCTGTCATGTAATAGAAACCTAGACGGGTCTCTTTATAGCCAAAGCTTGACCAGGCACTAACAGGTTCGTAGAGTTTACTGATTGCAAAAAGTCCCTCTGCGCTCAAAGCCAATTCTTGCTTATTTTTAGCCGAAATTTTAAAATTTAGCTGCGACTTCAAGCGGGTCCTAAATTGAAAATTCTCTTCTGTTTTTTGAAAATCAGCTGTAAAGAACTTTCGGAACTCTTGCCTTAACGTATTTTTCCATTTCAAGCGATCATTAAGGGTAAATGTATACGCATATCGTCCATATAACCTAAACTCTTGCTCGACCCCTTCATTATGATAAGGTGCCGCCTCATCATAGATATTTTGGCGACGATAGCTTACAGCATAACTATATTGCTGGTTTTTGGCAAATTTATGGTAGACTTCATGGTTTAGTACCCAAATGGCCTGTTTATGAAAAGGATTTGAATCATCGGGCGTGCTTTTGGTACCCAGGCCAATATAAGTCAATGCTTCCTTCGTTCCAGCACTGTCCAATTTCCTACGCAAGCCCAAAACTGACCAAGATGCGGTCCTTGCTTTTCCTAATCCCGGCGGACTGACTTGTCCATAGACCGTATTTACATGAATTCCCAATAAGAGCATTATTGGGAATAGTTTTATTAAACGAAATTTAAACATACATAAAATTTTAGTTCACAAAAGGACTATGAAGTCCCCTCGGCTGATGAAAATTTATTCACCAACCATTTATCGATAAGTTTCACAGGGTGCATAGCCCACATCGCAAAAACAAAAGGAAAAGTCAATGTCGTCCATCCGTTGTGAATCAAAAAATGATCAAAATAGGTGGCGATAATTGTTCCGATTAGAACATATACACCATCTCTAACACGGGGGCCGCTTAGGGCAATTCCAACCAAGACCGCATTGAAACTAAAGATGCCATTGTTGGTCATGTCAGCAGATTCATGGCCATGGTGTGAAATATAAACACTGATAATAACAGCAGCGAAACCGTAAAGTGCTCCCATGGGATTGCTCAGGAAAACCCCAATAAAAAAGATCAATCCAGCAATTAAACTACCCTGAAAAATAACCTGACCAAAAGCATGGCCTTCAATTAAGAAGTCGTCCATTTCCTGAATATCAACAAAATGCTCAGGTACTGTCCGCAAGGCCAATTCTGGAATACTCAACACATACAATGCGATCCAGGTAATTAAGATAAAAGGAAATGTAAATACGGGCAGATTCTTCTTTAATGCAAAGCCCATCAAGATCGTGGTCAACGCAGATCCTACGATTAAAGCTCCCCATACCCAGACGTTTGTCTGAAAATAGAAAACCAAAGCAATACCATAAAGCGTGGCATTAAATCCGAAAAGTCCATCATTGATATGATCTTCATCAAATTTCATCAACTTGGCAGTCAATACCCCTACGATATTGGCGAGAATTCCTGCAAAGCCCATGAGCGCCGAATCATAAATAATGGCACATATAAATAAAATACCTGTCCAAATGTTACCCTGTAACATAATTTGCCCAAATCCTTTAAAGAAAGCTTTGATAAAAGCTAGGATGTTATTTTTCATTGGAATATAATTAGTTGTTATTCAAAAATATGTTGTCCCATAATGCGCTTTGCATTTCTTTAAAAAGAAGATAAAGCTGCTCGGCACCGTAGCCTAAAACGCGAACCATAAAACCGTCATGTTGCAATTCACTAATCCCAAACGCGACGTCTTTAGTTTCACCGTATTGTTCATGGAAAGTCTCGATCCAGTCGCTCGGATTCAAGCCGGCACTGTTGAGATAGATCAAGGTTCCCTGATGCGTATAACCTTCCAAAATGCCCAAACCTTGTATGGGCATACGATCTGGCTGTAACAATACATTATCTTTTACAACGAGTCTGCCATTGACATAACATTCGGTCAAATTCTGGAAGTGATTGTACATAAATTCCTCACCGGACATTTTCCGCCCACAGGTCACGATTTCACTCAGCAATAAGTGACAATTTGAAGCAAGATGCACAATGTTATGACTCAAAAAATGAGACGAATGCTGCGGTACTACAGGATGGGGTACATAAGAAAAAACCGCATTTTCGCCTACATTCACTTCCATAGTTTGGGACGAATGCCCTTTCATATGGAATAGACGCTGATAAGCCTGTGTCTGCAATTGCAACTTAGATCCGGGAGCAATATCCACTTGAATACGGTGGTCATCACCGTCGAGTAAGCCTGGGGATGAGCTCATGATCATCAAGTACGCGGCATTGTCTTTTTGATATTGTCCAACAGGAACGATACGAAACGGTTGTGTCGCATATGCATCTTTTAAAAAGGATTTTCCTTCGCGATGTGCTATTTTAATATCTAAAGAACAAATCATAATTAACGTAGTAAATTAGGCTCCTCAATATCTTGAAGGAGTGCGTATTTTTTAATCCAGCCCACGATCTCTTCCAAACCATCGCCAGTTTTCAGATTTGAAAACAAGAATGGAGAACCTTTACGCATTTTACGTGCATCATGCTCCATCACTTCTAGGCTTGCACCTACATAGGGTGCCAAATCTTTCTTGTTAATCAACAACAGATCTGATCTTGTAATTGCCGGGCCACCTTTACGAGGCATTTTTTCACCTTCGGCAACATCAATTACAAAAATGGTAATATCGGCAAGATCCGGACTATAGGTAGAAGTCAGGTTATCACCACCACTTTCAATTAAAATCAACTCTAAATCCGGGAAGCGGCTTGCTAGTTCATCGACAGCTTCGAGATTCATACTTGCATCTTCCCGTATCGCCGTATGGGGACAACCGCCAGTTTCTACACCGATAATTCGCTCACGGGGTAGCAAACTATTTTTGGCCATATATTCCGCATCTTCCTTCGTATAGATATCATTCGTAATTACGGCAAGATCAATTTCATTCATCAAACGTCTGCTCAATCTTTCCAATAATGCTGTTTTACCAGATCCTACTGGACCACCAACCCCTATTTTAACATATTTTCTATTTTCCATTTTAATTGTTTTTTAAGAAATATAAACTCTAGAATATAATCGTTCGTGTTGCATGCAACGGATATCAAATCCAATGTTGCATAAGCCCACTAAATTCCGTTCAACTGTTAAGGTCTCTTTACAGAGATCAAGTATATCATCATGTAAACCAAAAAGTATATCTTGGCCATCCAATTGACCTAACGGCACAAGTTTTACAGCATTGGTCACCATCGTAATAGCGGCATTATAATAAAAGCCGTGTAACGCTTCTTCCAAAGGAATTTCTAAAAGTGACGCCAGCATGCCATACATCAAACAGTAATGACTATCTACTTCCTTCTTTTGGATTAATTCACCCCAGGACAGCATAAAATCCTGCTGTTGATACCGACTGAATATTTTATAAATACGTACGCCCAGTTTTTTACTGGCATCGCGAATTTCTCTTGGGCTTTTTAATGCTGTACATTCTTGATCTAGGCCGATCAATGCATCCATGTCCTGCGAAGAAGTTGCTTCATAGGCCAATTTCATCAAAGCAGCATCATTGTACTTCAAATTATACCAGAGGTTATGACGCACATAGTTGTCCGCCGTAACCTTATCACAGACCAAGCCCTGTTGCACATAGGTCTCCAGTCCATTTGAATGGGTAAACCCACCAATTGGCAATGTTGGATCTGCTAGATGGAGTAACTTGCCTAGAAATGTATTTTTCATTGACATTATTTTTTATTATAAGTATATATCTTCAAGGACCAACCCGCCCCTTGTGTAATCTTCTCTACCATTGGATATTAAAGCTGTACCAAGTTTTTCCTTTTATGAAAAGAAAGTACTGCTGTAATCCTTTTTTATCTGAACCATCCCTTTTCCTGATTCCTATTTTTTACATTATAGGATCAATAAGCTAACTACGCTCGGTTATCGAGCAGAACGAAACTTCAGTCTCCCTTCATAGCTGTTGGCGCTTGCGAATTCATGAAGGCTTTGTCGTTGATCAAAAGCGGGATATTTTTAGTCGAAGACTTTATCTTCTGATGATGTTTGGGATCGACATTTGCATTGAGCTGATGTAAAAGTTGACGCTCGCAACACTGTGGATCAAATCCTTGTTTAGTTAGCCATTCGTACATTGACCGTTCATAAGGCATAAGCAATTCATTTGCCTCCACAAATAGAGGCAAATGTTTGTTTCCAATTTCGCTGCTTACAAAAGCAGTTCGCAGGAAATCAATTGCCATGACACGGATGACTTCACAAGGTTTGATCGTTACCACAACAATTTTCTCCTCATCTTCGTACAAGATATCACCATCCTGCAAGCTGGATGTATTACCCAACAATTTGACAGCAATATCCATTCCCTCCGCGGTACGTAAACGTTGAATACGTTTGGTCGACTCATACCATTCAATAGCAAGCGAATCCAGACGCTTAGTGATCTGCTCACCATGAATATTCCTTGTGATTTCCGTGATTATCATTTTTTAATTCTTAACAAATAGATTTTTAGACAAGCCTAAACCTACAGTTGATCCATTGATTCCTGTAATGACTTCGTGATCATTGGGAATAGCAGCATCTTTACTATTTCTCTTTTTATAAGACAATTCTGCCACTTTAGCTTTTAATGCCCAACCTTTTCCCAAGGCGATACCCACAAGCGGGTACACTCTGAATAGATAGCCATTGTATTTACCATCGACCATAGTACCTCCGGTAGCGACATGTTGATCGCCCCACAAATAATGCACATCAACCTGACCAATTAACATGAAATGCTCACTCAGAGGCCAAGTATTACTATAGAAAGGTCCTATTTCATGCGAATGATCTGTGAAATCCAGTGCTTTATCTTTAGCAGAATTGAATCCATAGTTTAGCCCCGCATTCATGTTGTCGGTGAAAAAATAGGCAGCACCCACCGGAGCGGCACTAAATTGATGCCCAGCAGTCGTTTCGTGGTAATTCAGTGACCCATAAACCATGATACCTCCCTTTTGCGCATAGGCAGATTGTATGGTAAAGCACGCCATTGCTATACAACAGCCTAAAAATATCTTCAAATTTTTCATTAGCGTAAATCGTATTTTAGCTTAATGAAACATCATGAGCAGTCATTATTCCCTCTCTTATGCGCTTTTGATAAGCCCATGATGATTTCATCAACATATTGTTTTTCATAGTTTATGGCGTGATATAGGATCACGCCATAAAAAAGTAGTTATAGGGTTAAAACAAGAAGTATCGTTGTCCCAACGAAACTGTATCAACAGGTTTTGACCGCAAGATCTCGCCGTCAAGGCTTACCTCATAGTTCTCTGGATTAACGATAATTTCAGGCGTAGCATCATTGTGGATCATATCTTTTTTGGAGATATTTCGGCAATTTTCTACGGCAAGTAAAGTTCTTTCCAGTTTATATTCTTCCTTAATTCCCTTTTCCAATGAAATTTTAGAGACAAAGTCAAAACAAGTTTGGTGAACAGCTTTACCTAAACCACCGAACATTGTTCTTAAGATGATTGGCTGCGGTGTAGGAATAGAGGCATTTGCATCCCCCATTTTTGAAGCGATAATCATCCCGCCCTTAATAATCATTTCTGGTTTTGCGCCAAATAAAGCAGGACGCCAGATCACCATATCGGCAATTTTACCAGGCTCAATTGAACCAACATACTTCGAAATACCGTGGGCGATAGCTGGATTGATGGTATATTTCGCTACATAGCGGCGTGCACGGAAATTATCGTTGTCCTTACCTTCATCTTCAGGCAATGGACCTATTTGTTTCTTCATCTTGTCTGCAGTCTGCCATGTACGTGTGATTACTTCACCTACACGTCCCATTGCTTGAGAATCCGAGCTCATGATACTGAATACACCGCGATCTTGTAATACATCCTCAGCAGCAATCGTTTCTGGACGAATACGCGAGTCAGCAAAAGCGACGTCTTCCGGAATTTCTTTACTCAAGTGGTGACAAACCATCAGCATATCCAAGTGTTCGTCAATTGTATTTTTTGTGAATGGACGTGTTGGATTTGTCGATGCTGGTAATACATTTGGATACATCGCAGATTTGATGATATCCGGAGCGTGACCACCACCAGCACCCTCTGTATGGAATGTATGGATGACACGTCCGTTGATTGCCTGGATTGTGTCTTCCAAGAAGCCCGCTTCATTCAGCGTATCTGTATGGATGGCAACCTGCACATCATATTGATCTGCAACAGTCAACGCTCTGTCGATTGTTGCTGGAGTAGCCCCCCAATCTTCGTGGATTTTAACACCTAAGGCGCCGGCTTCAATTTGTTCAACAATAGGTTGTTCCGTACCGACGTTTCCTTTACCAAAGAAACCGAAGTTCATTGGAAGATCTTCAACAGCTTGTAACATGCGGCGTAAATTCCATTTACCTGGTGTTACTGTCGTTGCATTTGTTCCATCTGCAGGACCTGTACCACCACCAATCATTGTTGTAATACCACTATACAAGGCCGTTTCAACTTGTGTTGGGCTGATATAGTGAATATGAGTATCAATACCACCTGGAGTTAGGATATACCCTGATCCACCATGTACCTCAGTAGAAGCACCGATAATCATGTTTGGGGTAATATTATCCATGGTATCTGGATTTCCAGCACGACCAACACCAACAATTTTACCATCCTTAATACCGATATCACCTTTCACGATACCCCAGTGGTCTATTACAATAGCGTCTGTGATTACCATGTCCAATGTACCTTCGTCCCGTGTATGGACCGAAGATTGGCACATCCCATCACGAACCGTTTTACCACCACCAAATTTAGCTTCGTCGCCATAGTAAGCGTAGTCTTTTTCAACTTCAATAATGATATCTGTATCTCCTAAACGGATTTTATCACCACTTGTAGGGCCAAAAATGGCGCTATAATTTAATTTGCTAACTTTTAAACTCATGATACTTTGTTTTTAAAGCCTTGTTCTTTTACTTTTTTCATTGCATTTGCTTTCGCAACTTCGGTTTCGGTGTCTCCATTGGCCAAATCATTGTGTCCATAGATTTTTCTCGCTCCTGCATAAGGAACTAATTCTACTTCTTTTGATTCGCCTGGTTCAAAACGCACAGCAGTACTGGCAATAATATTCAATCGCTTGCCAAAAGCTTTCTCACGATCAAATTCCATCATTTTGTTCACCTCAAAGAAGTGAAAATGTGAACCTACCTGAATTGGTCTATCACCTGTATTCGTCACGGTGATGGTTGTTACTTCTCTACCTTCATTGCAGATCACATAGCCATCTGCAATAAAAAATTCTCCTGGGATCATAGATTATATTTTTAACAATTAGCGAATCGGGTTATGAACAGTAACCAGTTTTGTACCATCTGGAAATGTAGCTTCAATCTGTACGTCGTGAATCATTTCAGGTATGCCTTCCATCACATCTTCACGTGTCAACAACGTCGCACCATACTGCATTAAGTCAGCAACAGTACGTCCGTCACGAGCAGCTTCCAAAAGTTCACTGCTAATCAATGCAATAGATTCCGGATAGTTTAATTTTAATCCTCTAGCTTTACGTTTTTTTGCTAGTTCGCCGGCAAGATGAAGCAATAGCTTCTCTGTCTCTCTAGGTAATAAATGCATATAAATATTATTTAAATTGTTGTTAATTCAATTAAAAAACAAGTCATAGCGATGCCACACGACCTAAAAAAATCGTTCAAAATCGTGATCAAAATGACACACTTAGCCTATGCGGATCGCATAGCGAGCCAATGCTCAGCATCGTAAGAAATGGAGTTTTTTATCCCAGAAATGGAATTTTTAGACTTTGGAAAAGAATATATTTTGGGGGTAGGATCAAGCGATCCATGTAAGGTTTTCTATTATTCTGAATTTTGAGACATACAGGATAACAGAATACAAAAAGACAAATAGAAAGAACTCCCCAAAAGAGCAGCTTGCTCCATTCATCTTTTAAATCGATCTGTTCGGTGACATCATAGAGATCATGATCTTTAACCGCAGCGATCAAATTTTCTCGTTCAGACGGCCTTGAATCCTTTTCCACCTGAGTAGGAAAGGTAGAAGACAACCTTAAACTAACAATCGGATTTAGTGCACTCGAATGCGTAGGCATAGCCATTCCCTTCATGAGCAAGGTGCTCAAAAGGAAAACTAAAAAGACTAAAACAACCCTCATTCTTGTGTTCACAATTCTATTATTTGTTATTCAAATTTACAACCAAAGCGGGCTATCTGACTAGCACAAATCTTGAATTAAATAGTCCAAATTTGTTGAAAAAGCCCGCTTTGTGTTTCTGAAGTGCTATTTTCAGGATCAAAAAGAGTAACCAACTGATACCATGATGTTTCGCGGAGCACCAGCAAATGCTCTGGTGTAGTCAAAACCACCTAAAAAGTAGTATTTATCGAATACGTTGTTCAGATTCATAGCAATTTTCATTGCTCCTACGTGATAATATGCCGCTGCATTTACAGTTGTATAAGAAGGCCATTGTCCCCAGAGTGCATTCCCATCACTATCCTTTCCGATACTGTTATCCATCCGTTTACGGTCTACATAATAAACACCGGCTCCAAAACCCAAGCCTTTTAAGCTGCTTGTTGAAAACACATATTTTAACCAGGCACTGGCCATATTTTTGGGTGCTCCCGGCAGCGACTGTCCGACTTCCGAAGGAATAGAGGACGATTTTACCTCCGTATCATTATAGGTATAATTGGCCATGACCTGAAACTCCCGCGTTAGCTGTCCACGAACATCTAGCTCAACGCCTTGTGATAGTGCTTTGCCAGATTGTCTATATTCTGGCAATCCTGAATCATTGATTGTTCCAGTTGCAATGAGCATATTCCGTCGTTCAATTCGGAACAAGGAGAGATCCACCTGTAATTGTTCTTTAAAGAAGCCTGTTTTCACCCCTGTTTCTACCTGAAAACTCCGCTCTGCATCAAATGGCTTATCGGCTCCGTAGTCTTTATAATTCTGAATAAAATTGGCGCCCACAGGTACAAATCCCTGTGAATAACTTGCAAAATAGTTAATCTGCTTATTGATTCCATAGGTCACACCAAAGCGAGGTAATAAGGCATTTTGTGTGGCATGAAAACGATTCTGTCCATCAATAGTTTCAGAAGAATAGTGTTCATGACGCAAGCCAACGATGAGTTTCAGACGGTCGTCAATGCTGATTTGATCCTGTATATATTTACCCGTTGTTTTGTAGGGGCTCAAAAATGGATAAGCGACTCCCGTACGCCATACATAATTAGTTAGATCATGAGTGGTATAAGTGGGATTGTTCAAATCAAAAGTCAACGGGACGACTTTACCATCTACAGTTTGCTGCCGCGCCTCCCGCAATTGATTTTCTTTGTCGCCCCGATACTGGGCAAAATCAACTCCTGCAACCAAATGATGATCGACTCTATCGCCCAAAAGATCCCATTTCACATAACCGACAACGTTATCCGTATAGTCACGTCCATGACGATCAAAAAAACGCATATTCATAATGGTATTATGTGGCGCATCAGCAAAGGTGTTCATTGTCCGATGTTCATTGACATCCTCCTGATAGATGGATTTCATATAGCTCAGATTCAAACTAACATGTTCTGCCAAACGCTGAGACAGTCGGCCACTTAACGAAAAAGTTTTGGAATTATAAAAATCTGACGGCTGACTCAAGGTAAATGATCTCGGCAAAGCGTAAAAATTATTCTCTTTAATCCCCATCCCCCGATCAAGATAACCATTGAACTGATTATATACCATATCAATATCAACTATTGTTCCTTCTGCCGGTTTGAAAGTAAATGAAGGAGCAACCATAATTCGTTTCTGCCGATTTACATCGCGGAAAGTCTTTGTATCTTCATATCCTGCATTAAAACGATACAATATCCGTTTAGCACTATCCAATGGTCCACCAAGATCCAACGTGGTTCGCATCGTTTCAAAACTACCACCTGCAAAACTCAAATAACCCTTAAAATCTTCTAAAGGTTTCTTCGTCGTCATGTTAATTGTACCACCAGGTACAATATCACCAAACAATGAAGCCCCTGGCCCCTTTAGTACCTCAATGTTTTCAAGGTTGATTGTCAAGGGCGAATTATAATAACTATTACCATAACCATACCCCGAGCGCAAACCATTGACAAGCCGGACACCTGTTTCATAGCCGCTTTTAAAACCACGAATGACCACATCATCATAGGAAGATGCCTCTGTCACTCCAGCCAAATCCTGTATGAGTGCCCCAGTTGTAAAAGCCTGTTTATCCTCAATAAATTCCTTGCTCAAAACAGCTACAGATTGTGGTAGATCTTTTAATTTTCCAGCAAATTTGCCGCCCAGCTCCATATTGTTTGTCAGGTATGAATTGTTGCGTCTGCCCGTCACCAACACCTCATCCAAGGTATTGTCGCCGACTACCATACCTATTCTAACACCTTTTTTTGCGTTCCAGTTGACGGCGTTCAAATCTAGCAATACAGACTTATACCCAATTGCTTCTGCTCTTAACTGTACGGGAAAGCTGCTGATCCCAGCAAAACTAAACTCACCTTGATTATTTGAACTTGTCTGCTGTTGTCCATTTGTTAAGGTCAGTGTTACACCAGAGATGGGGTCACCATTCTCATCCTGTATTTTTCCAAAGATGACTACACCTTGTTGTGCATAAACGGCTTCCGATACAGAAGCACTCGCCAGTAAAGCGAAAGCTAGCGCCTTCATCATGTTGTTCATTCGAATAATTTATATTTTTTTTGGCTTAACCTTTTCAATGGTTAAGCGATTTGATCGACGAATAATTCCATATGTATTGTCGGGAAATTCGATTCGTCACGAATATCCTTCAACTGAAATCCCAGCTTATTCCAAAACTCGTACGCGCCTGTTAGAAAGGGATGTGTATGTAGATAAAGCCGCTCAATCCCCTTTTCTTTTGCTACCTGCGTCAAATGCAGAAACAGCGCTGTTCCCAATCCCGACCTGCGATAAGCTGGCTCCACAAAAAGCCGGGCAACCTCTACTGTTTTCCGTTTATCTATATTCAGATAGGGAAAGCGATAATCGTAGGCAAGCATACCAATTACCCCAATCAATTTCCCCTGATGATCTCTGGCCTGCAAAAATGCTCCAGCCTCCGAGCTCAGATACACTGCTGAGAAAGCAAGCAGATCTTTCGGAATTTTATTCGCATCCAACATCGGAAACAGCTTTCTCCGAAATTCAATGACATATGGTAATATCACATCAATATCCTCCTCACCTACACGAGATATACTGATGTTATTTAAATGAGGATGAACGGAAAGAAATTGCTTGTTAGATCCTTTTTCATCAACCCACATATTGCCACGATCTTTGATGCTATTCATATTGTTATATTTATTATCTTAATAATAGTGTAGTCTAGTGAGCGCCCAATTTGAAAATCACTACTTTTTCATAATGACTCTTTCTGAAGCACATAGCGACTCCTTTATTGGGCATTCATATCAATTTGGTTCGAAGTCCCATTTATTGTTCCGCACTCCGAATTAAAAGCAGAACCTACATTTAGCATCGGAACAAACATCCATTTGTTCTGATTTTCCAAACTGATCAAAGGAAGCTGATAAGTCTGTTCCAATAATTCTCTTACCTCCTCCCTTTCCATACCATCAAGATCCACGAGTCTATGATCTTTCATCAGATAAAACTGATCACCAAAAAGGTATGCCATGTTGGGATCGTGCATCACGCATAATACGGTTGTCCCCTCCTTGACCAGTTCCTTGGCCGTCTGCAGAACCGCGATCTGATATTTCAGATCCAAATGATTGGTAGGCTCATCAAGCAATAATATATCAGGTTGCTGTACCAACACGCGACAAAGTAATACCAATTGTCGCTCCCCTCCAGATAAAGAGGTATAAGGCTTATCTTTTAGGTGTGTGAGGTTAAATTTATCCAAGATCTGTTCTACTGCCTCGAAGTCTTTCTTTCCGGGAGAAAAACGGGAGAATGAAGCACGACCGGTCAAAATAACATCAACAACTTTAAAGGGGAACGTCGTCTGATGAAACTGGTTCAAAAATCCTAATTTCAGAGCCTTGCTCTGGCCAACTTTCCATTCCCGTCGTTCCGTTTTGCCGATATATACAGCGCCTTCGTATTTTTTCTCTAAGCCTGCTATAATATTGAATAAGGTCGATTTTCCACTTCCATTTCGCCCGAGAATAACAGACAGCTTCCCCTCTGGAAATGACATATTTACATCTGTTAGGATGCTGTCTTTACCATAAGCAAAGGAAAGATTTTTGATATGAATCGAGTTACTCATGAATTCCAGTTAATTTCATTACGGCGCATCAGGTAAATAAATAAAGGAGCACCTATAATCATGGTAAATACACCTATCGGAATTTCAAATGGCATAACTGCTCTAGAAAAGTCATCGATAAGCAAAAGAAATGTACCGCCGATACTGATATTAGCCCATACGACGATATTGTTATTGGGACCAAAGATCATACGGCTTATATGTGGTACAATTAATCCGAACAAACTAATAACCCCTACGGCTGCTACAGCTGAGGCCGTAATCATGGTCGCAACAGCAATTAATACCAATTTCAATAGTTTCGGATTAACGCCGACAGCAATGGCTTCCTGATCGCCCAAAGCAAGAAGATTTAGTTTCCAGCGCAACAGGATAAGAATCGACAATCCAATCGTTATTGGCAGAAAAGCATGTTGTACTTTAGACCATGAAGCCGTATGAAGGTTTCCCATTGTCCATTGTACAATAGCCTGCAGTTTATAGGGATCGCTGATGTATTGTAGCAGCGTTAACATAGCCGTAAATACACCTGAAATAACCATTCCAGCCAAAACCATTCCTATAATCGATGTTTTTAAACCCGCATTCGACACGAAATAGGTCAGACCTACTGCACATACACCAAACAAAAATGCGGATAGATTGACCGACAATAGTGGAAACAACATAGCCAATGCAGCGCCAAAAGCTGACCCCGAAGAAATACCCAACGTGAAAGGGTCGACGATAGGGTTTCTAAAAATAGCCTGTAAAACTCCACCTGAGGAAGATAGTGCTGCCCCGACCATAAAAGTTAACAAAATCCGCGGCAAACGTACTTGCCATAATATGGTATCCATATTCCCAATAAGTACAGCTGCATTCGTCCCTTTATAAATCCCCAATTCCATACCTATATGCTGAAAGAGTTCACCCAAACCTATATTCTGACTTGAGCCGACCAATAAGGAGAACAATAAAACGAATAGCGGCAAAACAACCAGAAGAAACAGCTTTTTTAAGTGATGTATCATTGAAGTAGTCCTGCTTTACCGTAAAGTTTTTCAAAAGCTACCGTCATATCCTGATCAAGTTGTTGTTTGGTATAATCCGAAAAACACCAATGCCGTACCTGCTTTGCAAACAGCATAAATTTTACCGTATGCGGATCGAATGGAAATGAAGGCGACATCACAAACACCTGTTTATTTTTCACAGCTGGCAAAGCTGCGAGTTCCTTTAGATTGTAGACATCTGTCAATTTTGAATTCCAAAGAATAATGAGATCAGGGTTCCATTTATAGATGGTTTCTGCACCGACATTTGGAGCTTCCATTTCCAGCGGACAGGCATTAGCTGCCCCAGAAAGACGGATCGCCATATCAATCAAACTACCGCGACCGGATGTGGAAAGAACACGCCCTTTAGACCAGGCGTAATAAACCTTCTTTTGTTTTTGATCCTTAGGAACAGTCATTTTTTTGATCTCCGTTGAAACGAATTCAACAATCTCTTCAGCACGCTGTTTCTTGCCCAACAATGTTCCCATTCCAATCAGTTCACTAAAAATACTTTTTTCATCTTGGGATGAAAAAGTAAACACCGGAATTCCCAGGCTTTCTAATTGGGAAATATTATCCTGGTCTGTATTGAATGTCAGCACGAGATCAGGGTTCAGCCCCACAATGCTTTCTACATTATTGGCTTGTCCACCGAAAGTTGGCGTTGCGATTGATTTTTTTGCTATTCGAGGGTCTAATTTCGATAAAAAGGTGTAAGTATCTTCCATCTGATAAACTTGCTCGGGAATCCCAACAAGGCTATTTCCAGCACCCAACATATACACTTCATCAACAAGCGAAGGGAATAGTACAACGACACGCTTTGCAGTCTGCTGCAAACTAACTTCCTTACCTCGACTATCAATCGCCTTTACACGATCATTAAGACCTCCTGATTGCTGATTTTGACAGGCGCCAAATAAGAAGCACAACAACAAAAGCATTGGGGGCATAACACGATTCACTTTCATTTAATTATCATTTATGACTTGCTCACTCAGGCCAGTATGCTCGTCTATTGCCTTTACATCAGGGCTCATCTTCGTTTTTGCCTGTTGACGAATTAAATCTTCAGACAGCAACAACGCCTCTTCCAACTGGATCGAAGCTCCATATTTTGCTAACACCTGTTCATATAGCCTCCCATCATAAGGCAAACGAAGGGATCCTTCCGATGCAATGTTGAATATTGGCAGATGTCTGTTTCCAATGAAATAACCGAAATCTGCAAGCTGCACCAAATCTGTTGGATTGAATCTTATTGTCAACGAGGGCTTGACAACCAAGATCGCTTGCAAAGTTTCCTGATGAAATAAAGCGTCGCCATGGTGCCATTCAGCTCCTTGCTCCAATTGCATAAGAATAGATTTTCCACCGGTAGTATGGCGTGTTAAACGTCTCTTATGGACTTCGTACCATTCAAGTTGCACTTGATCGACCTCAGTAGAGGCAAACGCATAGTTTGCTATGATTTTATCTATTGGAAGCGGCAGTTCATTCATTTTTGTAAATCTCTTTTATTCTCGCGTCATTCACAGACATAAGACTTTTCTCTACGCTGTTTATATCGCCTAAACAGGATATTTCTAAATCGAAAGACAGCATAACAATGAATATGGATCACTGTTATACTGACAATCACATTTATCGTCTATTATTTAGCTTCAAGCGCTTTATACTGTTCTTTTTTTGCTTGAACTCTTTCTTTCAACCAATCACACCAGCTATCCAGTCCGTCTCCATTCAATGTACTGATTGTAATAACTTCCAAATTGGGGTTCACCTCGCGTGCATCTTTCGTTACCGCATCTACCGAGAAAGGTACATATGGTAATAAATCAGCTTTGGAAACCAACATCAATTCGCTTGTTAAAAACATACGTGGGTATTTTTTTGGTTTATCGTCACCTTCTGTCGTCGCCAATAAGGTCACGCGGTAATCTTCCCCCAAATCAAACGCTGATGGACACAATAAATTCCCGACGTTCTCAATAAACAACAGGTCTATTCCTTCGATATCGATATGATCCAGAGCTTGTAAGATCATTTGTGCCTCAATATGACACATTCCGCCAGTAACAATCTGCAATGCATTAATGCCTACCTCACGCATACGAACCGCATCACGTTCAGTTTCCGGATCACCTACCAAAACAGCGATATTCAAATCTTTTGCCAAACGTTTTCCCGTCTCTTGCATCAAAGTTGTTTTACCCGAACCCGGAGAAGAACACACGTTAATTACACAAACATCTTTCAGTCTATCGCGGATGGCTTTTGCGACAAAATCATTTGCCTTTAATAAATGTAGCGTTGTATTTTCACATTGAACCGAACCTACACGGTTACCTAAACTTTTAGGATTTGAAGTATTGTCTGACATGATAAACGATTTTTAGTCTTGATTAAAAATTACTTTTGATATATAGAGTTCATTCCCTTGAACAATTGTACTAGAAGGTTGTCCGCAGTCACAGACAAATCGATGAAAATGAACCGGGAAATTTTTCTGACAATGTTCACAATATGCAATGATATCGTTGACCACGACCTCCATTTCCATATCTTGGTATTGCGTATTTTCAGCAATAAAAGCATCAAATGCATTTTGGATCAATACAGGCTGGACGTTGGACAACAATCCTGCTGTAACTTGAATTTTTTGAATATCATCCACCCTAGCCTCATAATGCGAGGTCAAAGTATCAAAAATATCCTTTACTATACTTAGCTCGTGCATTGGTATATTTTAAGAAATAAATAAATTTAGAAAAGAAATGAAAGCTTTCTTTGCCTGTATGATGTGAAGAAAAGCGTATGCTTTAGCATGGAATTTTGATTTGCTCAAACAGCAAAAATCGAGCTATGGGTATAGGCTCTAGATCTAGGGTATGTTCATACCGATAATCTTTCTGTTGCGGGGATGGCAGTAGTTCATGCCAAAGCAAATCAACCGTAACCAACCAACGGTCCATCAACCAATCTTGTGCCACTTCCACGTCCATTTCGGCAACAAGGGATTGAAGCGATGGGTGGAGCGAAGAAAATTGAATATGATCGTTTGAAAAATGGATGATGCGCAAATGGTCCGCATGTTTTGACGTATTTTTGGAGGATAAAAACTGGGATTCGACACTATCACTTTTCAGTACAAGACTGTTTGCATTTAAATTCTTAAATGATAACAACAGTACTGCAAATAGAAAAATAAAGTGCTTCCACATAGCTTTAACCTAACAAAGTATCAAAGATTCCTTTGAGACCAATACAAAGTTACTACCGATCAAAGAAGAAAAAGTAGCACAAATCTTGAATTTTATTTCACAAAATAGGAAACACCCAAAGAAAATTCCCTAATTCTTTATATATTAAATTAAAATTTGGTTAAGGTGAGATTAAAATGATATTAGAGGTAAAAATTGGGTATTTTCTGTCGCAGCTAAATACAAGATATTTTCTCATATAGCAAAATCGTAAGAAGCCAGCCTCGATATGAGACTGGCTTCTTGAAAGCTTAATTTTTATTCATTAGCGATGCAAATCGAAGCGATCTAACTCCATCACTTTAGTCCATGCCTTCACAAAATCTTGTACGAATTTATCTTTTGCATCGGCACTGCCATATATTTCGGCAACAGCTCGAAGTTCAGCGTTCGAGCCAAAAACAAGATCGGCCCGTCCGGCTTCCCATTTTTTAACACCAGATTTACGATCTGATCCTTCAAAAACTTCCCGATCCTGAGAGATTGCTTTCCAAGCTGTTCCCATATCCAATAGATTAACAAAAAAATCATTCGTCAGTTGCCCAGGACGATCTGTCATCACCCCTAATTGGGATCCATCAAAATTTGCTTGAAGAACACGAAGTCCGCCGATTAATACCGTTAATTCTGGAACAGATAGCGTAAGCGATTGTGCTTTATCAATCAATAATGATTCCGTAGACACGGTATAAGCACCTTTGCGATAGTTCCTAAATCCATCCGCAATTGGCTCAAGATAGCCCATGGATTCTATATCCGTCTGTTCCTGTGATGCATCCATACGCCCAGGATGGAACGGTACATTGACCTCATGTCCAGCAGCGCGAGCGGCCTGCTCTATCGCAGCAACACCACCTAAAACAATTAAGTCTGCCAATGAGATCTTCTTTCCGTCCTGTTGTTTTCCATTAAAATCCTGTTGAATTTGCTCCAACGCGGTAAGCACTTTCTGCAATTGCGTTGGATTATTGACTTGCCAATAGCGCTGCGGAGCCAAGCGTATCCGTGCACCATTTGCTCCGCCTCTCATATCCGATCCACGGAAAGTAGAAGCCGAAGCCCAAGCGGTCGTTACGAGCTCGGCAGTGCTGAGCCCCACGTTCAATAGGGCAGATTTCAATGTGCTAATGTCATCAGCATCGACCAAAGCATGATCGACAGCAGGAATAGGATCTTGCCACAATAGTTCTTCGGCAGGAACCTCGGCACCCAAATAGCGTTCCCGCGGGCCCAAATCACGGTGTGTTAATTTAAACCAGGCGCGAGAAAATGCATCAGCAAATGCATCTTGATCTTCGTAAAATTTACGCGAGATCTTTTCATAGATTGGATCAAAACGCAACGATAAATCGGTCGTCAGCATCGTTGGTCGGCGCTTTTTATTGGGATCAAAAGGATCTGGAACATTCGAATCGGCTCCCTTGGCTACCCATTGATGCGCTCCCGCAGGACTCTTTGTTAACTCCCATTCATGTTCGAAGAGATTTTTAAAAAAGAGATTTGTCCATTCTGTCGGTTTCTGTGTCCAAATAACCTCCAAACCACTAGTGATCGCATCTGCTCCTACTCCGCTGCCATATGTACTTTTCCAACCAAGCCCTTGTTGTTCTATGCCTGCTGCTTCAGGTTCTTTTCCGACATTGTCGGCAGGGCCTGCTCCGTGAGTTTTTCCAAAAGTATGCCCACCAGCAATCAAAGCGACAGTTTCCTCATCATCCATAGCCATCCGACCAAAAGTATCCCGTATATCTTTTGCTGCAGCGATAGGATCAGGATTTCCATCTGGTCCTTCAGGATTCACATAAATCAATCCCATCTGTACCGCTGCCAACGGTTTTTCAAGATTTCGAGAATGTTGTTTACCATCCGCATCATCATCGGCAGACAATACACCGTGTGATTCCACTACGCCTTCTGAACCATGGGCATAGCGTACATCACCGCCCAACCATGTTTTTTCAGACCCCCAATATACATCCAATTCAGGTTCAAATGCATCAACGCGTCCACCGGAATAACCAAAAGTTTTAAAACCCATAGACTCTAAAGCAACATTACCTGTTAAGATCAATAAATCCGCCCAGGAAATATGCTTACCATATTTTTGTTTGATAGGCCACAGCAGGCGACGTGCTTTATCCAAACTAACATTATCCGGCCAACTATTCAGTGGTGCAAAACGTTGTTGCCCAGACCCAGCTCCGCCTCGACCATCGCTCACCCGATAGGTTCCTGCACTATGCCAAGCCATCCGGATGAATAATGGTCCATAATGACCAAAATCAGCAGGCCACCAATCCTGGGAATCGGTCATCAAAGCATGCAAATCTTTTTTTACGGCTTCTAAATCCAATTGTTTAAATGCTTCTGCATAGTCAAAGCCTTCGTCCATTGGATTTGACTTGCTCGCGTGTTGTCTCAACAGATCTACACGAAGTCTATTTGGCCACCAATCCTGATTCTGAGTTCCCCCTCCCGCAACGGCGTTGCGCATAGTACCATTGTGAAATGGGCATTTGCTAATGTCTTTTTCGTTATTGTCCATATGAAAAGAAAGTTTATTTATATAATACCTTAAGTGATCAAATTGTTTGACTCCCACTTTCATAAAATTACACAAATGCGATCCCACTTGTACATCGAATGATTCGATACACTATAACCAAAATCTATATCCACAAAAGACAATTATACAAAATACTGAAAATCATCTTTTAATGAGACTCCAGAAAATAACGATTTTTGGTGTTGCTAAAACAAAAGCCATTCTTTTATTATTCTACAATTAGGTTGTATCAAAAAATATTGGCCATGAGTGAACTTTCTACATTTTTGGTGAGTGCATTTATAGGCGTGAGTCTGGCGGCAGCCACCGGCTTCCGGATTTTCATGCCCTTATTTTTATTAAGCCTTGGCTGTCGGCTGGAACTGTTCCAAGTTGGCAACGAATTGGCTTGGGCGGGCTCAACGCGTGTTTTAGCAGCAACAAGTGTAGCCATGATTTTGGAAACAGCGGGATACTACATCCCTTTTATTGACAATATATTGGACAGTCTATCTATTCCCTTAGCAACCCTAGCAGGTACCTTACTTTTTGCCATGCAGTTTACAGATATTTCACCGTTTGTCCTTTGGGCCATGGCAATTATAGCCGGAGGTGGAACCGCCGCAACCATCAGCACGGCCCTGGCAGGCACCCGAGCCGCCTCTTCTATCGGAACGGCAGGTTTTGGTAATTTTATGATCTCGACAATGGAAACCATCGGTTCTACTATTTTGACCATACTTGCCATATTTGTGCCGTTTATGGCCATTATAGTTGTTATAGGCTTGTTCTACTTCTTTTGGCGGTTTGGCAAAGAACAACTGAATAAAAAACTTAAAAGAACTGAATAGCTCTCCTACTATTGCATCTAACTGACATAGTTCTGGTTATATTTTTAAAAACTTAAAACTTTATCGTAATAAAGATATTATGCTTAATAATGTATGCGCTCATTGCCTTTTGATCATTCAGTATTGGAGATGACAGATGATACGATAAGCTGATTAATAGCAAAAGCCGTTATAGATTAGTTGAAAATTGAGAAGTAAGTTAAAAAATCTAATTACTTAGACATATTTTATGACCCGCTATTTTTCATCACTTTTGATCCTTTTTTTCTTGCAGTCCTGTACACAAAAGAAAAAGGAAATTAAAGATAAAGCCATTTCAAGTTATCAGGTACTCCATCTTGTTCCTAAACAAGTGACCATTTACAACGAGTTTCCGGCTTCAATACAAGGGGAAAATGTTGTGGAGATAAAACCAATGGTTTCAGGTTACCTACAAGATATTTATGTTCCAGAGGGTGCTACTGTAGTAAAAGGGCAACTGTTATTTCGAATTAAAAACCCCCAATATGACCAAGATATCATTACTGCTCGCGCGGCCATTAAAATTGCTGAGGCAAATGTCAACACGGCTCGTATGAATGTGGAAAAGGTCAAACCTTTGGTTGAACAGGATATTGTTAGCAAATACGAACTTGACGCAGCCCAATACAATCTACAATCCCAACAGGCGTCACTTGCACAGGCCGAAGCTACTTTGGCAAATGCCCAAACCAACCAAGGATACACCTACATCCGTAGTCCACAAAACGGAACTATAGGACTAATACCCTATAAAATCGGAGCCTTGATTAGTAACACAGCTTCAGATCCCTTAACAACCCTTTCCAGCACGAACAATGTATTTGCCTATTTCTCTGTCAGTGAAAAACAACTACTATCTTTTATGGAAAATACGGCAGGACAAACACTATCTGATAAATTGGCGCATATACCGCCGGTCTCTTTGGTATTAGCTAATGGCATGGTCTACCCAATCAAGGGAAAATTGGAGCCGGCTAGTGGTGGAGTTGAAACAAGCACCGGAACAGCTACATTCAAGGCAACTTTTTCAAATAGCATGGGATTAATTTCTAATGGCGCTAGCGCTACAATACGCATTCCTAAAGATCTTCAGAACGCAATACTTGTCCCGCAGACCGCTGTCTATCAATTACAGGACAAATCGTTTGTTTACAAAATCAATAAGGACAACAGGGTATTTAGTACCGTCGTCAATACATCTCCTACCAATGATGGAAATTTTGTGGTCATCACCAACGGTGTTAAAAATGGTGATCGATTGTTATTGAATGGATTAAATATCAGTGACAGTACCAAAATAAATCCCTTGACAACTAATACAGATAGTATATATCGTAGTATGAATACTTCTAATCCGTAGTCTATGTTAAAGATTTTCATCCGGCGACCCGTATTAAGTACAGTCATCTCCGTCATTATAATGGTATTGGGCATTTTGGGAATCGGCAATCTTCCTGTCGCACAATATCCTGATATCGCTCCTCCTACCATACAGGTATCGGCATCTTACCCTGGGGCCAATACAACAACATTGATAAATAGTGTTATCGTACCGTTAGAACAGCAAATTAATGGAGTCGAGGGGATGGCCTATATGACATCCAGCGCAAGTAATACAGGATCAGCAAGTATCAGTGTTTATTTTTCCGTGGGTAGAGATCCCGACCAAGCGGCCGTCGATGTTCAGAATCGCATCAGTACGGTATTGTCAAAATTACCTCAGGCTGTCACGCAGGCGGGAGTTACAGTACGCAAGCAACAAAACAGCAATGTGCTAATTCTAGGTCTTTATAGCACCAGTAATCAATATGACCAAAAATTTTTACAGAATTATGCTGCAATCAATCTAGTTCCTCAGCTGCAGCGAGCCGATGGGGTTGGTGGAGCGAATGTATTCGGCGGTGCATTGACGTACGCAATGCGTATCTGGTTACAGCCCGATAAAATGGCCGCTTACGGCCTCATCCCTACCGATATTACTACAGCACTAAATGCACAAAACTTTAATGCTGCCCCCGGGAAAATAGGTGACAACGGGCAACAGTCTTTCCAATACGACATCACCTACCGGGGTACCTTGACGTCTATCAAGGAATTTGAAAATGTTATTGTGAAAGCAATTGGTAATGGTCAATATCTTTATCTAAAAGATATTGCAAGAGTTGAACTGGGAACACAAACGTATACCAGTGTTACGACAATCAATGGCTTCCCTGCCGTTGCTATTTCTATCAGTCAGACACCGGGTTCGAACGCTCAAAATGTTATACTTGGCGCACAAAAAGTGATGGCCGAAGCGTCAAAAAATTTACCTTCGGGAGTCAAAACACTAGAACTTGTCAACATCAACAATTTTCTGAGTGAAAGCATCAGTAAAGTCATTCATACACTTATTGAATGTTTCATCTTAGTATTCTTGGTTATCCTTCTATTTTTACAAGATGTACGATCGACAATCATTCACGGTGTATCCGTACCAGTTGCAATTATAGGTACATTTTTCTTTCTATATCTCTTCGGTTTTAGCCTCAACCTCCTCACATTATTTGCACTCGTATTGGCTATTGGAATTGTCGTAGACGATGCCGTTGTGGTCGTCGAGGCCGTCCACAGTAAACTAGAAAACGGTTATACATCCCCTCGAAAGGCGGCAATTGATGCCATGCAGGAAATTGCTCCGGCCATTATTTCCATCACTTTGGTCATGGCTTCTGTATTTCTACCCGTTACATTTTTGGGCGGTTCGTCGGGTGTATTTTATAAACAATTCGGAATTACCCTTGCCATTGCAATTATTATTTCGGCAATCAATGCACTTACGCTCAGTCCAGCTTTAGCCGCATTGTTCTTACGTCCACCCCAGAAAGAGCGTGAAAATATAAACTTTGCTCAAAAAATAAAACATCATTTTAATGATGCTTATGACAAGCTGGTTAAAAAATATACCACGGGAGCGATATTTCTAATAAACCGTAAATGGTTAACCTTACTTCTTGTAAGCATCTTTGCCTTTTTATGTTATGTGATGATTAAGACGGTACCAACTAGTTTTGTTCCTGCCGAAGACATGGGTACCGTTTATGTAAATGTCACTCTTCCTGCCGCAGCAACAAAAGAAAGAGTACAACTTATCAACAAACAAATTGATAGCATAAGCCATACTATTCCCGAAGTACAGGCCACAATGACAACATTGGGTCAAAATTTCCTGGGTGGAAGTGGTAGTTCTTATGGAATGCTTATTCTACGACTGAAACCTTGGAACGAAAGGCCAGGGGTAAGCGATAAAGACATCATTGCGCAACTCACACAGAAAACCAAGTTCATTCAGGGAGCATCCATCAATTTTATGCAACAACCCACAATCAGTGGCTTCGGAACAAGTGGCGGATTTACTTTCCAGATTGAGGATCGTGGTGGCCATAACGTGTCGGAATTTTTCAGTATTGCCCAAAATTTCCTTCAACATTTAAATAATCGTGCAGAAATTCAGTATGCTGCGACATCATTTAACCCCAATTTCCCACAATATCTGGTCACTGTTAATGTTGCTCGTTGTGAAGACAATGGTATTTCACCATTAATCATACTCAATTTGATGAACGTATATTATGGTAGCTCCTACGTCAACAATTTCAATGAGTTTGGACAACAGTATCAAATTATAATTCAAGCAGATGATCCTTACCGTGGAACCATTAATCAAATGAACAATGTAAAAGTTCGTACAGGGTCTGGAGAAATGAGCCCAATTACAGAATATGTCAATATTGATAAAGTGTATGGGCCTACGTCCATTGCCAGATTCAACATGTATAATGCTATTTCTGTCAATGGTTCACCCAATAATGGCTATAGCACGGGACAAGCCATGCAAGCTATAAACGAAGTAGCCGCAACCTATTTACCGGCGGGATATAGTTTTGAATATAGTGGTATAAGCAAGGAAGAACAAAGTACAGGGGCACAAGCTATCCTGATTTTCGGCTTGAGCATTTGTTTTGTCTATCTTCTGCTGAGTGCACTCTATGAAAGCTACATACTTCCTTTTGCTGTGTTACTTTCAATGCCTGTGGGTCTTAGTGGTATTTTTGTCTTTGCAAAGCTCTTTGGTATAGATAACAACATATATGTACAGATCTGTATGATCATGCTCATTGGATTATTGGCAAAAAATGCAATTTTGATGGTTGAATTTTCACTAAAAAAACGGAAAGAAGGGCTCAGCTTGTTTGATAGCGCAGTTGCGGGGGCCAAAATTCGGATCAGACCAATCCTGATGACATCACTTGCTTTTATTTTTGGGTTACTTCCGCTTTTGTTCTCAACAGGAGTTGGTGCCAACGGCAACAAATCAATTGGGGTTGGATCCATTGGCGGAATGCTATTTGGAACATTACTCGGTGTCTTTGTTATTCCTGGTCTCTATATCATTTTTCAAGGACTTCAAGAACGCCGCCAAGGAAACAGCTATGATGATAACGATGAATTAATAACCAATAGACAGCAGGTTTAAAGGCTCTGAAACAATCAGGATGTATTCAATTTTAGTACGACTGGCTGATATGTACGGCAATGTCATTAAACAGTTATAAATAATTTAGACGGATGAAAAATAGAAGATATATAAAGACATTTTTCGCACTTATACTGCTCCCCTGTATACTGCTCACTATGTGCTTCAGTTGCAATGTATCATCCCCCTATCAGCATCAACAAAGTGTTTCGAGCAATTTATTTGGTGCTGTGAACAACGATACGAGCACCATAGCCACTCTTCCTTGGCATGAGCTCTTTACAGATACAATATTACAAAGTCTCATCACTGAAGGTATCAATAACAACTTGGACCTCAAAACAGCTATTGCCAATATTGGAATAGCCGAGGCAAATTTTGTGCAAAGCAAACAAGCCTTCTATCCCAATCTTTCGGGTACCGTTTCTGGGGGTGGTTTCCATCCATCAGATGCGCAGGGCAAAAACACACAAGTTTATCAATTCTACGCCCAATCTTCATGGGAAATTGATCTTTGGAACAAGCTGAAAAGTAGCAAAAGGGCAATGTATGCTAATCTATTAGCAAGTCAAGCCAGCAAACAAGCTGTGCAAACCCAACTGATCGCCAGTATAGCCGCAACATATTATCAACTTCTAGCCTATGACGCTCAATTGGATATCCTGCAACAATCGTTAAAAACATACGCAGCAGATACACTCACCATGCGCATCCTCAAAAACAGTGATGTCGTTACAGGAGCTGCCGTGGTGCAGAGTACGGCTAATTATTATGCAGCCTTATCTTCTGTACCTGATGTTAAGTATACTATCCGTCTAACCGAAAACACGCTTTCCTTACTTTTGGGACGAATCCCCGGTAATATCGTACGCGATTCGCTCAATCAACAAAATATATCCACAACGTTGAATATCGGTGTCCCAGCTCAATTATTGGCCAATAGACCAGATGTCAGAGCTGCTGAGTTTCAACTCAGAAACTGTTTTGAGTCAATCAATATTGCACGAGCATATTTTTATCCTACATTAACAATAACGGGAGAGACTGGTCTTTATGAAACCAGCTTAAAGTCTTTCTTTAATGCAGGTGCTTTTTTCGCCAATATTGTTGGTGGCCTTACACAACCTATATTTAATAACGGTCTCAATAAACAACGTCTTAAAGTTGCAAACATCAATTTCGAAACAGCCAAATACAATTATAGTAAAGTATTGCTAAATGCTGGTCAGGAAGTATCCAATGCTGTTTATCAGTATCAAATGGCTAAAGAAAAAAAAGAATCCAGACAACTGCAAATCAACAACTTAATAAAATCCGTACATTTCACAAAGGAACTATTAAAATATAGCAATACGACAAACTATACAGATGTGTTGACCTCCGAACAAAACCTCTTGACAGCAAAACAAAATGCAGTTAACGATAAACTACAGGAATTACAATCGGTCGTGAAATTATATGCTGCTTTGGGCGGGGGCTGGAGGTAAAACATAAAAAAGGACAGCAAAATTCGATGCTGTCCTTTTTCAAAATTAGCTCTTGCACTGATTAAGTTTGCGCACATAAGCAACCTTTACTTTGATGTGCGCCCAGATTATAGACTGGTCTTTACTAATCAATAACAACTTCCTGGGGGCGTTTTACCTTCTCAAGATCCTTCGGAAGAATAACGGTCAATACACCATCCTCGAAACTCGCATGCACATTGTCAGTAAGTACTTGTTCATTCAACTGAAATTCACGTTCAAATGGCAGTCCTTCATGCTCTTTATAAATGTAGTCGATACCATTGTCCTGTGTGTTTTCTGTACAAGAAATCTTTAAAATCCCATCATTTATACTGACTTGGAATTGTTCTTTCTTGCGGCCAGCAGCAAAAAGCTGAACTTCATAAAATTCCGAGTTTTCTGCTATATTGGCAGGGACAAACTGTTGCCCTTCTGAACTGTGTTCACCTTCAAAAAAATGCTGTTGAAATTTTTCAAAGCGGTCCTTGAAATGCTGTCCGCAAAATTTATTATGATTTGAATACCCTCTGCTGTAATTATCTCTTTTAAACATGTCTTTAATTTTTAATGTTGAATACTAAGTGTGAATTAATGATCGCCGGATTGGATCCACAGTTGCGATTTTCTAAATATTAATAAACGGGAACTATTGTTGCTCTCTTCGAACGTTGTTGTCCCTTTAAAGGCACAATCGCTACAACTGTGTTATAGTGACGCTGAACATTCGGGTACACTGGAGCCTTATCCATTTTGAATGTATGCCTATCTCTCCTGCGCATTCTTGCTGCGGCAAAGCTTCCTATTCCAAAGAGTACTGTTCCAAACAATAAGAGTTTAAAGATCGTCCCAATAATTAAGGTTGCTAATCCTGCTATTGCCGTAAGCACTATCAGGCGTGGCAATATAAATCGAAGTTTATTTTTCATTTGAATACATCTTTTTTTAAGGTTTCCGTTAGCACACAGTTTCATCTGCTTAACATTGCGCTTTCATTGACCTTCATATTTTTTAATTAACTATTACTTTAGCCGACATCCATTCTGACAGATCATCGCGTTCTGTTATTTCCTTAGAATCAGGATACCGACATAAAAAAAGGCGCCTTTATAGAAGAAGACGCCCAACAACAGTTTTTACTTTAAAATTTTTATTCTTTTTTTAGAATCCACATCGTCCGCCAAAACGACGCTTCCATTCTTCCCGTAAACGCTCCCTTTCCTCATCGGAAAGATCCTCTCCTTTTTCCATCTGACGTGGAAAATCCTTTCGAAATCTTCCACCTCCCGGTTTACCAAATCCCCTGCCAAACAGGATTCTTGACAAAACAAAGAGTCCCAGCGCCTGCCAATAGGTAATTGTTTTCAAATTGAAAATGTCAACCATTAACGTATTCCATAAATATTGTAACAACGCTACCAATAAAAAAACACCAACGATAATAGCGACAAACATAAAAGCGAATTTACCCTTCCGCTGCCTTTTTATTCTTCCATTCATAGCTTAATTCTTTAAAATTTTAATTCTTCATACAAACTGCGCAACCGTACTCTCAGATGCTTCACTGCATACCCTTTTCGACTGATGATCGTCTTTAAATTCTCATTTTCCATGACTGCAATTTCTTGAAGTGTTTTGTCTTCCAGTTCATTGAGCATAAAAACCCGACGTTGCTTTTCAGGTAATTCGTCCAATGCTTTCATCAGTTCGTCCCAAAAAATATCCTTAAATAATTTTAGCTCCGGATTATTGGAGTCATCAGCCAAAAGAAACTGACGAATAGGAAATGAACTTTCGCTATCATCGCCGCCATCAATCAGATCATCAAGCGATTCACTTTTCTTTTTTCGATAGCTGTCCGTAATTTTATTGCGTGTAACGGCATAAAGCCAAGCTCCCGCATTTTCCAATTCATCCATATTGGTCAAACGGCTGAATTGATACCATACTTCTTGTAAGATATCCTCTGCATCCTCCGTTTTCTTTACTTTACCCTTAACAAAACGTAGCAGCTGACTTCCATAAGTCTTAACGGTATCCGTAAATGATCTGGAATTTTTCTCTGCCATATGATTTTGGTATGCAATGTCCATAGCAGCCTAGACGAATCAGCCAAACTTTTACTTTAAATTATTTTCATCAATCTATCGTCTTGCTCACTCCGCATCATGAATAACGTGACACGCTTCTTCTCATCTTATTTCGTGTACGCTTTGTCAACATAAATATACTAGATAATCACAGAATAGTACATGATTTTAGTACACTTTATACCGCAAGAAAAAAATGATGAGGCGCGGCCTATTACTTCCAGCGCTGCTGAATGACTTTACCTTTATCGGTAATAAAAATATAATGATATGCGGGGAAACGCTGAATCAATTTTTTCCCTTCTTTCTCGCCCAGTACCATGATTGAGGTACTGAGCGCATTTGCGATTTCCGCTGAGGGTCCATAAATCGTCACTGAAGTTAATCCCGTAGCTGGATAACCTGTCACCGGATTTATAATATGTGAATAACGTTTTCCATTAATCTCCGCATATTTCTCATAGCTGCCCGAAGTTGCCACGGCCATTTCATTCAAACGAAGAACTTTGACCATTCGATGTGGTTTGAACGGATTGTTTACGCCCACTTTCCAGGCATCGCTATTGGGTGGGCTTCCCCAAGCCGACAGATCACCAGAAGCATTAACTATACCTGCTTCAATCCCTTTTGCTTTCATTATTTCCCTGCCCCTATCTGCCGCATAGCCTTTCCCAATAGAGCCGAAACCGATCTTCATACCCGGTAACTCCAGAAAAATTGTCGAAGCCGCACTATCGAGGCGAATGTGTTGATAGCCAACTTTCTCGACAGACCTCTTAATCACTTCTTCTGCGGGCATCGAGGTCATGCTGCCATCAAATAGCCAAACTTTATCTAAGGCAACAATACTGATATCAAAAGCACCACCTGAATTTTGAGCATATTGGATTGCACGTTGTGTTAGATCAAACACTTCTCTATCCACCTTAACTGGCTTAATCCCTGCATTGCGGTTCACCGCAGCTATTTGGGTTTGCGGACGCCATTCTGAAATCAGATTTTCTATTCGATCTATTTCGGAGATGACTTCATCGATATGCTGATTTGTAATCGAGCTATCCCGATCTACCAAGCTAATTTCGAAAACAGAGCCCATAAGGGTGACTTGCCGTTTAACCAATACCTGCGAAAAACCCGAAGTAATTGATAGAAAGCAAAACATTAAAAATAGGCCACATTGTTTATTGTTCTTCATGAGATTGATCTGAAAAAGGGATTAAAAAATCGATCTATACCAAAAGCAGTCTTACCGATGGGATATGCTATTGTACCACCAATTTACTAATAACAATCGGTTAAGATCTGTCCATTTTCTTTGTAGACCGCAATAGTTTTGCCGATATGTGCTAGGAGAAGTTCATTTAAAGTATGTTCAACGTCATGCTGCATCCGCAATGCTCCACAAAGCAATATATAACCTCCTTTATCAAGCAATTCGACAAAGTATAGCGCATCCCGACGAATCAAGTCCATGACATATTGTGGGTTTTCCTCACGCGAGAAAGCCAGTTCAAGCTGCTGCAGATGCCCTAATTTCAGCTGTTCTTCAGCAAAATCCACATAGTGCGCAGTCATTTCATTTCGATGGCGAAAACCAGCATATAAACGTAAAGGAGTCATACTTTCATTTTCTGAAATCATGCCTATAAAAGGTGCTATCCCAGTACCATTCGCAATCAAAGCGACTGCATTAGCTGCTTTCGGAAAATGAAAACTTGGATTAACCATGACTCGTGCTTGCAGAGTTTGATTCGGTTCCAATTGATAAAGGAAGCTAGAACCAAATCCATCAGGAAACAATTTCACCACAAGCTGAACCATCCCATCTTTGTAGCCGATCGAATAAAAACGTTCACGTTGATCTTGGGCGGGATAGATTGCCAACAAATCTCCGGACTGCATTTTAACCTTACTCAAAGGTTTCAATAATAACGTAAAAGTTGTATTGGTTGATGAAACAGTAGACTTCGCTATCACTTTGAATTTTGTCAATCCGACGACTTTAGCACTATAAATAGCAGGAGCAGAAGCTAATGCGATATCAGTCTTTTCTGACCAGTGATGTATCCATGAAATAAGTTCATCAACATGCTTATCATTAACGGTATGTAACTCGGTTAGACGAGAAGCCCATACTTGTTTTTCTAACAAATGATCAATTTCGCGCGCATAGGCACAAAAGTCGGGATAGGCTTTCGAACCAAAGCCGAGAACCGAAAATTGTACATCTTGCTTTTGTGGATGGCTATTGAGCTTTTGTTCAAATTGAAGTGCATTGGAGGGTGCTGTTCCTAGGCCGTATGTTGAGGTAAACACAAGCAAGTGTTTGGCATTTGGAAAGCATTGATATTGGTTCATTCCGAGCAGCAACGATTTTTGCCCATCCGCTAAGAGCTGTTTATGGATCTGATTGGCGAAAAACAGCGTACTTCCATTTTCCGTTCCGAAAAGAATAACAATCTCCGCTTCTTCAGGTTTATATTTATTCTTGATTTTAGTACGTGTTCGCTTGAATGTAATGACAAATCCTGTATAAATAAAGAACACAATATTCAAAGATGCGAGTCCCAATATAATGGCCCATATGATATTGGTCTTGCCCGTATGGAGGTCCAAAGAAAACTGTTCGGCCAGTGCTGTAAAGGGATACTTTACTTCTTTATGCAAGCTTCCATTCAACTGATTTATGGTCAATTCCCGATCGCGAAGCTTCAATATAAAAAACTCATCAGGATCGTCTTCCATAAACGGAAATTCCAACGTCTTCAAATCGACAAGTTTTGTATTTTGGAATATCGAAAATTTCGCTACCTCCAATTGGACATCTTCCTTCATCTTATTGGGATATTCAATTGTTTGGTTCGGCTTTTTTAAGATTTCAATACGCACCAGGAATAAATAGGTACCTGTTAGGGCCAATATCAAAATTGGTATCAAAAATAAACGTCCTGAAACAACATGGAAATACTGGGCAAAAAAGTCCCGATTGATTTTGGCAAAGAAATGTCGAACGCCCTGTTGACGCTTGACAATCAGAATAATTCCTGAAATAGTAATAAGAAACAACAGAAATGAAACCACACCAATAATCACCCTGCCGGTCACTTTAAGAAAGAGTGAGCGGTGTAAAGCTGTAACCCATTGAACAAATTGGGACTTATTCAATTGGGGGCCAAGCAAACGCCCCGTATTCGGATCGATATAACCTTTCACGGTGTTGCCATCTGCGTCTATAGCGTCAATACTCACGAATTGATTGTGATCTACCGAGATCGCTATGATTTCAGGATAAACCTTGCGCAAAGCTGTTACTGACTGCGCAAGGTTTAATGTTTCAATATGTTCAACCCGATAAGACGGAATTTTTTCGTTGACGGCGTCAATGGCCAATATTACGCCAGTTATCGATAATAAAAGTAAAAAGATAGAAGAAACAATAGCTAAGGCTAAATGTGCATACCTCCAAATAGATACCAGCATTTTTACCCCTTTTCTTATTGTACTTTATTTAACTTAACAAGTTTGATATATCCCTTGCCATTAGCTTTTTCAGTGATAGCTTCCTTTGTCAAAGCAATTTCAACATCAGCAGTATGGTATTTTTGTTCCTCTACGGCAGATTCAAAACGGAGTTTATACCCTTTGTTAAACTTCGTTTCATCAATATCCAATGTCCGCATGGCACGGTCACCGCCACCAACTGACGCACCCGTCACCGCATTTAGCTTTTCTTTGGTTTTATTTTGGAACTTGTACCATTCCTTGATTGTATTATACCATTGTTTATCAGATCCCAATACGGCGAGTGTTTTTTCGTATGCTCCACTAGGATTAATCAGTGAAATCACCACGTAGGCTTTCTCACCTTCGTAGGCATTCATTTGGATCATGCACTTATATTTAGCTGCCTGTGCGAAAGAGCTTAAGGCCGCCATCGAAAATAAAAGAGTGGCTATCGTTGTTTTAACTATGTTATTCATCTTCAATTGTATCTAATTTTATTTCAAAAAGTCAAGCTGCACATTGGATTTAGACAAGAAATCGTTCTCTTTCGCCAAATCATAAGCCGTTTCATCGAATTCTGTTTTCAATTCCTTTTTTGCACCAAGCGAAACCAATGTTTTTAGTAAGGAATCGTCTTTCGCTAGGAGAGCTGCCTTGTGTAGTGCAGTTGTTCCCTCTTTATCCTGTGCATTAATATCTACGCCAAGTTCGCTGGCCTTCTGGATAAGCTTCACATTCTCTTTGGCTACCGCCAGATGATACAATGTACTACCATTTTTTTGTGGAGCAACAACATCCAATCCGTTCGTCTTAAGGATAGTTAATTTTTCTTTAAACTCATCTCCTTGTGACACATTTCCCTGGCCACCTGGTCTGCCCCCCTGTGGCAATTCTTTGTAAGAATTAAACCAATAGAATGCTAAGTTATTACCCTCCTTATCCAATACCTTGGTATCGGCTCCATTTTTAATCAATGCCGCAGCTACTTCCGGAGTTCCATTCGCTATTGCTTTAGTCAATGCAGACTCCCCTTTTTCATTGACCGCATTCACATTTTTCGCTTTAGTAAGCAGCAGCTCGACCAATTTAGCATCCTTACCACTAGCAGCCACCATAAGCGCTGTATTTCCTTCGTTGTCCGCTTTTGCGACATCTACACCTTTATCCAAAAAATAATTGATCACGGCCATATCTGGTCTGCGAACTAAAGCATGAAGTACCGTAGCACCTTCCTTATTGACCGCCTTAGGATCCAATTTGAAGTTTTCAACCAAATAGGTATAAACCGACAAACCGTTAGAAGCTTGTCTAGAACCTTGAGTCGCAAAAAACAACGCATTATTAGTTGGCTTTACACCACGGGCGATGAATTTCTCCATCAGCGCGGTATTTCCAAGTTTAGCCGCATAATCCGTAACTGTACGGCCCGATTCATCCTTATCTTGAATAGATAACCCTTTTTTTATGAAATAATCCGTCAATGCCAGGTCCTTGTCTGCAGACGCTGCAAGCATCATTAATGTAGCACCACCTTCATATTTCTGTTTGGGATTCACACCCGCTTTAAACAAGGCATCATACACAGCAGTATTGGTATTTCCTGTCGAAGCTGCATAAGCAACAATTGGATAACCATGGCTATCTTGGTAATTGACATCCGATCCTTTTGCAATTAAAAACTCGACAAGCTCCGCATTTCCACTTGACGCTGCCCAGTGTAAATAACTACGGCTGTGATGCGTCTTCTTCGTTACACTATTCCCTTCTTGTTCGATCATAAACTTGACAACATCCGTCGGAGCGCCATTTAATATCGCCATTGTGACTGGATCAAAGGATGCCGCATTAGGCTGAGAAGGGCTATTTCCTTTGCTGATTTCTTCTTTAACAATTGTCAAGGTAGGTTTACCTTTCCAAAACTCGCCGTTCATTAACGAATTTGTTTGCGCCTGTGCATAAGTTGCAGCGAATAATAAAGCTGCTAAAAGTGTCTTTTTCATCCTTTTATTTGTCTTTTGAAGTTGATGAAGTAACATGGCCTATTCATTCCCTACTCAATTATTCAGCAAATTGAGCTTCAGTCATACGATAACTTGGGTCGAAATACATCGTGCAGGTTTCATCAGAATATAAGTGTAAATGCGTATATTTTAAGAACATGGAAGCTTTCCGAATTCGATTTTTTACAACAATTTCTGCATACAGACAAGCCCATGTTTAAAACAGAATAACTACTTTATTTAAATTAATTCTAAATTAATGCAAATCTAAAAAATATTCCCAAACCACAAAAATTAATCGTGCTAATTTTCATTGATCAACTGCCCTTAAAGGCTTTCGGTCTCATCCGAACAAAATCGGAAAGAAGATTGTTAAACTTGCAAATGCACTAAAATTATCTTAGTTTACTTAAAATAAAGCGGTATAATGAGCAAAGTAGCATCCAATTTTTATACAATCCCTACGACAACTGAAAGTGAACATAAAACTTTCTATCGTCTTTATGAGCCAGACAATAATCCGATATTGGGAACACTACTCCTCGTCCATGGCATGCAGGAACATAGCGGTCGGTATCAGGAATTAGCCAATTATCTAACGACACAGAATTTTGCGGTTTTAACCTACGATCAATTGGGTCATGGAAAGACAGCTCTAGATGCCGATCAATTGGGGTATTTTAAACAGCATGGGGCTAAAGAACAACTCATTGATGACGCCATTACAATGAGTAACTTCTTACGTGAAACCTATCCGCAACTGCCTCAATTTATTTTAGGGCACTCCATGGGATCCTTTGTTACGCGTTGTGTTTTACAAAAAATTGGCAGGCAATTTAAGGGGGCCATTATCGTAGGGACAGGCCAACGTCAAAAAGGATCCACGGCCTTTCGCCTTTTACTTACTCTTCTCAATAATATTGCCCCCAAAAGAAGAAGTAAATTGATCAATCGTATTTTTGACAAACGCAATAATGCTCGATTTAAGAATGAGCCCAACCAAAATAACAGCAATTGGTTAAGCATAAATCAGGCAAACCGTATTTCATTTTTGGAAGACCCACTTTGTGGGGGATTGTTTACCAACAATGGGTTTCATACCGTGTTAGACCTTTCCTTGCAAGCGACGGATATCGAGGCTACCAAGAATATCCCAAACGATCTACCAATTGTATTTATCAGCGGACAGGATGATCCAATTGGAGATTTTGGAATAGGCGTTGAAAAAAGTGCTGCACAGTTAAGTGCACAGGGGCAAATCGATATAACCCTTAAATTATATGCAGGCATGCGGCATGAAATTCTTAATGAAGACTGCAAAATGGAGGTATTCCAGTTCATCAGTAACTGGCTTCATCGCCATTTACTTTAGTTTCCGACCGTAATATTTCCGAAAAGGCTCATCTAAATATTTAAAGACTAATAGAGATAAAAAAATCAACAACAGCATTCCAATTACAATTATCGCAGCCATTTGCTTATTCGATGGGTGATGGAGTTCCACGTAGCTCATAAAAATCCAAATAAATGGATAATGAATGATATAGAGTGGATAGGAAATATCACCCAAGAACTTGCATAACTTCTTCACCTCTCCAAAAACAGGCTGCCCTCCTATCCCCAACATGAGTAATAAAGGAAAATAGAAGATAACGACAATAGGATCAATATATTTACCATAAGCTTCAGAAAATGGAATAAAAAATACGGCGGCAAGTAGACCTAGAACACTGAAAAAAGGAAGCTTGTTCGAAATAGTCCAGTTGGATCTAAAAATAAGTAGTCCCATTGAAAACGAAAACCATAAACGAATTCCGCCAGCCCAAAAATTGTCTGCTCCAAAACCGACAGCTAAATAGCCCGAACGAAATGATTCGGCACATAGCGCTGCTGCACCGAGGAGCACTATTCCCCAAAGAAACTTTTTTGGAATCCGTACCAGGACCAAAGCATAGGCTATATTGGCGATATATTCCCAAAATAGCGACCATGTAGGTGGGTTTAAATGAAAAAGATTAAAATATCGTTCTGGTACAGCGGGATATGGTATCAGCGTTATCCCACTGATGAACATCCCCATCTTTTGCAAGACTGAAAATGAGCCGGCCAAATTACTGAATGGATCATAAATAAATGCGAATAAACCAATCAATGTACCGATTATAACCAATGGGTGCAATCGCAGCAAACGTAAGAGAAAGAATCTTTTTAGACCAATTGTGACCAACTTCTGATCGTAGGCATAGGCAATCACAAAACCCGATAAACAAAAGAAGAAATCAACGGCTAAGTAACTATGTGGAATAAAACTATTGCGGTAATCCGGTTGTGCGATTTCCATAAAGTGAAACAGGACGACTGCGATTGCAGCCACCCCACGCATGGCGTCAAGAAGTTCAAAATGTTTCTTCGTTTGATGTATCATATTTTTTATCGACAGCGAAAATCAAGACCAACAAAAATCGGAGATCCACTGCTAGCTATTGAAAATTCTATTTAATATTAAACGTTGGTGCTGGTTGCCCCTCAACACTGCTGGTTGCCCCTTCAATTTTGGGCCAGTCCTTATCCCAGACAATCTGATCCAAAAATAGCATCCGGCGATTTCCCCCCGTAGCCACACGAGGCTGTTTTGGATCTATACCATGATAGAGTATCCAATCTTTTCCCTTGTCATCTGTAATAATGCGCGAAGTATGGCCCGTCCCCACAAATTTATCATTTCCTTTTAACAACAGTGTTCCACTCCCCCGCTGTGTAAGATTGCGACCTTCCTGATCCACATAGGGTCCTTTCAGATTGCGAGAGCGGCCCACAAGAACATGGTAACTGCTTTTTTCTCCTTCACAACAGGAGCCTTTGGATCCGATAAAGTAATAATATCCTTTTCGTTTATAGATCACCACAGCTTCAAAATCTCCTGCGGCAACTTTAAATTTTTTATTTAAATCAGGTACCGCGGTCCCATTTTCATCGAGTTCAACACCATATGTTCCCTGCGTATTTGCATCACTAAAACTACCCCAGAACAGATAATTCTGCCCATTTTCTGTAAAAAAATAAGGGTCTATTGAATTCGGCACATTGATCTCCTTGCTATCAAAAAGTTTACCTTGATCGATAAAGGGGCCTTCCGGTCTATCTGCTAGGGCTACACCGATACCGGGGTTGGGGTCCCCCCATGTTGAATAGGCATAATATAAGATATACTTACCATTTAACCTCACCACATCTGGTGCCCAGATTCCTCCCTCGGCTTTCCAGCTCGGTTTTGAGTTGAAGGCCGTGCCAATCCAAGTCCAATGAGCAAGATCAGCCGATTGTAGAATAGACACCAAACGTTGCCCCTTTCCGTCGCCCCAATTGTCGGCTGTCCCGTACGCATAGAACATTTTGCTCTGAGGATCTCTAACGACTGTAGGATCAGCAAGTATAGGCTCAAAAACCGGATTGCTGTAGGTCTTATGCTGAGCCCTAGCATTTGTTATTTGACCCGACTGCTTCACTGAACCTGTAGCGCTTCCGCAGGAGCTCAACAAGTTCAGTACGACAACTCCGCCAATCCAATATCTTAACAACATTGCATTCAACATCTTATTATTCTATTTATATTATTTTCTATATCATAGGAAAAGCTATTTTGCTTTTCCCAATTTCTCTTCCAACATTTTGATAAAATAGCCCCCAACAACGGATCTTGCTTTAAATCCAGCTCTCTTAGGACGGTCTGTATACGTCCAATCCGACATGGGAACACGGTCTGTTGTTTCGTTCATAAAACGGTAGACTGGCTTCAAAAATGCCTCAAAGGTAGGCTTATCATCTGCCATGGTCGCCGTCCAAATAATCCAATCGGTTTTGGTATAAGGCTGACGATTGTCCAGGGGAAGTCCGTATTTATTTTGTTTGCCGAGATAGTATTTAATTTCAGTTTCACGGATAGAAGGGTCGAAAATATCCATCTTAAGCAATTTATCCCAGACCATATTATACTTTTGACTCCAGGTTCCACTTTTATCAAAAGTTAACTTATAGTGATCCCCATCTTCGGCCATCTCTTTCCATTTCATAGCCATTGCTTTTGCTTCGGTCAGATACTTTTTCGCCGTAGCCTCTTCACCAAACATTTGGGCCAGATAACCGTAAGATGCGATACCTAAAATAGCTTTAATTGATAAATTGGCATTATGCGCAAAATGGCCTGCAAAATCATCTGTACACAACTGATTTTCGGGGTCAAGACCTTTATCTACTAGGTAATCTACCCAGGTAGATAGCACTTTCCAATGTTTTTTGGCATAAGCTGCATTGCCTTCGACCTTGGCTAAAGCATAAGTTAATATCAGCATATTGCCTGATTCTTCCACGGGCATATCCCCACCGTAGGTTTGGCCATTCGCCAAAGGATAGGTTCCAACGTCATGCGCCGCAAAAGGCTTTGTCCACTTATTACTTTCACTATAATAAAAAATAGCGTTCATTAGTGCTTTTGCCAATTCCGGATTATAGTATAAGAAAATCGGAGCTGAAGGATAGGTTACATCAACCGTTCCTATTGATCCATTGCTATCATTTTCCTTGGACAGTAAAAGCAGATCACCATTAGGTGCCTTGACAAGTTTATGGGCAGCGATTGCCTGTCTATAGGCCAAGGCACATAGTGCAGCATAGTCCTCACCTCCGTTGCGCAGCGCTGTACCCCATAATTCAGCATCAAATTTATCAGCAGCCTTTTTGAGAGCAGTATACTCTTTGTCAGCCAGTTCAAATTGCTTCTCAATCGTACTATTTCCACTAGTATTCCAATAAGGCCGTAAATTTTGCCCAAAATATTGGATGGAGTACAGATCATCATACCCCAACAAGATCTTATCCTGATAGCTCGATGAAACATCAAAAGTTTGCATCAGTGCCAATTGTTGACCTCCATTTTCTGAAGAGCTATTTTCACTCTTCAGAAAATTAGACCGTAATTGATGACTATTTCCGACCGCGGACTTAGTCTTTGATTTTGTCCCAGCCATATAAAAATACCCCCAATCTATCCGTAGGTCGTCACCTTTCCTTCCTAGAATCTGCTGGCTTTTGCTTCCTGTCTTTACAAACTGGAGATTTCCAGAGATAAAGGAACTGCTTGCCGCATCTTGAAGTGGAGAATTCAGTGCCCAATTTGGTGCTGCCTCCAAATAAAGTTGTACCTGGTGTTTCTTGCCATCCTTCGCATGGACCATATAGGAAAGATAATTTACGGGTCTAGCCATTAAGTCCAATTTATCCAGAAACATCGGCGCAGTAAATGTAATATTTAAATCGACGGGCCCGCAATTAAACGTGTAATGTGTCTGTGTTGCCTGCACATTGGAAGCGATCTGCTTCGCCTCATTGTCAAATTGAATGCTACCTTCTTTTTCTGTAAAGAGTCCAAAATCAAAATATCCGTTCGCTACCCTATTATAGCAATAACCCGCCAGTATATTTTTTCCTTTTTTCAATGTTTTTACGACATGTTCAGGCAGCTTGACCCGACTATTTTTACCTGTCGAATTGCCTGTATTAGCAACCTCAATACCGTTGACATACAAAATAGCGTCATCGTCATGTGTAAATTCTATATATACGGATTTGCCCGTAAGATCCTCACTCAGTTCAACTTCCCTTCTAATCCAAATTTTAGGTTCCTGCCAATCAGTCTCCACATTGGGTTCTTTGTCCTTGGTACCGAATGGTGCTGCCCCAGTCTTCCATTGCCGCGCATCAAATGAAGGTTTCATCCAGTCAGAAGCGGGTTCGCTGACAACGTAACTTCCCGTCCATGCCGCATGTTCGCCCATCCGTGCCAAAGGCAAGAGTTCCGCTTCTTCTTTACCTAAGAAGCGATAGGATTTCCCATCCACTTTAAGGACACCCAATAAGGGGAAGGATTTTCCGGTCCAATGTCGTACAACATCCGCATTTAATTCGTTACTATAGGACCAGGCACTTGTATTGGGGTCAATTGTTACTAAAGGATAGGCAGGCGCGCGAAGCTCATTCTTAAGGACTTGTTTTTGTGCAAACGACGATACCGATTGACACACAATAGCCGTTGCAATTAGTAATTTTAATTTCATTGATTTCGTATAAAATAGGTTTAGGTTGACAGGTATACTTTCAGCGATAAATTTAGGCCGCAACCCGAGTTGCGGCCATATAGTTATCAATTATTTGGTAGGTGCATTATAAAGCGCCTGATGTGCAGCTTTCAATTCCGCTTCAGGCATTTTGACAACTTTACGATCATAGGTCATCAAACCATTTGTTTCTACTTCCACATCTGTTGTCTGTGTATAAACAGCGGCAGACAATCCCATAGGAATTAGACGTGTCAAGTCATGGATCAGGCGTTTATAGCGCTCCAATAATTCCGTTTTATTTTTAAAACTTTGGTATCCCCAGTTGTCTTTTTGCTGCCAGGAATGCCCATCGATCGGTAATCCCAGACCACCAAATTCACCCAATGCAAGCACTTGCTTAGCGCCAAACAAATTTGGATCAGGCATGGCTGCGTCCGGATAATTATGGATATCCAAGATATGTCCAGTTTCCATAAAGTTACCACCACTGGCACTATTTACGAGTCTTGAAGGATCATTAGCCATTGTCCATTCCGTTATTTCTTTTGTTTTAAATTGCCCCCAAGCCTCATTAAAAGGTACCCAGATGACAATACTTGGGTAGTTGTGCAATACCTCCATAATGGTTTTCCACTCTTTTCTGTAGTAACCCTCAGATTCCTGCGAACGTACTTTATCCCGATTGCCACCTGATATTTTTCCCGGTTGCATATCCCAATGGTTTCCGCCAAGATCGCCGCTAGGCATATCTTGCCAGACAAGCATACCTATACTATCGCAGTAACGGTACCAGCGCGCCGGTTCTACTTTGATATGTTTACGGATCATATTGAATCCCATTTCCTTTGTTTTGACGACATCAAACTTCAGCGCTTCATCCGTGGGTGCTGTATGTAGACCATCTGGCCACCAGCCTTGATCCAATGGACCATATTGGAAGGTAAACTTATTGTTTAACATTAAACGTTGAACACCATTTTCGTCTTTCTGCATAGCTATTTTCCGCATAGCAAAATAGCTTTTCGCCTGGTCTACGATTTTTCCTTTTCGAATTAGCTGAATTTCCAAATCATAGAGCTTAGGGTTACTCGGCGACCAGGGCTCCAAATTGGGTACCGAAAGATCAAAAGATGTATTGGGTTGTCCTATTTGCTCTTTAATAAGCTTTCCGCCATCCAATGCACGCACCTTTATCTCGTCACCGGCTTGACTTCCTTCTACGGAAGCTTGAAAAGCCAAGACAGCATCATCCAATCGCGGAGTCTGTTTGGTGCTCACTATATAAGTTTGTGGAACACTTTCTAACCAAACGGTCTGCCAAATTCCCGTAACTGGTGTGTACCATATACCATTCGGCTTATTTACCTGTTTACCGCGTGGTTGAGGTCCATCATCAGTCGGATCCCATACCCGAATGGCTATTTCCTGTTTTGCTCCTTTCTTTAGAAAGCTTGTCACATCCATCGAAAAAGGATCAAAGCCCCCTTCATGTCTTCCGACCAATTGGTTATTTATATAAACATCACATTGCCAATCTACCGCGCCAAAATGCAACAGGACTTTATTTTTATTGACAGACTTGTCCAATGTTATGGTATTATTATACCATAAGGCTTTATCTTTTCCGACCTCTTTACCAACACCAGACAATGCCGATTCAATAGCAAAAGGAACAAGGATATTTCCGGCCCATTGACGAGGAATCTCTTTAGTGCCTACTGGAGTGACAGCATATTTCCATAGTCCATTTAAATTCTGCCAGTTATTGGTTCTGGTTAATTGTGGTCTAGGATATTCAGGATGTGGCTTTTGTGCCGTTACTTTCTCGCCCCAAGGAGTTAATATATGTGACCCTGCGGGTTTCCAATCCTGAGCAAAGTTCAATTGTGCTGCCATCATCAAACTGGCAAAAAATAGGGTTTTCTTCATCATAAAAAATCGTTAAGTCATTTATTTATATCGTATTTACATTATTTCACAGTTGGAAAAGCAGCAATGCGTAAACGTGCTGCTCCCATCGGAATCAGTTCAACTTCCTGTACCTCGCCCGTACTTTCGACGGGACTCAGTGGCAATACACCAGTTAACCCGTTTTCATCAATTTTCCATCCATCAATACGTTTCGCTTTCACAAGAATCGAAATGGGCACTGCTTCTGCGTCGAAAGGAAATGCATCTTTAGGCCATGGTCGTTTGACAACTTTTAATTGATCAACAGCTTGTAGCTGATTTTGTACAAGTCCATAGTTCCACTCACTTGCAGGAAGGATTTCATAGGATGGCCATTTTGATGGATCTGCAGTCTCCTGCCATTTGGAATCCCCAATTGCCGAAGCCTTACTGTCCTTTTTCACATAATTCTCTTTGATTTTGAGCGCATAGGTTAATGGTCCACGCTGGATACTAACTGAATTCTTGTTGGCTGTCCATGTTTTCAGATCTATGGTCATCGGTAAGGAAAGTTCGACCTTGTCGCCGTCTTTCCATTTCCGTTCAATCCGAATATATTTTGCTCCAGCTTCTATAGCCTGACTTTTACCATTAACCGTTACTTTGGCTTGCTTCCCCCAGGCAGGTATACGGAGATAGAAGGGAAAATCAACCGTTTTACCCTGTGTTCCTATTTCAAATCGCAGCGATTCTTCAAACGGATAATTGGATTCTTGTCTGATCTGAATGGCTTGATTGTTTCCGACTTTGACTTCAGCTTTTGATGCGGCATAAAGTACTGCCGCAACACCATTATCATTCGTTGCCATATACAGATGCTCCGCATAATATGGCCAGCCCTGACTGTGATTATGTTGACAACAACGTGAACTAAAGGGGTTCATCATTAAAAATGGCCCATTGTTATCAATCCCGGGAGCATGATTATGGCTATCGCTAATAGTCATATTAGGGCTCGTGATATAACGTAATGCTTTAAAATCGGCTGTCACAGCGGCTGGATAGGTATTAAAAGCAACTTCTTCCGCATGATCCGCCCAAAAAGGATCGCCTGTTATCCCGAGAAGGATTTCATTGGAAGCCATCTGCTCCACCATTCCACAGGTTTCCACTCCCTGACGGGGATCGGTATATCCCGGACGTGCATTTTCATCGGCACCGAACATGCCGCCCGGAACCTGACCAAATACTTGTCTGACAAAATGAAAATTATCGTAGGTTGCGTTAAGATCTGCAGTCGACTGGCTTTTCAGATAATAGGTTGCTGGCTCTCTAAAGCACTGCGCTACGTTGACATTATGCCAATTGGGCAAATCATCTTTCTGCCGCCAATTGGCTGTATTCCGATGGATTTTATCCGCTAAATCCATCAACCATTCATTACCTTGTGTTCTATTATAGAGCCAATATACGGATAGCAAATTGTCGCCACCACGGCTATTCTCCCAGTAGTCCTTGAGAAAAAAACTATCTGGCAAATTGGCTTGCCATTTAAAATAATTGGTCATCAACGTTAAAACACGTTGGTCACCGCTATATTCATAGTAAGATTGCAAACACCATAGCATCAACATATTTCCCCAAAGATCCGGTTTGTTATTACGTAGGATCAATGGTCCAAAGTATCCATCAGGACGCTGGCTTTTTAGCGCTGCTTCTAACCAGATCTTTGACTCCGCTATGATTTTAGGATCTTTCAAGATGTAGCCCAAATTAGCGTAGCCTTTTAACCAATAAGGAACTTCTTCCCAGCCATAATCTCCTTTCCCATTCGTACTTAACCAAGCATTATTCTTTTTGGACAACCAGGCACTAATTTCGCCCAGATGGCCTGTAAGACCATCTTTCTGCAGCTCCAGATACTTCCCAAGCCAACCTTCGGGGACGATACTGCCCACGGGTAATTTTATCAAGGCATTCTGTCTTAAAGGAGCCCTATTATTAACATATTGTGTATTCTTACCGGTTAATGGTAATTGGTCTACAGCTGTTGCTATTCCTGTTTGCGCAGAGGTAGCGAGACCGATGCCCATGAATAGGCTTAAAAAGCTAGTTCTTTTGATCATTGCTATTTCAATTTCTTAGGTGAACTATCGTATAGCGCCTCGGTGATACCGCTTATCTTCAAGCCCACACGCGCATATACTGCAGCACTCTTGGTCAAAATATCTTTGATATCCAACTCCAGGTCGACATGCCCCGTACTAATTCCAGTTTTTTCCATTTTATAGGTATATTGACCCAAATCCACGAATTTTGTATCATTGACCAATAAGGTTGCAAAATCAATCGTTCTTGAAGCATCTATTGTCTTGACCTCAAAAGAAGCTTTTAGCATATTTCCTTGAACATTATAAGTAATATTACTCATGGTATAATAAGGTTTAACTGGGTAGTCGATGCTTGTATTGCCCTGTACATTCACCAGCACTGTATCGGTACTATTCAACCAGGGGCCATTTCCGCTGGTTGCCACCAATTTGTACTGCCCATCAAAGAGCTTTGCAGCAAATGAACCATCCTGCGTCACATACACATTAATAGCAGATCGAAGTGGAAAACCATCTTGCCATAGCTGAAGTGAAACGGACTGATTTGATCCCCTTACTCCCAGAGGTTCTGAATTGTAGGTTACCCGGCCGTTCAGTGTACTTTTAGGTGCATCATAGTTATCTTTGCCACAAGCAAATACACCTAAGATCAAACACAAACTGACTATTAATTTACAAAAAAAAGTTTTCATAAGACTAATGCTATTGATAAGGATTTCGAACTAACTTAGGATTATTATTAATCCAGCCTTGATCGATGAAATTATAATAGTTCTGATACTTAAAATTTCTTGGATAGAGTGTATGACTAGATTTCTGTTTCTCAAAGACCCATTTACCATCGTTCGGATCCCCCGGAGCATATATTTTATAAGGAAATAGGGCATAGTGTACCGCATTGTAATTATCAGCGCTTCCATTCCAGATTTCATGGGCAATCCGCAAACGCTTCAGATCCCAATAACGATGATCTTCGAAGGCAAATTCAACCCGGCGCTCTTGAATGATATCATTCAAAGAAATAGTCGTCAATGGCTGTATCCCCGCGCGCTCCCTGATCTTATTGACATATCCCGTTAACTCAGCTTGCGGTTTACCAAGTTCAAGTCCTGCCTCTGCGGCAATCAGCAGAAATTCGGCATAACGAAAACGAACAAACCAAATGTCCGAGCCCCGCCCGCGGGTAGAAGCATCTTTATTTTCGTCAATAAATTTCCTGATATTAAATCCCGTCTTGTTGACATACATATCGTTGGAAGTCGTTGGGCCATCTTTGCTTGTAATAATTCCTCCAAATTTGGAATCAGAAGCACCGGGTATTGCGGTCATCGTCTTCCAAACACCCCCCTCTTTGTATCGAACACCGGCTTGATAAGTGATTTTGGTACCGGCAAAATCTGCCCCAGAATAAATTACAGTACCATATAGGCGTGCGTCTTTATTGGCGAATAACTCTTCTGGGTTATTGTAATAAATGTAATCTCCCGTGGCAGTCTTCGTTTTCAACGTACCATTCCGATCATTTGTATATTCAAATGCTTCCACCAAATTTAAAACAGGCGTCACAAAATTGGCATCAATATCTCCACGTACGGATGAGGCAATGTTATTGTTGGTAAAAAAGTGTGTTTCACCCGGATACGCATAATCCTTCGCCCAAATAACTTCATTGCTACTTGATTTTGAACTTACGGCAAGGTAGAAGTTCTTTCCTTTGTCGGCATTTCCATTATAGAGCGCATAAGGGCTATTGCTGATAATATCCAATGCGGATTCATAAGCTATCTGGTAATATTTATTGGCTTCGGCTGCCGGAATCCCCACCTCATTCCCTGCCGTTTTAACATCCGGTGTTTTATAGTTATACTTCGCTATAGAAGCAGCGTACAGACTTGCTCGCGCCTTGAGTGCCAAAGCTGTCCATTTATTCGCTCTAGCTGAATTTATGGTTTTCTCTATACCGAGCATTTTAGCCGCCTCGGTACATTCGCTAATCACATAATTATAACTCTCGGCTTCTGTTGATCGAGGTGTCTGCAACTCTGCCGGATCCATACCACCCGTATAGTCATAGATCTTATCCCCCACCAAAGGCACACCTCCCAAACGCTTAATCATATTGAAGTAGGTCCAAGCACGAATAAATCTCGCCTCGCCTTCGATACTCTTTTTATTATTTTCGTCCAATGATGATTGACGAACACCTACGATAAATTGATTCAGATTGCGAATCAGTTCATAGTCATACATACGCCAAAAGTCATTCGGAAATTCCTGCATTGTATTGGGACCACCACTTGAAAATCCGGCCTCGTCTAACATCGCAAAAGATCCATTGTCGCCAAATTGCTGTCCCCAGCTAATCCGTCCATAATAATTCGCTAGCACAGATTTTATCATATTCTGATCCGAAAAGATCTGATCGTCGGTAAAAATAGCCTGTGATTCCCGTTCCAAAAATTTATTGCAGCTTGAAAATGTACATACCAAACATACACCCAATAAAATAACTTTCTTATTTATCATCTTCATTAAAAAGTTAAGGTAACACCAACATTTATAACTCTGTTTGTTGGGTACTGAACGCCCGAATCACTTGTGATTTCCGGATCGATCTTCATATCACCCAAATTATCTATGCTAAACAGATTCTGCATCATGGTATATATCCTCAATTTCTGAATTCCTCGAGGTTTCATCCATTTATCCGGCAAAGTATATCCGATCTGCAGATTTCTTAATTTCAGATAGTTGACATTGGTAAGCCAAAAGTCACTATGCCAATAATTGCTATGATCCCTATTTCCTTTAATTAACGTAGGATATTTTCCAGGGATCAAGGCACTATTTGGATCCGTAATATCACTCAACTTCCACTGGTTTTCCATATAGTACTGCGGATTGTTGCCACCATCATGAAAAGGGAATACGGCCTCATAACTCGGATTAAAGGAAGCAAAAGCTGCTCCGGTGAAATCCATTGCCAAATCAAATCCCTTAAATTGGCCACCAAGATTAATTCCGTAATTGAAATAAGGAAGGCCGCCTTGTCGATATCCGATTGGCCGCTCATCCAACTCATTGATCACTTTATCGCCATTAATATCTTCGTACTTGATATCACCCGGCCGTAATGATGAGTTACCTTTACGGTCATTGTCTACATCATAATTTGCAATTTCTTCCCAGGACTGGAATTGTCCAATGGAATGTAATCCCCAATTGAGAAAGGCATAACGGTCATAGATCGATTTCCGATATTGATCCAAAGAGTTTCCAAAACGTGGTTTATATTGCTCACCATCAGTTTGCCGTGCGAAAGTGAAATTACCGCCTACGAAATAGTTAAATCCATTGACGCTACTCCGCCACATTAAAGATCCATCGACACCTTGGTGAATATCTGAATTCAGATTTTCATAAGGTAAACTAAAGCCTACTTCATTCGGTATCAATACATCTTCTCGCTTCGCGGGCAGTCCTGTTCTTTTTCGACGGAAGAAATCTACCGAACCTGTTAATTTACCTTTTAGTGTACTAAAGTCCAAACCAACATTTAGCATATGGGCCTGAATCCAAGAAAGTGTTTTAACAGGAAGACCTCTCGCCTGAGAACCAATCACGTAATTCCCATCAATTGTTGAACCGACTATATTCTGATAGCCGTCACGGACAGGTTTCCGGAAATAATTATATCCACTTAAGTAACCAAAAGCAAAATATTCCCAGGCATCCAAATTATCATCGCCCAATACACCGTAAGATCCTCTTAATTTCACATCGTCCAATACCTTTTTCATACCTTCAGACCAAAATTTTTCGGATGAAACACGCCAGCCTGCAGATACCGAAGGAAAAAATCCCCATCGGCTTCCCGGAGCGAATTTCCAAGAACCGTCATAGCGCGAAGAAAGCTCCAAGAGATATTTCTGATCATAATCATAATTGACCCGACCTGCAAAACCGGCTCTCGCTTGGGTATTCACGCCCGTATCATTATAGGTGTCCATTGTCTGAAAATAGATCAAACTCAAGGCATTGGATGCTGGGCGATCGTGCACGTAAACGTCTGGATTATCCCGTTTTATGGACTCAGCAGCAAGCACAGCATTGATTCCATGTTTGCCGAATCGCTTATTATAATTTAAGGTAAATTGGGTGGAGATTTCTTCCACCTGCGAAATAGATCTTTCTCTCCAAGGGTTGTCCATGCTAAAAGTGACCGGGTACGTGTCTGTCTTCTCATCGTAGCCATATAGTTTATAGGTAAACTCTTGATTATCCATCCATTTATTGGCCAGATAATAGCCTATTGTCCCCTTAGCAATCAAATCATTTGTGATCTTATATTCCGCATTAAAATTTAACTGCATCACCCGCCATTTTTCCTGATATGTACCAGAAAGATCATAATTCAACATCGCAAAGTTGGTTTCCGCATTGGGCGATGTCTGCGTTGGATATAAAGGATTATCGTTGGCAAAAGGTCGCGCAGTAGGCAGGTTACGATATATCGCAAATAAGGCCTGCCAAGTATCGTCAGCGCCGGGTACTCCAGGTTGTTTGCGCTGTTCGATCCGTCCGTTCAAATTGGCCCCTATCTTTAATCGTTTCGATACATTCGCGTCAATATTCATCTGCACATTGGTACGATTAAAGCCGCCGTAATTACGGATGATGGATTGCTGATCCAAATGTCCTACACTCAGGTAATAATTAATTTTCTCCGATCCACCACTGACATTACCCGAAACATAGGTCTGTGGGCTGGTTTTGAGAATATAATCATACCAATCAAAAGGACGATATCCTTTCTCGGTACCTTGTTGCCATTTTTCAAGATCCGCCAACGTATATTGTGGATGTTCGGTTCCGAGAATAGCATCAGACTGAATATAGCTTTTGATATAAGTACTGGCATCTGCTGGCTTGGGAAAGCGGAACATGCTCTGCCAGCCGTAATAGGAATTGATATTAAAAGTATTATTATCGCCCCGCTTTCCCTTCTTTGTCGTCACAACAACAACACCATTGGCCGCACGTACACCATAAATAGCGGCCGATGCATCCTTCAATACCGAAACCGATTCAATATCATTGAAGTCCAAATTGTTGAATTGGCCTTCATCTTTTTGAACACCGTCGATTACATATAAGGGTGTTCCCATATTCCGAATACTGATCCCTGTGGCTGCTCCTGGCCGTCCATCTGACATACGGCTATTGACCCCTGCTATCTTTCCGACCAGGGCTCCAGAAGTTGTTGTTGCCACCGATCGTGAAATATCCTGTGAAGAAATTGCCGTAATTGCACCCGTAACAGATTCTTTCTTTTGTGTACCGTACCCTACCACAACAACTTCATCGATACGTGCATTATCATCTTCTAAAGTAATTGCCAAATCAGCGATTGCTGTCACTTCTTTGGGAAGGTAGCCTACAGATCTTACGGTCAAAAGTTCACCGACATTGACACCTGTCAGGTTAAAATTACCTTTCGCATCTGTTGAAACTGCGATACTGGGTTTGGATTTCAATGCGACTGTCGCTCCCACGATCGGATTGCCCTCTTTATCCTTAACAACCCCTTTAATTGCTTTTTGCAACTCGATCCCATCAGAAGAAACTGGGATTAAATTAGCTCCCTTTGCTAAAGGAATAAAACTGCTCGCACAGCAGAGCAATGTAGCAGATATTGGCAGACATTTAAGACCCTTAAACATACCTAGATTGATTAGTTTGTATAATTGATTTGTCCAAAATTAAGGTATAATCAATCTTGCAGACTTTCGTTTTTTCTCAAAAAACTGCCTATTTGTATCAAATAAATAAAACAATCCTAAAACGTTTTAAAGATCTTTAAAACAGAGAAAGTACACCTCTTCTCAGTGGTGTACTTTCAAACCAATCATTATTAAATATGTATTATTTTACCGAAAAACGATACAGGGATTTCGTTTGATAAACTTGTCCTGGGTTCAGGACTGTTGTTGGGAAAGCGGGCTGATTCGGAGCATCCGGAAAATGTTGCGGCTCAAGGCAAAAAGCTGTGCGAAAGGAGTCTTTTTTCCCGTTCTTCAATTGCACTTGTTCATTCATAAAATTACCGCTATAAAATTGTATTCCAGGTTCTGCAGTCAGAATATCCATAACAATACCCGATTTATCTCCAATCACATGGGCTGCTTTGTACCACTCGCCATCTTTCTCCTTGCTTAAGACAAAGTTATGATCATACCCCTTTCCAAAGCTCAGTTGCTGATCATTGGCATTAATATCTTTTCCTATTGGTTTCAAGGTTGTAAAATCAAAAGCTGTTCCCTTTACTGGTGCCAATTGCCCTGTTGGTATTAGTGTACTATCCACTGGTGTGTATTCATTCGCAAACAATTGAAGCTGATGATCCAGAATTGTACCGCTTCCCTCACCATTTAAATTAAAGTAAGCATGATTGGTCAAATTGATCACTGTCTTTTTATCGGAAGTAGCACGATAGGCAATCATCAATTCATTATTATCGTTAAGCGTATAAGTCACTTCCATCTGGATATTTCCTGGAAAACCCTCGTGCCCATCAGGTAAGGTGTAAGCAAAAGTAAGAGACGATTTATCTGATGATTTTAATGTCCAATTGGCAAAATGCACACCTTTAAAACCTCCATGCAGCGTATTAGGACCGTTATTTACCGCCAATGTATAAGTTTTATCATCCAACTTAAATTTTCCCTTAGCAATCCGATTACCAAAAGGCCCTACAATAGTACCAAAAAATGGTTCCTTGGGATTATTATAATCAGCCGCTTTAGAAAAACCCAAAACAACATCGCATAATTCACCCTTATTGTCAGGTACCCATAATCCCACTAAACGTGCACCAAAATTGGTAAAATAAGCTTGTACGCCATTTTTATTGCTCAGTTCATATAGATAAGCCTGTTTTTGATCAATAGTTCCGCTGAACTGTGCAGTATCCATGAAGGCCGATAAAGAATCTGCTTTTGAAGTTTTAGAACCCGTCGATTGCTGACAAGACACACAAAATGTCAACATTGCAGAAAGACCAAGCAAGGTCAATTTTCCTCTCATTCGTAATATTTTAAATGGTTTATAATCTTTGTTTAGATAGAACATGCGTCCTTTTCTAGATTTTTTATAATTTTAGCGATTACAATATATAGGCTAAAGTCTTAATTTTTTTAGAAATTATAAGATTAAATTGTTTCATTTTAGCACTATTTTGTATCAATAACCAAATGATCATGATCAACCTGAAGTCTTTACGTTTTCTATTCTTTCTGTTGCTTCCGAGATTGCTCCATGCACAGCCTTATTATTTTAAACATTATCAAATCAATGAAGGGTTATCAAATAATGCGGTCATCTGTAGTATGCAGGATAGTCAGGGCTTTCTTTGGTTTGGCACAAAAGATGGTCTAAATCGCTTTGACGGTAATAATTTTAAACATTTTGATGCCTCCAAATCTGGAAAAAACAGTTTAGGTGGCAATAATATCATCTCTTTGAAAGAAGACTTTCGAAAGAGAATTTGGATTGGAACAGATCAGGGAATCTATTGTTACGATCCCGTCGATGAACAATTTAGACTCTTGAGCAAACAATTTGAAAATGCAGACGTCCCTGTTATCATTACCGATCAACATAAAAGGATTTGGTTTATATCCAACGGAATGCTCTATTGCCATGATTTGATCAGTCATGAAATTCAGCAATTTACCAAATCAGACCTCTACATCACTTCCATTAGCTGCACAAAAAATGGAACGGTTTTTTTTGGAACCCCTGAAGGTAAGATATTCCAAATAAGCTCTTCTGGAAAACCCGTCCTCATACTTGATTTTCAGGCGAAATATGGTACTAAAGATTGGTTTAGTATTGAGAAAATAACAGAAAACCGCCAGGGAGACTTGTTGATTGGCACCTCAAAAACTGGCGTTTACAGCTACAATTTTAAAGACAAGTCCCTCAAATCCATCCTTGGTCCGGATCAGCTGCACACATTTCTCTATGTGAGAGACATTATACAGCCAAATGATCATGAGTATTGGTTTGCAACAGAATCGGGTCTGTTTATCTATCAAATCGATAGCCGAAATTATATCAATATTCAAAAAGAACAGGAAAATCCCTGGGGTATATCCGACAATGCCATTTATAACATCTTACAGGATAAAGACGAAGGTATCTGGCTAGGAACCTACTTTGGTGGGATTAACTATTATCACAAAAACAACAGTATAATCGAAAAATTCCTACCACAAGATCGTCCAGGAAGCCTAAAAGGATCTGTCGTACGCATTATCAAAAAGGATATCGACCACAATATCTGGATAGGCACCGAAAACGGAGGACTATCGAAACTCGACCCCATATCGGGTAAAATTCAAAACTTCTCGGACAGACAAGGGAACCTGGCCAACAACAACATCCATGGTATTCTCCCTATTGGTGACAAACTGCTGATAGGCACCTTTGTCAATGGTCTCGACATTTTTTCGCCAAAGCTTCAGAAAGTTATCTATCACATCGACCGCAACAGCAATGCGACATCATCCGATCTCCAAAGTAATTTTCTCTTTTATCTCTATAAAACTCGAAAAGGAGAAATTCTCGCCGCTTCAACGCGCGGATTATACCGCTTTGATCTCGAAAAAAAATCATTCCATCTGATTGATAATGTCCCTGAATACATGTTTTATACGACTATTTTGGAAGATAAAGAGGGAAATATCTGGGTAGGTACATGGCGAGATGGGCTTTTTTGTTATAATCCGGCAACGAAGTATTTCAAGCATTTTACCCATCGCCAGAACGATCCCAATGCCTTGCCCAATAATAGGGTCAATAGCTTATTTGAGGACTCGCAAAACCAAATTTGGATCGCTACAGAAGGTGGAATGGCAAAGAAAAAACCAAATCAAGATAGCTTTGAAAACATTGGCTTGGCGGAAGGAATGCCAAGTAATGTGACACTCGCCTTTCTAGAAGACAAGCAAAACAACCTTTGGGTGAGTACTTCAAAAGGTCTGGTACGCTACCATCTTCCCAGCGGTAGAAAACGGATCTTCAACTTGGAGTCAGGCCTACCGACGATTCAGTTCAATTACAATTCATCTTTTGATGACGACAATGGGAACTTCTATTTCGGTACTATCAATGGCCTTATACGTTTCAACCCCGAAAAACTAAACCAAATTAACTATAAGAATCAAATACCGATTTATATCACTAATTTTTACATCAACAATAGAGCGATCAATCAATATACCGATGCAAGTATTCTATCAAAATCAATCTTATTCACAAAAAATATCAAACTAAAACACGACGAATCATCCTTCAGTCTTGATTTTGCGGCATTACACTACCAAGCCCCCCACTCTATTCACTATAGTTATAAAATGGATGGTCTTGACGATAACTGGATAGATATTACAAGCAATCAACGTGCTTATTTTACCAAACTTGCTCCCGGCAACTATGTTTTTACTGTAAAAGCGGAAGATCCCAATGGGAATACGATTCCTACTTTTGCCAGTCTTAAAATCACCATTCTTCCCCCTATCTGGGCAAGTGTACCGGCCTTTATCTGCTATGCACTCATTCTTGCCGGACTCATTATCTTTGTGATTCATCATTTCAATGAAAAGATCAAACAGCGCAATCGACAGCACCTTTTAACCGTACAAAATCTCCGTGAGCAGGAACTCTACCGTTCAAAAATCAATTTTTACACGGATGTCGCCCATGAGATACGTACGCCATTAACATTGATCAAAGCCCCTCTAGAAAAGCTTATGGATAAGGTAGATCACAATCCTGTAACAGACAAGCTATTATTGACCATGCAGAACAATACGGAGAAGTTGATTGCGCTTAGCAATCAGTTACTGGATTTTAGACAGGTCGAAACGGAAGGATTCAAATTACACTTTGAGTCAGAAAACATAAGCCAAACGGTTCAGGAAATCATCAACAATTTTACAGTCACACTCCAGGTACAGGGAAAGCAGATTGTGTCGCACATTATGCCCGATATTATAGGTCAGGTCGATATAGACGCTTTCGACAAGATTTGTTACAACTTATTGAATAATGCGCTTAAATATTCATCATCCTATATCGAAGTGAATTTGAATATGGATAAACAGAAAAATATCTTTATATTGACCGTGAAAAACGACGGAGCTTTAATTCCTTCAGAAGAAAGGGAAAGAATTTTTGAACCATTCAATCGTTTAAAGCAAAATAAGAATGTTCCCGGAAGTGGTCTGGGCTTGGCATTGACAAGATCCCTAACCTTAAAACACCAAGGTACCTTGTTATATAGTACAAACGACCTCCAATTGAACGTATTTAGCTTGACGTTACCTTTGAATCACAATACAAACCCATAATTATGAATGCCAAATCCAATTTATTATTAGTAGATGATCATACCGAACTGCTTGAATTTATTGCGGATGATCTCAATGAGGATTATCAGATAACGACGAGTTCTAATGGAAGGGAAGCCCTAGATTTATTAGCCTCTGAATATTTCGATCTGATCGTAAGTGATGTAATGATGCCAGAAATGGATGGTTTTGAGCTCTGTCAAAAAATTAAGGAAGATATCGCTTATGCACATATTCCAGTTATACTTTTGACGGCAAAAAATAGTATTGAATCAAAAATTCAGGGTTTAGAATTTGGTGCCGACGCTTACATTGAAAAACCTTTTTCGCCCGCTTTTTTAAGAGCACAAATAGCCAGTTTATTAAAGAATAGAGTTAAGGTCAAGGAGTTTTTTATTAAAAACCCGATGTCGCAAATACAGCAGATCGGCCAGAATCAGAGTGAACAGGAGTTCTTGCTGAAAATTGAAGAAATTATCATGCAACACCTCGATGATCCCCAGTTTAATGTCGATAGAATGGCCGATATTCTCTGCATGAGCAGACCTACACTCTACCGCAAAATCAACGTGGTATCAAGCCTCTCCCCCAATGAATTGATCAATTTAACAAGGCTCCGAAAAGCAGCTGAACTCCTTATTCAAAAACAGTATAAAGTCTACGAAATTTCTAATTTACTAGGCTATAGCTCCGCGACTCATTTTTCGCGTAATTTTCAAAAGCAGTTTGGACAGAGTCCTACTGAATTTCAAGACGCCCAAACTGCTTTATCGAAATCTTAACCGAGCAAATAATCCTATCACAACCAAAATAAGTGCCCTATATACGAGCACCTATTTTGGTTATTCAACTTGCGCAAGTGTTGCGTATTGTGCTGCATAGGTGAACATAAACATTCCCTCCAGATCATTCTTATTTTTGTCATTTGCCCAACCGCCGAGCAAGTCATTCGGGAGAAATCCATCCTGTAGAAAGTGGGTATATCCATAATCCAAGTTTTCCTGAAAAGATTTTGCATACATCCCAGCCTTACTATAATCCGTTAATATAGTGGTATAACCTCTTAATAATACACCGTTAAACCAGTTATTAAAACCGTCTGTCGCATAAGTATAATGCTCAGGAATCTGCTGCCCCAGTTTTCCAAAATAAGTAAAAGTCGCATCAGCAAGTTTTTTCCCGTCGTCCAAATAGTTTTTCTTTTTTGTGACACGATATAAATCTGCTGCTCCTGAAAGCATGGTCCCACTATTGTAAGAAAATGCCGTGCCGACCGCTTTTCTGAGCTCGGTATTTTTTCGGTATTGTACACCGTTGACCGTTTCATATGCTATGGAACAATCTGGAAAACAATCACCCATCATATCCGCATAAACACCTTTTTCAGTGAGAAGATACGATTTTTGCCAATCATAAATCCTTTTAGCATAACGAAGATAAAAATTGCTCTTCTTCTCTTTTTTAGAAATACGGGTTAATTTATCTTTCTGATCAATGGAATGCGCAACTATTTGATCCCCTTTATTTTTATAGATTTCATACAATGCAACAAGGGGACTAATCATCGGTGCATTACTACAGGCATGTTTAGTTACGTATCCCGGTCCCCATGGAATCCCGCCATGCTCCTTCCCTTTCTCATCCAACGTGCAATCCCAGCCATCAAGAACATAAGCAGTAAGGTATTCAGCGTCTTGCAAATAGCGTTCCTGCCCAGTTAAATGATAGGCTTCCAATAATTCCCGTACCAACCACATCTGATCATCATAGACGTTCAATACGCCCGTTACATTTGCTTTTCCTTTTTCTCGAACACGATCGACAGCATACACCGTCCATTCTTTATGCTGAGTAAAAGACGTTAGCGTGAAGCTCCCTAAATAATAAGCTGCATTTGCATGAAGCTTAGCCAATAAATCCACATAGCGGGAATAATACGTTCCATAAAGCTCGGTATTACCTGCCTTTTGTTGCTTTTTCAAACCACTCAACACAGCGTTTACAGCTTCTATGGAAGCAGAATACATCCATACACTAGCTGTTTCTTCGGATCGAACCTTCGTAAATGGGTTATAAAAACGATGCATTTTGAAATCTTCACCGGTAAAATAGACATCCATTGATCGATCAATCAATTGGATTGCCCGTAAAAGATTCTGCTGACTTTTATGTTGATCATGTACTGATCTTTGGCTGTGCAATTCTTGTGCACAAGCCTGTTCTACACAGAGGGGTGATACTGACAGAGAAATGAGAGATAATGCCAAAAAGGGCCGAAAGCGAAAGGATTTGAACATGATATGGTTTTTAAATTGATTACTTAGTTTTTCATTCGCTTTGGTAGAGCGCGATAACTGAGGTTGAAGATAAGCATTTTTGAACAAAAAAAATCGCATTTCAAAAAATGCGATTATATGGATTGTCCTCAAGCTCAGTCAACCGAGACTTAGCTCAGTTAACTAAGCCACCACTGGCTGACGATGACGATTTACAAATTGCTTTTTCAATAAATACAATTTGTAATGGTCGTACAAACCAATGATTAAAAGAACAAAACAAACTACGTAAAAAGTCTTATTCGATAGATAGGTAAATGAAATTCCACTTACAAGCCCTCCCATGACATAGGCTCCCACAATACTCAGCAGTAAATGGAATTTGTCGACCAATGCCTTATTGCTTCGGTTCGACTCCTTAGTGAACATCGAAATCAATATTGCTAAATCTGTCGTTAGCCCTGTCAAGTGTGTCGTTTTCACAACAGAATTCGATATGCTCGCTGTTAAACCATTTTGTAATCCCATTGCAAACAGCAATGCACCGACAAGAATCTCTGTTTCTTTCAAAGAATCTTCATAAAATACATCAAGATATATCCCGACAAATAATATACTCAGTATTTCCAATGCCAACGGAATGGAATGTGTCAGATAGGAGCTAAAACGTCCTTTACCATGAATGATGATAAGATTCGAAAGCATACTCCCCACTAGAAAAAGTAAAATCCAAAATAGCACTACTGCACCTTGATACCAATTTCCTTTCGCAATCTCTTGCGCAAAAACAGCATAATAACCTGTTACATTGGATGTAAACGAGAAAAAGACAATGACAGATGCGACATTGACCATTCCCGCAGAGAATGCAGTTATTCCCCCTAATTTGATATTATCTTGAATCGTTCTATGATTGCTATATTTTCTCAGCATATTTTTCCTTTCCTCCTTTTTTCAGCACAATTCGTGCGATTCCTTTCGTCTGCATATCCAAGTTAAGATGCAGTATCAATTGGTTTTTATTCAATTTTTGTATGACAAAGCTTTCTATAAGCTCATCATTTTTCCGAAGCTCAAGGATATGACCTCGTCCCTTCAAAAACCAATTGTATTGTTTGTCCTCATGATGGGCAATAAAATTTTTGTCACCCATTTTTTCAAAATGCCACAATCCATCCTGTAATGGTGGAAGATGCGCAATGGCAGCATCTTTTATCCCCTCATGGATAACTGCCTGTTTTTTGAATGTTGGAGATTTCTCCACTTTCTCAAAGTACCAACCTTGCTCTTCCCATTCTCCCTCTAAAAGCCGCTCAGGGTTTTCATAAAACATCACCATGGAGCTCGCTCCCAAAAGCAAAAAGGACAACAAAACAAAGTTGAACCGTGCCAATATTTTTCTCTTAATAATTAACATGCCATTTTTTGTTAAAAAATAAATCCGCCAAAACATTTCCTCCGGTTTTGTTTGTCCCGGGTCTTTCTACGATCGAGACATTCTTCTGCTTACTTTTACTCAAGTGAAGCAAAGCCTGTCCAACGTCGAAAAAATGCCTTGTTCTTTTTTCAAATTCATAATCTGTGGGAACCTTGACTTCATCAATCCGAGCTCCGCGCAAATAATGTTGTAAATAATTGAGATTATCAGAGCCGATGATATCTGTATAGATATTTAGCTTACGATTTTCATAACGATGACAGATCATCTGGCAGGCTTTCAAAAAATCTTCTGATTGCAGATTATTGAGCTGATCTTCCAGTGTAATCCCTAATAACTCACTAATTGAAGTACTGCTCTTATTGCCATAGACTAAAATAATGTCTAACTCCTCAGCTGACGATTGCTCTATACTATGAATCACAAAAAAAAGCGAATCAATCGTAAAATCACTTGGAATCAATACACGTGTTGCCTTTGCCATATCCAATTATTTTATTACAAAATTAATAGGAGCTCATGGCAACGGAATGAATCTGAAATTAACTTTCTATTAGAATTTTAAGACTGATATTAAAATGAGATTAAAAATAATATGTAGATTAAAATGGGATTAAAATTTAGTTCCGGCTTTGTAGTATAATTCTGCCAGTGCCTTCCGGTAGTCAGTAAAAAGCTTCTCTTGCTTGATCCGCATTTCGATCAGCTTAGTTTCCCTACTATTGACAACAAACAAGGTTGATTCACCCAGCTCAAATTTATTTAATTCCCCCTTAAGAAGCAGTTCCTGATTACTTATATTGGTCGATTGGAGTTCAATCTGTTTACTGTAAGCATTTAAATCATTATACTTTTTAACGACTTCATTGTAAATATTTCTCTCGGTCGCAACTTGTTCAAATCGTAGTTGATCTTGCTTAATCCGTACCTCTGTGAGCTTTCCACGTTCGGCGCGAATAAAAAGTGGAAATGCAAATTCAAAACCTAGCTTATAGTTCTGCCAATTAAAATCATACTGCGGTGGTACAAAATTATTAAAACCGCGACGGCTAGAAATGAGCGTGCCCGACACATTCAATTTAGGTTTAAGCATTTCTTTTCGATAACGTTCTTCAAATAGCAGTTGCTGATTTTTACTCGCCAACTTGATCATTTCGGGATGAACAATTTTTACCGAATCCAGCAGTGCCTCGATCAAACGATTATCCGGCAAAATAACTTGGCCTTCGAGCTTATGCGGTATGGCATGATCGGGAAGTTCTACTGGAAATTGTTGATCATTCCACAAATGATTGGACAATACAATTTTCGCATTTTTAAGTTCAACTTCATACTTTGAAAGTTCTATCCGTCGTTCTTTTACAACGACCGAAGCTTCGATGGAATCGATTACAGGTTTATCTCCCAGCAGAGTCTGCTCACTGATTGCTTTAAACCGCTGATCCGCTAATTTAACGCCCTCCAATAAAAGTTGGTATTGCTGGTAAGCAAAATACCAGTTCCAATAATCTGAAAGTGCCTGAAACCAAATGGCATTAATTTGCTTTATCTTTTCGCCTTCCAGGTAGCTGATCATTGCCTTTGCCTGCTGTAACGTATTTCTTCTGCTATCGACAATTAAACCTTGCCCCAATGGAATACTTAAACCGATTGCGGAAAGCCCTGCATTATTTGTTCGGGATTGCGGGTTTGTATAATCACCAACATTTCGATCATAAACAATTTTCAGATCTGCGCCAGCTAACCAAAGTGGAATTTTCAACTCACTATTCCATTGATTGTAATAATCCATCTTGCCAAAATGCTTATTTTTAAAACTGGAATTTAGCGTCGGATCAAACTTCCCTAACGCCTGTGTTACTTGGGCTTTTGCAGTTTCACTCAGCAGATTCACTTGTTTAACGATGGGATGATTGGCCATTAAAAGCTCTTCCATATCATCCACGGTAAAAGTATTCCTTGCTCCATACTCCTTTTCCTGAGCCGAAAGATGGGGAGAGAAAAAAAACCACAGCACAATAAAAATGAAATTCAATTTGCTCATATAACAATTACTTTTTCTCCCTTTCTTTTGGTTCCCTTTCCAAACTCGGCGGAAAACCATTTAACTGTCGCCATATCTCATACCATAATGGGACTTTATTTAAAATAATTCTTCCATAAGCACCTGAGCCTTGGTTTAGCTGGATCGGCCAGGGCTCGTCACCCTCAGGAACTGGATCTGTCGCGCGTATCAAAATCCTAAATCGTCCATTCGTACTACTCACTTTATCGATGACTGAAACTTTTCCGGCAAAGGTACCGACCGCGACAGACGGCCATCCGGAAAATTGGATCGATGGCCAGCCATCAAATTGTAGCCTTACATCACTTTCCGGCTCAATCAGTGGGACATCCATCGCGTTTACATAAAGTTCTACGGCAAGCAGTGGTTTTTTAGGCTGTAATGTTGCAACGGACTCACCCTCCTTCATATTTTCACCAATTCCTGCCTTAAAGGTTTTTACAATAAAACCATCTTGTGGAGCCCTCACGACATATAGTCCCCGACGGACATCAATATTGGATATCTCATTTCTCAGTTTGGCGATATCCCCTTGTACAGAGGCCTTGGAGGAAAAAGCCGAACTTAAATCAGACTGCGCCTTCGCCAATGATTCATTATACTTTGCACGGATGTTGTTTAATTCGATACTGGCATTCGTTAATGATTGTCTTGAATTCGACAACTTGTTATCTGCACTTACAACTTTAGCTCGATCATTTTGCAGATTTAAGCGCCTTGTTTCGATATCTGTTAACGAAAATAAGCCGTCACGATAGCCCTCTTCGTACCGTTTGAGCCGCTTTTCACTGGTCTCAAAAAAGCTCATGACAGCGACCAATTCTGCACTATCTATTTTTACCAGATTTTGAGATTGGATCACCTTATTTTTAGCTGACGCAAGCTGAAAATCCAAACCATTTCGTAAAGCCTGAATCTGCGCTTCAGTGGCTTTCATTTTTTGATTAGCAGCATCTTCTCCGCTTTGTTTGGCATTCAATTGCTCTTCTAATCGCAATGGTAACATGGGATCAAAATAAGATTGAGAAGTCTCCGAAAGCACTAAAATCGTATCACCTTTCTTCACTTCCTGCCCCTCAGTAACGGCCCAATATTCAATGCGACCACCAATCTGATTTTGGATAGTCTGCGGTCTGTCTTGTGGACGTAAAGCGGTAACCGTTCCTACGCCAGGAATTGTCTGCCTCCATGGGAGAAAAAGTGCTAATACAAAAACAATCCCTGAAAACACGAGAATTCGCCCCAAGACGAGGGATCCCCGCTCTTTCAATAACTTATCAACCGCATCATGGGAAAGATCTCTCCAAGAGAGCGTTTTCTGATTCGAACGATCCTTATTAATCAACATAAACCGCAGCGTCCTCCTCCAACGCAAGATCCGTTACAGCCGCCAATTTGACAACTCCAGTAAGCATATCAAAAATAGTATTCAAATTTGTCATCAATTTTTCAATGGCATAACCAATTTGAACGATGACAACTTCAGCCGCCACAAATTGACCAAAAGTCATTTGCCGCTCAACAACAAAATAGGATCCAAGCAAGAGCATCGCGCCAAACAACAAGGTCCGAAGCAGGACAGAACCAATAAAGAAACGCTTTAAAACCTTAAAATGATCGTTCCTAGCTCCTAAATACCTACTGACAATATAATCTGTTGTTTTTGTCACTTCGTTCATTTTTATCTCATCAGCACGGTAATGTTCAATTTGTCCGGCAACAGCTTCCAAATAGGCTACCGTCTCATATTTGTATTCAGACTCTTCAATACTTGTTTTCAACCCTCTTTTATAGTATAAAACAAGTATCGTAATAACCGAGAAAATGACAATAAGGCCAAAGGCCAGAAATGCAGGATGATAAAATGATAATAAGACCACACTAAAGAAAATTGTCACAACCGCGGCAATGATATCGATCAAAAGTTTGATAATTCCCTTTTGAATAATGATAACATCAAAAAATCGGTTGACCAACTCCACAAGGTTTTTTCCAAGTAACTCTTTAGGTTTAATTCTTGGCAAGCGATACGAAAATTCAATTGCCGATTTTAGAAAGATTTTCTGCTCCAAATATTCGACTAAGGTCAATTGTCCGATCAATAATACACCACCTACAATCACGCCAAATAACACAAAAGCAATTAAGATATAGGTAGAGCTATACATTGCTCCATTGCTTAAAAAATTAAAGATTGCTGTTATCCCTATTGGAATAGTCAAACTAAAAATCCCGATGACAATAGCATAAATAAATATATAATTGATTGTTTTTCGTTCAGTATGTAATAGGTTTGCCAACCGTTGTAAAGGCGATGGTCCACCTGGTATATGCCCCATAAAAGTAGATAGAAGATAAGTTAGAAATGATGAATTTCAGCTAAAACAATGGTAAAAACTCCGAGTGATCATTCTATTAGTCCGATTTCTCTGTTTCCAATATTTGATTGCTCTTTAAACGAGACCGTAGAACGAGTTTGGCGCTCAACTTTACGGAGTGCATTAGCGACATTAAAAAAATTGCGTGTTTTCTTTTTATAGGTATAATCTCGTGGTATTATGACCTCATTTACAGACTGTCCTCTGAGATAATGCTGCAAATAATGACTATTATCGGTACCCAAGATATCTGCAAAGATACTGAGCCTACGATTTTTATAGCGCTGATAGATTACGCTACAGGCTTTTAAAAAAGATTCAGATTGAAGTGTTTCCAGTTGATCTTCCAACCCAATTCCGAGTAATTCACTCGCGGAAGTGCTGCTTTTATTGCCATACACAAGGATGATATCAATAGAATCAGCCGTTGACTCTTCAATACTTTGACGCACAAAATGGAGTGAATCAACTGTAAAATCACTAGGTATTAATATACGCGTTGTTTTAGCCATGCTTTTTTTTAGCAAAGTTAAAACGCACACATGGCAACGGAATGAATCTAAAATTAGCTTTCCATTAGAAAGCTCGCAACAGTATTAAAAGGAGATTAGAAATACCATTGAAATTAAAATTACATTAAAATCGAAGATAAGTGGGCAATTCAATTTCTACGGTTGTACCTTCTTCTACAACAGAATTGACCTTTAATGTCCCCCCATGGAGCTTAATAATATTTCTGGCCAACGGGAGACCAATACCATAGCCATCAATTCCACTTGTGTTGGAGGCTCTAAAATAAGGATCATAAATATGATCCAATTCCCGAGAGGGAATTCCGATACCTTTGTCTTTTATTAGAATAAAGACTTTATTGTCCAATGCACCCAAAGCAATATAAGCGGTTCTATCGGATGAATATTTACAGGCATTGCTGATAATATTGGATAGGGCAAGCTGTAACAAAATTGCATTTCCATTCACCTTGAGTCGCATACTATCATCTGGTAACAGACTGAAATCTGTAATAATCTTAAATTTGTCATTGATGGCCTTAACAGTCAGCTCGGCATCCATCACAATCTGATCAATACGAACGGGGCTAAATGCGGTTGCATTATTTACAAAACCTGTCCGCGCCAACAGTAAAAGTGCTTTTGTTTTCTTTTCCAAATGTTCTGCCGATTCAATGATCTTAAATAATGTTCGTTGGTACTCATCTGTTGTTCGTTCTTTGGATAAAGCAAGATCCGCCTGTCCTATGATGGATGTCAATGGCGTATTTAGTTCATGTGATGCATTGCTGATAAAGTTCTTTTGTGTCTCGAAAGAGGTTTCCAAGCGCGTTAACATCCGATTAAATGTGAGCGCCAGACCATGAAGCTCACCTTTATATTTATCCTCATCCAATCGCTTATAGAGATTTTCCGAACCAATCTCTTGCACCTCCTTCATCATCGTCAATATTGGCTTTAAGAACGAACGTTTCATAAAAACCGAAACCACGAAAATAAAGAGAATTCCCAAAATCAGACTGATAATAAGCAGATTCCGAAGATAGGCCAAATGATGTGTATAAAAGTAATTTTCAGCAGAGGCCCCAACAATATAGTGCCGGCCATTTTGGGAGAAATATTTAGTCGAATAGAATTGATTGCCGGACTTGAAATTTGAACTGCCTTTTCTGTTAATTTTATCCCACAGCTCATTACGGAATCCCTGACTTCTTAAAATGGCCCCTTTGCTATCAAACTCCACCAAAAACTCATGCTGATTATTGAGATTCTCAATAAAATCAAGGCTCCACTGATCAGTTTGGGTCGCAGATTTGCTATTTAAAAATTTTTCAGCAGCAATATTTCGCCGCAGATCCAAACGTTTATAAAAATCTGTAAAGGCAAAATTCGTTATGGAATAAAAAATAAATCCTACAAAACAACTCACATAGACGACAAGGATCGCGATGAGATAAATAAGCTTTCGGTTATAATTATGCATTTTAAACTATTCAGTCTTCAATCTTTAAAACGTATCCCATACCAATTACCGTATGAATCGCTTTTTTACTGGTCACTTTTTCGATCTTCTTTCTCAAATAATTGACATATACATCAACGACATTTGATCCAATATCAAAATTTATCCCCCAGATCTTATCCAGTAATTCAGTTCTTTCAAACACTTTTTTGGGACTTTGGATAAACAACAAAAGCAAACGATACTCTGTACTAGTCAAATTGAGCTCCTGCCCTTCACAATAGGCTATTTTTTTATAATCATCAATACTCAGAAAACCATAACTAAACGTGTCTTTCGATGGTTGCAAGTCACGTTGTGTTGCCTGTACGATAGACTGTTGTCTGCGGATCAATGAACGTATCCGAGCCTTCAATTCAATGAGCTTAAAGGGTTTGGAAAGATAATCATCAGCACCATTATCGAGTCCGAGCACCACATTCTCCGGGGTTCCAAGTGCAGTCAGCATCATAACAGGTAAATCTGTATAGCCCCATTGCCTGATCTGCTTACAAATATCTAGTCCATTAGTTCCCGGCAAAAGAATGTCCAGTAGTACAAGGGAGACATCTTGCTTCGCCAAAAGCTGTTCCAGACCTTCCGAACGCCCCAGATGAATGACTCTATAGCCATCCTCGCCTAAGCCTTGTACGATCAAATCAGCAACATCCTGCTCGTCTTCTACCAAAATAATTTTTTGCTCCTCCATATTTGTTATGATGTGTAGCTCCCTTTCGGGTGCTACGATCCAAACCATAAAAATAACGATTTGACCTAAGAGCCGCAAATTCCATTTTACTGAAATGCATCAATAAAAGATCCAATCCTTTAACAATTTTGATTAACCTAAGATTAACAGGCTTTAAGTCAAGATCCGCTATAAACACCTGCCGACATTTGAAGTTTTCGGGAACTGTTCCACACCGCATAAATGACCAGTATAAAAATAACCCAGTCGATCACTGCACTCGCCACATAAATGCTATGAATACCAAAATATTTTGGTACAATAATCAAAATAGGAATATAGAATACGACCTGCCGCAATAGACTAATAAAAGTTGCTGGTCTAGCATGGTCAATGGAAGGAAACCAAACCATGGCCATAAAAACAAAGGGGAGCACGAGCAACACGCTCATATAAATTCTAAAATCCAACAATTGTTGCAACGAAAATAAAGTATGTGGTATCATAACAGCCATTACTCCTGCAGGATAAACCATCACCAGCAACCAGAAAGGAAGTAAAATTAGCAGTCCTGTAATAGCAAATAAACGATATGATTCAATGCATCTTGCAAAACGCCTCGCCCCATAATTCATGCCTGCAACAGGCTGTAAAGCACGCATAAGGCCCCAAAGCGGCGTGTTCAACAGAATATAAAAACGATTGACAGCGGTAAAGAATGTAATATCCATTTCATTGCCGTAACTGGTCAATGCATTGAAAACAACAATATTTTGAATGACAATCATGATCATCATAACGAAACCAGGCATACCCAAAGAAAGCGCTTCCTTTAAAATGGGTAAATCCCAGGATAATGACCAAAACTTGGTTGTGAAAGAAGCTTTACCGCCAGCATAATACCATACACCTAAAATCGTATAAATAATCATCGACACATTCGTCGCCCAGGCCGCACCAGAAACACCCCAGCCGAAGCTGCGTATAAAAAGTGGTTTGAGCAGCACATCAATGAGTAAACCAACGGCAATCATCCAGGCCGCAGTTTTCATGCGTCCCTCAGCTCGAATGATCATGTTGAGTGCTAAACCATAAATCCAGAAAAAACTCCCCAATATAGTCGCCCGGAAATAATCGACCCCAAGCGATAGTATATCACCACGCCCTCCCATCATGTAGACTAGTTTTTCTGCAAATACATAACAAGGCAATGTAATAGCTATGGAGAAAAGGATAGTTAAAAAATTAATACTCCCAAACGATCTAAACAATTTGTCCTGCCGGTTCCCACCAATCCAAATACTAATTGCCGCTCCCATACCGGTACCTATCAAGGTCCCGAATCCTTGAGCAAACTGTGCTAAAGGATAGGTCACACCAACTGCAGCCAAAGCTGTATTATTGATTAAATGCCCTACAAAAATACCATCCAAGAAATTATTCAGACCATAAAGGAGCATGGCGATCACTGCAGGCCACGACATCTGCCACATCACCCTGCTCAGCTTCGCGTTTAAAATCAGTTGCGTCTGTTTTTCCATAACACATTCTAAACATTAAGCCTGAATTTCTTCGCTTTCACTGCGACGATCAGTGGCCGATTTATCCTCAGATACCCCCGCTTTCCAATAGGAATAAGCATAGAGTTCTTTCCTTTCCCAGCCAAGATCCTTACGTAAGTAATTGCGAATTTCCTTCACCGTTGAAAACTCAGCGGCCACATAGGCAAATTTATCCTGTTGAGGCAATGATCTTATCTTCACTAAATCTGCCAAAAGACTTCCTTTTTGCGGCATATCATTATGCAGCCAAATAAAATCGATTTCTGCTTTGGTATCCAATTGCTGTATATCCTCGCTACCATGCACCTCGATCATACAAATCCCCTTTGCCGAAGCTGGAAGATCTTCCAGAATAACACCTAAAACCGGAATGGCCGTAGCGTCTCCTACAAGAAGATAATTTGCTGCGACTCCATATAATTCCGTTTTCCCATGTTTCATCAATACGCCAAGTGTATCTCCAGTCTTTGCAGTTATTGCCCAGGCAGAGGCCGGACCTTCGTCACCATGAGCAACAAAATCAATCCATATCTCATTTCGATCAAGGTTTATACCACGATGTGTATATGTACGTATTGTTGGCCGAATAGCTTCATCCATAGGCTTCCACAGTCCCCGTTCGTAATCGAATTCAGGAAAATAAACCGTATCTACACCATTTGGAGGGATTAAAATTTTATTATTTACGCCAACCGTCGTATCAGCAATTTGCTGCACGGCATCGCCCTGCAAATAGACCCGAATATAATGTGGTGTCACGTATTCTTTCCTGCTAACAGTCAGAATGGCCTGTATCACTTTCATTTCATCTTTTCCCATGATTTTTAATTTAATGCATATTTGACAGAAAGATTATTATTAAGAATCTTTCTAAACAAAGATAATTATTAGATCTTAGCCCACTAGGGCCCACATCCAATTAAAAGTTCCGTAGAAAGGAATAAAAAGTCCGCAAATTGTGAAAATGGTTTTTCTGAATGCTAAAAGTTTCTTTTCAGCTTACTGGGAGGAATCCCAAATTTACGTTTAAAAGCATCTGAGAAATGACGCTGATTTTTATAACCGACTAAGTCGGAAACCTCTCCGATCGTCCGATCCGCTTCTAAGATCAACTTTTTAGCGTGCTCCATTTTTGCATCATGCCAAAAGCCGAAAACAGTTGTTCCAAAGAGCTCTTTAAATCCCTTTTTTAAGGTAAATTCATTGGTACCAACAGCATGCGCTAGATTGATCAGTGTACTATTCCCATCAATGTTTTGCAATAAAAATTCCCTTACAGCATAAATTTTATCGATGTCTGTCTTTTTTAAGGATACAGCAGCTCGATCATCTACCTGCAGCTGTTCGAGCTGGAGAAGCAATAACTCCATAATCTTTGCTTCCAAGTAGATTTTCTTAAAAATACCTTTTCGTTCACAGCGGGTTATGCCATCGATAATTTCATACATCTCATGGGTAATCTGCCTATTTAGATTCATCAACAAGCCCGATCTACCTCGATCAATAGCATTCCTAAACTCATCAAAGAACTTTGAATCTTCAGGTAAAAACTTCTTAAAAAATTCAGGCGATAAATTTATTTCACACAGCTGAAATTCCTGATCTCCCCATTCCATTCTTCCACAGATCGAATTTCCATAGATAATATTATGTTGATGGGCATCAAAACTTACACCGGACGGCATCATTTCTCCACTAGCGTAACTGCTGCCCTTCAGGGCAAAGTGCATTTCGACAGTTTCAAAATCACTTTCGAAACGAAAACGCATTCGCTTAAATAAATTAGCATGACCATAACCAATATGAATGCCATCAAAGAAAATTTCCTTATAAAAGCCTTTCCCAAAAGAAGCATCCAGATGCGTTATGGATTCATAGATTCCCGTATCAAGAGAAAAGCAAGTATTTGGATAATTCCGCTCTAGCAGTAAATTGGGGGAATCAATTTCATATAGTTTAAGTGCCATTATTAACTTCCTGTAATCAGTTTCAAATAATACCGGTCTTTTTGCTTGGGAGGTTTCTTTCAAGAAAAACTCCTTTCGACGGACATTTTACTCCTTTATCCAGACCCTATAACAGTAGAATTGCCGTTACCTTTAGCTAAAGTATAAAATTATTTAGAATCATTCTTAATTATTTAAAAAATAATTCACCATGTATACAAATAGCAATCAAAATATACCTTCAGACGATATGGATAAAATTGCAGAGAAGGCCATGGACTCCGGCCTTATTATGAACGAGAGTATCTACAATAATATTAAAATTGCTAATCCGAGGGCGACTAAACACGATATTATCCTAGCAGCAGAAAAGGCAAAAGTTCTGGATTTTGCCTGGGAGTTTCCAAAGGGCTTGGACACCCTAATTATTCCCGGTAAACCGCTATCTGTACTTCAGCAACAGCAAATTCAGCTGGCACGTGAATTTTTAAGGACATTGTCCTAAATGTCGACAAAGTAGCCCATGCCATTACTTTTGAGTGCGGTAATGGCATGGGAAGTTGGTTGGAATGCTATTGCCGAACCCATCCTTCGATAAGATCCCGATGTTGTTCAACCCATTTTTTTGCAACAGCTTCTTTATTTTTGCTGCCTTCCATCTCCGACAACAAATCTGCCATGGTTGTTTCATCAAAATAGATTTTAGAAAAAAACTTTGCTAACTCAGGCTGTTCTATTTTAAACGCCTTTCGTGTAAAAATTTTAATTTGCTCTGCATCGCCCAACGTCTTTTTAGGATCTTCCAGAAACTTCAATTTCATTTTAGCAAACATCCAATGGGGCTGCCAACCGGCAACAACGATCCACCTTCTCGCTTTGATTGCATTTTGTAATTCTGTGATCATAGCTACAGTAGAGGAATTTATATGTTTGTAATCCAATCCGTAGTCTACAATAACCTGATCTACCGCCCTTGTGATTCCTGCGCCTTTTTCAATGCCAATAATTTGTCCGTTGAACTCTTTACGATGTGTTTTCAATTCTTCAATGCTATCAATTGTTACGTAATCCGGTACAACAAGTCCATTTCGCGCATGGTTATAACTCGTTCCAAGCTCTTCAATATTGGGGAATTTAGCCACTTTACTTCCATGGGTCAAAGGTAGCCAGACATCCATATATAGATCTGTATCACCATTATTCATCGAGGCTAAGATCATATCTGGTGTAGCGCGTTGGATAACGACGTGATACCCCTTTTCTTCCATAATAACTTTTGCGACCTCTGTCATTGCGACTCCCTCGGCCCAACCATCGACCATACCGATATGGATCATCTTTTTATTTCGACCTGTCGTACATGCCGCCATCAACAGTACAATCAGACAAAATCCTATGAATTTAATTTTTCTCATATTATGCGTTCTTTTTCACAAAACCTTGAGTAATTCGATCAAGAATAATGGCAAGGATGACGACAGACAATCCGCTTTCAAATCCCAGCCCAATATCCAAATTATTGATACCCTCCAATACTTTTTCTCCTAATCCTCCAGCTGCAATCATCCCAGCAATCACAACCATCGATAAGGATAATAATATGGTTTGGTTAATACCCGCAAGAATCGTTTTCGTAGCCAAAGGCAACTCTACTTTAAATAAGATCTGGCGATTGGTCGCTCCAAAAGAACGTGCAGCCTCTACAATATCCTTTGGCACTGCATCAATTCCCAAAGTTGTCAAACGGACAGCTGGGGGCATCGCAAATATAATGGTAGCAAAAGCCCCAGGTACCTTACCGATGCTAAAAAAGAGCACTGCTGGAATTAAGTAGACAAAGGCAGGCATCGTCTGCATCAAATCAAGCAATGGACGAATGATTTTTGCGGCTAACTTATTTTTTGCAGCCCATACGCCCAAAGGGACTGAAATAACCAGCGCTGTCGCCGTCGCGACTAATACCAATGCTAAGGTTTCCATCGTGGCGACCCAAAATCCCATGAGATAAATCAATGTTAACCCTAACACTGTTGTCAATGCTACCCCTTTACCCGATTTCCACCAGGCTAATGCCGTGAATAAAGCGATCAGAATAAAAAATGGAATGGTTGTTAATACCCATTCCAATCCTAGAATTGAGGCATTACCCGTGTTTTTTATCAGATTAAAAAACGGTTCTAAATGATCTGTCAGCCAATTGACGGCTACAGCTATATATTGTCCTATATCAATTACTTTATTCATTTCTACTGATTATTTGCTTTCTCTTTTAATTCAATAATTTCTTCTTCATTATATTTTGTCGCCTCGATAATCAAAGAGGTTTGTGTAACGATACCCAATAAGCGACTGTGTTCATTCACAACAGCAATGGGCGATCTAACCTCTGATATCAAGGGCAGCATTTCTTCTACGGTCACTTCCTTTGACACCGTTGGAACGTTGGTATGTATAATGGATTCCACTGTAGGTTCCTTGCGCTTGGCCGACTGAATAACTTCATTTATGTGAACAAATCCAAGAAAAGTATCATGTGCATCGACTACAGGCAGAATTTCGATTCCAGTAGCTCTCATTTTCCGCAAAGCCCCCTCCGGACCGTCTTTTTTGAAACGTACGACAGTGGGTTTTTCAAACATCAGCGATCCCGCTGAAATAATGGATTTACGATCCACCTTTTCCACAAAGGCTTTAACATACTCGCTTGCCGGATTTGTAAGGATATCTTCCGCTGTACCAATCTGCTCAATAACGCCATCCTTCATAATGGCAATACGATCGCCTAATTTGATTGCTTCATCTAAATCATGCGTAATAAATACAATTGTTTTTTGCAGATTATCCTGAAGTTCAAGCAGCTGATCTTGCATTTCAGTTTTAATCAGTGGATCCAATGCTGAAAACGCTTCATCCATCAGTAGTACCTCCGGGTCATTTGCAAGCGCACGGGCTAAACCGACACGTTGCTGCATACCACCAGAGAGCTGAGCGGGCAGCTGCTGCTCGAATCCATTCAATCCTACTATATCAAGTGCTTTTTGGGCTTTCGATTGGCGTTTCTCCTTATCCTCCCCCCTGAGTTCCAAACCGAAAGCCGCATTGCTTAGCACTGTGTGATGGGGCAACAAACCGAACTTCTGAAAAACCATGCTCATTTCTGTTCGGCGAACCTCAAGGAGATCCTTATTATTTTTTCCGGTAATATCCTCGCCATTAATAAATACTTTGCCCGAAGTTGGTTCATTTAAGCGATTGAGACATCGAAGCAAGGTAGACTTGCCGCTGCCAGAGAGCCCCATGATAACAAAAAATTCCCCTTCGAGAATTTCAAAATTAGCTTTGTTGATCCCAATCGTACAATCCGTCTTTGCTAAGATCTCCTTTTTGGAGAAACCTTCGTTCAGCAATTTCAGAGCTTGCTTCTTCTGTTTCCCAAAAACAAGCACCAAGTCCTCTACTTTTACTTTTATCTTTCTAGTTTTATCCATTCTTTAATTTTTTTAAACATAAGTAAACCATCCGGGCACAAGTGATCCACTAAGGCTAAATACCTACGTCGCTTTCATTGAAATAAAATATCCCTACAGTTGAGTTCGTTTGATCGAAATCCTACTATTCAGTTCAATCAACTTATTAACTAACATACTTTACTCTCGGTTCGATAAGAGCAATGATGAAAAAGAAACTAATCTTTTAAAGACGAAATGCAGTAAAGCATCTCCAAAAATATACTTCAACAAGTATTACGAACAACCTAGACCATGCCGTTTAGCGCCCTGGCCATAGCGGAATAAACTCACGCCATTCTGTCTTTTGACAGTACAAAGGTACGAAAAATAAATTAAACGACTTTTTTACAACATATAAACCTATAAAACAACAACTTATAAACTGAAAGAAGTTTATCAATTTTATTAGGTTCCCCTATGGTCTCATTGTTAAAACAGCCGATCCTTCAGCCCATATTGCAGACACAGAGCCTTTGCCTTTTCCGCAAATGCCTTTCTATAATATAAGGGTAGTTTTCCATCGGTGCCAAATAATCTTTGGTACTTTGTTAATAACTGAGGATAATGCTGTTCAACTGCCCGCAAGACTAAAGTCCGATTGTCGCTGGGACCTGAACCATATAAAGCTAAGGTAGCAGGGAAAATATAATTTGCACTCATAGATTGAAAAGCGGCAAACATCTGATCGAGATGAACTCCAGTGTCAGAAATAAACGGCAATAGCGGCATTAAACTCACTCCGCTGCAAAGCCCTTCAGAACGCGCCTTTCCAAGTGCTTCCAAACGAAGTTCTGGAGATGGTGCCCCTGGTTCGAAAATTTTAGCGATAGCAGCATCTATCGTCGAAAATGAAAACGTAATAAAAGCGCCATGTGTCAACTTATCTTGAAGATCAAGAGGAAGTATAGCTTCTGCATTGATCTGCTTCAACAAATCAAAATCCCTGCAGACTAAATTCGATTTTGTGATAATATGTACCGGAAAGCGATAATGAAGAATAACTTCCAGCAATTTTCGAGTCAGCAATTCCCTCTCTTCAAATTGCAAATAAGGATCTGTAGCAGAAGATAATACGATTATGCCATATTGCTTTCGACGGGCACGAAGCGCTAATGCTCGCTCCAACAAGTCAACAGCATTACTCTTGATGCTCAGCTTTTCAGCCATATTGAGCCCATATTGACTACCTCTAATATAGCAATACAGGCAATTAAAAGAACAGCCACTATAAGGATTTATGGTATAATCGTCAAGAAACCAAGGATCCCTCCGTTTGGTTTTATTAAGAATGGACTTAGCAATTACAACTTGCATACGTTATTTTATCGTTATAATTCCACTATCGTGAAGGAGCTGAACTTCATGTTATTAAATCCGGACCGAAAAATACACCGGACGGAAAATTTCTGTGAAATTATTCATATTAATAGATTTATCAAAACTCATTTCATCTACACATCACCTCAATTGGGCTATTTCTTTGGTCTTGGTTTTTAGAAATTTGTGTTACCAAAAGAAAAAAACAAGGCACAGCAATCTGAAAATAAAATCTGGTTTATCACCTGCAGCCCGCCTGGATTTGCAAATAATTACAAATATTTCATTTTCAATACTTAATAAAGGCATTTATTCATTACCTTTATGTCATTGAAACAAAACTCAACTCAAGCCATGTTTATCGGCGCTGTCAAATGGTTCGACAATAACAAAGGATTTGGTACTCTTGCGTTACCTTCCGGAGAAGAACTCTTTGTGCATATACGTAGGTTTAAAGTTCCTCCAGAACATATTATTCAACCTGGAGAAGTGATTGTCGGCGATAAAAAACCTGATTCCAAAAGGAATGGTTACCTCGCCCAAAACTGCAGGATTCTCAAAAGACCCGAGGATTGGAAATACGTCATCTCCCTCCTCGACAAAGAACATACCGTACTCATCCCCGACAGTCACGGTAGAGAACAAAAGCACAACTTAACCTCATTGACCGCAAGACAACTCCTAAGAACCCAGCCCAAAGAACATATATTGGCAATGCTTACCGCTAATTTCGACGCTCATTTCAACAGCTCAGTTTTTATTCCTTATGCCGAATTGATTGATAAAAGTGTCACTGGTGTTTTCGAGAAAGAAGTTGCTTCCGATTTACTTTCCAAAGTGTACGAATACTTTGGAAAACATGTTTCCCATCAGATTTTATTTCGGGTATGGAAAGAAAGAATGTTCAGATATATCGGTTATCCGGCCGAAGGCGACTACGAAATACCTGAAGTCGTATTTAATCTGAACGCAACTGAAATCAATTGTGCGGATCTTGATAGAATCAACACGTACAGCTTTGGCAAATCTTTTTGTAGTGATTTTGTAAATGCTTTATTTGAAGACATAGAAACAATGGACAAAAAGGATATTGAACCTTTGTTACCGTATCTTGAGTTTTTGGAGAATGAAGATTCTATCGAAAAAATACAGACTCTTATGCAAGAATAGCTGAGTCGAATGCCTGCCACCAAACCCCAGTCTATTTTTTTGGAAATATCATCCAAGAAATCATCAATTAAGGCAAGAAGCATAGAAGGGTGATTATTGAAAAACCTGTAGAATTGACCGCTACAGTCTATTCTACAGGTTTAAATCGAAGTGCACTGAGACTTACCTTCTCACCATCACCTTCGAGAAATGAAACCATAACTTTATACTTTCCTGGGGCCTTAAATTTCATCCATCCCCAAGGGTACCAATTATACACAGAAGCGGCCGCTTGCTGATTCTGTACAATCTCCCCAGCTGAATTTTCAATCTTCCACACTACTCTCCCCTGCCCCGTATAATTTAGATCAATTTGATAATAGCCTGGCTTAACAATATCTATAGCATACGTTAGTTTACTTTGATCAGTCCATTCCCCTACTTGAACAACGTGCTTCCATTCACCGAATTTCTCCATCCAGGATTTCCCCGTTTTATTGCATCCTTCAACTTCGGCAAAGTCTACCGGAAGAATTGTCTCCATACCTGGATCAACGCCCAACATCTTATCAATAACGGGCGCTTCCTGCATAACGACCTCAATCACAGAAACCAGCGGATCCGGAGCAACCGATGGGGTATTGATTTTCAACCATTTTCCATCGATCGTGTAATTCAAGGACTTTTTGCCGTTGGAAGTTAAAAGGCTAATCGACTTTATCCCTTTTGTTAGGCCCGGAACAAACAATTTTCCATTGTTTGGCCAGTGATAGACCAACAATGAAATTTTACGTCCCTGTACAGAAGCATCCCCCCAGGGCAAGGCATGCCCCCAAGGTGAAGCTTGCGCACCATAAACGGCCTCTGGATATTTTCGGATCCAGGCACCAGCACCGCGCAAAGCTAAACTCGCTGGCTCTGGAATAGTCCCATCTGGTTTAGGCCCAACATTTAACATATAGGTCCCACCCCGACCAATAGTCGACAAGGTACGTGACAAGATCTCACGAGCACTCTTCCAATTATTGTCGTACCAAGCATAACCCCAAGAGTCATTGGTTACATCTACTGCTTCCCAAAGACCTGGAACATTCTGCCGCGGTACTTCCATATCCCCCAAAGTAGAATAATCACCGAGCCCGTGCCCAACACGCCCCGACACATATGCCCCAGGTTGATTTTTATGAACCAATTCGACAAGTTTCTGTGCGTATTTCTTATCCATTCCACCCGGAGTATCGAACCAGACCAATTCTATCGGCCCATACTGAGTCGTAATCTGATTCACTTCAGGATAGCATTTCTCCCAAAAATAATCGTCAAATGTTTTCGGCTGACCAAGCGCATCCACCTTGGGACCTCCATTTCCACCAGGATAAGTCCAATCCTGATTTTGCGAATAATAAAAGCCAAAACCGATCCCCCCTTCCTTACATGCTTTCGCGAGCTCAATCATTGGATCACGCCTAAAATCAGTCGCCTCAACAATATTAAACGAATTCACCTTAGAATGAAACATCGAAAATCCATCGTGATGTTTGCTCGTAATCACGATATAGCGCATCCCAGCATCTTTTGCAAGCTGTACAATCGCTTTTGCGTCAAAATGATCTGGATGAAAAGACGCCGCCGCTGCCATGTAATCAGCGACAGGGATATTGGCCATGCTTTTGTTCATGAGCCATTCCCCTATGCCATAAAACGTTTTCCCTTTCCAGGTATTCGCCAGCTGCGAATAGATCCCCCAATGGATAAACATCGCATATTTGCCGTCACGAAATAATTTACCCCTATTTTTGGAGATCGGATTCCTCCCTCCTTCACCATTCCACATTTTTTCCATCTGTTGCGCCAAAGCCTGATTTACAGTTAATCCAGACAACACCAGACAAAACAAGATCTTTTTAATACCCATTTTTAACATCCTACACTTTAGGCAAATTATAGCCATTATGATAAACTTTCGCTAAGTAATTGTCCGCATCTTTATCATTGAAACTACGCTTTTGTTTATCCCAGAACAATTTCTTCTTGGTCCGATAAGCTATATTTCCCATCTGTGAGAATATCGCAATATGTGCCCCGGCTTCTATTGGAGCATGTAGACCTTCCACCGATTTCTTTCTAACAGCGTCAACAAAATTAACCATATGCTTGTCTAATCCATTGTCTTGTGAACGTTGAAAAGAGATAGCATCCATTCGTCCTTTCTCGGGAATCACTTCCCAGCCCTCACGATTAACAACCAAGGTACCATTATTACCGATGAATGCAACTCCGTGAGTCTTCTGGTAAGGACCCAGATCTATACCTGTTGCCTGCTCCCATTGAACATTAAATCCATCAAACTCGTATACCGTTGTTAGGCTATCTGGTGTTTCAGCGGCATCGTCAGGATAAGCAAATTTACCCCCAGCAGCCATAACCGAAACAGGATCTGACACTTTCATTCCAATTAGCGCATAATCCAACATATGAACGCCCCAATCGGTCATTAGACCACCCGCATAATCCCAATACCATCTAAAATTGAAGTGAAAACGATTGGGATTAAACGCACGTTTTGGGGCTGGCCCCAACCATTTATCATAATGTACTCCAGCTGGAACAGGAGCGTCTGCCTGAACCGGGATACTCTTCATCCAACCTTGATAAGCCCAAGCCTTAACAAGACGTATCTTCCCTAATTTTCCACTATGAACAAAATCCATCGCATCTCTGAAATGTTGTTGGCTTCGTTGCCACTGCCCTACCTGTACAACACGTTTATGTTTTTTAGCAGCTGCAACCATAATTTCACATTCCCGAATGGAGTTGCCAATCGGTTTTTCGACATATACATCTTTTCCCGCCGCAACAGCATCAACCATTTGCATACAATGCCAATGATCAGGCGTAGCGACAATAACAACATCAACGTCATTTGCTTTCAGAAGATCTTTATAATCGATGTAAGTCTTTACATTAATATTGCGTTTCTTTAATTCCTCAGCGCGATTCTTCAAAACATTTTCATCGACATCACATAATGCCGTACACTGCACACCTGGTACTTTCAAGATAGCGTTCAGATTGGACCAACCCATACCGTTGGTACCGATCAGCCCCACACGGACCGTATCAGCTTGAAAACCGAATACTTTCGTCTGTGCAAAAAGTGCCGATGCTGCCAATAGACTCGTATTTAGGATAAATTCTTTTCTCTTCATTGTTTAGTCTGGTTTATATTGATATTGCATACTCAATACTAGGAAGACGATTATCTTGGGCATCACCCTAGTGAGATCACTAATATAACATTTAGTCTTCAGGATGAAGAATATTAGTCCAAACAAAATGGCTGAAATAAAGGACTTTGAATACCGTAGATAATTTCTATATTTGTTAAAAACTAGCATAAAACCATGGGCCGAAGAACTTGTCTTTCTCCACCAGCAAAATAACATAGCGCAATGTCAAACGAATAATGGCATCCGATCAGGAGCAAATTCGGATGATATAAGAATTAACTATTTATTTAGCTTTTAAATTTTCCTTTATGGGAAGGACATTTTTCTTATGAAAAAATCATATTTAGTACTTCATACCGCAGTACTGCTCGCAGGCTTCACCGGAGTTTTCGGCAAGCTCATTACCCTCAATCAAATACCGCTCGTGTGGTTTCGGGTATTACTTTCCACACTCATTCTATTTGTTGTCCTCAAATTATTCAAGATTGAGCGATTAAAATCGACGAAAGACATACTAAAAATTGCAAGAGGTGGATTATTGATCACCATCCATTGGATATTTTTCTATGGTAGCATCAAGTTTTCCAATATCTCCATTGGCGTAGTATGCTATTGCCTCACCAGCTTCTTCACAGCAGTTCTAGAACCCGTCATCAATAAAAAAAGATTTAGCGCAGCCCAGCTGATGTTAAGCATGCTGACCTTGATCGGTATCAGTTTAATCTTTCATTTTGACAGCTCCTATCAAGTGGGTATTATTTTAGGCGTAATTTCAACAATTTTCGCGGCCTTATATACCATATACAATGAGCGATTGGTCAAACACTATGACAGTAAATTGCTCAATTATTATCAGATGCTTAGCGGTACAGTGGTATTGGGGCTAGCTTTACCAATCTTCTATTATCTATTTCCCACCGAACGTTTTATACCAAGCTTTTCCGATGGAATCTATTTAATCTTGCTGGCTCTATTTTGTACAGTTGGCCTTTATGTTCTTTTTGCTGAATCACTCAAGAAGCTATCTGCATTTACGGTCAATTTGAGTTTCAATCTCGAGCCCATCTATTCGATTATCATTGCTTTTTTGTTCTTCAACGAAGGCAAACAGGTCAATGCTTCCTTCTATGTTGGACTCGCTTTTGTACTTGTTTCTGTTCTTCTCCAAACGCTGCGCTCTATCAGAAGAAAAGCTTAATGATTCTATAGGCAAACATCACATTGATTGCCTATAGAAACTCTATTTTAACGTTAAGAAAAGAATCGGCTTTCATAACATTTCTTAGGCTGATGGTGGCTTTGGCAGACTCGCAATATGTTGTCCGGCTTTCATGCCTGAGAAAATACAACCGCCCAAAAATGTGCCTTCCAGTGCCCGATAACCATGCATGCCACCACCACCAAATCCAGCCACCTCACCCACAGCATACAAGCCCTTTATCACCTCTTCATCCTTTGTTAGCACTTGCGAATGGAGATTTGTTTTAAGACCACCTAAGGTTTTACGCGTCAACACATGAAGGCGTACAGCAATGAGCGGCCCATTTTCCGACGCCAGAATTTTATGAAGGGCTGCCACTCGGCCTAATTTATCACCACGGTAATTTCGCGTATTCCGAATGTAATTGACTTGCGTATCCTTTGAAAACTTATTATCTACTTCCCGGTCACGTGCTTCAATTTGCGATTTAATCACTTCATAATCCAATAGATCCTCGCCTGTCAGATGATTCATACGAACTACCAAATCCTTTAGATTGTCCGAAACAATAAAATCATGTCCTTTTTCCTTAAAAGCCTCAACAGGTCCGGGTGCATTTTTCCCGAAAATGCGTTTCAAAAATAACGTATAATCCTTATTGGTAATATCTGGATTCTGTTCTGAACCCGAAAGAGCAAACTCCTTTTTGATAATCTTTTGTGTCAGGATAAACCAGGAATAAGAAAAGCCTGTCTCTTGCAGGTGCTTGAGTGTACCCAAGGTATCAAATCCGGGCAAATAAGGAGCTGGAAGTCTATTACCGCGGGCATCAAACCACAGAGAAGACGGCCCAGGCAAGATACGGATACCGTGGTTAGGCCATATTGGATTCCAATTTTCAATCCCTTCCGTATAATGCCACATGCGATCTCGATTTATCATATGAGCCCCAACCTCTTCGGCAATTCCAATCATTTTTCCATCGACATAAGCGGGAACACCGGAAATCATTTGTGCTGGCGCTTTCCCTAATCGTTCAGGCCAATTCTCACGTACCAATTGATGATTTGCACCGATCCCTCCCGAAGCAATGACCACCTGATCTGCATAATATTCAAAATCTGCAATAACGTCTCTGTTTGTTGCAACCCCTCTTGCTTGATGATCGTCTGCCAATATATCACCTCCAATTCCAATTACCACGCCATCTTGCGTTAGCAATTTTGTCACGCGATGTCGAAAGCGAAACTGCAGCAAACCTTTTTCCTGTGCAGCATAAGCTTTATCCACAAAAGGTTTTACAACGCCAGTTCCAGTCCCCCAACTGACATGAAACCTAGGCACAGAATTACCATGCCCCGAGGCCGAACCATCACCGCGCTCCGCCCAACCGACCATAAACATCAACTTAATACTTAGTCTAGCGATATAAGCAGCCTTCTCTTCCGCTGCAAATTTCAGGTAGGCTTCTGCCCATTGTCGCGGCCAATAATCCTCTTCGCGGTCAAACCCTGCAGTTCCCATCCAATCCTGCCATGCCAGTTCAAAAGAATCCTTTATACCCATACGACGTTGTTGCGGCGAATTGATAAGAAAAAGTCCCCCGAAGGACCAATAGGCCTGCCCCCCTAAATTTTCTTCCGTTTCCTGATCCACAAGAAGCACTTTCTTACCCGCATTGGTAACTTCCATTGCTGTCGTAAGACCTGCTAAACCGGATCCAATAATAATCACATCAGGTTTAAATTGTTCGACTGTTTGCATGGTTATTCTTTTACTGAACAGTAATCCCAATAAAAATGTGATTGCTCACAAGACCAACTGCCCTATATAAATTTACTAGTTTGAGCAGGATTGCACAAGAAAAACTTTACAAGAGTCCCCGGTCTTTTCCTTAAAAAAGTACTTAGTAATATATCACAAAAATAATAAAACAACCTAATTTAAATTATTTTAATAATAAAAATCAGGACTATAACTTTGTCCTATCAATCATTCAAATAATAATAAGCGCCATTTCGAACAGATTTATTTGGTAAAAAAGATGCATTAGCGTAATAAATAATTTTAATAGAAAACATAAAAAATAAAAAAATGGAATACAGAAAATTAGGAAAAACAGATTTAGAATTGTCAGCAATTACCTATGGAGCTTTCGCCATTGGCGGCAACATGTGGGGCGGAAATGAAAAAAAAGATTCTATTAATTCTGTAAAAGCATCGATCGACAATGGTGTCACTACATTAGATACAGCCCCTTTTTATGGATTTGGTTTAAGTGAAGAAATGATCGGTGCGGCAATTCAAGGTTATGACCGGACCAAAATACAGGTATTGACCAAATTTGGTTTGGTATGGGACGGTAGCAACCAAGGAAAAGGTGAATTTTTCTTTGATGCAGAAGAAGCTGGTAAAACTCTTCCAGTTTATAAATATGCATCAAAAGCGAGTGTAATTCAGGAGGTAGAGAATAGCCTAAAACGCTTACGCACCGACTATATCGATCTATTACAGATTCACTGGCCAGATAGCACGACCCCGATTTCGGAAACGATGGAAGCCTTGGACCTTCTTTTACAACAAGGTAAAATCCGTGCCGCCGGCGTCAGCAATTATAGTGTCGATCAAGTTTCAGAAGCTCGAAAAGACCTCAATATTGCGAGTAATCAAGTTGGTTACAGTATGTTGAACCGAGGTATCGAACAGGATCTTGTTCCTTATGCAAAGCAAAATGATCTAGGTATCATTGTATATAGCCCTATGGAGCGCGGTCTGTTAACCGGTAAATATTTCAATACAGGCAAATTAAAAGAAAACGACCACCGCAATGGTTATTTCCAACAATTTGATCTGGCCAAGGTAAAAACCTTCTTGGATACCATCAGTCCAATTGCCACGAACAAAGGTGTCACGCTTTCTCAATTGGTATTACGCTGGACCAGTCTACAGCCTGCGATCACTGTGGTTTTGGCAGGTGCCCGAAATGCAGAGCAGGCCATTGCAAATGCGCAAGCCATCGATATCGTTCTTACTGCAGAAGAACTATCATTTATCAATCTAGCATTAGCAAAAATTTAACATTCAGCGATGAAAAAATTCAATCAGCTGACAGTACTTCAAAAGAAAGAATACTTCATAATAAGCGGATTTGGAAGACCAAAATCATACCGGTCTTCCAAATCCTCTTTCCACGATATCCACTGCATCCCGAAAAGATTTGTACTACCTCTTCAAGAGCAGTTGATCAATCAGTTTGATAATCCGTTCTATTTTGGTTTCTTCTTTTTTTACGCTGTAAATCCAGGCAATTTTTTGTCTTTTTTCAGTCTCAGAGAGAACCTTGAATCTTTCATAGGCCAATGGAACATCCAATAAACACAATTTAAGTTCTTCAGGAATCTCCGTAGTCATGTCGTCAGCTTCATGCAAAACGATATACACCTCGTCTCCGACACCTTTTTTTAATAGCTTTCGGATACTCGCTTTGATGGGTAGAAATAACATCCCATTACCCATTGACTGCAATAGCCCCTGTTCAAAAAAATAATCGTTAATCCGACCGTTGACTCTCAGCCAGCCAAAGGGTTCTCCCAGTTTTGAACTCGCTTCTGGGATAGAAATATATGTCCAGCCCCCCTTTCCGGAAAACTTCTCAATAACTGCAGTCCGCTCTACCAAAGGTCTCGTATGCTCTTTTCCTATCATGCCTTTATAAAATAACTGAAGCAAAAATACTCCAGTCCGCAGACATTAGCTTGTCAGCAACTGTAAAATATTATTGCCTTATTGTCGAAAAGTTATCGATAATCTTCATCAGAACCAAGGCTTCCTCAATCGGAGATGGATTTGGCCCGATGCCGCTGAAATAATCTACCGTACGCGAAATCATCGGCAATTGAATATTTTCAGGATGATCAAATCTGAATTCCTGCTCGCCCTCTCTTGTTTTGACAACAACTGAATTTCCAAAAACAGAAAAAGTAATATGCCCAAGGCTTCCTACAATTTCAACCATATCTACTTGGTTTTCTTTGGCAACATTAAAACACCAACTTCCATTAAACACAAGCTGATTATTAAATAAAATGGTCCCTGTGGTCTGATCGGCAACAGCACTGCCCTTGTCCTGAATTAAGCTAAAACCATCGTATGAAACCGGCATCCCAAAAAAATAGAGCATCAAATCCAATTGATGGGGGGCTAAATCAAAAAAGTAACCGCCGCCAGAAACAGCAGGATCAGTACGCCAATCTCCGCCACCCTTGGTCACTAGGTCGGGCGTTCTGCTTTGCCATAAACGCAGTTGCACCGTCCTTAGCTGGCCAATTTCACCAATTTCAATAAGTTCCTTAACCTTTAGAAACAAAGGCAATTGCCTTCGGTAATGCGCAACGACCAACTTTCCGTTCCTATTTTTTACTTCCTCCAATAATGATTCCGCTTCTATCGCATTTAACGTAACGGGCTTTTCAACATAAACAGATTTCCCTTTACGCAGGGCAGAAAGTGCATACGCGAGATGAGAGGAAGGTGGCGTTGCTACATAAATCGCATTGAGATCGATATTATCGAGCAAATCGTCAGCATCTGAATACCACAAGGGTACTTGATGTCGCGTAGCATAATCAGCAGCTTTCGCCGCATCTCTTCGCATGACAGCCATTAGCTGACTATTATTTATCCGATTAAACGCAGGTCCGCTTTTTTTTTCGGTGACATCACCACAGCCGATGATACCCCATACTATTTTAGGATTGTCCATAAGTATATTTAAATTATCGCTAAAATTCTGACCAATCCCCCTTATATCTAGCCGTAATTACAGGACATACATGGAAGTACTGGTTCGATTTCTTAGGGCTTTTCACGTCCCACAAATCGGTTTTTACCCAATAAAAAACCGATTGCCCTTTCGATGTTTTTTCCTCGACTATCCGCAGTTTTTAAGGAAGAAATATAACGGATGATTTCCTTTTGCTTTGATGGAGACAATCCATCAAACACCGCTAGTGCATCCTTATTTAGTGCAAATGCTGCTTCGAGTTCTGGATGAGGCAAAATAGACCGGTCTTCCGGATCAAAAGTGATTGTTATCGCTAAAGTCTCACCGATACGTTTCGGCGAGTTCGACAATATAACTGTGTTTATGTAAAGCCTCCACTCCCCCTTAAATCGCAGCAACGTCTCAACATAATCCTTCTCATTAACTTTTCCTTTCACAGGAATATATCCTTTGTTCGTTCCTGCATCCTTAAATAGGTTTTCCAGAATATCCGCAGGAACAAAAACAAAAGGGTTGATACCGATAATTTCCAATTGTGCTTCAAAGGCAAACATTAAACGATCAATTAGGTGATTAATTATACTTCAAAATAGAATCAATAAGCGTCAATTCATCCGTCGTGAAGTCCAACCTGTCCAAGGCCTTGAGTGAATCAACCAGTTGTTCACTATTTCTCGCTCCTACCAAAACGGAGCTTACGCGCTCGTCTTTCAACAACCATGCAATGGCCATTTGAGCCAATGTTTGACCTCTATGTATCGCAAGATTATTCAACCGGTCGATCTTCTCCATCAATTCAGCAGTGATCATGTCACTTTTCAAAAAATGCTCTTTCGAAGCGCGGGAATCTGCCGGAATGCCCCCTAAATATTTGTTGGTTAGCAATCCTTGCGCCAAAGGAGAGAAAGCGATCGCTCCGATTCCTTCTGCCTGCAGGACGTCCAAAAGTCCCTCCTCAGGTGTCCGCACCAGCATCGAATACTTAGGCTGATGAATAAGGCATGGTGTCCCCATTGCACGCAATAACGCAGCAGCTGTCTTAGCAAGATTAGGAGGATAATTGGACAAACCTACATAGCAGGCCTTTCCTTGAAGAACAATATCTCGCAATGCTGCCATCGTCTCCTCCAACGGCGTATTCGGATCCGGTCGATGATGGTAAAATATATCCACATAATCGAGCTTCATCCGTTTTAAGCTCTGATGTAAACTGGCCATCAAATATTTACGACTTCCCCAATCACCATACGGACCCGGCCACATGGTATACCCCGCTTTAGTGGAAATTAAAAGTTCATCGCGATAGCCCACAAAATCGGCACGTAATATCTGCCCAAAGTTCTCTTCTGCACTTCCCGGAGGAGGACCATAATTATTGGCAAGGTCAAAATGGGTGATCCCACGATCAAAAGCGGTCACCAATGTTTTCCGGAATACAGCTTGAATATCGGTTTCACCAAAATTTTGCCAAAGCCCCAATGATATCGCTGGCAAGAGAATACCACTCTTCCCACAGCGTCTGTAGGGCATATTCTGATATCGGTTTGGATTGAATGTCACGTTATAAAGTTTATACCTGCAAAATACAAAACTATTTCCAACAGTCCAGCGTATTTCCCGCTTTCATTTTCTTTCGTAAACCTCTTTTAAACATCATATCATTTAACAGCAGGTCATGTTTTTAACACCTTGTCGATTGACTACAAGTCATGATAACCTTAGCAAAACAGGCTTCGATGAATAATTCTTTTTGCATAGCAACGTATTTATATTGCATATAAAAAGCAATTTATCTAAGTTTGGTCTTATCCAAAAATAAAGGGATTAATTAGACTTAACATGATTGGCAGATTCTTCAGAAAATTCTATTTACATATTGTCATCTGGACGATATTGCTGCTTTTACCCTTTATTACGTATCTCTACCAGCCGGATAAAATCGTAGATTTCAAACCCTATTCGGCATTATCGCATTTAGTAAATATTGTGTTCCTGGCTACTCATTTTTACTTGCATTGCTACGTTGTTGCACCCACCTATTTTTTTGGTCGCAGAAAGGTCTTTGTACTATTAATGGCACTTGGATTCGCCACCTATGTAGCACTGAATTACAGTATAGTCTATTTTAATCCAGATGGAGAGCTCGCTCATTTGACCAAAGAAAATATTCTTTTCGTACGGTTGGTCATCGGCCCAGGCATTATATATTCCCTCTGTATGATCACATCTTCGATGATCTTCCTCTACGATGAGCAAGCCCGACAAAAGGAGCTCAACAAACAGATTGCGCTTGAAAAAACAACCGCAGAACTAACCATGTTAAAACTTCAGATCAGCCCACATTTCTTATTCAATACACTCAATAATATCCGTTGGCTTATTCGTAAACAATCAGCAGATTCAGAAGACACTATTGTTAAGTTATCCGAAATGTTACGCTATATACTTTACGAAGTAGACGGTCCCAAAGTCGAGCTTTTTAAAGAGATCGACCATATGCGCAATTTTATAGCCTTACAGACCCTTCGTCTTCCTATTCAAGGAAATGTAGCACTAGATATCGAAGACAAGCTCAAAAACAGAATGATCCCCCCATTACTCTTCATCCATTTTGTTGAAAATGCATTTAAGTACGGTGTGGACAGCAAAACTGCACCACAGATACAGTTTCAATTTCAGGAAACTCAAAGTGGCATTATCTTTATATCCCGCAATAAAATCTTACAACATACGGAACCGCGTCCAAACGAGGGTATAGGACTGACCAATGTACGCAGACGATTACAATTATTGTATCCCAATCGACATGACCTCAGGATCAGAAAAACCGATGCTGGAGATTTCGAAGTAACCCTAAAACTGATGACCGATGAAGATTAAATGTATACTAATAGATGATGAACCCTTCGCGCTCAACATTTTAGAAGACGACTTATTGAATTTTGAACAAATCGAAGTCGCCCGTAAATTTAATGCGACGGCCGAAGCTGAAGAATATTTAAAAGATCACACTATCGATCTGATTTTTCTGGATATTGAAATGCCCGATCAATTGGGCACACAGTTTATTCGCGAACTCGCTCCCCGCCCCTTAGTTATCTTCACCACGGCCTATCACCAATATGCTGTTGAAGGTTTCGAGCTAAATGCTATAGATTATCTGCTTAAACCCATTTCAAAAGAACGACTTGCAGCCGCAGTCCGAAAAGTGGAAGAAGGTATGCTACTCCGGGCAAAACAGCTACACGAACAGGACCATATTATCGTTAATGTAGAATACAAAAAGACGAAAATTTTTCTCCATGAAATCAGTTACATCGAAGGCCTGAAAGACTATGTAAAAATATACCTGGTGGACCGTGAGTCACCGCTCCTTACGCGTAGCAACCTCAGGGGAATGGAAAAAATATTACCTACAGTAGACTTCCTACGCATACACAATTCCTTTATTGTCAATAAAAATCGTATTGAGCAGGTCGCACAAAGCAAACTTACCTTACCCGAAACCGCACTTCCTATAGGTAAAAAATATATCAAAAATATTGAACAGTTTATCTAATGCCATCGCAGCAAATTGAATCGATACAATTATCCGTTCGTCTACACATTCTTCGCTTCGGTCTACAGATGATTGCATAGCTAAAAAATCCTTTTCAAATTTGCGTACTATCGAACAGCCTAATCCGCGTAGCCGATAGAATAGCAAAGAAAAAATGAAAAAATTTATAGCAATAGCGCTAATGGCAACTGCGGTTGCTTCTGTACACGCTCAAGCCCCCGCAGGCGGTCGTCCCGCTTTCGCCATGTCCGAAGGTCAGCTCTCTGGCCAAATTGTGGACAACAACGGGAAACCTATCGCACAAGCTTCCGTGAATTTATTGAAGGTTATCAAGGATCAAGCTACAGGTAAAGAAAGGGAAATTCTTGTAAAAAGTACTAGCTCTTCAGAAAATGGAAAATTCAATTTTGCAGCCATTTCACCAAAAGAAAAATGGAAGCTAAAAATTAGCTCTGTAGGCTATGCACCGATCGATCTAGCTGTAGACTATAGCGATAGCAAAACAACAACCAAAGATCTCGGCGCAATTAAACTGGAAAATGACAACCGTAAGCTCGAAGAAGTCACCGTGACTGGCCGTAAGGCACTACTGGAAATGGACATCGACAAAAAAGTATTCAACGTTGAGAAAAATATCGTTGCAGCCGGTGGTACGGCAATCGATGTACTCCGAAATATGCCTTCTGTTCAAGTAGATATCGACGGCAACGTAAAACTGAGAAATGCAGCGCCAACAATTTTTGTCGACGGAAAACCGACCACTCTTACACCGGATCAAATTCCGGCTGATGTCATTGATAAAATCGAGATCATCACAAATCCATCTGCCAAATATGACGCTTCGGGAAGTATGGCCGGTATCCTTAACATTATCCTGAAAAAAAATAAGAAAGCTGGATACAATGGTATGGTCACCTTGGGTGGGGACCGCTTTGGCTGAACCAACTTTATGGGTAGTTTAAATCTGCGTCAAAATAAATTCAACATTTCACTGACGGGAATGAATATGCGCATGCGGACCAACACCGAGGGCGACAGCCACCGTACCAGTACAATTAATGGCGTAGAATCAACAGTAGATCAAGATATTGAAGGCAAAACAAAAGGTATGATTACCTTCGGCCGGCTCGGCGTAGATTACGACTTAAGTCCCAAAACAACGCTATCTGTAGCCGGAGTATTGGTTCAAGGTAAATTTAAGCCGAATGAGAACTCGTCGATCTTAACCAAGTCCGGAGGGAGCGAATCGTTTAGTGATCGGATTTCCGAATCTGAAAGAAGCTTTAAACCACGCGGATTGCAAGCCGGTCTTGTCCAAAAATTCAAGACTGAAGGTGAGGAATTATCTGTCGACTTTAATTATTTTGGCGGCACCAACACATCCAATGGGCTATATACCACCAATTACCTCAATGCAAGCAGCGAAATCAGCGGAACTCAGATCCAAAAAAACATCGGCTCCGGTGATAATAAATTCATGACTGTGCAGGCAGATTATGTCAAACCATTCAAAAATGGCATGAAACTCGAAACCGGTGTTCGTGCACAGATCAATAAGCTCAAAAATCTCAACAATAATTCCTTAAAAGCAGTGGACAAAGAGGATTTTGAAAATATCACCGCAGCTTCAGCCAACTATAACAATAAAAACAGCGTCTATGCAGCCTATGCATCACTTGGAGGGAATTTCAAAGACTGGGTATCCTATAAAGTTGGGCTGCGCGCAGAAAGCTCCACGTACGACGGAGAACTATTAAATACAAACGAAAAGTTTCACAATAAGTATCCCCTTAGCTTATTTCCTTCTTTGTTCTTAAGCAAAAAGCTGACCGAAAAAGACCAAATACAGATGAGCGTAACCCGTCGTGTCAACCGTCCGAACTTCTTTCAGCTCATCCCATTTGTTGATTACACGGATAGCTTGAATATTACACGCGGTAACCCTGATCTTGTTCCTGAATTCACCACTTCGGGCGAACTTTCCTACAGTCGTACACATGGAAAAGGTACATTTTTGGCAACGGTATACTATAAATCTACAAATAACCTAATTACACGTTACCTGACACAAGAACTTAATCCGGTGACGAACAAAATGGATTTCATCAACACCTATATCAATGCCAATTCCAGCAAAAATTATGGAGCCGAATTCACTTATACCAATAATCTCAAAAAATGGTGGGATCTGACAGCAGACCTCAACTTCTACAATTCTAAAATTGAAGTGGATGAGAAAACACCATCGGAAGGTATGTGGACGGTATTTGGAAAATTGAACAATACATTCAACTTACAGAAAAACTGGAATTTACAGCTAGCGTTTGAATATCAGGGAAAAACAAATATGCCAGTTACACAGGGTCAAACATTCGGCCCACCAATGAACCAGGCGCAAAGCTCTTCACAAGGCTATATCAAACCATTCTATGGTATCGATTTTGCCATCAAGAAAAGCTTCTTGAAAAATCAGGCTGCCTCAGCAACATTGGCCATCAACGATATCTTCAGAACACGTGGCAATACCATTGTTTCATCGGGTGAAGGATTCTCCCAAACCTATTATCGACTTTCTAACCCACAGTTGATCAAATTGAATCTTTCCTACCGTTTTGGGAAAATGGATATGAATATGTTTAAGAAAAACAAAAATCAGAATTCAATGGAAGGTATACAAATGCAATAATAGTTGTGAGTCTTATCAACAAAAAGCGGGTGTTTCTTGTTTGAAACACCCGCTTTTCGTTGAATGGAAAATAACATCAGCCCACCTGGCTGGTTATCGTGTATTTTTCAATAATCGGAACTATCTCCAATAAATCGTTGATCACATAATCCGGATTTGCTGATGTGAGCTGAGCCACATTATGTGCACCGGTTGTGATACCGATACTCAAACCACAGCCTGCTTGCTGCCCCTCTTGTATATCGATAATAGAGTCTCCAATCTTTACAACAGCAGCCGGATCGGCAATTTCAAATTTTTGCATCGCTAGTTCAATCATATCTGGATAGGGTCTGTTTCGAGGCACATCAGATGCTGTAATTAATGCATCTACATCCTTCCCTACTTTCCAGTTAAGCTTTTCTAAAAGCGACTCCGCAGTTTTTCGGTCATATCCCGTATTCAACACACGTAAAATATCACGGTCTTTCAATGCAGCAAAAAGCTCCTCCGCATTTCCATTAGGATAAATTTCCTCCACTTCATAAGCATGCTCCAGCTCCGCTAAAAACAAAGTAAACATGCGTTGTGCCAATTCATCATCAACAAGATTCAGGCTATTTTTAAGCACTGTTTTGATCGCTTGCAACTTTTCCTTACCTGCGCCATGTGCCAATACTTCCGTTAACGTAAGTTCATAACTTCCTATCGTATTTATCGCATTTCTAAGTGTCTTATAGACAATATTATTTTCGTTCACTGTCGTACCTGCCATGTCAAATACGACCATCTTGATTGCTTCTTTCATTTTATTAAACCTAAAAGTTTAGCAAAAATAAAAAATTGTTAAATAAAACTAAACAACTCCATATTAATTTAATGCTATCTTTTGGTTAAGAAACCTGATTTAATGAATCACAAAATAATAGGTCCAAGCGATAAGCAAGATTTGAAAAGGAATACGAAACCATAGATAACTTGGACCTGGTCCATCGAACGTAGCTGTCTCATAATTTATATGTTTTAAGCTTGCACGGATATTTGTGGGCAATATCAACAGAAAAAAAACGAACAAAAGTATCCCGGTCATACGGCTTACCTGTGGAACAAATAGCCCAATAGCTGCAAAGGCTTCCAACAATCCGGTTGCATAGATCATTTCCTTTTTAAATGGAATAAATTCCGGCAGCATCAGCGTCATTCCCTTCGTATACAATAGATGCCCCAATGATGTAAACAGTAGCATAACGGCCAGTGCTATTTTACCAGAAAGACAATAATCCAATGTGCCCTTCAGCAACAGCGTACTTACATTAGAGATAATAAAGACGACGATCAATACAAAGAGTGGTTTCATGTTTTTATTTCAAAATTAGGTCCCTCTCCTTCTTTTATCAATGAACAATTGTTAATAAATTTCCTTCCGGATCCGACTTAACGACTGCGGTCTGATACCGATATAAGAAGCCAGATATTTTAAGGGAATATTCCGAATCAGTTCAGGTTGCTCCTGCATCAAATTGATATACCTGGTTTTTGCCGAATCTTCAAGTAGCGTTAGTTCTCGTTTCATTTTTTTTAGAAAAATGTCCTCAACAGCTTTCCGACCAATTAGGTTCCCAACCGTTGTTGTTTGATATACCGCATGGAGATCCTCAAACGATATCCGCCATAAAATACAATCTGTTATTGCCTCGAGATGATAGGATGAGGGCTGCTGCGTCAAAAAAGAATCGTACCCACTTACAAAAGAGTTTTCGAAAGCAAATCCAAAAGTAAAATCATAGTCCAGTTTTGGGATATTGAAACGTACAATTCCTTTCTCGATAAAAGATAGGTACTGCTCCGTTTTTCCAATTTCCAAAATCAGTGATTTTTTTGGAAACTCCATCTTAACAAGCTTAGCGGAAAATACTTCCCAGTCCGTATCATTCATGACAACGAGCGATTCAAAATATTGTTTGATCTTGTCCATGATTCTTATTTTTTAGGAGCAAGATAAAAACTTCTGTTCAAATACATCGTAATGATTATTTACTATTTAATCGATTATTTATTTCAATAAACATACGACCTATTTTAACAAAAAATATTAACTTAAATACTATAAACTTTAATCATGCATATTCTTAACGAAAACGGCCCAGAACGGTGGCCTGCTTTTAGAAAATTAGGTTTTCGATTTTCCTTTATTTTCATTTTGTCGTTTATTCTTGTTTTTAATAACGGCACTTATCCGTTATATGGATATATCAGCACCCCTCTTACCCATTTTATGCAAAGGTTGACTCCCTGGTTTGCAGAAAATATATTGCGCTATTCTTACGACCACAGCATCTTCATCAACGGAAGTGGAGATACCTCCTATGCCTGGATATCCTTATTCATCCTACTCCTGCTGGCATTAGTTGGGGCAGCTTTATGGTCCATATTGGATCGAAGAAGAGCGAACTATAGTATCCTTTTTTACTTGTTAACTACAGCAATACGCTATTATATTGCTTTTATGCTCATTAACTATGGCCTCATCAAAGTCTTCTATATGCAAATGCAGCCGCCGAGGTTAACACAACTCCTGCAACCCTTGGGCGAGTATTCTCCTATGGGCCTCGCATGGACCTATATCGGTTATTCTCAAGGCTACAATATACTTATTGGTTCAGTAGAAATATTATCGGGCTTATTGCTTTTCAGAAAGACGGTGATTGCTGGTGCACTTATTACGGTTGCGACCAGTATCAATATTATGGCTGTCAATTATTTTTACGATGTTCCTGTTAAAATGGTCTCCACAGCACTCCTGCTACTTTCCATATTTCTACTGCTTCCCTACTTAAAAGCATTGTTCGCAATTTTTATTTCAGGAAAACCTGTACAGTTACTCCCTATCCAACAACCCCTATTCAACAAAAGCTGGAAAAGAAAAAGTTTGTTTATCGCCAAATTGGCCGTGTTACTGCTCTTTATGGTGCAACAGGGCATAGGCATATTAAGTACAAAAAAAATGATAGCTGAGTACCTAACGAAGTCACCACTATATGGAATCTACCGTATTGAACAATCGGGAACACAACGCAAATCAATCCCCGAAAATTGGCGACTTATTGTTTTCGAAATTAATAACAACAAGGTATTCATACGCAACACAGACTATAACCCACAAAGGGAGAGCGTTGTTATTGATACAGCTGGGAAGAAAATTACCCTAAACAATTATCAATTTGATTATCAGATCAACCCTGACGGAAATATTCTTCTGACAAAAACCTTTGATGACCATACAGCGCAAATTAAACTTATTAAACAAGACGTGCAAGCCTTTGAATTAATGCAGCGCAAGTTCCATTGGGTACAGGAATATCCCTATAATCGTTAAATAAGAATCGTAAAAACTAAATAAAACAAATCATGCACTTAACACCTCCGCAGACCAAAATAACTATATTTAATGCTGCAAACATAACAACATGCGACGACGAAGTAGAGCATCTCGGTTTTTTATATCGAATGAGGAATATCAGGGTACACACCTGCCATATGCTCAAAAGCAAAGAGGTGGTGACCCTTATCTTAATACATTCGAAAGGAGGTAGCCGTCAGATTGATCAGGAGGAACATGATACGATGGGTTATCAAATTCATCTAATGTTCCCCGGACAGTCAGCTTCTTTCTATTTTTTCAAAGAAACCTCTGCTTATCATATTAGAATTCCCAGCCAAAATTTTGAAAAATTATGTTATACGCTTTCAATCAACATAAAATTTCTTAAAGATTATCCGATACTTCAGATCGAGCCATATGAATTTGAAAAGCTCCGCTATGAATTCGATAAGATCCGTGAGGAACTCTATCATTATCAGCCACTATTATCAATCATTTTATCACGTTTGCAAACTAGCTTAATAGAGATCAACCGCTCCTTAACCAAACACATCGATAATTTAGCACCATATGCGTATCCACCTATGCTGAATAGCTTTCTCGAATTGATTGAGCTACGTTACAAACAAGAACACAGCATTAGCTATTATGCATCTGCCTTAAATGTCACTTCAAATTATCTTTGCAAGCTAACGCGTCAATATATGCAAGTTAAGCCGCTCGAACTAGTTCACAATCGCCTACTAAAGGAGGCCCAGCATCTGCTGCGTTCGAGCTACAGCCCTATCAAATCTACGATTATTGAATTAGGTTTTTCGGATTTCTCTACCTTCTCTCATTTCTTCAAACAACGAACAAATATGTCTCCATCAACATATCAACAGAAACATTTTTCGCATAAAAAATCATAGAATGGCTCCTACGTGCTATACGTTGAGCCATCTCGATTCTAGGAAAATCTTCTTAGCGCCTATTTTTTCTTCAACGTGATATTATCCAAAAAGGCTTTTTCCTTCCCTATATTGGTAAATCCTATCCGAACAATTTTTTTATTCGGGTTAATCTCCTTACCGGTAAGAAAATCTATTTCATGTTTTCCGCCCTTTTTAGCTTGATCAGGTATTAATGTCTTTAAGTTAGACAATTTCCCAGTTACAACAGCGACATCATCCACTTCTGCCTGGACTTTGTCACCTTTGCTCCAATAGACAAGCTTAAAGTCTTGCTGAGGATCCAAATAAACATATTGCTCTATTTTCTGTCCCGGTTCCAGTACGACCGCTTTACTGCCCTTTTCTCCGCCTCCTTCTTCGATGACCGCTGCTCCTTCCCAAGGTGCAAGGCCAGACTTACCCTCAAAATCTGGATTAGGCAATTCATTCCCATCTTTTAAAGGCCAGTTGTACGCCCGAATATAATCGACCTCCATATTGACCCCGCCTTCAGAACCATAGGCTCCAAGAAATACGTTTAAAAAGTGGTTGGGCGAGTAAATCTGATTTTTATTCGTATATTCTTTGATGAGGTCTCCATTGATATAATGCTTAATACTTGTAGGTGTCCACAATACCCCATGTGTTACCCATTGTCCTACATGTTCATACCCTTCAGCAATATGTGTAGCGAGATTACGTTGAAATACCCCTTTTGAGTCAACGTTTCCATGAATCACAAACTGGGCAGTAATGTACTCGAAAACGTCGATTTCAAAAAGCTGTCCCTTGGGGCGAATGCCTTTAATTCCGTCGACTTCGGATCCTTCTTGAAGATAATAACGAATATCTGGCCCAGGTGAATCAAACCAAAAAGCGGTATTTGTTCCTTTTGGAGTACCCTGGCGGTTACGTCTTACCTTCACTTCAAAGTAGCCCCCTTTGCTGTTGTCCAATAGATTTTCATTGGACTTCCAATCGTAAGTTTGGATGGATGAAATCTTTTGGTTGCCACCTTCTGTAAAGATCCGCGAGGGAATGGTATCATTGACATACAGATTGATCGCTGATCCATTTAACGTATAAGCAGGTTGTGGCAAACGATCATGTAACATTTCATCCTTGGATTTTGCATTTAGATAGTTCAAGGACGAGAAATAGTTGGTCGTCCATTTATTCCGGTTAAGTAATTGATCGTTAAACTCATCCTGCCAATAGACTTCCATACCAACCGGAACCGCTCTTGAACTTGGATTCTTTTGCTCTTCATCTAATTCAGTATCATCCAGCTGCCACCTCTTGCTCGTATACACCTTTCCCTTTGCCAAGGATTTTCCTGTGGCAGATTCTACCCAGATATAATAGGTCGTTTCAGGATCTACCTGTTGAATATAATAACGTTTGGTTCCATCAGCCAATACCGCATTAGCGGTCTGTGGTTTCTTATTCGTTTTTGCCCAAAAGACTTTTGCCCCGGACATATTCGATTGCTTATCGTTCATGTCCACACGGATCCAACTCCGGGTACCTAATAGCTGTAATGGCGCATTTGAACTTGTCATTTGAGCCGATAGCCCTAGTACTGACAATACTTGAATACCTGCAAGAAATAGATATTTTTTCACAATTTTCTTATTTTATAAACGGACAAGCTATAGCCGATCTACGTACGAACAGACTATAACCTTACGATAATAACGAGAATTATCAGCATTGACAACTCTGATCAAAACGCAACCGTTTGTTCAATTTAGCGATTCCAACAAATCGCGGATCAATAACGATTTATCCATCCTTCCGGCCGATAAAATAGTTAAATTATGTATATTGCTTTAAGCGGTTTGGTTTGACAATTCCGTCAGATACATCGTTTAATTTTTAATACAGTATGGATACAGTAGATAATTTTAATCAGCCTGCAGATCTTGCACAGCATTGGGTTGATGCCTGGAACCAACACGATCTAGGTGCAATTATGCGACACTATAGTGAAGACATTGACTTTCGCTCCCCCATTATTCAGAAAATGGGTGTGAATGCGGCGGGAAATATAAACAACAAAGAAGAATTAAAAGCTTATTTTAAAAGCGCACTGGAAAAATATCCAGAACTTCATTTTGAACTTTACCACATACTTACGGGCGTAAACTCCATGGTACTTTTCTATAAAAGCGTCAACGACTCGCTTTCCGCGGAATATATGGAATTAGATGTACATGGAAAAATATGCAAAGTTTCAGCACACTATAAGGGACTATAGTGAAAAATCTCCACAGGACGACGACTTGTGGAGATTTTTCGGTTAATTTAACGTGATGCTGATTGCTTGCCGGTTCAAAATTGGTTTCTGGATTACAGGACCATCTTGCTGTTTCACGATAAGAAACTCTTGTTTACCTTTCCGAGATATTTCAATATCAAATACACGGTCAAAGGCTCTTACACGTCTAAGCCGCATATATTTCCATTCCTTCGGTAGACTGGGACTTATGCTGAACTTTCGAAAACCCGTGGGTACAATATGAAATAATCCTTCTGTTATGACCCTGCAATATAAGGCACTTTCGGCACTTAAATGCCTTTGCCCACCTTCAGGCCAAGCCTCAACCGGATAGGGTACATGATCGCCCAAAAGACGCATCGAAGAGTAATACTTAAAATAAGGCAGCGCCCTTTCGGTTGCTCCCGTCATAAAAAATCCCTTAAAAGCATATAAGGTTGCCCGATCCCAAAATACCTTATCTCCAGATTGAGTGAGGATACCGTTGTTTGTCCAGAGATATTTTGATAATAATGCATCAATTGTTCCAGCACTCCGCTCGGTGATCCCCATGGTCATAGGTAAACATATCCAAGCCCTTAAGATGGTATTACCATCGTAATAACGGTAGGTGGAGTAGCCTTGCACATCAGCACCAAAATAACGCACAATCGAATGACGGAGTTCTTCAGCCCGCCTTCTGTATTGTTGAGAAAGATCTGCCTTCCCCAATTCATCAGCAAGGTCCGCCGCGCTCTGATAAGCACCATACGCAATACTGTTCGTCGACAGATTAATTTTACCCGCCGGTGCTCTCCCCTCCAGTTCATCACTATCCGATCGATAAACTCCTTCACTTGTCTTCTGCCGCTCCAAATACTCAAAACACCAGTGGATCAATGGCCATAATTCGACAGCAATATCTTTCTTTCCCAATGCCAACGCATACCGCGATGCTCCATAGGCAATCATAGCCATGTCCCCTCTATCTTTAGCACCATTCCAATAACTATCGCCCTCTGCCACTATTGAGCTCGGAATTGGTTTATAATCCGAATTCATAAAACGGGCAAAATGACGAAAGGAGTTTATGGCACTTTCATTACCGTTACGATTGCCCAAGAAAGGAAAGAAAGGGTTGGCATATTCAGCCTGATCATTTGCCCAAATAGCGGCGTAGTAGCTTAAACCTCCAGGACCGTGCATCAATCCGCCCTTCGTATCATAAATACTTTCAGTTGCACGAATCTTAGCAAAAGCAAATGCTGTATTGATCGTATCATTGGGTGTTTCCAGCATTAGATCGTCGGCTAAACTTTTCACGAAATCCTCTCTTTTCTGCAATTCATAAGATGGAGAATACTGATAAGCAGGCGTTGCTATTTTCTTTCCCTCATACACAATATCAAACAGGTAACTTTGCTTTGGTTCGAGATTTGGCACGAGGGTATCACGTAACAAGGCCTGTACAACATACGGCCCATATACACTTTTCGTAGGATCAGACTGGAATTTCGAATACTTGTTCATCAGATCAATTCGCAGGGGCTTATTCCCTGTATTCACCAACTTAACGCGTTCAATCAAAACAGGTTTATCGACGGATGGAAATAACGTCCGCTGGATTTCCAGTGGTGAATTCGTTGTTGAATAAACAGCTAATTTTCCATCAAGTACAAAACGTAGAGGATACTCATCGACCGCTACGCCATCTACTTTTATCAATAAAGACTTATTATCCTGAAAGGGTACAGTCAGACTTGCATGTGTATTGTTGGGAATTGTTCGTAACATCGGAAATACAACCTTCTTGTCCAATAACAGACGACCGTCGCGAACACCATAGTAAACGACAGCAGCCGATTGTAGACCTGCCATTTCAATATGATCTTCGTGACTCTCCCCCGGCTTAACCTTCCATTCAATCCTATTCCCCTTCAATAAAGTCCATTTTTTTGAATTTTGGGCTACCGTCGAATTGCTCCACAGTAGTAAGCCAATGGCAACGATGCCCCAATAATATAATTTAATTTTCATGATTTATCTATAATTGCGTAGCTACCGTATATTGCTTATCTCGGTCAATTTTCACCTCGATATAGCTGTAAGTAAAACCATTTTTCTGACCAATATGACTTTTCTTCTTGATGCCATTACAGTAAAGATAAGGGTGACTTCCCGGAAAACCAGCTTGCCAGTACTGTATAGATTCTCCCCCACTGTACGACAGGGTAGTCGCTGATAGGTCATGTTGCGCTACCGCATACATTGCCCCACCAATTTTTACATTCGATACTTTGACCCGACCAATTTCCTGAGGAAGGTGGGAGCAAGTTTCTAAAGAAATACCTTTTTCACCAGGGTTAATCCCCATCATATCCTGCACAACGTTGCTTATCAGCACAAAAGAAACTTCGGGGTAATCACCATTGGTACCAGTCAATGTAGCCATGGCATGCACCGTATTAATTTTTGATATAATATATTTCAGCCATTTCCAACCTCGCTCGTTCTGTCCATATTTGAAAAACAATTCGGGAACATAAGTGATGGCTTCAATATTTTCGGGCAGCCCTTCTTTGGACCCCAATTGTGCATCGATATAATCCAAATAATTCAGATGCCTATTTGATCGCTGGTCCGTAATTTCTTTTAAGGGTAGAAACCAGGAATTTTCTTTTCCCCACCCGGACACGGGGAGATTATTCTTATCGTAGCCCCGGTTATACAGTTCCTTGTTGCCTTTTATGCCCCATACGGTGTTGAAATATTTCCACAAGGTCTGGGCTTTTTTAGTGTAGTTCCTAGCCTGGCTTTTGTTGCCACTCCATGCGGAGAGTTTGGCGAAGGCCAAATAGGCCTGGTACTGACTTCCAATACCGTCACCGGCTTCAATTAAGGTTTGGTCACGGTGTTCATTGTAGGTAGCCGTGCCTTTGAAAATATTACCCGAACCTTCGCTTTCGGCCACGCCATTTGGCGTTTTAACATCATGCAATGCTACAAAATCACTTACCGCTTTTGTGTTGAATAACAATAAAGCCGGATCGTTAAGATAGCGCTGATCTTTGGTCCAGTCATAGAGCTGCGCATTCTTTTCAACCAACTCAAACACTGCCGGTATCTCACGGACAAAGTCATCGTCATTTCTGTAGTCCAACGTATAAGGGCTCCCATCAAAATTGATCGCCCACAAAGGAAACCACTTTCGTTCCTTTGTAGCACTAGCCGCGAAGGAACGAAGCATCGTAAAATTCTCTTCTTCCAAGCCCAACAGATGCGCTCCCACCGCTTGATGACAAAAATCACGCGAATAGAAAGCAGTTCGCAAAGGATATCCGGCCCAATAGGCTGGTTGATACAAAGCGCTGTCTGCGGATTGATTTTTCTTGTAAACATTGACTGGCCCTCGCGTTCCCGTAACAACAAAAGATCGCGCTTTTTGCTTAGCCCAGTCGAAGACTTCCTGGAGTTCCTTTTGGTCCGTATCGATTGAAATATCTTGCTTCTGCGCAAACACACTAACAGAAAGCACAGTCTGTACCGCAAATAATAAAAAGGTTTTCATAAGGATTGGCAATTTAATAAACCAAGGATCTGCATTGGACAGACCCTTGGAGGTTGGTTGATTAGTCGTAACTTGGATTCTGTTTCAACAATGCATTTCGTTGAATCTCACTGCGTGGAATTGGAAGTAGGTAATGCTGAGGAAAGAACTTCCGCTCCTGAAGCACCTCAATTTTATAACTTTTCTTCTTCGTCTGGTCATCCCGTACAATGGTAATTTTTCGCGCCGGTTTGTTTTCAGTCTGTTCAGCGATCTTCCAACGTCTTACATCAAAAAAGCGATGGTCTTCAAAGGCTAGTTCTACGCGTCGTTCCTGCTGTATTTTTCCCAAAAGTGCGGCACCTGTACTCGTAATTGCCGGAAGTACGCCTGCCTTCCCCCCACGTGCACGTTCTCTAATCTTATTGATGTACGTGCGAGCCACTTCTTCATTGCCCAATTGATACTGAGTTTCTGCATAATTTAGATAGATCTCGCCCAGACGCATATAAATCCACGGTTGCGCACTTTTATCATTCCATGGATTACGCAAACTTTCATCCATAAACTTACGAATCGTATAATGAGTCTTCGAAGCATTCCAATCATCGATACCGAATTCGCTATCCTTACCACTATTCGCCCGGTTTCCTGTTGAGGATACATAAAACTCAATCTCTCTACCCCTAAACTGCTGACCATCACAAACAATAGAAGCATAGAATCTAGGCTCACGATTTTCCCACGGTTTGCCATCCGCATAGACCTGTGCAGAAGGCATAGAACCATCTTCCATTTCATAGGCATCGACCATGTCCTGAAGCACACAGGTTCTTGACCAACCTGTAAAACCATTCGGAGAATCGGTCCAGTCAAAAGAATGTCCAAATTCGGTGTTGAACTGCTTCATGAAGATGATCTCTTTACTCTTGTTGCTCGTAAAAAGCTGTTTGTAATTTGCATCAAGCTGGTATTGATTGAGGTCCAAGACAGCCTTTGCCGCATCAGCAGCTTTTTGCCATTTCGCCTTATCATTGGATGGATTCCAATATGGACTTGCGGCATACAAGGTTACCCTTGACTTCAGTGCCAATGCTGCACCTTTCGTTGCCCTACCAAAATCCTTTCCTTCATAACTAAGGGGAAGCAACCCAGCCGCTTTATCCAATTCTTTCACAATAAAGTCTATACATTCATCGTAAGAATTACGTGGCACCATCATATCGCTGTTTAGATCGAAAGTTTTTGTGATCAACGGAACACCACCAAAACGCGAGACAAGATCCGCATAAAAGAATGCGCGAAGAAAGATCATCTCACCATTCAACCGATCAACTTGCCCCTTGTCGGCTTTCAACTTATCAATATTATCAAAAAAAATATTGCAGTTCTTAATCGCTTCATAATAAGCATTCCATGTGGAATAGTCCCCGAACTGATCTGCAGTCACTTCTCCACGGTTGTATAAATATGGATTTCCGGAATTGAAATTATGATAGGCCTCGTCCGAAACATATCTTAAACCAAGATTTCCAAAACCGTCCCGTATTTCAGTATAACGCTTATTTACATAGGTTTCGGTCAATTTCAGATCCGAGAATATAGCATCTCCAGTAAAGGAATCCAACGGTTTAACATCCAAATAATTTGAACAGGATGTCAAACAGCTTGCAAAAAAGATCGTTATATATAATTTTATCTTTGTATTCATCTGTCAATAAATTTTCTTTAAAAACTCAAATTCACCCCTGCACTATAAATCCGTTGTTGTGGATAGTACATACCACCTGCATTTGTTCCTTCAGGATCCTGTATCTTGATCTGATCGATCGAAAACAAATTAAATCCACTAATGAATACCCGTAAGTTTTTCATTTTGATTTTTTCCAGGACTTTAGGTGACAATGAATACGCCAACTCTACGTTTTTCAATCTTAAAAAAGAGGCATTCTTTAACCAGAATGTCGAATTCATGCTATTGAACGTATCGTCACGGTCGAAGGCTCTTGGATACAGGGCATTGGGTGTCTCTGTTTCAGAAATCCATCTGTTCTCAAAATAAGTTACATCTCTGTTGTAACTTCCTGGTTTAATGATCTGTTTCGCACGGCCTTGTCCTGACCACAAAATATTTAAATCAAAGTTTTTCCATTTGGCACCCATGGTGATACCATAGGTAATTTCAGGAATCGGACTTTCATAGATACGGACCATGTCATTGCTGGTAATTTTTCCATCGCCATCCACATCCATATACTTGATATCCCCTGGCATCGTATTCAGCAAATGTGGTGAGGCATCGATCTCAGCCTGATTTTGATAGATACCGTCTGTCTTATACACTAACCAGGAGTCTATACTATGGTCTGTCCGACGCTGCCACTCCGGTGTATTTTGTGCTTCGTCAAAAAAATGAATCTTATTACGTACAAAAGTGAAATTTCCACCCACTGAGTAGCTAAAGTCATTGACTCTATTGCGGTAAAGCAAGCTACTTTCTACACCTCTGTTTGAAATTTCACCGATATTTTGATCAGGCAGCGTCAATCCAGTATACCGCGGTACAGAAGCTTGTTTGGGTGTTAGGATATCCGTACGCATCGAATAAAAATACTGCAAATCAAAACTCAAGGTATTCTTGAAGAAAACAGACTCAAAGCCTACGTTTTTCGTATCCACTTTTTCCCAGGTAATATTGGGGTTAGCCAATCTCCCGACAGTAAAACCCTTTGTTCTTTTGGGGTCAAGACCAAACATGGCTCCATCTCCAAGAACATAGGTACTGATATATTGAAAAGGATCCACCCGGTCGTTTCCTAGCTTGCCCCAAGAAGCCTTGATTTTCAACTCATTGATAAAAGGCACATTTTCCTTGAAAAAATTCTCCTGAGAAATACGCCAGCCTGCCGATACCCCTGGGAACCAACCCCAACGTGCATTGCTGATAAAGTTTTGTGAACCATCTCTTCGCACTGTAATATCAGCCAGGTACTTATCCTTAAAACCATAACTTACACGACCAAAATAATTCTGCCTTGCCGAAATCGTTGCTTTTCCGTCATTATTTTTTTGATTGTCACTTCCCGCAAATAGGTAATCTACGGCATCGCTTAAGAAATCTCTCCGATACGCAGAAAACCAATCACCTCTGTTCTTGCTCTGCTCATAAGCAATGAAAGCATTGACACTATGTGAGCCGAATTTCTTATCGTATCCGATTTTAAAATTCCAGGTCTCAGTACGTATATCATCGTTTCTTTCAGTAAGATTGATATTTGCATCGCCCGTTGTCTCACGGATATTATCGTAATTCTTTGTTGCAGGATTATAACGATAAGCATCCCACATATCATTCAGCTTCTTTTCATGTCTATATTGCGAATCGAATGCCGCATAACCAGAAAAACTTAAGCCATCTAATAACCAAGGTGTTTTGAGATCAAAACCTGCTTTTGTATTGACAAAATTATCCTTTACACGCTGATAGCCGGTCTTGCCCGAAGCCAGAATCGTTAAATTGTTACCCCACGAAAGACCCGGACCAGGTAATCCATTCGGATAATAATCAGGCAAAAAAGGATAAGCATGGAAAGCTTCCCAAAAGAAGGTTCCCATATCGTAGTTTGAATTATTCCGATTTTCCTGTCTAGTGGCGACCTCAACTAATACCGAAAGGTCTTTGGTTACCTTAGCATCCAAATTGGTACGAAATTGAACCGTCCTAAAATTTAGATCTGTATTTCTAAATCCCGGCTTTTGATAAAGGTATCCTCCAGAAACATAATAACGCACTTTTTCGTCTCCACCACGAAGTGACAAGGAATGCTGCGTTTGTGGAGAAGATTTAAATACGGACTTCATCCAATCGGTGTTGGCATATAGTAAAGGATCAATTGTACCATCCAGATATTTTCCTCTAATATCTTTATACTTTTCAGCACGCCCAAAATGTGCATTGATTTCATCATCATACACCATAAATTGATAAGAATCCATCAGTTTTGGTGTTCGTGTATGTTCGGAAAAACCGTAACTACCATCATAGGTGATCGTAGGTTTATCACCATTACCGCGTTTCGTCGTGACCAAAATAACACCATTTGCAGCTTGGGCACCATAAATGGCAGCCGACGCATCTTTCAAAACCGAAATTGTCTCTATATCACTTGGATTAAGCCGTTCTATTCCACCTCGATTGGCCACTCCATCAATGACATACAACGGGCTGTTGTTCCCCAGAGATCCCTTGCCACGGATATAGATCTGCGATTGATCATTTCCAGGTTCACCCGAACGATTATTTGCCACTACACCAGGCATTCTTCCTGCCAGGGAATTGGACAGATTTGGCGCAGGGGACCGTTGAAGCTCGCTTCCCGAAACCTGACTCACCGACCCTGTTAATGTTGCTTTTTTCTGTGTACCGTACCCAATCACCACAACCTCTTCCAGCTGTGCAAGATCATCCTGAAGAACCACGCTAATGGCCTGTCGCTGATAGGCAATCTCTTGAGAAAGGTATCCCAGATAAGAAAATTGCAAAACGCTATTTTCGTTTTCAACGACCAGCGAAAATTGACCATCACTATTCGACTGCGTCATCTTATCCGTACCCTTTATACGTACAGATACACCTGCCAATAGCTTTCCTTGCTGATCTTTGATCGTACCAGAAGCGATTCTATCCTGAACCTTTGCTGTCGAGCGTATAATAATACGGTTTTCGCTGACCATATCCATTTCCAAAGATTCTTTGGCTAAAATTGGCAGCAAAAGATCAGTCCATTTTTTATTGCGGACGTCAACATGCTTAATCTTAATCGCATTGATCGTATTATCGTTGTAGATAAAATTGATCTTGGTCTGCTCTTCAATTGAAGTCAATAGGTTTTTGAGTCGGATCTCTTCAAAACGTAAAGAAACTGTTTTTTGCGCTTTCGATTCTTTTGCAAATCCAGTGGCAACACATGCAAATAAGAAAATGATTAAAAATTTGGCCATTAACAACCATTTTAGATAATACGAGATAGGCACATGATAAAGAACATGTGATTTTTTTTTCATAATTTTGGTATTTAAGAAATAATCGATTGGCATCCTACTTTCCTAGGGTCCGATGCCATTGGTTAAAACATTGGGTATTGCTCACTATGAGGGATACCCTTTTTTTATATTATTTTACATAAAGCGTATCATTTTGGGTATAATAATTTAGTTTAGTACCTGTGCGCTTGATCACATTCAAGACTTCTTCACAGGTTGTTTCGTCAAAAATACCGGTGATGGGTTCTTTCGCAAGCTGCTCATTTTCAACAACAATAGGTTTACCGAACCAACGCTCCATTTTCTTTGCAACCATATCAAAACCTTCTCCATTGAACACCAGTCTATTTTTCATCCAAAGTGTTTCAGTGACTTCGGCATCAATGATATCAAGCTTTGCAAAGATCACTTTTGGTTGTGGGACAACAGATTTACTCCGCTGATCATTCGCTGATACGGGCTGGTTAATCACAGACACTTTATTCCCTGGCAAAAGTTCATACAACTTCTCCTGTTTATTATCCATTACCTTTAGCCGCACTTTCCCTTCGATCAAGGACGTCGTCGTGGTATTCTCATCTGGAAGCGCACGAAGGTTAAATTTTGTACCTAAGACCTGTACCTCCGCATAGGCCGTTTTGATCTTCAAGGGTAAATTGGGATTTTTTGCAATAGCGAAATACCCTTCACCAACCAACTCTAATACGCGGTCAGTCTTACCAAATCCAGCCTTCAATCGCAGCACACTTTCATTATTCAGCCATACTTCAGAGCCATCGCTCAATTTGATCGATTTACGCTCTCCTTTTCCAGTAACAATGGTCTGCCATTCCGCATCTCCAGCTACCTTTTTATCATTTTTGATATACCAAAAGGACCATACCCCAAAAACGATAAATAGACTAGCGGCAATGGACAGTAACTTAACCTTATAACGACCTATAAATGGAGGGACGGTCTCGTCCTCGACAGCGGTAAGTTCTATCGGTCTTGACTTTTCATAGCTTACTTCGGCTTCTAGATCTTCCTCTTCCCCGTGCTTCTGCTCTAAATAGGCCAATAACTCCCTCTTACTTTTATCGGCACGTAGCAAGTCATCCAGCGCGATTCTCTCCTCCGCTGTGAGTTCTCCCGCTAGCAACTTAGCCGCTAAAAATAAAAAGTATTGTTCCTCAGATGAAAACATGTGCATTCGGTCTATTTGGAGTAGAGACACCCAATGAAACCAAAATCCCCAATAAAAAAATTATTTTTTTTCTTTAATACAGGACCACAGCTTTTCCAAGGCAATTTGAATATGTCTGTCTACCGTTTTCTTGGATATTCCCATCATTTCCGCAGTTTCCAAATACGTTTTCCGTTCCTCTTTCACCAGTTTAAAAGCCTCTTTCGTTTTGGGTGGAAGCCCTTCGACGGCCCGTTGAATGCGTTGTATGCTTTCTGTAGATATTAAAATTTGTTCGGGAGTATTTTTATCGATCAACATATCCTGATATTCCACCCCATCAGTGAGGACGACCTGACGAATGCGCAGAAGATTGAGGCATTTGTTTTTTATTGCCCGAAGCAAGTAGGCCTCGACATTTGCGATGTTCATCAGATCGGGGCCCAAATACCAAATTTTCCAAAGGACTTCAGAAACCACATCTTCGGCCAATTGCTTATCCTTGATAAAAGAAAATGCATTGCTCTTCAAAACCCCATAATTGGCCACGAAATAAGCCTTAAACGAGCTTTCATCCCGATTAATGGCAATATTCTTCTTATTTTCCGCAGATAAAGGTTTCAAATACATTGGTTACGTTGCAATTCGCAGCACAAGTTAAACAAATTCAATCCAAGAATCCAAAAAAAATCGAAAGCTCAATGCCAAGGCTTTCTCATCAAGTAACCACACTACATTGACCAATCGTGCACAAACTATGAATCAGGCGAAAATTTCTGCTTAAAGGTGTTCTGGAGCATAGGGCAAGGCAAGAAAAAAGCCGCTCGGAGAATCCAAAACGGCTTGATATATAGCGTAAAAAAAGTTTCCACTCAGCTTATTCATGCAAAACCAAAATCGCTTTAACCGATCGGTTCAAAACTTCATTCACCGTGCTGCTTGCAAATAAACGGTAAATCATATTATGGTTGCGTTTGACCAAACATAGAATATCGGTCTGGTTGTTTTCAACAAAATCAACGATCGCATGCGATGGGCGTGTATCATCCTCATCCACATAATTAAAATTGATTTCAACATTAGGAAGTAACTGGCGCATTTTTTTTTCGCCATTTCGAACGAGCTTGTCATCCAGTTCTTTTTCCGAAATATGCAAGATTTCCAACTTCTTTGGGTCTGAAAGCTTCAAGATACGATTTAAAGCTTTGACATCCCGAACAGACAGCTTTGTTGTTTTATAATCCGTCGCCAATGTAATGACTGGAATAGCGGATAAATTACTTTCAGGAGGTACAATCAAGGTTGGAATACGCAATTTTGTCACAGCCATACTCGCATTACTACCGACAATTTCCTTAATGCCTGTCGCTCCGGTGATTCCCATCACCAAAAAAGAAACATCAGTATATTCAACATACTTTGTGACTACATTACGCAGATAACCTACTTCAACAACGGTTCTCACTTTGAGGTCATTGTATTTATTTTCCTGGACCACCTGATCAGTCCATTCTTGCAAAGCAGCGCGTTTTCTAGCGTAATAATCTTCTATAAAGATCGCGTTATAAGTACTGTTATTGATCCCTTCTGTTGGGTGTATGGCATGTACAACAGCAACTTCCATATTCAAACGAGAAGCCAAAGACAAGGCATAACGCAAAGCATGACTTGCATTGATTGAAAAATCGGAGGCAACAAGAATTTGTTTCATTTTTTAAGTTTTTAATATTAACCTGTCAATAGCCATGTGTACAAAATCAGTGGATGACAAAAACATTCAGATAACAATCAACTAAATAAAAAGATGGAAGAATACAAATAGTAATAGGGCCAAGCCAATCGACACAGGTAAAGTAAGTACCCATGCAAGACCGATACTTTTGAGTGTTCCTTTATTTAGATTGCTCTTTCCTCCAGAAGCGACCATTGAACCGGCAATACCACTTGAGAGCACATGCGTTGTGCTAACAGGCAAACCCAATACGGTACTGATACCAATTGTCGAAGCTGCGACAATCTCGCTTGAGGCCCCCTGAGCATAACTCAAATGTTCATTTCCTATTTTTTCTCCAATCGTTACGACAATACGTTTCCAACCGATCATTGTTCCCAAGCCTAGTGCTACCGAAATCGTTAAGATCACCCAGATTGGGGCGAAGTCCGTAAGATGTTTCAATTCGCCCAACTTACGATTGAGCTCCAATCTATTTTCAGCATTGATATTGATCTGTTTATTGCTCTCCAATGTAGCAATGGATTTGACTAAACCTTCAACCTCTTTTCTGAATTTAAACGTCCCGGCTTTATCTGTGACACTTTTATCCATCAAATGTAGCTTGACTTGCTCAATCTCCTGATTGATTTGCGCAAACATCGTTCCCTGAGATACATTACTGGAGGCAATTGTCTGTAACACGATTTCGGTTTGATCAAGCGTTTTAATGACAGTCGCATCTGGTACGGAATGGTTTATTGCAAAACGGGCAGGCAGAAATGCAATTAAGATCAGCATAAACAGCCCTACTCCTTTTTGTCCATCATTACTTCCGTGAAAAAAACTGACCAATGTACAGGTCAGTATAAGAATACCCCGTACTAAAAATGGAGGTCTGTCATCTTCCCCTTGTGGGATGTGAAAAAGTGCCTTATAACGGACGACGTGCTTCAAAAAGAGCATCAATAACACTGCTAGACCAAAACCAATCAAAGGTGACAGAATCAAAGAAAGGCCAATTTCCTCGGCCTTATGCCAATTGACACCACTGCCCCCATAATACCAGGTGAAGCCAATACCAGCCCCGATAAGAGCTCCTATCAGCGTGTGTGAGCTCGAACAAGGAATGCCGAAGTACCATGTCCCCAAATTCCAAATAATAGCCGCTAATAGTACTGAAAGAACCAAACAAGCGCCTACAGAAACTGGGAGTGCCATTAAGGTATCCAGTGGTACCAATTTAAGGATTCCCATAGCCACGGCTATACCACCTGCAAAAACACCTAGAAAATTCCAAAAACCAGACCAAGGAATGGCTACAATTGGTTTAAGTGCTTTGGTATAAATTACCGTTGCAACAGCATTCGCGGTATCATGAAAGCCATTGACAAATTCAAAGGCCACAACGGCAAATAAACAAAGGGCAAAAACAATAAGAAGTCCAGTACTAAGGTCGGTTTCCCCTAAGAGAGGAATCATGTTGCAGAAAATTTGCATATTATTCTTTCATAAGATTTATGGTTGTCCTTGCTGAGTTATCCTTAAGGAAAACTACCGCAGGAACAATCGCTTCATTCAGATCAAAAATAATTTTCACATATTAACTTTTGATGAACGCAATATTACCTTATACAGCAAGAAAGAAAAACTTAAAATACTGTTAACGAATGCTGTTCATCCCACAAAAACAACAATCCGGTGTATAGGACCTTTTGTAAACCTTCTTTAGGAATGAACATAGGGTATCCGCGAAATACCAAGCAAACGATTCAAGAGAATTTTGATCCGCCATTTACAGCGAAAATAGTACAATTTACCGATTCAAATCTACAGCCCACCGAAAAGCACAAGCTTTTTAGAATGAAACCCGTTACTTTAGACAAAAATAAATTTAACACCGAATTAATTATGCCTAAAGCCTATCCATTAGATTGTTCATCGATGAACTCTTCCCCCTTACAGCGACTTACACTTCGTATGCTACCTTTTCTCTTCGCCATTTATTGCGTGCTCTTTGCGCAACATGCAAAAGCTCAATCTTTAGACTGGTCCACAAAAGATATCGTATTTAAGAGTGAGGGTATTAAGTTGGCCGGAACCATGCTTCAGCCTCGTCGCACCCATGCGGCCATTGTCCTCATCCATGGTTCTGGACAAGAGAAAAGGATGATGGAGTTTGCTTCATATTTAGCCCAAAACGGCATTTCAGTATTTACATATGACAAGCGTGGAGTGGGAAAGTCCGAAGGAACCTATGCTGGCCCTGAAGTCGGTACAAATAATATCGACTCCGCCAACCTCAATCTGTTGGCCAAAGATGCACAAGCAGCGGTAAAAGCATTCCATCAGCAACTAGGGAAGACGAACATTCCAATGGGACTACTTGGATTCAGCCAAGCAGGATGGATCATTCCCTTAGCTACTAACCAAAATCCTTTGGTCGACTTTTTTGTCTTGTACAGTGGAGCAGTTATCCCTGCCCGTGAGCAACTCCGCTTCCAGTTCTTTACAAATGGAAAAAAAGATTTTTGGGATAAACATACAGAAGCCGATGCCCGACAACATGTGGCGAATGATCCGGATCGCTATCAATTTACAAATACCGATCCCATGACACCACTTAAAACAATAACAACTCCAGGACTCTGGCTTTTTGGATCCAAAGATATCCAAATACCTGTAGGTTTATCCATTGAACATCTCAATGCACTGAAAGTGCAAGGAAAGCCTTTCGAGTATTGCCTATTTCCCTTATTAGATCACAATACAAGCCTTTCGGCATCTAGCGAACCGAGTGCTATTGCATTAAATTGGATTAAAAACAGGAGTAAAAAAAGTCATAAAAACCTCTTGACAAGGGCTCATTAGCGTAATGATCAAGCGTTAAAAAAGGCCTAAGTTTTTACTTAGGCCTTTCTTTAATCAATTCAAATGTTTAATTCGCTAGTTTAATGCAAATCCGCACGAAGCACTTTACTTTTGTTCAATGCTCTATTGGAATAGATGATATACAAGGTGCCGACGATAGTTGGCATAATCCAAACCAGCGTTGAACCAAGCTGAATCCCGGCAACTAAAAATGCAGTCACCGACGCAATCAATGCGCCTACCATACGGCCCAAGTGACTGATAAGCCAAGCATTTTTCTTTTCTTTGAAACTTTTGAACAACTGAAAATCCCGAATACTCATAAAGGCACCAAAACCACCAAAAAAGACATACAACACAGAATTATTCACCTGCTGTATCAGTCCAATTAGACCAAGGCCTAACATTCCAACCGACACGAGCAACATTGTCGCCGAAATCAGTTTATCTTTCCAATCGGCCTGTTGTTTAATCTTGCTTCGCAAAGTCAAAGCCCGATTACCCGCTAGAATAAGATAAATCGTAAAGATCCCGATCAAAAATAAAAATGTGTTTTCGTGGCCCGGCATTCTCGCAATAACAAGTGAAATTAAAGAACTAGTCACCATCGCATAGGAAAATATAATCCCCATTTTCTTGTGCCCTGCTCCCCCCTTTTTTACAGCCACGCTTATCAGCCCGGTAATTAAACCTATTCCACCAAAAAATGCGTGAATGTAGATCAATGTTTTAATTGTTTCTTCCATCAATGTTCTGTAATAATATTTTATAGTTAATTATGGTATTGATGCAAAAGGCCTATGATTATGCCATATTCAAAATAGATAGACTAGAAACAGCTATGATGCCATTTGCGACAATGGCCCAAATGTAAAAAATATCCTTTTAATTATTTATATGTTTAAATAAAAATCACTCCTTTTCCTCACGAACGAGAAAATCATAAGAGTACCAGAATTTAAGATGTCCATAGGAATTGAGGCCTCCTAGGCTATAGCTAATGGGGTAATCAAAGCTATTCTGTTGCAGTTCAAGTTCATTTTTATAATCAGCGACAAGTTTTTTAATGGCGTCCACACCTGTTGCACGTCTAATAAAACTTGTTTTACGTCCACCGCGCAGATAGACCAGCATATCGGAACCATCCAACACTCTTTCGTCCGTCTTCGTCAAGAGCTGATTATACAGCAGTTTTTCCAAGACGCTTTTAAGATCACCACGGGGAAAATCACTTTCCCCCATCATAATAGAGTGGGTGCCATAGTTGACAGAAGAAACATAGTAGGGATTAAATCCTGCTTTTTTTAACTTCCCAAGTTCATCTTTATTAAAAGCTTTCGCAAAATCTTCCAGGTCTACATGAAGACTAAATGTAATATGTTCCCGACGCAATAGTAAGCTATTTGCTCTTTTTATCGTGGTGGAATCGTGGTGACGAACCATTTTTAGTACACTATCAACGTCGGGGCTATTATTAAGATGGTAACGTATCGCCCTATAATCGAAGAATGCCCCCACGGACGATTGCTCCAAAACAGATGGTTCACCCTTACTTTTCTTAGCAAAAGCACGCACAGCATCAAAGCTTGGTATCACACGAATACTGGATAAAGTTGGCTGGGTAGATGAAATTGCAATTTTGAAAGGTTTATAGTAGTTACGGAGGGAGGTGAGTTTCAGTTCCGGTGTGGTATCTTTTAATCCCCATACTGCCCCTAGATAGAAGTTCTTTTCTGCAGTGCCATCCATGTAGATCTGGCTAACCGAAAACCCAACGGAACGCCCTACAAACTGATACCTTTTAGCCGTTGCTCCACCTTCGATCGCCGTAGCGTCAAAATCGGCATCTTCTTTGTCGCAGCTGGACAAAAAACAAACGCTTAGCAACAACAGGAAAAGATATTTCATAATTTAAAAAATTAATCGTCACCTTTGGTGAAGCACTTCAATCTCATCTACCCGTCGGACAATGGCCTTTAGATTCTTCTCAAATATATACAAAATTCCTAATCCAACATACATAAAAATAAGAATAACAACACGATACAATGCTAAGGGAATATAATTAACGATCCATTCCGAAGAAACCAACCCCATAATCAAAACCATAACCGGTATCGTTAAACCAAGATAATTCCGATAAACGCAGTATTTGCTCCCTCTAGGTCGATGCCGCAATAAGTATACTGGAATATAAAAAACGAGTGTACCGATCATCCCCAATTTTAATCCCGTCCAAAAAGCATCTGCGTCGAGCGGCACAAAATAATAGAACAATGTAAAGTATACAATATAAATTGCACTATGCCAATGCTTGACGAATTGTAAAAAATCCGCAGGAAATTTATTGATCTGCTTAACCTGCAGACTCAATTCATAACTATGTGCAATACTGGCAAAACCTTCCGCTCCAAAACTGGCATAAGCAAAATCAATAGCCCGATTGAAACAAAGATCTGTATCTGAAGACATCAATGCTTCGACCTTACAGGCAAAGTGATCTAGAATTTCAAGTTGAACATCAACATAACGATATCCTTTAGAACGGATAAAATCCATCAGAATACCTAATTCCGCTTTGGTCAATTTTTTTTCTGTCATGATATAATTGGCTTAGTGTTTAAGATGATCTGCAATTTCTCTACAAACGTCAACGCATCTTTCATTTTGCTTACCTGAGCTTTTTTTCCTTTTTCTGTTAAGGAGTAATACTTTCTTGCTCTTCCATCAACAACTTCTATTGCTGTATCCAGGAGCCCCTCTGCTTCTAGCTTATGTAATGCAGGATAGAGCGCTCCCTCTGTCAGGATAAACTCCCCTGCAGTTAGAAGTTTTACCTGTTGAGTCATTTCATAGCCGTACATTCTTTTCGTTTCCGACAAAAGTTTCAGAATAATTGTGTGTAAAGTGCCTTTTAATAACTTCGTATCTTTCATTCGTTCACAGTAAATAATAAATTAAATATACCTAATTTTCTTATATATCTAAAAAAAATAAAAAAACTATCATACAGCTCGTTGAATTTTAATTTCCTGTAGTATTATCCAAAGCAAAAAAGCCGCTAGAGCTGGGAACTCCAAACGGCTTTGCACTAACAATTATATATAGAATTATATGATTATCCTGCCTTCAAGAGATCAACAATTACACGATCTCTATTTTCATTTAATGAGGGATAAAACTGATTTAAATCGACCAATATGATTGGCATCCCTCTGTTTTCTGGCTTGTACAAGACATTATCTACCAATTCGCGACAGAAAACCAGCGACTCGCTATCCGTAAAGACTTCTTTTGACCTTTTGAGGAAACTATCAAAAAAACGTTTTGGATTATTGATGATTTTAAGGTGTTCTTGATTTGGAAAAACTGTACTGGAGAGATCTAGCCCCCGAGAAAATATAACGTCCTTCAATTCGGCGTGACCAAAATTGACTAAAGGTGTCTTTAACGGTTTTGCTTTTTTGAGAATGAAAAGATTAGTGGAGTACAGATCTTCCGTAAAAGGAATGCCATAAAACCATGAAGAATTGATCTTTCCTTTAAAAACCACATGAACCAAATTGGTACCGTCGAAAGTTGTTTTGTCAAACGTGTTGTAAAGGAAGGACGATTTTTCAATTTTTAAATTTCCAATGATAGCTTTCGAAAAATCATTCGCTTCGAATGTACTTTCCATCCAAACCCCAGATTCCTGAAAAACAACAGACTGAAAATTACAGTCTACAAAGGTACAGCGGATAAATTTGCAATCACGAAACATGGAGTTCATGAAATTTTTGCCCTTTATCGTACAATCGATAAATGAACAGTTTTTTAAAACTTTGTGATTGAATTCAAAACTTTCAATCTCACTTTGCTGGAATATTTTATTAGTCAGTGCCATGCTAAAAATGATTAATAGGCTAAAATTTCATAGTAGTTGCATTGCAAATGGATAATTAACGACCTAAATTTCCATTTATACAATGATGACAACAGGAAAGAAAAAACGTCCTAAAGAAATTTTGACTTTTTTTATCTTTTTTATCCTCGTCTGAAACAACCAAGACATATAACATCTTGTTGCAAACGAACTATAAAAAATACGCTAGCCATCCGTTCTTAAACGAACCAATAGGCAAAAAAAAGCCGCAAGAACGGGGAGTCCTTTACGGCTTACTACCTATGAAAAACATTCACCTTAAGTATAAGGCACTATCTACTATGACAATTAAAATTAAAATGCCGCACATAAACCTATCACACAATGAATTAGCGAATTAAGATCTATGTTTCGACATTTCTTGGAACCAAATATAAAGTGCTCGGTCAGAGATTCAAGCCACCGTTTACAATTCGCCAAAAATGATTTACGATTCGTCCATTGTATTATTTTAATCGGCCGATTAATTAGCCCTTTACTCCTAAAAGAAATAAAAGTATATTGGTGGACGCAATTAAAACTGTTTATGAAATTGATAAAAAATATTTTGGCGGTGCTTGTACCGCTTACCTTATTCAGTAGCCCAGCCTTTTCCCAAACCAAAGAGGAACTCAAAAAAAAATATGAAAACAGCAGTATAGATGAAGAGCTCAAAAAGAAGATGGCTACGGAATATGTCTTTCCTGATAGTCTCATCTTACCCCCCTTACACTATACCAATTCCTATTATATATTGGACTCTGCCGTCAATGATTTCCATTCTATTTCCATTGATGTTATTGTACAAGATGACATCCCCGACCACTATTCATTTTACATTTCACCTTTTAATATATACCTAAACAATATACCTCTATATTGTGGTATCCAATCTGCCGGTGGCGGTATCAGTGTTAAGACAGGTAAAGAAGAGGATATCAAATTTAATGGCATCTTTTCGCGTTGGTTTGAACGGACAAAAAAAGCCTTAAAAACTACGGGATATTATGCCAGTTCAGATGCAGAGGGTGACTTTATCAGTGTCCGCAATACCGTAGGTTGGCGCAAAGGTTCTTATCGTATCACACTAAAAAAAGAAGGCTATATCGCGGGTAAGACTATTCCAGATGCTGTTAACCCTAAAGAAACCTATTTCAGCTGGGGCGATTATGAACATTCCTGGGTCACCATGTATGTCGAAGATTTAAGCACAAAAAAAGTGGTCAATGTAGGATCCTTGGCCTTCCCGGGTAAAAAGATCCAGATGAAAGAGCACATCACATCGTTCTTGGAGCAATACAAATATTTCATCGATTTTTCCCAAAGGCCGAGGGATCTCGAGGGACTGAATGTCATCCGATACGACAAATTACCTAAAATAACCATTGTTCAAAAAAATCTACGCATCAATGGCAAATTGGTCAAGCTTGAAAAAGTACCGACTTACCACAACCGTACACACAACCCCGAGCAAAGTAAAGTAGCCGGTGAAATCCCAATTCTATCCAAGGATAGTTATAATGCTGCAACTGGTGAACTTACACTCGAAACGGGCGTGTTTGTAAAATGGCCGGAGAAAAAAGACGTTAAGTAAGCACAAAATGATTCGACATATCCCCAATTCACTACATTTATAATAAAAAGATCCAGTTAACGAAAAAATATCTGTTAGAATTAGGACATAGACCTACAATCAAAAACAGGCTCCCTCCAGATATACGTCATAAGCTGATCAAGGAAAATCTTGTCAGCATATGATGTATACTCATATTTTCGTCTCTCCGAAAAGTGCTCTGCGCAAAATCCAAATAGGTTCCTAAGAAAATCAATTCTGTCTCCCTTCCAACTTTCTTTTCGAGAGCATCTCAAATACACCTTCTTTCCGCAATAACCACATGCGTAACTTTGCTTCAGCAACACCATCCAAAAGTTGATAGGTAAAGATAATCTCCTTGTGCTCATCCAACGGGGCTTCCAAATGCTTCAATGCAGTGCGCCCCTTTTGGAGTAGGAGACAAATTTCTGGGATATGCGATGACAATAAAAATACACGATTCTTGCACTCTTTCAAATCGTTAACCAACTCCAAAGTTGCTTCACTGGTATCACTATGGTTTGTCCCCTTGAATAACTCATCCATCAGTACAAAGGTGTGTTTACCGGATGCCAGTAATTCCACTAAATGTTTAACCCGTCATACCTCATTAAAAAGGTGGCTCGCTCCTGTGCTCAAATTATCACCTAAATTTATCGTCACCATTATTCCGTCAAAATGTACCGTCTTCATAGCATCCGCAGGAACAGGAGAACCAAGATGAGCCAGATAAACACAGCTTCCAATCGTCTTCAACAAAGTAGATTTGCCCGTCATATTTGCTCCCGTCAGACACCATAAATTGCTTTGGAGAAGGTAAAAAACAATAAAAAAACACCCGAAAGCATGGGGTACTCCGGGTGTTTTAGCCATATTATTAACCTATTTTATGAAAAGTGCCCTTGAATGGGCAACACTAAAATAGAAAATAACTTTGTATAAACAAAATAAAATCAAAAAAAATCATTTTTTCTAAATCACTAAACCGGTTAAACATTGATTTTGTCATCTGAAATACCCGTTAAGATAATTCAATATAATTCCCTAAATTCAGGTTAAATAACCTGTTTACTCTTACATCATTAACAAGGCCACGATGACAGAAAAGAACCAAGGTACACATAATAGCCATTTAGAAGCTTTCTGGAGCAAGTCTGCCGAGGAGCTATTCCAAGAACTCAATTCGCAGGAAAACGGTATATCCGAAAGCGAAGCCAATTTGAGAATCACCAAATATGGTCCCAATAGATTGAAAGGAAAAAATAGTTCAAGCGCGTATTTATTATTTTTTAATCAATTCAAAAATCCCATCACACTTATCTTAATCGCCGCAGCCATTCTTTCCTCTTTGCTTCAGGATCGCACAGATGCAATCATCATCCTTTTAATTGTAGTCATTAGCAGTTGCTTGGGATTTTGGCAAGAATATGGAGCATCCAATGCTGTTGCCAGATTATTAAAAATGGTCCAAGTTACAGCGACTGTCATACGCGACGACCATGAGGTAGCAGTAAGTACAGAATCAATCGTTCCTGGGGACGTCGTCGTATTGTCCGCCGGTGATATTATTCCTGCCGACTGTATCCTCTTGAATTCCCAAGAATTGTTTGTTGATGAAGCTGCTTTTACAGGAGAAAGTTATCCTGTCGAAAAACAAAAAGGAACACTAGAAACAAATACGCCCCTTTCCAAACGTTCTAACACATTGTTTATGGGTTCGAGTGTCATTAGTGGAAAAGCTACAGCGCTCGTCATCGCTACAGCACTGAATACCGAATTTGGGAAGATATCCGCGCGCTTACGAAACAATGCCCCCGAAACTGAATTTGAAAGAGGGATCAAAAAGTTTGGTTTTTTACTCATGCAAATTACCTCTATCCTGATCCTCGTCATATTTGCACTGAACGTATTCCTCGATAAACCAGTTCTTGATTCCTTTCTATTCTCTTTAGCACTTGCTGTTGGACTTACACCACAATTGCTTCCTGTTATTATTACGGTCAATCTTTCCTCAGGGGCAAAAAAAATGGCCGCGCAGAAAGTCATTGTTAAACGCCTTTCCGCAATTGAAAACTTCGGCAGTATGAATATCTTATGTTCAGACAAAACTGGTACAATTACCCAGGGAAAAGTGAAGCTTTATAAAGCTTTCGATATCAATAACACTGAAAACGAACTTGTGAACAACTATGCCCTCTTTAATGCTGCACTACAAACAGGTTTCAAAAACCCGATCGATGCTGCAATTATAGCCGGATTAAAAAACCAAGAGCAACAACTTCCAGCTATATTGGACGAGATTCCCTATGATTTTATACGTAGACGACTGAGTATTCTGGTTGAACTTCAAGGATTCAATATGATCACCAAAGGAGCCTTTCAGGAAATCCTCGCCATATGCAATCAAGTACAAACAAGCAACGATAGCATTGCTCCACTAACCAGCGAACTCAAACAGACCTTAATACAACTCTACGAACAGTACAGTAGAGAAGGGTACCGTACATTAGGAATCTGCTGGAAAACAACCACAACAAACTCCATTTCGAAAGAAGAGGAAAACAATATGATTTTTCTTGGCTTTGTCACCTTCTTCGATCCACCCAAAGAAAGTGCAGTCGCCGCAATAAATAACTTAAATTCATTAGGAGTCAAGTTAAAAATAATTACGGGCGACAATGCGCTGGTGGCCGAAAGTCTTGCTAAACAAGTGGGGATTGAAGGCCCGGTTGTTGTCACAGGAAGTTCCTTGCGGGGAACGAGCAGTGAAGCCCTCGTAACAAAGGTATTGCAAGCTGATATATTTGCTGAGGTGGAACCCAGCCAAAAGGAACAAATTATTCTCGCACTAAAAAAAACAGGACAGGTAGTTGGTTTCATGGGGGATGGCATCAACGATGCCTCAGCACTACATGCAGCCGACGTAGGAATATCAGTAGACAGCGCCGTAGATGTTGCAAAAGAAGCCGCCGATCTTGTATTAATGGATCAGGATCTTGATGTACTCGCCAACGGTATAAAGGAAGGACGTAGAACCTTTGCGAACACCATGAAATATATCTTTATGGCAACGAGTGCCAATTTTGGGAATATGTTTAGTATGGCCGGGGCATCCTTATTGCTTCCCTTTCTACCGCTTTTACCAAAACAAATTTTATTAACCAACTTACTTACGGATGTTCCTGAGACGACCATAGCAACAGACAATGTCGATGAAGAGTACATTAAAAAACCGCATCGCATTGATATTGGTTTTATCAAGAAGTTTATGTTTATCTTTGGTTTACTGAGTTCGGTGTTCGATTATTGTACATTTGCAGTACTTCTTTTAATCCTCAAAGCCAATGAACAACAATTTCAAACTGGCTGGTTTTTAGAATCTGTTGTCTCCGCTGCCCTTATTGTCCTTGTCGTTCGGACCCGACTTCCATTCTTTAAAAGTAAACCCGGCAAAGCGCTGCTCCTATCTAACTTGATCGTGATTTCATTTGTTTTGGTTCTGCCTTTCAGCCTATTGGGTGATATATTTGGTTTTGTGAGGTTGCCATTTCAATTCTATGTTTATATGGTGTTGATTGTTGCTGTTTATGTATTTACAGCCGATATTGTAAAGCGTTGGTTTTACAAGAAAATGGCGTCGGGATATTAAAGTACCATGCTATTATCTGACTCGGATCAGCTTTTAGATTAACTGGGGAATTACAGGGGGTTAACAGGGGGTTAGCAGGGGTATAACTGGGGTAAACCCCTGTTAACCCCCTGTTAATACGGAGTAAAAATAGTTTCATACCAGTCTTAACTCAGAAGATGGTGTTCACTTGGGCATATGATAATCAATAGCTGATATAATCAAGAGGGAAAAAACGCCATTTATACAAACGGCTCCAAAAGAAAATCCCTATATTCAGTAATAATTGGATTTTGCTTAATTTTAATCTATCAAGTAACTATTTGCTATGACCGAACGTGAAATTCTGAAACAACATATCGACAAGACCGTCCAGTTGAACGACGAACAATTCGACTACTTCTTTTCTTTTTTTAAACCGATCTCCTTTAAAAAGAAACAAATGATTATCCATCAAGGAGATCTTGTGGAGCAAGAGTATTTTGTGCTAAATGGTTGTCTAAAGACCTATTTTACAAACGATGAACAAAAGATGCATATCTTACAGTTTGCCACAAAAACCTGGTGGGCTTCCGATTATAATGCATTGCATAACCAAGGCCCAGCTACGGTCAATTTAGATTGTGTCAGCGATGCAGACACGCTTTGCTTATCGAACGAGAACCGTGAAAAAGTATGTAAGGAAATTCACGAAGTTGAAACTTTTTTTAGATGGCGTTCCAATAAAGGATACATTGGGCTGCAAAAAAGAATAATGTCACTGCTGAACAATAATGCGCGAAGCCGTTATGAAGAACTCATGCAGCAATATCCTGAACTCTATAATCTCGTTCCCAAACATTTGATTGCAGCATATCTGGGCGTTTCTCGCGAAACATTGAGCAGGCTATACCAAGCCAAATAGTGTGATCCAGATCACAAAAGCAAAACCATTCTCCAAATTGTGATGTATATCACATAGGGCTTTGGCAATTTATCCCCTACTTTGTACTATCGTTTTAAACAGTTATTTTTTTTATTGATGCTGCTATTTGATTGATTTAGATTGACCTGATGTAAATCTTCTAGCTTCATCACCACTAAAAACAAATTAAGATATGAAAAAAGACAAATTAAAAGTATTGGTTGTATTGACATCACATGACCAATTGGGAGATACAGGAGAAAAAACAGGTTTTTGGATTGAGGAATTTGCAGCGCCTTACTATGTTTTACATGATTCAGGAGTGGACGTCACAATCGCATCTCCAAAAGGAGGGCAGCCGCCAATCGATCCTAAAAGTGCACTTCCGGATTTTCAAACCGAAGCAACCAAACGTTTTGATGCCGATAAGGAGCTTCAAACAAAATTGGCAAATAGCATTCCTTTGGATCAGATCCATGAGCAAGATTATGATGCTGTTTTCTATCCTGGTGGCCATGGACCTTTGTGGGATTTAACCAACGATAAGACATCCATTGCATTGATCGAATCATTTTGGGCCCACAACAAACCTGTCGCCGCCGTATGCCATGCCCCAGCTGTATTTCGCTATGTCAAGGATAGTAATGGTCAGCCACTGGTCAAAGGCAAAAAAGTTACCGGATTTTCAAACAGCGAGGAAGAAGCGGTTCAACTAACGGATGTTGTTCCTTTTTTAGTGGAAGATGAACTTGTTAAATTGGGTGGTCAGTACAGCAAAGGAGAAGATTGGCACAGCTACCTTGTCAAAGACGGTAATTTAATCACCGGGCAAAACCCTGGGTCTTCGGAAGAAACTGCTAAAGCTTTGTTTGCTCTATTGCGCAATTCCTAGCAATAAGCTAATCAAAAAATAAGTAAGGACTGTTGTCATCGAAACAGTCCTTACTTATTTTTTGATAAAACATCAGCATCCCCTTCCAATTGAAATCTAAATCCCTACAACTTCTTCATGACAAGAACCATTTGCAAAATGACTTTAATCTTTGTCTTCAAGTTCAAACAATTCTTCCACACTACGCTCAAGTACATGGGAGATTTTTAACGAAAGTACAGTGGAAGGAATATATTTTTCGGCTTCCAGTGCATTGATCGTTTGCCTGCTTACACCCACCAAATTTGCGAGCTGTTCCTGCGAGTAGTTTTTTATTAATCGATGGATTCTTATCTTATTCTTCATGTTCCGATCTCCTATTCATCTTCCAGATATTTACCTTAAAAATCGTAATATAAACAAGCAATAATAAATGTGCAAATAGAAACGAAAAACTCATGAAGGTCTTTCCATATACAAAGATCATAACGAGTGTGCTCAAAACAATCATGACGATGACTGCCCATGACCAACTATACAAACGTATTGAATTGATCATTTCATCTTCCACTTTACGTCGTGTAAAAGCAAAACATGATAATCCGAGCAGCATTGTCAACATAATCAGGGTCAACAAAACATCAACCTCCATAATCTCAAAGAATCCGATTGGACTCAGTGGCGTATCATTGATGAAAACAAAGGTTTTAATAAATATTCCACCCGGATCAGATCGATCCCGAAACGAATCCAAAAAGTACAGTCCTAGACTAATTACAACAAACAAGAAGCCAATCCAGCGAAAATAACGGGGCAATAAAGGGATTTTTTTCATAATACAATAAGTTTATCAGTTCATTCAAATGTAAAAAATATCATACATTATGACAAATATATTTTACATAAAGACAAATTTATTTTACATTAAATTTACGATAACGCTAATGATAACTGTCCCTTTTAAAAAATTAGGCTTTTCAAAAAAAAGCCAGCTGCATGCAGCTGGCTTTGGTCGTTTATATTTTTTGTGAGCAATATTTAAAAACCAGCTCCATTTATCTGTACATTCTCCCCTCCTTTTTTGAGGTTGGCTGCATCCTGTTGGATTTTAAAATATTGAGCTGCTGGGCAGGCCATCTGTGTCATTCGTCCCGCATGCATAGGCACTTCGATCACTTGCTTTGCATCATAGCGGAGTAAAGTGGTGTAGGACCAAATCGCTTCCAATACTTTCGTCTTTGTTGCCTGTACAGGTTTGCCTTCATTGGCCACCTGATCGATAGCATTCACCCGCTTAAACTCACCCAATCCACCCAGGGTATATCCTGCACTTTCAAACGTAGCTTCATATTTCTTGCCGTTACCCTGTATAGCAAATTTTAACATACCTGGACCAACAATTTCCAATGTCATCAGCACCTTTTCGCCAGGATACCAATAATATTCGTCTTGTGCTGGTGCATTTTGGTAAAGACTTGCTTGACCAGAGCTGTGTGCTGCCCTTCGTAAAAACGGTCGAAAAGCCCTCCTGTCTTCGGTCACATTTCCTTTTTCATCTTTAATAACTTCCCAAGTAAGACCAATATCCGTTTCCTGTCCCCCCATGTTACCGCCCATATAAACAGAGGGATTATCCAGGTATTGTTTGGGTTTGCTCGGATTCAAACGCGCCGGATCAAATTCCATCTTTGGCAAGGTAACCTCGGCCTTGATTCCAACCCAAACATCTGTACTGGAAACAACTTTTCGATAGTAGGCTCCTTGAAAACAAGCTTTTGAAGAAGCCGGACGCACCTCATTTTTGAGATACTCATTTCCATCAACACCTACAACCGGAAATTCTGGTTTAACAAATTCATTTTTTGCACTACAGGCGGTCAAGCCTAGTAAAAAAAGTAAGAGCATATGTTTCATTATTTCTTCGGATCAATGGGTACAAAAATTAATGGTGTCGGTAGGCAGGAAGCTCCCGGAGGAGAATAAGTGAATTCAATTTCCTGTATTTCCTTCTTCGGGTCGGGCCAATAAGTTTCGATGAGAATTGCCTCTGGATAACCTTTTGTAATCAGCGCATTTTTGGGATATTGCATCACCGTCTTTTGACCGTCCTGCCCCACAAGTTCCATTGTCAGCCCCATACCACCACACCATTGGTTGTCACCAGATCGGCTGTTCCAGCTGACCAAAGCCAATCCTTTTCCGTCTGTACTCTTCCATTTGATCTTTGTTTTATACAGCACACCGTAGTTTCCCGCATTCTTGGCAAATTCCTTTTTCGCACCAATCGTTCCCGTGATCCATGGATCGTCCTGCCCGTCGGCAACAATCAGCTGCACTGCTCCTTTTTTGGTGTCAAGCGTATCTTTCGGATTAATCTGATAATTGGAAATTGGAAAAATACCACGCCCAGCGTTTGCGTGACTATGTGGAATGAGTGTCTTTATCCGCGGAAACACTTTTGGTCCAGACTCATTTGGGGCAAATTGTATGACAGAGATCTGCGCCGGCTGGTCCACCACAAATTCATAGAATCCATGGACAAGTTCATCGTATTGTACCAGCTGTTTTTCCAGTTTTTCATCGATAGCCATCACTTCCCCCGGTTTAAGTAATTTCACCTGATTGTTTACAGCAGATAAAAAATAGTCCTCAAGCCCCTTCTTTCCAATTTCAAAGTAGTTTGAACTCGGTTTTTGTGAAGCATACTTCAACATGCGAAAATGCATATTTTCATGCCCCAGGTTTTTTATGACCGCCGAAATCTTACGGGGGATTTTTTGAGGTTCTTTGACACCATTGACATTATAGACATACAACCTAACTGCTCCGGGATCAACCGTCTCCTGTAGCGCAATGGCTTCCGGAACACGGATATACTCGGGATCATCAGATATGATATACTGCGGCCCCGGTAATACGGTCTTTGTGTAAGGCAACTTGGGAAAGTCCGTTTTTAGAAAATCCTCCAACAAAACGATATCGCCTTTATTTGCGCTGACAATCTTTTTGGACACGCTACTTAAATCATTTTTTTGTGCAAATCCAACTTTACACGAAACTAAACCTAACATCAACAATAAGCTTGTTTTGATGTGCTTGTTCATAATTTTATTTTTTTACGAATGAATACAATGTCCCTCCACTGCAACACAAGCTGCGTGAAGGAACGATTATTTTAATTTGAATCGGCATAAATTGTAAACTCCTGCGCAACGAGATAACCAAAGGTCGTCAACATATACACCTGAAGCCTTTGTCCATTTTCTGAGGTTCCCATACAGATGTCGCTGGTTGCATTACCATTGGTACCGCCAGTAAACAGCTCCGACTCATAAACACGCAATTGGTTATAGGTCGGTGAACTCAGTGTGGTACCAATGCGGGCTCGATCACTAATATCATAAACATACATCTGACCAATCTCATTGCTTCCAAACAATTTGACCTGAGCCAAAATATCCGCATTGTTAAAACGCTGAAAGGCGATACCACCATTCATGGCAGTACCTGTAATTGCCGGGAATGCTGCTAGCCGTCCCCATGTACTTCCCGAAACATAAGCAAGTTCGGCGTTAGTGCTCGCGATCAGTTCGGTGTTAGCGCCGACCCCTAAAGGAAGATATTCCGGTAGGAAGCCTAATGAGGTCGCACCATCTTTATATTCCAGGACATCGGCAGCTGTAGATTTTATCTGGCCATTTTCGACTGTCCAACGCAGGAGGTAACGACTGGTTGCAACCGAAGCGAGTAACTGACCGTTTCCGTCCATATCCCCTACCCAGTTAAGTTTACGACCGATGTTGCCATCGCCGGCAGCTACCGCAGCAGGTTTGCTATAAGGTAGATCCAATAGCTTGACAGGACTGGTATCAAAAACATCATTGTATTTGTATAACACAAAGCTCTGTCCATTCGGCGTATAAGTTCCTAGCATAAATCGACCTTTCTCATCACTCACGCCCTGGAAGATCAAGCGGCCTGCTGGAAAAGGATTTGTTAGATTATGGGAATAAGCTCCAGTAAAACGGTTGTATACCTTAAATACCGATGGAGAAGTTCGGCTCACAATCACCAAGTAATCGCCACTCACAAAACAGGACGTTTCACTATTTGCAGTGAAACCCAAGTCTGCCGCTTTCTTCAGGAACAAGCGCCGGCTAATGCCCACCCCTTTATCAAGCTTTACAGGCTCCTTGACAACTAACTTTAATTGTCTCTTGATATTCCCTGCACCTGAAATTGTCAGCGGCACTTCCACACCGTTTGCCAAATTCACCTGTCCGCCGCTTACTATTGAACCGCTGGAGTGTTTGTTGATGACATAACTCAAATTAACTTGCGATAGATCCATTCCCGGCACGACATAAAACGTGACTGTATTCCCATTTAAAATCCCCTCGACTTCATTGACTTTCTGTTCGCTATCCTTAAATGTAATTTTAATCCCCGAAATATCGGTATTGCCCTTTTTCTCCGCAATCACCACATAATCCTTCGCATCACCATTGCCGGCAGTAACGGTGATTTTCTTCGCCGTGGTCAGATCCGTAAATCCGTTTAAACCGGGGGTCACATGGGCATCTGCCGGAACGGAAGCGCGCAGCATCAAGCGAGAAAGATCTACTTCATTATCCGAATCGATCGGATAGTAATAATCCACATGCAAATACACCGTATCATTGCTGATCGTACTCAAAAAGAGTCTATCCTGTGCTTTTCCATCAATGGTCGCATAAAAGTCCATCAATTGATTTTTCACATTCCGCTCGAGATAATTAGGCTTTTGACATCCTCCCAAGAGCATGGCACAAGCCCATAAACCGTAAAATTTTATTTTGTTCATTGTTAATCTTTAATTTTACCAACCTTTAATTTGCGTCAATGCACCATTTAACTGCACTTCACTTTCAGGGATGGGCAGATAATATAATTTTGAGCTGAAACTTCTATTGACTGCATCGGCAGGAACCGTTTCGTACGTAAATCCTGTTCCACTTGGGCTGATTTTATGTCCTGTAAATTTGACGTTATCCAATACAAGGTGCGCTTTCCGCCAGCGGCGCAAATCCCAAAAACGCTGGCCTTCAAAAGCAAGTTCTACTTTGCGTTCGTGTTCTACAGCCGCCATTGCCTGATTATTATTGGCAAGACTAAGCGCATTAAGTCCGCGCTTTTGACGAAGCAAATTAAGATAAGTTGTCGCTGACGCGTAGTCCCCCAATTGGGCTTTTGCTTCCGCCATGATCAACAAAACTTCGGCATAGCGCATTTCAATCCAGCTCTGTATGCTTTTATTTTGCACAAATGTAGTGTTTGCAGGATCGAGCATTTTCCGCGCATAATATCCAGTCACAGTACGCTTTGGATCTCCGGTCACACCAAATGGTGTAAAACCTTCAATCGCATCAGCTGTTGAGGTATTTATTGTCCTGCCCTTCCACGTAGCACCATTATATAAGATCGTTGCATAGAAACGCGGTTCACGATTGCTGTATGGTGTCGCTGCCTGTGCAGCATTCTGCCAGGAGAATTTAGAACCGTCGGCCATTTCAAACTCATCCACCAATTCAGCCGTTGGGACACCATAAACCAAAGTATTTCCGGGCGCATCTTTCGGTGGTGCGTAACCTAGATCATATTGATGCGTTACGTCCGGTGCAACAAAATCTACCCGGAAGATCGCTTCCTTTGTATTCTTATTGGTAAAAATCCCGGCAAAATTATCATCAAGCGCGTAGAGACCACCATTTGCCATGTCGACAACTTTTTGAGCTGCATCGGCTGACTGCTTAAAAAAAGCAGCTGCTCGCGCCTGCGGAATCCCCGTCAACGGATCCTGATTGAACTGTTTGAGATCGTATTTAGCGATAGATCCGGCATATAATGCCGCGCGTGCCATTAAGGTATAAGCGGCCCCCTGAGTTGCCCGGCCGGCGAGATTGCTAACAGGCAGATGATCTGCAGCAAATTGCAGATCTGCTAAAATAAAATCATAAACAGCTTCTTCACTCGAGCGTTCATGGTATTTTTCAGTATACTGATCCATGCTTGTAAGCAGAACAACACTCCCATGAATTTTTGCAAGCCAGAAATAGGCATATGCTCTCACGAACCTGCCCTCAGCCTCATAAACCTGTTTTTGGGCATCGCTCAGGCTGGATTTCGTATTGATCCCTTGGATCATTTCGTTGATACGTCTGATACGCTCATATCCTCCAGTCCAATAATTCAATCCGACACTCGACGAAGAAAACTGGTTTGAATTGGATACAAGAATATTAACTGTGCCATTTCCGGCTGTATTTGATGTAAATTTCATCCCATCGGCCAGTGCATCCATCGCATTATCGTAGCCTAGATTAGGAAATAGACCAAATTGAAATTTTTTAAATTCAGCATACATGCCCGATACATAGAGCTCTGCTGAGTTGGGATCAGCCCATACCCTCTCTTCTGCAATTCGGTCCTGAGGAATTAGATCGACAGAGCAACCTTGCAGGGCCACAAATAACAGGCCTAGAAACGAAAGCTGCCGACAGCTAGTATATAGAGTTGATTTCATCTTTAAATAATGGTTATTGAACATTAAAAGGTAACACTTAAGCCAAATTCGAAAATCCTTTGCTGTGGATAAAATCCATTGTTGACGTTTGGCATTTCAGGGTCAAGGTATTTCAAATAATCCCATGTGAACAGATTTGAACCCGAAGCAAATACACGCACATGTTCAATCTTGGCCGCATTTAATAGGCCTTTGGGGAAAGTATATCCCAACTGTACGGATTTAAGTCGCAGATAATCTCCTTTTCTGATCCATCCTGAATTGGCATTTGCATTGTTTGCAGACATACCTGTTGCTTTATAGGCACTCATACGTGGAAATTCAGCATTCGGATTGTCTTCGCACCAGGAGTTTTCAACCAAGAAATAAGGCGAATTACCATAGTTATAAAAAGGCCGGGTAAAAGGTGTATTGTCTTCTACTCCAGAAGTGCCTGACGATCCTTCATAAGCTCCCGCCAAGGCCACATCTACCCGGGCTGCCCCTTGTAAAAGTGCGGAGAAATCAAAACCTTTATAGGCCATGTCGATATTTAAACCGAATGTCAATTCAGGAACATTGGAACGCCCAATGTAAGTCATGTCATCTGTACGCGTAATCCGGCCATCGCCATTTAGATCTTTGAATTTGAAAAAACCGGGAGCCATAAAACCCGAACTTGGGGAAGGTGTGTTGCGGGCTTCTTCCCAGGTTTGTACCATTCCATCCATTACAAATCCAATTTTAGTTCCAATCGGTTTGCCGATCATGCTCTGCCAAGACGGTATACCATTGGCTTCATCCAGCTTCAGGTACCGATTTTTTGCCCAGTTGATATTACCCGTAAGACCTAACTTAAATTCACCGAAACGGTCGTTATAACGCAGTTGTGCATCAAATCCGCGATTGTCGGCTTCGCCGATATTGGCGAGAAGTGGAAAATAACCGCCTATGGAGGCTGGATATAAATTCCCTACTGGCCCTAATATGCCTGAAGTATAGCGGTAGAACCATTCAAAATCAAAACCAAACTTGCCATTTAAAAACCGTGATTCAAATCCCACATTGGATGTGGTGGATTCCTCCCATTTCAACAGCGGGTTTTGAGGCGCATTCGTATAAAGTGCTTTTACAGGCTTACCATCTATGACGACAACGGGTACAGCATTTTGTGATAGCGTGTTGATATAAGGGAAACTGCCCACCTGAGCCCGATCATTTCCGGTTCGTCCAATGGATCCTTTAACTTTGAAAAAGTCCGCAAAAGGAAGCGCCTCTTTAAAGAATGACTCGTTCGATACGACCCATCCAAAGCCAATGGCCGGGAAGGATTTCCAGCGGTTCTCTTTAGCAAAATTAGCGGAAGCATCCCAACGCGACACCAGTTCCACCAAATAGCGATCACGGAACGCATAGTTCAAGCGGGTAACAAATCCCGCCCGTGCTGATTCGGCAACACTGGAACCTGTCGATTTAATCAGATCCTCCTGCGCAGCAGATCCGTAATCTATTTCCTGAATAATAGTGATCGGGAAATTACTTGCTCCGGCACCAAATTGATTACCACGAGTCTTCGCATATTCATATAAGCCCAAAACACCAATGCTATGTTCACCAAAGGTTCGGTTATAATTTAAACTCGCTTGCCAGGTGCTTCGGTAGCTGGCCGCAAAACTCTGACGAAGGGATGTCTTGGTGATCCCTGGCAATGTGGTCATAGCCACAAAGTCGCCAGCAACCTGATCCCGTTGTCTGCCCATGGTGGGATAAGGGCTCAACCAAGATTTTGATTCATCTGAATTATAGTCGTAAGCTCCCTGAACTTTTGCCAATAAGCCCGTTACTCCAGGAACTTTAAAATCGATATTTGCTGTTCCCTGAAAAATATTGCTTTTAAGCCGTTGGTAACCTGAATTTGCGACCGAGGCAATCGGATTGACCCACCCTGCTCCTGCCTGATAAGCTACAGGAAGCCCATTGGGGGCATACATAGGCAAATTGGGCAACATACGCACCGCTTGATAAAATGGATTCATATAAGCCGAATTGTCGGGCGAAATCCCCGGCAGATTGGTATTTTGATTGCGCAAACCAATATTCAAGCCAACAGTCAGGTATTCGTTGAGCTCACTTTTGAGATTCGTCCGAATGTTGTAACGCTTGAAATTTGTATTGTCAATGACACCATCTTGATTCATATGACTCACTGAGGCAAAATACTGCGTTTTACTCGCGCCACCCGAAATTGTCGCGGCATGATGTTGTGAATAACTATTATTATCGGCCAACAAACCGATCCAATCTGTATTTCCAAATAGTGGATTTGTATTGGTTCCATTGGCTACTGCATCAATGAGCTCCTGTGTGTAGATGTAAGGCACTTCATTTTGTCCCGTATTTCGAAGGAAATCATTATCCAGCTCTGTTCCCTTATTATACCAGTTCATATAGTCCGGTCCATTAAGAAACTTCGGAAAACGGGTATTCTGCCCAATACTGTAACCAAAGTCATAGGTAACCTTTGTCTGTTCCTTTCGCCCGTTTTTTGTCTTGACTAAAATAATTCCGTTGGCAGCCTGAACACCATAAGCAGCAGTGGAAACCGCATCTTTAAGAAAGGAGATGGTTTCAATTTCGCTTGGATCCAGATAAGCCAAGGTAGAAAGTGGCCGTTCAATATCGTCGACAATAACCAAAGGGTTTCTATTGCCACCATAGGTGCCTATACCACGTAGGTATAATGTTGCATTATCAGCACCCGGACGCCCAGATTGCTGTAAAGCCGTTAATCCCGGAACCCGTCCCACAAGTGCATTGGTCAAGTTCATTGATGGCGCTTTTTTGAGCTGATCGCCTCCAATCTGCACAACTGATCCTACTACATTCGATTTCTTTTGCGTACCATAAGCAACAACGACAACTTCATCGATTTGACGTTCGTCTGTCTGCAATACAAAATTTTGTGCAAAAGCGGCTGTAATCTTTCGCGACTGAGAAAGGTAGCCGATATAACTTACCTGAAGTTCAGCGGGCAATCGCTCTACCTGCACCGTAAATTCCCCCTTCTGATCTGTCCGCGTCGTCGCAGACGTCCCCACTACTTTCACCGTAGCCCCGGCGATAGGCTGATCGTCACGATTGCGTATGGTACCGTTTACAATGGATTGAGCAAAGCTAATAGCGGATTGCATAAAAACAATGATTAATCCCAAAGCCTTAAAGAGATACCTGCGTTTTACATGTGTTGGTTTCATAATTTAGGAATGAAAAAATAGTGTTATGTTAAAAAAATAGTATTTATGGTCATTTCGGTTACCCGTACTACAATCAGACGTTTTCCAAGGATGCTATTTTGGATAAAACACTCAACCTTCTGACAGGTAACGGGGCAACGTATTTTGGTTTACAATTATTAGGTATATTATTTATACAACACTAAATAAGAAATAATATTTTAAATATTCAAATTATTTCTAATTTTTTTTATTAATTCAAGCTTACTAAAAAAGAAAAAACACAAACTTAATTTACCATGATGAGATATTTGTTATATTTACCCAGAAGATAGCGTAACAAAGTTATGGGCATAAAATTTTTGAGTGACTTACATGATGCAAGCTATAGCGGTGTCGCGTATAAAAACATATTGCTAAAAAAGGAAATATTAACCTTTTTTGCGACCAAAGGTCCTTCGACCATCCCAGAATTGAGCAAGGAATTCAACATCAGTATTCCTAAGATCAACGAATGCATCAACGAACTAATTGAAGATGCCCTGGTTCAGGATAATGGAAAGTCCACTTCGGGCATTGGCCGAAAACCAAATTCTTATGGTCTCCTTCCAAATGCAGCATTTTTTGTGGGTGTGCAGGTAAGTCACGATCACCTCAGTATTGTGGTCATGAACATGAAAAAAGATATTATCGCCACGCAAGAGGAAATTCCGCATCGCTTAGAAAATAATCAGGAATCGCTCCAAAATATATGTCAGGAAATCAACCAGTTTATCGCTGCCCATCATATCCCAAAAGATAAAATACTTGGCGTAGGGATCAATTTATCCGGACGCATCAATTATCGCACGGGCTACTCCTACAGTTATTTCAATTTTTATGAGGACCCATTATCAAAATATTTTGAGCAGGAGCTGCAGTTGCGCACGTATCTGGAAAACGACAGTAAGGCGCTTGCCTATGGCGAATTTTCCAGCGGAATTTTAAAGGACGAGAAGGATGCACTTTTTGTCAATGTTGATAATGGGATCGGATTGGGTATATTGATCAACGGAAAAATCTATTATGGTAAATCGGGTTTCTCAGGTGAATTTGGTCATATTCCCATTTTTGATAACGACATCATCTGCCGTTGTGGAAAAAAAGGCTGTTTGGAAACCGAAGCTTCGGGATTTGCACTTAGAAATCGCGTCGTGGCAGAACTAAAAAATGGTGCGACTAGCAGCTTAACCAAAAAATTTAATAATGTAGATGATATCCGCCTCAGTGATATTATTGCTGCGGCAAAAAAGGATGATAATCTAGCAATTGAGTTAATCAATGAACTAGGTGAAAAATTAGGTCGTGGACTAGCAACATTGATCAATATCTTCAATCCGGAAATCATTATTATAGGTGGTATTTTAGCCAAAAGCGAAGAATATTTGATGCTACCATTAAAAAATGCAGTCAATAAATTTTCTTTATCCATTGTCAACAAAGACACTAAACTAGCCTATTCAAACAATGGGGAGAAGCTTGCCGCTTTTGGTGCCTGCCTGCTTATTCGAGATCGTCTGCTCTCCATCATTGATTAAAAAAATATAGCGTGGATTTGTCTAATCCACGCTGCTTTAACGTTCTACAACCTCCTTTACCAGCTCTCCATACTGATCTTTCACTTGGTCTTTCTTTTGAACCAGGTATATCCACTTTTTAAATGTTCCAATAAAAACGATTGCCATAAGTGACATCGCAGCAATAGCTAAGGCTGCCAATAGATATTGTTCTTTGGGTAAATAACCCTGTACAACCTGGAGATAGCCTGCCCAAAAGGTAATAATCGCCATAAAAACTCCCGGGATGGCAGCAAACAGCACATACTTTCGCCGGTTCATCCGGATCAGCATGGTTGTGCATACGATGAGGCCGCAGGCAGCCAGCAACTGATTGCTGATACCAAACAGCGGCCAAATGCTGCTCACGTTTCCGGTATAGACCAGATAACCCCATGAAAACGTAAATAGGGCACTGCAGATCCATACTCCGGGTTTCCAGTTTTTATCGCTAAATTTGGGAAAGATCCCGCCAAGCATTTCCTGTAAAAAAAACCTACCTACCCTTGTTCCTGCATCAATTGCGGTTAGAATAAATACCGCTTCAAACATAATCGCGAAATTATACCAGTACGCCATTATATCTTCCATAAAGGGAACCTTATCAAAAATATGTGCCATTCCTACAGCCAACGACACTGCTCCGCCCGTCCTACCGTGCAGATCTACACCTATTCTGTCTATAAAATGCGGTAAATCCACAGCTGAAAGATGGGGGTGCTGCGCTAGAAACTGTGCATAATCGGCTACCGGCGTATTGATTGCAAAATAATCACCAGGCATTAATGTACATGCAGCAATCAAAGCCATAAGAGCCACAAAACCCTCAACAAGCATGGCACCATAACCCACAAATAAGATTTCGCGTTCATTGCCAATCATTTTGGGTGTCGTCCCGGTTGCGATAATAGCGTGAAATCCCGATATGGCTCCACAGGCAATCACAATAAAGATAAAGGGCAAGACAGGTCCTGAAATTACGGGTCCGCCACCATGGATAAATGAGGTCAAGGCGGGCATCTGAATTGTTGGTGCAACAAAAAATATTCCTACCGTCAGCATAATAATTGTACCTATTTTGAGATAGGTAGAAAGGTAGTCTCTCGGAACCAATAATAGCCAGATGGGCAATACTGAAGCGAAGAAACCATATACAGCAATACCGATAGAGATCGTTTTCACATCCCAGTTGAAAAGTGCATGAAAAGTTGGAACCTGCATCAGATGATGACCGGCTATAATACCTGCAATAAGCAAGATACCGCCAATTATACTCGCCAAGGTGACCGACCCTTCCCGATAACGCATCATCAACCCCATCAGTATGGCAATTGGCATGGTTAGCACAATGGTAAATAGTGACCAAGGAGCCTCGTGCATGGCACTTATACAGGCTAGGGACAAGCCTGCCAGGGTTAGAATCAAAATAAACAGAACAGCAATACCTGCAATAGTTCCAATAGGTTTGCTGACCTCTTTGGATGCGATCGTAGCCAAACTTTCGCCCTTATGCCGAACGGAGGCAAAAAGTACCACCATATCGTGCACACCGCCGCCTAATACACAACCAATTAATATCCACAGTGCACCCGGCAGATAACCAAACTGGGCGGCAAGAACTGGACCAACTAATGGTCCTGCAGCAGCTATAGCTGCGAAATGATGGCCAAACAACACTTTTTTATCGGTTTTCACATAATCATGTCCATCAGCAAACTCCACCGCCGGTGTCTGGCGACTTCCATTCAACCTGAGCAGCTTATTTGCTAGAAACAAGCCATAAAAACGATACGAGATCGCAAAGATCAATATCGCTGCGAAAACTAAGGTCAACGCATTTATTCCATTGAGAGCATCCATACCAGTTAAGTTACACGATTATTTTTGCTTTTTCAAACACCTCATATACCTTCCATAAGGCACGAGGTACATGAAAGCATCCCTTCCATTTTCCGCCTTTGAGATCGAGTAATACCTCACCTCTTCGATTGAGATAGCCAAACCATTCGCCATGTTCGGGGTCCCTAAAATGCGTCCAAGTATATTCATGAACTCGTTCAAACCAACGTTTAGCCTCTTCATTACCCGTCAGTACCCAAGCTTTCGCCATACATACCAGTGTTTCACAGTGTACCCACCATAACTTCTGGTCCCATTCCAACTGTTGGGTTGGTTTACCCTGCGCATCCATAAAGTAGAATATACCTCCATATTTCTCATCCCATCCATGTTCCAACATACGAAGACCAATACGCATGGCTTTTTCAATCAACGCTGGTCGCTGCAATCTTTCCCCCAGATCCATCATAAACCACATGGCCTCTATTGCATGTCCCGGATTGAGCAATCTTCCTTCAAAACTATCCAGCAATGAACCATTGGGACTTACATTTTCAAAGACAAGCCCCTGCTCCTCTTTATAAAATACATCCATTACCTCGACCACGATGTCCTCGATCAATCCCTGCACCAGGTTAGGTTCCAATAAATGCTCCAGTTCGATGGAGAGATTGCTCAAGATCATGGGCAAAGCAAAATTCTTTGATGGACGTATCCCTGGAACAGCCTTATCGTATATCCCCTTGGTATGTGTTCGACGTTTCAATATATTATGAAAGGTATCTTGCGCAATTTCCGCGTAACGCTGCTCCTGAGTTGCTGTATACAGGGCCCCAAATCCCATGGCTGCAAAACAATCGGAAAAAATATTATAGGGCTGCACAAGTGCCTTTCCTTGTCGATCAAGTGAAAAATACCAGTTTCCCTCTTCGTCACGTCCATGTTTTTCCATAAAGCTGGCCCCATGAACTGCAATATCCAACCAGGATGACCGTGTTTCAATTTTGTTGTAAATACTCGAAAAGAGCCAAACTTGCCGCCCCTGCAGCCACATAAACTTATCCGTATCAAAAACTCCACCTCTTCTATCCAGACAGGTAAAATAGCCACCATACTCCCTATCGAGCGAATGCTCCGTCCAGAAAGGAAGAATATGATTAAATAATTCGTCTTTATAAATTGTACTATAATGATTCATATATAAATGAATTTGCTCTTTAAAGGCCATTTAAAATCGCTGGCCTACTCTTATCAATAATGCTATTTCTTGTTCTCTGACTTCTTCTAGATTGCTTTTGTCGTCATTTTGCGTCTTGTAAACACGCGACCCCTATCACCAATTATGGTGCAGTGCATATTCTCGGTACCGATTGTAAAGGTGTCCTGCTTGTAAATAAGCGGATTGTGGACTCATAAAGTGAGAAAATTCGAAAGTAATAGCTTTATCATAACCAGCTTTTGCTGCAGCTTCAAGTTTTAGCTTTAGTTTATCAAATTTGATCGGCAAGAATTTGATCGGCATATCCCGGTCAAAAGATTCGGCATTCGTCCAACAGGCCATACCATATTTATCAGCCAATTTCTTATTGACCTCAAAGAAATCGGGAAGCTCATCGTAATCAATGTGTCCATCCTGAAAGGCCACTGCGTCGACAGCTCCTTGTATACCTTCAAAAATTTCGCCCCATTCCCGTTCGTGTTCCAATACCGAAACTGCATCGGCTTTACTAAGCTCGGGAGAAGCGGCAAGTACAGCTTTTTTCCCATCAATCCAGGGCGATATAAATGTCGGCAAGCCCCCACTGACTGCCTTGCACTGTAACCCAAGTGTACGAAAAGCATGAACAGCCCCTTTCGTTTTACGGCTGATTTCCGTACTGATATACCATCCACCGAAGCTTTTATAATGCCCATATTTAGCCCAAACCTCTTCAATTACATATTGATTGGAATCGATTTCGTGACTCAGATCTCCTGTTTCCCAATAAATACCGCTGTCATAAAGTCCAAAATAGAATTTCATATCATACTTGTCTGCAAGCTGCAGATAAAGCTCTACAAGATCCAACGATGGTTTAAAACAGCCATATTTGTCCATCAGATAAGCCGATGGATAGGTTATAAATTTACGATAGCCACTGCGAATCATAATAACAGTGTCTATACCAATTGCCTTCATATATGCAAAATCCCGATCCCACTCTTCCGGCCCCCAATTCTGGTGCGGAATATCGTGGGAAATCTCGTCAATAAATGTCCCTGTAATTCTCATAAATATTTCTTTTCTTTTAATAATTGCACCCATTTTATATAGGCACTGGGTATCAGATGGACACCATCAGCTGAGTAAATTGCGCTAAGTTTTCCCTCATTGTCCTGAAAAAGTGGGCAGAGGTCGACAAATGGAATATTTTCATCTGCTGCAAGCTGTCTTAGTTTTTCATTTAAGATCGGAACCAACACATTTCTACCTTTTGTATAAGGCTCTTTTGTTAGTCCTTCATTGATCGGTAAAGCACTCTGAAGATAGATAAGGGTCTTTGGTGAGATCTTTTTTATTCGTTTAATGATACGCTTGTAGTTATTGACCGACACTTCCTGCGGAAGCTTTCGGAATTGGTCATTAATGCCATCCATCAGAAAAATTGCCCGTGGACGTGCGCGCAACACCTCATCTATACGCGCAAGAATCCCAAACGAATTATCTCCCCCTATCCCCCTGTTCAGTACAGGATATCTTGAATCTGCAAGCAATTCCTGCCATTCTGCCCGTTCAGTAATACTATTTCCTAAAAAAACGATTGCTCCTTTAATTGTTGGACTTTGTTCGAAATAGGCCATTCGTTGTTGATAATACCAGTTGGCGTAACTGCTATCTATTTTAGTCTCTTGAGCTGAGAGGGACTGGGAAAATACCGATAGATATATTCCAATTAAGAAACAACCTTGGAAAACACGATACGCCTTAAAAAATTCGAATGATCTCATAATAGTTTTTGCTGTTTTAAATAATTGGCCCAAATTAAATAAGTGGCTTGCTTCAGATGTAAGCCATCAATTGTTAACTCAGCTTTTAGTTCCCCATTACCGTCCACCAATATCGGCTGTAAGTCTACAAAACGAACTTGATGTGCCGTACACAATTCTTTCAAAGCATTGTTCAGTAGCACTATCTTGTCATTCCGAACCTCTTCATAGATTTTTGGCAGTAAAGATTCATTCACAGGTAGAAGCCCTTGCACAAAAAGCGTTGTATTTGGCGACTGCTTTTTAACCTGCTTTATTATCCTTTCTATATTCGTAGAAATAATGGAAAGCGGTATTCCTCTTTTCATGTCGTTCACCCCACAGAGCAGAAATATTTTTCGTGGTCTGGACACTAATATCTCGTCTAGTCGTGCTAAAATACCGTAAGTCACATCACCGCTAATCCCACGATTGATCACATGCTTCCGCTGGAGGATTTCTTGCCATTTTCCTCCTTCGGTAATGCTATTGCCAAGGAAAACGATTTCGTCCTTCTGATTGGGCATCGCTTTAAAAAACTCAAGCCTTGCGCGATAATGCTGATTATCAAACGTAGAATCAATACCCTTTGATTGCGCTAAAGTCAATGCCGGTAAAAAAAAAGGCAACAATAAGGCCTTCCAGTTCCTATAAGAAAGTAAGTTCATATGCATTAATTATTTTCGTCGCTATGCTCTTTTTCGGGTTTTCGCAGTGGCACCCACCAGGAAACCAAAAAGGCCGGAATAGTAGAAATCAACACCCAAATAAAAAATTCTTTATAGCCCAAATGATCACTCAGCCAGCCGCTGATCATCGAAGGAATCATAAATCCCAGATTAACAAGTCCACTTCCGAAAGCGTAGTGTGCCATCTTATATTTACCTGGGGCAATATTTTGCATGATAAAAAGAATAATTCCGATAAAGCCAAAACCATATCCAAAGTACTCGATGGCGACAGCAGCAGCTATGAGATAAAGGTTTGTCGGCAATGTGATTGCGAGAAATGCATAAGCTACAAATGGAATATTAAAGAAGGCACAAAGGATCATAAGCGTCCTCCGGTCTAAGCCTTTTTTGGATACAAAGTGCCCTGCGACAATCGACCCCAACACAAAGGCTATGGCACCAAATACACCATAAAGCAATCCAATTTCCGAAGTACTCAGGCCAAGCCCACCTTCGGTACGTTGCGCTTTAAAAAATAACGGGGTGATCTTAATAGCCTGCCCTTCAGCAAAACGATAAAAGACAATAAAAAGCAAACTAAACCAAATATTCTTTTTCTGAAAAAAAGTTATGATAACGTCTTTAAGCGTATCCATTCCCTCCTTTAAAGAAGTGGATTTGGGAGCTTCATCGTGAGTAGGTAAAGCACGTATACTGTACAATCCAATCCCCAACATAATAAATCCATAAGCAAACATCACCACCATCCACGCGGATTTAATGCCGATTTCCTGCTCCAATTGCCCCGCCAAATAAACGAGTACGCCACCAGAAAACACTTTGGCCACATTATAGAAGGCGCCTTGCCAGCCGACATATTTTGCCTGTTGTTTTGCATTCAGCTCATTCAAATATACCCCGTCGGCTGCGGTATCATGTGTGGAACCACTGAATGCAATCAGTGTCAATAAAGCAATGGAGAAGCTAAAGAAATGATCCAACTGCAGCGTAAGACCAAGCAGACCAAAGAGTAGCCCCGTGAGTATCTGCGTGGTATAGACAAAAAATTTCTTGGTCTTATACAACTCCAAAAAAGGCCCCCATAAGGGTTTTATTGTCCAGGGCAACATAATCAATGAGGTCCAAAAAGCAATCTGTGCGTCCGATACCCCCAAATTTTTATACATAATGGAGCTCGCCCCCGAAAGGGCAACAAAAGGTAGCCCCATGGCAAACCATGTTGTGGAGATCCAAAAAATAGGCGGAAGTGCCTTACGCCCTTTGCGAAGCTCCACCGTTTGTTCTAATAATTCATTCATTTTATGACTTCCAATAAAGTTTTAATCGGCTGCTCACGATCGTCAACAGCGCCACGATTCCGGTGAATAATACACCTCGCATCACTCCCCCAAAAACACCCTGTGCCCCCATCTGATCAAGAGCGCTCTGTAGTCCCGTAAGCACCAATAGTGGGATCAACAATAGATTTCCTGCGGTATAGGCGACCATCGGATTTTTACCAACCAGTGCTATACCTCGAAACAGCGGTTTTCCAAAAGCAAGTTTCTCGATACAACACAGCATTGTTAGCGCATAACAGGCTAAGCCCGTACAGACAAAATAATAGCTGTATGTGGAATAATCCTTTTTTATTCCCCCCTCATACGCTTCGAAGATCAGTCCTAAAAAAAGCAAATAACTTCCGAGTACAGCCATTTTTGCCGGTAGTGTTAGTACTTCGCCCTTTCGAAAAACACCTGAACAGAAGCATAGTGAAAAGATCAACATCAGGGTAAGTCCGATATTGATATTGAGATACCGCATATAGAGATTGAAGACATTCAGCCCAATTAGAAAGGCACAGAGCAAGCCTTGTAACGCCAGTTGAGACCGCTGCATCCTGGGTTTGTCCGCCAACAACGTATCAGCAATAATCCACTCGCCGACAACTGTAGCCGGAAGGATAATAAAGAGGTATTTGAGGTAATAAAATTGATAAAGCCAAGTCGCAGGGCTGAGTTTGTAGATAAATTCGTTGATACTACCGACTTCTTTGGATCCCAAAAAAACGCCCATAATAAATGGTAGGATCGCCATACGTAACCAGATGGATTTCGCCGTCAGCCACCACCACAGCGTTCCAAACAAAGCCATATTGGCCAGTACCAGAATAATAATATCTGTCTTCTGTAGGATAAATCTATCCGTTTGTGCATACAGCAGATATAGCATCCCTACAGATAGCAACAGGGCCACTACGTGAACAAGTCTCGCGGTCCGCATCGGCAAATAGGACTTTAAATCGGCATAGACCGCAAAGAGCAGGACAAACCCCAGGATTGACAAGAGATACTGCGAGGCAGCAGGCTCTCCACTCATAACCCAAGCGCGCATATAAAAAGAAAATAAGGCAAAAAAGAATAAGGCAACAAAACGCTTAAAAATCGTCCCCACGATAGGCAAAGCGTTTAGGTTAGCCACTTTTTTCCGCATAGCCAATGGGATGGCCGCCCCCATCGTAAAAAGGAAAATCGGAAAAACAAGATCTACCCAGGTTATACCTGCTATACTGGGATCAAATACATGTTTGGGCGGAGGCACCTGTGCATGGTACATCCAAGCAGGAAGGTTTCCAAATGAAATGCTCGATGAAAGCACCATTAAAAGGATGGCAATTCCCCGCAGAACATCCAAACTATCGTTTCGCTGCTGTGGAGTCGCTGTAGAATTTGGTAAAATTGGTATCATCTCGTTTTTCTATGCGTTCGGAAATCAATTTTTTGTTGCTATAAATTGGCCGGTAAAATCCACTGGCCGTTCAAACGGCTTTAGGATAAGATCCAACACAACCGCCACTTGAGCCCTTGTTAACACTTGATTTTCTTTTGCTGCAATGACGGACCTGATTTTATCTTTATTCAAAGTGGGGTCGACCTGGAGCAATAGAGCCGCAAAAAATTCTGCTGTGACATCGGCACCCGAGCCAGCGACTTTATCGGCCGATGGATAATAACTACGCATACCATCGATCAGCTCTACTTCGCTTATGCGGTGTTCGGGATAGAACCAAGTCTGATTGGCCCATTTGTACGGCACACCTTTTCCTTTAAGAATCCCGGTCGCTCCAATACGTTGGATTGCCTGAAACCGACTATCTTTTGGATCAACATCGATAAAGGGCATGAGATAGGCATGATTGTCCAAAAGTACTTGCTGTACCTCCCTTAATGAAAGATCTTTGGGAGTAACAGCTTGTTTTGCAGACAGCGCTGCCAGCACTCCAGCAGCTTGACCAATACCCAATACAACTGGCTGAAGGCGGGTGGCCCCAGCCACAATATTGCTCACACTGATGCTTTTTTCAGCAACAATAAAATCCGCTATTTCCTCAGGAATCAAACTTCCAAGGGGTACATTGTAAGATGGTACCCGAATCTTAACAAAATCGATTTTGGGTGCATCGGGATTCTTCAGGTGATGATGATCGATGGTATAATCGCCTACTATCCCACCTGTGCGGTACAAAGGCAGCTCCTGCTGATAAGGACTCTGCACATAAGGCAACGTAAGCTGTACCAAGCCTTTAGCACGTCTAGACTCGCGATGATAAGCAATAAAAGGAAGTTTATCGGCCGTATCATATTCATCATCGGCAAGCCCCAAGTTTTTAAAACCAAGCTGATTTTGAAGATGATATACAAAACGTAAGGTATGATCTTTCGCCTTTTGCAATTCCACTGTCCTCGCCTTTGGCGACATTTCGATAATATTCAGGTAGATATCATTTCCGTCTTTAGGCCAGTTTATCATGTATTTTCCATTCGGCAATTTGCCATAGGTAATCATTTGATCACAATTGATGATAGGTGTATTGCTGTGTGAAGCAGGATCTTTAACATCACAGGCATGTTCAAACTCTTTAGGATCATAACCTTGAGGTTTCTTTAGCAATCTCTTTGGATCGGCACCATAGTCTTTCAGGATAGCGACATAAGTAAGGTCTTGAATTATTGAATTGGCCTTTTCGGGAGCAAATTCTTCTTTCGTATCGTAGCGGCTATCCATACCGATGCTGTAAGCAACACCCGCACGCGGCAAGAGATCCCCCAATTCCGTCGCATCGACTAAAATAGAAGCGTTTACGGTTTTCTTTTTTCCTTCCTGTTCAATGGCAACGGTCCAGCCTTTAGCCTGTTTTTTCAGGTCTAAAAGGGTACTTTTATACCAAACGGCAATATTTTTTTCGGCTCCAACCATCTTTTTTAGCAAGCGGTTACCGACCGAAGGCTCAAATAGCGTATTGCTTACCCAACCTGTTTCCACTGCTTTTGGACCACCATAATAGGCATAAAGTTCTGCCCTGAATTCGCCCCATATTCCCGAAGGCATACGATGGTTACCATCAATAGCGGAGACCCCAGCAGCAGTGAGCATACCACCCAACCAGCTCGTCTCTTCCACCACAAGAACCTTACTTCCCAAACGGGCAGCTTGTAAAGCCGCAGAAACACCACTAGCGCCCCCTCCCACAATCAAGACATCGTATGAAGCAACAGCCTGCCCCTGCGAGGAGAGTGTGACAGAAATCAATAAAATAGAAAAAAAAGATTTAAACCAATTCATATGAAGTTAATTGCAGTAAATAATTTAAAAAATACGCGCCAAATACCGGCGTAAGAACCAGAGATACACTATTTTGTTGCCGGACTAAAGGATCAGTATAAGGTGAATAAAACATATAGGTTATCGATTAATGGATCAGACGATTAAAATAAGCGAAATGAACCGGAATGGTTTTGGCCCAGTAGCCAGAGGTATGAGCGCCGGGCTGCGCAATATAAGTCGATTTGATCTTGAGTACATCACAACTATCCCGAAGGGACTTATTAGCCCCATAAAGGTAATCTTCAGTACCACAATCAAAAATAAATGTCTTTTCACTCCCAGCGATCTTATGGACATTATGGATGACACTAAAACGATCGAATAATGGATTTTGATCGCTGTACTGACCTAAATGTTGGTCTAGACTTGTCTTCTTGAAAGCCGAATGTCTCAGATTGACAACTCCCGAACTGCTACCAGCACTTTTAAAAAATGATGGATAGTTAAAAAAGAGCCAAAGTGCACCATGCCCCCCCATACTCACACCCGTAATAAATGAGTTGTCCCTATCCGTATGATATTTACCCTGTATGTAAGGCATTAATTCCCCTGTCAAGAACCGACCAAATTGTGCTCCGCCTTTTTGTGGACTGTCTAAAAACCAGCTCGTTCGAAGACCGTCAGGGCATACCACCACAAAGCCATATCGATCGCTCAATGCCTGAAAATCGACAAATTTTGAAAGGCTTTTATAATTTGCCCCATGACTATGCAGCACATATACAACAGGGAAGGCACGGTTGTCCGGCTTCATCTTTGGTATATAAACGTAGCCGGAATCTACTCCAGAAAGATGAGCAGACTGTAAAGTATAAAGTTCTTGTCCCTTGGCCAACATTGTACCAACGGCACATAAAAGGCATATGATTAAACGCATGGATATAATTGAGTCAGTCTTTAGATTTATAGTGAAGCTAAATTAATAATAAAATTTATAATAAAAAAAGTATTTAATAATTTTTTTTATTTAATAAGGTTAGATTACGTTATTTTATAAAAAACTATATAAAACCGTAATTTTTCCAATAGTGGAATGAACATCCTATAAGATTTTGGCATAAAAAAAGCACCGGAATTTTCCGGTGCTTTTTTAGTTCAGAAGTTCAATAAAGGCAAGTGAGTTGATTATTTTATGCTATAGGTTACGTTTGCCATTGTCAACCAAGGCGAGGTAAATCGTATATTAATTGTATCGCCCGATTTGCCCAAGGCCTGAATATACACGATCATTTTTCCATGATAAACGCGCTGTTTATTATCGGTATAGTCGCCCATATCTGCATTGTTTCCCGCTTCCATACCCAGTAATCGCGCATGCCCAGCAATATCACAGGTGATTTCATCTTCTGAAAGGACTACAGGAAGTCCCTTGCTATCCACCACTTGCAAGGCAACTTGCAAAATGCCACCGCCTTCAATTGCTTTACCACCTATTACCGTCGCCTGAATCGCCGCTGGACGTTCACTAGATTCGATAGCGTACCGAACTACTTCTTTTTTATTCGTGTCCAGACCAACAACCTCTAGTTTACCCGCTGCATAGGGAATATCCCAAAAGATGATACCTGTCTTCTCATCGTAATTTTTCTCTTCGCCAACAACCTTACCATTGAGCTCCAATCGAGCCTGAGGGCTATTGGTATAACAGACCACCCTGATTTGCTGCCCCTTCTGATAGTTCCAAATTGGCCAGGCATCCATGGAAGGGGCCTCATTTTTCCGTTGCCCCTGTTCAGATTCTAATGCAGACCAAACATCTGTAGTGGTTGCTCCACCCTTCAATGGATAGGTTCCCAAATAAGCCATTGGTTTATCGGACCACAGCGATTGGCGGAAATAGCCTCGCGGCTTGATAAACCCTGCGAAATCCAACAGTCCCGAATAAAATCCCCGTGAAGGCCAACGACCGGATTCTCCAAGATAATCTATACCTGTCCACAAAAATTGGCCAAATATATGGTTGTTGTCGCGTACGGCAAGCCATGCCGGAAGATCGTGTCGATTCTCGCTTCCGAAAATTACACGTGCTGGATAACGCTGATGATCCTGTTGATAACGACTTTCGGTATAATTGTACCCTGCAATATCAAGTGCTCCTGGATAGGCTGTTTCATTCGACATCGCTACTCCAGCAAGCCCTGCTGTAACAGCTCTGCTTTTATCATATTTTTTTACAACCGCAGCCAAGCGTTTGGCGATATCACCCAATCGCATCGCATCTGGTGCATCCTTTTTATAGCCACCATACGAGGCCTGTGTAAAACCACCCTCCTTCTTCTCGCCATTAAGGACGGGATGTGAGTAAGGGTCATTTGGATAATCCACTTCGTTCCCTATACTCCAGGCGAAAATCGAGAGGTGATTGCGATCCCGTTTGACCATATCTGCAAGATCCTGCTCGCCCCAGCTTTCAAAAAAGTCATACGATCCCTCAAAACCGGGGGTCCCGACATTCCAGCCCTGCAGCCATTTCCGTTTTGGAAATTCCCATTCATCAAATGCCTCATCCATAACCAGCAGCCCCAACTCGTCACATAAGGTATAAAGCGAGGATGCTTGCGGATTATGGCTGGTTCGAATGGCATTGACACCCAAAGATTTTAATGTCTGCAGCCGCCGACGCCATACCTCAGTATACATTTCAGCACCCAGCACACCGGCATCGTGATGTAGGCACACGCCTTTGACTTTCATCCATTCGCCGTTTAAAGCAAAGCCCTTGTTTGGATCAAATGTAAAAGTTCGGAAGCCCGTTTTGATTGCAGACTGATCAATTTGCTTTCCATTTTGCAATACGCTTGTCCGCAAAGTATATTGATTGGGTTGATCCAAGCTCCACAATTTAGGGTTTGCAACCGTCAATTGCTGCTGTATCGTCGCTTTAGCGGCAGCATCAACCTTCACTTTCTCCGATTTATTAGCGACAACTTTCCCTGCGGCATCAATCAACTCCTGCACAACGGTAACCGCACTGCCATTGGACGTACTATTGACAACGGTCACTTCGGTATTTAACATTCCTTTCCCTTGCTTTAGCTCGGGATAGGCATATATTCCCCATTGATCGATATGCAACGCATTTGCCTTTACAAGCCAAACGTCACGATAAATGCCCGATCCGGTATACCATCTTGAATCGGCACTTTTACTGTGGTCGACCTTAACAGCGATGGTATTTTCTTTTCCAAACTCAATGTATGGAGTGATATCGTACGAAAAGGAAATGTAGCCATTGAGCCGCTTTCCAACAGATTTACCATTGATAAAAACTTCGCTTCGGTTGTAAACACCCTCAAAATATAGAAATATCTTTTTACCTCGATCTTCCGCAGGTATAGCCAGCTTTTTTTGGTACCAGCCAATACCACCAGGTAAATAGCCCGTCGCGCTGGCCAGCGTTGGGCTCAGTGGATATTTTACACTCCAATCATGGGGCAAACTGATCTGCTGCCAGCCTCCGCGATTTTTTTCAGCGCCTGCCTGTCCCTCGATATCACCCAAATGGAAACGCCAATCCGAATTCACACGTTCGGCGGCACCAAATCCGGGCTGTGCATATAGGCTATTAATACCCAAATAGCTCGACACAGCTAAAACGGCCAGATTTCTCATTATTTTTTTCATTGTACTATGTGCATTAGGTTTAGTGATTAAAGTGTAGGAACGACAGGCAATACATGGCCCTGATCATCAAAAAATAACCGGTCCATGCACACTTCCCGATTAAACCCAGCGGCATCGCCCATATCGATACCTTTGGGATAATTAAAACGATGGTATACAATATACCATTCATCTTTACCTGGAATCTGCAAAATAGAATTATGTCCTGTACCATAAATGCCTTTGGCAGGATCCTTTTGCAAGACTAAATTATTTTCGGGAACAGTGATCGGTCCATCTGGGGAAGTCGCAGTTCCATATCTTACCCGATAATTTTCACTCCGGGTATCATCTTCTGACCAAAAGAAATAATAGAGTCCTTTGCGGTAGACAACATAGGCACCTTCGCGGAATGTCTTATCAGGAGTGAGTACCTTGACTGTATTTTTTTTAATGGAAACCATATCTTTGTTGAGTTCAGCAACAGCCAGATAACCATTTCCCCAATACAGATAGCTTTTTCCCGATTTTGGATCGTTAAACACCGCCGGATCAATCTCCTGCCCGCCATTGACACCCTCAGGCTTAAAATCGATCAGAGGTTTTCCCGCGTCCTTAAAAGGCCCGGTAGGTAAATCAGCCACCGCAACACCGATCTTTTGCGCTGCTGTAAAATAATAATAGTACTTATAATCATTCTTGACTTTCTTTTCCGTAATGGTAGGCGCCCATGCATTTCGAGGTCCCCAGGCAACATCTTTTTTCAGGTCCAAAATCACCCCTTCATCTTTCCAAAGACTTAAATCTGTGGAAGAAAAAGTTTTAAAATAATAGCCGCCCCAACCGTCAAAGCCATCACTCGTTGGATAGATATAGTATTTTTTTGTTTTATTGGAATAGAGTACATCCGGATCGGCATAAAAGCCATCCAATACTGGATTCTTCCTGAATGCGAATTCCATATCTTTGGGTTTCCCCCATTTGGAGGTCAAGTCCAAAATTTCTTGCCTTGAAATCGGAATAATGGTTCCGTGCCGTGGATGGAAATCCATGTCAATTTGATGGTCTATTACATGAAAGCGATCAAGGTCTTCGGAGGTGCAGAATTGGTACTTCCCTTTACCATAGACATCGTACATAAGGATATATTTATCCGACTGATTGAGTTTAAAAACGCTGGATCCTTCCACAGCATCATTGGTCTGCTGTTTATAACCCGGTTGTTCAATCCATTTTCTCGAAGTCAGTGAATCCGTTATCGCCAGCTTAATGCCATTTCCATGTCCTTCAGTTTTGTAAAAAAGGTAGAACAAGCCATTCTTTGCAATAATATCGCCATCGATACAGGATTTGCCATTTTTTGGGAGAAACAGCACTTTAGGTTCGCTTTCAAAATCTGTAAAGTCCTTGTTTGCATAAGCATAGTAGATGATATCTGGACCATTTCCGTGCTGCATGGACCAATACACCATGTATTTACCGACCGAAGGGTCAAATATAGTCTGTGGTGCCCATACTCTTTTCAACGTTTCCTGACCTTTGAAGCGCTGCTGGATATCGATTGCCTGATGAGACCAATGCACAAGATCTTCGGACTTTAGCAGAGTCAACCCCCGATTGGAATCCCAGCCTTTAGAGGAAGTCATGTCCGTGAGCACCATATAAAATGTTTTTCCATCTTCACCACGGAGAATATGTGGATCCCGGACACCGCCAGTTTTACTAATCATCTTCGAATCCAGGATAGGCTGGTTTTCATTCAAGGCTCTGTAGGTATAGCCATCCGTACTGATCGCAAAACAAACCGCCTCATCTGCGACCGCATTACCTTTGAAATAGGCAAATAAATAACCTGCAAAATCTTTGTCCGTGGGTCCGCTGCGATAAGCCTGAGCAAAAACACCGCATGTAGCATGTATTAAAAATAAGGTAACTAAGATTGAAATTTTGTTTTTTTTCATGAAGGTTTAGTAGAATAAATAAGCATTAGACCATTTTTTTGCATCTCTAAAAGCCACGGGATATGTTCCCGTGGCTCCGTAATCTGACAATATCACTTGCCATCACCACCTATTTTGAAGCTATTTTAAAGCTATTTTTTGAACTGCCGTATAGTAGTACTCTCCAGATACCGTAGCTTTCACCCCTATTCGGGCAAACACATAATCGAGGTTTTTCAGGTTGTCCGGCAATTCACCGACAATACTTGTCGGTTGACCAAAAGCAACATTAGCCAAATTGGCATCCACACGTAGCTCGCGTTGTACCTGATCTGTTAAAACAGATTTACCGAGGTAAAGTCGCACAAACTCCAAATTTGCCGTGCCTACTATTCTATTAACCGTAAAGTTAGCAGTAATACTGTTATTATTTTTTTGAAAAGACTCGTTTGTCACCGTGAAATAGGGTGTTACAGGCACATCAATTGTCGTATTGCCCTTCACTTGCACCAAAACCGTATCGGTTGCCTGTTGTAGCCATGGTGAATCTCCTTTCCGCACCAATTTGTATTCGCCATCAAACAGACTAACAGAAAAAGAGCCGTCCTGATCAAAATATACGGGTATTGCTGAGCGAAGCGGATACCCATCCTGCCATAATTCTAATTGAGGCCCATTATTCCGAACGCCAATCGCCTTTCCTTCATAAACTACGCGTCCCGAAAGCGTTGATTTTGGGGCTTCAAAATTATCATATTCACAACCTACAACGAGTAGACTTGCAAAAGCTACCAATAAGCTTAAAAATTTTATTTTCATGGTACAAGAAGATTAATGGAATGGATTTCTAACTATTTTAGGATTTTTATTAATGACATCCTGACTAATGGACGCATAATAGTTGGCCATACGGAAAAAGCGTGCCTTTCTGAAACGCGCAGGTCTTACCCGTTCATAGATATACTTACCGTCATCGGCATGCCCTGGACGCACGACACGATAAGCATATAGTCCATATACAACAGCGTTGGGATCATTTTCCGATCCGTCCCACACCAAATGTGCAATACGCCATCTTTTAAGATCATAGTAACGATGATCTTCGAAAGCAAGTTCCACACGACGTTCGTTCCGGATAATATCCATCGTTAGGTTACTAACGCTATTGGCCGGAAATCCTGCTCTTTCGCGTAATTTATTGACGTAAGTTCTTGCGTCCACAGTCTGTCCCAGCTCAAATGCAGCTTCTGACGCGTTGAGATAAATTTCACCAAGACGAAACCAGGGCCACCAGTTAGCAGCTGATGTACCGCGTGTACTGGCTGCCGGCGCATCACTTACAAATTTACGGATATAGAATCCGGTGTTACTGACGTCCTGTGCGTCATAAAGCGGTCCATCAAAGCCGGTCCACAAACCACCACTCGCATAATTCTGTCCCAGTTGTGGCGCTGCTGTAAACTGGTAAGCTCCATTCGTCCCCCAAGTTGCCACTCCAGCTTGGATACTTACAGCACGTCCCCGGAAAGAAGTTCCCGGATAAATCACCGTACCAAATAAACGGGCATCTTTATTCGCAAAAATATCGTTGATATTTTGGTAGGCTACGTAATTTCCTGCGCTATTTTTATCATGTAGTGTACCTTTGCTACCATCTAAGTAATCAAAACTTTCCACAAGACTCAATGACGGTGAAATCGTCGATGACGACTCATTGTCTTCGGTTAGACTTCTAACAATATTGTCATAAGCAAAGCGGTGAACTTTTAAACTGGTAACAAAATCTTTTGCAAAGATGACCTCAGCACCAGTTTTCTTATTGAGCATATCGTAAAAATTGGCTCCTTTATCCGCATTGTCATTATATAATGCAAACGGACCGTTCATTAACTCCTTGGAAGCGGCCAGCGATTTGGTGTAATACCCCGTCGCCATATTGGCAGGAATACCCACTTCTCCACCTGCTGTCGTTATCGGAGCGGCCATCAGATTATTGTATTTCGCAATCGATCCTGCATAAAGCATTGCACGGCTTTCCAGGGCCAATACCGTATACCTGTTAGCTCTAGTCCTGCTGTCTTTATAAACGTCAAGATCTTCCTTGATCTCTTCCAGTTCTTTGTAAATAAAATCGTAGACTTCATACTCCTTGGCACGTGCCACCTGCAATGGTGTTGGATCGCCGCTAAAGTCATAGATGAGCTGGGTTGTAACGATCGGTACACCGCCCATGCGTTTGACGAGCTCAAAATAAACGAAAGCGCGGATAAAGCGTATTTCGGCTTTATACTGCTTGCGCTGTGCATCAGACAATTGTGTACTTAACTGATCGATATTTTCTAGGGAAAGATTCAGATCCCGTATCAGTCCGTAATCCCAGTAGCGACCATAATCGTCGCCAAACTGGTAATCATTATGCCAATTTTGATCACGATGTCCCGACCACATCGCATCGTCCAACTCGGTCATGCCACCTGTATTAAAGACACCGTGTAGTGTTGGCATTCTATCGTAATAATTGGCGACCAGTGAAGTCAATAGCTTCGGGTCATTCCAAAGCTGTGCATCGGTAATCAAAGCCTTTGAATCCCTATCGAACCAATCGTCGTGGTTACAGCTGTTCAACGAGGATAAAGTCAATAATGCAATTCCTATATATGTAAGTTTAAATCGTAGTTTCATGTTAAAAAGTCATATTAAATCCAACCATAAATACCCTTTGCTGTGGATATACTACTGCCGCATTAGCTTCGATCTCTGGATCAATCTGGTAGTCTTTGACATTGTCAAACGAAATCAAATTTGAAGCATTGATATAGAAGCGTATTTTTTCGGCCTTTATCTTTTGAATCCATGCTTTTGGCAGATTGTATCCAACCTCCAGGTTACGGACACGGAGGTAACGCACATTGGTCAACCAATAGTCACTATTTCGACTATTTGGACCTGAGTTGCCGTTACGAATCGCAGGGTAGCGTCCCGGAATCCATTCGCTGTTTGGATCATAAGGGTCTTTGCGATGCCATCTATCTTCAAGTAGGTAGGCAGGAGAATTTCCCCCACCATGGAAGGCATTACGTAGCTCATAATCCTGAAACCAGGATTGCACCGCACCACCGGCCAGATCAATATTTAAGTTGATGCCTTTCCAGTCAAGTCCTATCCGACCACCGAAGCTCATCATCGGTGCCCAACCCGTCGGATAACCGATCGGACGCTGATCCATATCATTGATAACCCCATCGCCGTTTACATCTTTATAAATCAGATCACCAGGAAGTTGCGTCCTATTGTTCTGACCATCATTATTGATCGGATGGTTGCGGATCTCTTCTTCCGACTGAAATCGTCCAACTACTTGATATCCCCACCATACGCCACCCCAGCGGTCTTCGATCGAGTTACGGTATTCATTCCACGAATTGCTAAAACGGGGTTTATAGGTTTCTAAATCGCGATAACGTGAAAAAGTCATATTTCCACTGACAACATAATTGAGTTCGCCCACCTTATCTGTATAGGTGATGATACCTTCCGCACCATAATAGCCGTTCTTGCCAAGGTTTTCATTTGGAAGCTCATAACCGATTTCAGCCGGTAATAGGACATCATATCGTTTGCCAGGATATCCTGTACGAATAATTTTGAAGATATCGGCCGTCAATGTCAGCTTATTATTCAACAAGGTGGCATCGATACCCATATTATAATTGGTGTTTTTAACCCAGGAAAGGTTGCGAATTGGTAAACCTCGTGGCTGTACCCCGGGCACATAGGCTCCATCCAATACCGCGCTTCCAGCCGCCCAATTATATCCGGCAAGGTAACCATGCATTCCCACGCCCTCTTCAAGTCCTGTTTGCCCGATCGAACCACGGATTTTTAGGTCACTAACCACGGATTTTAAGGATTTAAAGAATCCTTCATCCGAAATACGCCAACCGACAGATGCTCCCGGAAACAATCCCCAGCGTTTACCTTCATAATATTTAAAGGACCCATCGTAACGGCCCAGTACCTCCAGAAGATACTTGCCCTTGTAGTTGTAATTGATACGACCAATATATCCAGCCCTAGCCTCGTAAGCCCATTCATCGGCTAAACTATTGAGTTCCGACAGTCTTAACAACGGAATATAATTGTTCGAAGGATTTGCGCCCAATGCCTTATACGTCCGGTCCCAGTCTGAACGCTCATAGCCTAACATTCCGGCAAAAGTGTGATCCCCGATCTGCTTGTTGTAATCGATCTGGAACTGTGCAAAGCGAGAAACAATCTCCCTCGTGGTATCGTAACGCCAGCCAGCATCACTTCCTCCAGTACGCTTATAGGCATTATTTTCGTACCGATATACATCATAGGTATATTGGAAGCCTTCAAATTTATTGTTGGTATAATTGTAAGAAACAGTTCCTTTTGCCGACAAACCAAATTTTGTCTTATAGGCCGCAAAGAGATTCACATTTCCCGCAAGGTATTTATTGTCTTTATAGCCCGCGATATCGCGACTAAAGAGAGCCGGGTTATAAGGAAAATCATTGGTATGATTGATATACTCTGGATTGTCATTTGCATAGGGCCCTACAGTTGGTCTATTTTTCATAATAGCCAAAATCGAAGAGAAGTATCCATCTCCGCCTGGTAAGCCAACATCTTGTGTTCCCTCATGCCTTCCTGAAATCTGAGTACCAACTGTAAGTCCTTTGAGTACCTCAGCTTCCATATTGGCCTGGAAATTGGTTCGCTTATAATTGAAATCCTTAATCATTGCATCCTGAGTGAGATGGCCCAATGAAAGGAAGTAATTGGATTTTTCATTTCCACCGGTGACATTGGCATTGATATATCGCTGTGGAATATTCTTACGGATCACCATATCATAATAATCATAGCCTTGGTAGCCGGGCTCTGTTCCAGCCTGCCATTTAGCCAACTCCTCGGGTGTATAAACCGTCTTCGGATCGCGGTTTTCATTCTGTGCAGCCTCAACCAATCCAAGCGTATATTGTTTCGCGTTTGCCATGGTCGGAAAACGTGTCAAATTTTGCCAGCCTTGGTAGCCATTGATATTGATTTTTGCGCTTTCTCCTTTTGCGCCTTTTTTGGTGGTAATCAATACAACACCTCTAGAAGCACGGAATCCATATACCGCTGCTGCAGCATCTTTCAAAATAGAAATGCTCTCAATATCTTCGAGATTCAGCGAATTGAAGATATCTGCTCCGGAACCATTCTGTGTACCGACCCAATCAGTCCCTTCCTGACCTCCATAAGCAACCCCATCAATCACATAGAGTGGCGAGCCCATATTCCGGATTTCGATCGATGCACCACGACCAGGACGCGCATCTTTGGCCCGCACCGAGATCCCCTGCACCTTTCCAGCCAAAGCTCCAGCAGTCGTCGTCGATGACGACCGTACAATATCCTCTGATTTAATATTGCTGACCGCCCCTGTAATATTACGTTTGGACTGTTTGCCGTAGCCAACAACGACGACATCCTCCAATACATTTTCATCTGCCTCGAGCTGGATTTTTAAATTTGTTGTTCCATCCAATGGAACTCGACGAGTTTTATACCCAACAAATGACACGACGAGCGTTCCTTTGTTAGCATTCAGCTCAAATTTCCCCGATTTGTCTGTTGAGGTCCCCTTCCCCCCTTCCAGGATGAGTACACTCGCGCCAACAATAGGCTCGTTTGCTTTGTTGAAAACTTGTCCCGTAACCTTCTCCTGCGCATACAGCAATGTTGGCATCACGCTCAACATAGTGTAAAAAGAAGCAATCTTTAAGTTTTTCATAAATTTCAATACGAATTAAACAGTAAATAATACAATCTAGCCGGACAGGACAATATGACGGTAAACTATGGTTTACTTTGGTTATTTCTTTTGCATCGTTGCCACCCCTATCTAGATTTTATAATTGGATTAATACCTCAAACTTAGCCGATTTGGCAGCATTCCATCGTATACAAATCCGTCAAAAACCATATAATTTTCAGTCAAAAGCAGCTATTTTAACATATTTAAGGCATATTTTCTATTTTCAAAAAGCTGATCTTGCTTTTTATCGGACTGCCATGGAAGGCTGATTTCTGCTAAAAAAATATGCCCCTATCCATGGAGAAATAGCAGGGGCATACTTATTATCTTTATATATCTATTTAATACACAACTCGGACCTTGTGGTCAGACCTTTGGTATTCGGAAGGCAGCTGGCCAAACTCCTCTTTAAAGCATTGCCGAAAATAAATTGCACTATTGATTCCAACCATAAACGACACCTCAGTCACGTTATATTTCCCTGTCCGAAGTAGATCCGCAGCCTTATGGATACGTATCTTGCGAACGAGCTGATTGATATTTTTGCCTGTGATACCTTTCAACTTGCGGTATAAGGTAGACTGACTCATATTCATTCGATCAGCCAGAGCAGCAGCGTCTAATACCTCATCCTGCATATGCTGCTCGACAATCTGCATAAAATCCTGAACAAATTCATTTTCTCGCCATAGCTCTTCACGAGGTTTTTGCGCGGTATCGGTATCTGAATAGGATGATTTGGTATTTAAACTTTCCAAAATCAGTTCATTGATCTGTTTCTGCCGACTCAATAAATTGTCGATACGCTTGAAGAGTAAAGCTGCTGTAACAGGCTTGATCAAATAGGAATCTATGCCGAGATCATAGCCTCGTTGCCGATCAGCATCGGTGTTTTTCGCCGTCAATAGCAATAGCGGAATATGACTTGTACTGCGTTCCTGTTTTAGCTGCTGTACAAGCTGAAAGCCATCCATATCAGGCATCATGATATCACTGATTATCAAATCGGGCACCCTAACCATCGCCATTTGATAGCCAACAGCTCCATTTTCAGCGAACACTACATCATACTGTCTTTGCAGGGTACTTCCCAGATACTCCCGGAGCTCAGAATCATCCTCGACCAATAAAATCAAGGGACGCTGCGAAGTCGTGAGCGGTTCGCTTTCCTGAGCGACAACTTGATCGACTTTCAGCTTGACCGTAAATGTAGTGCCCAGCCCAAATGTACTAGATACCTCCACCTCTCCATGATGTATTGCAACAAGTTCCTTGACCAATGCCAGGCCAATACCTGTACCCTGTGTACCTGCACCTGGAATCTGATAATACTTTTCAAAAATCCGCTCGATATCTTCTTCGGCAATACCAGCCCCCGTGTCTTCAACGGACAATACGGCCCAGTGATTTAAATCTGTACCTTCGTAACGCAGGCTTAGTTTAATATAGCCAGACATCGTATATTTATAAGCATTCGACAATAAATTGTCTACAATCAACTGCACAATTTCTGCATCAAACAATGTACGTATATCCTCGTCAGGGAGTTCGGAGAACACACGGAGACCTGGCTTGTGATTCAATGTTTTATATTTATGCGTAAGATCTGCAAGCATTTCGTCCAAGGATCCAGCTTCGGGTACAAAGGGCTTAAATTGCGATTCTACCTTCCGAAACTCCAAAAGCTGATTAACCAATGTGAAAAGTCTATTGGCACTTTTCTGAACTGTCTGAACCAATTCGCGGTGTTTCCCAGCAAGCTGTTTTTCCTGCGACAGATCCTCAAGGGGGCCTAGAATCAACGTCAAAGGTGTCCGTAGCTCGTGTGTTATATGCGTATAGAAATTCATGCGCTCTGCATGTAACTGTTCGTCCTGTACATGTTGCCGCTCTTTCAGTTTTAGTTCGGATTCAGCTTTCATTTTTTTGAAATAGAAAGAAATGATAATATATCCAATTAGCAGCACAAGGAGCAGATACACGATCTTGGCGGATAAACTGAGATAAAAAGGTGGCGCAATTTTGATCAATAGATGCTGGTAGTCCTGCGACCATTGCCCATTTTTCATCCGGGTGCGAATCAGCAGCTCATGTTCACCGTAGGGTATATTACGAAAATCGAGGTTGGTCTCGTTTCCCAGAAAAATCCAGTCATTATTAAGCCCTTGCAATTTATAGCCAAACTCGACCAAGCCGTCTAGAGCAAAGTCCATGACAGCAAGTTCGATGCGAAAGCTATTCTCATCATAATTGAGTTCAATTGCCTTTGTCGGCGAGGGATATTTATCGACCTGTGTACCGGACTCTCCGGATCGAAAAACAATAAATCGGCTAATACTTAGGGGTGAGGTTGGTAAATTGGACGGGATTGTGGCTGGGTTGAAATAACACATTCCTTCCTGCATCCCAAAATACAGTCGACCTTCACTGTCTTTTCCTACACTTGCATTGATAAAACCTCCCAAAGGCAAGCCGAAAGACTGGTCATATTGTAGAAAACGTCTTTCTTTCGGGACATAGCGTAACATCCCCGATTTGGTCGCACACCAAATATTTCCAGTCTGATCTTCTGCGAGTCCATTGACAAAAAGCCATGCATTCCCTCCCGGAGGCATCAATAGAGACAGATCACCAATCTTCTTGCCCGCTTCCTGTACGGCCAGTCCTTGATTTGTAGCCACCCAGATATTGTCATTTCTGTCCCGCAACAAATGATTAATCGTGTTATTTTGCAAGCCATTACCCTTGTCCATTTTTCGAAGCAGTTTATGCTGAGGATCGTAAACATAGAGTCCTTGCCCATAAGTTCCGACCCACATGTTGTGTTTGCCATCTTCCATCAACGTTCGGGGCGCATAATCGCCAAGCATTGGTTTGTTGATCAAAAGCTTCTGGACACGCCCCTTTCCTTCATCATATATAAATACCCCTTGATGCGCTGCAAACCAGATCTGTCCCAAATGGTCCTCATAAATCGCCCGTACCTCTGTCACAGGCTCACCTAAATCAATGGTTTTCCAAACGGACGATCCAGCATATTGAACGGCAATTCCACCTTTACGTAATCCGAGCCAAACATGTTGATGCTGGTCCTTAAAAGCTGTTAGAAGGAAATCGTCTGCCCCACCATTATTTTTGGTAATCTGTCTCAATAAACGCCCTTCTGCATTCATTTCGACAAGACCTGAGCCTTCAGTCGCCAAACGTATTGTCCGATTTTCACCCACCAATACATTGCTCACTGTTGCCAGTCGATCCGGCAGCATATTGTCTGATGGAAAGACACTAAAGAAGCGGGAAATATGACTCACAACTCCCAAGCCACCACCATATAACGCTAGCCAAACGTTTCCAAACCAATCGGGAGTAATATGCTGGACCATCGTATTATTGCCTTTCCCCAGATCAAAACGCTCGACATGCTGTACAGCTTCAATACGCTTATCATAACCATAGCTCGGCTGCAATAAAAAGAGTTGCGACGATTCGGCCCCTATCCACAATGTATGACCAATTTCCTTAATCGCATACACAAAAGGTTCATTTCCATTTTTTGCCAATCCTGCCAAAGAAACCTGCTGTAGTTTACCGGAAGCTGGGTGATACACAGCCAGCCCCTTTCGGGTCCCTATCCACATATTGCCGGCTTGATCACAAAACAAGACTTTAATTTCATTATCCGGTAATTGTCCGGAGGTATTGTGATTAGTTAGTCGTTTCAAAGAATGGCTAATGGGATCCATTATTGTTAAACCTTCGTTAACATGCCCGATGTAAAGCATTCTTTTTTGATCTTCGGCCAGAGACCAAATGCTATTTTCGGGAAGACCCGGAAAATTCTTTTTATTGAAATGACTAAATTCTCCCGTTACCGGATCAAAATGCTGCACCCCTTGATGGTAGGTCGCTAACCACAATTTCCCATCCTTGCCTTCAATCATATCCGTAATATCATTCGTGGCTATGGATTTTGGATTAGCTGCGTCATGTGTATAATAACTGAATCTATTTGTACCTAGGTCAAGCACATTCAGCCCATTGGACCTTGTTCCGATATACACTTTCCTGTCTGCATACAGTAACGTATTAATTTCATTGCTATTGATTGATTGACCGTCCTGCTTATCGGCGGCATAATACGATTTAAAAGACTTTCCCGCATAACGGTTCAACCCTAGCTCTGTGGCTACCCACATAAATCCTTCATCGTCATGTACGATATCCAGTACCTGCTGATTGCTTAAGCCATCTTGAAGGGAAAAAAAATGGGCATTGTTGGGCTGTCCATAAACATGGGCCAACTGCCAAAGAAAAACAATAATAATGAGAAAATTTTTCATAGCTCCACCACCACCAAATAAGTTAACAACACCAACCTGTTCTCTTGGATGAGATCCTTTGCCGACTATCATTCGCCCCAATCTATTTGCACCTTTTTACAAGATTGTTGAGCACCGCAACAACTATACAATGAAAATATTCAGGATATAAACACAACATAGGCCCATTCAAATAAAGGTTATTTTCAAGTTAAAGATAAGAATAAATATATAAATGTCAAACAAACATTTATAATAGTACCAAGAGGAATATAGCGCATAATCTCACGGAATATTGATCAACTAAAATTACCTGCCAATACCTGAAATATTGGTATATTGCAACAAAATCTAATAACACTTGTGAATCACAAAAACACGTTCATGAATAAAATCTTCTCAACCTTACTCCTATCCTGTGCCCTTTACCTGCCGACACTAAATTTTGCGCAACAAAAAAATGCACTTCCTCAACTCATTCCATTTCCGCAGCAATTGGAGGCTAAGCCAGGCCTTTTTCAGCTAAAGGGTCGAGAATTGGGTTACTATATTGATCCAGCCCTATCTTCTAAATCATTATCGGGATGGATCGATCATTCCCTATTCGGGAAACTGAACAAAAAAAACGTAAAGAAAGCTAGCGCTACATTGCAATTGATTAAAAATCAAGGGCTCTCAAATGAGGGGTATGAATTGATAATAGATCAAAAAGGTATCCAGATCATCGCCGCATCTGAAAAGGGTGCATTTTATGGATTACAGACAATCCAGCAATTATATTTACTCTCAGGAACAACAGCTAAGCTTGCTCTTCCCTATGTAACGGTCAAAGACAAGCCAGCTTTCCAATGGCGAGGTGTCGAACTCGATGTAGCCCGTCATTTTTTTCCAAAAGATTATATTTATAAATTTATCGATCTACTTGCAACCTACAAGTTCAACAAATTTCACCTGCACCTGACAGACGATCAAGGTTGGCGCATAGAAATCAAAAAATACCCCAAACTAACCGAACAAGGGGCTTGGCGGACGTATAACAATCAGGATTCTGCCTGCTTTGTGAAAGCCAAGGAAAATCCCGACTTTAATCTGCCCAAGGAACTTATCCGCACAACAAACGGAAAGGAAGAATATGGCGGTTTTTATACACAACAGGATATCAGGGACATTGTAGCTTATGCGGGCAGCCGACAAATAGAAATCATTCCTGAAATAGATATGCCTGGACATATGATGGTGGCTACAAAGGCTTATCCTGAACTCCTGTTGGACAGCCAATCCGCGGGCTGGGGAAAACAATTCTCTGTACCGATCAGCCCCTGGAAAGAAAGCAGTTATACCTTCGTTGAGAACGTGCTAAGCGAAATCGTTGACTTATTCCCTTCGCATTATATTCACATCGGAGCAGATGAGGTCGAAAAAGACTCCTGGTCAAAATCAGCAGCGGCCCAAGCTTTTATGAAAGAAAAGCAAATAGCAAACTTACATGACTTGCAAAGTTATTTCGTCAAACGGGTGAACAATTTTATTCGTTCAAAGAATAAACAGAGCATCGGCTGGGATGAAATCCTGGACGGAAGTTCCGACACCAGCATGATGGTCATGTACTGGCGTGGTTGGGTAAAGAATGCCCCTATGGAAGCTGTGGACAGGGGTCACCGGGTTATTATGACGCCCACAAATCCGCTTTATTTTGATTACCTTCCGAATAGCAGCAGCCTAGACGCTGTTTACAATATGAGCGTGGTCCTTTCGGATATATCCAGTCAAAAAGCACCGCTGATCCAAGGTGCTCAAGCGAATATCTGGACAGAAATGATCCCGTCCACCGCTCGGTTGGAGTTTATGATTCTTCCAAGGCTAAGCGCTTTGTCGGAACGCGTATGGACCAACAGATCACTGTATGATAGCTATAGAAATCGTGTAATTGCTCACTTTGGACTTTGGAACAAAATGGGTTTGCGGTATCGCATGCCAGACCTGAAAGGTTTTGCTGAAACACAAGTGATTGTCGACGGGCAATCGACCCTAAAGGTCGCGAATGAGCTTCCTCAAAATCAAATACATTATACCACAGATGGCAGCCTACCAACACAGCAAAGCTCCGTACTGAACGGTTCGCTTGTCGTTAAAAAGGAGGGCCCTATTCGTTTTGCAACCATTTCTTCTTCGGGTGCAAAAAGCGAACTTTATCAGGTTGATTTTAAAAATGACACCTGGAAAAAGAGCATAAAACCCGATGATAATAGCCTAGCTCCAGGGCTTACGACAACACTTTTCAACGGAACTTTTGCTAACACTTCTGCCATTACGGGGCCTCAAGTTCGCCGGGAAGTGATCAGCAATGTCGCCTTAAGCGATACCATCAAGATGCCTTCATTCGGTGCAAAAATAAGAGGGTATATCTATGTCAAGGAAAAAGGAATCTATAATTTCTATTTCACATGTGATGATGGCGGTGTCCTGCGGATACACGATCAGCTCGTCGTCAATAATGACGGGCAGCATGCTCCAATTATGAAAAGCGGGCAAATCGCTTTGGAACCGGGGTACCATCCAATTGCTGTAGATTTTATTGAGGCAGGAGGAGGTTTTACCTTAAAACTTCAATATAGTGTCAATGATTCAGAAGTGATTGAAATTCCAAAAGAATCCTTTTTCCATAAAAAGGATTAAAAAATCACTATCAGATAGCGATAATTCCATCCCCAGTGAAGTCACCCCTCACTGGGGATATTTTTTGCACCACCAAACTTTCATGACTTCGCACACACCAACAGCAATGAAAGCAAAAGAAGATTCTTTCTAACCAATAACATCAAACGCGTTCAGAAAAAAATAGCGGTTTAGTTCGAAGCCAGGGATAACATATTCGCAAAAAGGCGATATGCACCCGCTACCCCTGCTGGTAGTTGTCTAAAGAGGGACAAACTATTATAGATGTAATAACCCTTTCCTTGCTTGCGAAGCAGCAACAAACCATCCTCATCCCCACTCTCTCCATTGTGACCGCGCAGGATCGGTTCAAAATCAGCAGGCCATTTTTGAGGGATAAAAAGCGCCCGGTCCTGCACCCAATTTTGAAAATCATGCTGCCCGATAGCATTCGGATAATTCAGGATACGATGGGCCCGATTCAAAAATGAAATGTGGCTTTCGGTATCGGTCATTCTTTCTTGGGAAACAGCCAAAGGGTAAAGCCCAACCTCCTTCAAATGCAGGTCATACGGTGTATTATACTGCGTAATCAATACACCGCCTTGCTCAACATATTGATGAAAGAGCTGATGAAATCCCGTTATTAAGGGATGTGTATTGTATATGCGTATGCCCAGAACCACTGCATCAAAAGTGACAAGATCTACTTCCCCAATTTTCTCAATTGGAATAATCTCCAACTGACCAACAAGCTGACGCAAACTCCCTGCGAGTTCATCATTCATCCCCGAGATATAGGCAACTTTCTGTGCTGTAATATTCACCGGTAAGTTTAAAACCCGTAATAGGCCTTTGGGAAAATAGGTTATTTTATCCACATGCGGATAAACGATACTTTTGGATGTCAAAGCATATACACCGGTAATCGTCTCAATCTCAAATCCAATCTCTTGAATCTGTTCTTGTTGAGAAGATGAACTCAGCTCAAAATAAAGTCTTTCAGTCGAATTACCCGCGATGTTGAGATTAATTTCCTTCGGAAATGCATTCAGCCCATCAGGAAGGGTCAACCTCACGCTTATCGGTAGCGATTCAGATACTGTCGATTGCAGCTCCAACGAAATTGAACGTTTGGCTGCATCAGATAGCACCACTATTTCCGAATCAAAAGTTGCTGTTACCGGAGGAGCCACCACAACAGGATTACCGGCATGCAACACAGGCCGTTTAACCGCGATCGACAGGCCTGCAAATTCTAGTTCCAGATCAACTTCCAATTCAGTTCCATAATCTGTCAATACAACATGCGCAGGCGATACAGGGGCATAATTGTGAGCATCACCATCTGAGCTCAACCAAGTTGGAAAAGAAGGTGAAATTGTATCAAGAAGCTGACCACTTAAATGAATCGCTTTCGATGCCGACAATGGATAGTCTATCTGTCCTGTTCCCTGAATAAAAGGAACGTTTACTGCCGTTAATTCCAGATTGGACTCTACTGGAATATGAACATGCAGGACCACGTTAACTTCCTTTCCTGGCACCCATAGTTCCTCCGATGCCTGTACTTCCAAGGAGACACCCGCACTATCCAGCAGAAGACGTTCCACCTCGGCCCGCTTCTGATGAATAATATGATCTTCGGGAACAATCTTCATCCAAAATAAAATCGCCGCAAGCTCCAATGTGAGCTCTGTCCTGTTTGACTCACGTTTCACGATCAGCTCATCCACCAACCGATTGAATACAATTGCATAAGAATCTTGCACTGAAGACTGCGTAAAAATAGTGTTCGCAGTCTCTGAACCGACCAATTCACCTTTTAACAATTCAAAATATTCGATACTCGGATGATGCTGTACCAGACTTCCCATGGCCTGAGAACGATGCCTGTTACGGCTTTCTGCTGCAATTTCACCATAATGTAAACCCAAAGAACTATGCGTCACTGGGATTTCCAAAGAAAGATAGTCAGGCAAAGGCAGCACTTCTCCGCCGATATCTTTAACACCACTATCCTGATATACATTCCAAAGTAATTGCCTAGTCTGCCAAGGCGCCAGTTCAGTCAACTGTTCACTGTAAGCTGTTGGATCAGCGGCCAGATCAAAAGCTTTTGTTATTAAGATTGCTGAGGCTTGATGATGTCCATGTAAGTCAGGTACATCTGGTGAAAATCGCGTTACAATGGCCGTGGGACGAAAATAACGGATGGTCCATACGATATCGGCGAGCACAGCGTTTTCATCCCATCGTGCCAACGTTTCATCCACTGTTTTTGCAAACCCAAAATCCTTAGCCCGTGTAAAAAACTGTCTTGTTCCTTCTATTTTACGTGCGGAAAGTGATTCCTGCACCCGAAGTACCCCTAGATCTACTCCCTTTTCTGTACCTATAAAATTCTGTCCGCCTTCACCGCGTGTCAGAGAAAGGTAGGCCGTATCGACCAATTGATGTTGCGCCAAAAAGGTCAACAACTTATTATTTTCGTCATCCGGATGGGCACCGATATATAAAACACGATCAGATATTCTGAGCATACACAACGCTCGCATCATTACTTGTTCTTTATACGAAAAAGCCTGATCCAAATGCTGTGCCTGCGCCTGCTGTGTTAAAAATTCCAATGCCATATCCTTCCTACTAAATATTTCTACGGCTCAAATATAGTAATAATTTCTAATAATCTAGTAAATAGATAGATTATATATTATAATAGACATAAAATACTAAAAACAAACAGATTAACAAAAAAAAACAAGACTTACAATCAATCCAAGCGTGTTAATAGACCTTCTTTATGAGAATAAAACTCGTAACTCGCTCCTTTCCTAAAACGCATAACCTTTTCAATATAGATATTGCTATGGCTTTTGCTTAGGGCAAAATACTTTTGCTGGAGCTGGAGCGGCAGCCCCGTCCAATGGATTGATCGCTCAAATTCCAGTCCATGTGTTTTGCTATACTCCAAGACAAAATTTGTTTCTCTCCAGCTCAAGGCAAGTTCCGTTTTATTCTCCAAGTGTTCTAAAGCAACCTGTAAACCATTCTGATCGACGATCTTTCGCGAACTGCTTGCCAACAACACAACTCCCGAAACGACCATAGCACCATAACCTATTTTTTTAAAGAGCTGATCACTAAAATACGGTAATATAAACTTAACCGTCACCGAAGAGATTATTGTTGCCAAAGCAATTGCGAGGCCCAGGCCCAAAGCTGCCTTAGAATACAAACCCAGGGCAATATAAATAATAAGCTTTACAAGGTGCAAAAACACTTCATTGGCAGCACGGGTGGCTATAATCTCCTCTTTGGATAAGCCCATCCGCAAATAAAACCGATTGAACAAGAGCCCAATTGCGCCCGTAATTCCAGAAACAAAGCCGGAAAGAAAACCGATAATGGCCAAAAAAGATCTCGAATATTTACTTTGTACTGGTAAGTCGGTCTTTTTTGATTTAAATAATTGCGGAATGTTTCCGATCAAGAAAAAAGCGACAATCAACTGCAAATAAGAAGGTTCAATATATTTGATCAGATATCCTCCCAGCAGTACAGCCGGAATGGAAAACGGAACAAACCACAAAAAGATTTTCCAATTAATATTCCGTTTAAAAACGACTATTCTTGACACTGAACTCGTAAATGTACCGATAGTCAACGAGAACGGAATAACCGATGAAGGCAACATAAAATTCAACAGGGGAATAAGGATAAGACTTGCCCCTCCGCCACAGATAGCGCTGATCCAAAAAGCTACTATTGTACTTAAAAACAGGACAACTAAACTTGTAATCATATTTTAACACTTAAAAAAGCTATTTAACTGTAGCTTCTGACAAAAATGCGATACCTTTCTGTAGAAATTTAGAATTGATAGCCCTCTTCCCTTTCCATCGGATCTAAGATATTTACATACTACCTGCCCAACCTTGTTTTGTATAAAAATTAAATGCTTTCGTATAATATAGCTTGTATGGAGTAACCAAGAACCTAGATTTGTAAAGATGTCTCCGATGAACAGGTACATCAAATGATTTTGAACATGTATAAATTAGTAGTGATGAAAGTTAGGCAAGTGTTGATTTTTAAAAGTTCGGTAAAGACGAAGGACAAGAAGAATTTTTTGATGCAATTGGTCAAGACCCATCTTCCACAAATACAAGATGCTACAGTCGATCTAGATGATGAAGATGCTATTTTCAGAGTCGAAACAGAAGAGTGCTCCGTTGACTACCTCACAAATTTTCTACATGGTCATGGTATCCAAGTTGATTTCCTCGATCGGTTTGTGGTCGCCTAATGCGACCAATAGATTACAGCAGTCCTCCAGTATACTGTTTGAAGAAAGATTCCCGATAGATTTCTCCGATCGGAATTTCAAATTTGTCGATGTAAACCGTATGGTTATCAAAAGAATCAATAAACGACAAATTAATCAGATAAGATTTACTGGTACGCGCAAACAGCTCGGCTGGAAGTTTCTGATGGATTGTTTTTAAGTTCATCGCCGTAATCAATTTATTGTTGTGCGTATAGATGACCACATAATCTTTAAGTGCTTCTATAAAGCGGATATCTGTAAAAGCAATTTTATAGTATTTCCGATCTGATTTAATAAAAAGCGCATCCTCACTGGCCTTTTCAACGGTACTTTGATGTTCTTTTAAGGCCAGTAATTTTTTATAGGCTATTGCTTTATCAATTGCTTTGGCCAAACGGTCTTTCTTGATCGGTTTCAACAGATAATCTATGGCGTCCAATTCATAACTTTTCAACGCATACTGCGCATATGCAGTGGTTAAGATCACCAATTTATCATCGGGAAGAGACTGTGCAAAATCAAGGCCGTTGACTGTTGGCATCTCGATATCCAAAAAAAGCAGGTCTACCGAATTTGTTTTGATACATTCCAATGCCGATATGGCATTGGAAAAAGTACCGACAATCTGAATAGATGAAATTTCTTCGATCAGATTTTTCATTTCTTCCCTTGCTAAGGGTTCATCATCTACAATAATGCAGTTCATAATGGAATAGTAAGTTTAACCTTATAGAGCGCCTCAGTTGTTGACACCGACAATTCATAGTCGTTCCGGTATAGGAGATCTAACCGTCTTTTGGCATTAGCCAATCCCAGTCCGCTATATTTACTTTGCGCAAATGGACTGTTGGCATCTTTCGAATTTTCACATTCAAAACAAAGTTGTTGATCCAGCTCCGAAAAACGGATGCTGATGAAAGTATGCCCATCTCCCGCGCTGAGACTGTGTTTAATAGCGTTTTCAACAAAAGCCGTAAAAAGATGTGGCGGTAAAAATACCCCCTTTTTCTCGAGTTCCGTCGCACATGATATATGTGTGGTCAAGTTGTCTCGACGTATTTCTTCCAATTTCAGAAAATTGGATATAAAGTTGATCTCTGACTTTAACAGCGTCTTGTCATCGTTATTTTCGTATAGCTGATACCGCAAGAAATCCGATAACTTGATGATGACTTCCGTTGCCATAGTAGGATCCTTTCGAATCAAAGCCTTCACATTGTTGAGCATGTTGAACAAAAAATGCGGCTGAATCTGATTCTTCAAGGAAATAAGTTCTGTCGTCAGAGCCAGGTTTTTCAGCTCAGAAATCCGCTTATTGTCCTCCAGCCAGCGTTTGAAAAGCTTAAATGTCGTGGTCGTCAAAATAATGGGAATACAGATAAATAAAGCAGCAATCAGCCCCATAGAATCCGACTCGGGCTTTTTGATCGCTGGTATATGGATCGCATAGATGTAATTGGCAATGTACATCACCAAAAGTAGACTGGCGGTCACGAGCAGTATCAATGCCAGGATATATAGCTCATATTTCCCTTTAAAGAAAAACTTTGGTATGAGCACATACATGTTGACGTAAAACATACAGACGAATACAAACCAAAGGATAATGGAGAAATAAAACCGATAACTGCCTTGAAAATGAGAGCTCGAATTAGCATTTGCGAAGAGTAACAGTAAACCGATCAGAAAAAACACATGCCGCAATGGCCTGAATTTATTTTCTGTAAAGTACCTTAAGACAATGCTATTATTGAAGTCTTGCATGCATTAGAATAATTTTAACCTGAATAGCAAAAATAAGGGTTTTCTTGGCAACTATCCGATCTCTTATACAAAGGGCTTAATTTTTTATACCAAAAAGCAGTGCGCAAAAGATGGGTATTCCTTTTCACTGTCCCGATGAATGGGGCTTTTGTATAATAACCAGACCTGTTGGTCTAAAAAAAGATTCCAGCTTATAAATTTCATTTATTCTTACAGCGATTTTAATCATACATTTATGAAAAAGATACTTTTCATGTTTATGCTGCTGCTCGGATTATCCACTTCCATGGCACAGACTAAAGATAGCGTACAACAAAAAGTGAAGGCTGTGGTGACCGACAAATTTCCGATTACACGAGTCCTCAACTTGACCTATGAGTCCAATACAGGATACAGCTATTCATCAAAATACCAAGGCCTGGATTTACCCAAAACAAAAGTGGAATCCATGTACCAAGCCGGAGGTAGCATTAACATTAACTTTTTAAAAAGCAGAACCTGGAACCTAGGTACCAATATCGGTTATCAGCTCACTTCTGTCAACTCCAATCGTCTAGACCCCACAACACAGTCCATAACACATTCCACCCATCAATATCATTATCACTACGAATCGCTCAACCTGACCCGTTACTCACGCCTATGGGGTAAAATAGCATTTTATACCGCAACGGTCGCCGCTAATGGAAGTGAAAAAGCCATCGAACGTATTAATGGGATACTATCTGCTACGGTGGTGCTAAAAGCCACACAGGAGATTCAAATGGCTGTTGGTCTTATCGGTTTTATAGATCCGGCCGCAATTATTCCTGTTTTCCCGACCTTCGCCTACAAACAACAATATGCCAATGGCCTGATACTTGATGTGATCTTGCCAAAAGGAGCATATCTTCGGAAAGAGGTCTTAAGGAATGGTCGGGTTTCTATAGGTTCAGATCTAAACAGTACAATCTTTTACCTCCATGATTTCCAAGGCTCCGACAAAGTATACACCTTTAGCCAGATGGAAATCAATTCGGGTCTGACTTATGAGCATAATTTGGGCCGATCTTTTATTGCCACCCTAAAGTCAGGTGTAAAAACAATTCCTCGTGCCCGGATATTTGAAAAAAATAAACCCCAGCGCGATTATGTCTGGGAAGCGAGCCCTGGTCCTTCTTTTTACATGAATGCAGGACTTTCTTTCAACCCCTTTGCCAAGAAAAGAAGATAGACTATTGATACCTAGTCATTGTTATCAGAAGTATTTTTTGAGAGCTTGTCAATCACTTTTTTCAGATCGATTCATTTGCCGAATACGGGTTTAAAATGGAGCGGCATCGACACAGTTCCACCTGGCTTGGAGCGAACTGAATATGCCGCTGTGATAGTCGCGTGTGGCCTATTCTGAAGAAAGTCAATATACATTTTGCCTTTCCGATCACGCACAGTTCGCTCCAAGCTGGTATAATCGGGCAGCGGATATGGGATAAAATTTTCCGTTGAAGCTCCTATCGTTTCGGGATTTTAGTTCCACATAGCCGCTTTTCACAAAGGTAACAGCACAGTGTCCGTCCCATTTCACTTCATATACCCAACTCTCGTCATCAAAAGGTTTGTCGACCAATTGATGCTGTACCAAAAAGGTCAATAATTTGTTACTTTCGTCGTCCGGATCAAATAAAGGAAAATTACTCTAATACTACTATTTCCATAGATCCAATTGAAATAACAACATGTACTACATTAGCTTGTCTTTAATTTCAAATAAATGTTAAATAAACATTTATTTGAAAACATTCCATATCTTTAAAAAATAAGTAAAAGCCAATTGATATAGTCAAGCCGAAACGATTTTTTAACCGTCAACATCTATCAAAAATTTTGTGAATACATGCAAAAAAAAACCGTCACAGCAATTTTATTTTTTATTCTATCCTTATTTCACCAAGTTCTAGCCCAGCTCCAAACGGAGGTCAATAAACTGCTTTCAAATAGTTCGGTCAAAACAATTTATCAAGATAGCCAAGGCTATATGTGGTTCGGAACTTTCGATGGATTAAATCGTTATGACGGCCATGAAATGAAAGTATATAGGAATCAACTTAGAAATAACAAAAGCATCCCACATAATTATATATATTGTATCGCCGAGGATCGTGACAAAAATCTTTGGGTTGGAACAGGCCAAGGAGTTGGCATCTATAACAGGAATTTCAATTCTTTTTCTCGTTTACATTTTATTGACAGTGAAAACTCGCAACAACAATATCATCTAAATGCAGACACCAGAGCTATTGAGGTAGACCGGGAAAACAATGTTTACATCGGAACGAATGGTTGGGGATTATTCTTCAAGGAACGACAAAAATCGACAGCTATACGCATATACTGTCCCGAGCAGGGGAAAACTGCACCAGCAGGATACTACCATGTTTCTGCCTTGCATATTGACCGTACTGATCAGGTCTGGGTTTTTATCAACGAAAAAGGTCTCTATAGATTTGACCGAAGAAAAAAGACTTTGCAATTAGCCAATGCTTCAATTCGTGAGGCTACCAGTATGACCAGCAACGACAGAGCTGAGCTTTTTATTGGCAGTTCAGCAGGCGTATTCATCTGGGACATCAAAAGTGGGTCAATTAAGTCCCATCTCGAAAAGGAACTAAGCTCTTCTCAAGTCAGCATGTTAGCCATAGAGAATGATCAGAAACTATGGATCGGGACACAAAATAATGGTATCTCGCTTATGGACATAAATACAAACAAGGTAGAACAATTCTTCTCATCGGAAAAATCGATGCTTCCTTTGAACAGCAATTCCATTTTTAGCGTGTTTATCGATGCGCATAATAAAAAATGGATCGGTACGACACGCGGAGGTATTAATATTATAGATGACAATTATCATAACTTCAATTCCCAGCGAAAAAAATTAACGCAGCATTTAAATTTGAGTAAGCAGTTTGTCCGATCATTCGGAGAATCCAAAGGGTATATTTGGATCGGTACAGAGGGCAATGGTCTTTATTGCTGGGACCGAACTAAAAACACCTACAAACATTTCAAAAAGGATGGTAGCCAACTTCTTGACAATACCGTCAATAGCATAGTGACAGATCCACGAGGTAATTTATGGTTAGGGACTGAGCGTGGCATTGTACAATACGATCAAAAAACTGGCTTTAAGAATTACCAATGTATCACAAAACAGGGTGTCGTGAATGAAAATGTACAAGTACTGCTCAAAGATGAGGAGGGAGAAATCTGGGCGGCAACTTTTTCCAACGGACATCTATACAAATATCACTTTGATAAAGATCGTTTTGAGGTCTTTGACGAATGGCTAAATGATCTTAATTGCTTATTGGATGATAAAAAAGGACAGCTTTGGGCCGGTAACTACCATGAAATCATTAAAATCAACAAAAAAACAAAAGCTGTCCGGCGTTACAATATTGACAAGCCTATACGTGCCTTATACATAGATAGAAAGGGATCCTTTTGGATAGGGACTGAAGGACGCGGCTTATTGAAATTTGACCAAAAAACAGAGAAAATCAGTGCCAGTTACTCTACGGACGATGGACTCAACAACAATTCAGTCCTCAATATCCTAGAGGATCAATCTGGAAATCTCTGGTTAAGTACTTTCAATGGCCTATCTAAGTTCAATCCGAAAACAAAAAGATTTACCCGGTATGAAACTTCCGACGGTTTACAGAGCAATGAATTCTCCTACGGAGCCGCACTAAAGACAAAGGATAATAGTTTGCTTTTTGGGGGGAATAATGGTTTCGATCTGTTCCAGCCCGATAGCATAAAAGTAAATGTCAATATTCCAAATCTAGTATTAACAAGTATTAAAATAGATAATCAACCTTTGAATGATACCATTCATCAAGTCATCATCGGAGAAGATAATTTGATAAAAAAAATTATTTTACCTTACCATAAATCGACTTTCTCTTTGGATTATTCCGCATTGGAATTTAGCTCTCCACAAAAAATCCGTTATCGTTATTTTATGGACGGTTTAGATAAAGACTGGAATGATGCTGGAACTTCACAGTCCATCAATTATAATAATCTGCGGGAAGGGAGCTATGTTCTACATCTCCAATCCACCGATACGGGAGGCAATTGGTCCGCCAAGGAAATTCGCTTAGCAATAGAGGTCTTACCGCCATGGTACCGAACCTGGTGGGCTTATCTACTCTATATATTGGTTTTCGGCACTTTAATTTATCGCTATCGCCTTTACAATATTCAAAAGGCAACACTCGATCGAGAAATCCAGCACACCCGATTCAACGCGCAAAAAGAACGTGAGCTCAACGAAAAAAGATATACATTTTTCACCCATGTATCCCATGAATTTCGCACTCCACTAACACTGATTATCAACCCCTTAAAAAAGATAATTAATGAACATAATTACTCTCATCACGATGACAGCTTAAAACCTGTATACAGAAATGCAAAGCGCTTACTTAGTCTTGTTGATCAACTACTTATATTTCGAAAAACAGAAGATGGCGCAACACAGATACAAGAAACACACTTTGATCTTCAATCTTTTACCAAAGAGGTCTATCTCTATTTTACAGCACAGGCTAAGCTTCAACAGATCAATTACAAATTAGAAAGTGAAGAGGAGCTCATATATGTGGTCGCTGATAAGGAAAAAATTGAAATCATTTTATGCAATTTAATTTCTAATGCATTCAAATTTACACCCGATCATGGATCCATTCTATTGCGGTTACATCGACAAAATCAAGATGTTGTTATTCAAGTCCAAGATTCTGGATCAGGAATTTCATCTCACATCGGTGATCAGATCTTTGATAAGTATTTCTCTAATTCCGCCGCTGGACAGAAGCAACGTTCGGGATTCGGAATTGGCATGTTTCTCGTGAAAAACTTTGTGGAAATGCATCACGGAACAATAACGTACAAAAGTTCGTCGAAAAACGGGACTCTATTCACTATTAAACTTCCTATTGCTGTTGAGCAAGAAAAAGACTACAGCTTATTTTCGAATGAAGATGGTCCGAAACTACTTCAAGATTTATTCCACACAACAGCGGTCGATCATATCCTCTCTCCCCCGATTTCTTTAAGACCAATCACGACTCAAAAAGCGAGTATACTTTTCGTAGACGACGATATTCAGCTACGAAATTATCTGTACAATTTATTTAAGGAAGAATACTTGATCCATTTAGCTTCAAATGGAACTGAAGCTATTGAGATTATTCGACACAAACAGCTTGATCTGATAATTAGTGATTTAATTATGGACGAGATGGATGGATTGAGTCTCTGTAAAACTGTAAAATCAGATTCACAGTTTAACCATATCCCATTTATTCTACTCACCTCAAGTACCTCAGATGTGAATCAGTTGGTCGGTATCCAATCTGGAGCGGACGATTATATACTTAAACCTTTTGATGCCGACATTCTTCGTGTAAAGATCCAAACCTTACTTCGTAACCGAAAAAACTTACAAGAGTTTTTCTTTCAGGCGATCACCTTACAATCCAATGAACTTAAAATCTCGGCACAAGATAAAACATTGATTGAACGCTGCATCCAAGAGATCGAAGCCCATTTACTGGAAGATTTTAATGTAAAAAACTTAGCTGACAACATCGGCATGAGCCATTCGGCACTTTACAAAAGGATTAAAATGATTTCAGGTAAATCCCTAAACGGATTTATACGTTCAGTACGACTAAAAAAAGCGGCTGAGCTACTCATCTTATCCGATTTAAAAGTAAATGAAGTCGTGCATCGAGTTGGATTTGATGACATCAAGTATTTCCGCGAGCAATTCAATAAATTATTTGGCTTGAACCCTTCCGCTTATATCAAGAAATATAGAAAGGCATTTCAGCACGATTATAGGATCGAAAGAGACTAAAACTGAAAGACACTGAAATAACAATCCCCCTTAAAATAAGAATAAGGGGGATTGTCGTTATAGTCACTATTGATTGTGGCTCTATATCCTAATTTGTCTCTAAATATTTAAGCTTTATACCCTCTGCTTTCCAATATTGTCCGTTGCTTGCACTTCCTACAAGTGTACAGACAAAACCTAGAGATACCTGTTGTTCTTTTTCTAAAGTAAACTTAATAGATGACACTCCTGATTTACCCGTAAAGGAGATATAACTGATTGCATCGCTTGTCAAATTACCAATATCAGGTAATGAATTCCCCAACGCTGCTGCCAGATAAAAACTTCCTGTGGTTCCAACTGAACTGATCGTCGCTTCCAATTCATATTCCCCGGGAGGTAGAATTGGACTCTGATACATCTTACCATTGGTAATGGAAAGTAGCGTTGTACTCCAACCCGCTTCCATACTTAGTCGATATCCTTGGTTGGCATCTACCCCACCATAACTTACACCATTCAATGTAAAGTTACGCGCTGCAGCATTCAATATCCAACCACCTGGTGTACACCACCTCGAACCACTACATTCTGATGTAGCAAAAGGGAAGGCTGTATTGACCAAATATAAATTCGTTACATATCGTCTGACATTTATATGGTTATATTCGGTGTAAAAAGTATCGATGGCCAGGGTATCGGGGAGGTATTTTGTCCGATAAGAGAGTGCTGTGCCAATTTTATAATCACTCGGCAACTGTAGTGATGCCTGAGTCAATGGAAGACTCAATTTTGCTTCACTTCCATTTGATGTTGTGTATTTGACCTCGGTCGATTGAGCACCACTATTAGCATCCAGATTAGAAAATGAAATGGTCGTCACGCCATTATTGCTAGTATTAGCTTCCAACGCAGGTCTATTTAGCAGGGAAAGCTGATAATTTTTCCCATAAGCTCGACCAATAGCATATACCCGTACGGATTTGTTCCGCTGTTGATCGAAAGTAATAATCTCAAAATTATAAACTGCATCGGCCAAATTATTAATGTAGGCCTTTAACGTATCAACTCCCGACGTACGTTTGATTGGTACGACTAGCGAATCGCGCCTACTGTTCCAATAGATACGCACCTCAACAATCTTCGGATCGGATACAAGAAGTCCTTTAATCATGACCCTATTTTCTCCTGGATACACTTTTACTGAATCCACTTTTCCAGTATATGTTATGACTGGGTTATCGGCAATATATTTTTTGTAGTCATCCATCTTCTGACAGGCAGAGATGACAACAATTAAGCATAGTGCGATATAAATAAAACTATATGTCCACTTTTTCATTGTTTAATTCCATTAAAATTTACTATCGAGGATCACCATATGCTTGAATCTCAGCAATTGCCATATAGGATGATCCATCCCAGTTTTTCTTGCTTTTTATGCGGATATAGCGAACCTTCGGCGCATTGATATCAAATTCCCAACTAAGACCACTGTTGGCTGTCTGGTAATCTTCATCTGATTGTTGACCAAATGGCAAACCGGAGGGTTTTACCGCAATATAAGATCCCAAAAGATGCCAGTTGTTCCACGATCCGTCTTCAGGTGGATTATCGGATCCCCAAATCTCAAATTCCTTCAGATTGCCCTTATAATAATAAGTACGGCCGTTGTAATACTCGGGATAATCCCAAATAACCAAACGACTTAATCTAGCTTTAATACCTAAATCTACGGTTGTACTATGTATCCCCGAAATAGCCGCTTGGGTCATATAGATTTTCGGCCAATCGAGGATATTGCCATCCCACATCCCCGAATGTGCTGTAGCGGTATGATTCGGTGCGTCTCCAGGAAGCCGAAACCCACGATAACCCGATTGTGGGATTTTAGTTTCAAATAATGGACTTATTGTTTTAAATAATGTATCGGTATAATTTAACCAACGGTCGCGAACAACAAATGCAAAATCCCTTGCCGTCGTATCCATTCCGCGCTTAGAGGCCTTGATTTTATCCGTTGCCGTATAAATGCTATTTGGATCAGCAACCCATTCGCCATATTCATTTTTTTGCATAATTAAAATGGCAATACTGGCGCGGTCTTCATTTTCAGCTGTAACCTGAATCCCACCGAAAGATGCATTCACTTTCATTGATCGATAGATATTCCAAATCGGTGATTCCTCAGGATGAATAAGCACTTCTACCGGCTTGGACACAGCTTCTGAACGGTTCACGGCATAAAGCTTCACAGTATATTCACCGGGTTGCGAAAAACCATCTACAATGAGCTGATTAGAATAATAAGAAGCTTTTACAGTACGTAATTTGCCATTAGGTAAAATATATTCAGCCTTTATGTACGACAAATCATCGTCTGCGGGCACCGTAAAGGTCAATATAGCACCGCCATGCTTATTTTCAACCACTATATTGCTGACACTTCCAGGTGGAGTTGTATTGGACTCGAGCGGCTTCAGCATATTTTCTTCCCGGCAGGATATCGCAACTGTTGCCAAAAACAACAAGCCGCAAATCTTTTCCATAATTTTTTTCATCTGCATAATTATTAATGATTGTTAAAGATTACCAGCCATAATTTTGAACGAGATTCAAATTCTGGATGACTGTATTTTCACTAATTGGCCAGAAATAATCCCTCGGTGCAATAAAACGTTGGTTATATACCGTACGGATTACATAATAGGCAGCTGTAGTTTCTCCTTGCATGTTCCACCCCGTAATTGGTTCGTTCAGACTTGTCGCTGCCATTTTCCAACGTCGCAGGTCCCAGAACCGTTGACCTTCAAAAGCCAGTTCTATCATCCTCTCCTTGTGGATAATATCTCGAAAACCGTCCTTTGTGGTAAATTTTCCAGGGTTTTTAGCGTAGATTGTCCAAGATTCTTTGACTCCTTTTAGCCCTGCTCTAGCCCGTACTTTATCGATATATTGAAATGCGGTCTCATTGCTTGGTCCATAAGCTTCATTCAATGCTTCTGCATACATCAAATACAAATCTGCCAACCTAATTTTAGGCCAGGGATAATCTTTATAAGTCACTCCCGTCGTTGTGGTCACCTGATTCCAGTCAACCAGTTTTTTGATAAAATACCCCGTCTCATTAAAATGGAAAGCGTGTGTACTGCCTGCATAATCAGGACGTTTACTCCGGACAACTTTAGAATTTTCATCACTATAGCCCGGTGTGTCGTATTTAAACCATCGAGCACCATCGAAAGCTAAGGATGAATAGAATCGGGGTTCTCTATCAAAATGCAACCTTGCCGTCGTAAATCCCGGCTCAATATAAAAACGTTCATTAGCTGTAGCTGTACGCAATTCCGTATCATCTGTAAAACTTAAGGTCTTGTCTTCCGTTATTGGCACCCCATTTTTCGTATAGAACATCTTTGCTATTTTTAATGGTGGTGATAGGATTTTTCGATTGTAATTGTGGTTTTCCTCGGCACTTAAGGGCGGCATGGCATTCTGTTGAATTGTCCATGAACGACTGTTTGGATCCGCCCAAATATGCTCTTCATTAAATTTCTCACATATCGCCTGTCTCAATTGCAATTCCAATAGTGTCGTATCGGAAATCGCCAGGTTGCCCCCCTGCTTAAACTTAAAAAGTGCATGCATATTTGCTTCAGCGATCTCTATCGCTTCATATGCTGCTTCGGCAGCCAATTCCCATTTTTTGTTATCAACAGTTGAATTAAAAAGGTTTTTCCCATCCTTATTTTTCAGGCTAGAAAAATCTGAATTCCCATTAAATAACGGACTAGCAGCAAGCAAAAGTACCTGCGCTTTAACCGCTTTGGCAATAGGAACTGTAATACGCCCCAATTCTCTTTGCCTATCGACAATTTGTAGCGGCAAATTGACAACAGACTGATCTAGCAATCCGACGATATATTCAACACATTCATCTACCGAGTTACGTGGTACGTCCATCACCTCTTTGGATTCACTAACATCGATGTCATCGTCCATAATTGGAATCGGTCCATACATCCGTAATAGATAAAAGTGAAAATATGCCTTCAAGAACTTGGCTTCAGCAATCCAGCGCGCGCGTTCTGTATCTGTAATATCGGGGACCAAAGCCGAGTTGGACATGTTATCTATAAAGATGTTGCAATGTCTTATGCCTTGGTACAGGCCACGATTTGCATCTTGATCACCATACCAGTAGTTGACAAAAGGTTTGGAAATCTGCTGATTTCCTCTGGCAATTTCAAACGCAAGTGGTGAAATACTTGTTTGATAGGGAATCCAGATTTCGTCTCCTCCCAAGAAAGCTGGGTTATTCCAAAGGGAGCCCTCCCCTGGCAAATAATTATATAAAGTAAACAAGTACTTTTCAGCTTCAACCCGTAGGCGGAAAGCATATTCGATTGTAGCAACATTATCAGGAACAATATCTAGAAATTTTTTACAGGATATTGCCGATACCGTCAATGCCATCCCCATAGCTCCAAGAGCCATATATCTTTTGATTATTTTCATGTCTAAAAATTAACTTGGATACCAAAGTTATAAGTACGCTGGATAGGATATCCGAGACCGTTTCCGCCCATCTCAACATCCCACATTTTAAAATTGCTCAACGTAAACACATTCATCATATTGAAATACAAACGCAAGGACTTTAATTTGTAATGGTCTGCGAGAGAACGAGAAAGATTATATCCTAGCTCAATATTTTTAAGGCGAAGAAACTCGCCGTTTCGCATCCACCAGGTAGATTGTCTATTGTTATTATTCACAAAATAATCGCTCAGTCTAGGAAAAAAGGCGTAAATATTTCTATTTTCTTCCGACCAATAATCGTTGGCGATTGCTGCTAATAAGCCATTTTGTGCACCTCCATTACGCACAAATGGCGTTATGTTCTCAGGATTAATGAAGAATGATGATTTTCCTGAACCCTGGAAAAAGAAAGAAAAGTCAAATCCTTTGTACCCAGTTGTTCCACCAAACCCATAAATTAGCTCTGGTGATGTAGGATATCCAATCGGAACCGCATCATTATCGGTAATCAGCTCATCACCATTCATATCACGGTATTTAATATCCCCGGCCATGTAATCCCCAAATTGTTGAGCCGGAGCATTGGCCACATCATATTCATCTATAAATAAACGTTCAGCAATCAAACCAAAAGATTGCGCCACTGAATGTCCCACTTGATAACGATAGTTCATATTATCCGGATAGAGTAGTTCGTCACGTTTAGTTATTTTGGATTGAGCAAAGGTGACATTTCCGCGATATTGAAACGACCAACCTGTAGACATATTTTTATTATAGGTCAGTGCCAAATCAAAGCCTCTTTTTTCGGCTTTCCCCGTATTTGCCATTGGTGTCGCTTGTAGACCAATTGTAGAACCGATGTAGGAACGGCTTTCCAAAATATGAGATTTATAGTCCTTGTAGAAGTCCGCAATCAAACCAATGGAATTATTCAAAAATGAGAGATCTAATCCCAGATTGATCTGACGTGACTGCTCCCAAGAAATTTGGTGGTTCGCATATCTGCTCACACTGACCCCTGGCCGGTAATAACCATAATCTTCTCCAAAGGTAGAACCGAAATTGGTGTCACCGATATTAACTTGGGAAAGGTAGAAAAAACGATCGGAATCACTTCCAATCGCATCATTACCGATAATTCCGTAGGTTGCACGTAGCTTAAAATCTGATACAACGCTAGAGAGCGATTTAAAAAATGGTTCATTAGAAACTCTATAGGCCAGACCAAAGGAAGGAAAGAATCCAAACCGGTTTGATTCGTGAAAACGCTCTGAACCATTATATCCAAAGTTAAACTCCGCTAAATAACGGTTATCATAACCGTACGTAAAACGACCGGAAATCCCATTATTACGTTTCGGCAAGCCCAACTGTAATGTTGTGATATTGTCTCTAGATATTTTATAATCCTGAAATAGCGTGATTAACATTGCGGATATATCATGTTTTCCAAACGTCCGCGCATAATTGGTTGATGCTTCAAAATACAAGGTAGAATTGATATCCGATCCTGAGGTTCCGTAGCTTAGAAACTCCTGACCAGGTGTACCAACAGACCCCGTGGATCCGTCATTGATCACACTCAACAGTATAGAGTTGTCCGAAGGATCCAAACGCCCAGTATAATAAAAAGGATTATAAGACCTCGCCGTCTGCCCATATGAATAGCGTTTAGCATAGCCCATCATTCTAAAATTCAAGCCCTTTGTTAAGAAATCAAGATTTTGTTTTATCTCTACCTGTGGCATTAATGTCGATCGATTGTATTGTTGATAACCACGAACCAAGTTGGCATACGGATTTGTCAACAATACCCCCTGTGGTGCAGTATCATCGATAACCACAGATCCACCAAAAAGAGGATGTTGAATATAAGGCATATATTCTTTGGGATATACAGCGGGAAATTGTACGGGATTGGACCATAACGCGGCCCTGAAATGATCCGCACCTGAGCCTATTGGTCCATTATAATCATCAAATTGGCCATATAACTTGACACTTGCCTGAGTAGACTTTGTAAGCTGTAAATCTACATTTGAACGCAGTGAATAGTTAATCAACTTGATATTGTTATTGAAATTATTGGTACCCAATTTTTTCAAGACACCATTATCGACATTATAAGTACCTGATACATAAAATCTAGCGCGTTCACCGCCGCCACTTGCGCTCAAATTGAATCCCTGATTAAACGTGTAATCTTTTATAAGCATATCGATCCAGTCGTTATCCGGATATAAGTAAGGGTTTGTATGACGAATTGTATTTTCAATTTTGGATTGTGTATACGGCGTTGGCTTGGAAAGTCCGCGGGTCAGTACAGCTTCATTGGCCAAATTCATATACGTAATATTGTCGGTGAGTTCGATATTCCTAGAGTTTGTCGAAATCTTGCCTTCCGCTCTCGCCATAAACTGTGTTTTTCCCGACGTTCCAACTTTGGTCGTAATTAACAAAACACCATTGGCACCCCGGGCTCCATACACAGCTGCGGCAGTTGCATCTTTTAACACAGAAAAACTAGCAATATCATCAGGTTGTAGACGAGCTAGGTCCGTCTGTGTCGACTCCACACCGTCAATCAATATCAGAGGATCTGTCTTTCCAGATCCAAAAGATCCCAATCCACGCACAAAGAAGGAAGCATTATCTGCTCCTGGTTCTCCTGAACGTTGATAAGCAATCATTCCCGGAATCCGTCCCGCTAACATGGTCGTTAGATTAGAGGTCGGCCCTTTCAGTTCTTTGGGATTTACGGATGCTATGGAGCTTACCAAAGAAGCTTTCTTCTGCGTACCAAACCCCACAACGACAACTTCATCCAAAGCACTTTCCTGGGTTGTTTCCAGTAACACATCCAAGATATAATGCCCTTTTGCATCTGGACGATATTCTTTGAGAATTACCTCTTTTTCTTTAAATCCTAAATACTTAAAAACTAATGTTGTCGCTTCCGCCACATCAAATTTGAACTTCCCCTTTTCATCACTAGTACCCAAGACCTTACCATTTTTTATGGATATCGTTACACCCGCCACAGGTCCGTCTTTGGCGGAAACTATCCCCTGAATTCTTATCAGGTTCTCTTGTGCAAAACTCGCCATCGCTGTCAGCGAAAACAGCAAGAGCAACCAAATCCATTTTTTAAAGTGTTTTTGTAATCTAAATTTTGTATTCATAATAATCAATAATCGGTTAGCAATTTTCTTAGCATAGGTCCATATTTTTCAATTCTCATTTCGGTAATTAGGTTTATAAAATAAACTGTCCCACGGGTAAGAATTCCTCGAATTCAACGCGGTGTTTTGGAAATCATGTTGTAGGTTCAATAGAAAATAGCCTTTTCATAATACGTTGTTTAATAATCGGTTTGACAAAATTTGTGCAGGTCCATCTTACAGATAGCCAGCTTTGTGGGCACTTTGGAAGGTTGCGATTGGTTAAAGCAATAGGTTAGTAAGCATGTCATAAGCTTCGTGCAAACACCACAATGACCAGGATGAAATTAGTTATAGAAGAAAAAAACAGAGGGGGTAAAAACAATCTTTTTTGAGGGGTGAATTCGTCAAAAAAACCTTAAATGAACTATATTCGATATTTCTAGCAGTTTTTTGTTCAACAACAAGCTTACAATCAATTTAGCATCTTGTTATAAACAACAAAGTCGATCTCTATTAGAGAACGACTTTGTTGTTTATTTTTCGCCTTATGTTACTTTTTCATCGACTCAATATATCCATTACTGAAATATAGTCAAGTTCCAATCCGATTTCCAAGAAACTTTTACCGTTCCATTCTGCAATTCAATGGGCAACCAGATATAGCGACTATCCAATAGATTTTTGGGGTTCCAGCGGTCTGCCATAAAAATAAAAGCATCCTTTTTTCCATTAACGGGTAATACAAAAGTCGATTGTCCGCCAAATGTCAATGTCGCGTCAGGACCAACCATCGGGTCACCTAGCGATTGCCAAGGTCCAAAGGGAGTATTTGCGCGATATAATTCTGCCCGATTAGGTGCCCAACCTGTACAACCACTTGTAAAAAGGTAATAATATTTATCATGCTTGAACATCGCTGGAGCCTCACGATGATTTCGAAAAAGCAATGAATCTTTTACCGTAGTATGTAGATAATCGTCAGTTAACTCCACCAAACGCAGTGCATAATTCTCGTCAGATGAATATATTTGGTAAGCCTTGTTGTCGTCGTCCACAAAAAGTCCCATGTCTCGGGACATGTTTCCATTGGGTCTAAAGCTATGTAAAAATCGAAAAGGTCCTATAGCTGAATCACTAATAGCTACTGCAGCACGAGCAGCAGCGTACCCCCTATCTTTGAGTTCCAAATGAAACCACATAACGTACTTTTTCGTTTTGGCATTATAGATGACTTTTGGACGTTCCATCAAACAGCCCCAAGAAATATCACTTTTTTCGCCGTCAGAGGGGGACAATGCTAAATTTTCATAGGTCCAATGATACAGATCTTTTGAAGAATATACATTGATGCCTTGAGACTCTTCCCCACCACGTTTCTCTCCGTACCAATAGTAAATTCCATTTTGGTAGAGGATACCACCTCCGTGCGCATTGATAACTTGTCCAGACTGATCATTCCAAGTCTGTCCAGGAAGGAACGATATTTTTTTATTCGTTAATTTCTTTTGGTAAACACGCACATAATCGATTTCATATTTCGCTGGCAGCAAATTTGGATCTATTGCCCCACCATTTATTCCCCCTAGCGCAAGATTGAGCAAAATATAATGAGGCTGCTTAAAAGGATTATACCCTGATCCATCTCGATTGTTCAATTGATCTAAAGAGACACTATTGATTAAAAAATCATCAACATAGAGCTCAATCATATCCTCATTCCACAACATACGCCAAGTATGAAATTCCCTAGCCCATGCTGCCCCTCCTAAATCTGCAACCGATTTAATCTGACTAAACCAGTGCGCTTTCCAACGCTGATCTGTTCCTGTAGCGATATTTGCCAGTATATTACCCTTATAATACTCCATAATATCGATTTCACCATTTGAGGGCCATTCTTTATCAATCCCCAAAGTCCAAAACGCCGGCCAAAGCCCAGTCCCAACAGGTATTCGAGCCCGCATTTCAAACAACCCGAATTGCCAACTATGTTTCCCAAGCGTATTAAGCGATCCAGAACTGTACTCAATTTTTTTTTCTATATGCGGCCAATGAGCAACATCGGGTCTATAGTCTGGATTAACTTTATTTTCTTTCCTGGCTTCGATAACAAGAAGCCCATTTTTACAGTATGCGTTTTGTTTTTGATACCACTGAGCTTCCTGATTACGCTTAAAACCTTCTTCAAAGTTCCAGTTTTTGGCATTTACAGGCCCTTCTGTATTAAATTCATCAGACCAAACCAGATCGTATCCCGCAGGAATCTGGGTTTGACTCTTACCATCATAAAAATTTGCGAAAAGGGAAAGGCAGGCAAAAAAGATTTTTTTCATTACTAAAAAGTTTGATTACGATATAATTTTAGTTTATCAATACAAAACTAACCGCAATTTAACTGAAATAGCAGGTGGTATTCCCCCAAAAAAAGGGGACATTTTCGTATTTACGTCATATTACCTTTACAATCATTTCCACTAAATAGACCGCCTCCTTCTTTTATAAAATGTTTCTCTTCTTGACCTGTTTTTTTCACTGCTTTTTTCGAGTCATCTAACCCACCAATTCCCCTTCATCTTTTGTGTTTTTTATAAGACCTATGCCTGATAAAAAAAACAATAATGCTATTACAGCTACAACAATCAGCGTCATATTGGTTTCGTATCGTTTAATCAATCCATTTCCGGTGTAAATGAGTCCCTCGATACCTAGTATAGTCAGTATGCTTCCAAATATGCGCTTTACATTCACAATAATTTTATTTATTCCAGTTAGAATTATGTTTTAAGAACCTGTCAATAATTTTTTTCAGATCGATTCCTTTGCCGAGTACGGGTTTAAAGATATCGCCTACTGCATGCATTCTTTCGACCGCATTGAACAATGTGAAATCACTGATTTTCAAACCTTTTTTTACTTCATCCCAATGCAATGGCATCGACACTGTTGCACTAGGTTTGGGCCGCACGGAATATGCCGCTGCAATCGTTGCATGTGGCCTATTCTGAAGAAAGTCAAGATACATTTTACCTTTCCGGTCACGGACAGTTCGCTCCAGGCTTGTATAGTTGGGTAGCTCGGCATGAATCAGGGTAACGATAATACGTGCAAACTCCTTGGATTGATCGTAACTATATTTATTTCCCAATGGGATGTAAATATGAAGTCCCGTAGAACCACTTGTTTTACAATAAGAAGGGACTCCCATGTCATCCAGCAGTTGCTTGGTAAGCTGAGCTGTTTCGATCACCTGATCAAATGTGTTTTTATCCGGATCTAGATCAATGATACAAAAGGTCGGGTTATCGGGTTTCTTAACGGTGCTACTCCAGGGATTCATCTCGATACAGCCCAGGTTAACCATATACAGCAAAGTGGCCTCGTCTTTTCCTACAAGATAATGTCGATCACGGTTATCGGCCTCGCTTTGGTAAAGATAGGTTTCGGCCCATTCTGGTGCTGTATCGGTGACATCTTTAAAATAGAACCCCTCCTCTTTGATACCATTTGGGTATCGATTCATGCTTTGTGGCCGATCTTTAAGGTATGGTAAAATATAAGCAGCAGCCTGTTCATAATAATTAATCAAATCGCGCTTGGTAATTTTTTCCTCCGGCCAGAATATTTTATCGAGGTTGGTAAACTTTAACTCATGTCCATTTACTTTCCGAACTTGGGTTTTGTCTTTGGGATTTAGCATTGTTTTATACGTTTTCGCATTAGGTGATTTATGTAATGACAAGAAATTTTCAGAACTGTTTGATTTGGCGGATTCATTGGCTGCAACAGGCCTTTTCGATCTTCCCACCTGATCTTCAACATTGTCAACAATATCCTGAGCGGAATGCTCCTCTTCAAAAATCACCTTTTGAGCATTTTTATCATCACGCATACCATCAAATGAGGGATGGCGCATGACGTCGTCAGCTGTCATCTCCGTAAAGCTCACCTCGCAAACCAGTTCAGGGCGAAGCCAGGTGACCGAAGCATGAGGTGGATTGGGTCTAAACCGTGATGGTTTGTTTATATCGGGTTGCCCCTCAAATGGACTGTTTTTTATGATCAGAGGTTCGAACTGCTTCATCATTTCCTGTTGTAATTTCACATTGAATCCGGTACCGACCTTACCTGTATAGATCAGTTTTCTACCGACATACAGACCTACCAATAGGCTGCTAAATAGCCTACTGGAATCATCATTTTTCGTAAAACCACCAATAACCACCTCCTGACGCCTATTGGCTTTGATTTTCAACCAGTCACGTGAACGATCTTTTAGATGATAAGTGCTTTCCTTTCGTTTTGCCATAATGCCTTCCAAACCGAGCTTCTTCGCTTCTTTCAAAAATTCAATTCCCGATGTATCGAAATGCTCGCTCAATAAGATCGATTCGTTTTGTGGCAGTATTTCCTTTAGAATTGCTTTTCGTTCCAGTAGCGGTAGCTCTTTTAGATCTTTTCCATTATACCACAGGATATCAAACACATAATAGACCAAATCGCCATCTGCTTCGCTGCGCCAGTTTTGTAGAGAAGCAAAATCGGAGGTTCCATTTTTTTTCAGTACCACGACCTCTCCATCGAGCACGGCGTTGAGCCCTATAGCTTTCAGACTGTCGTATATGGGATAAAACTTTTCATTAAAGCTTTTATCGTTTCTAGATTTTAGTTCCACTTGGCCATTTTTCACAAAGGCAATAGCACGGTAACCGTCCCATTTCACCTCATATACCCAACTTTCGTCATCAAAAGGCTTATCGATCAGCGTCGCAAGCATGGGCTGCACCCTAGTATAAAATGCCTGTTTAGGCGACTTTTTCAACAGCGTCAAAATACTGCTTTCCTTTTGGCCGGAAATACCCTTTTTTTTATTGGGCTCTACATCCATCTGATCAGGGCTTATTTTATTGCTTTCCCTACCTTTATCTTTTGATATACGATGCTCTTTGAGACTTGGATGTCCGTAGACTTTATCGGGAGATTTTTCCATTTGCACAATCGTCTTGCCTGACAATACAGATTTATCATTCTGAGTAACATCTTTGTCGGTAGCATATTGATCCTCCAGCTTCATCAATAGCCAGCCATTTTCTCCCCGTCCATATGCTTTTACCAGTGCAAACTCTCCTTTCAGTTTCTGTCCATGCAATCTGAATTTGAGCTTTCCACTATAAAGCTGGTGACGGAGGTTGCTATCCATCTTTTCAATATCGTCGGTTCCCATTGCCAGGGCCTCGTAGCTACCCTCATCCCACACAATCACCGTTCCGCCACCATATTGTCCTTTAGGAATGATACCCTCAAAATTTCGGTAATCGTAAGGATGATCTTCAACCATCATCGCCAGACGTTTGACTGAAGGATCCATAGAAGGTCCTTTGGGGACCGCCCAACTTTTAAGTACACCTCCCATTTCAAGCCGAAAATCATAATGCAAGTGAGAGGCGTCGTGTTTCTGCACGACAAACCTCAAGTCCTTTCCGCTTGGTCTTCCGCCAAAGGGTTCTGGTGTTTTTTCAGCGGCACGTTTTTCGCGATATTTTGACAAACCCATACGCCTATTTTTAATGGTAACTATCTTTCTATCTTAACACAACGATAAGGCAAAAAAGGTTTTGTTTTTTTCTACTTGCACAGAACCCTGTGCTTTAGTCTCCCTGAACTCAGAGGTTAATGCACGGTATGCTTTTCCCAATTCCCAAACGAAATAAAGTAAATTGAGAAAACACGTTACGAGTCTAGATTTCTCGATACTGACCAATAACAAGAAAGGCCAGGAAATTAATTCCCAGCCTTTGAAAAAATACAATATCTAACCTACATTACCTATTGATTGGACCATTCAGGAACACAAATAGTTTTAAATATTTTTAGGAAATTCATCTTTCCACCAGGTAAAACGCCAGTCATCGGCCTCTTCTTCAGTCAGAAGGCATTCTTCCAGTTCTGCTGTATATTTTTCTCTATCCAGATCCTGACCTATAAATACCAGTTCATTCTTTCGATCTTCCCACTCCGGATGCCAACGTTGAAGGAGCTCAGTTCTTATTTCAGCATAACTGGGGTATTCGTAACGCTGCTCTTCGGGCATGCTGCTCCACCAGGAACCTGCGCTTTCTAATCTTACGCTTCCACCTGCCTGACTAAAACTGATCGCAAGATTCGGTCGCGAAGCCAACCAAAGGAGACCTTTAGCCCGTAGGATATTGTGCGGATACCGCTCATTGAGATATTGATGCAATCGCTGTGGATGGAATGGACGTTGGGACCGAAAGACAAACGATGAAATCCCATACTCTTCTGTTTCGGGCTTATGTTCGTTTTCAAGCTCCTTGATCCAACCTGCCGAAGAGGAAGCTTCGTCAAAGTCGAACGAACCGGTACCCATAATCTCTTTGGGATCAACACGCCCAAACTGTGTACGAAGAAGTTTAGCTCCTGGATTGAGCCGCCCAATAGCCGCTTCCAAGGTACCCAGAGTCTCTTCAGACACCAGATCAGCTTTGTTCAGAAGAATAACATTTGCAAATTCGATCTGATCGGTCAACAGATTAACAATTGTCCTATTGTCATAGTCATCATCCGTTAGTTTCCGATCCAACAAGGTATCGGCACTTCCAAAATCTTTAGCAAAGTTGAAACAATCTACAACCGTTACCATAGTATCGATATAACTAAACCTAGACAAATCAATTACCTGATCAGCACCAACATAACTGAATGTCTGTGCGACTGGAATAGGCTCTGAGATACCAGTACTCTCTATGAGTAGATAGTCAAATCGATTTTCTTTTGCCAAGCGCTCCACTTCGACCATCAGATCCTCCCTTAGTGTACAACAAATACATCCGTTGCTCATTTCCACTAACTTTTCTTCTGTTCGCGAAAGCACATTTTCGCGTTCAACCGTCTGTACATCGATGTTGACCTCACTCATATCATTGACAATAACGGCAACTTTCTTGCCCTCCTTATTGTGCAGAATATGATTCAAAAGTGTTGTTTTTCCTGCGCCTAAAAATCCACTTAAAACGGTGACAGGCAATTTAAATTTTGGGGAAATGCTGCTCATAGTAATTTCGTTTAAACAAATGTAAAAACAAAAAGACATAAATGCAACACAGTTGCTTTATTAATAAATATAAGTCAAACAACTTCTCCCTTGAAGATCTTATTATTCAATCAGTCTCATTTACATGATCAGTAATCTGCTGGCGTAAGATATGATCAGTACTCCAATAGCTACAGTCCGGTTCGATCAATTATCCGATACCTCCACCTTTTTTCTTTCCATATCGATAACGAACATTTTTTACTCGCAGCCACTGGTAAGGCCTATTGACAAACAACAACTAGTAAATCAACAAAAAGTAAAAGCCGCCTGATGTAGCAAAATCAGAGCGGCTCAGCTTACAGCACAGGAAAGTCTGTAAAGGTTACCTACCAGTGAAACTATTTACTTAAAACAAACGCACTTTAAATCCCAGTTGATATTGGTCAATATGCGCATCCCAGTTGTCTACAATTTTATTATTCTTTTTGAATTGACGATATCTAAAATACAACGCCCCAAGGTCTATTCCCAATGCGTAGCCTATACGTGTGCGACTGTTGAACGCTGGTGTTCCATTATTGAGTTTATAGGCATCGTCGTTCAGCAACAGATTAAAGTCTAGGCCACCCAGGACCGAAAATTTCCCCGTAAAATTAATTTTAAGATATGCCGGCGTGTTGAGGTATTTTAGCGAGCGGGTACCTTTGGACAGGCCTCCGGACAGAGAAGCTGTATTGTCGTTGACACGTATTCGGGTCAAATTGTAAGTAGGTTCAACTTGGATATCCATCTTACTATTGAGGGGAAAAATTAGATCTCCTCCTAATTGATACCCCATTCTATTGCCACCGAATGCATTACCATTTGCACGCGAAATATTAGCACCAATCCGAAGTCCAACCCCCATTTGCGCATAACATACAGACTTGAAACCGAACAATCCCATTATCAAAAAGCAAATTAACTTTGCACAGTGCATTAGCTTTAATCGATCCATCTTTATCATTTTTACAATACAAAACATCATTAGTTCAGACAAACAACTGTTTTCCGATAATTTGTCTTTTTACGAAATAGGTGATATTTTTCCGCTTTATACTCTCCCTCAATAGACGCGCTTCCTCTGTAAAGTAAGTATGGTTTCGCAGGAAGATTAGCGTGAGTGTACACCAGATACGTTCATCGATCACTTGATTTTTTCTATAATTTACCTCCAGATACATCCTTTGATTAAGGTCAACAAAGCTTTTACTGCCCAAATGAAATGAGACCGCATCCACGACTATTTCCTCCAGGAGATTTTCAGGCTTTTTCGATGGCCTTGTTGCGAGAATACACATTTCAATTTTTTTTATTACCGAGTCCGCAACCAAATGTTCCTGTAAAAAACAACGAGCTACCGATACACTCCTCAACCGCGTTCCTTTTACGCCGTCATACAAATAACCGATATCCTGAAAATAAGCCGCGCAGTTTATCACAAATTTATCTTCGTCTGTCAAGTTATACTTTTCACTCAACGTGGCTACCGCATTTACAATATCACGAACCCGATCCATGGTATGAAAGCAAAGCTGTGGATGGTGGTTCTCCCGATAACTATGCACTAAAAAATGATCTGCCTGCTGAAGTAAGTTTGTGTAATCCATTTAAACAAAGCTAAAATTCCCCAAAAAATAGATTTAACAAATTATACAAAAGAGCCTATTTTTTATACCAAATGGCCCCTTTAAACAAAACCTTCATGATTTCGCAGACACCGAAAACAATGAAAGCGAACTGAAGGTTCTTTCTGGCCAATAACATCAGACACTGTCAGAAAAAAAAAAGCTAGGTAATCATACCTAGCCTTTATCCTTAATTTTTCCTTTTTCTATCAATTATCCTCAGCGCCAAATCGCTTTAGATGCTTAATTGCTATTCCTTAAACTATTTGATCGTTACAGCAAAAGCATATTCATCTTCAGGAAGACATTGTGAAGCGTCACAAGCTTGCCATTTTACTGAACCTTTTACTGTTGCTGTCCCTTTAGTGAGCGACACCTTTTGTTGAAAGATCACTTCATTGGTGAAGTATCCTACATCCATTTTGAAAACTTCTTCGTGTTTGATCTTTGGTTTTGATTCAGCTGTCTTGCCTACCAAAGCATAATCAGCAGCCTTAGCGAAATTGAAAGATGTTGGAATTGGACCACCATCTTTTATATTTTGAGAGTAAATGTGCCAACCATCTTGAATAGTTGCCTTCACATAGACCATAGCTTCCTTGTTATTCAGTTTTTTGCTAGCTACAGTCCATTTAACAGGTTTATGAATCTGCGCAAACACCCCCGTAATGGCGAACATAACCATAGTCATTAAAAATAAAATCTTTTTCATCTTTCTATCAATTTTTCAGTTTATTATTTCATTGGCAGTATACTTCACATAGCATTTTCCCTATGAAAGATTCTGTGTAAATACTTACAACAATATTCGTTATAAACAGAATAAAACACAATACCACAACAACAAAACAATAAATTTTATTAAAAAATACTTATAAAACCATTTTTTTTTCAATTTAAGACAATCTGTTGTTTCAATTCCAATAATATATTCAAAAATATAAGCTACTAAACTAACACAAAGGAGCTTGCCTACACGATCAATCAGATTATCAGCGAATACCTGGTATCAACTTATTTCAGGTAGATCAATGTTGCGTAATTATCAAAAAAACGAAAAATAGTAAACCATCTCCTGCTGAATATTGTTATTCAATAAACATATATATTCATTGTTATGGGAAATCTATTGTATACGATCGCTGTTATTTTGGTCCTAATATGGGCAATCAGTTTTTTTGGAGGGTTTGTTAGCGGCGGGATAATTCATATTCTTTTGGTAATTGCTATTATCGCAGTTCTTTTACGTGTAATAAAGGGGAATGCGTGACAATTTATGGCAACGAAAGTTTGTTCTATATAAAAGCTCCTCTGCTTCGAAACAGAGGAGCTTTTGTTTTCTGCCATTTCTTACGCGCTAAATATTCAGATCTCCTTCTTTACCTATGTCTTCGGTCTCACCTGTTACAGTAGCTTTTAGCATCTTAAACAGATTAACGATCATATTGGAGTTTGAATCCCAATAATGTGCATCTTTAGGCGTCACCTGTAGCAACCTAATATTGGGATCCTCCTTACCTTTTGCAAACCATCCCTCCATCATTTTGTTCCAATAGCGATCTATCCGTTCCTGATCCCGCGAAAGGTTCGCCATACCATTAATACTCAAAAAAGTGTAGTGTTTTGGATCAGCATAAAATAGAGAAACTCTTGGATCCCGTGAAATATTTTTAAAAGTCTCACTTTCAGCCGAACAGATATACCATATATTCCCCTCTTCATCCACCTCCTGTCTGCTCATCGGCACGCCGTGCGGATAAGCAGAATCTACTGGAAAGGAACAGATTGTCCCTATATCAATTTGATCAACAATTACTTTTAGCTTTTCTAGTGCTTCTTTATTACTTAAATTATTCTCTGCCATAATATGTAGTTTATGAATGAACAGTATCCTATCACAAATCGTTTATTTTTTAATAAATTCAAGTAATCTGCAGTGAACAATGGGAAAAATACGGCTACAAAAAAGTAAATCAAGTAATTTTACATATCTAAAATACTAATAATATTAGTATTTTTACAACCAAATATTGAAGAATAAATCATGTTTGGATTTGATGATAAATTGCAGATACTGGCTGATGCCGCAAAATATGACGTAAGCTGTAGTTCGAGCGGAAGTAAACGAAAGAATAATGGTGGTATTGGCGATTCGTCAGCTAGTGGTATTTGTCATACCTACACCGAAGATGGCCGCTGTGTCTCCCTCTTAAAAATCCTAATGACCAATTATTGCATCTACGATTGTTCCTTTTGTGTTAGCCGGCGTAGCAATGATGTGCAACGAGCTGCATTTTCGGTCAAGGAAGTTGTCGAATTGACCATGAACTTTTACCGCCGTAATTACATCGAAGGCCTTTTTTTAAGTTCGGGTATTTTCAAATCCGCAGACTACACCATGGAACGCTTAATGTTAGTCGTTAAGAAACTTCGTACTGAAGAACGTTTTAATGGTTATATCCATCTGAAAGCCATTCCTGGCGCCAGTGAATTGTTATTAAAAGAAGCAGGGCTATATGTTGACCGAATGAGTGTGAATCTCGAAATTCCCACGGAGGAAGGGCTCAAGTTGGTTGCTCCTGAAAAGGATCATCAATCCGTTCGCGAGCCGTTGGCTATTGTTAAAAATGAGATTCTAAACCTACGACAGGATCGAAAAATCAATAAGAAAACGCCTTTATTTGTACCGGCGGGCCAAAGTACCCAAATGGTTATTGGAGCTACGCCAGAAAGTGACCTACAGATTATGCAGACTGCTAATGCATTCTATAAAGATTATAATCTCAAACGGGTTTATTATTCGGGCTATATACCCATTAACGCGACCGACTCCAACCTCCCCCAGATTGGAACATCACCGCCTCTTGTACGTGAAAACAGACTTTATCAGACAGATTGGTTACTTAGGTTTTATGGCTTTTCACTCCATGAAATACTCAATAGCACACATCAGCAGCTCGATCTGGAAATAGACCCAAAGCTAGCTTGGGCGCTGCGCAACCCTCAATTCTTTCCTATCGACATCAACACTGCTAGTTACGAATGGATTATTCGAGTTCCGGGAATTGGCAGACAGTCCGCCAACAAAATTGTACAGGCGCGCAAATATGGAAAACTAAAAGAGCACCAGCTTCGAAAAATGGGAATTGCCTATAATCGCGCCAAATATTTTATAGTCTGCCAGGATACATTGATAACCGCGGGCTTCCACTACCCCGAAAATATCAGAAAGTCCATTCTTGAACGCAACCCTCAAGCACAAATCGCAGCTTCCAATAGCCAATTGACCTTATTCTAATGAATTATATTTTTGATGGAAGTTATTCCGGGTACCTCTGCTGCATATTTGAAGCCTTTGAACGAAAAGAATTTGATATTATTCCTGCTACAATGCAAACTATGGAAATTAATATTTTTTCGGAGAATCGCCAAATTAATACGGATGCTAAAAAAACTAATCGCATTCTTGCTGGAATGGAAAAAATATTGGGAAAGAAAGAAGCAAAGATCTTTTATCACAACTTTCTGTCCGACAACCAATCTGAATGGCTCAACGGATTTCGACTGATCACCGAACTCTTCCGCAAAGGAAAGTTGGATATACATAATTATGGGCATCCAGCTATCCTACGTATGCATCAAACAGTCAAAAAGATTAGCCGTGAACGCCATCGTATGCAGGCATTTATCCGATTTGTAAAATCTGAAGATCACCTTTACACAGCTATCGTTGAACCTGATTTCAATGTGGTTCCCTTGGTCGTAGACTTCTTTAAAAACCGATTTGCTGACCAGAATTGGTTAATTTATGATATACGGCGAAACTATGGCTTCTACTACGATTGCCATAACATCGTGGAGGTATCCAATAACGATAAGAGCGAGATTCGAGATCCATATCAGCTAGAAGTGGATCTCGATCCTCAAGAAAAGGAATATCAGCATCTTTGGAAGACTTATTTTAAAAGTACCAATATTGAATCACGTAAGAACTTAAAGCTTCATTTAAGACATGTTCCCAAACGCTACTGGAAATATCTGACCGAAAAAATATAGATCCCCTGGTGCTGAAAATCCCAGTTCATATAATCATTTTGATCCACCAAACAATTTGCTCACCAGCCAGATGACGATAGCGACCACGACTACAACCAATAGGATACCCGACCAGACACCGGCCTTAAAAATACCTTCAATTGCCGCACAGCTCGACACGAGCACCAATAAACTCGACATGAGTGCAAATGGAATTATCTTTTTCATAAATACCTGTTTTAATTATTAATCGGAAGTATGACAATACCAGCGTTAAAAATGTTTTAGAGCAAGCACGTTTGTGTACTTTTTACATCTCACCGCTAATCCATCCGATACTTTCACCGCATTAAATACCTGAGTACCGCGTATTTTTTTGTCACAAACTGAAATCTCTACGTTATTTCCGTTCTAAAAATACGGTTATGGGTCCGAAAGAGGCTTTTGGGTATAGCATTTGATTCAGTTTACACAAATCATAAAATAATATTTAAACAATAATCGAATATAGATATGGAAACTATAAACCAAAAAGCACAAAAAATGGGATTGGAAAAAGGCTATTATTTGTTATTGATGGCTATATTGGATCTGCCTGCCGAAGGCGATAAAAAAATGAAAAAGAAAAAGTAAGATTGGTACCATCAGCAATAGGAAATATCCCGTGCTTGAAAAAGCTTTCGCTAAGCAAGCCACAGGAATACTCCGCAATTAAAATGTAGCCTTTTCCATGTAGGTGGAAAAGGCTTCTAATGTGATGCATTTCACAGATTCTTCCGGTACTCTTCAGGACTCATTCCTTTATTTGCTTTAAAAAATGTGCTGAAATAGGGTGCATTTTCAAACCCAAGTTCAAAAGCAATTTCTTTTACTGTTTTAAAAGTATGGTAAAGCAAGCGCTCTGCCTCCACTAAAATACGTCCACGAATAATCGTCCCACAGCTTGCTGCTCTTTTTTCCCGACAGATCCGATTGAGGTAATTGATCGATATATTCAATTGCCCGGCATAAAATGAAGGGTAACGCTGTTGTGCATAATGATTATCGACTAGCGATTCGAAATTTCGGATCCTATCGTCGACTTCATCCATGTGTGCATCGACTCCCTCTACTACGATATACCGCCCCAGCATCTGGAAAAGCATAATTAAGTAACGTTTCAATACATAGTCAGCACTCAAGCTAAAGGAATTGTATGCTGTCAGCATGAGGCTTACTACCTGCAAAAAACTCGTCCTTTCTTCTTTTGAGAGAACAAAAGTGTGCATACTTCTACTCTTTAAAAAATGAAAATAACGCATCACATCAGTCGGATGCCGCTGCATAAAAAAAGATGCTTTAAATAAGACAACGTAACCTTCTACGTCAGCATGCGACTCAAAGCTGCACACAGCATCAGCATTGATGCTAATCATGTCATGAGCACCTACGACATGTACATTTTGATCGACCACCATAGACAATTCGCCACTCTGGACGAACAAAAGGCTATAAAACGCGCGTACATGCAGCGTATTCTGATTAGCTTTAGCACGTAAAAAATCCGTTATAGGCATAATAACGATTCCCTTCGAAGTGGAATCAATATCTTCTAATTTTAGAAAATCTAGTTTCTCTTTTCGTATGACCATTTCTTTATGATTATTCTGTAAAAAAATATTTGAGGAATAATCAAAAGATTGGTGGTCTAAAAATTTGATGCGCTATCCCCGCGCAGGTCTCGGGGGCCAAAGCTGTGGGATAGACAACCTTTAGGGCTGGACATGTCGGAAAACACAACAAAATTTCCCTCATATACTGCACGAAAACCAATGTTTCCATGCCTTTCGTTTTGGCAAGCACATCGTTCACATCCTTTTGTTCAACCGTTTTTTCCCTGAGGTAACAGAAGCCTTTACAGCTCACTGCTGGTTCAAATCGATTGACACAGAGATTATGCTCTATATAGACGCGATTGCATTCAAACTCAAGAAATGCCCACAAGAGATTGGTTGCCTGCAAGCATATCGCCCAAGCCATTATCATACAAAACAACCATCTACAACCGTGCAATTTCATTTATCCTATCCTATTTAGCTGTGCTATTACGTTCGCGCAGATACTCTAGAATGGCACGTGCCTCTTCCTGCTTCAGACCCAGACTAATCATTGGCGAACCATACTCCTTACTAAGTGCTTTCGCATCGGCATCCTTCTCCAACATGGTTGCCGGATCCAGCATCATATTCATAATCCACTCCGGGGTGCGACGTTTGACCACAGCATCCAATGACGGCCCCACCAAAGTCCGGTCAAAACTATGACACATGGCACATTTTGACACAAATAATTCTACCCCTTTATTTGCAAGGGCCGCATCAAAAGGTTTGTGTTCAAAAGAAGTAATGCTCCCCACTCCTTTAGATCCTTCGGTCTTATAATCCAGCATGGCTGCTGGTTCTGCAGCCGCAGGTTGCTGCAGACTATTCTCTTGTTTAGATTTCGTTTCCTCATTTCCGCTACAAGCCAGTATAGCCACAAAACCGAAACAGGCGAGGATTATATTGATTATCTTTTTCATTTCTATTTGTTAAATATGTTCGTAAAATAAGTTTCTCTTAATCTAAATGACTTGTACCCGATATTTGATATCATCCTGATTTGCCTTTTTGCCATCTTTCCATAGTTCGATAAGAACTTCCCAGGAGCCAGCCATGGAAAAATTAACGGTACCCTCATAATAACCACGCCCAATGCTCTCCGCCGCTACATTACCCGAAGAACCATGGCCCATGGATAGCATATTGGTTTTTAATTTAATGACGTAATTATCCAGTACCGGAAAATGATGTCCATCCATTTTATTCATTAAAAATTGAATCTGATGCTTTCCTTGTTTTACGTTGTCGGGCAATAAACAGGATATAAATACACGGCTATCGTCTCTTGTCCCTGAGCTCATGGTGCGCATGCTTGCTGCCGCTGTAACTGGAATCTTAATGGCCAATGTGTCTTTTTTCCCCTCATGACTACGTATGGTATGCAGTTGCCAGCCTATTCCCATTTGCGGGATATCCGCCATAATAAAAACCATAGGGCTTCTATACCATCCATTACCGAGTGCAAGAGGATGTTCGTAGGGCCCACCATGCTTCATGCGTCCCATACTCATCTCGGGATAGAAATCTAAGGTTTTGTCATTGATTGGATTTCCGGACTTATCTTTTACATGGAGGTAAACAGTATGATATTTATTGTTGAGTTTGGCATCTGCGTATACGGTATAGCTGTTGTCACGCCAGGTCGTATCCGTTATGCGGACCAGATCAGACTCTTTTGGCGGAATAAGATTTGCTTCATCCCTGCTATTTTTTGCAAGATCCGACGTACATGATGAAATTGAAAAAGTAATTAAAAAGGCAAATAGAGAGTATAACAATCCCTCGATAGTCCCTATACGGGAATAGATATTCATATGAATTGATTTAAAACTTTTGAAAATAGACAGTACCGGCTATCAGACAATAAGCCTATAGCACGTACTAAAAAACAAAATGATCTAAACCAAGGGTGGGTGAAAAATAGAAAAGATTGGTGTATAGGTATAATTTGCCTGATATTCCGGAAGTAGGGTTTCTACAGCTGCTTCTTCAAAAAAAGCGATATCAAGGTTAAAATTCTGCTGATTATTGATAAACACAACATCGATTATACGCGATTCGAGGTTCTTCTGTTCCTTCTCCTCATGTTCACGCATTTTCTTCATCAACACACATTGTCCTCGACAGGAGAGTGCCTTTTCGTTGAATCGATTGATACACTCGTTCTTAGCGATATAATCTCTATTTAGCTCAAAAACAGTCCATAGCCACACCGACGAGAAGCTCTGCAAGAGCATCAACGGCAATAGTATCCATATCAATTGTTTCGCTTTCATGTATCGACAGTGCCACAAATATAATAATTATTGCTATTTGCCCCAAGACCTTAGCCCCTTCTGTAGCAGGCCTGTGTCGCCCTTCTCTTTTCAAAGTGAGTAGCGCTTCCATAAAAACCAACAACTTTTAGTATATTTAGCTAGAAACCACTGGCTTTGAGTAAATGAAATTTAACCCTTTTTTATTTATTAAATTATTTCTTGGACTATTTATTTGCATTGGAATAGGTTTGACCATATTTATGATTATTCATGGCAGCAAAGTTGTGGGGGCCTATTTCGTTTCAGGACTTTTTATCCTTTTTCCAGGTATTATCCTATACGGTTTAACAGTTGGTTTTCGAGTTTCTGAGAAAACGATCGAACGACAAACAGCGCTACAGGAAAGTGTAACAGCCGATCACAAAGGTCTATCTCATCAAATCCCACTGCTAAATACAACGCAGTTTATTCCTTGGAATACCATCGAAACCGTTGTCTACCGCAACCACCACAGCGACGATAAGGCACAGTTCAGTTTCTATCTGACACAGCCCGCAGATCAAATCAAGTCGAAACAACCCCGCTGGATAGCCAAAGTACTTTTGCCGTTGATCACAAAAAGCAAAACGGTCATTATCGACGAGGATTGCATCAGTTTTCGCGAAATCCCCAAAATGCTAGAAAAATTCTTTGTCCCCATAAACTCCGTTAACATGAACGAAGTCCACGGAAAAGGAACGTTGATAAGCTCAAATACCATCATCAAAAACAATACAATTCGGGTCGAAGAATATTGGAAGCCAAATCCAGATTTTGAATCTGAAAAAGTCATTTATGACCGATATAACCGAACATTTGATCAGCTAAAACAGTCAAAAAACAGCTAGCAGATACAGACGACAAAAGAGCACGACCAAATTTAAATTGCATATAAAAAACTATTTATCTAAGTTTGGCCCGATGAAAAAAATGCTCCTGTATTTTCTGACCGTATCATTGCTCGTCCAAGCTGGATGGGGTTATATTGTGATAGGAGCTTTTTATGCCAATAAAGACTATATCGCCAAATACCTCTGCGAAAATCGAGATAAACCCCAATTGCATTGTAATGGTAACTGCGTATTAATGAAAAAGATCAGAAAGGCACAGGAAAAGGAAAAGCAGAATCCAAGCGTCAAGCTTAAAGCTGAGGTTTACGATATTGTTGACTCCAATGCTTTGTTTTCATTCACTCCTATTTCGATTGAAATTACCGTACTTCCCATTCCTATAAGTGTTTCCAAATCCATCCGTAGAAATCCAAATAGATTACTACGTCCCCCTATTGCCTAATTAATCTTCGCTCAATGGAAGATCCATCCATTGATAAATAATTTTAGACAAATTGATAATTAGGTAAAACCATTTCATGAAATACTCATTTTCAGTATTGCTTGTGTTATCAGGCAGTATCGTATATGCTCAACATCCTTTACGGGATACAACTTCCGCACTTCGCGATAGTATTCGCCTGGAAGAGGCGCTTGTCACTTCCAAATATTATAGAAAATACAAATTAGACGCTGCTTCCAATACCCTAAAACTGCAGGTACCGCTTCTACGGCTACCACAGAACATCCAGGAAATCGACCATAGTATCATCATCGACCAGCAGGCCATCAATATCAACGAAAGCATCAGTAGGAATGTGAGCGGTGCAATGCGCAACAACACAGCAGACTTCTATGGTCCTTTTCTTTTTATGCGCGGAGCAGGTATCAACACGCTTCGAAACGGGGTAGATCTTTCCATGATCTATTACGGTCCCATGCCCGAAGATGCCAATATGATCGATCGGCTGGAATTTATCAAGGGGCCTTCAGGTTTTATGAATGCTATTGGCGATCCAGCGGGATCCTTCAACCTCGTCACCAAAAAACCAACGGGTATACCTTCCAATCAGGTGTTCTTTCAGACAGGCAGCTGGGACCTCTATCGCGTTGGAGCAGATCTGGATGGCCATTTTGATCAACAAAAAAAATGGCTATATAGAGTCAATGCCGTCGGACAAAAATCCCGCTCTTTTCAGCGTTTTGCATTTAACGACAAGGTTGTGGTCAATCCGAGCCTGACCTACAGCATAGACACAACATCTTCTTTGACTGCAGAATACAGCTTTCAGCAGCAGTCTTTTCTACAGTACCTGCTCACGGTATTTTCACCCTACGGATTTGCATCCCTTCCTCGGGATTTTAGTATTGCCGATCCCACAAAAGACCCCGTCAAGGCTCGGGAACATACAGCTTTTCTGACCTACACAAAAAAAATCGGCCGAAATTGGAATCTCACAGCGAAAACGGCCTATGCCAACAGCCAGATGGATGGCAATTATTTTTTTGTATCTGCATACGATAAAAACCGTCCCGATGAAATCAAACGACGTGTCACCTACGAACGATTTACAACGGATGTTACTTCCGTTCAGATCTATTTGAATGGTACATTAAATACGGGTAATCTTGCGCATCATATCCTGGCAAGTATCGATGGCAACCGAAAATCTTTACTGGGTTATTCGGGTTATAACGACAAAAATGCGAACCCAACCTTATATCCCTTAAACGTCAATAACCCACAATATGGAGTACCATTTTATGATAATAAAAAGACAGGCTCTTTAGACAGCATTGCGACCAACAAGCAGCAGATCAAATATGTCGCCTTTTATCTCCAGGATGAACTTGCATTCCTGCAGGACCGCTTACATGTGACCTTAGCGGCGCGGCTAACGCGATCGACAAGCCATATCGATATCCCTACCCCCTCCACAGTCTCAGATCTGGTGATTACACCCCGAGTGGGTTTAAATTATGCGCTGACAGAAAGTGCATCGGCTTACGCCCTTTATGATCGTACGTTTACTCCCCAGAGCGGTCTCAGCGCTGATGGCAAAACATTCTCGCCACTACGCGGCAAAAACTATGAGCTTGGTCTAAAAAAGGACTGGCGGGAAGGCAAATGGAACAGTACCTTATCGCTTTATCATATCACGAGAGACAATATTCTGGTAAGCGATCCCGCGACCAACCTGCAGTCACAGATCGGCCAGACGACATCCAAAGGAATTGAATTCGACCTCAAAGGTGAAATTGTTCCGGGCCTCAATACAGTGATCAACTATGCCTATACGGATAGCTATATTTCTGCCGATGCCAATCCAGCACTGATTGGCAAAGCAAGCCCCTACCGGGTACGACATATACAAAATACCTGGCTGAATTACCGGCTTCCATTCAAAAAAGTAACAGGAATGAGTGTATCCGCAGGTTATCAATATCAAGCGGGTAGAGCTGGACGTTACCCGCAAGACGACATCCCTTCTCTAGCACCGATCTTTCGATTGGATGCTGGTATCGGCTGGACAAATGGTAAGATCGCCATCAACGGACTTATCAATAACATCACCAACCGGTTCAATTATGGAAGTGCTTGGACACGGCCTACTGGCCTCTATGCCTATGTCCCTTATGCCCCACGCGAATTTCGCATGAATGTTTCCTATAATTTCTAATGATGAAAACAATCACCAAATGGGCATTCCGCGTACACGGATTCCTCGGACTGAGCACAGGGTTATTCTTTCTGATCTTAGGCCTGACAGGTGCTGTGCTGCTATTTCGCCATGATCTCGATCGCGCGCTAAATCCCGATATTTATCACAGGTCAGCCAATGGGACTGTGATTTCTGCCGATAGCGCCTATCGGATTATCGCTACTGCCTTTCCCGATTTAGAAAAAATTGTGCTCCATGATTTTCCCTTATCTTCCCATGAACCGTACGAATTTATGCTCTATCGGACGATCAATGATCCCGCAGACAATCATCTAGGCTTTGCATTTGTCGACGCCCACACCGGAGCAATTCTCCGGGAAGGCAATTATGAAACACTCAGCAGCTCATTTTTCAGATGGACATATGCGCTACATTATAGCTTTTTACTGGGGCGATTAGGCCAGGCCTTTGTCGCAGCACTGGGGATACTGCTGTTGTTGACTATTCTTTCTGGCCTAATCGTTTATCGAAAACATCTTCTCAGCGTATTGCTATTTAAAGTACCGCTTCATAAGAATGGACACAGACTGTATTCATCCTGGCATCGCGTAGTCGGTGTGTGGTCTGCTTTGCTCAATTTAGTTTTACTGGTTACCGGAGTTTGGATGAATCTCCCTGCTTTTCAGGAATTGTTTTCCGCAGAGACCGCCGCCCCGCATGTGCAAGGGTCTTTTGCTTCAAAAACAGATTTGGACAAATTATTGGATTATTGCAAAACGAGGTCGCCCGGTTTTCACCCTATTGCCATCAATATCCCAAAGAACAACGATTCCCCAATTTTGGTACGTGGCCAGCTTTCGAGTACCTATTTCCCTTTATTTGGCGGAAAAGCAAGTCATTTTTCATTTGACGCTTCGACCGGTGCATGCCTCAGTATATTGGACATCGACAGAGCCGATTCATCTAAAAAGATTTCCTGGGCAGTTTACCAGCTCCACATTGGTGCCTTCGGCGGTTATGCATTACGAATTTTTTATGCTTTGATTGGATTGACTCCCGCCCTTCTTGCACTGACTGGCTTTGTCCTTTGGACTAGGCGCAGTAAGCGACAAAAAACAAAGCTGCAAAATGGGCGCTTGGAGATATGACATAAATTCCATCATTTGTTCCTGATAAAATAGATAAATTTGTTCCTCTTAAAATTATTACGATGATTAACAGAATAACAGCCTACTGGAATGATCGGAGCGCTTCTTGGCGCAAGGAACGGGATGAGGCTTGGTCTCGTCCGGAGACCGAACACTGGCTTGACTTCTTTAAGTCTGTCCGTAGCCAGGTTGGGGGCAACAAAGTCCTTGAGGTCGGTACTGCTACAGGATATTTTGCCAACATTATGACCCTGGCAGGCTTTGAGGTTACTGCCGTTGACCTCTCCCCCCAGATGATTGATTATGCCAACCTCGTCAGCCAAGAACTGGAACTCAACGTAGCTTATCAGGTCATGGATGCACAGGCGCTGCAATTTGAGGCCAATACCTTCGATTTGGTCTTCACCAGACTGATGACATGGACCATCCCTGACCTTGAAAAATGTTACCGCGAGATGGAACGTGTACTCAAACGCGGCGGAAGGCTGATCAATCTGGATGCCGATTTCGGAAAAACAGTTTTTAGTACCGAAAGACATGATGAATGTCCGTCCGGTGCTATCGATCAGATCAATGACATCAAATCGGCTCTCGAGATCAGCGCACATCAACGTCCGGCCAAAGACGTCGAACTATTAGAAGCCGTTGGATTTGGTTCCATTGAAATCGATATGGATGCCCAAAATCGTATTCTGAAACTTCCTTTGGAAACGGAAGGTCTCTTTATGCTGGAAGCTGTCAAAAAATAAAATGGAGCTTCATCCGATTAAGGCAATTCAAAGCCGTATATAGATAAGATACTATAGCGAGAACAAACAAAGTACCCCCAAAAAGTAGCTAACTTTTTGGGGGTACTACAAAAATGGGAGTCTTTTATAAGTTCAGCGGATTAAAACTTATAGCTAAAACTTCCCGCTACATTCAGCAGCTTCTGTGCATTAGCTGTGGTATAACCGATCCAATAATGTTCGTTGGTCAGGTTATCCGCTTTTACCCCAACTCTGAATTTCTTCGCATCATAGAATACATTCGCATTGAGGACTACATATTTGGGCAATTCAAAGGTTCCATTTGTCGTGTTGATAATCTTGTTGGCACTGGCATAATTTCCTCCGAAAGCCAGACCAAGTCCTTTCAGGTTACCCTCCGTAAACTGATAGGTCGCATTGAAATTTGCTAACCATGGCGAAGAAGCCGTATTCGGCCTTTTCCCCAAGACAGTGGCATCTGTCGTTTCTGTAAATTTGGAGTCATTATAGCTCAATCCTGCGATCAATGAAAAACCTTTAACCAAATAAGCATTTACTTCCAGTTCAACACCTTTGCTGTTACGTTTTCCCATTTGCTGTTCGATCGCTCTTCCCTGCGGTGTATAACCAATTGTCTGTAAGGTATTCTTGACATTGATGTTGTAGTAATTAAGTGTAGCATTGACTTTTCCGTGCCACAGATCGGCTTTAAATCCACCCTCCCACTGATTGGCTTTTTCAGGATCAGAAAGAGAAAGGTTGGAAGCCGTGTCTGAAACAAAATAACCATTACTAGTGAAGCTATTCTGATAGTTCCCAAATACCGACAATTTTTCTTTCACAAGTTCATAAACCAAACCTAGTTTGGGCGACCATGCACGCTGTGTATATGCCGGAGTTTCATTGGAACCTTTCACGCCTCCATTGAATTTAACACTTTCATAGCGAATGGCTGTCATCAAATTTAAGCCCTGCACAGGTGTGATCACATTGGAAACATACGCACTGTAGGTATTTGACTTATTTTTCAATGGCCAGATTGAGCTATCCCATGCCGGCGTATTGCGGATTGAATTATAATAATTTGTTACATAGTCGGCATTGAAATTTGTATAGTCCATATCGCCCGTAAACGGCACAAAGTCAATGACCCCAAAATAAAAGAATTGATCATTGCGGGTACGCAAATAATCTCCCCCCACCACGGTCCGGTTACGCATACTACCTATATGAAAGTCAAAATTGAAGTTTTGCTGTACCTGTAGGTAACGTTGTTTGCTATCTGCAGTGGACTGGTCACCACGGTATAAACCAACTTCCTTGTCATTGGGATCGGCACCATAGGATTTTGTCGTGATGTAAAAATATGGGTTGAAACCATTCGAATAGCTATAAGCACTATTGATCGAAGTTGACGACCGGATATGTTCATTGATTTTATAATTGACCTGCCCAAACAAGTTACGCGTACGGCCGGTATTGTATAAGCCCGATCCCACATACGGTTTTTTGTAATCGAGGCCGGCTTTCTCCAAGTCTTTCATTCCCGAAAAACCAAAAGCCGACAAAGGGCCGATAAAAAAGAAGTTCTGCTCAGACTGCGCCTTATTATCAAACATCTCATATTCGAGGTTGACATCCACTTTGTCATTTACCTTCCACGTTAGGCTGGGGGTAAATGCAAAATACTTATTGTGCACCTTGGAATTTTGAAAATTCCCTTCTGTTGTATAGGCCGTGTTAACACGAAACAAAAGACTTTTGTCCTTTGTCAAGGGTGCATTGAGATCGGCTTGTGCACGATAATAATCATATCTTCCGGCCGAGACCAAAACATTTCCAGCTAGACTATCATAAGGCTTCTTGGTGACACGATTGATCACACCTCCATAAGAAGTCACATTACTTCCGTATAAGGTAGCTGACGGCCCTTTTAACACCTCTATTTTTTCGATATTCACGGCGTCTACCGTACCACTTACTGGCGCTACCAAACCATTTCTCAGCGAATTATTTGAGATAAATCCGCGCAGGTTGACATACGCTCCACCATCACCGGCTCGCCCTGTTGCATTCCACATTTTTTGCAAACCAGTCACATTTCGATAGGCCTCATCGACGGTAAAAATCATTTGGTTTTCTAAAGCGACACGGTCTATCGAGGAGTAGACCTGCGGATTTTCAATCGCTCGAAGTGGCATTTTATTGGTGTATTCACTATCTTTTTTGATGTAGGCATTAATGATAACCTCATCCATTTTATTCATTTTGACAGTGTCCTTTTGTTGCCCATAGGCAGCGATACTCGATAATACAGAAGCACTTAAGATCAACTTCTTCATGTTATGATAATTTATTTGTAGTTATTTGTAATAGTGTCGAATCACGAGAAAGAGCGGAACAGAAAGCGCGAGCCAGCCCAAATAATCCCATAGACCATCGCCCAATAATGCAGCAATTAGCCCAAATAGTGATAAAGCCGCCAATAGCATAGGCATGCCCCAAAGTTTTAGGAAGATATTTTTCATGGTTAATATTCTTTTGCGATAAATAGCTGCTGTTTTTCTGCACGTCGCCGGGCAATCCATAGGTAGAGTCCCGTTACCAGAACGAGAATGGTGAAAATATCAAACACAGCCCAAACAATTTTAAGAACCGGACCGCCATAATTTCCAAAATGCAGCGGTTCGGAAAGGAAAAGCGTATTGACATACCAGGGCATTTCCCGGCTATCGGTTACTAATCCGGTTTTCGCATCAATCAGAACTGGCTTGAGCAACTTCGATGTCAGCTCCGTGTTGCCGCGCATAAATACAGCATAATGATGCTTGCTGGTAAAAGGTGTACCTGGATAGGCTATGACCGCAGCTTTCATGTCTTTCACTTTGTTTTCAGCCGCTAACTTTGCCTGCTCCAATGAACTATAATTGCCCCTCAGCGGCTCTTGATTTTTATAAGGTGCAGTCATTTCGGCCAGCTGCCCCTGCTGCCAGAGACCGAGGATCACATCAGAGAGCGTATTGATGATGCCTGTAAAACCAACCACCACCATCCATGCTGTTAAAGCGATACCCAATAAATTGTGTGTATCCAACCACTGCAGTCTTTTGGATCGATTCTTCCGTACCATTCCAAAATCATACTTTTTCATAATGGGTCCATAAAGCACAATCCCGGAGACAATAGAAATCATAAATAATATCCCCATCAAACCGAGGAACAATTTGCCGGGTATACCCAAAAACATATCGGTATGCAGTTTAAGGATAATATTCATCAGGCCATCGGTCTTGGGAGCCCCAAGCACCTCACCTGTATATTCATTGAGGACCAGATACTTACTTTTTTCATAAGGCGCATCAGGTTTGTCCACGACATCAAAAAGCACCTTATTCTTTTCATTTTCATCCCAGAACGCATACCGCACCTGTTCTCCAGGATACCTGGATGCCGCAATTTCTGCCAGCTTATCCAGACTCAATTTATGTTCTGTGATCACAGCTTCTTTATTTCCCTCTAATAAATGTTCGATCTCTTCATGAAAGATCAACGGTAGTCCCGTGATGCAGAGATAGAGAAGAAAAATGGTACAAATTAGACTTGTCCATTTGTGCCAGTTGAACCAACGTTTAGCAGCCTTCAGTTTCATCGGTAGTTTTTTTGCAAATGTATTATTTTTAATCAATCTAAATAATAAAAATAAACATTTATACCAAACCACTTATTTCAAAGCAGAAAACAGCACGATTGCCAGATTATATTGTAACAAAGCCGCGATAGTTCCCCAATCTAATTGGGCACCTCAACATTTGTGCAATGACAAAAAGAGTTTTTCTTATTCCAAAAAAAAGCCCGATACATGACCGGGCTTTTTATAAAAGATTAATTGCTATCAGGAGACAGCCTGATAAACTTTCCGCGGAAACGAAATGCGTACAGATACCCCCTTGCCATTCGTATTCTCGAACTTTACAGTTCCATCAATCCGCTTGATCAAATCTTTGCAGAGCGAAATTCCCAGTCCTGCACCTTGGTTGTTTTCAGCTTTCTTGCGATCCCAGCTATTGACAAAATTTAGGTTATGGAGGACTTCTGACGAAAGTTCTTCCCCTTCATTGGCGACGATGAGTTCCCATCGATCGCGTTGATCATCGATCAATTGTAGCGCAATGGTACCACCGACTCGCCCATATTTAATGGCATTGCTGATCACATTTCTAAGCACAAAAGCAAAGATTCCTTTATGGGTATCTACCCAAAAATCTGGATTTACCGAATTAAAGATCTGTATATTGAAACGTTGAATTTCTAGCGAATAGATCCCCAATACAGCTTCAATCTGATCACAAATATTACAGTTCTCGGTATTTTCAAGCTTATCCCGGAGCTGTGATTCTGTCCACAAAAGGACTTCCTCCAACATTGTTCGCGATCTAGCCACCTGTCCTTTTAAATTTAAAAAGATAAGTTTAAGCTCTTCCTTATCGACCAAAGAAATATCATCGATGGCCAATAAAATTTCAACCGAAGCAAACGGAGCCCGGAGATCATGCGAGGCGATAGAAAGGACTTTAGTCTTAAAACTTTCGGCTATTTTTAATTCTTCATTATAATGATGAATACGAATAGCCTGATCACTGAGGATGCTGTTGGCAGTTGTCAATTTGAGCTGCTCTACTTTTAGCTGGCGGTTTTTTCGGATTAAAAAGTAGATCAGTACTCCGATAAGCGTCTTACTGATGACTATTCCAACAATAAGTAAGGTAATAATAGTTTGGCTTTGCACAATTTTAGGTAATAAATTAACAATAATGACTAATGGAATTTCAAAACTAATCAATCACTTGCTAATTAAAAAATTTACCTTAAAAAAAATCACAGGTATTTCCATCCAAGTTGAAATCTGCTCGACACCCTGGAAGCTAATTCATCAAAAAAGGCTAAGTCGATGCCGACTTAGCCTTTACAAAAAACTATCCTCTAATAGACGTATACCTTATTTATCTTTGGATTATTGAACAATAATGACGTAAAATAGTTTTAACTATTTTACCTATTGACGCCTAATTAAGCTTCATGTAGTACACTAAAGGAAAAAACTATCATTCAATTTATAGAATTGAATTAGAAATAGTCATATTACCAGTTGATCAGACGGTTATCGTCATCCGATTTCTCCCAGGATTGCTCAACAGTTGCATCGACTGCAGAACCGGCGGCTATACCTTGTTCTAATTCAACTTCCTCCGACTGGATGCGAGGACTGATATAATTTTTCTTTGTATTGGTTGTGTTCATGATTTTTTTATTTTTTTTATATCACTATTTCAACAAAATCTTGTTTTAGTTACAGGCAATCTTCTTTTTGCCGTTCCCTGATCCGATCATTGTCGTTTTCCCTTGAACGACCTGTGTAATTTTCACGGTATTTGACGTCGAACTCCATGGCACACTATTGAATGACCCTTGTGTCAAACGAAGCGGAAACAATTGACCACCAGAGCTCTTGCTACCATACATAGCGACTTCTCCCGAACGACTTATAACAACACGAATAATAGGCGCTGTGGTTGTACCTTTCATGCTGTAAATCTGTGGAACCGATCCCCCATCTACGTTTGTTCCGCCGTAATTACTGCCATCTACAAATTGCACGTTTTTTGGAGCAATGGCTATATTTGCCTCAAACTGAATTTCCTGTGTAGAAAGTTTTACACCGTTTACTTCCATATTGAATGAGTTGTCCATTTCCAGAATATCAAATACAAACCCATAATCCGCGCCCGGTGCAGTTAATGTTTGTGTAACCACCTGTCCATTAGGCACGAGAACACCGCCAACGGTTGCGCCCCCAGTTGCAGCAGGATAGTTCCAGTTTAGTACTGCTCCTCCTGTTACCGTTTGTGTACAGGTTTTAAAGTTCAGATTTAGGTTATAACGTTGTCCTGGTATAATATTTAACCCTGCAACCGAAACATTATTCTTTGTTTCACCATCAATTGTTATGGATCCAAAATTGAAAACACCATTATTTTCTTGCGAATGAATAAGCACAGTAGGTGAACTACTAACATTTCTCATACCATTGCCCAAAGCCGGAAAAGTTACGGGAGCTGTCGAGGTCTGTCCATTATAGGTTATTACACCATCTGCCAATTTTAGATTTGCACTAGGGTACGTCGGGTTGATCGTTGTATTGACCAAGTTTGTTATTGCGCCCGTCATTTCGGTTGCCATACTCAATTTGGTCGTCACCTCACTATATTGGTGTTTCAACACAACATTAAGATTGTTATCTCCGGATTGAAGTGTCAAATTACCCTTAAAATACATGAGGTCTGCACTTATATTATCCAAGCTTGCTGATCCCAAGGTAGTCTGTGCAGAAACAGCCGGTAATGATGAAGTCGAATTAACGGAATATGCGACAAAAGTGTAGGTTTGCCCGGCGTCCAATTCGATTTCACTCGTATTATCAACCGTGTTGGTATATGTTTTTTCTGTGACGTAAGCTCCTGCACTATTGTAAACAACAATTTTATATTTAATATTTGCCCCCAATGGCGTTCTCTCTTCCGAAACGGCTGCCTTTTTATTTGAAGAAGCAGACAAAACATTTGAGCCATCTACAGAAGATTGTTTTATTAATGTGGCCTCAAAAGAACTTGATTCTGTCAATGGAACAATCACTGACTGGCTTGCACTGCCTCTTAAACTGGCTTTGTTGCTTGTTACGATCGGATTCTCTACTCCTAAAAGATGGATATTCACCTTAGCTTTACCGCTTAAAGAAACGCTCTCTTTGCTTTCTTTACAGGAATACATGCTGGTACTGATCAATAAGGCGAAGGATAGCATTCCCAAACCGCCAACGGTTCTAAATTTTGATGTCATTTTATTTACAGTTGATTTAATACGACTTATTTCTATTATACCCCATAAAATTCATCAGTGTGCACGACTGGAGATTTAGAAATTTGTCCCAAAGCAACCATAAACCAAACAGATTGTCAAAAGGAGAACATGGATATACCAATTTTTTGCTATGTTATCTCATTAGAATAGCAAATTTTTGCTATATAAAACTCATTGATTAATTAAACTCATTTAAATAAATTACCTTTGACGATCCTTTACCCACAATTCGATGGATTTATGAAATATTCAGCCAATGCAATCATATTGGATGACCATGGTCTGTTTGCTGACGCATTTTCTATATTATTAGAAAGGTACAAGCTGTTTGACCTTGTCAAATCTTTTGATAACAAAGAAGATTTCTTCACTTTCTTAGGTGTTTTTGGACACAAAAATATCGTTGTATTTTTGGATTATTATCTAGGAGAAGACACTGGACTTATGCTACTATCTGAAATAGGAAGAATAAACAGAAAGGCCAAAGTGATATTTTTAACAAGTGCGCTTTCGCCATTTCTCATCCAGACCTTGTATAGCTACAATCCCGATGGCGTTTTAAGCAAATCCTGCAGTGTAGAAACCGTAAAGCAGTGTATCGAAGATATTTCGACTGGCAAAACATTTATAGATCCTCTATTCAAAGATCTGTTGCATAGCAATAAGTCCCTAAATATTAAGTTTACTTCCCGTGAAATAGAAATTTTACAACATTTTGCCAACGGAGAAACAATTGCTCAAACCGCAGAAAATATGTTCTTAAGTTCACACACGATTGTAGCTCATCGAAGAAAAATGATGGCCAAAGCAGACTGTCAGTCAATTACACAATTGCTGACTTTCGCAAAACAGCATGGGCTGCTCTAATTCTTTTCCAAAAATTGCTATTAAGCGGCCGATGCTTCTAATTCGAACCTGAAGATAGACCCTTTTCCATCGCTACTCTCAATAGCCAGTTCGCTTCCGCAAAGCCCCAGGTAATATAAACAAAGCTGTAATCCGATACCGAAACCTTTTTCATTTCCGGTTCCTTTCAGTGAAATTGTCCGCGCATCTGAAAAAAGACTATTTCGCACCCGATTGGAAAGACCGACGCCAGTATCCGATACAGAAAAAACAACACGGTCACCGCGCTTATTGACTGTGGCCTTAAGTTGAATATGTCCGCCTTGTTCACAGAATTTGATGGCGTTATCCACAAGATTGCGTACAATAACCATAACAATTTCAGGATCCGCCCATGCTGTATGTAGCTCATCACAATCGATCTCGAGTGTAATTTGTTTCTCTTCCAGGCTTCTTTCATAGAGTTTAGCGACTTGCTGAAAAACTGCTTTCACATTGAAATCGCTCTCCTGAAGATTTGATGAATGTAGATGCTGACTTACCCAGAGCAGCAGCTTTTCAATATGATCTGTCATGGATTCAATCTCATCATAGCATGAGGCCAATAGTTTTTTTGTTTCTTCGGCCGAAATAAGACCATCTTTAAATGGCCTAAGGATAAAATGCAGATTATTTATTGGCGACCTTACATCATGTGCGACAAGGGATAACAAAGATTTTTTGAATCTATCTGATTCCTCAAGTAAGATATTTTGTTCTTCAATAAATGCATTGGTACTTTTTAATACCTGATTGCTTTTTCTTTTCTGTTTTACGTTTTTTATCAGGAGCACGGCTATAACCATCAGTGAAAGAATAAGTACGAGTGCAATGACCAACAGGTCATTGCGGTGCCCTACTCTGGAGCTGTACAGGATTTCAAGATCATTGTGCTGCTTCTTAAACTTCCACTCTTCCTCCTGTCTAACCAATTGTTCTTTATTCTCGCGACTATAAAGTGAATCTGATATTATCTTATATTCCTTATAAAATTGCAACGCATGTACCGCATCTTTTTTTGTTTCAAATATACTGCTTAAGCGCTCGGCCGCAGTCTGTTGATAATATAATTGGCCGCTCCCTTTAGCAAGATCAAAGCATCCCTTGGCATACCGACTAGCCAATTCAAGCTGGCCCATACCAAGATAACATTCGGACAGGTTTTCCAGCAGACGTAGATATTCTGTTTTCTCTCCAGTAGATTCTAAAGTCTCTTTGGCGGTCAAAAGATAAGACAGCGCTTTTTCCCATTCTTTTGTTTCCATCAGCAGTGAGCCGAGAGATTGTTGCGCATTGCCTATTGCCTTGAAATTCTTATGTTTCTCTGCTAAGCGTAAAGATTGCTTATAGTATGCTTTTGCCTCGTCAAATTTCTTTTCGTGAAGAAGTAGATGGCCTATATTACCGAGTATAAAAGTTGATTTACTCGTATCACCCAAAGATTCATATAGGTCAAGACTCTGATTATAATAGGAAATGGCGCTATCATCTTTATGCTGATAATGATATACCATACCAATATTATGAATTGCATGTGCACGTACAGACGGTAACTGATACTTTCCTGCCATTTCGATCCCTTTGCCCAATTCGCGGAGAGCCTCGGTATGTTTACCAAGTGCAATATAGGGCATGGCCAGATTACTGTGAATTTTTGCCTCTCTTTCGAAGTCATTCGCTTCCGACGCAATTTCTATTGACTTTTTATAATAGCTAATTGCATCCACATAATTCCCTTTTTCGTAATTACCTATGCCCAAATTTCTCAACGCATCAATTCTGCCACCTGCATATTCCAGACGATCGGCATGTGCTAATGCTTGTTTACTGATTATAATCATGGAGTCAGGACAGCTGGACCAAAAGCGATTGGCTTGCAGATTCATTTTATTGACAGCAGCTGTATCCTTAGCAAAAATATCTGTTGCCTTTCTAGTATCGGAAGAAGAGCAGGAAATATTCCACACAAAGAAAAATAATATAGCCAATTTAAAAAACAGCATCCATTTTTGACTTATCATCTTATAAAATTGAGGTTAACATACAACAAATGTAAACACATTCTCCAATTCTATTATATTGAGTTAATTTTTTTACCCAAAGACTACTATTTATCTATTGTATAACTGGCTAGATCATACTAAAAAATATTTTGCCCATCGAAGTATAAAAAATACTTGCTACATTTAAGTCAAATACTAAATACCTAACATCAAACAACATGAAAACATTGGTAACCCTTATCTTGGTGCTCTGTTCTTTTGCAGGTTACAGTCAAACAGCCAAAGAACTTATCGGAAAATGGAAACTTGTGAAGCAAACGAACAACGGTGTCGTTTCAACACCAAAAGACACCTATCAAGTTTTTATGCCCGAGGGGAAATTTCAGGGTATACATAACGGAGATTCCCGCAACGGAAAGTGGAAACTGTCCGATGATAATAAAACACTCACGATTAAAATAAGTATCATCTCCATCAAATTTAAGGTAGAGTCTTTTGATGAGAAGAAACGTGTTATCAGCAGTGATAAAACCGGTACGTTGGAATATGAAAAAGTGGAGGAATAATTCAGTTTCTCACACCTTTTAAAAGAGCTAAGACCTATCGGTCAAAACTGAATTCCATTTCATTAAGCTACAAGAGAAACCACATCAATAGTAGTTGATATGGTTTCTTTTTAGTAGAAACAAATTCTCTCTCCTTCACAAAAACTTAACAACTTAAAAATATAATATAAATAAACTCTGTTTAGTATTATGAATACTTATGTATTTTTATTTAAAATGGAAAACCTAGCAACATATTATGTATTTGACTATGCCAATACAACACTTACTAAAGTGAATAAACCTATTCGATCTTTGCGCGATAGCGAAATTTTGGTCAACAGACAATATACGACCCTGTGTGGCAGTGATCTCCATACCTATTATAGCCTGCGCAATATTCATGCCCTACTATTTTAGGTCATGAATATTGCTCGTAGATCTGAGAAAATCCTGCGTGTTCATCACTAAGAATCAATGAAATCAATTCCGAATTGGCCTAGGTTCATAGACAGTTACTCGCCTTGAGGTGGTTTAAAACTGTACAATCTTACAAAAAAACAAAGCGGCAATTACATTTGCAAAAGCCGCTTCTAAATCATTAAAATACGATCAATTTCGGAGCCTTATTGATAAACTGATCCAGTACACCATCAGCAATCATGACCGGTCCATCAAAACGGGTGGCACCTGGTATGGATTGAATCGCCGCAGCCTCTTTGGAAAACTTAGCCGCTTGCTCAAAATATTGGCCAGCTTTGACGTCTGCCTCGTTTGCTGCTTGAAGTCCAGCCACTGTTGATTCAAGTGCTTTACCCCACAGATACATGGCATCCAACCAAGGTTTTGCTTCAGCGAGAAATGCTTTATCAACTTTCCCATTACGGATCACGGCGGGGGCACCAACAAAACTTGCAGCTGTTTTTGAAAGCTCAGCGAGTACCTGCTTACGGTTTTCTGTATCACCATTTGCGATCACATCCTGCACATTGTCGAGTATAGATTTCAATTTCGGCGCTTGCGCTTGCCAAGGGTGCGACCCAAATATAGGCGCAAGACGCTGGGTATCAAAGAAAGTCAACAAGGCTTCAGTTGCTTGCTTGTCCCATCCCGCAAGTTCACGTGCGGCAAACCTCCAAGTCGGTTCTGCATCGTATCCCTTATCATTCCACGCAAAAGCAACCAAGCCTGTCACAGCAATCCGGCTCGCCATCTCCTGATTCATTGGATTAGATACAATACCCGAAAGCTCTCCCGACAAACCAGCTTCACGGCGGGTATAAGGAGCCAGAAGTAATCTTCCTCTCGATTGATAAAAATCATTTACGGGATAGTTATCCCATAAAAATGTCTTACGGCCGAATGCTTTTGTTGCCGCGCGGGCATCTGATATAGAAATCGCAGGTGGCACGACATCGGTTCCTGTCCACTGGACAACAATAGTTGAATCAAGATGCTTGCGCAGTGCCGCTTTATAAGGGCTTTCTTTGGCATCATAGTATTCGGTAGGCACCATAATCAATGGCGGTGCTGTCGGATCAACCGCTTTCATATTCGCTTGCACCGCGTTTAGCAGATGTGCTTGTGCCATTGCCGCTGCTTCCGCACCGGAAGGTCCAAATGTAAGTGAATCCAATTCACAATTCCACTTTGTATATTCAATATCGTCAAGCGCAACATAAAAACTATGGATACCCACTGCCCGCAGCGCAGCAAACTTGCTTAACAATGTTCGGAGATCATTCGAATCTGCAAAACAAACCGTTGGCCCCGGTGAAATGGCATACACAAAGTTGATATGATTTGTAGCTGCAATACCTGCTAGCTTCTCAAGCGACTTCAATGTTTCCTGGGGATAAGGCTCGCGCCAGCGATCCCTTGCATAAGGATCGTCTTTTGGACTGTAAATAAAGGTATTGGCTTTTATCGTCGATAGAAAGTTCAAGTGCCGTTCACGCTCTTCCATCGACCACGGTTTGCCATAGAAACCTTCAATGGTGCCCCTTATTGGTAAGGCAGGATGATCATTGACAACAATTTCCGGAAAAATAGGCCGATTTGCCAGCTGTCGCAACGTTTGTACTGCATAATATAATCCATTAGCATCTTTAGCGGTTAAGGTGACAACTGATCCCTTATCGATTAACTTACTTGCGAGCGTGTAACCGCTTGCATTTGTATCCAAAGTAGATGTAATTTTCTTCAAACCATCAAGTACGTTAGGAGCTGCATGCGTACCGATCAGGATATAGTTACCATCGATTACCTTCGGAAGCTTTTTAGCCTGTTTTATACTTTTGACCCCTGCATCCGCCAACACTTTTGATACCAAGGACCTAGTACCTTGGTCAACAGTACCAGAATAAATCAGGGTGACAGATGTCCCCATTTTAAAGTTTCCTTTCCCAATTTCCATCGATACCGGAGCAGGAAAAATCGCTGGCATTGTGGAAGGAATTGATGCAGAAATATGATCCGCCGGAGGTGCTTGAACAGACTGTCCGTGGCTTATGCCTATATTCAAAAGTGAAATGGCAAAAACACAGACTTGTAGAATCTTAAAGTTATTTATCATGGGCTTAAAAATATGAAAATTATAATTATCATAACCTACTTAGCAACAATGATACAATAGGAAAAAACGTAGAGGCTAACACTATTGGACCATTTTTTAAACTATTTTGAACAAGCAATGCCACGATTATCAATCGACCTCCTCCGTCAAAGCGATTTTGCCGATCATAATATTCGGCCCTTTCGTCCCGCTGACCTTTAACTTCAGCACACCGTCGTTTGAGTCTTCGCGCATCACATGCAGTTTAACCCATTTTCCATCTTTATTGTGAGGACCAAGTGTATATTCCCTTCCTTCAAATTCGATATCGGCCGCTCTACCCAAATCGTTCCAGTCATGGAAGAAGACATAAAAAGTGCCGATCATCCCTTGAGGAACCCGCAGGTTGATTTCCATCTGTTTTCCTTGCCAAGCGGAGGAGACTTCATCCTTCCAGACGCCATCAGCTTTTACACTGTATGTTGTACCTTTACTTGCTTCATTCAGATCCAGATCTGTAGCCCATGCAACATTTTCGTTTATTCGCTGTGATTTCTTTCCTGCCTCCGCATACAATAAAGAATTCTTAAATGCCTTTGGTGCTACGCTTTTCAACGGTTCTACAAAAGCAAACATTTTACGCAAAGAATCTATATTGCGCTCCACATCCGGGTTGAAAGCATCGGATATCATGTATTGCTCAAGGCTTGCCCTAAGTTGATTGGCGACCAGATTTTTATCGTCGCGGATATTGAATCCTGTGACCAACAATTTTCCCTTACCTACTTTTAATTCAAAAATAGAAGCCAGCTTATTGTTGCGATGAAAATCATCGATTGGCTGTGCAAGAGGTCGATAGGAAGCGGGGAAATCATTGATATAAAATCCTTTTGCATTTTTGTAAATGTATTGCCATTGCCAGCTGCTGTAGGAGTCGGTCGGGAAATTGGCAAATGCAGGATGTTTATCCCTGACAAGCATGCCAATGGTATTGATACCCTGCCCGGGAAAGAAGGTCAGTGACCAATAGAGCGGATAAAAAGCTATGTTGTCCGCTGTTTTTACGTTACCAAGATCGGAAGCATCCAATAAAACATTTCCACCTGATTGTAAAATGGCTTCTACCTTTGCGTCAAATCGGTCAGCCATGTATATATTATAGGCTTTTTTGTTTTGCGCCGTCGGATACACCCATATCTCCCATCGGTTCTTAATAGGCCTATTCTTCAGCCCTACTTCCACAGTTAGTTTGGTGGCACGTTCAATCTGAGAGAAATCGCTCTCAAAATTCCCAATGATCTTGGAGGTCCCTGACTGAAACAAGCTGCTCTCCATGTTTCCTGTAGAAATAACCCGCTGCTCATCATCGTATATTTTCCAATAGACTTCATCCTGAATATTGGCTTTACCGTAATGCGCCACCTGCACTTTTGCCTTAAAGACTTCATTGGAGTTCCAGACAAATTTAGGTATGCGCAAAAGCGTTACCGTCGTGTCGTTATGCATTCTAAATTGCTCAGGGGTCGTTATTCCCTTACTATCATAAAAAGCATCGAGCCAGCCGATAAGTGCTTCACCCTGCCCCTGATAATCCTGCATACTCAACAACTGTATTCCGGCAGCCGATGGCGTACGCAGAAAAGATTCAATCTCATTTTTGTACATCAATTGGTTTAATGCACCCGAAGCCTGAACGAAAGCTTCATTTTGTGCTTCGAGATTATTCTTTTTCGCCTGTTCGCGGAACTGTTCCAGATTCCGAGCCTTCAGCACACCTGTATATTTTTTGATTTCATCCCACCTTGGATACACCGGCCATTGACCGATTTCATGTGCAATCACGGGGATACTGGACTGACTGTATACAGACTCAAAATCCCAATCCGTGGTGGCGCCTCGCAAACCTCGGGTGCCCCCCAGTTTATCCATATAGTGCGTCGCAATAAATTGATCCAATGCGGTGATCTTCCTAGCTGAAGACACCGAATAAAGGTGCCTGGAGTCATTTTTCTTATAAGGTCTAAGCCAGGATTCCATTACATCAAAGTCCGAATTACCCAATTCGTTACCAATCGACATCGTCGTAAAAGATGCATGGTTTCCATAGGTGGACAACATAGTTGCAATTTCCTTCTGTGCAAATATATCCGCAGAGACATTATGTCCCAGGCCTTGGGGTCTTCCTTTGGTGTTCATTTCCTCACGCCCGGGGTTGTCTACAGCCATCCACCAATCGAGCCAGATCACCTCGGGATGAAGGTATAGACCAATTCGATCCGCAGCTGTGAAGGCCGCTTCTGGCGGGCACCAGGAATGAAAACGTACATGGTTCAGTCCATAAGACTTATAAATACGAAAGATACGTTCCCAGGACTCAACATCCATGGCAGGATAACCTGTCAGCGGAAAATGCACACAGTCCAGGTTTCCCCGAAAGAAAACAGGTTTCCCATTGACGAGAATTTTGGATCTAGCGGTACTGATTTCACGAAAGCCGACTTCCATTTCTTTACGATCCAGTTGTACATCTTTGTCTCCGATGACCGACAAGCTCAGGGTATATAAATTCGGATTGATGTCATCCCATAGAGCGACAGACTCTGGCACTTGTTCGGTTAGGTCCAGTGCCTGTTTGGCTCCTTTTAAAATAAGCTTTCTCTTTGCAGAGAATACCTCCATCCCGGTTTTGCGCTCACGAAGCGAAATTGCCAATATAACTTTTTTGTGCTGAGCACCGTCATTCACCAGCGTATCTTTGATCTGCAAAGTTTTGGGGGAGATTGATGTAAATATTTGTGGATTTGACAACCGAACCGGGTCTTTGGCCAAAAGTTCAATTTTCCCCACAGCGCCATTCCAGATACTTTGTGTATATTCGGAATAGACATGGCCTTTGTCTCCGATATTATAAATCATGTCGTTATTGATCCGGATTGTCAAGCGATGCTTTCCCGGAGACAGCACTCCAATCGGATGGGTATGAGGTGCATTTAGTGCATCCAAGGTGGAAATATGCTTACCATCCACAAACAACATCGATTGCCACATGACACGTTCGAGGTTTAGGAATAGTTGTTTTCCTTTCCAGCCTTGAGGCACTATGAGGTCCTTTTGATACCATGCCGGACCATAATATTTATATGCTCGTGTCAGAATACCAAAATCAGAACCTACCGTCTTTGTACCATATTTGGCTTCATCTGTCGTTCCTGGTAAATATATTGACTGGGTAAGATCCCTGTCAAACCAACGTTCGTTAATACCTTTGTTTTGATCATCAAGTGAAAATCGCCAGATACCATCCAGGCTTTGTTTGTTCTGGGCAAATGAATGAATTGAAATAAGAAAAAAAGAAAGTGCAAGGTAGAAAGTAAACCGCTTCATAAAGATGTATAATTGTAAAACTTATACAAAAGAACTCATATTACCATAAATGGAGATGTAGAAAAATAGCGAAAACATGTAAAATATGCTTTTATCCATTTAAATAATCTGCAACATTTATGCACTTAACAAATTCGTTACAGCAATATTGATCTGTACTGCAGATTTTGGCACACAAATAGCAATACAGCTATTTCATAATTTAGGTTAATAATTGGTTAGTTAAAAACGCTTGCATCTCCCCGATTCAAGCGTTTTTTTATGCTGAAAGCTACTCTATGATACCCTTTTTCTATTTCGTCAACGGTACTTTCTTGGCTAAGGTTTTCAATGCCCCTTTATAAGAATCTAAGGTTCCAAACAGCGGTGATTTACTATCCGAAAACAGCTGACGACCAGTCCCATCGTAAATCGTCATATGGACTTTTGTGTTATAATTGGTCGTTGTATATGAATTATTTGTTGTGACCGAAGATCCTTTTTCCTTGTCTCCGTTTTGCTTGTTGCCATAAGACGAAGATGAAGAACCATAGGTTGAAGCTCCTTTATTCTCAATATCATAAACCCCCATCACCACATAATCCACCTGGAGTAATTTAGCCAATTCGTCAGGCGTATGCTTATCGATCTCTGAAAAATTGATCCCATTTTTGCTCAATATCGCATTTGTAGTCCTTGGATCCTGAAATTGAACAGCCAGTTTTTGCCCTTGCATGGCTTCGACACAGGCCTCTTGGATCTTCTTTCGCATTACATCGGTCATAATGCTCTGGTCATTACTGGCTATCTCAAAAGGAATTACAGCCAATAAATTCCCCACCGATCGTTCCTCCGCCTTATTTGATGACTTTTCAGTGCTGCTATTTTGCCCGAATATTTCTTCCCGGCCATTCGCAAAGACAATCTTGCTGATTTTGTCTTTCTTCAATTCATACAGCACAGCCTCGCCCGTATAGGAAAACTTAATCAGCTCATCACTTATCGATACGATCTTTCCTTTCTTCTGGCTACCGTCCGCAAGGTAGATCACATCCTCTTTTTGCTGAGCAACAGCTGTTTGTTTAGCACCTATGCATAGGAACATAAACAGGATTAAAAATAATTTGATTGGTCTCATAATTTTATTTTTAACAATTAATGATCAGATTCTTCTTTTGTACCACTATCCTTTTGATTGAAAATAACCTCCTGAATCGGTAAGGCTAAGACGATCCCCTCATCGGTGAAGCATCTATAAATCTGAGCCAGCAATCCACTCTTAACGACTCCACTATCCTTGGAGGTCCTGACCCAAAAGTAGAGTTCGACAACCACTGCCTGCGAGGTGACCTGTACAAACTGAACTGATGTCCCGATTGAAGAAAGAATCTGTTCGTCCTCCTCCAATATCTTTTTTAGCAGCTGTGTTACCCGCTCCAGATCTACACCATATTTTACCTCGAGACGTATACTCAGACGTTTTTTCGCTCCACCTTGGCTCCAGTTCATCACATGCGCATTGAGCAGATCGCCATTGGGCATAATCAGATCCGCTCCCTCGGCCGTGGCAATGACACTGCTACGAAATCCTATTGATTTTACTTTACCCGATTTACCACCGATCTCGATCAGATCATCTACGTTCACAGGTTTTTCAAATGCAATAATTAAACCACTCACCAGGTTGTTGACCAAAGTCTGAAGGCCAAAACCTATACCCACCCCCAGTGCGCCAACGATAATACCGATCTGCTGGACGGGAATTCCAAGTGCCGAAAAGGCTAGAAAAAATCCGATGACAATAATTGTGATCCGAACAAGCAAAATCCAGCTCCCCAATCGGAATCTATTTTGGGCTGTCCCTTCTTTTTTCTCCCATTGGGAGTCCGCAGCAAAATAGGAAACGATCTTCGAAAGTACCGTTGCACAGACCATGATCAATAAAAATACCACGAGATTATTGACCGAGAACTGATAGTTGCCCAAGCGATGCTCGGTTTCCAGAAAATCTTTCAACGGGTCTGCAAGAAATCTGAATTCATAGAAATTTCGACCAAAAAGCACAAACCAGCCAACGATCAATACGGCATAAAAAAATGCAGGGGCCCGTTTGCCCACCCGGTTATAATTGATATAAAACAGCCTTCTTTCTTGCTTCTGATAGACCGAAGAAGCCAATTGCAATCCTTCATTGACCAATCGGATCACCCATAAAAACAAAATAAAAACCACGGCATTTGTCAATCCCGCTACCAAAAGTACCTTACTGAGATTAAAACGACCAAAAAGGTTCAATACCACAGATACTAGTTCCAATAGTACCATAAATGCGATCGGAAAAAGTATCCAGCGTTCTTTTATCTCATCGCGCCGTTTCTTATTAAAAAGAGCAAGCAGGCCAACCAGACAGGCAGCGACGGCTATGAAAAGAATTAGCCAGCGTTCCATCCGCGAAGGCTGAAGGACGAGGTTATCCAATCCGGCGAGAATAAACAGCGTTAATATTGCTAGCCAGACCGCCATCCAATACTTTGTAATTGCCGGTCTAAAAACAAGGGACAAAAAGATCGAAGCAATAGTCAATATGGTAATTGTAAACACAAAAGGTGCTGCGGGAAATATAAACTGCATCACACAAAAGCCAATCATCAATCCACTCAAAAGCGGCCTATGCAACAACAGACTTGCCTGAACCGCATTTTTATCATTGATCTGCCGGCGCAGGACGTGGACATACACCACGACGACTAAACTTGCCAAAAAGAAGAAAAAGAGTTTTCCCAGATGCGCCCTTAAATAATAGAAATAAAGCAATTTGGCCTTTACGAATGAGAAATATAAGATTTCATCCAAGGGCCGTTCAAACTTACTGGGTACCCATATATTAACAAAATTACGCGCAATCGTCCGGTCTGAAAGCTGATTCTGGTAGTATTGTACTTCTTCCATATCCGATTCCAGCCGTGCCAGTTCAATATTAATTCTATTCTCTAATTCGTGCACAACATTGATCCGCTCGGCAAGTTTCAGGGCGATAGGCGAGATCTCCATGGCAATCACCCGAATCCGGCCCATATAGCGAGCTACATTAGCGGAGTCTTTCGAAACAACAAAAAGTGCAGGATCATTGCTCAACGAATCAAGCTGCAGCTGATAATTTGTCAGCCTATCCTGATAGCGGTCCATCTCGCGCTTTAGGCTCCTCACCTCTATCGAAAGTGCATTTAGGATATTAAAGGTTACGGTAAGATTACGCGACGACTGAGCGGATCCCTTATTTTCAAAAACACCATCTTTGGCCATATCATGTAAGACCGTCAACTCCTTCAGTCCGCGATCCACACGCATCGAATCGAAGTCTTTTCGCAGAAAAGAGCGAGATTGACTCGCCAACAATTTAATATCTTCCAGTACACGATTTTGTCGGATGGTAGCACGATCCATCTCCAGATCCTGAATACTTCTTTTAGCAGATTCCTTAAAAAATTGCTCCATCTTGGCCACAAACCCCTCCTGGACCGAATCCTGGGAATTGCCCAAAAGCACTTTTGAAAACAGCATGATTAAGAAACATGCTAAAACTTTCCTGCTCATTGATTTTTAAGTCTATTTTTCCTTTTAGGTACTATCTTTACAGATAATACACTAAATGTACATATATTACTTCAAAAAACATACGCTGATCTCACCGGATCGAATGGCCAAATTGTATATATTTTCAGCATCTCGCTTATGTTGCAAACTTGATTCGTATGACATCCTATCTTCCTCCGTTAGTTTACCTATTTCTCCTACTTCAGACATAGGACCAAATATTCTCTTATCCAAAAAATGCAGGTAGTTTATTCATGGTACTTAAATGCTTAAGTACATACAGCCATTGATCCATCACTGTTTTCAATTCTGTAGGATTTTTAAGAATTCCCTATTATTCATAGTGCCTTGGCTGATCAGGAAAAATCCTAGTACCAATTTATACCTAATCACATTTTTTAATCAATATTTAGACAGTGATAAGTCAGTAATTATTCAGTCTACACTGACTAATCACTGACTCATCACTGAACAAGCACTGAATAATCACTGAACAAGCTCTGTTTAAATGGAGAATTTGGTCACCATCTGTTCTCCATTTGCTGCATCTAAAACTCATCACTCAGTTGCGCCTTCCCTTTCTTCGTTTGATTGACGAGTAAAATATGAAACAACCAAAATGCTAAACGGCACAACTGGGGTATCTGATTTTTTACATTAAATACACTATTATAATTTCTGTTTTTTCTCTACGTTTGGAAAACAACAACCCTAAACTTACTAAAACCGTGGCAAAGCTTTTTCGGAAGACTTTTCATCGTTAAGATTGTCGACAATCTAATGATCCTATCCACTTTACATTTTGCACTTTCCGTTTGCCTGTATCTTTTATGCTTGGGTTACAACGAATAATATCCCTCTTAGTCAAGGACTTTCAGTTGGATTAGTGCTATTGGCCAGCATGCTTGTACTTGCTTATGCGGCACTTAAATTTTATGACGAACCCATCAGAAAATGGTTGGCAAAAAAATATATTGGATCATCTAAGAAATATATCCGCTAAATAGCTAACTTACTCAACTACAGTCAGTGTTTAAAACTCAATCAATAACCTAAAGACATGCCCCGGATCCTTTAACCACGACTCGAGGGCCGACTGTGCCTTCTCCACGGGATAGATCGCCGTAATCAGTTCCTCAATCGGACAGGTTCTCAGGTTGAGGTACTTCATCACCGCAGCAAAGTCCTTTGGCGTCGCATTGCGCGATCCCCTAATATCGAGTTCCTTTTTTACAAAAAATTGTGTATCAAAAGGAATCGCATCTTTTGCATAACCGATGTACACAACTCTGCCCGTATATGCAGCTGCGGCAATGGCAGCTAGGTACGTTTCCTTCCGGCCAACCGCTTCAATAACTACATCTGCACCCATAGACTGGGTGACTGTATGCAGCTTCGCTTCCAAATCTTCTTCAGCACTGTTAATCGTAAACTTTGCACCTAGCTTTTTTGCAAGAGCAAGCTTTTCAGCACTGACGTCGACCGCAATCACTGTAGCGCCCCGCAAAGCTGCCCGCACGATTGCCCCCACCCCGATCATACCGCATCCAAATACCAGAACAATATCGCTGTCCGTTACTGAAGCTCGATCAACGGCATGAAAGCCTACACTCATCGGTTCTACTAAAGCCAATTCTTTGGATGAAAGCTGCCCGCCTTCGATAATCTTTTCTATAGGTACCACGATATATTCGGCCATCGCGCCGTCGCGCTGCACCCCCATTGTCTCGTTATAACGGCATGCATTGGGACGGTTATTTTTACAAGCTGTACATAAGCCACAATTGGAATACGGATTTACCGTAACTCTTGCACCGACCTTCAGATCAGTAGCTACATTATTTCCCAACTCCACTAACGTAGCCCCGATTTCATGCCCAGGTATCACAGGCAACTTGACCAAGGGATTCAACCCACGAAAAGTATTTAGATCCGAACCGCAGAATCCCACATAATCAACCTTTAAAAGGGCATGTCCATCTTTAACAGTTGGCTGAGGAATACGCATAATTTCCACGTTTCCTTCTTTCACAATTTTTATTGCTTTCATTTATAAGGGGTACCAAGATTTAAACAGTTATTGCTCTTATCGTCTAGAATGATAGCAAAGATAATATAAGAAATCAAGAGGCTTCCGATTTCCGTATCTTTGATCTTAACGCTTAGCCAAAAATAATTGGATAAGACGGAGAAAGAAACAACATTAGCGATCAAAAATAATACAATATCGACCTATCCTTCACAGAATTCTTGCAGCCCCTTTTCCAAAGCCCCTTCATAAGTATAAATTCCAAGCGATCAGCGGTATTGTTTTATATGCAGCTAAGCATTTTCAAAATAACTTTAAATGCTAATCGATCAATTCATAACGCCTCCATATCCTTAAAAAAACACGGTTATGGGTAATTATTTCACAAAAAGAGTTCAATGACATCATAACACCCCCAGAAGGAGCCAAAATGACACATTATCGACATTAGCACTTAAAAAAATATTTTTTTAAAAGAAAACAACTTATATTGTACTATTCTCCTCTTCGCATGATGATAAACAATGAAAAGAATAAACTCGATTTTACACTATTGAATGTTGGCTATGCGGAACATCAGGCAGATTGGAATTTTAAAGATATCAAGAGTCCATTTGCCCGAATACATTATGTGTGTGAAGGAGAAGCATCTATTATTTTGCAGGGCGAAGTCATTAAACTGCGACCCGCTCACCTCTACCTCACCCCCGCTTATGTCCAGCATAGCTATGCCTGTTCTGCTAAATTTTCACTCTATTATATTCATATCTATGAAAACCCCGAGCTAAGATCGAGCATTTTTGACCGCTATGCTTTTCCAAAGGAAATCAAATCTGACCCATTATTAGAGACACTCATCCAACATCTTTATACCATAAATCCAGGGCGTGAGCTGACAATTTATGACCCAAAAAGCTACGATAACTCCACCGAATTGATGAAAAACATGGCGCTGCAGACGGCTTCTCCTTTTGCCAGAGCATCCGAGAATCAAGCTATTATCCATTTGCTGATGAGCCGTTTTTTAACGGAAGCAATCAACAAAATACCGCATGGCGAAAAACGTCTGCTGCGTGTGCTCGAGTACATAGACGAAAATATCCATCAACCGATTTCCATCGAACAGCTTGCCAATTTGATCTTTATTTCCAAAGATCACTTGATCCGGCTATTCAAAAAACAGATGAATACAACGCCGGTACTTTATATCAATCAGAAGAAAATCGAAAAAGCACAATTGATGATGCTCGTCAATGAAGACAATATTCAACAGCTCAGCTTTAAATTGGGCTTCGAAAACATATCCTACTTTAATAGATTGTTCAAAAAAATAACAGGCGAAACTCCCATGGCCTATAAACGAAGAATTCCCAGATAAAAAAAGCTAGGGATTCAATCCCTAGCTTTAATATATGCCCCTGTTGTTTAGATAAGATCATCAATGTGTATCTTTCGTACACGGCATCATCATTCCAATCTCGGGTCAATGAGCTTACATTTGACCTTTAGTTCCCAAAAATTTTGGCCAATTCCTGATGCAGCAGTTCTCCTTTGATATTGATGGCGACAATGTTTCCTTTCGGATCCACCAGATAATTCTGTGGCACAGCACGTACGCCATATAATACCGCAGCCTCATTGCTCCAACCCTTTAGATCCGCCACATGGATCCAAGGCAGACCATCATCCTTAATCGCTTTTATCCAGGCATTTTTTCCTTTTGTATCGTCTAGGGATACCGCAAGGACTTCCAGTCCCTTACCTTTATACTTGTTGTACGCCTTTAATAAATTAGGGTTTTCCGCACGGCAGGGACCACACCAGCTTGCCCAAAAATCGATCAGCACATACTGTCCTTTAAAATCGGATACCTTGATCATTTTCCCATTCGTATCTGGTTGGGAAAAATCAGGCGCTTTATTACCAATTTTCACACTTCGCTCAGCCAAAAAGCGTGCTTCCAGCTGCCGAGCATTCGTCATTTGGCGTACTTCTTTCGATAGCTTCAAAAATAAAGGTTCAATCTCACTGAGCTTACGTTTATTGGCCGCATCTATAAGCGCATCCACCGCAAAGATCGAATTCGGATTTTTTGCTGCAAATGCAAGTTCCTTTACCCGGCGTGCTTCAAACCTTGCCTCAAACTTTTCGTGGATAGCTTTATACTGTTCATTGGCATCAGGCGCATTTTTATCTACAGTGGCAAAAGCTTTATTCCCCGCATCAATAATATCCATAAAACCACCACCGATTTCATTCAGATAAGCGACATACGCGTTATGCAAAGGTGACCCTTTTATTGCAGCCGTACGCAGTGAGTCTTTGATGGTCATATTGTAAGTCTCATTTCCCAGATAAAAGTATAAACGGTCACCGATATTCTGTGCGATCAATTTCCCCTTACCCTCCTGATCAAAAACCATTCTTGAGTAAGCAGGCTCCTCTACCGTTCCTTTAAAACTAAACTTGCCATTCACAATAGCAGACGAATCCGATGCCGGAAATCCATCTTTTGTATAATCCAAGTACACTTTTTTACCATTGAAAGCTTTTGGTGCACTTCCATTGATCTGGAAATTTGCTTGCTGCGCAAATGATACCATGGGTAAAAATGCCAGCGCCAATGCCGCTATTTTTAAATTTTTCATGTTTATATGATTAGATATTATTTTATTGTTCTTTACTTACGCCAGGTCATGTCCACAGGATTTCCCGGAATACCCTCGATTTTTTTGACAAGCTCGCCATTTTTACCCACTTGAATATCGAGATAATAGAGTGTTCCCGCTGATCCAACAATAAGAGTATTCTCATCATCCTCCAATTTAAGCATAGTGACCTCGCTCTTGATATCTGTCTTTAATAGCTGCACTTGTTCACTTAAGGGATTATAGCGGAAAACTTGATTTTGTACTGCAACGTAAATATAACCACTACGACTGGCCAACATTTTTGTATCAGCAGTGATCCATTCTGGCCGTATAAAAAGTCGTTTATGGCCCGAAGTGAAGTTAAATGGCCCCGAAAAGTTCACATTAAACATCAACTCATAGATCTGACCAGTTGCATTTTTCACGTAAGCATAGGTGTCCGTATTATTAATCTGCACCAACTGCAACAAGTCCATACCTACATTAGTAGGATTAAAAACATCTGAATTAATCGCACTATACTGCGTTCCAAAATACATTGGTGACCCATAGAGATTAATGCGGACAAATTGTTTCTTATTTTTTTCAAAAGCAATCACCGTATAATTATTATTGGCAGTTGAAAGCACAAATTTCGACGCCAAGTCATACTCCCCATCTGCATACGTACCAAACATCCCATAGGTTGCCGACTGATCCCATGTTGTTGTTGCTCCACCATAGAATTTATCATTGATTACACCTAATAGAACCCCTTGTGGATGCGCCTGAAGACTCCCGACGTTAATGGTCGAAGGAGCTAAAAAGAAATTATCAAATAAAGTCCCAGGCTTTAAACTTTCCTTTTTTAGGGTATTAACATTCAAGCGAACTCCGGCTTGTTTCGAAATAATCCAATACCCTAACGGCGTATTGCCCGTAAATTGGTTCCTTACATAGTGCAACTGCAAAGGGTCGACCGGTAGAGGTTGCCCATTAATAACTTCATAGATATTAGGCTGAACACTGTTGTCAGGTTTAATAAAAGAGAGTTTACCAGTACCCTGATCCTGAGATAAGACCAAAGTACCCCTAGAAAACTCCGTCACCCCCTGGATTTTAAAAGGGTAAAAATATTTCATCCCATTAGCTTTGTTTGTTACGGTAAGCCTAGCTGTATAACGTTTTGCTTCTAAACCAAAAACTATCCTTAGTGCATTCCCTTTATAATGGTTGGCTTCTGGTATAAGGGCCTCCGGCACATCAATACGCCAATCACATTCCAAATTTTCGGCAGATATACCTGTAATTTTAGGCTGTACAATTAGACTATCACCAGTCATTGCCTCGTAGAGTGTATCCAAATTTTGTAACACCGGTGACTCAGGCATATCGATAGCATAATTTCCTTTGTCCTTATAACAGGCAGCTAACAAAGTCAATACGACAATGCTTATTATCAATTTTTTCATATTATCTAAGCTCCTTCCCTGATTCATCAATAAAGAAAAATTTACCTACTCCAGTATTTTTTTTCAACAGAATTGGCCGATTGGGATTGTCCTTATGAAAGAAAATATAGCTTTGACCATTATCCTTACTTTCCAACACATAGCCTTTTTCAGGATGATCCGCTACCCATTTAAAAGGATCATTGAGCATAATGGTCAACAAGTTGGCAAAATATAGGTTCTTTGGAGCATCCAATCCATCGGTGGAAAGCTGCCGTTGTTCTGTCGCTATAAAAAATAGCTGATGCCTTACCCGGGAGTACTCACCCAATGGCGACCAACTATCCCACCAATTTGGCTTTTCCAATTGTGCAGAAAGAACCACATAAGTTCGAATTAACCGTGGATCATTAACACCAAAGTCCGGGCTCGCTTTCAATTTTAAGATGAGCGACACTGATTTTTCTTCTAAATCCCTGGTATTATGAATAATTAAGGGGACATAGCCCCTTCCTTGGTTGGCGTCCAAGGGATATTCTGCTGACAATGCGTCATAATGCTCGTTGCTACGCGCAGTGGACGAATCTTTCTCTACGTAAGCCTGAAAATGACGCTGATTTCCCATCCGATTCCCCATCAGCCGAACCGGAATATAAAGCGTATCAGATGCTCTGGTCATTTCATAAGCAAAAGTATATACGATGCTATCTCGCGCATCCTGAGTCAGATCAAAATAAACATTAGCATCTGATTCGTAAGTCTTTAGTTCTGTTTTCTGACAAGAAAAGAACAGAAAAAAAACAAATGCTAACAGTATATAAATAATTCTTTTCATCCTATTTCTATATTAGCGTTGTCCATAAATTATTTCATCACTCGGCAATGGCCAGACAAAGATTTTCTGGCTTGCTGGAATAACAGTGCCTTTTGCCCCAATAATAGGAGCGTTTAAACGCTTATATGCATAAAAAAGTTGTCCCTCTGCATACATCTCTTTGCGGTATTCCTTGAGTAATTCCGTACGGAATTTTGTTGCCGTCGACACATCAGCAGGTTCCCCTATGCCACGCTGTATACGCACTTGGTTGAGATATTCTGCCGCTAAAGTCGGATTGTTTTCATAGTTACATTCCGCAGCAATATAATAGAGTTCACTTAATCGTATCGCTGGCGCCATGAGGTAATGTAGATTGGCCTCAAAATCATCACTGAATGTATTTCTATTGTATTTTACCAATGAACTCACAGCAGTGGTGCCCACACTCACTGTACCAAACCATTGTGTGTAACGCAGATCGCCCCCTCCGTTACCACCAACGTCATAAATTGTCCGTCCTTCTTCTTTATCCAGGTTCATCCGACCTGTACTAAACCAATCTTGATTATATTCTCTATTCATTCCCGGAATATACCAACCAAACAAAAGTTCTTTGTATAAAATGCGGTCCTTCTTATCCTCCTTTACAGATTGAAAATCAGTATTATTCGTCCAGGGAAACTTTTTGGATGCAATCACTTCCAGGGCATTTGCTAAAGCTTTCGATTTATCTCCCATATAGAGATAAACTCGGGCTAGAGTACCACATACCGCATAATAATTCAATCGGTGTCTTCTATTTTGCAAAAAGAGACTGCTGCTGCTCAACTCTGAGTTCGCCAGCGTGTCATTTACTGTCGGATATCCAACCACGTATGAAGCAGAGCGAATTGGATCTACCTTTAATAACTCTTTCGCTATCGTCAGATCTATAATAACAGAATCCAATACTGCTGACACTTTGCTCAAGGGCGTCGTTTTATTCGAATATTTAGTTACATAGGGTATTGCATCTGCCTGTGCGTCCACGATAGGAGCTGGAGCAAACAAACGTAAGGCATCGAAATGCAGAAAAGCACGTAAAGCAAGCGCCTCTCCCTTAATCAAAGCATAATTGTCTCCAGAAAACAGATTTTTCCTCCCGTCGATTTCTGCCAATAAGAGATTTGCATTCACTATCCCATGGTATAGACCTTTCCATATATTATCCTTTCGATCTTTAAAGTCACCATCATCGTATAAAAATCGTGCGGTCTTTTGATAACTAAGAGGATCATTGTTTGGAATTGTATAATTCTGCACCAGTACTTCAGGTGTACCGATTGTTAATTCTTTACCATAGAGGTCACTGTTAGCACAACGGGTATAGATTCCCAATAATGCTTCCTTAAAACCATCCTCCGTAGTAAAGAGCTGGTCTTTTTCAACCTCGCTCTGGGGCTTTATATCCAACCATTTCTGGCAGGAAAACAAGAAAATACTGCAAAGTAAAACGATAAATATATTTTTCTTCTTCATATGTTAGTTGGTTGTATGAAATAATTTTCACGAATTAGATCGCTATCAATCTAAATTCTTGATTTTAACAAACCTTATTTAAATCTCGCTTGTAAAGTCAAGTTCACTGATCTTGCAAACGGGTAATTAATGCCCCTTTCCTCCTTTACGTTAGACCAGCGAAAAATATCGTTGCCGATCAACCCCACACGCAAACTCGCCAGCGCTAAGCGATTGGCAAAAGCTTTATTGGCATCGTAAGAAATATTAAGGGATTGCAGTGTTAATAGATTATCTGGCATCACAAAACGAGAAGACAACTCGCTTCGTCCTAAATCCTCAATACTTTTAAAAAACGTGTGATCTCCCGGATTTTTCCAGCGTTCCTCAAACACTCTAGCGTCAACATTGTAACGTGGGTCTGCGTTCTCCACACGATCAACGAGGGTTTGGTTATAGGTTTTACCTCCCATACGCGTTTGAAAATAGGCAACTAACATCCACTGCTGATAACGTAGGGTACCACCGAAAGATCCCTCCATTTTTGGTGTCGCTACCCCAACCACCGCTATGTCCCGTGGATCCCAGGTATATGTTAGGCTACCATCTCGTTTCATAAAGACCTCCCGCCCGCTTTCAGGATCTATCCCCAAAGATGGGACGGTGTAAATGGCGTCCATTGACTGTCCTTCCTCATAACGCAATAAGGGTACAGCTTTGTATTCATCTTTCTGTTGTTCCTCATCTGCGCGCTCGTTGTAACTCTTCAAGGCATTAGAAATACGCACAATTTTATTGCGATTCTGTACAATATTAGCTAACAAGCTCAAGGTCCATTTTTCACTCTTAATTGCCTGCCAATTGACACCCAATTCGATTCCCCTATTCTCCATATCGCCTAGATTTTCCTTATAGGAACTAAATCCTGTCGAAGGAGCGATATTAATATCCGCCAAAATATCTTTAGTAATTTTACTATAGTTTCGCAGTGAAAACGTCAACTTATTGCTCCAAAAGCCGATATCTATACCTAAATCAATCGACTGCGTCCTTTGCCAGGCAAGGTCTTCGTTACCATAATTACGCACTGTGCTTCCCAATCCCGAAGAATACCAATTGTTCTTATCATAAGAATAAGTAACGCGCGACATATAAGGGTCAAATTGAACGGAGCCCGTCAAGCCAACAGTTGCACGAAGACGCAACTGACTAATAGCCTTTGTGGTAAACCATTTTTCATTATGCATATTCCAACCGATTCCCGTCGACCAAAAAGGCGCGGTCCGCTTATTTGCGCCAAACTTTGATGAACCGTCGATGCGCAAGGTCGCATCAATAAGATAACGGTTGTCATAACTATAATTACCACTTAAGAAAGACCCGAATAGACGCGATGCGCCCACATTCGTTTCCGGACTTTTTCCCTCTTCATAACCTTTCGCAAAACCAATATCAGTAAAGCGGTCATTCGGAAAACCAATCGCCTTGAAGTAACGTTCGTCATAACTCTCCGTTCTTATATTGGCACCAGCAATCATATTGAAATAATGCTTTTCTATATTTCGATCCCAATTCAAGCGTATATTTCCATCCCAATACAACTCATTTTTACTATAACTTCCATAACTTCCTCTTTCATCTGCTCTTGAAGTTTCGTAGGAATAAAACTCATTGGACAAGGGTGAGCGGAAATCGTCACCGGTGTTCATCCGTTTCAGTAAAGAAAGTAATCCACGAAGGCGCAAGCCCATGCCTAGATCAACGTCAGCTGAAAGGTTATTTAATAATTCGGTATACCCCGATTTGTTAAAGCTACTTAAGGTCGCATCATACGCAGGATTGAGCACATACTCTTCATTTCTATTTCCGGAAGGATCTACCCTTACCCAACGATCTGACAATTGCGTGATATTACCCTGATCGTCTTTCAGCCTATAGTAAGGATTCATATTAACAAAATTCTCAAAACTACCATAGGGGGATTCCCTGCCATCGACTACCGTAATGGAGAGCTCATTCTGAAAACGAATTTTATTTTTTGGATTGTAACTAAAATTCAATCCGCCAGAATACTGGTTTCTGCCAGAACCCTTCATCACCCCCGGTCGCGTTTGGTAACGCATATCCACACCATAGCGAAAAGTTTGTGCCCCACCTTCTAAGAAAACACCATGTTTTTGCCCAACTGCCGTACGTACGGGCTGTGATAGCCAATACGTGTCTATTCCCCCAAGTACATTTGCCAGCTTATGATAGTATAATTCGTCCAATATGTCCTGCGATTGACGTTGTTTCTGACCATCATAGAGCCCTGCAAGTTTCTCATAAGCAAGCTTATCCGTTGCATTTAATAAATTATATCCCGACAAATCTGGCATATTGACATTAGTTTCATGCGTATAGGTCACCTGCAATTTACCTTCTTTGGGAGCCTTGGTAACGATTACCATTACGCCGTTAGCGGCACGTGAACCGTAAATAGCACTCGCCGCCGCATCTTTCAACGTGGTGACACTCTCAATGCGCGTCATATCCAGATCCATTACTTTTTCCAGGCTAACTTCAAAACCATCCAAGATAAAAGCTGGTAAATTCATAGTTGTCGTGACATTATCACGACGCAGTACATCCGTACTTCCACTGGGTAAAGCTGAGGAACCACGCACATTAATATTAGGAAGTGCATTGGGGTTAGAACCAGCTAAATTGTTGGGCAAAATTTTAAAAGAAGGATCAAATACCTGCATGGCCTGTAGGACGTTTTGTGGATTTACCTGTCGTAGTTCATCCCCGCTTTTGGTAATCGCAGTTCCGGTATAGGAATCTTTTTTTAACACCTGATAACCCGTCACAACGACCTGTTCCAACGCATTTGCCTCCTCTTCCATCTGCACGTTGTACTCCTCTTTATTTTCGACCAGGTTGAGGGTAAAGTTTTTATAGCCAACCATACTTAATGTAAGCGGTTGCATAGTACCGGCGAAAGAAAATCGTCCATCCTTATCCGCTACCGCAATGGCATTGCCCATTTGTGAAATATTCACTCCCGAGAGTGGCTTACGGTCTTTACCGACGACTTGTCCCCGGACCTGCAGCTGAGATGGCTTATCCAACGGGGAACGGTTTTTAGGTTCGGTTTTCCGCGGACTGGCTTTCCTTTCCAGGAAAATTGTCTTCGATTCAATTGTGTAGCCGATTTCCTGCGGACTTAAAATTTTATCAAGAAATAATTTAAGAGGCATCTTGTCCGCTTTGATTGAAATTGGTCGGGCCGATTCCAAAATCTTTTTTGCTCCCAAGACTTCGTAATTTGTCTGGAGCTTGACAGCCTGGAGCACATCCATTAAAGGAACATTGTGTCCGGCATAGGTGACGGTTTGTGCGTTTACCTTATGGCCTAGCTGGAGTAAGACAGCAAAAAGTAGCCATAAAAGGGGTCTGGTCGCTTGTGAAAAACAACTTAATTTCATTAATTCTAGTTAGTTTAGTTAGGTTAGATTGCAGGATTCACTGCCCAATTTGTTAATTCATATTGTATGGTAATGTATAATTTTACGTTTTTTACTGCCCTCCTTTCTGTCCTTTAGGATCACTTTTTTCAATGATCAGTTTTCCATCGTCCGTCAATTGATACGACAAATCCTGGTCTTTTAATATTTTCAGGATGGTAGATAATTTACTCGTTCTGAATGTTCCTCCGAAAAAGGAGACATCAGGTACATCGCCCTTATAGACAACATCAACTGCATACCATTGGGACAGTTCATCCATCACTTGCCGAAGTGACTTTCCATCAAAGTTAAATTTGCCGTATACCCAAGCCATCTCCTGCTGCACATTGACCGGATGTCTGGACAGCTCCGCACCGGTGCTGACAGACTGATCGCCGGGCATCAAAGTGATTTTTTGGCCTTTAATCAGTTCTTTTACCTGCACTTTCCCCTCTAACAATGTTGTTTTTGTCTGCGCTGCTGCTGGATAAGCATTGATATTGAAATGCGTCCCCAATACCTGTACCTCCTGATTTTTGGTCCGCACGATAAAAGGCTGATCCTTTCGTTTGGCAACTTCAAAATAGGCCTCTCCCCGAAGGCTGACTTCCCGTTTATCTTTAGCAAATACTGTTGGATAAGATAGTGTCGTTCCTGCATTTAGCTTGACCATAGTACCGTCGGGCAAGGTGACCTCGTAAGTACCCCCACGCGGCGTTTCTATTTTGGCAGACACCGCGGCATCGATCGATGCAACTTCATGGCCGTCATCATAGCGTATTCCGCTACCATTGATATGCACTTGTTTTTCTCCCTTGTTTAGCTCATACCGTCTGCCATCTGAGAGCGTTATGATGGCCTGATTAGAAGCTGGAAGCCGATCATTTACAACTCCCAACTGCACTTCTGCCGACCGGCTGTTATCCCTATTCCAATACCAGACAACACTGAGGGCAAGTAGTACGCTAGCTGCTGCAGCATAAGGCCATAGGCGTTTCAGCAGTGCAGGCCGTCTCGTTGTTGGCTGAAAGGAAATTTTATTTTTTAGCGACTCAAAATTACGTCGCTTTTCAAAATGCTGCAGACTAGCATACGCTTCACGCTGCCGCTGTCCATCCAGACAACGTTGATAGATCTCTTTGTTCGATGCTGATTCTTGCAGCCAGTTTTCCAAAAAAAGACGGTGTTCGCCTGTTAGCGTTCCCTGCAATTCCTGAAGGACCAGCGCACTGATACGGATAAGTTTTTCTTCTTCTTTAGGATCCATTTTGAGCTATTTCATCTATAGATACCACACCGATTTAAAAAAGTACCAAAGACAATTAAAAAAAATTAAATTTTTCCAAAAAGAACTATCAACGAGAGTAGGTAATTGAAGGAATCCCGTTTCAAATGCTGACGCAGCAGGCTCAGGGCACGTAATTTTTGATTTTTAACGGTTTGAATATTGATTTGCAATAGATCAGCAACCTCCTGATTGCTGTTGCCTTCGAGGTAGCTCAGCTGTATGATTTCCCGTGCTTTGGGCGGGAGCTTCTGAATGGCTTCGTAGAGTTCGGCCATTGCTTCGGCGTAGACAATTTCATGTAAATGCGATTTTTGATCCTGTTCCTGCTGTGCAACATAGCTATCGACCCGATTCAGCCTACGCATTCGGGCTGTCTGCTGATTGAGTCCTACATGGCGCGTTGCCTGATAAAGCGCCGCTTTCAGATGCGACAAGCTGTCAAAGCTCCGCTTGCCATGCCACAAGCGAATAAAGCCCTCCTCGGCAATATCTTCTGCTTCTTTACTTTCATCCACAAAGCTTGAGGCGTATAAACAAATGCGATTGAAATAACGGTTGTATACATGCGCGCAAGCCTGCTCTTTCCCTTTTAGGAAATCTTCAAGCAGCTCTTTTTCGCTCGTATAGTTCATCTGTAGATTCGTTTAGCTAGAGGTCAATCTTTTCGTGGATAAAGATAACTAAAAAGAATTGATACTTCCTATCGACGACTTATCCCTAAATTCTTCCTACTAATTTTTCAAAATTTCTCCATATAAGCCATAAATTTTTCGGCGAACAGGATCAAAAAGAAAGCAAAGTCAATAATATATTCAGATCTACTCGGTTGCTCTTGTTTTTCTGTTGACAAATCTGCTACCTTTGAGCCGTGGCCTTCTAAAGCCAAACCTAATCCAATAAATCAACCTGTTCGCAATATGACAACGTGTTCCAAAAAATTTTCTGATCATACAGTCTTCCACTACATCATTATTTGGGCGATTTTGTGCCTAGCCATCTATCCCACTACCTGCTTAGCGCAGAAAAACATGTCGCTTGGTCACGACATACCGAAATCTACCCTTTTCCGGGCAATGACGGCATCGATAAAAATGTTTGGTATTGACAGTACCAGCGGCCAGCAAAACAGTGCCCCTTTCAGTGGTGTTATTGTATCTGTGGATGGAGCTATCCTTACAGTGGCACATTCCACAAAGCCGGGCAATTTCTATCGCGTAATTTTCCCCGATGGCAAGCAGGGAGTCGCCAAGGCGCTCGGAAGACTGGTCGTGGATCAACAGAGCAACTTGCCCGATATTGCTATGATGAAGATGCAGGGTGAAGGCCCCTGGCCCTTTGCTGAAATGGGCTGGTCATCATCTATCGCTGAAAACCAGTTCTGCTTTGGACTATCTTATCCTGAAACACTCCCCTTCTACATTCCCTTTTTGCGTACCGGGCGTATTCTAAAAAAAATGGACGACTATGGTTTTATTCAAAGCAGCAGCATCATGGAACCGGGAGATTCCGGAGGCCCATTGTTTGATGCCCTAGGTCGGGTCATTGGCCTTCACAGCCGTATCGATAGTCCTGAGGGCATCAATTTTGAGGTCCCTGTAAATAGCTACCGTAAATATTGGCAGTCGCTCAGCCACCCAGTCGCTATCGACACTTATCCCAGTCTAAGCGATTCGATCGGTAGCGATCCTGAGCAGCAGAAACTATTGGAATTGGCGCTAAAAAAACAGGCAAAACATCCAAAGACAAACTTTCAGTCCATAAGAATTAGCAGTATTTTAAAAGACGACAGTATTTCTATATTAGGAACAGTATTTCAATTGCGCAACAAGAAGCAGGTGATCTTATCCAAAAGTAGTTTAGTTGGCAAAGCGCCAATTGTTAAAATTGGCAAGAAGGTCTACGCCTTAAAAGTCCTGCTTAGAGACGAAAAAAGCGACCTGGTGGCACTCACGGGTGATCATAAATTTCCGTCGATCGCCATATCGGAAATTGCGCAGCAAGGTATACCGGATACACTGGTGGGTTTAAATTTATGGTCACTGCTTACCTCCAATCAGCGCAAAACCGGTGTCCTGGGCATGTCGTCCCGCACCTTCCCACGTATACCTGTTCCAGGAACTTTCGATGCACAGATGCGGGAGCTAGACGGTCTTCCAACCTTAACAAAAGTAGATAGCATGGGAGCAGCAGCCCACGCCGGACTCCAAGTCGGCGACCATATGATTGCATTAAATGGTCATGATGTAGCAAGTGCCGTCAAAATCAATGCGGCCATGCAACAATTTTCTGCAGGCGATACGCTACAGGTTCAATACCGACGGGGAGCAGCGGATTTTCATACCAAGGTCATCCTTTCCAAATGGCCAACCAGGGAAAATCCACATCCGGCAAACAACATTCCCAAAGGAAAATCAGTTCGTAGGGACCACTTTCCAAGTGTGTTTCTTCACGATTCACGCATTCATGCCGATGAATGTGGAAGTCCGATAGTCGATAGCAATGGCCATTTTATAGGCATCAACATTGCACGTTTCAGTCATACTGCTTGTCTAGCTATTCCTAGAGATGCTGTATTAAAGTTTTTATCCAATGTCGAACAGCTGCTTTAGCACGTAAATAGATCACATCATTAGGTAATTTTTAGTACTGTTGCGATATCATTTTGAACGAAACTGTCGGGTAACTGAACCTCAAGAGCATCGTCGAGCTGCCGAAAGGATATCCGATCATTAACGCCCAGTAGCTGTACCCTGCTGACCACACGGGTATTGGGTGCGGAACGCCCCAATGACTTGATTTTAATCGGCTTTTCAGTAGGTATTCCCATAATAAAGGCATACAGTACATTTCCCTTTGTCGTAAAACGAACATCATCACTGGTAAAAGCCTTTCCCTTTCCCTCGTTGAACCCCTGAACATTAAGCGAAGGCGCTTCCTCCTGTGCAGGGCCCTCACCAAAAATACGCCATGGTCTTGTTCCTATAATAGCTTCCCGGTGTACAGCCATCCAGCCCCCTATCCCCTCGACCACTGCTCTAGCTTTGTCATCGATAGATCCATCACCGCGCAGGGGTACACTCAACAATAGGTTACCATTTTTGCTGACCACGTCTATCAGCATATGAATAACGGTCTTGGCAGATTTATATTGATCATTATCATAGATCCGCCGGTCATAATGCCAGGATCCTATGCAGGTACAAGTCTGCCAGGGTTGCGGCTCGATGGCATTACTCTGCCCCCGTTCGATATCCCATACCAGACATTTACGCTGTTGTTCATTGAGGATTTTACCATTAATTACCACATCAACCTTGCCTTTATTTGCCTGCATGCTTTTATTATAAAAATCAGCGGCTATCTCCAGCCCAACATTGCTTATCGGCCAGAGCGGCAGGACGGTATCATCAAAATAAACGATATCGGGTTTGTAATTGTTGATCAATTCCAGGGTCCGGGCCTTAAAATTTTCGCAATACGCCTTTGTTGGTACACTTACCCCCGAATTTACATCCCAATGCCATTGCCGATGAACGGTGTTATCATCCTTACTATCCAAACTAGGCGCATGATCCTGTGCATAAAGTTCCTGCGGATCGTATGCTGCCCACCATTGTCCTGCGCCATCCTTTTTCGTTAATTTCCCATCATAGGGTATACCGGCAAACTTACCTTCTTTATCACTCCGCTGTGCAGTTTCATACCAGGTCCAAGCATGTGCCGCGTGTACACTTACGCCAAACTTAAGACCTCTTTTTCTTGCGGAACGTTCCCAGCCTTTTACAATATCTTTCTTAGGGCCAACATTTACACTATTCCATTTATGGTGGCTGCTGTGGTAAAGGTCTAGATTATCGTGATGGTTGGCCAGTGCCATAAAATACTGTGCACCGGCATTCTTATATAGTTCCATCAGCTCCTCCGGATTCCAGTTTTCGGCTTTCCACCGATGGATCACATCCTTAAAACCGAAGACAGAAGGATGTCCGTATTTTTCAAGATGATATTGATATTGGTCCGATCCCTCCTGATACATACCACGGGCGTACCAATCACCCCGTTCGGGCTCGCATTGTGGTCCCCAATGCGCCCAGATGCCAAATTTGGCATCGCGAAACCAATCAGGTACCTGATAATTTTCAAGTGAGCGCCAATCGGGATGAAAAGGAGCTTTCCCTAGATATGCGTGGGCAGCTCCAAATTTACCAAGGAAAAGGGTCGGAATAGTTGCACCGAGAAACTTAATTGCTGTTCTTCTATCCATTATACGATAATCTTCGGTCAGAATGCTTCGGCCTAAAAGTATGGGACAAAGTCATTCGGTTTATAATTTGTTATCTTCTTTCCTAACAAAAGTACCAGTATTGAACCATCAAAGAAACTACATAATCGATGAATACTTGCACAATATCGATATTGGTGTTTTACCGAAGCATGGTATAATAATTTATAATCTTTTGGAGAAATATCAACAATATTTCACATCTTTGAAACAGTTTATGCAATCGATTGAATTAACCATTTAACGCATATTTAGGATATTTTCTCCGACCTATTTTTAAAAGAAAAAAAAAGATAAACTTAATGGAATATTTTCCGCTATTGAAACACCGTTCTGATGAAATCATAAAATTCATTGCGAATTGCGGTATATTTTCCTTACTGCTCAACACGGGTAAGGTCATCCATTTTACACCAGACGATCCCGATCATTTTATCGAATGGTTAAGTAGAAAGGGAATCAAAAACATCAAAGGACAACAATCCGTTCATCCAAGGGAAGAAGAGATTGCTGTCTAACTTAATTTTGGGGTAAATCAGTGGTGTTGGTAGGGGGGAAAGTCCAGCCATAGATCCAATCCAGCTGTTGAATTTGTTTGTCGATAAAGTAAGGAAGCAGGCGATCGCGAAACCAGGCCGCTATTGGGTTTGTTTTTGTTTTAGTATCCCCCACTTTTCGGGCGCTTGCTATGATTTTTTCGACTCGGGGCTGACGTAGCGACTGAAAAAGTTCAAAAGCTTTTTGGTAATCCCGATGCCTTTTCAAAAGCTCTGCGAGCACTACTGTATCTTCCAGGGCAAGTGCAGCTCCCTGCCCGATATGAGGCGAGATGCCATGCGCTGCATCGCCAATAAGACAAACCCGCCCCTTGTACCATTTAGGCAACCTAGGCAAATCATAAACCGGATAGGCTATGATCTCATGGCTGTTGGTTATAATTTTGGAAAACAATGGATCGTCATTTTTATGAATGTCGAGCAGCTGCTGCTGAATTTCGCCTTTCAGCGTTTTCCTAATTTCCGTAGAGCTCGGTTCCTGCGCTCTAAAATAATTATTGAACCACCATACTTCACCTTTATCGGAAACCGAATAGGCAAAAAAACCACGTTCAGCAAAGGTCATCTGTATGGATTCCGACGGCTTAGCGAGCTCTGGCAGCCAAGCATAACCACCGGTCGAGATCAGCTTGCTATATCGAAGTACAGATAAATCTGGAAATAAACGATTTCTGACGGTCGAAAACATACCGTCACAGGCGATCATCAGGTCTCCGGAAACCGAAGTTCCGTCGGCAAAATAGGCGGTAACACCATCTTCTGCTTCCTGAAAACTGACGAACGTTTTACCATATCTTATCTTTATACCCGCATCTGCCGCCGCTTCCCGAATATGCTTATTCAGGTTTGCCCGTCTTAATTGAAGGGTTTCAACCGTATATTTTTGCAGTTGATATTGGGTATCAAGCTTGGCGATCTGTTTTCCCCGTGCATTGAAAAAAATCATTGAAGCGCTTGTATAGTCCTCTTTTAGCGCATTTAAATCCACAAATTCCTTCAACACATTCAATCCATTCGGGCTAAGCCCCAAAAAGGCCCCCTCCTGCCTATTGCTGTCCATTCGGGATTCGAAAATTTCAACGTCATCACCTATTTTTCTGAGCTGCAATGCCAGTATTGGCCCAGCAGCACCAGCGCCGATAATAATCACTTTCTTATTCATCGTCTTTTTCTTTAATTTTTAATCCGGGTATCAGTAAAAAATTGAGCACAAAAAATAGGGCCACCCGCAAGTCATTCAAATGGCGCCATTGCGCAGCTTTCTCTTTTAGGATAAGGTCCACAGTATCATTGTGAGGCAATCGCTGAAATTCCATCAGCGTGGGTGCAAAGTAGATCAAAGTCCAGATCCGAATGCCCAGATGGGCCAAAAATACCGCCACCATCAAATTTCGGCGCTTTTTTATTTTCCAATTATAACATAAAGCGACGATAAAGATAATTTCATGCAGGCTGTGCATCACAATCCAGAAAACCTTAAAATCCAGAGCATAGGGTTTCTGAAAGACAATCAGGGAAGAAGGTGGCGCTGCTGTCCATGCAGGCACCATGAGTGCTGTTTCCCAAAGCTGGGCACCATTCATCAGAAAGTATGCGCAGATGGAATAAAACAGCCATTGGGTAGCTTTGGAGAATGTATGGGTATTTTGCATATCGAGTAATTATCGTTAATTTTCAGTACAAAACTACCTCGCTTCCATCGCATCAACTTGCAAAAAAAGGAGTAAAACTAGTAAATTAGGGAACCATGGGATTTGAATTCAAAAATGAAGGAAAGCCATTTAAAATGGCTTTTGATGAAGACAGCTTTAAGGGCAGGGATTTTAAAGATGAGGTCTTTAAAATCAAGCTGCCTGATGGTGAGCTCTCATCAAAACAATGGATTTTTGACGGGATCAAAATCCTGTATGCAGAAGCCGATCTCGACAGGCCGGCTGAACTTGACTGGACAGGCGATACAGAACTGGTAAGCATGCATTTTAACCTGCAAGGGAGCACATCAATCCAACAGGATGGGATGAACGGGACTTTTGAACTGAAAAAAAATCAACACAATTTATTCTACGGTACACAGGCTTCGGGTAAAATGAGGTTTGATGAACTAAAAATGAAATCCTTTATGATCCAATTTCAGAAGGATGCCTTTTTGGATATATCAAAAAATGGAAATGAATCCCTCCAAAGATTTGCGGACAAGATCGTATCAGGTAGTCCCACCGCATTTTCAGACAGCAATTTAAACATCGATTTATCACAGCTGAACTGTATCCGTTCGATTTTGAACTGCGATTACTCGGCCGGTCTCAAGAAGATGTTTTTTCTGTCAAAGACGATTGAATTACTGGTCTTACAGGCCGAATCTTTTCATAACAGCCGATTTTCAGCAGCAGCCTATCTAAAATATGATGAAGATAAAGAACGGATTATATTTGCCCGCGATTACCTGGTCAAAAATATGGAGTCGCCACCTTCGCTGATTGAGCTGGCAAAGATAGTGGGTATAAATGAATACAAACTCAAACGGGGATTTAAAGAGGTATTCCATCAAACCGCATTTTCCTATCTTTCCGATCTGCGTCTGGAGCTGGCAAAAAACCAGCTGCTCGAGGGTAAAAAACAAGCCACTGAAATCGCTTTTGAACTGGGCTACTGTTCACTGCAGCATTTTAGCAGTGCGTTTAAGAAAAAGTTTGCCATCAGCCCCAATCAGGTCAGACCATGAGCGTACACCAAAGAAACAACTTATCGATCAGTCCAAGGTATTCATCACTTGTATTAAACTTCGCATATCCTGCTGAATAGCACGAATAGTCGCCTGCAATTCATTGTGCATATTGGCCAGATCGTGTAGTTCCCCAGCAGCAAAAGTTCCACCATCTCTAAAATACAACTGCTGAAGGGGACTATCCTGCTGATCGTCCAACCCATAACGGAGCCAGCGTTGCCGCGTTGTTTCGATCAGCGAGTGATTTTCAGAATTGCTAAATTTCTTCTCCGATAAAATCCCCCAGACCGAGTTCGGATAGATCAGGGCCTTATTATTCTGATACCAGATACTTTCAAGCATATTGCGCTGCAGCTGCATCTTGACCTTTTTGCCTTTGGGGTTGAGGGTCATAAATCCCAAAACCGCTGTGCCTACCCCTCCGGCGATGCTCAGTCCATTATTGAGGTCGTCATTCTTGACCGTAGTTGCTGTCACAGCTGTCACAGCCCCCAGAAGGATAGAAGCCACCGTCAAACGGGTCTGCGTTTTCGCATTCAGTTCGTCCATATAACCTGCTAGCTTATCGATACGTTCACCATTGCAGTCCAGCTCTGCTGCAATAGCATTCAATTCCGTTTCAAACAGCATATACTTTTCGATCATCTGTTGTCTCGCAGCCAATTTTAGCGGTGCATTAGCCGGACTATCCAAATATTGGATAAGTGGTGCTGTCAAATTGAGGTATTTGATCAGTACAAAATCATGATAAGAAAAAACATTCCTTATCCGGATACTATCCTTAGCAGTGATTTCCTGTATCGGAATTGAGGTATAGGCCACATTGGGCGCACAGTAGTTTGTCGTCAAGGTATGCACCTGAACATTGTTGATCAGCGTGGAACAACCTGTCAACAGCAATAGGGACAAAAAGAGAAATGATCTGAGCGTTACAAGAAGTCTATTCATTGCCTAAGGTTATGCCTTGTTTTTTAAAACAATAAGCTTATCAGAATGTTTTTGATAAGCCATACTTTTAACTTGTATAAGAAAACCCACCTTTATTTTTTTTGAAAATCCTTCCGTAGGAGCTTTCAAAAGATATTTTTTTAATATATTTAAATAGAAGACAATAATGAATTGCCGACAACGCGCTGCCATTGCGAATAAACCAGCTTAGCAACAAACAAGATAGCATATTTATGAAGAAGACCACTTTTCGGAACCTATTTATCGCCCTGTCCTTTATTGTGATCCTATTGCCTATATACCCCTCCATCCAGTCTTATTTTAGCAAAAGGTGCATTACAGAAAAATATGGCGTCGATTACAATGAACAGCGCAAAAAACTGGGTTTATATATCCTTCCAGCCAGCTGGGGCCGAAGAAATCTCGATTCCTGCATCATCTGGTACAATCCAAGCGGCCATGTAGGACATCGCTGGAAAAATATAGCTTTCAAGGGTTGTAACATACAAAATGAACTTGATCTTTTCGCTTTCGGATATGACGCCGAAAAGAAGCTATACACCAAGGTACTGGAAGTGGAGGCCATTTATGATGTACAGGCAAAAGTTGTGGATATCCGCTATAAAGTGCAGACGGCATCATCCAGCAGACCCACTACAAAAGCTGAGGCTGATTCGTTGATCCGGACGCTGGGGAATGTTGATCCCAAGTGATCCTTCCATAGTAATCGCTAGCCGCCGCGGTAATCAGATTAACGATCGTCCGTAGAAACCTAAAAAATTCTCTTGAAACACCAGGAGAATCAGCTTACTTCCAAATCCTGAGGGTATCAAATACAGCGTAGCCCAACTGGTTATTGCCGGCAAGCTGATAGAGTCCTACCCGAAGCTTTATTCCGTTCAGATCCTTTCGTAGAAATGGCGTATTGGGAAGATCCTTCCACTTCATGCCATCGGCCGAGCAGCGCAAAAAGAAATAATCGCCCACTTTTTGGATCTGGAGGTAGGGCAAAAAATTTAGGCCCGTCCCCGTGTTTCCTTCCTGAAAAACCTGTGGTCCAATGCTCCGCGATAGATTTCCCAGGTTCCACCCGGTCAAAATACAATTGTTGATGTAAGCATTTGTGCTGTCTGCTCGCTGAATCATGATTCCTGCTTCATTGGATGTACGGGTTTTACTTTCCAGTCCGACCACATCGCTGACCTTGACTTCCAGCGTAAAATCCCCCTCAAGTTCTTTATAAATGAATGGTACCGGGAACGCTACATCACCCCATTTCGTATCTTTGGACTGGATTCTTCCACTATCGATTTGCCAGGATATCGCTGTCTGTGTACTATCGTCCCATACATTGGCCTGATAGCCATCCCAAAAAGGAATTTTCTTATCCGCGGCCTTATCATTCGGCAGATTAGATGCCCGGAGCAGAGACGGTTTTTGCTCAGGTACAGACTTTACCAAAGCCCTGCTCACATGACCAAAGGCATCCTTTGCCAAAATTTCGATCGATTTGCCGATTTCGGAGGCCCCAAAAAGATAGGAGGGCTCCTGCTTCCAGCCTGAGCTTCCGCTTTCGGAACGGAACAGATACCATAGTCCCCACTGTTTTTCGACCTGCACAAAAATCTGATCGGCATTGATAAAGCGCGGCGGAGAAAGCACCACCGGTGCAACACGATCGAGACCGCTAACCAATCCCTCCTTCCATAGCCTAAATTTTGTATTCACCTCACCTGCATTCAGCGTATGGGGGTATACACGAAAGAAATGTAAAGGATGGGCCAGTTCGATTTTGTTCTCTTTTACCTGCAGCAGCTTATTAGCCAAAGCTGGCTTTTCGACCTTCCCATTCCGGTAAAAGATTTTGTTGCTGCCATCAACAACAACAACCCCATGCTGCCATGCCCCACCATCATACCAGTCAAAATCCATCGCGTAATCTTTTCGCTGCAATAGCGTAGTCAAAGCTCCCGCCGCAAAGGCCTTTCCGCGTAGTGCGAGTCTATTTCCCTGAACAACAACTTCCCCATCTTGCACCGTCACCAGCGTATCTAGTGCTGTCCCCTGGTTTCTCAACGTATTGACCTTTCCCAGATTTAAATCATCAGTTTGCAGCGCAAAGAAGTGCTGTTTGGGAACCTCATTTGCCAGTTTGGCCACAGATTCCTCATCTAGACTTGTATTATAGAAATGCAAACTAGCAACATAACCCGAAAAATTCTGGTCCAGTATATCCGAAGCTCCAAGGACAAAAGATTCCCCCGGATTGACAAATAGCATCCTATTTTCCTTGCGCTCCAGTTTTCCATCGACATAAATAGACTCCTCATAACCATCAAAAGATAGCACTAGATGATGCCAGGTATTCGGACTGGGTACCGAGGAATAGCCCATATCAGGCCAGGATCCGTGGATGACCGCCCCCTGCTTCGGGTCGCTGCCGTAACCAAATATCGCTTTGCTGAGCTCCTGCGCCCCCGACGACCAAGCAATCAGCTGCTCAAGCCTTTCAATTGCTGGATTATTGACCCACAGCGCAAGACTGTAAGAACTATTCCCAGCCAGGGATTTTGGTACAGCAAAGTTCGAACGCAATGCCGTGGTTCCATCAAAGAAAAAGGCCTTCTTCCCCTGATAGTTTTTAATGGCCAGAGCTTGTTCTGTCCTGAATGCCCCCTGCAGAGAACCCTTATTTTGAATATAAGAGAGCTGCTCTCCTTCGCGATAATCCATGGCATCAATATGCAGCAGATCTAGTCGTTTTACGCCGCTGGCAGGCATCTGCTGCGGCAAGGACCATACCGTTTCTTGTGCAAGCCGCTGGGCATATACCCGCATATTCCACAGCCCGCGCGGCAGCCCATTCAACTGCGCATTCAGCACCTGAAGCCTAACATATCTTGCCCTTGTTTTACTATGCTCCACAATCGGGCTTGCCCAGCGGTTATTGGCCGACCTATCGGCGAAAACCGTCCACGAGTCGCCGTCTACGGAAGTTTCTAGCCGATATTGATAGGCATAAGTTGGATATTCAAACTGAATAGAAATCGTCTGTACTGTCTCGGCCTTGCCCAAGTCAATCGTTATCCAGGCCGGTCCCATATTATTTTTTGCCCGCCAGAGCGTCCCATTATTATGATCGACCGCGAAAGAAGGTCTAAAATCGTTGTTGTAGAACGAGGAAGCTTTTACCGTTTTACCGAAGGCAAGGTCCTCTGGCCCCGCAGCCGACGGAAGCAGGTCCGCAACACCTTGATGCGTCGGCTTTACCTTTTCGATATCGCCCTCCGCTGTAAAAAAAAGCTCATCTAGCGCAACCTGACGATGAAAACCACCACCCGAATGCGGATTATTGTGTCTGTGATAAACGATAAAGTAGCGATTATCCTGCTCGAGTATACTATGGTGCCCCGGACCATGAATACTGCCATCCGTGTTAGTGACCAATACCGGATTTTGCGATGGATATTCAAAAGGGCCCATAGGACCGGTTTTACTTTTAACATACTGCACACGGTAAGTCTCATCTTCGCAATGTCCCGAGGAATACATCAAATAATAAATGCCCTTGCGCTTAAACATATAGGGAGCCTCAAAAAATTCCTTTGCTACCGTATTGGGGATCAACTGTACCTTTTCAAAGCTTTTCATATCCTCGTTCAGCAGCCCCACAGCACATCCGTGATCGGGATAGATGCCCCAGGTCCCCCAATACATATAGATACGGCCATCGTCGTCGCGGAAAGTCTGTCCATCGAGGGTGATCACCCCCGGAATCCTATAGTTAGGAATGATCGATTTGCCATCCGGGGCCAACGGTTCCCAAGGACCTGTCGGATGATCCGACACTGCTCCAAAGATCTCCACTGGCTGACTATAATACAGATAATACCTCCCGTCGTATCCCTGCGTCATATCAGGTGCCCAATACCAGTGCGTATTGGGCCAGTTCATCGGCCGAATTGTCCAATTCTTCAAATCCTTGGAGGTCCATACCTGCGATGGTCCGGCCCCCCAGCCATTGCCATCGGTCGTGGCATAGATATAATAGGTATCACCAATTTTTTTAATGGTCGGATCGGCGAAATAGCCCGGCAGCAATGGATTCAGCACATTCGGCTGCTGCCAAGGTGTTAAAGACTGCGCAAAAGTCGTCCCCGAGGACAAGAGCAGTATAGCCAAAACTGTAAAATAAAGATAATGCTTCCTCATAGCGCAAAGTTTATCGGTTGAAAAAGACAGCTTCTTCAGTCAATTTTATAATAAATAAAATCTATGATAAATGTCAATTTTACATTAAATTTATAAATCAGGAACAACTTGACAAATTTTAAGGTCAAATCGGTTAAAAATGGGCTATTGAAGGTTAAAATCTACCCATAAATACAAGCTGTAATCGTCCATCTTTGTAAGAGCAATGACCTTCGCTGTCTTATCATGAGTAATAAAATATCTAAAATGAATCTTAAAAAAAGCTATTGGATCCTATTTGCGCTCGTATGTACCCAGTTTCCAAGCCGCGTATACAGCCAGCAGGACGAACATCCCGTATGGAAAGCTGTCAAAGCGCAACAAGCCACCTTGGGCGTAGAAGAGGGAGCCAAAAGCTTTACCCTCAAAAATCTGCATGTGGCGATCCTCAATGCATCGCAGACCCTCTCCTCCTTTCGTCCCAACGGTAGCGAAAAGGATTTTGACTATACACCTGTTGAACTTCTGCACAAAAGGGACCGTAACCAGTTTTTTCATATCGGCGATATCACGATAAGTTTGCGCCGACAGGGCGATACCACCTGGACAGCTTATTCATCGGCTGCAGACCGGAAGCCTGTTAAAGCGCTCAGCCCTGCAAAAAATAGCCTAGCCAGTGCCGACATCAGCCCTACACTTAGCAATATCCCATTAAAGGTCGTTCGCAGCTGGCAGGATGAACAGGGTCATCTGATCCTGAGCTTTGAACTGACAAACCCCAACGATTATTCCATCGAAATTGGTTCGCTGGGTATTCCCCTTCCATTCAACAACAACATGGACTGGAAAAACCTCGATCAGGCGCATGCCCAGAATGTCTTTTTTGATCCCTATATCGGCCGGGATGCCGGCTACTTACAGGTCAACCGTTTACATGGCCGTGGCCCGAGTCTGCTGGTATTACCCTACAGGAATGCGGGCTTTGAAGCCTACAATCCGCTCAACAGCGATCCGACACCCCGCAGTATTACCTTTGAGGGATTTCACGAATGGCTGATCCACAGTAAGGCGCATGCCGATACCGACTGGAAGGGTGTAGAGCAGTGGAATACACCGACCTCGACCGTATTGAAACCCCGTGAATCCAAAACCTTTGCACTCAAATTTGTCCTTGCGCCGAGCATCCGTGACATTGAGTCGGAATTATTGAAAAACAACAGACCTGTGGCAGTGGGCACTCCGGGTTATGTCCTTCCTATGGACAATCCCGCCAAGCTTTTTGTCAAACACAATCAGGCCATCAAAAGTGTCAGCGTCTATCCCGAAGGTGCGCTGACCCTAACAAAAAAAGGGAATACCCCACATCAATGGACCGAATACCAGGTACAGGGCAACCGCTGGGGACGTGCCCGTCTGACGATCAACTACCGAGATGGCATGACGCAGACGATTCACTATAAAGTGATCAAATCGGAAAAAGAAGTCGTACAGGACCTGGGTCATTTCCTCACCACCAAGCAGTGGTATGAAAATGATAAAGATCTATTTGGCCGGTCACCATCTGTTATATCGTATGACTACGAAGAACAGCAGCCCATCACCCAAAATAAGAGCGCTTGGTTTGCGGGTTTAAGTGACGAAGCTGGTGCAGCAAGCTGGCTGGCAGCCATGATGAAGCAAGTGCTGCAGCCCGATCCGCAGGAGATAGCCAAGCTTAAGCGATTTGTCAATGAAACCCTCTACGGCCGCATCCAGCATCGGGAAGGTGACAAGAAATACGGCGTTGTCAAAAGCCTCTTTTATTATGAACCTGATTCCATGCCCGCCGGCACCTACCGGTCGGATATCAACTGGAAGACTTGGGCTGCTTGGCCGAAAAAAGAAGCCGATGATATTGGCCGGTCTTACAATTATCCACACGTTGCGGCAGCACATTGGGTCATGTATCGCCTTGCACGCAATTACACGAATCTCGTCAATGAAGAAAGCTGGCAAACTTACCTCGAAAGAGCCTACCAGACTAGCATGGCCATGGTCGAAAAAGCGCCTTATTATGCCCAGTTCGGTCAGATGGAAGGCAGTATATTCCTGATCGTTCTCAACGACCTGCGCAGGGAGGGGTTGACCCTGATGGCCAATAACCTGGAAGCGGCTATGCGTAAGCGTGCAGAACATTGGAAAACCCTCAATTATCCTTTCGGAAGCGAAATGCCCTGGGACTCCACCGGTCAGGAAGAAGTATACCTGTGGTCCCGCTTTTTTGGTTTCGACGACAAAGCCCAGGTGACACTCAATGCTATTATTGCCTACATGCCTACGGTACCGCACTGGGGTTACAATGGCAGCGCACGCCGATATTGGGACTTTGTCTATGGCGGTAAGCTTTCCCGCATCGAGCGCCAACTGCATCACTATGGTTCGGCTCTCAATGCCATTCCCGTCCTGACGGCCTATCGCGACCATCCCGATGATTTTTACCTGCTCCGTATCGGTCATGCCGGCATGATGGGCGCACTGGCCAATGTCACCCAAGATGGTTTTGGCCCCGGAGCATTCCACTCCTACCCTTCCACACTGGCCAATGATGGGATATCCGGAGACTACGGAACAGGATTTTATGGCTATGCTGTCAACTCGGGAACCTATATTGTTGAGCATCCTGAATTTGGCTGGCTCGCTTTTAGCGGCAACCTCAAAACAGAGAAACAACAGGTGAAAGTTGCCCTGACAACAGCTTCCAAGGGCCGTGTATTCCTGGCTAAAGAAAATCTCTGGCTGACGACAGATGCCGGTGAGATTGCCGAACTGTACTACGATCAGAAAGATCGCAGCGTTACACTGGTTTTCAACAGTAATCCAGCCCAGAATATCGCGCATATTTTGCTCAATGTAAATCCCGAAAGCCATTATGAGCTGGAAGGAATCAGTAAGGATCAACTGAACCGCTATGCAATTCCCTTGTCGAAGAAAACAGTAAAACTGAAAAAGCTGCCCTAGAACAGCATGCAGAAAGCAGCCTGCTTAAACACAGGTTATCTATAAAAAAGCTATATACACTATATGTAGGCAGTCATAAGACAGTACCAAAATCGGGTTTCCATTTAGCTGGAAGCCCGATTTTGTTTAGCTGGCAATGTAAAAGCCTATTTATTTAAAAAATAATCTACTAATTTTATAGACTTTATTTTTTATTCCCTATATTTGCTTATCATATTCAATCAACTAAACTTTTTTAACATTTAAGATCCTTTATGAAAAATCAACAATCCCACATCGTATCCATGCGAATGTGCTACTAACAAAAACTGCAGTGCTCTGCTGCTGAAACATTCCCTAGAAATATAGTACAAGTAATCAATTGGCGTTGGCACTTGTTTAATTTTTAACTATTAATCCAAATCTTATGAAAAACATTGGGGTACCGCTGTATTCTATCTATTTTCTATTGTTCTTTTTTTGGGTACAGCCCAGCTATTCACAGGACAAACCCAAACCTATCGTAAACGCGACCCTTGAGGGCCGTATCATAGACTCTTCAACAAAACAGCCTATCGAAGATGTCACCGTGCAGCTGGATGCTGTTACCCACAGCGTAAAAACCGATCGCGAGGGCAGGTTCCAGTTTGTGACCGGACAGAAACTTCCTTTTAAGGTTAAGTTGAGCCACCTCAACTACAAGTCTCTGTCGCTTGTTATCGACAAAAGTCCCATCCTGATAGCGCTCAGCCCGGCAAACAAAGACCTTGAAGAAGTCGTAGTAACAGGAGTCGCACAAGGTACCAGCCGCAAAAAACTATCCTTTGCACTCACCAAAGTAGACCAGGAGCTGATCGGCACCGTTCCTTCCCTCGATGCTTCCACGAGTCTACGCGGCAAAGTCGCCGGTCTTCGCATCGACCAATCTGGTGGCAACGCCGGAGCATCGGTTTATCTCCGGGGATCAAAGTCGGTCACTGGGGAAATAGAACCTCTTATTGTTGTAGACGGTTTTGTCACAGCACTCAAACTCGCTGACATCAATCCAAATGACATTGAAAGCATCGAAGTTGTAAAGGGAGCAGCTGCTTCGGCATTATATGGAACCCGTGGTGAGGGCGGTGTTATTCAGGTACTGACCAAGAACGGTAAAAAAGAAGGAAAGCTGAATATCAATGTCGACAATGAACTCGGTTATTCCAGTCTTTTATTACTTCCACCGCTTTCTGATCAGCATCATTTCAAGGTCAACCCCGACGGCTCCTTCCTACTGGTTAATGGTGCACGGGTGATCGACTACAAAGAAAATGGTTTTTCGGTCAACCTGCACCCCTATAAAGATTATGTGGACAACACAAAAAATCTATTGGGTCGCACCAGTTATTTCACCAATTCGATTGCTGCTGCCGCAAGCGGAGAAAAATACAATATCTATTTATCTGCGCAGAATCAGCATAAGGGAGGTGTATCTCCGGTCGTTGATGCCGACAAAAGACAAAACATCCTTTTCAATCTAGGTTACAGGGTTTCGCCCAAGATCACGGCAGACCTCACAACACAGTATAGCTTCTTCAATACACCTTCGAGCGCTGTATCCAGCCGTTCAGATGGGTTGCTTTATTCCACCTTGCTCGTCGAGCCCTTTATTGATCTGAGTGAAAAAGACGAGTCCGGCAAATATGTTTATCTGCCCAAAGGAAGCAATCTTTCGGGACAGCAGTGGACCAATCCATTCTATCGGCTAAGCAATGAAGAATACGCCTACCAAACCGAGAATCTCCTGCTCGGCGGAAAACTCCGGTATGCCATCACAGAACACCTGAGTGCCGAGGGAGCAATTTCTTTGCAGACAAAACAGTACAATACCGAAGAATATTACCCCAAAGGTTATCAGACCATCGTTCCGGACGTCGTGCTCAACAATGGCAATTATGCCTTGCGGACCACAAAAAGTACCAGCAAAAACGGTCAGTTTCAGTTAAACTACAACCGCCGCAGCGGTCTTGTGGACTGGGGGCTGACAGCGAAATATGTCTATGAATTTTCGTCCCAGACAGGTTTCAATGCTTCAGGACGTAATCTCACGGCCCCTGTCAAGAGCTTGGATGTGACCGAACCCAGCACGCGGGTCATCGGGTCGTCCTGGGAAAAAACGGTCAATCACGGTTATTTTCTGAATGCCAAATTTGCCTGGGCTGATAAGCTATTTGTGGATGTACTGGGCCGCTTGGACCAAAGTTCAAGATTCGGACGTGACGTAGGTACGGCCTTTTTTCCGCGGATATCCGCCGCATACCGACTCACACAGGATATCCATCTAGCCCCATTGACGGAGTTTAAGCTCCGCGCTGCCTACGGTAAAGCCGGGAGCCTTCCTCCTTTTGGCGCCAAAGACAGCAGGGTCAGCATCACCAATACTGGCGGTGTCAGTTATACCCAAAATGACAATACAGACCTTAAAAGAGCGGTGACCGCCGAGACAGAACTTGGCTTTGATGCGATTCTCTTCAAGCGGTTAAACGTACAGTTCAACTATGCTTTCTCCAATAGTACCAACGACTTTATATCGGTACCTGCCTTTACCCCTATTTCAGGTTCGGCAAGTATCTATGACAATTTAGGTGCTGTGAAGTCCAATTCGCTCGAACTCGAAGTGAACGGCAAGGTACTGGAAAAGAAAAAGTTCAGCTGGTCGTCGGGACTTACTTTCAGCCGTGTCCGCAGCCGCATTACTTCCCTGGGCGATGTTCCCGAATTCACCTACAATGGCTATCGAAAAGCTGTTGGAGCGAGTACCACTGCAATTTATGGGTATAGCATCCATTCAGATCTCGCACAACTGCAAACCAATAGCGATGGCTACGTCATCAATGCCGGTGACGGTACCAAGCGCATAGCCGATTATGTGGTCAATGAATTTGGCGTTGTGGTCGAAAAGGCAGCCCTGGGAACGGCAACCGAAGCGCCCGTATTTTATGTCAATGCAGCCACAGGCAATGCAAAGATCATCGGCGATGCCAATCCGGATTTCATTGTCGGTTTTGCAAATACATTCAACTATGGACGGTTTTCACTTTATAGTGTGCTGGATTGGCAGCAGGGCGGTCAAAAATTCAATGAAACAGCCCAATACCTGACCTATGTCTACCGTTCGCAGTTTTCTGACCGGAGTGCCGCTGCCGGCAAGCCGCTCAATTTCACCACACAAGTATTCAATGCTTCGCAAGTGACCGACTATTGGATCGAAAAAACAACCTATTTGGCCCTTCGGGAGCTTTCTTTGTCCTACAAGCTTCCAACAGAAAAACTTGGGCTAGCGAAGGTCTTAAAAAATGCCAATCTATCCTTAATCGGACGAAACCTATTCATCTGGACAAACTTTAAGGGTGTCAATGTAGACGGCATCGGGCAAGACGGGTTCAATTACCCTTCCTATCGGATCATTTCCGGAAAGCTAACATTCAATTTTTAACCTGACCATCAACATGAAATATATGAGAAAGATATTTTTGGGCATAGCCACTATTTTAGCATTAGGTTCCTGCGAATCGATCGGATTTGATGACCCCTCAACGCTCACCAATGCTGAAGCCGTAGAAAAGATAAAAAGCCTGGGCTATGTACTCACAACAAGCAGTATTCAGACGGCCTTTAATACAACGACCAATAATGCCGGCGGTTCACATTTCAGTCTCTGGGCCGATCAGTCTACCAATACCAACGGCAGCCAGTCCTGGTGGGACTTTGCCAACGAGCCGCGGTTGCGCCTCAATAATAACGCCGCTTACCGTGGAAATGCCGCTGTACGGGAGGTATATTCCAATTTCTATCAATCCAACCTGGACGCCACCAAAGTAATCGATCTGATTGAAAACCAAAAGCTGACAATCTATGACGACAAAGGTGCCGACCGCACCCGGGATTGCCTCATCGGGGCCTACTATGCAAAAGGAGTTTCCCAAGGTTATCTGGGCGCCATATTTGACCGCGGACTGATTGTCGACGATATCAATTTAAAGCTCAAAGAGTTTCCGAATTCCTACAAGGAGCTGATAGAAAATGGCATCAAACATCTGGATAAAACTTTACAGCTTATCGCCGAGACACCCAACCTAAATTTTGATTTTCTAAAAGGAGTAACGATTTCCAAGGCTGACTTAGTCCTGCTGATCAATTCCCTATCGGCCCGCATCCTATCCTCGGTACCACGCGACAAAGCTGAAGCTGAAACCTTAGGCGCCGCACATTGGAACCGAGTTCTTGCCTATGCCGACAAAGGATTTACCAAAGACTTTACCATCACGACGACTGTTGGCGGTTATTATAATGCTTTGATCGATGTGCTCGAAAGGCCTTATGGGACCGCATCCTATGTTCCGGCCGACATCAAGATCGCCTACCTCGCGGACAAAACAAAGAAAACTCCGAGTGCCTATCCCACAGATAACAGCATTATTTTGGCACCGATTGAGTCGGACGATAAACGTTTCTACCAATATTTCACCTATACGAGTAACTTTGGTATTCTCCTTGAGGCGCGTGGAAGAGGGTTATTCAGCAATTACATGCGGTCCAGATGGATGTACCCAAAATTGTCTACCCTCAATGTCGCCGGTGCTGTCAATCCTTACTTTCTGGCCGAAGAAACACGGTTATTGCGGGCTGAAGCCAAGTATTGGCTCAAAGATTATGAAGGATCAGCAGCAGAGCTAAATGCTACGGAGGCATCACGCAAACAAAAAGGAAACCTTCCCGATGTAACAGCCAGCGCAAATACGCTGCGTGATGCGATTCACTACGAATATGCAATAGAAATCGATGGTGCTGGCGGAACATTTGTACCCTTTACATTTATGCGCAGAAACGATCTGTTACAGGGCGGGACACCAACGCAATTTCCCATTCCCCAGATCCAACTGGAGCTAATTGGTGAGCCTGTTTACACCTTTGGCGGGAAAGATGCTGCCGGAGAAAAAGGCAAATTTGGCGAACTGGGAACAGCACGTGATAATGGCTGGAAATCAGCTTCGAAATAAGCAGGCGGAGCAACCACACGAACTAACCCCCTATTATATAGGCCTTCTGTTTTCTGCGCTGCACCCAGCAGCGCAAAAACAAAGGCCATTTTTTTAACTCAGCAGCTTTTGTTGAAAAGCAAAACGGATCAGGTCGGCTGTATTTTTGCTTTTGGTCTTGTCCATGAGATTCTGACGGTGCCCTTCGACAGTCCGTTTGCTCAAAAAGATCTTATCTGCAATTTCGACAGCCGTAAACCCATGCGCAATAAGTTCGAGCACGGCAAACTCTCTTTCCGAGATTTCATACTGCGCCAGGCGTGAAGCCACATCCACAGCCGTACTCCGCTCGACATCAAAATTTTCCATAAAACGCAGACCGAAATTGGTCATTAGATATCGATGTCCCTGCGACAACCTCAATAATCCAAAGACAATCTCATCATAATCCCCGCCTTTAGACAAGTACCCCTCTGCGCCGCTGCGAAAAGCTTCGGCTACCTCAGCAGGCTCTTCTATCATAGAGAGTACAGCAAACTTGAGATCCGGGTATATTTTTTTTGCCATCCGGATGAAACTTATGCCATCCATGCCCTGCATATTCAGATCTGTTAATACCAGATCCGGCAATGTATTCTGTTCAAGATAGATCAATGCATCCTCTGCACTGTCAACTTCCTCTGCCACCGAAAGCTTGTCGTGGGAATCAATTATCAAGCGTATCCCGTTCCGCACAAGCCGATGGTCATCAACTAAAAGAATTTTAGTCATTTTTCCTCCAATCTTACTAAGGTACTTTATTTTTTTAATAAGTTATTTTTTAAAAAATAGTTCAAGTATAAATACAAGAAATCCTATTTTATCTTCCGCCATATTTTCTCTTTGCCCAGCTGGCTATAGTTGGAAGCCAGCACCGAGAAGCGCAGCGTCTCCTGACTACCCAGCGCGAGATAGCCGAATGTTTCGAGGCTTTCGTCAAACAAGGACAGGACCTTGGCCTGCAGCGATGTGTCAAAATAGATCAGCACGTTGCGGCACAGAATGAGCTGAAAGGCATTGAAAGAAGCGTCGCTCACCAGATTATGCGAAGCAAAGACAATGCGCTCCTGCAAACTGGAATTGAGCTTCACCCAATTGTAATTTGCCGTGTAATAGGATGAAAAATCAGCCTTGCCGGCCGAAAGCTGATAATTCTCGACATAGGACTTAAGGTTTGCCATGGGAATAACAGCCCTCTTTGCCTGTTCGAGCACGGTAGGATTAATATCGGTGGCATAGATCAATGATTTGTGCAGCAGTTTGGCCTCCTGAAGTAGGATGGCCAAAGAATACGCCTCCTCTCCCGTCGCACAGCCAGCTACCCAAATGCGTATAAAGGGTGAAGTCCCCAATTTGGGAAGGATCTCATGGCGGAGATACGCAAAAAAGCTGGGGTCGCGAAACATTTCAGTCACGTTGACCGTCATCTTTTCAACAAACCGCTGCAGGTAATCCGGATCATGGACAATACGGTAGCGCAGTTCGGCAAAACTCGCAAAATTGTCTAGCAGACAAAGTTGGTTGAGCCGACGCGAAAGGGAGGCTTTCGTGTAATGCGTAAAATCGTAACCATAGAGACGCTCCACATCTTCCATCAGGACCATCACCTGCTCTTGGCTTACAATTTTTTTGCCTGCTGTCATCTGGCTATTTCCGTTATCATCTGCACCAAAAGTTCAATATCGATCGGCTTGGAGATATAACCATTAGCTCCCGCGGCGAGGCATTTTTCACGATCGCCGGTCATGGCCTGTGCCGTCACCGCGATAATAGGCAATTCATTGGAATTCCATGATCTACGGATCAACTGCATAGCCTCATAGCCGTCTATCTCGGGCATCATCATGTCCATCAAGACAAGGCCTATGCCCGCATGATCCCGCAGCTGGGCAAGCCCCTCTGCCGCAGAAAGACAGCCCATTGCCTGAAAACCTCGTGATTTCAAGGCTAATTTCAACGCAAATATATTGTTCTGATCATCGTCAATTACCAATACGGTTTTATTCTTATCCATCTCTTTATCTATTGCCTTTTTATTTATAGGTCTACCGTTATTCATACATCCACACCCGCAGCAGGGACAGGAGCTGATCGATATCTACCGGTTTGGATATATAATCAGACGCGCCCGCAGCAATACATTTCTCCCGGTCTCCCATCATTGATTTGGCTGTAACAGCAATGATAGGCATATCCTCGTAACGCGGATCATTTCGAATCGAAGCAATCGTTTCGTAGCCATCCATCTCCGGCATCATCATATCCATCAGGATCACCGATACATCCGAATTTTCTTCCAGCTGTTTGAGTGCATCCTTTCCGTCGGTTGCCGGGACGACGGTCATCTGATACTTTTCGAGTGCCTTGGTGAGGGAGAAGATATTGCGGATATCATCATCCGCTACAAGTACCTTTTTACCCTGCAGGACATCCTGCAAAAAGCCGAGTCTACCGCTGGTTTTAGCAGCAGGACCATTATTTTCTTCGACGAGATGCAAAAATAATCCTACTTCATCCAAAATGCGCTGATAGGAATTTGCTGTTTTTACAATGATGGAATCTGCATAACGTTTTAATTTCATTTCCTCCACCTGCGAAAGGTTCTTACCGGTAAATACAATAATCGGCAAGTTTTCGAGTCCCTGGTTACGTTTGACAGCTTCCAGTGTCTCGTAGCCCACGCGGTCTGGGATACCCATATCAAGGATCACACAGTCGGCGGTATCCGAGCTCAGGGCAGCAATGCTGTCCTCCACATTGCTTTTGATCTCCGAAGCAATGTTAAAACTTCCGAGGAAAAGCGACAGGGCTGCCGCATGTTTGGGATTTTCTTCAACAATAAGTACTTTTTTGGGATGACGTGTGAGGGCATCCTCTATTTTGCGAAACATATCACCCATCTGTTCCAGTGCCATCGGTTTATTGATAAAGTCTATGGCGCCCTGAAGCAGACTTTCTCTTTTGACCTGCAGAGAAGACATGATGTGTACCGGTATATGTCTTGTTTTGGGATTTTCTTTGATCTCAGCCATGACCTGCCAGCCATCTTTGAGCGGAAGCTGAATATCCAGCAAGACCGCCAGTGGCATATAACGTGCGACCATCTCGGCCGCGATATCACCGCGCACCACCACGATCCCTTTGTAGTTTTGTTGGCGTGTATATTTGAGCAGAATCTTTGCGAACTCAATATCATCTTCGACGATCAGGATAAAACGGTCGCCAGCCACGATGCTGTCGCGATCATCCGGAATATCCGCTGGAATAGGTATTTCCAGTGGCTTTTCTACAGGCTGCACTTCCTGCGGTGGCAATTGCTCTGTCAGTTCGGGCTTTTCCTCCGTGGCAACTGGCCGCGCCTGCTGCGCGCCAAAAGCGGCCACCATGTCGCCTGAAATCTGCTCGGGAAGAATCAGGCGAAATACACTACCTTTATTTTCTTCGCTGTCCAGCAGGATTTCGCCGCCGAGCAGGCGCGCAAGCTCCCTGCTGATGGAGAGGCCCAACCCAGTACCGCCAAATTTGCGGCGAGTAGAACCATCGGCTTGCTGAAAAGCCTCAAATATGAGATGCTGTTTGTCTTTTGGTATGCCGATACCCGTATCGCGCACTTCAAATACTATCCGCTTTCCGGATGATTGTTCGCGATCAATAACTAAGGTTACCTTGCCCGAAGCCGTAAATTTAATGGCGTTGGAGAGTAAATTACGTAAAATCTGATCCAAGCGCTGTTTGTCCGTTTCCAGCTGGGCCGGTAATCCTACCGCGGTGCTCATTTCCAATCCGAGCTGCTTGTCGGCGGCGATCGGTCCAAACATAGCCGAAAGGCCGTTCAGTACATCGGCAAAAAATACAGGCTGTACATCTAGATCCATTTTTCCGGATTCTATTTTGGAAAGGTCCAGAATTTCGTCAATCAAGGTCAGCAGGCTTTTTCCTGAACTCTGGATCACGGCTGCCGATTCCATCTGCTCGTCATTGAGGTTGCCATCCGAATTTTCGGCCATCAAACGAGAAAGCAAAAGAATTGAATTGAGCGGGGTGCGCAGTTCATGCGACATATTGGCTAAAAATTCAGATTTATAGCGTGTACTTTGTGCAAGTTCCGCCGCTTTCTTCTGAATTTCCTTGTTGCGTTCGGCGATCTCTATGTTCTTGTCTTCCAGCAATCTCGACCGCTCCTCCAGTTCACGATTGGACTGCACCAATTCCTCCTGCTGCACCCGGAGTTCCTCTTCCGATGCCTGCAATTTATGGGTATGCATTTCGAGGCTCGAATTGAGTGATTCCAATTCGGTATGCTGTGCCTGCAGTTCTTCAGTCTGTGCCTGAGTTTCTTCCAATAAATTCTGGACCACCAATCTGGCCTGTGCCGCCGCAAGTGTAGTACCTACCTTCTGCACAGCATCCCTGAAGAATGCAAGCTGTAAGGAAGAAAAAGGCTGTAATGACCCCAGCTCCATCACGCCGATACATTGATTACCATCAAAAACAGGCAGGATAAAAAGGTTGTTCACCTGTACCTTTCCGGCGGCAAAACTGATGACATAACGGGTATTTTCGAGGTTTTCGAATAATTTCTCTTTGGCATCTTTAAAGACCTGGCCAACCATGCCCTCGCCTGGAGCAAAGCGTTTATGGTCGGGATCTTCGAGTCCATAAGATCCCCTTAAGACCAGCTGATCTTGCTCCATCAGATAGATTGCTCCATTGACGCAACTGCCGTATGGGATGAGATGCGCTAAAGTAAGCGCTGTAAGCTCCTCCTGTAGTTTATTACCCATCAGCTGATTGCTGAGTTGCGTCAGTCCAGCCTGATGCCAGTTGTTGTTATTGAGTTCACCAAAAGAAGTTTTCAGCGATCGGGCCATTTCATTGAGCGATCCCGTCAAACTGCCTAGATCGTCCTGTTCGGCATCCTGTATCTGCATATCGTAGTGGCCGGCGGCAATCTCGCGGGCAATACGCTGGGTAATGCTCAATCGGCGCTGGATCTCTTCATCTTTACGTTTCAGATCCTGTTGCAGCTGCTCCCGCTTAAAGAAATCGGCCCGCAGGCGGAAGTAAAAAAAGACGGTAATCAGCAGAGAAACCACCGCAGCCAATAAAACAAATATGGAGGTATAACCCGATGAACGTCCAAGTTCATCCGAACGCTTATTGAGCAAAAATTCTTCTTTATCGATAATCTGGCCGATCAATACACGGCAGCTATCCATGTAAGTCTTCCCCTCTTCGAGTTGGGAAACCGTGACCATGCCACCGCGTTTTTTGATATTGACCAGATTTTCAAGTCTATCTAACCGGGATTGCACAAGCGTAGATAAGGTATCGATTACCTGTTGCTGCTCCGGATTATCGGAAGTTAAATCGTGCGCACGGCTCAGCGACTGGGGAAGCGATTGGAGACCCGTTTTATAAGGGTCCAAAAACTTGTCCATACCCGTCAGCAGGAAGCCGCGCTGGCCTGTCTCGGCATTCTGCAGATCCTGCAGAATTTTGTTGACACGGCTCATGACCCTCCGGCTGTGGTCGACCATTGCACTATTGTGGATCTGCTTACGAATACTGACATAAGAGGCCGTTGAACTCGCTAAAAGTAACAACAGCGATATTCCAAAACCTATCTGTAGGTTTCTTAAAATAGTTTTAGGCATGCTTTTTCAACAATTGTGTTAAGACAGTGCCAACTGATGGTCTAGATGGCCGCCAAATATAATAATAGGAGCTTATATTAAATCTCGCGACAGCCTGCCCAAACCATGTTACCGTATTTTAACAAAAAGTTACGTATTTATCCCCCATATGCGATCCTATCGGCAATGATTTCGGAGGTCGCCGCACAAAAGTCGAGACCCGAATAATCGGGGTTGTAGCCACCGATATAAGGGACAGCCATCATGAAAAGACGCTGGCTGGAATGCCCCCTTTGATCCACCAGCTGGAAGCTGTCATCTATTTTCACCCCCGGTACCTGCAGAAAGATGGCACCATCGGGCGCGACAAACATGTGGTCGTTGCCAGCCAGTAATTCTTCCTTGGCATGCTCCACTGAGCGGAAGCGCAAGTAAGCCGGACTGATATTATCGTTCCATTTCAATGATATCGCTGACCTGACTGGCAAGGTAAACCTGCGTTTCAATCCCTTTCGCGTCGGCCTCCCGCTTCAGCAGCATAAACTGCTCCGACAGGTAACGGCCAAAAAGCAATCTCGGAACGACCTTATAGCGATTAAAATCGTCCACATCGATACCATAGGTACGGAGCGTCACCTCAGAAAGAGATTGGACATATTCTTCGATCGTGGTGACCATTGCCGGAATTTCATGATCCGAGACATTGGTCAGGTGTTCAGCTGTCGCACCCTCGTAACTGTATGGCATACCTGCGCCCAGTTGCTTGCGCGACTCGAAAATCGATATTTTGAGCGCCGAAAGATTCTTTTCAATCAGTCTTTTGTACATAAACAGGCCACTGGGCCCGCCCCCGATAATGGCTACATGGATATCTTGTTGCATACTGTTAATTGCGCTGCCTGTATGGCAGTATTCCGACCAAGAACAAGGATAAAATGGAGAAAGTTTTAATGGCATTTATTCCTGCACAATAAAAAATGGGATAAATACGGAAGATGAATTAAATACCTGAATCTCGGATTCTTCAAACGATCGTTCCCCAGAGGCTGTCTTTCGAATAAACAAAATGATAACAAATAACAATATTATGGAAAACAACATCAATAATCCGGAGATCATCAACGACATTATCAAGATCAACAACGACCGCATCGAGGGTTATAAAAAAGCAATTGATCTGGCGACAAGTCATGGTTTAGATAAACTTATACCAACATTTCAAAAATTTATCGGACAGTCAGAAGAGTTTATAGCCGAGTTGACACCTTATGTTGAACTTGAAGGCAAAGAGGCAACGGACAGCACCATGCTTAGCGGCAAACTTTTCCGCGCCTGGATGGGCATAAAAGTGAATATTACAGGAGATGACGAAAGAAGCCTGCTCGAAACCTGTGAACAAGGGGAAGATGCATTCAAATCAACTTATCAAACAGCTTTGGCTGAAGGCTCTCAAGAACTTTCGCAAAACGTCCATAGTCTGATCAACACGCAGCTCAGCAAACAGCTTGAAGCGCACAATATCATTAAAATGATGCGCGACAGCAAGACCATCTAATATTTTAAGTAATAATTTTTTCTTTTTCACAAAAAATACCGAAGTCCGAAATTCCTTCGGTATTTTTTGTGAAAAGGATAATGAACTGTGCGACTCAAATAGCGTAAACCATGTAGCGCAAAAAACATTTACACGTTTGAACATAAAAATCATTTCTAGTTTAAACAAAAAAAGATGAAAAAGATTCTTACAGGAATAACAGCAATTTTTATTTTATCGGCGGCAAGCTCCTGCAGCAGTCAAAAACCGCAAACATCCAGCGAACAGCAGCTTTCTGAAAAAGAAGTCACTGGAACGATTACGGCGATTGAAAACGGAAAAGATGGTTACATGGCAACCGTTACTGACAAAAAAGGGCAGCACGCCGTGGTCACGATCAGCATCGTCAATTTACAGAAATCGGGCAGTACTTTCAAACGTTATGCTGTTGGTGATGTGATCCTTGCCAAAGGCAACTTTTGGAAAGATGATGCCGGCATCGTACATATTACAGCACAAGATGTAACGCAAGTTAACTGATTACTTCAGTGCACCCCATTCATTTGCTAAAACTGCAAATAAATGGGGTGCACTTGCTCCGAAGATTTAAAAAAGCTATAAATCAGGATAAAAACAAAAAATAAAATCAGATAATAGACCAGCGAAACCTTACCCATGCTACTCATAACTTTATCTGCATAATTATCCGGAATAAAATGCAATATGCAAGCGATGAACATCAGCCAGACTACCGTATGGTAGTTTTCATAAAAAGGAAAAAAGGAGTTCGCATCAAAATTATACACGATCTGCTCGATCATGGCCAAAGCAGTATGTACATCTACCGCTTTGAAAAAAATCCAGGTGAAACAGACAAAATGAAAAGTAAGTAATATTGACAGTATATTAAACACCTTATTATCGTTTATTGCTTCCCTTCTTTTCCCCGGGAAAATAAGCCAAATTTTATGGATTGCCAGACCAATACCATGAAAGCTTCCCCAAAGAATAAAGTTCCAGCTTGCCCCATGCCAAAAACCGCCGAGCAACATTGTAGTCAATAAGTTGGCACTTGCTGCCAAACCGCGCTGTTCTCGTGTTAATAGCGCGGGTAACAAGAGTATAAAAGTAATGCTTCCCACAATACAAGCAGAAAGCGCATACGACAAATGAAATAGATGAGTCGATGCCACGAAAATTCCGCTAATAAATAACAGGGACGATATCAGTGTTGCCAAGCTCCAGTTACGATTACCACCAAGTGGGATATAAAGATAATCTCTTAGCCAGCTGGAAAGTGAGATATGCCACCGCCGCCAAAACTCAGTGATACTTTTGCTTTGATATGGTGACAAAAAATTTGGCGGAATTCGAAATCCCAGCCATAGTGCTATTCCAATTGCAACATCGGAATAACCGCTAAAATCACAGTAAATAACAAAAGCATAACCATATACGCCTATTAGATTTTCAAGCCCTGTATGTAATTTAGGATCGTCGAAAATATAATTAACCAGATTCAGCGTGATGTAATCAGAAATAATCAGCTTTTTAAAAAGCCCCGAAAAAATTAAATAAAAACCCTTTTTCAGATCATGCTCACTGATCTGATAAGGTTGAATGATTTGAGGTACAAAATCTTTCGCACGGACTATAGGCCCCATAACCAGCTTCGGAAAAAAAGAAAGAAAAAGCAAATACTCGCTAAATTTATCTGTTGGCTTGAATTCTCCTTTGTAAACATCAATGCTATAGCTTATATTTTCAAAGGTATAGAACGAAATCCCCACCGGCAATAAAACATTGAGTATCGAAAAATGCGTATGAAAGGCGAGGTTAGAAAGTTCAACAAAAAAATTTGTATACTTAAAATAGATCAGCAGGCTCAAATTAAAAACAATACTGCATAATAGAAGTATTTTTTTTCCACCTTTATTTTTACTGTTATAAATTCGATTTGACAGCACAAAGTCGATAATGGCCGACAACAAAACGAGCAGTACAAATACGCCGCTGGCCTTATAAAAAAAGTACAGTGAAAAGAGACAAAAGACATAAGTTCTTGCACGCTGATGATTTCGCAGCACATAAAACAAAATTATGAATAGAAAAAAGAAATAAACAAAAAATCCATTGTTAAAAAGTAATGGACTTTCACGGTCATATAGAAACTGCGCCCAAAAAGCTTCCCAGTTAAAATGAATAGCGGCGGATCCTGTCATTGGATAGATAATTTTTTATAATCATTTTGAAATGCTTTAAATAGCTTCGCGCCAATGAGCTGCGAGCCATCTTCTGTCGGATGGACATAATCCTTTATTGCCAGGGCAGGCTGATGATTGGCCCAGCGAATTATTGTTCCTTCACCACCCATCGACTGAAATAAATTATAGAAGGCAAACTGATGGCGTTTTGCTAGCAGAGCCTGCGTGACCAATAATTCACTTATTCCCAGTGCAGTGCGATAACGTCCATTATAGCGGAAAGCCATATCTCCAGCACTGATCAGCAGAAAGTCACAATCAGGGAAACTGTTTTTAAAACGTGTTAAAACAGGATTTATAGCACGATCATAAAATTCAAAATTGTTATCGCCGGGTCTATAGATTAAATTCGCGCCATAATGAAGAATAATTAAATCGTAATGATTCGCTTTTTGTATGGCTTCCATAAATGTAGGATCCAACTTGCGAAACTCACTGCCCGAAACACCACGAAATGAGAAATTATCAACAATAACACCATATTCGCTTTCAAAACTTACACCGTACAACCGTGCATTAGCGCTATTGCTGAGTTTCAGAACTGAGGAGCTATCTTTAGCTAAGACCTGCCTATTGATGGGATCCCTACCCTTCAAAGCTATTAATTGGCCATTGACCAATATACTGCCGCCCGAACCTCCTGCATAAAGCAATGCTTTCTCGACAATCTCCTGCGTCGGAGCACCCAGCGTTTTATCCGAATAGACTCCTTGCCCATTCCCACCAAAGTAGTGTCCCGAAAGATATAAGTTTTTACTGCCCGCCGATTTAAAGCTCGTGTCTTCCCAACCCATAGCTTTGATTACTGCAGAATGCCTAAAATTGCCGACTTTCGTATGAATAGCCAAATAACCTACACCTGATCCACCATAGACAGCTTGAAGGGAATCACGGAGTGTGCTGCTTATCTGATCACCTTCGATCATACTATCTCCAATATAGGCGATTCTTACTTTTCTTTTGCTACCCTTTTTAAGAGCCTGGAGTTTGGCCATAAAATTTGAAAGGGATGGACCAGCATGAAGCTTGAAGTCTGTGATCAGATCTCCTTTTTTATAGCTCTCGAAATCCCCCTTTACGGTATTATTTTTCAAAGTGGTCTGTTTACCCATTGGAAGTCTGGTAGACAGGTCTTTTTCTTTTGCGACAACCTGTATAACATCTGCGATCAGATTAATCTTTTCAAAAACAGGCATACCAAAAGGAAAAAAGTAGGCAAAATAGGAAAGAACTGTATGGGATATGACTGTTATCACCACCAGCATACATACTTTTTTATTCGCAGACATAGAGATACAGGAATATTATTAAAGTCGGGGTAAAAACACAATCGCCATTATAGATCGGCGATAGGATATTGTTCATTAAAAATAGAATTTATAAGGTATAACAATGACGTCAAAATATAAAGGTGGCCGAACAGAATCGACCACCTTAAGGATTAGAATTGAATAATAAATTGTATTGAAAATGTGGTCAATTAGTAAAAACTAATGGTGTTCTTATTAAAGTTCAACGTTATTTTATATTGATTCAAAAAAGGTGTTCCTAGCAGTCCATCAATGGGTAAAGCTTCATTTCCCGTTCCTCCGCCAATAGCCTGACTGGTGATGACTGTGTACATATCCTGTAAAGCCAATTTCCCAACTTTACCACCTAACACATAGGCGATGCGATTACCTTGACTGGTACCGTTCACCCCTTTGATATCTACCTCACCCTCCTCATAATCGATATAAGATTTCAGTTCCGTTTCCAGCGACTTCTTCAGTACATTCGCATTTGCTCCGCAGTCTATTCCCATCGGATAGACTTTATTGCCAACAGCTATATCCACAATAGGAATATGGCGTTTCAGACGTAGAGGATATTGTGCCAAAAGTGGACCTTTGTCTATTGCCTCTGCAAGCAGCTCACCCTGAGGGTCCAGCTTTTCAAGCAATAACTCCTGCCTTCCATAATCCAACGTGAACTGGTAATCTTTTAGCAGACCAATACCAAGCAGACCAAAAATAGGGCTGCCGTCTTCCAGCTGCATATCATCCATTTCTGAAACTGGAGCCTCCAGATCGTGGATTACGATACCTCCCATTTGAAGTTGGTTACCGGTTGACCACACGACATCCCGCATTTGCCCGCCAATTCCGGCGAAATCCACCGAAACATCTGCCCGAATTTGTTCTCCCGGCACGAATTTATTGCGTAAAATCACGACTGGAGCGCCACTGTCAAACTGAAAATAGCCTTTTGCGCCATTAAGTGTAGATTCAATATAAACCAAGCCATTTACTAACTTAAAAGGGATCACCAACGTTTCCGGGCGCTTCGAATTTGCCAGGGCGTCAGCCAAAGCTTTTTCCGGATTACCTTTCATCCGCCCTTTAATGATTCCTAGATTCACGATCTTGCCAGCTCGATTAAACAGGAAACTCGGTTTGCCAGCTTTGCCATCTTGATAAGTTACTTCAAGCAGAATCTGTTCGTCACCATTGACCAGCATCTCCTGATTGACAACTCGAAATGTTTTGATCGAAGAAAATTTAGCCAATATTTCTGGAACAGCAGCTGCATTATTCATCCGGGGCAAATTGCCAATCGTTGCGCTATCAGCCATCATAGCAAGTACAGCCGGAGCATCTTTGATATTCATAGCCTCAATGATACGGTCGATAGATTTGATATTGTCGTTCTGCTGAGCGAATGCGTAATTACCGAAAACCGATAACGCAAGCAGTGTATAAACTGACTTTTTCATCCTTATTTCACAGTTTCAGTTAACCATTTGACAATTTCTTCCAGGGTGCTATCAGGCATTTCACCAAGTTTAGCGTATTCTGCTGGAAGGCAGGTTTGACATGCCTGCATCAAGTGATTTACATTAGGCAATAAGATCGTTGTTACTTTCCCCTGCTTTCCGGCTCTGCTATACTGTTTCCAATAAGCTAAGTTTACAGGATCGACAAAAAGATCTTTACTTCCATTGATGGCCAAAATCGGTATATCTACTTTACTTAAAAAGATCTGTGGATCATAGGTGACAAAATATCGGTACCATGGCCCGATAGCCTGCTGTACATAAGACCAGATTGGAAAGCGAAAATGATCATGTTCAATTCCTAAGGTCTTAAAATAGATATCATCTTTCTGTTTCCAATAATTATAGACCGCATTTAGCTTGTTCTCCATGCTATCAGATTTGGCGTACTGGAACGCTGTTGCAAACATCAGGCGATTGATCTCATTAGATCTTTTCCTGTCAACCTCCGGTAAAGGCGAGCTGCGGACCAAGTTTTCATTTTGAACAAAAAGAGATTCCAGACCGTTGGAAGCCAAGCCCGCCAAGCTGATCAAAAATTTTACATCAGTGCTTTGAGAAGCAGCGATCGAAATAACTGCACCGCCTTCACTATGACCTAACAAACCTATCTTCTGAAGATCCACATTCGGCTCTTTCTTTAAAAATTCAACAGCACCCAAGACATCCTGCGCAAAATCGGCTGTCGTCGCATAACGGTATTCACCAGTTGTTTTACCGACACCACGATCATCCATTCTTAACACGACATACCCCTTTGGAGTCAGATAATTGGCAATACGCGCAAACATCTTAGTCCCGGCCATCGTCCCATCCCTATCCTGCGGTCCCGTACCCGAAGCAATTATAATAGCTGGATATTTTCCAGCTTTAACAGGCGAAGAAATAGTAGCACCGATCATAATACTATCTACCCTTGATTTAAAGATGGCCTCTTTTTCTTTTATTTCCTGTGCCCCAGTATGCCCAATAAAACAAATTGAAAGGGCTACCAATAGCATTGACTTGACAGTGTTTATCATTTTTTATTTACCCGCTTTTAATGTGTTTACCATTTCCGTGATTTCATCTGCAAGTTCTGAGGTACTCCCCATATAACCCACCTCCGAAAAACGCAACTTCCCATTCGGTCCTACAATCATTTTATGTGGAATTGCACTTACATTTAAAGTTTTTGAAACAAGACTTCCTTTATCCAATAAAACTTTAAATGGATAATTATTCTCTTTCATGTAATTTGTCACATAAGTCGTCATATCGGCTTGTTTCTCTTGTGTATTCACAAAATAAAAAACCACATTGGGGTCTTTTGCAAAATTTTCCTGCGCTATTTTCATACCGGGGAACGCCCCTTTGCATGGTGCACACCAAGATGCCCAAAAGTCAAGTACGACAATTTTCCCTTTTTGATCCGATAATTTAACTTTTTTACCGTACTGATCGAGCAGTTCAAAATCTGGAATATCTTTTGAAATCAACAACTTACTAACCTTATCTTTCAATGCCACACTGTTGTCGGCATCCTTCAACCCCGCCAAATAATTGGTGTATCCTTTCTCTCCTTTGTTCCGTTTTACATATGAGGTTTTCATCAGTTCTAGCATATATGCTGAACTCTGATTTAATGAATAACTCTTCTCCAGTGCCATCTGCAGCTCTTTGGTTTTTCCCTGACCTTCCAGAATACGCACATAGGTATCATTTAGTTCGGCACGCTGGTAACGCTCTGTACTTTGAGCTGCTGATGCATATACAAATGCTTCATCATACATTTTATTATCGACCAATATTTTCGCGAATAAAGGCGCATTGGAATAGTACAGGGTTGCATATTTATCGCCCTGAAAATTATCTTTATAATAATTAAGTCGATCCATCACAACGCGTGCATAAGGCAGTATTTCCGCAGGCCCCATGCTTTTTTGTGAAAGATAGGGAACGTCCAACGAACGATATATGACGTTAGAAAGTGCCTCATATGGCGCTATCTTCGAAATGTATTTCGTGTAGTTGGGCAAATCTTTTTTCATGCTGGTATACACGGAAATAATCCAATAGGTAGTGACATAACTAATCCGATGTTTCTCGTTGAACGCTACCTCAGACTCTTTATAGGGATATTTATCGATAAAATCAGTCGCAGCTTTCAATCGTTCATCATCCGTTTTTGCTTTCTGAATGAGGTTAAAATCAGCCAGTCTTTGCTGATCCTTTACATATTGCCCCTGCGGGTACTGTGTACGAATTTTTTGCTCCAGTTCATCAGCTTTTGCAGTGTCTTTCAGCACATCTTTATAGACCCGAAACACTTCCATCATATCCTCCTCTTTTAAATTTGGAATGGTTTGAAGAGCATTTAATTCATTTTGAAGCTTTGCCAGAGATTCGGCGGTATTCATATGTTTTAGCGCGTTAGCAGCAGGATAAAGAACCTTAAATCTGTTTTCAGGATGTCCCTGCAACTCATATTTTGCCCACATGACCAAGATTTCATCAGTCTTATAGGCTGATTTATCCACTACATAGGGGGTTCCAGGCACAATTTCGGGTGTGCGCAGCATACCCCAGCCAATCATACCACCGGAAACCTGTTTACCTTCCTTCCCTGAAATCAGATACGAATAGGTTTGGTCTCCCCCTAGATCTTGTAATGTATCCGCCTGGAAGACAAAATTGACCAAAGACATTTTCTCTGGCACAATGTAGCGTGCTGTCCAGAGAGAATCTGTTTTTGTGAACTTCAAGACATCCTGTACCCACCGAAAATCCTGGTACCCGGTAAGTGTACCATTGATGGATTGCGCATCTTTCAAAGCTGTCTTACGTGCATCATAGATGAACTGTATGGTGTCACGCTCTTTTGGAAACTCTGGTATAACTTTAAAATTAGGCGTTTGTGCCTGAACAGAGGTAGCAACTCCCAAAAAAGCCGTACCCAACATTGCTCCCAATGATTTTTTAGTGTTCATATAAATAGTTTGTTTATTTTTTATGGATTTTGAACAATTTCCGGACTCAGATTAATCTCATATTGAGCTATTGGAAAGACATAGCGGTTGCTATTGGGCGTCAATGTAACCGTCTTTCCAGCAAATGTACGTGTATAGGATGTTTGAAATAAAGGATCATCTTTCAAGCGACGCATATCCCACCACCTCAACATGCGGAACATAAACTCACGCCGGCGTTCTTGCACAACTTTCACCAATGCATCATTGGCATCAGTAGCCGTGAGCGCTACATTTCCTTTTGCTAGCACTCTTTTTGCCCGAAGCTGGTTGACCAGAGCCATCGCTGCTGCAGGCTTATTGCTGCGCGCTTCCGCTTCGGCTTTAATCAGTAACATTTCCGGAACGCTAGGACCTACATTACGACCTTCATTCATCACATAATCTAAGTAGTAATAACGTCCTTCATAAACCTCCCAGGTAGAAATAATATCACCGCTTACAGTAAATAAATTGTAACGTTGATCATTTTCGCCAAATAGTTTGATCAGATCATTGCTCAGACGGAAAGCCGTCGGCGTATAAGCAGAAATGCCGTTAACCGGAACTTTAGAAAGCAGGATTTCATTATTGAATACCCTTTTCGGATAATTGGATGCAGTCAGCTGATCCATTGCAGTCAGATCAATCAGCTTATTGTTGATTGCCAACGCCTGATCGGCAGCAGCAGCGGCTTCATTATACTTGTTCATATAGAAATACGTACGCGCAAGCATGCCATAAGCCGCGGCTTTTGAGGGCAAGGTGGTGTATTGCTGGCTATTTGGCAATAATGGAATTGCTTCTTGAATATCATTCAAGATCGTTTCATAAACCCTTAATACAGGAACTCTTACTAGAGGTTGCTCTGTTGTCGGAACCAGCACAAGCGGTACACCAAGATCAGTATTTGCTGTTGCCTGCAGGTAGGGTTTCGCATAGGTATTGACCAACATCAGATAAGCAGAGGCGCGATGAACCTTTGCTTCAGCAATCAATTCTGCCTTTTCCTGATCAGTTCCATCTGTTACAGTAGGCACCTCATTAATAATCGTATTAGCATAAGCAATTGTATTATACAAAGCATTCCATGCATCATCTTTATGGTAAAGGTTTTCAATAGGATAGATAATATCTGACCATTGATAAGCGCGGTTATAATATCCATAATAATCACTTGCGGCCAGTCCAGTCTGTTGTGCCGTGCCATCAACAATTTCCAGGTCATCTGATGCTATATCCGAAATGGCCGGTGCAGCCTCAAGTGCACTGGTATTATTGAGCAGATAGCGATAGTTCTCTATCGTTCCCGGAGTCAATTGTCCCTGTGTCTTGATATCGACATACTTTTCACAGCTCGAAAAGGCCACCAGAGACAAGATTGCCAGCACAACTGTAGAAGAGAAGTTGCATCCCAATCGTTGTACAACAGATTGAGATATATGTTTTTCAATTAGTAGATTTTTCATGTCAATCAGTTTTAAAAGCTTACATTAATGGAAAAGTTATAAGAAGGTACTGGACGCAGATTTGTCGTGTTTCCGACCAAATTGGCAAAGTCGGGATCATATCCTTCTTTGTTTGCTGTCCAGATCAGTCCTAGATTGCGTACAGACCCCGCCAGCTGCACACTTTCCACTTTCAGTCTATTTAGAATACTTTTGGGCAATCCATAACTCAGCGAGATTTCTCTAAGACGAATATAGTCTCCCTTCAATACATTGATATCTGAATACTGATACCTTTGCAAACTGTACGAGCTATAGATATCAGCTGTTAATGCCGGGACATTTGTAAACGCCTCGTCACCTGACTGTCGCCATCTATTCGCTATATCCGCACTCAGATCAAATTTAGGTATCGTCAGTCCACGGCTTGGAGCCATGTAGGATTCAATACTAGGTTTCATAAAAACATTGCCAAACTGATAAGATATGAGCGCATAAACCGACCATTGTTTGTAGCGTAAGTTAGTCCGGAATGAGCCAAAATATGGGGCGGTCCTGCGTCCGGCATATTCCAGATCTTCCACTCCATTTAAGGTTTTGGTCACCGGTACAATCTCATTATTTTTATTATAAATCTGCGTGAGACCTTTTTCATCTAAGCCTGCATGACGAAAAACAAATATTTTATCACTTGGATACCCCTCCAGATAGCTAATGCCAATTGGACTATACGAATACGTAAAGGCCGAAATATCTTTTGGATCGAACCTATTGTCAGTAATTTTATTGTTATTATAAGAGAAATTCAGCGTTGCATCCAGATTCCAGTCTGTATTTCTTATGAACGTGCCCGTCAATCCTAGATCAAAACCTCTTCCTGCCATGGAAGCCGTATTTCTTTTTAGCGAACCAGAACCAATCGTACCTACATATGGGGCTGCAATTGGGAAGCTATATAGCAAATCTTTTCCATTCTTGCGGTAGTAATCGAGGGTACCGATAAGGCGATTGTCCAAGAGGCCAAAGTCAAGACCTAAATTGGTTACATAGGTTTTTTCCCAACGCAATTGCGGATTCGCAATTGCGATTATACTTGCCGAAGGTTGGCCTGTCGGATTAAATGAGGCATTATCAAAAGAAATGTAGGTAAATGGCCTGACATCCTGTGTGATATTGCCATTCACCCCGTAAGTAGCACGCAGCCCAAGCTGGTTTAACCAGCTGAACTGCTGCATAAAGCTTTCTTTGGCTATATTCCATTTCAAACCCGAAGACCACAGGGGGGTCGCACGGAAACTGCGGTCTAATCCAAAGTTATTGTAATCGTCATAGCGTACACTCCCCGAAACCGTATATTTACCATTTAAAGTATAGGCAGCATTCGAAAAATAAGAAAGGAAACGTCTTGTTCTATCCGCCTGGGTTGGCCCACCACTTAGTCCCGCGAGATACCCCATAATGGTATTATAACCATTTTGCGTATAGGCCACATCGGTATTAAAACCCGTCTGTGGGTTGTAGCCATACAATGTTTTGGCCCCTTGCCCCGACTGAGTCTGTCTTATTTCTGAACCGGCGATGGCTGTAATCTCATGTTTTTGAGCAAAAGTTGCATCATAGTTCAGCTGACCACGCACGGTATAATTATTGATGCTGCTGTTGATAATATTATAAATTCCACCTTTGTTTATGCCGATCGTATTGGCACTCGCACCTATAGGTGTAAATTGATTTAATAACAATCGATTTTTGTACGAATTTTCATCACTGTACACTCTATTCTCACCGAATGAACGTTCGTTGGCATAGCTTACCGATCCTTTTAATCCTTTGTATAACGGTACCTCCAAATTGATTACAGCTGAATAATTATTATCTTTTTGCAGGTTATCAGCAAGCTGCATTTCTTGCAGATAGTTGTAACGCCAATCCTTATATACAGGACCTAAAGTCTGGGTGAATCCGGGGTTTACCCGATCATAATATAGGCCATTTCCTTGCTCATCGGCCAGCAGCTGATAAGGCAATAATGTAGCACTATTTGAATCATATAATTGTGCAAGATCAATTCCATTCTTGCTATTTCTAAAAAATGTTCCACGGACGCTTGTTGAAAGTGTCGCAATTTTGAATATTTTCCAGTTATTATTTAAGTTAAATGTAAAGCGTTTTCCATTCTCACCTTTCGTAAATGGATTTTCATTGGCATAGGAAGCCGAATAAAAATAATTGTTGTTTTCAGTACCATTGCTGATGGAAAGGTTATACTGCTGATTGTTCATCGGTCGAAGCAAGTATTGCTGAATCTGGGCTCTGTTGTCAATTTGTGCCATAGGTTTCACAATCGCGTCGTAATCCGCCTGGCTTATTTGCCCCATCTTCAAACGGATTGCAGCCGCAGCTACATCACCCGGATAGTAACTTGAAGCATACGCATATAAATTGGAGGCGATATTATTTGAATTCAGTATATTTTTAGCGACGAGTTCCTCTTGATAATCAATCATCTGCGCACTATTCATTGTACGGAGGTAGTTTAGATCAGGCTTTCCGGAGAACGCGGTATTAAATGAAAAATTAATTCGTGGGACACCGGTCTTTGAGCCCTTTTTGGTTGTTACTACGATGACACCATTGGCCGCACGAACACCATAGATTGAAGCAGCAGCGGCATCTTTCAAAATAGTAATATTATCGACATCATTGGGGTTGAGCATGGCCAGGTCAATATTCGAAATAGCGCCATCAATAACAATTAAAGGCGATTTTTCAGTATCCGAATCAATGGATCCGACTCCACGGACAGTAAGATTATAATCGTTTTGACCGATTGTCCGCGTACTGGAATAAATCCCCATTTGATTGTTGTTGTAGGTAAAGCTGCGATCGCCTGAACCAATGGAAACCTGTAGGCCGGGAGCTAGTCCTTCCATTCGATTGATCAAATTGGGCGACGCACTTTTTTCCAATTCTTTTGATGTAATGACCGTTGCCGCTCCTGTAGCTCTTTCTTTTGAAATTTTCTGGTATCCCGTTGAGATAACAACCTCTTCAAGCATATTTTCCTCTGCCTCCATGACCACCGTCATGGACTCCCGGTTTCCAGCAGCGATAGTGGTACTTTTATAACCTACCGCTGTAAATACAAGTTCATCCGAGGGTTTTAAATCATATAGCATAAAGCGGCCATTCTCATCAACTTTCCCCCCCTTGCGTGTATCTTTTACCCAGATACTTGCAAACGGGATAGGCTTTCCGCTCCCCGACCGCACCATGCCCGAAATACGTTCGATTGCGTCATTTCCCTTTTGTGCCGTCTCTGAAAAGCGCTGTGGGTTTTGGCTATTTGTTTCCTGACGGCGTACAATCGAATAGGATCTTTCATCCACATAAAGAAATACCAGCTGATTAGGATAGAGCACTTTTTTCAGCACCTCTTCCAAGCGGTTTCCTTTCAGCAATTCAGGATCTACAAATTTTCCATTTAACAGATTATGCTCATAACTCAAATTGGCATTGAAGCGTTGTTCGATCTGTTTGATTGCCTGCGTAAGCGGTTGTTTTTGCTGCCCATAGGCCTGCTGGCCGACAGTAAAAAGCAGCGAAGTAAACGGAACCATCAACAAGCTCCTGATCGGTTGCCACCTGTTTTCAGTAATTTTCATTTTTCGTTAGGTTAGATGTATATTGTATTAGTTTGTTGCTGTTTTTCTTATTTGGGGTCTAGGTAGATGGTATCTTTTTCCATCCGGATATTAGCCTGTAAAATATTGGCGATTGAATAAATAATGCTTTCCTGAGAATTTAATGAGATGCGGCCATCAATTTTCCGATTTAAAAGCGAAGTGTCGCTTACGACGATTTCTTTTCCATAGACATAACGAAATTCGTTGATCAGATCAGCTACCGACAGATTTTCACCAACAAGGGCCTTTTCGGTCCATGCCACCTTCTGTTTCAGGATCCTTTCATCGGTACTCAGTCTGCGGAAACCCTGAGCTCCATCTATCACAACATCACCCGGCATCAGCGTCTTTGTTTCTCCCATATGTTTGAGGTGGCGCAGTGCTATACGGCCTTCCAAAAGCGACACCGTAACATTATTGTCTCTATTTTTTAGATTAAACTTGGTCCCGAGTACCTCCACTGCAAGGTTACCTGTGTAGGCTATAAACCTTTCACCTTGTCGGATATCGGATGAATCTCTGTTTAGGTGCCTGACAGTTAAAAGTGCCTCTCCAGTAGTATATACTTCCCTTTTAGATAACCAGTTCCAGGCACGGCGATAGGCCACAGAAGAATTAGCATTCAGCTGCACCGTACTGCTATCGGGTAGCATCACTGTTTTCAGCATCCCGCTTCCCGTCTGTATTACGATCATGGATTGATAATACCAGGCTGCTGTCACAAAAACTGCCATTGCAGCCGCTCCGGCAATAGCTGCCCACATCCGGATCATGTTACTTTTTCTTTTCTTCCTGTTGTGGCTTATGCCTATTTTAATATCCCGGAAGAGGTTGTCCGTGAATGTGAGATCGGGCTTTATTCTCGAGATACCAAACAGCGCATGGAGATAAGCCAAGGCCTCGTCATAGGCAGCTGCATTTACTGGGTTTGCAGCTCGCCACACGATCCAGTGACCAGCCCCCACTTGATCCGGATTTTTGGCAAATCGGACAAAATCCATATCGTTCAAAAAATCCTGCGTGCTATAAGTTGTATATTTCTCCATTATCATGCCTTTGTTAATTACAGGACAAACAGAGATTAAATTTTATCCCACGCAATTCAATTTTTTTTTAAAAAAAATAAAAGCTGTTTCAAATGTTTGCCAAATTCATAATTTAGCACGCAAATAATTGATCAGATTTTTTATTTTTAGCACAAAAAGCTTCCTTCGCTGATTAACATTATATTTTAAAATGCGGGTTTGATTAATGTTATTAAATCTTTACTATTTTTGGATAAGCAAATAATCTTTTTCTTTTAATGGCGTAAATTCTGTGATGAACAATACCATAGATCTGTACTGGGACAAATTTATCGAAGGCGACCAACAAGCTTTTGAACAGATCTATCGTGCGCTATTACCCAGTCTATATGAATACGGCATGCGGCGCGTAAAAGATGAAGACTATGTCAGAGACTCCATACAAGATATATTTATCAGATTTTGGGAAAACCGCGACAGGCTCAAAGCCATTTCAAACCCCAAACACTACCTGCTTGTTGCCTTGAAAAATAGTCTGCTAAATGCACAGCTCCGGGATGGCAGGTTATCCTCTTTTGGTGAAAATGATGATTTTCAGCTCACCTATGATGTCGAATCTACTTACATAGCGGCTGAAGAACAGCGCGGCAATGCCATCAGGCTCATACAGGCTTTAGAACAATTGACCGGTAAGCAGAAAGAAGTTATCTTTCTCCGCTATTTCGAAGAACTGAGCTATGAAGAAATCAGTGTACTGACCAACATATCTATTAAAAGCTTGTACAAATTGAATAACCGTGCCATTTCTACACTAAAAGATATTATGGGAATGCCAAAACAGCATCTGCTCGTTCTGCTCTACATGATCAAATTTTTATATTCATAAAAAATAGCCCCCATTGTTATTTGTCCAATTCTGTTTCCAGCCCTATTTATTAAACGATAAAATCGTCATAAAAAGGAGCCCGATCGCCCTCTAAATCTCTTTAATATCATTTCTGAGTAATAATAAACTTTAAAAACGAGAGGTTAAATCACAAATCAAATCGTTAAAACTTACCTTTGGATTCAAAAAGTCAATAAAAGAATTCAAATGAAGAAGCTTTATAAATTTCTCGCCCTAACTACCTTCTCGCTCCTAATCCATGGCTGCAACATGTTTGATGTTCATCCTTATTCTGGTAAAATCGATGGAAGAAAACATATCAATGCAGATAATATGATTAAGATAGAACATGACTATGCTAATCGGGATACAATTCGATACGCGTTCATCAGTGATTCACAACGATGGCATGACGAACTTGACGATTTTGTAAAAATAGTCAACAAAAGAAATGATATCGATTTCATTATACACGGCGGCGACATCAGCGATTTCGGTCTTACCAAAGAATTTTTATGGCAACGTGATATCCTAGAAAAACTGAAACAACCTTATGTTGCTCTTTTGGGAAATCACGATTGTCTCGCCAATGGTGAAGAGATCTTTGAACAAGTATTTGGTACGCCCAATTATAGTTTTATTGCGGGCAAAACAAAATTTTTATGTTTAAATACCAATGCATTAGAATCTGACTACTCCAATCCCGTTCCGGACTTTTCATTTATAGCGCATGAGCGCCTGCAAGATACTGCACATTTTAACCAAACAGTTGTGGTCATGCATGCCAGACCTACTTCTGATCAGTTCAATAATAATGTAGCCTCCGTCTTCCAGTATAGTATAAAACAATTCCCGAAGCTCCTTTACTGTACCAACGGCCATGATCACATCTATCAAGAAGAAGATATATTTAAAGATGGTATCATCTATTATGGTACTCCAAATATCGGTAAACGTCAATTTCTAATTTTTACAATCACAAAGGACCGCTATACCCATGAACTTGTTTCCTACTAAATCAAAAACACGACCATTTATGCTTATTTCGCTGTTTTTTTCAGCTAGCTATATGGTTGAAGCTTCCCAACTCCAACATCCCCTGCAAGAAATTCCGGGCAGCATCAAAGTAGACACGCTAAAAGTGAAGAATATCAACACAGAAAGCATCAGGACCAAAGAGCTAAAACGAACAGCTTTTAGCCTAGTTCCATCAAGTTATATGGTTCAATACGCAGGCTCCATTGGACTACTATCCACAGGAGCAGGCTGGGATTATGGCCGGAGCAAACAGTGGTCGACAGACTTTTTGGTTGGATACGTGCCGAAATACGATACCGACCGTCCTAAACTTACCTTAACCCTACGTCAATCGTATACACCTTGGGAGATTAGACTCAATAAACAGCTGACCTATCATCCCCTTCGTACTGGCGCTTATCTCAATACGACATTGGGAAAACAGTTTTGGTATAAGGAACCTGACAAATATCCAAATAGTTACTATCGGTTTTCAACCCGGCTGCGCATTAATATTTTTGCGGGTCAGGACTTCAGCTATAAAATTAAATCCAGCAGTTCCTATTTTGAAGGAATAAAGTTTTATTATGATCTCCATACCAGCGACCTTTACCTAATTAGCGGCGTGCAGAACAAATATCTTAAATTTGATGATTACATTGGACTCGCTTTAGGTATCAAACTACAGATTAGGAGAAAATAGTACACAAGAAAGGCTAGACTGAATACGGTCTAGCCTTTCTGCTAAATACAATCAACTCACTAACTTGCTTAAGGTATTATCAGAACCAAGTACAGCGCCAAAACGTTTTAAGAATTTAATATTTGTTCGCCGGGCGAAGATCGGGTCCGTCCGTCCCGATAACCACTGAAAACACCTGTATTTTTAGTGCGTTTGCTCCCAACAAATACCTAACAGGCAAAGATGGTCATCCAATTAATGACAAATGAAAGGCGGCCATTTAAGGTGCCAAAACCGTCTGAATAGTCAATACGTCCTCTTTTAAATCTTTGCTCTTTGCCCGTATCCGAATCTTTCCCGATTTTTCATCTGACTGCACAATCAAGGTAAGCTGTCCATTGAACAAATGCATCTGGGGCTTTTGAAAAGCTTCCAGATTGGTCGGGTCTCCGTTGGCCAGGGCTCTGAATGTACCGGCTCCTCCTACTTCAAATTGGACCAATCCATCAGCATGCGGGCAGAGGTTCCCCGCTTTATCAACTGCTTTGACACGGATATAAGCCAATGTGCGTCCATCAGCAGCAATGGAATCATGCATTGCATCCATTTTAATCTGAAAAGGTTTACCTGCCGTCCGGACAATTTTTTCGGCCGCCGGCTTTCCAGATTCATCGTAAGCGACAACTTTGACCTCTCCGGGTTCGTAAAGCGTATTCATCCACATCAGGCGATAACGCTCCTGCAATGAATTCTTAGTTTTACGCTGTATCCCCTGACTCTTGCCGTTTATAAAAAGTTCTGCACTCGGATAGTCCGTATATACGAAAACAGGTGTCTGCTGTCCTACACGGTCCGGCCATGTCCAATGTGGGAGAATGTGCAGCGTATGTTCATTTTTATTCCATAAACTTCGGTATAGGTAATAACGATCTTTGGGAATACTTGCCAGATCAATAATACCAAACATGGAACTATGGTTGGGCCAGGCATCCGTATCATATGGAGAGGGTTCACCAAGATAATCAAATCCAGTCCAGACAAATTGTCCCATCGTCCAATGATGATCTTCTGCCAATGCAAAATCCTCATCCGGCAGGTTGGACCAAGAGCAATATTCCATATCATAAGACGATGACTGATGATCTGGATACAGCATATCACCTTTTTTTACCACGGGAAATTTATATACACCCCTGGAGCTCACCGTGGATGCTGTTTCCGAACCTAGAACCAGATTTTGCGGCAATTTGGCATATGCCTCCTCATAACGGTGCGTGCGATAATTGAGCCCAGGAACATCCAATAAACTCGCAAAACCGTTTTCTAGCACACAGCTTACCTGGTCCATGCCGCAGGTCACAGGCCGAGAAGGATCTTCCCGATGGCAGATATTCTGTAAAAATGAAGCCACTTTATATCCTTCGGCACTACATTGCGTAGGCACTTCATTTCCAATGCTCCACATCACCACTGAAGGGTTATTCCTAAAATGATGAATCATATTGACCATATCGCGTTCGGCCCAGTCCGCGAAAAACCGATGGTATCCATTTTTACATTTAGCAATATCCCATTCGTCAAAAGGCTCAATCATCATCATCAAGCCCAATTCGTCACATAGGGCGACCAATTCTGGAGCCGGCATATTATGGGCAGTCCGAATTGCATCACAGCCCATATCTTTGAGCAGCTGCAATTGATAGCGCAGGGCCGAGACATTAATTGCCGCCCCCAATGGCCCCAGATCATGATGATTGCATACCCCCTGAAACTTCCGGATCTTTCCATTTAACATAAATCCCCGATCAGCAATAATACGTACCTCTCGAATGCCAAAACGGGTTTCAAAACGGTCCGTCAGCTTGCCGTCGACAAATACTTGCGTAGACGCTTTATACAGATTCGGAGTCTCCGGACTCCACAGGGCAGGTTTTATCACCTCAAAATTTTGTACGAAAGGCTTACCATAGTTTATTTTCTGCTGATTTTCTTTCTGCGCTACCACATGCCCCGCTGCATCCAAAATCGCAGTTACCATACGTACCGACCTACCGTCAGCATTCTTCAAACTGGTTTCAAGCTTAATGGAAGCTATGCTATCCGACACAAAAGGCGTCGTGATATAGGTCCCCCACACAGGTACATGGATCTTATCCGTAACAATGACATGCACATTCCGATAAAGTCCTGCACCAGGATACCAACGCGATGATTGCGCTTTATTTTCCAAGCGGACAGCAACCCTGTTGTTCCTACCATCTCTATGCAGCAGTTCAGTCACATCGCAATGAAAAGCATTATAGCCGTAAGGCCAAAAGCAAGCTTCCTTTCCATTCACATAGACCCGAGCCTCGCTCATTGCACCATCAAATTTGAGTTCCACACGTTTGTTAGAGGGCTCGAATTGCGGCACATCAAAGCTGGTCCGATACCAGCCCACACCTACATAAGGCAAACCACCAGTCCGGCCCGTTTTTACGGTCGATTTTTTCTCTCCATTTTGTGTCACGGCGACATCCTGCAGATCATGAGTTCGGTCAAAAGGTCCAAAAATAGCCCAATCATGCGGTATACTAACCTTTTCCCAAGTCTTATCGTCCAATGTCATCGATTCCCCCTGTGCAACTTCACCCTGAAAAAAGCGCCAGTTTTTCTCCAGCAGGAAGGATTGGCGTCCGGACTGTCCATTTAAATTGACCGGAACAAATAGAAATAAAAAAAACAGAAAGCAAAACGTACCTAGTAATCTCATCATCAATTCGTGTATTTATAGTCTACAGTTCAATTTTAGCCTCATTCAGCAACAACATATATACTTTATTTAAAAGCATTTAATACTTTTGTCGGGCGTCCATTATTATCAAATGCTCCTAAGGTATAACCATTCCAGCCTCCATAAGCCAAAGGCTCCCAATAGAATATACCCAGCACCTTCTGATCAGGCACGGCATTGACCAAGCTAAAAAGATCCTTGAGCCATATTTCGGCAATATCCGCTTCATCCCAGCTCATCCCCACTTCGCAGATCATGACTTCTGAATTGTACCGGGCGATCATATCTTTGATGTTGCTGACACATGCTGCATTCCGTTCTTGCCAGTTTTCTGAGGTCGGATAAAGCGACATGCCAATCACATCCCATTTTCCGCCATTATTTTTCAGACCATCAAACATCCAGCGGAACAAATTATTGTCAAATCCATTGTGGAGATGTATAATCACTTTTGCTGCCGGAAAAATCGCTTTCACCGCATCATAGCCGGCATTATTCAACGCTGCATAATTAGCCATGCTAACCGAGGCTTTTCCATCTTCCCAAAGCATTCCGTTGCCCGTTTCATTGCCTACCTGTACCCATTCCGGTGAGATGCCGTTATCTTTTAGCAATTGCAGGACGTCTGTTGTATGGTCACTTACCGCCTTCTTTAAGCCATCAAATGCCAATCCTTTCCAAGCAGCAGGCTTTGTCTGCTGCCCTGGATCGGCCCAAGTATCACTATAATGAAAATCTACCATGATGCGCATACCCAAGTGATGCGCCCGACGTGCTTTGACCAGTACGTCATTCTTGTTGCACCATCCTCGTTCGGGGTCTACCCAAACACGCAAACGTACCGCATCCATCCCCAATCCACGCAATAATTTCAGTCCGTCCACCGCATTACCCCCTGCATTAAAAAATTGCACACCGGAGGCTTCCATTTCGGTAATCCAACTCACATCTGCACCTTTTGCCAAATGCGGCGTAGGTGTAGCTACTTCAAGGTTATCTTTATTGCTGCAGCTGGACAGCATCAAACACAGGCTTAACAAGCCTAATATTTTCCCTATTTTTATTTTTTTCATCCGATTATTTCATTTTAGGAATCGTCCCTATCTTTCCTATTCCACGTGATATTTGAATTGTTTTGGATCGCTTAGATCAAGGATCAATGTATGCGTACCGACCTTATCATAAGCAAAACCACTTCCATCTGCCGTATATAAATTACAGTTTCCACTACCCTCCGCAGCTCCAAAAAACCAAGTCCAACTGCCATTGATCAGTACTTTAATCCCCCATTGCTCGGCTGCCGCTGTCGTAATGGTTGCTTTCCAAACCTTTGCCGTCTGGTCATATACCATTGGTGTTGCCGTTGCACTCCAGCCGTTGAAATCGCCCGTCACCGTCATCGACTCCACGGAAGTCTCCTTCCAAGCCAACTTATTAACGTCGGCTGTCAGGTACAGATATCCCCCTTTACTCGTCCAGCAATTCCAGCGATCTGCACCGCTATACAGAATATATTGACTGCCATCCAAGGGATAGGAACCATAGATAAGCGACGCACTGGTACTCTCCTCACTGGTTAAATAGAAATTATACCACTGATCGAGGCGTACAAAACCATCGTAAAAACCATCTTCTTTTCTCGAACACAGTTTCCATGGGAATTGGGTAATTTCTTTATTCGAAAGGTAAAGATAGGCCGCATCCTCAACAAGCTGGTAAGCCGTCACAGTCAGGGCAATCACGTTGCTGTAGAGCCAGTCTGTATTGGCTCCCAATCGCGAAGCAATTCGGACATAAAACACCTTTTTTTCATCAGGAACAAATCCCATCCCCGTGACGAGGCTATTCAGTTGTTCATGCGTATAGCTGATCGAGCTTGCCACCTGCTCAATACTTTTGGCGATGACAGAAAAAGAAGGGTCTGCTGCTATTTCTATCTTATTTTTTAAGACCGACTGTGCCATTGGCTCATCGCTTGCCAGAATCGCCTCATCCCAAACAAGCTGCAGTGCCACCGCTTTACGTTCTGTAGATTTTAAGACCAGTTCCGTTGTACTGCTGTGCAGCACAGCGGGTTTTATCCCGCTGACAGCCGGTGCTCCACCTTCCTTTTTACAGGCAATTAAAAGCAGCACCAAGATATAGAGTGTCAATTGTTTCATATGTAATCATTGTCTTTATTTAATAAAATCATCCGAGACTAGTAACCGGGGTTTTGAATCAAATTCGGATTCGCGCTCATATCAGTCGCTGGAATTGGATACAAATTGAATTTAGCATCCACAGCGCGGCCGTTCATTTCACCGCCCTTCCATTGCCAGAGGTAAGCGTTTCCGGTAAATTTCCCAAATCGAATCAAGTCTGTACGGCGTGTGCACTCCCAAAACAGTTCGCGGCCGCGTTCTGCAAGAATAAAATCGAGCGTTAGCTGTGCTTGGTCGATAGCCCCTGCTGAACTTCCGTAGGCCCGCTGACGGATACTGTTGACCAACGTGATTGCTTCCTGTACACTCCCACCGCCACCACGCAGCATAGCCTCGGCATACATCAGATAGACATCGGCCAGGCGGATCATTGGAAAATCCGTGCTTACCAGACCTTCGTCTGTTGTATAGGTGCCATCATCTTTCAAGTTTGTAAATTTAACCAACCCATAGCCCTGGCTTGAAGAAGAGGGATCTTCCACATCTAAAGACTGTCCGTTTTTCCAAAAATCACCTCTTTTGTCTTCTGCTTGAAACAAGGCTACAAATTCACGAAGTGTACGAAAGCTATTCCATCCAGAAAGTACGCCGTAATCCGACGATTTCATGCTCCCGACAATAGGGCCGTTGACGAGATAAGTTGTCGCTCCCCAGGTAGTCGTATGCGCAACATCTGCTTCTATCGGAAAGATAATTTCATTGGTCCGTTTATCATTGTCAGCATTAAATACCTGCTTATAATTTGTATTTAAGGAATATCCAGCATCAATCACTTTTTTAGCATAGTTCAGACAGTCCGCATTACGCGCTGTACCCGTATACACCTGAGCGTTCAGATAATTCTTGGCCAATAACGACCAAGCAGCCGCACGGCTCACCCGGCCATATTCATTTTGGCGTGGATCAGGCAAGGTCGACGCGACCTCCGTCAGTTCTTTTTCAATAAATGCAAAGAGATCACTCCGCGTCATCCGTGGCGGAAAAAACGCGGCTACAGGATCCTTTTCCGTTACAAAAGGAACATTTCCATACAAGTCCATGGCGTGGCTATAAGCCAGTGCTCGCAGAAAACGCGCTTCGGCTGCAAATGCCAGTATCTCCCCCTGTTCGGCCGAGCTAAAGGTCGCCAGCTTTTCTGCTGTGGCATTCCGCAGAAATTCGTTACAGATAGCTACGGTATAATAGATCCGGTAATACATTGCATTGACCCATGTATCGGAAGCTCCCCAAGTCATATACTGAATATCAGTCATGTTATCACCTCCAGCCCAAGTATAGATCACCTCATCTGTAGGTACTTCCTGCAGGTTAAAGTACACGCGAAGGTAACCCCAAGAAGCCGTGCTGCCCGCCATATCCGGATCAGCATCACCACGTCCATTGCCAGCAACGGCAAATGAGGCATACAGTTTGGCAAGCACCGAACGGTAACCATCTACCGAGGTATAGACCGACTCCGAAGTAGTTTCCACGGTAGGATATTGGTTTAAGTCCTTGGTACAGGATTGCAGCAACACGAGTAGAGTCAACAATCCAAAACAATATCTTTTTATATTTTTCATCACTATATAAGTTTTCTTTTTTGAGGTAACCATTAAAAATCTAGGTTGAGGCTCAAGGAGAAAGTCCTTGATCGTGGGTAGAACGAACTGTCGAATCCACTCGGAACTTCAGGGTCCATACCGCTATATTTGCTCACAATAAAAACATTCTGAACGACTGCACCCACACGTAAATTGGAGATCTTACCTACCTTACCAAAATTATAGTTCAGCGACAGGTTTTCCATTCGAAGGAAGGAAGCATTTTCGACATAGTAATCCGAGTAATACTGTCTGGTCTGAAATCCGGTATTAAAGTAATCCCGATGTAAGTTATTGATCGATGGGTCCACATATTGAACTGTCTCCCAAGCACTGAGGTTCATTTTTGTATTATTGAAGACATAATTCCCCAAATTTGCACGTAATGTCGTCGCCGCTGTCCATTTTTTATAGGTCAGCTGTGTATTGAATCCAAACAGCCATTTGGCCGCCGGCGACTGATAACGGTATAAGTCTTTTTCATTGATTGCTCCATCACCATTTAGATCCGCATATACGCCTTCTAAAGGTTTGCCAGCTTCGTTGTATAACTGTTTGTATACATAAAACATGTAAGGCTGATAGCCAGTTGTCAGGATCTGGATACCGCGGCCACTGACATTCGGTCCTACATAAGTTCCCACAGCATTCGCATCCTGCACCAATGCAATATTGGTCACTTTCGTATGCTGATTGGTGGCGTTTATATTAACTTCCCAACGCAGGTTATCTTTTTGGATAGGGACAGTATTCAATTGAAATTCGAAACCACTGCTTTCAACATTTCCGACGTTAATAGTTGCATTCTGGTCAAAGTTTGTTCCTGCTGCCACAGGGACATTGGCCAATAGATCATGTGTTTTTCTTGTGTAATATTCAATTGCACCTGATACCCTATTTTTCCACAGTCCGAAGTCCAAACCGTAATTAAATGCCTTGGTTGTTTCCCAGCGCAAATCCCGATTATAGACCGATGGGCGGTACACCAAATGATACTGGTCCCCAAAACGGTATTGCGCATAAGCTGTTCCCAGATTGTAGACTGGCAAATATTCATAGTTGCCTATGCCCTCCTGCTGCCCTGTTATACCGTAACTTGCGCGGAGCTTTAGATCATCCAGAAAAGCGATCCCTTTCATGAAAGACTCCTGCGAAAGGCGCCAGGCCAGAGCGACGGAAGGAAACGTTCCCCAGCGATTTTCGGGACTGAATCGCGATGTACCATCTTTCCGGACCGTCGCTGTCAATAAATAACGGCTGTCGTAATTGTAGTTGATCCGGCCGTACCAAGAGATGAGCGTATGGCGTTCATCAGATGCAATCGCCGTAGAACGTACATCGCCAGCTTCATTATAATACACTATCGGTGGGCGTCCTGCACTCCAATATTGATAATCGTGCCCTGCAGTCACGTCAATTGTACTTTTAATTTCTGAGAAGAACTTGTTATAATTTAGATAACCTGTAAACAATTTATTTTTTAGCGTCTGCTCATAACGGTCAAAAGCGCCTCCGATCGTAAAATTATTGGCTGCACTTGCCGGGATAAGATTAGATCCATTCCCTTTGGCATAGTCATAGCCGAGTGTTACGTGCGCTTTTAATTCAGGCAGCAGATGGAACTTATAATCAAGATCAAGGTTACCTACAGCCCTATTGACTGTACTACGGTGCTTTTCCTGACGGAGCAGCCCCAGCGGATTGAGATTTGCGCCAGTTGCCGGGAGACCAGCATTGTCCAGACTCTCGTAATAGCCCCCATACGCATCTACCCCAGAATAAACTGGCTGCGTCGGATTAAAAGCTACAGCAGACCATATCGCATCAGTATTGGCAAAACTGTTGTTGTTGCGGGCACCTTTAACATTCAAGTTCACGGTCAGATGTTTATTAAAAAATGTAGGATTCAGCACCAATGCCCCCGTCATGCGCTCCGTTTTGTCGGTCCGCAAAGTTCCCTGCTGATTATAGTAGCCAACGGAAGCACGAAAAGGCAAGCTCTTACCGATCTTTCCTTGTAGACTTAAGTTGTTATCCGTCCCCATGGCATCCTGAAAAACTTCATGCAACCAGTCTGTTGAGGCATTTCCCAACAGTGCTTTTTGCGCGGCAGTTCCTTTGCTATTGATCAGATTCGCAAATTCATCGCGCGACATCATATCAGCCACGCCCATAGCCTGCTGCATAGACACAATGGATGAAAAGGATAACCGTAAATCATCCCCCTTCCCTTTCTTTGTTGTAATCAGCAATACACCATTGGATGCACGCGATCCGTATATGGCTGTCGACGATGCATCTTTGAGCATCGTCATGCTTTCAATATCATTGGGATTGATCAGACTGAGAAAGTTGCCGCTATTGCCGCTAATGCCGCCAGTCTCCAAGGGTACCCCATCCAATACAATCAGCGGATCGTTGCTGGCACTTAAGGAGGCTCCCCCACGAATACGTATGGTACTCCCGGAAGAAGGGGAACCACTGTTAGACATCACCTGCACGCCGGCCGTTTTCCCATTGATCAGCTGTTCAGGAGACCCGACCAGTCCACTATTAAAATCTTTACTTCCCACCGTATTGACGGCACCCGTGAGATCCTTTTTGGTTGTACTTCCGTATCCTACGATCACCAGCTCCTCCAATACATTCCCCGCCGGCACCATATTGACATCCAAGGATGTTCCCTGTGCCGTCAAGGTTTGGCTGCTATAACCAACAATCGAGAAGGAGAGCTGGGATTTGCCTTTGGGCAATGAAATACGGTACGAACCATCACTAGCGGTGGAAGTCCCCACCGCTGTTCCGGCCACCAACACCGTCACACCGGCCATCGCCTGCCCCTGTTCATTGCGGACGACCCCACGGACATCCTGTTGTTGCATCGGCCTGATCCACTTGCTCTCTCCTTTCGTTGCTGCGTATAGCTGCGTTTCCCCAAGACAGGATAGCAATGACAAGCCCAATAAACTTGTTTTAAATGCAAAACCCTTCATTTTTTTAGATTTATGTGTTTATAATTGTTTTCTTTCCCTTTATTTTATTCTTTACGCTCCTGTCAACCTTATTGATCAGTCCCGAAAACTCACTTGTCAATTCGTTCAGCCTTCGCAACGATCCTAAAAATGACGCCCCGAACAGTACATTAGCATTCTAAACGGAATGATTAGTTGCATAAAAGCGCACTATACAGTTATTCTAGCCATATCGCTGCGATGGATAAAGTTGCGCCATCTATATTTTCCCCCGAGATAATGAGCTTTTCGATATCCCTTTTGTCAAATTGAATTGGAACCACCGGATTAAAAAAGCGTTCAAGAAAAACAGGGTAAGGAGCAGGAAGCAAAGCTGTCGGCACAAGCTGCAGATCCGCTAAATCAATACGGACCAATGTTTCGACATCTGATTCAGCATGCATCTTTTTTACGTAGGTATACCCCTTTTTTGTCACAAAGCCAGCTTTCAGCACCGGATTTCCCCCCTGATGTTTTAAGAGTATGCAAAGCTTTTTAGCGGCATTGAGCCCGGCAGGCCGTTCAAGAACCGCTGTTCTGATATCCTTTAGCCAAAAATACTTCACGCCTGGATCCTTGGCATGAAAGGTATACGTCCAAAAAGGGAGTTTTCCTAAATCCTGTTGCTGCCGTTCTGCAGTCATATAAGCGGTTTCGGGAATTGCGAAAGTTTCCAAAGAAGCTACTTTAGATAAGGATTCGAACAAAGTAACAGGAGCATGCTGCTCATACAGTCCGACCGTCCAATAACTATTGACCCGATAATCCCAGTCAAGCGGGGCACCGGCCTGGTTGTCAGGGTAAGTGAATTGCTTCCCACCGACAAACACTGTCGCGGTATATTTCAACTCATTGCCTCCTAACAGCGCTGCCGGAATCACCGCTTCATAGGTGCTGCTATCTTTGGGGATCAGCTTAATGTAGGGATTATGATCTTTCCAAAACGACACTTGATCCGTTTGTAAAATAATCGAATCGGGTTGTTTTTCAAAAATATAACGGAACTGCAGTTTGGCAGCGCGACCTTTTTCCAGCGCTTCGGGCTGCTGGTGTATCAATAAAGCTTGCTTCAGTGGTTGGGTCTTTGGCGCATAATATTCACCCAAATAGCCATTTTTCCAGGATGAGGAAACTGTCCAGTTATTTTTTAGCTGGAGATCCTTTCGTTTGAGGAGATATACACCTGGTTCAACACTGAAACTTGTTTTGGCTACCGAAATACCCGCTCCGCCACCATTTTGTTGCGAAAGCTGCTGCACAGTGAACATGTCGCCTAGATCAGGTATCCGAACATCGATTGTCTGCGACCGGTACAGGATATGCACCACCTCACGATTGAGGGATGGCTTAGCAAAAGGATCAGCGATTTTTTCTGCATCCGGCATCACTTCCAGACGCCATAGACCATCTTCCAGAAGATCCAAAAAATAAGCACCTGATCCCCGGTAATCCACCACCGGCGATGACCCATGACCAGCGATATGCTGCAATTTTTCTGGTTTTATAGGTTTTACTGCTGTATTATTCGTATAAAAATATTTATCTGGTGCATTCATCAAGGAGAGATCCTCTTCATAACTAACCCTAAAATCGCCAAATAAGGTATCCTGTGGATAGCGCTCAAATTTTTTATTTCTCGGTATGGCATAAGCCACCTCTGCAGCGATCATGGTACTCAGTGCTTTTGCCGGCGTATAGGCCAAATTGAGATAATGCGTCTGATATTCGGTATTGTAAGCTGCCATATCCATTGGATCGTAGGCAAACTGAGTAATCCACTGAAATCCTGCCGAACGGAATGTGCGACTCATGGCGGGATGCATGTAGCTGTAGAGATTATCCGCAGGATCATATTCATAGACTGCCTTTGCTTTATTGGCAAAGCCCTTCAAGTTTGAAAAAGGAATATCGTATTGATCGATGTAAGGCAGAAAGTTTCCCTGACGTTCACGTCCCGCAACCAGCCCCACAGGATACCATTGATAAGTGGTCCCCTGGATATCAGCATCAAAATAAGCCTTTACATGATCCATATTATGGCTTACATTGTAGAAAATAGGTTTTTTGTTACCATTTTTCTTCATGGTCTTAACCATCCGGGCAATATAATCCGAAGTCGTCTGAATGGCTCCGGTATGACAAGGCTCATTATTGATCTCAAATCCAATGATGTAAGGGTCCGTCTGATAAGTATACCCAGTATACGGGTTGACATGACTAAGCAATTGACTGATGTATTTTTCCTGTGCAGCTATCGCTTGTGGATTGGCATGAACCTTACACTTATCGTAGTGGTAAGTAAATGCATCCGTATTTATATTTCTTTCGGGATAGCCATTTCCAAAGTTGGTCATTCCGGTAATCAGGATCCGGATGCCTCTCTCCTGGAGTTTAAAGAAAAGATAGTCCAACAGATCCAGGTGTTCATTGCTGATCAGGTTACCATTTTTATCGGAGATCTCCACATCCCAAATATGGATACGGTAAGCATTATATCCCAAACGAGCAAAGTGGTAGACGTCGCGATCAATGGCCTGCTTACGATCTATCCCCTTAGCCTGTAGCGCCCGAAAGGCATGGGCAAAAGGAACTGTATAGTTGACGCCATAAAATGATGCCTCCGCTTTGGAGTCAGACCAGCGCATGACACCTTCACGATCTACAAAAACTGTGGGGACATTTTTACTGGCCTTAAATTGTGCATAGGACTTAGCGTAGCCCAAAAGAGCAAAGCAGCATAAAATAATTACACGCATGGATTGTATCGATTTATAATTTTTGGTTATTACTCTTACAAACCTATCAAACGGTATTATTTTTTAAGGCCACATATCGGACAAAGAACAACACAAATTGGACATCGCTATTTCTCCAGCACAGCAAACACTACTAAAAATCAAACACTTAAACAAAAGAATCCATATACACTTTTGGTGACATGCCAAATTCCGACTGAAAACATTTAGAGAAATAAGAGGCATTGGAGAATCCGACCATGTACATCACTTCGGCAACAGTAAACTTCTGTTGCTGCAGTAAGAGCGCGGCTTTCTTGATACGAATGCTGCGTATATACTCTACGGGTGTATATCCTGTTAGCTGTTTAATTTTACGATAGAGCTGTCTCGCAGCTACCTCAGTGAGCTCACTGAGCCGCTGTACCGAGAATTCCGAATCGTCCATATTTTCTTCAATCAGCTGTGTCACGTTTGCCAGGAACTTTTCATCCGGCGAATGTAAAGCGGCGGGTTCGGCTGGTTTACTGATTTCATCGATACGCAACTGCACGACAAGCTTATCTTTCCTATCCAAGAGCTGCAATAGCTGTATCTGCAGCAAGTCCAGATCGAACGGTTTGGCCATGTAAGCATCTATTCCGGCAGCAACCCACTCGCGTCTGATGAGCTCATCGTTCTGTGCAGTCAGCAACATGACCGGTATCGTTGCTGTGACGATATTTTGCCGCAGTCTTTTAACCATTTCAATTCCCCCCATAGTGGGCATCATGGCATCTGTCAGGATAATATCCGGCATAAAGATATGCCCGTCGATTAAACGTAAGCCTTCACTGCCGTCGCCAGCAATGCGGCAATCATAATGTACCTGCATGGAATTTTGTAAAAAATCAGCAAGTTCGGCATTATCTTCAATGATCAGCAATTTTCTTTTGCCTGCTACCGGGGTACTTTCAGCAGGATCCTTATCGTTTATATTGTCCTGCCTCCAGCTGAGCGTCACGCTTGTGCCCTTTGGGTTGCTCGCGATGTCAACACTCCAGCCCAATTGCTCACAATAACTTTTGACCAGGTATAGGCCAACACCGGTCCCCTGTACTGCACTCACTTCTTTCAGGGAAGAGCGGTAGAATTTGCTGAATACATAAGGCAGGTCTTCGGGAGCGATACCAATCCCAGTATCCCGAACGGCAAGCTTTATAGCCTCCCCAATTACTTCCAGTCGCAAGTCAACACGACCTTCAGGACGATTATACTTACAGGCATTGACAATCAAATTGTTGACAATCGATCCTAGCTTGGCTACATCCGTCTGTATAAAAAAGCTTTCTATAGTACTGACAAAGTCAAAATGGATGGTGCTATACTCAGGCACCTGCTGCCAGTCAGCTATGAGCTGTCTGCAATAAGCAACCAGATCAATCTGAGAGGTAAGCAATCCCTGCAGCGGCATCTGCTGCTGTTCGACCTGATCAAAAGTCATCAATTCCTGAATAAGCTGACTGATTTTTAAGGCATTTCGATGTACACCATCCAACTGTTTCTTTTTGTCACTGTTCTTTGTCTGTCGCATCATTTGGCTTACGGGAGCCAAAATCAGACTTAGCGGCGTTTTGAGCTCGTGCGATACAGCGGTCAAGAAGTCCATTTTCATCTTGGTGAGCTCCAGGACCTTCCGCCGTTCACGTCTTTCCCATTTTAACGTGCTGCGTACCCTGAAAAAATTGACAATCCAGAAGAGCAGGAAACCAGCAATGAGCACATAGAGACTTTTGGCCCAATAGGTCGCATACCAAGGATAACGGATCTGAATAGCGTAGGTATAAATTTCCGAAACAACATGGCCAGCAATATCTACTTTCGCCAGCTGAAGCTCGTAGCTACCCGAATTTAAGTTGGATAGAAGCACCTTGTTATCACCCCGTTCCATTGGAATCCAGGTTTCATTTTTACCTTTAAAAGCATAGGCCAGACGATAGCCCAAATGATTCCCATAATCCAGGTCGGAAAACTCGAGTCGGAGGTTATTCTGATCGTGCGCCAAGCTTATCTCGTTCCGATAACGCAAACCGTAGCCATAACTGCCAAATCGTTCATTATTGACATACATAGCGGTGAGCACGATCTTTTTGGACCTATCCAGATCCGTTGGTCCGTTTTGTGCAGGCAATAAGACCACCTCATCGATTCCACCCAAGACCACTTCCTCCCGTTCAGCATCGTAATACATCGAGGAGATCCGCTGTCCGTACCTTAATAATTCAGCTTTTAGACTCTGCTTATTAATCTGCCAGACCCCAGCACTTGTTGCCACCCAAATATTTTCGTTGACCTCGGCCATGGCAGTCACTTCTCCCTTCCCGACAGGATCAAAACGAACTAATGTATTTTTTCCGTCCGCTGCAATCCGCCGCAATTCGCCATGCTCCCCTACCCAGATCGTATGCTCCCTATCTTTCAGCATAAAGGTTGCCTGATCCAGCGCATGCCCTGCGCTATCTTTAAGTTCTGTTATTTTCCCTGTTGCCACCTCAATGCTGCTGATCCCCTTATTATAGAACAGCGCCAATATCTCCCCCCTTCCATTATCAACAATCTGATTGGCAAAATCTTCCAAAAGGCCATCAGATTTACTGAAATTACGGTTTGCTATAACCGGGCCGGCCGCTTCCAACAGCCTATTTCTGCTGACAACAAATATTCCCCCCATATAAGAGGCGACCCAGAGATTATCCTGTCCATCCTGTAAGATATCATAGGACCATTTCGCATTTCGTCTGCCACTTGCATCGACAATTGTAAAGCTTTTAAATTGTTTGGTATGCGTATCAAACACATTGACACCACCGTCGGAGGCTATCCACACCAATCCCGAATGATCTTGAAATATATCCCGGATACGGTTGTGTGCTAGACGATAGGTTTTGGCATCCATGCGATACCAGTTGCTTTCCGTATTTTTATCGTCCAGTCCATGTACCCGAATCAAACCGTTGTCGCCCCCTAGCCAATACCAGCCAGTGCGATCCTTAGCAATCTTATAAAAACGATTACCGTCGCTGCTTGCTGTCAATTGATAGATGGGCAGTATTTTTTCCACCTTACGGTTGGACCATAAAGAAAAACCAAGGTCCGTGCCCAGCCAGATATTTTCAGACCGGTCCTTAAAGATACTCCATACGATATTATTAGCCAGCGAATTTCTATTGCGGGAATCATGCTTGATTCGCTGGACCAGCTGCTGAGCCGGTTGATAAGTAAAAAGGCCATCGTCTGTACCTACAAGCAAGGTATTTGAATCCTTGGAAGCCATCGCTTTGATGGGATGATTTTGCAGCACAGGAGTCTTCAGGAGGGTACGTTTTTTAGTATTATAGAGATAAAGGCCATACTCAGTCCCGACATAGGTACTTGCCGATGCCGGAATAGAAAATATAGAATTGACAAACTGGTTGCTCCCAGGTTTGTAATCGGGAAGCGTCAGGGATACGATATCTTTTTTCGCGGGATTCAACTCGAAAAGCCCATTGTACGTACCTATTAAAATTCTATCACCAACCTTATCAAGAGCGTATACAGCAGTTTTTGCTATATTCTTGGGGAAGAGCTTACCATAATCGACGAGTTCACGCGTTTTGGTATTATAGCAATACAAACCAGCTATGGACCCTATCCATAAGGTGTCGCCAACGAGCAGCAGCGACCTGACATCTGAAGGACCCCCTGCCGGAAAAGATTCAAAACGGTCGAATTGATAATTATAGAGCAATACCCCCTGCCCTGTCCCCAATGCGAAATGTTTGCTATCAATCAGCGCAATGCAGTAAACAAAAGTCTGAAAAGGAGATTTCGTTCCCGTAAGCGGCTGCAGCGCATACCCATCGTAATTAAATAGTCCATTGTTGCTTCCCAGCCAAAGCATCCCCAGGCTATCCTGCGCAAATGAATGGACTGTATTTGCATTTGTTCCCAGAGAAATATTCCGAAAGGAAGGGTAATCTAGCGATTGCCCGACGACAGCAGTACTGATCAAGGAACAGACAAGTAACCAATAGAAATAAAGAGATTGCATGTGTTATAAGCGCTATACCACAAACTTAATTAATTCTGTTGGAATACAGCCTATGCAATCTATTATCGCAATTGGAGCTCCACCCTTTTACCAGCCGGCAGTTCAACATCAAGCAGCCTGCCAGCATATTTAATCTGGCATTTTTGGCGTTTTTTGGACTTTGCTCCTGCGCTCAGCAATTTTCCATCTGCCCATTTCAGATCAATTTCAATGGCTCCACGTGCCATCAGCCCCTTTATTTCACCATCTTTCCAGCTGTCGGGAAGTGCCGGAAGCAGTTCGATAAAATCTTCGTGGCTCTGCAGCAGCATCTCGGCCATGCCCGCGATCACCCCAAAGTTGCCGTCGATCTGAAACGGTGGGCATGCATCAAACAGATTATAGTAAGTACCCCCACCACCATCGTATTTGGTATCCATATCCACTGTAGGCCGCAATTGTTTATTAAGGAGTTTCAAAGCGCGATTGCCCTGATGCAAGCGCGCCCAAAGCGCGATCTTCCAGGCGTAGGTCCAGCCCACCCCATCGTCGCCCCGTTTTTCCAGCGATAGCTGTGCAGCTTTTGCCAGGTCGGGTGTACGGCTGACGGTGATCTCATTGCCCGGATAAAGGGCAAACAGGTGGGACAGATGACGGTGAGCAGGTTCTACCTCTTCAAACTCTTCGGCCCATTCCATCAGACGACCGTCGCGGCCGATTTTCGGACGGGACAATTTAGCCTTCGATGCCTGCAAGCGATTTAAAAACTCATCTTCTTTTAGTCCCAAGATCGCTGCCGACTGAAGCGTATGGTCAAATAGATTATAAATAACCTCTTGATCATGTGAAGGTCCCATGCTGATCTGCGCCGTGGATCCGTCAGGTGCTTTAAAGGAATTCTCGGGTGAAGGTGACGGCCCCGAAACCAGTAGACCTGTTTTGGGGTCTGCCGCCAGCCAGTCCAGGTAAAAGGTCGAAGACCCTTTCAATATGGGGTAAGCCCAGCGCAGAAAATCTTTATCCTGCGTAAAAGCGTAATGCTCCCAAATATGCTGGGCTATCCAGGCCCCCGCACCGATGTGCATCCCCCAGCTGGCACTTTCTCCCGGAGAAGTATAACCCCAAACGTTCGTAATCGGATGCAGCGCCCATCCGTGCATACCATATTGAATCTGGGCGGTTTTGCTTCCCGGTGCTACAAGTGAAGCAATCAGGTCCATCAGCGGACGATGCGATTCAGATAGATTGGCCACTTCCGCAGGCCAGTAGTTCATCTGTACATTGATATCGGTATGATAGTCGCCATTCCACGGGGTCTGTATCTTGTTGGCCCAGATCCCCTGCAAGTTTGCCGGCAGCCCACCCGCTCTCGAAGAAGAAAGCAAAAGGTATCGGCCATACTGAAAATACAGGGGATATAAGGCCTGTTCATTTCCGGAACGGAAATTATTGGCCATTAGCTCATTGGTCGGAAGATTGGGGCTATCATTCCCCAACTGAAAAGTCACGCGTTCCATAAACGAAGAAAAGTCTTTGATATGACGATCCTTTAAAGTCGGATACGATTTGGCCATAGCCGATTTAATAATGCCGAGATGCTCTTTTTGATAATTGGTATTGGTATAATCCGGATAATGCTGCTTATAGTTTGTCTTTGCTGTTACGATAAGCGTTACGGCGTTGGCCCCTTTAATTTGCACCCCGTCTTTGGTCTGGCTGCTGATGCGTCCCCCTTCCAGGATGGGCGTCACCTGAGCCTCGTAACACATACCATTTCCGCCCCTACCATTATCGAGCACACCAAACATGCGCAGCCCATGCAATGCCGCTATTTCAGTTTCAAACCTTTCTGGCCGATCCAGATTGAAAAGCACATTGATTGCGGCGGCTTTATCAGCAGTCAGGCGTATTACGATTGCCTGATCGGGATGACTGGCAAAGATCTCACGGGTAAACCTGACCCCGTTTTGGACAAAAGAACTGGAAGCGATACCGTTTATCAGATCCAGTTCGCGGTGATAATCCTGGTATGGTGCATCTGTGCCAAAGTCCAGGCGTAGGTCACCCAAGGTCTGGAAGCAGCCAAAAGGCACATTGGCCCCATTACCACTTCCTGAGCCTTTTCCCTTTGTAATCTGGGTTTTATTAGTCAGTTCGGTCGCTTCCTTGTATTTCCCCTGAAAGAGCAGTTCACGGATCTTTGACAGGGACTGCGAGGCGGCAGGATTGTCGCCCTCATCAAAACTGCCACTCCAAAGCGTCATTTCATTGAGCTGGATCCGTTCCCGGTTGACATCCCCAAAGACCATGCCCCCCAAGCTACCATTGCCAATAGGCAAGGCTTTTAACCATTCGGGATCACTTTCCCAGCCATTTTTGGAGTCTACCGCCAGAGCATTTGCCGGCTGTTCGAACCAGATTTTGTTTTTCTTATTGACCTGGGTCTGCGCAACAGCAATTTCCACCGACAGCAGAAAACATAGTGCAATACCCGTACATATTCGATTCAGGTTTATCATTGTTGTGTTCTATTTCATTGAGGTTTACGATTCGCTTAGGGATGCAATGCCAACTGTTCGCAATAGAAAAACACTCCATCCACGCCATATAGCCAAAAATAAGGATACCTATTTACAAACACTTACACTTTATTGCTCTTTTTAGATGCCCTATTAACCAAAATTGCCTGGCTTTTTTCAGCATCCGACTTTACACTTTCGCCCTTATATGGCTTCATCTGGATCAGGTTATTCCAGGGGCGAGTGCTAAGGAAACAGCATCAAAAAGTAATATTTTACATGATTTTAAGCTTTTAATACATGACTTTCTTTATTAAAAATGCTTCCTTTGAGTTACAATTTTAAATCTAGGGTAGTAAGTCGACCTTATTAGGATTAGGTGATTCATTCAAATATTTTAAGAATCTATGCGGCCAATTTATGCGAAAGCACTTTCAAATTTAGGAAACAGGATTTTTGAAATCCGACACGAAAATTGTCCTAATTTTCTTTCCGAATATCATTTTCACAGTGAATGCCAACTTACCTACATCATCAGGAGCAACGGTCAACGCTGCATAGGTGATCAGCGGGAAGACTTTGAAAGTGATGAATTGACTTTTATTGGTCCCGGCCTGCCGCACGTTTGGCACCCTGAGGATACAGTGCCCTCCGAAGGGCACAGCGCCGCGTCCATAACACTGATTTTCGATCCGGAAGGACTGCAGTCTTTTTGTCCCTTATTATTTGAAATATCTCAGCTCAATGACTTCCTAAAAAAATCGAGACAGGGTATGTTATTTTATGGAGAAACAAAAAATAAGTTAAAAAAAATACTGCGAAAAATGGTCTCTGCACCTGATATACAAAAAACGGTCTATCTCTTTAAATCATTAGCTATCCTCCTTCATACCGAAGAATACAGGATACTCTCCGATAAGCTATATATCGGTGGACTGCCCCTAAAGGATGGAGAAATTATTTTTAGTATATACAATTATGTTTTTGAAAATTTTAACGATGAAATTTCTCTAGACGAGGCCGCTAAGCTGGCGAACTTGACCAAACCGTCCTTTTGTCGATTTTTCAAAGCACGCACACGGAAAACATTCTCAAAATTTGTCAATGAAGTACGGATTAATGAAGCTTGTAGGCTTCTGGCCCGGGATGAAAACCCCATTACCCATATCGCTTACGCCTGTGGTTTCAACTCCTTGCCCAACTTCAACAAGTTCTTTAAAGCGATTAAGGGGATTACGCCTTCTGACTACAAAAATAACCTACTAACGAATAAAGGCTAACAAGCAGCTGATTTGTCCGCTTATACTCCCGATAAACGTCAGAAATAAAAAACCACGGCTAAGCACTTCACTTACATAATTTCCTATATTTATAGAACCTGCTGTTTACACAAGGAAGGCAGTGATGACGACAAAACAAGTGGAGAAGCTGTAAAACCTATTCAAAGCAGGCAGACATATTAACTTTAGACCAGACAATCGATGGTATTAACCGACAGAACAATCCTGATAACCGGTGCCGATGGTGGAATTGCAACAGCAATTATCGCGGAGCTGATGACCAAAAACGTCAAGAAGATTTATGCGACTGGGCTCAATCTCGCTACGTTAAAAAGCAAGTTTGAGACCTTTGGCGATAAGATTGTCCCCCTTGAACTGGATATCACCAATACAGACAGCATCCGAGCCTGCACTCAAAAATGTGCAGACACCGATCTACTGATCAACAATGCCGGAGTTGAGTTTAAAGTACCATTTCTGGAAGAAAAAGCAGGACAGGCTGCCTTGTTCGAAATGAAAGTGAATTACATTGGTGTCATTGAAATGATCAATCATTTTCTCCCCCATTTACTTCAACAGGAGCAGGGAGGCATTGTCAACATCCTTTCGATAGGAAGCCTTGCTGTGGTCAAACGACTGGGAACCTATTGTACCTCGAAGACGGCCACACATATTCTGACAGAAACCATCCGTGAAGAACTATCCGAAAAGGGAATCAAAGTCATGGGCGTCTACATGAGCTATGTCAACACGGCAATGACACCCGAACAGACCGCATCGCCCAAAGCCGAACCCAAAGACATTGCACAGGCGATTTGCCAGGGTATTGAAAACGATGAAGACCGGATCTACCCAGATTCCACCACAAGGGCATTCGTGCGGGAAAACCCAATCAACACGCTGTTTTTTGACTAAAAAGTGCCCCAGAAAGCAGCTAACTTTCTGGGGCACTTTACAAGCTTCCTTTTTTAGTCCTCGGATTGCAATGGCATCGTTGGCGTTCCAGCTAGCTCACGCATCCAATTATTAAAATCCGCATCCGAAGGAATGTCAAACTTCTTGCGCAATCTATTTTTCCGGACCTGCACCGCCCTGATGGTCACAAAGGTATATTCCGAAATGTTTTTGGTCGAGAAGTTGAGAAAGGCCATGGCACAGAATTCCAGTTCGGTACTTCGAAGATTGGGATCGAGGGTTTTCAATGCCTGGATAAACTCGGGATATAGTTCGGTAAACAAGATCAAGAACTCCGGGTTATTGCTTTTAGCCAGCTCGATCAGGTTATTGAATTTGTTCTCTCCGATCTGCTCGGTCAGTTCTTTATTGATGGTTTCCGTTTCCTGCAGAGCTTCTTCCTTTTCATCCAAAATCTTGCGGCTATGCTTGTGTCGCCAGACAAAAAAAGCGATCGCAGCCAGCAACAGCACTAATGCTGCTATAGCAATCGTCACTGACTTGGAGACCTTGGTATTCGACTCCTCATCTTTCAATTTCAGGATCTGGCTGAGCACCTGATCAACAACCTGTCTATTTTCACTTTCGAGAGAGTCATTAAGTCGGCTAAAGGCCATGTTATATTGATCCGCTTTCGCTTTGTCTACCTTGGTTCTCCGATAAAAATCAGCTAGCTCTCGGTAAGAATTCTTCATCCCATTTCTACTGCCGATCGCCCGCTTATTTGCTAAACTCCTTTCATAAAAATCTGCCGCTTGTCTCAAATTTCCCTTCTTTTCTTCTAGGGTACCAAGGGAAGAATAGGTATTTAGCACAACAGGTATTTTATATTTTTCCACAAGTGCCAGGGCTTTGTCGAGGTATTGTTGAGCCTTCAAAAAATCGTTTTTCTTCACATATAACTTCCCCAGGTTGTCATAAACCACGAGATAGCGGAAAACCTCCTTCTTTTCATCCTCACCCTTCAGGTTATTCAATAGAAGCTGATTATACTTTTCCACCGAATCTAGTTGACTGATCGCATCAAAAACAATACTTAGATTTTCGTAGGTAAATTGATAGGATTTTTTTTGTTTTTCGCCCGTGAGATTTTTGATCAGGCCCAGCTGCAGACGAAACTCCCGAATGGCCTGCTGATACAGCCTAAGCTCCCCATAGGCCCTTCCGCGCACCCGATGGACTTCGGACTGCGCAAGAATACCTTTCCTATAAAAATCCGTTTTTTCGACACTTTCAAGATGCTTCAGTCCTTCTTTAAAAAGCCCCACGGTCACAAGGCCTTCGGCTATCCAAGAATGGGCTTTCGCTTTCCCTTCATCATAGTTTGTTTCGTTGGACAGATTAAGTGCTTTTATAGCTGTCTCTATATAGGGTAGCAATTGGCCGGTGTTAAATAATTCTCTTGTTTTATTCAACAGAGAATCAACTTCGTGCTTCTGGTGATCAACGGCAATTCCTTTAAACGCAAATAATATTAAAACTGAAAGGAGGAGGAGCTTTTTCATTGTATAGGTAGATTGTATCAAGTAGGTATTTATCCCCTTTATTTAAGGCAACTCATCGTCTTAAAGCAAAAGGTCGGCGCAAATCTAATAATTTTAAAACATTAAATCGATGCAAATTTAATTTTGCAATCCACTTATATTGACAACGATCTCCATTATAGTTATTAAAATAATATGTCATAAATAACAAGATCATCTATCTAAAAATGTAAACCCCTATTTTCACATTCAAGCTAGGCCAATGCTGGCAAATTACTGCAGTAAGAACAAAATAACCATGTTGTATTGCATCAATCTATTCATAAAAGACAAAGATATTGACCCTTAAAAGAAACTAAGAACATTTATCTATCACAAAAATATCACACATTATCTAAATATCTTTTTGTTTTCATTCATCCGCGGTCAATCGAAAAAATTATAAAGAGTATGCCATTTTTTTTGTAGCCACAATAGCACTATGTTCCAATTCGGTGAATGGATTTGGCCGAATCTGATCGCGCATCCAATTATTAAAATCTATATCGGAAGCAATATTGAGTTTTTTGCGCAGTCTATTTTTGCGTATCTGAACTGCCCGGACCGTTACAAAAGTATATTGGGCAATATGTTTGGTTGAAAAATTCAGAAAGGTCAGGGCACAGAATTCCAGTTCTGAGCTACGGATTTTGGGGTTTATTGTCTTTAATGAAGCAACAAACTCGGGATAGATTTCATTAAACAAAGCCAAAAATTCGGCATCATTGTTCTTCGCTAAAGCAATTAAATTATTAAAGTTATTCCCTTCCATTTTGACATTTTTTTGCAGCAAATTCTATTTTATATTTCGTGTCTTGAGCCGAATCCCCCTTCTCAAAAGCTGATGGCTATTTTATACTTTCAGCGTGAACAAGCTGATGTAAGCAATTAAACTCGGCCTGGCCCGGTGACCCTGCCGAGTAAATCCAAATATACTATCACGGATCTTCACGCAAATTGATCCGGGGATAATTCAAATTAATATTTACAAGATTTAACAGCTTATTTTGCTATGTCCACATCCAGAAGATCAGCGTCCTAGATACCCTACCCGATTCTGCTTGACAAATATTTGTATTAAAAGAGAGAAACAAAAAAAACAGCCTTTCACATTAATATCACACTTTATAAAAACCTATAAAACAAATATTTAACAACACTAAAAAAGACATTCAAAATTTAAGTCCAAGAGTTAACACCAGGCCATTTGCATCAAGAACGAAAGATTTTCTTAGCATTGAAGAACTTATCCGAGGCTAGCTGCTTACTTATTTAGAAGACTTTTGACCAATCCATGTCACCGGCACCAAACCTGGGGGCTGAAATATAGAAACCCTGAAAACGAAAAAAAAGGATATAGATTAAAGAAAAAATTTATCCAAAAAAAATTCCGCCCCTATGAAGCGGGTAATCTAATCGCAATGAATGAAGAATCAATGTCCGATTGCATCTAAAAGAAGGTAAAACCAAACAACAAAACACTAAAAAACAAGCAATTAATAACACGTGTGATATTTTTGTGATAAAAATGTGATAGCATCATATTCTTATTACATTTTCAATCCAAACTATCTTTGTGGCAGAGAACAAGCTGTGTCTGGGTCGATCGCGCCCGTCTATCTACGATATAAATCACAGTTGCATTGGGAATTATTTAATTAAAGAGAAATTAACATAAACAACATATTTAGTTCATCACAAACTACGACAAGCCATTGAAATCTCAACTAACGAAAACCATTTACAAAATATAGATGCATAGATCCTTCACTGCGCGCTATGTACAACTTCGTAAATGTTAATATCATAAACCAAATAATATTGCAAACATGAAAAAAAGAACTGAAAAAAAGACCTACCTACGCCCCATGATTGAACAGTCGAAGGTGGAAATGGAAGAAGGGATTGCTGCCGGATCAGTTGGATCGGCCCAACCGGGAGGCGGATCAGGCGTTTCCGAAACAGATTGGAACAGTGGCGGAACAGAAACCAAGGATCCTAATGGCGGTGAATGGTGGAATTAACAACAATCAAAAACTTTTAACAACAATTATGAAAAAAATGTATCAGATCACAAAGATAAAATTCGCGTCGATTATCCTGCTCGCCCTTGCTGTTTCCTGCAGTAAGGATAAAGCTGGAGAGACAGTCAATCCGAATAAAGCTGGGATAAAACTAACCTTAACAGAAGGTGAATTCGTAAGTAACGAAACACCTGTTACCAAAGCTTCAACAAGCGGCAATACTGTAGCGAACCCCTTTAACCTCACCAAAGAAGTGCAGTCGGGTCCATTTACCATTACAGCAGAACTTACAGAAACCACTCCTGCAAGTTCAGGCCTTAAAGCATCCAACAACAAAGCCGCAACCAAGCTATTATCTTTGCGTGGAGCTGTAAGGTATCGGATTGTCGCTTTTGAAACGGATGGAACCTATGTTGACCAGGCCGTTGGTGATGCTTCTAATGCTAATCAGGTATTTTTCGGCGATAAATTGATTGTCGGACACAAGTATAATTTCTTTATCTATTCGATGGGTTCCACAACCCAGGATCCCGAACCGGTCAATGCAGGAACAAATATGTACCTCGCCAATGACGCTCAAGGTCTACGCCCATCATTTAATTATAATGATGATGGCGGGGATTATATGTGTGCCGTTGAAAAGGATGTGACCATTCTTGGTAACAATACGCCTACGCCTTTAACGACACCATTGCAGCATATGTTTACCCGTGTAACGATCCAGGTAGACAATAGTGATGCGACAGGTACTTTCGGTCAGGCTGACTACAAAAAGGGTGGCTATAACTCTGAGGTCGCTGTCAACGGCAGTATCGATTATTCCAATGGAATGATCGCTGCTCCGGTGATCGATATGAGCACGGGTAAAGTAGCAAGTGGCCTAAACCAGGCACCTGATTTTCTGCCGCTGCAAAATGTAGGTATTACGCCAAAAACGGTTCTGGTTAACCAGCTTGGCGTTTCCAACTTTTCACTTAGCTTAAACATTAACGCTGGTAGCATTAAAATTGGACATGATATCAATCAAAGTGACGCCAATTTCAGTTTCTCGGACGGTGGCCAGGGATTAAAACCAGGCTATTCTTATACGTTAAAACTTCGTTTTAATAGCGATCGGTACGTCAATGCGTCCAATGTAACCAAAAGTGCAACGGCTGCAGACGCGCGCTATGCTGTCATCGGCGGATACCGTTGGGACCGCTTCAATCTAGGGGTAAATAATACGAATCCTGCACTAAACAATCCGGATGTTGTTCCATCTATCCAAGCGCTCTACGGAAGCTATTACCAATGGGGACGTCAAGCATCTGTCGCAAATGCATATAGCGGTGACGGGGCAATGACAGGCTGGAATACAACAGCTGCGGCAGATGGTTCCTGGAACAGTGGTACAGCGACAGCACCTTTAAAAGCAGCGACAGATCCATGTGGCACCGGAGATCGCGTTCCTAGTCCAGCGGAGTACACACTGCTGGGCAATAATACACGCCATACTTCCATTGGAAACTGGACCAATTTTAACGGCAATACGACCGTTGGGCTTTCAGACTTTACAGCAGCACATATTATGACCAGTAAAAAGAGCAGCGATATTAAATTAAGCTTTCCTGCAGCGGGCCATAGAAATCCATCCAACGGAGCGCAGTTAATCAGACAGAGCTCTGCAATTTACTGGTTAAATACAGAAGTTGGCGGAAATAATAACGCAAGACAAGGCCGTGGCTTTACAGCATCCTGGGATACATCGAATTATCTTAAAACTGCGGGCTATCCCGTACGCTGTATCCAGGACAAATAGTCGTCCAGGTAGCATACGCACGTAATTAATAGCCGTAATCCTATTTTTTGAATTATATATCTACCATAAACTTCCTTTTGGGAGCAATGGCTCTAAAAGCTCGGCACGGATGATCCATCGCCGGGCTTTTTCTCACTCACCGAACTCACTGCAGTTTCACTAGCTGGATTGAACCGTATCGCTAACTATACCTATAAGGATGATGAAATCAGAAACTAGAGGTGCTCAAATCACAAAGCAATACTTGCTATTTTTGGACAAGCATATTGATGATGTGTTCCAGGGACAGGCCATGGAATTTATGGCAATCAACAAGATCGCCCGAGAGATCGCCGTTTCGCCTAAGCATCTCAGTTATACCGTTCAGAAAGAAAAAGGAAAGCATCCTGGTTATTTTTATAACCTCAAAATTATCGCAAAGGCGAAAGAACTCCTCATCAATTCCCCATTCTCTATCGCAAAAATTTCGTTGCTATTGACTTACGATGCCTCGAACTTTTCAAAGTTCTTTAAAAAATGTACCGGGGAAACTCCGGGCAGTTTTCGAAAAAAACAGCATGCAGATTTATAAACCGTGATCTGCTGTATCTCAGCTCCCTATTCAATGGGCACAGCAGTTTCTATTTCATTGGACCGGCGCCAATGATCATCGTGAAAGTAATATTCCACGATTTTTCTGTCTCTATGCTCCCAATCATTCAGTTTTTCTTCCAAATCAAAATAATAGACTAGTCCGGCATCTTCTTTCACGAGCGCCATCTGTACGAGCGGATTCAGCAATTGCTTACTTTTCAGCAGCCCCCACTTTACATCGGATGTTGCTTTGGATTTGAGATAATCGCCCATCACCGCAATATAATTCAATTTATATTTTTCAAAATTCTTCTTGTCGGCTAAAAAGGCATAAATCTGATCGATTTCCGCGGCAGTAACTGTTGCAGATTCTATTCCTGCCGCTTGCAGGAGTTCCTTTTTCAGTGCAGGGGCAAAAGTATTTAAATGGTCCATTTTTTCCCTATTATTGAAATAGAAGCGGTTCAGCGTCCCGTCTATGGGAAAGATTTCCCTCTGGATCCAACTTTCCATTAATACACTGTCTTTGGTTAAGATTGCTTTACTGAATGGGTTCAGCGGTAGGATAATAAAGGTTTGCTGGTATTTATAGACCTGTGCATTATTAAATTCGATCGATTTCAGGAATGTAGCCTCCTTGTTTGATGACATATCATTGGCCGTTGCCCATTCGACCATGCGATAAGTCGGAAGCTGTGCCTTTGATTCCATGGTCAGTAAACAGAAAATTAAGAAAAGAAGTCCAAACGCTTTCATAAAAAACAATACGATTAAAAATAGGGTCACTGAAATTCAGAACTAAAAATAGTTTATTTCGAGGACTTTTATGCATTATCGAACTTTTAGAAACGTGTTCCACGGCTTAACCAAAAAGTGTGATAGCAATGTGATACCTCTGTGTTAACCTTTTTTTTACGTCTCCATTATCTTTGTCAAACGAGATCATCGAATCTAATTCAACAATAATTGAAAGTATAATTGGAGCAAGCTGCTACAATTTCGACGAGCAACGATATCTTGTAAAACCTTAAAATTGAACTAAATGGGAAAAATAACTGACTTTGATCTGGCTACACTGGTATCAAACAGGGTCACAGAACTTCTTGATTTAACGGGATTAACTTTAAAAGATTTAGCCAAATTTACAGGATTATCCTATTCGACATTGAGAAGTGCCCTTAAAAAGTCCATTTCGCTCACCATTGATACTTTTTCAAGGCTATGCAAATCTTTTGGAATTGATTTGTCCGATTTCTTCAATCCTGAAAAAATATTGTCTATTGACGATCGCCTGCTTGAGCAGCTGACCACATTTCAGGCTGTCCCTGGTACAGCAATCGGACAGCAGGGTGCCGAATTCGCGCACACGACACCACAAAACAACATAAATACCAAACTCAAGGAACAGCGTGAGTTTCTGGCGCAGATCATCTACAATTCTGATTACTTTTCGACGACCCGCACGATCGAACAAATGGTAACTGATTTTAAAAAGAAATATCAAACACCTATCAGGGCCGAGCGCCTAACTGTCCTACTCAAAAAATATGTGGGACTCGGACTACTGGATAAAAAAGTTTTGCCTCGAAAAAAACGTGATCCTTTAGATTCACGCAGACCCTACCTCTATTCTAAAAATATTCCGGCGTTGAACACTTTATCCTGATCGACCCAACGTGCAGCCAAGACACTCTTTTGGTCATATAAAAATCAACATTGGAAAAAAAGGCTAGGCCAACCACGAACCGTGCTTTCTCTTTAGATTAAAACGTCCCGAATAACAGAAGGGCACCTTAAATAGGCGCCCTTCTGCTGTCGTTCTTATTTTGAATATCTTTACTATTGTGGATAATAATGCTGCTCTATAGCTTTGATCTGCTCCAGTATCTGTGGCGTACTTCTTTCGGCCGCAATCTCCATTAATTTTTTGAAAAAGAGTTCCGTCGGTTGGAATTTATACCCCATGTCGGCCGAAAGCTGATCAAAATGCTGACGGATCGTTTCCGGATCTTTTAAGGCATTTCGCACATTCCAGCGATAAGGTGCGAATATAAACCGTAACCCATCGTTATTACCCGGCAACGGAACCGTGCCGTGGTCGTCTTCCTCATAAAATGCATATTTCCATTGCAGATTGGCCAATCGTCCCTGTTCCAGTAAAGTCTTGAATTTGCCAATAGCTATTTCATGTTCATCATCTTTGACGTTGCGCACACGTGCATTGTTGGCCTGCGCCAGAAAAAGCCGTATCCCCTTAAAATCCTGCTGAGTATTTTCACTTTTCCTGATCAGCAGCTCACTGTCCCACCAGAGGCTCGGATCATTCGCGATATAGGCATTGAACAGTGGTGCTTCAAGCAAGTTATTGATGGCTGCTAGTCCGCCAAATGAATGCCCTATCAATACTTTAAAGCCATTGGACCGGTAATTCTTTTCTATAAAAGGGAACAGCTCCTTACTGATAAAATCCATGAAAGCCGCATTGCCGCCGCTCCCTTTAAAACCGGCCTGCCGTTTGCCGGAAAATGCCTTTTCCTTTGCAGTCGCAGTCGGTGTCAGATCACGCGTACGGTCGGTGTTTGTAATCCCTACCAGAATAGCCTGTGGAAGAATGCCGAAAGGTTCGCGGCTCAGGTAATGGTACATGGAGGATAGATAGTTGAAATTGGTCTCGCCATCGAGTATATAGATAACGGGATAACTTGTCTTTTGACCATCTTCATAACCTTCCGGCACCGAAATCAATAGGTTACGTTCCTCTTTCAATATGTCCGATTGCAGTGGCGTTTTTACGCCGATCGCAATTTCCTGTCCTGTTACCGGGCTCAGCAGTAAAACGCCTAACAGCGCCATCATGTAGGGTATAATTTTCATTATCATATCATCAATAACTAAAAAAACGGAGCCGATAACGATCGACTCCGTCCGACAAATAATGCTACTCACAATGCGTAACATTGTGCATAACCTGCAATTCTATTTCTTTTTTCTGCGCCCCCACCAGATTAGAAAACCGGTAATTGGGAGCGATGTGGCCACTATACCGGCCACAAAGGTAGATAATTTACCAAATTGTCCCCACCATTGTCCCATGTGGAGCTGCCACACATAGTTCTCCACTTTCTCGTGGATCTCCTCAGGCTGGGCTACAGCGATACGGGCGCCGTTATACTTATCAAATACAGCGATATCCATATTTTCGGTACTCTTTAAACCGGAGGTTCCCCCAGAAAATACATAAGCACCCGATTTTTCAAGTCTGTAAATCCAGATACCGATATTTTTCTTGGCCGCATATTCCTTTTCGAAAAGCTGGTCGACAAAAGGCACCATATCCAGTCCTGTTTTTCCTTTGATAGCTTTAGGAAGCTTTTCGACCACATGGGCAGTCGATCCACCGGCAAGTTTTACCGTCAGATCGCCCAGCGGATGAAAGAATATAATCAATCCCGTCGCACTTAATACAACACACAAGATCAGAGAATAAAATCCATATACATTGTGAAGATCGTAATTGAGTCGTTTGAATCTAGCCTTCCACTTGATCGTAAAACTTGCCTGCCGAGTGGTCTTATTCCAACGACTGGGCCACCAGAGTAACAGTCCAGTGATGGAGCTGATCAAAAAGATTACGGTCGAAATGGCAACTATCCATCCACCGATCTTTCCCGCCAGCAAGCTGGAATGCAGGTGTGCCGTGATATAGAAAAAATAGATGGTCGTATCTACCTTGAGCACCTCAGCCGTATAGGGATCTATGTAAAGATGTGCCAATTTTTTGGTCTTGCCATCAAATACCCTTGCACGCACCGACCGCTTGGGATCCTTGAAAAACACAAGTTCCGAAATCGCCAGGTCAGGGCTACTTTTTTTGATGGATGCCAATAACACTTCACTCGTCACCTTCTGCGCTTTGACTTCCTTGACAAAACGCGCATCGCCCGCACAGAGATCCATGATTTCGTCACCATAGACAATGATTACACCTGTAAGACATACAAACACCAGTATCAGACCGGAGACTATGCTTGGCCAAAGATGTATCCACGAAACAAAGCGCATAAAAAGTGTCTTTCCTTTCCGCTTGGGCACCTGGTCCACTGCGGCAGGCCGGGGTTTCAATTTGGGGGTATACGTTGCCATCTCTCTTTTCTTTTGATCTATTGGTTAGAATTTAAAGGATAAACTCGCCAGTACTTCTGTCGGCTTCTGTGGCTTGCCATAGAAATCCCAATAATGGATATTGCCTAGGTTGTTGAGTTTCAATCCAATTCTATATTTGGGTTGATCATAAAATGCTGTCGCCCCGAAGACGGTATAAGCTGGCGTTGCAAATACCTCATCCAGATCCAGGTATACTTTATCGACGTGATTTAATCCCGCCCCTATACCAAAACCTTTGATGCGCCCGTCAAGAAACTTGTAGGAGGTCCATACGTTGGCAACATTTTTCGGTGTCCATACCATCCGTTTTCCTTGTGTGGAAGCTGTATTTTTGATGTATTTATTGTCATTATAGCCGTAGCCGACAATCACGTTCCAGCCGCGCAGCGGATTGGCAATAAAATCAAATTCAAAGCCACGGCTCCGCGATTTTCCGTTCTGCACACTGATGCCATCAACCACTGTCCAAAGGATGTTAGATACTGCAATGTTGTAATAGCTGACGGTGGTATTGACTTTACCGCCAAACAGTTCGGCCTTGGCTCCTACTTCAAATTGATTGGCCTGCTCTGGTTTCCAGTTCATCATTTCAGGTTCGCTAGTCTCATTTTCATTCGCATAACCGCGCGAAGAGGCCAGGTTGGTAAAACTGTTCATGTAGTTTGCAAATACCGAGAGCTGATCTTTGATCGGCTGGTAGACTAATCCAATTTTTGGAGATACATTGGTCTGCTTATAGCCTTCCGTCGTTACCGCCGTACTTTTTGCCGGGTTGGCATTAGGAGTATAACTGTAAGAATCCCCATTGATATAATGATTGATCCGCAGACTTAGCATCACAAACAGGCGATCCGACAGGTTGGTCACATTGGACAGGTAAGCACTCAGGTTTTTGTAGCTGGAGCGGCTATAAGAGTCTCCGGGGCTATTTGCCGCCCGGGATTTTTGGATATCTGCCCGCGAGATCGGCTTCCATGCCGTATCTTTAATACCGATGGTATCATAGGTAATAAATGCCGGCGACATGCTCTGATCGGTACTCTTGTAATACGAGTAATCCAGTCCGGCAACTAACGTATTTTTGACTTTACCCAAGTAGTAATCCCCTGTAAAATTTTGCTGTAAGGAGTTATAAGTCAAATTGTAGCGATCAAAAATACGGTAACGACGCTGAATCTGGTTATCATTGAGGTAAGTAGGCACAAAGAAAATAGACTCTTTGTCCCCGCTCTGGTTGAACTGGTAAGATGTGCGTGACACCCAGTTTTCCGAAATGCGGTACTCCAGTTCCGTCCCCACGTTCATATTGGCCCGCGATGTAGTGATATCATCACTTAGCATGGCGCGGTCATATGGAAGCGGAACTTTGTCCATGGTCCCGTAAGACAGCTTATTGGTATTCCTAACATAGGCTAATAGTGTTTTTTCGGGCACATAGATATCCGCATCAAAACGGACAGAGGTACGTTCGTTGGGTTTAAACAGGAGGCTTCCTGCAAATCCCATGGCCTTCTGTTTTCCGGCATCCTGAAAACCATCCTGCGTACTTCCCATCACGTTGAAACGCGCCAGAGCCGTCCGGTCTTTATTCAGCGGCGTGTTGATATCAGCCGTAATGCGGTTCATTCCCCAACTTCCAGTTGTATAGCCCACCTCACCGCGGAAAGATTCAAAAGGTTTCTTGGTCACATTATTGACCACCCCGCCATAGGAAGTCACCTGCGATCCAAATAAGGTCGCCGAAGGACCTTTGATCACCTCCACACGCTCAATATTAAAGATCTCGGAGGCTGTACGCGGGTTGCTCGGCAAACCATTCCGCATAGTCACATAGGCATTAAATCCACGCATGAAAATCTGATTTCCACTGTCGTTGACACCATTGCTCACCACCGCACCGGCAACCTGGCTCATGGCCGTGTTGTAATCCGTAGCCCCCAGTTCCTGGATCAGTTCTTTCGGAATAACCGAATACACCTGGGCATTCTGCAGGTTGGCCAGCGGCATACGCGAGATGTCTTCCGTTTCCTTGCGGGCAAACTTGTTCTTCTGAATATCTTCGACCACGACCTCCCGCAGTTCGTTATATTTTGATTCGATAATAATGGGATCAATGGATTGGTTAGATCCAGCTTCGATACGGACCGGTTTAGTGATAGCAGCGTAGCCTGCATAGGTAATGACCAGGGTATAATGCCCTGCCGGGGCCTCTAGTTTAAAATTCCCCTGCTCGTCTACCCGTGTGCCAAAACGCGTGTCGCGCAATACAATAGAAGCATAAGCTAGGGGTTTATGGTCAGTGGTGAATACCTGACCGCTAATTTTCCCCATTTGCTGTGCCAGTGCGGCAAATGGAAAAATAAGGCTAAATAAAATCACCATTCCCAGCGATTGAAAAGTGATGTCATTGTTTTTCATAAGATATATTATCTGTAGATTAATGATGAATTAGGCTGAAACACCGCGTTTCATTCCGTTCTGCTCTTGTTAAATTTGAAACAAGAAACTTCGTTATTTTTAATCAGTCTAAATAACTTTGCAAAAATAATATGTATTTTTGTTGAAATAGCAACGAGAAAACGAGTATTACACCAACGAATTTTGACCATGATAGACGAGAATCTGTGTTTCGGATCGGCCTTTGCGCATCGGCTGATTATGCTCCAGGAAGATTACATGAGCATCATTATGGATAACATTAGCTATGCAGACATCAAGGAGCAGATCTGGAAGGACCGTGGTTATATTCTGATATATCGGGAGCTGAACTTAAAAAAGCCATTTGTATACCCTACTACGCACAAAAATGGGCTCTTAAAGATTCAGTTTGAACTGGAGGGTTATTCTTCTTACCGTCCAGTAAAGGAGTCGGACAGCAATTTACCGATTGAAATCAGGGCCGGGCAGTTCAATCTTTTTTACATGCCTTATGTGCAGGGCGATCTTCATTATACAGTCGACAGACGTTGTATTGACCTCATGCTACCGCTGGATTTTCTTTCTACACTAGAGCTTGTCTGTCCCTTAATCAGGGAGCGATTTGAGCGGGCAGTTGCGCAGGCCAAGGGCTTTACCCTATTTGAAGAGGCACAGCCAATTCCGTTTAAAGTACGGGAATGCCTCAAAGAAATCGTCGGCAACACGATGCCCGTCAGCCTTTCGCGCTCCTATTTCCGGGTTAAGGTGCGGGAAATTATTCTGCTAGTATTGCTCCACTACTACGAAATGAGTTCGGGTCAACATAGCCAGCCACCAGAAATTAAGGGAGCAGAAAAAGCCTCCCTCATCAAACAGTGGATTCTCAAAAATCTGCATGAGCCCATCGATATTGATCTGCTTTGCAAGCAGTTTAATTCAAATCCGACAACGCTGAGCCGCATCTTTAAGCAGCACTTCAACAGCTCGGTGAAAAAATTCATCTGTCAGCGGCGTATGGAATGGGCCTTAGAAGCCTTGCAGAGCGGCAAATATACTATTAAGGAGATAGCAGGCTATTGCCGCTATGAGCATCCGCACCATTTTACCCATGCTTTTAAGAAGCATTTTGGAAAAACACCGCGGGACATGAAACTGTTCTGATTTCAAAGGCTTAATAGTTATGAAAACAAATATAATTTTTTCTAGCTAATTAGGTGTGTAACAAACTCATATAACCCTATCCGATTAAACACGTTTCAATAAACCGGATATAGCAAGCCCATGGATAATTAATGAATAAAAACGAATCAAAAAAAAAGACTAATCTCACGACTAGTCTTGATTTTTACGAAACAACAAATTTTAAGTATTACCTAAAATTAGAAGTTATTTAGAACAATTCCAAATAAAAAAGTATTTAATTACAATCAATATTTACTTCTGCTATAGATATCTCTAACCAATTGCCACTTAAATCTATTCGTGAACAAATTCCCGAGCATCACCATATTCAAGAAAAGACAAATTAAAAACCGGTAAAATCATCCCAAAGCTAAATCACTGGCCAGTAACAAGCTACGTCAAGCGATCCAATCTGGAGAAAAATTTTTCAAACGAAGCCACTCTGGCGTTGTTCTTCCTGAAAAAAGTATATATGGCACATTTAGAAGTAAAACCTAAAAACGGAGCACCTTGGTGGCTATGGCTCCTGCTTTCACTTATTGCATTGGGATTGGTCCTTTATTTTATCAACCGCTCCAACAGTGAAGCTAGATTAAATGAAACACCCGCCGATACAAGTGTTAACTCAGCCACTGCTCAAGGCGATACTCTGGCGACGACAGTCCCCAACTGGAATTCGGTCGATTTTAACAGTGCTGAATCTACCGACCCAAATATTACAGATAAAGATATCAGGGTGAGGTCGAGCGATGGCTATACAATCTATTCCCTTGGTGAAAACATTTTGTTTGCGACAGATCAAAACACGATCCAGCACAATTCAGAGGCTAAACTCAGCCAGATCTCAACGGCACTGGAAAAAGATTTTAGCGGTGCCTATGTTGGTGTATTTGGTAATACAGATTCAACAGGAACAGCATCGCACAATAAAGCGTTAGGTATTGAAAGAGCTACCGCCGTGAAAGACTGGCTTGTGAATCATGGCCATATCGCGCCAGAGAAGATCAGCATACATTCACGCGGTGAAAATGCACCCGTTGCTACCAACGAAACACCTAGCGGAAGAAATCAGAACCGAAACGTAGAAATTGTCGTTTTTCGGAATAAATAAGAATTGATAACAAAAACATTGAAAACATGGCATTAGAAGAAGAAAAAAAATATGATCATTTGATTGAACTCGGTGGAAGCGACTATGAAATTGTCGATGGCGAACCTGATATCAGAGGCTGGAAAGTGAAAAATGAAGCCGGCCAGCTGATCGGCAAGGTGGACGATCTACTCTTTGACCCCGAAAGCGAGCAGGTCCGCTATCTGATCATTGATCTCAACGACGCGGAATTTGTGATCGAGGAAGATAAGAAAATATTAGCTCCGATCGGCCTTGCTTCACTATATGATGGCAAACAGATCCAGGCGAGCAATGATGAAGCCCCGGTAACACCTCCTATCGAGCCTATCGATCATACCGTTATATTCACCGCGGATGAAATCCCTACGGAAGAACCCGCTACGGATTATCTGTACAATCCTGCAGATGATGGCGAAGTCGTGGTGATCTCTGTCACTGAGGATCAGTTGATCCGGTTACCCACTTACCTACAGGATCATGTTGATCCCGAAACCGAACTGTCCGTCCGTCATATCTTTGAAGGCACCGGCGACGTCGGTTTTGTGGTAAGTTCCAACAGCTACGACCCTGCTGATTTTTACAACCATTATCACTTTAATGAAGATACATTTTACAGCCGGGGGCAACAGACGGAAAGTCTCCCGCCGGATCAGACCCAGCGTACGCGCAGGGTGGCTGCCCGATATGACAAAAGCACGGGGCATGAGCCAGGTACACTGGACAATAACGATGAATTATAAGCGTAGTGAACGATACGCCATATTCAGTATAAACGATACTACACCCACGTTCATCAGGCTTAGATAAAACTGTTTATCTAAGCCTGATTTTTTTTGAACTATCAACCGTATTCATTGAATATTATCGTTAAAATACCCACCCCGCCTGTATTTTTTAACCTTTCCTGCACCATTACTACGTAAATTTCTCCGCTTATGTACAAACTGCATCATAATTGTACGATTTACATTAAGTCAGTATAAATTTTAGTATATCAATCTAAATCGGTTATGAAAACAACATATAAAAACATCCACGAAAAGAATAGGCAAACCATCAGGAGGTATTATCAAAAATATAGCTGGTATAAACTGGACCGAGAGGAGCTCACACAAGAATTACTTATCCGTGGCGGTTTTCTAGCAATTCTTACCTGGTTGTTATGGTAAGCTAAACATACATCAGTGGGGATATCAATTCACAATATCCAAACCATTTGCAGTTTTGTGTTGTCCTATCTGTAAACTTAAATCAACAACACATTGAATAGATTTGCCCGAATTGCTTTAAAAACAATATTGTGGATTATTGGCGGAATAATCGCGCTTTTTATTTTAATTGTTTTTCTGCTCCGCATGCCCTCCATACAGAATTATATCGCTGCAAAAGTAACCCATTACGTTGAAGGCAAGATCGGCACCCCGGTTAAAATCGGCTACATCAATATTGATTTTCCCAAAAAACTGGTACTAGAGAATATCTATCTCGAAGATCAAAGCAAGGATACCCTGGTGGCGGGAAAACGTATTGCTGTCGATATCAATATGCTGAAATTGTTAAAAAATACAGTGGAAATCCAAAGCCTGGAAGCCGATGGCATTACCGCTAAAATACGCCGCACCTTACCCGACAGTGCCTTTAACTTTGATTATATCGTAAATGCCTTTGCTTCTGAAAAAGAAAGTGAGCCTGCCGCCGATAGCACCTCTGCCCTTTTGTTCAACCTCGATAAGGTCAAGTTTTCGAAAATACATGCCGTATACGCCGATGAAGTCATCGGTACCAGTGCAGATATATACCTCGGCAGCCTGAATACCAACATCAAGAAATTTGAGCTGACCAAAAATATGGCTTTTGATCTGCCGAAAATCAACGTTGATGGGCTAAATGCTACTGTAAAGCAATGGAAACCCGCAGCCGACGGTACGGGCCCGTCGGTCGAAGATTTTGGCATTACCGACAAAGCTGCACAGACAACTTCCCTGCTTCCCGATGTTGGGATCCATATCGTTGACCTACGCAATATGCTGGTCCGCTATGAAGACCAGTCGAGTTCGCTTAAATCCCAATTTATCCTAAAAAGTCTTTATGCGGACATCAATAAGATCGATCTAAACAAAGAAGTTGTCGACATCCAAAAGCTCGATCTCGACGGCTCAGACAATAATGTCCTGCTGGGAAAAATTCAAAACGCTGTAGCCAACGCGGCGACAGTCCAGGAAGCAAAAAACAAGGAAGAAAAGACCAACGCTACCAAAGCAGATACCAGTGCGGCCACAAAGATGAACTGGGTCGTTTCGGCAAAAAACATCAACATCAATAATACCAGCATACGTTTCAAAGACGACAATCAGCCCCGCATCAAAGGGTTTGACTATTTTAACATCCACATGCCGGGACTCAAAACGCAGCTGGCAAATCTATATTATAGCGCCGATTCCATCAGCGGATCATTGAAAGAGCTCGTCGCAGCTGATCACTCGGGCTTTGCCATTAAGCAGCTGAAGGCCGATTTCAACTATACCGGTACAGGTGCTGAGATTAAAAATCTATATGCGGAAACTCCCCGCACGCTGATCCGCGATTATTTTAAGATAAGCTATCCCTCCCTGGACGTCATCACCAAACATCCCGAACTGGTCACTGTCAATGCCAATCTTACAAAAAGCCATATCGATATGCACGATATCCGTTTTTTTGCCCCTTTTCTGGATACGATGGAGGTGATGAAGCCCCTGCTTGACAAGAAGTTTTATATAGATACCCGCATTGCCGGCCGTGTAGATGACCTGCATATTCCCACTATTGATTTCCGGACCCTTTCCAATACTCGGCTGATCGCCAGCCTAGATCTTAAAGGACTGCCGGATATGGATAAACTGTCGGTAAACCTCAACCTGAAAAAGCTGACCACAGGACGTTCGGATATCGAAAAACTGGTTTCCAAGTCGATGCTGCCAGCCGGGATCGAATTACCCAATACAATCGGCCTGAGCGGTACTTTTAAAGGCGGAATGGCTGCCTTCACAACCAAGCTGGCTTTAGTAACCGAAAAAGGTACAGCCAGATTAGATGGCCGGGTTGCTATGAGCAAGCGTGATACCAGCTACGATGCAGTGGTCAGTGTCCGTGACCTCGACATCGGTCAAATTATGAAGATGGACAGTACTCTGGGCATCCTTTCTTTTGAAGGCAAAATCAAAGGCAGCGGTACAGATCCTAAAAAACTAAACGCCAACTTTGACGGCAAAGTGAACCGGATGGATGCCATGGGTTACCGCTATCATGATATCGATATGGATCTCTCGGCAGACAAAGGCGCCATTAAAGCATCCATCATCAGTCCCGACCCGAATATCAAGCTGAAATTGGATGCCACTGCGCAGCTAGATGCAACCTATCCAAAAATTGCCTTTGAACTGATGGCCGACAGCATCAACCTCCAAAAGTTAAACTTGGTACAAGATGCCATCAGCTACCGCGGTAAGCTCAGTGGCAATTTCAGCACTGCTGATCCAAACTTCCTCAACGGTGAAGCGCATATTGCCAATTCGCTGATCCGATACAACAGCGATCGATATGCGCTGGACACGGTATCCGTCATAGCAAAAGCTGACAGCAGCCGTAATCAGCTGCAGCTACGTTCCGATTTTCTCAATGCCCACCTAGTCGGCAAGTACAAAATTTTAGAACTACAAAGTGCCGTACAGGATCTCCTACAGCTATATTATAAACCCGAAAAGCCCGTCAATATTCCACCCTATTCGCCACAGCACATCGAATTTTCTGCACAGCTGACCCGAAATAGGCTTATTCAGGATTTTCTCCCAGAGCTGACAGAAATGAAAGCTATTACCCTAGATGGTCTCTTCGACAGTGAATCTAAAAATCTCTCGGCCAAACTAGATGCACCGCGTGTAGTATACGGCGGTACAGAAATCAATCATGTTACCTTGGACATCAACAGCCTGGATAGTGCCCTCTACTATTCGACTTTGATCAATAAAGTCAAAGTCAGCAGTATTGAAGTCACCAACACCATTCTTAGCGGAAAGATCGCACAAAACATCGTTAATCTTGGGTTATGGATCAAGGATAAAAAAGGTAAAGAACAATATCACCTCGGTGCCGACATGCAGGCCAAGGATGGCCTATTTGTATTTAGCTTGCTTCAGGACGGCTTAATGCTCAACTACGATAAATGGGATGTAGCGCCAAATAATACCTTAAAATTTGGCAACGCAGGCATACTGGCCGATAATTTCGTTCTGAGCAACAAGGGGCAGGAACTGCGCATTGCTTCGCAGGACAGCATCCTTAATTCGCCGGTTGATGTCGCTTTTAAAAATTTCCGCATAGAGACCCTGAGCAAGATGGTCATGAGCGACAGTCTGGATATCGGTGGCGGCATCAACGGGCAGACCACACTCTCTCGATTGGAAAGTAGCCCAGTGTTTGTGGCAGACCTGACCGTGGATAAATTTTACTTCGGAAAAGATACCGTGGGCAATGTCAATATCAAGGTTAACAATGAACGTGAAAACACCTATAACGCCCATGTGAGCATTACCGAAAACGGCAATAACCTCGTTCTTAGTGGCGATTTTATCAATCCGCCACAAGGCGATGCAGCGATGGACTTCACACTGGATATCGCGCCACTGACAATGAAAACCGTACAGGCTTTCAGCATGGGTAATCTCAAAGATTCCAAGGGCAACCTCGAAGGGCAGCTAAAAATAGCAGGCTCCCCTTCGAAACCGCAGATCAGGGGTGATCTTCATTTTAGAGATGCCGAATTCAATGTTGCCATGCTCAATGCCCTGTTCAAAGCAAAAGATGAACAGATCCGTTTTGACCAGAACGGTCTATCGTTCCCTAAATTTGAACTCGAAGACAGCAAAGGCAATATTGCGCAGGTCAGCGGTTCTATCAAGACACAGACCTACACCGATTTCGAATTTGACCTCGGCATCGCCATGGACAATTTTGAAGTGCTGAATTCCACACAGGCAGACAACGATCTATTTTATGGAAAAATGTTTCTTGGCACCGATCTGCAAATTGGTGGAAATCTGGACAAACCGATTGTAGACGGTACCATTAAGGTTCTTGACAGCACCGACTTTACCATGGTGATGCCCAACAGCGATCCTGGCATGGCCGATCGGAAAGGTGTGGTCGAATTTGTGGATAAACGGGATACTGCTACCGCAAATGCGCTTGCCAGATTAGATTCTATGACCGTCACAAAACTTACAGGAATAGACGTCGATCTGAACCTACAGACTGATAAGGATGCCAAGTTTAAGATACTCCTTGACGCCGGTTCGCAAGATGCCCTAAACATTCAGGGCGAGGCTGAATTGAATGCAGGTATGGATGCCAGTGGCAAAATAACGATGTCGGGAACATTTACCGTGGAGCAGGGAAGCTATTCTTTCAGCTTTGGGCCTGTTAAAAAAGACTTTACCTTTCAGAAAGGAAGTACAATCACCTGGAATGGAGATCCATTGGACGCACAGCTCAATATTACAGCTGCATACACTTTAAAAGCCCCCACATTAGAACTTGTCGCGCCGCAGCTCGGCACGCAGAATGCAAACTTATATAAACAAAAGATCCCTTTCGATGTGCTGCTAAAAATCTCGGACAAACTGTTCCAGCCGCAGCTCAATTTTGACATCGATCTTAATGCCAACAATGCCATCGTTTCGCAGGACGTCATCAGCAAGGTTGACAATGCGCTTAGTACGCTTCGGGATAATCCTTCCGACCTCAACAAACAAGTCTTTTCACTGATTGTACTGGGACGCTTTATGTCGGCCAATCCATTTGAGAGCCTTTCCGGAGGTGGCGGTACAGAAGCGCTTGTGCGAAATAGCGTCAGTTCGTTTTTAAGCTCGCAGCTGAACAGGCTGGCCTCAGATTTAATTACAGGTGTCGAGCTTGATTTCAACCTGACATCCGAAGATGATTACAGCACCGGAACGGCCCAGACACGTACCGACCTCAATATCGGCGTCTCCAAAATGCTGCTCAACGATCGCCTGAAAGTCAATATCGGATCTAACTTTGAAGTAGAAGGAAATTCACGTCCGGGGGAGGCTGCCAATAATATCGCCGGCGACATACAGCTGGATTATCAGCTTTCGCAGGACGGGCGGTACTTTGCACGCTTCTACCGCAAAAACCAATATCAGGTTACATTGCAAGGGCAATTTGTCGAAACCGGAATCGGTTTTATCATCACAATGGATTACAACCGATTTAAGGAAATCTTTATGCGTTCCAAAAAGCTCAAAGAATATTACAATACCGGCAGCAAGAAATTCAGGAAACGTTTTGACGTAGACCGCATGGAACAAGATTCGGTCTACCGGGACAGTGTCCGTACGGTGATCCGTGATAGCCTGATGCTCCATAGCCCAGAATATAGAAAACAGATAGAAGATCAGCAAAAAGAAAAGCAGCGCCGTCAGCAGGTAGACAGCAGTGCAAACAGTGGCCGAAAAAATAGTACGCCAGCAAATTTAGATACCATCAGAACCACAGCGATTAAAAATGAAGACGAAGAAAGGAGTTACCATGCAAATTAAATTCAAATCGATGATTGGCCTGCTTGTCGCAGGCGGTCTGCTTGCTTCCTGCTCGTCGACTAAAAACCTGCCCGAAGGCGATAGCCTTTATGTGAAGGGAAACGTTAAGATCGCTTCCGATACTATTCCAAAGAAAGACAAGGAAAAGCTGGCTACCTATCTGGCCGAATCGCTTCGCCCACAGCCCAACAAACGCGTTCTGGGCATGCCCTACAAGCTTTATTTTAACAACATGGCCGGCGATACGTCAAATAGCAATTTTATCAAGCGTTTTCTCAAAAAGATAGGTGAAGAACCCGTTTTGCTGAGCGATGTAAACCGGGAGTACAATGAGAATCTGCTGCGCAACCGGCTTGAGAATATCGGTTTTTTCAATGCGGAAGTTACTTCGGATACAATCGTCCAAAATAAAAAAGCTACGGTAGACTATACCGCCAAGCCCAATCTGATCTACCGGATCAAATCCGTCACTTTTGACGTCGACAGCAGCACGCAGCTGGGGCGCGATATCCGCGCAACTTCGTCCCGTAGCCTGCTACAGGTGGGCAAAAACTATAGTCTTGATGTCGTACTCAATGAACGCGACCGCATCGACAACGTGCTTAAAAATAAGGGTTATTACTATTTTAGTCCGGACTATATCCTGGTGCAGGTCGACAGCACCATCGGGGACCATAAAGTCAACCTCTATGTGACCGTAAAAAAGGAAACGCCCGAACAGGCACGAGCAGCGTCCAAAATCAATAAGATCTATATTTTCCCAAACTATACCGAGACCGGAGCTGGCTACCAACAGTCACCGCGGAATGCCGAACTGTTTGACAGCAGTTATTATTTTATTGACCCAAATCATACCTTCCGCAAACCTGTTATTGCGAATCATATCTTTTTCAAGGAGGGCGATCTATATAACCGCGACGCCCACAACAGGACCATCAGCCACTTGGTGAATCTCAACAGCTGGAAATTTGTCAAAAATAACTTTGTGGACAGCAAAGAGGTACCCAATGCGCTGGATGTATACTATTACCTCACTCCCCTGCCGAAGAAATCCGTCCGTGTAGAACTGCTGGGAAAAATGGCTTCCGTCTACAATGGGACCGAAGTAAATGTCAACTGGACCCTTCGGAATGCCTTTAAAGGCGCAGAAAAGCTCAATATCAACGTATTTGGGGGGTACGAAATACAAACAGGGGGCAATGCAGATCTGAACTCTAGCTATTTCCGCTACGGTACCGAGGCAACCTTGACGTTCCCGAGGATACTGACGCCATTTGGCACCATCAATCCCTCCCGTCAATATATTCCGAATACCTATATCAAGGCGCGTTACGAGTTTCTGAACCGCCGCAAAGCTTATACGCTCAATTCCATTGCACTGAGCTACGGCTACACCTGGCAGGAGAGCGAAGAGAAACAGCATGATCTGGCGCTTATGGAAATTACCTATGTGCAGCCTAAAGGAATTTCAGAAAGCTACAAAAAGCAGATGGATACTATTCCGGCGCTGCGACATGTGCTTGACCCCCAATTTACGATCGGCCCAAATTACAACTTCACCTTCCAGAATACCATGAAAAAGCACCTGCAAAACACGTTTTATTTTAAAGGAAACCTGGACCTATCGGGAAATATTCTGGGACTTATCAAAGGTGCAGACTTTAACAAGGGAAAGACCTTTAAACTCTTTGACGCCTACTTCTCCCAGTATATCAAAGCCAGCGTCGATGGCAGGCATTACTTCAAGCTCAGCGAAAACTCGCAGATCGCATCGCGGGTGAGCATCGGGATGAGTTACTCCTACGGCAACTCGCGTTCCCTTCCCTATCTGAAACAATACTATGTAGGCGGACCGAATAGCATCCGTGCCTTTGGTGCACGCGCGATCGGGCCGGGCACCGTAGCTCCGGAAAGGTTAGGCAATGGACTTTTTTATGCCGATCAGACTGGCGATATCAAACTGGAGCTGAATACAGAATATCGGGCAAAGATTGCCGGTCCGGTCCATTGGGCCGCCTTTATCGATGCAGGCAATGTGTGGCTGCAACGGGACGATGCGACTAAGCCGGGTGGAAAATTCAGCAAAGATTTCCTTCAGGAACTTGCCGTGGGCGGGGGGCTGGGATTACGGTTTGATTTTACCTTCCTGATTCTGCGTACAGACTTTTCTATACCATTCCGCATCCCCTATCTGCCAAAAGGCGAACGCTGGGTGTTTAAGGATATTGACTTTGGAAGTTCAAGATGGCGAAAAGACAATCTAATGTTTAATCTCGCGATCGGTTATCCATTTTAATCTTGTCATGTCAACGTAATGATCATATAAAGCCGACTATTCTTATGATCAATGAAAACATTCTGGGTATTGTTGCGGGTATCCTCACATCTATTTCCATGCTGCCGCAGCTCATCAAAGTGTTAAAGGAAAAGAATGTAGATGATCTTTCTCCTGTTATGCTGCTAACGTTAATCATAGGACTTTCCCTATGGGTGTGGTACGGGATAATGAAAAGTGAGGCGCCGATTATCTATTCCAACGCATTTGCTGTTCTTGTGAACCTGTGTCTGTTAGGCAGCTATCTGATTTATAGAAAAAAGACATAAAAAAAGGCGGATAACAATGTTGCTATCCGCCTTTAACACGAAAACACTATTCTACAAACCGTTCAACCAGCTATTCACCTCATCTTGTGTTTTTCCTGTTTTCTTTTGAAGTTTACCTACCAACTCATCTTCTTTACCCTCTGCATATAGTAAATCATCATCTGTAAGGTCTGCATATTGCTGTTTTACCTTACCTTTAATTTCGTTCCAACGACCTTTCCATGTTAATTCACTCATAATATTTTTCCTTTCGTTTTTTTATAAATAGAACAGCCTGCAGCGGGAATCGTTTAAAAAAAAATGTTATCAAATGTTAAAAGATATCCGCCCCTATTTTACTCCGTTGTATCAATGGTCGTTTCCTCCGGATCGAGCGGCGCCGGTGGGATTTCATCGACATTCCGTTCGATTTCCTGCGTCTCCACATGGACCGCAAATTCAGAAGGTTCGATCGGAATGGCCATTTCTGTCGCATACTCCCGCGTGAAAATAGCTCCAAAATAAAGAATTGCCGCGGTGTAATACACCCAGAGCAAAATAAGCACAAATGAGCCTGCTGCACCGTAGGTATCCTGTGTAGCCGAACGTTCTAGATATATCCCGATCAGGTAGCGGCCAATCACAAAAAGAATGGCTGTAAATAAAGCTCCGGCGCGAACAGTCTTCCATTGAATATTAACGTCAGGCAAAGTTTTAAAAATGACGCTAAAGAGAATCACAATGACTACAAATGAAATAACAAAATTGATTAGGTTCATGAGTACAACGGTGATATCAGGGAAATAACGCTGAAGCTGCCCGGTCAGGGCCAAAATTATACCATTAATAATCAAGGTCACCACCAAAAGAAATCCCAGTCCAATGACAAGCGACGAGGAAAGCAGGCGGTCCTGGATTATCTTGAGCCAGCCTTTTTTTGGTTTGGGGCGCACATGCCAGATCTTATTGATTGAATTCTGCATATCGCCAAATACCGTCGTTGCACCGATTATCAGGGTCACTATACTGATCACCAGCGCCATATTTGATTTGCCCGACAGCTGGAGATTTTGAATAACCTCTTCGATCTGCTTGGCAGCATTGCTTCCGACAAGGCCTTTGAGTTCGGCAAAAACCTTTCCCTCAATGGCTTCAGCACCGTAGAAAATGCCGGCCAACGAAATGATCAGCACCAATATCGGCCCAATGGAAAAAACAGTATAGTAAGATAAGGAGGCACTGTATTTCATGGAGTCTTCATTCATAAATCCCGATACTGTATTTTTCAGTATCGTCCAATAAGTCTGCAGCTTGCTTGAGTTTTTCTTTTTTACATCCATTGTCTTTCTAGTTTTTAAGAAAGAAACTCCTAGAACGGGCAGAACGTTTGTTTTTTAAGAAAATTCACGCTACGATTCAGGTATTCAGCTTGCAAAAAACTAGGCATACAGCGTAAAAACCAAGCTCAGACACTTCAAAATCAAGTAGTAAGTCACAAGCAATTATCATAAAAGAAATAAAGACAAACTAATGATTAAATTCCATTGTTCCTATAAAAAAACACCATAAAACAGCGTACAACAGGATGAAAAGTATTCAAAACGACCCCAATATTTTAAATGACCTTATTAAAATCAACAATGACCGCATCGCGGGATACATGCTGGCGATCGATCTGGCCAACGAGCAGGGCGAAGGTGCCCGCGAAGCGGTATTTAGGCAATTAATTGAGCAGTCTGAACAGTTTATCGAAGAGCTCAGGCCCCAAGTGGAGCTTGCTGGTCAATATGCTTCCGACCGGACGAAATTAAGCGGTGAGCTCTTCCGGCTGTGGATGGTGATCAAATCAAAAATTTCAGGAGGCAATATGCAGGATCTGCTGGAGAACTGTGAGCGGGGCGAGATTGCCTTTCGGGAGGTGTACAATAAAGCACTTGATGAGGGCAATAAGCTATCCATTGGTGTCAAAAATCTGATCCAGATTCAGCTCAGCCAGCAACGCGAAGCCCATGAAAATATTAAAATTCTGCGTGACATCTAAATTCTGCGCGCTATGTTAATTATCGATAGTGATTTCCGTATCGACAAAATAAAACGCATTCCCCTTTTGGGAGAATGCGTTTCGATTAAGATACACTATTTAAATAAGGCTTATCAAGCTATTTTTTCAGGCAGCGGATCTGTACGGCTTCTGTGCTGCTCGCTACTCTCCATCCGATACCATAACCGATATCTTTTGCAGCTCCCGTCATGTGCAGCGTTTTGTAACCGCCCGCCGTTGCTGTTACCAGATACGCCCCTTCACTGCCGATCACATTACCGATATTATCATTCGGGTAATAACCACGGTAAGCAAAAAACAGATATTTATCACGTTCAGATACCGGGAAGTTGACCGGTTCGTCGGTTTTTACGCCAAAGAACATACCACGTGTGGTCGCAGAAGTACCATTGTAGTAATCAACATAGCGTGCTGGATTCCATACTGCGACCAGATTTGGATTATCCTGTCCCTTGCCAGCCTGCTGCTTGGGATCTGTGCGATCAATCAGTGTCTGTACTTCTGCCTCCATCGGTAACCGCCATGTTCCGGCTGGTAAAACCAGAGCACAAGGATCACCAGTGCCGCCATTGGTGCCATCGGCATTCTGATTTGTACCATCCAGGCGTTTTGGCAAGAGACGGTCTGGAAACCAGTAATCGCCCGGACTGTTTACTTCACTTCCAAAACTATATTCGCCGGTCGATGGATTGCGCTCCAGATTGCCTCCAGACCAGGTTTCGTTACCAATATTGAAAGTAGGCAACTTTTTAGGACCTAAGTTTAATTGGAGAGTATACTGTACTCCTTGTTTTAAGGATAAGCCTGTCAATTCCACATTTCCCACAATGCCGTTGATGGTCACAGGATCGAGCCTGACCTTGCCGGCCGCTGTACTGCCAACTGCGATCATAACCGGATTGCTGGTCCATACCTGTGCCGTGGCAAGCGCTGGAAAAGTAAACGACCTAGCAGTGGCTGCACCTGGAAAAGTGACCGCTCCACTGACCTCGTCAAAGGTGTAATTGGCAAAATTCGGTTCTACTGTTCCGCCGCCGATAGCCGATATGGTACGTCCGCTTCCGGCATCAAACTGGACAGTTACCTGCGTAAGCTTGTGCTTGAGCACAATATCCAGCACATTGTTTCCTGCGCTGATTGTCTGGTTTATTTCCTGCCATAAAGGGTCTTTGTCGGCACCTGTAGCGCCCGGACTTCCATAGGAAGACACGATAAATTTATAGGCACCGGGTTCAAGCTCAAACTTATTGCTTGCTCCGCCCGTACAGTTCACTGTTGTAAGCAGTGTCGAATTTCCCTGCTTGTACACCCGTACGGTATAATCGCCATTAAAAGCGGTAATGGCACCGACACCCGTTGCAGCCTTTGCTGAAGCACGCAATGCAGTGGAAGACGAGTTGCTGACTTCGCTCAGGGTAGCCCGCACAACCAGATCATCGTTAAAAGGAACCGAAAAACTTTGTATCGCTGCGCTGGTCTCGGCTGTTTTTGCTGTGGAGGCCTTGGCAAGCGTACTGCTACCATCATCAGGACCGATACCGTTCATTTTTAAGGTAATAGATGCTTTGTCTGCTGCCGTATTTTCGTCTTTGCCTTTCTGGCATGAACTGACCAACAGGAACCCAATAACCGAAAAACACAGGAGGGTTTTCATAGAATACTTTTTCATAGTTAGATGGTTTAGATGTTAGTCCCAGGAGTTGTTGTCTACGGTATGGGACTGCGTCTCCGTTTCTTCCCATTGCTGCTTGGTTGCCGGGTTGACCGAGCCAGCAGCAATACCATTTTCCAGTTCAATTTTTCGGACGCTGAGGCGAGGTGCCACATAGTCCGCACGGCCTTGGCCATCGCTCAATTTTTCTTTGTTAATTTCCATTTTTTATTTTTTTTGAATGTGCTAAGCAATTTGAAATATTACTAGTGAGATGATTCGAAAAAAAAGGACACAAAGCATTAATAATTAAGAAATTAAATACGGCAGATATTCTTTTCAATTCAGTAGATACCCTAAAGTAGCTATTATTTGGAGTGGGCAAATCGAATTGGGGTCAGCTTTATTTTTCCTGTAGAGAAACAGCCACAAAACAGCTTAAAATAAACACATTAGCTACTCGAGAGCATCAAATTAAAGATGAAAATGTTTTTTTAGCGCATCTGGACAAGCTCCTTTGGCTAGCGTGCGACGACTTGCGAAAAGCTGGGGGGCTAGAAGTCGGTCGGGAGCAGTTAGCAAGGGATAAGCCAAACGGTATTCTGCTAGCCACAAAATAAATAGGTCCCTGAATTAGATTCAGAGACCTATGCCGAAGGTTCAGTAAAGAACTCCGATTATTATTGGCTATTACAATCGGTAGGAAACTGTGGCCACGAAATTTCTGCGCTGCTGCGGATTGACAGACCAGTAACCGATATAATATTGTTTGTTGTTAATATTGTTGAGGTTGAAATTGACACGGAATCTGTTGAACGAATAGTATACCGCTCCATTCAGAAGCGCATAACTTGGAAGCTCAAACACGCCTGTCACGCTATTGTCGATGACCTTGTACTTGCCGCCATAGTTACCGCCGAGGCCAAAGCCCAGATTTTTGAGCTTACCGTTCTGAATCTGGTAAGATCCCCATACGTTACCCAATGTACTTGGTCCCTGCCCACCCGGAGCACGGCCCTTTTCGTTGTAGAAATCATTTCCGTTGCCGGCGATGATGGCAATATGGTTGTAACTGAATCCAGCCTTGACCGAAAAACCAGCGTATGGTATTGCTTCGATGTCAAAATCAACACCCTTGCTCTCTACCTTTCCGCCCTGTACTGAGCCGGTCGGCGTGCTGTACACCCGATTGGCAACCCGAATGTCGTACAGGGCTAGCGTTGTCCACAATCTATCTTTGATGAGGCTCGCCTTTGTGCCCAGCTCCCACTGATTGGCACGCTCGGGCTTAAAGGACTGTACGCCAGTCTTGACATTATTGGCATCGTATACGATATTAGGCGCAACATTGTAGAATGCATTCATATAGTTCGCAAAGAGCGAAACGCGGTCTTTGACCACCTGATAGACCAAGCCCAGTTTTGGCGACAGCGCCCACTGGCTATAATTATCGTCTGCATCGGAAACCTCCCCTTTTGAATCAAAGTAATCGGCCCGCAAACTCGCCATCAGCGAAAGGCGGTCGGTCAGATCCAATAAATCTGACGCGTACACGCTGAATGAACTGTTTTTGATATGCGAGGGATCGCCCGCATCTGTACCTGCCAGCAGCTGATCAATCGCCTGCTTGGTCAGTGGAACGACCGGCAGCTCTTTGCCGTCTCCATCCAGCGGCCCCTTGATCAGTCCCTGCGGATTTACCCGACGTCCCAGGCCCCAGCCCGAACCATGATCCTTGACATCGCGGGCAAAATAGTCCACTCCCACCAGAAGCCTGTTTCGCAAGCCTCCAAGTTTAAAGTCGCCGTTAAAATTCTGCTGTATATCGAAGGTTCTGGTCTTCTGATTTTCATTGTGAAAATACTGGTCAAAATAACTGTCGCCAGGCTGATTTCCCCAGATATAGCTGTAAATCCCATCCGACTTGACATTGCCCATGGAGACCACAGTCTGCGAATTCCACTGTTCATTGATCTTATAGAGCACCTCGCCCTGCACATTGGAACGGGGGTTTTTAATGGATAAATCGTTGCTGGTAAAGGAAAGCTTGGGGTTGAGGTTGAGTTCGGCAATATTTTTAAAGGTTAAAGGAGCGACACGGTCCGAATGGAAAAAAACTGGCGCTACAGCTCTTTTCATATCGAGGAGCTCGGCCATCAAATTGACCGTCAGCCTGTCATTGACCTTATAGGTCAGCGAAGGTGCAAAGTAGAAGGAATTTTTAAAACCCGCATCCTGGAAGCTATGCTCGCGGTGGAAGGCCGAATTGATCCGAAGCGCTACCGTTTTGCTTTTATTTAAAGGCGAGTTGAGGTCCACTGTTGCGCGGTGCAGGTCATTGCTGCCATAGCTGTAGCCCACTTCACCGCCAAAGTCAAAGTAAGGCTTTTTGGTGATGGTGTTGATCACGCCGCCATAACCGTAAAAGCTAGCGCCAAAAAGTGTCCCTGAGGGTCCTTTAAGCACCTGTATTTCCTCTACACCGGCCGGATCCAGGATACCGCTCGATAGGCCCGGAAGTCCATTAACCAGGTTGCTCTGCGCCTCAAAACCACGTAGGGAGAAATAAGCTCCCCCATCGCCGCCCCGTCCTGTTGATTCCCAGGTGCGGCTTATGCCTGAGACATTGCGCAGCAGAGCGTCATCAAAATTGGTAATGGCCTGCTGCTTCATTATTTCATGGGAGACCGTCGTATACACCTGCGGATTCTCCAAATTGCTCAGCGGCATTTTGGCGACAGAGCTTACCGTCCGGTTGGATCTGAACGCAGATACGAGTACCTCCTGTAACTGCGCGTAGTTTTCATTGAGGACAAAATCAAGCACGGTCGGCTTATTGCCTTCAACAGTTACTGTTTTTTCAATTGAATTTAAGCCTGTAAAACTCGTGATAAGCTGGTAGCTCCCCGGTTTTAGGCGTTCAAATTTGTACTGTCCATTTTTATCTGTCTGTGTCCGTTTATTCGTTCCCTTAATGGTCAGGTTGACCGATTCCGCCGGATTACCATCCAGAGTCGTAATCTTTCCGAAGATACTGGCTGTCTGTGCATTGGCGACACCGGTAAGCGATAACATCGCTACAGCAATATGTATAGATTTCATTCCATAAAAAATTTATGGAGCCGAATATAGGCTAATTTTAGATTTAATTGAAATTAATTAGACTAATTACAAATAATAATTCAATGAACTGTTAACCTACAGGTTAAATAATAGGATGCTCAACTCGCTTTATTGGACTATCGATTGGCGATCGGAAAATTCCACGCTTTATCCACTATCCCAAAAAGCGGTAACAAAAAGCATTTTTGCACAAAACAATTAACTATATAGATATAAATTATTTTTAGCATACCGTAACGGTATATCACAGGATTTCGGCCCGCCAACTAGGTCTTGATCGGCCGAAGTTCAAAAAGGTCAGCCCTTGCGGACCAACCTTTAGCACATATGATCATCATAAGTTTTTTTGAACCTATTTACCGTAGGAATCTTTTTACAAACCACCTCAGTTTCCAGCATCCAAAAAGCAGCACTGCTATGAATCCGATTAACCAGAGCTGCGGGATGGATAACCTGCTACGACGATCCGATTTTGACTTTTGTGCTGTTCTCCAGCTGGTATCGTTTACTGTGGCGGATGTACTGCTTTTTAGGCTCGTTTTGGCCCCTGATTGCTGCATAAGCAATTCGCCCCCCTTCCCCATTAATCCACTATCGGGATGAAAACGGAAGCTGCTATCCGATGAAAAATACCAATAATGTGAAAAGCTATCCTTTCGTAAGTTGTACAGCAAGTTGATTTGTTCATTATGCTTCCATAGCCCTTTAACCAGATGTTGCTCTTCCCTATCTTGTTGCTGATATAGTTTACAGGAAACCTGTATAAGCAGCGTGGATAGGAGAAACAAAAGAGCAGTTCGTTTCGTTCCCATAAATTTCCTCCTTTTGTCTTAGTCCAGCCAATTTGAAAAAGCATAAATCGTAGCTAAAAGGCGCCGTTTGGACAAGACCTTATCGGTACTGTTCCCTTCCACGGTCACGATCCAGTTGCCCTTCTGTTGTCGCACAAGCCCCACATGGTTTATGCGTCCCAGACTGCAGCTGTAGATCGCAAACAGATCGGCCTGCCGGATGCTACCCTGCGCGATCTGTGCAGCCGTATACTGACGGGCCTTTGGAAAGAGTGCCGGGCTCCAGGCATTGCGCGGCAATGAGCGTCCAGCACGACCATAACACCAGGATACAAAAGCCGCACACCAGGCGTATCCTTTTCCAAGGCCCACGTAACGCAGATAGGTTTCAACCCGCGGACCATCGTTATTGCCTGTGGCTTCCCGCACGCCAATCTCCTGTAAAGCACTATCGATAACACGTTTACGCAGGTCCGATCCTATGTAGCAATTCATCGCTACAGCATCCCCATGCTCGACTAATGGATCGGTGCTTCGGAGCCCGGCATAGCTGCCTGACAGCTTCTGTTCCCTTACAGCAACAGTGCCAGCACGGCCAAGAAAGAGAACAGCGACAGAAAGAATACCGAAAAATAGATTATGCATTGTTGCCATGATGTCAATTGATTAAAGTGAGTACTAAATTCCTGACGGAAAAACTTAAAAGGCTGCCACAGCATTTCCTGAAGCCAAAAGCAGCAATAAACAGCCGCCAGGCCAGCCAGGATGGCAAATAGCAGCACCGAGAGCATACCAATGTCCAATACCCCCGCTGTTGGATCGACGGCCTGCAGCAAGAAGCCTGATGAAATAAAAAATATCAGCAGGCAGGCCAGTATGATGCTAAGCAGCTGCCGCCCTGTTAAAGGCCAATAGGTATCCTCGATATCCTGGGCCAGTTGTTTTTGTATAAATTCCATATTGAATGTTTCGATTTTTAAAAGAAAACTGTTTCCTGATCAATGGAAGCTACTCCAGCTGGAGCAGCCTTCCATGATCTGACCAGAACTAGGTCAGCACAAATTCACCCAGATACTGACTGCTCGATGTAATGGCACCATCCCGATGTATTGTAAATGCCCAGCCAACCACGGTCTTGCCCGAATAACTTGCCGGCAATGCAATTTCCAGGGTACTATCGTTCCTGGTTGCACCTTCATAGGCATAAAAGAGATTATCCACCGGTTCATACAGGATCGCGAGTACCTGGTCGTCTGAAAAAGCATTGAATTTATTGATCGTCGGATCCCAGCCCAGTGTGAGTACGCTCGGTGCCGACTCCATAGTCTCTAGGCCCATTAAGATAGCCAAACTGCCACTGGCGATTTTTACGGCGGCATAATCAATACTAAAATTAGGGTAGTTACCAACAATCGCCTTTTCGATAAAATGCTGAAAAGCGACGTTATAGCCTGTCTTTCCGCGCTGTTTGCTATCGGAATATCCCAGCATTAGTACATCTTTGATGGATTTGAGAAAACTGGTTGTCATGCCAAACTTTATGCGCTGTGCTACCTGCTTATCAGAAGCCGGTTTTGAACTTTTCTTGGGCAATGAGCGGACATAGTCAATTCCGCGCCATGATGAACCCACAATGTTGCCCACTTTACCCGTGTAGGCACCATGTATACCTTTATTAAATCTTGCCATGTTATTAATTTTTTAAAATGTTTAAAACGATGTGGCGCTGCAGGCAGCCACCTATATCGATATCATGGTACTAAGGTAAATCGGCAATGGGACGAAGGCTGCCAAATGGCGCCATCTGACGTCACTTGTCCGAAAATGCCCGTTTCGACGGCATGCATTAAGGGAATAACGAGGCCTGTGAATTGGGCTTAGAAAACTTACGGAAGTCAGCAAGGAGACTTCTAAGAGACAATAAGAAAACGTACACGAGACAATAACTGCGCTTCTAGGAGGCTATTTCGCTATTTTTCTCTGGTCCCAGTACCAACAAAACAGCAATAAAATAGCAGAGAAACAGCAAAGGAATACCAACAAACAGGCAAACAAAGGGTTATGAAAGCCCAAGGCGGCCCCGAAGAAAGAGCAAAGAATAGGCAAACAAATGGCAACGAATAAGCCGAGAAACAGCATAAAAAATATCCGGATTTTATATACAAATTGGTCAGCAGGAAGGCGATAGACAGTTATCTTTCATCCTAAAAGAGGCCAACCTTTTTCGTGAAAGATCAGCCTTTAAAACAACCTTTAGATCATCCCTCTGTTGACGCTGCGTCTTAGTGCATCTGTGAGATCCTGCTCGCGGTAGTAATGTTTGTTGCCGAGGCAAATGGGTTTGAGAATACCCGATTTTACCCAGCGGTTGTACGTGCGCTCGGAGATCCCCAGCCGTGATACCACAGCCATGCGGGTCATCAGTTCGTCCACATTCCATACCGCTGTGTGCTCAGTTTTAGCAAGCAGGTGGTGGGCGGTGCAGGACAGTCTGTCGTTGATCTGCCGCAGCAATTGCACGATTTCATCCAATTGTGACATATAAAATTTCTATGGTCGACACCATGAAATGAGGGCAGCCATACCCTTTTATCTGTTGTACTGTTGTTTATTTACTGTTTTGCCGGTAGGCATCAAAGCGATGCTTAAAATTGGCCCGATAGGTACGCGAAATACTAATAGGCTTACCATCTAGCGGTTTTATCAGATAGAGTTCCGTGGAGCGCACCAGATCGACCATGGCCAGATTGACCAGCGTATTGCGGCGCGACCTGGCAAATTTCAGTGCAGACAGTTTTGACGATAGTTCCTGCAGCGTTCCGTTAAATCGATGGTTTTCGTCTTTCAGAAAAATCTGCAGCTTACCATCGTCCACGCACGCATAATAGATCTGTTCGACTTCGATCAGGACCTTTTCATTCTGCAGGTTTTTCATCGTGAGGCTCTGTATATCCCGGCTCTGCAGTTCGGCTTTTCGGTCGGCCATTCCCACCATTTCCTCCATGACCGTTTTGAGGACCTTAAAACTAGTTGTCTTGCTCAGATAAGCGGCTATACCCGCCTCATTGGCTTCAAAGACATAGCTGGGATAAGCCGAACAGGCCACCATGACCGGCGGATTGGGAATCAGGCGTGCCAATTTGGTCCCATCCATGTCAGTCTGCCCCAGGTCCATATCCAGCATCAGGATATCCACTTCATTCTCCTTCACATGGGCAATTGCCTGCGCAGGACTGTTGACGATGCTGATCTCTTCGTGGATAAAGGGCAGCTCGCGCAGCGAAGGAAGAATATATTCCAGCGAATCGGGATCGTCGTCGACGATCAGTAATCGGTAATTCAGTTTGTTCATGTTTATTTATTGAAATCAAGTTTAATCCATACGGTAAAAGTATCGTCCTGCAGCAGCTTCTCTACCGAAGACTTATAATCGACCTGCCTTAGCTTAGCTTCGAGCAGAGTAAATCCTGTTTCTGAGCTGATACCGCTATGCTTGGGCGCCCAGCGGTTTTTACAACAGAGGTTTATGCCCGATCCGTCGGCAATGAACTGCAGCTCGACCGGATTATCCAGATCTATCTTGCCATGTTTGAGGCAGTTTTCGAGCGGAAAGAAAAGAACACCTGCAGGAATAGCCCGATCATGCTGCCCCGCTACCCTTTCCTGATAGGAAACGGCATTTTCACCATAGTGAAAGCGCAGCAATCGGATAAAACAATGCAGTTCATCCAGTTCTAGATCAAAAGGTTGCGCCTGCCCCATGTCTTCAATGCGCATCAGGTACGCCAAAAACTGCATGACATCCCTTTTAATGCGCTGATTTTTCGGTACCCCAGCGATCATCACCTTACCAAAGCTGGTCACAAAGACCGACCGCAAAAAATGTGAGGTATACTGCATATCCAACAGCCTTGCCCGAAAGATTTCCAGGTCACGGCTCAGTTTATCATTCTGTCGCTTTGCCAGGAAAGCATGATACCGCCAGAAAGACAGACCTGCCAGCAGATTAGCCACCAGATAGCGGACGGCCATATGGAAATGAAACAGCGGCAGCTGCACAGGCTGCGTCCGCCGAGAAAAGTGGATACCAATAAGCGGAAGCAACACATAGATCAAGCTGCGCATAAAAAAGAACAGCGTCAGCGTGAGCAAGAGATACAAGCCAGCGCTCAGCAGCTTCTGCAGGCCCGTTCCATTCCAGAACAGCAGGATCAACCGAAAGATCATATAGCTATACAGGGTATACAGTCCTGCTGCTGTGAATATCTGCAGTGGCGGAATAGCCCTACTGTTCCACAGCTGGTTGGCAGACCAGATGATGAAGAGCATGAAAACGAAAATAAAAAGATACGAACAGCTTAGGTTCAGTGTCTTTCTCATAAAAATAGTTTATTGGTTATTTTATTCAATTTAAGAATATTTATTCAAGTAAATAACAAAAATGTTTTCGGTTAAAAACACCATACTTCTCAGCCAGTGCTACCCGGATATTTTCCTCCCCCTCCTGGTCCATTTCATTCCGCGCAGGTGGCATTATTTTATAACAGTTGAGCGCATGTAGATAGCCCCAACATTCCCAGCGCCAGGGCTCCGCGCAGATTTCTGCACCCAGAAAGTCGTAAAGCTGCTGCATGCTGCGCTGCACATAATGCTCCCGCTGTTCATCAGGTCGCTGCCCGATTGCTGCTGCGATAATCAAGTGCAGTTTATCGCCATCCATCTGATGCGAAACCGGGAGAATAGGTGTTCGGAGCAGAGCACTGAGTAAACCTATTCCCTTGCGCACATAGAGATCAGCTGCCAGAAAGTCTATTTTTGCTTTCCTATCGATCAGGTCGGAGGTACCACTATTACCATCGGCAAATACAAGCAGATGGCGGCCAGCCCGAATTGTCGAACGGGCTTTGAGCAGCACCTGCGGATCGTCGCTCATCAAAAAACGGTAGCAGTCTCCCTGCTCTGCCTTCGCAGTCAGTAGATCTGCTAAAAGCGTCCGATATCGGACAAAGACCTTCCGATCCAGCAAAAGGTCAAATTGAATGCCCTGCTCGGCCAGCAACTGCGGTATCTGGGCGTGCATGCCCAGGTGAAACAGAACCAGAATCCGGGGGGTCCCATTCCTCAGACTTTCAAGCGAGGCTATATCCCATTGCAGCACGGACTCAACAGGTCTGGGCTCATGATGGCTTTTCCAGCGTTGATAAAGTGCCGGATGCTCCTGCCAGGGCAATAGCGGAAGGTAACGGTGTATATGCGCCGAGAACAGCGCAAAGGGCCAGGAATTAATATTGTCGGTATTCATCATTTATTTCGTTTAAAAAAGGGAGAGCAAGGCCCAGTCCGGACCTGCCCTGCCCAAAAGGTTGGCTGCAAAAAATTAGAAAGCTAAGATGGGGCAACTGTCCGCATCATCGTCTCCATTGGCGATAAAGGGCAGCAGTTCGGCCCATTGGAGCAGGGCCTGCTCTTCCAGTGCCTGGTCCATTCCATTGAATATCTGTTCTTTCAAGATTTTCATTTCATAAGGTCTAAAATTAATAATCGGCCTTTGCGCAGGCTGTACCTTCCTGCACTCGGGCACATGAATACTCCCATTGGTTCCAACGATGACAAATATGTTTGAACAGTTAAATAATTTCTAAAAAAATTACACATAACAGGGACGCTGTCAGCTGGCTTACAGTCAGGGCTGTTACCTGCCAGCCAGATGACAAGAATTACCGGTTTTGACCAAAAGATGTCAACTAGCGCCAAAAACAGGTCAGTTAGCATTTTATTTGGCATTCAACAATTAATCTTCCTAACATCATCAACTTAACTATTTATAAATAAAAGATGATAAAACCCTATACTTTCAGCCTAGGCCCCGATTATAGTTTAGTTTCTTGCCCCAGACAAGCAATAACTTTCCCTATACGCCATGCCCAGCCACAGCATTGGGAGTCCCCCCACAACCAAGTGAGCGAGCAGACCTTTGACGGGCGATTTGCCTACCTCTACTACTACGAGTACTGGATCAGGGAAGCATTGGATATCCCGATCGAGATCATCCTGGAAGACCTACACTTGATCTACCCCCTGTTCAGCCAGCAGACCATCTTTGCCAAGCAGGCCGACGAGGATTTTGTGATCGAGATCCCGCCGGGCCATGGCAGCTACTTTTACCTGGCGCGGGGCCAGTATAGCCTGCACCTGCCTGTGGGACATCATATCCTCGTCGGTTTTGTAGTCGATGCCGGTATGTTCAGGCCCCCGGCCCTGCAGCATTTCAGATTCCTGATCCCCCTGATCCAGGCCAAAAAGGAGCGCTCCCCCTATCCGATCAAGAGCATCGGTTTTCGTGTGGGCAGTGGCACGGTTGATTACCTCCGGCTTATCTTTAGCCGACTTAATCCCCACATCCTCGACAATGAGCATATCCTGCTCAAGCACCTTATATTTCTGATCAACCTGAGCCGTTTCAAACTGCTGGAGCAGCCGTCCAATCTTCCACTGCCCGAGCAGGCACGGCAGCTGCTCGAACTGCTTATCGTACACGAAGGCGCCAAAGCCCGGCTGATGGAAATTGCCAAGTTACTACGGACGGACCATGCTTCGCTGAGCCGAAACTACCATGCCTACCATGGCATCAGCATGCGCGATGACCGCAACAGGCTGCTATTGCAGCATATCGGTCTTTTGCTGGCCGAAAATGAAAAGCAGGCGGCCGCGGCCGAGCAGGCCGGATTTAGTGGTATCAGCGAGATGAACCGGTTTATCCGCCGAATGAGCGGTATGACCACGGGCCAATATAAAAAATACATCCAACAGCAGTCCCACCAATAAACCTTCAATCAATAGATAAACAACGTATATGAAATTTTACAACAACAAAAAGCTCGAACGCGCCTGTCTTTACAATATACTTCAAGACTGCTACGATATGATCCCGCGGCTGATGAAGACCATTACCCCCGAGGGTTGGGAGAGCGGACTTACACACCAAGAGCTGCTCATTCACAGACAGGAACTCTATGATGCCTTTCTGGACAACATTCAGCCCGAAGATTATATCAGTTTTGATCAGTATTTCAGCAGCAGCTTTCCTCCGGCACAGCATAGCGAACTGGAGCTTTTTTACCTGCTGGCCATTATCCTGTCTGAGATTACCCTTGCTTCGGTCATCTATCGGCCCGACGATCTGGAATCGTATTATATTAACCCCGATGATATGATTGCGACGGTCTTTCAGGTGGCGGCCAAGCGCCGGCAGCTCGACAAAGGTAAAGACCGCAACAGCTATAGACTACTTCCCCCCTGCCCCTTCCGGCTGCTGGAAGATATGGAGCTACATCATTGCATGGAAGCCCTCTTTGCGATCCTGCGGAGCCATGGCTTTAAGCTGGATTATTGGGATATGGAGCTGCTGGAGATAGCTGAACTGCAGGATGCACACAGTGCGATCTTTTACAGCGGCCTTGATCCCGCTGAAAAAGAGAAGCAACAGGCGGAGCTGGAACTGCAGATTATTGAGATTATCAGCCCATACACCGCGCAGGTAGACAATCCTTTTGATCTGCCCGCTGTAGTCAAGCTGTTCAACCGGTACAAGATCTGTCCCATTATATTGGGCTATCTGCATAGCTACGATGAATTTCCAAAAGGCTATCCCTATCGGCTGGAAGATTACTGCGAATAACAACATGGGGCGAATAGCAAAAACGGCCTATCGTATAGTCATCTCCGGCCTAACGGCGAGGGGCTATGCCGCCGTAACTTAGCCTTATAAAATTTGGTAAGCAAATAATCAACAAGACAATGGAACATAGTCAAAAATATATAGAGCATGATGGAGATGCGGCAGCAAGCACAGGCACAAAAAAAACTCGGGGAGCAAAATGGCAAAGCTGCAGGGAGATCTATATTCTGACAGCCTTGGTTCTTCTGATCCTATTACTTTTCTTCACGGGACTTGGAAAGGTATTCAATCATGCAGCTTTTGTCAGTCAGCTTCACAAACAGCCGCTCCCACACTGGTCAATGCCCCTATTGAGCTACTTGCTTCCGACGTTAGAGCTGGGCGCAGTTTTATTGATGTGCATACCCCAGGTAAGAATATGGGGCTTGGGTCTGGCGCTTGTACTGATGACGGCCTACACGATTTATGCCTATCTGGCTTATATCGAAATCTATGGCTATGTGCCCTGTGCCTGCGGAAAAGTATTTGAAAAGATGAGCTGGAAGCAGCATTTCCTGTTCAATCTGGCGGTTACTTTATTTGCGGCACCGGCATGGCTGATGGAGTATAAACTAAAGCTAATGGAATACAAACTAAAAAAACAGAAATAAAAAACTATGCATAGCGAACTCTGACGAGGGTTCGGCCAAGCAGGAAAGGTAGTCTACGGTTCAATGTTATCTTCTTTCGGGATTGCGACAATTCAGATATCAAGATAAACTTACGACAGGGCAAGTCACCGGGACAGGATAGTTAAGAGCAAAAAAGCTACCGACCTGTTTTTATAAACTTTAAAAATTATCGACATGAAAAAAGTAAAATTATTTGTTCCAATTTTGGGAGCAATTTTAGGATTGGGTGTCTATGTTGGACACGCCAATGAAATCAGTAAAAAAGCAACAAGCACTACTGAGCAATCGTGGGAGGTCATTAATCCAAGTGGTGATCTGACCAACCCAAACAATTACCAGCCCTATTCGGGAGATATTGCGACATTATGTCCAAGCGACGAAGTGCTCTGTGGCATAAAAGCTGAAAATGACGGTACTGGTAAACCACAAATGACAAACGAGCTGAAATCTGAAATCAATTCGGGAACGCCAACTAGTCATGTGTTCTATCGCGCAGAAAATTAAGATCTGCAAAAAAATAGGAAAGGGCGGCTTTGCGCCCTTTCCTATCTATCGTGGATTCTGGATAAGCCCTCCAGCAACGACAACCGAGTACGGGATCAATAGGGCAAAACGCTTATCATTTGGTTCAAGCACATATTCCTTACCATCAAACAAGCGGTTTACACGAATAGCCGCATTATAATGCTTGTTTAGCCGTTTTATATCCGACCATCGCGTACCAAAGCGAAAAGCCAGTTCCTTTTTACGTTCGTTCAATATAAATTCAATCAGTTCAGTCTTTCCTGTGGGGACAATGGGTAGCTTGCCCGTTTCATAACGTGCTTTCAACAATTCAACCATCGTATTACCAGCATTAATCAACTGATCTGACCTTGCTTCACATTCCGCTTTAATCAAATAAAGTTCATCTACTGCAAGGCCACAAAATGCATAGGTTCCTATTGCACCCGCATAATTCCCTTTGAAATTGTAGAATCTATTTGCATTTTTTTTGTAATACAATATCTTCCTCAAATCACCCTCGTTGTATTTTTCAAACAGTACTGTATCGACTAAAGATTTGGTTCCTGTAAATATACCGCCTGACGAAGCCATACCGCTATGAAAAATAACTTCTTTATTCATTAATTCAAATGGAATTGCTGCTGTTGGCGACACCGTCCGATAATCAATAAGATCCTTTTGGATCGCTAAGGAAAGATTCGCATAATTTAAGGCCTCGCTCACATTCCCCATGTAGAGGAACACCCTGGCCAGTACAGCATAAGCGGCAGCTTTGGACGGTCTCGTCTTTTTGAGCGGCAGATTGGGAAGCAGACCGGCCGCATCCCGAAGGTCTTTGGTGATCTGGGAAAAAGTATCCTCCAGATTAGCACGTTGAAAGCTAACATTGATATCGGAGGTCGTACGAAGAGGGATACCAAGTTCATTCTTTGCAGTACCGGCTTCATAAGCCTGCGAAAACTCCTGTGCCAGCCAGAAAAAATTCCATCCCCTATGAAACAACGCCGTTCCCTTGACCACATCCCTGTCCGAATTTGACATACCGTCTAAATCCGCCTGATCGATATTATCCAAAACAATATTCGCATACATAATCTTCTTGTAGCTTTCGGTCCAGTCTGTCAATTTAGTCTGTTCGTTGTTCAATAGATAAATATCACTTAATTCTGCAGCCAAACTCTTCACATCTTTATCGTTCATAAAATAATAATCAGAGGCGACATCCATCTCAATCGGAAAGCTGCGAACGGTATAGAGCTCATAATCCATTAAAGCCTGTAGATCTTTCAATGTTTTAGGAACTGCCAATGAACTTTTGGATTTCTCATCCAAGAATTTGTTACAACCCATCAAGGTCATCAAAAAACAGCATAGGATGGCTGAAATTATATTTGTCTTCATCATGTTAAAATTGAGCATTTACATCTAAGGAAAATTGCACAGGAATCCGCATGGTAATTCCATTTGGGTCCAAATCTAGTTTGGTCGCCTTCCAAATCACACCGAGATTACGGGCATAAGCTTGCAGGGAAATACTTTTGAAAGAGCCCAATTTAGGATTCAACCGGTAGCTCAAGCTAATGTCCTGCAAAGTGATGTTATAACCTTTCTCCACCAAAATGTCGGAGTTCATATAAAACTGATCTCTATTGGAATTCAATGGATAATTGAATGCGGGAACATTAGTCGTAGCCTCATCACCCGTTTTTTGCCATCTTTTGTAATAATCGTTATGGAGTGGAATATTGGAGGATAACGACGAATAATTGACCGATTCCCTTCTAAAAAAATAGTTGAAACGATAAGCAATGTTAATACCGGCTTCCCAAGCGCCATAAGTAAAAGTGTTCCTGATACTCCCGAACTGTTCAGGAAGTGCAGATCCATGAAATACCAGATCTTCAAGAGAAACTTTGGTCCTTAAATCGGCATAATTGGAATAGGGCTTTCCATTTACACTAAATTGAGGATTGCCAGCATCGGCTGTCAGGCCCATAAATCGGTAACTGACCAGGTTATAAGCAGCATAACCTTCTATTGGGGTAAGCGATTGCCCCGAATTTACCATATCAGCATTCACGTTGGACCGATAGCTATAGTTAATGATCTTGGTTTTATTGGAAGAAAATAACCAGGTCGTGTGCCATTGCAACGCGGCATCGATGTTCAACGTATTGAGCTGTACTTCCCACCCCTGTGTACAAAGGCTTGCGGCGTTTCTTTTTAAATAATCAACACCTACCGTTGCATCAACATTCACAATCGCGATCAGATCTGTTGCTTTTTTATTAAAGTATGCTACCGATCCCGTCACTCGATTGTGTTTTAAGCCAAAGTCGAGGCCTAGATTTAGCTGGCTTACATCTTCCCAACGTAGGTCAGGATTGGGCGGATTATTGACATACGCATTGGTAAATCCTCCCAATACCCCCGGGCTGGAATTATAGGTTATGGTTGTTTGCGCAGGAACGGAATTGTTCACATTTCCACTTTTTCCATAAGTTGCTCGCAAAGCCAAATTTGGCATCCATTTCCAAGTATAAAAGCTTTCGCGATCGACGTTCCAAAGACCACCGACCGACCACAGCGGTTTCCATCGGTTGTTGGCATTTACGCCAAACAGATTTGATGCATCGCGACGCGCGCTTGCTGAAATAGTATATTTGTGGAGCAGATTATATGATCCATTAAAGAAGACGGAGACAAAACGGTCCACATTACGCTCATCATTAGCGTTGTACCAGATCGTATTGCTTCCAAGACCTGCGTAATAGGTAAATATTGTCCGGTAATCAACAGGTTGGGATATTTTGAGATCATTATCGTAACCGTACTGCCGATAGGTATTCCCCAACCCTCTATTGTCCCTTATCTCACCACCGATCAGCACCTTCAAATCGCCCAAGTGGGATTGCTTATCGTAAGATATTTGTGCCCGTAAGTTGTGACCATACTGTCTATTTGAAGTTCTATCCAAAATATCACCCAGTGGAATAGGGCGCTCGATTACATTTCCTGTTAATTGACTATATTTATTGACGAGATCACGCACATAAAATGAGTTATGATCCATCCGATCCTGAGCGAGTCCATTTGATGTAAAATACTGATACCGCAATTCAGACCGCAGCCCTTTTATCCATTCGTATGCTGCTGCAAGGTCAAATTTCAGCACATTCGTATTATCCGTCTTATCCAATAGTTTCTGATCAGCTAAGGGATAATACGACCAATCCAACAATTTACCTCCGCCCAGCGTATCTAAAAAACGACTTCTGTAGTTTTGCTCCAATCGACTCGGATTGCCATTGCTATCCATGAGACGAGAATAAGGATAAGCTAGCCCCGAACTTCCGATTCCCAAGGATGAAATACCATTGTTGGTAACTTTATTTGCATTGAACTGCATTCCGCCCGTCAGTACTAATTTTGAAATTGGTCGCCATGTCTGCTCTGTACGCAATGTAAACCGACTATTTTCATTGCCAACGATATTACTCCGTACCTTATCAAATCCGGCCGACCAAATAGACGCTAGCTTCTCGCTACCTGTACTCAGCTGAACATTATACTGTTGATTAATTCCTTTTTGGCGCAGGTATCTGGCCATATCTCCACGCAAGTCTCCATGAGCAATTGCTTTCAATTGACTTTCCAAAGTCGAGTCATCAATAAGTTTATTTCGGTAATCGTTCAACAGCTCAACTACGGGACTGACCACAGGATTATAGATCTTATTATTGAGCGTATTATCGTAATAACCTTGATTAAAGAGAAATCGCTCCGCCTCGATATAGGTTGAATTGTCTACCTGTGATCGGTAGTAGGGATCTTCCCGATCAACAACAGAGATATTGTTCGTTACAGAAAGATGGATCGGCACATCAAATTTTCCTTTCTTTAGCGTAATGACGACCACACCATTGCCAGCCTTAGCACCCCAAATGGAAGTAGCTGCTGCATCTTTGAGCACCGTAATATTTTCCACATCATTGGGGTTAATATCGTTGATGTCGCCCTCGTAAGGAAAGTTATCAACTACAATTAAAGGTCCTTTGATCGTTTCAGTAATCGTACTCAGGCCTCGGACCATAAAATTACTCTGATTGCCACCACGTTTGTCAAATAATATGGCGTTGCTCAATCCATCCAATCTATTGAGAATATTAGGACCTATCTGCCTATCCAGTTCTTTCTTTCCGATCACATCAAAAGCTCCGGTTGCTCTTTCTTTGGGTAGGGTCTGATAACCTGTCGATACCTGTACCTCTTCCAATTCATTTACTTGAGGTCTGAGGTATACTATCCAACTGTGTCGAGTTATAGATTCTAGCGATAGCGTATCAGGGTGATAGCCAAGACGTCGAAAAATAAGACAGCTGATCTTTCCTTTCAGTAGCAGCTCTCCTTGTGCATCGGTCGCGCCGAAGGCTTTTCCATCGCAATCATTAATAGATACAGCAGCAATAGGTCGTTTTGTATCATGATCTTGAACCCTGACTGATTGTCCCTGTGCGAATGCTTTCAAACATAGTGCAACACAGATCAACATAATTAAAAGACAGTTTTTCATCGTACCGCCTCCTTTCCTCTCATGGCTACATAACCGTAGCGCGTCAATTTCATTACACTACCACTGTCTTTAAATCCATCCTGCGTTAATACGAACATGATCATCTTGCGCCTTTCAAGCGATAAAATCAGTCCCTGTGCCGCAAAAGCCTGTTTTAATTGGTCTATATCGCTGAGATTATCGGGAAGCGATAAGTCTATCCTTTCATCAAGCCCTGTTTCATCGACCATAAACGGCAATACCGAGAAAGACCTCAGGTTAAACAGATTGGGGATATTCTTTATTTCTATTCCGATAAATGCATTCTTTGCCTTGTTGTTTCCAAGATGTGCCTTTTGCAAAAACTTGCCATCGGAACTCCCGTCATTCTCCACAAGACCGTTCAATATGACTGTTGGTACTTTAGCTAATTTCTTACTTTGATTGGGCTTTTTACGATCAGTACACCGTATCACCAAGCATTCAACATCACGTAGCTGATAAGATCCTTTCATCCCAAGATAGAAATTGAGATCGCTTTCCATTTTTTTGTAAACGGTATTATCATTCCACAGAATCGGACTGACCGATTCGTAGGTATATTTCCAGAAATTTCGATCTTCCTCCAATCTGTCGATTATACTATCGGGAGTATTCATTTCTAATATACGTCTAGAACGAATCTTGGAAAGGCCGGCAATATAATTTTCAGCATTTTGCAGCGCGACACCATATTGCATAAATACATTAAGGTTGGGGACAACTAGATGCTTAAATTGACCTGTGGAGTCCACCTCAAAACTGCTTGCTTGTGATATACCCTGACCATAGGGCAACAAGGTGCTGTAATAATAGTTGTGGATCTTATTATCATAATAAGGTTGAAGCAACGGTTGGTCAAATGCAAGCACTTTGGCCGCTACAGGTACTGCATTTCGGTCTTTGATCATTTGCTTCACAGCGAGAGCATTTAGTTCGCTCGGCATAGCTAATGCACGTACCACACCATTGTTATCAATACATACAACAAATGGGATTGCGTCTTTCTCAAAAAATTTGGTCAGTACCTTGTCGTTGACAATGGACGAGAATCTATCGGCCAGTCCGCTTGATTGGATAAATTCACTTTTGTTGATGAATTTTTCTATGGCAGCGGGATCTTGATAAGTGACCGACAGTACCTTTACCTGATCCTCCATTTCGTCCTGCAATTTATATAGACCAGGAAATGCGGCTATGCAAGATGAGCACCAAGTAGCCCAAAAATCTAGGATGATTAGCTTTTTAGTGTTGTAATCACGTAAGCTGATGGTTTGAACTCCTGTAGGATGCCCGACGACATCAAGCTTCAAGTCCCAAAGAGCCTGCGGGATCGTATCCCCTATTTTGAGATATTTGATTAGAAGCCCATCGGCCCCGCTGTCCTTGCGGGGCGTCTGAGCGGATAAACTAAACATAGAAACTAATACAAACAAGATTACAAGTAATGCAATCTGTAGAACTGGAATATTGACTACCTTATCAAATAAGGTTATGAAGCTTTTTGATGTAATTTGTTTTGAGCTGGGATGCCCTTTTATTATAGACAGTTCTCTCCCAGCCTTATAAAAATTGTTCATTTTTAAGGTTCTAAAAATGGTTATAATTTATCCCTTTCCTAAGCGAATGCCTAAGATTAGATAGTTAAATAACTCGTAAAATTTTTCCGATATAGTCGTCTAAAAATTGGTTAACACAGCAGTTGATATAGGCACACTGACACTGTTTTCGGATATGATCACAAGGATCTGTTTCTACACATAAGCTAAGGGGGAATGCCTAAAAAAACTCGGTGTTCATTGATGTTCATAACTCTCTTTTTTAAGTTTATAAAAAAGCTTGAATTATGAATCTGATATAAAAGAAGGATATCTATAAAAAAGAGATGGACCTTCTTATTCTCCTTAGAAGGCCCTAGGAAGCCTATTGACGAAAACAAGAGAAGCCCATCTCTCCTTTGCTGAAAACAAAGATAGAGATAAGGCCTTGATCTCCCGAATCTGCGCCAATTGAAAATTTCCTAGGTTTTCTAAGACATGATTCAGCATACAAGCCTATTTAAATATAGAATAACAAGTAGTTACACCTGAAATTCATAAGACAAATATAAAAATTTATTAACAAAAATAAAAATTTTACAAACCCTATTAAAATTCAAAAAGAATAACAATTGCTGTAAATAGCAATATGGAAAAAATCACGCGCCTTGCATTATATGTAATTAACAATAGCAAAAAACGTAGGCTTATTTTAGGGATATCAGCTAAAGCTTTTGGAAGGATAATAGGTAAGAGCGAGGAATTTGTACAGAATATTGAAAGCGTCCGGAGAGGACATTATTTACACATTGACTTCCCGTCAATCGCCAATGCTCTTGACTGGGAAATACATGACCTCCTTCCTCCAGATAATTCTCCCTATAGCGATGGCACATTGGTTGACAAAGTGGTTTTTAGTTTGAATAATCCGTTAAATGCGGAAGAAGTAATTGTGGGAATGAAAGAAATTGGCTATTTCAAACAGGAAAAGTCATTAAATGACATTTTTGAACATCTATATTTGACAGAAAACATGTCAGAAAAACGAAAGGTAATTAATGATCTTCTGGAAAAGTTGATTTCCAACAATATATTGAAGCTAAACAATGGAAAATATTTAGCTTAATCAAAATTTTCTTACTTTTGGGTCGAGTAAATTGGCCACACCAATGGAAGAGAAAGAAGATAACCAAATTATATCAATTACAGAACACCTTAGCAGGCAAAAAGTCTCAAGAATTGATTTCGAAATTCTAGTTAATTTTTATGAAATCTGCAAAAAGAAAAAGATATCTGAGCGAGAAGTTTCGTTTTTAATGGGAAAGGTGAATAAGTATTTCTCCGAAATTCTCAATCCTTTTTTCAAAGAACACATTAAGACCGAGTATCTAGATATTTTACCCGCCATTGCGTCAACCGGTATCCGGAAAATTATACCAAACGATATTTCCCCAAAAGAAACCATTGATATCCGCGGCACTCATACACGAGAAACAGACAAATATTCGGAAGTAGATTATTATAAATTTACTGTCACTTATAAAGATGGTACAACCAGAAACTATCGTTGGAAAATAGAGGTTACTAAAGGATCAAGATCTAAAGTCAACCCAGAGCTGCTTGATATTTTGAAAAAATTAATCTCACGCCATTACTTTCACAAGCCAAAATTTGCGCTCAATATCTATATTATTCTCAAATCGAGATTTAAAAACGCTTTCAGCCCTTTGGAATTACAAATTGCTCTCTCGAAATTGACAAATAAAAGCGTCGATCCAGAATTTGCATTGCAAGAAGGGGTAGACAATATGAGGATTACATATAGTAAGATTTTAAACGAAACTGAAAAGTCTCTGGAACATTGTCAAGACCATAGGATCTGGATTTCCCGATATATACCAATAAATACTTACGAAGGTCAATTTTTCATTTGGTATGAAGATAGCGACGAAAACGATAAGTTACTCACTTCTATTGACGGTAATGTTCTTCTATCCTCTTCCATAGAAGAGTTGCTCACTTTATTGAAGAGTAATAACGATATCTTTAAAGCACCTGTTAATTTAGAAGCATGGCTATCGGGCATGGAAGCCTTACCTCCAACCATATCGGTTACTTATTCTCCCAAGGAAATTATTGATGGTTTCGAAGTAGATTCAGTTTCCGTAAACACTCTCGCTGATTTTGTAAACTTTTACAACCTGGTCGGTGATCTGGGGTGCCAAGATGAAAGGTTCGAAGCTCTTCTCGAATTTCGGGAGGTTGGAGAACTAACGAAAGTCTGGGATTATTTTTGTAACAATCATCTTTTCAAAGCCAAGAAACATAAAGGACTGTCGTTTGATAAGTCGAAGTTTGTTGCTGATTTTAGGGAGTTGGTGGTGAGGTTTGAAAGTAACATTTTCAGTTAAATATCAGTAAATATATTGACTAATATTTTCTATTTTTATTATATTGTAGCTACATATTATTAGATATTTTATGAGTACAATAAAGGATTTAATCTATTTTGATTACGACAAAGCTAAATCGCTCAATAGCCAATTGAATGAAGGATTATTGAGTAAATTAACAAAAACTATCGAACAAGAATCTGGAGGAAATGCGGAATTGGGATTTGACATCAAATTGCTAAAAGGTAAGCTTGGTGGTAACGACAAAGAAAAGTATTTAAGAACCGAAACCATAGAAATTTACCATGAATTACTCAATCAGATAGAACAATCACTAACAGAGAAAAATATTCTGACGGATATAAACGAGAATTTTGATAAAGGACAAAAAAGCTTTAATGAGTTTTTACTTGAAGTTCCGAGGTTTAAATATATAAAAGCGACCGGATGGTGTACATTCGAAGATTTTGAACGTTTTAAACGAATAATGTCCAACTTCAATGAAATACAAAGACTAATTTATAGTTCGGCATTAACTGAAACTCCTGAATATAAGAGCCACAAGGAAGAGATAAATAATTTGAGAAGAGAGTTAAAAACAAAACCAAACTCAAATAAGGATATAAATAAATTAAATGCATTGGAGAGGAAGTATGATAAAATGATCGAGGATCAAATGAATGCTACACTTTTAGATGAAACATTTATCGAAAGAGTAAAAGTTTTCTTAGATACTTTCTCAGCTAACAGACTAAATTTTAGATTAGCTCCATTTGATATCTTTAACGATTTCCAAATTTTAGCTAATTTGAAAAGTGATTACCTTATCAATGGAAATTTTGATGATATAATTTATACATATGGCTCAAGACCTAATATAAAACTATCAATATTTGGAGTAGTTACTTCTTGTCCGCAAAAACCTGATCAGCGAGTCGATTTAAATGATGAATACATAGGATATGACAACAGCGAATTAGAGGACTCTGAGGTATTTATTAAAGCTTTTAGAGGTGTGTTTTCATCTTTTGAAGCATTCGAAAAATTCTTCTTTGTCCCCTCTTTTCCAAAAATCGCTGTAAGTCCAATATCAATTTATCAGGAAATCATATTCTAGGAGAGCTTTATTATTTCATTAGAAAACTTAACCTTTTTTAACACAAAAAACTAGATGGCAACAAGCTATCTCAGACAAAAAATACATGAAAAATTTTATAGAAATACTACTTGAAGAAAAATCAAAAGATAAGACCTCATTTATACTCTATAATCAATGGATTTATGATAAAGCGCTTATTCCACAAGCTCTCAATTCAATATCATCCATTTTTCCTCACTATAGTCTACATAATGTTACACACTCTGAGGCAATAATCTCCAATATTATTAAAATAGTTGGACAAGATAATCTAAGATGTTTTACAGAAACAGATTTATGGCTAATTTTGGAAAGTGCCTATTCTCACGATTTAGGAATGATTGTCACATCCGATCTTATAAAGAATGTTATTGAGAACGGTGAAATTCAAAATCACCTTGTTAGAATTCAGGATGATCCTCACCATGATTTACATGAATATTCCTTAAAACTTACAATAAATAATAATAAAATTGAGTTTATTTCCAATACCTTCTCATTGGAAAAAAGTGATATTTTTAGATATATTTTAGCAGATTATTTTAGGAGCACGCATGGCTCAATTACAACAAAATATCTAACGAACCCTTCTTCGATTGCTTTAGATACACCTCGAACGATAATCCCTCAAAGATTGTATGATATTTTAGGCAAAGTATGTGAAGCGCATAGTAAAAATTTTCAAGACTTATTTGAACTCCCATACGAAGAGGATGGAATTGATATAGATGTTGCACACCCCCGACTTATTGCTTCTTTACTTAGACTTGGGGATTTACTAGATATAGATAATGGTAGATTTTCTAAAACAGAATTAAAAACCCTAAATAATGTACCTGATAGTACGCTTCATCATCAACAAAAACATATGTCTATTAAGCATAAATCGATAAATTCAAAAAAAATTGAACTTATTGCTGAATGCGAAGATAAATATGTTGCTCTAATAACTCAAGATTGGTTTAGTTGGATAAATGAAGAATTTACTAATCAGACTTTATCATGGAATAATATTTCTCCGTCCGAATATAATTTCAACCTTCCTACTGTTGATAAATTGGATGTTGAATTAAAGGGATATGAAAAATCGGGATTAAAACATGGAACACGATTTACTGTTGACACTCCCAAAGCTTTAGAATTACTTAAAGGTGCAAATTTCTATGAAACTCCTCTAAAGGCAATAAGAGAATTATTACAAAATTCTATCGATTCAACCCTTCTAAGAGTTTGGGAAGAAAATAGAGGATCGATTAAAGATTTTAAAGATTTTCTCGAAATTAGTAAAAACTACCCTATATCCATCACCTTGTCTTCAAATAATAGAGGAATTACACATTTTCAGATTGAAGACAATGGCGCTGGTATTAGTAAAGAGGACTTAAAATATATGGTCTCAGCAGGAAGCTCCTCTAAAAACATAAAAAAAATCAATAGAATAAAGGAGATGCCAATTTGGATGCAACCAGCGGGGTACTTTGGTATTGGATTTCAAAGCTCCTTTCTTCTATCAAATTTAGTAAAAATAACCACAAAATCTTTATTTACAAATGACTGTTTAAATATTGAATTTCATAATCCTGACAGCAAGTATAAAGGAAATATTTATTTAAAATCAGAAATAAGTAATAATAAACGGTTAAAAACTGGATCTACCGTAACTATTGAGATTGACGACTCACGTATTTTTGATAACTTATCTTTTAAACTAGTGGATCCTAACCTAAATTTCAATTATTCATTTGCCTATTTTGGAATTTTAGAGGAAATTAGAAATATAGCTCAATTTTCATTTTTCCCAATAAAAGTAAATGGAGAAAAAACAGAACGCATTGAATTTGATTTCGTTACCACATCCGGGATTGAATTCAAATATGAAGAGACAAGATCTCAATGTCAAGTTTTATATAAAAACTCTTCAACTTATGGGTTTAGTTTTAAACATTTTAAAGGTATAATAAATTACCATGCTCACGATTCTTCTATTTTAAATATTTCAAGAAAAGACTTCCGTAGAAATAGTCTGCAGGTTGTCTCTAAAACAGTAAATCAAGCTTTTCAAGAATATGTTAAACTTAATAATAATATATACTTAAATATCGTTGATTTTATTCATAATGACAGTATTTATACCAGCCTACAAAGTATATTAGAGACAAAAGTTTTTAATTTAGAAAATCAAAGTGATAAAATTAGTATAAAAGAAATCGTAGCTAATACTACTATCATTTTTTTATCAAATACTACATTCAAGCCTTTGAAAATTTTTAGAAACTCAAACGAATCACTTACTTTAGAATATGGGAATATTGCTGCTAATAACATCTTTTTGGATATCCTAATTAAGGAGTTAGGAAAATCACATAAAAATATATCATATACAGCCTACCGTACCATACAAGAACAATTCATGACATTTTGGCAAACAGAGATAACATATAGTAAAAATCCAATAATTAATAATATAACATTAAAGGAGATAATTAACGTCTCCCAAAACCAATTTGAACCAAATAAATTAATTTATTTACCCGATATTAGTAGATATAACAATCTATTTATTAGAAGCAATGTGAGCGATGATGCTACAATAATTTATGGGGAGAATATTGCCCAACCATATTTTTGCATCCTATCTCCCTTAATAAGAGTTACCAATAATCATTGGATTGACATTGATGAAGAGAAATATCTGTCATTGATAGAACCTTATTTAATAAATTTGACTGAAGATTTTAACAATTTAAAAGATTCATATTCTCAATTACGAAATGAAATGCTAGAAGAAATCACATTAGTTAATAAAAATAGACGTTCATAGTTAGACAATTGAAAATTGCACCTATTAATCACATATGTTTTCCTTCTTTAATAAATATTATTATCGTTAAGCAAAGGCTAAAATCGGCACTTATTTTGATTATATAACCTTATATTTGCAAAAATTTTTGAGTACAGTATAATGGCAGCATTGGAACAAATAAAGAGCTTGATTCGCTCATTTGGCGAAGGAGACGAAAGTCGCTTCTATGCCACTGCTATGCAAATAGCTGTTTGGGCATGTATTATAATATAACTATTTCAATCTTAATATCAGTGTATCTATTTTAGGTTTCGAGAACTTCAAAAGAAAGTGAAATCACAAATTTGATTTACTTAAACTTACAGCTGTTAGAGCCGCTGGAATACCAATATAGCTTGATATGGATCATAATTGTACCCCCCTCTGATTTCATCTGAACAAAAGAAGCTCAGTACTAACCCGAGCTCCTTCATCAATCAACATTAATCTTATTTTTTTAACATACCTACACCTGTAATATCCTTAATACCGGTAAGTTTAAGCCCACGTTTAGCCGTATAATTATCCGCATCGATCACGTATAAGTAGGATATTGATGACTGTCCTTCCTGCATAGGTAAGTAAGATTTACCGTCTGTTGTAAAGAGCGGGAATCCATAGCCTGGATCGGTGATTTTAGTGTCTACCCCCGAAATCCATTTGAATTCCTTTTTAACAACATCTGCAATAGCCAGTTTTACTCCGCTTGCTTCAGCCTGTTTCGTATCCCGTGGTACCATAACCAACACAAACTTATTGTCTTTAATAAAGAAACCTGCACGAATTCGCATGTTCGCGACCGCTTCAACATCCCAATAATAATCCTTATCAAAAGCATCATTTTTAATTTTCAGAAATGCAGAGTGGTTATTACTAGACTCCACATCACCATTGGAAAAAGCATAAATATCGCCAGTAGATACCTGTCCCAATCCAATGGTATTATAATATTGTCCAATAAAAGGCATGCGTTTGTCTTCGATTGTTTTCTCAAATTTTAAGTTTTTATCAAAAATTGCCACGAAAGCATGATCCTTATAGTCAGCTTTGTCCTGAGTACCGGTTCCGCCATATGCTGGAGAGAGAGGTGCATAGATCTTATCACCAAATTCAAACATCGCATAGGGCCATCCAAAGTAATTTTCGATATGCTTACCGTCTACGTAAATCAGTTTTTGATCGACTTCCAAGGTCCTGTCTACACGGTTATCGGCAATATTTACCCAGTACGCTGTACCTGGTGTGGTCAGCGAACGCCCGATATTGTAGGCGATAAGGTGATCCTGAGCTTTGAAAGGTAAAAAGACATTGACTGATTTGATATTAAATGCACCTGTCTTTTTCAATAAATTGTCAGTACCCAACTGAAAGACCTCGGCATTACCAGGATCACCCCGATTATATTTAAATGTTACGGCCTTATTGTTCAATGCGTACATTGTACCGCCTGCAGTCTCATACCCATTTCCTTTTACTGTGATTTCTCCCTCATCGAGACGGTCAGCCAGGAAAAGATATTGTTTGGATTCTTCCGCAGTTGCGGACATACCCGCAATGACATATTTTTTTGAGCTACTATCATCTGGAGGAGTTCCTCCGCCATTAACATTGTCCTTACTACAGGCTCCTAAGCCCAATAATGAAAAGGTAGCTAACTGAATTAATAATCTATTGATTCTCATAAAACACTATTTTGATTAAACATTAATATTTCATTTTATAATTTTGACCGTACTTACATCTTAAATAGAAAATACCTGAATTTTGCATTAAATGAACGGCTTGGTTTCTGCAATTTGAAGTGATCATACAGCAATTCATCAGTCAGATTCATGCATTCCAACGTCAGGTTATATTTCCCACCTTTAAAGCTGTAAATCATATTTGCGTTGTGATTCCATTGGGTCGGAATAGTCATTTTGGTACTTGCAGTTCCGATACTAGGCCAGCCTTCATAATACTCGTGCGTATAATACAATTGGTATCCAAAGGTGAGGGATCCATCTGTACCGAAAGGTTTGTTAAGTGTATAGCTAGCATCCAAATTTCCAAAAAAGTACGGCATATTAGGTAGCCTATCTTTATAGACGATACTTACCATATCTTCTTGTCCGCCTTCATATTTGGTTTGGTTGATGAGGTTTTGATAGCTTATATTTACACCTATATTGAAGGTATTTTTATATCTATAGCGTATTGTAGCCTCCGCCCCTTTGTTGTTAACATCACGTAGATTAACCATTCTTGCTCGTCTCGAATTCATATTACGTTTGATCTCCATCCGTATAAAATCTCTCGAATACCGATAGAGAGCCGCCACATCAAACGTCAAGAAATGAATATCATTAAACGACGGGCTGTAGATCAACCCGAGATTTAAATTATCACTATTCTCTGGTTTTAGACTAATATTCCCATCCAAAGCGTCCATATTACCAAAAATCTCATTACTCGTTGGGACACGTATACCTCGTTCATAAGATCCCCTAATCTGCAGTTTGGGCTGGATAAAATATGTAGTGGCAAAACCATAACCTTGTGTCGCAAAATTATTTTGCATCCAACCATAATCCTGATGGGAAGGATTATCGACATTATTGACCACACCGAAGGCTTTACTGTGCTGTGAATATAATTTGCCAAATGCCGATACATTTCCCTTTTTGGAATAATCAAATCGGTAAGAGAGGCCCAACACATTTTTTTGCAACGAACTCGGACGCTTATCAAAAAAAGGATCGGCATCATTTAAAAGATTTTTGCTAACACGTCTAAAAATCGTGTAGCTGTTATTGAGTACCAACGAATGCTGCGGGTTGATGCGATAGCTCAGATTGGCGGTAAAAACCCCGTCATTGTTTCTGTAGCGGGAGTTCATGCGGTCGCGTTCACCCTGACTGGTTTTAGGATTGATTACCTGCCCCAACCAATTGTATCTTCTACTCGCTGTGTCTATGGTTTGATCATGCCCCAGATTAAAATTTCCGCTGAGATTTAGATCAAGTCCTTTTAAGCCCAGATTGCGTTTCAGATACTTCATAGAAGGTAAAATGGTCAAACCTTTGGATTCACGTTCACCGTAAACGTCTTCCATGGTAGCTCCATTTTGAAGATCCTTGGCATACTCTCCCAAGTCAATCCCGATCAGAAACTGATCTGCCCACTTTTTATTGCGCACACCAGCCCCTAATGTCAGCATCTCATTGCGGTAACGGTCATGAAAACGGCGGGTGCGCACCATTTCCAATTGCCCACTGGCATCAATTGTACTTTCGGTTTCCACCCAATAATTGTTTTTTGAATAATTCTGAAAGGCATTAACTAAAAATTGAAAGCCTTTTTTTGTATTTATTGCGGCATTGACGGATGTTTTGTGTGTATTAAATGAACCATAAGAATAGGATGCATCCACATAACTCGTCTTTCCAGAGTTTGTCACAATATTAATCGCTCCGCCCAAAGCATCTGAGCCTAATTCTACAGGTACCACCCCTTTATAGACTTCAATCCTTTCGGCGAGATTGATCGGTATATTATTGATTCGAAATGCATTTCCCATATTTTCCATCGGGATGCCGTCAATAAAAAACTTGACCTGATTTCCACTGAATCCATTTAACATAAATTCCATGTTGGAGCCAAGGCCTCCGCTTTCACGAACCCGAATACCAGGCACATTATTTAAAGCTGTCGCTATATTAAGGGTGGTGTTGTGCAATTTCTTTGCATCAATCACCGAAACCTGATAAGCCTGTTCCCTAGCCTGCTGCAGTTCGCTCTTGCCAGAAACATTGACTTCATCCAAGGAATTATCTGCAGCTTCCAACTGAACACGGAGATTTTGATCCTGTCCTTCGTCGATTTTAAACGCGACGTGATAAGTTTTATAGCCCAAAGCAGTCACTTTAAGCGTATAATTTCCCGATTTCAAATGCGAAAAGTAAAACTTCCCCTCATTGTCTGCGTGCTGAGATTGCCTCCCCGGTCCTAAAAACACGGAAGCATTGGGAATACGCTCACCAGTTGTATTCGTTATTGTACCTCCTAGCCTAAAGGATTGCCCAAAGAGCGTATGGCCCGACGTACAAAGAAGAATTATTGTAAAAAATGCAAAATGAATATGCCTTAGGTATGCTATGCTGTTTTTGTGGATTGTCTTTTCCATGGAATAGTGGGAAGTATAAATTATTATTCTTATTTAGATTAATTATAAATATATTTGACGAGCACAAAATTATTAAATAGGATATAGGAACTCATGATGATTTGTGCGAAAAAAATGATTAAAAAAAAACAATATTAACCATGAAAGTATCGATCAATAGCATGTCTCCGAAGGGAATTAATTTTGTAAGTACATTAGAAGATGCTAAGAATGCGGAGCGAAATCAGTTAAAAGATTTTTGCAGATCCCAGGAGCTCGATGGTGTTATTGATCAAAATAGGCTGATTGCCACAGCAGATATTCTTGTCACACATATTCTTATTTCGGCAAAAAAGGCTATTCGATTTGAAATAGTGGGAACAAGACCCTGTATAGAAATGTGCTTTTACCTATCGACCAGTGCCAGCTATGAAGCAGCTGATTCCAGTACATTGATAACGATCGATACAGGACATCACAATCTCTTCCATTTTCCGACACTGCCTTATCAGAATTTTTGGCCAACTGGTGAGGCACAGGAACTTGTATCGATCATTATTTCAACAGACTTATTTATGCGTTATGTACCCAACGATAATGCATTCTTTGATTTTAAAGAACATATCATGGGCGGACAGACCAATACTCTTTTTAAACAGTCAGCTCCTATTACATTGCATATACATCATTTACTAACCGAGATCCTTAAAATGGAAGCTTATCCCGAACTGAGACATATGTACCTGGAGAGCAAGGTAATTGAACTTCTGAGTGAGCAATTTCGACAATATCTGGAACTACAAAATGGTACACACCCGCTATATAGAGCAATCCCTAATGAAGAACGTGATCGCATATATCAGCTTAAATTGTACATTGATAAACATATTACAACACTCTTCTCCCTTCGGGAACTTGCAGATCAGGCTGGAATCAGTGAGTATTACTTAAAAAAATATTTTAAGCTATGCTATGGTGTTTCAATCCACCAGTACATCCATGCTGAACGCATGAAATTGGCAAAGATATTACTTCTTCGGGAAGGTATGAATATCAATGAAGTTGCGACTTTTTTAAACATCACAGAGACCACAAATTTTGTCGCTGCATTCAAAAAACATTTCGGTTTACCTCCAGGTAAATTTCAAAAACAGGGAATTCTACCACACTAAACACGTGGTAAGCATCAACCAATATATCTATTCATATTAATTCAATCAACAACCATCATGAAAACAATTGCTTTTATAGCATTTTTATTCGTATCACAGATTTCATTAGCTCAAAAGCTGACGATCCGTGGTCAAGTCAGTACATCTGACGGGAAACCTGCACCACAAGTTTCCATCACATTAAAAAACCACAAAAAGTCTACCGTCGCTGATCAGGCTGGTCAATTTAGGTTTAACAACCTTGCTCCCGGAAATTATACAGTAATTGCATCCTATGTAGGCTTAAAAAATCAAGAGCAAAATATAGCACTTTCGGACACCGATACGAGAATTGAATTTATTCTTTTAGAGGATAGTCGCGCATTAGAGGAGATTATCGTCAATGGGAATTACAAAGCGACGAAAAAGGAATCGGATTATATTTCCCGTATGCCATTAAAGGATATTGAGACACCTCAAGTGTACAATATTGTTGGTAAGGAGATTATGGAACAGCAGATTACGACAGATTATAAGCAATCGCTACGTAATATTGCTGGCGGCGGTGTTGCCTATGGATTCGTCAATAACGGATTTGCCTATACTGTACTCCGTGGGTTTTGGACTGGTGTACGTATGCGGAACGGCGTTGCATCCTCAAATTGGTCGGGTATTGATCCTGCCGTTGTTGAACGTTCAGAGGCTATAAAAGGACCTGCGGGTACGCTATATGGCAACAGTACAACTTCTTTTGGTGGGCTTATCAATCTTGTTACAAAACAGCCTTTTGAAACCGCACGTACAGCTATCGATTACACGCTTGGAAGCTACAATCTCCATCGTCTTGCAGCGGATGTAAACACTCCACTAACAAGCGATAAATCTGTACTATTTCGTTTAAATGCGGCCTATCAGTCTGAAAATACTTTTATGGACTGGGGTTTCAACAAACGCTATGTTGTGGCACCATCTTTTCTGTTTAAGATCAATGAAAAGCTGAATGTTTCGCTTAATACGGAACTGACAAATGCCAAAATGAGCATGCTTCCCTATATCGATTACAGTGCATTGGGGTTGAAGAATATTAAAGAACTGCCACTCAAGCATAACCAATCGCTTGGAAGTAACGATGCCATATTTGATGGTGGTGGGATAAATATCTTCGCCAAAGCCGATTATCAGATTTCAGACAATTGGAAGTCCACGACCATTGCTTCGTTAAATAGTAATACCATCAATGAAGGCGTCTATACACGAGCTCGTTTTCTATCGCCAACACAAGTGGAGCGAACGGCAAGTAGCTCGGCTACTGATGAAAATGTCTACCAATTTCAACAATTTTTTAATGGTGATTTCACCTTGGCGGGGCTGAAAAACAAGTTTGTTGTAGGTCTCGATGTCTACCACTACAAATCTGTAGACAAAGGGTATTTAGGAGAAGAATATAAAGATGTTATTACGATCACTGAAGCTTACTCCCCTATGTCTCTCGCAAAGATCAAAGCGAAGAGAGAGACGTTAGTAAATGGTTATCAAACAACACAAAATACGGTCTATGCGGCCTACGCCTCCAGTGTCACCAACTTGACTGATAGACTGTCTGTACTACTAGGGCTGCGGGTAGACCGGCTGAACAATAAGGGAACAGCCGTAATGCGTGGTGATTTCGACGGCGGATACAACCAGACTGCCATATCGCCAAAGTTTGGGGCTGTCTATCAATTACTCAAAGATCAGTTTAGTGTATTCGGAAATTACACCAATGGTTTTCAAAACAATGCTCCTGTCAGGCAGCCTGACGCAACACTGTTCAACGTAAAGCCTACTTCCGGAAATCAATTGGAGTTCGGGCTGAAAACAGATTTGTTTAACAATAGATTAAGTGCAACGCTCAGTTTCTTTGATATTGCCATCGACAATGCTGTTCGGACAAATCAACAAGGGTATACTTTCCAAGATTCGAAACAGAAGAGTAAAGGTTATGAAATCGATCTACAGGCAACGCCTTTGGCCGGATTACATCTTACAGCTGGATATGGCTACAATAAAAATACCTTCACCAACAAAGATGAAAACGGCAATGCTGTTACCAGCAGAAACTACCTGCCGGCAGACTATGGTAATCTATGGGTAACCTACAAATTTTCAACTGGTATTCTTCAAAACTTTGGTCTGGGCGGCGGAACAAATTATGTTGGTGAAATCAATAAATACACGCTTGATCCAAAAACAGATGCATATTTTCTAACCGACGGAACACTATTCTATGAGCAGTCTAAAGTAAGATTGGCTTTCAAGATAAACAACATTGGCAACCAAAAAATATGGGGAATAAATGATAATCCTTTACCGACACGAAACTTTACTGCATCAGTGAAATATCAATTTTAAAAGAAATTCCCGCTAAAGTTTAGCGGGAATTTCTTCTCCTTGTGTCCGTCAAGCATTTTCATGCAGACAGGAATTAAAAAGTGTTATTTGACCATCCGCAAGATATCGTCCGTCATTAACTTTACTGAAGTAAGTCCTCCTCCGGAAATAAACCAAACATTTGGGTCCAAATAGTAGATTGCTTGGTTTTGATATGCTTTTGTTTGTTTGACCAATGGATTTTCAACATCAGCTTTATTGGCAACTTTACCAAGTACGGCCGCATTTCTGTCAACAATAAAAAGATAATCCGGATTGGCCTGAGCGATAAGCTCATTGGAGAGCTTCTGCCCATGTACCGATTCGTCCTTAAGATCCATTACTGGTTTAAACTGCAATACATCATAGATAAATCCAAATCGGGATCCTTTTCCGAATGCACTGAAACGGCCATTGTTAAACAATAGAAATAACGCTTTGTGCTGATCTTTGGCGTATTTATCTCGGGCTTTCTGAATTTGGGACTGTATTTGTTCAAGTTTTGCTTTCGCTTCATTTTCCTTTCCGGTAATACTTCCGAGCAGAAGCGTATTGTGTTCAAAAGAATTTAGATAATCTTTATTATCTGTACCGATATAGATGGTCGGAGCAATATCGCTTAATTCCTTATAAAAACGCTCCTGCCGTGTGGAGATCAAAATCAGATCGGGATTTAATAGACTGATCGCTTCAAAGTCAGGTTCAATTACGGATCCAACATCGGCCACTTGCGCGTCATTTTTGAGATCATCCAGATAATTGGGCATAAATTTTTTGGGTATACCAGCTGGTTTCACCTTTAGTTCGTGCAGCGTCTCCAGCGCACCGATATCCAGAACCACAATTTTCCCTGGCATCTTCGGGATTTTGGTCGTTCCAAGCTTGTGAACAATTTCCATCGAATCTTGTGCTGATCCACCGGTCTTGCCCGTGGAATTACAGCCTACAAAAGCAAATAAAATAATACTTAGACTGAAAGCTGCGACCTTCTTGATACATAGATTTACCATATTCTGTTATAGGTTAAAATAGTTACAAATTTTTTTATTGTGACGTTCGATAATATCGAATTCGATTCCAAAAATATCTTTTAGTATAGGTGATGTAATGACCGTATCGGTGCAGTCACTATAGCAGATTCGACCCTCTTTTAATGCAATAATATAATCTGAAAATTGGGCTGCAAAATTGATCTCATGGATTACCAGTACGACTGTTTTACCTAAATCTTCTACCAGCCGTCGAAGAGTTTTCATGACTTGGACGGAATGTTTCATATCAAGATTATTGAGCGGTTCATCTAACAGGATATAGTCGGTATCTTGGGCAATGATCATGGCAATAAACGCACGTTGTCGTTGTCCTCCACTTAACTCATCTACAAACTGATCCTGAATATCCTGCAAATCTGAAAAAGCAATCGCTTCATCGACCTTTTTCCAATCGAGTTCACTCAACCTCCCTTTACAATACGGGAAACGACCAAAAGACACCAAATCGCGAATGGTCAGCTTCAGATCAAGGTTGTTGGCCTGTCGCAAGATGGATAACTTCTTTGCGAGTTCATTAGACCCATAATCTTTTATATCCCAATCATAAAAACTGACACGCCCCCCATCTTGCTGTAAGAGGCGACTCAAAATACCCAGTAAGGTACTTTTTCCGGCACCATTGGGGCCAATTAAAGAAGTAATAGCCTTAGGAGTGATGGAGCCCGATACACTGTCCAATACTGTCCTCTTGCCATATAACTTTTTGATTTCGTCAAAAATCAATGGATTATTTTTCGCGCTTTCCATAGTAAAAACATAAAATATATAGCACCTATAAAGTTGATCACAATACTTACGGTGGTTGAAAAATTGAGGACATGCTCGATCAGGAACTGCCCCAGTACGAGAAAAACACAGGACAGCATGGCGCAGAAAATCAACATTCCGCGATGTCTATGTGTTTTCAAAAGTTCATAAGTAATATTGCTTACCAAAATTCCCAGAAATGTAATCGGCCCCACCAATGCAGTAGATACCGATACCATTAAAGATATAAGCAGCAGCAGCTGTTTGATCAAACGGTTATAGTGTATACCCAGATTTATAGCTTGATCCCTTCCTAATTTGAGTACATCCAGATAAGGCATTAAACGCCATAGGTAAATCAGAGCGATCAATAATGTCACACTAGCAATCCCCAATAACTTGGTATTCATCTTTGAGAAAGAAACAAACATAAAATTTTGGATTACCGAGAACTCGTTTGGATCGATCAGGATATGCATAAACTGACTCAAAGACTGAAATAGTGCTCCCATGACCATACCGATGAGCAACAGATGAAACATATTTCGCTGTTGATTATGAAACACCAGTAAATACATAATCAGCGAAAAGAGTAGCATGAGTGCTACGGCAAAAAAGAAATTCTTTTCTTGTGAAATAGTCTGTAGCGCACTGTCCCCCATAAAAAATACGATCAAGGTCTGGAATAGAATAAAAATAGATTCATAGCCCATGATGGAAGGTGTCAGAATGCGGTTGCCGGTGATGGTCTGAAATATAATCGCAGAAATGCCCACGCTGGTCCCTACTAGGATCATAGTCGCCAAGCGAATGAAACGTCGGCTTAAGATATACTCCAGATTCCCTTTGAGGTCATACCCTAAAAATAGTAGTATGACACAGATCAAGAAGCAGGTAAGAACAATCAATTTAGTCCGATTTTTCATCCACGCTTTCTTAAAATAAAAAACAAAAATAACAGACCTCCAATCGCACCTACAGTAACACCAATTGGAATTTCGTAGGGATAAACGATAAGTCGTCCAAAAATATCGCAGAGCAATAGGAATATAGCTCCCGATAAGGCAATAATCGGCAAGGTTTTACGAATATTATCGCCCAAAAATAAGCGGACTAAGTTAGGAATGATAAGGCCTACGAAGGGAATCACGCCAACGGTAATGACCGATACACTAACTACCATAGAAACAGTGAGCAGTCCGATATTGACAATACTGGTATAGGATAGTCCCAGATTGACGGCAAAACTGCGTCCCATTCCCGCCAAAGTAAATTTTTCAGCGTATAAATAAGCAATTGCAACAGCAGGAAGGATAAAATAGATAGCTTCATACTGCCCCTGCAATATGGCTGAAAAATCACCCAATAACCATTCCTGCACATTCTGTACAATATTATTTTTAAATGCAAAAAATGTCGATAGTGCATTGAGGATACTTCCGAACATAATCCCCACCAGAGGGATAAAGACGTTACTTTTTAATTGTATTTTACTCACAAAAAGAATAAAAAGCAATGTAAAGAGAAACGTAAATCCTAATGAAGACAATAAGCGAACAAGTAGAGATGCATCTGGAATTCCGATCATAGCCATTAAAATCCCCATTTTGGCAGCATCGAGCGCTCCGGAGGTCGTTGGAGACACAAAACGATTCTGAGAAAGCTGTTGCATGATCAAGCCTGCTATGCTACTGCCAATACCCACGAGTATAAGCGCCGCAGTACGCGGAATCCGACTAATCAAGAAGACTAACATGCCGTCCCGGTCATCCAATAGGGTCAAAAAATTAATATGACGAGCCCCAGTAAAAAGTGAGATCCAAGCCAGGATCAGCACAACAACAACCGCGGAAAGGGTCATTACTCCGCGGCGAGGTCTCTCCCCTCTCACATTTTTATTCATTTTTATTCGTTCAGCGCAGTCCATTTAATAACAAAGTCTTCGGGATTTTCTCTTCAGAGATCATCCCAAAGACTGTAAGGGAAATACCTTATTATTAATCCACAATACGTGTTACCGTATCACCATTTATATCCTTGACCACAGCTTGGCCTTCAACCGGGCGGCCGCCTTTTGCTTTATTGACTACATAGGCAACACCCGTTTTAGAATCAACTTTTACGTTGTTCGGGTGGGAGCCCGTCGGCAGATCAGCGATCACCTTAAAAGTATTTGCGTCGATAATAGACGTAGTACCTGTCTGGCGATTGGCTGAGTAAATTCTACTTTTTACAGCATCGTATGCAATACCGATAGCTCCGGCTCCTGTCGGGATGCTGTGTATCAAATTACCGCTATCATCCAATACAGTTATTGTTCCCGATTTTTGATTGGCTACAAACAGATACTTTCCGTCGCTCACTATGTTTACGGGTGCCTCACCACCAGATGGGAACGTTTTCTCCACCTTGCGTGTTTTGGTATTTACCTTGGCAATGGTATTGTCACTCATGACTGTTACGTAAAGCACATTGTTATTGCCGGGCGCGAGTACCATCCCAGTAACAGTTTTTCCAATATTTTCTAAGGTATGCAGGTATTTATTCGTTTTACCGTCGATGACCCAGATACTGCTCGGATCGCCCACATCGGAAACATAAATCAGGTTATTTTTTTCATCAACCAATACTTCACGCGTATGAGACTTTTCGCCGCCATGAGTAATGGTTGCCAACAGCTTTCCGGAGCGGATGTCTACTGCGCTTACCGAGTTACTACGCGTATTCGTCGTATAAACTGTCTGGGTGTTGTTGTTTATGGCAATACCAAATGGCGGATTGTCCTTTAAACTAATGCTATCGACGACGGATAGACTCGTTGGGTCTAACTTGTAGATTGCTCCCCCGGGTGTATTTCGAGATCCTGCAGCTGTCACATAGATATGACCATCATTATTGCTGATCACGGCCTCATAAATACCCGTTCCTGCTGGAGCAGATTTGTCGACCTGTTGTGCCAAAACTTGAGCCACAGGCGCAGCAAATAGTCCAAGTAAAGTCATACTACGCAACATTTTACGGCTAAGATTATTATTGTTTTTGTTCATAAAACAAAAGATTAGAAATGAATAAATATTAAATAACTATATATGTCTTTGTCCACCAATCGTAAAACCTAACAAAAGCACGTTGCCAATAGAGGGCTCCATGTTTTCCGTGTGGATCTATATCAGTTTTGAGCAATGCAGTACCTTGTTTAGCGAAAAACGCCACAAACTTCTCCATATCCGCAGCTAGGTCTACCTTTCCCAAATATTTATCTTGACGTATCTCCCTTCGGCCGGCATAGAAATAATAAGCCTGTTGAGCCACATGCACTTTCATATCAGTGGGCATGGCCTCGTAGCGTTCAATTAGATCGTTGCCCATCCATAGGGAAGGAGAAAAAGCGGCTACAGTTCCAAAAATCTCAGGATAACAAAGACCGGCATAGAGCGTAATAAGTCCCCCAGCGGAACTTCCTGCCACAGCCGTATACTTTGCCGCTGTCAAGGTCCGATATTCCCGATCGATATATGGTTTAATGACTTCGATGATATCCCGAAGGTATAACAATCCCCGAGGAGCTTCCACGGTATCAAAAGGTTTTACCAAATATTCATCCAGTCGCTCATTGTACGAATCCGCATGATCTATCCCCACCACGATCGCCTTCACTTCCGCCGCATCGATCGTTTCATCTACTTTCCATTCTACTGGTCCTGCACGACCTATTGAAAATGCTTCGTCAAACAGTTGCTGGCCATCATGCATATAGATGACCGGATACATCTTATCGGTATTTTCATAACCTTCTGGAATATAGATCCAGAGCCGTCTATGGACGGCAAGATTTGGCAGGTAGAAGGCTTGATCAAGTAAGTGTACCTGTGGACTTGCTGTTGATTTAGGGAATTCGTCACGCCAGTGATTAGCGCGGATACGCAGGTGCTTTTTTTCGGGCACTTCGATAGAAACTGCTTCAGCGATACGACCATCACCATAAGCAAGGCAGGACTTCCAGTCGCCCCGATTTAGTTTAACCTCCAGCGTGCCTGCAGCAACATCAGCAATGACTGCATGCAAATTCTCTCCAACATTGGGGATATTTCCGAGTTTGTATCCCGGCATAGCCCAACCATTAAAATTGCCCGTTAAATAGCATTCTGCACCGATATGATCGGGATTTGTGTTATGCACTTCAACAGTAACTTCATATTTTTTTTCATCTTTTATAGACGGCATCATCAACCTCCCTTTTACTAACTAGGCTTCCTAAAAGCTGTCGCAATTTAGACATATTCTAAATAAAATTCAAATATTATTTTTAATGAATCTAAATAAGTATATATTTGCATTCAGGGTTAATGTAAAATATTCCGAGAAATTCTTTTAAAATAACATGATAAGATCCACACTGCTTACTGGCATTTCCATATTTGCACTTCACACAACAGTCCTATTCGCTCAAGAGCATAGTACAGTGAGCGGACACATCTATGATGCAAACAAGCAGCCGGTGGTTTCAGCCACAATACGCCTTGGAGAGCTAAAAACACAGAGTGATCAACAAGGCTATTTTTCATTTGCCAAATCACCTTCAGGAAAATACCAATTAAAGGTCTCTGCATTAGGTTATGTAACTCAGGAGAAACAATTGGAGAGAAAAAATGGTCAGCAAATTACCATTGAGGTGTTATTAATTCAAACATCTACTACGCTTGATGAGGCGCAGGTGGAAGGGCGTGCACACCAGCTTCAACGCTTACAACCCATTAAAACCACATTGATTGATGCAAGGGCCGTTTCGACACAGGCTACAAGTTTAACCGAGCTAATGAATCGGGCACCAGGAATCCGTATTCGGCAGAGTGGTGGCACAGGCAGTAATCCAGATGTTTCGGTAAACGGCTTTCAGGGGAAAGCGATCAAATATTTTAAAGATGGTATCCCTTTGGATTATCTTGGCGATGGCTATTCTATTGCAACAATGCCCCTTGAAGCAATTGATCATATCGAAGTTTACAGAGGCATACTTCCAATTTATCTCGGCTCCGACGCACTTGGGGGAGCTATCAATCTCGTCCCGCGTAAAACCAATGGAACACAGACAAATGCCTATTACGAAATAGGCTCGTTCAATAGTCATCGGCTTGGTGTGAAAAGTAGCACGTCGAGCAAAGATAATCGTTGGTTATTTGGTGGCGAAATGTATTATAATTACGCCAAAAACAATTACAAGGCAACAGTAGAGGTACCTGACCCAATGACGAAGAATCCTGAGCTGGTCCGTTTACCTTTCTTTCATAACGGCAGCAAACATCTTTATGGGGAAATATTCGCTCAGTTACAAAATCGAATCTGGGCAGACGAGTTACGCATCAGCCTCATCGGTTTTGACCTCGCCCGTGAGCAACAGCATCCCGCCATGATGACCGATGCGTATGGTGCAGTCCGTTCCAAGCAATATACCTTGGCACCGAGTTTACGTTATAAGAAAGCCTTGCTGAATGACAAACTCCATTTTGATCAATTTGTATCATACAATAATCTACAGACCGAACGCATCGATACACTACGTGGTAGCTATGACTGGTACGGAGATTTTACACCAAAAACAACTATCGGTGAAACTCGACTACCATCCCAATCGCATATCAACGAACATCAGGTTGTATCACGCAGCAACCTTTCCTACCGGATCAATGCGCAGACGCAATTAGGCTTGAACTATGTGTTTACGCAAGTTAACCGACACGGAGCAGATCCTTATGGCCCCACACTGGAAGAAACAGGACTCGATGTGCTGCAGCTCAAATCAACTTATAAAAAGCAAGTTTTGGGACTTAGTCTTGATAACTACTGGTTTGATGAAAAGCTCCAAAACCAGTTGATGGCCAAATATTACAGCTATAACGCATCGGGCATCCAAAATACCTGGCTATCGGCTAACGTCGGTGAAAAAGACAAACGGACCGTCAGTGGAAACTACTGGAGTCTAGCCGATGCCATACGTTATCGTTTGAGCACCAAATCACTATTCCGATTAGGGGGCGAATATACTTATCGTCTTCCTGAGCGCGAAGAACTTTTTGGCAACAATATTTTTATTGTTCCAAACTTTGAATTAAAACCTGAGCAAAGTCTCAATTTTAATGTTGGGTACCAACAATCGCTATTTTCCTCACTCGATATCGAAGCGAATGTCTTTTATCGCCGTACCAAGAATCAGATCTTATTGGTGACCATAGATGCACCAAATGCGCAATACAAAAATCAGGAAAATGTTAGGGGGTATGGTTTCGACATCGACTTAAATTACCGCTTTTGGAAAAACTACCGATTTAATACCAACGCGACCTGGACCAACCTGCGCCTTTATGGCATTACATCCGAAAAAGACCAATGGATGAACGATGCGCGCTTACGCAATACGCCATACTTTTTTGCTAATGTTGGTCTACAGGGCAGCTATGAAAATTTGTTTCGGGGTTCAGACAAACTGGACCTGTTTCTCAACTACAATTTTATGCGGGAGTTTTATCTGGAAACCATTCCCAAATCATGGGAACCAAACGGATTTTTGGGGCTATCAGGTAATGCTAACATAAACTCCAACTTGATCATACCTAATCAACATTTGTTGAATGGTGGGTTTACTTACAATCCTTCTTACCGCGGTTTTACGATTGGAGCCGAAGTGCGTAATGTGCTGAATAAAAATCTTTATGACTACTACCGGATCCAACGTGCCGGCAGAAGCTTTTATTTAAAACTTAGTTATCAAATACCATAAGTATCATGAATGCATTAAAACAAGTAAAAAAACTAGTATTATTTTCTGCAATCGGAATAATAACCGCGAGCTGCAGCAATAAAGACAGCGTCGTACCTGAGCCTACACCATCAACAGAGACCACGAAATATGTATTGATAAGTATGAGCGAAAACACGCTTAACAAACCCGGGTTTGCAACTGCATTTGATGCATTACCGAGCGGCAATATCATCAACAATGGATCAAATAGCTTACAGGGATTTGGCTTTGGTGGCTGGCGTCCATACGGTAATTGGCTGTTAAAAATGTTTAATACGGAGTCTAATGCCTATGGGATCCAACAACTGACTGTGGATGCATCGGGTAAAATATCGAACGGCAAATTTATTGCTGGCGACAATACGACCAATGGTACCGGAAACTTTGTAATCTTAGATGAAAATAAGGGCTTTTATTGGGATGCAGCTGCACCACTAAAAATACAAACTTTCAATCCCGGGACAATGAGCCGGACCGGAGACATTGATCTGAGTGCCATTATCAACGAAAGAGGTCAAAATGAACCGGCCATAAAATACAGGTCCATCGGGCAGAAATTCTTGGCTGTTAAGCAAGGTAAGCTCTATGCCAACGTCACCTACGCCAAGACAGACGGTACTCAAAAAGGTTTTTTTGATGACTTTTTCCCGGATGTCTATATTGCAGTAATTGATATTGCCAGTAGTAAGTATGAAAAGACGATCAAAATTGAAGATACAGGGTCAATCGCTTATATAAACGACAATACAATGTATGATTTTGACAGCAACGGTGATCTGTACATCGTAACGCAAGGTCGCAGTGCTACCGGTGGAAAATCTAAGATTGTCCGTATCAAGTCCGGTGAAACTGATATTGACAAAAGCTGGTCATTAAATATGGACGATATAACACCTGGTGGAAAATTTGTCTCCGTTTTTGCAAAAGATGGTAAAATCATTACTGTTATTCCCAATACCGCACTGACAGGTGGTCCTACAGGCAATATCAACTTTGAAGATGTCTGGGAATTTTACAACATTGATATTGCTACCCGCCAGCGTACGAAAATCAACGGCATCCCACCCGTCACTAATCCCGGTGCGGCCTTTTGTGCAATCGAAATCGATGGTAAAATACTGCTTCGCGCGACAACGAAAAAAGGAGACATTAACGGTTATTATGAACTGAAAGGAACACAGGCAAGCCCATTGTTCAATGTGACCGCCGGCGGATCTGTCTCAGGTCTGCATAAAATTGCCATTAAATAGTTCAATACAATATTTTATAGCCCAATATTAATTCACCTGTGGGAGTAACAAACTTCTACTCCCACTAAATTTATTCGATATGAGATTAAAATCATCCGTATTATTGTTTTCATTGCTCGCAGCGGGCAGTGTGTTTGCGCAAGGTAGGAAAGAAACTCCTGCTCCTACATATAAGATCGCATCTAATCAAAAAGTCAATGCCAGTCTATATCAATTGGCCTACAATACCACCAATGACAAAATTTATGTCGTTGGTCCTAAAGGCGGATTTAAATCCGAAAGCGATCAGTATGTGTATGTATTGTCCGGTCAGGACCTCGCTGTTGTCGATTCGATCAACATTGGTAAGAATACGCCATTTGGAATAGCCATCAACAATACAACACAGACTTTGTACGTGGGACATAGCCTGCAGCAAAGTATCAGTGCCATCGATCTGAAAACAAAAAAACAAACCCTGATCCCAAGTGGCCGAGAGAAGTCTAAGATCCGAGAGATTGCCGTAGACGAGAAAAATAATATGGTCTATGTATCAGACCACGGTGATCCATCAATCTGGGTGGTAGATGGGAGTACCAATACCTATAAAAAAACGATTACGGCGCCAGGTACTTCTCTTTTGGGACTAAATGTAGATCAGCAACGTGGTAGGCTTTACAGCAGCGATAGCGAAACAATGGAAGGAAACATACTTGTTTACGACACAAAAGACCATAAACTTGTCGGTAAATGGAAAACCTGGTCTTATTGCCCCTTGAATATCGCGGTAGACAAATCGAACAACCGCCTATTTGTAAGCCAATCTAATGACAATAACATCACGGTATTGGATGGCAAAACGGGCAATATCATCAATAAGGTCTATCTAGGCTATGATGCCTCTCCTATCGGTCTAGTATATGACAGCAAAAATGATCTCGTATATGTTGCCAATCGGAACAAAAAAGAGGTGGCTGTTGTCAATATGAAAGATTATAAAGTGATCGAACGTGTTGCTACAAAAGGTTTACCAAATACAATCGTTCTGAATGAAAAAGATGGCAGTGTGTATGTGACCAATAAAAGCTCGCGTAAAGCCGAAGAGGGTCTTGAGAATGGTGATACGGTTCAAAAAATCACAAAAATCTAATTTTTACGCCTAGTTATGCTTTCGCAAAAATTACAATTTTGCGAAAGCATATGCTATTATACATGCTGCTACCTATACATAAGAACCTATGAAAATACAATAACGAAAATCAATAAACAATACGTCAAAGTCACCGTTTTCGCTTTTTACCCCACTTACGATTATACCAAATAATACATCCAGTAATGGGTAATGAAGCACCCACTAAAGATGCAAAAGAAGCCAAAAATTTCGTTGGCATGCCACCAATAGTACCGACATGAATATCAAAATTGGCGCGATAAATTTTTTGGCCCATTGACATTTTTGCAAATGTAGATTCCCCTACAACTGCAAGATTGTTTTGGTCCAACTCGTACCAGGTTGTCAGATCATTATGCCCTGTCGTTGGGTTGAGATAAACGGTATATACATCTTTCGCTTCTTTAGGGTAATTAATTCGCACATTTTGATGTTGCATAAATCTTCGCCAAATTTCATCGTCAGGATAGCGAAAGGGCGTACTGAGCAATGTGGTGTCAGAAATACCTTTCTCAGGATGGTGCAATCTGGTCTTACCCCCTGTAATCAACCAATGATAACCATCGTCAAACCATCGAAAAGTAAATACAACTCCAGTTATGGTTAGAATAATAGTAATAATAATGGAATAGAAGCCCAATACATTGTGAAGATCGATATTAACACGTTTCCAGTTCGCGTTCCATTTAATTTTAAAACTTTTATCTTTCGTCGATTTAGTCCATTTAGAGGGATACCACCAAATAAAACCAGTAATCAAAGTGATAAGGAATAGGAGACAATTAGTTCCTACAAAATAGCTTCCAAAAGGTCTAGGTAGCCAAAAGAACCGATGGCCGGCGCGAAGGAAATCATTAAATTTGGTTATTTTATCCTCATTTAACCGATGGTATAGGAGTTCTCCATGGTAAGGGTTAAGATACAGGTCATGGTAATTGCCATCTGTATCGGGGCCGTAACTCAGTAAACAACTTTTATCCTTATCCCTGTAATCCAGAGAATAGAGTTTGCCCAGCCCTTTTGGAGAAATCTCTTTCGCGATTTTATCCACGGCTCTTTTTAATTCAGACGGCTGCAAAAATTCCTTGTCCATCTTTTCAACTTTTTGTCCCGGCGTAAAGACAAATACAATTTCATCCCTAAAAGTCCATATTGCAGCAGTAAAACAAACCACAAAGACGACAATTCCCGAAATAAGTCCCAGCCAGAGATGAAGCCAATTGCTGATTCTTCTGAATAGTGACTTTTTAGATTGTGCCATACGTTTTATAAAATAGCCGCTATACGATTCGCTCAGAATAGTATAGCGACCATAGTTTATTTATTTAATTCTAAAAAGACCATTTACACCATCCACGTCATTCACTTTGATTCCTCTTTCCAGCTTTCCTGTTGCGCTATCGTAGCTATAGATATAAAAATTGCCGTCAATATCCTTTGTATTTACTGGAAAATAAACTTTCCCCTCATCTGCTAAAATATTCGGAGCAGTAGGCTGGCTTTTTGCCAAAGGCAAATCCAATTTGCTCAAGGTGCCTGAAGCCATATCCAGCACATGAAATTCCTGTACATTACCAAATCCATAAGACCCCCATGTCAGCGCTTTATCCATACGTATTCTACGGATTAAGAGTTTTCCATTTCCGGCATAACCACCCCCTAATACCGGGTCGCCATTTAATTTTTCAGAGAGATTGAAGAAGTATGTTGGATCGACTACTGAAGTTCCCTTTTTGATGCGATAGATACCGTGTGGCTTGTCCCAGTTTTGTGCTACCATTTCAAAGGGAGAAGTAAGAATGTACAGATCATCATTGTATCGGAACGTCTTCAATACACCATTTCGATCATTACCGGGACTCGTCGAGCGATTATCTTCGCTAAATACTGGATTATTCATCGCTGGGTAGTCAAATACGGCGAAATAGGCTGTGCCTGTCGCATAATTGGTTTTACCAGGTTTTACAGCAACCGGATATTTCTCGTCACCATACCAGTACCCCACATGTATTTTGCCATCTTTAACTTCAGCAAATCCAACGATGGGACCAGTTAACCCAGCTTTTGTTGGAAGATCGAACTTACCTTCTTTAGTCACTGTCATACTTTCGACATTAAGAATTTTATAAGCCCCCTGATAACCATATACCAACAAGTTCGTGTTGTCAATCCACTGATGGTTATAGCGGTAGCCTTCCGCCAAAACAAAAGGAATTACTTTCACGGTCTCCAACTTTTGATTGGTATACTTGTATTTTGTCAACGTATTTTCGGCAGATTTATAGGAATAATAGTAACCATCTTTCGCCATAAAGGCCAGAAATCCAGGCTCCTGACTAGTTACATTTGCTCCCTTTCCTAAAAAAGTGATTTCGCCTGTAGAAAGCGTACTATTTTGAAAAAGATAAGTTCCTTCCGGATCCATCACAAGCCCACCTACAGCAAATGTCTTTTCGGTTTCGGGTTCAGGATCAGGATTGTCAGTTGTATTGCTTTTTTTACAAGATTGGACTGAAGTGCCTATAAAAAGCGCAGCTAGCGCCAGTATAGTAAATTTGGTCATGTTCATATGTGATAATTAATTATGTTAAATGTGAATATTATTGGATAAAATAGCGTAGTTTGAGATTGAAAGAGCGCCCCGGTTTTTGCAGCCGAAAATTATCATAAGCGAGTTCATTCCCGAGATTTCTGCATTCGGCAGAAATATTGTAACGACCATCTCTTAAAGAATAAGTAATACCAGCGTGATGAAGCAGTTGTGTTGGAATTATATTTAAAGATTGCGTGCTGCCCCAAGCTTCCCAGGTGAGATAGAAACTATGGTAATATTGGCTTGACCAATCAAACTGTAAGCGTGTACCTTTGCCTAACCAATCACTTTTGCCTACAGAAAGATAAAGATTACCATACAGCCAGGGCTGATTGGGGATCATATTACCATAATTGGCCCGAGGGGTCTGCGTCCCATAGACATACTTTTGATTCTGCTTGGATTTTTGATAACTAGCGTTTAATGTAAATTCTAAAATCCGTGCATATTTGTATTGTAACTCCGCCTCGCCTCCAAACACAATCACCTTACCTTCATTTAGAAATTGTGAGGTATTGTTACCAGCTGGTATGGTATAGATGAAATCCTTAGCATTGCGAAAAAATCCACCGATATCTACACTATAGAAATGCGCTCCCGCTTTGTGAATATAATCTGTGCTTAAGTTTAAATTATGACTACTCTCAGGCTTAATATCTGGATTAGCAATAATATTTACACCGTCCCCAAGTACTTCGACGAGCTCAGGCAGACGATAGGCATGCTCATAAGAAAGCTTTAATCCTGTATTTTTATCAATACGGTAGCGACTTGCCAAACCATACCCAAAATTATCATAGCCCCGTTTCTGTGCTTCCCTGGGATTTTTCCCCCCGGTCACCTCGCCCAATTCTACTCTAAAATGAAAAAGTTTTGCAAAAACAGTAGTATGAAGCACATTTCCGAAAGCTTTATTCTGCCAAGATAGTCCCGAGACTGATTTGGATTGGCCAGAAGGACTAAATACCTTTTCGCTCAGTTCTTCATCCGATTTCTGTCTAGCATCGTTGTAGTTTTGATTGAATGCAAGTTGGTTATTGTCATTTAAACGATAGGTCAGATTCAAGCGGGTCAATAAAAATGAATTCTGATAATTTGTATAGGATCTGTTAATAGAAGCTCCAAATTCACCGTAGTTATTCTGGCTGCTACGCACTGAACCATCCCACCAATAGGTAGTACTAGACGTATCCACGACAGTATATTTATCCACTGCATAACTTGCAAAAGCGGAAACATTTAATCCATTTAAAATCAAATTATCTTTTTTATACCGTAGGCTCGGCATAAAATAGTCACCATGACGATTGACTTTCCCATAAACGATATTTTGGTTTTGACCAGTCTGAAATTCCTTATAATGGTTATTGTACAATATCCCCAGAACAAATGCATCGGCCCATTTCCGATTCACATAGCCAACCTCTCCTTGTATCATTGCCGACTTATACTGATCGTGGAAACGCTTAACACTCTTCTCTACAAAACGATCTGGACCATCAGGTACTAAAATTGCAGCGTCGTACCTTGGATTGCTATGCATCCAATAGTCATTGTCCGAATAATTATAAAATCCTGTCAGCTTAAGTAATAGTCCAGTTGTGTCATTGATAGATTGCGCATTCAGCGAAAGTCGATGTGTATTGAAAGATCCAATACTATAGCTTGCATCAAGATAACTCTTTGCCCCCTTATTGGTGACCATATTGATACCGCCACCCAGCGCATCGGAACCTAATTCAATAGGCACTACTCCTTTGTACACTTCGAGTCTATCAGCTAGATTAACGGGAATATTATTAAAGTTCATACCGATACCAAAGTTTTCCATAGGTATTCCATCGATAAAAAAACGTATTGCTTTACCAGAAAGGCCGTTCAGTGAAAAGTTAAAATCCGATCCCAGTCCACCGTACTCCCGAATCCGAACTCCCGTTGTGGTATTCAAAATTTGGTTTACATCACGTGTGGTATTATTGAATTTACTAACTTCAATCGCATTGACATTAAAACCTGTTTCTTTGACAACCTGACTAGCGGTTTTGGCGGCAACATCGACCTGTGCCAATAGTTGCTGATCGGGCTGCAATTCCAGGTTAATAAGCATTGGAGATGATTCCTTCAAGAAGAGGGAGCGATTTATAGCTTTATATCCTATGCTACTGATACGGAGCACATATTCTTGCTCGACAGAAGCAAAGAGACTATATTGTCCACGTTGATCTGTAGTGGTCTGCATCGCTCCAAGCGAAACGGATACACCTGCAAGTGGTCCTTCAGCTGAAATAATCTTCCCGTAAACCCGTTGTTTCTTTTCGCTTAACAAACCAATAAATACCTTATTGCCTTCCTGTTTTAACTTAAGCTTCTTACCCGAAAACAAATCTGTAAGTAGCCGATCCAACTTCTCATTTCTATACTTTCTTGAAATACTACGGTCAGCATTCAAAAGCTGGGGACTGTATACAAATGTGCATTGTACATATTTCTCAATCTGCTGAAGTGCCTGGGATATTTTTACATCTTCAAAATCAATCGTCACTTTTTTTTCTAGGAGCGCGCTTTGTTGGCCTGATGTATAAGTTGGAAAACATAAGGTACACAGTAGTGCACAGGAAATTATGCGCAGCAAAAAAGCATAGGGTTGCCGCGCCGAAAATATTTTCATATTTTGCAAAAATTATGGATAAATACTGCTAGGATTTTTTCATAGTCCGGTATGTAGTTTTGGTCGACAGCATACCGGTTTTTTTAAATTTTCATTTACTGCCTCATCTATTTACTGATTGTAATTGTTTTATTTTTAATTGTATAATTTATTCCGGTACTAAATGCCAAACCACTCAAAATCTCCTCAAGATTAGTATTTTTGAATGTTCCAGTAACAGTCAGCGAACTTAACGATTGCGATTCAATATTGACTTGAACGGCATAGCGCCTTTCTAAACGCTTAGCAACGTAAGACATTGGTTCATTCTTTATCACAAAGGAATCTTCAGTCCAGTCCATAGCGTCCGCTGGAAGTGCCTGATTACTTCGTACTGCTTTGTGAATGTCCATTATCCCCTGCATGCCTTTTGTCAATACGACCTGATCTTTCTGATCGTATCGTCCAAAACGCACCTTCCCTCTTTCTACTGTCATCACGACCTGTTGGTCGTCAGCATAGGCCTTTAAATTAAATCGCGTTCCAAGTACCTGGGTGAAAGAAGAGTCCGTGTTAACAATAAATGGCTTACTTTCGTCATGTGCAATATTAAAAAATCCTTCTCCACGTAATTTCACCAACCGTTGCTGACCATCAAATTTTTCTGGATACTCAAGTTCACTCATCCCGTTCAGCACAATAATCGAACCGTCAGATAGTGTTACTGTCAAACGTTGTCCCGCCTCTGTATGTACCTTTTTTAACACCAAATTTTTAGAGACCGGAACAGGCGCTAGGTATTGGTAAGTGAACCAGCCTAATCCAAAGATCATAATTACACTTGCTGCAATCGCCGCAATAGAAGACAAAAATTTATAGTTAATTCTTTTTATCGGCGTATCGATAAGTTGTACAGGCTGTTCCATGCCCATTGAAAGCCTATTCCAAACTGATTGCAGTTGTTCCTGTTCACCAGGTGCAGGCTCTACTATTGGGTCATTTTGTTTTAACCAAGCCTCAATGCGTTCCTTTTCCTCCAACGTGGAATGGCCGCTTGCGTACTTCTTTATTTCTTCTTCCGTAATTTTCATTATGAATACATACGAGCCCTTTATTCCTTTAATCAGTCTAAGTAAACCTCTCTATAATTACAGTTCCCTAACTCAGCTAAAAGTACAGGTGCTTTTTCAAAAAAAAACACAACACACTGTTTATCAGTAAAAAAAATATTATTCAGAATCGATATCAGTCAAATTAGCACGAAGGAAAGAAAGGGCATTACCGATATGTTGCTTAACGGCACTGAGAGATATCCCAAGTTGAGAAGCGATTTGCGAGTTATCCAGCCCTTGCTGATCACGCATGAGATAAACTCGACGACATTGGGGAGGCAGTTTACTGATGAGAGATTGTATCTGACCGGAAAGGTCGTTATAATATATCGTCTGTTGTGTACTATAATCAGCCTCATTATAGCTCAATAAGGAACTTTGGAGGTGTTGCTTTTGGTTGGCGGAATCTCTAAAGGTTTTAATAACTTGAAGCTTGGTTGCGTGGGTGAGAAAATGCTCGGGTTTGTCTAAAATCAATGTATCACGTCGTTCCCAAATAGAAAGAAATACATTATGAACAATATTTCCCGCTATATCTTGATCATTTACCTGACTGTAAGCTATACGATACATTTTTGGAGCATATGCCTTATACAGTTCTTCAAAACTGGACTCATCCAGCGTAAGAATTGATATCTTTGTTTTGCTCGCCATCTTCTCTTTGTTTTCAGTTTTCAAAGATAGCGCTATTTAGAATGAATTCAAATAATTGAAAAAATATGTATAAATTACTTGTAAATAGGACTTATGGTTCAAGTACTATGATGATCAAAAATGGACAACAATGCAAGGTATCGACAGGAATACATGGCATTTTGAACCCGTTTATCAACTAAAGGCAAGTTCTTCTTTATAAAGTCACCCGCCTTTAAGATAAAATTTACTTTTATTTAATTGCATCCCCGTTCGTATTGTCATGATTTCGACTGAAGTTACGATGCGCATATTTGCCATTATCTTCTTGATTCCTGCCCCGCATTAATCTGAAAAGCTAATGAAGTCTATTGATCGTTAGATCGAACTAACCTCTTATTCTCGTTACCGTCATTTGGGGAAGCGTTCTCCCATTTCATTTCCTTCATATTCAATTTTTTTATCAGATACTGTTCTGTATATATCTTGCGTTCATCGTAGAGCGTCACCAAAGTCTTATCATTACTTAATACATAGGTTCTGTAAATAGCAGTATCTCGATTTGAAAGCGCATTATAGATACTCTTAATACAGGTCATATCTGAGTTGAATTTGTATGTAACGGAACCATCTACGGCCATTTTAGGATCATCATTTGCCACGGTCCATTTACCGATAAGGTTATCAATGGCTATCTTTTCATCTTTTTTACAAGAGCTAAAAACGACAATAATGATGGCTGGAAGTAGGATTTTGTAATTTCTTTTCATAACTTCTTGGTTATTTATTATTGATATATCAACAATACGAGTGAATTTGATAATCTGCTACAGTAGTACTTAAAATCTTGATCCCATCCATGTAAATACACTTTACAAGACAACTTGATCCTAATCATTACATATCCCATCATCACAAGCAGGTCTATAATTTCAATTGGTCATTTTTTTTAGTGATAACGAATAGTAGGTTTGTCTTCTGCGACATTGTTGTAGAGACAGGCGTTTAAAAAAAAGCGTCTCGACTCGGCCTTAGCACTAGTTTATTTTTTCACCTGAGATACCCATTTCGGAGCACGATCAATTGTCTGTCTAAGGTATAAATTCAATTGTGCAACATGATGCTGAATATGCCGCATATTATACAATAGAATCTCAAGGAAAGAAAAGTTTTTAGATTCGTTGATCCAACGTTCATTCATTCTGCTCGGTGTGAACTCTCTTATATGCTTTCTAGCTTTCTGTCTACAGTGCTCCAAATACGCAAGAATTTCTGACCTGGTATATGTCCGGTCCGGTTTTTTGCCCGTCGGATCAAATTCTGAAAATGTAAACGGTTTTGGTGGCTCAAATTTATTGGGTTCTACAGATAAATAATAATCTGTCCAAAAGAGACAGTGGAAAGACAGGTACCAAAAATCTGATGCGCTGTCCCAATGTTCATCGGGGCACATATGGATCGCATTTTTAAGCATGTCTAAACTAGCGCCAAACTGGCTCCAAAGTGCGTCTTTTATCATAATTGAATCTTGCATATTTGATTTTTTAATCGGCGCCGCGATGTTTCTTATTTATTCAAAAACTTCTTTACCTCATCATTAGCTGGAGAATTATTGTAATTATCTATAGCAGTATAGGCCTTACCTAAATGCTGCCCTAAACGTTTTCTTAAATCGTGGTTTTCAGAAAAATCCAATTTACCCAAAAAACTTAGATAAATGGCATTTTGAACCCGCTTATCAACTAAAGGCAAATTCTTAGTTATAAAATTTACCATAGCATCAAACATATCCCCGTCATTTTTAGCTATCGCTTCCTGCATAAATCGCTTGAAACTGCCCATTTGAAAGGTAATAGACGCCCTGTAATCTTCATCTAAAAGCTCCTCCTTCAAACTCGGAAACAAATCGATCAATTCCTTAATAAATAAATCTTGGTCTTTCATCATTATTATATTGGAACAACTTCCTTACTTTCTTCCCTCCTTAAATCAATAGATCTTGAATGCGATGATAAAATTAGCGTTTAATATAATCCCTATATTCTTCCTGAATCATTCCCGTGGAAATATATCTATGAGAAGATGCTTTATAGCTGAATATGGCAAACTCTAACGCATCAACGATTGAAGGAAAAGTATGAATTACGCCAAAAGGTTCATCAGGATCAATCAATGAAAACGCATAGATATCCATGAAATCTTCATCCCCCTCATCAAAGCATTCAAAATAGGCTACAGAGAAATTTTCATCGTTTTCCTTATCAATACTTAACCATTTAAGAATGGTATAATCATCTTCCTGGACATCATCCAGCCACTGCTCTACAGATTTTCCCAGTCTAAGCCTTGTTCTGATTTGATCGTCTGTTAAATACTGTATCATAAATAGAAACGTGATGTATGAATTTAGTAAATTGTCCTATGGAAAAGAAATCATTTCGGCATCATCTTTTAAACCATTTTATTGATTTATGAAAGTACGCTTTTTAATCCCATTTTTATTTTTCATCATAGCATGTCAAGGCAATGATCAAAAACAGGTGCCTGTCAAAATCCAAAAACAAGCATTTGACTATACAGTTGTTGCAGATGATTATGCTGAAATTTTGGATGCTATAATTGACTATAACTCCATTTCAAGTGATGTAGCTAAAACTAATAAACCAACGGCCTATATTCACAAATGGTTCATCAAGGACTCCCTATATAATGCCTACGACAAGGACTTGATGCCTGGCGGTCTGAGGATCCAAAAATTGCTGGGCTTAGTAGGCCATAGCCAGCAGGACTCTACAGGCTACCTCAAACAGGTCAAAGGAAAGGATACTGTATTTATTCCATTACAAATCAAAAAGAAATATAACGTTGCATACCATAAAAAGACAGAAATGACAGAGCAATTTCCGTCAAGATATACATTTCACTTGCCTATCATGTCGCATGATCGCAAAAAAGCATTTGTATCATTAGACTACGTATGCGGAGCACTTTGTGGTCAGGGTTATGATTTTATCCTAGAAAAAATTAATGGAAAGTGGAAGGTGATAAAACGCGACTATACATGGATATCTTAAAAAGATAGTGTTCATTGAGCTTCTCTCCTATTTTATCTGTCAAAAGCTGTTTGCTTTTCCTTTTTATTATATTTACTCAAAAGAGTTCGCAACCTTGTCTAAATTTCGGTCGGTTTAGAGCACGACATCCAATAGACACACAATGGCACTAGAATTAATACCTGTAATAGAAATTGGATATAACATTCATGGCATTCCAACACCAGACAAATATCCTTATTGGGACTACCCTATGTTATGGGATAAATATAATGCTGAAAGCTACAAAAAAGCAGGTTTTAAAGACGATTTAAACCCATATTTAGCCGGATCATCATTTTACAGACTTTCTGAAATCACAGACAGCAATTTAACGAAACTAGTAATTGACCATACACACGAAATGAGGGCAGGAACATACGAACGAGAACAAGCAAGTGCGTTTTTTGGAGGTTATGTTCTTCGAATTGACCAGCAGGACAAATATTTTCCACAATGTTGTGGCGATCTTTCAGACATCCATTATTGGGAAAAACTTGCAAATGGAAAAGATGGCTATTATGCAGGACATCCGCAACCAAAAGTAAATGTGGACACGAACATAATTACGCTTAATTTTACCGTAGAAGAGTTTGACGAACACTTTGCGCCCACACCAAAAGATGTATTGGTTTCATTTGAAATGTCATCTTTAAAGTCAGCAATTGAAAATGTAAAACAGGAGCTCGAAAATTTTGAAGTAAGACTGGAGAAGATAAATCGGCACAACAATTTAAATATTGAAAGAATCTGCGAACTGTTGATATGGAATGATGAAGACTATCAATAATGAAAACAAAATGACTACATTATAGCCAATTTTAGGACGACCGAAACATCTGACAAATGAACGAATTAACAATAGATTGGGAATAGGAAAGACCAACTTCAGCAGAGTCGTCCGAACTATGGACGTCTATCCAGTTTCTGCCCCTAGGCAATTGAACTGTCTCAATGGCATAATTTACTCAAACAATAATCCAGAATTGATTAGTGATATTATGACGAGAACGATTTTACGGTATTGTTAAATTAAGGTTTTTAGAAAATCTCCGTTTCATCAATAACACTAAATAATAACATGATTTATATTAGCCAAATCCGAAATAAAAAACCGCTGGAAGACCGCGACCACTATCCATATAATATTCCGTCATTGTCAGCATTGGATGAACTAAAATTTCGGAACCCTGTGACTTTTATCGTCGGAGAAAATGGTATCGGAAAATCCACCCTTGTAGAGGCAATAGCTATCAATGCAGGTTTCAATCCTGAAGGTGGAAGCCGCAATTTTAATTTTAGTACCATGGATTCCCATTCCGCTTTATTTGAAGATATCCACGTGATACGAACGGCATACCGCAATAGAGATGGTTATTTTATCAGGGCTGAAAGTTTTTATAACGTTGCCACCGCGGTAGATCAATATGAAGCTCAGGAATTCTATGGTGGATCGCTACACGAACGTTCTCATGGTGAAAGCTTTCTCTCGTTATTACATCATCGCCTAAACGGAAACGGACTCTATATTTTTGATGAGCCAGAATCGGCACTCTCTATCATAAGCCAGCTAAATATGCTAAGCCGAATAAGAGAGCTTGTAGAACTTAGATCGCAATTTATTATTGCGACACACTCCCCCATCCTAATGGCCTATCCCGAAGCTGACATCTACCAGGTATCTGAAAACGGGATAAGGTTGATTGCATATCAGGATACTGAACAGTATAAACTGATGAAGTATTTTATGAATAATCACGAACGAATGCTATCCGAATTGGGATTCGATTTGTAAATCAAACTAAATGGAAGACAAAAATAAATGCAAAGGAGACTGTAAACTGAACTGTGTCAGACTTAGCATCATATTTTACCTCGCTATTATTTTGACACTTGCTTTCTTCAATCCCTTTCCCTCTACCTCAGCTATAATATCCCCCGCAGACTCTCTACTCTCAACAAGAAAAACCAATTGACCGTTAAAGCACTTCATGACGGGTTTCTGAAATGATTCCAAACTTGTTGGATCTCCATTCGCCACAGCCTTAAATACCCCCTGCCCTTTTACCTTGAATTTTAATTCCCGGTCTTCGCTTGTCACGATATTCCCCTGTTTATCAACGAGCGTAGCTGAGATAAAAGCAATGTCTTTTCCATTTGCTTTCAATTGTTTCCGGTCCACTTCTAAACGTATAGTATATAGCTTACCTGCAGTCTTTACACTATCTCTTGCAGCTATATTCCCTAAAGAATCATAGGCAACTACTGAAACCGTGCCCGGTTCGTATTTAGTATCCATCCACATCAAACGGTAGCGCTTCTGGCGCATAAAATCATTTTGTGCTTTTTTATCCTTAGAATTTTCCAAGGTAACATCAAAATCTTTCCTTTTAACTCCTTGACTTTTTCCATTGATAAAAATTTCCGCTGCAGGATAATCTGTATAAACGAAAATTGGAGTTTTCTGTCCTTCACGTCCCTTCCAGTTCCAATGGGGAAGAATATGAAGTGTATGCGATTCCTGGTTCCAATGGCTACGATAAAGATAATATCGATCTTTAGGAATACCGGCAAGATCTACAATACCGAACAAAGAACTATGACTTGGCCAATCTGTATAGTAGGGAGTCGGTTCGCCCAAGTAATCGAACCCTGTCCAGACAAATTCACCTATAGCGTAAGGTAGATCATCATGCTGGATAAAGTTATCTTCAGGCAAATCCGACCATGAACAATGCTCTACATCATAACTCGAGGCCTGATGGTCGTCATATTTTGCCATTGATTTTCGTTCAACAGGAAATTTATAAACACCTCTAGAACTCAAAGTAGACGCTGTTTCAGTACCAAGAATTAACTGCTGTTGTAACTTTTTATAAGCTTCGGGGTATTTAAATGGACGATAATTAAAGCCTGCAACATCCATCGTTGAGGCAAAACTACTATTTATAACCGCATCGGGGTTGTCCATCCCCTGGGTAACAGGGCGAGATGGATCTTCACGATGGCAAATATCTTGCAGATACCGCGCGACCTTAGACCCATCAGGACTTCCTTGTTCGGGTACTTCATTTCCAATACACCACATCACAACACTTGGATTATTGCGGTAATGCCGTATCAGATTGACAAGATCTTTTTCGGCCCAATCGTTAAAATATTGATTGTACCCATTCTTCATTTTGGGAATTTTCCATTCATCAAAACTTTCCGCCATGAGCATAATTCCCATTTCGTCACAGGCTTGCACCAGTTCCGGCGCCGGCATATTATGAGAAGTGCGAATGGCATTAACGCCCATATCTTTCATTATTCCTAACTGCCGCCTAATAGCGGCCTCATTCACAGCTGCTCCCAACGGCCCCAAATCATGATGCAAACACACTCCTTTAAATACGGTCAACTTTCCATTCAAATAAAAGCCCTTATTTGGTACCATAGCAATGCTTCTGATTCCAAATACTGTTTGATATTTATCGATTAATTTGCCGTTATGATAGAGCTTGCTGACAGCCTTATATAAATTGGGGGATTGCAATTCCCATAATTGTGGTTTCTCAACGAACAATTCCTGTTGCATCTGCTGGATCTGGTAGTTGCCTATTTGATCATTCTTCTTCGCCACGATGCGCCCATGGCTGTCTATAAGAATGGTTTCTAAGGAAAGAGAATCTTGTGACAGATCTATACCGACTAAATCAGTCCGAACCTGAATTCGAGCGAAATCCTTTGTGATCTCAGGTGTCGTAATATAGGTACCCCAATGTGCAATACTTGTTTTTTCAGTGATCTCCAATCGAACATTTCGATATAATCCTGCGCCAGGATACCATCGGGATGACTCAGACTTATTTTCTAACCTTACCGCGACCAAATTTTGACCCGGACTCACATACTCGGAAACATCAAAATAAAAACTATTATAGCCATAAGGCCAATTGCCTACCTTTTTTCCATTAACAAAAACGATAGCATTACTCATAGCACCATCAAACTGTAAAACTGTGCGCTTATTTTGAACGTTTTGGGGTAATTCAAATTCTTTACGATACCAGCCAACGCCAACAAACGGAAGTCCACCAGTCCGACCGGCATGTTCCAATGCTTCCTTTTGTCCATCTTGGGCAATAGCCATATGCTGCTTATCATTGTTGGCACTAAACGGGCCATAAATTGCCCAATCATGCGGAACTCGAACAGTCTGCCATTCGCTTGTAATCAATCCGAGATCAGAAAAGTTTGGCTGATCATTTTTTGTAAATTTCCATCCATCCTCGAGCAAGGTTACTATTCGTTCCTGTCCAAATAAAGTATTTGACCCAATAGATAGTATTACACAAAGTATAAATTTCACACCTCGAGTTGAAAAAAAGGATAAATAAGATTTAGATTCTTTTTGCATCTATAGCATTTTAAGGTTGAGTTTGTTCATAAAAACAAATGAAGATCCGAAAATACAACTTATGTATAACATAATAAAATTATTACGATCTTTTGTGACTGGAATTAAAACTGAAATCATGATGTGCTATTCAAATGTTCCTCTTTCATTGAAATAGAGTCCCAGCTGTTCTATTTGCGGATTTAGACGAGATTGTAAAATGTTGATTCTTATCTTCTGGGCACTAACTGTTGGAAAAGACAATAGACGTTTGTTACCGATCGTAGTTCCTTTCGACACTTCTTGCCAGACTCCATCTTGCCAGACCTCCAAATTAAATCGCTCGACACGTTGCCCTAAAGCAATGGTTTCCTGTAAGGAAAGAACGTTGAACGCGGTTGCTTTAGGTAGGGTATATTCAAAAGTTGCTATGCTGATTTTTTCATCTTTCGTCGTCCAGAATGGCTTTTTTTTCCATTTCTTCAAAACGAGGCCTGCAGTCTGGAGTTTGGCTTTGCTTAAAAGATTTTTGGAAAACAATGCTGTGCGCCAGTCATTCCACTTTTTTAAATTTGCAGCATCTACCGAATGAATCAAGCCTGCAGCTGTTGGTGGAATATTAAGCAACAAGACACCATTTTTCCCCACCGAATTAAAATAAATATCCATCAACTTACCCGGGCTTTTGACTTTGTTATCCTCCTCCTCGTGATAGAACCATCCCGGGCGTATAGAAACATCAGTTTCCGCCGGGTACCATACCAGCCCTTTTGCTTCTTTGATCCTTTCTCGGCTCCCAAGATCTTTATGACGCATATCTCCGGCCGGTTTAATATTCATCTGCTGTTGCGATCCTGCAGCGATATGATTTTGTGCTAGGTTACTAGCCGGTACAACTGACCATTCTGTGTCCCGCCCATACCCCGTTTCTGTACCGACCCATCTTACATCGGGTCCCATAACTGCGATAACGGCCTCAGGTTGTTTTTCACGTATAACCTGATAATAACGATTCCAATCGTATTCCTGCTTTTTACCGTTAGGTCCCTCTCCATTAGCACCATCAAACCAAACTTCATCAATCTGACCATATCGGGTCAGTAATTCGCTCAATTGGGCAACAAAAAAATCATTATAAGCTTCTGACCCATAAGAAGCTTCATGTCGATCCCAAGGGGAAAGATATACGCCCAACTTCATACCATATTTTTTACAGGCCGCAGCAAGTTCGCCAAAGACATCTCCTTTTCCCTTTTTGTAAGGAGAATTTTTAACCGAGTAGTCTGTTGTATTCGTTTGCCAGAGGCAGAAGCCATCGTGATGCTTCGCGGTAAGAATCAAAAGTTTGATTCCACCTTCCTTTGCTGTCCTAACCCATTGTTCTGCATCTAATTGTGTCGGGTTAAATAATTTTGGATCGTCATTCCCTTCACCCCATTCCTTATTTGTGAAGGTATTGATCCCGAAATGGAGAAATCCGGTCACTTCCAGCTTTTGCCAATCAAGCTGTCTTTGGGTAGGTATCACGTTGGCTGCCTTGGTTACGATAGCAGATTCTGATTCTCCGGGTTGTAAGGCAATCATATTTTGAGCCGAAGCGTCAAATACCGCTGCCAATAATAGTAAAGTAATGATATTAATTTTCTTCATTTTATATCTATATGACAAAATAAGATAGCCGGAATAATCTCCGAACTATCTTATCTTCAAAGTTTTCGTAAAGGTTCCGACCAATTATTGATTGGCACCCTGATTGGCAACTAAAGGCCAATTCGGGTTTTGATAGATAATTGAACCAGCTGGGCTACCATCTGTCGAAGTTATGCTCAAATGACTTATTGCTATGGGAGACAAATAATGGGCATTGGTCCAGCTATAGCCATTTAGAACAAGATTGTTAGCCGAAAGATTAATCCGATAGGGTCTTAAATATTGACTTTCCTGTGGTGATGACACATTTGCGGTTTTTCCTGCTGTGCCGGGTACGATTAAAGTCGAGACGCCCTTATCTTTGTACCAGTCTTGCATAGGCCCCCACAGCCTCATCCCTTCAATAATGTATGGATTGCTTGCTAGCTGATCAAGTGCCCGCCAACGCCTAAGATCATTAAATCTAAATCCCTCGGCAACGAGTTCCAAACGGCGCTCCCTTCTAATATTATAAAGAAGTTTGTCGGAAAGTAATTGTCCGGCTGAATATGCAGCGAAGTCACCATGAGCTTCCTTTTGCATGTCCGTCGCATTTACGGTTGCCATAAAATCTGTATTCACACCTGCTCTTTCTCTGATTTTTGTCCAGTAACTATTCGCTTTTGCATCGATCACTCCCTTTGCAAGATAACTTGCTTCAATATAATTTAAATAAGCCTCAACGGCACGAAATATAATTGAGCCTGTGGTACCAGTCTGCCCCTCAGCTTGAGCAAAAAGATAACTCATTCCTTTTTTCACGGCATAACCTGTCACGTACCTTGTTTCGGCTAGTCCGATAATATCTGGTCTCGGCTCTGTCTGTACAGCACCTGTCGAAGAAGTCTGGTTGGTATAACTCAATTCACCAGGTGCTTTCATAAAGAGCTGTAAGCGATTATCCCGATTTTTTTTGACTAGGCTGATGGAATCGTCACCGGCATACCCAGCGTTAGAAGCATAAATAGGCAGTCCATTTTTCATCGTGAAATTTTCCACAAGACCTCTTGAATATCCAGAATTTCCGCCATTACGGTTCATATAGTGATTTACAGCATGCGTAATTCCTAAAGGCATTGAATAACTCCGCCATAAAAGGACTTCACTGTAACCGTTTAGATTTTCATCACCAAACATTTTAAAATAGGGATTTGAAGATGAATTATAGCCATCATCCTTTGTATTTCCGACAAGTTCCACAGCATCGGCTACCTGAGCAGCTGCTGTCATCGACTGCTCTAAGAAATAATTGATCTCATTATCGATATTGATCGAAAAATTTGGATGCGATTTTGCACCCGGCCAGCCAGTTCCGCCAGGTACAAAAGCTGTTCCTTTGTGGTATTTCAGCCAAGAGCCTTCAAATAGCCCTACACGTGATTTAAAAAGTAGTGCAGCCTTTTTTGAAATACGGTTTTTCCCGTCCGGAGCAACATCGTTCAGCAGTGTAATTGCTGAATCCAAATCAGAAAGAATAAATCTAACCACCATATTTCTAGGTTGTCGAACAGAAGCAGCAGTCAGCTCTTCCATATTATCTTTTAATGTATTTCTGACGATCGGAAAATCACCCAGCGCCTGTACTTTATTAAAATATTCATACGCTCTCAAAAAATAAGCTTCTCCCAAATAATGGGTTATATTTCCAGAATTTCCTGCTACCTTACCATTCTTCCATTTTGGAAGTACTTGTTCAAGAAAGTAGTTCAACTGTCTAATCTGTGTAAAATCCCATTCACCTCCGGAACTCGGCACACGCCATTCTCCCGGAACCCAGCGTGTCGAATAACTTGAAGTCACCTGGTTATCGGTACCGTTATCGTCGGCAAATGTTCCAAGCCCCCAGCCAGAATGGGATGGAAAGGCATAACGCCCAATAGTATATGCAGCTAAGTCTGCTTCTGTATTTAAATATTCTTGTGGTGTTACATTGGATAAAGGTTCTCTATCCAAATACTTATTGCAGGAGTGCAAAGTGAACAGCACGGTCATTGATAGCAACCAAGAAATTGTGGAGAAATAATATGTTGTTTTCATATCTATCTGTTTAAAAATTCAAGTTAAGTCCAAAAGAATAAGTCGTCGAAAATGGATATGTCTTTCCATCGTTCCACCCTCCAAGTCCAACGGTTTCCGGATCAAAAACCTTGGCCATTTTGGTAAAAGTCAACAAATTCTCACCTGATGCATAAATTCGAATTTTGGTAAATCCTATTTTGGTCAATAGCTGTGGAGAAAACGTATATCCAAACTGAGCATTCTTTAAACGTAAATAAGCGGCGCTCTGCAAATATCTCGTTTGCGTTTGCTGATTTTTTGAGGTATTAAAATAAGGTCTGGGTAGATAGGAATCTTTATTAACACCTAGTACACCATTTTGTACCATAGTGGAATTCTCATCGCGGTAGAAGTCCATATTCTCAACAAATCCAGCAGACTGCCACATCCCGCCATTCGCTCCCCAAAAATAGGGGCCATTAGGCATATAATCGCGTTTTCCAACACCTTGTAAGAAAATCCCCAAATCGAACCCGCTATAATTGAAATTTAAATCAAAACTGTAACGATAGCGTGGGGTCGAATTTCCTATAATTGCCAGATCCCCTGGGTTAGCCAACGTATTGGCTCCATTATTAACCTGACCGTCTCCGTTGAGATCAGCATACATAATGTCGCCAGCTTGCCAGTTTGTCCCGAAAGATTGCTTAGCATTAGCGAGGTGTGCAGCCATTTCTTCTGCGCTCTGTGCTATTCCTAAAGTTTGATATCCCCAGATCTCCCCATTCTTGCGGCCATCGTACCAGGTACCCAACGTGCCTGTAGGATTAGGATATTTGGTTACTGTCTGACGGTCGTCGGAAAGTACGGCTCGTGCGCTATAATTCAGTTTACCGATATGATCTTTCCAGTTTAACTCAATTTCAAATCCTTTGGAATTCATCTCGGCATTGTTTAAACGTGGTACAGCTGTGCCCAAAATAACAGGAAGTTCTGGTGCTGGTCCTATCATATCAAATGTATTCCGACGATAGACTTCAAGAGATAAACCTAAACGATTGGACAGTGCCCGCAAATCCATCCCCACGTTCCAGCTTGATACACGCTCCCAGGTCAATGTAGAGGCAATAAGCCCAGGTGCACTGGCCGTATTTGTTTTTTGTCCATTCAAAAGCCAGGTACCATTCGCGATACTTACTGGCATTGTTGCATAAAAAGGATACCAATTGTCCGTATATTGATTTCCCAGCTCACCATAGGAGCCACGCAACTTAAACATAGAAACATGCTCCTTAATTGGCCAAAATGATTCATTCGCTATGTTCCATCCAACTGAAACAGAGGGGAAAAGATTCCAGCGCAAGTCTCTTGGAAAACGTGAAGAGCCGTCGTATCGTCCATTAGCTTCAAAAAGATATTTATCTTTGTAGCTATAGTTTAAACGTCCAAAAAAACCCGCGGTAGCCCAATGTTGATAGCCGCCAGAAGCCCTTGGATTAGTCGTGGCAGTATTCAAAGTCGGTATATTATCTGTGATTAGATCGCTCATGCTTCCATTAAGATCTCTATACTTATTGAGCTCCGAATTGAAACCAGCCAAAATCTTGAAATGATGATCATCGTTGATGTCAAAGGAATAATCTGAAAAGAAATTTGTACTGAAATATTCGTCTTTGCGATTGTATTCCGACACATTGGTATATCCAGCAGCATTGTACCCTACCGCAACAGGAAATGGATTTCCTTTTGCATCATTTGAATAAGATCTCAAAATTTCAGCATGGTCATTTTGACTCGTAATGCGATAATTGACATTTCCTGTTATATTCAAGTTTTTGATTGGCTGATAATGTAATTGCAGCTGTTGATAGAGAAAATCTTTCTGAAATTTTGAACCTCCTCCTTGCTGCAGCTGCAAGATTTCACTTGGTTCGGAATAATTTCCATTTGGGTCGTACAAAGGTATCGTTGGCCATCTTCTCGCTATATTATGATAATATAGATCATTCATATGGCTTGCTTTTTCGTAGTCTTCACGTACAAAACGCGTATTGTACATCAAGTCTAACTTATCGCTAATCTTTGCATTGATTTTCGTTGCTATCGAGTATCGCTGAAAATTGTCATTGGCAAATCTGTTCAAACCGTTTTGATCCATGTAATTTGCAGAACTATAAAAATTTAGTTTTTCAGTACCCCCATTCAAACTGAGTGTATGCTCATGGGAAGTTGTAAAGTCCCGATAAAACTCCTTAAACCAGTTTGTATTCCCATTAGATCCTGTATAGTATTGAAATCTGTCACTAGCATTTGGGGTCGTCGTCGTTTCTATTTCTCCTTTCTGATAAGCATCAATTCGTTCCAATACCTCCTGCGAAAATTTTGCTCCCTCACCATCGTTTGCTGCAACTTCATTGAAATAATAAGCAAATGTTTTGGAATCTAACATCGTGGGTAGTCCTCTTGGCTTGCCCAATCTTATATTATTGTTATAATTTGCAGTTATCTTCCCCGATTTTCCAGATTTTGTTGTAATGAGAATAACTCCAAAAGGTGCCCTGGACCCGTAAATAGCGGAAGCTGCTGCATCTTTAAGTACAGTGATGTTTTCAATATCCTGAGGATTCAAAGCATTCATATTGCCCTCCATCCCATCAATTAAAACCAAAACTGATGAACTTGATCCTACGCCTATCGTTCCTGCACCACGAATATTGACGCTTAAATTTTGATTTAGCTCGCCGCCCAGTCCAGTTGTCTGTAAATTCAACCCAGGGATCATGCCCTGCAGAGCCTGTCCAACATTCTGCACAGGTCTTGATTCTAACTCTTTACCGTCAAGAGAAGAAACCGCACCTGTCAAATTTGCCTTCTTTTGAGTTCCGTAACCCACTACGACAACTTCTTCCAAGGCTCTATCCTGACTGGCCATTGTCAACAGCATGGGGGTGCTACTCGCATTTTCACTTAAAGAAGCATACCCCACATAGGAAAAATCCAAAATGGATTTTTCATTTGCTACTTTTAAAGTAAATGTTCCGTCTTCTGCTGTCAATACAGTATTTGAGGTACCTCTTTCTGTGACAGTCACACCCGCAATTGGTTTTCCCGATGCATTTAAAACTGTACCTTTAATCTCTATCTTTTCTGATTTTTGATTTGGGATATTTTTTAAACCAGTCCTTTCCTGTGGTTTAACAATAATAGTCTTGCCTTCAATCACAAAATCTAGATCCTGTTCCGTGAGCGCTTTTTTCAACACCAATCTCAAATCCAGCTTGGAACCTGAATAAGTGATTAATTTTTTGTTTTGCAAAATATCCGAATCATAAATAATCTGATATCCTGTTTGTTTACGTATCTCTTTTAGGACTTCTGTTAAGGTTGCATTTTTTAGATTGAGGTTTAACTCTTGTGCCTTGGCCAAGGGAAGGCTTTGGAGAGCTATTAAACCAAGGATAGTCCCTATTCTTGACGATCGCTTTAGAAAAGTTAAAGCAGATTTGTCCCGAACAAACCAAAATTTGTTTTTTTTCAGGTGAAATTCTTTATTCATATTTTTAGGTTTTATTGTAAAAGGGGTATTATCCCCATTCTTACAATAAAGAGTCTCCCAAACGCTATTACCCTAAAAACTTTTTTAAAAAATTATTTCATGATCTTTTAACGTGATGTTCAAATTGCCTGATTTTTTTATGAGATCCAAAATCTCGGAAAAAGAGCGATCTCTTTTAAGAAAAAGTGTAAAATTCCGATTAGGAACTTTATTGGGATCAAAATGAATTGGATAAATATTAGCAAGATCTGAGAGAATATAGCGCAAGCTTTTATTTTCGTAATACAAATTACCATCTTTCCACGATGTATAATCTTCGGTTATAGCAATTGTTTTACCAATAGCCCCTTGATCATCCAGCATGGCCATCTCACCAGGAATAAGCAACTCATTTTTTCCTGATTTAATACTTTTCAAAGCTATACTTCCTTCTGTTAATACAGTCTGCTCGGCTCCTTCACGAGACAAAACATTAAACTTTGTACCTAAAACAGCTATTCGCTGTTTCTCTGTCAGAACAATAAACTCCTGTTTCATACCAGCCTGTTGTCTCTTAGCAACCTCAAAAAAGGCTTCTCCTTTTAAAGTTAAAATCCGATTTTTTAAAAAATCGCCTTTGTAACTCAGCTCAGAATTGGAATTGAGAAATACTATAGTTCCATCTTTTAACAAAACCTTGTACAATCCACCAACCCCAACACGCAAAACAACATCATCAAATTCGGAGATTGAGGATGCCGTCTGTTCAATAATCAACATATCGTTCTTTTTACTGACTTTGAAAGGTTTGTTTTTATTATTCTCCCATTCAGCAAGGGACATGGGCATTGATCCTGAGATTGTGATATCACCAGCTGTAATATCCGCATAAAGATGTTCAGCTTTTTTGGGGGACAGATCAATGGAACGAGAGTAAAAAATATAGAAGCTAACAGAACAAATAGATAAAACAAAAAATAGGATAGCCCCATTCAACAAACGCTTTTTACGTTTCTTTCTACTAATCGTTGTTAGAATACGATCAAAAGTCTGTTTTTTTATATCTTCGCTATCGTTTAGGGGCATATGCTTATAATACAGATGAATTTTAAAGATTTTAATTTGTTAATATGACAAAATAACGAAAAGGTGAATATAATTATAAGGCTTTTCGTAATTTATTTAAGACTTTTGATATATGATATTCTACAGATTTAATACTAAGGTTCATTTTTTTTGCAATTTGTTTGTAGGATAAATCATCTTCGCGACTCATGATAAATATTGCTCTTGTTTTGATAGGAAGTCTAGCTAGTAATCCATCAAGCTGATCAGAAAGCTCTTTATACGAAAGCTCATCATGCTCAATCGCTATGTCTAACAACAGGTGTTCCTCTACTTCATTTAACCTACGTAATTTCCCCAGCAGCTTAAAACATCTGTTTTTTGTACAAATGAATAAATAATCTTTTAATGATGACTGGATGTTTAATCGTTTATGGCGGGCCCACAACTCGGTAAAGACATCATGTAAAACATCTTGCGCTAGCGATTCTTCCTTCATTAATCGTAAAGCAAAGTTATAGAGGCCCTCCCAGTAAAAATTGTAAACTAAGGAAAATGCTTGCATATCTCCGTCTTTTAGACAGCGCAAAATTTTGTGCTCTATTTGACTTTCCACTTGATTCGATTCCATATCGGTAATTAAAATGTTCTTCAATGGTTAGCAGATGTTTAAGATTAATTGGTTAGATTAAGAAAAAACGCCAACAATATTATGTATTACATAAATACAATATTAATATTTTTTTATAAATGTATAAAATGATATATAAAATTTTTAAATAAAAAAAATAGTCCAAATGTTGCTTTGGACTCGAAATCATATAGCCTTTTTATCACTTTGCTATAGAGATATGTTTATTTCATTAAAGTCCCGCAGCGACATATTTTGTCTCTGTACCATAAAATAAAGCCCATGATGTCGTAGGAACAAAAACTTGGATGATTTTAAGAATATCAAATGTTTATAGAAAAAATCCACCTTAATTCTTAAATTAGAAAATAAATCTATTTGGAATATTTTAATATTCCTCAATTCGGCACCATATATGAACAAAATCCATTTTGTCAGAGAAGCAGCGATTAATATAGTTTTCATTGAAGCTGACCTCTCCCCTAAAAATAGCTATGATTACTAATGTAGTTTTATAAATTAGAGACAATGAAACTGGGGTGCCATCTAATTTCTTTTTTGAATATTACATCATTTTATTGAATAAGTAATGACAATAAAAAATACTGACAATTCTGAACATTATATTTGGGGTGAAAATTGTGATGGATGGCACTTATTGAAGTCTGATTCTTTAAGTGTGATTCAAGAGAAAATGCCGCCCGGAACAAAAGAAAGTTTGCATTTTCATAGTAAGGCACAGCAATTTTTTTACATATTAAAGGGTACCGCAACTTTCGAGGTAGATAATCAATTATATGTTGTTGAAGAAAACAGTGGCTTTCACATCCAAGCAAGTCAGAAGCACAGAATTTTCAATAGAACTAACCAAGATTTAGAATTTCTTGTTATTTCACAGCCAAAATCTCATGGAGATCGAATTAATTTGTAATCATTCATCAAAAACGAAATACGTTTGGGTTGCTAGACTCTTTCTTCTTTTAACAATGTTAAGCTGCTCAACGCAAAAGAATCTTATCAACCGATCTAAAACCGGAGAAAATAAAGTATTGGGCGGATATGACGCTTCAAGCTATATGGATGAGAACGATTCGCAGGACTCGGTAACTATTTCAGGTAATGTCACTGAAGCTAAGACAAAAAGAAAGGTACCCAGTGCCGAGATAAGATTTTTAGATTCTGACGGTAATACGCTTAAAAAATTATCTTCCGATACTGATGGATCTTTCCATACAAAACTGCCAAAACTCACAAAATTTGGAAGTATCGAAATTGACGGAAATAGTGCTGGTTTTCTTACTATAGCAAACATTGACTTTGGCATTTTTGTCAATAACATCAAAATAAAAGCAAGACTATTCAAGTACGATTATTCTGCGACGGAGCTAGATTTTTCAAAGAAAGAAGATCGAGACCAGCTAAAGCGAGAGATAGAAGAAATGAAAAAACAAAACAGATAATTTAAGGCATTTTACCATTATTAGCTATTATGAGCGGAATTTTTTACTTTAGAACGCTCCTAGATTTGGGGAGAGGTCACATCAAACTTGAGGTACTTCCGGCAGTTTGATCCAAGGCGAAAAATCCGCTTTCAAAATATCTTGTTCGAAAAATTATCCGGTATATTAGACTATCAACGAGATGCAATGCGTTAGATCTGCAATTCTATTTCTTATCCTATGCTAAGTCGATCGAAGAACAAATCTGTTAGATTTGTAAGACTGCAAATGATCAACATTCAGATAGAATAGATAAATGTTCCTAATATGAAATCAATATTTGAGAAAAACATTAGAGAAGCGGTCATCGAAAGAATTAATTTATTACACGAGGACAGCGATGCGCTTTGGGGAAAAATGACAGTAACGCAAATGGTCAGGCATTGTATATTATGTGAACAATATTACCAAGGATCCATAAAGGTGAAGCGTTCATTTTTAGGGCGAATGTTTGGTCAAAATGCGATAAAGGGGATATTGAAAGATGAAACAACAAGTTTTGGCAAAAACGCCCCCACATCCTCTGTATTTATCGTAAATGAAGACATACATGATTTAGAAATGGAGAAACGAAATTGGAGATTATTAATCGAGAAATATGAAACATTTGAAAAAGATACATTTGTACATTGGTTCTTTGGTAGAATGTCCAGAGCCCAATTAGGTCAGTTCATATACAAACATTGCAACCACCATTTAAAGCAGTTTGGAGCGTAACCCAAAAAGCCACGAAACCGCTACATGGGTCAGGCGTTATAAATCTTCCGACCACCTTATCAATAGGATATTTTTCAATATTTTCAATTTTGCATCCACTGTTGTCTGATTCGTATCTCGGCTTTTATGATTTATTGAAATCGAAAATTGATAAAATTTTGGTTACCCATCCTTTAACATTTTTATGACTGGTTAAACGGAAATAATTCTTAACTACAAAAGGAATCATATTTAAATTAGGTAAGCTCTGAATATATACCAATAAATCAGATTCTGAATTTATCCTTTCTAAAACCGACAAGACTCGACCCTCAATAAGGCTCCTTAATTGACTAACTCTTTCTTGCTCAAGCATAGAACTGTCTAAACTTAATATTCTGTTAATAAGAAGTTGCTCATCATAATCTGACGTCCCTAGACGTTTAAAAACATGCATTTTAAGGTCGTTCAATTCAAGATTGTTAATAATAAATCCATAATCAATATAATAGCTATCAGAATAATATGATTTGTATACTGAAATTACTTTATTTATTTCAGGGCTTTTCAATATCCAAATGTTTTTATTTCTAACAAACTTGTGTGGTGATAGAATTTGATCTACTGCTTGCTTAAATTTTATCTTATCCATAATTAATAAAACTCTAAAACCATATTAAAACTTTTCCAAAACAGTCTCATATCTTTCTAATTGACTAATTCTTTGTCCTGCCCCTGCTTCCAATATCTTATAGCGTAGAAGATTCCCTGGCTTCATGCGAGGCCGTAGCACAATATAATTTATTGGCCTATGGGAACAATTTAATAATCCTGATTTTAATTCCATCAAATTCGATGGAATTAAAATGCTGCAGGATCGAATAGCTTTTCACTAACCCCAAAAAACGCTGGATCCAACAAACAAATGCAATAGGTATAGTTTCGAAAACAGGGCGATATGGCGGCAACTTTCGTATATGCTAGCGAAGCCGATCTACTTAATATCGCATTATTTGGAATGACTGCTAAAGAATGGAGAGAACATACCCGCATTATTGGTAAAGATAAAGAATGTTTATTATCAACAGCATATTAGACCACGAAAGAGATGCAATGCGTTACATATGCAGTTTTATTTCTTATCCTATGCCAAGTTGATCGAAGAACAAATCTGTTAGATTTGTAAGACTGCAAATGAACAAAATCCAGATAGCATTGAATAGCGGATTATCAATTGTAGACTATACTGAAAATGAAAAAAATAACCAAAAAATATAAAGCTATGCAAAAAATTATTCCAAACCTTTGGTTTGACAGCAACGCGAAGGAAGCCGCAGAATATTACCTATCGGTTTTCAAAGATGGAAAAATAATCCATATTACTTATTACCCGAATTCAGAAGCCGAAGGACTAGCTGATTTCCAGAAGGATTTCGCTGGAAAAGTTCTTACAGTGGAATTTGAGATTTTGGGAATGCGCCTTATTGGGATCAATGCCGGACCGATATTCAAATTTAACGAGGCGATTTCGTTGATGATCCCCTGCAAAGACCAGACTGAAATAGACTACTATTGGGAAACACTGACATCGGACGGAGGACAGGAGAGTGTTTGTGGATGGCTAAAAGACAAATACGGATTAAGTTGGCAGGTTTGTCCTGAAAATTGGGAGGAACTCAACAAAAGACCCGGCGCCTTCAAAAAAATGATGGGAATGAAAAAGATTATTATTGCTGATTTCTGAAATTAGGTAACGACAAAGTCGGTATTCCAGCATTGGTGTATATTGGGCATAGTTACGCTATAAACAATTTTCAAATATCGAAAATCCGACAGTAGTAACATCCAGGGCAGCATTGGACAGAATAATAATTGCTTTTTTGGATTTATCATCAAAGGCAACAAAAGACCTAAATCCACCTGTACCTCCAGAATGATGAAATAGCGTCTTACTTCCTGCTTTTTTAACACGCCAGCCCAAAGCCATAATTTGATCGTCATTTGCTAAAGTGATCTGATGAGTCAAATGAATGGCTTTTTGCAGTTTATTTTTTGAACCTAGCTGTGCCCTCATAAAAATAATCATATCGTCCAATGTAGATCTTATGGCACCAGATCCTGCCAAAGATTCCAAGTGCCAATACGATGTTGGCTTTCCTTTTTCATTGTATCCTTGTACAACCCCGGCATCTTCTAGTGATGTATTTTTCATTCCCAAGGGCAAACAAATATTGTCAATGACCAATTGTCCAAAACTTTTGTTATTATGGCGTTCTAATGCTACACCTAATACCCCCGCCCCTAAATTTGAATAAGAAAACTTGATTCCGGTCTGAGAAGAAACTTTATACTTTTTCAGAAAATGGAAGAGTGAATCAACCTTATAATGACTATATGGATCTGCCAGAACGGCATTAGTCGTAAAAATATTATCCGGGAGCCGAGGAAATCCAGCGGTATGATTTGATAATTGCGCTAAGGTAATCGGATGACCATGCCATGCTAAAAGAGGAATAGAATCGGGTAGATATTTACTGATCGGATCCTCTAATTGCATATTGCCATCAACGACTTCTTTTGCCAATAAAAGTGAGGTGAAAATTTTTGTAACTGACCCAATCTCAAAAATACTTTTGGAAGCGTCTGGAAGTTGCTTGCTTGTCCTAGCTATAGTCCCATAACTATATCTTCTTTGTCGCTTTCCATCAATTACCGCTAACATAATACCTGTGGTAGCACCCTTTTGAATATAGGGTCTGACGAATTTTTCCACAAGCAAATCTATGGAGTCTTTTAATGGATTATTGCTCCCCACTTTGAAATTCTTATCTTCTATTAAAAATGGTAGTTCCTTAAAATTCATCCTTAGGACCTGTTTCTGGTTATCAAGCAGAACAGAAAATAATTGTTCGGAGTTTTCAAATTGAATGGTATAATTATATCCGTTGGTAGTCGAATCAACAAAAGAAAAATGTTGCATTATTCCCACATTTGCGACAAACTTCCGCATTCCCAGCGAAAACTTTTCTTTTGAAATTTTAGATTGATAGGTGGCGGACGATTGCACGTAAATCTCGTCTGATTTTTTTTCATTAAAAAGTCTTTTAAACTCCTTCATAAAATAATTGTAATCGGCACGAGTAGTCTGGGCAGGTAAATACTGTACTGAGAACAGCAATAAAACAAGGAGACTGTAAAATCTATAATTAGGTTTAATTTTCATTTTTATGTATTTGGGGTTGACCTCCTCCCCGTTGTTTAGACAGTCAAAAGTGGAGTTTCGGACCTGGAGAAATCCAGTGTTTTTCCTCCTATTTAAAATTAGCAATTTACACCCAAATTCTCCACTTTTAAAATGTACTGTTTTGTAGGCGGAGGTCAAATCTCCAAACTGTTTAAGCTATTTAATTTTGCTCGTATCGACAGTCCAAGCATCTCAAAAGAACGAAGATTTTTGAATAGCTATATAATGTTCATTTTCCAAAATCCGATCTAAAGTTGGAGACTATGCTTCCGTTTTTTTATCCCAAAAACTTTTGAAATAAATATGCGGTATATCAAAATCTGGATTATCCTTCAGAAAGTTATATATAGTCGTGGCTGTTTCCGAATCCCCCAATACATAAGCGACAGTATTTTTGCAATTTTTCGGGAAATGAGTATTGATAAGATCTAAAATACTTTTGGAATCTATGGGACTTAATGTATAGCATTTTAAAGGAAAACTATGGTCAATATCCGGGAATACATCTTCTTTGTTTTCTGTATAAATCAGGCTATAAACCTCTTTACTGACCGCAAGTGCCCGGTTAATCTCATATAGATGTGATAATGCCGTAATGTCACCAATTAGAAAATAGTTTTCTCCCGATTCATCTATAACTAAATCGCCATAAGGTTCTTTGAAAAATATTGTATCACCTTCTTGTATTGTTTTTACCCAGTCCGAACCTTTGCCGTTTGAGAATGTATTAATGGCAAAATCAGCAATGTTATAAACCGGCTCATAATTCCAGAAAGAATATTTGCGGACTTCACTCTGTGGATTGTAGTAAGGATCAGAAAGAAATACATCCGCCGTAAAACCCGCAACATATTTAATTTTGGAAAATTCTGCACTTTGGATTTTGACATGAAAAGTATGTTCGGCAATCTTATTTTTTTGAAGAATAATGCCTGTAAAAATTTCTGAAGTTGTACCCTGATTGCTCATTGTCTGAAAATTAATGATGCAAATTTGGTAAGACTTTCAGCCTAAAACATTGACTTGAGTCAAAAAAGAAAAATCAGAGTTTAGATTTCAAACGACTGAGTGTTTCCTGCGATATATTGAGATAAGAGGCGACCATTTTGTTGGACAGCCGACGTACTATAATCGGGTTTTCGTCCAGTAACTGGCGGTATTTTTCCAGTGCATCCTGAATGAGAAACGACATCAGGCGTTTGGTATTGGTAACGTAAGCAATTTCAAGATAAATGCGGTAAAACTTTTCCCATTGCGGGACAATCTCCAAAAGATGGTAGAAATTTTTGTGCGTGATATAATACACTTCTGAATCTTCTACTGCCTGAATGAATTCCTCAGAAGGCTCCGAAGTTATAAAACTGACCAAAGCCGTGGCAAACTGATTTTCAAAAGCAAAATACCGTGTAGAATCCTGCCCTTCATCATTGATAAAGAAAATACGCACGCAGCCCTTAACCACGAAAAACGTCCTTTGGCTGGATTGCCCGTCCGTAAGAAGCAACTCATTCTTCTTTACCTTCATCGGTCTGAAACAAGAAAGAATAGTTGCCAATTCCTCATCGGTTATAGATATTTTGCTTTTGATATAAGAGATTAAAAGTTCTTCCATTCCATTGAAATCAGTCTCGGGTAAATCTACCAATAAATGATAAAACTTGGTATTACTTGGTTTAAAAATCATCATTCAGATGGTATTTCATCTTCTGAAGCTCCGGCTTTCCAATAACTGCAGGTGTAAATAAGATGTTTATTCCATTCAAGTTCCTTTCGGAAATATTCACGCAGTTCTTTTACCGTTTTATATTCCGCTGCCACATAAATATAAGTACCTTTTTCATTATCAGAAAAACGATGCAGTAATGCCTTTTCTGCTAAACGACTTCCTTTTTCGGGTTGTGTATTATGCAACCATTCCACTTCAACAGGAGCAGCAGAACATATTTGTAGCTCATCCTCCTTGCTGGGCACTTCCACAATAACCTTAGCTGAGACGGTAGCCGGCAACTGTTCCAAAATAGCGGTAATGACCGGCACTGCCGTGGCATCACCCACAAAAAAATAAGCATCTGCTTTAGGAACTAATGCCCTACTGCTTTCTTTCATCCCGATGCCTAAAGTATAGCCTGGTTTTGCATTTATCGCCCAGGCAGAAGCCGGACCATTTTCGCCGTGGGAAACAAAATCAATCGTCAACTCTTTATTTTGCAGGTCAATTTTGCGGTTGGTATAAGTTCTTGTAAAAGTAGCATATTCGTCCTTTACCTCTGAGCCAGATACGGTAACATAGCCGACATCGCCATCTTTCGTTGGTATAAAAATTTTATTATTAGAGCCTTCCTGCACGTTGGACAATAAATGCATTTGTTCATCTGAAATTCCAAAAACCACACGGATAAAGTGTGGCGTAAGGAATTCTTTTCTTTTGACGGTAAATATAGAGCGTATTTTGCGTGTATTGGTTTGATTTGTCATAGCATATTTGTTTTTATAAAAGTATTTCATTTAGCAGTAGAGTTTCCTCTGTATGGTATTTTCTATACTCAATAATATCTTCAATTGATAATACCATCAAGTCGTTTTTACCGGCAAATTCTATAATCTCTGGCAGGCGTGACATCGTACCATCATCATTCATTAATTCACATAAAACAGACATTGGCTTTAGTCCTGCCAGTTTCATCAAGTCAATACTGCCTTCGGTATGCCCGTTTCTTCCCAAAACACCGTTATCATTGGCTCTTAACGGAAATATATGCCCGGGACGCACTAAATCACCTGGCTGGGCATCGTCAGCACAAGCGGCCTTTATAGCGGCTATTCTGTCGGAAGCAGAAAGTCCGGTTGTTGAACCTTTTTTAGCATCAATTGAAATCGTAAAAGGCGTATGAAACGGACTGGAATTATCATTCACCATATAAGGCAATTCCAATTCATCTGCTTTTTCATGAGTAAGGCAAAGACAAACGACACCGCTACAATGACGAATCATTTGTACCATATTCTGTACATCCATTTTTTCGGCAGAAAAAATAAGGTCGCCTTCATTTTCCCGGTCTTCATCATCGATTAACAACATACCCTTGCCCAAACGCAACTCTTTTATTGCATTTTCAACTCGTTCTTTTGCGTTAGCTCCGAATAATTCTAAGGTGTTCTTCATTGTTAGATTCTTTTTTACTTTTTGTTAAACATTAAAATTATAATTGACAAGACACAGCTTATGCCCCCGAATAAATATACTGTCTGATAATTGAACCATCCTGCTATCAGACCCGCCATCGGACCGGCAATACCCAACGACAGATCCACGAATGCGACATAAGCCCCAAGAGCAGTTCCCCTCATTTGAGGTTTCACCTTTTTAATGGCTAATACGCCCAAGGCGGGAAATACCAAAGAAAAACCAATACCGGTCAATCCACATCCGATAATAGCAACGGTTTTGGAAACCGAAGTCCAGATGAACACCTGTCCGACTACTTCAATAATCAACGATATTAAAGCAATTTTGTATCCTCCGAATCGATCCGGAAAAGAAGCAAAAAATATCCGTGTCAATACATAGCATGCTCCGAAAACCATAAATGCAAGTGAGGCATCTCCCCAGTTTTTTTCAGTAAAGAACAATGCGATAAAAGAAGCGATACACCCAAATGCCAAAGAAGAAAATGCAAGACTTAATCCCTGACCTGATATGGCTCCGATTACTTTGTAAAAAGGTGTTCTGGTATGGCCTTTATCGACAGGGATAGATGGGAGCTTTGCAGTAGCCAGCCAGCTCACAAATGGTAGTACTATAATCAGTAAAAACGCCGGTAAATCCCCAAAAGATTTCCCTAACCAAATACTTAACGGGGCCCCGATTGCAATCCCCGCATACATTGCAATACCATTCCAAGTCATTACTTTTCCTGAATTGGAATGTCCAACCAAACCGATACCCCAGGTTAAAGCGCCGGTTACCAAAAAACTTTCACCAACTCCGTGAATGATTCTCGCTAAAAGAAGTAATGCCAGTGCTAGACCTCTGTTGAACTGAAAATAAACTGCCAGAACATAAGCTATTCCGGCAATAACCGCCAAAACAACACCTGACATTTTACTTTTCTTCGCACCTTTGGTATCGGTTGTTTTCCCTGAATAGGCCCGGGTCATAAGTGTGGACAAGAATTGAAGACCAATTACCAATCCGACAATCAGATTATTATAACCTAAAGTATTCTGTACAAACTTTGGCAGTATCCCTAATGCAATCCCTATCGTAAGGTACACTCCAAATACAGATATGATAATAGGTGTGATAGCCTGATAGAAACTAATTGTTTTCCCTTTTTCTAATGTTACACTCATAAAATTTTGTTTTTAAAATAATTCGAGGGCAAAAGTGCAATAACTGGAATGGCTAAACATTGACTTGAGTCAAAAAAGGAAAATAATTTAAAGAAATTGCATTTTATGGATTAGGGGACGTGTAATTTATTTGTTCTATTTCATGCTGAATGGTCGTAATCCAAAAATCAAGTTCCCACTCTTTTCTTCGCACGGTCTCAAGCGGGAAAACCCCTTGCTGGTAATTCTTTTCAAGCTCTTCTCTTTGATACGCTGCCAATCTTAATTCAAGTTGAAAATATGCTTTTTTACATTCGGATTGCCGGTCAGTTCCGGAAGTATTTTCCTTTTTATTTAAAAGCTGTATTTCCTCATTTCCAAGTTTAGAGATCATTACATCCCGTGCTTCTTGAAAAATATGATCATTCGCAGAAAACTGATGCAAATACGAAATAGATTTCTCCAACAGTAATTTGTTCAATCGATATTCATCATTAGAATCATTCGGTTCCGGTTTTATCAGTTTTATTAATCTTGGTAATGTTATTCCCTGAATAATCAATGTAAATAGAATCACAATAAATGAAATGAATAAAACCGTACTTCTTTGTTCAATAGTTTGCCCTGAATGAATGTTGACCGGCAATGCAAACGCCGCCGCCAAAGAAACAACACCGCGCATTCCTGACCAGGAAAGTATCAAATATTCTTTGTTTGCCTGACTGTGATTTCCTTTTGAGTTCCTGTCTCTTTTATCAAAAAGAGGAAATGCAAATAAAACAACAAAGCGAACCAGTACTAAAATCAAAAAGATTAAAAAACCGTAGAAAATCAAAGTCAATATTTGCAGTGAAGGAATGTCGGAAATAATTTTAGGCAATTGCATTCCCAAAAGCAGAAATACCAAACCGTTAAGTATAAATATCATTACCTCCCAAAAATGTCCCATCTGAATACGGCTATTTGCCGTAAAAACAGAAAATGAATTCCACGAAAGATACATTCCCAAAACGACAACGGCCAAAACTCCTGAACATCCTAAATGTTCTGCCAAGCTGTATATCGCAAATGGTAACAATACTACAGCAAAAGTTTCTACGTTGCTGTTGTCATTTATAAATCGATGAGCTTTTAAGAAAAGAAAGCCAATAAATATGCCCATCACAATCCCTCCCAAGCTAACTAAGATAAACTGATAGCTCGCCTCCCACAAAGAAAAAGCACCACTAACAACTGCTATTACAGCAAATTTATAAGCGATCAATGCAGAAGCATCATTCAACAGACTTTCGCCTTCCAGTATTGTCGTTAATCTTTTTGGTATAGGAATATTCTTTGTAATACTGGTTGCAGCAACAGCATCTGGAGGAGAAATAACAGATCCCAAAACAAATGAAAGTGCCCAACCAAAACTGGGGATCAAACTATGCACAAATACTGCAACAATAGTTGTTGTCAGAAACACCAAGCCAAAAGCGAGTAGGGAAATTCTCGGCAATTCTTTCTTAAAATCAGGTATTGATGTATTCCACGCAGCATCAAATAATATCGGAGGCAATACGACGTAAAAAATCATTTCAGGATTCAGATCCATTGACGGCAATAAATGCGTAAGACTTAAAACTAAACCAGCAATCACCAATAAAATTGGCAGCGCCATTTTTATCTTGTCTTTTACTGAAATGATAATAATAAGTATAATTGATATCCAGATAATTCTTTGTAGCTCCTCCATATGTTCAAAAATTGTCTGCGAAATTATTAGTTAGAATTATATAGAACTATGACCTACATCAAAATCGGAAAATGATCAGAAACAGATTCCATCCAATGGCTATCTTCCCGCCTAAGTTAAAGAAAACGAGCTTCGTTCTTAAATCTTAACGCTTTGGACTGTCTAAAAAACGTAATCAAGCATAGTGATGAAGAAGAATTTAGTAAGAAGATTCTCTTCTGAAGACATTCAAACTAAAAGAGAACAAATTCAGCAGCATAGAATTGGCCGTTGCTTCCTGTTAGATCAAATTTGTGACAAACAGGCAATAAAAAGGGCCCCGAATCAATACTGATTGAGGGCCTCACATATAAAGCTAAACAAGTCGCCACCTAAGACTTTTCAGCTTTTATATCATTGCTTTTATATTTCCACAATCCGAATGGCAAAGCCACCACCAGGTGCAGACTTCTGCTTTAACTTACTTTTATTATTTATTTTAAGCTTTTTAATCACATAAGCCTGAGGATTGGTTTTATAATGGGCATCTGGAGCATCGGCGTAGATCGTAGCTTCATATTTTTTGCCTGCGGCTAAAAAACCAAAATCCACTATCGATTCATGTCCGTTCTCCCCGCTGACATTCCCGACAAACCATTCATTTTTACCTTTTGATTTACGGGCTATCGTTAGGTATTCTCCCGGTTCTGCTTCGAGATATAGGCTACTGTCCCAATCGACGGCAACATCTTTGATAAACTGAAAAGCATCCCTAAAACGCTCATAATTCTCAGGGAGGTCGGCTGCCATCTGCAATGGGCTGTACATGGTCACATACAAGGCCAGCTGGTTGGCTAAGGTCGAATTGACATGGGATGTATTCTTAGGATTGATCTTTTGGATGTCCATCTCAAAGATGCCCGGTGTATAGTCCATCGGTCCACCGATAAGCCGCGTAAAAGGTAAAATGGTAACATGGTTTGCATGGTTACCCCCGAATGCCTGATACTCTGTGCCACGTGCAGACTCATTACCGATCAGATTGGGCCAGGTACGTGATAAACCTGTCGGACGTACGGCTTCATGTGCATTGACCATGATCTTATATTTAGCAGCTTTCTCCAAGGCATATTGATAATGGTTATTGATCCACTGACTATAATGATATTCGCCTCGAGGAATAATATTGCCTACATAGCCACTTTTGACAGCCTCATAACCATTGTCTTTCATAAATCTATAAGCGCTATCCAAATAACGCTCATAATTGCGGACTGCTCCCGAGGTCTCGTGATGCATAATCATCTTAACGCCCTTTTGCTTGGCATAATCCCGGATGCCTGCCAGATCAAAATCGGGATAGGGCGTAACAAAATCAAACACATGATCTTTGGCATTGCCAAACCAATCTTCCCAGCCAATATTCCAGCCCTCAACTAATACGCCATCAAACCCGTGTTGTGCTGCGAAATCAATGTAACGTTTTACATTCGCCGTCGTAGCACCATGTTTGCCATGAGGCTTCACTTTGCTATAGTCCGTTTCACCTAGATGTACACTAGGAAGATCATAGGTATAGGACCACTCGCTCTTTCCGGTAATCATCTCCCACCATACACCTACATATTTAGTAGGCTTTATCCACGAAGGATCTTTAATTTTAGTGGGCTCATTGAGGTTGAGCGTCATCCGGGAAGCCAAAATATCTCTGGCATCATCACTCACCATAATTGTGCGCCAGGGGCTCCGAGCAGGCGTCTGCAAATTGCCTTTGGTCCCATTGGCATCGGGTGTCAGCCAAGATTGAAACACAAAATTTTTGTCATCCAGATTAAGATGCATACAGGCATAATTAATTAAAGCCGCTTCGTGGATATTGATATATAGCCCGTCGTCACTTTTCATCATCAAAGCCGTCTGTACACCTGTAGGCGAAAATGGGGTCTGCGAGGCATTGGGCGTAATCGCTTTGGCCATCAATCCTCTGATCTCAGACAGACGAGACTTGGTGTAATCATACTCCTGAGTATCGTAATCTCCTGGAATCCAAAAGGCTGTATGATCGCCATTCATTGCAAATTGCGTTTTTTCCTCTTTTACAACGAGATAAGTCATCTCCTTTTGTTCGGGAAATTCATAGCGAAATCCCAAACCTTGGTCAAATAATCTGAAACGGACCACAAGTTTCCTTTTGGACGTTTTCTGTTGCAAGCTAATGGTTAGTTCGTTGTAATGGTTTCGAATCTCACTTTCTTCGCCCCAAACAGGATTCCAGCGCTCATCAACATGTTTGCTTTCTTGTGCCGTCTCTTCAAACTCGTCATACAGTGAACTGGATAACGGTTCTCCATTGCCTTCTCCTGCCCCTGAAAATTCAACTTTCTTGGTATTGCCGGTCAATTCCAATCCTAACTTACTGGGTTTGATTACAGCTTTGCCTTTATAACTCAAGGTATACGTTGGTGCACCTGACGCATCCAGTGAAAACTGAAGTTTCAATTTTCCCGAAGGCGAAAGCAGCTCTTGGGCTTGCAGTCCCAAAGTGATTAAAAATAAACTCATCAAGAGCGTCGTTTTCTTCATTTTTTATGATAATTAGTGGATTTTTATATTTTTCGCATTTCGATTATCCGTCAACTTAACGATACAGCTCCCCTGTTGGGCATCCCATGTCCAACAGGGCTCATTTTTCTTTATCGTTGACGTTTGATTATTGTCCGCCACAGCATAGGGTATGGTCTTACCATCAATGGTAACGCCATTAGGCTTGCTTTCAAGATGATAGCTTAAGTAGAACTGTCTTCCTTTGGCAGGTATGTAGTCTTTATCCTGGGGCTGAATCGCCGTTTCAAAATCTCCTTCTGCCAGGGTTGTGCAGGTAAAGCGTGTCGTAGAACCAATACCTTTGAGATAATCCTGTGTCTCACCATCGTCTTCATAAAGTTCAAATGTAGCGGACTCTCCTTCATAATTGGGGAAGATATGGATATAAAGGGGATGTATTGGATCCTGACCGATATATTGCATGATCGGCATCATGGGTACGATAGCACCTTTTTTGACAAACATTGGAATTCGATTTAGAGGTGCTCGGTAGGCAATCTGCTGCCCACCCAGGTATACCGTCTTTTTGTCGTTAAAATCAATCCATTCGCCATCGGGCAGATAGAGTTTTTTAATCCGTTCGCCTTTTTTCAGCACAGGGGCCACGAGGATTTCTTGTCCAAACATAAACTGATCATTGATCCCGATAACTTGGTCGTCTTGTGGAAACTCCATAAACAAGCCTCTTAATATAGGTAGACCTGTCTGATGCGCTTTGTACGCATAGGAATAGAGATATGGAAAGAGTTGATATTTGAGTTCAATGGCTGTCTTGGCATTTTTTTCGGCGACCTCACCAAATAACCAGGGTTCGACCGCATTGTTGCCCTCGTGATGGGCGCGGCTCAATGGATTAAAAATACCAAATTGCATCCAACGTGTATACAGCTCTGCCATAGCAGGGTAATCTGTAATGTCTCCACAGTAACCTGAAATATCTGTCGTCCAGAACGGAATACCACCAAGCCCCGCCGATAATCCGACCGCAACCTGATTGGCCAATTGGCTCCAGCCTTCAATTACTTCGGTCCCACTGCCACTATCGCCCGACCAACCAAAGGTATAGCGCTGAAGTCCGGCATAAGCTGCGCGTGTCATCTGAAAGATCCGCTTATTGGGATTACGCTTGTCAAACTGTTCTTTCACCACTTTATCCCAGGTAAGACCGTATACGTTGTGGATCTCGGCATGCATGCCTAACTGGTGTTGCATATGAAGTCTATCAACATCCTCTTCATTGCTCCAGGCAGGCTCCCCCATATCTGTCCAAAAACCACTCACACCATCGGCGAGGGGCTTCTGCTGGAGCTGCCCCCACCAGTCGGCCACGGATGGATTTGTAAAATCAACGACACCACAATTACCACCCCATGGCCAAGGCATATCATAAGATGTGCCCGTACGACGGTCCTTGACAAAATAGCCTTTTTGATGCGCCTCCTGCCACTGATTTTTATTTGCTTGCGACACCACGGGATCTTGTGAGAGAATCATCTTAAAGCCTTGTTCATTCAGCTTTTTGAGCATTCCTTTGGGATCTTTATAATTTCCTTTACGCCAGTTGAAATCTTGCAGCTCCTGTGTCCAGCCAATATCCTGATAGATGATATCACAAGGGATTTGGCGCTTTCGAAACTCGGCGGCGACCTCGAGGGCTTGATCTTCCTGTGTATAGAGTCCGCGGCTCTGCGCAAAACCAAATGCCCACCTTGGTGGCATGATCGGTCTTCCGGTCAATGCAATATAGTGCTGCTGAATTTCCTTATAGTCTTTGCCATAGATAAAATAGTAGATAAAGGGACCATCTGGTGCTTCAAAGGAGTAGGATTCTGTACTGGTGGTTCCAAAATCAAAAGCCGTTTTATAGGTATTGTCTAAAAAAATACCATAATGATAGCTGCTCATGAAAAAAGGGATACTTTTATACAATGGATCTTCCTGACTGCTATAACAGGGTTTGTCGCTATTCCACATCTTGTAAGACCGGCCTCTTCGATTGAGCGGCCCAGTCTTTTCGCCTAGGCCAAAGAATTGTTCATCGGGACGCAGCACTTTGTGTGCCACGGTCTTGGTGCCGCTCGTGCTGTGTCCAAGACTTTTATAATCACCGAAAACCAACTTTTGCCACTTATCGTAAATCAGCAATTGCATGGGATTCTTGTTGAGACGGACACGCAGCTTTCCGGTGAAGATTTCGAAGGTTGCCGGTTCGTCATTCACCTTGATTTCACCAATGTCTTCAAGCTGTTCATGAACTACTGCAAAGGAAGGATTCTTCCTTTGCAGTGTGCCGCTGGCATCATACCAGATCCGAACAACAGAACTGCTACAAAAATAAAGCTCCAACTTAGCACCATCGCTGCAATTGAAAATCACCTTTCGCCCCTCGATCTGATAATCTTGGCATTGTGCCGCTTTCATCACCTGTCCTGCTGCTCCATGAACGATGGAGATAAGGCAAAACAGCATCAAATAAAAAGAGTTTAGTTTATGCATAATAGGTTTTTAATATTCGATCACAACCATGTCCCAATACTTGAGCCCCGGCAGATCGATGGTCAATTTATTTCCTGTCTGCGCTTTCGTAAGCGGGATAGCAACGCCCCCTTGCATATCGGGCGACGCCAGCCATACTCGCTTGACAGTACGTGTTACGTCGAGGTTGATCTGTAGGGCATCGATGTTGGAGGGTTCCTGTTGGGTCCCGTTGGTATCGCGCCATTCCATTGTATTGGCATCCTTAAAATTGATCAAATGGATCACATCGCGGTTAGCAAAATGTCGTCCATAGCTGGTAATACTACCTGAGATTGCTTTACCATTACTTATAGTCAAAGCGTTTGTTCCGGTGACACTAAAGACCGCGGCGGTACCTCCATCTCGCAATACGTTTTGGTAGGCGACCATAAAGTCATAATATTGGATCAGTTTTTCCTTTGTTGTTCCTTTAAGCTGCAGGTTGTTATTTGCAAAATATTCATTGGTCAAATAATGTTCTCCCATTTCAAGGTGAGCCCCTCCATTGGCGAAGATGACCGCATTGGTCAGCAACATGCCTGGCTCATTGACAAAGCCTGCCTGATTGGACTTAGCATAGTTCATATAAGCTGCTAGTACGGTGTTCTTACTGTAGTTGCCAAAACGGTCATTATCTTGGATAATTTTCACCAATTCATCGTATGATTTGTTGGGATCCCAAACTTCGGTATATAAAAAATCAACAGCAGATGGTGCTATCCCATACTCCTGACCGTATTGATTAACTGCATTCATCACATGATATTTGCCCGGAAAAGCCTTCTTTGACGCTGCGATGAATGGGGCGTAGCTCTGGTCTAGTTTTACTTCTTTGCCAGTATAGTCATATAGTTTTCCGCGGTCTCCCAACTGATCGATGTGATAGCCGTCAAAATTATAGACCGCAAATACATCTTGATGTCTTTTGTTAATATAGGTCTGCCAGGCCGAGTTGCCGGGATCAACCAAATAGATATTGCTTCGAAAGGGTGCATTCAACGGATGCATATCTTTCTCTTGATGTTGATTATCCTTAAAAAGGTACCATTGTTCGGATACCCCATCACTTGCTGCATTGGACAAAGCGCCATACAACAAGTTGTAGAACATCGCTTTCATTCCTTTATCATGAGCAGCCTGAATATAGCCATCAACGGTAGATTTGTAATTGGTCCGACCGATAAGATCCAGCCAGGAATCAGCTGGATTGGATACTGAACCGGCCAAAGGTTTATGTTGATCCATCTGCCAGTCATAAAACTGGATTCCATTGATATGGAAACGGTTGAGCGTTTCGACATTGCGTTGTATTGCCTGCTGATCAAGACGATCGTAATTGGATACAAATCCATACCGTGGAAACTTGCGCCAGTCGGAAGATACATCCACAGCTATGCTGTAGAGCGGCTTTTTAGTTGTATCATCAGTTTTAAAAAGATAGACCATGTAGCCCCGAAAGTCTGTCGTAGGTGGTGTCCAGGTCCAGCTCGACTGTGAAAGCGGTTCCTCTTTGATCAATTCGCCCAGATAGGTATAGGCGACACTCAAATTATTGTCGGAGATAGCAGCTGTAAATGTGATCTTTTCCCCAGGTTTATAAACAGCCTTATCTGTATTGATGACAGGTTTAAAATAGGTCTGCCCATAGGTGATCGGGTCTTTGTCAATATCGTAATAGTTGTTGCAGCTCGCGCTTAGAAGCATTCCGCCGGCAGCCAAAAGTCTAAATATTCGTTTCATCTGTAAATAATTTTATCATACACTCAGAAGCTTATTATTTTCCTCCATTTTGCTGATGGAGGAAAAAGCTTAAGATTGATTTATTGTTTGACAATTGTGACTGTTTCCTGTAGCTGATCCAGTGTGATACTGTAGGTACCCGCAGTGGTCACTTTCCACTTATTATCTGGATTAGAGCCAGACTTGCTAAAGATCATCTGCTCGGTCTGCCCTGACGGTGTCTTGCCATTTTGTGAGGCCAAAAACCATGCGCCATTCCAATCAGACTGTTTATCGCAACTGAACTTTAATTCGCCAGTTTTGAGTGTTCCAGACCAGGTAAACCTATGGGGTGTATCACCCTTGACCATTGGGGTTGCTGCAGCAATATCCCAACCATTAGGCGTCGCATCGCCCACAAGATAAATAGCCGGAAATGGTGTAAAAGGAGCAATGGTAATTTTATTGGTCCGTAGATCCAGCCTGATCTTATAGGTTCCTTTATTGATCCGCCATTTATAATCACTCTTATTTTCACTTTCGGACCACTTTACGACAGGTAGGTCTGTTCCAACGCCCTGTTGATCTGTCTCTGGGCGCAAAAAGACAACACTTGGATCAAAATCTGGCTTCGTTGCAATCTTAAACTCGTCTGCGTTATTACTAGAATTTAAGACGGCATGATACGTAAAAATAAAAGGGTCATTCGGATCTTTCGCCATAGGCTGAAAGGACCAACCGGTAAAGCCGCCCACAAACCACAATGCATCATACATAGCTCCTTCAATTTCAGTAATGGCAATAGATAGATCGATCAGATTGACTTTGACTTGGTATAAGCCAGATTTGGCAACAGTAAATGGAACATCATATGGATCTGACTCTGATTCACGATAATAGAGCTTTTCATTGCTTGTTCCTTTATTGTACGAAGGTGTAAAATTGCCCAAAGTGCTGATAAACTTAAACTCGCCCGGGCTCAATACGCCTTGCCATATAAAGGCTCCTGGTGTACCCTGTATCTGATTCATCTTGCTGGCTTTATGTGCATCCCAGCCATTGCTGGTAGCACTACCCAACATATAGAGGGTTTCGGTGATCGGCTTATAGGTTTTGACTTTTAAACTAAGGATTTGAGACAGCTGTGTTGCGCTTTGTCCGTCTTGGATCTCTGCCGTGACACGAGCTTCCAGCTGTGCTCCGCTTCCTGCTGTGATGCCAAGCTCTTTAATTAACAATTGATTAAAATCTTTGGTAACATATCTTTGTGACCGCAATCCTTTCTCAAAAGTACTGCTAATGGAAGGCTTAAAATCCTTACCTTTTTCACCGATTTCGAGGGTATACTTGATGGCTGCATTCGTTCCAAAATTAGAACCCGAAGTCCAGTCGAATACGACAGCTTCCTGCTCCGGGGCGGCAACATTCAATACAATATCTGATGTTGAGACACTGAGTTCTAAGGGACCATCGGGATAGATGACATTGCCAAAATCATCTTTACAGGACTGACAGAACAAGGACGAAATCAAGATCAAATTGATAATATAATATAGTCTTTTCATCTTTTTAAATTTGTTAGTTGGTTAATTACCAAATGGATTTAATAACCGGGATTCTGCTTCAAATTCGGATTGGCGTCAATCTCAACTTGAGGAATGGGCAACAACAAATGTTTTGCGGTCGCATTGAGCTTGCCGATGCTGTGCAGAAAGTTAAGCGCATACTGTCCATTGTCCCAGCGAATCATATCAAACCAGCGTTGTCCTTCAAAAGCAAGTTCTATTCTTCTTTCGTGACGGATTTTTTCACGCATATCAGCTTGGGAAAGTCCTGTAATTGACTTTTTGTCGGTCAAACCTGCTCGTTGTCGCACCAAATACAGGGGATCCACCGATTGAGCCGTATTGCCGAGTTCATTGAGTGCCTCAGCCTTCATCAATAGCACGTCTGCATAACGTAACACAACGATATTGGCTGCATTGGTATTGTAATCGGGTGAAATGGACAATGGAACCAAAAATTTGCGCACGTTATATCCTGTGGACGACATATTGGATTTGTAGGCCTTACCGTCGAAAAGTGGTCCTCCTTCATACAAAACAGTTTTATCTTTGCGCAAGTCTCCAGTTTCGTATTGGGAGACAAACTCAGCGGTTGGCTGATTCCAACCGTAGCCGCCGCCCACCCAGCCGGAATTGCGTGGTCCCATATAGGTACTCAGCCAGTTTGCCTGATTTTCATCGTCCCAAAATCCGGCCTTGGTAAGTCCATAATATTGTACTTCAAAGAGCGATTCGGCTGTATTTTTATGACGAGGCTCACCCCCAAAGCAATCACTATAGTCTGCATTAAGCACATACCCCAGCGACTCGACTTGATTACATTGATCAATGCACAACTGATATTGTTTTAGCGTGAGGTAAACTTTTGCCAAAAGGCCTACCGCAGCTCCTTTACTGACGCGTCCCTTATCCTGATCGGCATATTCCTCACGACGTGGTAACAGTGTAATGGCTTCCTTAAGGTCTGGTACTATAACTTCATTATAGATGCGTTCTTTGCTCACGCGAGCCGGTTTAAGATCATCTCCAGGTTTTGCAGGTACCAATGAAAGTGGCACATCGCCAAACAGCTGAACCAAAATAAAATAATAGTTCGCACGGAGGAATTTGGCTTCACCGATCAATCTGTTTTTCAATTGGAGATCTATATCCATCGAAGGGACATTTTCCAAGACGGTATTACAATATAAAATACCTGGATTGGGTCCTCGCCAAAGATCAACCGCCGAGAAATTGTCGGGGCCAGTGGAAAAATTGGACAGTTGGATCGTTTCTATTCCGTCATCGCCACCACCTGCGCCCACGGCACTATTCCCGGCCATAATGTCTAATGACCATATCCGCATATTGTATAACTTGGGTCGTTGGAGTGGCTGATATGCCGCATTGATCATTGCAACGGCAGCGGAAGCATCCTTGACGGATTCGGCACTGGGATCCTCAAGAGGTTCTTTATCCAAAAATTTTGAACATGAGCCCAACCAAAGGGGCATCGCCGCAAGAGCCATATAAAATATTTTTTTCATCATCATGAGTCTAATTGGTTAAAATCTAAGGTCCAATCCCAAGCTAAAGTTTTTTGTGATCGGGTAATTACTATTATCAACACCTCCTATCACTTCAGGATCGAAGCCAGAATACTTGGTCCAGGTGAACAAATTCTGTCCTGAAAAATAAAACCGCAACCGTCCTGCATGCAGACGTTTGGCTACAGCCTCAGGCAAGGTATAACCTACGGTCAGATTTTTCAGACGCAGGTATTTTCCCTGCTCTATAAAACGATCTGAATTACGTGTATTTTTATTGGGGTCGCTGTAAATCGCTCTGGGCACCTCGTTACTTGTTCCCTCCGCAGTCCAGCGATCAAGGACCTTAGTCGTCTGATTTCGAATTGTATACATACCCTCCAGGGTAACCCTATTGGCGTTATAGATCTGGTTTCCGGATACCCCTTGAAAGAATACTTCAAGATCTATATTTTTATAGGACAACTTATTATTCATGGCAAAACTCCAACTTGGTGTTGGATTACCTAAATAAGTACGATCATAGTCATTGACGACTCCATCTTTATTGATGTCCCTAAATTTGAGATCGCCGGGTGCCGTACTATTGGCTGGATCTGCCCCTTGGTATTGATAAGCATAACTATTCACTTCAGCCCAGTTCTGAAAAATACCATTGGTCAAATAGCCATAAAATGATCCAACAGACTGTCCAATGGTATGGGACTGATAACCGTAGTAAATAGGTACGTCGCCATCAAGTCTAACAACCTTATTTCTATTATAGGAGATATTGAAATCGGTATTCCACACCAATTCTCCTTTTAGGTTTTGGCTACGTAAACTCAATTCCCAACCCTTGTTTTCTACCTCTCCGGCATTAATCATTGGCGTATAGCTGTCTGAATATCCTGTCGTAATGGGCACGCTCATCTTGACAAGCATATCTGAGGTTTTTTTGATGTAAGCATCCATCGTCAACTGGATCCTGTTTTTGAAAAAACTTGCATCAATTCCAACATTCTGTTGTTTGATCGTTTCCCAGCGTATGCCTGGGTTAGGCATAACGAGTGGGTACAATGTCGAAACGGGAATACCATTGAAAACATATTGACCAGTTTTTAAGCGAGCGGACGCAGCATAGTTGTCCAACACGGCCTGATTACCGGTAACTCCATAACCGATACGGAGTTTAACATCACTCCAAAAATCATTTTTGTTAAAAAAAGACTCTTCAGAGATACGCCAGGCGGCAGAAAAAGAAGGAAAAGTCCCCCAACGGTTGGCCGTAGCAATTCTTGATGTACCATCACGACGTACGGTGGCCGTAAGGAGATAACGATTTTTAAACGTATAATTGGCGCGTCCGAAGAATGACAATAGCGCCCATTCGTTGCGGCTCCCACCTACGGTTGGATCTAACAAACCATTGTTTAACTGGTTATTATTGTCGGAAAGAAACTCCTTGATGCTTCCATTCATGTAATTATAATCATTGTTTTGCGCACTAGATCCTAACATCACATTGACTTCGTGTCCCCCCTCGAAAGTATTTGCATAAGTAAGAGTATTGTCCCACAAATAGGTGAGGCTCTTGTTGAAGCTTTCACTCCGATAGGAGTTAGGAACGGGGATCGGTTTCCAATTGTATTTAGGCGAAAAGGTCATATTGTCCCAAGCCTTATAATCGAGGCCAAACAAAGTTTTGAAGGTGAAATGATTCAAGAAACTTGCTTCCGCATAGATATTTCCAAGAAGATTATAGCCTTTCGTTGTATTTTGTTCAAGCATGGCAGTACCGATTGGATTGCGCAGGTCGCCATAGAATATAGCTTCATTTCCAGGACCTGAATAGGTGCCGTCTTCATTAAAAATTGGTTGTGTGGGCAATGAGGCCAACGTATTCAATACGCTATAGGAACCATTGTGTTTTACATCATGGCTTAGCGTGAGCGTATTGCCCAATTTGAGCCATGCTGTCTGTTTAGCTTCATTGTTAAACTGAAAATTATACCGCTTGTAATCGGTGTTTTTCACGATGCCATCCTGATTGAGTATGCCAGCAGAGACGTAGTATGTATTCTTTTCGCCACCACCAGCATAACTAAGGGCATAATTAGCTAATTTACCTGTCTGTAAGAGTGCATCTAACCAATCTGTTCCTCGGCCAAGCAATGTAGGATCGGCAAAATCGGGTCGTTGACGGTTATTGTTGTTGGCCATCATCTCATTGTGCAGCGATGCAAACTGTTGTGCATTCAGCATTTTGGGCAAACTCGTTGCCTGCTGAATCGCATAATTGGCACTTGCCGTAATACTGCCTTTATTTTTATTACCCTTTTTTGTTGAAATCAATACAACACCATTGGCTCCTCGGGAACCATAAATGGCAGTAGCAGAAGCATCCTTCAGGATATCGATTGTCTCCACATCATTTGGATTAAGCGCATTGAGAGACAGATCTGTTGGAACGCCATCAATCACTAACAATGGTGCACTATTGTTGATTGACCCCAGACCTCGGATCTGTATGGATACATTGCTTCCGGGCGCACCTGAGTTGATAACCTGTACACCAGAGGCACGTCCTTGAAGGGCCTCGCCAACATTTGCCACAGGCTTATCTTTCATTGCCTCGGCACCCACAGAGGCTAAAGAACCCGTCAGATCTTTCTTTTTAACGGTCCCATATCCGATAACAACCACTTCGTCAAGTGCTGTGTTATCCTTGACTAGTATAATATCATAAATTGATGCATTGTCGACTTTTACTTCCTGAGTCTTGTAGCCGATATAGGAGATGCTCAAAACTGAACCATGTGCAACGGTCATTTTAAAATGGCCATTTCGATCTGTCTGTACTTGTTGGGTTGTCCCCTTGTTGCTGACAGAAACAGCTTCAATAGCTAGCTTGTTTTCGTCTTTTACAGTACCCTGAATCTCCCTTTGCTGTGCAAATGAATTTAAACAGATCAAAATCATTAAAAGCATGAGAATGGGATACGTAAAACGTAATCGCCCCTGGTTTTTCATAAAATTTGATTTTTACGTATTACTTATAATTGTTATTTAATTTCGATTTGAAACTAGTGTCAAATCGCCCCCTAATTGGTTTATCCAAAAATAAGAGGATCAAGGAGCAGATAAAAGAGGTGTATCGCCGAATATAGAAACAACAAAAACGTAAAAACCTGAAAAACAGAATATTATATCAAATAAAACAAAGAAATATATAGAAGATTAGGTCAATAATTTAGGGCTTTTCGACCTATTTTTGTGACCAATTCATCAAAATCTTCGCGCGGGACGGCAGCTTTATTTCTGAATTTGGTCCGGTAGGTATAAATGGTATTGGTTGAATAGTGCAGGAAACGGGCTATCTTTGCGCTGTCTGTAATACCCAAACGTATCAATGCAAAAATACGGAGTTCAGGGCTCAGTACTTCATTTGGCTTCAAGACGACTTGCATATCAGGGACTAACAGTGCATTGAAATCTTCCACAAAGTTCGGATACAAGTGCAAAAATACATGATCAAAAGTGGCGTATAATTCTCTTACTTCATGGTCGATCATATCGCGTGATTTAAGCATCTGCTTGAGCTCTTCGATCTTCTTGGCCATGACCATCTTGTTGAGCGAAATCTGATATTTTTCGAGCTTATCAATATATAAGGAACATAAGTTTAGGAACTCACCGATATAGGCTTCTTTGATGTGATTGGTTTCTGCCAACTCGCTATTCATAGACAGCACTTCGCTATTGGTGGTATGAAGTTCGTCATTGGCTGTATTCAATTGCTGATTGAGCACCTGCAATTTTTGATTGAGTTCGAAGAGCTCTCTACGGACGCGATTTACCCGCTTCATCTGCCTGTATATCAAAATAACTGCTATAATGAGGCACAGCGATAGGATACTGACAATCGCTAGAAAGATTGTCAATTTTGCCTTTTGTTGTAATTCATTTTCTTGATAAGCTGAGTTTATGATTGGAAAGATCTGCGAAGCTTCATAGGTCCGGAAACGGGCATTACAAAATATAGCATCCTCCATTGACGATTTGATACAGCTATAGGCTTCTTCAATATGGTTTGACTTATACAATAAGGTCGCTAATGCCTGCATCGAAGCATTCTCCTTGATGGCATTTTTAATATCACTAATTGCGGATAGCGTCAAATATTTGCGTTGAAGGTCAACATTTCCTTCCTTTTCATAGATATTAGCCAGGGCATAACATAAGATGGCATGTTCATGATCCTCTTTTCGGGAAAGATCAAGCATATACATCAAACTCTTTTTCGCTTCCTCAAATTTCCCTTCATCATGGAGCTTTTCGGCATAAACTATACGGTATTGACTACTTGTCGTGTCCAGTTCACTTAAGAGCGAATCGCGATAGCGGTCACTCCGAATGGCATACTGCCGATCGTCTGTATTTGAAAATGAATAAAATTTATAGAGCCTTTTCCACGCATCGTAATACTTGATCAACAGTTCTCTAGGAAGCTTGTTCTTCTCTGCAGCGGCCAATAACTTATAGGCATCAATATACATACCTGCTGTGAAGTAAAATGAAGCAAGGTCCAGATTACTCTCGTTGACTTGGAAGGAATCGCCGCTCTTTTGTGCTAACTTTACATTTCCCCTGGCATATATAATCGCAGAATCTAGTTTATATGAAGCATATTCTTGATAAAGGAGCTTGTTTATTTCGTATTGTCCGGAAGCGTTATTTGTTGATTTCTGAAGCTGTCGTACCAAATCGTCTATTCTCGCCTCTTTGATGGCCATAAACTCTTCCTTTTTGTCGATCATCTGAAGCAGTTGTATCAATGAAGTATCCTGTCCGGTTCCTGCTTTACATAGGATAACCGATATGACAATCAATAGGACACATACGACAGGTCTATACATGATACTCTAAACCAAAAGTGACAAAACACAATAGTAACATTTTCTAGGCTTAAAACAAAACGAGTAATACCGGGAAATATTTACTGAAACAACTTCTTTATTAATAAAACGAATTGCATTTATTCGCCCTGTTGTACAGCACTAAGCTCTTTAACTTTTGCTTCAATGAGCTTATTATAATTTTCCAGTTGTGACTGGTATTGATTTGTATCCTCGGATATTGTCTTGTAAAGTAATTCATAGCTCTTAATTCTCAATTCACAATATTCTTTTAAAAGCTTGTTTCTAGTTCTGATTTCAACAGGTAACTCCAAGTCATTAAAACTCTCAAGAAGCTTTATGTTTTCGTTCCAATAATGAATCCCTTTGTCTTTAATGCCGTAAAGTATCTTATCGTTAGGTGTATTCGATGGTAAATTAAACACGTCCAAAGCCATTTCTTCCATGGAAACAAAGTCTTTGATTTTCGAATCATATATTCCAATATCATTCGGTAGTTTTCTGTAAACAACAAAAGAAAAAACAAGAATCACAATTGATAACAAACCAATTGTTCCAAATTTCAATCTCTCTTCTTCAGGCTTTCTTAAGCTTGGAATGAACGCATAACCGATAACAAGGCCACCTATTAATCCCCCAATATGAGCGGCATTGTCTATGCCCTCTTTGACTCCATTGACTAAATTATAACCGACGAAAATCACAATACTCATCAATAACGCCTTTCGTGCTGTTTTCTCGATGAGATTAGTTGTTAGCATGGCAAGAAAAACGCCGTACATTCCAAATATAGCACCCGAAGCACCAGCACTAATAGTGAGGTCGTTCCACCACAAACTTGCCATACTTGCGGTAATTCCTGTGAGTAGATAAGCGAGAATAAACCGTGTCCTCCCCAGATGTGGTTCCAATAATACACCGATATAAAGAAGAGCATACATATTCATTAAAAGATGGAAAATCCCGATATGCAAAAAGCAGTTTGCTATAAGCCGCCACCATTCACCATCTAATGTCATAGGCTTAAAATTTGCCCCCCAATTTAATAGGCTTTCACTCGTTGGCTGCAGGATATTTACACCGCTCATTGCCATTAAAATGAAAATTAAAACATTGATATCTAAAAGGATTGGCGTAACAAAAAATCCTTGAGTTGGCTTGAAAATAGAGAAAAAACCGCTAATTTCTTCATTTGTAGTTCCCCGATGTAACTTTAATAAATCATCTTCCGGCGAGACAAGCTGATCGTTTAGTGCTAGATATTTAACATTGAGCTCTTCTTTTGTTAACGTGGGTTGTAATGCTTCGAAAGTAGAAATAAAATTGGCAATGTTTTTCTTATTCCGCCCCCAATCCATCAGCTCACTCCCAATGGACGCACTCCGAATGGTTGCAATCCCGTCTTCTATTTTAATTTTGATTTCCGCATCTGTAGAAAACATGCCGTTATCTGTGTATCCAATAAGTCCGTTGTCACTTAAGTAACTAATCTGCCAACCTACTTTTCTTGCTGATTCGTTTGCAAGAACAAGGAATTGCTGTTGTGTCAAGTCATTAATTGGAAAGTCTTCAACGTGCTTAGGTGTAAATCCGAATGCCATATCTATTATTCTTTACATATTGTATTATAATCAGTTACAGAGAAACAATACATCAACGACAGCGTTAGATAAATTAAATAAAGGTTAAATTGAGCGAGAACCCGACGCATATGTTTCCACGGCAGCTAACTTAGCAAAAAAAACAGTTACTTTCACTTCATATATCCGCTACATCTATAGTTATGCTTCCGCACAGTATGGGACTTTATTTGTTATGTATGCTCCTGTATTAATAATTTATGATATAATAATCCAATAAAGTATCTTTGTAGACATGTTAACCCTTTTATGAAAGAATCATATATCCTTTGGCTTGTATCATTGTGTTTTCTTGTTTCCTGTAAAAAAGTCGAAAAAGTTGTTGAAACAATCCCTGACACCAATCCCATTCGTATTGAAACATTGATTAATGGCAATGCAGATGAGTCAAAAATCACATTTTCCGGTCGCATATTATATCTAAATGATGAAAGCATCATTGATCATGGATTTGTTGTTGAATGCCAAAAATATTACGATACAAGCATAAAAGAATTGGTTTATTCCCTAGGATCAATGGCCAAAACTGGAATGATTACACATACCATCCAAACTCCAAAAGAAATCCTGAATTCGAACTCGGTTAAATATTACTATTATATCAAGACGGATAAGGGTATTTATAAAGGGGAAACGACAAGTCTCCTATTTTATTGGCCTGACATTGAATATAGAGATGATATTATTGCCTATGCCAATGATAAAATTACCATCACCGGAAATTTTGAAAAAGTAAAGGATAATTACACTTTGAATATTAATGACGATAACAATAGACAGGAAATTCCATTTACACTGGGCAAAGACCTCAAAACCCTGGTCTTTCAGTTACCTGCTAATCTGACGCATGGCAGCCGCCTGAGTTTTATCCTCCAGAATAAAGCATATCCAACTGGACTATATAGTAGCTCGTTGTTAGCAACCGTAAAGGTCGTAGGCAAACTAAATGAACCGACCAACTACAATTTTATGTACAACGATAAAATTATGTTAACAGGTCCGGGATTGGGCGGGGCTCTGAAAGAACCTTTCTATATTCTTTTCGGCGACCGGTCCTTCCCCTATGAATCCGAAATGAATTTGATAAATTTAACCTACGGACAGCCGGCAGACAAGTATACAATAGGATATTTTAATGGAAAAGATACTGTTTTTTTTAAGCAAAAAATCCAAATTAAACAGCCTCTCCCCAATGCATTATATTTTAATGATACTGAATTCCACCCCGGCGGTACAGGAACTTTCTCAGGTGTAGATTTCTCAGCATTCGGACAACAAGATCTCTCGACTTATAAGGTAGGCAACAAAAGTGCATACGTCAGTTTGAATTGGACCGGAATACATAAACTTACTATTGGAGATCTACCGGAAGGTGAGTATACGCTTTCCGCAAGCAGTCCGTTTTTTAAATTTACGAGCGAGGCAAAATTAAGGGTCAAAAAACTGCAAGTAACGGGTATCGATCAAAATAAAGGCTACTATGGTAACCTATTCAGGATCAATGGCAATTTCAAGGCAAACGCCTCCTATCAGGTTAGATTGGGGAATCAAGATGCGTCCACTGTTTCGGTACAAAATGGCCAGTTGACTATTGCTATACCTCCGATTGCCGCCGGAATTTATCCAATTTCAGTAGGCTATCATGGAAGTGGTGGTACAGAATATATGGACAAAACGAAGCTGAACCTCGAGGTTTTAGCTCCGGTCTTTTCGGATTTCTACCCGAAAAAAGGAAAAGCCGGTGACCAGATCACCATTGTGGGAAAGGGGATTTATTATGGTATGATCTATTTTGGAGGCAGAGTAGTATGGCGTGAATCGGGTGAAGAGGAAATCAAATTTACCATCCCCCGAGATATTTCTTACAAGGGAAAAATAGAAATCAATCTTCTTTTTGGCGATAAATGGGTAAAAGGTAAGGAAACTTTTGAATTAATTTAAGATTTTAACAGTGATATGCTACGCTATATAAAACAGCTCAATATATTATTTTTTGTCATGGTGTCCAGTCTCACACTGCTCACTGTGGCGTGCAAGAAAGTTCAGGAGATAGAATATGTGTATTCTGCCGAAGAAAAAATAGTTGTCCGGACAGGACATACGGAGGAACTGAGCAAAAAAAGCGTCACCTTATTCGGTCAAATAGATTCGATAGCGGACCAAAAGATAATAAGTTATGGCTTTATTATAAAAACTATCGATCAATACGCTATAGAACGGAAAGAACAGGAGATCGAAGTGGGTAAAAATACAGTAGGTCCAACGATCAAATATACGTATCAACCAAATGAGCCCTTTGATCTAGATCTCAAATATACCTACAGCTTGTATGTAAGGACTGAAAAAGGATACTATAGGGGTGAATTTAACTCCTTTCAGATCGGTGGCTTTTTGATCGACCCTGTCAAAATGATAAAAGCAAAACCCGGTGAAGAAATTGTAGTTCAAGGCGATTTTAAGTTGATAGATCAAAATTACAAATTCTTCTCTTACTTCGCTGATGCGGTATCAAACGCTAGCCAGAGCCTAGAAATACCCTACACCATAGCACCAGATAAAAAGTCTATCCGTTTTCAGGTACCGAAAACGAACGGATTATATCATGGGCAGGACATCAGCTTTTCATTTAAACGCAGGGAGTATCCTTATGGCGATTTTTACTACAATATTGCTCAGGTAAAAATTCTGGGACAGCTACTTCCTCCGGTTAAAACAAATTTTAAACCAATCGAAGTAATGGACATCTTGGGGCTCAACCTCCCCGATTTCCGTCATCCGAGCAGTGATTTTAAAATTATATTGGGTGATCTACAGATTCCATTCACAAGTCAGCTACAATTTAATCAAATAGAAAATCTAAAAGGCAACCGTTTCAAGTTCGGCTATACCAATGGTGTGGAAACGGTGATCTTTAAAGAGGAAATCTTATTTTATGTTCCGGATTTAGCGAAGATTAGTATTGAACAATCTTTTGTTCATCCCGGAGCGAAATGTATAATCCAATGGCCTGAATTTTGGGATTTCCAATCGGGGATGTACTTTGATTATACTTTTGGAAACCTACCAGTGGAACCTCGACAAACCGGAAATGAATCCCTTATTTTCGAAGTCGGCGATTTAAAAGAAGGCAGCTATTCGTTCCAGATCAAAGACAGATTTTATGACATCAGTCTCCCCCAAAAGATTGTGGTCAAGAACTTCGATTGGGTGTCAAGTGATAAAACTAACGCCTATGAAGGAGATCGGATTACGCTTTATGGAAATTTCTCAAAAGGGAATATATACAGCCTACAGGGTAGCAATAATATCTATTGGGATGCTGTATGTGATAAGGATGGAGAAGCATACTTTACATGGTTTCTGTCGAACTTTGGATCCAATAAGATCAGCATAGGCTATCAGAATTCTGCGGGGGTGTATTCTTTCAGCGACAAAAAACTAGCAATCAATCCAATGGGAATCACCCTGGAGAGTTTTGCTCCCTCCAGTGGCCTACCGGGATCGTTGATCCATGTCAAAGGTAAGAGCATAAAATATGCACAAAAAATCCGTTTCGGTGATTTTGAAATTGTACCCATACCGGTCAGTGCTGATGAAATCATGTTTACCGCTCCAATGATGTCCAGTAAAGGAAAATTTAGAATATCAGCCGATGCTGCAAACAAAATCTATCAATCAGACTCTTATTTTGAGCTCTTGTAAGTTTTATAGAATTGAGAAAATATCATAATCGTGAAGAATAGACCGATCGGGGCAAAAAATTTAAGCCCAAACATCATTGCCTAGTGGAATATGCTCGATATCGTCATTATCAATAGATAGAGAGCTTTTGCTTTATTGCTCATTCCAAATTCTATAAAATTCTTCCTTGGTTATAAAGTCTTTATCTTCCAAATCAAGTTCATCCAACGATTGGTCGTATAAATTGGAAGTGTTTTCTCCGGGATTTTCTAAGGACAAAAAGGCCCTGCCTTCGGGCGTAATTTCAACCTGCGCTATGGCTTCTCCATTTTGAAAATGTAGATAAAACAATACATCTTCCTCATCCCAATATTTTTTTACAAATACTTCTTTCATCTTACTTGAATATTGAAGATACGTGATTGACAATTCTTCCCTCTAAAGGTATTAAATTGGTTCCCAGAACTAAAATTTTCAATCACAAACTCGATTGTCAAAACTATGAAGATTTCCTAAACTATCTGTATAAAATTTTAGTGAAGCAGGGGTAGCATCATAAACTGTACTATTAGTGAAAATATAATCAGACATTAATTACAGCTCATACTCATGTTAATATCTTAAGTAATCAAATCACTTCCTGAAAAGGATTTGGAAGAGGGGATCAGGGCATTGGAAGATGTTATTATAGACTATTGTCACTAAAAACAAGTTAAAGGTAAATTCAATAGCAAAAATATTTTATGTATTACATAAGTTTCAATACCTTAGCAATATATTAGTGTCCTTTTGAAATCTACCGCAATCCTGGTAATTAAATTTTTGGAATAAATAGCTTTACTTATCAAGAGAGATAAAGCATTTTGCATAAACCCTGAATTCAACTATAGAATGGTTTAAAGACAAAATTCCTTGTTTTATTATATTATGAAATTGGAACTGGAAAAATATAATGAATGTAGTGACGAGCAGCTCTTCGGGCTTATAAAGTTTAACGACACACATGCGTATAAAGTACTATATAATCGTTTGTTTTATGTACTATTTGTGCACGCTTTGCATAAACTGTCATCCAAAGAAGATGCGCAAGATCTCACGCAGGATCTTTTTATGAACCTATGGAATAAACGTACGCAAATCATTATCGAAGGAAAAGTCATCAATTTTCTTTTCGTATCCCTTAGAAATAGTATTATCAACTATTATATAAAAACTAAAAAACAAAATGAACGTCAGGAGCTCTATCATTATTTTAAAGCTCATTTTGAAGCAACAACTGACCGAACAATTCATAAAAACGAACTTGAAAAAATCATTCAGAATGAAATAGATGCTCTTCCGCTAAAGATGAAACAGATCTATTTGCTCAGCAGACATCAGGAACTCTCCCATAAGGAAATTGCCGACCTGATGTCCATATCCGAATTAACGGTCAAAAAGCAGGTGGCCAATGCTCTCAAAATACTTAAGAAAAAAATTAATTACGTACTTTTTACTTTTTTTTAAATTTCGTCTACTCCCTTCGGTCATCAGCCTTGTCCTGTTTATAAAAGCCCATTTAGACTGCAATGACAGAAAAAGAAATTACAGACCTTTTAAAACGATATACGGATCAAAAATGCACGCAAGATGAAATAATTCTTGTCGAATCTTGGTATAATTCACTGGAGTATAAACATCCGCTCCAAGTAAATGAATTCGAGGAAATCAAGCTTCAGACCTGGCATTCACTCAATACTGAACCTCTAAAAAAGAGGAGCTTTTATCAATATGCAGCGGTGTTAATCGGCCTCTTGCTTCTGTCTACGGCTTCTTACATGATTATCCTACAGTATAAAAAAGACATTTCCCATACACCAACCACAATTCAGACCGTGGGATATGGAGCGACATTATTTTTGGGTTCGAAAGATTCGATTAATCTGAGTGCGCTACACATTGGAGAAACAATAAATACGAACGGCATCAACGTAAAAAAACTTGATAATGGAATGATTTCATATGAAGTTCAATCCGATATTAAAAACACAGGTGAATTAAACAAATTGATTGTCCCCCGGGGAAGTCAATTTAAAATAAAGCTCGCTGATAGCTCGCTGGTCGTTGTCAATTCTGAATCCGAACTTGAATTTCCGTCTCAATTTGCAGGAAGTGAACGTAGGATAAAAATGGTTGGCGAAGGATATTTTGAAATTACCAAAAATAAATATAAGCCTTTTATCGTATCATCCAAAGAGCAAGAGGTCACTGTACTGGGAACTAAGTTTAACATACAAGCCTATCGTCATGAAAAAAATATAACCACTTCCCTTCTGGAAGGAAAAGTCCGGATCTCGACACCTACAGGACAGGTGATTCTTCTCCCCGGCGATCAAGCGCTCTATAACGGTCAACACATGCTCGTCTCCAAGGCCAAAACCACATCCGTCACCTCATGGAAAGAAGACATCTTTGTATTCGATAGTGAGCCGCTGGGCAAAATCATGCAACAATTGTCCAGATGGTACAATGTCGATGTTAGATTCGAAACGAAAGAAACTGCCAAAATAAGCTTTACCGGAAGAATATCGAAATATCAAACGATCGACCAGGCCCTACATCTACTTGAAATGACTGGAAAAGTCAAATTTAGGATTGACAACCAAACAATCCATGTAAAAGCGAACTAACTTAACACTAAATTTTATGAACATTAAGTATTTTAATCATGTAAGATTTTATCTTACATTGTTACTCCTTACTGCTTTCTTTACGGACTTTTCTGTCGCTGCCCATGCGCAGAAAATCACCCTAAAGACACATGAAAGCAATCTAAAAACGGTGATCAAAAAGCTTGAAGATCAAATCTCCTTCCGCTTTTTGTACGCCGATGATATGTTAAAAAACACATCTCCTGTGACCTTATCCGTTAAAGATAAGAATCTCCGCGATGTACTGACGGATATTTTCCAGGCACAGCCCCTATCCTTCCAGATCGAAGATAAAACCATTATCATCAAGAACAAGATGCAGCAGTTGGGCTCTGTATCCGGAACGATCAGACGCATAGATGACAATGCTCCCATGTCGGGAGTAACAATCAAAATAGTCGGAAAAGGACTTGATCTGCTCACGGTCTCTGACCCAAAAGGAAATTATACCTTTGCTGATATTCCTTACGGTACCTATCAGCTTTCCTATAGCTATATCGGCTATCTGACCACCGCATCCATGATCCATTTAAATGCCTTAAAATTAAATCAGGATATGACCATGCGTATCGCTGACGCCAGATTGGATCAGGTTGTTGTTATCGGATATGGAGCCAAACAACAAAAGGATCTGACGAGTTCAGTTTCTTCTATTAATCAGGAAAAATTAGCAGATTTTAGTAATAATGCGGCAACATTCGAGTCTATTTTGGGGGGCGCCGCAAAAGGTGTCATGGTGACACAAAACTCTGGCGCACCTGGTTCAACAGCCAAGCTCAATATCCGCGGCATTACTTCGCCCTTGTCGGGCAGTACCAATGAACCTTTATACGTGATCGATGGAGTGCCTTTTTTTATCGATGGATATTCTGATTTTCCAACGATCAACCCACTTTCAAATATACCAGTTTCGGAAATCGAAAGTATTGACATCCTAAAAGATGCTGCTGCAACTGCGATTTACGGATCTCGTGGGGCGAATGGCGTAATCATTGTCAAGACCAATCGCGGAAAGAAAAATAGACCATTTTCAATTTCCGCAGATTACACGCATTCTATCAACAACCCGACGCGCATGTACAAGCCGTTATCTTTCGAACAATTTAAAGATGCGCAAAACACCATTATCCTAAATACAATAAATGGCATCAATGAGGGTAAAATTGACCCCTATGAAGCCTACTACAATCAAATACCGGCTATAGAACAAATGGCTTTTGTCAGCCCTTTAGCAGATGACGGATTTGGCACTCCTTTACAATATCGCTATGATGGATTAAACAATGATGCCTTCGGACCGGGCAATACTGACTGGACAAAAGTAATCCGTAATAAAAATGCCCGTACTTCGCAATTTAACCTCTCTTTAAATGGAGGATCAGACAACAGCAATCTGGCGTTCAACTTTAATACATTCGATCAGGAAGGATTATACATCAACAATGGCCTCAAACGCTACAGCGGTCGTCTATCGTTCGATAGCAACATTACAGAGCGTCTGACTGCCGGAGCCTCATTATCTTATGCTTACAGCACACTAAAATATGGGCAGCAGTTGTACGCCGAAGGTAATACAAAACCTTGGCTGGTAAGACCTGATGTCGAGCCATACGATGCGAACGGTAACTTCAACCGCATTGATGGTTCGCTAATGTATGGCGCCCCTGTATTGTTATCAAGTCCTTTGGCTCAGCTCAGCAATCGCGGATTAAATAATATACACCAATTTTTGGGGGCAGCTTATGCCGAATATGAAGTGCTCAGGAATTTTAAATTGCGTGGTGACATCAGTGTTGCCTCTTACAATGGTGGCGCCAGTATTTTTGCGCCGACCTACACACAGGACGACTTTACGGCTTTTGGCAGTAACCTATACGCGACATTGAATACAAATACATCCAATAATAGTAATACGAGTCTAAATTTCAGGGCGGATTATAATTGGAAAAAGAATGGTCATCAATTATATACGATGGCTGGTATCGGATTTGACCGCTCCAAGAATTCAGGCGATTCAAATAGCTACGAAGAATTTCCGGACAATGAAATTCTGACAGATCCGGGATCGGCTGCCAGAAATACATTTTTCACATATTACAGGGCTGATCAAGGGTTAAATTCCATTTACAGCAGATTAAGCTATAAATACAAAGATCGTTATCTGGCTGAAGCAAATTTCCGTACGGACGAATCTTCTAAATTCGGTCCTGGGAATAAACGGGCATATTTTCCGTCTTTATCCATTGGCTGGCGGATCAATAATGAACAATTTATGGAAACGGCAGACTGGATCAACGACCTGAAACTACGCCTGAGCTGGGGTAATACCGGCTCGACCAATATTAATAACTTCTTATATCGTCAATTTTTTGTACGTGGTTCCAGTGACCTTTGGGGTGGCAAACCGGCGATTGTATTAGATCCAAATGTGCCCAACCGAGATGTCAAATGGGAAAAAACACGCGAATACAATACAGGATTGGATTTTGCACTTTTTGGCAATCGATTTACAGGTAGTTTTGATCTATATGATCGCTACACGACTGGTGCATTAGCACCGGCACCGATAGCATTGGAAGCCGGTTCTAGCACCTATTCAGCTAATATCATCGATATGAGCAATAAAGGCTTTGAGATCGAATTGGGCTATGATCTTATCAAAAAGCAGGATTTCACCTGGAATCTATCATTTAATATTGCGCGCAACCGAAATAAAATCGAACATTTAAACGGTGCAAATATTAACGCTTACTCCTTAGATAGCTACATAGAGGGCTATCCTGCTGGTACTAGAAGGGGATATTTAGTCGAAAAAATCTTTGACTCGCAGGAGGAAATCGATGTCCTGAACAGTAATTCACCGACAGGGTATTACCAAAATATGGCTACAGGTATCGGCGATTATAAATATAAGGACCTTAATGGCGACGGTGTAGTCACTACCGATGACCGCGAAGTCATCGCGACTGCACAACCCAAATATTTCGGAGGTTTTTATAATCGTTTACATTATAAAAACTTCAATTTTTCTTTTGTTTTTCAATATTCCCAAGGAGCATCAGCCATAATGGAAGACTTTCAAACTAGCCTCTTTGGAATGTTAGGTCAGAGTCTACAGCAGGAAATTTACGGCGATATGTGGTCAGCGACCAACCCGGACGCCCATTTCGCCAAAATAACCTATTATGATCCGGCGTCCAACTCAAGAACTTCTGACCGTCTGGTATACGAGACATCTTTCCTGCGTCTTAAAAACATCAACTTAAGTTATACCCTACCAACCACACTAACGAAAAAATGGCGCGTCAATCAGGTATCGGTGTTTGCTTCGGCGTCCAATCTATGGACTCTGACTAAATGGCCAGGGTTAGATCCTGAATTTGTCGGAACATATATTACCACAAGTACATCCAGTAATGATGCCTATCCGATGTCAAAAACATTTTCTATGGGCATTAAAGCAGCATTTTAACATACAATCAACATGAAAATAAAATATTTGGGAATGTTACTGGCAGGATCATTGGGAATGAATTCCTGCTCTATGGTGGGTGGTATCGACGATATCAAACCTTACTATAAAATGGAAGAAGACAATGTCGTCTATAATCTGGAATCAGCAGAGTCTGTTTTGCGCGGTGTATACAAAAGCTGGCGAGCGTTTAATGTATCTTCTTTCCGCCTATACATGTCCATTCTTTCGGGTACCTCCGCAAGCAAAGGTGGTGGATTGACCGGAGGCCAGGAGTTTGTAACCAATAGTGTACAGGCCAATAATATAGCTCTCGTCAATATTTATCAGGGATCTTACCTGACAATTAACACAGCAAACAATTTGATTCAGCTGATGCAAAGAGGGGATGCAAAAGGTGCTCCCGAACAACGTGTCAGAGAAATCATCGCCGAATGTAAGATTCAGCGTGCACTTGCCCATTTTCAGCTCCTCCGTCATTTCGGTTATTTTTTTGATCTGTCTTCACCTTATGGAATTGTATTGAGAAATACACCTTTTACAGGGACGGAAACTTCAGCACGTGCAACCGTACAGGAAAGCTACGATTTCATACTGACGGATCTGAACGAAGCTATTGCCAATGCACCGCAAAATAATGAGCTCCATTATTATGTTACAAAAGCTACCGCCAAAGCCCTGAAAGCAAAAGTTCTCTTACATATGCGCAACTACAATGAAGCTGAAAGCCTTGCTAAAGAGGCTATTGATTTAGCTGAGGGCAATGGCTACCGACTGGAAGAGTCTTTTAGAAGCATCTTCGTCAATGGTTATAATTCTCCTGAGGCACTTTTCGCTACCTATACCGAAGGCGCTATGGAAACTGCATCCGATCTGATTGCCCGTACCACTTATAGTGAATACACCAAACGTATGGCAGATATACTGGTGGCTGGTGATAACGATGGAAATCTTAATACCGGAGAAGGTTATGACCAACGTTTTTATTTGATGTTCAATCCAACACTCGCAGGGGCTCAGGGCAATGGAAAACATCCTTATTCGACCAATGGAACGGGAAAGCACAACACGCAAATGATACTACGTCTCGGTGAAATCTATTTTATCCATGCCGAAGCTGCTGTCCGAAACGGTCACTATGATATTGCGCGTCAAAGTTTTCAAACCATGGCCTCACGTGTTGGATATCCTGCAGATTATGTCAGTAAGATCAGTAACAACGCTCTCCTGACCGCTATCTTTCGACACAAGGTATTAGAATTATTTGCAGAAAATGGCGAAGACTGGTTTGATTTTGTCCGCTACTATCACGAAAAAAACATGGATTTAAATGCAATCAAAGCAACGATCAAATCGGACACCCAATTAGTATTGCCCCTTCCACAAACTGCATTGGCAGGGAATAATCAATTGCAACAGAATCCACTTTAAAAACCCTGTTTCTTTGCTGACTTGAATAAATCAGTGGGAACATACAACATTTAATTACATAAGAACAAAAGAAAATCAAAAAAAGATATAATCTAATGAAAAAACTATTTTTAACTCTTTCCTGCAGTGCACTTGTACTGATCACCTACGCCCAACAGACATATTCTTTGGCTGGAAAAATTAGGGGAGAAAAAGCGAATGGGCAAACTGTTAGTCTATGGGCCGACAATGAACAAAAGAAAATTGGCAGTGCGGTCATCAAAAATAATAGCTTTCAAATCAAAGGGGCCATACATGATCCCGAATTGGTAAGAATCACTATTGCGCCTACTGAAAACTCCGACAAAAAATTGTGGAAAGCAAGCCACTTCTACTTAGATAAGGGAAATGTTCAGCTGTCCGGCCATATCGATAGCCTTCCTTCCTATTATTATAACCCGAATTTGCCAAACCAAAAACCTATCATTGAAGGTTCTCGAGCGCAAAGCTTGGCGGATCAATTAAATCGAAGCATTACTGACCAAAAACAGGTGCTAAGTAAACTAGACAAGGCCTATATGCAGGAGTATCACCTTCCGGCAATCGATGGAAAATTTAATACAGATCGGGGAATTGCCATTCTTGAAAAAATGGCACCGTATAAGAAAACGGTTTTCGAAAAAAAATGGGCATTTATCACAAATAACCCAACAGCCCGGGTTGCTTTAGATGAAGCCTCCTATATGGTGATGGGCTATGGGGAAGAAAGTCTCTCCAAAATACAAATGGATGAACTCCTTCAGATCTTTGAACCATCTTGGCATGGAAAAAAAACATTTATTGATTTGCAGACTGCAATCACAAAAGCCAAAGCAACTGCGATTGGATCCAACATATTGGATGGCCCAATCTTAGATAAAGAAGGAAACAAGGTACAGTTAACCTCTGTATTTCCGAAAGACAAGAAATACATTCTACTTGAATTTTGGGCTTCATGGTGTGGTCCATGCAGAGGTGAAATTCCACATTTACGACATACCTATGCAACATGGAAAGACAAAGGTTTTGACATCGTAAGTATCTCTCTGGATGAGAAAGAAACGGACTGGAAAAAAGCAATGGCCGAAGAAAATATGGTTTGGCACCAATACAATGCCCGAGAAGGTTTCAACAGTAAGATTGCCGAAAGTTACGATATCCAAGGCATTCCATACGCTTTGCTTATCGACTCAAATGGCACAATTATAAAACATGGTATGCGCGGAGCCAGTTTAGACCAAGCGTTGGAAGAATTAACGAGGTAATTAATTCGCCCTTCAAAATAATTAAATTATCATGCGGGCGAGTTTGTGGCCCGCATGATTTGCCCATATTTTCTGCCACCAGGATATAATGTTAGGATATATAGTGCCTTCAATAATTCCCTATTTTACTAAAGCATTAACATAACTAGTTTAATGACACATTATTTTGTTACCAAGAACTTTTGTAGTACAACGTCAAACCCTCTGCTCCCGTAATTATTTTTCCGTTTATCCGACCAATTCCCCCGTTCACCCATCAGTGTTATGCTTATTGTATAGGTATCGTCTTTCAATTGCGGACTGGCAAACTTAATTGCTAGATTAGGTACCAGTGCATACATATCCACAATAGATGTTAGGATATGCTGGCCATTTTTGTTTTCAATCGTCACTCTTGCATAGCCCCCCGTCGGTCTAGAAAGTCCATATAAAGCTACTGCCCGACCATGAAAACTCATAGTCAACTGATCACCGCGCCGGTTTGAGCTGATCGTGTGCAAACTGTCCTGCTTCCAATTACCTTTACGGGTAACCTGTTTTGATGTCGTCAAGTCGATGGATGCTTCTCCTGGTGTTGACATTCGATACTCTCCCGTCTGCAAATTAAGCTGCCATGCGTCATAAAAAATAGGTAAACGTAGCTTATTCCCTTCAAAAGACAGTGGTTGCCATACATAGGTCCCTGCCGATTTTTGCTTAGGAAAAGACCAACGATCGCCCATATACATCCACGTTGTCGTTTTTGTACCTTGAATTGGCAAGACAAAGGTGCATTGTGAATTCCAGGTCAAAGAACCTTCAGGAGCGAACAATCCCTGTTTTTCCCAAGGCCCAGTCAAAGACCGTGAAGTATAATAATAATTGTCATTACGCTCCCAACTTGTCAAATTAGACCCCAGAAAATAATATAGGTCATTCTTTTTGAGCATAGTCGGTGATTCAAAACCAGCCCCCATCGCCTCATTCAGTTTCTTTTCGACATGTTTATAATCCGCGCCCAATAGGTAAATTTCCCCTCCATGGATCAAAATATATCCTCGTCCATCATCATCCTGAAAGCTCCCCATATCCCATTTTCGAATAGGCTGTCCATTATAAAGCAAAGGTCCTTGGAACTGATAAGGTCCTGTAATTCTGCTTGCTGTAGCATATCCAACAAATTGATCTTTGTAGTTGAGCGAATCCACATGCATATACATAATGTATTCTCCAGTTGTCGGTGACCGCATTACCTTTGGTCGTTCGCCAACTCGATTCGGTCCTAGCTTCCCAGCGAGCTGTACCGGAAGTGCCATACTTTCAAATCGCCAATTCGACAGATCTTTGGAGGAGTAGCAGGAAAAGCCATTGAATACATTGGCTGAGTCCGTTTTATATTCGCCAAATAGAAAATAAGTATCCTTTTCTTTGATGATGCAACCACCACGTGCGCTCACAGTTTTTCCTTGCGCATCAATCCATGGCACCCCTGAATAAATGGCATCGTAATGTCCCTGCACTTGGCCTTCTACAAAAAAAGGTGCCAGCAGCAGAAACCAACTTAATATTGATTTTGTTGCAAACATCGTTACGAGACAATATCTATAAATCCCCAAAAAAAACTATCATGTCCTATCCTGTCTGAAACACAATTACATTTACATCTTCAATGCATCAATCGTTATGAACCTCTCAGCCATTTCGGAGCTATCATCAATCCAAAATCTATTTATCAATGGAGACTTTTTCATTTCTGATTGGCATCGAAACAGAAACACAGTTGAATACTTGGGTATTTCAAGAAGTATTTATAACCCACTTTTAATTATAGCGAATTCGCCATAATTAAAAGTCAGTGAGGACTCAAGGATTATAAAATCAAGCGACCATCTTTACCACAGGTTCATGTTACGGCTGCAGTCTTGTGGTTGACTCTGCGATGATCTTCAAGAAACTGCGCAAGCCCTGAATCTGTCAGCGAATGTTTTAGCAGCTCCACAATGGCGGATAAAGATGATGAAATGAGCAATATACAGATGTTGACCCATTTCGTAAAAATCACCTTGGAAAAGAAATTATATTTCCTTTCTAGAGAGATTTGACTTATCTTAATAGTATATATCCAATTTTCCACTAAATGGAACTATCACTTAACAATTTTATTAAAATTTACTAATCACTAATACATACGCATGATAGAATTTAGATCCCCACAAAATAAAAAACTACTTGGTTATATTGAGGGCTATTATTACTTATCGGCAAAAAATGAAAAATTACCACACTACCTTACATTTCCAAATAATTATACGATCGTTACTTTTATTAAAAATGGTTCGGTTCAAATAAAAGATAAAATTATTCTTATTACAAAGTCAGAAGGAAATTCATTGTTGAGCGTAATTACTCAATACAAACATCCCCTAGAAATTAGATATCTAGATCCTGTGGATGAGATTACGATATATTTAAAGCCAGGAGCTTTAGCTTGCCTTTTTCCAGAATTAACCAAAAACTCCCAAATTAAAACGATTTTTGATTGCGATAATCATTTCTTAAAAAAGGAGTTCAAGAAAATTTCTAATCATCAGGGGAATGAGGAAATAAATCTTGAAATTGAGAAATTCCTGGCTAAGAGAATTTGTTGTAAAATCGATAGTTTATTAGAGGATCTTATTACCAGATTAAACAGTAATCAAACTATTAGCAAAATTTCCACTGAGCTAAATCTTTCCCGACAATATATTAGTAATTATTTTAAAAACGGTATAGGAAAATCACCTACCGAATTCAGGACAATATCAAGATTTCGTAAAACTATCAAAAGTCATGTTGTTGATGAGACGCTCACAAAGCTGACCTATGAAAATTTCTTTTTTGATCAGGCACATTTCAATAAATATTTCAAGTTATTGACGTCCTATAAACCCAAAGATTTTTTTAAGCAGACTCAAAGTCATCAAAAAGTTGTCTGGTTGATTATTTAAGTTTACATTTTTACAATTCTTAACCGCGGATGGCTGTTAAATTTGAATGTAAATTGGAAATCAGATGAAAACAAAATTAGTGTCAATAATTATTATCTCCCTTTTTGTTGCTTCCTGCAAGACAAGAGTTAGTCCGAAATTCTTGATCGATAACGATGGAATTCTAGTAGAAAAATTTGACTCGACGAATGTTGACGATAACAAATACAATCTCGATAATGAAATCTATGTTGCTAAAACAAAATTCATCTACAGCTATAAGCATATAGGGGTTGACAAACAGGAATATTTCATTGGAAAAATAGGCAACTCAGAGAAAAAAAGTAATGAATGGGAATTCATTCCAATAGAAAAAAAGAATGATTCTACAATTTTTAATATTGCCGTAATACCACTGAATGGCAATGCTTTCAAAATAAGTATACCAGATTACAATCAAACCAATTTCTTTTACGACTTTTTAAATAATGATGGACAATCAATTGGAAAAGAATTAACTGGGGTAATTGAAAATAAAAAGAATATCTGGATACATCCTCCTCGATTCGCACTTTTTACTATTCTAGAGCTTAATCCATTTCCATATATCACATTTCCTATTAGAAAAGGTAAAAGATGGAATTGGCATTTGAGCATAGGTGACCATTGGTCAAATGTTAGATGGAAAACATGGGTGGGACGTATAGAAAACGATTATATTTATGAAATACTTGACCGTAAAAAAATAAAGACGAATTTTGGAAAAATTAAATGCACGATTTCAAGAGGAACCGCTCATAGTCAGCTAGGGAAAACTTATTTGACCTCATATTTTAACGAAGAATATGGATTTTTAAAATTGGAGTACACCAATATAGATGGCTCTCAAACAATATTTCAATTAGAGAAAGTAATAAAAAATTAAAACTGATCAAGACTGAATATGGCAACATAGAATGAAAAGGAGTGACTGTCCACAATAAGACCTTTATTGACATGAGTCAATACCCAAAAAGAATAAATTCATTAAATACCGCCTTCTGATTTTTGTCCCTTCCCTGGAAAAATTAATATTTCATGAGATTTGACAGTTCTAATCTGTCTTACAATGATGTTCTCATTCGATTACTAAAAAAAACACTAAAAAATGAACTACATTACAACACAGTAACCCGTCCACTGTGATCAAAATGAATACAAGAAATAAACAAATGTGGCTAGTTGACTGGAATTATCAAAAGGGAGTGAGTAGTTTTTTTATTTTGGGTGTCTTAAAGGTAAATGACAACATAGCACAGTAAAATTCTTATCGTGTCCAATATTGAACTTTTTTTAAATTACTGTATGCGTTTTTACGATAGGCAGTTCATTACCAGAACACATATAAATACAGATATACTGATACGCTTTGAAAATCTTCTACATGATTATTTCAGATCTGGGAAATCTCTGACTCTTGGCTTGCCAACAGTCAGTTATTGTGCTGAACAATTGTATCTGTCTCCGAATTATTTTGGTGATCTTATTAAAAAAGAGACCGGAACAACTGCCCTTGATTATATACAAACTAAACTTATAGAAGAGGCAAAGGAGAAGATATTTGTCCCCAATAAGTCTATCAGTCAAATTGCAGAAGAACTTGGCTTTAAATATCAACAACATTTTACCCGCCTTTTTAAACAAAAGGTTGGTGTCACTCCAATTGAATTTAGGAATCTAAATTAGCCTGTTCATTATTCTTCACTCTATTTCAATAATTTCCTGGTGAATTATGCCTCCATCCTGATCTCTTTCGAGGTATCGATACGTCCCTTTTGAAAGGTTTAGCTGTATCGTATCTTTTTTTGAGAGTGACAGATAGATCGGAATCGCCGTACTATCGAGTTGAAATTCCTTATCATGATAGATATATATCGCGTAGGCTGTTCCTTTTGCCAAGTTGGTTTTTGCGATATTGTACTTACGATTGAATTCATTTCCTCCAATTACTATCTGATCGCTATTCAGACAGTTTGACAGATATAGGTCGTTATCGTACAGTCTGGTGTTCTCCATGATATATATAGAATCGTTCGTTTCCTGAGCAGAAGAAAATTTGACCTGATTAACAGTATAAGGGTCAATTTTACTGAGTTTCTTAAAATAATGGGCCATACTTTTATTTGCGCCGATATCTCCTTCGTCTATATGTCCGCCACCTGCTAACACAATAACTTTAGTATCACTTTTTGTGTTGATTTCAGTTTTTCTAATAAGATTTCTTGCTTGAGAAAGGTCCCTTTCCTCTGTATCTTCAAAATCCTCATAACTGATCACTTTTAAGCCTAACTTGGTGGCCGTCCGAATGAGATTGGCCATATTGGGATCTCTGGTATAAAATCCACTTTCGATATTTGGAAACCCCAATTTATTAATCCGCTCTTCATCTTCAGATAAGCCTTCTAAAGCAAGTACATTAAAGCCTTCTTTGTAAAGCTTTGGCAATAGCAGATTGACCACCAGCCGACATCGCGGAAGCAAATGATTCTCGTTAAACATTACCACTCGATGTCGTTTTATTTTTTCAGCAATATCATCTATCGAAACCGCCGTTTTTTTTCCTGTAAATTGCTCTTGTTCAGGTAAGCTATCATACTGGACACTTTCCCCGAGAAACGAGCTGTAGGATTTAAACAGTTCACTGGCATATTGGCTGGTTTTATTTTGTACCAAAAGTTTTTGCAGCGTATCTCTCGGAGATAAGTAGTTAGCATATCCTTTATCTTTAAAAGCAGACTCAGCTATATCAAAATAATTGATTTCTTCGTCGGGATCTTCTTTACTAAAGTTTGCGCCATAAGTCAAAGAACTGTAAGTGGTTTTTACATGATTTAAGGCCTCCTTGATATTTTCATTCCTATGACCGGTCTCCGTCCAGATTTCGTTAATCAAAAGAAATAAATCCTTTGTATATGGGATCGCAATTCTAGTTATGATGTTATTTTTATTTAACTGAATATTTCGATAATAAATAGAACCGTGCATTGAGCTATCTAAAGTGAACCTTGAAATATCTAAAAAAGCTTCCAAGCTGCCAACCACATACATAGGGTTTGTACTCGATTCATAGGTTCCCCAAAAAATAATATTCTTTGACGGGAACTTTACCTGCCTCTTTCTAAAGACAGACTTCACATCTTTTAAATCTATATACTTAGATCCAAAATTTGCGTTCCCGTAGAATGCGATCTTTACCCCCAAGGAATCATTTGTCAATTGATTCATAGCCCCTTGAGAAAATTTATTTAAGTTCGATATTGGCCGATTAACCGTCGTACAGCTAGAAAGAAACAGAATAAATATTAAAAAACCAGCCGGCATATTTAGCTTAATATGGATCATAATTGCAAGGTTTTGATTTAGGTTTGTGCAGACTTTACAACCTATGAAATACTCAGACAATTCTTTAAGAATATAGGTCATCCTGTAGAAATATAACTAAATAGAGATTGTGCTGTTATACTAAGTTGGTATAGCCTCCTACGGCTGCGCTGCTTTGTAGATCGGCTGGAATTCGCGGTGCCACTTCTCTAATTTGCTATTCTTAAACCTAAATAAATAGAATTCATCATCAAAGGGTACATTCCTGTAGGATATAACTTCAATGGTGTCATTAGCGTTTACTTCCTTTTGCGAAATTGAGTAAGATGATCCAAGGATATTAACGACCTTGGTTTTGGACATGCCCAGCTCAAGCTGCTCCATCTTCGATTTTCTCATTGTGGCAATGCGGGTACCAGAGCAAGCGGAAAGCATCACAGTCAAAAGACATAAAAAGGTTATCAAGTTATATTTCATAGAACTAATTTACTTAATAAATCAAAACTATTCATTTCTTTAGTTGACGATCGATCAACTTCAGCTATTAATTCTTCTAAAATGCTGATCGATAAATATGCGCAACTTTAAATTTACAAAATCTCCGAATCAGAGCAGAAGTTTATTTTTTTGAAAACTTTCAAGAAGTTTATGAACAATATGTTATATTGAAACATGGTTTAGCCAACTTGAGAAATCTAAAAAAATATATTAGGGAATGCTGTAAGTCATAATTTCTGTACCATTAGATTTTCTTACAATTTCTTTTGTATTTCGAAGTACTAAGGTGTGGCTTCCAAGTTTGCTATATGAAACAAATTCTCCATCTGGAGTTTGTTTGCAGATAATAAACATATGCCAGCCCGTGTCAGCAGGAAGTGAGATAATCACTTTTTTATCAGACTTCAATTCATTTTCTATGGTTTGAAAGAGACTGTCAATCGGAAAGTTTTCATCCCGGGGCAAAACAAATTTTTGAAAAAAAGTAATGCCATATAATTCTTTTTTGTCAAAATTATGGAAAGAACCATCGGCTTTGTCTTTCCATTCATTCTGCAGATCGTAAAAATCAAAATCAACAACATTATAATACTTTAGTATCATTTCAATAGCTGAGGGGATACACGACATCTGAAAGATCTGATTATGGTTATTTACGACAGTATCAAAAAAATCACAGCTATCGACTTTTATTGTTTGAGCTTTCAAAAGAAAAATAGGAGATGTGGCTATTAACAGAATTAAACTAAAGAGAATTCTTTTCATAATTTAAATTATTTATAGATAGTATTGATTTTTCCAAATCCAACAAAACTGAATTAAAACGATCATATTCTTGGTATAGAAGCATATTGTATTCAATATCGGCTACAATAAGGGAGGAAAATTGCATGTCATAATTTCAGTACCATTAGTTTTTCTTATAATTTCTTTTGTATTTCGAAGTATTATTGTGTGGCTCCCAAATTTGTTGTACGAGACAAACTCTCCATCCGGGGTTTGTTTATAAATTACAAAAATAGACCAACCCGTGTCAACCTGCAGTGAAATAATTACTTTTTTACCAGACTTCAATTCATTTTCTATTGTTTGAAAGAGACTGTCTAACGGAAAGTTTTCATCCCGAGGCAGCTTAAATTTTTGAGAAAAAGTAATTCCGAATACTTTTCTATTATCAAAGTCCCGAAAAGAACCATCGGCTTTGTTTTGCCATTCGTTCTGCAGGTCGTAAAAGTTAAAATTCACTACTTTACAATACTTTAAAATCATTTCTATAGCAGATGGAATACCTGAATAAGGAAAAATCTGATTATGGCTATTTGCGACAGTATCAAAAAAGTCATAATTATTGTTTTTTCGTGTTTGAGCACTAGCCTCAAAAAGAGCCGATATAGATACTACCATGATCAAAGTAGAGAGAATCTTTTTCATAATCTATTTTATTTGCTTACAAAGACCGCGAAACCTATAATTCTTGCTTTTGACTAATCGGATGCAAAACACAAGTTTTGGTAAAATTAAAGCACGCTCTCTATCCAGGTTTTGGCAACTTCTTCCAAATTATCTGGAGCAGTGCTTGCTTGACTCATATTTCCATTTTTATCGAAAACGACGTAACTAGGAATTGCTTCAAAGTTGTATTTCTTCTTAATTGCTTCAAATTGGTTTTTATAAAGATAATAATGCTCACCCTTGAGGACTTCAGTCAGTTCATAAAATCTATTGCGGTCTGAAGTTTCGTCAGTTAGATAAATGAATTTAATATCGTCCCTATTTTCAAATCGTTTTTTAACCTTTTCTATCGCTGGGGAAGCAGCAAGACAGGGGCCGCACCAGGTTGCCCAAAAATCAACCAACAGGACTTTTCCTTTATATTTCTCCAGTATATTGTTTAAAACATCATCATTTTCTTTTTCGAATGGAAGAAAGAACACTTCTCCATTCTTCTTCTTCTGATTAAGCAGGCTGATAGCTGATCGATGCAAAATATAACTGCTTAATTGTTTATTTTTAAAGTATCCAATGATATCGTACAGATTCTGATCGCTTAATTGCTGTCCTTGATTTATGGCGTTAATATATGCACTGGCAGCCATCATATCATAAAAAAGATTATGATCGTCCTGAGACAAATATTTAAACGTCTTTTTGAGGCTTTTTGTAAAAACAGCAGGGCCAGTCTTCAAAATATCAGGCAATTCCAAAAGCGTATCCTTTTGAATAGTAAGCAAAAGGTCAAAATAGCCAGACGGAAGTAAACTAAGTGAGTCTAAATAGCCAGATGTAATGAGATTATCATAATATGAACGTGTTCTAACCGGTAAGTTGATTTCTTTTTTGTCATCTATACCTAGCATTTTATAGTAGTTCAAAAGACTTGTTCTATAGTCTTTTAAGAGTGGTGTAATCTGAAATGTTTCTATCAGTTTTGAATAATAATTTCGTAGGAATTGAGAAGGAGTATTTTTCAGCAAAGAATCTTTCATCTGATTCAAATGAAGCATTTTAACTTCTGTGAATTCCTTTTCAGAAGCAAATTTAGCTTTCTCTTTCTTTACTCTCGGCTTGTAGGAAAACATTTTCATGATGAGCTTTTCCTGCAGACCAGAATTGTCAAAAATCTCCTTGTAAGAACCATGGTAATCCAGATCAAAATTGGCGGAATCGGTTACATGAAGGTTAATAACATTAGTTTCATTCGGAAGCAGAATAGTCGAGAGGTAGCGACCATTTATCCTAAAAAAAACCGAAGCAGGGCCAAATGTAAATTCGGATAGTAAAAGAGTCGAATCATTGACGCTTCTAAATGTAACCGGCCGGTCTCCTTGTAAAGGATCACTCATAAAAGGGCCATCTACTTCCAGGTTTTTCAAATCATGCGGTGACGCTCCTTTTATGATAAGTGAAATATAGCCGCTAGACATATAATTGCTCTGCCCGTAACAGTTGAATATAAGGGATAGCAGACTTCCCATAAAGACTAGTCCTATTTTTAGCATAATAATTATGAATAGTTTATAATTTTAACAAATGTACAGCAGAGAAAAAACAAGCATCTCTTATTTAACTCTAAACTAATGTTTTATTCACTCTGATTGTACGCATATTTTTAAAAATACACTTTTGTGTAGTAAATATAGACAGGCTGTTCATCTGGATGGAGCCACCTCTTCTTAAGGCTTCCCTTCCAATTTTTCCGACGTTATATTTTTCAAATTTTTATTACATAATATGCAACATTCTTTCGCTAAAACCGACTAACCAATAGCTACTAACTAAAACAATTATCATCAAGCTTTAGCGTAAGAAATTTAAATTTATGAATGTATTAAAAAAACTTTTCCTGATTGTCCCCTATCTGCTGTTTTTCTCTCTATCTCATGGTTCATATCATACAATTACCATTCATGCTAACGATTCAACTCTTCTTGTTACGGGTAAAGTAGTCGATTCTATTACCAATCAACCTATTCATTTAGCCTCAATATATTTATGGGAACACCAAACTGATAACGCCCCACTAAAAACAGCGATGACAAACAAAACCGGAGACTACCAGCTAGCGTATAACCGTACGCCCTTTTATCTTAAAATCAGCTACATGGGATTTCAGCCGCAGACCAAAAGAATTGAAACCATGAACGGGAGCAATATAGATATCGGCACAATAAAACTGCTTAAAATTGACAATAAGCTTGAGGAGGTGACAGTTTCTTCGAAAAGGCCAACGCTAGAACTTATTACTGGCGGATATAAATTCAACGCAGACAACAATGTCATAGGAAACAGCACAAATATGGCAGAACTACTCAAGCAGGTACCCGGACTTACTGTGAACGAGCTGGAAGGTAAATTACAATTGCTTGGCAAGGGAGCCGCAGTATTAATCAACGGCCGCAAAGTCAATATGGGGGGGCAGGATCTATTGAACTACCTAAAATCCCTGCCAAGCAACGATGTACTCTCCATTAATGTGCTTACCAGTCCAGGCACAGCCTACGACTCCTCCGGTGATGGAGGGATTTTAGATATCAGACTTAAGAAAAATACCAACCTGGGATTCTTTGGTTCTGCAAGCGCCAGTGTTTCTACACTTTGGGGAACAGATGAATCACTGAATCTTAATCTTAAAAAAAATAAGTTCGAAATTTCATTGGGCTATAATTTCTCCTACAGTGAAAACCAACATAAACGAAATGATCTCATAAAAAACTATTACTTGCCTGATTCAAGTTTTCTCTATAAGCAAGAACAGGTTAGCCATAGGTCCCAACGGACACATTCAATCAAAACCAATACACTTTATCATGTTGATTCGACGAGCACACTTTCTTTGAATTATTGGTATGCTTATTTTTATGGCAAATTTCCAAATGAAAGGGACGCTGCTATCTATAATCGGAAAGATGAATTTCAAAGAAGAATTGAACAGCGTGATTTAATTTTTTTAGACAATAATTTCCATATCGTCGATCTGATTTATGATAAAAATTTTGAAAAGAAAAACAAGCTTTCGATTGGCCTGAATTATTCTAAATACTCCAATGAGAATAATACATCGTTTTGGAGAAAGGCATATAATTTTTCCGGCATCGGAATAAATTCTTCAGAAAACAACAGCAGAAATTTTATCACAACCAGACCCTATGAAATCTGGACATTCAATGCTGATTATAAAAACAGCATTGGAAAAGACATTGATCTAAAATTTGGAGCAAAATATAACAGAGCAAATACCAAAAGCTTCTTTAAGAATTTAGCTACAAATGAAAATATAGTAAGTGGAGAAGAAAGTAAGGAAGATGAAGTCCAATACAACGAGAATATACTTGCCGCTTATGCTGCTTTGGGCGGTAAATATAAAGGCATCTCTTTCGATGTGGGTTTGCGACTTGAATCATTCGACTATACACTGCGATCCATTTCGATGAGCGAAAAGATAAAAAATAATTATATTAATTTATTTCCCAATTTTTATATACGACATGATTTCGACGAGAAAAAAAGTATTTCTTTATCGGGGAATAGAAGAATTGAACGGCCCGGTTACAACATGCTCAATCCATTTGTAGTAACAAATAATCCGATCTATTTTACCAATGGTAACATTTATTTAAAGCCTTATTTTGCCAATAGACTGGATCTCCAATATTCACATAAACTGAATGACAACCACTCCATCTTACTCTCTTTATATGGAAACTCCTCAAACAAAATGTTTGCGTATGTATCCAGGTATAATCAGGAGGCAGCAAGTCCAGAGTTTAACTATTATAATGATTATAATCAGCAACAGATTGGAGGTTACTTCATGTCGCAAAACAAATTTGGAAGCAAGGTGAATATCAGCACATACCTATCGCTCCAACGTCCGACATTCAAATCGAACAATGCGGAAGATATTTTGTTACCCGGAATGCTAAACTTCAACGGATCAATCAATACCTTCATCCATATCTTTCCAAAGACTACTATCCAAATACTTGGTTTCTATGCCTCGAAAAGAAATAGTTTTCAGATGAAATATGGAGCTACAGGGTATGTAACGACTGGGGTACAACAAAAGGTCCTCCAAGACAAGCTGAACATATCCTTGACTATTGAAGATATTTTTAATTTACAAAAAGCTCCTATTTCCAGCTTAGGTAATGTGATTGCAATTGAGTCAATCAATAAATTAAGGTCAAGATATGCAAAAGTGAGTTTAAGTTATAATTTTGGAAAGACCTTCTCGATCAAACAGGCAAAAAAACTGGAGAAGGATTCGAGAATAGATTAAAAAAGATAAATTGATTCCGTTAGTAGGCAGCAGCGACTCTGAAAATGTGAGTAATAACAATGAGCTGATCCGTTATCATCTGTGAATATGTTAAATTTTTGCTGTTAACACTTTTTAACCTGATTATATGGTAGCTTAGTGAACATAATAATTTAGATCAACCACAATGCCCTTTTTAGATCATGTTCTACAAGTTCCTACCTACGGATGGAAAGACAACGATGGAAACCTCGTAAAACCTAGTAAAAAACAAATTCTTAACGAATTCTTCAAACGTCTCAATATATTTAAAGACAAACGCAACTGGTTGCCATTTTTTAGCTGGCTAAAAGTGGCGTGCCTCATTCCTTTTTTTATCTTATTCTTAGTATACCATCTCAACTGGTGGACAGTACTGGCAGCCTTTGTTTACAGTATGATCGTTATGGGTACCCATGGAACGATATGGCATCATCGATTTGCCACGCATGGAGCCTTCAAATTTCGGAACGGATTCTGGCGTTTTTTCACACAAAATCTGACTATCAATGTAATTCCTGAAGAAATATATGTGATTTCACATCATGTCCATCATGCAAAATCTGATAAACCAGGAGACCCCTATAATGCACAAGCCGGATTTTTATACTGTTTTCTAGCGGATGTAAATCACCAGCCTATTGCAAAGGACCTTACCGAAAATTCTTATAACCGAGTAAAACTTCTTATGCGCCATACAGGTGTAGCAGCCAATAGTTATCTGCAATATCAAAAGTGGGGCTCCTATGTAAATCCTAGCCATGCAATAGGGTCCTGGATACTGAATTGGGCTTTCTGGTATGCAATCTTTTATCTGATCGGTGGCCATGCACTAGCCTGTACACTCTTTGGTGCTGCTGGATTTTGGGCTGTAGGTGTAAGGACATTCAACTATGAAGGTCATGCGAAAGGAGAAGACAAACAGCGGGAAGGCGTTGACTTTAATGAAAAAGACAAATCAATAAATCAACTATGGCCTGGAATTGTTGCGGGCGAATGGCACAACAATCATCATTTGTATCCAAAAAGTGCGCGAAGTGGTTTTAAACCTTATCAAATTGATCTCGCTTGGTTCTATATTAAAATGATGCATAAACTGGGTGCAGTCAGCAGTTATCGCGATGACAAAAAAAGATTCGACGAACAATACCATATCCCCTATCTAAAATCAAAGGTTTAAAAAGCAAAAGGTACATCCTGGAAAACGGATGTACCTTTTGTTTTTTATCTAAAATGAATACCTTAGGCCCAGCTGTACCTGTGCTCGGGAATTAAAATAATCTATACTGTATGGCGTGCCGGGGTTGCGGAACTCAAAGACCGGCCAGTTTCCTTCGTTCTGCTGTGGTGGAAATAGCGTTGGCGTCAGTCCGACCGAACTTGTCGAGTTGAACGTATTCGGCGAGAAATACTGTACGCCCCATTTCCGGTACAGCAGGTTCGTCAGGTTCATCACATCAGCCGACAGGGTAAGGATATGCCCCTGCCTATTGACGGCAAGTTCGTGTGCCAGCCGCAGGTCTGCCTGCACATTCCAAGGTGTACGTGCTTTATTACGTTCGGTAAAATCGCCGCGCCGTCCACTTAAATAGGCATTGGCATCAATGAAAGTATTGAAAGCCGCAGCCTGTTGCACTGCTGTCTGTCCACCGGCAATATCTTTAAAATACCGGATTGCCTCCGACGCTGTCGGTATATAGACCAGCGATACTTGCTGTGGTAATCCCTGAATGCTATTGTTCACGATACCATAGGTAAATGGCGACCCTGACTGTGCTGAAAAGAACAAGGTAATATTGGTCCGTCCTGCACGGTGCCACAGTTTATCATAGCTGATACTTGCGACGATCCGATGCCGGATGTCAAAATTACTGAAGGCCAGACTGGGGTTATTCGGGATCAAGGACTGATTGAGCTGCCAGTTTGATTCCATCGAATTCCGTACCCCATTGGACAAGTCTTTTGACATACCGTAGGTGTAGCTTGCCGTCGCATTTAAGGTCTTGTATTTTTTGGCAACCGTTCCTGTCAGGCTGTACTTATATCCCTGATTGGTATTGCTCAGCAAGTAAATATTCGAGAAACGGCTATCCACTGTACCACTATATATCGGTTGCTGGTGCCCACGGTCATAACCGTACCAGCGCGGGTTGTCAGATGTATTGAGCTGCTGAAATAATACATCGCTGATATTTTTGGTATAGATCCCCTCTAGTGTAAACTTCCAGTCGCCAGCCGCCTCATAGTCAATACCCAAACTTCCCCGAAAGACCTGCGGCAGGGTAAAACCATTGTCTACGAGGTCCACTTGTGTTTTTCCGCTATTGGGATCGTTGACAACTGCCCCGTTCTGCGCAATAAAATCGGCCAAGCCATTTTCACTCGGACGTATCGCATCACTGCCCGGTGCAAAAGGCTTCTGATCTGCCCGCTGGTCAAATGCACCATAACTGTTTCCGGTATTGTAATAAGCGTAAGCCAGCCAGGCAAACGGAATCCGTCCCGTAAACAACCCTGCCCCGCCGCGCAATACCAGTTTGCGGTCTTCTGTTACTTCCCAGCGGAAGCCTACTCGTGGCGATAGTTGTACCCTATTCATAAAATCATTGCGCAGACGACTAAGGGGTGTATATTGATAAGTCGTGCCGAAATTCGGATCTGAGAGGATATTTTTCACTTTATCGCTCAGTTGAGGCATATCCGGCAGACTTGCTAAATCTGCCCGTAGGCCGGGTGTAATGCGTAATCGGTCGTGGATACGGATTTCGTCCTGTAGATACAAGCTATACATATTGACACCAAAATCTGCCGCTGGATTTGCGAGGATATAGTCGCGGGTATTGTTGTTATAATTGTAACTTCCCCGTACCCGATATGGATTGTTGTGCACAAAATCTTCGATGCTGTTGTAGTCAACACGCCCGTTCCAGCTGTTCACAAAACCGTAACGGATTTTGTACAGTTCATTGTGTGTACCGAAAAGCAGCTTATGACGCCCTGTATTCCAGGTTAGGTTGCCCGTAAACTCCCAGGTGCGTTGCTGCATATCAAAGATGCTTGCTTCACGGTCTGTCCCGATGTACACCGTCGTCCCCGGTGTACGTCCCTGGATCTGTACCTGTGGCAGCGTCGGGTCTGACAGTGGATCACGTCTATCGTTGACAACCGTATAACCGATCACGGCATTGGCGGAAAGACTATTTGAAAAACGGCTCTTCAATTCGGCTACCGTACTGCTCTGGTTGTTGGTCTGTTTGAAGGCCATGCTCGAAAAACGAAAATCCTGCTGGTCGCGGTCCATGTGTGTAGCCGAACTACGGATGGTATTGTTGCGGATTGCCAGCTGATGCCGGGCATTGATATTCCAATCGACGCGGTTGAAGAACTTGACAGACTTGCTCCAGTTGGTATAGCTGTCGGCTGTTCCGGCATCAAACACATTGTCATAGCGCTCCTTGACAGTATTCGCTATTTTTTCGGCATCTGCCACACTTAATATCTGAGCTGTTTCGGTTGTGCCAACAATAAGCTGTGTCGGATCCTGCCGGCGCGCGATCTCTTCATTGCTGAAGAAGAACAGTTTATTTTTGATAATCGGGAAACCGATCCGGAAACCAGCCTGGTAATCGTAGAAGTCACTATTCATCTTGCCCAGTGTCCCTACACGGTCTTTTCCCGTCAGTGCCGCATTGCGGCCGAAACCATATACCGAACCCTCGATTTTGTTCGTCCCCGAACGCGTAACTGCATTCACTGAACCACCTGTAAAGTTACCGATCTTGACATCATAAGGAGCAAGATACACCTGTACATCTTGGATTGCATCGATCGAAATCGGATTGGTGCGGGTTGAACTTCCCGCCATTCCCGAAGTACCGGTCTGCCCACCCAAAGATGGCGAAAAACCGATGGCATCGTTGTTGATCGCGCCGTCCACAGTGACGTTATTGTAACGGAAGTTGGTACCGCCAAAGCTATTGTCTCGGCTTCCCTGCGGTGTCAGACGTGTAACGTCAGTAATTGAACGCGATACGGTCGGCATATTGCGAATCTGCTCACCCGAAATATTTTTACCGGCACCGAAGGTATCAGCTCGCTGCCCCCTTGCCCGGGCGCTGACCACCACCTCCTCCATGCGTTGGTTGGCTTCGGTCAACAGGAACTCGAGCTCCTGTGCTCCCCCCAGCCGGATAAAAATATCCACACGGATATCGGGTTGCAGCCCGACAGCGGTAACACTAACACGGTAGGGTCCGCCGATACGCATATTATTGATCGTAAACCGGCCATCTTTATCTGCTGAAAGGATATATTTTGTACCCGAAGGTGTATGCAGCGCTTCGATAGAAGCGCCTGCTATCGGTGCTTTTGTCCCGTCCAGTACCCGGCCCGTGAGGGTACCGGAAGTTTCCTGCGCCAGCATCCTTGTTGGCTGGAGCTGGAGCAAGAATAGGGCAATAAACATCCCGATCCAATGATATATTGTCTTGTTGATTGTTCTCATGTAAACATTTTTTATAAATCTGAGTGAATAACACACAGTCTTTCACCTTATTGTTGGAGCACTTGTCCCATGACATGGATGACTCCATTTCCAGCAAGTACATCGGTACGTACCGGAGTTAGTGCCCAGGAATTGCCAGTGCCTTTTACGGTTATTCCCGTAAAGCTATTGGGTACATTGTATTGACCAAGCAAATTAATGGTCAAAGTCTTTTCATTTAGCATCGTTTCAGTATAACTCGTTGTTCCCTGCGGCGTCAGCAGAAAGTAATCTTGCGCAAACTTGCGTTCCTTGGCGACATGATAGCTTAAGAGCTTTTTCAATGCAGCAGGATCGGCCTTTTCAATTGCTTCCAAATCAGGATAGCCCATTTGTTTGATCGCTGTATTATTGAGTGCAAATACCGTATAATTTGCCGTACCCGCCAATGATTCCAGTAAGCCCGCAGCCTTTAAAGCCTGATAAAACAAGCTGAGATCAACATTTGCTGCCAGCGCCTGCTTAAGGTTGCTGTGCACATTGGCCACCAATAAACGGTCCAGTACTTGCATCACACCATTAGCAGCTTTGGTATCCGCCTGCAGTAATCGCCCGCCATTGATCGTCGTCAATGTGTCTTGTCCGCGCTTCACGCGGCTCCAATACACTTTGGTACCCAATAAAGTTTCCTCCTCCTGATTCATTTTTAAGGCCTTTCCGGTAAACAGTAATGGCGCTTTCAGAATATGATAATTTCCCTGCTCAGTAAGCTTACTCGCCGGCTCAGCATATACCGCTGCCGGATTTTGATAACCAGCAGCCTTGTAAGCATCGTCAGATGGAGCCAGTAAGGTATAGGAACCTGCTTGCATCAATACTTTATTCAGCCCACTTTTATACAGTGCAGTAGCTAGATAAGTCAATCCAAAATTGTCCCGAACCACATCATTTAAGGTATTTTTTTCGATAGCCTCCGTAGGGTTCCCTGTATCCTTGGAACAATTCACCAAGGATAATATCACTAAGATGGCGTATATATAGTTCATTGATTTCATGTCTTTTTGTCTAATCGTTTACACTTTGTATACTACTTTTTCTTGTGCCACATACTGAAATCATCTGGCACGATTATCCGATCGACAACGTGGATGGGCCCCTGAATGGTGTTGATATTTTCCTCAATAATGGCTACAGGTTGTGCTTTGCTGTTCAAATGCCCCACCTGTATGCCACTACCTGTATGGTAAAAACGATGGTGGATATTTTTAAATTGAGCCAGCTTGTTGTTGTCCAACATTTGCGAAAAAATAGTCGAATTATCAATTACACGGTCAATTTGTAGGTCTATATTGAACATAGTATAGTCTTCATTATAACCTGTCTCCATTCGCGCGCTGCCGATGTATTGGTACTTGAGCAAACTATCCACCGGAGTTAATTGATTTGTTTCATAATACCACGGGGTTTCAATCCTTCCATTCAGGGCCCGCAGATCAGCCTCCGTGTAAATACCCATCCGGTTGAAAGCCAAATCCGTTGGAGCAAACAGCGTGCAATGGATGACATGCCGAGGCCGTTCAGTACTGTGGTGAAAAGTACCTTCAAAATAATAGTTCCAATCGAGCATAAAACGAACCGGTAAACCAAAACCCGGATACATATTCATCATAAAATCGTTGGTATATTCAATATTGCTAAGCTCCATGGCCTTTAAATACAAGGAAAAACGGCCATCCTTGACCAGAAAATCGTACATCTGTTGCTGAGGTGCCTTAAGTACCTGTTCGATAATAAAAACATGTCCCTGCGCAACGGCAAGTTCCTGCCCAATCTCTAATTTCTTTCCGTCAATAATCAGGCTGCCCTGCTCCACATTCAGCTGTTGCCGATAAAAATAAGGTACCGTCCGGACCAATGAACCATCCCGCGGTTCACCGTCCAAAAATTTAGGGTGCTTCAATAGTGTAAAAAATGTCAAATCCCGCCCTATCAAGGCTAACTGACCGGAACTGATAGCGCCATTGAGTACATGATAGCGCAACAGGTTCTGCAAGGAGTCTTTTGTTAGCTGCTGTATTTTTGCGGCAGTATATCCCGCAGTTTCCATGGCACTATTGGCAGGAACCAAAAAGGTCAGTTTGACCTGCGCCTGCTCCGTCGCCAATACCTTATCCATCTCCGCCTTTTGCCACATCGCCTTGAACAGGCTTGTCTCTGCGGGCAAAGCTGCTGTGAGCGATGGATAATCGGGAGCGGGAATTTCTTCACCCACCGGATCCGGCATAAATTCTGTTTTTTGACAGGCAGAAAGTAGGAGGAGTAGTCCACATACAATACCTGTTATATGTTGGTTTAAATTACTTTTCATTGTTGACTTGTCTTAGTTTTCTTTTATCAGTGCTTCTTCCGGCAGTACCAACAGACCATTTATTCCATGTACAACACCATTGTCCGCTTTATAATCCGTTTGATAACCGGGCTGAAAGTTGCTGATCCGGAGGGGCGTATTGGCTTCAGGAGCTTGGCTATGGATAATAAAAGGCTCCATTGGTGTATTGGCGGAAATGCCAAAATAGTATAATTCATCACCAACAATGCGCGCACGATAATACGGACTTCCGTAATAGCCTGAGCCCGGTAACTGTCCATAGATTGCCATATCCGAAAGAAAGAAGTGGTTGTACAGCAGATAAACACGTGACAATCGTTTGCCATATTTTCCAGGATCTAACTGAGCGATGTCATTGGCTGTTATTCCAGCCTTTTCAAAGGCTTCGTTATTGGGCGCAAAAACGGTTGTATTGGCGGGCTCGCCTAAACGATTCCAGTCTCCCATACGTTTGAGCAGTGCAATAAATAAGCTATACTCTGGTTTGGAATTTAATACATCTTGTATGGTTGGATTATACTTCAGCACTTTATCCACGACATGCAATACACCATTCGCCAATACAATATTCTGCGTCGCTAAGACAGATTTTGAACCATTAACATAGAAGTCCGAAATTAGCGTACATTCCGCACAGGCTTTTTGGTTTTTATAACCGATAAACAGTTCTTTTTCCATCATATTAACATATTTGTTGTCGATGGTATTTGGTGGTACATCACTGGTATACAACCTGCGCGGCAACATATGATAAAGTAATAGCTGCCGCAGGCTATCTTGCTTCATACCGGCGAAGTCGCTGGCACGAACAATGCCGAGATCATTGAAAGCTTTATTTGTTGGTGCGAACAGCGTATAAGGCCCCTCCTTCTTGAGCATATCCAATAAGTCGGCCTGCTTCAATGCGGCGTAAAAAAGGCTAAGGTTATAATTGTTGCCAATGAAATCCGATGCATTGCTGTATTTGTCACTTTCAACATACAGATCAAGGTCTTTATTCTTGCATGCATGGAAAAAGAGTGTGTTTAAAAGCAAAACAAACCAAATTAGCGTTTTCATACTGCCCGATCGCACAGAGTCTTTGGCTTGTCTATTCGCTGTTTGCTGATTTATAGCTAAAATATCTGGTCTCATAATTAATAAATAGGTTGCGGGTACTTCCGTTGTACGGTTGTCAGAAAGGCATTGCCATTGACAACTTCAATACTATTGACTACACCAAAAGTTCGTGGATTAGCTGTTCCTGAATGAACATTGACGGTTAGACCGGGGAAAAAAGTATTTAGATAATAACTGGGTGCATACTGTGTATGATCCATCAATATATAACCAAAGGTACCATCTTTAACAGCAGGCTCCGTAAGCCCTCCCGGAACCGATGGTGGTTCGAGATAGGATACTGCGGTACGCGGATCAATAGCAGGTGCAAAAAACTGAATATATTGCCAGGTATCCGAATAAATCTTGTTTTTATCCTGCAAGAAGATCGGGAAACCATAATAAGGCGTAACTTTCGGCGCATCAATGTTACGCTGCATCTGACCCGCGTATTGATAACTGAAATTTGGAATACGCTGCTGAACAGTAGCTCCGGCAGCATTCACACTTGGCTGAATATGCGTGATAAAAATATTCATCGTATCAAGTAAACCGTAGCGCAACGACCTTGTTGTTCCCGGTACGGGCAATTTCTGTGAAAGATCTGCCTGTAGAAAACCTTTGGCACTCAGGTTATAAAAATTAACATAAGTCAGGGTATCCGAAAAAGCCTGTTTATGGAACGTCTCCTGACGGACATAGAGTCCGTTTTCCTTTGTCTTAAAATCCTTCTGTAGTATATGTAAGGTATACACTTCGCGCGAGGAGAGATCAATAATGGTATCCAGAAATACTTTGCGCTGTTGCTCATCGGGCAATTGAGCAAATGGAACGTTACTGATGGGCCTTGCCATAAAGAGGAAACGACGTTTGCCTGCAGGCACCTGTGCCCAATTTGTTAAATCAAAACCATTCAATATAGGTGCTGTGGGTACCAGTTCTTTGCCCGGGTATTCGGGGTTATATTTAGAGGTACTCAATCCCGCATGTGCTGCATTGGGTGCTGCATAGATATTCCGTTTATCCAAAAAATCACCTATTGCCTTTCCACCAATGGGTTTGCCTGACGCATCAAACTCCGGATCAATAAACATGCAGAAAAAAGGTTGCGCTTCTTCTTTATTATCTAAAGTGAGCGTATAGGTCAAATTATTAAATACCCGGATATAAGCAGGGTCTTCGACGGTACGATATTCGGTTTTTGTGCAGCTCGCTACGCAAAAAACAAACGATAACGCGATAACTGCAAAAATGGGACAATTTAAAATCTTGTGTTTCATAAAAATGGTTATTTCGTATGTTTTACTACCATAAATTTCGCTTTGTCGGTTTCGGAGGTGCTTTTCAGATCACCTATCACCGCTATAGAATATACCCCCGGTTCATGCAACGGAACTCTACGCCCGACAGCGGTATACAGTGTGGGATTTGCCACAAGCTGCGTACTGGACAATGGTTTGACCTGCTCCAGCCAATCGCCTGGAATACGCGTTGGTAGCGAGCTGTAAGCCATAAACTGATAGGGACCACCGACATCATTGGAGGCACTATAGAGCAGCGATGTATAGGATTGCAGGATATTTAAAACTCCGGGAGCCATATTTACACCACTATTCATTGCCCCTGTACCAAAAGGACGCCCTTCGCCATTGGTAAACGTGGCATAAGGCAAAGCTGCACAGAAATTGAGGAAACGGAAATTAAACATATAGCTGGACCGGAACCGGTCTATTGTCGCATTATTACCCCCTCCTTCTTTCCCTGTATAGCCCGTTCCGGCCAAATTATTGGCTGCTAATAGAACCTTGACTTTTTTGTCCTGATCCGTATAGAGCCAGGCTGTATAATTTTGTCCGGCCTGCAGTTCGGCATCGAGGCTGGCCAAAGCCTGTCCTGAACCTGTTTCCAGCACAATATGCTGTTGACCTGCAACTATACGGATATAATCCGATGCTGCACCATAAGCCGTTGCCGCAGTTTTTTGTCCTTTTGCAGTCAGTAATGCATTTTGTCCAACGATTGTATTGGCCAGTTGTAGCTGTGCATAGGTCCGATTGAGGGGTTCACTGATATCCGCAATAATCTGAAAACCATTTTGCAGTTCGCGGATATCGTCCGTACCCGTGGTCCAGGTAAATTCTTTGGGGTGCACGACGATGGTATAGATACCGCCGGGCTGGAAAGTCTGAACCGGAGCATAGGTCTGACCTGAGGACATTCGGGGAATGGCGCCGCCGCCCATCTCCATGGTTGAGTTGAAACGGTCGATATTATTGTAATAGGTATGCCCCACCGCCGGAATCTGCCGGCCATCAGCCGTCAGCAGCTTAAACTGATAGGTACCATAAGGCAGTTCCACATAATCCGACCAAGCATCGCTTTCAATCTTGGTCGTGACCTTGCTAACCGGAGTTCCATCTGCATAGGCCAAGGTAATTGGACCAGTAATATCCTCCATGGAACTTGTTGGCATCAGCTTCTTGGCGAAATTAATAATCCGGATTTTAAAATGATCCGGACGTGCCGGTGCCGTCACACTACGAGGAACCTCCACCAGCTTATCCGGACGCTGTACCCTGCTTTCGTGATTGATCAGCAGGTAATAGTCTTTCGGAGCGCTGTAAGAATCGCGAACTGTAAACTCGACATCATGAGAAGCAATGGTCTTATTTGGTATCGGCACAAAGGTTGTTCTAAAACGTACCGTGCCATCGGTCTGAAAGAGATCTTGCGGTACCGTCCAGCTCTGTCCCAAGCGTCCATCTTTCGGAAAATAGCGCGTTCCCGGTGGCGTCAGTTCTTCAGGGGGAATATACCCTATGCGATTGGGAGGTATAAAGAAATTCGTCAGACTGTCGCCGTTGGCGATCAGCTGCGCATTCTCAGATAAATTGACCAAACGTGCATTCGAGGCTTTTTCAGCATCGGGGTTAGGTCTATAGTCAAAGGTATAATCTAAATTTTCCCGTTTACAGGAGAGAGAAAAAATACTGACCAGCACCAATATAATCTGTTGCAGGGATAATCGTCCCATCATGTTCAGATGCTGCCCATTTTGTCCTTTTTTTTGCTGTTTCATACTTATAAAATGTTATAGGTAAAACCAACCATAATTTCTGTACCGCGCTTGTAACTACGGTTAAGGTATTCGCGCCCATACCATTTGCCACCTGTGTTGGGATTAGCATAAACCGTTTTGATGGCCGGATTAAGGATATTCTTTGCATAACCTTTAAATAGCAGCCTCTTATTCAGCTTTTGGCTGAATACTAGGTCCAACATGGAAAATGGTCGCGTATAAAGGTCCGGTTCACCGGTAAGGTTGATCTGTACCAGTCTTTCGCCTACGGTATTGTAAGTCGCTGTGATATCTGTCCCCCACTTTTTATTGTTAAAATTCAGCCAGGCATTGATACTGTAAGGGGCTTGCTCAAAGAGTGGGCTATTGGTCGGTGCATTCCGGTCGATAGACCAGTTGGCAGCAAGCCTTTCCGGTGTTTTCTTAATATTGCTCTGCGCAAGCAGTAGATTGGATCCCAAGAAGAAATCCTGTGCAGGTTCCCAGAATGAGCCTAAGTTTTTTACCAGTTCCAGTTCAATTCCATAAACCCGGCCCCGGTTGGGATCGTTCTGAAATTGAATGATCGGAAATTCCGGAAAAGTAGCCGCCAGTCCTTGAGTTTGCAGACTGAATACCTTCACGAGCTGGTTATTTATTTCTTTCCCGAAGGCTGAAACGGCAATGACCTCCCCGCTATTTGGGAACCACTCCCAGCGGAAATCCAGGTTTTTGGTCGACTGGTTTTTTAAGTTTCTGTTTCCAACGACCAAGCCCATCTGGAAAGCGTCAAATTCGTAAACATTGGTAATTTCCCGTAATTCAGGTCGCGCCAGTGTGGTATTGAAGGCTACCCTAAAGTTCATATTCTCGTTGAGGGTATATGTCGCATTGACTGAATAATACGGTTTGTAGCCCTGCTTATAGGCCGAGTTGGGATTCTGTGGATTCAGGTTTACGGTCCCGTTTGCATTGGCAGCTGCTAGGGATGGATCCAAATATACATTCGCCGTATCCACCGCGGACTGGATATCGGTATTTTCAAAGCGCAAACCACCGGCGATCCGAAGTTTATCCGTCAGCTTCAGGTCCAGCATGCCATAGAACGCATTGGTTTCATAAAATCCGGTGTAATTGTTTGGTGATTTTTGGATGTTGTACAAGAAGCCCCCCACGGGAAAGTCGCCTTCGCCTACTCCACCTGTGGGCACGCGTACGCCAACCACCTCATTGCTGACCAGCCGGTCCAGATTACCTTCCACATCATACAAGGGAATCGAAGAGAATTTACCGGGACCATAAGCGCCATAACTTGTAAAATTTGATCCAGGTAAAAACAGTACGTTTTCACCAAATTTCCGTTCGCGATTTAGGTAATTGAATCCTGTTTTAAATTCCTGTTTATGGTCGAATAATTTAAATGGAATGGCCAAATCAGCTTTGTAATTATAATTCGTTTCGTCCAGATTGCGCCAGCGCCGTCCATTTGGGTCGGCTTGAATAATGCCATAAGGACCAAATCCGTTGACATAGCCTGAACTTAATGCATAATAGCGTTCGGTATATACATAGTCTAGATTTCCGGTATTCGGGAGATGGCCAATGCTTGGCCTTTCAATCGCGCCGCCATAGCGCGGTTTGTAGTCCACCATATTGACAAAACGGTAATCGGGATCATTCTGGTTGGATTTAGAAGATGCCATATTGTAACTCAACCGTGGTGAATACGCACTTTTTAAAAATTTGTGTTCCCCTTGCAGATTAAAGGTATGTAGCGTACGGAAGGTTTGTTTTAGCGAGTAGGTCGTACTATTTACTTCGCCGGGCAGCCCTGCATAGTAATATCCACCACGCAGATTGGTCGCCGTATTCTCACCGCCCCAGCTACCCAGGTACTGAAAACTCACTTCATGTCTGGGATTAAAACGATAGGTCAAACCACCCAAGAGGCCGTAATTGAGCGTTTCTACCCCTGTATTTTCCTTATAGGTCTGATATTTGCCCATCACAATATTATTTGTGGTGGTAAAATTGGGGATCTTACGTTGGCTATAGATATAAGGGCTTCCTGTGACCACACCCTGATAGATACTATATTGCGTCAGGTCTCCATCGTAGATATTGCTTGTGCGCCGATAATAGTTTCCACCGAGAATCAAGCCCAATTTATGTTTATCGAAAAGGGTGTAACTGTTACCAAAAGTCGCGGAATACAATTGATTGAGTGGTGCTCTTTTGGTCTGCGAGGTCAATATGGGATCAAATCCCTGCATAATGCCATTGATACGATTGACTTCCTGGCGCACTTCGGGACTATAGTTGCTCGAAGCAATCAGCTGCTGAATCGAACTCAGCCCATTTGGGTATTGCTTGGATAGATTCAGGAAGTCTTTGGAAAGATCTTTTTTATTGATGGCCGTACCCAATACGCCCATATCGCTATTCCAGAAGCTATTGTACTTTCCGCCAACTCCGATATTAGAATTGAATCCTGTCTGCGCGATCACTTCAAAGGTCATCTTATCCGGGACGGATTTAGTTTTCAGTTCGACGATTCCCGAAGCCGCATCTGCAGGTTTATCTGGTGTCACGGTCTTATAAACTGTAATATTATCCAATAATGAAGCTGGGACCAGGTCCAGTGGAATCGCACTGCGGTCGGGATCCGATGAAGCCAGCCGCACGCCATTCAACTGCCCGATCACCGAACGGTCGCCCAGCCCACGTACCGCCACATACTTATCGTCGGTTATGGTCACCCCAGTCACACGTTGCAAGGCTTGTGTAGTGGTGATACTTCCAGTACGTTCAATCAGCTGGGCGGAAATTGCATCCTGCACAATGGAGGCTTTACGACGTTCTTCGAGGACAGAAGCCTCCGTATTTGCACGCTTTCGTGCCTGCACCGTGACTTCAACTTCCTCCAATGCCGTAGTTAGGGGCTGTAACCGCACGGTCAGATCAGACTGCTGCGCACTGACAGTCAACTCTTTACGCTGATACCCCAGTGAAGTAAAGGCAAGTACCGCATTTTGACCGGAGATCGCAATGGAAAAATTTCCATTTCCATCTGTTGAGGTCGAATTTTTGCTATTCTTTACGCTAATAGAAATCCCTGCCAGTGGCTGTCCGCTATTGCCGTCCAGTACCCGTCCACGGACCGTTGCAGTCTGGGACAGACGGACTGTTTTTTTCTCGTCTACCGGATCTTCCGGTCCGATACGCCGAATTGTTACAATCCTGTTTTTGACCGTATACGCAAAAGGGAGCTTTTCGAAACAACGTTCCAGCACCTGTTCCAGGGGTGCATTCACCACATTGATTGTGATGCGCGGAGCATGATCAAAAATCTCCGCGTCATAAAAAAAATCGTACCCTGTCTGCTGGCTGATCTGTTCCATCAGATCGGCCAAAAGGGTCTTTTGCTTATTAATAGTTAGGCGCTGACCATATGTAGCTGCACTTAAATGTGCTAATACACAGGTTAATAATACCATGGTGATTTTCATAACACGCATGACTTGATGAAAATTCATACTTTTGTCTTGTAGTTATAGTAAATGTTAAAAATTGACGACAGATCTTTTTTAATGACTTTAGCTATTTTGGGCGGTGATGTTGGTAGCATCGCCGCTTATTTTTTATCCAATGCCATTCGCAAGGGGTAATTATTTCTTCACGATAATCCTCCTTTCTTTGATCTCCAGCTGCACTTTATTGACGGAAGCGATCATGTCCGCTACTGCCGATATCGATTGGCTCCGAGATACCTTTCCCGTAAATTTCATTGTGCTTAATTCCGGTGGACATTCGACCGTCACATCATACCATCGGGCGATCTTGCGCAGAATACTCCCCAATTCCTCCCGACGAAATATAAAATATCCGTTTACCCAAGCCAAGTTTTGCTGCATATCCGCTGCTGAGAGCTGCATATTTTTTCCAACCAACGCCTGTTGCCCAGGTTGGAGCAATTCTGATTGTCCACTGCCTGCAGCGACCAGGCGTATACTGCCTTCTACGAGCGTCGTACAGTCATAGGGTTCATTCGCATAGGCATTGACGTTGAAGGTGGTTCCCAACACCTGAATCAACTGTTTATCGGTCTCCACAAAAAAAGGAATACGTTCCTTTTTTTCGTTGCTGACTTTGGCAATTTCAAAGTACACTTCTCCCGTCATCTTTACGCGGCGTTCATTTTTGTCAAATTCAATGGGATAGGTCAATGAAGAAGCTGCATTGAGCCGGGCTTTGCTTCCATCGGGAAGGGTTACACGATATTGCCCTCCATTAGGTGTGCTGATGCTGTTAAATACGTTGGAAGCGGTTGCTGTTCCAGCTGCGGTATAAACAATTTCACCAGCAGCTGTTTTCTGTACGTTGACACCGGCCTGATCCACCAGCTTTCCGTTGTCGGCGTCCGAAAGAGAAATCATCGAACCATCTGACAATTTCAAAATTGCCTTTTCGCTTCCTGGAGCGATTGGGTTATTTTGATGAGTAAGTTGCTGTGGCTGTTCGGCTCCCTGCGGAATCCATAACCAGAGCAATGCTCCCAGTCCAACAAATAACAATATCGCTGCGGCATACCATCGTATGCGTTGTTGGATCGGAAAAATCCTCCTTCGAAGTGAATTAGGTATGGTTTTATCGGATGGAATCAATTGCTCTTCTTCCATCCTTTCGTACAGGCGCCGCTGCCAATCAATAATTTGTCCATGATCAAGCTCGAGATCCTCTGCTGAGGAATCCCAAAGACTATTTGTCTGTTCGGCCAAGATCTGATGCAGGTGGATCAAATTGTTCGGATCGTCCAGAAAATCCGCGATAATCTGCTGTTCGGCAACTGTGCATTTTCCTTGCAGGTATCGCTTTAACAGTTCATTGGTGATTATTTGTTCGTCCATTTTTTTGCTTCTTCACTTATAAAGGCGCAAATACGAAAACGCACCACCTAGGACAAAGTAAAAAAACACACAACTAACTGATATTGAGTTAAAAAAAATAAAAAAACAGATTTAAAAACAGAACTAGAAGAGATAAGATGCCTTTACGAAAATGTTTCAATGCAGCGACCATATAATTTTCGATGGTATTGATAGATAGGTTGGTTTTCTCTGCGATTTCCTTGTAGCTGAACCCCTGCTCGCGACTGAGCACAAAAACCTCTTTGCGTCGGGCGCTGAGTCCAGACAGGAGCTGCTGATACTCTTCTTCTTCCTCCTGACAGCTTACCGCATAGTCGGCCATCCGGTATTCCACCGCATCAGTTTCGGCATAATCTGAAACAGTTTCAACAATATTGCGGCGTTGTTTGCGTAACTGGCTGATGATGGCATTACGGGCTGCCCGATGGAGGTAATTACTTAGGCTATCGGGTATACTAAACTCCTGGCGTTTTTTCCAGATCCAGAACAAGATATCCAGCGCAATTTCTTCAGCAAGAAAAGCATCATTCAAATATACCTGACATGTCGCATACAATTTGGGGGCATAACGGGCCACAAGCTCATTATAAGCTTTCAGGTCGTCACGCCGACAGCAGCTTTCCAATAATTCATGGTCTGATAAATGTGTATAATTCACCCCTGGTCAAAATTTTCGATCCTAGCTATTTCTTGCTTTATGCCCAGCAAAAGAATATTCCTTTCGGTTGCAATGGGGCAGGGAAGCATTGCTGAGCCAATTGCGGAACATGATGCTTCTGGCACTAAATTCTTAAAGAGATATGTGGGAAGTGTGTGGTTAGTATTATGTTTCTGTTAAATACGCCCTTACAAAAACGTAACTTGGAGAAAAAGCGAAGTTGTTAAATTTGACTTGGTCTTGCTTTATCAATACCATGTCAATAGGAGCCATGATCCATACGACGATACGTATAAACTTCATTTTCTTGGGCCCCAGCGAATGGGAAAAGAACAAGAAAGCCCCCGCCTGTATATTCACTCGGAACCACCAGATCACCATTTTTATCCAGTGCAAAACAAACAGTTTCGGTTAAAAATCTATTGACTAAAACGTAGATGTCAACGTCTGTATTTCGGAAGGAAACAAAATTTTTTGGCTCAGGCTTAACTTTCCTCGTCTTTTCACGCACAACATTTCCGACGGTATCAATGAGTTTGAAGTGGATTTTATTTCTTTTGGTAAGCTGCAAGGAGATTTTGTAAAGATATTGCAGGCTGTCAATTTTATAATAATTTGGCTCTAGATAATTCCACAGACAATATTTATTATATGCCATATTTTTCTCCCAGTTGCCATCGTTCCAGCCTGGTATTTTCTGAGGAAAATTATCAAAGATATACAACTCCTTTAATCTGACACTAGAGACACTATCCCGATCAGCAATTTGCGTTAAATATTTGGGGGATATGGAAGTGCAAGAACTATAAAAAAACATAAACAACATCGAAAATAGCACCATTGTCAGAATACGTACTGTATTTTTATGTTTTTTTATATCTTTCATAAGACTATTATTTCAATGCAAAAACATCCAGAGAAAACGGGATGAAATATAGCTAATATAATTCCCACAGTATCAAGATACAAAATAAATGCATCAATAACCTGTGAAATCTGAACGTATTATGCTAAGGTAGGTTCATATTGGATATTATCTATACCATCGAAAAGGCTATAGGATACCTTTGCCGTAATGATACGTATTTCATTAAATCTGTTCTTTACTCTGAGGTTCAAATAGACACGTAAAGGATAACAAGGCATAGTAATAGCGAACGTATATCCAAAAATAGATTGATGTAGTTTTGCGAAGTTACCTAGGGACCATGATGGCAGCACTTCATAAGATATCAGTTCGAATTTCTCCTGCTCTAAATCAAAATCGATATATTCGTCAACAGCAACTCGAATCAATTTCCTGCGCAAAAAAATGCTATAGACTGCCAAGAGGTACAATAAAATAAAGATTAAAATGATCAAAGGGCCCATATTTTTCAACGCTGAATTACGAGGATAAAGTTAATAAAATTATTAGCCAATATCTACGCGATTAAGCCCTCCCGGTTACAATCAATATATTTCATTTTCAAATATTTTAATTGACTCATTAAGCCAATCCTCCCAAACACCCGATTTTGCATTTTGCCACCATAAATGGGCGATTCCATGGGCCAGCACCTTCTTATCAATCAAACCGTAATCGGCTATCAGCGAATTACTCAATAATAAAATCGATCGTTTTATCAAATTCTTCCTTTTCTGAGCCAGACAGTTGATCACGCATGGCACGGATTGTATAGCCTCCGCATAATACTCCTTTATCTAAATACATCCAATCTGATATTTTTTGCTTATCAATCACTACGGTATCGCCAAGAGCGACTTCTTTTGTCGAGACTGGGGCGTTAAAGACAACACCTGTATATTGGTCATTTAGATAGTTAATATCGCCGATCCAAATGTGCTCTAAGCTATTGTCGGGTGTAGCATAGGCTAATTTTAGAGCAAAATTTTCATATCCTTCTTCTGGTTTTTTTAAAGCCTGTACAAATTGATCGAGTGAATTTTTCGCCTCGGCTATGGCTGTATTCATAGCCTCGTCATCAGAGCGGAAACTAACAATATCATCATTTTCAATTTTATCTTTTATAGACGGAGACTGGCATGCGGCCAATACAGCAGTGCTGATGGCAACCATTAAAATACGTTTAAAAATCTTTGACCTCATCTTTAAATATTTCTAGTTAGTTTTTCAATTTTATTCCAGTTCCAATGCTTAAAACAAGGAAACTACTTAGCCATAAATAATAACCTGGGCCAAGTGATGTTATGGTTGATTCGGATCCCGATTCGCTGACCATAATTTTATCCATTTGCATGAATAGAAGAGCAATCATACAGGAAACGAGACTTATAAAAAAAGCTTGTTTTCGATTACGATTTAAGAAAAGACAAATGGAAAACAAATAGATCGGATTCGCACACCAAAATAAGAACGGTATAACCGCTCCGCCCAAAGGCCCCATCCATCCCATCAAAAAGATAACCAAACTACCCACCTCCTCAGGTTGCGTTCCGCCTCGATCTACAAAGAATGCAGGCATGCTCAAGGAGATAATCAACAGGATTATGCTCAAAAGGATTGCTCCTTTTTCAATCGACGACAAAAAATTAAGCGAATTACTAATTTTCTTCAGCATAGATTATAATTGTGTTTATACCAAAAGTCACCTGCTAGAACTCGTATTATAGATGAAACTGGCTTGTGCTCACAAAACCCGAAAGTATATTTTCTAAGATATTACTTCTTTTATGAAATTCAAAGAAAGAAGTTTCAGCCGAGAAGATGGCTAAATCCCAAAGTAGTTTCAGGAAATAAGATATAAAGATGCCCCTATAAGAAATCTTATAGGGGCATCTTTATATCTTATCAAAGGCTTGTATTATAGATCCAATTGAATACCTAAATTAGCGATTGTTCCACTTCCTTTGACGTAATAACGGCCTTCATTAGTCGCTCCCCTCACCTCCGCGTGTAACGGGAAATAATCATTGTTCAACAGATTATTAACTGAAAAAATAAAAGCTAAATTCTTTAATTTATAACGTGTCTGGAAATCCATCAGACCATATCCAGAAATGGGATATTTGCCATAGTTATATTCAGAAGGTTGAAAAACATCGCGTTTACCCAAATGTAAATATTGGAGATAGACATTCCACCGCTCTGTCAATTTAAAATCTGCATTAATATTGATTTTAAAAGGCGAAATAATAGAGTTATCCAATTTATCTTTGTATGTTCCTTCATTTTTCAGATCTTGTCGACCATCCATATACCCGAGTATCGTCCCAAACTTGAACCAGTCAACAGGGTTTACATCTACAACCAATTCCAGACCGTAAATACGTTGAGGTACTTGGATCAGTTCGTAATTGCCCGGTGTTGAAGTTTCGGCGAAGGTATTACCTTTTTTAGAAGAGCTATAATACCCCGTCAATTGGTAACTCAACATCGTGAAAGCGCCATTTAGTCCGAGCTCAAAATTATTGACAACTACTGGCTTAGGATCAATTTGACTTAAAGGCACTCCATTACGCAATACAAGCCCCACATCTCCGATAGAATACCCTTGTGAAAATGAAACAAAAGGCTGTAGGTATTTTAATTTATTATATCTTCCGGCCAAATTAAATACAAATGCATTTGAATTACTATTGTCTCCAGGAGTGACTTTCCCCGCTTTTGTTAAATCTCCAACTTTGAAATCCAAGTTTTCATACCTCACACCACCTTTTACTATCCAATATTCGGCGAGGTTAAATTTACTTTGTAAGTATAAGGCCGCACTTTTCATATTCATATCTGGTGTCACTAATCCATCGTCCAAGGTTTTTTGAACGGTGTGATCTTTCAAAAGATCTACCCCATAAATTAACGTTACCTTATTGTTATTGGATAAATCAAAAGGCGTACTAAAATTTAGTCTAGCTCCCTTATGATCAGAATACGTTTGGTTGTAGGTTTCAAATACGGTGTTCATATCTTCATAATACAGACTCATATTTGCTGAGGTTCGGCCAAAATTACCGTCATATTTGACATGAAAAGCTTTATTATAGGGCGTTCCGCCGTTAATCACTGTATCTGAAGGTATCCCTATAGCGGGTTTACCGCCAAACTCACCTTTAGTGCCGACGTACTTACTATCCTGCACACTTCTATAATAGTTACCCATAAATTCGACACGATGATTATCATTGATCTGATAGCCAATCTTTGCTAAAGCATTATAACTTTTTGTCTCACCTAAACCATAAAATGGACTTACAATGGTACCATCGGAGCTCCGCACCACGCCCGTTCGTGCTATCTTTCCTTGAACGACATAATCAAACTTATCTTTCGATCCAGAAAATACCTGTGCCAAATTATACCCATATGTTTCACCTGGTTCGACCAAGCTTAGGGAATTATTTAAAGAGGTCGAAAAATGAAAACTCTCGTCTGTCTTTGGCTTCTTTGTAATGTAATTAATTATACCACCAGCAGCACCATTTCCATACATTGCTGAGGCTCCATTGATGACTTCAATATGGTCAATTGCGCTAGCGTCAATCGTCTTCATATCTCTTCCGCCATTTCTTAAAGGAGTAGACTGAGGGATACCATCAATAAGAACCAAAAAGTTCCGCCCGCGTATTTTAGCAATAAAATTGTTCTGGCTTTCTTCACTGGGAGAGATACTTGGCACCTTCTGCATCAGTATATTGGGCAAATTATCATTTATCAGCCGCTGATCTTCTAGGGTCTTACCACCGATATAGGTAATTGACGATGGTACCTCGTCGATACTTTCCGCCAATCGACTCGCTGTCACGACAACTTCATTCAAATGATTACTTGTTTGCTCCATGACAAAGTCTGAAAGCTCCAAGATTTCCTCTTCCAATGTGATCTGCGATTTGATTTCTTGAAAACCAATATGCTTTACGGTCATGGAGTGAATTCCTTTTGGAATCTTTGAAAAAATAAAATTCCCTTTATTATCGGTCTTGGTGCTATTTATCCCGTCGATATTGATATGCACATTGGACAAACCTTTCCCTTCTGAGTTTTTTACCTTACCCTTAATTGTCCCCGATTCTTGATCATCACCATTTTTTTTAACGGCTATCCAGCTCTCTCTGGAAAAACTTATTTGTGGAACTACGGAAAAACTTAAAATGAACAGACTACTCGCCAATATCGTTTTTTTGGTAATAAACCAAGACGTTGTTGTTTTCACTTATTTCAGGTATTTAAAAATTTCAAAAGAGTCATTCGCCCAGCCAGCATATTGATATCTGTATAGTTTGAACTCCCTTCTATCAGAAAAGCCTATTCTACCAGAAAAACAATTACTATTTAGACTAATTATTATTTATGGCAAATATAGCAAAGTTGGAAAAAAATTAGGGTTGTTTCCAAAAAATAGAGCCTCTTAAAAAATTTATCATAAGTGAGAGTTCAAGAAGATGTGCAACATTGTACACTGGAGTCTATCAATATGAACTAATATAAACCTTCACTGTTGTTTGGTTTTATATTCTATAAAAACAATTTTAGCATATATATTTAGAAACGACGAAATCACCGCTCTGCAACTCAGCTATTACTTTTCTCTCCATTCATTTATACACATGATAACCTTCGATATACTTATAGTCTGTTTTTTCTATTTGGCATAAGAGGAAGCTGAAAACCCTGCTTCTCTATCCCCATCGCTATCAGGCTACGAAAGCTCTTGATATTTTCGTTTCCAAAAAATAAACGCCGCGTAAGCCTTTCATATTCGGACATAGACTGTACAACAATGATCAGAAAAAAATCAGTCTCCCCAGTTACATAATAACATTGCTGAACTTCTGGACTTTCAACGAAGCTCTTTTTTGCCTGATCTATCAATTCTATCTTCTCATTTTCCAGGGTTACTTCCACCAATATCGTAATAGGATCACCAAAGTGCTTCGGATTCAAAATGGCCACTTCTCTTCTTATTGTGCCATTTTCGCGCATGCGCTTTATACGGCGCTGCACCGCAGCCGCGGAAAGACCGATTCGGTCCGCTATCGTGCGCTGCGACGTCTGGTTATCTATCTGTAGGATATCCAGAATCGCAATATCAAACTGATCCATATCTAAAAGTGAGGAAAAATTGCATTTTATGGGCCAAATCTAACGAAAATACTCGGAAAACTTGATGCAACTTTGCATAGCCTGATGTAGGAGGTATGAAATGAGAACAACAAAATATAAAGGAACAATTTTAGCAATCCTGGCTGCGATCTTTTGGGGGGTATCTGGAACCTGCGGTCAATATCTATTTGAACAGAAAGATATTTCTGTCGAATGGTTAATCACCGTCAGATTACTGGTCTCTGGTCTGCTTGTACTTGCCTTTACTTTTTTTATTCAAAAGAAAGCCATCTTTGGCATCTGGAAAAATGGTAAAGATGCAGGCGAGCTTCTTGTTTTTAGCATTATTGGAATGCTAGCGGTGCAGTACACCTATTTTGCGGCCATTAAACATTCCAATGCAGCTACGGCAACGGTATTGCAATATTCGGGACCAATTATCATTGCGATCTATCTAGCCATCAAAAAAAGAAAATTACCAACAGGAAAAGAAACACTGGCCATTGTACTCGCGGTAACAGGAACACTCTTATTGGTAACCCATGGAAATATAAATACTTTGGCAATCTCTCCCCTTGCCCTGTTCCTGGGTTTATCATCGGCTGTTGCCTTAGCGATATATACACTTCAGCCCAGCCGCCTGCTGGCGAAATATGAACCATCCATTATCATCGGCTGGGGAATGTTCTGTGCTGGCTTGGCTTTCTGTTTTATCAGATCACCCTGGGATATATCTGGAAGTTGGGATAATTATACCTTAATCAATCTAATAGCCATTATTGTATTGGGGACATTGATTGCTTTCACGTTTTATCTATACGCGGTCAGAATAATCGGCGGTCAGAAAGCCAGTCTATTGGCTTCAGCAGAACCTCTAGCAGCCACCATTCTGGCAGTTTACTGGTTGGCAACACCATTTTCACTGGTTGATTGGATCGGGAGTCTATGTATTATTTCAACTGTATTCTTGCTTAGCCGTTCGAAAGACGAAGTAGAGATGGATAGGACTTGCTTTTGATAGCACGAGCCTACAAATTTATTATGTGATCAGCGTACATAGATATAAAATAACCTATAGCTATTCAACACATTATCCTTATTTTTAATTGTTCAACATGTCATATAAAGTTATGAATAAGCACACATTTTTAGGTATATGGAGTTTAATTTCTGTTGCAATAATCACATTTGCTTCTTGTAACCGCTCAAACGAAGACAAAGCGGACCATCTCAACAAGGATGGGAAAACGGAGGAAGCGATCAGCTACTATCAGCTCGCTATCAAAGAGGGCAGCATAGAAGCAATCAATAAACTCGCTCTATTATATAGCAATATCCACCAGCCCGAAAAAGCGAAACAATATTACATCATGGCGGTGGAGAAAGGAGATAAAAAGGCTGCAGAAACTCTTGCCAACCTTAGCTTAAGAGACGGAGCCTATCATGATGTGATTACCTATTTAAAACCAATTGTAGACGCCGGCGATACAACGCAGATTTATGCACTGGGAAGCGCTTTTGTAAAATTGAAACGGTACAATGAAGCAGTTCAGGTTTTATTAAAAAATAAGGATAACGTATATGTAAAAGCCATATTGGGTGAGGCTTATTATGAGCTTGGGGACCTGAACAATGCCGAGAAATACTGGAAATCGGCCGTATATAACCATCAATCAGGGGGTATCAACTCGTACAACAAACTCTTGGATCTATATCGTCAACAGGGCAGAGAAAAAGATTACAAAGAGCTTGAAGGAGCCTATTGATAAAATTAATTGATTTTTCCCCGAGCAACTAGGACCTCCTTCGTTGAATTTTGAGACTCGTGTACGTGTATATTCTATCGTCTGATATTGGGAATTCGATATAGTCTTTCCAGAAATTATCAACGATACGAATAAAAACCTATTAAGGAAAATATACAAATTACATGAATAGATCGTCCGCCATCTCTTCCCTCATAATACCTTTCGGCAGCTAATATGTAGCTTTATAAAGCGTAACTATTTTTTTCTATATTTAGCCTTATACACAAAAATATTCATCCATAATTGACTTTAGACTTTTCTATGATTAAAGTATCCGAAATATTAGCAATCGAAGTTATCAAAGGTTTCAAAGCAAGATTTATTCACACAGAGAATACAACACTAGGCTATTGGGAAGTAGAAAAAGGGGCTGTGCTGCCCATGCACCGGCACTTACATGAACAGATCACTCAGGTCGAAGAGGGAGAATTTCAATTAACTATAGATGGTAAAACTGAAACTTATTTAAAAGGTATGGTAGCTGTTATCCCATCAGATGTGGAACACGGCGGAGTAGCACTTACTGACTGTAAGCTGTTTGATATATTTAGTCCAGTGCGAGAAGACTACAAGAAATTAAAATAGATCAAGGCAGCTGACAAGGTCATTTATGATAGTATAGGTTTCTTAAATTAAATATCTTGGGCGAGAACATCTATATCCACGATAAAGGGGGACGGGGTTTTCCCCTACCAAGTTCTAAAATTATTAAACGATTCCGGTTATACATTGTTCTTCAATAAAGAATAATATTTAACATGGAAGATCTATTATATTCGGTAGCTGTTAGCATAGTGATTATTTGGGCGGTTACTTTTTTGGGAGGGTTCATTACAGAAGATTTTATTCATATTCTTTTAGCTTTTGCAACTATAGCTCTCATATTTCGTGCAATAAAGACAGTGTATAGTAGCAGACTGCAGCAATTTAAACGGTAAATCAAATATTATGCGTAAACAAATTTTACAGTGCTAAAAAATGACATTTCCACATCGGCCAAATCAACAGTACGACAGACATATTAAGGAAAGTGACTTCAATTCCTGTAAAAGAATTTTAGAAGCTTTGTGTGGTCACACAAAAATGAGATACGGCCTAATACGTAAGAAGGATGGGCAGACCTGGGGAAACTGGTGCGTTTATGATTATCAGTATCAAAAGATAGTCGCTAAAAACAGTGAAACATACGTTACAATATATCAGGCAATCCGGAAGGGCCTTTCGCCTATTTATATTGGCGATAGCGATCTTTGTTCAGTCAGTCAATGGACTGATATTCTTCAGAAATTCGGTTTAAAAAGTTATATTTCTTATCCGATAATCAATAAAAAAGATGCTATTGTAGGACACCTGAGTTTGATGAATGCGGAACCGGTGAACTTTGACCAAAGTAAACTGGAAATACTGCTCCCAGTTTGTAGCGATTTAATTGCAATAGATTTTAAAACAGTCATTGAGTACAGAAATACAAGAAGAAAATTAGAACAAGAACTTAATTATTCGAAAAATAGAGAACTCGTTTTATCATCCTTAGCTCACGACTTGAACAATCCAGTCAGCATCGTAAAAGTGATATCACAATATCTTCAGGGAAATATAAAAGATGAAAACCAAAAAAGCTTATTAAAGAAAATAGAGGAAGCATCTTTTCGAATGAAGGGAATAATAGATGATGTATTAGATTTCAGTAGTATCCGTCTTGACGATGGATTTATAAGAGTTCGTGATAACCAACGCATGGATTCATTGATTAGACAAATCCAGTCAGAATTTGAACTACTGCATAATAGAACATTAATCGCTAACATTAATCTTCCCATTGATGTACCTTGTGATCATCATAAAATGGGACGAGCATTTGCCAATTTAATTGGTAATGCAATAAAACACGGCAATCCACATCAAAATATAGAAATCAACGCATTTATTCGAAAAGAAAATTTCATTTTTAGTATTACGAATGAGGTCTCCTATCCACAATCTTCAGATCTTACAGATCTATTTAAGCCCTTTATAAAAGGAGCCAACAGCAAGGGGCTTGGATTAGGATTATTTATTGCGAACGAAATAGCAAAAATTCATAAAGGAAAAATAACGATAAATTTGAAGGACAATAAAATTACATTTAATCTAATGATCCCTATAGATTCTACCGCACCCCTGCTATAAAACGGCACATATTAGCATTTTTATAGAATTATTTCTCGCTTAAATGTTGTTTTAAACAAAAATGGGTGCGTTAACCGCACCCTAGCCACTATCAACGATGTTATTTATTGGGTACCGGTGCATGTTCTTCAATAAGTTTTTCGTGCTTTAACTCTTTCCAGAAGTCGGAGGGTACCTTGGCATTGAAGGCATGTGCATTTTGTACGGCCTGGTCAGCGGTATGTGCTCCTGGTATAACACCAGACACTTCGTCGGGGGTAGCAGCAAACTGCAAAGCTGCTGTACGGAGTTCCACTGCGTGATTTTTTGCTACCCGCTGCAAAGCATTCAGCTTTTCTTTAACACCGGCCGGAAATGTCCCGTCATAAAGATAGCGATCTTTACCCGATAAAAAACCCGCACATAACGGCGCTCCAACGACGATAGAAATCCCTCTTTCAGCAACTTTTGGAAAAACTCGGTTCAGATCCTCGTCATGTTTGATCAATGAATACTGGCAGGCGGAGAGAAAAATATCCGGGTCTGCAACTTCCAATGTATGTAAGATAGGCTCTACGGTATTGACACCTAGCCCCCAGCCCTTAATAATCCCTTCTTCCCTCATCCTGGTCAATTCGGGCATCGCTCCATTTACAGCTTGCTCAAAATAATATGCATAGCTATCTTTCATATCTCCATTGTCGGGTGAAAGATCGTGAATATACACCACATCAATGGACGATAATCCCAAGCGCTGCAGGCTCTCTTCTATACTTCGTCTTACCCCTGCTGCACTATAATCATACTTATAGGCGAAATTTAGCTTACCTTTCCATAAAGATTGTTCCATCTTAAAATCTTCATGGGGCAGCATTAATCGTCCTACTTTTGTTGATAGCGTAAAACTATCTCTAGATTGATCTTTTAAAAATAAGCCCATTCTACGTTCACTGATACCCAAGCCATACCAAGGTGAAGTATCAAACAGTCGTATCCCTGCATTCCATGCCGCTTCAACGGCCTGTAAGCATTCAAGATCTGCGTTGTGCTGAAACCCATTTCCTAACGCCACGCCACCAAACCCAGCTTTATCGGCTGGACGAAATCGTTTCTTTTGTGTTAAATTTTCAGTTGTTGTCATTTTATGTCTTTATATTGTTTTCGACTAGTTAGCAGGTATTGCAGCAATCCATGCAATGCTGACCTGTGCTTGTCTCTCTATAAAAAAATCTTTTCTTTTTGTCTGCTCCTATTTTCATTATTTATGTTCGCTCGCAAGTCTAGCAGCAAGTTCATCATGCGCAGTGAGATCCAAACGTAAAGGCGTAATAGACACTAGCCCGTTTTCTACTGCCCAACGGTCCGTGCCTTTTTCAGCAGGTTCTAATGGCACGACGGTAATCCAATAGTTTTTTCTTCCCATGGGATCCTCTCCGGGCACCACACTACCGTCATATAAACGTACAGATTGTCTTGTCCATGAAAGAGCTCGAGGTTTGGGCGGAAAATTCACATTGTAAAGGGCAGGACCTTTATCGTTCAACAATAGCTTGAGCACATCCCCTGTCCAGCGAGAAAGCCCTTCAAAATCCGGTTCCGTCTTCCCGACGGGTGTGCTCAATGCGATACCCGTAATGCCGAGCAATGTCGCCTGTTTTGCAGCAGCTAATGTTCCAGAGTGCCACATGGAATTACCCAGATTTGGTCCCATGTTAATACCCGAAAGCACAACCTGCGTATTTGGAAACATATATAAGCCCAAGGCTACACAATCTGCGGGTGTGCCATTTACCCTAAAAGCTTCAATATCATCAAAAGTAATCGGTGCACGTCGGTAGCTTAGGGGCCGGGAATGAGTAATGGCATGCCCCATAGACGACTGCTCAACATCGGGGGCAACAATCTTAACTGTTCCAAACTCTTTCGCTGTCTTCGCTAGTGCCGCAATCCCCGGTGAATAGATGCCATCGTCATTGGTAATAAGTATATTCATAACTGTACCTTTTCTATGAAAACCAATCTCGAGCATCCTTTGTTCAGATGTTATGAAAGAACATGGCAAAAACATACGGTTAGTACATAACCCGGCCGCTGGGGATGACACTAATGGAGATAAGGACGAACTATGTCAATTGATTGAAGATCTCGGCCACCAATGCAAGGTAGTAACAAAAAAGGATGCGGTCAAAAAGATCGATCCACAGACCGATATTATTGCCCTAGCAGGTGGTGACGGTACCATAAGAATGACTGTGATGGCCCTTTTGGAAAAAAAGTTAAGATTTAAAAGGCCAATCGCCATTTTGCCCCAAGGCACGGCAAACAATATTGCTATTTCTCTCGGTATTCCCCTAGACTGTGAAAAAGCAATTGGCCTTTGGAGAAATTGCCTACTTAAAAAATTCGATGTAGGAATGGTCACAGGAATAGAAGGGAAACCCTTGTATTTTATTGAATCAATCGGTTTTGGTGTATTTCCATTGCTGATGAAGAAAATGGATAAAAAAAATACGGAGCACCTTAGCGTGGAAGATGAAATCAAAACTGCATTAAGGCAGCTCCGCAAATTGGCAGCAGCATTTCCAGCTAAGAAACTAAAACTTACTGTAGCTGGAGGCAGTTTTGAAAAAGAATGCATTCTCGTTGAGGTCATGAATATCCCCAGCATGGGGCCGCGGCTAGTGCTCGCTGCCAATGCTGATCCCGGAGATGGACAATTTGATATCATCATCGTGACTGCCGATCAGCGCCAGGAACTCATAGACTATATCGATGGACTATTGAATGGAACGGATATAGAATTTAAAATAAGCCCCATCCGAGCCAGTGCATTAGCAATAGAATGGGAAGGCAAGGAAATACATATTGATGATGAGCGCATGAGCTATCTCGGCCAACAGCTTAAGCTTACCATGCTTGAAAGTCTGGTTGAAATTGTCGCAGGAAAATAAATAAGATCTAATTTCTCTCAACGATACACGCACAAAAGATGTTCTCTAATAAAAAATCAATCAAATGGACAGATCGAAAAACAAAAATAACAGGTATCTAGGCATACTTATATTTCTCATGGCAGCTATCCCAAATCCGGATCCGCGAGAACCGAGTCCAGACTTATCCGGTGCTAAGCAAGAGGATACTTCCAAAAAAGATGATGATCCAAACACTAATTTATCCGGTATCAAAGACGATCGAACTCATAACAGAGAGCAAGCGCAAACCGAACAGAAAGAAAAGGACAATGAAGATAAACCCAATCTTTCTGGTGATATCAATGTTTAGGGACCTAAATTATCTGCTATCCGGATACTCCAGGCGCACACCTGCAAGTCGTCAAACAGAGATAGCTAGGAGCAGTAGTAGTTAGGCATGGCATTGAATCCCTTAATTTTTTCGAGGTGGGAAGAAAAACAATTTTGGATTTATCTTGAAATAGATCCAAACTGCCTTTCCCATTTTAACCAATTCTTTGGACGATAGGTTTCGCGAGCGAAATGCTAACATCAAGGATAAGGAGAAGCTGACCATAAAATTAAAGAATCCTATAATTCCTATCCCTAAAATACCCCATACCCATATGTCAGTAGACAGCTCCATCCCATGTCCAAACAGACCCAATGCCAAATTTCCGCTTGCAAAGGTAATATGCCTTATATCCAGATTTAAACCTAAAAAAAGTCCGATGGAGGCTGTTGTGCCCATAAAGATTCCAAACCACACATTGGATACAATACCCGCCCATTTTTTTTCATAAAATGAAGCTATTTTGTTTGTTTTTGCCTGTCCAAATATCTTTTTCAACATGGGATGCTCCTGAATGCGATAATATACGGAGTTATGCTTGTCCCGATTTGAAATACTGCCAGCAATAATTCCGGAAAGAAATAAAAAAACACCGGCAATGGAAGCATGCAAGACCACAGGTGTCTTTATTGGATTGAGGTCATTCACCAAATGCAGCCACTTGGCACTCGCAATATTGACCTGAAACAACTGTTGAATAGCCCAAACAAGAAAAAGGCTCATCGGAAAGGCCATCGCAACGTTACCAACAAAAGCAATGAACTGTGAACGAAATAACCGTGCAAACAATTCAGCAAATATCCAATAACGATGTTTATTACTCCCCTGCTCTGAAGCCCCCTGCTCAATCGCGTTGACCAATGCAGATGCTGTCATGGCAGGCTGTTTGGTTGCCAAAGTTGCACCAAATAGATAAATTAATGTAAAGCCAATGGCATAATTCAGACTATATAAAAATGCATGACCAAATTCACTGGTATGTATCTTACCCAACAATAATTTAATGATACACATTACTCCTACAATGAGACCTCCGCCACAGGCTGAACGGAACATTTTCCAATACTCCTGTCTGCTTGAGGTAATATAATGCTCCCCAGTCTGTGCAGTATGATGTGTAATCTCATAGGCCAAAAGCTGTGTACTCTGTCCTGCCAATTTGCGAATATTGCTTTTCCGTGAATTGTAACCAATAAGCGTCTTTGCCAGTGCGATCGTCTTTTGTTCCTTTTCATCTGGATCGTCGATCACTAAAAAGGGCAAGATTTCCCTGATCCTTTCGAGCTGCTGCCGCATGCGCAAAAGGGATTGATTGACTTTTATGGAAATTCCAAAACGATGTGAATTGTCAAAGGCCGTTTCAATATACGATTCGCATTGTTTATGAAGTACCCAAATCTGTTTATAAGACAGGTCATCCGAAGAAATAAACTTATTATCCGACTGTAAAATACGATCATTCAATTCGGTAAACTCTCGCATAATAGCAATAAATGGACTATCAAAATTTTGAAACTCGGGCACCATCTTGTTTACATCTGTTTCCATTGCACGACCTGTAATGCGTTGAACCAACAGTTCCAACCCATACAATATTTCGATCATTCCAAAACCAGTTTCATCATCATAAATCGTTTCAAATTTACATATGTGAAACAGTTCATCGAATTGATCCTGCGGGACCGCAGCAATCCAGTCAGCATCACTAGGTTTGTAAAAAACCTGATTTAACAGATACTGCAAAGTAGACTTGGGTGGCTGAAAAGGCAAGTACCGCTCGGTGATTCTTTTTTTAAGCTCATAAAAAAAGTCTGCATAACTAATAATACCGGTATCAGAAATCAACTGATCAAAATCTTTACCAACCAGGATTCTTTTGAGATAAAGCTGAAAGTCTTCCAGGTCCGCGGGTGCGGCGTGGAGATAGTCCAGTAAAAATTGAATATCGACCTGATAAAGTAAATTGATACGTTTTGGACGGATGACATCAACTAATAAAACTAAAAAATCAACGCTTGTATAATCAGGGTCCGCTAATTGACTTTTAAACCGTCCAAACAAGCTTCTTACCCTGGGCTCTTTACCCTGTTCTTTTTTCATAAATTATAAATCCTCTGTTTTAGATACCATTTTTTGATAGATTTTGTTTTTTTATCTAAAACAGCTACTCGCCAGGTTGCGTCAAATAGTCCTTAGAATGGATGATTTTGATCATTTGGCATTCACTTTCATTTCTATAATTTTACAGCTAAGAAACTATAAATCAAAAATTAAGCTAAGCATAAAAGATGAACATGAAAAATAACGATAAAATGAAGCCTGCAAAATTATGTTACGAACATATCGGCGGAAAACTCGGCCAACTCCTATTGGAGGCTTTGGTAAAAAAAGGCTGGCTGGCGAAAGCAGACCCCAGCGATAAAAACCTCTACATCACTGAACTTGGGGAATCCCAATTGACAGCATTTGGTATTGACTTATCACAAATTAAATCCTAACAGCTATGAACTTACTATTAGATTACGACAATTTCTTTTTGCCTGCAGAAGACCTAGAGAGGGCCAAAGAATTTTATGGGAACCAACTTGGCCTCGAAACCAAATTCGACTTTTCGGATAAGGGAATGACCGCATTCAAGATAGGTGACAATGAACCGGCTATCATTCTTAGTACAGGACAACATGCGAAACCAGCTATATGGTTTAAGGTCGCGGATATTAAGACAGCATATGAACATTTAAAGAACAAGGGTATCGTATTTTTAAGCGAACCATTTGAAATCATGACGGGTTTAGCGGTTGAATTTAATGATCCTTTCGGAAATAAGCTTGGCATAACGGATTATTCCAAAGTGAATGAACATTTTTAGTATCTTAGTAAGAAGATAACTAATTAATTCCATAAACGTAATGACAGACTGTGAACTTCAAAATATAGATCCAGAGGACATTGGCGACGTACTCGTTAAAGTTGAAAAGTCATTTAATATTAACTTTCAGGGTATCAACTCAATGCGAAAAATCATCTATTCAATTTTAGCGACTAGTTTTATTTTTACAGGATGTGCGGGAATAAAAGGTCAAGGAGACAATAACGGCTGGAAATCATTGTTTGACGGAAGGGATATCAACGACTGGTTTGTTAAAATTCATCATCATGACTTTGGTGTAAACTATGGAAATACGTTTAGAGTGGAAGATGGAATTATTAAAGTCAGGTATGATCAGTATGATGATTTTAATGATCAATTTGGTCATTTATATTATAAAACACCCTTCTCTTATTATCATTTAAAGTTTGAATATCGATTTGTCGGTGAACTCCACAAAGGAGCACCTTCTTATACGCTCCGTAATAGCGGCGTTATGTTTCATTCGCAAGATCCAAGGACCATGCTAAAAGAGCAGGATTGGCCTATTTCTGTCGAAATGCAGCTTTTAGGTGGATTGAGCGATGGTCAGCCACGCCCTACCGGTAATATGTGTTCTCCTGGGACCAATGTAGTTTACCAAGGAAAAATAGCATCTTCCCATTGTTTAAATTCTACTTCGAAAACCTATGATGGCGATCAATGGGTTAAAGGAGAGCTGATCGTACTAGGCGATTCATTAATCAAACATATCATTAATGGAGATACAGTACTGGAATATTCGAAGCCTCAGATTGGGGGCGGCACAGCGAATGGGTATGATCCACAAATTAAAATCGATGGTAAATTACTGAGCAGTGGATTTATCGCGTTGCAGAGTGAAGGCCAGCCCGTAGACTTTAAGAATATATGGATTAAAGAGCTCCCTAAACCAAAGAGATAAGCGGAACTTTACTTTCGCCTACATGGGTATCAGCTTGCTATTATCATTATAGCTATTGGTTATTTGTTACGCAAGTATTTTCTTAACCAGGTAATGACTGTTCTCCTATCCTGTATATTATATTTTGTCATGGCTTCTTCAAGCCACAACTCACCATGAACGATCGCATTGACTACATCAGTTTTCACTTCTTTAGTAAAACGGGATCTAGTTTTATTATTTTCATTCATTACAATGGTTTTTTATCATTGGTTAATTAAGAAACTTCAAATTTCGTTAAGTAAGTTCAAGGTTGAAACTTTCAAGATGTTCCTCAATCTCAAGGGCAAAGAATTGTGGTAATCCAGTTTTTAATTAACGTAGCTGTGTGCATAAAAAGCAACCTGTAAAAACAGGTCGCTTTTTACCGCTATTTAAAAGAAGTCCAAAATTCAAATTAAATAGCCAATTAATCATCATAAGAACGCGATGTTAATTTCTTACACAACGGACATTTTTCATCTGTGTCTCGATCAAATCAATACCAATGACAGATATATTGAGAAGATTTGCTGTCAGATCGGCGCTATTACTCCCAAACAATCCTTTTTCACCATGGTAATACCATGCTCCCAAGCCAAGCAGACCACCAATTTTAATTCCCGAAGAACCTGTCCAGATTTCAGCACGTGTTCCGAAATTGCCCAGGTTGAGCTGAACAAGACCGTTCACTACAGCGAAGGAGGTACTGCCTCCATTGAAATTGAAGTGAAGCTTGTTATTTGGGTACGGTGCAGCTGTTCCACTAGCATCGTATTCAAAATAACCTCTTCCATTACTTGTACCATAGGTAGGATTCTTACCACCGATTCCTAAAAATCCGGTCAGCTTCCGAAAATCATTTTCACTAGCCTGACGCCATACGCCTTTCGGGTAAACTTCATTACAAGGATCGCTATTGACTCCAAATCGATCAGGAACCAGCCCTTTAAATGAAAAGTAGGTATTTCTAGCGTTTGAATGTGCATAGGTATGGTGAAAACGATATGGATTATGCCCAGCTTGATAGTAGATATTTTGCCGTGCCCATTTGACTCCTTCCACAGTCAGAGGTGATTCTAACAGATTGACCAATAGACGATGGCTATTTCCCAATACTGGTGTAATATTGAAAGTAAAGTTTGCAGGGGCTGCCGAAAATTGACGTGTTGAGTTGTCATCTATTTTCAATGCTAAATTTGAAACATTTACTTTTATTCCACCAGATACAGCTGCTGGATCTGCGGTATATGCATAAGCAATTTTTGCATCCTGATAAGCAGGGTCGATATCTGTAAAACTTGAAAAAGCAATTTCTTGATCTGCTGAAACAAGGTTAGAAAGCGTGCCATTACCGACATCAATTGTTGCGGTTTTTATTCCTGCGATTTCTACCTTGGCTCCCGTCATGTTAGCAAACATTCCCATCGAATTGAGTTCTACTGCCAAGCGTGCAAATTTATGCTTAAATAGAATGTTGATCGGTACGTTTACATTGGCTCCACCCGTTGGGACAGCAACTTCACCGCTAGCATACAGCACATCTTTTCCAGCTGGAAGTGCTATCAACGTATTGCCTGTATTAATCGTAGGAATATCTTCGCCATTATTGTAAGATAATGCAACCCACTTGTAAGTCTGGCCTTGCGTCACATCAATTGCTCCTTGGCTGCCTGCTGTAAATTGTGTAGAAGATATCAATTGGCTACCATCCTGTGAAAACAAGAATAAACGATAAGTAATACCGTTATCCATTGCAGCGGCACGTGTTCCAGTTGCTGAAATTGTGCCAGCTTTAGCCGTAAATTGGGCGGCCTTAAATGGAACATTGTTATCAACTTCAATCAATGCATCAAATTCTGGAAACTCCATCAATTTTGGACTGTTTAAATTGGTCGAATTGGTACTGGCTTTGCCTTTGACAGAGGCTATTTGTTGGGTCTCATCTATACCTGATACTTTGAGTACCAGTTTTGTCCCATCCAGTTTTGTTCCTTCTTCAGTCTGATCAACATGACCATCCTCCTTAGAACATCCAGAGAATGTGACTGTACTTCCCAACAACAGGGCAATAGAAGTAACAGTCCAACTTAAACGCTTTAAACGTGATATTTTCATAAAATTGTTAGTTTAAATAAATAGATGTTAGTTTACAAATCTCCGTTACCTTCGCCTCCAGAACCATTTCCCCAATCGCCAACACCTGGATTTGGAGTTCCAGTACCACCCGAACCGGCTGCAATCCCTTGTTCCAGTTCAATTGTTTGCACATGCACAGCAGGTGCTTCGTAGGTTTTCTTTTCTTTTTTCATTTTTTAAAATTTGGTTTAATCACACCGACACTTAATTGAAATAAATCAAAATATGATCTAAACGATAGTATCAATAATATTTACGCAAACTTATAAACCAAAAAAGATATTTATTTAAAAACAACGATTACATTTTGACCATAAAAACGACTACAATTTGACTACACAAAACATAAGAAACTAGTAATCAATTAATTAAAACCAATAAAAACGACACACACAAACACAACTACCGTCACAAATACAATTAAAACACTAAAAAACAAATAGATAAATCTGAAAAGAAAAATATAAAACAATAAGATTAAACAAATTCACTTACCAAAACAAGCTATTGTTTCCGCAGAAATCAGATAAAAATGTGACTTTTAAAATGCAGTCTATCAGCGTCCCTTAAACCTAAACCAGACTTTGTAAATAAGCCTCGAGATCGATCTCTTTGTCTAATTTCAATTTTTGTTTTATTCGATATTTTGTCACACGTACACTTTTAGGTTCAATATGAAATGCAGTCGCAATATCCAATGTACTATGTTGCAAATACATATATGCACAATGCTTTAATTCGAGGGCTGTGATCTTATTTTCAGACAGCAGTCTTAGTTTCAGGAAAAAATCCGGATTGATGGTTTGAAATTCGCGGATCGGTTGGCCGGTCACCTCATCAAATCGCAATTCATCTTTTATCATCCGTTCAAATAGACCGGCATTTTCATGCCCATCTGCTTCCACAAGTACAATCTTCAGGTGATCAAGTAGTTTATTTTTGCGTTCAATCTGTAATGCGTCAAATAAAGCGGCTTTTTGCATCTGTTCATTCTGAGATTGCAGTATTTGTATCTGAGAAAGCAGTTTCATCTGGTCATCCTTCTGATAGTTGAGTTCACCATTTAGACGACTTTCTAAATCTTCATTCTGCTCCCTTAGTTTTAGACATTCATCTGCCTGTGCTTTATATTTTATTCTGAAGAAGAAACTCAGCGTAAGAATCATAAGAAACAGAATGACACTCATACTTCCCCAAAAAATACTGTGATATTGCCGATGTTTGAGATCCCTTTCAATGGTGTTTAATACTTCAACAATTTCAGTTCCCTGTCCATTTTGACTTACTTGAATATTTTCTGTTGAGTTCCCCAAGATGCCTTTAGTTCTCCATTGATAGGTCGCACTCAATAAAGGGGTAACATACCCTTTCCCTAAATATGTTCTGTCCAACGAATAAAAGAGTTTTTTTTTCATCTTTATGGCGTATACCGGAATGTATTCTGACCCTGTAATATTTCTAGAATTTTTTTGATTAAAAAATAAACCCTTTACCATGTTAAGACCTTTCATTATAATGTTTCTTGATTTCTAATTAGATTCGCATAAAAAGCTTCTGATCAATGTAAAAGACCGATAAATGACGTACAACGACAAGTGGAGATGTATATAGTATTATTTTTCGGCAGGCACCTTTCATTGGCAGTCGATTTATGGCTGAAATCTTTCTCTAACAAATAAGCCAAAAATCCAAAACTTAATCAAGGGTTAAAAGGCTTCAATTTGACCACAAAAACATACCAAAACGACAACAAATCGACTACAATATGTAATAAATTCATAACTCAAAATATAAAACATTCAATTACACCCTTATCCCCTCCCCATTAGAAAAGCATTGATTAAAATATTTTCGGTTATCCATTAAATAAAATTCCGGTATTATTTTAAAATTTCGAAGACAGAAATAGTGCCATAACGCTACACCTTTGTAGCTGAACAACTACAATTTATATCCCCAGAGAACATTCTATTGGAACCTGTACATGCAGTTCTAGTACATCGTCTGCTATTCAAACTTTAGCTATGTTCTTTATATAGTATTAACAGCGTATAGACGCTAAAAATAGTTGGACTACAGTGCGATTCAGATCAAAGAGATAGGAACTAAGAAAAGTGATGGTAAATTATTCTAATTTTTCAGGGAATAATCAAACAGCTGCCGTTCGAATAACTAAGAGATATCCAAAAAGAATTTTTAAAATAGCAACTGAACAATAATGATTTATTATTTTTAAAGTAATAATCATAAAAACAGAACATTAATACTCAGATCAGGATATGGACAAAATTACTAAAGATGAAATTACAGAAGCAGAGAATCAGCTTTTCCTAGCTCAGCTAGCCAGTAATGTGGATGCTCTTGACGTCCTCCTGTATGACCATCTCGTTGCTGTAGCGCCGGATGGTCAAATGCTAACGAAAGAAATGGATCTGAATGCACACAGATCAAAAGCAATGATTATTGAAAATGCGTCAACAGAAATTGACGAGATCAAAATAATTGGAGATACCGCGATTTCAGTTATTACAATGACGGCAAAAGGCAAGGTAATGGGGACGCCACTGGAAGGGAAATTCAGGTATTTTAGAGTATGGAAACGCATTGAAAACACACTAAAAGTCGTTGGCGCAAGTTTTATGCAACTCCCTCAATAAGTGGGTGGAAAAGTAACGATAATGCAGTAAAAAATATGTCAGAGATTACAAGAAAAATGAAAAAATACACTTTTTTTTTAGTTTATGTTCTACTTTGTTTCTGTATCTCTTGCCGAAATATTGGCAAACCGATTGATAAACAAAAATCAGGCTCCTATTTTATCGATTCGAAAGGACAGATCGCTTATTGTCAGAATGGAAATTGGTTTAGCTTGGGCATTTCGCAAATACAGGCTGATGCACGATCATTTGAAGTTTTGTCAGAAGATATAGCCAAGGACAAAAACGCTGTTTACTTTCGTGGCATGACTCAAAAACTAGTAGATAAGAATTCCTTCTATGTCGACAATCAGATCCCCAAAGATCGTCTTCACGTCTATTACATCGATCAGGCCCTAGGTTTTCAGATTATTGAGGGAGCAGATCCAAAAACATATGAACTTGTAAAGGATCATATAAACTGGGCACGTGATAAAGACCATTACTTCTACAGTAATGACATGATAAGGGCTGACCGTAAAACCTTTTCGTTCGTCAATGACTATTTTCTAAAGGATAAAGATTCGGTCTATGTTTCGCCAAATATCGGTGCTTTTAAGGCAGTTATTGCTAACCTCGGAAAAGTTGAAGCAATAAACAATTATTACATGAGAATTGACAATACAATTTACTACCCGCCATTTCAGCAGGGATCAGATGTGGTAACGATGCCATTTAATACCATCCAGACAATTCGTGTACTCGATCAGGACCATATTAATGTTGACAATAAAACCATATTATTCAGAGGGAAAAAATTCAAATATGAGCATGTTGACGCCCCCTCCTTTGCGTTATTTCCGATAGATGAGAAAAACGATAGCTATGGGAGTAACTCCTATTCAAAAGACAGGAGTCATGTGTACTATAATCAGGAAATAATCCCAGGTGCAGATCTAAAAACTTTTATAACTATAGGCCATGATTTTGGAAAAGACATAAAAAATGTGTTTTATCAAAAACAGCGGCTTGAGGGAGTAGATGCAAAAAGCTTTAAGAAGGAAGGTGATTTTTATAAAGACAAACTGGGTAACAAATTCAGTGCGATCACTGGAAATAAAGTATAACCCTCCATTTGCAATATACTTTTTCTGTTGCCTCACTACTCACAAATTTGCTATCAACACACTAGCGCAGTGCTGCACAGCAATACTATATGTTGTCAATATTGTAATAACCGATAAAAGACAAATTTGAATCTAATTAGTTAACCATTCCAGCGGTAACTAGGTCTAAACCCTAAAATTGATACAGATGAGGGAGAAGACAATAAAGGCGAGCGCTGGCTTTTTATATATTAAATTTTGAAACAAAAAATATATATCGTAATATTGCGATATTAAAATCATAAACATGGGACTTACTAAAACAGAAATATTTACAGAAGAGCAAAATCGGCTTGCCATTTTGTTTAAAGTTTTGGGACACCCCGCCCGCGTAGCGATTCTCCAGTATATCATCAATCAAAAAGCCTGTATTTGCAATGATCTGGTTGAAGAGCTAGGCCTCGCTCAGGCAACCATCTCACAGCATTTGAAGGAACTGAAAAATATCGGCATCATACAGGGAACTATCGAAGGAAAATCTGTCTGCTATTGTATCGACGATAGGATATGGGATAGTATAAAGACTGAACTGGAAAAGTTTTTTAATCAAGAAACGAAAGTCAAAAAATGTTGCTAGCACATTTTTTTATATTATATAATCGTAATATAGCGATATAACAATATTAAAAACAGAATCTAAAAAAACATCTTATGAAATTATCAGCAATCAAAGAACTTCTAACATCCTTAGAAAACGTTGAATTTCAATTGGAAGACGGAACCTTCGTTCCCGAACACTTTCATGTAACTGAAATTGGACAGGTATTCAAGAATTTTATCGACTGTGGTGGTACAATCAGAAAAGAAACAGTAGTGAATTTCCAACTCTGGAATGCCGATGATTACGAACATAGGCTGAAACCTCAAAAATTATTAAATATCATCAAGCTATCAGAGAGTAAGTTGGGAATAGCGGATTCGGAAATCGAAGTTGAATATCAATCTGAAACGATCGGTAAATATGATCTCGATTTTAACGGAAAAACTTTTGTACTGAAGAATAAAAAAACGGCTTGTTTGGCTACTGATGCTTGCGGTATTCCCGCTGAGAAACCAACGATTAAATTAGGCACAATCCAATCCTCTTGTTGCACTCCGAATTCGGGATGCTGCTAAATTATCAGATTATGTACACAAAACTGGAAAATACAATTTCGGAGATTTTATCAACTGCTAAAATCTCCGAAAGCAGAGCCGAGGTATTAAAACCACTTGTAGACTATATTCAAGCACAAGTGGAGAGGAGCACCCCTATAGCGCTCAATTTTATATGTACACACAATTCGCGCCGGAGTCATTTATCCCAAATTTGGGCACAGGTAGCCGCTGCATATTATGATGTTCCAAAGGTCTGCTGCTATTCGGGGGGATCCGAAGAAACAGCGTTATTTCCAAAAGTTGTGGAGACATTAACGGCACAAGGGTTTTCTATTATTAAGATAGCTGATTCGCAAAATCCAATATACGCAATCAAATATGATCAGAATTCACCACCTATCATAGGATTTTCAAAGCATTATGATTCAACTTTTAATCCAGCTTCAAATTTCGCAGCAATAATGACATGCAGCAATGCTGCTCAGGGCTGCCCGTTCGTGTCCGGTGCTGCAATCAGAATACCAATCACTTACGAGGACCCAAAGTTATCAGATGGTACAGCACGGCAAGATGAAACATATAAGCAGCGCAGTGAAGAGATTGCCCTAGAGATGCTTTACATCTTTTCAATGATTAAAAAATAGCGAATGAAATCGAAATTAAAATTTTTAGACAGCTATCTTACGCTTTGGATCTTTTTGGCTATGGCCGCAGGAATCGCATTAGGGGTAGTGTTTCCGCATATATCCTCATTGACAGACAGCTTGAGCGTCGGGACAACCAACATTCCCCTGGCGATAGGCTTAATCTTAATGATGTATCCCCCTTTGGCGAAGGTAGACTATTCACTACTACCAGTTGCTTTTAAAGATAAAAAGATCATCACGATTTCTCTGTTTTTAAACTGGATCGTCGGGCCTATCCTGATGTTTATTTTAGCTATCGTCTTTTTAAGACATGAGCCGGATTATATGGTAGGCCTAATTCTGATCGGACTAGCTCGGTGCATAGCAATGGTGATTGTTTGGAATGATCTCGCCAAGGGCAATCGCGAATATGCAGCGTTATTGATTGCATTAAATTCAATTTTTCAGGTATTCACCTATAGTTTCTTAGTCTGGCTGTTTATTAACATCCTTCCAAACAAATTAGGCTTAGCAAATTTCAATGTACAGGTGTCTATTGGAGACGTTACGGAAAGTGTCTTGATATATCTAGGAATTCCTTTTCTAGCAGGATATTTAAGCAGAAAATTGCTTGTACACACCAAGGGGCTGGAGTGGTATAACAGAAAGTTTGTACCCGCAATCTCACCGCTTACTTTATATGCCCTGCTATTTACGATTATTTTGATGTTCAGCTTAAAAGGAGACAAAATAATGAAATTACCATTGGATGTACTAAAAATTGCTATTCCATTGGTTGTCTACTTTGTGATCATGTTCTTTGTGAGCTTCCTCATGAACAAATCGTTAAAAGTTCCCTATAACAAAAATGTAGCGATAGCTTTCACGGCCACAGTAAACAATTTTGAACTCGCAATAGCGGTTTCAATTGCCCTGTTCGGCATACATTCTCCACAAGCTTTTGTTGGCGTCATCGGGCCACTGGTTGAGGTGCCGGTATTAATACTTTTGGTCAGGGCAAGTTTATGGTTAAAAGGCAAGTATAACTTGTATAGATAAGATAAAAGATTCCATTTTAAATTAGTCTGGGTTCCTTTGATAGATTAGCTATTTTATTCCTTAAAGACCATCGATAAGATACCAACTCAGAATAATACCTATGACAAAAATTAATACGGCCACAATGGTGATGCTATTTGAAGTTTGAGCGAAGTTCTCTTCTTCGATTTGTTTGTTCGTTTTACGATATTTAAAGAAAGCGATAATAACCGTCAAAGCACCAATGACCACAATGGAAACCCCAACAGCACCAGAATGCTCGTGCTGTGAACCTGCAACTACATCTTTTTTTAAGATAAGTTCAATCTGACGAATAAATAGTGAAAATTTAACAACCACAAAACCGAAGCCCATAATCCCTAGACTTGTCCGGATCCAAGCTAGGAAAGTTCGTTCATTCGCAAGATGGTCATTTACCTTTTGTGGAGCATGATTAGACATTCGAAATAAAATTTGATCAACATTAAAAGAATTACAAAAATGTATTCACTGGCCTTAAAAAAGTTTTACAACTGTGACTACGCTTTAGTACATTTCGTTCACAGGTTAGCGATCTTTTTAAGGTTAAGAAATCTTTTTGTTTGTTCCTCAATAAACGTTGCAGAACGTTGAAAAGTTTGAATAATATTTCAATAGTTTTATCTTTCAAATCTTTTTTAGCAATGGCATACCGAACCCTGCAGAGGAGGAAGGAATAAGTTTCCCATCTTTGACATGATATCCCGACAAATCCACATCATCAGATGTACTTGTAACTCCTTCAATGGTTACGGTATTCCCGAGCCCTCCGGCTAAATGCGCTGTATAGAAGCTCTTGAGAAGCGATCCCCAGGCATGTGGAGATGCTTGCGCTCCGAGTTGTATTAACTTTGGCATCAATTTTCTCCAATTCGTAAATCCTAGGCCTTCAATATCCGTAAGGTGAACATCCAGCAGTTTCTTTTCAAATAAGGTTCTCAGCAAGTTCTGATCAGGATCTGCTTCGCCATCCGCCAGCAAAGTATTTATGCCTTCCGATTTTAAAAAGTCTCTAAGCTTTTGATAATCCATCACCGTTTCATGAAAAGGTTCTTCTATCCAAAAGAGATTTACCATTGGGATACCTTTTAAATACTGAATAAATTGGTCTGATGTAAAACCGTTATTTCCATCAACTAAAACTCTGCAGTCGGGAAATGCCTCTGCCACTGCTTTTGTAACCTCAATATCCCGTTGAAGTCCATTGGAAAAAGGCATCCATTTATGCCCCCTTCCAATTTTTAACTTGAATTGCCTGTAACCCACTCCATAATCATATTGGCATTCCTCAAGAATACGGTCAATTCCTGATGGCCTATCCGCTGGCTCTAAGTCATCAAAATAGATCATACCACTATAATAATCTGTTATGATCGGATCTTTTCGACCAAGTATTTCATAAACAGGTTTATTTAAAATGACTCCTGCGAGATCATGAAGAGCCATATCAAAGGGAATATGTGTCTGCAGCAGTGTACCGACTTTGGGAGAAAAAAGATCTGACATTTTCTTGCCTATCAATTCTCCCGAAATTTGTTCAGCTTCATGTCTTGAGCCACGGAGTGAGGCCCAGCCCATTGCTCCCTGATCTGTCCTTATAACACATATTTCCACATCAGGTCCATAACCGTGTAGGTCGAGACGGGCATTTTTCCCCACAAGCCTCGGATAATTCATCTTTACGGTAGAAAATCTGATATCTTTTATCTTGTGATAGGACAGTACCTTGTTTCCTGGTTCAGCATCAGAGGAAAATAAAATTTCATTTGCGTAACCTTTATACAACATAGCTGAGCTAATGCCAAAATTCAGCGCTTGAATAAATGTTCTTCTTTTCATAGTTGATTTATTTTGATTATCCGAAACCGTCAGGATAGACTTGTTTCTAGTTTTTTCCTTTACACCAGCGTAGGCATAACTAGCCACCAAAGCTTTATAATTAGTTTATAAATATCCATATGAAAGATACTACATACGCGTTTGTATTTATTGACAGGGCGTATCAATTGCTATACAATTTGTATCATTTCTTTTATAAATGTCTCTGTCGTGGACAATTACCCTATGACTATCTTTACTACTTTGAGCGGCCTTACTACCTCATACCAATACCGCAAAAAAAATTGTATATAAATGCCGATATCATAAATTTTCCTTTATTTTGTATACATGCGCATATTGGTAACAGGATCTTCGGGAAAATTAGGAAGTGTAACAGTTCGGAATCTACGTCTTGCTGGACACGATGTTACGGGAGTTGATTTATTAGAAAGCGATACCACTGATCATTTTTTAGATGTACAGCGAACTGAGGCAGTTATTGAATTCACAAGTGGTTATGAAGCCATTATCCATACTGCAGCGCTGCATGGTAGACATATGGATTTGAATTATAGCCGGCAAAGTTTTATAGATACCAATATAACAGGAACATTAAATCTGTTAAATGCCTGTATAAAGAACGGAATAAAGCGTTTTCTTTTTACCTCTACAACCTCCATATATGGCAATGCACTTGTTGATGCGGAAAAAGCGGTGTGGGTTACAGAGGAACTTATAGCCCAACCCCGTGATATTTATGATATTACCAAACAAGCTTGTGAAGAGCTCTGTAGAGACTTTTTCGAAAAAGAACAGCTAATGACCAGCGTCTATCGCGTTGGCCGATTTCTTCCAGAGCCCGATAACCTTATGCTAAATCATCGTTTGTATCGGGGATTAGATGAAAGAGATGGAGCTGAGGCTCTTCGACTAGGTGTTGAGACCAACTTTACGTCGTTTCAGATTTTTAATGTTTCTAGCGGTTCGCCTTTTGAAATTGAGGATTTAATTGAACTAAAATCTAACCCTTCCCATATCATCGCTAAGCGTATTCCAAATGCCATTGAAATATACCGACAGAGAGGCTGGAGTTTTCCAACATCGATAGATAGAGTCTACCGAAGTGATAAAGCAATGCAATTACTTGGTTACACTCCTCAGTATAGTTTCGAATTTCTTCTCAATCAGCTTCCATAAAACAGCAAGACGGCACATTAGTTATTGATCTACACCGATAAAAACGCCTTCATTTTTTTTATAGTCTGCACGGAGATATCTAAATCTTTATTGAGCACTATTTGTCCGCCTGATTTTTCCCGAATAATTAAATTGGCATACTGTTTTCTAAATAAGGAAAACAGCGGTCTTTCCTTTATCGGCAAATACTTCTCAACAATAGACACAGCATAACTATTGAAAACATAATCTTTTTTTCCAATACTTATTCGGTCATCCGATATTGTACAGCGATTTTGCCGATAGGTGGAAACAAGTAAGGCGGGCAGAAGCACAAAACCAAAGAGCGCGAATGCTCCAAAAGAAATAACCGTACTTGTACCAGAGATAATTCCCAGAAGATTATAGATTGATCCAAAAATAATAAAGGGAGCCAAAATGCTATAAAAGATGAGTGTGTGTTTTAATAAGTTGATTTTCATACCAGTTTTAAAAAATTGATTTTATACGCCAAAATAGCCAAAAGTAGAGCAATCTATCGCATAAGATAATTATCGCTTTGATTTCCCCAATATTAGTGTACTTTTAATGCATAATCGCGATACATCTGTAACATTTGGTCAGCTCTAATCCAGTTGAACTTAAAATAGAAAGCAAGAAGAAGAAGTAATTTTTATTCGGAACTATGACATTTTCATCGCATCATTTAACTGTAATATGAATACTTATTATAGGTTAGAAAACAAAGATATTCTTGGAGAGGTAAAAGTAAAACATATCCAGGGAAAAGCCCCCTGAATATGTTTTACATATCATAAAATATTCTTAATGGCAGCTAGCAGGAGGCTCGGGATAATCTGCGTCGGCCATCCTTTTGACCAATTGCCCGCAATGACGCATCGAAGCCGCGTAAGGATTTTCAATCTCTTTATCATAACTTAACCAATAGCCTTTTTCCATCGGGCAATACTGTAAATAAACAGCCTCATCCACGCATTTCATCGTTTCTAAAATGGTAAAAAGGGATTGAGATACTGCAGAAAATGAGACTTTCATCGATTCCATATCTTGGGCTGATTTCAATCCAGCAGCATCTGTCTTCATGGTTTGACTTACCTTTTTCAGTCGCATCATATCATCGATCTGCAGACCTTTTAGTCGAAAGTTTTGTACTTCTTTTTCTAATTGAGCTACATGCTCCTGACTACCGGCAAAGTTATCATCCGTAATATCTTTTTTCACTTCCATGTAGGCCTTAAATAACTTATCCCGTTGTTCTTGCGCAATATCCTGTCCTTGACTTGATTGACAAGAAATCATCATTAGGCCGATCAGACATGTCAGATACATTTTCTTTAAACTATTTTTCATTTTTAATCTTTGTTAATTTGATTTTGAATCCGTTTAATTTCTAGCAACATCAAATCCAGATGTTGTTTATTCAGGCTAGCTGCCTGCTTTGCCGCAAGTTGTGTAATTTGTTCAACCAAAGCAGGTAGGTAAGTCCGAACATACAGCTGTACATCGCTACGCTGTGCCTGCGTAATGATATCCGATCCTTGCGCGATTTTAGGGTTGACAATTTGATTTACCTTTTCCAAAAAGTAACGTTGTTGCCCACGTTTAAATGCATCTATCCGCAAATCTCCTCCTGACAAAGTCCAAACACCCTGACCAATGTCCTTCAAATATTCACCAAGTCCGTATGCCTTTTCATTGTTCAAGGACTTCATATAAACATTATAAAGCAAACCCGGACTCAACAACATATTTAACATCTGTTCCTGTTGATCCGTAATTTCTTTGTTCGCATCTTTTCCAATCAGATCCTGAATATCCTGCGGATACAACCACAATGGTGGCGCAAATACATTATCGTTCACATATTGAACTGCAGCCTTTACCTTCTCGCGGGGAACAGCCGCATAAACAGCACCTTTCTGACCACGTACCTTATTGGTAATCTCTTGGCTTCCGATATTTTTCAACACATGATATAGATAGCGATTAAACTGTCCGCGCACTGCTTTATGCATGTCTTTTAGGTTGCTATAATCATCTCCCGGTTCATCAGTCCATTCGACCAAGTGGGAAACAACTCTTTTCAGATTTTTGATACCATACGTACTTGCCAACATCGAATCATCACCAAGATCTTCCTTCTGACTGCGCGGATCCTCATCGTTTCCTTCACCACCGAACCATAACTTCGGATTAGCGGTCAGACTATCAGTCACTTGCTTTTTGAGGTAAATCTCTTCGTCCTCGCCATTCGCATATTGTGGTAGATACTGATATCCCCATTGAATGGCCCATTTATCATACATTCCCACACGCGGATATATACCTGACAAACCGACTCCATCTTCGGGCTGTGCGACGTAATTAAAACGTGCATAATCCATAATAGAGACGGTATGGCCATTTTTTTCCACCCATTTCTTGTCGCGCAATTTCTCCACAGGAGTTTGACTACTTGCTCCCATATTGTGACGGAGACCTAAGCTATGCCCAACTTCATGCGACGAAACAAAGCGGATTAGCTGGCCCATTACCTCGTCATCCAGCTGCATTTTTTGAGCGGCCTTATTTAATGGCCCTACTTGCACCATAAACCATTGTTGTACAAGTTTCATCACATTATGGTACCAGCCGACGTGTGCTTCGATGATCTCACCACTTCTAGGATCAGAAATACGTGGGCCATAAGCATTTGCCTTTTCGGATGCAAAATAACGGATGACAGAAAACCGCGCATCTTCAAGGCTCATTGTCGTATCCTGCTCCGGCCATTCTTTACCGACAATTGCATTTTTAAATCCCGCCTGTTCAAATGCTTTATTCCAGTCATTGATACCCGCGATCAAATAAGGACGCCATTTTTTTGGTGTTGCCGGATCAATATAGTACACGATCTGCTTTTGAGGCTCCACAAGATCGCCTTTTAAGTAGCGTGCTACATCTTTCGCTTTTGGTTCAAGGCGATAGCGTTGTATAAAATTTAATGCTTTAGAACGCTGATCTTTATCGGTAAACAAGATGTACTTATTCGCAAAATAACCCACTCGCTCATCGAAGATCCGCTTTTTCATCGGTACCCTTGGTAGTAGTACCATGGAGGTGTTGGTTGTAAAAGTCATCGCCCCGGTCAAGCTTGCAGCCGGTGTGCCTGCTGTTGACGAATACGTTTTTGTTGTCTTTACTTCCAAATTGATTGGAAATACTTTCATGTCTGTAATGAAAGACCGATCGTCTGCTAACGATGATAGCTTATTTTCACTTTTCAGCTTACTATCAAATGAAATTGCTGTATTGTCCTTTCTGAACAGATCAGTCACCTCCACTAAATAACCATTATTTGCCGCATTAAGTCCTTTAATGTCTAAAACGGCGACAATAGGATCTTCTTGAGACTGCATTAATGCTGTACGAATGGCATCAGTCTCCGGCGCATCCTGCCTGTAGATAGCAGCCCGCAACTGTATACGGTCCCCCAGGCCTTTTTCAAAATAAAGTGTCTGCTCGTTCAATTTTTCTCCACCATACATGGAAAATCCCTGTGGAGCGGACACCAAACGTGTTACCGTCAGAAAATAACGATTCAACAAACTATCCGGTATTTCCAGATACCATTTCTTTTCAGACTCCACGACATTAAAAACGCCAGACCTAACAATTTTTTTCTTATTTAGAATCTTGCTGTAGGCTTCATTCAGATCATTTTTTGATTTTACAGTGTCTGTCTTGTTCAAGTTTTGTTGGGCTTGAACCATACTGCCAGACAAAAGCAAGGCAAGAGTACTGTAGATAATTTTATTTTTCATGTGTAATGTTATAGCATATATTAAAACGGTACAGTTTCATCGGTATTCAAGCGCAAGTTTGGATTCAATTTCATGACATCCAATGGAAATGGAATAATATACATTCTTGAATTTGGCGCCAACGTATAGGTCTTTTGTTCCACGGTTTTGTTTACAATCGGAAATACACGCACGAGTGTTTTAGCATAGTCAGGTTCCAGGTTAAAACGTTTCAAATCAAAAAAACGATGGAAACCGATTGGCAATTCACGACGGCGTTCGTTAATGACCAAATCCATCACTTCCTTGCGCGTTGCGGGCACTGCTAAAATTGCTTTATCGCCTTCGATCCGAGTTTTGCGCAAGGTATTCAACATGTTAACCGCATTGGCAAATTGACCCTGACGCGCATAGCATTCAGCCAACATGAGGTAGAGTTCCGGTGTTTTCAAACCTACCGTAGGAAAGAAAAAGGCAGTATACTTGACGTTGTAGTAGCTTGCTCCTGCGCCAATATCTAGAAAGCTAGCATTTGATTTTGTATAAAATAAACTAAAGCGTTTGTCTTCTTTGTCAAACATACCTGTCAATTCTGGACTCAGCATATAGCTGTATCCATAATTCATCTCATTATAACCTGTTACATACATAAAACTTAGTACTTCAGGATTATTTTCTGCGATCATCGGCACAACGCTAGGTCCCCCTAATTTCTCATATTGAACCAGATCAACAAGCTGACCATTCAACTGCAAGGCTTTTTCTGCCGCAGCTTGCGCCGCGGCGATCTCTCTTTTGAAAAGATGTACTTTGGCTTTCAATGCATAAGCAAAGGCTAATGATGGATGGTAGGGATTCGAAGGTTTTTCCTGCAAGTAAGGCAATGCTTCCTCGATATCTTTTTGAATAAAATCATAAACCTGCTGTACCGTTGATTTGACAGGAGTCGCTTCAAGATCATATTTGTCCATAATACAGACTCCACCATCCTGAGTTGCAGTCGTCGCATCATAAGCCTTTGCATAGACATTGATCAAATGGAAATAATCAAATGCCCGCAACATCTTGGCCTCAGCTTTCGCAAGTCCTTTTAATGCAGTATCTCCTGTACTCTCATCGACCAAAGAAATAATCATATTCCATTGGGCGATATATTTGTAGCATTGATTGTAAAAATTGGATCCATTGAGTCGAGCTACCCGATCTTCCTGCTCCTGAAACAAGAAGTTTATCGTATTGATATTAGGCGTCAGACCGATTACATTGGACTCTTTCATATACTGGTCATCGACCAGATACTGAAAGTTATTGATGGGATACCCCCTATTCGGATAGGCTACCAAATCATAGTAATCTTGTGCTGTACTCACCAACTGTGAGCCTTTAGGTGTTATATCAAGATATTTATCGCAAGCAGAAAAGACTATCAGAGTCGAAAATGCCGCCGCTAAAGTTTTAAAATTCATCTTAAATTCGGATTAAAAAGTTAGTGAAAGCCCCATAAGGAATGATTTAGCCAATGGAAAAGTACGTGTTCCGCTATTGAGGGCATACGCCTCCGGATCGATATCATCACCAGCGGCACTCCAGGTCCACAAATTATTCACCTGCAAGGTTAATTTTACATTTTGCATACCGGCTTTCCCTGCCCATTGTTTTGGCAACTGATAGCCTACTGCAACATTTCGCAACTTTACGTAATCTGCCGAAACGATCTGCTTATCGCTATACCGCCATAAGGTAGATACTCTATCCGCATAGGTAACTAATTGTTCCGGGTAATCAACCACCAATCTTGGGTAATCGTTATCGGCACCTGCGACCCATCGATTGACCAAACCAGCATTTGTCAGCTCATTACTACCGAGGTCGATCGCATCTTTACGCAGTTTATGTCCTCCAGAGAACACAAACATAGCCGAAAGATCGAAAGATTTATAGCGCAGACGCTGATTGATAGAGCCCGTATATTTAGGAAACAAGGTTCCCATATTTACCAATGCATCTGGTGAGGTGATCTCCTTGATGCTTGTTGGTGTACCATTCTCATCAAAGACAACATTTGATTCGCCATTTTGATCCAAGAAATAGGGGTAACCATTTACCATACCTCCATAGCGGTAGGCCATAATCGAATTATAGCTGCTTCCCTCAAAAAAGTAATTACTTGGAGAACCTATATAAGATTGTGCTGTAGAAGTTAAACCATTCACTTTCTCGACCTTATTCTTATTGAATGAAAATACAAGTTGCGTACTCGCTGTAAAGTCTTTCTTTTTCAACCAGACACCATTAACATTAAATTCAACACCTTTATTGCGCAGCGCACCATTGTTAATTACCCGCGAACTAGCCCCTACAGTGGGATCTAAGACAGAATTGATCAATAAATCCGAGCTATAGCGATTATAAGCATCAATACTTCCGGACAAGCGGTTGTCCAAAATGGAAAAATCTACCCCGAAGTTTGTTGTACTTGTTTTTTCCCAACGCAACATCGGGTTGGGCAGTGAACTTTGCTCCAGGTACTGGAGATAAGGGAAAAGCTTATCTGATTTCCAGGTGGCAGTACCATAACTGGAACTTGCTTGATCCACATTACCGGTAATACCGTATGTCGCCCGCAGCTTAAGGGAATTCAACCAGTCTTCAGTTTTCATAAAGTCTTCGTTGCTGACGTTCCAGCCCGCTCCGGCAGACCAAAGTGGACGATACTTAAATTTAGCATCCACACCAAATAGATCCGCCTGATCTACCCGGATACTTCCAGTCAAATTGTACCGATTGTTGTAGGTATACCCTGCATTGGCGTACAAAGAAGTATACCGATGTAGGGTCTCCTTTTGCGCCCCACTGTTCAAGTCAGACAGACGATTATTACCACCATAGATATAGCTCGTTATGCCAGACTTGCTTAAAGTTGCCCAATCAACTGTGGTAGAAGTCAATGTTACAGGATTGTACCCTACGAGCAATTGTTCAATAGGACGAGGTACGCGCGCCTGGCGCATCTCAAATCCGGCCAATGCCGTCAACTGATGCTCTCCATATTGTCCAAAGGTATTATCGTAGTTAAACTGATTACGAAAGGTATAACTATAACGTTTAGTCTCATATTGATAGTAACGACCGCCTGCTGGCAAATTCTTTGTATACACGCCTGTTGCAGCGTTATAACTAACCATCGCATTGGAAGCCATGCGCATCATGTAACTGTCTTCGTCGTAAAAACTCTCCCGTGATGTCTGACCCAGTTCGTATGAAAACTGCGTCTGAAATGAAAGTCCTTTGTATAGATTAGCCCGCAAAGACGTAAATGCGCGAAGACCTAAGCTCTTATTGCTCTCAACACCCTCTCCTACTGCCTCAAGCACATTAAAGGAGGTACTTTTCAAATTTCCATTTGCAGCAATCTGTTCTGCGGTCTCGCCGTTAACGGCTGATCCTGGACCTACTGCACTGGGCAATTTTACATACGGACTATAAATCAAATTCCCATTTTCATCTTTGATCTGCGCATAACGTGGTTGTAAAAACAAATTGTTATAATCACCATCCGTACTTTTGTCGACGCCATAGGTACCATTCAATCCCACTGTTGCCGACAACCATTTGGTAAGATTGAAAGTCGATTTCAGATAAAGGTTAAATTTCTCGTTCTTATCATTGATCACCTGTCCTTTACCTTTATCATAATTAAAGGAAACAAAAGTATTGCTCTTGCTGGAGTTTTGCGAGATGCTGGCATTATAACGTTGGCGCGTTTCATTCTGCCATACATTGTCGACAAACTCCTTGATGTAATCGTTGCTCCGCCATGAATTAACCGTTTGCTCTCGCTCCTGTGCGCTAATTTCACCGATAGATTCTTTTCGAAAGAGATCGTACAGTGGCGAATAATATTTTAGATTACCACTTCCAAGCGTTCCATAGTGATCAAATAAGGCTTCACTATTCGCATAACGTGACAATTCCCGCTTATACACATCTGTTTCGTAATCGATCAGATCAGACGTACTTGCATAATGCATCTTAGTGATATCTGGCTTCTGTGTAATGAACTGATCCACATTAAAGTTTACAGAAACACCTTGCCCCTTACCTTTCTTCGTCGTCACGACAATAACACCATTGGCTGCACGGGCACCGTATATCGACGCTGCTGTTGCATCTTTTAAGACCGTGACTGACTCTACATCATAGGGATTAATATCATTCAAGGTAAATTCGGTCGGCAAATCATCCACGACAATTAGTGGATTGGTGGTTACCGCACTGGAATAGGTTCCGATACCCCGGAGTACGGGCTTGTCTGGATCCGTACGCGTCGCACTTTTGATATACGTCAATCCAGCTACCTGTCCCTCTAACGCGGAGGTTAGGTCGACATTAATCTGTTTGTTCAATTGATCGTTGTTAATCATAGCATAGGCCCCAGGACTACGCTCCTTGCTGATCCGTTGATATCCTGTTACCATAATCTCGTTGAGCATGGACTCTTTGGGGCTCAACATCACTCGTACAGGTCGCTCGACTTGCTCTGCCGTATAACGCATCGTTCTCTCATTAAAAGACACGTGACTGAAAGACAATTCAATTGCTGAATTGGGAACAGCGATCTCAAAATCGCCATCGCCCGAACTCATCGCCTGGCTATTGTCCTGTAAATTGTGAATAGAAACACCCGGAATGGTATTGCCCAAACTGTCTATAACTTTCCCACGTACAACCTGATGACTTGTCGATACAGCCTTACGATAGAGAATGATTCGTTTATTCTCCAAACGGTAGCTGAAGGGCTGATCTTTAAACAAAATAGACAAAGCGTTTTCAACGCTCGATAGTTTTAGATTAGCAGTTATGGGACGTGCCGATTTGAGCAAACTGCCATCGAAAACAAACTCAAAGCCATAACGATCCGATAAGTTGGTAATGACCTCTTTGACGTCGGCATTTTTAAAATTTAATTGTACTTGTTGTGCATGCAGTTCATAGGGGTCGAGCATGCTCATCAAGGCAATTCCAGCGACCAAACTCAGGTATTTCCGTAAAAATACCGGTCGCTTTTGGGTTAGGTGTGACATGGTAGATGAAGGTAAATGTAATATTTAGTTGTTATTATTTTTATTCGTTGTTTTTAATGTGATTTTTTTATGCTCCACCTGAAAGTTTAAGCCACTCGCTTCATTCAATAAGTCCAGCATTTCTTGCAATGGAATATTCTTTCTAACTTTCATAAAGATAGCTTGATCGGCAGGCAATGTACTGGTATCTACATCGACGGCATACCATCTGGACAAATCGGACAATATGGTACTGATGGGCTGATCGCGATACTCAAAGTAACCAATGGTCCAAGCAGATACCTGCTTAGGAGCAAGATTTTCAAGATGTATTCCTTTATGATCGGTTACGGCTGTTTCTCCAGGATGGAGTACAATTCTTTCAGTGCTTCCAGCTTTGCTTAAAGCGATCCTACCAGAAAGTAGAGAAGTAATTACATGTCCGTCATTGGCATAATTTCGCACATTAAATACTGTGCCCAGCACTTCTACTCTTGCCACCCCCGAATGTACAATAAATGGTCTTTGGACATCATGCGCGACCTCAAAATATCCTTCTCCTGTTAGCGATACGTCTCTTTCCTGAAGACCAAAAGGAATCTGAAACTGTAAGGTAGAGGCCGCGTTCAGTGTAATCTTGGATCCATCTTCCAATACAAGTTTAAAGTCAGAGTTAGGCGTGTATATTGTTTGCAAGCTAGGTTTTTTACCTAAAGCGATTACTTTCACAGTCTGGCTGTCAATCCGAGAAAATGCAATATCTCCCATCTCCCAGATAGAATCCGTCTCAGGTGAAATCGCAATTTCTTTGCCCAATTTATCTTTTACATACAAAATATGCTCAGAGGGAGCCACAATAGGCATATCCGATGCATCTTGCCCCATATAGAACCAAGTACCTATTCCTAATGCCAGCAGAATAGATGCTGCTGCCCACCATATTTGTCCTAGTTTAAAAGGTTTCTTTTTGGATTCACTAAGCTTATCTTCTAGTCTTTGTCGAATAACGGAGATATGTTCAACAAATGGTTCCTCGGTTATATCAAGTTCAAAGTTGTTAAAAACTAAGGATGTAAGATCTTCCAATTCAGCATCGCTCGCTTGCTCAAAATAACAGAGCAACGTATCAAGATCAACACGATTGATGCTTCCATCCAAATAGCTCTTGTAAATATTTTCTATTTTCTTTGCCATATCTATAAGTTAATACGCAACTTATTAGCAAAAACACTATCGTTACTGTATTTTTTTTAAAAAAAATAGAAACCTACAAGAATAACTAAAATCTCATCATAATGATCCTGCACAAATTGTCGAATATGTTGATTGGATTTGACCATGGCATTGCTTACTGTAGATACAGAAATATTCAATTTCTGAGCGACCTCCTCGTAGCTTTTTTGCTCTATTTTACATAAAACAAATATTTCTTTTCTTCGCTCACTTAAGGAATTGAGTGCTCGGTCTAATAATGCAGCCTGTTTTTCTTGAATATCCCCCTCTTTTTCCAGAACATAAAGTTGCTCAAAATGCTGGTATAAATTTTCCTGCAACGCGGCCTCTTTCGCTAATTTTCTATACCAAGAAATAACATCATTTTTAGCTATAGTAAAGATCCAAGACTTAAAACTTCGATTCGGATCGATGGTGGATCTTTTTTGCCAAACTTTTAGAAACACATCCTGTACAATCTCTTCACTGACTTGTTTATCCTTCACCATTCGAAAAACAGTGGAGAATAAGGCATGACTATATCGTTCATACAAAATAAAAAAAGAGAGTTCGTCTCCTTGGGATAACGAATTCAAAATTGTATTCTCTTCGGTAGCTTCCATTACAAACTTTTCTAATGGTTAGTGCTTTTCATTATACTAAATGAAAAAAGCAGTCGAATTTACGATTTTTTAACATATAAAAAACACAGCATACTTCGAAGTGCCCCATGCTATCAAAAGGCTTTATCTTTCTACGGCAGAATATACTACCATAGAAAGATTGTATTAATGCGGAAGCTCAGGCATTGAAATACGGCGTTGCGTAGGTGAACTTATTGCCTGTAAAAATGCGATTACAGCCTCAACTTCCCCTGGTGTTAAATTTAGTTTTTTTAACAAAGGCGAGTGGATAGGTCGTGTCTTCTCATCCACCTCTACATGTCGTTGAATCGGTGCAGGATTGCCAAGATTGTACAATTCGACGACATCACGCAATGTTGGAAAATTGCCGTGATGCATCCAAGGGCCCGTCAACGAGACATTACGAAGCGATGGGGTACGAAATGCACCAATATCTTTTTGATCTCCCGTCAATTTATAATGCCCAAAATCTTCTTGTCTAGTTCCATATAAAGTTTGTCCATCATTGTGAAAAAGATTGTCCGAAAACAAAGGTGTATTGTGGCAATTGATACAGCGTGCTTTCGTACGGAACAGATGTAAGCCCGTCAGTTCGGCATCATTTAGGGCATCGGATTGTCCACTTACAAAACGGTCAAACTTCGTTGGATAGCTGACTATACCACGCTCGAATGTAGCCAATGCCTGTTGTATACGCATTAACGTTATTTTTTTGTCCCCAAAAGCCTTTTCAAAATAGGCTGCATAGCCTGCGACTTCCCTGACGTGCGCTACGAGTGTATCCAATGGTGTGTTCATTTCAACGTGATCTTGTGTAGGCAGCAGCACCTGATCTTCTAAGCTCTTGGCACGCCCATCCCACATAAAGGATTTATAGAAAGCGACATTATATAAGGTCATTGCATTTCGCTTGCCTTCGCGTCTTCCGTGACCATGCGCCAAACTTTTTCCATCCCCAAACCCCAGCTGAGGATCGTGGCAGTTGGCGCAGGAAATCTGCTTTGAAGCCGATAGCCGAGGGTCAAAAAACAACAGCTTGCCTAGAAGTGATTTCTCCTTACTGTATGGATTATCGGCAGGATAGTCCACCTGGGGCAATACCCCAATATCCACAAACCCTTTGCTGACAGAAGGGTCTATATTTGGCCTTGGCCATAGTGCCATATTACCGCTACTATAGCGTTTGCGCAATTCGACCAAGTTCTCCTGCTCGCTCGGTCTATTGGCAAATGCCGAAATCATGAAAGGCACAAGAACGATGGCTGCTCTCCATATCATATTCTTCTTTAGTAGCTTCACCCTATTAAAAACCATAAGAAAGCATTAAATTAAATTGCTTACGATCAGTACCCAAAGGAGCAAGATTTGTTCGCTCCAACTCACCAAAACCATCGGCTTTACGATAACCATAATCGGCCACGACATGAATAAAATTTCCTTTTCGCAAACGCTGTTTGAATCCCAATTTTACATTACCGCCATATAGATTTGCACGATTGTAAAGGATATCATGATAGAATACATATTGGTGAAAGACATTTTCATTGATCGCAGGCAAGGACCAAGAGAGCCCAATTGTATTCCGAACGAAACCACCAAGACCGAATTCTATTTCTTGATTAGTCGAGGTACAGTACGCCCATGTCGTACTGAAGCCATAGTTTAACTGATCATAGTCCAAAGTCGTTCCTGTCCCCCCATCTCTTCTGACTTCATTCTGCAGCCCAATTAAAGCGCTGTAATATTGCTTCCATTTTTTCTGAGCGACCAAATACGACAGCTCCAGTTTTCCATTGTCATTTTGATAGACATAGTTTTGCGCATTAGCACTTTCTGCCACATGATCTTTCCCGCGCTGATCAGACCATACAAATGAAGCCATATATCGCCGGTTGACCCGTGCCAGACTCCATAGCAATGTATAATCTAATTTATTCAAGTTATATAAACTAAGCTCATTGATACGGGACTCGTTTCGTAATACCTGTCTATATTTCTGTTGTTCATGTTGATAAGCTACATTTCCGTAAAAATCACCAAAGGTCGAATTCCATGAAAAGTTTAACTTACCGCCCAAACGCTGCATGTCATTCTGGTAGAACATGCTTTTCTCTGTCAGCCAATCCCCCACTTTCCAGCCATATCCCCTTATGATATAATTCATGTATGGAGATTCGACAGCACTTGACGCTGAGTTCGAATTTTTATAAGCAATTTCAACGTTCTCTTGTCCATAACCATATTTTCCTTCCAGACCAATACGCCAACTCGGGGCAATACGCAAGCTTCCGCCCAACGAACTATTGAACTGTATGACATCGATGCTGCCCCTTGGATCATTGTTACTAAAATGGCTACCGACCTGGTAGTCAAAACCTCCGAACACGTCATATTTACCTGCGGCAAAAGAACGTTGACCACGTGCCTGAATCCGATAAGTCGTACGCTCATAATGATTATACCCATAAGAACCAAAATACCAAGGTGTAGAAGTATTTTCCCGCGTTTGATGTGCAAATCGCGTACTGTCTTCTATGGATCTGTTATAATTGAACCGTCCCCATAGGCGCACATCTTTAATCGTAACTGCTCCTTCTGAACTAAAATTTAAACCTTTTACAGCCTGTGCCTCCTGAGCACGACGATACTCGCCCGAAACGGAATTATAGCCCATGCGAATTAAACTGTAACGTACAGGTACCAATTTTTCCAACCACATGGGATTGTCAACAGCGAATTGCCGCAACCGCAGTTGCAAGCTATCCTGATCGATATATTGGATATATTTTAATGTATCTTGGCCTGATATTACTTTGGCCTGAAGTTGGGATATCCCAACAATTAATAGACACATGACAAATTGAATACTATTTTTCATCTAAATAAATATGGGTGCAATAGCACTATTTTTATACATTGTTCTGTCCTCCTAATGTGCCTTAATCTACAAATCCCTTTGGATTTGCTTTCATAGACACGAAATCATCACTTGAGTTGTTAGAATCCTGTAAGATCCGTCGGCCATTGATAACCGCTTTGGTTTTCCGGATCACCGAATTGGAGGAGCGGGCTCCACCAGCTACGGCAATCGCACCAGCGTCTAACTTTGCCGTAAAACGCTTTGGATATTGCGTAGAAGTTGCCGATTGCAGCTCTACCCCATCTAAAATATTTGTGACAGGAATCTGCTTATAGTCTGTTCCCAAACTCTCTCGCCCATCTGCGTAAGGTGGCATAAAACCCTTCCATTGATCTGAAGATCCCATACCCTCATCGCGAAAAATAATCCAGCTGCGTTGTCCGGCTTGATTCATGATCATATCCACACCATTTGCCCTGTTGACGACCCTGACATTGGGAACATTAGGGTTGTCGATATCCGAAGCCAAAGGCTTGGTAGTTCCCAGATAGGGTGCAAAATACGCTTCAAAATCTGCCGTACTCAGATCGACAGTCAGACTAGGATCCTTTACTGAAATAGCCACCCCATCTGCACCAATATAAGGCGATCGATGATTTGCAGCAGTGGAAGCAACAACGATACTCTCTCCCGGAAGTATGGGGTAATCCTTACCCGTGCCCGGAAGCTGAATAATGAGAAACGCATATACATAGTCTGTATTGGCGTTTATACCCTGCGGCATCCCATAGGATTTGCTCCAATCATATTGCCCGCTGTTCGCTTGATAAACATAGGTGGCACTAGCATTATTAGCGCCATAAGCCTCGGCAAGGTAAAGACTGTCCGCGTAACGGATACTATCCGAATTGTTATAAATTTCAATAAACTGATCGCGAAAACTTGCCCCTTGGTTAGCATCAGAACCTGCATAATAGATCTGCTTTATAATTAATCCACTGGGATTACTATTGCCTGTTATAAGTGTAAGATCCCAATGCGTTTCTCCCGATCCTTTGATTACTTCGATCTGTTTGATCGCCGAACTAAATGACACCTCACTGTCTTCCCTTAGTCCCGTCAATGCATTAAATTCGGCCGCGCTATAGTTTTTCACGACCTGAACTTTATACGTATTGGGTGCCAGATCCACAAATTCAACGTGACCATTTTCGTCTGATTTCATCGTTGTCACCAATTTACCTTTGAGTGTATAGAGATTTAAAGTAATATCGCTTAAAGGCAACTTACCAATATAGGCTTCACTCTCGTAAGAGATATCTAAGGTGATATCAACAGATCCATTTTCGGGATAGATATCTTTCTGGCAAGCTATTACAAAACAACCAGAAATAAGGGTTAATAGTATAATAAAATGTATTGCTTTCATAGCATTATAGTTTAAGTCTAAGTTGTGCACCGTAAGAAGGCTTGTCATTTGGAATAACCATGGTACTGTCCGAACGCTTATATTGCGGACGATAATTAAACACGTTATAGACATGGAAGGCTAAGTTCAGGCGTTTACTGATTTCTTTGGATACATTCAAATGGAAATTTGTATAGACAGCAGGCTGATTTTGATTGTTGATTTCCTCGATAGGGATCAATGTATGCTTATAGTTTATATTGTTCGCATCAAAATTGTTTATGGCATGGTAGGTTCCATCTTGGGTGTAATACCCCACCGGAATACCATCACTTGCACTTGTATTGGTCTTATTCATCAGGTTAAATTCCGTTGTAAAATTGATCAGCAATTTAGCCTTTGGAATATGCGTAATTGAGGTAATGGCGGCATTACTAACGGTTGTTGTTCTTCTATCCGTCGGATAAACAGCCGTTTCCGCCCTATCGGGATTGTCCGTTTCATTTGTAAAGAGCCGCATATTCTTTAGCGGTTTGTAGTTAGACTTGGTCAGTCCCCCCCTGAAATTGAATGAAGTGGCTATTGCAGCCCATTTCGGCGTAGAGAGCATCAATTCTATCCCCTGATTTTTAGTTTCATTATCATTATTCAAAAACTCATATCGGGAAAGCCTATATTGTTTCTGACCATCTATTATGTAAGGAACCTCGGCGTCGGAGTCTGGATTTGCTGCATAATTATCCAGCATGATCTTTTCAAAACTTGCAGCAGATATAATATCCCGGTAGTTTCGTTTATTGTACATGTTCATACCCAATCTAAATCCTTTGTGCTCATAATTGACAGAGAATTCCAACTGTTCGGACAAAGATGGTTTGAGCTTACTATTATCTGGTGTATATTTATCCACATACATGAGATAAAGACTATTCGCCTCATCCAGACCACCATCTTTGAAAGCAGTCTTTTCAAACAGCGACAGCTCATAAAAAACAGGTCCAGGATACAGCTGTGCCAGCGCTGGAGCCTTACTCGCCCAACCATAAGCAACACCTACCGTTAACTCGGGGCTGATGGAATAGTTGATATTGGTACGCGGTGAAAATGTAACGAATTTTTCAAATATATCCCCCCGCGCCCCTACACGAACATTGAGATCTCGATCGGCAATTTTCGCGGTGAATTGATCTTCGGCATAAAATCCAATCTGCTTTTGCCCATGAATACGCGAAACATCATAATAACGTTCTGTTCGGAGATCGGAATTGGCGGCGACCGTATTTGTTCGGGGCCGGGAAGGATCGACAATCTGTCCTTTACCTACATTTTTTGAATAGTTAAAAGAAGAACCAAAATTCACCTGATGGAGAAGTTCTCCGGTCTGAAATGTTCCCGTAAGATCCAAGCGGGTCGTAAAATCGATCGGCTTTCCTTCGATATTGGTCACAGCTTTGTAAATACCACTGGCATATTTTCCTTGATGCACCCCGGTTTCTGTTGCATCTGAATAGACAATATAGGTACCATTGACATCCTGCTCTTTATAGGTGTTTTGATAAGATTGGCTATAGCGGACATTTAAACCGATATTGGAAAGAAAACCATGATCGATCCGATAATTGGCACGGCTTCCGACTGAAAAGCTATAAGATTTGAATCGCATCATCGCCCCTGTTGGATCGTCGGAATCACGGCGGACATTATCCATATGACGACCATAATCTACAGAGAAAGTATTTGTAAATGCCTTTTCTTTACCAGCAAAGGTACTCCACATCAAATTCCCGCCAATACGGTCGTAGGATTTCATTTTATCTCTATTATCTTGGTAAGAACGGGTAAAGTTTCCGCCGACCGTAAAAGCTCCATATTTTTTGGTATCAAAGCCTTTGCTCAAGCCATATACCGTGGTATTATCGCGAAGCTGTACATTGAAATTCAACGGTGTTTTTCCGGCAATTCGATTGATGATAATTGCACCATTGGTCATATCCCCATATTTTACCGAAGGTACTCCGGCTGCAATTTCTACACTTTCTATATTGTCGGTCGCAATCTGTCTCAAATCGGTCCCGCCAAAGGTATAATCACCCGTATAGTTATCGGTACCCGCGTCGCTTCCCTTCAGTCCTGAGATCTTGCCATTGACATACGAATTACCCATACCATAGATGCCCGAATTTAAGGTTTGCATATTCGCATTGTTGGAAAGCGCAATACCATCCATAATCAGCGCGACTCCGAAGGAATTATTGAGTGCAAATGGATCTTTTTTTGCAAAAGAATTTGTACTCAATGTAGCACTTCTCAGATTAGCCTGCTGCACTTGCTGTAAAGAAGGGGCGGCAATCTTTTGCCCAGGAATAAGGCTTAGTAGATCATTGAGACTTAGCGCGCCAGATTGTTCAATTACTTCTCTGTTTATATAGAGTGAACTATTACTCTCTAGCCGCCGATTTGTACGGGGAGTAACTGAAATTTCTTCGAGTCCGACACTCAGTGTTGGTAATTTCACTTCTAGAATACTGGTATTTACTCCGTTTAAAGCTGCTGTTAATGTCGTACCTTGCCTACCGATCATCGAAAATTTCAATTCTGCGCTTTTGAGTCGGTGTGCAGGAAACTGAAATTTGAATGCTCCGTTTTGATCAGTAAAGTAATACTGGTTCAATTCTTTCAAGTGCACGGTAACCGAAGGAATTCCCTTTCCATTTTCATCGACAACACGTCCCGAAACTGTACCAACAGAGGTTTTGCTTATCAGGATATTCTTTCCTGAAACTTGCAATTTGAAATAGGTAAGTTGTTCAAGTCTGTTTAGAATCTCTCTTAAAGATCCATCTGCATGCAGATTAACAGTCCGGTCAAGATTGATCTGAGACTCGTCATAAAGGAAACTATAGCCCGATTTTTCTTCGATCTGTTTTAGAACAGATCTTAATGGTTGATTTTTACTCTCAATTTTCAACTGCTGTGCATGTACCGACAACACGTTAAAAGAGAAAAGTACACCAAGGAGCAGGGCACTCCTGTTGATGGAATTAGAAGACATATGATAGATGATATTATTTTTTACGAACAATAAGTTTGTTGGATTTCACACTGAAATGATAGGGGGTTGTGAGCGTGAGTTTTTCAAGTACCTGCAGCAGCGGCTCATGTGCTATCGTACCTGAGTAAACCAATTGAATATCCGCTCTTTCTTGATAGGCTAAGCCATATTTTCGGTTCAGCTGTTTAGCGATTTCAAGGTAGGAAGCTTGCTCAAAATGTAGGATACCATCCATATTATCCTTTTCTTTGACCAGGTCAAATTCCTCGACTGTAAATGTCCCTTTACGCTTGTCGTAAATAATAGCCTGACCTGGTTTGATCTGCTGGCTCACTGCACCTCTGGCAACCTCCACCTTACCGGTGAATAAAGCCACCTTCGAAACCTCATCTCCGGCAAATGCATGTACATTGAAAGATGTGCCCAACACTTTAATGCTTAAATCACCTGTTTGTATGACAAAAGGTTTATTTTCATTATGTGCAACTTTGAAATATGCTTCGCCATTGAGCTCAACTTTTCTTTCGTTTCCACTAAATTGTTTTGGGTATTCCAATATGGATTTAGGTCCAAGTTTTACCTGAGTATGGTCAGCCAAAAGCACATTCATATAGCTTCCTGTCGGCACAGACTGTTGTACAAACTCAGGTTGGGCAGTTATATCCGAAGACATCTGCTGTCTTTTATAAAGAAAAATACTTAGTGAGAGCATGAAGAGGCAGGCTGCTGCATAGCCAATCCATCGGTAACTTAACAGACTTTTGACGGGCAATTTTCCTCCATCAATAATAGACTGAAGTCTATTGCGCTCTGCAGCGACCTCTAGTTTTGTCGGGCTGCTCCGCAAAAATTCGACCATCAGTTCCGCCTCCTTTATAAGCTCCCGATGTTGTGGATTTGCGGCTATCCACTGTGGCCAATAGTCCCCCTCCTCACGGTGCGACTTTAAGCAATAATCGAGAAAAGACTCGTCACAGATCAGTTTTTCTAAGGTAGGGTTTTCCATGTAATAGCAATTGCTTTTAATCAGTAGTGCAACTACTCCACTATTTTTACCTATTTTTATTTGGAAAAATTCAAAATAAAAATAATAATCACTGTCAATGAGCCTTTTAATTTTTTAATCGCTTCATGTACCACATTATAAACTGTTCTTATCGCAGCATTTTCAATCACAGCAATCTCCTCATAGGATTTATTGTCGAAGAATTTTAACTCGATATAACGGTACTGCTTTTTTGTAAGCTTGCTCATCGCCCGCTCCAGCGCATCATCTCGCTCCAAGGTTTCTTCGATAGCTATTTTTTGCGCTTCAATCGAATCTTCTACAGGGACATCAAAAAGATCATCCAGCGATAGATTTTGCGTTGCACGCTGCTTAAAGATGATCCGCTTGAGCCATACAAACAAATAATACCTAGGATCAGTATTTAATGCCGGAAGTTTCTCCCTCCGCTCCCATAGATCACAAAATAAAATATGAATGGATTCTTTAACTATTTCGCGATCGTGAGTTATTTTCAGGCCATATCGGAAAAGCGCAGTATAAACTGCGTCGTACAAGGCTAGAAAGCTATCGCTGTCTCCTACCTTGACCCCATTCCATATTTTATGTGTGTCCAAGTGTGCAAAATAAATAATTATTTAGAACTATTCCAAATAACTAGATGTTTTAACATCTTAAAGGATAAAAACAATCCAAACAGATCGTCTAATCTTATAAAAACGACATTTTTAACGGATTAAAAAGAAATTTCTTTTAACACGTGTTCTAAGTCTACCCCAGAGCCTCCAGTTTCAAGGATAATCCCATTTCGGTCAATGATATAAACTTTTGGTAACCCCTGTACCCGATAGGTGATGGCAGTTTTGCTATGCAATGCTTGCTGATCCCCTACATTGATCCAGTTGCTTATTGATCGGAATGGTTTCAGCCTGTGATCTCGAATTCAGCACCTCTATATTCGAAAAATACAGACTATCGCCTAATATCTTCATACGCGACGGCTCAATCCAAATGACTGTCCTCAGATTGGGCTTTGCCGTTATTATATACAACGAAGGCTCTTCCAAAGTCCCTTTTATGGTACATTTTCCATCTGTAAGAATGGCAACATAGGAACGGCCGCCTTCATGAAAGCTGCTCAATTCGAGCTTTGCGCCATTGGAAAATCCCAAAAGATCAAATTGTATTTCGAAAGGCTTACCTTTTTCTTGCTGAGCCAAGCAAGCGAAAGGTAATTGGTTTCCCGATCAAAAAATAATATCCTTCATATCCGATCCACTTAAACGCGTATTTCTAACAGAACCGGCTCCCTTAAAACGATATTGAAGACCCACTATTTCAGTTGGTGCATTTTTAATCGTGGTTGCATATACAGGTTTATCATTAATCCAAAATCTAATCTGCTGATTTTTACAGACTATTTTAAGCTTAGTCCATTCGGAAAGATCACAGCCAAATCCACTGAGGTCATCTTGTTTGCTATCTGTATAAAAACCACCAGCAGTAAGGGCTATGTCACCGATACAGGCTGTGTTTACTAAGGGTACAATAAATATATCGTTTTTAGACTGTAAGAGTACTTCTACGCGTTGGCAAATATTGCCAACGCCGCCTGTTTCTGTTTTAATGGCTGTTTCAAAACTAAAATTATTGGTCATAACGCCTGTCATATTCTTTTGATTGTAAAATCTAACCGGCGGAGCTTCAGGGAGGAGATCGATTTTGTAACTTTTCAGCAGTTCCTGAGTAACGGCAATTTCATGTGGTAATGTAATTTCAGTTTTTTTGAAATATAAGGGCTCTTTTCCCCACGCTGCTTCTACCAATCCCAACCAGCCATCTGTTTTAATCTGTATATCATGTTCTCGAACAATTTTATCCCCAATAATCAGCTTGGCCCTGAAGTAACCTGGATAATAATAAATAGCGGAGTGGTGTTTGCCATTTCTATCCACCTGCGTCTTGCGGCTGGTGTCCCAGCTTTGTGCAATGAATACCGAATCGGCTTCACTTGCTGCCGAAGCATCATAATCAAATACAACTGAATTGGGCAAACCCTGTGTCAACATTGTCTTCGACGAAAACCGGAAAGCACTACCATTAAAATGCTTCTTTTTCTGGATAAACCTATTGCCTAAAAGGCCGACCAAGACCAGGACAAGAACAGATGAAATGGCTATAATAAAAACGGAACCATACTTCTTTTGTACACTCACCTGTGGTTCAAAAGCAGATTTAATAAATACCTGCTTCTCCGGTATCTCTTGCTGTACATGAGCATTGCGGAAAGCCCGCCAGTCTTCGTAACCAAGATACTGTGCCAATGTATTTAATGTCGTCAGGGCAGGTTTACTTTGATAATCAATCCTACCAAAAATGCGCTTCAATGTAGAAACGCTAAGTATAACGCCCGTTTTCTCCTGAATCTTTTCCGAAAGTTTTTCAAAATCGGTGGTACTCCAATTGGCAGTTTCACCCCATTCAAGTTTATTTTCAATGGAATTCTTAATATGCTGAAACAATTCAGGATGACTCGATTTAAACATAATTTACTACATATCAGTATTTTAAAAACAAACAATCAGCTTGAACAAACTTGAATAAACTTGACGCAAGGTTGAGCGTGTTGAAATAATGCCTATGCTCTAAATTTATCAAAAACTTTATTAACATGAAAAAAACATTCTTGATACTCGTCTTAATAGTGGTGGCTTTATTCCAAAGTTATGCTCAAGAAAAGAAAATTAAGACATCAGCAGGCACAAACATCCCATTAAGCGCAGAAAAATGGATCTTTCAGAGCGGAAAGGTCGATTTTCTAAATTTTAGGGGTCGTAAAGCAATGAAAATCGCCCCAGCATCTGGTCCGGTAGTGATTAAAGACTTCATTTTCAGAGATGGAACCATCGAGTATGATGTGCTACCTGCGAAAACAGAATTTGCCAGCGCCATTTATTTTCATCGAAAAAATGAAAAAGAACAGGAGATTGTCTATCTGCGAGTACCTAAAATGACCGACCCATTTGCTAATGAAGGTATTCAGTACTGCCCCGTCTTAGACGGTGTCAACATGTGGGACATGTATCCCCAATATCAGTCTTCTGCAGCGGCCAAAGCAGATGAATGGAATCATATCAAACTAGTCATTTCAGGCATGCAAATGCAGGTTTTCGTCAACAATAACCTCAGATTGATTGTACCAAAACTTGAGGGGCGCGAACATACTGGAAGCATTGCATTTGACGGAGATTCCTACATCAGCAATATTGAGATCAAACCCAACCAAATGGAAGGATTAACGCAGATTGAAGGTGCAGATCTGACCCGTCATGAAACAAATTATATCCGAAACTGGTCTATAACCCAGTCCACAGCTTTGGAAGAAGGAAGAGAGCCAACTACGTTTCGTGACCTACCTAAAGACGAAGCCTTTACAGAAAAAATAGCAGCTGAGCGATATGGATTGATAAACCTGACGAGACGTTTTGGTTCTGCAGAAAAACGCAGGATAGTTTGGCTAAAAGCTGTTATTACTACGAAAAAACCTACATCCGTCAATCTCCAGCTCGGATTTTCAGATGAAATATGGCTTTATCTCAATGATCTGATCACCTACACAGACAAAAATATCTTTAGACAAAATATGAAAAAATACCCTGACGGAAGAATATCTATACAGAATGGGAATATTCGATTAAAGCTTAAAAAAGGTGAAAACCAATTACTCGTTGGAGTATCTAATGATTTTTATGGTTGGGGATTAATGGCACGTTTAGAAAATATGGAAAATATTACTGCTATAGAACCATATCAGGAAAGAAAACATTCCATCGAACATATCGATAGCTATTTGGGTACCTATGCGGATGAGACAGCTCCCACATTTAAGCTAACCTTTGTAGAAAAGGATGGTATGTTAATTGTAGAGGCCCCTAATCAAGAAAATGTAGCACTTGATTATCTCGGAAATAACCTATTTAAAATGGGGTTCGGTATAGAATTGCAATTTACGCCCGACTTACAACAGGTGGTGAGAAAAGAGAACGGATTTGAGATGAAATTCATTAAGGAAAAATAGCTTAACAGATTGCACACTACAGTATAGATCCGATCTAAAACAGCTAAGTCCGATCGAAATCGAGCTTAGCTGTTTTATAAGCTGAATAGATTTTCTTAGCGTGTATATTTTGCTTTCAGTATCTTGATCTCTTTCGGTCCAATGGCCATCTCCTCCTGAAGAAACTTCTCCACTGTGCCATACTTAGCTTTAATTCCGTCAAAAAATGCTTTTAACAATTCGGGTTTCAGTTTCATCTGATCTTCAATCTGTTCTTTAGTCATTCCAGTTGCGGCGACCATTGCATCGGTATAAGCGTTCATCTGCTTGTTGCGGCTAAGGTATACGTTAGACGCTAAATAATCTGCTTCGATAGTCGGATATGGGACGCCAAGTACATATAGAATCAAAGCTGTCTGCATACCAGTACGATCTCTTCCACCTGTACAATGATACAGGACAGCCTCTCCATCGGTAGCTCCCAACAGTTTGATAAATGCAGGTCGGTATCTATCCCCATAATAATTAACGCCTTCAGCATAGAATTTCACCAAAAAGTCTTTTTGTTTTAATGCCGTCACCATATCTTGTGGATTAGGCAAATTGTCACTACCGGCTGGACTGAGTGTATAATCTGTATAGGCGACAAGCTTGTCAGGTGCAGCTTTAGCCTCAGCTATACCACGAAGGTCAACAACAGTGTGAATTCTTTTTTTATCCATCAGTGCGACATCGCTATCGGTAAGTTTATCAATACCATCGCTACGGAATATTTTACCCCAAACGACGTGTTTTCCATCATTGGTTTCGTAACCACCAATATCTCTAAAGTTAACAGCTCCTTGAACTGGAAGCACACGTTTTGTACTATCGGACAGCTGCCCAAAGGCAAGTGCCGGAATGGTCCCCAAAAGAGCCATCATCAAATTTGAAATTTTCATATGATTGTTTTAAACTAATTATTTAATTATATCCCATCTAATCCCGGCCTGCCCCCTACTGCCATACACCTCGCGGCTACTAATGCGACGGCTATCTCCCATGTACATACTCACGGCCGAATTTGTCAGATTGTTTAGCTCCAAAAATGCTTTTACACGTGCAGACAACGACACCGTAGCGGTGGCATCCAAAGTAAAATTATTGTCCGTCCACTTATAAAATTGTGGCCCTAATTTCTGATCGATTGTCTCAATTGACTTCCCTCTATAATTTCCGGCCAGACGTACCATTACGCCCTTACCTTCATAAAATAGAATGGCATTGAACAGATGCTTGGATTGATTAGGTAACGCTGTTTTATCGAATGAAGCTTCGACACCGCCGACACGCGGCACTTTCGTTTCAGAATTCACATAAGAGTAATTAAATTCGATACCGAAATTCTTCCAAAAGCCTTGAAGGAAATCAAATCTTCGGTTTACGCCAAACTCCAAGCCGAACAATGTTGCTTTGTTCAAATTTTTCGCTTGGGATATGCGGTAGTCTGTCCCATCGATGTTTTGCATGCTGATATCTGTAAATATCACATCTGAAATATCTTTGTAAAACAATCCCCCAGTCAGGATCCCAACATTCTGAAAGTAGTATTCTCCCATGAGATCAAAATTGTTGCTGAAGGTGGGCTTAAGCTCGGAATTACCTTGGCTGATTGTCGCTGGTGTCGAAGAAACATCAATGGATGTTCCGGGGGTCATATCTCCAAAATTAGGGCGTACAAAAGTCCGGGTGAAAGCTCCCCTCAAATTTGCATCTTTATTCAACTTGTACTTGAGATGAAACATGGGCAGCAAAGCATTGTAATTATTTTCAATTTCAGATGCAACAAGTTGGTTTCCGGATGCCGTAGGCTCCACACGTTGTCCATGAAGTCTAGTCTTTGTATATTCATTGCGCAAACCCGCAACCAACTTTAGTTTTTCGGAGAGATCATAATCAGCCATAACATACCCCGAGGATACGATCTCCTGTCCAGTATAAATCGATGTCGCACTCATCGGATCCGTTTTATCAATAAAGCCATTTACCTTCATAAACTCCGGACTAAAGAGATCCAATAGTTGATCTTTGGTCAAGGGATTTAGCTGAAAGGAGTTATAGTTGCCATTCAGACTACCGAAGAAAGATGTTCCTTTTGGAAAACTTTGTGTCTCAAACGAGGATAAACTTCGTAAGGGAGCAGCATTTTCAGCACCGAGCGCAGCACCCGGCAGAAATACCAAATTGGAGCCAAAAAAATTGTCCCGGTCTTTATGCCTGTACTTACCGCCAACTTTAAACTTTAATGCCGGCGATGCTTCAAGATGAAAATTAACCTGGGCTACACGGTCTCGTTCACTATTGTCCAACTGAGTGATGACCAACTGCGTCAATTTAAGCTTATCGGGATCCAGGACTTCGCTGGCATCTTTAATTCCAGGATCAAAATCCAATGGAGAGCCACCGACAGCATTAGGTGAATCGAATCCCCAATAGCGCAGTCCATCATTGGACAAATTATTAAATCCACTCGTGATCTGCTGATGGAAAGTCGCTATTGGCAATCCTTTACGATCGCTTGCTGGTGGTGTGTTAAGGTAATATTTTGATTTATGATCGCTGACACTCCAGTCCACTTTAGCAATCCCCGAAAGTTGATGTTCCCCACCTATTTCACCTCCATAGATTGCCGTCTGATAGTGTGAGTAACGGTTGTTATATTGATAGCGTTTCTTATTATAGTCTACATAGGCTTCGTACACAGGACGGATATCGTCAAATTTATTGAACATAGCGCGAAAGAATACCGTATGTCCGGGTGAAATTTTGTAATCCGACCCCAGATTTATTCCCTTAGTCTGGCGTTCACCAATATAACGCTTGAGCATGACCGATCCAATAGAATTCCTTTGCTGTTCATTGGCCAAACCTGTATTGTAGGAAACATCAAAAGCATCTGATCCCCATTGTCTCGCCCATGTTGCTGCCGACAGAATCAATCCCAACCTATTATTCAGAAAGCGATCTCCATAAACAAGTGAGCCGTTGTATGTTCCATTTTTACTAAATGTGTTATAGCCTCCTGCCCCCGAGACACTAAGTGTACGTTTGCTAGGGGATGTTCTAGTGACAAAATTGATCGAACCACCAATTGCATCTGCTTCCATATCTGGCGTTAATGCCTTAGCAACTTGTACATATTGGATGATCTCAGATGGAATTGCATCCAGGGGCATAGACCGATTGCCCATGACATTTGGACTAGGAAGACGACTTCCGTTGAATAAAACTGAGGTCCAGGCAAATGGAGTACCCCTTACCGTTGCAATATCAGCTTCGCCGTGATTCTTTGCAACTGCAACACCCTGCATGCGTTGTACCGCTTCGGCTGCATTTCGATCCGGCAGTTTGCCAATTGCGTCAGCCGCCAGTACATCCATTATTGCTACAGCCTGTTTCTTGATGCTGAACGCTTTAGCCTGTGAAGGAGCCATCGTACCAGATACGATGACTTCCGCCAAAGCACTACCATCACCCACGGCCAGTTCAATTGGCGAAATCTCATTGATACCTCGCTTTAAGCGAATATCGAAGGTACGTGTCTGATAGCCAATATAAGATACCTGTAACGATACCATCCCAGTATCAGGGGCTGTTAATGTAAAATTACCCTGTAGATCTGATGATGTATTGCCTTTGAAAGAAATCGCGACAATAGAAGCTCCGGGCAATTTCCCCGAACCGCTTTGCACAGAAGATTTGATCACTTGACCATAGGTCGGTATAAACCAGGGAAAAGTGAACAACAGTGCGCTTACCCCCTTTTTTAAACTGAGTAAATTTTTGTTCCTAAATTTGGTAGACATTGGTGACATATTTTTTTTCCGCAAAGATTATATGCAGACCGATGATTTTCGACTTCCAAAATTTTAGGGACGTCCGTCTTCTTTTTTTGCTCCAGAAGCACCAATATACCCTGCAAATCAGCAACTTACACTAATTACAATATTGTTATCAAATTATTAATATTAAAATAACACAAGGATCTTAGCTTTGAATACAATTGAACCGTTACTGCCATGCTGAACTATATCATTGTATTGGGGCTGTTTCAAGCAATATTGACAGCTCTATTTCTCTATAGCAACAAGTTGAGAAAAAGTACCGACACCTTTTTATTCGTATTGGTTCTATGCATCGTTGTCCATCTGTCCATCAAGTTTATCATCTACCATTTTGTTGATGAACCAAATGTTCGCAAAGCTATGAATACGTTTATAGGTTTCTTCTACACTCCCATAGTATATCTTTTGGCGCGCAATGAGGCTAAGAGAAAACAAAATATGATTTCCAACTGGTACCTCTTTGTTCCTATTTTTATTGTGACCATTGGTTTTTTCTCCACAGCCACGGTACTATACGCTGCCCCCGCACAGGGTATAGGTGTACTGCAGCTTTATAACTTAGCAACTACCCTTACTTTTATGCCATTTGCAATTATATTATCTGCCAAAACGCTGTACTTTTCATACCGAAATCTGTCGCCTTCAGCTACGCGGACATTGATCACACGTATATCTTCTATCCTTCTTACTTTGAATTGCATCGGTTTAGTTTATTATAGTATCGGTAATCACGACCTCTATCATCAAGATCTTTTCATCAGAAGTATCGCCTATGCATCCCTTGCAATCATATGCATCTTGATAGGACAGTATAAATTTAAGAGCATGGCACATGAAAATATCATTCCCAAAGTCCAAGCCGATCTGAATCCGGATAATGCGTGTCATGAAGAGAGTGAAACAAAACATACTGTTGTTCATAAAATGAACCAAAAAGAGCGTAAAGAAATTCTCACAAAAGAGCGTATGGCAGAAATCTGGAACAAACTGGAAACAGGAATGAAATCCGATCGGTATTATAAAGATAGTGAACTGACATTAGAGAAACTTTCCCAATTAATCAAGGAAAACAAATATTATATCAGCGAAACACTGAACAACTATGCCAATAAATCTTTTTATACCTACATCAATGAATATAGGATATTGGATATAAAAGGTAAAATAGAGCGATATGCGACAAATGAACTGGATATCAATATGCTTACCATAGCCTACAGCGCCGGATTTAACTCAAAATCTTCCTTCAATAAATATTTTAAGGAAATGACTGGACTCACTCCGACGCACTATTTCAAAATGCTATCTCCGGATAAAGCAATCTAGCTCATCGGCCATTCAGATGAGCTAAATGAAGATATCGGATCAATGCTATTAGCAGCAGGAACTCTTAACCACAGAATTAATAATTATAGGGAGTTAATAGGGACTTTATTCGGACCTAATAGGGACCTCATTCGGATGAAAACGTATAAGCTCCGATTTATATACGTCTTATGTAATTGTAAAATAAGTATCAATTAAGATGCTGTTATCCATTTATTGTTTAAGTCTTATGATAGTATTGGCTCAGCTTTATTCTGAGAAATCGAAATTGTGATGGGCTGAATTTTGTTCTACCTACATTTTATTTGGAACAAGTCTAAATAGAGTGTATATTTGGATGCTTTGAAAACCTCGATACGTAAAATAGAGATTAACAAAAAACAATTCGAAGAGTTCTTTCAATTGTATTGGAAGAGAATGTTTTCATTTGCGCTTAAAAGTGTGGAAGATGAAGATGATGCAAAAGAAATTGTCCAAGATGTTTTTAAATCTCTTTGGGAACGAAGATATCACCTTCATTTACAAGATGCTGAACGTTACCTTATACGTTCGGTGAAATTAAAATCGTTGGAGTTTCTAAGGAATAAAGGAAATAAAGAGAGACACCATGAAGTGATCTCAAATAATACTACCGAATCCTACGAAGATAATTATATCTATTACAAAGAACTAAAAAATCATTTGGATGATGCTGTTGAGTCTTTACCGAGACAATGTAAAAATGTTTATAAACTAAGCCGTGATGAAGGATTAACCAACAGGGAAATCGCAACAAACCTATTAATTACAGAAAGAGCAGTTGAATACCATATCAGCAAGGCATTATCAGTTATTAAAATAAAACTTAAAAAGTATTGTAATATCAATATTGCTAGATTCCTATTAATTACTTTTTTGTACTTTTGAATGTACACGTATTATCAAAAGATGGAAATCAACCAAGATATACTTAAAAAATATGCTTCAGGTCAATGTTCTGGGGGCGACAAGCATTTGGTAGAAAAATGGCTGAACAATGATTCTTGGGATAGTATTGCGGAAAATAAGGATATAAACGAGGAAATCGGATCTGACTTATGGAATAATCTTGCTACGGCCATTTCTCCAAATAGAAAATTATATTGGGCTAAATTGACAGCTGCTGCTGCAGTAATTTTTGTCCTCGGTTTTTCAGTATTCCATTTCTCACACCCTGCTTTGAATAATGTTACGTTTACCAACACATCGGTTGAAAATAGCAAACTCTTTACTGAAGATCATTATGATGTCCAATTAAGTAAAAACAGCACAGCCAATATCGATCTGGTCAATAAAAAACTTACTTTTTCAGGCGATTTTATCATTAAACCCAAAAGGGATTTCGAGCTTTTGGATAGTAACCACAATACCTTGATATTTAAGGCTGGAAGAGAATATTTTGTCTCTGACTCTCCAGATTTTGGTAAAATAGTTGCCTTTCAGAAAAGTGATTTAGCTTTTTTACCATCCAATATGCAGATTAAAATCAGGGAACAATTTCAAAGCATTTAATAGACAAACATGAAGCGATTATTGTTGTTGTCTTTCCTTGCAATTTCTATTTTTTCCTGTAGCCGAAGTCCTGAAAAAAATATAAATCCGAATTTTGTTTTTTGCCTGTTCAATAAAGAAGAGACCCCAACAAGCTTACTGTTTTCCGAGCATTTGGACGACACGAATAGTCCGACTTTAGAAATCCCGCTGTCTACTTCGCGTATACAAGAAAGAGAATATATTTATAAAAACGGTTTTTTTTATAGATTATCAAGTCAGACCAGCCTGTTTAAAAAATACCAATTGCAAGGTTCTTCTCTAGTTCTTATTGATAGCATTCAATTAAAAAACAGTGATTTTGAAACCATAACATGGAAAGACGATAAAAATCTTGTTGCGCTCTGTCGGGAAAATCTTACGGAGAATACATCTCAAGCTAGACTCTACCAGATCAACGTTGCGGCTATGAAAATCATCAAGGAGGATACGATTGTCCTGCCTTTTGCTACAAAAGAATATAAAGCGCTGCATCTTGGTCTTGTGGATATTGAAAATAACAATCTCTGGATCGCTTATTCTTTTTTTAAATCATCCGGTAAATATGGGCATACTACATCTGACACAACCTATTACGCAACTATAAAATACGATAGCTTTAAACTTTTAAATGTTCAGAAAGAAACCCGTTCAACTTATCCCGGCGGCTTCAATATTATCCAATCGTATAGCTTTAAAGACGAACAGGGAGATTATTATTTTATGACTAACCCAGGTATCGCACTGGGCAACAACCTTAAATTACCAACGGCTATTTTTAGAAAAAAGAAAGGTCAACAGCTCGTCGATCAAGACTTTATGATTAATATTTCCAAGTCAATCGGAAATCATGCGTATGGGATCTGGTACGCTGGAAATGGGAAGGCCATTATACGCAATGAGCAGAAAAAACTGTACACTGATTTTTCCAATTATCATTCCGTCTATCAGTTTGAATATAGGATAGTCGATTTAAAATCTGGTTATATCGAAAAAATTCAGTTTCCGCTGGATAAAGGGACGCAGAAAGAAAATGTCTGGACGGATACAAAATATGTATATATTGCTATTGATGACGCACATGATGAGCACCGTGTATGGAAGTACAATCTACAGACAAAAGAGATTTCGAAAGGTCTCAAACTTCCCAATACAGCAAATTTTACTGTTCGTATGAATTATATGAAATAGTAAACTATTACCGCAAAAAAATAACACTCATAATCAACCATTTGTATATTTTTTCGAAAAATATCTAAAATCAACATTCGGTAAAAGATCAGTATAGGCAACTCTCTTGTATATACTTAATCTAAATAAAAATGTTGAAATCAACATCTACTTTTGTACTGTTATTCATTTTTACTGTATTTACACAGGCGCAAACTTCCAAAAAGAATGCTGTTTCAGGCTTTGTCAAAGATAATTTTGGGATACCTATTCCAGGGGCGACAATAAGACTGAAAGATCAGAGCACAGGTACATCTTCAGATGTTGACGGCTATTACAAACTGCAGACAGCCCTACCTGGTAACGCTATCATACAGGTTACCGCAGTTGGGTATAGCTCCGAGGAGCGGGCAATAAATGATAAGTTTATTCAGGATTTCCAGCTCAAAGAAGATCGTAATTATATCGATGAAGTTGTTGTCTCTGCGCGTGGAAAAACAGAAAATGAACACAAAGTTGCTGAGATAAAGCGATCGGGCTTTAATGTCAGTGTCATTGACATGAATAAACATGCCAACGAAGCTGCCAATCTAACCCAGATATTGAAAAGAGCTACCGGAGTGACTATACGTGAAGATGGTGGCCTAGGATCCAATTTTGTATTCCGCATCAATGGGCTGAATGCTAAAATTTACATCGACGGAGTGCCCATGGAGAACTTTGGTTCTTCGATGTCATTAAATAATATTCCAGTCAATCTGATTGATCGCGTCGAAGTTTACAAAGGTGTCGTGCCTGCTTTTTTGGGTTCAGATGCGCTCGGAGGTGCTGTCAATATCATTACAAAACGCCGTGCAAGGCCTTATCTGGATCTGAGTTATTCCTATGGTTCATTTAACACCCATCAGGCGGCTATCGTGGGTACATTTACTAACCCCAAAAACAAACTATCCTTCCGAATGAATGCATTTTACAATCATTCAGACAATGATTATAACATGTATACCAATGAAAAGTACAATGTTCTTATTGAGAAAACGGTCGAAAACAAGTATGTCATGCTTCCTAAAGCCAAGCGATTTAACGATGCCTATACTTCGGCAATGGGACAACTGGAGGTTGGTTTTCGCGATGTACACTGGGCTGATCAATTTTATGCCGGTCTGACCTATTCGCAAAATCACAAGGAAAACCAGCTCGGAGCTTCCATTAGCAAAGTGTTTGGCGGAATGTGGTCTGAAAGCAATTATCTGATGCCAACCTTAAGCTATAAAAAAAGTAATTTTCTTGTTGATCGCCTATATGCAGATATTTTCACAAGTTATAGCTACGATACCAGATATGTGCGCGATACAGCTATGTACAATTACGACTGGTCTGGAAACTGGATCTCGAATTACAAAGGCACTGCGCCGAATGCGCAAATGGATACAAAATACAATTTGTCAAACTATCTGGCGCGGGTGAATCTAAACTATGATTTTGACGAAGCCCGTAATCAAAGCTTAAACTTCAACTACAATTTCAACAACAACGATCAGAAACAATATGATCTAATCGGCAATTATGACCGTTCAGGTTTGCCATCCTATCTAGGCAGACATATTTTGGGTTTATCATGGCAAAACCAATGGTTTGACAAGCGCCTATCGAATGTATTAGCTGTAAAATACTACCGTATGAATGCCTCAAAAGATATTGATGAACGCATCTTTGATGCAAATAACAATTTAATCAGCGGCGGAATAATCAGTCAAAAAAAACAAGGGAATTACTATAGCATGAGCCTAGCCTCACGGTATAGGATAACCAAGGACGGTGGATGGAAACTATCTTATGAAAGAGCATACAATTTACCGTCCATGACAGCGCTTTATGGTGACGGTATCAATACAATCTCCAACTGGGATTTGAAGCCGGAACGCAGCGACAATATCAATACCGGATTTTATTACAATACGTACATCAATCAGGACCATTTTCTAAATGTCGACGTAACAGGTTTCTATCGTTTGGCAGATAACTATATAAACAGCCGTGCGGTCATGCAGAATGGAAATGCCTTTTTTCAAAGCTATAATGAGGAAGGTGTGAAGCTCTACGGTTTTGAGGCCGAAGTCAAATACGGCTTTAAAGATCTGTTGTCGGTTACCCTAAATGGCTCTTACGATAAAGCTACTTACAACAAAAAATACACAGACGATTCACGTCAGCAAATCAGTATAAATTATGGCAAGCAACTCATTAACCGACCTTGGGTTTATGGAAATGCAGACATTAGCCTGATCCAGAATAACTGGTTTCAGAAAGGAAGCAGAATACAACTTTCATACTTATATCAATATACACATTGGTTTTACCTCACCGAATCAGATCAAGGATCGCTTGAATCCAAAGATCTCATTCCATCTCAAAATGTCCACTCCGCGGTACTTAGTTACGCCTGGGACCGCAACAAATACAATGTATCCTTTGAGGCGAGAAATCTAACAGATGAAAGAGCATACGACAATTTTCGCCTACAGCGGCCTGGACGTGCATTCTACGTCAAGCTGAGATTATCCATTATGTAAAAAACAAATAAATATATATTTTTTATGAAAATCAACAAATTCGCCATTGCAATATTCGCTGCGGCTGCATTATTTACTTCGTGCAAGAAATCTCCCGACACCACTTCACCTGATGAAACTACACCAACTTCAAATAGCTTATATAGTGTATGGGTGACAACCGCGGCTGGATCTTCTTATCTACTCACAGCTGATAATTTAATGAAAGATACGTTATTGACTCCCAATAACAATCAAGGAATTGATATTACTTCTCACCTACCAGCATCATTTTATGCTGTTTATGCCTACGCCTATGAAGGTAAATATTACCTCTCAAATGACGGCACCCGATTCAGTCAATTTGAAGTGGTCAATAGTAAGTCTTGGAAAGAAACGAACAACTATGCCTTCCCTGGAAACTTCTACCTGGGTAAAGTCTTAAAAGATATCAGCACGAAAGACGAGATGGTATTTACCAAAACTGCGGGGACAACAAATAAGGAGAAAAATGTGCTGGAACAACCCATCTATTTTATGAACATCAACAACATGACGATCAATAAAACAATGGGTATCGAAATACCAATGATCACGTTTAATCCAAAAACTCCAGAAGGTAAAGACCATAACCCTTATATCGTACCAACAAGCTTTTCGCAAATAGGCGACAAATTATTTGTCGGTCACAAATATAGAAGTAATGAAACCCGTAAGGATATTATCGATACAGCCTATATGTATGTATGTGATTACCCTAGTTTGGCAAATGGTAAAATCGTAAAAGATGCTCGGGGGGGCTTTGCCGCCGGCCACTGGGAAGTTCAGACACTTACTTTTACAGATGACAATAACGACCTATACATTGTAACCAAAAAGACAGATGCAGCGACATATGGCTTGTTACGTATTAAATCGGGACAGACTACTTTCGATCCAGATTATTTCTTCGACTTAAAAGATTACAACGTATTTAGCAACAACATATCACAGGTACAGAAACTAGGTGATGGTAAAGTATATATAAGTCCTTTTGTAATTGATCCCGCAAATAAAAAAATCGTGGCAGATCTACGGATTTTAGTCGGCGGCGGCGAATCAAAAACCACAATGAACTTTATGGAGAATGGAAAACTATACGATATCTTTAAAACAGACGAGTCTAAATGGTATGTATATGAATACGATCCAGCAAAAAATTCGGTAAAACGCGGTGCCGAGATCGATCCGGGAATTACGCAAGTTTATCACCTCAATAAGCTCAAATAAATAACCGCCAAACTTTAAGAAATACCTAGCCGGATATACAGTCAGCGTGAATTTTCCTAATGCTCAGTGTGCAAATTCGGAGCTAGGTATTTCTATATCGACAACGCATACGTTCAAATCAAATGAAAACACTATTAATAACCTTCCTACTATACTTTATTATGCTATCTGCTTCAGCAAACGCTGTATTTATGGATACATCCCTGAAAGGTGTTAAAGGAAAATCTCATACTGTAAAAGTGGTTTATGATGAGCATGAAATGATCTCATCTATTCAGATCATCGCCCCACGCGGCTGGATCAAATGGATGGAAACAGATGACAATGGTATCGTCAGATTTACACCAGAATGGAAAGGTAAATATTTTACTGAGGTCTCGAAAAAGGAAAAGGCAGAAGGACAAGCTTTTGAAGAATATAGTCGTGCCAGCTCGATGAGCTTTGCCGTAAAATAAATGGAAATGGCGATAAGAAAGAAAAGAAATAATTCAACGGTTCGGCTGGTCAATAATTGGCTGCACCTCTGGCTTGGATTGATCTCTGGAATTATTGTCTTTGTCATCTGTCTGATGGCCTGTCTTTGGGTTTTTAATCATGAAATTACTGATCTTGTTATTCCGAAAAAAGAACGGCAATATATCCTTGCAGCTAGCAAATCTCTGATTTCCCCATCCCAAATTAGCAGAATCGCAGACTCTCTTTACCCGAACAGCAAGGTCCGTAGTATTACATATACAAGAGATTATCCAGTTTCATTTACCATGCTAGCAAAAGAAACTGGGCACACTGAGAAAACAAAACCGGAAGTCCACCTGCTGCATCCCTATACAGGTACGTATCTTGGCGTAAAAACTGAAGACAATTCAGAAGAAGCAAGACGAAGAGAAAAATTAAACAGCTTTTTTGCATGGACACTCAATGGACATCGTTTCTTATGGCTTCCACGGGATATTGGACGTCCCATTGTCAACTATGCCACCTTGATATTCAGTATTACTCTAATTACTGGATTAGTGTGGTGGTACCCAAAAAAATGGACAAAATCAACACGGGAAAAAAGCTTTAAGATCAAGTGGAAGGCAGGCTGGAAACGGGTCAATCTGGACCTTCATAATGTAGTTGGTTTTTATTCTTTTCTTTTGATTCTATTATTGGCTGTGACAGGAATGTACTATGGTATCGACTGGTTTAACAGAGCACTTTATTGGTCTACAAACTGGGGAACCCCATTGGCCGAACGAACTTCTGTGCATTCAGATTCGACAAGGATCGATCAGTTAGCATATTTCCCAAAGGCTTTTGATCAAGAGATCCAAGGCATTCTAGCGCAATATAAAGATCCTCATTACCTGACAATCACTTATCCGGACGCTGAAAAAAAAGACGCTACCATTTCGGTATATATCCGTAATGATATGGATAGACAGTATAATAACCGCTATTATTCATTCGATCAGTATACAGGAAATTTTCTACCAAATAATATAACACTGTTTAATAAAGACTTCTACGAACTCAGCGCCGGTGAAAAATTCAGAAGACTTAATTACGATATACACGTAGGTTCTATAGGGGGATTTCCAACAAAATTACTCGCTTTTTTTCTAACATTTATTGCAGGATCACTGCCTGTTACAGGTTTTATTATTTGGTATAATCGTAAATGGGGAAAGAAAAAAGGCCGTAATAATTCAATGAAAGAATCTGATGCTATTTGTGACAATATGGTTCCAAATACGCAGGGAGATCCACAGATAAGAAAACCAAAAATCCGCTTTCGCCCAAAATCAACAAATACATAGGTTTACTGACCACTGTTTAATTTATGCTAATGACAGTCCTTTCACTAGAAAGGACAAAGAGGATACTTTTATGACTAAATCGACATTATTATCTATTCTGCTTTCAAGTTCTGCCGTAGGGTTAATGGCACAGACAAAAATAGCCGGAAAAATCTTTGACAAAGATGGGCATCCGATTAAAGGCGCTACCGCCAGCCTTCTACATTTGCCGGATTCAGCATTAGTCATGCAGGCAAATGCAGCCAAAGATGGCTCATTTCTATTCCATGTCATAAAAAATGGAGACTATGTTATCCGCTATAGCTCTATTGGGCACACGAGCGTGTTCAGTAGACCCTATCGGCTGAAAGGAGAAAATCAAACAACAGTTCCTATTTTTCTACAGCCGGCCGAACATCGGATGGAAACAGTTCATGTAACCGGAAAGCAGGCCGGCGTGCGCCAATACGCCGATAAAATGGTTGTTGATGTAGAGGGAAGCGTTTTGGCTGAAGGAAACAATGTCCTCGAGCTACTAGAAAAAACACCTGGTCTTGTTTCCGATGGAAAAGGCAATTTTTCAATTCAAGGCCGTGCTGGAGCCAATGTACGAATTAATGGCCGTGACATGTATGTATCGGGCGATCAGCTCGCAAGCATTTTGCGTGGACTTCAGGCATCTGAAGTGGCAAAACTAGAGCTGATCAGCAATCCCTCTGCCCGTGAAGATGCTTCCGGAACAGCAGGGATTATCAATATCGTAACAAAGAGAAATACAAAAGTAGGTTTCGGAGGCGATGCATTCCTACGTGCCGGGCATGGCCGGCAATTCTATGGTGGCTTTGGTGGCGGCTTACATTATAAAGTAAACGGCCTAGATATGTACGTACAGGGTAATAAGAGCTATGACCGTGGCAACAGCCATAATCTGACCGAAAGAAGCTTTTTTAATCAGGGAAATTTGACGTCCTTTCAAAGACAGTATGAAAACAAAAAACTAGACGACGCCTCTTTTCATAGCGTTCGGGCTGGAGCAAAATATGAATTTTCTGATGGCGGAATCCTCGATGGAAGTGTACACTGGATGTATGGCAATTATAAGCCGTATGCCTCAATCGAAATGGATACCTGGAACTATCCAGCAAACGTGCAAACTGAACGTGCATGGAGTAACAATCAGTTTGATGAATCTTTCAAAAACTGGACATTTAACATCAATTATGTCAATAAATACGAGGGAGAAGATCATTTTTTAAAATTTAATTTTGACTTTGCTCCTCACGGAAATGACTACAATAATCGTTTCGAAACAAATAAATTCGATTTGCAATCGGAAAAAAATTCCACTACTGGAAGGACCAATGTACAAGATCTAAGCAATACGACTTATTCCGGAAGGCTTGATTATAGTAAACCGTTAACTGATTCCAGTAAAATCGAACTGGGCTGGAAAGGCACCTATTTTTTTATCAATAATGATGTCATCAATACCGTATTGGATAACGGCTCTTGGAAAAAGGATCCAAATACTTCCAATCGTTTTCAATACACACAGCATATTGAAGCACTCTATGCGATATTTTCCCGGAAATCAAAAAAAATAGAATATCAGGTCGGTTTGCGCGGTGAATATACCTTCATCAATGCCAATCAGGTTACATTGGACAAAAAAAATGATCAACGTTATTTTGATTTGTTTCCTAGCGGATCTTTTTTATACCACTTGAACGATAAAAACACGCTGAGGACATCTTTTAGCAGCCGTATTGAAAGACCCGGCGATCACGATATTAATATATTTAGGGTCTATGAAGATGCTTATAGTTACAATGAAGGGAATCCAGACTTAAAACCTGAAAAGAGTTACATCTCCGAAATAGGCCATGGCTACAAAAACAAGTTATTTACTACTTTGGGTGTTTCTTATGGGCGAGATATGATCAATTGGATTGTCCGTCAAGGAGATAAAGTTGGCGAAAATCTATCTAGACCAGAAAATATTGGACGCTATCTGAATTATAGCGGAAGTGTCATGTACAATCAAACGTTTCGCTCCTGGTGGACAGCAAGTCACTATATCAATGCTTTTTACAACAACTATTCTGGCGAAATCGGAAATGTAAATCTAGATTCAAAAGGATCTAGCTGGACGGCTAACAGCCGGCATACACTGCAATTCAAATATGGGTTTCGCACTGAAATAGCACTTTATTATCGGTCAGGAATTACCACAGGTCCTTCACGAACAGACAAACGGTACGGTATGGATCTGGCAGCAGAAAAGAAGATGTTCGGAGATCGAGGCATGATCAAACTGACCGCTAATGGTTTACTCAGAAATGCAAATCCGCAATTGATCAGCGAGTATGGAGACCTAAAAGTGTTTTATTCAGATTTTCCAGATAATAGAAAAGTCTTGCTGTCCCTAAGCTATCGATTCGGAAGCTAACAGGATAAAAATTATTAAATGAAAACCAGCTAATCCAACAATTTCATTTGAAAGCTATTGATTGAATAGAAACCCCTAAACAGCTTCAACCTTATGGGAAGAATTCGAATCGGATCTATTTTGAAATTCCTTAAAGAAATAAAGAACTAATAAAAACTGGGAATATCCGTAAACGGCGTCTTCAACGGGGATGGTGAGTATCCTGAAACCCATAAAATCTTTTGGGTTATAATTGACTATCGGAGATTCTAACCCTGTTCCGGTTAGTATACCATTCACGGGTAAAAAACCTAGCATCAGCAAAGTAAAAACGAGGGAAGCTTGGGTAATCCATTGTACCCGGAGCACAAAATGAAAGATCAATAGTGTAAATATAGTAACAAGAGCAGTCACTAGCGTGTAGATACGGTCAACATATCGAAGCGCAATGACTGCACATATAATCGTACTCACAAAAACCAAAATGTTATTAAAAGCACTTAACGATTCTAATTTAAAAAATTTGTCAATACAGAAATAGGTAAAAATGCAGGAAAACGGAATAGAGATAAAAAATAACCATTCTTCTAAGGGAAGGCCTGCTATGACCAAACCTATCGTATATTTTGTGTCAAACCACCAGACTCCACGGCTAGTAAACCAGATATCCCAAGCAATAAAAAAGACGGCAACAAGACCTGATGCTTTAAAAAATGGAACAAACTCACGGTCAAATCGCAGTCGCTTATCGAAAGATGCGACAAAGCAGACAATTACCGTAAAAAATAAGATAAGCGCATAAGTATACTGCATCACGTTTTGTCATTATTACTATACATTTTAAAATATTTAATCGGAACATACAAAAAGCCGAAACACTCCCCCTCTTCCTTGCCCAGATGCTTATGATGTTGCTTGTGGGCACGTCGGAGTGCCAAAAAGTATTTATTGTTTGTTTTGCTCAATAGTTTAAACCTTTGATGGATAAAAATATCATGTACAAAAAAATAGGCCATACCATACAGCATGATACCCAAGCCAATAAAAAACAGATAATTATAATCTCTCAGAGAACCAAAATACATCAGGGCGATCGTAGGCAAAGCAAATATGACAAAGAAATAATCATTTTTTTCTAAAAAGCCGTCGTTGCTGTGGTCATGATGGTCTCGATGCAAGATCCACAAAAAACCATGCATAATATATTTGTGAATCAACCAGGTAGCACCCTCCATGGTAATAAACGTGATTATTACAATAATAAAATTCATATGCTGTCTGCTGATAATTTATAAATAAGCCGCCTTATAACGCAAATAGCTTTTAAAGGCTACATAAGCCTTTTCGGTATTGGGAATACGGATTCTCTTTTCTAAAATTTCCTTTGAAGATTTCTTACGAATCTTGGCGAATAGCGAAAGATAGTATTTATAGGCTAGATAAACCCCAAATTTTGCTGATGTCGGTAATTTTTTAATTCCCAAAAGCGCTTCTTTAAATTCCTGTTGAATTTCTTCCTCGATTTGACCTTTTAGTGTATTGTCGAACACGGCCATATCTAAATTTGGAAAGTAAGTACGGCCAAGGGTCTGATAATCATCTTTGAGATCCCGCAAAAAGTTTATTTTCTGGAACGCGGACCCCAATTTCATTGCATAAGGTTTCAATTCATCATAGCGCTGTTTATTTCCTTCTGTAAAGACCTGTAAACACATGAGTCCAACCACTTCGGCTGAACCATAGATATACTCTTTATAAAGTTCCGAACTATAGTCTACCTTTTTTAAGTCCATTTCCATGCTATGGAGAAATTGCCGGATGAGATCAATGTCGATGCGATATTTCCTTACAGTTTCCTGAAAAGATTGCAAGATTGGATTCAACGAAATCCCCTCTTCCAAGGCATGATTTGTCTCCAGGTATAATCTTGCCAATAACCGTTGCTTATCATAACCATGAAAACTATCTACGATCTCGTCTGCGAGTCTAACATATCCATAAATTGCATATATACTAGCGCGAATGCTGGGCTTAAGGGCCAAAATACCAAGCGAAAAACTCGTACTATATTTTTCGGTCGTCTTTTTGCTCACTTCATAAGCAAGTTCATCAAATAGCTGTTTCATGGTCTTATGGATTATAATTTAATTTAATAGCTTCCTGGGCGACTAATTTTCCAGATATGATAGATGGTGGTACACCTGGCCCGGGTACCGTCAACTGCCCTGTATAAAAAAGATTATGCACTTTCTTATTCCTGATTTTGGGTTTCCAGACAGCAGTCTGTTTTAATGTATTTGCCAGGCCATAGGCATTCCCGCCATACGCGTTATAATCGAGGGCAAAATCACTGACACAGTAACTTCGTTTAAAAACGATCTGTTCATACAGATCTATTGCTCCTGTTTGCTTCTCAAGACGCTTTAACATCTGCTTCAGGTATTCTTCCCGCGTCTCCTCTCTATCTACAATATCTGTCGCCAATGGCATCAGTAGAAAAAGATTCTCCTGATTTTCTGGAGCGACATCTGGGTCTGTTTTGGAAGGACAGCATACATAAAATAGTGGATTTTGAGGCCATTTTTTTTCACCATAAATACAATCAATATGGTCATCTAGATCGTGTTCAAAGAAAAGCGTATGATGTCTCAAGTTAGGCATGGCTGATCTCATACCGAGATAATAAATCAAACTGGAAGGCGCAAAGGTCCTGCTCTCCCAATAAGCATCATCGTAGTTTCTCAGTTCCTTGGGCAAGAGTGTTTCGACATGGTGATAATCGGCGGACGCAATAATAAGATCAAATGCGATGCTGCTGCCGTTAACTGTAATCGAAGTGATGGTATTTTTTTTGATTTCAAATTCATCAACATTATGGTTAAAATAAAATGTTGCTCCTTGCTTTTCAGCGACTTGCTGCATCGCCAGCACCAGCTGATAAAATCCGCCTTTGGGATAATGAGTGCCCAAGGCATAACCACCATAGTTCATCAAGCTGTACAATGCGGGAATATCTTTGGGTGAAGCGCCTAAAAAAATGACTGGGAATTCCATCAGTGTCCGGAGTCTTTTGTCTTTAAAATAGTGTGCCACGTAGGATCTGAAATTGGAAAGCAAATCCAATTTAAAGGCACTCAAAGCTATTTTTGGAGACATAAATTCACGCCAATTGTGACATGGTTTGTAAACAAAATCACGCATCCCTACTTCGTATTTAAATTTTGCTGCTTCCATAAATTTATCCAGCTGCTTTGCAGCCCCCTCTTCAATGGATTCGAATAATTGTCTCAGATCCTCATAACAAGAGGGAACACTAATTTTCCCAGTATCAAAGATCATCTCAAATTGTGGATTCAGCGAGACGAGCTCAAAAAAATGGGCAGCGCTGCAGTCAAAATCCGAAAAGTAGGACTCAATAATATCAGGCATCCAATACCAGCTGGGGCCCATATCGAACTTGAAGCCCTCTGAAGTCGAAAACTGCCTAGCACGCCCGCCAGGCTGCCCATGTTTTTCGAAAACATGTACATCATAGCCCGCTTTCGCCATATAAGACGCCGCCGAGAGGCCCGAAAAACCGGCACCGATGACTGCAACTTTCTTTCTCATTTCCCGTTGAACTTTAATTTCCTCTATAGCTGATGAATACGAGTCCATGATTTACCCGATTCATTATTTTATTTCAATTTCTTCCAACAATTTTTCCGGAACAATATTTCTCTCATAAATAACCTGATGAAAATTGCTCAATTTATTTAATAAGCCAATAAGCGCTATTTTCTCTGCATGGCTGAGATCGGCTGAAACAATCTTGGTCGCATGACGTATCTTTCCCATTTGTCCCTCCAAAGCAGCTAATCCCACTTCGGTGATATTAATCAGCTTACTCCGCTTGTCGTATTCAGATTCATGCTGTGCAATCCAGCCCTGCTTGATCAGTCTATTGATAATCGCCATACCAACGGGTTTCTCATGAATATTCCGTTTGATCAATTCCATCTTTGTCATCTCACCAAATGATTTCAATGTGATCAGATAGATAAATTCCTCTTGCGTAGAAAAGTCAGATCCACTTATTGCCGCCTTCGAATAGCTCTTTGCAAATCTATTCATGTGTACAAGTAAGGTGCTTATTACGCTCTCCGGACTACGCCCATTTTCTTTACCTTCCCAATCTGGCTCTACTGACGCGCCAAGCATCTCATCTGCTATCCAAGTTTTAAACCCCTTTACATCATCAGAGTACCTCTTTTCCGAATTTTCATCTTCAAATTGCTCGACCAAGCTGAGTATCTCTTTCAAAAGTCTATACTTCATAATGCTAAATTAGAACATAAATATACTATTAATAGTTTTAATTATTTTAAAAAAACCTAAAAATAGAATAAAAATACACTTTAAAAAATAAAATAACTGTTTTAACCTAGCTTGGATGAAATATCCGGCTACTAGTCCAAGATTTGTATAAAGAAATAGAAACCGGATTTATTTAATATAGACTTAATTTTCACCGTGATAGAGATCGGAAAATATCTTTGCAAGTTTAGCCGGTTCTTCCCTCCATGCAGCATACATCTCCTGTCCCATTTCGTCCGGAACGATATCAGATTTCCCTAAGGCTACGCATGCTAATATTTTTACTGCGGTACTGTCTGGATCTGGCATATCCCAATCACTCTCTTTGTTCATGTCGGTGTCAATAGCTCCAGGATTGACAGCATATACAGACACCCCTGTTTTAGCCAATTCGATTCGCACAGATTGTGTGGCAGAATAGAGAGCAGCTTTAGAAGCAGCATACCCAGCAATAGAAGGTAAAGGAGAATAAGCTGCGATCGAAACAATATTGATCAGAATAGATGGCTTATTCTTGATTAGAATCGGAGCAAACGCACGCATCATTTTTATTGTTCCGAAATAATTTACATTCAAGTCGTTTTCTATGCCTGAAAGGTCTCCCTGAAGCATATTCCCTGGGCTTAAGGCCCCAGCATTATTGATCAGAATTTCAGTATCTTGCGCAGTCATTGCAGTTACGGCAACTTGCTTATCAACCGTGATATCTAACTGCAGCGGCACTATCCGATCATCATCGAATGCTGGCATCTTTTTTAAATCGCGGCAGGTTACATATATTTTCCTTGCCTCGCTGTTGAGGAGTGCCTTTACGAAAGATTTGCCAATGCCTCTATTGGCTCCCGTAATCAAAATGACCTTGTCTTTAAAAATTTGCATCGTGTTTTAGTTATAATTCAACACAAAGCTATTCTGAAAGATAGTCCAATAAAATCCGAAATATGCGATAATAAGAATTCACGTGACACGCCAGATTACAAAAAGAGCGTATCCATAAAAGGCTAGTTGGAATAACCTATATTTTGATCATCATAATCGGTTGCCCCCCCCTAACAAAATTGTGTAAAGGTCTTCTGGTTTAACGGGCTTGACTAGCCATCTATTTATACCCATGGATTGACAATTCTGCTCTATATTCTGTATACCTGAATCAAATATTGGAATAATATTTTGTTCAAAACTGTTGTTAAATTTTTTTTCGCGAATATTCTTTATTGTTTCTATACCGCTCATGATGGGCAATTGATTGTCGATCAGAATAGCACCAAAATGACGTCCTGCCTTCAACATCTGTAAGACTTCAAAGCCATTTTTTGCCTGTACAGTATTAACCTTCTTTAAAGATAACATTTGAGCCAAAGCATTCCGCTCTGAATCTTCCTCTGCAACGATCAGTACATTCCCAACTTTTCTCAATCCTTCCCATTCATCCATTTCCCAAACAGAACGCACTTTAATAGTGAAAAAGAAACGACTCCCGACACCAAAGTTGCTTTCCAATTTCAATTCACTTCCCATCATTTTAAGCAATTTATTTGATATCGTCAGTCCAAGACCGGTGCCGCCATACCGTTTGGTCATCGAGTTATCCGCTTGCGAAAATGCATCAAATATTTCCTCCAATTTGTCTTGTCTAATTCCTATGCCCGTGTCCTTGACGCTGAAACACAAAACTGCCTCGTCGGCTTCATGTGACACGACTGTAATGCTTAATTCAATCTTTCCCTTTTCGGTAAATTTTGTAGCGTTGCTCAGCAGGTTCATCAGGACCTGCTTAATGCGGAGCGCATCAATCCAGATATAGTGGGGTACATTGGCGGCGATATCCAGATAAAACTCCAAATTTTTGGCTTTGATCTGCATATTCAGAAAGTTGGTGAGCTGAACGACCAAATCGTAGATATCTTCCTGTTCAATATCCAGTTCAAGCTTGCCGGCTTCTATTTTAGAGAAGTCTAGTATGTCATTTACAATCCCAAGCAACAAATTGGCAGATTGATCAACGATAGTGAGGTACTCACGTTGTGTATCTTCAAGCGCTGTCCCCAGCAATAAATCTGTAAAGCCAACAATTCCATTTAAAGGTGTACGAAGCTCATGGCTCATATTAGCCAAAAATTGAGATTTTGCCGCACTTGCCTGTTCTGCTATTTGTTTTGCCTTTTCCAGTTCCTCCCGTTGATGAACAATCCTACTAATATCTGTCGCAACGCCCAGATAACCGATGACTTCTTCGTTAATATCCCTTATAATAGTAACCGCCAAAGAAACATGTAATCTAGTTCCATCTTTCCGACAATAGGTCCACTCCCGCTGTTCGGCGCCGTGTAACTCGGCAGTCTCAACAAATATCCTAAAACCATCTACCGAATGCCCCAGCTCCATTTCCAGTTCCTTAGCTCTCGATAACAGCTCCTGTTCTACATGAAAATGCTCAGGACCAAATTTGCCGATCACTTCCTCGCTGCTATAGCCCAGGAGATTTTCGGCTCCTGTATTGAACAATGTAATTACCCCAGACGTATCGGTCGCAATAATCGCGACGGCGGAAGTTGCATCAAGCACTTCCGCAAGCATTTTTTTCGAATTCGAAGATTCAGCTTCTATCCGTTTACGTTTGTCAATATCCTGGAAGGTACCATATAGGCGAACACAATGACCATTTTCAAAATCGGCATTCCCCAGTGCACGTATCCACAGTTCATGGCCTGCAAAGGTGACAATCTCAAGTTCCAGATCCCAAGACTCTCCCGTCGCAAGTGCATGCTCAATAGCTGTACGAATTTTATCCCGGCTTGGTCCCACTTTATAGAAATTGAGTGCAGTCGTAAGGTTTGGCTCATACCCCTCAGGTACTTCATGTATCTCTCTTGTAATTTCAGACCAAACAATCTTTCCATCGAGCAGTGTATATTCCCATCCTCCTATTCGTGCCACTCGTCCGGTTCTTATCAACATGGCCTGCGCATGTTTAAGTTCTTTTTCCAGATAGTGCTGCTCGGTAATATCTACCGCATTGCCTATCACATAGGGAATCTTATTACCATGGGTTTGCAGAATATTATTAAACATCCAAATACGCATCTCACCTGAACGAGTTAGGGTACGCATTTCACCTTTAATTATTCCCCGTTGTTTGATTGCCTCTAGGTAACCTTGTAAATTCTTGTGTCCTTCCGAAGGAACAATATCGAAAAGAGATAACATTTGGATCTCATCTCTTGTGTAGCCTAATATCTTAGCCCCAGCATCATTGACAGTTATGAAATTACCATTCAGGTCATGCGTACACATAAGTCCTTGAGAATTATCGAAAAAAGCTTTCAGTTTTTGCTCGCTTTCTTTATACTTTTCTTTCTCCTTCCGATTGACAATAAGTGTGACGACTTCATCTCGTAGAAGTTCCAGTATTTCTTTTTGATGCTGATCAAGTTGCCTTGGAACACGATCGATAACACATAATGTACCTAGAGCATAACCATTGGGATCAATTAATGGTAAACCGGCATAATAACGAATATGTGGTTCTGAAGTAACAAGTTCATTGGCTCTAAAGCGTTCATCTTTTTCGGCATCTTCCACTTCCATCAGTTGATCTTCTTCGAGTGCATACTGACAAAAAGATACATCACGTGAGGTTTCTTGTGTTTCCAGGCCAACTCGTGATTTAAACCATTGTTTATCTCTATCCACCAAGGAAATCAGTGAAATAGGTGTACCGCATACGAGCGATGCAATTTTTGTGATACGGTCGAATTCCTCCTCTGTTGCTGTATTTAAAATTTCGTATTCATGCAACACACGTATCCGTTCTGATTCATTTGTAGTCGATAATTTAGCATTCATACAAAAGCCTGTATACGTTATTACTTACTCTTTTAATTACTTATAGGTCTTCAATTATAACTCCTGCTAAAGTCGATGTTATATGCCGCGATTCTTTAACGATTGGCCTCAATAATCCTATTTTCTACCGAAAAAGACTTAAAGAAAGCTCAACAAAATCTATATTGAATGTCTAAAAGCGGAGGAATAACAGCATCCTTAAATATTAACATGAACAACACCACGTTAAAAAAGTTTTAAATAAAAAAAACATTTAACTTTAAAAAAAAGAATCTATCCCACTGATTATTAACCGTAAATGACGTATTATATACTTTTATACGATTGAAATTATCCAAATTTAACTTCTTTTATTTCCTAATATCGACCTGAGATACATGAGCACTTAGCGAATACCGTTTTAGGCAATAACATATACTGACCCGGGCAAAATAAAGATTCACAAAAATCATTGTTCGAAATAGTCTATTAAACATATCGTTGCGACGAATGATCGCATCAATTTTTCAACATCGGGAAATATTGTGTAAAAAATTTAAATCTGATAAATCCAAGATCTCCAAAACGTCGTAAATAGGCATAAGTACAGAAAATTATAAACTAAAAGACTTTTGTTATGGAAAAGACAACAACGTCCCACAATGAATCACTATTGACCCTGGATAGTGAAATGGACAAAAAGGATCTCCGCAGAAGAGATTTTCTAAAATTTGCAGGAGCCAGTGCCGCATCGCTCGCCATCCTGGGGCTGTCCGGCTGCAAGAAAGACCGCGATGACGGCATGGACAATGGCGGTAAAGGATTATATTTTGGTAGTGGCGATATTGCCATACTGAACTATGCTTATGCACTTGAGCAGCTAGAAGCAGCATTTTACATTCAGCTTGTCAACAATCCATACGCTGGTATGACCGATATGGAAAAAGCATTTTTCACCGATATACGTGATCATGAGATCGCCCATCGTGAATTTTTTAAAGTCGCTTTAGGAGCCAAAGCGATTTCCAGTCTTGATTTAAATCTTTCAGGAGTCAATTTCAGCAGCCGTGAAAACGTACTGGCAACGGCCAAAACATTTGAAGACCTGGGTGTATCGGCCTATAACGGTGCAGGTTGGTTAATAAAGGACCCAAATTATCTGTTATTGGCTGGTAAGATTGTTTCAGTCGAAGCAAGGCATGCAGCCTGGGTTCGAGACATGATAGATAATGGCAGTTTTGCCAATCAAGAAGTTGTCGATTCCAATGGACTAGATGTTGCCAAAAGCCCAAGCGTCGTGCTGAGTGCCGCCGCTCCATTTATCAAATCGAAAATCGATGTATCGGATCTACCCACTTATTAATCCACCTAAACTTAATTATCATGAACCTTTTAAACGTTTTTGAACAAATAAATGCTGTAGATCCTGAGTTCAGCGATCGCATCAGCCCACGTCGTGAGGCTATTAAAGATCTAGCTTCCATGAGCAAAAAAGTCACATTAGCTGCTCTCCCGTTTTTTGTAGCGGAGCTCTTTAAAAAAGCCTACGGAGCAACAGCACCAACGGACGTTACTGGCGTTCTTAATTATGCATTGACCCTGGAATATCTTGAAGCGGAATATTATACGATGGGCGTTGCCAAATCTGGACTGATCCCGTCGGGCAAACCACTAGGAGCAATCACCACCATCCGTGACCATGAAGTTGCACATGTCAATTTTTTGAAACAGGTACTGGGAAATAAGGCCGTATCCAAGCCAACTTTCGATTTTACGGCAGGGGGAACATTTGGAAATGTCTTCAGTGATTATGATACCTTTTTAGCCGTAGCACAGGCATTTGAGGATACAGGTGTAAGAGCATATAAAGGTCAGGCTGGGATCTTGCTCGGCAATCGCGTTGTGCTCACAGCGGCATTGCAGATCCACTCGGTCGAAGCACGACATGCCTCACATATCCGTCAGATGCGCCGTGCACGCGGAGGTGCAGCAGCAAACCAAAAGCCCTGGATTACAGGAGCAAATGATACCGGAATCGGTGCTGTAGTCGATCCTGTATATGCTGGTGAAGATAATGTAAAGCAAGCAAATGTTGATATTACCACTCTCAGTGGTCCAATGGGAAAAATTTCAGCAAGTGCGGCTACACAATCCTTTGATGAAGCCCTTTCTGCAGAAGCTGTACTTAATATTGCAGGTTTATTTATAAAATCCTAACAAAAGAAGTAGTTACCTGTTTTTAGAATGTCCTGATCAGTTAATCCTGTCAGGGCATTTTTTAAATACTTCCCATCACACAAAGCGCGCTAAGCGTCGGCGCATCTTTTCCACCCGCATCTTCTAAGGTAATTGCGAAAGCTTGGGCTGATGGAATGTCCAGCATTTTACTTGCAATTTCTTCATTTGCGTCCAACGGAAAAACACCCGCATTCACGGGTTTGCCATCGACCATTGCCCACAACTGATATTGTTTTCCTTTAGGTGCAGCAGGCATGTGCTCAAGACTAAGATAGACTGCCTTTGACGCTTGATCCCAAAATACAAGTGCACGGTAATCAGGTTTATTCTCGACTCCTTTGAGAGGTATTGTTTTGATCGCTGGATTTTGAACAAGATTCCATTTATCCTGTAAAACAGCTAATTTCGATTGCTGTTTATGCAGCAGACTAGTCTTCTGAACTAACTGATTCTCATGATCACCATTACGCTGATAAAAAAATATATTGGCCCCAATACTAATTGCGAACAACAAGCTGGCAGCGATGGCCCAACGATAAGATTTGAGCGGGACAGTTGCCTTATTGCCTTCAATAGAAATCTGCTTATTAACTTCTTCTGACGGCACACCACTATGTTCGGTAATTTCTATATCTTGGTTAGGAATTAGTTTTTCGGCATTCAGTTTATCCCAGATAACTTCTTTTAATTGCATAGGCATCTCCATCGCTTGGCTATCGGCCAACGCTTCAAGCGCAATTTCCGCTTCAGCGATGGCCTGTTCCACTTCGACATTATTTTTTCGAATACAATTTAGGATGCTCACTTCCTCTTCAGAAGCAAGGCCTAAAACGTACGATTCAATAATCCCCGACGATATGTATGCTTTTATATCCAAAACTAACGATACTCCTTTAATAATTGTTGTAACTGTAAAAATGCAGCTCTAGTCCGTGTCTTTACCGTTCCTAGAGGCACTTCAAGCTGCTCGGCAATTTCTTGTTGTGTATACCCATCATAATAGGCCATTTCAATCAAGATACGCCATTCAGGCCTTAATTTATCTAAAATATTTTTGAATCCAATAAAATCTGCTTTTGTGTGCTCTTCACCTTGACTTTGATCTTGTTCTTCCTCCCTATTTACGATATTTGAAAGCGGCTGGTTTTTCTTTTCGTTGATTATCGCTTTGGACTTCCGATGGTCAAGGGCCGTATTGCGGGCAATATTAATCATCCAGGTATATAGACGGCCTTTTTCCGCATCGAAAAGATCGATATGCCGCCAGATTTTGACGAATACATCCTGAATGACTTCTTCAGCATGTTCACTTGAACCCACGATACGGCAAATCACCCCAAAGAGCGCACTGGCATAGTGATCATAGAGATAACTAAAAGCCTGTTGGTTCTTTTTTTTCAATAAAAGAATTAATGTCTCTTCAGAAAGATTGTGTAATGGACTCAAATTTTACGTTTATAGTATCCTAAAGATGAATATTAAAGATCAGAAAAAAAAGCCCCTGAAATAAAACAAGTTAAAGTACTTATCAAACAGGTTAAAATACCTATTACATAAACCTTTAACTTGAGGGAAGAATTTCCGCACGAATAGGCTTTATCAACAACATCTCACACGTCGCTAAATAAAATTCGTCTATCAGTTGAATAATTAAATCATTCTTTTCGTTATCCACAGCTAATCCAACCCAATTCTTGGAAGGAAGATATTTACTTCGCATCCATTGAAGAGGCTGTTCATGCTGTTTTTCTGAACGCAGCCATTCTAATCCACTATCATTGAAATAGATCTTTTCATTCGACAAATCCATCACAATAAAAGGTCTTTTCTTAAAGTAGAAAATACTCATATTAAGATCAGCAATTACATTCAGGCGGATATGTTTTTTGAGATGCATGTGTGCATTTAAGTGATTCAGTATTGACATCTATTTAGTATTGGTTATAAAATTCACATTAATCTGCCCAAACAACTAAGCACAGCTCAATTGTCCATCAGAGGTGAAACCAAATCTACTCCAATGAACGAAGTAAATGGGGTAGATTTTGGTCTAATAGGTGGAAAAAGATCTCGAAAGGTCCTTTACTTATTTTATTTAACATGCCGAATTTTCTTCAATATGGCTTAGTTTTGGGTATTAAGAACATTCATATGACACGATACAAAACTCTTATTTTTGGCTTAGTAATCTTTACATTAGTAAGTTGTCTTACTAAAAAGGAAGTGAAGTCAGATACGGCAGTCCCTGCCCCCATATACCTGACTGAAGGGCAGGAGAAATCCCTAAAAGAATTTCCGATAGCTATTAAATTTAACGGTATTTCAGAAGATAGCCGTTGCCCAGAAGGAGTCAACTGTATTTGGGCGGGAGTTGCTGTTGCAGAAATTGAAATCATGGAAAAATCAACCAAACCGGTTCAATTGAATCTTGCCACAATGGACATGCAGGAAAGAGGTTATCAGAAATCGACTAATTTCAACGGATATACGATCACGTTGCAAAATGTCTTACCCTATCCAAACGCAGAACAGGGAACTCAAGGATTAAAAGGCAGCTATAAAATAGCTATTTTAGTCCAAAAACTCGGGCGTAATTGATTGCATAACCCAAATCTTTAAAGATACAGAAAGCTACCTATAATTATATACATAGATAATTATTGACTCATTCCTTGAAAAATAATATCTTTGCCAAAACCCTATTTATGAAAAAGCTTTTTAAATTTATCAAGATCACATTTTTTTCTATTCTGACTATCATTATCCTGTTATTCCTTTATTTTATTATTTCCAATAAAGTATTTATCGGAAGTACCAGCAAGGAAAACACAGATTACCTCAGCCAGCATAGGGCCGATATTAAAGACAGTATTGTGGCTACATTATTCGACAATAACTTTTACAGGTCTGATGTATTTTTACTTGGAGAAATCCATGGTTATGCTGATAATCAAAAAATAGACAAAGAGCTTTTATTCTTTCTGAATAAAAAACTTCATGTGAAATACTATATCGCAGAAATGGATAGCAACAATGCAAATAAACTAAATACTTTTCTCTCCAACCCAGCGAAAGATAACGCGTTATTAAAAGATGTGGTCAGTTCTATACGAAAGCGAATTCCGCAGCAATCGAGCTTGGAACTATATCAAAAATGGGCTGATATTTATGACTATAACCAAAAATTAGCCGACACCGCAAAAATTACAGTAATTGGTATTGACAAAAGCTTTACAGACGATAAATCTACAATATCCAGAGACTCAGCTATGCTGTTAAACCTAGAAAATTATATCAAAAAGCACCATATCGAGGGTGAAAAACTATATGGACTATTTGGTTTTTTCCATGTTTTACAGAAAGGAAAAGATGTAGCCAAAGAGCCTCTTGCTACACGCTTAAAAAACAAAGGGTATAAAGTATCAAGCTTTGTAAGTTATACTATCGATAGTGACATGTACCTTCCAAAAAATCCTCAATTTCCTACTCCTTCAAACGAAAAAGTAAATTGGGTAAATGCAGATGGCCCCCTTATGCTCGTTAAGGGTATTGGAGATCTAAAGGAATTAAGTCAGCCAAATAGTATTTCTTTGTTTAAACTCGATGCGCCGCATTCTCCTTACCTTAGATCCCAAAATTTAATAACAGTGAAATCTAGGCTATTTGGCGAAAATATTGTACCAGTACAAACAACTTATACGACAGATTATTTTCAATATGTCTTTTTATTAAGAAATTCAAAGGCATTAACAAAACTTAATTAGGATAGCAAATATCCAGTCGTAAAAAATAGGCCAAACAACCCGCTAGTAGATCGTGTGGTAAAAGGCAAGGATCGATGAAAAAAATATTCTGTTCATAAACAGGATGATCCATATTTAAAACAAGGAATATGGTCTATTCACTTGCAAGATATCACTTTGGTTCATATATTTGCGACATCATAAGAAATCCTAATGCGGAAGTGGCGTAATTGGTAGCCGCACCAGACTTAGGATCTGGCGCCGCGAGGCGTGGGGGTTCGAGTCCCTTCTTCCGCACTTAAAACTCCCGAGCTTAAAATCTCGGGAGTTTTTTTTAATCCTTCTTTCCTATTCTAGTTAAACCGACCAATCGAACGGTTTTGTACAGGGATCACATTCAAATTTCAACACCTTACCCAAGCTTTTTGCCTTTTTCCCTTTTTTCACAAACACATAAGCTAAGTCCACATATTCTTCTACTTCAGTTCCACTTTCATCTCTACCTTTTACAATAACTGAATAATATTTTCCGTCCGGGTATTTCTTGAAATAAACCTCGTTAACAGTAATCTTTTTAGCTGGTTGATTATCGCAGCAGCTACACCACAAAATAACAACAGGCTCTTTCTTAAGATATGCAACAGCAGTTTCTGCTTGCTTTTGCGTTAGTGCCTGAAGCTGATCTGCTTTTGATAATAAAACGGTGCATAATAACAAAAGAAGAAAAATAGTCTTTTTCATATAAATAGTTTTAAGTTTAAAAGAACTTATCAGCAAAGATTATGCCTTTAGGCCGCAAAAAATAATGACTAGTTATCTAAAGAATGAAATGGTCGGTTATTTATTCCCTAATGCTGGAGAATCGATTAAATTTGCGGAACAATTATCTTAGGGATATGGTGAAATCTTAGCAATCCGAACAGATTCACGCTCTATGTACAAGGGCTTTCTATAGCGAAAGCTCTTGTACATAGAGAACAAATGAATACTTTATTTTTCCCAAACCAATGCACTTGCGCCAAGAATAGCAGCATCGGCCTCTTCCAATTCACTAAAGACCAGTTTCACTTTGTTTCTAAACAAGGGAAAAAGGTTTCTTTCCATATGTAACTTTGCGGGTTTTAAAATAAAATCTCCAGCCTTAATTACTCCGCCAAAAAGCAGTATTGCTTCCGGAGAGGAAAACATCACAAAATTTGCCAATGCTTCACCTAGTTTCTGACCTGTATACCGAAATACTTCAATCGCTATTGCATCACCTTGAAGTGCGCATTCATGAACTGTCTTCGAATTGATAGCATCTTCAGGATACTGGTTCAACATCGATTCTGGAAATTCAGCCCTCATTTTCTTGGCCGTAATTGTAATCCCTGTCGCAGACGCATAAGCTTCTAGGCTTCCTTCAGAGCCCGTGCTCCAATGTTTTCTTCCGCCAGGTTTAACAATAGTGTGCCCTAATTCTCCAGCGAATCCATCGTGCCCATAGATAAGCTTTCCTCCAGCGACAATTCCACTTCCCACACCGGTTCCCAAGGTGATCATAATAAAGTCTTTCATCCCTCGCGCCGCCCCAAACAGCATTTCACCATAAGCTGCAGCATTCGCATCGTTGGTAATGGTGCAGGGAATATTAAACCTAGCAGTCATTAACTCACTAAATCGAATCACACCTTTCCAGGGAAGATTCGGTGCATGATCTATTGTTCCGGTATAATAATTCGCATCCGGGGCACCAACACCAATTCCATCAAAACTTTTTTCGCCGCCAAACGTTTGAATTAACGGATAAGCTTTTTCATACAAAGCTTCGATAAACTCTTCTACGGTCTCATAATCATCCGTTCTTATACTTCCTTTTTCAAGCACTTCTCCCCGATGGTTGACCACGCCGAATTTAGTATTGGTCCCACCGATATCTATGCCTAACGCGACGCGTTTTGATAAATCTATTAATGACATCTCTATTCCTTGTTTCTAAGTTCTAAAATTACTAAAAGATAATATTTTATGGGGAATAGACAAAATATTCTTGACGATTAATTACCCGGTTGCGTCTTTTAGGGCCGCAGCTCTTTTATAGTCCAGGCACCACAAATCAGGAAAAGCTATGTAACTTTAAGGGGGTAACACATATTGTTTGCTATATTAGGAAGGATAAAGGTAAGTTTATGAATAAAATACTGAGATTTTTCGACCTGCATCAAGGCGAAGATAAAAAGGAAACTGTTCTAGAAAATGTTGTCAGCAATATTTCCTTTCGCGGAGCCAACGCTTGGATCCTTGCCTGTGCGATCGTGGTTGCCTCTGTCGGGCTAAATGTCAATTCTACAGCTGTCATTATCGGTGCGATGCTGATATCGCCATTAATGGGACCAATTGTAGGAGCTGGCTTTGCCCTCGGAACCTTCGATTTCCAATTACTTAAAAAATCTATAAAAAACCTATTGATAGCCACACTGATCAGTCTGGTCGTTTCTTTTATTTACTTTCTTTTAAGCCCTTTCAAAGAAGCACAGTCGGAATTGTTGGCACGTACCTCTCCCAATATCTACGATGTAATGATTGCCATTTTTGGAGGTTTAGTAGGTGTCATTGCCATTACAAGGGTTGATAAAGGTAACCCAATTCCTGGTGTTGCAATTGCAACGGCTCTCATGCCTCCCCTTTGTACCGCCGGGTATGGATTGGCAATAGGCAATATCAGCTATTTTGCTGGAGCACTATTTCTATATATCATAAACTGTGTTTTTATCTGTATTTCCACTTTTATTATTGTCAAATATTTGCGTTACCCCAAAAAGCACTATATCGATCAACAACGTGAAAAAAGAATTACACAAAGCATCACGATCATAACCATTATACTTGTGCTGCCAAGTATCTATTTTGCTTACAATATGCTCCAAGAGAAGAAATACACAAACAAAATAAATCAATTTGTTCAACAGGAGCTTAGCAATAAGGGCTATACTGTGATCTACGAAAAGCTTGAAATGAATAGTAAACCAAAGAAACTGGAGCTTGCTTTTCTATCAAAAAAATTTAGCAGTGAGGAAGTCAAATCACTGCAACAGACAATGAAAACTTTTGGAATTACAAATACCACTCTTGTTATCCATCAAGACAGCCTGGATTTAAAATCAAGTATTCTTAGTGAAATAGACAGACGGACGGCCGCAGTGAGTGAAAAGGATCTCACCATACGGGCTCTCAACAATGAGCTCACTAAATATCAGTTGGCCAATCCCCAACTCGATCGAGATATCTCAGTATTGTTTCCCGAACTGAGCTCCTACAGTATTGGTACACAACAATATTATGTAAAAACAGATAGCGTCGCTAATCTTGTCGCATTTATTTATACGACGAAAACTCCATTCCCCTTAACTCAACAAGAAAAATTAACGCGATGGTTACAGAATCATTTCCCGAAAGACAGTGTCGCGATTATAGGTAAGTAAACACTTAAAGTTAATCAATTAGCAGCCGAAAGGCTGTAAAAATCGATTCTTGTTCCAATACACAACACACTGGAAGTCAGCTTTACTTTTTGATACCGACCGTAATCACGATCACGTTAAAAAGCAAAAAACATGGGGTATTTATCACTTCTAAGCAGTCTTTCTGTAATTATAGATTGCCAGGCTGTTTAACAAAAATGCAAATCCGATGAGATACAATAATTCTAATTTTACTTCTTGAAAGCTGCTTCCTTTTAATACGATCAATCGTACCACAGTAATAAAGTGAGTCACCGGTGTGCATTGAGATATTATTCTTGCCCATCCAGGCATACTGTCTGTACTCTTAAAAAAACCGCTCATCAGCATAAAGACCATCATAAAGAAATAAGCGATGAACATCGCTTGCAGCTGCGTATCTGCAAGTGTCGAAATCAACAAACCTAAGCCCAATAATGCAATTAGATAAACTGCAGCAAAAAGGTATAAAAGGAGTAGACTTCCTTCGGGGAAAATCCCATAAACAATATACATCACGATCATTCCGACAGTGAATACGATCATTCCCACAATCCAGAATGGAATAAGTTTACCTAAAATAAACTGCCATTTCTTAATAGGCGTTACATTGATCTGCTCAATGGTCCCAATCTCTTTTTCTTTAACAATATTGAGTGCTGTAATAAATCCACCAATCATTGTAAGCAACAAAACCAAAATACCGGGTACCATATAGTATTTGTATTCGGCATGTGGATTGTACCAATTGGAATTGGCGATTTCAATGGTTGCAGCTTGCCCCTGAACAACGGACTTTGAGGCTTTGATATTGACATCCAAATTGCTATTGAAATCGGCAATTACGTTTGTTAAATATGCTCCGCCTAAAGATGACTTCGTTCCATTTATCGCATCCACAGCCATATTAACCTCTTGCAGCCCTTCCCTAACCAAGTTCCGCTCAAAACCCAACGGGATCTCCAGTACAAGGTCGGCATCCCCCTTTTCAATCATCTTCAACCCTTCTTTATAGGATTGTGGACTACTGACAATTTTGAAATATCCGGAAGCAGCTATTTTCTCGACCAATCTCTGCGAATACGAACTATGGTCATTGTCGACATACGCCACATTAATATTTTTAACTTCAAAATTGGCTGCAAATGGCATAATAATCAATTGAACAGTAGGCATGACAAACATCATCGCCAAGATGATCTTATCTCTGAAAATTTGCCGAAATTCCTTCTGTAATATAAATTTTAACACCTCCATTACAATCTGATTTTAAATCTTTTCAATGCAATTGACAACAATACAACTGCCATCCCGGCCAGAATCAATGTCTCCTTCCAAACATAACCAAAGCCCAGGCCTTTGAGCATAACAGCCTTGATAATAGCATAATAATACCTGGACGGTACAATGTGTGAAATAACCTGAAATATCGAGGGCATATTTTCCAGTGGGAACATAAAACCTGTCAATAACAAAGTGGGCAGCATCATGCCCATCATAGAAATTAACATGGCTGTCTGCTGAGAGTCCGTAACATTGGAGATCAACAGACCAAGCGAAAGACAAGTTATTATAAACAAAATGCTTTCCGCAAAAATCAACACCAGGCTTCCTCTTATCTCCACATTCAGCAAAAACACAGCGAGTAGAAGGATAATGATGAAATTGATCAACGAAAGCACGAGATATGGAATTGCTTTAGCTATTAAAACCAGGATGGGTTTGAACGGTGAGACCAATAGAATTTCCATCGTCCCAAGTTCCTTCTCCCTAACGACAGCGACTGAAGTCAGGGCTGTACTTACAATCATAAATATAAGTGCTATTACTCCGGGAATAAAGTTCAGGGAACCATTCTGTTCTTCATTGTACAATTGTCTCAATTGGGGCACAATCTGATAGCTAAGGGTTCTATTGGGATTAAGATCCTGCTGATAGGCCCTGATAATAGCGGTTAGATAATTTACAGCTATGGTGGCTGTATTCGGATCGGAGGCATCGGCCAGAATCTGAATACGACTCCCTTCTTTCCGATAGAGATCCTGACCAAAATTGACAGGAAATATGATTGCGCATCTGATACTTCCATCTTTAAACCGGCGCTCAACATCACTGTACGAGACAATCTCTTCTTTCACTTTAAAATAAGAGCTCTTCTGAATACGGTTTATAATTTCGCTAGAATTTACATCATGGGCATTGTCTTGTATCGCAACCCCGATATTTTTGACTTCGCTGCTCAAGGCAAAACCAAAAAGAAGGATCTGTACAATGGGAAACCCAAAAAGAATGAGCAAGGTCCTACGATCCCTGAAAACATGATAAAACTCCTTACGGATAAAAGCGAATAACTGTTTCATATCAATCTCCTGATCTTTTGGCCCCGCGCGCCAGTTGATAAAATACCTCGTCCATCGAATGGGTGTTGAATCTTTGCTTCAGATTTGTAGGACTGTCCATTGCCTCAACTTTTCCATCCACCATAATACTGATACGATTGCAATATTCAGCTTCGTCCATATAATGAGTCGTAACAAACACGGTAATATTGCTGGCTGCAGCTTCGTAAATCATATCCCAAAATTGCCGCCTGGTAATCGGGTCTACCCCCCCAGTGGGTTCGTCGAGAAAAACAATCTTAGGCCGATGGAAAATAGCTACTGAAAATGCCAGCTTCTGTTTCCATCCCAAGGGCAATTCGCCTACAAGTTTTTTTGCTTCTTTCTCCAGGCCTAGCGTATGCACCAAATCAGCACTGCGTGCTTTTATTTCCGCCCTTGAAACACCATAAACACCGCCATAAAATTCTATGTTCTCCAGGATAGTTAAGTTATCGTACAGGGAGAATTTCTGACTCATATAACCAATATTCTTTTTGATCAATTCCTGCTCTTTATATACATTAAATCCAGCAACAGTCGCCTCTCCGGATGTCGGATAAGATAGTCCGCAAAGAATGCGCATAGCGGTGGTTTTACCGGCTCCATTAGCACCCAAAAAACCAAATATCTCCCCCTGGTCAACGTCAAAAGTAATTTTGTCCACAGCTTTAAAATCTCCAAATTGCTTGGTCAGATCCTTACAAATTATTGCTTTATTTTCCATCGTTGACTTGGTTGAATTCCTTTGTAATGGCGCGATCCCGCATCAATCGAATGAAGCTGTCTTCGATGCTTGCTGTAATTTTTTCGACCACAAGATTCGCTGGACTATACTTGTTTGCAACGGCGAAAATAGCGTCTTTATGATCTTCGTCTGATTTTAGGGTCAGATGCAAATATTCCCCAAATGCATAACAGCTCTCTATCGAGGGGTCCGAACGAAGGTCCTCAAGGAGCCGATATATATTGTCTGCTTTTGCAGCAAAGAGTGTCTTTGGAAAATTCTTTACCATAGCTGCTGGCTCATCTATCGACATAATCTTTCCCCCTTGTATCAAGGCTATCCGATCACATAATCTAGCTTCGTCCATATAAGGTGTAGAGACCACAATCGTGATATGCTGCTCTTTTAGCTTTGCCAGCATTTCCCAAAATTCTTTTCTAGAGACAACATCGACACCTGTTGTCGGCTCATCGAGAAATAGCACATCAGGCTTATGGATCAAAGCACAGCATAAAGCCAACTTCTGTTTCATCCCACCAGACAACTTTCCTGCCCTACGATCATTAAAAGGTTTAATCTGATCATAAATTTCTTTGATGAGTGTATAATTTTCCTGAATAGTCGTACCAAAAATCGTCGCGAAAAAAGTGAGATTTTCCTTTACCGTCAAATCTTGATACAACGAAAAACGCCCTGGCATATATCCTACCCGATTACGTATCTGTTGATATTCACTGACTACATCGAAACCGGCAACAGTTGCAGTTCCGCTATCGGCAAGGAGCAGCGTCGTAAGGATACGAAAGATTGATGTTTTTCCGGCTCCATCGGGGCCGATTAATCCAAACAGCTCCCCTTTCTTCACATCAAAAGAAACATCGTCTACGGCGCTTACATTTCCGTAGGATTTAACAATATTTTTTACACTTACAGCGATCATTATGCTTTACTTAGTCCAAAGAACTTCACCATACATCCCTATTTTTAGGTACCCATCATTTTTAACACGTACTTTTATGGCATAAACCAGATTGGCTCGCTCATCTTTTGTCTGGATTGTTTTGGGTGAAAATTCGGATTTGTCCGAAATCCAGGTAATTGTTCCCGGATATTCCTTGTAGTTATCTTTACCGTTATCAACACGCAAGATCACTTGTCCTCCCAGCTTTATCTCCGGCAATTGATTGCCCGTAATATAAGCGCGCAAATAAAGCTTATCAATATTAGCGATTTTGTACAAGGGTTTCCCCACCACCTGCAATTCTCCCTGTAATGCATAGTTTACCAAAACCGTTCCACTGATGGGGTTGATCACAAACCCCTTATTGATCTGTTCCTGAATCTGTGCTGCCGATTTTTCCAATGGATTTTTCTCACTCAGAATACTTCGATTCTGCGTATTGGTATTGTAAGTATTCAGGGCAAGTTGTTGTCTGGTCACCTCAATTTGTTTTCGTAATTGATCGATGGCTGCATTTATATCATCCAGCTGTTTACGTGTTGCTGCATCTGACTTTACTAGATTCTCTGTTCGGGTTCTTTCACGCAACTGTTGTTCCAATTGAGCTTCCTGCACAACCAGCTGGCGTTGTACCAATTCAACTTGATCTTTGGGATTTACAATTTTTTGGGATAGGGCTTCGATGCTGGCTTGTACCTGTTCTTTCTGCAATTCAGCACTGCGTACATCTATTTTCCCGACGGTATCACCGGATTTCAATTGTTTTCCCTCTTCTACAGTATACTGCATCAATATCCCATTCTGCTGTGCAGACACGATCACTTCGTCTGCCTCAAAGTTACCGGAGGCATCATATGCATTATTTTGCTTACAGCTAAGCAAGGAAAGTACAGCAACAAATACGATTAATCTTTTCATTTTTTGTCTTTTATAATTAATGTCCAGCAATAAATTTTATATTATAAATTGCCTGTAGCAGCTGGATTTCATGTAATATTTTGAGTTGTCTTGCTAAATGTTCTGCATTTACTTTTTGAATATATTCATGGGTCGTGATCACTCCGTTACTCAATTGTGCTTCAGCAGACTGAGTCACTGATGTTCGTAAGGCAATCGCAGCGTCATCTTGACGAATCAAGGAGGTATACTTACTGATTTGTTCGTCCTGTTGGGCAAGATCTACTTTGGTGTTCAGCAAAAACGTTTCCTTATCTATGTCAATTGACTGACGGCTCAATTGAAGTGTATTTCTTTTATTCGACAGTGAATACAAACTGCTCAATGACCAGGCAAAACGCACGCCGGTCACATACCAGGGACCAAATTTATTTTCGATGATATTGAGGGTCGGCCTCCCATAGGCACCTTGAAAAAAAGCACTTATTTGTGGAAGATAATCCGATTTCAACTGTTTTTCCTGCTCATCATAGATCGATTTTTGCAAGTCAAATGCTTTTAATTCGGGCCTACTTATTGCTGTGTGCAACAGCTCGGACTGCGGCAACTCCAATTGTATTGTCTCAGGCAATTCCATTCCAACAAATAATGACAGCATTTTTAAATAGGCTATTCGGTTAGATCTATATTCTGTGGTCTGCATTTCTATATTCAGTACCTCGGCTTTTAGCTCATCCACATTACTACGGAATGCAACACCATTGCTCAAAGCTGCCTCCGCTTTTTGTACCTGCGTCTGTAAGCTCATTTTATTCAACTCATTTTGCTTTAATTGAGCATCAATCAATAAAATGGCAAAATAAAGAGTATTGATACGTTGCTTAATCCCATAAAGATTTGACTCCAAGGTCTGCTCCTGAAAAGCTGTATTTGCTGCAATTAGATCCTTCTGGCTTTTGGTATTGCCACCATCATACAGAAGCTGACTTACCTCACCCTGTATTTTATACTGATCTTTACTAAGTGAAGGCAGAGAAACTCCCGGTAATGCTCCTATAGCATCTGCAAAACTTACTGTTTGCGATTGGTAGCTCGCCTGACCTGAAAAACTAATCTGGGGCAGAAACCTCTTGTTGGCATTCTGAATAGTATATTCACCTGTTTTGGCAATCAGATCAAGCTTTTTAATTGTCGGATAATTCGCTTTCGCAAGTGTATAACAACCTTCCAAATTAATTGCTGTTTCTTGTGCGGCTGAATTATCTGCTCTATGCATCAATACCAGAAACAAAATAACATGCATTAAATAACTATACTTCATAAGAACTGGGTTCATATTTTTTGGCATCATTTTTAATCTTTAGATTTAATCAATTGATTAATTTCAGAACAAAAAAATTATTTTGCTTTCATCATAGCCGCTATCCATATTGGGATAAGACTCTTTCGCTCGATCATAAGTGCATTAAACTGTTCGATATCTAAATCTTGTCCGCCCATGATCAAAGGTTTGGCAATAAACGGGAACACAACAAGCCCCAATAAATTCAATAAAAAATGTAAAGGATTTGGCTCCATAATAAGCCCCTGCTTTACTGCTTCGCCATGCTGTTTAAAAAAAACAGAGTTGTTTATTATTTGTTTGACAGGCAGCTTCTCAAGAAGTTGCTGTGGATTGTTTCTTATTTCGGAAATTAAGAACGTAGGCACCTCAGGTTCTCTAATTATAAAATCGATATATCTGTTGGCAATTAATTCGACTTTATTTTCAAGGCTCGTGTTTTCATCATTCAGAATAACAGTCATGCTCTGTACAAAGGCCGAAAAGGTTTCCAGCATAATGATTTCAAAAAGTTTCTCCTTACTTCGGAAATAATAATTAAGCAAGGCAAGGTTAATCCCTGCTTCCTCGGCAATATCCCGTGTTCTCGTCGCTGAAAAACCTTTCTTATAAAAGACAGTTCTTGCCGCTTCCTTAATTTTAGTTTCAGTCGATAGATCTATTCTCTTTTCTTTCATTACAATTATACGCTCGTATTTATGTAAAAGTACATAAAGTAAATTGAAATAAACAAATGTTTTAATCAAATGATTAAAACAAATATATAAATCTAAATTCTCGACTTCGAAATGGGATATTTACGCTAAATAAATGAATATCTCGATATAGCATAAGCTGATTGCGAATATCAGAAAACTTTGCACTGATCATGATCTGACTTTAATAGGCGAAGAAAAATAAAGCATAATACCGCAAAGCCTATATAGTAAATAACCAATATAAGCATAGGCAATATTCCTTCAGGCCTGGCAGGATCGACTGCATGTGTTTTTATTAAAAGCTGCATTCCGATATTTTTTTCCTTTGAAAATATAATCATTGCAGTGAAATTATAAGCAAAATGCAAGGCAATTGGAAAGGCTATTTTACCCGTTTTTATCCAAATGCATGCAAATAAATATCCAATTACCCCAGTCGAAAAAAGAACTTTTAGCATTTCCAACAATTGTCCGATTATACCATATGAAAACCAATGGTAAATTCCGAAGGCTATAGCACTTATAAACGCTGCTTTTGTCTTTCCACAATAATTGACAAGAATATACAATAAAGCTCCCCGAAAGATTAATTCTTCAAATACAACTGCTTTCAATACGTAATAAGAGCTTCGGAGAAAATCTTCAAGCGTATAATCTTGATTAAACTTATAGGGGTTTTCTACTAAATAAGCGATTCCTGAATAAAGTATAAACAGGTATAACATTGGCGCAGCCAAACATAAAAATAGAGGTTTGCTATTTGCACAAAAGCCCAGTACTTTAAGATCCTGACTATAGAGATATTTTAGCAAAAGCCAAGAAATCAACAATTCAACAAGAATACCGATCATGTTTTTTCTACAAAGCTATAGTCTTAAATCATTTAATTTTACGACATTTGAATACGTCGTAAAATGCCGTAAAATGACCAATAAATCAAATAAAGAAAAGATTGCACTTCTCGTCAAAAATGCCCGCATACAAAGGGGGTATTCCCAGCAACAGCTTGCCGATCTGGTCAAACTTAATCTTCGCTCTGTACAACGCATTGAAAAAGCCGAAGTACTCCCCAGGGTCTATAACCTTAATCTTATAGCTGAGCAACTTGATCTGGATATCGCCTTGCTACTGGCAGAGGTTAGTTATATTCCGGAAACCTCAGATGCAGAGCAAGCCGATCAGATCCATAATACAGTTAATAAACCGCGAAAACTTATATTAAGTATTGGTCTTGGATTAATTGGTATGTTATTAATAGCTGCCTTTCTATCCCAATCAAGCAGTTTCCCAGAAACTAGTTTTGAACTGTTTTTAATGCTTACCCTTGTTGTAGCAATTTATGCAACAATACTTTGGTACATTTGGCGCAGTTAGGGCTTTCCTTTCTATTTTTTCAAGCATACTTACCAAACAAAAAATCCAACCAAATCGTGTCTTTTTAATCAGCGAACTCACGCTAATATTTCCATTGCATTTATCGTTTTCGCCGCAGTTTTTTTTCTTTCGACTCATTAATCAAGCGAAGAAAGGGGAAGTAGTAAAGGAGCAGGAAACCAGAATCAGGCTGTAACCAAATTAGGTCTTTTAACAGTGCTTGTTCAGTGATTGTTCAGTGATTGTTCAGTGATGGTTCAGTGCAGACTGAATAATCACTGACTGATCACTGTCTAAAAATAGATTAATAAGTGTGATTAGGCATAACTTGATATTAGCATGTTTCCGTTTTAATATTCACCTTTAACTACAACATAAGGAATTCATTATAGCAATCATCCCAAATGGTGTTAGCTATTAAAAATGTCATAAAAAATATAGTTAAAAAAACATTAAAAGCAACTTAATTGCATTTAATGTTTTTTTAACTATATTTATAAAATAAATTGTCAGCACCTAATTTCAATGGTCTTCATGGGGACAGATCGACCACATCAATAAAACAAGTATTTATGAACACATCAGTAAAAAAAAACACGCCATCCGAAACAGAGTATCTGGGAGATTTTCATATCATGACTTCGGTAGATACCCCCATGCGTCATGACGCTTTTGCACATACAGACAGCGAAAAAATCAGTAAGATCGCACAGCTTTTTCAGGACATCATGCATGAACTCGGTCTTGATCTCCAAGATGACAGTCTTAGGGGTACCCCTTATCGGGTTGCTAAAATGTATGTCAGTGAATTGTTCTATGGTCTCAATCCAACCAATAAGCCCAGACTGTCCACATTTGAAAATCGCTATGGTTATAAGAACTTATTAGTTGAGAAAAATATACGGGTAAATTCAGCCTGTGAGCATCATTTTCTGCCAATCGTTGGACAGGCGCACATTGGCTATCTGGCAAAGGATAAAGTAATCGGATTGTCTAAAATAAATCGTGTAGTAGATTATTATGCTCATCGACCGCAGGTTCAGGAACGTCTTACATTACAAATTTTTAATGAGCTTAAAACAACTTTGGAGACGGATGATATTATTGTGGTAATTGAAGCAGACCACTTATGTGTATCCGCCCGAGGCGTTAAAGATACCACAAGTAGTACAACTACCATGGAATACGGTGGGGTATTTCTATCAGAAAGTAAAAGAAATGATTTTATTAATTTATTAAAATAAGATGCCTATCGGACAGTTTTTCATGAGCTCCCGATACATATTGATCGAACGTAACATCATAAAACATGGATAAAAGTAATGCTCGTCCCGTCACCATACTGACTGGCTTTTTAGGTGCGGGAAAAACTACTTTTCTAAACGCTCTAATGCAATCATATCCCCAAAAAAAGTACGCCATCATCGAAAATGAAATCGGACAACTAAACGTTGACAGCTTTTTACTTAGTGAAAATTATGGGCAACTTATACCACTTCAGGAAGGCTGTATCTGCTGTACGCTGAATGACGAGTTTTATAGCTCACTCGAATTGCTTTATCAAAGACAAGACAGCTTTGATGAGCTGATTATAGAATGTACTGGTTTAGCAATGCCAGCTGCAATTATGGAACCTTTTACCACACATCCAATATTTAAAGATCTCTTTCCACTAAAAAAAATTATTTGTTTGGTAGATGCGGTGCTTATCGAAGATCAGATCAAGGAAAGAGATGAAGTACTCAGACAAATTACGGCTGCTGATGTCGTCATCATTAACAAAGCTGACGATGTACATCCCACCTATTTGAAATCGCTATATGATTATCTGGCTCACCTAAATCCCCTTGCCAAAACCTTATATTCGAAAGGAAAAAAGGAATTCCCTTTTGAAATAATCGAAAATATCATGTATACAAAAAAAAGCGAAACGTTTTCTTTTCTAAAAAATCCGACGAGCAATCATGCAACAATAATAGGTCAATCGAGCCTGGGTAAACCACATCTCAATGATATTTCTACACGGATCTACACCTTTGTTGAAGAATTTAATTTTATCAATCTATTTCTAGGCTTAAGCAAACTTGTCGGGAAGTACACAAACAGAATCTATAGGGTAAAAGGAATCGGCTATAAAAGAGATAATGACAAAAAAATCATTATTCAGGCTGTGGGCTCACGTGTTGATATGGATTATGGTAACCAATGGAAAGCCAATGAAGCAAAAATCAATACGATGGTCTTTATCGGAAAGGAACTGGATAGCCTATCCATAGAGGATCTTCTCCTACAAATGTTAGCGAATCATCCTCAAAAGTAAACAAACAATATCACCATCTAAATTAATACACCCTAAAAGCCACGTTTGGGGTTTCATCCAAGCGTGGCTTTTCAATCAACATATACAAGTATTTAGTTGAATTATTTAATCAGCCAGATAATATCATTCTGGGTATCTGCTCCGTTAAATTGGCGTTGCAGCGCTTCCTTCAAATGTGTTTCATTGGTCGTGTATTCCGTTTTCGGATATGCCCAACGTTTAGGTATCTGATTGTTGTTGGCATTTGACGGACCTACACCGAATTCAGGTATTCCAGTCCGACGTTGCTCAAAAAACGCTTGTTTTCCAGAATTTTCAAAAAATGCGACATACTTCTGTGTTAAGATTTGTTTTAACCCCTCCACATTATTTCCTTTGTACGGGTTTGCTTGTAGGAACGAATTAATCTTATCTTGGGAAACTCCATAAAATTGCATTGACTGGTTTATCCCTGACTGAAATCGAACGGCTGCGTCTCCATTGGCCCAGCCTCTATTGATACCTTCGGCAAGAGCAAATTGTACCTCGGAAGCGCCGAGCTGAATAGCAGGTAGACCGGATGGGGATGCAAGCCAATAATCAAAATTGATCATTGAAAGCTGTCCTTCCGCTGCCTGTTTCAATAGTGTACTCTGCAAGTCGCCTGTTTTTCCTCCATTGTAGGCTTCAAAAGGGTGTATTGGATCAAAAGGCAGACCCGAAGCGGGCAATGTCTGAATTAACAACCGTGGATCCTGAGAAGCTTTTAGAATATTCAAGTATGTCGCGCCTAAAGTATTGCGCACATCTTTTTTTATGATTACACCATCTGTAGGCCACAGGGGATAAGTATTAATATTATTATAAAGGAGCTGAAAATTATCTTTATTTTCAACGATAAGAGGGTATTTGGCTGGATTTGACAGGAGCTCTGCAAAACGCTCTTTAATACGCAGTATCGCACTATCGTCGGCACGTTTACTGAGGCTTATCAAAACACGTAACTTAAATGAGTTAACGAGCTTTTGCCATTGCTCGGGTTTTCCATTGTAAAACAAATCTCCTTCCAGCGTACTCCCCTTTTCTTTAAGGATAGCTAATTCATTATTAGCCTCATCCAACCAGTTAAGCACCTGTTGATACACCTCCAGCTGCGTATTATATTTAGGAGTAAAATTACTTACGGATTCCCCTTGAAGCGCCTCTGTTAGTGGAATATCGCCAAACATTTCCGTAGTTCGGGCAAAAAAATAGGCCTTAAAAAACTTAGCCATCGTCATATAAGCAGCACTTAATTCAGCTGTTTTTGAGGCTTCAATTTCCATACGGTAAACATCACGAAGTATCCCGTACGGTGTATCGAAAGATCCAGAGGTCCATCCGTAAGGCTGCCCTGCATAATAAGCTTCATTTTGTGTCATGTATTGATTATGACGATGATCTTCGCTCCATGGAGCATCATATGAACGCATAAGTATCCCTGTAAACAAAAGTTTTGGTGCGGGATTATATACAGCTGCAGGATCTTTTTGCAGATCTGCTATTTTCTTACAGGAGCTCAAAGAGCATCCGAATAATAATAAGATTAGAGTGGATTTGAAGTACTTCATTTTTTTGACTTTCTTGACTAAATTTTTAGAATGTTGCATTAAGATTGAGACCAAAGCTCTTTACAGACGGTGTCTGATAGTCTGAGCTAGCACTAGTAAATTGGTCCAGATCCATATTTCGCGTTCCTTTTCCAGTGAAATACAGTAAATTTCTACCGACCAAAGAGATGCTTGCACTTCTTAGGAATTTGGAATCTTTCAAGATGTTGGCTGGCAAATTGTAACTGAAAACGATCTCACGCAATTTGACAAACGTTCTGTTTTTGGCTGTGACTGGTCCCGACTGATAGTAGTTTGTCGCCCAGTTTTGCCACAATACAGGAATATCATTTGCAGCAAATTCACGTGTATCCGAAATTATCTTACCATCCTGATCTGTATTTAATTGGCCTTTGACGATTTTTAGTCCATCAGTCATGACACTTCCTTTGTAATCCTTAACATCCCTATTTTCCCAATCTTTTAGCCGATAGGCATTTGCAGATTCGGGATGTGTACCTGATCCCCATTGTTTAGCATCCTGCACATTCTTAATTAACCCACCAAAGCGGCCGTCCACAAGAAAACTAAAATTAAAATCACGGTAACGGAAGCTATTGCTGATACTTGCCGTAAATTTATTATCACTATAACCTATTTTGCTGACATAAGGATTATAAGCAGGCAGACCATTTGTCCCTACTATCGGAGATCCGTTTTCGTCGCGTTGAAAATCATTCACATAATAGCCATCCCAACGTTCGCCTATACGAACATTCCCTGAACGTGTTTGATGTCCATCGATGTCGTGAAGCCAGGCATGGTTAGTTGATGCATTGACCATGACATTCCAGTTGAAGTTGGGCTTCTGAAGCAATGTACCATCGATACTTAATTCAATACCTTTACGCAACAACGTCAATCCATTGGTCTGTCTAGCTCGTACACCAGATGTAACGGAGGTTGCCAATTCTATGATCCGGGGCCCCTCAAGGTTTCTAAAAAAAGAAAAATCGAAACCCAAGCGATTGTTGAACAAACGCGTCTCCAAGCCTATTTCTGCGGTTTTCACACGTTCAGCAACTAAGTCCTGATTCGGCAAAACATCAGTATAGGTGACACCTGTCATCGAATTGGCCCAGCGCCCGTAATTGCTGTATGCTGGCAAAAGCTTATAAATATCGTATTGGGCTGTCTCGTTGACAAAGTCACTTGCAACATTGGCGTATGCTCCACGAATCTTTAAAGCGGAAATTACTTTTGGCAAAGAGAGCATCTGCGAAATAACTGCACTTAATGAAGCTGAAGGGTAGAAATAAGTATTATTCTTAATAGGCATGGTTGACGACTTATCGAATCTACCGGTCAGATTCAAGAACAACATACTTTTATAGTCGAAATCCATAAATCCATAAGCACTTCCAACCTGGCGCAAAGCACGATCATTTGTAGCCACTGTAGGCATTATCGAATTGCTTAAGTCATAAACACCTGGCACAGTTAATCCACGATCTGTACGTGCAAACAGCGATTTAACACTAACAGTTCGCAAATTCCCAAAAACAGACCCCGTGAAACCGATATCCTCGCTGATATGATTTTGATATTTCAAAGAGATCTCCGTATTATTCTCCCAAAAAGTATCGTATGTTTCCTGATAACCACCTACACGGCTCCCGCCAATATTGTAGTTATATAAATTGGCTGAAATTGGAATTTTAATCGTCCTATTCCTATTCCAGGTACTTGCACTCGTCCGTGCATTTAGTGACAGCTTATCGTTCCATTTGTAATTGGCAGATACATAACCATAGATATCATCCTTGTCGTATGTTCTCAGATTTTCATATGCTGTCATCCAGGGATTATCGTAAATGGTATATTCACGATTATACTGTTGTACGTTTTCTTTTCCAGGCTGCCAATAGTTTCGGAGATCGTCAATATCATAATCTGCCGCGCCCCATAAAGTAAGAATGTAGATCGGACTATTCGGCCCGTAAGCGATATTTGGATAGTTTGGAGAATACTGTTTATTGTAATTTATACTTGCATCAAAACGCAATTTGTTCCCTGCATTAATTCCTCCCGAAAGATTGATGTTTGTACTGCCAAGCTTTGTATTGGGTGTTGTGCCGCGCTGGAACATCTGAGATGCAGACAATCGTACATCACCATGTTCATTTTTGGTAGAAATTGCAATATTATTTGTACTGAGAAGACCGTTTTGAAGAAATTTTTTCAGATTATCTTTCCCCCTAGCTTCCCACGGTAATGGAACAAGCTGCCCCGTTTTTGAATCGATAGGACTGTTGTATTGCGGAATAAGCTGACCTTCAAATCGGGGGCCCCAGATATTATAATCATTGTCATTAATTCCGCCACCACGTCCATCTTTAAAAGCATATTGATAATTTGAACCTGGACCATATTCGGTTTGGATTTTTGGAATAGCGTTATAGCCGGTTTGCAGCTGCGTACTTGAATTAAATTCAACCAAGAATCCCTTATCCTCCGATTTTGCCCGTTTGGTCGTTATCACAATAGCTCCATTTTGGCCTCTGTTTCCATATAATGCGGCTGCATTTGCTCCTTTTAAGACGGAATAAGATTCAATATCATCTGGGCTAAGATTCCATGAATCTGTATTAATAGGCATACCGTCCACGACAATAAGAATATTGCTCCTACCGCGCAAAGTGATGCCTGGATCACCGAATAAATTGGTACTTGATGCAATCGTTAAGCCAGATACCCGGCCCGCCAGGCCAGAAATAGCATTTGGCTCACGTGCCTTAATCATATCTTTGCCCTTGACTTCCTGAACAGAGTAACCTATAGCCTGCTTCTCCTTTTTTATACCAAGAGCAGTCACAACAACCTCATTAAGGGATTGCTGGTTAGGAGCTAGCGTAATCACTACGGGGTTTTGATTATGAATAACAAAAACCTTAGGAAGATATCCCATGTAGCCAATTTTTAATGTGTCTCCGATACGGGCCTCTATGATAAATCTACCGGATGGATCCGATGAAACCAGTTTGCCCAAATGAGAATTACGAACCGTCGCGCCATGGATAGCACTTTGACTCAATGAATCGACCAGCTTAGCCTGGAACGACTGGGTTTGGCTAAACCCCTGTACTGCCATCATCGCCAACGATAATGTCAAGCCAGTAACTTTAGGTGAAATTGAATAGGATAGTTTAAACATGATCACTTACTTATATTTGAAAATGTAAGCAATATTAAACATTGTTTATTAAGGCTAAACTAAATCCTTGTTAACTTTAGTACACCCTTTCTAAAAAAAGCTATTAGGGAAATTCAACACATTAGGCTTCTCATAAATATTATAGATAATCATCAAATTTACTTGTTGCTGAAATAGAATTTTCCGTCATTTGTGTAAATGATTTTTTTATTGCCGTAAAAAAATTGTCACTAATTATTAACATGGTTGACACTAATTGAATTATTCAGAACAAATGATACGACGTTTCCTATTTATAACATGCGCATATTTCATTAGTGTATTATAAAAGAAAATTCACACAACATTAAAACAACGATGAAAAAATTAACACTTGCCCTGATTTTATTGGCTGGAGTCTCTACACAGCAAGCCATGGCACAAACAGGAGGATCTGGGTCCGATAACGGGATCGACTTAAGCTTAATGGACAAATCAGTACGTCCACAAGATGACTTTTACAACTATGTGAGCGGAACGTGGATGAAAACGGCTAAAATTCCTTCCGATAAACCTACTTGGGGAAGCTTCAATAAACTAGCAGAAGATACGGATAACAATTCTATGAAAATCCTAAACTCTCTTTTGAAGGATAAATTTCCAGAAGGAAGCGAAGGAAAAAAAATACAAGATCTGTATGCATCCTACATGAATTTGCAGAAAAGAAATGCAGATGGGATTAAGCCCATCCAGGGGAATCTAAGCAAAATTGACGCGATAAAAAACCTAAAAGATCTTCAGAATTACTTAAGTTCAGTAACCAAAGAAGGTGAGAATAACTTCTACGGTTGGGGGGTCGGTGCTGATTTAAAAGACTCTAAAATGAACGCGGTTTATTTAGGTGAAGCGTCCTTAGGTTTGGGAAGGGATTATTACCAAAAAGAAAATGAAAAGAATACAGAGGCTATAGCTGAATACCAAAAATATGTAGCTTCCATGTTAAAGGAGTTGGGGTATAAAAATGCCGAAGCTGCTGCTAAAGGGATCGTAGACTACGAAAAAAGCATTGCAAAGACTTACCTGACCAATGAACAAAGCCGGGACAATACATTACAATACAACCCGCAGACTATGGCTGAACTATCTGCTCTAGTCAAAAATGTAAATCTACCTGAGTACCTCAAAAAAGTTGGTGTCAATACAGAAAAAGTCATCATCGGAGAATTAGGTTATTATAAGAACTTTGACAAATTGGTTAGCAACCAGAACCTTCCTGTCATTAAAGATTACCTTAAGTTTCATCTTATTAATGGGAGTGCCTCTTATTTGAGTGAAAAACTGGGAGATATGCGATTTGCTTTTTACGGAAAATATTTAAGAGGCCAACAAGAGCAAAGAGTACTAAACAAAAGAGGATTTGAACTTATCAACTCCACTTTAGGTGAAGCTTTTGGGAAATTATATGTTGAAAAATACTTTCCTGCAGAAGCCAAAGCGCAAATGGTGGAATTGATTGACTATTTAAAGAAAAGTTTTGCAGTTCATATCAATGATTTAACATGGATGTCTTCTGTCACCAAAGGTAAAGCACTTGAAAAATTAAATAAATTTACTGTAAAAGTTGCCTATCCTGACAAATGGAAGGATTATTCTAAATTGAATATTCTATCGGAAAGCAAAGGTGGAAATCTGTATGCTAACCTTCAAAATATTACGACATGGCGATATGATAAGGATCTCGCTAAAATTGGGAAACCGGTTGATAAATCGGAATGGGGAATGACTCCGCAGACTGTTAACGCATATTACAATCCTGTGAACAACGAGATCGTATTCCCTGCAGCTATTCTTCAACCTCCATTTTTTAATCCAAAGGCCGATGCAGCAGTCAACTTCGGCGGCATAGGAGCTGTTATTGGCCATGAAATGAGCCATGGATTTGACGATTCTGGTGCTCAATTTGACGCTGATGGCAACTTGGTAGACTGGTGGACACCAGAAGACAAAGCTAATTTTGAAAAAGCAACGAAAACTCTTGCTGCTCAATACGATAAATATGAACCTGTAAAAGGAACTTTCGTCAACGGAACATTTACCAATGGTGAAAATATCGCCGATCTTGGGGGTGTAAACATTGCATATGATGCTCTTCAACTATATTTGAAAGACAAAGGAAACCCCGGTGAAATAAGTGGATACACACAAGATCAACGCTTTTTCCTTAGCTGGGCGACCGTCTGGAGAACTTTATCCAGTGAAAAATATATGGTCAATCAAGTTAAAACCGACCCGCATTCTCCCGGATATTTCAGAAGTTTCGGTCCATTGATCAACGTCGACGCTTTTTACAAAGCTTTTGATGTAAAACAGGGTGACAAACTGTACAAAACTCCAGAAGAAAGAATCAAAATCTGGTAACAAAGTATATTGAAGGAGCTATCTCAATGTGCAGTACCCCTAAAAGTTAGACACTTTCTGGGTACATCCCACAAAAGGTTAGCTCCTTTTTTATTGCCTTGATTTTAATCCCTTCCTATGTGCTGGAGAGACCTCAAAAATAGCCTACTCCCCTATCGGATATAAGTTCCGGCATCTTACTTAAGATTTACTGAAAGCTTTTCATCTATGCTTAACTAAATCAATTTAGTATATTTATATTCATCTAAGAATAAACCAAGAAATATACTATGATAAGAACCAAAACCTTAATTTTTGCACTACTTCTGCTCTCTTTGAGCTGGCTTAGTGCAATTGCACAACATGCACAGCTTCCGACACCCTGGACGGAAATAGCCAAGCAGACAGAAGTACCACTCGCAGAATATCCCCGTCCTCAACTGGAAAGAAAAGAATGGCAATGTCTTAATGGTACATGGGATTATATTGGCGGAAAAGATGCTCCGGATGCCCTAAATCCATCGACATCAATTTCTTTTGATCACGCTAAAGAAAATATTCTTGTTCCCTACTGCCCGGAGTCTTACTTGTCCGGCATACAACGCAAACAAGAAATTAATATATGGTACAGTAAAAAATTTGAGCTGCCCAAACAATGGAGAAATAAAGATATTATACTTCATTTTGGTGCTGTCGATCACAACGCCACCATATTTATAAACGGCAAGAAAGTAGGGGCTCATGCAGGTGGTTATCATTCCTTTTCGTTCAACATCACGGCATTTTTAAAAACAGGCCAGAATATACTTGTCGTGGCCGCACATGACAGCAATGATGGGAAATATCCTTCAGGTAAAAACGGCCCTCGGGGAGACTATACCTTTTCTTCCGGTATCTGGCAGACTGTATGGATCGAGCCTGTAAATAAAAATCATATCCAAAGCATAAAATTACTGCCTCAGCTTGTCGAGAAACAGCTAAAAGTGCAGGTCAACAGCATTAGCAAAGCTAAGGTTACAGCGATCGTTTCTGCTGAAGGAAAACAGTTTGCAAAGATTGTCTCACAGTCTGGTGTCGACTTTGCTATTCCAATAGAAAATCCAAAACTTTGGTCTCCTGATTCCCCCTTTTTATACGATTTACAATTAAGCATTCATGACGGAAATGGCGAAGTCATTGACGAAATCAAGAGCTATTTTGGAATGCGTGATGTGAGGTTGGGCAATGTAAACGGGATCATGAGGCCACTATTGAATGGGCAATTTGTGATGCAGCTTGGTTTGTTAGATCAGGGATACTGGCCCGACGGCATTTTAACAGCGCCTACTGAAGAAGCCCTCAAACATGATATCGAATTCACCAAGAACGCTGGATATAATCTTATCCGTAAACATATGAAGACCGAACCACAACGGTTTTACTATTGGGCAGACAAAATGGGACTGCTGGTCTGGCAGGATATGCCCTGCCTCTGGTATCCGGATGAAGATACAACAGTTTATCGAAAAGCCTTTCGCGATGAATATAAGGCTATCATTGATGAACATTACAATTCGCCTTCCGTTATTGCCTGGGTCCCTTTTAACGAAAACTGGGGTGCTTTCGATGTGAAGAATATAACAGACTGGACCAAACAGTATGATCCATCAAGGTTAGTAAACGGAAATTCCGGATTCAACAACAACCCGTCCTACCAAAAAGCCTATGGTGATCCCGGAAATGGGGACTTTGTTGATACACATATTTATGTTGGACCAAATGGAGCATCAGTACCAGATCAAAAACGGGCCGCTTCGCTCGGTGAGTTTGGTGGCGTTGGCCTATTTGTCCGGGACCATATGTGGCCTGTCGAAAACAATGCTTATGCTTACGAGCCAACAGTAGAAGCGCTCACTGATCGTTATATATTTCTAATGGACAATGTCGAGCAACTGGTTCGATACAAAGGACTGAGTGTAGCAATTTACACACAAACAACAGATGTGGAGCATGAAGTCAATGGTCTATTAACCTACGACCGCAAAATACAGAAAATGGTACTGAATAAGATTAGAGCAGTCAATCAGGCCGTTATTAAAGCTGGGAGCTCTTTAAATGTACAAAACAAGGAAAATAACCCTTTGAAGTAAATAATTTTCAAACGATTCCGCATTTATAGCTGTTCTTTTTTCATTAAGAATCCAATGAAAGCGTATTAAAACCCCAGATTATTATGGCAAAATATTCAGAAAAAGCATCAGAGAAAGTCGAAAAAACGATGCATGAAATGAAAGAGGGGAAGTTAAAATCCGGTAGCGGAAAAAAGGTCACTTCAAAAAAACAGGCTATAGCCATTGGTTTATCCGAGGCTAGAAAAGAAGGTGCTAAAGTCCCTAAAAAGAAATCCTAGCAAGTAAGCACTTGCTAGGATTTCTTTTTAGGTCCTGAAGAAGTTCATTCAGTATCTTCGATTTACAACAAAGACTCTTTCTTGTTCTTTTGGTCGTAGGGATCTGACAATACGTTTTGGTCCTCTCCTTCTATATAATTTTGATTGATATCCAATGGGGTATAAATATTAACGCTGCTGCCATTTCTCTTTTTAAGATAATACTGAATCTTAGTCGTATCGATATTGCTCACATCCGAAGCAGTCCAAATCATTTGATGCCCCACGGCATCGATAGTTATTACGGTGTCGTTACCATGTGCTATGATTTTTTGCAGCCCTAATTCACTTTTTCGATCACCTTCTCTGGTTAATAAATGTATATTTCCTTCTTTATCAACCATCCGAATCTGTTGATTATTATTACATCCAACTAAGAGGATGAAGCTAAACAGTGTAAATGGAAGGGCCGTCAGTATTATTTTCATATCGTCTATTTTCTAACATATTGTATGTGTAATGACGAGACACAAAGATACTGCCAAAATATCTTCCATCATTTTGATAATCTACACTATTTTAGATTAAACTTATACAGTACCTAATAGAGTTCCGAATATATATTCCCTTTTCATTTGGTAAATAGTGTTTTTTTCTGAACAAACCTCCGAATAAGCTGTGTGAAATAAACATTAAATTTATATCTTATTTTATTTTCGATTTTATTGCTAAACGACCAGCACTCTCTGCGGCGATCATCAATGCTGCCGCCAACATAATGATATCTTTCACCACCAACCTACCGGCGGCGGATAAATAAGGAAAACCGTAATTTGGCGAAGGGAAATCACCATCCAATTTGGGCACAAATGCTTCTGGTGTTGTAATTAGAAAAGAAAGCGTGACGAATGACATGATTACCGTCAATAAAGCTCCTAAAATCCCGATTTTAGGAAACCAGATACCAAGCAATGTCATCAAACCGATCACAATAATCACAAGGCCCAGCAGATACGAAAAGAAATATGTTCCGTTTTTTTGGTGCCAGGCAATATTTTTAAGAACAACCTTGCCTTCTGGATTTTTGAAGATCTGATATTCTGGCACTAGCTTTCCATTATTATCCAAGGCTTGCTTTCCGGCATTGTGATAAAAGAAATTCATTACTGGACTATTGATCACAAAAGGAACGATGCCATCGGCTTCATATTGAAACGCCTTCAATCCTCCAATCCATGCCATCACAATAAAGATTGAAATTCTCATAAAGTTAGTCAAGGTATACTGTGACTGGGCTAATGTGCTTATTATTTTTTCCATAATATATCGCTTTGTTTAATACAAAACAAAACTAACCAATGAGATAAACGGGCAACATGGACAAATACCTCTATAACATAGACTTTTTGGCTACAATAGATAAACCGACTTGTTTTCGAAATTCCTTAGGAGATACACCGACCATCTTCTTGAAAAACCGGCTGAAGTAAAATTCATCTTTATACTGCAACGCAGCAGCTATTTCTTTAATACTTCTGGAGCTCAGATGGAGCAGTCTTTTGCTTTCCAGAACAAGACGTTCCTGAATCAGTTTTGACGGCGATTTACCCCATTTCAATCTTACCTTTTTAGCAAATACCGCTGGACTTAAGCTGTAGTTTTCAGCATAAAATGTAACCTCTTTATGTGCTATATAATTTTTTTCCAGAAGCTGCTCAAAGTCATCAATAACATCCCTATAAGCCGACCTAGACTGTTGCAGATCATTTACAACCATCTTTTGCTTGCTTGCCAAGGCTAAAATAAGCTGAAGGTAGGTTTTTAAGAGTGACTGATCATAGGATGCCGGAGACATTTTTAGCCGATCTATTTTCTCCATAATAACCATTATCTCCTCATAGAGTTCTGCTGTAAGCGCTACATTGGGTACCTGATATATATTGTTGAATAAAATACCATTGCAGGCCACTTCGTTTTTATGATATTCTATACAATAAAAATCTCCATGGAATTTTAGTATGTTGATGGTACGAGGTGAAGTCATCTCCAACATAAACAATTGATAAGGGGACAAAAACAAAATATCTTTCGGATTAGCATGGTAGGGAATTAGATCTACCGAAAAATGAGCTTCCTCTTCAAACAAAAGAATACAATACAACGGCTCACTGATCTCGAACTTCTCGACAAATAATACTAGTTTTTCAAGTAGGATAAAGGAAGAGTCCATATTATTAATTGAAGATATAAATTTTATTCATCGTGTCTCAAACTTCGTTTCAGATGATAAAACCTGAGTAGAATACTATCATACCATAAAGCGAACAGCAGCATGATCGCCGGTAATAGCAATGTTTTCAATTCAAAATATTGAAATACAAAGCCGCCAATAATTCCACCGATAAAAAAACCACTAATAATCATTAACTTAAGAAAAATACTTTTGTGCAATTTCATTTTCTCAGCAATTTCCCGATAAAAAAATAACTGTGAAAACTCTATACCAAGGTCAGTAAACAATCCCGTCAAATGTGTTGTTCTAACAACTGATTGGGAAACCTTCGTGACTAAGGCATTTTGAAGTCCCATAGCAAAAAGAAGGGCGAATGAAATTAATGTTGAAAATGACCGCCCTATTTCGACAAAAGTAGGCAGCAGTCCCACGATAATTAAGATCATGGACTCTATACAAATTGGAACAACATAGGCGTTATGCGATTTCTTTTTTGAAGCCAATTCGACGATAAAACCTGAAAGGGATGCTCCCATTAAAAAAAAAGCAATATACAAGAGATAAATCAACGCCATTTTATAATTTAATAAAATCAATTGCTCTGAAAAAAAAGCAAAATGGCCTGTAACATTCGTCGTTAAGGTATTAACGGCAAGAACGCCTGCGATATTAACCAGCCCCGCAACACAGGATAAAATAGAAGCTAACTTTAAGTTGTGCGCATAATTCCTTCCTCTCCCTTGGTGCCTAAACATTTGAATCGATCTTTATAAATTAGAGAAAATATTTATAAAAATATGAAAAATCGTCCAACAGGGCTAGCTACTAACCTAAAAAAGATAGTCAATGCTGGTCAGGAACTTTTAAAAAAAGTGGGGACCGCTAGATTTCGATAAATTGCTTTTGTAAGGTTCCGTGAAAAAAGACTTTTAAAAAAACTTTTAGGGCTATAAGAGACCAGCAAAAGATCAATGCCCCCTTGTTCAACCATATATTCTATACAACGTGGTATAGGCATGTTATAATCTAACCTATTGACCGCATTTTTTTCTAAATAATCGATCTGATCAAACGGAAATTTACTTGACAGTTTTTGTTTCCATTCCTCAACGTCCTCCTGCTTTGGTGAAATATATTTTTGGGTGACATGCAATAGACTCAGCTTAAAATTAGTCGATAATAGACTTGTAAAACTACCCAATAAATCATATTCAGATTCCTTAAAATTGCTCAACAGGCCTACATTTAATAACTGAAACTTTGTGCAAGTAATGGGTATTGCCAATACACCAATTGGACTCTTCTTTATCAATGCGAAGGTATTACTTCCTAAAAACGCTTTTTTTATCATCCCTTTGCCTTTGGCCCCCATCACGATAAAGGTATATTCCTGTTGAGGCAATAAATCCAATACGGTTTTTATTAGGTCTCCAGATAAACATAGCATTTCACAGCCGAGGTTTGGAAATGCATTGTCTAAACGTGTACGCCATTCCTCAAGCAGACTTTCGGCCCACTCCTTCTGGGAAATAAACGCTGGATTGTCAAACTGGATGTTGATATTGTCTTTAATTGTACTTGAATAGGTATGCAGAAGCTGGACTCTCCAATTAAATTCCTTTGCCAAATATGAGGCATAGGTAATAGCAGTCCATGAATTTTCAGAAAAATCGGTTAGTACGAGAATTGTCTTGTTCATAAATGTTTGCAGATAAATCAGCGAGATTGTTTCTTTAAAAACAACGATAAGAATCAGAAGTTTTTTAAATGACAATTTTAGCAGGATTAAAGTATAATTTCGCTAAGTTGACGGCAAGTAGATTGAAAACAGCTCCATAGGCTGAAAACCCATTGTAGATGCAGTTTTTCAACAATCATAAAATAAAAAAGGTTTTCAAACGGGGAGAATGAAAACCTTAAATAACCAATTATAAACCTAAATTATGATACTACAAATATAGGCATCAAAAAATAAAAAACAAAATAAACTACCAAAAAAGTAGACTTTTTTTTCAGGGAATGAGGACAGCCCTTCCTTTGATCTTGCCATTTCGCATTCGATCATAAACCTCATTAGCCTGATCAAGTTTAAATTGTTCGATTTCGATGTGAATTTTCTTCTGTCTAGCCAATCCAACGACTTCCATAAGCTCCACACGAGACCCCCAATACGGGTTTGTCATACTCACACCGAATGGAAGTCCAGCCATATTATATTGGTAATGGCCCCCACCTAATCCGACTATTGTTAAATCACCATCCAAACCCACCACCTTTGTTCCCAGTTCAATGGTTGATGTTGCTCCCACAAAATCAAGAACAACTTTTGCCTTTTTTATACCGGTTATTGTGTTTATCTGAGCGGCTGCGTTGTCATCCTTAGAGTTGATCACGTGAGCAGCCCCCAGTTCCTTCGCGAAAGCTAATTTAGCATCAGTGACATCACATGCGATAATTGTACTCGCACTTACCTCATTTAATATTTGAAGAGCGACGTGCCCCAATCCGCCCACACCAATCACAACAACATACTCATCTGCAGTTAATTTACCGATCGACCTTTTAATAGCGGAATAAGGTGTCAGTGCTGCGTCGGTCAATGGAGCGGCAACAACTGGATCAAGATCGTAAATCGGCACCAATAAACGCGAGGATGGGACCAACATATATTCAGCCATGCCCCCATCTAGGCCCAGCCCTCCTCCATAAGCCATCTCAGACTGATGATCACAATAATTTTCCTTCGATTGCTGACAAGGTTTACAATGACCGCATCCCCAAGGACCATAAACTAACACTGCATCTCCTTTCTTATACCCTTTTACATCAGAGCCCACTTCTTCTATCCAACCTGCATTTTCATGTCCTAGCGTAAATACCGTACCAACAACAGTCCCCTCATCTATAATGTGAAGATCGGAATGGCAAACACCAGCCCCGCCAATTTTTAGTAATACTTCATCGCCTTTAGGAATAGGCTTCTCTAGATCATTGACAACACGGACGTCCTTATGTCCGAAAAATCGTACTGCTTTCATAATAAAAAAAATTAGTTGACTAATAGAAATACAAACAAGACAGATATATGTTTGAACGACCAAGCTTCCAACCAGGTTCAACTTTCCAACCCAATTAATAGTCACAAAGGTTCCAGGCAAAAGATATTTATGTATTTTTATGCAGAAAACATTAAAGTAAAAGACCATGCTAAAAAAAGGTGAACATATTGAAGGAGTGCCAACAGAACTTCAGCAACTTTTGGATAGAGACGAACAAGCCAATACTTTTTTTGAAACACTTTCTAAATCATATAAACAGGGGTACTGTGATTGGGTAGGCTCAGCCAAACAGGAACAAACCAGAAAGACAAGAGCAGAAAAGGCAATGCAGATGCTAAGAAATAATCAGAAAACACTTAAAACTGTTTAAAAACAGACGGTTAATAAATTCTGAAAAATGGGTAAAGGTCGATCAAAAAGCAAACTTAGTAAGCAAAGCTGTTTAGAACTGAATTCCAGCTTTTTTATATCACATAAACATTTAAATCACATAGACAGCCATTTTTCAATAATTGTAACAATATTAGATAAATTTTAAAAATTCCACACCTAAATTGCTTGTATCATTTTTAAAGTTTAATTACATTTGCTTCAAGGATGCAAGGAAAATTCCATCAATATTTGTTCGGCGTATTGTGCGCAATACTTGTCAGTTTTGGCTGGTACTGCGCTTCAACACCAAATAATTATAATCCGTCCTATAGTCTTCATGCGGTTAAGCACTTCGATAGACAGGTAAAAAGTGGGTATGATGAAATCGAGGTCATTCGTAAAGGTAAACGTCATCCACATGAAAAACTAAGGGCTTATTTTTCAGAAAATGATAATGAAAATGATGACGCAGGAAGCGATTCCAATAGCCCGAATTTATTCGCACTAAGCGGAAATGATTTTGGAAATCTAATTTCCTACATCCATCCCGAATTTCACAATACGCGCACAGCTATTTCGCTTGCGAATTCCAACCAACTTACTTCACGAAAAAACGCACTCTATATCCATTACAGTGTCTTCAGGCTGTGATTTTTAACTAATTTTTTAAAAAAACATCAAAAATAGCTTTCAAAGCTTTTGAAAGCTAGTCACACTATTGTTCAATTTTTCGAAAAAATTATAAAAAAAACGATTATCATGGTCATGAAAAGCTTCATGTATATAAGCCTGTGCCTTATTATTCTATCTACGAGCTGCCAGTCAGAGAAAAATGACAAAAAAGAAGCTGCAGTTTTTAACGTTACTTCCCCCTTAGTCAAAGATACATTGGTCAACAAAGACTATGTTGCGCAGATCCGTTCAATCAACCATATTGAATTACGTGCACAAGAAAAAGGGTACATTCAATCTATATTTGTCGATGAGGGGCAATTTGTTCAAAAAGGACAACCTTTATTTAAAATAATGCCCAACCTTTATGAATCTGATGTTAACCGGGCAAAAGCCGAGGTCAAATATGCAGAGATCGAATACCAAAACACCAAAAATCTTTCAGAAAAGGATATTGTAGCTCCTCAGGAAACTGAAATGGCGAAAGCAAAATATGAAAAAGCCAAAGCAGAACTTGCATCCATGAATACACACCTCAGATTTACCGATATCGTGGCACCATTTTCAGGTATCGTCGGTAAACTGCATGTCCGTAAAGGTAGTCTTGTTGATGAAGGTGAATTGATTACTGAACTTTCCGATAATAGCAAAATGTGGGTTTACTTCAATGTACCAGAGGCAGAATACCTCAATCAGATGGAAGCCAAAAAAGACAACAGTCCAATGCATGTTCGATTAAATATGGCTAATGGGAAGGAATTCAATCAAGACGGTATTGTTGAAACAATTGAATCAGACTTCAATAATGAAACTGGGAATATTGCCTATAGAGCGACATTTCCGAACCCAAAAGGATTGCTTCGCTATGGAGAAACAGGGAATATTGTTATTACATCGCCCTATACCAATGCCCTTATGATACCACAGAAGGCCACATTTGAGGAGCTGGAAAAGAAATATGTATATGTCATCACAAAAGATAATAAAGTAAAAGCAAGAGAAATAAAAGTTGCTGCCGAGCTGCCACACATCTATGTTGTTTCTTCGGGGTTGAATAAAGACGAAAAAATTCTGCTGAATGGACTTCGTATGGTACAAGAAAACCAGACAATCGAATCAAAGTACCAAACTCCCGAAAAAGTAATGTCAAATCTTGATCTGTATGCAGAGTAATTAAAAAGCAACGTTATGTTTAAAAAAGTAATACATCGACCGGTATTTGCTATTGTCATATCGGTTGTCATCCTATTTATCGGCGGCCTAGCGATAAAACAGCTTCCGACCGAACAATTTCCAAAAATTGCACCAACGACTGTTGCAGTTTCCATTGCCTATCCGGGGGCAAGTGCTGACGTGCTCGTCAAATCCTCCCTGATTACGTTAGAAAATGCGATCAATGGCGTCCAGGGCATGCGCTATATAGCGACAGATGCAACCAGTGCCGGTGAGGCAACCGTCAACGTTATCTTTGATCCCGGAACTGACCCCAACGATGCCGTCGTACTGGTGAAGACCAGAGTAGATCAGGTTATGCCCCTCTTACCCGAGCTCGTACAAAAAGAAGGGGTCGTTGTAAATCCCATTCAGCCCAGTATGCTGATGTATGTCAACCTTTACAGCACCAATAAAAGCATGGATGAGAAGTTTCTGTACAATTATGCTACAGTAAACATCATTCCCGAAATCAATCGTATCCATGGAATCGCCAAATCGCAAATCCTAGGTAGCCGGAGATATGCCATGCGCGTCTGGCTGAATCCTGACCGCATGCGTGCATACAGCCTATCTGTTGATGAAGTGATGAAAGCGATAAGTGAGCAGAGCATTATCGGCCGGCCTGGACGTTTGGGACAGAGTTCAGGTATCGCCGCACAATCACTTGAATATGTGCTAACCTATAAAGGGCAATATAACAAACCGGAGGAGTACGAAAACATAATCATCCGCGCAAATGCTGATGGAGAAAACATTAAGCTGAAAGACGTTGCCAAAATCGAACTGGGCAGTGAGTTTTTTGATATATACTCCAACTTGGACGGACACCCTTCGGCATCTATTGTCTTAAAACAAAACTACGGCAGTAATGCAAATGACGTCATCAAAGATGTAAAAGCAAAACTAGCTGAAATGAAAGGCAACTTCCCTCCCGGCATAGACTACAAAATCAGCTATGACGTATCCCAATTCTTGGATGCATCAATCGAACAGGTGATGCACACCTTACGGGATGCCTTTATCCTGGTTGCTATTGTCGTTTTTATTTTCCTTGGCGACTGGCGTTCAACATTAATCCCCATCATTGCCGTTCCCGTATCCCTAATCGGTACATTCTTTGTCATCCAATGGTTCGGTATGTCGATCAACCTGGTCACACTCTTTGCATTGGTCCTCGCTATCGGGATTGTGGTAGACAATGCCATTGTCGTGATTGAAGCCGTACATGCTAAGATGGAAGAAAGTGCAATATCCCCCTATAACGCAGTGAAGGAAGTAATGGCCGAAATTGCAGGTGCTATTATCGCTATTACCGCGGTTATGGTAGCTGTATTTATCCCTATTTCCTTTATGACGGGACCCGTTGGAACATTTTATCGTCAATTTTCGATTACCATGGCGAGTTCCATTGTAATTTCTGCTGTAGTAGCGCTTACGCTCACGCCCGTGCTTGCAGCAATGTTACTTAAGAACAACCATGGAAAACCCAAAAAATCAAATATATTCACCAGATCACTCGATCTTTTCAACAACACTTTCGATAAGATAACAGGTAAATATGCCAGCTTCCTTCGAAAAATCGCAAGCCGTAGAGTGATCACATGGAGCATCTTAATAGCTTTCTGTGCGGGGATTTTTGTGATCAACAAAACACTTCCCGGAGGTTTCATTCCAAGTGAAGACCAGGGAACAATATATGCCATCATCCAGACTCCTCCGGGATCCACCTTGGAACAGACCAATAAACTCTCTCGGGAACTTCAGAAGATCTGTCAGGGCGTAGATGGTGTAGAATCTGTCTCTTCGTTGGCTGGCTATGAAATCATGACTGAAGGCCGAGGTTCAAATGCAGGAACATGCCTTATCAACCTAAAGACCTGGGGTGAGCGGGAGCACTCTGTTAAAGAAATCATGGAAGAACTTGAAGAAAAATCAAAAAACCTAGGTGCTACGGTTGAGTTCTTTGAACCACCTGCTGTTCCCGGATTTGGATCCTCTGGTGGTTTCTCCATGCGCTTGTTGGACCTCAATAGAACGACGGACTACCAGGACTTTGATAAGGTCAATAAAGCTTTTATTGCTAATCTCAAGAAACGCAAGGAACTAACCGGAGTCTTCACCTTCTTCGCGGCCAATTACCCGCAATATGAGTTGGTATTTGACAATAATGCGGCCATGCAAAAAGGAGTTTCCATTGGCAAAGCGATGGACAACCTCAACATCCTCATCGGCAGTACTTACGAACAAGGCTTCATCCGCTTTGGGCAGTTCTTTAAGGTATACGTACAATCATCGCCTGAATTTAGAAGATTGCCTTCCGATATCATGAATCTCTATGTCAAAAACGACCACGATCAGATGGTTCCTTATTCAGCCTTTATGAGTTTGAAAAAAACACAGGGACCAAATGAGATTACACGCTACAACATGTATAACTCGGCTGCCATCCGTGGTCTTCCGGCAAATGGTTATACAACAGCAGATGCCATCCAAGCGATCAATGAAACAGCGCTCAAAACCTTACCGCATGGCTATAAAGTCGCATGGGAAGGCCTTTCTTATGATGAGGCTCAACGCGGGAATGAAGCCATTTACGTTTTCTTGGTCGTATTGGTATTCGTATATCTCGTGCTCGCTGCACAATACGAAAGTTTTATCATTCCATTTGCAGTACTCCTCTCGCTACCTGTCGGTGTATTCGGATCATTTTTCTTATTAAAAGCAATGGGCCTTGAAAATGACATCTATGCACAGGTAGGTTTGATTATGATTATTGGCTTACTTGGTAAAAATGCGGTGCTTATTGTAGAATTTGCGGTTAAGCGGCGCCAGGCTGGAGATAGCATATTAGAGGCCGCAATCGAGGGCTCACGAGCTCGTTTCAGACCGATTTTGATGACTTCCTTTGCCTTTATAGCGGGACTTGTACCCCTCGTTTTTGCTAGCGGTGCAGGTGCGATCGGAAACCATACCATAGGTGCCTCTGCTTTGGGCGGTATGCTGGTCGGAACAATTTTTGGCGTTATCGTCATTCCGGGACTCTATTACATTTTTGCAAAATTGGCCGATGGAAGAAAAATGATCCAGGCCGAAGACGACTCACCTTTAAGCGAAGACATGATACATTATGAATAAGAATAGATTATATCACTATACAGGTTTCGCACTTTTCTTACTTAGTTTGGCATCCTGCAAACCCTTAGAAATAAAACAGCGTACTGAAAATAGAGCCGTACCCGAAAAATATGGCTATGCTGACAGCGACACAGCAAATACAGGAAAAATAAAATGGAACAACTATTTCAATGATCCTAACTTACAGACATTGATAGGCCAGGCCTTGGCCAATAATCAGGAGCTTCATATTATCCTTCAAGAAATTGAAATTGCCAAAAATGAGGTCAATGCCAAGAAAGGTGAATATTTACCTTCCGTAGGTGTAAAGGTTGGTGCTGGTGTCGATAAAGTGAGCCGATACACCAATATTGGAGCAATGGAAAAGAATACCGAGATCGAACCTGGACGGGAAATGCCTGAACCCTTATTTGATTTTGGCGTTGGTCTACAAGCACAATGGGAAACAGATATCTGGGGTAAACTGCACAACGCCACTAAGGCTCAACTACAGCGATATTTAGCCAGCGTGGAAGGTAAAAATTTCATGGTAACACACCTGATCTCCGAAATAGCGGATTCTTATTATGAACTGCTGGCACTAGACAATGAACTGCTGGTCATCAATGAAAATGTAAAGATTCAAAACGATGCCTTGGTTGTTGTGAATGACCTGAAAAAAAATGCTCGTTCCAATAAGCTAGCAGTCAAAAGATTCGAAGCGCAGATTTTGAAAACACAAGGTATGCAATATGATATTAAGCAGAAAATCACGGAGACAGAAAATAAAATCAATTACCTCGTAGGTAGGTTCCCGCAGCCGGTTCAAAGAGACCAAGCCTCCTTTGACAAGCTTGTTCCTCAAACCGTCTACACAGGTATTCCCTCGGAGCTATTAGAAAACAGACCCGATATTAAACAGGCGGAGTATGAACTCGCAGCTTCCAAGCTGGATATAAAATCGGCTAAGGCCCGCTTTTACCCCTCACTAGATATTGCTGCTGGTGTAGGGTTTCAAGCCTTTGATCCAACTTACCTCATTAAGCCGGAGTCATTTCTGTCTTCGCTCGTTGGAGAACTCACTGCACCCCTGATCAATAAACGAGCAATCAAAGCGGCTTATTATAACGCCAACGCACGACAAGTACAAGCTGTCTACCATTATGAGCAAACGATACTGGGGGCATATATAGAAGTGGCAAACCAGCTCTCCAAAATTAAAAATCTGGAAAATGGTCTGGATATTAAGACCAAAGAGGTGGATGCATTAAATGAATCTATTGGTATTTCTAATGATCTATTTAAATATGCACGTGCCGATTATATGGAAGTTCTGTTAACGCAACGTGATGCATTGGAGTCCAAATTTGAGCTTGTTGAAAAGAAAGTCAACCAACTCAAAGCAAGTGTAGCGATATACCGATCGCTAGGCGGTGGATGGGACCATCAGTAATATGCTTTTAATTTTAGTTTTTATATGTTGGGGACTTATCATGTGATAAGTCCCTTTTTATTTTAACAATATACCTATTCCACAACAATCTCTTTAATTTTCTCATTTCCATAGAATATTGGAAAATACATCAATTCAGCTTTTGCTGGATTGACCGTATAGGTCCCTGTAAATCGAGGTAAGAGTTCTATTTCAAAGGTATGCGTACCTTTTCCTAATTTATTGCAGAAAATGACAACACGATCTTTGAAATGTTCACGGTGTGCCTCCATCCTAAAGTATCCATTTGATTTGCTCTCATAAGAACAGCCTGCCGGGATAGGGACTTCTATCTGTACGTACTCAGCTTCACCAGTCAATGTTACCGCTGCTTCAAGTTTTACTGGTTTTCCTTCTTTCAGTGTTGCTGCTGTAGCTCCATTCTCTTTGAATCGAGTTTCAACGACAAGTCCCTTTTCTTTTTCTACAGCTGGATTTGGATTCCAAAAATTTTGATAAGCCGTCACAAAAGCTGGCCCCGTCCCTTCTTTCCTTACCTTAATTTGTTCATCGGACGTAAAAGTCTGTGTGTATGGAAATTTAGTAATCCGTTTGCCATTGATGACCATCACAGGTTGCTGAAAAGATTCTCCAGCTTTCAATAAATCAGGTAAAATACGCCGTATAATACGGGAAGATTCATAAATGTTGCTCCAACGATTGTTTTGACGCTGCGCAAAGAAGTAATTGCGAATGTTCTCCAGATCCGCTTCATGTCCTCCGATTGATTTTAGAACACTATAAGCCAGTAATGTATTTTCTGTATTCGTTTCTGTAGGACGTGCAAATAACACTTCTTTTTCTGCGATGACACCCGAGGTCCAATACAATCCGCCTAAAATTGTTTTTGAAGCGTATTTCAGCACGCTGTCAGCAGCATGTACATCAGCAATTCCAAGTTTAGAAATCAAAAGATACCGCAGCAATTTATCCTTAGTAGATTTGCTCTTCAGCTTGGCATCAATTTCATTGAAATAATGTCTATAATCGGCCTTCGGATCCAAACGGTTTAAGAAAACAAGGGAGCCAAACAGATTCTCTTTAGCCGTTTGAAGTTTATCTTTATCCAACAGAAGATCTAAAGAAGCAAGGCTATTTTTTAATAGTGCCTGTTCACGTTCGGTATAGTATGCTTTATCGAGCACCACCTGGTAACCTGCCTCCTCGGCATCAAGCAGTACGCTTATAACATAGTTACTAATCCACGACACCGTTTCACTCTTATCCCACCATCCCCAGCCTTGGGCAGTATTTTTGTTCTTTTGAAGTTCTTTTAAAAGACTGATGATCTTTTTATCTTCTTCAAAAGGTTTCCCAACTAATTTGGCCAGCTCTTTCTTTGAAAGGAGGGCACTCAATTTAGAAGCCATCTGTTCATTACAGAGATATTTATAACGATCGATGGATTCTATTTCACGTTGTAAAAATTCGAGTGAACTTGCCTCGGCATGCACCGTAATTTCGCCTAATGCCGGTGAAGTTTTTAACAGGTATTCGGCTGTACTATTGAGTACTTTAAAATCACCTTCATGTTGTTCAAGTCCTTTTTCAAAGATCGGAATACTCCGTTTTTCACCATCAAAATACCCATTGGAAAGACCTATCGAATAGGAAAGCTGAAGGCTGTCCCCCTGATTGGCTAGCACCGCTATCGGATCCCGATATGATTTAGCGATTCTCAAAGATGCTTCTTGCGACGCCAATCCATTGTTTATGGTTCGTGCGACTTGCAAACTATCGCCTAGGTAGTTGACAATGCGTCCCATAGCCGTAAATTGATCGCCACGGACAGCAAAGCGTGGCGTTGCCAGATGTGCCGAAACAGCCTTAAAAGATTTAATGCTTAATTCCTTGGTGTCTGCAAAATTTTTCGCTCCCTTGGCTATAAAAAACGTCCGCCAATTGGTAATATCATCCGGATAGGTCGCTTCAAAACTAGCTTTCCCCTCAGCATCAGTCGTCAGTTTAGGTTGCCAAAAAGCATCGTCGTGAAAGTTTACACGCATGGTATTTCCAGCTTCTAAATAGGGCATCTCAACTGCACCTTTTGCCCCAACAGAAGTTCCTGATTTGGTCTGTATCATAATCACTCCATTGGCAGCCCGCGATCCGTACAAGGAGAGCATGGATTGATCTTTTATTGTATTTATTGATGCAATGGAAGATGGATCTAAGTTCGTGATATCCCCTTGAAAGGGAACTCCATCCACTAAAATCAGAGGTTTTGCATTCGCGGTTGTGCTAACAGCTCCCCGGATAGTAACCCCTGGAACTGCTCCCTGCAACAGGGCTACTGTTCCCATGTCCATATTAGCACTGATAGATTTCGTTGAGAGAGTCAACGATTTCTTTCGCTGTACCCCATAACCTACGACAACAACCTCATCCAATTGGTTTTCGGAAGGCTTTAATTCCACGAAATAATCATTTCCTCTTGAAACCTCGATCGTTGCTGTATTATATCCCAAAGCAGCTATTTCCAACCGTGTATTTCTATCGCCAGATAGCTCAAACTCTACACTGCCGTCAAAACTAGCGAAATACTGTTTTTTCGAACTCAGATCAACAATTTTAGCTCCGATTAATGGTGTATCACCATCATAAATCAAAAGTCTGGTGTGCCCATCATCCCTCCTTTTCGTCCTAAAATCGGCTTTGTCTATTTTTTTGACACGCAGAGCCAGCTCCTGCTCATGCTGAACAGAATCCCGCAATGGATTATCAACCGTACGTACAATAATTTCATCCCGCACTAGTTTGTAAGCTAATCTCGCTGCATTCGATGTTCTGTTCCACTGGATGGAGTCCAGTCTAAGGTAATTCATCCCATTTGCTTTTAGCTTCATAGGTAAACTAAAGGCAGTCGAATCATTTTCTACAATATGTAAAATAACATCGTCGACAGGAAGATCGCCGAAATTACGTTGCCCACCATAAAACAAACGGAAATACATTCTATCTTCCGCTTTGGTCGGTTCAATAAAGATCAATGTGGGAAGAATGGCTTGACCAGCGATATCTTTGCCTAAGTTTACGCTTAGTTTAAATACCGGAGCTTTTAACTCTTTTTTGACTGTGGCAAATTGGGCCGTCCCGCTACTATTTTGCATTGCTTCCCTAAATTTACTCTCCACATTTTCTTTGATATCCGTCAATGACAACACTTTCGCATTAAAATCTAAATTCGGTATAAAATCATACAGATCCTGCCGAATAAAATTAGCGTCCCAACTTTTCTGCTTTTGATAATTTTTATAAAGTGTGTACTGATAACCGCCTTCAATCTCAAATCGTCCAATTTTTGTAGTATCAACCGTTAAAGTCGCTATTTTAGGTACTCCATTATACATTTCTGTCCGAGGAAATGGTCCCACCAATACAGGGACAGGAACCTGTGTCCGTAATCGACTATCGTAAGTTGATCCTTTCACCGGATTTAAGTAATAAAGATCTCCGGCTGTCTGTATATAGGCCGGCAATTCAACCAGTGCACCGTTACTTGGCAGCTGCCATGCACCAAAATTATTCGTTACCGAAATTAACTGACGATTCAACTCAGCCACTTCTGTATCGTAGAGCTTTCCAACCTCTTTTTTAGGCAACACACGAGTCAAAATCTGTCCCTTCCTGAGGGTTTTATCTGCATAAATAAAACTTATGGTATCCTGTGATGCATTAAAAGAAACAATTACTTTTTTTCCTTTCTCCACAAAATACCCACGCACATGAATATCTCTGTCCTTTGTCCTAAATCGAAAATCGTGCTGTCCGGGATAAACCTCAAAAATATTATTTTCATTTTGCTGGCCTTGCTTTGCGTAAGTCAACACACCATCTACCCATACTAAATGTACCCCCTGAACCGCACCATTGACAACAATATAGGGTGATATCTGGCTTCTGACATCATCAAGAGGCAAAGACTCCTGATAATAATCTTTCGGAAACAAAAACCGATAAAAAGCCATCGTGTCCAATTGCATTACTTTCGACCATTTCGCCCAATTTTGAAAAGCGCTCTGATGAGATTTACTATCGTCGTCCAGCTCAAAATTGAGATTTTGTACCACCTTTGCACTCCGCATTAGCCCACCAATAGGAATATTGGGTGCATTAGCCGATTTAAACTTGGATGTAAAACCATATGCTGTGATATCGACATCTTTCAATGGTTTACCGTTTTTATCGGTAACGGAAAGCTCCACAGGAGTCTTTTGTCCAGGATATACGGTCGTTGCTGTATTGACGGCTAAGTTTAGATTTTTCTCTACGAAAGGTAGTTCTTCACGAATAACTTTCGAACGCCCTCCAAAAAGATAGCTGAGCTCCAGACTGTATCCTTCTTTTCCTCGCGCTAAAAATGCGTGGCTCAATTTGGTATCATATCCCGAAGCGACCATACGATTAGCCCTATAGACCCGATACCAAAATGGAATCGCAGCAGGATTATTGACATGTAATATGACAGAATCTACTGTTCGATAAAATCGATAATTCAATTGTGCTTGCTGCTCCTCTTTTAAATAAGTCACTTTAGTCAAGCCATTCGACTTAACGACGATTTCTGACGCTTGCCAAGAGACTGGTATCACCTGCGGCAAACTCAGATGTTCAGTTTTCAGTACCTCATCATTTTCACCCAATAGCTGAATTTGCGCATCACTAGCTTTCTCGATCCCCCTTTCAAAATACTTCAACTCAGCCTGACCATCCCGAACTGCAATACGAATTTCCTTTTCGCTATTTAAGACATTAAGATTAAGCCGCCGCTCATGTCTTTCATTATCCGAACTTAGATAAGTACCAATCACTTGAAAAGATAATCCAATATCTGCCGGAAAAATTGAATCCGGCAACACAATCTCTTTTTCGGCCACATCGGCAAGGGATACCGTAGTTTGCCACAGTGTATCGGGGATAAAATTTACCCGATTGGCTTTCATGCTAGGGTCAAAAAGCGGACTTGTCACAACACGCAAATCTACTTTACCGTCATAAATCGGCATTTCATTCTCGTTGACAGCTTTTAGCTTTAGCCTTATGCTGTCACCCTTTGCATAATCCGTATTCCCCGACGTCATGCTAAAAGTAAGACTTTTGAGTTCATAGTCTTCATAACGAAAATTCTGTTGATAAAGAATCTCTTTACTTTTTGTGGACGCTAATGAGATACCATAATGTCTATCCAGAATAAGTCCAAGGCCTTTCAGATCAAAAGCAAAATTGTACATCCCGGGACGATAAGGAGCCAGTTTCGCCAATACCGTGTCTTTCGCATAGCCATAACCACCTGTTAAACGTACCGCTACTGAATCCCGATACGGTTTTCCTTGATCTTTCTCAAGGTAAGCTTTAAATTTTACGTTCTCATTTGGTTTATACATAGGCTTGCTAAAAACCATAAAGCTCTCCGTATTCCGACGTTCTTTTTTATGGAAGATCCTTTTGATCTTAAATTTAGTTCGGAGCCAGTGATTTTTTAATCCTTTCCAGAACGAAGTTTTCTCGCTGTATGGCCATCCTCTCTCCACGCTCAGGTAGTGATATACTCCCCTATGCTCAATGCTGACAATATCTTCATCACGCGCATTCGATGCCTTATAATAACGCAGTTTCTTATCGTATGACATTTTATGACCGTTCACTGTTAGCCGTGCATCATTTATAATCGTTCCCAATGAATCGTATAAACAAATGGCAAACATTTCTGTCGGGATACTTTTGACATAAAGATCGTCACTAACCAATTCCTGGTAGACGAGTTCACTCCCCCTAGCTACGACCCGGACGTAATTACCTCGTGGCAAGGTGGGCTGCGGATCGCCCACTTTATAGTTAAGAAAAAGTTCGTTAAGCATGGTTTCATCGAATTTTTCCTCTTCCAGGTGAATTTTTCTTAAAATTTCGGGACTCAACTTATAAATGTAATATTCAGAAGATCCACGCTGGCTATTGAGCAACGTTGATTGTCCAAAAAGAGTTACTGAATAAATAACAGCTAAAACACTAACAATAATTGACTTCCATTTCATAACTAAGATACTGGCTAAATTCATTTAAAAATAGATAAATTAACTTAAAGCCAAGCACTAGATTTCTTTCACCCAGCACTTCAACTTTCATGCAGGGATGCAAAGAATATCAAAATTCCATAACCGAAAAAAAGAAAAAAAATCACAATTTCAAACGGCCCTTGATCGAATTGATTACAGCTGTATCAGATGGAAAATCGCCGGCGCCAGAACCAGTTGAACGATTGACCAAAGGTGGTTCTTCCCCATATAACGTATCACGGGCAACAATGACTTTCTTATCAAGATCGACATAGCTAACAATATAGTTTCGTTGATAAGCTTTATCTTTTTGTCCGATCTTGTTGACATATTCCCCTTTTTCCTTCATATCCATAGCGATCATAACAATACCTTTTACACCCTCGCCAGGATAATTATCAGCTGTGCCCAATCCTTCATTCCATTTGCTTTTATAAGTTACCCCTAAATTGCCTATACCGCCATTTTCCAACACTAAACAATTCGTTCCCCAATTTAATGCAGCTAATTGAACCGGATATTTATTGATAGCGGTATGATCGCCAAAATCAGCTAAAATTCTGGAAGATAATTGTTCTGTTTTTGTTTGATCCTCTTCCATATCACCCAATACGCTGTTCGCCCAAATACCGATAGCAATTGCTGCAACCAATACAAGTCCAACAACGATGAATATTGCCTTTTTATGTTTCATATCTCAATATTATTTAATTAACTATCAACCAAATATACACAGGCTATCGGCTCAGTTCTCTACTATTTACAATTCGCTCGACCTGCTTTATTATTTGCTGCAACTGTCTCAATAAGCGCAATCTGATCTAGTGCAAGGCAGTTGATGGAAACTGAATCCATCTTGCATCCATTTTTGATCATAAACGAATAAACCTTTCCACAACTACTGACAAATAGCTGTCACTAACCGGTATTATCTTTGGTAAACCCGAGCAGGAAAAGAAATACCAAACAAAAAACAATTCCAGAGCAAAGGCCATTAGTAGGATAACAAATCGAATTTTAAACCATTACAGTAAAAAACATGGACACGTTACAACAATTAAAATCAGAGTTAGCGAGTGAGTATCAAATCACAAAAAACTTTATCGCACTTTTTCCTGAAGGCAAGAATGAATATGCCCCACATGAAAAAAGCATGAAGATGATGCGTCTAGCAACTCACTTAGTCGAAGTTTTCGAATGGCCAAGTACCATTTTAAAAACTTCCGAACTTGATTTTGCTCAAAGTGGTTATGTACCAACAAGTCTATCAACAAGAGAGGACCTATTAAAAAAGCTCGATGAAGATTATGAAGCTGGAAAAACAGCTTTGGAAGGAGCTAAAGAAGAGGACTTGATTCCAAGCTGGACCATCAAAAATGATGGCCATGAATTGGCGAGCTGGAGCAAATATGAAGCTATTCGCCATTCGTTAAATCAGATTACACACCATAGGGCACAGTTGGGTGTTTATTATAGACTCAATAACATTCCTCTACCGGCAAGTTATGGACCTTCTGCAGATTCACAGAATTTCTAAAAGACTAGCTACCCGAATGAAAATACGACATCTATATGTCGTATTTTCATTTTATTCTGGACAATAGGTATGCGCGATAACACCGCCCGGAAAAACCTGCGCATCCACAAGCTTTAGTTCACAGGGTTTGGAAAGACCGTTAAAGATAGATAGTCCAGCTCCTAAAGCAATTGGATGTGTGATCAAATGATATTCGTCAATTAGTCCGGTTTCAATTAAACTTCGCATAAATTCAGCACCGCCATGAGCAACAATAGGACGACCAGGCTCCGCCTTGAGTTCCTGTATCCCACTCAAGAGATCTCCATCAAAAACCCGGGCATCCGTCCAAGAGGAATTCAGCAAATCCCCCTCACGATTGAAGAAATCATCCCCTTGTTCGCTCGACTGTTTGGCATTCAATTTATTAGAAAAGCCTTTGACTGTAGGATTATATCCCCTACGGGTAAAGACAGCTTTGGGGATGTCGTTCATTGCTCCCGCAAAAGGGTTTGTCGCAGCAGGCCAATAAGAGGCCATCACTTCAAAGGTCTTTCGCCCCATAATATGAATACCAGCAGACGCACAGATATTTAAAACCCAAGCCCTAGAATGATCATCACCACTTTTGAACATCCACCCCGTTTCACCATTGACGTCGGCAACAAAACCGTCAATCGAAATAGACATTTTCATTATTAATTTCCGCATAACAAAAAAGGTTAGTTTTTAATACAATAAACCCAATTCCAAATCGGATCAGCATACATCAAAAATAGACCATTGCTTTGACAGTTAATAGGGGACAAATCGTCAATCTTGGAGGGCAATTACGACAGAGCATTGAACTATTCTTTGTTTTCTTCAAGCGAAAGCATAAATTCTAAATAGCACTTTTTTTTCGTGAAATGATTTTCATCCAATAATTTTTTATAGCTTGAAATAGCATTAAATAAAATCTGAAGATTCTCCTCATTGTAATGGTCTACATGGAAATATACGAGTTCATTGTTGACATACTTCTCTAACGATCGAATTAAATTCTCATCCAATCCTTGATGACTTTCCGGAAGTGCTAGAAGCGATGCAAGCTCTTTTTTAAATTCGTCCTCCCTTCGTTTCAGATCACTTAACCTCGCTTCAATAGCTGCAAACGGCACCGTTTGAAAAATAAACTCAGTATTCTCCACCATCTCATTATACCGTGTCTGTCCCTCCCCATAATTTTTATCAAATGTGGCAAAGTCATTATATTTTTGCTCAAACTCTTTACCCTTTCCCTGTAAATCGGCCTGCCGTAAAAAGTAAGCATGGATCTGTTGATTATAATCGGTAATTTTCTGCTCTGTAGCAGCTATAGTATGTTCAATCTGCTGAAGTAACTCAACCGCATCTGCGGGTTGATATTTCGTACCATCATAGTCAAATGTTTTTAATTTCAGCTCACCCTTGCTAATTGATTCAACGACATATTGATCATTTTTCAAACTATTAAGTTCATATAAAGTATCCACTTTACTATCGTCAAATAATTCTTCAAAAGATTGCTTGATTGGTTTTCCAAAAGGTGGAGTGCCTTCTTTCAGTACAGGATGGTTGTAATCGTAGAAATCATTGAACTTTTGATCGAAAGCATATTTATTCATTTTACTTTCAAAATCGGCTCTAAAAGCTGCTATTTCTAACATTGAGGGATTCTGTTCATATTGTACACCTGAGAATAACTTATCAGAAATTGTGTGCGCTACCGCAGCAGCATTGGCAAGCAATTCAATGGCCGGTTCATTTCGGATTTCCTGCTTCACGATATTGAGTTTTTGTAATGCCTTTACCCGATCTTCATCGGATGGATGCGAAGACCATTGATTTTCAAGATTTAGCTTCGATTTATCATATTTTTTTAACGTTGACAGTTCAATCTGTGGAAAGCCATCCCGCATTTGGTATTTATTTCGCTCGGCAAACATCAGCATAACATACCTGTGCTCAGGATAAATATTACTGCTCCGGATATTTTCCGAAAATTTGCCATCATAGAAAGTAAGTACATTATTGAGCGCGTGATTTGCAAAGCTTAGCCGCAGCAGTGAGTCTGCCAAGGCCTGAGAGCCAGCAACGTGTGCAGCAATTTCATCCGCATGAAACTCCATCTCACGAGACAAGGCGAGATAATTGAGATTAACATACGTATAGAGATGCTTTAGAATATTTTGAATCTGTTGAATAATAAAAACCGACAGGCTAATAAAGATCGCCGAATAACCACTGATATTTCCCCATTTCTCAAACATATTGTCAAGCGATTCGTTCTTATACAGCATGTTGTAGATAATTTGATTGACGTGGTAAACATAGCTCCCCACTTTCATGCTCTTCTGCGAGAAATGTCCAAATTCATGGGCAAGAATAGCCTTTAATTCTTGCTGCGTGACCGAATTCACTAAACCAACGCCAATCTGTAAATTCTTTCGAATGGGAAGGAACATACTCCAGAAATTCGAATCATAAAACACAGATGCATTGACATCATGTGACAGAAAAACTTTCTTTGGAAAACTTGTATGAACCTCATTCACCACTTCATGGATCAAGGCAAATAATTGAGGCTCGTCGCGTTCAGATATTTGCGTAAGATGCCCCGTCTCCACTTTTGTTGACGCAAAAACAAATTTCAATAAAAAGAATAATATGGTAAGTCCCGAACCGAATAAACCCAAACATAACACGGCTGTTAAAAACATAGGTTTAGATGCAAATATCAATACACCTAATAAGGTAAAACCAACAGTAATACCTATCGCCAGAATAAGTAGAATAATATAAGTGATTGCGAAGACAATAATGGATATTATTGTTTTACGCGCATGTTTCTTAAAGTTTGCAGAGACTTGTACTTTCATAAACCTGTTAATAAAGAAAGGGTTAATAGATAACATAAATCTATTAAATAAAATTCATTTACCTAAAGGTTTATAAAAGATAAAAACAAAAAAGATCAACTGTTAACGACAAGGACCAACAACAGCGAAGCTCGGCGATGAGTCGGCTATTTAATATCCCTTTTCTAAAGAAACTTCATTAAGTAAAGAACGCCCTTCGCTCATCCTTATATAATTATCCACAACCTGTTCAACCGAGGATCTTATGTTGGTTCTGCTAGCCACATGAGGCGTTATAAAAATAGATGGACAGTCCCAAAATGGATGATCTTGCGGTAACGGTTCTTTATGAAATACATCAAGATAAGCCGCCGCAATTTTTTTCTCGGCAATTGCATCCAGTAAATCATTTTCTATGAGATGTTCACCTCGACCAACGTTAACTAATACAGCTTCTTTTCGACACAAATTGAATAGGCTATGATTTAAAATTCCTTTTGTTGCATCTGTCAAAGGTAGGACATTAACAACAAAATCTGCGTCTTCTACGGCGGTGCTAAGTCCATCCATTCCGGTAAACGAGCTGACACTCTGTAGATTTTTAGGCGAACTAGACCATCCGTTTACGTTAAATCCCAACTGAGCTAACCGTTCCGCCACATAACCGCCAATTTCCCCTAAACCTAAAATAGTAACCTTAGTTTCTCCAATTGATTTGTATAACAAGGGACGCCAATGTTTCTTTTCTTGTCCCTTTATATACGCCGAAAACTTCTTCATTGAATACATTAAACAGGTCAAAATATGCTCAAACATATCGCTTTTCAACATGGGATCGATAATCCGACAAATATGGAGATGTGATGGGATATCTTTCGGAAATAGGTGGTCAATTCCGGCTCCCCCTGACTGGATAACTTTTAAGTTGGGAAAATGAGTATAATAATCTATCTCAGGTTTCCAACAAAGCGCAAATTCAGCCTCCTCATAATTTTCGATTTCAGGGAAGATCTCTACTTTTATTTTAGGTAGATGTTGATTGATTTCAACCTTCCACTCTTCGGCCCTGGCTCTATTCAGTATCAATGCTATACTCATATTTCGTTCGTTTACACGAAAATAACATTTATCCTAAAAAAGACAATGGACTTATCCTAGAATAAGTCCATTGTCTTTTTGGGTCGATTCACCTACCGGATAGCATCCTTATTCAAGAAGAAAAATGCTATTTATAGCCTGGATTTTGTTTCAGGTTATCTCCGTCTTTATTATTCAGCTGAATTTCAGTTAGTGGAATAGGCAATAAGACATTATAATCCTGAAAACCAGTCGTTATCTTATTTGCTGGACCGGAATCACCGTTAAGTAAAATACGTTCCTTCAATTTATTCATTCTGACTAAGGTCATTCGACGATTCTCCTCTGAAATCAGTTCACGAGCTCTTTCGTCTAGAATAAAATCAATCGTTAATTGACTGGCAGCGACTTTTCCCAATTGATTATTACTGGACTCCACACGTGCTGCTTTGAATGAGCGGTCTCGCAGTTTATTGATATCCTCTGCGGCACCTGCGGTATTTCCCTGACGCAAACGAGCTTCAGCCCGTAGCAAGTAGGTTTCTCCAAATCTCATGACAGGCCAATCTTTTACCAGTGCATAGCCAAAATCGTCTAATGGATCATAACCGCCCCATTTCGTTGGAAAAGGATACCACACTTCCAAACTATCGGTTCGGAAAGGGACAACTTTATCCCCTGTTTTGATGACAACATTTTTAATTCCGGCACCTTTTGCTACCCGAAATCCATCCACGTCAACACCAATTTCTGCACTAAAGTTTGGACGATTATAATTCGTTGTACGTCGAATATTGAAATTACTATTTCTGATATCTCCCTTTAGACCTTGCCAGACCTTATACTTCATAAAATTGCTAAGTCTTAACCGGCCATTTCCTCTTCCACCCAATGAATCGGCATTAACCATCCCATCCCATTTGTGATAAGCCGGCTGCCATACCCGACGTTGTTGAGGGTTATCAATAGTACCACCATTTACTTCTCGATTCAGCTCTACTTCAAAAGTCCAGATCGCCTCGGTATTTCCCTGTCCACGACGCATATTACCCTGTCGAAACATATCTCTAAAATAATCACCGCCTTCGGACAGATATTTTCCGTAACGTGCTTCGATCAGTTTATAATTACCGCCATCGATTATAGCCGTTGCCATTGCTTCTGCCTGTGCCAAATAGCTCGCATCCCGCATACCTATTCGTAAAAAAGCTTCTGTAGCAAGCTGTCTTGCCATATCTTTGTTAATGCGGCTAGGCGCACTGGCTTTTCCAAGATCAGGAAGTTCTTTAATAGCATAATCCAAATCCTCGGTTATAACTTTGTCAATTTCTGCGACTGAGGTCCGTGTATAATTAAATGAAGGTACTTTGATCGAACTTGTCAACAGAGGCACATCACCCCAAAGGGTAACAAGCATATTATAGGCATAAGCGCGAAAAAATCTTGCCTCGGCAGAAGCTTTCGCATTACTATCCCCCACGCCATCTATCACAAGGTTTGCATTATTAATAAATGCATAACATTTTTCCCATAAAAAGCTTACGCCTCCATTTTCGGAGTTCAGATCGGCATACTGATAAAAAGGATTTTCGACTCCCTCAGTTGATCCAGCGCTGGTAATATCTGTCCCAATCTGCCAACAGGAAAGAAATCCTTGTCTGCCACTATATCCCCAGAGCTGCGCAAAATTGTAGTGTAAGCCTAACAATCTGTTCTCAACCGTAGTCGGATCAACATTGGTAGCGTCGTAACTTGAATAAGGTTTTTCGTCCAAATAACCTTTACCACAAGAACTTGCTCCTACGGACAACAAAGCCAGCATGGAAAATAAAGTTGTATAATTGTTTATCGTCTTTTTCATGTGTATATAATTGATTTTGAAAAATGATGCGGGATCGTTAAAAACTAAGGTTAATCCCTAAAACATAAGTCCTGACCATCGGATAGTTAATAGCATCGTTCGTGGATCCACGTGTAATATCGCGCGCCTCAGGATCCCAGCCCAACCAGTTGGTCCATGTATACAAATTGCGACCACTAGCATATACTGTCAGCCCCTGTACACCAATTTTTTCGACAAGTTGTTGCGGCATTGTATAACTTAAGGTCACATCTTTCAAACGGGTAAAGCTCGCATTTGAGGGGAAACCATAACCATGGATATTGGAGTGATTACCCAAAGAACGCCATTCATTACTTTTGTTTTCCGGCGTCCAATAGCCCAGTGCTGCTGGTGTACTGCGACGTCCCATCTCATCCGACGCTCCGCCAATCTGCGGATTATTACGTAATGCCCCTTGCACAGTATTGATAAAAACATTGAGCGTAAACGCCTTATAAGTAAGCGTATTTGTCAAACCGGCAGTCCACTTCGGTGCAGTCTGTCCCAAAACAGATCGATCGCCGTCATCAATTTTTCCATCGGCATTTAGATCTGCCAATTTGAGATCTCCAGCTTGCGCAGCATCATCCCAGCCTTTATTCGCGCCGGAGGCAATCTCATCCTCCTGCCAGATGCCAACTTTCGTATAATCATAAATGACACCTACGGGTTGACCAATAAACCATCTATTGCCCAAATCCTCCTTACCATTGCCATATACTTCGGTAATCTTATTTTTATTACGGGAGAATACCAATGTACTTGACCAGTTAAAATTATCCTTCACAATATTTTTTGTATTCAAGGTCAGGTCTACACCAGTATTCTGCAGTTTACCCATATTGGAATATACATTCACAAAACCAGTTAATTTTGGCAAAAGTTGTTGCAGTAACATATCATAAGTACTGGATTTATAGACATCAATACTACCGGAGATCCGATTATTAAATAGTCCAAAGTCAACACCAGTATTTAAACCTTTCGTTTTTTCCCACTGCAGATTATCATTGCCCATCAACGTACGAATATTTAAGGCAGTCGTCGATAGACCATTCATTGCCATAGGATTCGAATTCATTAAGAATTGGGTCTGATAAATACCAATCGCCTCATTTCCAGAAAGACCATAAGAAATACGCCATTTTAAATTACTGACAATATGTTTGGTGTTTTGCATAAAGGATTCATTGTGAATATTCCATGCTGCAGCTGCGGATGGAAAAGCACCGTATTTATTATTTCTTCCGAAAACAGATGCACCATCCCGCCGAACGGTCAAGGTCAACATATAGCGACTATCATAAGCATAATTTAAGCGACCCATTTGTGAAATAGAACGGTATAAATCTGCAGTAGATGAAACTTTTTGCGTTGAAGCAGCGCCCAAATTTCCCCATCCTAATGCATCGTTAGGAAATACTTCCCCTGTTGCAATCGCTTGTTGCCAATATTTGCTCTTTGCGGCATATAGCCCCGTAAAGTCAATATGGTGCTTACCAAAGTCTCTGGTATAAGTCAATATATTCTCCACGGTATAGGATTGTGTTTCACTATTGGTAATACGTCCGAGCCCAGCAAAATTATACACCGATTCCCCTTCGTATTCATTGTTCCTGACAGGTACATAAGAATAACCTGCATTCAATTTATACTTTAATCCAGCCAGTGGCTTATATAATTCACCAAAATTTAATTCTGCATAGCCATTCAATGAAATATTAAATTGTCGGCGTTGTGGATCCAAGGTCGTTGGCAACAATGGATTGGACCATAATTGCTCCGAATACATAGGGTACTGTGTCAACGAACCATCTTCGTTATACATTCTAGCATAAGGACTCATTGCCGCTGCCTGCAAAAGATTCGCCCGGCCGCCATCTCTATTGTGTGCAACGATAAATGAAGATGTACCTACAGATAGATATTTGGTGGCCTTAAAATCGGTATTTGTCCGAAAGGAGTAACGTTTGTAATTGTACCCCAGCAAGACTCCTTTTTCGTTTAGATAGTCTCCCGAAACAAAATACTTTGCATTTTCGCTTCCGCCCGACAAACTTACATTGTGATTTTGTACGACTCCAGTCTGCATTACCGCATCCAACCAATCTGTCGTCACTCCATTTGTATAATTGTCATATTCGTATTGATTACGTACCGGACCGCCGTTATATAAGCTAGTGTTCGTGATACGCGCATATTCCGCATAACGTTTTAACAGCTCTTCGCCAGAAACCGGTTCGAGTATATGGGCAACATTCTCCACACCGCCGTAACCACTGTATCGAATAGAAGGCTTCCCTGAAACTCCTCTTTTTGTGGTAATCAGAATGACACCATTAGAGCCATTGACCCCATAAATCGCTACCGCAGATGGATCTTTAAGTACTTCGACTGACTCTATATCATTAGGATTGATATCGTTAATTGACCCATCTGTACGCGACAATGGAATTCCATCTACTACGATGTAAGGTTCAGAATTTGCATTGATCGAGTTTCTACCACGTACCTGTGCAGAAGGAGCATCTCCCGGGATCGATGAAGCCTGAGAGACAGTCACATTGGACACAGCCCCCTGAATCGCCTGCATCACATTGTTCACAGGAATTTTTGAAAGACGGTCTTTGGGAACTGAGGCTACTGATCCTGTTATATCCGATCTTTTCTGGCTACCATAGCCCACCACAACAAGCTCTTCCAAAACATTTTCTGAAGGCAAAAGTGCAATATCTAAATTGGCCTGCTGCCCAACCGTAATCTGCTTTTCCTGAAATCCAACCGATGTGATGATTAAAGTACTTCCAGCGGATGCTTGAATCACAAAATTCCCTTGAGCATTTGTCTGTACCGTTTCTGTCCCACCTTTGACACGGATTGTAACCCCTGCAATCCCCTTTCCTGAAGTGTCTTTAATTATCCCCTTCACATTTGTGCTTTGCCCATAACTGGACATAGCTATCAAAAAAAGGCTATTCAATAAGAGTCCCCTTTTTGTGTATCTGTTATAGTAATGATTTAACATAGTTTATTTAATAATTGATTTGGTTAGAATATTATTTTCTAAATATTTCTGGAATCAACCTAGCAATGCCAGAATGTCCATTGGATATTCTTCTCAATTTGGATTCATAGCTTGTTGTTTATAATTGGTGTTCTTGTTTTACTGGAGAATAGCGCGCACATTTTCCGTGTAAACAAGCAAATAATTTCGTCAGACAGTACCGTTAGACTTAGGACAAAAGTAGCTCTGAAGTGAAATCAGTGTGTTTAATTTTAGTTCAATTGAGTTGAAATTTGCTTCAAAACACCGAAAAAAGCCGTTATCGAACCTTTTTGAGATTCTATTGACGCTGTACTATTGCTCACGATTGAACCTTCAGTAAAGACTCGAAAAAGAAGATTCAAGCCTTGTGAGTCACAGCTAATTGAAATAAAACCGTAGAAGAGTACCTTTAAAATTAAATAACAAAGGGGCAGTCCAATTCTGGACTGCCCCTCCCTGACATCAAAGCAGTACTTATTTTATCAAGGTATCAAACACTTGTCTTTCTCCATTTTGCCACCGGATCTCCACTTTCTTATCCGTCGCTTTCAATTGTGGAAACAGCTCTTCATTTGCCCATTTTTCCCCTGACTTTTTCCACAGCTGCAAAGTGACATACCATTGTTCTCGCGGTCTCCCCTCTCTGACAAAACAGTTCAACACAGCACTCTCCTCGGCTACAGGATGAAGCCCATAACAACTTACGCTTTCTATTCCCTGCCAGCCCATTAGCCGCACCATAGCCAATTGGTACTCACCATTGTCTAAAATCATCGCCTCCTGTCCTTTATACTGAAGTTTATGCGTATGAATGGGCTTATCTTTCCATTTTGGAAGGGCGTAGTGTCCTAAACGAAAGACCAACGGTTTGTCGGAAAGGACTTGATCACATCTCAAAAATCCATCTGCCAATGTCATCTCCGATAAGGCCAAATGCACCGTCGTGTCCGAGGCTAAGGTTGCTAAACGACGATATATTCCCCGCTCATAACCTTTAAATTGATAAATACGAAGTGATTCCCATTTCTTCAAACCGTTTTGAAAGGTGTAATTCATCGAAATTTCTCCGTTCTTTCCATCGGCCTGCCAAGGAAATGCACTGCTATAGGACAGCTTATTATAATTTTCTGTTCCTTGGTAATAGCCTACTTTCTCGCTTGAGTTCCAAGAGCGAATTTCAGAGGCGCCGATCTTATCATAATCAGTTATGAGGATTTCAGCACCTTTAACATAGGTATTTAATGTCTTCGCTTCAGGAATTTGATTATCCCACGCACCTAAATTTTCCGGTGCCGTCCAAAACCTACTACTTTTAGGAACTAAAAGACCTAGAAAAAACTTTCCTAACCAGTATGCGCTTCCCCGGCAGCTATACTCCTGTACTGCAGGATCAAAAGCACCATAAAAACCAAGATTTGGGACACCATCTGAAAGAAAATCGGGGTTTTCTAAAAACTGTAACAGCGTGCCGGATGCAATTCTTCGCATCCAACCATAATTAATGGACGGATCACCCAATAACCCCAATAACGGAAAGGGTACAGCGGCCCCCATACGATAAGAAATACTACGCCCCCACATAATCATTTCGCCATTGCGGCTGAATAAATAAGGATAGCTTTTAACAACGTCATGTAGATTTGCTTTAAATTGAATGGCAAGTTCAGGATACATTGTCGCGCCATAGTAATTTGCCCATAGTGTCCCATAGAGCTGAAAAGCCCACATACTGTAGTAATCATAATATGGACTGTCATTATACCAACCATCGCCATGATAGTCCTTTAAGCATTTTTCTAACAGATTCCTGAGATAATCTTCTCGAACAGCATAGCCTCTACTTTTAAAAAAACTTAGAATCATAATATTGAAAAAGCGCCAATTCATCTCTATTGTTGGTCCATTGCCATAACTTAGCATGGTCTGTGCGAGTGCATTTTTGGTATGTTCCGGCAAAGGATCCCACAGTACTTCCGGAGCGGCCATCAGTGCGACAGCTAAACCACCAAATTCCACCAGCTTTTGACTTGGTCCTCCATCTGTGGGAAGTGGGGCGATATAACTTTCAGAACTCTCATTCAATAGACATTCCAGTTGATGCCGATAATAATCCGCCACACGAATATCTCGAATCTTATAGTCAGCATTTTCCTTTAAAAGGGGGACAGCTATGAAAAGCGTGCGGCACAGCCCCTCTAATCGTTCCGTTTCGTTGTGCACCCCATCTCTGGGATAGCTCCGTCCAGGCTGCTTGGCAAATAACATGGGACTATTAAGATCCTGAACTTTCGAAAAAGCGCCCTCTAACAAATAGGATGCCGCATCCAACCAATGCTGGCGTGTCAGACCAGTATAAGGGCTTCTTTTAAAATCTGGATTTTTCAGCTCAAAAACCGCTTTTTTCTGCGCCCGTACAACCGTTCCGAACATAACAAAAAGCCAAACTAGCATCAAAATTCGAGGCATTCGCTGTCTTATTTTCATATTTTTAATTTCTCCGTTTTTTTCTAGTTTTATCGCGCCACTCCAGCACTTTAACGGCTGTTGGAGCTGTTTCGGTTAATCCTTCGCCATCTTTTTGCACCGTAGCCTGTACGAATAGTGCTATCTTGCGTTTTTTTTGCCAAAGCTCAGTATCGTAAGTAGGTTCCCAAGATCCCACAGATTCATCACAAAGATCAACAAGGTCAGTTGCCTCTTGCTGCATCCCCCGCAAGGTCAGAATCGATGGTCGATATCCCCGTTCCTGGTCCCGAAAGATCAGCGTTAAGGCAGTTCTATTGTCTTTGCCCCGGACCAATATCTGCGGTCTAGCAATAGGAATCTCTTTTGTTCCACCACCACTTAAGCTAAATGGGGTCTTTCTAAAATCAAAAGATCGGACTTTCCATTCCCCATCCTGCAAATAAATAACTTTATACTGCGGAATCTGAGATCCTGGATCACGCCAATAGCTTGCTATAAAAGGATTTCCCTTGTCGTCAGCAGCAATCGATGTCTGATTAATCAGTTCGTGCTGCTGTGGGATACGAGCCGCATATTCTACGGTAGAGGCATTTATCGGCAGATTATATCTCGTTCCATTGCTGTTCTCCCAGGTTAATCCGCCATCTTTTGAGCAGGCATAAGCCATATCATGATTGCTTGCCACATCCGGGTTTTCACGCCAGACCCAGGATAGATGTATCGTTCCCTGATGATCGACATAACTTTGCCAATACGCATTTCTCTTTCCTTCACCATCAATCAAGTTGCTATGAATACGTTTCCATTGCTGCTGTTTCATATCATAGCTATTCACCACGAGATTGCCGTTGCCCGATCCCCCGTCTCGATATAGAAATAACAGCTGGCCATTGGGGAGTTTTAAAAATTCGGGGTAAGTCACTAGTGTCTCATCTCGACCTACTATAAACTGCTCGTAACCAAGAACGAGGCTGTTTGGATGAAGAGAACGTGCATACCTCAATCGACTGTTATGCTGATCCCAGCATACGTGAAGATATCCAGCCTTATCCACCATGATGCTGATAACATTGTGTGCATCTTTGGCATTGCCGGTATAAGCGGTACGGCGTAGCTGCCAAGCCTTCCCCGATAGCAGACGTCGACCTAAGACGACATATCCCTCGTCGTCATAATAAGCTATATACTGATATTTACGGTCGCTTGTTAAGGAATTCTTGCGAAATACAGCCGTATTAACCGTATTCTTTGCCCATCCGCTCCCAGCTATTGTTTCCTTAATTTTTTGTCCCTGCACCTGACAGAGAAATAATAGGGATGTACAATAGAGCATCCCTATTCTTAATATTTGACTAAGATATCTTTTCATTCATTTTTTAAATTGAGCCCACCTCGTTTCATCGATGCTGTATTAGTGAATGCCCTTACTATGGTCTGAGTTCCAATCCTGTCCTGACCAGATACGTTTGGCACTCCAGTCAGTAACTTCACTTGTCCAGAAAGGATCATCATCCGGTAGCCCCAAAGGCAAAAAAATCACCGAACAGAGGTAAGGACTTCCCTGATTGTTATAAGAGTCGGCGAGACCAGGTTGACTGCCGTACATGCCTAATGTCAACCAGCCATTTTGATAAGTACTTGGATTCTCTGTTGTTTTTTTTAATACAGCAGACAGGGCACCACGCACCTGCCCGTTTGTCAGTTCTCTTGGAAGCCGCTTCTTAAATGCCATGTCTGCCAAATGATGGAAGGTCGCAGCCCGATAAATTACAGATCTTCCTGTCGGAGGAAAACTACCGTCGGCATTGATCAGCCGCTCTTGAATAATAGCATAGCGTTCGTTTCGAAGTTTGATTTTCGCAAACATGTTATCATAGTTCTGGGTTTTCAATTGGATCAAATCCATGATACCCGCCAAAAAAGGATGAATAACATAACTATTATAATAATCGAAAGCATACTGTGGACCATCCATATACATACCATCACCAACATACCATTGCTCCAGTTGTTGCAAGGCGTAGTCGACGCGCATTGCATCCCAATCCTCCGAATATTTGGCTAAGAACACTTCGTTCATCGCCGAGAAAAGCAACCAATTTGAATATGCGGGACGAAATTGCCGCGTAATCTTTATCGATGCAATCAAATTCTTTCTGGTTTGCTGATCAAGGTGATCCCACAGCCACGGACTTCGCATAAAGCCTAAAGCAATAAAGGAGGCATCCACAAGCTGTTGCCCCCCGAGATCAAAACGCATAAAATCCCTTGCATTACTATCCAACGCATTTTTAAGTGCTTGAATTGTCCAAGTTCTATATTGATCACGTAGCTTTCTTTCAGCCACAGAACCACCATTCAGTGAAAGCCAAGGGGCTATACCTGACAATGCTCGTCCCAATACCTCAACATATTGCACCTTTATACGATGCTCCCTGTTATCCACACGATTTGATGTCATCTGAGGCATGTTTAATCGCAGGCTATCATGCGCCAAACTCCGCAAAACCGGACGCAACATACGGTCCATTTCTTGAAGCCAAAAAGTCCTTCCGGTCTCCTTATTACCAGTAGATTTCTGCTTTACAATTTGCCCACGGACAAATTGAACCGCCAACAGCAATAGGAAAAAAGGTATAATTCGCATCTTAATTTTCATAGTCTATTTTATTTTTCATTCAGATAACGATACATTTCTGTACCCGCCAATAAGAATGCGCCTACACCAAATGGAGCGGTAGAATTGGCATCAACTACCTGTCCGGGAATAGCTTTCTCACCGATAGGTTGTACATATCCGATTCTGCCGTCATCTTGTAGCGAAACTTCACTCAAGTAATGCCAGCCTTTAAGCGCTGCCTGGGAAAACTTCGGATCAATGAGTATATTTTCGTTGATTCCCCAAAGTAAACCATAAGTAAAGAATGCGGTCCCGCTAGTTTCCCTCCCGGGTGCATGATCCGGATCCAACATGCTCCGTGTCCAGAACCCTTCGTCCTGCTGGCAGCTTATGATCGCAACCGCCATTTCTTTGAATCTTTGATGATAATAATCGTAATGTTTATCCTGCTTGGGTAGATCTTGAAGAACTTTCGCCAAGGCTGCGAACACCCAGCCGTCACCTCGCGCCCAAAAATCCTTTTTGCCGTGAAGGCTTTTGTGTTTCGGATAAACATATTTTGCATCACGATAGTATAACTTATCCGTCTTATCGAACATCATACTATCCGCGTAGCACAAATAGGTATACATCTTATCCAGATAAAGTGGATCTTGGGTCAATTTGTACATTTTGGTCATGACAGGCATGACCATGTAAAGACCATCAGCCCACCACCAATAATCAGTATGAGGTGAATGGATCTGATAGTCCATAACTTCTTTGGCCCGGGCTATCTTTTCTGGACTTGGCGATAGATTATAAAGATCAATATAGGTCTGGAAACAAATCTGCCAATCTCCAAAAAGAACATAATCATCCGTTTCACCATAGCTATATCTCCAATGTCGCTTGTCGGTTGATTTAGCGCCTTTCCAACCATTGAACTTTGCCCAATCTTCAGAATATTTCAGATCACTTTTCGACCTGGAAATCTTATAGAATTCCATATTTCCAGTATGGTAGGCCGCCTGATCCCAAAATGCCCAAACCTCGGGCTTGTGATTCGATTGCCAATACCGGTTTGCACTTTTAAGTTGAGAAAGGACAACTTCTTTTTTCAGTTTCTGTCCAAAAGAGAAATGTCCGATAAACAATAGGCATAAAATAAAATTGATACGCATGTCTTAAGATTTATAATTTTTGATTCCCAAACCGGGATAAACAAAACTACTTCAAATCAATATGGAAGATGTTTGAATAAAGACTAATCATGACCCAAAATGGGATCAATTTAGGTCTAGGAGGTCCATCTATCGTGTTTAAGAGCTCTATTTCAAATAAGCGTACAATATACACTTATTTAAAAAAACATTTGTATCTTTAATCAATATAAACCTAAAAATATTCAGTTGGTCTCTTTCTTTTCGCGATACGATACGGATATTATTGAAGCACAATTACACCGCAGCAGGGTTACCTCCTAAGAGATGGAGCACGGAACCCGTTACTGGGATAAGAAATTTACCTAAACTGGATTGGACAGGTGGAATTAAAAATTATTAAGATGAATGCAAGTATTAAGCAGATTATTACATTTTTATATCTATCTCTATCCCTAGTAACTTTTGTCTTTAGCCAACAAATGGGACTCAACCCTGTGACAAAAAATTATGAGCTTCCCTCTCTAACGATCAATCAGACTATTCAGGATCAAGAAGGCTACATCTGGTTTGCATCCACACAGGGATTAAGCCGCTATGATGCCTATAATATCCTGAATTTTAAACTAAAGGATGCTACCGGAAAAGTGACCTCCCAGCAAGCGATCCGGACGCTTATAGAACTAGAAAATAAACTGATTTTGGGCGGTGAGAAAGGTGTCTACGTATTAGATAAGCGTAACTATAAAGTATTCCCCCTAAACGATCCACGTGTAGCAACCGTCCGTGTCAATGCATTGATGGTTGACCATTCAAAACGACTTTGGATCGGCACAGATAATGGTATTTTTATTTATAACAGTGATTTACAACCTCTGACAGAAGCCCAAAGTTTATATATCCTGAACAGTACCATGCGAGGCAAAACGATTAATACAATATTTCAAGATAGCCAAGCGCAGATTTGGATCGGTGTCTGGGGATCTGGCTTATTCAAACTCAGTCCGGAGAACAAAACACTTCACGCCTACCCTAGACTGGGCCAGCGCAACAGTCCCTTCAAACTCATGGAAGATGATCACGGACAATTGTGGATATGTACTTGGGGTGATGGAATATATTTGTTCAATCCAAAAGAGCCAAACAATCCATATACGGAAATTGAAATCAAAAACAAACGCCGTCATGTAGGTAAAGAAGATCTTTTTTACAATATCATTCAGGATCAGAGCCGTCATTATATTTGGATTCTCTCTTTCTCAGGCATATCAACACTTCAGTACAAAAATGGTCAATTGCAAGAAATCGACCTTTCTAACCACTTCAATAATACGACGAATATCTTCAACGATATTTATCAAGATAAAAACGGCACCTTATGGCTAGCCGTCGGAGGGAAAGGAGTATCGATGTTTACTTTTGATAAACCAATTGTTAAAAACTATAGTTTCAAAAAAATCAAAACATTGTACAGTATCGCTCCAAACCTAAATATGCTTTATCGAGATCCTAATGGCATCTTATGGTTTAATCTCGAAAGGTTTGGATTTGGTAGTCTCTCCACAAAAACAAATCAGTTAAATACATATAGTAATTCCAATTTTAGGGACTTGATTTCTATACGTGCGGTTACTTGCGCCACAGATTTTAGACAAGAACTTTGGGTAGGTTCAGCGTATGAACCGTCAATTAATGTCTTTCAAAAGACAAACAATAATATCAAATTCTTACGGAAGATAGATTTAACCCAACATGTCGACCATCGGGGGATACCCTCTTTTTTCTTTACAGATAAAGAAAATCGGCTTTGGATCGCAACAACACAGGGTCTGCTCCTGAAAAGGTCGGAATCGGAAAACATCACAATTATTCCCCAAATAAAGGATCAACCAGTAGCTATTGCACAGGGCAATCAAAACCATATTTGGATTGCAACCAAAGAAAATGGAATCTATTGTATCGATAACCATAATTTCCAGTCCATACTAGCTCATATTGGTAAAGAGACTCCGGGCTTAAAAAGCGACCAGATTGAAACAATGGATATTGATCATAATGGCAATTTATGGATTGGTACGAAAGATAATAGACTGTTGAACTATCAGGTCGCTAACCAAAAAGTATCAGAAATCGCAAATAATACATTATTTGAGAAAAACCAGCTTCTAGATGTTATCTGTCTTGATCGTTATACTTGGTTATCTACTACGCGTAATTTATACAAGATTAGCAACTCTAACAAGAACATCAGTGAATTTTCTGCTTCCGACAGCCTTCAGGTCAACATGTTTTCAAAGCGGGCCTTTGCCGTGGATAAAACCTCCAATACAATTTATTTTGGTGGTTACAACGGTATAGTTCAGCTCAATGACCATAGCATTTTACCTAATTTCAAAGAAAAAGTTCTTATTTCGGACATAAAAATTAATAATAAGTCCATTATCCTAGAATCAAAACCGGGAATATTCAGTGATGTCCCCCCTAAATTGACGCTGAATCCCCAAGATCAAAACATTGAAATATCCTTCTCCACCCTGCCTTTTACGCAGGAAGGAAAAATTCGTTATGCTTATAAATTAGAAGGTGTTGACAAAGAATGGATCTACGCCCCTCGAGATCGCATCTTTGCGACATATAACAATTTAAGCAAAGGGAGCTATAGATTTTTAGTCAAATCGACGGACTTGTACAATAAGTGGAGTACAACTTTTACTCAAATTGAAATCATAAAGAAACCTTCATTCTACGAAAGCAATTTAGCTTACTTTTTATACGCATGTGTTTTCGGTGGGATTGTCTTCTTTTTTATAAATTATTCTTTTAAGCGTTTAAAATTGAGCGGTGATCTAAAAATTGCCCAAATTGAAAAAGAAAAGACTAAGGAGCTAACACAGTCCAAACTCAGTTATTTTACCAATATTTCACACGATTTGCTCACGCCGCTAACTATTATATCCTGTTTAGTTGATGATGTTCAGATGACTACGAAAAATAATTTGGAACAATTTGATAAAATGCGCCTTAATCTAAGCCGTCTAAAACGGTTGCTCCAACAAATCTTAGATTTCAGAAGAATGGAAAACAACGGCATGAAGCTACAAATCAGTGCATCCAATTTCCCCTCTTTTGTTACTCAATTGGGAGCCATGCATTTTGGTCCAATTGCCAAAAAGAAAAACATCGATTTTGAAATTCAACATGGAGACTGTCCCGAAATCCTTTTCTATGACATCGACAAAATCGACAAAATTCTTTTCAATCTCCTATCAAATGCATTTAAATATACCGAGCAAAGTGGAAAGGTTACGCTTTCTTATCATGTAGAAGAAGGAATAGATTCCAATAGACTCTTCATTTATGTTCGTGATAATGGCGTAGGAATATACCCCGAAGACGTCGATAAAATTTTTACCGCCTTCTACACCAATAATTCTACAAAACATCTTGAAAGTAATGGTATTGGACTTTCGGTAACGAAACAACTGATAGAGGCTCATTATGGTGTAATCCATGTGGAGAGTCAAAGAAGTATCGGAAGTATGTTTCAGATCACCATTCCAGTAGATAAACAATACTACTGTAAGAAAGGAATAGACGTGATGGAACAACCTTTTACCGAAGAAATTAAAGCGACCATTATTGAGTCTAATGCCGTCGATCAGCCTCTATCAAAAAATATATTACAGCCCAGACTTAACCTACTTTTAGTGGAAGATAATGAAGAGCTTCGTGCAACCATGGCTAGAATTTTAGCCCACAATTATCAGGTCCATATCGCAAATAATGGTCTTCAGGGATTGGAAGTACTCGAAAATACAGAAATTGATATTATTGTAAGTGATATTATGATGCCCGAACTCGATGGTCTCAATTTTTGTAGAACCATAAAATCAAACGCAGAGCTCAACCATATTCCCATTTTGCTCTTAACGGCCAAAAATAGCATTGAAGATCGTATTGAATGCTATCAAGCAGGTGCCGATGGTTATATTAGCAAGCCCTTTGAGATTAAAGTCCTAGAAGCCAAAATCCAAAGCTTCATCATCAATAAACGCTGCCGTCAACTCGTTTTCCAAAATAATACACAGATTAATATAGCAACACTTGATCACACGCCATTGGATGAAAAGTTTGTGCACAAGATGATTCAGGTTATCCAGCAACATCTTTCGGACGATCAATTTGATGTAGTCAAACTTGGAGATATACTAGGCTTGTCCAAGTCAACATTATATCGAAAGACAAAAGTTTTATTGAATGTATCTCCCAGCGAATTTATTAAAAACATACGCCTAAAACATGCTTGTCAAATTATGGAAAAAGATCGGTCCATCTCAGTGAGTGAAGTGGCTTTTGAGACTGGTTTTTCAGATCCACGTTATTTCGCGACCTGCTTTAAAGCAGCGTTTGGTGTAACTCCAAGTGAGTTTCAAAAAAATAAAGAGGCAAACACCTTTATTCCCTTATAGTTTTGAATAGGAAATAAAACAAAAATAACCCGGTTTTCATTGTATTTTTATCGTAAATTGGTAGATGACTTCCCTAAACAAAGATCAAGATGGCACTTAGAAACCGAATTATTCTCATCAGTTTAATCCTTTTTAAATTCATCATTCAATACCAGTTGATCAGTCCGACCTATGAATTGCAACGTGATGAATTTTTACATTTAGATCAAGCGAACCATCTTGCCTGGGGATTCCTTTCTGTTCCGCCACTAACATCTTGGATCTCCTATCTGATCAAATTATTGGGTAATTCTGTTTTTTGGATCAAGTTTTTTCCGGCACTTTTTGGAGCCCTCACGATTCTTGTTGTCTGGAAAACAATAGAGGCTCTAAAAGGTAATCTTTTTGCCCGAGTCTTCGGATGCTGTTGCATCATGTTTTCTGTCTTATTTCGTTTGAATGGCCTATATCAGCCCAATTCCTTTGATGTCCTCTGCTGGACTTCCATATATTATCTCATTATCGAATATTTAATTAGTAGACAATCTAAGTGGCTATTCTACTTAGCCGTTGTATTTGCATTTGGATTTTTGAATAAATATAACATCGCATTTCTGATCTTAGGCCTGATCCCGGCAGTCGTCTTGGTTCGAGAACGAAAAATCTTTGCCGAAAAAAAGTTATATTATGGGATACTCATCGCTATACTGATTATCCTTCCAAATTTAATATGGCAGTACCGCAATAACTTCCCTGTATTTGTTCATTTCAAAGAACTTCAAGATACGCAGCTTGTACATGTCAACAGGTGGAGCTTTATGAGATCTCAGTTTCTATTTTTCTTCGGGACCTTTCCTGTAGTCATTTTAGGTCTCTATGCACTCCTGAAATACCCTGCATTTAAAACATACCGCCTATTCTTCTATTCTTTCTTTATCACCCTTGGAATTTTCCTACTACTGAGAGCAAAAGACTACTATGCAATAGGTCTCTACCCAATATATTTTGCTTTTGGCGCAGTCTATATTTCATCACTTTTGGAAAATAAAACCGGTCAAATTTTAAAACCTATTTTGATCGCTTTAACGGCTATCCTATTTCTTCCGATCTACAATATTGCATTCCCCAATAGAAATCCCGCCTATTTTGTGAACCATCCTGATAAATATAGGAAATATGGAATGTTAACATGGGAAGATGGCAAAGAGCATCCACTTCCACAGGATTTTGCAGATATGCTGGGATGGAAAGAACTTGCCCAAAAAGTCGATAGTGTGTATGACCAAATACCCAAATCGGAAAATACCCTTGTACTTTGCGACAATTATGGTCAGGCCGGCGCGATCAACTATTATTCCAAACGTGGAATAAAGGCTGTTTCATTCAATGCAGACTACATCAATTGGTTTGATTTGAATAAAGCATACAGCAATGTGATTCGAATTAAAGACCGCTGGGAACGAGAAAGAGAACTTAAAACAACAAGTCCCTTCTTCAGCAAATCAATGCTGGCCGACTCCATCACAAATAGTTATGCAAGAGAACATGGTACAGTCATCTTTACCTTTATTGATGCAAAAATCAATATCAACGAACGTATCTCCAAAGAGGTTGAATCAGCAAAAAAAGCGAAGAAACTTCCTTTGTAAATAATTCATTTTTCAAGCAATTAAGCCCACTGCAGGCTATTTTTTCAATAAAAAAATAGTATATTTAGTTTAATAGCCAAAAGCTTCCGCTGCAAATGATACTCGTTGTATATCTTCTAGTCTCATCACTATGCTACGGAACTAAACACCAAATTAACAGGATGATTATGCGCTTTTTGAATTTCTTGAATGGACAAAGCAATTTGAGACAGATTGACGTTAGTGAGGACGATGATTTTGTAGATTTACAACTGACAATCACAAAATATTGGAAAGATGATGACGAGCATCACATTGTTCAAGCTAAAGGGCTTTGGGGGAGAGAGACGGTCGGATTGGCAATCGCCTTTCGTCCCGACATGAAATTGGGTATTGTCGATACGGAAGTCGACAAACAAAGGTTTTATCGCGAAGGAATTAATTTCTATTCGATTGGAAAGCTAAGTGACAATTTTACTAAAGCCTTAAATAGTCTCTTTAAAATTGAAGGTACATCCTCTAAAATGCACGATACTATTGGATCAACCGCATTTATCGTCAGTGGACAACCCGAATATTTTGATGAAGAATATATTAAAGCTAAAGTTTTCTTTGACGACGGAAATGAAAAACATCATTACGCGGAATGGTATGTCAATATAGATTTAAAACACAATATTCTCGAACTTCGAGAAAAAGACCCCGAGTATAGAAAAAACATTATTAGTATCTTGACAAATGTTTAAATTTGAGGGTGCATTCATCAGCTCTTAAAAAAAATAACACGATCCCTTTAAATTCATTTCCCAATGAGTTTAATCTTGGAATGGCTATAAAAAGGAACGCTGTTAGAAATTTAGAATTAGCCAAGATAAGTCAAGCACATCGTGACGATTTCTATTTGTTTTTCATTCTCGAAGAGGGAAATGGAATATTTGAGATAGATTTTCAGCGGTATCAATTGGGTTCCTCCTCAGTAATGGTCATACAGCCTTATCAAGTGCATCGGGGAATAGTTATGGATTACAGTGCCTTTAGTGTCTTAATGATCAGTGTAGAAAATCTAAACTCAGACTACATAAATGCACTGAAGGACATTGCCACGATTGCTCCCATCGAAATTGATCAGGATACATTGGCAGTCCTATCCCAAACAGTAGACACCTGTTTAAAAATCAATGAAAGAAGACACGAAAAACTATATGCGGCATTAATGAAAGATAGTTGCAATACCATTGCGGCACTTATTATCTCCCAGTATTTAATACAATCAACTAAAAATGATGCACAGTCTAGATTTGAACTTATCAGCAAACAGTTCACATCTCTTTTAGATAAAGATTTTATTGATGTTAAACAGCCAAAGCTATATGCAGAGAAAATGAAAATATCAACCGCTTATCTCAATGAATGTCTCAAAAAAACAACCGGAAAGCCCGTTACGTATCATATTCAGCAACGTGTTGTATTAGAAGCAAAACGTCTGCTCTATCATTCAACTAAATCTGTAAAAGAAATTGCAGTGGAACTGGGATACGATGATTATCCTTATTTTTCACGTTTATTTTCAAAGGTAACCGGTATGACAGCTCTTACCTTTCGAAACAAAAACCTTGAATAATCCAATACTTACCACTTTTTATCTCTTTTAAACTACAGCAAATTCATATTTCTTTGTGTTAGAAATATTGGTCCTGCTTACTGTTAGTGACCTGTTGAACACCATCTTTAATTAATTACCGAAATCCGACAGACAGGATCGTGTAATCCATTAGATCAGAAAACCACAAGTAAAAGAGAACACGAATGAGATATTTTATCGCTGAGCCCGTTGGGCATATCAAAAACGATTTATTTTTTGAAGTCGCAAATTTTCTTTGGGACAGTGGAAATGAAGTTGCTTTAGGTAAAAATATGATATGCGACTGTGAAAAAATGCAACATGATGACTACGATTATACCATATCGTTTGTCTCTAACAGTGAAACTGTCGAATCACTATTTAACACTCATTATACGATCCTAAGCAAATATTTCGACAAAATTGACAATACCAATCCAATGCTAATATTAGCAGATACTGGTATTTATACCAATGCTCTTCCCTATCCCCATAAGATTTACAATTTTGAAAAATTGGACAGAAAAACCCTAGCTAGCTTCTTTGACTGGTGCAAAAAATTTAATTTGTTTGTTAGAAGAAGATAAACCCAACTAGACCATTAAATATCAGAATATGCTGTAGGGTGCAATAACAGCGTAACATTCTTTGATACATTATTTTGATATTGCGGTAAGTCTTGCATTGGTTTGTATAAAGGTCCAAAATCTTTCCAATGTATATTCCGATCTTCCATACTTTCGAAGGTCGTTAGATACATCAAGTTAGGCATTGTGCTACCGGCAATCACCTGTCCATAAAAAACAGCATTAAAATTCAGTTTTTCGAAAATATCAATCTCTCCACTGTTAAACATCGCTATCTTATTTGCGGACAGTTGCTCCGTTGCGGCCTCATAACTTCGTAATTCATAAATGCGTTTACTTTTTTCAGCGGATAATTTAGGAAGCACTGATTTGGGCATTCCTTCAAATGCTTTCATCCATATTGTCTCCAATCTCTTGAAAGGAGGCTTACTATAACTTGCCTTCATATATGCCTTACCAGCCTCTAGGTATTTTTGATCGTTGGCCAGCCGCTGATCCAAATTAACCAGTAAATTGAGATCAGAAGCACTGATGAACACATAAACCAATCTATCTTGGCCAGCTGCATTTTCCAAGGGTTTAAATACCCCGACATCTTTAAATCCCAATTTATGCAATGCAGGTAGGTAAGCCAGCTCAAGATACTGATCGATGACTTTCTCCTGCTCATCGCTCTCATAATGATATACTTTCAATTGAAAATACGCTTGTTTCGATTTCCCAAAAGCGAACAGGAAATTTCCTGCCATGATTAATGATAGAAGCAATATGCAATGCCAGTTGGGAATAAAATTGTATTTTTTCATTATGAATCAGGACAAAATTGGATATTAATTAGAAAATAAAGATAATACTAATTTTGCAACTTCAAAATTAGACCAGCCCACCAAATCTCCTCGCTTTTTCAGTTTTCTACACCTAAAATACGGATTTATACTTATTAGAATCGGTATTTTAACCATATTCTCTCGCTAGCTTTTTATTTAATTTAGCTCCACCTTTTTTAAAGCTGCAACATGTCAAATAAAACAATACTTATGTTGGACGATGATAAACATGTCCTTGAAATATGTACAATAATCCTCGAAACAAATGGCTATCATATGGCCGTCTCTGAGACTTCTCATGATATTATCGAAAAAGTAGAAGAGGTACGTCCCGATTTAATTTTGATGGACAATTGGATACCCAAAATAGGCGGTGTAGAAGCCACGCGGCTGCTCAAAAATCATCCCCTATATCGCAATATCCCTGTCATCTATCTATCCGCTAATACCGATATCGAAACACTGGCCCAGCAAGCCGGAGCAGACAGCTATCTTTCCAAGCCCTTTGATCTAGAAGATTTAGAAAATAGAATAGCTGAACTGCTGTAGTTCTATTCTTATACTTCTGTACTGCTACGAAAAGGCTACGAGTACAATTCTTGTTCTGCCTCCCTACTGGTCCATTTGGTCCAATTGTAGCGAATATGATTAAGCATTGTTTTAATGCTATCGTGGTTTATTGTATTGCATACATATATAGTCCAAATTCTCGCGGCACAATTACGAGGAATCGAGGATTGAACATATATCCAATACGTATTTGAAGTCCAGATAATAATATATAATTTCGCAGTATAATTAAGAGAATTAATCATTGAGCCAGCATCAGTACTCCATGTCAGTCCCCGTTTTAACATTTCAAGCAGGTTCATTCCATATACGTCAGCTGGCAGAGAACGAATCGGCACTTTATAAGGTAATGCGTATCGAGTCAATTCAAACCGAACCAACACTTTTTCGACGCAGCACTCCTCCTGAAATAGAACTATCTGATATAGATTGGGCAGAACGCATAAGATACCCACGCATTGTTTTTGGCCTTTTCGAAAATGAAAAAATGATTGGGATGACGAGCATGCTGTTGCTCAATAAAGAAGAAGCCTACTTTGGTCAGTCTTTCATACAGCCACAGTATAGAAAATTAGGTCTATCGAGTCTTTTGTATAAAATAAGAATGATGTGGGCCACCGGGAATCAATTGAGAAAACTGACTATAAGCCATCGTGAAATAAATATGATTTCAAAAGCCGCTATTCAGAAAGCCGGTTTTCATTATAGTCATAAAGAACTTGTGCAATGGCTCGACGGAACAACTGGTTACTCCATGTACTATAGTCTTTCCCTATAGTCAGTAGGGTGTACTAACTTGATTGTTAATCTATCCCGAGAAAGCAAGCTATGGTAAAATAATAGCTTTCCCATCTTGAATGCGTATATTGAATCGATTTATGATTTATTTAATGCTACGTTTATACCGGATGAAAAAACTAATCTTGAGCATATTCTTTTTAAGCAACTTAGCCTTATATGGCCAACAAAAATCAATAAAAGATAGTTTTACAGCAAAAATTCAGGAGCTAGAAGGCGATATAAATCATGATGGTTATCCGGATAAAATTGTTCTTACCATGGACACATCAAATACAGCAACACCAATTAAAACGCAGGTATTTCTGTCCAAACCCAATGGAAAGCTACGATTGGCCCTCTCCTCCACAACGATGATCGAGCCCCATTTTCCGCTGCCCAACTTCGCTATTGAAAATGGTCAGCTTCATATTTTAGCCGATATAACAGATGGGCATGCCAATTATAAATTTCGTTGCAGAAATGGAAATTTCGAATTGATCTACCTAGAAAAAGGAACCTGGGATGGCAAAAATACAACGACAGAAACCCAATTCAACTTATTGACCGGAATAAAAACCGAACAGGTAAAAGCACTTGGATCCGAAGAGAATATCCAAGAAAGAAAAACTACGATAAAAATCAATCCCTTACCGCTACTGCAAGAACTCAATCAATTTGATGCCCCTTCATTTAGGCTCAATAAGACTCCTCAGCCAACCCGAAGAAATCAATAGAATGCTAAAAGGGCTATCTCACAAGCTACTTCATTGGCTTTCGAGACTTTCCATAAATGCAATAATATCTTTCTTTTCCTTTTCGGTCAGATGCAGATTTTCATCTGACAGTGTCTGATTGGGTAATTTGATCCCCAATCCTGCCCCGCCGCCATTATTGTAAAACTCCATGACTTCATCCAAGGTCTGATAAATTCCATTATGCATATAAGGTGCCGTCTTTTTCACATTTCGGACAGAAGGAATTTTAAAAGCATATTTATATGAATCAACACCAATAATAGTGTAATACCCTAAATCAGCATCAAGAACAGCACTTTTTTGAGAACTAGGCACGCCCAAAACCTCCACCTCACTCTGCATAAATTTGGGCGGCGTAACACCATTGAATAAAGGAAGAAAATGACAGGTTGCACACTTTCCTTTACCCATAAATAAATTAAAGCCATCCACCTCCGAAGCAGATAAAGCAGTTCGGTCTCCGCGCATATATACATCAAATCGACTATTGATTTTAGTTAGACTACGGATATAAGAAGCAAGTGCATTGGTTATTTGATCCGCAGAGCCTAGTTTGCTTTCTGTACCAAAAGCATTATTAAACAACGATTGATAAATTTTATCTGACGAAACGTATTGCACAATAGTTGTCATCGAACCATCCATTTCCTGCTTATTTCCAATAACATCTTGTATCTGATCTTCCAGAGTCAATGATCGCATATCATAAAAATAATTGGATTGTAAAGCCGCATTCAATAAAGTGGGGGTATTTCGTTTCAATAACCGTCCGGAGGCATGAATATCCTCTTGCAACATCATTCCATCGGTAAAAGCAAGATTGGGATTGTGGCAGGAAGCACAACTTCGGGTATGTGTACCCGATAAAGCCACATCATAAAATAGCTTCTTGCCCAATACAGTCTTTTCATCTGATAAATGAAATTTCGGTCCAGGAGAAAAAGCATCCGCATTAAATGCATCCAGATCAAACATCGTATTTACACCCTGTCTCAGCATTCTATTATACTTAATTTTAGGTCCAGTTTGATTTCGTTCTAAAGCCGCTATTTCAGTACTGATTCCATTCGCAAATTGTGTAATGAATAATGCTCTGTCAAAAGAATTAAAATCAGTATTCCCTTGAAGATAATTAATCGCCTTGGTCAGTGTTAAAAATAGTCTTTCTTTACGTGTACCATAATGGAGAAATGTACTTTGCAAGCTTCCTAGAGCAACCGACGCCTCCATCATGCTGTTTTGAAAGAGCGGATTATCAAATCCGGTAATCCCCAAAGATATAATCCGAAATACTTCAAGTTTTGAAGCATCCAAAATGCGCCAATCCTCCAATTGATGATCTTTGAAATAGGAAATCAAATAATCCGCATTTGTGATTAAATGTTCAATTTCACGAATTAGCTTTTGCCTATTGCTGTTATCGAATGTGGGATAGATAAGCTCTTCGATCACCTGCAGTCCCACTGGCTCCACCCCTCTGGCTAAAGAAGGGTCCAATAAATCCGCATTTTCCACTTCCTCCACCGGCGGCCCGTTTAGCCTTTTGGATAGATCCGCAGTAAAATATTCCGAAGCCCATTCAAATCTTTTAAAAAGAATTCTGGTTTTCAAAAATGCCTTTCGCAACCCCACAGGATCTATTTCTTCTTTGTGGACCTCAACAGCAAGTGTATCTTTAATATAGGCCTTAAAAGACAGCATCTGATCCAGAACTTCTTTCTGAATCAGATGCTCACGAGCAGAGGCTCCTCTTTTTTTTGTATAAGCTGATTGTCCTGTCGTAAACCCTAGGATAAATACAATCGTCGACATGAGGATTATAACTACAATCTTCTTATACATATCTCAATTTCCTATCGATCGAAAGATAGCCTACTTGAAAACGAGCGCATTTCTGAAAGGATTTGCTTTTCTATCTCTATCGGCAAGGGGTTCTATTCCCCAACGCTGCTCTATCAATGAAAGAATACTAACAGTCTCATACTGTGTATGGTCGACAACGCCACGCTTAGCAAATGGTCCAATAACAATTGCCGGGATCCGGCTTCCAGGTCCCCAGCGATCTATGATCGGCGGGTTAACATGATCAAAAAAGCCTCCAAATTCATCGTACGTTAAAATCACCAAGGCATCTTTTGCATTAGGCCCTTCTAGCACAGCATTGATCAGATTAACAGCTAGCTGCTCCGAGGAATAAACAGCCGAACTTCCGGGATGCTCATCATTGCCCCCACCTGGTTTAACAAAAGATACACTAGGAAGCATTCCCTCCTTGGCATCCTTGATAAAATCATTTTGGTCCTTCATATGCTTTCGGCCTTCTTTGCCTTCTTCAAAATTGGCAAAATATAAGAAAGGCTCATGATTATAGGCAAAGTTATTTTTACGTTCGGCAACAGCATCATCCCAGCCTTCTGAATACCAAGCCCAGCTGACATTCTTTTCAGTCAGGCGATCACCAATTGTAGGCATCGTCTGAGATGGCAATAATTTGGATGTATCAGATTTCGCAGGGTAAGGTTTATTTCGAGAAAGCACATGATTGATGGCATAGCCATCAGGAGTAACGACACCATCTTTTATCATCTTACCATTTGCATCGAGCTTAGCCACCATCGAACTAGGCGCATTGGGCCAAACCGGAACCGCCGCTGAAATCATATAAATGTGATTTAAATAGGACCCGCCAAATGCGCTCTGAAAGAAATTATCACATAATGTATAATCTTTGGCAAATGGATAGAGTGGCAATTTCTCCGTATTATAATATCCCATCGCCAATCCTTTGGAATCATTATATAGTGCAAATTTGTCCATTTTCCCACCGTTGATCTGCAATTGGTTATGATAGAAGCGGTGTGTAACATCCGGCGTTGCCTTGTCGGAAGGAACATATTGATCTATATTAAAAAACTGATTGGGGAGATTGGTTGGAAAAGAGTTATTGCGGGGAATTTCAGGTAGATATTGATAAGCTTTCCCATTTTCATCCACCTGCAAAAAATCACCTTTTTTGACATTCGCTATGCCATTAGCCCCCTTAAATTCACCATAAAGATTATCAAAACTATGATTTTCCATATAGATAACAACCACATGGTTAATCTTTTTGATACCTTCATCAAAGGAAATCTCTTGGCGCTGGGCTTTTTTGGTAACTGCGCAGCTGCTTATACTCAAAATTCCAAGAGATAAATAAAATAATCGTTGTAACCGCATCCTGTCTTCTTTTTAGTAGATTAGACTGTAAATTCTATAACAAACTTACAATTATTATAGTTTTTCAATCTATAATCCACCGAATTTGCGTCCAACGTATCAGGTTCTTTACAGGCAATTTTACAAATCGTCCAAAGAAGAGGACACCTATAGCACTAGTTCATACTGACTTCAGTCTCATTTTTGGTATAGAGTTTACTTCTGTAGGTAATTCCCCACTTGGCAATTTCATCGATGATAGGGCCTAGGGTCTTGCCACATGCTGTCAGTTCGTATTCCACCGTCAAAGGTTTAGTATTCAACACTGTCCTTTTGATCAACTGATTCATTTCCAAATCCTGAAGTTCTTTAGACAGCATTTTTGCACCGATACCGTCTACTTCGCGTAAAAGTTCCATGAAACGTAATTTTTCAACAAGCATCAATGTGCCAATAATATGAAATTTCCATTTTCCTGCCAAAATCTCCATGGTATCGTTAATAGCCAGTATACGTGTTTTGCAGGCGCCCGAAGATGTTAATGTTGCTTCTTTTTTCATGTTATTATTCTTTATCGGTTTCGCACCGTCTTCATTGATTATCCTATTATCTGTAAAACCGAAAAATGCAATTTTACGATGATGATTTTTTAATGCATACAAAAATACAGATTTATAAAGTTACGGCCCACTATCTTTTTGGAAAGTAGTTTCTTTAAGGAAACTAATACCAAAAATAAACTATCTATCATCTACCTTTGTATCGGCAACATAAGAAGGTGCAAATTGGCACAGTTGATGCTGTCAAAATTTAAGGTGTAAATAACATATAAAAATAAAACGATTAAAAATGAAAAAGCAATTGATCTCGGGTTTAGCCCTTATTCTGTTATTGGCTTCTTGTCAAAATACAAACGGCGACAAAGCAACAACAACAACTGCACAGGAAGTCACTGAACAAAAAGGACAGACTTACACAGTTGAAGCAGATAAAAGCTCATTAAAATGGACTGGTTACCATAAAGGTGGTTTAAACCCAAGATATGGTGTTTTGAAAAGTGAAGGTACACTTTCCGCTGAAAATAACGCAGTTACTGGTGGTTCTTTTACCATTGATGTCAACTCCATTCTTACAGATACAGCCTCAGTAGACCCTACAACATCGGGTGGCAAAAAATCTTCAGACCTAGATGCACATTTAAAAAGCGCTGATTTCTTTGACACTGCAAAATACCCAACTGCAAAATTTGAAATCACCAAAGTTGGACCATTCGATGCAACGCAAGGAAAAAGTGTTGTTGCCGACGCGACAAATACTGTTAGTGGAAACTTAACAATCAAAGATAAAACGGTGAATGTAACGTTCCCTGCAAAAATAACTTTCAATGGTGACGAAGTAACATTCTACTCTAAATTTACGATCCAAAGACAGGATTGGGGTCTTACTTACGGTACAGAAGGTAATCCTCAAGACTGGATGATTGCACAAAATGTAGACATTGAACTTAACGTCACAGCAAAAAACGCAAAATAGATTTTCAATAGCGTTCTATCAGCTATAAAATCGAAAATTATAGTCAAGTGGGTTCTTATACCCACTTGACTAATCTATATGATTTAAATAACCACCAAATACCAGATCATCTTCACTAAAAACCTGAATCAAACGTGAATCTTTTAGGAGGTACAATCGATCACTGATATCCATCACCTGTCTAAAATAATGATCTGATATCAATATCCCCTTTCGATGTTTGACCAACTGAATATGCTCCTTTATCAAATCTATATAAATGGGACTAAGACCAATAAAGGGTTCATCGAGCAAAGAAAACGAATGTTTGGTATGCAAAATCAATAGCGTTTCAAAAAAACGAATCATTCCCAATGACAGACTACTCAAACGATTTTTGAAATTCTGTTGAATAAATGGAAGTTCCAATAAATCTGGGTCATCTATTTCGAAAAAGCGAAGTGCCTCTGACAACAGCAGTTCTCTAGGTAAAAAACCTCCCTGCGGTAGATATACAATCTCCTTCGTTTGGTACCCCTTTTCAAATTTCACACCGTTGCACCGCATAAAAGCAAAATCAGGTTTGGTCTGTCCAAATATAATATTCATTAATGTAGACTTCCCACTTCCATTTCTTCCTACAATTCCGACAACATCGTTAGGACCACATGTTAAATAAAGGTTTGTAATAATATTTTTTCCACCACGGCTAAACGATAGACTATCTATATACAAAGTGTTGTCAAATAAATTTTCAGCATCAAGCATAACAGTATAAATAACAAAAAATCAATTGTAACAAGCCATACGACGATCCGAATCGGGGATGTGTGTAAGTTTTTCAGAAAAACTACTTTTTTAGGAAGATGAAATACATATTCAGCAATCACAGAAATAACAGAACCGAAGACTTTAATCCAAAATATGAACATATAAAACGACACGATATTCGTGGAGTTCAACATAAAACGAGTCGACTGTGTAAGAATACAGACAGTCACAAATAAATTAAAGAAGATAATGAACCTAAAAAATTTGAAACTCAGTCCTATCATCTTGATGTGCTTCAATAAGAAATGTATTAAAAACCTTATAATTGGCGTTATCGTTATAAACAGGATTTAAACGCTGAATTGAAAATAACTTAAATAAATGACCTTGCTACATTTTTAACATTCCTTAACTCAAACTGATGTAGCACATGATGCCTCAAAATCTTTATTCTTGCGTTTGCTCCAATTTTTTCTTCAACCGCTGTTTTGCTTTACGAACTGCTTCGACCGATACACAAAGAAGCTCACTCATACTGGCATTACTTAGATCCAATTTAAGCAATGCCAATATCTTGAGGTCGTTTTCTGTGACTTTTGGGTAAGTTTGCCTCATTTGTGTCAGATAAGCTGGATAAACTTTGTTAAAAACCTGTTTGAACTTTTGCCAGCGCTCATCGGTCATAATGTGATACTGCAAAAGCGCATTCAAATTATCTGTAACCTGCGTCAGGTATGCTGGGTCAGACTCGGAGATCTTTACAAGTTCTTCCCTGAGCTGCTGAATAGTAACGTCGTTCTGACGGATCGTATCAGTAGATTCATTGAGTGAATTTCTGAGCATCAGCAGTTCCTGGTCTAGCAATTGTTTTTCGTAAGCAAGTGCAAGTTGATCTCGCTCCAATAAGGTATTGCGCATCTTGATTTTAATTTTTGATTTATTGACTAATAATACGACTATAGCAAAAATCAAGATTAGAACAATACCTATGAACTGATACATCCGTTTTGTCCGAATGCGTCTTTCCTCGGTAGCTTGGATAGTCCTATTGTATTTTTCAGATTCCCGTTGCCAAAGCATTTTCTGAATCTCTTTATCATTCATTCTCTTTTCCAAGGAATCTTTCAACATCAGATACAAATGTAATTGCTTTAACTCCTCTCCACTGCGTCCTAATCCCCGCATGATTCCAGACTTGGATTTTGCCAATTCCATTTTATATTTCAAAAAATAGGGTTTGTCTTCCATCAGACTCTCACAGGCTTGCATGTACCGCTCGGCCAATTCCCATTCTTTCAACTCAATATACCAATTTGCTAAATTGAGATTTGCACGCATAGCATCTCTACGTTCGTTATATCGCATCGAGAGGTCGATATTTTTCTTCACCAAAGCGATTGCGTGTTCACGATCCCCTTTTCGCCAGGCATGATCCGCCAGATTACCTGAAATAATACCAATCCAAACCGAATCCTTCGCTAATTCAGCCTCTATCATCGCTCGGTTTAAATAGGTAAAGGCTTGGTGATTGAGCGAGTCCTTTGCGAGATATACAGCAATAGAATTGATCAGATCAACACGTTCCCGTGAAGCGGATTTTGTAAAAGGTAAAGCTTCTTCTAAATAGACGACAGCGTTTGCCTGATCTCCTATATAACTATAGAAGCTCGCCATAAATTGGTAATGCTTTACCACCAAAGGAATTTTTTTAATATTAACTTTAGATTTCAAATCATTCGCCCGTAGAAAGAATGGGAACGCTTCTTTTACCCGTCTATAGATAAAATTATAATATCCTTCACGCGCACAGCCCAGCATTTCTAATTCAGTGTCTGGATGTACACGAAGCAGCTGTTCAGCCAATCGGTAATATTGCTCAGATGCAGCGTTTATGCGATCATAGGCTACAGATAAACCATCTGCCATACGCATGTAATAAGCCCACTTAAGCGCAACACTTCTTTTTTTGTCTGCCATTTCTAAAAGTGGTGCCAATGCATTTTTCAATTTAAGGGTATCTCCTTCAAATTTCACTGGCAGCTGAAGAGCTGCTTCAAGTTGGGCAACTGGATTCTTAATAGCTGTTATCTTTTCAACAGATTGTCCATACGCGAGACTGCTGTTGCCGTGCAACAGTATTGTAATGAATACAAGCAGGCAAAATAAAATGGTTTTCATATTCAAAAAAAAGGTCAATTTCAGTAATTCACGCACCTATCTGAATTGTTGTCACATAAATTCCATTATTTATTGAAACTAAATGACCGAACGCCTCCGTTAAACTGGTTAATACTGACTAGTTGATCGCAAATAGACACTTCAACTTGTGGTTATAAATATAATATTTATACCTTTAACATAATTATATGTTTTTATTAAAATTTCACACTCTTCTTGGTAGATCATATCTATAAATCCATTTTTATTACTCAACTATTTGATACTTTTCAAAAAATATGAATAAAACACAAGTAGATCCAGCAGAATTAGTCATCCGGAAAGGAATTTTGCAGGAGGATAAGGAAATTGCAATATTATTTTCTGAAACAATCGAAACAATTTGTAGCGATGATTATAACAGCGAACAAATTGCTGCCTGGAAATCGTCTTCCGGTGATCAGCACCGTTGGCACCAGTTAATCGAAAACCAATATTTTATAATTGCTATACTAAATGGTAAAATTGTAGGCTTTGCTTCAATTGATCATGGAAACTATGTTGATGTCATGTATGTCCACCGCGATTTTCAACGACAAGGGATTGCACAAAAGCTTTATAACACATTAGAAAATGAAGCAAAAAGACAAAAAAGTACTTTTATAACAGCCGACGTTAGTAAAACCGCGAAACCATTTTTTGAGGCCAATGGATTTAAAGTTACCGCCGAGCAAATACAAATACGAAATGGAGTCGAAATATCAAATTATAACATGCAAAAGGAACTATCAATGTAAATGCACCTTCGTGTTTAGAAATGCTCGCCATACGCAATCACTTGAGTCTCCAAAAGAATCTTGTGCTCCCTGGCATTTTTTAAAGTTGCTTTCGCTATTTTAGTCTTTGTATCAATACTAATTTCTAACTCAGCCCCCAAGTCTTTTTTATCGCCAAAAAATGAGGCAAAGTTTTGAAAAGTTTCATCTTCACCAAAAATAAATCGGGCTGCACATCGGTTATTATGCTGATCATACCATTTGACATAAATATCTTTAGGAATCCCTCGAGACTCCATATCCATGTACCGAAGACTTTCATCAAAAACAACACGCTCAGCATTATAAAATTCGAAGTCTGCATCGAATGTTTTTATGTCAGATGACAATACAAACTTAGGCTGGACAAGATAACGTACCCGTAATTTATCCCAATAACCGTATGGAATCGGTTTATCTGCGATAGCTCGCCGAATATCCGAGGGAATAATCGACGTATCGGACAGTACATGTTCACGCCATTCTTGGTTAAAGATATTACCGTATTCTTCATGAGGTTTAGATTGATCCCCCTCATTGATCGTTACTTTTTCCGCTTGATAACGACCTATTTCGATTTGACGACGTCCTGTTCCCGCAGCCCATATAACAAGTACACCGCCGGGAGCAAAACCCAAAATAATCTTATTATAATGTTCATCAATAGTGTTAGTCGCCCCTTTTTCGGCATATGATGCACCGAATAATGCCCGAAGTTTGTTGTAATCCACCGGCCCGTTCATGCGGTAAAAAGTGTCTTCTACAAATGAATACCAAGTAATATCCAATGCTTTAGGCAAAGACATCACCTGCTCATAAGACCCACCACCGGCTTGTCCCCACACCGCATTATAGTTCACTAGATTACCCTCACTGAACGTAAACTCATAATCATTATCTTTTGGAAAGACAAAACGGCCTTTGTACAACTGAACGGGATAAGCTGAAGGATTGCTCATTGCGCAATACCACTTGTAACGTCCTTCTTTTACATTGTCGGCTTGCGTCAGACGTTCTTCCCTTAAGTCACTAATCTCACGTATCGTGGTTGAAAATGCAAATATAATAGGGATTAAAACAAGAAATCCCAACAATGTAGGAACCAGATATTTCCAGGATTTTAACGCCCAGGTTATAATCACGCTGCTAAAGAATGTCAGGAAAATACTAAGTGTCACAATCAGGGGAAACATTTCTCTAATCACACCGCCAAGGTCGGCATAAAGTTGATGTTCATATTCATCATCTAGCGTAGATAAAAAAAGCAATACGGGGAGCAATAAAGAAAACAAGCAATAAAAAAGAAAACCGTAGCCAAGTTCAAAAACAAATTTTGGTTCCTCTAAAACATTAAATTTCTTGCGTAACTTATTAAAGTGAAAATAAACCAATGTAATGACAATAAAATAGGGGGAACAGCAAAATGCAGCATAAACCATATTTAAATCTGCATTATGTACGAGTAAGGTTGTAACGAGGCTGAAGACAGCAACGAGAAAGGCAGAAACTGTAGCTCTTAGAATCATTATAATTTGTTTTTAATCCGAAAAAGAGCTGTCGACAGTTCTTCAACCGATAACAGCACAGTTCAAAAATAATAAGAAATGTGTTACAAATATAAGCAGATCAATATTCGAGCGCACTAAGCAAATATCCGTCCTATATACTCTTTACTGGCTAGGTACTATTCGCTAGCGCATGATTGCAACGAAAAAAATCCAATCAAAAGTGCTTAAATGAAAATCGATCAAGTTTCTTAACTTCGTTTTTTATTCTTCAAATCATGGACATACACACTAAAATTCGAAAAGCACAAGCAAGTGATTCACAAATCGTACCTGAAATTATGCTCCAGGCTATGGGCGATATTATCTTCCGCTTTATCCAAAAAGAAGATAGAAAAGAGGCAATACATTTTCTAACACAGCTCTTCAAGCAAAAAGGGAATCTCTATAGTTATGAAAACACTTTTGTCGCAATTGACGACAATGGACATATTGCGGGTTCATTAACAGGCTACGATGGTGATCGCTTTGTTGAATTAAGACAACCTATTTTAAATCATATAATGGAGCAATACAATAATACGATGATTCCAGAGGCCGAAACTGCTGGAGACGAATTTTATATAGATTCTATTGCTGTAGCTCCCATTGCTCGAGGCAAAGGTATCGGAACAGAACTTTTGCACTACGCGATCGCACATGCCAAGCAAAGTGGTTTTAAAAAAGTCGGCCTACTTGTTGATTTAAAGAATCCCAATGCACAAAAACTCTACGAAAGAATTGGCTTCAAACTTGGTCAAAAAACACCTTTTGTAGGTGGCGAATATTATCATATGTATATACAGCTTGATTAATCACCACTCTTATCATATTCATCCCCCTTGATATTTTATCCTCCTCTATCGAGGTGGGTATGTTTACATGACCGATGGAAGTTTTCTGTTAATGTTCCTCCTTTCCTTGTTAACGTCAACTTAGAGAATGTCGCCATTCGTGTAGTCAAAGATGTACTCCTAGACAGAAAAGCAGAAGAGTATTATGATGGGTGATTGGGATAATCAATGTCCTGACGAAACTTTTTTCGTTTATTTAGAATAATTACTAATAATGCTGTATTTTTGCGCTGTTCATCCTATTGACAGCGCATCTATGACAAATAAAAGAGCTAAACAAAATATTCTAAAAAATATACTTGGAAAACTCCACCTTTATTTGGGCTTATTATTTGGTGTAATCTTTTTTGCTGTTTGCGTTACAGGAATGTTATTGAGTTTTGAAAAAGAGCTCGCACCGTTGCTTTGGCCAAAAGAACAAAAAGTAACCGTTCAAAACAATCGTCTTTCCCTCGCCCATATTTCACAGAAAGCTGAGACTATCTTCCCTGATAAAAAACTATTTCGCTTAGAAATTCCAGCTGACTCTTCTCGAAGCATTCGTATACAATATGGACAAAAGAAGGGTGGATATTGGTATGCCTATATCAATCCCTATACCGGAGAAATATTATCCAAAGGCCGGCAGAGTGACCGCTTTTTTCAAAAGACGCTGGATATCCATCGTTTTCTGCTCATCGATAAAATCGGAACTACCATCACTGGAATTTCAGCCCTGGCAGCTCTTTTTCTTGCATTAAGTGGAATTTATCTTTGGTGGCCCAAAAATAAATCCATGCTCAGACAACGTGTAACGATGAAAATGGCAACCTCTCTCAAAAGAAAGGTCTGGGATTTTCACGCAGTCGGCGGTTTCTACGCATCTTTGTTTTTAATTATTTTTACCTTAACAGGATTGACCTGGAGTTTCGATTGGTACAATAAACAATTCTATAAAGTATTGGGTTCAACCCAAAAATCAACAAAAGAGAAGATCAGCAACGCCAACAAACTGGCTTTTTCAGATTACCTTGTGCTGGATACAATCTATCAGCAGTTAAACAGCCTATACCCTACCTCGGGAAATATAATTATCACATTTCCTGAAAAGAAGGATTTAGCTTTTGCGCTAACCAAGGAAAACTTTTCAAATGCAACTTTACAGATCAACCAGGCATTCTTTGACAGCAAATCCGGACAGTTACTTAAAAATAACCCTTTAGAAAAGTTACCATTGGCACAGCAGGTTCAACGTATGATGAAATCCATCCATATGGGATCGATATTTGGACTACCCTCTAAAATTATTACATTCTTAGCCGTTACACTTGCTGCGTCTCTCCCCATCACAGGGATATGGATATGGCTGAACAAAAGAAAGAAGAAGAAACCGGCAAAAAGCCAAAAGAAGAAAGCAATTCAACTTCAAACCATAGCATAGCATACCATGCGTGTTATCCATAAATAATATCTTGGTGACTCATCCAATTTTTTTCGATATTAGTAGCTATGACAGACCGCAAAGAAAATTCGACGAATGCAATCAATGAAAAAACATTAAAACAGTTCTGTAATGCCTCAAGAACGTTGGCATTATTCAGTGGTCGATGGAAACTTTCGATTCTATTCAAACTCCTCGAGCAGGACACAAACTATTCGGAATTCAAAATTCTTCTGCCCCAAGTAAGCGATCGTACACTTGCGAAACAATTGAAAGAATTACAGCTGGATGGACTCATTCAAAAAGATCGAAGTAAAACAGCATCTGTCTATTCACTGACCGACAAAAGTCATCAGCTAAAACCCCTATTGGCAGCGCTTTCTGAGTTTAATAACGACCATCCTTAATTAAAATCAACCTGCTCCAAAAATTCAATCACCTCTCCATTTGGACTATAAACGAGGCTGTTTCGTACAAAAACATCTTTTTTACCTTGACTGAGCCTGAGTTCGAAAACACCGGCACTCAGGTCCTCTGCACCATGGGCGATAGCCTGTATTCGGGCATCTTCGGCATCTTCTACCGCAAAACACAGATGAAGTAGCGCATTCTCGACATATTCCTCTCCTTCTTTACGCCTTCTTCCCTGCGTTGGAATAGCAGCATTTTTATCACAAATTTCCAAATAATAGCCTATAGAGGCATTAAAAAGCATGGCACAGCGTTCTAAATTGAACTCGGGTAGCGACCATTCATGCACGACAATAAAACCAAGATTTCCATAAAAGCCAATCGTCTTATCAAAATCCTGAGCCTTAATCGATAGGTGGTGAAAACCCACAATATTATCTTTCAATTCCATAGGGTATAATTTTTGAACAAAACTAATGTGTTTTTCCGGAGACTGGAACAACTTACAAAATTGTAAGTTGCATTGGTCGTATCGAAAACCAACAACCAATTCTATTGGACCAGAAAAGAGTATACGTTAAAACTAGCGGTATCAAAAGGGAGATTTTAAATTACAAGAGATAGATTTTATTATTTTAGTGTACTTTTGCTCGGTAAATTTTTCGATCTGAACAAGAGACAAAAGCGTTGTAACTACCATGAGTCTATAAAAATGGGGCATTCCTTAGACATCATTTCGATGGACTTTGCTGCCAAAGTATCGTGACATCCAGCATAAGAAATCGAATGTTATAAATTCTTCAAAAATCAAGATAGAATGCGCAAAGTTTAAAGCCCTTGGTCTATATATATTTGCAAATAAAATGAAACAGCATCTTCACAGACAATTACGGATCTATAGATATGTGATCTATAGAGAGACATTAGTCGATCCTTGGGAACATTTTTGGTCATTTATTGGTGCATTTGTTGGGATATTTATTATCGCCTATATCCAATCACTTCATTTACCTTCGCTGGAAAATATCTTTTTGATAGGCTCTTTCGGAGCTTCCTCGGTTTTGGTTTATGGTGCCATACAAAGTCCACTTGCACAGCCACGCAATTTAATCGGCGGCCACGTTGTTTCTGCAATCGCCGGGGTTACCGTTGCACAGCTCCTTCCCGATATTATCTGGCTGACCGCTCCCTTTGCTGTTGCATTATCGATCGTTTGTATGCAGCACACGCGCACGCTGCACCCTCCTGGTGGAGCGACAGCACTTATTGCCGTCAGTAGTGGGACAAAAATCTCTTCAATGGGGTACTGGTATGTATTAAGTCCAGTACTATCGGGCTGCTTAATTTTATTCCTTGTGGCGCTAATCTTTAACAATATCACCAAAAATAGACATTATCCCGTGAAGAAATCACGTTTGCGCCGTTCAAGAAGGCAGCATTTAAAAACCCGTTTTGACAGAACCAAGAGTCCATCAAACCTATAAGGCTCTGGAATCCCCCATTCTATCCAAATCTATCGGATAGAATGGTCAACTAACTCATATACAAGCAAAATCCCACCCAAGAATAAGCTGGCATTGTCTATTTGACCCCATCAAGCCCCTATAATCAACAAAATTACCTTTCTCTTTAAATTCAGCAGTTTATTAAAAACAGTTTGCATAAATTTTAACAATTATCTAATTTCACAAATAAAAAACATATTAATACACAAAAGTATTTCTGTAAAAATAATTATTTAACATAAAATTAGTTTTTACCAAAACAATTGTTCCGAAATAGCGTTAACTCGTTTATTCATTGCATTTAATTTTATACTAAACAACGTAAACCAATCATGACTAGATTTACACAAACACTGCTGTTGATTCTATTAATCTTAACAAGCCAACTTGTTGTTAATTGTTCCTCGGATGACGATTCAATCAATGAAATTGAAAATTCGACCAGTTGGATGGATGACCTTGAAAAATCTTTGGGAACAGGAACCAAAGCCAAATTAAATAACTGGATAGCAAAGGGCTTGGATCAGACCAAACTCAAAGAGGCATTTTCCAAATCGAAGGATAAAGCTGCTTTGATGAATAACCTAGAAACTGCACAAAGCATTTACCACCAAAGGGTATATATCGAAGACTGGAACAATATCCCTGGCATAGAGAAATCTGATTATGTACCGAATGGCTTATCCAGTGGAAAAATAAGTCCCTGGAATAACCCAGATTTAGATTTACCTGCCGTTGAGGCAGCCAATTTTGTCGATGCGACAGCAATAGAACTACCAGCGGGTACAAAAATATATCGTGTCACCGGAGGAAATCCTGCCGGTGGTTACTGGACAAAAGATATACCGAAGTCCGTTGGCGACGTAATCGGCGGTACTGCCGTTCAACCAGCATGGAACAATTTCAGTAAATTTTACCGTTATGAAGTAACGCAAACACAAACCTTAAAAGTATGGCAAGGTACCACAGCAAGACAGCCTATTGCCGCAGGTGTCATTAATCCACACCTTCCGGGTAAAGCAATTCAATTGTTCATACCCGCAACGGTCAGAGATGACGCCTTTAAGAAATTAGTACAAGAAATTCCTTTACCATGGTAAATATCGAACACATAAAAAATTATTATCTGCAACTCTTGACGATACTAGAACAGGAAGCATCACTCAACCCTCCGGTTGGGGCGTTTTTAAACTATGTTCTCCCTTATAAAAGTAAATTTTCAACCGCATCCGCGATGGACAATGAACAAGAATTACGAGAATTTATAAGAGGAGCAAACCGTTTTGCCGATGAGTTTTCATTTTCGGATCACAACAACAGCCAAATACGGCTTCTGATTAAAAGTCTTTATGACATATTAAATCATAACAACTAAGAATCAATAAGCAATGGGGACAGTACAAACCGCCCCCATTGTTTTATGACCTCTTCTTATTTTTCCAAAGAAAGTGCCACCCCTTCCTTAATTTCATCATTTGCATGCAGCAGAATCCGGTCGTTTATATTCAATTGACCAAAAATCTCCGTTGAATCATGCGTAGACACCCCCTCTTTGACATCCACAAAATGAGCTTTTCCATTGATGACTTGAATAACATATTGCCTTTCCGTCGAACGAACAATACTATTGGATGGCACCAGCAAAGAACTAGCCCCAGCAGAAAGTGGAATATCAACCTCACAATATAAACCAGGTTTCAGCAAATTATCCGCATTGGGAACATCGACCTCAATTGCTTCAGACTGCATGGCCCCTAGCGAATTGGCCGACCGAGCGATCATCCCTTCAAATATCTTATTCGGTTTATTATTGAAACGATAAGCAACTTTTTTAGACAAATCAACTTTGTCCACATAGGTCTCCGGAATTTGCACTTCCAATCTTAATCGATTAAGATCCTGCAGAATAAGTAAAGGTTGGTCGTTGCCTTTTCCTGGACCTACCAATGCACCTTCCGAAACATTACGTTGCACAATAATACCATTAAAAGGAGCTTTAATATCCAAATAAGACTGCATCATCTCAACCTCCTCTACGTTGGCCTTTTCAGACATAGCAACGGCTTCATCGGCTTTCATCTTGGACAGTGCATTATCCAAATCCAAAGGTGAGACGGCACCTTCTTCCTGGGCGGCATTTTTAAGCCGCCGATATTTATCTTTGCTTGCGGAAGCCGTTTCTTGCGCCTGTACATAACGCGAACGTGCGGCCTGTACCGCCGCTAGCATTTCAGGTGCTTCCAATTGGATTAACAATTGGCCTTTCTTGACAATTGTACCACGGTCTACATGGATATGCTTGACAAAACTATTCATCTTTGCATAAATATTTACTTCATTATATGGTTTAAGCTTCCCAGGCAATCTCACGCTGCTTGACATCACCTTTTCCTGCAATACCGCAACTTCATGAGCTGCCGTCTTCCCCGGTTGTTTTGGCGTAAGGTCAATAGGCCTCTCCGTGCTTCCGCAGGCGGTCAGCAAACTTATCGACATGAACACATAGCACAATTTTTTCATATGTAATGATTTTCCCATCCTAACGATGGCATATTTTTTCTAAAAATTTTAATCTCCAGCCTAACGTAAAATCGAATTTAAGCTTACGACACTTAATAACTAATTTGCGATATAGGAATTGTTTTCTATAATAATCTCTGCATTCACCGGTTCTTCATGAGGCAGAAGCGAGGCAGAATTATAGTTGGATTTTTCTTTCATCCATACAAACAACAGTGGTAGGATAAAAAGAGCTGCGAAAGTCGACGCAAATAAACCGCCGATAACAGCACGTCCAAGTGGAGCCGCCTGCTCCCCAGTCTCTCCCATTCCCATAGCCATCGGAATCATCCCCGCAATCATAGCCATACTTGTCATTAATATTGGGCGCAAACGTGTAGCAGCACTCGCAAAAGCCGCCGTCCGTGCATTACGAAGATCGATCCGCAGATTTTCCGCACCCGAGACGATAAGAATGGCATTTGCAACCGAAACGCCTGTAGACATGATCATGCCCATATAGGATTGCAGGTTTAACGTTGAACCCGTCACTAGAAGCATTAACAACGCTCCTAGGATAACTGCTGGAATAGTCACCAAAGCCGTCAATGAAAGTTTCGCACTTTGATAGTTTGCAGCCAACAAAAGAAAAATAACAACAACAGCACACAGCAAACCTATTTGCAGGCTACTCATGGTCTCAAGCAACAGTGTAGACATTCCCTTCATCTCAACGATGACACCTCGGGGTGGAGCAGCCAGGCTCCGAATCGCTTTTTGAACATCCGCTGTAGCCGTCCCCAGATCCTTTTGGTGTATATTGGCCATCACAGTTAAATAGCGCCTTGGCCCTTGTCGGTCATACTCTCCAGGCATATATTGTGTATTAAAACTCGCAATATCGCCTAAGGTTGGCGTTAACTGCCCTTTGACCAATGGGATTTCACGCAATTCGTCCATCGTATTCATCACATATTCAGGCACCTGAACCTGTACTTGATACGTATAGGTGTTATTCTCATCAAGCCATTGTATCTTTTGCGTAAAACGACTCGAAGACGTACTCGCCGTCACAGACCGGGCAATATCATCCATCTGTAAACCCAATTGTGATGCTTTGAGCCGATCGATGGCTATTGCAATGGTCGGTAACTTCAAGGGTTGAGCAATCTGTACATCCCTTAAATAATCAATCTTGTGCAGAGCTGAAACAACTTTGTCGGCATATGACTTCATCTCATCAATTTTCTTTCCAGCAATACGGACCTCGATCGGTGTGGCCGCACCTTGGCTCATAATTTTCTCGGTCATGTCTATAGGCTCAAAATTGAACCGCAAACGTGGCATTTTGTACTGAATATTATGTCTGAGTACATCTTTAAGCTCATCCATATTGACATGATAATCTGCATTTAAGTTCACCTGAATAACAGCCTCGTGTGTCCCTGTATTGAAAACATACAAATTACTAACACCATAACTGCTCGGAACCAAACCAACATAAGCAGAACTGATGGCGACCTGATGATTGACCGTACTGTCAATCAATTGCAGAACCTGTTTAACAGATTCCTCCGTACGTTCCAATCGTGTCCCATCGGGTTCCTTGATCCGCAATTGAAACTGTCCATTATTGACTTTCGGCATCATATCCTTGCCGATATATAGGAATGCAAGCGCCGATATCGCAAGCGTACAAAATAAATAGCCTAAGACAACCTTACCCTTATGACGCATGGATCGATGTAATATCACACGATACCGCTTTTTTATCCGATCAAAAAAACTGGGTGAATCCGATTGAGCGTGCCCCAGATGATGATCCCTGAGCAACCAATTTGCTAAGATCGGCACCAATGTTTGCGCCATAAAATACGAAGCAATCATCGTTAAACCAATGGATAGGGACAAAGGTAAAAACATGGCTCTAGGGATGCCTTCCATCATAAACGAAGGTGCAAAAACAGCGAGGATACAAAAGAGAATCAACAACAATGGCACCGCAATCTCTTGACAGGCACGATAAATTGCTTTCCTTTTGGCTGTCCCTTTTTCCTGATGCTGATGGATACTTTCAATTGTCACCGTCGCCTGGTCAACCAAAATCCCAATCGCCAGTGCCAAACCACTTAAAGTCATTATATTGATTGTTTGTCCGAAAATTTTCAGCAACAATACCCCCAATAATATGGAAACTGGTATTGTAATGATGACGATCAAACTACTACGCCAATCCCGCAAAAATAACAACACCATCAACCCGGTCAATAAAGCCCCAAGTCCGCCTTCGTGCAAAAGGCTTTGGACCGAATTCATTACGGCCACAGACTGATCAAACTCATAGGAAACTTTCACATCTTCAGGAAGCAAGTTTTGAATCTCCGGTAATTTAGCTTTCAGATTACGCACAACAGCCCAGGTAGAAGCATCAGCCGTTTTCACCGCAGGAATATAGACGGATCTTCTTCCATTGATCAATGCATAACTCACCGTAATATCGGATCCATCTGATACCCGAGCCACATCTTTCACATAAATAGGTATCCCATTTTTCGTCAAAATTGGAATATTGGCAAAGTCGCTTACATTCTTAATGAGAGAGTTTATCGTCGTGACATACATTGTATTGTCAAGGTGAAGGTTACCCGAAGGAGACATTACATTGAATTTTGACAAAGCCATCACGATTTCATCTGCCGTTAAATTATAACTTCGTAGTTTATTGGGATCAACATTGACCGTGATAGTCCTTGAGTTGGCTCCAAAAGGTGGTGGTGCTGAAAGTCCAGGCACAGCGGAAAACATCGGACGTACAAGGGTACTTGCCATATCATAGATTTCCTTTAAACTCCGTGTTTTAGATGACAGCACTAGCTGCCCGACAGGAAGTGATGAGGCGTCAAAACGGACAACTTGCGGAGGCAATGCTCCCGGAGGAAAGAACTTCATGGCCCGGTTTACCTGCAACGCAACCTGTGCCGATGCTTCAGCCATATCCGTATTTTCATAAAAACTTAATTTCAGTAGAGTAAGCCCCTGAATATTTTTGGCAGAAATATTTTTTATGCCGTTAACATATAGAAATTGATCCTGCATCCGGGAGGAGAAAAATCCCTCCATCTGCTGGGGAGACATCCCCCCATAGGACTCAATCACATATATTGTTGGCGAATTAAGCTGGGGAAATATATCGATAGGTATCTTAAAAAGTGATAAGATGGAAAATAACAGTAGACTCAGCGTAATAATCACTGTCGTAATTGGCCTTTTTAAAGCAGCTGTAACTAATGACATAGACATTTATTTAAAAAGTTGGAGAAAACCGTCTACATTATTCTGGGCAACGACCTGATGGAATAATGCGAGGTAATAATTATACTTGGCAGCGATATAATCCCGTTCGGCCTGATAGAGCATATTTTGAGCGACATTGACTTCTACAATATCTGTTAGCCCGTTTTTATAGAGCGAAAACTTTTGTCTATAGGCTGCATTAGCGGCTTTAGTCTGATGTGGAATCTCGTTTAACCTCTTCTCGGCGGTAGCAACCTCTGCAGAAGACTGCTCAATATTCATGGTTATATTTGCCTGTTCCTCCTGCAACTTTTGACCTGCTTGATCAACCATCAACCGCTGGGTATTGAGTTTTGCTTTTTTCCGCTGAAGATCAAAGATGTTGTAATTGATTCCGACACCAACGAGATAATTACCTCGTTCCACTCCAAATCCCTCCGCTAAGGATCGATAACTATTGCTGTGATCTACACTCGCGGCACGTCCCCAAACTGCCCCCGAAAGAAAGAGCTTAGGACGGTAGCTTTTCGACACCAGCTTTTCCTCCATTTTTGTTTTATCAAATAAAGCATTGTAATAAGCTACTAAGGGGTGCTGCGTACCCCCATTCAATTCAATAGGAGAACTTTTCACTTGCTCGAAGAGAATCTTCTCCGCTGTTGTATCAGCAACAATTTGATCAGGAGGCAATGCAGCCAGTGTCGATAAACGGATCTGCAACTGCCGTTGTTGATTTTCAAGTTCAATTAGGCTCAGTTTCGCTCTTGAAATCTCCGCATCCGCCATACTGGTATCAACCCCCGCCCGGATACCGCTTTTAACTACAGCAAATATCGATTGCCTGATCTCTCGGTTTCGATCGATACTCCTTGTCTGAATTTCAATAAGGTCATGCAACTTTAACAGCTGAAGATAACTGTAGATCGTAAACGATTGCAGGTCGTATTTTGATTGATCAAATCGTTTCTTTTCAACGTTAACCGCCGATTGAGCCAATTGATCTTGCGCTTGGTACGCGCCGAAATTATAGAACTCCCATTGAAACGCCGCAATAGCAAGGTTGCTGCTCACGGCATTGTAATTATTATTTTCACGTATCCCTCCATTATTGGTTGGCACAATACCAAATCCAAAGTAAGGGCCGGGCACATTATTATTTGAACCGAGATCAGCTTGATAGGATAACTGCAAACTCGGCAAACGGTTGTTTCGTATCTCCTCCGCACGTGCTTCTTGTACCATAGTACCCGTATAGTCAGTACGCAAAGAAGGTGCATGTTGTGCTACCGCAGACAACAAATCATTGAGTTTGATAGGTATATTATTTTCCTGCCCATGACAAAAAACGCCACAGGAAAGCAAGAAAACTCCTATCAGGACTATTTTCTTAAACATGTTTAATATCTTATTTTAAATAAATTACAGCAACGAAATTCCTAAGCAGAATAACGCCTTTCGTCTATTTTAAACAGCTATCAAATCATAAAGTCAATCGGAGATGCAACAGGTAGAGCCTCTCAAAAGGGCTAAATAGTTGACTTAAGAAATTGTTTGTCGGATTTTTCCCAACGGAAGGTGAGAAAAAATTGGAGAAATGGAAAATAAGCAACGTTCGGATGCGTCCCACTACTGCAGACATACCATTACAGATTATGCTGCCTTCGCTGGTTTCAACCCAATCCAGGTATTCCTGCTTTCTTTTGCTGAAAGCCTTGATAACCGTTATAAACTCATTCTCGCCCTGAGCTTTGGCCTGATGATATAACGTAAAACCAATTAATGGCTTTACGACCAGCAACAAAGCGCTAATCAACAGCAAAACTCGAAATGTAATTTGTTTGAACATAGGTACCACGACTTACACGTAAACCACAATATGTATTTACAAAACAAATATAATTAACGTCGTAAAATGCTACTGTAACATTAGCATAGCCATACGATTTGTAAACACTATGTTGCACAAATCGCTCAAATATCAGGACTATCCTTCACATCCTCTAAAACGGTTGTCATGGCCCGATAGATTCCATACAATAAGAATAGTAGACTTGTAATTGTAAGCCCCAGATACTCCACGACCCAAGCAATAAGTATGGCTACCAGATGAATTTTACCATTCTCCGGTTTAAACGCCGCACCTGAATAAACGTAGTAGGCGATGGAACCAAATAACACCAACCATATCATCGCATAAACATAATGAAGCAGATTATTGCTGAGCTTTTTATTTTTAAACATGTGTCAAGTTTTATGATTTGTTAGCCATCCGTTTATCTAAACAGCGAACGGATATGTTGTCAAATGTAAGCCGTAGCCCAGCTTTTCGCAAGGCACAACTATAATTCGCATCCTATGGTTTAATATTCGTGGAACCGGTAAAAAATCGGCATCAGCAATAGTCGGCATACACCTATTTCGTTACCTTAACAACAAAATAAAAAGTCCCTTACATTACTGCAAGGGACTTTACGATAACCGATTATTCCAACCTGATTTTTATGCAGTTGGAAATTTGCTCATATCCATATAAAATATCTCCCAGGTATGACCGTCAAAATCTTCAATACTTCGCTGTTGCATAAACCCGTAGTCTTTCATTGGCGTTGGTTCAATGCCCCCGGCTTTCAATCCTTTATCGACAATTTCGTTCACACGATCCAAACCGGAAACAGAAAGTGAAAATAATCCTGCAATCTGTTTTTTTGTATCTGCTAGCGGTTTTTCTGTAAATGTTTTAAATTTATCCGGAGATAAAAGCATCACAAAAATATGCTCACTCCAAACCATACATTTGCCTTGTTCATCGGAAAACTGAGGATTATTCGTAAAGCCCAATTGTGTATAAAAATCCATTGACTTATTCACATCTGCTACTGCGAGATTAATAAATATCTGTTTCATCATTTTAAAGTTTAATTGCTTCTTATCCTACAAATTTGGAAATTTTCATCCAAAAAAAACTTGACCTATGCGAAGATTTTTATTCAGCATCAATGAACTGGCGGCGGAATGGCAGTACCTTATTTGGATAGCTCGTTACTTAGAAAGCTCATTCAATTCGGCCTGTGAAAACACATGGTCACCTTTGAGATAACTATTTGCTTCCTTCAAATAGATATATATTACTTCTCGCCCCTTTGGATTGGGCAATTTATGTAAATTGTGGACCAAGTATTCTTTATCCCGTAATCGATCTTTACTATAGCTTAAAAAAGAAGGTGCATGTGTCTGCACGCTCCAACGAATAAAACGTAAATCGATATTATCGGGATATTTCATGATCATTTCCTCCAAAAGCTTTTTCCCTTTCTTGAATTGACCTAATTTTGTAAACGGATTACCCATATGTTTCGCCCATAATATTTCATAAGCAGCAAGGTATCCCTTCTCCGTTGCCGAATTGGCAGATTTTTCCAATAGTTTCAGATTAGTTTCACAAAGCTTTTTGTTCTGAACAGCAGTAGCGTACTCGGCTCGCATTTTATCAACATCAACTTGACCAAAACAACATATCCCACATAATACCAAAGAGACACAGACAAAAAATCGTATAACCATTTTCAATTCAATTAAAGTAAAAAATAGAACGCTGTTCTAGTAATATAACAATATCGACAAGCTTTGAGTTTTCTTATTTTTTAATCCGCTGAGAATGCCGTTTGTTTTGCCATTTTCCCAATACGATCAATAATGCACCAATTACGACGAAAACCAAGGTTACTCCAAAACTGTTCAAAAGAACCCTGTCCATTCCCAATTCGGAAACATTGACAAAGGGATATGGATAAAACCCAGAAAATGAACCATGCCACAACGTATAAAAAAGATAGACTAATGGGAAGATCAACCAATAAAAGATATGACTCCAACGGATTGCTCCCTTGTCCAGAAAACGCCACCAAAAAAGAAAAAAACTCAAAGGAGTGACCACATGCAATAATTCGTCAACCACCATTGATAAACCCTGTGGATGTGACAGGAAGCGAAGTATACCATTGTAGATTATACCGACAATAAGAATATATAGTGTTACAGCCGTAATGGTTTCGGGTTTAGTAAAAAATAGCCCGATTCGACTTTTCGACCAGCAAACAGTAAAAAAACAGCATAACAGAACCATTACATTACTCAGAATCGTAAAATAACTAAAAAACTGAACAATATAGTCCATGCGGCCAAGCTTAGAGACAAGAGCGCCTAATACAAATTGCCCAACGACTGCAAATAAGGTAATCAAACCAATACTACCAGCAAAAACCGATTTTAATGACTTTTGAGTCTCCATATTACGAGTGGTCTATACAATACTAAATATAAAAAATTCAGCTGCCTTTTGAAATTTTAAATGACCAATTTCCTCGCTACCCTGTTGAGAATCTGAATCCAGATTGTAAATAATGGCGACGAATTGTAAATGAATTCAGTTTCCTTACTTACAATTATTATTTTTACTGGATATAAAGGATGGATACATGATAACAATAGCTATTATCGAAGATGAACCTGCAGTGCGCAAAGAGATCAGCTATTTGGTCCAGCAGGAAACCGATGTTGAACTTGTTGGCTGGAGCGATACGGTGACAAATGCGGTAAAATTGATTGAAGAAAAACAGCCCGATGTCATACTTATGGATATCCAGCTCCGTGATGGTACAGCATTCGATATTTTAAAAAAGCTAACTGTAATTCCACAGAATATTATTTTCATTACTGCCTACAATCACTTCGCAATCAAAGCCATCAAATATGGCGCTTTGGATTATCTCTTAAAACCCGTTGATCAAACCGAGTTGAACGAAGCACTGGAACGCTATCGGCGCAAAAGAGAAAACAATCCGCAATGGATGCAGCGTTTATCAATGGCGCATGAGGCATTGCATGCCAGTGAGCTACCCGAAAGCATTGCATTGGCGTCGATTCACAATGTACGTATCGTCCCCGTTCATAATATTGTATACTGTAAGGGCGATGGTCCTTATACTTTTTTCTTTTTGAATGATGGCACTAAAGAGTTAATCTCCAAGCCCCTCAAATATTATCAAGAATTATTGCCTCAACCCTACTTCTTACGCACGCATCAATCTTATCTTGTCAACAGATCGCATATCTCTGGCGTCAATCGTTCCGAATATATTGTCTTAAAGAACAAAGAGGAAATTCCAATTTCATCACGCCGGAAAAACTCGATCTTAAATCAGCTCTTTCCAGAAAAATGAGATCACTGAACCGCATTTTCATTGGGCTCTTATTGTCCTTATTTTTTATCGCCTGTAGCAGAAAACAAAACTCCTTTTCGCCAGATCGCGAAACTATTGCTGCACAGATCAAAGCGCTCGAAGACCTAAAGTTAAATCCAACAAATGGGGATTCCATCAGGAGGATCTGGCTACAATTAGACCGCAATTCTACTGTAAAAAAAGACACTGTACTCGCCGCCCGTGTAAAATATTACCTGGCACGACTATACGCCATGAGCGATCAGGATTCGGCTCTTTTTTTTGTCAAACAAGCGCTTGAACTCATCGAACCAACAACTGGAAATGCAAAATACAAAGCACTTATCTACAATGGCATAGGAAACATCCGCAGTATCGAAGCCAAGCAACGTGAAGCAGGCTATTATTATAACAAAGCAGCCACCATTGTTTTGTCGGATACCGCGGCAGGACTGTCAACCGAAGCAAAATCAGCAATATTGCTATCCGCAGCACAAAACAATCTGAGCGCCTTCCAGTATAACCTCGCCGAAAAAATGAATCGATCAGTGTTACCACTAATTGACTCGCTGCCAGAAGGACATATTAATCGGCAACGTGTTCTGGTACAAATGATACAGACGCTCAACACCCTACAAAGACCTGCAGCAGATATTGCCCCCTATCTTCATAGACTCGAAGAATTGCACGCTAAAAATCCAGATAAATACAACATTAGTTTTCTGTACGATTCCAAAATCCAGTACTATGAAACTGCAAAAAAACCGGATTCCATTTTACATTATGAATTGCTTAAAATAGCAATCGATGAACGTTTGCACCAACAGACAGCATCCTCCATATTGATGAACAATTTATTCGTCGACTACAGTAATGTTGCCGCGATCTATGTTTCATTAAATAAGCCGACATTGGGAGAAAAATTCATCCAAAAAGCCGGCAAACTGAAAGCGCAATTTCCCAAATTAATCTTTCCCAACAACGAAATTACATTTCAGAACAGTCTTGCAGCCGTATACCGCTTGCAAGGAAAAGATAAAGCAGCAATTGATGTATTGAATCACCTTGTTCAATTACAAAGGGGGATTTACCAATCGGAGAATACACAAGCGATCGCGGAAATGAATGCCCTATATCAACTCCAGGCCAAAGATCAGTCTATTCGTATACTGAACGAAAATATCAAGATCAATAAACTTCAGTTACAACAAAATCGCTTGTGGCTAATCATTTCCTCCTTGGCGGTTATTTTATTGATCATCGTACTTTTCTTCCTGTATTACAGTTTTCGCCAGCGGCGTTTCAGACAGGAGAAAGAAAAGGTCTTATTGCAGCAGCAGTTGTTGCGCACACAGATGGAACCACACTTTATTTTCAACACCCTTTCGGCTGTACAGAGCTTCATGCGCCTGGATAAAAAAGAAAATGCCATTAAATATTTAAACCGTTTTAGTCGACTATTACGTAGCAATCTCGAGTTAAGCCGTGAAAACCTTGTTCCACTAAATGAGGAATTGGAGACCTTAGAAAACTATCTGATTCTGCAGCAAATGCGTTTTGAGGATGCTTTCCATTACCATATCACACAACCTGAAGACCAAGATCTGAGTGCGGTCATGCTGCCGCCAATGCTAATACAACCCTATGTTGAAAATGCAATTCTGCATGGCATAGACTTCGAAACGGGTAATGGGAACATTGATATCCAATTTGAGTTGTCGGCAGATATCCTACAGGTGCGAATTGAAGATAGCGGAAAAGACAGCCCCGACCTTCCTGAAGTTTCACATCGTTCGCTTTCAGGAACGATCAGCCGAGAACGCATGCAATTGTTAGGCAAAAAAGCAAGTGTACAGATCACCAAATCCTCAACTGCCGGCACCACGGTTACACTCCACATCCCTGTGACCTATTAACGATTGCCATGCTAACACTATTTTCCTCGCAACTTGCAGAAACCCAGATAAATTAATTATATTCGTGTATAAACCAACGAAATAGCGTTTTGAGCACAATTTTCAAATTTATAGTCGCATAATTTAGCCTCACAAACCACAGGCTAATTATTCTTTTCTTCGGATAAACCTATCCGAACAGGTTTTTATTTCACCCTATTATTCTCGGTATTACTAGTTTAAGTCTGTGTTTTATGCTCATTCAGCATGTAAAATACCTGACCCATTCTTCGCAATATCGTCGATAAGATCAAACTCTTACAAAGAATATTAAGCGCGACTATAACTCATGCGAAAAGAATATACCTGGGAGATAAAAGCAGATAGCACTCCCCTTCTCAAAAGATCTTGCAGCCATTGTGATAGTGATAGATTCTACTGCAGTGAAAAGTTCAGAATGAATGCACAGAAAAAAAATACAAACCCCGAATCCATCAACAAGGAATTGTTCCATAAATTTCAGGAAAACAATAGGGCGTTGGCATGGGAATATGCTTTTTCCGCAGCAATCAGGAAAAAGAATCAGGTTGAGCCTGATTTAGCTGCTGTCACCTATAACATACAATATGAAGAGTTGTCCATGGCAGATTTAAACCTAATGAATACAGATAGCTTATTCTTCAAAGTGATCTATCCTTTCGGTTTTCAGCTGAAACTAGCCACTGTTATTCGTACCTGTTTAAAACTATCATCAAAGCAGCTCGATAGACTGATTGTCCTGCAGGCAATTACCGTTCAGGGGAAATTTCTAGAAAAGAAACATCGTGTCAAACACGCTACTGTTGTGGAGATATCATCCGAAACACTGAAACATATCCTCCAATAAACAGACGGCGAGCACCCCTAAATTGCTCGCCGTCTAAATTAACTAACACAAACTAAATGTCTCATTGTGGGTTTCCCCCTAAACATTGACCTACTGTTATTTTTGTCTCAGCTTGTCCGCAAGAATTTTCATATAAAAACCTCCAACAACACTACGCGCCTTAAAGTTCTCACGGATACCAGTAGTGGAATCATAGAAATCGTTTAAAGGAACACGAGATCCTGTTTGAATCGAATGATTATATACCGGTTTCACCAATGCTTCAAATGCCTCTCTCGATGGAGCAAATGACGCTGTCCAAAGGATCCAGTCATTTTTCGTATAGGCTTTGCGGCTATCCAATGGTATCCCGAATCTATTTTGCTTCGTCAGGTAATATTTGATTTCAGTATCATACACTTTTTGAGGAAACAAATTCAATTCCAAGACTTTGTCCCAGATCAAATTATATTTTTGACTCCAGGTATTTTTATCATCAAATGTCAGGGCATAATGATCGCCAGCATCTGCCATTTCCATCCATTTTGGAACCATTTCTTCGGCAATTGCACGATATTTTTTTGCTGTGGCTGTTTCACCGATTGTCTCAGCGAGCTGCGCATAACAAGCAATACCTACGATCGCTTTAACAGATAAATTTGCATTTCGTGCAAGGTGACCAGCAAAATCATCCGTACATAGCTGTGTTTTAGGGTCAAAACCTTCTTTAACAAGATAATCTACCCAGGTGGTCAGCGTTTTCCAATGTTTTTTCGCATAATCTCCGTTCCCCTGCACTTTCGTGATTGCAGCGGTTAAAATAATCATATTGCCCGACTCCTCCACTGGCATAGGTTCGCCATACGTTTGGCCATTGGCCAATGGATAAGTACCCAGATCGTGCGCCGCCCAAGGATAAGGGTATTGCCCGCTTTCGCTAAAATAAAAGATTCCGCTCAACATTCCCTTTAACAGCTCAGGATTATAAATTAAATATAATGGCGCTGATGGATAGGTAACATCGACCGTATTGATAAAGCCGCCACTGTTATTTTCTTTGGAAAGCCATAGCAGTTCATTTTGTGGACTTTTTACCAAAGTATGTGCTGCAATACTTTGGCGATAAGCAAGAACGTTCAGGTGTGCATATTCTTTTCCGCCCGATTTTACTGCATCAGCATAGACAGCTTTATCGAATGCCACACATTTATCGAGCACACTGCGATACTCGTCTGCCGCCAGCGTCAACTGATTTTCAATCGTTTCCTGGCCGGAATTGTTCCACCAGGGTCTTAGATTATTTTTAAAATACTGAATCGCATAAATTTCATCATAACCTAATTCAACAAAGCGCTCCTCCGCCTTCGATCCTACATTGCCAAATGGAATGATCGTGTTCAGCGCAAGTGAAGTACCTTTTAAACTTTTTGCGGTTGTCACGGTTCCCTTTCTAAAGGCATCTACGGCACCTGCCATAGGACTTAAAAACTGCTGTGCCTTATCTTTCTTTGGCGAAGCGACATAAAAATAGCCCCAGTCAATCCGCATATCGTCGGCACCTTTCTGCAAGATGGGCTGTTCGACCGTTCCGGCTTTCAGTACCGCCAATTTTTCGGTCTCATATTTCTCTGCGGTCACTTCCTGCGAAGGTTTATATACCGCGATATTTGATGCCGCACTTAGAAACACTTTGACAGCATGCTGCTTGCCATCGTTTGCTTTTACATTGTACGTGATATAGCTTACAGGTCTAGCCAATAAATTTAGATCGTCCATAAGCAAAGGCGACGTAAAAGTCAATTTTAGATCCACTTTACCCGCCTGAAAATTATAGACCGTACGCGTGGCAGTTATTTCCACATCTTTCTGTATTGCCGTCTGCACCTTCGGACCACGCTCTTTAAGTCTGTCAACCAGACCAAAATCCAGATAACGGCCGCCTGCAGTATTCTTCAAATGGATGGCAATCGTATTTTGCCCGACTTTCAAATTAGCCTTATCGATCGGTAAATAGTGAAAGCTATTTGTCCAGCCTGTTTTTTCATAGACTTTCTTTCCGTTCAAAAATACTTCCACATTATCATCATGATTCAGTTTCAGAAACAGTTCATTAATGTTCTGCGGATTAGCAACAGTAAACTCACGCCGTACCCAGATATCGTCCGATTTCCAAAGAGTTTTCACCTGCTTTTCATCGTCACCAATAGGGGCAACACCCGATTTCCAGCCCTCCGCTTTATAAGCGGCAGACTGCCAGTCCCCTTGTGGCTTGGATTCTGAATAATGTATTGTATAAGATTTATCTTCGGCAGTTGGCAGAATAACCGCATAATTAGGTTCCTCTTTACCAAGAAAACGATAGATATGACCATCAACATTAATTAAGCCTAACAACGAATGATCAGCTTCAGTCCAGTGTTTCGTTGTCGATGCATTCAGCTGATCCGTCATCGACCATATACTAAAATTAGGATTATGCGTAATCAATGGATAAGCCGGAGCTTTCCTTTCTTGGGCTTGCACATGTAAAAAGGTAGAAACACAGGCGACGAGACAACAAAGGCCTATTTTCCCAACTTTGTTCATGGCATAAATAGATTTTTGAAAAGGTTTAATCATATTTTTTGGATAAAATTAGCTATACAGTTTTTTGGCATTGAGCTTATGCCCAATCGTTTTAACAAAGAAAGTGGGAATAAATTAAATTCAGCTGTCGCATCGTATCATTTTATATTCAATTTATATCATATTTAACACTTGGTTAGGTAATAGAGATAATTATTATCTTTGGAAACCTGTCCGATTGTTCTTCGCATCATGACCTGCAAACATCGGCTTCAATTTTATCCGCAAAACGATGAGAAGTATTTACATTTTTTTCCTGATTACCCTATCTTGTCTTTTCTCAACAAGCACACAGCTTTATGCACAAGAGACAGATTCAGTCAATAAAAAAGAAATGGGATTAAGTTCCCTGCTGAACGAAATTAGACAGCAGCAAATTAATGATTCTCTCGAACGCGTAAAACTCCAGAACGAAATTGCCGATCTCAAAAGTCAAAATAGTCCTAAAAAGGAGAACTTAAAACAACAGCTCAATGAGTTTGATGAAGAAAATAACATTCGGCAGCAGCAATTGAAAATTAGAGTAGACTCTATCAAAAAAAACACAAAAAGATATGCTGTTGCCCCATTTAATGATACGCTATTCTATATCTATAATAAACTGGGATCATCATTAGCCAAAGACCGGGCTTACAATGTAGTCAGCCGGATCCATAATCTATATGAAGATGATTTTGTGAAAGTAGATTCATTTAAAATCGAAAATAACGAAATCAGTACAGACATTGTTTACAAAGATCTCGTGATCACTTCCGTCACAGAACTCGATGCACTTCTGGAAGGGAAAAGCAAAGAAGAGATTGCGACAAACTACCTAAAAAGAATTCAGGATTCAATCACAACGGAACGTGCAGATAACAGCATTACAAAACTTCTTACCCGTATTGGACTTGTATTTCTCATTCTCGTCGTTTTTTCAATATTGATTTTATTGATAAACAAATTGAAAAAATATGGTACGCAACGTATATTGACGGAAAGAACACAACGGATCAAAGATATTAAGATCAAAAATTACGTACTTGTTACTTCGGTACAAAAAACGCGTATGTTTATTAATGCAATTAATATCTTGCGCTGGGCATTAATTATCCTAATTGCCTTTATTATGCTGCCGATTGTCTTTAGTGTTTTCCCTTTTACACAGAGCTGGGCATCCAACCTCATTGGACTCTTCACAAAACCTTTGAAGACAGCAGTTCTGGCCATCTGGGACTATATTCCAAATCTGATTACTGTATTTGTCATACTAGTTGTCATGCGTTATGCCGTTCGATTCGTAAAATACATATTTAGCGAAATCGACAAAGGGAAATTGGAGGTCAATGGTTTTCATCGTGATTTTGCCATGCCAACTTTCACCATTGTCCGCTTTCTGCTTCAGGCTTTCACACTCGTGCTTATTTTCCCTTATTTACCCGGCGCCAATTCGGACATCTTTAAAGGAATATCCGTATTTATTGGCGTCTTGTTCTCTTTAGGATCATCGTCTGCAATATCCAACATCATAGCTGGTTTAGTGATCACTTATATGCGCCCTTTTCGTATCGGGGACCGCATCACTATTGCTGATAAAACTGGGGTTGTTATTGAAAAGTCACCGCTGGTAACGAGACTTAGAACAATAAAAAATGAAGAAATCACCATCCCCAACTCGTCGGTACTTTCCGGAAATACGGTCAATTATTCAACCTTCTCGGAAGACGGAATTTGTTTCCAGGTAGAATTAACAGTCGGTTATGAAGAACCTTGGCAGCATATACACGAGTTGTTGCTAAACATTCCACCTCGAATAAAACGTGTAAACCTTACCCCAGCACCGTTTGTCTTACAAAAAAAACTAGATGACTTTTATGTGTTGTATGAACTCAATGTCTATATCGCTAAATCTGCAGAAATTGAACTGGCAAAATCAGAGATTTTTCAATCGATCCTTGATGACTTCTTAGCTGCGGGAATTGAAATGAATGGGCCACATATATTTGCCAAAGTGGATCACGTCCAGCAATACAATCCAAAAATGAGCAACAATTAGTCTGCATTTTTTAAATAAGAGATTCAGTAAAGACTACCACTCAGGTTATTTTAGCTTTCCATAAAAACGTGGTACTTAAAAGATAAAAGGAGCGCAAAAAAAAATTGATTATCAGCAAAATGAAGTAAACACCTGAAAGACTCAAAGCATAAAAGATGAAAGATTCAAAACATAAATAAGCTCCTCTGCTTTGAGGCCATCGGGCCAAAGAACCTCCTGTGAATGTGAATACCTGAAATTAAACGACTGATTTGCTGCCTTGGAGACTTCATTTCCAACCCGATGGGACACGGTAACCCGAACGCATCCTTGGGCTGCTGCCCAGGCAATACGCGCCCTATAAAAAAGGCCGGACAAACCTTTACCCCTATGGGCTTCCTGAATAAAGGAAGCTATCAAAATCGCGTTTGATTCATCCGCTCTATCTAATACAACACCCGTTAGTCCGACTAAAGTTCCAAGATCATACAAGCCGAACATCGCACATTTGGGATTTTCAAGCAAAGCTATCCACTCCTCATCACTGTAGGCAGATTCCTTCTGATAATTGCTCCCGAAAACCTCCGGAGTAGAAAATAATGCCTCTAGCCTGATCTTCTTATACGATTGCCAATCTTCTATTCCAAAATGTCTCAGCTCATAGTTTTCCATATGCAACAAATTACGTGATCTTTTAACGTAAATATAGTTAAGAAAGCACAACATACTGCCACTGGACTATCTGCTTTATTCAATTTGGACTAGCTTTCTCCAAGCTATTGGCCGTAATTTTGAACTAAATCAAGAAATAGTTATTTGCATGTATGTACCCAAACATTTCCAATTCGAAGGCTACGCCGAGAAGATTGCATTTATGCAACAATATAGCTTTGCGACCATCGTATCGATAAAAAATGGCATTCCGATAGCAACACAACTTCCCTTCCATATCCGTATGGACAAAGACCAGCTGGTTTTGACATCACACTTCGCCCGCGCCAACGAACAAGCAGATTATATCGAAAATTCACCATCACTCGTTATATTCTCCGAACCTCATGCCTATATTTCTCCGCAGCACTACGACAAAGTGGAAAGCGTGCCAACCTGGGATTACATCGCAGTACATGCCTATGGTCTTGCATCAATCCTAACAGACGAACAGGCAAAAAACAAAGTATTGGAGCAGATGATCCTCAGTTATGATAAAGCCTATCTGACACAATGGAATGAACTCTCCGATCGATTTAAAAGTGGAATGATGCGGGGTATTGTCGCATTTGAACTTGTCGTGACGGATTTGCAGGGACAAAAAAAATTAAGTCAAAATAAAAGCGAAACAGAAAGACAGCGGATCAGTGATTTTTTGGAAAATAGCAATAGAACGCACGAACGCGATATCGCAGCATCGATGAAAAATCAATCCCACGAATGAATAAAAAAATGAAAAAAAATAACATCGACATCAACATCACAAAAGTAAAACTAACAGATATTGACCTTCTGCAGGAAATAGGAAAAAAAACCTTTGTCCAAACTTTTTCGGATACGAATACCGAAGACAATATGAAGGCTTATCTGGCAGAAGGTTTTTCAAGGGAAAAATTATTGTCTGAACTCTGTAACGACGAATCGGAATTTTACTTTGCCGCAGCGGAAAATAAGATTGTCGGTTATCTGAAAGTAAATACGGGCCAGGCCCAGACCGAACAGCAATCCTCACAAGCGCTAGAAATTGAACGTATCTATGTATTACAGGAATTTCATGGAAGAAAAGTAGGACAATTATTGTATGAAAAAGCACTCAGCCTGGCACAGCGGAAAGAAGCCCCATTTGTTTGGCTGGGTGTCTGGGAGAAGAATCTCCGTGCAATCAATTTCTATCAGAAAAATGGTTTTGTCGCATTTGATCAACATATTTTTCAATTAGGTGATGATAAGCAAACAGATGTCCTGATGAAAAAAATAGTACAGCCCTACCATGAATGAGACGATTACAGAAAATATACGAATTATTCAACAGCGTATAGACAAAGCCTGCAAGACACATAATCGAAATCCACAGGACGTAAAATTATTGCTGGCAACCAAAACCGTTCCCGCCGAACGTATTGAAATCGCATTGCGCACAGGACAAACATTGATTGCCGAGAATAAAGTACAGGAACTGAAAGACAAATTTGAGTATTTAAATACCATTCCCCATATCAATCATTTTATTGGACATCTGCAAACCAATAAAATCAAAGATATCCTCAAATACAATGTATCCTGCATTCATTCGATAGACCGTTTCGATCTTGCTGAAAAATTGCATCAGCGACTTTTAAAGGAAAATAAAACTATGGAAGTACTTATTCAGGTGAATACCTCCTTCGAAGACAGTAAATACGGAGTTTCCCCCACGGAGGTGCTTGACCTCGTTCGGCAAATTGCCACATTAAACACGCTGCAGATTAAAGGGTTGATGACAATAGGTCTCCTGAGTGCTGAAGCCAAAAAAATACGACAGTGCTTCCAATTGCTCAAACATATTCAACAAGAAATCATAGCTTTACATATCCCTCAGGTATCGATGGAAGAATTGTCAATGGGCATGAGCGGCGATTTAGAAATAGCAGTAGCAGAAGGAGCAACAATTGTCCGAGTGGGCACGGCAATTTTTGGACAGCGTCCGACACCAGATAGTTATTATTGGAATGAGCACATTTAATGTAAAAAAAGATGCACATACATTTTATACAGCACGAAGTTTTTGAGGCCCCCGGAGCCTATTTACATTGGGCAGAAAAGCGCCAACATAAGGTTACTTTTTCCCGCGTTTACCAGCAGGACCTTCTTCCAAAAGAAATCGACTCCATCGACTTTTTGATCGTAATGGGCGGACCTCAAAGTCCAGATTCATCCCAAACCGAATACCATTACTTTGACGCGAAGTCCGAAATCGCGCTTATCCGGCAATGCATTATTGCCGGCAAAGCCGTTGTGGGGGTTTGCTTGGGTGCACAATTGATTGGTGAGGCACTCGCTGCACCGTATGCGCACAGCCCAGAAAAAGAGATTGGAGTCTTTCCGATCAAGCTCACGACCGAGGGGATGAACGATATCAACATAGCACATTTTGGCCATATATTGCAGGTCGGACATTGGCACAATGATATGCCCGGACTAACAGACAAAAGTAAAATATTAGCACACAGCGTAGGCTGCCCCAGACAAATTGTGCGCTACGCAAAGCTCGTTTACGGATTTCAATGCCATATGGAATTTACACCAGAGGTTGTCTCCCTTTTGATCGATTCCGAAACAGATCTTCGGCGCCAAAGCCAAACGCATCAATTTGTACAATCTGCTGATGAAATTCAAAGCTACAACTACGAACAAATGAACAGCAAGCTCCATACTTTTTTAGATTTACTTGAATCCGCATATGTTGACACCTTTATCAAACCAGAAAGTGCACGGTCGTAAACAAAGCTGTGAAAATTTACATAGTTAATTCATTAATCAGATAAAAACAGTAGCTTTGGTTATAACGAAAAAAAACTATTGATGGACCTTAAGCGCAGTCGACTTTTAAAATTGGGCTACCTTCTTTTTTTGGGGCTACTTCTATTTTCTTGCATTTCCAAAAAAGAAAACAAAGATCTCACCTGGTATCAGCACCAGGTTATTGAACAGGTCGTACGGGAAAATGACTCCACCTACAGGGTGCAGATCGGTATTATGGCAGCGTCATTCTGGTTAGATAATCTAGATGGTCAACTGAGCAGCGAATTAAATCTGCTACAACAGAGCCTCACTCAGCGCAACAAAGTGAACGTCGCCGTTCAGCAGGGTACCAACAAAATCATCCGCGTCACTAAATCAGAGTAAAACAATGTTTTACGAAAGGTAACACAAATGATTTTGGCACCCACCACTTCAATTTTTATTTTAATACTTTAACATTCTATCCATACAGACCTTACTCCCCGAGCTATTTCATCTGCAATACGTTCTTCAATGACGTCTTTGCAGGCGAAAGGGTGACTTAAGCGAGTTTATTCATTAATAAAATTTGGGGTGCTTCCTGCAGTTTTTCTCCAGCAACTTTTCCAAATTCCACAATATAGGCCTGTTGATTATGTGCATCCAATCCAGCCTGATCTTTCCAGATTTCATAAAAGATAAACTGGTTCTCATCATCATTCACCTGATGCAGATCATATTGTATACAAGCCGCTTCTTTTCTACTTGCTTCAACCATCTCTAGCAATAATGCCAATACCTCTTCGCGATGCGAAGGAACTGCTTTTAAAATTGCTGTTAAATATACTTTCATCGTTTTGATTTTGTTTTGGTAATAGTTGCTGTAATAATAACAATAAAGCCATGAATAAGCACTATTCCCTTTCGTTTAATTTTTAATTCAAGGTAGTTTCCAGTTGAAACACTTCTTCCAGATATTGCTTATACACTTTCTCGTAGTTAGCAACACGCTCTGGTGATGCACCTTTCTCCATATCATGAAAATGGAAACTGCCTATGCGCTCCAACCCGGCAAATTGATTCATCTTATGAAAACCAAATAAAACTCCTTCATCAACAGAATGCTGATCGAAAAACTCATTTTCTAATGTAAATGCAGTGTCAGGCGCATTCCAGCTTGAGGTTACCATATATTTTTTACCTTGCATCAAACCTCCTGTACCATAGTTAATTGCCGGATTCGTACGTGAACGTCCATCGCTTTTATAGATACCATTGTTATGCCCTGCCGTAAAGACTTCATCGATATAGAGCTTTAGACGATTGGGAACCTGAAACCACCACACCGGAAAATGATAAACAATAATATCTGCCCATTTAAAGTTTTCAACTTCCGCCATTGGCTCAAAATCATCATTGATATTGGTAACCCGTGTTTCGAATCCATTTCCTGCCAGTGTTTCGACAGTCCAATTTGTTATTGTGGTATTAAAAGAACCACCTGAGTGAGCGAAGTTCTGTCCGCCGTTAATAATAAATATATTCATTTCTATAATTTTTCTTATTGATAACACAAATTTCTATCATATTTTTAAATAACACAAATAATTTAAATTGTATATTTGTATCATAAAAATAATAACTATGAAATGGAACTTAGAATGGCTTCGAACATTTAAGGCGATATATGAAACGGGAACACTTTCAGCTGCTGCACAGGAATTATTTATTTCACAACCTGGTGTAAGCCTGCATCTAAATTCACTCGAAGCATTTACCGGGCATAAACTTTTCGATCGTTCCGCACGAAAAATGGTACCGACCGAAAAGGGAAAGATCTTGTATAATTATGTTATTGACCCACTAAAGAAACTGGAAACGGGCGAGCAACATTTTCACAAACGCGCTTTGGACGAACGTGCTACAATTAGCATAGGCATGTGCTTTGAGACCTTTCAATATACACTTGAAGAACATATCGCCCAGCTTCCGTTCAATTTGATCATTAAATTTGGGGAATATCCGCAGATGCAGCAGGATCTCGACAACGGTTTGCTGGACCTCATTATAACTCCTCAAAAAGGGAACCAGCAGAATCTCCAGTATGAAGCTTTTTCAAAAGAACGCATTGTTCTAATTGCTGGCTGCCAAACCGACACTTCCGAGCTAGAGAAACTCTTGGCGGACAACAAGATTAAGGAAGCTGCTCAGCTGCTGAAAAAACAATTGTGGTATAGTACTGCTGCCGATATGGATCATTTAAAAAACTATTGGTCAACACACTTCGGTGAACATCCTGACTTCAGTCCCAACTATATCGTTCCAAATATAAGCTCTATTATACGCTGTCTGAGCAATAATACAGGTTTTTCCATTGTGCCTGACTTCCTTTGCGCCGAAGCAATAGCATCGGGAAAAATTAAACTGATCTGGGAAGGGACTTTCCCCGTAGAAAATATACTTTATTTTGGAACGAGAAAGAAAACCATGTACCAAGAGGAAATTGTTCAGTTAGAGACACTGCTAAAAGAGAAATGGTAAATCAATGGGCTGCTTGATTTAATAGCCTTGTGTATGTCACTGATGAAGCATTTTACTCAAAAATTCAGGCGTTACACCAATATAGGCAGCTACTTGTTTTTGCGGCAGGCAGTCGATCAATGTAGGATAGCGTGTACAGAACTTTTCATAACGTTCCTTGGCGGCTAAACGGAGATTCTCCATCGATCGGCTTTGATAATAAACCAGTGCATTTTCGGCGAGTATCCGAAAATAAACATTCAATTTCGGAATCTCCTGATAGAGTCGGTTTAGATCCATTTTGGAGATCATCCATAACTCCGATTCAAATACCGCATCAATGTATAGGTTTCCGGGTTTGCCAGTCACCAGACTATACATATCTCCAATCCACCAACCGGCTGGAGCAAACTGCTGAATATATTGAAATCCATTTTCATCCACACAGTAACTTCTTAGACAGCCAGAGGCAACGAAGATAGCGTACCTGCTTAAATCCCCTTCCAATAGCAAATATTGCTTCTTTTTCACCTTCTTGGACTTCAGCACCGCCAATAGGAGTACGATTTCGTCTTCAGTAAGTGTGATCTCTTTCTGGATACTGTCTAACAATAACTGCTGGTCCATAAATTTAAGTATGATACACAACAAACATAAAGAAATTGATTTTTGTATCCAAAATATTGTCTCTCTGCAAAATCAGTCTCATTTCTATTGAAGCTTCCACCTTCGCCTCCATTTTGACCAACCTTAGAACCTTATACAAATAGCGTCTTTTCTACGAAATAAAACAAGCGATATTTTCCGTAGAAAAGACGTGCAATTTGTTTAGATATTAACTGATGGCCGTCCTGAAGCCAAAGTGTGTGCCTCCTTCATTACTTCTGAATACGTAGGATGGGCATAAGATACCCTAGACATACTATCGGCAGTAATCTCATACTCCAATCCCAAAACACCCTGAGCAATCAGGTCGGCCGCTCGTGCGCCGATCACGTGAACACCCAATAATTCGCCATATTTTGGATCTGCGAGCACCTTTACAAAACCTTGCGTATCCATTCCCGCACGCGCACGCGCATTTGCCGAAAAGGGAAACTTTCCAATAGTATAAGCGATGCCTTTAGCTTTGAGATCTTCTTCTGTCGCTCCTACAGACGCAACCTCAGGCCAGGTATAAACTACACTGGGTATCCGGTCATAGTGCACCTTTGGTTTTTGGCCGTCCATATGCTCCACAACAAATATCGCCTCTTCCTCAGCCTTATGAGCCAACATTGCTCCACCTATTACATCACCGATAGCGTAAATATGAGGAACTGCAGTCTGCAATTGCTCATTTGTAACAACCATCCCTCTGGCATCCAGACGAACATCCGTATTTTCAAGCCCAAGTCCAGCCGTAAATGCCTTTCGTCCAACAGCAACCAGAATATAATCTGCCTGAAATTCTTGTTCCTTACCCCCTCGATCTCTAAAAAAAACTTTGGCTGTATTGCCCGTATTTTCTGTTTTGTAAACAGCCTGTTCAAGCAAAATGCGGATGCCATCTTTCACCAATATCTTTTTCAGCGCATCACCTAATTCATGATCCATATTCGCAAGGAGATGGTCTGCATATTCAATAATGGTTACCTCACAACCAAGCCTACTAAATATAGAGGCCATTTCAACCCCGATCACACCACCACCGATAATAACAAGGTTATCCGGTTTTTTCTGCAGAGATAGTGCTTCTGTTGAAGTGATAATACGTTTTTTATCGATTGTTACCCCCGGGACCGTTGCAGGCTTGGAACCGGTCGCAATGATAAATTTCTTTGCCCCGAGTAACAAACTTTCATGGGCCGATGTAACAACCTGCACGGTTGAATTATCAACAAAAGAGGCCGTTCCATGAATCACTGTAACCTTATTCTTTCTCATCAGAAAATTTAATCCCTGCGTATTTTGCAGCACAACCTTGTCTTTGCGATCATATAAACGGTCAAAGTCCATCGAAAGCCCCTCTACCTGGATCCCATGAGCGGCAAAATGATGGACTGCATCGTGGTAATGATGTGTACTATCCAAAATAGCCTTTGTCGGGATACAGCCTACATTTGTACAGGTCCCCCCCAATGTATCGTATTTTTCGACAAGCGCTGTTTTATACCCCAACTGGGCACTACGAATCGCTGCAACATAGCCCCCAGGGCCAGACCCAATAACAACCAAATCATATTGTTCCATATACTGATTACTTTTATTTATTTACGACTAAAACACAAGCTCCAATCTGCTATTTGCATACCTACTTCAAAATTCTGGCGGAGAAATTTCAATAAAAACGCCAGCCATAATAAAAAACAATATACCAAAAGGTATATTTAAAAACACAAGAAAAAACATTATTTATCATAAAATTCAGATAATTAAAACCAATACAAACTTACAAATAATATACCAATTGGTATTTTATAAATTAAAAAATTATGTAAAGAAAAATAATATGAAAGTCAATTCTATTAAAAAGCTTTTGTAACTCACAGCCGATTCACCATATATTTTAGTACCTTGTTCCTAAATCAGCACTAAAAATTAAATCGTCATTTTTAGATGAAACAGCATAATTACACAGCCACCATTGAGTGGACAGGAAATCGCGGCAGTGGCACCGATCACTACAAAAACTATGAAAGAAGCCACCGCATTGTCATTGACGGCAAAGCCGATATTGAAGGCTCTTCGGACCCTGCATTTCTCGGAGATCCAATCAAACATAATCCCGAAGATTTATTGTTAAGCTCCCTATCCTCCTGCCATATGTTATGGTACCTTCATTTCTGCTCAGTCCATAAAATTATTGTGGAAGAATATGTAGACCAGGCAACAGGTATCATGGTCGAGGAAGAAAGTGGAAAAGGCTATTTTAAAGAAGTTACACTAAATCCTGCAGTCTGTGTAAAAGATTCTGCAATGATTGCCCTAGCCATTGAATTACATCAAAAGGCTAATGAGTATTGTTTCATTGCCAATTCTGTAAACTTTCCAGTTTTGCACCGTCCCAAGGTCACTGCGAGCACATCTCAAAGATAATGAAATTAACTCCTCCAAATGATCTCGAACGGCCAATCCTATTTATTCGCTAGCCGCTCTTGCAATTCCCTGCGAAAAGTAATACCAACAGGTATTGATGTATTATTTATCTGCACCATTCCATGTTCATACTTACTGACCTTATTGATCGAGGCAATATAAGACTTGTGAATACGAATAAATTTTGATGCCGGCACCTGTGTGAGAATTTGCTGTGTGGTACTTGCCGTTAAAAAAGTCTGGTTTGGGGTGACGATTTTCACATAATTGCCAAAGCTCTGGATAAAATCAATCTGGGATAATTTAACATCTATAACACGTCCATCCATCCGGATACTGATGTATTTTGGTTCGTCCTCCTGTGGAGTCACGACCGTATTATTATAGGACAGAAAACGTTGCACGGCTTTAAAAAACCTGGGAAATGAGATCGGTTTAAGCAAGTAATCGACAACGCCATAATCATAACTCTCTAGCGCATATTCGGAATAGGCCGTTGTCAAAATAGTCTTAGGTGGGTTATCCAGCATTTTCAGAAACTCCATCCCATTAATTTCAGGCATTTCAATATCCAAAAAAATTAAATCAACTTTGTTCTCCCGAAGAAACTCCAATGCCTCAAACGCATTATAACACTGGGCGACCAACTGCAAATCAGCACTTCTTTCAATATAATTTACCAGTACATAATGTGCAGCCGGTTCATCATCGACTACGATACAGCTATTTTTATTCATTGTTTAAAGATTGATAACCAATGACACTTCATACTCCTCTTTCTTGGAATTTGTGGTTAATTTATACCGATTAGGATACAAAAGCTTTAATCGTGCCATCGTATTTTCCAAACCTATTTTTGCCGAAAACACATTCCTTTTCTTAACAGGAACAGAATTCCGTACATGCAAATATAAGTTCCCTTTTTCAATCTTGATGGAAATATGTACAAAACAATCTTCGATACTGCACGTTCCGTGTTTAAAAGCATTTTCAACGAAAGTGATCAATAGCATAGGAGCAATCTGATAATTGATATCCTCCTCTTTTTGATAGTCAAACTCAATTTTGGTCCGATAGCCTAGTCGTTCTCGTTCTAACTCGATATAACTGGAGATAAAATCAATTTCATCGTCCATAGAAACAAATTCCCGGTCGCTGCTTTCCATCTGATAGCGAAGAAGCTGAGAAACTTTGATAATCAATTCGGAAGTACGTTCTGGATACTTCAGATTAATACCGTAAATGGTATTTAAGGTATTGAACAGAAAATGTGGGTTAAGCTGCTTTTTTAAATGAGACAGTTGAGTCTGATTTGAAAGTAGCTCACGTCTGGTCTTCAAACGCTGAAAACGGTAAAATTCGATAAATTGAATACTCCCTAGTATACAGATCAAGGATCCCAATAATACACCAAATTGATAATGGAAAGTTTTCTGAACAAGATTTTTATAAAGAAAACAATTTTTGTAGATCACATTATCTGTCAACTCTTTTAATATCAGTGCAAATACCAAGAGTGTTGCCACGGAAGCCATAATATACAACAGCGGTTTATTTTTTTTCAGCAGCAAGGGCAATAGGAAAAATCGATTCAATTGCGCATGCGCGTAAAGGATCAAGAAATAGAACACCCCCATCAAAAATCCCTTCCAGCTCAGGATCAAAATCCAATCGTTCAAAGTAAAGAGGATAAACGAAAAGATCAATAGGAGGACCTCCTGTATGATCTTGTTCTCCAAAACCTTTCTCATAATCCTTTTTTTTGTTAAAATTCTGTTACAAAGTAAAAGTTTTATGTTTATAACAGCAGAAAAATAAATGACGAATTAAATTGGTCACTTTTAAACGGCATAGATCATTTTAAACAAACGTCGCAGCTTAGGTCATCACTATCTTCGTGTCCATAAAATGATATATAACCTATGCTGAAATTGAATTTAGTGTTGTCATTGGCTGTATCACTTGCAAGCTCCATTTCCTTCGCCCAGACGCTCACGCTCCGCGATGCTGTAGAACAGGGGCTTGCGAATTATGGGAATATCAAGGCAAAGGAATATTATCTTCAGTCTTCCCTACAGACCAATGAACAAGTCAAACGCGACTTTTGGCCCAATCTGAACATCGTAGCCCAACAGGATTATGGTACAGTTAATGGACAAAATGGTCCGCTGTATGGATTCGGCGGATTGGGTGTAGCTTCTTCAGGAGCTCCTCTCCCCGAACAAAATTGGAATGCCGCATTTGGTGCGCTTTACTTAGCCAATGTCAATTGGGATATCTACACCTTTGGACGAAAAAAAGAACGTATCGAATTGGCTAAATCAGATAGCAAGCGATTGCAAGCCGACCTTGGACAAGAGCAATTCCAGCATAAGGTCAAAATTGCAGCAGCCTACCTGAATTTATTGGCCAGCCAAAGACTGGAAAAAAATCAGCAGATGAACCTCGATCGTGCACTGGTCTTTCTAAATATCGCCGCCACGAAAGTAAAAAATGGCATTTTACCCGGAGTAGATTCAACTTTAGCCTCTGCCGAAGTTGCACGCGCAAAAATCAGTCTCTATCAAGCCCGCGAAAATGTCAAAGAACAAAATAACAAGCTGACCGTATTAATGGGAATTCCAGCAAAAGACCTACAAATAGATACTGTTCTTGTTCAGAAAACACCCCTGCAGCTAACTCCTCTTTCATCCAATTTGATAGAGAGTAATCCCATTTTGCAATTTTATAAAAGTAAAATTGACCTTGGTGAACAGCAATTGCGGCTATCTGGCAAAGAATATCTGCCTACTGTAACCGCATTTGGTGTATTTCAAACAAGAGGGTCTGGTTTCAAAAGCGAATACACCTCCGATTTACAGGCTTACACATCAAATTACTGGCAGGGAATACGCCCTAACCGTCAAAATTATCTTTTGGGATTAGGCATCAACTGGAATTTGACTTCCATTGCGCGTATCAATAAAAAAATCAGTGCACAACGCTACACAAATGATGCCCTGCGAGAAGAATACCAAACTGCAGAAGCACAATTGACTGCGCAGCTGGATGCCGCAGATGTTAAAATCCAATTGGCCAGAAAAAGCGATGTGGAAGCTCCGAGACAAGTCTCAGCAGCCCAACAGGCCTATAATCAAAAAATGACAATGTATAAAAATGGTCTAGCTACACTTGTCGATGTTACCCAGACACTTTATACACTCAATAGAGCCGAAACCGATCGCGAGATCGTCCACATCAATCTTTGGCAGTCGCTTTTGCTAAAAGCTGCGGCAGCAGGAGATTTTGATATTTTCAATAAAGAACTATAAATAACATTCCATGAATTTAATACGTTTTGCCCTACGCAAGCCAATATCTATCCTCGTACTCGTATTGGGACTTATTGTTTTTGGCATAGGTGCCGTTCGATCGATCAAGGTGGATATTCTGCCGAAAATGAACCTTCCGGTTATTTATATTGCCCACCCATTTGGCGGCTACTCGCCCGATCAAATGGAATCTTATTTTGCCAAAAACTACGTCAATATCCTTCTTTTTGCCAATGGGGTCAAATCCATCGAAACCAAAAATATCCAAGGGCTGACCTTAATGAAAGTATCTTATTACGAAGATACCAACATGGCGCAGGCAGCAGCCGAACTCAGTGCCTTGGCCAACCGGATCCAGGCATCATTTCCCCCGGGTTCACAACCGCCTTTCATTATCCGGTTTGATGCTTCATCTCTTCCTGTAGGTCAACTGGTATTGAGCAGCAATAAGCGTTCAAATAATGAACTGCAAGATCTTGCCAATGTGTATGTCCGTGCATCGTTTACGTCGATCCCAGGTCTATTGTCTCCTCCTCCTTTTGGGGGAAGTCCACGTACGATTGAGGTAAACGTTGATCCAGACTTAATGCGGAGTCACAATATGACGCCCGATCAAGTCGTAGAAGCCTTACGTCTCAACAACCAGACTGCACCCGCTGGAAACGTACGTATTCAGGATAAAAATTATATTACTCCGACCAACAACACCATTAAGGAGGTCAAAGATTTTGAGAAAATTCCGCTGTTTAAAGGCGGTGTACAAAATCTTTACCTGGGTGATATCGCTACCGTAAAAGATGGAGCCGATGTGACCGCTGGATATGCACTGGTCAACGGCAAGCGCTCTGTATACGTTAGTATTGCCAAAGCCGGAGATGCCTCAACCTGGGAAGTCGTTCAAAATTTAAAAGCGGCACTCCCAAAAATTCAGGAGAATTTACCCGATGACGTCAAACTATCCTACGAATTCGATCAATCCGTCTATGTCATCAATTCCGTAAAAAGTTTAATTACCGAAGGTGCCATTGGGGCTATCCTTACCGGGTTAATGGTTCTCTTATTTTTAGGAGATCGAAGAGCTGCTCTTATCGTTATCCTAACCATTCCGATATCCGTCATCTCGGGGGTCCTCTTCCTCAAACTCTTCGGGCAGACCATCAACCTCATGTCCTTGAGCGGGCTGGCCTTAGCCATAGGTATCCTGGTTGACGAAAGTACGGTGACGATAGAAAATATACATCAGCATCTGGACATGGACAAACCCAAAGCCTTGGCTATTTGGGATGCTTGTAAGGAAATTGCCTTACCTAAATTATTGATTCTACTCTGTATACTAGCCGTGTTTGCGCCGGCATTTACAATGACAGGAATTCCAGGATCATTGTTTCTTCCCCTAGCTTTGTCCATTGGATTTTCAATGATCATATCCTTTCTCCTTTCGCAGACTTTCGTTCCCATCATGGCAAACTGGCTCATGAAAGACCATGCACATAAAGCGCCGCATGCCGCCGAACAGAAAGGCTTGAATGCAGACGAAGCCCAATTTGCCGCATCCGGATTGACCGTAGAATCCGAACAGGATACCCTAAATCAGAAAAAACTATTGGTGGAACGGGAAGACTTTAACAACGATGGAAAGGTCAGTATTTTTGAACGGTTCAGAAACAGATTCATGAAAATGATCGATCGCCTTTTCAAAAGAAAGAAAACCATTACTGTGGTGTACCTGCTTGGAGCAATAAGCCTTGTTGTCATTTTACTTTCCACAATCGGACAGGATGTATTTCCGAAAGTCAATTCGAGTCAGTTCCAAATGCGTCTTCGTGCCGCTGAAGGTACACGTATCGAACGTACTGAAGAAAAAGCAAAACTAGCGCTGGCCGAACTGGAAAAACTGGTGGGGAAAGAACATATCAGCATATCGTCCGTCTATGTCGGACAGCATCCCGGACAATTTTCCGTATCACCGATCTATCTTTTTATGGCTGGTCCACACGAAGCTGTTTTCCAGATTGCTCTTAAAGACTACCATCACGATATGGACAGTTTCCGTGATGAATACCGGAAACGTCTGAAAGCGGCAGTTCCTGATGTACAGGTATCCTTTGAACCGATCGAACTTACAGATAAAGTATTAAGTCAGGGATCGCCGACCCCTATTGAAGTTCGGATCGCTGGAAAAAACAAAAAGAACAACGAGAAGTACGCTGGTAAATTGATTGAAGAGTTAAAAACAATCCCTTACTTTAGGGATGTTCAACTGGCCCAGTCCATTAAATATCCTTCCTACGATATTAAGATAGACCGCGTCAGGGCCGCACAATTGGGTATCGACCTAAGCGAAGTAACACGATCGCTTATCGCTTCCACTTCTTCTTCGCGTTATACTGAAAAAAATACCTGGATCGATGAAAAAGCAGGTCTTTCCTATAACGTCCAAGTTCAGGTTCCCATCGATAAAATGAAAGATGAGAAAGAAATCGGTGAAATACCTTTATTGAAAAATTCAGCGCGGCCAATTCTGAGTGACGTCGCAACGATCACACCGTCCTTCACCTATGGTGAAAACGACAATTTAGGTGCAATGCCCTATGTGTCAGTTACAGCAAACATTGATCATACAGATTTAAAAACGGCTTCTAAGGATGTACAGCGTAGTATCAAAGCACTTGGTGAACTTCCTCGCGGCTTGTCAATGGAGCAAATAGGGCTTGGAAAAGTATTGTCAGAGACCATGAGCAGCCTCGAATCGGGCCTTGCCGTAGCTATCATCGTCATATTTTTGATGCTATCAGCCAATTTCCAATCGTTCAAAGTTTCTATGGTTGTGCTTACCACAGTTCCTGCGGTTGTACTGGGCTCATTGCTTCTATTGCTGTTGACCGGATCAACCCTCAACTTACAGTCCTACATGGGGATTATCATGTCGGTGGGTGTTTCCATCGCGAATGCCGTTTTGCTCATCACCAATGCCGAACATATCCGCCGGCATAATGGGGACGCTCTGGCTGCAGCCCGTGAGGCAGCATCCTTAAGACTTCGGCCAATTATCATGACCAGTTTAGCCATGATTGTAGGGATGCTCCCTATGGCCATTGGCCATGGTGAAGGGGGAGAACAAGTTTCGCCGCTGGGCCGGGCCGTAATCGGAGGTTTACTATTTTCGACATTCGCTGTATTGGTCATTCTACCCCTTATATTTGCTTGGGCGCAAGAAAAAAGCAGTACACAATCGATATCATTAGATCCTGAAGACAAAGAAAGTAAACACTATATTGCCGCATTAAAACCTTTATCGTAAAAGCAGTATAATCTTTAAAATATGAAAAATAATCTGTTTAAAATATTATCTATCGCCGGTCTGATCGCATCCTTAACAGGATGCCATTCGGCTGCCGAGGAAAATGCTAAAAAAGAGGCTCCAGAGGCCGCAGCTCCAGTGATGGAAACATTTGCACCCACCAAACAAAAACTAACAAATAAAATGCAGATTCCCGGGGAAATAAGTGGATTTCAACAGGTGGAGATTTATGCCAAGGTCAGCAGCTATGTTAAGAGTCTGAATGTAGACATCGGAAGTAAAGTACATACCGGCCAATTGTTGGCTGTGCTGGAAGCTCCAGAATTAAGCTCGCAGCTTGCTGCAGCAAAATCGCGGTTGAAATCACAAGAGGCGGTCTATATGGCAACCAAAAGCACCTACGATAGACTCTTTGAAACCAGCAAAGTCGAGGGAACGGTGGCCAGACTCGATCTAGAGGTGGCCGAAGCGAAAAAGAATGCTGATTTTGCGCAGTACCAAGCCGCTAAATCGGCCTACGCAGAGGTACAAAACCTGTTGAATTATTTGGAGATCAGAGCACCCTTCGACGGTGTAATCGCTACTAGAAATGTCAATCAAGGTGCCTACGTCGGGCCTGCTGGACGTGGCTCGGAGATGCCGATCATAACCATTCAACAACAACGTAAACTCAGATTAGCGGTAGCCGTTCCAGAACAATATTCCGGTTTTTTAGCGGAAAACCAGCCCTTGCAATTTACGGTTAAGTCATTGCCAGGGCAAACCTTTTCCGGCAAGATTGCACGTAAATCGGGTGCCCTGGACAGTAGGTTAAGATCCGAACGGGTAGAAATTGACATTAACAATACCGACAACAAGCTATTGCCCGGCATGGTGGCAGAGGTTGAATTACCTTTAACCTCCCAAGACAGTACGTTTGTAGTTCCGAAATCGGCGGTATTTACTTCGGGCGAAGGAAGTTTTGTGATTGCTGTCGTTGCTGGCAAAACACTACGTATCCCTGTGCAGAAAGGGCGCAGCATCGATGGGCAGATCGAAATATTTGGTGACTTAAAACAAGACACCAAATTGGTCAGCAAAGCGGATGAAGAGATTATAGACGGAACATCAGTCAAATAGGACATCTCCTAAATCCTAAACAAAAGAAAGACCGACCCCATTACAACTGGGTTCGGTCTTTCTAATTTATTCTGTTTTTCTAATTTAAATGCCCATAAATTTAAAGGGTTGGGCAGCCTTAAACAGGTTATTTGAAATGCCATTTATTGCCATCCCCTGCTTCATGTCCAGCTTCATCGTCGGAGCCCCCTTCTTTAGATCAAATTTAGCCAAGTCTACCCACAGCGTTCCCGGAACCAGAACATTCTCAAAATAATAAACTTTATTCTTTTGATCAGCCACAGATCGCCAACGCGTAGAAGAAATATTTGGTTCGGTTTCTGAACTTATTCCAAATGGAACCGAACAATTTCTGATTACGCTAAAGACACTGGCAATAGAAAGCCGTAGATCATCTGTCTGTGGAATTGCATTGATATAATAGGAAGCCCTGACAAAACGATCAGCAGCACGGTTTGTTCCGGGCAGCATGATGGTCCCCGGAATCCCCTGCCAATACCTGTTCAGTGCAAGCTGATCGTCAAAAACGGGCGAGTTTGTCATGACGGTATAGGCCGCATCGTGATGAATAACCAATTTCCCATTGATGTATTCAAATATAGCGTTATCCCCCGTGGCATCTGAAAGTGATAAATGCACCGTCGTAAATTTGGTAGTTCCCGGGATATAATCACTTACGACTACAAATGGCTCATCCTTTAAGGCAGACACTGCTTCATTGACTGTCGCAAAATTATCCAAAACATATTGGGCCCAAGCCGAGATTGCAAGCCCTTTTTTTGGTCCTGCAGGATCAAATTTAGGATAAGTAGATTCGACAAGCCAGAGTACATTGGCCACCAATCCCTTTTCATTTAAACCATCGACTGTAGCAATGTCCCATGCACTGGAAATAACACTGCCATATTGTGAAGTCCACTGCAATGACTGTGGACCGACCTCCCCGCTTCTTGCTACGCCACGCGGAAACACCCATAAATTGGCCGCTATATCGTCTCTCCAGTCCATACTCCTTGCCGTAATAACGGTCTGATTAGGCCCCTTATAAACAACGCGTGTACAGGATCGACCTTCGTTAGCAACAAAAAGAAAGACGATCAACATAAATTGTGCAAGATACTTCATATGTATAGATTTTTTTAATAAATGATACAGCTTTTTTGCCTTTGAGGACAAAAAGATCCAATATCTTAAACAATAATTCGGACTTATTGTTTGTTTAAACTGTAACCGGAATGATTTCATCCGGTACAGCTTAGACGAGAATAATCTATAGCCATAATAGATGGCTCCGGGTACTATTCAGCCGCTTTCGGGTCAATTGCGGCCACATAAAATAATTTCCTAATTAGAGTATTAGCCGCAAAGTATCGCTGTTTCTTTAAATAGTAAATGATCGTCATAAAGCAGTAAATGGTCGTCTTTTATCGCCCGATACAGGTTTGAAATTGCTTTACATCAGTTTCCATAATAACAGGGATATTACAGGGGGTTAACAGGGGGATAACAGGGGTTTAGCAGGGGTAAATCCCCTGTTACCCCCTTGTTAATACCTTGTAAAAAGACTACTATATCCTTCTTAATGCAGAATATGGTATTCGACTGATAGTAACCATAAACAAATCAAGGAATGTCCTCAACCGTTGGTCAGATTAGCGCAACAAAAACGGTTAAACGAATAGAAGCTTTTTTAACCGGAAAGCAAAAGCTATATTTACAAGCAGCTAAACCAAATCAAATGAAAGAGAAATTTATTGATAGAAAAGATCAGCAAGCCAATAAAATATTTGAAAGAAGAACATTATCCTCCGATTATAGAACGATTATTCCGCTACTGTCTCCCGGCATGGAAATCTTGGATGTGGGCTGTGGTACCGGAACTCTCACGAATGAGGTAGCAAGCTATATCGGTGACGGGACAATAATCGGTCTGGATAACACGGCTGCTTTTATAGACAGCGGCAATGAACTATATGGCAGCACCAAAAATCTGAGCCTTATCTGCAGTAATATCTTCGACTACCAGCCGCCGCATCAGTTTGATCTGATTATTACAGCGCGCACCATGCAATGGTTAAGCGATATTCCCCGGGCATTGGGCTTATTTAAATCCTGGTTAAAGCCCGGAGGACAAATTTCTATTTTAGACTACAATCACACCGCCATCGAATGGAACCCCGCCCCTCCGGAAAGCATGCTCACATTTTACCGTACTTTTCTGAAGTGGAGAGCAGATGCAGGTATGAACAATCGCGTTGCTGATGAGGTCGCTGCATTGCTCCAGGAAACAGGTTTCTATTCGGTTCAGGTTATCAATGCCGATCAGACCTACAAAAAAGGAGAAGCTAACTTTGATACCAATCTGGCCATCTGGAACAAAGTCGCCCAATCGCGACAAATGGTCACCGAAGGTTATATTACGGACGAACTTCGCTTACAGGCTATCGAGGAATATACAAGATGGATAGAAACTGAAGCGACATCCATGACACTTAAAATGAACGATGTACGGGCTCATATATAATCTCCGCTTCTGCATTCTCCTACTACTCACCAGCCTTGGGCTGGCTGTAAAAGCACAGCTCAGGGATACCATGATCAATGTAGGCAACCACAGCCTACATTTTACTTTAATGGCGGGAAAGGGTATTCCTATCGTCTTTGAGTCCGGTGCGGGAAATGATGGTTCCGTTTGGAGAAAGTTAATGGAACCGCTATCGAGCAAATTGGGCGCACCTTTAATAACCTATGACAGGGCGGGCTTTGGGAAAAGTGAAATAGACACCGTTAACGTTAGCTTGACAAATGAAGTAAAGGATCTTAAAACTGCCTTGCAGCAATTGGGGTACCCGAATCGGTACTTTTTTGTTGCTCATTCCTTCGGTGGTAACTATACGATGAAATTTATAACAAACAATCCAAGTCAGGTTGTTGGCACAGTAATGATCGATATTGTATCCCCTTATCTCATGACCATGGAGCGATCCAAATCATTGAAGAGAGAATATGCCAGTGAGCTTGATAACATCAAAAAAGAAAGCTTAGGGTTCTATCATCTCGTTTTAAACTACGAAGCATCAACGGCTGTCTTACATGAGGTTGCAGGAAAAATCAATGTTCCTATGACTGTCATTGGTTCAGGAAAATCACCTTTTGAAGAACCCGATCGCAGTTTATTTATTGCTGCCCTTAAAAAATTTGCAGATCAAAAAGCCAATAGACGTTATCTTTTGGCTCAACATGCGGAGCATCATGTCTTTTATGACGAACCGGATCTGGTCATTGATGAAATCGTCAAACTCTATCAAAAAACCGCATTCGAGTAATCAAAAAGTCTATCCTTACAACCGATTTTATTTGTAGCTTAGCAAGGCTATACAACACATACAACAACTTATCTTATGGATCATCAGGCCCAAAATGTCATCGATACACCAAGCAATAATACGGTGTTTATGGTATGGAACTTCCACGAAAATGTGGCAATAAAAGAAGTATTTCAACGCTTATGTGCATTGGTTGTCAATCTGAATAATTCGGCGCAGGTACGTTCAAATCTCGTGAAAGCAAGCGTGGTATTGGGCATTAGCCACCATGCCTGGAAAAAGCTGGAACTAAGTGAGCCCCTGCCTAAGGAATTGGTACCTTTCGAACCTATCGTCGGACAAAAACATATTGCCGTTGCGACGCCCGGAGATTTACATTTCCATATTCGCGCTTATGAAAAAAGCTATTGCATCGACATGGCCACCGAGATAGCAGCCTTATTAAGTCCCGTTGCCGACTGCAAAGAGGAAGTTCATGGGTTCAGATATTGGGACGGCCGAAGTATCTTGGGCTTTGTCGACGGAACGGAGAATCCTCTTGGTGAGGATCGTGCTTTCTTTGGTATCGTTGGTGATGAGGATGCAGCCTATAAGGGTGGAAGCTATTTATTTGTACAAAAATATATTCACGACATGAACGCCTGGCGTTCTTTACCCGTCGCTGAACAGGAGAAGGTCATCGGCAGAAGCAAAGCAAACGATATTGAGATGGGCGACGATGAAAAACCGGCCAATTCACATTCGGCGCTAGCCAATGTCGGTGACGATTTGAAAATTGTTCGCGACAATATGCCTTTTGGGCAAATCGCAACAAATGAAATGGGAACCTACTTTATCGCTTACGCCAGCACATTCAGTACCGTACAATTGATGCTGAAAAGAATGTTTATTGGTGAACCCGATGGGAATTACGATAGAATACTGGACTTCAGTACGGCGCATACGGGCTCCCTGTTCTTCTGCCCAACAATTAATATGTTGAAAGAATTTGCAGGTTAAAACCTGTATACCCACTATCTCGGATCATGTCCAATAGGATATCCCAACGAAGTGCCATGGATCATGGAAAATGGTCAAACAAATTTATTTTTAAAACTACACAACAAAAAAATGGAAATCACTATTATTCAGCTAGGTGACGAAAACATTGCTGAAGTTAAAGGTTCAGGCGTCTTTATCCATAATCTCGATGATGGTCTACAGATTATGGTCGACTGTGGCGCGCAAGAAGCATACAAAGCAATTATTTATCAAGAGAACATCACAGACGATTTCTTCGAACTTAAAACAAAACTTGCCGGTGAAATTCTTCAAAAATATACGCAGTATGGCTTTGACATTGCCATCGTTGGCGATTTCTCCAGATACAACAGCAAAAGTCTAAACGATTTTATCTACGAAAGCAATAAATCAAAAAAAATCAATTTTGTAGGTACACGTGAAGAAGCGATTGCCAGATTTTCAAAACGTTAAGTCATGAAGATTGACTCAGAAAGATTATTGATTCGGCCCATCATGCCGGAAGACAGTCGGGCAGTATTCGATTACCGATCGGATAAAGAAACCAATAAATACCAAGGCTGGATTCCAAGTTCTTTGGCAGAAGTCGATGAATTTATAGCAAAAAACCCAAACACGTTCAATCTTCCAGAGTCCTGGTTTCAACTGATAATGATCGACAAAATAGCAAACGCTGTAATCGGTGATATTGGTGTACATTTCTTTGGCAATGAACACCTGCAGGTGGAATTGGGCTGTACCATAAAAAAAGAATTCCAGCAACAGGGTTATGCCAAAGAAGGGCTGAAAACAGTTATAGAGGCCCTGTTCCGTCAGTATAATAAACATCGGATCACGGCCTCGGTAGCTCCAGAAAACAGGGCATCCATGCAGCTTTTAACAAGTTTGGGACTTCGAAAGGAAGCTCATTTTGTAAAAAGCTATTTCCATAACGGTCAATGGGAAGACGATGTGGTCTTTGCAATCCTTGCCGAAGAATGGAAATCAACACAATAAGTCGTCTCTTCGCGACTTATTGTGTTGTACGATCGATCCAATCGGCATAAGAAAGCACGCCCAGTTCGGGCCTACCCTCCCCTTCCAAAAGTGCGATAAACTCCAATTGATTGCCATCCGGATCGTTAAAATAGATTGCCAATGCCGGCATCCACGCAAAGACCATCGGTGCTTCGATCCCATCCTTTAAAAAATTATAGGGTGTCAGGTCACGTGTTTTCAGATAGTCCACGGCATAGTTCAAAATATCCTCTTTATCCGCTCTAAAGGCAAAATGTCTCGGTTGAAAGTTTGTTTCTTCCTGCCATAGACCCAACATATAGTCTTTCCCGGTTCCAATCCATAAAAAAACAATAGGACGTGTCGGATCGCGATGTGCCACGCGTAATCCCAATACCTCCGTATAAAATGCGACAGATTTAGCTAAATCACGCACCTGAATATGAGTTTCGTATAAACCTTGTATCATAAGTTATTTCATTTTAAAATTATTTCAATCCATTAATAGCGCTCTCGTGATGTAAATGTAAGATCGGATAAGATTTGCCCATACCATCTACAGCTGAGCGCCCGCTAAGCTGGTATCCTTTTTTCAGATAAAAATCAACAGCCTGCTGGTTTTGCTCATTGACATCAACTTTATACACTTGGAGCCTATCCAGCACATGCTGTAGTGCCACAGTCCCAATACCTTTTCCCCTGTATCCTGAATCCACAAATAACATTTCCAGATTATCATCGGAGACAGCGAAAAAAGCTGTAGGCTGTCCATTATCATCGATTATATACACCTTTAATTGTGGTAAATACTCGGTTGGGATCAGTCTCTTATATAACTGAAGATCCTCCTCTTTCAAAAAATCATGTGTCGCCCGAACCGAATTTTCCCAAATTCTTAAAATCGCCGGATAGTCAGCTTCTACTGCTGCTCTTATTTCCATAACTATTGTCTTTCGCTCAAAAAATTTTATCTGCACAGCATAGCAACCTTCATACGCTGGCCCCAAAATGCTATGTTGCGCTGTACAGAACGACAATGTAAGTTAAATTGGAGAACTAAAATCATGAAAAAGTTAAATAAGACAGAAAGATGATGATTTAGGTTCCGATAATTTGATTTAAGAGAAAACAACCTTATCTTGTAAATAAACACATTAGCCATGCACAACACACTTGTATTTAAAAAATACCTATTTGAAGATTTTGATTCCTTTTATGATTTGGTAAAAGAGGATGACGTCATGAAATATATCACTGGCAAAGGATTATCCGATGAGCAGGCCAAAAGAAAATTTGAGTCGATTCTCCAACTCAACCAAGATCCTGATTTAGGCTATTTCAAAGTAATTGAGGCAAATACGCAAAAACTTTTGGGAGACTGTAAGCTCGTAAACTACAAAAAAGATCCTACCGTATTTGAAATAGGCTATTTGCTCCGTCAGGAACACTGGGGGAAAGGTTTGGGAACTCAGATTTGTGAGTCAATGCTCGCATTAGCGACAGCGTTGAATCCAGATAAAGATGTCATCGGTATTATTGATCCCGATAACACAGCTTCGAGACGGCTGTTAAGCAAATTTGGGTTCAAGAGTTTTTTCGTCGGAATCGAAGACGATATTGCGACCGAGAAACTGATCCTCAAACGAACTGCAACCAAATAAGCAAAGCCCATTCGTTTATTAGAAACAATCTTCTCAGCCCATGCCCGAGTCAAACAAAAAATCCATGAAGCTTAAGGTAAAGAAAAACTGTAACGCACACGAAAGTCTTCAGGATACCTTATCGTTCTTTGGAGTAAATTGCCATCGCCCCTATTATATTTCTTCTGGAAATCCAATTTTTGAGTACCCCAGCAATGCTTTTCGCATCGACTTTTATGCCATTTGCATCTGTACTGCAGGCGACATCAATATCGAAGTCGATAATCAAGAATACCATATTTCTAAAAACAAGATTCTCATATCCGCACCGACAACAATTATCCGGTTTTCGCAGGTCAGTTCAGACTTTAGAATGAAGCTGCTCTTTTTTGACAAGGCATTCCTGCTCAAACATATTGTCAATCCATTCTTTATCGACCAACTGGGACTTTTTAAGAATTCGACGTTTACACTACTCAATTCCCAAGACAGGCAAATTGACAAATTGTTGAAACTAATCGATTACCTCAAGGAAGTTACGCTACGGACGACAAGCTTTACGGCAGATATTATTCGAACCATCATCTTTAATCTACTTTTGGAGATTGCCGACGAGCTGGCCTTAGCGGATCAAATCGCTTCAGACGGCACCCAAGAAACCAACAACCTTTTCTATAAGTTTACAGATTTGGTCCAGCGGCACAGCAATCAATACAGAGAGGTACAATATTACGCCGATCAGTTATTTATTTCAAACAAATACCTGATTAATATTGTTAAGAAAGCATCAGGTAAAACACCGCATGAAATTATCGATGAGAGTCTGCTGAAAGAAGCATATGTACTACTCGGAAATCCCGAAAAGACCATCTCTCAGATTTCATATGAAATCGGATTTAATTCCATTTCTGCATTCGGCCGTTTTTTCAAAAAATACTCCACCTTATCGCCTTCTGAATACCGAAAACGACAAAATATGTAGATAGAGGAAATTCGGTAGAACAATAGCGAATTTGAGGGCATACATGATCAAGGTGGTATTGGTAACTTTACTCAAGAATTAATAAAACACAAGAATCATGAAAGAAATCACCTCAAAATTCGACAAAGTATTAAATGCATCTGCTGAATATGGAAATGTAAATCATGAACCCGATTCAAGCAAAGAACAACAACGTAATACACCAAAAAAATCAATGCCTTTTTCCGATCAAATCGGAAATTATCAACGGAACAAAGGTATACCATCTAAATCATATAAAGACAGTAAAATCTACATCGTCGGAAGTGGTATTGCGGGTATGTCTGCCGCCTACTATTTTATCCGCGATGGCCATGTCCCGGCTGAAAATATCACATTCCTTGAACAGCTCCATGTAGAAGGAGGATCATTGGACGGTGCTGGAAACGCAACCGACGGCTATGTTATCCGCGGTGGTAGGGAAATGGATATGACCTATGAAAATCTTTGGGATATGTTTCAGGACATTCCTGCATTGGAAATGCCTGCCCCCTACAGTGTTCTGGACGAGTACCGTTTGATCAATGACAACGACTCCAACTACTCCAAAGCAAGGCTTATTCATAAACTTGGTGAGATAAAAGACTTCAGCAAGTTTGGATTGGGCAAAATGGATCAGCTGGCCATCATTCGATTGCTCCTCAAAAATAAAGAAGATTTAGATGACCTCACCATCGAAGACTACTTCAGCGAGTCATTTTTATCCAGCAATTTCTGGACCTTCTGGCGTACCATGTTCGCTTTCGAAAACTGGCATAGTTTACTTGAGCTGAAATTGTACATGCACCGCTTTTTACATGCGATAGACGGATTGAATGATCTTTCATCACTCGTATTCCCAAAATACAATCAATACGACACCTTTGTGACCCCTTTGCGTAAAGTACTCCAAAGCAAAGGTGTAAACATTCGATTCAATGTATTGGTCAAAGACCTGGATATCCAAAGCAATACCGATGGAAAAGTTGTGGAGGCCCTAATTACAGAACAAGATGGCAAAGAAGTAAAAATTCCAATCGGAAAAGACGACTTCGTCATTGTAACAACTGGATCAATGACAGAAGATACCTTCTACGGAGACAACAAAAATGCACCGATCATCGGTATCGACAATAGCAGCAGCGGTCAAAGTGCAGGCTGGAAACTTTGGAAAAATCTTGCTGCTAAATCGACCATCTTTGGTAAACCCGAAAAGTTCTGTAGTAACATCGAAAAATCGGCATGGGAGTCTGCAACCCTGACATGTAAACCTTCGGCTTTAGTCGAAAAATTAAAAGAATATTCCGTCAACGACCCTTATTCCGGCAAAACTGTTACTGGCGGTATTATTACCATTACCGATTCCGATTGGTTGATGAGTTTCACCTGTAATAGACAGCCACACTTCCCTGGCCAACCGGATGATGTTCTTGTGTTGTGGGTATATGCCTTATTTATGGATAAAGAAGGAAATTACATCAAAAAGCCAATGCCACAATGTACCGGAGATGAAATTTTAGCCGAACTATGTCACCATTTGGGCATTATTGATCAACTGGACGATGTCATCAAAAATACGATTGTACGTACGACATTCATGCCTTACATCACCTCGATGTTTATGCCAAGAGCAAAAGGTGATCGTCCGAGAGTCGTACCTGAAGGATGTAAAAACCTGGGCTTGATCGGTCAGTTTGTCGAAACCAACAATGACGTTGTCTTTACCATGGAAAGCTCGGTACGTACCGCACGTATTGCGGTATACGAACTGCTGAACTTAAACAAGCAAGTTCCGGATATCAATCCCCTACAATATGACATCCGCCATCTTTTGAAAGCGGCCAAAACATTAAATGATGACAAACCATTTGTGGGCGAAGGCTTATTGCGTAAAATTCTGAAAGGCACTTATTTTGAACATATCCTGCCTATCGGTTCTGAGGAACAAGAAGAGCATGAATCTTTCCTGACAGAGCAGATCACCAAATTCAAAGATTGGTTAAAAGGCATTAAAGGATAAGGATCACAACCTGCGCCATGGTTCCGTGGCGCAGATTTTTACGAATTGAAAAAACAATAACATCATGGGCTTTAAAAATATAACGATAGCTGGTAGTGGGGTTTTAGGTTATCAAATCGCTTTCCAAACAGCATTTCATGGCTATCATGTCACCGTATACGACATCAACGACGATGTACTAAAAAAAGCTGCAGCAAAATTTGACATTTTGGCGCAGGCATTCGAGAAAGATCTTCATGCGAGTAAAGAACAACTGGCTTCAACCTTTGATAGGCTCAGTTATAGTTCAGATCTGGCCGCGGCGGTAGCAAAAGCAGATCTTCTTATCGAAGCCGTTCCCGAAAACCCAGCCATTAAAATTGGTTTCTATCAGGAGTTAGCGAAAGTCGCTCCGGAGAAAACCATTTTTGCCACAAACTCCTCAACCTTGCTGCCAAGTCAATTTGCCCAAGAAACCGGCCGTCCAGAGAAGTTCTTGGCGCTACATTTTGCCAATGAAATCTGGAAGCACAATACAGCAGAGATTATGGGCCATCCGGGTACAGATAAAACGGTATTTGAGCAGGTTGTAAACTTTGCAAAATCCATAGGCATGGTTGCTCTCCCACTGCATAAGGAGCAGCCTGGCTATATTGTAAACTCCTTACTTGTCCCATTACTTTCGGCAGCAACGGATCTTTTGGTCAACGAAGTCGCAGATGCCCAAACGATCGACAAAACCTGGATGGTTGCCACAGGGGCACCAACAGGCCCCTTCGGCATACTCGATATCGTTGGCATCACAACAGCTTATAATATCAACAAAATGAGCGCCGATGCGACCAATGACCCCTTAAAGATCAAAACAGTGGCCTATCTCAAGGAGCATTTTATAGACAAAAACAAATTGGGCGTCGCTACTGGGGAAGGGTTCTATACCTATCCCAATCCGGCCTATCAATCGCCCGACTTTTTAAAGTAGGTCTCTTCATAAAGAATAAATCATCGCAGGTAAAGCTGTGACGATTTATTCTTATTTCAATTAACTTCCCGCTTTCACTCGTTGGCATAAACACCGTTCAACCATGCAAAAGTTGACATAGATGGGGCCTTTAACACCGGTTTGCTGATACCCATTGTTTTAAGGATGGCATCAAAAGCTTCACCGATCATAAAATCATCACGATTGCTAAAAAGTGAAACCACAAGGTCTTTCTGTACATCGATATATACGATATGATGAAACCCAGTAGATTCACCTGAATGAAACAAGATTTTATGACCTGCATTTTTTTGAATAAACCATCCGAAATGATACGCTATTCCATCCTTTACCGGGTAGGCCATTTGATCTAACAATTGCTCCAGTCCCGGCTGTATTAACCGATCTTTTACCAAAAAATTGGCCCATGTATGATATTCATCCGCAGATAGATAAACACCGCCATCACCCTGTGTCGCACTTGTCACACTCTGATCCGCAAACAGGTAGGAACCTTCCTTCGGATGATAACCGTAGACTCTTTCATCAACCGTCTTGCCCTGTTCATATACCAATCCCTTGCTAATGCCTATGGGTTCAAACAATTGACTTTTGACAAATGAAGCAAAGGATTTTTTTGCAACATGCTCGACAATCAGCGATAAAAGACAATATCCTGTATTGCTATAACGAAATTGACTTCCCGAAGGGAAATATAAACGATCGGTCTGTCTGATATACTTCAGCACATCCTTATCCGATACCTGATCTTTCCTCTCTTTCGGTATCAGCTCTTCATAGTCCCAGATTCCGGATGTATGTTGCAGAAGCTGCGCAACAGTAATACCTTTCAGCGCGACTGGCAAATCTTCAAAAAAAAGGGACAATGGGTCATCTAGTTTTAAACGCTTTTGAATCACTAAGGTATATATCGCTTGTGCAGTCACCTGTTTGCTTACCGATGCCAGGCGAAAATGTGAACTGGATGTGATTACACGTTTTTCCTTCAAATCTGCACGTCCAATTGCATAACGATAAATAAGACGGCCGTTCTGACTAACTGCACAGCTAATCCCCGGAGCTGCTGGGTCCTTGTAAAAGTCCGCAATCGTACTATCCAATTTTGATTTATCAATTTTTTGCCCCATAACAACACTTGTTACACAGATCAAAATAAAACTCAGTTTTAGGTTTATCATATTTTATACCGCACATTTCGGTTTATATTGTCAGCCTCCTGAAAGGCACAGCGTATTAAATCAATTTGATCTTATTGCTTTTCAAAAATGCACCCTTCAAAAATCGAAATTTTCTTGCAATGCCTAGGTCTTTTTATTGATTTTTATTTATTTCTTTTAATTTTGCTTTCATAATTCATTTCTCATGAAGTCGAACTGATCCGGAATCCTTCCCTCAGTTCTTCATTAAAAATCACGACAGACTATGTTTTTTATTTTCAGTATCTACGACTTTGTATTAGCAGAAAAAACGGTAACAGCAACCTTAAAAAAAGAAAACGCCCCAAGAAATTTCACCTTACAGATTATTACGCCAGCCCGTCGGTTTATAGGTCTACCTTTTGGCGGTGGATTTGTCAAACTTTCCAGGCTCTATGACGAACAGGGTAAATTGATTCACGCACGGAATTATTCAGATGAATTAAAAGCAGAGATCAAAGCGTTCAAAAGTCAGTATAGCATCCCCTATTTCCAGTTATGGAAAGGATTTCTTATTGTCACTGCGGCAATCCTTATCTGGGCAGTCATTTATGGGGTAAAGAATAAATTGGGAAATCAACAACGGGAAAAAGAAGCCGGTCAGATGATTGATAATTTGAAACAACTAAAGGCAGGTCAACTTTATGGCGCTACTTTTTTTACCGATCAGGATGGTAACAGTATAAATGGACTTCCTGCAGGTTGGATAAAAATAGATAAAATCGTGAGCGACACTGTTTTTATACATCGTTCAAAGCAGCTCGACACAAATTCGGCACTTTTTGACATGAAGAACATCGCTTCGTTCAGGCCCCAATCGACCGATGAATGGCAGGAAAAAACAGAAAAAATGGATTTAAATCTATTGAAAAAGCAGCTGCAGGAAGCTGGTACAAAAAGAGTTGATCTTCTTTATATCGGCAAAGACCACGAGAAATATTCAGGTGTTATATTGACGATAAAAGGTAGCGAGTAAACCTTATTTCTAGGTATAACCAACGTATTGACTTTTCAGCATAGACAGATCATGCGACCTGGTTCATACTTAAAAAAACTCAAGATCGAGGCTTTCCACCAAAATCGATCTTGAGTTTTAATTTTTTAATACTGGATTTTTTCATCAATATCATATTTCATACCCGGATAATTCAGCAATCTTCGCATCAATGCGATCTGACCGGCAAGATAATCCTCCCGTCCGATACACATTCCAATAAAATTCATTTTATTTTCCTCAATAAAAGGGATATTCATATTAATCTTAAATATCTCAGCCAGCTGCGTATCATCCACTTGCAGCAAAGCAGCATAGACTTTCGGAGATATCGATTTAAAATTTTCTTTTAATTCCTGCACACTGGGATAGTGATAACTTTCATCGAGCGTCTTTCCCATAAAAAATAGCTCATGATAAGGATCATTTTCCTGAAGCCCAAGAACATGTGCCATTGCATAACGCACATTGACAAAATTACCTGCCATCCATACGATATGGTTGGTCTGTCCATCAATTCGTTTTAATGCATCTTCTTCCGAAACGCCATCCAACGCATTCAGAAAAATTTGACTGTGCATGCGATAAGCAGGAATGATAATTTCTAATTTTAATGATTTCGGTGTATCCATTTCTTTTTGATTTACAATTTTAAACAACTGATTTACAATAAAATTACAAGTTTTAAAACAGATTACACTTGTCGTATGACAAGAAATAAAAATGAACAAAATTGATAGATCATTGCGAAATAAATTCTAAATTTCTACTAAATTGAAATTCTATCTTTACCACATGAAGATTTTGATCATAGAAGACGAATTGGAGCTGGCCAAAAGCATCGCTACATACCTTAGTGAACAACACTATTTATGCGAATTTGCGCCAACTTTGCAGGATGCTCTGGACAAAATTCAGTTGTACCAGTATGACTGTATCTTATTGGACATTGGTCTTCCAGATGGAAATGGTCTAAAACTACTCGAAGAACTAAAAATTCAGCGAAAGCAGGACGGTGTCATCATCATTTCAGCAAAAAATGCGCTGGATGACAAAATACAGGGATTACAGCTAGGTGCCGACGATTATTTGACCAAGCCTTTCCACTTATCTGAACTCACTGCACGGATCTATTCCTTGATCCGTCGAAAACAATTCAATAGTTCAAATATTGTGGTACAGAATGAAATACAGATTGATCTACTCGCAAAAACTGTCATCGTCAACGATCTGCCTGTCGTATTGACGAAAAAGGAATTTGACCTGCTGATGTTTTTTATCGGCAACAAAAATAAAGTAATTTCCAAAAGCACCTTAGCGGAGCACTTGTCAGGTGATATCGCAGATATGCTCGACAACCATGACTTTGTCTATGCACATGTCAAAAATTTAAAAAAGAAGCTACAGGACGCAGGAAGTAATCCCTATATCAAGACGGTATATGGTACCGGTTACAAATGGGAAAATTAAAAAGATAAGATGAAACCCTTACTGAGCAAAATAACTACCCCATTTCTACTCTATGTATTGATCGTACTCGGTGTCAGTGTTCCTGTCTATTATTTCGTAATTGATGGGATATGGAAAAGTGAACTTGACGAACATAACGAGATTATTGTCAAAAAAACAACCTACGAGCTGAACAGATTACAGCTTTCCGAAGACAGCCTTCAGGCTAGCATCGCTTTGTGGAATAGCATACAGCCTGAAACGAATATACATAAAGTAAAGCCGGGAGATTTATTGCAAGATAGTGTATATACCATCGAGAAACCACAGCGTTTTGTCGAACCAAAGACTATTGACCGATTTAGATGCCTGTCTTCCGTTATTCAGATAAATGGGGCTCCTTATCGTTTTACCGTGCAGACCAATATCGAAGAATCTGTAGAGACTATCGCGGCAATCGCCGCAACGACTTTGTTTTTCTTTGCTATTCTAGTCATCGGTTTGCTCATTCTTTCCAGAAAAATTTCCTTTAGGCTCTGGAAACCGTTTCGGGATACTGTTGAAAAGTTAAAGGCTTTTAATCTCAATAGTCAGCAGCAGATCAATTTTCAGCAAACGGATACGATAGAGTTCCACGAACTTAATCAATCTTTATCCAAGCTTCTTGAAAAAAACGTGGCCGTATATCGTTCACAAAAGGAATTCACGGAAAATGCTTCACATGAGTTACAGACACCATTGGCAATACTCAAAAATAAACTGGATATCTTATTGCAAGATCCGGATCTAAGCGATGAACAGTACCAGCTTATTGAGGATATGCATAAAGCGCTATCACGGAGTACACGAATAAACCGCAACCTGCTGCTCCTTGCGAAAATAGATAATAGTCAATTCGATCATTCGGAAAGGATCAATATGGACGCGCTGGTTTCACAATGCATTGAAGTCATGCAAGAACATTTTGAGCAAAAACAGTTGCTCCTGCAGCAGGAGATCCAGCCTGCAGTGCTGCTCACGGGAAACAGTAGTCTGACCGAGATTCTGATCAACAACTTACTTCTGAATGCCATACGTTACAGTAATGTCGGCGATACAATAGCCGTACATCTGAATCAAACATCTTTGGCGGTACATAACTCCGGCTCAACGTCACTAGATAAAGTACTTTTATTCAAAAGATTCTCCAAGCTCTCAAAAAATAGCCAAGGGAGCGGTTTAGGGCTGGCAATTATTACCGAAATCGCCCGGTATCAGGGCTGGACTGTTGATTATCAATTTGAAAATAATCAACATATTTTTTCCGTTCATTTTTAAAATTCCAAAAGTATTCTAATTTGGATGACAGTTTTGTTTCATGATCCACATGAAGCAAAACCAGACAGCACACTTATTTGCATTTCAGCTACTGATAAGTGTATTATTTCTTTTGAATGTCAGCATTGCCAAAAGTCAGACTACAATCGCAAAGGAAGTGCCGACAAACATCGCTCAACCTGAGCGAAATAATAGTGCATTTTATACAAACTTGACCGATACCAGGCCAACCGAAGGCATAGCGGCCAGCGGCCTTTTGCTGTCAACAGACAGTACAGAGCTGTCTCCAGTAATCGATCGCCCGAGCAAGACAACGAAATTCAACCGTTTCTTCCAAACAGGAATTGATGAAACGCCTTACAGACCACATTTAACCAGCTTTATCGTACCCACAGCATTTATTGGCTTCGGGGTTGCGAGTTTAAGCATCAACGGTTTAAAAAATCTCAATTTATCGACCAAAGACGAGATCAGCGAGCATCAGTTAAAGCACAGCAACCTTGACAATTACAGTCAATATGTCCCTGCAGCTATGGTATATGGACTAAATGCTTTGGGGGTACAGGGTAAGCACAATTTTAAGGACAGAACGGTCATTTATTTAACATCACAGCTGATCTCAGGAGCAATGGTTCTTCCGTTGAAACATATCGTCAAAGAAATCCGGCCTGATAGTTCCAATAATCTTTCTTTTCCTTCAGGGCATACCGCTACAGCCTTCTCTTCTGCACAATTTATGTTTCATGAATACCGGGACAGTAACTTCTGGTTGAGCATTTCGGGCTATCCCTTTGCGATTTTTACGGGAACCTATCGTGCAATCAACAACAAACATTGGGTCGGAGATGTGGTTGCGGGAGCTGGATTTGGTATTCTGGCAACGGAACTGGCCTATTGGGTGCATCCCAAAATCAATCATTTATTATTTAAAGATGATAAAACAACCTCAGCCACGGTTATGCCATTCTACCAGAATAAGCACTTTGGTTTAAGTTACGCCAAGCAATTTTAACCCGCCCATTTTTTTCGAAACCTATGCATGCAGAAATTATCAAAACCATTTTTCGTCTCGAATAGCCTTCCATTACCAAGCAAGCACTTGCGCAATCAGTTTGGTTTTCAGCTTATCCGTATGTGCTGCTTGATGAAATCCAGAAAGTTTTATTTGCATATCCGTGTAAATTTAGCTTAGTTTGATACATTTGTAGGGACAATGCATGGATAGCCCATGATTTGGTATCATAGATAAACTTCGATTCATCGAAGTTTTTAACGTTTTTCTTTATATGAAGATTCTCCTAGTCGAAGATGACGTACGTGTCGCAGGATTGATCAAACGCGGACTTGATGAAAATGAATTTCAAACAGCTATTGCCTACGATGGCATATCTGGAAAGAAAATGGCCTTACAACACGACTTTGATCTTATCATAACCGACATCGTACTCCCTAAGATGGATGGATTGGATCTCTGCAAAGAAATTCGTCATTTCAAACCCGATGTTCCGATTATTATGTTAACAGCCTTGGGCACGACCGACGATAAAATTGAAGGGTTTGATGCCGGAGCGGACGATTACCTCGTTAAGCCTTTTGAAATGCGCGAACTGCTTGCACGAATACGGGTCCTGCTCAAAAGATATCAAAAACAAGATACACTCACGGGAACACTATTGCGTTATGGAGACCTGGAGATGAATCTCCATACCAAAAGCGTCAAAAGGAGTACTGTCGAAATCCATTTGACCCCCAAAGAGTTCAAGTTACTCCATTATTTATTGCAAAATCCCGAGCGTGTCCTTTCCAGAATGGAAATTGCTGAAAAAGTGTGGGAAACGCATTTTGATACCGGGACCAACTTCATTGATGTTTACATCAATTATCTGCGCAAAAAAATCGACAAGGATTTTGCAACGAAATATATCCATACAAAATCGGGAATGGGCTTTATTCTAAAACAGGACTAATGCGTATCAGGACCCGGATCTCCATATTATTCACACTGATTACAGCGACAATATTGCTGGTATTTGCCTGTACAGTATATTTTTCAGCGGTGGAGAATCGGGAAAAAGAATTTTATGCCCTATTAAAAAAAGAAGCTTACACCAAAGCAAACCTTTTTTTGAACGCAAAAGTAGACAAAAAGACCTTAGAAGATATTTATCATAATAATCGGAAAATTCTCAATGAAGTAGAAGTTGCCATTTACGACACCCGTTTTGAACTCTTGTATCATGATGCCGTCGATATCGACTTTGTCAAAGAGACACCGGACATGCTGCGGGATATTCTAAAAAATAAAGAAATACGATTCTATCAGGATAAATGGCAAGTCATTGGGATAACTTTCCCTTATAAAAACAAAAGTTACCTCATCACGGCTGCTGCCTATGATCAATATGGCTACAATAAACTCAATAGCCTGCTATCAACCATTCTCCTGGTTTTCATTTTGTCTATATTTCTGATCTATGCAGCAGGAATATTCTTTTCGAAAAAGGTCTTTCAACCTATCTTGGAAATGACAAAGCGCGTAAAAAGCATTTCTGCAACCAGTTTAGATTCCAGGCTCGCTAGCAACGGAAATAAAGATGAACTTTCCGAACTGGCGAGTACATTCAATGCGATGCTTGACCGGTTGGAAAACTCTTTTGATGCCCAAAAACATTTTGTATCCAATATCTCCCACGAGCTGCGCACACCCTTGGCTGCAATGATTGCAGAACTTGAAATCTCTGCCAATAAAGACCGCAGCATACTTGAATATAAAACAGTCATCGACAATACGTTAAATGACGCACAGAAGCTCAAGAAGCTATTTAATAGCTTACTTGATTTTGCAAAAGCAAGCTACGACAGTTCCGAAATTGCCTTCAAAGCCTTACGTATAGACGAAATACTCATTGATGCATGCCAACAGGTTCTTCAGGCAAATCCGGGTTATAAGCTTGACATTTTTGTGGATCCAACGATTGAAGATGAAAATCTCATTTCTGTACATGCCAATGAATATTTACTTCAGGTTGCCTTTGTCAACTTAATTGAAAATGCCTGCAAGTTTTCCTCAAATCAAAAATGTCTCATTGCTATCAGATCAGACGAAAACCAGGTTCACCTCGAATTTAAAGATGACGGAATAGGCATTGACCCGGTCGATCTTCCCCAAATATTTACGCCTTTTTATCGTGGAAGCAACAAAGACTATAGCGAAGGAAATGGTATTGGCCTTTCACTTACCCGAAAAATTGTCCTTCTCCACCACGGCGAGATCAGTGTCAGGTCGACAAAAGGCGTCGGTAGTGTTTTTAGCATTGATCTCCCCCACCTTTCCACATTCTAATAAAATTCTAATTTTTTTCTAAAGGACTTCTAACCTGCTTATCAGCAGCTGCTGGATAGTTTTGCGGTATGATTAACCGTATAATTAACTATTCGATCCAGCCCCTAGGTTATATGAGCTGGATCCTCATCCTGCTGTTGATGCAGGCTTGCAACCGTCATTCTGATGCCCCCACTGGCCTATCGCCAGGGATCAGCGCGCATGGAGATACCCTGACCGTCGATCAAAATGCGCCTCTGTTGAGGAAGTTAAAATTTGTGACGACAGCCAATGCACAGCATTCACTGAAACTAAATACCGCTGCAATGGTGAAAATGATTCCCGGCAGCTATGTGGAGATTCCGGTACCTTTTGCTGGACGAATTGTCAAATCCCACACCAAACTTGGTCAAAAAGTAATCGTTAATACGCCTTTATTTTCAATTAGTTCATCGGACTATTTTGAGGCACAAAGGGCCTATCTTGACGCTAAACAAGCGACTTTACTTGCGGAAAACAAATTAAAACGCGAAAAAGATCTGATTGAGCACGGTGTTGGAACAAAAAAAGATCTTGAAGAGGCTGAAACCAATTTTGTAACGAGTAAATCAGCGCTCGGCAATGCCACTGCAGCTCTAAAAATATTCGATAATAACCTGACAAATATTGTTCTTGGTCAACCTCTTCTTGTCCGTTCCCCCATACAAGGAGAGATTTTAAGTAGTTCAATTGTCCTTGGCCAGTACACAAAAGAAGATGCTCCGGCATTACTCCGTATTGCCGAACTATCAAAAGTATGGGTATCGGCCTACATCAAGGAAAAAGACTTACCTGCCATCAATCAACTTGGCCGTGTTGAAGTCCGTCTGGATGCTTTGCCCGATAAAAAAATACAAGGGGAAATTATTCATGTCAACCAGTTTGTCGATGAGGCGAGCCGGAATATTGAAGTCCTCATCGCATGCGAAAATGGCGACCGTACATTAAAACCGGGGATGTATGTGAGTGCCGAATTTGAACAGCAGCTCATTTCGACGCTGTTCATTCCCGCAAAAGCTGTACTTCAATTTAACGACAAGAGTTTTGTATGGACAAAAATAGCGGCCAATACCTTCGTCAAACGCTTTGTAACCACGGGTGTAACAGAAGGAGATCATATCCAGATTTTAACAGGTCTGACCCCACAGGAAGAAATTATCAGCGAAGGAGCTTTTTACCTCATGGGGGTAAATTAAATCGGTGAATAAACAAATCGTACGCACCGGCTACAGGCATTCAATTTAAAATAAACACTGATCAATAAAAATTTGAATATGAAACAATTTATTGTCCATATCATCGCAAAAAGATGGATCATCGCAGCATCCTTTCTATTAATTGGCTTTTTCGGCTACTATGCCTGGCGGCAACTTTCGGTTGAGGCATACCCTGATATCGCTGATGTATCGTCACAGGTCGTAACCCAGGTGCCGGGACTTGCTGCCGAAGAAATGGAACAGCAGATCACCATCCCGATCGAACAGGCCATCAATGGTTTGCCCGGGATGGAAGTGATGCGCAGTAAAACGACTTTTGGTCTATCCATGGTCACCATTGTCTTCAAAGATGGTGTTGAAGATTATTGGGCGAGAGCCCGTATACAGGAGCGTCTAGCTGATTTATCCCTTCCATATGGTGCCAGTCCGGGATTAGATCCGCTGACTTCACCAACAGGTGAGATCTTCCGCTATATTCTTGAAAGTAAAACCCACGATCTACGGCAATTGACTGATCTGCAAAACTTTGTTATTATTCCCAAAATCAAACAGGTTTCGGGCGTTGCTGATGTCACCAATTTTGGGGGAATAACGACCCAGTTTCAGGTGGAGCTGGATCCTAAAAAGCTTGATCAATACGAGATCTCACTCGCAGAGGTGGTCTCGAAAATAGAAAGCAATAATGCCAATGCCGGCGGCAGTGTGATGAACCGGGGTGATCAGTCGTACGTCATCCGTGGCATCGGTCTGGTCAAGACATTGGATGATTTGGGCAACATCGTCGTAAAATCCACCAACGGAAACCGCATATATATGCGTGACCTCGGGCAGATCAAACTTGGTAATTTAGCACGTAAAGGGGCTTTAGGATATTCGGATAAACGCGGTGCCAATTATTCAGACAACATCGAAGGTATTGTACTCCTATTGAAAAATGAAAATCCCTCCGCTGTCTTGGCTGGGGTAAACGCAACGGTCGACGAACTAAACGAAAAGATTCTTCCGGAAGGTGTAAAAATACATGTCGTGCTCGATAGAACCAGTTTGGTCGACAATACGCTACATACCGTTTCCAAAACCCTTTTGGAGGGGATGATTCTGGTTATTTTTGTCCTCATCATTTTTCTGGGCAGTTGGCGTGGCGCACTCCTGGTGGCCATAACAATTCCATTGTCCTTGTTGATTGCATTTATACTCATGCACTTCACCCATATCCCCGCCAACTTGCTTTCCTTAGGGGCAATTGATTTTGGGATTATTGTAGACGGAGCCATCGTTATACTCGAAACCATTCTTAAAAAAAGGGAAGATGAACCAGAAAGTCTGCTGCAGGAAAAAACTATTGCGCAGAAAATTTCTGAAGTCGCCAAACCCATATTCTTTGCGACACTGATCATTATTACAGCCTATCTTCCCCTGTTCGCATTTGAGCGCGTCGAGAAAAAACTTTTTACACCGATGGCCTATACCGTAGGTTATGCTCTTTTCGGCGCCTTGGCTGTCGCTCTTGTGCTTATTCCCGGGTTGGCCTATTTGATCTATCGCAAACCCCAAAAAATCTTTCACAACAAATGGTTGGCAAAATTGACTGCGGCTTATCAGTCGGCGATAGAAAAGATTATGCAGGCTCCCAAACAAGTTTTCATTCCATTGGCAATCGTATTGCTTGCCACAGGTTTGCTCACGGCCTCCGTTGGCAAGGACTTTCTTCCGTCGTTGGATGAAGGTTCGATCTGGCTTCAAGTGTCGCTTCCCCCAGGCATCACGGTAGAAAAGTCAAAAGAAATGAGTGATACCCTACGTGCCCGTACACTTAAACACGATGAGATCTCCTATGTCATGGTTCAGGCGGGGCGTAACGACGATGGTACCGACGCCTGGACACCCTCCCATTTCGAAGTTAGTGTGGGATTAAAACCTTACAAAACATGGAAATGGGGAAAAACCAAAGAAGACCTGATCAATGAGCTTGCTGCAGAATATGCGAAAATGCCGGGCTTCAATGTTGCTTTTTCCCAACCCATGATCGACGGTGTCATGGATAAAATCGCTGGCGCCCATAGTGAGCTCGTTGTCAAAATATTCGGCGATGATTTAAAAGAAACCCGACGGGTCGCCGAAGAACTGATCACAACACTCCAACAAGTGAAGGGAGCTGTCGATCTGGCCATTGATCAGGAGCCACCACTGCCCCAATTACAAATTATCGCCGATCGCGATAAAATAGCACAATACGGACTGAACATCGCTGATGTGACTGACCTGATCCAGATCGCCATCGGGGGAAAAGCCGTTGCACAGGTTTATCAAGGAATCAAAGTGTATGATATAACCTGTCAATATCAGGAGGAAAACAGAAGTTCGCCCGAAAAAATCGGCAATTTAATGCTGTATCCCGAAAACGGAAACCGTATTCCACTAGCCCAGGTGGCCACTATTAAACTCAATACCGGAGAAAGTATGATTTCACGCGAACGTAACAACCGACAGTTGACCGTCCGCTTAAATGTTCGCGGTCGCGATCTAGGGACATTCCTCACTGAAGCACAGCAGGCCATTACCAAAAACATACCGTATGACCAACATAAAATTACGTTAAAATGGGGCGGTCAATTTGAAAATCAGCAACGTGCCTATTCGCGTCTTGCCATTATCGTCCCATTGACATTAGCCATTATATTTATCTTATTGTATGGCACATTTGGTTCATTTAGGCAAGCCGGTCTATTAATGGGCATCGTACCATTGGCGCTGTTTGGCGGGATGCTTGCCCTCAATGTCCGTGGCATGACGCTAAACGTATCCTCAGCAGTCGGTTTTATCGCCCTATTCGGAGTCGCTATACAAAATGGTGTTTTAATGCTTTCTCAGATGAATGTATTGCGTAAAAATGGGCTATCGTTACATAAAGCTGTAACTCAAGGGGCCTTTAGTCGCTTTCGCCCGGTTTTAATGACCGCCACGGTAGCCATTCTTGGTTTACTTCCGGCATCACTGGCTACAGGAATCGGATCAGATGTACAGCGCCCTTTGGCCACAGTTATTGTCTATGGCCTGTTATTTTCGACGATCCTGACACTGTTTGTGCTCCCACCGCTCTATTATCTTTTAGAAAGTAGATCCTCAAAAAACACAGCAGATTAAATACATGTCCAACAATGGATGAACGACCTCTGAACACGCTTTTTTCAAAAACTGACCATCCAGAAAAATAGATTATCATGAACAAACAGCCTATTTTAACAAAGAAACGCCTGACGTTTTTTCTTTTCATACTCACTTTGTCTCCTACTGCGATCGCACAGGATAGAGACAGTTTAAATACAGCCCAGAAACTTGATTATTCAAAATTTATAACGGCTGTTGGTCAACAGAACCTGGGTTATGCAGCTGAAAAATTCAACCTCAATATCGCAGAGGCCAATCTCATCAGCGCCAAGGTATTCCCTGATCCCGAATTTAGCGTAGGCTTGTTTGATAACAGTGAACGGACAAAACAACTTGGCCGCGGCTATAATGCCGGACTTGCATGGACATTGGAGCTGGGATCTAAACGAAAAGCTAGAATAAACCTAGCTAAAGATGAAGCAGAAGCAACCCGTCTATTGCTTGAAGACTATTTTAGGAATTTACGCGCCGACGCTACGCTTGCATTTCTGATGGCAAAACAACAATTGCTACTGGTAAAAACATACCAAAACTCTTATCAGCAACTCAGGCAGTTGGTGGTATCAGATAGTATTCGCTATCAATTGGGAAGCATTCCTGAGATCGAATTCCGTCAATCTAAACTGGAAGCTGCCAATATGGGCAATACCCTCCTTGCAACAGAAGCAACCTGGAAGGCTTCGGCTGTAAACCTGGCTGTATTTATGGGTGAACAAACAGCTACGGGTATAAAGACGCCCCAAGATCCTTTTGTTCATTTAGACCGGGAATACCGCTTAAATGAACTAATCAGGATTGCACAAAATGACCGCAGCGATCTAAAAGTCGCCCTGCAAAACAAACAGCTTTCACAGCGTCTGCTCCAATTGGCTCGAGCAAATAGAGTAATCGATCTCGGTATTTCGTTGGGTTTCACCTACAATGGGGAAGCGAGAAACGAAACTGCACCAACACCGCAATTTACAGCAATAAATGCAGGCCTGTCCATACCACTCAAATTCTCGAACCTGAAAACGGGTGATCTCAAGGCGGCCAAGTTTAAGATCGATCAGGACGAAACTGCTTATCAGGAAGTCCTTTTGCGTATTCAGGTGGAAGTTACGCAAGCGTTCCTCTCCTACCAGGCCGCTCAAAAACAAGTACAGCTATTCGACAGTAACATGCTCCTGGAAGCAAAAGCAATTTTGGAAGGAAAGGTTTACAGCTATAAAAGAGGTGAAACATCCCTACTGGAAGTTTTAAATGCCCAACGGACCTACAATGAAACGCAGCTTAGCTATTATGAAGCGCGTTACAATTATGCGATCGCTTTGGTTGAACTCCAACGCACAGCCGGAATTTGGGATATTCAAGAGATCTAAGCTGGAGAAATTCTGTTTTTTCTTAGTTTCTTATACATACTTCTCAAGGATGGCGAAATCAGTATCAGCAAAAGTATGCTGATACTGATCATGGACATGATCTCATAATAATCCATGGCATACCTGACAAAGGATTGGATCTTGACCCGCTCAGCAACGAGCTTTAAGGCAGCCGTATGTTCCTTATACTGCAGTCCATGCTGCAAGATGCTGACAGATTCCTGCTGCAGGTACTCCCGAAATAAGGGATTGCCCACTTCCGTTTGGTCCCTAAAAACCTGCTGGTGCTGAGCATATTCAAACAACTTGAAAAAATTCTGCAAACCGATACTGCTCGTGTAGCCCAGGTATCGGATAGCAAGACATACCGCAGCCGCAGAAGCCCCCAATTGAGGGCTGACACTGGTAATGCAAAATAAGATGGTAGGTACCATAATAAGCCCTACTCCGAGCCCGTGTAAAACTAAGGGTATCCAAAAATGCGCATCATTACCCTGCCCCTCAAAGGAGAAAAACATCCATTGGTGAAACAGCAGCAAGCAACAATAGCCCGAAATCCAGATCCATTTTACGGGGCGTTGCCCAAGCATCCAATACAATGAACCTAGAACACCAGCGACAATACCAGCAATATTAAACCACTGGATATAGGACAAATGAATAGGATCAAGTTGAATAACCTGTACGAGATATTGATTTGAGATGGTCAGGGAGAAGCGCTCGATATACATCATGTACAAAATCAATAAGCCCAAGAGAAAGTTCCTGTTTTTAAAAATCGCCAAATGAACATACACACGCCTGAGCACCATTTGCCGAACAATAAAAAGAATAAGCAAAGCTAGACCTACCCCTAATATGATCAGCATATGCTGATCGTTAAACCAATAAACTTCTTGTCCATACACCATTAAATAGCCAAAACTGACGATCACAAGACTATAGAAAATGCAGCTTGCCCAGTCTAATGAAAACAAAGGGTAAGGGCGTATATGCCGTATAGAGCGCATCGACAGCATAATCAACAATAAACCCGGTACAAATGATAATGCGGCGTATAGATAGAGCTGATCAAAATTGAATGAATCTATAAATTCAGCCGTAACGAACGTATTAAAAGGAGAGCTGCATAATAATAGGCCGAAAAAAACAGCATAACTTACTTCCTTCGCCCGATCGCTTTTCAACCTGGAAAATATCATGGAGATCGATAAATTTACGGCAGAAGCAAACAACATTCCTTGGAAAAAGCGCAACCCATAGACCCAGCTGATATCCCTGATACTGTACATCAAAAAGCAATTCAATAGCTGTAGCAGATGAAAGATAATATAGTACTGCTTAATGGGGAAATATAAAAAAAAGCGTCGTTCTAAAACGTAGAATCCAACAAAACCAGCATAAAACAAAATGATCAGAAACTGGATATCGCTGGGTTGGGCACCGTAGAATCCAGCGGTGACATTTGTATTTGCACCTGGCAGGAAAAATAAGACCATACTCGGCATCAAACTGCTAAACAGGATAAGCTTGATCAACCACTCCGGCACCCATTCTTTAAAAATTCCTTTCACTATTGCTGCTTTTTTGATACCGACACATTCACATTCATTCCGGAAAGAAGCTGTTGCGCTCCCCTTTGCTTATCCAGCTCAATACGTACAGGTACCCGTTGCACGATCTTCACAAAGTTGCCCGTTGCATTATCCGGTGGTAAAAGGGAGAATGCCGATCCAGTAGCTGGGGAGATGGAAATAATTTTGCCATAAAATTTTTGATCCGGATACGCATCAGCAACAACCTCAACCCTATTGCCAAGATGCAAATAACGCAGTTGTGTTTCCTTAAAATTAGCCGTTACCCAGGTTGGGGTTTCTCTATTGACGATAAAGCCCAAAACTTCGCCAGCACTTATCATTTGACCTTTTTCAATCGTGCGTTTGCCAATCTGTCCATCGTAAGGTGCGCGAATAACGGTATAGCCGACATCAAGCCGCTTGCGGCCGACAGCTGCCGTCAAACGAACACGTTCGGCATCAACCACACCTTTTTTCATATCCACATCATGCACACGTTTCTGTGAAGCCTGTAATTTATGCTTTAACGAAGCCAGCTCACTCTTATACACATCCAACGTCGCTTTTACATCCTCCAGTTGCTGTGCCGTTGCAGACTTTTCCTGAAACAAATAATTATATCGATCATATTCCAACTGTTGCTTGGTTACCCGAGCCTCCCCGGCAGCAATTGATGTTCGTAAAGATTCATGTTCCGCCTGGAGAATTTCCTTTTGACTATGAAGAACATTGATCTCTGCAGCTTCCTTATTGACGGATGCTGCTACCTGATCAGCCTCATATTTATATTCCTTATTATCTATAAGCAACAAGGTATCACCCCGTTTAATCAATTGATGATCCTGATAATGCACAGAAACCACATATCCTCCTACCCGAGAAACAATGGGATTGATATATTGCGTTACCTGTGCATCATTTGTGTAGGTATACCGCAGTCGCATCCATAATGCTTGAGCGCCCCATAACAACAAGGCCAACAAGACAATTCCGGCCAACCAGTTGGTGATTCGAGTGAGTTGTGCCTCCACAACTGTTCTACGTGATTTAGGTTTCATTAGATAGTACCCTTCAAAAATTCAATAAAATAATAGTGTTTCTGTATCGCAATATGTGCGGTTTCAAGATCAAAAAGTGTTTTTAGGTATTGCATATCAGCATCCAATAAATCCGTAATCAAAGCCGATGATTTAAAATACCTGTTTTTTATAATCCGTGCATTTTCTTGCGCCAACGCCTTATTGTTTTGACAGACGTCCTGCTGCTTAATAGCCAATTGATAATCCAACAGGGCCTGTAACAGCTGATTTTCCAGAATCTCCTTCTCATGATGGTGTTTTACCTCTTGTCGATCCAATGCAATCTGTGCTCCGCGCACCACGTTTTTATTGAGATAAATTGCCGAGATTGGTATGTTTAATTTGAGTCCTGTGATACTCAGATTATACCAGCTGGGATTATAGGGATACAAGAAGACCTGTGGATTGGCAAAGGTGAATGTACTGGTCAACCCCAACTCAGGAAGATAATTTGATCGTGCCTGTTTGACCGACAATTTCTTCAAAACAACTTCCTGTTCGGATTTTAGGAGGGAAAAAGCATGGCTTCGCGCTTCGGCAACAAGCGCTTCATAGCTGGGGCTTTCCACTTGAAACTGCTCGGGCAGAGGCACAATCTCCGCTTTAATACCGCCAATAAGCTGCAGCTTCTGATTTGCAGCCTGAATATCATGACCGATCTGCACGAGCAACAATTCCCGCTTCGAAAGCTCCAACGAAATACGCAAGACGTCACTGTGTAATACCACGCCCGCCTTATACAGATGCTCAATCTCCTTGAGCTGTACCCGTTGATCAGCAATATCCTGCTCGATTAAAGATCGGTTACTATACGACAGTTCCAAATCCAAAAAAAGATTGCAAACCTCCAATTTCGTCTGCGCTGCGGCGTTCTTCCAATCGATTCTAGCCAGCTCATTTTCCAATTTTTTGGACTCAATTTTCATCAGGTCCCGATGCCCATTGTAAAGGTTCAGATAAAAATCCAGGCCGCTATCGTACAAGTAATGAATAATATCATGCTGAGCGGGTTTATTTAAAAGCCCCTGGTCATACACAGGCATATTACTTGCATAACTAGCAGAAGCTCTGGCGGAAATCTTGGGCAGCAATTCCATGCGTTGCTGCTGTACTGCCACCTCACTTTCTTTGAGCTGCAAATAAGACTGCTCGATATATTTACTGTTCTGTAGCGCTTTGTCGATCATGTCTTTCAGGGACATACGCAAAGAGTCGAGGGCGAAGGTGTCCGAAATAGTGAATACCAACAACCCCATGGTTAGTATTCCTTTTGCCCAATAGGGAGGAAAAAAGTTCACGTGTGCTCTATTATTTTTTTGCGTTGCAAACTTAGACACTTATTGGAACTTGGATTTCTTCACAAACGCCAATATGTTATGGAAAAAAGACATTTTTTCATCAATTCAAGCAAAAAGACCAATATCTGCCAATAAGCCCTTACAATATCCTTTTTTACAGCACATAAAAAAGGCCTTTCAAATCACAATTTGAAAGGCCTTTCTCGATGGTATAATAATAGATTATCCGTATAAGGAATCCTCTATTGCATTCCACAGCTGGATTCTTTTTTGTAGCGCAATTTTACTGATCTCTTTCATTTCCGTCCATTTAACCTCATCGTCCTTCGCAAGATCTGTGATCATCTGCATCGCCAACGGTCCATGCTCGTCGCCGTCAAGATCAATATGGCGTTGAAAATAATAAATAAAGCTATCCAGATTGGCTGTAGGAAAGTTTGTTTTAATTTCTTCCAAAATAGAGGTAAACATTCCCGGGATAAGATCTTCGCGTCCAAATGTAAATGCTGCAGCAATTTTATGCACCTCGCCCTCAGCAATCACTTCGAATGTAAAATTCAAAAAGTCTTTGATCCGCTTGTCCAATGTGGTCGTTGCAATGACATCGAATATGTTGTTCGATTTTTTGGCGTGAGCAATAAATTTGTTGACCAGATGAAGGTCGGCACCCATGGCATCCATGGCGTCCAGATACATCTCAAAGTGGCTCAAACGGCGGCCATCAATGTATTCATCCGACTCCTCTGCCAATACAATTTCGTTGATTAGATAGCGCGTTGATGGATGCTCACTCGCAAACCAAGGTAAAGTCGTACAGGTCAATTTAATCTGTAAAGCTTTTAGTAAAGACATAAAATCCCATACAGCGTACACATGCCCTTCTGTAAAAGAACGTAGATTCTTGATCGTTTTGATCTTACGATATAAAGGGTGTTGCAATAATACCTCGCGTTCGGCAGCAATGTATTCGTTAATTTCCGCAATTCTATTCATGGCGCAAAAGTATTGTCTTATCTCTGTTTTTAAAAGTATTTTCGGTGAGATTACAGTAACATGATAAAATTTTCGACCAGCTATCCGCTTCATAACCAAATCACAGCCAACAATGCGCCTCGCTTTTGACCTCCCTATTCCTGTTGTCAGCGCTCATTTACCCTTAAAAACAAAAATAATTTTTATTATAAAAAATAATCTACTATATTTGTAGAGTATTCAGAATTGCATGATGCAATACCAACCGAGTGCAGGCACCGCGGTGGTAAATTAATACGGGTTTCGACCAAAATAAACGTCGCTGAACGATTATTTTCCCAACAAGATCTGGATACAGTTTATGGTTTAATCCTTTAAATTTTTAAATTGTATGGCTACTACAACAAATCTTTACCACCACTTACTGGAAAAATTCAGTTATTACTCAATAGATGAACTGATCCAGCTCAACAACGACACCATCTTAGGACAAGGCTGGGGTTCAGCCAAGGCAACCTTTAGAACAGCTTTGATCAGTACGTTCTCCAAAAGAGGACTGGATCTTTCCAATATCATTTCCAAGGAAGACGGTTTTACCTCGGTGAAGCATGTCCCTGTACGCTTGGAACAGAATGTCTTGATCCCTTTGCAGTAATCTTTATCGGCAAAAAAAGCGCGCATCGAAAGGACTTCGTGCGCGCTGCTGTGGTTGGTTTAGGAAATTGCCGATTTAAAAGAAGGCAATAATCTTATTATTTATAGTTTGGATTCTGAATTAACACACCTGCGCTCTTCTCAATTTCTGTTTGTGGTAAAGGCCAGCGGTAAAATTTGTCTTCAAAATGATAGGGCACTTTACTGTCTTTGACCGCATTGAGTACTTCGCCTGCGATATGCCAACGAATCAGGTCGTAATGCCGTAGTCCTTCGAAAGCAAGTTCAACCCTTCTTTCGTGGCGGATACGGTCGCGCATTTTTTCCTTGGTATAACCGACAGGGAATCCGGGCATCTGAACGCGGCTCCTCAGGGTATTCATGGCATCGTAAACCGATTGATCTGGCCCGGCGATTTCATTTTGTGCTTCGGCATACATCAATAACACCTCCCCAAACCGCAGTACAACAGCATCCTGTTGGCTCAATGTTGAAAAGCCAAAAGGTAAGTTGGCCGGATCCAAAAATTTCAGCACCCCATAACCTGTAGGCCGCGGATTGGACGGTGTATGGATCTTACCGCCGCCAAAGTCGGGATGATCCACAAAAATTGTTTTGCTCAAGCGCGGATCCCTATCTTTGAAGGGATTGGCTCGATCAGTCAAGGGTGATTCACCATAAGGCAAACCATCTTTGCATTCATAGGTATCCACGAGGTTTTGTAAAGGTGAAGCAGCGATCCAATCGCCTAGGTACATGTCCCAAGGGGCTGTATTATTCGGTGCCAGAAAATTGACCGAAAAGATAATCTCGGTATTGTTCTTCTGTGTTGCATCACGAAAGACATTTTCAAAAGCCGTACTCAGGGTATACTCTTTCATGACATCGGTGCATAAGTCTTTTACCTCTTTCAAAATTGCTAAATCGGGCACCCCTTTATCACCGTAAGCCGCAAACAATAAAACCCGTGCTTTCAAGGCTTTTGCTGAACTTGCGGTCGCATGCCCCCCATTATTGAAATAAGGTTTAGCCGCTAAGTTAGCGATCCCAAAATCCAGATCAGCGCGAATCTGTTTTAGGATATTCTCCGCACTTTCCTTTGGCTGACGCTGATTCTCCAGACTGAGGGAAGTCAGCACAAGCGGCACCTCACCATAAATACTGTACAATTGGAAATAAACAAAAGCACGGATAAAGCGGGCTTCGGCTTCCATATTTTTCTTCTCCCCATCATTCATATCGGAGCCGTTATAGCCCTGAAGCTTCTCGATCAGGCGATTGGCACGTCCTATTCCCACATAGGCATCGTTATAAATTCCGGTTTCATAGCCCCCTGTGGTCGGATTTAAATTCCCACCTACGATTTCATTGACGCTACCTGAGTTGAACTGATTGTAGCCATTGTCGGTCAGACAGTCCCGGAAAGGCATCCCATAGGAGAAAGTCTCACTCTGCAACGAGGCATATACACCGGCCAATGCATTATCAAAATCCGATTTTTTGCTAAAATAGTTGTCCGAAGCGATCTGATCCAAAGGATTGAGGTCCAAGGCACTGTTACAGGAACCCAAAAATAGTCCGGATAGCATCAACGCTGTTATAAATTTCTTTTTCATAGCACTTAGAAGTTAACTTGTACACCAAATGAATAAATCTTGTTTTGTGGATACTGCACCAGATCACCATTTCCATAGCGTTCAGGGTCCAAGCCTTTAAATTTGGTCGCAGTAAGGAGGTTATCACCCGAAAAATAAACCCGTAGGCGGTCAATTTTATATTTTTTCAACAGTCCTTCAGGTAAAGTGTATCCGAACACAAGATTTTTCAACCTGAAGTATGAAGCGTCCTGTATAAAATAGCTGGAAGCACGGCTGAATTTCTCCGGAGCACTCCAACCCCAATAAATACGGGGCATCGTTGTCGAGGGGTTTTCAGGTGTCCAACGGTCTAACCAATCTTTTGTCGGCGGGCTACCCTGTACAAATGGGGTTACGCCCCAGCCCGAAACATAGGATTTGACGCCATATACGCCTTGCAATAGAGCCGAAAAGTCAAAGCCCTTAAAACTTGCACTTAGATTAAAACTATAGTTCAGCTTTGGATCTACACCTGAAATAATTGTTCTGTCGTTCGCATCTATTTTTCCGTCCCCATTGACATCACGATACTTAAGATCTCCTGCCAGTGTATTATCATTAAACTGCTTAGGCGACCCCGCTACTTCGGCATCGGATTGAAATATGCCAATGACTTCGTAGGTATAAAAGCTGTCCATCGCATAGCCATTTTTTTTGATCGTATAGCCGCCGATTTCAGGCTCACCAAATTTGACCAGCTTGTTTTTGAAACGATCGAGGTTTGCACCTAGCTGATAACGTAAACCTTCCAATGCTCCGGTAGTAATCTGATTACGATAAGTAATTCCCAACTCAACACCTTTATTCTCGACAATTCCATCATTTACATAAGGAGCTCCCAAACCAACGATTGCAGTAATCTGTGACTGTCTTAGAATATCGGTCGTTCTCTTTTTATACCAGTCAAAAGTGATATCTAAATTTTTAAACAGACTCAAGTCCAATCCCACATCGGTCATCGTCGTTGTTTCCCATTTAATAATCGGGTTGTTTAATCCCTGTTGAGCAACACCTGAATTTAGCGTACTATTGTCAAAAGAATAATTTCCGGTAAGTCCCAATACGGGCTGATACGGATAGTTGCCGGTATTCTGATTTCCGAGTTGGCCCCAGGATCCACGGATCTTCAAATTATCCAGCCAACCGGAAGCGAATTCCTTGACAAAAGATTCTTCCGATACACGCCAGCCTGCAGAGAAAGAAGGAAACGCTGCCCAACGGTTTTTACCGTAAAACTTGGAACTACCGTCGTAACGCATATTGGCTTCCAAGAGGTATTTCCCTTGATAATCATAGTTCAGTCGGCCGAAATAAGAGATCAGCGCCCATTGGTTGGCCGTTCCGTTTGCCCGTTGAATATCCGATCCTCCCGCATTTAATTCCGTTAGTGTATCGTCGACAAAATTCTGTCTGAAGCCCTGGAGGTAGGTATACTTACTTTTTTCAATGCTATATCCGGCCTGAGCTTTGAGGTGGTGTGCCCCAAACGCGCGATCATAGTTCAGGTAAGTAAATAAATTGGTGTATATCGTTTGCTGATCCTGATCCGTAAGGCCTTTTCCCAGATCCAGAGTTGTTCCGAGCGTGCCCGTATGGTAGTAATATTCATCCAACGTTGATTTATAATCCTTGTACTTGTCCATATTGAAATTATAGGCACCTTTGGTGTACCAGGAAAGACCTTTAAACAGCTGTACCTCCATCCAAGCCTGTAAATTGGCGGCATAGTCATCGGTATTGTAGGTGAATTTCCGATCCAATACCGCCATAGGATTTTTATTGTTGTACTCCCAGTCGTAAGCTTTGTAAGTATATCGCCCGCTACCATCCGGCAAAAATGGGCCATAAGTTGGTGCCTGCGACATGGCCGATAGGAAGAGGTCTTTGGATCCCCCTGGAATAGATTCGGTATGTCCTGTTTTGAGCAAGATATTTGTTCCGAATTTAATACCTTCCGAGATTTTGGTCGTCAGATTGAGGCGGGCGGAATAACGGTCGTAGTTAAAACCTTTGATCATTCCATCCTGATTGACGTAACCCAAACCAACATTAAAAGTTGTCTTCTCGTTGCCGCCCTGGATACCGAGATTATGGGTATAAGTCGGTTTAGTTTGGAAAATAAGCCCCAGCCAGTCCGTATTTGGATATTTTACAGGATCGTTGCTGTTGCGATAGGCAGCGATCACATCGGCGGGATATAGTCCATCGTTAAGATTGGAATTCTTACGCGCTTCGTTGTACAGTTCCATATACTGCGCCGAGTTGGTGATCAGATCAAACATTTTCGTAGGCTTATAGATACCCACATTCCCGTCATACTGAACGGTTGTTTTTCCCGATTTCCCTTGTTTTGTCGTGATCAGAATAACGCCATTGGCTGCACGCGAGCCGTAGATTGCTGCGGAGGCTGCATCTTTTAGCACACTGACATTTTCGATATCATTGGGATTGACGTCTGAGAATTTTCCCTGCACACCATCAATCAGCACCAGGGGATCCGATCCCGCGCCGCTAAAGGTGCCCTTACCACGAATGCGGATGGATACACCTTCATTGCCCGGTTCTCCCGACCCTTGATTGATTTGTACACCCGGGATTGCCCCCTGCAGCATGGAAGCTGTATTGACAACGGGTCGTTTGATCATATCTTTGCCACTCACTGTAGCCACGGCACCGGTTAGGTTTACTTTCTTTTGCGTACCGTAACCGACCACAACAACCTCTTCCAAACTCGACGAAGCGTCGTTCAGCTGCACATTCACGGTTCCCTCATTGGCAGCAACAGCCATTTCCCTGGTTTCAAATCCCAGTGAAGAGAACGTCAGTACGGCAGTTCCACCCGTCAGGCTGAGCTCGAATTGCCCCTGCTGATCCGTTTGCGTTTCCTGCGTTGTATTTTTGACCCGTATTGTCACACCGGGTAGCGGGCGCCCTGTATTGTCCAGCACTTTTCCTTTTATTGTACGCTGTTGACCTATCCTATCAAGGACGGCGGAAGGGGCTTTTTCTGTTGGGGCAAAACGACGGTCTGTCGTCCTTAGTGATGCTGCTGAGCCCGTGTAGGGTACAGCTATCGAAAGACAGAGTGCCATTATACTGGCCTCAGGACCGAAGGACAGGCCCTTGATCAAAGGCCATTGTCTTGTCTTTTCTGTTTTCATATTTACTTTTTTTGTTTATAAGGTGCTTTTATCTTGAAATTTTTGACACAAAGCATCCCCTATCATGCAAAAAATTGCATGATCCAATTCGGTTGAGGACGCTATGTATTGTTATTTTTCTTTTGTACGATAGGCGATCCAGTTATGATCTATACATACGTTAAGTTGTTGTGATTTGGGTGAATAAATCTGATAGTTCAGTATCTTACCATCTTTCCATTCCATATCTAGTGTGTGATTTCCCTTGATGCGCATGCCCCTTACCCGGCCTTCTTTTTTCCAGGCCTGAGGAACCGCCGGTAGAAGATACACCGTATCCTTATGGGACTGCACCAGCATCTCGGCAATGCCAGCTGCTCCACCAAAATTACCATCGATCTGAAATGGAGGGCCTGCTGTTAGCAAATTGGCGTAAACACCACCACCGGCGCCATAATTGATATGTGTATCGACACGTGGGGTCATGAGTTGCCGAAATAATTTATAAGCCCGTTCGCCTTCATGCAATCTGGTCCAAAAGAGTAATTTATGGGCAATGGCCCAACTCGGTCCATCATCCCCCCGCACATCTAGGCTTTTTTTAGCGGCAAGCTGCCAGTCTGGATGTTCATCATAACGAATCAGATAGCCCGGATACAAACCGTACAGATGCGAGATATGCCGATGCTGTGGATCCACCTCTTCATAATCTTCGATCCATTCCATAATGCGGCCATCTTTGGCTAGCTGCACAGCTGGTGCTAAACTTTTCAGTTGCGCCGCAACCTGCGTTAAAAAAGGATCCGATTGTTTGCCCAATAATCCCGCTGCATAGGTAATATTTTCAAATAATTCACGTACGATCTGATTATCTATCGTTGGTCCCATCGTGACATTTGCCTGCTGCCCATTCGGGAGCTTGAAGGAATTTTCGGGAGATACAGAGGGCGAAGTCAACAACCAGCCCTTGGTTGGATGTTCGGTCAGGGCACTGGAGTAAAACTGTGCTGCTCCATAGAGAATCGGGTATATCCGCCGTAGATAGTCCATATCTTCGGTATAGAGGTAATGTTCCCAAAGGTTATTGCAGAGCCAGCCTGAGCCCGCATTGGCAATGCCCCAGGAAGCAGACTCTCCGGGTTCGGTATAGCCCCACACATTGGTGATCACATGGGCTACCCAGCCCGGTGCGTTATAATACGCTTTCGCGGTTTTTGCCCCTGGGGCCATAAGACCTTCCACAAGCCCCACCAAGGGTTCATTGAGCTCGCCCAGATTGGCCGCCCCGAGGTGCCAATGGTTCATCTGCACATTGATATCCAGGTGGTAGTCCCCATTCCAGGGTGTCTGAATCTGATTTGCCCATAAGCCCTGTAAGTTTGGTGGTAGCAAGCCTAAGCGCGTACTGCTGATACTAAGGTAGCGACTATACTGATAGAATAGAGCTGCTAATCCTGGATCCTGATCCGGTTCTTTACCGAAAACCACCAAACGCTCATCGGTCGGCAACTCATCTTTTGACTGCCCCAATCGGAGCGACAAACGGTTGAACTTTGCCAAATAGTTTCGTAAGTGTTCGGCATACTGCTCGCTATAGGATTTTTTCAAAGCCTTTGCTAGCGTTTCAGTTGTCGTACGCTCAAAATCCTTACCTTTAAAATCAGTATCTGTTGCCACGTAAATCAGCACTTCGTCAGCCTGTTGGATGACAATAGATTGTCCTTTTACAAGCTGTTTCCCTCCTTTTATCTGCGCGCGGACACGTGTTTTAAACTGCATTCCTTTACCGTCCACACCATTGTCCAATTGTCCTACCAAAACAAGCTCGCCATCCTCGGTCTTGGCAGTAGCCCTTTCGGGACGGTCAATCTTGATTTCCAAGCTAATCTGTCCTTTTTTGCTACTCTGTAAACGAATAACACCCAGGTCGTCAGCAAAGTTTGTCCAATATTCGCGGCTATACCTGACACCTTTGAGCTCATAGCTTGTTTTTGCCATCGCCTTATCGAGGTCCAATTCCCGGCGATAGTTCTGCACTGCGTTGAGATCCGTTTGTCCGTCGAAGGCAAGCATCAGATTGCCGAGCACTTGATAACAGCCCCATTGCTTGCCGCCCGATCCGGGGCCTTTGCAGATAAAATGCTGATCTATCAGACGCTGAGCGAGGTCGTTTTTTCCGCTTTTGATCAAATTTCGAATACTATCCAAATACCTGCTGGCCTCATAATTATTGGCATCCTGAGGGCTTCCCGACCATAGGGTGATATCATTGAGCACAATATGGTCATTCTTCAATCCACCATCGGGCATCATACCAATTTTTCCATTGCCCAGGGGTAGGGTCTCCTCCCATTGTTTTGCCGGCTGCCGATACCAAAGTTTGCCGCCCTGCACTTGCCCAAATAAGTTGCCCGAAAAAAAGAAAACCACAAGCGTGCAAAGTAACTGACCTTTCCGAAGATTTATTTTTGATGATCTATTCATGTGGTTTTAATTTTTTGTCCAGTCATCGGTTCGGAAGGGAGATCCGGGTATCCCGGCTTCGTTGTATAAAGTCAGATCCGGGTTATCGGCCCAGCCGTAGCGCACTGCGACGGGCGACGGTACTTCTTTGGCAGATACGATCAGCTTATTTCCGACCTGTTTGACTTCTGCTGGATAAAAAACCTGATCGGCACCAGCAATTGTAAAACTACCGTTGCGGTTATCCGCCCTGCTCAGCACAAGCTTTTTACCCATGGGGTTAAAGTTAAGCTCCATTTCTGTTCCTTTTGTCGTCCAATGCTGAAGGACAGGACCCGAATAAGGGATCTTCTTGCCATAAAGTTGATTTGTTGCGATCCAGCCAAGCCTTCTACCGACATCCTGCTTATTTTTCGGATGGATATCCTGTGCGTCGCCGATATCCGTTATAACAGCCATACCTGTATAAGGCAATTTGAGTGTTTGGCGCTGCGCTTCCCGTAATCTCGCCCAAGAAGAAGGCTGCGGTGTTACACTTTTCGCTTTAAAGTTGGCCAGTTGAACAAAATAAAAAGGCATCTTTTCATTGTTCCACTGCTGGCGCCAGTCCTGAATTAGTGCGGGCAGCAGTTGCTGATAAGGAGCGTCTTTTGAATCCGCGTTACTTTCACCCTGGTACCAAATAGCGCCTTTTATTTTAAAATCCACAAAAGGCTTAACCATGGCATTGTAAAGCACAGTAGGTCTGTTGGGTCCCTCCATCGCATTAGGTTTTGCGGGAAGCTTCGCCAGATCATAACCTACTTTGCATTTCCAGTCTCCAACCAGAGATAGCTGTTCACCATTTGGTCCTTCCAGTCGCGGCTGTTCTGTTCCGCCATATATTCCGCCATCGCCAGCTCCATCAAATACGCGAACGGCGATATGCAATAGGCTGCCGTTGTTGGCCGTCGCAGGAACAGTATACTTCCGAACCTGGTCGTAACCGACAGTTTCGCCCACTTTTGTGCCATTGACATAGGTGATGTCGTTGTCATCAATCGCTCCCAAAATCAACTTGAGGGGTTTACCTTGCCAATGTGCCGGTAGTTCAACGTCTTTGCCAAAATAAACGACGCCATCCATTCCCGGAAACAGGTTCTTGTCAAAAAAGCTCGGAATAGTAATCGTAGACCAGCTGCTTTTATCCAATTGTGGCGCAAACCACTCGCCCTGCGTTGCTGTCTTCACCTGATCCTGCTGTTCGGCGACGCCATTCCATTCGGCCAGATCTTTCGCATAGATTTCCTGTGCATCCGGACGTTGGATTTTTTCAATGGCAGCTGTATAGGTTGAAAAAGGTGAAAGTGCCTCCCGACTCATCCATGCTTCAATGATTGTTCCGCCCCATGAGGAATGGATCAGGCCAATGGGAATGCCTGTTTTCTCGTAGATTTCACGTGCAAAAAAATAGGCTGTCGCCGAAAACTCCGGAATACTTTGTGGCGTGACCGGATTCCATCCACCGGACTCCACCTTCACTGCTGTGGTAGGTTGATTGGCCGTTGCTTTTGGAATCTGCAAAATACGAATATTGGGAAAGTTAGCTGCTTTGATTTCCTGCTCAAAGTTATTGATCTTACCCCAGCCCGCCAGGGGCATTTCCATATTTGACTGTCCTGAACAAAACCAGACTTCACCGATCAGAATATTTTTTAGGATCAATTGATCACCATCATTGATGGTAATTTGGTAGGGTCCACCGTATTTCGGTGTCTCCAGATAGACTTGCCAGCCTCCCTGCTGATCGACCTCAACCTGATAGCTTTTGTTGTTCCAGCTGGTGTTTACGCTAAGTTCCTTGCCTACTGCGGTACTGGTTCCCCAGATCTTGACCTTTTCTTTCTGCTGCAGCACCATATTGTCGCCAATAAAAGCCGGCAGCTGTACTTTGGCCTGTAGGGCAGAAAATCCACTGGCAACGCTGAGTAGCAGAGCCAACAAAGTCCGTTTATACTGTTTAGGTTTTATCATGATTTTTGAGTTTGTTGCTCAATTGGGTTTATACATTTGGCGCATCCGAAGTCTTAACTGTTGGAGTCGGAGCTTCGGATGTGCCACAGTTATTCTTTTAGAGTGCCGATATTTTTAGTAAAACACTGGGACGGTTGCTATTCAGGTCTGGATTTACGCCAACTTTCATCAGGTAGTCGCCCGAATAGGTTTGTCCCTGGCCTAAGCTCGACTTGATTCCCGGATACAAGTTGATCTCCTCCACCCGATATTGCTTTTGGGCATCCAGTCCTTTTAAACGGACAGGATCGGTTGTGCCGATACCATAGCGGTTATTGACCAGGTAGTTGAAGATGACAGCCTCGGTTTTTTGACTATTTACGTAGCTGAGCGCGGCAAAGTCACCTTCACGTGGATCGACCAAACGATACTGCTCCCCATGCCAGATTGTTCCTTTAAGCGCGTCGTAATTTTTTACCGCCTGCTGGCAGAATAACAGATCCTGTTCTTTCAGGTGGCTCACCACAATATCAAAACCCAGTTTACCCATCATGGCTACATCCGTACGGAATTTGAGGGACTGTTTTCCCCAGTCTGTCACATGGTTTGAGGTGCTGATTGCTGGGAAAAAGTACGAATACTCGTACTGCATAAAAATACGCTCCAAAGGGTCTGTATTGTCCGAAGGCCAAAATTCGGTAAAGTACCGAAGTGCCGCATAGTCCACACGACCACCACCGCCCGAACATAACATCATCGGCACTTTCGGATACTTCGAACGAATGCGCTCCAGCACTTTATAAAGGCCTTCCACATAAGAAATATAGAAAGCACCCTGGTCTTTTAGAAATGCGGAATGCGCATTGTAAATGACCGCATTACAATCCCACTTGATATAAGCCAATGCCGGATTTTTAGTAAACAGATCGTCCAGAATCTGGAAAACAAAATCCTGCACCTTGGGATTTGTCAGATCCAGGATCAACTGATTACGGAAGTAATGTTCTTCCCGTTGTGGTTGTTTGACGACCCAATCCGGATGTTGTTCGTAGAGTTCGGATTTGGGGCTTACCATTTCGGGTTCTACCCAGATACCGAATTTAACGCCCTGCTTGGTCGCTTCTTCGACAAGTGTTGCGATACCATTGGGCAGTTTTGTTCGGTTCGGTTGCCAATCTCCTAGACTGGAGTGATCGCTGTTACGCGGATATTTATTTCCAAACCAGCCATCATCCAATAAAAATAGATCTACTCCTAGTTTTTTGGTATCCTGGAGTAAACCTTTTAATTTTTGTTCATTAAAATCAAAGTAGGTCGCCTCCCAATTGTTGAGTAGAGTCAGGCGTTCGCCATTTCCATCCAGCAGCTGATATTTACGGGCCCAATTGTGCAGATTTCGGGAGGCGGTGCCTTTTCCCTTCGTCGATAAGGTGTAGATCAATTTGGGTGTTGTAAACTCCTGGTTGCTGGCTAATTTTACATTGGAAGCATAGTTATTTATTCCGGCAATAATACGTAGGTTATTGAGGTAATCCACTTCAAAATCCACCTTAAAATTTCCACTATACCCAAGGCTTGCCATTAGTACTGTTCCTTCATCTTCGGATGCCGCCTTGCCCAGTGACACCATAAAGGAAGGTGGCTGGAATAAATTCGCGCGTGTTCCGAGCTTACTGTCCAGCACTTTAATGCCATGTGTTAACGGAGCCTCGTCCACCTGCATTTCTTTTGCCCAGTCGCCATGGTACTGCCGTAGCCAATACGCGTTGGAGCGCAGGGTCAGATTGGCCGAAGCAAATTTTTCCAGCGTGACGACTTTCTTCTCCTTATTCTGGATCGTTGCCCACTGCTCGATGATATCTTCATTCAAAAACGATTTGTAGTGTAAAACGACATAAATATCGTATACCGGATCTTTTAAGGTTATATCAAGCTGTTTGACATTGGCATCTAGGTTTTTAACCTCATGCTTTTCATAGCGCAGGTCCAGGGAACGGTTACCATCGGCATGAACAACGCTGATGGCCGGTTCCAATAGGTTTTTCGAACCTGAGGGGGTATACGCCGCATTGGAGAGGCCACTATAATCTGTCAATTGCCTATAACCGCTTGCAATGGTCGAGTACTCTTTAGAATCACTCAATTTTTCCCCGTAATAGAGCATTTTCAGTGTCTTCGTGGAATCGTACTCCAACACTAGGGCATTCGATCTGGTTTCAATAGGAATCTGTTTGGACTGCGCCTGTGCCTCCAGATGGACAAGCCCCTGGGTCATCAAAAGCCCGAGTACAACATGTTTAAAATGATGGGTTGGCATATATAAATAGATTTAGGATTTGTTAACGAACTTGACTATTTTGTTTGCTTTCAATTGAATCTTGTAAAGGTATTTACCATTGATTTCCTGCTGTGGACTTAAACCTGCCAATTGGGAAGGGCTCAATACCTGAATCGTTTGATCTTGCGGCGATGAAAGAATAAGCTGCGTAATGCTGCTGTTGTTCCATTCCATCTTGTCGATGTGTACATTGCCACGGGCTTTGAGTCCTTTGACCGTTCCGGCCGACCAGCGATCAGGCAGTGCAGGAAGTAATTCCAGCACATCCGTCTGCGACTGCAGCAACATTTCACTCACCGCAGCCACATAACCCAGGTTGCCATCAATTTGAAAGGGTGGATGTGCGCAGAGCAAGTTGGCGTAAACGCCACCGCCATTGTTGTAATCAATACCATCGCCGCCAACGAGGTTAATGAAATTCGTCAAGATTTTATAGGCGTGATTCCCATCCTGCAAGCGGGCCCAAAAAGCCACCTTCCAGGCCATGGACCAACCGGTCGATTCGTCGCCACGCGCGGTGAGGGTAACTCGTGCAGCTTTGGCCAGTTCCGGTGTTTTTAAAACAGAGAATTGGTTACCGGGGTACAGACCAAACATATGCGAGACATGGCGGTGCTTGTCCTGTGGATCATCACGATCCGTTTCCCACTCCTGCAGCTGTCCCCATTTACCGATCTTGGGTTTGAGCAGCGCATCGCGAAGTGCCGTGATATGTTTACGGTAATCGTCGTCCAACTTCAGAATTGTGCTCGCCTGGATGTAGTTGCTAAAAAGATCGTAAATAATCTGATGGTCATAGCTCACGGCATCCTCTGTAGGGCCATGTTCCGGCGACCAGCCCTTTGGCGCCACCACAGTTCCGTCTGCTCTTCGAACCAGACGATCATCCCAAAACTCACTTATTTCTTTTAAAATCGGATACGCAAATTCGCGTAGGTATTTCTCGTCCTTGTTAAAGGCATAATGCTCCCAGAGCGCCTGTGCATACCAGGCACTTCCGGGGGTGTTCCAAAGGAAGCTCTCCCCACCGAAGATATTATTTTCGGTCTTTACGGTCCAGCCCCTTACACCCGGAAATTCCTTTTGTGTATTTATTTTTTTCACCTCACGCATGCTATTGATATAATCGAGGTAAGGCCAGGCCGATTCATGCAGATTAGCGACTTCTGCAGGCCAATAGTTCATCTGTACATTGATATTGGAATGGTAATCTGAGCGCCATGGTGGATTGTTACTGTTGTTCCAGAGTCCCTGTAGATTTGCAGGCAAACCGCCTTTCCGTGAGGAACTGATCAGCAGATAACGTCCATATTGGTATACCAATGCTTCCAAAGCCGGGATCGGCTGTTTTTTATACGCTTCCAACAGCGCTTTTGTTGTTTGCTTGGCGTCCAGCTGGCTATGGTCGAGATCAAGCTCAACGCGGTTGAACAGCGCTGTATAATCTGCAACGTGCCGTGCCAGGAGCTTATTTACGCCATATTTTTCCGCTTGCTGCAGATAACGTTCATTGACCTTCATCGGTTCTTCGGCCGACTTCCATTTGGTCGCCCGTGTATTGGCGTAATCTGTTGCGGCACTCAGCAGCAGAACAATCCGATCGGCAGATTTTACGGTAAGCACAGCCTGTCCTTTTTTATCTGTCGTTTTGGAAAGTGAACCACCGACGACCTGCACGCGTACCTGTGCGGCATACCGCATACCATTGTCGAGCGTTCCCTGAAACCACAGGTGACCATCTTCTGCCAGCACCGCCTGCCCATGTGCATCCTGAAGTGCAATCTGGGCATTGAGTTTCCCTTTTTTACTTTTTGTATACTCAAATACCATAACCTGATCGGGCTGACTGGCAAAATACCGACGGTTGATTTGCTGTCCATCCTGCTGATAGGCTATTTCATGTAAGCCCTTATCCAAATTCAATTTCCGGCTATAGGCGGTAAAGGATTTATTACCATCGGAGTCAAACCGAACAAAAAGATCACCAAAAGCCTGATAGGCACCTGTTTCCTGTTCATCACCTGTCCAAAGGCTATTTTCATTAAATTGAATATGTTCTTGCTGTACATCGCCAAAGATCATGGCTCCTATTCGTCCATTTCCGATCGGATAAGCTTCGGTCATCCAATCTTTAGCAGGTCGATCATGCCAGAGATAATACCGTTGGGCCTGGGAAGTGCCAAAACAAATAATCAAGAGTGTTAAGAGAACGTATTTCATTTTTGCGTGCATCAACATAGTGGTTTATACAATTTTATTGAGCAATGCCCAAGGGTGAAAAAACAAGATATATGACAATCATCAAGACAATCAGAACAGCCCCTACGCCATAGCGGCCTTTCCAATAGGCTTCTTTATGCTGGCCGGAGAATTCAAATTGATAGGTTGACCGGTAGCTGGGCTGGCTCAATTTACTTCCGCCCCAGATAAGTATTGAAATCATCAGAAACAGTACAGCGAATAGATGGAGATAATGAAGTTCCGTTTTCCAAACAAACACCAGAAAAAAATAACTGAACATGTACAAAAACAGTCCAATCTGCGCCATACGAGGTGTTACACGGCGGGATAGAATCCCTAAGATCATAATAGTGAAAATGGGCATATTGAACAATCCCGATACGGTCTGCAAATAGGTATAAAATCCATCGTGGGCAAAAAGGATAAAAGGAGCAATAAACATCGCTGAAACTGAAATAATCAACTCGAACAATTTTCCTTTTCGCACCAGTTCCTTTTCACTATGTGGCCTTTTCTTATAGACCAGATAAGGTTTGTAAATATTAAAAATAAATAAACTGCCACAGCTTTGCAGCCCTGCAGTGTATGTTGTCATCGCTGCACCAAAGACCAAGGCCAAGGAAAAACCGATCAGGATATCGGGGAAAATTAAAACAATAAGTTTCGGAAAGACAGAAGCGGTAGGCTGCACATGGGGCAACAGATGCACGGCCAAAAGCCCGGGCAGATTGATCAGTAAGGGCATCAGGAGCTTACCACCAGCAGCCAAGGTCATCCCCTTTTGAGCCTCCTTTAAATCCCTGGCACTCAAAGCCTGCTGTGCAATATAGGGCTCCATCCCCCAGTAATAGAAATTGATCAGCAGCATTCCTGTAAATAAGGTCGAAAATGGCACCGCATCATGTTTTCCGCCAACGGCGTTGAGGTGCTCTTTTTTTTCATGCAGTAACTGCGTCAGGCCAGACCATACATCCCCAGCACCAAGATGCCAGAGCGCAAAGGCAGGAATGAGCACCGCAAGCAAAAACAGACATAAGCCTAAGCTTAAATCAGATAAGGAGATTAGTTTGAGCCCACCTAAAATACTGTACAAACTACCGATCACACCTAAAGCCCATACCAGCAACCAGATGCTCTGCCAGTAGGTAATATGCAATAGCGCTGGGACATCAAACATGGTCGCCAGGCTCAATGCTCCACCATACAATACAGGTGGCAGTAAATTGACGATGTATCCAATCAAGATGAGGATAGAAACCAGCATTTTTGTTTTAGCGTCAAATCGCAAAGCCAAGAAATCCGGGACCGTCCGAAAACCATGCTTAAAATAAATAGGCAACAGAAACTCCGACACCAAAAGCATAGCCACAACCGAACTAACGCCCCAACCGATGACTGAAAGATTATTGATATACACCGATTCGTTTTCGCCTATAAACTGGTTGGCGCTCAAGTTTGTCAAGAGTAAGGCCGAACCTACCATCCAGAAGCTATTGCTCTTTCCTGCCAGAAAGAAACCGTTGAGCGTGGAGGAATAGGTGGTCTTAAATTTCCATAAGGACCATAATGCAACCAAGCCGGTAAAAAGACAAAAACTAAAAATTATCATCGTAAAACTTCCTTTTTTATACAGAACCGCGATCTGCCAACGTCGTCGGCACCACTTCCCGGATCAATGTTCTTTCGAGCACAAACTTGGCCGCTTCCGAACCGATACGTGCAAAACTTGTCGAAAAGGTGGTAATACCGCCGCTGATAATCTCTTTAATGACATCATCATTATGGGATAAAATCCCCAGATCCTCGCCCAGGGTCCAGCCCTTTTGCAGCACCTCTTTTAGCATCTGATAGAGCTCCGGATTATGTATGGTAAAATACAGTTTTCCCTTTTTTAGGTCGCCCACATGGTATTGCTTTTCGATACGTCCCTTTATCTTATAGTCTTTCAAAAAGCGTAAGAAAGCATTTTTGATTTCATTGGGTTCGGCAGTATTTTCCCTAAAATAGAAGATCACTTCTTTATACTTTTTGATCTTTGGTTGTAGTTGCTGGAATACAGCATAGGTGGCTGCTTCAAATTCCTGAGAAACATAAGAATATTCCGCCCCCAGATCCATCAGCCGATCGATAATCAATAGTTTTGATACCGGAATATTGCGCAACAAACGCTCAGAATCGGCATTTTCTATCGGTGCGACAATATATACCGTATAACGGCCTTGAATACGGTTAAAGATATCCTCAAAGGTTTCCATATTGTTGTGATGGAAAAAAAGATCGACCGTTACTTCCTCCGGAAGATTGGTCCGCAATTCGGATACTAAGGTATCCTGAAAAGTATCGTAAGCATATAACAACACGGCAACTTTCTGTTTCAACTGCGTGTTGTTGCTGACTACAAAATATCCCTTTCTATTTTTGGATTCCACCACGCCATGGGCAATCAGGTCACGGTAAGCTTTGGCAAAGGTTTCCCGAGCATAGCCGAGGTATTCAATCAGGTTATTGACGGATGGCAAACTGGAATGTACCTCCAATTCATTGGCATCAATGGCATCCAATACGCCCTGCACAATACATTCATGTTTCGAAAGCCCATTTAAAGCTTCCAATCGTTTGATCCGATCGATCAACGCCTTAAACTGTTCTTCTTTGGTTATCTTCATATAATATTATTAACTAAAGAGCAATCTTAAGCAATTTTGCTCCTGCTTGCTCAAAGGCAATGGGATTTTTAGCAGTAAATTCCTGCGCTGTTTTTTCAAACAGTTCCACCGCCTTATAGGTTGTATTTGGCTCCAGGCCAATCTGTTTAAAATCTATGTTTATTGCTGCCGGGGCTGTATTGTAATTAAATACGGCCACATACAGCGTTGTTCCAATCTTTTTGTAATAATACGTATTTGCTGCTTTTCCTTCTACAAATCCTGCGGGACGAAAACTCTTACCATCGGCAATGATCCTTAAAATTTCCGGATCTTGGAGATATTGGTTGATTTTAGGCTGCCAGTTTTCTTTTTTGGAGAGATCGTCGCCCAAGATGATTGTTCCGGTAACTACCCCCGAAAGCAGTCTAGCTTTATTGACTTCTGGATTCTCATCGTGAAAAACTAAATGGTCGGCATCGATAAAATCATAAAGATAAGTTTGCCACCAGCCATAACTGACGCTGTTTAGCGTATATTGAGTTTGATCAATCGTCTTCCAGGCATCACAAGCGATTCTGCGCATATGAGCAAATTGGGCTGTGGCAAGTGAGGGCGAAATCGCTGCATAAATCAACATTTTCCCCTGCAGGACGTCGACAAGATGCTTCATGCCTACCGCATAAGCTTCCATACCCGTTTGAATTTTCTTATCGTAAAAACCAGTGGATTCGATTGCTGCGTGAGAAAGAAAGTCCACTTTGATCATTCGGAAGCCGCAGTCGACCAATTTGCCCAGGATCACATCCATACGGGCCAACGTACCGGGATGTGTCGGATCGAGGGCCCTACCGCCATCGAGATTGTGATAGCCTTTTTGGGTTTTGGTCCAGAGCTGACCAAAGGTAAACTGGCTTCCCTCCGCTTTGCGATCAGGGCCACTTCCATGTCCCCAGTCCGTAAAAGGTGCCCAGTAGACGCCCGGTTTGAGTCCCAGGGAATCACAATAACGTACAAATTGTTTCAGCTGTGTATAGTCGCCCGACATTCCCCCCGGCGTCATATTGTCCCAAAAGGAATCCAAATCAATAAAGGCTTCACCATCAGCATTGCGGAAATAAGGAATGTCCTTGGCAAAATACTGTGCTGTTGCCGTTGCATTCTGAAAATTAAGTTTTTCCTGTATTACACCCCAGCTGTTCCAGCCCACAGGTGTCGCTCCCTGCCAGGATTGCACATAGGCAGGTGATAGCTTCCGGTGAATTTTAGCATAGTTTTCAAGCCCAATGCGCCAATCCTTGTCGTAAGACACGAGGTATTTTGGAGAGCGAATTACATCCCCCTTCACAGTCCCGTGCGCCATGGAATCCCGTGTGATAGTGACATCTGTAAATCCGGCCAGTGCTGTCAGGTGGGTATATTGCCCCTGATCTCCTTTGATCACAATACCCGATTTCCAAACGGATTGATCCAAAGAACCGATCAGCAAGCCTTTTCCGCTCTCCTTATCATACACAACGCCGACCTCAGCGCTGCTCTTGCTGTCATTAGAAATGGCATTGTTTTCGTAAGAAATAAACGTATCGTTATCAAAAGGAACGGCCAGCTGATACAAAGATTTCCCCAGGCCGACAACCGAAGCATTTGACCAGATAGGAACAAGTTCATTACTGGCAATATTTTTACCCCTAACTTCCAGTTCAAGGATAACACCATCTATTGTGTCGTAGAAATAAAAATGCTGCAGCAATGTGATGCCCTGTTGGGTTTTAACCGAAATGGTATACTGTATACCTTTGCCTAAATTGTCCTGAATGAGCTTTTCTGTGACGCTGCGGTTTCCTTTCAGTTTATCGGTACTAATTTTTTGTCCATTAGCAAGTGCCAGATAGGCACTTGCTTGCTGGATATAGGCGACTTGATCTTTACTTAGGGAATATGTTCCGGCCGCTTTGTTGTATGTTAATGTTATTCCATTTTTCCTGACCTGAAAAGGCTGCGCGGTCAACATGGAGGTACATAGCATAAAACATAGCGCGAAAATAACTGTCTTCATTCTGCTTGATATTATTGTAAATTGATTTGAAACGCGTTAATCTTCATGTAATGGTCAGGTTGAAAATTGACCAGCATCCCCATATTGACGGTCACTTTTTCTTTAATTTCAAAATAAACACCATCTGATTTTACGTCAGCATGGGCCATTGCCTGTTGAATCTGCTCGAGATCTGGAATTCCACTATTTGCTTTGCTGACAACCAGTTTTGCTGGCGGCTGATCATAATTTGTCCAGGATAAGTTACAAAAAAAACGATATTTACCTGGCAATAAGGTTACTTTTTGCTCTATTTTACCATTGACAATAGCTGGAGCACCCCAGCCGGCTTCAATATTAACCACTCCACCGTCGTCCGAACCAAAGCCACCATAACCATTGTGGTTTTTCATCGCGGCATTGGTGATCCAATTGTCCAAAACTCCCCAGCGATTACCGTCATAGACCGTTGCTGTAAATGGTGTTTTATAATTCTGGAGGTACCAAGGTGTGATATTATCCTTTTTTATCGCCAACTTGGTCGATTTTACCATAAAGGTATCGATGGCCGAACTATCTGGTCTGAACACGGTACGATAGGAAACTTCGGCACCAGGAAGATAGCGTTGAAGACCAATCTTTTCATCCTGATTTTTAGTACGCACCACGGTATCTGTGGTGCCGCCATCCCAATTTCTATACGCGATACGCAGTCCATCAAAGCCCATGGTTTCCGATACATTTTGCAAACCTAATTGCAGTTGCTGACCAGCAATAAAATTCTGTTCGAGCACCACGCGCTGGTATAGTCCCTCGCGGTAGCGATCGCCATAGACATTTCCGACCACATAGGTGGGAACAGAAAAGCGCCCTGCGGCATCCACACTACGAATTTCTAAATTCATAGGCCCTTCAGGCAGTTTATCAATTAAATAACGTACGGTATCCACTTTACCCGTCAGTTTGACCGGTATTTTTATCGAATCCTGCTTACTGTTCCAATAGATCCGTAGCTCAGACACACCCGAGGAAGCTCTATAGACACCTTCTACTTGTATACGGTATTTTCCCGAACGAACTCTAATCGAGTCGAGCTTTGCCGGATAGATAATTGCTTTCCCATCCGTATGCTCAGTAAACTCGTCCATTTTGGAACAAGCCGCCAACAGCGCCACGATAAACAAGGACAGCAATACGATATATCTTTTCATAACTTTGCTTTTTAAATTGATTAATAAACGCCCCATACCTGAATCTGGTTAATCTGCATAAAATAACTACCCCGCCAATTGCGCAAATTGCGGATCCGGAGATATTTGTATTTCGGAGCATCTTCCGGTAGATCAAATGACCAGCCCGAGGTACCATACACTTCGTCTGCATTGGTATTTGTTCCCGACGGTGTTCCCGATGGTTTACGCACCGTACAGGTAGCCAATTTGGTCCAGGACTCCCAAGAGCCATCCAAATTCGGCGTATTGCTTCCCCAGATCTCAAAATCACGTAAATTGCCCTTATCATAGAATCCATTTTCCCGTCTCGGAAAAATCACCACACGGCTTAGCTTTGCTTCCTTACCGATCGAGAAAGTCACCGATTGCGGTACACCTGCGTTCTCTACCGTATAGAAACTTGGCCATTTACCCGTATTGAGATTGCCATCCCATAGGTTGTCCATAGAACCATAGAGAATCTGTGCATCGCCCGGCAAACGTAACGGTGTGAATAATTGCCGGTTAAACAGGTTTTCTTCTAATGGTGTAATCGAGGTGTATAAAGTATCGGATTTATTTAACCAGCGATCGCGCACATAAAATGCAAACTTCATTTCTTTAGCCCTCAATCCGCGGACATTATACAGGATGACAGAATCCTGTCCATAGTAATTATCCAGAGGCAGGTACTCACCATTATTGAGCGAGTCTACCATCGGCACGATCACGATATTTCCTTTTTCCTTATTGGTTGAGGTAATGCGGATACCACCAAAGGCAGCCGTTACTTTCATCTCTCCAAACACCAGATTAAAGATCGGCGTCTTCGGTTCCACAATCACGTCCACGGGATCCGATACCACCTCAGCCTTGCTCACGGCATACAGTTTTACAGTATGTGGTTTGGTATCAGGGAATCCATCAATTAAAATTTCATTGGTATAAGTAGACGATTTGACAACACGGGTCACGCCACTTGCCATGACGTATTCAGCTTTGACATAGAGTATGTTGTCATTTTCCGGAAGACTGTAATGTATCGTTGCCTGCCCATAGCCATTCACGACAGAGGGATGCTGCACCAATCCAGGTTTGGTTTGATCATCCTCCATTAAGGTCCAGCCCTTTTCTTCTTTACAGCCCAGCAGCAGAAGCAGCAAACCGGCAAATACATAGATACTATGATGATATATTCGATTTTTCATGATTTTCTTGAATTTAAAACGATAATTACCAACCCGGATTTTGCACTAAATTAGGGTTAACCAATAAATCGGCTTCTTTAATCGGCCAAAAATAGTCCCTAGGTGCTACGAAACGTTGCTGATAGAAGGTCTGCTCTTGGTAGAAAAGTTCTGGATGATCCTTATCCTGGTTCCTGTCCCAGCCGGTGATGTTCTTATTGAGTTCCTGCGCAGCCACTTTCCAGCGTCTCAAATCCCAGAAACGCGAACCTTCAAAACTCATTTCAATATTACGTTCACGTTGTATGATGGCACGAAGTCCTTCTTTGGTCGTTGGTTTGGCGCTATTAAAAGCATATTTCGCCCAAGAATCTTTCACTCCTTCCAGACCGGCACGTTGCCGAATTTTGTCCAGATAGAGGAATACATCGGCCGCAGGTCCCTCACTTTCGTTTAAGGCTTCCGCATACATCAAATACAGGTCGGCAAGCCGCAGCATAGGCCAAGGATATTCTTCAATATGTGAACTGTTTCCATCTTTAAAGGCAAATTTCCAATTGACCAGCTTCTTTGGATAATAGGTTGTGATCGGCACAGAAACCCCACTGCCAAATAAGCCAAGACGAAGCTGAGTCGTCCAGGTATTTTCATCGGTCTGACTTGGGCTATTTTCCATATACCACACTCCACCATCGAAGCCCACGTTGGCGTAGAAACGGTTTTCACGGTCGAAATGTAAACGTGCTGTTCTGTAGTTTTCAATTATGTTGAACCGTTCATCATGCGTTCCTGTACGGAGCTGACTTTTATTGCTAAAATCCAGGGTTTTGTCTTCGTCCATCGGTACGCCGTTTTTCGTATAAAACTGTTCAATGATTTTGATCGTTGGAGCTAAGGTACCGTTGACGCTGTTGTTGCCGGCATTATTGGGATCGATATGAGCCATGGACGAGTATTGGAGCTGCCATGTCCGCGAATTAGAATTCCCCCAGATGATCTCGCGGTTCCATTTTTCCGTCACAGCGTTCCGGATGCTCATCTGAATCATTGTCGTATTCGACAGTGGGCGTACAGGTGCTGGAAATTCATATAAGCTCATCCCCAGTTCCTCGCAGGCAGCAATTGCTTCCTTTGCGGCTTGAGCCGCTTTCCGCCACTTCTCGGCCTGAAAGCTCTGATTAAAAAATAAGGTGCCGTCCACATTTTTGAAGGTTGCATAGTCTACATTGCCATTAAATAATGGACTAGCTGCGTACAACAGGACTTTTGCCTTGATGCCTAAGGCAATCGGTTTGGTAATATGCCCCAGATCAGTTACTGGCGACTGCACCGTATTAGGCAATTTACCTGCGGCTTCGTCCAGTACCTTCACAATATAATTGACCACATCGTCAATCGGCTGACGCTTTACCTGCGTTTCCTCGATCGGAGCTGTAACCGGTACATTGACATCCATAATCGGAATAGGACCATAGTGGCGCATCAGCATAAAATGGTAATAGGCTTTCAGGAATAGGACCTCCCCTTCCCAGGTTGTACGTTCATCTGGTGTCATATCGCGTACTTTCTCCGGATTTTGGATGTTTTCCAAAAAGATATTACAGTCGCGAATGGCTATAAACATCGATCGATCCCGCACATTGATTCCATTGATATTTCTAACACGTCCATCCCAGTAATTGACATAGGGCTCGGTGACACTTTGATTGCCACGGGCGATGTTCCAGTTTGTCCCATCAATACTACGCGTTGGGTAATCCAGCCAAAATTCATCACCGGCTAAAAAAGCTGGGTTTACAGTTGGTTCACCATCATTGGGCAAATAAGAATAGCAGGTTGCCAAATATTTGATCGCTTCGCTACGCATGGTAAAGGCATTATCTATTGTGGGGGCATTGTCGGGTACGACATCCAAATAGTTGCAGGATTGAAAAAACAATAGACCTGATACCACCATCGATTTAAATACAGTTAACTTTTTCATGATACATTGTTTTTTATAATCCTACATTGATTCCGATATTATATACCGCCTGAACCGGGTAACCCAAACCGTCACCACCCATTTCAGGATCCCACATTTTAAATTTGCTCCATACCGCAAGATTCAGGGCATTGGTATAAATGCGGATATTGGACATCTTCCAGCGATCTAGGATCTTCTTTGGTACCGTATAACCCAATTCAACAGATTTCAGGCGAAGGAAGGCGCCATTGCGCATCCACCAGGTCGAGAATTGATTATTGTTGTTATTGAATCCATCCGTCAATCGTGGCCAAAACGCACGGATATCCTGATTATCTTCCGACCAGTGACTATCGGCCACCTGTTTTAACAACCCATTTTGATAGGGGCCATTGATGGCGAAAGGTGTGATATTGCCCGGATTAATAAAGAAAGAAGAGCGTGCAGAGCCCTGTAAGAAAGCGCTGACATCAAAGCCTTTAAAACCAACAGAGAATCCCAAACCGTAGATAATTTCAGGATCCGTTGGAAAACCAATGGGTACTTTGTCCAGATCAGTTATTTTGCCATCACCGTTAATGTCACGGTATTTAATATCACCGCCCATGGTCTTGAATGTACCACCAAAATTTTGAACCGGTGAGTTATCGGCTTCGATATCATCCACAAATAAGCGTTCGGCGATCAAACCATATTGTTGACCGAGCGGATAGCCTAGATGCGTTAGGTAAGACAAATTTTCCGGATAGTTTGGTTCTTCGTTGGTCAGCAAGCGATTGGTCGCATAGGTCATATTACCGCGCAACTGCGTCCACCAGGTATTTGCAAACGACTTATTGTAGTCTAATGCCAAATCAAACCCCTTACTTTCTGCTTTCCCTTTATTTGATTGGATAGCGACCTGATAACCATTACTTGTTGGAATAGTTGAACGTACCATTAAGATATCACTTCGCTTGGAATTGTAATAGTCAAAGACAACGCCGAATCCGTTTTTAAGATTGAGGTCAAAGCCCGCATCAAATGTTTTGGCGCGCTCCCAGGTAATATTGGGATTAGCATAGCGCGAGACCGAGTAGCCCGGCCGGGTATAGTCCCAAAGGTTGCCCCAGGAAAAGCCTTTCTCACCATCATTTGGATTTACTTGCGACAGATAGAAGAAACGGTCATTACTATTTCCGATCTGATCGTTACCCACTAAACCATAGGTTGCCCGTAGTTTTAAACGAGATACCACCGGCGTAATAAACTCAAACATCTTCTCTTCCTGGAGATTCCAGCCTACCCCAAAAGAGGGGAAAAAGCCAAATCGTTTATCTTTAGAAAAGCGTTCGGAACCATTGTAACCAAAATTCGCTTCAAAAAGGTATTTATTTTTATAGGCATAAGTAGCCCGTCCGGACACACCGATATTACGTGCTGGCAAAGAGGCCTGTAAATTGCCTCCATTTGCTGTCTGATAATTGCGCATGATACCGATGAGCATACCCGTGATGTCGTGATCCTTTCCAATGGTCCGGTTATAATTGACCGCAAATTCACCATAAGTCGTTGTATTCTGTATTCTATCGCCTTGACTGTAGTCCAGGTATTCTGTTCCCTGATTTTCATTCAACAAGCTCAATACCGTATTGTTTGTACCCGGTATTTTCAGCAAATTATAGTAGAAGGGTTCAAAGCTTCTGCGAACTGAAAAATACGAGTACCGTTGTGTATAAGCCATTAAACGCGCCGACAAACCTTTTGTAATAAAATCAAAGTTCTGTTTCAGCTCCAGTTGTACATTGACTGTCGAACTATTGTATTCCTGAAAACCGTTGACCATCTTGGCATAAGGGTTATTGTACAAGGTCTTTGTCGTTGGAATAAAACTATTTCCGAAGAGCGGATGGGTTGTAAACGGTGCGTAAGAAGCTGGATAGACTGCCGGGAACATCACCGGATTGGACCAGATGGCCTCCTTGAATACCCGTTGACCACCATTGATCAGATTTCCCCAATCATCATAACCACCGATGGGTCCTTTATAATCATCAAATTGTGCCGATGTACGGATAATTCCTATGGTTGTCGGCGTTACATTTAAGGTGATATTCGAACGTATCGAATAATTTTTGAGGTTGATGTTGTTGTCAAAATTATTACCACTTTCCGATTTCAAAATTCCCTTATCATTGTTGAACGTACCCGCAACATAATATTGCGCCAGATTTCCACCACCAGTTACATTGAAATTGAAACGTTGGTTGTTGGTATAATCTTTAATCAATTGATCGATCCAGTTATTATTTGGATAAAGCAGCGGATCGTCCCCCCTTGCGGTATGATCGATCTTATTCTGATCATAAGGCAAAGCCCCTTTGGGATTGCGTGTCAATACCGCTTCATTTGCCAGATTCATATAGGTAATGTTATCGGCAAATTGGAAATTTCGTGTATTGGTAGAAATGGAGTTTTCGAAACGTGCATTAAATTTTGCTTTTCCCACGATACCACTTTTGGTATTGACCAACACGACACCATTTGCACCTCTTGCGCCATAGAGTGCCGAAGCAGCAGCATCTTTCAGCACCGAAAAACCAGCAATATCGTCAGGCTGGAGCCTGGCCAAAGCTGTTGTATTGGATTCCATCCCGTCAATCAGGATCAAGGGGTCTTTCTTTCCGGCACCAAAGGTCCCCACACCGCGGATAAAGAAAGAGGCATTATCATTTCCGGGCTCACCGCTTCGCTGATACGCAATCAGTCCAGCTACCCGACCGGCCAGCATGGTAGTCAGGTTAGATGTAGGCCCTTTAATTTCTTTTGGATTGATCGAGGTGATAGAGGCTACCATACTCGTTTTTTTCTGTGTGCCGTATGCGACAACCGTCACTTCATCCAGATTTGAACTTGATGAGGACAGAAAGATGGTCATCCGGTTGGTGCTGGTGACCTGAACAGTCTTGCGGTCGAATCCGACCGAAGTCAGGACAAGCTGATCGTTGAGGTGTACATCTTTGATCAGGAACTGTCCCTGTGCATCCGTTGATACAACAGCGCTTTTTCCCACGAAAGCGATTGTAACATTGGAAATGGGTAAATGTCCGACACTATCTAATACAACTCCTCTTAATTCAAACGATTTGGACTGTGCATTGGCAAAGCCCGCCAGCAGAAGAAAAAGGAAGACAAGACTACATCGCTGCCATTTACAAATTCGGTAATACATGTGGTAGATCATAAATTGGTCTTCTTATAGATTGGTTATTGTTTTCTAGTAGAGCCTAGTAATCTATACTATTCTATACTACTATACAATAGTAAAAACATTTTCTGACATGTACAAATATTTTTTTCAATAATCGGTTCACGCTGTGGGGCACAACTATGCTAGCGAACCCCTATTTACTACGAGGAAATAGGAAAAAAATAAAGCGGGATGTACAATCATGGCTGATTATACATCCCGCTTAGTAAATAATTTCAAAAATTTTGATCACAAAAAAAGGTAGGCCTAGCCTACCCTTTTGTCAATGAGTGATGATATTTTAACGTATGATTGAGTGAATGTGCGGTCTGCCGGGCATCGTCCTGATAGGACGATAAATCTTGGCAGGCTCTGATATCTGCTACATCCACCTTGTTTCTTACTTTGCTGATGACCTGATTTAATTCCGATTTCCAGTTGCCCGGATCGCCAAAATCGTCCACCCAATTTTTGTTGATAAACCTTTTATAGTTCAAAAGCAAAATATACAATTCCTCACCACTACCGGCGCGATTGATTGACGTGCGCCAGTTCTCTAATTTTTCTTTAAAACTCATAACCAGCAATATACAAAAAAAATATTGCTTCTCCAAATTAGGAAGCTATCCCTCCCCTTCATTGACCTGAATATGACAGTATCTGTATTTTTTCCTTCTGTAGCACTTTCATTGTCCAGAGAGGACCTTACCTTCCCTATAAAGCAATATCCAGAAAAACTATTATATTTACTGAGCAGAGGTTTAGTACCTATGCATTTCCTACAGGGTTAAAGACATTATTATGCGTTATTTTGATTTTGACGACAGCAAATACGGCTTTCCCTTAGCGATGGATGCCCATCGGTTTGAGGATAATACCGATCTGATTTTTGAGGCCGGTCCGCACACCATCAACTTTTTTGAAATCATGTTTTTTGAACAGGGAAGCGGAGTGGCCTATACCAATGAAAAACGTATCGAATTATGCCCAGGCACGATCTTATTCGCTTCGCCCAATCAGATTAAGCAATGTGACTTTGATAAAAACGGTGTCAAAGGATTTCATTTAATCTTTAAGCCCGAGTTTTTGGAATCTTTCTTTCAGGATAAAACACTGGTATACAAACTCCCCTATTTTTACAACTATTCATTTGCACCTTATATTGTCGCGATGGGCGTCGATTTTGAGTTGTTCAAATCCATGCTCTCCGAAATTGTTTTTGAAATCGGAGCTTTCCGATCCGACAGCCCAAATATGATCCGCGCATTACTTGCCAGTATTTTACTTCGACTGGACCGGCTATTTCGTGCATTTCATCATATAGCCAACGAAAGCACGAACAACAATTTGCTCACTCGATTTAAAATGCTCCTGGAAGAGCATGTCAATTCCAACCTGAACTGCAACCAATATGCTAGTTTACTAAAAATACACCGCAATGAGCTGAATCGTCAAATTAAAGCTTACACCGGACATAGCCCAATTACCCTCCTCCAACATCGAAAAATACAAGAAATCAAACAGCGGCTGCTATTGGATGAACAGTCTATCGCCCAAATTGCTTTTGAACTTCATTTCAGCGATCCTAATAATCTTTCCAGATTTTTCAAAAAACTGACAGGCTTATCTCCTTCCGCCTACAAGCAGAAAATGCAAAATGATAGTTTTTCATAAACTTGTGATATGTACTCAGTGACACAGCGGGGCTATTTTTGCATAGATCGTCATTCCAATCGTGAGGCGACGATCGCTGTTTTAAGATTCATTAGCTGGATACCTGTATGTTATCGAGCCACACAATGGAAAAATATGCTAAAATTACTGTTACTCTCTTGTTCACTGTATGGGCTGTTTACTACTCCACCTTACCGTATTACCGGTCGGTTGGTTGACCATCAGTATAACCCCGTTGGGTATTTTATTATTGAAACCTATGCGTCCAATAAGGAAAGGGAACCCTTGGCTTTATTAGGTCGGGACACTGTTAGAAATAGTAATGGCGAATTTAAAATACAGGTGGTAAAAAAGGGCAGCTATCTCCTGAGGATAGCCGTTCCGGATTACACCGATTATTCCCTGTTTACCACGGTCCAGGATTCCAGCTACTCCTTTCCCGAAATACACTTACAGCCGACCAAATAAGTGTTCTCTATTGAACCTTGTATCCAGCCTTTCGCTGTTAGGCAGATTAACTTACCAATAGCCCCTGTTTTTGTGGTCACATTTGCCTTCTCTAGGGTGATTGCTCGTATTCACGTAAGGTATGCTAGGGGCTTACTAGCCCCCTTGCGTGCTTATTCTTTGCCGATTGGTTGCTATTTAATTGCCATTTTAGCACAGAAACAGCGAAAAAACACCAAAGAAACGGCAAAGAAACGGCAAACGAATAGCAAACCATTCTCGAAGCAGATACAAAGAAGCCCCGAAGAATAAGCAAAGAAACGGCAAACAACCACCAATGAACCAGCAGAGGAACAGCAAACCAATCGCCGAACAAGTGCAAGGTAACAGTTCAAAAAAATTTAATTAATGACTAAACTTTACTAGTATTACCGGGTCTCATTAACAAGAGTACAACATGATCATTTGCTTTCAAATTTAACCCGATGCCCTATATGATGACAAAAGTTCCATTTAAAACCATGCTCGTTCTTCTTTTGTTGACTACTGCCACACAGGCTATTTGTGCAAACATTGTGCAACATAACCGTACTACCCTTTTGCTTCAGGATCATCTGGGCGATGGATACAGCAAAATCGGATCACGTGTTTATTATCGCGGTAAAGAAATTCCGAACGCCAATGCCGGTTCATTTCAATTTTTAGGTTCGGGTTATGCAAAGGATACCTGGAAGGTTTATTTTCGAGGAGCAATAATAGCTGATGCAAGTCCATCCACTTTCCAATTCCTGGGAGACGGTTATGCTAGCGATGCCTGGAAAGTTTATTTTTATGGCAAACCACTGTCAAATGCAACAGCTTCTTCCTTCAAGATACTGGGAAATGGTTACAGCAAAGACCCCTGGAAAGCCTACTATTTAGGCAAGGAAATTAATGGAGCCAATGCTTCAAGCTTTGAAAATCTTGGCCGTGGTTATGCAAAAGATAATTGGTCGACCTATTATAGGGGCGAAAAGAATGATAAATTTGCTGGTCCTACCACCCAGCCCCTTGGCGGTCAATACGCCAAGGACAATTGGTCTGTTTTTTATAAAAATCAGAAAGTGGAAGAGGCTTCTGCTTCAACCTTTGAATACCTGGATGATGGCTATGCCAAAGATGCCTGGAACCTTTTTTACCGCGGAATCAAAGTCGAGGGCGGCAGCCCCAACTCGTTTAAATTAATCGGAAACGGCTATGCAGCAGATCCCTGGGCAGTTTACTATCAAGGAGTTAAAGTTAAAGGCGCTTCGCCATCTACATTTAAAGCGCTTGGAGGCGGATATGCAAAAGACGCCTGGGCTGTTTTCTATCGCGGCCAGGAGTTAAAGGGAGCAGGTGCTAGCACTTTTGAGTATTTAGACAATGGCTATGCACGGGATGCCTATTCTAAGTTTTACCGGGGAGAAAAATTGCAGTAAATTATTCGATAATAATGTTAATGCCGACCATCTTCGCTTTATATTTAATTTTTTCGATAAGACCATAGTAACTCCAGTTTCGTAACAGGAATTCATCACCTTTGGCAACTTCCTCCTTATTGGATTGGTTGACCAGCAATAGTGTACCCGCTTGTGCTTTCACACAAAGCTCTATTAACCTGCGGCTATAGAGGTGAAGCTTCGTATCTACATAATTTTTCTCCTTTTCATTATAGTGTTCCAAGCTTTTCATTTTGCGCTTACGGCCACGGCCACCTTTGTCAAATGCCGCAGCCTTTTGCAACCGATGCCGTGCTGCTTGAATGGCCATACGACGGTAAGTAAATTCTTCCTTATTGCCGATCTGAAAGGACTCCTTACCGATGGATACGGCTATGGGGTGTTCGATAGAAAGTGAAGCTTCGGCGATAATATTATCTTTCAATTCTTGGATCTTTTTGGGAAGTTCCAGAGCCAACAGCAGAAAGATTTTACCTTTAACAATTTTGAGTGAGCTGCTACAGATTTTGATCTGCCCAACAAGTGCACGTTGGAGCAGCACCCTTTTATCTGATCGGTCTTTACCGAGGTATGTTCGAAAAGGTATTTTGAATAGTGTGAATTTAAAATCTCTATTATTCTCATCTTTACTCAAGTTAATTCGTCTACCCGGAAAGGGAATGGGCATATCCTTTTTGTAATTTCGAAGTGATTTTTCACCCTTCCAGTATGAGAGACGATCTGCCTGAAAATATTTGATTAAAGCCGTGTTTATCTGGGATAGAATATCTGTGGGAATTCGTCCCTTAAAATAACTGGACAGCAGACGGTAGGTTGTATTCATCCGTGAAGTATTCAATACACCTTCGGGATCTTTTGCCTGATCGGCCAGTTTGATTTTCACATCTTCTTGCAGATAAATCAGATCTTTCAGATTTTCCTGTACATATTGGTGGGTGATGACCATATTAGCACCACGGAAGACAAGATCCTGCCATTCGAAGAGTTGTTTAAAATATTCTGACCGTTTTTCTTTATCGTCACAATCCACAAAAACCTGTATTTTGCGGGTCAATACCATTGTATCAGCTGCCATATCTTATTATGTTTAGTTATGCTGTTTTCTTAGCAGATTTAATTTTTGCATGTGCATTGATAAATAAAGTACGCACCTGTCCCCCATCCAATTGTAAAGCTTCCGAAATCTTGTCAAAGGAATACTGTAGTTCATAGCGCATGCGGAAGACCTCGGCCTCTTCTTCGGTCATTTCGCCATTTAATTTAAATTCAACAGGTTTAGCCATCAGCTGCATTTTCTCTTCACTATGAATGATGGAGCGCAGGTATTCGATGGTTTTCTCCATTTGTAGACCAACCTCATAATCTGAGATATTCCCCATATAGTAAGCGATACGTTCATAGTTAAAACTGTATTTGAGGCAAAGGCGAATAAAGAGCTGTTGATCGTTGTTGAGGTTAGGCAGAATGGCATTGAGCTGATCCATTTTCTTTTTCTTTTCCAATTCCAGTTGCTCGATATAAAGCACATCGTCTTCGCTTTCCTCTTCCAGTTCATAGCCCAGCATAAATTCCTGATAGTCCTCAATGCTATCGAGGCGGAGTAAGCTTCGGTGAAATCTATTGCGCGATTTTTGATAAAAAGCGTGAATGGCGGACTTCACCTGGCCTTTCAGAAAGTCGAAGACTTCAGTTTCGGAATGTACATTTTCGCGAAACAGCCAAAGCCTTAGGAATGCTTCCTGCGCGATACTTTCGCCTGCACATTCATCATCGGTTGCACGGCGCGCACGAAAAAGGAAGTGTTCATAGAATTTTTGGTAGAAAAATTTAAGTCCTTTTTCATGACCATTGTGCAGGTGTTCAATGGCCGTTTTAATGTCCTTGTTTAGTAAAAATAGTTTCATAATTCGTTTTTTATGGTTAGCAATACATCAGCAACGTACCACAGCTCCGACAAATCGAAAAGATCTTCAGGAAACCGAAGCCGAACACGTGTAAATTGATATTTGGTTATAAAGACTTATTGGTATTGAATGGGAAGTATTGACGTGACGCGGTCCAGTTGTGTATACCCTATATATCTTGAGATTATTAGCATAGGAAAAAGTGCTTGCATTTGTTTGGAACAAGTTGTGTACACCCTACTTTTGGGGGGCATTAACATCTATTAGGGTCTGTAAACCAGAATTTTAAGGATTATATATATGTATGTGTGTGTCCTACATTTTGAGATCATTAGCATCGATCTCAACGAACAAAACAGGAAAAGAAAGTCGTGTATACCCTACATTTTGAGATCATTAACATCTGTCATACCTGGTCCAAAAATCTTTAATAGTTGTATATACCCTACATTTTAAGATCATTAACATCGGGGCGGGCATTGCGTTTTTGGCGGTCTTGTTGTGTATGCCGTGCTTTTTGAAATCATTAACATCGATAGTTTTCTTAAATGTCATGAATGGTGAGTTGTATATATCCCACATTTGATATTATTAACATGCTACCTCCTATTATCCCAATAATAATCAAGAACATAGCGTAGGATGCAACCAAAGATTTTATTAAAAAGGGGTATTCAGTGAGTCGCCATTGCGCTCACCCTACGGCATAACAAGAGGCCTCCATATATAATTTTGAAAATTCTAATATCGCGTAGAAAACAGTAGTAGCCCATGCGCCAGTTCCTTATACTCTACATTTTGAGATCATCAACATTCGGCATCAGAAAACACAGACACAAGACTCTGTTGTTTATACCCTACGCTATGAGGTCATCAAGATTTTGATTAATTAGAGAAGCTAGAATTCTCTGTTGTGAATACCCTACTTTTGAGACCAATAATATTTTTTACGCCAAATAATCGTATCTTGTTTGTTATACCCTACATTTCGCTATCATTAGCATCTAGTCAATGGTTATTTAATACGGTTCGCCAGTTGTGTATTCCCTTCATTTCAATATCATTAACATCAACGAGATCCTAGTTCCACGAAGACTGACAATTGTATATACCCTTCTTTTCGGTATTTGGTTATTTAAAACGAATTGTGAATACCTTGATAATGAAATTATCTACATTTACTATTTCAACTAATCACAAATATAAATTGTCAATCCCCCACTTTTTAAGGTCATAAATCAACCAATGCTGCATATACTTAACATTTTTTGAAAAAGGGTATTTAGTGAGTCGCCATTGCGCTCACCCTACGGCATCACAAGATGCCTCAATATCTAATTTTAAAATTCTAATATCATGTAAAACACAGTAATAGCCCACCAACTAGTTGCGTATAACACCTACATTCTAAGATCATTAACATCTCATAAGACTTACACAAAGTCCGCCCTACTTTATATGCACCCTAAATTATGAAATCATTAACATCTCATAAACCGCTATTTGTTAACGAGTCTCTAATTGTGTATACTCTATATTCTGAGATAATCAACTTCAAGAATTAAGAAAAGTCCGAAAAGCGCCTGTAGTATATATCCTGAATTTTGAGATCATTAACATCTGTTGAAGAAGAAACTGTTTCCCGGTGGGTTTTGTGTATACCCTACTATTTGAGACCATCAACATCATTTATCAATTATAGAGCTATCGCGGCAAGTTGTGTATACCCTGCATTTTGAGAGCATCAGCGTCGAGCAATCCTTGGTATGTATAGGTCGGTGAGTTGTGTATACCCTGCTTTTTGAGATCATTAACATCTCAGCTTTTTATTGGGAGCCTGATGTTACTGTTGTGCATACCCCACAATTTAAGATCATTAACATCCACAGCGTCGGGCAATACACTAACCAATTAGTTGTATATACCCTACAATTTAAGATCATTAACATCCTACCTCTTAGTATCCGAATAATAATCAAGAACATATAGTAGAATGTAAACCAATATTTTTTAAAAAAGGGTATTCAGTGAGTCGCCATTGCGCTCACCCTACGGCATCACAAGATGCCTCTTATCATAATCAAACCGATCAGCAAAACTACTGATCAGCCTATACGTTTATATTCTCCTTTTTCAATACCAATAAGTCAAAGAACATCCTTAACGCAAAATAATTACTTTATTTTTGCGCAAAAACAGCTTTAAACAAGCTCAATTAAGAGTCTATTTAAACGATTCAAATAATTTTATTTTTTATTCATCCTATGCTTTGAATGGCAGTTACAAGTCAATAATAGGGGTTATCAACATAGGATGCTAGATACATGTCTATAAAATTGAAATCAATTTTATTCAGGTGACTTTGCGATATTTTTAATACTTAATTTTCTCATTCATTAGATTTTAATCGCACAACAATAGTTTAACAACTCCCTTCCAAGGCTACTGCTGTCCTTCATGTTTAGTTATCGGCTTTCGTTGAAACAAATATAAAAACAAATATCAATTTGCGCAAATAAAATACAAATATTATTATTCTAAAAATGCGCAAATAAGTTTTCCATTTGTATATGGGATATACCAATGAGAATATACTGGAGGAAATTGGCGAACAATTGCGCATTCAACGTGAAAAAATATACTACACGCTGAAAGATGTAGCCAATATGACCGGATTAACAACTAACACAATAGCAGCTGTTGAAAAAGGAAAAGGTGCATCACTGAACAACTTTATTCTGATCTGCCGCGCATTAAATATTCAACCAAACACCATATTCAAAAAACAAATTGATCTAACACCGCTCTACAATATTCCGCCGGAGTCAAAACGTCGTATTGAACTGACAAAAGAACTGGATGATCTTGTTTACAATTCCAATTTTTTCGAAATACCCCGCCGTGTTTCTCAAATAATCAAACAGCTGAATGCCAACAAGGAACAAAGCAATAAATTTTCTGTTTATCTAAGCAGTTATTGTGAGGAAGGTACGCTGGAATACGAAAAACATGGAAATTATAAAGAATACCGAAAAAAGCACTCTCCAAAACCTGTCAAAAAATATAAATAAAATTTGCCAAACTTACTATCTGTGAGTGCAAGAACTTTATATACCTTTCCCATCATTAAATAAAACAACGGCCAGTCTGATTAAAGATCGGGCCTTGGGTTCTCTTTTAGCCGCAACAAACTAAGATCAGATAGTAACCATATTCTATCTTTTGACACTGCTTGTTCAGTGATTGTTCAGTGCTTGTTCAGTGCTCGTTCAGTGATTGCTCAGTGTAGACTGAATAAACAATGACTAATTACTGTCTAAAAACTGAATGAATATTGTTTTTTGATATAACTTGGTAGCAGTATATTTCCGTTGATCTCATAATTATATGCGGTAAATACAAGCATATTTACCGCATAAAATATTATTTACATTCATTTAAGGATTAATGACCAAGCTGCTCCCCAGACCAGTCATAAATACAGGCCCAATATTTTGGGCTTTCAGCAGATCGCGATGTTTCGTATCCAGTTTAGGCGCTCCGGCATCTGCGGCAGCCGCAAAAGGATAATTTCCTACAAAGGCACCCAATACCGGGCTGCTACTCGTAGGCTCATAGATACCATCTGTTGTTAACGAATACTGCGGATTCACCCGTGTAAACCCTGCCGGCAGCTGTTGACTTGTCGGCACATCGAAAACAATATTTCCCTGATAAACAAAATTGACGGGTTGATCGGTAAAGGTCAGCATCGTTGACTGCGCAGATTGGGATACCACATTGTTTGCAATATGTCCATCCGTCGGCGGCAATGTCCGGCTATTTCCGCCTTTTCCTGAACCGATATCGAATGACTGCTTACATTTAATCATGGTATTGGCAACAACTTTCACGCGTTTTACCTGAAAGTAACCGCTTAAAGGGGAATTTGGTACACCGTCCATAATGGCTAACGCAGCCTTTTGCCCCGTGCCGGCCATATTCTGGAAGTAATTGTTGTAGACAAGATGATCTTCACCTACGATACGAATACCACCAGCGGCACTATTTCCATTACCAACAAAATAGTTTCCATAGACGGCAGATCCATTGCCGTGCCGCAGGCATAAGGTTCCCTGGCTTTCGTAGAAATAATTGTTCCGAATGGTGTCAGCCCCCATCTTATTGGATATAATTTCCGTTTCGCCGTTACAGCGCTGGAAAATATTATCTTCAATGGTTGTCAGTGCATTTGTCATCGACCAGTCGCTGGTTCCAACGCGAATGGTTTCACCGCCATTGTCCGGTACCGCAGCACGCTCCCCAAAGAAGTTGTGATCGATCCGGTGTTTCATTGGTTTACTGGTCCCCCATACGACCATGGTCGGTCCCTGATGGGTCTTTCCTTTTAAATAGCAGTGGTCAATGCGATGATAGGAACCATTGATGGAAATCCAACGGTAGTCGGTCGTTGCTGCCGGCGGATTATAGTCCACAATCGACGTATTGGTTAGACGACAGTTTGAAGAGGAAGAGGTAAAATCCACCACATTTTTGCCTGTCGTATACCCTTCCTGGAACACAAGTCCATCCACAACTAACCATTGTCCTGTGATACTAACAGAAGAAGTACCTTTCATGATAACTGCCCCCCGCTGCTCTGCCATCAATACAATAGGCTGCTGTTTTGTCCCTTGAGCACTGAAGGTTAGTTCCTGATTGGTCCATTGACCGGACTTCATAATGACCGTGTCTCCGGGCTGTAAGCTCAGTGCCTGAAGATCCGCTGCCGACTGAATGGTGTGGCATTGCACACAGGCAATACTGTTTAAAGTGAGCTTTTCGGCTGGCGATTTCTCACAGCTAGTTCCTACCGCCAATAGCAGCAGAAGTGAAGCAATAACTGAATTCTTTTTGATCATATTTAAATTTGTTTAAAAGGTTCTTTCGTTAAAGTGCTCCTGCAAAAGGGTAAACAGTGTTATTCCCCTTGCTTCCAAAGACATGAACCACGCCATTCGTCACAATATACCCGCCGGATCGATTGGTTGTTTTATTGTTAATCTGAATCGGCGCCAAATCACTGTTATTGACCAGACGTAACACCATCAGCCCTTCCTGATCAAAACCTTTGCCCTCATTCATATACCCCAACAGCGAACTTTTGCTGGCAACAGTATTGGCCGGAAGCATTGTTTTTGCTTTTGTATTTTCTATATTCAGCTTATCAAAATTGTAATTCCCTTCCAGCATGAGATAAAGGAAATAATTACGGACATCATCTTTATTGTAGTCTTCCCATTTTGTCGCCGGTCTCGTAATCGGTTTGCCTGTTCCGTCCACTCCGGTCACAATTGGAAAGTCAAAAAACAGGCCTGCTGTCACCTTCTTCGTTTTAGTATCCCAGGTCTTTATCCCGTCATTATGTAAAAAAATAAAGGTTCGATCATTTTTTTCAAATTCTTCCAAAGGGATACCAGCATATTCGAGCCCCTTCCGCATCCATTTGAAAACTGTATCTGTCGGATTTTCTACCGTCTCATACGATCGGTTCTCCAAAAATTTCCGTGCACTGATCCCGATATTAGGATCTAAAGTTTTATGTTGGTAATCGTAATCTTTTTGCAGTTCCAAATCGAAAAGTGAACAACTTGTCATTAATAGACTTACGGCGATGATAGCGCTATAGGTCCATTTGGTCTTAAACATTCTTTTCATGACGCTCTGATTTAAATTCTTCTGTTAATCTGTATATCCCGGATTTTGAACCAATGCTTTATTCGAGTTTAAAACATTCCGGTGAATAGGCCAATACACTCTATTTGTTGGATCCAGGAATCCGGGTTTTTCTAAATTACCCGCTTCTTCCTGTCTACGTTTCAAGATTGGGTCCATCACGTCCTTCACACGTCCAGTGCGCACCAGATCAAACCACCTTTTCCCCTCACCAAAAAGTTCCAGACGACGTTCATCCAAAATAGCCGTTTCCAGCTGATAGCTTGTGGCAATCGTTGCGTCATTTGCATCATATTGTGGTAGACGTGCACGTTTGCGTACAAAGTTTAAGTATTTCAGGGCGTTGGTCCGATCCCCCAAGCCATTCAACGCTTCGGCGTACAAAAGATACATATCGCTCAGCCTGTACATCGTCAGATAAACCGGAAGAGCCTGATTTGTCACGGGCCATGGATCCGCTTTGGTTGGATTGGCATCGGTAGGATACCATTTGATAAATCGGTCCCGTTTATTGCTTGGCAATCCAAAATACACATCCAATGTTTGTTGAGGTCTGATATCAGGACTTGGGGAAGTTGTCGTCTGGGGCTGAAACCAGGTCGCCCACACCCCTTCATCGACTATAATCTGCTTATTATTGGGGGACCATGATGTCTGCATACAGGCACAGCCATTTTTGAGGTAATCCCAATGGATGCTCCAGATGGTTTCTTTGCTGGAAGTTGGATTGACAAAAATAGTTTTCCAGCTTCCGCCATCTTGCAAATTGGTTTCATTGGTTCCGGCATAGCTCACCCCTGTAGGAGACTTTGTCAAAAACAGGCGTGTGATCCATTTCGTTGCATTTTGATAATCCTTCTTCCACATATACACATCGGACATGATGGCACAGATCCCTGCTCCTCCAATTGTCCATAGGGAGTTTTTCGCATCTTTATCGACCAGGGAATAGGCTTTTTCCAGATCCGGTATAATGACCTCGTTCAATATCTTATCTTTCGATTCACGTGCGCTAGCAGCAGGCTGCTGTACGTCTTCATACGGTTCAAGCCATATCGGAGCATCTCCCCATACACGGACGAGATAGAAATAACACATGGCTCTAAGGGCATAACACTGCGCGAGATAATCTTTCAGCATCTCCGGGGTAATGCGGCTATCCAATTCCGCTGCCTTTGGAATATACTTGATATTGTTATTAATACGCCCGATGGCGGTATAGAGTCCGCTCCAGTCTGAAAACTGATTGGTTGGCGTAAGGCTATTTAATACGATCTCGTCCACATAGTCTTTCGTGTAACTAATCGCCCGGTCAAAATTATCAGCACGATATTCACCCCAATACAGGTATTTCTCGAGGTAATTATCTTTGTTATCCTGATAGTTACCCTTGCCAACCATTTCAAGCTGAAAGGCACTATACATTCCAGCGATTGCGGCCTGCACATCGTATAAGTTTTTATAATGCTGGTCCAGGGCAACTTCGGCCAGCGGTTTTTCTTCCAAAAATTTATTACAGCTTCCCAGCGTGGCTGACAGCAGTAACAGTGCTAAGATCTTTGTTTTCATTTCAAAAATATTTTTTGTTCCATCCGTCAGATGAAACCTAACCGAATAGATATATGCTAAAAATTAATATTTACCCCGAATCCAAACTCCCGTCTCCTTGGGTAACGGCCGTCGTCCTCACCCGGTGTCAGCGGATTGTTTGTACTGAATTCAGGATCGTAGCCCCGATAATTGGTCCATGTCAGCAGGTTGCTGCCATAAACGAAGGCAGTAAGCCCTTTCATTTTCAGCCTATTGATCAATTGCGGATCGAAGGTATAGGCCAGCCGTGCACTTGACAAACGAACAAAAGTCGCATCTTCGATATAGAGGCTATTCTGATTGGTTTTCATATTTCCACGGTTGTTTCGCTCCACATAATTTGGGTATTTGGCCACATCCCCGGGTTTGCGCCATACATTGTAGACCATATCTGGTGAACCTGCCCCCGTATTGGTCGGATAATTTTGGCGTTGCAGCAAAGCATTATAGACTTCACCGCCAAAAGAGCCGTTGAAGAGCACATTTAGCGTAAATCGTTTATATCTAAAAGTCTGCATAAAACCAAAATAGAAATCAGGTGTCGCATTGCCGAGGATCATGCGGTCTTCATCGTTGATCAAGCTGTCTTTCTTATTGTTGAGCCATTCCGCATCGCCGCCTTTTAATTTACCGTCTGGTGCGTAAAGCTGATGCACAGTTCCCTGGTAATCATTGCCGTTAAATGTATATACTGCTTTTCCATCACGATACATCGGTTTGCCCTGATCGTCTAGGACGAGTGTCAATTTCTCCCAATTGTCATTGTAGGCGTTAGATTCATCCCAAGCATATACACCCAGATTACGCCATCCGTAGAAATTACCGATACGGCCACCTTCTTCCGCGTACCATTTATTGCCCGGGAAAAATGGTATTCCATCGGCCAGCTTCACGATCTTACCGCGCTCAAAGGAAATATTGCCGTTTACCTCCCAGCTGAAATCAGGTGTTACGATTGGTTTGGCGCTGATGACAAATTCCATCCCGCGATTGCGAATTGTCCCTAAATTGACATTAACTTTGGCATAGCCTGTTTCCTTGGCCAGCTCTCTTGGATATAGTAGATCCGTAGTCGTCTTGACGTAGTAATCTGCGGTAAACCCCAATCGACCATTTAAGAAAGTCAGATCCAGCCCTACATTGTTCTGCGTGGTTGTTTCCCATTTGATCCGATTATTACCAAAAGTACTGGTCAAAGCAGCTCCACCGACACCGTTATAAGATCCACCAAAGGCCACTTTCGTGTACGATTCGTAATCACCGACTTTATCATTTCCAAGCTGTCCGATGCTGTATCGCAGTTTAGCATCCACCAAAGCCGGTTTGGCCCATTTCATAAAGTCCTCATCCGAGAAACGCCAGGCAGCAGATGCCGACAGGAAGTTCCCCCATTTATTTGTGGCACCAAACCGCGAAGACCCATCCCTTCTGTACGATCCCTGAACGATGTAACGCCCCTTGTAGTTATAGCCGATCCGGCTAAAAACAGAAGCAGAAGCATTGGCCGTTGCTGTGGTATAGGTTTTTGACGGCGTGAGGTAATCTGGAAAAGTCACCAGAACCTCCTCATTTACGCTGTTCATATATTCGGAATGAAAACGGTCATAGCGTCTGCGATCCGAACTGAATCCCAATAAAGCCGTGACATTATGATCCTGCGCAAAAGTTTTATTATAATTCAGATAGGATTGAAACTCCCAGGTAAAGGTCTTATTAAATTCATTTGTTCCGCTATTCTGATCCTTATTTGCCGAGAGAAAACGCGGCGAGAATTGCGTATTCTGCAAGTTGTCCAGCCGTGCGTTAAACAAAGTCGTAAATTTCAGGTCGTCCCTGATCTGATAATCCAATTGGTTGTTAAATTGTCCGGAATAAGTTTCATCAATATTTTTCTCAAACAAAGCGTTGGCGACTGGATTCCGTTTCGAGCCGATATAACTTGTTAGGGAACCGTCAGGATAATAAATCAGTGAATACGCAGGTCGGTCCATGACGACACGGATCGTATTCCCGATCGGAATCGTATTACCTTTCTGCCAGGAAAAGGAAATATTGTTGGAGTACCTCAATTTGGATGAAAACTGATATTCCACATTGATGCGTGACTGCAAACGTTTGGCGTAACTATTCAGGATAATAGATTTATCGTCCAGGTAATTTAAGCTACTGTAGTAGCGGAGATTTTTCTGACCACCGGAAACACTCACCTTAATTTCCTTCTTCTGTGCCAGATTTCCCAATAACAGTCGCTGCAAATCGTTGTCGGAATTGAAACTTGGGTTGATGGAATCCGTATTGGTATTGAGTCCCTGAATATACCTAAAAGCCCTTACCTCTGCCGAGTTGCTTACTGGGATATAATGAGCCAGACGGCCAAAAAGATGATTGTAATTGACATTGACCATTGGTCTCCCTTCGGAACCGCGCTTGGTTGTGATCAGGATAACCCCATTGGCCGCACGCGATCCATAAATAGATGCAGAAGCGGCATCTTTCAGCACCTCGATATTCTCGATATCTGTTGGGTTAATGGTGGCACCGTCGGGGTTAATTACCCCATCGACCAAATATAAAGGACCATTTCCACCATTCAAAGTCGACGTGCCCCGTACCTGGATGGACCCCGTAGCCCCGGGTGCACCACCACCGTCATTGACAATAAGAACACCTGCCGCTTGGCCCTGTAGGGCATCGAAAAGATTGATAGGCTGACGTTCTTCTATTTTCTTTGCGTTGACAGAAGATATGGCACCTGTGAGGTCACGTTTCTTTGCGACACCACCATAACCCGTGACCACAATCTCATCCAGCGCATTGTCGCTATCTTCCAGAGTGACATCCAGTTGCCGCTGGTTACCGACGGCTCGCTCCAGCTCTTTCATGCCCACTTGGCTAAAGACAACCGTACTTGAAGGGGTAACATCCAGCTGATACTTCCCCGCAGCATCAGTACTTGTTCCCTGACTTTTCCCTTTAACGCGAACATTGACTCCTTGCAGGACCTCTCCTTTTTTGTTGGTCACCTTTCCTGAAAGCCGAATGTTTTGCTGGGCGAAGACCGGTAAGCCTATACTCCCCATAGCAAGAAACAGGAAGAGTACAAAGCACCCCATTTTTGTGATACTTTTTATCATAATAAATCAGTTTTTATGGCAATAGCCTACCCTAAGTAGATTATTGATGGCTAAGCCATGCATTTAATAAATTGGTTATTTTTGTAATCAGTTATACCTCAAATATCAGTCAATCCTCAAGGTTAGACAGTGTATTTTTTGGTCTTTTTAGCGGTAAAAAATGGTTTTTAGACCCATAAAACATCTTATATGAATCAAAACAGCATCATTGGCCCATCCACTCAAATCTTACTGTACCGAAATTATCAGGCTTATTTTTACTTGCCGCTGAGATCTCCCTCACCAATTTTCCACCGGCACTTCTTTTAATTTGTATGCTACGCCAAGAATAAGCACCTTTCTCATAGTCGAAACTCACACCATCATCATCATACAGGTTATACACTCCTTCCTTTTCGCCATAATGCCGAATGATCAAATTGACTTTTTCTCCTGCTGCAGGTGCATGAAGTCGTGCTGTCGTCATTGGAATGATTCCCCCATCTTTCACATAGACCGGTATCCGATCATCTTCGGGTTTGGTAACGATTTCCTCCCCATTACCGACATAACGGCCCGAATAGAAATCGTACCAGTTGCCTTTGGGCAACAGCACCTTTCTAGTAGACTCTCCCGTAAACAAAGGCGCAACCAATAGATATTCACCACACATATATTGATCTTTGACCTCCCTGTTTACCGCTTCCAGATAAGGATTTGTTTCCAGATTCTGATTGCTCAGGCTTGCGTTTGTTTGCCCCTGAAATCCCTCTTCCAGAACCATGGCCCGAAAGGGAGGTGTTCCTTCAAAATGGTATTTTGCAAATTCACTATACAGATAAGGCATCAATTCCATCCGCAGCTGCGCATAGTATTTCACTTTGTCGGCTACTTCGGGGAAAGACCATGGTTTTGTTCCACTTGACCAAGCGTTGATCATGGCCATTGGTGAGAATACAACAGTCTGAAAACGGCGCAGCCACTCCTCTCCAGTTTTGGAACCTCTAACCTCCGGCGTCCATAGCACACCGCAAAAACCACTATTGACCAATGCTGTAATAAAATCCTGATGGCTGTAATAGTCGTTGTAAATAACATAAGGCATATTGTTGGCTCCGGCATTGGATGCCCGTACAAGTCCAAAAGTTCGTTTGTTCTGCTGACGGTATAGACTGTCGGTCAACCTCTGTGCAAGCACGCCATAGGTTTGCCGCATTTGTACCCCACTGATGCCCGATGGAAATTTAGCCATGTCTGGCCACAGGTAGTAGTCATAACCATCTACTTCGTCAATCTTATAGCCACTGATTCCAATATTGATCTGCGAACGTTTCAGCTGTTCTGCAACAATACGTTTTGCATCTGGGTGATACAGATCCGGAACGGTCCCGTTCCACACAGTATGAGACCCTGTAAAAGGCTCAATTGACTTACTGATAGGAGCATCGGGCGAAACATAGGGGTTTGTCCAGAGGTTTAAACGCACACCTTTTTCGGCCAGTTTCTTTACCAAGGCTGCCGGATCTGGAAAACGTCCAGCATCCCATTCAAATGAACAAGGATAAGCTTTGGATTGCCAACCCGGTTCAAGACCAATAAAATCGAGCGGAAAACCATGTTCTTCAAATTCCGCAGCTTCTTTGATGACGTCATCTGCTGTATATAATTTTTGCACACGCTGTGTAAAACCAAGCCCCCACTTTGGCGGCAATGTGCCACCGCCACAAAAGAGATTATAGCGTTTTATGGCATCGAGAGCGTTGACACCAGCAAAGACATAGACTTCGGCCCCTTCCGCAGACACATACACCTCTACAGCATCCGAGTAAGGCCGGGAGTTCCAGCTTTTATCGGTATTGCGATCTTTTACTTCTGCAGGGACTTTGGCATCTTTGCGCACACCTGTTCCAACATAATAGGTTAAATATTGCGCTGAATTGATCAATACACCATATCCTCTGGAAGAGATGTAGAAGGGAACAGGTGCATGAGTGCGCCCATTATCTTTGCCGCCATAATGGTCGACATGCAGGTTAAGAATCTTGCCCCGCTGATGTACCGTCTGAAAATTAAGTCCCAGTCCATAGATCTGTTCGTTTTTCTGCAATGGGAATCGCAGGTAAGTTTTACCATCAATCAGTTCGGCATGCACCTCCATCTTCGGTAAAGGAAAATCGACAGACTGCAGTCGTTCGAGCGTTTCCACTTGAGGAGTTGGCGCTGCTGCTGACAGCAGCGTATATTTATCCGGCTTTCCAAATATACCTTTCCATACCCCTGGATATTGCTCTTGAAAGCGTAGGCTTTGTGCGGACGCTTTTAAGGCGAGCAATACCAGCAAAATTGTCCATAATCTCATCATAGCTGATTACTTTTTTAGTAAAGCATAAACACACCAGAGTACAGGAGCCTGACCGTGCATATCCCCTGTTTTCTGTTTTCGATCCAGATAATACTGGTAATCATTTTTTCGGTTGGTACCTTCACAGACGTTTGTAATATCACCGTCCTTATTGATGTAGCCCGCCAAAGCAATCCATGCCTTACGTGCGATCGGCGTATATTCCTTTGCATCGAGCCAGCCATTTTTTATACCCATGATAATCGCATAGGTAAACATGGCAGAACCCGAAGTTTCTACCCAAGATTCAGGCTTATCGATCAATTGGCCCCATAGGCCATCCGGACGCTGATATTGTTTGAGGCTTGCCATCATTTGGTGATAAGAAGCCAATATTTTGGGCCTATTGGGGTTATCGTGCTGCAATGAAGAGAGCAATTCGCTCATGCCTGCTGCCATCCAGCCATTGCCACGCCCCCAGAAGAAGGGTGCATCAGGGGCATGATAAAAAAGACCATTTTCTTTTTGAATGGTATCGAGGTAGACGGCCATCTCATGTGCTGCCTGGTCGATATACTGCGGATTACCCGTCACTTGAAAAGCTTTGGACTGAATCATGGTAATCATATACATGTCGTCAATCCAGTAGCGGGTTTGCCAAGTCAGGCCTTTATCGAGAAATTTCTGATAGCTGTCTTTTACAACTTGGGGAGAGTCAATCGGAATCGTCCATTGTGCATTGGCAAAACGCATTCCCATCGTATAAAACTCTTTGTTTTTTGTTTGCTGATAGAGTTCTAGCGGCACTGTTCCAAAGACACAAAAATCTACATGCCAAGGTTTGGGGACCAAGTGTTTTTCGGTGTCAAAAAGTGGCATAAACCGATGCGTCAATTGCTCCAGTAGTTTCTTATTGTTACTCACTTCGGCATACTTCAATGCCCCATACCAGGTACAGACTTCGGGATAAGTAATTGATTTGGGGGGAGCTGGAGGTTTAAAACTGTTATGGGGACTTGCTACGAAGCGTTGTGCCACCAGATCACCTATTAATTGGGGGTCGGCCTGCGCTGGCCAATTAACCAAGTCCATGCTTTGTGCGAAAGTACAAAGAGACATGCAGACACCAATACCCACGAGTATGGACATACAGAACTTCTTCATCATCAGACGGGTTTATAATTTAGTTATAAACCAAATATCGGAGCGACGGCCTGTTTTGATGGGGTAGATTTTGTTCTTTTAGGTGGATAAATTGGTAATTATAACAGAAAAGGTCAAGATATAATCTTGACCTTTTCTGTTATCTCCTATACTATCTTGATATATACTATCTCATTAAATATAAATCGCTACAAAAGGTAAAGTTGAAATAAAATCGATATGAAAAAATAACTTTAAAAAAAAGCATTCTTCTCTTATAAAGCTACTAAATATCATTTTGTACGCATGTTAATTAAATTAAAAATTGACGTAAAAGACAATTCAGCCTATATCACAACTTCTAAGTCAGCATTCTCTTTTATTTTTTATTTAAAAACTCATATCACTAAAAACATGTGTATAAATATTTTTTTTAGAATTAATGAAAAATTTACATAAAGAAACTAATATATACTTATATTTACATTAAAATTAACTTAATTATGAAAACACAAAAAAAAGTATTACTTCTATTATCTCTGTTAGTACTATTATTTTCCTGCAAGAAGAACAGTGAGTTCAATGAAACTAATCAAGAGTTAGCAAATCTTCCATCTAAAGGTTATGTCAGCTTTGGAAAAGGCGATACAATTTATTACACATTCAAAGACGGTGTTTATCTCTTGGATGAAGATTATTATCTTGAGCCTATTCAATTAAAAAACATCCTAACAGCACAAGATAGAAAAAAAAATGCTCGGGGTCTAACTATTGATGATTGGACCTCTCGTTGGCCAAACGGCGTAATACCCTATAAAATCCCCAGTAATTTCACCAATCCACAAAGGATTATAAATGCTATTAATAAAATAAATGCAGAGACCTCAATAAGTTTAGTTCCCTATTCAAACCAAAGAGATTATGTTGAATTTCAATCAGTAAATGGCGATATAAGCTCTTCAAGTTTAGGGAGAGTTGGATACCGCTGGGTCTCAGAGGAAGGATTATTTACCGGCAAGCAGTTTGTAAAAATTGCTGATGTAGCAAACAGCGGTACAATTATACATGAGTTATTTCATGCAGCAGGATTAATGCATGAACATCAGCGGCAAGATCTCGGAGGACAAATAAGGATTGATTTTTCCAACATTAAAGCTAATATGCAGGACCAATTTACAACACGTAGAGGATATCAGATAGGAAAGTTTAATCTCTTTTCAATTATGAACTATGGCTCTTCGTACGGCGAAAGTGTAGCGATTAATGTTAATAAACCTGTAATATATAGAAGGCTTCCAAGCGGCCAAGAAACAACATATTCCGCCAATAGAGATTCAATTGCTCATACAGACAAATTAGCTCTAGATTTCCTATATGGAACTAAAGATAATAGAAAAATAAAAGTACAGTTTTTAAATCATGTAGTTAACGAGCAATATACAGACCAATCTACGGATATCTATGATGTAACTAGATACTATAAAGCAACTTTTCATGACTTTACAAGTAACGAAAACCTCCTACCTACACAAAAATTCATGTTCTTAAAATTAAACTTCAATGAGCACCAGTATGGAAATGGCTCTCTAAATTTAGAAACAAATAAAACATACAAAACGGTAATCATATATCCTGGCCAATCTAGCTATGAATTTTCCATGGAGTCTAGAGAATTTACCCATCTTGGTTACTATCAACCTTCAACTTATATGGAAGAGTTTTTATATGCGGAAGTTACGGATTCACCTTTCTCTTGGTACTAGTTTAATTATATCCTTTATTTTTTATCTTTTGGAAAATAAAGGATATTCTCAAGAGAATAGATACAGGATTAATTTTTCAACAGGTATTTCAATAGAAAATCTAGATTGGAACATATCGGGTAATGAATTTGGAGAGTCTCCAAATATACAATCAGAATTAATCTTCCAGAATATTACCAGTCAAAAATATGGTGTGGAATTATACGCTATTAGGATGAAGAATTCCTATAAAGCATCATTTAATCTTAATATCCAAAGAAAAGGCACAATATTCGACACAGATTACTTATATGACGACCGACAAGGAGGCTATAATTATGAACATTACTCCATTAATAAGGGGACGGGGATCGAATTAAAAATAGGGTATCAACGAAAAATTTTACAACTGCCAAAGATGGCCTTATCAATTGGTCCAACACTTCAATATAAAACTAGCAATTTCCCAATAATAGATAGAGATATAGGTTTAGATAGCTATTATCAATATAGTAATTCAAATCTTGGCTTCGAATTATCATTAAAACATTTCAAAAAACTCAATTTCGAAATTAGCAACACATTTTTAATATCTAAATTGAAAGCGGAGGGATATTGGAATCTTCGACAAGACTTCTTGAACCCTTCATTCAAACAAGGAGATGTGGGATATGCTAATAGTGCGAAATTTAACATCAGTTACCCAGTTTCATTTTTCTCATTGGGAACAAGTTTATCATACGATTTCGCTAGGTTTAAAAATGGGTTTGATAGGACATACACCACTACCAACGTTTATAAAACGAGATTAAACAATTTAAAAGCTTCAATTTTTTGTGCAGAAATTATTCTGTCAAAACAATTTTAGAAATGAGTATTCTTGAAGTATGAGATCATAGGACTATATAACACAGGATGTATTATAAGAAAAAAGTGATAAGTGTGTCCAAGAATTTATAAAAATAGAACTGCATAAAAAAACTCCTTGGTCAATATTGACCAAGGAGTTTTCATAATTTTATACAGCTTAAAGCGAATTCATAATCTAATTAAAGATATAGCGAACACCTAACTGCATTTGGTATCTAGAATCAATACCTGTATTATTTCTGAAAGTCTGCTCTTTAAGATTTTGGCTAACAGTATAAGTAGGTTTATTGTTAGCCACACCCTGATATTGCATAAAGTTGGTAATATTAGGTGTTTTAGTAACACCCCATTTGCTGCTCAATAAGTTACCTACATTTATAATATCAAATGAAACTTGCAACCTGTGATTGTCTTTCGTTTTTAATACTTTAGACAATTCTTGCATGATCCGAATATCAAAACGGTTCATCCATGGATATTCAGCACCATTTCTTTCTGCATATTGACCTCTTCTTGTGCTTAAATATTTATCTTGGTTAATATATGCATCAAGTCTTGCCCATTGTGCATCTGCAGTTTCAAGAACTTTCGTTTTATCCTTAGAATCCACAATATCAACTAAAGCGATATCTGCACGATCTTTAGGTACATACATTAAAACATTTGAAAAACGTCCACTTCCATTTAGGATATCTCCACTAACTGTATAGTTAAATCGTGTGGCACCAAAAGTATCACCATATGGTCTACCTTCATACACTAAACCTATTCTTGTAGGTAATTGTGGCGTAATATTGAAATTAATATTTACTGCAGCAATTATTCTATTTCTAACCATGAAGCTTGAATAAGCCAATACCGGAGAGTTTGGATTGCTTACAATGGCATTACCTGTATAGGCAGAGTTTGCTTGAGAACCAGGATTTGAAGTAATATCTTTAGCGCTGCTATAGGTATAAGCTACCATCGCATCACCATATTTTCCAAAACGTTTTTCCAACTGCGCAGTAAGACTATAAGCATTTCCTTTAGAAGTATTATCTAAAACAATGGCACGTGTAATGGATGGATTGATCTGTCTTGCATTACCAGAGGCTAACCAATACGCTCTCGTATCTCCTGTACCGGAAAAGGTTCCTTTTGGATCTGACAAGTTTGCATCTCTATGGTAAACCTCATTGATCGATTTGGTATAAATCCCCTCTAAGGTAGCTTTCATATCCCATGGTAAGCTATATTCAACAGCGAGATTGGATCTCCAAATTTGAGGCATTTTGAAATCTCTCGAAGTCACGTCGATTTCATAAGTTGCTGGATTCTTACGATCAGCAGGCAAGTAAGCATTAGGATCCGGATTAAATGGTCTATTAACCGGTCCATCTTTAATATTTTCTAAAATATTTCCATACGTCATACCGGTTTGGCCAGCTTGGTTTGTTAACCATACCCCTGGGACACCACCTGTAAAAATACCTGTTCCTCCGCGCAATACAAAAGATCTATCTTGTCTGATATCCCAATCAAATCCCGCTCTTGGAGAAACTAATACGCGAGCTTTCGGTAAACGTGAAACATCAAGTTTTTCTCCGTTAGCAAATGTCATTCCCAATACTTTGTCATTAGTGACGATATCCGTTGTGTACACGGGAATATCTGCTCTCACCCCATAGCTCAATTTGAAGTTTGGTTTTACAAACCACTCATCTTGTGCATAAAGTGCTATTGGCATCATACTGAAATCAGCTGAAGGCCTCTCATTTCCCGCAACGACAGAATAAGTTAATTGATATTGCGAAGGTTGGATTGTTTTATCACCTTTGGCAGCAGCTATAAAATCGTCCATATTTTTATAACGGAACTGACCACTTACAAACTGCGCAAAAGAATTACTATATTTTTGATAGTTCAATGACCCACCAAAGGTGAATGTATGTGCTCCTGCAAAAATATTGAAGTTATCAGTGATACTGAATAAATTTTGATTCAATTTGTTTAATCCAGAAAATGGTTCCTGTCCAAATGAAATGTAGTTTGAGCCACTTCCGTTTTCAATATCAACAGTTGGAAAAGCAGTTCCTAGAGGATCTCTAAAATCTCTAAATGCTGAATAAACGACTTGAATCTGATTTGCGTATTTACTATTGAAAGTGGAGTTTAACTCCGCAGTAATGGAATTGATATTGTTGTTTTGACGATAGCGTAAATTGGAGAAAATCATCGAGGTGGTACTTGGTCCACGTCCCCTATTACTATTGGATCCACTTGGATTAATATCTCTATAGGAATCTAAGTGGTTATAACGAAGGGTAAATTTATGCTTGTCGTTAATATTCCAGTCGATTTTGGCGGTAATATTATTCGCCTTTTGATCGTTATTAAATCCTTCATAAATACCTGGATCGTAACCATAATTATCGATCAGGGTTTTCTTTACTAAATCTAAATCAGACGCCTTAACATTTGATTCATTTGCTCCACCAGTACCACGGTTCGCAAGGATATTAGAGCCGGGAGTTGTACGTTTCGTTGTCTCGCCATTTAAGAAAAAGAATAATTTATTCTTAATGATTGGACCACCAACACTAAATCCAAGCTGGTTATTTTTATATGATTCTGTTTTTGGTAATTTTTCACCATCAACTTTATAGCCTTGTAAGTCTTGGTTTTTGAAATACCAATAAGCCGATCCAGTTACTGTGTTCGTACCAGATTTTGTAATCGCGTTGACACCTGCTCCAGTAAAACCACCTTGTTTTACGTCATAAGGAGAAAGGTTGATCTGAATGGACTCAATTGCATCCAAAGAAAATGGTTGTGCATTTGTTTGTCCACCTGGAAGAGCGGATAAACCAAAAGCATTATTCATTTGAGCACCATCCAAAGTTAATGAGTTAAATAAACTATTTCTTCCAGCAAACGAGAAACCATCTCCTTGTGAGTTTGCTTGCGGATTTAGTTTTGTCAAATCGGTGATACTTCTGGAAATAGCTGGCATTTCCTCGATTTTCTTTCTACCTACAATGGTTGAAACACCAGTTTTGGTTGCACCTCTACGCGCCGTAACCGTAACTTCTTCCAAAGTTGTGTTTTTATCTGCAAAAACAGGATTTAACACAAATGGCTGTCCCAATTGTAAATAGACATCATTATAGATAATAGGGTCTTGTCCAACATAGGTAACTTCAATTTTGTAAGGTCCTCCAACACGCATGTTAGCTAAGTTGAAACGGCCTGCAGCGTTAGCCGAACCCGTATAAACAGTTCCTGATGGCACGTGTGTAGCCTTAATCGTAGCACCCGAAGTTAGACTGCCGTTTGCTTCTTTTACAATACCTGTAACGCTACTTGTCGTAACCTGAGCTTGTACAGCACCGTAACTAGCCATAACAAGAGCGAAAAAGAGTAAAGATCTTTTCATATAATGTGATTTGTTAAAAAATGTTAAGCAAAATTACTAAGAGATTTCAAATTACAAAGGACTTAATATAAACTTAACACACTAAACCACACATACTTCATGAAATACACACGAAATTTACTATATTAACATACAATTTATCCGTAAAAAAAACGTTGTAACATGTTTTAAACCAGCATTACACTCCGCACTGTCTGAGCAAAAATAATTTTCCACATCAAATCAGCGAAATTCTTTTGTAACAACATTCTTCCAATCGGAATTTAAGTTTTTGGAAAAAATTAGCTAATTTTCTGTCAATCGAGAATTTTATTAAACAACTCAGTTTTTTGTAGCATTTGAGCTACCGCAAGCCTAATCTTATCAAAAAATCTAAACGATTGTTGTTGCTTAATGGTTTCTTTAAAAACTTATTTCAAAAGCCGAGAACTTTTCAGAAATTCGCACACCTAATAATTTATACTTCATGGAAGACGGTATTCAAAATTCTTCTTTTCAAGAACCCGCAGATATTAAACTATCTCCTGCAGGGCTTTCCTTCTTGGCTTCAGCAGCCAAGTGGGCCAATTTTTTAGCCATTGTCTGTTTTATTTTCATCGGTATCTCTGCCATAACCATGGTCAGTCTCATCTTCGGAGCCAGTGCATTGTCACTCGGTGCCGACGAATATGTCACAGCAGGGGCTTTATCCACATTCGGTGTACTTTATCTTTTATTTCTTGCTTTCTTCTGCCTTCCCATCTATTTCCTCTATAATTTTGGATCTAAAGCAAAAAAAGCAATCGAAAACCGCGACAGTATCCAACTGGAATTATGTTTAGATGCCCTCAAAAAGCACTACAAGTTTATTGGAATCATGGTCATCATCACCATCGCCTTTAATTTTATGGGACTGGTCGTTGGAATAGTGCTTGGCATTAGTGACGCTTTTGCCGGCGTATAATACTGTCCTCAATAACGCTTATAAAAAAAGCGGAGTATGCTGGTTGACATACTCCGCTTTTCTATTGTATTGACTCCTTATTTTTTATAATATTTCATGGCGTTTGGAATCAGTTTCTGAATATCCGCAATCCGTCGCTCATCACTCGGGTGGGTACTCAAAAACTCAGGCTGCCCTTTTTGACTACCCGATGCCATACGTTTCCAGAAATCGACAGCTTCGTTGGGATTGTAACCCGCTAAAGCCATAATGATCAAACCTGCAGCATCCGCATCTGACTCGTCGCTTCTCGAAAATTTCAGTTGCGCCAAGTTGCCGCCTAATCCATACAGATTGTTAAAAACACCCAGCGTACTGTTCCCAGAAACCCCTGCCGCTGAACCTAAAATTTGTCCACCCAATTGTAGTGCAATCTGATTCGATGCCTGAGCAACAGAGTGCTCCTCAATAGCATGCGCGATCTCGTGCCCCATTACCGTTGCCAAACCTGCTTCTGTGCGTGTTACTGGTAATATTCCCGTATATACCGCGACTTTACCACCAGGCATACACCATGCATTCACGTCATCACTCTTCACCAAATTAAATTCCCAATTGAAGTTAAATTGATTGGCACGACCTGTACTCTGTAAATATTGGTTAACGGCCGTAGCAAGCTTATTACCCACTCGTTTTACCATGGCAGCATCTGCTGTCCCTGTTACTACCTTACTATTATTCTTTGATAAGAAATCTTTATAAGCCAATGCTGCTTGTTGGTTGACTTGATCAGCGCTGACCAATTTCAAATATTTTTTCCCAGTAACAGCTGAAGTTGCACAACCTGACAGCCCCGATGCCAGTGTCACACACGCTAATACCATAGCCGAATACTTAAACATTCCGTTCATATGTATATATTTTCTTTCAATGGCCTTATGGAATACCCAAGCGATGTTTATTGGCATTTCAGCCCTTTCAACATGGATATTTCACAATAAATTATTAAATACCTCTTAGCGGATGCAATTATTGTGCCTATTCTTTTTCCTTCGACTTTTTCTTAAAGAGATAAATCTTGGATTCATGCCCCTTCAATAATCGCTCGATATTCTTTTGATGGGTGATCAACAACAGGATACAGATGGCTATTCCGTAAAGTAAAACAGAAGGTATCGTTGTTTTAAAAATAAATGCCAAACTAAAGGGAAATGCAAATCCTGCAGAAATGGAACCCAGCGACACATAGTGTGTGGTCAACAAAATAATGATAAATACCGATACACAGACCAATGCTGCAGGCGTATGGATGGCGAGAATCATACCACAGAGTGTTGCTACCCCTTTTCCGCCTCTAAATCCAGCGAAAACAGGAAATAAATGCCCTAATACCGCGATAACACCTAATGCCAACTGAAAGTTGACAAATTGTACATCGCTTGTATTTTGCCCCAGCTCTATTAAATAGGCCAAATTTGTTGCCGTCCAACCCTTAAATATATCTACAAACATCACGATCGATCCCGCTTTAGGGCCCAATACGCGAAAAGTGTTAGTTGCTCCTGCATTACCGCTTCCATACTCACGAACATCTACCCCATAAAATGCCTGTCCCAACCAAACTGCTGTAGGTATGGACCCAAACAAATAAGCTAGTAATACTGCAGTTACTAAATAAATCGATATCATTAATTAAATCAGTTCTTATATTAATTTGGCCTTCAGACTAAGATCCAAGCTCTTTACACTATGTGTCAAAGCGCCTACTGAAATATAATCTACTCCAGCCTCCGCATACGATCGAATTGTGTCGAAAGTTATTCCCCCTGAGGCCTCTGTCTTGAATCGATGGTCAATAATCTGAACAGCTTTGGCTACATCTTGCGGTGAAAAATTATCTAACATGATCCGGTCCACTTCGCCAAAGTTAAGAACTTCATCAAGCTCCGCAAAATTTCGGACTTCAATTTCTATTTCTATTGGTTTATTTAGGTTCTTTCTGTAATCATTTGCACGCTTTAGAGCCGGTACAATACCACCACTATAGTCCACATGATTATCCTTGATTAAAATCATATCAAAAAGACCAAAACGGTGGTTGGTTCCGCCGCCTATCCGAACAGCCTCTTTCTCCAATACGCGCAACAATGGTGTCGTTTTCCGCGTATCCAAAATTTCTGTAACTGTTCCCTTTAAAAGGTCGACGTATTTTCGGGTTGTCGTCGCAATACCACTCATACGCTGCATAACATTCAACACCAAGCGTTCGGCCAATAAAATACTTTGAATATTCCCTTTAACATAAAACGCAATATCCCCCACTTTAACCTGGCTTCCATCTTGGATAAATACCTCGCAGGACAACGTATCGTCAATATAAGCTATAATTGCCTGCGCCACTTCAACCCCGGCCAAAACACCATTATCTTTAACAATCAATTTTGCTTCACCTTGCGCCCCAGCCTCAATTGTAGACAGTGAGGTGTGATCCCCGTCGCCCAAATCTTCTGCAACAGCCTGTTTTACAAACTGGGCCAGATAGTCCTTGATTTCCTTCTCCATAAATACTATTTATTGGGCTAAGATGTGGAATAATTTTTTAATCGAAAAATAGATTTATAAAAAAAACGTGGCTCCGTTTAATTTTTGTCGATTCTCAGCTCTTCAATCGAATGGTTATTATTTCCTACGCCGATCTTAATAAAGACACGGTAATTGGCTTGTTCCGTTGATAATGTAAATGTAAAATATTGATAGCCATTGTTGGCATTACTGGATTGCGTCAATTTAACAGCTTTGGGTTTATGCTGATTAAAAAATGTACCCAACATGATTTCAGACTGATATTTTGTATAAACGCCATTCTCTCCCAAAATAGACAAGGTTAAGTTTGAACCGAAATATTTGGCCATATTTTTTGCATTACCTTCTTTCAAATACGATTTCAGTTCCTCTGAAATACTTCCTAAAGAATCATCATCACCTGGCAAAGCTACCTTTACCGCTGTATTCACTTCACTTAAATAATTACCAAAGGCCGCAGTGTGTACAAAAAGACTATTAATAAGTATAAATGCGCAATAGCTTAAAAATTTCATATAGCTCAACATATTATAGAACAGCTTCTATCATCCATATCAATCATTAGGTAGCTCCGTTTTTTACCGAACATAAACTATGCCACAAACCTATAAAATTATTGGGGATTAACAAGGGAACTTTTTAAGATGCGTTGATAGATTCTAAAATTAAGATTATCTTTGTTATACGATGAATAAGAAAAAAGTTGCACTCATGATCCTAGATGGACTGGGATATGGAAAACATGATAAATCAAATGCAGTTGAAGCTGCAAACACCCCATTTTTAGATCATTTATTAGAAGCTTATCCAAACTCGACCTTAGAGGCTTCTGGTGAAGCTGTCGGATTACCTGCAGGACAAATGGGTAACTCGGAGGTTGGTCACATGAATCTTGGCGCCGGAAGAATCGTCTACCAAGAATTGGGACGTATTCACAAAGCTGTCAATGACGGCGTATTCAATTCGGATCCGATCATTCAAGATGCCTTTAAATATGCATTAGAAAATAACAAGAAGGTACATTTTATCGGATTACTTTCCGATGGTGGTGTACACGCACATACAAAGCACTTAAAAGGCCTATGTGATGCTGCAAAACATGCTGGCTTGACAAGTGATCAAGTATTTATACATGCATTTTTAGATGGCCGTGATACAGATCCAAACTCTGGTATTGGTTATGTAAAAGATCTACAGGCTTATTTAGAAACGACAACGGGTACTTTCGCTTCCGCTATAGGCAGATACTATGCTATGGATCGCGACAACAGATGGGAACGTGTAAAATTGGCATACGACCTTTTGGTAAAAGCAGAAGGTGAAAAATCAAATGACCTTGTTGCCTCTATCCAAAAATCATACGACCAAGGTGTAACCGATGAGTTTGTGAAACCAATCGCATTGGTAGATGCCAGCGGTGCCCCTGTAGCAACGATCCAGGAAGGTGATGTGGTATTCTGTTACAACTTCAGAACGGACCGTGGCCGCGAGATCACCATCGCTTTAACTCAAAAGGCATTTCCAGAATATGATCTACAACCACTAGATCTATATTATGTGACCATGACGTCATATGATGAAACTTTTCAAAATGTCAGAGTTGTCTTTCAAAAAGATAACCTAACAAACACTTTGGGTGAAGTGCTCGAGGCTAATCATAAAACGCAAACGCGTATTGCTGAAACAGAAAAGTATCCACACGTCACATTTTTCTTCTCAGGAGGCCGCGAACAGCAATTTGAAGGTGAAAACCGTTTGTTGGTTCCCTCACCAAAGGTAGCGACTTACGATCTTCAACCGGAGATGTCTGCCCAAGGGATTACTGAGGCTATCGTCAACGATATGGAAACACTTCAACCTGATTTTATCTGCCTGAATTTTGCAAATCCAGACATGGTAGGTCACACAGGTGTTTTTGACGCCGTAATAAAAGCAGTAGAAACTGTCGATCAATGTACAAAAACGGTGGTTGAAACAGGCCTTAAAAATGGTTACTCTTTTATTATTTTGGCCGACCACGGTAACTCCGAGTTTATGGTCAATGAAGATGGATCGCCAAATACGGCACATACAACCAATTTGGTTCCATGTATCTTGATTGACGATCAATATAAGAAAATAGCAGATGGTAAATTAGGTGATATTGCCCCAACCGTCTTACAACTTTTAGGCGTCAATATCCCCGTTGAAATGACAGGAAATGTATTGGTATCAGAATAATAACTTACTTAAAAATAGCAGCAGAGCACTTTCCCTTTTTCTGGGCAGTGCTCTGCTTTTTTGGAGCTGTGGATCACCCTCCGCTACAAAAAGCCCTCAAAAATCTTCAGACATATTTTCTGTTGATTCGTTCTTTACTGCCGAGGTCAATCGCCTTCAGCAACTCAACCCCTCGGTTCTAAAATCTGTCAACAAAGACGGAGAAAAAGAACAAAAGGAACTGAAAATTAGCAACTGGAAAAATGAACTCTCCGCCTTTCAAGCTGCTGACATCAGTAAAAACTTCGACCCCTCACTGTATGGCGTCAAAGCCATCGACTGTGTAACGGAATTTACGGCTAAGAAGAAAGATCTGCAGATACAAAAACTACGGATCGAATTTGACAGAAACGAAAAGGTGAAGCACATCCATATCGACAAAAAAATTGCAAACACCTTGTACGATAGTCAAGAAAAATTAGATTACTACAGCGACTCGCTCTATCGGATTATCAAATTGCAGGACGTCCAGGGATTAGATGCCAACCAATATGAGATTGTAGGGAAGTTGATTCCTTCAAAAAAATAAACAGGCTGATCAGCACCGTACATAGCGCCCTCAAGAATAACATTCATTTTTGAGGGCTTTTTTAATGCAACACAATTGCTTTATATTTTATTTTCCTTATCTTTGACCAGATTAACAAAATAACTCGAGAAACAACTTGGGTTTAAACGTAGTGATTTCGGCGTGAAAGGTATCTCATTGAACAAACTGGCGGCTTTAGTGCTCTTAATGACCTTCTTAATTGGTCAGTTCATTGTGTATACCCATGCACATCCGCAAACTGCCCTCAGCATCGTGGACAGCCCTGCAAAAAAACACCATGCAGATCATCCCAAGTGTTCCATTTGTGATCAAAACTCGCACCCGCAGATTGTTTTTCATTTTGCTCTAGATGAGTTAATTCTTCCGGTACGCCAATTTGAATTTGGTTTATTTATTACCGGAGACCAAATGATCAGAGCGTTGCTTTCAGGCAACCGTGGTCCCCCCATCGGTTAATTTTTACGCTAATTCCAATAGTGCTGTTGCTATACGCATAACACTATTGCCATAAAACAACTTCCATAAGAGTTTTTAGAATTCAACAATCATTGATCCATGCCATGAATTATTTAATTGCTGGGCCAAAGACTGGTACCTTAGGGTTCCACTTAGCAATGTAATTTATGTTATCCTTGATATTACATACGTAAAAATTATTCGTACAGATGAAAATTAAAATTATAGGCTGCATTTTTATGCTTGTCTCCTATTTCTCCATACTTCCAGCCCTTGCTTCAACCATCAGCGGCAAGGTAACGGACGCCAAAACAAATCTTCCGATTGCTGGTGCAACGATCTCATTGCAGCAGCTTCGTTCGAGCACATCATCAGACCAACAGGGTCACTATACCTTTAAATCACTTCCTTCAAGCGGACGTTACCTGGTCGAAGTCCGTTTTTTAGGTTATCAGTCCATTGTTAAGTCCGTCGATTTAACTTCAGAAAATATTACTGTTGATTTTTCCCTGACAGAAAGTATTATTGAAACCAACGAGGTCGTTGTTACGGGTACACTGGTCACTTCACAGAGCCGCCGCAACAGCACTTCGGTTGCCGTAATATCCAAGGACGAACTTCAAGGCAATGCAACAAATCTGATCGATGCACTTGCCCGGCAAGTCCCCGGTCTAAGCCAGATCACCACAGGACAAGGCATTTCAAAACCTGTTATACGGGGTCTCGGTTATAATCGTGTCGTTACAGTGAGTGATGGGGTCAAACAAATGGGACAGCAATGGGGCGATGAACATGGTATTGAGATCGATCAAAATCAACCGGATCGTGTAGAAGTTCTTCGCGGTGCCGCATCGTTGATGTACGGATCTGACGCCATTGGTGGTGTGATCAATGTACTTGAACCAAACGTTCCTACTGCAGGCCAGATTAAAGGTGAAATATTGAGTAGCTACTCCACCAACAACGGACTGACCAATAGCTCTGTCATGCTGACCGGTAATGAAAATGGCTTCGTATGGCGGGGTCGTGGTTCTTATCAAAATGCCTATTCTTATAACACACCGGCAGGCCGATATGGTAATAGTGGTTTTAACAACAGTAATTTCAGTGGTATGCTCGGGCTAAACAAGCAATGGGGCTACTCTCATTTGAATCTGTCGTACCTGAAAAATAATATCGGCTTCTACGATGCCGAGCCGGGAGATCCACTTTATATCAACTCAAAAAGCCGTACTTTGGATTTCCCCAAGCAGGACATCCGTCACTATAAACTGGCCCTCAACAATAACTTTGTCATCGGAACCGGTAATTTAAAAGTTGACCTGGGTTATCAAAAAAATCAACGTCGGGAGCTTGAAGAAGCAACGCCTTCTCTATTCTTTGACCTGAATACATATTCACTTGACGCAAAATATTCTTTAAGTGAAAAAAATGGCTGGCAACATGTATTTGGCATTAGTGCTAGCCAGGAACACAGTTTAAATAAAGGTGTTGAATTCTTAATTCCGGCCTATGATCAGTTGGAATTGGGCGCTTTTGGCTATGCAAAGAAAACCTGGGGCGAAAATACCTTTAACGTCGGATTACGTTATGACTACGTCAACAACAAAGGAAAACAACTCTTTATTGAAGACGAAGAACAGTTCGCTGGTTTTAAAAATAGCTTCAGCAATGTTAGTGGAGCGCTTGGATATACCCATATTTTCAGCGAAGACCTCAATTTTAAAGCGAATGCCGGTTCGGCTTTTAGAGCTCCTAATCCTGCAGAATTAGGTTCCAACGGGGTACACGAAGGAACGTACCGCTATGAAGTTGGTAATGAAAACCTGAAACCTGAACGAAGTTACCAAGCGGATGCAACCCTCGAGTTTGGACATAGCATCGTTACAGGAAGTATCGGAATTTATGAAAACTATATCCACAATTTTATCTATGCCTCAACAACAAAAGGCGACACTAAAACCGTGGTAGGTGAAAATGGCGATTCTCATACCTACGACGTATATCGCTATGGCCAGGTAAACGCCAATCTTTACGGTGTCGAAGGAAGCCTAAATTTTCATTTGTTAAACTGGATACACCTGGACAATACGTTTAGTTATACTCATGCACAGAACAATACCTTTAACAGACCCTTGGCATTGATTCCAGCTGGCGTTGTACACAATACATTGCGTCTTGAGCCCAAGATTAGTGGATTGAATGCGTTCTACGTTTCTGTGGGGCTGGACAATTATTTCAAACAGAACCGCATTGATGAAACCTTCGAAACTCCAGCAAACTCTTATACTTTATTGAACGCAGGAATCGGTACGACATTACATCTCGGATCGCAGCAACTGAAAGTATTTGCTGCAGCTTCAAACTTGACCAACAAACGTTATTACGATGCGTTGAGCAGATTGCGCCCAGGACGTCTTTCACAGGAGGACACGAGCTTTGGTGTCTACAATATGGGTAGAAACATCACTTTCGGTGTTTACCTTCCTCTTAGCATAAAGTAAAATAAACACGTAACATAACGTAAAAAAAGAGGGATCTTGAAGATCCCTCTTTTTATTTAACAATTATTTGGGGTCATCTGCTGTTCCTTCTCTTGCCAAGGCCACTTCGTCGGGCATGGCTTCCAAAGAGGAATCCAATGCAAACAAGGATTCATCTGAAGCTCGGTCACCACCGGCAATCTTCAATTTATCCATTAATTCCAGCGCTAATTTCTCTTCTTCAATCTGTTCCTTAACAAACCACTGTGCAAAGTTCCATGTAGCCCAGTCTTTTTCGGCCATTGCCAGGTTTACGATATTATAGATGGCTTCCGTATTATCTACTTCATGTTTAAAAACACGTTTGAAACATTCTGTCAATGATTGCGGATCAGCTGGGGGCGCTGCAATAGCTTGTATTCTGGGGCGGCCACCTCTTTCCAGAATATAACCCATAATTTTGGTCATGTGATTTCGCTCTTCCTGGGCATGTCTATACAGAAAATTGGCGATTCCGCCATAACCCTGATCATCCGCCCATACCCCCAACGACAAATAAATCTGCGCGGCCTCAGCTTCTTTCGTCATCTGACTGATTAAAATTTGCTGCATTTCCTTTGACAATCGATTCGTTTCCATAATATTTATTTTGATTTAGGAAAAGAACAGTTTCAGTGCTTATTTCGTTTGAAATTATCAAAGTAAAAACTGTCGAAAATTTACTCCTCGAAATGAAACTGGATCTCATTTGCGACAGGCATATTCCAACTGTTACATTCCAATAAGTACATTTCAACCGGCACAAATCAATAGGTACAAAATCAATAAGCACAAAAAAAGGGAAAACCAACTGGTATTCCCTTTTCTATACTTTTTATAGCGATACTATTTTAAGTTATCTCTATATACTTTCGCTTTTTTGATTTCAGTTTGGATATCTTTCTTCGATGCATCAAAGCTCAACACTTTTTCGTAATCCTTGATTGCATTGTTATAAGCGTCAGTTGCCATTGCCTTATTGTAGTTAGGCGTACCCTCTGTTCCGATCAAGATACCTAAATCGCGATTCGCGATCGCTCTATTTTGATAGAATTTCGAATCTGTTGGCGTAATGGCAATTGCTTTTGAATAATCCTCAATAGCAACTTTCAACAACTGCTCTTTGTTGGCAACAGATGTTTTGTTTGTTGATTGAACAGCAAGATTGTTTGTTGCTTTAGCTTTGAAGTATAAAGCATTTGCATTTTTACCGTTTAATGCAACTACTTTCCCAAAAGTTTCAGCTGATTTTTTATAGTCACCATTTTGAAATTGAGAATATCCCAACATGTATAATACATCCGGATCTTTCCCTTCCTGAGGAAGTGCTTTAGTCAAGTATGACTCCGCATTCTTGAAATCACCATCCAAAAGAGCTTTTTGCCCCATTCTCACATTAGCGTTGCTATGCTCAGCTTGTTTTGGTTGTTGTGCATTTGCGCTAAAAGCAACTAAGGCAAAAACCCCAGTAAACAAACCCAATTTAAATGATTTTAAATTCATATCTAAATAGTTACGTTTTTATATTCACTCTATAATGATCACTAGTGATCGTTTCTACATCTGTAAAAAAGCATCCGATTGATTTCTCTCAACTTAAAAACTGACATCGGCGCCCTTTCACATTCCAATATTACAATTATTATGCCTATTTCTCCAACAAATGGCAGATAAATTTTATTTAACCTGCCTTTTTTTCCTATTCTAGAAAATAGATTTGTAATTTTGCTGACTTTTAGCAATTGGCACTCCGCTTGCAATACAGGGGAAACAATAATAGAAGCTTAAAATTTGAAAGTCAGCCGTCAACATGTCAGCGACTGCCAAATACACAAAATAAATACTATGAGCAAATTCGAAACTTTTGATTTCAGTCAAGCAATTCCAATCGTTGCAGAGGATACCGAATTCTTCCCCTTACTTACACAAGAGGATGAAGATAACATGGCGAATGCTGAAATTCCAGAAGCATTGTCTATTTTGCCTTTACGTAATACCGTATTATTTCCCGGTGTTGTCATTCCGATTACTGTAGGTAGAGATAAGTCCATCAAATTAGTCAAGGAAGCCTATAAAGGCAGTAAAACTATCGGTGTTGTTTCTCAAAAGGATATGACTGTAGAGGACCCAGGATTTGAAGAACTAAATAAAGTGGGCACTGTAGCTCATATCATTAAAGTACTCCAAATGCCTGATGGTAATACCACCGTCATCATCCAGGGAAAACAACGATTCAACTTGTTGGAAATTGTCGAAACCGAACCTTATTTAAAGGCGCGTGTGGAGAAATTCAACGAAGCGAAACCGAAGATGACCAAGCACTTTAAGGCGACAATTTCTACCTTAAAAGAAATGGCACTTCAGATTATCCAACTGTCACCAAACTTACCGAGTGAAGCTGGTATTGCCATCAAAAATATTGAAAGCCCCTCGTTTCTGATCAACTTCATTTCGTCGAATATCAATGTCGAAATGATCAGAAAACAGGAACTGCTTCAGATACCTAAAGTAGAGAATCGTGCCAAACTTTTATTGGAGCTCCTGACAACAGAAATCCAGATGCTGGAACTAAAGCACCAGATTCAAAATAAAGTACGTGTCGACCTTGATAAACAACAACGCGATTATTTCTTGAACCAACAGCTTAAAACAATTCAGGAAGAGCTGGGAGGAAACACCCCTGATCTTGAGCTGGAAGAGCTTAAAAAACGGGGCAAGAAAAAGAAATGGAACGTTGATGTAGAAAAACATTTTACAAAGGAACTCGAAAAACTATCACGTATCAATCCTGCTGCTGCAGATTATTCGGTACAGCTCAATTACCTTGAGCTCTTGCTAGATCTGCCCTGGAATGAAACAACAAAAGACAATTTTGATTTAAACAAGGCACAAAAAGTGCTCGACAAAGATCATTACGGGCTCGAGAAAGTAAAAAAACGTATCATTGAATACCTTGCGGTATTGAAATTAAAAAATGATATGAAAGCACCTATTCTTTGTTTGGTAGGCCCTCCAGGAGTGGGTAAAACCTCTTTGGGAAGATCTATTGCCAAAGCTTTAGGACGCAAGTATACCCGTATGGCTTTGGGCGGTGTACGCGATGAAGCAGAAATCAGAGGTCACCGCAAAACTTATATCGGCGCAATGCCGGGCCGTATCATTCAGTCCCTGAAAAAGGCAGGAGCAGCGAATCCGGTTTTTATTTTGGACGAAATCGATAAAATGAGCGCAGATTTCAAGGGAGATCCTTCATCGGCCTTATTGGAGGTATTGGATCCGGAACAAAACACACATTTCTATGATCACTATGTCGAAATGGAGTTTGACCTTTCCAAAGTGATGTTTATTGCGACGGCCAATTCTTTGAGCTCTATTCAACCAGCGTTATTGGATCGGATGGAAATTATCGAAGTGAATGGTTATACCATCGAGGAGAAAATCGAAATCGCGAAAAAACACCTTTTGCCAAAACAACGCGAAATGCATGGAATGGCAGCCAAAGATGTCTCGTTAAAGGCTAAGATCATCGAACAGATTATCGAGGATTACACACGCGAATCTGGTGTCCGCGGATTAGAAAAAAAGATCGGCTCCGTGGTACGTGGTATTGCAACACGCATTGTCATGGAAAAGGATTACAGTCCGAGTATCAACGAACAAGATCTGCTCGATATCTTAGGTGCTCCAATATTTGACAAGGACATCTACGAAAATAACAATGTTGCCGGTGTCGTAACAGGCTTGGCCTGGACTTCCGTAGGTGGCGACATCTTATTTATAGAATCTTCACTGAGCCCAGGAAAAGGACGTTTGAGCCTGACCGGTAATTTGGGTGATGTCATGAAAGAATCTGCGTCGATTGCACTGGCCTACCTGAAAGCCCACGCTTCGGATTTCGGCATTAACTACCGCGTTTTCGACCATTGGGATATCCATATTCACGTTCCTGCGGGTGCTATTCCAAAAGATGGCCCTTCTGCTGGTATAACGATGCTCACAGCACTGACATCGCTATTTACCCAACGTAAAGTGAAGGAGAAATTAGCTATGACAGGTGAAATTACGTTACGTGGAAAAGTATTGCCTGTTGGCGGTATTAAAGAGAAAATCCTTGCCGCAAAACGTGCGAACATCAAAGATATTATCCTTTGTAAATCCAATGAAAAAGACATCTTGGAAATCAAGGAAGATTATATCAAAGACATGCAATTCCACTATGTGAATGAAATGTCGCAGGTGATCAAACTCGCGCTATTGGAAGAAAAAGTAATTGGTGCCATCGATCTGGCTCAAGATATAGAAAATACCAAAAAAGAGAGTTAATAGATACCCGAAAGGTTTTGAATACAAAGGGGCTATCCAAATTGGATAACCCCTTTGTTATATAATTTATAGGTACTCCCCTCACAGATTATACGTATTCCCTCATTATATGTATTCCCCGCACAAAAGCTGATCAGCTATTCTTAAATGGTTTGAGCTGATTTCCAAACACCTTCTTCGTTGAAGCAAAGCTTCTTTTATCATGAGCCTTTGATTTCGGATATCAGCGTTTAGAGCCTAACTTTTCATGTAAAAGATCCTCGTCTAAACTATCTTCATATTTTGAAATGACCAGCGTTGCCGCTGAATTTCCGATCAAATTAGTTATCGCCCTTGCTTCACTCATAAAACGGTCCACACCAAAGATCAATGCGACAGATTCTACCGGTACATGGCCAACTACAGGCAAAGTCGCAGCAAGGGTAACGAAACCACTTCCTGTTACGCCTGCAGCGCCTTTGGAGGTCAATAGCAATACCAACAATAAGGTAATTTCCTGTTCCAGGCTAAGATGCATATTGAGGGCCTGCGAAATAAAGACCGCTGCCATAGTCAGATAGATACTTGTCCCATCGAGATTGAAAGAATAACCCGTGGGGATCACTAAACCCACAACAGGTTTAGCACAGCCTGCATCTTCCATCTTCTGCATAATCCCCGGCAATGCAGACTCGGAAGAGGAAGTCCCCAATACAATCAAAATCTCTTCTTTGATATATTTTAAAAACTTAAAAACATTCACCTTGAGATAAAAATACAATACCGCCCCAATCACAACGATCACGAAGATAAAACAGGTCAGATAGAAGCTCAACATCAGCATACCGAGTTTAGATAAGGCCTGGATTCCAAACTTACCGATCGTAAAACCCATTGCTCCCATCGCCCCGATTGGAGCCAGATACATGATCATTTTGATAATGGAGAAGAGAACCTTCAGAAAAGATTGCAATACATTGAGCACAGGCTCAGAAGCTTTCTGCCCTATTTTTGTCATACCGATCCCAAATAGCACTGCAAAAACGAGTACCTGCAACATGTTGTCCGACGCTACCGCAGCAATCACATTACCTGGAATGATCCCGATGATAAAATCCATAAAACTATGTGGCTCCTTGGATTCTGAAATATAATGGGATACCGAAGATACATCAAGGCTCGCTGGATCGGCGTTCATCCCGGTACCCGGCTGTATCCAATTAACAAAGACCAGACCGATAATCAGGGCAATGGTTGTCATGATCTCGAAATAGATAATGGAGGTTAAACCGATTTTCCCCACTTTTTTCGTATCCTGCATTCCCGCTATACCGATCACAATGGAGCTAAAAATCAATGGCGCAATAACCATCTTGATCAGTTTAATAAAAGCATCTCCTAATGGTTTTAGCTTAACAGCAAAATCGGGGTAATAGATACCACAGATGATCCCCACAAGTATACCCACGATGACTTGAAAATAGAGGCTCTTAAAAATATGCTTCATGATCGATTTATTTACGGAGAGTAATTCCCTTTGCTTTAATTGGTTTTTTTATTTAGGATTCAGAATTTTCTGAGTACGAATATAAAAAAAAGGGATGCATAAATGCATCCCTTCCTATGATATTTTTTTGAACTTAATTACTGAAATATGCTCTCACATTCTTTCCTTCAATCCAATTCATATAAGCTTTGTTAACAATCTTGTTTCCTCCAGGTGTTGGGTAATCACCGGAGAAATACCAATCACCCTTATGGTCTGGACAAGCTTTGTGTAAATTATCCAAAGTTTGGTAAATTACTTCGAGCTCTGCTTTCAGGTGATGAGGTCTTACGATACGAGCGATTTCTTCCGAGATCTCTTCATCAGTAAAAGGTGCATAGATCGCTTTGACATAATTATCGATATCATTAACGTCCTGGGTCATTGATAACACACATTTTTGATAAACTTCATCGATAATATGTGCCATACCACGTTGTTTTAGGAGATTAATTGCAGCTTCGAATGCGACAAACTCCCCCATACGTGACATATCGATACCATAACAATCTGGGTAACGAATCTGAGGAGCCGATGAAACAATCACAATTTTTTTCGGATTCAAACGATCCAGGATCGTTAAAATACTTTGTTTCAATGTTGTTCCCCTTACAATCGAGTCATCAATGGCAACAATCGTATCTTCGTGATCTTTTACAATACCGTAAGTTGTATCGTATACGTGCTGTACCATGTCTGTACGGTCCGCATCTTGCGTAATGAACGTACGCAGTTTAGCGTCCTTCACGTTGAGTTTTTCAAAACGAGGTTTAATACTCAAGATTTCATCCAATTCTTCATCAGATATTTTTTCTGAGCGATTTAATAGGGTCTCTTTTTGAAAATCCCGAACGTAGGCATTGATACCATCCATTAAGCCATAGTACGATACTTCGGCTGTATTTGGAATAAACGAGAATACGGTATTTTTGATGTTATTTTTGACAGATTCCAATACCTGAGGTACCAGTAATCTTCCTAATTCTTTACGTTCTTGATAGATATCAGCATCAGATCCACGGGAGAAGTAAATCCGTTCGAAAGAACAAGAACGTTGTTCTACGGGCTGTCTAAACATCTCTTGGGATACTGTACCATCTTTTTTGGCGATCAGGGCATGGCCTGGTTTAATTTCCTTCACCGCACCAATAGGAATATTGAATGCAGTTTGGATGACCGGTCTTTCTGATGCTACAACCAGGATTTCCTCATCCTGATAATAAAACGCCGGACGGATACCAGCCGGGTCGCGCATAACAAAAGCATCACCATGACCAAAGATACCAGCGATGGTGTAACCTCCATCCCAAGTTTTGGCCGAACGCTTCAATATTTTGGTAACATCAATATTTTTGGCAATCAGCGAGCTGATCTCAATATTAGAATGACCTTCTTTTTTGAATTGATCGAACAGATCTTGGTTCTCATCATCCAGGAAGTGACCAATCTTTTCCAAAACGGTTACGGTATCCGCTTTTTCCTTTGGATGTTGTCCCAACTCATATAATTGTTGCAACAATTCATCCACATTGGTCATGTTGAAGTTACCCGCTACCACCAAATTACGAGACATCCAGTTGTTTTGTCTTAAAAATGGGTGACAGCTCTCGATACTGTTCTTTCCATGCGTTCCATAGCGCAAATGTCCTAAAAGTACTTCTCCGGTAAAACTTACGTTATCTTTTAACCATTGCGTATCTTTTGATTCCTCTGGAAACGCTTTCTGAACAGAAGCGAATTTTTTCTGTACATATTCGAATATGTCTGCCACAGCAGTAGAGCCCATAGCTCTGTAACGCGAAATGTAACGATTTCCAGGTTTAACATCAAATTTAATGGTTGCAATTCCAGCCCCGTCTTGTCCACGGTTGTGCTGTTTTTCCATTAATAGGTACAATTTGTTGATGCCATAAAATGGCGTACCATATTTTTCCTGATAATAAGATAAGGGTTTTAACAGGCGAATTAGTGCGATTCCGCACTCGTGTTTAATAGCGTCGCTCATATCTTGATTTGATGTCGCAAAAATAAGAATTATTTAGCACTTACCGACCCCTCCCCTCACTTTTTCCGTAATAAAATTACAGTGAATAGACAGTGGCTCTTTGGGATAACGCCTTAAAGCTTACTGGGCAATAAAAACAGGCACCTTCACCGCATGCCGCAGCTTGTTAACTGTCTCACCAAAAACAAAATCCTTCACACCACTGTGCCCATGGCTTCCAACAACAAGCAGATCGGCCTCGTATTTTTCACAAACCTCAGCGATACTCTTGATCCGGTTATTGTAACCCAATTCGTACTCCGTTTGATGTCCCTGCGACAATAGAAAATCAGCATATAATTTCAAGCGTTCCAAATCCTGACGCGATTCAAAATCATCTGTCGACTCCCCGGTATATTTTACGGATGCACTTTCCACGATATGTACAACCACAAATGTAGTGTCTTCATGCGAAAGCTGCAGGGCATATTGAATGACTTTCTGGTCAGAATTAGAGAAATCCAAGGCAATCACGACTTTCTTAAAGGAACCCTTATGCTCAAAATGTAAGGCCTCAAATGGTGGGTGAACCTCCAGCTCCGTGGGTTTTGATTTGAGTAAAATAGGGTATAACACGGTCATCATTAATAAGGCAAACAAACCCACAGCGCCCAAGATCAATAATACCGTTACCACAATATTATTGGCTTCGCCAATCCAGCCGACCACTTCGTCGTAGACCAATTTAAAATTCAGTACCGCGATAATGGCCGCTATCAACCAGGCCGCTACTTTTGTTAACGGTTTAATGGCAAAAATACCCATCTTGACTTTATCGCTCACAAAATGGATCAACGGAATAACAGCAAAAGCGAGCTGCATACTCAAGATCACCTGACTAAAGATCAGCAGCTGTCCAACGCGACCTTCACCCGAAATGAGGATCACCAATACAGCCGGGATAATAGCCAAAAGCCGGGTAATAATCCTTCGTAGTGTCGGACTAATCCGCAATCGAAGGTATCCCTCCATCACAATCTGGCCGGCTAAGGTACCGGTGACCGTTGAGCTCTGTCCGGCCAGAATCAAGGCAACAGCAAACAATTTTGAGGCCCATTCCGTACCAAGAAGATTGCCCAAGAGGTGATAAGCATCTTCAAGTTCGGCTACGTCGTGCATACCGTTTTTATGAAAAACCGAGGCTGCAAGAATCAATATTGCCGCATTCACCAAAAAGGCCAGGTTTAAGGCAATGGCACTATCCCAAAAGTTATACTTGAGCGATTTACGGATAGAAACTTCATTTCGGTCAATCTTCCGTGTCTGCACAAGAGCCGAATGCAGATATAGATTATGCGGCATGACGGTCGCTCCTATAATTCCTATGGCAATATATAGTGCAGCACTATTCGGGATACTGGGTATAAATCCAGTGGCTACCTCTGCAAAATCCGGTTTCGCCAAAAACATTTCCACCATGAAACACATGCCAATAAGCGCGATAAGTCCAATGATAAAGAGTTCCATTTTTCGCATCCCCAGCTTCTGAAGATAGAGCAATAAGAAGGTATCTGCAAAACTGATCATGACGCCCCAGAGCAGATCGATGCCAAAAAGTAAGTTAAGACCGATTGCCATCCCTAAGACCTCAGCCAAGTCACAGGCAGCAATCGCAATTTCAGCAAGGACATAAAGCACAAAATTCATCCTTTTAGGATAGGTCTCGCGGTTACACTGCGCAAGATCTTTCCCCCGTACAATACCTAGGCGTGCACATAGATTTTGCAGTACTAAGGCCATGATGTTACTCATCAATAATACCCAGATTAGGGCATATCCAAATTTACTTCCTCCAGCAAGATCGGTAGCCCAGTTGCCTGGATCCATATAGCCGACACTAATGAGATAAGCTGGACCAAAGAAACTAAGTATCTTCTTAAATTTGGATTTCCCTTGATTGACATCTACACTTTCATGGATATCAGATAGGGATTTATGATGAGATTCGTCGTAATGCATAAAGTACTATAAGTGCAATATCGTCTATTGTCAGCCTTAAAGATAAAAAGCTTTACATTATTAGGCAATTAAACCGCGATATTATTAGAATTTAAATGCCAGCTGGCCAGAATTTTCCTTCGATTGATTGCCAAACTGTATAAAATCGATGATCTCATACTGACCTAAATCAGGTTTAAACTGCCGCACATGAACGCCCTTACACATAAAACTCAGGTCGACAGACCGCAACTGTTCTTTTGCAATTTCAAGCTGTTCTGGTTCAAGGCGTCGTCCAATTGAAATATGGGGTTCATCGCTAATCTCGATCAAATCAAATTCCGATAAAGTTTGAACAACCTTTCGCGCCCGATCCTTGAGATAACTGCGGGCATGTACTGTTGGTGCAATATAGTAAGCACCACCGGCAAATGATGAAAAATGATCGAAATAAACATACTGACTCCGCTCATAGACCAAAGTCTCCTGCAAAGCCTCAATAGCCATTGTCAATTTACTCCCGTCTGCTTCAAAAGCACATATCGTTACATGGGCTTTGGAATTGCAACTGGGATACCAGCCTTTGTTTTTGTCGGGAAACAGTTCGGCTAACGATGCACGTAATCGCCGCTTCAAGCCGTCTACCAAGACAATACCAGCTTCATCAGGTTGAAAAACAAACGAATATTTATTGACACTACCCTCCATAACAAAAATCAGTTTCCGATCAGTAGGTAAGATAACAAATACCCCGGAGATAACAAAACCAAAACCGAGTAGCAAGCCAATGAGACACTACCACCCAATGCCATAATCCTCCCCATTGTTGCTACTGCCGCCCCAAAGTGTATGGTGTTGCTGATCGAAATAAATAGCATTGATAGGTCCACTGGTACGATCGCCTAACTGTATGCTGTAGCCCATTTTTTTCAGCTGCTCAATGACTGCTGGTGCTGTATTTTTATCGAGCAACAGACTACCTGACCGTGGTTTTCGATCGTCAATTTTCGTTCCTCCCAGGGATAACCAAAGCTGATTGCTATTGATATTGGCCGCCTCGCTGGCCTGTTGTGGCGTCATTCCAAACTCGACCATATTCAGAAAAAACTGCAGTAAATTCTGATCCTGTGTATCTCCGCCCTGCACAGCAAAAGAAAGGTAAGGTTTTCCGTTTTTCAAAGCCATTGAAGGGGTAAGTGTTACTCGCGGTCTTTTGCCCGGCTCAACCACATTGAAGGGATTTATCAATGAATCCAATACAAAGCTCTGTAAGCGTTGGCTCATACCTACTCCGGTATTCCCGGCAATACATGCAGGCAACCAGCCGCCACTCGGCGTGATCGAAACGACCCATCCTTCTTCATCGGCCGCTTCAACACTTGTTGTCCCCCGAAGGAGCCGATCGACATAAGCACTATCCACCGCTAAAGATGCCAAAAGGGCTGTTTTTGGCAATTCCGTTAGCGACGAACTTGAGCGCGCGTCATGTTTAGGGACAAAATCATTTTTCAGCTCCGTATGTGGCGTAAACTCCTTCTTACGCTGCTCCAGTAACGAAAGGTACGGATTCTGCTTACCTTCGTAGGGATAAGGGTCTCCGGGAAGTACATTCGGGTTATTTTGGTGAAGATCAATTGTTGCAGCCCTCGCCTTGGCATAGGATTCATTCAAAAGACCTTGAATAGGTGTCTTAGGTTTACCGTAGGGATCACCGTAATAAAAATCCCGATCGGCAAAGGCCAAATTCATAACCTGATAGAGTGTATGGATATAAGGAGCCGAATTATAACCCATTGCCTTTATATCGAAGTTTTTCAGCAACTGCAAACTCTGCAGCATGGCCGGTCCCTGTGTCCATTCTTGTAATTTATACACATCAATGCCCTTATAATTGACATGCAATGGTTCCTCCTCAATAGGTTTCCAATTGGCTAAGTCTGCTTTCGTGATTAAGCCACCTTGCTCTTTACTGCCACGGACAAATTCATCTGCAATATCCCCTTTGTAAAACCGATCATAGGCAGCCATGATTGCTGTCTTCCGATCTTTACCTGCTGCAAGGGCCTTCTTTTCCGCTTCTATCAATTTGGATAGGGTATTATGCAGATCCTGCTGTACAAAAACCTCTCCGGCCTCGGGAGCTTCCCAGGATTTACCATCATGTACTAAAAACACCTTTTTACTATAGGGCCATTCTTTAATACGGTCTTTGCCCCGCTCGATACTCGTTGCTGTCTGTGCATCGATCGGGTACCCCGCAGCCATTTCAAGAGCTGGAGCCAATACCTCTGCTAGACTTTTCGTTCCATAATGAGCCAACATATAGCACAATCCACCGGGTGTACCGGGTGTGACAGCTGCAAGAGGACCGTATTCCGGTGGAAATTCATAGCCCTTTGATTTAAAAAAATCGACTGTCGCTCCACTTGGAGCTACCCCCAAGGCATTTATAGCAATTACCTTCTTTAGTTTCGGATGATAAATTAAAGCCTGCGTCTCGCCGCCCCAACTCAGTACATCCCACATCGTACAGGTTGCTGCGAGCATGGCACAAGCAGCGTCAACGGCATTTCCCCCTTGCTGGAATAGTTGGGCACCTGCTGTTGCCGCCAAGGGCTTACCTGTAATGGCCATCCAATGTTTCCCATGTAAAGGTGGTTTCTGCGTACGCTGGGCGGAACTCAGCATCGGCGTACAGGTAGTGAGCAATCCAAACAGCGTCATCAGTAGCAAGGGGGATCTTCTTTTCATAGCAGCAATCTTTCGTTAAGTAATCTTTCGTTAAGCAAAGGTTTTAGTAAAACCAAGATAGGTATTTTTAAAACAAACAAAAAACTCCTATCAACCGAGATTGATAGGAGTTTTTAAAATCTTATTTACTATTGGATTACCAATAAATAGAATATAATGCTGTAACCAATAGCGCTACGATCAATGCGATGACCAAAAACGCCCGGTGTGGTTTAAACATCGTGGTATCAACTTCCAATCCAGCTGGCACGACACCACGCTTATTGTCGACAATACTGATGAGAATCATACCGATAATACAGATCACGAAAACAAATCCCATTCTATCCAAAAATGGAATTTCGTAGACTCCTGTTGTTGGATTCGGAACGGAGAAACCTGTCGATGACAAGAACGACAGATCGACCCAATCAGGCAATTTTTTGAAGATAATGGAGAAAATAAAACCACCAATTGTTGCAAACAAAGCTGCGTTTGAAGTTGCTTTCTTCCAGAAGAATCCTAAAATGAACATCGCAAAAATACCTGGAGATACAAAACCTGTATATTCCTGAATATATTGGAATCCACCTTTTTTATCAATACCTAAATGTGGAGCGATCAGCACGCCCAAAATCATGGCAACCACAACAGTTAGCTTACCGATGTTGACCAATTTCTTGTCCGATGCTTCTGTATTGAAGACTTTTTTATAAATATCCAAGGAGAAGATAGTTGCGATACTGTTTGCCTTACCTGCCAAAGAAGCAACTACTGCAGCTGTCAATGCCGCAAACGACAAGCCTTTTAATCCTGCTGGCAATAGATTCAGCAAAACTGGATAAGCATGATCAGGATTTACCTCACCATGTTGCATCATTTCGTTTTGAAACAAGCCATCTTTCCACATTACATAGGCTGCAATACCTGGCAACACGACAATGATAGGCATTAATAACTTCAGAAATGCTGCAAACAAGATACCGTTTCTCGCGGTTTTCAAATCTGCTCCAAGTGCGCGTTGCGTGATATATTGATTACATCCCCAGTAATTTAAATTAACGATCCACATACCCCCGATCAATACGGTCAGCCCCGGTAAATCAAGATAATTCTCGTTTTTACGATCCAGAATCATATGGAAATGATCAGAAGCTTTTTCGGTCATCAAGTGATAGCCTTCCAATACGCCTGAACCACCATAGTGCTCCGAAACGAGATTTAAGGCCAGATAAGTTGTCGCCAAACCACCTAAGACCAAAAAGAAAACCTGAATAATATCCGTATAGCCAATTACCTTCATACCGCCTAGCGTAATGATAACAGCAAAAATCGCTATGGCATACATACAAGCGTCCAGACTGATACCGGAAATGCTGCTTACCGCAATGGCGCCCAAATAGAGGATGGATGTCAAATTAACGACAACATACAACAACAACCAGAAAACGGCCATAATCATCGCTACAGTTCCATTATAACGTTTATGGAGAAACTGTGGCATCGTAAAGATCTTGTTCTTTAAATATACCGGGATAAAAAATACGGCAACAACAATTAGTGTAATGGCAGCCATCCACTCGTAAGTCGCAATAGCCAATCCCATCTTAAATCCGGAACCGCTCATACCGATAAATTGCTCGGCCGAAATATTGGATGCAATAAGTGATGCTCCAATAGCCCACCAGGTCAATGAACCCTCAGCCAGGAAATAATCTTTGGAACCGACAGATTCAGATTTCTTGCGATAATACACCCATAATCCATAACCTGCTACAATAACAAAGTATATCAGGAAAACGATGTAATCTTTTGTGCTTAAATAATTATTCATGTATTGGTAATTGGTTTAATTTGATCGCCTAATATAGAAATATTTTTAGAACTATATATATCTATTGATCAAATTTTCTAAATACTCCTGCTTACCACTAATGGTTTTTGGCTCCCCCAATTCCACTGCTAAATCCCTTAAGTTTTCCAAAGTCAATTTATTTCCTTCAAACGATGCGCCATGGCCTGCATCAAACGAAGCATAGCGGTCTGTCCGAATTTTTTTGTAGTCCGAGTCCTGCAGGACACGATCTGCCGTGATAAGTGCACGCGCAAAAAGATCCATACCACCGATATGTGCATAAAATAAATCTTCAGGATCTGTCGAATTCCGACGGATTTTGGCATCAAAGTTTACACCCCCACCTTGGAATCCACCACCTTCTAAAATAATCAACATTGCTTCGGTCAATTCATTGATATCATTCGGAAATTGATCCGTATCCCATCCATTTTGGTAATCACCACGGTTAGCATCGATGGAACCTAATTTACCTGCATCGACAGCAACCTGCAACTCATGCTGGAACGTATGTCCGGCCAATGTCGCATGGTTTACTTCCAGGTTTAGTTTAAAATCTTCCAAAAGATCGTACTGACGAAGGAAGCCCAGCACAGTGGCTGCATCATAATCGTATTGATGTTTTGTAGGCTCGCATGGTTTAGGTTCGATAAAGAACGTTCCTTTAAAGCCATTTTTACGGGCATAATCTTTTGCCATATGTAAAAACTGTGCGAGATGCTCCTGCTCACGTTTCATATTGGTATTTAAAAGGCTCATATACCCTTCTCTTCCACCCCAGAACACATAGTTTTCACCACCTAGCGCAATCGTTGCGTCCAAGGCGGCCTTTACCTGAGCACCACCATGCGCAAGAACATGAAAATCCGGATTGGTCGCGGCCCCGTTCATATAGCGTTTATGGCTAAAAAGATTGGCTGTTCCCCAAAGCAATTTTACACCGCTCTCCTGTTGTTTTTCCTTCGCATAATCAACAATAGTCGACAGTCGTTTTTCATTTTCAAGGACATTATCTGAATAATCAACCAAATCTACATCATGGAAGCAATAGTAAGGAATATTCAATTTACTGATAAATTCGAATGCCGCATCCATTTTGTCTTTTGCCCTAGTGATTACATCGTTGCTTTCATCCCATGGAAATTGATGTGTCGGTCCGCCAAATGGATCAGATCCATTGCCATTAAATGAATGCCAGTACGAACAGGCAAATTTGAAATACTCTTCCATGGTTTTTCCGGCAACAATTTGCTGTGGATTGTAATAACGGAAAGCCAATGGATTTGTACTGTCTTTTCCCTCGAATTGTATCTGGCCAATGCCCTTGAAAAATTCTGTTGTTCCTTTGATAATATTCATGTTATTTTCTATTTATTTCTTTACCTAATAATTCCTTCCATTGTTGATAATGTTCTTCATATTGAGCGACAAATTGAGGTTCAACAGTATAGACAGGTTTCAAGTTACGAAAGGCTTCTTTAAAATCTGAATAATAGCCACTGCCAATACCTGCCCCCAATGCCGCGCCTACGCTGCCATCGTGATTGAAAATCTCCACGGGAACATCTGTGGCCCCCACAAAGGATGCTCTAAAAACATCGCTCAAGAATAAATTTGCATGGCCAGCACGGATCATGTTTGGATACAAGCCATTTTCACGCATGATATCCAGTCCATAACGAAAAGCGTAGGCAATCCCTTCCTGAATAGCCCGCAGCATATCACTGGTCTCATGTCTATTTAAATCTATCGCTGTAATCGATGCCCCCACGGTTTGATTATTGAGCATGCGTTCGGCACCGTTGCCAAATGGGATAACCTGTAAGCCTTTGCTACCAATTGGAGATGCGCCAGCCAGGGCATTAAGCTGTTCATAGGATAAATCGCGCCCCAGTAATTTCCGCCCCCAACTATTCATAATACCTGTTCCATTGATACAGAGCAATACCCCTGTACGGATATTATCTTCGCGATAATTCACATGTGCAAATGTATTGACGCGCGATTCACGATCTGCAATCAACTGGTCGCTCACCCCATAGATAACCCCAGAAGTACCTGCGGTCGCAGCGACCTCTCCAGGTTGCAGCACATTCAAGGAAAGTGCATTGTTGGGTTGGTCCCCGGCTTTATAATTGATGGTTACCGCATCAGACAGGCCAAGCTCCTCAGCAACAACAGCCTTAATTTGACCATGCGTTGAAAACACCGGCAAAACCTCTGGGATAAGGTCATCATCAAAACCATAATAGTCCATGATGGCACGCGATAGCGTATTATTCTTGAAATCCCAAAATATACCCTCAGAGAGGGCTGATATGGAAGTCGTCACCTGCCCCGAAAGTTTCATCGCTATAAAGTCCCCTGGCAGCATGATCTTATCTATCTTCTCATAAATCGCAGGCTCATTTGCTTTTACCCAAGCTAACTTTGAAGCGGTAAAATTCCCTGGAGAATTCAAGTGATGACTCAGATTAAACGAACGTCCAATTTCCTCAAAGGCCCTATTTCCCAGTTCAACAGCCCTGCTATCGCACCAGATAATTGCATTTCGCAGCACATGCTGATCTTTATCGACCACGACTAAGCCGTGCATCTGGTATGCAATACCAATGGCCGAAATGGCTTTGGGATCATACAGCCCTAGCGCATTTGCTTTCAACAAGGCCTGTTTAAAGTAGTCCCACCAATCGAGCGGATTTTGTTCAGCCCAATTGGGCTCCACTGTAATTATGGGAGCTTCTACGTCCGGATATTGCACCGAGCAAACCTTACGTTGCGAAGAGGCCTCAACAATCGAAACCTTTACGGAAGAAGTACCTACGTCTATACCTAATAAATACATGGTAATTAATTGAAACTGGTTATTTAAAAACAAAGGCGGAAACAAACACTGCAACCGGTTGCATAAAAGTAGGATATGTTTCTGAATATTCAAAATATTAAATAAAATTATTTACTTTGGAGCGTGAATAAAAAAACGACAATTTACGATATTGCCCGTGCGCTTGGAGTGACAGTCTCTACCGTATCGCGCGCATTGAATAATGTGCCTACGATCAGCGAGGCGACTCGAAAACTGGTGCTCGACAAAGCAAAGGAATTGAATTATAGCGTCAATAAGTTGGCCTCTTCTCTTTCCTCGGGCAAGTCCAATACCATCGGTGTCATTGTTCCTACCATGCAAATTCATTTTTTTGCAGAAGCCGTACATAGCATTGAAAAAGAGTTAAAAAAACACAACTACAGCCTATTGCTTTATCAATCGAATGAATCGTTTGAAGATGAAGTCAATGGCGTGAAGACTTTACTTGAAGCTCAAGTGGACGGCATCATTACTTCGTTGTCGCTGGAGACGCAAGAAACCCAGCATTTTCAGGAAGTGATCAATCAGCGCAAATGCCTGGTTATTTTTGACCGTACCCATAAAGATATTCCGGCTCCTGTAGTCAAGCTCGACGATTTTAAAGCCGGCTACCTTGCAACACAGCATCTGCTCGAACAGGGCTACAAAAACATTGCCTTTATCACAACCGATAAAGAAATAGCGATTTTTCAGGATCGTTTCCATGGTTTCGAAGCCGCCTTAAAAGATGCGCAGATTTCCCCGCAGGAAGACTTTATTATTCGCGGCGACTTATCCATTGAGGCCGGCATCAAAGGCACCGAACAGATTCTGAAATCTGCCGTCCAACCGGATGCCTTTATTGGTGGCGATGACTTTACAGCTGTCGGGATTATACAGGCATTAAAAACTGCAAATATTGCTATTCCGGCGACTGGCGTGATCGGTTTTGCAAACCAGACCTTTTCTTCCTTTATCACTCCCTCCTTGTCAAGTATCGATCAGCAGGCAAACAAAATGGGGGAAGAATGTGCCAAGCTCTTTCTGAAAATGGTCAAACAAAAAAGTCCGTACGAAGCAATTGAACAGATTGTTCTTGATCCTATATTGATAAAAAGAAAATCTACCAATAGAATAGACAAATAATCAGTACCTTTGCCTAAATTTATTGAAATGCAAGCCCGGCAGAAATTTAGGATAATAAGCATCTGTTTATTATTTGTCATTCAGGCCCTTTTTTTAGTGGCCATCTTTGTAGAAAATACACATTCTTATATTGTATTAGCTTTTATCGGCCTACTATCCTTACTGATCTTATACAGTTACCTCAGGTCGCCCATTCATCATCACAGGCATGAATATGAATCGATTAAAATTGCTATTTGGGTACCTATAGGAGCAATTACATCCTACTATTTCAATCAGATCTTCGGTTTGGGTCCTGTTTTGGGAGCTGCGCTTACAGGCACCATCGCCTCGTTTATTCCCAACATCAACAAAAATTCAACCTATCTACCCCACCTTCCGGCAGCAATTTATTGCGGTGCATTTGTAGGGATGTCCAATGCGCAGGTGGCGCATGGGTTCTCTTTTATTTTAGCAGCCAGTATTTTTACAGCGATCTTTCTGATTGTATCGAAAAGTTTATTAAATGGTGTCGGCGGTAAACTAGGCACATTGGCCTTTCTTGGTGTTTCACTGACCTACCTCCTTTTATATATTTTTAAGTAATATGGAAACATTCATTTTATACCTAGTTGGCATCATCGGGAGCACGGCGACATACTATGTCAACACCAAGTTTCACCAAGGGGCAGTGCGTTCGTCGGCATTGCTGACCTTACTTGTTGCAGGTTTTCTACATTTCTTTCCACAAAGTGTTTCTCCCTATCTTGCACAATATATTCCGCCGATTTTCATAGGTGCATCATTTATAGGCATGGTATCAAAAAGTCAGTTATCAACCTATTTCGGTTTAGCCCTTGCCGGTGTTATCTTTACAACGATTCTGCTCAATACAAGCAAATTTTTTACCGGCTACGGTGGAGCACTGGGGACGTCTGCCTGTATTGCACTATTGGTCGTCTTAAGCATTCCTTATTTCAAATCACCACGGAAAATGACTGTTGGATTTCTGCAACTCCGTAAAACAATCTTAAAAAAACCACGGAAAGTTTCAAAAAGACGAGTAGATTTGTTTAAATAAACAGCATAACCACATGAAACCTTTATTTCTGAGCTTTATTATCCAAATCTTCTTTCTTAACCTGCTGAGTGCTCAGCAAGCTACAATTAACATCGTCAATCAAGAACGCAACAGCAGCTATCGGGGGCTAAGTGTAGTCGATGACGAAACCGTTTGGGTAAGCGGAAGCAATGGTACTGTTGGCTTAAGTACGGATGCCGGAAAAAACTGGCAGTGGGTCAATCCCATTGGCTATGAAAAAATCGATTTTAGAGATATCGAAGCATTTGATGAGAATGAGGCCCTTATTATTTCAGCTGGTTCGCCTGCCATTATCTTAAGTACACAGGATGGTGGTCGAAGCTGGAAAGAAGTATTCAGTGACAAGCGCCCGGAAATATTTTATGATGGATTTGCGTTTACGTCAAAAGGTGTGGGAATTGCCTTTGGCGATGCCATTAATGGCAAAATGCCGCTATTAAAAAGTATCGATTTCGGAAAGTCCTGGAAAGATATATCTGCCAATATGCACTTTACAATTGCCGATGGGGAGGCAGGTTTTGCAGCGAGCGGAACGTCAATATATTGCGATAACAACGGAACATATTGGATTGCCACAGGTGGAACTGCAGCCAATATATACAGCAGCAAGGATCAGGGCGACACATGGCAACGTTATAGCTGCCCCATGATTCAGGGAAAAAATAGCACGGGTCCTTTTTCAGTCGCATTTTACACGTCGAAAACCGGCATTGTGGTGGGCGGCGATTACAAGGACGATAAAAATAAAGACAAAAACAGCCTTTTGACCAATGATGGCGGCAAGACATGGTTTGCACCACAGACAGCCCCTGCTGGCTTTAAGTCGGCAGTCATTTATCTCTCCAAAAAACAACTAATCTGCACGGGGACCTCGGGTACAGACCGTTCGAATGACGGGGGTAAAAACTGGACACCAATCGGAAAGGAAAGCTTCAATGCCGTTCAAAAAGCCAAAAAAGGGCAAGCCGTATTTCTGGCAGGAGATAAAGGAAAAATAGCGAAATTAGTATTATAAACTAAGTCGCTATTTTTCGCTTTTTTTACTGCGATACCAGCTCAATCTACGGGAAGATCCGTGGACTTGTTCCTTCAATTATCTATTTACGCGATAAACGTGATTCCTCCAAATCCAGGGAATACTCGATCTCTTTAATAACATCACTGTCAAAGGCCTTGCTTTCCTTGATCTTGTACAGGCCGTCACGACGTAGCGCCAAAAGTTCCAACATAATTTTATTATAGAGCCCCCTTACTGCAGAAAGCTGCGCACGTGTGTCCTCTTCCTTGGCGCGCTCGGATGCATTTACACTCCGGATAATCTGCTCTTTGACGCGGGCAATTGTTTCATGTTCCAGCATTTCCTTTGCGTAATGTTTATCCAAATATGCGATAGATTCCTTGCCAAGACGTACGCGGATCTCATCTATTTGTTCTTCCATCGAAACTTGTTCATCGACCTCCTCTATTTTGATCAGCTTGATCAGCAATGGCAAGGTAAGCCCTTGAAAAACAAGTGTCACCAAAATAACCACAAAGGTAATAAACAAGATCAGGTTACGGTGCGGAAAAGCCGTTCCATCGTATAAAGTCAAAGGGATCGCCAATGCTGAAGCCAGAGAAACCACACCTCGCATACCGGCCCAGCCCACAACCAAAGGCAGCTTCCAGCCCGGACTTTTTTCTTTGATACGGACCCGTTTGAATAATATCCTGGGAACAAAAGCCGAAAGATAAACGGCGATTAATCGCAAAACAATCACAATTACACAGATCGCCAAGGCATAATCAATCGCTTCCTCCATGGAGTATTCGCCCAATCCATTGATGATCACTGGGAGTTCAAGTCCAATTAAGATAAAGACAAATCCATTTAATAGAAAGCCTACTGTCGCCCACACCTCTTTCGTTTGGATGCGCGTATGATAGTTGAGGTAATCCCCTGCCCGGAAAGAAAGAAATAATCCGCCACTAACCACGGCCAAGACTCCTGACCATTCAAAATGCTCCGCAACAATATACATCAAGTACGGCGCGATAAGGGTAATAGGAGTCGAAATACTCGACGATTTAGCGACATAACGCAGGAAAATATAGAGGATGTGACCTATGACCAAACCAACGACAACGCCCATGACCGATAACATCAAAAACTGTGTAGTCGCATTGCCCATGACAAACTGACCTGTAAGAATTGCGATGGATGCAAATCTAAACACGGTAAGCGAAGCCGCATCATTGACCAGGCTTTCTCCTTCCAATATCGCAATTCCCCGTTTAGGAATACTTACCCCTTTCAGGACAGAACTAGCAGCCACAGCATCTGGGGGAGAGATAATCCCGCCCAGCAAAAAGCCCAGCGCCAACGTAAACCCAGGAATAATACTGACCGAAAAGTAGGCAATCGCCAGCGATGTGAAGAACACTAAACCAAAGCCCATGATAAAAATAGACCGTCGCCACTTCAGAAAATTCCCCCAATTGGTATACCAGGCTGCTTCAAAAAGTAAGGGTGGCAAAAATACCATAAATACGATATCAGGATCAACACTTATGACAGGAGCCCCGGGAATCAACGAGATCACAAGTCCGCCAATAACCAGTAGAATTGGGTAAGAGATTTTTAAGCGCTGGCTCAGCACAAATAACATGGCCATAAAGAAAAACAGTACCATGACCAATAAGAGGTTGCTATGAATTTTCTGGCCAGCTTTTCCACCTACGGCAGCTTTTACATCCGCATAGGGAGCCGACATGGACATGCTATATTGACGAAGTTTCCACTCATTATCCAGCTTGCTCAATACTCCAACACCACGAAAAGACTTGGTATTGATCTTAAATGTTTCATCAAACCAGGCTGTTGTGCTATCTGCATTAAAACTGATATGCCGCTTGTCATAGGTATAAGTCCAGGCATTTTTAGGATTAAAATATTGATTAGAGAACTTATCTATATGCGCCTTATCCCACCTTTCGTCATGATCGGTTCCCAAAATAACGCCATCCGAAGCAATAACATTCAAAAATGGACCATACTTTACCTCGCCTGAAGACTTGTGCCATTGATCTAATAGCCTATTGATTTCTTCTATAGGTTGCTGGGCACTTATTGGCAAGGCAAATAAAATTAAACTAAGAAAACAATACGTACCTAAAATGATCTTTCTAATCATAAATTCTAAAACATCTCCCTATCTAGGACTATCTTTTACTACTCAGATTCGTCCTAAAACAAAAAGCTGCAGATGCAGCTTTTTGTTTCTATTTAATTATTTCTTCAATTTCTCTGATAATCTTCTGCGCGATCTGCTCAGCAGCTTCGGGCGTCGGCCCCTCAGAATAGATCCGAATAATCGGTTCGGTATTCGATTTACGCAAATGAACCCACTCATTTTCGAAGTCTATTTTCAGTCCATCAATTGTTGAATGGTCTTCATTTTTATACTTTTCCTCCATTTTGGCCAAGAGATTATCAATATCCAATTCCGGAGTTAAGGTAATCTTGTTTTTTGACATAAAGTACTGCGGTAAAGAAGCACGGTATTCTGAAGCCTTTTTACCAAGTTTTGCCAAATGCGTCAAGAAGATAGCTACACCAACCAAAGCATCACGGCCGTAGTGGGATGCGGGATAAATAACACCACCGTTTCCTTCTCCGCCAATTACCGCATCGACTTCCTTCATCTTTGTAACGACGTTGACTTCACCAACAGCCGCGGCATAATATTCGCCACCATGCGCTTTCGTTACATCGCGCAATGCACGCGTGGAAGATAAATTGGAAACTGTATTTCCTTTCTTATGCTGCAATAAGTAATCTGCTACCGCAACCAATGTATATTCTTCACCGAATAATTCACCATCCTCCATCATGAAGACCAATCGGTCTACATCCGGATCTACAGCAATACCCAAGTCAGCGTTGTTTTCAAGAACCGCAGCGGATAAATCCGTCAAATTCTCTTTCAATGGTTCTGGATTATGCGGAAATTGACCGTTCGGCTCACAATGGATTTTATAGATTGTCTGCACACCAAGCGCATCCAACAACGCCGGTATAAATGTACCACCGGTACTGTTAACGGCATCCAAAGCAACTTTAAAATTAGCTGCTTTGATCGCTTCTTTATCCACATATTCCAACGCCAATACAGCGTCAACATGCTTCTGTAAGTATGAATAATCTTTATGAACCTGCCCGATCTCTTCTACTTCCGAGAAGTCGAAGTCTAAGGATTCACCAAGCGCCAATACTTCCTGTCCTTCAACATCTGAAATAAACTCTCCCTTTGCATTCAACAACTTCAGTGCATTCCATTGACCAGGATTGTGCGAAGCAGTTAAAATAATACCGCCGGCCGCTTTTTCCATAGGTACAGCAATCTCCACAGTTGGAGTCGTTGAAAGACCCAGATCAACCACATCAACACCGATACTTTGTAAGGTACCAATCACCAAATTACTGACCATCTCTCCGGAAACGCGTGCATCTCTTCCAACAACAATTTTTTTGATACCACTCTGTTTGACAATTATTTTGCCATATGCGGCTGTAAACTTAACGATGTCTATTGGGGTAAGTGCCTCTCCCGCACGCCCGCCGATCGTACCGCGTATTCCTGATATTGATTTAATTAAAGTCATTTCTCTTGAATTGATTAACGTGTAAATTTAGCACAATGGCAATAAAATATCGAATTAAAATTATAATTAATGAATATTTAATGTATATTTGTTGCAACAAAGTTGTTTTTAAAAGAAACAACCGTTTGCAATGAAATTATTTTTACTTTTGAAAAGTGAGTTTTTAAAGTTTGGGAATTTCATTGTCATCAGCAACATTTATGATTCAACAATTAGTACACATCGATCAAGAGATTTTTCTGGCCATTAATCAAGGCTTGAGTAACCCCGTGTTTGATTGGTTATTGCCTATCTTGCGCAATCCATATACCTGGGCACCTCTGTATTTATTTTTGGTCATTTTTTTCATTAAGACCTATGGAAAAACAGGAATCCTAATTGTTGCCATGACCTTGGTTACCTTCGGAATTTCCGATGGTATATCATCTCATTTGATCAAAAAGACTGTAAAAAGGATTAGACCATGTAACGATGTGGAGTTTAAAGAAAATGTCAACATCCGTGTACGATGTGGCTCTGGCTTCAGCTTTACTTCCTCTCATGCGGCCAATCATTTTTCCCTTGCTTTTTTCTGGATTGTACTTTTCCGGAGAAGATGGAAACATGCGCTTTGGCTTTGTATTACCTGGGCAACCCTAATCTCAGTCTCTCAAATTTATGTTGGTGTCCATTACCCGTTTGATGTGCTTTGCGGTTCGGCCTTAGGTATCCTGGTCGGTTTGGCTACAGGCTACTTATTCAAACGGTTTGTACCGAGCTTTTTTAAAACTGAACACGTATAATGAATTCAATTTTATTGATTTTAATTTTATTCATACCTGCATTTGCAAGTGGAATTGCCGTATTTTTTGTACAAAAGAAAGGAACAAATTTTCTTAAACTCATCCTTTCTTTCAGTGGAGCCTATTTATTCTCGATTACAGTACTTCATCTTATTCCACATGTCTATCAGTCCAACAATACTTCACCTGAAGTACTGGGTATTTATGTGCTTGCAGGATTTCTCTTCCAGCTCTTTCTTGAACAGTTTTCGCAGGGGATAGAACATGGTCATATCCATACCGACAATGAGCACGACCAGCACAATCATCGTTTTCCAATCGGTATTATGTTCAGTCTATGTCTACATGCGTTTCTGGAAGGGATGCCGCTTGCTGCGACACATCAGACTGAACTTGCCCTAGGGATATCCATTCACCACATTCCAGCAGCATTTGCATTGGGAAGCATCCTGATAAGCACACATTTAAAGAAAAATACCATCCTTATCACACTGGCCTTATTTGCCGCTATGACCCCTTTTGGCTTTTTATTAAGCAAGGCCATCAGCGCAGGAGAAGTAGGCAATATTCAACAGTATTTTGATAAAATCATGGCAGTGGTTATCGGTATTTTCTTGCACATCTCCACCACGATACTTTTTGAATCGGGCTCCATTGACCATCATAAATTCAATAAAAAGAAAATGATTGCTGTTATTGCCGGTGTGGCTATTGCACTTGGGAGTTTCTTATTTGTCGGAGAACATGATCATGGGCACGATCAACACCAACAATCGCATGATCATGAACATCATGACCATGCGCATTAATTTCTTTAGCCGCGAAGTTTATCCAACAGTGTACTTAACGTCATTGCCTCTTCTTCGCTAATTCGATTGGGTAAAAGATCCTTCATCAACATATCCTCATCAAGATTCTTGAGAATATCTAAACCCTTCTCGGTGATAACCAAATCCACAGCCCTTTTATCTCCACCCGATTGACAACGTGAAACAAGTCCTTTGGAAACCATGCGATCAATCATACGCGAGATATCCGGTGTAGTGCTCAACATTCTTGATTTAATCAGATTATTGGTTGCAGGCTTAGGATATTGCCCCCTTAAAATGCGCAAGACATTAAACTGTTTCAAAGTGATCCCTTCTTTGGAAGCTCGCTGTTCAAGCTCATTATTAATCCAATTGTACGTATATAGAATATTTACCGTACAACGATGCCATTCATTGCTGAATTTACTTACTTTGATTTCGTCCTCAATCTTCATTCTGGTTGATAATTAATCATTCTGGATAGTAAAGATAGCTGTTTTTTACTAAATACATAACTATGACATTAGAATCATTCTAAATGGTAGAAATTCTGTATATTTGAAGAATTCAAAAAAACAGGCAGATGCGTAATAGAACTAGCTTAGATAAGCTAAAAAAAGGGGAAAAAGCGGTAATTATAGATTTTGATTCGCACGAAATTCCAGCTAAATTTTTCGAATTGGGGTTTATCCCAGGTACTGAGGTAGAAGTGAAACATATCGCTCCTTTAGACGGTCCCATATGTCTAAATATTAGTGCTAATAACGCCTTAATTGCTATCCGCAAATCAGAAGCTAAAGTCATCCTTATTGATCAGAAATAATGAATAACCCGATTATTGCACTTTTGGGTAATCCAAATGTGGGTAAAACATCTCTATTTAACCGGATTACAAAATTAAATCAGAAAGTAGGAAATTATCCCGGTATTACAGTCGAAAAACGTGAGGGGCAAGTAAAAGCCAACAACAAAGTTTATCGTATTATTGATTTACCGGGAACATATACCCTGTTCCCAAGTTCACTGGACGAAGAAGTTGTTTTCAATACCTTAGTTGATAAAGCAAGTAGTTTCAGACCCAACCTTGTCGTTGTCGTCGCTGAACCGACAAACTTAAAACGGTCTATTATTCTTTATCAGCAGGCCCGGGAACTCGGTCTGCCGGCCATCTTTGTCATCAACATGATCGATGAAGCCAAAGAAAAAGGAATTACCATAGATATTCAAAAACTTGAACACTTATTAAACACAAAAGTATACGAAACCAACGCCCGTACAGGGCAAGGTATCGATCAGCTGATCAAAAACTTTGATGCTGTTCCGCCGATGTATATCAGCAAATTCAGCCTACCAAAGGAAGCCGATGCTGCACTGGAAGAAGCCAAACGCCTTTTTCCCCTAGATACCGAATACCACACTTGGCAATATTTAGCAAAGGGTGAGGTATCCTTTTTATCAAAAGAAAAAAATCAGGCCATTCAACAACTCCGTGACAAATACCAATTACGGGCCGAAAAACTACAAAAAGAAGAAGCCATATTACGTAGTAAATCCTTAGATAGCAGTCTTGCTGACCTCTATGTAAAAGATGAAGCTTCCAATAAAAACAAAACCAATACGATCGATAGCATCCTGCTTCACCCAATCTTTGGTTATGTCATCTTCTTTGGCATCCTCTTTTTAATATTCCAGGCAATTTATACCTGGTCTGGACCAGCCATGGATTTTATCGACGGTCTATTTGGTGATCTTGCCGCCTATACACAAACAGCATTGCCAGCAGGGCCATTGACCGACTTGCTCAGCAATGGGATTATCAAAGGTATTGGCGGGATCGTGATCTTCATTCCACAAATCGTCATTTTATACATCTTCATTTCGATCATGGAAGAAACGGGCTATATGAGCCGCGTAGTTTTCTTGATGGACCGCTGGCTTCGTCCCTTTGGTCTGAATGGAAAATCGGTTATTCCATTGATTTCGGGAGTGGCCTGTGCTGTTCCTGCGGTCATGTCTGCTCGCAATATCGAGAATAGCAAGGAAAGGTTGGTGACGATTCTGGTAACACCTTTTATGACCTGCTCTGCACGTCTTCCGATTTATATCGTTCTGATCGGACTGGTGATACCAGACACGAAATTAGGGGGCTTTCAAATACAAGGTATTGTATTGTTTGTGATGTACCTGCTTGGAATATTCGCAGCCCTGCTATCTGCAATTATTCTGACGAAGGTTATCAAATCAAAGCACAAATCATTTTTAATCTTTGAACTCCCCACCTATAAAACTCCTGACTGGAAGAATGTTGCTTTAAATGTCTGGGAAAAAGCATCAAGCTTTGTTTTCGGCGCAGGTAAAATCATTTTAGCCATTTCCGTTATACTGTGGGCATTAGGTAGTTTTGGTCCAAACGATAAATTTAGCCAAGCAGAAGAATATGTAACAAAAAATAACCCCAACCTGTCCGAAGCAGATTTGGAGCATGAAGTTTCATCTTATCGTCTGGAACACTCCTTCCTTGGCTATCTTGGCATGGCTATTGAACCTGTTGTTGAACCATTGGGCTATGACTGGAAGATGGGAATTGGTCTTATTTCTTCTTTTGCTGCCCGTGAAGTGTTTGTGGGAACCATGGCCACTGTATACAGCCTTGGTGACGAAGTGGATATCGAAGATGAAGCATCTAAAACAACGGTATTAGGTAAAATGAAAAGCGAAATTAACCGGAATACCGGCTTACCTGCTTACAATTTAGCTTCCGGCGTATCCTTATTGCTATTTTACGCATTTGCTATGCAATGTATGAGTACAATAGCGGCCGTAAAAAGGGAAACAGGTTCCTGGAAATGGACTTTAATACAGCTTGGTTTTATGACAGGCTTGGCCTATTTCAGCGCCTTAATTGCTTATCAACTTTTAAAATAAAAAGCTATGGATAATTTAACAGTACAATATCTCATCGTAGGAATTCTCGTTTTGGCGGCTGTGTGGTATGTCGTTAAAAACGTCCGAAAATCATTAAAGGGCAAGTCAAGCTGCTCGAAAGGCTGCGGATGTGACTGCAGCGTAGAAAAAACACAAAAAGCAAATTAATCTGTCTTTTTGAGTAGCATTTACAAATAAGATTTCGTTATTAGTTAGAGTGGCCAAAAATCACACTAGCTACTAATTCATAAAGCGCCGTATTTCCAAATTACGGCGCTTTCTATTTCATAGTCAAACATGGTCTCCGCCATTGTTTATAAAAAAACAACGAAATACAGTAAAACCACAACAGAATGTGCACAAATACCTAAGTGTTTTATTAACTTTATGCGCTTAGGGCAAAAGATGCACTGGGAGCCACGTTATTCGTCGGCACATTATACAGCGGCAGCAATTTTGACCAATTCGATTCTGGTACGGAGTAAAGTCTTCACAGGTTTCCCCTGCCAAGGATCGGTCAAAACAGACTAGTAACCGTATTAACCATACACATGGAGAAACAGAACAATAAGGAAGAATTAAAAAGAGGGCTTCAAAATAGACATATTCAATTAATTGCCCTGGGTGGTGCAATTGGTACAGGCTTATTTCTAGGTATCGGAAAGGCTGCCACACTAGCTGGGCCGGCAGTTATACTCGGCTATGCTTTCGCTGGAATTATTGCTTTTTTTATTATGCGCCAATTGGGCGAGATGGTCGTTGAAGAACCTGTTTCAGGAAGTTTTAGCTACTTCGCCAATAAATATTGGGGTTCTTTTGCAGGTTATGCTTCGGGCTGGAACTATTGGGTCCTATATATCTTGGTGAGCATGGCCGAACTCACAGCAATAGGTGTTTATGTGCAGTTCTGGTGGCCTGAAATACCCCTATGGGCATCAAGTTTATTTTTCTTCTTTGCAATCAACGCTCTGAATCTTGCTTCTGTAAAAATTTATGGCGAGACGGAATTTTGGTTTTCCATTATCAAAGTGGTGGCCATCATCGCGATGATTGTTTTTGGTGTTTACCTGCTTCTAAGCGGTACAGGAGGCGAGCAAGCAAGCCTTAGCAACCTGACTTCACATGGCGGTTTTTTCCCAAAAGGCTGGTTTAGCCAAACTGCGGACGGCAATTTTGAAGGCCTCCTTTCGGCAATGGCTTTGATTATGTTTTCTTTTGGTGGCCTGGAATTGGTTGGTATTACTGCTGCTGAAGCTGAACACCCCGAAAAGAACATACCGAAAGCAACCAATCAGGTGATCTATCGGATCTTGATCTTTTACGTCGGTGCTTTGATCATTCTTTTCTCTTTGACACCATGGACAAATATCACCGCAGATACGAGTCCCTTTGTACTTGTTTTTGATAAACTCAATGGATTTGAATTTACCATCTTTGGAAAGACTTTTTATTTCACTAAAATTATCGCAAATGCGTTAAATCTTATTGTGCTTACAGCAGCGTTGTCGGTTTATAACAGCAGTGTATATAGTAACAGTAGAATGTTATATGGTCTTGCAGAACAGGGTAATGCCCCTCGTTTTCTTTCAAAACTCAACAAAAATCATGCGCCGATCAATGCAATCTTGGTCTCGGCTCTGTTTGCAGCTGTCTGTGTATTTATCAATTATGTGGCACCCAAAAATGCACTGGAGATTCTAATGTCGCTGGTGGTGTCTTCATTGATTATCAACTGGGTAATGATCTCCATTACACACTTGTATTTCAGAAAAAATAAACTCGACGCGCATTTACGGACCAAGTTCCCATCCTTTCTATATCCCTTAAGTAATTATATCTGTCTGATCTTTTTGATTGCTGTACTTGGCATCATGTGGATAACAGGGATGAAACTTCCGGTAGAATTGATCCCCGCTTGGCTTATATTACTCTATGTGAGTTATGTATTGATCAAAAGAAAGAAATCTTAATTCACTGAACCTCGATCTTATCAATAAAAAAAGCCTGATTCATTACATGAATCAGGCTTTTTCCTAAAATTTAATGTAGATATTCCTCCTCGAGAATAGCAAATTCATAATTGTCGCTCCAACCATCTTTTAACGGCAAAATTTTCCGTCTGCGGGCCTCTTTGACCATGCCGACTTTCTCCATTACTTTAGCGGAAGCGATATTTTCAACAGCACAGCCGCCCTCAATTCTATGAAAATTAAGTTCCTTGAAACCAAATGTCAGGATTCGATTCAATGCCTCAGTTGCATAGCCCTTATTCCACATTGCCGGAACGAGCTTAAACCATACTTCTGCATTTCGATAGCGCGCCTTGACAACGCTGATATTAATTAGGCCAATAAACTCCTTCCCTTCAAGAGTTTCTATATAAAAGGTATAATCCTTTCGGACATCGGATTCATTGAATTGCGCTGACCAAGCTTCCACCATTTGTTCCGTATGGGCTATTCCATCCGGAAATCCACTCGGATTAAATAATGCAGATTCGGGATACATTAATAGGGAATGGATCTTTTCCAAATCTATTTTCTCTACGGATCTAAGCTTGAGCCGTTCTGTTCTAATTTCCATATTTAAAATTACACAAATGGCTTAATTTTCTGCTGCCATTTGACACTAATAATTAAAACAAGCCCAGCTGCGTGCCTGCATCAGGTAAGCGGAAAAGATCCCTTCTCAAGGATGGAAGTGTCCCATTATTCATATATTTCTTGACGGAAAGCTTGAATAAATGCTGTAAACTCTCGGCCATATGGCCATCCCCTTTTATCCTCCTTCCAAAATCGGTATCGTTAATTTTTCCACCATGGCAGGCTTCAATCCAATGTAATACCTTTTCAGCACGGTCAGGATAGTTCTGATAGAGCCAATCCTTAAAGATACCACCGATCTGTCCATTGAGCCGTACAATGGTATAAGAGGCCGTAATTGCTCCCGCATCTGCTCCCGAACGAATCAAATCTGAAATCTCATCACTATTGATCCCCGGAACGATAGGCGCCATCATCAGCATGACGGGTACACCTATCTCTGTCAATCCCTCGATCAGTTTCAACCGGGCCGATGCCGTTGCAGTACGTGGTTCCATTTTCTGACGCACCTCCTCGCGCAACGAATTGATGGTTACTGCAACGGAAACCAGATTGCGTGCTGCAAGCTCACGCAAAAGATCAAAATCCCGCCGCATCAATACATTTTTGCTGATGATAGAGACCGGATGCTGGTATTTGACCATCAATTCTAAAAGCGAACGTGTGATACCCAGCTTCCGTTCAATAGGTTGATAACAGTCTGTATTGCCTGAAAGCATAATCAAATCGGGCTGATAGCTCGATTTTCTAAACTCCTGTTCGAGAAGCTGAGCCGCATTATGTTTTACTAAGATCTTACGTTCAAAATCCAATCCCGCACTGAACCCCCAATACTCATGCGAATTGCGCGCATAACAGTAAATACAGCCATGTTCACAGCCCTGATACGGATTAATGGATCTTTCAAAACGGAGATCCGGACTATTTGACTTAGAAATAATGGATTTTGGATGAGTCGGAATAAATTGTGTTTTTTCGGTCCCCAAAAACTCCTCATCCAACCCTTCAATATGCTCCTGCACGTATTGGTTAGAAAAAAATTTGTTATTGGGATTGATCTGTGCCCCTCTACCCTTAAAATATTCTGACGAATTCATAAGTTAAAATTACTAAAATTATTAGTAATAACAAATTAAGATTTCTCAATCTTTATAGCGAAAAGTGAATATCTTCGAATTTGAAGCCCAAATAAGTCGCATTTTAATCCAAACAAAAAATCCCTATACTGTAACGACAGTATAGGGATTAAAATTCTTATGCTAGATCTCAGGTCAGATTCCTATTATTTCATTAAGAAACCACCACCGAGTAGATCATTGCCTTCATAAAAAACGGCCGATTGCCCAGGGGCAATACCTTTTACATTGTGCACAAAGTCTATACGCACTTTGTCACCTTCTTGGGAGATGGTCGACAAAGCACCAGAATCTTTATAACGTACCTTTGAAATTGCTTCCATCGGTTGATCCAGTCCTGCATATTTCACAAAGTTCACATTGCGAACATAGGCATGTGACTTTTCAAGTTCGTGTTCTTCACCCAATACCACCGTATTACTTTCTGGAAGGATTTCGATCACAAACATCGGTTTACCTAAGGCAATACCTAAGCCTTTACGTTGACCGATGGTGAAATAAGGGTAGCCAATATGCTTACCTACGACTGTACCATCGGAAAGAATAAAATTACCTGGGCCGATCTGTTGATCCAAAGTAGGCACCTTATGTCTCAAGAATGCACGGTAATCGTTGTCAGGAACGAAGCAGATTTCGTAACTTTCAGATTTATTGGCCAATTCTTTTTGTCCCATATCCAAAGCCATCTGACGAATTTCCTTTTTCGTGAAAGATCCTAAAGGGAACTGCGTCCGCGCAAGGTTTTCTTGAGACACGCCCCATAGAACGTAAGATTGATCTTTATTTTCATCCTTACCTTTTGATATCACATAACGGCCATTGTCGTGCATACGGATATTGGCATAGTGCCCGGTAGCGATAAATTCACAGTCCAATTTGTCAGCACGTTTCATTAAAGCCTCCCATTTGATATGGGTATTACACAATACGCATGGGTTAGGCGTGCGTCCAGCAATATATTCTTCTACAAAATTGTCAATCACAAAATCTCCAAACTCATCACGTATATCTAATATATAATGAGGGAAACCATAGTTTACGGCTAATGTACGAGCGTCATTGATACTATCAAGGCTACAACATCCGGTTTCTTTCGACGAACCACCTGCAGATGCATAATCCCATGTCTTCATCGTGATACCGATAACCTCATATCCTTGTTCGTGGAGCATGACAGAAGCAACGGAGCTATCTACCCCTCCACTCATTGCAACTAAAACTCTTCCTCTTTTACTCATCTCTAATTATTGAAATGCAAAGATACAGCTTATTCCTTTTCCTATATGTTAGTTTCTTGTAATTTTATCTCGATCAAAATCAACACGTTCGAAAAAAGTACGAAAATAATCTACATAAAAGTTTTAGAATTCAAATTATCGGACTATATTTGCATCGCAATAGGGGAACAAACCCATAGCAAAAAAGCGGTGCCATAGCTCAGCTGGTAGAGCAAAGGACTGAAAATCCTTGTGTCCCTGGTTCGAACCCAGGTGGCACCACGCTTCAATCTGATGATCACAGATTTAAATAAAAGGTCAACTGGTGCCATAGCTCAGCTGGTAGAGCAAAGGACTGAAAATCCTTGTGTCCCTGGTTCGAACCCAGGTGGCACCACAAAAAAAGCTTGTTCATTGAACAAGCTTTTTTTGTTTTAGCTAACTGCATTTCATATAACTTCCCCTTCATCTCTGCTATATAGAACATTCACCATGTCCCTACTGCCCGAGTTCAATGACGATTTTTTCACTGATTGAAGGACAGTATCTAAAAACGATCATGGATTTTGGAAATGAACCGGAGTTGTCACTTTAAAAACCACACAAGTTTAATTTCCAAAATCCAATCGCTGCTCTGCTAGGATTCAGCAATAATAGAGCGATCCAGATGCACATAACCACCGTCCACATGAATCAATTGGCCAGTTGTATGACTTGACTTGTTAGACAGCAAAAAGACTGTTGTATCGGCGATTTCTTCCGCTGTCGTCATGCGATGCTCCAATGGAATGCGATCCGTAATTTTCTTCAAGGTCTCCTCCGGATTTGATAAGGTTTGAATCCAGGTATCGTATTGCGGAGTTGCACATTCTGCCACGATAATGGCATTTACACGAATCGAGTAAGGCAACAATTCTACAGCCCACTCGCGTGTAAGCGCATTGCGTCCACCATTGGATGCCGCATAAGCCGAGGTATTCCCCTGTCCCGTTTCACCAGTTTTGGACGAAATATTCACGATACTACCTTTAGAAGCTTTCAACGCATCCAAGGCATGATGTGCCATGAGGTAGTAGTGAATTAAGTTCTTATGCAGGGAAGCAACAAATTTTTCATAATTACCTGATGCTAATCCAACACCATCATTTTGTCCGGCATTATTCACCAAGCCATCAATGCGACCGTATACTTCCAATGTCTTTTGAACGGCTCTTTCACAATCTTCGGGTTTAGACAACTCTGCTTCAATACAGAGTGCATCCACACCAAATTGCTTGATTTCTTCCTTGACTTTTTCATTATCCGCCTGTTTACGACCAACAATGACCGGAATAGCCTGTTCTTTAGCTAACGCATGAACTACGGCCCGCCCGATTCCTTTTGCTCCGCCGGTAACAATAACAACTTTATCTCTTAAATGAAGATCCATAATACTTTTATTGAATGGTTTGTTTCATTGATTGTGGTTAACATTCGCAACAATGAACTCGTTCTCTGGTTATTGATTAATTTATATTGACGTCATTAAGCCCATTATCTAGCTTCATGACCAATAAAAAACTTCAGCATGCTATTTTTCCCTTCCATAACATGCTGAAGCTTTTCTTTTTAAAGATTATACACGCGTATAGCGTTCTCTGCCCAAAATGCGTTCTTCTCTGCAGCTGTAAATTGCCCCAATTTATCTTCAACTATGGCAATACTTTCTTCGTAAGATGCCGCCAATAGACATACCGGCCAATCTGACCCATACATAATGCGCTCCTTTCCAAAACGCGCAAAGATATGCTCCAGATATTGTTTAAAATCATCAAGCTTCCATCCCTCCCAATCGGCCTCCGTTGCAAGTCCAGAAACTTTACACACGACATTCGGAAAAGCAGATAGCGCATCGATAAACGTTGCCCACTCATCAAATGCCCTCGACTTGATTGGCGGTTTGGCAATATGATCCAACACAAATTGTAGATTTGGATTTTGCTGCACACAATCTAGCGTTGCTGCATAATGACGTGGACGGATGAGCAGATCATAAGTATAACCATAATCTGCCAATGCCTTCAGTCCATTTAGTACGGCAGGGCGGATAAGAAAATCAGGATCTGCTTCTCCTTCAACAATGTGACGAAATCCTTTGATGACCGTATCTGATTGATAGCCATCCAACTGTTGTCGAATATCTGCTGCTTGAAGATCAATCCAGCCCACAACGCCTTTAATAAAAGGATAATCATTAGCCAGCTGAACCAAATAAGCAGTCTCTTCTTTGGATTGATCTGCCTGAACAGCAACACTCCCTCCGAATCCATTTCGTTCAAGCACAAACTGAATATCTAAAGGGCTGAAATCACGTCTTATGACCTGCATTTCTTCGGTAATCCAACTATCTCTAATTGGGTCGAATTTCCAGAAATGCTGATGGGTATCTATACGCATAATGAAATGAAAACCTGATGAGCAATTAATTTTTTGAATACGCTACAACAGTCTGACGGGACTCCCCAAGACCATCTGCTCCTAACTCGATAACATCGCCAGGTTTCAAGTAAATCGGTGGATTAAATCCTAACCCAACACCTGCGGGTGTACCTGTTGAAATAACGTCGCCAGGCAACAAGGTCATAAATTTAGAAACATACGATACCACATGTGCTACCGAAAAGATCAAATCCTTGGTATTGCCATCCTGATAGGTTTTTCCGTTTACCTTTAACCATAGACGCACATTGTTGATATCTTTGATTTCCTCTTTTGTCGCCATGAAGGGTCCCATTGGTGCGAAAGTATCACATCCTTTTCCTTTATCCCAGGTACCGCCACGCTCCAACTGATACTCGCGTTCAGAAACATCATTGTGCAACACATAACCGACCACATAATCTAAGGCCTCATGCTCTTCTACATAAGAGGCTTTTTTACCGATCACGATACAGAATTCCACTTCCCAATCTGTTTTTAGAGAATCTTTAGGAATCATCACATTATCGTATGGACCTACCAACGAAGTGGTCGATTTCATAAAGATGATCGGTTCAGCAGGAATAGGTGCATTGGTCTCCTTTGCATGGTCTAAATAGTTCAATCCAATACAAACAATTTTGGATGGACGGGCAAAAGGTGCTCCGATACGCTCGCCTTGAGGAACTTCAATCAACTTACCTTCATTTGCCTTCACAAATTCTTCTAAACGAGCTACACCATCCTCAGCAAAAAATTGCTCATTGTAATCACCACCAAATGCGCTTACATCGTAATTTACGCCATCGATCTGAACACCGATTTTCTCTTTGCCTTGAGCTCCAAAACGTATTAATTTCATTTTTATAGTATTGAGATAATAGATATTTTATTTTTAGCTTTTTAATTGTTCAATTTAATAAAACCACCATCAATTGGATAGTCATTTCCTGTAATAAAGCCCGCGTCGTCACTACACAGGAAAAGTGCTAATTTGGCAATTTCCTCCGGTTGTGCCATGCGGCCTATTGGCTGGCTTGCTGATAATTTTTCAAACATTTCTTCCTCTTTTCCAGGATAGTTTTTTGCGATAAATCCATCCACAAATGGCGTATGTACACGTGCAGGCGAAATGCTATTGCAACGAATACCGTATGCCATGTAATCCCTTGCAACAGACATTGACATCGCGTAAATAGCACCTTTGCTCATCGAATAAGCAAAACGATCCGTGATACCAACCCATGCAGCGATGGATGCTAGATTAAGGATTGCTCCCGAACCCTGCGCTTTCATCATCGGCACGATAGCATGCAATGCATTATAAGCGCCCTTAACATTCACATTAAAAACACGCTCAAAATCTTCTGATTGACAATTTTCCAAATTACCAACATGAGCAATACCTGCATTATTTACTAAAATATCAATTTTTCCGATATTTTGTGCTATAGCAGTAATTTCTTGCTGGTCAGTTACATTACAACGATTAAACACAGCCTGACCACCCAAAGCCAAGATCTCACCAACCACCGCATTACCACCGTCTTCATTCAAATCCAGAATATGAACTTTTGCTCCTTCTGCAGCAAATTGCAAACTGATCGCACGGCCTATCCCACTACCACCACCGGTAATTACAGCTACTTTTTGTTCTAATTTTCCCATTGTTATTTAATTGTTAATGTCAATACCAAATCTGCTTCATCTGTCGATGTTGGCAAATCCACGCGTAGACTATTGTTCTTATGACTAAACTTAATCTCTTTCTTTCCGATAAATGTGCTTACTTTTTTCACCTGATAAGGCAAGTTATTGATCAACAATTCCTTTTTATCTGTTTTAAACACATGTAGATACACCTGGTTTCCTTTTTTTGTCAACGCATAATCGTCTGTTGGCGACACCGCTCCCCCCTCTGTTCCATAGATTGTTTCACCATACAGCGATAGCCATTTTCCAAGTTCTTTCAAGCGCTCCTGTTGATAGTCCTGAATCTCGCCGTTCGGCATTGGACCTACATTGAGCAATAAATTGGAACCATGACCAGCTGCCTTGACCAGGTATTTCAAAACTTCCTGAAAAGATTTTCGTGTCCGATCTTTCAGCTCAAATCCCCACGATCCTGCAATTGTTCCACATACTTCCTTCGGCAATTTCCCAACATCATGCGCTTTCGTGCCGAACCCAGTGGTATTCTCCCCAGGTAAATCACGTTCGAACATCTGAAAATCTTCACCTTCAAATGGTGCCAAATGGTGATTGTTACCGACCAAACATTGCGGCTGTAACTTATGAATCAATTCATAGATTTCTTTGAAATGCCAATCTTCATTGGGCTTGTCCCAATGACCATCAAACCAGATCCCATCGATCTCCCCATAATTGCTCAACAGCTCCGTTAATTGGCTTTTCATAAACTGGACATAATGATTCCAATCCCCTTTTGTTGAATCGCGTCCCGCAATGCCACCGCCCGTTTTACCAACGGGTAGATAATCATCCCGGTGCCAATCTAAAAGCGAATAGTAGAACATCACTTTTATCCCTTCAGCATGGCAAGCTTCCACCAACTCTTTCACAATATCGCGTTTGAAGGGAGATTTCTTCACTACATTATAGTCCGAAATCTGGCTATCCCACATCGAAAATCCATCATGATGTCTGGTGGTAAAGGTGATATACTTTGCTCCGGCCTGTTTAAATAACTTCGCCCATTCTTTCGCATTGAAAGAAATTGGATTGAAAAATTTAGGCAGCAATGCATATTCATCCAAACTGATATTTTGGTTGTTCATGACCCATTCACCATCTCCCAGCACACTATATACCCCCCAATGGATAAAAACTCCAAACCGAGATTGTTCGAACCATTCCCTATTTTTCAGATTTTCGGGACTCGGTTGATAATGTTGCTGGCTATAGCTCGCGGATACAGATCCCATCAGCAAGGCCAAACCACAGATTACATGTTTAAGTTTCATATGTAAATAATTAGTTGTCATGGATTTTCAATAAACTCATTATACTCAACTACAATGAAACACCTCTACGCCATGGAATGAAATCGTCTTGACCCAACAACACCGCTTTTGGTTTCACTTCACCGGAAGCAACTTCTATCACATAATCCAAAATACGGTGTGCAGCCTCCTCAATAGTCTCTGTACCTTCGATAATGGTACCACAGTTCAGATCCAGGATATCGGGCATTTTCTCAAAAGTTTTGGTATTTGTCGAAAGTTTCACAACGGGTGTAATCGGGTTACCTGTAGGTGTACCTAGGCCCGTCGTAAACAAGACGATATTGGCACCTGCGGCCACCTCTGCAGTGGTACTTTCCACATCATTACCAGGAGTACATAATAAGTTTAACCCCGGACCGTTGGCCAATTCAGGATAATCAATCACCGCTGCAACAGGCGAGGTTCCTCCTTTTTTGGCTGCCCCTGCAGACTTAATCGCGTCAGTAATTAAGCCATCACGAATATTGCCCGGAGAAGGATTCATATAGAAACCCGAGCCATCAGCTTCAGCTTTTGCATTATAAGTACGCATCAGCGACATAAAACGCTCCGCAGTTGGCTCATCGATACAACGATCACTCAACTCCTGTTCCACACCACATAATTCAGGAAACTCCGCCAGAATCACCGATCCGCCTAAAGTCACCAAAATATCCGATACAAAACCGAGCGCAGGATTGGCAGAGATACCCGAGAATCCGTCCGAGCCACCACATTCCAGTCCAATACACAATTTGTCCAATGTCGCTGGTTTGCGCTCATTTTTATCCGCTTGCATCATCCCAGCAAAAGTTGCCTTAATAGCCTTTTGCATGAGCTCCTTTTCAGTTCCTTCTTTCTGTTGTTCAAAAATATACAGTGGGCGATCAAAACCCGGGCTTCGCTTTTCAATTTCAGCCTTCAGAATCGAAGCCTGCGCATGTTGGCATCCTAAACTCAATACGGTTGCCCCCGCAACATTCGGATGGGTAATATAGCCAGCCAACAGACCACATAAAGCATCCGAATCCATACGTGTTCCACCGCATCCCATCTCATGATTCAAAAACTTGATTCCATCGACATTTTTGAATAGACGTTCCTGCTCACTGGAAGTCGGATTGGCAAGTAGATCCTGACTGAGAATCGCATTTACATCGGCACCAGACTTATATAAACCAATGAGGTCTTCTACCTCAGAGACATAATTATTCGCTTTTACTTTATAGCCCAGCTTCTCCTCAAATGCAGCCTTCAAGGTCAATACATTTCTATTTTCGCAAAAAACCAACGGGATAACCAACCAGTAATTGGCCGTTCCAACAGTCCCATTTGAACGGTGGAATCCATTGAACGTTTTATCTTTAAACGCAGCAACATCAGGTTTTGTCCAAGCTGTCTTGCGGTTCCCCATTCTAAAATCTTCCGACGCATGGCGCAAGTTTTCAGTCGTAATGAGTTCCCCTTCAGCTAAAGATGTATTCAATTTCCCGACCAGAACACCGTACATTAATATCTCGGTATCTTGTTCCATTGGCTGGATGGTGAATTTATGTTTGGCAGCAACAGCTTGCTTTAATGTAAATTCCTTACCCTCAAAAACAACCGTTGTTCCTGCTGCCAAGTCCTGTAATGCAACAAGGACATTATCCATCGGATGGATCTGTAAATAGCGCTGTATAGCCATAATTATACTAATTCAAATATTTTGGTCATCATTACCCATTTCTCCCCCGGTTTTGCCCCCGGAATAGCCGCCTGATATTTCCACATCAATTGTTCCCACTCCTGCACTTTTTCATTGGCAGCATCCATAGCCGATTTTTTTTCAAATGAAAAGTTTTCGCCTACCTCCATGTTCATAAACAGTCTATTTTCAAAACGGTAGATCTCCATCTGCAGAATACCTGCATCCAGAATCGAGCGTTTTATTTCCGGCCACACTTCACGGTGGTAATCCTCATATTCCTTGATCAATTGTGGATCGTCCACAAGATCCAAAGCCATGACATATCTTTTCATTATTAACTAATTAATGTGATTTAAGATTTTCCGTTTCCGCAATACTGACATTTCTATTTTGGAAAGCAAACAACAAGACAACAATAAAACAGACCAATGGTACAAAATAACCATATTGGAAATGTCCTGTTTTATCGGAGATAAAACCTAATATTGGAGGCAACAATGCGCCACCAACAATAGACATAACGATCAAACTAGACGCTGATTTAGTATCGGCACCGATACCTTGTACACCAAACGCGAATATCGTCGGAAACATAATGGACATAAAAAATGCAATGCCAATCAGCGCATATAGGGTCTGAATACCCGATCCGAAGATGACAAATAGGGATAGAACGATCGCTATAGCGGAATAGATGATCAGGAGCTTGGATGCTAACACAAAACGCATAAAAAATGTTCCACAAATTCGTCCTATCATAAAAGCAAGGCCAGCAAAACCTGCATATTCTGCACCATCTTTACCCGATATTCCAGCAGCTTCTGTTGCATATAATACGAGGAAGCTTAAAATACAGACTTGGGCTCCAACATAAAAAAATTGAGCTACCACAGCCCAACGCACATTTTTATGACGCAATGCATGGAAGAAACCCGATTTCCCTTCTTCTTCAGCATCTTTGATATCGGGCAATTTGGTAAAGAAAAATAATGCAGCGATCAATAAGATCAATATGCCCAATACCACATAAGGCAATTTTACAGTAGCTGTTTCCGACTGTATATACGCCATTTTTGCTTGCTCAGCCATTTGCGCCAATTCCTCCTGTGACTTAGGCTCATGGGATAGAATAAACTTCCCACCAAATTTTGGAGCAAAATAAGCCGCTACGCCGTTAAATGTCTGTGCAAAATTAAGCCGTTGAGCCGACGAAGCTGGATCACCCAATATCGCAACATATGGATTTGCTGCAGTTTCCAAAATCGTAAGACCACAGGCTACAACGAACAAAGCCCCCAAGAAGAAAACATAACTTATCGTATTGGCCGCAGGTACAAAAAGAAAACAGCCAATGGCAAAAAAGATCAATCCGATCAGAATACCAGCTTTATAGCCATATTTTTTCATGATAATTCCAGCAGGAATCGCCATCACAAAATAAGCGATAAATACAGCCGAATCGACTAAGGAAGCCTGGAAATGGGATAAACTAAACGCATTCCTCAAATGCGGAATTAAGATTGGATCAAGGTTATGAATAAATCCCCAAAAAAAGAACAAGGATGTCACCAAAATCAAGGCAAATGTGTAACTCTTTTTATTCGTCATATTTTTCAAATGGTTATAAGTAGTTATTTAATGTAAAATAAGCTTAAAAATGCTAGACAATATTCAAGTATATTATCAAATTATTAAGCTATATTACCATAGCTAAACTGAATTATGTAACTTTACTGCATATATTTCATAATTATGAAAGCACAACTGCTTCATTTAAATAGCAATCTTGAGCATTCTTTCAATGCGAGAAGAGACAATACACCCCAGTACCATAATCTTTGGCACTACCACGAAGAACTGGAATTAATTTATTTTGCCAAAGGCTCTGGCACCCAATTTATTGGCGATAGTGTTCGGCGCTTTGAATCAGGCGATATTACCCTTGTTGGTTCAAACCTGCCTCATTATTGGCTATTTGACGAAATTTATCTTCAAGATGAAGGAGCAGAAAGCGCAGATATTCGTGTAATTCATTTTAAGGAAAACTTTTGGGGAAATGATTTCATTAATTTGCCTGAAAATAAATCCATCAAAGACCTTATACGTGTATCCAAAAGAGGCATTTCATTATTGGAGAGCAGCCGACTAAAAACTGTGCAATTAATTGACGCTATCTTGGCAGCAACAGGTACCACACGTATTATTCATCTATTAGAAATCTTACAATATATTTCGGCCGAAGAACAGCATGATCTGTTAACGAGCCCTACTTTTACCATCCAACTGCAAGATCAGGACGCCAACCGTATGCAGCTAGCCATGCAATATATCGGTGAAAATTATCGCGACCAGATACGGCTGCAGGAACTAGCGTCCTTAACAGGGATGACACCTAACTCCTTCTGCCGTTATTTCAAATCACAGATCGGAAAAACACTCTTTCAGTTTCTAATTGAAATGCGCGTGAAAACCGCTTGCAATTTATTAATAGAAAACAAACAGACGGTGAAGCAAATCTGCTTTGAATCAGGTTTTCAAAACTTTTCGAGCTTCCATAAATACTTCAAAAATGTAACTGGCACTACTCCACTCAGCTTTCAGCGATCAAAAACTTAAGACTATTTTACCCAATAAGCTTGAATCTTCCATTAACCGATGGGCTTCTGCAGCCTCCGCAAAAGGAAGAACACGGTATAATGTAGGTTTGAAATCGCCAGCGCTAAGCTTCGGCCATACCTGAGACCAGATATCATCCCGCAGCACTTGCTTAAATTCACGGTCTCTCGCACGCAGTGTACTACCCGTTAAAACAATCCGTTTTTGCATCAATTTCAGCAAGTTCAATTCAACTTTTGCACCTTCCATCGCATTAATGTAAACCAACCGGCCGTCAGGATTCAATAGACTAATATTTTTCTCAAAATATGAACCGCCAATACTATCTAAAATAACTTCAACTCCCAAAGGCTTCAGCACCTCCAGAAAATCCTCCGTTTTATAATTTATTGCTTTGTTGGCTCCCAATGATTTACAAAAGCTAGCCTTTTCAGATGAGCTGACTGTCGTATATACTACAGCTCCAAACAAGGCCGCTAACTGAATGGCCGTACTGCCAATCCCTCCAGCACCACCGTGTACCAAAAAATGATCGCCGGCCTGCAACTTACCTCTTCGAAAGACATTGTCCCATACTGTAAAAACGGTCTCGGGGAGCGAGGCTGCCTCCACAAAATCTAAATGGTCGGGAATAGGCAAACAATGTCCCTGATAGACCTTAGCATAGCTCGCATAACCTCCACCTGCTACAAGTGCACATACACGATCACCAATAGCCCAATCGACCACATCCTTCCCTTTTGCGACTACAATCCCTGCTATTTCCAATCCCGGTATTCGCGCATCCACACCGGCTGGTGCCGGATAGTTACCTTTACGCTGAAAGACATCAGGTCTATTCACTCCCGCAGCCTTTACTTCCACCAAAACTTCAAGTTCACCGATCTGCGGCATCTCCACATCGCGGACTTCCAAAACTTCCGGGCCGCCCGGTTCAGTAATAATTACGGCTTTCATCATGATTTTTTTGGGTATTTCTGTAATCTGATATTGAGCGAAAGCATAAAATAACGGGCCAACCGATTATTCTGAACATCCAGAATATCATTTCCAACGACTGCACGCGAGATACCTGTATTCTGATTCATCAAATCAAATCCTTGAAATCGCAGCATACCTAGATTGTTTCTACCAAAAGTATATTCCATATAGGCGTTAATTATCGTCGGATTGATATTACTCCATGAACTCGAATAACCAGCATTAAATTTTTGAGAAAGCTCAAGTCCCATAGTAAAATGTTTTCCCAAATAAGCTTTAGATCCCAAACCAACAATTCCGGAATGTGCTGTTATATTATCTTGTACTGGCCAGTCGAATGTTGCCCTATTCAAAGAATAGTTCCCATTTAATTCTGCCTCGAAAATATCACTCCAGCTATAACGAAATTGAATCGCCTGTGTAAACAAAAAGTGTCCACCGAAGCTTTTTTTATCATTGATGTAAGAGATATTATTATAATAGTCTGCATTTCCGTTCAAGCTCATCTGCAAATTGTCCGACAATAATGACGCCGTAAACAAGTAATAACTTTTAACATCATAATAACCTTCTGTATTGCGATAAGTGGTCTTCTGAATCGTCGAATTGGGCTCAATGGTCCGATTAGCTACAATCTTGTCATTCACGAGGTTAAAAGCAAGACTAGCTTCTAAATATTGCCCTCTACCTGTGATGGATTTGCGATATTTAGAGACAATACTATGGGCAAATTCAGATTTCAGATCCTTGTTCCCAACCACAATATTTTGGGTATTGGTATTATCGACAACTGGCTGTATCTGATAGAAGCTCGGCTGATTATTACGGCCATAGTAGTCCATAGAAAGATCTTCTTCTTTTGTAAATTTCCATTTCAATCCGGCAGAAGGTACAAGATTGACATTTGAATAGGACGTTTTTATCAGCTTATCCATCGAACTGCCTGTCAATTCCGAAGGCTGAACCGCAAAACCGAAACTCACTTTCACTTTTTCACTTAAATCTTGCCGGTAAATCATGCCAACTTTGTTACTTGCAAAAGAATAGTCGTACTTCAAACTTAGTGAGTCCACGAGAATGGGGTCATTGTTGAAGCTATTATTATTGTCAAAAGTAGAACGTCTCGCATCAATCTTCGTATAGTCAAAATCGTAATTGATCTCGAGGGTACCTCCCAAATCAACGGGTTCGACCAAAGACAGACGACTTTGAATATTTTTATTCTCGTTGCTGGAACGAACCATTTGATTGAGGTAAGTCTCTGTTATCTTGGGTATGTTTGTACTGCTGTCAATCGCTCTATTAAAATCGCGAACCTCCTCATCCTTATCCAGGGAATTAAAATCCGTGTGCAAAGTATAGAGTACCTTTCGCCCGGGCTTGGAAAAACTTCGTACGTAAAAAAGATCTAAAGCCGCTGCGGGACTTTCGGTGCTATTGGCTGCACCATAGTTCCCCGTACTGCTCAATCTGTTATTTTGTATTTGTCTATCTTTTAACGTATTGCTTGTTGAATTGGTCCAAGACAGCTTGGGCGATATTTTAAGCTGATCTTTGGGAGACAGCTTCATATCAAAATCCCAATCCATTTTGTGCGTACGATCGATTGATTTTATTTTATAATCTTCGAAATTACTAATTAGATTATTAGCACCTTTGCCATATCCATAGACCGATTGCAATAGGGAATTTCCCTGAATATAATTATTGCGTTGCGTAAAAGCATATTTACCGCTTGCTGTTACCGTTTTAGAAAGCGGACTGGAAAAGCTACCACCAATAGATCCAATGCGATTGACACCATCCGTAGGATCTGCAAAATCGGCCAGTTCGCCCATGTCTCTTTCCCGCTCTCCGCCATTGGGAGAACCGAAAGAGAAGAGGTTTGTATTTGTATTATTAACAGAGGCGATAATGGAATACTCTTTCCCATCATTAAAGCGATTCAGTCCAGCACTACCCAAATAACGATCTACAGAACCGCCTCCCAGTGTCGCTTGACCAAAAGTAATTTTCTTCTTATCGTCTTTGAGAACGATATTCAGGACTTTTTCAGAGTCGGTACTTTTAATCCCTTTTGCTGTCGCCTCATCCCCATAAAAATCAATAACCTGCACACTTTTCACAAAATCTGCGGGAAGATTGCGCGTGGCCGTCAGTACATCACCACCAAAAAATTTCTTTCCATCCACCTTGACGGAGGATATGGGCTTGCCAAAGGCATAGACCGAACCATCCCGGGAGACCTGTATATTTGGTAATGCTTTGAGAGCCTCTTCCAAGAGTGCCCGACGATCAAACTGAAAGGCATCCAGGTTAAATTGAACAGTATCCTGCTTATATACAATGGGTTTATATTTTAGTACAACCACTTCTTTTAACAGGGATACATGGGGGAACATCGTTAATTTTCCGACATCCAATTTAGCTGTCGTACTATTGTAGAGCGGATAACTCCGTTCCAATATGCTTAAGCCCAACTGGCTGCAACTGATACGAATATCATTACCCTGCACACGACTAAAATGAAAAGAACCTGTTGTGGAGGTGGACGAAAACAAGGTGTCGCGGGAACTTGTTAAATGGACACTGACGCCACTTAGGGGTCTTCCTGCCGTATCTACAACAATCCCGTAAACTTCTTTTTTTGACACCTGCCCGAAAGCATTTTTGGGTAAAAAAAACAAGCTCGTTATAGCTAAAAAAAGTACTAACCGGATAATATTCCCGCCCCTTAGTTCCATCAAATAGACTTTGCAATAATACAATTCAATATAAGAATTCTTAAGCTATTAACGTAAAAAGTTGTGATTTTGTATATAAAAAAACGAGCTGTCGGGAAAACAGCTCGTTTTTTTATACTTTTTTAAAAGTTTATTATTCACCTGCAAAGGCAACCTTAACAAGGTGTTTGTCAATTTCCCAACGACCAGTACCGTCTTCACCAATTACATCGAATAATTCAAGGATGCGTCTTGCAACAAATTCCTCTTCCACTTGTTCTTCCAAGAACCATTGTACAAAGTTAAAAGTAACATAATCTTTCGCTTTCGCACATTTATCGGCGATGTTGTTGAACTGTTCAGTAACAAACATCTCTTGTTCTAATGTTTGTTCAAAAACGCCACGGAACGATTCAAAATCTTGAGGGATACCTGTAACTTCCGGAGAAATTGCACGGCCACCACGATTGTTGATATAATTGAAAAGCTTCAACATGTGCTCACGCTCTTCGTTGGATTGCTTCGCAAAGAATTCTGAAGCATTTTCTAAACCCTGATCATCACACCATGAAGACATTGCCAAATATAATGCTGAAGAATGAGCTTCAACTTTAATCTGTGCATTCAATATATTTTCGATTTCTTCTTTCAAAGAAGATTTTAATTTCAATAAATCTTTCATATTTACCTTAAGTTTAATTTCTAAAACATCAACAGGTGAAACACATCATCACCTGATTACTTTACAAAGATACAGTAGATCTTCAAAATCCGTATCAAGAATATGCAATACAAATTCAGTCTAAATTAGACATAGAAACCGCAAGTTGTTTAGAATCAATACAATTACAAATACGTAATATTGATACTTTCAATAAGCCATCAATTAAAACAATAAGTGGCAGAAAGTGCTTAAAATCATTGAATGTCAATAAAACCAGAAGACGGCCTCATTGACACTTATTTAAATTAAAATTAAATAAGGTCTTTCCAAACAAAAAGCGGTGTACATCTATGATGTACACCGCCTTTCAATTCGTTTATATGTATAGCCTTATGCAAAAACTGCAAATGGCGAAACTTGCAAACAAGTTCTAACGACGCTATTCAGTTCCATCATAAATTTAGCGCCATCTAACAATTCGCGCAACTGAAGTACTTCCTCTACAGCTAAGATGAAACATCTTTCCGTACGGAAAGGCATGATGATTTCAAAATCCGATGAACGTGTTGTATCGTGAAGCATGTGCTCAACATCAATCGCATCGATACGTTTCTTAAACTTCAAAAAATCCGATACCGAGAAAGAGGTTGTTTCATTATTATATTCCAACCAGAAACAATTTTTGCGGCTACATTGATAGACTGTACCCGCTGTGGTTGAAAAAACTTCCTCAACATTTGCTAACGGACAAACCAATTCTGACATTTCTATTTCCCTTATCATTTAAATCGATCAAAAATAAATATTATTTATAATCAATCCAAGTAAAACAGAAGATTATTTTGATTTAATATAAATAAGCCTACCAACAACTCATGCAAAATAAATCCTTCATGATTTCGCATGGATCAACAGACCTGAAAATCCACGCAAGGTTCTTGCTAGCCAATTGCAATAGACGGGTTACAAAAAAAGGAGGTCAGTAGCAACTGACCTCCTGTATGTATTTCTATATTTTAATAGATATTAATCGTATTCTTCTTCCTCTTCTTCTTCCTCTACGGCAAGAACTTCATTACGTCCATTGATAACTGTATTTTTCGTCTTTGTTTTATGTTTGTTAATCTGTCTACGCAAGGATTCTACAGCAATATCTGTCGCCTCCTCAAAGCTTTTCGCTTGCCCTTTTGCAAAAAGCTGGCTTCCTGGGATATTTAATTTAATTTCTGAAATTTTATTTGCCTCATCATCGACATTTTCCAATCGCAGGTAGCATTCGCCCCCAATAATGGAATCCAAAAACTGCTCCAATTTTCCTGTTTTCTTTTTGATAAACTCGATTAGCTTTTGATCAGCAGTAAATCGAATGGATTGCACAGTAATGTTCATTTTTCCTCCTTTTTTTAAGCTTTTGGATGAGCTTGTTTATAAATTGACTTCAATCGTTCTGCTGAGTTATGCGTGTACACTTGTGTTGCCGCAAGCCCTGCATGCCCCAGCAGCTCTTTAATTGCATTTAAATCCGCCCCATTGTCCAATAGGGCTGTTGCGAAAGTATGTCTCAAAATATGAGGACTTCTCTTACCTTGAGTAGAAATCAGCGTCAACTGCCGATGTACAATATCATAGATCAGCTTGGCATATGCTGGCTTTCCTTCTTTCGTAACGATTAGTAAGCTGTTATTAGTATCAACAAATTGCGTCGCCTTTTGTTGCAAATAGTTTTTCAATTCTTTCAATAAAAGATTATTGATCGGAACCAAGCGTTCTTTGTTCCTTTTACCTAATATAAGAATATTTTTATTAAAAAAATCGATATCCTGTTCCTTAATTTTCAACAATTCGGCCAAACGGATCCCAGTACCAAACAGCAACTCCATCACCATATAATCGCGACAGGATTCAAATCCATCTTGCTCCTGTTCCATCTGATCCAACAAACGGACCAGCTTTTCTTTTTCAACGACCACGGGCAATTTTTTAGCAGTTTTTAACGCTTTGATGAGCGTCATGGGATTTTTAGCGATACACTCCTCACGTTGCAAAAATTTAAAATAGGTTCTCAGTGAAGACATACTCCGGTTGACCGAACTTGCATTTTTTCCGGACTCTACCATTTGCGCGAAATAATGGCGTAAATCACGGTATACGATATCCGGCACGGTCAGTCCCTCACGATCCAAAAAAGACCGGAACATCTCCAGCTCATGCTTATAGGCAATAACCGTATGTTCTGAATACCTTTTTTCAATCTGCAAAAACCGAATAAACTCCTTTTCCAACATATTTTCCCTCGCTATATAGCTTAAATTACAAACTTAAAAGCACAAAAAAAAGGGAAAAGCATTGCTTTTCCCTTTATATTTTAAAATTCTCAGCGAATCAATTAGTTAGCTACATCTTGATTCAAAGATTGTTTGTAAATCGCTTTTTTCACTTGAATGCGACGAGTTACAGATCTCTTTTCGTAAGCTTGACGTGAACGCAACTCTCTTAAAACTCCAGTTTTTTCGAATTTCTTTTTGAAACGTTTCAATGCTCTATCTAAAGATTCTCCTTCTTTTACATTTACGATAATCATGCGTTATATATACCTCCTTTCGCCGCTTTTAAATTTAAAGTGGGACAAAGGTAAGCTATTTATTTTTAAAAAGGAAAACAAAATTATTTTTTATAACAATTCGAATTCTTCCAACAAAATTCTTAACGGTTTCTCCTTAGTACACAATGCTGTATGCCAACCCAATTGTTTTGCTGTCGCCAGATGTTGAGGACTGTCATCAATAAATAAAGTCTCTGCCGGATCCAATTGTTGCTCTTGCATAACCAATTCAAAAATCTCCGCATCCGGTTTGCGCATCCCTACCAAATGGGAGTAATAGGTCTTTTCAAAAAAACCTTCATTGTCGGCAATACCATATTTTTCATGTATATCATTCATACAATAGGCATAATGAATTGCATTGTTGTTACTTAACAAAAAGGTACGGTATCGATCTTTCAACTGGATTAAAATCTCATGATTACCCTGTGGTACACCGATCAGTAAACTGTTCCAGGCCGTATCAATCTGTGCGTCCGTCAGAGCTGGATTTTGGGTTAATTCTCTTATCCCCTCACGAAATTGCGTCGAATCAATTTTTCCTTTATCAAAATTATCAAAAAGTGCACTTTGACCATGATGTCCAAATACGGCATCAACATTTTCTATACCTAACTGAGTAAAAGCATCTTTCAATTTTACAAAGTCGATCATAAAGATCACATTCCCATAATCAAGAACAATATTTTTAATTTTTTCCATCGAATTATTTTGAAATATCGATACAAATATCGATAATTGCATCGTCAAAACGGCACAACAGCTGTTTAAATTGACAAAACAAAAGACCTGCTCCTATAGCTCAGTCGGTTAGAGTAGAAGACTCATAATCTTTTGGTCCCTGGTTCGAGCCCAGGTGGGAGCACAGAACAAAAAAGTTGCTTTTCTAAATAGAAAAGCGACTTTTTTCGTTTCTTCGCATCAATTTTCATTATCCATAAAATCTTAACAATGGACGAACGAAAATTCCAGGTCTGAAATTAGAGCAATTAGTTAGACAAGCACCATTTCTAAAGTAGCCACCAATTCGTCATAGATCATTAGTAATACATAGCGTAAACTATTTGGTACATAGCCAAAAAATTTCTTAAATGCAGTGGTAAAATGGCTCGCATGCTTATAACCCAGCTGATTCCCAATAAAACTGATCGTCAACCTTCGATCTTTTAATAAATGCTGAGCCCTTTGCATTTTACACTTCAACACAAAATTGAATATGGTAAGTCCATAATAGCTTTTAAAATGCTGTTTAAGATATTGGACATTGGTACCAACTTCTTTAGCAAGTTGATGTATGGTATATGTCTCATGGAGATTATTCTCGATAAGTAACTTTACCTGTCTAATTTTCTCCACATCTGATTCGCGCAGTTCAAGTTTATTAGGCGACGTCTTGGGCTGTACGGCATCCATCAAGGTCGAAAGAATAAACAATGATTTGGACTTATAAAATGCGGGTAAAAGCAAGCTGCTAACGCTCATTCGCAAAAAATCAGTCGCTTTTACATAGGCAATCCGTGATATATCATCTGAAATTGTCCCCGCATTGATGATGGCTTCATTGATCGCAGTGATGTCCTGTTCAGAAATATCCATTTGCTGAACATAGGAATCCCGATAGAGCAGGGTGAGGCAACGTGAATTCGTATGTTTAGAGCTTATGCTCACCACACTGCTATCCAGACGCAGCAGCATACTGCTCCCCCCTTTCAAAACAATTTTCTTTGAGCCACTTGACAAGCTGCACCCCTCTTCAATGGCTATAACAACAAGATAGCTCTGATTTTCAGGGACAATCTCATGGCTTTCATAAGGATAAACCATCCTTACATTGTAATCGGGATGATCGTATTTAAATGTTCTTTTTTCTGCTTGAAGTAACTCCATCGAATAGAAATTTCCAATAGTATAACTCTTATTTCCGATTACGTTATTCGGTAATTTATATTACCAACTATCTTCGTGAGCTATTTATTTAGACTTAATATAATCAAAGGTATTGAAATCATACTACTTATTCAATTAAACATTAAAAAATGTTAAAAAGCTACTTATTAATCCTATTTCTATTCTTTAGCGCACAATTCCATGCTGAGGTATTTGCGCAAACGAATTTTACCGTAGAAGGGCGTATTTTGGATTTAAAAACCGACGAGCCAATTAGCGGTGTCTCAATTCGTGTAAAAGAAACCAGCAAATCCAATGCGGTAATGACAAGTTCGCAGGGAAGTTTTCGTATTCAACTTCAACGTGGGCAAACTTTAGTTATTTCGCATCTTAATTATACATCTCAAGAAATTCCGGTACGGAGCAACCAATCTAATCTCATCATCCGACTAGCTGGAGATGCACATATGCTATCTGAAGTAACTGTAACTGGTGCCTTGGGGATAAAAAGACAGGCGCGAGAACTTGGTACGTCAGCGCAGTCGGTAGACAACCAAGAATTGAATCTCGGTAAGGTGGTAAATCCTCTCTTAGCATTATCGAGTAAAGTTGCGGGATTAAGAATCAATGCAACAGACCTAACAACGGGCAAAACTGACCCCGGGATTCAAATTAGATTAAGAGGAACACGCTCGTTAAATCGTTCAAAAAATGACCCTATCTATGTGGTAGATGGTGTTCCTCTTCCAGATATCACACGGATTAATCCCAATGATATACAAGACGTTACGGTATTGAAAGGGGCAAATGCTGCTGCACTATATGGATCTGAAGGTGTCAACGGGGCCATTATGATCACTACAAAATCAGGTCGGGCAGAAAGAGGTCAAATCAATTATAGCAACAGTACACTATTTTCTAAGGTGTTCTTACTGCCTCCAGCTCAACAAACTTTTGGTCAAGGACAGAATGGTGTATACAGTCCTGTCGCAAATGAATCTTGGGGGGATCGTTTTAATGGCGAAATCAGAGATTTCGGTCTACCGATCAACGGCGTACAACCTACGAAAGTGTATAGTGCACCGAGTAAGGATAATCGCTTAGGATTTTTTGATACTGGTATAACGATGCAAAACGACTTATCATTCTCTTCGGGTGATGATAAAGGTTCTTATTATGTTTCGCTACAGGATGTTCGCATAAAAGGCGTAATTCCTGGTGACAAATCAAGCCGTACAGGTGTTCGCTTTAATGGATCACGTCGATTCAACAAATTGAATACGTCTTTCAATACGAATTACGTTTTCTTCAAAAATAATACAACCAGCGACGGGCCATGGTTATCTGTTTATACACAGCCTGCCAACATTGATTACAAAGATGCCCGTAACTGGGAAGATCCTAGTTCACCAAATCATCCTTTAAACTGGTACAACCCTGTTGCCGGAACAAGAAATCCGATTTTTATGGCCGACAACAATAGAAATACGTCCGACCAGCATACACTAAACTCAAAACTGGAATTCAATTATGAATTTACAGATTGGTTAGATGCTACTTTCCGAACTGGACTCTATTTTCAATCAGAGCCAGGCCGGGTGACAAATAGAAAACTGGTTTCAAACATAGCAACCCGAAATATAAACGGGAGTGTAAATGATACGCATAGGGGCTTTACCCGTTTTAACAATGATTTGATCCTGAATTTTCATAAAAACTTTGGTGATTTCTCTACCAAATTTCTAGTCGGACAAAATGTGAGAATGGATGATACCAAATCAATTAATATCAACGCAGCCAATCTATTATTTGAGGATATTTTCAACCAAGGATCTAGAACTGGGGAATTGACAGGTGGTTCAACTATTACAAAATATCGTTCTTTGGCGACGTACGGAGAATTTACGGCCGGATATAAAAATTATCTTTTTCTAACACTGACTGGTAGAAACGATCAGGTATCGGTACTTGCTCCAGAAAGTAACAGCTATTTCTCCCCAGGTGTGAGCTCTTCTTTCGTATTTACAGATGCAATCGCAGGTTTGCGCGAAAGTAGTGTATTGAGCTACGGTCGTATTTTTACATCTTTTAATAAAACTGGAAATGTGACCTTAGATCCGTATCGACTGAATCTGAGTTATAGTCAAACCGCAGGTTTTCCATTTGGCAGTTTGGTTGGATTTACCCCATCACTGTCTGAGCCTAACCGATCAATAAAGCCCGAATTTGTTAAATCATTTGAGGTCGGTACACAATTGGGATTCTTTAATGACCGCTTACGGACGGATATCGTTTACGCTTATTCGGACTCGGATGGACAGATATTTGATGCGGGCATTTCCCGGGCAACTGGATTCAATTCGACAATTGTAAATGCTGGTCAGATTATCAATAAGACATTGGAAATAATGGTTAATGGAACAGTCATTAAAAGCAAAGACATGACCTTGCAATTTGGTATCAATTTCAGTTACACCGATACAAAAGCCAAGAATCTGTATGCAGGCGACGAATTTAACATCTTTAGACAAGCCTATGCCATCAAAGGCCTACAATATCCAACGCTACGAATGACAGATTTTAAAAGGGAAAATGGCAAAATCGTTTTGGACCAAAACGGCAATGTTATCCCAGAAGAAAAAGAAACGGTGTTGGGAACGATGGTACCGCCCTATCTGTTTGGATTTAACACCAAATTCAACTATAAATCTTTTACGATGGGGTTTCAGGTAGACGCAAGGCTAGGAAGTTGGATGTATTCTGAGGTAATTCCACGGATGTTTGCTGCCGGGACACATCCAGAGACAGCAAAATACGACAGACAGCCCTTTATCATGCCAAATTCTATGGTACGCCTAGCCGATGGCTCGATCGTTGAAAACAATGACATCTACTCCAAAGGCGATAAAGCATGGTGGACAGCATATGGAAATATACAGTCAGTCACCGCTGCCAAAGGCGATTATTTAAAACTGAGGGAACTCTATATTGGTTATGATTTGCCCCAATCTTGGCTGGCCAATCAACGCGTAATAAAGAAAGCTAGCATTGGCTTTGTAGGAAATAACCTTTTTATCATTAGGCATTCATCCAATACGATTGGCGACCCTGAAGCGCTCTATAATCAAACGGATGGTTATAACAGCTTCAGACAGATTCCGACCTCAAGATCGATGGGTTTTAATGTCAATATTACTTTTTAACACTACAGAGATGAAATTCACTATTATAAAATCAGCTTTAGTTGCGATGACGTTTTTTACAGCTATTTCCTGTAAGGAATTCCTCGATGTCAATGATAATCCAAATGCGCCAATAAAGGAAAACCTGAGCCTAAATGCCAAACTTCCTGCCGCACTAGTCGTGTCTGCAGTAAATGAGTCTGTACAATTAAATCAGATCGGCGGTTTGTGGGGAGGTTATTGGGGTACTTCAAATGAAGGTGTGAGTGCTTTTACGGCATTAAAGACTTATAACGGTCCTTCGATTAGAGATACAAGGGATGGTATCCCTGTCTGGGAGTCCAGTTACAACAACCTACTGTATTACAAGGAGATTTTGGATCAGGCCAACGCCGAAGATGCAAAATTTTACGCTGGCATCTGCAAAATCATGATGGCTCATCATTATTTTACACTAGTTGACTTTTACAATAATGTCCCATTTGGTGATGCGTTGAATGGATCAACTAATTTACATCCGAAATATGAATCTGGGAAAGACGTATATGCCAAGTCTGTCGATCTCATTACCGAAGGTATTACAGATATAAAAATCGCATCCTTGTTGCCTACAACAGACGACGTTCTTTTCAAAGGCGACAAAAGCAAATGGGTAAAATTTGGTAATACGCTTAAATTAAGAGCACTACTCCAGCAATCTGAGGTAGCTAGCCAAGAATCATACATCAAACAGGAAATCCAGAAAATTGTGCAGGAGGGTTCAGGATATATCACTGAAAATGCAGCGGTTAATCCAGGATATCTCAATACAGCGACAAAGATGAATCCTTTTTACGAAACATTCTACCGCAATAATGCGGGAGTCGCCGTAGCCAATTATGCGAATATTAGACCTACACAATTTTTGATCAATACCTACCAAAGCTATAATGATCCAAGGCTGCAACAAAACTATACGCAGATTTCAGGTGAGTTTAAGGGAGTCATCTTTGGAAACAATACGATAGCTGATGCCTATGCAGCTATTCACACTTCAGCCTTAAAAGGTCCACTGGAGAATGGGAATCAGCCTGCCGGAATTATTAAATCATTTGGTCAAGCCACAGTTCTCGTTTCCCTCGCAGAGGCCGCTTTTTTAGAAGCCGAAGCCATTGAACGTGGATGGATAAGTGGTATTGCAAGTCAGGCCTACGAAAAAGGAATTCAGGCCTCATTTAACTATCTGTTCAACCAAAACAATTACAATGTGCAACCCTACATAAATCAAAAAACGGTTAGCTATTCCGAAGCAAATCATAAGATCGAGCGGATAATAAGCCAAAAATGGCTTGCCCTGCACAACATTAATAATATCCAGGCTTGGAACGATTTTAGACGCCTTGGTTATCCGGCGATTCCGAATTCTTTGTCCTCACCAACCCCAGGAGCCTATCCATTGCGCTTCATGTATCCAGAGACAGAAATCAATACAAACAATGCAAACGTATTAGCACAAGGGGATAATGGCGTTTTGACAGCAAGGATCTGGTGGGATGTAAAATAACAGTGTGGATTAAGTTAAAAAATTTTGAGATGAGAGCTAATGTGATCACTTGTGGGTAGCATTATTTGTCAGGCGGGGTCAGTTGAATTGATCCCGCTTTTTTTTACCCTAAGCCAGCACCATATTTTTATATTACTTATCCGTCAACATATACTTTTCGTAAATTTTATCCATAATCCTATTCAGCGGCAATCCTTGTTTATAAAATACTTCTTCAACGCCATAGTGATACATTTGGTCAACCTTTGGGTCAATGGATAAACTGGTGTACGCAAATAACGCAATAGAACTATAGTTAGCCTGCAATAATTTAGCGGTCTCGACACCATTACAAATTGGCATTATGATATCCAGTAAACAGATATCCGGGGGATATTGCATCATCTCAACAGCCTGTATTAATTCCAAGCCATTGCTAAAATTACCGAGCAGATGAAAACGTGGATCATTGTCGATAGCTATTGCGATCACAGTTCTGATAATAAGGGAGTCGTCTGCAGTTACAATAGTTAGTGGGGTTTCATTTATTACCTCTGATGTCATAACATAAAATTAGGCTTGAAAAAAGTTTCATAATGCACATAAATGTGCAAAATATTCATAAAAATATCCTAATAGGTAATATTAATTTTACTAAAGAGACGCCATTACCTTATTGAATGTATTCCGATGAACCCCTAAATAAGATGCGATATAGCTATACGGAAATAGCTGAAAAATTTTAGGAAAGTGCTGTTTTAATAATCGTATTTTCTCATTTGATGTATGGCCTTGAAGGATATGGATACTCTTCAGTGCGAGTAATAAATTCGGCTGCATAAGCATTAACTCCAACTGATAAAACCTCGGAAATTGTTCATAAAGACGCCTTACAGCATTAATATCCAAGAGTAATAACAAAGACTCTTCATAAACTAGATAATTCTTTTGAGATGGACTTTCCTGCAAATAGTCTTCATAATTGAAAACAATTTCACTTAAGGAATCGGGATAGTGTAAACTTGTAATTCGTTCTTTACCATCGTCATGTAACATCGTTGAATAAGCTGCCCCCTCAACTAACATTGCAATAGTATTTACACGTTCTCCAATATAAAAAATCGTTTCTTTGCGCTTATATCTACGAAATTTGAGAATTCCTATCAAAGCAAAAATCTCCTCGTCAGCTAAATTAAAATGTGAAAATTTCTCAGTAACATATTTGTATATCATATAAGATCATGTAGTGTTTTCAGAATACGTATAAAATTATTCATATGCGTCAGCTAATTATTAAAAAACACCAACACTTTTCTAATTTATGTATACTTTTTGTTGGCTCCGATAAGACCTCAGCTGACATTAAGAATAAGATAAATGATTTCCTCTCTGCTTGCGAACTCCAGGATTGGTATACAGTGTTCGAGCGGACGCAGAAATAATCGTAAAAGAGGTACGCAAAGAAACGGGCAAATTAAATCTTACAAAAGATGCACCACAGTATTAAATATTAATTCCCTTGTGTTAACCGATCAACTTTTTCTGTAATCATTGTGAAACGAGCTGCATAATAATGACGACAACGATTCACATTTAAGCAAAAGAGACTATCTTAAATTTCTAAGATAGTCTCTTCTCTATACTAATAACACAGTGTTAAGCCGTCAATTTGCTCTCTTTTGATTTGATACCTTGATTTGCTTATTAGATCTCGCTAATCCAGGGTATATTAGCACCATAAACTGTCGGCTTTTCAGAAGATTCTATAGATAAGGTCCCCCCTTTTCTGAGTTCATCATGTGTGATCCACAACCTCCCCAAATCCTTTCCGTTCAATTTAATTGATTTGATATAGCGTTTTTTGTCGCTTCTATTTGGCACCTCGATGGTGAGCGGATTACCTTTGTTTTCCAGCTTAATCTCATCAAAAAATGGTACGCTGATATAGAAAACTGGTTCCCCGACCAAAGGTTGTTGCAATCCGATCGCAGACAGCACCCACCAGCTCGACATCGCACCAGCATCATCGTCCATGGTTCTTACAAAGGCTTTAGGCTCATTTTTATAAATCCGGTCGATATGTGCCCCGATACCGCGGCTGTTGTCGTTAAAGTAATATTGTATGGTGGTGTCCAATGCAATTCGATGTATCCACTCCTGATAGCGCCAAGGGGTCTTACTCGCATTATATAAAGTCAGCGATTGCATATCCGGTTCATTCGCCCTATTGAAATAATAACCGTCATAAAACTCATCCAGTTGCTGTGTAAAGCTTTCTTCACCACCCGCTAACTTCCTTAATCCCCTAACATCAAAAGGTACATTCCAACGATATTGCCTAATTGTTCCCTGATACATATCCCGTGCCGACATGCGATCTACATCCCGTTTGGTCAGATCTTTAAAATCTTTATTCCAAATTGCCTGATATGATTTTGCTCGCTCCAAATAGGTTTTGCTATTCTGCGGAAAAAGCTTGGACATTGCCCACATATCATAACATGCTTCAAGGTACTTGTCCGGTTTCTTAAAATCATAGCGAACGGTATCGTGTATTAAGGAATCTTTTATTCCATCAATATCGATCCGATATCCTTTCTTGATCGCATCCAAAAGAACGACAGCTGCATGTTCAGTCCGGACCGAATTTGCTGGTTCATGAGCTCCTGCAAAGTCAAATTTCCCATAACGGTAAAGGTCTGCAATCGAGGAGACAACGCCCTGATACATCTGCGGATCTATCAGTTCCAAAAGCGGTAATTGTGTTTTATAATTGTCCCAGATCGCCCATCCGTGATAACGTGTTTCTTTGGAACGATGTATTTTCCCATCCGTTCCCCTAAAATTCCCCTGCTCATCGCTGATAACATAGGGGGATTGTAAACTGCGGTAGAGCAAGGAATAAAATAAATCTACCTTATCTGAATCGCCCCTTACCTGCAATACCGACAGGGCAGTTTTCCAGCGATCAGCTGCCCGTTTTTTTACAGCTGTAAAATCTAGCTTAGCATATTCTGCGAGCGCCTTTTTTGCGTCCTGTTGATCCACAGCAGAAAATGCAATATTGACATCTGCTATCTGGTCCTCCTCGTTCAGGTCTACCCAGATCTTATTACCCTCCTTTCGCCATCCTCTTGCTGTAGGAATTTCCAGTGCATAATAAATGGTATATGTCCCCACATGGCATGTCGTTTTCGCTCGCACTTTACCGAATAGTAGGTTGCCCTCCTGTGTAAAATCATTGTCAACAAAAGCGCCATTGAAAGCATGTCCCAAATCAATAAAAAAACCTTTTCTACCCACAGGAAAAGTATATTGTTCTCGACCAAAATCATTATTCACAGCCACTTCAACTTGAATGCCCTCTGCGGTTTTTAAGGCATAATACCCTGGCTGGGCGTGCTCGTCAATTTTATTCAGTGGTTTTATATCATTTTCTATAAATGGCCTAATAAAGATCAATCCACCACTGCCCATACAACCTACCCCCTCGAGGCGATTGTGTGTAAAACCTTTAATTTCCTTGGCAAGATGCTCATAGCCCGTATGCGTTCCCGGATTAGTATAAGGCACAATGCTCAATTGATGGAAAGGAGAAGAAGCCGCTGGTGAAAGCTGGCCGTGGTCGCCGGAAGATCCTAAGAAAACATTTACACGATCGGTCTGCGCTCCAGCAATTGTAGCGTAACAGAGCATCAAAGACAGCAGTATTTTTTTCATTTATAGTCTATTATTTTTCATATGTATAAAGGCTCCAAAAATTGCGCGCAAAAAAACTGTTAATAACCGGGATTTTGAACGAGATTAGGATTATTTGCCAGCTGCGTATACAATATTGGATAGATTTCTTTGTTTGCATCATTCGATGCTTTATGATCCCACCAAGATCCGTTTATAAAACGGCCAAAACGAATAATATGCTGTTCGTTATTTTTCACTTCTTCGATGATGCTCATTTCGATTTAGCAAATCAATAGCCCGATTTTATCCCGATAGCCTAAACTTTCAACAGCCAAAATTAACCTATACAAGGTTAAGACAGTATTAAGGTACCATTAATTTCATTGATTATTTTGCAATGACAGGGGGGCATGTTAATCCAACCTCAGTAAGAGGGTCTAAATTACTACGCTTTTATAAGAAAAAGAAATACGGCCTAAACCATTTAGTGTAAAAAAATCCTCATCGTACGATGAGGATTTTTTTATGACGGGTTTTCCTTATATTTCCTTTCGATTATCGTCCGATTCAATATCGATCAATTTATTGTAAGGATCGATGCCGACCTGTTCCGGTTTTTGATCAACAATTAGCGTCATCGTATTGTTGATTCGATCGATTTTATGCTTTTTTAGATAAAGCTCCTGACGTTTATTACCGTCCTTGCTTTTCTTATCCGAGAAAACACCTACCTCAATATAGTCTGCCAAGGGCAGTGACTTCAGGGTCACACGATCTGACTTCTTAAAGGACAGTGGCTGTCCTCCTTCGTCATTGTAGCTCTTTTTCCCATTGCTATCTACGCGGTACTTGGACACTTCAAATTGGATATCAACCTGGTATTTACCATCCTTAAGTTTCTTTGAACTTACTTTTTCTATTTTATTGTTATACAGGGTGATCGTTTCAAACATATCTTTAATCAGGTAACGTAATGAGTCAGGAGTCGCCTGTCTAAAACTATCCACAAACTCTGATGAAGTTGTATAAGGTGGGTTTTGAAACGCTGTACGTTGTAAATAAGATTGGGCTGTCCTGTTAAAAAGACCCTCGCCCAGATAATCGCTCAAGGCATAAAGCACCAGGGATCCCTTTTGGTAATGGATGTACATTTGATTTTCATTATACATCAACGGCTTTTCACCTAGTTTTTCAGCACTTCGTCCTTGCAAATAGCCATCGAGCGCATCTTTGAGAAACTTACGCATCTGCCCTTTGCCATATCTTTTTTCCAAAACCTTGAGCGATGAATATTCAGACATACTTTCGGACATCAATGTAGCCCCTTGCACATTGGCTCCTACCACTTGATGTGCCCACCATTGATGTGCAATCTCATGGGCTGTTACCGCGTAGGGATAATCGACCGCATCTTCTTTCTTCTCATTAACATCAGCAATAAAACCGATCGCTTCGGAAAAAGGAATTGTATTTGCAAAGGACTGCGCGAAAGTTCCCGCTGTACGCGGAAATTCAATAATACGCAATTGTCGATGCGGGTAAGCACTGTATTCTTTCGTATAGTAAGCCAAAGAAGCCTTACTGGAAGCCATCATTCGATCGAGGTTATAGGTATGTCCTTTATGATAATAGATCTCCAAATTAACCCCGTTCCACTTATCTTTTTTGACTTCATATTCGGCCGAATTAAACGCAAAAAAGTTCAGGATTTCCGAATCCATTTTATATTGATAGTACTTACGACCATCTTTCTCCCATTGTTTTGTGAGATAGCCCGGAGCAATAGCCAACTGATTCTTGGCCGTACTTACCGTAGCTTCAAAACGAATCCAATCGGCATCGTTGGATATATAGTTATTCTGCAGGCCCCTTTTGTCAGTCTGCGGAGCCATTCTATCGCGATACGGGAGGCCATACTTTTTGCGGACATCATTGTCTACCAACTCGCCACGGTCAAGATAGCCTATATTCGGGAAAAGCATATTGTTGATAAACGTACCATTACCCTTTACAGGAGACTTTTCATTTATCCAGGTATTGGCCGGACTAGCCGTACTAAATTTCAACACAATAGAATCGCCCGGAGCCATAGGCTTCTCGAGTTTATAAATATTGAAATTATATTTATCGTCGGCAGAAATCAATTTATTTGGTACACTTAAAGAAAATGTATAATCGTAATTATTGTAATTGACAAAAATAGAATCAATAGGCGTATTGGTTTTGTTTTTCAATACATAGTCCGCATGCGCTTTAAAACTTCGCGTATCGGGAAAAATATCCAGATTAAACTTAATATCCACGACACGGGGCTGCGGCCTGTACTGGTATTTCTTATATTTCTTTTCCCATTCTACAGCTTGTTTTTCATGATCTAAACTGGTATAATATGGATTTTTAATGTGGTTTTCGTAATATATTGCAGCACCGATGCCAATAAAGCCCGCAAAGGCAAAAATGAGCAGCGCCGTTGTTACCGGCCCCAAATTCGCCTTAAAAATACCCCAACGCTCCCTAACTCCCGAAAAACCACCTCTTCGCCATAACAGCAGGGCGATGACAGCAAAAAACACCGCAAAAAGCAGCCAATAAATCCGATACGTTATAAACGGAAGAACATAGCCGAATCCATCCATATCCGAGTAATCCAGATCCGGTCCCTGATTAAACTGATAGATCTCCTGCTCTACACCGACCATGGATAAAAAGGGTAATCCAATAAAGAGGGTCAATAACACAAAAAATCCAGCCAGGTAATTTTTGAAAAGCGTATGTACAAAAAGTGAAATAAATAGCCATACCAAATTTGACAACATCCCATACACCATCAGATGCATCACATATTGTCCGATTTCAAAATTATAATAGTGGTGGTACACCTGGAAGCCCATACAGGTTGCAATCACCACGGCCAGTAAGGTCAATTGCATCAAAAGGATCGCAATGATTTTAGATCCCATAAAAGCCCAGTTGGGCGTCGCTGTTGTATCCAACAATCCCCCCATCCGCGTAATGCTTCCTCTATGGACGAGAAGTCCCGTAAAAAGAAACGTCAGGATCAGCAGGAAAAACTTAAACGTAGTCCCCGGGATCATCAGCATTTTCCAGGTCACCGGATAAGTCGACGTTCCGAAGATCGAGCCAATAGTGCTCGCCATCAAGATAATGAACAAAACCCCTACTAAAGTCAATATTAAAAACACCGGATTTTTGACGATATAGCGATAGTCGTACCGTGCCATTGTCCATGTCGTTTTCAAATAATGAAAGGTTGAAAAATCATAGTTTACTTTAGGTAGATTGATTTTGAAGATACTATCAAAGTTATTTTTGGTTAAACGGGCTCCTTTTTTCGATGATTTAAAGGAAATCGAATGTTGTGAAAAAGAAAACAACATATAAAATCCGCCAATGAATAAGGCTGCGACAGCGAGCCATATTAACCGGTTATAAATAACAGCTCCGGTAAAGGGAAGATTATTGATATTCTTCTCATCCGGAGACCAGTATTGGGTATAGTATGAGATGGCACTATCCCCAAAAGGATCTATCAATGCCCCCACAAAACGATTGTCCATATTGTTCGCCAGATTCTGAACCAGCACCTGAAGAATAATAAGGATCAACACCGCGACAAAACCAACGTATACGTTTCGTGTCAATGTTACCAGCACAAAGATAATTGCACTAAAAATAATCAGATTTGGGATAACCTGTACAAGATAGGTCTGTAAATATGCCCAAACATGAATTGGCCCCAATAAGGATTGATTGATACCCGGCACAAATTGTGCGACGATAATACCCAAGGTTGAAGCAAATACAATAACCAATACAACAGCTACTGATCCAAAGAATTTACCAAGTAGATAGTCCGTTTTTGAGAAAGGGTAACTGAAAAGTATCGTATGCACCTGGTATTGAAAATCCCGGTAGACGCAGGCCCCAACAATGGACGGTATCAAGAAATAAATAATAGTCGACATGCCATTGACCATACCATTAATCGCCCAAGGCGAATTCATAATGGTATTGGACGACGTCGTTGCCGTTATACCATCAAAAATACCGAGCGAAGACAGCATAATGAACAACGAAAGCGCAAAGAAGAGTGCCATATAGATGTAGACGGCAGAACTCTTAAACCAACGCGCAAACTCAAAATGAAAGATAGCTTTAAACATGGCGTTGATCATTTTTTAGCGCTACAAAATAGACATCCTCCAATTGGCCTTGAGCGTTCACAAATGATTCATCCGGACGCACATCGCTGTACACCCGAATATTGAGTGTGTTGTCCTGATTGTAATTGGTTGAAATAACGTTATATTTTTGTGTATACTCATCCAGTTGATCCCGACTGATGATACGTACCCAGATCTTACCATCCAATTGATCGATGGATTCTTTAGGAGTGCCTCTCAAAAGAATCTTTCCTCCATTCAGAATGGCCAACTCATGACACAGTTCACGCACATCATCCACAATATGCGTAGAAAAAATGACGGTATGATCTGTACCTATCTCCCGTAGAACGTTCAAAAAACGATGTCTTTCCGCTGGGTCAAGCCCTGCAGTAGGTTCATCTACAATAATTAACTTGGGATCATTCAGCAACAATTGCGCAATACCAAAACGTTGCTTCATCCCGCCCGAGTAACCACTTACGCTTTTATTGCGCACGTCCCAAAGATTGGTAACCTCCAGAACACGATTGATAATGGCATCCCGATCCGCTTTCGATTTAATTCCTTTAAGCTTTGCAAAATATTGCAGCAAATCTGATGCAGAGAGATTGGGATAAACACCAAATTCCTGTGGCAAATAACCCAAAACTTTTCGCAAATCGAGCTGATTTTTGAGTACATCAATATCACCAAAAGTAATACGGCCACTGTCGGGTTTCTGAAGTGTCGCAATTGTCCGCATTAAAGAAGACTTGCCAGCACCATTTGGTCCCAGTAAACCAAACATCCCAGGCTTAATTTCTAAGTTAACGCCATCTAAAGCTTTTACCCCATTAGAATAGGTCTTACTAAGGGTCTCTATTGATAAATTCATAATTTATTTTAACTGTTAATAATATGTTAGTATACCAAAACCATGATATGTTACATGAATATAGTAAAAGTTAAAAATAAACGAAAATAAAAGGCTTCAAATAGACAGGCCAGCAGACAACGGAGCAATTCCCAAAACCCAGCGCACATTGAACAAATCGGTTACTTCTATAAATTTAGGCTGCGGATTACCATACGTTGTTTTGCTCTTTTGGGAGGTCAGTCTTTCAATCAATTCCCCACGCTCGGAAATATCCCGACAGGGCAAAAACACAGCGACGTAGTTTCCTACTCTTCGCCCCTCGTTGTGCACCAAATCAGAACCGTAAATTGCGATACGTCCGGAAATAAGAGTGGCACTCACTACAGGCATTTCAGCACAGCCCTGCAAGGGTTCGTCGAACATATCAAAATGTAACGTTCCCCCAAAACAGCTCTGATAAAACGTAAGTGCCGCTCTACAATTTCCTGAGAATGTAATGAAAATTCCGCTTTGCAAGCGTTCCATGTCCTGAACTAATATCATATCAATTGGCTATGCATCCGGTATTTCAGGCTCTACAAGTTTTCTCATTTTCTCCAACGATTCTTGCCATCCAAGGTAGCACATCTCAGCAGGAATAACCTCAGGAATTCCTGTCTGTTCAATCTTAAGTTCAGTTCCGCAGATCACCTTACGCAAGGAAACAGTCGTGGTCATTTCACCCGGCAAATTGGGATCGTCAAATCGATCTACATACTTGATAAAGCTGTCTTGCTCAATCTCCAGATATTCGCCACCGAAGGAATGACCATTACCCGTACTAAAATTGGTGAAGGTCATTTTGAAACTTCCACCTACCTTAAAATCCATTTGTTGTACTATACATACAAAACCATAGGGAGGCAGCCAACTAGCATGTGCTACCGGGTCCGCAAAAGCACGGAACACCTTTTCAGGACTTGCCTGAATAATTCGATGTAAAGAAACATGATTCGTTTTCATATCGATATCGTTTTATAAGTGAATAACTACTGCTTAATTTTTGTTTTACATTCTTACATATAACATTGTTTCATCCCAATACTGCTCTGCACTCGATTACACAACAGACGTTTGACGATATGCTCCTGTATCTGGTCTCTCCTTACTGTGCAAACGAGCAATCTTGGCCTGATAGAAATAAGAAACAGCAAGTATCCCAAATACTAAAATGGGCATCACCATAAATACTGCATTTTTGTCAACACATGCGTGACTAATAAAAGCAAATATTAAATTGAATGTCAATCCAGCATAGGCCCATTCTTTTAATTTGGTCGGAACCTGCGGTACTGCAATTGCAATAACGCCCAACAGCTTACAGATAATTAAAGCATAGGCAAAATAGTCGGGATATCCCAATGGTTTTGTGCCCGCATTGATATATTGCGGCGCAAATAACAGTGTTCCAAGTGGCATCAGTCCTTCCCAGAGAACTATAAATACCGTAGCTATCCAAAAAGCAATCTTGTTCTTTTTCATTGTATAAGTCGTTTGTGTAAGTGTATAATTTCAGTGATGATCAGCCTTGAATTACTAATTCGCAGATTCTACATAGTTTACGAAGTTATTTAAAATAGCCTGCCAGCCCGATTTTTGGAATTCAGGATCATTTTCCTGTTCCGCATCAAAAACTGTAATCACACTGGTTTTTCCTTCCACTTCAGAAAAAAGCGTATTTACAGTTCTTCCATCAGCCATGGTATACGCAATTTCCTGGTATAAATTTACCGCATGGTAGATTCCTTCGAAGTCAAATCCGAAGCTTCCATCTTTTGCCTCCATTCTATTTTTAAAAGTACCATCCACGCGAAGGTCATTTTCACTGCTTGGGCAGTGCCAGCTCGGATCTGCCGAGTTCCATCGCATAATATCCGTCGGACTGTTCCATAATTTCCATACTTTTTCTACAGGAGCATTAATCGTTGCTTCAACTGTAATTTTTGTCTGTCTTTCCATTGTTTTTCTATTGTTTATATTGATATAACAAAGATGCAAAGGATCACAACATTGCGGCTGTTGCAAAGACGACAACTTTAGGGGTAGATTACGACAAAAACTATTTGTACCTTTATATAATAAACCAAAAATGATATGCAAATCTCTGTTTTTGTTCCCGAATACGGCACTATCGAAGGTATTACCCCTGCGTTCAGAACCTTTCATACGGCCAATGAATTTCTAATGGCCTTTGGAAAACAACCTATTTTTAAGGTTGAATATGTAGGATTAACCAACTACGTACCAGCCAATAGTGGCGAGTACACCATCAAGACCAATCGTTTATTACAGGATGTAGAAAAAACGGATCTGCTCATTATACCACCAATTTTTGGAAGTATCGATAAAGGGATCCAAGATAATGCAGAGGCCATTCCGTATTTTAGAAAACTGTATCACAAGGGTGCCAGTCTTGCCAGCCTATGTGTAGGTGCTTTCCTCCTTGCTGAAACAGGTTTATTGGATGGAAAAAAATGTTCGACACACTGGGCACATATCGAGGAGTTCAAGGAAAAATATCCAAATATTGAAATTGAGGATGGCGCTGTGATCACTGAACATGAAAATATCTATAGCAGTGGTGGCGCGAGCAGCTTATGGAATCTGATACTCTATTTAGTGGAAAAGTACTCCGACAGGGAAACAGCTGTACTCATAGCCAAATATTTTGCGTTGGATATCAGCCGGGATAATCAATCGCAATTCGCCATATTCAGAGGCCAACGTAATCATGCTGATCTGGATATCCAACAAGCTCAAGACTATATCGAGAAGAAGTACGAGGAGAAAATTACAGTCGAAGACCTGGCCAATCATGTCAATATTGGACGGCGCACATTTGAACGAAGATTCAAAGACGCAACCAACAACACGCCTGTCGAATACCTTCAACGCGTACGCATCGAAGCTGCAAAAAAATTCTTCGAAGCATCACGAAAAAACGTTTCCGAGGTGATGTTTGATGTAGGCTATACCGATACAAAAGCCTTTCGCGATATTTTTCGAAAAATTACAGGCCTTACACCAATAGATTATCGAAACAAATTTGCCAAGGTAACTGCTGATGTCGCCATTGAGCAATAAACTATGATAAACAATAAAGCCACTCCTTAGAGTGGCTTTATCATTGCTCGAATTCCTTATATTTATTTTAACATCATTTCCCGAATATACTTCACGGGTGAATTACCAAAACTCAGGAATTTTTCATTGAACGCCTTCAAATTAAACTGTTTCCCTTCTTTTTGTTTAACAGCTTCCCTCAGGTCATAAATTTCTTTATAACCCGTAAAGTAAGACGTTAGCTGCACACTGCTCACAGACACACGTTTCCATTTACCGGCTGCTTCGGCCTGTTGTTGAAACGCTTCATCAACCAACAAATGCATGGCGTCTTTTTCACTCATATTTTTCACATGGACGCTATAATCGAGTATAGCATTGCAAACGGTACGCAGATGCCATTTGTACCACATTAACCACATCTCAGGAGCATTGTCACCGTAACCATTTTCGAGCATCATTTGTTCGGTATAGACAGCCCAGCCCTCAATCATTGCACCATTACCTAAAATACTCTTGATGAGACTCGGCGATTGATTCGCATACACCAATTGGGTGTAATGCCCCGGAATAGCTTCGTGGATATTCAGTATCTGTAAAATGTAATGGTTATACTCCCGAAGGTAACTCTCTGTTGCCTCTTTGGTCCAGCCTGTTAGACTGCCCACATTGTAATAGGTATTCCCACCTTTATCGTATGGACCAGGTGCACTGATTGAAGCTCCCGCAACACCAGCCATATAAGCAGGCTCTTTACGCACCACGAGCGGCTTGCTATCATCGATGTACAATAAATCCTTTTGTTTGACAAACGCAACCAACTTGGGGATCTGCGCTTCGATAGCTGACTGAAACTCTTCAGCTTTCACGTGATTAACCGACAGGGTATCGATCATTTTTCGAACGACGACCAAACTATCCGTCGGCAAGGCCGATTTTCCAAAATATTTAGGCCAGAGCTCTTTGCTGATTTTATACATCTCACCATGCAAATAGCTTTTTCTTGCTAGAGCAGCCTGATAAATCTGTTCGGCAGTCGACCCCGATTGGATATCGAAATCAAATTTCTTGTCGTAAAGTTCTTTTCCTAATCTAAAGCTACGCGGAGAAGGATTAGGTGTTGTTTTCAAAAATTGAACATAACCATTAATCGCCGCAACAGCTTGCTGTGAGGCTTTCTGTAGGGCCTCTTTTTCAGCAACAGACAGATCTGATTTTTTCAATGAATCACGTAAATCGCTTTCAAAAACAGATAAACCACCCAAGTTCTGTTGAATTGCCAAATCGGTCAATACCAATGCCGGATTTTTAAGCTGTCCTTTCGCGGCCTCATAATAGGCCGGAATCTTCGTCAAACGTTGATAAATAGCTTTAAGTCGGGTCGATAATGGTGCGTAATTCTCGGCAAGCATAAAAGCGATCGTCCCCCCAACATTGTACGAAGAAGGATTCCACTCATACGCGCGCTCTTTCTCAATAGACCAAACATTTGATTCAAGATAGTTTTGAATCAAATGATAATCTGTTTGCTGAGAAAGATTCAAGGTGTTCAGATCAAAACTTTTGAGGCTGTCCAAATGTCGCTTTGAAAACTCCATACGTAGTTTTCGCGTATTGGCATCCGGAATTGTCAACAAGGAATCATACTGATGGAACCCTACTTGGGTAGCCCATTCCGGATTTTCTTTCCAAAGCTGCTGAATAAAGCGGTCTTCATACGATTTAAACTTCTCATTCACAGCAGTATCAACAGCAGATTGTCTGTTATGAGTTCCCGATCCACAAGAAGCCATCAGGCCCAATCCAGCGATAGCAAGGGTATATGTTATAAGTTTCATTGGAGTAATTTGTCTAAAATTAACATTATTGTTGATGAATTTCAGCATTTTACTCCAATAATTTAAAACTATAACCAGGTATGAAATTTCTGGATAAACCAATTTTTGACCCACTGTGTAAGTAAACAATAGCAGACCAAAATGCCGATAAGCCATGGAAAATAAGTCAGAGGCAGTGCTTCCATTTTTAAGGCAGCGGCAAATGGCGTAAACGGTAAAACGACACCAATAATCATAATTAAACTTGTCAAGGCAACAACCGGTGCAGCAGCCCAGCTTTGAATAAAGGGTATTTTCTTGGTCCTTATCATATGAATAATTAATGTTTGTGAAAGCAATCCCTCTACAAACCAACCAGTCTGAAAGAGTGTTTGATCCGATACCGTATTGGCCTTGAACACGAAAAACAATACCGCAAAAGTGGCGAAATCAAACAATGAACTTATGGGGCCAATAAATAACATAAACTTCGAGACACTACCAGCATCCCACTTCTTTGGCTCGACGATAAATTCCTCATCCATGCTGTCCCAAGGAATAGATACCTGCGATATATCGTAGAGTAGATTTTGAATAAGCAGATGCACCGGCAGCATCGGTAAAAAGGGAAGAAAAGCACTGGCCCCAAGCATACTGAACATATTGCCGAAATTGCTGCTTGCCGTCATCTTGATATATTTAATGATATTTCCAAAAGTTCGACGTCCATAAATAACCCCTTTGCGCAGCACCATAAGATCTTTTTCCAGCAGAATGATATCTGCACTTTCTTTGGTAATGTCAACAGCTGTATCTACACTGATACCCACATCCGCCTCCTTAAGTGCCGCCGCATCATTGATACCATCGCCCATAAAGCCAACCGTATGTCCTTTATCTCGCAATGCTTTTACAACACGAACTTTTTGAAGAGGGCTCAACTTTGCAAATACTGATACCTCATCAACACATTGATTTAACTCAATGTCCGGAATGCGATCTAATTCATTTCCATTGACAATCCGATCAACCGGAATGCCGACATCCATACAAATTTTGCGTGTGATAATCTCATTATCTCCAGTCAACACTTTGATCCCGATTCCCAATTTTTGTAATGATTCAATGGCCGGCTGTGAAGAGGGTTTGGCCGGATCCAAAAAGCCGATAAATCCCGTCAACGTCAATTTCGCTTCATCTGCAACAGCATAGGTCAAGGGGTGAGCACCTTCAAATTCGCGGATGGCAACCAATAAAACACGTAATCCCTCCTCATTCATCTTTTTCGAGGTTTTCAATACAATTTTACGCATCGTATCGTCCATCGGTACAGTACGGTCATTTTCGACATGCAGGCTACGGTCATCGCCCGGGTCAAAAGCATGTGTACAAAGCTCAAGCATTTCCTCTACAGCCCCTTTACAGATCAGTAGATGTTTGCCATTATGCTGTTTGAGGACCACAGACATGCGTCGTCGCTGAAAATCAAATGGAATCTCGTCAATTTTCAAATATTGATCCTCCACCTTCAGGTAATCGTGCAATTCGACATGGTCCAATACAGCCTTATCCATCAGATTCTTCAGACCTGTCTGATGGAAACTATTGAGATATGCCCATTTGAGTACCTCATCATCTTCGACGCCGTAGACATTAAGATGTTTTTCCATGACGATCTTGTCCAATGTCAAGGTCCCTGTTTTATCGGTGCACAGAATATCCATGGCACCTATATTTTGGATGGAATTTAACCGCTTAACGATGACTTTACGTTTGCTCATATTCACAGCCCCCTTTGCCAGGTTAGCGGTTACAATCATGGGTAGCATTTCGGGGGTTAAACCTACAGCGACAGCAATAGCAAACAGTAGCGCTTCCGTCCAGTTCCCCTTCATCAACCCGTTGATCAAGAAAATCAGCGGAACCATGACCAGCATAAAACGGATCAATAAGAAACTGACCTTATTTATACCCTTATCAAAACTTGTTTCGGGACGTTCGCCAGTAATCGATTTGCTAATACTCCCAAAATAGGTATAACTGCCTGTTGTTACAATCACGGCTGTCGCCGATCCACTAACGACATTGGTCCCCATAAAACAAATATTACAAAGTTCAATAGGTGATTTGTTCCCTGCATCCCGGATCGGCAAATAATTCTTCTCTACAGGAAGCGCCTCTCCAGTCAGCATACTTTCACTCACAAAAAGGTCCTTACTCTGAACAATACGGCAATCTGCAGGTATCATATCCCCTGCGGAAAGGTATACGATATCTCCCGGCACCAGCTCAACAATAGGAATCTCTCTTTTGCCTTTAAATTTCCGCAATACTGTAGCCGTAGTTTTGACCATACTTTTTAATTTTTCTGCAGCGGCATTACTTCGATACTCCTGTACAAAACGAAGCAGTGCACTGACCAAAATCATAATGGATACCACAACAACTGTTTTATAATCTCGTTCTCCGACTTCAGGTAGCCCAACATCGATGATAAAGGAAACTATTGCAATTAACAACAGTATATATATAAAGGGATTAGCAAAGGATTTCAATAGCTGAACATACCACTTTGGGGCCTTTTGATGTTTCACTTCGTTTAGACCAAATTTCTGTTGACGTTCCGTAGCCATTTCATCTGTAATCCCTTCTCTGCTCGTTTCTAACATTGCGCAGGCAAGTTTTTCATCCTGACTGGCCACTCCCTGCAATTTGGTCACAGTCCCCACATTCATTCCATTGGAACTGATCATATTGTGCAATGGATTATTTGTTTTATTGTTCATTTTTAATTTCTTTAAATCCCATTCTTATTACAGATTCTATTCTTATTACCGATCCGACCTGTATTACAAATCCGACTCTGTACCAATAATTTCCCAGCTTATTTTTGTTACTCTTTCTTCGATGGTCAATCGGCTAGCCATCCGCTCAATAAGACTGTCTTGCTGACCGATGGCTCTAACAATGGCCCTAATAACAACGGTATTTGTAGCCACGGTATCGTCACTCGAAAGAGAAGACAACAATAGCTTTTCGTTACTGCTTAGCATCTGCATCAATAAAACACGAATATGATTTTCGATGTCTATCCCACAGGCTATGGTCAGTAGATATTCGGTCTGTGATGCTGCCGATTTATTAAAAGTCAAGAAGGCCATTTTTTGTCCGATTGGACGAAAGATCAGGTGTGTAAAAATAATAGCCAGCGCAACGACAGATGCTTGGGGATACAAACCTAAACCGGAGAGCGCGCCTACGGCTGCCGAACACCAAATCGTCGCTGCCGTGTTCAGGCCATGCACATTCAAACCGTCCTTCATAATCACACCAGCGCCGAGAAAACCAATTCCGCTGACCACATAAGAAGCGATCCGTCCGGTAGCATCACCGCCAATTTCTATGGAAAGCAGCACAAAAGCTGCTACTCCCAACGAAACTAAGGTGTTTGTCCGAAGTCCCGCATTTTTCTGACGCCATTGGCGCTCTACTCCCACGGCAGCGCCCAAAAGTAATGCTGCAAGTAATCGTATGGCAAATTCAAAAACACTCATCTCTTTGTCCTCCTTTGCCTGCAAAGGTCCACATTCCTACCCCCATGATTCGTTAGAGATCTTTTAGAAAATTATTAGAATTTTATTAGAGAAATATCTAAATTAAAGAACTGAAATACAGATGTTTACAATTTAAATATAAAATTTACAGATCAAGCTGTCCAATTTCTTTAACTTCAAGCATTGTTGTGGTGTAAATCAGTTACACTAAAAACAATAAAAAAATGGAACAACGAATTAATTTTTTCGCAAAAGGGCAAAATGCCATGAAATCGATGTTTGGAATAGGTGCATATCTGAGCAAGTGCTCGATAGAACAAGAGCTTTTGCATCTTATTTATTTCCGTGTATCACAAATCAATGGCTGTGCATATTGTCTAGATATGCATTCAAAAGATCTACTGGCCACCGGAGATCAACCACAACGATTGTTCTTATTGGATGCCTGGCGGGAAGCCCCCCTGTATAGTACACGTGAACGCGCTGCGCTGGAATGGGCCGAAGCCGTGACGAAAATTACACATGGCGATGTATCGGACGAGGTTTATGCTAAAGCGACTACGCTATTTTCGGAAGAAGAACTTATTGACCTGACCTTGGCCATTACAGCAATCAATTCCTATAATAGGATCAATATTTCCTTCCGTACACAGGCAGGAAGCTACAAAGTTGGGCAGCACAAAGTACAACCAACTTCATAAACACGAAACGTATATTTATACGATAAATTAAACCATAAAAATGAAAGATTTCATCTTATTATTTCGTCAGGGGGCCAATGAGCAAAGTCAACTGACAGAAGAAGAAGCAAAAGCTGTGAACAAAAGGTGGTTCGACTGGATCCATGACATCGATACCCAAGGTAAACTGAAGGATCATGGCTCCCGTCTTGAGCCTGCCGGAAAGGTATTAAAGCCAGGCGGTATCGTTACAGATGGACCTTTTGTGGAAATTAGGGAGAGACTCGGCGGTTTTATTGTCGTTGCAGCAGAGGATCTTGACGAAGCTACAACCTTGGCCCATGGCTGTCCTATTCTCGAATTTAACGGTAGTGTAGAGATACGTGCACTGCTCAACTAATCATATACAGGAGTGGCTGTACACGTGCACAGCCACTCCTATTTTAAACTTATGGATCCAGATTTTTTAAAACAGCTTTTCCAGCAAGAATTCACCAAAATAGTCGCTGTCATCAGCAAGAGTTTTGGTCTCCAGTACATCGAAATAGCGGAAGATATTGTCAGCGAAACGTTCTTGGTTGCCACAGAATCCTGGCAGACCAAAGGCGTTCCTGCAAATCCTACGGCTTGGCTGTACACAGTTGCAAAACAAAAGACCTTGGCCCATTTTAGAAGAAATAAAATATTTACAGATAAAATCATCCCTGTAATACGGCAGAGGGAGCCAGAAGGGGAAACCTTCGTCGAGTTTAGTTTCTCGCAGGAAAATATTAAAGATAGCCAATTGAAAATGCTGTTTGCCATCTGCACACCAGCAATTGCCAGTGAGGCTCAAATTGGTCTTGCCCTTAGAATCCTCTGTGGTTTTGGTATAGAAGAAATTGCCGAAGCATTTCTTTCCAACAAAGAAACCATCAATAAGCGCCTATTCAGAGCAAAGGAAAAACTACGTTTAGAAAAAATCGAACTCGAACTGCCCTCCCAAGCAGAAATTATCAAACGCCTCGATAATGTACTTCATATTATTTACCTCTTATTCAATGAAGGGTATTATTCTAAAACCCAAAATCAAATTTTAAGAAAGGAGCTCTGTGTTGAAGCGTTACGCCTTGCGCTAATGCTTTCAACTTATGAAAAAACCAATACACCTAAGACCAATGCGCTCATTGCGCTGATTTGTTTCCATTCTTCCCGTTTCGAGGCTAGGCTGACCAATGAAGGTGATTTCATATTGTATGAGCAACAAGATGAGGAACGCTGGAATCAAGAACTCATACAGCAGGGGTTTTATTTTCTGAATAACGCTGCATCGGGCGACGAACTCACATCTTATCATCTGGAAGCGAAAATTGCTCAATGCCATTGTATAAAGGAAGACAGTCCTAAAAAATGGACCGAAATCCTGCAATGGTATGATCGTTTATTAGTCGTCAATTATTCCCCTGCAGCTGCATTGAATAGAATATTTGCACTATATAAAGTAAAAGGTGCTAAAACTGCGTTGGCCGAAGTAAAAACCTTACAGCTAGAAGACAATCACTTTTATTTTGTCCTCCTCGGGGAACTTTATAAGGAACTGGATAAAAACAAAGCCATCGCAAACTTTAATAGAGCAAAAACCCTCGCCAAAACAACATTGGAAAAGGAAATCATCCAACAGAAGATTGATGCTATAAAGTCTGCAATGACCTAATTTGTTCGTTATGTATCGGTTACTTTTGTTCCTTTCCAATAAGAAACAAAAAGTTAATACAACTCTGAGGGCTCCAAATCAATGGTTGAGGACGAATACATAATACACAACTCTTGCGTGGATTCTTGATAAGCCATCTTCCATAACAGCGACGAAAGCTGCTCTTTATATTTAGGGGGATTACCCAATGTAACGATGACCATAGTATCACCACCGACTTTTTGTAAGTCGATACTTTTGACATCTTGCCAGTCGCCTCGACCAAAAGCCTTCGATACGGGTGTTGTCTTTCCAAGAAAATAACGGTCGTTCAAAACAATTTGCGCTGTTTTATCGCGAAGACTCAGTAGGCTGGAAAACAATAAAATGAGAAGTACCAGCAATGCTCCGGCAGAAAAAACTGTCGGTTTGGCTTTAAATACACCATCAAATAAACCGATACTGTACAATAAAACGAGCAAAAGCAACAAACATAAGGCTCCAGAAATTGACAATAGCTGCATTGTTTTCCGTTTATTTCTGTATAAACTTGTTTCCTCCATCGGCTTAATTTCCCCAGTTAACATTCAAGTTATGTTTTTCAGCATAAGCTTTTCCTAGAGCATATACGTTGTCAAACACCGCATTAATAGAAGGCATATCGTTTTTTTCGATCTTCTGGAGTAAAGCCTGCTTTTCTTCAGCCGAACCTTTACCGTCGCATAACTTTGCATAAGCGGTATATTCATTTTTATAGACAGGCAACACTTTTTCAAATAATGCGATAGACTGCTCTTTCAATGCTTTTGCATCGGCATCGGAAACATTCAGTTCTTTAATATCCTTTAAGGCCTTTTCGACAACCTGAATTTTGATCCCGACAGATTTTTGAGCTTCATCGCCTACTTTCTTACTGGAGGGCATATCTGCAAATTCTACGGTCTCCTGCTCGAGCTGTTTGCCGTAGCGTTCAGGGGCAAAATCTGCTACAAGATTTGTGTTTAAAACAACTTTTCCGAAAAAAGTCTCTGGACTCGGGGATTGACAAGCTGTAAAAAATAAGCTCGCCGACATGAAAATAATAAATAGTAAGTGCTTCATATAAAAATTCTGTTTGTGACCAAAGTAATTAATTATCATGAAATAGGCAAACATGTTATCCCACCCTATCGCTGTATGAAATTGTCATCAACCTGTCTGTTTAGGCCAAAAAAGCACGATATCTGAGGAATTCATATTGCACAAACTGTTAATTTTTAATATATTAGCAATTACAACATAAGCGATTAAAAACAGTCATTATGGGCTATGATATTAGTTACCACCCCATTTCAGAACAGCAGATAGAAACTTGGTATTTTGAGTTGCTCAAAAATCCCGAAAAGATTGAGGAAATTTCTGCAATTCACCAACTAGAAGACTTCTATAAAACCAAGTACCAAGACACCTTAAATGCGGGTCGGGAAACCGACAAAAATGATTATTTTGACAAAACCCATGGATTTTTCATTGCTGTTGTCCAAGGTTTTTTCGAAAAATACTTCTATGTTCGAGGTGGAGCCCTATCCTTCTCCAAAAATGACCATTTGTCCCGCTATTATAAACAGTGGAAAGAATTTGTACAACACGAATTTCTAACCAATAATATCGAAAATAGACTTGTAGAAAACTATTGTTCGGGTGTCTTTATCCCGGCAGAAAAAGTTGCCCAATTGTTGGTAGACTACTATAGCAACCCAACGATCAAAGCTGAACTAGATACGCTATTTTCTGATAACCGTATTTCTATTTTCCTCAATGCACTGCAATATGCCAAAGATCGTAACCTTGGTCTTTTGGAAGCAACAGAAGTTGTCGAACCACAACCTTTTGATCTGAATGAATCAAAAAGCTACTCCAACCTCTTTAACTGCGATAAAGAAGGACCGCTTTTATATCAAACAACTGCATTAAAACAGATCCAGGAAATAGAACAACGCAATGGACTTCCTGAAAATGAGATTTTACCAAATGTCAAAACAGAGACAATACATGCCGACCCTAAACATTTTGAAAACAAAGAGAGTTCTCAGAACAACAAAAGAAAGAGTTTTTGGAGCAGGCTATTCGGCAAAGATTAAGCGCTGAGCTTTGCTAGACATTGGCTCTATAGCTATCCGCTCATAGAATATACTGCTGAAGAAATTTTGAATTCCAACCTTTTAAACACTTCAATAATGTTGGTCTCAAGCAACTAAACGAATAGAATGCAAAAAAAAGACTGGCTGGTATCTGAATTAAACCAAATGATTTGACGATATTGGTCTTAGAATTATAACTGCTCATCCAATTATGATCTTCATTCTTCTGCTTATTATTCTTACGCTTTTTGCAATTTTATATCTGCTTCGTTCTGTTATCAACAAACAACAACGGAAAATGACAATTGTTGAGTATGCCGTCATCATCAGCTACCTCATTTCATTAATGATAAGCGGGGTAGGGCTATTATTCCACTCGAGTCAATATAATCAGGCCGTGGATCCCGTAGATGGTGATTGCTATATTCCCTACGGTGGGAAACACCTTGTCTCGCTTTTGTTTTATTTCATCGCATTTAATATTTCCGCAATAGCGATTTGGATCAAAGGACGAAAAATCCCCCCTATTCCTCTTGTTCTGATGCTGATTATGTTAATGATAGGCAGTATAATCAGTGTGTTTGTACTCGTTCAGGTCAGTCACCACGATACATCCACATTGGATATGTATGTTGGCAACGAAGGAACCCTATACTTTATTTTCACACCAATATGCTGCTTGATCATGAGTATAGGATTAATCCGAAAAATCATCGTTGAAGAACAGGGTTATGCCTTGACCAGAAGCTATGCCAACAGCACGCTCAATAAGATCAATAATTTGCTTTCGAAAAAGCTAAATTATCCGGCATGGGCGCTTATTTTACTTATTCCGGTCTTTCTCCTACTAACGATCATCCTCATCCTTTTGGGACAGGATCGGGATTCCATGGTGAAAGTTTTCACAGAAACAACCACTTGGGCTTTTTCACAAAAAATGCACCCTCCTATCCTCGATCATCAGGGACATTACCTCTGTACAGTTGCAGCTAAGGGAAATCCCGCCCTTGTTAAACCCCTAAGGCTAGGCACTAGACATGGTAACACGATCATTGTCAATCGACAGCTTCAGGTGGCCAATGCATTCGAAGAAATATTAAGCGATTTATCCCCAGCACTCCATCGCTATGTCAGATATTGCTATGATAAATATGGTTTTAACATCTCCGTCAAAATTAATTCTACCAGCGCATCAAATATGACTTATATTTTGATGAAGCCACTAGAATACCTATTTTTATTTTTCTTATATATGTTTTACATCGAACCCGAAAAGAAAATTGCAAAACAATACAGCTAATTTTCCCAAAATTGCAGCCTATAATCCGTCGTTACCCCCAATTTTCTATCTCTCGGGAAGCACTACATTTTAATCATTATGGATCATACACACTATTTTATCGTTCTGACAGGAGGACCTGGAGTCGGTAAAACAACCTTATTAAAGGAATTGCATAAGCAGGGATTCCACATTGTGGAAGAGGATGCAAGGCGCATCATCCGAGAACAACTGGAAGCCAATGCGGACGGTCTGCCCTGGAAAAATAAAATTCGTTATGCCAAACTCATGCTAGCCGCTTCAACAGCCAGCTATTTAATGCAGATAGGGCAAGATCACCAAGACTACGTTTTTTTTGACCGCGGAATTCCAGATACATTGGCATATATTGCCATGGAAGGTCTTGCAATCGAAGAAGAACTGATTCATGAAGCAAAAGGTCGACGTTATCATAAAAAAGTATTCATCTTACCGCCTTGGGCAGCGATCTATGAAAATGACAGCGAGCGGAAACAAACTTGGCAGGAGGCCGAAGATACCTTTAAAATGATGAAGGATACCTATGAGAAACTGGGGTATGAAACCATCGAGGTTCCAAAAATCACAGTAGCAGAGCGCGTGCTGTTTATCCTTAAAACATTGGAACTGAAAAACTATTGATTCCGCAGTTCCTTCTCAATACGGCGGTCAGGAATAATCCACATGATAGCGACCGTTCCGTATAGCACTAAACTGATATATGGATTTACAAAAGACAGACCTATCCCCAGAAAATACAGCGCAGTAGAAATATTCTCTTTTGTCTTTGATTTGACAGCTTTTTTCAGTGCAGAATCTTCCCCTTCAATCTGGATCACAAAATATTCCACAATATTATAGGCAATAGAACACATAATCAACACAACACCATAAGCAATGATCGGATCTCGACCAAAATGGGATTCACCGATCCAATTGGTGGTTACCGGCATTAAGGAAAGCCAAAACAATAAATGTAGGTTACTCCAAAGGACTTTGCCGTTCACTTTGCGAACGATTTGAAAGAGATGATGATGGTTATTCCAATAGAGCCCCACGTACATAAAACTTACGATATAAGAAATAATTTTGGGAAATATGGGCTTGAGACTCGCAAAAGTAACCCCTTCAGGTACTTTCAGTTCAAGTACCATAATGGTTATAATGATGGCCAGGACACCATCACTGAATGCTTCTAATCGACCCTTAGTCATTTCTAAATACGGGAGTTAAAAGCTGATACTGTAAACCCAAGCGGAACACATTTAATCGTGCAGCACCGGGATTAGCTCCAAGCAGTCCATTATTATAATCCTTCAATCCCCATGAATAACCAGCAAACACGGTATAGCGGTCATAATTTACATTAAACTGCAATCGAGGGCGTATATCCAAATCTATAACCTTGCCTCGGTCACGATCAAAACTTGTTTTATTTCCCTGCTTATCTTCAATGCTACCATTTTCTTTGATGCTCAGCGTTTTGGCAATATCCATCCCCAGCTGTATATCCATTGTCATCGGTTCAAAAAAGACACGATAGCCAACAAAAGGATTAAAATTAATAAATTGCTGATTAAGACGGGTCTGCCCACGACTTCCATTCATAAACTCATTGCCTTCCAAATCAATCTTTGTCTGCAATCGTTCATATGCACCCTCTAAACCTAATATCAGATTATTGGCAAAAACATAACGGTAGTTTACAGCACCGCCGATGTTGATTCCGTATTTTTTTCCATAGGGATTATTGGTATAATATTCCTGCTGCGTAGATCCATTCAACATACTCTTGGCTTCGGTTCCCGATCCAGTAAAATTGGACACACCGGAGGTAACACCCACACGTAGTTCATGAGATTGCGAGAAAGCCACAAAATGGGTTATACCAGCAAAAAGTCCGACAAGTAAAAATCTCTTCATCATAACCGAAATATTAAATTAAAATCCTTAAAAAAAAATGAGCGTGTTCGATTGTTAAAAGTAAGAAAATTTATGTGATTCAACTTACTCCAATCTCTATTTTTTCTGTAGCGATAATATGTATTCATCAGCGGAAATCCATCCGCCCCCTTGGCCATAAGAAACATCAGAAGACAATATGACTATATTTATTGAACTACATCAATGGAAATGAATCAATTCAAGCTTATTTTTGTTGTATTACAAACAAAAGAATTATCCGTATGAAATATATATTGGAAAACCCTGTCATCGGTCATATTACTGAGCAGAAATATAAGACCACCATCCAATGGAGAAATGGAGAATTTATTACGGATGAACCTGAAAAGCTTGGTGGCAGAGATCTTGGGCCTGACCCCTACACCCTTCTGATTTCATCGCTTGTATCTTGTACCTTAGCTACTCTACGCATGTACATCGATAAAAAAGGGCTTGATATTCCAGAAATTTCCGTCAGTTCAAATATGTATCTAAAAATTGAAAAAGGACAGGTGGTTACGTATTTTGATCGCGAGATCGCCTTTGGACAATTTTTAGCAGAAGATACCCGAGAACGCCTTCAACAAATTGCCGAAGAATGTCCCATTTCAAAAATTTTAAAGGGTAATGCCATTGTTAATACAGTCATCAGGACAAATCCCTAAACAAGAACAATATGAACACCTTAACCTTTCTCCTATTTGGCAAGAATGAAGAAATCCTTCTGACGCTCAAGAGAATCATTGAACTTACCCCCACATGGCAGGCAATTATACAGCAGGATCTTAGTGCTTGTAAAAAGCAGCTGATAGACGAACCGGTAGATGTATTATTATTGAGTTCGGGTCTCTCACCAGAGGACGAGCGTGAGGTAACGGATCATCTATCACGTCTCACTTATCCCATTGGCCTAATCAAACATTATGGCGGCGGAAGCGGACTATTAAAAAATGAAGTATATAGTCTATTTCCTGAATTGCTCCCTGTTTAGTTAAACTCACAGCATTGGAAATACCCCGATTTAAAATAGCCATTGAAAACTGCTAAAAATCTTTCTTTATTGAACTAGTTCAATGAAAATCGGCGGCTAAAAGGCTACTTTCGAGTAATAAATAAGAAGATCATGAACAGACAGAACTTTATAAAAAAAGGCCTTTTAGGTTCCGGAATATTTACAGCAACAGTTTCTTCAGCTGATATTTTAAAGAATGATATTGACGAGATAGAACCGCTTGAAACGTTGGATGCCGAAGATGTAAACTATAATTCGGACAAATTGGAAAACCATAGTGTCCTCCATAAAGCAGCTACACGAGGTCATGCAAATCATGGCTGGTTAGAAAGCAATCATACGTTTAGCTTCGCTAATTATCACAACCCCGAACGTATGCACTTTGGTGTACTACGGGTACTAAATGATGATATGGTGGCTGAAGGAAGAGGATTTGGCAAACACCCGCACGATAATATGGAAATCATCAGTATCCCTTTGGAAGGTGATTTGCAACACGAAGACAGCATGGGTAACAAAGCCATTATCCGGAAAGGAGATATTCAGGTCATGAGTGCCGGAACGGGCATCATACACAGTGAATATAATAAAAACACCGATCAGGTAGTCAAGTTTCTTCAGATTTGGGTATACCCTAATCAACGGAATGTGAGCCCGCGATACGATCAAATTACCTTGGATATAGCGCAAAGACAGAATAAATTCCAACAAATACTTTCTCCCAATCCAGAAGACGAGGGTGTATGGATCCATCAGGATGCCTGGTTTTCCATGGGCCATTTTGACAAGGACGTCCAAACAAAATACCAGATTAAAAAGGCAGGAAATGGTGTATATGTTTTTGTAATAAAAGGCAGTGTGACTGTCGAAGGACAAGAATTGGAAAGCAGAGATGGATTTGGAATATGGAATGTCGCTGAAATTAACCTGAAAGTGACCTCAGCAGATACTGAAATCCTGCTGATGGATCTCAGTATGATATTGGACTAATTGTGTGCACTTAGCTATCAATTAACAAAACCTTCATGACTTCGCAGACACCAACAGCAATGAAAGCAAACTGAAGGTTCTTTCTGGCCAATAAAATCAGACACTTTCAGAAAAAAAAGGGAGCTCTGCATGAGACTCCCCTTTTTGTTAAGGCTATTTATTATTTTTAGAAAGTGACGGAATTCAGCTTTTTATCAACCAAAATACCATCTATCGCTTTCAGATTGAAGTTGACATTGCGTTTTGCTTTCAATTTAATCTTAAATAAAACTTCAGCTCCATTTAAAGTTTCCTTGTTGCCTAGATTAACAAAAGTAGCATACAGCGCTTTACTTCCATTGGTATGAAGACGATCGTTACTATAATTGTTCATCTCTTTTAGATGTACAGGTTCAATACCGATATATTCAAAATCGCCCTGATTATATGGAAGAGCAAAACTAAGTGCATTGACAGCTTTAAGATTCTCTCCACTAACACTGATCTCCACAATATCACCCGATTTTAAGGTCGTTTTTGAAGGAATCAATTTTAATTTACCACTGACCTTTTCTTCTTTATTTGGTTTTGCACCACCTTCTATGACAACAGCAACATTGGAAATATCATAAGCGTCAATCAGCTTATTTTTATTAACATCACCATTGCTGACATAACCTTCGAAATCTCCATCTCCCAGTCGCAATCCCGTATAGTTAATATATGAAGTCAAGTCATTATGATCGATCAATCGGTCATTATTAATATCGCCCGGTAAGTAGCTTGACGATCCTGGTACTTTAAACACATATAATTCTCTTCCGGAGCCAAAACCTCCCACAGCTTCAGAAACTGAAATTTTAATAAATCGGGCTACTGGATGGGTTCCAAAATCAAAACGTTTCATTTCGCCATCACGTTTCCAGTCAAAACTACCAGCTTCCGTCCAGGTATCCTTATCATTGCTATAGAATACCTTTCCTTTTAAAATGATACCATTTCCGCCATCGGTCCTTGGAAGATACTCAAACTTATCCAATTGATTAACAGACTTGAGATCTAGGGTCATATCAAACGGAACAGCTGTCTGTCCCCATTTTGTATGCCACATATCCCCTTCATCATAATTGAACAATTTATTGATACCATTTCCGCCTTGGTTATCTACAGAAGTCTCTGCTTTGATTCCTTCAATGGCAAATTCTAATGGATTCGCTTTTGTTTTAGCGGCAAATGTACTCCAATCTGAAACACCAGATTTATTGACAGCCCTAATTTTAAACTGGTAGTCAGTTTCAGCTGCCAATCCTTCGAACAGCAATTGACTGTCCTTGATGGTTGAATAGATCAGATTGTTGAATTCAATTTCATAATAATCAGCATTTGCAACCTTTTCCCATGTTGGGGTTAAGGTATATGCTTGTGTATGTTGATCTGTAATCACAGCTTTTGGGGAACTCAAAGCACCAGTCTGAGCCAGGTAGTTGTCTACAGGAGCATACTCGAAGCCCTCCAATTGTACTTCTATTGCAGTCGACGAGACATCCTGTTTGGCCAGTCGCACCAGCAACATTGGATTTTTAACTAAAGGTACTTTTTCAAATTCCGATCCCTTGGTTGCAAACTGATTCAGGTTCGGTTGTGCATCGTAGAAGTATACATTTTCAGAGGCATTAAATTCATTTAATGTACGTACTTCCTTAAGCTTGATCGTTTTCTTATTGACTTTTGCTGTCAATTTCTTCGGTGCTCTGCTCACGTTAAAACGGATTTCGGTAGACTTCATTTTCTCAAATCCATCGAATTCACCTTGCGCTGGAGCAATAATCAACTCTACCTTATTGTTGTTAAGGCTTGAAGTTATAGTTGTATTTACCCCCTTACCATAACGATATGCTTCCGTCTTTCCATCATCATCGTATTCAACAAAGCTAGAACTTCCGTACGGATACACTTCATAGATACGTTGATCCTTTTTAATTTCCAGCACATTATTATTTGGATTGGTCACCGGAATAATAGCACCATTTTTCACGAAAACAGGTAGCTTCCAAATAGGCACATTAAAGTTATTGATAATACGACCACCTTGGTATTTTTCACCTGTAAAATAATCAATCCATTCACCATCCGGCAGGTAGATACCATTGCGCATATCATTTCCCTTTTCATCCACACGTGTTTCCTGATAAATCGGTGCTACAAGGAAATTTGGACCATAGAGGTACTGGTATTGCGTTGCCTTTCCAAGCGTATAAGCATTTGCTTGCTCTAAAAACATCGCACGAATGATAGGAAGTCCATCTACCGCTTGTTTCGCAACACTATAGCTATAGGGAACTAGTTGAGACTTCAATTTCAAATACAGACGATTGATCGAAGTAGCCGGTTCGCCCAGTGCGTGCGGGTACTTTTCGTTCGATCCCCAGCCATCCATATTGAGTTCCATGGGTGTCCAGGTCTTCCATTGAAAATCACGGATATTGACCTTAAAGTTTTTACCACCAAAGATCCCGTCCATATCGGAAGTAATATTGGGCTGACCTGAAAGTCCCGAGCCGATATATGTTGGTATATGGAATCGGATATATTCCCATACCCCGCCAGTTTGGTCACCCGACCAGATACCCGCGTAGCGCTGTGTACCTGCCCAACCATCCAATGAAATAATAAATGGACGAGCATTGTTACCATAGTAAGGCATGGTATGGCCTACATCAGCGACCCCATTGAGACCAAAAGAATATCCTGGACCAACCCAGGCCACATCCGTTTTTAGGACTCTCACACCTGCATCCCGTACCTCTTTTACGATATCACGTTGCAGTAATGCACTGATGCTATCTTTGGGATGGAGATCAGACTGTGTCCATAAACCGATTTCCACACCATTCTTACGTGCATAATCGCCAAACTCTTTCAAGTTTTGGATATTTCCATCTAAAGATGCCGTTTGGCCATATCCAGCACCATAACCATCATTAGGAAGAATCCAGCCCAAAGGCATGTCATGTGCTTTATAACGGTCTATGACTGCGCGAGCCGAAAATTGATAATTATTTTTCTCACCATTAAGCGATTCTTTGACTCCACCATTGTCCTTTTGGCTTTCTTTATAGCGTTTGCCATCTTCAAATAGAATTCCCTTTTCATCTTCTTTCCAAAAATCGCGGTTATACGCATTAAGATGTCCCTCATACAAACCAAACTTCGGTAGAAGAATTGGGTTGCCCGTCAATTGATAGAAATCGTTCAACAAAGGCACTATACCATCATTAACCATAAAAAAGACATCGAGGTAGTCCGTATCATGTTCCAATTTGACTATCCCTTTAGTTTTGGCTCCAAAGGCATAACTCCCCTTCTTGAAGGTATGCCACATAAAACCATACCCTTTGGTTGACCAGTAATAAGGCGTTGGAGAGGCAACACCACCATCGGTCCAGCTGTTCTGATTTTCGATAGCAATTACTTTTCCCTTATGTGAAAAACGTCCATTTTGAACGCCACCACCGAAAAAATACTCATCCGCATTTTCCTTCAATTCAACGCTTACTTGTTTCTCTTCGAAAACAATTGGTTTTAAGCTTTCAACTACAATTTTATTGCTTTTCCGATTGAGGATACTAAACTGAGAAGTCTGTTTATCCATTGAAAAAAGAATATCGTTGGTGGATATGCTGACCTTATTACCTTCATCCTTTACTTCAAGCCCGGTGACCGTTTTCCGAGGTTGCTCTACCAATATTTTTGCTTCGGGTTTTGCTTCGGGATCACGGATAATACCACCATGAACATCCTGGAACATCCTAAAAATATGATTACCGTAGAAATCTAACGTTAGACGTTGACCATTATCGTATACAATCTCGACTGTTGTCGGATTAATTTTCTGAATTGCGATAATACGGTTACCTTGATCGTGACCTATTGTATTATAATAATTGATCGTACTTACTTTAGCGTCAACTCGAGTGGGTTGAAAAATAAAAGGAGAAGCCAATCCCATCAGTAAACTGACTTGTGCTTTTGTGCTCCAAAAAGATATCTTCATGCGTATGATTTATAATGCATTAAATTAACTTAACAATAATACAATAGTAAATCGAAGTAAAAAAGAGAATCAGGAATGCAAACGATTGTCCAATAATAATGTTGCAGGCTAACCAAGCTATTGTACGCTGTTCGGCAAAAATCGAGCGTTTAATTCCATATGGCTTATGAAATGTGCGTGATAATGAACGACACGTAAAACTGGAGAAATGGCTACTGGTGCTGCACCATACCACTAAAGCACAGTAAAGGCTAAAGGACAATTACGGAACAGCTTCCGATGGACCGGGCTCACCGACGGCCATGTGCTGCGATAACCAATAGGCGGAGGATATGCAATAGCTTGTACATGGAATTACGGAAGTACTTAAACGAAAGAAGCCCTTGACTGTTTCCAGCAAGGGCTTCCGTGTAAAAAAAGGCACCGACCTACTCTCCCACCTGTTACGGCAATACCATCGGCTCTGGCGGGCTTGACTGCTCTGTTCGGAATGGGAAGA
>JAITTY010000020.1 GCA_031286695.1 Sphingobacterium sp. | reverse complement strand
TCCTGCGTGTCTACCAGTTCCACCACCTAGGCAGGTGAGCGAAAAACGAGATTCGAACTCGCGACCCCAACCTTGGCAAGGTTGTGCTCTACCAGCTGAGCTATTTTCGCATTGGAATTATTATTTTTTCAATCTGTCAGAACCTTGCGTTCTTCCTTTTCGGTGGTGCCAGCTGGATTCGAACCAGCGACACAAGGATTTTCAGTCCTTTGCTCTACCAACTGAGCTATGGCACCTTTTCAATTCAGCTGTTTGCCTTATTGATGATGCAAATATAGACCGATTATTTGAATTACGAAAGCTAAAAGCGCTTTTTTTTGCGTTTAAACGCCAACCTGCTGATTTTTAAGGAAAAAAAATAAGGGGCTATTCTACAAGAATAGCCCCTTTATAGGATATTGGTGGAGTTGATTATGATAATTTACCAACTTCTAATACCAAGTCAACGATTTTGTTTGAATATCCCCATTCGTTGTCATACCAAGATACAACTTTAACGAAGTTATCATTCAATGAAATTCCTGCTTTTGCATCAAAGATTGATGTACGTGCATCACCTAAGAAATCTGAAGAAACAACTTCGTCTTCTGTATAACCTAAGATACCTTTCAATTCGCCTTCAGAAGCTTCTTTCATCGCAGTTTTGATTTCTTCGTATGAAGCACCTTTGTTCAAACGTACTGTTAAGTCAACAACTGAAACGTCTGCTGTAGGAACGCGCAATGACATACCTGTCAATTTACCTTTCAATTCTGGAAGAACCAAACCTACCGCTTTAGCAGCACCTGTAGATGAAGGGATGATGTTTTGGTATGCACCACGACCACCTCTCCAGTCTTTTACTGAAGGACCGTCTACAGTTTTTTGCGTTGCTGTAACCGCGTGTACTGTTGTCATCAAACCTTCAACGATACCAAATTTATCGTTTAATACTTTAGCGATAGGAGCTAAACAGTTTGTTGTACATGAAGCGTTTGAAACGATGTGTTGATCAGCTTTCAATTCTTTGTGGTTTACACCCATTACGAAAGTAGGAGTGTCATCTTTCGCTGGAGCAGACATCACCACTTTTTTAGCACCTGCATCGATGTGTTTTTGAGCCAACTCTTGTGTCAAGAAGAAACCTGTAGATTCGATGATTACTTCAGCACCTACTTCATTCCATTTCAAGTTTGCCGGATCTTTCTCAGCTGTAACACGGATAGTTTTTCCGTTAACAACCAAGTTACCGTCTTTTACTTCTACAGAACCGTCAAATTTGCCATGTGTTGAATCATATTTCAACATATAAGCCATATAATCTGGTTCAACTAAGTCATTGATACCAACAATTTCAATTTCTGGACGATTGATAGCCGCTCTGAATGCTAAACGACCAATACGGCCAAATCCGTTAATTCCAATTTTCATATTCTTAATTTTTATTGATATAATATTTAATTAAATTGTGTATCGGTTCCTTTACAACGGTACCAATACTGATATTAAATTCCTCTGTAGCAACTTCCCGAAGTAAGTGCTCATAATTAAACGCTACTGAACCCGTAAAGTTTACATCACTGTCCGGATATTCTTTCATTAAAGGCTTGATGTAGGTTTTGATAAACGTGCGAAGCCCATTTTTAACCAATTGACTGATGAATAGATGATCCTTATTTTCGAGGACAAAGTCGGTAAATGAATTCAGAAAATTTGTCGGCTGTGGGGCAATATACACCCTTTCCAGAATGGTTTTCTTATCGATGTTAAATTCTCTTTCCAGTTTGTCCCGCAGATCAACAGGTAAGGTATCTGTCATGTAATGTTTGAGCAGTTGCTGGCTATTCCAGTTTGTCGCCCCCTCATCGGCCAGAATATAACCTAGACCATAGTTGTTGTCAATGATTTTTTTCCCTGTATAATAAGCTGCATTTGATCCACTGCCAATGATGCCAATAATTCCTCTTTCGTCGCCGAAAGTCGAAATTGCCGAAGCAATGACATCATGATCAACCCGTACACGCGCATTGACGAAAAAACGTTCCAGGACGTTTTTTATTTTATCCTTACGTTCCTTCGACGATGATCCGGCACCAAAAAAATAGATCCGTCTGATTTTTTCGGCATTGTTGATCAGATTGGTGTTTTTATGCAGATGCTGTAGTATGGAGCGCTCATCTTGAAGATAAGGATTGATCCCGTTCATGCGGAACCCCGTCGTGATCCGACCCTTGTCAGCCAATCTCCAGTCTGAAAATCGAGACCCACTATATACTACTGCTATCATGTCTGTTCAAATTATGATTATAAAATCTCAGCCATTTCCAATAAATCAGGGCTAAGTTTAATTTCCTTATTGCTGATTGCTTCTTCAATTGGAGTTGTCTTGATTTCATTACCACGGAGCCCAACCGTAACTCGTGTGTTTCCGGCCAATAATTCATTGACAGCAGCAAAGCCCAATCTACTCGCAAGCACGCGATCGAAACTCGTTGGAGAACCACCCCGTTGCAAATGCCCTAATATACTAACTTTCGTGTCGTAATGATCAAACTTTTCTTTTACTTTTTTTGCGACATAATAAGCGCCACCGTTTTGGTCGCCTTCTGCAACAATAACTATAGACGACGATTTCTTCTTGATGGCCCCGTCTTCTAAATGACGGATTAGATCGTCAATGGCTGTTTCTTTCTCTGGAAGTAAGATTGCTTCGGCTCCGCCAGCAATACCGGCATTTAAAGCGATACAACCTGAATCGCGGCCCATCACTTCAACAAAGAAAAGACGTTCATGTGACGCCGCAGTATCTCTGATTTTATCAATCGCTTCGATAACCGTGTTGTTGGCCGTATCGTAACCTATGGTATAATCTGAGCCGTAAAGATCGTTGTCTATCGTACCTGGTATACCTATAATAGGTATTTCAAATTCTTTGGAGAAGAAGTTAGCACCTGTAAAGGTACCATCACCACCAATGACCACCAAAGCATCTACTCCGGCAGCGACTAGGTTGTCATATCCCTTTTGACGGCCTTCCGGCGTCTTGAATTCCATGCAACGTGCTGTTTTTAATATCGTACCACCACGTTGTATAATATTGCTGACCGAACGCGTATCCATTTCTATGAAATTTGCATCGATCAGACCTTGGTATCCTTGATAAATACCCGTTACTTGCAATCCTTTATGTAATGCTGTTCGAACAACAGCACGAATACAGGCATTCATACCAGGAGCATCACCTCCCGACGTCAATACACCTATTTTTTTAATTTCTTTTATCACACGCTATATTTTAGGTTTTACGAATATAAGATTTTTATAGTGTATATTCTACACTTTGAATAAATTTTTCAATATTTTTTTGCGCATCACGTTTAGGAAGCGTATAATTGTTACAGATAACCCGATGATTAGTAACCGCTAAATTTAGCTCAGTATATTGCACATAAATAAATTTAGAAGTTTTGTATAGTAATTTTACCGTTGACTGTGTCATATTAGGCTTTCACGAAGGAGAATTAAAAGTTCTTTTGGCCGAAAGAAATGAATATCCTTTTAAGGATTGGTGGGCATTGCCAGGTTTTTTCGTGGATAATGACGAAGAGATGGAAGATGCCGTAAAACGAATTTTGTATGAGAATACAGGTTTGAAAGATGTATTTATGGATCAACTGCATTCCTTTGCCGGATTAAAACGGCATCCAAAGGGGCGCATTCTGACGGTGGCTTATTATGCCCTCGTGCAGCTGGATAATACCAAATTGAAAACCAAACCTGTTACAAACTATATGAAACAGGCGAAATGGTTCCCCGTTCGGAATGTACCTGAACTAGCATTTGACCATAAGCAGATTCTGGACCTCTGTCTGGAGCGGTTGCAGCGGCGCCTTGCATATAAGCCGATTGCTTTCGAGCTGCTACCCGAAAAATTTACGCTCACCCAGCTACAGCTGGTGTATGAGGGGATCTTGAATAAACCACTCGATAAACGCAATTTTAGAAAGAAAATGCAGAATTATGGCTTTCTAAAAGAACTCGACGAAGTTCAGACGGGAGTTGCCTATCGTGCAGCAAGGCTCTATAAACTGGATAAACGAAAGTTTTTAAAACATTTCCAGAACACGGTCGCATTCTAACAGATCTGTTCGTATAATAAAAGGCAAACTTGATAGTTTGCCTTTTTTGTTGTCAGGTTAATATCAAAATTATTACAATTTCAAAATTTATTTTGCCCAACATGTTACTTTTTATATTTTTGAACAATTTTTGATAAAAGTCAGAAAGTAGAAAGGAGTTTTTTGAAGAATGGAAGATAGAAAAGATCAAATCATTCATGCAGCGATAAGACGCTTTATGCATTACGGTTTTAGTAAGACTACGATGAATGAAATTGCGGAGGATATAAAAATTACCAAAGCGAATTTGTATTACTATTATTCGGAAAAGAATGCACTTATACGGGATGTGATTGTGCGTTTGACGGATGAATATAGGGAAGAGGAGGAGAAGATGGTGGCTGTGCATGTGGGTACCACCTACGAGCTGATTATGAAAATTCTGGAACTGCGCGATGCATTTGTTCGGAAATACTATATGTTGCACATGAACGAAAATCTGGAATGGATCAAGGGACTTTCCATGCAGGATTTTTTTCAATGCCTCCACAATCGTGATGTACAGGCGCTTTATGAAATTCTACAGGTAGGCGCGCAAAAGGGAGAGTTGAATGAAGAGCATCTTTACGAAACTGCGGAGATTTATGTGGAACTGATGAAGAGTCTGTCCTTGATGTGCAATATCTCCGATATCATTTCGGGGATTCCAAATCAGGATCGTTTTGATGAAGTATTGCAGAAACAAAAGTTGGCTACCAAGCTGTTTTTTAATGGTATAAATAAAAAGTAGATATAAAATTAGGATAAATAAATTAGGAATGAAAACAATCAGAATACTAGCCAGCCTTTTATTAGGTACGATGGTTTTCCAGAGTCATGCACAACAGCAATTAAGCTTAAGTGATGCAATTAAATTTGCATTGCAGAACAAGGCTGATGCGAAAAAGGCAGGTCTCGATGTTGCGAATGCGGAGAGTAAAATCGCTGAGGTCCGATCTAGTGCTTTACCACAGGTAAATTTGACTAGCTCGTTGAATTTGAATCCCAAAATTCAACAGAACGCTATAACAATGATTGATGGAAAAACGGGCGAATCTACAACCATGTTTATCGAATTTGGTCAAAAATGGCAATCGACGAATGCGGTTAGTTTGACCCAGCAATTGTTCAATCAAACGGTATTTACAGGACTAAAAGCAGCAAAGACCACACGTGAGTTTTACGTAATTAATAAAACATTGACCGACGAGCAATTGATCGAAAAGGTGGCCAATAGTTATTATGATGTTTATCAATCAAAGTTACAATTGAAGACCATTGAAAATAACCTTGAAAGTACAACCAAGACTAGGGATGTGATCGAGGGATTGTTTAAAAATGGATTAGCGAAAAAAATTGATCTTGATCGCACGAACGTAGCGGTCACAAATTTGAAAGCTTCTCGTCAACAGGTTATTAATGCTGTTGAGTTAAAGGAGAATGCGCTTAAATTTGTTATTGGTATGCAGATGTCCGAACAAATTGCAATGCCGACCTCAACTTTCGAAACTGTAGCGTTAAATGCTGTATACGAGCCTATTGATGTTGCAAATAGAACCGAAATTCAGGTACTGAGTAAACAGAACGAATTGTTGGAACTGAACAAAAAAGCAGAGGTGTCGAAATATTATCCAACATTGTCTTTTACGGCAAATTACGGTTATATGGGAATGGGGCCGGTTTTTCCTATTTTTAGTAAAAATGAAGGTGTAAAATGGAATAGCTATAATGGTGTAGGTCTAAATCTATCTATTCCAATTTTCAATGGTTTCCTCACACGCTCTAAAGTTCGCCAGGCACAGATTGATATCGATAAGTTGCAGGTGGATATCGCGGATACAAAATTAGCCTTGAATCTGGCAGCAGAAAACTCCAAGGTTCAGATTAAAAATTCTTTGTTAACGATTGAGTCAAACCGTAAGAACGTGGATTTGGCAAAATCAGTGCTGGAAGATACTAACAACAATTACAAAAATGGTCTGGCAACATTGACCGATCTTTTGGATGCGGAAAATGCCTATGCAGATGCCCAGAATAATTTAAATACCTCTTTGCTCGATTATAAAATTGCTGAAGTGCAGCTGATCAAAGCGAATGGAAATCTTAAATCACTAATTAAAGAATAATTGACTAATACAATATGAAACGCGGAATTATTACCTTACTTATTATTGCTGCTGGTCTAGCAGGAATATTTTTTGTGTTAAATAAAAATAAAAAGAAAAATGAGGCCGAAACTGCAGAAGTAGCAAAGAAAAATGTGGCTATTGCTGTGCGTATCGATACAGCAAAAGTATCTTCCATGGATTTACGCTATACGGCTAACGGAACATTTTCTCCGAAACAGGAAGTAACCGTTTCGGCTGAAACTGCCGGCCGGGTAGTGAAAGTATTGGTTGATGAAGGTTCTCATGTGAGCGCCGGACAGACTTTGGCGATCATTGAGGGCGATAAACTGAATGTAAACGTGGCGAATGCTCAAGCTGCATATACCAATGCACAGGCTGATCTGCACCGCTTTGAAAGTGCTTTCTCTACAGGTGGTGTAACCAAACAACAGTTAGACCAGGTGAAATTGCAATTTGAGAATGCGAAAAATAACTTAAAAGCTTCTAAATTGAATGCTGGCGATGTAACCATCAAAACGTCGGTATCGGGTATCGTCAATGCACGTAAAATCGAACCGGGTACTTACCTAAATGTCGGCGCTGCAGCCTTCGACATTGTGAATGTTGCTACGTTGAAATTGCGTGTTAATGTTGACGAAAAGAATGTGGCTACTTTAAAGATCGGTCAATCTGTTGATGTGACAGCAAGTGTGTATGCAGACCAACGCTTTACAGGTAAAGTAACTTTTATTGCACCTAAATCGGATGGTAGCTTAAATTTCCCGGTTGAAATCGAGGTAAATAATGCATCGAACCAATTGCGTGCTGGTATGTATGGTACGGCCATCTTCGGTGAAGGTGTTGCCAGCAATACGTTGATCGTGCCTCGCAATGCCTTTGTGGGTAGTGTGAGCGACAACAAGATCTTTGTGCTGAAAAACGGTAAAGCAATCGAAACAAACGTCAAATCGGGTAGAAACTTTGGTGATTACATCGAGATACTAGGCGGTTTGCAAAATGGCGATCAGGTGATTGTTTCGGGTCAGATCAATCTATTTGACCAAAGCCCTGTAGAGATTATTAAATAGAGCATACTGTAATCAGTAGCAGATGGAACTCCGGTTGCATAGCTATTAAAAATAAATTATTCGAATGAAAATTACCGAAATATCGATAAAACGCCCCAGTATAATTATCGTATTATTTATAATACTGACATTAGGCGGGTTGTTTTCTTATACGCGATTGGGCTATGAATTAGTCCCTAAATTTGAAATTAACGTCATTACGGTACAGACGGTCTATCCGGGAGCTTCGCCTGCGGAGGTTGAAAGTTCGGTGACCAAAAAAATAGAGGATGCTATTTCATCCTTGGAAAGTATCAAAAAGGTAGAGTCGACTTCCTTGGAAGGGGTATCGATCGTTATGATTACCCTCAACAACGGTGCGGATGTCAACTTCCTGCTGACCGATGCCCAACGGAAAATCAATGCCGTGATCAACGATTTGCCGGATGATGTAAAGACACCTTCACTCTCGAAATTCTCCCTGGATGATGTGGCTATCATGAGTTTGGCCGTCACCTCCAACTTATCGGAGAAAGAGCTCTATGATTTATTGGATAATAAAATCCAGCCGGTCTTTGCGCGGATCAATGGTGTGGCCAAAGTCGACATGATCGGTGGTGAGGAACGTGAAATCCAGATCTCTGTAGATCCGAAGAAAATTGAAGGTTATGGACTGACAATTTCTCAGGTACAGCAAACTGTAGCGGCATCCAATCTCGATTTCCCAACAGGTAACGTAAGTACCCGCGACAACAGGACAACCATTCGTCTTTCGGGTAAAGTGACTTCAATCGAGGAGCTACGTAACCTACCGATCACAACGCCGGCAGGGGTGCAGATCTATCTGCGCGATATCGCCGATGTGCAGGATGGTATCAAAGAGATTGAAAAAGTGGCTCGACTGGACCGTCAGAATACGATCTTGTTGCAGGTCTTTAAACAGTCTGATGCAAATGCGGTAGCAGTGTCTGAAGCGGTTAAGAAAACCATTGCTGTACACGATAAAAACGGAAAAGTAATTAGTGGTGTAGAGAAGGATTATGCGGCACAGAATATTAAAATTCTGGTGGCCAATGACTCTTCAGATTTTACATTGAATGCGGCCGATAACGTGATCCACGACTTAATGATTGCAATTGCCTTAGTGGGCTTTATCATGTTGTTCTTCTTACAAAGTTTACGTAATGCGGCGATCACCATGATTGCAATTCCATTGTCCTTGATTGCGACGTTTATTGGTTTGCTCCTGATGGGCTATACGCTGAACTTGATGTCATTGCTCGGTTTGTCACTGGTGGTCGGTATCCTCGTGGATGATGCGATCGTTGTTATCGAGAATATTCACCGCCATATGGAGATGGGTAAAAACAAGGTGCGCGCGGCCTATGATGGTGCTTCTGAAATTGGATTTACCGTAACAGCGATCACTTTGGTTATCGTTGTCGTGTTCCTTCCGATTGCGATGTCTACGGGCTTAGTAGCCAATATCCTGGCGCAATTCTGTGTGACTGTAATCATTTCTACTTTATTGTCCTTATTGGTGTCCTTTACTGTAGTACCTTGGTTATACTCGCGTTTCGGTAAATTGGAACATTTGAGCAAAACCTCTTTCTTTGGTCGTATTATCCATGGATTTGAAAGTGGATTGACCAGCTTTACACACTGGGTAGCAGGTTTGTTGATGTGGTCTTTAAAAAGCTGGAAAACGAAAGTGTCAACATTAGTTTTGGCCATTGGTTTGCTTTTTGCATCTTTTGTGCTGATCGGAAAAGGCTATATTGGTTCGGATTTCTTCCCAGGTATCGATCGTAAGGAGTTTTTCATCCAGTTGGAGCTCGACAAAGATGCTTCTCTGGAAAAAACCAACTTATTGACGCAGAAAGCGGAAGCTTATATTAAATCGAAACCCGATGTAAAAGAAATTATTACAACGGTGGGACAGTCTTCGGACGGTATGGCTTCGACAACAGGTTCGCGCTATAAATCGGAAATCCACGTGATCCTCGACAAAGAAAATTTTGAAGGCAACTCACAGGTCTATTCAGCGACATTGAAGCGCGAACTGGAAAATAAACTGATCGGTGCAAAAATTAAAACGGTCAATGTGGGTATCATGGGAGCGGAGCAAGCGCCATTGAAGTTGACCATTATCGGTGCTTCTGTCGAAGATGCACAGGAATTTGCAGAGAAGGCAGCAGATCAATTACGTAAGATACCTGGAGCAGCGGGTGTTAAATTGACTTCTGAAGCGGGTAACCCCGAAATCAATGTGAAGATCGACCGTGATAAAATGACCTCTTTGGGACTGAATGTCTCTACCGTGGGGATGACGATGCAAACGGCGTTTTCAGGAAATACGGATAATAAATACAGAGCAGGCGATAATGAGTATGATATCAATATCCGCTATGCGGAAAATGGTCGTGCCAATATCGACAACGTACGTGATCTGAAATTTATCAATAATAAGGGTGCCTCTATTTCTTTGGATCAATTTGCCAATGTAACTTATGGTTCGGGACCTACTTTGTTGGAACGTCGCGACAAGTCGCCGGCGGTATCCATTCAAGGACAGGCAATCGGTAGACCAATGGGTACGGTAGCGCAAGAGTGGCAGGCACAGTTTGAAAAACTACCGCGTAAACCGGGTATCGTCTTTATCTGGGGTGGTAATATGGAAAACCAATCGGAAGGTTTTGGTACGTTGGGAATTGCCTTATTGGCATCTATTATCCTAGTATATTTGGTGATGGTTGCTTTATACGATAGTTTTATCACGCCATTTGTGGTCTTATTCTCGATTCCGTTGTCGTTTATCGGGGCCCTGTTATTCTTGGCTTTGGGAAATCAGACCTTGAATATCTTTACGATTTTGGGTATCATCATGTTGATTGGTCTAGTAGCCAAGAATGCGATCATGTTGGTTGACTTTGCCAACCATCGTAAGGAAGCTGGCGATAATACGCACGATGCATTGGTGGCAGCCAATCACGCACGTCTTCGTCCGATTTTGATGACGACAATTGCCATGGTATTTGGTATGATTCCTATTGCAATCGCTACTGGAGACGGTGCCGATATGAATAGAGGTCTTGCGATTGTAATCATCGGTGGTTTGTTATCTTCTTTATTTTTAACCTTGGTTGTTGTGCCGGTGGTGTACTCCATTTTTGACAGTCTTCAACGTCGTTTTGGAAAGAAAGAAAAAACAAATTACGAAGCCTTGATCAAGGAAGATTACGACCATGTAGATGTGGCAGAACATTAAAAAATAAATAAATTTTACAGTTGAAAAAGGCGGCTAAGAGACATTAGCCGCCTTTTTTGTGTTAATTTTAGGTTAATCAATCGATTGCGTAGATATTTTTTATTACATTGCGGCGCATTAACAAAATATACACTTAAAATTGAGACATACATGTGTGGAATTGTAGGATACACAGGTTATCGTCAGGCGTACGGTATCGTCATTGACGGATTACAAAAATTAGAATACCGCGGTTATGACAGTGCTGGAGTGGCATTGCATAAGGGTGACCAGATCGATGTTTTCAAAAAAACAGGTAAAGTCGCAAACTTGGAAGAGTTTGTGTATGGAAAAGATCTACAGTCGACCACAGGGATAGGTCACACCCGTTGGGCTACCCATGGTGAACCTTCTGACCGGAATGCACATCCGCATTATTCCAATAGCGGACGCATTGCGATGATTCATAATGGCATCATTGAAAACTATGCTTCCTTAAAATCAGAATTAATCAATAAAGGTTATACGTTTAAAAGTGATACCGACACAGAGGTTCTGGTCAACTTTATCGAAGAGATCCAATTGCAGAATGAATGCTCTTTAGAAGAAGCGATTCGTATTGCTTTGAAACGTGTCGTAGGGGCCTATGTGATCCTCGTATTGGAGGCTGGTTATCCGGATCGTATTATTGCAGCACGTAAAGGAAGTCCTTTGGTGATTGGTATCGGTAAAAATGAGCATTTTTTGGGTTCAGATGCTTCCCCGATGCTAGCATACACCAAAGAAGTCGTTTATATCAATGACTACGAACTGGCCATTATCACACCAGAGGAGTTGATCCTTAAAAATCTGGGTAATGAGCGCATCACACCTTATGTCCAAAAATTGGATCTAGAGTTGTCGGCTATTGAAAAAGGGGGCTTTGATCACTTTATGTTGAAAGAGATCTTCGAGCAACCGCAAACGATTTTTGACTCCATGCGTGGACGTTTGGATCTGCAATCTCATCAGATTACACTGAGCGGCATTGAAAAATTTGCCAATGAGATCAGCAATACCAATCGCATTGTGATCGTTGCCTGTGGTACCAGCTGGCATGCTGGACTCATTGCAGAATATGTTATTGAGGAATTGTGCCGCATTAATGTGGAAGTTGAATATGCATCGGAATTCCGTTACCGTAATCCGGTTATTCATCCGGGTGATGTGATCTTAGCGATTTCCCAAAGTGGTGAAACGGCTGATACATTGGTTGCATTGGAAAATGCGAAAAAACAAGGCGCTATCATATTGGGTGTTGTCAATGTTGTTGGATCCTCTATCGCACGCCTTTCGGATGCAGGTGCTTATACACATGCTGGACCAGAAATCGGCGTAGCGAGTACAAAAGCATTTACTGCACAGTTGACGGTATTGAACCTGATTGCCTTAAAGATTGCTTCTTTGAAAGGCTCGATCAGCGAAGAGCGTTATCAAAAACTTGCACAGGAATTAAACGAAGTGCCTGAAAAGGTGGAGTGGATTTTGGATACGCAGGTTGATAAAATCAAGGCCATTGCCAAAAAGTACAAAGATGCCCGTGACTTTCTTTTCTTAGGTAGGGGGTATAATTTCCCGGTTGCCCTGGAAGGTGCGCTTAAACTCAAGGAAATTTCCTATATCCATGCCGAAGGTTACCCTGCAGCAGAAATGAAGCACGGACCTATCGCATTGGTTGATGAGAACTTACCGGTTGTTTTTGTCGCTACAAAAGATGCTTATCACGAGAAGATTGTTTCAAATATTCAGGAGATCAAAGCACGTAAAGGAAAGATTATATCGGTGGTTACCAAAGGCGATACCGTTTCTGAAAATCTATCGGATGATTTTATGGAAATTCCGGAGGCCGATGAGGTCATTGCGCCATTGATTTCGGTTGTACCATTGCAACTGCTATCGTATTATATTGGTGTAGAGCTAGGCTTGGATGTGGACAAACCACGTAATCTGGCGAAGTCGGTAACTGTAGAGTAGGGAGGCCTATGAGTGTATTGAAGAAGAAACCTTTGGAACAGCTGGGCTATGGATTTATCCCAGATGAGTTTATTCCAGCAGGACAAGACGAATATACCCTGCGCTTTCAGCAAAACCCGCGTAACGACTACCGTGATCTGACGGAAACGGAGATTCAACAGTTGATTAACAACGGAAACTGGTCCAGCGACTGGACCAAGGTCAAAGTATCGGCAGTATTTGATCCGAATCAGGTTCAGCACTGTAAGTTTTATGGTCTGGTCCGTATCGGCAATTTGAGTCCGAGTTACTTGGATTACCGCAATTTGCAGCTGCCCATTGGCCTGTACCATTCGACGATCATCAGTTCGGACTTTGGTGACGATGTTGCCGTTCATTATGTGGGCTACTTATCCTACTTTATTGTTGGCAATGAGGTGCTGTTGAGCCAGATCAAGGAGATGGAGACCGGTAGTACAGCTAAGTTCGGTAATGGTATTCTCCGTGATGGTGAAGAGTCGGATAAACGGATCGAGCTGGAGCTCTGTAACGAAAATGGTGCCCGTTCGGTTTACCCTTTTGATGGCATGCAGGCTGCAGATGTATACCTCTGGACCCGCAATCGCCATGATCATGCCTTACAGCAGCGATTTGGAGAACTGACGGATCAGAAATTTGGAAGTCAACGGGGCTATTACAGCCAGATTGGCGACCGTTGCGTCATCAAAAATACGTTAACGATCAAGAATGTCAAGATCGGGACTGATGTTTATATCAAAGGGGTCAGCAAGCTGAAAAATGTAACCGTCAATTCTTCGCAGGAATCGTATACGCAGATCGGTGAAGGCTGTGAGCTCGTTAATGGAATTATTGGCTATGGCTGTCGTATATTTTACGGCGTTAAAGCCGTACGTTTTATCTTGGCTTCCTATTCGCAATTGAAATATGGTGCGCGTTTGATCAACTCTTATTTGGGTGACAACTCGACAATTTCCTGTTGTGAAGTGTTAAATTCCTTGATTTTTCCAGCGCATGAACAGCACCACAACAACTCGTTTTTATGTGCGGCATTGGTGATGGGCCAAAGTAATATGGCTGCTGGTGCAACCGTAGGATCCAATCACAACTCTAGAGCTGCGGATGGTGAAATTATCGCGGGACGTGGTTTTTGGCCTGGACTCTGTGTCAGCCTAAAACACAACTCCAGATTTGCATCGTATTGCCTGATGGTGAAAGGAGATTTTCTGCATGAACTGGATATCAAGTTACCTTTCACCTTAGTGAGCAATGACGTACAACATGATCAACTGGTTTTGATTCCGGGGTATTGGTTTATGTACAATATGTATGCATTGGTACGTAATGCCAATAAGTATGCGGCGCGGGACAATCGACATTTCAAAAATCAATATTTTGAATACGATATGTTGGCACCGGATACCGTGAATGAAATGTTTGAAGGGATGGATATGCTGGCTTTGGCCGTGGCAGATAGTCTTCACGCTGCAGTTGGGGAGGATAAGCACGAACGTACTATTGCTGGTCGGGCACTGCTTGCCAACAACATGGACCTAAAAGATCAGACCATCGTGCTGCAGGGAGCTGAAAATTCACGCAGACCGACTGTTATTCAGAAGGTTGGTGAGGCCTATCACTTATATCGTTCCTTTATTAAATACTATGGTGTACTGCACCTGATGGATGCCCTTGAGGAAGGCCTGTCATTGCAGGATATTATTGGAGCCGTATCGGGTAGATCGCGTACGAGCTGGGAGAATATAGGCGGACAGCTGATCGAAAGTAATGCCCTGCACACGTTCCTGAATGATGTCAAATCAAAAAAGATAGATTCATGGGATGATATTCATGAATTCTATCATGATAAAAGTAAAGATTACTCCCTAGATAAACGTGAACATGCACTCTTGTCTTTAATCGAAGTCTTAAATTTGGAAGGTATGGTTTTATCAACAGATAAAATTGTATCTTTGTTGGATCAGGCGCTTGGGCACCGGATCTGGATTGGTGAACAGATTTATAAATCCCGGGCCAAAGACTACAAAAATCAGTTTAAAAACATGGTTTATGCCAATGATGAAGAACGTGATATTGTGGTCGGAAAACTGGAGGAAAATTCTTTTATCAATCAACAACAAAAAGAATTAGAGATATTTAAGATAAGGGTTGCTAATTTGAAAGGGCAATTTTAAAAGAAAGGCTTCCGCTCGGAAGCCTTTTCTGTTTTTGTAACGCTTGTGGCCGCTCCTTAATCATTGATCTTGTCGAGTGGTTTGCGTTTATTGTCTTTGATCTGTTTAAAGTGGCTTGGCGTCAATCCGGTTACTTTTTTAAATTGATTGCTTAAATAGGCAACACTGGAGTAATTCAGTTTATAAGCAATCTCACTCAAGGTAAGTTCGTCGTAAACTAATAACTCTTTGACATATTCAATTTTCTGGCCGATGAAGTATTTTTCGATAGTTATGCCTTCAACATCCGAAAAAAGATTGGAGATGTAGTTGTAATCATGGTGTACTTTCGTGCTGATGATTTCGGAAAGATTAAGGCTGGTCTCGTTATGTTGATTGCGGATGAGATCCAATACCAGATGTTTAACCTGTTCGATGATGACTGTTCTTTTATCGTCAATCAGTTCAAACCCAAGTGCCGAAAAATTTGAAGCAAGTTGCTTGCTCTCCGCTTTGGTCAGCTCTTCCTCAATCTCAACTTGGCCCAAAGAAATATGCTTAACATGGAGATTGAGCTTCGCCAATTCATTTTCAACAACCATAATGCATCTATTGCATACCATATTCTTTATTGCAAGTTTCATATATAAATTATTATTGATTTGTGTCTACATCCAGTGGTCTTCATAAATGCTTCGCATTTTGTCTTTTAGAAACCATTGGAATATCCTGTTGATTTTATGCACGTGTTTTAATTCTTAGATGCCGTGCATGCTACGATGTGGTTATCGGTATTTGTATGTTTGTCACATTTGGATATTCCATCGGAATTATTTTAAATACAAGTTACTCATGTAAACTCAAAAATCGATAATTTATTAGACATGGGGTTGTAATATTTAGGGTTTATCTTGTAGTATTTTGAAAAATGTCTACAGGAAAAGTATGACGGAAAGGTTAGATCGTCTGCTGTTGAGCGTAATGGGATGGCTGACGAGAGCTTTAGTCCTCAGTTTGTTAGGGGTTGATCTCAATAGCTGTGCCTATTGGGACTGCATCAAAAAGCTCGTCAATTTCCGAGTTTGTAAGTGCCATACAACCGAAAGTCCAGTCCATGTGGCGTTGCAATTTACCGATAAAGCCTAGTCCGTTTCGGAGCCCGTGGATTTTGATGTCGCCACCGGCATCTTTTCCCAAACTTTTGGCATGGGCGATATCTTGTTCATTCGGGTAAGAGACCCCCAGATTTTTGTGATAGCTGCTGTATTGATTTTTATCGTTGATCGTATAAAGACCTTCGGGCGTTTTTAAATCGCCTTCAAATTCTTTGGCCCCCAGAGGTTGGCCGCCCAGTGAAATGCGGTAAGATTTTAGGAGCTTTCCTTTACTATAGGCCAATAGTGTCCTTTTAGATTTATAGACGATAAGTTTGTCTACCTTAGTATTTTGGCCCAAAGTTGGTTCGGGATAAAGATTATAGCCAATCAGGCCCAGGCCAAGTAAGACTAGGAGGCTGACTACTGTTTTTAATACTATTCGACGATTTCTTGGTCGATTCATCTTGGAGATCGTTAGCTAATGGATAAAATGTTTAGACCGATTGCCTAACCTAAGTTAGCCAATCGGTCTACTCATGTATTTTGATGCTGCCGTCTAGAATTCGCGGTCAACATCCTTGTCGCCACGTCCAGAAAGGTTTACAATAGCGACTTGGTTTTTGTCTTTGAGCAGTTTCACCGCAAGGGCAACAGCATGTGACGATTCAATGGCCGGAATAATACCTTCCAGTCGGGAAAGCAACTTGTAAGCATCAATAGCCTCGGCGTCGGTCACGGGGTGATAGTTTGCACGATTGCTATCTTTTAGCTGCGCATGTTGCGGCGATATCCCTGGGTAATCGAGGCCCGCAGACACCGAGGTTGACGGGATCGGATTCCCATCTTCATCGACCAGACAGTACGAAAAGGTTCCTTGGAATACGGTTGGTTTACCAAAAGAGAGTGTCGCAGCTGTTTTTGGATAAGTTCCGGTGCCACCGCCTTCACCACCATGAATTTCGACGGCGTGATCATCAAGAAAACCCGAAAATAAGCCAATGGCATTTGACCCACCACCTACACAGGCAAAGATGCTGTCGGGAAGGCGCCCTTCCTGATCAAGAATCTGCTGGCGTGCTTCTTTACCAATAACGCTTTGAAAATAGCCGACCATTTTTGGATAGGGGTGCGGACCTACGTGTGATCCCAATAGATAATAAGATGTTGGATTTTCGACGTAATACATCAAGGCTGCATCTACGGCATCCTTCAATGTACGGCTACCTAAGTTGGTTGTTACAACTTCGGCACCCAATAATTCCATGCGTTTGACGTTAAGGGCCTGGCGCGCAGCGTCGATTTCGCCCATAAATACTTTACAGGGGATGTTTAACAATGCTGCTGCTGTTGCTGTTGCAACACCATGTTGACCGGCGCCAGTTTCGGCAATGATCTCCGTTGCGCCCATTTGTTTAGCCAGAAGAATTTGACCGATACAGTTGTTTATCTTGTGGGAACCTGTATGGTTGAGATCTTCTCGCTTTAAATAGATTTTGGAACCGACATATTCGCTTAAATTCTTCGCGTAATATAAGGGTGAGGGGCGACCGACATAATGTTTTAAGATCGCAATAAATTCTTTTTGGAATTCTTCTTTTTGGACATGGCTATCGAAAAAAGCAGCCAGCTTATTTAATTGCTCTTCCAGTACCGGGGGGATGTAAGATCCGCCATACTCTCCATATTGACCATTGTATTGAAGCATCTTCTCATTTGCTTCGACAGATGCAGCTTGTGCTAGACTCATTTTAGGCTTAAGTTTCTTGTTGTAAAAAGATATATTATTTATTGAAGCCTAATATAGTAATCTTTGCAGGTATTGAAAAAAAACAAGGCATCTTTTCTTGAAAAGATGCCCGTTAAGTCGTGTATTTGCAAACAAGGACATATTGCACCCTGTTTTAAGCTTTGGTTTTCCGGAAGATAAAGTAAAAACCTACCAGAATAAAAGGTATACTCAACAATTGACCCATATTCAAAGCCATACCTTGCTCAAATGCCTCTTGGTCAATTTTAAAGTGTTCCAAGACCATACGGGCACCGAACAATAGGACCATGAATATGCCAAATAATTGACCTTTTTGGCGATTTGGATTCGATTTGAATAGGGAACCAATGATAATAAAGATCAAAATATAGGCGATTGCTTCATAAAGCTGTCCTGGATGGCGGGGCACATTGTCCACACGGTCAAACACGATGGCCCAAGGTAGATCCGTAGGTGTACCAATTATTTCAGAATTGAAGAAATTTCCGATTCGGATAAGTGCACCGGCAATAGGGACTACAACGACCAATCTGTCCGCTAACCATAAAAAGTCGGTTTTTGTTTTTCTGCAGAATAAATATAGCGCGAGGATAATACCGATGGCGCCGCCGTGGGAAGCCAAACCTGCAAAGCCGGTGATATGAAATCCTGTTTTATCCCATTTGAAGGGAAGGAAGATTTCAAGTATATGATCTTTGTAATAGTCAAAATCGTAAAATAGGCAGTGCCCCAATCGAGCTCCGATCAAAGTGCCCAGGAAAATATAAATTGAAAGCTGATCCAATTGTTCCTGTGTGCGGCCTTCCTTTTTGAATATACGCAACATGATCACGTAGGAAACAAAAAACGCTAATAACCAGCATAAGGCATAATAGCGAAGGGCAAAGGCGCCAAAGTTGAACATTTCGGGGTCAATATTCCAATGTATTGCACTTAATATTGAATTCATAAATTTTATAGCTGTTTAAATTACTTTGGAGTAAAGATAAGCTTTAATCTCATTTTTTATTCCTACAATTTGTTTTTAAGCATAATATCATTAGGCTGCGAACCTAATCCATTCATCGTGAATGAAATATTGTCTTTTGCTGATCTTTTTTACTAAAATAAGGGGAGATGATCTAAAAAATGCGCAAACAATATTTCAAAAAACATTTTTACTTTTGCATTTCATTGAAATTTTCATATTTTGACGAAAGTAAATAGAAAAGGAAAAGATGGCAGAAAAAAACAAGAAAAAAGAGCCGAAGCACGACGCGGTTGTGACTAAAGATTCGCTTTCATTTTTTGAGAAATATATCAATAATGCTTCTCCTACAGGATTCGAGTGGGAAGGACAGCGACTGTGGTTGGATTATTTGAAGCCTTATGTTGATGATACATTCGTTGACAACTACGGTACGGCTGTAGGGGTAATCAATCCAAAGGCGGAATATAAGGTCGTTATAGAGGCTCATGCGGATGAGATTTCTTGGTTTGTCAATTACATTACCAAAGATGGACTAATCTATGTGATACGTAACGGTGGTTCGGATCACCAGATTGCACCGTCTAAGCGCGTGAATATCCATACGGAAAAGGGCATTGTCAAAGCTGTATTCGGCTGGCCGGCAATTCATACACGTTCGGGAGAGAAAGAAGAAAATCCTTCGCTAAAAAACATCTTTTTGGATTGCGGCTGTAGTACCAAAGAAGAGGTTGAAGCCTTGGGTATACATGTGGGGTGTGTCATTACATACGAAGATACATTCTCTATCCTCAACGACCGTTATTATGTTGGGCGGGCTATGGACAATCGTGCCGGTGGTTTTATGATCGCTGAGGTTGCTCGTTTGCTAAAAGAGAATAAAAAGAAATTGCCATTTGGATTATATATCGTAAATTCGGTGCAAGAAGAGATTGGTTTACGTGGTGCCGAAATGATTGCAGATCGTATCAAACCGAATGTCGCTATCGTAACCGATGTGACACATGATACACAAACTCCGATGATCAATAAAATCACGCAGGGCGATCTGTTTTCAGGAAAAGGTCCGGTATTGTCTTATGCTCCAGCAGTTCAGATCAATCTGAATAAACTGTTGGTTAAGGTTGCTGAGAAGAATAATATTCCTTTCCAGCGTCAGGCTTCTTCTCGTTTTACAGGAACTGATACGGACGCATTTGCCTATAGTAATGGTGGTGTACCGTCTGCGTTGATTTCTTTACCGCTCCGTTATATGCACACAACAGTGGAGATGGTTCATAAAGAAGATGTTGACAATGTGATCAGATTGATCTACGAAACATTATTGAATATTGAGAATGGACAAGACTTTAGAACATTTACAAAGTAGAATTTAAGAATATATTAACTTATCATTAGAATTATTATGGAAAATAACCAAAATCAAAACGAATTGAGCATTGAGTTGACAGAAGAAGTAGCAGAAGGAACCTACTCAAATCTTGCGATTATCACTCACTCTAATACTGAATTTGTGGTTGACTTTATCCGTGTGATGCCAGGAGTGCCAAAAGCAAAAGTGAAATCAAGAATCGTTTTGACTCCAGAGCATGCAAAACGCTTGTTAGGTGCATTGGTTGATAACGTGAACCGTTTCGAAGCATTAAATGGCCCAATTAAAATGGACTTAGGTGTTGCTGAACAACCTCAACAAGGTGGTGATCCTACAGTTGCATTCCCTTTTGGAACGCCACAAGGTCAAGCATAGTTGATAGCAGCTATCATTGAGATATCAGAAGCGCCAATTAATAATTGGCGCTTTTTTTATGTTCTTAATATTAGCAAAGTCTTCCCGTTGCGCTGATTCGGTTCGTGTATAAAAAAGATGATTGCCATAATTGCCTGGTAATGTATAGACCATCAAAGATCTATTTTAAAACTGAAACATTCGCATACCAAATAGGGCCTATTAACATTTTTTAATCAATGTTTAGTCAGTAATAAGTCAGTGTTTATTCAGTCTACACTGAGCAAGCACTGAATGAGCACTGAACAATCACTGAACAAGCACTGAACAAGCACTGTCTAAAAGATGAAGTTGGGGACCATCTGATCTTCGCTTGTTGCCTATTGCTAGTTTTGGACTTGGCCTTTACTTTTACTAAATTTAGATAACTAATTTCAAAAAGGAGATTTATATGGATATTCAAGTGCGGAACTTGACAAAGAAGGATTATGTTGATTTGAAAAAATCGATGGAACAGGCTTATGATGGGGTAGGTGAAACCTGGTCAAAGGAAAATATTCAGGATTTGATCGAATTATTTCCCGAAGGGCAGTTATGTGTGGAGATTGATGGACATGTGGTGGCTTGTGCCTTGTCGATTATCCTAAATTCAAAGAAGAATAATATTTACGATAGTTATTATGAGATCATTGACGATGGTAAGTTCAGTAAGCACAGCGATGAAGGTGATACCCTCTATGGGATAGAAGTATTTGTTCATCCGGCCCATCGGGCGTTACGTCTTGGCCGGCGTCTCTATGATGCGCGTAAGGAGCTGTGTGAACAGATGAACCTCAAATGTATTGTTGCCGGGGGGCGTATTCCGAATTACCATAACTATGCGGATAAAATGAGTCCGCGGGTTTACATCGAGAAAGTCAAACGCAAGGAGATTTATGATCCGACGCTGACTTTTCAGCTTTCGAATGATTTTCATGTCAAAAAAATACTTAAGCACTATCTGCCCGAGGATGCTGAATCGATGGAGTTCGCTACGCTGTTGGAATGGAATAATATTTACTATGAACCAGAGACGCGATCTATTTCGACGACCAAGCAGACGATCCGCTTGGGGCTAGTACAATGGCAGATGCGTTTGTTTGATAATTTGGAGGCATTTTATGATCAGATTGAGTTTTTTGTGGATACGGTGAGTGATTATGGGACGGATTTTATCATGTTTCCGGAATTTTTCAATACGCCACTCATGAGCCCTTACAACGATCTTCCCGAGCGTCTGGCAATGGAAAGGCTTGCACAGCATACATCAGAAATTATCGATCGCATTCAACAGTTTGCCGTTTCCTACAATGTGAATATCATTGCCGGGTCGATGCCTTTGGTGGAAAACAAAAAACTCTACAATGTTTCCTACCTCTGCCATCGCAACGGCAAACTGGATGAATTTAAAAAAATTCACATCACACCGAATGAGTTTAAATATTATGGGATGGTGGGCGGAAGTGAAGTCAAGGTCTTTGACACCGATTGTGGTAAAGTGGGACTGTTGATCTGTTACGATGTAGAGTTTCCTGAACTGAGCCGTATTTTGGCCGATCAGGGGATGCAGATCCTATTTGTGCCCTTTATGACGGATACCCAAAACGGATACATCCGGGTGCGTACCTGTGCGCAGGCTAGGGCGATAGAAAATGAATGTTATGTGGCTATTGCCGGCTCCGTGGGCAATTTACCGCGTGTGAATAATATGGATATACAATATTCGCAGTCCGCTGTTTTTACCCCTTCAGACTTCGCTTTTCCCAATAATGCCATTAAAGCCGAGGCGACACCGAATGCGGAAATGGTACTCATTGCCGATGTCGATCTCTATGCCTTGAGAGATCTGCATGAATATGGTACGGTGAAAGTCAAGAAGGATAGACGAAAAGATTTGTATGAAGTGAAACTTTTGAAATAAATTAAATACTCTTTTAATCTCTTAAAATATGATACAAAAAGTCAAATGGGGGACGCTATCCATGATCTTAATGATGATGTCATGTCAGTCAAATAAGAAAAGCGATACTGCTCAGGAGGTCCGCACAAATTTTTTTGATGTCTCAGGCATGGATACCACAGTGAATCCAGGAGATAATTTCTTCCAATATGCGAATGGAAGCTGGATGAAAAATACCCAGATCCCGGCTTCTGAAACTGGCTGGGGTTCATTTTATATTCTTGCTGATGAAAACCTGGCAAACCTGAAATCTATTTTGGAGGGTGCGGCGAAGTCTGACAACAAAAAAGGTTCTGATCAGCAAAAGGCTGGCGATTTCTATGCGAGTGGTATGGATACGGTGACGATTGATAAATTGGGCGCGAAACCGATCGAGGGGGCCATTCAAAAAATCAATGGGTTGAAAAGTATTGATGAATTGATCGCTTATGCTGCGGATGGATTTAAAGAGGGGGATGGTGATCTTTTTACATTTTATGTGGCTGCAGATGACCGGATCAGCACTAAAAATGCATTGCAATTTTTCCAGGGTGGACTCAACCTGCCTGAAGCAAGTTATTACTTGGATCAGGATGATAAAGCGAAGAAAATCCGGGAGGCCTATGTTGCGTATCTGGTGAAATTATTCGGGCTGATCGGCGAAGGGGCAAATGCCCAAAAGTCGGCGGAGGAAGTGCTGCGCTTGGAAACAGAAATTGCCAAATCGCATGCTACACCGGTGGAATTGCGGGATCCCATCAAAAACTACCATAAATTTGCGGTACAGGAATTCCAAAAGCAAACACCAAACCTCAATTGGAAAGATATTTTGCAACGTTTGGATGTGAAGACCGATACCATTTTGGTACAGCAGCCCAAATTTTATCTTGCTCTAAATAATTTGTTGAAATCACAGTCCTTAGATAGTTGGAAAACAAAACTAAAAGCAGATTTAGCGAATGCTTCTGCGACGGCACTGAGCAAAGGTTTCAGGGATGCCAAGTTTGAATTATTCGGAAAAACCCTGAATGGACAGAAACAGGAGAAGGAGCGTTGGAAGCTGATGGTGAGCTCGGCCGACGAGAACCTTGGCGAGATTGTCGGAAAGTTGTATGTGGATGAGTATTTTAAGCCCGAAGCAAAAAAACGAATGCTCGAATTGGTCGACAATTTGCAAAAAGTCTACAAGAGCCGTATCGAGAAATTGGACTGGATGACGCCTGAAACCAAAAAGAAAGCGATTGAAAAACTGGAAGCATTCACCAAAAAAATCGGCTATCCGGAGAAGTGGAAAGATTACAGTGACGTAGAAGTTGCCAAAGATACCTACTATGCCAATTTACAGTCTGCTGCAAAGCATGCCTATAAAGAAATGGCAGGTAAAATCGGCAAACCGGTTGACAAAGCCGAATGGCTGATGACGACACCTACGGTGAATGCTTATTACAATCCGCCGTATAATGAAATTGTATTCCCGGCTGGTATCTTGCAGTTTCCATTCTTTGACGCCAATGCGGACGATGCGATCAATTATGGCGCTATTGGTGCCGTTATCGGACACGAGATGACACACGGTTTTGATGATCAGGGGCGTCAATATGATAAAGACGGTAACTTAAACGATTGGTGGACTGCTGTGGATGCGAAACAGTTTACGCAACGCGCCAATCAGGTAGCGAAGTTATATGGTAGTTTTACCTTGTTGGATAATCAACATGTTAATGGTGAGCTTACTTTGGGTGAAAATCTGGCGGATATCGGCGGTTTAAATATTGCCTATGATGCTTTCAAATTAACCAAGCAAGGGCAGGGGCAGGATAAAATTGATGGCTTCACTCCAGATCAACGTTTTTTCCTGAGTTTTGCACAAGTGTGGCGCGTAAAGAGCAGCGATGAGCGTATGCGGTTACGTTTAAAAGTTGATCCACATAGCCCCGAACAATTCCGGGTAAATGGTCCCGTATATAATATGGAGGCCTTCTATAAAGCATTTAATGTACAGCCTACGGCAAAAATGTATGTAGCACCTGAGAAAAGAATTTTAGTTTGGTAAGCAAAAATAAGGATGAACAGCATTGTCCTGATACGGATTAAGACAATGCTGTTCAACCGATAACGTTAAAATGGAAGTGAAAAAGTAAATTTGTCTTTGAATTATGATAAAAACTGATTACTTTTGCCCTTCATTTAATAACACATTTAATTAATTAACAATGTACGCAATAGTAAATATAGCAGGACAGCAATTTAAGGTTGCAAAAGACCAGTTCCTTTTTGTACACCGTTTACAAGGAGATGAAGGCGCTAGTATTGAATTTGACAATGTATTGTTAGCAGAAGACGGTGGTAAATTTACCATTGGTACACCTAGCGTTGCTGGTGCAAAAGTTTCGGCTAAAATTTTGTCTCATTTAAAAGGCGATAAAGTTATCGTTTTCAAGAAAAAACGTCGTAAAGGCTACAAAAAGAAAAACGGTCACCGTCAACAATTTTCTAAAATCCAGATCACTGGTATTACGTTATAATTGAATTTTTAATCAGACAAATAGTCTTAAATTAAGATAAAGAAATGGCACACAAAAAAGGTGCGGGTAGTTCTAAGAACGGCCGTGAGTCACATAGCAAGCGTTTAGGTATCAAAATCTTCGGTGGTCAACAAGCAATCGCTGGTAACATCATCGTACGCCAACGCGGTACACAACACAATCCTGACACAAACGTTGGTATTGGTAAAGACCACACATTGTTCGCTTTAGTAGACGGTAAAGTAGTTTTCCGTAAAAAAGCTAACAATAAATCTTATGTATCTGTAGTTCCTACAGAACAAGCGTAAGGTTTTGCAACAATATTGGAAAGGCATCAAGAAATTGATGCCTTTTTTTGTTGTTTATACTTTTAGCTGCTGCTCCACTGTATCTGTTCTTGGGCGATGCGACTGCTGGCGGGCGTTGTCATGGGAGCCGTTAGCCCGAAGCGCTGCTACAGCGGTAATTTATCGGAGTTGGTAATGAGCTCTTTAAGCTTTTGACTTTATTTAAATTGTTATTTTCTGTTAAATGTAACTGCTTTGGTACAATTTTTATAAAGGATAGGTGTTTTTAAGACAATAGGCGAAACATTCCGGAATACCATTGGATGTAAGCACGATTGAATAAATACTTACATATGAAATACAATAAGTTTGGATATGGTTTGTGTGCCGGGTTATTTGCCTGTTCATTTTATTCCTGTAGTTCTATTTACATGCCCAATGTGCCTTCAGCGCCTATGTTTACAGAAGCTGGCGAGGTATATGTTTCCGGCAATATCAATACAAAGGCCAACGTATCGGCCAACCTGGGGGTGGCTGTAACCGATCATGTGGCTGTCATTGCTAATGGTTCCTATGTTGATAATAAATCCAATATCAAAGACTATGCACAAAAGATGGGCGAAGCGGGGATAGGTTATTATACACGCTTTGGTCGGAAAAATAATCGTGTGTTTGAGGTTTACGGGGGGTATGGGCTGGGCAATACCAGTGTGGTTGATAAGCGTTCGTCGACGATGGGACAGGCTATTGTAGAAACGAAGGACATGGATTTTGAAAAGGTTTTTGTGCAGGTGAACTTTTCATCGGAGAAAAAGGATGCCCTGAAATTGTTTGGTAACCGGCATGATATCGATTACGGCACCATCATTCGGCTGAGCAATATGCGTATGAAGAATTTTGCTATTGATGGTCTTCCGGCAGAGAAAGAAGATAATATGCTTATTGAACCTGTATTTTATACAAGAATGGGCTTAGGGAAAGGATGGAAGTTGCAATATACGAACGGTATGGTATTTGGTTTTAAAAGTAATACCTATTTAAAAGCAGGGTACCCATTGTTTACACTGGGAGTTTTATATAAATTTGGAGGAAAATAGTGGCTATGAGCAAGAAAATTTTATTTGGATGTTTGGTTCTGCTGGGGTTGTTTATCTCCGGCTGTGGCGTGAATCGACAAAAGGCACAGATCGAGAACTTGGCGAAATGTAAGTTCGATGTGGAATCGGTGGATAGTATTCGGCTGGCTGGGACATCATTGCAACGACTGATCAGGAATAATCAAATTGACCTGGGAGCGGCGCCGAGCTTGGCATTGGCCTATTTGCGGAAAGATATTCCACTGGATGCAGTTATCAGGCTTAAAATTGATAACCCGACACTCAAAAAAGCGTCCATTAATAAGTTCCAGTATATCATTCTTTACGGTGGACAACAGCTTGTGGAAGGGATTGTCAATCAATCATTACAAATTGAGCCCGGAGAATCTACAGTGGCCAATGTGCGTATAGCAACCAATATCTATGATTTGTTGAAGAATTCGGATTTGCAGGATTTTTTAATGTCAAGCGATGAAAATAAAAAGGGAATATTTACGTTAAAAGTTAAACCTTCTATCAATATTGCAGGGCAGTCGGTGTTCTATCCGGGGTATATTACCATTGATAAAGCAGTAAGTCGTAAGATTCTGCTTTAGGTAGGGGCATACTGTGATAAGATATTAAGGTTTTCCATGAAAATGGAAAACCTTTTTTATTGATCTTGATTTTCAGGCGAGTTAAGTTCCTCAAGGATACTAATCAGCATCTTGCTAAATCGATATTATGAATGGACTATTATGTTAAGAATTAAACTGTAATAAAAAAGTTATAGTGTCAAAGTGTAAAGTATACACCTTATTTTATATTTTAGTCTCTAATTACAAACCTAAATATGTTAAAAAGAATCTTTATTCCTGTTTTGTTATTTGCTGGCGTGCATGCTATGGCTCAGAAGACGTTCGAACCTTATGAGCAACCCATTGAAGGGACTAATCTGACGTTCAAAATGCTAGCAATCCCTGGTGGTAGTTTTAAAATGGGAACTACAAGTGGGGGAAAAGAGGATGAAAAACCTGCACATGAGGTGAAGTTGGATCCATTTTGGATGGGCCAGTATGAAGTAACCTGGGATCTGTTTGAACCATTTCTGTATAAAGATTATGAGATCGCAAAGAGCAAGGACGGTAAAGTGTCGAAAGAGATTGATGCCGTTACACGACCTACCAAACCCTATTTGGATATGACTTTTGGTTTTGGAAAAGAAGGACACCCGGCCTTGGCGATGACCCATTACAATGCCATCCAATTCTGTAAGTGGTTGTATGTCCGTACCGGTGTGTTTTATCGTTTACCAACAGAGGCTGAGTGGGAATATGCTGCGCGAGCTGGTTCAAAGACAACTTATTTTTTCGGTGATCAAGCAATGCCATTGGCAGATTATGCCTGGTTTAAAGATAATGGTGAACAAAAAACACATATTGTAGGACAGAAGAAACCGAACCCTTGGGGTCTTTATGATATTTATGGCAATGTTGCCGAGTGGACTTATGACCAATATAAGGCCGATAGTTACAATGAAGGTAAAGGCAAGGTATTGACTAATCCTGTAGTCGTTCCGACAACCCTGTATTCACATGTTGTACGTGGTGGTGCTTTTGACAGTGGGGCCGAGGACATGCGCTCTGCAGCGCGTGGTGCTTCAGATCCCGTGTGGAAACAGTTGGATCCACAAATTCCAAAAAGTAACTGGTGGTTTCCGGAAGCCCCATTTGTGGGTATGAGACTGGTAAGACCTCTCAATCCACCCAGTCACGAAGAGATTATGGCTTATTACGACAAACAGCCGATCAAAGACTTTTAATATAAAATAATCAATATAAAACTGTTATGGAAAATCTAGAAAGAAGAGATTTTATTAAAACTTCTGCTGTAGTTGCTGGAGGCGCTGTGTTGAGCTCACTGCCTTTATCAGGTGCGTATGCTGCCGGTTCAGATGTTATCAAAGTTGCCTTAGTGGGCTGTGGGGGCCGCGGAACTGGAGCTACATTTGATGCATTAAGCTCGGGAATGAACATTAAAGTGGTGGCGCTTGCGGATGCCTTTAAAGACAATTTAGAAAGTACATATAAAACGCTGAAAGAAAAGTGGCAAGACAAGATCGATGTAAGCGACAACCATAAATTTGTAGGCTTCGATGCGTATAAAGATGCGATTCAATTGGCCGATGTTGTTATTTTAGCAACTCCTCCAGGATTTAGACCAATGCATTTTGAGGAAGCAATCCGTCAAGGTAAACATGTTTTCATGGAGAAACCGGTAGCGGTTGATATCCCTGGTGTACAACAGGTCATCCGTGTGGCTGCAGAAGCTAAACGTAAAAAATTGAATGTTGTGGTCGGTTTGCAACGTCGTTATCAAACAAATTACCGCGAGGCCATCAAACGTATTCACGACGGTGCAATCGGTGATGTTACCTCTGGACAAGTCTACTGGAACTCAGGTGGTGTATGGGTGCGTCCGCGCAAGCCAGAGCAAACTGAAATGGAGTACCAAATGCGTAACTGGTATTATTTTAACTGGTTGTGTGGCGATCATATCGTTGAGCAACACGTGCACAATATTGATATCGCCAATTGGGTGAAAGGTGCTTATCCCGTATCCATCCAAGGTACAGGGAGCAGAGCACACCGTACCGGAAAAGAGTATGGTGAAATCTATGATAATTTTGCATTAGAATTAACGTATGCCGACAATAGTGTTGTTTACAGTCAATGTAGACACTTCGAAGGTATACACAACCGTGTAGACGAGCAATTCCAGGCGACAAAAGGACGTGCTTATCTTTCTGCGGGTGGACAGGCTGTATTGTACGACTGGAAAGGAAAAGAAATCTATCGCCACGATGCGAAGGGCAATCCAAACCCTTATCAACAAGAGCATAAAGAACTTTTCACGGCAATTTCGAAAGGCGAATATAAATTTGATAATGCAGAATATGGTGCTTATAGTACGTTGACAGGTATTATCGGGCGTATCGCTTGTTATACAGGTAAGGTGATCAAATGGGATGAAGCCTTGAAATCTACCATCAAATTGGGACCAGATGTGCTTGCTTGGGATGCTAAACCAAAATTACTTCCGGATGCAGAAGGTTTTTACCCTGTTGCGATGCCTGGTCAAAACACCAACTTATATATTTAAGCTATTGGGCCGATGGGATTAAGGTGGAATTTGTGTCTTCTATTTTTTGTTACGATTTTTTGCATTGATGTACAGGCGCAAATACCATCAACGAAACTCCATAAAATTCGGCTGGAGGGACCCGCGCAGGGTACCCAATTCCATATTACTTACTTCGCTTCCGACAGTCTTGTTAGACGGTCGGAAGTTGACAGTATTTTAACGACGATCGATTTGTCCATGTCAATTTACCGGAAGGACTCGAGGATATCCAAGTTCAATACAGATACGGTTATGTCTATCGTGATGGATAGCCACATGGCAAAGGTGATAAAAGCTTCCTTTAAATACCATAAATTATCGAAAGGTCAATTCGATATTACTATTGCCCCGCTGGTCAACCTATGGGGCTTTGGTGCTAAGAAGAGCCTGGTCGCCCCAGATTCGGCGACGGTGCTAAAAGCGAAGGAACTGGTGGGAATGCACTACTTGGAAATCAGTGGCAATCGGCTGATCAAAAAGAAAAAGGGGGTTAAAATAGATGTCAACGGTATTGCGCAAGGGTATACGGTGGATGTTTTGGCCGACTATCTGGGACGAAAGGGAATTGCCAATTATATGGTAGAAGTAGGTGGTGAAATCAGGGCTTTGGGAACTCCACCAGGAGGACAGGGCTTTTCCATTGGTATTGTTCAGCCCGATGATGCGGGCGGGGAGGAATTGATGACCGCTGTTGCGCAGCTCAAAGAAGGAGCGCTGACAACGGCCGGCAGTTTTGAAAAGTTTATTCAATACAAAGGGAAAAAATTGGGTCATCATATCGACCCTGTTTCGGGTTTTCCATACATGACCGATATATTGAGTGTCAGCGTCTATGCAAAGACTGCCATGGAAGCGGATGCACTGGATAATTATTTTATGGGCATGGAACCCGAACAAATTAAGACAAAGGCCAAAAAAATGAAAGGTGTGGAGGTTTTTGTCATTTTTAAAAATAAAAATCAGTCCATAGAAACGATTTATTCGGATGGATTTGGTAAATTATTTAAAAATTAATCAATTATAAATAAAATGAAGAGATCGGATTTTATTAAAGGTAGTCTTTTGGCCGCCGGGGCAGGACTAGCTGGACAGACTTTTGCGTCAACAACTCAAAATACAGCAAATACGATGGATAAAGGAAAGACATTCAACTTAAATTATGCCCCGCATCAGGGGATGTTCAAAAATCATGCAGGTGATAATTTCTTGGATGAAATTCGGTATATGTATGATTTGGGATTCCGTGGAATAGAAGATAATGGCTATTTGGGCAGAACATTGGACGAGCAGAAGAAGATCGGTGATTTATTGGCCAAGTTAGGCATGACCATGGGTGTATTTGTTGTGGATGGCGGACAAAACTGGATGCCTTCTTTAGCGACAGGAAAACAAGAGTATTTAGACAAGTTCGTCGAAACATGCAAGAAGTCTGTCGAAGCTGCCAAGCGTTGTAATGCGAAATGGCTGACTGTGGTACCTGGCTTTTATGAAAGAAAACTGCCTTGGGGTAATCAGTTCAGCAACATATTGACTGCAATGCGTAAGGGGGCGGAGATCTTTGAACCACATGGTTTGGTGATGGTATTGGAAACGTTAAGTGATACACCAGATTTATTTTTGCAGCAAACACATGAGACGTATGCTTTATGTAAGGCCGTGAACAGTCCGTCATGTAAAATTTTATATGATATTTATCATATGCAACGTACCGAGGGAGATTTAATTGCAAATATGAATCGTTGCTGGGATGAAATTGCGTATATTCAAATCGGCGATAATCCGGGTCGTAAAGAACCGACTACGGGCGAGATCAATTATAAAAACGTATTCAAACATATTCATAGTAAAGGATATAAGGGTATCATGGGGATGGAGCATGGTATTTCCAAGCCTGGTAAAGAGGGTGAGGATCGCTTGGTGTCGGCTTATCGCGAGGTGGATAGCTTTTTGTAATATTTTAATAGTGTACTATTGACAATTAGATTTAATTTCTTAAATTGAGCAGGTAAAACCAATTAGTAGTATTGTAAAACACCATTTTTTTTATGATTTCATCAACAATAAAATTTAAACTATCCTTTATGATGTTCCTCGAATTTTTTATTTGGGGGGGATGGTTTGTCACATTAGGTACTTTCTTGAGCAAAAATCTACATGCAACGGATTTTGAAATGGCCAATGTATTTTCAACACAATCATTGGGAGCGATTATCGCGCCTTTTATTGTCGGAATGATTGCAGACCGTTATTTTAATGCGGAGCGTATTTTGGGTGTTTTACACTTGGTTGGCGCAGTATTAATGTATCAGATGTATGGTGCTGCAGACATGTCTACTTTTTATCCGTATGTATTGGCTTATATGGTACTTTACATGCCAACATTGGCCTTGGCGAGCTCAGTTTCGTTTCGCCAATTGACCAATCCGGAAAAACAATTTTCAGGAATACGTATCTGGGGAACAATTGGCTGGATTGTAGCAGGTTTAGCAATCAGTTATATCTTTAGATGGGATGCTGCTGCTTCAGAAGGAGCTTTGAAAAATACCTTCTTAATGTCAGGTGTAGCTTCATTGGTACTAGGTGTATTTTCCTTCGCGTTGCCTAAAACGCCTCCGGTTAAATTGGATGAAAACGAAAAACCATCATTTGCATCAATCATTGGTCTGGATGCGATCAAATTGTTGAAAGACAAAAACTTTTTGATCTTTTTCGTTTCTTCGGTATTGATCTGTATTCCATTGGCATTTTATTATTCAAATGCAAACTTGTTCCTGACCGAAATAGGATTGGAAAATCCAACGGGTAAGATGACAATTGGTCAGGCATCTGAGGTATTGTTCTTATTGGCCTTACCAGTTTTCTTTACAAAATTTGGCTTCAAGAAAACAATTTTGGTCGGTATGTTGGCTTGGGTGATCCGTTACCTGTTATTTGCTTATGGCAATGCAGGTGAATTATCGTTTATGTTGTTGATCGGTATTGCATTGCACGGTATCTGTTATGACTTTTTCTTTGTTTCGGGACAGATTTATACAGATAGCAAAGCAGGTGTTAAATATAAATCGGCAGCACAGGGCCTGATCACGCTGGCAACCTATGGTGTTGGACAGTTGATTGGTTTCTGGGTAGCAAGTTATGTTGGAGATAAGTACAAAGAATTGAAAGCAACTGATATGGCTGGATTCTGGAATCATACCTGGGTTGTACCTGCAATTATCGCAGCTGTTGTATTTTTTATCTTTTTAGCTTTATTTAAGGACGAAAAGATTGACAGTACAAATGCTGCACACTAAACAGAAAAAATAACTATTTAAAAACAAATAATTAGAAGAGAGATGGCAACAAATACTTATGACGCAATTGTAATCGGTTCGGGGATAAGTGGTGGATGGGCTGCGAAAGAATTGACAGAGAAAGGGCTGAAAACAATTATGCTGGAGCGTGGTCGTAACATTGAACACATCAAGGATTACACTGCGCCAAATAAAAATCCATGGGAATGGCCTCATGCTGGTGGTCGTACGCAACAAATGATCGAAGATTATCCGGTTTTGCGTAGAGATTATCCGTTGAATGAGAAGAACCTGGATTTTTGGGTAAATGAAAAAGAGAGTCCATATACAGAAGTAAAACGTTTTGACTGGTACCGTGGGTATCATGTTGGTGGACGTTCTTTAATGTGGGGAAGACAATCTTATCGTTTGGGCGATTTGGATTTTGAAGCTAACTTAAAAGATGGTCACGGTGTAGATTGGCCGATTCGTTATAAGGATATTGCCCCTTGGTATAGTTATGCTGAAAAATTTGCTGGTATCTCTGGAAATAGAGATGGTGTGCCTTCTTTACCAGATGGAGATTACATGCCGGCGATGGCGATGAACATTGTTGAAAAAGACCTAGCTGAGCGTTTGAAAAAACAATACGGCGGTCAACGTCATTTCATCATGGGTAGAACAGCCAACATTACTGTTCCACATCATGACCGTGTAAATTGTCAATATCAAAATCAATGTTGGTTGGGCTGTAATTTTGGTGCTTATTTCAGTACGCAATCTGCGACTTTACCAGCAGCTAAAAAAACAAATAACCTTACGTTACGTCCTTTCTCGATCGTAACAAAGATTATCTACGATAAAAACACGAAAAAGGCAAAAGGTGTTGAGATTGTTGATGCTGAAACAAACCAAACTTATGAGTTTTTCGCTAAAGTAATTTTTGTTTGTGCATCTGCATTGAACTCGACTTGGGTGTTGATGAACTCGGCTACAGATGTTTGGGAAGGTGGTCTTGGTAGCAGCAGCGGTGAATTGGGCCACAATTTAATGGATCACCATTTCCGTTGTGGTGCCGGTGGTAAGTTGGAAGGCTATTTGGATAGTTACGTATTTGGCCGTAGACCGACAGGTTTATATGTACCACGTTTTGTAAACGTAGAAGGTGATACAAAAAAACGCGACTATGTACGTGGATTTGGATATCAAGGTGCTGCAGGCCGTGGCCGCTGGTCTGGTGCTGTTGCCGAGATGGAAGTCGGTGGTGCATGGAAAGATGCTATCTGTGAGCCGGGAGACTGGACTGTTGGCTTCACCGCTTTTGGAGAAACCTTGCCTTATCACGAAAATAAAATTACACTTGATAAGAGCAAAAAAGATAAATGGGGTTTACCTGTATTATCTTTTGACGCGGAGATCAAGGATAATGAATTGAAGATGCGTGGTGACATGCAAAATGAAATGAAGGAAATGTTGGAAAGCATTGGCGTAAAAGATACGTATACGTACGATAACGTATATGGTTTGGGCCAAGGTATCCACGAAATGGGAACTGCCCGTATGGGACGTGATCCGAAAACTTCAGTATTAAATGGTAACAACCAAGTTTGGGATGCATTGAATGTATTCGTGACTGACGGTGCATGTATGACTTCTGCAGGTTGTGTCAACCCTTCATTGACGTATATGGCGCTTACTGCTCGTGCGGTTGATTTCGCAGTGAGCGAATTGAAAAAAGGTAACATCTAATAGCTAAAGATTGATAACAATGGAAAATAACTCAAATAAGACGAGTAGAAGAGGTTTTATAAAGAGCGCGGCAACAGCTGCTGCGGCTTTTATGATCGTCCCTCGCCATGTATTGGGCGGAAATGGCTTTACAGCTCCAAGTGACAAATTACAAGTAGCAGGTATTGGTGTAGGGGGTAAAGGTTTTAGTGACATCAATGCATTCCATGATTCAGGAAAAGCAGATTTAGCTTTCTTGTGTGATGTGGACGATCGTCGCGCTGCCGGTGCATTGAAACGCTACCCAAAAGCAAAATATTACAAAGACTACCGTGAGATGTTGGATAAGGAGCACAAACGTATAGAAGCCGTTTCTGTATCAACTCCAGATCATCAACATGCGATTCAAGCGCTTGCAGCTATGCAATTAGGCAAACACGTGTATGTTCAAAAACCGTTGACACACGATGTATGGGAAGCGAGAGCATTGACGCATGCAGCTAAGAAATATAAAGTGGTTACCCAAATGGGAAATCAAGGTGCATCGAATGATGGACCACGTTTTGTACGCGAATGGTACGAAGCAGGTCTGATCGGTGATGTACACACTGTATATTGTTGGACAGATCGTCCGGTATGGCCTTCAGGTATTGCATGGCCTACTGGTAAAGCTGAAATTCCAAAAGAATTGGATTGGGACCTTTGGTTAGGTACAGCACCGCATAAAGAGTATGTCGATAAATTGGTACCTTTCAACTGGCGTGGCTGGTGGGATTATGGTACTGGTGCATTGGGCGATATGGGTTGTCACTTGTTGGAAGTTCCTTTCAGTACCTTAGGATTGACGTATGTACAAGATGTACAGGCAACTGTAGGATCGGTGTATGTGGATGAATTCAAACGCGGATATTTCCCTGAAAGCTGTCCTCCATCGAGCCATGCGACATTAACTTTCCCTAAAACGGCACGTACAAATGGTCCTGTTACTTTACATTGGATGGATGGTGGTATTCAGCCTGCTCGTCCGGATGAATTAGGTCCAAACGAAATTTTTGGTGACGGTGGTAATGGTATCTTGCTTGTTGGTACAAAAGGTAAAATCCTTGCCGATACATATGGCCAGAATGCACGCTTGTTGCCGACTTCAAGAAAAGAGCAAGTGGCACAGAAATATGCCCGTGTTCAAGGACAAGAAGGCGGACACTATGCACAATGGGTTGAAGCTTGTCAAGCTGGATACGGCAAGAAAGAAGTGAGTTCACCTTTTGAAATAGCAGGTCCGTTGACAGAAGCTTTATTAATGGCTAACCTGGCGATCAGAGGTGCTGATTTACGTATTGATGGTAAATACCCTGGACGTAACTTAAAATTGTTGTGGGATAACGATAACATGCGTGTCACCAATTTTGATAACGTCAATCAATATGTAAAACGTAATTACAGACAAGGTTGGGAAATGAAATATAATTTCTAAAATTAAGATATTTAGTAGTATGAATAGAAGAGAAGCATTACAACGAGTTGCCTTAATTTTAGGAGGTACCGTTATCGGCGCTAATTTATTTTTGGAAGGTTGTACACGCTCAGCAACAAAAGATGTACAAGCCTTGTTTGAAGCGAAGACAACTGATTTATTAGGTGACTTGGCTGAAGCAATCTTACCAGCTACCGCAACTCCGGGTGCGAAAGAAGCAGGGGTAGGAAGTTTTATTCCGGTCATGGTTCGCGATTGTTATACGGAGAAGCAACAGAAAGCATTTTTAACTGGTTTTGGGAGCTTAGATGATAAAGCAAAAGAGGTGAAAGGAAAACCATTCCTGGAGCTTTCTGCTGAAGATAGAACAGCTGTTGCGGCTGCTCTGGATAAAGAAGCAAACGAGTTTAATAAAAAGCAAGCTGAAGATCAAAAAGATATTCTGGAGAAAAATAAAGAAAAACAAAATCAATTGTACAATTATGTTGAGAACGATCCACCACACTGGTTCACGATGTTCAAACAGTTGACGTTGACTGGTTTCTTTAACTCAGAGCTGGGTTGTACAAAAGCGTTGCGTTTTGTGAAGATTCCAGGAAGATTTGATGGTAACCTTCCTTACAAAAAAGGAGATAAGGCATTTGCATAACATTATGCTATATGTAACATAAAAGGGAGGCCTAAAGCCTCCCTTTTATGTTGTTTCGCCTTTTTATTTTGTTTCTATGGCCAGCGCAAAATGAATACGCTGCTGTTTGGTCACTGTCATAAAGTAACCCTGATCTGTCGCATCGCCATTTATTTCTACGGTATCATTATAGCGTAATTCACGCAGATAATTCATCTCTAAGGATTTGATCTGATTGGTCAATACAAGCTCAATGGGTAATCTGTCCATACACCAGTCGAGGTATTTTACATTGTTGGCGTGATTGACAATATCCAGATCTGAGAGCTTAACGCTATATTCATCAAGATTTTTGACGGTCTGGGAAATATCCAATTTTGAAAATGGCTGTTGTGTTGCCGGACGATCCGGATAGGTGGTAAAATCTTCGGTGGAAATTGCGAGTGTTTCAGAGCTCCGCTTTACGGTATTGATGACAGCCCAATAACTGCTTGCAGTCACATAGATCTGTCCATTGACGGTAATTTCGAAATTCCGCGTTGAGCGTGCCCCCTCTAATTCCTGTACCCACGTTTTAACCTTGACAAGGTCCATCCACTTGGGTAATCTTGCAATTTCTATGCGTATGCGGCTAAGTACCCAAGTTTGGTTATGTTTAGCCATTTCCTTAAAACCGAATCCGACAGCATTGGCATGTTCTCCCGCAGTAAGCTGCAGGATATTGGATAAATCGGAGAAACGAATGCGGCCGTTAGAATAGCATTGCGTGAAATAAATTTCCCACTCTTTTTCAAAAACAGATTTTTCCATTTACATATTGTTTTGATCAAAAATAGGCAATATGAATGATTTAGGCTATAAATTCAAAATGAAATGACACTATATTTAGATATCTCGTTATAAATGCCTGTCGGGCTCGCTGATGGCCCTCAAAGCGGAGCAATGTGTCTAAAGTACAATCGTTTTTTTATTGTAAAATAAATGATAGTTTTCAAGGATTTAATTGATTTTTATCATAGGAATCGGTAGATTTAGATAAGCCAATGGCAGAAAGAGATAAAATAAGATTGGCTTTAAAGCGTTATAAGAGTAGTATAGCGCAAAACAATAAATTACACATTAAATGCTAATATTATGGTTGGAGAACTAATAGCTAAAGAGGAAATTCCTCAATTTAAATTTATCCCGGCGAGTGAAGATAAGACAGCGACTTTTATGGATAAATTGAAAGGGGCACTTCGGTTGGGAAATGAGTTTAAATCCAAAACTGAAATCGCCTTTGAGACTGATTCCGGACCAAAGCGTATCGAGACCACTGTATGGTCGTTAACCGATAGATATATTCAGATTAAAAGTGGCGTTTTAATACCACTGAAATCTATTATAGCAATTGACTATTAAATAGACAAACGAAAGGCTCCTCATTTAGTTAAGGAGCCTTTCGCTTTTAATGATAGATGCTGATAAAAAGCGCATCGCTATCCTGTTCTTTCCTCACAGGACCTTTTGCAAAAAAGAAATTGCTAATATGTTTCGCCTGTTAATTCTTTTAGGCGTATCTCGGAAACCTTCGCATCATATTGTGCGGTATAGCTACGTGTCATTACATTGATGTAGTTTAACTGTGCTGTTCTTACTTCCAAAGTTGTAATGGTACCGATACGGAATTTATCCATGGTGATGTTCAAATTTTCTTTTGCCAGCTCCTCATTTTTCTGTTCTACATGAGCCAGTTCCATATTGGTGATGTAGGTTTGGAACAGTGTTCTGACCTGCGCCTGGATATCTTGTTTTTGTTGCTGTATCTGTAGCTCAGAGCCTTTAATCTGAAATTTGGCAATCCGTTCGTTTCTATTTTGCAGAAATCCATTGAAAATATTAAGAGAAGCCGATACACCGTAGGTCAGACCTCTATTTTTATTTTCTGTGGAGAAACCGAGGGAGGAGTGGGATTCGTTCCAGTTGTACCCGCTATTTAAACCAATTTTGGGATAACGCTCGGCCTTAACTGCTTTTAAGTTGAGTTCGGCTACCCGATTGTTGATGATGGCAAGCTGAATTTGTGGATTTTGACGATCGGCAATTTCGATCAGATTACCGAGTTTAAGATCCGTATCAAGTTTCATTTCGTCTTCAATTTGAAAATCCAGGCTCAGGTCGCGCGTCATCAACTGATTGAGGTACGTTTTGGTATTTTTGAAGCTTTCCTGCTGTCTGAGTAGGTTTGTCTGATCGGTATTTAAATCAACTTTTGCATTCAGAAGATCAAGTTTGGAGCCTTTTCCGATCTCCAGACGATTTTCTGCCAGCGTGACGCGGTATCGTGATAAGGTGATGGTTGTATCCAGGGCATTTATCAGGCGCTTTTGCTGCACCAAATTGTAGTAAGTTGCCATGACTTCGCTGAGTTGGGTGATCACTTGATATTTGATCTCCGCTTCGCCTTGGCGTTGTATTTCTTTGAAGCGATCGCGACGGGCAAACATGCCCAATCCATCGAATATCGTCCAGTTTAGGTTAACGCCATAAGACATGTTATCGTTTTTTGCATTGGAGATCTGCTGTATTTGACCATCTGCTCTGACCTGTCGGGAATTCTGGATGGAGTTGCTTCTGTTGAATGTTCCGGTTACGGCTGGAAGCATACCAGCACTTCCCAAACTGGTATTCTCTACATCAATGTTATTGTCATTTTTAGCCAGGAGAATATTGAAGTTATTGCTCAACGTGGTTTTCAGTGCATCTTCCAAAGTCAGTACTTCTTGCGCACGTGCTTGAAACATGATGGAGTAAAGTAATACTAGTAGGATGAAATTTCTCTTCATGTCTTTATTATTCGTAGCTTTTAATGTTATCAAATTCAGGTCTATGCTTTTTTTGTCTTGACCACATGTAATAGATCGCCGGGATAATGAACAAGGTTAGGATAAGGGAGAATATTGTACCACCAACGATAACAACCCCCATACCAATTCTGCTGGTTGAAGCAGCTCCAAGTGACATGGCAATCGGTAATGCGCCTAAGGCAATGGCCAAACTTGTCATTAGGATCGGTCTGAGGCGTGACTCGGCAGAGTGCATGATTGCCTCAAATTTTTCCATGCCTTCTTCGCGCATTTGGTTGGCAAACTCAACAATCAAGATACCATTTTTGGTCACGAGACCGATAAGCATAATCGTTCCAATTTGGCTGAAGATATTCCAGGTTTGATCAAATAACCATAGACTTATTAGTGCACCGGCAACGGCCATGGGCACTGTAAGGATAATGATAAATGGGTCGAGGAAGCTCTCAAATTGGGCTGCCAAGATCAGGTAAATAAGCAACAAAGCAAGACCAAAGGCAAACAAGGTATTGGAGCTACTTTCAACAAAATCACGTGATTCGCCACTGAGGTCGGTGGTGAAGCTCTGATCGAGTACCTTTTCTTTTATGCGGTCCATTGCTGCAATTCCGTCGCTCATACTCATGCCGGGTGCCAAACCAGCTGAAACTGTAGCCGACATGTACCGGTTATTGTGGTAGAGTTGGGGTGGACTGCTTTCTTCCCTAACGCTTACGACGTTATCTAACTGGATAAGCTGACCGAGGTTATTACGTACATAAATTGAAGCAAGGTCTGTCGGCGTAGCCCTACGGTCGTTTTCAACTTGGCCGATGACCTGATATTGTTTGCCATCGCGCATAAAATAGGCGAAACGTTGACCGCTTAACAATAATTGGAGGGACTGTGAAACGTCAAGTACGGAAACACCCAGACTGAGTGCTTTCAGACGATCAATTTCGACATGCAGTTCGGGCTTGTTGAACTTCAAGTTGATATCCGTTGTGGAGAATGCTGGATCGCTGTTGACCTCATTCATAAATTCGGGGATCTTCTCCTGAAGTTTTTCAAAATTTTGTGCCTGGATAATGTATTGAACAGGTAATCCACCTCTGCGATTCATGGATATCGTTGGCGTTTGCGAAACATTGACGCGGACACCATCGTATTTTTTTGTCCATTTGGTCAGTTCTTTTGCAATATCATCCTGAGACTTTTTACGTTCTTCGGGATCCACCAGTGTCATCCGTATACGTCCGGAGTTGACCGAACTTGCTCCGAACCCTGGAGAGGTAATGTTTAAACTAATTTTATTTTCGGGAATGGAGTCATAGACTAGTTTGTCCAGTTCCTGCATGTAGCGGTCCATATATTCATAGGTGGCACCTTCTGGCCCGGTAACATTGACAGAAATGCTGCTTCTGTCATCATAAGGCGCTGTTTCCTTTTTAATGGAGGAGAAAAGAATGCCAATAATGACAAAACATAGGATCAGAATTGGAAAGCTGATCCATTTAAATTTCATGAATTTTTCCAGTGCGTTGGCATAACCTTTATTCATTTTGACGAACATAGGTTCTGTCCAATCGTAAAATTTAGTCTTTTTATGGCCACCACCTTTGATCAGATAGGCGTTGAGCATCGGTGTGAGGGTGAGGGAAACAAATGCCGAAACCAACACGGCCGAGGCGATGACGACACCAAATTCCCGGAACAGCCGGCCTACAAAGCCCTGAAGAAATATCACCGGTAAAAATACGGCAGCAAGTGTAATTGAAATGGAAATAACAGCGAAGAATATTTCCTTCGACCCTTTTAGTGCGGCTTCAATCGGAGACATTCCCTCTTCAACTTTCTTGAAGATATTTTCGGTAACAACGATACCGTCGTCGACGACAAGCCCCGTCGCGAGTACGATAGCGAGTAGCGTCAGTACATTGATGGAAAAACCAAAAATATACATAATAAAGAATGTGGCGATCAAGGATACCGGAATATCCAATAACGGACGTAACGCTATGCCCCAGTCACGAAAGAAAAAATAAATGATTAGGGTGACCAAGATGATCGAAATCAGGAGTGTCTCGGCGACTTCCTCAACAGATTTTTTTATAAATGTCGTGTTGTCCGAAGCGATGTTAAGTATAATATCCTGCGGCAGATCTTCTTTGATCTGATCGAGCATTTTATAGAAGTTGTTGGCAATATCGAGGTAATTTGTTCCTGGTTGCGGAATAATGGCGATACCGACCAGCTGTTTACCATTACTAACCATTTTTGTTTCGAGATTCTCTGCGTCTATTTCGGCCCGGCCAATATCGATAAACTTGACGATACGGCTGCTATCGGCTTTTAGAATGATGTTGTTGAATTGCTCGGATGTAGAGAGATTGCCGACGGTTTTTACGGTGAGCTCGGTTGTGTTTCCGACAATTTTCCCCGAAGGTAATTCAACATTCTGGCTATTCAGTGCCGTACGAATATCCGAAGCGGTGATACCATAGGCGGCCATACGGTCGGGGTTGAGCCATAGACGCATGGCGTAACGTTTTTGACCATAGATCTGTGTGCTGCTGACACCGGGGATGGTTTGCAACCTTTCGGAAATCACATTTTCGGCGTAGTCGCTCAGCGAAAGTTTGTCGCGCGTCTCGCTTTGAAGTGTCAACGTAATAATGGGATCGGAGTCCGCATCGGCTTTGGATACCACCGGTGGAGCATCAATATCCTGTGGTAGGCTTCGCACGGCTTGGGATACTTTATCCCGGACATCATTTGCGGCTTCCTCAAGGTTCTTTTTTAAATCAAACTCAATGGTGATATTACTGGATCCCTGATTGCTCGAAGAAGAGATGTTGCGGATACCATCGATCGAGTTTATGGCCTTTTCTAGAGGCTCGGTAATCTGAGATTCAATGATATCTGGATTGGCACCGGCATAGTTTGTTCTGACGGAAACAATCGCTGGGTCAATAGAGGGGTATTCGCGTACGCCTAGAAAACTAAAACCAATATAGCCAAACAAGATGATGGTAATATTGACGACAATAGTTAAAACAGGGCGTTTAATAAAAACTGCAGATAAATTCATGTACAACTAGTTAGCTAATGATACCTTAACTTTTGCTCCATCTTTTAACGACAGAACGCCCGTGGTTAAAACGGTGTCACCGGCACTGATGCCAGATAGAATAACGATGTCTTTGTCGGTACGTGCACCTGTTTCAACCTTCACTTCCTTGGCAAGGCCATGCTGTAATACAAAGACCTTTTTTCCGTCCTGTACTGGAACAATGGCTTCCGTAGGAATGGATATCGCATCGTTTTCCACTTCGATCGGCACGATAACATTGACAAAGGATCCGACTTTCAATTTGCCCTGATCGTTTGCTGCTCTGGCGCGGACGGTGAGTGTTCTGGTATTAAGTGATACTTGCGGTTCAATAGCGTAAATATTTGCTTTTATGATAGTTGGGTCATTTGCTACGCTGAACTCAATGGGCATATTTATCTTCACAATATTGCTGTATTTTTCGGGAACTGCAAAGGTAATTTTGACAAGATTGTCCTTCACTAAATTTGTAATCAGGGTACTGGATGAAACAATGGCACCTACAGAAATATTCCGAAGTCCAATCATGCCACTAAAAGGGGCGCGGATGGTTGTTTTGGATATTTGTGCCTGAATCAACTGGATCTGTGCTAAGGAGGTTTTTAGGGCTGCACTGGCTATATCAAACTCTTCCTGACTAATTGCTCCTTTTTGTAGCAGCAGTTTGGCCCGACGTTCATTTTCGGCATTCAGCTGATTTGTTGTTTGCGCTTGTCTTAATTGTGCCTGAAGTTCAATATCATCAATCTTGATCAACGGTTCGCCCTGTTTGATGCGCTGTCCTTCGGAGAAATAGATTTTGGTGATTCGACCACTGACTTCACTTCTGATTTCAACCTGCTCTTCTGCGTCAATGCTTCCCGAGAGATTAATGGATCTATCAGCGACGGAAGATTTGGCAATGATAGCCTGCGCCGGGACTGGCATGTCTTTTTTTCCATTGGGCTTATCAGCTTCTTTTTTGTCTTTTTTAGCAGTTATCAGAAAGTATCCACCTCCAAACACAGCACAAGCCAATAGGAGGTAAATGATCGATTTTTTATTCATACAATATAGTCTCTTATGTACTTTTTACATTTAACGAGTAAATATAGGTTTATTATTATGAGGATGTCAGTTGTCAAAAGGATTTTACAATACGACCAAAACTTTGCAAATGAACATCGAAATAGGCGTAGCAAGAACGATCGGAAATAAAAAAGCTAGAAATGAGTTTCTAGCTTTATTGTTTACTATTTTTTTGATTTTGTTTTTTGTTCCACTTCTTTTGAAGCCGCATTTTTTACCTTTGGCTTGATCGCAGCTTTTGATACATGTGGTCTTCTTTTTCCAAAAGAACCATTCGATATTTTTCCTCTTCTGGTCTTGATATCACCTTTTCCCATAGTGTAAAATATTTTGGTTTTAACAAATTATATTGATTACCTAAATATAATACTTTCTTTCCTGATGTGCAACCTGTTAGTTTTTAGATGATTGGAAAAATGCGTTTTTGAACATCTATTTTAAAATTTTGGACAATGGTATCGAAAAAGAGATTATTGACCGGTTTGTTTTCAGCAACTAAATAGGGGATTTCCAATATTTTGTTCTTTAACTTGATACGGTAGTAGCCGTACAATAAACCTTTGGTTGTTTGAATCGATTCGATCTTCTGAACGGCTTCTATGTCCTTAAAAATGTTAAAAGCATAATTTTCCCCTTTGAGCTGCTCAACAAAAACCTCATTGGTTTTGGCATTGTACCAGATTTGCTGGCTTTTGAGCTTACTGAAGTGGTTGTTGAATAGAAAAAGATAACCCAACAGAAAAAAGGCAATCGGAAGCAGGAACAGGACAATTTTTATTTTCATGAAGAGCAAGACGGTGATCAAAATGAGGATAACCCCCATTATGGCGTTGGAAATGCTCTTCTTTAGATTTGCCTGGATGACCGGAGATGAAGCTTCAATTAACTGAAAACCTGATTTTAAATTTCTGGACATATCTTCGGTAAATCCAAATAGATTGAATTTTTTGCGTATCATCAGATAAGCAATAAGAATAATAAGCCCAATGATCAGAAACCGCATATTTTTCTTCTAGTATTGTTCGTCTTCGTTCGGGTATTGTACTGCTTTTACTTCGGCCACATAATTAGCCACAGCAGTTGTGATTTGTTCGTGCAAATTAGCGAAATGACGCATAAATTTTGGTTTGAAATCAGCATTCATGCCCAGCATGTCGTTAACCACAAGTACTTGTCCATCGCAATCCGGTCCAGCCCCGATGCCAACTGTTGGAATTACCAGTTTTTCGGTAACTGTTTTGGCTAATTTTGCAGGTATCTTTTCTAAAACAATTGCAAAGCAGCCCGCCTCCTGCAAAGCGAGTGCATCTTCTATTAATTTAGCGGCTTCTTGTTCTTCTTTTGCCCGCACACCAAAATTTCCAAATTTATTGATGGATTGGGGAGTCAAGCCCAAGTGTCCACATACAGGGATGCCACCGGCAATGATTTTTTTGATGTTTTCGATGATTTCAAGCCCTCCTTCTAATTTCAATGCGTGCGCACCTGATTCTTTCATCATGCGTACAGCTGCATTGTAAGCCTCATTTGCAGAGCCCTGATAAGATCCAAAGGGCAAATCTGCTAATACCATGGCACGCTCGGTACCTCTAGCAACGGCAGCGGCATGGTAAATCATATTATCGAGGGTGATAGGCAAGGTAGTTTCGTAGCCAGCGAATACGTTGGCAGCAGAATCTCCAATCAAAATAACGTCAACACCAGCTTGATCGACCATTTTGGCCATGGAGTAATCATAGCTTGTAAGCATAGAAATCTTTTCCTGACGTTCTTTCATGGCTTGCAGCATTGCTGTGCTTACTCGTTTCATTTCTTTGTTTACAGACATCTTAACTTATATTGTGTGTTCAAAAGTAAGCTTTTTATCATACATTGACCAATATTCTGCCTTGTGTTTTGTATTTTTGCAGAATGATACAAAATGAGACTCGTCTATTTAAATTCCCCAAATTTTCAGAATTAATCATCCATGAGGATGAAAATTTGATTGTTATCAATAAACCACCGTTTGTCGCTTCTTTAGATGAACGTGAGGGTGGGGAGGTCAATATTCTTCGTTTGGCGAAGAAATATCATCCTGATGCACAGGTGTGCCACCGCCTGGATAAAGAGACCTCGGGTATTTTATTAATTGCAAAAAATCCAGAAACATACCGTACAATCTCCATTGCATTTGAAAAAAGAAAAGTGAATAAGATTTATCATGCCATCATAGGAGGTACGCACACTTTTCAGGATTTGCTTGTCGATTTGCCCATCTTGAACCAAGGTAATAAAAATGTATCTATTGATCGTGCAAACGGTAAAGCGGCTGAGACCATCTTCAATTCGATCAAATACTATAAAAATTATACTTTAGTGGAATGTAAACCCATTACAGGGCGTATGCACCAAATCCGTATTCACCTTGCGACACAACATGCCGCTATCGTGGGGGATGATATGTATCGCGGTAAACCTGTGTATTTGTCCCAAATTAAGAAAAGGGGATATACACTGTCCAAAGATGAAGAGGAGCAGCCAATTATGAAGCGTTTTGCACTACATTCAAAACATGTTGAATTTGAGTTGAATGGAGTTAAGATGGCTTTTGAGGCACCTTATCCAAAGGATTTCGCGACCTTGCTGAAGCTGTTGGATAAGTTTGATTCTTAAATAGTGGGATTACCTATGAGTCCGAAGACAAAGAAGATAATCGGAAACGTTGTATTTGTACTGCTCATCGGTTTGTTGATCTGGCCAACAAGTAGAAGTTATTTTCAGCAATTTTTAATGAAACTGGGTTTTTTCAAAGCTAAGCTGGAGCTTAATTCAGCTTCTAAAGAATCCGATAGGGTGGCTCCAGTGGGCGCATTCAATCATGTCTCCTTTATCAATTCCCTGGGTGAAACAGTCAACGTGGCGGATCTGAAAGGAAAAGTGGTTTTTATTAATTTTTGGGCAACTTGGTGCTCGCCTTGTCGCGCAGAAATGCCTTCCATCAATGTACTCTATGAGCGCTATAAAGATAACCCAAATATGGTGTTTTTGATTGTAGAGATAGAAGGCGATAAAGCAAAGGCCGAGGCTTTTGTGAAAGAACGGCAGCTGACGTTGCCGATTAGTTTTCCAAATAGCGATATTCCAAAAGAGTGGCTTTCGGGTCCTATTCCTTCAACGGTGATATTGGACAAAGCAGGTAAGCTAGCGACACGGCATGAAGGTATGGCCGATTATTCAAGCCCGGATGTAGATAAATTTATTCAAGATTTAATCAATAAATAATTTTTAAGATCTCTAAATATAGCATGACAAGAGCAGAACTTATTCATCAGATAAAAGCGAAACGCTCATTTCTATGTGTCGGACTAGACACAGACCTTACCAAAATCCCGGAACATCTTTTAGATGACGAGGATCCGATCTATAGCTTCAATAAGGCTATCATAGACGCAACAGCTGATTTATGTGTTGCCTATAAGCCCAATATTGCGTTTTATGAATGTTATGGAATCAAGGGTTGGCAATCGCTTCAAAAAACATGGGCTGCGTTACCAAAGGATTGTTTTAGTATTGCTGACGCAAAAAGGGGCGATATTGGTAATACCTCGGGACGTTACGCGATGGCATTTTTTGATGAAAAGACGTCTGGTCTTGGATTTGACAGTATTACAATCGCACCTTACATGGGGAAGGATTCGGTGACACCATTTTTGGAATTTAACGATAAATGGGCAATCGTACTTGCTCTGACATCGAATGAGGGTAGCTTGGACTTTCAAAATTTTGAAAACGAAGAAGGGCTGCAATTGTTCGAACAGGTGATCGATAAAGTTAATACTTGGGGTACACCTGACAATTTGATGTATGTGGTCGGAGCAACACGCGGAGAGGGCTTTATCAAAATTAGGGAACATGCACCGGATCATTTTTTATTGGTTCCAGGAGTGGGGGCGCAAGGAGGTTCGCTTGAAGATGTTTGTAAATTTGGTATGAACAAAGATTGTGGGCTTTTAGTAAACAGCACAAGGGGAATTATCTATGCTTCAAACGGACGTGACTTCGCTGAAAGAGCACGGGAGGAAGCCATAATTCTACAGAAAGAAATGGAAGTAGAACTGTTAAAAGCAGGCATTATTTCCTGATTTGACATTTAATAATTCATTCGTAATACTTACCTTTGCAGCATGCCAGAAAAAATTATAATTCTAGACTTCGGGTCTCAATACACACAGTTGATCGCTAGACGTGTCAGAGAACTAAATGTGTATTGTGAGATACACCCGTTCAATAAATTGCCAGATTTTGACGATACCGTAAAAGGTGTTATCTTTTCGGGCAGCCCTTATTCTGTTAGACAAGAAGATGCACCGCAAATTGATTTTGTTGCTATTCAGGATCGTTTCCCACTTTTAGGAGTTTGTTACGGAGCACAATACATTGCTCAAAAATCAGGTGGTGAAGTGTTGCCGTCTGAAATTCGTGAATATGGTCGTGCAAATCTGCAGTTTGTCAATAGCGAGAATGAATTATTGGCAGGAGTACCAACTCAATCGCAGGTATGGATGTCGCATGGAGACACCATTAAAGAAGTTCCTGCAAATTTTGACATTATAGCAAGTACGGATAAAGTTCGCGTTGCTGCTTATCAAGTAAAAGGCACCCGTACTTATGGTATACAATTCCACCCGGAAGTAACACATAGTACTGATGGGGCTATCTTATTGAAAAACTTCGTTGTAAACATTTGCGGTTGTGCACAAGATTGGACACCAGACGCATTTGTTGAAACAACAGTATCCTCTTTGAAAACGCAATTGGGTGACGATCACGTTATCATGGCTTTGTCAGGAGGAGTAGATTCAACAGTAGCAGCAGTATTGTTGCACCAGGCAATCGGAAAAAATTTACATTGTATTTTCGTAGATCATGGTCTGCTTCGTAAAGATGAATACGAGCAGGTATTGGATTCATACAAAAATATGGGGTTAAATATTAAAGGAATAAATGCCAAGGATTTATTTTATGGTAGATTAGCTGGGGTTTCTGAGCCAGAAGAGAAACGCAAAATCATTGGTAATTCTTTTATTGATGTTTTTGATGAAGCTGCAAAAGAAATCCAAAAGGAATTACCTGAAGGAATTGAAGCGAAATGGTTGGGACAAGGAACAATTTACCCAGATATTATCGAGTCGGTTTCAGTGAAAGGACCTTCAGCAACAATCAAATCACACCATAACGTTGGTGGTTTACCTGATTTCATGAAATTGAAAGTTGTAGAACCACTTAAAACGTTGTTTAAAGATGAAGTAAGAAGAGTAGGAAAAGCTTTAGAAGTGGATCAGGCAATTTTAGGCAGACATCCCTTCCCTGGACCAGGGTTGGCAATTCGTATTTTAGGTGATATTACACCTGAGCGTGTACGTATTGTGCAAGAAGCTGATGCGATCTTTATCAATAATCTGAAGGAAGCTGGCTGGTACGATAAAGTATGGCAAGCTGGTACAATTTTCTTGCCAGTGCGTTCTGTAGGCGTAATGGGCGACGAGCGTACTTACGAGCATGTTGTTAGCTTACGTGCAGTTGGTTCTCTTGATGGAATGACTGCGGATTGGATACATTTACCATATGACTTGTTGGCAAAAATTTCAAATGAGATTATCAACCATGTGAAAGGAATAAACAGAGTTGTATATGATATCAGTTCAAAACCGCCCGCTACAATTGAGTGGGAATAAAATATGGGTTGCGGCACTTGTAGCATTATGTCTTGCAAGCTGCACAACCAAAAAAAGCACAGTATTGCGTTCGCCTTCCTCTGGTCAAGGCGAACAGCAAACTGCTGTGACTAAACCAGCAGTTGACAAAGATAAGACCGTTGCCAAAGTAGGGGACATCCAGGATGTCAACGGGCATGCTGTGAAAAATAATCGCATCGCCTTGCTATTACCATTCGAGTTAAGTGGTATTGCGGGGACGATTACAAAAGAAGATGTGGAGCGTTCTTCCTTGGCACTGGATTTTTATCAGGGATTTCAGTTGGGTCTTGACAAAATTGCCAAAGAAGGTGCTTTATTTGATTTGCAAGTAATTGATTCTAGAGACAATGTTGCCTATAATGCGACTTTAGGGACTTCTGTGAATGTCAAGGATGCCGTACTTGTGGTCGGCCCGGTGTATCCGCGTGAGATAAAAAGCTTTGGACAAACATTTGCAAATAAGAATGTGCTACAAGTTTCACCGTTAGCGGCGACTATGGCTTCTGAATTTAGCTTACCCAATTTGGTTTCCATCACACCTTCTATTCGTACGCATGCAGAAACATTAGCGAAATATGTTGCTGATCAATACTATACGGGCGATCAGATCGTGGTATATGATGCCGGTGACGATGAAAGCAAACAGTTTCTAGTCAATTTTGTTAGCGAAATTTCAAAGGCTAATGCGCAAGCAAAAGTGAAGACGGTTTATAATCTCGCTGAATTGGATAATAATCTCGTATTGACCGGTTCGAATCATATCGTAAGTGGTACTGCCAATAAGAATCTTGTGAAAGCTTTATTGGATAATATGGACGAACGCTTTTTGAATCCAGGTAATCAATTTAAGTTATATGGGCATCCAAACATGTCCAAACTTTCGTTTGAGAATTTCGAAAATATGGATTTTTATGGACTTACTATTACTTCTTCTAATTTGGTGAATGAGAGTGATAGTGATACCCGTAAATTTATTGGAAATTATAAATCGGCTTATAAAGTGGATCCATCTGAATTTTCTTATAAAGGTTATGATGCGGCATTGTATTTCGGTCGATTGATCCACAAATATGGCGTGGATTATGTTAGCCGAATGACACAAGATAAGTTTTCGGGATTGAATAGCGATTACAAATTTGAATTTTATCCAAAATGGGGCTATGCGAATAGAGCTTTGGGTATGATGGTTTATCACAACAAAAAATTTGAAAGAAAATAATCTTTGAATGGCTGAATTCAGTGAAAGACGTGTTCATCAGCAAATACGTAATTTTGAGCGGGCAATGGATGGTTTTGAAGCTGATCAACCATTTTCGCGTTATTTGACTACTTTTTTTAAGTTGAACAAGCAAATGGGATCTTCCGACCGGAAGTCTACCTCCCGTTTATGTTATAATTATTTTCGTCTGGGAATGGCGGCTTCGCAGTTATCACAACAGCGTAGATTGGTGCTTGCGGAATTTCTATGTGAACAGGAAAGCCCTTTAGTGGCTCTTTTTGAGCCTTCCTATCGTGATAAACTCCAGCTGCCACTGAAGGACAAAATTGCATTTCTGACGTCTGAAGGTGTTTTCAACCTGAATGACCTCTTTCCATTTACGGATCATATTTCAGATGAGATCGACTTGGTACAATTTTTAGAGAGCCAGTTGATCCAGCCCTATTTATATATTCGGGTGAAATACGGGAGGACAAAGGTCGTGTGCGCTATTTTGGATAACCATCAGATTCCTTATTCCATGATTGGCGATCAAACTATCGCCTTGAATAATGGAACATCTTTGCAACGATTTGATACCTTGGATGGGATGATAGAAGTGCAGGATCTTTCTTCACAGCGCACGTTGGATTATATGGAGCCAGTTGAAAAAGAATCCTGGTGGGATGCATGTGCGGCTTCGGGTGGTAAATCCCTCTTATTGATGGATGCTTGTCCCACTGTTAATCTTTTGGTATCCGATGTGCGTATGAGTATTCTGCGAAATCTTGATGAAAGGTTTGATCGAGCAGGAATAAAGCACTACCGAAAAAAGATTCTCGATCTTACAAAAGATACTTTTCAGCTTCTTGGAAGTGAACGATTTGACGGTGTCCTATTGGATGCACCTTGTACCGGATCGGGAACTTGGGGGCGTACACCAGAAATGGTTCGACAGTTTCGAGGTGCTAAGATCGCCGAATTCAATGTGCTACAAAAAAATATAGCAAGTAATGTGGTAGGGCATGTCAAAGTGGGCAAGCCTTTGATTTATATAACCTGCTCTATTTTTAAAGCGGAAAATGAAGATGTTGTCAATTACATTGTAGATAATTTTGGTTTTGAAATAGAACGCATGGACTATTTGAAAGGTTATGAAGAGAAAGCGGACAGTATGTTTGTGGCGCGATTGATTAAAAAGTAACTTCTATATATTATAAAAAGCAAAAGGCTATTTTTTCATTAGAAAAAATAGCCTTTTGCATGAATATGGATAGTTTTGTTATGTTTGTGATCTATTTTTCTACTAGATCAAAGAATTTTTTGATTTATTACCATATAGAATTATGTTTTGAAACGAAGGCTAGCTTTATTCGTGACATATAACTTGACTTGTAATAAACAGATCGATATCAGTCACATTTACTGGGTACAACGAGTACTGGACAGGTAGATTTGCGAATGACAGATTCAGATACAGAGCCCGAAATGAAATGGTCAAAACCAGTCCGGCCATTGGTTCCCATTATAATCAGATCCGCGGACCACTCATGCGATGCCGCAAGAATTTCTTCTTTAATGGATCCGATCCGGTTAAAGAGATATACTTCGCCTGAACCAGTAAATTCGCGACTTATTTTCTCAAGATATTTTTGCGCATTATCCTGTTCCATTTCCGATACTTCTGGTACGATGATGGGTTGCTGGCCTAATAAGGGGTCCGCGCCAAAGCTGGCGGGTGAAGTAGGAGGAATAACCGTGACAAGGGCTACAGAAGCTCCAAATATCTGAGCCATTTCTTTTGCATACTGTATCGCTTTTTCTGAGCATGGTTCGTCATCCACAGCGACGAGTATTCTTTTGAATTTTGAATTTGTATTCTCCATATCTACTATAATTAATTTATCTTCGTCATATAATATATAATCACGTTTTCGACGATTTTGTTTTGTTTAGCACATGAAATATGGTATTTGTACATTAGCTCTCGTTCCGTTACGTTTAGAACAGGCACACCGTAGTGAAATGGTTTCCCAGGTATTGTTTGGGGAACTTTTTGAGATTCTTGATGAAGAGGCCGATTGGACATCAATACGTCTGCTGGAAACGGACTATTTGGGCTGGATTCAAAATGGGCAGTTTCAAAAATTAGATGGTTTGGATATGCAACATTATCTGACTGGAAAACCAAGTATAGTTGGAAGGGCGGGGGGAGTTCTTCTTAGTGATGCAGGACAATTTCAGCTCTGTCATGGTACGAAACTTTATTTGACAGGGGAAAATACAGTGAATTTTCCTTCATTAAAACTAACTTATCAAGGTGATATCAATCCTTTTTCCAAAAATCAGTTCCAATCCCAGGTGGCGCAATTGGCATTGAGTTATAAGAACACACCTTATTTATGGGGCGGACGTTCGCAATGGGGGATTGATTGTTCGGGTTTTTCCCAGTTGATTTATAGTTGCTTTGATCTTTCCTTGCCGCGCGACGCTTATCAGCAGGCAGAGATGGGGCAGACTGTGGATTTTATTTCAGAAATAAAGGTAGGGGATTTGGCTTTTTTTGACAATGTCGAAGGACGGATTACACATGTCGGGATTATGTTGGATCGCGATATGATTATCCACGCCTCTGCGAAAGTCCGTGTTGACCGGATGGATACGGAAGGTATTTTTAATGCTGAACTGAATCGTTATTCACATAAACTCCGGATTGTTAAACGATATCTTTGATACTCGAGGAAATAAAAAAAGGCTATAAGTAATTATAGCCTTTTCTATTGTTAAACTCCTTATCGACTAGAAGTGGAATTGTACACCTAAAGTTGGTGCTAAAGAGTTAGCGTCTAGGCCAAATGTATTTGTTGATCTATCAGCTGTTTTGTTGTTATTGTAGTTGTAGTATAGACCTCTAACTTTTAATTCGATGCCGATTTTGCTTGTCGGGAAGTAAGCTAAACCTGGAGCCAATTCAACACCATAGTTTTCGAATTTTGATTCCGTTTTAGCATTATTTGTTTCAATTGTAGTTTTTCCCCAAGACATTGGTACAGATAGTTGTGCAAAAAATCTTAATGGACCATTAGCAGAGTATTTTCTTACGAATGGAGAAACTTGGAATGCATCTCTTTTTGTGCTTAAGTCCATAACACTCTCATCTTTGCTCCAGTTGTAACCAATGCCTGTACCAATTGCTAAGTTGTCACTTACAAAGTAACCAACTGTTGGGTTAATGGAGAATGAGTTATTTTTGAAGTCTGTGTCTTTAACTTTAGAAGTTTGGAAGCCAACTTGACCACCAACCATAATTTTTCCTTGTTCAGTTTGAGCGTTAGCTGCTATTGTTAATCCTGCAATGGCAGTTAATGTTAGTAAAACTTTTTTCATGTCTTTTTATTTAATAGTTTGTTTTAATGTGCCAGTAATTACTTTCTGACTTTTTAAATTTGTTAGTCAAATGTCGAAATCTTATTTTAATTTTTTGTCACTAGATTGTCTAGATGTTTTGTTATAATCGTAAATAATAGTGGTTCAATAGATTAAAATTTAGTATATTTTTATTTTTACAGATTCTATTTAACGATAATGATATTGACCTGACTTTTTGTTTTTAATTGTCAATTTTAAGTAAGAAGACAAAAAAAAGCCATTTGTCAATGAAAGACAAATGGCTTTTTTTGTATCTGGAAGAATCTATTTAATCGAAATATTCTTTGATTCGCTCGAAGAATGATTTTTCACTTTTACCTGGTTGAGGTTTAAAGTTTGGTGATTCTTTGAGTTTGTTCAATAATTCTTTTTCTTCATTGGACACAACTTTTGGTGTCCAGATATTAACGTATACAAGTTGGTCCCCTTTGTGATAAGAGTTGACTTCAGGGATACCTTTTCCTTTTAATCGTAAAATTTTACCACCTTGTGTACCAGGCTCAATTTTGATCTTCGCTTTCCCATCTATTGTAGGGACTTCCACGCTAGTGCCTAAGGTAGCATCTACGAAGTTAATGTATAGATCATAGATTACATTTAGTCCGTCACGTTTTAGACTTTCGTGTGGCACTTCTTCGATCAGGATAATTAAATCTCCAGGAACACCACCACGTGGAGCAGCGTTTCCTTTTCCACTCATGGAAAGTTGCATACCTTCACTTACCCCTGCAGGAATATTGATCGCGATTGTTTCCTCACCGCGTTCAAGTCCTTCACCTCTACAAGTTGTACATTTTGCCGTGATTTCAACGCCTTCACCATTACAAGTAGGGCAAGTGCTTGTTGTTTGCATTTGTCCTAAGATGGTATTCGTTACTCTTCTAACAGATCCGGATCCACCACAGGTTTTACAGGTATGGAAGGAAGATTTATCTTTAGCACCAGATCCGTCACAACTATGACAGACAACTTGTTTGTTGACCTTTACCTTTTTCTCAACGCCTTTGGCAATTTCTTCCAGTGTTAATTTAACTTTTATGCGTAAGTTGCTTCCGCGGGCTACACGACGGCCGCCACGCTGGCCACCGCCACCGCCAAAGAAACTTTCAAATGGATGTCCTCCACCAAAGATATCACCAAATTGGCTGAATATGTCTTCCATATTCATACCACCACCGCCGCCGTAACCACCGCTAGCAGAATTACCGGCATGGCCAAATTGGTCATAACGCTGACGTTTTTGTGGATTGCTCAAGATATCGTATGCCTCAGCAGCTTCCTTAAATTGTTCTTCAGCTTCATGATCACCAGGATTTTTATCCGGGTGATACTTTATCGCTAATTTGCGATACGCTGATTTAATCTCCTTCTCGTCCGCTGAACGCGAAACACCAAGTATATCGTAATAATCTCTTTTTGACATCGTCTTAATATTATTGACCTATAACCACCTTTGCGTGACGGATAACTTTGTCACCTAAGTAGTATCCTTTTTCGATTACGTCCACTACCTTATTTTTTAATTCTGCAGTTGGTGCAGGAATTGCTGTAATAGCTTCTTGTAACTCAGGATCAAATTCTTGGCCTTTAACTTCCATTTCCTTTAAGCCCAATTGCGACAATGTTTGTCTGAATTTGTTGTTAACAATATCCATCCCTGTTTTTACAGATTCAACATCCGTAGCAGTTTCCATGGCTGTTAATGCTCTATCGAAATCATCTAGTGTAGGTAATAGCTTACTGATGACATCTTTTCCCGCTGATTGAATCAATTCAACACGTTCTTTGCTTGTACGTTTTCTATAATTGTCAAATTCAGCCGAAAGACGAATGTATTTATCCTTTGCCTCTGCCAATTCTGCAGCCAATTTCTCTTCAGTAGACAGTTCTTCTGCTATATTATCAGCAGGCTGTTCTTGTTGTTCAGAAGAATTTGTTTCTACTGGATCTTGACCTTCATCGTAATAATTATCTTGCTCATTCATATCTTCAATGCTAAAATTAGATTCAAAAATTTACTCTATGCTTCGTTTGTCAAAGTTTTTGCCAAACAATAAAATTCCGACAGCTTGTCAGATTTTATTAAAAAAGCCTAACAATTTGTCGGAATCTCAGTTTTATATGTCAGTTTTCCGTCTAGATACTGACATTGTCCTGTAATATTCCATCAGCGGTTTTGATGATGCGGGATGGCATATTACGGATAATGGTATAATCGTGTGTTGCCATTAAAATAGCTGTTCCGGAATTGGCAATGTCACGTAATAATAAGACGATTTCTTCTGATGTAGCAGGATCTAAGTTACCGGTAGGTTCATCTGCCAGAATAATTTCAGGGTTATTTAGTAATGCGCGCGCAATTACAATACGTTGTTGCTCACCGCCAGAAAGTTCATGCGGCATTTTCTTAAGTTTGGAACGAAGCCCAACTTTTTCCAATACATCTAATATACGGCTATCGATCATTTTCTTATCTTTCCAGCCTGTTGCTTTCAGTGCAAATTCGAGGTTTTTCTCGATGCTTCTGTCTGATAAAAGATGAAAGTCCTGAAATACAATCCCCAATTTTCTACGCAAGTAGGGAACATCATTTTCGTGCAGCTTTTTAAGATCAAAGCCCGCAATCATACCCTCACCATTGCCGATGTATAAATCACCGTAAATGATTTTTAGCAAACTACTTTTTCCACTGCCGGACTGGCCGATGAGATAAATAAATTCTCCTTTACCAATGTTTAAATTAACATTGGACAATACCAGATGTTTTTGTTGGAAGATATCAACGTTTTTTAATGTAATGACTTTATTTTCAATCATGGAAGCTAAAATTCTAATTTTTTAATTTGTCCAAAAGGCATTTCTTTAACCAGTTGCATGATATATTCTGCCTTTTCTCCTAATCCAATCTTATCAAGTGATTTATCTGGGCGGTCGACTCTAAAATATGCCAGCAAGGTGAAGGCATCATCTCTTAATTGAACATAATCAGGGATTTTGGCGACGCCTTTTACTTTAATGATATACATGATTTCAAAGTTAGTATTTTTAATGCAATTTATTTACTATGAATTTAAAGGAAGCTTATTGCTGTGCGAATAAAAAATCCAGTGTATTCACGCCATCAGCAAAATCATCTAAAGCAGGGCATTGGCTTTCTCCAAAATGAAATACCGGCGACGGCACATTTAATGTTACTTCTGATACAATACATTGGATATTTTCTTTCGTTAGTTTGAGCTTATTTTCAACTTCAGCGATTGTTTCGTATGTTTCGTAGTAAACCACAGCAAGGGGAGAAGCTGTGCGCTCATCTTCTTTGAGCAATAAAAATCCATTATCAAAATGCTTGTCGCCGTTGATCAGATAGATGGATTTGTTGTAGTCGTAATTGTTATTATATTTAAAATGCTCTGTCACGTTGTTAAAAGTAGCGATACCTTCGAAGAAGTGTGCTATTGGGTAATCTTTTGGAATAAATAGCTTTGATACAGAGCGACAGCCTAGTCCAAAATAATCAAAGATGTCATGCCCAAGGGCTTCAAATTGCTCTGGAGATTCTTGTCCACCAATGACAGCAATACTATTTCTGTTGCGACGAATAATATGAGGCTTAGCACCAAAATAGTAATCAAAATAGCGGGAGGTATTATTGGAGCCCGTTGCAATGACCAAATCGAAATCTTTTAGCTTGTCCACAATTTCAAAAGCATCAAGAAAGGACGGCTCGATTTGCTTGAGCAGATTGAGGACATAAGTTGTCAGTCCAGCATCGTCTGATGAAATTTTGATTTTGGCTTTAAAGCCGCTAATCAACACACAGAGAATATCATGGAATCCTACCAACGGAATATTGCCGGCAAGAATCAATCCTACTGTTTTCGTTGAACTAAGATCTGGATAAGGCGTCAACCATTGGGTTAGCTTTTCTGTTGTCAAATTGGCAGCAATCGCATGAATGGCGCGTTCAACATTTTGTGGGGTGTACCAGGGGTTTTTATGTTGGGCGAATTGAATGATTTGAATCAAATCTTCAGGTCGCTGTTGGAGCTGCTCGCCTAATTTTACAAATGCATTTATTCGTTGTTGCTTTGTCAAAATATTAAAATTTTAAAAGATGAATACACAAATTTGTATTATATTTGTGCTGTTAACATTAATCAACGTGAATCAACTAGCCTTATTGTTCAATCAGACTTTGTTTCATATTGATAATGCAAAAATAGTTTATTTATCATAATTGTGAGGTTATAAATGGCGATTAAAATTACAGACGAATGCATTAACTGTGGTGCTTGCGAACCGGAATGCCCAAATAATGCAATATACGATGCTGGTGTAACTTGGAAATTCTCAGATGGGACGGCTTTAGATGGGATTATTGATTTTGGCGAGGGTGTTACCTTAGATGCCAACGAGTCTCAGGAAGCAATCTCAAATGAAGTCTATTATATTGTTTCAGATAAATGTACAGAATGTGTAGGTTTCCACGATGAGCCTCAATGTGCGGCGGTTTGCCCTGTTGATTGTTGTGTGGATGACGAAGATGTGCGCGAATCTAACGATGAGCTATTAGCGAAAAAAGCTTGGTTACACGCGGAATAAATTTAGTGTTCCGTTAAAATATAAGGCAGGAGAAGAAATTTTCCTGCCTTTTTTGTGTCTTTCTATTTTGACGAAATCGATATTTTGTTGCGAAACTTAGCTGTTTGGAATAATAATATTTGCAAAAGCATAGGATTTTTTTATTTTTGTTCTTTTGACCATTAAAATCTTTTAAATGTTAAAAACCAAAATAGGGTTGATTACCCTAATCACAGTTACATTAGCTTGTATCATTGCTGTATTATACGAATTTGATGTTGTAGGCTTTTCGCATGAATTTCTAATGGCTGTCCGTTGGATAGTTGCTACCGTTTTGGTTGTAAATGCGCTCTTCAAGAAAAATTTGACCACCTGGATTTTGACCTGTATGATTATGGGGATATTTGTTGGCTTGGATTTTCCAAATCTGGCAATTTCCCTGCAACCTTTAAGTAAAGGTTTTATCAAATTGGTCAAGACTATTGTCGGACCGATTCTCTTTGCTACACTTGTTTATGGAATTGCAGGGCATTCTGATTTGAAACAGGTAGGGCGCATGGCGTGGAAATCGATGCTGTATTTCTTCTGTGCAACGACTTGTGCTATTTTTATTGGTTTAGGTGCGATAAACCTGACTCGGGCAGGAGTGGGCGTTGATGTTGCACATATGCCACATGAAGAACTTCCTGTACCGAAAGAAAGCATGGATGAGCATATCCTTAAAACGCTTCCGGACCATGTGCATCCTGTATATAAGTTTACTTCTTTTATTAGGGACTTGTTTCCTGAAAATATTGTCAAATCTGTAGCGGATAATCAAGTTTTACAGATTGTTGTATTTTCAATTTTGTTTGGGATTGGATTGGCAATGGTCGATGAGAAAAAGCGTAAACCCTTGGTTGATTTTACCGAGAGTATGTCTGAAACGATGTTTAAGTTTACGAACATGATTATGTACTTTGCACCTATTGGAGTTGGTGCTGCCATGGCCTACACGGTGGGACATCTTGGTGTCGATATCTTAAAGAATCTTTTCATGCTTTTAGCGACGCTGTATTTCGCTTTAGTGTGCTTTTTATGTCTGGTTCTTCTTCCGGTAGCACTTTATCTAAAAATACCTGTGAAACGTTTTATTAATGCAATTAAGGAACCTGTTTCGATTGCATTTGCCACTACAAGTTCGGATGCGGCATTACCGAAAGCAATGAGCGCGATGGAGAAATTTGGTGTGCCACGTAAGATTGTTTCTTTTGTAATTCCGACAGGATATAGTTTTAACTTGGATGGTACTTCACTTTATCTATCGTTGGCTGCGATCTTTGTCGCTCAGGCGGCTGGTATCCATTTGTCGTTCGGACATCAATTAATGATTGCATTTACGTTGATGATCACCTCCAAAGGTGTTGCTGCTGTACCAAGGGCTTCATTAATTATTTTGATTGCGACAGCGGATCAGTTTGGCTTACCAACATTTGTCATTGCTGCAATTTTAGGTATCGATGAACTCATGGATATGGCGCGTACCTCTGTCAATGTAATCGGAAATTGTTTGGCAACCGTTGTTGTTGCTAAATGGGAAGGAGAATTTGATGAAGAAGCTCCTTACCGTGAAGATACTGAAGAGACGATCTAATAGAAATAACTAACGAATATTCGTTGAAAAAAGCAGTCTTGACATCCCGTTGAGACTGCTTTTTTATTGTCTTTAGCTCATGTTGATGATTTTGCTACGCCTATTTATTATATTTAGCGCTGTAAATACCGTTCTTTAAACCAAATAGAACTTTAAACCAAATCCGTACAGGGAAATGAGACGATCTATATTTTATTTTTTTTGTGTAATGATTACGATCAATATGGCATTTGCTCAAACAAAGACGACTGCTGTCGATCGTGATTCATCCGCTTATATTGAAACCCAGGATGGAGTCAAACTTTTTGCGAAGTCTGCCGGAAATGGACCGGTTTGTATTTTCGTTCATGGTGGTCCAGGCGCGTGGAGCAAGTCCTTTGAGGAGATGGGGGGGCGTGGTCTTGAAAAGCGGCTAAGGATGGTGTATTTGGACCAGCGAGGTTGTGGAAGATCTGAAGTATCGACTAGTGGAAATTATTCGTTAGATCGCATGGTTGAAGACATTGAAGCTATTCGTCACGCCCAAGGGGTTGAAAGAATCTATCTATTGGCGCATTCCTTTGGTGGGGTAATCGCTGTAAATTATGCAAAAAAATATCCAGAACATTTGTTTGGTTTAATTTTGGCAAATTCGACTTTGGATCTTAATAGTTCATTGGAAGACCAGATAGGGCATGTTAACCAATTAATCCATAGTAACTTCAAGGTTGTAGCCAAGGATTCAATCTTGTCCACTTTTTCGTTAGCAAGGCGAGCACTTTCAGCGAAGGATTTGAGCTATAAAATGCTCTCTGACGATAAGAAAACGGTAGATAAACTAGATCATATCGATGAGAGTCCTGATCGAACTTATGATTTTGGGAAACATGTATGGGATTATAAAATCTATTGCGAAGATTTTAGGCCAGAAACAAAAGATATTAAAGTGCCAGTTTTGGTCATTGCGGGTAAAAAGGATTATGCTATTGGGGTGGATCACTACCGAAAGTTTCAATTTCCGCACCAAAGGACTGTGCTCATCGAAGGTGGGCATGTCTTGTATTACGAGCAAAATAAAGCCTTTGTTGATGCTATATTTTCTTTTATAAAATAAAAAGATGCTTGCAAGCTGTTGTTGACGGCCTGATATCCTTTACAATAGCTTGCAAGTAAAATATTTTATATCAACGTCCGTCAACGTAGTACCATAAATTACCTTGTTTTTTGAAAGTAGACTTTTCATGGTGAATTTGAACTTCCATCTTCGGGTCCAGATAATGTGCTTCAAACTCGACTGTGTGGAATGTAGATTTCAGGATCGAGAGTTGCATCCATTTATTCTCCCGCGCCCATTGTCCGATTGCCTGTTTATTTTGGAACCGTCGTGTTGAGGGATGAAACGTATCGTATAGGAAATCGATCTGTTGTGCCACAAAGGCGCTATAGCGTGCGCGCATTAACGCCTCCGCTGTGGTCGCATTGGTATGGGAAAGATGTATTTGCTGGCAGCATTCGCTATAGGTATTACCGGAGCCACAAGGGCATAATTGACCTGATTCTATCACTTGCATATGCTAAATTTTACCAGCCTTTAATTGCACCATTTTTGAAGACCTTCTTTGCGGTCGCTTCTACTTCTGGTGATTGATATGCTTGAATAAACTGTTGGACTTTCTCATCGTTTTTATTATCTGAGCGGGCAACGATTAGATTGACATAGGGAGATTCTTTATCCTCTGTGAATAAACCTTGTTTTTCTGGATCCAATCCAGCTTGAGACGCGAAACTGTTATTGATGATAGCAATTGTAACTTGGGGATCATCCAAGACACGGGGTAACTGTGGTGCTTCCATCTCAATGATTTTGACCTGTTTAGGATTGCTGACAATATCTGTTACTTTAGGCTGGATACCTACATTTTCTTTTAGGCCGATAATTCCCTCGCGTTGGAGAAGCAAAAGTGAGCGCCCGCCATTGGTAGGATCATTTGGGATGGCAATAGTGGCTCCGGGCTGTAATTCGGTGATAGTTTTGATTTTCTTTGAATAAGCAACGATAGGAAATACAAATGTGTTTCCGACGATGGTTAGTTTGGTGAAACCGCGTTGTTTGGATTGTTCTTGTAGATAGGGCTGATGCTGGAATACGTTTACGTCGATATCACCTTGATTTAAGGCTTCATTAGGCACAACGTAGTCGTTGAAGGCCACTAACTCCACATCGAGATTGAACTTTTCTTTTGCAACTTTCTTAGCCGTTTCTGCTAGCTCCTTTTCGGGGCCAGTCACAACACCGACTTTAAGGATATTCTCTTTCTTTTCCCTGTTATTGCATGCTACAATCGATACGAGACTGAAAGCTAAGATTGCAAATGCATAGTTCAATTTTTTCATATGATATAATTTATGTTAACGATGGTTTACTTTTTTTGAGATGTAATCTCCCGTATATTGTAACAGGAATACGATTAAAATTAATAAAATTAGAACAGAATTCATGATAAAAGTGTCATATCCTACATAACCATACTGATAACCAATCTGTCCCAATCCACCAGCACCTACGGCACCACCCATTGCAGAGTAACCAACAAGTGTGATCAGTGTAATTGTAGCATTGTTTACTAGCGAGGGGAGCGCCTCAGGAAGTAATACTTTGAAAATCACCTGTTGGGCATTTGCGCCCATTGCTCTTGAGGCTTCGATTAGGCCATTTGGAATTTCCAAAAGACTATTTTCTACTAGCCTTGCAATAAACGGGGCCGCACCTATACTCAAAGGAACCAATGCTGCGGACATGCCTATTGATGTTCCCACAATATTACGCGTAAACGGAATCATCCATACAATGAGTATAATAAATGGGATAGACCTAAAGACATTAACTATCAAGGAAACAAGTTGGTGCATGCCTTTGTTTTCCAGTAGTTGATGTTTTCGGGTTAAGAACAGGTATATTCCAAGTGGGAGACCTAGTACAAAACCAAAGAAACCGGACAGGAACGTCATGGTCAGGGTTTCTAATGTCCCTGATAGCAGAAGATTAAATACCTGATCAGACATAGCCTAATATTTTAGTTTGTGAATGCTTTTCTTTTAAGAACGATAGACTATGCGTTACATTTTCTTTTTCACCCGATAGTTCGGCCAATATAACACCAAATTTCATTTCGCCAATATAATCTATTTGAGCGGTAATGATGTTTGTCTTGACTTGATATTGTTGTTCCAAATGCTGTATAAATGAGATAGATTCCTCATTTGAAGTTAGATAGATTTCTACGAGTGGGTTTCCATCGCTTTTCAAGCGTTCCTGCAAACTTAGTGGAATGTCTACTTCAAGTGAAGATTGAATAAAGTTTTTGGTTGTTGCTTCCTGTGGATTGGCGAATATTGTTTCTACTGGGCCAGCTTCGATCAATTTTCCATGGTCCAATACGGCAACCTGATCGCAAATACTTTTTATAACATCCATCTCGTGAGTAATCAACAATATCGTAAGGTCAAGCTGCTTATTGATTTTTTTTAGCAGTTTGAGTATGGATTTTGTCGTTGCTGGGTCTAAGGCACTTGTGGCCTCATCGCAAAGTAGAATGTAAGGGTCATTGGCTAATGCACGCGCGATGGCAACACGTTGTTTTTGGCCTCCGGAGAGATTTGCGGGGTACACGTCGGCTTTGTCTTCCAACCCGACCAAATGCAATAGTTCCAACACTTTTCGGCTGATAAATTCTTTCGATTTACCTTCAAGTTCAAGCGGGAAGGATATGTTCCCATAGACTGTTCGTGATGATAGTAAATTGAAGTGTTGGAAAATCATACCAATTTTTCTTCTTTTCAACATAAGACCACTGGAAGACAGTGACATCAAGTCATCATTTTCTATAATTACTTGACCACTGTCTGGTCTTTCCAAAAGGTTGACGCAACGGATCAAAGTACTTTTTCCGGCTCCGGAAGCCCCTATTACACCAAAAATTTCACCTTTTGCAATAGACAGTGAGATGTCTTTTAAAGCATCGATGCGTACGGCTTTTACCTCAAAAGATTTGGATATGTTGTTTAGTTGAATCATTGACCCTATGGGGATTTAGCTATATTTAGACAAATGGATGATGTTGCTATAAATGTACACAAATGCCGGGGATAAAATAAATTAAATTAACGTATGGCGGCAGAGGCAGTGTAGATGTTCTTTGTCTGTAAGTGATAGAAAGTGGGTTCTTTCAGACTGAAAAGAATGAAAGAACCCAGATATATGTTTTTTATAACGCTTGATAAGCTGAAATCACTTGTTTTGCAGATCCAAGTCCATCGATGCCATATTCGATGACATCGCCATCTTTCAGGAATCTTTGTGGGGATTTGCCCATGCCAGATCCTGCAGGTGATCCTGTAGAAATGATGTCGCCTGGAAGTAAGCTCATAAAGTGACTTAAATAAGAAATCAATTTGGGCACACGATAGATAAAATCACTTGTATTACCATCTTGCATGATTTCACCATTGAGTTTAAGCCATATTTTCAAATTATCAATATCTGTGATTTCATCCTTGGTTGCTATAAACGGACCAATAGGAGCGAAAGTGTCGCATCCTTTACCTTTGTCCCAGGTTCCGCCACGCTCGATCTGAAATTCACGCTCTGTAACGTCATTGTGTAGCACATAGCCAAACACATGGTCCAAAGCTTCTTCTTCAGTAACATAAGAAGCTTTTTTTCCAATTACAATGGCAAATTCGGTTTCCCAATCAGATTTTACAGAGAACTTCGGAAGGGTGATTCCATCAAAAGGGCCATTGAACGCAGATACAGATTTCATAAAGACAATAGGCTCTGAAGCTTGTTGCAATTTGGTTTCTTTGACGTGATCATCGAAATTAAGCCCTACACAAAGGATTTTGGAAGGGGCTTCCAATGGCGTACCGATACGCTCGTCGTCAGCTATCTCTTTAAGCGTGTCGCCTTTTTCAATTATATATGCTTGAAGTTTTTCTAAATTTGCAATATCCGCAAAGAAATCGCGGTTATATTGAAAATTTCCTTCTGAAACATCGTATTTCTTTTCGTTTAAAATGACTCCCGCTTTTTCGGAGCCCTTTGCGCCATATCTAAAAATCTTCATAAGCCGCAAATATACGGATTTTGTCCCAAAAAGGGCGGAAATTAACGGGAATTAACAATTAATCAATATGTAAATTATCTATACAATTATTGTCCAAAAGGGGATATTTAAAAGGGAATTTTTCATGTACTATCTTTTTGTTGCTTACCCAAGTGCCATTGAGCACCATTTCTTGCCCTTTTTTTCCAAGCATAAATTTAATCAAAAATGCCGGGATGGGTAGGGGAATATAGAATGGACCGTATTTACGTTTGGCTATTCTTTTTACAAACTCCGTGAGGGGAAGCGGTTCGGATGAACAGGCATTATAAATCCCGGCTAAGGTATCATTTTGTATGCCAAAAAGCAGCATCCGACAGAGATCATCCATATGGATCCAACTGAGTATCTGTTTACCAGAGCCTAATATCGGGATTGAACGAAAGGGTAGGAAGCGGCTGATTTCTTTGAGTAGGCCTTGATCTTTGCTGATAACTACCCCAAAACGGAAGACAATGAGTCTTTTTCCCAATGTTTCGATAGGTTTTACACTTCCTTCCCAGAGGTTGCATACCCAGGATAGAAAATTTCCGCCTTGTGGATCCCCTTCTTCAAAAGGTTTTTTTTGGTATTGATCGTCTGTTCCATACCATCCTATGGCGGAGGCCGATATGACTGCTTTTACCTGATTTGGTATTTGCTTTAGGCTTTGGTAGAGTAGCTGTCCGCTTTCTACCCGGCTGGTGATAATTTCCTGTTGATAGGACTTTGTCCAGCGTTTGGCGTTCAGGTTGGCACCCGCCAGATTGATGATATAATCGGCTTCTTGAATTGATTTCGTATCAATTATTTGTTTGCTGGGATCCCAATGTATGTAACGGACATTGGGTTGTGTGGGGTAGGATTTGGGATTTCTGGTAAAAATAATAACTTCATAGAAATTCGCAACCAATAGTTTTGTCAAATGAAGACCTATGGCTCCAGCACCGCCTGTAATAATCACTTTTTCCATGAATTGAATCTTGCTTTTATAATAAACTCATCTTGTCATCTGAGCCAATCTATTCCTGTTGATACTAAATATACCATTTTGGTTTAAAAAAGTTGATTATTGCAGTCGCAATTATAAAAAAAAGGTTTATCTTCTTGCTAGATAAACCTTTATCAGATGAAATTAAGTGGAAATATCCGTTAAAGTGTCTGAACAGTACTGCCACATGTCAGCATCTGCATACCATAATAAGGATTTTTGATCTCTTTATCACGACTTAACCAAGTGCCACCTTTACCTTTATTGAACATTGGGCACTTTTGATAATAAACGGAAAAAGAAGGCTTGGAGCTTTTGGACAAACTATAGATGTCTTCAGACAGCACAGCGAAGGCTTCTCGCTGTTTATGGAGGTCCTTTGCGTCTTGCAGATTCTTTGCAGCAGCTTTAAGCGATGTCATTTTTGTTTTCCAGATGTTTTGTTCCACTTCCGTTAAATTAGTGACTTTTACTTTGCTGATTGCATCGGAAAGATGATTTGCTAAGCCTGCTGCTTGTTTGCTGTCAGCAGTAACAAGTGCATCTTTAAGCAGAAAGTATTGGTCATAGATTTGCTGAAAGTTGGTTCGATTGCTGTTGTTATCAGTTGAAACTGCTAATGGGCTTTCTGCGTCCTTAGCAGCATCTGAAGCAGAAGGAACTAAATTCCTTTCGTATTGGCAACAAGCATGGAGTTTTGTGTAAGCTTCTTCGGAGGCCAAATATTTTTCATTGTCATAGCCTGCTCCAGCAATATTTTTCAGTACTGCATCCAAGGAAGTTTTCTTGCTATCATAGGATATCGTCGCTGTCTGATTGTCTTCGTTCCAGTCTACTTTAGCATGAGCTGAGGTTCCCGCATTTTCTATTGTTTTTTTGCACATACCGCAGTTCCCTGCGATCTTGACATTGCTGTTCGTCGTGTTGATGGCTTGTGCACGGTTTGTTAAAGAGGAGAGCACAAGTACCCCTGTTATGATATAATGATGGATTTTCATAGTATTGAAATGAAAGAATAAATAAAAATAAGTAATCAAAAATGATGGGTATTCAATCAGCTTATTTTGGGCGGTACCCAGGGACAGTAATATCCACCTGAAACAAATACGGGCACTATTGATTTATAGTTTTTTTTGATTGCAATGGCACAAATTTTAGGGCTTGGCTCAGGCGGATTGTAAATCGCCAAAATAGTGCAACCATAAGCACATTGGCAATTACAATTTTTACCTCGTTTATGGTGTTTGCAGATGGCTTTTTTAGCGGATTTAGATTTCGCGCAGCAAAGTTCTTTTGTGTGAGCAGCTGTTTTATGCCCGGCGTCAGATGCAGCGTTATCCTTCTTATGGCAAGCGAAAGCGGCAGACGTACTCATTAAAAAGCCGAAGGTTAAAAGGATCAATATAAATCGCTGAATCGCCATATCTATCCAAAGATAGCTTTTTTGCGAATTATCTGCTTTCTATTTATTTTTTTTACGTATCCATCGCTTTTTATTTGTTCCCTATTAGCTGGTTCTTGAAAAAGCCAGCTAATAGGGAACGAAGTATGGGGGATTTTATTGGTTTGAAAGCAATGGAACTGTTAAAATTTAAATCCAGAAAAGAAGCCTGGTTTTTTCCATGTCCGTTTGTATTCGTCAGCCAAGGGCGAGTGATCCGAGTAGGCAAGGACTTCATCCAGCAGGCTGTGTGCTTTTTTTAGATTTGCATTTTTGTAGTTAGCAAGAGCTTCTGCTAACCTGACCGATTCGACATCGTCGTCATAACCCCAGTCATATTGTGAGTAAATGCTATTAAAAACGTTGGTATATTTATTTAGTTCGTGGATAGCGCCGTTTTCAGCCAAAAGTTCAATCCCGAATTTTAACCAAAGCACGTAATCATTGGGTTCCATAATAGACTGGACCCAATTGTCATAGGTTTGGAAGGTTTCTATACCCGCATCAAATTCCTTCATATAATAATGGCTTTTGATGATTAAGTAGAGTGTCTTCGCTTTGTCGAAACTATCTATGATAAATTCCCTTTTATTTTTAAGGTATTTTTGAGCAGCGGCGTTCATGGCTTTATAGTTGCTTTGCTCATTGTGCAGTTGCATCAGCACATATTGAGGCTGTGCTTCATGTGGATATTTCTGTGCCATGTCTTGGTAATAGGAGATACGCTGCTCCAAGTTATCCTGTTCGATCATGTGATAGATTATACCCTCAATAGCATTCTTGGTGGCTTCGAAATCGCGATAATGGTAATCATCCAAATTGGGATTATTAATATAGAATCGATAGACAAACTCCAGCAATTGCTGAGCTCTGGATTGAATATCCACTGAGCGTTCTAGGTGATATTCGACATCGATTTGATGCATAAGCATACGGTAGCAGGGAGGAAAGATAACTGGTTCGGTATTTTCATCTTCCTGATCTTCTTCGACGGCAAATTCTGACTGTTCAAGGGTGGCTTCTAATGAAATTTGATAGGCATCAAAGTACTGTTGCAGTACATCCTCCAGCCGCACATAGTCTTCCAATGCTGACATGGCATCGGCCCGGGTGAAGTGAAGCTCTTCAAAGTTCGAATAGTTTAATCCTTCAGTAGCAATCGTGTAGCAGGATTCCAAGTCGCCGGCTTCTTTATACGCTAATGCTAAATTATTGCAATTCATGGCCCTGTTGTGGCTGCCACCAAAATAGTCACTTTCGTATTTATCTTCTTCAAAGTAATCGTTAAATGCAGCATAAGCCTGGCGGTAGAGCCCGAGGGCAAGCGTTTGCAATGCCGATTGGTCAGCAGCCGTCAAATTGTCCAAAGAATGAACAAAATCGGAGAGGATAACAGCTTCATTATAGCATTCCCGTGGAAGATCCCTGAAAAGGGGAATCTGATCATAAACTACAGCATTGGCTTTATGGCTACACTCGACCAAACGTCGCCACGATGTGACATTCCATTGCCTTTCGCCTACCATTTGGAGATGTGGAATTGCAGCAGCATATTGCCCCTCATCATAGAGATATGCAGCTGCAAAATGATAACCAGCGTAAGATCCCGGATATTCGTCGATCAATTTAAGTGCATGCAAATAGTAATAATCAAGTGGGATTCCGATTTCCTCTGAATAATTCCGCTCAATGATGAGCTGATAATAGAAAACTTCAGGGTTTTCATAGCCCTCAGCAATCAACTCTTCAAACCTTGCATGCCATTTGACAAGCTCTTGGTGAATATGTACAGCAGAGTTTTCTCCTTTGATAAGCTTAAGTAGAATCTGAAGAGCTAGGTCGATCGCTTTGTTTTCATAAGCAATTTCAGCAAGATCTACATAATTCATTTCGTTGCTGCTGATGAAGTGTTTGAAATCCGCTTCAATTAAACTTGACACGTTGGTTTCATTGATCTGCTTGGTACGGTCCAGCAGGTATATTTTCTTTATCCAAAAGATGGAGAAATTATGATCCGATGTTTCGCGCTCATGTTTAAAGGCTTCTTTAACGAAATTGATTCCAGCCTCTAAAGCCGGTAGCATCGAAGTATCATCTTGAAGCCCTTCATAGATGTTAGTTAGATAATTGTAGCCATATCCGCTCATATTGGGCGACGCGATTAGTTTTTTCGCATAGTCGATGAATTGAGCTTTATTCGTTTCTGTAATATGTCGTTTTGGATAACCAATTTGTGCTAACGTTGCTTGATTATCAAGTACATAATTTAGGATATGATAGAGGGTCGTTTCATTTTCAGGTTCGATTGTCAATGCTTTCTGAAAATAAGGGATCATTTTTTCTTGAATGATATCAAAAATAGCTTCGTGGCCCTCATAAAAAACCTGATCGTGGTAAGCGATGGCAAGATACGTCCAGAGCATAATGTCTTGGTCGTTTTGTTTCAGTTGATTTTCCCCTTCAATGATAAATAGATCTAATTGCCCGCTATAGAACAAATCATATATATTTTTCTCGTCCATTTGTCAATTCTTATTTTTTAATAGTGCAATATGTTAAAATTGATGGAAAGTACTAGTTGGCCGTTGGCAGCTTTTCAAAGCCAGTACCGTTCCATTGGAATTCTTCTTTCTTTTTAGTAACCTTGAAATTTGGATATTCTGCATTATCGTCGATAACTTCTCCTTCTTCGATGTATTTATAGATAATCTGGTTATTTTTTCCATGTTCCGAAGGGAAAAGAATCTTTTCATCATAATAGAAAACCCCCGCATCACTCACGGAGTATCGACTTGGGAGACTAACAAGCTGCTGTCCTGTCCAGGCAACATAGTTGTATTCGGAAGGAATTCCACAAGCTTCTCCTAGAAATTCTATGCGAATGATCTGTTTAACATTTTGGAGTCCCATTGCTGGCAGCAATTTGCTTTGGGAAAATGTTTGTTCCGAATAGGCGAAAGGAAATGACTTTTCTGCCTGCAAATTCCCGTTCGCATCCAGTAGTTTTACAACAGTTGAGAAACGATCCGGTTCCTGCTCATTGGTACTTTTCAAAAAACGTTCGAAACCATAGATATATTGTGAGCCATCGGCAGCGGTTTGCTTTCCCAATGCCAATAGCCCGAGCCAAATAAACCCAGTCTTTTTAGCGTTGCCATCAGAATAACTTATCTCATGCCAGGGGGCATAGAAATTTTTTATGGTATTTCCTTTGAGTGGGGAGCTATTGATAGTAACTATATTTCCTAAGGATAAGGAGTCTACAATGGGGGCATTAAGGTTAGGTTGAGCACGAATATAGGCTTTGGTGGCAAAAACAGTTGCATGCTGACCTTTTTGTATATTCCATAAGTTGAAATTATCGTCAAATCTTACGTTTTCCTGTGCTGCCGAATAAAGAGGGCTAAGTGTCAGGAGTATCATATAACATCCAATTAATTTTCTCATTTTCCACTGTTCTTTCCTGCAAAAATAAACGAATATGCTGACAAGCCTTATCACTGGTTTCAGGTATTTTTTGTTGGATCTATATATCGATATGAAAAAATAGCAGGATGATAAGCAGGGGTGACTTTGGTATTTCATAAAAGGATTTTACTTGATCGATCGACATCATCCGAAGTTGAATATAACTAATTTTAGTTATATTTATGATTTTGAGAATATACTTGTAACCCTAAAATGATGCGAATAGATAATAGCAGTCCACTTATATTGGAAACAGGTAAATATATATTAGTTTTTCATTCCAGGCTTGTTGATCTTGAAAATCAAAGCTCTCGAATATATAGCGTAATTGCGTTATTCTAATACGAGATCAATGTGTCTGCCCTTCATCCTTTCTTTTTATACTGAGCGAAGAGACTTATTGATATCATATAAAAGAGCTTTCGTATAAATCTCGAAACGAATGAAATAATATTGAAAACGCTTTGCTGTTTTTGTCCTATCAGAGGAATGAGTTGATCCCGTAACTTCGTTTTAGTCTTTAAGAGGGTACTGGCTCTTTTAGTTTATGGTTGTCCAATGCGGTTTCTGTATTTAAAGAGCCACATTTTATGCAGCTCTTAATTAAATCTTGCCGAAGGATTGTGGAGGATGGAAATACCTTTTATTGCAATTCACAAAAATAGTAATATGGGAAAACCTGCCTTAAAATTTGGACATAGCAGTAAGGAAAGAGTGCTTTCTGATATGGATGTCATGCGTCAAGAACCCTGTTCGAAGGATAACGTATTTTTATCGAAGGGGGGAGGGATCGGCCCGGGATGGGAGTATAATTCGCTGAGTGCAACCGGAAGTGATCGGTTGCTCTCTTTCCGTAAGTACGAAATCAAGGAGCCTTCGGAGTTTAAATCCGAGATATCTGAACCGGTGATCTGTCTGAGTATACGTTGTGGGTACAAAGGTAAGATAGGATTCCCTGAAGGCTTATCTGATCCCTATTTTGAAGAAAGGGAAAATTTTCTTTTCTGGAGATGCGAACGTAAAGTCGAGCGTTATCTATCTAAAGGAGAGCATGTTCAGGTCGATCTTTTCATTCGCCCCGAAGCACTTTATCATTTGGAGCATATTGAGGTTATCAAGGCCATTATTGAACAGTCAACCTTAGGGGAACACTATTTATTTGAACTTGGACGTGATGGAAGAGTAGATAGTTTTTTATTGGAATTTCTAAATGAGCTGGAGGAAAAACCACCGGCGACTGCACGTTTTAGTTATCTCTGTGATTGCTTGCTGCTATTATATCTGGGCGAAACGATCGATGCTTTATCATTTCCGGCAGCTAACGGCGGGGAAATATTGGAATCTATAAAAAATGTAGGTACACAGAGACACTTTTTACCGACCTATGCGCAACATGAGATAATAATGGATCTGCAAGGCAAGAGCAACGAGAAATTAGTACAGAAGTTTTGGTCTTGTTATGCCTTGGTCGATAAAAAGAAGGCTGTTTGGGAACGTGAGATCGCCTTAGCAAAGGAAGTAAGAAAATGTACAGATGCAATATTGGGAGATGCAAAAAAAGAACTCGCTAAGCTGTATATCAAAATTGCAGCGATTCTTCAGGAGGCTTTGGATAAATTTGAGATTGATAAAAAAGAGCGAAATATAATTCACAGGTCGATATTGCGTGCATTTAAATTATCATTTCGTTTGCTGCGTCCAGATAACGAAGATTTAGCCTTTTATTATAGCTGCATTGGGGATCCTTTTTCCTTTGATGATGAAGAGTTCAATTTAGTTAGTGATGTCGAGTTCGCCTTATATGATTCTGTTCCCGCATATTTTGTTATTCCAAACAATATGAGCGAATATCGCGCATGTTACAATCAAACGACTTTTGGTGATAATTTTAAGAAGAACGGAATTGTCGGACAACAAGAAGCTATTTCGATAGAAGTGACCCAATTATATAGTAATCTTATGGAGCATTTCTTAGATTCGTTAGATTTCGGTGAGGACATGGGAATCCCTACAAACGAGATTGTTATGGAACTTGATTCGGCCTATGAGTCAGACGACTTAATTAGCCTGTTGCAAATTGAAATTGAGCATTTTGCAGGGGACAGAAGATATATCGAATCTCAGGAAGATGACAGGTTGAAATGGTTTATTGTTGCGTTGTGCGCAGCTGATGATATGCTAGATGCTGCACTAGATGATCTAAAAATGGACAGCAAATACGAAAATCTTCAAAAATATCACGCATTGAGGAAAAATATGAGGCGGTTTAAAAATACGATCGAAAAACAACGTTCATGTATAAACAATAGGTTGACACTTCTTGAGATAAAGCTTAGAGCGGTATCTGACACACCATCTTTTGAACACATAAGTGACCTCGCTACGACTATTTTATCCTTAAAAAAATAGGTTCTGTCTTTTCCGCGGTCCTTTGCTATTTTAAATGCGATGAGAAACTAATTCGAAAGTTTCCAACTGGAAGAGGTTGCTTCCAATGCAACCTCTTCGTGTGAAATTTATATCAGGAACGGATTTTTAGCTATAATCCCGATCCCCAGCCACCACCATCGCCAGAGCTCCCACCACTTCCACCTCCACCTGGATTTCCGTTTCCCCCTGAATTTCCATCACCACCTGACCCGGCAGCGATACCTTCTTCCATTTTCACTTCAATGTAGTCTAATACTGGGGCGATGTAGTTTTTTTTCATTTTTTCTTGCATTTACTTAAATAATATAGATAGTTGTATTTTAATAATCCCATGTTCATGTTTGATATTTTTTGTGCTCAGATGAGCTGTGCAAAATTATGATTCGACAATGAGAAAAGAGTTGCTGTAACTATTGATTCGCTTTATTGATCTATCTTTTATTGCGAGGTTTTCGATAAGGATGTCATGCGCCTATCGCTTGGATGAAAGATGTTTGATACTAATGTTTCTACATAATTGATTCGGAATAAGTGTTTTTGCAGAAATGTCAATTTTTACAATGCCGGATAAAGAATAAATAAAGGATCAATTTAAATGTTTGGCTCTGCTGCTGAAACATGTCGTTTGATTTTGTAGGGGATTACCTTTTCTTTGGTTCGTCCAGGGCCGACAGCAGGTTATAGTGTTGGCCAACTCTTTAATGGTAGTCAAGGTCATTGGGATTACGTCGTTAGCGGGAGATATGAGCAAACAGGCCTATACAGAGATGCGGATGGCACAGTATTGTCTCCTGAATACGGAATGAACGATCTAAAAAACTGGAATGCTTTCGCAAAGATTGGCTATAAATTAGATTCCAGGAGCAGGCTGGAAATGATGTATAACTTTTTTAAAAGTACACAGCATACAGACTACATTGCCAAAGCAGGAAAATACGGTGATTTTAATTTGCCCACGACGGGAATAATTGGCAAGCGTCCAGGGGAGCCCGAAGGTACACCGTATAATCATAATGCCAGTTTAAAATATTCAGCTCAGGAACTGATCGGGAAAACGGACGTTGATGCCAATATATCATTCGGGTAGGATTAATGGCCAGGATTTTGGAATTGTTTAATTATTGACTGTTTGAGAATTGGCTGCATATTCCAGCATGTCAATGGGTGTGATAGTGAAACCCTCTTTTTTCAGCTGGTCCAAAACCCCATACCTGTCCATCATAAATAGATGGGCAGCACCAAAGACAACAAATAGGTTTTTCTCCTTGAGTTCACTACTTAACTTAATAACCCATTGATTGTTTCTGTCGATGGTGAGTTTTTTTAGACTTGGAGTTATTTTGGTTCGTTTTTTCAGATCAATTTCTTGCCGACCCTTATAGAATAAGTCGAGTTCCTTTTCGAAAAATTTTGCCGATTTAGATTTTTTGCCGATTGGTCCCCAATATGTAAGAATGGTGGTTTGTTCCTGGATATTCTACCTTCCAGAGTAAGGATCTGACGTTTTTATTTTTTTGTGAAAATGTAGCTGAAATACTGATCAGCATTAGAAATAAGGTCAAAAAAGGTTTTTTCATAATTTGGTTATATGACATGCTTAAAATGATAATCTCACCGTAGCTTGTAAAATAGCAAAATGGAATCTGTGAGATGTTGTACGAAATTACGTCTTTAACTAGGAAACATAGTTGTTTCAATTCTTCATTCGTTTTCTCAAATTATCTATTATTCGGGTTATAGTTTCTTTATATCTCCTATTGAAGCACTGGAAAATCCACTAACGCATATTTCCTTGGGGCATCTCACTATTTCTTGAAAAATAATTGGATGCTTTTGAAAAGTAGTATTAAGCAAATAGCGTGTTTCAGATGGCTAATTGTGTCGAACGCAGTGCCTAAAGCTAAATTGGCAGAATTAAACTATGATAATATGGATAACTTTAGAAATCTATCTTTCTAAAAAGTTGATTTCTGTTTCTAGTGGACAGGTTAACTTTTGCTTTATATCATATTTCATATTAATAGGGTATTTACAGGGGGTTAACAGAGGTATAACAGGGGGTTATCAGGGGTATTACCCCTGATAACCCCCTGTTAACACGATGTAAACATAGTGTTAATCCAGTTTTAATTAGGAACGTGATGTTAATTTGGTAAGAAGAGCGTTGTTCCTTCTTTTAGACCTACCTAGTGGTCCTATTGAGAAAATTTAAATGAATTGCATCACAAGTGTACGGCTTAACGATATTTTTCCGGGCTTCCACGGGTATATAGGTGCCATACTGCAGGCTGATCGGCACATAGCCATTGCCAGCGGCTCGCCTATCCTTTTTGGAGTAGGCTCCGTCAGCACTGTTGGGACTTTGGACAAATTTAAACCCTATTTTTTCATAGATATGTCGTGCTTTATCCATCAGTTCCGAGGTATGTAGTGCGACACAGCCTTCTCCATTCTTATTGGCTTATGGCCTATGAATTTGGATAGTAGGAAGAGTGGAAAGAAGCTATCGGGGAGTAAGTTGGTTTACTCCCGATAATTTATGGGCGAGTAGCCACTTTGTTTCTTAAAAAAGACAGAGAAAGTGGAGATCGATTTGAATCCCAGATCAAATGCAATCTCTTTGATGATTTTATCCGTAAACCGCAATTGTTGTTTGGCCTCCTGCATAATTCGTTGATTGATCATTTCAGAGGCACTGATGTTTAGGTTTTTTTGGCAAAGGACATTGAGGTAATTTGCACTGATGTTAAGCTGATCGGCATACCAGCTGGTCGTTCTGTGCTCAGTATAATGTGTATTGATTAGGTTCCAAAAATTTTTGACTGTAGGATTTAACTTGGCGGACAAGGTGGAATCTATATAACGTTCGGCCTCATATTTCATAAGCGTTGATAAGCTATCCATGCGCTTCAGTACCAGTTTGTGCCATTCTTTGTTAAAATCCAGTAGTTCGAGCGCGCTTTTTATACCCTTCATTTCATGATCTACCGCGTCGAATACCATACCGTCTATCTTAAATACCGGTGGTAAATTGTGCCGGATAAAGCGGAATTCGTCTATGCTGGAAAATTCCTCAAAAATGAGTTTTCCGACCGTAATCTTTTGTGCCAAAGTTTCGGGACCTGTTTCCCAATGATGATGCTGTCCCGGGAATAAAAAATGTAATTGATTTTTACCGATAGGATGTTGTTTGCCGTCGATGTAGTGGATACCACTACCATCTATAAATAGGACAATCAAAAAGTAAGTGCATTTTGTGGTTTTATTGAACGAGTTTTCTCCTTCGAGAACGTCGTATGCTACGCCGTCGTCTGCTAATGTTTTCATAAGTTGATTCAAAACAAATTGTTTAAAGTTGGAAGATATTGCAAGGATCAGGCCGAAATTATCTTTTGGCTATTGATCCATTATATGTCTTTTTTTTAAAATTATCTAGGTTGTCTATCGCATATTTTATACTTGAGAATGCCGCTTTTAAATGATATGGAGGATGTTTTTTAGAAAAAAAACAACACGAGAGTCTGCCAATATCGTTGGAGAAAGAATTTTTAGTTATAAATATAAAAACTAATGGAATAATTTCAAAAAGCATCTATTCGGAACGAATGGACTGATTGTCCGATAATTTTATTTTTTAGGGACTTCAGACAGTAATTTGGATGAGAATGGTCTCTTAAACAGAGATAGGCAGAGCGCCTATCAATATATGTTCAATCCCAAAGAATATATCTCCGAACTAGCTGAAGCCTAAAATCGTTTATCAAATTCATATAAATGCTTTCTCAAATCATTCATTTAGCCTCCTGGTACTTTGATAATCGATAAATTCGGCGTTATTTTATGTTGTAACAAGTTTTTCTGTCATAGAGTAAGGGAATTTAGGCTTTTCTCAATGATGTAAAAGAAAAAGTTCATGCTCAATAGAGATGGCGTGTTGACAAGACACAATAGGGGGAGAATAACATGTTTGCCACAGATTATTAATTATGGTGAGAAAGAAAAAACATCAAACAGAACTTTTTGAGGATTTCCAGGAATTAAAGGGGTCAGAAGAGGAAATCCTTTATTTCAAGACTGAGCACCAGATGTACAGGAAAGATCCGATTGGTCTTGATTTTTTTTCGTTTCTGTTGTTTGAAAGCGGAAATGGGACGCATACTGTTGATGGAATTTCATATGAAATTAATGGGAAACAATTGCATATGATCTTTCCCGGACAGTTGCATAGCTGGGATATCTGGGCTGGGACCAAGGCACATACTGTCTTTGTATCGAATAGACTGTTTAAAGCTTTTGAGAATTTTTTTATTTATCCGATCGACTATTATAAAAAACATCCTGTGATGAAACTTTCGGGTCGGATTTTTCAGGAAATACTGGATGAGTTTAAGGGAATTGACCGTGAACTGGAATGTAATCATGGGATGAAGGAGATTATTTTTTCCAAATTCAGGATTATTTCGCTGATGTTCAATCGTGAAGTTCTCGGTAAGTTGGAGAGAAAAAAAAATAATAAACTCGAACCTATTTTAGCACGCTTTTCTATGTTGCTCTTGGCTTATTGTCGGGAGCAACGTTCGGTTAAATATTATGCAGATAGACTGGGGGTTTCGGCAAATTACCTGAATGTTTTGTGCAGAAAGCATCTCGATATGAACGCCAACGCATTTATTGCCAAAGAAGTTGTTAATGTGATTCTGTCCGAACTGTTGAGTACAGGCAAGTCCGTAAAGGAGGTTTCCGTAGATCTTAATTTCAATGATCTGGCGGGCTTTTCCAATTATTTGAAAAGGCATATCGGATTATCTCCGCGTCAGTTTCTGGAACGCTCCGGTATAGAAGAGATGCGGTGATCAAATATGCTATAAAAATAAATATGTAGGAATTATGAAGCGGATAGAAATAGAAATCGATATGGATCTGCCAGAAGACAGTGCAAAGCTGGTATTTGCTGCGCTGGATCTTCTGGCGATGGAGGGGCATACTGCATTGAGTGAAGATAAGGTCCTTTTGGCGTCCGGCCTGACAGAAAAAGAATTGTCCAAATATTTCGGAAACATAGCGAGCTTAAAAGAGTACTGTCAAAGCAGTTTGTTTCAGTTGATTAAGAAAAAAAAGATGGTATTGGGGTTTGCCTTAAAAGAGGGTGAACAGTTTGGGTTTGATCTTGTAGCGGAGTACCTGGACCGTATCCTATTTGAGCTCTGCCATAATTTAATGTTACGCAATCTTGTACTATGGAGCTTGGTAGAACGAGGCCACATCTTGGATAGTATACGATTATGCTGGGATACACTACAGGAAGATCTTTTCAGGCATGGCGAGACCTTTTTTAAAAGCCCTGCTATTGACTTCAAGATGTCCATGCTCCAGAATATCGGTGGAATGTTATATCTGTTCTTGCGAGAGACTTCGGCCGCTGATTTGGGATCGGAATCACTGGACAACTGGGACAATATGGTGAAGGTATCGCAGCAGATGAGAATGCAGATTAAGACTATGTTTATAGAAGATAGAGCTTTTAAGGAGAGAACAGGTTTAGCGTAACGCTTTTGCCGGACTGTTTTTGAGCATGACTTTTCGTATTGCGAAAAGTCAAATATTTGATAGTCGTATGAAAAGGAATCTGTTGACGGAAATAACGACGCAAAATGGTAAAAGTGAATTCCAGTTGCGTTTTTTTGTAGATGAAGGAGTGGGGCTGTTAACAACTCGGGATGGAGAGAATTATCTGCTGCCCAATGCCATCGATCGCTGGTATGATCTGACCCAAAAAACGTACCCAAAGAAGAGAATATGTAGCTGTAAAAGTGATTTTTTTGAACTTGGATATTGCAATGAAAACCGCGTTGTTCAGTCAGGTCAAGTTGATGTCATCGCGATTTGTTCGAATTGTCAAAAAGAAAGAAAGATTACTTCTGTGACTATTGAATGCCTTAAGAATGATGAACTTTTATCATTCTGTAAGCAGCCTAGGTTGAAATACAAAGTCACACAGTTAACAAGCTATTGGTCAGTAAAGGATCTTGAATTCTTTTTGAAATTTATAACCGATAGCTTGAAAATGACCGTTTACTGCTGGAATGCTGATCATTCGGACAAAAATAAATGCTTTGAACGCGTGGACATTTCCCAGGCGAGCAATATGATCAGCAACCATACAGGATTAAATTTTTATTTTTCGGAGAAAGAGTTGGATCTTACTAATTTTAGGGGAATATACACTTCCGATAAAGACAGTCCGATGCTCGATCGAGAGCCATGGCGAAAGCTAGAACTGATCTCTCTTTCGGCTCCCTTATATATGTACGGATATGGGCTGGTCTATTTTATTGAATACTGCCAGCGATATATCAGTAACGGAATTTTACGGACAAAATCCAATAGATTTGAACGGAAAACAGGTTTGCTTCGTGCCTGGCTCAAAGATAACTTTATCGGTAAAAGAGGTAGTAACTGTTACGACGGTAAAGAAGCCTTTGATAAATTTATCGAAGAATCCAGCTGCTAAAATGAGCAAATAGGCTCGGAACAAGATAATATCGTAATTGGAATTTAACCTCATCAAGACGGTTTTGATCTCCCAATTGTCATAGTGATAGTTTTGTGTTGATTTGATAAAGCGATTGCATAATATCATTAAGCGATTTTCTTTGTTCAATTCTTAGTTTTGTCAATTTATCGAGAGAATGGATGGCTAAGCTTTACCTGATTGATAAACAGGAAAGTGGTCGCACTGGGAGCCCTGCTCCCCAAAGAACAGGTTTTTAGGATCAACATGCAGTCCCTGACCGAAACTTTTGGACAAAGGAGTTTAAATGCCGCATTCAATGTCTATACAGGGCCGACTTATAAACGTGGGGTAATGCCCTGGCCTTTTGCAGTATTAGCAGGAGATACGGTTAGTTTCGACTGGAACCTCGGCGATTTTGAAAATTTACAGTATGATTTCAGTGTCTATGGTCCGAATGGTTTTTACCGGACATTTAAGGGGCGAGGGCAGGAGCCCGAACCGGAAGTTCACATTTCTTATGAAAAGAACAACGAAGGAAAGGCTACAGGTCGGTTAAAAATTAATTGTTATAACCCGGCAAAAAGTAGCCTACAGCTAGATGTCGTTGACAATGCTTATAGCAGTTTTGAGGAAAAGGGATAGGTTAGCTGAAAAAAATCTATCTGAGAAAAGCAGCAAGCCCGATCGATATCATTTCGGTATCTCTCGGGTAGGCTGCTTATTTAGAGATAGTAGCTTGAAAACAACCAATTTAATTACATATGATGAAACCAATAACCCTTAAGGATATCGCTAGTGCTCTTAATACATCTGTAGCAACAGTCTCGCGGGCTTTATCCAACAGCTCCGAAATTAGTGAAGACACCAAGCAACGGGTAGTCGAATATGCTAAAACACACAATTATCGGTATAATACGGTGGCCAAAATGTTAAAAACGGGGCGTAGTAAAAATATTGTGCTAATTGTACCGAGTTTAGATAACCGATTTCTTTCAAAATTATTGTCGTTGCTAGAAAGACAGATCGCCTTGATAGGGTATCATCTGATTGTCATGCAAAGTCATTCCAGCCCATATATCGAATTGGAATGTTTGGAATCCTGCTATTATAAAGGAATTGATGGTTTGGTTATTTTATCGATGGGCAGTGGTGCTGTCAAATCCCGACTGGAATTAATGGTACAGGAAGGGATGGCCATTGTGGATATCAACGAACTATATGGAAGTATGGTGAGTAGCTTTGTCGAAGCTGACTGGAGATCGGAGCTTGAAGATCGTATTACTACCCTATCTAAAGATATTTCTCGACATATTGTCGAACAATTGAATTAAAGCCGTGATTCTATTCCTGTTGTTTTCAATTAGGTACTGAATGTTTGTGGGGTTGCATGTTATTTGTGTTGATTTTTGAAATGAATTGAATAATTTGAGAAAGCGAATTAAAGAGCATATTATCTCTTAAGTCCTTAAATTAGGCTATCGATAAAGAGAGCGGCAATGTTGTCTAGGATGACTCAATTCTATTGGAGCGATTAACTCGATCAGGAAATAATCATGAAATCTAGGGCTAAATTTCAAAAGATATGAAAATTAGGCGAATGGAAGAGGTTGATACAGCATCTGTTTCGGCTTTGATGTATAATATTGGTTTACGAAAATTAGAAGTATTTGCCTACATGGACATTCCCTTTCTCGTGAACGATGCAAACGAATATCAGTTATTGGTCGAAGACCGAAATCGTCATATTGTTGGATTTATTAGTGTACATATCCTGCCATTTTTAGCATTCCGTGCCGATTTCCTATATTTAGGATCATTTTCGATAAAAGATTACGCGTATGGAAACACGCTGGCAACGCTTGTAGTAGAGGATGTCGCTAGCCGGGCTTTACTACATCGATGTCCGAAAATGGAACTTTATTACCGTTCGCGATTTGGAGAATTCATCTTTGTTAAATCCTGTCAGGATCTCTCTGAAAGTCTGAGAAGAAATGTCCTTTAAATAAAGGACTTGGGAACCCATTCCCATTGTTGGCGGCCCCTCAATTTACCGATAAAACCTATTCCGGGCCAAGGCATATGCGATGCGATGACAAGCGTTCCTTCCTTATGGCATCGTTCAAGAATTTTTATCCGTATATCAACCGCTTGTTCGAAATTAATATCCCATTGTGTTCCCCAGTGGGGTTGAGAAAGAAGGAGCGGGGAATGTATGAGGTCAACAAGGTTGGTGATTGTTTTATCCCCAGATTTTACCGTATAAATAATATGTCCCGGGGTATGCCCCGGTGCTAATTCGGTATCGATACAGGAAAATAGCTGATCGCCCGGATCAAATAGCTGCAATTTGGGTTCAATAGCCTGAAGTGTGTTTTTTATCAAATCTAAACTTGTCCGCCCTATTTCAGGATTTTTGCTCTGCGAAAAATCAGGATTTTCTGACATCCAGAACTCAAATTCAGGTTTAGCGATGTAGTATGTAGCGTTTGGGTAATTAGGTGAACCTTCGCTATTCAATATACCGCCAATATGATCCCTGTGTGCGTGGGTTATAATAATATCGGTGATCTGGTTGGGGTTAATACCTGCCAATAATAGGCTTATCTTTAGATTTCCAGCATTTTCAGTATCGTAATGACCCTCACCTGTATCTATGAGTATATAACGATCCTGATGTTTAACTAACATGATGATGATTGGAGCCTGATAGATTTTTCTGGCAAGGGAAAGTCTATCTAGTTCCCTTTCGACTAATTGTGCCGGTATATTTGGCGCAAGAATAGGCTGCAATGCTTCTAGTGTAAAATAGCCATCCGTCAAGAGCACAAGTTCTAGTGTGCCAAAGGGAATTTGGATATGGCCTGTCTTTTTGAGATTTTCCATGTCGCTAAAGTATGAAAACTTGATGCTAACAATCCTTGAAGTAATGAAAATCGCAAACGATGGAATAAATAGATAAACATTTATGTTTTTCTTACAGGGTCTTACTGGGCGTCTTAAGACGGTTGAGATTGCTTCTGTAATATATGTGATACGTAAACGATTACATCTTAAATGATCAATCGATTGCGTTAAACAGCCTATTTGACGCTGTAAGCTGTATCATTATTATTGTTCTATAATCAATTATTTACCACTGCAACGTTGATCGCGACAACGATGGAGAGAGTAGCCAGTTTTGTACACCTTTAATTAATATTATGCGCAGACCAACATGTTCCATTTGACTTTTCATGTCAACAAATCGGATTCTGACTTTAGGGCGTTATCCATAAAATTTCAATAACCCAATTACACGAAAATTAACACCAGATTAAATTATGAAGAGACTTGCGTTTACCTTATCCTACCTGTCTGTATTTTTGATGCTATCCTGTCAAAAAAGTACGGAGGGACGATCAGATGGAGATTCTAGTCCAATTGACTTGAACAAGCCTATTGAACTCAATGATATAAAACCCCGGGAAGGGGGGATAGGTACCGGTGTCATTATTAACGGAGAAAATTTTGGTAATGACACCTCAAAGATTGAGGTATATTTCAATCAAAAGCGGGCTACTTTGGTGAAGGTGAAACCTACTGTGATCTACGCTTTGGTTCCCAAACAGCCGGGAGATTTGTCAGATATTAGGGTCGTTACCAAAAATACCGGAAAGCAGCTCGAAGGCCAGCTGAAAGACATCAAATTTCAATATCATATCAAAGCTTCGGTGACCACCATTGCTGGCGTATTTAATGAGTCGGCCGAAAGTGATGGCCCTGCGCTGGAAGCAAAATTTAAACGGCCTGTGTTTGTTGCGGTGAGCGACGACGATGATATTATCATTACGGATGACGATGCTAAACGGATGGCAGCACTTTCTGTACAGGATAACAAAGTGTATACGCTATCCAAAGACTTTAACTATCCATGGCAGACAGCCTATTCGAAAGATCAATCTGCACTTTTTGTTACAGAGAGAAATACAGGGTCCAAGCCTACCTTGTTTAAGGCCATGTACAAAGGAAACAGCTGGCTGGAACCAGTTCCGTTTTATGATCAAAAAGACAATAACGGGCTGTATATCCTAGGTTCGGAGCAGATTACAGGGCTCGCTGCCGATGATGAATATGTTTATCTTATCACGTCAAATGCAAAAAAATTGGTTAGAGTGCACCAGCAGACACGAAAAGTGGAATTGATGGGTACCAATCTGAACCTCTCCACATGGAGCTACCTCGCTTTCAATAAAGCAGACGGAAAAATGTATTTGGCTTCGGAAGAATGGGGACGTATTTACCGGTTTGATCCCAAACATATCCCGGCAGACAAAACAACACCCTGGATCAGCAATGCTGATCTTGAGCAATTGGTAGGTACAGGAAAGGGGACAGCAAAAGAAGGCGTAGGTATGGCAGCCCAACTGGGTAACCTATCCGGTATCAGCTGTGATGGCGAAGGAAATGTGTATACGGCAGATTATAGCAATCACATCATCTGGAAAATGGATCCGCAGCTGTCGGCCACCATTGTAGCTGGAAGCCCAGGCGTAGGCGGTTACAAGGACGGTCTGCCAAAAGAGTCTCAATTTAACAAGCCCTACTGTGTCTTTGCGACTACCAGTGGTATTCTATATGTAGCAGATACGAACAATAGAGTGATTCGTTGTATTGCCATACAATAATTTTAATCGATCAATTATTAATCCTTCCTATTAAGGAATTCAACCTGTCTCTGAGAGGCTATGGTAATTTAATAAACGGGAAAACTCCATCGATATGATGGTGATAAAATATGACAGATGAAAATAAAAAGACTTAAGTATATTTTTTTTATGCTGCTTTTGGGGCCGCTTGTTGCCTTGGGGCAGTTGAAGATCAAGGGGACGATCGTGGATGCAGCGTCAAAAGCACCCATGCCCGGTGTCGTGGTTTTTCAAAAGAAGGATTCGACCAAGATGGTTGCTTCGGATGCTAATGGCCAGTATGAGGTCACCGTGAAACCGAACGCCGTGCTTATGTTCCGATCGGTCGGTTATGTATTGAAAGAAGTAGCTGTTTCGGCGAATCCCCAGCAAGTTATCAATGTAGAGCTTGATGCTGTTCAGTCATCATTGGAAGAAGTTCAGGTCGTCGGACATGGCGTGCAGCGGAAGATCAGTGTAACTGGAGCAATATCTACGGTGGATGTCAAGGAGCTCAATAGAGGAAGCGTGACTTCGCTTTCCAATATGCTGGCGGGTCGAGTGGCCGGTTTGATCGGCGTGCAGGGTAGCGGCGAACCGGGCAAAGATGTGTCGGAGTTCTGGATCCGGGGGATAAGTACCTTTGGAGCCAATAGCAGTGCTTTGGTGCTGATTGACGGGATAGATCGTGGGGCAGGTAGTCTGAATGATATCGATCCGCAGGATATCGAAAGCTTTTCTATCCTCAAAGACGCTTCCGCTACTGCGGTATATGGCGCGCGTGGCGCAAATGGCGTTGTGTTGATTAATACAAAACGGGGTAGCGAGGATAAAATGTCTATCAATGCCAATGTAAAAAGCATGGTCGAATGGCTTCCTAGATTACCTAAATATCTTGGTGCTTATGATTATGCCCGATTGGCTAATGAAGCACGTATTGTCAGAGGTGAAAAATCGGTTTATTCAGATGAAATATTTGATATTATTAAGTATAATATGGATCCGGATCTTTATCCGGACATTAATTGGCAGGAAGAAATTCTAAATTCACGGACCTACGGCTCACAGGCCAACTTAAATATCGCCGGCGGAAGTAAGATTGCACGCTATTATATGAGTGGAAGTTACCGGACCAATGATGCAATATACAAACAGAGTGGGATGGAACAATATGATTCCAATGTGAAACGTAAGCAATATGGGTTTAGATCCAATATTGACGTCGATGTGACTAAATCTACGAAGCTTGCATTAACACTCTATGCCAAGCTAATCGATATGAACCGACCTGGAATCGGAACGACGGACCTGATTTGGGGAACGGTTTCCAATCTGACCCCGATGGCTGTTCCAGTGGCTTTTTCCAATGGTCAATTTCCTGCATATGGTAAAGCGGAGAACCAAACATCACCCAGTGTACTATTGAATCAAACAGGTTTTTATACGGATAAGAGTAATGCGATTGAATCAATTATCAATTTAAAGCAGGATTTATCGGTCATTACTAAAGGTTTGTCGGCATCTGTTCTGGTTTCTTTTGACAATGCGAATTACTATACTACTGGTCGCACCAAAATGCCTGATCTTTATAAGGCTGTCGGAAGAGATTGGAATACAGGGAAGTTGTTGACACAAAAAACAGTCGTTGCTACACCTTCTTCTTTTTCATCCAGTTCTTATGGTGTCAAGACGATATACATAGAAGCAAAAACAGATTATGCCCGCAGTTTTATGGACGAACGCTTGCGGATCGGAGGAATGTTGTTGTACAATCAACGTGATCTGCAGCGTACCGACGCAAGGACTTCTTTGCTTGCAATTCCAAAAAGGAGTCAGGGAGTAGCGGCACGTTTTACAGGATCTTTGGATGATGTTTATTTTTTAGAAGGAAATTTTGGCTATAATGGTTCAGAGAATTTTCCAAAAGGACAACGTATGGGCTTTTTTCCTTCGGTATCTGCCGGATGGGTACCCTCAAGTTATAAGTTCTTCGAGGAACATTTGCCTTTTGTTTCTTTTATGAAATTCCGCTATTCGTTTGGTCTGGTTGGGAATGATCAAATTAATAACAATACACGCTTCCCTTACCTGACCACCATTGATGTCAATGGACCGTCCTACGTTTTTGGAGATCAGGGACAGACTTCCTATGGTGGTGTTGTCGAGAGTGTGCTTGGTTCGACGGGGCTTGTCTGGGAGAAAGCCATCAAACAGAATTTTGGACTGGATCTTACTTTATTGTCCAAGATCAATATTACGATTGATGGTTTTTTGGATAACAGAAACAATATATTTATGCAGCGTGCTACATTGCCGGGAACAATAGGTACGGCAACTGTCCCTTGGGGAAATGTCGGAAAGATGAAGAGCTGGGGAGCTGATGGAACCATCTCGTACCGCAGAAATATTGGCGCAGTTAGTCTGGAAGGTCGAGGGAATTTCACGATCACACGCGACAAAATCCTTGAATATGACGAGGTAAAACCACGTTATCCTTATCTGGGAAGGAAGGGTACAAGCAACAACATTACCCGAGGACTAATAGCGCTCGGTCTATTTAGGGATGAGGCCGATATCGAAAACAGCCCAACGCAATTTGGGAACCTCTTGCCTGGAGATATCAAATACCAGGATGTCAATGGAGACGGTAAGATCGATTCTGACGATATCGTACCTATTGGGAATTCCAATATTCCAAAGCTCATGTACGGATTGGCCCTCAGTACAAGCTGGAAGAACTTTGATCTCAATGTATTTTTTAGGGGAGCGAGTCAGGTGGATTATTTCAGAGGAGGAATTGGATATTATCCTTTTGCAGGCGGTGCTACGGGTAATGTGCTCACTATTGTCAATGATCCAAAAAATAGATATATCCCAGCTGAAATTTCCGGTGATCCAAGCACCGAAAACTTAAACGCACTATTTCCAAGGTTGACCTATGGTGATAATAGCAACAATAACCGACCGTCTACACATTGGTTGGGTGATGCGAGCTATTTGCGGTTAAAGACAGTAGAGTTCGGCTATTCTATCCCGAAAGATTTCGCTAAACGCATGCGTATAAAAGGAATTCGTCTGTCGGTTATTGGCGACAATCTGCATGTATGGGATGATGTCAAGCTTTGGGATCCCGAGCAAGCATCAAGTAATGGTGCGGTCTATCCCTTGACGCGGTCTTTTACCTTAAATGCTCAGGTTACTTTTTAGCCGCTTGGAATGAGTTGATAAAATCTATTGATATATGAAAAAGAATACTAAAATTATATTGACATTATTTGTGGGACTTTTCATTCTAGGAATGAATTCCTGCAATTATCTGGATATAGATCCCTATATCCACGACCAATTTACCCTGGACTCGGTATTTACGCGGAAAGAATATACGCAAAAGTACCTATCTAATATTTATACCCATCTACCGGATTATGCTTCTTCAAATTATTATACAGATCATAGCATGCCTTATTCCATTATTACGGATGAAGCGACGAGTACATTGGACAAGGGATCCGCACACAATTATAATCGTTTTAGCAATAATCTGATGACCGCCGAAGGGCTTGGCGGTTATAGTGGACAATGGAATTACCTTTATCAAGGCATACGGAAAACAAATGTCTTTATCAATAACGTGGACAAGTGTATTGAGGTATCGGATTACAAACGTGCGGAATGGAAAGGAGAAGCGCTTTTTTTGAAAGCAAATTTCTATTTTGAGCTGATGCTGGCTTTCGGTCCGGTACCGATTGTGCCGGATGATCCTGTGAGTTTTGATACCCCGATTGACCAGATGATGGTGTACCGCAGTACGTGGGATGAATGTAGTGATTATGTCGTCAAATTATTGGTAGAAGCGGAGCGACTGCTTCCGGAAGCTCCTCAGGATAACTCGGAGTTTGGTAAAGCAACTAAAAACGCCGCTCTAGCAGTACTTTCTAGGTTAACTTTATACAGTGCAAGCCCCTTATATAATGGTTCGAACAGCGAGTTTGGCGGGATAAAATCCAAAGATGGTCAGCCCTTGCTCAATCCGAGATTCGATGCTAATAAATGGGCGCTTGCAGCAGTATATGCTAAAAAACTAGTGGATAAAAAACCGCGGGATTTGTATACTGTGCCGAAAATGCCCAATACACCTGCAATTCCTGTTCCGGCAAAAGATCAGGGACAGTTTCCAGATGGTGTTGGTGGTATCGATCCTTTTCATTCTTATGCAGATATCTTCAATGGTGAATGTGTTCTTCCAACATCAAATCCCGAAATCCTATTTGCCCGGATGAATTCAAATTTTAACAATCGCTATACCATGCCACGTATGGTTGGAGGTTATTCCGATTTTGTGCTCACACAGAATTTTGTGGATGCTTTTCGTATGATCGACGGCAGGGACATCAACAATTCCAGTGCTGAATTTCCGTATGAAACAGGATACACGACTACGGAAAAAATATTTTCGGGTGATCGCGAAGGTGATGGCGTTACTTTACTCACCGGCACGCATAAGTGGTATGTCAATCGAGAAATGCGTTTCTATGCTGTGGTCGCTTTCAATAATTCGTACTATCCATCCACATCTACACCACCAAATGCAGTAGATCCACAGGATGGTAAGGTCGCCAAGTATTTCCGTGATTCAAAAAGCGGAAAAGATTATGCGCTCAATGGTTCTAACGCAGATCCAGAAGATTATCCCATGACGGGTTACTTGTGCAAGAAATTTGTCCACTATGAAGACTCTTATATCACTGGTGGTCGGCAAAAGCGAAAATATAGCGTTCCCTATCGTATGGCAGAAGTCTATCTGAATTATGTGGAAGCATTGAATGAGTTGACGAACAGTCATACGATAGATGGTATTACGGTCAAAAGGGATGTGGATGAAATCAAAAAGTATTTTAACATGATCCGCTTTCGTGCCGGCCAGCCAGGACTAACAGAAGCCGAGGCAAATGATCGAGAGGGGTTGCGTAAGATCATCTTACATGAAAGACAGATTGAAATGGCTTGGGAACAACGGCGCTATCATGATCTTCGCCGGACCAAACAGGCTGTCGTCTATGAAAATGAAGTTCCTAAAGGTTTAAATGTTGGGGCAAAGGAAGCGGAGAAAGATAAGTTTTACACGGTAGTCAAATTGAATGAGCGTCCATATCTATACAAAGTGTTTACACCAAGACAGAATTTTCTGCCGATCCCAAAATCGGAGATCGATAAAAATTATAATCTGCAGCAAAATATGGGTTTCTAACAGATGGCTTTGGAAAACCATGAATAAATAATATGAGCATGAAAAATAAAACAATTTTCCATTATTTGCTTTTGGGGCTAACTGGGGTGTCTTTGATGAATTCTTGTAAAAAGGATGCCGCAGTGAAGTTTGGTGAGCAATATAAAAAAACACTTTACATCGTCCATTCGGATAATACGGAATATGTCAAAGAACATTTTTTTGAAAACGAAAACGATACGATTGCACTATCTGTTTATTGTGCTTCTTCGGAACCAATAAGCAGCAGTGTTACTGTTGATCTCGTAAAAAATCTGAAGGTACTGGATTCTTTAAATTATATCAATAGCTTATCGGATGCCAACTATGTACCCAAGCTATTGCTGGAAAGTGCTTGGTATAATTTTGAGTCTGGGAAAGCGACTATTGATGCAGGAAAGCAGTATGGGGTATTGAAGATCCCGGTTCACCTAAAGGGAATCGATGTGGATAAAGAATATGTACTGCCAATTAGTTTGGTTGGTAATAATGCCGGCTATGACATCAATCCCAAGTTAAGTGCCCTTGTATATAGGCCTAAGATGAAAAATCGTTTTTCAGGAGACTTTACAGGAACCTCGAAGGTTTTATCGGAAAAGTCTCCAAATTCGATCGCACCTACAGTGCAGGCAATTGATATGAACAGGGTACGCCTTCCTATCCATAATCTTGAAGATGATAAAGACCTACTGGAAACAAACTATATGTTGCTGACGATAGCGGAGGACGGTAAGGGAGTGAGCATCCAGCCTTATAAGAATGCTAAAGTGTTTGATGAGGGTGAGAGTAGTTATGATCCAGTGTTAAGACAATTTACATTGAATTATTCATTTATGGATGGCAGCACGAAGAAGACGGTTCAATCCATTATCCGTGATATTGCTGGGCTAGAGGAGTAATCTGTTTTATTGTGTTGAAATTATAAAGTAATGGATTGATTTTGTTATGTAGAATTTCAATAGAAATAATCAAATTTGGTGTAATTAGGTAGTGGATAGGTGTTTGATCGAGCATCTGCCCAAGTTTTTTCAGTAGAAGAAGAGGTGGCTCTTATCGGCCACCTTTTTTGGTGAAAGAGTTTTTTTATTGATTTGTATTTTTTTGTGAAGATGCCAATGATCTCTCCATATTTCTCAGAAAGAATCCTTGATGAAAAACGAGCTTGCGAGCTCATGAAGTAATTCAGATAGCTTCTTCACAAAAAAGGAAACCGAGTGAAATAATCTTATTTATACTGATGATTGTAAACACTTATATAAAATTAAAAAGGATGAAAAAAAGAAACAAGTGGATGTTAATTGGCTGTGGATTTCTCTTGGGAGTCTTCGGTTTTGGCTGTTCTTCTGGGGTACAGTCATCTTCAATTGGTGAAGATACCTCCGTGAAGGTCGTTGATATAACGGACGCAAATAAGAAAACTGTATTGGATTTCTATCAACAGATGTTTGGTGACAAAGATACTGCGGCTGTGGACAAGTATATACTTCCGAACTATATACAGCATAATCCTGGGGTTGCGGATGGTTCGGAAGCATTTAAGTCTGCCGCGGTGGAATGGTTTAGAGGTGCTCCGAAAACTAAAATCGACGTAAAGCATATTGCGGCCGAGGGAGATTTGGTTTTCCTGCATGTGAAAGATAAGAATGCAAACGGTGCCGAGATTTCGACTATCGATATTTTTCGTCTTGAAGATGGCAAAATTGCCGAACATTGGGATGTGCGCCAGCAAGTGCCGGCTCAGGCAGCCAATAGTCACCCCATGTTTTAGGATTTGAACATATGCAGTATATGCATGTCTGTTATTGTTGTTATAAAAAAAGAAAGTAATGGGATGATTATGTAAATAAAGCGCAATCAATAAGTCCTTAAATTTGGATTGATGATAAATTTCTTTCCTTATGGATAGTCAACCAATCTCCAGCTGATCGAGGTTGTCCAACTTGTTTGTTAGGTAAAACTCAGGAAATTCCTAAGGCCGCTGAGTGTTGCCGTTGGGTAGTTCGATGAGACGGAATATTGGGAGAGAAAATTGAGTTAGTTTGGTCCGGCAGTTTGTCGGACCATTTTTAAAATTTGCTGTCACAAGATAATAGTAATACTAATATAAAATAAGTCCGATATGAGAAGATTTGAGAACAAAGTAGCCTTTATTACTGGTGGAAATTCCGGTATTGGTAAAGCAGCAGCCATCCTTATTGCTAGGGAGGGAGCAAAAGTTATGATCGTCGATATTCAGGAAAACCTGGAAACCCTGGAGGCAATCAGGAAAGAGGGAACGGAAGCCGAATTTTTCAAATGCGACGTTTCTGACGCGGAACAAATGAAGGCGGCTGTGGAAGCTGCGGTATCAACCTTTGGCAGTCTGGATGTCGCATTGAACAATGCTGGGATTGTAGATGCTTCACCGATCCATGAAAAGACAATCGAAGAGTGGAATCGAGTTCTGAATATCAATCTAGGTGGAATATTCTATGGGATGAAGTATCAGATTGTGCAGATGCGAAAGCAATCCACAGGTGGAGCAATCGTCAATATGGGGTCGATTATGAGTCAGGTTGCAGAGCAGGGAATTGGTGCTTATGCTTCATCGAAGCACGGCCTAGTAGGACTAACCAAGGTTGCGGCTTTGGAGAACGCGACGCATAACATTCGCGTTAATGCAATTGGACCTGGGTACATCGAAACACCGTTATTAATGGACAATAGTGCTTCTGGTACCGAATATCGTTCCTATATGGAATCAAAGCATGCTATGAAGAGATTGGGTAGACCCGAAGAAATTGCCACTGCATTTTTATTCTTGGCATCTGACGATGCGAGCTTTTGCACCGGAGCTTATCTACCTGTAGATGGTGGTTATCTGATCCAGTAAAAATAAAAATTATTATACGACCAGCTAAGGAGGGGTGTCTGAGATATCGGATAGCCTTCTTTTTTTTGGCTAAACATTTGTTTGATCTTTTTTCTGAAAGTGTATTTTATGTTAGTCAGAAAGAACTTTTAGTATTCTTCTGTAGCTGGTTGGTGCTTGCTGAACGATGCAAGTTGTACGGTTGCAGTCGATGGTGTTCAGCTTTTGATATGTTGATTCCTATCACTTAGTGATTGCCCAGAAATGCAGGTTCTGGAGCAATTGCTAAGTGATAGTTTTTATATAGTATTTTATCTTATCTCTGAAAGCAGGCTGTTCCCTTATAGACTGGTTGCTTCAAACAAATGGAACTGTTTGAAGTGATGACCAAAGTGTTTGTTATGGAAGGTAATCCATTCGTCATGTTTAAGAGCTCCCATAAAAGGATTGATTGGACTCATTGATGGATTTTGTTGAAAATAGAGATCAAAGGCTGCTAATTCGTCCACGAGCTGTGTTATGGCAGCCGCTAAGTTAGGCTGTTTTAAAGGTGCAAGTCCCTCTGATGGCAATAATGGAGATTTGACACCATGACTGCTTTTTGAGATCCGCGCAAAAGTTTCTTTATTTATTCTTTTTCTGATAAAATTAGTGCGGCGAATGTAAATGCTACTTGAGCGGTGAGTATGTGTGGATAGCTATTGGAAGATCTATTTTCCGTTATAAATTTAACAAGCGATTACAGAATAACGGAAAACGAAATTCGGTTCATTGTTTCTAAATTTACAGCCAGCTGAGTTGGTATCTCAGTGTTCCTTTCTGATTAATTTAATAGTTAACACGGTCTCCTGTTCCGCAGGAGACCCTTTCACCCTAAACGATATTTACATACTAGGCGATACTCTCCGCTTTTAAGAAATACTTTTCTCTTAATTGTCCTGCTTTTAGTTGTTATTGTCCTAGTTTCCAATTGCTTCTTGTCGCTACTTTTGCTCCGTATTCTACCTTGCATATCATCACACAGTATCGCAAGAATTACTGAACAAAAATCAAATAATATGACGAAGAAAAAAGAACAATCGAAGAGCAAGCTTACATATACTGCTCCAGCATTGGAAATTACGGTTATTGAAATGGAGTCTGGAATCGCGGCGGGGTCTGCGAGCCTGTCGCCAGGAGATCAGGGCACGCCTAATAATCCTGGTGTCACCGACAGAAATAGTCACGGTGATATAGGCGGTGGGACAAATAGTTTTGACTTTTAAGCTGTATCATAAAAATGTATTTAGAAAAAAATAGAAAGAAAATGTTCTCCAAAATTGGGATAGTAAAAGTCGCGCTATTTAGTGCAGGTTTAATGGCCATTGTCGCGTGCAAAGACCATAAAGAGACTATTGGGGGAGAGGAAGAGCTAAAAGGAACAGTCTTGAAAGTCAATATTTCAGGTATTGACGAATCTGGGAAAGTATCTGCTGTTGCAAAAGTCGCCTCGACCACTACAGGTATGCATGTTTCTTCCGGTATCCGTGAAGATGAAAAGCTTGTAACAGGCGGTAATTTTGATGCACTTTTGAGCATGGATCCAGTTCCGGCGAGTGTGCTGTCTGGTAAACGGGCGGCTACGAAAACTACGGCAATCGGGGGGGGGAGTTTAAAGGCAGTTACCACACCTATGCCAACAAACTTAAAATATCGTATACTATTATATGATGAGTCAGGTTCCACTTTGCTTAATAATGTCGTGGGTACTCCGGGGACGGATCCAGCAGTACAGATAGATGGTGGAAAAACATATAGATGGGTAGCGGTTTCGACCAGTGAAGGAACTGTTCCTGATCTTAGCAATGGTAAAATTGCGGCGGCTGACCTCGCGAATAAAGATGTCCTTTTTGCGACAGGTACTATTGATACCAAGACCGGTGAAAATTATCTTAATATTATCTTTGATCATAAAACGGCTCGCTATGATGTAGATATTGATACACGGGGACTTTTTGGCAGTATTAATACGTTGAAATCGATACAATTGGGCACGGGATCGGGAGCTCAGTTCAAATCGATGTTGCTGACGGCGGATCTTGACATATTAAGTGGAACATTTGGAAACCCCGTTGCTGTTGCTGTTGAGAAAACAGCCGCCCATATCGCGAATACTGATGCGGGTACAGGAGATTTAGTAAAAACTGTTTCATTGTATACAATTCCTACAGGTACAGCGGTAACTGCCGGAACAATCTCGATTCAGCCATTCTTTTCTACGAATCTGGATCATCCAATCATGAATCTTCCGGTCACTTCAAATGAGATATCCACGAGAAACTACGGAACTGCCAATACTTATCTGACCTTCGCTAACGCTGCATTTACACCCGAAGTCGGCGGTCAATATCAACTAAAAGCGAGAATTATCGAATCTGCAATTCCTGTTGGTGGACTGGCCTGGGCACGTAGTGACCTGTGGTATGACGGTACAGCCGGACAATTGGACAAATATCGTTTTAAGGCCGATGCGGGTATTGAACCTTATGATAATGCAACTCAATCAGAGTATTGGACTTGGGTATCAACGACGCCAACAGGAACACCACTTTCAGGAGATCCGTGTGCATTGGTATACCCTGCGGGTGTGTGGCGGATGCCCAATGCAACCGAAATGAATTCTTTAACTGAAAGGTCCTCTACCCAATTTATCGGTATTTCTGGATCTAATCAGGTCGATACATATAACTGGTACGCTGTAGTCAATCAATCCTGGGCCGTGGATAACGGTGCGCCATCCTACGCTGGAGAATATACAAGTTATAGCCAGCGATTGATTTTTACATTTAATGGTTACTATCCGGGTTCGACACTTACCTATTCAAGAAAACAGATCGACTCACGGAGCAACACTTCTGCAAGTGGTATTCGTACCCAACTATTTTATTGGGCTGCCGGCTACCTAAGTACCGATCACAGTAAAGGAGCGGTAATGACCCAGGCAGCAGTGTACAATTATACAAAACCATTTACATATAATCTCACGCAATTAGGCACGAGACAAATGCAAGCGCTCACACAGACCTATCGAGGAAACGTACGTTGTGTGAGAAAATAAAAATCAGAAGCGAAATTTAGGAGACAGGCACTTTTCGAAAGGAAATATGCCTGTTTTTTTTGTTTATCGATTGCTGTAGTGTTGTTACAATTTTTTAAAGGAATCGCTTGTCTAAATCATTTATTGTGTTTCGAATTTTATCTAATTTTTACAAGGTAGTATGGCGTTTTTTATTAGTTAACTGTTTTAAATTTAACAACTTGCGTTTTTTTTTAGTAAGTGGGATGTTTTCTGAAGCCAAAAAGATCAAGTGTATGAAGCATCTCTTATATTGTAATTTTGGCAACAACTCAAGTAAACATATCTACCACATGAATAGAGTTTCTATGGATTATGATTTATGTCAACGAGTTAAAAATGACGCTTTAACTATGGATGTCAAAATTAATAAGTACAGGAACAATCTTAGCGGCACCAAGAAGTACCCTGTGATCTTAAGTAAGATAGAGGGACCGATTCAAGAGGTAGAATCGATGGAAAGTAATTCCAACCGATTCATTTTGTTACTATGTAACAACGGTCATGGATTACATCGTATAAATTCGATAAATTATGGTATCGGTGCTCATCATGTACACCTTGTTTTTCCCGGGCAAGACCATCAAATGCAGCTTGATGCTACCACAGAAATCTATTCTATTTCAGTGGACTGTAGTTTCTCTTCAGTCCTTTCTACCTCCTTAAAATTTAGTTTTTCTCAATACCAAGACTATCCTGTTATTAAATTATCGTCTAAGAGTCATGCAAATATGCTGGCTGAGTTTGAGTGGATCCATCTGGAACTTTCGACTGGAGATCCAGCATGGGAGATTGTTCGACTGCGGTTAATGATCGTTGGCGAAATCATAAACAAGGAGATTCTGCGTATGTTTAAGCGGGATAAAAGAAGAAAAAATTTGTTGGTTTCTAGATTTATGCAGCTTTTGGATCAGCAATTCAGAGCGGAGAAACATACTGCATTTTATGCAGAAAAGCTGTCCGTAACTCCATCCTATCTGAATATGGCTTGCAAAAAAATACTTTCCTTAACTGCTACCGAAGTTATACAGGAACGGGTCATCGAAGAGGCAAAAAAGGAGCTTAATAATGGTGATTTATCGATCAAAGAAATTGGGATGAATTTGGGATATGCAGATACGTCATATTTTACTCGATTTTTTCGATTAAAAACAGGTATGGCTCCGAATAGGTTTAGATCTGAGAGACATTAACAAATCATAAACGTTGTATAAGTAATAAATTTCTAAATACGAATCCAGTAAATTTCCATCGTATATTTAATTCCTACTTTTATATAATCTATACTTTTAATTAACGGAGCTTAATTGTTCTTGTTGAATTTACAAACAGGGTTGTAAACAGACAAAATATATACCTCGCCAGCTATAATTTTCAACGTTATTTTGTATCTTAATGCAACATGATTAAGCTAGTATCAGTTCTCTCCAGATATCGAAGAATTTGAGCAAAAGAGCCTTAGGAATCGTTCGGGAGATATTGGTGGATTCAATTACGAATTTCATGGTGCAGGTTGCCGTATAGAAAAAATATGGTATTGTTTGTGAATTTGATTTTATGTCTACCAATGAATATACCATTAAGTTTTCGTTATGGGAAATGAGTGAATTTGTTCGTACAAATAAAAAGTATGGTATAGATAAACTAGTGCTATCTGAATTATATGAAGCGCTGTATCCGCTAGTTGAGGATGGGATTCTTGTCAAATTGGTTTTAGGGGGGAGTTTGGGAAGTGTATCAGATTTAAAGGCAACATAAACAATTATTGATCATTTGTAAATGAAATTATTAAAAAGCCATTTTGTATTGATAGGGATGATCATTGCATTGATTCTCATGTTCATTGCAATTTCGGTTTATCCCGGTGGCACCTACCAGAACGAATCCTCGATTGGGTTTGATTGGTCAAAAAATTTTTTTAGTAACTTGTTTGGAGAAAAGGCATTAAACGGAACCGAAAATACCTCTAGATATTGGGCATTTATAGGTATGTTTTTCTATTCGTTAAGCTGTGCTGTTTTTTTTGTTCATATATCAAAAAAAATCCCCAATAGGACTGCTTCAAACTTTATAAAGTATGCCGGAGTACTTACGATGCCTTTTACATTTTTTATAATTACCCCCTTTCATGATTTGATGTTGGCTATTTCGAGTAATCTGTTTTATTCATGTGTGGTGTGCATTACTGTTTATGTGTTTAAATCAAAACTAACCCTTTTCAAATATTATTGCATTCTATGTTTGTTGATATTTTATTTTGCCACCTATTTGTACATTACAGGACAGTGGTATTTACTATCATTAATACAGAAAATAAATAATGGCAGCACCATTATATTAATTGTAGGGCTCGAGTATTTTACGGATCAAAACGATTTTTCAAAAAAAGAATGAAATGTGTATTCCAAGATATATACTGATCGATAAAGATTTCAATATCTTTAATTTGGATGTTTCGGCCAATTTTTCAAAAGCAATTGAAGATTATTTTAATACTGTCGGAAATTGATTGGTCATGCTTTCTTAACAAGAGTTAATCATAATGGGAAAAGAAGCATAGCGCCCTAACATAAGCATGTGGGCATAGATGTCATGATCAGTTGCTTCGAAAATCAAATATAAAATGAAATACGTTTTAATTGTCGCTATATTACTGTTTGGTTTTAATTTCAAAATCAAAGCTCAGTATAAAGCACCCTTCGCTATTATTCAGGACAAAGATGGATATGTAAATGTGAGACAAAATCCGTCAATAAAATCTCCTATAATCGGAAAAATATATAATAATCAGGTATTTGAAGATCTAAGCCAGTTCGGAAGTAATTCCAATAATTGGATTTACATTTCTTATGGTAATAATTATGATAAAAAAACGCAAAAGTTTGAAGAAAAATCGGGGTATCTTTATATAGATAGAATTCTATTTTTGCAGAAATTGCCTCAATTAAAAAGAAAAATAATTGATAAAAATAACGTTGAATTTTTTGATAATGAAGTGCATTTAAAATTGAATTTTGGAACATTTGATGTTAAATCTCATAGAATTACGAAAGATAACAATGATATTGTTATAAATATAGACAATGAAACTCCATGGGGAATTGATGGTATTTTACCAGAAAATTTGACCGAAATTAAATCAATCAAATTAATTTATAAAAATAAGGAATTTTTATTTCCAAGAAAATCATTATTAGGATTGTTTCAACCTAATATAGATAATATGTATGTTTCCATGAATAATGATACTTTCTTTATTGTAATGTCAAATTCTGATGCTGGAGGTGCATACAATATCGTTTGGACAGTTTATAAAGAAACAATTATTAATAGATTTATCAATAGAGATTTCTAATACACTTATAGCTAATATTGAAATTTAAAGATTTTGTTCTTTGGCAACAGGAGTGTGGGAGTGTAATACTAACGGTATCATAGGATTAAAAACTAAATGCGTGAAATCTCTAATGAGGTAATAATAGAAGTTGCTTTAATCCTTCTTGATTTGAGTTTCCACTCCATGAATGGAGTCGACTTTTCTATAAAATTCATTACGCCAATTCTCCCCGTGAATTTGTTCTAAGTAATCTTCTACGACATCGTTATAAATTTCTACTCCCGGTGTTCCCATACCTATGTTAATGGTTTCATAGCCATAAGATTTTCCAAGAGAATCTATTGCTCTATATACATTGCTTGGGATACAGCACAACTGTCCATAGGTATAGAATCTGATTTTACCATTTCTGATATCCTCTTTTGCTGTAAAGTAATTTATTGTACTATCCAGCCCATAAGCGCTTATAGTCATCCTTATGATGAAAAATAGGGAGAAACCTATAAATATTAGCGCGGTTGAAATTGATGCACGTGTGGCAAATTTTTGTTTGGAAAGTGGCAATATACCGATAATGATTCCAATAACTATCATTGCAGGGAAGATGAGCAAGTCAATCCAATTAACTCGCTTTATCATGTGAAGTGATTGGTCCCAGGATATATCTCGGCAAAAAAATTCCATCCAAAATTCAATTATCAACAGAATAACAGCAACAATAGGCAAGCTGATGGCCCATTTAATTCTTTTCATCAAATTTATATATCTATTATTGTTGACAATTATACTAATAATGATAATTTCGGTGATGTCATTTTCACTCTTTTGATTAACCATTATATTTAAAATATAATAAAACCTATGTAGACCTTATTAAAAATATTTTAACAAACTTACGGAGACGAGCGTATATCGGCCAACAATTTAAGCTAGTGCGGCAATTATCACAAATGGAACTAGAATTGGCTGTATATCAATTTGAAAATAAAAGTGATAAGATTCCTAGGCTATATCTTTTGTCCTTTTAACTGTGATTGCCCCTAGCGACTGTTTCAGGAAATCATTCTCTTGAAAATACCATAGTGACCGTAGAGCGAAAGTTATCCCCAACACCATAGCTTATCTCCTGCTTTAATTTTAATAAGTTTCCATCTACGGATATATTCCACCAGTTTATATCGTCCCTGAGTTCAGGGTAATAGTTTACAAGTGAGTCGACAATACCTGTTGTAGCCTCTCCCCATTTCACTACCCATGCAGATGGATTAAATGTATTGGTTTCCTTTAGTAGGAGCCGACCTTCATTCAGACGATAGTAATATTTTCGAAAATAGACTGGTTTTCTGCTCTGTGGGCTTCCATCTTTAATACTTACATCTGCGCCGGTTGGATTCCATTCTATCACACTCGGCGAACCATCTGAACCAATAAAATATGGTATTGTTAACCACAGCGAAGCGCTATCGGGCCCATCAAAGCTCAGATATTTGTAGGGTAGTTTATCTGTTTGAATGCTACTGTTCTCATTCTTGCCGCCAACGGAAAAAGTCGTTTCATAAATGGTCAGCTTCCATTTTCCAATCAGGTTGTCCGTCATATCCCGGCCAGAATTTTCTTTTTTGCAGGAAAAAAACAATAAGGGGAAAATGAATAAAATGGTCAATCGGTTTCTCTTCATGGCTTAATCGTGGTTTAAGTTGCTAATTTAACTTTTTTCTAGAAAAGGATCAAAAACACATTGTTTTTCGCTGCCGAGATATACTCCCAACCTCATCGAGATTCAAAGGATCAGATGCCACAGATACATCTTCGTCACAACCCCTAAAGCATAGTCTTATTTCACTCTTTCACGTTCACCACTACCTGTCGTCGAAGATCGGAGTAGGGGAAGAACGTATTTTTCCGCTATGGCATCTTTCGTTGCGTCGCGTTCCGATTGTCTTCCTGCGACAGGAAGATAAGCATAACCGTCCACTTCAATTGCTAGGACGGGATTCCTCTCAAGTAGTGTTGGCAATGAAAAGCAGCTTTCTTTTTCATTTAGGAATAAGAAAATCACTCTGATCTTAATTGAATCGGGTGAGGTCGTACTATAAATTTCAAATAGTTTATTACAGTTATACTACCTCAACTGAATTTAAGTGATGGTTTTTACTGTCTGTTTATTGTATTTATATTGAATCGGTAAAATCGATAAGGGGGAGTACTCTTTAACCGAATAGAGTTTACTAAATTTTCAGATTCTTCAATATCCGGAGAAGCTGCATAGTATTTATTATCTTTTTTAGTCAAAAGCAATACTAATTCATGATGGCTACCTGAAACTTTTCTTGGCGCAACAGAATGATCATTTTCGTCTTTTTTATAGATCCTTATTGTGTCTTCTGATATACTATAATTACATATATAATGTATGACGTATCCGCCGGGAGATTCTGTCGGGAATTCGCTTTCCATTCTGCTATCGTTACTGAAAACAATTTCTTTTGGACTAATTTTTAATTCATACCAGCCAATTATTTTTTTGATTTGGTGATAGGAGGTTAGTTTTTGATTGCCAGAATTGAGATAGATGCCTGTCCAGGTATGGAGTGAGCTAGACCTGGGCTGGTTATGTCGATGATGAGAATTTGCGTTGTTATCAAAATCCTGTAAACTTTTTTGATTGCTAACTGCCGGAAATAAAAGATAAACAAGTAGAATAGATGATATCATGATATTATCTGGTTACATACATTTAACTCTGTTTCTCATTTTTTGTTTTACAAGCTATCATAAAATCCACAAATAAATGAGTAAGCAAACTATTAAGCATTCCCATTTTAAAACATTTACAAAAATTTGTAAATTGTCGTGAAATAGCCAAAATTCTACCTAATAGCCAAGTTTTTTATGGAAGAAAATGAAAACAATCAAAATGGTCCTGAAGAGTCAGCTTCGGCAGATAATGAGATTCAAAATCCGAAAATCGTAGCACCAAATAAAATGGAAGTTCATCATACACATCATGGCGAGAAGAAAAGCTGGCGAACCTACGCATGGGAATTTATGATGTTGTTTTTAGCCGTTTTTTGTAGCTTTCTGGCAGAATATCAATTAGAACATCAAATCGAAAGAGAAAGGGTAAAAAAGTACATGCACGATATGGTGGTTAATTTAAAACAGGATACTATACGGGTTAGCCAGGCTCTTCAGGCAAATGTGACAACGGGAAAAGGATTGGATTCATTACGGGAAGAGATTGCGTTGGCAGCTTCGGGTAAAGGCAACATCAAAAGAATCTACCAGTTGACATGGTCTTATAATAATGTAAATGGGGTACTTTTTAACAAATCTGCTTTAAAGCAATTGGAAAACTCAGGAAGCTTACGACTTGTAGATAATGATGACCTTGTTAATGAAATTCATCAATATTATGACAGGAAGGTAGTTGCTGCTGAAGTTCAAAACACAACAGCCAATAATGCCTATGCAAAGTGTATTGATCTTTGGGAGGAAATTCTAGATATGTCCTATTTGGATAGATCATTGAGGGTTGAGAGTACTTTTGGTAAGCCCGATCCTGAGGCAGACCAAATTTATCAGAAGGATTATGATTCACTTCCTGATAACATTGCATTATTGGATAATGACCCTAAAAAATTAAGACTTTTATATAATAGAGTAGCCGAATTTGAATCCTATATTAAAGGTTATAATGCATTTCTTAGGTGGGCAAATGAGGACGCAAAAAAGCTTATAGTAAAAATCCAAAAAGAATATAAGTTTTAGCTTAGTTAAACTATCCGTTCTTTCGCTTGATGATGTTATCATCAAGGGTTCTTATTTTAAATAATGCCTCGTATCATCGGGGATTGGAATGTAAGGGGCGACATTGTACCGTTCAACTATGTTGATCTTAAATGCTTGTTGTTTTTTTAGCCTTTAGCTGAAATACATTTCCTTCAGAGTCTGTCCCGTCACAAAGCATAAAATCATAATTTTCAAAGGTTTTTATCTCACGCATGGAAACACCTTTTGAAATTAATTCTTTTCTAGCAGTTTCGATATCTATATCAATTTCAAAAACAATTTTTGTGTTGTTGTCGAATTGATGGTTCGGATCAATTGATTTTAAATATTTTTCACCTATCTTATGAAATCCGATATTTACACTTCCTGCATTTAGAAGTACCCAAATATCGTCTTCTTCCAATACCTTAAAGTCAAAGTTCTCAACATAGAATTTTCTAAGATTTTTGACGTTTTGAACATATAGGATCACATCTGAAAATTTGGCTTTCATTTGATCTGTTTTTTAGTAAATCATTAATGTCATGAAAGGAATAAAGATAGTCTAATTTATCTCCGAAATAAGCTATAATTAAATGATATTTATTTCTTTCCCTATGCGAAGCTTCTTGGCAATGTAAAGCTTTAAATTTCAAGCATAAAAGATTAATAGAATGAGAAAAGTAATTGCAGCATTCAATATGACACTTGACGGGTTCTGTGATCATACATCAGGTATTCCCGATGAGGAAATACATAAGCATTATACAGATCTATTAAATGAATCAGGTGTCATTTTATATGGGAGAATAACCTATGAGCTTATGGAATATTGGCGGCCTTATATAAAAAATCCCTCAGGAGAAGAATCAATGGATAACTTTGCATCGGCAATTGACAAAATTCCGAAGGTCATTTTTTCAAATAGCTTGAGAAAACTTGATTGGGATAGTGCCCAGTTAGCAGATGGAGAGCTTATAGATGAAGTATTGAGGCTGAAACACCAAATCGGTAAAGATATTTTAATTGGGAGTAGAAGTTTAATTATACAGTTGTTGAAGCTTAATCAGATCGACCAATTTCAATTATGCGTTTATCCTGTTGTTGTAGGGCAGGGGTTACCTCTATTTAAAGATATAAGCGATAGGATTGTGTTAAAACTATTAAAAACTAGAACTTTTAGCGGTGGTTCGGTTTTATTATACTATGAGCCAATCAAAGCGATTGACTAAACTTAATGTTGTAATGTAACCTGTGAATGTATTGTTTCCATAGAATTTGGGAAGTTTAAACCTAGGTTTTCAAAAATTATTTTGGTTTCCCGTATATTTTTGAGCAATTAAGAAAAATCTGGGAACAGTTTTTTTGATATACAGATGACTGATTTCGTGAGGATAGTTGAACTCGGAAAGGTTTGCCGGAAGGGTTTCGTGATAGAAAAGATCCATTTTGATCATAGCGAGAATCAGGTTTAACCTTGGTGAACTATTGTTTAGCATTCGAATAATTTTAATGTATGCCATTGTATGCCGAAATAAGAAGAACAGGTTTGTTTGAAAGTTTATGAGAAGTCTTTTAGTTCCGTGTTTCAGCAACAGGGTACCTTACCTAGTCGTATTTATGTAACAATCTAGATTATTAAAATTCAATTGCATAGCGATAGATAATATTTATCTTTAAACAGATGTATATTTATCCTATGGGGCGGATACTAGTTGCATTAAGTTAACCAAAAGCCTAACCCAGCATAATAATTTGTAATTTAGTTGTTCAGCAAAGAAAGAAATGAAGGGGGGAGAGCTCAAGTAAAAGATGAACTTTATAATTGGTAAATGAGTATACTCAGAAAAATTTTGATCGCACTTTCTGTAATTATAGTAATGATCTATGTTGCATTCCAAGTTTCACCTTGGCCTGGCGCTTTGGTAATCCGAAAGATATTTGATAATGGTGGAGAAAAGGCAAATGAGGCACTAGTCAAAGAGGTTCCTCCCGGAGTTATCGCTGTTAAAGATCAGCGGTATGATCTGGAAAATGCATCTTTGCGATTTGATGTATATTATCCAGAAACAACTACTCCGCTACCAGTAATTATTTGGACTCACGGTGGCGGATTTATCTCAGGAAACAAAGGTTTAATAGAAAATTATGCTAAGATTCTAGCATCAAGAGGCTACGTTGTTTTTTGTTTGGATTATAGTATTGCACCAGAAAATAAATATCCGCTTCCATTAATTGAGGTAAACAAAGCATTACAGTATATTTCGGAGCATCATCAGCAATATTTTGCTAATAAGGATTTCATTGTTTTAGCAGGAGATTCTGCTGGTTCCATGATTTCCGCACAAGTAGCCAATATTATTACTAATCCAGAATATTCAAATATTATGAAGATAAGTGCAGGATTAGACCCTAGACAGTTAAAAGGCTTACTGCTTTATTGTGGTTTTTATGACCTGGAGCTTATTATAAAAAAAGGTTCACCAGGTTTTTTTATTAAAACAGTTGCGTGGTCTTATTTTGGTAAAAAGAATGTCGAAGGCGATGATTCTTTGAAAACAGCTTCCGTTGCGGCTTATCTGACAAAAGACTTTCCGCCCGTTTTTATTTCTGCGGGAAACGCTGATCCACTTCTTCCTCAATCTGAGTTTTTTGCAAAGAAATTGAAAGATAATGGAATTAAAACAGACGAGTTATTTTTTGATAAAAATCTTACCCCTGGACTTAGTCATGAATATCAATTTACAATGGATGATTTTGGCAAACAGGCCCTAGCTCATTCTTTACAGTTCCTCCGTTCACTAAAATGACAGGTTGTGGGATTTCAGTGATCAATTCATGCTTTCTCAATATTACCAATCGTTTCTCAAATGCGTTTGGCGTAATAGTAAATGTTTGCGATTTATTTTGTGTCAAAATAGTTTCGATTAAATTGAAGCCATTATGGATAATTTACAAAAATAAGAAGACTTTACAATTTACCTGACCTAAAAAACTTTGGCTTTTTTGAAAGTAAAACCTCAGCGCTTGAAAGTAGATTGAATGTACGACTGCCCAAAGAACTTAAAAACTATTAATCAGGGACATTTCGATAACATCTTAGATAGGGTAGAAGTTAACTGGTCATATATGTCGTATGAAGATCAATTTGGGACAAAGCCAATAACTTATGAAAAATCTTCTAACTCTTTTGCTGGTAATAATTGCCAACTGTATATGGATATTCATATCACTTTTAATCCCAGTACATCTTTAGTCCCTGAGTAAATATTGATAACCAAAATACTGTAAGTGCCCTATTTTTTCAAAAGTACTATACACGAATATATTTTTTGAGTACCTCAAGAAGGTCTGCCCGCCGTATAGGTTTAGGAAGAAAGTCATTCATTCCGGATTCAAGACATTTTTCTTTTTCCCCCAGCACATTTCCAGCTGTAACGCCAATGATAGGTATATGTTGATATTCTGGCAGCATTCTAATATTTTGTGTTGCCTCAATGCCATTCATTATTGGCATCTGAACATCCATAATAATAATGGAAAACTGCTTTTTCCTGCATTCTTCCAAAGCCTGTAAACCATTTGCAGCTTCCGTTAGATGTATATTGGGAGCGAGAGACTTCATTATCCTATTATTCAGGACCATATTCACCGGGTTATCATCAACCAAAAGCACTTCTAATGCTAGTGTAAATGCATGCGAATCTTTCTTAGGCTGATCCTGAATAATTTCTATTACAGTACTTCGGTCGACCTTTTTAAGGGTTTTGTATAGATCATGTGACTTTATAGGCTTCAACAGTAGATGTGTATTTTCTATTTTCCTAACTGAAGTAAGTATATCCAGTTCTTCCGAAGAAGAAGAAAGTATTATAAATGGAGCAATCTCTTTTCGTTGATTTAATAATCCTTTTATTTTATCTATTGTTTCCAATCCGGACATGATAGGCATATGATAATCCATCAAGATCACATCAAACCGCTCACCTTTCAACATGATATCTAGGGCTTCCATGCCGTTAGAAGCCAACGTAGATTTGATATTTTTATAGGTAAGCATGTGTTCAAGAATGATCCTATTGCTTTCATTATCATCTACCACTAAGGCCGTTTTAATAGCTGTTTCATCTTCTTCTTTCCATTCAGACATTTCATAAGGAACCTCAAGATCGAAGAAAAATACAGAACCGCTGTCCATTTGGCTGATCAGCGACAAATGACTTCCCATATAGCCTAAGATATTGTTTGATATGGTTAGTCCGAGACCCGTGCCACCATATCGTTTGCTGATTGAACTGTTTTCTTGGGTAAAGGCATCAAAAATGTATTTCTGCTTCTCAACGGGAATGCCGATTCCCGTATCTCTTACAGAAAAACGCAAGGCAATCTTATGATCATCCATGTGTAATTTCACTACTTTTAGCTCGATCTCTCCCTGTTCTGTGAATTTCACAGCATTTCCCAGCAGATTGATTAAGATCTGTTTTAACCTTGCTTCATCAATGAAAAGTATTTTTGGGAGACCCGGCTCAACGTTGAGAAGAAGTTCGATGTTTTTTTTCTGGGATTGATAAAGAATAACATTAATGACTTGGCTTAACATATCATACACATCACTTTTTTCAATCAAAAGTTCCATTTTTCCGGATTCTATTTTAGAGAAATCCAGTATATCATTGATGATGCTAAGCAGGTTTTCTCCTGATTCATTGATGTAATTCAAGTATTGAGTCTGTGTTTCATTCAGCGGTGTCCTGAGGAGAAGGTCTGAAAAACCAATAACTCCGTTCAAAGGAGTACGGATCTCATGACTCATATTGGCCAGAAATTCGGATTTTGCCTTGCTTGCTATATCTGCAGTTTCCTTTGCAGTTTTCAGTTCTTCATTTATTTTTACGGCATTTGTAATATTCTGTATGGAAATAATTATACCTCCAACTTCATCTCTTGTAAGATACCAAGGTCCGACTTTGAGATCGTAATGCTGAATTCCTTCCTTTCCTTCCACCTTTAGCGCAAAATCCCCGTCGATATACGTTTTTCCCAAAAGAGCATTACTGTAAATTTTTTTTCTTTCTTCGGGAATATTAGGAGATATTGTAAATAGATTATTGCCGATAAGATCTACATTATTCATACTAAATTCGTCTCTCCATCTGCTACTTACAGCAACGTAGTTAAGGGCCTTGTCAAACATTGCCAAAGGAATAGGGACATCGGTAGCAAAGGACTGCATCATTGCCTCCTTCTGGCTAATTTCCAAAAACATTTTTTTGAAGGCATCAATGTCCTGAATAATTCCAAAAACCCTGTGGCAAATCTCATTTTCAAATTCGGGAATCCCTTTTACTCTTACCCAGATCGTCACGCCATCATTACGTAGAAGCTGTAGCTCCTCATCAAAAGAAATTCCCTGTTGTACCGCTCTGTTAAATAGATATTCTATTCTCTCTCTGCTTTTTCCTTCGTAAAATCCAAGCGCATTTTCAAAAGTTGGTTGGAAATTAGTGTTCGTTTTGTGAATTTCCCTCACACTTTGGGACCATATGAGCCTTCCGGTCTTCATATTGGCTTCCCAGCCTCCCACCTGGGCAACTGCACTTGTTTCCTCAAGCATTTCTTTCGTATAAAACAGATCTCTTTCTAACTTATTCCGGCGTAGAATGTCAGATTTTATTTGGATATAAACGAAAATGGTGACACCAATGGCTGCAACTGCAGAAAAGATAATGAATAAAACGGTCCGTTTGGTGGAGTTATTCAGATCTACATTTTTTAGGGCAAGCTGAACTTCTCCGTGTTTTATAAATTCCTGAACGAGCATGCGACATTTATCCATGGCTCTCTTGTTTTGCACAAGTTCTTCTGGGGTCATTAATATTCCCTTTTTACGATTATCAATCAACAAGGAATATTCTTTCATAAGGATGTCTGAGGTGCGAAGCAGTTCATGAAGTATATTAATCTGAAGTTTATCTTGAAGATTAAGCCTATTTTTGTTAGCTACAAGCAGGGGATATTCACTCCTGCTTTGCTCGAAAGGATCAAGAAAATCTTTCCGGCCGGTAAGCTGATATCCCCGACTGCCTGTTTCAGCATTTAACAGTGTGTTTAAAATATCTTTTATTAAACTGATAGATTCCTTGGTTTTTAAGAGCCTTTGTCTGCTCTCCATCTGGTTATGTATGCTAATATAAGATGCTATAGAACCCGCAATCAGCAGTATCAAAGAAAGTACTACACCTATCTGAAGATTTCTTATAATTTTTTTTGGCATTGAATGGTCGTTTACCGTTAAGATACTAAAAAAGTAAATATTTACTCCACATTTCTTATTTAACACTTTGAAAACTTTAAGTGTAATAACAAATGGTATGAAAGTGTCAGTATTCCTCCTTAGATAATTCTATTCAATTTCAAATATAGCCTGTATTTCAACAGAAGTATTTCCGGGCAGTGACGATGCACCAACTGATGCTCTGGCATGTTTTCCTTTTTCACCAAATACATCTACGGCCAGATCTGATGCAGCGTTCATCAGCTCAGCATGTTTGGAATAGTCTTCAGGAACATTAAAATAACCTGTTAACTGAACACATTTTTTTATGCGGTTAAGGTCGCCTCCAGCGGCTGCTTTTAGCACGCCCAATACATTGAGCATTGTTGTACGTGTCGCCTCTCTTACCTGTTTTTCATCTACGTCCTTACCGAGTTTTCCTGGGTGCTGTATTTTTCCATCCTTTAATGCATATTGATTGATAAACACAAGGTTTCCGCTACGTACAAATGGTTGGTAATTTCCGGCAGGTTTTGGTACTTTAGGCAGGATAATGTTTTTATTGATCAGTACCTGATTTATATCAGTATTATTTGTGCGTGAAATAGGAGCGAATTCTTGGCGAAACGTTCCCTTCAGAGCCGTTGCAACCTTCCCAAAGTTTTCCCCCTGATCTTCGGCAAGAAGGCATTCATCTACGCTCGGACGTGGCACATTTTTTATACCTGCTAAACTCGTGGTTCCTAAAACAGAATTGCCCTGAGCAATAGAATTGTCAATTTTGTCATTTGACCGTATGCCATTTGAAACAAGTATCATTCCATGAACCGCAAGAGTATTCCAAAATGACTGTAAGGCAAGTTCACGTCCAGCTCCGCTACCCGCGGACATAAATACGCTGGCAGGCATTCCTTCAAGTGCGTGTTTGGCCCATAGATCTGTTGTTTTGGAGAAAAATTCGCTCATGCCGGTACTCATATTTCCAAAATACACTGGAGAGCCAAAGGCGATACCATCATAGGAAGATAGTTCTTCCATATTAACAACCGGGATGGTCTTTAAAATTGGATTCTCCGAATGCTTTACCTGTTTGATCACCGATCGAACATTTAAGTTTTTTTCTAAGCCTTTAGCAAATTCTTTAGCTAATTCATATGTCCCACCGTTATCGGAATAAATAAGGACCAAGACGTTTACATCTTTCTTTTGTGCTATGGATGGGGTTGAAAATGCCGTTATCAGAATAATTAAAGGAAGTAATAATTTTTTAAATTTTGTCATCTCTGAATATTTTGGTCAAAATTAATCAAAGTACTTTTTTTAACTTTGCCAAAAAGTGTATGCAAAACGACATGGGTAAATGTGGGTTAACCGAAGCGGAGCCGGGAAGGTATACCGATCGAAGTGAAAAAAAATCCTTCCTGTGGTATGAAAGAAATTATCAGCATGATAACTATGAGCATTATCACAGTCATTATCAGCTGACCTATGTCGAGGAGGGATATCAGTATTTTCATATAGAAAATAGTATTTATCTCGTTCCGCAAAATAGCCTGATCTGGATTCCTTCTGGGATTAAACACCGTATTTCTTCTGATGCAAAGACTGTTAATTTAATGGTACTATTCTTTAGCGAATTGCAAGTCGAAGAATTCCACCGTGAGGTTCGAGTTTTTTCTTGTCCAGCAGTTTTAAGAGAAATGCTTATTTATGCCAAAAAATGGAATAAGCTTGATACCATAGATAAAGAAGAATCAAGTTTCCTGGCTACCATTATCAATAGTCTACCCAGTTTCTGCAATGAAAACACTTCACTGCAGATTCCGGTTCCAACGGACAAACGTCTTGCCAAGGTATGTAATCAAATTAATGTAAACTATGTCTCTAGCATTGATTTAATAGAATTAGCTTCGCTGGCATCTCTATCAGTAAGGCAGATGCAACGAATATTTAAGCAGGAGACAGGAATAACGATCTTAAAATATCAGCAGCTGCTGCGCATAGTTAAAAGTGTTGAATTGCTCGACAGCGGCCAATTTACACAGACAGAGATCGCTACAATGGTTGGATACAAAAGTCTTCACGCTTTCTCAAGTTCTTTTAAGCTTCTGATGAAAAAAAGGCCTGCTGTGAATAAGCACAAGGTTAATTTAGATGAATAAATTCTATCGAACCATCTGCTATAATTGAAGCTTGCTTGTCGGTTAAAGTGTTAATATTTTGCTAAAAATATTAGTTCAAATGTATTTATTACTTATATTTGTGTTGTTAACCAATTTAAAAACAATGTATTATGAGTGAAGTTGAACAATCTAAATATATCGATATCACCACAGATTATGGCTTTAAAAAAGTTTTCGGAGCAGATACCAATAAAGATCTTCTCATTGCTTTTTTAAATGAACTCTTTAGAGGGCGTAAGGTCATTGCTGATTTATATTACAACAAAAATGAGCATGTCGGAGATACAGAGGATATCGGTACCGTTATTTTTGATTTGACCTGTACGGCGGACAATGGCGAACGGTTTATTATTGAAGTGCAGCGTACTGCACAGGTTAATTTGAAAAAGCGTATGCTTTACTACAGTAGTAAATTGATTGCGGATCAAGCCCCCAAAGGCAACCGAAGAGCTTGGAATTATGCAATCAGTGAAGTCTATATCATTGTGCTGATGGATGGATTTACGATGCCTGATGCGGGAGTGGAGAAGTATTTTTTGCACGATATTTGTCTATGTTATCGAGATGATGGTAAAATATTTCACGAAGATCTGGGCTTTATCTATATAGAATTGGTTAACTTTGTTAAAGCTGAAGCAGAGTTAGTTAATGATTTAGATCGTTGGCTTTATATACTCAAAAATATGTCCTCGTTAAAGGGACTTTCAAGATATCTGCGGAAGCCGATATTTGAAAAGCTGTTTCAGTTAGCAGAGTATAGCAAACTAAAACCGGAGGAACGAGAGATGTACAACGTAAGTTTAAGGAATAAATGGGATGCCGAAAGTATCCGAAGTAGCCAAGAAGAGCTCCTGAAACGAGCGCGCGAAAAAGCAATGGCAGAAGGGAAAGCTGAAGGAAAAGCTGAGGTAATAAAAAAACTTTTGTCTTTGAATAAGTTTTCAATTTTGGATATTGCCGAACTAGCGAACGTCACTGTAGAGTTTGTAGAGCAGGTCGAGGCAGAAACGGCTAAAGAAAAATAAAGCATATTACTATATAGAGTAGGGAGTGTAAATCCTGTCCGTTTGAGCAGGATTTTTATCTGATGTTATGTGACTGTAACCTGAACTGTATCACAAAGTTTCTGTTATTTTCTCAACGATTTTATTGGCAGCAGTAACAGCGCCTTCCATATACCCTGGATATGTAACAGAGGTTTCTGTTGCGCCAAAAAATAATTTGCCTCCCATATAGTTTTCTTGAAATAGATGATGACCATTATTTTGATGTGGGCGCTGAATTAATTGATTCCCGGCTAATACAAATTCGTCAGTCCAAACCTTATCAAAATATGATGTAGGGTTTAATACCTCCTGACCAAAAAGTTCTTGTAATTGTTTAAGCACAAATTCTTCTCGAGTATCTTTTGAATAAGATGCCGCACCTCCATTAAGAAAACCTGTAAATCCAAATTTATTTCCTTCGTAATTCGTGTGATCGTACATTTCTGTAATAATTCCAGCGTGACTATATAACATACCGGAATATCCTAAATTTCTCCAAAATGGTGATTTGTATTCAACAGTAAATTTTAACGCTCCGGCCATCCAAGTCTGAACGTTTGGTAATAAATTGTTTAATTCAGATGGGAGTCCGGGCTTGAAACTTATACTTTTTGAAATTAATTGAGGCGGAATACAGATGATTACTTTGTCGGCTTCAAAAATTTCACCACCTTCAATTTGCACTTGCAATGTATTATTAAATTCATTGATTGAAACAGCTTTAGTGTTCAATAGAATATTTTCCTTAACCAATTTGGATGCTAAGCTATCAATCAACATTTGTGTTCCACCAACAACTCTGTAAGATGGAATTTTCCGATGCCGGAACATCGAACTTTTGTGGAGGCTCAAAAGATTTTGTCTGAAAGAGGGAAATACCGCTCGAGAATTGTGGATAGATGCTTAGTCCTAAATCCGATATCAGACAAAGAAGATTTGGATGCATTTCAGAAAACCAAGTCGCTCCAAGCTCCATTGGAGTTTCTAATTTTCCATTTATAGTTTGAATTCGCCCACCTAAACGTCCAGAAGCTTCTAAAATTTTCGCATTTATATTTCTCTTTGACAATTGATACGCTACTGTGAGACCACTTAAACCTCCTCCAATTATTATAATACGTTGATTGACCATAGCACTGCAAAATTAATTCTGCGAATTTCCGGATTTGTATATAAGGATCAAGTGGAGAAATCTGAAAAATTATGGTACTTATCGGCAATACTAAGGAATTCCGTATGATGGATGATTAACACTATTACCAAATTTGTAATTTAGATCATTGGAATATATTAGGCAGAATTGAAATGGGAAAAAGTAAACCGAATGTAATAAATGAATATCATTTAAACAGGCATATGCCAGATAAGCCTCAATTCGCCTTACATGATTTAAATGAATATCTAAAAACTAACCAATGCCAGGCGGTAAAACCCCATATTCACAGTTTTTATCAAATTATTTGGTTTAAAAGGGGACACGGAAAACATGCTGTAGACTTTAAGGCCTATGATGTTTTTGATAATGCTATTTTTTTCATAGCACCTAATCAGATACATTACTTTGATGATCAACAACACTATGAAGGTGTTCTATTGCACTTTAACCACCTTTTTTTAGTCCAAGACGAAAGTCCTTTGGATTTTATGTTGAACTGCAATTTGTTTAATAATCCATTTCAACAGCCATCATGTTGCATAGGGGTAGGAATTGATACTATTTTAGATCAGTATATCTTACAAATGAAAGGAGAGTTGGAAAGTGAGGAATCATTTGGAAAAGAGATGATATTAAGAAATTATTTGAAATCCTTCCTTATCCAGATACAGCGGGAAAAAAAACATTTTGAAAAAGTATCGGACCCACAATCGCCGATATTTGATGAAAAAAGAATGATTCTTATGAAATTTATTACTTTAATTGATGAGAATTATAAAAAGGGTTACTCTGTGACAGAGTACGCTCGACTGTTGCATATTTCATCGCGAAGTCTATCTGATTTGACCCAAAATCAAATTAACAAAACGCCTTCACAAATGATTCATGAGCGGATTATTTTGGAAGCACAGCGTTTGTTGTTATATTCAGAATTAAACGTTAATCAGGTTGGCTATAGATTAGGCTTTGACGATCCTTCATATTTTGTCAAATATTTTAAAAAATACATAAGTTTATCGCCTTCGGAATTTAAGAAGTCTGTTTCCTGAAACTACCATTTGTTTTCCAGTATGACCATTGTTTAAAATTTCCATTTCAGGGAACTTTGTTAAACACGAAAAAGTTATGGCAAAGGCATATTTAGATATAATACTTACAATTCAGGGATTAGATAGGGCAGGAGTAACAGCAGTTTACAATTTATACAAAGAACCATTTTTAGAAACAGTTCATGGCGCATTATCCAATGAATTATTGGTCCATGTTGATGATCTGCGAATCCTTCACGGTTTTAAAAGTATGGAAGATGCGCAGTATTACCTTTTGAGTAAATTCTTTACCTCCAATTTTATGACATCTTTAAAGCCTTATATAATAGGTAATCCCAATGTGAAGATTTATGAAGTTACCTAAATATTCTTAAACAATTATGACTCTTATTAACGATTATGCTGTTATGAGTAGCACTACAGAATTGGTGCCCTATATATTTGATTTTACCTTATTTAGATTTTTGAGTTCTAACGAAAATATACTGGAGATTCTGATAATGCTGACCATCCGAATTCGAAAACGCATGATCATTCAATTCGCTCAATTTTGACCATTAAAATATTATGCTGAGAAGTTTAAACTAAATTTTATTTATTTTTATGTTTTTATTTAAAGTACCCAATTTACTTCAAAATCGCAGGGGCCCGATGTTGGTAATCTCTAGCCCGATGTTCCAATAGGGAAAAATTCAAGGCGGATTTGGAGGGATTTTTTAAAGATGAAAAGATAATACAAGAATTCTAATTTATGAGAAAATTAAAACTGGGCTATTCTGCCTAGATGGATCTAATCAGGCTTTAAAAGGCACGATTGTTTTTTTAGAGAAATCGAACAGGGAATATATACGGCTACCGCCCAATCTTTATCGGGTTGCGCGGTATTGTTTGAGTTTATCTTTCAGAATCTTTACTTTATCTTTTTCGAGCTGGAGAAGGCGCTCATAGGAACTCGACGACCTTGTCCAGGACATTCTAGTTGCACTCTAAGTTGTGGGGTGTCGTACAAAAACCGGAACTGTAGCAGGGAGTGTCGAGCCTGGGGGAAGTACCATTTTAGGCGGATTTATCGGAGGATTAATAAGTGGGGCAGCTGGATATTTTAGTGGTAGAACAGCAGGAGTGACTGTATACGATAAAGTTATAACAAAAGGTGTAGAATTAGAAAATAAATAATATGGCAAAAAATCTGGAAAATATCTATTACAATTTTGAAGAAGGAAATTATGGACTTAAGGTTGTGTTTGATTTGGACGGGTTATACCTGTTGTTTGATTCGACGAATTTTATATACACTGATGCTCCTGAACTTGATGGATGGAGGAATTGGAATAAACTAATTTATAAAGAGCTTGAAAAAGATTCATTGCACGTTACAGAAATTAAAGAAGATGAATTAACAAGTTACTTCGTCAAGCTTTCAAATAGGGATGTGTTTTATATTTATCAGCATATGGATTTGGAAGGGACCTGGCACCAAAATTTTACAATGGTCTCCCCGAAAGAGAATAATTATAATGACGTTGTAGAATATATGGAAGAGGAATGGATAGAAACAGTAGTTCCTGAATTCCGAAACATGTAGCATCATTTACGCTCGTTCGCGAAAGGAATCAGTCCAAGGGGGATAAGTTGTTCCGGTATATGCCATTCAATGAAATAGTCCGGCAATGTCGTGTATCTCCGATTCCTAGAGAGAAAATTAAAGTTGGTCACAGTCCATCAGTCAGTTACTGTCCTAATAATACTTGCAATGCTTTTTTGACATCGTTTTAGATATAGCATAGCAGAATGGAAAAAGATATTTCTTGATAGGAATATTCGAATAGGTTCGCTTACGTTGTTGGATGATGTTAAACACCACTTAAATCATCGCTTTACACGGAAAGATCAGGTATTGGGTCAGATTGTGCGTCAAGGTCTGCAAACTGAAGAAATAATCATTATAGACGATGACAAATCATTAAATGAATTACCACAACCATGGAAGTCAAGGTTAGTATTGACATCTTCTTATATCGGATTGAATGAAAGGGATCTTCCCAAATTGAAGATCATACTCAATAGGTAATTTCCCATTAATAGTTGTGGTGTTTTGTTCATATCTCTACGACAAGATTCTTATTAAACCCATTATACGGCTCATCAATATAGCCGTGTGGATTGCATATAATTTCGGTGTTACCGATTTTATAGTTTACAGGAGTATGTATATGGCCATGGATCCAGTAGGAGGGCTGATGCTTTATTATTAAGTCTTCCATATCTGAGACGTAGGCGGCGCTGATCGGATCGTCTATATACTTCATTGGCAGGGATCGAATGCTCGGAGCATGATGCGTCACTACGATGTTATGTTGCGCTTCACTGACACGAAGACTTTCCGTCAGCCATTGCCTCGAAGTTTGGTGGATTCTAAACGTATCGATGCTTCTTAATTTGGCATAATTGTCACCTAATCTGATCTTCTTATAATCACTCATACGGCTTTGGCATAGCGATCCGTAAACAGCAGGATTGCCCTTTAAGGAAAAATCAGTCCAGAGTGTGCAGCCATGGAAACAAACGTGGTTGATCTCCAAAGATTCATTTTCCAAAACATGGATATTTGAATTGCTTGCAGCGTCCTTGATTTTATATAGTGTTTTCGGATATGCACCCTTATAATACTCATGATTGCCCAGCACATAGATGATCGGTATATTCAAAGAAAGTGATTTGAGCCAACTGATCCCTTTTACCCCTAGATCCGTATCTCCCGCCAATACAAGTACATCTGCTAATTTCAGATTGATATCGTCGTATCCAAATTCTCTATGTAGGTCGCTAATAATATGGATTTTCATTGTAGGTAATTTTAGTCAATTTAATGCCAATCGTAATAACAAAAACGACATTGTTTTGCTGTTGGAGTTCTGGCTAGCTTCCCACAATTGGGGCAGTAATTAAAAAATATTTCAGAAGCATGATCACGCAGGATACGCGTTGCAGTATCTTCATTAAATTTCTCTAGGCCGTTGTTCAATAAACTTAGTGCATTTTCGTCTTTGATCAGCCATCCAGCTTTAAAGTAAACTCTCTTTATTTTATCAATATCCGCATTTTGATTTATATTTAAAAGCGAATGTGTGTGTTTATAAGCAAGTTTCTCTTTTGGAGACATCAAATGAAGGTAATAGTTAATGATGTAATCTTGTTTCTCTTTTTCCATAACTATGATAGCTAAGTTTTCTTTTTCCAACCTGAAAAATACAATTGGCAACTGTTATTAGGATGGTTAACAACCAAATAATTAATGAGCAAAATAGTAAACCAAATGATGCTCTACCTTGAAAATCAGGAGGTATGACTAATTTTAACTTCATTATGTTTTTAATTTACAGAGTGAGTTAATTAACCTATTGTTGGAGCAGTTGCTCTTGTATATTCTCTTGATTTAAACCTAGATTTTGAAAAATAATTTTTGTTTCCCGTACATCTCTGAGCAATTTGAAGAAATCTGTTTTTCCATATTTTTTGATGCCATATTCACAAACTAGGCTTGCGACAACATAGCTTGCAGGAAAATCATGCGTCCAATAAGACTTATCGAATATATTAGATTGACAAACTTTCCATATATCTATCCGATTGATTTCTTTTTTTAATTTGGCTTTAAGTTGCTCATATGATTGCGTTCCACTTCCACCTAAATACGTAGCAAGTCCTTCATCGAAAAACTGATTTATCCCTGGGACAGCGTTTCTAATATACAAATGACTGATTTCATGAGGATAATATTCTGAATTATTTGCAGACAATACATTGTTTTTGTAAACGACGCCACCAGTACTATCTGCATACATCATTGGATGATATTGAAAACCCTGCATATTAAAAAACTCTTCTACCGTCGATGCAGAATAGTACGTTAATGGGATCCTGGGAACATCAAAATATTGAGACATTTTTTTATTAAACTCTATCTGTTCATTGATGTCTTTATCAACGTTTTTTAATCTATTGCGACTTATATAATAAGTAATTTCTTCTTTCTCTTTCCTTTGCCATGTCTGCTCAATAAAATTTAGATATGATGAGATTTTGACCGTATCATTATCGCATTTTGCTATTACATTGACAATAGCTTTTAATAGAGATTTGCTGGATGAGATAAAACTGATCTTGACAATAAATTGTTTCTGAGGAATCCACGGAATAACCTCCATTACACAGGGGTTGAAAACGCTTGACCATTGTTATTATTCTCCATATCCTTCAAGAAGAAAAATGGACTTCCAAATCGATCAAAGTCAGATTTTTCGCAGAATTTATACCTATTAATATTGGTATAGTCATCCCTAACCCTTAAAAAGCTGTCTACAGTATTGACAATTTTATGATTGATCGGTATATCTAAATCAACTATGGGGGATACTGCAATAGGGGGCGTATCTTGGCAATAGGCAGATGATAAGAAGGCGCAAAGATTTAAAAGTATTAATAAATATTTCATAATCAAGTTAGTCAGTAGGTGGGTCGTAATCTATTCCTCGGTATTGATTTTTAGCTCCGGAATCTAAGGTTACATAATAGCCTATTTCATGACCCGACACAAATTCAAGTTTTGCTATTTTTTCAATTTTAATGGTCATCGCCAGAGTAAATCCACATTGGTTCAGTTTGTCCTGCTCTTTCAAAACCATTCTTTTTATAAAAGTTTATGGTTTTTCCGTCGGCAATAAGCATCTGCATATGAAAATCATTATAGATCTCTTGCATTTTATCCATCATTTTGGGGTGTATTATCGCTGAAATATCGTGATGTGCTTATTTTAGCAGGTGTCTGAGATCCCATTCCTTTTTGTTATGCCCAGTATCAATTCCACCACCAATAATATTTATAATATCCCTAACTGAACGGTCATGATAATTGATTACATCCAGCGAAGCACCTTTTGACACAAGAAGATTTATTATTTTGATCGTATTCTCCTGACCGCGGTAATTCATAACAGCTATCCATAAAGGGGTATTCCCATTTATTTCACGGATATCAATTTCTGCACCACAATCAATTAAATGGCTTACAATTCGATAGTTCATTTTAGAAACGGCTACATGCAGAGCTGCAAGTTCACCTCCGCGTTTATTCTGCCTATGATTAATGTCAATGCCACAGTGTAAAAGAAAATCTATCAGATCCTCCGGTTGATATCTTTTGTTATAACCCGAACCCGAATATGCTATAAGCAGATTGTTCTGATCATACCCGTCGGTTCTACAAAAATCAACACCTTCCGACCTAGTTTTTTCTAACGTATCAATGTCATTTTCGTAGATTAGTTTAAATAATTCTGTAAATTCCATCTTTTAAGTCTTTAAAGGATTTTACTCCCCTTTAAAATTAGTAATTCATCACCGAATTTTCTAATTTTCAATACTCTGGAACATTCCGCCACAGTACAATACTAAAATCAGTCAATAGTTGACAAATTTTACCTGCACTATCTCTTCCTATGTAAGTAGCATAAAAACCATCTCCAAACCCCGTAGAGAAAAAGAAGGCATTTTGATTTTGAAAACTGTAATTTAAATAATCCTCGAATTTTTCAGAGAACATATTGTCCCAGTTTTTGTCGAGCAGCGTATTCAGATTATTCTTTGCTGCTTGATCAACGAAAAGACCTAGTCCTGCATCTACTCCGTAGCCATAGATTTCTTTGGATTTAAGGGGGATTGGAGTCTGTCCAGGTAATAAGGCAAACTCCCATTTTCGGATGGGTTCATCTGAGAATTTTACCCGTGCAAAGGCGACCCTTCGATCCTTATTAGCGTTGATATTTGCCATTGCCAATTCGACCGGAAACTCACCAAGAGGGAAATTTTCGCTGAAAGCTATTGCATCTCTTAAGGTAACGGGATCAGTTGCGATAATCTGGCCTGATGATACCTTTATATTTCCGACAGCTATCTTATCAAAAGTTATTTCCGTACCGAATTGCGTTACTTTTGTGCTCGTCGCGAAACTTCCCTCAAATATTTGCGGGAATGCCAGTGATGTGTCGTTAATGGTTGTTTTCGGTATGGTATCTGTGAAGTCAAATTTGGCTGTCGGTACAACAATGTCGTTACTATTACTTGGAACTTTGTTCGTCGAAGTACATGAAAATTGCACCAGGGCCATTAAACATATTGCTAGTATTCTTTTGTGCATTGAACGTATAATTAAATTATCTTTGTCTAATTCATGACTCTACATGATGACCTATCTCCTTAAAAAACTTTCTAAGCATTCCATATGTACTACTATCGGCTGTAACCTGCTTGGAACTATCTAGCGCCATTGCTTCACAACTTAAACAGATATTCAAAACAGATATAATTTCGCCCGAGCTTTTATAGAACACGATAGCATCCCTGTAAATGGGGGCACACATCCAATTGTTGACGTTAGTTGTTTTGGTAAGTAAAATATTCTTTAATAGACTGATTTCCTCATTGCCACATATAAATGTATTGGTTCTTTGACTAGAAAAATGAAATCGACCTGTACTATCAATTAAGTACTGTGTTGCACCCAATAGCGCGTCAAGTTCGCTCAGTCGAATTTCTTCGCTATCAGTCAGATTATTGCGTTTCTCCTTTCTTACTTTTAAATTATGTCGCTCTGGTTTCAGTATTTGGATCAATGCATTGTATTCCTTTCCGCGCTGTAAGGAGTATGTTTCGATGTAGTCAAATGGGAAGCCATTTATATAATCAGCGGAGTTCACTGTATTGGCTTTTGCGCTATCTTTGGGCATGTATAAATTCAAGTTTATAGTTATCTGCTAGACACTCGAAAGTCTCATCCTTAAAAAAGAAAATGTAGTGTCTTTTGTTGTCTAAATCATCACTTAACTGTACAATCGGTTCAGGCAATTTCCTATCTAAGCCGCTAATTATTTCGTAGAATTCTCCCCATTCGAGTTGCTTCCAATTTATCCGATATTGTCCATAATAGTATCCCTCGTCATTGCAAGAGTTTAATGAATACTTGTAGGAATTTTCAAATGTAATACGTGCTTTGTCGCCTTCGACAAAGCTATCGAACATATAGTGATTAAGATAAATCTCCATTATCAAATTTTTACCTACAATTTGTAGGTTTACTTCCGGTGATACAGGGTGTGCATTCCAGTTGTTTGATAGCTGGATAAAATCAATAACTTTTGCCATATTGTCTTTAGATATAATTATATCATCAGGAAATTGTACACCTTCACTTCGATCAGTGATCTATTTTCAATGTATCATTCAATATTTCTAAGATCTTTCCTGTACCGATCACACGGGGGCCTTCCCGAAATTCAAATAACATACCTTCGGCAAGTCTTCCTCTAAAATATATGACACCCGCTAATCGAATCGCCGCTTTAACTTCCTCTCCGGGATACACTGTATCTTTATCGATAAATGTTTGTTCACCTGATGTTTGCATTTCATCAAAATCAAATTTGATCTGTGGTCTATATTTAGAGAAAGCAGGCGTCTTTCTTCCACCTTCTTGTGTTGTTCTGTATTGCAGCAGCGCTATGAAATCAGACATATACTAAGAATTTTTCTAAAATTAATCAATTTATCGCAGTGATGAGTCGTCATCAGGATTGTGCTTCCTGTGATGTATACCCAATGCAACTCCAAATCCAACAAGTGAGCACCATATAGTGATGATATTCTCACGCCCTTTTAGCGCAGCTAATTTAAATATTGGCTGTGCGTGCATATAATCTGCTATTGGCCATACCAGTACAGATAACCCAAATATGACCACCATCGAAAGCCAGAATTTTGGGAAAGGCAAGATTATATTTGTAATAAGCGCAAATAGTATTGCAGCTAAAGCCGAACCAACATACATCGCATACATTCCCATTGGAGAAAGCATAAATACAGTGATGCCAATTGTGATTATAAAGATAACAATACTCAAAAACCAATGTAGCATTATGCCTATCAATTTCTTAGGAAAACTGATCCTATCAAAATTGCTCAATGACACAGCTAATGAGATTAATGTCGGGATAAGAATAAATGACCAATCCCATTTAATGCAAACCAGAAATATTATGCTGGCCAAAACGCAGCAAAGTGATGTCATAGCGATTCTCATCATTTAAATATTTTATATCTCAACCGTGTATTCCCAATAATGGTCTGTCTTGTCATTACAAAGAAAACCCTCAAACAAATCGCTAGCGATGAGCTGATCCATTTTTTTATGATCCGTTGCGATGAGAAAGAAGAAGCTATCCCACTCAATGGTAAACAGAATTTCTTTATCAGCGGAGTATAGGTAATAATCTTTGCCGCCGATCTCATCACAGAATTCATATTCCGTTAATCGATTAAGATCCACAGTTGAGGTGTTTTCATAAAACTCGTCGGTTATCATGATCAGGCTCTTTTCCAGGAGTTTGAAAGCTTTATAGATGGCCATCTTTGAAAGTACGCCAAACGCACCTTCAGTCGGATGGTACATACTTTCGCGATCTGTATAATTATTAAGCTTTTCCATGAGGTCCGGTCTCGTAAAATTTCGGTTTAGCCCACCTATAGAAGTTCTTAGGGCCGTATTAAGTTGTGCATAGCCCGTGAGGGAGGAGCCATTCACGATATTTTTCCAAGGTGTTGCTTTACCCGTCCTAAAAATATCTTCATCGGAGGGATATCGTTCATTGTCATAATTATAGATCTCCCTATTTGCCTTGGGAAGGTTTTTTAAAAAATCAACTTTCTTCAACGCCTCTTCATGCGATAGAAGCTTAGCCTTTTTTAGATTACTTTTATCAGTTTCCTCTCTGTCAAGTTGAAAGAAGGGGAGGAATGCAATGAAAACTGTGTTATAATGGTCTTTGAAATGCTCTTTTATTGCCCCTTCATAGGGATATAACTTTTCAGCGTCAAATATGTTGCCCATAAAATATTGGTTAAGTATGAATAGCCTTTATTTCAAATCCAATATATGTAATTTTATGGAGAGCTGAAAATTTGAGAAAGCCCCCAAACCTTTGGCACAAAGTACATCTCCTATACTTTTTCCACTGTTCTTGTTCGATATCATCTATCTCGCAAATAGCTTAACAATAGCTTAAATCCAAAAGTATTGCCTTCCAGTTCGTTTCTTTCATATCTATTGCTATTCGCGAAAATATGATTGTGGACAAGTCGAAGTATACGGTATCATTTACTCGAAAATGGTATTAGTTAGAGCGAATTTTCAAACCGAGCACCCTTTGTTAAATGTCAATAGAATAGATTTCACTTTCTCAGGCTCATTTTTATATAATTCATTGGATTTTTGGGAACATCTTGATGCTATAATTTACCCTTTTATGTTAGATAATTTTTAGTTTTTAAATGCATGCACTACTTTTACATGAAATAGTAATTAATTAACGGTAGTTTAGGTAAAATGTCTATAGAACTCGCACAGCTTTATGATAATTTGTTCGATCGGTCCATTAGACAGATTAGTAAGGGAGAGATTGAAATAGATCGGCAGATAAATAATGATAGAGATAGACGTCGTGGTCTGACCTTATTGATAAGGCCCAGTGATGAGATCAAAGCTCGAGTGAGGACATTTCAGGAAGAAATGTTGAATATTGAAGGAGAGCAGTATTACCAACCTATCTCAGATTTACATGTGACGGCACTTTCAATCATTTCATGTTACGAAGGTTTTGACCTAAGTCAGGTACGTGTGTTTGATTATGAGCAGATTATCTTTCAAAGCCTTAAAAATATACCAGAATTCGGACTACAATTTAAAGGCGTCACAGCCTCCCGAGAGGCTGTGATGATCCAAGGTTTTCCGGTAGGCGAAGGGCTTGATATGTTACGCAACCGCATAAGGAATAATTTCCAGTCCGCAGATTTGCAACAAAGCATAGATTCGAGGTACAGACTGATTACTGCGCATATGACTTCCGTACGTTTTAGAAAGGAATTACATTCTCCGAACAAGTTTGGAAATCTGTTACGAGATTACAGGACAGCTGGATTTGGGGAAATGAAAGTACAATCCCTTGAATTGGTATACAACGATTGGTATCAAACTAGCAACATTGTCAAAACACTTCATAGCTTTCACTTATAAATGATGACAATGAGTTCGGTCAAATCCAGCCAACGACTGCCGAAATAAAAGTTTTTAAAGGGAACCTAGGGAAAGAATATATGCTCAAAACGTATGATGAGGATGAAAAAAAAGAGGCTAGGCAAACCTGTTTATTCGTCGTGATGAATTGTATGTTTATCGAAAAATAACATCCTTCACGCGTAGAAAATAGTAGATTAGGCTGCTATTTAACCGATAGATATCTAAATAAACTTACGTATTATATATAAACATGATGACTGATCAAATAAAGTTACAACAATTGGCTGCGATAATGGATGTGCTGCAGTTGGCTGAGAAATTAAAGTTTGAACTGCGGCATAGCTGGTTGTCCAATGGGCGTCAGGAGAGCGTTGCCGAGCATACCTGGCGCATGTCGCTGATGGCGATATTGATTGAGCCGCTTTTGGATGAAAAGGTCGACCTTGCCCGATTGTTAAAAATGATTATTATCCATGATCTAGTTGAAGCAGAGGCGGGAGACGTCTCCGTATTGGATCAGATCCGCAATCCGGAGATCAGAAAGATCAAACAGCAAAATGAAGAACAGGCGATTCTCAAGATCAGGCAAATGCTGGCAACAAGTAACGGACAAGAGATCTATGATCTTTTCTATGAATTTGAAGAGAAGAAAACCTTTGAAGCCAAGGTGGCAAATGCCATTGACAAGTTAGAGGTTCAGTTACAGCACAATCATGCCGATATTTCTACCTGGGAAGAAATTGAATATGATTTATCTTTTGTAATTGGCAAACATGTACAGTTTGATCAGACCTTTGTCTTGTTAAAGGATTTAATCGAGCAGCAGGCCTCGCAGAAATTGGAAGCGGCAGGGTTGGATGTCTCGGAGATTCGTGAGCGCGCGATCTCGACTTTTAGCTAGGGAGGAGCCTACCTCTCATAGCTGGGATTGTGATCAGTCAGTAGGGGTATTTTGATATCAATATGCTTATACGGTTTCCCGTAACCAGTCCTACTTTCAACCCCATGTTGAAGCCAATGCAATTGTAGGGTGCATTGCATTGAATAACGATATTTTACAGATAATGATGAAGTTATAGCGAATAATAAGTGCCTCCGAACGAATTATAACATAGTCTTATACACTATAAAATTAACTGTATTTTGGTGTAAATAAAATCTGATATGAAGTGGATGTTTAGCGTATTAATTTTTGTGATAATGGAAATGGATGTGGCATTTGCCCAGGCTCATTTAAAGAATGGTGTATATGAATTTGTTGATAATATTTCATTTAATACCCTTGGCAAGGGAAGAGAGAATGTGCAAACCTTTGAAGAGAAAACCCTCAGAAGAACACTTATTGTATTGAATGATACGATCTGCTATCGGATAGGAGAGCATACCCAAACGTTTGCAGTTAGTTTTGGGATGCAAGCAGATTATTTTTTGAAGCTTAAACATGTCAATAATGGATTCAGCGCGGAAAGCCAGGCTGTCAAATTGAAGCTTGTTATCGTCGATGATGAGACCATTGTAGTGGAGGTTTTAGCGGGAAAGGCCAGGTATTTTTATAGTGGCGGTCAATATTTTACACGTGAGATCGCACTTCCATCTGAAAGAAAAACATTGACTTTTAAACGGGGATTAATTCCTGAAGATATTAAAAAGTTATGCAAGCAAGAGCATTAGAGAATAATGTCGGAGTAATCAATTGGTGGCAGAGGCTTTTCGGCTCCGAGTAAATTGAGGTAGTCAAGACCTAGTCTTAAATTAGCAACTTGTAAAATAGGTCAGAATTATGACCGGACGAGAAAAAAATTAAGAACAAACTGGAGGTTTTAGAATTTACCCAACATTTAAGGAATGTACTAAGAGCCTGTAAAGTAACTATTTTGGTAAATTCATATGAAGTAGTCAAGACTTAATCTGACAGTTGCGATAAATTAACAACTGTAAAATAGATTAGAGTTATGACAACACAAGAAAAAATCATCAAGAACAAACTGGGTGTTTTAGAACTTGCCC
>JAITTY010000010.1 GCA_031286695.1 Sphingobacterium sp. | reverse complement strand
GCTAGCGTTCATCCTGAGCCAGGATCAAACTCTCCATTGTAAAATGAAGTTTTTGATTCCAACTATTTACATAATCAGAATTCTTTTTTTATATCTCTGATCTTGGATCGAATTGAACGAATTACTTGAATTTGTTCATGACTTTCGACTTTCGTCTGTCTACTCGTCACGCTTACATGATTGTGTTTTCTTAAAGAACTTTTGCCGCTTCAACTTCCGTATCCGTTATATTCCGATGGCATTGCGCCGTCTTTATCTTTTTTTGTTTTCCCTCCGTTTCCGTTGGGACTGCAAAGGTAGAAATCTTTTCTGAACTTCCAAAAACTTTTTGAAGTTTTTTTTCTTTCCTCTTTTCTCGATTTCCGCGCTCAACTCTCGTTAAACCCTTCTTTTTTTCATGATTCCTTCTTTCGAAGTAACCGTTCCTCCCTTGCGGAGTGGTGCAAAGATAGGAAGTTTTCGGGCAGACTTCCAAGCCTTTTGTTCTTATTATTTTCATTTTATCCTTAACTGCCTGTAAAGGTGCGAGATTCTTTTTGGTTTTTGGTAGCGGGAGGTGCAGAGGGAGGCGAAAAAAGGCTGATCCAGCTGCCAGATTGGGCCATTCAAAGAACCCAGGTCATCATATATAGTATGGAGGCTGGCCTCGCACTGGATCTATTACCAATTTCGTTCAACTTTTGTTAATAATTAATAGGGGTATTACAGGGAGATAACAGGGGGTTAACAGGGGGTTAGCAGGGGTACAACCCCTATAAACCCCCTGTTAAAATGGTGTTATATTGGTGTTAATTACAAATCAGTATAAAATTTGAGCCTAAGCGGGGTAACAACAGGCCTCCCCTTTTGTCAAAACTGCCGCTGAAACAAGCAAAATATCAATATGAAAAGCCAAATAATAGCAGCATTGGTCCACTTATCAAGATAAAAAACCTATTTATCTATTTTTTTATGTAGATTTATCTTCTTAAAATAACCACCAAAGCGATGAGCAGAACTACCCTGAAAGATATAGCATTGGCACTCAATATTTCTGTTTCGACGGTTTCCAAAGCATTATCAGACAGCTACGAAATAAGTGAGACAACTAAAAAGATGGTTCAAGAATATGCCAAAAAGCACAATTTCCATCCAAATAAGTTGGCACGGAGCTTAAAAATAGGAAAATCCAATACAATAGGGGTTATTGTATCCAACATTAGCAATACATTCGTTTCACAAATCCTCGATGGAATTCAAATAGCCTCTCAACAGACGGTCTATGATGTTATTTTCATGCAAAGTCGGGAAGACGAGCGGATCGAAAAAAATTGTATTGACGTTTTGCGTATGCGAGGCATTGATGGTTTAATGATATCTCCGGTCTCTTCGGATTCAAACATTGACGAACTCAAAACATTAATCAAATCGCAGATACCTGTTGTTATTTTTGATCGTATCAATCACCAGCTTGATACATTCAAAGTGGGTGTCAATAATTTTCAAGGTGCATATAATGCTACAAAACACCTCATCGAACAAGGCAAAAAGAATATTTTACATATCACCGGAAAGAACTTAGGCGTTGCAGCCGAGCGTTTAAATGGCTTTAAATCGGCTTTATCAGATGCGGGCATCCCGTTCAATAACAAACATTATATCGAATGCAGCTTCAATAATACCACCGATATAGATCGAACGATAAAAGAAATCTTACTTCGGGAATACATTGAGAACAAGAATATAGATGCAATTTTTGGAGCAACAGATGTTATTACAACCAGAACATTGGGTATTTTGGCTGAACTGCAGATTGAAGTCCCGTCCCAAGTTGCCGTTATTGGTTTTTCAAACACGCAAATTGCCGCCTCCTTAAATCCGGCGCTATCCACAGTTGTGCAGCCAGCTACCGAAATTGGTGAATTGGCAACAAATAAATTAATCGCCACCATTAACCAAACGAGACCAATACATGAGTTTGAAACGATTGAGCTTCCGACGCAGCTTATCATTCGCAAATCTTCTTTATAATTTCAGTCATTATAAGCTTCGAAGAAGCATTTAAAAGTAAAACAGCCGAGAAACAGGAAGAACATCGCTTCCAATTTCCCGGCTGCTTTTTTTATAAACGGTCCAGACCTAAAGTTATAGATCATTAAACTTGCTCCTTGGTATTATTCACCGATAATACCATATTCCAAACCCCGCAATTCTGCAAGCCCTCTCAATCTTCCAATAGCAGAATAGCCTGGGTTCGTCACCTTATTGAGATCATCCAGCATCTGGTGGCCATGATCTGGCCTAAATGGAATAGCTGTAGATCTCAACTGGTTTTCAGCGACCAAGATTTTCATAATTTTATACATATTGACATCACCATCCAAATGATCTGCCTCATAAAAACTTCCAATCGCATCTTTCTTCACATTTCGCAAATGAACAAAGTTCACACGCCCTTTAATCTTTTCTAAGATAGCAGGCAAGTCGTTTGTCTGACTAGCACCCAAAGATCCCGTACAAAAACAAACGCCATTGAATTGTTGTGGAACTGCATTCAGAAAATAGTCAAAATCCTCACCATTACTGGCAATGCGGGGCAAACCTAAAATAGGGTACGGTGGATCATCAGGGTGAATGGTCATACATATACCATTCTCCTCACAGGTTGCCGCAATTCCCTGAAGAAAATAAACCAAATTATCACGTAAACCGTCTTTTCCAATATGCTTATAGGTGTCAATACTTGCTTTCAATGCTTCTAATTCCACATTTTTCTCTCCTGGAATTCCCATTAAGACAACATTTGCCAATTCCTCTTTTTGTTGTTCGGCAATTTCATCAAATCGTAAAGTTGCACGTTTAACAACATCTTCGGGATACTCCGTGTGAGCGGCGTCTCGTTTTAATATAAATATGTCGAAGAGTGCCAAATCAATCCAATCAAAGTAGAGTGCTTTTGAACCATCCGCCATAGTTAAGTCCAATTGTGTACGTGTCCAATCCAACACGGGCATAAAATTATAACAGATTGTTTTGATACCACATTGGGCGAGATTGGTTAATGTCTCATTATATTTTTGGAGGTATTCATCTACTTTAGCTCCTTTTGTCTTAATCTCCTCGTGTACGGTCACACTTTCTACGACAGACCAAGTAAGACCAGCATCTTCTATAATGCGTTTTCTTTCTTGAATATCAGCAAGTGGCCATACTTCACCATGTGGAATATGATGTAATGCTGTCACAATACCAGTAGCTCCAGCCTGTTTGATATCCTGTAATGATACGGGGTCATTGGGCCCATACCAACGCCAGGTTTGTTCTAATTTTTTCATCTTAAAGTTTAATTAAACGCCACACCATGCATTAAAACCACCATCGACAAAGACAGTCTCTCCTGTCACAAAGGCCGACGCATCGCTCAATAAATAGATTAAAGTTCCTTTTAACTCACGCGGGTCACCCAAACGGTTATAGGGAGTTCCATTAAGAATACGTTTGGTACGGTCGCTATAAGTACCGTCTGGATTGATCAATAAGTTTTTGTTTTGCTTGGTTAAGAATACGCCGGGAGCGATTGCATTGACACGAACTTGATCGCCATAACGCTGAGCGAGTTCGGTGGCCATCCATTTTGTATACCCATCGATACCGTGTTTTGCCACAGTATAGCCCAAAACACGTGTAAAAGGACGACTAGCTGTGAGGGAAGAAATATTGATGATGACTCCCTTTCCGCTCTCCGCAATCACACGGCCGATAATATGCGTAGGAATCATCGTTCCGTAAAGGTTAAGCTCAATAGCTTTAATGGTATCCTGAATATTACTCGCAAACAAATCTTGATCGGCACCAATTGTTGCACCGGGAATGTTACCCCCAACGGCGTTTACTAAAGCGTCTATCCTACCCCACTTTTGCAAAACTTCATCTTTCGCCCGAGTGACATCCTGCTCGTTCATGATGTCAACTTCAACAAATATAGCTTCGCCACCTAGGGACTCCACCTGCTGGACACGCTCTGCCCCGACTTGTTCATTACGTCCAAGTACTGCGACTTTGGCTTCTGCCTCGGCCAAAGCCTCCACAAATGCTTCACCTAAAATCCCTGTACCGCCCGTAATTACAACTACCTTATCTTTTAATGAAAATGGATTATTATGCATGTATTTTTATTTCAAATTGGTATTTACCCCAATTTTATTGATAATAACCTTAATTACAAAAAAAAGTAATTGATTTAATTACGATAACGTTTTAGTTATGTCGCCCTCTTTATCTTCCTCTGCTGTCGTTTCATCATCAAACAGAATCCGTATAGAAGGTGTATAGGTATCATTATGCTGACCGGTTTTATTTGCCCAAAAAAAAGCACATAGAAAAATCAAAGCCAACAAAACACTACAACCGATCAAAATATACATTATTTCCATAACAACTAAAGTTTACGACGTTTGGCATACCATCTCGTCATGAGACTTGTAAAGGAGATGATGGTTACCGTACTGATTGGCATCAAAATCGCCGCAAATAACGGCGACATAATACCTTGCACAGCAAAACTCAATCCTATTACATTATATAAAAGTGATATACCAAAGCTCATATGTATTACTTTCACCGCATCTTTGCTAAAAGCAAAGAAATCAGGCATTTTTGAAAACGACTCCCCATCCAATATCGCATCACAACCGGGGGAAAAGTTATTGATATCATCACTCACAGCGATGCCCAGGTCTGCTTTGCGCAACGCCCCTGCATCATTCAGGCCATCCCCAATCATGCAGACATGCTTTCCACTCGCCTGAAAACTCTGAATTGTTTCCAGTTTTTCCATTGGTGATTGATTGAAAAGCAAACTTGCATTTGATGGAAAAATCAGCTGCAGCGCATCGAGACGCCGATCGTTATCCCCCGAAATCAAATGAAGGTCATAATCCATTTTAAAATCTTCAATCAGAGCCGAAAGGCCATCCCGCCAGGATTGCTCCATGGTAAAATACCCTTTTAACTCCTCACCTATACGAATAAAAACCACAGAACCATCTGTTTTAATATTAACGATATTCAGAAAGTTAGCACTACCGATTTTAATTTCCTTGCCACTTACATTAGCCTGCATCCCCTTTCCCGGAAATTCTTTAAAATCCTGTACCGAAATATCAGCAGAGACATTCAGCCACTTGACAATCTCACGGCTCAATGGATGACTAGAGTTTCTACATACCGCATTTAGTAACTTTTTGTCAATTGCTGAAAGACTACCTTCAAAATAAATGGAGGTTGCTTTAGGCGATGATATGGTACCCGTCTTATCGAACACAAGAGTATCAATCGTTGCCATCTGTTCGATGGCAGCGGTATTTTTTACGTAGAACTTATTTCGGTCAAAAATACTTAACGCAGCCGAAAGGGTAAATGGAGAGCTCAACGCCAACGCACATGGACATGCGATAATCAATACCGCCGTAAAAGCTCCCCAAGCCCTGCTTGCACTCCCATCAACCGCCCAAAATAGCGCTGCCAATAGTGCAATAGCCAATAAAACAACAGTAAAATATTTACTTATAAAGTTGACAAAAGTCTGAAAATGCTTGTCATAATCTTTATAATTTTCATTATTCCATAGTTTGGTCAAATAGGATTGTGAAATAGGTTTGACAACTTCAAGTTCTATCGCCTCTCCTGTCTGACGCCCGCCAGCGTAGATAATTTCGCCAAGAGTTTTACTTACGGGACTTGATTCTCCAGTCACAAAGCTGAAATCTATCGCAGCATCACCTTTTAAAAGTATCGCATCGGCAGGGATAATCTCATTGTTCCGAACCAAAATCCGGTCACCTATATGTACATCTCCCAATTGTACAGGCTTGTCCCCCGATTCGGTCAATACTGTTACAGCCACCGGAAAATAACTCCGGTAATCCCGTTCAAATGAGATATGATAATAGGTACGTTGTTGCACCCATTTTCCGATCAATATAAAAAATACAAGACTACAGAGCGTATCCGTAAAACCTGCGCCCGTCTGTGTAATCACTTCAAACGCGGAACGCAAAAATAACACGAGGATTCCCAGGGCCAAGGGCACATCCAGATTCAATCGCTTTTGTTTCAAACTCAAATAGGCCGATTTAAAGTAGTCCGACGCACAGTATAACAAAACCGGAAGACCAAAAGCAAGGTTAATGTATCCAAAAAAATTGGCGTACTCTTTTTCAAAACTTCCCATCCCAAAATAATCAGGAAAACTGAATAGCATTGAATTTCCAAAACAGAAACCGGCAACAGCAATTTTTGCGACCAAAGGATTCAGATTATTTCGATTTCCTTCCTTCACAACATCCTGCAAAGTGATTTTAGGATCATAACCGATATTGACCAGAAGATAAACCAGGTCTTTCAATGGCAGCTCATTGTGATTGAATGTGATGCTCGCCTGTTTCTTCATAAAATCCACACGGGACTGCAGTACATGGGGATTGAGTTTATATAAATTTTCAAGCAACCAGATACAGGAGCTACAGTGAATAGCCGGAATATAAAAGGTGATGATGGTCATCTTATCATCTTTAAAATCCACTAATTTGCCGGCAATCTGTGGTTCATTCAGATAGGAAAAATCTTCTTGCTTGGATTTATTCGATTTACCCGGATGCTGATTATAGCGGTAATACTGCTGCATACCACTATCGTTCAGCACTTGGTAGACCGTCTGACATCCTAGACAGCAAAAATCATGCTGATCGAGCTGGTAGCCCGTTTCCTCAATTTTATCGCCGCAATGGAAACATTTTTCTGCAAGTTGTATTTCATCCCTTAGCTCTGCCATACCTTCGTTCTAAATTGCCTGACTAAATAATTGATTTTGCCCCCTCGACCGTAATAGTCGCTGATCAAAGGCCATACAGATATTTCTTAAAAAAGAGCGTCCAATAGCAGTACATTGAATTAGGTCGCCGGTTATGGAGACTAAACCATCTGCAACAAGTTCAGACAATTCGTCGATAATCTGCTCATTCAACGGTGCTCCTTTCCGCAACTGCACTTTTCCTTTGCACATCATATCCAAGATATACCGTCTGATAAGAAGATCCTCCTCGTTGAGCAAATGTCCCTTTACCACCGGCAATACACCGGCTTCAATTAACTTATGATATTCTTCTACAGTCTTTACATTTTGCGCAAATGCCCCCCATGCATCACTGATCGAAGAGACCCCAATACCGATTAGCAGGGGACTAAACCGATCGGCATAGCCCATAAAATTACGGTGTAATCTTCCTTGTTGAAAAGCCATAAATAACTCATCATCCCTTTTCGCAAAATGATCCATACCAACATCTTCATAGCCATGTGCTAAAATCATTTTTTTCCCGAGATTATAAAGGGCAAGTTTGGCCGCACCATTAGGCAGATCAGCTTCGGTATAATGACGCTGTCCCGGCTTAATCCAAGGCACATGTGCATAGCTATAAAACGAGATTCTGTCTGGGTTTAGCAGCATGGCTTTTTGAATGGTATCTTCGACTGTGGCCAAGCTCTGCTTAGGAAGTCCGTAAATCAAGTCAAAGTTAATGGACCCAAAGCCTATTTTCCGAGCATTCTGCATCACCTCTTCCACTTCTTCCAAACTCTGATGCCTATTGATGACAAATTGGACAAGCGGATCAAAATCCTGTATGCCCAAGCTCAAACGGCGGAATCCCAAATCAAATAAGGTCTGTAAATGCATGGACGTTGTATTTGCCGGGTGAGCTTCAAAAGAAAATGAGCTACCCGGTGCTACATCTACATGGGCAAGAATTCCGGCAATCAGCATCCTTAAATTATCCGGATGGAAAAAGGTCGGTGTACCGCCTCCCAAATGTATTTCTGCCAACAATGGTCTTTCACCATTAAATAATGCGACATACATTTCCCATTCCTTCAAAAGAGCTGCGATATAGGGTTCTTCAACGCGGTGATTTTTTGTAATACGCGTGTTGCAACCGCAATAAGTACAAAGGCTTTCACAAAAAGGAAGATGGATATACAGGCTAATTCCCTTTTCTTTCGATTGGCTGAAGGTCTGATAGACCTGATCTGTCCACGCCATCTTGGAAAATGCTTCATTATCCCAGAAGGGGACAGTGGGATAACTTGTATAACGTGGTGCTGCAACATTATATTTCTGCACCAATTCTTCCATTGTAAGCTGCGATGTAATCATTTTACTTTATTTTTTTAGCACAGTCGTTTAGGCAACAACAGGCTTTACCAACACATTTTTCTATTCCCCAGAGGTTGAGATTCCGGACGGTCTGCTCTGCCAGTCCTTTTGGGCTCTGATCTTCAAATGGCGCATTGGCTATCTGAATATTCAGATCTCCAGCCTTCACCAAATCGATATGAGCGGTATCCTTACTTCTTGTCATGATCTTATTGATCCCTAATCCTTTTAAGTTAAGTAGCATACTCTCGTCCAAAATATCGCTCACAGAAATAACCACCGCATCCTTGCCGCGTGCATAATTCTGTGTCTCTAAATTTAATCCATTTGAAATCAAGGTCAAATCATGCTGCTTGGCATTTGCCAATGCCCAAAATTCTTTTTCAAATGACCTTACATTATATACTACTACTTTCATTCTGATTCTACAATCACCAATTAAGGGTTTATCCTAATAACAAAAGTAAATCATGCATTCGGGCAAAAACATGATGCAGCACCATACCTTAAAATGATATTTATCACAATTCGCAAAAAACATCATGATTTCACAAGCAACAATTGCGATGAAAGGTTAAAAAAAGGCGCATCCAGAAAAACTGAACACGCCTTTTTGAGCATATTGATTTTTAAATCTTCGCTTGCTAATCGTTACTGTTTCACATCGCGTAGGTTTTTGATCGAATTGATATATATCTTACCTTTTTCTTTCGAAATCAGTTTTTCTTCTTTAAAATCTGAAAGCATACGGGAAACTGTTTCATTTGCTGTGCCGGCAATTGAAGCCAAACTATCCCGTGTCACATCAATTGTACAGGCATTAACCTCATTGATATTGACGCCACTTTTTTCAGCAACGCTAATCAAAGCATTGGCGACGCGCTTGCGGACAGAATGATAGGCAAAGCCTAGCAATTGTTCTTCCTTTTCACGTAAATCTACCGAAAGAAGCTTAATAAATTTACTGGCTATTGCAGGTTTTTTCCATAGCAGCTCTAAAAAACTGTCCTTTGGCACCAACACAATTTCACTTTGTTCAACTGCTTCAGCGTAGTCTTCGTAATTATCATTCAACAAAATCGATGCATAGCCAAAGTAATTTCCTTCAATAAAGATACCCGTAGAGAGTTCCCGTCCATCTTTATAAGACTTAAAACTGCGCACCTGACCAGATTTTACAAAATATACATATGTTGGCGAATCGTCTTTTTCATAAATAGACTGTTTTTTCTTCACTGTTTTGACACGTGAATTGGCAAGCAGCTCTTGCAGCAATAACACCTGCTCTTCGGCGCTCAAACTCAAATCTTCCTCCTGTGGGGTATCTGCGGCCAGCTGTTCATGTCTTTTGAGGCGTACATCTATTGCGTTCATCAATTCGACATCGTCAAAAGGCTTGGTCAAATAATCATCCGCTCCCATCTCCATTGCTTTGCGCATATCTGCGCGTTCCGCCTTGGCAGTCAGAAAAATGAAAGGAATTTTAGCAGTACTTTCAATTTTGCTCAACATAAATAAGACACCGTAACCATCCAGTTCGGGCATCATAATATCACAGAGAATCAAATCAGGAATATGTCTTGTTGCCAAGTCGACTCCAATACGTCCATTTTCGGCCGTAATGACATCATACCTTCCTGTTAACTCCAATATTTCGGTCGTTCCCTCTCGGATATCAATATTATCTTCAATAATTAAGATTGTCTTTTTATTTCTCATCTGGCATTATTTATTCTGTCATGCTTATCTCCAGATTCAGCTTTCTTTAAAGCTTACCCTGAATGAAGTTCCCTTGTGTACTTCAGATTCAAATTCCATATTACCTTCCATAAGTCCAATGTACCTCTTGACGATATTCAAGCCTAATCCTGTACCAGGGATATTCCCTGTATTATGAGCCCTAAAAAAAGGTTCGAATAAATGCACCTGATCCTCTTCTGGAATACCGATACCATTATCCTTTACCGAAATTAAACAACCCTCATCATCAATACATGTTGTAAATTCAATCAACGTATCTTCCCCAGAATACTTGATCGCATTGGAGATCAAGTTGACCAAAGCATTCTTCAATAAATTGGGATCCAGGGTAAAATGCCCAATTTCTCCGGTATGTTGGTATACAATATGCTGATTCTTCTTACAGATCAACTGCATCTCTTCGGTGATCTCTTCGGCAAGCTCTACTAAATTGATATACTGCTTATTCATGACAACAATACCTGCTTCCAATTTTTCCAGAGAAAGAAAATCATTCAGGATACTGGTCAGCAGCTGAACAGCCCCTTTAATCTTATTGGTATGTTTAATGATATTTGCCTTATCATCCGGTCGCTCCGAATATTTTTCAATCAAAGAAGCCGAAAGCTGTACAGAACTCAAAGGTGTACGGAATTCATGTGAAGCCATGGATACAAATCTTGATTTCAGCTGGTTAAGTTCAATTTCTTTTTCCAGGGATTTGGAGACTTCAGCTTTAGCCTTTTCCAGCTCGGACACCATGGAGATCAGATCGCGTGTACGTTCACTGACTTTATGTTCGAGTTCGGCAGCATGTTGCTTGAGCATATCCTCGGCAGCTTTCTCACGCGATAAATCGTGAATAAAACCCGTGAAAATATTTTTATCCTTTAGCCAAACCTCACTGACTGCCAGGCGAAATGGAAATGTTTCTCCATTTTTCTTCAAGCCCATCACTTCACGGCCAATTCCAATAATTTTCTTGTGTCCCGTGGTTTGGTAATTGTGTAGATAACCATCATGATTACCACGATCGGGTTCAGGCATCAGCATGGAGATATTATTTCCAATCACCTCTTCAGCCTGATAACCAAACAATTCCAAGGCAGCAGGGTTAATGCTTTCCACATGCCCCCTGTTGTCTATGGTGATAATGCCATCGATAGCGTGGTCTATTATTGCAGCCAAAAGCCTTCCGCTCTCCATGATTCTCTCTTCTATTTAACCAATTTTTTGTATTTAATACGATGTGGCGTTACATCACCCACACGTTTTTTACGGTTTTCTTCATACTCGGTATAGTTACCTTCGAAGAAATAAACCTGCGAATCGCCTTCAAAAGCAAGGATATGTGTACAGATACGATCCAGGAACCATCTATCGTGAGAGATCACAACGGCACAACCACCGAAATTCTCCAAGCCTTCTTCCAGCGCACGCAATGTATTTACATCGATATCATTGGTAGGCTCATCGAGCAAGAGTACATTTGAACCCTCTTTAAGGGTAATTGCCAGGTGAACACGGTTACGTTCTCCGCCGGAAAGCACGCCTACTTTCTTTTGTTGATCAGCACCGTTAAAATTAAATTTGGAAACGTAAGCTCTTGAGTTCACCGAGCGGTTACCCAACATCATATTGTCGCTACCTCCCGTAATATTTTCCCAAACCGATTTTTCAGGATCGAGGTCGTGGTGCATTTGGTCTACATAGCCCAATTTCACTGTTTCTCCGACCTTGAAAGAACCCGTATCCGGTGTTTCCTGCCCTGTGATCAGGCGGAATAAAGTTGTTTTACCCGCACCATTTGGTCCAATGATCCCTACGATACCTGCCGGCGGCAACATGAAACTTAAGTTTTCAAATAAAATGCGATCGCCATATGCTTTGGAAATATTCGTTGCCTCAATGACAGAGTTCCCCAGACGTGGTCCCGGTGGAATAAACAATTCCAATTTCTCTTCGCGTTCTTTCGTTTCCTCGGAAGCTAGTTTTTCATAGTTGTGTAAACGTGCTTTCGATTTGGCGTGACGTGCCTTTGGGGCCATGCGCACCCATTCAAGCTCACGTTCCAAGGTTTTTTGACGTTTAGTCTCCTGTTTTTCTTCCTGTGCCAAGCGTTTTGCTTTTTGATCTAACCAAGAAGAATAATTTCCTTTCCAAGGAATACCTTCGCCGCGATCCAGTTCAAGAATCCATCCGGCTACGTTATCCAAGAAATAACGGTCGTGGGTAACGGCAATGACCGTTCCTTTATATTGTTTCAAATGTTGTTCTAACCAGTCTATCGATTCGGCATCCAAGTGGTTGGTTGGTTCATCTAAGAGTAAGACATCCGGTTCCTGCAACAATAAGCGACATAATGCTACACGTCTGCGCTCACCACCTGACAAATTGACAATCTTCGCATCTGGCTCAGGGCAACGTAAAGCATCCATTGCTCTTTCCAATTTCGAGTCGATTTCCCAAGCGTTGGTGGCATCAATTTTATCTTGAAGTTCACCTTGTCGTGCCAACAATTTGTCCATCTCATCGGCATTTTCGTACACCTCTGGCAGTCCAAATTTTTCGTTGATTTCTTCGTATTCCTGTAAGATCGCAGTAATCTCAGCGACACCTTCCTGTACGACTTCAAGAACAGTCTTTTCAAGATCCAATTGAGGTTCTTGTGCCAAATACCCCACAGAATAACCTGGGGAAAACACCACCTCACCTTGATATGATTTATCCAATCCAGCGATAATTTTTAATAGGGAAGATTTACCGGATCCGTTCAAACCGATTACACCGATCTTAGCACCATAGAAAAAAGATAAATAGATATTTTTTAAAACTTGTTTTTGAGGCGGATAGATTTTGTTGACACCCGCCATCGAAAAAATGATCTTCTCGTCTGACATAAAAATTAAAAAAATTCGAAAACTCTTGTTATATTAACATACAAATGTAATCTTTTATACTGACATTTTGGACGTACAAAGGTCATGGCTTAATTGTTGATGACATTATTTAAAATAATTTTAAGGTTTGAAATGCAGAATTTACTACATTTATATATCCTTAATATAAAACAGAAAGGTATTCAATGGAAGCAAAATTTTCACCGCGCGTAAAGGATGTCATATCGTACAGTAGAGAGGAAGCTTTGAGATTGCGTCACGATTATATTGGAACAGAGCATTTATTGCTCGGATTGATTCGTGAAGGCGATGGAATGGCGATAAAGATCCTTAAAAACATAGGCATTGACACAACAGCACTACGTCAATCTGTGGAGGACGCAGTGAAGGGGGCATCGGTTTCACGCGCTCCTATCGGCAATATGCCATTAACAAAACAGGCTGAAAAAGTTTTGAAGATTACTTATTTGGAGGCTAAAATATTCAAATCGGACATCATCGGAACGGAGCATCTATTATTGGCTATCTTACGAGATGAAGATAATATTGCTTCTCAGATTTTACAACAATACAATGTGACTTACGACATCTTCAAATCTGAAGTTGAGCAAAATAGAACGACGATCAAGGATGAGGCTCCGGGCTCTCCTACTGGCGATGATGATTTTGCTGAAGATGATCAATATATCCAGCCAAAAAAAGTTTCGGATATTAAATCCAAAACTCCGGTACTGGACAACTTTGGCCGTGATTTGACCAAAGCTGCCGAGGAGGGTAAATTGGATCCTATCGTAGGTCGCGAAAAAGAAATTGAGCGTGTATCTCAAATTTTATCCCGACGCAAGAAGAACAATCCTTTGTTGATCGGTGAACCGGGTGTCGGTAAATCAGCGATTGCTGAAGGACTTGCGCTTCGCATTGTTCAACGTAAGGTATCACGTGTATTATTCAATAAACGTGTCGTCACCCTGGATCTAGCATCTTTGGTAGCGGGTACGAAATACCGTGGTCAATTTGAGGAACGTATGAAAGCGGTCATGAATGAACTGGAGAAATCACCGGATGTCATCTTATTTATCGATGAGATTCACACCATCGTTGGTGCAGGTGGTGCTTCAGGATCATTGGATGCTTCCAATATGTTCAAACCAGCCTTGGCAAGAGGAGAAATACAATGTATCGGTGCAACCACATTGGACGAATATCGTCAATACATTGAAAAAGATGGTGCTTTGGACCGTCGTTTCCAACGTGTAACGATCGAACCGGCTACACATGATGAAACGGTTGAAATATTAAATCGTATTAAAGAGAAATATGAGGATCACCACAATGTCACTTATACTCCCGAAGCGATCGAAGCTTGTGTGTCGTTAACAACACGTTATATTACAGACAGATTCTTACCAGATAAGGCTATTGATGCTTTGGATGAGGCAGGCTCTCGCGTGCACTTAAACAATATTCATGTACCGCAATCCATTATAGACATTGAGAATAAAATTGAAGAGGTCAAATTGGAGAAAAACAAAGTCGTTCGTAGTCAAAAATACGAAGAGGCTGCTAAATTGCGTGATACAGAGAAAAAATTGATCGAGGAGCTCGAGAAAGAAAAAATCGCTTGGGAAGAAGAGACGAAGTCTAAACGCTATACTGTTTCAGAAGAAAATGTTGCTGAAGTAGTGGCCATGATGACAGGTATTCCAGTACAACGTGTTAGTCAAACAGACAGTCAAAAACTGTTAAATATGGCTGAGTTGATGAAGGGAAGAATCATTGGTCAAGATGACGCTGTAGGTAAATTGGTGAAAGCTATACAACGTACACGTGCGGGTTTGAAGGATCCTAAAAAACCAATCGGGTCGTTTATCTTCTTAGGTCCTACTGGGGTCGGTAAAACAGAGTTGGCAAAGGAATTAGCACGATTTATGTTTGATACAGAAGATGCGCTGATCCAAATAGACATGAGCGAGTACATGGAGAAATTTGCCGTATCTCGTCTTGTTGGAGCGCCTCCAGGATACGTTGGTTACGAAGAAGGTGGTCAATTGACCGAAAAAGTACGTCGTAAACCGTATGCGGTTGTCTTACTGGATGAAATTGAGAAAGCTCACCCGGATGTGTTTAACCTCATGCTACAGGTATTGGACGAAGGCCAATTGACAGATAGTTTGGGCCGTAAAGTAGATTTCAGAAATACCATAATCATTATGACTTCAAATATTGGTGCACGCCAATTGAAGGAATTTGGTCAGGGTGTTGGTTTCACCACTGCGGCAAAATCACAACAATCTGATGCGCATTCACGTGGAGTTATCGAAACTGCTTTGAAAAGAGCCTTTGCTCCAGAATTTTTGAACCGTATTGATGATGTAATTGTATTCAATTCATTGACAAAAGAGAATATCTTCAAAATCATTGATATTGAGTTGAGATCATTGTTCAAACGTATCGCTGATTTGGGTTATACGATCAATTTGACAGATGAGGCAAAAGATTTCATTGCGGACAAAGGTTATGACAGTAATTTTGGTGCGCGTCCATTAAAACGAGCAATCCAGAAATACCTTGAAGATCCGATTGCAGAAGAAATCCTCAAAGGAAATGTGCAAACTGGTTCAGTTTTGACCGTGAGCATTAATCCTGAAACCAAAGATATTGAGGTTTCTAGCTCAGATTCTAAGTCATCAAAAGATACAGCCGAGAAGTAAGCTTACGCTGGCTTTAAAAATAATTTCAATAAAATGCACCTTTATGGTGCATTTTTTGTTGTAAAGAAAGTTGGCGTTAAACTTTCGCACTATTTTATCGTCTTATAATAAAAAAAATTATCACAAATAACACGAACAATATGAAAAGACTTTTATTAGCAGCATTAATTGGAACCGCAGCCTTGGTTTCATTTTCTTCTTGTAAGAAGGAGTATATTACTCAGGAAGTGAACGTTTTAGACGGCACAAGCTATGTATTTCCCGTAAAATCAAATGAATGGGTCAAAGAGGGTAACAATACCTATAGAAAAGACATTGCCATCAAAGATTTAGATAAACGTTATTATGAAGACGGTCATGTCAGTGTGGCAATCAATTTAGATGCTACTCCTGATAGATATGAAGCGATCCCTTCAGAACTATATGGATATCAGTTTTCGTACAACTACTCTATTGGCGTTGTACGTGTTTACGCCAATGATATAAGCGGTACACCAGCTGCACCAGACAATATGATTGTTAAAGTTGTTCTAACGGATGCTACTATAGGAAACTAGGAACTATAAAAATCTTAAAAAATTACAATGCCTCAATAGTTTGATCCCTTTTGAGGCATTTTTATGTTTAGCTACCCTTTCAACAATAACTCCGCATGTTCCAGTGCCGCATCCGTTGGATTGGCGCCACTGAGCATCTGAGCAATTTCCTTGACTCTCCCCTCTTGATCTAATCGAACAATGTTAGATATTGTCCGATTAGCTTTGTCTTCCTTATATACCTTATAATGCGCTGCACCTTTGGCTGCAATTTGTGGCAAATGGGAAATAGCAATAACCTGCATATTCTCCGCTAGACTTTCCATCACCTCCCCAACACGCAACGCTACCTCACCAGAGATCCCGGTATCTATTTCATCAAAAATAATGGTCGGCAATGCAGAGGTCTTAGCAACCAATGATTTGATGGCTAGCATCACCCGTGAAAGCTCCCCCCCAGAGGCAACCCGATGAATGGATTGCAATGCCTGTCCTTTATTGGCCGAAAATAAAAAATGTATTGAATCCATCCCCGATTCCCGCATATCCCCTTCCTTTAATGGTTCCAGATTAATTTGAAGTCGTGCATTCGGCATACCTACATTTGACAAGGTCGCTTGCACATCCTTTGCGATCATCTCCAGTACCTTTCTCCTGGCTGCTGATAGTTCCTTTGCTTTTTTCTGGGCAATAGCTAATTTAGCCACAACCTCTTTTTCCAATCGCTCCAATTGCTCGTCCGAGGAATTTATAGCAAACAGTTTAGATTCTAGATCATCGCGTAATTTGATCAGCTCCTCAACGGAGTCCACATGATGTTTTTTCTGTAAGGAATACAATAAGCTCAAGCGCTCATTGATTTCCAATAAAGTACCTTCGTCGATTTGGGTATCCTCTTCAAGCGAGCTCAGTTCTGCTGCGACGTCCTTCAGCTCAATCCATGTGCTCTTTATTCGTGCAGCCAAATCTGCCGCCTCAGGCAGAAATGACGCAATGCTTTCCACTTGGCTCATCGCCTCTTTTAAACGGCTTAAAACTGCCGTATCTTCATTTTCCAATAGATTTGATGCCCCAGTTAGTGCACGCTTGATATCTTCTGCATTTTCCAATTGCCGCTGTTGTACTTCGAGTTGCCCTTGCTCATCTGCTAGCAGTTGAGCAGCATCAAGCTCATCAAATTGAAACTGAAAATAATCCTGTTCTATTGCAGCTTTTTTCACCAGATCCTTAAATTCTTCGAGTTCTTTTTTTGCTTTCTTATAAGCGAAGAAACTCTCCCGATAGCTTTGCTTCAGCGCAAAAGCTCCTGCCACGCTATCGACCACAAGAAACTGAAAATCTTCTGTATTAATCTGCAATGTTGCATGTTGCGAATGCACATCAATCAACTGCTCACCTAAAGCTTTGAGTATGGCCAGTGTGACCGGTGAATCATTAATAAATGCGCGGGATTTACCATCGGGAGAGATTTCTCTTCGAATAATGGTGTGGTCCGCGTAATCGAGATCATTTTCCTCAAAAAAACTCAGCAGCTGATAGGAACCAATTTTAAATTCCCCTTCAATCACACATTTCTTGGCTGGGTCGAAAAAATGCTTTCCCTCTGCCCTATTTCCTAAGATCAGCGATAACGCGCCCATGATAATAGATTTACCGGCACCGGTTTCGCCGGTAATCATATTCAAACCTTTATCAAATTGGATTTCCAATTCGTTGATGAGCGCATAATTTCTAATATGTAAGGTATCTAGCATATTCTTGCAGGTCTATTTTTACAGTTTGGAGGAAAAACCGTTCCTCAATCGGATCCAATATTTATGAACCTTTCTGTAGGTAATTTACCTAAAACTCAGACGATTTCAATACGTTTTATTTAAAAAAAACATTAATCCTTTTTACTTACTTTCTCATTTTTGACATTTACAGGTACTAAATACTAAAAATAATATCAATTATCCAAACGAAAACCGGAAATAAAGCTATTATTTTTAGTAAAAACATTCTTTTTTTGACAAAAGAATGTTCTCTTTCAACTCCATTGACATGAATAAATTCCTATTTTTACCGTATGCAAGATTATAGTGCTACCCTAAAAAAATACATGCCCGAAGAAGCAGCACCAATTATATCCAACTGGATTAATCACACCCGCTGCTTATTTAAGATCTCTCGTTCAAGAAGTACGAAGCTAGGAGATTACCGTGCCCCCTTTAAAGGAAGCCCACATCGCATCTCAGTCAACCATGACTTGAATTCCTATTCGTTTTTGATTACGACGATCCATGAATTCGCCCATTTACAGACCTGGAATAAACATCAGCATCGTGTCAAACCCCATGGTACGGAATGGAAGAGCAATTTTAAAGAGCTTATGGATCCTTTTCTAAAATTGAATATCTTTCCGCTTGATATCAGTAGCGCCATTCATCGCTATATGGAAAACCCCGCTGCTTCAAGCTGTACGGACCTTCATCTGTTTCGAACCTTAAAATCATATGATACGGTCAAATCCAGTGCCCTTACGGTGGAATCCCTGGAAGATGGTCATTTCTTTAAACTAAAAAACGGGCGTTCATTTCAACGTATTGAGAAGATAAGAAAACGCTATAAGTGCATGGAATTGAGTAGCAAACGTATATATCTATTCAATCCAATCGCGGAGGTATTTCTGCTAGAACAATGATTTTTGACAAATACATTCATTATATTTTTATCTTTGCTAACTTAGGAAACAATTAAAGAGAGCTTTTATGTTACACTTACACTCGACTATAGCAATTGTATTATTGCTAGCCCTGGTGATATCGATCGTGATCACCCTATCAAACTATTTAGGCAACAAACCGTACAACCGTAAAATTGCTTTATTGGGTTTCATTGCATCGCATATTCAATTATTGGTGGGATTGATTTTATTCTTTTATTTAAAGTATCCATCGATGATCTCTGGCGCCGTAATGAAAGATCCGACATTACGTTTTAAAATCATCGAACACCCTTTAACCATGATCATTGCTATTGTATTGATCACAATTGGTTACTCTAAAGCTAAAAAGATTGAAAATGCAAAAAAAGCAAACCAAACGGTTGTTATTTTCTATATCATCGGTTTGATTTTGATTCTTGCTCGTATTCCTTGGTCTACTTGGTCACTTTTCGCGTAGTCTGCGATAATCATACAAGAGAAGGCCTCACGATTGTGAGGCCTTTTTTTGTAGCTGATCTAAAAATAGAGATTCCAGATTTTATCCCATAAAAAAAGCCCCAGTAAACTGAGGCTTTCAAATATTTTAGCTGACTTTTAATTAGTCACGGTTTTTTCCAAATCCCAAAATTCCGAAAACGGTTTTGAATGCGATAAGTGCACCTACGATCATGGAGATGTTAGCTATCGCGGAAAACAAAAAAGTTTGTTGGCCCATTGCCGCACATACATCCGGTACAAAACGGATAAATGTACCTATTAAACCTAAAGCGATCGCTACTACCAATGTTTTGTAGTAATGAGTTTGGTTCGCATTATTATCAGTTGTCTTTGGACCTCTTGGTTGTACAGTTTCTGCCATTTCAATTTCGATTTTATTCGATACAAATGTACAAAATAATCTATGTTAGAAAAATAAAAATGAAAAAAGCGGGAACACAGTCATTTCATCCCCTAATGCTTATAAATTAACCCAGTTTATCGCGTTTAAAATTCCCTTAAATAGCCCCATATCAACACTTGAAAGATCTATTCAGCGTCACTTTTACCGACAAAACTATTCAACTCTTTATTTACCTCATCCAGCAACTGTTGCTCTGTCGGTAGATAAAGTTCATATTGACTGGCAACAATCTGTTTTTGGTCTTCAGGAAGGGTAAATTTGACGACCGCATCGTTTTTGCTCGCACAAAGCAAAATGCCAACCGTCGGATGTTCATGCGGAAGCTTTTCCATACGGTCATAATAATTCACGTACATCTGTAGTTGACCGATGTCCTGATGCGTTAATTTATGTGTCTTAATTTCAATAATCACAAAACTTTGCAACAGGCGGTTGTAGAAGACCAGATCAACGAAAAACTCATCGCCCTCGATATGGATACGTTTTTGTCTAGCGACAAATGAGAAGCCATTTCCTAATTCGAGTAAGAACTCTTGAAGATGGGCAATAATGGCGCCCTCAAGGTCCTTTTCATAGTAAGCGCTTTCCCGTTTCAAACCCAAAAATTCCAGTACCATTGGATCTTTGATAATCTCCTTCGCATCCGAAGGCAGCTTTTCCTTTTTTGCTACAGCCAATACACTTTCCTTATCGTTACTAAGAAGCAGGCGTTCGTATAGATTCGTGTTGATCTGCCGCTCAAGCTGTCGGACTGTCCAATTATTTTTTATGGTCTCGGCAATATAAAACTCCCTATGTTCCTCGCTACTAAGACTTAAAAGCAGCTTATATTGGCTCCAACTCAATTGCGTCCACAGTGTAGACACAATTGGAAATGTGCGATAAAACTGACGGTACCAATTTAACTGTCTAGATGAAAAACCACTACCAAACTCAGGTTGTAACTCCGCTGAAAGATACTTTATAATGTATTTCCCATAATCCGCTCTCTCCTTACCTTCCTGCTCCTGTTCAAAAATACGTTGGCCAATATGCCAGTACATCAATGTGCGCTGATGATCGACAGCACGAACCGCATTTTCTTTGGACTGCGCAATAATTACCTTTATATCGGATACTAAAGTTTGATCGGACAACATAATTGTTTATTTTCTTGGTATTACTTCTGTAAGTGAACAATACAAAGATAGCTAAAAACGATTGTAATACTAAATATTTTAGCAAATAAATTAAAAAAGCTAATTCATTTTAACATGTCTGACTTTAAGTATATAATAGCTCGTTAACGACCATCCGAAGGAAGGCCTAGTCTATTGATTTAAATACTCCAATGCTTTTTCCATTACCTCATCCCTACCTTCGCGAATCCCTTTGATACTCGGTTTGACAATCTCATCAATTTTAACCCCTACACGCTGGGTTTCACGTTGATCGGGATAATATACCCCCAGTCCGGAAAGCATTGTCCGCTGATTGCCTGGTAGATCAATGGAACTGACATTGCCATCAGCACCAGCTGTCTGTGATCCAAAAACCTTGACATTGGCCGCTGCCTGATAAGCCATTACATGATATTCAGCAGAGCTCTGCGTATCTTCATTGACCAGAATAGCCACTTTACCCCGATAACAATCATTGGCATTCTTTCCAACCTGTAGCGGGCTGCTCATAACAAAAGTGCCGGGATATTGAAGACTCGTGCTGGTAAAACGAACAAAATCAGTAGGCTTGGTTAAAAACAAAGGACTAAGCTTGAATACTAAAAAATCGCCGGGATAATTGCGGTCATCAATCACAATACCTTTTACCTTGCTCCAGTTCGCCATATTTTCTGTGATCATCTTACCACGCAGTAAACTATGATTGATATATAGAATATTATTGTCCAACATCTTAAAAGGCACGGTATCTCTTGGAGCAGGTTTAATTTGGCTAGAAGGTACTGCAGCAATATCTACTTTAATCGGCTGGCCATCACGCACTAACTCACAGGGTACAATCTCACTATTGCTTGTCACAAGCTTTCTCGCCAGATCACGGTTGGCGACAGCTTCATTCGGTGTGCTCATATAAGCCCAAAGCGAATCTTTGATTTCTTCGATCTTTTTTTGTTCTTTACTGATAAGCACATCCCCTATCCGCAATTTATCTCCGGATTTCTCAGGATCAAGGATTTTAGTTACAACGGCTTTTCCCTCTATCATTCGGATCTCTATTGGCATACGGTACTTGCCATAATAATTTATCAACCCTTTAGGCATGCTCCAAAGTCCGGTATGTGCATCTTTAACCTGGGATATCATCTTGAGAAGTGAAAGTCCATAAGAACGATCATCCCGACTAAGGATCATTTCGGGCACAGCGGTCTTTAAAACCGCATCCCATTTCGAATCCGTCAGATGTTTATAGGGTGAAAAATATTCGATCATATTCCAAAAACGAAAAAGTGCCAACAGACGAAATCCTGCATCCGCTGAAAATACATTTTCATATTTTTTCTCGTTCTTGAAAAGGACATTACCTGCGCCGCCAGCAAAGCCAAAATAATGGTGTTGATCAAAACTGCTGTAACGAATACGCTTCAGTTTATCTTTAAGATCATCCTTAAATGGAAGCTCATCGATCCAGCTATAATCTATTTCGTGAACGACGTTTTCAAGCGTTGGCTTGGCATAATTGACCGTCGTGCCGAGACTGTCTAGCAGCGCAGCATAGTGTGCCTCGACAGATTTCCTATCTTTTGCCATAATAATAGTATTAATGGACTTAAATAACTGCTGATCCCAATCATATTTTCCTAGCGACACAGCTGGATGTCTATATTTGAGAAAACCCCAGATTCTTCCCAGATCCACTAAGCGTTGATCAATTTCAGGCGTATTATTAAAATCGGAGATCCCTGAACTTGCAGGCTCACTGATTCCTTTCACAAATGGCACAAACATGCCTACTTCTTTGGTAATATCCTTACCATCTACAGTAATAAGCACATCATCAACCCACATCTTACCTTCCCCTGAAAGAAAAAATGCAATGGATATCCCTTCCGTCTGGTTTGGCACCAATTTGGTCTTCAGCTTTATATTTTCCCAGTTTTTTGTCCCGTTAATTTGGCGGTTAGCCATATTATCGAAAAAGATTTCGGGATCTATCCGTAACATCATCGACGCATAAGACCCCGCGATGATGTTCTCGCGCTTAATCATCGCAGACACTTCAATGGAATCGCCCTTTAAATTTGATGGTAACCACATCATAATTCCTCCGAAAGCGCTGTTCTTTTTTATACTTTCAATCCGAAGCGCTCCTTTTGCACTATAATACGTATCGTGATCTATACTACTCTTAAAAACCGTCGTATCACCGACCTTGAACCATGGATTCGTAATCGGTTGATCAAATGAAAAGTTAAAATTTTGTTGACTAAACACAGGAACAGCTATCGTTGTTAAAAAAACAACAAGGAAAATAAATAGGCGATTAGGTTTCATAATTTATTTTTTTTATCAAATTAACCATTTAATGAATTATTAACAAAACATTTTTAACTTTTCGCAACAATCTTTTTCTACTTTTCCTCCGTTATTTTAAAATTTTAGGTTCTTTATAAAAAACATACAGAAAAAGAGATACACGACAATTTACTTTTAATCTATCATAAAGTTTGGCTAACTTCACTGACAAGAATAAAAGCGAATGAAAATAGCTGACAATTATTTATCTGGGTTAAAGAAAGCATACTATGAAAATGGTGGCAAAGAAACCTGGGACCATTTTGAACAGATTAAACATGGTGCAAGCACAACAGATCTTGAGAAACTCAAAGAGATATTTCCAGCAGCTCCTCAGGGACTGATCGATTTACTTGAATATGTCGATGGAACTTATTGGCGGACTTATGCTGATGAAGAAATTGCATTTTTCTTTTTGGGATCTGACTTAAATGAGTATCCTTATTATCTCTTATCATCTAAGGAGATGATCGACAATCAACATATTGCACATGCTTATTATGCCGACTATATTGACCGAAAGTACGATCACGTGGAAATTGATAACAAGATTACTGATCAATCAACGGACTTAAAATGGCTTCATTTTTCCGATTGTATGAATAATGGCGGAACTTCTCAATTATTTGTAGATTTCAGCCCCTCAGGAAAAGGTAAAAAAGGACAAATCGTACGTTTCGTACACGACCCTGATGAGTTTCGTGTCATAGCGGATAGTTTCGATGAGTATCTCGAGCTACTGATCAATACTGGTTTTAATTTTATTGATGAAGAAGATATGTATTAGCACCAAAATATAGACCATGAAAATAGGCTACTCCCTTGATGAGAATGACTATCTAAACCATCAACTTTTTATTGCTTCGAAGTCTGAACGAATTAAAAAAAAGCGGCAACGAAATAAAATTATCATACCCATTTTTTACCTACCGTTCTGCTTGATGTTTGTTCTAAACAAACAATATATATGGGCTTTGTTCTTTATCATCGTACCTCTCCTATGGTTTTTCATCTATCCGATCCGCGAGAGAAAACGTTACATTACTCACTACAGCGCTTTTATTAAAGAACATTGGAATGAAAGATTCGGAAAACTATCAACAGTGGAATTCAGCAATGAATACATTATCGCAACAAACAATAACAGTGAGAGTAAAGTCGCATGCATTGAGATAAAAGAAATATATGAATTACAATCATACATTTATATTAACTTAAAAGATGGTCAGTCTTTGATTATACCCAAAGAAAAAATAGAAAATAAAAATGTACTCATCGGCAGATTGAAAGAATTGGCCGATTTTCTAAAGATCGGTTATATTATAGATAAAAACTGGGAATGGAAATAGGGTTAAAAAATTACTAAATTATGTGGCACATATTCTCCTCAAGGACCAAGAAAAAACATATTATAAACTTTGAAACAAAGCTTGCCAGCTTGCTATTAACTGAACTGCCCAAAGTAACCGACACCTTACTTTTATCTAACGTGTTGCACATTAGTTTTACTTCAAAACCTGAAGGTATCTATGTGGCAAGATCATATTCACCTGACAGCTTTCAATTAATCAACAGAAAATATAACCAACATTTCAATCTCTCTGGCATCACAGTTTACCATAACAAATCAAAAGGCTATCAACCGCTCAAATTATTCTTCCAGTCGAATAGCTTAACAAACATTATTGTCGACTGTCCGAAAAGTTTTCATCGTGACTTTGACTTAAATAAAATCCAGAAAAGCAGCTTAATTATAGAGCCTGTTGAAATAATCAATCCAGATCAAAAAATAGCAGAAAAAGCCTTAAAATCATTATCAAACGAGCAACTTACATTATTGGATTTAGATGGCACCTTTGAAATAGAGCTTGGAGGGAAGTTCTATTACACAATCCTTGATCAACGAACTTGGAGTGACAAAATGGATGAAAGAATAGAAGTTCATAGCTCCGCGGTAGACAGATATGAGGGTGACACGCTACGCGCCAATTATCATGACAATGATTCCTATACCTATTCCATGTATCGCCCAAATAGCAAAGGTATCGCTTCGATATTTATAACTATTTGTGTATCAAAGAGTAAAAATACATTAACATACGAAGAGATCTTAGACTAACCGACCAGAGGATAGACCAAATCTCCTGTCGCTTTGTTTTTAAATATTTGACAAATACAATTTGTTACTTCATACTTCACCGCAAGCAAAATATGAAGCAACAAACTGGTTAACCATTCAACATCTTGACGGCCAGTATATGTTTACATAACCCTCTTTTTCCCTGATGATTGGTAAACCAATTGCAGGTACATTGATGCTTGTCGCCCTGTATAATGACGGTATGTTGCACACCTGATCCATCAACTCTAGCTTCGATATAATCCGTTGTATTCTTAACAAATTGTACACCTGCTGTCGCAACGAGTTTTTTTGCATTTTTTAGCCTTGGGTTCAATGCCAAGATACGTTCCATCTTAAATGGCAATCGTCTATAATAGTGCTGATGACTATGTAGATCATAGCCCAACAACCCGATGGAAGATAATGATGCTGATAGGGTGTCCATCGTGTCAAAATCGACATCATGCTCAATTGAAAGCATTGTTGGATCAAATAACTCATTAGATTTGAGTAGTCCATTGACAGCATGAATCCATTCATCCGGAACGGCCTTAATCATATTTTCCAATACATTACCTTCGCCCGAAAATCCGCGATAACTATCTGGTGACAAGGCAAGAGTTAGTCTCATTTTACCAAAGTCGGCAACAAAAGCCGCACTTTCACCTCCTTTTTCCTGATAAACAAGCACCTTATCTGCGTACGTAAGCAGTCCCTCCAATAAACGTAATCGCTGTATACCACCAATACGTACCGCATCACCTGTGCTTATAGGGGAAAACACAAATCGGTTAGCTCTTTTCGTCAAATAGAATTCCCCTTTTACATTCCCTTTTGGAATGCCTTGAAATAATTGGATAAGCTGAATTTTATTTAATTCAAACTGTAGCTCCATACCCGCCAAATATAATTGGACCGAAGTCAGCCCTTTGATCCAACGCGGTGGCAAAGTCACTTTCTTTTCAGTCACTTTGGCTTTATCAGTACTAATGGCTACCTCATTGCTTCCTACTCCTAACACCATCTTTTCGGTTTTCTTGACAGCATTTAAGGCATTGAGCATCGGTTCGTTGAAATCCACATTGGTTGTACCACTCGTAATAAACTCACCGTCAATAGCATCTTCCAATAAATCCAGGCGTGCATAAACACCATTGCAGGAAGAGAAGCCCTCAAAACGAATCTGATTGGTACCAGCTGAAACGATAGGATCCCGCAAACTCGGAGGTACGGGACCAAAACTTGACCGCACTACTTTCGACAAAGTCAACAAACATTTGGATGTCAGTAAAGGATCCGTCAAACTCCCCCAAAAGAAACAAGGTACATTGGCGACTTCGGCCAATTCCGACTGGTGTGCCAATACCAATTGCTGTATGCCCGATTGTTGGGTCAGTTGTGAATTTCTTGCATAGCTAATCGCTAAATCTTGCTCTGCCATATTGTTATTTTCTTATTTTTTTCAAAATAGGTTGTAAACCCTTATATATTTCCAGTTTCTCAAAAATCTGTTGAAGATCCTCTGGAAAATGATATTGCTCCTTGTTCATCAAATCGTAATAATATTCGATGATTTTCTTAAAATTGGTCGGCATTTTTTCAGCAATGTTGTAATGCGCAAAAGCCGCATCCAATAGCTGCAATAAGGCATTGTTATGCTTTGAAGATATATCGCGACATTGCTCCAGCACTTCAACACAACGACCTATTGGGCCATAACCATTGCTCAACAGCATTCCCAATTGTTCACCTAATACAGTGGTGTCCAATCTATTTTCATTAACTGCAGCCAGAATGACTTCAACAGCCATCGCACGCACCTCTTTCTCTTTATTAAAGAGTGAAGTTGCCAGGTATAAACTGGACTGTTGATCAAAACGGAAAAAGTCGTATAGCATCTCCTGCAGGTAAGCAGCTGAAGATTTTCCGCCAATATCACTCTTACTATTCAGCCCCATCGTTAAAAACATGGAAAGACTTTCCGTATTCTGCGGCATCAAACTATGCATATAGGGGACATCGGCCCTATACAAATAATAAGACAGTAAAGTATTGTTCCCCCGGTTGAAAATATCTTTGTGATACAAAAAGGTCTCGGCTCCCTGTTTGTAAGACGGGAAATGATAGGTCAGCTTATCACCGTTATACACCTGTTCCGATTTTCTAGTCGTGTAGTTATAACCGTTATAATAGGTTGGTTCTATTTTCAATGCCGGACGGAATGGCTGTGCAGCAAAAGGAATATCCGCTAAAGGCTCTTTGGCAAATTCTTCAAAATGGGTATCCTGATGATGCGTGCGAGCGACGGTAGCCCATACACCAATCCAGTTGACCTGATCGGAATCTTTGGAAGACAATAAATTTTTAAGCCAGGATTGCTGCTGAACCTTCATTGGATCCAGCCCTAGGGCATAGCTGATCACATCTTTTACCTGCTGTTCCTTTATTTGTTTTATTAAGGCTTCAATTCCTTCTAGATCTTCACGGACAGTACGGCTTAGGGCTATGGACAAATCCAACAAATTGATTTTCACTCCTGCTTCCTGATAAGCCAAGATACGCTCAACGAGAATGGTCGGTGCGATCCAAAATGGCTTATGTGTCGGCAGACTCAAAAGTGGCAGCTGGATACCATCAATCCGATAACGTTGCAATAGCTCCAATTGGCTTCCCATCAGACTGACCCACTTGGAGTAATTGTGATACCGATCTTTATCTTTATATACTACAGTGGGTTTATAAAACATATTAATGAAGGTCCCTGAGAAATGATTGTACCAGGAAGATTCACGATAGGCTCCTGTCAATTGTTTAATGTAAGGTTCTAACTGTATCTGATAGTCTGAGGGGAAAACGGCTGTCTGTTGCACCCATGCATTCATTAGTATCTCCACCTGAATGGGGTCGGAACCTCCTATTACCTCCCCTACCTTGAAAAATAATTCGTTCCAGGTCTGTGGATATTCGTAGGGTTCGTTTAAACGTCGGACGTCTATGGGCTGATACCTATACTGCTCGACTGTTTCGCCCTGAAGCTCAGCAAGTATCTCTTCCTCCGAATAACTTTCCTCCAATAGCAGGTGCTTGAGATCAGTACCAATAGCCCCCATCATCTGTGGTTTATAAAGCTGCAACTTAGCTGCAAGCTCTTCAGATGGTTCTTTTTGATATTTTAGAATAAACTTCGCTGCTCTTTCTTGTAACTGCAAATCCGGAATCATAAAGATATCGGCCGCTAGCGAAACGAATCGTCCCTGCCATTCCGGTTTTTGTTTCAATAGCTTATCAAATTGAATCAAAAGAGTTTTAAGACTTGCCTTAACATCGCTCCGCATAAAGATAGGTTCGGCCCAATCTAAAAATTCCTGTAACTGGAAATCACGATGCGATAAGAATGGTTTTAGATACTCAACCACAAAATTGATCACAGCACTATGTTCAGCATGCAATAAGGAAAAGAAACGTTGCTGATGTTCGATCACTGTATTCTCGGAAAGCTTCATCCGCTCAATAAGCTTTCTGAAATAGCTTTTTAGATTATTATTCCAATTTTTGGTTTGAGCTTCGAGCGCTCCAGTGATGATGAGTTCCCGATCAATTTTTCCGTTTTCCAACAGCGTATCAAACACCTTATCCCATAGCAGTTCATTAGTAGGATTCTGATAGTTATAATCCCAATAAACGTTTTGAATACCCGATTCATAGGAAAATACCAACGGAATATCTCGTTGGATAGTCAATTCATCTTCTGTTAAGCGGCTAAAAAGCTTCTTTGATTCATTATAGTTAAACTTAGTAATGGAGCTCGCATAAAGCTCTGGCTCAAATTCAACATATCCCATATCTTCTAAATGGCGAAGATTAGCATACTGAATACTTTGCCATTCATTTCTACGAACCAGCTGCAATAAATAGTTGCCTATCCAATTCGGTTTGGCATAAGCTAATATTTGTTCGACGTCTTTACTCCTTACTTGCTCCAAAAGTTCATAAAAAATATCCCAGCTACCGGCATCAGAACCCGAAAATGTTGCAAGAGCAAGTAATTTTACTGTACGCTGTTGCTCCTTGGTACCCCGCGTTCCCCAATTGTACTGTGCCTTACTTTTAAATTCAGGATCCTTAGAAAGGTCGCTATAATCGACCCAATATCGCTTGGCTGCACGAATTTCTTTTTTTAAAATTTCTAGGTTACCACTGGAATATTCCTCCAGAAAAGGGATGATATCTTCTGTCCTTGCCTCTTTGATAAGCAACTTTAGTGCTGCTACCGCTTCTTCTTTTCGCTGGCTAGCAGCCGTTGGTTGCCGAACAGCCGAACTTTTCTCCTTGCTATCAGCGCCTACGGTACCATCTTCAGAATAACCTTTTTTAGTCTTCTCTGCTATTAATTTTTCTGCATCTTTTAAACAGGCTTCTTCTGAATCAAAGGTCTTACTCTTACTTTGGCCGGCGGTTCCATTTCGACCATATGTAACTGTATGGGTAGAACCCGCTGTTTGTATTTCCCAAAATTTATCCGATGTACCGTCTATGTATTTTAAGTGCTTAAACATTCTATCTAAAGTATTATCAATTAATTCGCCTACTGTTTAAATATAATGAAAGTAGCACAAAAAAACGTATATTGACATTAAATCACAGTCAAATGAAACGCATATATTATCTATTCGGTTTTTTACCAATATTGGTTACCTTAACGGTAGAAGCCAAACTTTCAACAACGGTAGAGCATACCCGAATATGGTCCGATCCCCCTTCTGACAATATGAAAAAGTACATGATTAAAATGGCTATTTCAGATGGATTAGACAAAAACGCTATAAAAATAGAAACCGATAGCTGGGGAGATGTTATTCTTTCAGATACCTGGAGAACCATTAAATTTAAACGAGGTAGCTGGGGCGAATATACAACCGTAACTAAGGATGATGTTAAAATAACCATAAAAGAAGACTTTTCAGGCAATATTGTCGTAAAAAATGAAGATGGTGACAGAAGTCCATCTACAGTTTTTAGAAATATACACGGTAATTTGGAGATCCGTGATGAAAAAGGAAACGTCAAAACTGTCTCCAAAAATATTTTAGGTGGCCTCGATATTCGAGATAACCAAGGCAATAGCTCAACGATATCAAAAGATATTTTAGGCAATCTGGAAATTCGGGATAACAAGGGTAATTCAACTAGGGTACGGAAAGATATTTTGGATAATCTCACCATTGAAAATAGCAATGGTCAACGTACTACAGTGAGAAATGATATTCTTGGTGGTAAAAAGATTGAAGACAATAGCGGAAATCGGGTTTCAGTTAGAAAGGATATTTTCGGGAATTATGATGCGAGTGACAATAATGGAAATCGAGCTTCCGTCAAAAAAGATATCCTTGGAAAAATAACTATAGATGATCCAAAAGGTATTCTAAATGAAACCGTGAGATTGCAATTGATTGAAGAACTCTCAAAGAACTAAAAATCCTCATCGAATCCTGCGTTTACAAACCAAAGATCAGGACGGCAAGTGGTAAGACGAGCAAACAAATTAGGAAAATAGTATCGGCGGTATATTTAAAATCTAAATAAGTTTGTAAAAATAACAAAATGGCGGGTCTTCGATTAAAATATCCAATTGTACTGATTCATGGAACAGGGGCAAGTGACCGCCCCTTCTTTTGGGGTCGAATACCTAAAACCTTCAAAGAAAAGGGTATCGCCTTTTATTACGGCAAAACAGATGGATGGGGCAATGTAAAAACCAATGCCATAATGTTAAAAACAAACTTGGCAGGGATCTCAGCAGCATCTGGCATCGAAAAATTTAATCTAATCGCTCATTCGAAAGGAGGGATTGATGCGCGTTACTTCATTTCAACATTGGCTGGGCACGAGCTTGTCGCTTCGTTAACCACAATTTCTACGCCTCATTTAGGAACTCCTATTGCCGATTACTTTTTGAATAAACATCTCTCTGGAGAATCTGTTACTAAAAAATTGATTCAACGCATGACATTTTTATTTGGCGGTCAATCCCCCAATCCTATTGAATTGGTGCAGAATTTAAGTACCCGTGAAATGGAGTCTTTCAATCAACAGAATAAAAATGTAGAAAGTATATTTTATCAAAGCTTCGGTTCAACAATGAATACTCCTCAGGATGATTTACTCTATGCATTGGGTTTTAAATATTTAACACGGACGATTGGCGCAAACGATGGGATGGTACCCATTCAAAACGCTATCTGGGGTGATAGATTTAAACATATCCAACCTTCTAAAGGTATTTCACATGCTGGTATAACTGATGTTACGCGTAGAAACAATGGAGGATTAAATATACCGGATATCTATATCGATATTGCCAAAGGATTAGCCGATATAGGATTATAACAAAAAATATATTAAACCACCACTTAACATGTCAACAGGGAAATAATACCAGCATTAAGAACCCGTGTAGCACTCTTTCAACATTCGTATAGTTAAAGATTTTCAAAAGAAAATTAAAATCCCTAAAATTGCAGTCTCATTTGAAGGAAATCGGATCCCGTGTGTCAATGCCAGCCGATCTACTCAAACGATCATAACGCTGCAGAAATAGGCCCTAAAAAAGGGAAATAGCGAGTTGAATAACAATAAAATGATGAAAAAGATTATATTTTTTCTATTACTGGTACCTTTTTGGGCTGCTGCTCAAGAGCAAACTATCCAGAACTTTGTCGTAAAGGAAAACCTGTCCAAAAATGGAAAATTGGCTGTAGTTGCATTGGATTCGTTGGGAAATACCAATGAGACCATCAATGGCAATTACCTATTTACAATCAATGGTTTCTCTCAGCCACTGCAATTTCATGAGGGTGTTGCTGTCCCAAATCAGAAAATTGAGTCATCAACCTTCGTATTTTTCAGTCATAAAAATCAGCAAACTTCCAAAGGACGTTTATTTTATATCTATAAGAGCGATAGTGGCCTTTCTCCTTTTGCCATTAGCGGATTGATGTTTTTAATTATTCCTGCAGTCGTCTTAGGAATCGCTTACATGTTTAAAAAAGTGATTATGACGGCCATCGCGCTGGCTATAGTTTTCTTTTTATTCAACCATTCTCAGGGTTTGGACTTGAGTAAAATTTTTGAATCTATATTTTCAAGTCTCAAAAATCTCATCGGTTAACAAAGTAACAAATCTAGATAGCGGGAAAATAACAGAACTGAAGCGATTCGCAATACAATACATCAATTGTAATTAGAACGGCATACCGATTCCAAAATTGTATTGAATAAAATTGTATCGATCCGGTCTGTGGGTTTCATAATACTGTGCCTTAAATTCTTTGGAATCAAAGAAATGTTTGATCACCCATTGATCAGCACCTGAGAATTGGGGATCTTTTAGCTTAAGCCCGGCATCTAAGCGAATCACAAAATAGTCCGAATCGAAACGGAGCCCAAAACCGGTTCCAATGGCCACTTGCCCAAGGAATTTATTGAATTTAAACTCCCCTCCTGGATTCAGTTCTTCATCCTTCTTGAGTCGCCAAACATTTCCCATATCCACGAATGTCGCTCCATTCATCTTTGCGCCCAGAAAATTATTGAGTAATCTGAATCGATACTCCGCATTCGCTTCCAATTTAATTTCGCCCAACTGATCTAAATTGCGCAGGTTTAAGCGCAAATCTTCACTGAGACTCTGACGGTTATAAGCCCCAGGACCCAAGGTACGTGCCTGCCAAGCGCGTATGCCATTCATCCCCCCGCTATAGAAACTCTTCTCAAAAATTAACAGTTTGGAGTTGTTGCCATATGGGATCGCTATCCCTGGATTAAAACGAAAGACAAATTGCCTATTGCCGCCAAGATTTCGATAGAGTCTATAATCAAGTTCAGTTTTGGCATACTGAAGAAAGGGCACACCGAATATTTTTTTCTCACCATCAGCATTCTTAGGCAATTTTGCCAAGGAGCTAATAAGATCTAATACGTTTCCACTCACATCCAATGTTCCTCTGAAATATTGAAAGTCCTCCTTGCTATTCAATTTCTTACCATTCAGGACAAAGGTGTACTGTGTTCCCAAACCAAAATATTGACGATCATTACTACGCACATACAGCTGATAACCTTCCTGTACGAGCTTGTTCCGGAAATTGGAATCCAGTCGTCCATCCCTATATTCTAGTACAATAGGTGTAAAACTATGGTACTTATTTTCCGTTTCATACCAGGAATAATTCAAGGATGTTATAAAATAACGGTTCGAATACGTTTTATCTTGATCGAATAACTGCAAAGTCATGGAGTAGGTCGTCTTGGGCAAACCAAATTTACCTCCTGGATTAATATGAAAGGGCACCATCAGACGAGGAATAACCAAATTTACGCCCGCCTGAAAATCGTTATTGAATATTTTACTGGAAAGCCCGCCTGCCAAACGTGGATCAAACAAGACACCATAACGTAATTTCACTTCCAGCTGCTCAGAGCCACCAAAGATATTACGTTGCGAAAATGTATTCCCGATATTGAATCCGCTCATCCCCGAACTAAAGGTATATTCACCCTCTATTTGATTTCCCATCCGGGGTCTTGGGACAAATTCATAGTGTACATCAAGTTTATTCGAATCTTTTTTGACAAACTGCATTTTAACAGAACGAAATCCATTCATTTCATACAATCGGTCATAGGATTTATTTTCCTCCCGCAAGGAATAGTACTGACCTGAACGTAAATACATATAACGCTCCAACGGTTTCCATCTGAAACTATTTGTTTCATCGACAAACAAAAGTCGCTTTGCAGAATCTAGAATACGACGTGGCTCCTTCTTGGACATTGTTCCATAATTCCTTATCGTCATATAAACACTATCTATTTGATACTTTTTATGTATCGTAGAGTCAGATGGATTTTCGACATTAATTTTCAAGTCGATCAAAGGTCCATCGATCGTTGAATCAACCCCAGCACGCATATATTGCCTTATATAATCGTAATAACCATTGTTACGCATAGAAACATAAAGTTTCTCCCGCTCATCAAGCAACTTCGCGGCATCATATTGGGTATTGGGTTTTACGGAAGTTTTTGGAAGTACCTCCCGTTCAAATATTCCCTTTATATCTTCGTCCTCAAATTTGCGTTCAATATTTCTAACCTGGTAAGGGGCACCTTCATCCACCTTAAAGTCAATATGTGCTCTCTTTTTGGAAACTGAAATCGCTGGTTCGACCTTAGCTTTAAAGTAACCTTTTGAAAATAGAAAACGTCGGATTTGATTGGCGGATAAATCTACCATTGCCGAGTCAAGCAAGTGAGGTGGTTCGCCGACATTCCGAATTTTCTTAGTTTTATAGCGCCCATTTTTAGTATTGAACGTATTGTAAATAAATAGATTTACCCTTGAATTAGGTCTTATTTGATTGGAAATATACGTTTCGGAAGATTCTTTCAATGCAGGGGTGACACCAGAAATCTGTACTTTTGTAACCAGAGCTTGGTCATCGTCAAGATATTTTGAAGACCGGCATGATGCAAAAAATAACACTAAAAGCGTTATACTTGCAAATCCGATAAAACGAGGATACTTAATCATCAATAAAAATGTTGTCAAAAGCGCAAATCAGTCTAATAACGTCTCTACAAAATAAAAAGTATAGAAAACAACAGGGCCTGTTTATCGTTGAGGGTATAAAATCCGTGATGGAATTTATTTCATCAAGTTATGAGGTTGAGTCTATTTTCTACACGGACGACGCCAACACAAAAGTGGGTAAAATCTCGCATAATATAAAATCCCATGAACTAACGGAAACTGAATTCCAAAAGATTAGCGCACTGAAATCGCCACAGGGTATACTCGCTTTGGTCAAACTTCCTTTACAGCAGAAAATTGTACCAAGTAACTTAAAAAACAAGTTTAGCCTTGTGCTCGATGATGTGCAGGATCCAGGCAATCTGGGTACAATTATCCGCACGGCGGAGTGGTTTGGAATCGAACATATTATCTGTTCCATTGGAACTGTAGACGCCTACAACCCAAAAGTAGTGCAAGCAACCATGGGCTCACTGGCCAGACTCCAGATTCACTATACTGATTTAACTGATTTTATTCCGGCAACTGGATTGAAAGTCTATGGCGCCCTGCTTAATGGTCAATCCATTTATCAGACTGTGTGGGCTGATGAGGGGCTAATTGTTATGGGTAACGAAGGAAATGGCATCAGCGACGAAATAATAGCTTTGATCGATCAAGCTGTCACTATTCCGCGCATAGGTCAGGCCGAATCACTCAACGTAGCTGTTGCGACGACCATTTTCTGCAGTGAAATAGCCCGGCAACAATTGATCTAATAGGCGACAGCTCTGTTTCGTCGCTTACAGCTTTTGATGTAATCCGATCCTGTTTCCTTCCAAATCTTCAATCTCTGCTACGGCAAAGCCCAAGTCGGTATGAAAGGTGGCTGGATATAACTCTTTCCCCCCCAGCGCTAGCGCTTTCACGATTGTATCGATCACATTTTCTACATGGAAATAAAGGAGTACACCCTCACGTGTAGGTTTATAAATTTCGCCTTTCGCCAGAGCACCAGTAATCCCAGATAAGGTTTCTTGAAATGGAAAGTAAGCCATTTGGTTATCGTCAAAATCTTCCTGTTCAAAGGTAAAATTGAATAACTGGCTATAAAACGCGATTGCGCGATTCAAATCCGATACCGGAATTTCAAAATAAACACCTGGATTTCTACGTTCTTGCATGTTTTAAACAAATGGTATTACCAAAAATAACCTTTTTTTAGGCACTAACGCCCTCACCGTCGTATTTTTCCATCTCATGGAAAGAATTCTATTATTTTTCCGCCAAAAGAAAAAGCTTAATCGCTCCAAAAACTGTACATTTGCCTCATTCCTTTGAAGGATGAATAATCGCCAACATCCATTGTCCTTTTTTGAATATTCACACGATAAAAATTGCGCCATGCCAGCTGAACAGAAATCCATCTATACGCTTCAATTTATTTTACTTTGCTTAAGCTCACTCCTATTTTCTTCTAGCTTCAATATGATCATTCCCGAACTACCCAATTATCTGAGCAGTTTGGGCGGAGCGGAATATAAAGGATTAATCATAGCGTTGTTTACATTGACTGCTGGAATTTCGCGCCCTTTTAGTGGTAAATTGACTGATCGCTGGGGACGTGTACCAGTCATGGCCATTGGATCCATTGTCTGCTTCATCTGTGGTTTTCTTTACCCCATTTTAACATCAGTCGCGGGCTTTCTATTCTTACGATTGATACATGGCTTTTCCACTGGTTTTAAACCCACCTCAACTTCTGCTTATGTCGCCGATCTGGTTCCTCAAAAAAGATGGGGTGAGGCGCTAGGGATGCATGGATTGGCCTTTAGCGTCGGTACAGCTGTTGGCCCAGCAATTGGCAGCGCTATTTTCGAGGCCTTTGGTATCAATGTGATGTTTTATTGCTCTTCTTTCATGGCACTTCTCTCCATTCTTATCGTCATTAACATGAAGGAAACACTGGCAAAAAAAGAGAAATTCAATCTCTCCATGCTCAAAATAAACCGCAGGGATATTATTGAATGGCGTGCCCTTCCAGCTGGAATCGTCACGTTTTTATCTTATACCGCTTATGGAGTCATTTTAACACTAATTCCCGACTGGAGTGAATACCTGGGTCTTAAAAATAAAGGGCTATTTTTCCTGGCCTTCACCATTGCATCGGTATTGATACGTTTTGTTTCCGGCAAAGTTTCGGACCGTTACGGGAGACCAAAAGTCATTGTTGTCGGAATAGTCATTATCGCTATTGCACTCGTTGCTATCGGTATTGGCAATAGTTTCATTGGCATGATGATCGGAGCAAGTATCTATGGCGTGGGTACAGGTATACTTTCCCCTGCCGTCAATGCCTGGACGATTGACCTTAGTTTACCCGAACATCGCGGCAAGGCAGTAGCAACCATGTACATCTCACTTGAAGCTGGAATAGGGCTTGGCGCATTGCTTGCCGGATTGTACTATAGTGATGTTATCCTGCGGATTCCAGTCATTATGTATGCCAATGCCGTAGTTTTGCTACTTGCGCTGACCTATATGCTGAGCTGGCAGAGAAAACACAAAGCCCACTAGTCTGAGTTCGATTTAAAACATAGCTATTTGATTTGGGGTTTGGATTTCATAGTTGATTTTCTGATAGCAGCCCTATTGTTAAGATAATCAAGATAAATATTAAAACGAAAACATAGGTCTAGCAAGAAGTAGCTAAAATCAATTTTTATTTAATGTTTAGACAGTAATCAATCAGTGCTAATTCAGTCTACACTGAACAAGCACTGAACAATCACTGAACGAGCACTGAACAAGCACTGTTTAAATGGAGAATCTCAGCTCCCTCTAATATCCCTTTGTTGCACCTAAAATCTTCGTTTCTTTGTGACCTCCCTCTCTTCAAAATATTAAGCGTACACGCTTACCGGAGTAGAATCAACAAACGATATGCCTGAACAGGCATCCAAGTAACAGGTTTTTAGAAATAGTAAGCTATATATTGCATATAAAAGGTAATTTATCTAAGTTTGATTATCATGGTAAGCAATTATTTAAAGCTTCAATATACGTTACTATCTCGGCATATTCGCGCTACAGGACTGCCTGTTTGGCTCGCCTTTCTCCTCTTGTTTGGATTATGTTATTTTGCTTATTATGCATTGCTTCAATATCCGCTTTTTGGTTGTTATGCCCTACTGCTTGGCAATTTTCAAGCACTGTTTCTGCTCACAGAAAAAAACAGAAATGACTTTCTCAAAAACACCTACAGTAAGCGAAATTTTCACAAGATCAGAATAGTTGAGAATGGTCTATTAACGCTGCCGTCCCTTTTCATTCTTTCCCTCCACAGCCAATGGCGCTATATATTGTTATTGACTATTTTGGCCGTTGTTTTTGCATTTTTGACATTTAGGGCTTTCGGAAAATCTATTCCGACACCTTTCGCAAAAAAACCTTTTGAATTTATCATCGGGTTCCGACGGAGCTACCTGCTTTTGCTTGTATTATATCTATTGGCCGGAATCGGTTTTTATGTAGCCAATTCCAATCTTGTTTTATTTTGTGTCGTTTGCATTGCGCTCACCTGTGTTTTCTATTATCAATTACCGGAACCTATTTTTTACCTTTGGAATAACCAGCATACACCAACAGTCTTTCTGATGCGAAAGTTCAAAAGAGGAATTTTACAATGCCTACTCTTGGTACTGCCCCTTCTTTTTCTGTATGTTGTAATCTTTCCATCGGATTTATTTAATGCCTGTATTGTATTGGGCGGAATATTACTTTTACTTCCTTTTGCAATCACATTAAAATACGTCGCTTACCCACGGGAGATCAATTTCCCTGAAGGATTTGCTTTGGCACTTTGTTTTAGCTTTTACCCCTTGATTCTAGCGCTCTTGCCCTTTTATTATATCAAAGCAATCAACAATCTAAAAAATCACTTATGATCGAGCTTACGAATATCAGTAAGTCCTTTGGACAGCATCAAGTACTGCACGAGATTACTTACACCTTTGATAGCGGAAAAGTATATGGTATCGTCGGTGAAAATGGCGCCGGAAAGACAACGCTGTTTCGTTGTATTGCTGGATTAGAAACTGCCTCGGGAAGTATAAAATCTAATTTAGAACCCCTGAAAAACAATTTAGGTTACCTCACTTCGGATCCATATTTCCTTTCTAAGCTCACGTGGGAAGAGTATATTTATCTGCTGACAGATGCGCGTGGTAAACAGATCAAAAATCTCAGTGAAAGAAATATTTTCGAGCTGCCGCTAAAGGAATATGCAAGCTCTTATTCCACAGGAATGAAAAAAAAGCTTGCGCTGACAGCAACACTGCTGCAGGACAATAATTATTATATCCTTGACGAACCTTTTAATGGCATAGATCTACAAAGCAGCATTATTCTTACGGAGATTATTCTTCGTCTAAAAGCAATGGGCAAAACGATCCTGATTTCGTCCCATATCTTTTCCACGCTAAAAGATACCTGCGATGAAATCTTGGTACTCGAAGCTGGCAGAATCAGTAAATCTGTAAAAAAAGAGCAGTTCGGAGATTTTGAGGAGGAAATGAAAGAAAAAATACTACAAAAAGATATCGACAAATTGTGGCTTTAGTATGCCGTAACACTTGAGATAAACAATATGGAAAAACACTTACCTATACTGGAAACTGAACGCTTAATTATCCGTCCAATACAGATGGATGATGCCGCTTATTTTTTCGCAATGGATTCACAGCCGGAGGTCCATACCTTTCTGAATAATGAACCTGTTCAATCCATTGAAGAAATGAAAAAAGCCATCGCGCATATTCAGCAACAATATGAAAAATACGGTATAGGCCGTCTAGGGGTCGTTGAGAAATCAAGCAATCAATGGATAGGCTGGACGGGATTTAAATATATTGACGAATTGGAGAACGGACGTATTGGTTTTTTAGACCTTGGTTATCGTTTCAGAAGGGAATCTTGGGGAAAAGGCTATGCGACAGAAGCCGCACTGGCCTGTATGCAATATTATCGCGAACAGCTTACCCATCTTGAAGTGCACGCTATCACACATACGGGAAACCTGGGGTCAAGGCATGTCTTGGAAAAAGTAGGATTTCAGGTAACTGAAGAATTTCATTTCGATCTATGGAATATTCCCTGTTATTGGTATGATCTAGCCATTGATCAATCAACAAACTAATTATATTAGTTTTAAAAACTAATTTTTTTAACTTTTCATAGTTTCACTGGGATAAAACAAAATGGTTTTGTATTTTTACACGTTCGAATAAAATAACATTTCGAACATTTTCTGTATTGTACAATTTAATCTATTGCTGAGTAAATGAGTGACGAAACGAACTTCCCAACGGAAGACAATCAAGAGGAATTAGGATCAGGAAAAACAGAAAGCGGAAGTCAAACGATACCTCTATCGGGACTATACGAAAACTGGTTTTTGGATTATGCATCCTATGTTATCTTGGACAGAGCCGTACCGCATATCAATGACGGCTTAAAACCCGTACAACGTCGTATCCTCCATTCCTTAAAGGAAATGGATGATGGAAGATATAATAAAGCAGCCAATGTTATTGGTAATACGATGAAATATCACCCACATGGTGATGCTTCTATCGGCGACGCCATGGTGCAGCTGGGACAAAAGGATCTTTTGATCGATTGTCAAGGTAACTGGGGTTTTCCTATTACGGGAGATTCTGCAGCAGCTCCGCGTTACATCGAGGGAAGATTATCCAAATTTGCAAATGACGTTGTCTTCAACCCTGAAACTACGGAGTGGCAACTGAGTTACGATGGACGGAATCGCGAACCTGTTACCCTTCCGGTAAAATTTCCTTTACTATTAGCTCAGGGAGCTGAAGGTATCGCTGTCGGTCTGGCAACCAAGATTATGCCGCACAATTTCATTGAGCTCATTGACGGATCAATTCAGGTATTAAACGGTGAACGTCCGAATATCTTCCCAGACTTTCCTACGGGTGGTATGGCCGACGTTTCAAATTATAATGAGGGTCAACGTGGCGGCAAAATCCGTGTACGTGCGAAAATTGAAGAACGCGACAAAAAGACGCTCGCAATTACAGAAATTCCATTTGGAACCACGACTGGCGGTCTAATTGAAAGTGTGGTTACAGCCAACGATAAAGGGAAAATTAAGATCAAAAAAATCGAGGATAATACGGCAGGAAACGTTGAAATCATCGTGCATTTAGCACCTGGAATATCTCCCGATGTAACGATTGATGCCTTATATGCCTTTACAGCCTGTGAAGTTTCCATCTCGCCCAACACCTGTGTGATCAAGGAGGAAAAACCTCACTTTATGAGTGTCAACGATATTCTAATCGAGAATACCGTAAACACTAAAAACTTATTGAAACGAGAATTGGAGATTCGCTTAAATGATCTTCAAGAAAAGATATTCTTCAGTAGTTTATTAAAAATATTTATCCAAGAAGGGATGTACAAGCATCCAGATTATGAAAATGCAGGTGACTTTGAGGTCGTGGTGCAAGTTCTGAATCGCTTGTTTGAACCTTTCTTCGACCAATTCTACCGCGAGATACGTCCGGAAGATTACAAAAAATTGATCGACAAGCCAATGAGCAGCATTACACGTTTCGACGTTAAAAAAGCGGACGAAATGATGAAAACGCTCGAGAATGAGATTAAGGAAGTTAAACGCCATTTACGCCAATTAACGGAATACGCTATTGCATGGTTTGAAAAACTCCGCGAAAAATATAGTAAAGACCGTGAACGTAAAACTGAATTGCGCATATTCGACAAAGTAGAAGCTACACAGGTGGCCTTAGCGAATGCCAAACTATATGTTAATCGCGAAGAGGGATTCATCGGTTCGGGCATGAAGAAAGATGAGTTTGTCTGTGACTGTTCGGATATCGACGATATTATTGCCTTCCGTGAAGATGGCAAATATGTTGTCAGTAAAATCCAAGATAAAGTCTTTGTCGGAAAAGGTATCATTCATGTCGCTGTTTTCAAAAAAGGTGATGAACGTACCATCTATAATGCCATCTATAAAGAAGGTGAAACTGGCACGAGCTACATTAAACGTTTCTCTGTGGTAGGTGTCACCCGGGATAAGGAATATGATGTATCCAAAGGATCAAAAGGATCGAAAATTCTATATTTCACAGCCAATCCAAACGGTGAAGCAGAAGTCGTTAATATACAGCTTAAACCGCACACAAAATTGCGTAAGTTGAATTTTGACATGGACTTTGCCGAGATTGCAATCAAGGGCCGTGCGTCCCAAGGAAATATTGTATCGAAGTATCCGGTCAAAAAAATCAGCTTCAAAAGCTCTGGTGTTTCCACACTGGCGGGAAGAAAAATATGGTATGATACGGTCATGAAACGTCTAAACGCAGATGAACGCGGCCAATACCTCGGTGAATTTGATGGTGACGACAAGATATTGGTGGTCCTTTCGGATGGTAGCTACGAATTATCAAACTTTGATTTAAGCAACCACTTCGATGAGAAAATGATCCGGATCGAAAAATACTATCCAGACCATATCTATACTGTCGTGCATCAGGACGGCAAGAGCGGAACCTATTTTGTCAAACGTTTTAAATTTGACGATCAGCCTATTGGAAAACGTATTTCCTTTATCAATGAAGATGCAGGATCCAAATTGATCTTGATGAGCAATGCCGCTGAACCCTTGGTCAAATTGGATATCTTAAAAGGCAAATCCCAAACGGAAGAAACACTTGATCAGCCTTTGACTGAAATTATTGATGTAAAAGGAATAAAAGCACAAGGAAACCGTCTGTCTTTCCATACCGTAAAATCGGTTACCCTATTGACTACAGATGAAGATTTAAGTCAAAAAGGGAAAGAAAATCCTTTGGCAGAAACTACTGATGCTCCAGAAACAAAGGTTGATAGTGCAGAACCTATTGCGGAAAGCTCCCCGAAAGAAGCTGAGCCCACGGAGAAGAACGACGACATCAAACTGGAGATCACCAATCCGGATGACGTCCAGATTGATGATAAAGGACAGATGGAGATGTTCTAAGTCACGTTTAATAAAACGAAAAAAAGGCTCGAAATTTATTCGAGCCTTTTTTTCGTTTTATTCTGACATTCAATTCTTATAGACGCTTTATCATCTCCTTGAACGTTCATTTTACGCTGTCTATTTCCAGCAGCAAAGAGGTTCATGCCTCACATGATAACTTCAACGAAGGTCTTACTACGCTTTAAATTCTTTTAAGAATTTTTGAAGCTTCGGTGCAATAACAACAGAACAAAATGGATTTTCGGGATGATCATTAAAATAATTATGATGATAGTCCTCGGCTAACCAAAATGTGGCGGCCGGCTCAACTGCCGTGACAATAGGATCTTCATAAACCTCCTCATTTTCCAATTCGTCAATAAAATTCTTCGCCAGAATCTCTTGCTCCTCATTATGATAAAACACAACTGACCGATATTGCGTTCCTACATCATTTCCTTGACGGTTCAATGTAGTGGGATTATGTGTCTTGAAGAAAATTTTCAACAAATCTTCGTAATTCACCAATTCATCATCATATTCCAATTCAACGACTTCAACATGATCTGTTGTGCCCGTACATACTTGCTCATAGGTCGGTTTATCGATATGTCCCCCCATATAACCAGGCAATACTGATGTTACTCCTTCCGTATTCTGGAAAATAACTTCTGTACACCAAAAACATCCTCCTCCAAATGTTGCTTTCATATTTTTATATTCTTGCGTATTTTAACTTTACATTTACCAACATCTGCTGCACCATATCAGCAGTTCCTAATAATGTTTAGACAAATATAATTATTTATTAGCAATGGCTTCTCTTATTAGCATTACGAAAAATCCCAGGTTCACGTTCTACTTAGCTCTGAGAATGAAACACCCAAGCCGCGCACGCTTATTTTTAATATTAATAGTAATGCTTTCCTTTAATCAATAAATCTTGCTGTTTACTGTCGCAAACCGCATAGGAAAAGCCCTGTTGTAAAGCATAGGCCCCATATTCTCCTTTTTTATTCATTGCTAAGAAGCCAACTTGGATTTCCTTCGCAATTGCCGGTTTTTTCTTCACAATACGCATGACGGCTTCCTTACAGGCATCTTCTGGAGAATATCCCTGACGCATCAATTCAACTACCAGAAAACTACCTACATTCCGTATAACTTCTTCACCTACTCCGGTAGACGTAGCTCCACCTACTTCATTATCGACATAAAGACCGGCACCGATAATAGGACTATCTCCTACCCTGCCATGCATCTTGAAAGCCATGCCGCTTGTTGTACAGGCTCCCGAAATATTTCCATTGGCGTCAAGTGCCAACATACCAATGGTATCGTGATTATATTGGTTTCCCGGCAAACGTTCCGCCGCAAAGGACTGATTTTCAATATTGGCTACGGGTTTGTATTTTTTCTCCTTCAACCACTCTTTCCATGCTTTTTCGCCTTCTGGAGTTAGTAGGTTTTCTTCCTTAAAACCATTTTCCAAAGCAAATTGCAATGCGCCTTCGCCTACCAGCATCACATGCGGCGTTTTTTCCATCACCAAGCGTGCCACTGAAATCGGATGTCCAATTTTTTCCATTCCAGCAACCGCACCGCAATTACCATCAGCGTCCATAATGCAGGCATCGAGCGTCACATGGCCATCGCGATCGGGATAGCCTCCTTTACCAACGGTCATATTTTTCAGATCGGCTTCGGGCACACGTACGCCTTGTTCAACAGCATCCAATGCCTTCCCTCCTTTTGACAATATTTCCCAAGCGGCTTTATTTGCTGCAATACCAAAGTCCCAGGTTGAAATTACAATGGGGTATTTTTTCACATTCGTTTTTGCTCCAATCGACAATCCTTTCGCATCAAATGCCGTTAATGTCCCCGCTGCAGTAGCAGCAATTAAACCTTTCTTAATAAAATCACGTCTTGAACTCATTTCCTTATTACTATTTTATATAAAATCGCTGTCTATCAATCCGGCAAAGGATCGATAATTAAATCTGCTCCAATTCCCCCTTCGATCTGCTATGGAACATGTTATGCTTCATTTTTTTGGTCCCGAAGTAAATTGAAGAATTTTGACTTCACAATCTATAAGCAATATTACAAAATGGTTTTAGCAATTAGATGATTTAATTAAAATTAAACCCAAACATTCGTTTTTTAGCAACATAACATCAAAATCACTTAAAAATCGACAATAAAAATTGACTTATATTATGAATTAATCCTATCTTTAGAAACAAACTAATTCGCATGAAAAACACGCTAAAATTCGCTATTATAGCCTATGCAAGCCTTATTGGTACGGGTAGTAGCCAGGCACAGCAGCTGGATTCCACCACTTATTTCAAAATTAAAGAGTTGCAAGAAAACGTAAAACGTGAATATGCTCCGGATAAAAGAACCAAGATTGTGGCCATCCAAAAAGCGGATATAGCGCAAAACCAATATGTGCTTGAAACAACCGAGAAAGATGCGCAGTTCGTTCTCCAACAAAAGGCTAAAGAAATCTCGGCCAATATTCAGGTACAGCTATTGCCTGACGCGAGTGTGGGAGAAAAGACGGCTGGAGTCATTAGACTTTCGGTTGCTAACATGCGTACTTTTCCAGATAATGCGGCAGAATTGACCAGTCAGGTTTTATTGGGCACACAGGTTGACCTCTTGCAGAAAAAGAGTGGCGATTACCGTGTTCGTACTCCTGACGGCTATATCGCTTGGGTACCCAGTTCATCCATTGAGGCGATGGACAAAACCATGTTAGCAAATTGGCGGCAAGCGGAAAAAGTGATCTATACCGCTGAATTCGGAAAATCGTATTCTGAAGCCAATGAAAAAAGCCAACGCGTTTCGGACCTGGTCTATGGCGATATCCTGCAGTTAAAAGGGCAGAAAGGTAGTTTTTATGAAATCGCTTATCCGGATGGAAGATTGGGATACATCAAAAAATCAGAAAGCCTGACATTAAAAAATTGGTTGGACACACGCCAACCAACAGCAGAAAACATTATCGCCAGCGCGAAAACGATGTTGGGGCTTCCATATTTATGGGGCGGAACATCTGTCAAAGGTGTAGACTGCAGCGGTTTCACTAAAACAAGCTTCTTTATGAATGGCTTTGTGATTCCTCGCGATGCATCTCAACAGGTACTTGCAGGTGAAAAAATAGACATATTGGATCAAGAGGGACATTTTGACCCCGAGAAAGCGCTAAAAAACCTAAAACCGGCGGACTTGCTTTTCTTTGCTGCCGGTAAAAACAGTAATCCAAATGCGCGTGTCACCCATGTTGCGCTTTATATCGGTAATGGCACCTTTATTCACGCTGCCGGATTAGTGCGCATCAACAGCATGCTAAAAGACGCCAGCAATTATGATGATTTTCAGACCCGTACTGTGGTTGCCGCACGCCGTTATCTCGGTGCCCACGATAGCGCAATACAGAAAGTCGTTGAAAGCAATTATTACAACAATAAATAAACATAGCGATGAGCAATCAATCTGAATGGATTAGTAAAGATTTTGGGGCCTTTAAATTGAGATTTAGACCTTACACGCTAACTTTGCGCCATGTCTTTACAGTAGCTTCCTTTAGCCGAAGCACAACACCGGTTGTATTAACCGAACTAGAGTATGATGGCATTATCGGTTATGGTGAAGCGAGTATGCCACCCTATCTAGGCGAATCGCAGGAAAGTGTCTTATCATTCCTCAATCAGATTGATCTGACAGGCTTCAACTCTCCTTTTCAAACTGAAGAGCTGCTTCATTATATCGATCAGCTTGCTTTGAAAAACACGGCTGCAAAGGCGTCCATTGATATTGCCCTACATGATATCCTTGGTAAAATTATGAATCAGCCCTATTATAAGATATGGGGATTAAATCCTGACCTTATCCCACCGACGTCCTACACCATCGGAATCGATACAGAAGAAATGATCCGCCAAAAAGTCGCCGAAGCTGATCAGTTTAAAATTTTAAAGGTGAAGCTGGGTCTCGATACGGATAAAATGATCATTGACACCATCCGTCAGGTTACTGATCGACCATTATGTGCCGATGTGAACCAGGGTTGGAAAACACGTGAAGAAGCCTTGGAGATGGCTCATTGGCTTGCTGAAAGAAATGTTTCTTTCTTAGAGCAGCCCATGCCTAAAGAGCAGATTGATGATAATGCCTGGCTAACAGAGCATAGTCCAATCCCAACCATCGCTGACGAAGGCTGTCAGCGACTTGTGGATGTTCCTGCTTTAAAGGGGGTATATTCGGGTATCAATATCAAATTGATGAAATGCACGGGCATGCGCGAAGCTAAACAAATGGCAGAACTAGCTCGTTCTTTGGAAATGAAAGTCATGATCGGCTGTATGACCGAAACATCATGCGCCATCAGTGCAGCCGCACAGCTTGCTCCGCTAACAGACTGGGCTGATCTAGACGGCGCTTTATTAATTGCAAATGATCTATACGACGGCATGACCGTGGTAAATGGCAACTGCCTCCTTCCTGACCGTCCTGGAATTGGAATTGTAAGAAAATAACCCTATATTCAGTGCAATGTTTTTTTCTTAAAGAAAAGATTGCACTGAATTGCTATCGCAGGTTTGACCAACACTCGACAGCACCAAAATATTAACAAACTAAATTAATCAATTCACTATTTTATGGAATATCCATGGCTGAGGAACACAAACGACTGTGAAAATCAACCGGATATCCCATATTGCCTCTAAAAGACAAATATTTATATGAAACAACATGTGCTCACAACGTTGTGTCTCATAGCCTGTAGTTCGATGCAGTCTTTACATGCGCAACAGATCCAAATCGCAGGTAAAATAACGGACAGCAATGGAAAACCAATTAGCGGAGTTACAATACATGTAAAAGGCGCTAGCCAAGGGACCTCAACAAATGAAAACGGCCTGTTTACCTTAAACACAAACGCCAATGCGACATTAACGATTTCCGCCGTGGGATATAAACCACAAGACATTCAAGTGAATGGCCGCAAAACGATCAGCATCGCTCTCGACAGCAATGAACAGGCTCTGGATGAAGTTATGGTTGTCGCTTATGGTACTGCTAAAAAAAGTACCTATACAGGTTCGGCAGCAACTGTAAAAGCAAAAGACATTGATAACGTACCTGTCACTTCATTTGAAGGTGCTCTCAGTGGGCGTGTTGCTGGACTGACTGTATCAACTCCCTCCGGGCAAGCAGGATCTACCCCAAGTATCCGTATCCGGGGTATTGGCTCAATGAATGCCTCGAATGAGCCACTATATGTCATCGATGGAGTTCCAGCAAACTCAGGCTCAGGTGGACAGATGGGCGATTACATCTACACTTCCAATAATGTCATGGGCAATTTAAATCCTGATGATATCGAAACAATAACAGTGCTGAAGGATGCTGCAGCATCATCTTTATATGGCTCTAGGGCAGCAAATGGTGTTATCCTAATTACGACAAAAAAAGGGAAAACGGGAAAGCCTACAGTAAATTTTAAAAGCTCACTTGGTTTTACACCTACATGGGCAACAGACAACTACGAGACCGCATCACCTCAGGATCAGGTCAACATGCTCTACCAGATTTTTTATGACTATCGCACCTCAAATGGAAAAACTGAAGCGGAAGCCAATACTTATGCTTTAACACAGCTAAATAATAAGTTCAATAAACATGGTTATCGTTTCGAAACTAATGGCACCGGCCGATACGACAACGTGAGTATCCTGGGTATGACTGACGGTATTGAAAACAGAGAGGGCAAATATTACGATTGGGACAAGGCATTGTTCCGTACGGGTATTTATCAAGACAATAATCTTTCACTTTCAGGAGGAACTGATGCTACCAAGTATTTTTCTTCTTTAGGCTATACAACAGATAAAAGCCGGATCAGAGTCAATGATTTCGAACGTATTTCAGGGCGTCTGAATTTAACACAAAAAATAGTTGATAATCTCGAGTTTGGAACAAATATTAACATTGGACACAACAAAAAGAAGGGATTTAATGACACTAGAAATACCGGATCGAATTATTTCCTTCAATCCCGAAATCTGTTATGGCCTCTGTATTGGCCGACAAACTATAAAACTGGAGAGGATTGGACAGATCGTTATGGCAGCTATGCATACAATGCCGACTATTATGATAAACAATGGGACAACAGCTCCAAAACGAACAAATTAGGGGTTATCAGCAACCTAACCTGGAATATCCTTCCAAGTTTGACCGCCAAAACTGTATTCTCCTATGATTACACAGACATGAAGGACTACCTCTATTATAGCGCTAAGCACTTTAATGGTGTTAGTGATGGCGGGGTTGTTCATCAGTTTAATACCAATATGTTAAAACTAGTTAGCTCCAATACCGTCAATTACAGCAAATCTTTCGACAAGCATAACCTAAATTTATTAGCTGGTTTTGAGGTTGAGAAGAATAAAACGGATTTCATGCGCACAACAGGAAGAGGATTGGGATCTGCTGAACTTCCTTATATTTCGTCGGCGGGTAAATTCGAGGCCAATGCTTATAGTTGGGGCTATAATCTAATGTCATTTCTCGGAAGAGCCGAATACAACTATGACAACACCTATTTCCTAGCAGCTTCCTACCGTCGCGATGGTTCATCTAAATTGGGTCCTAAAAACCGATGGGGAGATTTCTGGTCTGTATCAGGTGCATATAGCTTAAAAAATCTGCCTGCACTTCAAGAAAATGATGCGATCAGTACCCTGCGTCTTAAAGCCTCATACGGTGTCAATGGTACATTGCCTAGTGATAATTTTGGATGGAGACGGTTGGTATCTTTCAACAACTTTAATTACAAAGGCCAGCCTGGAGGAAATCTCGTATCAAATCCAGACCCTGACATCACTTGGGAAACCTCCTATACAACCAATGCAGGGCTGGAATTTGGCTTTCTGAACAATAGGATAACGGGATCGGTGGAATATTTTAACAGGACATCCAAAAATCTGTTACAAGACGTCCCTACATCACAGACGACAGGATTCAGTACTGTATTAAGAAATGTAGGTCAGATCAACAATAAAGGATTAGAAATTGAATTGGCTGGCGATATCATTAAAAAAGAAGATTTTAGATGGAGCGCCAATGTAAACGCGGCATTTATCACCTCTAAAGTCCAAAAACTTAACGATAACCAAGATATCATCTGGTATGATCCTACAGGATCAGTCGGAAATGACACAAAAGGAAGCGGGGATGCGAGAGCCCAATTTATCTATAGAGAAGGACAGTCCACGCTAGCTTTTTATGGTTATGAATGGGCTGGTGTAGATCAAAAAAATGGTAAAAACGTTTATTATACCAACAATAACCAAACTGGTGACGATATTTTCAATTACAATGGACGCAATGCGACTTACGATTTCAATAAAGCGGACTATACAATCATTGGTAATGGTGTTCCAAAAGTCAGCGGTGGTTTAAATACGGATTTCGAATATAAAAACTTCAATTTAGGCTTCAATTTCATTTATAAAATTGGCGGAAAGCTCTACGATGGTGCTTTCAAGGATGTGGCTGATGACGGTTATTATTGGGAAAGAATTCGCTCCGAGTATGCATTTGAGCATATGTGGACTGATAACAATACCGGCGGTACACTACCAAAATTAGATGGTAATGACTTAACAGATCCTCAAAAATACAGTTCAAGACAATTGCATGATGCTTCCTTCCTGAGATTAAAGAACATCAACTTTGGTTATAAGTTACCTAAGAGCTTCTTAAATAAAGTCGGATTCAGCAACGCGCGTGTCTATTTTAATGGAACCAATCTATTGACTGCATCCAAATACAAAATTGCGGACCCTGAAGTCGGTCAATATTCAACTCGTGGATGGGAAACACCAATTGGGAAAACCTACACCTTTGGAATTGAACTAGGTTTTTAATGCTTAATTTTTACACAATGAAAATATTCAACATATCCATTATAGCAGCTGCTCTATTGACGTCGTTCAGTAGCTGTAAAGATTTCCTGGATGTCGAACCTGGAAATTCAATCGACGCAAATACGGGATTCAATAGCGCGAGCGATGCCCGAAACAGAATCAATGGACTTAGTCGGCTTATCGCTTCGTCCAGCTATTACGGCCGAAATTTTGAACTCTATGGTGAAGTTAAAGGCGGTGATCTCACAGTCTATTCGCAAGGAAGAGGCTTGGATCAATTGTATTCTTTCAATCAAGATGCCGAAAATAACAACTTTGCAGGCTTTTGGTCCCAAATCTATTATTGTATCGCACAAACAAATGATGTTTTGGAAAAAATAGACAAAGTTGATGCAGCCTCCAAAGCACAATATGCGAATGCTCAAGGGCAATTATTGACGTTACGTGCATTGTTTTATTTTGACCTCGTCAGGCTATATGGCAAATCTTATACAGACAAAAAAGATGCTAAAGGTGTGCCAATCGTGATCAGCTCTGCACCATACAACAACAAGCCCAGCCGCGCCACTGTAGACGAAGTGTATACACAAATCCTAAAAGACCTCAAAGCTGGCCAAGAGCTGCTCAGTGCAAATAAGAAGCCTGACAATGGTTATATCAATTATTATGCAAATCTGGCTATTCAAAGCCGCGTCTATCTGACCATGGCAGATTACGAAAATGCCTATCAGAAATCCAACGAGATCATTACCGACAATGTATACAAATTGTATGAAAATGAAAAGTGGGCAAGTTCCTGGTCAAGTATGTATGGTAGTGAATCGATCTACGAACTTGGCATCAACGAAGGTGAGGCCGACCTGGGAACAGCAAGTCTAGGTTATTATCTCATGCGCAGAACAGGAGGACAAGGTGGTATGTTCTACGCCAGTGATTATTATCTAAATCGATTAAAAGAGGATACCGGTGATGTCCGCTGGGCAATTTTAGGCCGAGATGAAAGCTCAGCCACGCGTATGGGTGCAGTGTATAAAAACCTGGGCAGCGTCAATACCAATACGTCACTCCCTTTAAACTCGCTAGGTGACAAAGGAAATACCAACAATACTGCAGTCAATATCAAGGTCATTAGACTTTCGGAAATTTATCTTATCGCTGCGGAAGCTGCATTAAAAAAGCCGGCAGCTGACCCCACAAAAGCTGCTGGATTCTTAAACGCAATTAGTAAACGCTCTCCTAATCGTGCTACATTTACGGCTGCTTCCATTAATGAGGATGCTATTCTAAATGAAAAAAGCAAAGAATTATTTGGCGAAGGCCATCGTTATTGGGATATGATCCGTCTAAATAAAAAGATTACTTTCAATGACGATTTTCAGGACCTAACGATCAAGACACGTCCAAAAGAAATTGATCGTACGTTTGAAAAGTATATATTGCCGATTCCGCAATCTGAGATAAATGCCAATCCAACATTAAAAGATCAACAAAATCCAGGATATTAATTATCAAAACAAAAAAGGTCATTCTAGAATGACCTTTTTTGTTGTTTATTGAACCGCTAATAGACACTATTTTTATAATGCAGATCCTGATTAGCAACAGTAAGATCTAGGACATAACCATTAACGATGGCATACCTTATGTTTTCGTCCGTACCAATAAAAAAATTTGCCATAGAACCGAGTTTAGGCAGTCCCTCAGACAAGAAACTTTCACTAGATACGATATTAATCGGAAACTGATGCAATTTCCCAGCAGCTTCGCCATCCCTAATATGAACCGTAGTTATTCCTTTGCGCAATAGATTCTGAATAAGGTTGTGATCTAATTGATCGATAAGAAGTATATTATCATATTTCTTAGCGGGAATAAACTTAAGTCCCGAAACATCCAGATCCTGATATCCATAAAAATCCTGCAGATCGCCAATATCCTCGACTACCCCCGCTACACAATAGTCAGACCCTATCGTCTTTTCATTTTGTCGGATGGCAATATCAACAACAATTTGGGCTCCATTCTGCTCAATAGTCAAATTTCTCAGCAATACGTCATGGAGCTTTTCATCATTGAATGGTATTGCCTCATAATCGACAAGAGAATATGACACAAAAGATTGACGAGCAATCTCTTCAAATGATTTTAAAAGCGCGACGAAATTGCATTTTCTCACCATCATTTTCTCAGGATCGCCGACATAAGCTCCCGATTCAATTAAAATCGTCCTGGCGCCCCATTTTTGAAAATTATCGCCAAATCCCCGTGGCGTATGCTCATCGTCGTACTTCGCTACTGCATTTGGAACAAATTCCTGAAGTATCTTATTTATTCCCACGATGACACGCATAGCATCGGCCCTTGTTTCATTGATACTCCTTGCATAATCATAGGCAGGAGCTAATAAGGAAATCGTCACTGGCGTATTTGTCCCGGGAATATTGTAATAATTGTTTTGATTGTGCAGGTTAAAGGCAAAATCAGGTTTTAACAACATGGCTTGCTCCTTCAATAGGGCTCCCTCTACAGTTGCAGTAGCCCGAGCATCTCTGTTCATATCCACATCCATTGCTGTCCTACGTTGAAATCGTTCGGTACCATCAGGGTTTAGCATCGGAATAAAATATAGGGTCAATTTTGATGCTATCTCATTTCTAAACGCATCAAACCCATCATCTTCCCCTCCAAAGAAATTAAACAGATCAAATAATGCCATTGTCGCCGTAGGCTCATCACCATGCATCTGTGACCATAAAAGTATTTTGATTGGCCCTTGACCATATTGTAAGCGACAGATCGAACGGTTTTCAGTTGACTTGCCAATCTCTGTTATCGAAAGACGTCCAGAGCTTCGGACATTTTCCAATAGCGGTAAAATATCGGCATGTTTAAATCTTCTATGCATCAAAGCCTTTTCTTCATACAAAGAAAAGGCTTTGATTAAATCATCTTTTATTAATTTCATATTAGTCTTTTAATACAGGCTCCAATAAGGTGATTGTCCCCTGAGAGGCATCGATACGAACTTTTGCACCTACAGGCAAGATAAATTGTTCGGCTATATGCCCTATAATAGCTCCCGTATAAGCTGGTATTTTCAAAGGTTTAATATAGTCGTTGAAGAGCTGGTCAAGCGTTACAGATCCATACCCACTAGACGGTTTGCAATTGGTACACTTACCAAAAATAAATCCTTTAATTGCTCCCAATATACCCGCATTTTTTAACTGGCAGAACATCCGGTCCACACGTTCCATATCTTCGTCTACCTCTTCTATGAAAAGAATTTTATCTTTGAAGTCTGGCAGATAGGACGAACCACATAATCCGGTCAATACGGTCATATTTCCGCCCAGCAATATTCCTTCGGTTGTACCGGGATGAATGGTTGCAATACGGTCCTTTGTCTGTACAATACTATCACCTTTCGACTTTGGATTTTCAAATATTGCCGGTTGATTGGCTATGAACTGGGCATTGAAGGCCTCAGCAAGCTTTTTGGTCCAGGTACTGATACCTACAGCACCATGAAAAGTAATCAGTCCTGTTTTGGCATATAGCGCCAAGATCAACGCCGTTATATCTGAATACCCCAATAGAATTTTCGGATTATTGGAAATCAGTTTATAATCTAATCGATCCAAAAGGCGTGATGTACCGGATCCCCCTCTGATACAGACAATCGCTTTGACCGTCGCATCGGAAAACATATCGTGTATGTCAGCAATACGCTCTTGATCTGTACCTGCCAGATTACCGTAGCGACTGCGTATATGTTTACCTTCTTTTACTTTAAAACCTAGTGTCTCGAATATTTCACGCGCTATGCTAATTGATTCTTCATCATCCAATACGCCTGCGGGGGTTATTAAACCAATTGTATCGCCCAGCTTTAATTTCCGGGCAAGTAATGCGGCTTGACCATACAATGCGCCAGTACCTGCATCTGGCTTTCCCATCCCCAACACAGGAATAGATAATGCTCCTAAAGCGATCGATTTTATAAAGTCCCTCTTCTCCATCGCTAAATTCTATCGGTTGAACAACAGACGTTCACCAACTCCTTTTTCAATGAGCTGACCATCAGAGAAAGCAAGTTTGCCGGATACAATCGTATGTGCAATAGTTGAACTAAATGTATGTCCTTCAAATGGCGACCAGCCACATTTAGACAGAATATTAGCTTTCGATACCGTGTAAGGTTTATTGAGATCAACCAACACTAGATCTGCCCAATATCCCTCACGGATGTAACCTCTATCTTCAATCTGGAACAATGTAGCGGTATTGTGTGCAGATTTTTGGACCAATTGCTCTAAGGTCATTTTTCCTGCTTTGACCATATCTAACAAGGCTTGCAATGCATGCTGTACAAGAGGTCCTCCGCTTGGTGCTGAAGCATAGGGCTGAGATTTTTCCTCCATTGTGTGCGGAGCGTGATCTGTCGCTATCACATCGATATGTCCATCCAGTAAAGCTTTTAGAATTTGGTCGCGGTCATTGGCTGTTTTTACCGCAGGATTCCATTTGATAAAATTACCTTTTGAGGCATAATCCTGATCAGAAAACCAAAGGTGATGAATACAAGCTTCAGCAGTTATTTTTTTATCCTTTAGTGGAATATCATTACTAAATAGTGCAATTTCTTTGGCGGTTGATATATGAAGGATATGCAAGCGTGTATTGTGTTTTTTTGCCAGTTCGACAGCTTTCGACGAGGATAAATAGCAAGCTTCCTCTGAACGAATCAATGGATGCATCTCAATTTTCAATCCATCTTCACCATATTTTTCTTTAAATAGAGCCAGATTGGCCTTTATTGTCGCCTCATCTTCACAATGTGTAGCTACTAACGTGGGCGCATTCGCAAAGATCCCCTCCAACGCTTTTTCGTTATCCACCAACATATTGCCCGTAGAAGAACCCATAAAAACTTTTATACCACAGACATCTCTCGGATTCGTCTTAAGCACCTCTTCGAGATTATCATTAGCTGCCCCCATAAAGAATGAGTAATTGGCCAACGCATTTTTTGCTGCAATATCATATTTATCTTGAAGCAATTGCTGGGTCAACGTATTAGGAACAGTATTGGGCATTTCCATGAAGGAGGTTGTCCCACCGGCAACTGCGGCGCGGCTCTCATGCCATATATCCGCTTTATAAGTTAATCCGGGTTCTCTAAAGTGAACCTGATCATCAATTAGCCCGGGTAATAAATGTAGCCCCTCAGCATTGATTTCCTGATCAGCAGGATGGTTTATTTCCTGAGCAATCATTTCGATTCGCCCATTGCTGATATATACGTCAGCAACCTCAACTTTACCTTCATTGACAAGTTGTGCAGATTTTATAAGAATAGATGACATGTTGAAATTTTTACTTTGCTTTAGGTCAAAAGTAAAGATTTGTTGTGGTGATCACAAGTTATCTCAAGAAAGAGTTGCTGCATCTGAGTGCGGAAAATCGAATACCAATAAAACTGGAATGATTTTGCAAGTCCCCACAACGCTAAAAGAAAATTGAAGATTCTTGTTTGGGCAATAGAAACGAACACTTCCATAAAAAAAGAGGCCAAGGCCTCTTTTTTTATTCTTTATCAAATTTGTATCCCACTCCTTTTACAGTGGTCACATAATCGTCGCCTATCTTTTCACGAAGCTTGCGAATATGGACGTCAATTGTACGATTGGTTACCACTACAGAATCTTCCCATATACTTTTTAAGATCTGTTCGCGTGTAAACACCTTGTTAGGTTTAGATGCTAATAGATACAATAACTCAAATTCCTTTTTCGCAAGAACGATCTTTTGTTCTCCTTTGTAAACTAAGAAAGAGTCTCTATCAATGACCAAATCGGCAATTTCAATTTTATCCTGAACAGAAGCATCAGACTCTTCAGAAGCATTTCTTCTTAAAATAGCATTGATGCGGCTCATCAGGGCACGGGGCTTAATTGGCTTTGCAATATAATCGTCTGCACCGACATGAAACCCTGCGATCTCCGAATACTCCTCACTTCTTGCAGTCAAAAACACCATGAATGTACTTTTGAATTCAGGCATTGCACGCATGATTCGGCAAGCTTCAATTCCGTCCATCTTTGGCATCATCACATCCAAGATAATCAGGTCCGGATTCACTTGTTTGGCAACGTTGATTGCCTCTTCTCCATTTTGTGCTGTAGAGACCTGATAACCTTCACGATTTAAGTTGAATGCAATTAAATCCAAGATATCCTTTTCGTCATCAACAATTAAAATCTTTTGTTTCGAAGAACTCATTTGTCTTATTTTTTTTGCTAAATTATAAACAAAATGATAACAATCAGTTAACCTAATGTTACCAAATTATTAAGTAATATAATATTTAACAATAACACCTTGATTACTTAATTGTTTTCTTTAAAAATGCTTCTAGCTCTTCACCACGGAGGTTCTTCGCGATAATAATACCGTTTGGATCAAGTATATAAGACGTAGGCAAGGCTTTCACCCGGTAATCGATGACCACTGGCGAGCTCCATGCTTTCAAATCAGATACATGTGTCCAAGTTAGCTTATCATCTTCGATAGCACGCATCCATGAACCAGGATTATCATCAAATGAAACGGAGAGTATATCAAAGCCTTTACCATGATAAGTATTGTACAATCTAACGAGATTAGGGTTTTCCTGACGACACGGCATACACCATGAAGCCCAAAAATCAACTAGCGTATATTTCCCTTTAAAACTCGACAATTTCACTTCTTTGTTTGATGGTGTAAAAGAAGTCAGCTCTGGAGCAGGTTGCCCAATTGCCATTTTTTTCAGCTTTTGGGTCTCCTCTTTAAACTGAGTCACATATCTGTTCTCCGTGAATTTATCTTTGATTTTGTCCGCATAAGCAATAATTTCACTTTCCGCCACTTCCGGGTCTAAGGTAGAGATTGCATAAAATCCAGCTAAATCATTGTGTTTATCTGAAAAATCAACTGCTTTTTTTGTATAAGAACGCAATTCCTCTGCAAACTTCGCTTTATATTCAGCACGAATCTTTTCAATCTCATTGGCTGTAGAATTTGCTGTTAACTTAGAAAATACTGTCTGCAATGAATCCTGCACATAATCGCGATAATTTCGCTCTTTGGCAAAAGGCTGTATAGTTTTTGACAATTCAGAACCTTCAACCTGGTAATCATTGACATCCTTATGCAAATCTGTTTTAAATGTAATCGTCTCCCCTGGAGAAGCAATCAAATCGTAACGATTTTTCCCGACGCGCAAAGACAGCAATCTGGATTGGCTGGCGGGACGGACAAACTGAAATTTATTGTTATCGCCAAAAAACATAGAGTCCAGTTTTGTATCTCCTTCATACAACGAAATAACTTTGACATTGCCAGGATTATCAACATTGCCAGCGATGGTAAACTGCTCCTTATTTTGGCAACCCATCATCAAACCAACGATCCCTACTGCTAAAAAAACTGCCTTTTTCATCCGTTTATTTTTATTTGTTAATTACCTATTCCCAATTACGCAAATGGCTTTGCTCTGTTTGATTCACGCTACATGTCACAGCTTAAAGAATCGTAAAAACGATCAGATTTATTCGGATCTTCCAAGGAAGAAGTCGAATAAATCTGATGGCTTCGTATTGTATATTTAGGAAATAAAATCATTTATTTACATCCTAGTTTAGCTAAGTAGCTGTTTCAACTACCCCTAAAATTTATTTCAAAAAATCTATTGCTCGCTCAATTGCACCTTTTAATCCGGCTGGGTTCTTACCTCCAGCTGTTGCGAAGAACGGCTGACCACCGCCACCACCTTGGATATCCTTAGCCAAATCACGTACAATATTACTTGCGTTCAACCCTTTTTCTTTCGCCAATTCGTCTGAAATGACAACGGTCAAACTTGGCTTACCATCAAATTCAGCACCGATCACCAAAAACAAGTTATTAACAGCCCCCTTTACCGCATAAGCCAAGGTTTTCACCGCCTCTGCACTCGGTAGATCGACGATTGTGGACAAGAAATTAATCTCGCCGACCTGTTGGATCTTCCCTTCCAGATCTGACTTTAACGCTAAGGATTTTTCAGTAATACTTTTCTCTACTTCTTTTTTCAAAGCGCCATTCTCATCGATGATTTTACCCAGTGCAGAAACAAAATCTTTTGGATTATTCATGAGCTCTTTGAGATGGTGAACCAATTCGAAATGCTCGCGGATAACAGCAGCAGAACGAGTTCCAGTAATCGCTTCTATACGGCGTACACCAGCTGCTACAGCAGATTCAGAAACAATTTTGAAAAAACCTATTTGCCCCGTTGCTTTAACATGTGTACCACCACACAATTCTTTAGAATATTGATCTTCGAAGGTGATTACACGAACGAAATCACCATATTTCTCACCAAATAGAGCTGTTACACCCGAATCCAACGCTTGTTGATAAGGTACATTTCGTTCCTCCTTCAATGGAATATTTTCACGAATCTTGGCATTGACAATATCTTCCACCTGTTTAATCTCTTCTTCTGTCATTTTTGAAAAATGAGAGATATCAAAGCGCAAAATATCGGCGTTGACTAATGATCCCTTTTGATTCACATGGCTTCCTAATACTTGTTTTAGCGCAGCATGTAATAAATGGGTCGCCGAATGATTGTTTTCCGTATCGATTCTTTTGGTTTTATCGACCTGTGCAACAAATGTTCCTTTCAATTCCAGCGGCAATTTGTTTGTAAAATGCACAAATAGACCGTTTTCTTTTTTCGTATCTGTGATATAAATCTTTTCTCCAGTTTCTTCGGAAACCAATTCTCCAGAGTCGCCTACCTGACCACCACCTTCGGCATAAAAAGGACTGACAGAAAGCACCAATTGAAATTGTTCTTTATTTTTCGAAACAACTTTACGGTATTTCACAACCTCAGTAACGGCAGTTAACGTATCATAGCCTACAAATTCAAATCCCTCATCATCATTTACCACAAACCAGTCGCCTGTATCTATAGCTGTAGCAGCACGGGAACGATCTTTCTGAATTTGGAGTGCTTGGTTGAAACCTTCCATATCAACTGTCAATCCCTTCTCACGAGCTAACAATTCCGTCAAATCGATCGGGAATCCATAGGTATCATATAATTCGAAAGCAAAATCGCCATTGATTACGGTGTGGTCCTCCACATAATTTTCAAAACGTTGGACGCCCGTAGACAGAGTTCTTAGAAATGATACTTCCTCTTCTAAGATTACTTTCTGCACAAAATCCTGCTGTTGAATCAATTCGTCAAATACTCCTTCGAACTGAGCTGCCAATACGGGTACAAGTTCATTGATAAAAGGAGCTTTAAAGCCTAAAAATGTATAAGCATAACGAACCGCACGACGTAAAATACGACGAATCACGTAGCCAGCTTTATTGTTGGATGGCAGTTGGCCATCGGAAATTGCAAAACTAACCGCACGAATATGATCAGACACTACCCGCATGGCAATATCAGACTTTTCATCTATACCGTATTTTATACCTGACTTCTCAGCAATAAAATCAATGGTAGGCGTAAAGACATCTGTGTCATAGTTGGAAGTCTTTCCCTGTATACATCTGACCAGACGTTCAAATCCCATTCCAGTATCAACATGTTTGGCCGGTAGTGATTGAAGTGAACCGTCTTTCAAGCGATTAAATTGCATGAAGACAAGATTCCAGATTTCGATAACCTGAGGATGGTCCGCATTGACCAAACTTTGTCCTGAAGTCTGTGTACGCTCTTCTGCACTCCGCATATCGAAATGAATTTCCGAACAAGGCCCACAAGGTCCCGTCTCGCCCATTTCCCAGAAATTGTCTTTCTTGTTCCCAAGGAGAATCCGATCTTCACCAATCCATTCTTTCCAGAAATTAAAAGCTTCCATATCACGTTCTAAGCCTTCTTTCGCATCCCCTTCAAAAATAGTTACATATAAACGATCTTTGTCTAATTTATACACCTCTGTCAATAGTTCCCAGGCCCAAGCAATAGCTTCTTTCTTAAAGTAATCACCAAAGCTCCAATTTCCCAGCATCTCAAACAAAGTATGGTGGTAGGTATCAATCCCTACTTCTTCCAAATCGTTATGCTTACCCGAAACCCGCAAACAACGTTGCGTATCAGCAACACGAGGAAATTTAATGGGTGCTTCACCAAGAAACAGATCTTTGAATTGATTCATCCCCGCATTGGTAAACATTAATGTAGGGTCATTTTTTACAACTACTGGTGCTGAAGGTACTATCTGATGCCCTTTACTTTTAAAAAAGTCCAGAAAGGCTTGACGAATTTCTCTACTTGTCATTTAATTATCTAAAAATATGTGCAAACTTACTCAAAATTGGTAGGTTATGCAATGTAGAATTCCATATATTGACCATGAAACGACTGTTTTTAGGAAACAGCCAAATTCCTCCTATTGACTTTTCAAACAAAAAAATCAAGTTATAATTTACAGATAATTAGCATATCCCTATTTTACACGTGACAGAAATCACAAACTCATATTAAATTCAACATTTTAAAAGTGTTATTCGTTATTCATATTTGTCTAACGCTTGTCAAAATCAACATGTAAAACAACAAAAATTATTTGACCTAAGGTCATTCACAATTACATTTGTTTTATTACATTTGATAGTAAAATAGGGAATTTAGCCTACTTTCAGACACATTCCCTAAGTGCAAAATAATTAAGATTAGATTTTGTAGATTAAATTCCTTCTAATGAAAAAAAACATTCTACTACCGGTAGATTTTTCGGCTCATTCTAATAATGCTGTAAATTACGCTGTGGACCTTGCCCTCGAAAAGGGGTATTCACTCCATCTTTATCACAATTACACTTCAGCTTCAGCAGTGTTTGAGGAGGAAAATGGCTACAACGAAGCCAACTCTCCAACATTCAAAGCTGACGTCCTTATCAAGAATCTTGCAGAATCGATAAAATTAAAGCATCCTGCGATTGAGGTAACAACACAATGTGAGCGTGGCATGATTACAGAAACGCTACCGGAACTTGCCACCCCAGATCGATTTGATTTTGTCATTATGGGGACTAAAGGGATCACCAACGATGATAGTCAGCTTATTGGCAGCACCACCTATGTCATTAGCAAAAAAGCCAAAATACCTGTCATGGCTATTCCAACTGAAGCTTCCTTTACACCAATCGACAAAGTTGGCTTACTTTCCAATTTTAAAGAAGAAGAAGTACAAACAGTACAGGATTTTGTCAACATCATCGGCAAAGACTTTGAACTAAAACTGATGCATGTTCATTACGATCATTCATCAGAAAATAGGATCGAAGATAAACTTGAAGTATGGAAATATAAGATCAAAAAATATATTGGCGTGACCAATATTGCCATAGAAGTCGACTCTATACAGGGTGATATTGAGGACCTAGATACGGTTCCCGAAGTCATTAATGAGATGATCCATGAAGAAAAGATCAAAATACTTTTGGTGACACGATCGAGAAAATCATTCTTTGAACGTGTTTTTACCCGATCAGTTGCAAAAGCATTATTTAGTCATCCATTAGTTCCAATATTTTTCACTAAAGCATAATCCTATAGCCATGTCTAAACTATTAATACCAGTAGATTATTCCGAAAATGCACGAGTTGCCGCATTTTATGCTGCTCAAATCGCAGCCATATCAAATGATGAGATTACACTTTTTCATTCGTTTACTTCGCATATCAATAAGTTTGCAAATGCGAAGCATTTAGTGGACCCTACCGAGGGAGAAGCTCGCCATAAAATGGAAAAGCTTGTAGCGGAACTTCTACAGGAATATCCTTCGCTTAAAATTTCTACGTTATTTGCCAACGGTATTTTAGCCGAAACATTGGAAAAACAAGAGATAAAAGAGACGTACCAAACGGTAATTATGGGAACAAAAGGAGTCACCGGACTTGAATCTGTCTTGATCGGAAGCAATACATATGACGTCATTAAAGAGTCTAAAATACCTGTTTTAGCAGTCCCGAAAAACGCTGTAAAATTTAAAAATGATAACATTGCTTTATTGACAAATTTCAAACCCGGAGAACTTGAAGTGCTTAAACAAGCGATACCATTGTATGGAAAAAATTTTCACCTACAACTTATCCATATCAATAAAAACGAACTAGAAATCAATATATTAGGAAACAAACTTGAAAACTGGATCAAACAGATCATTACTGAAACCGGGATAGAGGATATTTCTTACATCGTTAAGTCACCAAGTTATTTTGCAGGCTCCCGCGAAAATATTGCTAACGGTATTCATACCATTATTCGGGATGAAGATATTGATGTTATTTTGATCACAAAAAGTAGAAAAACTTTTTTCCAAAACATTTTTACCGAAAATATTGTTAAGCATCTGGCTTTTGAAATTGAGGTGCCAAACTTTTTCGGACGTGTAGAGTAACCAAATAATTTTTGGCAAATTTATTGCAAGAGTGTTCAGTGAGTTAATTTAACAACAGTATTATAGTAGATAATTTTACAAACACACATTATGAAAATTAGCCTTAAAAAATCAGGATTACTTGTTGCGGCAGGAATTTTATCCACCGCGTCCTTTGCACAAAGCACAAAAGAAGCATCAATTGAAGGCACAACTCCATTAGGTTCCGCAACACAATATAGAACTTGGTCCATCGGTGTAGGAGCCGGTGTAACAAGCTTGCAGAACATCGCTAAGTTTAACAATGGTGGTTATGATAAATTAGATTGGAATTTAGGGTACAGTGCCTATATCAAAAAGCAAATTTCACCATCTTTCGGATTGAAAGCAACTTATTTTGGCGGAAAGACAGCTGGGTATGATAATAGTGACAAGCAAACTGGATTCGAAACCAAAACCCCTTGGTCAGTTGCCTTATCGGGTGAGTTTTTAGCAGCCAATACGAATTGGAGGTTTTTCAACAGTTTTATCAAACCTTATGCATCGATTGGTGTTGGGGTAATGAATGCTGAAACTGCTGCAATTGCTGGTGGTAACAAAGGTGAATATGGTGATTCCTATTCCAAAATCTTTGTACCTGCAGATTTTGGTTTGAAATTCGCTGTTGCCAAAGGCATTAACTTTGAATTGGGTTATCAATTGAATTGGGCGAACCAACGATTTGACAATCGTTACAATACAACTCCGCCACAACAATACAAAAATGACTTATTTACTTACGCACATGCCGGCTTAGAGTTCGCATTGGGCAGCAGCAGTAAACCTGCATTGAATAACTCAAATCCTGTCGCAACCCTTGTGAATGACTATACAGTAAAATACGATGATCTAAAAGCTCAAAATGATGCATTGAATGCTAAAAACCAAGCTTTACAAGGTCAATTGGATGGATTGAACAATGATCTAAAAGATGATGACGGCGATGGTGTAGCAAATAAATATGATAAATGTCCGGGTACCCCTTCAGGTGTTCAGGTTGACGGATCAGGTTGTCCAATTGTTGTGAAAAACGAGACTAAAGTTGTAGAGAAAGTTGTGGTTACTGAAGCAGACAGAAAAGTTGTTGCTGAAGCAATTAAGAACCTGGAATTCGATTTAGGCAAAGCAACTATTCGTTCTACTTCGTATGCAACATTGAACAAAGTTGCTGCATTATTGATTGAGAAAAACTTCAGCTTAAAACTAGCTGGTCACACCGACAATACAGGTTCGCGTGAACTAAATATGCGTTTATCAAAAGAACGTGCGGAGTCTGTTAAAGCGTACTTAGTATCACAAGGTGCAAATGCCTCGCGCATTGAAGCAACTGGATACGGTCCAGATCAGCCAATTGCATCCAATAAAAATGCAGCAGGTCGTCAACAAAACCGTCGTGTTGAATTTACACTTTATTAATAACTAATAAATTACACTAACAAAAAGGTGTTTTTAAATAAAAACACCTTTTTGTTTACCAATTGTCATATATTAACTACAAATCGATTGTGAATTTAATTTTCAATCTATTACTTTTGCGTCGGTTTTTACAAATACAAATTCTATGAAACTAAAATTACAATTAGCACTTGCTTTAGCATCTGCAGGCTTATTTGCCAATTCTGCAATTGCTCAAAGCACAAAGGTATCATCTATTGAAGGGACAACCCCATTTGGCCCTGCTACGCAATACAGAACATGGTCTATTGGTATTGGTGCTGGGGTAACAAACCAAACTAACATTGCTGGTTTTAATCGCGAAGGATACGATGATCTAGCTTGGAACCTCGGTTACAGTGCTTATATCAAGAAACAAATCTCTCCTTCTTTTGGCATTAAGGCTAGCTATTTTGGCGGTAAAACGGGTGGTGCATTTAAAGATGGTACACAATCTTTTGAAGCGAAAACACCTTGGTCTGCTGCATTGTCTGGAGAGTTTCAAGCGGCGAATACCAATTGGAGATTCTTTAACAGCTTTATCAAACCTTATGCGTCAATTGGTGTTGGTGTCATGAACAGCAAAACAACCTTGACAACAGGTTCTACTTCTCAAGAAGCCGATGGTATTTCTAAAATATATGTACCATTGGACATGGGGCTTAAATTTGCTGTTGCCAAAGGAATCAACTTTGAACTTGGGTACCAGTTAAACTGGGTTAACCAAAACTTCGATGGTATTCAAGGCGGCCAATATAAAAACGACCTATTTACTTACATTCACGGTGGCTTAGAATTTGCATTGGGTAGCAGCAGCAAACCTGCATTGAACAATTCAAACCCAGTCGCTACTTTAGTGAATGACTACACGGTAAAATATGATGATCTTAAAGCGCAAAATGATGCTTTAAATGCTAAAAACCAAGCGCTGCAAAATCAATTGGATGGTCTAAACAGTGACTTGAAAGATGATGATGGCGATGGTGTAGCAAACAAGTATGACAAATGTCCAGGCACACCTTCAGGTGTACAAGTAGACGGTGCAGGTTGTCCAATCGTTGTGAAAAACGAAACTAGAGTGGTTGAAAAGGTTGTTGTGACAGAAGCTGACAGAAAAGTCGTTGCAGACGCAATCAAAAACTTAGAATTCGATTTAGGAAAAGCAACAATACGTCCGACTTCATATGCTACATTGAATAAAGTAGCCGAACTGTTAATCGAGAAAAACTTCAGCTTGAAATTAGCGGGTCACACAGATAACACAGGTTCACGCGAGTTGAACATGCGCCTATCAAAAGAACGCGCTGAGTCAGTAAAAGCATACTTAGTATCTCAAGGTGCTAATGCTTCTCGCATTGAAGCTACAGGATATGGTCCTGACCAACCTATTGCATCAAACAAAACCGCTGATGGTCGTCAACAAAATCGTCGCGTAGAGTTTACGCTTTATTAATCGACATTCTTCGATCTATAACAAGTCAAAGGCATCACGGTCAAGTGATGCCTTTTTTGTTTCCTCCAGCAGACAATCGGCTCTTCATTTCCATAACCACTATAAAAAAGCCTTGTTTAAATAAAATAAATACTTGAATAACAAAAAGATAACTCTAAAACAAACAACTTAATCCGTATTTTTAATAAAGCAAAATTAAAAAATGCGTAAACCACAAGCTCTTGTTTTGACTATCTTTTCGTTGATCTTTTCCTCTTGTGAAAAAGATCCACCATTGAACGAACCAGGATCAAATGAAACGATCAATGAATGGACAATGGCACAAATGCGGCAATATTATTACTGGAACGAAAAAATCACACAAAAAAACGATTACCAACAAGCTCCAGATCTATTTTTTAAAAGTCTCTTATTTAAAGATGACCATTATTCCAGCATATTACAGACACTCAACAGCGACACCTATGGCAATACCCTGACGAACACTTTTGGGTTCGATATGGTGCAATTACAAAATCAGTCAGAAACCATCCAACTGGTCACCCAAGTGGTCCCTTTCAGTGAAGGGGATCTAATGGGACTCAAGCGGGGAGACAGCATAAGCCACATCAACGACGAGCCTATCGACCACAGCAACCTGAAATCGCTACTAAGCAAATCCTTGCTTTTACCGGCAATGCATCTGACTCGAAATGATGGTAAAATATTTCATCTGCCTTCTTCCTACATTTCGCAGCCCGTCCTCTATACCGCTAAACTCATCTCCTCCTCCCCCACAGTAGGCTATATGTTTTTAAGTCAATTTGACTTTAGTGGGTCATATTCATTATTGGAAGCAATCCAAAATTTCAAGTCCCAAGAGGTGCAGGAGCTTATTGTCGATTTACGTTACAATCCCGGCGGTCAGGTTGCTTTTGCCGCGTTTTGTGCACTCTTATTGGCAGATATCAAAGAAAATGACATTTTTGCCAAATACCAAGGCAACAAAAACCTCAAAAATAGAGAAGATAGCTTTGCAGCTGCGCTGCAAAGACAGCCCGATGGCTATTCTTTCACAGCAGATGAGGTATTAAAGCAAGGTTTACATCTGAAGAAAATTTATATGCTGACAGGCCCAAATACAGCCTCTGCAGCCGAAATGCTAATCAATGGACTGAAACCTTATGTAGAAATCATTCAAGTCGGTGACAAAACATTCGGTAAAGATATGGCCTCAACAACAATAGTAACTCCAGAAGATATCCGAGGTACCGAACGGGCCTGGCATTTGATCCCCATGATTTACAAAATTTATAACAAGGCTGATCAAGGAAATTACAATAACGGAATTATCCCGCAAAAGGTAACCGATGAATTTTCTTCCCTCCCTTTAGTTCCCATAGGTGATACGAAGGATCCCTTGATTCAGGAGGTATTACAAACCGTCAATGTTAAAAATATCTTGGCTAAAGGCGCTGTCAATAACGCAGGCAAAACAAACCTTGTGTTGCCACAATATATAGGCAGCAGCTATCAGGCAATACCTATTGAAGTAAGCGCACAGGGCAAATCCGATAAATAGATTCACCCATGTGCACAGGAATTTAATGAAGTAATAAGCATACGCAAATCAGCTCCAGTCTGTCCATTTTTGACCAACTTACGAAGAGGACGAGACAAAATTTCGGAGCGGATGGTCCGTTCCTTCGATTCGTATTCTCGTACTAGTTCTTCCAACTGTTGCAGTAGTTCCCTATATTGCCTATAAAGTTCATTCAGCTCCGCCATTTCATTCCGTAAAGCTAGCAGCGCAGCAGCATCAATGGCATGATCTACATCTCCCTGAATTTTCAGGGAGATAGCAAATAAATTACGATGTTTTATAGCATTGATCCCTTTCATGATGAATTTATGATAATTGATTTAACTACAAAGTAGTTATTAACTTCACAATATTTCCTCTAAATCATTTTATTTTTTTAACCAAACCGCATCCAAGGCAAAACCGATTCCACCGATATCCGACACCGCATCAACATCAAAATATGCATCGGGTTCCTTTTGGGGGAAGTATACAATACCTATGTCTTCTACCGTAAAGAAAAAAAACAGATAGACCTTCTGTCCATCGATAAGGATTGGTTTTGAATCCTTGTCCAATACCTGCGCCTTTGCTGGAAAATAGGGGTCAACTGGTATTTTAATAAATTCTTCGGGGATTTTATCCGATATCAACCCAGTAATCAGGATCGGAGTTTCGTCATATCTGACCAAATCCATTCCCCAACTTTCATCAAACACAGGTTTACCTTGATAAATCGCCAATCGAATCGGCTCGCCATTTGGTGAAATCGTCTGGTTATAATTTAATATCTTTACCTGCCTCACACCCGGAATCGATTCGACATCATCTCCTAAGGGGTTTGGCCCGACAACGAGTGAAGGATCAATGGGACTTTTGCTATGCACACCAAAAGTATTTAACCCTGACTTGAGGGCGAGACGTTGTTCTAGGACAACCTGATCCTTGCTATCATACGCAACGACCAATGAAGAATCGGCATCTTTATTTCGTATAAAAATAAAATTAGTATTGCTTTGATTAGCTGCTTTTCCATCTACCGTTACTCTTTTTACATCTACTGACACAGTGCCATAGGTTTTAAAAGCAATCCGAGCCAATTCTTCCGTTTCTAAAACAGGTTCGCCTTTTTGGCAGGAAGACAACAACGATCCAACCCAAAGGGCAATAAAATAGAGAACTAAATTTCTAATCATATATAAAGGATAAAGAAGTGAGCCATAGAAATGGCTCACTCAATTAAATAATCAATATTAATAAGTTTTTGGAGCAAATTGCGTCCAGGTTGCAGTCCAAGGAGCGTTTGTCGGATGGAATGCACCTTTATAAGTTGTACTTCCATCACCATATGCAGGTGAAGTTGACGATGGTCTTAAGAAAGCAGGATTAAATGTAGTCCCTGTTGAATAGAAAATATTAACACCACCAGCTAATTTCAAATACGTTGTTGCATCCGCCGAAACATTTGTTTGGTTTCCTGTTGGTGTAGCACCACTGAAAGCTGCACTATAAGCGTGTACAACATTACCTGTAAAAGTACCTGTTGCGCCATCTTGGAATGCTGCGCCTGTTGTATAACCAGCGATAATGGAGTTTTGAATATCATATTCAGATGCTCTTCTCCAACGGTTACCAAATTTCAGTTTTGTATTAGCCACAGTAGCATCCTTGATCCCTAAGAACGTAAAGTTTTTCAATACCGGGCGAGTTTTAGGAGTAGCTGAATAGGGTGCTGTACCCTCATTATCAGACTCCAATCCATTTGAATCCGAGCTACCACTTGATGTGCTATTTGTTGAATTAGGATCCTTTAATGATAAAGCATATTGAATTGTTCCGGTGTATCCATGATCGAAATCAAAGTCATCATCGTCATTCGATAATGCAACTAAGTATTTCGCATTGACAGTACCCCCAAAGAATTCAAATCCATCATCTTTACCCCAAGATACCTGTATATTTTCCAACGTAGTACCAGTACCAACACCACCTAAAGTCAATCCATTAATCTCATTGTCAGCAGTTAAATTATAACCAGCAAATTCAATACGCACGTATTTCAATGAACCAGAATTATCGGCAGCATTTGTACCACCATAGGTTACATCTACTCCAACAGGCTGAGGAATACCTTCAATTCGCTTTGTGGATGCCTGATTTGTGGTTGCATTCCCTAGCAACACCACACCTCCAAAATCACCAGGATTACGAGATCCCGCTGCATTTGGAGAAGTAAACACGATCGGTGCAGCAGCAGTACCATTGGCGATCAATTTAGCTGTCTTTGGCACGACTAAAACACCTTTGATATTTTGTGTTAATCCAGTGATCTGATCATTATATGCTTTTGTTACTCCAGAGGTAATATATGTACCAGCTTGAATAGTTAATGTAGCTCCCGGTCTTACAAATGCCACACCGTCAATTTTCCATACTGTGTCAGCAGAAAGCGTTGTTTTCGTGATAATACCGGCAGCATCTGTTGGAATTGTTGCCTGAGGTTTGTTTGGCAAACCAGCATTCAAATCTGAATTAGGTCCTACGTTGTCTTTGTTACAAGAAGCTAATGCGATTGCGCATACGCTTGCTACTGTTAAGATTTTTTTCATTTTGTGTTAAATAATTACTAGTTTTGCCATCACAAGATCATTTTTTAGACTATGCACCCCTATGGGATAGCATTTCATAAGGCTGCATAGTTGTTTTCAATCACGCTCCGTTTTCTGTTTCTATTTTTATTTTCCTGTTGTGCTAATTAGACAATCCCGGAACTCATATACATAATTAAGGAGTGATATGAAACTGCCTCGCGCAGTATTTTTTTTATTTTTAAAAGCTATAAGTCACCGAAAGATTAAATCTCCTTCCATCTTTTTTACGATAGGTGATGATATCATCATCTGCTCTGTTATATTTATTATCCCCCCTAACGAGCTCAAAGATTTTCTCACCATTTCCTCCAATAGATTCATTATAGGCAGACTGATTCTGATAATACCTAGTCCATTCATCTAAGAGATTAGCTGCATTGAATTTCACTTCTAATTGCTGCCTAAAAAAACGTTTATAGAGTTGAAGATCGAGCTGTTTTGGCGCAAGTTCATACTCTACTCTATTCGGGTTGACAGAAGCTGTATTTGTGCGATAGCCCCTGTGATTATAGCTAGTTGTTATTCCAAAATCATCTCCCCAGTAACCAATACCTAAATTTAATAGCCAGGGCGATTGCCCCATTAATGGGCGATCCTGGTTGGGTGCTCTATTCTTTTCTCGTTCTGCCGCTGTAACATTATCAACAAGCTTATGTCGCCATTGGCTTAACGCATTAACTTCAGACTTCAACAAAGTGCCATTTGCGCTGATAAAAGCTTTAGACAGCCATTCTGCTTCGCCGAAAAAACTCAGGTTTTTGCGAATTTCAAATTCTAACCCCATGTTTTTTGCGGACTCCATATTATTGAAAACATACGCACTACCAGGACTTACATCTTCATTTTCTATCAGTTCTATCGGTTTGTCTAAGTATTTGTAAAATCCAGTCAGGGATATAATTTCACCGGGACTCGGATACCACTCCAAACGCAGATCTACATTATCGATAAAAGTTGACTCCACATTATCTCCGGACACAACAGCATCCAACTCAAAATCATAAAACCCAAAAAAACCAGTCTCCCTAAAATCCGGACGAATCGCCGTTTTTGAGTAACTTCCTCTTATATTAAAAGTATTGCTCAAACTATAGGTTGCATTGATGGATGGCAATATTTTCCAGTTTTTTTCACGGATCATAAGTTTATACAAGAGAAGTTTATTATTATCTGAATCAGGATCACCATTCTGTTTTCTAAACATTTCATCCTGACGATTTTGCAGGTTGTAATACTCTGCACGGAAGCCATAAACAAGTCTTAGCTTATTCCAGAATTTCTGATCAAACATCAGATATCCTGCATGCGAACTCATTGTCCCATCGTAAACATTCCCTCCTATAGGTTCCGGATAGTAATAAGCCTGACCAACCCCATTCCCAATATGATCGGTAGATAACAATACATCATAAGGTATTTCTATCGGCGGCGCAGCTTTAGACGGATCATCAGGCATATAAGATCTGGTAAATGGCAATAGACGAAAAACAGAGAGATCTCTATTTTTTTTCCAGCCCTGGTAACCCGCTTTAATTCGTGTACTAACAGGCGTTCCTACACCAAATAGGCGTGAAAAGGCCATTGACCAATTAAAATCATGTTCATTGATTTCGGTCCACATACGAGAATCAAACCCTGTTTCCGAATGGTTGGACCAATTGGAAAGACTCAATAAATTGGGACTTTGAAATATATATTTTTCATCCAATACCGTCGTTAATCCATAACGCAATTTTCGCTCATCCAAAATCTGCTGTTTAATTCTATTATAAGCAAACATCCCCTCAGCTTTTACATTCCAAGGTAGCTGATACTCACCGCTCAACTGATGCTGCTGTAAAGACATTGTCTCAGGCAATTGATATTGATTTTTGGTTGGTGGGCTACTTAAATTTGTAAAAACTGACCGGACATTTTCACTGAAGTTGTTATTAAAGGTACGGGCATACATATTTTTAAAAGCCAGCCTAAAATCCTGTCCCTTCAATCCAAAATTAGCAACCAACCCGCTGCTGCTGTTAAAACGATAGGAAGTCCCAGCACCATTCTGACCAATCGTGTCACTCTCTATCATATGTTGTTTTTCTCCGTACAAATTAATGATATTAGACCCTCTGACATTATTGAAAGGCACGATGTTCTGTTCATTTCGAATGTTTGCTGAAGCAGAGAAACCAAACAGCAATCCTTGTGACAAATTATAACGCCGCCCTAATGCAAACCTTAAATTTTGATTTGGATTGGCTTTATAACGATATAATTTCATTGCATCAGCATTGACAAGTTTTGACTGTGTGATAGCGTCTACATCATTATACTTCAGACTTGAACCGGGCATCAGAAGCTCCTCATTTAGCTTAGGATCATTCAAAATATATCCCGGAGGGGCATCTAGACGTCGCGCTTCACCGTTCCAAAACCAAGGAAGCATACCTTCAGGCTGTTTGGAGGATGAATGGTTAAAACCAAAAAGTTCTGATGTTTGCCGTTCCCCAAGCCGGTAAAAGTCTTTTCCTGTTGTACGCGAATTTCCACCAATTCCGTACTGTATGGTTGTAAAATCCTTTTCCGGAATATCCAGCGTATTCACTGAAACCTGTCCACCGGAAAATTCAGCCGATACATCCGGTGTTGCTGTTTTATTAACAACCACAGAACTTACCATCTCAGTCGGAATAATATCAAACGAAAAATCGCGTCTATTCTGCGACGTACTGGGAATCACCACTCCGTCAAGCATCGCTTGATTATAACGATCTGACATTCCTCTAACAATTACATTTCTATTATTAACGGTTGTCAATCCCGTTACACGTTTTAAAACTTGCCCCATATCATTATCCGGTGTACGGGCGATCTGCTCTGCAGAAATACCATCGGTCACAGAAGCGGCATTCTTTTGTGCGGCATAAAGTCCTGCCACGGAAGCCTTTTTGAATGGAACTGTAACCACCGCCGTTTCCAATGCATTTATCTGTACTTTCATTGCAATATTTAATGCCGTACGCTGTCCAGACACAACTTTCACTCCTTCAATGCGCTGTGTACGATAAGATAAATAGCTTACTTCTAAGGTGTATATACCTGGATCTAAGCCAAGGACATAAGTACCATCTACACTCGTTTGTGTGGATTTATTGGAACCAATCAGTCTAATACTCGCGTTTGCGAGCGCCTGTCCACGATCATCAATGACTTTTCCGGAGATACGTCCCTCCTGCTGTATTGCTTTTTCGACCAATGTAATATATACCCCATTATCACGAGCCATTAAGTTGGTCTCTTTGAGGAGATAACGCATCACATCTTTGATGCTGGTATTTTTAAAAATTTTAGAACTAACTTTATTCCTCGACAGATTGTATTTTGTAGCATCAAAAGCAATATGTATGTTTTGGGATTCCAGGTGCTCAAAAGCCACAGGAATTGTAGATTCATTAAAGGAAATAGATATTTCCCTGTTGAGCAGCTGTCCATGTGCGACAGAAGCAAGGAGCATTTCGACAGAAACTATCGATAGAAGTAATCCTACCAGCGATGTCTTTATCATAAACTTAATATCGTTTTGCGTAACGTATTGGTTAAATTTCATAAATTTGTTTACGTATATAATATCTCTACAAGTGATTGTATATGTTTTTTATCCCCTATTCGGGGGTTGTACAAAACAGAGCTGGCGATGGCGGTCGCCGGCTCTTATTGTCTTCTAATTAGTAAATCAGCACTTTATTCCCCTCCTTTCTGGACTTATTATGGTGAATTGCTTGGATACTTTCTAGGGTAGCCGACCATGATAGCTGTCTAGACAAAGGCATACTGTAAAATTGCTGGGAGATAAGGCTATCTGCCGCCTCAAGCTCCACTCCGTAAATATTTCTGACAGCTAAAGCTAATTCGGCGAAACTACTTTGCTTCAGATACACACGTCCTTCAATCCAGCTATTACGTGTAAGAAGATCAAAATTCTCCCGTCTGCTTGTGGTGCTATTTCTGGCATAACGAATCTGTTCACCACGTGTCAACACACCCAACGGATTACTATTGGCAGAGACCTGTACTTTACCAGTAAACACTGACACCGATATATCATCCAGTTCCGCATAGTTTTTCACGGTAAATGAGGTTCCCAATACTCTTGTTTGTATTTGCTGGGCATTCACAATAAAAGCTTTGGTAGAATCTTTTTTAACATCGAAAAATGCTTCTCCAGCGAGGAGCTCTACGATACGATCTTTCCTGTCAAAAGAAACGGTATCCAATTTTAATTTCGTTCGTGCATTTAAAATTACCGTTGAGCCATCTGCAAGCTGCACTCTTTTACGCTGCGCAACTCCTGTTTCGAAAATTCGAAATCCCGGCTTGAGTGAGATTTCCTTTCTGGACAGTGCTTGATCACTTTCTCGACTCCAGAACAATACACTGAGACATAGCAGCAAACAGGCTGCAACTGCTCCTGACCAATACAGCATCTTTTGAACAGTCATTTTATTGGTCGGGGTATTTCCTATTTGCCGATGAATTTTTCCCCATATTTGATTTTCGTCAACATGATATTTGGGTATATCTTCTTTATCCAATTCAGCATACCAATGATCAATCAGTCTACGTTCATTAGCACTAGCCTTATTTTGGCGATACCTTTCAATTAGCGATTCAAAAATTCTTCTTTTCACTTTTTATGCCTTCTGTTTATATACAAGTCCGCAAAAAAGCCCCAAAGTACTTCAAGAAATAGTTAATGTTGTATGAAAGAATTGTTAAACGATCAAAGTCCAGGAAATAGGAATATGGGGAGGCGGGTAAGCTACTTAGCGAGCTCGTCTATAATAAAAACCAAGAGAAGGGTGAAACTACCGTTTTGAACATATTGATAGCCCAAAATAGCTTTCCGTAGTCGTTTGGATGCTTCCGTAAGATTATTTTTGACCGTTTGCTCAGACAGCCCCATACGTGTAGCAATCTCTCGAATGGATAAATGTTCCCATTTCAATAAAAGTGCCTGTCTCATATTATAGGGCATAACCTCGAGTTCTTCCTCCAACAATTTCTCTAAAGCTAGATATGTTTTGAGATCCTCTGGATGTTCCTGTACATAATCAAAAATATGCTTGCTCCAATGATCCAACAATTTATCTTTGGCTTTGGTGGAATTAAAAAAGTCTATAATTTTATATTTGAGCATCCCTTTGAGATAGGCTGGGAGATTCATCTGGATGTCGATGCTATGCCGTTTTTCCCAGAATTGCACAAACAGCTCCTGAAGAATATCCTCCACATCCTGTCTGTCTATGATCCGACGAGCAGCGTGCTGATAAAGGTCTTTCCAGCAGTAGCGGTACAATTCCTTATATGCAGCAGTATCGTTATGCTCTTTAATAGCTCGCAGCCAACGCTGATGTACAATTGGTCCTTGATTCATACTAGCACCAAATTTAAGGTTGAAATATTAAGTTTCTATTAATAAATGAATAAACAAACTGTAAGCGTATAAAATAGTTTCACATTCAAAATAATACTTTTCAAAGCGGGCTAAATCTATATAACACGACTCAATTTATTATCACTTCATATAAAAGAATTAGATCCCCCTAAAAATCAATTATTTAAATTATTTGTTTATTCCAATATTATTCTTACCTTTGCAACGCCTTAGGCAATAGTGCCTATTGTATAAAATATTTCATGAACCCATTTTTAGAACTGGGAATCCGTGAGGAAGTTGTTAATGCCATCTCAGAATTAGGTTTCGAAAAACCTTCTGAAATTCAGGAAAAAGCCATTCCTGTTTTATTGACTGGTAACGACGATTTTGTCGGATTAGCCCAAACTGGCACAGGAAAGACCGCGGCATTTGGTCTTCCATTATTAGAGCAATTAGACTTTTCTCAAAAACACCCTCAGGCATTAATCCTTTGCCCTACTCGGGAATTATGTTTACAAATCTCAAAAGATTTAGAAAAATTTGCTAAATACGTTGACAACGTACATGTTGTTGCTGTATATGGAGGTGCAAATATCTCAGACCAGCTACGTCAAATTAGACGTGGAGTGCAAATTGTAGTAGCGACCCCAGGTCGTATGTTGGATATCATTGGCAGAAATGCGATTGATTTCTCAAATGTAAAATATGTTGTATTAGATGAAGCGGACGAGATGCTCAATATGGGCTTCAAAGAAGACATCAACAACATTTTGTCAGAAACTCCTGACGAGAAAAAAACTTGGTTATTTTCGGCGACAATGCCTGCTGAGGTACGTCGTATCGCAAAGAATTATATGACCGATCCAGTTGAGCTTACTGTAGGTACAAAAAACACCGGTAATGCCAACATTGAACACCACTATTATTTGATCAAAGCAAAAGATAAATATGCTGCATTCAAACGTATTGTGGATTCTAACCCTGATATCTTTGGTATCGTGTTTTGTCGTACAAAAATCGAAACACAGGATATCGCTGAAGCGTTGATCAAAGATGGTTACAATGCAGATTCACTGCATGGTGACTTATCCCAACAACAACGTGATAAAGTAATGAAACGTTACCGTGACCGTAGTTTACAATTATTGATCGCAACAGACGTAGCCGCTCGTGGTATTGATGTAAGTGATGTAACTCACGTTATTAACTTCTCTTTACCTGATGAAACAGAAAACTATACACACCGTTCAGGCCGTACAGCCCGTGCAGGTAAAACTGGTATTTCACTTTCTTTGGTAAACGTAAAAGAGCTAAGCAAAATCCGTCATCTTGAAAAGATCATCGGTAAGCCTTTTGAGAAAAAACAAGTACCTCAAGGTGCTGAAGTTTGCGAAAAACAATTATTTTCTATCGTTAAAAAGATTGAAAATGTTGAAGTAAACGACGAACAAATCAGCCCATTCTTGCCTGCAATTATGGAAAATTTGGAGTCACTTTCAAAAGAAGATATCATCAAAAGATTTGCTTCTCTTGAGTTCAACCGTTTCTTGGATTATTACAAAAACGCACCAGATTTAAATATCGAAGCGCGTGACGGTGGTCGTGAAGACCGCGGTGACAGACGTGATGGTCGTTCACGTGAAGGTTCAAAAGGCTACACGCGTTTATTTATGAACTTAGGTTCAGTAGATGAATTCTCTCGTGGAGACATGTTGGGCTTCATCTGTAACAATGCGAATATTTCAGGAAAATCAATCGGTAAAATTGATTTGAAAGGCGTGTTCACATTCTTCGAAGTTCAAGATGCAGAAGTAGAAAAAGTATTCCAAGGATTCCAAGGTGTAGATTACAACGGTCGTCAAGTACGTATTGAAGTATCTGGTGAAACTAGAGGTGAAGGTCGTAGCGACCGTGGTGGAAGAAGTCGTGGTGGTGACCGTGGCGGAAGACGTGAAGGCGGATACCGTGGTGGTGATCGTGGCGGAAGACGTGAAGGTGGATATGGTGGCGGTGAACGCAGCGGAAGACGTGAAGGCGGATTCAGTGGTGAGCGTCGTGATCGTGGTGAGCGCAGCAGCAATGGCGGCGGTTTCCGTGACTTCTCTGGAAAACGTAAAGAATCAAAAAGCAAATACTAAATCACTAGTATTTAAAATAGGAGTTTAGAGACTCTGGTATGAAAGTGCACAGCTTGATTTACCAGAGTCTTTTTCTTTTATATACTTCCCCCCAACCAATCTCTCTCCCACCACCACAATAGTGTCTATAAAAAAACGTAAATTAGCCGTATTACACGAACTGGATTTCCGACATGTCAACAGTAGCAACAAGATTATTTGATTTAGCACAGCTGCAATATGATAGTGCGCCCAATTTTCCCATGTTTTCTTTCAAAAAAGATAACGAATGGGTCAAAATAAGCAATACCGAATTTATTGAACAGATCAATAAGACATCAAAAGGTTTGATCGCATTAGGCATTCAACCTGGCGAGAAAGTGGCATTGATTAGTGAGAACCGCGTCGAGTGGAATATCCTTGATTTTGCTATTCAGCAAATTGGAGCTGTAGTGGTCGCTGTTTATCCCAATATTTCAACCTCAGACTACACCTATATCTTCAATCATGCTGAAATCAAAAACTGCATTGTTAGTTCGAAGAAATTATACACAAAGATATTAGCTATACAGGATGACTGTCCACAGCTAAGCAGCATTTTCAGCTTTGACAAGGAGGAGAACCTCCATCATTGGCAGGATTTCGTTGCAAAAGGCGAGACCATTCCGGATGAAACGCTAAACCTGCTGCGCAATGGAATAAAATCCGACACCTTAGCATCCATCATCTACACCTCGGGCACAACGGGCAACCCCAAAGGCGTTATGTTGTCGCATAAAAATTTATTAGCAGACACACTTAGCAGCGAATATTCCTTTCCGGTCGAACGTGGTGATCGTGCCCTCTCCTTTCTTCCTGTATGTCATGCATACGAACGCGTGTTCCAATATGTTTATATGTACAAAGGGCTAACTATCTTTTTTGCGCAGTCTATGGATACTATAGGTGAAGATTTTAAATCCGTTAAACCACATATTTTTTCCGCTGTACCTCGTGTATTGGAGAAAGTTTATGAAAAGATTATGGCTACAGGAGAGCAGTTAACAGGAGTCAAGCGTAAGCTATTCTTCTGGTCCTTAAGTCTCGGCGAACAATACAAACTAGCGGGACGTTCTTGGTGGTATGATTTTCAGCTCAGTATTGCACGCAAATTAGTTTTTTCAAAATGGCGCGAAGCATTGGGAGGTGACATCAAAGGCATTGCCTCTGGAAGTGCTGCTTTACAAGAAAGACTGATCCGTTTATATATGGCAGCAGGTATTCCGATATATGAAGGTTACGGCCTCACGGAAGCGGGCCCCTGTATCGCTGTAAATTGCTACAGGCGAGGTATGAAGATTGGTACTGTTGGCCTGCCATTAATTAATATCGAAATCAAACTGGCAGACGATGGCGAAATATTGACCAAAGGAGAAAATAATATGATTGGCTATTATAAAAATCCGGAAGCAACAGCAATAGTACTCAAAGACGGTTGGCTATATACTGGAGACATTGGCCAATGGGTAGACGACAAGTTTCTCAAAATTATAGACCGCAAGAAAGAAATGTTTAAAACTTCCGGGGGAAAATACATCGTTCCTCAACAAATCGAATCTAAGCTGGTTGAATCCTCATTCATTGAACAGGCCATGGTACTTGGTGAGGGTCGAAAGTTTCCGGCAGCCTTGATCGTCCCTAACTATAACAATCTTCTGGAATGGTCAAAAAGTGCCGTTCCTTCCCTAACCAAACTAACGAGATTAGATTTTCTCAATAGCCCCGAGCTGAAGCAGAAAATCGAATCAGAACTTAGCCGTATCAATAAAAATTTTGGCAACTGGGAACAAATCAAGAAATTCGCTATCCTTCCAGACGAAATGACTGTGGAAAGTGGTGAATTAACACCGACTTTAAAAATGAAGCGAAAAATTATCTTACAAAAATACAAACGAGAGATCGAGGAAATCTATCAAATCTAGCCTACAAAAAAGCCTTTGTTTTTGACAAAGGCTTTTTTGTAATCAAATAAATTATATTTTATTTTTTAACAATACGTTGGCGAATTGCTTCATATATGACAACTGCGGCCGAGACAGATACATTTAAAGAACTTATTTCACCGTACATTGGTATCTTAGCAAGATTGTCTGCAATACGGATTAGATCATTGGAAACACCAACATCTTCTGCTCCCATAATCACACAAGTTGGCCCCGTATAATCTACATCGTAGATACTCGAGGTTGTTTTTTCTGTACTAGCAACTAACTGTACGCCCGAATCAATTAAAAATTTACCAACTTTTGAAAGGCTATCATGGCGACAAACAGGAATTTTATACAGTGCACCTGCAGATGTTTTGATCGCATCAGGATTAACTTCCGCAGAGCCCTTTTTAGGGACAATGATAGCATGTACACCCGAACATTCTGCTGTGCGTGCAATGGCACCTAAATTGCGTACATCTGTGACACCATCCAGCATCAAAAGTAACGGAGTCTCACCTTTTTCATAAATCTGTGGTAGAAGTTCTTCAATGTCATGATAGGTAATTGGAGAAATGACAGCGATTACACCTTGGTGGTTTTTACGTGTTATCCGGTTTAATTTCTCGATGGGCACCTGTTGAAAAGCAATATTATGCTCTTTTAACAAGGCTTTTAATTCTAGAATCAAACTACCGCTCAAACCACGCTGTATAAACAATGACTCGATCTCTTTACCACTATCAATTGCTTCAATAACGGCACGAATACCAAATACCATCTGATTCACTTCACGTCTTTCCCCGTGGTCGCGATCACGTCTCTGAAAATTTCCCTGCATAATAAATACTAAATATTTCCCTCTTCATAGAAGAGAATGCAAATGTACAAAAATAAACAACAACTAAAGTGTTTGAATTAGCTTAGTCCCAAGTTAAACTCCTTCCGCAAGGTATCTAAAAGTGGGTTTTTGTTGACCATTGCTTGATATTTCTCTTGTGAGGTATAAGGTTTGCGCGAAATAGTATGTTCCATCATCACCCCCTGTAGATCCAACGAAAAATTCTGCAGCTTCACCCGAAGGTAATTCAACACATCAACCTTGGCACTTTGTAAGACATCCATCTGAACTCCATTTTCTACATCAATTTCAATCAACGTACCATTTAATCTAGGCTGCATGGCAGTCATCATGGTATATAAGTTAATCTTATTTTCTGTTTTTAACTGTTCAGCATAACTGTTCCAAACAGCAATAAATTGCCCAAATGAAACATCACGCTGTTCGCTCCCGCGGATCAATTCAGGTTCATCCCCTTCTTTGGCAACCGAATTGTTATCGTATATCGTATTCAAATCTGGCAACGATGGAATAATTGCTGAAGCGGAGGCACCCCAACCACCTTTTTTTACCTTAGGAGGCTCGTTGGAAATAATATCTTTTTTCACCTCTTCCTTTGTCTCGGAAGCTTGATAATTTACAGGATTAGCTTGGGAACGCGGTATCACCTGGCTTTCAACGACAGGAGCATTCGCTGGAGAAGTCGTTTGCGAAGTAGGGACTAGTGAGGTTTGTTTTGGCTGTGCTGCTGCTACTGGCTCAGGAAGTTTTTTTTTTACGCCCTCGGTAGCCGAAGGAATCTGCACGGATCCAAGCTGGCTCAGTTTAATCGCACTTGCAATATGACATGTCTTGAGGAGCGAAAGTTCAACCTGTAAACGTTGATTTTTACTTGTCTTATAGTTGATCTCACATTGATTGGAAATATTCAATGCCGATAACAAAAATCCTGGAGTGGCTTTTTGGGATTGCTGCAGATACTTTTGACGAATACTGTCGCTGACTTCTAGCAATTTTAAGGTTGACGGCTCTTTGGCAACGAGCAAATTTCTGAAATGCGCTGATAGACCAGCTATAAAATGGCTACCATCAAATCCGTGGTTTAAAATTTCATTGAAAATGAGCAAGCTCTGTGCCGCATCCTCCGTTAAAATCGCATCTGTCAGCTTAAAATAATAATCGTAATCTAAAATATTCAAATTATCGATTACAGCTTGATAAGTTACGTGTTTATTGGAAAAACTGACAATCTGGTCGAACATCGACAAAGCATCACGAAGACCACCATCTGCTTTTTGGGCAATGATATGCAGGCCATCCTGATCGTAGGTTATACCTTCCCTATCCGCAATATTAGCCAAATGACCGGCCATATCTTCAACCTTGATCCGGTTAAAATCAAAAATCTGACAGCGCGAAAGTATAGTAGGCAAAATTTTATGCTTCTCAGTAGTCGCTAAGATAAAAATCGCATAGGAAGGAGGTTCCTCCAATGTCTTTAAAAAAGCATTGAAAGCGGCTTGCGAAAGCATATGCACCTCATCTATGATATAGATTTTATATTTTCCCGCTTGTGGCGGTATACGTACCTGATCTATAAGATTACGGATATCATCAACTGAGTTGTTGGATGCCGCATCCAGTTCATGGATGCTAAAAGAATTTCCATTCTGGAAAGACTTACAGCTATCGCAAGCTCCACAGGGCTCAGTTCCAGCTAAGATATTTTCACAATTTATTGTTTTAGCTAAAATCCGTGCACAGGTAGTTTTACCCACACCACGGGGACCACAAAACAAAAATGCCTGCGCCAACTGGTTGTTGTGTATTGCATTCTTTAAGGTACCAGTAATGTGTTGCTGACCTACAACCGAATCAAAGGTAATCGGGCGGTATTTACGTGCAGAAACAATAAAATTATCCATTGCACGAAGATACGGATTTTAAAAATGAAAACGGAGCATCTAAATCCTAAAAATAGATTGTAATTTTTTAATAATAATTCCTTCAGTGCATAAAAAATGCCAATTTTATCGTTAATTTTATATTACTACAATGTTATCAAATTGTTAAGAATTGAAATTAAAGGGAATTCATAGGGTGTTTTTGACCATTTTAGTTTGGTTTACTTGCGCTTCGCAACATCTCCTTGCGCAACATTATGATTTCAATTTTTATGAGGGTAAGGTATCGATTGATGTCCCAGCTGCTCTTAATATCCCATTCAAAGATAGTCTAACGATAGCACATGTCCAGAAGTTCTATCAAACAGCTGACCAAACCGATTACTTTCAGCTTGTAAACGACCTTTTAGAATACAAAGACAAACACCATCTGAATGATTGGGTATACTATCAACTTATTCGTCGTACTGCGCAACAGATAGCTCCAAAAACGGAAAATTACACCCGTTATACGCTTTATAAATGGTTTTTGATGTGTAAATCAGGTTATGATGCTCGCCTGGCTGTCGGTAACAACCAAATTATATTTTTTATTCAGAACAAAGAAGATATCTCGGATATTCCTTTTTTTGAAATTGATGGCAAGAAATATACCTGTTTAAATTTTCATGATTATGGAAAACTGTTTCAACGTGCAGAGACTTACATTCCCGTCAAAATAAAAGTGCCTGAAGCAATCGCGGACTTTAGTTATAAGATTACCAAGCTCCCCGATTTTACACCGTCAAATTACAAGGAAAAACAAATCGAGTTCAATTATGGGCATAAAGCCTACCATTTTAATGTCAAGTTGAATGATGATGTTAGCGATCTTTTTAAAAACTATCCTGGAGTAGATTTTGAAACCTATTTCAATATCCCACTCAGCAAGGAGACTTATCAATCGCTTATCCCAGCACTTAAGGAAAATTTAAAAGGAAAAAATCAGCAGGAAGGTGTCGATTACTTAATGCGGTTTACCCGGTATGCATTCTTATATGAAAATGATGAAGAGAATTTCGGATCCGAGAAACGTCTCTCAGCAGAACAAACGCTATTGAATAAATACAGTGACTGTGATGACCGTGTGGCCTTATTTTTTTATCTGGTGAAGGAAATCTACAATCTACCGATGATCACTCTGCTTTATCCCACACATGTAACCATGGCCGTCCAATTTGAACATCCTATCGGTGACGCTATTTTATACAACGGAAAATACTATTCTGTATGTGAGCCTACTCCTCAAGCGCAAACACTGGATATAGGTCAATTGTCTGAAGAGCTTAAAAATCAGTCTTATCAGATTGTATATCACTATGAACCTAGGTGAGTCAGACCCTTTCATAGGCTCCACGGAATTAATTAGAATACCAACAAGTTTACACTGTTGGTATTCTAATTAATAATCGGAAATTTTACATCGCTACCCTAGAATTTCAGTAGGATCAAAGCTTAAGGTGGAAAAATATATCGTCAAGTAAGCTTTATACGTCTAAAGTTTGCTTATAAAATCAAGTACATCTGCATATTTACCATCTGTACGCTGCCCTGCAATTGTTACCGTATTTTTTTTATCTCCGGAACTTATTGTAATCACATAGTCTGCTCCATCTACACAACGCGCACACTCGTCAATTTTGGCGTTCATTAAATCATACGTTTCGACATATGACGATAACTTTCTAAAAATGTCTTCACTTGTTTTGTAGCTTTTATCTTTTACAGTTTGAGGATTGCCAGTAGTTCCAGCGGGATACTTTACCTCTGTCTTATTTTGATCGACACTGATATTTACAAATTCGCCCCAGCCAGAAATTCCTTTTATTTCTACTTTAAGTCCAGAAGTTGAAGGATGATTGGTATCATTCGATTTTTTACATCCAAAAAAGAGGAAAATACCCATTAAAACTAAATAGATTGTTCGTTTCATAATTTAGAATTTATTTTATTTGACTATTTAACGAATTATTTAAAATATATGCTACACAAAAAATCCTGCACGAGGCAGGATTTTCTATCTATTTTAACTAAACTATAATTATTTTACTTGTCCAGGCGTTGTATAAGCTAAATTCTGAGGATCATAATGAGCCCAATCTGCAGTCCAGTCTGTCGTACCAAAAGCTCCTTTATAGTCAACTTTCTCAAAGAAACTATCGGCTACTTTAGCATCAGTAAATTTAGCCCCTGTTGCAGCAGCAGAACCTGTTAACAAGGTAAAATCTGGTCTTCCAACTGTATTTGTCAAATCTTTTGCAAAGTTATAAGGTGCTTTAACAAGCTCAGATGCAAACTTAGTACTCTCAAATACGTTATCTGCTTTCAATAAAGCCTCAACTTGAGAAGCTAAAGTTCCTGGGGTAATAAGCATATCTACCTTATTTCCATAGAACAAGTTATTTGCAAATACTGCTTTTTTACTCACAATATTATTTGAAGTCGCTTGTGGCGTTTCCACTTTTGAATCGTCAACATTGATACCTGCCAAATTAAAGCCTGTAATTAATGAATTAAAAACAGAAATAGACGAATTACGGCGAATATGAATTCCGTGTTGATAATTAGCTGCAAAAGAAGTAGTTGCCGTTTGTCTTGGACCAATTACAGTAACATTCGAAAATACACCGGAGGTCTGCGGCGTTACATTTTTTCCATCGGCATTATTATCTGATTCAAATCCATTTGAACCTGAAACATCAGCAAGAGATGGTACGCGTTGTGCAACAGCAAACTGAACTTTACCTGAATAACCAAAATCGGTATCAAAATCGTCATCCCATGTACCCACAGTAAGAAGGTGCTTTGCATTTACAGTACCACCAAACCACTCTATAGCGTCGTCACCCGAACGATATACCTGAATATACTCTAATGTTGTGCCATTTCCAACACCACCTAAAGTTAAGCCATTTATTTCATTGTCTGGAGAGAATGCAATACCTGCAAATTCTATACGGACATATTTTAAGGAACCTGAATTATCAGCAGCGTCAGAACCACCATAATAGATATAATTTTTATCCTCTTTTCCACTTGGAGCTGTTAAACCACCCTCTATCTTTACATCAGTACCCGCATTGACCGGGGCTTTACCCAAAATAATTAAACCACCCCAATCACCTTTATCACGCGCACCAGCGGCAAGAGCCGAAGTAAATACAATTGGTTTATCAACAGTTCCTACAGCATTGATTTTCGACCCACGTGTGATAGTCAATGTACCTTTTGATGCTTTATCTCCCTTAACAATAGTACCAGGCTCAATAGTCAAGGTAGCACCATTACTTACATAAACAAAACCTTTTAATAAATAGATTTTATCAGCAGACCAGGTTGTATTAGTAGCGATTTCACCAGTCACAACGACCACATTTTTATCTTCTGGATTTGTTGGTGTTTCAGTGTCTTTACCATCATCCGTGATTGTTGTTTCTTTACAAGCCCCAGCCATCAATAATGCCGCTAGAGATAAGAATAAAAATCTTTTTTTCATTTTTTTAGTTTTATATTTCTTTTAACAAAAGACTAATTATATTTTAATATTAGGGTTAAACTAATATTAAGTTTATGTTATACCTTAAAAGGTGTAATTAAATGATAATGAATAATTTGAACCCATTTTATATTTATAAAGCGTCTCATTTGGTCTATTATCAACTTTGTTATCAAAGTAGACATTCACAGCATTATTTAGAATATCTCCAGCACTCAATTTAACTTCACCTTTTTTTCCTAGAATCTTATATCCTACTTGTGCGTCCAATACATTTCTAGGCGCCTCATAAGCACTTGAGAACCGTATTCCTCCGGCTTGAGCAATTCGTTTACCGATGCGATTATAAAGGATATTGATATTTAGTTTATTATCCAATGCATTATGCTGCAATCCTGCATTAATCATATAAGGAGATTGTCCCACCATAGGACGTGTTTTCTCTTTATAATCTTGATCAGTTGCATTGACTACTTTCGAATGCACAAGTGATAAATTCACATAAGCAGTTGTATTTCGATAGAAATCCTCATCTACGATAAAACTTAAATTCTTTCGTGCTTCTAGTTCTACACCATATAAATTAGCTTCAGGAGTATTAAAATAGGAAACATCGGGAGTTGAATTAACATCATAACGTTTTGGCTCAATTGCATCTGTGAAATGCTTATAAAAAGCAGAAATCGAAAAAATTTCTCCTGCACTTGGATAGATTTCAAAACGAATATCTCCATTTTGGATGGAACTTCTTTTCAAAGCAGTATTTCCGGAAATCATTGCCAAATTCTCAAAATCATAGTATTGAAACGGTGCAAGCTCTCTAAACTCAGGACGCGCCAAAGTACGATAATATGAAGCTCTGAAATTCATTTTCGACGTAATATTGTAGGTAAAGTTAACTGATGGTAAGAAGTCTAACTTGTGATCATCAACTTTCTTTTCGATCTTTCTCGTCAGAACTGTATATGAGTTAAGTTTTACACTATAATCTTCAACTCGCAAACCATACACAACACGGAAACGATCATTAAATTTCTGATCCAACATGGCATAACCAAACCCAGTCAATGAATTTGCATTATGTAGATCACCATCGCCTAAAATTTCATCAAGCTTATAATAATTCTTATTGATTAAATCGGCTGAAAAGATATGATCAGGCGACAAGCCTTGTATCTCTTTCGCTTCATCAACACCTATTTTAGAAGCCTCTAATTGAGCACCGAGGAATCTTGCATCAAAATTCCGTTTCCGATATTGTGTTCCCGCGCCAACTTTCAGTGTAGTTGGTGCATTCAAGAAATCCATTGGTTTGGAATACCCCACTTCTCCCGAAAAAATATTTTCATTCAAATCAGAAAACATACGTGCATTTTCCTTTCCAACACCAGTTATCGCTGTTGCAAGATAAGGTGCTGAAGGATCTGTTTCATTGATAGATCGCTGATAATTAATCTTCATTTGATTTGGCTGATTATTACCAATATTACTCCAAGAAGCAGTCCACTTTAATTTATCGTTTTTCTCGCTTAAAGCATGTTCTCCTTCCAAAGTCGATTTAAACAATGATTTTTGCATAATATCAAAGGCAAAAAAACGATTATCATTTGTTGAACTTCCGTTCGTTCCTGTACGCGCTAAATAATTATTGTCATAGGTTCGATTGTATAAGTTTTTCCAAGTAATTTTACTTTTACCAAAGGAATAGGCAAAATTGGCTAATGCCCCCAAATTAGTTGAAAACTTATATTGTGTATCATTATAATTGTATTCGTACCATTGACGTTTGACATCAGAAAGAATATTTTGAGCGTTGCGATAATTAACAGAAAAAACAGCCCCAAATCGGCTATTATCCTCATATTGCTTCACTTTGCCAACAGAGAACTGATAAGTCTGTGAAGGTAATGCACTTTTATTCTGAACAGCAAAATCATTTGAAAATGATTTCAATGCTAAACGATTCCATTTGCCTGATAAGCCACCGCCCACTTCATCCCGCGAAGGAAAATTCTTGGCCAACTGACTAGATCCATCATCAAAGCCTAAATAGTTTTGAAAATTTTTCTTGGTCTGCAAAAAGTCTTTAAAAGTTGAGGCTGTATTATAACCATATCCTAAACCAAAAGAAATGAAATTTTGATCAGGAATATCTTTCGTTGTTATCTGTACAGCTCCCCCTGCGAAATCCGCCGGTAAGTCTGGTGTCGCTGTTTTTGAGATCGTAATTTTATCAATAAGATTCGAAGGGATAATATCAAATGAAAATGCACGACGGTTGGCCTCTGTACTTGGCAATACGGAACCGTCCATCATAGCAACATTATAGCGATCACTCAAACCGCGAACGATGACAAATTTATTATCTTGAATTGTCGTACCGCTGACACGGCGTAATGCTTCGGATGTATTTTTATCTGGCGATCTTCTGATCTGCTCACTTGAAATACCATCAGAAATCAATGCACTATTTTTTTGTTGCGAATATAATGCTCCAATAGATTCCTTCTTAAAAGATCCCGTAACCACAACTTGATCTAACACCTGTCCTTCTGAATTATCAAGAACGATATCTAAATTAGTCAAATCATTCGCTTTAATCTCAACCTCGGTAACTTGCTTTGTCGAGTAGCCAATGTAAATATACTCTACAGTATACTTACCTGCCGGTAAAGCTGGAATACTGTACTTTCCAGATACATCCGAACTTCCGCCCCTTGATGTCCCCAAAATACGAACAGTTACCCCGGTGATTGTTTCGCCAGTCTTACTGTTAGTAATAGTCCCCATTAACTTCCCACTACTTTGCGCATAAACTGTTGTTGATGCAGCTACTACGAGCGTCATGGCAGCAGCGATTCCTTTAAGTTGTAATTGTGGTTTCAATTTATTTGTTTTTTTGTTTCTGCAAAGCTATTAGCAGAATATTAGGTTAACATTAACAACAAATTACCATTACATCAATCAGTTGTTAATTTAATGTTACTTACCTCCTGTTTTTTTTGATTTTCAGCAAAAAGGTGCTTTTAATGCTAATTATACGAATATTTGCCTCCCATAAGCTGCCAGCATATTAATGAAGTGTAAGAAAATTATTAAGCACTTAATTTATTAACACAATTAGGTTATTTTTATACTTTATATCTTAATCCATACCTTATAGTAGTAGTATAAAGACCAATATAACAACAGAATAGGCAAGAGATCAACCATGTTTCCATCGCCAATACCAACCTAAGCAGCGTAAATTATTTTTTATATGCAATTTAATTGCAATTATATTGCATATAAAAAGCAATTTATCTAAGTTTGAATATATTTTCAATATCTGATTCCCATGAACACTCCAATCGTATCGACTACACAGTTATCATTTCAGTATCCAAATTCAGCGCCGATTGAATTTCCAGATATTTACATCGAGAAAGGTCAACATACGCTATTATTAGGTGATTCAGGTTCTGGAAAAACAACACTACTTAATATCCTAGGCGGCTTGTCAAGGCCAGAAACAGGTCAGGTCAACATAAATAACCAAAATCTAGCCGTGTTATCCAACGGTAAACTGGATCAGTTCAGGTCTCAGTATATTGGTTTCATATTTCAAGAGGCCCATCTCCTGAGAAATTTAACGTTATTGGAAAATATTAAATTGGCGCAGTCCTTAGCCAGAAAAAAGATAGATATAAGCGCTATCAATATCATCCTTAAACAGCTGCAATTGGAGAAAAAAAGTAACGCTTATCCAAACGAATTGAGCCGAGGTCAATTGCAGCGGGCAGCAATCGCGCGAAGTATCATCAATAAACCGGCCTTATTGATTGCGGATGAGCCAACGGCTGCATTGGACGACAATAATACCCACAGGGTATTAGAACTCCTTTTATCGATAGCTGATACCGCTGGATCAACTTTACTGATCACAACACACGATAAGAGAATAAAAGATCAGTTCTCCAAAATGTACCTTTTAAAATAATTTTTTACTTTATTTACCCGTCACCCTTTAGTTTTAAAATCTGCTATGAATACGATACAATTGGTTTGGAAAAATTTAAGTAGACAGTTTGGCTCGGTCTTTCTAAGCATCCTACTTACGGCATTTGGAATTTCCATCCTTGCCGTGCTTTCAATCACCGGAGAAACTTTTGAAAAGCAGCTTGACAATAACAGTAAAAATATTGACTTAGTCGTCGGTGCGAAAGGAAGTCCTCTTCAGTTGATCCTATCTAGTGTTTATCACATCGACAATCCAACAGGTAACATTCCGTTGGATGAACTGGACCCATTACGTCAAAATCCACTTGTCAGACTAGCGGTACCTTTATCTTTAGGTGACAATTTCAAGGGACACCGTATCGTCGGAACGGATTCTTCTTTCCTGTCTATCTATGAGACATCTGTTCATGAAGGCCGTATCTGGCAAAATAATTTTGAAGTAGTCATTGGTGATCAAGTTGCAAAAAAACAGCGACTAAAAATTGGCGATCAAATCCAAAGTTCACATGGTTTGAGCAAAGATGGACATCATCATGATGAACATCCTTTTACTATTGTTGGCATTTTAAAGCATAATAACAATGTTACGGATAACCTGATCTTAACGAACTTAGAAAGTGTCTGGGATGTCCATGGGATCGCACATACACATGACCACGAAGAAACCCCACTACAGAAAGAACTGCGTGAACGTGAAGAAGACAGAGAAGAGACTGTCAACGCCCACCTCCATCATCATGGTGAAGATATAGTTGACGAAAAAGGGCCACAGGGACATGCAGATCATACGGATCACGACGAGGAAGGTGTATTTGTGAAATCTATTGGTGCAGACATGGTGAAGCAAAGCGGATTAGAAATAACAGCCATTTTAGTAAAGTATCAATCACCCGCAGCTATTGGAATTTTACCAAAATTGATTGACCAACAAACTGACATGCAGGCCGCATCTCCCGCTATGGAAAGTACCCGTCTATTTTCGCTATTAGGTGTAGGGATAGATTCTTTATCTATACTCGCCTACGTGATTATGCTCATTGCTGGCTTAAGCGTCTTTATTAATCTATACAACGCATTAAAGCAGCGTAAATATGACCTTGCTATCATGCGTACGCTCGGAGCTTCTAAAGGAAAACTCCTGACTATTGTGCTCCTTGAGGGCCTAACAATTACTATCGTTGGCGGATTAATCGGACTAATCATGGCACATCTGGCACTCTACTATATCAGTAATCAAACAAGTCAGAGTGCAGATTTCATCGAGGCCTTTAAACTCCACCCCAAAGAATTGGTATTTTTGCTTGTTGCCTGTATAATCGGTATCTTCGCTGCACTTATTCCAGCAATCAAAGCCTACAGGACAAGTATTTCTGGAACGCTATCAGATAAATAAATTTTAGAATCAAGGTTTAGGAACAAAGAATCATCAAATAACTTCTCAATTCTTAACAATAAAATTAACAATGAAAAAAATAATCTCAGTATTCTTATTCATCGTATTTTGCACAATACAATCACATGCTCAAATAGGCAGTAATCCAGATGTTCCGGACCATACGCCTATGATGAACAAAACATGGGAAGCTATTGATAAGATGGCTTATAAAGTAACTTATAATGGGGCAAAGAAAGTATATACTCCTTTCTACCCAAAAGAACTTAAAGCGCTTGAAAATAAAATTGTTGAATTACCTGGTTATATGGTTCCTCTTCACAGTGGTCGTAATCATAAAAACTTTATGATGTCTGTATTACCCGTGATGCAATGCCAATTCTGTGGATCCAACGGAATACCACCGATGGTTGAAGTAACGTTAAAAGGTAGTGCGATAAAATTTTCTGAAGATCCGATTAAATTAAAAGGGAAAATGATCTTTACCAAAGATCCCCTTAAAGGAAATGCTGAAATTCAGATTGTAGACGCAGAACCAATAAAATAAACTAGCGTTCTATTATTTAAACTATTAAATGGACTTTACGTATCTCTCACAGCTGGAATAGAGCACACTGGAAACGTTTTTTCTTTTCTCCTATCTATTCAATAGCGAAACTTCCATGCAGGCTGCTAACGCAGCTGTTTCAGTCCTTAAGCGCGCTTCTCCCAACGAAATCGGATGAAATCCCATCTGCAGTGCCAAATCAATTTCCTCCTCAGAGAAATCGCCTTCCGGACCAATAAGGATAATATAATGTTGAGCAGGTTCCAAAATCTGCTTTAAATACTTCTTTTCAGCATCTACACAATGTGCGATGGCCTTCTGTACACCTTCGTCTGGAATATTCTTCAAAAACTGCTTAAAAGAGACAGCCGGATTGAGTTTGGGTAGATAAGCTTTCAGTGATTGTTTCATGGCCGCCACAATCACTTTATTCAGACGATCTAATTTGACTTCTTTTCGTTCTGAATGCTCACAAATAATTGGTGTTATCTCTTGAATTCCAACTTCAGTCGCCTTTTCCAAAAACCATTCGATACGATCGATATTTTTTGTCGGACCAACGGCAATATGTAGGTGGTACTTGGGCTGTTGAAAATTCTCCTTGACATTTAAAATAGTAAGAACGGTACGTTTGGGATGAGGATCAATAATTTGAGCTTCGTACAAGCCACCACGACCATCTATAAGATGTAGACGATCTCCATTATTCATACGAAGCACACGAATAGCATGTTTACTCTCTTCCTCACTAAGGATAAAATTTTCTAAGGAAGGATTTAATTCCGGTGTAAAAAATAACTGCATTTACTTTCGTTATTACCTTATTCCGCTGTATTGTCATCGGCCGATTCGACCAATTCTAGTTTGACAAACTCAATATTCTGCTGCGCTTTCCGGATAATCGTGAATACGTAGCCATACTCCTCCTTCCGCTCACCCACCTCAGGTATTTTATCAAAGATTTCACTCACCAAACCTGACATCGTATCGTAATCTTGGCTCTCCGGTAATTCTATCGGGAGAAATTCATTCACATCATGAATACTAGCGCCTGCATCGACCATATATTCCGTTTCCGAGATACGTTCGACAACTGGAGTTTCCTCATCGTATTCATCCTGGATCTCACCAACAAGTTCCTCAACAATATCCTCAAGAGTAACCATACCCGCAGTCCCACCAAATTCATCCAATACAATCGCTAGCTGTAGACGCTTTTGCTGGAATTCAGCCATTAGATCATTGATCTTCTTCGTTTCAGGAATGAAATAAGGTTTGCGCATAATATTTCTCATGACAACCTCTTTTCCCTTAGCTAAGAGGGGTAAAATATCTTTCGTATGGACAATACCAACGATTTGATCAATATTATCCTCATAAATTGGCAGACGGGAGTACCCTTCTTCAGTCATGGTTTCTATCAACTCAGAGGCATCAGCCGTGACCTCCACAGCCACAATTTTGGTACGAGGTACCATAATATTCTTAACGATACGTTCGTTAAAATCAAATACATTTTTGATCAACTCGTGCTCAGAAATATCCAGAGCACCAGACTCTTTACCTTTATCCAAAAGATATTGCAACTCTTCAGAAGAGTGGGCAGATTCCCCTTTGGTAACTTCAAATCCCAAAATCTTCAACAGAAAATTAGCGAAACCATTTAAAATCCAAATAAATGGTCTAAAGATAAAGTAGAAAAATTGCAGTGGAACCGCAATTTTCATTGTTGTTGCAACAGGTTTTTGAATCGCAATGGATTTAGGAGCGAGCTCTCCAAATACAATGTGTAACACGGTAATAATCGTAAAAGCGAGTACATGTCCTGCATTCGTCGCGATTGTACCTGTCAATTCAACTCCGAAAAAACCTAGTACCCCCTGCACAATTTGGGTCATTACAGCCTCTCCTACCCAACCTAAGGCCAGTGAAGAAAGTGTAATACCCAATTGCGTAGCGGCCAAATAACCATCCAAATGCTCCGTTATACTTTTGGCTATTGTAGCAACTTTGCTGCCTGTTTTTGCCTGAACTTCAATTTGGGAGACTCGGACTTTGACAATAGCAAATTCTGCCGCGACAAAAAAGCCGTTGGCTAAAACTAAAAACAATGTCCAAAATATATCGAGCGCCATGCTTGGGGTTATTTGTTAACAAATTCTTTTTTGTACAACTCGATAGCCTCGATCAAGATTCTTTGTGCTTCTTCACGACCTTTTACACCTTCAACAATGACATGTTTCTTTTCAAGCGCTTTGTAACTCTCAAAGAATTGTACAATCTCTTTCATTGTATGCGGAGACAGTTGATCAATATCTTTAATGTAATTAAAAACTGGATCGTTTTTGGCTACCGCGATAATTTTATCATCTTGTTCTCCACCATCAACCATATTCATCACACCAATAACCTGTGCTTCAACCAATGTCAATGGTAAAATATCAACTGAACAAATCACTAAAATATCCAAAGGATCTTTATCATCGCAATAAGTTTGTGGAATAAAACCATAATTGGCAGGATAAACGACAGATGAACTCATTACTCTGTCCAAAAGCAACAAACCAGTTTCTTTGTCTAATTCATACTTTCCTTTGGATCCGTTTGTAATCTCAATGATAGCATTTACGGCATTTGGCACATTCTCACCTGGAGAAACCATGTGCCAAGGGTTTTGTTTACTCATTTTTTAATTTACTGTATATTTTGTTTGTTTCTTTTATCCTTTATACGCTTTTTAAGCAACGTGATTGCAATCGGTAAAAATGCAATAACAATCATACCAACGACAACATACTCTACATAATGTATAATCCAAGGGAATTCAATACCCAGAAAATAGCCTGAAAGAGTCAGCACCAATACCCAAATTGCTGCCCCTGCAATGTTATATAGAACAAATTTTTTAAAATCTAATTTTACAACTCCGGCAAAGATAGGTGCAAAAGTACGAACTATTGGAACAAATCTCCCTATAATTAAAGCTGTTCCACCATATTTATGATAAAACTCTTCGGCCATCACGACATATTTTCGCTTAAAGATGAAACTGTCTTTTCGCTTAAATAGCATTGGCCCGGCTCGATAACCAAACCAATAGCCCGTAAAATTCCCCAGCACTCCTGCGACAAACAAGCCCAAGCAAAGCGTGTATATATTAACGTCAATCTTATTTAGCGCACAAAATAATCCTGCAAGAAATAACAAATAATCACCAGGTAGAAAAAATCCAAAAAATAGACCTGTCTCAGCAAATACAATTAAGATAACTAGATAAAACCCTCCAGAGCTTAACAACTCTTCTGGGTTCAATAATTGTTGAAATGACAACAAAAGTTCGTGCATAACCTTAAGTAAAAATCAATGTTGCGTCCTTATTTTAGAACAGATTCCACGCTTATTTTCGTACAATTTTGGAACAACAAAGTACAAATATAGCATTCTTCTAAAATATGAACGTAAATCAAGTGTAATATAATCTATTCTAATTATTGATTTTGCGCAGTTATGCTGACGATAGACTCGCGAATATTCGTCGCAATTTGATGAAGTTCGTCTTCACCCAAACTCAATTTAGGTCCAGCAAAGTTTAAATCACTAATCTTATTAATCGGTACCAGATGTATATGTGCGTGGGCTACTTCCAAGCCAACTACGGCTACGCCGACTTTTAGACATGGAATAACCTTTTCGATACCTTGAGCTACAATCTTTGCAAAGACCCAAAGCGCCATATATTCATCATCTTCTATATCAAAAATATAGTCTGTCTCTTTCTTGGGTATCACTAAAACATGCCCCTTAGCTAATGGGCTGATATCCAAAAAAGCCAGAAAATCATTACTTTCAGCCACTTTGTATGCTGGAATCTCCCCAGCAACTATTTTTGAAAAAATTGTCGACATATTATTCTAATCTTGGAATAAATCTTTTAAACAATAATCAGCATATAAACTTTAAGACACGAAGCCCTTGGTAGGTCAACAGTTAAAAATTTAACCGAAAACATTTCCATACCTTGTTTTTTCTGCTGTCCAACAAATATAAACAAAAAAGGTCGCGATTACTATATCACGACCTTCTTAATATAAAGTTAATTTGCGGATGTACGGTTATGGCATACCGCACATAACCGACATATATACTATCTTGAAATCTCGACGATCTCGAATTCTATTTTACCTGCTGGAACTTCGATAACAGCTGTATCGCCTTTCGATTTACCCAACAAACCTTGAGCAATAGGAGATTTAACAGAAATTTTACCAGATTTAAGATCTGCCTCTGACTCTGCAACCAATTGATAAGTCATTTCAGCACCATTCTTCTTATTCTTTATCTTTACAATCGATAATGCCAAAACTTTAGATGTATCCAATTTGGACTCATCAATTAAGCGAGCTGTAGCCAATGTATTCTCCAAATTGGCAATTTTAGCCTCATGAAGTCCCTGAGCTTCTTTCGCTGCATCATACTCTGCATTTTCTGACAAATCACCTTTGTCTCGCGCCTCTGCAATAGCATTGGCAATTTTAGACCTTCCTTCCGTCTTCAGATAAGCCAATTCTTCTTTAAGCTTACGCAATCCCTCTTCCGTAAAATAAGTTACTTCTGCCATAATTTTATCTTTTTTCTTATTTTCTACATTTTAAAAAAGAAACAAGACCATATTACCCTCGTCGGGAAACATGGTCTTGCTTTCAATCTATACGAAGATAATAATTGTTTTCAACAAAACAAATTCTTACCTGTTAAATATAATTAAATCTCTTCCTCATCAACAAATTTATACCCCAAGCCTCGCACAGTCTGTAGATAATGTGGCTTATCTGGATTTGTCTCTATCTTTTTTCTTAAGCGAACCACATGCATATCCAAGGTCCGTGTGTTGACATTTGAACTATAGCCCCAGACAACCTCCATTAACTCTTCACGTGTAATCTCCCGACCTAAGTTTTGCAAAAAATGCAGTAAAATCCGATTTTCCAAGATGGTCAGCTCAACTTTCCTTCCGTCACGTATCAGGGAATGAATATTAGGATGATGCTCTGTCTGACCGAATTTATAAACTTCTGGACTGTTTTTAGGCAAGAAAAATTTCACCTTATTATCGATCATAGCAATCAGTACATCCATATTGAATGGCTTGCTAATGTAATCAGTCACGCCAAAGCTGTAGGCTTCAATTTTGTCTACATCTTGAGATTTAGCTGTCATCATGATAATGATATTCTCAAACCCGGCTTTACGGACATCTTCACAGATCTCGTTGCCTTCTTTTCCTGGAAGCATCCAATCCAACAAAACCACATCAGGTCTTTTTTCCAAAATCAAACTTTCTGCTTCATTCCCATTTCCACTTTGGATGACCTGATAGCCTTCGGATTCCAACCGATGTTTTACCAAGAACCGTAGGTTCTCATCATCTTCAATAACAGCAACAGTGATGTCTTTATTCATATTTAAATTTATTTTTAAACCGGAAATACCAAGGTAAAGGTGGTCCCCTGTCCCAATTGACTTTTTACTGTAATATCACCGCCTATAAACTCAGTAATTTCTTTACAGAAAGCCAAGCCCAACCCGATACTTCCTTGCTGATTATATTGACTTTTTATTCTATAAAATTTTTTGAAGATATTGTTAAACTCGGCCTTCTCAATCCCTATTCCTTCGTCCTTAAAAGTGATAACAAAATTCTTCTTGTTTTGTTGTATCGCAATATCTAAGATTTTATGCCCCGCTTTCGAATATTTATAGGCATTATCGATCATATTTTGAAACACGCTGCTCAACAATACCGGATCTGCAAGCATTGATGTCCTTACATCAATTTTTGTGCTAATCTTGAAATCCGAATATTTTATTCTTGACGAAGCTACTAGATTTTCGGTAAATTCCTCCAAATCAACTTCTTCTTTATTTAATTTTATAGTTTTATTTTCGATCTGACTAAACGACAATAGCTTGTTCATCAAGTTATTCAATCGATCTGCCTCCTGATCTAATATATTTCCATACATCTTCCGTTCTTCATCAGAGAGTACCTGTGCACTCTTAATATTATTACCAGCAATTTTTATAACGCTTACAGGCGTCTTAAACTCGTGGGTCAGATTATTGATGAAATCGTATTGCAATTTAAAAAGTCTTCCGTTAATTTCTAAATTTCTATAAATTAAATATAGTATTGCAATTAAAATAATATAAATCAAAGACACTCCTCCCAGTACAGGCCAAAAACTGCGGTTTATCTCCTTAGAAAGAAAACTTTTGCTCGACCTAAAAAGAAGCTTATAATCCGCTAATGCTCCAGGCAAGGGCATCTCCGTGGAAATCTCATCATTTTCTGGCGTAATCGGAGCACCTACCAGTGGAACTATTTCGACCTTCTCATAAAGATTTGAATAGCTATTTTTCACCTCCAGATACATTGGATCGATCTGAAAATTAAACATATCCTGTTCATAACCCACCGTATGATCTAAATTGCCCTCCATAATGGACTTATAAACAATCAGGTCATTGACCCTAGGAATATTAAGGTAGGTAATTTGTCCCGGTCTTATCGTATAAAAAACCTTTAGAATATCCTTATCAGAAAGTTTGGCATTCGGCTGCAATTTATCAATATAAGTTGCCAGTTTAACACCAATATTATTAATCTCTTCCGAATGCAACCCCATCTGCCCGCGATCCCGAATCGTATTTTTATTTAGGCCAGATCGGGACACGGTAAAAAAAGTAATGGTTTTCGGCTGAATTCTAAGATTATTAACAATAAAACCATAGTTCAGATTGTGATCATTATTAAATTGTAAATCAAAAAATCCAATTTCCCGAACAAAAGGGTACGAGCTTAGTATACTATAGGCATATTTTCCTGCTTGCACCGAATCCAAAAAGCCCTGATAAAAGGAAACCTCAGGAATTCTATTTTGAAAAAAATCATTGAAAGGGACTAAGGTCTGGTCAAATATTTCCGATTTCCGATTGGTAAATTCATTTTTAATATGTGACTCCGTATAATTGCGGGAAAGAAAAAGGGCAAATATATACAGGCCACTGATTACAATGAAAAACATCAATAACAGGCCGTAGTTTTTTCGATAGCTATATTTCTCTGCTTTCATAATCTGCTGCCTTTAGTCTACAAGATATTTCGCCAAAAATCGCTCCAACTCATTATAGTAACCAAAGACATTTTCATCTCGCTTAAATGTTCTATCCTCATCCTCCTTTAGGATGTACTGTACGGGAATATTATTATTCTTCAATTTCTGTACAAATTGATTTGCATCGGTTACCGAACTAAACCGATCCTTTCCACCCTGTACCAATAACACCGGTATCTTTACTTTATCTGAATGAAATACCGGTGAAATATTTTTGAATAGTTCAGCTTCACGAATCGGATTTCCAACGATCTGATACATTTTCTGTACATAAGATTTAAAATAAGGCGGTATATCCCTAAAATAGGTAAACAGATTGGTATATCCTGAATAAGACACGGCGCACTTATACATATCAGAATTAAAACAAGCTGCGTGTAGCGCCGAATAGCCCCCAAAACCTTTACCTACGATAGCAACACGTTCCCGATCAGCAATCCCCTCTTTGATCAGCCACTTCACCCCATCGGTAATATCGTCCTGAATCTTCCCACCCCATTCTTTAAATCCCGCCGTCCAAAACTTCTTACCAAAACCTGTTGAACCTCTATAATTCATCTGAAAAACTAAATATCCCCGATTTGCCAAGAATTGCGCCTCATTGTCAAACCCCCATACTTCACGCCCATTGGGTCCGTCATGTGGCAACACAACCATGGGCAGATCTTTGCGATTGGAGTGTACCGGATAAGTCAGATAGCCTGAAATCTGAATACCGTCTCTTGCTGTATAGGTAATGTATTCATTTGGTGAAAGTTCTTTGTCTTTTAGGTCTGAATTATTATCCGTCAGCTTGGTTAATTTTTGTGTCGAAAATTCATAAAAATAGATTCCACCGGGATTTACGTCTGTATAGGTTTTGATAATGATCTTATCCCCTGAAACATCTGTGTTCAACACCTGAAACTCGAATCCATCGATCTGCTTCGACAGTTGATCATATTTCTTTTTGGTAGCCTCATCAAAAAAATGTCTATTCTGTCTTGAGGTGCTATAATTTACAAACAATAGCTTATTCTGTTCAGTGAAATACCCCCCTGGACTTACGTCGACATCTTTATGGCTATAAAGTTCACCTAGCTCTTTTTGATTTGCCAGATCATAACTTACCAAAGCCAGCTTATCTCGCTCTATATTGGATAAGGCGTAAATAATGGCATTTGAACTATCCTTATAACCCAGTGGTGTAAAACTGCTTTCAACATCACATCGTATAATCTCTTTGAAAGGTTCTTTTTCGGAAGCTCTATAGAGCACGGATTGCTGTACGGAATCATTGGCTACCGCCAATCGTACCTGCCCATCATTAGAGACCACCCAAGAACTCATATTCCCCGGATTCTGCAAAACCAATTCTCTAGGCCGTCCGTCTAGATAAATCCGATAAAGATCAAAAAACGAAGAATCTCGATCATTGATTCCCGCAATAAAACTATCACCACCAGTCACCATTGCATGAATCCAACGAAATCGTCCGCGAACAGGTTTAACCAAAGGCCAAATTTTCTCTGTATTGATATCCACAGCATATAAACGTAAACTGTCCTGCGAGGATTGTTCGGTCAGAAAAGATATTTTTGAATCATTGTTCCATGCAAAAGATTTTACATTAATATCATTTTGATAAGTAAGCTGCTTGGAGCTGTCCTGATGGATCAAATCGATCAAATAGATATTTTTGCAATGGTTATCCAGACCGATATAAGCTATAAATCGACCATTTGGTGAAATCTTAAAATTTGATTTTTCAGGTGTAGAAAAAAATTGATTTATTGGAATAGGATCAACACTATGTCGTTGACACCCCAACATGATCATGGCAGAAAAAAATAAACCTATCCAAAATTTCATCCTCATAATCCCAAATACATCCTTATCATTTATTCCAAATATTGTAATTAAATACGGAATTGCATGAAATGCAACCTTATTTTTACAAGATATAGTAATTAAATGTAATATTCAAACTTATCGACGTTCTGCCCTTGAGATTCTTTTTTATAGTCGAAAAATAGCGTATTTTTGTTTATGTTTTTATACAATGTCTCCGTTATCGCAGAAGAAACAATCCATCAGGAAGTCGTTTCGTGGATTCAGGATAATATCGTGCAATCCCAAAAATTTCAAGTGCATTTCTTAGAAATGCTCCAGTCTCCACATGAAGGGATGACCTATTGCATTCAGGTCATACTCCCATCGGAAGAACATATAGCAGATTTTCAGCAGGTCCATCTAATCCCATTGCAGCAACTTATTTTGGAAGCATATAAGGACAAGGTCTTCCTTTTTGACAGTACCATGAAATATATAAAAAAATAAAAGAGCTCTAAGGAGCTCTTTTATTTTTTTATATCATCAAGATCGTTACTTTCTTCTTTTAGGCTCTTCGTATTCTTTTCACCTATCTCTACCGCCAATTCATAGCGCGGATCATAACTGATCTTTGGCGTTAAAAAATGAAGTAATATTAAACGAGCATATCTAAAATTGAAAGGAGCAAACACCAAAATGGTTACAGCCAAGCCTATCAGATATAACCATGGAGACTCACTTCCTGTCAAAACTGCGATAGCAACGGACACCGTAACAATCTCTGCCACAGACAAAGCATAACTCACATACATAGCCGCATAGAAATACCCGGGTTCAACCTCATACTTGACACCACAGTGTGGACATGTATCATTCATATGCTGCTTATGCAAACTATATACCTTCCCTACAAATACATTACCGACATGACACTTGGGACATTTGGAATGTATCATCGCATGAAATTTGGATGTAGGCATTAAAAATCTATTTTATTTCGTTTACGAATTTCTTTGTAACAGGGCTCTTCTTACGATATTTTTTATACCACAAGTAGCCAAGGCCTGCAGCGGCCAGATAAGGTATTACCAATAGAAATAAGATACCGTCATTCAGCCCTCTTCCTTGCATATTTCCTTCCTTCGTAGAATTTTCAGCGTTCAATGTACACATTGCACACTGTCCGTAAGAAACAGATACAGCTGAGCAGCTTAAGGTAAATATTAGGAGTAAATATTTAAACCATTTCATAAGGCAAAGGTACTGAAATTTTAACGATTAGCGCGCCAAAGATTCAAATTTATCCCAGAAACCGTCTTTCGGCAATGACGCTTTCAATTCCATCTTATCTTTTTTTATTGGATGTGTAAAGATCAATGAACGGGAATGTAAACAAATGCTTCCCAAAGAACTGCCTCTTGGATATCCATATTTATTATCGCCCACAATAGGACAGCCCATTGCTGCAAGCTGTGCACGAATCTGATGGGTACGGCCTGTCAGAGGTTCAACACGTAACAAATAAAACCCATTCAATTCTCCTACCAATGTATAATCCAGTTCAGCATAACTTCCGCCCTTCACTTCTCGAGGGAAAGCCTTCGTGACTCTTGTTTGCCTATTCCTAACCAACCAATTGATCAGTTTCCCTTCGGTTTTTCGTGGGCGTTGTCTAACAATCGCCAAATAAGTCTTTTTCACTGTTCTGTCCTGAAAAAACTTATTCATACGCTCCAGTGCTTTACTTGTCTTTGCGAAAAGAATCATACCGCTGACTGGCCTATCTAATCGATGAATAACACCAACAAAAGCTTCATTTGGTTTATCATATTTCTTTTTCAAATATTCTTTCACCATATCTTCTAAAGATAGGTCTCCCGTTTCATCCACCTGCACAATATCCCCCGCTTTCTTGTTTATCGCGATGAGATGATTGTCTTCATAGATGACGTCTTTATCTGTAATTTCAGTATGATTCATTTTTTTCAAATCTAAAAGGGTAATCTAAATGCTATACAGTTCTAAAGATCTGTTGACTTACTACCCAATAATGACTTTATTATTTATTAAAAAAGGCCCTACGCAAGCGTACAGCCTTTCCATATGTTCTTAATTCGGCTTATTTCGCCGTGTCTGCTTTAAGCAATTCAGCCTTCTTCGCGTCCTCTTTCATCTTCTTTTTAAAGAAACCGCGCAATAAGAAATTGTGCTGTAGGGCTTCCATATTTTCGTCCAACTTTGCTGTACTCGAATTCAAGTTATTGATGGCCGATTTAATTTGATTTGCCGAAGCAGGGTCGTTCAACAAAACACCCACTGCATTATCTTTATCATTTAATCGGCTGGACGCATTATTCAAATTGTTTATCAATGCATTTGCTGTCTGAGAAACCCCTTGCAACTGTGCTGCTGACTGACGCAAATTAGAGAATATCGCGGTATCTGTTGTTAGATCATGAATCAACCCTTTATTGCTGTTTAAGGAATTTGTCAATGTCACCAAATTTGCAGATGCTTTGTTCGCATTATTCATTGCTGCACTGATCGACAAGAGTGTCGTACGAAGTGTATTTACCATAGACGTATCCGTCAGCATTGCACCAACCATCCCCTTTCCATCTGCTAATCCACGTGATATCTCTACAAAGTCAGTGGTAATCTTGGCTAGGTTTTCGTTATTTACCTGCAATGTTTCCATCATCGCTTCCATATCCGCAGTCTTCGCGGAACGCAAGAAATCACCAGTCTCAACGGTCGGTGCATTCTGCGATCCACCAGAGATCACAACGATCTTGTTACCGATCAGCCCGTCCGAACCTAATTTCGTCACGGCATCTTTACGGATATACTCAGCAGATTTCTCTTCAATTGTCAATACCACCTCTACATCCTGCACACTTTTAAAATGGATATTCTTAATAATTCCCACCTTGACTCCAGAAAACCACACATTACTTCCCACTTTTAATCCAGCGACATCAGGAAATGAAGTCGTAATTTCGATATTTCTAGTAAATTTCTTTTGCTGGCTACCCAAAATAAAGATACCCGCCAAAAGAATCAATACGCCTAAAAAAACAAAAATACCGACAATGATTGCTCTTTTATTTTCTGCCTTACTCATGTATATTATAGAATAAAATTATAATTATAAAACGCTCTTACGCGCGCGTCATCTGTATCAAAAATTTCCTCAAAAGAACCTTGCCTTTCAAATTTACCATCCAATAGCATCACAATACGGTCTCCCACTTCCTTCGCACAAGCCAAATCGTGCGTAATAATAATCGATGCTGTTTTATACCGTTCCTGAACCTCGTTGATCAATCCATTAATATCCAAACAAGTAATCGGATCTAATCCTGCTGTCGGTTCATCGTACATCATGATTTCAGGTCGAAGAATCAGCGTACGCGCAATACCAATTCGCTTCCGCTGTCCGCCGGACAGTTCCGATGGCATCTGATTAATCGCTTGTGACAGCCCTACACCATCCAAAACCTCTTCAACCGCGTGATTGATCTCGGTCCTTGTTAAGTTGCGCTTATTTCGAACCAATGGAAATTCTAGATTTTCACGTACGGTCATACTGTCATAAAGCGCGCTATTCTGAAATGAAAACCCTATTTTTAAACGCAATTCACGCAATTGACGATCATTTAACTCGGTCACCGAGTCTCCCAAAACATTGATAGTCCCTTCATCCGGTCTTAATAATCCAGCGATTAATTTGATCAACACGGATTTCCCTGTTCCAGAACGCCCCAGTACCACAAGATTTTCTTCCTTATATAAATCGAGGTTTACACCCCGCAAAACGTGATTATCTCCGAAAGACTTACTTAAATCCCTGATCTCAATGACGGGCTTCGAATTATCGATGGTTGATTTAATCTTTTCCATACCTCACTATCCAAAGAACGATAAAACCTGAACAATAATTATTTCTTCAATAAACACCAGAAACATCGAAGCGACAACGGCCGCATTGGCGGCTTTACCGACACCTTCTGTTCCTTTTGAAGAAAAATAGCCACAATAACAACTTACAGCTCCAATGGTAAAACCAAATATAACCGCACGTAAAACCATCGCTCCTAAATCTTTAAATGCTATCGTCTCAAAAACCTGTGTAAAAAAACTCAAAAAACTCAAGTCATCTTTACTCATCATACTGAGATAGCCACCTAAAAGGCCTATACCCGCAACATAAAAACACAGGACAGGAATCCCAATAGTTGTCGCTAATATTCTACTAACAATAAGATATTTATAAGGATTGGTGCCCGAAACCTCCATCGCATCGATTTGCTCAGTTACATTCATCGAACTAAGTTCCGCTCCGATCTGCGAACCTACTTTTCCCGCGGCAATTAAAGCAGTCACCAAAGGTGCTAATGCGCGAACAATAGCAATTGAAATAAGAGAAGGCAACATCGAAGTTGCCCCAAATTCCTCCAAAGAGGGACGTGATTGTTTTGTAAAAACAAATCCAACAATAAAGCCCGTTAAACTAATCAAAGGCAACGACTTATAGCCTATTTCATAGCACTGGCGGACAATTTCTTTGAATTCATATGGTGGAGTTACCAATTCGCGCCAAAACCGTAGCAAAAAACGGTGAATGTTTGCAAATTCTAGAAAAAAAGTCTGAAGTTTCTTAGCCATTTAAATGATGTCTATTTCAAATTAATGTGTCATAAAACACGTCTTATGCTGAACAAACACGTAGCAATTCGAGCGGTAAAGGTAAATAAAAAATATGTATCTAAAATTGTCGTTTATGTAAAAAGATCATCAATTTGACTTTTATATAAAAAAAATCAGATTTCCAGTGTACCGATTAAACCATTTTATACGTTATGCTGTCATAATAACAAAGACAATACAATAGAGTTTTGTCACACTTTTAAATATTACAGTCATGAAAAATTTAGGCAACATAAAATATTGGGTACTTGGTTTTATAGGTATCGCTTCTTTTTCAAGTTGCGCGACTTCAATGGCCCAACGGGGTGGATATAATGGTTATAACAATTATAACAATGCTGGAGTTTCGTTCCAGATGTTCTATGATCAACTCTCCCCTTACGGACAATGGGTTAATGATCCCAATTATGGCTATGTTTGGATTCCGGACGTTGGCCCGAACTTCCAGCCTTATGCCACCAATGGTTATTGGACAATGACCGACTATGGTAATACCTGGGTATCCAACTATGACTGGGGCTGGGCTCCATTTCACTATGGTCGCTGGAACTACAATGACCGTTATGGATGGGGATGGGTTCCTGACTATGAATGGGGACCAGCATGGGTAAATTGGCGTCAAAGTAACGACTACTACGGTTGGGCTCCTATGGGTCCCGGCATGAATATTAATGTATCCGTTAATATTCCAATGAACTTTTGGACATTTGTGGCAGTCAATCACTTTATGAATAGGGATATGGATCGGTATTATGTTAATCGAAGAAATTACAATAATATCTATAACAGAACCACCATTATCAACAATACAACGATAATTAACAACAACTATTATGTTGGCGGCCCTCGAAGATCCGATATTGAACGTTCGACAGGAAGAAGCGTAACAGTGAATAGAATCGCAAATGCCGATAGACCTGGATCTGTACGCAGTAGCAGCAATCGCAGCAATGAAATCAGTATGTACCGTCCAACAGTAGACCGTAATACAAGATCTTCTGCACGCCCGACGAATGTCGTGGATGCGTCTACCCGAACACGTAATAACAATAGTGAGATTTCAGATCGTACCAATCGTGTTATCAGCAATCGAGACAATATCGATTCAAGATCAGGAAGTCGTGAATTATATATTGACAACAGTGGAAATGCTTCTGTAAGATCTCGTAACGACGCTAACAGCGGCGGATCAAGCCGTAGTTCTAATAATAATACGAGAACCGGAGACAATGGTACGGTCAATAGAAATAACACCGGGACACAACCGAATACAAATAACTATGATTTTAGAACGCGATCAGGCCGACAAGCGGACGCTTCAAATAATAACAACCCTACATCTACCGGTAGAGATAGACAAAATGGCTCCGTTGATAATAATGGTGTTGTAAACGGCAGAAGTACAGACTACAATAGAAACACAGATTATAATTCACGCTCGCGGTCAAATGCGAACAGTTCCGACCAGGCTGTACCTCCACGAGTCGTGCAACCTACGACAACGCCGCAACGAAATGGAAATAACGATGCTGGCAGCAGGAGCCGTTCGAGCCAACCGGTATCGCAACCTGTAGCACAACCAACTCAAAATCGGAGCTACGAAAACACAAGAAGTAGATCAAATACAGACAATTCATCTTCAGTATCTCGATCAAGGTCTTCAGAAAGCTCAGGCGAACGTAGCTCTGGACGTTCTTCGCAAGGATCAGAAAGATCGAGAACAAGATAATGACAGCCAAATAAAATAATAATTCACATCTGGCGGGTAAAATGAAAAATTTTACCCGCCTTTTATATGCATGTCTTTTTATATTTATCATGAACAATCCATACATTTTCACGTTAATTAGTAAATTTACCGCTTCAAACAAAAAAACAGATCGATAAAGATGGCTTCATTTACCTCTATATTAGATAATGACTTTTACAAATTCACCATGCAGCATGCTGTGGTCAAGTTGTTTCCAAAGGCCAAAGCACGTTATCATTTTATTAACCGGGGACATCATAAATTTCCCTATGGTTTTGATGTACTCCTGAAGGAGGCCGTAAATGAAATGGCTAATTTGAAGTTAACAAAAGCAGAAAAGGCTTTTTTTGCCAGAACGTGTCCTTATATAGACCCAACCTATTTTGACTTTCTTCAAGGTTATCGCTACGATCCAGAGGAGATCAAAATATTCCAGGATGGCCCCGATCTTGAAGTCATTATCGAAGGGTACTGGTACCGTACTATTCTTTGGGAAGTTCCTTTGATGTCGCTCATCTGTGAACTTTTTTATGAATCCCAAGGCCTACAGCGTGCCTCAGATGCTGAAGTAATCGCTACGGCCAAAGACAAAATCGAAAAATACAAAAAACTCAATATCACCATTGCTGATTTTGGCACCCGCAGACGCCATTCTTATGAAGTTCATGATTTGGTTGTTCGCACACTGAAACAATATGGCGAAAAAACATTTATTGGCACAAGCAATGTGCATTTAGCCATGAAATATGAAACTAAACCCATTGGCACCCATGCGCATGAATGGTTTATGTTTCACGCTGCAAAATACGGTTATAAAATGGCCAATCTCCTTGGTCTTGAACATTGGTCTGATGTCTACCGGGGTGACCTCGGAATAGCACTATCGGACACTTATACGACGGAAGTCTTCTTTCAGCAATTTGATAAAAAGTTAACCAAATTATTTGATGGAGTGCGCCATGATAGCGGCGACCCGCTTGAATTTACGGACAAGGTCATTGCACACTATAAGAAAAATGGAATTGATCCACTCTCCAAGACAATCATCTTCTCGGATGGCTTAGACTATGAGAAAGTCGAAAGAATCGCGAGCTACTGTGAGGGAAAAATCTTGCATTCTTTTGGCGTTGGCACTAATTTCACCAATGATGTAGGCCTTAGGCCTATGAATATCGTCATTAAAATGACCGACGCTTTACCGGAAGATGATCAATGGACCCCGGTCATCAAACTATCTGACGAACCTATGAAACACACAGGAGATGAAGACTCCATATATATTGCTAAAAAAGTATTAATGATCGATGATGACAATGCATAGAGACGTATACGGTGAAGCTTTAGATGATTACTTTGTACATCAAGAAGAGAAGTTCCCTTTGGTACTTCACACGAGTTATGGCGATCAGGACGAAATGCCCGTCGAGATTTTCTTTCGGGAACCCGATGATTTTCCTGAACTGGAATTTATTGGTCTATCCTTATGTGATGGGCGTGTACTGGATGTTGGAGCAGGAGTTGGTAGTCATAGCCTGTATCTACAAGAAAAAGGTTTTGAAGTAGATGCACTGGAACTCTCGCAAACCGCTTGCCATATTATGCAACAACGCGGGGTACAACATATTATCTGCGAAGATTTCTATAAATTCGAAGGCCAAAAATATGATACGCTATTGCTTTTAATGAACGGAATAGGTCTTGCCGGCGACGTAGATGGTTTTCGAAAACTATTACAGCATAGTAAAGAGTTACTGACCGAAAATGGCCAACTGATTTTTGACTCTTCAGACATCAGTTATTTGTACAAAGATTACAACATCAAAAAACCAACGCATTATTTTGGAGAAATTCAATACCAGTATGAGTACAAAGGGACTCGAGGAAATCTTTTCAAATGGCTCTATTTAGACCAGGATTTATTGATCAAAATTTCGCACGAACTGGGCTGGGTTGTCCAAATTTTATATGAAGATGAGAATGATCAATACCTCGTCCGTATGGAACTAAAAAAATAGCCTGTTGTTTATAACAGGCTATTTTTTTTATTATTTCTATGTTATTGTATATATTATTTCTGTGTTCTTATATAGATATCTCCCATGGACGTTTTTAAAATAACATCCTGTCCACCACCATTCATTTTACCTTTCACGGCGTTACCCATAGGAGTTGATTTGGCTTCCTCGGCAGGTTTTTCGAATTGAAATTCGTCCGCAGCATAAATATTCCCCATAGAAGATTTTACATCCACATTAGCTCCGAAATTCTTTGGGAAGGCAACATCTACGGCGCCCATGGCAGCGACTAAAGAAATCGGTCCTTTGACAGGTTGAACAAATTTAGCTGTAACATCTCCCTGGGCAACCTTGACATTAATCGGCCCCGTAATATTCAATAAATTTACATCGCCCATCGTACTGGCAACCTCGACCTCGGCCCGGATATCTTTTAATTCGATCACTCCAGCGTTAAACATTGCGCCACGTCCCCCTTTGATCGTCACAGGTAGATCCATTGGTATCTTGATACGAATAGAATCCTCCAAGGGCATCCCGACCATACTTACTTCGGTTACTCCGCCTTCCGTTTTGATATTCATACCAATTCCTGAATTGTCTGACAATCCCGAACCATTAATCACACGTAGCCCTTTTGCGCGGTCATTTTCTTCACTTTCCTCAACCTTAGCGGTAATCAGCACATCTTTCCCCTTATATCCTTCGATATAAACATTGTCCAATTTTAACAGCAGCTTATTTCCTAAGTTGGACACTTTAATTTCCTTCCAGCTTTTCGGCCCACTACTACGACCGAATCCAGCAGAATTGAATGTGAAATTATTACTATTATTTACAATAACACCTGAAGTCGCTCTAGCCTTTTTAGGAGGACTAGGAGGTTTTGGCGCAGCCACACTTTCTACAGTTTCATTTACCTGGGCCTGCAATGCGCTCGCAAAGATCAGTGCCACCCCAATCATCATTATCCTTATCTTTTTCATTTCATTTTAGTTTGTCTTCATTATTTGTCAAATAATGTATTTTAAACTTTTTCATAGATTAACGTACACAATCTGACTTCTACCTTCATATATCCTATTATTGATTTAATAATACCGCATATGCTTGCTCCTTCACAAATTTCAGGGTAAATGGATCTTCCACAATTTCATTTAACTTTTCTTTTGTTGTTGCCTTCATCGTCGGATCCTCCTGTTGAGCCATCATTTGCATCAGTTCCATTTGTAAAGTGGGATCATTTTGCTCCACAAAGAAGTCCTGAACTTTCTGCTGACGTTCTTCTGGGCTTAGTCCACTTAATATGGTTTCAATTGCAGCCATGCGTACATTGCTACTTTGATCTGACACAGCTGTCTTTTCCAAAGCCCCTACACTATTCCGATCTAACTTACCCCCATCTTTCATCGCCAAGACAGCACTTAAACGCGTGCTTGCGGAACTCGAATCCTGAAGCATCTGAACGTAATCCATTTTCTCTTCCATTTCACGATGAGCAGTTTCCGATACACTTTCCCTGAAAGATTGTTTTCGTGTACTTTTTATCCCCGCTATGGCTTTAACAGGAACTAAGATCTTCTGAGCTTCGGTAGCAGCACCTGGCATCTCCACATCAATAGCTTTTGCCTCACTATCTTTCTTCTCAATATCAACCGAATGAACTTCGGCCATACGTTTTTCTACTTCTGTTCCATTATGCTGATCAAAAGCAATGAAAGTCGCTGTACCAATCAATAATGTTGCTGCCGCAATGCTAGCCCATTTCCATAAAGGTTTAATCTTTCTTTCCTGAACAGGGGGAACTACTTGCGGTCTGATTTTATTCCATAGGTCCGCCGAAGGTTCTCTCTGATCAAATGCCTCTCGATTGGCGTTTACAAAATCTTTTAAATTATCCCGCATAATTATACCTTTCCTTCAATTGTTCGTATATTTTCTTCTTAGCACGATGATACTGACTACGCACTGCCACCGCCGTCATTCCTAATGTTTCCGCAACTTCATCATGGCTCATATTTTCAAACAGATAAAGATTGACCACCATCTTAGGTACACCGGTCAGCTGATCGATTACAGCTTCCAAATCTGTTAAACGACATTCGCGCCATTCTTTTTCCAATAATTCGTCTTCGCCATCATCCTGAATTTCCAAATCGTCCAGCGGTGTAAAATATTGTTTATTCTTTCGTAATAGTGAGATTGCCTTATTCACCCCCATTCTTCTCAACCAAGCTTCTACACTGAGAACTAAATGCCATTTATCCGATCTTGCAAAAAAATCAACAAAGGTTTCCTGTAAAATATCTTCACTTTCTTCCTGATTGGACAAAACCCGATAAATAGAATTAAAAATCTTTTTTGCATACCGATGATAGAGCTGTGCAAATCCAGACTCATTGCCCGTTTGGCACATCGCTAATAAATCTTTATCGCTAAGCTGATTTTGCACGTTCTAAAATTAATACTGTTAATTCTTATGTTTCTACTATGTAGTCGATTCCCTGATGAAAATGTTGCAATATAATTTTATTTTTTTTCTAAAATAATTCTAAAAATGTGCAAAAGCCCATTAAAAGACCTCCTTTCAACAAAAAAACACTCAAGAATGATCTTGAGTGCCTGCATTAATAAAATAAACTTAATAGGGAATCTAAAATTTCAGGTATTCGGATATCGATTATTTGACTTTTAAATAGGTTTCCACAATCGTATGTTTGACACCTAATTCAGGTAAATTTTCCTCACCGATTTGAATCAATGTATCTCCTTTTAAAGTGAGTTCAAAATCAAATTTATTACTTTCCCAATCACGCATTGAACAGTATTGTAATCTCTCTTGATACTTGACACCATCAAAAGAATAGGTTCCTCCACCAGCAACAAACAGTGGCACTTTACCTTTACCTTTTTCCTTATCGTGATTAAAAAAAGAAAAGTGGTCTTCATTAAACATTTTAAACATCTCTGTTTTGCTGGTATCCGTAAAAGCGGTCACGGTATCCTTTCCTTTGATTGTTTTGCTTTCAATAAGCTTATAGGTACCTGTCAAAGATTTTGATTTTACCACATCAACATCTTTCTTTTCAGCATTATTTTTACATGAAAAGACAAGACAGGAAGCCGCGATCGCAAATAGTAAGTGATTTTTTAGGTTTATCATATTTTATAAAAGGTTTAAAGAGGCCAAACTACGAAAGTCCAGCCTCAATCAAAAACAAACCAATGTAATTATTTATCCCACCAAACTCGACCAGACAACTTATCTCCGCCAGGTACTGCGGCCGAAGCTGCTCTGTAATTTTCGCCATTGATAGCCGCTTCAGTAGAAGGATAAGGGAATCTTCTTGGAATAGTCCCCGAAGTTGCATTTCCAGGATAGTTCACCGGAGTCAATGCTGGATACCCACTTCTACGCCAGTTGCTCCAAGTTTCATAAAAGTCGAGCATGGTTATCGTATGTGCCCAGTATTGGGTATTTATCTGCTTCAAGGCATCTGCCGCATCAAATGGATGAGCCGCTAGATAAGATTCAGCATCTCCATCACTGATCGCTAGTGAGCCATCATATTGATTCAGGTAGGTAATACTTGCCTTCACGCCTTTTTTATAATGGTCGCTCGCACTACCACCGATGCCCCAACGTTGAGCAGCCTCTGCCAAAAGCAATTCGGACTCTCCATAGGTCAAAATAAATGTCGCACCGGTTCGCTTAATCATATTAGGATTGGGAGAGGAATAATCCGAAAAAGTCGTGTAACTCGGATCACTGCTGATATTATATTGCGCATTCGAGCCTAGATCCTTACCGTTAGGCATACCCTTTTGTTTAGCTGGGTCAGTGATAAAACTTCCGTTTTGCACCTTGTCCTTTTCCGATAAATATAGTTTTGTGACAGCAACCTTTTGCAATCTCGGATCATTATTGTTTTTTAAATAATCTATAAATGTTTTAGACCATTTTACATAATAATTTTCCTGTCCGCCATCGCCTAGTAACACTTGGCTATTTCTATTTTGGGTAACTCTCGATCCAGACTCGTCATGAAGAATAAATGCATTGTCTGCATTAGTATCCATCGTCTTGCCAACAACCTTTTGCACATATTCCTTTGCTTTTGCTTCGTCTACTTTAACCAAACGCATCGCTGTGCGAAGCAATAAAGAATTACCGAATTTCCGCCATTTGGCAATATCACCTTTATAAATAACATCACCAGTGACTTTATCGCCATCATCCTTTAAAGCGGCAGTAGCTTGCTCCAGTTCTTTCAACAGGTCACTGTAGATATCCTGCTGCTTGTCATATTTGGGCTTATAGATTTTATTATAAAAACCTAACCCCGCCTCCGAATAAGGAACATCACCATACAAATCACTCAAACGGGCAAATATGAGTGCTTTCCAAATTCGTGCAACATTATGAAGGTTAGCATATTTCGGTTTATCTCTTGTAAACTCTACAACATCGACAATATTACGAACCTGTTCGATATAAGCACCAACAGTACCATTACCCCAATAAGCGGCAGTATACCCCTCATTCAGTATATATTTGTCTCCGGCCCAATAACTCACCACAGTCGATAAACCCTGCATCATTGTGGAAGAATAAATAAGGTTTCCCCGCCAAGTATCGTATGCAAAATCAAAACTCCCCGTGTAGAACAATTGTGCGGAGCTTAATGTATAATTTGGATCCCAATTTTCTCTACCATAGGCAGTGGGATCTGTATTTATCTTTTCAAAATCTTTTGTACAGCTACTTTCCATCAATAAAGTTGCTGCCATTAAACTAACAAATACCGGCTTAATATATCTTTTCATGATTGTTTGCAATTAGAATTTAACACTTAAATTAACACCGTAAGTACGCACCGCTGGTACACCACCAAGCTCTATACCTGGAAAGGTTGCGTTATAGCTCGATTCTGGATCAATATTATTTGTTTTCTTCATGATTGTCCAGAGGTTACGGGCGACAGCACTTACTGTAATCGACTTAATTTTATTGTTGAACAAGTTGGACGGGAAAGTATACCCCATAATAACCTGTCTCAGCTTGATAAAATCAGCACTATTGACAAATATCTTCGAGACATTATTGGCTGTATTGGTATAATAAGTCGATGCTGTTCTCCCTAAACTTTCACGATCAGCTACAGTTTCCTGATGTAATCCAAAAATATAACCGTAGTAATCCGTTCCTGAGAAAAGTTTTCCACCCCATTTTCCATCAATCAAGAAAGAGAAATTGAACCTTTTATAGTTAAATTCATTGTTCCAGCCTGCGAACCATTTGTTCATCGCCGAACCATAAGATTTTAATTCCCCTCGATCAGGAGAACCGTCGGCCAATTTTACGATCTCACCATTACTATCGTATTTATAATCGTAAGCCAAGATCTGGAAAGCAGGCATACCCATTTTATTCATCAAGTACCCCACACCTGAGCGTGAAATTGCTACTGATTGTTCATCCATGCCCTCAGCCAACGAAATAATCTTATTGTCATTGTAAGAACCGTTCAGTGAAGATACCCATTTAAAATCATCCGTTTTGACAACAGTAGCTGAAATCAAGGCTTCAAATCCTTTATTTTGCATTTTTCCAGCATTGAGTACAGCGCCGATATATCCGCTTGCAGAAGGTGTTGTAATATTGGATATTTCATCTTTTGACTTCTTGTTATACCAGGTTAAATCCAAATTTAAGCGATCGTTAAAAAGACGGAGTTCAGTTCCAATTTCCAACTCAGTTGCCGTCGAAGCTCTCAAGGAAGAGTTTGGAATATTAACATTAGAGATAACTCCAAGAGGTTGTCCATTGAGTACCTCACTTCTAAAATTATACGTTAACAAGGTTTGATAGGGATCTGTGGCTTGTCCTACCTGCGCAAAACCTGCTCTTAACTTTCCGAAACTTAACCAGGATGGTTTTAGATATTCTGAAAAGATAAATGATCCCGAAACTGCTGGATAAACCGAATTCAATTTATTATCAAACCCCGGTGTAGCCAATGTCGAAAACCAATCTGAGCGTAAGCTTCCTGTTAAATAGGCAACATCTTTATAGGCAAATTCCAAAGTACCATATGTTGACTGTGTTTCTGATTCATTTTGCAGATATCCCACGGATTTGTTCTTTGCATTTAGAATATTGTAGACCCCAAATATGGCAAAATCAGTTCCTAAATTTGTTGTTTGTCTAACCTTCGTGTTTCGATAACTGGCACCCAGATTAGGCGTCAAGGTATAATCTCCGAAAGTAAACGACTTACCTACCAAGATATCCGCATTGATATCGGCAAATTTGGTTTCTTGTTCAGCGATTTTACCATTTTCATAGTAACCCGTACCAGAAGGCAATACATTTTTATAATGATCGGTATAGCCATCCCGTCCCGCTCTTCCTTGAACAAACAAACCGTTGCCCATGGTATATTTAGCCGTAACAGATGCTATGGAACGGTCGCGACTGGTATTATTGATAAACTCATTTGCCGCAAACCAAGGATTGGTCGCATACACATTGCCTGAATTATAAAGTATCTCTTTTCCATTGTCATCCTTCCATGGCTTCAAATCGTTGACATTGATACTAGTCGGCAAAAACATAACGTTATAATTGGCATTTCCGGCACCATCCGAAACCATGGGGCGATTTTTGACTTGCTCCAAAATCATGTTGTAACGCGCATCAATCGTCAAACCTTTGAGTGGTTCAAATAGACCGACCAAATTAAAAGACTGTCTTTTCAGTCCTGAATTCGGAACAACTGACCGATTATTGACATCTGTTCCCGACAGACGAATAGATCCGCCATCAAATGATTTATTTAATGCCAGCGTATTTGTCCATGTTGAACCAGTACGATAAAACCGATCTAAATTCCCTTTTTGTAATGAATATGGTCGCGATACACCGTCAAATTGAACGACCGGAGAACCGTCCAATTTAGCTCCCCAGCTCGATCCCCCCACTTGGGCCGCTCCTGCTTGCGTAGTTGGTTTTTCACCGTTCGCCCCCTGACCATAGACTGTTTGCCAATTTGTGTTATTGATGATCTGCTCGGCAACAAGGTTACTATTGAAATCGATCGAATTACCTTTACCTGATTTTGTTGTGATTAGGATGACACCCGCTTTAGCTCTGGAACCATATAATGCAGATGCTGCTGCACCTTTCAGTACCGAAATACTTTCAATGTCATCCGGATTGATATTACCTATCGCATCGCCAAGATCTGGTGCATTATCCCATTGACTTCCTGAGTTTCCTTTGGTATTTGCATTTCCGATCCCTACCGGCTTACTCTCCATAGGGATACCATTGATCACGTATAATGGTTGATTAGTTTGATTTAAACTCGATATACCGCGAATGGTCACATTGGAAGCTGCTCCCACACCACCAGATGTGGAACTGACATCTAGTCCGGCCACCTTTCCTACGAGTGAATTCATCACATTATTTTCACGGGCTGTGGTTAGGGATTCACCGGCAACCTGCGTAACAGAATATCCCAACGAGCGTTTTTCTTTCTTCATACCCAATGCCGTCACAACAACCTCATTAAGCATCCGATTATCTTCTAATAAAACAATTTTCAGATCCCCCTCTTTGGTTACGGCCACTTCTTGCGAAGTGTAACCAGCAAAAGAAATAATCAAGGTGTTTCCTGTTGCCGCATCGATCATAAAACGTCCATTGATATCCGTTGCCCTTCCCATCGCGGTTCCCTTAACACGTACCGTAGCACCAGCTAGGGGATTGCCTTTATCGTCAGTGACAAGACCTACGACAGCGACTTGCTGCTGTTGGCTCACGACGACGAGACCTTCTTTGGAAACAGAATAAACCAATCCACTTTTATTGAAAAGCTTTGTCAATACGTCCAATACCTTGGTATTATTCACATTGACAGACACCTCTTTATTTAAATTTTCATTCGTCGAATTGTACACAAAGTAATAGTCACTTTGCTCCTCGATCATTTTAAGTACCTTGCTCAGTTTTGTTTTTTGGACATCCAAGGAGACTTTTTGTTGGGAAAATACATTTGCCGAAACATTCATAACAGCACACGTAGTCATAATTAAGGCTAGTTTCATCCGGATAATGAATCTAAAATGCACAATATATCCATTGCGCATTTGCAATAAGCAATTTTTAATCATATTTTAGTGTTGGTTAAAATTAATATTAAGCAGCACGCCCCAATGTTGCTGCTTTTGGTTAATCATTTTTTCAATGAAGGATGGTGTTGGTCCACCATCCTTTTTTACTTTTCTGATATAGTTATTTTTCTCCCATATACATCAAATTTAAAAGGTTCAACTTTTTGTAAAGCACTCAGCACCTGAGCAATATTTTCTTTGCTGAAGGTTGCTGTAAAACGGTATTGTTTTAATTGGTCGTTTTGAATATGTATATCCACATCATACCAACGTTCCAACGTCCGGCGAAGAGATTCAAAATCTTGGTCCACGATTTCTAATCTGTTTTCACGCCATGCAATATCTGGTATTTCAGCGATGTTCGATTCTACTGCAGGGATGTTCTCTATAGCAATTTCCTTAATCGGCAATTTGTTCGAAATTGGTTTATTCGTTTTATGCTGGACTGCAATTTCGTTTTGGTTCTTGTAAATCGTAATTTTTTGATTTGGCTTAATGATAACGGAATTTTCCCGTTGCCCTTTGCTCTTCATTTCAATAGAACCTTCGACAAGCAGTGCTTCTGCTGTGGGTTCATCGGAATAACTCTTCACATTAAACGTTGTTCCCAGGACCTTGATATCAAAATCAGAAGCTTGTACTACAAAAGGTTTCTCTTTATTTTTCGCTACCTGAAAATAGCCTTCGCCGGCAAGCCTTACAACCCGCAATTCCTGATTGAAATCAGCAGCGAGCTCAAGTCGGCTTCCTGAATTTAACGTTACGGTGCTCCCATCGCCCAATTCAAAAGTCTTTTTTTCACCCTTCTTCGTTTGGTAAACCTGCCCAATTGACGTGATAGGTAATATATTATCCACTTTGCTTGACTGCGAATAATACCAGAGTCCACCGGATACCAAAGCAATGAGTACCGCTGCAACAGCGCCCCATCTGGCCCAATTAAATCGATTTGACACAAAATGTTCAACGGAAGAATTTTGAAGATCAGTTTTCAATTTTTCCAATTGTTCATTCACAGGTTTACGGTTACCGACCAACAGTTGATATAGGCGCTTCGCTTTTAAAATAGTCTCAGCTTGTTCGGGATGGTTTAGGCTATATTGTTGCCAGTATAGAATACAGTTTTTATCTTCCCCTGAACAATACTTTTGAAAAGTATCGTCAATCAAAAAATCTTCTAACTGTTTATAATCTTTTTGGCTCATTCTTTTGGGTATTTACTCTATAGTGCCCTAAAGCCTAGCTTTTTCCTAAAGAAAATTTAAATTATTTTTCAAACAACTGTAAATCAACACATTATTTTAAACAAAAACACCAACATACAAGTACTTTACAGCTATCGTACGAGCATGTTATTAATGAAGCCTTAAAATAAAAGGCCATACGCAAAACTTAGATATCCTTCAATTCCTCCCTCAGAATTTTTAAAGCATCATAAAGCGTATTGTAGGCCGTTTTCACAGACATCTGCGTCGTTTCAGCTATTTTTTCATAAGAATAGCCTTCAAAGAACTTCAAATTAACCAGCTGCTTCTGCCGAAAAGATAATTTCTCCAGTGCGTCCTTCAGACGGATCTGTATAATCTCATTGGTCTGTACCTTAATAACAAATTCTTCATAGGGCATTTCAACCCAGTCGTCCTCTGCTTTCACATTTTGAAGCGCAGTATTTATTTTATGCTGTTTCTCCAGTAGACGCAGAATACGTCTTTTCAAAAAAGTAATAAGATAGGACTGTACATTTTCTACCCGATCTAGCTGCTCTCTTTTCTCCCAAATTTTAACAAAAACCTGATCGGTCGCCTCGCTTGACAAATCACTGTCACCACAAGTGCGTATTCCAAAATTAACAAGCTCCTGATAGAGCGCCGCATACAGATCAAAGAAAGCAGTCTCGTCTCCAGTACGAATACGTTCCCACAATAAGCGGTACCCCATTTTATTTCTCATAACAAAGCTTATAATCCGAAAAAGGCTAATACAAGTCCCCTATTCCAAAAGTATAAACTTAATCGGTAAAAGGAGAAAGAAAGGGAAAATTACATTCAACCGAAGAACAAAGAAAATCATTTGAATTGAATATTGTAATTTAGTGCCATCAGAATCAAGATAAAAAATAAAAATGCAAAGGGCCTAATTGTGCTCTCCTAATAATCAAACACTCATGAAAACTATTTTTGCTATTGTAGGTAGTGCTAGTACACATTCATCCAATCACCATATTGTCAATCACCTCCAACAAGAAATAGGTGCCGATATCCATTTCACGCTATTTGACCGTTTAAAAGAACTACCGCATTTTGATCCGGAAGAGAGCCAATCTCATCCTCCTATAGAAATAATTGCACTTCGTCAGGTAATTAATGATGCAGACATCGTATTGATCAGCAGCCCAGAATATATTTTCAGTGTACCGAGCGGATTAAAAAATCTACTTGAATGGTGCGCAACAACAACAGTTTTCACAGGTAAACCCGTCAGTATTATTACCGCAGCAGCGCAAGGTGAAACAGCTCATGTCGAGCTACAACGCATTATGCAAGGATTGGGAGCTCAAATTGACGAAAAAAGAAACCTACTTATACAAGGAGTCAAAGGAAAATTAGATGCGACGGGAGAAATTTGGGACGAAAAGCTTCATCTCGATCTAAAAAATCTAGCTGTACAACTGAATGGATACGAGTAGGTACCCGACAGTATTGCAGCATGCTATTTCAACTATGCCCTAAAAATTAGCTTAATCCATAATTTGAAGATTACTACCTTTACAATATGCAAGAACAAATTAATAATCCATTACACGGAAAAAGGCTCGACACCATCATTGAATATTTAGTGGAGTATTATGGTTGGGAAGAGTTGGGACAACGCATATCCATCCGATGCTTCAATGAAAATCCGAGCGTCAAATCATCCCTAACTTTCTTAAGGAAAACACCTTGGGCAAGAGAGAAGGTCGAGCAGCTCTATGTAAAAACCTTGTTGAAGAAATAAGTTTTTTTCCTATTCCATAGCAACTAATCTGATTATTAAGCATATCTTTGCCGCCATGAAAAAAATTGCCGACTACCGGAAGTTACTTAACGTAGATAAATCTGTGGATCTTAAAACTCTGAAATCTACCTACCGAACAATCATGAAAGAATGTCATCCAGATAAATTTGTCAATGATGAAGAAGGTCGTTTGGCTGCAGAAGAAAAAAGTGTGGAAATGATTGAAGCCTACCATTTCTTGGTAAGCATTTGTCCGGAGACATTGGAACAACAATTACCGATATACACCGAAACAATTACCAATTCTGGTATTCAGGATATTGATTGGAAAGGACAAATATTAACAGTCACTTTTCATGATGGCAGTCAATATGAATATTTTGGTGTTCAGCGTAATGACTATATTAAATTTGTCAACGCAGATTCTTTAGGCCGATTTGCCCGCAGGCATATCTTCCATTCTTACCCTTATCGCAATGTATTGAAGACCGCAACAGTCGTATAAGCTCTGTGCTGTCATCAGCTATAAAAAGATAAACGCCCTTTATCAGATTGATAGAGGGCGTTTACGTAAAATGTTAAATGTTTAAAAGCTATCTATAGAACAATACTGTTATAAAATAGTTTTTAGTTTTATAATTTTAACATAAGGCCGGCCATTCCACCGCCGTAAAACGTATTTCTTGTACGATCTCTTCGCCAAACTTTCCATACCGTACGACCACCAGAAATTGTATTTTCATCCCTCTCCGCATAGTTCAAGCTGGGTGCAGCAAATATGGAAATCCGGTCACTTAATTTAAACGCCGGAATCACACGTAACGAAGATTGGTGGTTATCCAGCATTTTAAATTTCTCGGTCAGAAGATTACGCGTCGCTATTTCGGTACGGAGACTGAATTTAGATCTATTGAGCAATAGAGCTCCTAATCCCGCTTCAAAAGCATATTTTTCAGGTCTATTACCTTCAAGTGCCACATTGATCGATAATAGGCTATAAAGGACACGTCCGCCGGAACGAAATTGCAGTCCAAGATAGCTCTCCTCATTAATGGCCAAGGCAAGGCTCTTTTCGCCGTTTTTAATAAAATTCAGCAAACCAATCGGATAATCACTACTGTCTGCAATATTGATTATTCCCGCTAACTGCAGCCCTTTTACTTTTTTAGCTCTATTTGCAATTCCAGCTATTTGACTTCCAACAGTCGATTGGCTGGCATTTAATATCCCCGCAATTTGTGTTGTTCCAGGTGCTTCATTAGCCATATTGACAACTCCGGCAATCTGAACACCTCTCACCGTATCGACTTTATTCAATACTCCAGCAAGTTGAACTCCCTTCACCTCGGCAAAGACTCTATTTCCAACACCGGCTACTTGCACTCCTTTTACATTTCCTCCCACCGTATTGAAAACTCCCGCCATCTGCATGCCTTGCATATCATATTGGTTAATATTAAATACGCCACCAAGTTCAAGGCCTTTAACACCTGCAGTCGCTCCTCCAATAATATTTAGGGAAAATTTATTTACAATCTGTGATCGTATAAAACCATGCGTACTTAATCCCGGTGTCATCGAGATCTGGTAGGGACTATATAAAAACATCCCACCCAAATTCATACTTTGTATCTTCTGTGCAGGTGACAGAAATACTCGCCCCCAAAAAGACCGATAAAGACCGTGGTCTTCCTCATATCCTTCAAAATAGCCGTATTCACGCTTCTTTTTATCCCCAATTCGCGCCTCTATTGGAAAAATGACCATAACACTGGTATCCCGAAAAGTCTCTTTACTAACATTCACGGCGATGAGATTACTTTTTTTCTTTACGTCCAGTTCAAAGTAGCCATTTTGATCTGTCAGTGTGGACAATAAAGCACTTCGATCAAAGATGCTCGCATTGGAAATCGGATTATTGGTCCGGATATTTTTGATATATCCGGATATAACCACCTTGTTTTTATTGGGTGTCTTTACCTCAAAATCCACCGACATCCGCTGCGGTGTATATTGAATAATAATATGCCTTCCGAGTTCTTTGAAACTATACTCTTTCCCAAAAATCCGATCCAGATAGTCATATAAATTTCCTTGATAAGCCCGGGTATGAATAACACTGTCTGTCTGTAAGATATTCCCATTAAAGGAAAATAACACATCCTGTTTCTCTTTTAATACCTGGAAAACTTCACCGACGGTAGTCGCTGCAAAAGCTGGCATCTGGATCTCCGTTGCCAGCTTTTGCTGTGCCCGTACCCAATGGAACGAACACAGCATGAAAATGAAAAGGTAAAGTTCTGCTCTCTTTATAAAAAATAGTATCATGTTGCTTTCTATACAATTTTGTTCCGAAAATATATTTATTTGATGGTTTATCTCGTCAGATGAATTTCCCTGTCTTTCACATTGACTTTTAATCCAAATGTGCTAGAAATGACTTTTAAAATTTCAGTTAAACTATTTTGCTCGAATTTCGCTGTCAACAATAATTTCTGATCGGAAGAATGATCTATAATAATCTTATAGTCATAAGCTCGGTTAAGCAACTCGACAACACGTTGCAATGTAGTATTCTCAAAATCAAACGCACGATCCACATAATATTTATAAAACTGATCCTTAACAGGTTCCTTTTCCACTTTAAGAGTATCATTGTCACGAATCGTAATCATTTGTTGTGGCCGTAAAAAGACTTCCTTGTCCGCATAACCTACCTTGACCAAACCCGTAGAAACGATGACTTCAGTTGCATCCGAAATCCGACGCACATTAAAACTGGTCCCCAGAACAGTAATTTTAGTTTTTCCAGTTTCAATAACGAAGGGATGTTTTTTGTCCTTGTGTACTTGAAAAAATACTTCACCCTTTTTCAATGCGACATTTCTATTCCTATTGGTCCATCTGCTTGAGTAGGCGAGCTTCGTGTTTTTATTTAATGTAACAAACGACCCATCAGGCAGAGAATCCTGACGCACTTGCCCCGTACTCGAAAGATACATTTCTTCACGGTGCGACTGATCAAATACATAGAATCCTACTGCACACATAATCAAGATACTTGCCGCTAGCCACCAGCTCCATTTTATCACCGATACTGTCTTTTTGGGGATTACCGTAGTATCTGACGCCCTGCTGTCGCGTACTGCTTTGAAGTCAGCCCAAGCCTTATCCACGTCCACATCCGGGACATCCAGGGGTTTCGGCAAACTATCCCACATTTTTTTCATTTTTATGTATTCCTCCTTATTCTTAGCATCTTCCTCCAACCAATTTTGTATCATGGCTGTCTCTAATTCATTGGTCTCACCAACGATATATTTTTCTAACAGTTCCTTATTCATAGTGTATAGATAAGAAAGCAAATAATCAATGTTAAATAATCCACAAGTTCGATACGCAAATGTCTCAGCGCCCTGCTCATATGCCCCTCAACAGTTTTTATCGACAGATCCAAGGTTGCTGCGATATCTTTATACTTCATTTCCTGAAAGCGACTTAACTCAAAGACCGTCCGGCTTTTTTCGGGTAATTCTGCCAATGCTACCTGTAGCTTTTCGTCCAAATCCCGCGTACTTTCATCAACCGCAGGCACAAAATCCTGCCGATGCTGCTCGTGTGATTGATATTTTAACTTTCGTTGCTCCTTTTTTAGCACATTCATACTCTCATTATAAATAGCCCGATATAAGTAAGCTTTTAATGAAGTATGTATCTGTTCCTCCCAATCGCGTTCCCAAAGCCGCAGAAACACCTGTTGTACGACCTCTTCCGCTATATCACTATTGCCTAGATACCGGTAAGCATAACGATGTAACTCCTTGTAATGTGCGCGAAAAAGCTGCTCAAAATTCTTTTCTTTATTTTCCGACATTGATCAATTCTGTTGTTTAAATAATCTGCTCTATTAGTAAGACATCCCAATAGACTATTACCCTTACAAATTTTTCATTTTTTTATCAACTTCAATTACCTGAACCAAATGATCGCAAATCCGTTAGTTGATCCTATTCTTAACTCTTTTCATATCAATACGACGACAAGCACCGTTCATTCTCCCGTCTGAACGATAAGATTCACCCAAGAAGCGCTATAGAAAAGTAATTATTATCACTAAAGGTAAGCCATCTATTTTATAAAATATTTTTTTTCTAAGGGTATACGGATTTTCCATTGTCATAAAGGAAAGAGCAACATACAATTGATAACAAATTAATTTGACAATGAAAACAACATTCAAAGCAGCCCTGTTGGGATTGACATTAATGGGATTAACAGGTACTACACAAGCACAGGACATCACTTATGGCCTGCAAGTCGGGAGCAACTATCATATGAGTTCCTTTGGCAATAAGTCTGTCAAAGATAATAATGGCAAAGTTGGGGTATCAGTTGCAGGATTTGCACGTATTGGAAATCGTGTATTCTTTCAGCCTGGAATCGGTGCCAGTCTTTTGCGCAAGGAGTATAACTTCGAAAACGGACAAAAAACGCCCAAATTCTATCAAATAAATCTTCCCCTTCAACTAGGATACAAATTTTTGGAAAATGGCGACTTCAACCTCCGTGGAATGTTGGGTCCGCAGTTAAACTATGATGTTAAAACAGTCAAGTCCAGTGTAAATACCGATTATAAGAAATTTTCATTTGATGGAAGAGTAGGCATCGGTGTAGATATCAGTCACCTTACCTTAGACGCCTATTATAGTCATGGTTTTACCAGTGTCGACAAAACGCTAGATGCAAAAAATAAAACAATCGGTATTATGGTAGGTTACAAATTCTAATGAATACACTGTAGCACAAAAAACGCCATTCCAAATTGAATGGCGTTTTTTGTGCATTTACATTTTATTTTTTGTCAATAATTATTATTTTAGCCCTACCAAAAAATTATTCCTGATAACGGTCCTATTTCAGATAAACCTTTTATCAAATTGGAATAAACGGGATGTAGCGTAGCCCGGTATCGCGCCAGCATGGGGTGCTGGAGGTCGTCGGTTCAAATCCGGCCATCCCGACCAGAGAAGCTCTAACAAAAGTTAGGGCTTTTTTGTTTATAAGCAGGAAATAACTTTCAATAAAATCTCTAACATAGGTACAAGAATTTTTTATATTTGTAATATGAGAATGACTGTAATGTTATAAAATCCTTTTCTTGCTTAGTTCTTAAGCACGGCGCTGTGTACGATCCACATAGCGTAGATTTCTATTTTAAAATTTTATTCATTATCTAAACAAATAGGTCAACACGCAATTGTTGTTCCTACATAGTTTATATATCAAAAGAATTATGTCATAAATACTAAGTAAAAAGGAAATAGAGCAATTCATTCTTAGTGGTTTTGTTCGCATTGAAAATGCATTTTCAGAAGAAACAGCGGATGCAGTTTTAGATATCCTATGGAATGACCTTCCCTGTGAAAGGTCTAATCCGCAGACTTGGACCGAATCAGTTATACGCTTGGGTATGTATACTCAACAACCTTTTATCGAATCGTTAAATGCCGGAAAAATGCACCTAATTTTTAATCAATTAATTGGTAAAAACAAATGGATCCCCTGTCGAAATGTGGGTACATTCCCTGTTCGGTTTCCGTCTATTCAGAAACCAAATGATATAGGTAAACACGTAGACGCAAGTTTCCCGGGAAACGACCCGAACAATTATTTTGAGTGGCGAGTCAATGTCAAATCAAAAGGTCGAGCCTTATTAATGCTTGTGTTGTATTCGGACGTAAGCGAAAATGATGCGCCTACGATCATATATGAAGGTTCTCACATTGATGTGGCAAAGCTCTTAGCTAAGGAGGGAGAGTTTGGTCTTTCGTTTATGCAGCTTGCTAATAAGTTGGACGAGCTGCCCAACAGGAAAGAGGTGTATGCAACGGGTAAAACAGGTACAGTTTATCTTTGCCATCCGTTTCTAGTGCATTCAGCTCAACCACACAGTGGAACTCTTCCTAAATTTATGGCACAACCGCCCTTGCTGTTGAGGGGAGAATTAGCGATCACGGATTCCACAGACGGATATACTCCAGTTGAGCAAGCCATTCGTCTAGGCTTAGATTAATCTGAAAATATCACATTAAAAAGTGGTCGCAAAAGCGACCACTTTTTAATGTGATGAACATATACTTGCAACGTTAACAACGCATCAGAATAACCGTTGATCCTGTTCAAAATAGATTTTCCGAATCAATATAGGCCAATAGCTTGCAAGATCCCCCTCTTTAATCTGATTTACAAGGTCATGATCCGACGGGCTCATTCCTTTTAAATCACCCTTCTTCACGACAGCTCCTTCCCCTTTCGACAGCTGTAATTGCTCTTCTGCAAGTTCACGAAGCATCAGCTCATACTTGTTCTTTGACGGTTTACCCTGAACAATTTTTTTCAAAAGACCAATATTCCCTTGCTTAACTTTTTGCTGCACTTGTTGTTCAAGCCAGTCAGCCAATAGTTCATTTTTTTCCTCCGCATAAGGTTCACCAGCGCCCAAATTTATCGGCCATAACCTCGATTCCGCAATCTTCAACTTTGCCTTTTTATAGTTCTTCTCCAAGATAAATTGGTAGGCCAACATTAATTTGGTCTGCACATAATACCGATGACCTTCTGTCGCCCCTTCAAAAGGAAGTATGGTCACACCCCCTAATTCCTTCTCGGCACGCGCATATTCTTTAGCCAACAACAAAGTACGTACATGTGCCAGCGTGAGTATATAATTTTTTGGAAATTTGCGATGATACGCCGTAATTACCTTAAGCGCCTCCTCATAAGACTTACTATTATTTAGGAGCTCCACCAAATGTAGTCCATATCGCCATTCTTGTGGATCTACTCGTGTTGCCTGCTGCATCATCTTTACGGCCAGATCAATACGGCTTGTATCTTGTAAGCTTGATTTCAATGCATAATAGGCAGCGAAATCTGTTGGTTCCTGCTCCACGGTTGACAGGAGTTCTCTTGCTTTTTTGGGTTGATTCCTGAAACGGTACAATAATGCCGACAGGTAATCGACAGTCCAGCTTTTGCTGTTACTTTTTGCCCATTCGAATACACCATTACTTTCTTCACGAAATGGAAAGACAAAACTTGGCTTACTTTGCTCTGCCTGCGTTAACCATCCCTGACTGATCGACTTATTCGATCGTGTCAACCAAGCCAGCCAAAGTAAGGTTTCTGTATTCTTCTGCCCCGAACTGAGTAGATCGGTCGCAGATTCAAACTCGCCGAGGTCCGCATACCATACCGCCAACTCCATCCGCTTTTCGGAGGCAAACTCCTGCCTGGATGAGATGTCCTTCTTTTCCTCAAATTGGAGAAAGGCATTAAACGGATCATATTGGAGAATTGTCTGACGGAAAAGAGTATCTACTACATCCTCTTTTTTGCGCTGCACCAACAAGCTCATCTGCAAGGCATCGATGTTAAGTGGGTTGGCAACGACCGCTTTTGCAGTATAATCCCCAGCGCGTTCATATTGTTTTATCCGATAATAGTATTTGGCCATTTGCACAAAGGCAGCACTTCGCCAAGCCGGGTTTAACGAAGCAACTTCAAAACCATCCAAAGCGTCGTTCTCTTTTTTTAGCTTTATTGCAGCCATACCATAGTAATAATTTGCCTGTGCATCATAAGCATCCATAGACAATGCCTGCTGGGCATAGGTATAACATCGCTGATATTCCATTTTAAACCAGGCCAGTTTGGTCATTTCAAGATAGGTTTGTGAAGTAGGCGCTTGTTGAGCCAATTCTTTTAATTTGACTTCGGCAAGTGTATATTGCCTAAAGCGAATGAGATCACGTATCTCCACTAACTTGGTCTGACCGGTATCTGAGTTTGCTTCCGCTGAAATGACAGTGGGTCTATTCAATTTTGACCAGGATTCTTCTGTTCTGAGATTAAAATAATCTTTTCCTAATTTAAGATAGCTAGGTTTTGATAGGGTTGCAACCTTCAAGGAAGATCTTGTTGGCTCTCCCAATTTGGCTTCTATAAAACTTTTACTCAATACATTACCAACACTATCAAGAACATAAATACTATCTTTTAAAGGTCGCTTCGGATCTATCTCCAACAAAATCTCATCATTCTCTTTTTTTAGCTGAATAGCTGCCGACAGCTGAATATCCTTAGGTTTGCCTATCCCTGAGAATGGCATCCAGTATTCCGTCCAGATATCGCTTTGATAAGGAGCGAAACCAATTTGTTTAAATGGGGTCAGACTACTTGATGGAACATTTTGATTAAACAGGCGTCCGCTTTGGATTTCCACATACTGCCCACTCTTATCGGTCAGTAAATTTTCCCATATCTTGCCATCTCCAGCCTGAGACCAAAGAAATATCTTTTTCCCTAATTTATCTTCCCGGAGCGCATAACGGGCCATTCCATAGTTATGATCTTGATAATAGACACCGAAAGCATTGCTATGTGCCCCCAAGACATGGTATGATTTAGAACTGCCGAAAGCATTCTCCCTATAATTAGAAAGATCGCGTCCCTGGTTATCAATAGGCCAAGCATGTGCATCTCCGTCATGACCTATATATTGATTTCCCGGATACAGAAACTTGAGATCCTGTCCGGCCGCAACCCCCAAGTTCATCCAGGTATAATAGGGTTGTTCGACGGCATTGGCATTAGACCAGAAAGAACGTGTTGAAAAATAACCTTTGTCCTTTTCCAGTCGAATCTCCAAAGTCCAGTTGCTACGGCTTAGCATATCATAAGCGTGGATAAAGCAACTTACACTTCCATCCGCGTTCTCCCGTGTAAGATAATCGACCGGTGTAGAGGTATTGGGTGTATGCCCAATAATACCATAATTAGCTTCAATACCACCACTCGTCCACGGCCCCCGCATGGCAATATCCCTAAATTTCACAACGCCATTGTTGTAAATATAGTCCCGCTTATTGACCTTATCATAGGCCGACCAAATTTTCCCACCGATCTCTGGCATCACCTGTACCCGAATGTAATCGTTTTCCAGGATAACGGTTTTCCAGTCCTTTTCAATAGCCGTATTTGTAAAACCATCGAAGCGAAAATAAGGGTATAATTTTTGAGCTGAGGCTATGGGATCCGGATCCGTAAAGGGATAGGTTACATAACGTTTCTTCACCTCAGAAACCTTTGCAGGATGCTGAGCAAAAACTCCAAACACACAATTGCCCATTGCCCATAGTAAAATCCACTTTTTCATTGGCGTTTTAATTTAAAAATTTCACAATTTTAATGGCATTCCCGACACTATATATCTTGTCAGCAGATTAAATCCACAAGGTGGGCGTTGCTTCAGGTCGTTTCAAATCAAAGTAAATGAATCTATCATAGGCTATTTGTTTCCTTTGCATGGACAAAAAACCTACGATAGAATTCTCACTAATAGCTTGACATTGCTGCTATTCAATAATTAACAAAATGCCCTTATTTTTTTCTACTGAAATCGCATCCCCCAGTTTATAATGTGCTTCATTTTGAAAATTAGGGATGAGTGGTGCGGATAGTTTCGCTTTTCCAGGATCAATACCCAATTTTTCCCAGTCTATAGCCAATTTTACTGCAACATCACGTTCCGCCCAGCTAGCGACAGCCACCATAGCCTTACCAGCACGGCTATAAACGGTTGTCAGTACCTTATCATTGTCGGTTTTAACAGGAATATTTGGCGACCAATACCCGATCATTTTACTACCCTTAATGCCAAATTGATCCCATGCTTTCCATAAGTCAGCCGGTGTCAATTTTTGATAAGGCATCCTGTTGGTCATCCCGTAAAGCATACCTCGCCAAGGATTTCCACCATCTTGCAACATTTCACCCATTAAACCAAACGGAATACCACTCACTTCGGTAAGGAAAAAATCAGGTTGGTTATTCTCATAATCAAAGTACTCACCAAACCACAACCTATTGATGTACGGAAAATGTTCCAGATACAAATTCGCACTATTATTGAACCCATCGCTTTTATTATATTGATTTGCCGAATGCAAATCGATCAGTCCTGGTTTTCCATTTTTTGTCAGCACACGCTTTATTCTTTTCATGGTGACTCGATCGAAGGCAACATCATCCAAATAAATTCCATCAATACCAATATGGTCTACCAACCAATTCATACCTTCGACGTAATAGTTGTGCCACCTATTCATTCCGCTATTGATAATAGCCGCGTCTTTAAATTGGGAAACATACCATGCTGCGATATAATTTTTACCCACATGTTCCTGTAACCAGGAATATCCGCCTCCTTTTCCCGGTGAAAACACTTCTGTGCCGAGACTACGCAATGGATAGAGCTCATAAACCCGATTTGAAACCTCACGAACGGTATTGTAGATCTTGACTTTTAATCCCTTATCATGTGCCTGATCGATATATTGCTTCATTTCTTTTGTCGCAATAAATGGATAATTGATGTAAGGATTTATTTCATTTCCATGGTGGATATTGATCACATTGGAGCCACTTGCAACAACGGAATCAACGGGTTTGTATGCATGATAATACCGTTCATTCCACTGGGCTTCCGTATTGATCGGGTGAAAAGGGGTAATTAACAGGTTAAAATTGTAATAAAGCACATCGCCTTTTTTGAGTTCACGGGCTCCGCTGTAACTATTGACCAAAACCGATTTTCCTTTCAGACCAATATCTATCCCCCCTTTATTTTCATTGCCCCAGGACTGCGGCAACACAAGTGGTTTTTGAAGATAAAAATTCGTATTGAGTGGCCGAGAATAATGCTCATCGCGAAGCGAAAACTGAAGTCCTGCATCCACAGCCCCTATCCAGCCACCATCCTGATTTTTGTGAGCCACATCCCATTTCCAAGAGAGTTGTTCAGGTCTCTTTCCTCCTTTTTGCCCCAGTCCCATAAAATAATCCGTCTTATCGGGCATCATTGGGATATGCATTGTGGCATCTTTTAAAGACAGATCCTTTAGTGCCGTCAGCTTGACCACATAATGCATATAACCATCAAATTCCAAAGTACCCTCGACTTCCATCGTTAGATCGGAAGATTCGTTTTTGGCCGTCCAGCGATATTCTCCTTCACTTTTGGCCTGGAATTGAACCCCTCCCGCTTTTAACTGGATTTCCTTTCCGTCTGAAGCACTATAAAAATGAAAATGAAGCGGTTCAAATAAGAGATTATTCGCCTTGGACGATATTTCAGTCAATTCGGGCGTAAAAAACGTACTGATCTGTTTTGGAAAACCACTCGCATGGAGTTTCACCTCGCGGCCTAAAATATGTAAGGTAGAGTCCGCTTTTAATTCAATAGCAGTATAAGGCGCAACCACTGTATTTTTTTGGGCCAATGTCGAATTGAGCCATGGTAGTCGCGTCATTTTCCAAGGCTGATCAACACTGGATACTTCTCCTGAAGCATTTGAAACCTTTATTTCCACGTTAACCTGTTTCGCGACGGCATTTTTAGGTTTCACCGTGACTACACCTTGGTAGGTTCCCGTTGCTATGTTCTCCGGTATCTGAATACCACACCACAATGCCTGCACCCGATCTTTGGGTACGCTCACCTTGAGCGACATGGGGTTTCCGGTATAATCCGTACCTTGGGTATTGATACAATTCAGGCTATTCGCTGGAATAATCGCCCCATCATTTGCTTTAAAATCCGAGAAAGAAATTTGGACGTCATGGAGTTCCTGTTTAGGCGACCACAGTCCCAGTTGAAATGCATAGAACTCGCCCTGTTGACCTATCCCTTTCAATGTATTTAACGCTTTCTCTTTCTCAACCCAACGTTTTGGAAGGTTGCTTTCCATCTTGATCGGAAACTCTCTTAGTTCGGGAAAAAGATAATAAGCGCTATTGGCATTTCTACTCAAAAAACTCCGAACCTCTTCTGCACGCGCAATCACTTCCATCGGATCATTACTATTGTATTTATCTACGGCATCAAAGCGTGCAACAGTAACTCCTTTTGAGTTCCCTGCCCCATGTTGTGCTACTTTCGCTGGCGCTGAAACGGCATTTTTAAGATAAATTGCATCCGGATAATTGCGGCTGCGGCCACCCATCTGATACGGTAAATAATAGACATAGTAAACCCCCTTCCCGGAAATTGGCTTAAACCGTAGTCCACCAGATTCCGTATTCATCCAAAGATAAGAGCTGGGTGCGATTTGCTTATTGCTGGCACTGTCGACGATAATAACTTGCTGATTTGCCTCAACCCAGCGATTTCGCCACGGAATAGTAACCTGCACCTCCTTCTGATCCGTATTTACCTGAAGCACAGCACGGTGATTACCGAGCAGGTCAGCATCCCACTTCTGCGCCTCCGGAGGGTAGGCCAATTGTGCTTGGACAGAATTTGTCAATAACGATACGGCAAGGATAATTGCCAGCTGATAAGAGGCTGTTCTTTTTTTCATGCGAATAGTATTTATTCATTTTTCTTGTCTTTATCAGGCTTTCCTATAAACCTGACACGATTTACAAGCTGCACTGCTTCCCCAAAATGAGTCCGTAGTGCAGCTACTTTTATTGGTCAATAAGAGGTTTAAAATTAAGTTTTATTCCTAAAATCTTCGCCTAGTTTTGTCTGTATTTACGCCAAGTTTCCTCCGGTACATAAATAGCTCGATAAGGAATAAAATACGCGTTTAATTCCCAAAGCACTTTCCCTGTTTTATCCGTCACCAGTACACTGCCGGTTTTCGAGCTTGTCTGCAACAAATTGCCATTATTCAATTCATATGCACTCCCCATTCTTGCTGTAAACTGCTTTTTCGGAATTGGGGCTGTATACGCTAACGTTGCCGTTTTATTCTTTTGATCAAGATTAAAAGCAATTGCCCGTGATTGTTTATTGGCCGTTGTACTATCACGCGGAGAGAAATCGCCATTATCAAAAAGTAACAGCTCACCTGTTTTTGTGATATGTGGTGCATGCTGGAAATAAAACAATTCACTATCTTTTAATTTGTAATCGCCACCTTTACCCAATTTCCAAAGAATATCACCGGTTTTGGCATCAATTTTCCAAACCTGATTTTCTATTGGTGACGAAGTTAGATAATTGTTATCACGATCGAAGGAAATGGTATTAAAATGAAATCGGTCATGCTTAAGGCTATCCAATTTTTTATCGTTCTGAATATCCCATTTTTCCCAAGGTGACCATTTCTTCAAGATATTACCTTTTGTATCCATCGTCAAAATAGCATCCCCCCAAAGGGTATCTTTTGGATGATTGAGGCGATCGTCAATCCTGAAATCTCGCACAATGCCTACAATATTATTCTTGTCATCCATCTGCACATCATGGTGCATGATAATCCCCTTTTTTTCTAAATCAATACGTGCAATTTCTTTACCCGTCAGATCGATTTCAACCAAAACTGTCCCACCGACAAATCCGATACGGCCGCTTCTCAGGTAATAACTTGCATTTGTCGATTTCTTACTAGGCTGATTTGGCTTGTTAAATTCATCTTTACTCGCCGGAGCCAATAAGGCAAGGATAGTACCCCTTGGGGTCAGTGAAGCAAGGCGTACCCCCAGCTTTTCGTCCTGCCAATACCATCTAATGGTTCCCTTGCCGTCAACCATGGCCATATAACCCGGAAATCCCCGATAGCATAATAGCACCAAACCATTGCCTAAAGCTTTTTCATCGTGTGGATGATCCGCCTTGATCCAGTCGTGTACCATCCATGGTGATTGCGGTCTTGTTTTAAAGGATTGTTCGCTCGATTTTATGGGAATAATCCGATCTATAATAACCCGAAACTTATAACTTGTATTTGGTTCAAGCGTCATTAAGTGAATATTATGCTGAACAGCAGCATTTGAGACAGTTGTTTTATAAGACTGTTTATCCCCTTCTTTCCAATACTCCACATACACGGCTTCCGCCTTATTTAGTTTCACCTGAATAGCAGCATTGAGCGGTAAATTATTGGGAGAAGTCAACTGAATATTCTCAATGTCAACTTGATGTGCATAATAATAGTAAGCAGCAAATGCCACTATGGCCACCACAATCAGTGCAATAATTGCTTTAATTGGTTTCATCTGTAAATAATTTCAATTCCATTGGTCTATCAAACAAAGCGCACTACTGAACGTAGCGCGCTTTAGCTCGGGTTATTTAGGCAATCGCGATGGATTAGCTGTCGTCATCTCCTGGTGCATACGTGCTTCTTCCAATGGGTAAGGGAAATAACGCATTGCTTCGGTCACATTTTCTTTCAATCCACGTCCTTTCAGGTAAGCATTACTTACTTTTTCATAACGTCCTAAGCGGATCAGATCCTGACGTCTTTTGTATTCAAAGACAAGCTCAAAACCACGTTCGTCAACAAGAGCATCAATCATGTTTTCCTTACTGGTAGGAATTGGAAAGTTCGGATGTTGGCCATATTCAGGTGCTCCGGCTCTCCTACGCACTTCGTTAATATAGGGCAATGCTGCTGCTGGTCCACTCAACGCGTTTTCAATTTCAGCTTTGCACAAAATAACATCTGCTAAACGAAAAACTTGTATTGTCCGTCCATCCAAATAGGAATTATTAACCATATCGTAGGAATACTTCTTGGTTGCGACGTTTTGGAGGAATTTTACCGTATCACTTGGTGGTGTAGTCTGCCCCTTAGCCGGTAACATATAAAAGAACCCATACTTTGTGTTTTTGTCCCGTACTGCCTTTCCCGTGTAATTATAATAGAAAAACTTTTTACGTGGGTCCAGATCACTATATTTTCGCCAGAAATCAAGAGAAACACCATAGTACTGCCATCTGTCAGGTACTTCGGGATTGTCAGTCGGTCCAAAGTGATTAGTAATCTCGCCCCCATTTAATGTAGGCTCATGCAAGATGCCAAAGATCAGTCCCATGTCCATTTTATTTTTATCGGACCATTCGCTTTTGAAATCAGGATTCAGTTTATACACCCCCTTATCACGCAAAGCCAAAACCTGATCAATATAAATTTTAGCTTTTTCATAATTATGCGACCGCATGTACATTTTACCCATCAGCGTCAATGCTGCACCTTTAGTCGCTCTACCAAGATCCGTCCCCCATTTCTCGGGCAAATTATCGACAGCATACTGACAATCTTCAGCAATTTGTGCATCGATCTTTTCGACAGCAACCAAAGGTTCATTGTAGCTTTCCGTTGGATTCTTGACTGTAGTAATTAATGGCACAGGTCCCCAAGCATCCGTGAGATCCATATAGGATAATGAACGCAAGAATCTAGCCTGTGCAATAATTTCCTTTTTACGATTATCAGGAATCGCGACATTCTCGATACGTTCGATTAGCATATTTGCGTTACTGATCACTTGGTACATATTCTGATAATTGTACTTAAAATACCGATTATTATCATCATAGGTAAAGTTACTCATCCGTGTAGGATCCCCTGCTGCAGTTGAAAAACCTATATCCGTTGCGTAATCGGTAATCATCACCAAATAACCCGCATAATACAAATAGGCATCCCCTGGATAAGGAGACAAACTCGTATATACACCTGTTAATGCAGCATTGATATCGCTCTCTGTTGAATAAGCGTTTTTTGTTGTGAGATCACTGTATAATTTCGGTTCCAGTTTAGTACAGCTATTCAAGCTTAAGCTCAAAACAGAAGCTATGCTCGCCATACCCAAGATATATTTTATATTATTTTTAATCGTCTTCATGTCATTTCGAATTTAGATATTAGCTATTAAAAGGTCGCACTTACACCGAAAGTAAAGGAGCGCATCGAAGGATATGAATTAAAATCCAGTCCTACCCCTGCATTGGCACTCTGATTATTCCCGGCTCTATTTTTAACCAAAGTATCATTTTCATAGCCCTTTGTATCCACCTCAGGATCCCATCCAGAATAATTGCTGATCGTAAATAAGTTCTCGGCCATACCGTATACCCTTATCGACTGAACAGCTTTGGTTTTCAGCGGGATGGTATAACCCAGAGTTAAGTTACGCAAGCGCAAAAAGGAAGCATTCTCAATAAAATGGTCATTGATATAACCACCATAGTTCATGTAATAAAATCCGTTTCTCGGAATATCTGTGTTGGTATTTGTCGGTGTCCATCGATTTAAAGCTTCTGTGGTACGTTTCCATTCCAGATTCATGCGTGTCATATTGAGTAGATCGTTTCCAACATTGCCATAGATGAATGCAGTCAAATCAAAGTTTTTATAGGCAAACGTATTGGTCATACCAAAATTTAACTTCGGATAACCTCGGCCGATTATCGTGCGATCTGCCGAATTTATCGTTCCATCGCCATTCACATCGGCAAATTTAGGATCCCCTGGTTTCGAATTTGGCTGTGGCGCATAATTCTCTCCTTGCTGAATCACACCCAGGTATTTATAACCAAATAACGAGCCCAGCGACTCCCCAACACGAATGATCGAATAAGCTTCTTCAGACACATTACCCATTGGTTTCGACGAGGTCACAAATTGTTCGGGCTCACCACCCAAGCTTGATACCTTATTCCGGTTCATCGCTAAATTCAATTTTGTTTCCCAAGTAAATTCTCCAGTCATATTCTTACTGGTCACCGAAAACTCCAGCCCTTTATTATTCATTGTCCCTAAATTACTCTGTCCTGATGTATATCCTGTGTAATACGGCAATGGTCTCTTAACTAACAAATCGTTTGTTTTTTTATAGTAAGCATCCAACGTAAAAGCTAATCTGTTTTTGAAAAATGAAAAATCGAGTCCAACGTTATACTGTGTTGTGGATTCCCATTTTAGTTTATCGTTCTCAGGATAGGCTGGGTTTTGTTTAACACCACCGGCATTGTTCACACCATCATAGGTATAATGGCCATTATCCATCAAACCATAGGAAGCATAATCAGCAACACGGTCGTTACCAGTCTTTCCATAACCCAATCTAAATTTCAAGTCCGAAAATAGCTGCTGCTCTTTCATGAAATCTTCATTGTTGACCTTCCATGCAAAAGCTGCTGAAGGAAAGGTCCCCCAACGATGGTTGGGACTAAAGCGCGATGATCCATCACGACGTAAAGTCGCTGTCAACAGGTACTTATCAGCATAGGTATAATTTACCCGTCCGAAGAAAGAGATCACCAGATTCTCAGCCTTGGCAGAGTTTACTCCTGTAATACTCGAAGCCATACCTAAATTATTATACTCTAGCAGATCTGTCGAAAACCCTTTTACATTGATCCCTTTGTTATTGCGCACATATTTCTCATACGAATAGCCCGCCATCACACTCAAACTATGTTTCTCATTGAATACCTTCGCATAAGTTGCATAAAAATCAATCAGATTATGTGTTTCATTAAAATCGGCCTGACTTGCCACACCATCGTCTATTCCACCCTGATAAGAATCTCTGGTTAGGTAACTTCCCAATTGATCATGCGTTATTTCAGTTCCCGCATCCATGCGCAAGGTCAGTTCTTTGATCGGATTTACTTCAAGAAAAATATTCCCATTCAATTTGTCCCGCTGCACGTCATTGATCCGCGACATCAAGTTGGCGAGCGGATTATCTCCTTGTCCTCCCGGAGGTCTTCCAAAGCTTCCATCTGCATTGTAAACAGGTACGGTCGGATCATAAGTCAATATGCTGTATAATACATTTGAATTAAGAATATTTCCATCATAAACCTGCATATTGGATTTTTCTCGCTGCGCCGATAGGCTCGCCCCAGTCCGGATATAATCATTTACCTTTTGATCCACATTGATACGACCCGAAATCCGGTTAAAGTCTGTCGTTTTTAAAACACCCTTTTGATCAAAATAACCTACACTTGTCAACACCTTTGTTTTTTCCCCTCCTCCGGAAAATTGTAGATTATGGTTTTGCAAGATGCCGTTACGCATGGTTTCCTTCACCCAATCCGTATTGACATCAGACTCGAGCTGCGATTTGGTGTAAACAGCATATTCTTGATTTTCCTGGCCTTGAATTTCTTTGTAGAGTGCATTTGCAAGATTCATATACTGCTTTCCATCGAGAAAGGTAAAAGGAACAATTGGCTTCTGTGTACCTACATAACCACTATAAGTAATATTATTTTGATCTGTACGACCGCGTTTTGTCGTAATGATAATTACACCATTCGCACCTCTTGATCCGTAAATAGCCGTTGCCGAAGCATCCTTAAGGATATCCATGGATGCAATATCTTCAGGATTGATGTTGATTCCGTTATTTGTCGGAAATCCATCGATAACATAGAGTGGATCATTACTTCCACTAATCGAATTGGTTCCGCGAATCCGAATAGACGTGCTACCACCCGGGGCCTTTGAATTCTGGGTTACAACGACACCGGAAGCTTTACCTTGTAGAGCCTGGCCTACATTGCTCACCGCTCCTCCTTTCGTTAGCTCGTTGCTGGAAAGCGATGCAATGGCACCTGTCAAATCGCTTTTCTTCTGTTTACCGTATCCGATCACGACAACATCTTCCAGCTGATTCACCTGATCCTCCAAAATAATGGACAGCGTGGTGGCTCCATCAGCGGAAACCTGCACATTTCGTTCCACATAGCTTTGATACCCGATGTATGAAAAAGTCAGTTCATACCCCTTGCCATTCGGTACATCAGCAAAACGAAAACTCCCATCACTCGCACTGGAAGCTGCTGTTGAAAAACTGCTGCCGGGATTTTTCAAAATTATACTTACCCCTGCCAGCCGTTGCCCCGACGAGTTTTTGATTACCCCATTTATTGTTCCCGCTAGACATCGAAAAGATAACAGTGTCAAGACAAGAAAAACAAAAAATGGTTTCTTGGTTAAGTTGAAATTTACCATGATTCTATTTTTTAGGTTTGAGTATATATGTATTATGTTGTTTTTCAAGAATAAACGGATTCACCTCAACAATCAACTGCAGAATAGACGCCGCAAGATCCGTTTTGTCCTTCAGGTCCATTGTTGGATTCTTGCTAAACCGCCCCTTTATCCGATAGTTTTTAACGATTAAGGAATCATAGGATATAGGTACATCAAGCTCATGATTGATGTATTGAATAATATCAGATACAGCGGTTTCTTCCAATTGGAGCCAATTGGCGCTCTGGTGAATTGTTGCCGGGTTACGATAGGATTTTTCCGTTGCGGAAAGCATAAGCTGGGCTGGTAGACTTTCCCTCGTGCTCATTTTTGGCGTACCTTTGAAATTTGAAACAAACATCTTGTTCACCCCGCCAAAATAAATCTGTTGGCCAGGTTTCAAAATTTTTGTCTCTACTACGGACGGTTCTATAGATTCAACGCGAACTTTCCCCTCAAATAATCGGATCAGAACATGTTCAACTGCCGCATTATAATCCACGATGAATTCTGTTCCCAGCGCTGTGGTCATCAACGTGCCGCTTTCGACGATGAAAGGTTTTGAAGGATCCTTTGCTACTTTAAAATTGACTCTTCCACTGAATAGTTTAACCCGCCGAAAATCAAGATCCGGTTTTATACCTAACTGAATCAGTGCACCGGGTTCCAAGGTTAAAATTGAATTGTCTGCTGCAATAATTTCTTTAGGCTGAGGAGAAGGATTGTAGTAAATTTCATGAATGAAGCTTGCTGTTTGTATAGGTTTATCGGTTGATGTACTCAAAAGATTGGATAAAACGAACAGGAAACCAAACAGGACGAATACAGTAATAATTCTCAACAGGCTATCGCCACCACGTTTTGACTTATTTTCCTGATTGATATAGGATACCCAATCATCTTCCGAAATGAGATCGTCCAATAATGTCGGATCGTCATTCAGCCAGGTGAACACAAGTTTCGCTTCCTCAGCAGAACATTCATTCGCCAGGAATTTATTTAATAAGGATTTGCGATTCATAACAGTTTCTATCCTTTTAGCGGGATAGGTATATAACTGTTATACGAATAGTGATGGGCTTGTCCCCTAAGACAACTTAAAAAATTTTTTAATAAATTTCAGGCCAATGCTAACGTGGTTTTCTACAGTCTTCGGGGAGATAGACAATTTGACGGCAATTTCTTTATAACTCAATTCTTCAATTTTATGAAGATAAAACACCTGTTGACGCATAAAAGGCATTTGTGTAATCAGCTCTTTTACGTATTCTAACTCTCCTTTATAGGCAATTTGTCGTTCAAGATCTTCATATTGGGTCAGTACAAATGGTTTCTCAAACTCTACATATTTTCTATTCAATGCACGCCGACGCAATTCATCAATCAATTTTGTCCGCGCAATCTGGAAGAGCTGGGTACTGAATTGGATTTGCTGATTCGCATTATTTTTGCGTTCCCAAACAATTAAAAAAGTCTGTTGGACGACATCTTCAGCAAGATTCGAACATTGGGTCTTCTGATACAGAAAATAGTATAATTTTCTGTACCAATAACGATAAGCTAAAAAAAACTCTTTTTCGTTAGTAGGTGCCCGCTGTAGGATTTTATTAATCATAATCTACATTTAGATAGTCTTTTTTCAATGCAGTTATCCTTTTCACAAAGAATATTGAAATTGGTATCTGACAGAATTTCAATTTGATCCATCAAAATACCACATGCTCTTTGGCTAGTTGTCCACATCTAAAGTGATTATTTTTTATCAAAAAAACAAGATAATATTTTCAATAAAGCAATTGCTTCTATCTCTATTTTAGGCACCTTCTTTCCTAAAAGCTTTTTGGTCTCACAAGAACCGACCGTCGTGAAAGTAAACTACGGGTTCTTTCTGGTCAAAAGAAACGAATTGTTTCAAAAAAAAGAAGGTATTTAGCTGATAAGAGTAAGTTCCTATCAGCTAAATACCTTTCAAAATAAAACAAACTTCTTGAAGTTGCTTGTTTTACTGATGCTTATATAGCAAATTAATAACCTGCATTTTGCTTCAAATTTGGATTGACGGCAATCTGTTGACTCGGGATTGGATAAACCAATGTTTTGGGATCGGCATCCGCAGCTTTTTCTTGCCAGGCCAATAAAAATTTACCAAAACGAATCAAATCCTGTCTTCTCCAGCCTTCCCAATATAACTCGCGAGCACGCTCATCCAATAAATTATCGAGCGTCAATGCCGTTAAGTTATTAACACCACGGTTCGTCCGAATAGTATTGACCAAACCGAGTGCCTCTGTTGCTGTTCCTGTTCCACCTCTCAGAATAGCCTCTGCTTGCATCAGCAATATGTCGGCATAACGAAATACAACCCAGTCGTTGTTTCGTTGACCAGTAACGGCATAATCAAAAGCATACTTCATTGGACGGATACCAGCGGTTTCCAGGGTTGCACCCGAGGTACGGATGGTCACTTCACGCGTAAAGACCAAAGGTGCATTCGCTGGATTCCGCGCCATTAAGGGTTTGTTTGTACTCCAATTGTATTGCTGTCCAGCAAAAAAACCAACATTTTGACGTTTGAATTCTTTTGTTCTGTTAGAAGTCGTATCAGCTGGATAATTATAATAAATTCCCCTTCTTTCGTCTGTATCTGAAAATTTATCGTAATAGTCTGATAAGGTACACCAGCCATTCCACCCCCCTGGATTCATATTATAGTGGGCAACGGTATTCCAGGTACGGTCCACATTTCCACCTCGATCTCCATTTTTATTGTATAAAGTGAAAATATTTTCGGTAGACTTCTCGTCGTTATCCGGTGCAAAATTATCAAAGTATTTGCCCTTCGCAGAAATAGTATAGGATCCCGAAGCGGTAATTTCTTTGGCTAAGGTCACTACCTTATTCATATCCTCGGCAGCAAAAGAAGGAGCTTGTCTATTTAAAAATGTTCCCTTATTCAAATAAATCTTCATCAATAATGCTTTCGCCGCATTTTTATTGGCTACATATGCCGCTTTTGGTCCGTTTGCCGGTAAACTTGCTATAATTTCGTTGAGATCCTTCACCATATAATCAATAGCCGCCTGTGGCTGTAACACCTCTGGTGCGATTCTAAAATCTTCAAAAGAGGCTCCTTCCCGGACGGGTACTACGCCATAGAGATCCAACATATCAAACATGACCAACGCACGAATAAACTTCGCTTCAGCTCCCTGTTGCGCACTCGGATTATACCGCAACACATTGCCCGCATTATAGATGGCTGTACCCAAACTGACAAAAGTATTGTTCATGTAGCCATTATCTGCATTCCAGGTATGTAAATGGATCGCACGATGCATACCATTATCATCCCAGTCGCCACCCCGTGTAGGGGCCATGGCTGCGTCCGTTGATATTTCCTGCATCACCCAGCGCTGTTCCTGCTGATAAGGGGTATTCAGTGAATTATAAGCTGTGATCAACAAGCTTCCAGGATCCACATTGGATGTCCCCTCCTCTAATTCTCCTTTAAATTCCTCCTTTAGTTTAGTACAAGAAAATGTACTTGTTACAATGGAGCCAATTATTCCGATATATAATAAAGTTCTTAATTTCATCTTTTTCATCCGTCTAAATTTGATTATTTATTCATCCATTTTGACTGTAAGGCATTCATACTGCCTTTGGTGTTTCATTCGTAATGAGGCGATCAGATTTATTCATTCACTAATACGTTTAAATCCATCTTGATGCTCTCCTCTTTTTATTATCTAATGATCTACAGTATACGCTTAAAGTGAGAAGTTAACCCCCAATAGGATATTTCTTGCCGGTGGATATGGTAAATATTCGATACCCAACGAAGGAATACCATTTGTTGCACCATCTGTATTCACCTCAGGATCAAATCCTGTATACTTCGTGATGATGAAAAGATTCTGTCCAGTAAGGGATACATTTAAATTCTTAAGTGTTCTACCTACATTTCCAACACGATAGCTTAAAGTAAGATTGGCCATTTTTAGATAATCACCTTTTTCAAGGAATCGCGTCGAAGGCGCAGCCGAATTGGAAGTAGACTCTTTTACAGCTGTATTAAAGAATGCTGAACCGATATTACGTGATGATAGATTACTCAATCCTAAAGTCGTCGCTGCCGTATTATTGAATAGATAATGTCCAAAAGCACCATTCATATTGGCAGCCAAAGAAAACTGTTTGTAATTTACGTTGGTAGAAATACCCAATAAAGTTGTCGGATTTGGACTGTGCATATAGAATTTATTAATTGCAGGGTCATTGGCCGTACTGATACTACCATCCTGTCCGCGATACATGCTCATGCCTGTCTGCGGATCAATACTTTGGTAATCGGCCAGGTACCAAACATTCAATGGTTGCCCATTTACCATACGTTGTCCCAATACACCTGAAAAACCTTGTCCACGCAATGCCCCTGTTTCGTAATAGCCCACTAGACCACTTACACTGTTTTTCAGGAAAGTTGCATTACCTGTCAAATCCCAAGTCCAATTGTCATTTTTAATAATTGTACCTGTCAACGCGACCTCTACCCCTTTATTGACAATCTCGCCATCCAAATTCACCCAGATACGCCCTGCTGGAGCTGGCTGTGCAAGAGTTTGCTCAAATAGTGCATCTGTGGTCTTTTTATTAAAATAATCAATGGATCCATACAGACGGTTACCCCAAATTCCAAAATCAATACCTGCATTGATCGTGGTCGAAGTCTCCCATTTCAAATCAGGATTACCATAGTTTGCCTGGCTTACACTTTGGTTACCAAAAACCAGTCTATTTAACGATGCTCCAGATGGAAATTCTTGGTTACCTGTTTTTCCCCAGCCTACTCTTACTTTCAACTGATCAAAAATACCGGAAGATTTCAAAAACTCTTCCTGATTCACATTCCAGGCTACGGCCAATGAAGGGAACATGGCGTATTTATTGTTTGAACCAAATTTCGTTGAGCCGTCCCTTCTTACTGTTGCAGTCAATAAGTAGCGATCTAAGTAATTGAATCCGCCACGCAAGAAAAGTGATTGCAATTGGTTGGTTGGGCTTCTATACGACGATATTTCACGCGTGGAAACAGGTGTATATTGTAGATAGTCAAAATAATCTAGTCCCATGTAACGAAATCCACCGCCAAAGGAAATGTTGTTGTTGTAGTTATAATCCAAATACTCGTAACCTGCTACCGCATTGACACTCCAATCTGAATTGATTTGTTTATTGTAAGAGAGCATATGCGTCATTTGCAAGTTAGTTTCTCCGTTATTGGAAATAAAGGCCTGCTCATTGTTCACGGCTGAAGGATCAATAAGCCCTGCACGGTACATACCCTCACGGTTTCCAGTTTGTCGCATTGCACTATAGATAAAACGATATTCCAAATCGTCTGTAATTTTATAGTATGGCGCCAAGTTGATTACCATGGTATTTGTTGTCGCCAAATCTTTAAAGGCGTCAATACTTGTCAAAGGGTTTCGCGTAGTTGAACTGACAAAGGTTAAATTGCCTTGATCGTCCCGTAACGGTCGTGTCGGATTCCATTGTAACGCTTGGGAAATCACATTTCCTTCCGAACCTACCATCGCATTGATCGGCGCGTATTTATTATCCATTTGCGTCAAAAAGACTGCAAAATCCAATCCCAATCGTTTGTTTTCCAGAAAACGGAAATTCCCGTTAAAATTGGCTGTGTATTTCTTCAGCTGTGATCCACGAATAATACCGTTTTGGTTTAAATATCCACCTGAAAGGCGATACTTACCATACTCGGTTCCGCCAGCTACATCAGCATAGTAATTTTGCGTGATCGCTTTTCTTGTGATCGCTTTAAAAGCATCCTCATTGCCACCGAAATCAGCATTTGCGACTTCAGATGGCGTATAATATTTCAACGCTTCTCTAAATCGAGCAGCATCTAACACATCAGGATATTCCCGCATGGTCGAAACTCCTGCTGAGGCTCCTACAGAAACCTCGGGCTGTCCTACTTTACCTCTTTTCGTCGAAATAATGACAACGCCATTTGCCCCACGTGAGCCATAGATTGCCGTAGCCGATGCATCTTTAAGAATGTCCATACTAGCAATGTCACCCGGATTCAAGTAAGTCAAAGGATTTCCTCTGTCGGAAGAAAAGCCTCCTCTTCCTTCAGGCAGAGGCGAATTACCCGACATAGGCACACCATCCAGCACAAATAACGGGTTGTTACTGGCCCGGATCGATGAGTTTCCCCGGATGCGTACTGTGGTTGATCCGCCAGGTTGCCCCGTATTATTAATCACCATAACCCCTGGTGTCTTTCCTTGTATTAATTGATCGGGACTCGTCATGATCCCCTTATTGAAGTTCTTCGCTCCAATAGTGACCATAGATCCTGTTAGATCCTTTTTTCGCGCCGTTCCATAACCGATAACAACGACTTCATCCAGGCCTTGACCAGCACTCGGCTCTAACGATATCGTCATATCATTGCCCACAATAGGCACTTCCTTTAATGAATAGCCTATAAAAGACACTTCCAATGTTTTTGCATCATTGGGTATCGTAAATGTAAAAGCCCCCTCAATATCGCTGGTTGTTGCCGCGGTACCGCCTTTTACTTTGATTGTAGCACCCGCCAGTGGACCCTGACTCTCATCCACGACCTTCCCCTTCAATACCTTCGTCTGGGCAACTGCAATAAAAGATACGAGCATACAGGTGAGCGTCATTACGCATTGTGCAAGTAGTTTATTTTTCATACGCTTTTTGATTGGTGGTTTAATTGATTTTTATGTTGTACATCCGGGATGCACAAATAATACTAAGTGATTTTTAATGGTATTTTATCATACTCAGTTCTTATCTGAAATGAGTATAATCAGCCGTAACAATTTCAATAGCACAGTTCTTGATATTATCGCTCCTGAAGACTAAATGCGGCAACAAAACAGTACGAAGATGCGACCTCGCAGAAGAATATAGAACTCTAACAAACTGAAAAACAAAGACACAGGACTTTCCGGTCATAATTTTAGGACGAAACATACGTTTACATTTGGTTATTATTGTTCTATAAAAATCAGCAAATACTTGCGGCAAACCCAATCACAGCGTCTCAATTTTATATCACAGCGTATCAGTAAAACTCTTTTTTATCTTTTTATTGATTATTTTTAACTCAACTTAATACGTTTTGAAAAGAGTAACCACCATAGTCCTAATTTACTTAGTGCTCACATCGATTGTGCTGCAGGCACAATCGATCTATTTTAAAAATTATCAAACCCACGATGGGCTCTCCAATAGCACGGTAAAATGTATTACACAGGATGTTCAGGGTTTTCTATGGCTAGGGACAAGGAATGGTCTCAATCGCTTTGACGGCAATCAATTTAAGATATTTAGGCACAATGCTTCAGACTCCACAAGTATCGGAAGTTCTTCCATTTTAAGTATCCTCACAGACAGCAAAGGAGTTCTATGGGTGGGAACCACACGCGGTACCTACTGTTACGATCCCATCAAAGAAAATTTTACACCATTCAAGGGCGTACCAATCGGTGAAGTAAATGCCATACACGAATACGCCGGTTTTATCTGGCTGCTTTCGAACGGAAAACTTTATCGCTATAATTCTTATACAACAGAAATAATTCCATTTGATCAGAACAAAAATACCATTGTAGCGATTACCAGTAGCAAAAAAGGTGGGTTGTGGACAACGGACAATAACAGTACCATTCAACGGTATCAGGTTAATACGAGTAAATTTATTGAAGTTGACCTTAAAAAGATCGATCGAAAAGCATTGGCAAATACCAAAACCGTTTACGCTATCAATGATTCCCTGTTGATGGTCGGGACAATCAATTCGGCCTATTTGTTTGATTTCAAAAACGGCCGGTTAAAAAATCTATTTGCAAGTCATTACCTCAATAAAGTCATCCAGGCAAACTGTATTATTCAACAGACGGAGTCGGTATACTGGATTGGAACAGAAACGGGAATATATACCTATGATATTCACACAGGTCAGAGCCAGCACATCAAAAAAGATCTGCTCAATCCATTTGCCATATCTGACAATGCTGTCCTGAATTTCTATCGGGACCGTGAAGACAACATTTGGTTTGGAACATTTTTCGGTGGCTTTAACCAATACAGCAACCAATTCGACAATTTCAAAAAGTATCTATCGGGATTCGGAAAATCGGCCCTATCAGGCAATATTGTACACGATATCAAAAAAGATCGCTATGGAAATTTTTGGATAGGAACAGAAGATGGCGGCCTCAACAAAATAGATGCTCAAACACAACAGATTCAGCATTTCCTTGCCAATGGAAAAAAGGGAAGTATAGCGCATAACAATGTTCATGGCCTGGCAACAATCGGCGACGATCTTTGGGTAGGCTCCACAACACATGGACTAGACATTCTCGACGTAAAAACCGGAAAACTAAAAAAACACTATGACCGTATCGGCAAAGGCCCCTTACAAAGCAGCTTTGCCGTATGCCTCTATAAGTCTAAAGACAACAGCATGTTTGTCGGGACAGACCGCGCACTATACTGCTACAACAAAAATAGCGACAGTTTTGACCTCCTTCCTATTACCGCATGGATACAAGGCATTTATGAAGATGAATATGGTATACTTTGGGTCAACACCTACGGTAGTGGGGTCTACCAATATAACCGCAGTTCGGGAGAAATTCAGCATCTGTTATCCGAACAAGGTAAACAAAATACACTCATCAATAATTACGTCAACGGTCTATTTGAAGACAGCAAAAATAACTTGTGGTTTTGTACCGAAAGCGGCCTCTCAAAATACCGTCGTGATGGGCGCTTCACCAATTATCTGACCGAATCCGGTTTACCTTCCAATCAGGTATTCAAGGTCCTAGAAGACGACAACAGGAGCATTTGGATATCTACCGGTGGTGGACTGGTCCGACTGGATGAGGGGGTCCCGCGTAGGGTCATCTATACATCGAGAGACGGGCTTCCTGCAGATCAGTTTAATTATAATTCGGCTTTTAAAGATAGCGACGGGACTTTATATTTCGGGACGATTAAAGGAATGGTTAGCTTCAACCCCACAAAATCCATTAAGAACAGCTTTATTCCACCGATATTCATCAGCGGCATTCAGATTAACAATGTGAGCGTACCCGTTCGTGAAAATGGCATACTGAAAGAATCCATTTCCCTATCAGAAGAGATCCAACTGACCTACGACAATTCCAATATTAGCTTCCATATCGCCGCCTTGAGCTTTGTTTCCCCAAAGAGCAATCCTTATCGTTACATCATGGAAGGTTACGATAAAGACTGGACCGATATTACGGGCAATCAAAAAATATATTACAATAAACTTCCACCAGGTACGTATACGTTTAAGTTCAGAGGTGCAAATAACAACAGTGTCTGGAATCCGAATGAAAAAAAACTGCTCATCATCGTTTCGCCACCCTGGTGGCAATCAGGTTGGGCATACTTACTTTATTTCTTGAGCTTCGGTACCATTGCACTGCTCGTATTACGGTATTACTTCCTCCTTATAAAGGCCAACAATGCCCAAAAGATGGATAGTTATGAACGAAAAAAAGAACAGGAAATATATAACCTCAAGCTGGAGTTCTTCACCAACCTGGCCCACGAAATTCGTACGCCACTCACCTTGATCAAAATGCCCCTTGAGAAAATAATAAATAACCATAAATTTACCGATCGCGACACAGCCAAAGACCTTGCTCTGATTGAAAAAAACACGGCACGATTAATTCGCCTCACCAACCAATTACTGGATTTTAGAAAAGCAGAAACCAACAATATGAGCCTTATTTTTACGAAAACGGATATTAATGCCCTCCTATCCGAAGTATTTCACGATTTAAATTATCTTGCAAAAGATAAACAGCTGCACTATGACCTCAGTCTCCCGCGTATCAGTCTCACGGCTTATGTGGATGAGGAAGCCCTTCGAAAAATCTTTACCAACCTGATTCACAACGCTATCAAATATGCGGATCAAGAAGTCAATGTCAAACTCCTCCCTTTTAATAGCGATGATATTATGTTCAATATCGAGTTTAAGAATGATGGTGAGCTCATTCCCTTTGAGAAAAGAGAAAAAATATTTGAACCATTTTATCGCTTAAATGAATCCGATAAAGATACGGGGACGGGCATAGGCCTTCCCCTATCCCGCTCCTTGGTCGAATTGCACCAAGGAACCTTATCCCTTGTTCATCTGGAGGAAAACCGCAATATATTCCTCCTATCCGTCCCAATTTTTCAAGAACAATCCCTGGACATCAAATCTTTTCAGGAAGATAATGACGATCATGTATTAAATGATAAATCCGATGATCACGAGGAAGAAAAACCAGTGATTCTGCTCGTTGAGGATAATAAAGAAATACTGGCCTATCTCAATAAAGAATTAAAAACCAGCTACACGATCCTACGCGCTAGCAACGGTGCCGAGGCGCTCGAAATATTAGACCAAGAGAATGTACAACTTGTGCTAACAGATATTATGATGCCTATTATGGATGGCCTGGCTTTATGCAAACGCATCAAAACAGATATTCTGTATAGTCATATTCCCGTGATCTTTCTGACAGCAAAAAATGCATTGGATTCAAAAATTCAAGGATTAAAAAATGGTGCCGACGCCTATATCGAAAAACCTTTTTCGCTTGAATTCCTCATGGTACAAATACGCAATATTCTCAAGAATCGAAAAATTATCAAGAATTACTTCACCAATTCTCCCAGCTCCAACTTAATAGATATAAACGTTTCGGCGCCTGACAAAGATTTTATCAGCCAGCTCAATAAGGTTATTTATGAGAATATTTCAGCGATAGACCTTAATGTTGATGAACTGGCCAAATTAATGCATATGAGCCGTCCGACCCTTTACCGTAAAATCAAAGGACTCTCCGACCTCACGCCCAATGAATTGATCAATATTTCACGATTGAAAAAGGCGGCAGAACTACTCACCCAAAAAGAATATAACATCACCCAGGTATCAACTATGGTCGGTTATACTGTACAATCCAATTTTTCAAGAGACTTTCATAAACACTATGGTATGTCGCCAAGCAGCTATATTCTTGAAAACAGCAAGTGATGAACACCAGTTTTAGTACCAGAAAGAAGATTATTCCAATGGCGTAAAAACTGTTCCCGAGATGCAGAAAGAAACATAAACACTTGATAAAGAAAGAAATCACCCCTAGGTAAAGAAAGAATCGGGGATAAACACAAGGAGCCAAGAAAATTCAATTGAAAGACTCTAGCGAAGTAAAAAAATCGTAGACGTAGAGGGTTTAGCCTACGTCTACGATAATGGCATGAGCTTAATGTTTACTCTTTGGAACAAAGAATGCTGCCAGCAACATAAATACCCCTGCCAACAACAAACCATAAATGGATTGGCTATGGAAAAAATACTTAATAATCATACCTCCAAAAAAGCCACAGACAATCTGGGGCAAAGTAATAAAGAAATTAAAAAGCCCCATATAAACCCCCATTTTACCCGTAGGCAAATGATCGCTCAAAATTGCATAAGGCATTGCCAAAATGCTTCCCCAAGCGATACCAATACCGATCATAGGAAGAATCAGTAGATTGGCATCTTTGATCAAGAATAAAGAAATTAAGGAGAGTCCTCCAATGGTAAGCCCAAGCGCATGGGTTTTACCACGTCCAAAACGTTTGGCTATTCTCGGGATAAACAGGGCATAAAGGGCCGAAACCCCGTTATAGATTCCAAAAAGCACCCCCACCCAATTGGCAGCCTCCATATAGAGATCCTGCCGATTTCCTTCCCGCAGGTAAAAAACCGAATCAGCAATAGCAGGAGTTGTATACACCCACATCATAAAAAGGGCAAACCAGGAGAAAAACTGGACCCAGCCCAATTTGCGCATGATCAAGGGCATCTTACCGATATCGCTAAAGATAGAACGCAAGCCAAACTTGTGGGCCGCATCCTGTTCAATAGCAACAGCATCCGAAAAAGTCTGAAGCTCTGTTGCTGAGTACTCTTTTGTTTTGAACACAGACCATAGCACCGTTAGAAGCAGGACAAAACCGCCTACATAAAAGGAGTAGATAACGTTACTCGGTACTTGCCCGGCTTCAGAAGTCCCTGCTACATGAAAATACTTCGTCAACATAAAGGGAAGTAGCGAGCCAAGGACAGCGCCAATCCCGATTAAAAAGGTCTGTACCGAGAAGCCCAGACTCCGCTGGCTGCTCGGCAGATTATCACCAATCAACGCCCGAAAGGGCTCCATCGTCACATTGATAGAGGCATCCATAAACATCAATAAACCTGCACCGATCCAAAGTGGCGCCAATAATGTTGTTAATAATGCCGCATTGGGCATTAAAAATAAAGTCAGGGTAGTCAACAGTGCCCCTACCAAAATATAAGGTCGCCGCCGCCCCAGTCTATTCCAGGTCCGATCGCTATAATGACCTATAATTGGCTGCACAATCATCCCCGTAATCGGAGCAGCAAGCCAGAAAAGCGAGAGGTGCTCTACATCAGCACCAAATGTCTGGAGAATACGGGAGGCGTTACCATTTTGCAAAGCAAAACCCATTTGTATCCCCAGAAATCCAAAACTCATATTGATGACCTGGCTAATGCTTAATTCAGGTTTATTTCCCATAATAGGCTATCAAAATTTAAGACAAAATACAATTTAATTATCACTTAATTCCTATTTTCAGCAGCATTAGACAGGTTCTTTCGCTGCTGAAAACAGGAATTTATCGAACCTGTAACACCTGCTTTTTGCTTTGTCCAGCCAAAATGAAAGCTTCCGTCTCTGTCTGGATATGGGCTGCAATATCACTGTCATTTTCGATCATAAAGCCATCGGCCTGTACCGCAATTAATAAGGTCGCACCACGAAATAATACACGGAATTTGTATTCCGCCCATTCTTTAGGTAACATGGGGTTCAAATAGAGCTTTTCGTCTTTAATCCGCATGCCCGCAAAGCCTTCTACAATGGTCATCCATGTACCGGCCATGGAAGTAATGTGCAAGCCATCTTCGGTATCGTTGTTATAATCATCTAGATCCAAACGTGCGGTCCGCAAATAGAATTCATAGGCCTTTTCAGGTTTATCAAGCTTGGCCGCCAATATCGCATGCACGCAAGGTGAAAGTGAGCTTTCGTGTACCGTCAATGGCTCATAGAATTCATAATGACGCCTTAAAGCCTCAAGCTCAAACTGTTCTTCGAGAAAATAAAAACCCTGCAATACATCCGCTTGTTTGATGTAACACGAACGTAAAATTCTATCCCAGCTCCAATGCTGGTTGATCGGACGTTGAGCCGGGTCAAGTTGCGCGACAGGAATTAACTCTTTGTCCAGGAAACCATCTTGCTGCAAAAATACATTGCGCTGCGCATCAAAAGGATAATACATCTTATCGATAATATGTTGCCATTTTTGCAGCTCTTCTGTCCGGATTGTCAATTTGTCTTTTAAAGACATCAGGTGACCAGAATTTAGCTGCCCCAGTTTTTCCAGACAGTGCAAGGTATATTCTAGGCACCAGGATGCAATACGATTGGTATACCAATTATTGTTAACATTGTTTTCATACTCATTTGGTCCCGTCACGCCCAACATCACGTATTGCTCACGTTCGGAGCTCCAATTGACACGTTGTGCCCAGAATCGGCTTATTGCCACCAGGACATCCAAACCATGTGACCAGATGTAATCTTGGTCTCCCGTATAACGGACATAGTTATAGATCGCAAATGCAATGGCTCCATTGCGATGAATTTCCTCAAAAGTAATCTCCCATTCATTATGACATTCCTCCCCATTGATCGTCACCATTGGATAAAGTGCAGCTCCATTGGTAAAGCCAAGTTTTGCGGCATTTTCGATCGCCTTGTCCAACTGCTGATGACGATAAATCAATAAATTACGGGCAATCTTTGGTGACTGTGTTGCGAGGTAAAATGGAATACAATAGGCTTCGGTATCCCAATAGGTAACGCCACCATATTTTTCACCTGTAAAACCTTTAGGCCCAATATTGAGTCGCTCATCTTCGCCGGTATAGGTCTGGTTGAGCTGAAAAATATTATAACGTATGGCTTGCTGCGCAGCCACATCCCCACTGATTTCGATGTCACTTTCTGCCCAGATCTGCTGCCATGCTGTAGCCTGCTTCTCTTTAAGCTGTTCATAACTCATCGCCTTTAGCTGATCTAGATTAGCTAAAGCAACATCTCTTAACTGGGATACAGCGTGATTTTGCGAGGTCACAATAGCTACGCGCTTCTCAAAACAACACATTTTAGATTCGGCGAGATCCACTGTAAAAACCTCCGCCATATAACCAGGGCTTGTCCTCGTATCCTGTATTTCCACGTGACCATCGGAAGAACTCAGTATGTTTTCCAGCATCGCATAAACCTCGAAACCTGTCTTCTTGGTACGCGCGGTCACAAAAATGTGATCGTCCTCCTGACCTTGCGCTGTGCTTTCCCAGAATTGTTCATCATAGTTGCTATCGCGGTTAACAACTTCTGCATTTAGATGTGATCTTATTTCTAGTGCTATTCGGCCCGAAAGTGCCTCGATCTTGTATTGCAATGAAGCCGTTTCAGAAGCAAAAAGATGATACATCCTGCTTGCTTCTACCTTAAGCTGTACCCCATCAGGCATCTCCGCGATAAAACTTCGGTATAAAATTCCATTTTGCATATCCAGACGGCGTTCAAAGGATTTAACAGTCACTTTCGCCAGATCAAGCGGTTGACCATTGACAAGAATATGTAGCCCTATCCAATCAACGGAATTGATGACCTTGGCGAAATATTCAGGATAACCATTTTTCCACCAGCCTACGCGTGTTTTATCCGGATAATAAATACCGGCTAGGTACGACCCTTGTAACGATTTTCCGCTAAACTCTTCCTCAAAATTAGCCCTTTGCCCCATCCGACCATTACCAATAGCGAAGATACTTTCCGAAAATTCATTATACTCGGGACGAAAGGTGTCTTCGATAATTTGCCAAGGGTTATGTTTGATATATGTTTTCATCTTTTTATTTTTTTCAATGCGCGACGGGCACTCCACTTCAATCATACTGGTCTTCTTTGCCAATATGATCTACGCCTTGCTTCCATCACTTGAATTGCTCCTAAAATTTAAAATTTATCGACTAAGGTGCCTAAATCGGGCACCACTAAATCGGCTCCGTTAAGATGTTCGGCCTGTCCGACTCCTATTACTTGCATACCTGCTGCCCTTGCCGCATCTATTCCAGCCTGGGCATCTTCCAGCACCAGACAGCATGCCGGCTCGATTCCCAAAACCTCAGCCCCCTTCAGGAAAACTTCAGGATTGGGTTTAGAAAGCTGTACAGCATTTCCGTCAATCAACGCGTCGAAATAATCAACAATTCCTGTTTTTTCAAGAATGCCCAAAGCATTCTTACTAGCCGAACCAAGTGCTATCCGAATACCCTTTTCCCGCAGTTTTTTTAATAGATCCAAACTGCCTGCGAGCAGGTGTTCAGGACTGAGCTGCTCGATCAATTCCAAGTACCATTGATTCTTTTTGGTGAGCAAAACGGCTTTCTCTGTTTCGGATTTTTCCAATCCTGCCCAGTTTAAAATTAGCTCCAGGGATTCAACACGGCTTACACCTTTCAGCTGTTCATTATCGACAATAGAAAACGAATAGCCCAGTTCAGCCGCTAACCTACGCCAAGCTTGAAAATGATAAATCGCGGTATCCACCAGCACACCGTCCAGATCAAATAGGACGGCTCTTACAGTATTATAATTAATCATTGAAAAATGAATGCTATAAAAATTTAATTTATGTTAGAACTTCAGCTCCAGAACCTTCGTCTCATACGCTTCCAACTTCAAGATATTGTCAGCTGGCATGGTCTCTTGTTTTTGGATAATATCAAAATAGGACTTCACCTGGTTATTTCGCTCTTTAAAACGGTCGAGCTTAAGCTCCTTAGTTGCGTCATTGCAATTCATGACAACCATGATTGTCTGCTGTTCGTTGTAGCGGAAATAGACATAAACACCATCCTCGGGCACATACTGCATTGTTTTTCCCGTCTGCAATACAGCGTGCTGTTTACGATAATTGGCGAGTGTCTGAACGAAGGTCCACATCTCCTGTTCGCTCTTTGTCCTTCCGGCCGCATTAAACTTATTTAGTTTATCTCCTGCAAAGCCTCCCTGGAAATCTTCCCTTAGCAAACCATCTGGATTCGAGAAATTTTTCATCAAAATTTCAGCCCCGTAGTAGAGCTGAGGAATACCGCGAGTTGTCATTAACCAAGCCATCGCGGATTTATATTTCCGCATATTTTCACCTACAACGGAAAAAAAACGGTCTTTATCGTGGTTATCCAAGAAAAGTACATTTCGTTCGGGATGTGGGTATTGATAATCCGAAGCCAAGGTCGAATACAATTTATTGACTCCAGCGGTCCATTCCGTCTTTTGGTTAAGTGCATCACCTATTGCATAATTAAGCTGAAAGTCTGTTACGCCCATCAGCTTGGAATCCACGTCCTGACCAACCCGTTTACCGCCCAGAAAATAGGCCTGATTGGCAACCCCGTGTACCCATGTTTCGCCAAAAAAGGTGAACTTTGGATACTCCTGCTGAATACGATCGGTCCATTTTGCCATAAAATCAAGATCATTATAGGGATAGGTGTCAATCCGGAAACCATCGATTGCAGCTGTTTCTATCCACCAGATATGACTCTGGGTCAGGTAGTTTTGAACATATGGATTTTGTTCGTTCATATCAGGCATAGTGGGCACAAACCAGCCTTTGACCATTTTCTTCTTATCATCTGCTGAGGCATAAGGGTCAAAAACCGTCTGATCTTTATAGGAGGTTTGGGTATACGTAGGCCATTCATTGAGCCAATCAGCCATCGGTTTGTCTTTCACAGTCCAATGATAGCTACCAATATGATTGGGTACCACGTCAAAAATCAGTTTCATCTGGCGCTTATGCAACTGCTCACCCAATTGTACATACATATCGTTGCTGCCAAAGCGAGGGTCGATATGATATGTTTCTGTATTGGCATAGCCATGATAGGAAGCCTGTGGCATGTCGTTGGTCAATACAGGTGTCAACCACAGTGATGTTACGCCAAGATCCTGCAGATAATCGAGCTTTCCGATAATACCCTCCAGATCGCCACCATGGCGCAAGTACATGGAATCGCGGTTTAAGCTCATATCCAGCATACCCTTTACCTGATCATTTGACTTATTTCCATTGGCAAAACGGTCCGGCATAATAAGATAAATCAGATCTGCGCTGCTCACACCTTGCGCTTTTATTTTTTGGTCTCTTTGTTTTAACTCGTAGCGGTAAGTTAGTTTTTTCTTTCCCTGACTAAAAGTAAATGTTGACCAGCCCGGTTTGGCCGAAGCGGCAACCTTTACATCCAAAAACAGATAGTTGGGATTTTCTACACGATTGACTTTGACAAGTTCGATTCCTTTATCCTCTACCTGTACCTCGCTTTTTCCGATCTGAGGTCCATAGACGACGAGCTGCAAGGTCGGATTTTCCATTCCTACCCACCAGTTTAAGGGTTCTACGCGTTGAATGGATTGCCCCAATAAGGGGCTCCATCCAAGCACAGTTAGCGCCACTAATGCTGTGGTCATCTTTTTACTTCTTTGTAACATCATTCCTTCTTATTTCTTTGTCAGTGTATAGGTATTTGCATTGAGATCCAGAACAATATCATAAGTCCCTGCAAGCGCTACAGCTATATTGGCACCGCCAGCCAACAAACTTCCATTAGCACCGCCAAAATTGGTTCCCCAATCGTGATTTTTACGGAATTTTATTTCCCCTGCTGTCAAACTAACAGTCAGCTTCCATACCTGATTGGTATTATCAAATTTCATATCCGTATCGCTATCCCAGCCCTTCGGTGTCGCACTGCCAATAATGCCCCAACTATGGTCTTTGTAAGAGATGGTATTGGCTGTTGTGTTAACTTCCAACTCCAGACTACCAGCGCGAGGTGCTTTGATGTCCTGACCTCCATTATAAACTATTTTACCTGGCTCGGTCTCTCCATACGAATTGCTCCAATTCCGTTCAGGGGTCAGTTTAAATGTTAATTTTCCTTCCGGAAAATTGATTATTCCTGTATAGATTCCATTGCTCGTTGGCGAGATCAACGATTCGGCATTAGCTTCAACCCAATCTTCATAGGCTCCTATGGCATACAAATAGCTCGTCGACGCATAAGGGCTTGCTTTAAGACCTGACAGAACCGAATATACAGCCGCAATTTTCGCATTGATACTCGACTTTAGGCGAATGTCAAACTCAGATGCCTCGCCTGTTGGAACTCCCAGCGCAAGTAGGTAACCGTTCAATTCATAACCCGTAAAGCCTATTGCCGTACGTCCGCTTGGAACGACCACTTCCTTTACTGTTTTAAAATTGTCCCCTTTGAGCCCAAATTGGAGCACATTGGTTACCGCTGCCTGAAACCCAAAATCTGCTGGCACCAGCGAAAGGTGCAGCACCGTATCACCTGCGTTTTCTTTTGACAGGGTTAGGCTGGTTTTATCTAGGGTTAATACAGCTGCTTTTACCGCATCCTCCGTAGACAGACGCGCCTGAGTTTCATCTTTTTTACAGCTCTGGAAGACCACAAACAAGGTCAGGATCATTCCGATATAGTGTAGTATTTTCATCTGTTTAATAAGTTCTCTTTTTCGATTACGATTAATTATAACCTGGATTCTGTACAAGATTGGAATTCGCGATAATGTCTGAAGCTGGAAGCGGAAACAACGTTCTATACCCTGCAACTGCCTGACCAGCAAGCACACCACCTTTAAAAGGCCAGAGGTAATTATCGCCTGTAAATTTGCCGTAACGGATTAGATCCGAACGTCTAAATCCTTCCCAGTATAGTTCTTTCACACGCTCATTGAGAACATCATCCAAAGAAAGATTTGTTAAGTTTCCGCTGTTGTTGCCGTAGGCGCGTACACGCAGTTTATTGACGTAGTCCAATGCTTTTGCCAGATTGCCGCCAGAACCGCCCCGCAAGGTAGCTTCAGCGTAAATCAAATTCATTTCTGCCAAACGAATCAACGGAAAGTCTACAGAAGCAACGAACCCTTCAGCCGCCGGAGGAGCAGTCTTACCGTCCTTATTCACGTTGCGGAATTTAGTAACTGCCAATCCCTGCTTGTAAACAGCGATATCTTCAATTTTAACACTTGCATTTAAGTGAAACATTGCCCGTTTGTCTGTGGCCCCGGAATAATCACCAAAAATCGTTGCTATATTATCGCGGGTCCTATTTCCTGCCCAACCGCCACCGGGTACACCGAAAGATGTTGGATCCATTGTTGCATCGATCGCCGCATTGATCAGGTAAGTTGTACCGCCCTTGCTCTGTGTTTTGGTTCCATCGTAAGGCAGATAGAAAATAAATTCCGGATTGTTCACATCATTATCTGCATAGAAAAGCTCCCTGTAATTTGTCCCCAGGCTATAGCCCGAGTTCAATACCTTTTCCGAATACGTAATGGCTTCACTATATTTTTTATTTCCAGCACCTAGATAGACTTCAGCATTGAGGTATAATCTGGCCAGAAGTCCCCATGCCGCGACTTGGTCCACACGACCATATACATTCTGTCTGGCCCCTTTTAGCTGACCTGCAACCTCCAACAACTCTTTCTCTACATAAGCGAAAAGCTCGGGTCTTTTAATCTGCGGTGGCGATATTTTGCCTACAGGAGTTTCCTCGGTTACGAAAGGTGGATTTCCAAACAAATCAAGCAGTACCCAATAGTTATAAGCACGTAAGAATCTTGCTTCCGCACGATAATAGGCTATTTCTGTTTTATCTGCATCAGAAATACCACGCTCAGCCAATTTGGCATCCGTACTTTCTCTTAAAAATTCATTGACAAGAGTGGCACTATAGACACAACGAGTGTAAAGGCCCCGCAGCATAGGGTTGCTGTCGTCAAAATCCAGGTAATCAAGCCCACTAATTCCCGAGTCATTGAGCCATGCACATGCAGCCTCATCTGTAGTAAGTTCCTGCGCATTCCAAAAAAGGCGCAAAAAATCAGACGTACCTGCATCCAAGCCCCCTAGGTCAGAGTTATTCGGCCCCGATGTACTGGTTAAGGTCAATGAACCATATAATCTTGCAAAGGACGAGGTGTAGCCTTTAAAATCCTTATAAGCTACATCCGCGGTTACATCATTTGTCGGTTTTAAATCCAAATCCTTATGGCAGCTGCTCAAAGCCATGGCCAGCAAGCAAACACCTATATATTTATTTAATCTTTTCATTGTTATTTCATTTAAAAATTCACATTTACACCCAAAACATAGGTCCGCGGCCGAGGATAAAAACGGTCGTCTATACCATTGGATATCTCCGGGTCAACGCCTTTATACTTACTGATTGTAAATACATTTTGGACGGTTGCAGAAATTGACATGGAAGCCTTACTATTCCGGAGAAACTTCCCTAGATTGTAGCTTAGGTTGATATTATCCATCTTCAGGAATGAAGCGTTCTTGATATAGTAGTCACTTCTAAGCTGTTTGAGCAAGAAATTGGTATTGAAAAAATCTACAGGAGCATTGTTGATGACCAAAACTGCTTGATCATTGATATTCGCACCGCTGCCCAGGTTAGAGGAAACGTTATCGTAGACGTAGTTACCCAGATTGGCACGCAACACTGTCGTTGCCGACCATTTCTTGTAGCTATAGGCAGCTGTGAAACCCAAAAGATATTTAGGTAAAGGTGATTTGTACAAATAACGGTCGTTATCGCTGATCACTCCATCTCCATTACGGTCCACATAGACACCTTCAACAGGATGCCCCTGGCTATCGTACACTTGCTGGAATACATTGAAACTATTTGGCATGAAATTAACCTTATGTGCCTGAATATTTCCACCTGTACCACCACGGATTCCGCCTGTCTCCACAATAAAGTTTGGATCATCACTCTGCGTCAGATTGGTTACTTTACTTTTATTGTAGGTCAGGTTAAAGCCTATATCCAAGGTCGAATTATCCGTTTTCAGCGGAACAAGGTGTACATTAAACTCCAGCCCCTGGTTTTCCATGTTACCGACATTAGTCAATAGGAAGTTGCTAAAGTTAGAGCCTACAGGAACAGGAATCGTACTGAGCAGGTCTTTGGTCTTTTTCGAATAATAATCCACACTACCATAGACGCGATTGTTGCTAAAACCAAAATCAACGCCGGCATTGTAGGTTGTCGTGTTTTCCCAGCGGATATCCTTATCGTAGGCGACAGGGGAATTTAAATAATAGTACTCATCTCCAAAACGGTACATGGACTCGTTGCCACTGATAGTATAATTAGGTAAATAAGAATAGTTGGCTATACCATCTTGCTGCCCGGTTTTTCCATAACTTAAACGAAGTTTCAGCTCCGATACTGCCGCAATTTCTTTTAAAAATCCTTCATTTTTCGCCCGCCAGGTAAAACCCACTGAAGGAAAATATCCCCAGCGATTATCAGGGCTAAAGCGGGAAGAACCATCTGCCCGTAATGTTCCCGATACCACATAGCGATTGTCGTAAGTATAAATTAGACGTCCATAATAGGAGATCAATAAATTTTCGGGTTTATCAAAAGCTCTCGTTGGTTCATTGAGTATTTTATCCCCTTCGGCATTTGTACGGTTAAAGTTGTAGACTTTACTGCTATTTTTATAATAGCCGTAACCTAACGTCGCATCAATATTGCTTTTGATTGCAGGCAATTCCTTGTCATACTTGAGGTAGAACTCAAGGGTTTTATTATTGATATCAGTTTTATACTGCGTTCTTTCACCGCCCTCATTGAAGTTGCGGGCAGCTATCGCAGGGGTGAATGTATTTCCCTTTGAGCGGGCCAAATCATAACCTACATTTAGGTTAGCATGCAGTTCCGGAAGAAAATGAAAACTATAGTCCACTTTCGCATTTCCAATACTTCTAAATACATCGCCATTGTCTTTCCGCAGATCCAACAAAGCCAGTGGGTTTCGTGGCGCATTTGGATTAGGTTTACCCCCTTGGATCCACTCATAATACCCACCAAAACTATTTTTATCTTCGACAAAGACCGGTTGTGTCGGATCAAATTGAATCGCTGTTCCGATCGCGTCTTGCGTTGCAAATTTGGATTTCGACCAGGTACCGCGCACATTCACATCCAGCGAAAGGTGATTGTCCAGAAATTTCGGTGTCAAGGTCAATGCCGCAGTAGTCCGTTTTAAGTTATCATTTTTCAGCACCCCGTCCTGATTCATATAACCTGCAGAAATACGGTAAGGCATATTTCCGGCTCTGGAAGCAATGTTAACATTATTGTCCGTTGTAAATGCATTGCCATAGATCACATCCTGCCAATCGGTGTTTGCAGTTCCCAGCAGTTTTTTCATCGCATCACTACCATTGGTATTGACATAATCGCGGATTTGATCTGCACTGAGCAACTTAACTTTATTGGCTACCGTCGCCAGCGAGTTCTGTGTAGAGAAGTTGATTTGGGTTCCTGAACGGCTCCCTTTTTTTGTCGTGATTAAGATGACACCATTCGATGCGCGCGAACCGTAAATTGCCGTTGCATTGGCATCTTTCAGGATGGTGAATGTTTCAATATCATTCGGGTTAATTAAACTTAATGGGTTCGCTACACCTGATACAGAGCCACCAGCCAAGGGAATTCCATCTACGACGATCAATGGATCGTTACTGGCATTCAATGAAGCCCCTGTACGGATACGGATTGTGCTTCCTGCACCCGGCTGCCCTCCACTGGTTGTGATCTGCACACCGGGAACTTTACCCATAATGAGCTGCTCGGGTGAAGAGATCTGTCCTTTTTGAAAATCCTTGGAACTCACCGTACTGATCGACCCGGTAAGATCACTTTTCTTTTGCGTACCATAACCGATCACAACGACTTCCTCCAATGCACTTGTATTGGATTTGAGGTATAGATTTAACGGATTGAGGCCATCTTTCACCTGAATTAACGTATCCAAGCTAGCGTATCCGACCATACTTACTTTCAGCCGTAATTTCCCCGTTTGTAGTCTATCCAGGCTAAAATCCCCATTCGCCTTGGTAGACAGTGATTTTTGAAGCTCCTCGAAGCGCAGTGTAGCACCCACCAAAGAACTTCCATTCTGGTCCATTACCCGCCCTTGAAGCGTAGCCTGTTGGGCAAATGCCGAAGCACTTACACCGAGTAGCATGTTCAGAGCCCAAAATGGACGTAGTAGCTGTTTGTTCATAAAATAACTGTTTATTTATTTAGTTTTGTTTTGCTTATCAATTGGTACTGTCCCGGCAAAAGGTTCAGTTTCGACTGATTGGACCAGTTGAGCTCATTCCCCGTAAAATTATCCACCCAAATCCCCTGTAATGCCTGTGGCAAGGTAAATTCAGCACTTTCTACCCCAAAATTCCCAAGTACCCCTACTTGTTGTCCATCCTTTTCCAGTACAAAATATTTAATCGCTTCTTTCATTGCCGAGGCAACAATTTTCCCATCTTGAAAAATGCTATTTTTGGTTTTGAAACGGGTGAGTTTGGCATACGTATTAAAGAGTCTTTTGCGATCATCTTGCTGCAGATAAGTCCACAAAAGCGGTTTTTCCCCTGTCCGTCCATTGTCGTCTATAGACACATCATAGCCATATTCACCAAATTGCCAGATCATCTTTGGTCCAGGCGAAGCCAATAAAAATACAGCAGCCTGTTCCATGCGTTTCAAGGCCGTGCTCAGATTTTTGATGTTATAGTTATCCGATGAATTCCCGTAATTCAGGCATTTGAATAGCAGCCGCTGCTCATCGTGGCTTTCCATATAAGACACAAAAGAAGGTTTCGCCATCCCATGATTTGAGGCAAATAATCGTCCGAGATCCGATCCATTATTTGCGTTCCACCCCATCGCCGCTTCGTTGAAGACCGCATTCATATTGTTCCATAGCAACATTCCCGATTGCGCAAGTTCCGCCTCCTCCTGATCGCCGCCAAGATGTTCGAGAATAATATAACACGAGGGATCGATGCTGCGGATATGCTGCTGGTATTGTTTTAAAATTGCCACACGGGAAGCATCATAAGCATTCCAGGCACTCAGGTCATTTTCAGAAGTGCCTGAATTTTTCTGCGTAAAACCTTTGGATAGATCAAATCGGAAACCATCAATTTTGTATTCCTGCATCCAATAGGTCAGCACATCTTTAACAAAAGTCTGCGTATAGCTGCTTTCATGATTAAAGTCGAATCCAACATTAAATGGATGCTTGGCAACTGTATTAAACCAAGGACTATTGCCAGCGACATTCCCCTGTTCAAAATAAAGTTGCACAAGCGGGGACTGACCGAATGCGTGATTAAAAACAACATCCAAAATAACGGCAATACCATTCTCGTGACAGGCATCAACATAGGCTTTCAAGTCATTTTTCAAGCCATAATATTTATCCAGCGCACGATGAAAAGAAGGATTATATCCCCAGGTCGAATTCCCTTCCGATTCTTGTACAGGCATTAGCTCGACTGCATTAACTCCCAGCCTTTTTAAATAGGGCAAAGAATCTGTTAACGTGGTATACTGATGCTGTTTGACAAAATCACGGACTAAGAGCTCATAAATGACCAGATCACCTTGTACAGGTTTTGTAAACGAAGTTGTTTTCCATGAATACCCCTTGGCTGGGAGATCCAATACCCCGACTATACCCTGTGCAGCAACAGGATAAGCGGGCACCGCCGCTGCTGTCAGCCCGAGCACCGCATCATTTTGTGGATCGAGAATCAGCTCGGCATAAGGGTCGGCGATATGCAATTGGCCGTCCACCAAAAACTGATAAGTATATTTTTTAGAGAAATCCAGCAGCGGTACGGTGACCCACCAGGTTTTACCATCCGGTGTCTGGCTCATTGCATAAGCTGGCGATGCTTTATAGCCATTGAAATCGCCCAGGAGATAGACACTGTTTTTTAAGGGGGCAGTCAGCGCAAAGCTTACTTCGCCTTTTTCCCTGTTTATTGTTGTTCCAGTCGGATTGATGCCTGTCGGAAGCGCAGCAATTGTCGGTTTTGATTCCACGAATAACTGTGCTTTACTGACATATACTTTACCTCCAGATTCAAGACGAGCTTCGAGCTCATGCAGACCGCTGCTTGGCAGGCTGACTGATTTTTCTATCGATACCGCACTTGCGGACTCCACTAGCAATAAACCATTGTCCCAGACACTGATCTTTCCTGACTGGCTTGCCCTAACTTCAAGCTTCAGGGCCTGACCAACTACAAACTTATCTTCGGCTGCTATAGGGTCTGTGGGTTGCATGACAGGAGATACAAAGCGAATCGCTTGCGCATTGCTTGCAACAATAGGCAAGAATAAATCTGAGTTATTTCGATTGCGCTGGACCAGCGATCCATCTCCGTTGCGCACTAAAAGTGCCATCTGACCAAATTCATCCCCATTACTCAGGTTAAAGAATTTAGATGGCGTGAATGTAAATGTATATAGACCTGCTGAAACAAGCTTTAACTTATAGACATTTTCATTCTTTGACCAATCCGTTACTACTTGCTGCCAATTTCCACCGGCCTTCGGTACTAATCCCGTATGCAGGTAAAGATCAGCGGAACTGCCTTTAAGAGCAGCATTCCCTTTTGAAAGATCAAATTGCAACGTAATTTCCTTATCCCAATAGATAAATGGGGCAGAAAGATTCACCAGACCAGTTGCCTGCGGTTCGGTAACAGGCGGCTGCTCGGTATCCACGATATCTTTCTTATTCGCACATGATGATAATAGGACAATCATCCAGAGATACCCTATTAAACGAGAGATATGCTTCCCCATCGATAATTAGCTTTGATTGGATTCTGACACTGGGAACGTTCCCGGAATCAAGGTAAAAAGAAATCGCTGTTGCGATTTTTCAATTTTCCCTATCCAATATTTTTATACAAATTGATTATTTAAATACTTTCGGGAATGTTCCCGAAAGTAATCAAAGCTAAAAAATGGGATTACAAAAAACAAATATTTTTTTTCTTATTTCAGGCTAGATTTTTGAAAAATAAGCTGGGAATCAAGATAAACCGAATTAGCAAACTTACTATTTTCGGGGTCTTCCATCTTATCCAATAGGTATTTTGTTACTAATTGCCCCATTTCATAGGCTGGTTGTTTCACTACGCTCAGTGCCGGGTCAATCAGATCGGCGATATCCAGACAAGAAAAACAAATGATTTTAAGATCTTCAGGAATACGAATTGCGAGCTGCTTGGCGACTCGTATACTCGAAATAGCAAGGCGCTCTACCGAGGCAAATATGGCATCGGGTTTCTCCTGCTCGATCAAGTCGGCAATATCTTTCATATTCTGATCGGCATCATTGACCGTATCTAAAATAAGCGCTGGTCTAATCGGAATCCCCACTTCCTGCAACGCCTTTTCGTAGCCATCTTTACGCACCTTACCGATGGAGACATTCGGATTGATCGCAAGATAAGCGATCCGTTTACAGGCATTATCGATCAGGTGTTTGGTTGCCAGGTAAGCCGAATCAAAGTCATTACCCGTAATATAGCCCCCCTTCCAGTCGTCATAAGCACGGTCAAAAAACATGACTGGTATTCCCCGTTCAGCCAAAAGCTGTAAATGCGAATGGTCTTTACCTTCACCTGAGGCTGAGATGATCACGCCATCCACCCTTCCATTGGCCAGTGAACGCACAATGGAGGCTTCATTTTGCACCTGATGATCCGTCACGTAAATCAAGGTATGATAGCCCTTGGATCTCGCTACAGCTTCAATGCCTTTGATCGCCTGGGAGAAAAACTTATTGCCAAATTCGGGAATAATAATTGCAATGGTCAGGCTTTTGTTTGCTTTCAGGCTACTCGCATAAACATTCGGCGAAAAACCGATTTCTTCGGCCATAGCCAAAATACGGGCTTTCGTCACCGGATTTATATCCACATTATCCCGAAATGCACGGGAAACGGTCGATTTTGACAAGCCTAATTTTTTGGCTAGATCTACTATTGTTAATTGCGACATATCAAAATTCCCTTTACTGTTCGAATGTAATAATTGTTGGATACAAATAAAGCAATTATCTATCCAGAATAGCAAATTTTCTTTTTGTCCTCTTTGTTTTAAATCAGCGGGCCATGTTTTTTTTATCTCCCGATAAGAAAAGCGATCTAGTGATCAAATCGTGTAAATGATCACTTCAATATGCTCGCTTTCATCAGCTTTCCGTTAGCAGAAAAACTTGTTTTACATGGCGTTTTGTGTCTATAGCGCTAATACTGTCTTCGGGTCGTATTCGTATTGTGTTCGTACCACCTTCGGATGTGGAGAATCTCGCTACGACTATTGCCCTAAAGTTTACCAGATAATTCCTGGTCAGGGTCTGTTCGGAATCTGTTCAGGAACTGTACAATATCTGTATCGCATCCGAATAAGGTACGAAGCAGGTACGAATCTTTCCTCACTATTTGATCAAAACATTGCGATAGGGTGCTTAACAGGCTTAGCAAAAAAAGCTAAGCCTGTTTACAATTAATCCCCATTTTCTTTACTAGAATTTTCTAAAATCCCATTCACCGCGATAAGGGCGGCTGCGCAGGAGATTAGCATACTCATTGTCAAACTGTTCTTTCTGTGGATTCCATTTTAAATCTTTCTGAAGTTCATACGCAATATTAACTGCATTGCACACAGAGCTCGTCCGGTGACCTATTTCAACATCGCAAATTGGTTTACTTCTCTTTTTTATGGCGTCAACCCAATCCTGATAGTGGTTGTCGCTGTAATAGAGACGACGATCAGAAGAGGTCAGTTTAAGATTGGCTAAATTTTCTGGATTTGAGCGGATAAATTCCCGACTTACTTCAATCTTACCTTTTTCACCGATAAATTGGATCGCATTATGTACTCCCCATTGCACATGGTTTACCCGAACGCCATTAGCATAGCTAAAAGAGAGCCCGCTATTGCTATTGGCTTCCTTCGGTGGATTAAACTGAACAGGGCCCGATTCATCCATGCCCAGGGCCCATTGCACGATGTCAAACATATGTGCTCCCCAATCCGTGATGTAACCACCGCCAAAATCACGGTAACCACGCCACCAGGCCCACTTATCGTCCTCCAAAGGTGGACTTAATATCGGATTGTAACCCCGATATGGTGAAGGTCCTACCCACATATCCCAATCGAGATAATCGGGAGCTGGCATAGAGGGAAGGTCACATTGTTTGACAGGCTCGCCCACAGAAACATTGATTTCCTTTATTTTGCCGATATAACCATTGATAACCAGTTCTGCTGCCTGTCTAAAATTATAGGAAGAACGCTGCATGCTGCCCGTCTGAAATACACGTTTATATTTTCGGGTTGCATCGACCATTGCACGGCCTTCGGCAATGGTCAATGCAAGGGGTTTCTCACAATAAATATCTTTGCCAGCTTTAGCCGCATCGACCGCAATCTGTGCGTGCCAATGATCTGGTGTTGCAATGACAACAGCATCAATATCTTTTCGATCCAATAGTTCCCGATAATGGTGATAGGCCTTGATCTCGGTCTGTACTTTTGACAATTCCGTTTGTTTTTTCGTTGTCGCAGCAATAAATGCGGCTAACTTATTACGGTCTACGTCACAGGCAGCCAGACTTGCAATTTCCTTGCAGCGATTAAGGCCATTCATTAAAGTATAGGATTGTTTCCCAACACCAATAAAACCGAGATTAATCCGGTCACTTGGTGCCAGAAATCCATTTCCACCCAATACAGCGCGGGGGACGATTGTAAATGCCAAGGATGATACAATTCCTTTTGCAATAAATTCTCTTCTTTTCATTCTTAATTTATAATTTATTTTCTGCGCGTACTTAGAGGCATTTATTTAATCCCTGACGGCAAAATGGTTTATGTATCGATAATTTGTTCGGGTTTTCTTAAAGATAGTTTATTCTTGAATCGGAACCAAAGTGATCGAAGCAATCTCAGGCAAAGTATCGCCTTCGATGGCTGTAGCCTGCAAAATCACCTTCGTACTGGGCTCACCAATTACTTGCTGGGATATCTCAATGGTCCCCATAGCCACTTCCTTAAATTTAGTTTCTTTTTCAGCTACAAACGTCCATGGGAGCTGCTGTCCGAGCATCGAGAGCATAATTTTTCCATGCTGCTTGCTATTCGCTAAATAATTGACGAGCACACGATACTTACCCGGTTTTTGAATTTTGATATCCCAAAAAACTTTATCCGCAAGGTCTTTCCACTGACCTATGGCATTCGGGCGATTTGGATCGTGGGTATGCGCGCCAATAATTTTTAATCCCTTTCCTTCCTGTAATTTTGCATTATTTGCGTTCATCACGATACGTCCATCTGCCTGTGTCTGGGTCAGGCTTTCCTCAACAATTGGTTTTCCCTGGATTTCGACCACAATAACCTTTGGTCCTTTCTTACTGTCGAAGATATCGACAGGAATTGTTGGCCTTCCGTTTTCTAAATTGGATTTTAACCTCATTTTAGGTGAAGCTAGGGCGTAGACAGCCGTCACTTTATTTTTGATGGGCAGATTTATTTTTCCATCGGCCGGACGATCAAAAACATGCAGATACAGCTTCCCATTTTTTTGGGTACAATACCCCCAATCCAAGGCTTGAAAAGGGCTCGCGGTGGTACCGTAAATAGATTCGCCATTGACCTTCATCCATTCCCCGATTTGCTCCATAATCCGCACAGCGGGTTCAGGAATAGCTCCATCTCCATCGGGCCCGACATTTAACAAGAAATTACCCCCTTTACTCACCGTTTCCACAAATAATTGCATGATCTTGGGAAAGCTTTTCCAATTTTGATCATGAGCACTATAGCCATAACTTTCATTCATGGTATGGCTTACCTCCCAGTACATACCTGGCAAACCTGTCGGTGGAATATATTTCTCTGGCGTTCCGATATCACCATTCTTATTTTCGAGTCCATTCCAGAATCGATTATTGATAATGATATTCGGTTGCCATTTGATCAGATCTGTCAAAATATGTTTGGTTCCCCATGCTTCGCCCTCGTGCTGTTTGCTACTAAAATCTGGCCACAACATGTCTAGCCGCCCGTAATTTTGTGCAAGTTCTTTAATTTGGCCATAGAGATAGGCTTTATAGCGTTCATGATCTGGCTGGTGATTATCCACATTCGGATTCAACTGAAAGGCTTCATAAGAATCGGGATGTTGCCAATCCAGAAGCGAATAATAAGCGCCTACTTTCATTCCCTCCTGACTGAAAGCATCCATAATCTCGTGGTAAAGATCCCGACCTTTTGGCGATAAATTTGCCGTACCCGTTACCTCATTTTTCAGCGCATAGGGTTGCTGGCTATTAAATAAGCTAAAGCCTTCGTGATGTCGGGAGGTCAATACCATATACTTCATTCCAGTTTTTTTAGCGAGCTGCGCCCAGGACTTCGGATCGAAAGAGCGTAATGTAAATTTAGGTTTCAAAACCTCTGCGTATTTCTGGCTGGGAATCTTTCCCCAGGTCTGAATCCATTCAGCATAATGCTGTGGATATTGTTTTCCTTCAAAAGAACCTCCGGCAGCACTGTAAAGCCCCCAGTGGATAAAGAGTCCAAATCGGGCTTCCTTAAACCATTCCATCCGTTTATCTTGTGTCTCCTGCCAGCCAGCCACTCCTTCATAAGGTGGCGACTTGGTCTGTGAAATAGCTGAATCGGTCATACACAGCAACATTCCCACTGCTGCTGCACATTTCCACTTAAAAAAATTGATTTTCATCATGATATAGATTTATACATAAAAGTTCATTGGCAATAATGATTAAACACAGGTCATCAGAAACCCAGTTTGTTTATTTCCTCCTGCATGACATCATAAGACTTTAGTGCATCCTCCAATGGAATGCCCTTGGCTAATCCGGGTCGTTTATGGCCTGTAAAAGTCAGCCAAGCGTCTTTCATGATCGTCTGCCTTTTTAAAACAAGCGCATATAACTGGCGGAGTTTGGGTTTATCGCGCAAATTGTCTTCCCAAGTGCTTTCAATTGAAAAGTCCGGCATCAGATGCTTAACAATTTCCCTAGCCATGAGCCAGTGGCCCAAATCGCCGGGATGAACACCATCTGCCGCTAGCCTAAATTGAGGATCTTTCTCGATACCGGACTCCAAATATCGACGCATGGGAAAGTGGAGGTCAATGATTTCCCAGGATTGTTTTTGACCATAATTAATCAGCCATTCGGCATAGCGATCCAATACCTTATTATATCCATTGAGCCGAAGTTTCAAATCATCTTGAACGGGTGGAGTCATCCATATGATACGTTTGACCCCCTGATTTGCAAGTCGTTTTTGCAGGCGTATAATTCCATTTTTGTAGGCTTCAAAGCGCGTGGAATCAAAAGGCAGATAGATTCCGTCGTTCATGCCATAACAGACGAAAACCACCTCAGGTTTGATTTTATCAAGCACATTGTCCAGTCGATCAAATAGACAGGGGCGTGGAAATTTTCCCTCAGCATGATTCGGCTCACTAAGTCCAGATACGGTCTCACTTGGTAGCCCCGAGTTAATAAATTGAGGTTTCTTTTTCGGATGACTGCTCAGGAATAAACTTTCGGTCATGGCGACATATTGCCCAGCATAGGTAATGCTATTTCCTAAAAAAAGAACCTTCTTTCCTTCGTTCCAAGGAAACTGATTGTCCTGTTTTTGTCCAACAGCTTGCACATACCATAAGCTTAAGCAGAAGAGTAGCGACAAAACGCGCATTTTTTTTGTAGTTAATAATAGATTCAACATCGTTATAATTAATTCGGCCAATATTCGAATTAGCCTAGTTTTATTTTGAGTGCATACCCCAAGCTGCTATTTTGCATGTTTTTGGGTAACTTCAACTGCAATCCATAGTCATCTTGCTGGAAATGGACCTGACCAAACCCTAAGATTTCCACTGATGTCACTTTAGCTTTATTTTGGTTCAGGGTCCGTACATTAACAATTCCATTCAGCGGCAACACGAGAGCCATGGCGTATATAAAACCATTCTTTTGGGTAAACCAAAAATCAGAAGCCGTAAAAGATGCCCTAAATCCCTCTCTCTCCCGTTGCTCGGTATCCGTTATCCGAATAACTGTAGGTCCCTCATGCGCAGTGATCCATGGGGATGTCCCATAAATCGCTTCACCATTGAGTTGCAACCATTTCCCTAATATAGCAAGATTATTTTTTACCGGCGCAGCTATATTCCCCTGTGCATCGGGTCCAATATTGAGCATATAATTGCCACCTTTACTGACAATCTCCAAAAGCCAATAGCGCAATTCGTCTACATTTTTCCAATCATGATCGTAGGATTTATAGCCCCAGGAATGATTGAATGTCCCGATAGCTTCCCAAGGTTGGTTAAAATGTTCCGAAGGATCTGGAATCCGATTATCTCCCGGAATGGCATAATCGCCCATACCATTGCCAATGCGTTCGGAGACAATAACATGTGGATTGCAATCATAAACTGTTTTATAAAACCGAAAGCTTTGTTCCGCAGTCATCAGTCCCGGCATATCAAACCAGATATATTTCAGCTGTTTGAATCGCGTCAAAATTTCCTTTACCTGGGGAATTGCTTTTTCGTTGAGATACGAAGGAAAAGAATTTTCACTGGGATCCCAAAGATTGGCACCGAAAGCGTCAGTTTTGGTATAGGCAAGATCATGCTGTGCCTTCGTTACCGTATATTGTGCGTCGCTACCATCCCTCCAATCGATATTCTGTGAATAATAGACGCCAAAATCGAGTTTATGCCGAAGACAGGCATCATAAAGTTCCTGAATGATATCGCGTTTAAAGGGCGTAGCCTGTATGCTATTGAATGAACTGACCTTTGAATCATATAACGCAAATCCATCATGATGCTTACTCGTCACAACAAGATATTTCATTCCTGCATCCTTGGCCATTTTAACAATGTTATCGGCATCAAAAGATTCTGGCGAAAATTGGTCTGCTAATTTGGCATAGGTGGACCGCGGAATTTTTGCGACCAATTGAATCCATTCGGCGACACTAGGACTTCCTAGATCTTCTATTTTCTGTCCGTTCCATATACCCGCAGGGATTGCATACAGCCCCCAATGGATAAATAGGCCAAATTTTTGTTGTTGAAAATCTGTGAGTGCCTGTGCCTTCTGTCTATTCATATCCTGCCATTCCTTCATCAGCTGCGCAAGTCGATGTCTTCGCTTGTTCCAGCGCGTTAAGGCTTCTAAATAATAATAGTCTGCATACACCAAAGGCACATCAATTTCTCCTTTATGTGGAATACTACCCACACTATGTTTTAAGATAAACAGACCATTTCCTCCAACTTCACTTGCGTACTTTGGCGAGCCTAATGATCGCAAAATCTTTTCAGCCAGATCCAAATAATCCTGCTCTTGTCCCGGCTCCATATATTCAACCAGTTCCAAAAGTGCCGATGCCGTGACAGCAGCAGCGGATGCATCACGCGGAATAGTGCTAAAATCTTCTTTTCGGTAGTCCCAGTTTGGAATAAATCCCGCTTGATCGACATCAAAGTCCCACAAGGGAACCCCATCTTCAGGCAAACGCGGATGCCGTGCATAAAAGTCCGCCATGTTTAGTGCAGCCTGTAAAAACTTAGGATCCTTCGTTTCTCGATACATCACAACAAATCCATACAATCCCCAAGCTTGCCCTCTAGCCCAAGCGGAATTGTCCGAAAAACCCTGTGCGGTCTCCCTGCTCAATACAGCACCTGTATTGGGGTCATAGGTAACCACGTGATAAGAACTGTAATCTGGTCGGTATTGATTTTTTAACGTCGTTTCTGCATGTCGAATAGCGGCATTCCGATAGACAGAATCACCGGATAATTTGGAAGCCAAAAAAAGAAGCTCCAAATTCATCATATTGTCGATAATGACAGGGAATTCATATTTATGCTTACTGTCCCAAGAAGAAAATGTATCCCAAGACTTGATCGCTCCAACCTTTGCATTGAAACGTGTCAATAAAGATTTGGCACTCTGGATCAAGATAGATTTGAATGCTGTATCACCAGTCAATCGATAAGCATTGCCATAACTGCAGTTCATGACAAAACCAATATCATGGTGATGTGTATTAAATTGATTTTGACGTAAGGAATTCGTCCATTTTAATGCCGCATCACGCCATTGATCATCCCCCGTATACTCAAAAACATACCAAAGACAGCCCGGCCAAAAGCCACCAGTCCAGTCTCGGATATCGGTAAACGTTGTTTTTCCACTGGGATCTGCAGATCGCGGATACTTTGTCAGATCCTTATGATTTTTATACAACAAGGAATATTGCTTTTCGGCAAGACCGAACCCTCTTTTTAGAAAATCTGTTGTATCTGCACGTAGGCAATAAGGATAAAAAAAAATTAAAAAATAAATAAAATATAGGTTATATCTAAAAAAAATCATGTTTAGGTTTATTTTATACCCAACCGGGGAAAGGCCCAGATAACCTGCTCCCCGGTCTTATTTCACAAAAACTAATCAATCCAACCCGGGTTTTGCACCAGGTTTACGTTCATCTGTATTTCTGAGGTCGGAATAGGCCATACAGTCAAGAAATCACCTTTATAGCTATAATTCCCAACATTTGTCCCCCAGACTTGCTTACGTCCATTGCCTGCTTGAAACACCGTCTCTTTCCAGGTCCCCCAACGCAATTCGTCAAAGTAATTGATTCCTTCATTCGGGAACTCCACCCGACGTTCGTTGCGAATACGGAGGCGTAAGTCTTCCTTCCCACCAACAGCCGTTGCAGCATTGGAATTTAAAAGTGGTACACCCGCACGCTGGCGAACTTCGTTAACTTTTGCTATAGCTTCATTTAGTTTGCCATCTTCATTTAAGGCCTCGGCCCACATCAATAAAACATCAGCATAGCGAAAAATCGGGAAATCGATAGGGCCATAATTACGATCCACAATCTCATTGACTCCTTCGGCGACAAATTTTCGATAGAAATAGAAGAAGTTAATCTGCGTATCACTCTGAATATCGCCATCTACCTGTGCCTGCCCACGAAATGGCCAGCGCATGAACTGAAGACTTTCCACATTTGTAAAATTATACGCTCCCCTAAAAGTGGAATAGGGTGTCACAATATTTGCCTGTAAACGTGGATCACGATTTTCATAGGCTTTTTTGATGCGCTCCTCATTGCCTTGCGGCAGATAAAGGCTCATTTTTGCACCCCTTAATGCCGCCGCTGCCTTCTCAGCTTCCGTTAGGTTGTTCCTTAGAAAAAAGACCTCTCTTTCATTTTCAGTTAAGTCTGCATATCCTGGAATTATTTTATCCCACTCAAATTTGGATCCATCACTATTTTCATAGAGATCTACCAAATGAGGTGAAGGCATATAGTAATTCCAGCCCCGCGAATACACCGAGGGCCAGCCACAAAACAATTGCATGTTATTTCCGTATCCCGACTCACTCCGATGCTGAATAGAAAAAATCATTTCTGGACACTGCTCATTAGCTTCTTTAAATAGTGCTTTATAATCACCAAAAAGTGAGTGACCAGCATCTTTTACTTTTTGAAAATCAGTCGCCGCTTTTGCCCATTCCTTTCGATAGAGATAAACTTTACCCCGTAAGGCATAAGCCGCCGCTTTGGTTGCATGTCCATAGTTTGCATTACCTGCGGGGTAACGATCGGGGAAATTGGTTTCGGCAATACAATCGTTCAGGTCAGCTAATATTTGATTCCAGACTTCCTCTTCCGAACTACGTCCTTTAATAGCCTCCGCCGCCGTAAAAGGCTCAAGATAAATCGGCACTCCCTTGTAGAGTTGGTTAAGTCTAAAGTAAAAATAAGCGCGTAAGAATTTAGCTTCAGCAATATATTTGGCTTTCTTTTCCGCTGTTGAAGGCGATTTTACCGGAATATTCTTAAGGGCATCATTTGCACGCTGAATTCCTTCATATTGAATCTTCCAAACATTCAAAAATAAGGGATCTCCCGCGGTAATTGTTCCCGTCAATAAGGGTTCATCAAAACGCGCCTGCCCTGTATAGGAAAAACGGTCAAATTGATAGAGCTCGTAAGGTGAGATCAGCCCACTATGCCCCATCAGGAGCCTGAACGAACTATAAATTCCCGCAACGCCCAAGTCGGTTAAATTATCTGTTGTCCACATTGTTGCGGTGGAGACCGATGAATACGGCGAGGTATCCAAAAGATCTTTTTTGCATCCTATTATACTAGTTAGCAATACTATCGCTATAATTTTTTTCATCTTTTTCATTCTTATCATTCGGATTAAAAAGTAAGATTTAGACCCACTGAGTATTGACGCATTGTTGGATAATTGGCGGTTGTTCCAATTTCTGGATCTAGCCCCGGATATTTAGTCCATGTCAGCAGATTTTCACCCGCCAAATAAATACGTAGTTTAGCCATCGAGAGGCGGCGGACCAAGCTTTCTGGAAGTGTATAACCAAGTTGGAGATTACGCAACTTCACGAAAGAAGCATTATACAAATAATAATCGCTTGTCCGGCCATTCTGCGCATCTGTCTCTGCTTTTAAACGGGGATAATACCCATCGGTGTGATTATTGGGGTCTGCGGGATTCGCTGCATTATAGTAATAATGATTGTTGGCTACCAAAGCCGGAACAGATTTACCTTGCGCGACGATGGATGAATTGAGATAAAGTTCATTCCAATAATAAGACATTCCTGAAGACGCAGACCAGATCATAGAGGCATCGAACCCTTTATAAGCCATGTTGACACTAAGCCCATAATTAAAAGCGGGTGTTTCTCTCTTACCCATAAATCTTTGGTCATACACATTCCCATAAATACCATCGCCATTCATATCCGAATAAATCAAATCACCATACCAGATCTTGGTAGGGTCTATGCCGTCGGCAGGCTGGAATGAATAGCCTGCGGCTACCATTGCTTTCAGCCAGTCCATATCCTGTTCTGTACGGATCATACCATCCCGCGGTCCTCCGTTTTTATCAACAGAACCATCGGTCAAGAAGTGATTTCCCGAACCCTTATACACATTGTACAAATAGAATTCATTGATTTCGTGCCCTTCGATAATCCGTTGGTTGACACCAGTAGACACCATACCAATATTGGACTGATAAACACGATTACCAGCAGCATCTGTTACATAGCCTTCTGATAGTGCACCTTTATATTTCTCTACCCGATTGGTATTGTAGGCAAAATTGGCTGATATGCCGAATTTAAATTCATTGATCTTATCTTGGTACCCCAAGGTCAGTTCAAGTCCACGTTTACTGACTTCGGCGATATTCATCGTTGCTGCGGTAGCGGTTCCTGTTGTCGCTGGAATAGTTGGAACGTAAAGGATGCCATCCGTATAAGCGCGATAGGCATCAAATTCGACTGTCAATTTATTTTTCAAGGCTGTAGCTGTAAAGCCCACATTTGTGGTGGTGGTGGTTTCCCAGTGCAGCAGATCGTTGCCCAATTTAGTTTGTGCTAAACCACGAACAGCCTGATTATTGAATGAGTAGTTGACAGTACCATACGCAGGAAGGTGATCGTAATTACCCGGAGAGGCATTATTTCCGGTTTTCCCCCAGGAGGCCCTTATTCGCAAATCATTCAGAAATGATTTAAGTGGCGTCATAAATGATTCTTCCGAAATACGCCATCCTGCGGAGAATGCGGGAAAGAAGCCCCAACGTTTGGCGGTTCCAAATCGCGAAGATCCATCGTAACGTACAACTGCTTCAGCTAGATATTTATTCGCATAAGCGTAATTGGCTCTACCGAAAAAGGAACGCAATCCATAATCAAGCTCATCACCGGTGATGGAACTCATCGTCGTCGCGGAGTTAAACGTTGTTAAATCGGGATGCACAAGGCCAAGTTTGGCTGCACCAATATTATACTGGTTGAAGTATTGCTCATTATAACCTAAAATTCCGCCCACATCATGTTTACCAAAAGAACCTGAGTAGCGCAATACATTATCAATGATCACATTGTAGCTCTTAGTCAATCCATATTGGGTTGTTATTTGCCCCGAAGATAGTGCTGCTGTACTCAATTTGTTCGTTGCGAAATTCCATTTTTCATAAGGCACCTGATGGGAATTGGTCTCGGTATACGCATAATTGTAATTTACCTTTGACTCAAACTCCAGCCCCTTCATCAGATTTAATTTCGCAAAAATTGTCGTATTGAATCGATTGACCTGGTTCTTTCCGCCCATCCCATTGAGAAAAGCCAATGCATTATTTGCTGTGGCGGACTCTTCGGCAGCAGCTGGAAAACCATAAGCTCCATTATAATAAGGATAAACTCCAGGTACAGTTTGGGTTTGGTAGGAATATGCGGTAGCAACATCGGCTACGCTCAAGTTTTGCAGATCACCAAAGGTCTGCGTTCCTACGGTCAAAAACTTAGCAACTTTCGATTGCAAATTGATACGCATACGTATCTTATCCGCTCCAGTTTCAGGCATCGTACCTGGATTGTTGAAATATCCTACTGAAAAGAGGTATTGCGTATTCTCGTTGCCACCATTTAAGGACAGATTGTGATTTTGTAAAAGCTTCCGTTGTCCAAAAAGTACATCGCCCCAATTGGTATTTGGATAAGCGACCTCATTTGGAATACCAAATTCGGTTAGCCCTGTTGGATTTTTCTTTGCTTCTTCCCAAAGATTGATTGTCGCATCGGTATACACAGCTGCCCGTCCCAAATTTTTAAATCCTTCATTGACTAGGCGCATATGCTGCGCATAATCAGTAATAAATTCGGGCACATTATTAGGTCGAAGCATAGAGACCATTCCGGTATAGGAGACATTATTTTTCCCTTTGGCGCCCTTTTTAGTTGTAATTAGAATAACACCATTGGAGCCTAAAGAGCCATAAATTGCTGCTGTTGCAGCATCTTTTAGAATAGAAATTGATTCCACATCATTGGGATTTACTGCATCCATAGATCCTACGATACCATCGATGACGACTAAAGGTGATGTATTGTTCAAGGTTCCCTTTCCACGGATAAGTATATTAGCGCCATCAGCTCCAGGTTTTCCCGTTGAGGTCTGCACATTAACTCCTGCTGCAAGCCCTGCTAAAGAAGATGTTAACGTAGAGGTGGACCGATTTTCCAATGAGCTTCCACTCACAGTTGATACCGCACCAATCACATTGGCTCGTTTCTGGCTACCATAGCCCACGACAACTACCTCATCCAGACCACTTACCACCTCTTGAAGCACAATATTCAATTCTTCGTTGCCACTGACATTTTTTTCTAAACCTTGGTAGCCTACATTCGAAAATACCAAGGTCCCGTTCTCGGCAGGCAACTGGATGGTAAATCTCCCATCTTGATCTGTCACCGTGGAGATATTAGTTCCTTTCACGGTAACGGTCGTTCCTACAAGGGTCTGCCCTTTTCCATTGACGACTTTACCGCCGATGCTCCGCTGCAGGACTTCTTTGTGTTCAGCAATTAGTGAATTTCTTTTAGGTTTTATCACGACCACCTCATCTTTTTTAATCCACTCCAAATTCAAGGGTATCACGATAGCATTTAATGCATCTTCCAATTTAGCATGCTGTATATTGACTGACAAGCGAGTCTGTGCCAGCGACTTGCCATTCAAGAAAAAATTGACACCACTCTGTTTTTGGAGATCACGCATCACCTGGTTTAAGGTCACATGCTTTGCGGTTAAGTTTATGGTCTGCGCATTTCCTTCTGCAAACAGTTGCATCGCAGTCAGTAAAGAAATGAGTACGATTAATTTCATAATCAGTATACTTCGTAAAGTTAAACTCCACGGGTGTAGCCTAACAAATGGATAAAAAATCATATGTTTGTACGGTTTGTATGTTATTTATAAATGGTTATCAAAAATTTGCCCTCGGGCAACACTTGTAAGTATATGCATCCAATTTAAGGCAGTGCCCCCCAGCACTGCCCTTTTTGTCTTGCCTATACCTTTCTCCAGGTTAAGAGGAGTCTATGATCATTTCTTTTTTCATCAATATTTAAGGTTTTATTGCAATGGTGTCACCAGTAAGATATTTTTTTCCTGACTTCTGCTCAGCTCAAAATGCAGCCCACCTTCTTCCAATACATCGAGTACTTCACGGAGTGGCTTGTTTCGTTTGATACGACCATAGAAATGTGTTTGTGCCGCTTCGCCCTTATACCTCACTTCTACATTATACCAGCGACCAATCTGCTGCAGTGCATCCGACACCGGTGTTTCGTCAAAATAAAACAAGCCATCTTTCCAGGCCGTGAACGGCTCTGTATCTACATTTGCAACTTGTATATTTCCATTATTGGTATTAATCGATTGCTGACCAGGTCGAAGGTATATTGCCTGTGAAGCGTGATTATCGTTTGATAATTTGACCTTCCCTTTGATTAAGGTCGTCTTAATCGCCGTATTTTCCGGATAAGCATTCACATTGAATGCTGTCCCAAGCACCTCAATTTCCTGTCCTTTACTGAGCACTTTGAAAGGTCTGGAGCTATCTTTGCTCACCTCGAAAAAGGCCTCTCCCAACAGGATAACTTTTCGTTCATTTTTGGCAAAGCTCATCGGATATTTTAGAGAAGAGGCAGCATTAAGCCATACTTTTGTGCCGTCAGGTAAAGTAATTTGATACATCCCCCCAAGCGGTGTGGTCAACTCCAACGTAACCTTGCTTGGATCTACTTTCAGGCTTTGTTTACTTAAACCATCAGCAATAGATTGTCCATTTTGATAGGTAATACTTTCCCCCATCACAATACCCGACGCCTGCTTATCGAGTTCCAAAAGTGTACCATCTGCCAAGCGAAGCGTGGCACTGGTTCCGCCAGGCTTTACAGCATCGCCCTTTGTATCATTCAGTCCAACCAGGTTCCTGTCCTCCTGGACAAGGCTCGTCTGCTGCTGCCAAAATACCATTGAAAAAACAAAGAGCAATAGACAAGCGGCAGCAGCCCAATAGGGCCATCGTATTGAGAGAATGGTTTTCTTCTGGATCGGCATATTATCTTCCGCTCCTTTTTCCAATAAGTTATCTTTTCCTTGCTGGATTTGTTTTTTGATGGTTTCGAGCATTATTTTCAATCTCGATTCGTTCATTTTACTTACAGACGAAGGTTGTAGTAAACTAGCGATTATAGCCCGATCGATAGCATCCTGATCACTGGTGTCAGTAGTAGAAAGCGCATGCTGTAGCCATTCGATCTCCTCGAGCGAACAGTTCCCTTCTTTATATTTTTGAAGTAATTGGTCTATTTTAGATTTATTGGTCTCCACTGAACTGTATTTTAAAGTAAATACACACAGCGTGAAATAAAGGTCTGCTCCAGAAAATTTTTTTTTATTTAGTCGAATAGAGAAGCAATGCCAATAACAATGACGAAAATCCACTATCCTGCAATGCGCCACTTCGGATAAACTTATTTGCTTTGACAATATGATCGCGAACTGTAGCAATAGAAATCCCCATTTCTTCGGCAATCTCTTGATAGCTTTTGCCTTCCAACTTGGACAGCCTGAATATTTTTTGGCGTTGTTTGGGTAATCTGCTCAGTAATTCCTCGACCAAGACTAAAGCTTCCTTTGAATCCAGCACTTTATCAATGGTATTCTCCGATTCCACTACTCCATAAGCGAGATGGATCTCCGATTCCATCTCTAACTTCAGACGTCGCTTGAAATTAAAAGTAATATTTCGTGAGCAGGTGAACAGAAATGCGGCGAAAGATTGCTCGGGATCTATTTTCGATCTATTTTCCCAGATACGTAGAAAAACATCCTGAAGTAAGTCTTCAGCGGTGGTTTCATCTTTCAGAAACTTAAGAATATTGGCGTAAATAATTTGGCTATAGCGATGGTACAAAATATCAAACGCCTGCATATCTCCATGATGGAGTAGGCACAAGAGTTCTTTCTCAGGCAGATTTTGATCGATGTCCATAATTGATTATTCTAGGCATGAAGTTAGTTACTTCGCTGCAATAATTCAAATCAAATTTCTGAAGCCCAGTAAACTTATTGTATTTTTTTCTTAATTTGCAGGAGCTAGTCCCCCCATAGCTGCGAAATCAATTGATAAACATATCCATTTAAAACCATGCAAAATTTTAGATCTTATTTTCGGACGGTCAGCCGCTCGACGGTTCAATTTATTAAAATAGGGTTAACTTTGAGTCTGATCTATTTTATTACAGCTTCTTCTCACTGCCATGCCCAATCCCTTATGCACCCGACTTCACAGATCAGCTTTGTAAAATCACAGATCAGCAAAAAATCCGAACCAGTATATACTGCGTACAAGCAATTGATTACGCTAGCTGATTCTCTTTTATTAACTGATCACCATGCTGTCGAAGATTTTAGCGTCCCTGGCTTTTATAGCGATAAAGAAGGCCAACGTGCAATGGCAAAAAAACTCCATGCAGACGCTTTTGCCGCTTATTGCACGGCCCTCGCCTATACGTTGAACGGGGAAAAGAAATATGTACAAAAAGCCCTATACTTCATGAATGCTTGGGCCACCATCAATAAAAAATATTCCCAGTTTGACGGGCCAGTTGTTCTTTCTTATGCAGGTGCCGGATTAATGATTGCGGCTGAACTTCTTAAAAACGATCCGTTCTGGGCAGAGAACGATCTTAATCAGTTTAAAAACTGGACGATCAACGTCTATCAAAAAGCGACACATTTCTTACGTGAAAGACCAAATAATATTGCTGATTGGGCAAGGTTTGCAAATTTACTTTCGGCAAATTTTCTTGATGACCAAAAGGAACTTTCTTTTACAATAGCACTGATTAAGAATGATCTTTTTGAAAAGATCGCAGCGGATGGTCATCTTATTGAAGAAGTAAAGCGGGAAGAGAAAGGTTTATGGTATACATACTTCTCGCTAGCTCCACTGACAGCTTCCATGTGGTGTATATACAATGCAACAGGGGAAAACCTATTTACGGTCTCGAAAGCCGGAAAATCGGTCAGAAAGGCCATTGAATATCTATACTATTACAATCAACATCCAACAGAATGGCCCTGGTTTTACAATCCTGATGTCGATACGCTGAACCTGGCAGCGGGTGTCTGGCCGTCCAATCTATTGGAAGCCATGAAGGATATTTATAAAACTCACCAATTTGATTCTTACCTCTTGATGTATCGTCCTATTGTCTACAGGAAAAATCATTTTGCATGGACTTTTCCCACCCTAATGCCTGTACATTTAAATCAGACCAATAATATGGAATAGTGTAAACCATAAAGCGATCCCTCGTGAAAACGGGGATCGCTTTAATCGTGTAAATTTGGGTTTTATCTCTTAAATGCAGAAATACCGATTTCCTGAAACTCCAACTTTTTATCCCCAACGATACGCAGCTTGGTTATCGGCCTGTTCGGAAAAAATAAACTGGTCATTACCGTTAGTCCTCGATCCGCAAAAAGCTCCACAGAGCTCACATCAACATACAAGCTGAAAGAGAGCGTTCCGTTGTTCAGCAGGCGTTGTGCTGAAGCTATCTTTGGGAATTCCTCATTAAACGACACTTCACCGGACTTAGAGCGATCGATGTAATATGCATTTTGGTCTTCACGATAACCAATAACCAATTCGTCACCAGATTCATTTGACAGGATCACTTTAAAAGACTGCTGCTTCAAATCTTTGAGGTCCAAACGGTACGCTTGCGGGAGATGTTGCCCGAACGAAACTTCCTTCGTTCCGCCGCCATGGTATTTTTTAAGCGGTCGGAATGCAGTTTCAATTTCTTTGGGTGCCGTACTTGCAACATAGAACGACTGTCCAATTTTATCCAACGATAAAACACGGGGTATGGTTGAGGAAGAACGCCATTTTGTAGTGGGTACCACATTGGCATATTGCCAGTTGCTCATCCAGCCAATCATCAGGTGCCTATCCCCTAGATTACTCCAAGTTACGCCGGCATAATTATCGGGTCCCCAATCCAACCACTTTATGTTAGTATCCGCTGTTCGGAACTGATGCCCATCGAAGTCACCCACAAAATATTGTGTTACAGAACCACCGTTGGGTCCACCTGGATTGATGCTGACCAACAAAACCCATTTTATAGTTCCTTTATAGTCCATGGGGATAAGATCAGGGCATTCCCAGACACCGCCATGAGCCCCCAACTCTTTGCCAAACTCACTTTCTTTCTGCCATGTTTTCAAATCTTTGGAAGAATAGAAAGTAATACAATCTTTTGTAGCTAAGGTCATAATCCAACGTTGGCTATGCGCATGCCACATCACCTTTGGATCTCTAAAATCCCATATACCAGGATTCGGCAAAACTGGATTTCCTTTATACTTTGTCCAAGTAAGGCCCTGGTCCAAACTATAAGCCAAACTTTGATTTTGATGCAATCCTGTTTTTCGATCCTCTTCCTGATGATTGTGATGGGTAAAAATGGCAACCATAGCACCTTTTCCAAAACCTGCCGTGTTGTCTTTATCGATCACTGCGCTACCAGAGAAAATAGTTCCTAAACTGTCGGGGTACAATGCGATCTTCTGCTCGTCCCAATGGATTAAATCTTTACTGATCGCATGACCCCAATGCATAGGCCCCCAAACGGGCTTTTCGGGATTATGCTGAAAAAAAAGATGATATTTACCGTTCAGATAGACCAGTCCATTGGGATCGTTCATCCAACCCCGCTGTGGGGTAAAATGGTAAAGTGGGCGATACTTCTCTTCGGGATCCCCTTGTTTATGCTGTCCCGTCTGTGCCAGACTTGTACCAAAAACACCTAGCAGGAGCATTAAAACACTGTATTTCTTTAATCTCATCATTGTTCTTTTGTTTAGATTTCTAATTAGGTTATTGTTTGCTCCACTAAGCAAATATCCTATAAATTGTCAGGAAGATTTTTCGATTTTCAACTCATTCACTTTTACTGTTCCTTGATCCGCGAAAATAGTCCAAGGGTTTTGATCCATTTTATAGATCCGGTTGGTAAAAGCAACACGATCATTCACATATACGATACCAATCGATTTTTCAATAATAATTTTCACGTTAAAAATCCGGTTGGTCGGTACTGTAAGTGGCGTAAAATTGAGCTCTGTTTTACTTCCTCCGCCATCGCGTGCCTCCTTGTTCATAAACAGTGCGGGCATATTCCAACGATTGGATGAAGTCAGATCAAAAGCAATGCTATACACTTCGGTCGGATCATCACATGCGCCAAATGAAAAACCAAATTGACTGGATTGGGAAGCATCAATGGTCATTGTCATTTTAACGGATGAAGTGTTCCGGTTAAATTGTGCATAACTTCTTCCGCCCGATTGCGCTGTCAAACTATAGGATTTATTCAATTCGGAAACTTGACCAACATTGCTCAGTTTTTCAAAGGCAACTTCCTTATTGAATTTACTGTTTAGGGCTTCCGGAATTTTAGGATATAAACGTCCTGAAGCTCCCTGAACCAACTGGTGTGAAATTAAATTTCCAGCCCAGGGCAGTTCGTTGTTATTATTTACGGTTTGCCCGGTAGAACACCATCCCGAAAGATAACGTATCGTACCATCGCTAGCCGTTTTTCCAGCATAGAGATAGCGTCCGTCAAAAGTTTCATGATGTCCTTCGTTATCCCGACAGATCGTCCAGGGGCCGTCCGGAGAATCCGCAACACGATAAAATGTCTTGCGATGTTCATCCCGGTTGATCCGCGAAAACAAGAGATACCATTTGTTGCCCATTTTAAATAGATCCGGGCATTCCAATAGTTCTGCATCTGTTTCGATGCCATATTTTTCCACTGTCCCTATGGTAGCAACGAGCGGTTCAATCTCAGACCAACTGCTTAAATCGGTTGACTGATAACGTGCCAGCGCTCCTTTTCCATCTTTTCGCGTCGTGACTAGCATGACGTAGGCATTTCGGCCTTCATCCCAATAAACCTGTGGATCCCGAAAATTATTTCGATCATAGCCCGCCGCAGCCTGCAGTGCCATAGCTGGTTGCTTAGTCCAATTCATTAAATCAGTGGACGTCGCCAACATGATCTTTTCTGCTGGAGTAAAAACACTGTTATGACCTGTATAGAAACAGTAATACAATGTTCCTTTTTTAATAAAACTTCCTGTTCCGATCCATTCATCCTGACTCCCCACAGCGCCCGACGACAATACTTCGGTATAGCCCTCAAATGTTCCAAAATCACTTGTTCGCGTGCTATAAATTGGGTGTCTGTTGGCATTTTCATAGAGATAAAACAAGTAGAACTTTTTATCGCTGGCATTGTAGTAAGGCATGGGATCACCTACGAAACCCTGCTGGGGCCTATAGAACCTTCGATAGGGGCCAGCCTCCTGCCCCGAAATACAAGCCGTAGAACTGTCCACAGGCTGTATTGCTAAGGGCTTATCTCCTCCTGTCGAACTCTCGTCGCTATTCTTGCAACTTGTCAACAAGCTGAGTAAGAATACTGTCGGAAGCAAATATATTTTTAGTCTCATGATTTAAATCTTTCTATTAATCCCTTATTATCTATCATAGCTTATTTTTATAATAGCTTGTTTTACATGTATTCGATTATTCTTTAGGTAATGCTTTCAATTCGTCCCAGTACATCCGTTGGGTAGGAAATGCCACGGGCTGTCCATTAGGATGTTCATGCGGCATCACAAGTATATTGTTAATGATAGCTTTTCTGCCGGCAGGAATCTGAAAAACCAATTCTTGCCACTCACCGACATGATCTTTCGAATAATTGGCACGCAACCAATCCTTATTCTGTTCACCATCCGATTGAATTTCCAATTGCACATCACCAGCAACATCTTTCAATACCATCATCGAGAAACGCCCATATTCTGCCGGATTGATAGTTACTTTATTTGCATTCCAGAGTGCTCCACCGTGCCAGCCTTCACCAGTTTTATTGTCTCGGACAAACGACGCACAGAAAGGTGTTGCATTAATTCCAGTGGTTTTCGGATTGGGATAAGGCGAATCTACCGTACTCACCCCTAGCCCGTCGAAATGTGGAACGCTGGTTTCACCATTATAAATCATAAGGATTTGTTTAGGTTCTGTACCCAATAGGGCAGTTACGGTGTATTGGAAAACTTGCCCCATATAAGCAAGGCTGTATTTTATTGGGGAACTTAAATCCACGGGTGCACTCTGATTGGGCGTTATGCTCGCTCCGGCTGTAAATTCTATCGCAGGTGACAGGTTCTTCAGGTCTGTCCCCAGGGGTAGGTAAATTTTAATGCTTTTATTTTTCTGATCAATGATCCCTGCTTTTTCTCCGATACGGAATGCCGTTATTTCTGCTTTGATTTCTTTGACGGTTACTTGGTAGGTATTAAATAGATTACCATTAAACACGCGGTAAGTAATCGGTGTTGTACCAGAAAATGAAAAATTCTGGGCGATGCCTGAAGCTGGAGAAACCTTGGCATTGCTGGGCAATTCAATTGTCGGAGCCACCGCCGAAAGATCTGTACCTTCAGGAACCATGACAAGAATGGTACCTTTTACCTGGTCTACTTTCCCAACGATATTGCCGACCTTGAAAGAAAGTACATCGACATCTGCGCTCAAATTGAATGTACTATCGGCATCACGCTTGCAGGCAGCGAGAAGCCCAATAAGCAGGATAGTAATCCCTACTTTTATATAATTGTTTAATGTGTTCATTGGAATAATTGGTTATGCTAATCGTTCAACAATAAATGCCTGTTTAATAGCCTGGATTTTGTTTATACAGATATTTACTCAATCTGATCTGTGCTTCGGGAATCGGCAGATATTCGTTCCTATCTGCTGTAAAATGTGCCGAAGAATAATAAGATCGACGTGACTTTTCTGCATCATAATAAGCATTCATGGCCTGGTCGGCAATTCCCCAACGTACCAGATCAAAGAATCTTCCGTTTTCCATAGCGAGCTCCAAGCGTCTTTCCCAACGTAACGCCTTGCGGGCATTTTCTTCGTTCCACACAATATTATCCCCATTTTTGTACGTATCGATCAGCATTTTATCATTAGCATAGCCGGTCAGTGCAGTACTATTTTTTGCCCGCGTACGCACTTGGTTTATCAATGGCAGTGCTTCAGCCGAACGATGCAGCTCGATAAGCGCCTCTGCCCGCATCAACAGTACATCGGCAAAGCGCAATACAATTCGATTCTTTGTATTCGCATAGAAGGGTACCATCGGAACGAAACAATCACAGTCGGGATCAACATTTTCTTTTAACGATGCATAAACAGCATACTCCGCAGGATTACGATTCCAGCTTTCTTCGTATGTTCTTTTGCTACTATACTTGTACGGTAAGCCTGGAATTGCAACCGTATGAAATAACCTTGGATCATACTTCTCGGAGGTATTAAAGCTATTCAACGCATTATAATTATCCAGTGGCAGACCTTTACCCGTTGTGCGAAATGCATTGACAAGACTTTGACTTGGTTTATTGAAATCACAGCATCCTACCCCCATAGGTACAGAGAGCACATCAGAAAAGTTAACACGCCCAAATTTTGTCCCGTCATCTTTTGAAAACTGAACTGAAAACAGGGCTTCCGTCCCATTTTCATATTTGCCCGGCAAGAAGTTAAAAGCAAAGTCGGTTTCCAGCGTATGGTTCGATGAAAGCACAATATCCGTATTTTGTACAACCTTTTCCAAATCTCCCGCATCGATACCCGTCACCAAATTACGTTCGGCATTGTCCTGACGGTATCCCTTATACAGATAAGCTTTAGCGAGATAAGCCGCAGCGGCGATACGATTGGCGCGCCCCACCTCCGTTTGTACCGCCGGGAGATGATCTACAGCATACTGAAAATCCTCCACAATCTTTTGCCATAGCGCATCGTTAGTCAAGGCCCTATTCGATACGGTTTCATAGCTGTCTACCGCTACATTTTCATCGATATAAGGCACATATTTGAAAAGGATCTTGAGCATAAAGTAAAAATGCCCCCGAAGAAAGCGTGCTTCACCCAGTTTTTCTTCTTTCCCATCGAAATTATCCATTTCCTGTATGGTCTTAATTGTCGTATTGGCACGCGAGATCGCAACGTACAATTGAAACCATAATTTATCCAACTCCGCGAAATTGGTTGTAATGTTATTGGAGACCTCAAGAAAATGAAAGGTCTGGATATCCTGTGGCCCCGATCCGCCTTTATAAGCATCGTCCGACCGAACCGTACCATAGGGCCATAAGCTAAAAGGGACATCATAATGATCATTGCCCAAAGCGGCATAGGTCGCTGTCAATAATCGTTCTGGCTCCTTAACCTGATCGGAGCTCAGCACACCATTGGGTGTTTGATCCAAAAATTTGGTACATCCTGGAAGTAGTCCAGCAAGAACCATAAGTATCGCTATTTTAGTGGTTATTTTTTTCATCCGTATAAATTATTTATAAGTGTATAGCCTTATTTCTCTCCTTTTTAAAATCCAATATTTACCCCAGCTGTCCAGGTGGTTGGAATTGGATAACCCCAACCGACATTTTCAGGATCCACACCAGTGAAATTCCTTGATTTAACGGTAAATAGGTTCTGACCAGTGGCATAGATCCTCAGCCGGCTCATACGCAGACGTGAGGCTGTTGCTGTTGGCAAGGTATAGCCCAAAGACAGATTCCGGAGTTTCATATAAGATCCATTCTCGATAAAGTAATTTGACAGACGGCCCTCGTCATTGTTGTTTGTCGTCTGTAAGGCGGGAATCGTTGATGTTGGATTTTGTGGTGTCCAAGCATTGAGCAGACGTACACCTTTATTGGAATTGACGTCGTCCACACTCCAGAAGTCCGTTTGTTTTTTTAACCAGTTCTCAACATCTATTCCCTGTACCCCCTGAAAGTACGCAGATAGGTCAAAACCTTTATATTTTAGCACAATGTTCAAACTATAAGAAAAATCAGGATGAGGACTACCGATCCAAGTACGGTCCATGTCCGTGATCTGATTGTCCGCATCATATACATTCACATAACGTAAGCGTCCAATCCCCTTACCGGTCTGATTGACGTGCGCATCCACTTCGTCCTGATTCTGAAAAATACCGTCGGTGACATAGCCATAAAATGATCCCAGCGGCCGGCCGATAATATTATCCCCCTGACGACCACCATAGGAGTTTTCTACTGCTTCGGGCAAATGTGTCACCTTATTTTTATACGTCGAGAAGACAGCCATCACATCATAATCCAGTCCAAAGGATGTTTTATTACGATATCCGGCCGATACGTCCAAACCTTTATTTTCCATGGATGCACCATTTGCCCAGCGGTAACCGCCCTCTCCTACCACACCGATGTAGGCTGGATTGATCAACATATCTTTTGTTGCTTTGACATACCAGTCAATCGAACCATAGAGACTTTGTTTAAACAGTGAAAAGTCCAAGCCAATATTCGTCTGCGTTGTGGTTTCCCATTTCAGATCATTATTTTCCGTTTGGATTTTGCGGTATCCCGATGGTAATTTTCCAGTTCCTGTACCCGAGAGATCGTATGCTGTACCATCCACGATGTTCCATGTGGGATCAGCAACACCATATTCGGGGACGAACAGGGCATAGGTAGCCAAATTACCAATACCCTGGTTACCTGTCTGCCCCCATCCAACACGCAGCTTGAGGTCAGAAATATAATTTTTCGTACTTGCCATAAAACGTTCGGACGAAATCCGCCAGCCTGCCGTTACCGCCGGGAAAGTGGCAAAGCGGTTATTTTTACCGAAGCGGGAAGAGCCATCGTGCCGTACGGTGAAAGAAGCCAAATAACGCTCGTCATAGGAATAATTAGCTTTTCCAAAATAGGATAGCAGCGAGAAGCCTGTAGAGCCACCTCCTACTGCTGCTGTACCGGTACTCACACCTGGCCACATGTACTCTGGTGTCTCTATGGCAAATGCACCATCACCAGCAGTATACGCGTTAAAATTAATATCGTTCTGACGGTTCATTTCGATACCAGCTAGGACATCTAGAGTATGTTTGTCGATCGTCTTCCGATAAGTCGCTGTATTGGACCAAGTCCACTTCATCCCATGAGACTGCTCCATATTAACGCCACTTCGGCTGCTGTTCATAAATCCCGAGCGATAAGATACTTCCAAGTTACGTTTGTAAAAATTACTGTAATCCAGGCCATAACTGGTTCGAACATGCAGATCTTTTATTAGCTGTAAATCGGCATAGGCATTTCCAAACAAGCGCCAATAATTGTATTTATTATTTCGATTGTCGTAAAGTACACGCATTGGATTATGGCGGTCGTTCATTCCTAATGCTGGTCCCCCCCAGCCTATTCCATCTACTGTATGGACAGGAATAATGGGTAATGCTTTCAACGAAAGGTCAAGCACATCGCCAGGTACCTGCACTTCACCGGTATTGTTTACCGTAAAATTCTCACCAACAACCAGTTTTCCATCAAACAGTTTGTAGTCAGCATTCATCCGGGCGGATATTCTCTGGAAATCAGTGTAACGGAGTGTCCCGCTGTTGTGCAAATAACCTAAAGAGAAAAAGGAGCTGGATTTTTCTGTTCCGGAGCTCAATGTCGCATTGTATGACTGTTGCAGTCCTGGTTTCGAAACTTCCTTAAACCAATCGGTATCGGAAGCATACATCGTATGTTCACGATCAATATACTTGGAAACAAAAACAGTATTGAGCTGCGGCACGCCATTGGCGTCGTTATTCCATTCAAACTGATAACCAATATTATTTCCATTGGGGTTTCCACCGTTATTGATGGTCGCCTGCCATAGTGCACGACCATATTGTTGTGCGTCCAGCACTTTCATCCGGTTATTGAAATGTGTACTTGTGGCAAAGGCATCCACCGTAAGTTTTGGTGTACCTAGCTTTCCTTTTTTGGTGGTGATAACAATAACCCCATTCGCTGCGCGTGAGCCATAGATACTCGCCGAAGAAGCGTCCTTTAAAACCTGAATACTTTCGATATCATTCGCATTAAGTTCATGCATTCCTCCCTGTGTGGGGGTTCCATCAATGACATACAAGGGATCTTGACTACTGTTGATGGAACTGATTCCGCGCATACGCACTGTTGCGGCTCCACTTGGACTACCATCCGAAGTTACGGTCATACCGGCTACCCTTCCTTGCAGCGCTTTCATCGGGTTATTTTCTGGAGCCTTCATCATCTCGGCTACATTAACAACACTCACCGCACCTGTTAAATCCTTCTTCCGTTCCGTTTGATATCCCGTAACAACTACTTCATCGAGTCCTTTTTCGGTGCTCACAAGCTGAATATCGAGGAACTTTCTTCCGGCTACAGAAATTGTCTGAGTAGCATAGCCGACATAACTTATTTCCAATGTGCCCTGATTGCCCGAAGTCTGGAGGACGAATTCTCCCTTTTCATTTGTCTTGGTGGCTATTGTGGTTCCCTTCACCACTAAAGATGCCCCCACTATAGGTGCTGCTGTCCCACTATCCGTAATCCTTCCCCGGATTTCAGTCTGCTGCGCAAATGCGACAACAGAAAAAAGTGCCAAAGACGGGAGCAGCATCGCTTTCTGTCTTGTAAACATAATTGGTTATAAGTAAATGGTTAATTATTTAGATTGATTATTTTACTATGATAGCGTGTATACTGCTTCTTAAAGAAGCAGTATACTTACTGTTGCTTCTGAGATCCATTGAAGATCGGATGCAACCATTGAAATCGATTGATGACCTCATCGTTATATTCAGGACAAGCCCCCCGGCTCTGTGTCACAAACCCACTCAGGGTCGCTGCAAATTCCAATACTTCCTCCAGCTGAACACCTTCCTGCATCTGAAACCTCTTTGTTAAGAAAGCTGCCAAAAACGAATCACCACTTCCGATTGTATCTTCTACCTGAACTTTCAAGGCTGGAAAATGATAACTGATATTATCTTTTTTATAATGATACACCGCTCCATCTGCACCATAGGTTACAATTGCCTCCTGAATTGCAAAACGCGCCATGATCAAGTCTACACGCTGTTGATCGGTATAGGCTTCCGTAGCGCCATTCCATTCGGAAATAACATGCAGCTCCTCGGCATTCATTTTCACAAAATCAGCATATGTCAACAACTTATGTATTTTTTCAGGACCAAAATAAGGTGTACGCAGGTTGACATCCATTACCCGAAAGCGAGCCTTTTCAAGCAATAACAGTAAGCTTTGAAAGCTTACTTCATCCCGACAGGCCAGACTGCCATATACCAAAAAGTCCACCGTGGCAACGGCATCCAGAACAACATTGTCCACCGCTATTCTATCCCAAGCAACCGGATAAACGATATCGTAATGCACGTCACGTTTGGCATCGATCGAAACCTCTACGGTTGAGGTCGGCAACAACTCATCGTACTGGAAGAAATCGGTCGGGATACCCAGATCCTCACATACCTTACGTAGTTCATAACCATTTTCATCACGCCCTATACGTGTTAGCATACGCGTAGTAACACCCAGTTTATTGAGGTGATAAGCCACATTCAAAGGTGCACCGCCTAATTTTTTACCTGTAGGAAGATTATCCCAAAGAACCTCGCCAAAACAAATACCCTGTATTGATTTTTCTCCGTTTTTCATATTTCTTCTTTTTTCACAAAGCTTCGGCCGAGCGCCAAAAGCCATGTAACGAATTGATTATTTTATTTCCCTTTAAATTCAATGTTGACAATACACACAACATGCGATCACATTGTCATTGATTAAATAACTTTAGACAGGCGCCAGTCGCATCATGGCTACTCCGACGTCTATTAGCGTAGTCTAGCTAAAGACTAATGCAAATTGATGGTATGCCCAAGATCTTCCAGCGACTTCCCTTTTGTCTCTGGCATAAACTTCAGCACATAAATAAGCTGTAAAACCATAAATAGTGCAAAAATCAAGAATGTACCGCCGCCGCCTAGCATTTCCGTCAATGCAGGAAAACAAAAGGTAATAATTGCCGCCATCACCCAATGTGTCAAGCTGCCGAATGTCTGCCCTTTAGCGCGGACATCGTTCGGAAAAATTTCTGAAATAAACACCCAAATCACGGCGCCTTGCGAGAATGCAAAAAAGGCAATAAAACTCATTAGATAGATGGTGATTGCAAAACCTGTTGTCTGGCTGGTGTAAAAAGCATGGGAAACGAGCGCCAATGAAACAATCAGCCCGATCGAACCCACCAACATTAATTTTCTTCTGCCGACCTTATCGATGAAATTGATCGCCAGCAATGTAAAAATAAAATTGACAACCCCTATACCTACTGTCGAAAGCAATGAACTCTGTGAGCCTAAACCAGCCATTTCAAATACACGGGGCGCATAATATATAATCGCGTTGATACCTGAAACTTGATTGAACAGCGCAAAACAAAAGGCCAATAAAATAGGTTTGGCATTTTCGCGTACGAAGAGCTTGCCTTCTCCTGTGGAATTGTTTTTGGACTCCTGAATTTTTGAAATCTCCAGCTCGTAACCATCCGAATTAATTTTTTTCATAATCCGTGTTGCCTCGGCTAAATTACCTCTGTGCAGGAGCAACCATCTCGGACTTTCCGGAATGAGAAAGATCAAACAGAAGAATAACAGGGACGGAAAACACTGTACGCCTAACATCCAGCGCCAAGACTCTTCTCCTATCTGACCGATGAAGTAATTGGACAGATAGGCAATCAAGATCCCCAATACAACGTTGAATTGAAAAAGCCCTACCAACTTACCCCGAGATGCTGCCGGAGAAATTTCCGATATATAGATTGGTGCCGTTACCGAAGAGACACCAACACCTATACCACCCAAAAAGCGGAATAAAATAAATATCGTCCAGTCATTCGCCAGTGCACTACCAATCGCTGAAATAAAGTAAAGGGCTGCAACAGCAAATAAGGTATTTTTACGGCCTAATTTATCGGAAGGCAGTGCACCTAATGCTGCGCCGACAACTGTCCCAATCAAGGCGATGGCCATTGTCAGTCCATGCTGAAACTCACTTAAATGCCAGTGCTCCTGAACGGCCTTTTCTGCTCCCGAAATAACCGCTGTATCAAATCCAAATAAAAATCCGCCTAAAGCCACTACAAAGGACCAAGCTAATACCGTGTTTTTGTTCATGTGATGATCTATAATTGATTAATCCAAATTTAACACGTGATTCATCTTAACTTAAATTTGGACTTCGCAAAAACATTTATTTATGTAACATTTTTTAAAAAACACTAAAACACTAAAAATCTAACACTTACATTCATTTTACTTTTCAAAACTTTCACTTTTTAAACAGAAAATTTAGAAAATGATACATTTTTGAAGGTTCCTATTTTAGTGTAAAATATACACTAACACAACCACTGTTACCCCAAAAAATCTAAATAATGTATATTCGGATATTTAAGGGGGAAAAATCATGGGAAAATATTTCATTTATGGTGGCATATTGACCTTGCTTCTTTTTTGTGGATGTCAACCAACGGTCCGGAAGAAAAAGCAGGTCATCGCTTTTTCGCAGTGTATCGGAAACGATGCCTGGCGACAAACCATGCTCGAGGAAATGAAAAGGGAACTTTCCTTCAATCCCGATATTGAATTTCTTTATCGCGACGCACATGGCGACAATAATGTGCAGATCAATCAAATTCGTGAATTAGTCAAACAGGATATCGATCTTCTGATTGTATCCCCAAATGAGGCCGAGCCCCTTACCCCTATAGTAGATTCTGTATTTCAACGCAATATACCCGTCATCGTAACTGACCGTAAGACGTCTTCGGGCCAATACAATGCCTATGTGGGGGCAGACAATCTTGCTATCGGGAAACTGGCCGGTCAATATAGCCGCACGATTTTACAAGGAAAGGGTTCGGTCGGATTAGTCACAGGGCTATCGGGCACCTCGGCTTCAATAGAGCGTGAAAAAGGCTTTATGCAGCAAATTAGAGATACCACAGTGATTAGGGTGAGCGGCGTCATTCACGGCGGCTGGGAGAAAAATAAAGCCTATCTGGAAATGCGTAAGCATATAAACGTCATGAGCCAGAGTGATATCATCTTTACATTCAATGATCAGATGGCCATGGGGGTAAAAAAAGCATTGGACGAGGCCCAGATTAAAAAGGACATTAAGATAATTGGTGTTGATGCTCTTCCTGGTCCCGGAAATGGCCTTGAACAGATCATACAGGGCAAAATGTTTGCGTCCATACTCTATCCCACTGGCGGGGCCGAAGCCATTCGAACGGCCTTGGCTATCATCAACCACCAAAACTACCGCCGCGAAAATATACTCGCAACCTCTGTCATCGATAAAACCAACGCGGAGTTGCTTGCCCTGCAGTCGGATAAAATAAAACAACAGCAGCTCGATATTGACAAAAGACAGGAGTTCATTACGGAACAGAATAAGATTTACCAAAGCCAAAAGTCCGTTCTTAATGTATTGGTCGTTAGCTTGGTGCTAGCTGTTGTCTTTGGTGGAATTTCTATTATCGTGATCAGAAGCAACTGGGAAAAGAACAAACATCTGGAAATCCAGAATAGCGAGATTCTTGCGCAACAAAAACAGATCGTCGAAATGAACAGTCAAATTCAGCAAGCGGCAGAAATCAAAAATAATTTCTTTACCAATATCTCGCATGAATTTAAAACCCCGCTGACCCTTATCATCGCACCTATCGAGGACCTTGAATTACGAAAAGATCTTACCGAAGAGGTCAGAGAACAGTTGTCGCGCATCAAACGGAATGCAAAAAAACTACAACGTTTGGTCACCGACCTCATTGATATCCATCGCATCAGTAAATCGAAGATTAAGCTACATGCGGCCATCGTTTACATTGACCCATTTATTCAGCAGGTAATAGGTAGTTTCAAACCCTTATTTAAGAAAAACAGGATCTCCGTCAGTTATGTCAACAAAACAAGCTTGAAAGAGGTTTGGATGGACGAATACCTCATGGAACAGGTCTTATCCAACTTATTGTCCAACGCGATCAAACATACGGCGGCAAGTGGCAGAATTGAAATTATATTGGAAGAAAACAATTTCAAAGACTATTTCTATCTACGTGTATTAGATAATGGCCTGGGGATTGCCCCAAGTGATATTGAGCATATTTTTGATCCTTTTTATCAGGGCGCCAGTAGTCGTAATGGCTCCGGAATCGGCCTCGCCTACACCAAACAGATCATCGAACTGCATCATGGCCAAATCACTGTGAGTAGCAAACCCGGCCATGGGTCGATATTCACCCTACGTATGCCAATTGGAAATAGTCACTACGAACCTGCTGAACTGGCCGATTTCGACAAAGGAGAAAAACCGCTGTTTCAACAAGACGACATATTGGACGCCACACGAAAGATGGTAGACAACAATCTTTCTTTTCGATCCAACAAATCAAAAAGTATTATGGTCGTCGAAGATAATGATGAAATCAGAGATTATCTCCGCTCCCTCTTAGAAAGAGATTACAATCTTTTCCTGGCAAAAGATGTACAACAAGCCAATGGAATGTTGAAGACACATTTTCCAGATCTAGTAATTACGGATATTATGCTTCCAGATGGTAGCGGTCTGGATATTCTAAAGGACATCAAAGCATTTTATCAGACCGCACATATTCCCGTCATCTTACTGAGTGCACTCGCCAATGAAGATACTATGCTCGAAGGAAGTAAATTGATGGCCGATGACTACATTACTAAACCTTTCAATGCTGAATTACTGCGGACACGCATTTCAAACATCCTACAGTCACGCCATCAGCTTAAAGAAAAATACAGCAGCAATGTGGAACAGTTTGATAGCGCTCAAGCGGAGCAGGTCAATGATAACGATAGACGTTTTCTGAATAATTTTTCTGCGATTGTCGAATCCAAATTGTCAGACCCGCGATTGAGTGTCGATGGCATTGCCAACGAGCTCCACCTCTCCCGCGTGCAACTCTACCGTAAAGTCAAACAGTTACTTGACTGCAGCGTCAGTGAATACATTATCGAGCGAAGATTAAAGAAAGCCAAAAGCCTTATGGCTGAAGGACTAAACATCAACGAAATATTTAGCAGTGTCGGTTTTTCCTCCGCATCCTATTTCGCTTCGGCCTTTAAAAAGAAATATGGCCAGTCCCCGAGTACTTATAAAAAAGAACTTGATAAAAAATAGCCGATCAGGTATGCCTACAAATTAAAACTGTCCTTTCCGCTTGAATAAGTAAAAACTGATCAATAGAAATATGACGAGCATCAGCATGTTGCTATAGTCTAGTCGTGCAAAGGAATCATTCTCGGATAAGATATTCATTACCGCATTATAGGCACCTGTATATGGGATAAAATCGGAAAAGCTTTTCTGTGCGACAAGCACGGAAAAGACCAACATAAACATGCCTACTCCAATTGGGTAGATAAAACTTCTGAACAATAGGCTCAGTGCAAGCTGAATCATAGCGATAGCCGAGAGCGTAATAAAAAGTTTCAAAAACGTATAAAAGATTACCACCCTAAAATCATAATTCTGAAACCCCAGTACGGGGTAAATCAGGCTGAGCAGATAACCACTGATCAGAAATGCAGCATAAGCAAAGAGTATTGAAAACAGTAAGGTCAGCAGGATAAAGACAGCTTTGGAAAAGAAAATATTCGATTTACTGATGGGCAGGGTAAAGAGTATTTTATAATTGTTATTCTTATACTCTACATCACAACAAGCATATACAAACAATGCGACAAGAATGGGATAGAGTAAATAAAAAAATTGAAATACATATCGACCCAATAAGACTTTCCAAGGATTGGGAATGGCACTAGCACCTCCCGAATTGACAATATCATAGATAATATAAGCACTAATCGCAAAAATGAGCAACATAGGTGCGATTAAGACTCCAAAAATTTCCCTGTTCCGAAGAAGTTTGTACTTTTCAGACAAAAAAGCAGTATAAAATGTATTAGCCATTTGCACGAGCGATTAGGTTTATAAAAATTTGTTCAAGATCAGCACTACGGGATTCCAATCCATAAATATCAATCTGCTTTTCGACCAAAGATTTGATCATAAGATCAAATTGCAGATCATAGCCGATAGTGACTGCAACGTTTTCTCCTTCGATTTTAACACCAGAAAAACCGCTATTTCGTAAAACCGAAGCTGTTGCTTCGGGACTGGCTGTACGTAGGTACACTTCTCGGTCAACCTGTCCCAGCAACTCCTGTTTGGTTCCCTGGAAAATCATTTTCCCACCTTCAATGATACCAATGTGTGTCGCTATTTTTTCAAGCTCACTCAAAATATGACTTGAAAGAAAGATCGTTTTTCCCTGTTCATTGAGATGACAAAACAAATTGCGCATTTCGACAATTCCCTGTGGATCGAGACCATTTAATGGTTCGTCCAGGATAAGCAATTGCGGATCATGAAAAATCGCCATCGCTATTCCCAGCCGCTGTTTCATCCCCATGGACAGGGCACTTGCTTTTTTCTTCCTTTCCCGATGAAGATCTACCATTTCCAATACTTCATCAATGCGTTTGTTGCCTTTTTTGTGGATGATATCCAAGTACTTTAAATTTTCAAAAACGGTCAATTTAGTATAATAGCATGGGGCCTCAATCAAGTTTCCAACATTTGCATAAACACCCGTGGGATGAGCCTTTAGACTATTTCCCTGAATAAAAATCGTATCTGCCTGATCCTCCAAAAGACCTAAAAGCAATTTGATTGTTGTGGATTTTCCCGCCCCATTTCTGCCGAGATATCCATAAATACTCCTGTCTGGGACTTGTAGGCTAATATTATCCAAGATTGTTTTTGCGCCTATTTTAAAGCTAAGTTGTTGTGTTAAGATACTTTCCATGCTGTTAGCGGTAAATTGGATCTTTATTGATATCGATATAGAAAATGCCATCGATAAACTCGTGCCATTTTCTTTCTTCATCAATCCCCTGATTAATGACTGAACTAAAACGCTGTTTTAACATGCTATTGTTGGGCAACTGACGAAGATCCAAAAAGAAATAGGGTGATTTAGTGGCATGAAATACATTTTCCACTGCCAACTTACCCACTCTATCGACAACACGGCCAGTTTTATCGTATCGTCCATAGGAAGTAAAGTCCAGGCTATATGCTTGAGCGCCGTATTTACGCTTTAGATAAGTCCCGAGCTGCCGATAATCTTTATTGTATGGAGCAGAAAAGCTATGGATATTGGCACACCAGACGATAATCTTTTTGCCGGCGTAAAGCGAATCGATCTGATAGGTTAGATTTTCCGCCATCAGTGAATCTCTAAAATGCATGCTCTGCATCGACCCAGTTTTATAGCGCCAGGATTTGTCAAAGTTGTTCTTCATATCAGACAGATATCGACTATAGATCAGATGCTCCGAGTCTTTTACGCCGCTGCGGATCCTACGGTTCAATTCATCCAGTTCTGCTAGAAACTGTTTTTTTTCGTTCGCATTGAGCCGTTTACTGGCAAAAGGTTCATAAGTTAGATACTCCAACCTGTTGCTATTTTTTTTCAATAACGGATATTTGGTCGAATCTATCCCATTTTTAAGCAGGAAATCTTCCAATAATTTTACACGTATATTGGATAAGCCCCTGCCTGAAAATTGGATATCAAATCCGCCGAGGATCATTGGACGCTCTGTTGATTTTGTTTTTTTATAATACGTTAAGAGAGGCTGATTTTCCTGATTTTGCCACCAGAAATCAAATAGTCCAGTGCCACCGATCGTTTTTTCCTGCGACTTATCTATTAGGGTGTCCATCTGTGCATTCATCATCCACATATCATACTGCCCTGCCTCATATAAAACAACATCATAATCCAGATGTTCGTGGAGATAACGGATGATCCTGGCTTTCGCTTTAAAAGTTTCGCCATCATTGTGCATCATTTCGCCCAACATCAGGATTCTATTGTTTTTTAGCATAGCATCAAAAAAACTTAAATCCGAAAAATTACTATCGGTCATTAAGATACTTTTGACGTCTTGTTTATGACGATTTACTTCGGTCAATACTATCGTAGCATTGGCTACGGGCATATCATCATATACAAGTTTATTAAACGATAAGATTAGGATAATCGTTACCGCAAGTGCGCATAGAACACTTCTCATTTACCTTATTTTATATAATTCATAATTGATCTATCTACTGCGTATCACGCTAAAGTAGGATATATTTTAATATAAGATGATCATTTTTTCTTTTTCCATAAAAAATTACACAAAAAAATTAGAAATATAACATGACAATAAAAAAGCGGTTAATCGATATATTCAAATGCGGAAAAATGATCGATTCACAGGGTATTAATACTTTATTAATGGACTATTAATTGGGTTAATCGATATTTAGCGGGATAACTTAATTATAAATCGATATGATAGCTAAAATGCTCAAATTCCATCTTCTTGGCATCTGTCTACTTTTTTCGGTAGGCTTACTATTCGCACAAAAACAATACGACTCCTATAGCGGCCTTGTTATGGCCGGCTACCAAGGTTGGTTCAATAGTCCTACTGATGGTGCAGACCGCGGATGGTACCATTATCGTGGAAAAAACGGATTCCAACCCGGTTCTACAAATATCGATTTTTGGCCAGACGTGAGCGCCTATCAAAAGACCTATGACAGTCCTTTTATGACAAAAGAGGAAAAGCCCGCTAAACTCTATAGCGCACATGACTACTCTTCCGTCAACCTCCATTTTAAATGGATGCAACAATACGGAATCGATGGCGTATTTATGCAACGATTCGTAGGTGAGATCGCTAACCCCAGTGGTCGCAACCACTTCAACACAGTGTTGACTTCGGCTATTCGTTCAGCCAATGAATTTGACCGTGCAATCTGCGTCATGTACGACCTTAGCGGAATTAAAGATGGTGACGACAAAATCCTAATGGACGATGTAGCTGCCCTTGAAAAAGAATGGAACCTCAAAAAGCGTGATCGCGCCAAAACCTATCTTTTTCATCATAGCAAACCACTGATTGCCGTTTGGGGTATCGGATTTAACGACGGTCGCAAATATAATCTCAAAACAGCCGAACGTATTGTCAATTACCTCAAACAAAACGGCTATAGCGTGCTTCTTGGCGTACCGACTTATTGGCGTGAATTACGCCAGGATACTGAATCCGATCCATTTTTGCATGAACTCATCAAAAAATCAGATATCATTATGCCTTGGTTTGTTGGTCGATATAATCAGGCCGGATTCGATCAGTTCAAATCCTTAATCAAAGATGATATGGACTGGTGCAAACAACATCAAATCGATTATGCCCCACTTTGCTTCCCGGGATTCTCCTGGACTAACATGACGGGTAGCTCCCGTGCTTTTGTCCCACGTGATTCCGGAAATTTCCTCTGGAAACAATTACAGTATAACCTTTCAATTGGTGCCCAAATGCTCTACATCGCCATGTTTGATGAAGTCGATGAAGGTACCGCCATATTCAAGACACTGCATCAAAAAGATGTCCCACTTAATGGAACGGGCTCATTTGTCGGTATTGAAGATAATCTTCCAAATGATCATTATCTTTGGTTAACCGGACAGGCAAGCAAATACCTAAAAACCAAAACCTCAGCACCTGTCAAACAACCAAAAAGAAACTAAAAGATGAAAATAAAAACGTTCCTATACTGCGCACTGCTACTGATGGGCAACACAACAATTAAGGCACAGCAGTCCACTAAAATAATAGATGCCCCAGCTAGTCAGCGGCAACATAAGATCACGCAATTCTGGACAGACCGCACACAGATTCAATCGGCTGCAAGTCTTTCCGCAGGCCCTTTAACGTTATCCTATGCACGCCCCGCAGGAGTTTGGGAGGAAGCTCTACCGCTCGGTAACGGTCAGCTCGGTGCTATGGTTTTTGGTGGTGTCGCCGATGAGCGAGTTCAACTAAACGAAAGTACACTTTGGGCAGGACATCCACAGGATCCCAATAATCCCAAGGGGAAAATATATCTACCCCGCATACAACAGCTTCTTTTCGAAGGTAAAAATAAAGAAGCAATCGACCTTGCAGACACAACTTTGATGGGCTTACCCAAGAACATCAAACCCTATCAGTCGCTTGGCGAACTATGGTTTGATATGCCCCATCTTAAAGCTGAACAGTATACGCGCTCGCTTGATCTTGAGCGTGCATTGCAACAAACAAGCTACGTGTATAATGGTGTCAAGTTCTTCCGCGAGTCATTCATTTCAGCACCTGCCAACGCAATGGTCATGCATTATACAGCAAACAAGAAACAGGCACTCGATTTAAACTTCACCTGGAAAAGAGCCCAAGATTTCAGTTGCACCGCTGATCCGACAGATCCCACACAATTGCTACTTGAGGGTCAGATTGGCCGATCTGCTCATGCCCATGAGCGCGGAACAAAGTTTGCCGCAATTGCAAAAGTAATCCTTAAAGGCGGCAAGCTTATCAATGCCGACGGGCGCATAGCGATTACCGGAGCAGATGAGATTACCATCATCATCACCGCTGCTACGGATTATCCCGGATTAAAACATATCGCCTATCCCCAAAACCCGGTGGATATTGATCCGCTTGCAAGCTGTCGAAAGTTAATCAGTGGCCTGAACAAACAGCATTATGAACAGTTAAAACAAGCTCATATAGAAGATTACCAACAGTATTTCAATCGGGTCAAGTTGAATCTTCCAGATCCAGAACAAGATAAACTCGCAAAACTACCAACTGATTCACTCATTCGGTTAACAAAAGAATTACAAAAGGTACCTAATACCTTAGTCAACAAATTCTTTCAGTTTGGTCGTTACCTTTTAATCAGCAGTTCACGTCCAGGACATATGCCGGCAAATTTGCAGGGCTTATGGGCTTGGCAGATGGATCCACCTTGGAATGCTGATTTTCATACCAATATTAATTTGCAAATGAACTATTGGCCTGCCGAGGTAACCAATCTTTCTGAATTGCATAAACCCCTATTTGATCTGACGAAGGCATTAATCCCTTTTGGTGAGCGTACCGCGAGCAAGCTCTATGGAGCCAAAGGCTGGGTGGTACATCATCTCACCGATGCCTGGGGTTACACAGCTCCAGCCGATGGCGTACAGGGCATTTGGCCCATGGGATCGGCCTGGATGGCACAACACCCTTGGGAACATTATAACTATACTGGCGACAGAGAATTTTTAAAAGTCCAGGCTTATCCTATTATGAAGGGAGCGGCTGAATTTATTTTGGATTTTATGGTCAAAATCCCGGAAGGTAAATCATTTGCCGGTTATTGGACCACCAACCCTTCACATTCCCCTGAGAATAGTTTTGTCCTACCATCGGGTGAAGTTTCCAGTTTTACTTACGGTGCTACGATGGATACACAGATTATCCGCGACCTCCTCCAAAACTGTGTTGAAGCCACAAAGGTCTTAGATTGCGATCCTGATTTCAGACAACGCTGCCAAGCTGCCTTAACCAAACTTATTCCAACACAAATCAGCAAAGAAACAGGCCGCATTATGGAATGGATCGAAGATTACAAGGAGACTGAGGTAAATCATAGGCATACGTCACATTTATTTGGTTTGCATCCGAGCAACCAGATTTCAATCGTTAATACACCCGAACTAGCCGAAGCAGCAAAAAAGACGCTATTAAGTCGTGGCGATCATGGTACTGGTTGGAGCTTGGCCTGGAAAATCAATATGTGGAATAGATTGCATGACGGAGAACATGCCTACCGCTTATTGTATAACCTGATCAGTGATAAGACACTCCCCAATCTGTTCGATAATCACCCACCTTTCCAAATTGACGGGAACTTTGGCGCGACCGCAGCAATTGCCGAAATGCTGCTGCAAAGCCAGGTCAGGGACAAAAACAACAATTACCTCATCGAACTGCTACCGGCTTTAAGCCACAACATGGATCAGGGAAGCGTAACCGGACTTAAAGCAAGAGGAAATCGCACGGTGAATATAAAGTGGGAGGGCGGTAAGCTTAAGAAAGCCGAAATCCTACCAAGCAGTAATGGTCCAGTCTGTATCAGCTATGCAGGTAAACAGATCGAACGGAATGGAAAAAAAGGTACAGCAGTCTTGATTACCCCCGATATGTTTCAATAAGGGAGCATCCATATTTGAGCTGCTTATAAAAGTTTTGGTTATTCGATTTAAATTGAGGTGAACATCTTATCCCAAGTAAATAATGGAAAACAGTTCTCTATAAACAAAAGCGCTGTTGATCAATGATCAACAGCGCTTTTTACTTTTTTACTTTCTGCCATACTTGTGCTGGTAAGCAAGCTTTGTTAGTTCCCCCAATTTCGATTTGCTCTATCCCCCATCACAAATTCCAAGGTACCACCTTTCAGCACATCGGCGTGGGTCAGCTGTGGAACGTTCAGCGGTTGCCCATTTAATTTCGCTGATTGAATATATTTGTTTTTTGCAGATGCATTCTTGCCAATAATTACAAAAGACTTGCCATTCGGAAGCTGTATGCTCACTTTCTGAAAAAATGGAGATCCGATGCTGTAGGAAGTCAGACCAGGTGTTACAGGATAGAAGCCCATTTGGGAAAAGACCACAAAAGCTGACATCCCTCCACCGTCTTCATCGCCCGGTACCCCCATTAGATCGTTTCTAAACCACTCACCGATCAGTTTATGTATCCGTTTCTGCGTCATCCAGGGTTGTCCGGCGTAATTGTAGAGATAAGGAATATGCAAAGCCGGCTCGTTCGCCATAGAAAATTGTCCAACATTACCTGTATGATCTGGAAGCTGTGCATAAAAATCAAATTTCGACCGACCCAAAGGCTGCTGAAACATCTCATCGAGGTACTTGACAAACAATTCATTTCCCCCCATCAATTTGATCAGATCCGGAATGTTGTGTTGTACATCCCAGCGATAGATCCAGGCATTGTTTTCACCATAATACTCCCGTGCTCCTTGTCCGCCAGAAAACACATAATCAAAAGGCATAATGAAATTTCCCTTGTCATCTTTAGGATGGAAAAATTTGGTCTGTTCGTTGAAAAGATTTCGATAATTGAAAGATTGCTTCATAAAGAGATCATAATCAGACTGAATACCCAATTCTTGAGCAAGCTGTGCCAAGCACCATAAGTCGTAAGAGGTACCCAAGGTTACAGCGACCGGTTGTCTCCGTTCAAAACCGTTTACCTCTGGTATCGTTTCTTTTTCACCTGGATATAATGCTGGAATATAGCCTTTCTCCTTAAAAAACTCGTCTAATTTCCCCGCGGCTTTACCCGACCAAGGAGCTAGTGTCTTTTCTGTAATCGCACCTTTTGCTGCCAGATAGGCTTTCTTGATATCAAAATTACGCACTCCTTTGCGGTAAGCATCCAACAAAGTTGCTACACCATGATTGGAATTCATCCGTCTACTATCACCGGTAATCTCAGGGAAAGTAGGCAACCAAGGCTGCTCCATTTGTTCAGACATCCGGACAAAAGAATTGAGGATCATTGACTCTGTCGTAGGATCAAGCAAAACCCGCAAAGGGTGATGCGCCCGGTAGGAGTCCCAGATCCAGTCATCGGTAAAAAAAGGTTTGCCCTCGTCCTGATGTACCTTACCATCGAACGCACTATAATAACGTCCATCCTCAGAAATATTGACTGGACGTTCGTAGGTACGATATAAGGAGGTATAAAACACATGTTTATTGGACTCATTGTCGCCTTCCACAGCTATTTTACCTAAAGCGTCGTTCCATATTTTACGTCCTTTTTCGGCAAGCTTCTTCTGGTCAAAGTCGCTGATTTCACGCTTCAAATTGGCTTTTGCTTGTGCCGCATCAATAAATGAAACGCCATATTTCATACGTAAGCTAGCCCCTGCTTGATTAAACTCCAGTACCAGACAAGAATTCTTACCAGCAGCGTCCGTGGCATTTTCGAGTTGTTGCCCTTGCAGTCGTTTTACAGCAACAGGTTTGGATTCGGGAACGGCATAAATATACACATGCGTGCCATTACCAATATCCTGCATACCCGAAAGTCCCTGTCCGTCCCATTGAAGTTTCCCCTCCTGTGAGTTGAACTGAAGGTATTTTGTCGAAGTTCCTGGAAAAGTAAAGGTATACATCCCCGACTGATGCGACAACGCATAGTCTACCTGAATATTCTCTTGATCCAATAACACGGAATACGCATACGGATGAATTTCCTCCTGATCGTAACTATACAATTGTACCGGTCTCAAACCGCTTGGCAATTTTACCATTGGGCTAAGGTTGAAAGCCGATCTTCCACGATGGCTGGTAACGATAAGCGGCAGACCAAACAGACGGTCTGAAGTATAGTCTCCCCGCTCAGGATAAATGCGCAAAAGGCTGTTTGGCAAATGAACCGTTGGGTAGGTTGGTACCAACAAATGGCTGATGTTTCCCATGTAAGGATTGACATAGTCAACATAATCTTTCGTCATTCTAGCTTGGGAAAAACCTTTTAGCATACTGACCGAAAGAAGAGAACAGCAACAGATTGTGCGTAACAATGTATTGGTTTTACGTTTGATATTCTTCGTTAGCATTTTAAACAATTAAGTGTTCGATGGTTTAAGGGCGAAACAATTGTTCCGCCCCTAAAGTTAATTTTTTTTGGCAACATATCGTCTTCGTGCCCATCGATTATTTGGGACCTGTCAGTAAGCCAGTCTGCTTTACCTTCTTGATACTGCCGTCCTTATTGTACTCTAAGCGGTCTACGCAAATAGAGCGAAGCCAATCGTTGAATTCGCCATTTTTTTGTGACAATTCACTGTTATGGTAAAAAGCGTACCATTTACCTTTAAACTTGACAATGGAGCCATGGTTTGTATAGCTATTCGTCGGATCCATATAGATGCCCATTGATTTCCATGGTCCCATTGGGCTATCACTTACCGCATAGCGCATGCGGTTATCCCCTTTTACTCCATCTTTCCAGTTCTCATCGTGATTATCAGAATAGGACAGATAATATTTTCCATTATACTTGTGTACCCATGAAGCTTCGTGAAAATCTTCTAAGCCTTCCATCTTTTGCAATTCACCGTCAATCTCCATCATATTGTCTTTGAGCTTACCTGCTTTACAGACACCACCGCCCCCCTGATAAAAGTAGGCCTGACCATTATCATCGATAAAGATATGCGGATCAATAAGTGCTTCGGCACCTTTTACATAGCCCTGTACCACAAAATCCTTCGCTGGTGATTTACTTGTAGCCACACCGATTTTCCAGGTCTTATTCCACTCTGTACCACTTGGATGTGGAAAATAAAAATAGTAGGTACCATTTTTATACACACAGTCGGGAGCCCACATAAATCCACCTTCTTTTCTACCCCAAGGAACTTGTGAGGCGCGTAATATTTCGCCATGATCGGTCCATGTTTTCATATCCGCAGTCGAAAACACATGGTACTGATCCATCAGATCGCAACCTTGGGGCGGAGCAATATCATGTGAAGCGTACACATACAGGCGGCCATCGGCCCATACCCGTGCCGAAGGATCTGCGGTATACATATGTTTGATAAATGGATTATCTTGCGCCTGCAAGTGTGTGGCAAAAAATAATGTTATGCCCAATAGGCATTTGGAACCTGCTTTAATAAATTGTTTCATCCGAATAATTATTTAGTATTGAGTAGTAGAAGCGGGCACCAAGTCCCGCTTATTGTTTAGATTCTTTATTTAAGGTACTTTAATAACCTCCACTTCCGAATAATTGAATTTTTCGTAGGTATCGCGCACTTTTGCACCCATCCGTACATAATAGGTGTACCCTGATTTCAATGGAATATCCTTGATCGTGTAAGTTTCCTTCCCTTCTCCGGTCTGCATATTGCCGATATTTTCCCAGTTTTGATTGATCAATGCGCGATATTCATCCTTATAATACGCATCAATACGGTTTCCAGCCCCACAGTATGGTGTCAGACTCAGGAATGGGCGAACCTCAATCACTTGCGGCAATCCACCCGTAATAGGTGCGGCAAGCGTACAGGAAATTTCCAATTTATTTTCCGCTTTTAAGGTCCACTTCACATTTTTGATCTGTAGGTAGGGCGTCACCTCAAAGTTTTGCTCTGCATTAGCACCCAGTTGGTAACCTTCGATCTTCTGTGCTGGCCAAAATGCACCACCATAGGGCTGGAGGGTATACGTTGCCTGAAAGAGTTTTGTATGGTTATACGATCCGTCCTGCTTGACGGCAATATCTTGCGGTGCGGGATTGTCACTCCAACTGGTTTCTAGCAAACGGATGCTAAATTCGCCCTGTCCGGTCAGGAAGGGTTTATTCGTTACCTTATCAATGACCTGCCCTTTCATACTCGCATTCGGGCCATCGTAATTATCTGTTTTCGAACAGGCATTTAAAAATAACAAGCCTGTCAATGCTGTAAATAAATATATCGTTCTCATTTCCGCTCAGTTAGTAAATAGGGTTCTGTGGATATAGATTAGGGTTTTTGTTCAGTTCTCCACCCGGAATAGGTTCATAATACCATTTCTTTTCAAAGTTGAACGTCTTGTTCCAAGGTTCCTTTTCGCGAATAAAAATAAAGGAGTTGATCCGTTCACCGCCCGGAGCATATTTCAGTTCATCCAATACAAGGTAAGGCATCAGCGAATTGGGTACAAAGTTATTGAGTTCCACATCTGCAATGCGCCATCTCCGCATGTCCCACCAATGGTGATTTTCAAAGCAAAGTTCACGTTCGCGCTCCTCGCGTATAAATTGCAGATTTCCATCCAAGGGATAACCATATTTACCGGAGAGGTTTGCCGAAGCAGCTGTATAGAGATAAGGCTTGGCACCAGCACGATTACGGATCTGCGCGATGTATTGAAATGCTTCCTGTTTAAGTGCTTCATCATTTTTGATCAGGCCAAGTTCATAAGCAGCTTCTGCTTTATTTAAAAGTATCTCTGCGAGTCTAAAGACCTTCCAGGGTTGTGTACTGTTATATAACTTCACATCCTTGGTAGACATTTTATAATTAATGTATTTACGGATGTAAAATCCAGTTCGGGTATTGTTGGCATGTCCATCTTTCCACATGCCATGCTCGCCTGTTATGTTGATCTTCGTACCATTGTAATCAAACAGGCTATTTTTGGGGCCAGCCAAGATTCGATTTGACTCGCTATTTATCGCCGCAGTACCCGCGCCCATCTGCGCATCAGCAGCCTTACCGGGAAAGGTTTTATAGAGTCCACGCTGAATATCAAAACTCCGTCTTTCGGCGCCTTCGCGTAATTCCATTCCCGAGAAATAAAATGTAGCCCGCTGACGAGGTTCCAAATCAGCATACAGCTGTTTACGGTCCGTATAGCGTACTGGTTTTCCACCGGCATCCGTGATTGGAAGTTCACCGAATAACTCCACGACATTCAATACGGGGTATGCCGCAGACTCATTGTCACTTGAAAAGGTCGGATTGGGTAGGTGCGTGGCGTCATAGCTATGTTTAAGACGATTGTTGTGCGGTGCAGTGAGGCTATATTCCTTGATCAGAATATCCTCGGGGCTATCTAAGTCCAAAAACAAATTCACATAGTTAAGTTCCTTATCCTGGGCATTCTTATTATACAAACTGTACGGCCCTGCCAACACTGTTGTTGCAGCATCATAAGCCTGTTTGAAGAACCATTCCGCTTCTTCCTTTTTGATACCCACCAACTGCTTGTCTGTGGCGTCGCCGGACAGATTACTATACGAGCTATATTTAGCAATGCTACCGGCATACAACATGGCGCGGGAAAGTAATGCCGCGGCCACATATTTATTGGCGCGGCCCCGCTCGCTGCTTCCAGACATCATGGAAATTGCCACCTGCAAGTCTTCATTGATAAAATGATAGACCTCAGATTCTTTATTTCTACTAACCAAGAGCTGTTCTTTATCAGCTGTTGGATCCTGTACGTCTTTTATAATAGGTACCCCGCCGTAACGCTTAACCAAAGCAAAATAATAGAAAGCCCGTAGGAAATGGGCTTCCCCAAAGATCTGGTTGTACCCCTGCTCGGTATAATTGGCTTTGTATTTAGGTAGGCCTGCAATCAGGGTATTGACATTCCGGATGCGATCATATGGCCAGTAACCAAAGCCCTGTGCCCCAGCTACGCCCCAAAATTGTCCGGTCATCTCGCCACTCATGGCCGCAAGCGTTTCCGAATTTTGCCAATAATTGTCCCATCTAAATCCTCTTTCAGGATGATATACAAAGTCTTCTATGGGCAGATAGCTGTACATTCCGGCAACATATTTACGTGCTCCAGCCTCATTTCCAAAAAGCGCATCTTCACCCAATACTCCTAATGGATCCAAATCCATCTTTTTACAGGATTGTATGCCCGAGCACAGAAAAAGGCCAATGATTGCTATAGCGATTGATTTTTTCATGTTTTGTTCGTTTTGAGATTAAAATTTAATGGATGCTCCAATGTTGTAGGTTTTATTGATGGGATATTTGTACACATCAATATCACCCGATGAAGAACCTCCGGCAGATCCTGGGTGCTCAGGATCGGTATATTTGAGACCTGTCCATGTCAACAGGTTATAAGCACTCGCATAGATCCTTAGATTCTTTATTTTTAATGTCTTCAACCATTGTTGCGGGAGAGAATAACCCAGTTCTAAGGTTTTCAGACGCAGATAGGAGGCATTTTGAACTGCCCGGGTTCCTTCGGCCATGGCTGAGCCAGTAGAAGGATAATATCCAGCAAGCCATTGTGTGCTTGGGTTAAATAGATCGGCACCGGCATCAACTGGTCTCCAGCGATCCAAAAACTGCGTCAAAGCACCGCCGTCAAACTGCAGTGGTCCTGCCAGTACCTCACTATACTGTACATATACTTTTGCTGCCCCCTGAAAATTCATCGTCAGATCCAGACCTCGCCACGATCCGCCTACCGTAAAACCATAGTTGATCAAAGGCATGTTGTATGTTGCAATAGGATGATTGTCGGCATCGTTGATTACCCCATCACCGTTCCAGTCCTGATAGTAATAATCACCAGGCAATGTACCGCTGCTTACCAATGTTGGGTGGTTATAAATCTGTTCATAAGATCCAAACTGTCCAGCATATTCCTTGCCCCACCAGATATCTTTATAGCGATTGGAATTGCGGTTACGCCAATTGTCGTACGAATTACCCGCTTTTGATTCTACACGGTTTACAAATTGACTCTTGGTAGAAGATACCTGCGCATTGATAAAGTAACTGAAATCATTGATCTTATTACGATGGGTCAAAGAGAGCTCATAGCCAAAAGTGCGATCGCTTTCTAGATTTTCCTGCGGTAGGTTGGCGCCAACGGTACCTGGGATCAAGTCAAGGCTTGTCGCTAGAAGGCCTGAGCGATTACGGTTAAAATAATCAAAAGTCAAGCCCAGCTTGCCGTTCCATAGATCCATATCTAAACCCACGTCAGCAGTTTTGGAAGTATACCAAGTGAGATTAGGATTAGGAATTGCTGTAGGCAGGGCCCCATTCACTAGGTTTCCACCAAAGATCCACCCCGTCTCATTGGGTTCCAGTGCATAACCAACGATGGTTGAAGGGTAATTACCTGCCGAACGGTCATCCCCCAACTTACCGTAGGATGCTCTTATTTTTAAGTTATTAATGAAACTGTAGTTATTTTTAATAAAGCTCTCCTCACTAATACGCCAGCCCACCGAAGCAGCTGGGAAAAATCCCCAGCGCGATTCTTTTGGAAATTTAGATGAGCCATCATAGCGGAAACTAAATTCCGCGATGTATTTGCCCAAATAATCGTAATTGAACTTGCCGACCAAACCTCGTGCTGTACGTTCGCCAATACCTTCCATATTTGCCAATTGGTTCTTGTCCTCACCGGCAAATAGATATTCCGAATTAACCATGATCTCCCGCTGTGCATAGAAGCTGTCCCATTTGTTATATTCTTCGACGAAAAGCAACAAACCGGAGACCTGATGTTTTTCGGCAAAACGACGGTTATAGTTCAACGAGAATTGCATCAGGGAATGTGTATCCGGATAAGAACTCCGTCTCACGGTCGTAGGGGCATTTTTCTCGTGTGCATTATACTTTTCCGGAGTTATAATCTGGCCGTTACCATCATAGACCGGTGGTGTATAGCTATATAAAAAATAGGATTTTTTGAAATCCGTGTTGTCACTGTACTTGAAGTCATAATTATAGGTTGCCTTCGCATTTAAGCCTTCCACAAAGGGTACTTTATAGTCTAAAGCGATAATACCGTTGAATTGCTTACGTAAAAATTTACGATAGCCAGTCTGTTTGGAGTCCGTTACCACGACCGGATTTTCGTTATCGATCATCTCAAAATTCGGATAAAGGGGATTGTCATTAACATAAATCGGCACAATAGGTCTTTGTCTCCAGGCCTGTTTGTAGACCGCCCAGATATCCGTACGTGGTTGGTTGGTCTCATCAGCATAACCGCCCAGATCCAAGGATGCTTTCAGACGATCCGTAATCTGCGCATCGATGTTGGACCGGAAATTCCAGCGGTTGTAGTTGAGGCTCTTGCTTTTGTAGGCTCCCATCTGATCCATATGACCCAGGTTGAAGAAATAATTAACTTTCTTGCCGCCACCGTTGATGGAAAGATTGTGCTGGTATTGTGGTGATACTTTGTCAAATGCCGCATCGACATAATTGGATGTCTTTTTTGTGCCGTTCTGATACGCTTCAAAATCTGCTGGCCCAAAAACATTAGGCATCTTCGCCGGATAATTGCTATTAAAATCGCGACCTATCTGTTCATTTTTAAGCTGCATATAAGCTAGGGCATCCACCGTATTGGGAACATAAAGAAACTTTTGCCAGGCACGATTATAGGAATAGTTTATTTCAAAGTTTCCATCTTCATTGCTTCCCCGGCGTGTGGTCACCAAAAGAACACCATTCGCCGAGCGCACACCGTAAACAGCTGCAGAAGCATCCTTTAATACGGATACACTTTCGATTTCATTGGCATCCATGCGCGACAGATAATCTTTATCCCGGGGGATTCCGTCCACCACAATCAAAGGCTCACCCATTCCGCGAATGTCGATATTTGATTCAAACGATCCCGGTTGGCTCGACTGTTGGCTGATACGCACACCGGGCATCTTACCGGCTAACATATTGACCACATTTTCATTTTTTGTGACCGTAATTTCTTTATTGTTCACCGATGATATTGCTCCTGTTAACGAAGCCTTTTTCTGCGTACCGTAGCCCACCACAACGACCTCTTCCAAGTCTGTATTATCTTCGTTGAGCAATACATCCATGAGACGTTGCTGCCCAACGATCATTTCAGTCTTGCGGTAACCTACATAAGTGATCACGAGTTTGTCTCCCGGCGATGCGTTAATCTTGAAGCGCCCCTGACCATCAGACGATGTTGTCTGCCCGGTACGGAGGTCTGTAATGGAGGCCCCAGCGATCGGCTTATCATTTAAAGTCTGTACCTTACCCTCGACCTGCTGTTGCTGCGCGATGGTTGCCATTGGAGACAATAGCAGCAGCGAGGACAATGTCCATTGCCAAGGGTAACGACGGAGCTTGTTCCACGGCAATGGCCTTTCATTAAAAATGAAGTTTGTTTTCATGTATTGTTTTAAATTGGTTATTGAATTATGTATTAGGTTTATGTACTGACGGAAGGCCTGTTTGCTACAAACAGTCCATTACCGCTATTCCCTAGGGAAGAGTTGAAGAGAATTTTTCGCTTTCATTTGATTGGTTATTAAGTATGAAAACGAATATATTGGCGGAGGGTATAATAGAAGATTAACAGAAGATTAACAGGCACCAAAAAACACCATTAACAACTGTATATCAATATATTAAAATTTAAATATTTTTTTTTAATCTAAGCAGTCCTTAAAACTTTTGGGGTAAGCTTCACCATATAAACGAGCATAGATCTGACAGAAATTCTCATAGCACTGTAAGGCCAGGCTGTGATAGCCTAGCTGCAACAACGAACGGCATTTATGAACCATCGCTTCCTCATTGATCTCATCAAAATAGAATATCTTATTACAGATCTCAATAATCAGTTCAGCATTATCCTGTACATTCAGGTTTTCAATAAAATTGCCCAATGTTGTGAGCACCAGAATAGACATTTCACTCTTAAAGTTATCAAGCCACTCATAGTCCACTTCGAAAAGGAAGCCGCCTTTGTCGATTATATCGAGTAATTCTCTAATTTCAGTTTCTGTAAAATGTTTTTTATTGGATACCATCCTGCTGAAGCGAAGGTAATCGATATACACTGTATCCATTGGCTCTATGCACCAATAACCACTTTTTTTGGTCACCCTAAAATCGCCCAATTGTTCGAGTAGACTATTGAGCTTGGCGATGTTCACTGAGCGATTATTGCGTGCACTGGACTGGCTCTTATCGGACCAAAATAGCTCAGTCAGCTTTTCGGAGCTAATTCCTCGCTCCCATCGTACAGTATAGAGAATAAAAATCAGCAGCATTTCTTTAAGCAATGGCGAAAACTTCTTGGTGATTTCTTTTCCGGCAAGATCCACAATCTGTAGATCGCCACCGAAAAGATAGATTCCGGCGCCATGTCGGGTTTCAAATCCCTTGGCCACTTTCTTGGGTTGCGGAAGATGTACCAATTGCCCGCTCTTATCTTGTTCAGTCTCCTTCAAGGGAGCTGCTTGTAGGTGCGGCTCTCCTATTTTATCGGTTTCCATGACTGAAATAATTTGTTTTTTTTGCTTGCTTCTTTTTCGATACCACCAGATCAAGAGCGATAATCCCATTACAGCGAGGGCATAAAGGCTGTATTTAAGCAGCGCAGGCTTAGCCAAAGGCATGATACCCTGTTCAGACGGTAAAGGCGGTGCCAGCAAGGTATAAATACTCACTTTGGTAAGATCAGTTTTGTCGTCATAAAACAGGGTTACCGCAACAAAAGATTTTGACTTCGGCGCATAATACAGATCGGCGAAAGATCGAATATCGTGAAAATCGAAAGGTATAGTACTACCCAGAAATTGATACTGTGTATTTTTCAGATTACTTGCTACCAGCTGCAAATGTGTTTTGAATTTATTGTTTGGGAAGATCAATCCGTAAAATAGACCACTGTTGTCATCTACGACCAAACTATTGGCCCATACCATATCTGAGAATACTGACGAGAACTCGTACAACTTAAGCGCTTTCCGTCCTTGAAAATCAAGCTTAAGAAAATCATTGGAAATCCGGGGATTCAACATTTGATCACCACTAGAACTACCATAGCCGCCAGCTAAGTAAACGCCATCCCTACCCTGCCCCATTCCGGCCAGGTAATGCGGAAATATCTCATCACCTGCAAACGGAATGCTATCCCAAGATTGTGTCGGCAAATGATAACGCAATACGCCCGCTTTGTATTTAAAATGTCCATAGCCTCCGATCATATAGATACTCGTGTCGGACGAACTAAAATATTTATTGAACAGCCAATAGTTTGTGCCTACTGCGGGAAAATCAAATTGTTTATTCCATGTTCGACTGGTGGAATCATAAGCTGTGACAATTTTTTGGTCGATGGAGATATTCAAGACGCTCTTTTTGATCGGATCAAAAAGCGATTGGCTGCCATTGACGAGTAAGAGCTTCCCATCCGCATATTCTTGGGATCTTACTTCATTGCCGCCAACCTTTCCGATCATAAGACGCTTTGTACCAACAAAAAATACGGTCTCATCGTTCTTGTCGAAAGCCACGCTTGCCTGCCCTTCCAAGGAAAAAGAAGATTGCATTTTCCATTCACTGCGTTGCCGCTTAATCCAAATGGGATTATTGATTTCAGCCGTATTTTTTCGCTGCGCATCCAAACTCTTTGTTCCTATGGATTCATCCAGTGGCCAATAGAATTTAGGTTTATCGTTTTCTCCTATTCGAATATCCTTTAAACGCATCGGCGGCACATCCATAGCCTGGAAGTTTTTGATCGCGGTCGCCCCGAATACCAGTTTAAATTGAGATGCAAAACGTCTTTTTAACGGATAGGCATAACGCTTTCCACTACATACAAACGAGATCTGCTGTCTATCTGCATCCAGTTCCAGCCGCATAGGAGTCCAGTTATAATACAGTTGCAGAGGTGTAATATTGAAGGAGACAGGTGTAAAATCCTCCCCCACGACCAATTTAAAATGCTTATCCTGATCTAGTCTCCGGTCATATATCAGATCAATATTGACCCCATCGTCAGTAATCAGGCGAAAAATATAGCCGAAATAGTCTTGCTGGAACGGCAAAAAAGAAAGATCAAAGGAAATGGATAGTTTGTGCTGGAATGAAATGGATTCCTTAGCCCCTATCTGCAGGCTCGTCCGCTTGTCTGCCTCCATATTATGGCTGGCAAACTCCAATCCATATTGTGCTGATCCAATCTGATAGATTAGTATAAACAACAAAAACAGAAAAAGATGTCTTGATTTTTTCTTCACAATTTAGATTAAGCCTGATTTCAAAAATATAAAATTTTAGATAGAAATCTAAAATTTCTATCACTATTGCCTGCCAATTCCCGAGACGATTTACAGCGTAGAGCTTACAATCCAAAATCCTACAATTCCTAGTTTCAGGCGCGTAAAAATATCGCTACGCTTAACACCATCATTGGGATATTAAGGGATATTACCTATCTTCGACAAGCCTAATCCGACAAGGAAAAAGCAAGCGTAAACCAATTCATTCTAATGTATTCATCATGAATCTCTTAAAATCCTGCCTCCTTATCATTATCTCTATTTTTTTTCATATACACAGCCAGGCACAGCTTACTCCAAAGATCATTGATCTGTCAAACTATGGTGTGCTTCCAAATACAGGCACCAATAGTACTCCATCAGTCAATAAGGCCATTCAATCCATTCTCGGCAAAACCAATAAAAAACAGTCTATTGTCTTAAAATTCAAAAAGGGACGTTATGACTTCCACCCTGAAGGTGCATTGACCAGGACGTATTATATCTCCAATCACGATCAGGACAATCCCAAGACTGTAGGTATGGCATTCGAGCAATGTGACAATATGACGATCGACGGACAAGGCTCCGATTTTATTTATCATGGCAGGATGCTGCCGATTGCATTGATAGAAAACAAAAATTTAACTCTGAAAAATATCCATATTGATTTTGAGCGCCCTCAGATCTGTCAGGTTAAGATCCTACAAAACGATACGATCAACGGTACAATAACCTATCAAACCGCCCCTTGGGTAACTTATAAAATCAAGGACAGCACCTTTTACAATACCGGCGAAGGTTGGGAACTCAAGCCAACATCTGGCATTGCCTTCGAAGAAAAAACCAAACGCATTGTCTATAATACAAGTGATATTCGCGTGGGCACAGCCAAAGTCAAGGAACTTTCTCCAGGAATCATACAAGCCCAGCAATGGAAGAACAGCAAGCTTATACCGGGTACCGTCGTTGCCATGCGCGCTGGATTTCGTCCCAATCCGGGCATATTTGTCCATAAAGGAAAAAATATACGGCTTGAAAATATCTCCGTCCATTACGCCGAAGGCATGGGTTTGCTAGCTCAATTAACGGACAACATCACCTTAGAAGGTTTCCGAATTGCACTTCGCAACGATCAAGATCCGCGCTATTTTACAGCTCAGGCAGATGCAACGCATTTTTCGGGTTGCAAGGGAGTTATTGTATCGAAAAACGGACTCTACGAAAATATGATGGATGATGCCATCAATATACACGGTACTTACCTCAAAATTACCAAACGACTGGACGACAAAACCTTGATCGGTCGTTATATGCACGATCAGTCGTATGGTTTTGACTGGGGTTATAGCGGTGATACCGTCCAGTTTATACGATCAAAGACGATGGAACTCTGGGACCAGAAAAATAAGATCCAATCCATCACCGTCCTACGCGATAAGGCCACAGACCCTACCCGCGAATTCAAGATTACGTTAAGCAAACCGCTGGACCCTGCTATTGATCCGGCAAAAATGGATATTGGCATCGAAAATCTTACCTGGACACCAAGCGTTGTATTCAGCGGCAATACCATACGTCATAACAGGGCACGTGGTGCTTTATTCAGCACGCCAAAAAAGACCCTTGTAGAAAACAATCTTTTTGATCATACTTCGGGTACCGCCATTCTCCTTTGCGGTGATGCCAACGGCTGGTATGAAACTGGCAGCTGTCACGATATTCGCATCCGTAACAATACGTTTATCAATGCCTTGACCAATATGTTCCAATTTACCAATGCGATTATATCGATCTATCCTGAAATTCCGAATTTAAAAAACCAGCAAAAATACTTCCATAGCCATATCATTATTGAAGACAATCTCTTCGAAACTTTCGACAAGCCCATTCTCTATGCGAAGTCTGTGGATGGATTGGTGTTTCGCAACAATAGGATCAAAACCAACCAGGAATATCCAGCTTTTCATTGGAACAAAAAGCCCCTATTTTTTGAACGTGTCACACACAGCAACGTCTCAAACAATACGGTCAACGGCAAGAAAAGTGACTTGCAGACATTAGATCAATAGAGATTTTACTATCTTAGTATATTCTTCACGAAGTTCTTAACAGCCGAAATTCGTGAAGAATAGCTCAGTTAAATAAAGCAAACATCTAACCAGGTGTGATAGTCGAGTTATCTAGACACGCTATACACAACATTTATAACAGCATTTGAAAGACAACATGGCCATATTGTACGAATTATCCCGGGGTAATCAAATTGCCTTGAAGGTACTTTATGATAAATATGCGCAAATGGTTTACCAATTTGCTCTTCATATTTTAAAGGATGAGCACGTTGCGGAAGAAATTGTACAGGATACCTTTCTCCAGCTATGGGATTCAAGAGAAAAAATAGATGTAGACAGTAATATTCGGACATTTATCTATGTAATCAGTCGAAATAAATGTTTCAATAGGCTCAAACAGCTTAAAAGATACCATAGTCTCTTTGAACCCCTACGCTCCGAAGGATCTCATGATTGCATTTTTGAACAAGACCCTTTGGCGGACAAAGAAGTGAATGAAGCGCTGGAACAATTGGTTCAAAAGCTCCCCACAAAACAGCAGCTCGTATTCCGTATGAGTCGATTCGAGGGACTGTCACACCAGGAAATAGCGCAACAATTATCCATTTCCACAAATACCGTAAAAAATCATTTGGTGTCTTCTTTAAAATTTATCAAAGAAGAACTCAAACGAAGGCCTGGAGATTCTTCTATTATCTATCCCCTATTATTTTTCACTTTTTTTTTCATCGACTAGTCCTTACCCCTGCACAATATTGTTCTTATAATAAAGACCACTATTATGATGACCAATTCTGAGTTTGAAAACTTAGTTAAAGACTATCTCGAAAATAAACTTAGTCCAGAACAGGAGCGACAATTAATTGTCCTGCTGACCACTAATCCTAGTGCCGATCTTCTGGCTAAATTTGACAGCTTTTACCTCCAATATTCCAAAGAAGTTTCGTTAGAAAAAAATAAAAAAGACAAGATTTGGTCCAACATCCACTCGCATTTAGTTCAAGAAAACTCGTATCAAACCGATACCAGAAAAAATAACCGTTGGAAATCATTCCTTCCTTATGCAGCCATTTTCATTGGTATGATTTCTCTTGCGACACTTTTATTTACGCTTACCGACAAAAATAACGATGAGACCCCTCCTAACAACACTACAGTAAGTCAAATCTTTCTGAAAAAACATAGCGGTCTCATTTATGCCACCAACAGTACCAACGGCAATAACATTCCATTGCAGCAATCCGACTTCAAAACCTACGGGATTGTAAAGGATTCAGCTGGTACTCTTGTTTTTCGGCAAGACGACAAACAGGTTTTAGCCTACAACACGAAGTTGACTATTCAAACCCAAAAAGGGCAAACACAAGCACTTGTTCTACCCGACGGTTCAAAAGTATGGATCAATAGCAATTCACAGATTACGTTTCCAAGAAGCTTTAATGCAAAGGAGCGCCAGGTACAATTAGTTGGTGAAGGATATTTTGAGGTCACTCATCTCGATCGACAGCCCTTCTCTGTACAAGGTTTGCATTATACGACCGAGGTGCTGGGAACACATTTTAATATCCAAAGTTACCCAAACAGTATAGAAAGGATTTCATTACTGGAAGGGAAAGTAAAGGTCAGTAGTCTAAAGACAGTGATCCATCTTTCTCCCGGGCAGCAAGCATATGGAGAAACTACAACACCTAAAAAAACCGACATAGATACAACGGATATCCTAGCTTGGCAGCAAGGTTATTTTAAATTCGAGAATGCGGATATTTATCAATTAACCGAACAAATTCGAGACTGGTATGATGTCAAATTTATTAAGATTAACTCACAAAGCGGGGATAGATTTTCAGGAACTTATCGACGCACCAATGATCTAAATGATCTACTCAAAAATCTAGAGGAAGTTTCCAACCTGAAATTCAACATAAAAGAAGGAGGCATTTATGTAACCAATAAATAAACTTTAAATAAAAAACGGAAGTGCTCCAACACTCCCGCAGTTAGATAACGACCAACAAAACGAAAATTATTAATCAATTTATCCAGTTCAAATGTATAAAACTTCTTATTCATTTCGATATCCTATGGCCAGGATTATCGTAAAAACTATGATTTTTATGAAACTGATTATCCTGTTTCTAGTAATAGCCACGTTCCATGTCAGTGCAAATAGTTATGGGCAAAACATTTCGCTGCGCGCTAAAGGGGAAAGCTTCAAATCTATTTTGACAAAGATTAGAAAACAGAGTGGCAAAGACTTTCTTTACAATTCTCAACAAATTGATGAAGATAAAAAAATGAATCTAAGCATTACCAACAAGCCTTTAGCAGAAGCACTGCGCATATTACTAGCGGATCAGCAATTGACCTATAGCGTACGTAATAATGCAATTTTGATCCATCCCAATGCTTCTGCTTCTGCTTCTGCTTCTGCTTCAAAAGACAACACATTTCAACAGGATCTTCGGGGCAAATTAAAAGACAATACTGGAAAGCCTATTGCCGGAGCCACTGTTCTGCTCGTCGGTACAGGACAATCCGTTGCCACAGACGAACGTGGTGATTTTCAATTTGCAAAGACCCCGCGAAGTGGTGAGCTTCGCATTAACTTTATTGGATTTAAAGAGAAAACAATCTCTTTTCAACAGTCCCAACAACTCGACATTACTTTAGAGCCTCAAATCAATGAAATGGAAGAAGTTGTCGTTGTGGGCTATGGTGTTCAAAAAAAATCAGACCTCACAGGTTCAATTTCCGCCGTTCAAGCCAAGGATTTCACACAAGGATCCAATATCAATGCCCTCCAGTTGATCAATGGTAAAGCACCAGGGGTAACCATCAGTCAAACCAATTCAGCGCCTGGAGCAGGAACCAAAATACAGGTCAGGGGTGCTGGTTCCATCAATAGTAGTAATGATGCCTTGATTGTCGTAGATGGGCTACCTGGTATCGATCCAAGTAGCTTAAGCCCGGATGATATCGAATCAATAGACATCTTAAAAGATGCCTCAGCAGCCGCGATTTACGGTACTCGTGCTGCGAGTGGTGTAGTACTTATTACCACAAAAAAAGGAAAATCTGGCACAGCTATAGCCAAATATGATAGTTATATCGGGTTTCAAAATGTCTCAAAAAAATTGGATGTCCTAAATGGAAAGCAATACATGCAAGTTCTTAATGCTATCCGAAAAGATGCGAACAAAGATGCTATTTTCACTGAAGAGCAAATCAGCAATATGGGCGAAGGAACCAATTGGCAGAATGAAATATTTAGAAAAAATGCGGTCGTACAAAATCACCAACTTAGCTTTTCTGGCGGTGGGGAAAAGAGTAATTTTTATACAGCTCTAAATTATTTCAACCAAGATGGTTTGGTAAAAAACTCCGGCTATGCTAAGATTAATTTCAGAACAAATCTGGAATTTCGACCAAAGGATTATATAAAATTCAATATAAACGGTAATTATACTCGTGGTAATCAGCAAGCAATCTATACATCCAATGGGGTGAATGAAGCCGCGGGTCCGCTCAATAGCGCATTGCAATTTGACCCCACGCTACCGGCATACCTCAATGAAAATGGTCGATACTACCTCAATAATTTTATTGCACTGGACAATCCACTAGCGCTAATCAATGGCAAAGAGAATAGAAATATCTCCAATACATTTTACGGGTTGATTACCGCGGAGATTAAGCCTTTTAACGATTTCACAGCAACATTACGTGTCGGTGGAAGTACCGCCAATATGATGAGCTCCAGTTATACGGACCGATCGACCATTAACGGTCTTGCGAATGGCGGCTTGGGTTCAAAAAATGCTTCAAGTGGCCACCAATGGCTGGGCGAGTTTTTACTCAACTACAATAAAAAAATTGGAAAACATCAATTGGCTTTTTTATTGGGAACAACATTTGAAGAATTTCAAAGTGAAGGTGTAGGAGCCAGTTCAATGAAATTTTTATCTGACGTCACCTCTTACAACCTTTTACAGAGTGGAGACGGTGATAAAGGCGACAATGTGAGTTCAAGTAAAAGCCGAAACAGACTCAATGGTGTATTAGGCCGTATCAATTATAATTTCAACGGTCGCTATTTTATTACAGCCTCGTTGCGCTCAGATGGTACTTCGCGTTTCTCGGAAGAAAACAAGTTTGCATTCTTTCCGTCCGGAGCTTTTGCATGGAAATTAACGGATGAGGATTTTCTTTCCCATCTGAAGGAAAATGGAACCATGCTTAAACTAAGATTCGGATACGGACGATTAGGAAATCAAGGAATAGACAATTACCAAACAATCAACACCTTGGTAGCCTCAGGAAATGCAGTCTTCGGTGATAAAATCTATCAGGGTGTTGTCCCAGCAAGATTACCTAATAGAAATCTCCGGTGGGAATCTACTGAAGAAATAAATCTAGGATTAGATTTTGAGCTTTTGCGCGGGCGAATTATGGGATCTGTTGACGCGTACAAACGTAACACCAAGGATCAACTATTCAGTAAACCTATTTCCTCAGTGGTGGGCTTCAGTAACTACATGGTCAATTTTGGAAATGTTGAAAACCGCGGCATTGATTTTCAGTTAAACAGTAAAAATATTATTCGTGAGCAGTGGCAATGGAGCAGTCTATTTAATCTGGCCTTGCTAAAAAATGAAGTCAAAGAATTACCAGACTTTATTCCCCAACTTATTACGGGGTCTATCGCAAGTTTTATCTCCAACTATCAACTTGTAGAACGCGGTCAACCCATGTTATCTTTCTACGGGTATGAGACGGAAGGAATATTTCAGAACGATGCAGAGATAAAAAATTCAGCACAACCTGGAGCAAAGCCAGGACATATTCGCTTTAAAGATCAGAACCAAGATGGGAAAATAGACTTAAAAGATCGAACCATTTTGGGCAAACCTTTTCCTTCTATCAACTTGAGCCTTTCCAATACGTTCCGATATAAGAATGTTTCACTAGACTTTCTTCTTCAATATGTGGGTGGAATTAGCATGTTAGACGCCAATATTACCGAAACCCTCTATCCTACCAACGAATACCGCAACAGGTTATCCGAATACTACCTGAACAGGTGGACACCAGAGAACCCAACCAATCAATATCCGAGCGGCGTAAACCCTACTGCCTATGGAGGCGACTATATTATTAATTCGATGACAGTAAGAGATGCATCGTTCTTAAGGCTCAAAAATATCAATTTAAACTACGAGGTATTGAAAAATGGAAAAGCCGTCAATCGCATCAATATATTTCTGGCATTAGAGAATTTGGCAACCTGGACCAAATACAAGGGCTATGATCCCGATGCAAGTGCCACGGAGAAAAATGCGGTGTCCAAAGTGAGCTATAATAGCTACCCCTTAGCACGCACCATTCGATTGGGGCTAAATCTTACACTCTAAATTTGACTAACATGACAACATTAAAACTCAAATATCTCCTTATAACATTGTTTTCACTTACAACGATAAGTTGCAATTCATTCCTCAAGGAAGAAGTATATACGGAATACGACCCTAACAAATTCTTAGCCGATGAGACTGGCATCGACGCACTGCTTACGGGAGCTTATGCGCAATCCCGTATTATTGCTTATGATCATCGCAACTATACCTATATGATGAATGAGTTCAACACAGATATTGCTTTTGAAACGGGCGGTGGGCTTGAAAAAGATGCTGCTCCATTTATCCAATTTAATTGGTCTGTAAATAATAGCTTTTTAAATTCATTCTGGGAGAAAATGTATAAGGCAATTGCCAGTGCAAATTCGGTTATCATTCTATCCAATCAGCTCAATGGCTTAGATCCAGCCAAACTCAATAAAATACAAGCCGAAGCCAAATTTATCCGCTCATCATCGTATTATTTCCTCTATAATTTATTCGGTCCTACACCTTTGATTGATATCCCTGTCGGAGCTAGTCCGCAAGAGATCGAAGAAATTGGAAAAAATGCCAAAAGAGCCGATCGGGATGCCTTTGTCAACTACATTATCAGTGATCTTGAATTTGCTAAACAATATTTACCGCTTACAGAAAGTCCAATAGGCAGGGCAACAAAAGGTGCCGCTCTTGGGTATTTAATGAAAATTTATCTCAAAGAAAAAAACTGGAAAAAGCTCACCGATGTCACCCAAGAAATTATAGATCTTCATCAATATGAACTTTACAGTAATTATCCACGGCTTTTTGCGATTGAAGGTGAAAGCAATAAAGAATACATTTTTAGGGCGCCTTGTATCGCACAGGCAGGCTATCAAAATAACTACATGGCCCATGTTTTCCCTCCGAACTATCCTATCCTCACCAACTGGGTCAATTTTGGTGCACAATTCCGTACCTATAGTGCATTTTACAAAACCTTTGAATCGAACGATAAAAGACGTGAACTTCTCATACGAAATTATACCGATATCTCGGGTAAGAATGTGGAATTGCTCGAGGATAACAATGGTAAAGCCCTAAATGATGTACGAAGTTTCAAATACTGGCCAGATCCAAATGGTGTAGGCGAAAATATGGGTAACGATATTGTCTATATACGTTATGCCGATGTTCTCTTAAGCCGCGCTGAAGCGCTTAATGAACTAAATGGTCCTAATCAGGAAAGTATTGATCTCATCAATCAGGTTCGTCAACGTGCCAATACAAGTTTACTTAAATTAGCAGACTATAGTAATAAATTATTGTTACGTGATTTTCTACTGGCAGAACGCGGGCGTGAGTTCTTTTCTGAAGGATTGCGTCGCGAAGACTTGATTCGACATGGAAAATTTATCCAGTCAGCTAAAGACCGAGGTTATGCCGCCAAAGAATACCAAGTCGTTTACCCAATTCCGCTCCAACAAATTGATGCAAACCCAAATTTAGCACAAAATGACGGTTACTAAACCATACCACCATATATTGCTGTTTATGTTAATGCTTGGGCTTTCCTGTCCAAGCATACATGCTCAAGTTGTCGCCATCCCAAATAAACAGCAGCTAGAATGGCAAAAAGCCGAATTCGGTATCATCTTTCACTATGATCTGCATGTTTTTGACAGGAAGGCATACCAACAGCAATCCAATCGCATTGTTCCGGTTCCTGATATTCACATCTTCCAACCGCAACAACTGGATGTCGAACAATGGGTGCTGAGCACAAAACAAGCTGGAGCTAAATTCGCACTCATTACCGCAACTCACGAGACTGGATTCGCCCTTTATCCCTCGAAAGTCAATCCCTATAACACGAGTGTTCTGGGATGGAAAAACGGAAAAGAAGATCTTGTCGGTGACTTTATAAAAGCCTGTCTCAAACACGGTATAAAACCAGGCATTTATGTAGGGATTCGCTGGAACGCTTACCTTGGTATTCACGATTTTAAAGCAATCGGTACCGGGCAGCAACAAATAGAACGGCAAAAATACTACAATAAGATGGTCGAGGGAATGGTACAGGAGTTATGTACATGGTACGGTCCCCTATTTGAGATCTGGTTTGATGGCGGAGCCAGTAGCCCCGAAAAAGGTGCACCAAATGTGCTCCCAATTGTAAAAAAATATCAGCCCAATTGCCTTTTCTATCATAACGACGAACTGGCAGAGGCAAGATGGGGTGGTTCCGAGTCTGGAACAGTACATTATCCGTGCTGGTCTATGTTTCCTTTTCCTTATACCGGCGCAGGAGAGAGTTGTCCAAAGGCAATTTCCACAAACGACTTCTTATTATTAAAAACCGGTGATCCCGATGGGAACTATTTTATGCCTGCAATGGCTGATGCCCCCCTCCGTGGTGCAAACGGTCGCCACGAATGGTTTTGGGAACCGAATGATGAAAATTCAGTATTTTCTCTTAACCACCTGATGGATATGTATCAAAAATCTGTTGGCAGAAATGCGACTTTGATCTTGGGAGTTACACCCGATACACTAGGGCTTGTACCACAAATAGATCAACGAAGATTAGAAGAACTTGGAAATGAGATCAAACGCCAATATAGTACCCCAATAAAGGATCTAGATCCAAAAGAAGAGCTTATTCGTTTTAAAAAAGCGGAAGCTGTTACCCAGTTAATGATTGAAGAAAGCATTGATCAAGGACAACGCGTACGTGCTTTCCACATTACTGCGAAAACGAAGCGGGGATGGCAAACACTATTTACGGGTTCGTCCATTGGTAATAAATGTATCATTCAATTGAAAGGCCCCATTCGTTGTACACAAATTAAATTAACAATAGATAAGGCCATTGGCCAACCTACTATTCATACTTTTAGTGCTTATGATACTTTTTAAGAAAAACAGTAAATTTATACTATTTGCAGCCCTATTTACAAACATGGGGATATTGCAGCAAGCGCAGGCCCAAAGCAAAGCACAACCTGGCATCACAACAGAACGCCCCAATATTGTCGTGTTTTTTGTGGATGACCTCGGTTGGCAGGACATGTCCGAACCATTTTACAAGGTCAAGACTCCGATCAATGAGAGATTCCATACCCCTTATCTGGAAACATTGGCCAAAGATGCGATCAAGTTTACCAATGCGTATGCAACGCCAGTCTGCACACCTTCCCGAGTGAGTTTTCTAACTGGTTTAAATGCAGCTCATCATCGTGTCACCAATTGGACCCATCCCAAGGCTGACACGCCGACAGATAGCAAAGATGAATTGTTGAATCCACCAGATTGGAATATCAACGGATTAAGTCCTGTGCCCAATGTTCCACATACGGTATATGCCACTCCATTTCCAAGCATCCTAAAGGCCAATGGTTACTATACCATTCATGTGGGCAAAGCACACTGGGGGTCTGCCGGAACGCCTGGTGCCAGTCCTTTGAATTTGGGCTTTATGGTCAATATTGCAGGGCACTCCGCCGGACATCCACAAAACTATTATGGCGAGCAGAATTATGGTAACCTTCCTGGAAAAGCAGGTTACCAGGCAGTTCCCGATCTCATGGAATATCACGGTACATCCACATTTCTAACGGAAGCCTTAACCCGGGAGGCCCTAAAGGCACTGGAGGAACCTATACGCCGTAAGGAACCTTTTTTCCTTAATTTTTCCAACTATGCGGTCCATGTCCCGATCCAACCCGATCCACGCTTTGTGCAAAAATACCTCGATCGTGGCTTAGATTCCACTGAAGCGGCTTATGCTTCTCTTGTCGAAGGTTATGACAAAAGTATGGGTGATATCATACAATTTCTCAAAGACAAAAACCTGTACGACAATACTGTCATTATTTTCCTTAGCGACAATGGCGGACTTAGCCTCAGCCCGATGCGCTCGGGACCGAGCCATACCCAAAATCTGCCCTTAAAAGCTGGTAAAGGCTCCGTTTACGAAGGCGGTATCCGAATCCCCTTATTAATCAAACAGGCCAAACAGCATCCTACCAATACGGATGCTACCCCTGTGATGGTCGAAGATCTCTTTCCGACAATACTCAGCTTGGCCAAAATAGACAACTATCAGCTGGTCCAAGATAAATCCGACGGAAAAAACCTATTGCCGCTTCTGGAAGGAAATAAATCCAACAACTGGAATAGCCGCCCTTTGGTATGGAATATTCCCAATAAATGGACTGTACCTGATGGCCCGGGGATAAATTTCTTTTCTGCTGTACGACAGGGAGACTATAAGTTGCTTTACGATATGAAAAATGGGAAATTGGAACTCTACAATCTCCAGGACGATATTGGAGAGCTGAATAACCTAGCTCCCAAAATGAAAGGAAAAACCAAGGAACTCAGCAAATTGCTTTCAGATCAGCTCCGGACCTGGAAGGCGCAACTGCCGACTTACAAAGCGACGGGTCAGCAGGTCCCCTATCCTGACCAAATCAAATAATCAGAGAAATAGCTTCTGATTGATTAATAAAGCATTTGTAAAACTAGCTTACCCGAAATTGAAGAAGCCCCTATTTCTAACATAGGGGCTTCTTCAATTTCGGGTAAGCAGCGTTATGTCTGGCCAATCTATCTCTGCTCTTTTCGAACTAACCTTTTTTCTCTTTTTTGGCAGATTCAATCAGTTCGCGCATTTCCAATTTGATGTAATCAACATTTGGAGTCGATCCGGTCAGCATATAACGAATATTGCCTTCCTTATCCAGAATAAATTTGGATGGAATACCGTTAATTCCCAATTTACCGGCTAATACTTTCCCTGTTTCAGGATCTTTCTGATCATCAAAAATTACCTCAAAAGGATATTGGTTTTTATCGATGAACTTCGCGACATTTTCCTTGTAGTTTTTGTCGCGTTCCCAGGTATTAACAAAGACAAATTGTACATCCTTATCATTTGCATACAGTTCCTGAGCGGCTTTCATTCCTGGAAAGGAACGTACACAAGGCTGACACCAAGTAGCCCAGAAGTCGAGTACGACAACTTTTCCTTTCAGGCTAGCCAAGCTGACTTTATCACCTTTCAAGTTCAACAATTCAAAATCAGGTGCCTTCCTGAAGACCTCATTTCCTTTGATGTGTTCACGAATATTTTTAACAAGCTCTTCTTTAAGTGTCGCATTATATTGATCATAGCCCGCCAGCGTGCCATTGAGCTCAGCATACAATTTTTTTAGATCTGTTTCTGTATCAAATTGTCCTTTTGCATACAGACGTGATAAAATATTATACGCTTCCAATTTACGGTTTACACCAAGTAAAGCCTTATAATGAACTCTTGCCAGACCATCGGCCTGATCCGGGGCAACGGTCAATGCCTTATCAATATAACCAAGAGCTTCCTCATATTTGCTCTGTCCCACCAAAATATTGACATAGGCAGACATTGAGCTCGCATACCCCATAGAAGCAAACCGGGCTTTATTGTCTTTTTGATTCTCTGACAGACTGATATAATAATAAGCATCATCCATGGCTGTCTTAAAAATTGGGGCAGCTGAAGCGGTATCGCCCGCGGCCAATAAAGCCTGCCCAGTAGGCAAATAGCCATTCCCACGCCAGAAACGCTCTTTCATTTCAGCCAGATAGCCACTTGCTTTTTTTGCATTGCCTTCTTTTGCAAAAGAAGTAGCCAAAGAACCTAACACATAGTCGTAAGTCAATTCATCACCAGGGAAATTAGCAACCGGCCATTTTTTTGTTAGTTCTAAGTATGCTTTTTCCTTTGCAGCTGTCTCTTCAGCTTTGTAGAATACATTGGTAACGAAAGCATCCCTAGTGATTTTTCCTTTCGGGTATTTTTTGGTAGCAACCTTCTCCAGCGCCAATTGTTTATCTTCTTTCTCCAATGTACGCAATACATTGATAGCGGTCCGATACTCATCCTCTGTAGTATACTTTTTGGATTCTACGAGCAGAGCGTTGGCCAATGAATCTTTACTCGCCGCATTTCCCCCATTAGCTATTTTATAATATTGTTCCATTTTAGCTCGGTCCACTTGTTGACCAAGTACTGTTCCTGAGGCCAGCAACAGGCCTATCATCAATTTAAATTTCATTTCTTGTTTGTTTTATAATTAGTATTTATAGGCTAAGTCAATAATTTTCCCAAAGCCACCGAAAGTTTTGTCCAGTTCCTGAATCGCACCGGTAGGGCTTACTTTAAAATAGTAGACTTTCCCTTCATTTCCATTCCAGGTCGCAACAATCAAACGTGGCAGGCCCTGTCCATATCCGTGTCGTTCAAATTTAATTTTACTGACACTCTCATTACTCGGCAATTGATACTCTACCGTATAGGTATTTGAGGTCACCTCATAGCGATAAAGTTTGCTATCGGATACATAAAAAATATGTGGAGACAAGGTAGAGCAGCTTAGATCCACCGCTTTGGCCAGTCCTGGAGCATCCAAATGCTGCTTGGCCACATTGATAGTCGGCTCGGCAGCAGTCCTCGTCGTCCTGAACTGCAACAAATATGCTTCAGTACCATCTACACTGCGCATTACTGCATTACGGACCGTACTTACATTAGACGAATCCAATTTGATCAGATCCAATCCGACATTGTTCATATCAAAAAGTGCCGTATTCTGAGATGCGGCATCAAAAGCATTCAGTGTGCTCGAAGTAACAGCATAAAAACAACGATTCAGCCGATCAAAAACAAAAACGTTATAAGTGTCCGAATAATTGGCACCCGATATATGTTGCGCTGCTAAATTATAATCATATTCATGCGTAGCAGATTTCATCTCGGCACCAAATTTCTTGGCTCCCGGAAATCCACCAACCATATTCGGATACAATTTACCATCATTGATTAATAATCCTAGATTATTACCTCCAGCTCCTCCCCAAGCAATATATTCAGGTTTGATACTTGCTGGAGCCTGGAAAAATAAATAGGCATAGTCGAAGCGCTTTTTCATTGTATTCCCATCCAGCTCAATCGCATCATTGGCACCTACGATATAGAATTTTTTACCATCCTGTGCTACTCCATCTGAAATGGATTGTGGTGAGATACTAAAACCTTTGGGGTTGGCAATAGGGTAATTTGCATTTCTTCCGCTGTAAATATCGTGATACAAGGTTCCATTTCGCAAGATCATGGAAAGATCTGCTTTTCCATTGCGGTCTTCCAAAAAGATCCAGCCTTGTGTAAACAAATCCTGAACAGCGAGCTGATAGAATCGAAATGCTGCTACCCCAGTTTTGTTATTTGTCACCTTGTAAGTCAATTTGTAATTTTCACCAAGCACAAATATATCTGGTGATATGGTATAATTCAGCGCTTTCGTCTTAGCAATCAATGTGCTATCCTGTACATAACTTGCACTTGCTGAATTAAGATAAACAAACCATTCATAAGAAAGATCACTGGCATCCCCATCGTATACCACCTGAGGTGAAAGTGTCAAGGGTTCCCCCTGCCTGATAAATATAGTGGCCTCACTTTTTTCTTCTGGAAAACTAACTTTCACCAGCTCTGTATAACTGTAGTTACCCTCATCCTTCGCACAGGAGAAATTTAAGAGGACGGCCAAAAACAGGTAAATTATGTAATATAATCTTGTTATTTTCATAATAATTCAGTTAAGGAATAATAACGCGGTTACCATTTTCATCAATCATGGGACCATGTGTTTTTTCATATTCGTAGATACCTAATCGGGCCTGTGCCAGCATTTGGTTACTATCCTGCGGAAACAAACCGCCTTGATTCCAATTGGTATAATTAAGTAATTCGGTCAAGAACAGAATTTTTGTATTGGAATAGTCTCCAAACAGATTTTTCCAATACGAATCCCAGATGCTCGGTTTTTCCAGTTTGTCTGTCAAAGTAAACCGCCAGGTCAATCGATCTAAAACTGCCGAGACGGCATTGTCGTCATATCCTGGTTTGAAATCAGCATTTGCAATAATCTTCAATTCACCTGTTACCACACTGTCCTTGAGCCCGGCTCGCCGAAAAAATATTACGTCTACGGTTCCATCCGAAGCGTTTGCTGGAATAACCGCATTTTCTAACTTGTAATGATAACCTTCCTTTGCTGTCGAACCCGCCGTCAGTGTAATAGCGATATTACGATCAGTATTTCGAGGTAAACCGATAATCCTAACCGGAAGTTGAACGGTATCTGTAATGATATCTTTCGACTGAAAGGCAAAACTATAATTTACACTATCTACAAGTGTCCCTGCATAACGTTTATCAAAGGAAACTTTGGGATCACTGTCATCGAACATCAATTTATCGTCCTCCTTACATCCTAGTATGGAGAACAGTAGAGCTGTACTTGCCCCAATAAAGCTGAGTAATCTTTTCATCATGCTGTTTAATTCAGACCAAATTCAATTTCATTATCCGGTAATGGAAAATCATATTTTGTGCTATTCATCGTTCCCCCTACCGTATTTTGTAGGGTACTATAGTTTTTTCGTTTATAATAGTACCACAATTGGCCTTCTGCATAAAAGTCCTTGCGATATTCTTTAAACAATTCGCCTTCTAGCAAGGCATCTGTATTGATCGTACTTGCGGATAAAGCAGGTATTAACCTTGCCGTCCGGACCTTGTTGAGATAAACTAAGGCTTGGTCTATGGTTTCACTAGCCTCTGCAGCAATATAATACACTTCTGAAAGCTTGATGACAGGTATTAATTTTTGATTCACATTATTCACATTGTTACCTACATAGTATTTATTACTGTATACGGTACTGGCATTAAATTGATTCCAACGGCTATTGGACGCCTGCGGTCCACGAATATCAATGGCATGTCCCGAAACAGAAACTTCGTACCAACTATTTAGATTAGCCAATGTTGTAAATAGATCCTCGTTTTCTGCCGCTCCGGCTTCCGTTTTGAAATACCGGTCTGAAACATCCTTTAAGTTGGATTTGTAAATCGAAAATATATGCTCGGTACTGAAAATTGCATTGGAAGTCGCCGAAGCTGCATTTACTGTATTGGTATTTCCATTGACAAATTCGAACTTCTGGCTTTCAATTACCTCTTTGGCATATTTCAGTGCATTGGCTTTGTCTCCTTTATAGAGATAAAGACGAGCCAAAAGAGCCTTTACTGCCCATACATTCAGTCTATTTTGACGAAACATAGTAAAGACTTCCAATGAAGTACTTGTTGTATTATCTTTAATCTGGTCTATTACTGGGTATGCCGCCAATAATGTTTCGGCTTCTTTCAGGTCTTTTTCCACAAGTGAGAGTACTTCGGTACGCGAGAGCTCCTTACCGGGACTGACCGTAAATGCCGTCATGTAGGGAATACCTGATGTTTCTGCTGCAGAATTTGCGAGTGGTGCTGCCGCAAAAAGGCGCAAGAGATCAAAGTGAAGCAGTGCACGTGTTGCCAGAGCCTCTCCTTTCACCAGCTGAAAATTTATTCCGCTGAACAGCCCCTTATCTGTATCGATATCCTTCAGGATGTAATTAGCCTGGGCAATGGTACTGTACTGTGTACTCCACAAACTGCTTAATATTACTTTGACACTTCCATCCGTATAATTGTATCTTGCTAGCTGACCGTATGTGTCCGTATTTGCGTTTGCTTTATTCTGATAAAGCTGAGCGAGCACATCCAAGCAGCCGTAGGTAAGATCTTTCCCATAGCTATTTGTCTGAGCCATCTTCTGATAAATGCCGATCAGAGCATCCTTATACCCCTGTTCGGAAGAAAACTGCTTTTCTTCAGTAGTCTGTGTGCTCGGCTGTACATCTAGCCATTTGTTGCAAGATTGTGTTAACATACCCAATCCTACCATAAGCAATACGATATAAGTCTTGTTTCTATAAGTATTTTTCATCTGCGTTGCTTTTAAAAATTGGTCGATAATTGTAGCGTAAATGAGCGGGCGAAAGGATAATCCAGCCCACGTTCCCGTCGAATCGATGACATCCTGAACACCTCATTGGAATACAAGGATATTTTGGTATTGCTCATTCGCCAACGTTTGGTAAGTTGATCTTTAAAGCGATAGAACAGCGAAACGCTTTCAAGGGAAAGCAGATTGTCATTCTGCACAAAGCGGGATGTTGCGTAGGTAGGTGTACTGATTGCGTAACCATCGGCATCGATCAAGCCTTTGTAAAAAACATGATCTCCCTGTTTCATCCATCGCTCTTCAGCGACTCTCCGATCGACATTATAAAGTCTGGCATTGACATTCTCAACACGGTCGGCCAGTGTTTGATTGTATGTTTGCCCCCCCAATCTAAATCGAAAGAATGCATTAAAACCAATTCCACTATATTCAAAATTGGTTCCGAAGGTCCCCTCCACATCACTACGGGAATCACCAACAATAACCTGATCCAACGGATTATATGTATTCGTCAATTTACCGTCTCGTGTTCTGAAGATCTCATAACCTGATGCAGGGTCAATTCCGAGCGACGGTACTGCCCAGATGGCGGTCTGCGACTGTCCTTCTGCATAGCGTGTAATCGGAAGGGAGGACAGCTCCTCATTGGCCGCTTTATTTAATGCTGCAATAGTATTTGATACTTTGGTGATCTTGGTCTTCACAGAAAAAAGGTTTACAAAGACGGACCAGTTATTTCTATTCGTGCTATTGGCCAAAATATTATACCGTGTATAAAGTTCCCATCCTTTCGCTTCGAGATCTCCCATATTCTCTTTATACTGATCAAATCCTGTCGAAGGTGCCGTAGAAATACTCGCAATGGAACCTTCAGTCTTTTCGATATAGTAGTTGGCTGTTAGATCAAAACGCTTAAAAAGTGTGAGATCCAGACCAATATTATTTTTCTGCGTCTTTTGCCAAGCGAGAGCATTATTGCCAAATCCAAGCAAATACGTACCAATCATTCCCCTGTAATCTGTGGAATTGAAATATTGGGAGGTTGTTTTACCATAAAAAGAATCGAAGTTCTGGGATCCGGTGTAACCGAAAGAATACCTTAATTTAAGTCGGTCTACTCCTTTGACCTGAGCTAGAAAATGCTCCTTATGCAGATTCCATCCAGCCCCAGCAGACCAGAATGGTGCAAACCTATTGTCACTTCCAAATTGAGAAGACCCATCCAAACGGAAAGAAAAATCTAATAAATAGCGGTTATCATGCGAAAAAGAAAGATTGGAAAATAGTCCCGCCAGACGTTTAATATTCTCTGTTCCTTCGGGTCTTGTTCCTGTTGCAAACTGGAGGCCTTGGCTCATGTTGTCCATGCTTGCATTTGGGAAACCGACCACTTTAAATGTTTCCGTATGGTTATTTTCTTGGCTGATATTTGCACCCACTGTCGCAAATATTAAGTTCTTGTCGAAGGTCTTATTGAAATTGGCAGAGAATATCCCTTCATAACGCTGATTTTTACCGTAACCTTTGGTATAGGAACCTTTTTCAAAGGTAGCTACATTGGTAAAGGAGGAATGCTGTGCAGGTAAAAAACGGTCGGCTTCGTCCGCCTGGTAGAGGTAAGCAAATGTTCCTTTTAATTTTAACCAGCTATAAGCCTGCCATTCCAGCGCAAAATTATTGATAATGCTATGGTAATTGGTTTGATCTACGAGATTCAATGCGGCATCATAAAGCGGATTGACAGGTCTCCCGATATAGCCGGTAAGATTATCATAGCTATCGAAATTTGTCAGACGCTTTCCGGTGTCCTCATTGAGAATATCTTCGAGGTATATTTTATATGATCCATCGGCATTAAAAGGAGTCCAATAAGGATTTAACTGGGCATACTGCCTAAATGAGCCATAGGGGGAATTTGTTCCCTTATTGGACACTAAGGTAAGATCATTCTTGAAGATAAGGTTCTTATAGCGATAAGCCAAAAACGTATTTCCTGTCATCGTTTGCCTGCTGGAGCCCTTCATCACACCTGCATTGTTATAATAGTTGAGGTTGACACCATACTGAACTTCCTCTCGTCCTCCCTCGAGGTAGAGATTGTGTTTCTGTCCAACCCCGGTACGCACTGGCTGTGCCAGCCAATCGGTATTGACACCCGAACGAACCGCTGCCAGACGGCTATTATAGATGGTTTTTAACTGTTGATCGGTACTATTCCAACTGTTATCATATACGCCAATCTTCCGCTCAAGTTCCAATTTCTCGGCAGCATTAAGTACATCATAACCTTTCAGATCAGGCATTTCCAATGTTATATTACCGGTGTAAGTGACTTGCAGCTTACCTGATTTTGGACGAATGGTTTCGATGACTACCACACCATTTGCGGCACGAGATCCGTAAATAGATGTTGCAGTAGCATCTTTTAGTAAGTCTATACTTTTGATACGGGTCAGATCAAGGTCATTGATCCGGGAAAGTGATACCTCAAACCCATCCAGGATAAACAAGGGCGTATTGGGGTTGTTCGAGTAATTAAAAGGGTTGCTTCCGCTGCTATTGGGATCGATAAGGCTGTTTCCCCCACGCAATGTAACCTCGGGCAATGCATTGGGATTGGACCCTAAGTTGAGGTTTTCAGGCATCTGAAAGGATGGATCCAGCGATTTTATAGCCGATAGCACATTGTCACTACTCACATTTTGCAGCTGTTCTTTGGTAAAAGATCGCGCCGCACCGGTATACATTTCTTTTGGTCGCTCGAAAAGTCCCGTTACAACGACATCTTCAATCCTATTCTCGACAGTTTTCATAACCACCTTAAATTCGGTTCTGCCCGAGAGGGCAATTTCCTGGCTTTCATAACCGATCATCGAGAAGACCAGCATAGAGGCATTTCCGGCAATCGGCAATCCCCAATGCCCATTTTGATCCGTCGCGGTACTGCTTCCCACAGATGTTACCGATTCCTTACCAGCCCTAGTCAGAACAGTCACACCAGCAATGGGTTTTCCCCTATCATCCAACACAATACCGCCGATACGTCGGGGTTGCTCGCGCTCATTTTTGACTTTATTCTGTTTGTCCTGGTCCTCAAAAAGAACAATTCCCAAAGAAGTTTCCTTAAAATTCAGGCTGGTCTGCTGGAGCATAAGTGCTAAAGTCTCCGCCACAGACCGCGATTGCCTGTCCATAGCGGGAACCATATACTGTTCCACCAGGTCACTGGGGTAAAAAATAGTAATCCCTGATTTATTTTCAAGTTCTTGAAGAGCCTTTTTTAATGAATGCGCAGAGGATCCCATGTGGATTTTCACTGTGTTCATCCGTTGACCCAACGTTTCGGGCAGTGCCATCAATTGTAATGAACTGGATAGCAACAAAGCCCCGACCAAATTTACTTTCATGGTAGATAGAAAGATTTTTCGATGTTTAGGGTTAAAGTGGGCAAAATAATCCCCACTTGCAAAAAACAAGAATTTTTGCATTATTTGTATTGGGTTTAATTGTTTGACAATAATCGAATAAGCTCAGCTCCCTGTTTGCTTCCTACGGCCAGGGAGTTTTTACTATATCACTTGCTGTTAAGTCTGTTTTTTCGTTTTCATTAGGTGTTGATCGTTAAGTTAAGGTATGTTAGTTTTTTATTTTCGCGTGCCTTTTCAAGGGCATCCTGTCCCCTGTATTTCATAAACCCCATCCGCAGTCTTATGATAAGCTGCATTCCGTGTGGCGCAGATATTTAATAATACCTCCTCAATCGTTTCGCTGCCTCTAAATTTTCCGCTAACAGGGCAATTTTCAAGAGCCGGATTACTAAAATGTACTTTCACAGCATAGCGTTTTTCCAGATTTTTGGCTAAATCGCCAAAGGCCACCGCATCAAAAGCCATATCCTGTTTTTTCCAGGTCAGTGCGGACGCCGTATTTATTGTTTCAACTGTAGGTTTGGACTGCGATTCCCTGACATCAATTTTCTGGTCTGCAACCAATGTGGCAAAAACCTGTTTTTCATCTTCCACTCGTACTTTGCCACGTTCGACCAACACTTCAATCTGTTTACTGCCAAGTGGATGCCGGATAGTAAATGCCGTACCCAGCACGGTGGTTTTAATATCCCCGGTATGAATAATAAAAGGCTGTCTGTCTTTATGTGTAATATCAAAATAGGCCTCCCCTTCCAAACTTACTTCACGTGTTTCTTTATCGAAAGTAATGGGGTAACTTAGTTTGCTCCCTGCCCGCAAGATGACACGTGAGCTATCCGGCAAAAGGACAAATCGATTCGCTGTTCCTTCCGATTTGGAAAACACAACCTGCTGTTCAGGCTGAACGGATTTATTTCGCATAAAAACAAGGAAAGAAGCTAATGCCAGTGTTGCAGCTACAGCAGCATAAGGCCAATAAAGCCGCTTACGTACTGGAGCAGCTTCCATATTTTTCCAAATATTAGCTTTCATTCTTGCGCCAACCTCTGGCTCTGTTTCTCCGGGTTCCAGCTCCCAGATGCCCTCCTGATCCCGTTGCTGACGATACCAAAGCAACAAATGCTCCTTTTCTTCTGCAGAAATGGTTCCCTGAAGGTATTTATCGATGAGTTGATGCAAATTATTATTGTCCATGAAATCGTCCATTATATGATAGTACCACATGACCATGGGTACCCCTATATTCAAATTGTTTTTTTTTAAATAAAAAATATAAAGATAAAACCCACCTTGCGCAATTGAACGCGAAGCACTTTTAGCGCGCGGGTAATATTGGCTTCTACCGCCTTTTCAGAAATTTGGAGTTCTGATGCTATTTCACGATTGGAAAAATGTTCTTCGCGGCTAAGCTGGAAGACCAGCTTGCAGCGGTCTGGTAATGTTTCGACGATATCATGAAGATATTCCTGTAAGAAACGGGCATCGATTGTATTTTGATCCGGCTGATAGAGGGGATCAGAGACGATACTGTTCATCAAAATCTCCGCATGTCGTCTAGTCCGCTGCAATGCCTTAAACGTTGCAAATTTAACAGCAGTCGCTAGATAGTGCGACAGGGATTTTATAACAAGCTCCTCACGTCTTTTCCATAACGAGACAAATACTTCCTGTACAATCTCCTCAGCTGCCTGCTTGTCTTTAGTTAAATTAAAGGCAATACCCAACAGTCTTTTCCAATAAAATTCATAAATATCCGCAAAAACATGTCTATCACCCTTTTGCAAAGAGATAAGCCAATGCTTTTCTAAATCTGCTAGCTCCATATCTGCAGTATTTTTAAAGTTAGGTCATTGTGAAACTGGTCAAATATACAAATTGCCTCATTATAATCTACTAAATTAATAGATTTTATTTACAAGGCATCCGTATCGCTTTATCTATTCTTACCTAAACATACAACAACTTTCAAGAAAAAAGAATTCAGCCTAAAATTTCAAGAAATATTTCAGCAAAAACAGACTTTAACCGTAAAAATTACAAAAATAAACACAATTTATAGGATACTCGATCCTATAGGTTTCTCTTTTAACAGCGGAAATCATGGGAATACACACGAATATCTGAGCCATACAGCACATAAAACTGAGCCATCGGCAAAAAAGCAGTCTCCTTTTGAGCCCTATCTTTGTTGCCATACAACAATGCAGATGACAACAAGAAACAACAGCAATAAGTGGCTTCGGTTTTTGAAAAAAACAATCTTAGGACTGACTGTTCTCATCGCTTTCATCGGACTATATATGATGCATCCACAATTTGGCAGAAGACCTTCAGGCGAAAGACTTCAGCGTATTCAGCTATCCAAGCAGTTTAAGGACGGTAAATTTCGCAATATGAGCCCTACACCACAGTTAACACAACCATGGACGGTTGCCCTATACGATTATTTTTTTAAGCGATCGAACGAAACAAGTCCCAGACACGCTATATCTACGATGAACATCGACTGGGCAAAACTACTCAGCCAGTCTAATGGACTTGTTTGGTTTGGCCACTCCTCCTATTTCCTTCGTTTAGATGGCAAGAACATCCTCGTCGATCCCGTATTTAGTGGCAGCGCCTCTCCTATACCGGGCAGTGTAAAGGCTTTTAAAGGGGCTGATGTCTCTACGGCGGATGACCTGCCGCAGATAGACTTTCTATTTATATCACACGATCATTACGATCACATGGATTACAAAACACTAAAGGCTTTACAGCCCCGGGTTGGAAAAGTCATTGTTGGTCTTGGTGTTGGCTCCCACCTCGAATATTGGGGATATCGTCCCGAACAGATCATCGAAAAAGACTGGTGGGATCAGGTCGATCTAGGCAACGGCTTTCAGGTAACGGTCACCCCGGCACGACATTTCTCGGGCCGTAGCATCTTTACCGCTAATACATTATGGGCCTCCTATGTCCTCCAGACACCTTCCCTAAAACTCTATTTGGGAGGTGATAGCGGCTACGATAGCCATTTCAAAGAAATCGGCAGTCAATTGGGTCCCTTTGATCTCGCCATATTGGAAAATGGCCAATATGACCTCAGCTGGAAAAATATTCACATGATGCCAGAAGAGGTTGTCCAAGCAGCACATGACCTCAAAGCCACCTTGCTGTTTCCCGTCCATTCATCCAAGTTTGTACTTGCCAATCATGCTTGGAACGAACCCTTGGAGCGCATTTCCGCGGAAGCCACAAAACAACAGCAGCCTTTGCTTACTCCAATGATCGGCCAGGTCATCAGCCTTGATCAAGCCCCCACAGGACCTAGCTATTGGTGGCGGAAATAGCTCTAAGCAACCGAATTGATCGTCGCCGGCGTAATCCCAAACTTCTCCTTGAAAGAAGCATAAAAATGAGAAAGGTTTTCGAAACCGAGATCAAGATAAAAATCAGAAGGTTTTTGACGCTTATTTTCAATCAGATAATAGGCCTCCGAAAGACGTTTTTCCTGCAGCCACTTTCGGGGTGATGTCTGAAATATCTTTTCAAAATCACGCTTAAAACTCGCTAAGCTACGGCCGGTCAGTTTCGCAAAGTTTTCAAGGGGCACATTGTACCGATAGTTTCTGACCATAAACTGCTCCAGATCTATCTTATGTGGTTCTGAAAAGTCAAACAACAGATCTTTCAACTGCGGATAACTCTCCAATAGTAAGGTAATCAATTCATAGATTTTGATCTGTTCCATCTGCGGACTCACTCGCTCGGCGGCCTCGGCATAAGGAGTCAATGATTCGAAATAACTTTTGATAAACAGGTTGCTTTCCAGCACGACATTGGAGTCCCCCGTGTACTTTTTATCCGAGCCAAGGTGATGATCCATCGCATATTGCTTCAGGCGATCCGCTTGCAACAAAACGGAAACAGATTTGTAAACATTATTAGCTGCCGGATGCTTGAAAGCTTTAGCCAATTGGTTTCTACGTGCCACAACAAGCTGCCCCTCGGTGGCAATCAGTTTTCCCTTCTGATGGTCGAGATGCGTCTCTCCCGACAGCTGAAAAAATACCACGTGCTCTGGAATGAACTGTTCGTGGCCAAATGCTTTTTCAACATAACAGGAATACAAAAAAGCCTTCCCGAAATCTTTCTCTTCTATGCTCATTATTATTTCTTTAAACATCCCAGCGATCATTGGTACCGATATCCCAAACCAGTCCCAGCCTAAAGGTAGCAAATATCCCATACCTTTTAGATAATCCATTTGCCGAGAAGCTCAATTTATATATCCTCAAAAGCTCAACCATAAAAATAGCCCAATCCTTAAGCATTTAAAACTACATCCGAGGTTATTGAGCCACTGACAACACATGCTGCTATTTTTTTGCCGCAAGCCGCTTTCGTATAATACTGACAAATTCCGGCGAAACGCCCAAATAAGAAGCAATATAATACTGTGGCACTCGCTGGGATATCGTCGGATAAAGCTCGATAAATTCGAGGTATCGATCCGCCGCCGGTTTGGCCATCGTATGGATCAACCTATTTTGCAAAACAGCGAGCCGGCGCTGAACCAGCATACGAAATACACGTTCAAATTTTGGAATTGTCTCCAGCAGTCTCTCCTTGGTATCTGGTGTCAGCATTAAAAATTCACTATCTTCCAATGTCTCCATATAGAGGCTCGAAGGCGTATGATAATGAAAAGATGCAATATCACTGATCCACCAGTCTTCGACCGCAAAGGCTAAGGTAACTTCAAAGCCATTTTCGTCGAGGTAGTAGATCCGCACACAGCCTTTTTGCAGGTAACCTTCAAACTGGCAGACCTCCCCTTCTTCCAATAACATGGTTTTCTTGGGAACCTTTTTTATCGTTAATATGCCCGTGAACTGCTCGATCTCTTCTGCGGTCAAGGTAATGCACTTAGACACATTTTTTAGAATATTTTCGTATATCATTGTGTTGTTTTTCTTGTAAAAAGGAATTAGCTATGTTCATGTAATATATAACCCGCTCCATAGATACTTTCGATGTGGACTTTACGATCCATTTGCAACAATTTGCGAAGCCTAGAGATAAAAACTTCCAAACTCTTGCCATTGAAGAAATCTGTATTGCCCCAAAATTGCAAGAGCAGATCTTTTTTGCTGACCAACATATTTTTATGCAGAATCAAAAAATGCAATAGTTCTGCTTCCCTGACAGTGAGTTTTTGCACCTGTTGCAGTCCATTGTCCAGCGTAAACCTTTCCATATTGAGCCGCAGGTTGCCGATCTGTAATTCTACATGAAAAAGAGCATCTTTGTCGGAAACGGATGCCACCTTCAATAGATTGCGGATCTTGAGCAATATTTCGTCCATATCGAAAGGTTTGGCGATATAATCAACAGCGCCTAAAGAAAGCCCCTTTAATCGAGAATTACGTTCATGAAGTGCTGTCAAAAAGAAAACAGGCTGTCCCGGATTGCTAGCAATCATCCGTTGTGCAAGATCAAAACCGCTACCATCGGGCAGCTGGATATCGATGATTAGGAGTTTGACAGAAACGCGCTGAAAATTTTCCCAGCCACCTTCAGCGGTACTTTCCCAATGCACCGTAAATCCTTTGTAGCGCAAATAGCGCGAAAAAACCTCTCCCAGATCGGGTTCGTCTTCGATCAAAAGAATATCAATCTTGTCTTTTGTCATTGAATGCTGCGTTGCCCATGTAAATATAAAAAATCGTCCCAGCACTTGGCTTCTCTTCGATATGAATTGTCCAGCCCAAGCGATCCAAACAGGATTTAATGTAATACAAACCTAATCCAAGCCCGGGTTTATCGCCCGATAATTTTCCCCGATAAAATGCTGTAAATACTTTAGAACGTTCATTGGGAGCTATACCAGATCCATTATCTGCTACTTTGAGACAATATTGGTCTTGTGTCAACTGCCAGCTAAACCAAATAGTTTTTTGATCACTAGGATTAAATTTGATGGCATTGGACACCAGGTTATCTAAGATCGAAAAATAATAATCTTCGTCTAGTTTCATTTCCACGTCAGACAATAGCGCTTCGTATCGGATTTCAATTTCATCTTGATAGCGCAAGCGGAGCTCATCCAGCAGCTGCTGTGTCAGCTGGTTCAGCGGAAGCTGCATGACTTTTGGTTGCCGCTCCTGTAAGGCAACAGATCCCATGACCTGTTCAAAATAAGCCTTAAGCCGCTTTGCCTGCCGCTCTACGACTAGCCCCAGCTGCACCACTTCCCGCTCATCTTTGTTGGTTTCACGATCAATCAGGCTGTGTGCACTGATCAGGATTGTCGTCAGCGGCGTATTGAATTCATGGCGCATATGGTTCAGAAAACTTGTTTTGAGATCGGCAAGCTTACGCTGGCTGATCCAATTTTTATAAGTCCGGTAACTAAGCAGCACAATGACCGCAATACAAGCCAAAGACAGCAAAAATACGGGCGCCATCTGTTGGGCAATCCGCCAGCCCCGATTCTCATAATCTACATATAGACTATAGGTAAACCGATAGGGACGTGTATTTTTATCACTCACCGATAGTTCAAATACCCGATTGTTTACCCCCGGATTTTCAAGTCTACCGCTTATGGTCCCAGCAGGATTATCGCTAGCCGTTTCATAAAATACCCTCCAAACATTAGTACCAGCATCGTAAACTTCCAATTTATCAAAATGGAATAGATAGACGAGACCTTTGTCAAGGTGCTCTTGCTTTACGATCTGCTGAAAGATGCTATCCAGTGATTGCTCTTGCCGTAAGCGCTTGAGAAAAGGTTCCATACATTGATGTGCAAATTCAGAAGTATCTAAGGCACCAATATGCTCCTTTTCATACCAGATCGAAAGACATGGCACCAATGAAGTCTGGAATATCGTATTACCACCGGGGAATATCTTATCATCCATTACGGCAGCGCCATAGGCATTCTGAATCAGACTGAGCTGTCCGATCTGGTAATTTTTATCTTCAAGCTTATATGTATTGAAGATCAAAAAACCGATCAACAGGGTCAAGATCAGGAAGCTGGTGCCAAATGCCCAGGGATATATATTTCGACTGGCGCTGTTCATGGTTTAAAAATAACATCTATTTATCGATCCAAGGTACCCATTAGGCTTTTATTAGGCTTTCATTAGGTTTCTGTTAAACACAGGATACTCCTTCTTACCCTATCTTTACAGCCTAACAAATTAGCAAATTATGTCCAAAATTTCACAGACTCTACTCTGTCTATGTTACCTCTTGCTGGGCCAAAGCCTGTTTGCACAAACCAGTTTTTCAAAAAAAGTGCTCGAGCAGAGCCAGCTCGATTTTGTCAATCTAGGATTTGGCATGTTTATCCATTATGGTATGCCCACTTTTATGGAACAGGACTGGTCCGATCCCAATGCTGCTCTTGAATTGTTCAAATCGCCCAAACTCAACGCAGATCAATGGGCCAAAGCGGCCAAATCGGCAAATATGAGTTATGGCTGTCTGACAACCAAGCACCACAGTGGCTTCCCGATCTGGAACACCAAAACCACAGACTACAACGTCATGAATACACCCTTACATCGTGATGTTGTCAAGGAGTTTACTGAAGCTTTTCGCAAAAATGGTCTTCGGGTTATGCTGTATTATTCGATACTAGATATGCACCAAGGTATACGGCCGCACACTATTACCAAAGCCCATATCCAGCTGATCAAAGACCAGCTGACCGAATTGCTCACCCAATATGGAGAAATCGACGCCTTGGTGATTGATGGTTGGGATGCACCCTGGTCACGCATTTCTTACGACGATGTTCCTTTCGATGATATCTATTATCTTGTCAAGTCATTACAGCCCAAATGCTTATTGATGGACCTCAATTCAGCAAAATACCCCGGTGATGCCCTCTTTTATACAGATGTCAAATCTTACGAACAAGGAGCGGGGCAATTTATTTCCAAAGAACACAACAAACTCCCTGCTATGGCTTGCCTTCCCTTGCAGCAGAATTGGTTTTGGAAAACCTCATTCCCAAATACAGCCGTTAAGGATGTCAATGAGCTGGTTGAGAAATTCATCATCCCCTACAATAATGCTTATTGCAACTTTATGCTCAATGTGGCCCCAAACAGTGATGGTCTCATGGATCAGAATGCGCTCGATGCCTTGAAAAAAATTGGTACATTGTACAAAAACAGGCCCAACTACAGTACTTTACCCAGCTGCCAAGCTCCTATTGTCGACCACAATATCGCTAAACAAGTACCTTCATACAGCAGCTGGAGTGACGATATGAATATCATGGATTTTGCGAACGATGATAACTTTGGCAGCGCCTGGGTCTCCAACCCGCTCGTTAAAGGGGAGCTCTGGTATGAAATGGATTTTGACCGCAGCAAAAGCTTCAACAGCGTTGTCATTACTGAAGGAAAAGATCATCCGGCACAATACAGTCTATCTTACCTGAGAGATGGTAAATGGCAACCTATTGCAGCCAAGACTGTGCAGCAGGGGCGCATCAAGATCTTTCGCTTTGATCAAGTATTGGGACAAAAGTTACGATTCAGCATCAAACCTCAAAAAGATCGCGCTGTCATTCATGAAATTGGCGTATATCAAGAGCGTCGATAGCAACAAGAAAACCCGATGAAGTGAAGTGAAGTTGTGTCAATATTTTTCTTATAAAGCTCTTTAGGCTTTATAAGAAAAATATTGCAGTTATCGGGTTTCATGGTACTGTCTCAATATCTTTCCGCTTTTACTAAACTCCACATAAAACCCGTGCAAAAGAACCCGCATACGTTTAACCTGCCCATTCCGCTCGCCAAATTTACCGACGGCCTTTCTATCAGGAGCTCCAAAATCAAAATCCATATCAAGCAATAGCGGATATTTTTTGGTATTGACCAGCCCCACGCGATTGCTCCCTTTAATCCACCAGGTCAAATCATCATCACGATCCACGAAGTAGGTGGATATTGTCAGCGTATATATTTCCGCATTTCTATCCAAAGTCAGATAGACTCTCTCTTTGTCCTCATTCAGCTTGTATTTACTTAAATGCTGATCTACGATCTTCTCTACTGTCTCTGGAAATACATACAAAATTTCTTGAGTCGCTGCATTAGAGCTTATACCACAAACTATTAAAAATAATAGACCGGTCTTTAATAGCGTTATTCTCATTAAATTGAACATAATAGCTATCTTTTTTCCAAGATCAGAGAAATAGATTCTGGTTCCAGGGCGTTTGTTTCATCCAAATGGAAATGAGAACCCGTCGGTGTTTCATCCTGCGCGAGTATCAAAAGCTGTTTAGCAAGAGAAATAAGTCCCTGTTTGTTTGCACTAATTACGGCTTCACTATAAGTAACCTTAACCGCTATTTCGAATCCCGGCTCCCAGGAAGACTGTAGTCCTAACCCTTCGCTATAGACGGGTAAATTTATTTTTAAGTTCATACATCATGGCTTTGCTCCTTCTAACTTAACTAAAATCAGTTAAATTTAAAAGACATCCTCCACTCGATATAAAAAGCCCCATGCAATGCTGCAAGGGGCTTTATCATTAGAGAACGGATCAAATAAGCATTATTTGATCCAACCCGGATTCTGTGTCAAATTACTGTTCAACACGATTGCTGCAGACGGAATTGGGTAAAGGTATTGCTTGTTGTTGTCATCCCAAGTACGCTTAACAGCTTTAAACCATTCCAGGTGATTGTCTGAAGTCATTGTCTGGAAATTGGTACTTTTACCCCCTATAGCCACCTTGGCTACTCCTGCTGGGACAGTGATCGAAGGCGCAGATTTACTTCCGTCATAAAAGACAACATCGGGTGTACCGTTATGATCGATATCGATCAATTTATCCAGCGCCGGAATATAGATACCTGTCCAAGGTAGATTGGCCATTAATGGTCCAAGTTTCCAGCGTTTCAAATCGTTGAAACGGAATCCTTCCAGGGCCAGCTCCACCTGTCTTTCCCGGCGGATTTCCAAAAGCACAGGACTGTTTACTTCAGGGAAGAATGTATTTTTCAGATAGCTATCAACTTTTGTCGGCAAGCTATTGATTCCACTACTTATCCCTGCCCTTACTCGCAGCGCTCCAATAGTTTTGGACCAGTCCGCATCGGTAATGGTACCGAGTTCCTGTTTCGCTTCGGCATAATTTAGCAACACCTCCGCATAACGCATTAGCGGCACCGCATTCGTATTGTACCCGCCGTTGTCATAATATGAATCATCCAATGTATACTTAATCGGCTGATAACCTGTATAGGTGAAACTCGCAAAATTTGGAGGTGCCGCCTGTCCGTTACGCGAGTAACCAGGTGTGCGGATCAACTGTGCAAGACGCAAGTCGCGATTTTGACATTCCTCATAGAATTCCTCAGTCTGAAAGTTCGGTCTATCCGTATAAGGAGTACCGTCAACATTCAAAAAACTATTGATAAAAGGCCTTACCAAACTTAAACGTGGACCGTAGGTTGCTGATGTCCACCACCAGTTGGCGTCGTTCAAAAGCGCAAGATCTTTACTGAAAGTTACGGCCAACATGACCTCTTTTGTCACTGGTGTATTACTAGTAAACAACTGTCGCTGTGATGTTCTAGGGTCTGCGGAGATATTAAGCCCATAAGGACCATTTTCCATTAAAATCTTGCCAGCGTCTACCGCCATCTGGAAGAATACTTCCGGCTGTGTAGCCAAATTGAGCTTTTGGTATTTACGAAATGTTCCTTCGAACAGCGCGATTCGGGTCTTCAAACCAAGTGCTGTCCATTTATTAACTGTACTACCGTCGCCCGCCGTATTTGTGATATTGGCGTAGGCAAAGTCCAGGTCTTCCATGATGTGCTTCATGACCACTTCGCGCGAATCCCGTGGTGCTTTGAGGATATCCGTTTCATCAACAGCCAAAGGGTGATCTACCCAAGGCACATCGCCAAAACGAACTACTTTCTCATAATAGAACCAAGCTCTGAAAAAACGAGCTAAGCCGATATAATTATTTTTGATGGCATCACTCAATTTGGGACTATTACATTTAGCTATCAATTGGTTAATATTACGCAGGGTAGTCCAGGACCACCCCGAACTGATCTCAGCACTGTAAGCGCCGCCGACCATAAAATCATTGAGGCTATTTACAGCCGAATAGTCAGCCATAGCGTCACCTTTATAAGCGTCACTACCAGAGGTAATATTCCGATAGAATGAGTTGCTGTAATTTTTTAATCCACTTTCACTCCCGAAGATATCCTCCTCGGTGGCACCTGCCTTCGGCAGCTCGTTTAGTTCACAGGAGGAAAACAAAAGCGCAACAATAGGTATATAAAATAATTTTTTCATGATAATAAAAAACTATAAGCCAATAGATAAATTAAAACTAACACTCTTCATAATCGGATAGTTAAATCCGTCGCCAGAACCCGTTCCGATCTCCGGATCAGATTTACCCAGATTACCTACATCGAGATCCTTCGTTTTTTTGTAAAGAGGCGACCAGGTCCATAAGTTCTCGCCCGAGAGTCCAGCCCGAAGACTACTGATTTTTAACCTGTTGGTAACAGATTTAGGAAAACTGTATCCGATCTGTATATTTTTCATCCGTATATAGGCAACGTTCTGCAGATATCTTGTCTGTGGCGTTGTTTTAATAGATTCATTGTACCCAGCATAGCGAGGAAAATAACCGTTTGGATTGTCTTCCGTCCAATAATTGTTGAGGTGCCATTCCGGCAAGTTGTTGTAAGGTCGATTGTATTGTCCCCAAAAAATAGATTCATTGCTCGGGTACCAATTCTGTTTACCCACCCCCTGGAAGAAAGATGAGAAATAAATACCTTGCCAATCCAGATTAAGGTTAAAACTGTAGATATATCGTGGATCGGCATTACCGATTACAGTTCTGTCACCATGGCTATAAATCGTATTATTTCCATAATCGATTACACCATCTCCATTTAGATCCGCAAAACGTACGTCACCTGGATATATTGTACCATTGTTTGACGATTTGATCAATTTTTGTTTTGCGGCACCATCAATCTCCGCCTGATTCTGAAATAAACCTTGCGTTACATAGCCCCATATTTCGCCGATTCGCTGACCTTCATAATACGATCCATCTTTGATTAAACCCTCTTTATTTTCGTAACGGTCTATATTGGATCTATAATCAGCCAAAGTACCCCTTACGGACCAATTGAAAGGACTACCGTTCAGATCGAATCTATCCTTATAAGTCAGGCTCACTTCAAAACCTTTTGTGGTCATGTCAGCATAGTTTCCTTTCGGCGACTCCGCACCAAAGATGTCAGGCAAAGCTACACCTAAGGTATACATATTTAAGGTCTTGCGCTGATAGATATCTCCGGTAAAAGTCAATTTCCCATTTAACGAAGATAAATCAAGACCTAAATTGGCCGTACGCGCAGTTTCCCAAGTTAAGTTATCCGGAATAACTTTCGGCACGGAGGTGTAGGCTGGTTTCTGACCATTTAGCACCCGGTCCATAATCTTGATTTCGTAGATATCCAGATAGGAATAAGGATCCACATTACCATTACCCAGGGAACCATAAGAGGCCCTTAGCTTCAGATCAGACAGCGCCTTTTTGTCCACCTGGAAGAAAGGCTCTTCCGATATACGCCAGCCCAGGGATGCAGATGGGAACAATCCCCACCGTTGGTTGGTCGGGAATTTGGAAGAACCATCATACCGGCCATTGAATTCAAAAAGGTAACGGTCTTTGAAGATGTAATTGGCCCGCATAAATACACCGACATTGCGGTATTTGTTATATCCCGCCGTTGCTGTGGTATTCTGCCCCACCGCCAGGTTGATATTTTCTACGTCATCATTAAGCAGACCGGTTTTGGTGATATAAGTTGAATTATAAGTCCGTTGCTCATAATTATAACCGAGCAAACCTTTAAAGTAATGGTCACCTATTGTACGTTCATATTCACTGTAAAGATTTCCGAACAAGTAACGGTAACGTTGGTCTACTTGATAAATATTATCATTCATGCTTGTTTCCAACCGCAGCATTTTTCCCTCCTGCGTGCTATAAGGAACAGGCACACGAACCCTTACTGAACTAAAATCACGGTTTCTGAAAGTCAGATCCCCCTTTACACGGAAAGTATTGTTTAAAAACTTGGTTTCAAAGGAAGTGGTATTGCGGAGATCCTGATTAGCTGTATTCGTCCCGTTTTTGCCATAGATGAAATCCCCTACGGTGTAGGCTGCCGAGAAACTCATTGATCCGTCGGGATTAAAAATTGGTGAAGAAGGGTGTCCCTCATCGGCAATATTACGCCAGATATTACCACCTTCACCCGCTGTGGAAGGATCCCTGTATTTGGCGTAGTTAAAATCAATGTTATTGCTGATCCGCAACCAGTCTGTCACCTGAAGGCCAGCTTTTGCACGCGTATTATAGGTCTTATATTTATCACTATTATAGCGGTACATGCCATTATAATCATAAGCACGACCAGAAATGTAGTAATCCATTTTTTCCGAATTACCGCTGATAGAGAGGTTATGATCCTGGACAAAGGTATTGTCCTTGATCAGCATGCCATAATAATCCTCATTACCGTAGTAAACATAATTGCCCTTGTCATCTACCGTGACCTGCTCCGTAATTCCCTGTTCTTTTCTTCTCTTAAATTCCTCCAGCCAATCTGTTGTAAAGATCTGTGTTTTGTTGAGCTTGCTCGGAATCGAAGAATAATTATTCCAGGCATTATAGGCTGTAAAGAAATGCGAAGCATATTCGTAGCCATCCGTCACAAATTTGGGTAAAGCGACAGGTTTCTGAAAAGAGCCACTTCCTGAATAGTTAATAGACGTTTTTCCGGACTTGGCACGTTTGGTGGTAACCAGCAGGACCCCGAATGTTCCGCGGGAACCATAGATGGCAGATGAAGCGGCATCCTTGAGCGTAGTTACACTTTCGATATCATTGGGATTGATAGCGGAAAGATCCCCTTCGACACCATCGATAAGGACAAGTGCACTCCCCCCCTGACCAATAGAAGTTGTTCCCCGGATATTGAAACTTGGAGCCCGATTGGGTTTACCATCTGCCGGGGTTACATTTAAATTGGGAATTACCCCTTGGAGCATCTGACTTGCATTGCCCAATACGCGTCCCTCAAAAGCTTCTGACCCCACCTGGTCTACAGCACCGGTAAGATTCACTTTTTTCTGCGTACCATAACCGACTACCACAACTTCTTCCAGTTCAGTGTCTTTGGATTCCATGATGACATCGATCTGCCCACCGGTCACACTGACGATCTTTTCACTGTAGCCTATCCCTGTCAATTTGAGTTTTTGCCCTAAACTGGCTTCAATCGTGAACTGCCCCGCTACATTCGTTGAGGTTGTTTTTTGGCTGGTTAAATTGGTGATGGTAACTCCGGACAAGGCTGTTCCGTCTTTGTCTTTTACCACCCCTTTCACGGTAGACTGGACTGCAACACTGTGCGTCTCTTTGGTCAATTTGACATAATCACGCTCTACATTAGCCCAAGTGGGATATGAGAGACCCAATGCCATACTGATTAGTAATGTTTTCTGCATTTTTAGTCTGGTTTAGAATTTTGCATCAAAGTTGATGCTTTGACTTGGTTTATAATTTACCTTAATGTTAACAAATATTTAATTAACATCAACAACATTACTACCTAAACAGGTTTAGCACACCATTAAATAATTAAAATTTATCTTTTAGATAACATAAATCATAAAAACAAGTCTTGAGACACCTAAAAGTTAATATATTCAATTCAAAAACCTAAAGTCCCATTTTTCAGAATCTCTATGACCGCGCACTGCTAAATGCTGCTGCACTGCGTGCCGTAGGTTACACCAAAGACACACCTGCTCCCCCAGGCGGAACCATTGAACGGGACAACCATGGTAATCCCACAGGATTGCTGATTGCATCGCCCAATGCCATGATCCTATATTCAACCTTGGCAAAAGGTCCTACACTTCCCTACGAAGAGCAGGTTAATTCGACCCGACATTTCATGAAGGAACTCAATCGCTTTGGAATTACCAGCGTCATCGATGCAGGTGGCGGTTTTCAGAACTACCCCGACGACTACAAAGTCATCCGTGATTTACATAGCGAAGACCAGCTTACGGTTCGTATCGCCTACAACCTCTTTACACAAAAGCCCAAGCACGAATACGAAGATTTCCAGCAATGGATAGACAGCGTTCCGCTCCACCAAGGCGACGACATGTACCGCCACAATGGCGCTGGTGAAATGCTTGTTTTTTCGGCAGCAGATTTTGAGGATTTTCTACAGCCTAGACCTGATCTCAGTGAAAATATGGAAGCCGAACTCGAAAAAGTTGTTCGCTTACTCGTGAGTAACCGATGGCCATTCAGATTACATGCCACATACAACGAAAGTATTAGCCGCTTTTTGGATGTATTTGAGAAAGTCAACCGCGACATTCCGTTTGACGGATTGGCCTGGATTTTTGACCACGCCGAAACAATAGACGAACGTAATATTGAACGAACCAAAGCGCTAGGTGGTGGTATTGCCATCCAAAGCCGCATGGCCTATCAAGGTGAATATTTTGCAGATCGATATGGCACTACTGCGGCCGAACAAACACCTCCTGTCAAAAAAATGCTGTCCATGGAAGTTCCTGTAGGAGGTGGATCCGATGCAACCCGCGTGAGCAGCTACAATCCTTGGGTGTCCATGTACTGGCTTACCGCAGGAAAAACTGTTGGTGGACTCCAAATATACCAAGATAGCAAGCTTGACCGCATGACAGCGCTACAGCTCTACACCAAAGGCAGTGCTTGGTTTTCACAAGAACAACAAAAAAAGGGAGATATTGCTGTGGGAATGCTAGCTGATTTAACGGTACTTAACAATGACTATTTTACGGTAGAAGATGAAGCTATTAAGGAGATCGAATCCGAACTTACTGTCGTAGCGGGCAAAATTGTCTATGCGGAAGGTGATTTCAGTTCCTTCTCTCCCCCACCGATCCCCATTCTACCCGATTGGTCGCCTACAAAAAGCTACGGCGGTTATTATAGCGTTTCGAAAACAGCTCAAAAAAGCAGTACAATTACATCAACAGCTCAAAGTAGCATTGTAAATTCCATCCATCTTTGTAGCGGCAGCTGTCAGGTACATGCACACGATCACAATCAAGCCCGAATGAGTAACATCGCGCTAAACAATTACACCGCATTCTGGGGAGCCCTAGGCTGTTCATGTTTTGCATTTTAAGACACTGGAAAGATGGAAATACTTCAAAAACTTTTTTACACAGATTTGGGCAATACGGCCAATAACATTGCCATACTGATCTTTAGAGTTCTATTTGCCTGGGAATTATTGACCGTGCACGGCCTCAAAAAAATTCAGAAAGGCTCACAGGCTGAACCTGAACATATCCCAAATCCTTTGCAGCTACCCCAAAAACTCAATGCCGCAGTAGCCCAGTTTGCAGACACTATTGTTCCTTTTTTTATTGCATTGGGCTTATTTGGAAGGTTAGCACTATTACCGACAATAGGAGTAACCACAGTTGGCTATTTCGTCGTACACCGCCACGATTCACGCGAAGTACGCGATATTCCATTTATGTACACACTTTGTTTGTTTTTACTTCTACTGACAGGACCGGGTAGATATTCCCTGGATTACTATATTTTCCAACTTCTAAAGGCATATTAAATATTATGGAAACTCAATCCCAAAACCACACACATATAACCACCTTGGTTCTTACGCTGGTAGGCGGCTATTGTGACACCGTTACATTCGTTGCCGCCGACAAGATCTTTTCGGCTCATGTAACAGGTAACTTTATTGTTTTCGCTTATCAATTAATCAACGGGGGAGACATCACGGCCTGGATTAAACTGGCGACTTTTCCGGTTTTTGTTGCAGCCGTGATGCTTGGGGGCTGGCTTGCGGCACGTTCTCACAAAAAAAATACAGTTCTTTTTGTCGAAGCCCTATTACTTGTCCTTACTGGAGCATTAGCCATCATACTACCGGTGGAAGAATCAAAAACAGTGATGTACAGTCTGGTTATGCTTATTGTCTTTGCATTAGGTATGCAAAATGCATTTGGTAAATTATTCACCAAAGAAACCCACGGTCCTACGACCATGATGACGGGCAACGTTACCCAAGCCTCCCTAGATCTTTGTGTACTTATCGCTAATAAATTTAAAAACCCTACCATCAATGTCAGTTTTGCTAAGCAGCTGATTACACTTTCTGGATTTTTTATTGGCTGTTTGGCAGGAGCCTATTTAGGTAAAGAACTTGGGTTAAGCTCAGTTGCATTTGCCGGAATAGCAATGCTCATCTGTTACTTTCTTTCCAGCCAAAGTGACCAATAGAAATAGCTCTAAGATAGGATAACAAAAAGATGCTGCCCTGATAGTATATCAAGGCAGCATCTTTTTGTTATCGCTTTTTATTGTATGCGCTTATTTTCCATTAATAAAAGTCAAAATATCCTTATTGATGGTCTCCGCTTCTGTAGTAGGCATTCCATGCGGATAGCCAGGATAGGTAATTAAAGTGCCATTTTGGACCAACTTAGCAGCTCTTCTACCCGTTATATCAATCGGTACGATCTGATCATCTTCACCGTGCAATACCAATACAGGAATCTCCACTTTTTTAAGCTCTTCCGTAAAATCAGTTTCCGAGAAAGCTTTGATACAGTCATAATGCGCCTTGATACCGCCCATCATTCCTTGCCGCCACCAGTTGTCCATCACACCTTGTTGTACATTTGCTCCATTGCGGTTATAGCCATAAAAAGCAAGGGTAAAATCCTGAAAATATTGTTGTCTACGCGTGGCGGTATTCAGTCTTATTTCGTCAAAAACCTCCATAGGTACACCATCAGGATTTGTTGCACTCTTAGCCATTGTGGGGGTAACCGCACTGATCAATACAGCTTTTGACACCCGAGAAGTACCATGATTGGTTATGTAGCGAACAACCTCGCCACCACCTGTTGAGTGGCCGATATGGATGGCATCTTTTAAATCCAATGCTTCTACCAATTGTGCAATATCCGACGCATAGGTATCCATCTCATTTCCTGTCGCCGTCTGTGTCGAGCGACCATGACCCCGGCGATCGTGTGCGATCACACGGTACCCTTTTTCGAGGAAGTACATCAGCTGCGCGTCCCAATCGTCGCTGGATAGAGGCCAGCCGTGATGAAATACGATCGGTTGCCCTGTTCCCCAGTCTTTGTAATAAATTTCTGTTCCGTCTTGAACTTTGAATGTTGCCATGATGATTAGTTTAAGAATTTTATTATTTACATGATATGTTGATTGGATTGCAATTCATAATCCAATCAATACATACAACTGTATTTAAGTATATTATAAAATAAAAGGTAAATTTATAAACAACAATATTTCGTTATTTATACAACACATTCATTCTTTTTTTACGATAGGTTCTATTTTCATGCAAAAGGCTTCTCGTCGTGTGCGCACCTGTTTTTAAATAGTAATCATATATTCAGTTTTCACCTAATATTTGAACCAGATCTTCCGCGCCACCGTCAAATTTCTGTCCGTTGACAAAAAATGTCGGCGTTCCATTAACGCCACTTAGCATACCACTTTCAAAATCGCCATCCACACGGTCCTGTAACGCCTCGTCCTGCAAATCAGATTTGAACTTCGACATATCCAAATCCAGTTGCTCAGCGATATCCAACAGCAATCTCGAACTCAGCAAGTTCTGGTTTTCGAAAATAGCATCATGCATCTCCCAAAATTTTCCCTGCAGTGCTGCCGCTTCCGCTGCCAATGCTGCGGGTTGAGCATAAGGATGCATTTCCGAAAGTGGAAAATTGCGGAATACAAACCTGATCTGGCTTCCCAGTTCGGCCATCATTTCTTTTATTATGGGATGAGCTGCACCGCAATGTGGACATTGATAATCCCCATATTCAACAATGGTCAGATCGGCCTGGCCATTTCCCAATATATGGTCAGCATTGCTGACCTTCGGTTTCAATGACATAATTATTTTAATTTAAGATTCTCCAATGCTTCGATAATACCGTCTGCACCTGGATTGACCGCCGTCGGAGACATATAACACCAAGCAATAACTCCTTCCTTATCAATTACAAAGAGTGCGCGCTTACACTCACCTTCTTCTTCATCATAAACACCATATTTTTTGGCGACCTCGCCTTTAGCTTCAAAATCGGCTAGAAGTGGAAAATGTAGTTTTCGGGACTGAGCGAACGCCATATGACACCATTTGCTATCAACGGAAATACCCATAATTTCGGCATCATATTTCTTAAAATACTTGAGCATTTCATTATATAGTGCCATCTGATCACTGCATACCGGGCTCCAGTCTGCTGGGTAAAATGCCAATATCACATTATGCCCTTTGAATTCTGATAATTTAATTTTTTGATCCGGTGTCGCGTATAAGGTAAAATCGGGTGCAACATCATTTTTTTGCAACATATCAACGTCTTTAAAGTTTAACTGCCATTTGAGGTGCCGACCTTAAAATAGATTGGTACCACCACTAAATAAAGCACTCAAAAGCAAAAATTGTTTTAAAGAAAAAATAGCTTATCCACGATCTGGCTACAAGATCCGTTGATCTGCCTACATCTGACGTCCATCAATTCGTCACCTTTGTAGCATCCATTATTTAAAACAAAAACACATGAAATCACAAAAAGTATGGTTCATCACTGGCGCTTCCAAGGGGCTAGGTCTCAGTCTCGTTAAAGAATTGCTCGCCCAAGGTTATCTTGTGGTTGCCACATCACGAACAAAACAGGCGCTAGAAGATGAAATCGGCGATCAGGAAAATTTTCTGCCGCTTGAGGTAGACATTACCGATGACAAAGACGTTGCCCGGGCAGTACTATCGGCCATTGATTATTTCGGGAGGATTGATGTACTGGTAAACAATGCCGGATATGGTCAGACAGGCACCCTAGAGGAGCTCAGTGACCGGGAAGCACGCAGCAACTTCGAAGTGAATGTCTTTGGATCTCTTAATGCCATCCGGCATATCGCCCCCCATATGCGACGCCAACAATCGGGACATATTTTCAACATAGCATCTATCGGCGGACTCGCTGGAAATTACCCAGCCTTTGGTGTTTATTGCTCCACCAAATTTGCTGTCGCAGGCTTTACTGAAGCCCTCGCTGTCGAAATGAAACCCTTTGGCGTACACACGACTTTGGTCTATCCCGGTTACTTCAGAACCGATTTTTTATCCGAGGGATCCTTACATACCGCAGCCAATCCGATAGCGGCATACGTCACTGCCCGAGAAAATGAAGCCACCCATCTGCATCAGATCCATGGCAATCAGGCAAATGATCCACGGAGAGCGGCAACCTTATTGATCGAGCTGAGCAGCCTGGAGCAGCCACCCATCCATTTTTTGATGGGCGAAGACGCTTATGAACTAGCCAAAAATAAGATCAATATGCTTATGACGGAGATCGAAAAATGGAAAAGCTATACAGTATCAACGGGTTTTGAGCATTCCGTATAACAGCTTAATTCAGCATAAGGTACTTCCAAGGAAATCTCACAATAATCAAATTAGAAATTCAGTAAATTTACAACATGGAGAATACATTTCGCTTTCATTCCCTATCGGAATTCCACAGCTTTTGCGGATTGCCAAAACCCGAGCATCCATTGATCAGCTTGGTCGATTACAGTCAGGTACATTATCCCGTAAATGACAGTAAATTGAATTGGATACAGCATTTTTATTCGATCGGTTTAAAGCGAAATGTAAATGCCCGGTTCAACTATGGGCAGCAGCATTATGATTTCGATTCGGGCATACTCACTTTTATATCGCCATTGCAGTTTTTAAAAGTAGAGATCAATCAAGAAATACAGGCCCAGCCCAGCGGCTGGATCCTGTTGATCCACCCTGATTTTCTATGGAACAGCGAACTGGCAAAACATATTCACCGTTATGATTTTTTCCAATATCAGGTCAATGAAGCACTTTTTCTTTCGGACAAAGAAGAAGCCGTAATCGTGGATATTCTTCAAAATATCGAAAAGGAATATCAGTCGAATATCGATAAATTCAGCCGCGAACTCATTATCAAACAGATTGAGCGCTTGCTGATCTATGCCGAACGATTCTATGAACGGCAGTTTATTACCCGAAAACGATCAACACAAGAGCTGGTCACCAAGTTTGAGCAGTTGCTATCCGCACAGTTTCAGCAAGATCTGCTCGCGGCGCACGGTGTTCCGACCGTCAGCTTTCTGGCACAGGAGCTCAATTTATCGCCAAACTACCTCAGCAGCCTACTGCGCATCTATACACAGCAAAATACGCAACAGCATATTCAGCACAAAATGATCGAGTATGCCAAATTGCGCTTGAGCACAAGCTTCCTATCCATCAGTGAAATCGCCTATGAACTAGGCTTCGAGCATCCGCAGTCATTCAGCAAGGTCTTCAAAAAGAATACGCAGCAGAGTCCCCTGGAGTTTAGGCAGCTATTTCAGTAAAAAATAAGGTACTTGATAAAGCGATCATTGACCGGTATTGAGTAAAGCCGGAAGCAAAAATTCACTGACAATCCGGTCCACCTGCTTATGTGCATAAGCTTGGCCATAGGCACTAGCTGTAATAACGATCACATAGGGAATATCGTTCATTATTATAATGTAATTTCCTCCGTTTCCGGCACAATAATAGGCTTCATATCCCTTACTTCCAACATGAAAGCACTTGTTCCAAAACAGGTAGCCATAATACTCTTTTTCTCTTTCAGGAATCATCAATTGTTTGGAAAGGCTCTTTTGCACCCAGGCTTGCGGAAGGATCTGCTTACCATTCCAGTACCCACCGTTCTTATAAAGCTGTCCATATTTTGCAAAATCAAGTGCATTCATGCGAATACCGCCAGCAGTATTTGGCACCCCTTGCGGTGTATGCTCCCAACGATATTTCCGTATTCCCAATGGAACAAACAGTCTTTTATTTGCATAGGATTCCAATCCACCTTGCACTTGTTTATCAAGTAGATCTCCCAATACAACGACTCCGGCAGTAAAATAATGCCATTGTCGCTGTAGCGATTTTCGAAAAGGAAGATCTAAGGTAAAGTCTACCCAATTTGCTGTAGGATACATATTTTCCTCATTACCTGGGCTATTGGGATCTTCATCGTTACCGTCAAAGCCAGCACTCATGGTCAATAATTCACGGATTGTTGTTTTGTTTTTAGCGAGATCAGGATTTTGATATTTCCCAAAATCATAGCATTGATCCAGCGTTTGATCTTCATTTTTAATGTACCCGTCCGCAATAGCGATACCGGTTAAGGTCGAAGCGAAGGTCTTGCCTACCGACCTGGGATCATGCAGACTCTCCCTATTTTCACCATTGAAATATTCTTCTATCAACAGGCTTCCATGCTCTAATACAACGATTCCGTTCAGCTTTTTAAAAATACCCTCTTCAATCATCCCTTTTAGCTGCTGTATCCTACGGCGGTCAAACTTCGCTTTTGACACCTTCAGACCAGGATAGGTCGCAGGCTGTTGTAGTTTATATTTATCTGGATCTATCACTGGATTCAAGTTGACAGAAAGCTGCAGTTCGCCGCTTGCAATAATATCACCAACGAAGAGACTGTCTGCGTTTACATAAGGCCTGATTTCCATCTTAAGATGATGTTGTCCATCCGTTAGCGCTTTTTCACCACCATTAAAAAGAAAACGATTCCAGAAAAATTCAGACCAGGATCCCTGTCCGTTGATTTGATCTATCATGGGGCGCTTCAAGGTCGTTTCCTGTTGCTGTATCTCCTGCTGAGGTGCGCCTGGAGATAAATTACTCCTATAGATCACTTTTCCATCTATCCATAGCTTAAACTGAAAATTACCTTGTTGAAAGAGTCCGATATCTGTAAGCTGTGGCGCTAAGATCTTTTGATAATAGATCAGTGGTTTTTGAAGTTTGATAGCAATAAACAGATTACTTCGAGGTGATAACACATAGTGGTGTATAAACTCTTCCTTTTGTAGCGATTCCCGTGAACTAGTGAACAAAATTTCACCCGGCGTTTCTTGGTCAAAATGGACCTGCAAAGTATCCCGCTCCGATTGGTCCTGTGCATTGATCCACAACGGATACCCTAAGAAAAAAAATAAAAAAAGATATTTCATAAAGTTTTTTTCAATCTACTTGTATAAAATTAGTGCGGGCCAAATGAACAAAATAGAATGAAATTAACTTTTTAGGAATTGATCTTATTTCGATACTCCCCAGGTGTCGATCCTAACAGACTTTTGAAACAACGTATAAAATGACTTTGATCGGAAAAACCTGATTTATAACCTATTTCGGTTAGTGAGTGATTAGGTTCACGAAGTAGCAATACGGCATTTTCAACTTTCAACTTGCGGATATAATCCCCCATCGTGACGCCAAAGTACCGGGAAAATTCACGGGACAGATAAACGGGATGCAGATCGAGCGTATGGGAAATAGTTGTCAGTTTCAGCTCTTTGTTAAAATTCGCCCGCAAATAATCACGTAACATATACACCCATTGTGGAACTTTACGTTCGCTCACTACCCGGTCCCGATGCAGCAAAGAAAATACATTTAATAGTAAACTGTCCATTACAAGTTCCGAACTGTTATCCAGATCGAAAGATTCCAAAAAGAGCTTATGGAAGAGCAACCTTACCTCTGGCATTTGGATATCCATATTACCTTCCAGGAGATGCAAAGCTGCCACCTCGTTCCAGCGCCAGTCTTGACTTAGTTCAATATGAAAACCCCGGGTACGGCCATCGGGTTTTCTATTGTAATGAGCATCCTGCCAATTATGAAAAAGCAGGTCCCCTGCAGTACAATGATGAATTCCTTTTTTGCTCCCCTCCAGTAGATTGCCCTCTAGAATAAACGTAAAATACGGATTTTCGTGGTAATGCCAATCCACTTTTTCCAGCGTATAAATAGCATCTGAAACAAGCAGTTCATTGGAATTAATTTTCCTATTGATGGCACCGAAGTAGGTGCCTGCTTTGAGCTGTTCCACGTCTTACTTTACGGTACGTAATACCCTTCTACGCCAATGCCTATCGTCCAAAAGAATTTTGATTTTTCAAGATCCTCCAATAGCATATCCGCATTATCTTCGTATTCGCCATCGGCTTTGATTTCTTCGATCTCTTCCTGCACATCCTCTTCGGTCATCTGCCGCCAGATACCAACGGAGCTATTCAAAAATGTATAACAATATCCTGCCTCAGCATCGTCAACCTCGCCCTGGTTTTTATCCGTTAAGATTGTTACAAGTTCGGCCGCTTCCACCCGAAATGGATTAACACCATAGATGCTGATCTCAGTTTTTTCAGGATTGGGTCCGTTGATACTTTCTATAAATTCCAATACTCCCCGGCCATTGAAATCAAGTCTCAGTTCGAGTTCATCATAATAATATTGGTCGTCCAGCGCATCCGAGGGTGCACCAAGCACACTTTGGACGTCGGCACGGCTCGCACCAAAATCAACCTGGCCAATACCTTCAATTTGAATCCCAACAAGTGGAATAAGTTCGATCTTTTTCATTCGTATTCAGTAAATTAAAACGGTATACCTGTTATTATTAACAATTCAACACCTGCTATCGTTTTATCTGACGATGAGCATATCTACAGCTTTATACTGAAATAAATTTACATTAATTCCCATTAAATACTTATTAAGTTTTTCAACTTTTTCTGCGACCAATGGCACAGCAATATTCGTATACTCAGGCAATTATAGCTAACTTTATAGATGCATCAAAAATCGACCATTATGCAAAAAACGCTCGCGACATTAGATAGTTATATCGAAAATTTAAGACCCGAACTGTATACCGATCTACGGTCCCCTTTATCAACAGAAGAGCTTGAGGTGCTTGAACAAAAATATGATATTGCAATACCGAACGATCTCAAAGCGCTCTATCGTTGGAAAAATGGACAAATCCATACAAGCTACGAAGCCTTTGTCAACAATTCAACTTTCATCCCCCTAGAAGAGGCGCTGGATACAGCACAGGAAATGACAAATATGATCGGCACGGACTTCGAGATCGAAAATTGGTGGAATGAACGTTGGATTCCTATTTTCCATAATGGTGGCGGAAGTTATATCTGCTATGATCTAGGCGGTATCTTTACAGGACAGGCAGGTCAATTGATTGAATACTGGAATAAAGACAATGACCGCAATGTCATTTCGCCCAACCTCGAAGGTTTTTTAGGGCTTCTAAACAACTATTATGCCCATACGCCTAAAGAAAAATTCGATGATTTTTTTAGTATTGATACCATCGGCGAATACCCCAGACGGTTCAAGGTGCAATAACATTTAAGGAGGAGTAGCAAATGGTTTGACCTGTTCCGACTACGATCCAACGGCTGTTATTGCATCCGGAAACTCATCACTTGTTGACCGCGTTCACTTTACCCTCCGATCATTGAAGAGCACCTTTTTGCTATAGTTGCTTTTTCCACTTGAAGCGAAAGCTGCTGAGTCAAGTGATATATACTCCCGAAAAAATGAAATCATTTCAGGAGGCGCCTCATAAACCAGATAATTGAGCCGCACAGTTTTGTTGTCTGGATTCACACATAATTGACACAAAGATTTTTCATGGTCAAAAAATTCAATTTCTAGATGCGAACAGTAGTTATGCCTGTGTAAAATATCCGGTACCTCAGGTTTGTATCGTTGTAAATGAGCCATCTGTTCCAATAGGATATCCCATTTCGCCAAAGAAACAGTATCATTTTGCGCGACAAAAAATTCATCGGGATGATTTTGAAAAGAATAACTTAAATATCTTTCCTCGCTATATTGTTGGTCAAATTCATCAGTACTGAACAATATACGCAATTCCTTTTCTCGTTTTCTTACTTTGGGACCACAGGATAAATAAAAGATCGACGTACAACAAATAGCAACAAAAATCAAATAAGTTCTTAGCTTCATCATGTTAGTGGTCTTTACAACGGTCTGGAGGAAACAATAAATTCTGATCTCAAATGACAACATCAACAAGAGACTTACCACAATGATGATGCAATATTTCATCCAATTCCATATGTTAAAAAGTTAATCAATAGAACTGCCTCACACTACTTCCCTTTCAGATAGGCCAACGCCTGTTTTAAAACCGTGTCCTCGTTTTTCCACAGGTCGGACAAAGTCTGTGCGCACACGATATCAGGTTGGACACCTTTTCCTATAAACTCAGATTCATCCGCCAGTAAATCGCGTTTTGAACATATCCTGGCTGTAAGATTACCGACCAGATCAATCATTAGGGGTTGTCCCGAACTACCACCTGTCGCTTCACCTATGATCTTACCCCTTGAAAGCATTCGAAAAGCTGCCGCAAAATCCTCTGCTGCCGAAAACGTCCGTGCACTCGTCAACACGACCACTGGCTTATTGTAATGATATTGAGGATCTGCTTTTAAGTAACTCCTTCCCAACTCAACAGGCTGATTATAGCCCCAGGCTCTAAAGGAAGGTTTATAGGTACGGGTATAGGAAGCATTCCCCCATTGCCCCTGACTGATCAGGCTACCCAATATGGACCAGCCATATCCCGTACTACCGCCACCATTATTGCGTACATCAAAGATAATAGCATCCGCTTTGGCTATCTGGTCAAAATGCTGTCTGAAACCTTTTACCACTTCATCCGAACCGAAACTATTCAGGACAACATGGGCAATATTGCCCGGAAGCATCTTAAATTCAAAAGGTAAATAATTGACTTTTGCCGATCGCGCACTGGACTTCACCCGATCGATGACACGTTCATACTTCTTCCCTTTGCGGTCGCTCAGCTGTAAGCGGATAGGCTCATCCACCTTACCCCTAAACAACGCATATTCATAGCCCCGTACCATCCGATCTTGCTCTGTTGAACAGCTCTGGTAAGGAATAATTTTCTTTTCCGCATAGTCTCTTACAGGCATACCATTCACTCGCAGAATCTCATCCCCGACACCAATACCAGCCTGACTCAACTTGTCGTCATATACCCCGACAACAATAACTTTATCTTCGATCATACGACTACGGAGCAAAGGCCGCGCGTAGATCGAATCGATGAGCTCCTGCGATGCATTTACATTGGTATGTGCATCACGCAGCTGCGCCACCATTTCTTCCAGCAGAAGTACATACTGTAGCGTCGATGTGGTCTTTCCGACTTTCGGGAGGTAGCTTCGGTATAATGAGTCAATATGTACGGGGGCAGACAGATCAAAATTTGCAAAGTTATATTTGAGCTCAGACCACAATTTGGAGAGCCCTATGATCTTCTCTTCTTCAGACAGATTCTCCTGGAAAGACGATTTCAGGAATTTACTGTCCCAGAATCCTTTATCATTAAAAAAAAGTTTATTGAAACGCTCCTTTCGTTCGCTATTCTGCCCGACACGGCCAATAAGGTCCTTCCAGGCCACATTTGAATGCAGGCTAACAAGATCGGGATCTTCGGAGATCGTTTTGACATCATCAAAATTATCAGTATCTATTGCAGCTTCCAGGTATTTAAGCGCAATCTGATGATCGCCTTTCACAGCAAACAGGCATGCTGTATTGTAATTTGACGGTTGATACTGTCCTTTCTTGATCTGGCTGTAAATATCTTCCAGACGATTCGCATTATTTTGCCCCAAAGATGAGAGGCTGATACAGAGCGCAAAAGAGACACCCAGCAAATGTCTTTTTCTCATAATTTATAGTTATACTTTTATAATATAGTCATAAAAAACAAGAATTTGTTGCAATCTCTACCAAATCTCCTCGGATTTGTCACAACCAGATTGGCTAGACAATCTGGAGATCCCTATTTCTAAAGGGATTTAGTTCAGGATCATTTGAGTCCAGATCTGTAATCAAGACCTTGAGTCCTTCTATATTGCAGACCCTAAACAGTTCACTTTGATAAAGCTTGTTCCGACTGGCTAATGCGATAGTCTTCCGGGCACATTGCACCATCATCTTTTTCGTTTCGCCATCTGTAGCCGAAATCGCGGAGACCCCAAGTACCGGATCTACAGCGCAAGTTCCCATAATAAAAATATCAGCATTATATTTAGCAACCTCTGCGCAGGTTGTTATACCTGAGGTCACTGCCAGATCAGGTTGATAATTGCCCCCCAAAAAGATCAATTCTACATTTTTAAATTTTTCAATCAGCGGCACGATGGAGAAGTTATTTGTAATCATCCGGAGCCTGATATCCAATGGCATAGCATTCACAGCTGCCCATATTGTGGTACCGCCATCTACAAATACGGTCATTCCATCTTTCAAAAATTGTTGGACTTTTAACGCTATAACATCCTTTTCTTTGGTCAGAAACGATTGCCGATCCTGAAAATTGAGAGGATCCTTTTCGCGGAGCATAGCACCGCCCCTAGTTTTGGAAAGTAGTCCGTTCCGATAGAGAAGGTCTATATCCCGGCGAATGGTATCTTCCGATACAGCCAGCAATATGGCGAGCTCTTCAAATTTAACCTTCCTCCGGCTCTCCAATTCACGGAGAATTACCTCAAAGCGTTCTTCTTTCAACATCATGTTACTTCCTGATTTTATAGATAAGAGCTACCAATATAAAGAGCAAAGCTATTGTTTCGAAAGCAATGATCAAAGAAAAATACTGTGCAATGGCCCCCAGAAGTGCTGGCCCAGCCAGCTGACCGGCATAGCCCATTGTTGAAATGACCGGAATTGCAATTGTTGGCGAAAGTCCTTCGATTCGGCCGCCCTCACTAAAAAATACCGGAACAATATTGGCAGCACCTAGTCCCAATAAGACAAATCCAAAGAGCGTTACAGATAACCAGGGGCTACCTACCACGATCAAGATCCCCAATGAAGCCAACAGACTCCCACCGATCACGACAACATTACTATTCAGCTTACTGACCAACCGATCCCCCTGTAGTCTCATAACTGCCATCGCTACCGAAAAGGCAGCATATCCGATTCCCGTAAACTCCGGAGAAACACCTTTATGATCCCGTAAGAATATCGCGCTCCAATCCAGCATTGCGCCCTCTGACAGAAAAGCAATGAAACACATCAGACCGAGTATCAATACGCTCCACCTGAGCCATTGAAATTTTCCCTTGGATACTTTGGTTTCATCAATATGGGAAAAACGCATAATTATTTCCTTTTCCCTCCGATAATCCAGTAGCCTCCGATATTGCAAGAGCAGCAGCAACACCAATAGAATCGCTATCGTAATTGCCGCATAAATGGGATTTAACCCCATCTTGATCAAAAAGCCCAAGCCGATCGATCCAAATAGACCACCTACGCTGAAGAGCCCATGCAAAGACGACATAATAGGCCGGCTCATCGCATTTTGAACCTGCACACCATGTGCGTTCATGGCAACGTCTATCCCCCCTATGCTGCAACCAAATATAAAAAGAACACATGCCATCAGATAGCTGTTCGTTACCATCAGCAGTACAGGAAGCACGAGAGCAGCAACGAGCCCTGCGATCAAAATCACCTTTCGGCTTCCGACTTTCCCAATTAAAAAACCAGAAAGGGGCATCGTTAATAGCGCGCCGCCACCTAAAAACAAGAGCAAGAGCCCTAGCTTACCGTCATCGAGCCCAAGCCGATCTTTCGCAAAGGGCACCATCGGCGCCCAACTCGATAGGGCTAGACCACATACCAAAAACATGACTTGTGTCGCTGTTTTTGCTCTAATTATCGTTTTTTCCAACATAGTGTAAGAGTATTTCTTATTGCAATATTATGCAAATTTGCATAATATTGCAATAAGAAATACTTAAAAACATTTTCCATGCGAATAGAACACCTTGCAATATGGGTCGATGACCTCGAGAAAATACGTGAGTTTTATGCCCGATACTTTGGTACCGTCAGCGGAGAAAGGTATCACAATCCAATGAAAGGATTTTCATCTTATTTTTTGGTATTTAAAGAAGGTACAGCACGGCTGGAGATCATGAAACGCATGAATATTACAGCACAAGCCTCCAACAGGAGCCTAAACAAAGGCTATACCCATCTGGCTATTGGCGTCGGCGGGAAGGAAGCTGTCGATGTGCTTACAGAACGATTAAGGTCGGATGGTTATACCGTCGAAAGTGAACCCCGAACGACGGGCGATGGCTATTATGAAAGTGTCATACTTGATCCAGAGGGCAATCCAATAGAAATTGTGGCTTAATAAAAGTGTTACATAAAAAAGGCCTAGTTTAAACTAGGCCTTTATAATTGGGTCGATCCAGTAATAGTCATGGTTGGTGTGGGAGAAAAATTCCATCGGTGTGACATGGCAATCAATTGTATCGCTGAGCCCGTCGTCGGTATAGCTGACCACATCTTCAGAGGGGATGACCATCCCGCTCATAATGGAACCATAATCCAGACAATGTAGATCCGAGATCAGCACGTTAACCGTATTGACCTCCACCCATTGCTCCATTTCTTCTTTGCTGACACGTTTTACACGGTCGGCCAAAAACCTGGCTTCCTCCACCTCTTTTTCGACACTGTCCGGAAAGAATAGCAGGAGGAATGCCTCATATTTATCAAATTCTTTATTTCGGATTGCTTCATTACGCAGAAACAACTTCTCGCCCATCTGTCCATATTGATCGGCATATTTTTTCAGCTCCATTTCCGCAAGTTCTTTATCCGACCATTGCTGCAATTCGGAAAGTGCATGCACATCTGTACCGTGGCCATCACAGCGATTGAGATATGCCCAGATATCTCCCTGCACGACTTTAGGTTTCCGATGTTCCAACACATTATAGCCTTGAGCTATCCATGCTTCGATTTGTTCCCTTCTCATGTTCTGCTGTTTTTTTTAAAATAAACAACAGAGCAACTGCAATGGTTTTCTTTTTTCTATTTGAGATTTCGGGCTTTCAATTCCGCATCTACCGCTTTTTCATTTTTGCCAAAATATTTAAAGGCAAGGACGGCTAATATCAGGGGGAAAATCGTGGGCCAGGTTATTCCGGCAACGAACATACTGTAGCCTGCGATACCCAAACAAAAACCAATGATCGATGCATTGATTATTTTATTGGGCTTAGATTTCTTTTGGAGTACCAACAACTCTTCATTGGTCAATTCATCCAGTTTCTTTTCTTCCATCTGGTTCGTTATTTTATAGGTTATATGATGCGAATATAATTATTTAAAGGGACACAAAAAAGGCCGGGTGAAAATGGAACACCGGGCCTTACTAACTAAGTTATCCTTCATCTGGATATCTATAGGACAGTTCCACGAAGCAGATCGTTTGCTTTTTTAGAAATTTTGTATCAGATCTTTGCCGACCAGTTTTCCACCGATCATCTTTTACCTGTACTTTTCAATGCCCAGGCTACCAATACAGGCTGAAAAAACAAGCGCGCTAGCCGTTTACCATCGGTATCCAAACCAAAGCCATCACGGCGGTCTTTATATTGCGCAATATTTCCGGGGAACACGGCTGTAAAAAAAGCCGCAGCAATTTTCCCGACCTTCGAACGCTGTTTACCAGGCGCCAAAATCAAGGCTGCACCCAAAGCAATTTCAACAAAGCCAGAGTATACGACCGTATCGTCTTTGGAGATCGGTACCCAATTCGGCACCTGTGCCTGAAATTCCTTGCGGGCAAAAGTTAGATGTCCAATTCCCGCCACCACCAAAAAGGTACCTAAACCATAACGGGCGATCTTCTGCATAGGTGAATTATTCATAATCTTTTACTTAGAGTACATCATTCCACTCGAAATAGTTTGTCCAACGCTGCGGATTATTTCACCTAAAAAATATATATTTGATCAAATAAAATTAACCATATGCACTATTATCCCTTAAATATATATAAATACACTATTTTTCTGTTCTTTACAGCGTTTGTGATACCTTCAAAAGCACAGGAGACGATCGTCACCTATATTAAGAAAAATGGTGGTTTTACTGCAATCAAAGATTCTGCCGCTTACACCAATATCATCCGATCAACAGCAAATGAGATGGGGCTTCACGAATTGAACGATTACTATCCAAATGGCAATTTAAAAAGACATGGATGGACCAAGGTAGCTGACCCACGAAGATTATATCTGGAAGGCCTTATTGAAAGTTATCACAAAAATGGCAACCTAGCGGTATCAGCCGGATATAAAGACAATAAACTGAGCGATACGTTAAAAAGATACTACGAAAATGGCCTTTTAAAAGAAATTAGGTTTTTCTCCAGTTCTGAAGCTAGCCCCAACGAATTTCTTTTTCAGGACCAGCATAGCCGACTAATCTATTATGCTGATTCAACAGGCCGCCAACAGATCGTCAATGGAAACGGCATGTTCGAATTTAAAGACAGCATAAATAGTGAAAAAGGTCAATATGCCGATGGTTTACGCCAAGGACATTGGGAAGGTACTTTAAAAGAAGGTAAGAATAAGTTTGAAGAATGGTATGCAAAAGGTGTATTAAGCAAAGGCATCAGCACAGATAGTATGGGCAATGTGCATCCCTATACGCAGCGGGATGTCCCACCGGAATACCCTGGCGGCATAAGAAATCTTATGATCTTTATTGCCCAGAATTATAAATATCCCAAAGAAGCTTTAAAAGCAAGGGTATCTGGACAGCTCCTCATCAGTTTTGTCGTTGAAAAAAATGGCCTGACAAATGAATTTGAAGTGATTAATGACCTCGGCTATGAAACGGCAGCTAGTGGTATAGCAGTGCTGAAGAAAGCTGCAAAGTGGACTCCAGGTTACCAATATGGCATGCCCGTGCGCGTAAAGTATTCAATTCCTATCCGTTTACATACAGCACCCGCCCCAAATTAGCCCTGATCATAAAAGCCGGGATTGTATCTGCTTCAATACGCTCTGCATTTTTTTATGATACAACTTATATGGCTTCGATAGCTCCACCGCTTTTTGTTGTTCTGCTTCTGCCTGCGCATAAAAACCAATACGATACAACAATAAAGCCATCGTATAGCGGAATGCAGGCACATCAGGTTTGAGATCTATTGTTTTCTTTTGCCAACGGATCGCATCAAATATAACCTCAGGGTTATTTTTTTCAAAAGCCAGGATCTGCTGCGCACCGTAATTTAAATTATTTGCCTGCTCATCTTCGTAATATTTACGTCCCTTACCCACTAGGGATTTGAATTCGGCGTTTTGCGCACTGTCTAATAAAAGACGGTTTCGCGAAAACTGGATCTGCCGATCTTGCGCAAAATCTATTCGGGACAATGAATCAGGATCAACGCGATAAAATGATTGATCGTAATAGTTCCGTGCCATCCGGACGTAAGATAGACTATCTTTCATAAGCCGCTTATACTCCAAGGGATAAAAAGCTTGCGAATTAGAACCACGCAAATGATTAGGCATCCATGTCGTATAGGCAAAATAACCAACTTCTTGGGCCAAAGAAAAGTTTTTCTTATCAAGCGATTCCCGAAACGTCCGCTGTATAATCCTGTTGTTTATCTTTTTACGAACTGGCAATGGTAAATAGGAATACAGGCTATCCACCATTTTGTTATTCGTACGTGCCAGTAAATAAGATTTGCTATTATATACAGGGCCACAGCTCAATAAAAATATAACCGTCTCAAAATTATTCAATTGTTCTATTGTCAGCTGCGCTATATAGTCACTCAATAACTGCTGGTCTGTATATTGATCAAATGTCTGATTGTAGCGGAGTATTTTGTTCAACAAGGACTGCTGACGCATCCCTTTTCGATACTGTGCTGTAAGCTTGCCGAGAGTTTCAGCTTTTGAAAGCGTATTTGCCGAGTCTAGAAGTCTTTCCAGCTCAGTTCCCCCATCAACTGCCTTGTCTACTCGCAAAACAGGAATTCCATCCTTATCGGTAACAAGGTACATCGGTTTATTCAAATAGAAAGCCCGTTGTAATGGATGGTCAAATTCATCCCGATCCACCTGAACAACTCCCGACACAAACTGCGTACTGAGAATATCTTTTGCTTTTTTTGAAACAGAGCCTCTAAAAGGAATAAACTGATCGTCCCGTTGATGAACTACCAAGAACATCGGCTTATTTTCCTTTGCCGCGCGCTCCAGCAGCTGTAAATAATCTTCTTTTTGCAGAAATTTGTACTGTGCTACAGCTGGGTAAACAAACACCCAACACAAAAATATTAATACAGCAGATTGTAATTTGAAATGATTCATTATCTAATTTAAATTAACTAGCAATAAGTTAGAATATAATTTACAGAATTGGATAAAATTCTCGATTCTTCTATTAGAACATCAAATTCGGATGCCCATCGAACAATTAAATAGCCAGAATGAATGCATAAAGCTAATCAAATACTCACAAAAACACACAACAAAATTAACTCCTTGCATAAAAAATTAATAACGAAAGGAAACCGCTGCAATAGCATTCCCGTCAGCCAGAATACTAAGCCTGCTAAAGGTGCTCTGAAAAACTGAATATCGTCTGCTTCAAAAGCGTTTCATCTACTTTTTATTATTTTTTTATCATGCGGCGATAATACACGACCTTACCTGTCTCTGTCAACCCCTGTATTGTTACCCAGACCCCCTTATTGCGACTGTTGTTGTAGAATACAAATTTTCTAAAACTGTTATCTTTATTGATATCGAAAAAAGGTTCCCAGTAAAGTGTCAGACGCGTATCAAGCCCAGCAGACAAACGAGCTGCTGCAGTGGGATACACTTTATTGTAAAACTCTCCCGGTGGCATATAACCTGCAATAGTTTCATGATAATCTGCTGCGCCAAAATCCCGATTTACCTCAGCTGGGCTATATTCAAAGACAAGCAGCACATTATCACCTGAGTACACCGGAGAGCTATAGGTACGGTAAAATTTCAAATAAGGATAGTTGGACACATCCTCATCCAAAAACGATAATTGGTTCTGCTGATCCAGTTCTTTGAATCTATCCGGGTCACTTTTCGCTGTTTTTGCGATGTTGGACAGTATACTGCCGTCGGCAGCAGCTTTCGTTACCGCGCCGGTTCCTCCAACAAACCTTCCATTAAGAATAATCGAGACACTTCGTGCGGGAACTTTTCTAGCAATATAATCACGTAGAGACTGACTCGTTTTAATGACGACGCTATCCGTCAATGGAAGCAATATTGAATCTGGTTGATGGACCGTATTGGGTTCCATTGTTCTGAAACGACGTTGCAAACGATCAATTTCCCGTTGCCTGCGCGTCCGTGTTACCTGCACTGTCTGCAGCACCCGATTTCCATGCGCATCCATTGTAAAATAGTCTGAGTGAAGCCCCTTTAAATTATTCAGCTGTTTTCTACTTGCATTAGCGGCCTGTACAGGTATTAGGATGGGATAGCGATAATTGTTGGGATCTGCAAATTTATACTGAACAGTAAAAGGAGTAAATTTCAGCTTTCGATAGATCTGTATAACCCTGGTTTCTAACGAATCAAATATAATCGAATTGGGCACCGCAAATCTTCCATTTTTGTCAAACATCAACTCAGTATATTGCATGCGCGGTGCTTCGGGATACTGATAACCAAAAGAAATCCCCCTAACAGGTAAATTTCCTTTTTTTCCCTTGTTTACTTCATCCAGATAATCGGCATAAAATTTAGCCCAAGATCCCTTTTTCAAGCGGATCTGGCCCTGTATCTCCAAGGGAGGATCCACCACCGTTAATTCGCTACTGGGACAATAGCTATCATCCCAAGTTTGCCCTTGGATAAAAAGATTCTTATTTTCTGTCCGTTCCCACAACAACTGCGGATTGACTAAAGGCTGCTGGCTCAAAGGCTGAAAGTAAATATCCGTCAACATACTTTGTGTGGTATCTACGCCAACTTCGGCATCAACCACCGAAACCGACAATCGGGCCATTTTCTCGCCTTTAGGTAAGGTTACTGTTACACTACCCTCTGATTTTTCCTGAAAGGTGCTACTGACTGAGACGATAGGGCTTACTTCAATCTGTTCGTCGCCTATAAGCAAGCTCGTCCGTGACAGCACCTTCTGTTGATCGCGTACCACAGCCTGCAAGATACCGTATTCCAAATCAGCTTTCTTTAATGGAATATTCGTCTTTTTCCCTTCTTTGAGGTTGAACTCTTGATCAAAAAGTGCTCTTTTCCCTATTCCCACCGATACATGAACGAGCCGGCTAGGTTGGTTGGTCTGCAACTGAACAAGTACCAGCGAATCCTGTTTTACCAAAGCAACCTTAGCCCCCTGCACTACCGGAGATATATTGTCTTGGTGCTTTATACCCAGCGGATCTTCCCATTGGAGCATATAGCGCCGGTCAAGCTCAAAAATCGTCCGCAGCGTAGCAAAGCCGGCCGAATCCGTCATAAACTCTGCGATATCGCCACCCTTGTCATCCACCATTTTTCCCTTAACAAAAGCTGGATATCCCCTACTGTCCAATGTTTGGATCAGCAGGGTATTTTCCAGCCCAGAAAGTAAGATACCTCCCTCAGGTTGTTGCACGAGTCTAAACTCGGGCGCTTTTTCGACGGTAGATGTAGGATTTTCAGGAGAAAGCTGCAGAATACCCAATTTCTTAAAATAGGGTCTGCTATTGACGCAGGAGTCCAAGTGTGTGTTGGCATTGATAAAAATCTCTTTACCAGGATAGCCCGCTGGTATAGTAAAATAACTTGCTGTTACACCGTCTTTAATGAATGCCACTGATCGCCTGATTTCCTTTCCCTCTTCGTCAATCAGTTTCATATACATATTGTGGAGATCGCGGGCAATAGCGCCATCTTTCATAAAATACCCCTTAAACCAGACGGTATCTCCAGGCAGATAATAGTCCCTGTCGGTATGTAAATAGAGTTGACTAGTCTGAGCGTGTATAGATTGAAAAGAACCTACCAACAATAGGCTGTACAGAAAAAATCTAACAATGTAATTCATCATTCGGTTTGATTTACTGGATAAAACAGGAGAATAGGGCTACGGCTAAAAATGCAACAGTAAGGGCTATGATCTATTTATTGAAAAATAGTATAGATTCAATAATTTATTTACAACAATTGGTTTCTGTCCGAAAGTTGAAAAGAAAAATCCAATAAAAGAAACATAATTTTTAAACAATCGATTGCACAATTTTTAATCAAATAGATAAACAAATTCCAAACAGTGAGCTCTCCACCTTTTCCATCTGCGCCTAAATATGCTTTATGCGCAATCGTTTTCGAAGAAATAAAAGAACAGCTCTCCTTTCTCAAATCCAAAAGCTAAGCAGATTTCCCTATATTTATACCGTGCTCCCAGAGCACCTGTTATGTCGATTTCTTAAAACTTGATTAAAACCAGTTGAAAAACTTGCAGATAGCTTTACCCTACAATATAGAATCTCTTTTTCAGCAATATTACCGACAGCTTTGTCTTTTTGCAAACAATATACTTCGTGACGAAGCTCAGGCCGAGGATGTTGTACAAAGTCTTTTTGCCGGACTTTGCGAAGGGCGCAATACCCTGCCCAAGGAGGAGGATGCTCGCAAAAGCTATCTTTTCATCTCCGTCCGCAACAATTGCCTCAAACAGATCCGCAGCGAAAAAACAAGGAACAGATACGTCGATCAGCTTGACAAGGACATGATCGAAGAACAGACCGTCATGGACGCCATGATACAGGCCGAAGTTATCCACCAGCTGATGGAAGCCATCCATCAGTTACCAAAAGGCTGCAGGCAGGTGCTACACATGGCTGTTTTTGAGAAACTCTCTAACGATGAAATAGCCAATAACCTATCTATTTCTATCAATACCGTCAAAAGTCAGAAAAAAAGAGCTATTCAGCTTCTAAAAGTACGTCTCAATGCCCATCTCCTGATGCTTTTATTATTTTTACTTTCTGAATAACAATATCTTACACTTTTCCCCAACTTCTTTTCCATCCTTTTCCATCCGCAGTGGCTCTTCTATTTATACCACCAATTGAACATGATGAAGGATGACCAATTTGTACTCGTCGATTTCTTAGTAAAACACTTCAGCGGGACACTGAGCCAAGCTGACAGGCAGACCCTACAAAAAATCTTTGACGAAGATCCCAGCTTGCGTAATCAATGGGATCGATATACCAGTCAAGGGATCAGATCCAACGACGCGCAGTTCTGGGATAGATTAGACCTGGATCAGGCAAGGGCCAATATCCTATCCCGAGGATCCATTAAACCTGCCCGCCGACTATTTGGTATGGATATGTCGAGACTCGGTATCTATATAGGTTTAGCAGCCAGCCTCCTTGTCTTTGTTGGTATAGCCTTATTTCTTCGAATAATAAATCAGGACAAACAACTCGTTCCCGATCAGGTATACCACTATAAAAATGATGTTTTACCTGGTGGACAAAAGGCCACCCTCACCCTATCCAATGGTAAAGTTGTCACCTTGTCGGAAGAACAGACGACTCTCCATGAAAAGAATGGCGAACAGCTCCAGGTAAGCGGCGGACAGCTGCATTATAAGCCCAATAGCGGAAATGCAGCACTTGCCAACCTAAAAAACACATTGAGTGTTCCAGCGTCGGGCTTCTATCGCATGGTACTTCCCGACGGTACCAAAGTCTGGATCAATTCGGCTTCCGAATTGATCTACCCCTTGACCTTCGGCAAGTCGACGCGTCAGGTTGAACTGCGCGGTGAAGCATACTTTGAAGTTGCTCACGAAAAAGACAGGCCTTTTATTGTCAGCACCATCCATGGCGACATCAAAGTCCTAGGCACCGCTTTCAACCTGACGACCTATAGCAATACAGCTTCCAATGTGACCCTGATCAACGGCAACATCCAGCTGACCAATAAAAATCAGAGCAGCAGAAAGATTATCCCCGGACAGAAAGTCGAATTCGATGGCAGCAACATGCGTGTCACCCAAGCAAATATTGAAAAAGAAACCGCCTGGCAACATGGCTATTTTTATTTCGAACACGACCATGTTCAGGACATTATGGAACAGCTGGCACGCTGGTACGACATAAAAGTCATTTATCAGGGACCAATTACCAAAAAGACCTTTGGCGGTAGCATGAGCCGAAGTGTCAGCCTTGCCGAAGCCTTAGAACTCATTAAACGCGGCGCCGGCGTCGAATTTGAAATTGACAGAAAAACAGTTACTGTAAAGAATAAAAACTAAAAAGATAAACCAATTTTTAAAAATCAAAGGAGGATCCAATATGATGTAAAGATTTATCAATGCTGCCTAAAGCAGCGCACTTAAATAACATTTGTACTAGAATTAAAACCAAAAAACCAACCCTATTACTGAAAATATGAATTACTTTATCAAATGCAAAGATTATCTGTTCGGGAACCGAATGGCCGAACCCAGCTTTGCACCGCTCATTTCAAAAAAGATGAAAGCAACCTTATTTCTGGGTTTACTTTTTACCTATGGTGCTTATGGCAAGACCGAAGCACAGCAGGTCACTTTAAATGTTAATAAAGGGAACCTCAAAACGATTTTTCAAGAAATCAAAAAACAGACGGGCTATCATTTTTTTTATGACGAGAGTCTCTTCAATGACCTCAAACAGGTGAATGTCAATGTATACAACCAAAAGCTGGAAAGCGTACTCAAAGAACTGTCAGACGAGTTACCCTTACAGTTTGAGATGCACAAAAATCATATTATTGTGCTGCCAAACGCCTCCAAAGATAAGGTGCCAGCACAGCAGCAGTACAGTATCAAAGGCCGTTTGCTTGCGGCAAAAGATGGCGCTCCCATTGAAAATGCGACGATCAGCATCAACGGTAGCAATAGTCGCACATCGTCAGACAGCAAGGGCAATTTCACCCTTAAATCATCCCAGGCCGAAGGCAACCTGACGATTTCGCACCTTTCTTTCAAACAGCAGACCGTCCGGTTCAACAGTGCCAATGCCAATGGCCTAACAATCTCCATGGAAGAAAATGACAGTGCGCTCGAAGAGGCTATTGTAGTCGGTTATGGTACACAAAAGCGGATCAATCTGACTGGCGCTGTGGACAATGTAAGTGGCGAGATCTTGAAAAACAGGCCCATCAACAACGTAGCTCAGGGTTTACAGGGGGCGATTCCCAATCTGACCATAACTCCCTCAAGTGGCAATCCAGCTAGTAATCCGGGTATTAATGTCCGTGGTACCACTTCGATCAACGGCGGTGGCCCACTGGTACTTGTCGATGGTGTGGAAATGAATATGAACCTGGTCAACCCAAATGATATAGCCAATGTCACCGTCTTAAAAGACGCATCTTCAGCAGCAATCTACGGGGTACGGGGAGCTTTCGGAGTCATCTTGATCACCACCAAAAGCGCAGCCAATGTGGATAAAACAATGGTATCCTACAACAATAATTTTGGATTTTCGCAACCCAGCATTTTCCCCGAGATCGTTAAGAAAAATTATGAACATGCCGACTACATCAATCAGGCTATGCTCAATGCCGGTCTGGCGCCGATGTATGACGACGCTACCATCGCCGGAATGAAAGCCTGGACCGCCGATCCGGCCAACAACCCCTCCTATGAGGTCGTTGGGGGCAATTACCGTTTTTACGGCTATAACGACTGGCAAAATATGCTGATGAAAGATTTCGCCTTCTCCCAAAGACACAATATTTCCCTCTCCGGCGGAACCGAGAAAACGAAGTTCTTCAGCTCCGTGGGTTACAACAATCAGACAGGCTTGCTCAAGATCAACAGCGATCAGTTCAAGCGACTCAATACACGCCTGAGTGTCGAAAACCAGACAACAGACTGGCTTAAGCTGGGCTTACGTGCGCTCTACAACCATACTGACAATGACGAGCCCTATAACTACGGAAATTCCATCTGGCATCAATTTGTCTTTACCAGCCCTGTACGTCCCTACCAATGGAACGGCGATCCTGCCTATCCACAGTATGATAAATACAACGGCATGTATTTCGACGACCAAAATCCAATTCCGCTCCTCGAAAAAGGCGGTCGCAATCACTCCATGAATGAAGACATCTGGACATCCATCAATGCCGACCTCAAATTTATGCCAGGTTGGACAGGACATATCGATTTCAATTATAACCTGAATATCGATAAAAACACTGCCCATCGTAAAAAGGTGGATATGATCAAGTCCAATTTTGTTCCGACTGAAGGCAATTCTACCAACAACTCCTACAGTATCGAAGATAACCGAAGAGATTACTATTCCTTCAATGCTTATACACAGTATGAGAAGACTTTGGGCAAACACTACTTCAAGGCAATGGTCGGTTACAACCAGGAACTGACCAAATACGGTTCCAACAAGGGGACACGTCTAGGAATCCTCAATCAGGAGCAGCCGACGCTATCGCTGGGCTCGGGCGAACAGCGGGTAGAACAAACCGGTTATGAATGGGCATTACGCGGAGGCTTTTTCCGCCTGAACTACATCTATGCCGACAAATATCTATTGGAAGTCAACGGCCGTTACGATGGTACTTCACGTTTTCCAAAAGACAACCGCTTCGTCTTCCTACCTTCGGTATCAGCTGGATGGCGGGTCTCCGAAGAGAATTTTATGCACTGGTCACGTCCGGTACTCTCCAATTTAAAACTAAGAGGTTCCTATGGCGAACTGGGCAATCAGCTCCTCACCTCGAGCAGTTGGTCGGGCAATACCCGGTATTATCCCTTTGTTCCCTTTATGTCGGCAGGTATATCCAGCAACTATATTTTTGGAAACCAAACCCAGGTGATTGTCAATCCACCGACCTTGGTTTCCAATAGCCTGACCTGGGAGAAAGTCGGCACGTTTAACCTCGGAGCCGATCTTGCCTTTTTTAACAACAAACTCGACGCTTCTTTCGACTGGTACCAACGGACAACCTCCGATATGCTTACCAGCGTAGTCTATCCAGAGCTCTTAGGTGCCTCATCACCAGTAGAAAACAAAGCCGAACTCCGTACCAAGGGCTGGGAACTGGCGCTAAGCTGGAAAGATAAAGTAAATGAAAAACTTTCCTACTCACTGGGTTTCAACCTAGGGGATTCGCAAGCTAAAATTACCAAGTTTGACAACCCTACCCGCTCACTGACAAATTACTATGTCGGGCAAAAAATAGGTGAGATATGGGGCTACACCACAGAAGGCTTTTTTGCTGATGCCGACGACGTGGCCAATCATGCCGATCAGTCGCGACTAGGGAGCAACTGGGCTGCAGGTGACATCAAGTACCTCGAGCGCGATCATGTACAGAAAAATGGCCGTGACGAAATTTCTCCTGGCGACAATACCGTTGACAATCCGGGAGACCGTTCCATCATCGGAAATACCACACCACGTTATACCTATGGCTTTAACGGCGGAATCAATTATGCCAATTTCTCGCTGGATCTCTTTGTCCAAGGCGTAGGCAAACGTGATTTCTGGCCTACAGGACAAGCATTCTGGCCTGTTGCCACGCAGTACTTCGCCACCCAGCAATGGTGGGTAGACGATACCTGGTCGCCGACACATACCGATGCATATTTCCCGCGGGCAGTCGCACGCAGTACCAAAAACCAGCAGACACAAACTAAATACCTGCAGGATGCATCCTACCTGCGCCTGAAAAATGTGACTTTAGGTTATTCCTTCCATCCGAATATCTTGCGCAAGCTAAAACTATCCAATGCGCAGGTTTTCCTCAGCGGCGAAAATCTATTTTTCTTTTCGCCAATCAAAGGAAGCTATGACCCCGAAGCCGCAGCAGGCAACGGAGCTATGATCTATCCGTTCTCCAGGACTTATTCATTTGGTATTACCCTAACGTATTAACATGACAGCAATGAAAAAATATTCTATTCCTATCCTTTTCTCCCTAGCGATCGCCTTCCAATCTTGCAACGACAGCTTTTTGGACCGGTTGCCAACGACCGATTTAAATGATGGCCTCTATTGGAATTCAGAAGATGACCTGAAAGCTTATGCCAATGGCATCTACAATCAAGCCGGCAATAATGGCGACTATATGTTTTTCCTTGGCTTTACAAACACAGCCTTTGGAAGTGCTACACATGCCGTGGTACCTATTGAAGCACAGACCGACAACCATGGCTCGCGTGCTTCCGAACACGAAACTTTTATCCGACGGGCTGCAGGGCAGCAGACCATACCGAATGATGCAGGCCAAGGCGGCTGGTTGTGGCCTTTTTTACGCGTTTGCAATGTTATGTTAGCCAACTATCAAAATGTGCCTATTGCCGAATCCATTAGAAACCAATACGCCGGAGAAGCCCTCTTTTTTAGAGCCTGGTTTTACCTCGATAAAGTACAAAACTTTGGCGATGTACCTTATGTATCTACCCCTTTGAATACCGATTCACCACAGCTTTTTGACAAACGTACACCTCGAAAGCAGGTGATGGATTCAGTCTTGCGCGATATCAATCTGGCTATCGAATATCTGCCGACAAGCTGGACGAATGGTGCAGGCCGCATTACCAAGTATACAGCATTGGCACTCAAGTCGAGGCTGGCACTTTACGAGGGTACCTATCGCAAATACCATGGACTGGGTGATGCCGAAAACTACCTGCGCGAGTCGCTCGATGCCTCCGAAAAACTGATGGCTAGCAATGTATATAAGATCTATAACACGGGCAAACCAAAAGCCGATTACCGCTCGCTCTTTATCAATCCGGAGCTGGCCAGTAATCCCGAAATTATTATGGCTCGAAATTATGTCAAGGGCATTTTGACCCACAATATGAGCGGTTATGTACAGACACAGAATGCGGGCCCCACACGTGATTTTGTCGACGACTTCCTTTGCATCGAATCCGATGGCAGTGCAAAACCCATCGGCTTAAGCAGCATATACAACGATGCGACTATCGAAAACGTATTTAACAACCGTGATGCGCGCCTTGCACAGATTGTCCTCGACCCCCGCGAAGAGCAGGTGATATTCCGTTCCAATGTGGGCTATCCAAGGCTATTGGGCATGGGGGGCGACATCAGTGCAACAGGTTATCACCTGATCAAATATTTCGATTATGACCAACGGCAGCTGGCAACCAATTCAGATACCGATGCCCCTATTTTCCGCTATGCCGAAATTCTGCTGAACTATGCCGAAGCAAAAGCCGAGTTAGGTACCTTATCGCAGACCGATCTGGATCGCAGCATCAATCTGCTTCGTGACAGAGCCGGGGTCCCTAGGTTGCAGCTCAATCCGCCAATGGACCCGAAATACGCAGATGAAGGCATCTCGTCTAATTTGGTGGAGATCCGTAGGGAGCGCCGGATCGAGCTCTGCTATGAGCAGACCCGTTTTCAGGATCTCATGCGCTGGAAAAAGGGCTCCTATCTCGCGAAGAAAGTATTGGGTATCCGATTTGAAGATAGCGACCGCAATAGTCCGCGCTTTGCCAAAGTATCGAGCAGTGTCAAAACCGTTGAAGTAGGTGGCAAGAAATACATTGACGTATATGCAGGTTCAGATTTTGTCAATCGCGTGTTCGACGAAGACAAACATTACCTCATGCCACTTCCGATCAATGTACTATCCAAAAATCCAGCCTTAGGGCAAAATCCAAAATGGTAAAAAAGGCCAATGAACAAGCGACAAAATCAGCTTACAGGGACTCTACATAAGATCCTCATAAGCATACTTATTCTACTTAGTGGGCAGGCCATGAGCCAGCCCGCTCCTTGGTTTACCGACGGGAAATTCGGTCTGTTTCTGCACTGGGGACTCTATTCTCAGACCGCGGGCGACTGGGACGGTCATCCCACCAAAGGTGGCGAGCATTTTATGCTCTACGAACGGATTCCCGTCAAGACCTATGCAAAGATCGCCGATCAGTTTAATCCAATCGGCTTTGATGCTGACCGCTGGGCGCAAATGGCCCGCGATGCCGGCATGAAATACCTGGTAATCACGGCCAAGCACCACGATGGATTTGCCATGTACAATTCGGCCGTAAGCGACTATAACATCGTTAAGCGTACCCCTTGGGCAAAAGATCCGATGAAGGACCTTGCGATGGCCTGCAAGAAATACGGTCTGAAGCTCTGCTTCTATTATTCCCTCGGCCGCGATTGGGAAAACCCCGATGTACCCACCAACTGGCCCGTTAAAGCTGGGCGTAGCAATACCTGGGATTATCCCGACGAAGATGCCAAAGACCTGAACAAATACGTTGAAAATAAAGTCAAACCGCAGCTGCGCGAATTGCTGACGCAATACGGCCCCATCGGCATTATCTGGTTTGACACCCCCGAGCTCATTACTAAAAAGCAGAGCGAGGAGATCAAAGATCTGATCCACTCCATTCAGCCCGATTGTATTATCAACAGCCGGATAGGTAATGGTCTGGGTGATTATGCCGTTGTCGAGCAGTCGCTGGTATCGACTGCACGGAAGAACTGGGAAGCCTGCATCACGATGAGCGAAAACTGGGGTTACAATAGGCATGATACAAAATGGAAAAGCCCAGAACTCCTGGTGCGCAACCTGATCGAGGTCGTGAGCAAGGGCGGCAATCTGCTGCTCAATGTTGGCCCCAAAGGCGACGGCACCTGGCCTGTTGAAAGTCAGGAAAATCTTCAAGCCGTAGGAAGCTGGATGAAGACCAACGGTGAAGCGATTTTCGGCACCACGGTCTGGAGCAGCGGCAAACAAACCACGCAAGCCGTACAGGCCGACATAAAAGTAGCCGAAAAGGAGAAAGCAGGTATGAAAGATGCTGTGAATGATGCGACGTCCAAAGAAATCGTGTCAGACTATCGCTTTACACAGAAAGGCAAGGCCATTTACCTCTTTGTACGGAGTCCTTCGGCGGCTACAATAGACATTCCAGAGCTCGCAAAAGATAGTTTTGAGATCAAGAGCCTGAGCTTGCTTGGCAGTCCTTCTAAGGTCAAATGGACACAAGGTAAAGATGCTTTACAGCTGTCCTTACCCACTGTCAAGGGGCAAGAAATCCCGATTTACGTATACAAGATCGAAGCGAAGTAATCCCGTGCTTATTTCATTTATACGTTGATCCCATTTAACAACAAACTCCCTGAGAATTGATTTATCAGGGAGCTCTTATAATCCCCCACACTTTTCCCCTTCATATTTTCAAAAAACTATAAACCATTATTCATCCAGGTGCAACGAATCGTAAGCCAAAACTATCGGATATAAATCTACAGAAAAGACTCGTCTTAAAATGTGCATCTTTGTCTTACGAACAAAGGATAACGCACACATGAAAAAATATATTATCGTATTCAGTCTATCATTACTCACGCTAACCGTTTCGGCACAGAAGAAAAAGAAAAAACAGGGCCCGCCACCAGCGGTAAAACCAATCCCTGAGCCACCAAAAGTGATCGAACAGGCGGGTAATTCGGAAAGCATGTCAGCAGGAATGATATCTATGCCTATGCGGGCAGTCGATCAGGTGCGTATGAGAAAGACAGATGGGCAAGAACTTAATCTGGAGAAACTGGAGGAATTAGTAAACACAGACCTTTCTCATATACAAACTTTATTTCTGGGTTCTTCCATCTCCGGAAAGAAACTCAGCAGCGAGATCCTGCAAAAGATTATGGACGAAGGCAATCAAATGGAATCATTGGAAATCAACAATCTAGACATCAGCGCATTTCCTGAAATCACAGCAGCCCATCCTAAACTTAAAAAGATCACGTTAAGCAGAAATAATCTCAGTGTACTTCCGGAAAGTATTTCCAATTTGACGGCGCTGGAAGAGTTCGACTGCAATAATCCCTTGACGAGTCTGCCTGCATCCTTTGCACAGCTCAAAAACTTAAAACAGCTTGGGCTTAACGGGAATCTGTTCAGCACTTTTCCCAAAGAAATTTTTAGTTTGAACAAGCTGTCTTTCCTATACCTTTCGGGCAATTACAAAGGTGAGACTAAGCTGACAGATCTGCCCGATCTATTTGAGCAGTTGCCCGAACTAAAAGAACTCGGCATAGAACATGCCGGGCTATTGACACTGCCAAAATCTATTGCTACATTAAAAAAATTGGAAAAGGCCAATTTTTCGTACAATCAGTTTACCAGTTTCCCTGCAGCCTTGTACAACAATCCCAAACTGGTTTTTGTACCATTCACCAATAATCCCCTGCAATGGCAGCCGTTTTTGGCTTCTATCAAAAATATAAAATGGAGCGGTCTCTTCTTTTTGAACGATACAGGGCTTAGCAAAAAACAGTACGCACAGGTACAGCAGATCCTGAGCAAGACAGATGTCTATTATGATGAGATGAATGATTAAACATTTTTAAAGTTAGCCCAAAAGATAATTTTTGGGCTAACATTCGAAATTATTCATTCTAAATTACACGCGATAAAATTATTGTTCATGAAATTTATCTTTAATTGCTTTTGCTAACCTTATTTGACAGGTTTATTGGACTACTCCGAATTAAACAGGATGGATTTCGTGTATTAATGATGGACTGTTCACATTCACCTCTGGAAGACTAGATATTCTATTATAACCGTCCCTTTCTCCAGATCCGTCAAACTAAACAGCCTCCGATGTTAATTTGGCTCCTTTTGGCAAATACCAGTCTGTCCCTTTTCCGCCATCTGGATCGACTGTACTTACCGGATTATTCCCAATACCAACATAAGGTGAATGATATTCCTCCTTCGACAAGACCTACTAGAAAAATCACTTAACAAGGCAAAAATCTATTTAAGTTTGCCATCAGAATTCCAAGCATAATTTTCCGTAAGATTCATATTGATAAAATGAACTCCTTTTTTGTACACAGAATCTATTCCATCAAAACAAGTGTATAAACTATCGTTTTTTGCTAGGTCATCATTATATAATTTAATAACCCCACGAGAAGATCGCTGAATAACCTTTGGATTGCCATCAATTCTAATTAGCACAACATTATTTTTTGAGAAAACCGCACTTGCAAAATCTCTCGTCAAATGTATAACCTTAATATAATCATCCGAAGGTATTTCTTTACCTGTATATTTTCCGGGGATAAAATAGATTTCATCATCTTTCCCGTTCATTACAGTGATACACTGATTATCTGAAAGACAATACACAGTTCTTGGTGATAGACTTATTAACGCATCAATAATCATGTATCCAATTAGACCTAAAAAACATATCAGTAATATTTTCAAAATCATTTTTACCATTTTGGTTGCCCCAGAAACGGGTTGGTTTGCATTAGCCATAGTCTTTCTTTTGCTTTCTTCTCATACATTTTTGCCGGATATACAGGAGCGTGTCCTGATCGTTGCGCACGTTGGGTTGGTTGTCCTTCTATTGCCCACTTTTTCCACTTGAAAATATTCCATGTTTTATTTTCTTGTTTAGATTGAAGGAAATCAAATCCAAATCGAGCCGTTTCCCAATCCATATCATTTTTAGGGGAGATTACACTTGCCGCTTTATTTCTAATAAGCTTAAACGGTTTTCAATACATTTTCCAAGATTTACAGGAGTATCCTATAAATGGCGTCCTCAGTCTTTTAATATCTATCCTTCAAATTATTGCCGTGCTTGTCCTTTTCATAAAAAAAACCACTATTCATTAATAGTGGGATAGTACTTTTTTTCTTTAAAAAAAGTAACGTTAAATCTCTCCTTTAAAAGCTCATCAATATTTTCAGAGAAAAGGCACGATAAATAAATCGATTCACCTCCTTTCGTATTAATTCTACAGTAGTAGTACTCCTCAGTCGGAAAGGTTTGAAGAGATAAATTCGCATAACGTACACCCGACATGTAAGTTGTAATACTAGATATATCTTCCAAATCGATAATGACAACACCATTCTCACCTTCAACTTTAATCATGTTGTCTAACAATTCTACTATCCTTCTTTTACTATACCTATAGTGATTAAAATGAATAAATAATAGTGGAAAAATTAAAGTAAATCCTAAAATTACTATAGTTAATAATATATATAATTCACTACCCCCTATAAAAAGGAGGTAGAGAATTAGTAAGCATGGAAAAACTAACGTCCATAATTTTTCTATATGCTTCCATGTTGAGACTTTTAAAACCATACTACTTATATCTCATTATATTGTTGTTAATTGTATTAATAAAATTGTTATAACCAGTTGATATTCCCTCGGCAGCCACATCATAGGCTTCCTCAGTAATTTTTACACTAAAGTTGCTACATTTGACTGGACATTAAGTTAAGAGAATTTAATAACTTAACAGACAATATTAATTCAGAGAAACTGCGTTTTGAAAGATTAATTTTTAATTTTCCATAGGTTCCTTCATATGTAGGCGAATCAAAAGAAATTACAGGATAGTACCTAAAAAAATCCTTCAGAGCTTTGTCACTCTTTAAGAACATATTTACGTCAACGAATACACTATCTGAATTACTATAAACTTTCAATTGTTTATAAAATGCATTATTGTCTTCTTTTTTTTTCAAAACTGATGTTAGGACAGAATCAATAAAAATTAAATCTCTTTGATTCAGGTTATAACTATTATCAAAAACAGAATCCCTTGGAGCATTGAAAATTGCATAATCGTGAAATCTCATCATTAACATAACCTTCGTAAAAATAAGGACTGTCCGTCCCGATTTTAAATAATGAATCCTGGAGAGTCATGTTATTATAAGCCGTTATCTTTTTAATAAGAGAATCCTGTGTTACATCAAATTCATATCGTTCGGCCATTAAATTACTTCCAGCAGCGATAAAGTCGCAAGAAGTAAGGGAAGCACTCCATAAAATTAAAATCACTATGGTTTGATAAAATTTGAACATACTTCATCCTTTAAAACTCAGCTATTATGACGTTATTCGGAATCATAAGAATTTATTTTGATCCAATTGCTTGACGTTATAATTCTCCCATTTCCCTTATTTTTCAGGTATAGGTGCAATTTCACTTTCCTATCTGATGTCGAAACTCTCAGATCATCCTTTCCAACAGCAAATTCATAGGAAACGATACTGTCCTTTTTCAATGCCAATCTGAATTCCTCCAAAAATGCACAGTTTGGCAGTACAGCCGGTACTAGCTTTCCTTCTGGAACAAACTGTGTTGACAATAACCTGATTTTATTGTCTGTATTTTCAACAATAATTTGGTTATGTTTTAACGCACCTGGATTCTTCGTTTTATAAAATATGGTCGGGTCTTCCCAATAATCGGGACAGCCAATAAAAAACATTCTGTCATCGAGATTTAAAATCGTATCTGTTTTTGATTCAAAATCCAGTTTGACAAAATAACCATGCTCTATCTCTCTAATAGAAGTATTAAAACATATTGAATCTTCGCATTTTTCAACAGATTGACATGAAGATAAAATACCTAATAAGGCAATATTTAAAAGTAGATATATTTTCATAATGCTATGTTACGGAAGTTTATTTTTACGATGTTTATTGTGCTGACTTTCCATAACTCCACCACTACCTATTTTTCAGCGTATTTCGTATATAAATCAATAATTCTGAGCATACATATATAATAAACACGAATATGAGGATGATTTGAGTACAATCAGTCCAAAAAGTTAATCTATCCAACATATTTAGGTTTATTTTTAAGTTTAATAATATTTTTCACAATCTTAACAGCGAAATAAATAATCAAAATTATATTAAGAAGCAGGCTGGCAGGTGTTAGTATAAATCCATAACCAGCTTCATAACGAACTTTGGTATTCATTTCTGGATTTTGTACCCCAATTCCACCGTAGGGTACAGCTATTTTATGATTATATTCTTCCAGACGAATCAATGAATCATAATATTTGACATACTGCAATGAATCATAATTCTCAGTTTCCTTTTTATCCATATTTAAAATTGACTTGGTCTAAAATAAATTGTTGCACTTTCTTATCCCTTCTATTTACATAAGCTGTCCATCGTACTCATTAATATTTTTCAATAGTTCGGGCAGATCCTATAAGGAAGTTCCTCTATAGGGCTTTAATAGAAAAGAATCCGCGTTGTTTTCAGAGACAACTTTGCGCAGCAGCTTTTCATTCGTACTTAATAAATCGATATTCAGATGATCCAATACTTTTATCACGAAAGGCAATTCACGATGTGAGATATCAATATTCGTATAGAACAAGCCCTCTTCCTTAAACAACCCATAGGGATAGGAGATCAAGTCTTTTGATAGCTCCATCAAAAGTTCTTCACTACAAATCAAAGCACCTCTAAAATGAGCAGAAATATCATTTCGCTTGAAAAAGTTCCGTAGTGCGGGTAAATTATCCTCATTATTCGGAAACCACTCGAGATCTATTTTATCGTGATTTATGATCCATGAAGAGCCCCGCTCAAACGTTGATGTAACTTTCTTGAACCAGGGGTCATATAACGTAATAAAATCAGCTAAATTAAACTCCTTTCCTTTCGGATCTACTTGAAAGGAAACACCGTACCAGTTAACTGACGAAATAGGCACGCCGAAAAGAAAGTCAATATAGTGATTTCTATCGTATGGGAGTATATCTGTCCTATTGCTCGTTATCATGAATATTTCTAATTATATGTGGCCAGCCATTATGTCAACGGGCGTGATACGATCTATTCAGCTTATTACCATAACTTTCTTCAAATTCATTCCACTGCTTTGTCGTTTTTCCGTTTATGAAGTAATCAATACAATTTAACTCTATGTCAATCCGAGTAGTATCGAACATCTTTTTTGTTTTATGAACTTCAATTATGGGAACGCCCTTCCGTTTAACAATGGTATCACCTAAATCACAAAAAGGTTCAACATGATAAAACCACCTACCGGGAAGCAATTGTACGGTATCTCTCTTAGTAGTTGGATCAACTCCAACCAAGATAAAATCCTGATACTTGATCTTAGGTTCTTTTAAAAGAACAACATTGGCCTCGAAACTTTCAGCATATTGTTTAGTTGTTTCACATCTATTGGGATCATCACATCCAATAACTAATAAAGCTAGGATACTATAAATTGCTTTCATATTTGTTAATTTGTCTGAAATCATACTCGCATTAAATGATCCACAATTAAAAATGCAATGGTTTTTATGGCTTTGGCCCGAAAGTCGAAGGAATCCTTTTCTTCAGACGCTCTTCGATTTCAGAAAGGTCATATATCCGATCTACTCCCAACCCCGGAGATGAATAGTAATAGAACCCCGGTAACATGGATTTTTCTAAAGCTGTTTTTTGCTCCTCTTTGCTCATCGCGATGCACTTTAAAGCATGACCGTCAATCTTATATATTCCATAAGGCTTTGTCTTCGCTATCTTATCAAAATATTTAAGATTTGGACAGTTCGGCAAAATACTATCCCCGGTAACAAATACACTATCAATTCTTGTTATGTGACCTTTTGTTGATTCATACCAACCCACCCGGGAGCCGGGAATTCCAACTTCTTTATCGTAGATGTACAACCTATTTTCTCTGACGATATAATTGCCATTATGTGTATCTTTTAAAAGATAATACACGGAGTCTACCCCATTGTAATATTTTAATACCAGCAATGTAGTATAATCTTGCAAAAATGGCCCGTTATCAAACAAAGCCGTCAGTACGAGCGAACTATCGCTGTTGCCCCACAATATATTGTTATTATTCTCATAACTATTAAGATCACTCGCTGAAACCCTTCGGAATGAATCACGACAACAGCTTATTGTTAAGCTCAAAAAGCAGATAACCAACAGTTTCCATATTACTTTTCTATAGGTCGATTTAGTCATTTTTTTCATTTGCATAATCTGCGATTAAAAGTTTAACGGTTACTTTAATTGAGATTATTAGCATAATCTTTATAGAATTTGTTAACGCCCTTTGATACAAGGCCAATATGCGATTCAAATATATATATATTTGAATCGCCTTGCTTAAGTCCCAATAAGGGAGATTTAACCGCTATTTTTGTCATGTTATTATTTAATCTGAAAGGATATCTTTTTGCAAATGATACACAAAAATGAAAATTTCAGCAGTTTTTCTGTTTTCTTACCAAAGCAAAGTTATAGCTTTATTTATCTGGAAAAATAAACATTATTCTCAACATACTCTACCGTTTGCATTTTATTTATTGCAAAATTTCGATTAATTTAAACTCAGGATATAGTTAAGCAAACAGAACGGATAAGCACATGAAAAACTTTGAAAGAAACGGAAACGAATACAAAATGAAACCCCAGTTGGGCACTTATGTTCCCTTGGTCGGCATATTTTCCATTATGGCCCTAGTAGGTTTCCTCAAAATGCCGGAGTCCTCTTTTAAATGGTGGATGCTGGGTATTGTTGTCATCCTGATGATTTCCCTCCTGAGAGCTTATTTTATCATTGATATGGATAGACGGGAAATGCGGATACGCAAAGGGCTTTTTGGAAAAGAGGTGACTGTCCCGCTGGAAAGCCTACAGGGATTTACGATCCACAAGCTCAAACAATATGGTTTTATCACCGTCAGTGTATCGCTTCACGCACGTTATCGAAATGAAGACGGTAAAGAAAAAAAAGTGCAGCTCGCACAGCACTATTTCACAAAGCCAATACAGCGAATATGCAATGAGATCGACGAAATCATCGCTGACGACAGTGGGCTTTAGGAAGTTCAAAAAAGCCACATCTCCCGACGTGGCCTTCACTAAATATAAACATATAATTCACTCGCGGTTCTTTTTATTAGCAGCAAACCACCATCGTTGCTCTATCCCTAGTCATTTCAAAACTTGATAGCGCTTGATCATTACTTGATCAAAAGGGACAAATCAATTTTATTTCACATCCACATTAAATGTGAACGTCGCCTGCACGGTTTTCGTTCCTTCGTACGTATACAGCAGTGCCTGCTTGATGGTGTATTTCTTTCCAGTTGTCAAAGCTCCCGGATACTGTCCGATGGAGAACGTAATCGTGCCGGCGTTAAATTCCGAAAACAAGGCCGCATTGGCTCCCCAACTGGTTACGCCACCAGCTGCTGTGAACCAATGACCGTAGCCTGTGGCCGTGTTGTTGGGATTTAAACTTCCATTCGGCTCCACCGCATAGAATTTAATTTTGCCACCACTCATTAGATCCAACAAATCTGCCGAAGATATAGCAAAGGCTTCACCAAGCTGAGCAGCATTAACGCTTACTTGTGTGCCCGAGTAACCAGTAGCGTCCGCAGGAAAGCTGACATCATAATTCAATGCGATATCTTTGGGCTGACCGCTTACCTCATTGTATCCTGTCGCCGTGGTACCCTGAATTTTGATCTCGTAGGGCCATTGCTCATCATTGGTATCATCATCATCCCAGGCATGTGGCTGGTAAACAGATGGGGCACCGGTAACGATAAACCACAGGTTGCTGCAATTGGCCGGAACAGTAAACGCAACCGTATTCTCGGTGCCCTCCGTCCTATCACCGTATAGCCGCGTGCCGTCTTTCAATAAGGCTACATAACCATACCGCCATCCTGCACGGCTGGCATCCACCTGGTTAAATCCAGCAGCATTTGGCAGTCCTTTAAAAGCTACCGAAACCTGTGTACCCGCAGCGGGAACTTCCAACGGAATCACATTATACCCCGTAGTACCCGGACAACGATCATAGCTGACACGGAGACTTCCATTAGACTGACGCGTAAATTTGGTCGTCAGCTTACCGATATAATTCTTCCCAAAATCTCTGATACTGTTTAGATCCCAGGTGACAAAGCGGGTCGCTGCTTCATAGATTTCATTGTTAAACTGTTTCACATCGATACCAGTTATACGCATGTAAGCCTGAACCGGATCTTCGGGTTTTAAGGCTTCGCGCCAGATCCGGCCTATCATATCAATCCCATGTTTACTGGTCCAATACCAATGGATAAAATAGCTGGCATAGCGATATTTCTCATGATGAATATGACGAAAATAATTTTCGGTATAGACTGTAAAATCATGTCCAGAGAAAGCTTGATCTGGATAAGTCTGATAAGCCTGCCACTGCGCTGTCTGCTCCCAAAATCCATTACCGCTCTTGCCACCAAAACCATATCGAAACCCGTGCTCCCCTTTTAAATCTGCAAAAACCTGATACTGAAAACTATGCCCTATCTCGTGCGCAATCACAGCACCCACCGGTTTGCAGGTAGCCGGATTAATCCACAATGCCCCGATCGTATCGTCGTAACCGCCACCGTAGGCCATCCAATCTGTCGTGTAATGAACAAAGATCATCATTTTATACTTATCCAGATTAGATCGGTTCACTTTACGCTCTGCAAATTTCAGCGTGTTAATATTTAATGCGTAGAACTGTTCGGCTTTAGCCAAAAGATCATCAATATCCACACGATACTCTTCCGGTACTGTGCTCGCATTGGGATCATTATTCCCATAACTTGCTCCCCAGAAGACGATAAAATGTTCCGACTGACGGCTCCGTGAATAGGACCATTTACTTCCTTTATCGTTATAATCCATCCCTTCAAATTCTTTCGGCTTGTAAATTTTTAAAGAATCTGTCCCCACGGTGATGGGCGGAGTAGTCGTCTCCTCCTCAAGACGAGGTTCTACCTCTTTTTTGCTGCATCCCTGCGAAAGCACCACAAGCACCGAGATCAGTGTCAGCAGAAGTTTATTCAATACTATACCTTTCATAATTTGAGCTGTTAAATGGGTAGCGATCAACTATGTGTGATTGTCAAAAAACGGAAGCGAACGGTGTAAGTACCACTTCTGTAGAATTTGATGGTCGATACCGGATTGAGATTACGTCCCAGCGTAGTCGCCGTTCCCACAACACGGTAATAAGAAATAGGATCGCCCGACCAAAATTCTGTGCCTACATAGGTACCATTCATGATAGGGTATACCAAGCCCGAGACGTCGGGATAGCGATAGACCAAGCCCGTATCAGTGACTTCCTCCGGATAATAAGGCGACCAGTTTTTGAAGGTAGGCCTATCCCCACGTTTGATAATCTCCCCTTTTTTAGGGTTAAATGGCTTGCCATTTTTATCTTCCCATACATAGACGATTTTGTTTTCCCCTTCAGCCTGATGCTCCACACTGATCTCATAATCAGTATAAGGTAAAAAGTTAGATTCGGCGCCATAGTCCGAACTCGTACATGATTTAAATAGAATATCCTCCTTTTTAGCGCCAATGATATTGAAGTCCAGAATATTCTTAAAGGTTTTCTGTCCGGCGATATTGCTCACCTCCACATCGATCGAGTACTGCCCTGGAGTCACAAATTGTGTTGCCTGTGTAAAACCAACCCGACCACCGATGGCATTGAGCATCATCGGTGGATATTTGGCCTTGCCAATCTTCGCTTTCAACAGAACCAGCGTTGTATCCCGCCAGGTGACCTCTCCAAGGTAGGTAGATATTTCATGCTCTTTTGAAAATTCTGTTGCCAGTTCGCCAGTTTCCTTATTCCGTACGGCAATCAGATTCACGGTCAGCGGAGTTGTGCTTCCATTGGCGACAAGGGCATCCGTGTATACCACCGTCCCCTGGTTGACTTGCAGATTCTCCACATTATAGCGCATATTTTCACTTAAATAACCTATTTGGTCACTTTTGCAGGAATCCAATATCAACATGGATAAACCTGCTAAGCCTATTATAAAACTTCGTTTTTTCATCTGTCTTATCTTTTCATTTGTGATGAAGCTATCCGGCTAATCCAGCACTACAACTGAATACGTCCCGTTAGTCTCATAATTTATTTGATCTTAATGTTGAATACAAAAACAGCATTCAAATCACCTTTTGTTTTTGACTTGTACACAAGGGATTGTCTGACCGTATAAGTGCTACCGACACTCGTCTGCCCTGGATATTGCAGAATATTAAAGGTCATCGTCGGTGTTGCCAGCTCCGATACAATACGTGCATCGCTGCCCCAGGAACAGGTCTGCCCTTTGGCATCGAACCAGTGCCCCGGTGCATTTGCTGTACTGTTTGCATTTAAATTACCATCAGGCTGTACGGCGTAGTAAGTAATATCTTTCCCCACCAGCGCGGATATTGCTCCACTCTCCACGCCATAAAAGCGTGCTAAACGTGGTAGAAGCAGGTCGACCGTCGTGCCCGTATAACCTGCTGCATCATATTTAATGCTCAGGTCGTAGGTAAAGGTTAGCGTAGAACCTGCTTCCACAATTTTAGGCCCCGTGATGATACGCGGCACAAAATCGCCGATAAACGTGTGTGTATTGGCCAATACATTCAGCATCGTTCCTGACGCCGTTTTAATTCCGGTTGTCTGACAATATATGCGCATATCTGCCTGATCATCTTCCTTGACGGTAACAATACCGTCGGGACTAATTTGGTCCGCCTCACCACGTATTTTTACATAGTACAAGTAATAAACAGGTTGCGAAGACCAGGCTGCTTTAGGTTGCTTTTGTTTGTGATAGACAAAACCACCCACATTGGCCGCATTGCTGATTGTCTTATAGGCTGTGCTGGCCGATTCTAAATTGTAGGGAGCATCGTTATAGATGTATGCCCTGACTGAATCTACGGGGATTTCGTTTAGAAACTGGTCAAAAGAATACTGTGCATTTTCATCCACATACTTGACCGAGTCTGTTTTTTGCTTATAATAACGGTTGACCGAATAATCTGAGGGGGCCCAAAAAGTTTTGGCCCTATTAATTTCATCTTTCAGTTTAAAATGGTCAATCACCAGCAGCAAGGTATCAAACATCCCATTGGGATGAGCGGCCAGGTAGTCGTAAGTAGACAGATTGACTTCGGCTGTATGGAGACCATCATCCGTCAGATAAGCCGCTTTCTTGCAACCCACCACTGTCAGTCCAAACGCCAACAGCAGCGCAAATCGATATAAGGTTTTCATTTTTTTCAAGTTTAGTGGTTTACATATTGACCGTTCCCCAGTAGGATGTCTGGTTAAGCAAAGGATTGGTTGACAACAACGATGGGTCAAATGGCCAGAGGTATTTCTTCGCATTAAATTGTGCCTGGTTCATTTTGCTTTCCGGAAATTTATAGACATTAAAATGTTTATACAATCGCACGAGATCATAGTAGCGATGGCCTTCCAAAAACAGCTCGCGTGCTCTTTCACTAAAGATGGCCTCAATGAGCGGTTCTTCGTTTGTATAGGCAGGCAATCCCGCTTGTGTACGGATTTCATTTAAGATGGCTTCTGCAGAACTGTTTTTACCTGTTGCGGCCAATCCCTCTGCCATGAGCAACTTAATATCGGAATAACGAAAAATGATGATGTTATTTTTAAATATCGCATTGGCATTTGACGTATTGTTTGAGAACTTCACATTTGCATATTTCGTACACAATGCATAGTTACTGTTATAAGCAATATCAAACACACTTTTAAACCGTTTGTCATTGTCGTCTTTAAAGAGCGTTTTAATGTAATCCTGACTGATTCTCAAAAGCGGATCCGTTAAAGTCCGAAAATAAGGTCCCGCCAGCGAATAGTACCCTATTCCCCTATTGGTACCTTCGTTTTCACCACTCTGGGAGATCTCAAAGATACCTTCATTGGATTTTCCCTGATAGATACTGCGGTAGTTCAGACTGTCTCTTCCCACAAAAGAATATTCGCCGCTTTCCAATACCGATTTAGCCGCCTCGACACAGTCGGCATATTCGCCCCTCCAGGCACTGAGATGCGCCTGCAGGGCAAGCGCTGCTCCGGTATTTGCACGCAATGCAAAATCATCTTGGTCGATATTGCTCCATTTCAGTAAAGCCAAAGCTTTGGTTAAATCGGCCTGACTCTGATCCAGCACATCGCTCTCTTTGCTTGCAGGCAGATTGACTGCATCAATCGGTGTTACAGATTCGGTTATAATTGGTACAGTACCCCATACCCTCGCCATATAGAAATAGGCAAATGCACGCACAAAATAAGCTTCACCAATATAATAATCCCTGACAGACACGTCATTAAAAGCATTCTCATCCATCTTGGGCAGCCTTTGGATGACACGATTTGCCTGGTCTATGGCCTGATAGAAGACATCATAACGCCGCAGCTGATACGCGGGCCGCCAAGTTTCCGAAGCTGCTACAGCCGTGTTGAGCTGCATATTGACAATCGGATTAAAGTCTGCGTCGGTCGAAGAAGTAATTTCGTCCGTGAGCAAATCGCCATAGGCATAGTAGGCCATACCACTGGCTTGATTTAGGGCCTTGCGCAGCAGCGCATACATGGCGTTGGTTGCACTATTGGCATCTTCCTGCGTTTTCCAGAAGTTCTCGTCGGTTGCCGAACTGACAGGCTCAATGTCCAGAAACTTGGAGCAGCCCGAAGCGAGATACATGAAAGCACTCAGCATTAAAAATAATATTTTTCTTTTCATCTGTAAATAATTTTAAGCCACCGTTGTCCGATGGAACTGATCCTGATTAAAAGGTAACATCCAAGCCTATTGTCCATTTCTTGGGGATCGGGTAACCGTTACCCGTTGAATAACCATTGGCTTCCACCGCTTCAGGGTCTGGCACCGAAGACCATGACTTGACAGCTACGTTATCCACCACCCCATAGATGCGGAGCATTTTCAATTTAAGTTTCTTGATCATTTCCTGTGGAAATGTATAGCTCAGCTGAATATTTTTAAGGCGTACAAAACTGGCATTTTCCACAAAAGTGCTATTGGCGATGTGCCAATTGTCTACCGTGTTGCGAAACAAAGTCGGGTATTTGGTCTGATCACCGTCTTTCATCCAAAAGTCGCTGGGTTTAAAATCGCCTGCTATCGCAGAATTGGTTCCCCAGGTCGAATACAGGGTGGAAGAACCGGCATCCTGTAATTTATCCGACAGGTAACCGTTCCACAAAGAGCGTCCAAAGACAAAGCTCACGAGCGTCGATAGGCTAAAATTCTTGTAAGAAAATTGGTTAATAAAACCGCCCACGAGGTCGGGATTTGGATTACCCATATCAATTTTGTCGTTGTAATCAATCACGTAATCCCCATTGACATCTCTTCGGCGCGGATCACCGGCCTGATAGAGTACCGATCGATTAAAGTGAGCAATTCTCCTACCAGTCAATGGATCGACAGGCACGTCTGCATTGGTCGCATATACCCCATCCACATCCCACACTTTGAATGGAAAAATAGGCTGGCCTACATTCAGGGCGCGTTGCATCCATGGTGGTCCTACCTGTATTTCCTTTCCGCCATCAGGAAGACTGGTGACATAATTTTTATTGTAAGCGATATTGAAATTGGTCGTCCACTGGAACGGTGACGAAGGAGCCATATTTCGGGAGATAATTGTCATTTCCACACCACTGTTTCGCACACTGATAAAGTTGTTGGAAACAGTGCTGTATCCTGAAGTAGCGGGCATCGTCAGATCGTATACCAACTGTTTGGAGTCGCGCACATAAAAATCGGCAGTCACAGTAACTCGATCGTGCAGCAGGTTCATATCAAATCCGGCATTAAACTGCGGCGAGCGCTCCCATTTGATTGTCGGTGATGTTGCCGCCGCCGCATAATCAGGAGATACCGTCGGTTTACCGTTATAGGAGAGTACCGAACCACCGATACCATTTTCCAGCACCGATCCTGCATAAGATGCGTCGAAAGTCAGCCCCGTATAGCGCGCGTAGTATGAGCCTGGATCACGCCCCGTAACGCCATAGCTACCCCTTATTTTGAAAAACGATATGGCATTTTTAACGCCCTGGAAGAATGGTTCTTCCGAAAGTACCCAACCGGCAGATATGGATGGGAAAATACCCCAGCGGTTATCCTTGCTGTAACGCGACGATGCATCCATCCGGTAGCTTGCAGAAAGCAGATATTTATCCTTATAATCATATCCAAAACGACCGAATACCGATACACGCGAGCGCTCACTGATCGAAGTCGTCGCATAGAGATCCGGCCCTGAAGGAATGCCGGTTACGGTTTTCACATAATTTCCATTATCGTTATAGCCGGACATAAAACTATTATTGGACGTATTGCGTTCAATACCCGTTCCCAAAACGGCACTAAAATTATGGGTATTGCGAATGCTCTTGATATAGTTAAAATAGGTTTCCCATTCCCAGCGCTTATTTTGGTTCGTCCAATTCTGTGCATAGTTTCTATAGCCTGTAAGCAGTACAGGACGAAACAGATCGCGCGTATTATTATTGACGTTAAATGAAAACTGCGAGCGCAGGGTCAAGCCATTGATCAGGAACTTTTTAAGTGTGCCGGCAAAGTTTCCATTGAGGCTGAAAGAATTATCACGGTCCATCATACCATCGTAGCGCCCCGTATAGATCTGTTGGTCTACGTCCGTTAGCTGATAGAAAGAAGAAGGAAATCCCCAGGTATTAAATGGATATTTCTGATCGTCCCCCGAACCATGTTTTGCTTTAGTAAAACCCGCGAACAAGTTGGTCTCGAATTGAAAATTGTCGGTGGGATTGGCCTGTAACATCAGGCGTGGTGTGAGGTTTTCATTTTCAAAGCCCATCATTACCCCTTGCTCATAATAACGCTGTGCCGAGAAACGGTATAAAAATTTCTCCATGGTAGCGCCGATACTCACATTGACATTGTTGATATTGGCCGACTGTAGAAAAAGGCCCTGCCAATCCGTATTGTTGTTAAAGGCCGGATTTAAACTATCCGTCAACATGGGACTAATCGATCCATTGTTGAACCAGTCATAAGATCCACCCTGATAGAGCAAATTCATTTTCAGCCTACGTTCTGCAGCTCCCACGGTGATCGGCTTCATAGCCGGACGGCTAGAAACCCCGTTGTATGCCGAGATCCGTATTTCGGGTTTACCCTGTGCCGGACGTTTGGTTTTGATGATAATAACCCCATTTGCTGCACGAGCACCATAAATGGCCGATGCCGAAGCATCTTTCAGGATATCGACCGATTCAATGTCATTGGGATTAATGGCCTGCAACGGACTCGCATTCCCATAAGCAGCCTGAATATCACTCACGTCGTAGATAATATTGTCGATCACATACAAGGGGGCCTGCAGCTGATTATCTGCCAAGCCCAAGTTGCTGGTACCGCGAATATTGACGATGTTATTGGTACCAGGTTCGCCCGAAGTACTCAATACCGTCAGACCAGCTACACGTCCCTGCAACATGGCATCGAAGGTTGCATAGGGCGTATTTTCAAAATCTTTACCTTTTACAGTAGCAATAGCTCCCGTTGTCTTTCGGCGCTGCACATCCTGATAGCCCATCACGACCACCTCATCGAGGCCCGTCCCATCTTCCTTCATCGTGATCTGAAGCGTATTTTCGCCATCACGCAACTGTTTCTCCTGCCGCACATAACCAATGGAGCTAAAAATCAAGGTTGGATTTGACGATTTAAGCTTTAGGCTAAATTTTCCATCGGCATCTGTTTTGGAAGCATTCCTGATGCCTTTCTCTAAAATACTGAGATCAGACAAAGGCATACCTTTTTCGTCTTTAACGATCCCCGTGACCGTTCTCTGTTGTTGCGCATACAGCTGTTGACATACGAACAGCAGCAGCATAAAAATACCCGTTAAGCATTTTTTTGGAAGATTTTCATACATAGTCATAATTTCGTTAAGCAGGTGTTCAGTTAAGCACACTGTCAGCTGCACGTCTACCCCGTCGGATAAAGCGTTCCCTTTTGAAAAAAGGCTGTTACAGCATGTTAAAAATTGATTAGTTATTCTTTATGTAACAAAAATAGTACTTCGAAACAGCGGTTTTCGGTCAGATCTTATCCACTCATTCTAGCATTTTAACAAAAGAAAAAGAAGCTTCTGGGGGAGGTATAGGATTTCAAAAAATGGCATAAAACAGCTATTCCGTCTAACCATAACAGTGGTATTTACCTGAAATAGTTAGACGGATTGAAATGAGAGCGGATAAAGCCCCTTAATCGTATAGATAGTTCCTGTATTTCCGGACATATATTTTAGGGGATATGCCCAAGACACTCCGAAAAACACGGTTAAAATTAGTGATGCTATTAAATCCAGCATCATAGGCGATTAAAGATATCGAATCGTGCCTACCCAGCCCCAATAATTTACAGGCTTCACGGATACGCAGTTCATTCAAATAGGCGATAAATGTTTTTCCAGTACAATTTTTAAAATAGCGGCAGAAGGCGTGCGGCGTAAGATTTGCCTTTTCAGCTATTTCATCCAAGCTGATATTTTCTTTAAAATGCTCTTCCAAAAATTTGCATAACCTCTCGATACGGAAAGGTTTGGTGATCTCCGTCTTGGGCAATCGTACACCGGAAAGAGGCTCCAATTCGCTGAATACTTTGCTGAGTGATTTTAACAAATAAAAGAAATTTACGAGCTGATCCAGAAAGTCAGACTTTTGCAATATTTCAATATGATAACATACCTGCCCCTGAAGTTTGGCTGGAACCTTAAATCCCCGCTGACAATTATTCACAAAATCAAGCAGGTTTCTTAGTTCGGGCATCGTCGACATGGTAGACAACGCTCCTTTTGTATTAAAAAATAAAGAGACAGAGCGCACACATTCGTCTGCAATGAAACTTTTAAAAACATGGGCCTGATTTGTTCCCAGAAGAAAAATGTCTCCCGGCTGAAATTCATGTACATTATCGTCAACGAGTAGCTGGCCGATACCTTCTTTAATCCATATTAATTGATATTCCTCATGACGATGCATATAAGGATAGAATTTATCCAGTACATCTTCTTGAATATAAATAGATTTATCCTGAGGGGCAGGAACCTTAAATTGAACTGGCTTCATAACAATTTAGATTTAAATAAATGTCAATATGACATTAAATATACATAAGCCAATCTAGTGTTGCAATGCTTAAATAAAAGAGGTTAAAATAAGGTGATGTTAGGTTATAATATGCACATACCTGAATTAAAACCAGATAGGTAATGCCGTTGAACTGAAGAAAAATTCTAATGCAACCTTTATTGGTGAAGAAACCAGTGGTTCAATCAATCATTACGGAGAAGTAAGAGGATTCAGTTTACCAAAATCAGGCATCGTGATTACCTACTCGACGAGATACTGGGAAGTATGGAAAGGGACGACAGGACCTTTAAAACCTGATATCAATATTAATTATACGATCGAGAATTATATGAAAGGAAAAGACGAGGCATTAATGAGCATATGGCCCCAAAGATCGCGTCCTAAAGGAAAGCCAATAAGCAGCACACTGATACTGCGATAAAATGATCTACCAGCTCGACAATTTGATTTTACCATCGCTATCAAAATCAGTATTGTCTGTCACTCTCTGTAGATTCAACTGCCTCAGTGATAAACCTTCCTGCAAAGTCAAATCGGTAGCTTTCATCCGAAATAAGGGATATGATAGTGGCTTCTCGTTCCATTCCAGCACAAACTCGTATCCATCTACGATCTTTTGTTGGTCATCTGTTTTGATGATCAAGATATTGTGAAAAGTTTGCTCCGGCTTAGCCATATCGCTATCTGGTGAGATACCCCTTGCCTTATAGGTGGCGATAAACTTATAATAATGGTACTTGCCATTTATGGGGTTGAATACTAATTCGCGGCTGTTGTTTTCTTTGATTAAAGCTGAAAAAGACTGCTCAAAATCATCCAGTAACTTGTAATTAAAATCGGTATTGATCTTATTAGCGACCAATATATAGATCTTTTCATCTTTACCGGCACTATTTCCCTTCGCTTGGTTTTGTGCAGCGACCGAATAACAAGTGAACCAGCCTAACAATAGGACTATTAAATATCTCATCCAACTAATTTATTAAAATTCAAAGAATATTCCTTAGCTGGCCAGTAATCATTTCATTTTTCGATTTTTAGGTGACACAAGCGGAAAACTTTTACACTGCTCCAATAAATTTTCCAATAGCCTATCATGTATTGGTCAATCGGGAGCCATTATTCTCGCAAATGCCCAATCACTTGTAACCAAATTACAGCTTTTAGCATCTGGGGCGAACTATTAACTTATATTTATTAAATTTGTAGCATTACGCATATTATTTCCGTTTGCAATAGTATAGTATCAAAATAAATTATGAAAAGACCTGTTTTAACGAAATGCGCAGTTTTATTGATTTTCCTTTAATACGTCTTACTGACCTATTCTATATTATTATGCTGAACATATTTCAAAAAGTAAATAAAGGGCAATGGTTTCTCTTTATCCTACCATTCTTTCTATTTGGGTGCGAAAAAGATGAGCGCGATGGCACAACCTGTGCGCAGAATTGTATTGTACTATCGGGCGTTGTTGTGGATACTCCTGCGAACAAATTATTATCTGATGTAGAACTAGGAATTTCTTTCCAATATTACAGTTCGTTCCTTAAACCATCTATAAGTTTGGGGAAAACAAAGACAGATACCAAAGGCAAATATAGTTTTCGATTTGATGCCAGCAAATACCTATCCGAAGATGGCTTTTTTATAGTTAGCGTCAAAAAGAATGGTTATTATCTTAATGCATACCATCCAGATTCGTATCAAAGCGTAGCTTCTTATGACTTGGACGAGCTCAAGTATGATACGCCAACCGATGAACGAATAATGCTGTTTAAAAGGGGTGAAATGGAGTTGCATCTCAAAAATGTCAAAAAACTCGATTTGAAGATGCTCTCGGTTAGCTATGGTCCAGAGAAATCCAATACTGGTTTTTCTATCGCTCCTGTCCCTCGTGATTTGGATACCATCGTTAGGATAACGATTCCTGCCGATATGGAATCTGTATTAAAATGGCAAGGCTATAATGGACCGAACCCCTTACAATTCGACAAGGCCGCCACTGTTAATTCAGAAAAAGGAAGCTTTACACGTTATCAGTTAGATTTCTAGTGAGAATTAGCGCCAATTAAAAAGAGAAAACAATTATAAAATCTATAATCATACATTCATATGCTTAAAAAATTACTTTCCAGGATATTTCTTTCCGTTTTAACTTTATCAGGAACCGGCCTCTATGCGCAGCAAAACAATAGTGGCAGTTATGACATCGAACTTTCTATTACTCCCCTAGCTGAGAGTACTATTGGACCTCGGAAAAGCCTTATGGGAGCCGGTAGCGACGACAGTAAGAATTATATCGCTGGATTGCTCCGCGTAGGCTATCACTATAATGAAACATGGTCGTTTGGTGCAGGTGTGGGCTATTCCCACCAGAACATAACGACAACATCGGCAATAGTCGATCCATCGGTGGAGCGGATGCAATATTCCTCGGAACTTTCTATTTGGGAATTCCCTTTAGATGCCAGGGTAAAATTTTTGAAATATCTCTACGCAAATGCGGGACCGATGTTACACTTCCAGCAGAACGCAAATAGTTATGTAGACAAGCAGCATGGCATAGGTTTCCATATTGGACTAGGCGCAAAGGTGCCATTATCCCAACAGTTTGCTGTCTTGCTGTCCCCACACTACAAAATGTACTCCCTCATCCCTTTCCAATCGGGGAGAAATTATGATCGTGTGCGGGTTTTAGGAATTGGTATTGGCGTGAATTATAGGATTGTCAAATAATAATCGCTTAAGCTGGACGAAACATGCCAGGTCATGACCGTTTTTTTATAACGCTCAAAATTGTCCTTTTTCCATTTGGTAATATGGTATCCTTTGCAGAGCCTGCAATAGTAGGCTCTTCGGCAAGCCGGTTTACCCATGCGGTGTTTGATGCGTTTACCATTGGTGACATTTTTGACACGCGAGCGTAATTTGAAGCGGAACATCGCATATTGGGCGTCGAACCGGGATGGAAACGCCACTTTTCCTGTGGCCCGGCATTTCCAAGTGTTGCTTTTCATGCTCTCCATAATCAATCTATTAAAGGTTATTATTTATTGTATTCTCTTTTTCAATAGGTACCTGGAGCATGACCCAATCTTTTATCCTTCGGGAAATGGTTGACGAAACCACAAAACTGACGATATCTCCAAAAGGTACACGCAAAATGATGCGAAGCCGCCCGCCCTTCATTTGATAACAGGCCTTGATCATGTCCAATGGAATCGCGTGATGCCGGTCTATTTTCTGCACAAAGCCGTGGGTATCGCGCACAATTTCGTTCAGGCTACGCTGCTCGCAGCCTTTGCTATCTTCCATATCTTCTTTTAGGTATAGCTTAACGATAGGCGTATTATTGGTCTTCTCAAATAGAAATATACCCAGCTCCGTGTACATTATCTTTTTTGTAAGGTATTTATTGTTGATCACAAACTCCTCCTCTGCCGGATTTATCGATTTGAGCAGCGTCAGATCAATTTCCTCCACAGCATCCGTTTCCTTACCATTCTCATCGGGCGATGCCGGATCTATAGTATCATACAAATCAAAAGATTGTGCGTCAATTTGCGCATCCGCGTTGACTGCTACGTTGTTCTGCTTTTGTAAAGTACGTTCCAGCTTGATGACGTACAATTCCCTTTTCTGATTAAAACTCCAATAAAAAAAAGTGGCATAGATCATGTTAAAAAGCAGGATACAGAGAAATATGACCAATAAAGGCAGCCATATCCATTCACTTTTTGGAGGAACGACAGGTTTGATAATTCCAAAGAGAAATACGGTGGGTAGTAGTACACAGAAAAAGAACTGCGTTCCGATACGATCGCTCATATGCATTCGCCAGCTTTTCTTTTTATCCAAGAGCTTGATCCCCCATCTTATATAAAAGAGTGTCAATGCAGCGATAACTACATTAAATAGATAGCTTATGATCAGTGGCTTGCTATCAAACCAGCCTGATAGCGCTGTTACCGCTCCGATATACCAACAGATGCCGCCAAAAAGAAACGAAGCGATCCACACCCAGATGAAATCTGGATAATGTACGTGCATCTCCGTATCGTTAGCATACTTGACCTGTTGGTTACTTTCCATAATGTACTGTTAATTTCAAAGATTAACCTTGAACTGATCGATAGATAAATGCAGGTGAGGCTAATTCTTCCCAAAAATCTCCTATTAAAAAAATTTCTGTATACTAAATTTAGCCATTATTTCTTTTAAACAGTACCATCAGACAGGTAAACCACCCTTTTGTGTCCTTCCAAATACGCATCAACACACCTTTTTAGCTTATAAACACCATCTTCATTGTATAAATTGGACGCCTCGTTACAGAAAAAAGGAGTTCGATGCTAAAAACATACGCTTATTGAAATAAAGATATTATTCATGTCAAATAGCATGCGTTATAGGTAATTTTAACTTGATATCAAACCATTGATTTAACAGCCCTGCGTATGAGACCTCCCATGCATCTTTTCAGACGGATCAGCCGCAATCACATCCTGATTTTTATCGCGATCGTGGTAACTGTATATGGATCCTTTTTAGCGTCGGCATTTTACCTAAAGGTATATAGTATCGGTGTCCTTGTCCTGCTGATCCCTTTTTTGGAAATCCGCAGCCACCATGTCGTACTCCAGCTTTTTGCTCTATTTTTTATCTGCATTCAGATCTGCAGTATAGCGGTGTATGACCGCTTACCCTATGAACTGCTGCTCAGTTCGCAGCCGCTCAAGCCAGCATTTAAACATGCCTTCCCTATCGCCCTCGGCAGCTGTGCGGTAGCCCATTTAATTTTCTTGAAACGTGCTAACCTGATTACGCTGTACACCATTCAATTTCCACTGATGCTCCTAGCCTGTACCTGGTATATCCGCATGAACCTCATTATGAATAATTGCAAGCATGTTGATAATCCCAAAGCTATCTATATCCAGGCCAAAGTCATCCAGAAATGCCCAGTCTGCTGCGATATACATGAATTATTGGTGTCATTTACGTATGAAGATGAGAAATACCAATTTCCGGTCGAGGTACATCCAAAGACTTTTGAGCAGGCCAAAGAGGGCGGCAAGCTGAACATGACGCTGCATCCGGGTGTGTATGGCTGGCCATGGTATCACAAAGAAATGAAAAGGAGGTACAAATGATCACAAGTTTATATCCCCTGATGCTTTTAATAGAGACCTTTGCCCATATCAGCCCTTCCAGCCGAAGCAAACAACTGGAAGCCATCGCTTCTGCCTGTACCGAACATTTGAACGACGCCCTGGCTATCCATCGGCAATATACCCATGCCGACCAGGCGATCCGAGGCGTACAGCTCTACCATACGCAGTTGCTTCGTCTACATGAAGTCTTATATACCTATTGCGACCAGTCCATTCCCGAGGAACTTGACGCGCTCCGTCGTCTGGAGGAACTACTGGAAAGTGTAGAATTTTTATTTAAGAAAGATATCAATCCCCTGACACCGCTACCGCAACATCATGAAGAACGCATCAGGCAATATATAGATCTTCACCTCGAAGACACCTTAGAGAGATTAAGGCGTAAACAGATTCCCCAAGCCTATCTGGATGAAGTGCATTCCGCCATTGAAAGCCTTTTCCAGCGGGGCAAAATACCTTACCTGCAATATCATCATCAGCAATACCTTGTTCAGCTGATTGATGCACTTAGGCAACTGGCCCAGGATGAACGTCAGCATAAAAACTGGCCTTCCCGCTTTTTGATCTTGATGATCAATTTTAATTTTAACCATATCGGCTTTTTAAATCGCTGGAAGGAGTTCTACGAAGCTGACCCGGCAGCTACCGACAATCTATTGCGGTATCCGCAGCATTTCTCTGCCATCCCGGGCTTTGCCTATGATCCCAATCGCAGCACGCTGCTCATGCTGATGTGCCAGTATATTGAAACGGAATCGGCAGATGATAAGCCATCCAGTGCTGTTCCCTATCGGTTTATCCATAGCAATTTGAATGGTAAGGAGCTCAAACTCTGGCTACATTTATGTGTGAAGGCCAAAGTCATGCGCTCGTCCGAGAAAAAGGAAGCTGCGGAAGAATTTTCAAAACTCGTCAAAACCAAGGAAGGCATACTGCTTTCGATACACAGCCTCACAAAGATGGACAGAGGCAGCGAATTTCCGGCTGCTGTCCACCTACGCAAAGTATTGAAAACGATGCTGAATGAATTGCACGAAAAGTTCCCCGAATTAAATGGATAAAAATCCATCCAAATTTTAAAAAGCAGGGGTATTCCCCCGTTACCCCTGCGCTAACAGTATTGATCATGTTTTAAATCTTGTTTAAAATCATTTCTACCGGCTATTTCCCTGTGCCATGCCCATAGCGGCCATTTCGTTTCCAATTCCCCTACCCCTTACATACAGCTATTTAGAACGGTATTAGCCGGCTCAATATGCCTATTTACTGCCCCTGCGGTGGGCTGAAATCCGATCTATCTTTGTTTTGAAGCGTACGAAAGGTAGAAGTTGACGCTGAAGCAGGCCGCTGTACCCGAGCAGGGCGCACAGGTATGGCGCCCTGTTTTTAGAAAGAAAAAATAATAAAACCACGGGAGGAAATAATAAATACCCCACGGTAGAAATAATTAAAGCTATGGAAGCGAACAAAACCAATACAACAATTTACAAAATCCTCCGGGCGGCGATGATCCTCTTTTGGGTTTATGTAGGTATTGAAAAACTCTGGCAGCTCAGTGCATTTCATATTGCACTACAGCAACAACCGGTCATTAGCATCCTTGCGCCAATACTTTTCTGGTTGCTTCCGCTGCTGGAAATTGGCATCGGAGCTTTGCTTGGATTGCCTGCACGCCGTTTACAGCATTGGGGCTGGATAGCATCGACTATCATGATCACTTTGTTTTCGATTTATATTGCCCTTGGCGTCCTTGATGTGTATGACAAGAAACCTTGTATGTGTACCAGCTTTCTCAGTCATATTTCCTGGACAGCGCATCTGCTCTTTAATCTCGTTATTCTTGGTCTATCGCTAGCAGGATTAGTACTCAATCGTAACGTTTTGCTACACGGCCGAAACAACTTAAGCAATAAGGCCGCTGTTGGCCTCTTTCTAACGGTTATTCTAGCAACAGGAATTGTAAGCTATAAAAGCACAGCAATTAAACTAACACATGAAATCTGGTATATGCCAGACAGCATAGACCATGTTCCAGTATATGACAGCGTCAGTAGGCCTATAGTAGGCAGCCTGGCATACAGATACGATCGGTACACAGAACCGTACCGACAACAATTATTTACCAAAAGTTTGCAGGCCAACCACAATACTGATCAATTATTGGCTTGCAATACAGAAAGGAGGGTAGCATTATGCTAACCAAATTTTTAAACAATTATGGCTACATGATATTAGGCGGAGCCATGATTATCGGATTCTCAGCATTTAAAGGTGCTGAGGCATATGCAGGAAAAAAATTAGATCCTGTGAATATTTACTTTCATGGTGATCCTCAAGATGAGGATCAGGTTAAAGATGCCTCGCGTTGGAATACCACGCCCAATGATGAGGACTGTAACAGTGCAAACGTTATGGCTTGCTCTCAGATAGTAGATGAATCTGATCTGAATTCTTCAGATCAGCTGAATCCAGCAAAGATTCAGCTGGGCGCTACAGCTACCTCGGGTGGAAATCATATCCCATCTAGAACCGGTGGCAGCAGCTCAACTACATTTACTCCAATCAATAGGGGATAAATGAAAGGAAGGGGTAGTCCGATCGGACTGCCCCTTCCCTATTTGTATCTACATTTTCTTTATTTCGGATTTTGTTGCATTCCCGTCAATCTAATAATATCTTCAGGAAGAGGAAGTGCATAAGCATTGGTGTTTGGCTGTAAAGTAATCAATTGCCCATTTAGTTTTCTTGTTATTGAAATCTCCCCTCCTTCTGCATTCAACCGCTTTAGGTCCATCCATCTTAGCCCCCTATACAGCAATTCCTTTCTTCGCTCTTTTAGGATTAAAGCCAGGGCTTCTCTTTTGTCTTTTATCACATAAGGAATAAATGTGCCCGTTTTATAGCGATACCCGAGTAGATGGTTTAAGTCTGCCATTCCTGCCTCTACATTCCCCATTCTCACATTGCATTCCGCACGCATAAGATACAGCTCGTCCGTTGCTATTCCCGAAAACATTTTAGAAGATCCTGCGTAACTGCCTTTGAAAGTAGTCGTTCCATCGGCTGCTACTTTGAAGTACGCTGTCCTCCGCAGATCATTGTTTTCATAAGAGCGATACAGGAGCGTATCGGTCAATGCGCGCGAACTAGTCAAATTGATATTTACCAATAATTCAGCATAAAATAAAGTCTCTTTATTAAAAAGCGTAAATGGGTAGGATGCTGTCATCTTTACTTCCGATAAATTATTAAAATCGAGCAGCTCAGTATTGTATTTTAGGGCTAGATCAACATAATAATGGGCCGAATCATATACCTGCATCGATAGGTAAGCACGAGCCAATGTAGCATAAGCCGCATACTTATTGGGACGCATGACATGACTGGTTTTCTCAGGAAGCATAAGACTAGATTCTTTCAGGTCTGTAATTACATTTTCGTAACACTCCGCTATGGATGACCGATAAGATTGCTCATGAAAATCCGAACTGTTCCGCAGCACAATACCCATATCTGTTTTTGATTCTTGGGTATAGGCTTTTGAATAGGTCCATAATAAAGCCAGATATTGGCTCGCCAGATAAAATTTAGCAGAAGCATAAATGGCATCATATTGATTAGCATTAATTTCATCTCGATTGATCTTTTTTATACGGTCCAACACAAGATTGCTATTGTAAACAGTGTTGTAAGAGGAGGACCAGTCATTTCCGAAATTCATATGATCATTTTGCCAGATATAAGTCTGCTGGCCATAGTCAAGCAATGCATCATATGCGGATTGGCTCAGATAATAATTATCTGCCGAAGCTTCCCCAAAAGAAGGAAACTTCAGATTCATGATCTGGCTATCATCCAGTAGCTTTTGTAAGTCGTCCAAGCTATTGGGTACAGCCAAACCATAGTTTGACTGTACCTCTAAATATTTTTGACAGGCGGACAAGAAGAAAACAACTACCCCTAGCCACAATATGTTAAGAAATCTTTTCATCATTTACGTTATTAAATCAATAATCAATTTTTAATCCGATGGAAAATGTCTTCGGTGGACTTAATCGGTACGGAAATTCCGGGTCGATACCAATCTTATTTGCACACCATAGTACCCCTAGATTGGCCGCGTTTGCCGACACCCCCATATTAAATGCACGATTTCCGACGGTATACTTACCTTGCCAGGTCAACGAAATATATTCCAGCCGCAAATGATCCCCTTTATAGACATTGATATCAGCATATTGATAGAATGCATCCGACATTGATTTTATAGGATATTTCATACCAGGAACCTGTGTATGTTGTTCATCCCCCGGCTGCTGCCATCGCTGATCAAAGTCTGAATAGGCCGTACCGTTGGCAAACAATGAAAAATAGGACGTCACAGGACGCCTGACGTAATAGTCCCCCTTGTAACTGATATTGAAAGAAAAAATCAGTGTTTTCCAAGCCAAGGTATTGATTATATTCCCAAAGACCTGCGGTTTGGAGGAACCAAAATACACGATACTTTCATTTCCTTCCGGCGACGCATTAGCCTGGTTGCGTATGGCGGTATAGTTTGTACTTAGCTGACCATCCAGCAGGCCCTGCCCTTCCCCAAATTCATTCAACCCCATCCATTTATAAGCAGCCAATGCGTTCAGTGGTTTACCGACGATAGGTGTGATGGTATTTCCGCTCGAGAGAAAGGATGTGACGCTGTTTTGCAGATTGTAATATTGCGTTGTTTTGTTTCTATTCAGGCTTAATATCATTCGCGTATCCCAGTTGACCTTTCCGCTTATATTCTTTGAATTTAAGTCAATATCAAAACCTTCTCCCCGCATTCCTGCCAAATTCTTGACAACTGTACCCTGTAAGCCCCATGCCGTATAATCGTATTCGCTCAGTCCATATAGATCTTTGCCTTTCTTTATATAATAGTCAATACGCCCGGACAATCTTCCTTTTCTTACTGAAAAATCAAGACCAAAGTTAGTGGTTGCCACTCTTTCCCATTTTAGCAAGGGATCGTTCAAGGTACTTATCTGATACATTGGATAGCTGGTATAAGTTGCCGAACCGATATAGGCAATTGGATCTGGCGACCGTCGTAGATCGACGTTACCACTGGTTCCATAGGTTGTCCTCAATTTTAGATAATCAAACAGGGACAGATTAAAGAAAGCCTCCTTATGAATGTCCCAAGATCCGCCTACGGACCAGAGCGGCGACCATTTATCATTGGTCGATGCACCAAAGATATTAGCGCCGTCTTTACGCAAACTCATCGATAGGCCATAGCGGTCCATAAATCGGTCGCTTATATTGGTATAAAGTGATACAAATCGATTTACATTTTTAAAAAATTGCGGCGCTCCCGGTATCCGTCGCATCCCGTCATCCGGCAATGTTGGAAAGCGAGTTACAAAATCTACCGAAGTGCTTGACATCGGCAGTTCATTGTATCCATAGGCCGTATAGGAATTTGTGTTCGATCTGTTCTCCCGTACTTCGCCACCAAGAATACCGACCAGCAGATGCCGACCAATCGATTTGTTAAAATCAATTTGACCACGTAGCGTGTACGACCTGCCCTCAGCAGCAGAGTAGCGTTTTATACCACCGCGTGGAATATTATATTTTGTAGCAGTGGTACCCGTACCGATGATGGTAAACTCATTGATCCACTTACGTGCTTCATAACTTTCCAAGGTATTCAATTCGTTATTTTCAGTACGCTGCTGCTGAATCTGTCCACCGACATTCAGGTGTAGGTAAGGCAATACCTTATATTTCAGGTTCAGGCTCGAAAACCATTCATTATTCTGTCTACGATCATTTGCATATCTATACTCAGACAGTGGATAGTAATCCCAAGGCAGATAACCATTCGCATAATTCTCTTTCAGATAGCTGCCCCTATACTCCTTTTCAAACGGAATTTCAGTTCCATCTTCATTTAGAAATTGAAGATATGGAACCTTCATACTCCCATAGCTCAACGATGAGAATTCAGGTTTGCCATTTCTGCCATCCTGATTGGTATACAGCACCTGGAGATCCAACTGTAAATTGTCAGTAGGTCTGAAACTATTGGACAGCTGGATATTGATCTTTCTATCGAAAGCATCCAGTTCGGATTTATTCCCGGTATATCCAATACCAAACCCATACGAGTTGCGTGTCCCCCCGCCCGAGATATTCAGTGCGTGCTGATTGACAAATGGTACATTATAAAAAGCATCCATATAGTTTTGTCTTCCATTCTGCCCCATGAGTTTAGCTATACCGCTGGCCGAATCTGCCGGTGAAATCAGGTTGCGCTTACGTCGATCCAATAGGTCGATCACTGGCGACTGTGCCAGATAGGGCTGGTATAGCAATTCCGAATCGTAGTACCCCTTTTCAAAAAGATATTTCTCCACTGCGATAAAATCCGCATTTTGGGGTTGATAGATCTTATTCAGATCGCTATTTTCTTTCAGGATTATCGTATTTGACAATGTTACTTTCGTCTTCTGCTCCTTAGAAAAAGCTCCCTTTTTTGAAGTCATGACGATAACACCGTTCCCAGCGCGGGCTCCCCATATGGCACTCGCCGCAGCATCTTTCAGGATGGAGACACTTTCAATATTATTGGGATCGATATTACTGATATCCCCCTCATAGATAAAGCCGTCAAGCACAATGAGCGGATCCAGGTTTCCGTTAATTGTACTCAAACCTCGAACAGAGATATTCAGTTTCTGCAGGTCAGCATTTTGTATCGGCTGATTGTCGAAACGAATTGCTGTTGTCATGTTATTGAGCCTATCCAGAATATTAGTTCCCACCTGCTGACTGAGCATCTTATTATCGACTACATCAATGGCCCCTGTCACCTCATTGGCTTTCAATGTCTGATAACCGGTACTGACAATAGCCTCTTCCAAATAAATCTCATTAGCATTTAAAGCCAATATTTTATTCTTCTCAAAAAATCCGGCTACTACTGTCCTATCTAGATAACCAATACAACTGATCAATAAAGAATCTTTATGATCACCTACCTGAATAGCAAATTTTCCTTTCAGTGAACTTGCAGCCTGATTATGCAAAGTGTTGTTCCGGATAGATGCCCCCACTAGCTCCCTGCCATCTTTCGCTGAAACAATTGTACCCTGTACCCAAATTTTTTCCTGAGCCTTGCCCATGAAAAACAATACGCTTGTCAAAAGCGCTGTCAACAACACCCTCATTACTTCGTATGATTAGTAGATACGGTATAGAAATAAGGATATTCGCCACTGTATTGTGTTGGTGTAAGTTTTATACCATGCTGTTCCAGCGCAGCTATTTTTTGTTTGATAGACAGATCAAGAAAGTTTCCCGGCAAACGCAGATCAATCCGTTCGGCACTTTTACCCTCAAAAATTACCGGCTTATCCAAAACAGACCTGATAAAACCAATCACACCATTTAGGGGCATATTTTGCATGATCAAAGATTCATTGCCTTTATCCACACTATTCATATACATTCCGCCCTTGGTTTTCCATAGTGGACGCGATACATCCAGCGAAAGTGCGTATGAAGCAACAATACCTTTTTTTCGCTCAACAGCAACATGAAACCGTTGAATCAAAGCATTTCTAAAATAATCGAATGCTAACTCCTGTGTGACACTATCGCGCAGGTACAGCTGATACCAAAACTGTCCTTTTGTTGTTTTAAAATCGTACATCAGATCGATAAATTCCTTAGTGATACGATCATCAAAAACAAAAAGGCTCGATTGCACCCCTTTGAATGCATCAGGAAAAGCCAGCTGATAACAGGTATTCAGAAAGTAATTCCCCACCTGAAACAGTGAATTCCCTTCGCTATAGGACACTGCGGGATACACGCCGAGATAATTTTCTCGATAACCCGACATCACCGAGCAAAATAGAAGTCCCGTTGTATCGACCAAAGGCCGTGTGTTTATCCGGGCAGTATTTTGGATTTCCGATTTTTCTATAAACCGGCTTGACACTCCAGTTTTTAAAAAATCTTTGATAATATCCTCTGTGATAGAACTTGCGTATGAATTGAGGACAAATTCACCTTCGGGATTAATAATCCCTATCGTTGGCAAAGTATTGTGCGGAAAAAGTGAGGTAAACAAGGTATCATTCAGTATTGTCGGCAATACTGGTGTGTAGTTAAAGTCCTCTTTATATTTCTTGAATCGCTTTTTTATCCGTTCTGGTGTATCCTTATTCCTCTTACTATTGACCATCACAACCTGTACCTTATCCTGAAAGCGCTGCTGGATCAATTCCATGTCGGGAATTCCTTCAATGCAGCTTGGGCAGCCTGTTGACCAGAAGTCTAACAAGATCAACTTCCCTTTCAGATCAGCGAACTTGATTGTTTTCTTTTTCCCATTGAAATAATTGAGTTCAATCGGCTGGTTCCATACCGCATCCGGGATTTTATCTCCCGGTTTTAGCGCAACGAGACTGGATAGCCCATCGGCCCCGCTGTCCTTGCGGGGCGTCTGAGCCGATAAACTAAACATAGAAACTAAACTTAAAAACAAGCATGTCAAAACCATGTGATGGGCACGCTTATAATCTGCAACGAATAAAAGGCATTTTAAAGCCCGCTGAACAACTAGATCTATTGATCCAAGCAAAGTATTGATTCGAAATACCAAAGCCTTACAGATCGACTTAAAGAACCATAAAACAGATTGTTCAGATTCTACTCCATTAATTAATCTAGCATCTCCCACCTGCTGAAAATCTTCGACCATCTTTTGAGCAATTCCTGCCGAATTTTTACATTTCATCGGATTTTCATCGAGTCCGCATCGGGTTTTGATCGGAGTAGCCCGATGAGATCCCGATGAAAACTCGATGCCAATAGCATGAAAGTCAGACGCTGAAGCGAAGTTGGTCAGGCAAAAGTCCGAAGAAGGTAATGCCTCTCCCGCTCGTCGACTGACCTTTGGCGCGGCTTCGAGACTTATTTCTATTAGGTTCTGAGCGCTAATCTTACAGCGCTTTTTTAGCAGGATCGAAGTACTTTTGAAGTACGTTTTTCCTTGTCTAATTTTCTTACGCAAATTTTGCGTAATTAGTACTATATCTGTGCTTAAGTAGTGCTTCACAGGTACTTGATATATATAGGTTATATAGCCCCTTAAAAAGGCTAAAAATTTCAGGATATTCATTATTTAGTTTATTAGTGGTTTTGAGAAAGCTGATAAAAAAAATCGTAGACCTCCTTGCTACTTTCGAGTTCACAAGCGATGAACCTGTTGCTTCGGAGAAATGAAATTTCCACCTCTGACAGATTAATCTTTTTGTAGTGAATAAGAAAATAAGCCATTAGCATCCGAAATAATGCGACGGAGAAATTTTGTACATCCGTTGTACTGATAGTAGGATTAACTCCCCTTTCTCGATCGAAATAAACGGTAAGCAGTTCTACTAGATGATTGCGACAACTATCCATGTCATACCTGGTCCAAAAATCTTTGATACAGTTTACAGGGTCATACTCCAGATGATGGATTTCGTACATCGCCAGGTCAAAGGCGACCAGTTTCTTTAAAAGCTCTTTCATTTTTTTGGCTTTTGAGGGCGTGTATCTGAATAGATTCTTCGGAAAAATAGGACAAATCAATCCCCTATTGAGTCCAAAGTCTCAACACAGCCTACACTGTTAAAAATTTAATTAACTAAACCTCAGAATGCCGTTTTACTCTTTTCGTTACTGGTTATATATATGTTCGTCACGGACATCCACAATGATAGGAAGAACCGACCCATTGTTGTATTACAACAATATTTGGGATAGAAATTTGTCTTCGAAGAAAAGTTTACCTAAATTTATGGTGCAAACAATTATTTAGTACTAGCCATCTTCTTGCCTTTTATCTCTATTTAAATATTGAAGTAATGGGTCGGTGACAGACACGCTTAAGGGGAACTTGGCTATTCTTTTGGATAAGAATACCGAGCCATTTTTATTGACTCCTCTCCTTTTACGTGCTGTGTATGGTTAAATGCTTAATCCGGCGCGCGGATTAAATTTTTGAAATGCTGTTTGGAGGAATACCGAGTATATCGGTACCACTGGGATAAAGTTTTATTTAACATCGTTCTCATAATTATTTTGGTTATGACGAACGTCGTTATCTAATGGATAGCATCGACTTGATTAGGTTAGCTAAGCAAGGAGCGGCATCACACTTTGAACCCAGGGGAGCTAACCCTTGCCACTCCAATATCTAGAAGAGATTTTGAAAGTGGCATCGCCAAAGCTACACGTGAAGCCGCTCACATGCCGCATATTTCAAAAGTATTAAAACTTTTCGAACACGCAAATGCATGGAGCGATCTACACGCGTTCTCTCGGCGAATTTTAGCTCTGTTCGGGTACGAGAAAACGTCGTTCATCAAGGTTATATACCTCGAATATTAAATCGTCCATACAAATATAATAATAAATACTTAGTGTGGCAATAAAACCACAAAATATATTTCCATGATTGAAGACAAACATTCAAAAACCTATAAGGCAATAGGAAAGAATTTAAGAAAAAGAAGAAATGAGTTGGATTTAACTCAAGACGAAGTAGCTGAAAGAATCCCTAAAATGGACAGGTCAAAAATTAGTGATATGGAGAACGGAAAGGAAGATTTTGTTTTTTCCAAACTTTTAAATCTGTGTGACGCTTTGGATTTATCTGTAATTGAAGCTCTGAAAGAAGAGGAAGATCAAAAAGAATAAACTGTGAATCATAGTATTGAGAATTATATAGAAGATAAACTATAAAAATTAGGCTGGGAAGATAAAAATCTAGGGAAAAAACAAGCTTGTCAAAGGTCAAATTAGTAAGCTTAAAAATGGCCATGTGGAGCGCTTAACCGCAGAGGTATTTTACAAAATATATAAAGCTTTCACTGATTTCTGTCCCAAAGCTACAAAAGTCGTTTACTCTTAATTGAACCTCAAGCTAGATAAATCTGTTCAGAAAGCGCGTAACGAATTTGGAAAGTTTATGAGTCAATTTGAAACCATAAAAATTCCATTGAAGAAATAGCGATCAAGACAGGAATCGACGAAAACAGATTAAAAGATCTTTGTTATAGAAAAGCTGCTCTCGAAGCTTATGAACTCCTATTTATTGAAAAAGCTGTTGGGAAAAAGCAAGGAGAATTGTTTGAAAAGTTTTTTGGACATACGTCATAGAATAATCTAAGAATGGGCACTAAAGGAATTACGGTAACCAATTATTTAGCTTCGGGCAATCCTGAGGGAATAATTTTTTCATACATGTCCAATTGGACTGGCCAAGCAATCAAAATACCTAGAAACCTATTTTTGGAGGCTAAAGAGCTACCGGAACTAAAGAAGCCTGGTATCTACTTCCTTTTCGGTCAAAACGATGAAAACCCAGCTGATAAACTGGCGTACGTGGGAGAAGCAAATTCATTAGGAGATAGAATTGGTCAACATTTTAGAAATACAGATCAATCCTTTGAGCTTATTATTTGTTTCTGTTCGAAAGACGAAAACCTCACAGTTTCGCACACAAAGTATTTAGAACAAAAAACCATATCAAAAATTAGAAAGTCAAGCGAATATCGTCTAACTAATAAGACCATTGGCACATCCGTCAATCTCCCAATAATGGTGAGGGACGAAATGGATACTTATTTTGATAATATGCAGATCGTTTTACCAACCTTGGGCTATTCTGTATTAACGCACAATGATCGACTGGATAAAAAATCTCATTTACCATCAGTAGAATATTCTTTATCCATGAGTGGCGTTACAGCTAAAGCTGTTTTAACTTCAAATCGAATTGAAGTCCTAAAAGGAAGTGAAATGAGCAAGAAACAATATAAAGCATTATCTGGTACTTATGGAAATCTCAGAAGCACGCTTATAGAGAAAGGAATTGTGATCCTCAAGGATGGAAAAAATATATTCAACGAGAATTACGAATTTTCAAGTCCCTCAACAGCTGGGGCTGTAATAGTAGGCTATTCTGTCAATGGTCGTACAGCCTGGAAAGATAAAAATGGAGTTACAATTAAGGAGAATGAGGAGTTGAAGATATTTTAAACTGAACAAGTTTTAAATAAGAAATTAAGTCAACATATATCAATTTTACAATCCGCTTAATCAAGGTAAACATGGGATTAATACCTAGAAGCTATCAGCCAATAAAGTTATAACTTAAAAATTATAAATTTAAATTAAATCAAAATGAACAAAGAAGAAATTGAAAATTTTCAAAGTTTTAGTTCAGAAAGCGAAAAAGAAACTGCGTTATTCTTTGATAGCTTAGGACTAACCTGCATTAGTTTGTGTTCTAAAATAAAAGCCGATGACGGCTCAGATATCACTGACATTGATGGTATTTTTGTAGATATAGAAAATAAAATTATCATAATTTATGATGATAGTATTCAAAAAAGTGATGCTACGAGTAAAATCGCTTTATTTTTCACAAAATGTAGTCAAACAAAATATGAACAGCAAATCTATCATAACCATCCAGAGTTACCCCACTACCCAATAAAGATACTATATATTGACAAATCGAGAAATAGAAAGAAAGACAATTCAAGAGCGGGGGCTTTAGAATTTTCTATGACAGAACATACAGCAATTCTATACAAAGATGATTTCGAATATTTTAAAAATTTAATATCTGAAACCGGTGTTTGGGCAAAAAATGATTTGTACAATTTTTTGGATATAAGATTACCTAATAATCATATCGAAATAGATGCAACAAAAATATACGTTGGTGATACACCAGCATACATTTTTGCTTCAAAACCTCACGAAATACTGAGATATGCTTATGTGTCACGAAGAAGAGGTAATGACAAAGGATATCAACGCATGATAGATTTTACCAGAATGAATTTGATAGCAGACAAACTAGTTAATGGAAAGATATCTGGCTTTATGAATTCGATTTTATTAAATAGCACAATTAAACTTGAAGAAAAGAATAAAATATCCAAAAGTCACACACCTAGTCAAGTTAAGCTAATTATTCCCAACCATTTTTCGTCGTGTAGAGTTGTAGATGGCCAACATAGATTACTTTCTTTCACAAAATTAACAGAAAACCAACAATCAAAATATTCAATACCAGTAGTTCTAATGGATAACCTGTCGTTAGACGAAGAAAAAAAAATATTTTTAGAAATAAATAAAAACGCCAAGCCCGTCGATCCAAATCTTGAATACGAAATTATTGGCGACATAAATAACTGGGACGAAAATAGTGAGGAATTCTACACATCTTTAGCGGTTTTAACAGTAAAAAACATATCTAAATCGATAGTAATAAAAAGTAAAGTCTTTTTTGGCACAGTCGGTGAAAAGAAATCAGATAATATAACCCTAAAAGCTTTTGTAGACATTCTTAAAAAGTATAACTATATAAGCGAAAATGTCAATCTTTTCGGACACAGTACAAAAAGCAAAAAGGATATTAAATTTCTTTCTCAACATATCAATGAAATATTACTTAAAGCTCATGAAATTATTACTGATAAAGATTTTATAATCTCTAATAGAATTGTAGAACTACTATTGGGATATGCTGCGGAAATAATTAAAAAAAATTTAAGAGAAGGCACTTCTTATGAAGACATAAAGGAAAGTATTATCGATGAAAAATTAACGGAATTTTTTCAGGTTGTTAATAATAATTCTGAAAAGCTAAAAGATTCTAAATCATATGGAGGTTCTTCATATAAGAATATGTTGGAATTTATTTTAAATGAAATGAATAAAGAAGTTTCTGATGAAAAGATAACATTGACAGTAACAGATCCTTTTGATGTTGAGCTGGAAATTTCGAATGATGATGAATTTTAATAAATTTTAAATAACTTTTTCATATTTTTCTGTCTAAAAATTGAATTTATTTACGCTATTTATAACTAAAGCTGGGTGGTTAACTAAAGTAGTTAACCACCCAGCTTTCACCAGCTAACAAAAAACTTAATAAAAAAATATAGAAGTAATATTATAAAAAGATCTTCATTCTAAAAGAAAAACACTAAGGAGATAAGGAAAAAAATAGAAATTGATTACGTGAAAAGTTTCAATTTAAACTTTTTATAATATTTGACAACCAATGATTGTTGATCGCATACTTTCGAAAAGCAATAAAACTTTCATCTGAGGAATTTGCCCTTCTTAAAAACTGTTTTACGAAAGCACTAATTTCTAAAATTTGTTCATCTTTATTATCAAGTAGTAATGCTGCCTCTATATCACTTTTAAAATCATCAATTAATTTCTTCCGTTGATATTTTAGGTCATGTCGAGATAATTTACATTCTGAAATAGAATGAGAAACACGTGGATGATTAGATCTAACTCCACCATTCTCATCAAAAATAAATTCCGAAGTTAAATTATCCACCTCAGGATTCAGCAACATGGGGCGTTCGACTTGGTCAAGCTGCGCGGAACTTACATGTATAGAGGAATAAGTGCTATCGGGATCAAAAACAAATCTATGTTGAATACCCTCAATGGCAAATCGATCACCTTTGTTTGAATTGCAGCTTGCACAAGATAAAATTAGATTATCCCAAGAATATGCTAACCAATAGTAATCTGATTTTGGTCTAAAATGCTCAACATGTGAAATTTCTATTCTTTGTTCGCAAAAACCACATTTGTTATAGTACAAATCTCTTAGCGCATTTTTTACGTCAGAATATTTATACCTACTATTATAAATTTCTCGATTAATATAACCATTGTTTTCAATAATTTCCTGTCGTCGAAGATGAGTAGTGCGACAAGCAGTTGACGGTCTACTCGGTACAGGAAAATAGTCAAGCGTCGGAGGTCGTAAGGAATTTGGAATAGCAGATAAATCTTTATTAATTTTTATCATTTCCTATCTCCTTCTCAATAATCTCATTTATCAATTCATCAATCTCCTGGTCGGAAACAAAATTTGCCCCCTCAATTCGCTTTATATTTAATTTTTCTCGAACATTCTTACTGATCCTATATTGCAAATAATCATCGCAAGTATCAGCATCTTCGTTATCTTCATCCAAACGAGCTGATTCTAATCCAAAAATAGGATGTGTTATAAGAGAATTAACCATTAAATTATCTAAGTCTTTTCTATAAACAGCATCACTAATTTTAGTTTCACCGGTATCCTTATCTCTATATACTCGATAAATAATAGCATCATCTCCCGCTCCTTGTATAATTGTAGGGCTGTGTGTAGTCATAATAAATTGAACTTGAGGAAAAATTCTTCGAAGACGACTAACAATTTCCTTTTGCCACCTTGGGTGCAAATGTTGATCTATTTCATCAACTAATACAACCCCCTTTATCTCCTTAATATCGCATGATTCCGTTTCAATTGATTGTGTTAAACGAATCATTAAATCTATAACGAAAATCAAAATACTACGATAACCTTCAGATAATTGGTCAAAAACTATCGTTTGTCCCTTTTCAATAAATGATACGCCTGATACCCCAACTTTTATCTTAACATTCTTTTCCAAAATATTATTAAGGAGATTTTCTAAAAAACTGATAGAGAAATGAACTGGATATGACTTTGCTTCATGAAACATATTATCTCCATCAAGCGTTTTCTCCAATTCAATAGCTTTTTGCTGCATAAGCCATGTAATTGGATTGTGAAGTTGTTTATCTATACTGAATAGAGACATGAAACCATACTTCTCGGCCCTATCGGTAGAATAACGTCCCCTATGTGTACCGTATGCAAACAAATTTAAAATTTTAGAAGACCGATTTAAGGCATATTCATTAGGATCAAAGGATGCATCAATTCCTAAAAGACTATTAGAATGTATTTTTCTTATAACACTCAGAGCTTCTGCAACATCAGACGTTTCAGCATTATTTATTAGATCGTAGCCATTAAAAGCAAAAAAAATCGCCATTAATACTAGAGATTTACCATCCCCATTTTCCCCTAATAAATAGACTTCTTTCGAATTATTAAAATCCAAAAAAGCCTGTTTAATAGAAAAAAAATTTTCAATTTCAACTTCATCTAGCCATTCATTTCTCGATAAAACTCTGACAGGCAGACCTTCACCTTCCAACCATTTAAAAAAATCATCAAAGGACAACCCTAAAGCTTTATGAAAATTATTTCTTCGAGTGATCTGATAAAATTCTAAATCAGATATTTCTCTCTTTATAATTTTAGTAATACGCTGTTCCAAAACAGATTTAAACAATATACCAATTGGACCACTGGTAAATATATTATCAAAGCTGTAAGGTACTTTTTGTGATTTTCTATATCTGATGTCTGCTGCACCAGATTCTACTAAAGCACTACGTATATTTGTATCTTGTTTATTACCAATTCCATTGACTTTAAATACTCCTCCGCCATTAGAGTCAGAATAAATATTCGCAAAATTTTGTATTATCTTTCCGTGAGTAAACAAAATAGCCAACAGAGCAAATATCTTTTTATGTTCAGGATACCGTTGAACTTCAATCCAATAATTAGGAGTTGGATCAGTAAGCTTGTTAAGCCCTAAAAACGCCCTTAAAATAGGCTCATCAATTCCAATTTTTTTTGCTTTATAAAGTTCAATTCGCTCTTCACTGGAAATCACATCCATTACTTGAACAATATCATATTTTGTCCATGATGATTTCAGCTTAGATAAATCAAAATCAGTCCCTTGCATTCCTTTTAAAATTAATAATGTATTCTTTTACATCTTGTTCCTTCTCATCGCTACGGCCCATTTTACTGTGAACGTGCTCTTTTTCTAGGAACTGAACAACATAGTCATTACCAAATATCTCTAAACCTAAGGTAGCAATTTTTTCTTTAGAAATCATTCCGGTGTCAGCATAACTAAGACTAAGATGAGCATTACGAGCTTTAACAACTTTAAACATATCTGTAAAAGCTTTATCAATTTTTGTTTTTAAGCAAAATGGTGATTGATGGCGATCTTCTCGATAACGTCCTTTATACTTAACGATTGGATAATCGTATTTAACTAAAGTCTCTAATGCATGATAAAACCGCGAATAGTGAACAGATTGATAAGGAGGATCTGCGTAGACTATTGAGCCTTTAGGAATAATCCGAAGACAATCCATATAATCCATTGTAGTAACAAGATAATCATTACCTTGAGATCCATTCAAATTTGTAATCAACTCCTTAAACTTCCGACGGAAGTAAGGAAGGATATCTCTCTTTCTATAGGAAAAAATATCATTAAAATTAGAACGTGTTAAATCCCTATATTGTGCATAATGACCAGTGCTCTGAGATGCATAAGACATACCAAATATCAACGATGAGAGAATAACATAATATAATGGTTTACCTTTATATTTCTCTGCTACAGCCCGAATAGAATCAATCCATACACATTGGTTATATGACCAATATGTACCGGAATAATATTTGGCAAATAAATGAAAACCAAGATTAAACTCACGATCTATTAATTCTCTTTGTTGACTTTCAATCAGATTAAAAGTATCATAATCGATACCCTCAATATATTCAAATGTATATTCAGAATGAGCTTCACGAAACTCCTCGTAATAAAAGGTCGCTTCGCGAATAACTTGCTCCATATCAGATAAACTCACTGTACCCTTTAGATCTGATAAATAGGTATGAGAAAAGATAGCTGAATACATTTGTACATCATTTGCTATTATATTATACCTATTTTTAAAAGTCCCAGCAACAACACTGGTCCCAGAAAAAAGATCACAGAACCATTCTGCTTCTACGTCCAATGCTTCGATTGCTTCTTCTACAAATCCTAGTATTTCTCTTTTAGACCCCATATATTTTAATATATGGGGAATTTTAGCCAATACTTCTGCTTCTATTATGATTTCTTGTGTACCCATTTGTGAGTACGAAATTACTATAAAAATACCTGGTTTGGTAGTTTATTTTCACATGAAATAGAAATATATTAATATTCAATATCATTAATTTGTATTCGCATATCCAATAGAAATCACTCAACTTATCAATAGTATGATTTATAGAATTAAAGAAGGTTTTCTCATTTTTAATTTCAAATTTTCTAAACTCAGTTTTTGTTCCAGGGACAATGTAAAACTATTTTTTCTTTTCAAATGGCATATAGCTCTTTCCAAATAGATTGAAATCCGATTTCCGTTTGATACTTTCCAGTCGTTACCTAAAGGCTAGGTATAACTAAATCTCGTATTTTTTATTTACACGCTTGATGGAGTATCTTCAAATATTTCTTCTCTGTGATATTTCATATATTTTCTGTTATCTTCTTTTAGTTCTATTCCCATGTTATAGTCTAACCCGAATACTTCCGGATTACACAATCTATTCGATATCAAAATCTTACCATTTTCATCAAATGAAATATATCCCCTATCAAAAAGCTTATCAAAGTTTGGAAGTAAAAGCAAACCATTTCCTGAGTCTAGCTTTTCTTTATTATCGCATTTGCACCAAGGCTTAATGTGTGAGGCGATTAATAAAGATACACCTGAATACTTTGAAATAGAACATCCATTCCAAATCTTAATGAGCTCCTTTCGAAATTGCCCTTGACCGATCAGTGTAAGAATTAGCCTTTCCTTTACTTTTTCTTGTTCATCACTTTTAATTATTTCAATGATATCTTTGAAGGTTGTATCGTGATGATTTTCCAATAGCCCCTTTGTAAAAAGGGCCTCTTCTTTTACACTAAAGTAGATATTAGTAATGTAGCGTCTGATTGACGTTAATAAAAGATCAAAAGCTGGATTAGTTGGAGTATTTGTCCACGCTGGGTTTCCGTCAAATGAATCTATTGCATTAGGTGGATTAAAGATTGGTACGGTTTTTAAAGGAGAAGATCTACCTGTTACCAAACCAATTTCAGCCCCAGGCTCATCTGACAAGGCTTTTATATAGATTTTTTTTGGTTTTACTTTAAATCCATCTTCCTTCAATTTTTCAATTAATTTAGAGTGACCAAATTTTATTTCACTCTCTTTTTTTTTCTGATGGTGGGGGATTTGTTTTTTTTCAAAGTCAAATCCAGCATCAATCATTTTCTGCTCCAAAGAGGTATACTCTTCTTCCTTGCTTTTAAAGGAGGAATTTTCAGTAAAATTGGCACTTTCACCCGAGCTTTTAGCTTTAGACATATTTTATTCTTCTATTTAATTCATGCAGTTTTAAACAATATTTATATTGTCAATTGTAATCGTGATAACAGAAAATCATATTTATATAGTGGTACGTTATTCAATCTATCCCAAGATTTTTATGCATAGCCTGCCATTCTCTCCCAAATTCATTGTTTTGCATAGCTATTTTATTCTTTTATTCCGGTAAATCACTTTCCATTATAAGGCCATGAATTAAACTGTTAGGATCCTCGATTATTTCCCTTTCAATCTTCTCAACAAAGTCATTAACCTGATCTGCACTTTTAATTTCACCAATACTAAATGAATAAATTTGCTTCCAGCCATCTTTACTGAAATCCTGATTTTGTATATGAGGATTTAATTCACCCCACAAGCCAATGTGCAGGTTATTGTTAATATCAAAGTTGAAAGTAACCTTCTTCTCATTATCGATATCTTTCCAAAAATCAATTACTTCACCCCAATAAAATCCTGAACTATTAACTTCACGATTTTGACTATTTAATTCAAAACGATTTATTAATGCTTTTATCAATTCATTTCTAAACCCACCTATCAGTATCTTACTATACCAAGCATTAGGCCTAACAACATAGATATAGTCCTCTTTCCATTTCAATTTAAAGACACCATCTTGTTGCATCCACTCATGAAATCTATTATGATAATATAAATTGTTATGAGCAAGTCTCCTATTCTTATCGCTCGGATTAATCATTGACTCACTGGCTAATCCTTGCAAAATTTCTTTTTTTATTAATTCAATATTATTGATTTCGATCAACTTCAAAACGTTACTTTTGACTATCTCATTCCTTCTTAAATGGGACTTCCAGTTGACCTCACTATCAATAAAATTTATGCCTTGTAAATCATCCCAATTTTCAAATTGAGAAATCAAATATCTGATCAAGGAATATCTTTCGCCTTCAATCAATTCATGTGCACCATTGCTCTTAAACAAGAGATTTGAATAGGTTAACCTTTGCTTTAGCTGCGCTGGGTCGCGAAGGTCTTTTAGTAGAAACCCTACATTCCCTTCATATAACTTATGGCTCTCAGCTTCAATAATAATCTTCTCCCAATTAGCTCTATCTTCCAACATCAAAAGGACTTTATGCTTTTCTTCCAGCAGTTGACCTTTATGTATATTACCTAAAGAATCTATATATTCATCTAAAATGCCACTGGCGAGAGCCTGATAAATATCATTTGAATATATCCCAATATTCCGCACAACTGTCATCACTACTTTACTGGCTTCTATGCTACGAATATCTGGGTCAGAAATTAAATTCCAGACTATTCTCATCCATTCGCTAAATTTATCAGAGTCGAAAAAATTCGAATTTGTGTTAAGGATATATTGGTTTACAGCATCAAAAAACATCCTTTCGTTCATCGTATAATTACCCTCTTTATAAATGCTAAATTCCTGAGATTTTTCCCAAGAAGGTCTATTATACTGTTGGATAACTGTGTTAAACTTGGAATAAAAATCCAAAAGATCCTCAATATCTCCTACACTCTCGGAATTTATAAGCTTTGCATTCCTATAAAGCTCAAAATTTGTATACTGAAGCTTATTTTCTTTATGTTGTAGTTGTATAAATACCTCATCTTTGCTTATATTACTTCCTGTATAGTGAATAATGTATTCATTGATTATTAGCCGGTGAAGAAATCTGAAAAAATAGGCATCGACAGAATGATTTTGATTATTGCTTTTTTCTTCCAAATATTTGCTGGCCTCACACCAAAACAAATCTGACCAAGTATTATCGAATTTTGTAGCTATTATATCAGAATGACTTAATTTAATTCCATTACTCATTTCTCTCGTTTCGGCAAAAGTTTCATCATCCTTAATAAAGCCAATTAAGTCAGCTTTAAAGTTTTCAAAAGCAGACAGCGCTTTCCCTCTCGCATTCAACTTAATATATAAATCATCAGTGAGTTTGAATTGATCCATAGGAAGTATGTAAAAAACAATAATGTTCTCCTTCAAACTATTTAGGAAGTCTCTTTTTTCAGATTTTAGATATATGGAATGTATTGTATGGAGAGTGTTTAACGCACCTTTGATTGTTGGATCTAGTGAAAACTGGTCGTTGAACCAATAACAATTTTCTATAGCTAATCTAGGATCTCCTTCAAAATCAAATGAGACTAATTCTTGAAAAAAACGTCTGGAAGTATCTCTAGTTTCGTAAGAAAATTTTGATAACAGCATTTTATATTGTTCAAACTCTTTTGGATATTCCTTTGTTTCAACTTTAATAATATACCAATGTAACAAATAAAGAGTAGTCAAACGCTGCTGTCCGTCCAATGGTAAAAACGTATTTCCTTTAGAACGATCTAATGAACCGTAAATAAAATCAAGCTTTAGCTGTTCTCTATTTTCTAAATGAAAAAATATCCTCTTTATAAACTCCTCTCTCAGTTCTTTATTCTCATTTCTTCCCTGAGCGTAATCACGTTGAATAATAGGAATTGTAATTTTTGAGATCGTTGATTCATCACTACTCTCACTAATCATTGAAGAAGAAATTACTTTAAAACAAAAATCTTCTTCATTGTCTAGAATATTATTTATGGGTTCATTTAAAAACTGTAGTAGGCTGTATGCTTTCATTATTTCATAAAAATTTTTAGTGATTCCTCCATTTTAGCTTGATAGTTTTCAGCATCCTTTTTACTCCATCTTGTATGCTTTTTTGTATCTCCGGAATAATACTTTAGAAAAATATTTTTTACCGCAACAGGAATATAAGTTCCCTTTATATCACTTTCAATAATTAATCGCCGTTTCGTATTAAAATAGGCATTCCCATACCCACGATTGATTGTATCATTTAGAATAGTTAGATTGCCAATACCGTGCTTACTATCTCCATCTAACTTATCTGTATCTTTTTCAAGATATTCATTAATTAGCTCAATAGTATTTTCCAATATTTTCTCTAGCTCGTCACCGTTAATATTATTGTCTTCCCATTTTTTATTGCTATCCTCGTAGTTTTCTTTAAAAAGAGGTCCTATATTTTCTTCGAATTTCCCTCCTATTTCAGAACTGAAATCAATTTCTAGGTCTTTTAAAAATTCGAGCTTCTGACCTAGCTTTAATGATTTCACTTCTTTCTCCGTACGAGAATCAATATGTTCTATATCGTAACCAATTGAGCTGAATAAGTTAAATGGTAATCTATAAATTTCTTCTCCTTTACTCGCTTTAGACAGGTGAATATAGGACTGAACATTAAATAAAAAGAAGAAATCTCTTAAATGCTTTTTATCCGAATTATAGTCAAGAACAATTCTTTTGTCTTTAAAAAAAAGACTACTCTCTTTTGAAACTGCCTTTATTAGAAAATCTGTAAGATCTTGTTTAGTTTCAAATTCGTTAGATAAAATATCTAAAATAGACACTTTCCTTTCTCCCTCTTTATTCTGTAAAAAACCAATATAATGATAATGTTCTGGATGATTATACCACTGTAGGAGTCTTTCAAAAACCTCGTTGATTTGATCCCAAAGCTCCATAAGATTACCGTTAGCTTTTGCTATCCACGAAGAAAAATAACGAAATACTTTATGCTTGTCTGTCCCATAAAGATCATCAAAAGCTGTTCGATCCTTAGGGGTTATTTTAAGCCTCTCTCTTTCAAAAATTATATCAAAAATATATTCAATTCTTGATGTATACTCGTTTTTGGGTTTCAAAAAGGACCAAAAAAATTGTGACTGCAGTTGATTCTCTATTTGTTGCCATTCTTTTGAAATTATATATTTTAAAGATTGCTCGACGAGTTCATTTTCCTTTAAAAATAAGGCTTTGATTAATTCAGCATTCGTGAGTGGTATTTTACCTACATTGAATCTCCTAAAAACATCAATACTATTATCATTTTCCGCAACTTCATACCAAATAACTTTAACACAATTTATCTTATAGGATGTAAGCAATTTCAATACTTGTATCCGACGTTCATGCTTCTCTTCAAACCATTTAGAAATAGTAGTATATGCTACCTTCATATGATAAAAGTCAATATTATTATCAAGTTCTGAAAGATCTTCAGTTGAATTAATATATTTACTAAAATTGGATAAGATCTCTTTACTTTCCTCCCTTACCTCATAAGTTATGACAGGAATGCTTTCTAAAAATACTTCGTGTTCCAAAGACTTTTTTAAATAATGCAAAAGAATCGTAAGCGTAGTGATACGCTGCTGGCCATCTATTATTTCATATATTTTTGCTTCTCCAAATTCAAACCGGTCCAATTTTTTCTTTTCTTCCGCACTTAATTGTTTTACAACTATTGGCTGCAAGCAATAAAATTCCTCCTCGGCTTTGTTAGGTTGTTTAATAAATTCTTCAAAATCATTTAATAGATCATTTACATGATCTGAGTCCCATCTGTAGCCCCTTTGATAGGAACGAATAAAGAATTCGAGATCCAATAATCTCGCTACGGCTTCTAACTTTACTCCAGTACTCATCTTTATTTATTATTTAAGCTTCATGTTAAGGAAAATTCAAGTTTATAATCCAAATTACTCAGGAGATCTTTTTAATATCAAAATAGTTCCATATCGCATTAGGGCCACCCAATTTCAGCAGGTCAATACCATATTTGCGCATAAAAGCTTCCTTAACATGAGGGCAGCCGTTGGCATATAATTCGGAATCGCGACAGGATACTTCCACTGTCATTCCTTTCTCCATGACGGTCAAATTCGCCGCCAGACGTGATTTTACAGTAATTAAAAATAGGCTCATGAGATAATATGATTGTGGTAAATTAATAAATATTTATGTAGATAAAAAAATAAATATTCTTGTTTCATAATAAAATTAAATACCGATTGCATTGAATTTCCTCAAAGATATCCAGCATTAGCGACAAAATATGTCGCTTAACAGAATAATGAATAAGTTCAATTTTAAGCGTTCGTCCTTTGGGCTGATTAGATCCAAAGCCTACAAGGTTTCGCGGTACTTATTCTCCACCTTCTTCCTTAGAAACAATAACACCTAATTCTTCCAGCCGCTGATAAATATATTCCTGTTGAATAAGCATGCGCTCCATATCTGTCGCTTCATTGTACCGATTGATCATATGGTCCACGTCGGTCGACGCAATCACTGTATAGGCAAAGGATAATCGCTCCTTGGGAAATATCCGATAGCCATGATCGGGCATCATGTGAAAGGTCAAGCCAAAGGCTGCGATTGCCAAAGACGCGAACTTGATAAATGACTTGACTGCTTTTCCTAATTCGGTTCTGATGCCAGTTCCACTGTTGACCAAAATCTGTTGCTCATGCAAAGTGAAGTCTTGTTGATTAGTTTCTTTTTCCATAAAATAATTTTGTTTGGTCCAAACTTAAGCTCAGGAGCGGTCAAAGGGTGTCGCTATCTCGAAAAAAAATATTTTTTATTCTCCCCTCTACAAGACGACGTATTTTGTCGCCTTCTAAATCTATATTTGTCAAAAGCTTATTTATGTCAGTAAAAAAAACCATATTACGCCACAAGTTAATCATTAACAAATTGCGTCACAGACCGCTTTCCTGGCCGGAGATTGACCGGATGTTACAGTACGAAGCAACATTTCTTGGTTATGACTTCCTCACGATCAGCCAACGTCAGTTTCAACGGGACATTGATGATATCAGGGAAATTTATAGAATCTCGATCGAAAGCGACCGTTCAAAAAAACAATACTTTATCCAGCACGACACGGAGGAATCGGAGCGGGCACTGGATGCCTTTGACATATTCAACATGATGCGCCTTGGAGAGAATGGCTCAAAGAAAATCGTCTTTGAACAGCGCAAACCAAGAGGAACAGAATACCTGGGAGATATTGTACAGGCGATACATAATAACCTTGTGCTCTATTTCGATTACCGCAAATATTATGAAACCGAGGTAGAACACCGGCGACTGGTTCCCATCCTAATAAAAGAAGTGCGCAACCGCTGGTATGTCATTGGGCAGGATCTGGACAAGGATAGTCTGAGGATCTTTCCGTTGGATAGGATCTTAGTCTTGGAAGTAGTGAAAGCGGGAAAATTCAAGGCGATCAAAGTAGATCCTGAAACGCTCTTCGAGCATAGTTTTGGTATTATCCTTCCACGCGAAGACCAACAAATCGAGGAAGTGATCCTCTCCTATTCAGCATTTCAGGGCAAGTACATTAAGTCGTTACCTTTGCACCATACACAGGAAATAGTAGTCGACAATGAGGAGGAACTGCGTGTGAAGCTTAATATCTATGTCACCCATGACTTTGTCATGGAATTGCTTTCCGTAGGTGCGGAAGTCAAGGTGATTGCCCCCGAAAGTCTAGCGGATAGAATGAAAGAGGAATATCGTAAATCTTTACAGCACCAATCTTAAAAGCTAAGCTGATATGCAGATCATTAAGTTAAAGGGCCAAAAAATACTCCTGTTGTCGGACACGCATGGCATGCACTGCCTGTTGGATATTCCGCAGGGGATCGATATCGTCATCCACTGCGGCGATGTCTGCGATGCAGGTGATATGCAGCAACTATCGGAGTTCTTTGTGTGGTATGCGGAACTTCCCATACCACACAAGGTATTTGTCCATGGAAATCATGATCTCCCCTTTGAACTGGAACCGCAGCGAAGCAAAAAATTGGTACCCGAAGGAATCCACTGGCTAAACGATACTTCGGTTAAAATCAATGGCATCCAGATTATAGGCATCAGCGGTTTTCCTTTTTTTCACCATATGGAATCCGACGTGCAGATTGATATCATGGTATCACACTATCCGCCATCGGGTATTTTGGACAATGGTTATGGCAGTGAAGAAATCCTTGAGTTTGTTTTGGAACGATCCCCTAGCTACCATATTTTCGGTCATAACCATACAGGCTATGGTAAGAGGAAGGTTAAGGCTATTCAGTTTATCAATGCTTCGTTGTATGAGATATTGAAAGGAAAGCTGTGATTGGTCTAAACGATCCACTCTAGCGCAATCAAGATCTATTAACAAGGCGATACTACTATCTTTCTACTAATTCTTCTACTTTCTTTCTACTTCTTCTTCTCCTAATCTTTCCCTAAAATATTTGCATTTTTCCTTCTGAAACAGCCCGCAGCTTATTGTACGAGCATTATATCAAGTCTATTATATTAAGCTCTTCTCCTTAAATTACTTATTCTTTCTCCTAAAATCATCTATTCTTTCTACTTAATTATTCTAATTGAGCTCCATTAATTACGTAATCCCCGAGACATCTCGCTATTTTAAATAGATTACAAAAAAAGCCACGTCTCTCGACGTGGCTCTACAACATATATATTTATTTGAAATCGCTCCTATTTATACGAATTGATTGATTTGGATACTTTCCAGTCATTAGCCACACGCTCCAAGGTAACTAAGTCCGTTTTGGTGAAGTTCTCAAATTTCAACGTTACTTTAGCTACCATATAATCTGCAGATTCTTCTAAAATATCAGTGCTAACTGTGCAGTTCAGCTTCTCTCCTTTTTGCTTTTTCAATAGTTTAACTACGGCACTACGGCTGTTAGACTGCGCATTCGTAGCTTGGATCTTTTGATTAAAATCAGCTGCGAATAACTGCTCTACTCCTGCTGATTCTCCTTCAGTCGTTACCGCAACATAGTGATCCAGTGCCAAGTCTGCTGTGGAAAGGTTAACGTTTGTTTTTGTTGCTTTTGCTCCAGGTCCTTCAGCTGCCATGGCAAATGTTGATACGGCGATTAGGGCTGCTGCTGCGAATGTTTTTACTAGCGTTTTCATAATGTCTTTATTTTATTGTGTTAGTTCTGTTGTTCTTATTTGTTGACTCAAAACTACAACACATTAGGCCCCTAGCCTATGGGCTTTAGACTAATGACCAGGAAAACTCGGTGAATGGCGGGAATGGGGAGGTGAAAGAGAAAGTTTTTTTTCCTATCTTATAGCAACCCATTAAAACTACACCTTTTATGCAACCCTATTTAAGAAACTTTTGGAAAAGTATTCTCAATTTCAATTGGAAGTTTGGCTTATTTCTAGTTCTAATAATTTGTGTACCGAGATTTATTATGGTGCTCCATGCCAACCAATATGCCGATTATCGCTTTATTGGTTTAATAATGCTGGTATCATTTACCATTCCTTTCGTATTCTTAAATAAAAGGGGTCTGAAGGCTATTGGTTGGAACAAACCTAAAAGTTATAAATGGTTATCCATAGCTTTTATAAGCGGTTGTTTATATGCTTACTTGTTATTCTTCTTGGGTCAATTCCTTTATCAGGACAGTTATCAAAACTGGTATGTATATATCGCAAATTCTTATAAGATTCCCACAGATTTAACGATAGAGGCAAAAAGGCAGATGTTCTTCATCATGGCTGGCACAGGAATGTTATTCAGCCCGTTTGGCGAGGAACTTTTTTTTAGAGGAATAGTTCATGAAACCTTTGTTTCTAGATTCGGAAATCGTGGGGCATCAATTCTCGATAGCTCGGCGTTTGCCTTAACCCACATTGCACATTTTGGATTAATATACCTGCTCAACGGTTGGCATCTTCTCTTCATACCTACATTCATATGGTGTTTTTCGATGTATTTTGTAAGCAGACTGTTTTATTTCTTCAAGGTAAAATCAGGAGCTATATGGGGCGCTATAATTTGCCATGCAGCCTTTAACCTTAGTATGATTTATTGTATATTTTACCAGTTATAACACAAAAAAGCCACATCTCACGACCTGGCCTTAATAAACATATGATTCACTAGTGGTTTGGTTTGCCCATTTATGACTGGCAAACCACTATTTATTGGATATTATTTATACGAATTGATTGATTTGGATACTTTCCAATCATTGCCCATACGCTCCAAAGTAACTAAATCTGTTTTGGTAAAATCTTCAAATTTCAACGTCACTTTAGCCACCATATAGTCAGCTGATTCTTCTATGATGTCGGTGCTTACTGTACAGTTCAGACTTTCGCCTTTTTGTTTTTTCAGAGATTTGATGACCGCTTCACGGCTATGAGACTGCGCATTGATAGTTTGGATCTTTTGATTAAAATCATCAGCGAATAACTGCTCTACTCCTGCTGATTCTCCCTCCGTAGTTACCGCAACGTAGTGCTCTAAAGCCAAGTCTGCTGTGGAAAGGTTAACGTTTGCTTCTGCTGATTTTGCCCCTGGTCCTTCAGCTGCCATAGCGAAAGTTGATACTGCGATTAAAGCTGCTGCTGCGAATGTTTTTACTAAAGTTTTCATAATGTCTTTTTTTATAGTGTTAGTTTTGTTGTTCTTATTTGTTGACTCAAAACTACAACACAATAGGCCTCTAGCCTACCGGCTTTAGACTAACGATCAGGAAAACTCGGTGAATGATGGGAATGTGGGGGTGAAGTTAATCAGTCTCCAATAATTAAAAATTTTAACCGTTGTATTAACTTACTTATAATACCAATCTGTATCCCAATGGAATTACACAAACATCCCTATCATTTTAAAAAAAATATTCATTACATCTCTAATCTACTTAATATACAACCCAGCTACGTTGAAAAAGATTACTGGCAAACATTTATATTATACTTAATTCAATAGGATTCATTGAGTGAAGATATCATAGTGAAAGGCGGAATTGCTCTATCAAAATGTTTCAAACTCATAAAAAGAACTCCGGAAGATATCGATTTTGTAGTCGCGAGAAAAAAAAGAGAAACAGACAGCAGATTAAAATCTAAATTAAAAAGAATAAGTAGTATCCTATGTAAGGAGTTACCTGAAATTCAAATAGAAGGTCTAACGAGAAAAATGGGGATGAACCGTAAAACTGCTCATTCTTATTGGAAACCTAATGATGAAAACTTCTGTCCAGAAAATAATCTTGTCACTATAGATTATAGCTGGCTCGGGGAATCCAACCCTCATAGTAAATATTCATTCAATTCCCTTATCGCTGATACATTAGTAGAAACCGGTCAAAAGGCAACTATTAATCAATATCAGCTTTTCCCTTTTGAGATGAATGTACTGGATCCATTCAGAACATTCTGTGAAAAAATCATGAGCCTTGTCCGATTTTCATACTCAGATGATCCGATTATTAATCTGAGCAAAAAGGTCAAACATGTTTACGACTTATATCACTTATTGCAATATGAGAAATTTCAGCATTTCCTTCAGTCCGGAGACTTTTTTAAAATGCTGATAAACGTAGCCAATAGAGACATAAGAAGCTTTAGAAATAATAATAACTGGCTAAAATATCATCCTGCTGACAGTTTATTCTTTAATAAATTGAATGAAAACTGGGATACCCATTTTAGTCAAGTTTATAATACGAAATTTAGCATCTGTGAATCTGGCCAGCTTCCTCCTGATTACCTGATTTTAGAAACATTAAACTTAATCAAAAACAGATTGAACACCTTACCTTGGGACATCACCTTCCTATGATATCGACATAATTACTAAGGCTATTTTTTTCCAAATATAGCCTTAGTAATCACTTTACTTTCTTGGAGGACGAACCGTCCCCGTATCACCCCCATTATCATCTGGTTGATCCGCTTCGGATGAAACCGCTGCCTGTACAGTCGGTGTCTGAGCATTGGCAGACTGACCAATACCGAATAAAAAGTATAAAATTAAACTCCACATAGTTAGTTGATTTTTTCTGATAAATATTACTTCTTAGGCGGTATCGGATTTTCCTTATCTCCACCATCGCCATCATTAGGATTATCGTCCGCTGTTACATTAACTGTAGAACTGTTTCCTGACGAATTTATATTGGCAGGTTGACCAACACCGAATAAAAAGTATAAAATTAAACTCCACATATTGAATTAGTTTTTCATTCTTTAAGGAATTGGTGGCCTCGTACTTCCTTTGTCTCCACCGTCGCCATCATTAGGATTATCGTCCGCTGTTATATTAACCGTAGAACTGTTTCCTGACGAATTTATATTGGCAGGTTGGCCAATACCAAACAAAAAGTATAAAATTAAACTCCACATAAAATTGATTTTTTCTGATAAATATTACTTGTTAGGCGGTATTGGAGTTCCTTTGTCTCCACCGTCGCCATCATTAGGATTATCGTCCGCTGTTACACTAACCGTGGAACTGTTTCCTGACGAACTTATATTGGCAGGTTGGCCAATACCAAACAAAAAGTATAAAATTAAACTCCACATATTGAATGATTACAAGTTTTAAAACAGTAATTATTTTTTAGGAGGACGAGGATTTCCTTTATCCCCACCATCACCGTCATCAGGAGTATCATCCGTAGTTACATTGACTATAGAACTGTTTGCAGATGAACTTGTATTGGCAGGCTGACCAATACCGAATAAAAAGTATAAAATTAAACTCCACATAAAATAAAATTTAGATTGTTAATAAAGTTACTGCCATAAGAATATGGGCCGTTTTCGAATATAGACAATTAATGCAATATTTAATTATCCGATTAGAAGTAATTCTGTTTTTACCGACTTGTAAGATCGGATCGTGCTTTTTTTGAAAGTATTTGATTTTCCATAATGCTGTTATTGTTAATTCTTACACAAACTTAGGCTTCATTCAAGGGCTATTTGAGTAAAAAGCATCCAATGTAATCGGTAGAATACATCTACCGAAAAGTCTAGGCGATGAGCATGCATAAAACGCAAAAAAGCCACATCTCACGACGTGGCTTCTGAACTAAATAAAAACATATGATTCACTAGTGCTCTACCTATAACTTAGTATCGCGGAGCACTAGTTATTAAGATCTATTTATACGAATTGATCGATTTAGATACTTTACAATCATTGCCCACACGCTCCACGGTAACTAAATCTGTCTTGGTCAAGTTTTCAAATTTCAACGTTACTTTAGCAATCATATAGTCTGCCGATTCCTCGATGATATCTGTGCTTACTGTACAGTTTAGCTTTGCTCCTTTTTGCTTTTTCAAGGATTTAACCACTTCGCTACGGCTGTTAGACTGTGCATTGGAAGCTTGGATCTTTTGATTGAAATCAGCTGCAAATAACTGCTCTACGCCTGCTGATTCTCCCGCAGTGGTTACCGCAGCCTTGTCTCGTTCTGGAAAAACTTTACAGATTTAACCATTAGTCCTAATTACATGGAAATTTAGAGCGTGAATCGGATTATGAATTAAACAGTATTACGTGTATATTCATTAAAAGTAAATCTATTCGAGATAATAAATATGCTATTAAAGCGGAGTAGACTAAATCATAAATAAGCCATGTCAAAATTATTTCTTTATGTCTTAACGAACTTCTTATTGTACAATTATGGTACAGCCCAGATTAATTGTACTTCACTATTTAAAAAAAAGTTTGAGAATAAAAGCTATTCTCCGGCCGAACTAGACAGCTTAATCAAAGATTTCTCCAAACTAAAAGCATGCGGACTCGACTCTGTCGCACTAGAAATTGCAACATCTTTGCCCGGAGTATTTAATACATTGATAGCTCCTTCAATGCAAGAACCCAACAAGCAGATTACGTATAGCGAGGTATTCAATAAAATAAAAGAATTCAAAGCGTCGTCTGAATACCCAACCATATTGAAATTTCATATTGCCAACAAAACATTAAGGTCACGTACGGTTAATCTGAAAGAATGGTCAAAGGACAGGTTATTATTTATTGATATTTTTGAAACGGACAGATCAGCAATCGACAAAGGTGAATTGGATTCCTTTTATAATTTTATGAAGGAAAATAAAATCGGTGAGATAACTTATTACCAAGCTTGGGCCATTTTTAAAAATCAGCAAAAGCTAATGACTCCCCCACAACCACAGAAAAAAATACTTTGGGATGATAACCAGGACAGCGCTCTTGCAGAGGTGATACAGAAGGCTAAAGAACAAAACAAAAGGGTCATTCTCTATTTTTCCGGTTGGACTGATATCACAAGCAGAAAGCTAGAGGCTGAACTAATGTATCTAAATGACGATAACATAATGAAATATATCCGCAGTAAATTTGTTTTTAAAGCCATCCTTATTGACGACCGAAGTAAACTGACAACAAAGGAATTGCAACAGGATTCAAATTTTGTAAAAAACGCTGATAATAGAGGCGCCAAAAATCGAAATATCCAAACTTATTATACACATTCAAAAAAAATACCTTATTTCATTATGCTAGATGAAACAGGTAAAATTGTGAAATCATTAAGTGAGAATATAACTAAAAAGACGCTTGATAAATTTTTAGAGTAAAAAGCCACATCTCACGACGTGGCCTTCATAAACATATGATTCACTAGTGGTTTGTCTTTTATGACTGGCAAACCACCAGTTGTAAAAGTCTATTTATACGAATTAATCGATTTGGATACTTTCCAGTCATTACCCAAACGCTCCAAGGTAACTAAATCTGTTTTGGTAAAGTTTTCAAATTTCAAGGTTACTTTAGCCACCATATAGTCAGCCGATTCTTCTATGATGTCTGTGCTTACTGCGCAATTCAGCTTCTCTCCTTTTTGCTTTTTCAATAGTTTAACTACCGCACTACGGCTGTTAGACTGTGTATTGGAAGCTTGGATTTTTTGATTGAAATCTTCAGCGAATAATTGCTCTACGCCTGCTGATTCTCCTTCAGTGGTGACTGCCACATAGTGATCGAGTGCCAAGTCTGCTGAAGAAAGGTTAACGTTTGCTTTTGTTGCTTTTGCTCCAGGTCCTTCAGCGGCCATAGCGAAAGTTGATACGGCGATTAAAGCTGCTGCTGCGAATGTTTTTACTAGAGTTTTCATAATGTCTTTATTTTATTGTGTTAGTTTTTTTTATCTGTTCTTATTTGTTGACTCAAAACTACGACACAATAGGCCCCTAGCCTACGGACTTTAGACCAACGATCAGGAAAACTCGGTGAATGGCTGGAATGGAGAGGTGAAGCAAGTTGCATTTCAAGATAATTTTACTCATATTCATTATTCCAATTGTCTAAATATGAAGTTGGATGGTTGGACTTCTATACAACATTTTTAAATAATAAGCATGTTTAATTTTTTCAAAAAAAATAAACCTGATATTCGGGAAGAGTGGAATGCTAAGGGCGAACAATATGCCTCTGAAATAAATAAAATGGTAGAATTTGGAGAAAAAAATGGTTGGGATAACTGGAAAGGAGAAGAACCTCAGGACAATAGAGATCATCTGGCAAATGAAATCCTTAATCTCCTTAGAGCAGCAAATCTAAATCAGAAAACTGAACAATTCCGGGAAAGTTTTCCTCCTGCGCACGCACCATTCATACCATTCTTGGAAAAACAAGGGCAAAGTATAGAAATGCTTCATTTTATTGACAAGCAAAAGATTGCTTTTCTGACCGGCACATCCTATCAGAAAAGACAGGCTTACATACTGGATAATGAAAAACTACTTGAACTAGAAGACAATATCACCGCAATTGGCAAATCCAAACGCGGCAATATCTTTGCGATAGCGGTACCAGGAAAAATCTCTACTTATAATGGTTGGGAAGGTACCTTGATTGGCGAGTTTATACTTAAAGAAACCGCCGAATTCGGTATCACCGAGCTGATCCCGTTTAACGATGGCAGAAAAATTCTCCTTGTCACTTCCGAAGGAATCTATTTAATTGACAAAGATGCCGAAAAGCTTATCCATCCTCTCAATGAAAATAATGATGAGGATTGGTCTTCCAATATAGATATGGAAAATGCAACATTGTCTAATGACAACACATTTATTGTTGCAGGTGACCAGTGTTATGACCACACTATTATGGATGCGGAGGGAACTACTTTAGGAAATATTGGCCCACAGTCTTCTTATCCTCATTTCTGTCTTTTTTCCCATGATGATGCCCAACTGATTACCAATTCTTGCCATTTTTATAATGGTATAACGATTGGTGTAGATACAGTTAAACTAAAAGGTATAAATATTGAACCATACGCTGAAAGCGATCAATACAACGTGATAGATGACAACATGCGGGTATATGTCGGCATAGCAATTGACGACTATTATATTCTTGGGGATGCATATGGTTATATAAAAGCCATTGATAAAAATGGAAAAAAACTTTGGCAACACTTTTTAGGTTCAACAATAAGTGGAATCACTGCTTCAGATGACGGCCTTACATTGTGGGCAGCCTCTTGTAGTGGTATGATCCATAAACTTTTGTTGGGTAAAGGACATCGGGATAAACACACCATCGGCGATGGAAACCATTACGAGGACTTTAGGCTGTTGATCTGGAAAGGGGAATCTCAGCCTCTGAAATGGTAAAAGGACAATTCCTTAAAATGACTTATACAATGGAGTAAAAACTAAAAACATAAAGGGGAATGGTTAAATATCTAGAATTTGGAAATATATTCAATTTACCGGATGTAAAAAATTATGCTCATGGTTGTAATTGCGCTGGAGCAATGGGGAAAGGAATCGCTTTACAATTCAAAGAAAAATATAATCAAATGTATTGGGAATATAAAAAGCGTTGTAAAGATGGTGATTTCTCTCTTGGGGATGTTTTTTCTTACGACTATGGTGTAGGCACTGTTTTCAATCTCGGCACTCAAAAAACTTGGAAAACCAAAGCAGAGCTTAAAGCAATTGAAGATTCTCTTCTCAAAATGCTTGTATATGCCCGCCAAAATGGCATCGAAAAAATAGCGCTGCCCAAAATTGGGGCTGGGTTGGGTGGTTTAGTTTGGGACGATGTAAAAGCTACTATTAACAGGGTTGCCAAAGATTATGATGATATTGATCTTATCGTTGTAGAAAATTATAGAAATATTTAAAAAACAATTGACAATTAGTAGCAAGTGGACAAAACTAAAAAAGCCACATCTCACGACGTGGCCTTCATAAACATATGATTCACTAGTGGTTTGTCTTTTATGACTAGCAAACCACCAGTTGTAAAATTCTATTTATACGAATTGATTGATTTGGATACTTTCCAGTCATTGCCCACACGCTCCAAAGTAACTAGATCAGTCTTGGTGAAGTTTTCAAATTCTAAGGTCACTTTAGCAACCATGTAGTCTGCCGATTCCTCGATGATATCAGTGCTTACTGTACAGTTCAGCTTCTCGCCTTTTTGCTTTTTCAATAGTTTAACTACCGCACTACGGCTGTGATTTTGTGCATTAGAAGCTTGGATCTTTTGGTTGAAATCAGCTGCAAATAACTGCTCTACTCCTGCTGATTCTCCCTGAGTCGTGACCGCCACATAGTGCTCTAAAGCGAAGTCTGCAGTAGAAAGGTTAACGTTTGCTTTTGTTGCTTTTGCTCCAGGTCCTTCAGCTGCCATAGCGAAAGTGGATACTGCGATTAGGGCTACTGCTGCGAATGTTTTTACTAGCGTTTTCATAATGTCTTTATTTTATTGTGTTAGTTTTTTTATCTGTTCTTATTTGTTGACTCAAAACTACAACACAATACGCCCCTAGCCTACGGGCTTTAGACCAACGATCAGGAAAACTCGGTGAATGGCGGGAATGGGGAGGTGAAAGTTATCATTCAAAATATCGCTTCAATTGAGCTATATTTAAATAGGAAATTACAAAAGTCAATGGAGCATAACGCGAAAGGTGTATTGGACCTTTAAATAATAAAAAATTATCATGCGCAAAATAATCTTATTTACTTTCTTAGCCGTATCAGCCTTCCAACTTATTGGTAGCTGCTTTGCTCAAACCAAATATGTGGTATTTGATCAAGACAAATTAACCGATTCATTGAATGGACACTTATTCTGCAAAAGAACATATGCAGAAATCGAATCTGACAGTACCGATTTTCCAGATTTGACTATTTATAATTTTTTGTTCAAAAAAAGCATAGATGAAGATGATTCAAATCAAAAAGTATTTCAGAATTTTATAAGCTTTGAGCGTGAAGGGAAAAATTTGCCCGTTGATATCTTAGTTACAATAACGCCGCTGACAAGGTCTAAATTTGAGCTAAAAAATATCTCGAAAGCCATTGCTAACAAGGATATAAACACAATTCCTTTGGATAGCCTGTTGCGAACCTCTGCAAAAGATATATTTTATGCGACTTATGCACCTTTAGGTATTTTTTTAGAGACGCTATCACTCAACCTGAAAAGAACGGATTATAAAATCGTGATAAAGCGAAAAAATGAATATTTTCTAGTTGACAACCAGACCTTAACTGAATCCTATTTTATTGGTAATGGCTATATGGAGCCATATAGTACCAATGCAGCGGGAATATATCCGCAGAGTAAGAATTTTTCAAAACAATATTATCTCTCTACTGGAAGGTTAAATACGCTAAAAGGGGGAATAATAAAAGATACTACCATAAATTTAAATAATCAAGGCCGAACTATAGTGATAGATAGATTTTGGACAAATGAACCCTACATTCCTTTTACAAAAAGTGCCGGTTTAAATAAAGGTAGTGACTGGTATGCAGTAGAAGGAATTGGAGATTTTGAGTTCTATTGGGACAATGGAATATTAAACGGTAATTTTTTGGACTATTTTAAAAAAGCCAAGTTAAATTATATGCCCGATAAACAGCTCAATAGAAAACTGAACATTTGGTATAAAACAAAGAAAATTAATGGGATACCATTCGAAGCTTTTTTTAAAGACAAAGGTTTGAACAACACAAATTTGAAATCGATATTATAGCTAGCAACACCAATGTTTCATTGACGTACACCGTGGAAATTCAATTGTTTTTTAAAACATTGGATGACGAAACAAAAAGAAGAACTGTTAGGAAACATAAAAATTAATGTACAACTAAACACTGAGAGAAAGGGTCTGATGAGAATCAGGCCCTTTTGACGTAAAAAAGCCAGATCTCGCGACCTGGCCTTTAAACTAAACTGGGACTGTCCCATCAAGTGTGTAAATAAAAAATACGGAGTTCAGTTATGTTCCTTATAACTGGACTCTTTTTTCAAATAAAGTTAAGAACTGATTTAGGATAATAGCCCAGTTACGAA
>JAITTY010000007.1 GCA_031286695.1 Sphingobacterium sp. | reverse complement strand
CTTGAATTTGTTCATGACTTTCGACTTTCGTCTGTCTACTCGTCACGCTTACATGATTGTGTTTTCTTAAAGAACTTTTGCCGCTTCAACTTCCGTATCCGCTATATTCCGATGGCATTGCGCCGTCTTTATCTTTTTTGTTTTCCCTCCGTTTCCGTTGGGACTGCAAAGGTAGAAATCTTTTCTGAACTTCCAAAAACTTTTTCAAGTTTTTTTTCTTTTCTCTTTTTTTCGATTTCCGCGTTTAAAATAAACTAAGCGGGATTTTAAATCCTGCCAGGCTCGCTTAAACCCTTCTTTTTTCATGATTTCTTCTTTCGAAGTAACCGTTCCTCCCTTGCGGAGTGGTGCAAAGATAGGGAGTTTACTAACAAACTTCCAAGCCTTTTGTTCTTATTTATTTCATTTTCCCTTTAACTGCCTGTAACGGTGCGAGATTATTTTTGGTTTTTGGTAGCGGGAGGTGCAGAGGGAGGCGAAAAATGGCTGATCCAGCTGCCAGATTGGGCCATTCAAAGAACCCAGGTCATCATATATAGTATAGAGACAGGCTTCGCACTGGATCTATTACCAATTTCGTTCAACTTTTGTTAATAATTAATAGGGGTATTACAGGGGGATAACAGGGGGTTAACAGGGGGTTAGCAGGGGTACAACCCCTATAAACCCCCTGTTAAAACGGTGTTATATTGGTATTAATTACCAATCAGTATACAATTTGAGCCTAAGCGGAGTAACAACAGGCCTCCCCTTTTGTCAAAACTACCGCTGAAACAAGCAAAATATCAATATGAAAAGCCAAATAGTCTTTGACAAACAATATGTAATTGAAACCGTATATTCGTAAATAGCAAATCAAAATCTTCCTTGTTTTGAACGGACTTTTCAAAATCTATAAAGTTGATGCCGATGAGGCACTGCGCATACAACAATCCAAAAACGAAATACATCAACATGATTTCGAGGAATTGATTATTGGTGTGGCAGGAAAGCTCGAACATTTTATCGATTTTAAAACAAAAACTTACACCGCTCCATTTATAAGTTTTGTCACTCAGGGCAAAACCCACCGCGTCAAACCTCTTCTGCATAATAATAACATTGAATTTTGGGTCATTCGATTTAAAAGTGAATTTATCCCCGAAACGACTTTCCAGCTCTACGCCCACTTTCATGAAAATGCGACATTGACCTTCGCCAGCCCCAACTGCTTCGGCAGATTGACGATCTTATGTGAACTGATGCAGCAGGAATGCTTACAAACGAGCGTAGATTATGCCGTTATCAAGCAGCTATTGAGCACCATCTTTACCATGATTGAATCTGAACGGAAAAGACAATTTCCAGACAGCCAACAGCAATTAAAAAATCAGAGTACAACCTTCACAAGCTTTCTTTCCATACTGGAAGAGAATTATCATCGTCCCGAAGGCGTTAATTTTTACGCAGAGAAGCTTTTTATGTCTGCACGAAACTTAAATTTAATTTGTCAGAGCATTTTACAACAAAGCGTTTCCGAAATTATTGAAACACGGAAACTTATTGAAGCAAAAAACCTCTTGTTGACAACGACTAAAACGATCTCGGAAATTGGTTTTGAACTCGGTTACCAAGATAAAGCCTACTTTACCAATGTCTTTAAAAAGAAAGCCGGCACGACACCTTCGGAATTTAGAAATGAAATCCAAAAACTTATTTCCGAATAGTACAACAGATTGACAGGATAATGATACCGCCTAGCCAGGCCCATCCCCTACCTTTGTAATAAAAATTGACGCAGTCACATCATATCAAATGCGTAGAAAGGATTTTATTAAAATTATGGCAACATTACCATTAGCTGGAGTAACACATAAAGCAAACTCGCTCTATAAATTTTCCGAGGGACTGGAAGCAACGGATAAATTTCCGGTCTTATTTTTAGGACATGGAAGTCCCATGAATGCCATAGAGGACAACGAATTTGTGCAGGGCTTCAAAAAAATAGGTCAAACTTTCGAGAAACCGAAGGCTATTCTTGTTGTTTCTGCACACTGGGAAACACGTGGAACATTTGTCACAGCGATGGAGCATCCCGCCACCATTCATGACTTTGGCGGCTTTCCTCAGGCATTATTTGATGTCCAATACCCAGCTCCAGGCAGCCCGGCGCTCGCTTTAGAAACACAGCGTATTGTCAGCAAAACAGACGTTCATCTCGACGACAAATGGGGGCTGGACCATGGATCATGGTCTGTAGTCAAACATCTATACCCTAATGCAGACGTTCCTATTATTCAAATGAGCATCGATTACACACAGCCTGCAGCATACCATTATGAGATTGCACAGCAATTAAACACGCTAAGAAAAAAAGGGGTGCTCATTATAGGGAGTGGCAATATGGTGCACAACTTACGGATGGTCGCCTGGGACAAACTCGATACGGCAGGCTATGCGTATGAGTGGGCTACTATAGCCAACGAAAAAATGAAGCAATTCATTCAGAACGGCAACCATCAGGCGCTCATAGATTTTAGAAAACAGGGCAAAGAGTTTGACTTGGCAATTCCAACGCCTGAACATTACCTCCCTTTAATCTATACCTTAGGTCTACAGGAGAAGAATGACGAGCTGTTTCTCTTCAACGACAATTCAGTGGCTGGATCGCTGACGATGACTTCTTTGAAAATCGGTTAAGCCTCCAGCATACCTATCGGGGATATCCAACACGACCAGCCCATTCCATTGACTGTTTTTAAACAGTACCCGCCCGAGTGGGAAATAATCTCGAAATTTCTATGACAAAAATGGTTTTGATTGCAACAGCAGGATCAATAAATTTGTTTGAAACAAAAGAATGTACCTTAACTTGACTCATGGCAACAAAACCCGTTATTGAAATTGAATATTGTCCAAAATGCAATTGGATGCTGCGCGCCGCCTATATGGCACAGGAGGTGCTGAGTTCGTTCACGGATGAGATCCATGGCGTTATGCTGGTCCCCAGCGAAATTGCAGGCCGCTATACAATACGCGTAGCGAATCAGGAAATCTTCGACCGGAAAAGAGCCGGGCGATTTCCAGAGATTAAGGAACTTAAACAGCTGATCCGTGATTTAGTTGCACCGGAAAAGTCCCTGGGTCATTCGGACAAATCTTCTTAGTCGCACATTTAATTTAGCATAAATCGGATTTTAAAGACTTCTTCTTATTAGCAACTTTGTATAAATTAAATGAACAATCATGACTATTCAACAAGAAGTAGATTTTCAACGTATCGCCAAGGCCATACATTTCTTACAGGAAAACTTTAAGACGCAGCCTACATTGGGTCAGATCGCTTCTCATGTTTACATGAGTGAAGCTCATTTTCAACGCATGTTTACCGCATGGGCAGGTACAAGCCCTAAGAAATTCTTACAGTATGTGAGTATAAATCATGCAAAATCATTGCTCAGAGACAATAACATTGCTGAAACAACATTTCAGCTTGGCCTTTCCAGCAGCAGTAGACTTCATGAGCTATTTATCAATATTGAGGGAATGACTCCCGCTGAATATAAAAATGAAGGCTCCAATCTATTGATTTCCTACGCATATTATCAGAGCTTATTCGGTAGAATGCTAATTGCATCCACCCCAAAAGGTATTTGTCATATTGCCTATGTCGATGACGATTTAACAGCTCTTGACTCCCTGCAGCAACGATTTCCGAACGCAACATATCTACAACAGGGAAATAGCATGCACGAGAATGCACTCAAAGCATTAAATCCCCAAGACAAAGATATACGTCAGGTAAAATTGCATTTAAAAGGCACTGATTTTCAACTGAAAGTCTGGGAAGCCTTATTAAAAATCCCTATGGGCAACTTAAGCACCTACGGTGCTATCGCTTCTCAAATTGGAAACCCCAAGGCCTCCCGCGCTGTCGGCACAGCTGTCGGAAGCAATCCGATTGCATACCTTATCCCCTGTCATCGTGTGATACAAAACAGCGGAATATTTGGTGGCTACCGATGGGATCCGATGCGGAAAACAGCGATGATCGGATGGGAGACTTTGCATACCGCTATTTAGTAAACACATACAATACGATAACATGGAACTTTTCGACAATCTCTTCGATGGCAATAGAAATCTACTCCCTTACGATGGGACTGTCAATTATTATGGTAAAATACTACCTCCGCAGAAAGCAAACCACTATTTTGACATCCTCATGGACTCGATCGAATGGGTAAATGACCGTGCTATTATTTTTGGAAATGAAATCGTCACCAAACGAAAAGTGGCCTGGTATGGCGACCAAGCTTTCGAATATAGCTATTCCAACACCACTAAAAGGGCGCTTCCCTGGACAAAGGAACTTCTTGAGCTGAAAAAGATTGCCGAAGAACAAACACAGGAAACTTATAATTCCTGCCTGTTGAATCTTTATCACAATGGTGACGAGGGAATGGCCTGGCACAGTGACGGTGAAAAAGACCTCAAAAAAAATGGAGCAATTGCTTCTTTAAGCTTTGGTGCTGAACGAAAGTTTGCCTTTAAACACAAAACGAGCAAAGAAAAAATAGACCTCATCTTGGGTCATGGAAGTTTATTGGTGATGAAAGGTTTTACACAAACGTATTGGCTGCATCGGCTTCCACCAACAAAAAAGGCTTTTAGCGCACGAATTAATCTGACATTTCGAAGCATCGATCAGCTGTAGTCGTGGCTATTTATCCGCAGACTACAACAGAATTCAGTCATCAATCGTGTCAACCTTTTCAGAACATAAAGGCTGACACGATCAATCGGATTATTTTACAACGTTCCAGCTGTTGTCTTTGGATGTGTAATCCATAAAAATACCACCGTCCAAAGTAATATTTTTCACCTTTTTGGTCGAACTCCAAGTCACGCTAGCCTGTTTTTCATTGTGTTGCCAAATTGCCGGAGTTTGATGTTTTGTCTCCACCGATCCATCCGCATAGGTAATCAACACATCAAACGGAATTGCAAATCCCCCTACATTGGTGATCGTAAGTGTGTTTTTACCGGCAAGTTGTTTAAAACCATTCACTTTAAGGTCGATGTAATTATTGGTGAAATACCAATTTTTCCAATACCAGTTTAAATTCTGTCCAGCTCCGGCATTGATGCTGTAAAAGAAGTCCCAAGGCGTAGGATGCTTTCCATGCCATAACTCCATATAGTGGTGTAATGCTTTTTTAAACAGTTCATCGCCTAGGTAATCCCGTAATGCAATATAGGACAATGCAGCCTTGATGTAAGCATTGTTGCCGTACCCTAAACCACTTAACTGGGAGGTCATGGTAATTAAGGGTTGATCTTCTTCTGTAGAAGGGTCAAAAATATAGCGCTTTACGCGGGCATCCTTAAAAAGCTCTTTGTTTTTTTCGGCACCAATCTCCGCATTTCCAATCCAGAATTCCAATGCAGTAGCCCAGCCTTCATCCATATAACCGTATCGGGTTTCATTGATACCCATATAAAAAGGGAAATAGGTATGTGCAATTTCATGGTCTGCCGTTTGTCGTGCATCAACAAGATTATCTGGGACACTCGAATCGTTGATCATCATTGGATATTCCATATCTGCAAATCCCTGAACGGCCGTCATGGTTGGATACGGATAGGTGACACCAGGCCAATTTTTAGAAAACCAGTCAATGCAGTATTGTTGCCAGCCAATATATTGTTCAAAATCTGGCGTTCCGGCGACATAGCTGGATTGGACACTCACGCGCTTGCTTCCCAGATCTACACTCCCGCCATCCCAGATATAATTATCACTCACACTGAAACAAAAATCAGGTACGTAGCTTGCTTTGAATTTCCAGGTATTCCAAGCTTCTTGTGCTGTCACTTTCCCCGTTTTCATTTCGGCATCTGTCGCAATATGTATTGGGGTATCGCTAACTTTTGATTTCTCGAAACGGTCCAAAATAGGCTTCTGAAGTACATCAGCTGCATTTGTCAATTCACCTGTCGCCCAGACAACAAAGTTCTTCGGAACGGATATCTCAAATTGATAATCGTTGAAACCATTATAGAATTCTTGCCGGCCATTATGTTCCAAAAGATCCCAGCCATTGTAATCGTCGTATACAGACACACGCGGATAAGCGTAAGCACAATAAAAGGTAGACGCATTCAGCAGTCCTTCACGGTCACTTTCTACAGATAAAGGGTATTCCCAGCTAATGTCCAATGTTGCAGTACTTCCTGGAAGGATTTTCTGCCCAAAATCGCCTAACTTCACTGTTCCCCAGTCCTTACTATTTACGTCGTAAACTTGACCATTCAGTTTAAACGATTTAATCTTTAGACCCGAAGTCAGGTAATCGTCCGAAGCGTATGCCGCACGTACCGCATTGGGTTTGTGCACATTGTTGACAAATCGGATAGCCAAGCGATTCAATGTATCGGGACTATGGTTTGTGTACAGAATAGTTTCTGTTCCGCTCACCATCTTTGTGGCCGGATCCAATTGCACCCGCACATCATACTTCCCAAAATTCTGCCAATAGTTTTTACCCGGTATGCCCGTTGTGGTACGGGTCCCCTTTGCGATCGCTTGCTGAATATTCCTTGGGGTATACAATTCTTGTGCATGAGCAGCCCCTGTCAATAAAAGCAACGTCAATCCGTAATTCAATATAGTGCGTCCTATCATATCCTAGTTTAAATAATCAAACTAAGATAAATTTGCTGTGATTTGCAAGTTTAATTCTCCAGCTTCGCAAGAAAAATAAACTTCTTCAACACAATACTGGATTTGCATTTGTTCAAAGATCAAAAAAGGCAGGCTCCGAGTGCCTGAGAAAACATTTTATTTTTTTTTACGTTTAGTTTTAAGATAAGCCCGAATGTATGCATCGACTTTTACGTTATAACGATTTCTTCCGATATGCTTTTTTAGGAATGCTTTTAATTTCAATCCCTACGCTACTTGCTGCCCAAACCGATGCAAAAACAGACTCTGTTGCACAGTATAAACATCAGCGTGACTCTGCCTTGGCCAGTCAATATGATATATCCGATCTCATCGGAAGAATAATACATCCCAAACGAAAAAAGGAACACGCAAGTAAACGTTCCCCCATCACCTTGATGCCCAATATTGCCTACAACCCAACCATTGGTGGCCAGATTGGAATCAAGGCAGTCGCGGGGAAAGTTTTGGGTGACCCGAAAACGACTACCATGTCGATCGCTGCGACATCCGCCTCGATTACGACAAAAAATATTATGGTTTTCTATATCAGCCACAATGTATTTACGCCAAACAACAAGCTGAATTTTCAGGGTGCTTTTGCACTCGTCAAGATGGTTGCTTTAGACGCGGGCTTGGGCATGACTCCCCATGGAAAATGGACCAATGCAGATGAAGAGATACTTGCAAATCCTGAGCATAAAAAGTATGGCGCCAAGTACAATGCCTTTACATTTAACGAAAAAGTCTACAAACGTATCGCTGATGGGCTATTTGTTGGAGCCGGACTGGCGTTCGACTTAAGACGCAAAATAACCAGCAGTGGCCCTAATGGCAACGTTACGCCCAATACCATCTACACCGAAAAACATGGCTTCGAGCCCGACAGTTACAATTCCAATGGCCTATTGCTCAATATGCAGTATATGACCCGAGACAATCCTAACAGGCCTTACAAGGGAATCTATTCGGATATCGGTGTGCGATGGAACACCACTTTGCTAGGGAGTAGCAAAAGCGCAGTACAGCTTACCACCGACTTTCGAAAGTACTTTAGTCTATCTCAGTCCGACCCGGCTCATGTACTCGCCTTCTGGTATTGGGGTTCCTATAAACTTGACGGTACACTTCCCTATTTTGATCTTCCAGGAACGGGAAGGGACGTAGCCGTCAGAAGCGGCCGCGGTTATACCATTGGTTATTTTAAAGGAATTTCTTTCGGTTATGCCGAAACAGAATACCGCTTCCCAATTTTAAAGAATCGCTTTTTGAGCGGAGCTGCTTTTTTTAATCTACAGACTGCCAGCGACGAACTGGGCACCAAACTTTTTGAAAGGTGGCAACCAGGTGGTGGTGCCGGATTAAGGGTACTCTTTAACAAAGCAACACGCACAAATCTATGTTTGGACTATGCCTTTGGAAAATATGGTTCCCGTGGTTTCTTTTTGGGGCTGAATGAAGCTTTCTAATTCCAGGTTGCGACAGCTTTGTTTGCCATAAAATAACTAAATTAGCCGATGTTGTTGCTCTTTCTATTCACGAAGAGTGACTGAATAGACATTGACGATATTTCATCATGAATTTAAAAACCTTTTTTCTATACATTGTATTATTATCAGGTCTTGTTTCCTGTCATCAGACAAAGACGCCAACAACTCCAACAGCAACAACGAAAAGCGAAGACCAAAAGAAAGAACAAGTAGCCCTTCCTGCCCCCTCACTACTCCCTCCGGATACGTCGAGCTACGATAGTCCGCGTTTTGCAGACAGAATAAAGGAACAAGCGCAGCAGTTAATGAAAATGAATGATGCCGGTCTCTTCGATAAACTTCATCAGAAGTTAACGACAACACTAAGTGCAGACCAGAAGGATTATTTTCTTAGGCATCCTAACTTGGCTGTTTTAGCGATCAGCAAAGGAAATATCTTTGAAAATGGTGCCGATGACCTTGGCTATATCGTGTACAACAAAGATAATCATCGCATTGAAATCGTACTCTTTGATCAGAAAAACAATAATTTCAAAACATTATACAACGAATTAAAAGTTGTCAATACGCTTCAAAACACGGACTGTTACTCCAGCTTTGGATCGCTCGATTATCTCGTTGCTTCCGAACTGATTTATCAAGAGGATTATATCCGTTTAAACAATTCAAACTACCTGATTGACGATAATTCCTTTGAGGTGACCAATATTTCTACGAACAAAAACTTTGATTTGCAGCAGGGCTGTCTGAACAAAAACGTCTCAAAAGATGCCATGGCCAACAGTCTTTGTGTACCGACCAGTTCCGTATATGCGAATTTTCAATGCTTAAAATACGATAAGAAAAAGCAGATTTTTGAAATTTATTTCAGTCAGGAATTTGCAGACTAAGCCGACCAAACCCTAATGATGAAAAGATATTACCTACTTGCTACCCTTGGTTTATGTAGCAAATTATATGCGCAGGAAGTGGATACTACGACTAATCGGCTAGAACAAGTCGAAGTTAAAGCCTACTTCAATAAACAACCGCTCTTGCGATTGACATCTTCTGCGGCTGTATTAAGCGGCCAAGCGATCCAATCCCAACAATCGCCCTCCTTGGTTTCAGCAATGAACAGGGTACCGGGGTTACGCATGGAAGAGCGTTCTCCTGGAAGTTACCGGCTTGCACTCCGTGGAAGTATGATCCGCTCACCTTTTGGCGTTCGCAATGTCAAAATCTATTTGGACGACTTTCCGCTTACTGACGCAGGCGGGAACACCTACCTTAACTTGATCGATCCCTACGCAATAGAGCAAATTAATATATTGAAAGGCCCAGATGGATCGATCTATGGGGCCAATTCAGGCGGAGTGCTTTCCTTTTATAGTAAAGGATTTGATCGATCTGCCCAACCTGGAGTCAACCTCCAATTAACGGGAGGTTCCTACGGTCTTTTCCAAGAACAGCTCAATGCAATCTTGCCCGTCAGCACGACTCAACAACTTGCCATCAATCAGAGTTGGACGAGAAGTGACGGTTATCGCCAGAATTCAGCCTTAAATAAAAAGAATATCCAGCTCAATTACAATTGGCAATATGCAAAAACATCCGAATTAAAATTCACAGGGTTCTATTCGGATCTCGGTTACCAAACTCCGGGAGGACTCACCGCAGCACAAATGGAGAGCGACCGCAGGCAGGCCCGGCCTAAGGGCGGACCAAATCCTGGTGCTGCTGAACAAAAAGCAGCAATCTACGATAAAACATTCTTTGGTGGACTGAGCAACCAGACGCATCTCAGTTCTAAGATGACCTTATACGCCAATGTATTTGGTTCATCTAATCAGATCAAAAATCCCTTCATCACCAATTATGAAAAAAGAGATGAAAAGAACCTAGGAACGCGTCTGTATTTATCTTATGCAGATCTGCTGAGCCAAGATTTAAAATACGAAGTTCAAGTGGGCTTAGAGGCTCAAAAAGGCTGGTATGCTATCGATAATTATGACAATGATAAAGGAATCGCTACCGATCCTCAGGCCAAGGACAAATTGGAAAACAGTCAGCAATCATTTTTTGCACGCACCCAACTGGAGTGGCTAGAACGGCTCCAGGTAGAGCTGTCGCTCGGATTAAATGAGAATAAAATTGGCTACCAGCAACGTTATCCTGTCGCACAAGAAAACAAAGAACATATTGATTTCGGGAGTACATGGATGCCACGGGCAGCACTATCCTATTTGATCAGTCCAATGCTTGCACTTAGAGCATCGATTTCTAAAGGTTTCTCTGCACCAACTGTTGCTGAAGTCCGCTCGTCAGACAATACAATTAATACGATGCTGAAACCAGAAACAGGTACAAACCATGAATTTGGGCTTCGTTGGCATTTGTGGAATCGCCGGATTATTTTAGATGCAGCGGCCTACACGTATCAAATGAACAATGCCATCATCCGACAGGTACGAGATACAGGAGCTGAATATTTTCAAAATGCAGGTAAAATAAACCAAAAGGGAGTGGAAGCATCAATATTAACTTATTTGATTACAGCCCAAACAAGCGGTATTGTTCGGAGCTTACAACTCGCCAGTAATTTTTCCTTCAATGACTATCGTTTCAAAACCTATCAGGTAGGCGACAAAAACTATAAGGACAACAAACTTCCTGCAGTTCCTAAAACGGTATGGGTAAATTCGTTGAATATACTTTTCCCGTATGAATTCCAGTTGGATCTTCTTTCCAATTTAACAGCAGCAATACCACTGGACGACGCAAACACTGTTTATGCCAAACGGTATCATCTTTTACAAGGCAAATTATCCTGGAGCAAATCTGTCTGTTCACGGCATAAAATCAGATTTTTTGTTGGGGCCGACAATCTACTCAATGAAAAATATAGTCTTGGAAACGACATCAATGCTTTTGGAGGCCGATATTTCAATCCTGCCCCTTTACGTAATTATTATGGCGGAATGAGTTTTAATTTTTAAGCTAGTAACATGGAATTCCATCAGCACATATTGACCAATATCGACTTCAGAAGGGTAAACCGTTATTCTTATTTTCCTTGGATGGACCTGACATTGGCCCATTTTCAGGTCAATGCGATGGAAATGGAGGTGAATCAGGCTACTTTTCAAGTAATGGAAAATTACACCCACTTTGAGGTCATGATCATCTATACAGCTCCCACAACTGCTGTATTTTGTAACTGTCCGGAAACAGCATTCTGCCGGCATCAAAAAGCTGTTTTAAGCAAACTGTTTACTCAGGAAAACTGGCTGGCTTTTTTTGATCACATCCGCTATCAGCATCTCCTAAAAAAAGTTGCCATTCAATATGGGCTAGAAAATGAATCCTCTTTGGAAAACTATTTTTCTGCGCAGATCAAAGCGGGGAAGCTGGAGTTTCTGTTAAAAGACAAACAGCTAACCTCTATCGATGACTTTGATCTTGTGGAGGAATCTCTTGTCCCGAAAATCAAGACGGCTGTCAAAAAGCAACATCATTTTGTGGTGTTAACGCGCAACCGGTATTACAAAAATCTACAAATACTCCTTTGTCAATCGCCGATGACGAAATCCGGCGTACCAAAAAATCCGATTTCTTCTAGCGAGAGTCAGTCTCATATCTGGCAAAGCAGCTCGATTGAGGAAATGCAATTTTACACAGCTGTTTACCAATTTTCTCAAGCTGTGCAACAGGATATCGAAATCAGTTCCAGCCTGAAGGCGATTGCAAAAAATCCGCTACACCTCGATTTTTATCTACATGACTATGAGAAATCCGACAATATAACAGCCTCTACCTTATCGCCGGTACAATTTAGCCTAAGCAAAGGTGATATTAAGCTCTTTATTACAAAAAAAGACGCATTTTATGCCATTCAGGGAGAAATTCATATCCACACCATCGCCTACAGTTTACAGGATTTAGTTGTTCTTCTGGACCATTTCATTCTCCTCAAAAATCAGCTTTTTTTGATTGAAAATAAGCTTCACCTCAAGTTGATCCGTTTATTCGGCAACAAGGGTGAGCAATTGTTGATCCATCAACGTAAGTTCGAAGAGTTCAATAGGTTGTTTTTGGAACAGATAGCACATTCTGTGGAGTTGAATTTTAAAGACATTCCAAAAGCAAGCAAGCCACAGTTAAAGGAAAATCTATATTATCAGGACATGCAGCCCCTTTTGTTTCTGGAGGAATCGGAAGATTTTGTCAACCTTATTCCAGTCATGCGTTATGGTGAGGTCGAAATTCCTATTTTAAGCAAGCGGAATATATTCGGCACAGACAGCAAGGGTACACAATTTTTGGTCGATCGGAAACGTGAAGCTGAAACAAAAGTTATTTCCCTGCTACTGAAGCAGCATCCCTATTTTCAGGAGCAAATGGATGAGGGAAGCTTTCAGCATTTTTATTTGCACCGCAAATACTTTCTGGACAGTAACTGGTTTCTGGATGCTTTTGAGGAGTGGCAGCATCAGGGTATACAGATCATTGGATTTAATGCGATACGTGGAAATAAATTAAGTCGTTTTAAAGGAAAAATTCATGTGGAGGTCCTCAGTGGACAAAATTGGTTCAATGCCAATATAAAGGTGACATTTGGCCCCAAAAGTGTCTCTCTAAAAAAACTTGAAAAGGCTGTACGGAACCGCTCGCAATTCATCACCTTGGATGATGGCACCCAGGGCATTTTACCGCAACAGTGGCTCGATAAATTTGAGGCCTATTTTAACGCTGCCGAATCGATAGCTGATGATTTCATTGAAATTCCAAAATACAAATTCAATGAGATCGATCTATTATTTGATCAGGCTGAGTTAGACCCTATCGTGTTGGCGGAGCTCAGCACGTTGAGAAAGCAGCTCGCTAATTTTTCTTCGCTATCCGAGGTCCAGGTACCACCAACTTTTGTCGGAAACTTACGCCCTTATCAGCAACAAGGACTACAATGGCTGCATTTCTTGGATGGGCTTAATTTTGGCGGCTGTCTTGCCGATGACATGGGACTTGGCAAAACGATCCAAATATTAGCCTTTTTGGCTACTCAAAAAGCAAAGGGACAATCTGCACCAACATTACTTGTACTTCCCACGACCTTAATTTTTAATTGGCGGCATGAAATACAACAATTTCTTCCATCTTTCCAAACGTTGGTTTTAGATGGTCCAAATAGAATAGAAAAAGGGATGCAGTTTGAACAATATGACCTTGTTTTAATTTCTTATCACAACCTGCTGACGGATATCAATACGCTAAAAAAAATAACCTTCAATTATGTCATATTGGACGAATCGCAGCAAATCAAAAACCCGGATTCCCAGCGATACAAAACGGTAAATTTATTAAAATCAAGAAATCGCATTATCTTAACAGGAACTCCGATTGAAAATAATACGATGGACCTTTATGCGCAGCTTTCCTTTATTGTTCCCGGTCTTTTAGGAAGTAAAAAATATTTCAAAGATGTCTATACAACTCCTATAGATGCTTTCCATGACCGCAAAAGAAAAAAAATGCTGAAAGAGAAAATCAAGCCTTTTATTCTCCGGAGAACGAAGCAGGATGTGTTACGTGATCTTCCTGCAAAAACTGAACTGGTCCTTTACTGTGATATGAAAACTGCCCAACGGCGAATTTATGATCTTTATGAAAAGGAATTTCGGGATTTTATCTCTGCCAAAGATGGCGATGAAATCAAGAAAAGCCCCATGCATGTACTAAAAGGTCTAACAAAATTGCGTCAGATATGTAATTCAAGCAAACTTCTCCAAAACGAAGATCTGACTACCGCTGCAGACTCTGCCAAAATCGAAATGCTTATCGAGCAGATTCAGCATAAAAAAGACCAGCACAAAATGATCGTGTTTTCACAGTTTGTCAGTATGCTCAACCTGATTAAAGAGGCTTTGGATAAACAGGGTATTCGCGCGTTGATGCTCACGGGTCAATCCAAAAATCGAGGTCAGTTGGTTAGTAATTTTCAATCCGACAAGGATATCCCCGTTTTTCTTGTTAGTCTAAAAGCGGGTGGTACGGGGCTTAATCTTACCGCAGCCGATGTAGTGTACCTAGTAGATCCCTGGTGGAATCCTGCTGTTGAGCAACAGGCGATCGACAGGATCTATCGCATGGGACAACAAAACGCTGTTACGGCAGTTCGGTTAATCAGTCCGAATACAGTTGAAGATAAAATTCAAACCCTACAGCAGCATAAAAAGGAGATTAGCAGCAGTATTCTGGATGAAGGTGGAAGTTTAAATGCCTTTTACCTAGATAAAACCTATTTATTGGATCTGCTTCGGTAAATCTTTAAAATAAAAAAAGGACATCAAATGATGTCCTTTCTCCTCTAATAATTCGTCTTCAGCTGCTATTTATTTTTTGTCAGAAATGTAGGTTTTGTTTCCATTTCCATTGATATAATATTTACCTCCTTTTGGACCTACATAGACCGTATGGCCGTTGTATTTCTCACTTGTAGCTTTATCAGCAGTAGCTACGGCATCTTTTTTAACAGCGGCAACCTGTTTTTGCGTTTTGGCAGTTTCCTTTTTCACTGCTTTTTCCTTCGCTTCCACTGGTGCTGGTGGCGCTGTTTTTGTATCAGCCATCTTTTTCGCCTGCGTTGACTTTTCCTTGACTGCTGTTTCCTTCTTCTCTTTAACTGCAGCGTCCTTCTTCGCGGTAGCTTTCATTGGTGCTGCCTTCGTTTTCGTTTCGGCCTCGTTGGCTTTTGTCTTTACTTCTTTTGCTTTTTGTTCAGACTTTTTGGCTTCCTTTTCCATTTTTTTAGGAGCCGTTTGTGCATAGGATTGTCCCAATCCGAATGCAGCGATCAAAGCTAATGCAGCTGTGATTTTTTTGAAACGATTTATTGCTTCCATAACCCAATTGTTATTTAAATAATTGTAAATAAAAATACAATACAAATGCCATATTTCGGTTTAATTTCTTAAAATTATATTTTTAACAAAATTTTAACTTAATCAAGGAATTATTCAACAATCTGTTTCCTATATTTCGAATCAATTATATATTTTACTCCCTTAGCGTCTACAAATACAGGCTTACCATGGTAGTGCTCATTAATCCTACGATCAATTGCAACACGATACCTGGTCGGTGAACTGGAGGAACTATAACTTATATTGCTGGCGGATTCCCCTGGGCTAACGATCACTTCCGAACCTTCATACACACGCTCACTCACCCTCCCCGTAAAACGCGGTTTGACCGTTGAAGTTTTCACTTTCTCCTGCTGTTCGGGCTCTTTATCGAGCGAGGCAGCATCCAAATTCATTATATTTCCCTGTGGGCTTAATGGAAAAAATGGATCTACCCACCGATACATAGCATGATAATCGGTCTCCAAGTTATTAAAAGCGTGCATTTGTTGCGCCCTTACAACACTTATCCCGCCTCCTAAAATCAGCAGTGCCAGTAAGCAACGTCTAAAGAAGATTAATTCAACTCCTAACATATCTTTTTTTCCTTTCGTTTAAGTACTCCCAAATAAAATGCCATCTCTCTCTAAAGCACTCATCTTTAACACATTTTTAACTAAAGTAAATTAGTTTGATATTTAACTGTTTTATATTTAACTTTGTACTATGAAAAACGAATCCATGAATCCAGTAAAACCCTTAGTGGATAGTATCATTGCTTTACGAACGAGCTTAAAACAATACTATATCCAGAAAATAAAGGAACAGCAATTGGATATCACCTACGAAATGTTGCAAGTATTGGCGGCACTGTGGAAAAAGGAACAAATGAATCAGCAAGATATAGCCACAGCAATACAAAAGAACAAAGCAAGTGTCACTCCGCTGATCGATAACCTTTGCAAACGGGATCTGGTTAGGCGCGTCAGCGATCCCAATGACAGACGAAATAATTTAATCGAATTAACTGTAAAGGGAGACGAATATAGGACATTATTAGACCCAGTTCAGCAAGACCTCTACCATGCGATCCTGCAGGAGGTATCAGAAAAAAAAGTATTGGAAATTACAGGAACTCTCGAAAAATTAACGGCCATTATTGAAAAGCAATAAAATAGATCACTTTGCTTTCCAGGAAAAACCAGAAGATTAGTAAAATGAATCATGAGTAATTTAACATTAAGTGAGAAAGAAATAAAACGAAGACGGAAAATATGGATTATCAATATCCTATCTGCAGTCGTCATTGGTATTACAATTATATGGGGTATCTTGGTCTTTTTCCACATCAACGAATCTGTTTATACAGACGACGCCCAAGTAGATGCCCATATTACCCCTATAAATTCGCGCATCAGCGGTTATATTAAAACCATTCGATTCGATGAGCATCAAAAAGTACACAAAGGCGATACACTCGTCATTATTGATGATGCGGAGTACAGCATTTTATTAAAAAATGCACAAGCCACTCTTGCCGATGCCAAAGCTAGTAAAACAATATCGCGATCTGGAATTGCTATTGCTGATAATAGTGCTGCGATAGCAAATGCCAATATTGATGAGATGAAAGCCCGGCTGGACAATATGGAATTGAATTATAAGCGTTACGAGAGTCTAGTGAAAGATGAAGCAGTAACGCAATATCAATTCGATCAGGTAAAAGCAGATTACGAGGCCATGTTGGCCAAATATAAGGCACTTTTGGCGCAAGAGCGTGTATCCAAACTGAACACACATGAGTCTGAACAGAAGCTGTCGGTCAATGATGCCGCGTTACTAAAGGCCGAATCAGCGATAGATCTGGCCAAATTAAACCTTTCCTATACGGTTATCACTGCACCTTACGACGGTGTATTGGGACGGCGGACAATAGAAGAGGGCCAATTGGTACAAAACGGCACGCCATTGGTCAATATTGTCCGTGATGAGCAGAAATGGATTACCGCAAATTATACCGAAAGTCAACTAAAAAATATTGCTCTCGGGGCAAAAGTCAACATTGAAATTGATGCATTGGCCGGGAAGACATTTGAAGGTGAAGTAGCCGCCATATCCGAAGCAACAGGGTCTAAGTATTCCGCTGTTCCGGTTGACAATTCTACGGGGAACTTTGTTAAGGTACAACAGCGCATTCCGGTTAGAATTAATTTTACAGCATCCAATACCCCAAAAGATCTCGCCATGCTTCGCGTAGGTATGAATGCTATCATACGTATTAAATAATCATGAAAGATCGTATATTCAGAGATTGGTTGAGTTCAGGCTGGGAATTATTCTTTCTATTTGTACTCAATATTTTATTTTCCTTCAATAATGGCATCCCAACGTCCATCAACACCTATGTCATGAATGGATATGCCGGTATCACCGCAGATCTCAGTATGGCTACATATTGTTATTATGCGGGAATGGTCTGCGCCATACCGCTGGTATTTAGGTTATTGAAATTATTTTCCAAAAAGACGATATTAATCGTTTCCATCTTCATTATCCTCGCTTCCAACACGATTTTGGAACATGCTAATAATGGTGTAAATATCTGCATGGCCACATTTTTTATCGGGAGTGCCAAGATTATCGTCACAATGGCCATCATTGGGGAAATGATCCCTTTCCTCATGCCCCGTGGGGAACGCTATCAATTATATGCGGTCTACTACCCGATGACAATGATTATTCCGGCATTGGCAAGCTATGTATCTGTTCTATTTGCAACACATTTCTATTGGGAAACTGTCTTTCTATTTCAAAATATATTACTGGCGGTAGCGTTGTTAATCTGCATTATCTTTATGAAATCGTCAGATTTTAAAAAGGTCCCGCTGTATCAATATGACTGGTTTGGAAGTATTTTACTTTGTATTTCCCTATTGAATTTTGCTTATTTCAGCACGTACGGCCTGACACAAAATTGGTTTCATTCCAAGTTTATTTTGGTAACGGGAATCGCATCGCTCTGTTTTTTTATACTTTTTATAAATAGAAGTGCACTAATCCGAAAATCACTCTTAAATTTTGAAGCCTTTTCAACACGGATTCTGCCTATCTCCATTGGAACAATTTTTTTGTTTGGTATTTTCTATAGCTCCACTTCGCTATATAGCTCTCTTTTAGGAATTACGCTCGGCACAAACCCCTTAAAGGCTGCTGAAATAAACACCTATGTTATCCCAGGCTATATTATTGGGGCAGTAGTTTCTTATGTGTATTTTAAAATAACAAAGAAATGCAAGTTTATTTTAGCATTCTCTGCGGCATGTTATGCCCTATCTTGCTTTTTCTTTGCAAGGATTATCGACCAACAAACAAACACGGCATTATTCTATCTCCCTTTGACATTAAGAGGAATGGGCGTGATCACTTCCTACATTGGAATAGGCGTATATATGGCCGGTAATATTCCCAGCAAATATTACCTCTCTGGCTTAGTATTTTTGATTCTTACACGTTCATTTTTGGTACCTGTAGTCTGGTCAAACATCATTACCAATTGGTATTACCACCTACAGATCCTTAATGCCAATAATCTTGCTGGTATAATCGATCGAACAAATAGCTTGGTGCTACAAAGAGGAAATATAATGAAATCGGTCCAAGTCCAAGCCTCGCTGCTATCCTTACGCGACGCCTACTCCGGGCTATTTATTATCGGGGTAATCCTAACGTTATTCATCTTAATCTTCCCTTTTCATTCTTCACCTATACGAAGAGTTTTCGACTGGAAAAGAAAAAATGCGACGAAAGAAGCTTTGCAAATTCCTATTTCTTAGTTAACTGATATAAATTTCGGTTATATACTTAAATACGATACGCTCAGAGATGGCGTACTTATCGAAAAGTGTACGGAGATCGTCATAGAGTGTTTTGTTTTCAGCCTGCTCTTTGGGAAAATAGGATGATGAACGTACTCTTCCCAAAAACGACCGAAGGTCCAATATCTGTTGATTTGGCAAGGTTACCTTGGTCATTGAACGGGATCCAAAAAATTGTTTGAGATCATCATCACTGATATTTTTGTGACTGACAGATTGATAACTTGGTATATGACTGAGCAGAAAATCTTCGTACTCCTGTTGAAAAGCGTCGTCGGGATCACGTTGGTTCCAGACCAACACAATATGTCCATTTTCTGTGAGAATGCGAGCGAACTCCTTTTTACATGCGTCCCGGTCAAACCAATGAAAAGATTGCCCTGCAAAAATAAGATCGACACAGCCAGACTCAATGGATGTATTTTCGGCAGTGGCATTCAGCGCGATTAAATTCCGATAGGTTTTAAAATGATGCAGTAGAGATTCACGCATTTCCCGATTGGGTTCAACGGCAAAAACGTCATTTCCATTTTCGAGAAAAAGTTGCGTAGATAGCCCTGTGCCACTACCGATATCGGCAACCAGCCACCTTCTATCCAGCCCTATATGTTCTCTAAGCACCTGAATAATCTCTTTTGGATAGCAAGGTCTAAATTTCTCGTAATCGACAACCCTGTCTGTGAATCTATCAATACTGTTTTTGTTCATACTAAGAATTGCTGTAACTAGTCGATTATACCTTCATCTTTAAAACTATAATATCCGTTATCGGTAAAGATTAAATGATCGGCAACTCTAATATCCATAATTTTAGAGGCTTCAACAATTTTTTGCGTCAGAATTTTGTCAGCATTGCTTGGATACAAGGTGCCCGAGGGGTGATTATGAACTAATATAATTGCATGTGCTTTAAGGCTAAGTGCAGATCGTAATATTATCCGGACATCGACCGGCGTAAAATCATTACCACCGCGTCCGATCAATTGTTTGTCTAATATTTTATACCCTGTATTGAGATAAAGGGTCCAAAACTCTTCATGGGGCAGATCCTGAAGTATGGGTTTCATAAAGTTGTAAACGAAGCGGCTGCTATTTACGAGCTTACGTTCTTCTGCGGGCAGATCGTTTTTGCGGCGGGCGAGCTCCAATGCTGCAATAATGGCGATGGCTTTTGCCTCACCTATCCCTTTATACAGGCTCAGTTCCGAGACCTCCATCATCGAAAGGGTGTGCAGGTTATTTTTGACATCAGCCAATATGCGTCGGCATAATTCGACAGCACTTTCATTTTTGGAACCAGAACCGATCAGGATAGCCAATAATTCGGCATCGGTAAGCGCCCTACGCCCCTGGCTCAATAGCTTCTCTCTCGGACGGTCGGCCTCTGCCCACTCCCGAATGACTAGTTTGTATGGATTTGACATCTGCAGTTAATTATAATTGGCTAGCGTACATAAATATACAAAAAAACAGTTACTTAATATCCTGAGAAATACACAATCTATCAATTAAAAAAAATTGGCAATCGGGATTTACTTCACATTTCACTCTGAAACGTTATCTTTGTATTTCATAAAAATTTTTGAATATGAGTAAAGCGATTATTAAAACAGAGAAAGGCGACATGACTGTGGAGTTCTACACAGCTGATGCTCCAAATACAGTAGCCAATTTTATCAAACTTGCTAAATCAGGATATTATGATGGATTAGCATTTCACCGTGTGATCCCTGATTTCGTTATCCAAGGTGGATGTCCAAATTCACGTGAAGGTGCTGCTGGAATCCCTGGAACAGGTGGCCCAGGTTATAAAATTGACTGTGAACTAACTGGCGAAAACCAATACCACGATAGAGGTGTATTGTCTATGGCTCATGCAGGACGTAATACAGGTGGTTCTCAATTTTTCATCTGTCATAGCCGTAACAACACTGCTCACTTAGATCGTAACCATACTTGTTTTGGAAAAGTAATCGAAAACGTAGACATCGTTGACGATATCAGACAAGGTGACCGTATTTTATCAATTGAAGTTATCGAAGATTAATTCTTGGAGTTTTAAATAGTATTAAAATGAATTTAAGAGCATTAGTATCCGTAACTGGTAAACCAGGATTGTTCAAATTGGTTGGACAAAATAAAGGTGGTTTTATTTTAGAAACCCTTGATCAAGCAAAAATTAAAACTGTAGTAAGTTTATCTTCTACAAAAATGGCGACTTTGGAAGATATTACAATCTATGGTGAAGAAGAAGAAATTCGTCTATTGAATATTTTTGAAACAATCAAAGAGAAAGGCATCGCTCTGCCAGATACAAAATCTGATGGCGCTACATTAAGAGATTTCTTCCGTGAAGTAGCTCCTGGCCATGATGAATCACGTGTTTATTCTTCGGATATTAAAAAGGTTATCACATGGTACAACATTATCAAGGAATTTCCTTTATTTGAAGAAGAAGCACCAGCTCCTTTAATGTAAACTTTTACATATTGACCAAATAAAAAAGGAGTTGATCAGGTGATCAACTCCTTTTTTATGGTGTTTTCTTGTCTATGATGTTTCCTTGATGTGTTGCTTTCTAATGAAACACTACATCAAGTACATTTTTTTCAATATTGTTTTGATCCTTAGCCCCATCAAGCTTAGTCTGCGCTTTTGTTACCTCAAATTCTTTGGGTTCAAATTGCTTTTCGACAACAGCAGTGGTCGTAAAGCGCAATAGGGAATTTTCGTCCTCATTGAGATAGGCATCAATTTCAAGAATTCCCTCGTTTTCATCAAACACATAAGGATGCAGCAAATTGATTCCTTTCGGAATCCGTGGACTCTTCCAAACGACAAATTTAGGGAGCGTCTTATCCATTGCATCGATTTTATTGTAAATAGCCTGCTGACAGGTAATTCCGGCAATTACTTTTGTTTTTCCCGTCTTATCTATCATATACTCTTTGGGATTTATTCGTATCTGCACTTTCGCCAATCCATTAAGTTTCCCTTCCGGATAGTTCAGTCCTACATGGATAGCCTCATCTTCTCTATTTGCTAGAAAAACCTCGCCTGAACCTTTGTTATAATTCACATAATTTTCTAAGCGGTACGTCAGGCCCGCAGCATCAGATTTCGCTTGTTGTTGATCAAATTTAATTTCCATCTTACGTAAAGGGGCAAGCATCAGCTCCATACGCTGCAAGGGATTTTCAATATCAAAGCTATCTTTCTTCATTTGTTCCGCCTGGGGTAGCGTGGATATTGTCTTCCACAATGCAGCAGGTGAACTATCTTTGGTCAGATTCATCAACCTGATTAGTTCAGCAAAAGGCATATTGGGAAAAGTAACTTTTTGTACGATTATCGCGGCATTGATCCGTTTAGAAGAGCGGATATCCGTTGTTGTATTTGATTCTTCATGTAGCTTAACCTCTTTAGGTGTAGAGGATTGACAATTGTGAAAAAGAAGTACTATGCCTAATAATGGGAAAACTAAGGCGTACTTTTTTAGATATTTTTTCATATCTATAGCTGTTTAAATGTAGTATAGACAAATTTACCTTATTTGACGCAGATATCACAAAAAAAGCCCCAGAATTTATATCCGGAGCTTTTTTATCTTACACTAGCACATAGGCTATTCGCTTTAATTAATGACCTTTTGGTTCGGCATCGATACGTTTAATATCTGCTCCTAATTTACGCAAGCGTTCTTCGATATCTTGATAGCCACGTTCAATTTGTTCGATATTATGGATCACAGATTTTCCTTTGGCAGATAGCGCTGCAATCAATAAAGAAACCCCGGCACGAATATCGGGTGAAGTCATCTCAATACCTCTCAGGTGGTGTGATTTATTCAGTCCAATAACGGTTGCACGGTGTGGGTCGCACAAGATAATCTGAGCCCCCATATCAATCAATTTGTCCACGAAGAACAAACGGCTCTCGAACATTTTTTGGTGGATCAATACGTTTCCTTTTGCCTGAGTCGCCACAACAAGTACTATACTTAATAAATCGGGTGTAAAACCTGGCCAAGGTGCATCCGAAATCGTCAGGATAGATCCATCGATAAATGTATCGATTTCATAAGATTCCTGTGCTGGAATAAAAATATCGTCACCTCGTAATTCAAACTTGATACCTAAGCGAGAAAATACAGATGGAATAACACCAAGTTCTTCGAAACAGACGTCTTTGATGGTGATTTCTGAACCTGTCATTGCTGCAAGTCCAATGAAAGAGCCTATTTCAATCATATCAGGTAACATGCGGTGTGAAGTTCCCCCCAGACGCTCTACGCCTTCAATGGTCAACAAATTAGATCCAATACCGGATATTTTAGCACCCATGCGATTCAACATCTTACAGAGTTGCTGTAAATAAGGTTCACAAGCAGCATTGTATATTGTCGTTGTCCCTTTTGCCAATACAGCAGCCATCACGATATTCGCCGTACCCGTTACAGAAGCTTCGTCCAAAAGGATATAACTTCCTTTTAGCTCCGTTGCATCAACGTTAAAAAAATGGGTAGTTGCGTCGTACACAAACTTAGCCCCCAATTTTTCAAAGCCCAAAAAGTGGGTATCCAATCGTCTACGTCCGATTTTATCACCCCCCGGTTTCGGAATAGCAGCCTTTCCGAATCGAGCCAACAAAGGGCCGACGATCATGATAGAACCACGCAATCCACCGCCTTTTTCTTTAAATTCGGGTGACTGGAAATAGTCTATATTTATATCTTTAGCTTCAAAAACGTATGTGTCCTTATCTATACGATTAATTTTAACACCTAAAGCAGCCAATAGATCGATCAACTTATTGACATCCTTAATATCTGGGATATTACTGATGGTCATAGGTTCTTCTGTCAGTAAAACTGCAGAAAGGATCTGTAAGGCCTCATTTTTTGCTCCTTGAGGAATAATCTCTCCCTTTAACGGTTTTCCACCGATTATTTCAAATGCGTTCATTTATATATAAGTGATATCTTCTTAGTATCCCATCCCGGTTCTTGTATTAGCCTTGGGATATTTAGCCTTCCGTCTAACATACAGGGATCGGAGTCCAAAGAACCTTGTTTTTTATTAAAACAGCGCGACTCTTAAAAAAAAGAAGGCAATTGTAAAGAAATCTGTTAATCACTTCGCAATTGCCTGCTTCTTTAAACAAAATCTTTAAGAACTAGCCCCGTTTGTTATTATAATTACCCTGCGGCTTTCTGTTTCTGTTATTGTTGTTATTGTTGTCCCTTCCGTAGCTATTGTTATTGTTGTCCCTTCCGTAGCTGTTGTTATTGCTTCCGTAGTTATTGCGCTTCGTATTGTTGTTGTTACTTGTCATACGAGGCTTGCCACCGCCTTTCGACTGGTGACCGGAGTTATTATTATTGCTATTGTTATTATTTCCGCCTGAATTACTATTAGCCGGACCTTTAACACGATTTCCAGGAGGCGGTGTTTTAAAGTCAAGTTTAGTCAATACGGTACCTTCTGGTAAGGTCAATTGGTAACCTGATAACTCTTTTAGATCCTGGATGATCAACTCGTCCGAAACAGAATCCTTATTCCAGGTCAGGTAAGCCATTTTCATAAAATTGGCGATACCGATCACCATCTGCTCTCTTTTGGCTTCGTCATTAGCCAATAAAGCCTTTTCAATCATTTTCTCTACGGTAAAACCATAGTGCTTGAATCTAATGGAATGCTGCGGATAGCCTAAATGCTCAACTTCGTGTTTCACACTTTTCGCTGTAGCAATTGGATAAGGCGAGTCGATATCCAATTTAAAATCTGAGATAATCTGTAGGTGGTCCCACAGTTTATGTTTAAAATCAGACACGTCTCTCAAATGCGGGTTCAATACCCCCATCATGTCGATTACAATCTGCGCATGTTTATTTCTTTCTTCCTTTGTGGGTAAAGTACAGATGTAGTCTACCATATTTTGCACATTGCGACCATATTCTGCAAGGATCAATTTTGGTCTAGTGCTGTTGTAGTCAAAGTTCATATAGCTAATATAAGTACCTAATAAAACGATCAAGATGCCGTTTTGGTATTTTATTATTGAATTATTCTAAGTTTTGCAAATTTAAGCAACAATTGTTTCTGTCCCAACTCTTTAAAGAAAATAGTTGCTTTTATATCTCCTTTGTTTCCTTCGAGATTAACAACTTTGCCAAATCCAAAGCGTTCATGCTCAACTTCCATGCCGACTTGAAGATTTGATGTATCTGAAGGAGCAAAACCCGCAGTAGGTTTGTGGGCTTTCGGCAGTATTGATGTCGTTTTAACCATGGGCTTAGGCTTAGGTTTAGAAAACGTATCATCACTATCCTTTTGTTGCCATGCAATTCGTTCGCCTTGAAAACTTCCGGCTGAGGCAGAAGTTTGTCGTGGTTTAAAATCCAATGCAAGACATGCCGGATTCAATTCATCCAAGAAGCGACTGGGTTCGCAGTTATTCAGCGTTCCCCAACGATATCGCGAAGTAGCATACGAAAGTAGTAATTTTTTTTCAGCTCTCGTAACAGCGACATAAAAAAGTCTTCGTTCCTCTTCTAATTCCGACCTGGAATTCAACGACAACTGGGAAGGAAATAGGTTTTCTTCCAAGCCTACAATGAAAACAATCGGAAATTCCAATCCTTTGGAAGAGTGGATGGTCATCAATGATACGGTATCAGCATTTGGATCTTTATCATTATCGTCGTTTGTCAACAGGGCAATATCCTGCATATAGACATCAAGTCCACGCTCTTCGATATCTTCCCGTTCCGAAAATTCCTTGATACCATTGAGGAGTTCCTGGATATTTTCGTAACGCGCCAACCCCTCTACCGATTTGTCTTCATACAATTCTTTCAGAATACCACAGTGCTGCGCAATATGCATTGCCGTATCAAATGCGTTATTGTTTTTGGCAAGAGCCTGAAAACTCTGTATCATCTGTGCAAAACCACCGACAGAAGTTGCACTACGTCCGTCTAGAAACTGGGCTGCATTTGCAACAACATCCCATATACGGTATTGATTCTGATCTGCAGCAATCATGATCTTCTCTATCGTCGTATCCCCTATCCCTCTACGTGGATAATTGATAACACGCTTTAGTGCTTCCTCATCATTTGGATTGAAGGTGAGTCTGAAATACGCGATCAGATCTTTAATTTCTTTCCGTTGATAGAAAGAAGTACCACCGTATATTTTATAGGGGATATTAATTTTGCGTAAGGCCTCCTCCATTGCCCTGGATTGGGCGTTGGTACGATACAGAATAGCAAAATCTTTATAATTAAGTCCTTTTAACGATTTCTCTTCGATGATCTGGTCAGCAACGATCTTACCTTCCTCATTGTCAGAGAAAGCACGTGAAACCTTGATCTTTTCGCCCTCTTCATTATCCGAGAAAACATTTTTCTCCAATTGATTCTGATTATTGGCTATCACCGAATTGGCCGCATTCACGATCATCTTAGTCGATCGATAATTCTGCTCCAGTTTAAAAATCTTCACATCTGGATAATCCTTTTGGAAATTCAAGATATTCTGAATATTTGCACCACGAAATGCATAGATCGATTGTGCATCATCGCCAACCACGCAGATATTTTCGTTGACTGCTGCCAGGCGTTTGACAATAAGGTATTGAGAGAAGTTGGTATCCTGGTACTCATCGACCATCAGATAGCGAAATTGATGCTGATATTTATGCAATACCTCTGGATGCTTGTTTAACAAGACATTTGTTTTAAACAAGAGGTCATCAAAATCCATTGCTCCAGCACGATAACAGCGTTGTGCATAGGTCATATAAATCTGCCCCAATTGACCACGTCCATTGGAAATATCTTCGGCCAATATGGCTTCATTCTTATTATATTCCTGTGGTGAGATCAGGTTGTTTTTTGCCTGTGAGATACGTCCATACACATGATTGACATTATACAGCTTATCATCGAGATTCATTTCCTTTAAAATGGCACGCAACAAACTTTTGGTATCGTCCGTATCGTAGATGGTAAAGTTTCTGGGGTAACCGATCAATTCAGCTTCGACACGGAGTATTTTTGCAAATACCGAGTGGAATGTTCCCATCCAAATATTTTTCGCTTCGCTACCAACAACAGAAACGATACGTGCGCGCATCTCTTTGGCGGCCTTGTTGGTAAATGTTAATACCAAGATATTGAATGGATCAACACCTTTTCGAATCAAGTGTGCTACACGATAGGTAATTACCCGTGTTTTTCCTGAACCAGCTCCCGCAACAATCATCACAGGACCTTCTGTTTGCTCTACGGCTCCTCGTTGTGAAGGGTTTAAACCCGCTAAATAATCCAAATTAACTCCTTAAATTTTAAAACCTGAGAATAGGGTATAAAAGTACAAATTTCCTATTGATCACTGGGTCTATCTTGCTAATATTTTTACACAAAAAAACCGATAATCAAGATTATCGGTTTTTATATGATCCAAGCAGCATCTAGCCTCTGCTATTATAATTTGGTGCTTCCTTCGTAATGGAAATATTATGTGGATGGGACTCTCTCAACCCTGCTCCTGTAATACGGACAAATTGTGCTTCCTGTAATTTTTCAATTGTTGCAGCACCACAGTATCCCATAGAAGCGCGTAATCCGCCAATATATTGATAAACGACCTCAGCCAATGTACCTTTGTAAGGAACACGCCCAACAATACCTTCAGGAACCAATTTTTTGATATCATCTTCTACGTCTTGGAAATAACGATCTTTAGATCCTTTTTCCATGGCTTCGATTGAGCCCATACCGCGGTAAGATTTAAACTTACGTCCCTCATAGATAATTGTTTCACCTGGAGCTTCTTCCACACCAGCGAATAAAGAGCCAGCCATAATTGTGCTTGCTCCGGCTGCAATTGCTTTTGCAATATCACCTGTTTGTTTGATACCACCATCTGCGATCAATGGCACGCCAGTTCCTTTAAGTGCTTTGGCAACTTCATATACAGCATAAAGCTGAGGAACACCGACACCAGCAATAATACGGGTTGTACAAATTGAGCCCGGTCCGATACCTACTTTTACGGCATCTGCACCTGCTTCAGCCAAAGCTGTTGCTGCTGCACCGGTCGCAATATTTCCAACGATTACCTGTAGCTCAGGGAACTGCGATTTCACCAATTTCAACTTATCGATTACACCTTTAGAATGCCCGTGTGCCGTATCGATGGTGACCACATCCACACCTGCTTTCACCAAAGCCTCAACGCGGTCAAGAGTATCTGGTGTAACGCCTACTGCTGCACCAACCAATAAACGACCATGGCTATCTTTGGCAGCATTGGGATAATGTTTATATTTTTGGATATCTTTAAAAGTAATCAAGCCTTTCAAAATACCTTCTTCATTGACTACAGGAAGTTTTTCGATTTTTTCGTTTTGAAGAATTTCTTCCGCTTTCACCAAATCCGTTCCTTCTGGAGCAACGACAAGATTTTCCTTGGTCATCAATTCGTTGATTGGACGGCTCATATCTTTTTGGAAACGAAGATCACGATTGGTTACAATACCGACCAATTGACCTTTTTCGTTCACAACAGGTATTCCACCGATTTTGTGCTCCTTCATAATATTGAAGGCGTCACCCACGGTTGCTGTTGCCAATAACGTTACTGGATCTTGAATCATACCGCTCTCTGAACGTTTTACTTTACGTACCTCAGCAGCTTGTTCTGCAATAGTCATGTTCTTATGTAACATACCAATACCGCCAGCTTGAGCAATCGCAATCGCCAAATCAGCACCGGTTACCGTATCCATTGCTGCAGAAACCAATGGAATATTTAATTTGATTTTTTTTGTTAGCGAAGTGCTCGTATCAACGTCACGGGGTAAAATTTCAGAATAAGCTGGAATTAATAAGACGTCGTCGTAAGTGAGACCTTCTGCTACGAATTTTTGTGGATCTAATTGCATGGCAAATATGTATTGGGTTTTCTATTTGCCAGGCAAATTTAAGAAAAATAAGCAATAATAAAAAATAAAAGATACAAATTACAATCGGAAGACAAATTAGAAACGTTATGAATTAAGCATTCCCTTCGGGTACGTCCCAGCCTTTATCATTTTTTGGCAGGCTATTTGCTTTTGGTAACACGAAAAGTTATTTTAATTAATGAAAATATAAAGATAAGATAATTATGAAAAAGACATTACTCTCATTAGCTGCCGTCGCAGCATTAGCATTTGGCGCACAGGAAGCGAAAGCTCAGTCTCCATTTAGATCAGCGATAGGTGTTGTATTCGATGGTACAACAACTGACTTATGGGGTGTTCAATATAAGCAATCTTTCGGTGGTGCCAACATGGGGCAAGCACAAGTGATGTTTGACGACCATGTTGTTGCTGTTGGTGCGGATTACCAATATGCAAGACCTTTCCAAGGCGTTAATGGTTTGGGATGGTATGCAGGTGTTGGTGCACAATTGACGTTTATTGACGTAGGTGATAACATTACAAACGTTGCGTTGCGTCCTCAATTAGGTTTGGAATTTAAAATTCCAGTTGCTCCGATTGCGTTCCACGCAGATTGGAAACCCGACTGGAGATTGAACCACAACAGTGATTTTGATGCTTCAACATTCTCGTTTGGTATCAAATACACATTGAAATAATAAAGCAACTAAACAGTAATAGAAGGCCCTTCTCTTTTTGAGCAGGGCCTTTTTTATAAATTAAAATCAATTAATATTTCTTTTTTTCTTCAATTCTCCTATTTTTATGCCGTTGACCTGATTGGCGTAAATAAAACTTTTCATTCTACAAAAATTTTATACCTTTGCCATTCTTGGTAAAATGTGATTAAACGAGAACTAATTATCAATTACATAAACAGTATTTAACATTAAAATTAATACAATTATAACAGACGATGCAAGGTAAAGGGCTGATTAAACTTTTAGTGATAGTGGTGTCATTAGCGTGTCTATACTCCCTATCATTTACTTGGGTGACCCGCAATGTGGAGCGAGATGCTGAGAATTTTGCCAAAGGAGACTTGGCGAAAGAGAAAAGCTACCTCGACTCAATGGCCGGTGAAGTAGTGTACAATTTAGGTTTTGCAAAATACACCTATCGGGAAGCCAAAGCAAATGAACTCGCTTTGGGATTGGATTTGAAAGGTGGTATGAACGTGACCATGGAAATCTCATTGGACGAATTGATCCGCAATTTGGCGAACAATCCAAAAGATGAGAAATTCAACAAAGCGTTGGAGCAAGCAGTAGCAAAAAGCAAAACGAGTGCAAAAACAGTCGTTGCTTTATTTATGGAAGAGTACAAATCCATCGGTGCGACAACTCCGCTTTCCACATTCTTTTCAACAAAAGATAACGCTGCTCTAATTAAACCTGGTGATTCAGACTCCAAAGTTGAATCATTCCTTCAAAAAGAAGCAGACAATGCCATCCAAAATTCCTACAAAGTACTTCGTACACGTATCGATAAATTTGGCGTTGCATCTCCAAACATTCAAATTCAACAAGGTACAAACCGTATTTTGATCGAATTACCTGGTGTGAAAGATGAAAGCCGTGTTCGTAATCTATTACAAGGTTCGGCTAAATTGGAATTCTACGAAACATATACAAACCAGGAAGTTTATCCAATACTGGAAAATATCGACAAAACTTTAGCATCAACGTTAAAAGCTGCTCCAGCAGCTACGACAAATGCCGCTGCAGATACAAGCAAAAAATCAGATGATTTATTGTCTAATCTAACCGGTGGTAAAAAAGATGCTAAGAAAGACAGTGCTGCTGTAAATCTAGGTCAGAAAAATCCATTATTTGAAGTCTTACGTCCAGCTGTTTATATGGGCGAAAACCAGCAAATGGCACTTATGCCAGGTTCAATGGTCGGTATTGCTTCATTAAAAGATACGGCAAAAGTAAATGCTTACTTGCAACGTCCTGAGGTGAAATCAATCCTTCCTGGAAACTTAAAGCTTTTATGGTCTGTTAAACCAGAGCAAAAAACACCTGAGCAACTATCTTTATACGCAATCAAAGGATCTGGACAAGACAATGGTGCTGTATTGACGGGTGATGTAATCACTGACGCAAAAGAGGATTTCGATCAAAAAAATCAGCCTGTAGTTGGCATGCAAATGAACAGCGAAGGTGCACGTGAATGGAAGAAAATCACAGCAAAAGCAGCTCAAAACAGAGATGCAATTGCTATCGTTCTTGATAATGTAGTTTATTCGGCTCCTTCTGTAAACGGTGAAATTCCAAATGGTAGCTCATCAATCTCTGGATCCTTTACGGTAGAAGATACCAAAGATTTGGCGAACGTATTGAAGGCAGGTCGTCTTCCTACAACTGCTAAAATCGTTGAGGAAGCTGTTGTGGGTCCTACTTTGGGTCAGGCTGCCATCGATGCCGGTGTAAATTCTGCTGTTATCGGTATTATCGTGGTCATGATCTTTATGATCGCTTACTACAATACTGCGGGTATCGTAGCAAACATCGCGGTATTGTTAAACGTATTTATCATTATGGGGGTATTGGCATCCTTAAATGCTGTACTGACCCTACCTGGTATTGCCGGTATCGTATTGACAATGGGTACTGCTGTCGATGCAAACGTTTTGATTTATGAACGTATCCGTGAAGAACTGGGCTTAGGAAAATCGATCCGTCAGGCTGTTGCCGATGGTTACAAACATGCGTTACCGTCCATCCTGGATTCGCAGATCACAACCTTCTTAATTGGTATTATCCTATTTTTATTTGGTAGTGGCCCGATCTTAGGTTTCGCAACAACGTTAATGGTGGGTATTATTACTTCATTGTTTACTGCGATCTTAGTTACACGTGTTATCTTTGAATGGATGTTGGCGAAAGATTTCAAAATCAAAGTCTCTTTCCCTTGGTCTGCAAACACTTTGCATAACGCAAACTTCAAATTCGTGCAGAAACGTAAAATCTTTTACGCGATTTCAATCGTTGCTGTGTTAATTTCTGCTGCATCAATTTTCACAAAAGGATTCAGTTTAGGTGTGGATTTCCAAGGTGGACGTACTTATACTGTTCGTTATGACAAACCTGTGGACTTAGAAGCTGTACGTACAAACTTGGATGATATCTTCAAGAAAACAACAGAGGTAAAAGTATTCGGTGCAGCCAATCAATTGCGTATTACAACAACTTACCATATTGAAGAAACTTCGGACACTGCTGATAAAGAAGTATTGGACAAATTAAACCAAGGTCTATCGAAAGTAGATGCTTCCAATAAACATGAGATTCTTTCGTCTCAAAAAGTTGGACCAAGTATCGCTACCGATATTAAATCTAGAGCAACTAGCTCAGCAATTTTCTCTATCATTATTGTTGCAGCTTACATCTTGATCCGTTTCCATAAATGGGAATATTCAGTTGGAGCAGCTATTGCAACAATTCACGATGCGATCATTTTATTGGGATTATTCTCTATCTTGGATGGTATCGTACCATTCTCACTTGATATTGACCAACACTTTGTGGCAGCGATATTAACTGTAATTGCTTACTCGGTGAATGATACAGTGGTTGTATTTGACCGTTTACGTGAATTCGTATCGAAACCAAATGCACATAATGAAGATCTTGGTGATGTTGTAAACCATGCGATCAACTCGACATTAAGTAGAACAATTATCACATCATTGACAATCGTGTTTGTTCTTGCTGTATTGTTTATCTTTGGTGGTGAAGTTATCCGTGGATTCTCATTCGCGATCTTAATCGGTGTTATCGTAGGTACATATTCATCTATTATCTTAGCTGCACCTTCAGTATATGACTTACGTAAAGGAAAACATTTGGCAGAAGGTAATACTGCTAAAAAAGCTGAAGTCGTAAGACCATAATAGCTGATATTGATAAAATAAAAAAGGGCGTTCGAATGAACGCCCTTTTTTATTGCATTCAAATTACTTGTCACACTAAATATTTTAAATATATTTGTTGTACTAAATATTTGTATGCTAAACGAAAAATTTGACCGCTACTCCTTCATCTTGGACCAAACAGCCAAGAAAGTAAAACAGTTCGCCCAATCTTCTTTTGCCGAGAAAGGATTTGATATTACTGTAGACCAATGGACCATTTTAAAGGCTTTGTACGAAACAGATCAACTTTCACAAAAAGAACTGGCAAAGCGCTGCGGAAAAGACCAGCCCACACTGACTCGGATCGTTGATATCCTTCTTAAAAAAAATCTGGCTGAACGGATCACTGACGAAACAGACCGTCGGAGTCTCTACCTCCATTTGACAGAAGAAGGAAAACTAAAGGTAGCATCGCTTACGCCGATTGTTACGGAGATTCGTATGAAGGCCTGGGAAAATCTAGCAGACGAAGATTTCGAAGCTTTTACAAGGATTTTGAATACAATATATAACAACTTAAATATAGAATAGCTATGATAAATACGGATATCTGTATCATCGGAGCAGGACCGGTTGGCCTATTCGCAGTTTTTGAAGCTGGGCTTTTAAAAATGCGCTGCCATTTGATCGATGTATTACCCCAAGTGGGCGGTCAACTTTCGGAGATCTACCCCCATAAGCCTATCTACGACATTCCTGGTTATCCAAGTATCACTGCGCAGGAGTTGATCGATAAACAGCTTGAACAGATTAAACCCTTTGACCCCACATTCACCTTAGGCGAGCGTGTGGAACATATAACAAAACAGGACGATGGTTCTTTTATTGTAGAAACCAATGATCATACGATGGTTCATACACAGGTCATTGTCATCGCCGGGGGCTTAGGTTGCTTTGAACCACGCAAGCCCGAAATTCCAAATCTTCATCTCTTTGAAGGAAAAGGCGTCGATTATATGGTAAAAGACCCCGCTAAGTACCGGGACAAAAAAATTGTCATTGCCGGTGGTGGTGATTCCGCGCTCGATTGGACCTTCCATCTCGCAGATATTGCGCAACAGGTTACTTTAATCCACCGAAGTGACTCCTTCAGGGGCGCTCCAGACTCGGCTGAAAAGGTTTTCAAATTGGCCCAACAGGGTAAGATCAACTTATTATTGTCCCACAATCTGACCAATATTCATGGCAATGGCTACTTGTCCCATGTTGAAACAACCAATAAAGAAAAAGAAGTTATCGCAACAGATGCAGACTATTTCATTCCCTTATATGGTCTTACGCCGAAGCTGGGTCCAATCGCAGATTGGGGATTAAATATCGATAAAAATGCGATAGAGGTTAATACGTTTGATTACTCAACCAATATCGAGCGGATCTATGCTATTGGAGACATCAACACCTATCCGGGCAAACTGAAACTCATTCTCTGTGGGTACCATGAGGCTGCCCTGATGTGTCAAAGTGCTTTTAAATTTGTCTATCCAGATCAAAAATTGACATTCAAATACACCACTGTAAACGGTATAAATACATTCTAGCCATGGACGATAATTTAATTCAAGTCACTGTTATTGATCGTGATGGGAGCGAAAATACGCTGGAGGTTCCTACCGATATCAATCTTTCACTCATGGAGATTTTAAAGGCAACCGAATATGAAATTCTGGCCACTTGTGGAGGCATGGCGCTGTGCGCTACCTGTCATGTCGAAGTTGTCGAAGGCCTGGATACGCTTCCTTCAGCGAGTGATCAGGAGCTCGATATGCTGGACACACTTCCGGATGCCGATGATCAAAGCCGCCTTGCCTGTCAGCTTTATCTGCAGAACAGCAACAACGGTATGAAAATCAAGATAAAAGGCGCACTACAATAATGTTATCATTGTGTATAAAATACACAATGATAACATTATTAATCAATTTTTTTTAAGACAGCGATATCCATCATAAAGAACTAAAAATCAAATAAGTACAAAATACATTATTGAAAGAATTAGCCTCTTTACAATAAAATTCACAACAGATCACCACAATAAATAAATATTTTTTAGCTTTTTGAGTCAAAATTTAAGATATTTGCAGCTTAATTCGATTGTACCGAATTTTTACAACAAACTATTAAAAATATGCCAAGCAATAGTTCAAATAGAAAATTCCCAAGAGTAATCATTATTGGTGCTGGATTTGGAGGAATTGAAGTTGCTAAAAAGCTTAAAAATAAGGAAGTTGAAGTTCTGTTGCTGGACAGAAATAACTTTCATACTTTTCAACCATTGATGTACCAAGTTGCCACGGGTACTCTTTCAGCGGACTCCATCTCCTTCCCTGTTCGCAAAATGTTCAAAGGCCAAGACAACTTTCATTTTAGACTTGCTGACGTAAAAAGCGTAGACAACGAAGCTAAGATTGTAAGAACAGATGTTGGTGATTTTGACTATGATTATTTAATTGTTGCTACAGGTGCTACGACGAACTTCTTCGGTAATCAACAAATCACAAAATATGCTTTGCCGATGAAAAACATACAAGAAGCATTAAATATTCGAAGCTATGTTTTACAGAACCTTGAAGAAGCGGTACGGATAGAAAACCCTGCTGATCGTAAAGCTAATTTGAATTTTGTCATTGTTGGGGGTGGTCCAACAGGGGTAGAACTTTCGGGGGCAATCGCAGAGATCAAAAACAATGTTCTTGAGAAAGATTATCCAGAATTGAAAAAATCTGAGATGTCAGTTTACCTGGTTGAAGGACTTCCAAAAGTATTGGCTAACTTATCTGAAAAATCTTCTAAAGATTCAGAAAAGTACCTCAAAGATTTGGGTGTAGAAGTATTATTGAATGTTCAGGTAACAGGATATGATGGCAATTCAATTACTTTCGCCGATGGCAGAAGCATTGAAACAAAAACGGTTATCTGGGGAGCAGGTGTAGCTGGGCAATATCCAAATGGTTTCAAAAAGGAGATTATCCAACGTGGTAACCGTATACAGACAGACGATCAATGCCGTGTTATCGATATGCCAGGTGTTTATGCCATTGGTGATGTTTCGGCATTTATCACAGATGACCTTCCTCGCGGCTTACCAGGTGTTGCACCGGTAGCGCAACAGCAGGGGGCATATGTTGCAAAACACATTCTTCAGACAATGTCCAATCAACCAACAGAGAAATTCAACTATTTTGACAAAGGCTCCATGGCTACGGTAGGTCGTAATAAAGCTGTCGTTGACATGGGAAAAATCCATTTCAATGGATTCTTTGGCTGGATGACCTGGATGTTTGTCCACTTGATGTCCATCTATGGATTCAGAAATAAATTGATCACATTCGTCAACTGGTCGGTCAAATTTTTCACCAAAAACAGTGGTGTACGTTTAATCTTCCACAAATATGATGAGCCGACTCCGGAAGAACAGCAGGCAGAAACAGCGCAATAGTTTTCTATTGGAGTCTATATAAACTATTTCAATACCCCGACAGCGCCATTATCCCAAACGATACTGGCGCTGTTTTTTACCCCTATTTTACCTGTTTAATCCACTCGCTAAAAACATATAATAACAGCGTGTAGAAACCCTTCGAAACAACAACCCTCTCCAGATAGTTGTCAAAACCACCTTTTCCCGATTGGATTCTTTCTTCTCGCGGTCAATGATTTCAAAAACACCGGCTTAATTCTTTTTTAACACCGCATCCAATTAAAAATAACTTCACCTGGGACGTAAGAATTACAGATTATATTCGTTAAATTTAAAGACAGTTTTTTCCAGATAGAATTTACTTTCAGAATGTAGTTTTTTTTGATGTATAACCTCAAAAAGATTAATTTTTTTTGTGTAGGTTTGCATATTATTTTAAAATAGCTTAAGGATTAGCAGATGGGCTTATTTAATTGGTTTACGCAAGAAGTTGCGATTGACTTGGGTACTGCAAATACCCTAATAATTCATAATGACAAAGTAGTAGTGGATGAACCTTCTATTGTTGCATTTGACCGCACCACAAACAAAGTGATCGCCATTGGTCGCCAGGCCATGCAAATGGAGGGTAAAACACACGACAATATAAAGACAGTACGTCCTTTACGTGATGGAGTAATCGCTGATTTTACGGCAGCTGAGCACCTGATCAGAGGTATGGTAAAATTGGTAAACAATGGTAAGAGCTGGTTTTTCCCTTCCCTACGTATGGTTGTTTGTATTCCTTCCGGTATTACAGAAGTAGAGAAAAGAGCTGTGCGCGATTCAGCAGAAATTGCAGGCGCCAAAGAAGTCTATTTAATTCATGAACCCATGGCTGCTGCTGTCGGAATCGGAATTGATGTGGAAGAACCAATGGGTAATATGATTATCGATATCGGTGGAGGTACCACCGAAATTGCTGTCATCGCTTTATCGGGTATTGTATGTGACCAGTCCATTCGTGTTGCTGGTGATAACTTCGACTCTGACATCGTTCAATACATCAGAAGACAACATAACATCATGATCGGTGAACGTACGGCTGAAAAAATCAAAATTGAAGTCGGCGCGGCTCTTCCTGAGTTACAGGAACCACCGGCAGATTTTGCTGTTCAAGGCCGTGATTTGATGACAGGTGTTCCTAAGCAAATTACTGTTTCTTACACCGAAATAGCGCATTGTCTAGATAAGTCCATATCAAAAATTGAAGAGGCAATCTTAAAAGCACTTGAAATCACTCCACCAGAATTATCAGCGGATATTTATCAAACAGGTATCTATCTTACCGGTGGTGGTGCATTATTGCGTGGTTTGGACCGTCGTATACAAGCGAAAACTAAACTTCCAGTACATATTGCCGAAGATCCGTTACGTGCTGTCGTAAGAGGGACTGGTATTGCACTTAAAAATATTGGACGATTTAAATTCTTGATGCAATCATAACGTTCGATAATTAATAACAATATTTTATTAAAGAGCGATATAATATGCAAAACTATTATATCGCTTGCTTATTAAATACCCACATTAAAAAATGAGAAACCTTTGGTTATTCCTGAGACGATACAATGCATTCTTCTGGTTTATCCTATTTTTTGGATTCTCGTTATTTTTGGTGATCACCAACAATTCTTTCCAACGTAATTCTGTTTTAAATTCTTCAAATAGTATCATCGGAGGCCTGTATGCAAAGGTCAATTCCTGGAAAAGCTATCTGCACCTCGGGGAGACCAATGATGCACTTGCAAAGGAAAATGCACAATTAAGAAAGGACTTACAAGCTTATCGATCAACTGACAGCATCAAGATCGGTCCTGTCCCAGCAATCGATAGCAGTGAGTTTGGGCGTTACGAATTTATTATTGCGAATGTCATCAACAATAGCATTCACCAAAAGGCAAATACGATTACACTCGATAAAGGCAGTAAAGACGGTATAGAGCGAGGTATGGGTGTTATCGCTCCCAACGGGGTAGTTGGTATTGTATTGAATGTTTCCCCTAACTTCTCTACCGTTCAATCCCTATTGCATCCCGATACGCGTATATCCGTTACACTTGGCCACACTGAGGTCTTCGGCTCGTTGGTATGGGGCAATAGCATGGATTACCGCGCGGCAATGGTCAAGGAAATTCCAAACCATATCAAAGTCAATAAAGGAGACAAAGTGTATACCTCCGGATATTCAGGACATTTTCCAAAAGGAATTTTTGTTGGAACGGTTATTCAGACGGGTATTTCTTCCGGAGATGCTTTTTTGGATCTTAGACTTTTATTGAGCACCAATTTCTCCAATTTGCAACATGTCTACGTTGTAAAAGACCTGTTAAATAAAGAATTAAAGACACTAGAAGAATCGACAAAGGACAATGGCTAGGATTTTAATATTTAATATTATTCGATTTATCGTTTTGATAGGCATGCAAGTTTTCCTATTTCAAAATATCGGTTATTACAATCTGGTCGCTGCATTTCCTTATATCTTATTTATTTTTTTACTTCCGACAGGAACACCTAATTTCCTGGTGTATTTGATCGCATTTCTTACGGGACTTACCGTAGATTCATTTTATGATACCCTTGGTGTCAATACCGCAGCCTGTGTTGCATTGGCCGCCTTCCGTATTTTCTTCATGAAAATTACGCTCGAAGTTGAAGAACGTGAATCTTTTTTTACCCCGATGTTGGGCTTCATGAATATTCGCTGGTTCTTTTCCTACATCTTTTTCGGAACATTGATCCATCATACATTTTTGTATCTCTTGGAATCTTTTTCCTTCCAGCACATCCAATACACCTTATTGAGTATAGTTTTAAGTTGTATATTTACAGTAATTATCATGCTATTATTTAGCATATTATTCTACAAAAAGAAAGATCGGTTGTAGTAGATCGATGGATAGAAATTCATTTCTATGAACAGTTTTTTTGCGCGTAAGTACGTCGTTTCAGGAATCTTTATTGCCATCACATTGACCTTGGTGGCCCGCTTATTCTATTTACAGATCATAGACGATTCCTATATACATTCCGCAAACAGCAATGTCATGCGCAAGGTCATTGTGTACCCGGCCAGAGGGGTTATATTGGACAGAAAGGGAAAGGTATTAGTTCAAAACGAACCGGTATATGACCTTATGGTTACTCCACGTGAGGTGAAAGAAATCGACACCGCTTTGTTTTGCAAATTGATAGACATTGACAAGGAAGGCTTCATCAAACGGATGGAAAAGGCAAGAGTACACTCCCCTTACCGTGCATCCATTTTTGAAAAACAGCTTTCTGTACGGACATGGGCCCAATATCAGGAATACCAATATCAATTTCGTGGTTTCTATGTCCAGAAAAGAACTATCAGAAGTTATCCCGACAGCATAGCGGCTCAATTTTTGGGCTACGTGAGTGAGGTAAATGATAAAGATATTGAACGCTCCAATGGGTTTTATCGTAGTGGTGACTACATTGGTCGCAGTGGAGTAGAGCGTTCTTATGAAGATCTTATTCGCGGAAAACGTGGTGTCAACAACTTAATGGTCGATGCGCTGAACCGCCCGAAAGGGGTATTTATGGAGGGGAAATACGATACACTTGCTGTTGCAGGGGAAGGACTGGTTTCTTCTTTGGATAAGGACCTCCAGATTCTAGGGGAAAACCTCATGAAAAATAAATTGGGGTCCATTGTCGCTATTGAACCTGCAACAGGTGAAATATTGGCCTATGTAAGTAGTCCGAGTTACAATCCAAACATGATGGTCGGCAGACAGTCTGGCAATAATTATATGAAATTATTGAAAGACGACACCAAACCGCTTTTTAACCGTCCTATTCAAGCCTCTTATCCCCCAGGCTCTGTATTTAAAGTCGTTTCGGCACTGACTGCGCAGCAGGCTGGTGTTATTGATCGCAATACGGTATTTTTCTGCCCGCATGGATATAGCTATGGTGGGGGACGCGGCTGGATGGGCTGTACGCACTATCATGGGTCAACGACCTTACAGCGATCTGTAGCCGTATCATGTAATACCTACTATGGATTTACCTATGCTAAGATGATCGACGGACGTGGGCTTTCGGGACCTAAGGCTTACGATCTATGGCGCAATGCAGTAACACAGTTTGGAATTGGCCATAAACTAGGCATTGATCTGCCGGGTGAAAAACCAGGTTTACTACCTACGTCAGATTTTTATACCAAACGCTATGGTAACGATAAATGGCGTTCAAGTTTCAATATCTCCTTATCTATTGGACAAGGGGAAATGGGTATAACCCCCTTGCAAATGGCCAATATTATGGCTATCGTTGCCAACAAAGGTTTTTATTACAGACCCCATTTGATTAAAGGTATTGGCGCACAGAAAATTGCCAAGAAGGAATTTACCGAAAAAGTCAGTGCCGGCGTGGATGAGCGGTATTATCCTGTTGTTATCCAAGGGATGAGTGATGCTGTCAATACGCCCGAAGGTACCGCTTGGGCCAATCGTATCCCGGGCATTGAAATGTGTGGAAAAACAGGTACTGCACAAAACCCCCATGGTGAAAACCATGCCGTTTTCTTTGCTTTTGCGCCGCGAGAAAACCCCAAAATCGCCATTGCTGTCTTTGTTGAAAATGCGGGTTACGGTGGAACCTGGGCAGGACCTATCGCAAGTATGATGGTTGAGAAATACCTCAAGGACACGATAACTGCACCAAAATATATTCAGGACCGCATTTATAAAGCGAATTTTCTTCCTGCACCAAAAAAGGTTGTCGAACCAAAGGCCAAAGATGTAAAAAAGACGGACTCAGTCAAATCGAAAACCGACACGTTAAAATCAAAACGTCAGCTGGCTGCCTTAACAAAACCAAAGGAAACAATTGTTCACCATAGCGAGATAAAGAGAAGATATGAATAATCAAAAAACTAGTTTCTTTGGAAAGATAGACTGGCTAACCATCACGCTTTGGCTTGCACTATGTTTAATTGGCTTATTCAATATCCGCGCAGCTGTGTTTAATCCTGAAATGCCTAATTTCTTTACCTTAGGGACAAATTATGGAAAACAGTCTTTATATCTTGTTTCCGCAATTATTCTAGGGGTATCCATTCTGATCATAGACGCTAAATTTTTCAGTTCCGCCTCACCAATATTTTATGGTATAACGGCTGTATTGCTTGTCATCGTACTCGTGGTAGGGCGAAATGTCGGTGGAAATCAAGCCTGGATTGACTTGGGTTTTTTCCGCTTACAGCCTTCTGAGTTTGCAAAACTTTCAACCTGTCTGCTCTTGGCTAACTTTTTAAGTTCTCAGAGCAATAAAGCTCCGACCATGCAGACGCTGGCAATGGGAGCCGGTATTGTCTTATTTCCAGTATTTTTGGTTATGTTACAGCCCGATACGGGATCTGCCCTTGCATTCTTTTCGTTGATTTTTGTATTCTATCGTGAGGGTTATGTAAATAATGAACTACTTATATTTGGCGGGCTCTGCATTTTACTTTTTGTCCTTGCTTTATTGGTCAATCCTTGGATACTTATCTTGATTTTAGCATTGCTCATTGGCCTTGTCATGTGGAACTACCGCAAGAGAAGGAAATACATTATTAATTTGAGTATACTTTTTGCAGCCTGTGCTGTATTTGTTCTCTGTGTGGACTTGGTCTATGAACATGTGCTACAACCCCATCAACGCGACCGTATTGACATTATCCTAGGCAAAATGGAAGACCCTAAAGGTAAAGGATATAATTTGAATCAGTCGAAGATTGCCATTGGATCGGGGCAGCTTCTAGGCAAAGGTTACTTACAGGGAACCCAAACGAAATACAATTTTGTGCCTGAGCAGAGCACGGACTTTATTTTCTGTACCGTTGGAGAAGAGTGGGGCTTTGTTGGATCGGTTACCTTATTACTTATCTATCTCACCTTACTGCTACGCATTATTCATATCGCCGAACGACAGCGTTCAGCCTTCGCCAGGATATATGCATACGGTGTAGCGTCCATCCTCTTTTTTCACTTATTTATCAATATCGGTATGACCATAGGTATCGTTCCGGTTATCGGGATTCCGCTGCCTTTTATCAGTTATGGTGGTTCATCGTTATGGAGTTTCACCATTTTACTGTTTATCATGCTTAAATTTGATTCAAATAGAAAAGGAGTTGTCTAAAAACAACTCCTTTTCTATTTGTCCCCTTATTTAGTTCTTCTCAACTCTTTTACTGCATCAATTGAGAAAAAACCAAAGACTCCCTTGCCTCAGACAAACGGTTAAATACGCTCCAAAACGAGCTGTATAGCTTTATCAACAACTTCTTCAGGGGCGGAAGAAAACCGGCCATCTACCCTACTTGCCAAGATTGCATTGATGGATAAAGCCTGATGCCCAAACATGTTAGCCAATGCATAAATCCCGGCTGTTTCCATTTCCAGGTTGGTGAAGCGCTGACCTTTATATTGAAAGGAATTGATCAAGTCTATAAAATTGGGAATCGTATTAGTTGAGCGAACAGTCCTTCCTTGGGGAGCATAAAATCCGGGCGCAGTCAACGTGACTCCCTTCGGTAAATCAAAGGCAATTCGATCCAGAAGACTTGCGCCAGCTTTCGCAACGTAGGGATATAGGTTTAATGCGGAAAAATATTCAGCTAATTCTGCCTGAAACGCTTGCTCCTCGCCGTCGTAAGATCCCTGATAATAGTTCATCAATGCATCAAGACCTATTCCATACGCAGAGGCCAAAATAGTTCCCATGTCAACATCTTGTTGTACCGCTCCAGAAGTTCCAATGCGAATAATATCCAATGAAGTCAGCGAAGTCTTTACGGTTCTATTGGCAAAATCAATATTTGCCAGCGCATCCAGTTCATTCAACACAATATCTATATTATCAGTACCTATACCTGTTGAGATTACCGTCAACCGTCTATTTCCGAGATAACCGGTATGCGTAATAAACTCACGCTTCCCTTTTTTGAGTTCAATACGATCAAAGTACTTCGAGACTTTCGCTACACGGTCTGGATCACCGACCGTAATTACTGTACTTGCCAGATCTTCCGGCAACAAATTCAGATGATATATACTACCATCTGCGTTTAAAATCAATTCCGATTCGTTGATCATATCGTATATAAATAAGTTAACTGACAACCTTCTATTTTGGAAAACCGATCAACAACTCGATTGACTTGCATTTTTCGGACTTCAAACTCCAAATAACACTGATTATCAAATTCCTGCTTTTCAATTTCGACGCCCTCTTCCTTTATGATCCGCATAATATCATTCATATGGAGATAATCGAAGGTAATACCATAATGGTCATTCACTGTACGCTCGATAATTTCTGCTTGGGTCAAAGCATCTTGCGTTGCTGATTTATAGGCATTAATCAAACCTGGGACACCCAACAATGTACCACCGAAATAGCGAACGACAATCACGATGACATTGGTGACATCCATCGACAGGAGAACGTTCAAAATTGGGCGTCCTGCTGTCCCCGACGGTTCTCCATCATCATTCACACGAAAGACAGCACGATCTGGCGTGAGACGATAAGCCCAACAATGGTGTCTCGCTTTCGGATGAATCGCTTTCACTTCCAAGATCAGATCTTTTAATTGGTCTTCGGATTTAAATGGAAAAGCATAAGCAATAAATTTACTGCCCTTGTCCCTAAAAATTCCCTCGTATTTTGCATCAATAGTCCGGTAAGTATCTTCAAATAAACTCATAGATATGCTATGATTAAAACTGAAACAATAGAAAGCGCTATGCCTAAATAATTCAATAATGATAACCTTTCTTTAAAAAATAAGACGCCAATTAGAGCGCCCAATGAGATCACACCAATATTCATCCCAGTAAATACGACTGATGGATTGTCTGGTAGTGCACGATGCGCTTTCATATAGAATAGGATGTTACAGAAGTTAAATACTCCCAAAACCAATCCATATCCTACAGCTTGCTTTGAAAAACGTTGCTTTTCCACAAAAAGGAAATACAGCAACAGCACCATGGCAATAAACATCGCCATCACAAAGATAATAAACATGGAACTGATATAAGGTATATTAACATGCAAGGCGACCTGTTTGAAGAGGATATCTATTATACCTATACCGATAAATACCAATAGCGGATAAAGCGCTTTATAACGGCTATCTGCCGAGCTAACATGCTGATTCTTTTGCCAGCCAATAGAACACAGGATGGCTAATAAACCAAGGGCTATTCCCAGCATCTTATGTCCTTCCATTTTTTCATGAAAAAAGAAAAATGATGCAAGCAAGGGAATGAACAACGATAGGCGCTGTGCAATCTCTGTCTTAACCAAACCGCTATAGCGAATGGACAAGGCAATAAAAACAAACATTCCCGGAAGTAATATCGCCAGGCTCATATACAACGTAACCGGCATAGCATCCCATACGAGCAATTTTAGATCCGGTTGCAATACAAAATAGGTCAGCGCCACCGCCATGGGGTAATTCCAAACAATAACTTGCTTAGTTTCTACTCCATTTTGTTTTGCCAATTTTAATAAAACAGCAACGGTGACGCTGCAGATGACACTTAATAAAACAAAAATCATGATTCAAAATTCATTTATTTCCAAAGACCACGTTTCTCCTGACGAGCCTGACGTTCCAATTTTACAAATAAATCTGCATATTGTACATTTGGTGCTAGCGTATAGGATACTGCATAACCCTGTTCAACCAAATCCCGATTGACGAATTTCTTTCCAATATACACATAGGCAAGAAGTCTTCCATACCGATCCCGTTTTCCAACGTCAAAGACTAACTTTACACTTTTTCCATTCAACATTGCCGTTAAATACTGTTTTGCTTCTTGACCATAGTAACCGATTTCCTTGCGTGCTGTCCGTCTCGTTTCCGGGGCATCTACCCCTATCAGCCTAACTTTCTCCCCTTTTGAGGTTCCATTTTCAATGACAAAGGTATCGCCATCGATAACGCGCTTTACCCTCGCTTCTTTTTCCTCTCCTTTAAAAGTAAAACCTGTCAATAAAAAACAGATCATACATACACATACATAAAAATTACTTCGTTTTAGCATAAAATCCAGCGTTTGCCCAAAGGTAGTAAAATACTTTTTTAACAAAACAGTCAAAAAAAACGTAAATATTAATATTAAAAACACATAAATTTATTATAAAAAAAACAACAAAAAAACCACCTAAAAACGTAGCTATTTTTAACATAAAAAATAACACAAAAACATAATTTATTATAAAAGAAAAACAACAAAACAAAAGCTTAAACAACTAAAAAACAACCTAATACCAATACCAAAGAAAAATAAACACTTTAAAAAAATTACAAATAAACCACTAAAAATTAATCAAAAAAAATCACAAAAAAACACATAAAAAAATCATTAAATAAACTCAATATTTATAATAAAAAATTATTTTTTTCTTTGATATTTCAAAAACATTCGTACATTTGAAATGTCAAACAACAACAACAGGATGAACAGAACATATACATATTTCTATTTTAACTTCTTTTATTTTAAAAATAAGAGCCGGGATTAGATTGTGTATAAATCATAAAAAATACAAACAAGAAGAGTCCCGGTTCAAATGATCGGGACTCTTTTTTTTGGAGATAACATAGCGAACAAAAAACAATGAGTTTAAAAATTGCAATACAGGGAGCAAAGGCTTCATTTCATGAAGAGGCCGCATTTAAATTTTTCGGAAGAGAAGTTGAAATTGTAGAATGTGATTCATTTAAAAAAACTTGTGAATTGCTGAAGCAAAGAAAAGTCGACTATATCGTTATGGCGATCGAAAATTCAATTGCGGGAAGTCTATTACCGAATTATAATTTATTAAGAGATTATAAGTTCCATATCACTGGGGAAGTTTACCTAAACATCCAACAGAATCTCATGGTATTGCCAGGCGTTAAATTAAAGGATATTAAACACATCGAATCGCATCCAATTGCCATTCGCCAATGTGAAGAATTTCTTTCTGAACTTGAAGGTGTACGTATAACCGAGGGATCTGATACCGCTGCAACTGCGAAAATGATTGCGGAGCGAAAATTAACGGATACTGCGGCAATTGCAGGGACATTGGCTGCTGAAATCTATGGTCTTGAAATATTAGAAAAGAGAATCGAAACCAATAAAAAGAACGCAACGCGTTTCCTCGTATTATCTAATGAGGTTGTCGAACATAAGAATGCCAATAAAGCATCATTATCATTCCAAACAGGAAATACCGTAGGATCTCTGGCGACTATTTTACAATGCTTTGCCGAACAGAATATCAACTTGAGCAAGATTCAGTCGATGCCGGTAATCGGAAAACGCAATGAATATGATTTTTTCGTTGATGTAGAATGGAAAAAACAAACCGACTACGAAGCAGCAATACGTAAAGTACTCAAACATAGTGTCAATTTCAATATTATGGGCGAGTATGTCAAAAACGAAAAACTATAATTAACAATTTACGCATACAATATTAAAATAGATAATCAAACTTAACATGAAAAATACATTAGACATCACTCCTTTAAAATCTTGGTTGGACACAGGAGACAAACCTTTAATTATCGCAGGCCCTTGTAGTGCAGAAACAGAAGAGCAGCTGGTATCGACAGCGCATTTGTTGGCAAATACCGGAAAAGTAAATATTTTACGTGCTGGTATCTGGAAGCCACGTACTCGTCCGGGAGAATTTGAAGGTATCGGTTCAATTGGTTTGGAGTGGTTGAAAAGAGCGAAAGAAGAAACAGGTTTATTAACTGCTACAGAAGTTGCTACAGCAAAACACGTCGAAGAAGCTTTGGCTGCTGGCGTGGATGTACTATGGGTAGGTGCACGTTCAACGGCCAATCCATTTACTGTACAAGAAATTGCTGATGCTTTACAAGGCGTAGATATTCCAGTATTTGTAAAAAACCCTGTAAACCCAGATTTATCGTTGTGGATCGGTGCATTGGAACGTATCAACCGCGCTGGTATCAAAAAATTAGGTGCTATCCATAGAGGTTTCTCTTCTTACGAGAAAACAGCATTCCGTAATGAACCAATGTGGGATTTAGCGATTCAGTTAAAAACTGCTTGTCCAAATCTACCAATCATCAACGATCCAAGTCACATCTGTGGAAACCGCGAATTGTTACCATACATCGCACAAAAAGCAATGGATATGGATATGCAAGGATTGATTATCGAATCCCATATTGATCCATCTGTCGCTTGGACTGACGCAAAACAACAAGTAACGCCAGCTGCATTAGCCGAGTTGATCGACCATTTGACATTACGTAAAGCGGCTTCTGATAACCCTTCATTCGAAGATAAATTAGCAGAATTGCGTAGCAACATTGACAAATTAGATGATTTGATCATCCAAAAAATTGGTGAACGCATGAAAATTGCTGAGAAAATCGGCGAGTACAAACGCGATAACAACGTAACAATTTTGCAAGTTAACCGTTGGGATGAAATTGTTCAAAAACGCACAAAATTAGCGGAAGCGCTTTCTTTGGGTAGCGAATTTGCAACAAAATTCCTCGAATTAATTCACAACGAATCTATCCGCAAACAAAATGCGGTCATGAATACGCAAGAGCAACCAACAGCAGAAGCATAATGAATCAACAAGTCATCACGCTGACGCATCCTTCAAAAAAGATACAGGGCACGGTCCAACTCACAGGTTCAAAATCTGAGAGCAACCGTGCTCTTATTATCCAATCGCTGAGCAAAGGACAAGTTGAGATAGCCAACCTCTCTGAGGCTGCAGATACGGTTACGCTAAACCGCGTATTACAAATCGCGTCAGAACCGCAACCTGGTTATAATACAATTGACATAGGCCCTGCAGGAACAGCTATGCGCTTCCTTACAGCTTACCTCAACCTTGTTAAAGGCAATTTTATCCTAACAGGGACAGAGCGCATGCAACAGCGCCCAATTGGGATATTGGTCGATGCCATGAAAGAAATTGGCGCCGAAATCCATTATGAAAAAAAGGTGGGTTATCCTCCTTTGAAGATTGAAGGCGGATTATTTCAAGGAAAAGACCGTGTTAAGATTAAGGGAAATATTAGCAGTCAGTATATATCGGCCCTACTATTAATTGCTCCGGCATTAAAAAAGGGACTTACATTAGAGATTGAAGGCGAATTAACTTCCAGACCTTATGTATCCATGACTTTGGATATGCTTAAAAGTGTCGGGATCCAACATGAATGGACCGAGAATGCGATTAAAATTGCGCCGCAAGCATTTGAAAAGCAAACCATATATGTCGAACCAGATTGGAGCGCAGCATCCTATTGGTATGCTATTGTTGCACTAGCTGATGCACATGCCTCGATCGTATTGCCCGGACTAAGACAACATAGTTTACAGGGCGATATTGCAATCACAAGCATTATGGAACATTTTGGTGTTTATTCGAGCTTTGAATCGGATGGATTGCATTTAACTAAAAAAGAAATCAATTCAGACAAAACGTTGTTCGACTTTAAAGAATGTCCAGATCTTGCGCAAACAGTAGTCGTTGTCGCAGCTGCTTTAAAACGTGATGTTTCCTTTACAGGTCTGGAAACCTTAAAGATTAAGGAGACCGACCGTATTGCGGCATTGCAGACCGAAATCGCAAAGTTCGGTGCTGAATTGATTGAAGACGGTGCTACCTATCACCTGAAAACAGCACAGGTATATCAGCCTGAAGATGTCACCTTCGACACGTACGAGGATCACCGCATGGGGATGGCATTCGCACCGCTGGCATTGGTTTTTGACCAAATCAAGATTGCCGAACCTCAAGTTGTAGAAAAATCATATCCTGATTTTTGGAAACATTTACAAACGCAAGCTTTTGTAATTGAGTAACATATTAAAAACAGGGATTAAGATCAACATTAATCTCTGTTTTATGATACATTCTCCCAGACAGCCTTTTAGCCTGGGACAAAAAATTGTGATGTAGTCTATTAGGCCATCTGCGAGTTACAGATCCATAAATTTGTATTCAGTCTGGTGCTTTAGAATTGCATTTAAAGGCAAATTTATCTAAGTTTATTGAAATTTAATTTTTATGGCAGGAAATTCATTTGGCGATTTATTCAGAATTAGCACTTTCGGCGAATCACACGGCAAAGCTATAGGTGTAATTATTGATGGTTGCCCTTCAAATATAACAATAGACGAGGAATTTATCCAGTCTGAGCTCGACAAACGGAAACCAGGTCAATCTAAGATCACGACACAAAGAAAAGAAAGTGATACCGCACAGATTTTATCTGGCGTATTCGAGGGTAAATCAACAGGAACACCAATAGCAATTGTTATTCCAAATGAAGACCAGCGTTCGAAAGATTACACCCATATCAAAGATATCTTCAGACCTTCACATGCTGATTTCACCTATCAGATGAAATATGGTATACGTGACTATCGTGGTGGTGGAAGGTCCTCGGCGAGAGAAACTGCTGCCCGTGTAGCTGCTGGTGCAGTAGCAAAAAGCTTCCTGAATCAATTTGGCATCGAAATCTTTGCTCACGTTTCGGGGGTAGGTACCATCGAGGCACCAAATGTAGATACCAAAGACCTCAAAGCTTTGCTCGAATTGCGAGAAGCTAATATTGCACGTTGTGCAGATCCAGCAACAGCAAATGAAATGGTTGAGTTTATCGACTCGGTCAGAAAAGCAGGTGATACCGTTGGTGGACGTATTTCGGCTGTCATCAGACATGTCCCTGTTGGATTAGGCGAACCGGTCTTTGATAAGCTCCATGCAGACCTTGCAAAAGCAATGATGAGCATCAATGCGGTACATGGTTTTGAATATGGTTCAGGTTTTGCAGGTTCGGAGTTGCGAGGTTCCGAACATAATGATATATTTGTAGCAGATGACCATGATTTAAATCGAGTGCACACACATACCAACTTCTCTGGAGGTATTCAGGGCGGTATTTCAAATGGTATGGATATTACTTTCAAAGTAGCATTTAAGCCTGTTGCCACTATCATGAGAGATCAAGAAACAGTGGATATCCATGGCAACCCTGCTATTGCAAGTGGCAAGGGAAGACATGACCCGTGTGTTGTTTCGAGAGCAGTAATTATTGTGGAAGCTATGGCAGCACTTGTAATCGCGGATCATCTACTTAAAAATCAAAGTTACAAACATGCTGCAAGATAATTATGTCGTAGGTGTTGATATTGGAGGCACACATATTTCTGCCTGTATCATTGACACAAAACAATGGAATATATACTTAGAAAACGTGGCCAGAAACCACGTTTTTTCTCAAGGAGATGCTAAAACGATTTTACAAACCTGGGCATCAGCTATACGCGATATCATAGCCACCTCTCCTGCTCCTATTCAGTTCATCGGCATTGCCATGCCGGGACCCTTTGACTACGAAAATGGAATATCTAAGATACAGGGACAAAGCAAGTATGACAATCTGTACAACAAGGATGTCAAAACGCTTTTAGCTGAAGAACTGGAACTTCCGCCTACGTCTATCCACTTTATCAATGACGCAGCAGCCTTCCTACAAGGTGAAATATTCGTACAGAACTTGCAAACAAACAAGCGCATATTAGGAATTACGTTGGGTACTGGACTTGGATCTGCGGTATGGAATCAAGGTGAGAAGGCCTTTGATGCCGCCCTATGGAACAGCCCTTACGAAGATTGTATTTTCGAAGAATTTCTTGTCACACGGTGGTTCATCAAACGTTTCAAAGAAGTAGCAGGAAAAGATGTTACGGGACTTAAGGATATTTTAGATCATCATCGGGAAACTGAGGAATTTCAAATCATCAAAGATGAATATGCTAAACATCTCTTTGATTTTATGCAGTTCTTCGCAGAGAAACATTCTGCTGAAATATTTATCGTCGGTGGCAATATCGCCAAGGCGCTACCTATTTTCATTGGTGACCGAAAAGAATTTGAAAGATTTCAAATTTATACAGCAATACTTGGTGAAAAAGCAGCTATGATTGGCGCTGCGAGTATATTCAATTAAGAAAGGATCTCATTCCACCCACTGGAATATTTAGCTTAGTGAAGCAAAAAAGTATCCATCTATTAAAACATAGATGGATATTTTTCTGGATTAGCTTCATGCATAATTGCATACACTGTCTCGACAACATCGTCAGAAGATGGCTTCGAGAAATAATCTCCGTCGGAACCATATGGTGGGCGATGTGCTTTTGCAGTCAGTGTTCTCGGCTGACTATCTAATAGGTAGTAGCCATTTTGCTTCTCTAATATCTCTTGTAAGATGAAAGCTGAAGCCCCACCGGGCACATCCTCATCTACAATAAGCAGTTTATTTGTTTTCTTAAGCGATTCGGCACAAAGTTTTCCTTTGTCAAAAGGCTGCAATGTTTGCGCATCAATAATTTCGATGAATATCCCCAAACGTTCCAATTCCACGGCTGCTTCTTCAACAACACGTAAAGTTGATCCATAGGATACTACAGTAATATCGCTTCCCTCTTTAACACATTCGGCATAACCGATTGGTACCGTAAATTCACCAACGTTTTCTGGAAGACGTTCTTTTAGACGATACCCATTCAGACATTCGACAACGATAGCCGGTTCGTCAGAGCGGAACAACGTATTGTACATACCTGCTGCCTGTGTCATATTACGCGGAACACATACATGCAAACCTCTCAAGGATCCTAAGATTACAGACATAGGCGAGCCGGAATGCCATATACCTTCCAATCGATGGCCACGTGTACGAATAATTAATGGTGCTTTCTGACCAGCAAAGGTGCGGTAACTTAAACTTGCCAAATCATCACTTGCTACCGTAATACCATAGATTAGATAATCCAGGTATTGGATCTCAGCAATTGGGCGAAGTCCACGGATTGCCAAACCAAGTCCTTTTCCTATAATTGAATTCTCCCGAATACCAGTATCAAATACGCGATGCACACCAAGCTTTTCCTGTAAACCTGCAAAACCTTGATTCACATCTCCAATCTTACCAACATCCTCTCCAAACGCTAATAGTCTTTCGTCACGTCGAAAGTTCTCTTCAAAACATAGATTTAAGACCTCACGTCCGTCGACCACTTTAGCTTCTTCACTGTAAGCTGCAGGTACGACCGTCACATGAGCAGGTGAATCTACACCATCTGTAAATAATTTTGAATTATAACGTTTCTCATTCAGTTCTTGCTTCTCTTTGTACCAATTTAATAATTGCTGGCGCCCTTCGCTATGCTGACCTTTAAGCTCGTGCAATACCTTACGAACCTGGCCGTAAACTTCCTTCAAAGAAGGCTCAACCATCGATTGTAATTTCTTTGACGCAAAATCAGCCCGCTCATTTGGAATACCCTGAAGTAAATCAATGGCTTCCCTAGCTTCGGTGCTCAACGTTTTAATATAATCGGTCCAAGCTCGTTTTTGTTCTTGACGAACATGATCTTTAGCATGTTGATCCAATTGATCCAATTCTTCTATGGTAGCAATACCAGAACTTAAGATCCATTCTTTCATTTTCGCGATACAATCGAAGTCAGTTTCCCATTGTAATCTTTCTTGCGATTTATACCTTTCGTGTGAACCTGAAGAAGAATGTCCTTGAGGCTGCGTCAATTCGGTCACATGAATCAAACATGGAATATGTTTCTCGCGAGCAATTTGGGCGGCCTGTTCGTAGGTTTCACATAAACCTGCATAATCCCACCCCCTCACTTTGAATATCTCAATTCCGTTTGTCAGTTCTTCCTTCTGAAAACCTTTGAGGACTTCTGAGATATCTCCCTTTGTTGTTTGAATTTCATTGGGCACAGATATCCCATATCCATCATCCCAAATAGAAATCACTGTTGGAATCTGGTGAACACCTACGGCGTTAATGACTTCAAAAAATACACCTTCAGAAGTAGCTGCATTTCCAATAGTGCAGAATGCAACTTCATTTCCTTTATTTGAAAAATAAGATAGATAGTCTAAATTTCTATTCTGCTTATACAACTTAGAAGCCAAGCCCAAGCCCAGCAATCTTGCCATCTGACCACCGGTGGTCGAAATATCTGAAAACGAGTTTTTCTGAACCATTTGATCCAACCAGTTCCCTTGGTCGTCCACAACACGCGTCGAAAAATGGCAGTTCATTTGCCTTCCTGCAGAAGAAGGATCTGCCTCGACATCGGGATGGGCATATAATTGAGAGAAAAAATGGTAGACATCACTGATGCCAGAAGCAAATATAAATGTTTGGTCACGGTAATATCCCGACCGCCAGTCCCCATTTCTGAAAACTTTAGCCATCGCGATTTGTGCCAATTCTTTTCCATCGCCAAAAATACCAAACTTAGCCTTACCTGTAAGCACTTCTTTACGTCCCAATAAACTCACGTAACGACTTTCTAAGGCAGTTCGATAATCATTCACAATAATCTTTTTGAACTCGTCAAAGCTCAAAGTGGAAATAGATTCATTGTTTTGGTCAAATGCAGTATCAAACATATTCTTTTTTGTTTCAACAAATTTAACAAAAATATTATTCTATATAATTGGTGTTTATCAAATAAATTGATAATCAATAATTCAGATTTGAAATAGAATATTCTAATTTCTCAAATTAGTACTTTTTGACAAAAAATCCTAATTTTTACAGATTTTTAATTCCAATAAGCAGGCAAAAACACCATTGTCCTTTTTAATTTTTATTTTTGGGTTTTACATTCATTATTTTGAATTTTTCAGCACTTAAACTCGATAAAATCCTTACCGCTAATCTTGAAAAACAAAGGCTTTCTTCGCTTACACCTATTCAAGAAATAGCTATTCCTGCCATTTTGGAAGGTAGAGACTGTTTGGCGATTGCCCCAACCGGCACGGGAAAAACGGAGGCTTACGCTATCCCTATTATTCAGCGCTTACGAACCAAGATTACTGCAGACCACTTATCGGTCCTTATACTCCTTCCTACACGGGAACTCTGTATACAGACCAAACAGCGCATATCAGGCCTTATTGATGGCATGGGTTTGACTATCGCTAGTTTCTATGGTGGGGGAACTTATGAAAGTCAACTCGACGTTTATCCGAAAGCCCGTATGGTCCTTGCTACTCCAGGACGTTTGCTAGATTTTATTGAACAAGGCGTTATCGATCTAAAAACGATAGATACCTTGGTGATCGATGAATTCGATCAATTGTTGGATCTCGGTTTCACAAAGGAAATCAATAAAATTATCAGCACATTGCCCGCTGAGAGACAAACCATTTTCAGTTCAGCAACGAAAACCCTTGAAATCGAAAAAATTGTTCGAAAGAGATTAAGTAACCCTGTCGAGATCAGCCTAGAAGCAACGGCCAAAAAGGGCCAAATAGAAGAATATGTACTCTATGTCGATAAAAATGATAAAAAGAATCTTCTCCGTTATCTCCTTGAGAACCGTGTCTCACGACAGGTAATTGTTTTCACGCGAACAGTTCATGCAGTCGAACGGATCGCAACAGATCTAGATCGACACGGCATTTCTTGCTCGGCATTATATGGCGATATAGCACAGCAAAAACGAGAAGAGATTATTGATAAGTTCAGAAAAAAAGAGGTACGTGTATTAATTGCGACGGACCTCTTGGCTCGAGGGGTAGATTTTCCGGACTTAGAGGCTATCATCAACTACGAGATTCCAGATAGCCCTGAGCTCTATACGCATCGAATTGGTCGAACAGGTCGTTCGGAAGCGGCGGGAAATGCGTTTACCTTTTGCGATGCAGAGGACAATGAAAAGTGGATAAAATTACAGTTATCCTTAAAACGGCAAATTAAAATTGATGATCAACATCCTTATTTATTAAGCTGGGAGAAAATGCTTTCCAGTAGCCAAAACAATCAACGAAAAGGCGCTTCGAAATCAAGAAAACGTCGTTAATTAATAAATATTCTTTTACTTTTACCAGCAAATCAAAAAATCACAATCCGAGATGAATACAATACATTTATTTGACGATAGCAACAATGCCAATGATAATCGATTGGGAGACCTGGAAAAAACGATTATAATAAATAGCCTGATGGAAGTTCCCTTTGAAGAGCGGGATGAAGAGTGGCGTGATATATTTCTGGCCAATATTGCTGAATGCACCTTAAAATTAGCAGAAACAGAAGTGGTTGTTGGGCCTGACGGATTTCCTTATTTCCAACTTGAAAGTGTTCCGAAAGATCAGAATTTTCAGGCTTTTGTCATTAAAAATCGGCTTAAGGATTACGTGTTGCCAAAAGGCTTTGGTATTGCTATCAATACACAAAATGAAAACCCCGACTGGGTATTCACCTATGGCGACTTGGTTAACTACTTTTTAAACGAAGAGTTTTATACAGATGATAGTGTTTTCTCAAAGAAAAATGAACAAACGATTATCGGCCAAGATGAAGAAATATTAGTGGGGCAACCTGCCGAGACGATTCTTCCACAAGCTGTCCGCACCCAATTACGTGAATTTTTGGATTATTATGGCGTAAAGAACGCAAAGGTGATGCTCCTTGCCCGTAATTATAAAGATGAAGAAAATGCTTCACAAGATTTGGCATTCAATATCGTTGCGAATCAATTCAGGACTGAAAAAGAATTTACCAATATCATGGAAGCAATAGGCTGGTTTCTTCCCAGACATTATTCCTATATCGGATTGGATGAATTTGCAGTAGACAATGGTTTTATGCCACTGTAAAAAACAGAAACTAAATATATACAAACATCATTAACCCATGTTTCCATTTAACGTAAGAGTGTACGGAATATTGATCAATGAAAACCAAGAAGTATTGATCAGCGACGAAAGAACGGAAAATGTTTCATTTACCAAATTCCCTGGTGGGGGCTTAGAATACGGGGAAGGCTTATTGGATGCTTTGATCCGGGAGTATCAGGAAGAATGTGATTTTGACATTGCTGTGGTTAAACATATTTACACCACAGACTTTTATGAGAAATCCAGCTTTAACGATAGCCAAATCATATCGATTTATTATCAGGTAAAGAATACCTCAGCTATTCAGATCAGAACGACTACCAAAGCTTTTGATTTCGATCCTGATCAGAGAGCTGAAGATAATAAGCTTCAGTCTTTTCGATGGGTACCAATTGAATCGGTTTTAACGGCAGATTTGACCTTCAAAACAGATCAAATCGCCTGGGAAGAATTCTTAAAAACAGTCAAGTAATAATAATTTTTCAATTTTCATCATTTTTATTTGTATTTAAAAAATAAAGACATATCTTTACGTAAACCAATGGAAATACTTGATTTTTTTAAAGTATTGACCTTAATAATTACATTTTATTATTTATTTGACATCTCGCATGTGACGAGGAATAAAAGTAGAGGAGCGTGGGATGGAGACATACATTGGTTTATTGAATTTGTAAATTCCTAGTCCTATAGGTTTTTTAATAGTTAGTGTGATTTTATGGCGATACTCCCCGTATCGCCTTATTTATTTGACACTCGTTTTCCAACCCTTATTTGAATCCCATAAAAGAAGCAAAACAAAGATTTTTGTGTAAAACATCAACATTTTTAAATCCAACTTGTGTCAATAAGTTTAGTTGATAAATCAGCGATCTTGGTGTATCCTCGTGTTCAATATAGTCAAAAACATGATCACGGTACTGTTCATCCTTCAGGTCAGCTAAGTATTCTCCATATTTTTCCCTATAAATTAGTTTTTGAAGCTGTTCATTATTTTGTTCAATCAGATCAAAAATCCACAGACTTCCTCCGTTTCTCAATAAGCGGAACAGCTTGCTAAACGTATTTTCCCAATCTTTATCATCTCGAAGGTGATGTAAAACGGATGTTGCGATAATGACATCAAATTTGTTTTCCTCCAAAGCAGCAGCACGAAAATCGCCTTTAATCAACTGAATTTCTCCGTTGGTTAATTTTTCAACGCGTTCCTTTGCTCTATTTAGCATAGGCTGGCTCAAGTCTAACAGACTAACATTTGGATTAGACTGCATTTTTTGCAATAGTTTTACGTCGTAATTGCCTGCCCCACATCCAATGTCCAATATATTTTGAGCGTTTGGATAAAGACTGACGATAGCATCCGTAATAAGCTCCATATTCCATACCGCATCCAATGTGGTTGCTTGACCTGTTTCTAAATTTGAGAACCGTTCGACATCATTGTCAAACCGTGTTTCAATCTCCTGTAGTGTAGCTTTGTTCATCTGTAAATTGTTTATTCTCTAAAGTTCAGATAGATTCCCCCCTACAGCAATATCTACTGTCCGTCGGGTATTTCATCCATTAATTTTTAATAATTTAAAGGTAGGACTAACTGGAATTCATTAAAAATATTTATTTTGTCATCAATTCATACCAAAAAAGTATCGATGGAAATCCGACATCTCATTTATTTCAAAACAGTAGCCGAAGAGCTTCATTTTGGCCGAGCAGCAGAACGCTTATTTATGTCCCAGCCCCCATTAAGCCGGCAGATTAAAGATCTAGAAGACGAATTAGGTGTTATTCTTTTCTTCCGGACCAACAAACGCGTCGAGCTAACGGAAGCAGGTAAATACTTTTTGGAGGAGGTTATGGAAATCCTACAAAATATCGAGCACAGTAAAACGATCACCAAACAGATTCACAACAATATCTCTGGAGAATTCAAACTGGGCTATATCAGTTCAACACCAAAAAAGATGCTTGCCACAGTATTGAAACAAATTCAACAAAAGTTTCCATACTTACGGGTTAGTCTTTTTGAAACTTCGACACAGAAGCAAAAGCTGGCTTTGGAAAATGGAAAATTGGATCTAGGCATCATGCGCGCTCCAATTTATTCAAATGAATTGCTGACCACTTCTCTTTTCGAAGACCCGATGGTGATTGTAGGTCATTCACAGGTGGAATTTAATGCGATCAACTTTTTTAATGAAAGTTTCATTTCTTTCAATCAGAAATACGCTTCCGAATATCACAGGCTTGTTATTAACACCTGTAATCGCATGGGCTTCGAACCTAAGATTGTACACCAGAGCAATTCGATGTCTTCCATCCTTGAGCTAGTGTCACAAGGTTTGGGCTTGGCGGTCGTCCCCTATTCCACTATCAAACAATACCCGCATTTAAACCTAAAAATCATGAAGCTTGAAGATATGGATAGCAAAACAGAAGTGATCCTGGTCTCTAATATAAAAAGTAAAAACAGTGCATTAGGCGAATTTATAACCTGTATCCAGAAAGAGTATCTTGATTTTAATGCGTCCTAAAGTGGCATCGATTGAAATTCCAGTATAAAAAAACGGAGTCAGCGACATGCTAACTCCGTTTTTTTTATGGATTAAAGAGCAATATTACCTCTTCTCAAATTTATACGCTAGAGTTGCCATAAAACTACGCGGCGGAATCGGATTCACGCTATAGTTTTCATGGATATAGTAGTTGAACGCATTGGTAATATTAGATAACTTACCCAGGATACTCCAGTTTTTATACTCATAACCAGCTGAAAAATCTATTGTTGTAAATGGACTAACTGATATCAAACGATTTAGGCCGTCTCTGATATTCGCTTTGGTATTGTTCCACCCCGCATTGCGACGGCCTGTATAAAAAGCAGAGAAACCTAATTTCACCCCCTTTACTGATCCATCTTGAAAGGTATAAAACACTGTTCCATTAGCGGTATGTGGAGTTGACCCTACCTGTCTCTCGCCTTCTGCATTGCCCATATCACTTGTTTTCGTATACCGTCTAAAATTATAGCTATAGCCGGCAATAATATTTAGTCCTTTTACTAGCTGTCCACGCAAGTCAACTTCAACCCCATCCGAAGTTGTCTCTCCGGTAAATTCCTTCATCTGATTATCTTTGATAGATCCATCCTCTGAAATAACAGCTTGAGCAAACCTGTTATTTTTGATTCGATAAACCGATGCATTAGCCGTTAAGCGACCATTCATAAATTCGTTCTTGACTCCAAATTCGTATTGATCAATTATCGAAGGCCCTAAGGAACGATAGTCACGATCATATCCTGTATTTGCTTCAAAATTACTTGCATAGGTAACAAAAATGCTTGAGCTTTTAATTGGTTGATATATCAATGCAAATTTCGGAGACCAAGCCTTGTCAATTTTAGGTCCCTCCGGCTTGTTCGGTGTGATCGTTTGATTTCCCTTATCATCAAGCACCCTTGATTCTGGAGTTTTCTGATAAGTATACCTTACTCCTGCAAGAACTTTAAATTTTTCAGATAGTTCGATTAAATCCTGAACAAACACACCAGATCTATAGATTTCTGTTCTTGTCGAATTCTTAAATGAGGCATCAGGTATATCTGTACGTTCGCCACCAGGATGAAAAACATTAATAAGATCGTAGACTTTTGTTTTTCCATCCCAGCCGAAAACATTGCCCTCACTAGAAATATTATAAGTAAAGTTTTTCGTATCAGACTGATCTGCATCACCTCCAACTAACAAATTATGTTTAATCCCTGATGTGTAAAATTTTCCTGTTAAATTTATTTGCTGATTGGTCGTGATTTCTTTTGATTTTGTTTTATTCAAGGCAATATTCAGATCTCCATTCGCCTGAATCTGAACCCTTTCAGCGCCATAATAATCTCTATTGTAAGACTGTGCCCCCAATGCGATATTTAACTTCCAATTGTCATTAAATTTATGGTTTAACGCTGTCTGGAAATTAGTCTGTTCAATATTATTATATGCCCAAACTGTATTTAAAAATCTATTTCGTCCAATTGCCTGATCGATTTTTCCGTCGACCGTACCAATACCAAAATCCGGTGTATTACTTGCTTTCAAATAATCACCATTTATTTCAATCTCTGTTTTTTCCGATGCTTTTATCAATAAAGAAGGATTTACATACGTTCGGTTATTCTTAACAACGTCTCTAAAACTTCTGGCATTTTCGTAGGTTCCTATAATTCTAAATGCGACATTATTACTTAAAGGGCCATAGACATCAATAGTTGGTTTGTAAAAATCGTAGCTTCCTGTTCGAAAACTTACTTCTCCTCCATAATTAAATTTAGGCTTTTTAGTTATCATATTAATAACAGCGCCTCCAGTTACCCCGCCATAAAGTAAAGCCGCACTACCTTTCAGTATTTCAACAGATTCCAAAGTAGAGGCTTCAATAGACGCCCCATTATTTGTCCGAATACCATTCTTAAATATGTTATTTGAACCTAAACTGTACCCTCTGGCGTAGAAGTTTTCATTTACCCCGCCACGATTCGCTCCCATCGCAACACCGTTTGCATTTTTCAACGCATCACTCAGGCGATTAACCTGTTGATCCGCAATCACCTGTTCGTTGATAATTTGTACACTCTGCGGCAAATCCCGGTCAATAATACCTGCTTTACCGACATTAACTGTTTTGCTGTTATGCGAGTTGTAGCCCACCACTTCTACCTGTTCCAATTGAGATTCAGAAATATTCAAAGCAACATTAATGGCTGTCGCCTTTCCATTTTTAACCTCGATAGTCCGCTCCTCAGCTCCATTTCCGATACTTTTGATCCGAATAGTATAGGTTCCATCTGGAAGATTAGAGAAATGAAAGCTTCCATCACCAGAAGTCGAAGTAGATCTACCTAAAGAAACTATGGTTACTGTAGCTGATTCAATTGGTGCACCATCTTTGGTTTTAACACGGCCATGTATCCCCTTACTTTGCGCCGATGCATCCAAATGAATTGCTCCTACCAATCCTAGACTTAAAACAAGTCCTAGAAAAGTTCTTTTCATGTTAATAAATTGTGAGTTCGTAAAAATTATTTGTCGGCGCAAACATACGATATTATTCTATTGTTTAGAATAGTTTTAAATAAAAATAGTTTATTGCTATATTAAATGAATTATTCAGCCGCATAGCAACTATGATATCTAGCTGAATCATTGTAACTATATCTATTAATCATCAGGATTTCCTTACATTTATACCATAACTAACATACCAACTAATCAATTCAATGAGAACGCATAAGCTCCTACTCTCCGCTTTTATTTTTTTATTCTTTCCCACATTTTTGCTGGGCCAGCAGATACAGGTCGACCATGATCTCACAGCAATTATGCGTCGGTATAATGCCGTAGGGCTCAGTGTGGTCGTCGTCAAAAACAATAAAATTGAATATCACAAAAATTATGGTTACAAAAATTTGGAAACCAAAACAGCTCTCGGAGAAAATGACCTCTTTAGAATTGCTTCGATTTCAAAGTCATTCACCGCAACATCATTCATGCAATTAATAGCAGATGGCCGATGCAAACTAGATGACGACTTTGGCGATCTGATTGGGTTTCCAATCAGAAATCCTAATTTCCCAGACAAAAAAATCACAGTCCGCATGATCCTTTCCCATACGTCCAGCGTCAATGATAAAAACGGTTATTTCAACTTAGATGTAATCAATCCATCCAAGAACCCAAATTGGAAAGATTCCTACAACCTTTATGAACCCGGCACACAATACCAATATTGTAACCTCAATTTTAATATGGCAGGAGCGGTTCTAGAGAAACTGACCAATACACGTGTCGACAGCTATATTGTTAACCATATCCTCAAACCGCTCAATCTATATGGTGGTTACTGCATAGACTCCTTGGATCAGAAAAGATTGGTTCCCTTATATGCCTTTGATGAAAAGGGAAATCCCCATGAAGAGCCGAGTGCCTATAATCCACGTCGGGAAGAACTCAATCAGTACATCCTGGGATATAGCACTCCTGTACTTTCTCCGACAGGTGGAATGAAAATATCTGCCTTAGATTTAGCTAAATACATGATGATGCATATGAATTACGGCCATAGTCAGGGGGAAAACATCATTCCTAAAAAGTATGCGAAGATTATGCAGACAGCTGTGAATAAAGAATCGGGCTATGGATTAGCGATTATGAACAATGCAAAAATTGTCCCCGGCGTTACTCTGACAGGACATACCGGTTCGGCATATGGACTTTATAGCGCTCTGTTTTTCAACCCTGCAAAGAAATATGGCTTTATTGTCATCACAAACGGCTGCAATATTCCTGACAGCGATGACTTCAATCCTTTGCTCAAAGACTGTATAGTAGCCTTGTACGATGCATACATCAAATAGGCAACAGTTTACATCAAATAAACGAAAGCCACCCCATAAACTATAACCTTGTCGCTAAGCTTTATGGGGAAACCAGAGGCCCTCGGATCGACTGGACAATAAACAAAATAAAAAAGCTGCAGATTTTGCAGCTTTTTTATTTTATTATTTTTACTATTTCTTGTTTTCTACCCAGTTTACAATAGCCGGATCCAGCGGATTTGTCGCTGAACGGAAGCGATGGACAAGTTTACCGTTCTCATCGATCAAAAACTTTTCAAAGTTCCATTTGATCTCACCTTTAAAATCTGGATTCTCCTGAGCGGTCAAATACTTAAACAAGGGTGAAATTTGATCTCCTTTTACATCGACCTTTTCGGCCATTAGAAAATCAACACCATAATTTTGTTCACAAAACTCTTGAATCTGCGCATTTGACCCCGGTTCCTGTTGTCCAAAATTATTTGCCGGAAAGCCAATAATGACGAGCTTATTGCCATAGGTTTTGTGCAATTCCTCCAGATCTTTGTACTGTTTTGTAAAACCGCATTTCGAGGCTGTATTCACGATCAATATTTTCTTTCCCTTGAAATCGGACATTTTCACTTCTTGCCCTTCAAGTGTCGTAAACTTAAAATCATAAAAGTTGGGATTGCCAAATAACATTGACATATACACCATAATAGTTGCAATAATCATATTTAATTATTTTAAAGACTTAACAATGAATTACTCTCTCTTTCAAGTACCGCATCAAAAAGCTCGTTGATCGGAGATTTTAAAATGGTCCCTACCTGTATCTGATGTGTTTCACACACTTCCCGTAAAATTAAATCAAAACTATACGCAATAGAACCCACAAAGTGACATGCATATTTATTATAGTCTGGATAGGTCAAAATCGAAGCTTGAACAAATTCTTCAAATCCACTCTTTACCAGATCAATAATAAAAGGATGGGTGATATTATCGGACATGAACGGCGCAAAAGATGCTAAGAAAGCATTTGGACGTTCTTTTTGATAAACATTTTTGATGACAATCTCTTTATTGATTCTGTATTTGTTCGCAAATTTTTCGTTCAGATCTTTCGGCATACGGCCATATAAGAAAAGCCTGACCAGATTTTTTCCAAAATATGCCCCCGACCCCTCATCACCTAATACATAGCCATTTCCATTATGCGAAGGCATCAGCTCCTCCCCGTCAAAAAAACTCAAATCAGACCCTGTCCCTAATGTCGCTACATAACCTTTTTTATTACCACAGGTTGCTAAGGCACTACCAAAAAGATCATTCTCAACAGAAATGTAAGCGTTTTCGAATAAGGGCGTCAATGCATTTGAAACCATTTCCCGACGATCGGGTGTAATGCATCCAGCGCCAAAAAAATACAACTCAGTAACTTCATCGGCGTAGGGAATAATTTCGGGTATCTCCTTAATAACACGTGTGATTTCCTTTTCATTCACAAAAAAAGGATTGAGTCCATTTGTACTGAATGAGATAGGCGCACTATCTGGCAATTCCAACTTCCAATCCGACTTTGAAGAGCCGCTATCAACAACTAAGATCATACAAATTCTTGATTATTTTCCCCCTATAAACTACTGTATCAAACTTAGCAAAAATTCTGATAAAAAACAGATTTTTTGCTTCACCTCCCCAGCCCAATTAAAACCGGCATTTCATCCAAAGCAGCAATTTTGCCATCGATTTATACCTCATTTCTTAAATAAATTTATGTATATTGGAGGGTACTATCAGCTTGCTCCTGTCATCGTTCTTTTTCTACTAAAAGAACGATGACAGGAGCAAGCTGATTCATAATTGTAGAACCAACAATCTATTTTTTTGTTTGGTTAAGCGTACGATACTTTTAATTTTGTAAGCTCATACTAAAATCATCTTTCATGGACAGTGACCATTTCAACATACCCGAAATACATTTTGAGGTATCATTTTCAGAAGCACAAGCTCATTATATCGAAGTAAAAATGAGCATTACAAAGCTCAACCAGCCTTATGTCGATCTAAAAATGCCGGTCTGGTCTCCTGGATCTTATTTAATTCGTGAATATGCTAAAAACGTAGAACGATTCCGATCATTTGACAAAACGGGAAATATGATTGCCTATCAGAAAATTTCAAAGAACACCTGGCGAATACCCACAGAATCTTTGGATCAGATCGAAGTCATCTACGCAGTATACGGTTTTGAAGTTTCTGTGCGCACCAACTTTTTCGATAGTGACCATGCTTTTATTGTGCCTACGGCAACTTTCTTTCATATCGATGGCCGTATAGACAATCCTTCGACGATCAGCATAGCACTAAAAGATTCTTGGGCAAGTATATCAACTGGACTCGAACAAATTGAAGAACGTAAGTTTTATGCGCCAAATTTTGACGTATTATACGATACGCCCATCGAAGCTGGTAATCAGGATGTCTGGAAATTCCAGGCTGCCGGTGTCGAACATGAATGCGCCATGGTCGGAGGTGGAAGCTATGATAAAGAACGCCTGACGAAAGATATCACGCGTATCGTCGAAGAGGAAACCCGCATCTGGGGCTCGAACCCCAATGAGCGATATGTCATTATTACCCACAACTACCAATCTGGAGGTGGAGGTCTAGAACATCTCAATTCAACAGTATTGGGAGCCTCGAGAAATGCGTATCTAAATGAAACAAGCTACAAAAACTATTTAAGTCTCGTTGCACATGAGTATTTTCACCTATGGAATGTGAAACGCTTACGTCCAAAAGCATTAGGACCATTTAATTACGATGCCGAAAACTATACCACAGGCCTCTGGATCATGGAAGGATTTACTTCGTACTATGATAATTTAATTATTAAACGCTGTGGATTCTATGATGAAAAAGAGTACCTCGCTTTGCTAGCTAACGATTTCAACATTGTATTAAACCGCCCGGGGCATGCGATACAGTCTGCCGCCGCCTCAAGTTTCGATACCTGGATTAAATATTATAGGCCTGATGAAAATTCGATGAATTCAGGAATTTCCTATTACAACAAAGGGGCAATGCTAACAGCATTGTTGGATATTAAAATTATTGCCGCTACAGAAGGTAGACTAAAATTGGACGATGTTATCCGCGAAGCTTATGAGGAGTTCTACCTAAAACTTGATCGTGGATTTGAAGAAAACGAATTGAGAAGCCTTGCTGAACGTATCGCAGGCACTTCGCTGGACGATATTTTCAATGCTGCTCATCAGGACGGAGAACTGGAATACAACGATTATTTTAATCTCGTTGGTTATGAAATTGTTGATACCAATGTTGATAACAACACGTTGACACTCGGCATTACAACCAACAAAGTGGATGGGTTAATTTCGGTAGCGACAGTGGAAAAAGATTCTGGTGCATATGATGCCGGATTAAGTGTAAAAGATGAACTGATTGCCATTAATAATAACAGGCTCGATGTTAAAGACAAGGAAATTGATTTCATTGTTCAACATGCCAAAGAGGGGGAAACATTAAACTTCCTCGTGGCAAGAGATGGTTTAGTGCGAGAAATCCCTGTTCAAATCAGAAAGAGCAATAAAAAGATATACGAAATCCGTCCGCTCAAAGAACAAACTTTTCTACAGGAATTGCTAGGTAAAATCTGGATGGCTTAACACGAAAGTATTGTCATTAAAAAAGAATAGCGGGAAATCCCGCTATTCTTTTTTAAAATTTATATCTTACCGAAAAACCGATCGGATCAAATAATTTGATACTGGATTCGTTTAGAAAATCGAAATAAGGTTTTACATCCAATGAGATTTGAAACGGTGCCTGCGGAATATTATATTCAATACCTACGATACCGTCAATACTTAGATTAAGCTGTGAATCAAATGAATGACGCTGACCATCGATAATTTTGTCTTTCTCCTTATAAGAACCGATACTACCACCAAAACCATAATACCAATTAAACCCAGCAGTCAATGGTTTATAGATTTCATATAAGCCCACAACGCGGAAACGGCGAAAATCAGAATTACTCTGAATACTCATAATAGCTTCCAATGCGTGGTCCGAGTTAAGCGTGTGACGATATGTAATTCCCTGAGCAGACCCGAATCGTCCACCAATAGCACCCCTATTGTCCAACTGAGCCATAGCTCTATTGGATAATGCTCCAAACATCAGCATTCCACCGACAGCCAAAAATATTTTTTTCATAAAAATCGTACGCTTTTTTTTGCTTTACATTTTTCCAAACATAGATAAATTGCTTTTTATATGCAATATAATTGCAGTGCACATAAAAACTATTTACCGGAACTTCCCCTACGAAGGACCTTTTCACTAGGGTAAATAACCATTACAGCTATAACGAAACAATGTTTAATTTGTTATGACAATAATCCCAAATTATCCAACTTTATTTCTGTATATTTAGGTCAATACAGCATGTAGTAGTAACCAAATAAACTCAAGTGATATGGGCAGAATTTTTGACTTTATAACCTTATATAAAGAAAAATACGCAAAGGACATCATGGTGGCAGGGCGAGATGGAAATGGCAAGTGGAAGACCTATTCTACCAAAGAATACACCGACGCAATTGACACCTTAAGCAGGGCGTTACTGAAACTAGGGCTCAAAAAAGGTGATCGGGTAGGAATCATGTCCGGCAATAGACCCGAGTGGAATTTAGTTGATTTTGCCTGCAATCAAATCGGTCTTGCAACTGTTCCCCTCTATCCCACTTTATCCGCACAGGATCTTTCGTTTATTGTAAATGACTCGGATGTCAATGTACTCTTTGTAAGCAACAGAGAATTGACTGACCGTATTGAACAAGCCATCAAGGAGCACGGTATACACCCACAACTGTATACATTTGATGCCATTGAAAATTATACGCAGCTAAAAACATTCATCGAAACAGCAAAAGATGACACAACCGACCTGGCTCCACTTCGAGAGGCTGTTACAGAAGATGATCTATTGACACTGATCTACACTTCAGGTACCACAGGACGACCTAAAGGCGTATACCTGTCCCACAAAAACGTATACAGCAACGTCTTGGCATGCAATCATCTCATCCGATCGGATTTCAAAACAGCACTTAGCTTTCTTCCGCTATGCCATATTTTTGAACGCATGGTGGTATATATGTACTATTCGAAAGGAATCCAGATCTATTTTTCCGAGACCTTAGACAATGTTGTTGCCGATATCAACGATGTCAAACCGGATGTATTCACCACCGTACCCCGTGTCCTGGAAAAAGTATACGATAAGATTATTGAAAAAGGGAAAGCCTTAACTGGATTAAAAAAGAAAATTTTCTTCTGGGCTGTTGATCTTGGTTTGAAATTTCAAGAACCAGAGCATAATGGACCGCTTTATAAGCTCAAACTTGCGATCGCTAGAAAACTGATATTTTCGAAATGGCAAGAAGCTCTCGGCGGAAATATTAAGATCATTGTATCCGGTGGAGCAGCTCTTCAAGAGCGTTTAGCGCGTGTATTCTGGGCCGCTGGACTTAAAGTACTTGAGGGGTACGGCCTGACTGAAACATCTCCGGTTATTGCTGTAAACTCCTACTTACCCAATGGATTGAAATTTGGGACTGTAGGCAAACCCCTGAAAAACTTAGAAGTTAAAATTGCTTCAGATGGTGAGATTCTTGTCAAGGGCCCTAGTATCACGACAGGCTATTATAAAAATGAAGAAGCCACGAAAGAAGCTTTTGACGATAATGGTTTTTTCAAGACAGGCGATATTGGAGAAATTACGTCCGATGGTTTCCTAAAAATAACCGATCGAAAAAAGGAAATGTTTAAGACTGCAGGTGGTAAATATATCGCGCCCCAATCCATTGAAAACAAACTCATGGAGTCTACATTAATCGGACAAGTCATGGTTTTTGGAGAAAATAGAAAATTTCCCGGAGCCTTGATTGTTCCCGCATTTGATGTGCTATCCAAATGGGCAAACCAAAAAGGTATTACCAGTGGTTCAAACGAAGAAATCACCAAAAATCCGGAAGTAATCCAAAAATATCAAGAAGAAATTAACCGATTATCTACTAACTTTGGACATTGGGAAATTGTCAAGAAATTTATTCTTCTTCCAAAGGAATGGACAATCAATGACGGTCAATTGACACCAAAATTGAGTCTAAAACGAAAAATTATTTTAAAAGAGAACGAAGCCGCAATCGACAAATTGTATCAGGAACAAAACCAAGAGTAACAATTTGCACGATTATTGGAGCTGATCATCTTATTATGAAGCACGTTACATTACGAGATTTATTTACACTCGCCTACTGGAAAAACGTTTGGCATGTCTTAGTTGATGCCTTTAATGGATTCAATGATGACAAATGTATGAAGAAGAGTGCTTCATTGGCTTATTATACCGTCTTCTCCATCGGCCCACTTCTTATGATTGTTATCTGGTGTATTGGATTTTTCTATGGAGAACATCTTCAAAGTGGATCTTCAGCGCAAGATCAGGTGCTGGAGGAAGTCATGGTTCTTTTTGGTCAGGATGTGACCACACAAATCCAGTCCTATCTTCAGAAGATAACTTTCGAAAATAAATCTAATATGGGGATCACGATAGGTATCGTTACATTGATTCTATCCTCCACAACCTTATTCGTTGATATACAGGACTCAATAAACAATATCTGGAAAGTAAAACCGAAACCGAAAAAGGGATGGCTAAAATTAATCATCAACAGACTGATTTCTTTTTCCATCGTCATCGCCCTTGGTTTTTTACTAATTGCCTCACTCATGATCAACGGAGTTATCGTTGCTGTGACCAATTTAGTCATGACTTATTTTCCTTTTATTCCGATTGCACTCATCTCATGGGTCAATACGGGCATCACATTTTCGGTCATTGTCATTTTATTTGGCTTTATCTTTTCTTTCCTTCCGGATGCTAAAGTAAAATTTCGAGACATGCTTGGCGGAGCCATTTTTACAGGCTTACTTTTCATGTTAGGCCGGTATGGTATTTCAATCTATCTGAATCTTTCGTCCACAGCCAGCTTTTACGGAGCTGCAGGGTCTATCATTGTCATGTTATTGTGGATCTACTATTCGGCTGCAATATTGTATTTTGGCGCAGAATTCACCAAATTTTATGCGATCAAATTTGGTGCAGGCATTATTCCGTCCACATTTGCAGTAGCGGTTGAACAAACGGAAAAAGTTAAAAAAACAGGCAGCGATGCGGAAGCACATGTTGGAGACACCATTCAGGTCTTAAAATAAGCCGTCTATTTTTTCTCTTTTTTACCGCTAATGGAACCATCGATGCCAATGACATTGATGACTTTATCCCCAATTTGGGTAATATCGGATTTCAATCCTACCATGACGGTAAATATATTCACAGGAGTATCCTGTATCTTCCTAAAATTATGGAGATAACCAAGCTCAAGCCCTAAAAAGAAGCCGTTAAATTTATAATCTGCCCCTGCACCTATTTTGCTGGAGAAATTCAGGTGATTTTTATTTTCCATCTTAATAAGCTTTTGGTCCGCGAGCACATTTGCCCTTGGCTCACTCGTCAATCCTACACCGGGACCTACAAAACCATAGATATTCAATAATCGCATCTGCTTCCTAATGCCCCCCGAAAATGACAGGGTGTAGAAATTGGTATTTGCATCTTCAATGCGATATTCAAAATTCGGATCGACCAAGCGCTGCTTATACTTGAACGAAAGTGTATAAAGTGTGGGGGATATGAAAAACATTGGATTTTTCAGGGAGATATCCAAACCAATACTACCAGAAAACTTTGGCGAAAGTATATCTTTGGTTTTTCCGATCGGAAAGCCCATTCCCGTTGTTCCCCAATAGTAAACTTTTCGATAATGTATCGTATCCACACCGCCCTGAGCCCGCGCGAAAGTCCAACACAAAGAAAAAAGAAGAAAAGTAAAAAAGAATTGTTTCATTTAAATGCGTTCAATATTGAATAACAACAATATTAAACGCATTTTGTTCAAAAAACCATCAGGCTACAGGTAACTTTTTGATTGTGGTCCTTGATTGAATAGCAAATCGATAATGCTTAAATCGGGATAAAATCCATTTTTATCAGAAAAAACCTGATAATATTCTTTTGGATCACGCCATATACTTTCTTTTTTAGGATGGATCAGGTTGCGGAAATCGATCATTTCCGAAGGCGCAGCAACATATTCGTCTGTAAACCCTACTGTTCGTTTAAGTTTGATCGATTTTAGAATGAGTTCTAATTGAGCAACATTAAAGTCTACCAAATACGCAAACTTTTCCTCATAGAATCGTATAAAATCATCTTCATAATATTCAAAATATGCAGAGCTACGGTAAGCTGTCTGGATACTTAGCCAGTGCAAACGCTGCCAGTCAAACTCATAGCTTATCCGAATATCTTTCATAGGAACACGTTCTTTATTGCCATGTTGAATGGGTACGATCAAATCCTGCACACCATTTGCTGAAGCAATACGGGCCCGCGTACGATAACTCTGCTTTTGAAAATGCTCGTATTTCTCGATGATCAAAGGAAGATTATGCTCTTGTATCGTATGAAAATAGGATATTGGTGGAAGATAACATGCCGGAAGTAATAACTGCGATTCCATAAAAACTGATGATTTTTGTTATAAGTGACGCAAAAATAACTTAAATTAAGGATATTTGTAAAGAACACTGGGAATTTTAGCTATAGCATGAAACAAAAAGCGTTAAACGCATTAATCTATATCATCTCTCTTCTCCCCTATTGGTTTCTATATTTGATCTCCGATGGGCTATATTACATACTCTACTATATGATTGGATATAGGAAGAATATTGTATTTCAAAACTTAAAGAATGCTTTTCCAGAAAAAACGGATAAAGAACGCTTGGTGATTGCCAAAAAGTTTTATCGTTTTTTCCCGGATCTCCTTGTCGAATCGATCAAATTGAAAACGATTACCGCTGAGGAAGTCAAGAAAAAGATGACTTTGGAAAATGTAGAAGAATTGACAAGACACCTCGAAGCGGGCAAAAACGTCATCGGGGTGACCTCACATTATGCCAATTGGGAGCTGGGTATTCACCGTTTGAGCTTAATTACAAACTTCCCTACGCTGATTGTATACAAACCACTCAATAACAAAGATATAGACACAGTATACAATGATATGCGTGGAAGGTTTGGCGCCGAAATGGTACCAATGAAACAAATACTCCGTCATATCGTCAAGTTGAAGGGCCAGCCCAATATCAGTATACTCGTTGCCGATCAAACACCGCTATATTCGGATTCCGATTATTTTATTAATTGGCTAAATCAGGAAACATTGGTCTATACAGGAGCCGAAAGACTTTCTAGAATAAGTAAAGCACCTGTGGTCTATTGCTATATCGGAAGAAAGCCCAAAAGAGGGCAATATTTCTGTAAATTCGTTACTTTAATCGAAGATCCAAGTGGTTTTGGAGAACATGAAATTACCGATATACACAATCAATTTGCCGAACAGCTTATTCGTGAAAACCCAGAATATTGGTTATGGTCACATAATCGCTGGAAAAGAAAACGTAGAAAATGAGTAAATTACCAAAAGTAGCTGTCGTTATCCTCAATTGGAATGGGCGATTTTTCTTGGAAAAATTTTTACCATCCGTATATAACAGTTCGTATCCGAATGTCGAATTTGTCATTGGAGACAATGCCTCCGATGATGATTCAATTTCATTTGTGAAACAGTACTATCCGACGATTACCATCCTTGAAAATGACAAAAACTATGGCTTCGCAGGAGGTTATAACAAAATACTGCAGCGTGTAGAAGCGGATTACTATGTACTCCTCAATTCGGATGTTGAAGTGAGCCAAAACTGGATTGAGCCAGTGATTGAATACTTGGAAAGAAACCCTTCCCTGGCAGCAGCACAGCCCAAAATACGCTCATTTCATGATAAGCAGAAGTTCGAACATGCCGGAGCGGCCGGAGGCTATCTGGATTACTTTGGCTTTCCCTTCTGTCGAGGTAGAATCCTACATGAAGTAGAAGATGATGCGGGACAGTACGATAATGAATCCGAGATTTTTTGGGCATCTGGAGCTGCACTTTTTATTCGCTCAGAAGCCTGGAAAGAAGCAGATGGCCTTGACGAAGATTTCTTTGCTCATATGGAGGAAATCGATCTATGTTGGCGATTAAAGAAAATGGGCTATGGCATAGGCTATTGCCCTAAATCCCTTGTTTATCATGTTGGCGGGGGGACCCTCAATGCAAGTAATCCCAAAAAGACTTACCTCAATTTTAGAAATAATCTGGTAATGCTCCAAAAAAACCTACCATTAGGCAAAGCAATATGGATTATTTTCATCAGGCTTTGGTTTGACTTTGCGGCCCTTGCTAAGTTTCTGATCGACAGGAAACCCAAGGATGCCTGGGCAATCAGTCGTGCGCATCAGTATTTCTTCTTGAATATTTTCAAAAATGCTAAAAAACGAAAAAAATACAAGGTCAAAGAGAATACAAAAGGCTTTTATAAAAAATCAATTATCATTGATTTTTACACAAATAACAAACATAAATTTTCACAGTTAAATCCAGAGGATTTCAAATAGCGTATTATTTCCTGGTAACATAAAATGCAGAAAACCGCATTTTAAAAATAAAGCAGTCATTACGACAAGATTCTTTATTTATTTTATTTAAACGTACTTTTTATTTGTAATTTTGCAAAATGTTGGTGATGGATATTGAAAAAAAGATAAAAGACTTAACGGCAGAGCTCAACCATTATAACTATCAATACTATGTATTGGCGAACAGTGTTATTTCGGACTACGACTTCGACCTTAAATTAAAGGAACTCGAAGCGCTGGAAGCTCAATATCCCAACTTTGCCGACCCCAACTCCCCTACACAGCGTGTTGGTGGAGACATTACCTCCCGATTTCAAACGGAAAAACACCGCTGGCCAATGCTTTCATTGGGCAACACATACAATCAGGAGGAATTACTTGACTTCGACCAGCGGATCCGCAAAATCATCGGCGATCAGTTCGAGTATGTTTGCGAATTAAAATTTGACGGTTTATCCATCAGCTTGACTTATGAAAATGGCTTGCTAAGTAAAGCCGTTACACGCGGGGATGGTACACAAGGCGATGTTGTCACCAACAATGTTAAAACGATTCGTTCTATCCCGATCAAACTCAAAGAAGGAGATTATCCAGATCAATTCGAAATACGAGGTGAAATATTTATGCATAAATCAGCTTTTCTTCGCCTGAATAAGGAACGAGCCGATAATGAGGAGCAAACCTATGCCAACCCAAGAAATTTCGCTTCTGGAACCATCAAACTCCAAGATTCTGCTGAAGTCGCAAAACGCCCATTGGACTGTTTCCTTTACTTTTTGTACTGCGACAACAGAACAAATCTATTTCACGATCATTGGAATAGCTTAAACCATGTCAAAGAATGGGGATTCCACGTCAGCGAGCACAGCAGAAAATGCAGCACGTTAAATGATGTTTTTGCATTTATTGACTACTGGGATGTCGAACGTCACAACCTAGGATATGAAATTGATGGAATCGTTATTAAAGTAAATGATTATGCACAACAGGAAGAACTTGGCTTTACTGCCAAAAATCCACGTTGGGCAATATCCTATAAATTCAAAGCAGAGCGTGTAGAAACCACTCTGAACTCAATTAGTTATCAAGTTGGACGTACCGGCGCTGTCACACCTGTTGCCAATCTTCAACCTGTACAACTGGCAGGTACAACAGTCAAACGCGCTTCCTTACACAATGCAAATGAAATCGCACGTCTCGACCTACACGAAGATGACACTGTCTTTGTAGAAAAAGGAGGTGAAATCATCCCTAAAATAATTGGGGTAAACCTCGACAAAAGGTTATCGGGATCGACAAGTTTTGTCTACCCGACTTCCTGTCCCGAATGCGGCACAGCACTTATACGACAAGAAGGGGAAGCCGTACACTACTGCCCGAATGAAACTGGATGCCCACCGCAAATTGTTGGCAAAATGCAGCATTTTATCGGACGAAAAATGATGGACATCGAGGGAATGGGAGACGAGACTGTGGATACTTTCTTCAAGAAAGGTTTGTTACGCAATATCGTTGACATCTATGGCCTCAAAGACCATCAAGATGACCTACAACAACTGGAACGTTTCGGTCAAAAATCAATCGATAACATGCTCAACGGCATCGAAAAATCCAAAGAAAAACCTTTTGAAAAAGTTTTATTTTCGCTTGGAATACGTCATGTCGGCGAGACGATTGCAAAAAAATTAGCTCAGCATTTCAAAAATATTGATGCACTCGCGCAAGCCTCAACAGAGGAAATCGAAGGAGTACAAGATATAGGACGCCGCATTGCGGAGAGTGTCAAAGAATACTTAGACAATCCAATTCATCAACAACAGATTGTCGCGCTGCGAAATTATGGCTTAAATTTCGAAATTGAGGAAAAGGAGATCATCCTTGCGAGCAATTCACTTGAAGGAAAAACCTTCCTGATTTCCGGCGTATTTGCAGACCACTCACGTGAAGAGCTGGCAGCAGTAATTGAAAGCAATGGCGGAAAGATGTTATCTTCCATTTCCGCCAAATTAAGCTATCTCGTAGCAGGAGATAAAATGGGACCGTCCAAACTAGCGAAAGCAGAAAAATTGGGTATCCCGATGATTAATGATAAAGAACTATTTGAACTCATTAATCCCAAGTAAGTTTTTTTAATTAAATTTATATAAATACAAAAACAAGATGAACGAGCTTCACGGCGCAGGAGTAGCATTAGTCACTCCGTTTAACTCAGATGAATCTGTTGATTTCGAAGCATTAGGTCAGCTAATTGACTTGCAAATCAACGAGGGTATGGATTATTTGGTTTCTTTAGGTACAACTGGAGAAGTTGCCACTTTAACCAATGATGAACGAAAGCGCATCTGGGATTTTACTGTCAAGCGCGTGAACGGTAGACTTCCTTTGGTTGCTGGAATTGGTGGAAATAATACGGCCGAAATTGTGGAGCAAATTAAAAACTTTGATCCAACAGGCTTCTGCGCAATTCTATCGGTATCTCCTTACTACAACAAACCAACACAAGAAGGCATTTACCAGCATTACAAGGCTGTTGCAAACGCCTCTCCACTTCCGGTTATTTTATACAATGTACCTGGACGTACGGGTAGCAATATAACAGCACATACAACATTGCGACTGGCCAATGATTTTTCCAATATCGTAGCCATCAAAGAAGCTTCTGGAAATTTTGCACAATTCAGCGAAATTCTACGGGATAAACCAGCAGAATTTCTATTGATTTCCGGAGATGATCCGGTTACCTTGCCGATGATGTCACTGGGAGCTGCTGGTATTATTTCAGTGATCGGAAACGCGTTACCGAAAAAGGTCGCCACATTAGCGAAGTTATGTGCTGAAGGCAATTATGCGGAAGCTAGATCGATCCATAATGAGCTTCTTGACATTACAGAGCTATGTTTTATTGAAGGAAACCCAGCTGGTGTAAAATACATTCTACAGGAATTGGGAATCGGAAAAGATCAATTAAGACTTCCTTTAGTTCCTGTTAGCGAGAAAATACAAGCAGCTATCAAAGAAGAATTAAAGAAATTGAACTAAGATATAGCCGAATTCGGCTGAGAAAAGTTTAGATCCCCCGAAGGGATCTAAACTTTTTTGTTTCAAAGCATTGCAACATAACAATATAATAACTACCTTTGCACTTCCACAAAAGTGGAATTTTAAATAACAAAATTAATTAACAAAATGCAACAGTACGAATCTGTAATCGTTCTTACCCCGTTGCTTTCTGATGATGCTGCGAAAGAAGTAATCGCAAAATTCAAAAACATCTTAACAGAAGGCGGAGCCGAGATTGTCGCTGAAGACAATTGGGGTTTGAAAAAATTAGCGTATCCAATCCAGAAAAAAACTACTGGATTTTATCACTTAACTGAATTCAAGGCTCCAGGTGAATTAATCAATAAATTAGAGGTTGAATACAAACGTGATGAGCGCATTATGCGTTTCTTGACTGTAAGCTTAGACAAACATGCTAAAGCATACAACGAGAAAAAACGTAGCGGTGCATTCAACAAAAAAGCTGAAACTAAAACTGAGGAGGGCGCAAACTAATGGCTAACGAAAATATCCAATACGTAACTGCTCCTAAAGTAGAGGACAACCGTAAAAAATACTGTCGTTTCAAAAAGAATGGTATCAAATATATCGATTATAAAGATGCTAACTTCTTGATGAAATTTGTAAATGATCAAGGTAAAATCTTACCTCGTCGTTTAACTGGTACATCTTTGAAATTTCAACGTAAAGTAGCTCAAGCTGTTAAACGTGCTCGTCACATCGGCTTATTACCTTACTTAGCTGATGCAATTAAATAAGGAGGACGATAGAGAATGGAAGTAATTTTAAAACAAGATATCAAAGGCTTAGGTGAGCAAAACGATATCGTTAATGTAAAACCAGGTTTCGGTCGTAACTACTTAATCCCGCAAGGATTTGCTATCCAAGCGACTGAATCTGCAAAGAAAGTTTTAGCTGAGAACATCAAACAAGCTCAGTTCAAACAAGAAAAAATCAAAAAAGACGCTACTGAATTAGCAGGTAAATTGGAAGCTATCAAACTTTCAATCGGTGCTAAAGCAGGTGAATCTGGTAAAATCTTTGGTAAAGTAAACAGCATCCAAATTGCTGATGCGTTGAAAGCAAAAGGTTTTGATGTAGATCGTCGTCGTATCACTTTCGAAGTAGAACCTAAAGAATTAGGTGAATACATCGCTAACTTAAACCTACACAAAGAAGTGAAAGTTCAAGTTCCTTTCGAAGTAATTGCTGAATAATTCAGTTTATTTAGTCAATAATATAAAGCGGCTATCCGAAAGGATAGCCGCTTTTGTTTTACCCCTTACCTTACCCCAAAAAAAACTCGCGTTACGGAGAGCAACGCGAGGCATAATCTAGGGTATTTGAAAGGGAAAATCTTTATCAATCTCTAATTTTTTTAAAAAAAACAACTCCCAAAACACCGAGTCGAAAAAAATAACATCAAAACCGAAAAATCGAAACAAATTCTTCTCGAAAACCAATTTCAATACTCAAAAGAAGTAAAAAATATCCATTTTTACAAATTAAATTGAATATTTTATCAAAAAAATGCAGATATTTCAAAAAATTCAAAAATATCAGCATATAAAAGAATAATAAGTATTAAAAAAGACTAAAAATCCATAAAAACAGAAATAAAAACAAAAAAAACACACTAAAACAAATAAAAAAAAATAGATACACAACAATTAAAACCATAAATAAAATCAAAAAATGGGATTTTTAAAACAAAAAAAGCCTGAAATATAATATTTCAGGCTTTTTACTATTGTTTAGCTAAATTATGCTAATTGTTTTTCTAATTTCTCGTTCAATACTGATTTTGGAACAGCTCCAATTTGTTTATCAACGATTTCTCCATTTTTAAAGAACAATAAAGCTGGAATATTACGAATGCCATAACGAACAGAAATCTCTGGATTCTCATCTACATTCACTTTTCCTACAACAGCTTTACCTTCATAATCCTTAGCCAATTCTTCAACCACAGGACCTACCATACGGCAAGGACCACACCACTCTGCCCAAAAATCGATTAATACTGGTTTGTCTGCTTTTAAGACAACTTCTTCAAAGTTGCTATCTGTAATTTCTAATGCCATAATCTTTTAATTTTATAAACCGAAGTTATATCTATAATACTATTTAATTGCTAAAATCAATAAACAAAGATAGTAACAACTACCAATGTATTTGTAATCTTAATTACACAAATTCCAATCCAAACTAATTCAATCGGTAATTTATCCCTTCAAACTTATCTATACAGTCCAAAAATTCATTTGTTAGGTTTATTTTCAGACTTTTAGCTGGCATTTCGACAGATATCTCATCTTGGGGATCCCAAATTTTAAACTTTAATTGACAATTTGGCACAACCCCCTCAATCTCATTTTGTGCCAGGATATCTTTGATTCCGTCAAGAAATGCTTCGTTCAGCTTAGGTAAAGGAATATTGATTGTAAAACTCTTAGCCATCTTCTCACGAAGATCCGACAGCAACTGCACACTCCGCAGCTCAAAGCCCCAATTTCCAACCTGTCTGAAACGCTCCTGTACCAACCCCCGTAATTGCACAAAATAGCCTTCCTGCAAATACCCCTTCAACTTGACGTATTCTTCGCCAAAAACAGCCATATCATAAGAATCACTATAATCTTCTATAATAAATGACGCAAAAGGCTTCCCAGTCTTCGTCAATCGATGGTTTGCCGATGCGATAATACCACCAATAACCAACTCTTTATTCTTGATCCGATTAAACTCAAGCAAAGTCTCTTCATCGACCTCTGCCGCCTTAACTTTATTGATCAAGGCCAAATCTGAAACCGAATTCTGACAAAAATGTTCAATCTCAAACCGGTAGGTATCTAAGGGGTGACTCGTCAGATAGATACCAATAACATCTTTTTCATATTTAAGTTTTTCAATCAATCCCCATTGCGGACATGGCGCCAAAACCGGTTCCGGCAACTCGGCGGCCCCGCCTACACCAAACAGACTCGCCTGAGCCGAACTTTCATTTTCTTTAAAGCGCTGGCCAAATCGTATAGCCTTTTCCATTCCTGTTGAACTTTCATCCGAATGAAAATACTGGGCACGATGCGTATTATCAAAACTATCAAAACCACCAGCATAAGCCAGACTCTCGAAAGCTTTCTTGTTGACCGCACGAAGATCTATTCGTTTAGCCATATCGAAAACAGATTTATACAATCCTGACTGCCGCGTTTGCACGATAGCATCCACCGCTCCTGCCCCAACACCTTTTACCGCACCTATTCCAAATCGAATAGCTCCAGATTCATTCACCGTAAACTTATAATAGGATTCATTCACATCAGGACCAAGCACCTCTAGTCCCATACGCTTACATTCCTCCATAAAGAATGTCACCTGCTTGATGTCATTCATATTGTTAGAAAGTACCGCAGCCATGTATTCCGCAGGAAAATGTGCTTTTAAATAAGCGGTCTGATAAGCAACCCAAGCATAACAGGTCGAGTGGGATTTATTAAATGCATAACTCGCAAAAGCTTCCCAGTCGGTCCAGATCTTTTCCAGAACTTTTGCATTATGCCCTTTCTCCTCTGCCTGCGAAACAAACTTAGGCTTCATCTTATCGAGTACAGCCTTTTGCTTCTTACCCATAGCCTTACGCAAGACGTCGGCATCACCCTTTGAAAATCCGGCCAGCTTTTGGGACAAGAGCATAACCTGCTCCTGATAAACTGTAATACCGTAGGTTTCCTTGAGGTATTCCTCACAAGCATCCAAATCGTAAACAATAGGGTCTATACCGTGCTTACGCTTAATAAAACTTGGGATGTACTCGATTGGTCCCGGACGATAGAGTGCATTCATCGCAATCAAATCGGCAAATACTGTCGGCTTTAGGTCGCGCATGTATTTCTGCATTCCAGGAGATTCATATTGGAACACCCCTATGGTTTCTCCACGCTGAAAGAGCTCATATGTAAGCTCATCGTCGATTGGAAATTGATCCGGATCCAGCACAATACCATGGCTTAATTTGACATTTTCAACAGTATCTTTAATCAGTGTCAGTGTCTTTAAACCCAAAAAGTCCATTTTCAGCAAACCGGCACTTTCAACAACGTGGTTATCGAACTGCGTCACATAAAGATCTGAGTCTTTTGCCAAAGAAACAGGAACGAAATTAGTAATATCGTCTGGTGTAATAATAACGCCACAGGCATGAATACCGGTATTTCGTACAGAACCCTCCAACACCCGGGCCTGTCTGATCGTTTCCGCTTCCAATCCAGCACCATCCGCAATAGATTTCAATCTATTGACGGCTTCAATTTCCTCAGTCCTTAGCTTTTCCTTTAAACCGGCATCATCTAAGGTAAAAATCTTGGATAACTTAAGATTCGGAATTAGCTTGGCAATTTCATTGGCATCCCCCAAAGGTAAGTCCAATACACGCGCTGTATCTTTGATGGATGACTTCGCTGCCATAGTACCATAGGTAATAATCTGGGCAACTTGACTAGCACCATATTTATTGATTACATATTGCATGACACGTCCACGACCCTCGTCATCAAAATCGATATCGATATCGGGCATCGACACACGGTCGGGATTTAAGAAACGCTCGAAAAGCAAGTCATATTTAATCGGATCGATATTGGTAATCCCCAGACAGTAGGCTACCGCCGAACCAGCAGCAGATCCCCGACCCGGTCCCACGGAAACTCCCATATCTCGGGCTGCCGCAATAAAATCCTGAACAATCAAAAAGTAGCCTGGATACCCAGTCTTCTCAATGGTAGCCAACTCAAAGTCTAGGCGCTCCCGAATATCAGTCGTAATTTCGTCATAGCGTTTCTCCGCCCCCACATAACAGAGATGGGCCAGGTATTTATTTTCACCACGTTTTCCGCCATCTTCCAGATCGGCTTCCACTTGAAATTCCTCAGGGATATCAAATTTAGGCAAAAGGACATCGCGGTTTAACTTAAATATCTCTACCTTATCAACAATCTCCTGAATATTTAAAATCGCTTCAGGCAGATCATTAAATAAAGTCTTCATTTCGTCTGAAGACTTGAAATAATACTCTTGATTCGGTAAACCAAAACGAAACCCTCGCCCACGACCTTTTGGCGTGGAAAGTTTCTCACCATCTTTCACACACAGCAAAATATCATGTGCATGCGCATCGCCTTTCTTCTCGTAATATGTATTATTGGTCGCAACAACTTTAACCTGATATTTACGGGAAAACTTCAGCAACGTTTGGTTCACACGATCCTCATCTTCCTGACCATGACGCATCAATTCCAGGTAAAAATCATCCCCAAATTGTTCTTTCCACCACACCAAGGCTTCTTCGGCCTGGCTCTCACCAATATTCAATATTTTATTCGGGACTTCCCCCTGTAAGTTACCTGACAGAGCAATAACATCTTCCTTGTATTGAAGAATAAGATCTTTATCAATCCGCGGCACATAATAGAAACCTGAGGTATAAGCAAAAGAAGCCAGTTTAGCCAAATTATGGTACCCACGTTTATTTTTCGCCAATAACACAATCTGATAACCATTATCCTTCCTGGACTTATCTTTGTGGTTTTCACAAACAAAAAACTCACAACCAACAATTGGCTTTAAAAGCTGACCGGTAGGCTCCTCTCCATTCTCAACTGCCTCCGCATTTTGTGCTTCAACTTCTTTATTATGACCTATAACACGAGAAACAAACTCAAAAGCCCCCATCATATTTCCGTGATCCGTTAACGCAACAGCAGGCATATTATCCTTTACCGCTGCCGACACTAACTTATCGTAGGACATCGTTGACTGCAGGATCGAAAACTGAGAGTGATTATGTAAATGGGCAAATTTTGCACGCTTTAAAGCAGCCAGTGCATCCGCGTCAACAACAACTTTAACCTCATCTGGTTCAGACCGCTTTCTAATCTCATCAGAGGCCGCTTTTAAATTGATATGTTGAAGTCCTGCAGTAGGTACAGGGCCTGGATTTTTAGTTTTAAAATCGACGAAGTAGCCTGTGTCTACCTGAAGTTCTTCAGCTGTGAATACCTCTCTTCTTACAAGTTCCAAAAAACAACGTGTTGTCGCCTCAACGTCGGCTGTTGCATTATGTGCCTCAGCAAATGGCACTCCAAATAAATAGGAATGCAGCTCGGTCAAATTGGGTAGTTTAAAGCGTCCACCACGACCGCCTGGAATTTTCAGAAGTTCAGCTGTTACTTCCGTACAGGTATCTAGTACAGGCATATTAGCCATATTAGACGTGACACCATAACGGTAAAATTCACAACCCATGATATTCAAATCAAAACCAATATTTTGTCCAACAACAAACTTGGCTTTATTCAATGCTATATTGAATTTCTCTAGGACCTCTTGCAGCGGCAATCCCTGTTCTTCTGCCAACGCAGTCGATATGCCGTGTATTTTTTCAGAGTCATAGGGTATATCAAATCCATCTGGCTTAATCAAGAAATCGTGATGTTCGACCAAATTCCCCATCTCATCATGAATCTGCCAAGCCAATTGAATACAGCGAGGCCAATTGTCCGTATCGGTAATTGGTGCGTCCCAACGCTTAGGCAAACCCGTCGTTTCCGTATCGAAAATAATATACATAAAATTCTAACCCTCTTTAATACAACACATTAAATGCAAGACAATTTACATTTTTTTGAACTTGAAATTTACGAAATTATTAGAGAAGATTGTGTCAGATTTTTGCGAAAATCCACTAAAGAAAATCTGGCGTTACACAATACCGCCGGCTGGTTCCGCTTTAACAAGAAACAGCAGCATAAACTTCTCGATCTTCCTTTTTTTATGCACATCGAAGGAGTCAATATCAGGCCAAATCTAAAACCGCAACTGACCATTTACAGCCCCACAATTTTCTATTCGGGTATGTATCCTCAAGATAATTAAAAACCAGATACTCCCATATAGGAGATAAAACAGCTCAAATTTAATATTGTAATAGTTACACTATCCTAAGTATTTAGTATATTTGATTTTGACCCAAAAATCCATGATTAAAGCTATCTTTTTTGACATCGATGGAACTTTGCTAAGTTTCAAAACACATCAAGTTCCCGAATCTACTCAACAGGCATTTCAATTATTAAAAGAAAAAAACATCAAGGTATTTGTTTCAACAGGAAGATCCTACAATCAACTAGGACATATTCGTTACCTCGATTTTGATGGATATATCACCTTCAATGGCGGATATTGCGTCACAAAGGAACAGGAAGTCATTTATAAAAATAACATTCCTCAAAAAGACATTCGCTCCTTATTGGATTATGCTAAAAAGCGTGAAGATCTGACATTTTCCTTTATGTCTGAAAAGGAAATTTCCTTGAACCAGGTTACACCGGAGGTACTCCGAATGTACCAGCAGGTCAATGTCCCTACCCCACCAGTTCGAGATTACGAAAAGGATTTTGATCTGGACTCCGTTATGCAGATCAATGTTTTCATCAATCCTGAAGAAGAAGCTGAATTCATGGAAAATGTGATGCCAAATTCAGTTGCTTCGAGATGGACACCCATTTTTGCTGATGTCAACCCTATGGGGCAAAGCAAAAAAATCGGAATAGATGTTTTTTTAGACCATTTCAACTTCACCTTAGAAGAAACCATGTCATTTGGCGACGGTGGAAACGATATTACAATGCTGGCTCACACCCATATTGGAATTGCTATGGGGAATGCAAACCCCGAGGTAAAGGAAATTGCAGATTATATAACAGACAGCGTTGATGAAAATGGCATCTGGAATGCATTAAAACACTTCAATATCATCTAAAGGTGAATAGTTAAAGTTATTCGAGAGGTATTGCTGTTACTATTCAACAGTAAATTATGTTTTTCCGGAAAAAGATAATCCAATCGCTGTCGAAAATCACCTATCAGTGTGCTGCTAAACTGACTTTCCAGATAATGATTCACCCGATAGCTAACTTCGAGCATAATCAGCTTGGATGAGCCCGATAATCGGATCCGGACAGGATGAGAGGCCATCGTATTATAACCATTTTCAACAGCGTGCTGTACCACAGGAAAAAGAATGAGCGGCGGCAACATAATCTCCTCCTGAGACTGAAGCCTATTTTCCCATTTGACTAAAAAACCTGCTGGAAGAAAACGTTCAGCCAACTGCAAATATTGGCTCAACAAGCTAAGCTGCACCTGCATCGACTCAAATCGGTCAACATGAAGCTTAAGCAACTGTTCTTGAAAAGCAAAAAAGTCCGCCGGATCTATTTTATTACTTTGTATAAGGTGATCGATCAAAAAACTGTCCAGCTGACTGTTCCTAAAAGACAACCTATCCGCCAGTGCCAAAAGCTCTTCATTTCTTACACTCTTTTTACCCAAAAAACGATTGATTATACTTGACATTTCTTAAATTGCTGTAGATTAGAAACACAAAAATAAGGAAACATTATGTCAAATATTGCAATAGTTATTGAAGAAAGAGCCGCTGACATAGGCAATTTCTTAGTTGGGCGACTTCTTCCTTTCAGGCAGAAACGTATGGTCGGCCCTTTTATCTTTATCGACCACATGGGACCTGATAACATTGCCGAACCGCACTTTATGGATATTGCACCACATCCGCATATCGGGTTATCAACATTGACTTATCTATTCGAAGGCAGCATTATGCACCGTGACAGCTTAGGAAATGCCGTGGAGATCAAACCTGGGGCAGTCAATTGGATGACGGCAGGTAAGGGTGTCACACACTCCGAAAGAACCCCCGAACAACTGAGATCCACACCGCACGACCTACATGGACTACAGATTTGGGTGGCCCTACCAAAAGAACTCGAAAAAATGGAACCTAATTTTGTTCACATAGAAGAACCCCAACTTCCACATTGGACCGAAGATGGTGTATCCTATCGCTTAATTGCAGGAGAAATTAAAGATCATCGTTCCGAGGTACCCGTATATAGCCCATTATACCTTATTGAAATCAAAGCAGAAAAAGATGCAACTATTAAACTAGGTGATCATCTATATGGCGAAAGTGGATTATATATCCTTCATGGGACTGTTCATGCGGAAGGTCAGGAATTCGGTCCAAAGCAGATTTTAGTTGCCAAGGATGCGAAACTATGTGAATTCGAAATGAAGGCGGGTACTTCAGTGTACATTTTCGGTGGCGAACCTTTTCCTGAACAACGCTATATCGACTGGAACTTTGTCGCTTCGGATATTGAAACATTAAAAATAGCGCGCGAAAAATGGGAAAAACATGAATTTCCAAAAGTTCCTGGAGATGACGGCTATATTCCAATCCCACCAGTAAATCCGACCTTAGGTCAGAAAAAAAATTAGCAGCACTATTTTTTCATTTAAACGTGTCAATCGCAAACGTATCTGCCAAATGGGCGTACAATTAGAAGGACAAAACAGACGAAAACAAAAAGGCCGGGAATCGTTGGACAATTTCCGGCCTTTTTGTTGAGTATATCTTAAAGTCAACTGTTGCAAAAAAGTACTAATGGGCTATTCCACTCACCCCACCGGATACAACCAATTTCATGGCATCCGTTGGAGACATATCTAATTTTTTCACCTTGTCTGCACTGATAATGACAACCTGTCCCGCAAAAGAATATGAATATGGAAAATACACCATAACATCTTCTTCAAGACCAATGCTTTTTAAATCATGTTGCGTTAAAAAACCTATCTTCTTCAGACCAAATTCATTCACCGTTACCAAGACAGGTTCATTAAATTTCTTTGCATCACCAACAAAAGCCTCCGTAAAATCTTTAATCGAAGAATATAATGTATTTAAAAGTGGAATACGTTGGATCTGATGATTAATCCACACTTTAATTGGATCTGTAACAAAATTTGTAAAAATAAGCCCAGCCAAAACCAACACCAAAATAACGGTCAGAATACCTATTCCCGGAATATACAAAGGATGACCTCTATCATCCTCCAAAAAATGTTCAGTTAGATTCAATGCCGAATCAACTGATGCAACAATCCAAACTATTAAAAAAATAGCACCAGCTAGAGGAACCACCACCAGGATACCTCGTATCAAATAATTAATAAACCCTCTGATTAATTTGCTAAACATGAATTGAAAATCAAATATTATTCAAAAATGCAGAATATCCTTTATTATTCATAAAAATATACTCTTTTTACGCGTTGGGAAATACTGGTCAGCAGTTCATATGGGATCGTTCCTATAGCCTTCGCTGCTGCCTTTATATCAGGGTAAACGATAACTTCGTCTTCCTCTCCAACTTCCACATCCGTTACATCCAGCATACACATGTCCATACAGATATCGCCAATAGTAGGGACTAAAAAACCGTTTACCAACATTTTACCGACACCGTTACCAAAACGCCTATCGTAACCATCCGCATAACCAATTTTAATTGTCGCGATCTTACTATCTCTATATAGGACACCGTGCCTATTATAACCTACGGTCTCACTTGCCGGGAGGTATTTAATTTGCGTCACATTAGTTTTCAAGGTACTCGCCTCCCTAATGGGTAAATCATGACGCTCAATATCGATACCATAAAGACCTATCCCCAACCTTACCATATCAAAATACGCATTCGGCCACAGTTCAATACCGGATGTTGCTGCAATATGACGTAGAAAGGAATATCCTAGACCACTTTCTAGACGTTTCGTAAACTCATCCAGCAGATCAATTTGTTGCTGTGTAAATTCTCGATCCTTTTCATTGCCTGCAGACGCTAAATGGGAAAATGCAGATTTAACCTCTAAAATCGCCTCCGTACGCAACACAGCTATTAAACGATCGACCTCGTCAGGCATAAAACCCAACCGATGCATACCGGTATCAATCTTAATATGAATCGGAAAGGAAGTTATTTGTTTCGTTTTCAGAAAATTCAAAAAGGAAAACAATATTCTAAAGCTATAAATTTCCGGTTCAAGGTTATACTGAACGATGGACTCAAAAGAACTTTCATCCGGACTCATCACCACAATAGGCAATTTTATGCCCGCGCCCCGCAAGTCAACTCCTTCATCCGCAAAAGCAACAGTCAGATAATCTACCCGATTGAATTGCAAAAGATTTGCTATCTCGAAGCTTCCACTCCCATAAGAAAAGGCTTTGACCATCGTCATCAACTTCACCTGTTTTGGCAACAACTGTCGGTATACGTTCAAATTATTTTCCAGTGCATTCAAATTGATTTCAAGCACTGTATCATGTGATTTTGCAACCAAAAGCTGACTGATACGTTCAAAATGAAACTCCCGTCCTCCTTTCAATAATACCGTCGCATTTTCAAAAGAAAGCGACTTTATATCGGCCAAAAAAGCGGCTGTATCGCTATATGAAATGGAAGGCACATCAAATTGTGCAGCCACTTTAGGCAATACTTCACCTATCAATATCAATTTATCCAAACGATACTCACTAAGCAAACGTCTCAGCTTGGATAAACTTTTTTCATCCTCGATATTAACACCGGGGATATCCGATAATATCAACATCTTGAACGGATGCTGTCCCTGCTGATTTAAAAACTCCAGAGCTATCTGTAGGGCATCCAGATCATTACTATACGAGTCATCGATAATGGAGCTATTCTTTTTTCCTTTTTTTAACTCAAGACGCATCGCTACAGGCTGCAACTCTTTAATTCTTGATGCGATCACTTCATTTTCATAACCAAAACGTAGCATCACCGCTACACAATTTATGGCATTCTCAACATTTCCTTTATCTACAAAGGGTACTTCAACTGCAAAGGTGCGTCCGGTATAATAGAAGGTTACCATAGTAAATCGGTCGTTAACCTGTTTGATGGAATACACTTCCAAAGAAAGTCCCTCATCAAGCCCCCAGGAAAATTTTCGCGGCCTATAAGGCAATTGAACATTTTCAAGGTAACTATTCGGAAAAATCATGGTTTCAACATGTTTAAACAGCTCGAGCTTTTCATAAATCTTTTCCTCCTTCGATTTAAAACCAGCTTTATGTGCCACACCAATGTTGGTCAATAGTCCTATGGTCGGTTTTATCATCTGCTCAAGGCGCAGCATTTCTCCTTTTTCTGAAATTCCCGCTTCGATTAGCGCAAGATTATACTGATCGGATAATCCCCATAACGACAGTGCCACACCAAGCTGAGAGTTATAACTCTTGGGACTTCTATAGATCTTATATTCAGGAGACATCAGCTGAAAAAGCCATTCTTTTACAATCGTTTTACCATTGCTACCGGTAATTCCAATGACAGGATAATCGAATTTCTGCCGATGAAAAGTTGCCAGTTCCTGCATAGCGACCAAACTATCCGCTACCCAAAGAATATTAGCATCCAAAAACTCCATTTCCTGTGCACTATCGATCTGAAGCACAAAATTACGAACTCCTTTGTCGTAGGCTTCCCGGATATACCGATGACCATCTCTGTTCTTCTGAAGTGCAAAAAAAATCCCGTTGTCCGCTTGGACAATTTTACGGCTGTCGTAAAATAAATGCTGGACAAAAGAATTGGGATCCGTGATAAATGTGCGATTGGGATGTAAAATCTGGGCGATTTCCGATATTTTGTACATTCTCCTGATATTTTTTGATTGTGTCAAAACTGAACATTTTTTTAGTTATTTCATATTATTTTTGAAATTTTGACAATATGTTTGACGAAGAAAAAAGAAATAAGAAGATATTAACGCAGCATCAGGCACAGTTGAAAGCGGAAAGCTATTGCGTCTATCAAGAACGCGCACAGCAAGAAGTACGCGATAAGCTCTACAGCTGGGGACTACACGAAATAGAAGTCGAAAATATATTGGCCAATTTGATCGCCGATAATTTTTTAAATGAAGAACGCTTTGCTATTGCCTACTGTAACGGAAAGCTCCGCATGAAAGGCTGGGGCAAAGTAAAAATCAAGCAGGCACTAAAGGCAAAACGGGTATCCGAACAATTGATAAAAATTGCATTTAAGCAAATCGATCTCGATGAATATGAACAAATCTTAACTCATATCATTGACAAAAAACTCCGTGAAATTAGTGGCAAGGACCGCTATGCAATTAAAAACAAAGTTTATCAGTTTGCACTATCCCGCGGATTTGAGAGTGATTTAATTTTTTCTATACTGAATTCAAAGGAGTTATAAAAAACATCAAAAGAAAGTAAATAAATATTTTGCAATATTGAATTTTCGCTCTATATTTGCATCACCAAAAAGGAACGCAAGGTTCTTTTAAAAATTGAAATAAAATTCCAATGCGAAAATAGCTCAGCTGGTAGAGCACAACCTTGCCAAGGTTGGGGTCGCGAGTTCGAATCTCGTTTTTCGCTCACCTGCCTAGGTGGTGGAACTGGTAGACACGCAGGA
>JAITTY010000005.1 GCA_031286695.1 Sphingobacterium sp. | reverse complement strand
TATTGCCGTAACAGGTGGGAGAGTAGGTCGGTGCCTTTTTTTACACGGAAGCCCTTGCTGGAAACAGTCAAGGGTTTCTTTCGTTTAAGTACTCCCGTAATTCCATGTACAAGCTATTGCATATCCTCCACATTGTTGGTTATCACAGCACATGGCCTTCGGTGAGCCCGGTCCATCGGCAGCTGTTCCGTAATTGTCCTTTAGCCTTTACTGTGCTCTAGTGGTATGGTGCATCAGCATTAGCCCTTAACCCAAATGCTCCCTTATTTATAGCCGCAAGCTGCAGGATGAGTCCTTGTTAACCGGATCGCGCTCGGTGGCCTATCCAGAATATTAACCGGGATGGCGGCGTAGCTCCTTTTCCTGGCGAAGAGGGCAGTTTGGACTAGCCCGTATATGAAAATTTACCGACCGATTCCCAAGAAATCTAATGCGAACTTAATATCCGGACACTGATCATCCAAAGGATATAGATCCTGCTCTGCTGTGAAATGAGGAGGATTATGCCATTGATATCTCGCTAAGTAGATCATAAATCGTCAGGAAATGTGATGACGGTCACTTTTGTTTTCAGATCTTGTCGTGAAAAAGGACTCCTTAACAGCGTATTTCTGCTAAATTATTTATAATCAGCGAACATAAAATGGGATTAGGCGATGTAAGTGGTTTATAGAAAAGTGACGTACATCACTTTTGTACGCATTGTGCATCATTAGATTGTCATAAAATGCTGCTTATTTTTGAATCAGAATCAACAATTTAAGTAATGCAGTTAGAGCAATTTAATTACGACAACAAGATTGTCAGAAATTTCGGAATCGCTACCATTATTTGGGGGATAGTTGGTATGACCATAGGATTGCTTGTGGCGACGCAGCTTGTTTGGCCCCAGATGAACTTTGGATTGCAATTCACAACATTTGGCCGTGTACGTCCTGTACACACCAATGCGGTGATCTTTGCTTTCGTGGGTAATGGTATTTTTATGGGAGTTTACTACTCCTTACAACGGGTGCTTAAAGCAAGAATGTTTAGTGATGCTTTGAGTAAACTCCATTTTTGGGGTTGGCAATTGATTATTGTTGCCTCGGCTATTACACTGCCACTAGGTCTTACTTCAAGTCATGAGTATGCCGAAATGGAATGGCCAATTGATATTGCAATTACCCTTATTTGGGTAGTGTTCGGAATCAATATGTTCGGTACTATTATCAAACGACGCGAACGTCATATGTATGTCGCTGTTTGGTTCTATATTGCGACATTCGTTACCGTAGCAGTATTGCATATTGTGAACTCCATCCAATTGCCTGTAGCAGGCTGGAAGAGCTACTATGTCTACAAGGGTGTACAGGATGCACTGGTACAATGGTGGTATGGTCACAACGCTGTGGCTTTCTTCCTGACAACTCCTTATTTGGGAATGATGTATTATTTCCTTCCTAAGATGGCCAACCGTCCAGTTTACTCTTACAAGTTAAGTATTCTTCACTTTTGGTCTTTAATCTTTATTTATATCTGGGCAGGTCCTCACCATTTGCTCTATACGGCGCTACCTGGTTGGGTACAGTCTTTAGGGGTTGTATTCTCCATTATGTTGATTGCTCCGAGTTGGGGTGGTATGATCAATGGCTTGTTGACCTTACGTGGTGCTTGGGATAAGGTACGGACAGAACCTATGTTAAAATTCATGGTCGTGGCCCTTACTTGTTATGGTATGGCGACTTTCGAAGGTCCTATGCTATCTTTAAAGCAGGTGAATGCTATTGCTCACTTTACCGACTGGATCGTAGCACACGTACACGTAGGTGCATTGGGATGGAATGGGTTTATGACATTCGGTATTCTGTACTGGTTGATACCACGTATTTATAAAACAGAATTATATTCTAAAAAGTTAGCATCAACGCACTTTTGGATAGGCACCTTGGGTATTTTGTTCTATGCAATACCTATGTATTGGGCAGCTGTTGTACAAGGATTGATGTGGAAAGAATTTACACCGGAAGGGGTCCTGAAATATCCAAACTTCCTTGCGACCACATTGGAAATTTTGCCAATGCACATGATGCGTGCATTAGGTGGTGCGCTTTATTTGTCCGGTGTATTCCTGATGACCTTCAACTTGATCAAAACAATGCAGAAAGGTAAGCTTTTGGCCAATGAGCCTGCAGAAGCGCCAGCATTGTTGCCAGTTCAAGTAAATGAACAATCGCAACACCGCCGTCTCGAACGTAAGCCGATCTTATTTATGGTGCTGGCACTTATCGCTATTCTCATCGGAGGTATGGTGGAGATGGTACCGACTTTTACGATCTCTAAAAATGTTCCAACAATCGCCAGTGTAAAACCTTATACAGCCTTGGAACTTCAAGGTCGAGATCTTTACGTCAGAGAAGGCTGTGTGAATTGTCACACGCAAACTATTCGTCCATTTAGGTCTGAAACTGCCCGCTATGGAGAGTACAGCAAGGCTGGGGAATTTGTTTACGATACACCGTTTTTATGGGGTTCGAAACGGACGGGACCTGATCTGCATCGCATCGGTGGAAAGTATCCAAACAAATGGCATTTCGATCACTTACTGGATCCGACAATTACCTCTCCGGGAAGTATTATGCCGACTTACCCTTGGTTAATCGATCAGAAGCTGGATAATTCTATTCTGCAAGACAAAATGAGAGCATTACGGAAATTAGGAATCCCCTATACCGATGCCGAAATTGACCATGCTGAGCAGGATCTCACCAAGCAGGCACAGAAAATTGCTGATGATCTAAAACAAAACCAAGTGAATGTGTTAGCTGACCGTGAGATTGTGGCTGTAATTGCCTACTTACAGCGATTGGGAACAGATATAAAAGCAGCTCCAAAAGTAGCTGATAATATTAACGCAAATCAATAAAGCTATGTTTAAGCAAATAACAAATCTAAACGGCAGTGAGCTTTATCTAATTGCATCACTTTGGATCTTCTTGGTGTTCTTTATTTCAGTAGCAATAATGTTGTTTCGAATGAAAAAAGACTATGTTACTTATATGAAGGAATTGCCTTTGGAAGAAGATGAAACAGAAAAGGAACTGAATCATTCACCTGAAAGTCTATAATATATGAGTTTATTATTGGATACTGCACCAGCTACCGCAGAAGTTGTTCAATCTACGATAGGATTTGGTACAGATAATTTATACACAGATATCTTAATTGTTGTATTGATCGTTGTGATGCTGGCTCTTCTTGCTTCGGCATTGATGGTCAATCGCGCGATGAAATCCATCATTAAGATTACCATGCCTGAATTGGCCGAGGAGGAAAAACTCAAAAAGGTGGCGAATAAGGGCTGGATGAAAAGGTCGTGGAACAAGATCATGGGGATCAGACCGATTTCAGAAGAAAAGGATATTGTCATAGACCATGAGTATGATGGTATCCGCGAGTTGGATAATCCGATTCCGATCTGGTTTAATTTCCTTTTTTATGGAACGATTTTTTTCGGCCTTGTTTACTTATTTGTTTATCAGGTGTCGGGCATCGGAATGAACCAGGATCAGGAGTATGAACATGAGATGGTCGTTGCCGAAAAAGAGCGTCAGGCTTATCTTACCGCTTCTGCGAGCAATGTAGACGAAAGTAGCGTGGAGTTTCAGCCGGAAATGGCTGCTGATGGAAAAGCAATCTTTGCCGCAAACTGTGTCGCTTGTCACGGTGGTAGTGGCGAGGGAGGCATCGGACCGAACTTGACCGATAAGTTTTGGCTACATGGTGGTGAGATTAAAGACATCTTCAAAACCATTAAGTATGGTGTTCCCGATAAAGGAATGGTGCCATGGGAACAAACGTTAAGTCCCGCACAAATCGCACAGGTTGCCAGTTATATTGTCACCTTAAGGGATACAAACCCTGCTAATCCAAAAGCTCCACAAGGTGAAGAGGTAACCTATGGCGGTGGTCAGGCGGCAAACGGAGAGAAAGCAGCGGATGAGGCCAAAACAGGTCCAGCTGAAGCAGATAAAAAAGCAGAGTAATAAATTGAAATAACAATGAGTACAGCAGTAGTTAATAGTGCCGATAATGGCGGGTCTAAGTCTAAAAAAAGACAATGGATTTATGCCAAAAAACCGCAGGGAGAGCTTTATAAAAAAAGACAGTGGGTTGGGTATTCACTACTGCTGTTCTTGTTTGCTGCTCCTTTTATCAAAATAAATGGCGAACCGTTTTTGATGTTTAACATTATTGACCGGAAATTCTCTATCTTAGGAAATCTTTTCTATCCGCAAGATCTTTACATATTCGTATTCGGCATGTTAATCGTGATGGTATGTGTGGTTTTGTTTACCGTTGTTTTTGGCCGGGTCTGGTGTGGCTGGACTTGTCCACAGACTATTTTCTTAGAATTGATATTCCGACGGATTGAGTATTGGATTGAGGGGGATTGGCAACAACAAAAAAAATTGGATGCAGGACCAAATACGGATCAAAAGCAGTTAAAGAAATTTTTTAAACATGCCATATTTCTCATCATATCATTTTTCATCTCTAATATCTTTCTGTCTTATATCATCGGTGCTGACGCCCTGATTAAAATAATCACTGATCCATTGGACCAGCATATCGGCGGTCTGATATCAATTATCATATTTACATTGGTTTTCTATGGTGTATTTGCTTATGTCAGGGAGATTGTCTGTATTGCAATTTGTCCTTATGGCAGGCTTCAAGGCGTACTCCTGGATGACCAAAGTATTACTGTCGCTTATGATCATAGACGTGGGGAACCGAGAGGAAAACAGCAAAAGGACGCGAAGACGCCTCAAGGGGATTGTGTAGACTGTAAACTCTGTGTACATGTGTGTCCTACAGGAATCGATATTCGAAAAGGTCTGCAATTAGAATGTGTAAGCTGTACGGCCTGTATTGATGCCTGTGATGCTGTCATGGACAAAATTGGAAAACCTAAAAAGTTAATTGGTTTTTATCCGATGGGTGAGATTGAGGGCACGCTCAAGAAAAAAAATAACACCAGAACAATCGCTTATTCGATCGTGCTGGTTGCCTTAATGTCTGTCTTTTGTTTGCTGCTGTTTAACCGTTCTCAGGTAGACGGAAGGCTGCTCCGGGCCAAGGGTAGTACCTACCAGCTTCGTGATGATAAGACAATCAGTAACCTGTATTCTTTAGAATTGATTAACAAGTCTGGTAAAGAAATACCTTTTAAATTGGTCTGTGATGATCCGCGTTTAAAGATTCAAGTGGTTAACCCTATTCAAAAATTGAGTAAGGATGGGCATGCGACGCTGAGCTTTTTTCTGATTATCGCAAATAAGGATGTAGAGACCTATAAAAGTAATGTAAAATTAGCTATCTATTCGGGAGATAAGAAAGTGGAAACTTTAAAAACCACTTTTATCGCGCCTCCTGGTATGAATTAAAGAGAAAAACAATGAATTGGGGTGCAAAGATTTTTTTAACCTTGGCGGTGTTTATGTTGTGCATCGTCGGAGCAGGAATATATATGGTGAGTCATGACTCGGATAGTCTGGAAGAAGATGACTATTACGAGCAGGGACTGAATTACGACCAGGCTTACGATAAAAAGCAAAATGTATTGATGATGAAAGAATCACCAACTGTCGAAATCAGAAAAGATACCTTATATATTCACTTTGTCTCCAAAGAAAATAAAGGGAAATTGCTGTTCCGAAAACCTTCGGATAATCGATTGGACAAAGAATTGCCATTTCAGACAACAAATAACCTGTATACATTGCCCATTTCCACATTCGATAAAGGAATGTGGAATTTGTATATTGACTGGAAGAGTATAGGCAAAGATTTTTTGTTTGAAGAGCATATTTTATTTTAGTTTAAAGAAATGAGCTATACCTATTTTGCGTTTTTCATGGGTTTATTTGGAAGCATACATTGTGCGGTTATGTGTGGTCCGTTAATTTTTGCCATAGAAGGGCGACAAGGTTTTGGCTGGAATGTTTTCTTCAATAAAATACTGTATCAATCTGGCAGGGTGCTTACCTACGGCTGTTTAGGCCTGCTGCTAGGTACGATAGGTACATTTGCCCAGATTCAGGGTTGGCAGCGAAGTTTAAGTTGGGCCACCGGGATTATTCTGATCGGAATAGCATTATTTCAGCTCATTGGTAAGCATAACCGGAAGATCGCTAGCTGGCAGACCAAGGCGGTGCAGCCCGTTGTACGCTTATTGTCGAAATGGCTCTATAAACCGGGAGGTAGCTTTGTTGCCGGTGTACTCAATGGACTGTTGCCCTGTGGTATGGTGTACATGGCTCTTATGTCGTCGATCAATGCCGATAGTCCACAGCAAAGTTTTTTCTTTATGCTGTGTTTTGGCCTGGGAACCATTCCGCTATTGTTTTTATTTTCTTTTCTGGGAAATTTCTCCAGATCTTTCAAAATAAGTTTTTCAAAATGGGTTCCTTTTCTATATTTCTTGTTGGGAATATGGTTTATACTTCGAGGAGCCAATTTAGATATCCCTTATTTAAGCCCATTTATTCATGTCGATGGCGCAATAAACTGTGCTTAACGACAAACAATATGTCGATGCTAAGTATTATATTTGGTAAAACCCTTAGTATACGATATGGAGGTACTTCATCATATTTTACAGATTGCGTTACAATATTACTGGATTCCTTTGCTCATCCTTTATATTGGTGTAATCGGGACGATCTTGATCGAAAACCGTAATCCTTCCAAGACCATCGCCTGGATTATGGTCATTGTTTTCTTACCTGTCGTCGGTTTGCTCAGTTACTATTTCTTTGGTCAGAAGTTTAAGAAGGTCAAAAGGATGAAACGCGTGTATCGTGAGCAGTCCAAAAAGCTACTGGATGCCTGGCGTAAGGAATCCGAAATTATGGAGGAACATATTGATACGTTAAATGAGCGGATCGGTAGTTTGGCCATGGTATACCGCTACCTTAAAAATCAAAAGATCTCTACATTTTCCCTTAACAACGATGTAACCCTGTTTATAAATGGGGAAGAAAAGTTTCCGGTACTTATTGATCGCCTTAAAGCTGCACAACATTCCATTCACATGGAATATTATATCTGGGAAATGGATGAAATAGGGCAGGAAATCTTACATATTCTAGAAGAAAAAGCAAAAGCTGGTGTCACTGTACGTCTGATATTGGATAGTTTTGGTGCTCCGGATGTGATTAAATATTTACGGCGGCATAAACCCGATTTTGTGTTTCAAGCTTTTCTTCCAGTAACCTTTAGTTCCTTGGCGAATAGCAACTACCGCAATCACCGCAAGATAGCGGTGATTGATGGGAAAATCGGCTTTGTCGGCGGAATCAATATTTCAGATCGATATATCAATAATGGAAAAAATGAGGTTTACTGGCGAGATACGGCTATGATGGTTGTCGGCGCGGCAGTAAATACGTTGCAAATCCAGTTTTGGAATAGCTGGAACCAGACAGATGCGGAATCATTTGAATTGGGCCATGGTTATTTAAACCGATTTCCACTTACCGATGAAGATGCGAGTGGAGTGGGATTTACAGCCAGTGATCCGGGATCACCAGCGCCTTTCAATATGGAAGCAATTATTGCCGGTATCAACGAAGCAAAAGAATATGTACAGTTGTGTACACCTTATTTTATTCCCAGCGATCAACTGACGACCGCTTTAATGCTGGCGGTGTCCTCCGGAGTGCGTGTAGATTTGATGTTACCGTCCCAGTCTGATTCATTCTTTGTACAACATGCTTCTTTCTCTTTTATTAAACCGCTGCTGGAAAGAGGTGTCAATGTATATCTCTACACAAAGGGTTTCCTGCATGCCAAAACCATCTGTATTGATGGGAAGCTGGCCTATATTGGTACGACAAATCTCGATATCAGAAGCTTTTATATCAACTTTGAAATCTCGGGGATTGTCTCGGATAAAACACTTTGTGACCGTCTTAATACACAATTTTTGGCTGATATTGAAGTTTCCGATCTGATTACAATCCGTAAATGGATGCAACGAAGCCGCTGGAAAAGAGGGGTCGATTCAATCTGCCGGCTTTTGGCGCCATTGCTTTAAGCTCCTTTATTCTTCTGGGAACTGTTCGTTGAATAGGCATAATAAATGTTAAAAATACCCCAATGAGGTTGGTCTTTGCCTAAAATTGAATATATTTAGCTATTCATTTTTTATTCTAAGACTTTCAATGAAGCACATAAAACTATTGACTTTATCGATAGGACTGTTAGGAATGGGGACGAGTTATGCGCAGACCACACCGACATTGCCTATTAATACGATCGTAGAACGAGTTCAGAAATATTTTCAAGTCTACCCAGTTGAAAAAGTACATTTGCATTTCGATAAACCGTATTATGCCGTAGGGGACACCCTTTGGTTTTCGACCTATTTATCCCGTAATCTAGCAGAATATGAGCCGAGTAAAATCGCTTATGTGGAAGTACTGAATAGTCGTGACTCGCTTATTCAGACCCTCAGAATTCCATTGGATAAAGGTGTAGGAAATGGACAGATTGTACTGGATCCACAGTTTATGTCACAGGATAATTATCGATTCCGGGGCTACACGAAATGGATGGCAAACTTCGATAATGCCTACTTTTTTAATAAAGTAGTCCCGATAGGTGATGTCATCAATAAGAAATTGATTACAAATATTGAATTCCAAAATAATATTGGAGGCAATAAAACCCAGGCTGTGGTACAGTTTCGCGACCGTACGGGAAAACCGATGATCAACTCAAAGATCAACTGGGAGTTTGTCTCGGGGTGGGAAACGTTCGACAAGGGTAAAGGTGAGACCGATGGTCTGGGAAAAGTAACGATAAACCTCTCCGCGAAAGAAAAGGCAAATCTGGAGAAAGGACAACTGAAAATTAGTATTCAGGAGAATAAAAATGAGAAACCGTTGTCCAGCTCTTTCTTGCTCAAAAATGCCTTATGGGATGCTGATGTGCAATTTTTTCCTGAAGGGGGAGATATCATCGCCGGATTGGCAAAAAAGATCGCATTTAAGGCGCTTGGATCCGACGGAAAGGGACTCAAGGTAAAAGGAAGTATTTTAGACTCAAAAGGCAAGTCTGTTGCGGATTTTGAGGACTTTGGGACTGGAATGGGGTATTTTTCCCTGCTTCCGCTTGCTGGGGAAAACTATCAAGCTGTCGTAAAGTTTGAGAACGGGCAGGAACGCAAATATAAATTGCCCGCTGTTGTCAACGATAAGGCAAATGTGGTTTTTGTGAAACAGGATGCCACGAATGCAGAATTTGCAGTAGTGACCAGCGAAGAAAATTTTACAAAAAATCAGGGCCAATCTTATTATGTTTTGGTTCAGTCGAATGGCCATCTCTGTTTTGGCGCGCAGGTGAATTTAAAATCTTCATCAGCATTGGTCAATATTCCCAAAGAGCGTCTGCCAAATGGTATTGCTCAGGTAACCTTATTGAGTCCTGATGGAAAGCCTATCAGTGAACGTCTGGCATTTGTTCAAAGTGAAAAGCTTTTAAATATTCAGGTGACTAGCGATAAACAAAGTTACAAGGCAAAAGACTTGGTTAACCTAAAACTTGCTGTCGACAATAATGGACAGAAATTTCCTGGAAATTATTCTGTAGCTGTAATTGACGAATCCAAAGTCCCTTACAATGATCAGACAGATTTATCCATTGTGAGCAACTTTCTGTTGACTTCGGACTTGAAAGGAAATGTGGAAAATCCAAATGCCTATTTCGATGAAAAAAATCCCAACCGGGATAAAGCTTTGGATGCTTTATTAATGACACAGGGATATCGTCGTTTTGATTATCCAACATTAATAGCTGAGAAGTTGCCACAGATCAGTTTTCTTCCAGAACAAGGGATTGAATTGTCGGGTATCCTTCGGATGAACACCGGGCGTCCTTATCCAAATGGTGGATTACTTTTATCTGTACCTTCCCGTAATATAAAAAAGGACGTGTATACAGATCAAAATGGACGATTCACATTTAAGGATCTTGTGTTTCCTGATTCGTCCAAAGTAACGGTAAATGCCCGATCTAATGATAACTACCGAAGTTTGGTTATTAATATGGACCAGAGCTTCTATCCAGAGATTGATAAGAATAATGGATATAAGAGCTATTTTGTACCCAATATAGACCAGGCTTTTGCTCCTTATTTGGCAAATAGCCGAAAGGAATATCGAAAATCGATTCTCTTGGATGAGGTCGAAGTGACGGCCGTAGTGAAGAAAGTAATCACAAATAAAGATTTTCCTTCAATTTCTGGGCTGTCCATGCCGGAACATCGTATTGAGCCAGAGCGTTTGACCGGTTGTAACGTGTTGACCATGTGTCTTCAAACAGTATTGACGGGCATTACGTATGATCCACAGACATTGAAATATTATGTTTCTCGTGATTATAATGCGGGTGGGCGTACACCTGTTCAATTCTTTCTGAATGGTATGGCTATTGATGAGCCTGGATTGAATAGCATCAATGTCGCGGATATCGAAGGTATCGAAATCTTCTTACGTGATGAATTGGGTACAGTATCCAGAATGTATCAAAATAATGGTGTTGTGTCAATCTATACGAAGAAAGTGGAAGCGAAGAAACCGCGCATGTCACTGAGTGAGATTGAAAGCATGTTGCCTAAATCGAATGTAATCGATATGTATCCTCTAGGCTATATTAAAGAACGGAAATTCTATGTCCCAAAATATGATACTCCGGAAAGGAAGGCTGCAAATGATTTGAGAACGACCATTTACTGGAACCCTAAAGTCACAATTACAGAGACAGGGGAAGCTGCCATTCAGTTTTATAATGCCGACGGAAATGGGAATTATAAGGTAATTGTCGAAGGAATGGATCAAACAGGAAATATTGGCCGTAAAGTTATAAATTATCGTGTTCAGCCATAAGGTGAGTGCAATGAACTCATGGGGTACTTTAGGTAAAAACATGGATCAATAAAACAGATACTTTAAAACAAAGAACGCTGTTCTCAGTCAAAGAGAGCAGCGTTCTTTGTTTGTTTAAAAAAAAACACCTCCTTGATGGGCAAGGAGGTGCTAACTAACCAATTATAAACCTAAATTATGAAAAGTATTTTGTCGCTTTTTTAAAGCGCTAATATTCGTATTTATAAAGTATATTTCAAATCCTATGCCAAATAGAGTTTATAGCATTTTTGGCAGATTTTTAGTTAACTTTTTTGATCATGCTATTTATTCAAATCGAAATAACATGGTCTACAACGTGGTTCATAAGCGTCTTTTTCACCTAAAAGTACGGTTTCCGTATTCTTGGTCAGGCGATAAGAATAATTCGCTGGAGCGCCACATTGCATACAAACCGCATGTACCTTCGTAACGTGTTCGGCTACTGCCATTAGATTGGGAATGGGGCCAAATGGTTGTCCTTGAAAATCCATATCGAGTCCGGCAACAATTACCCGGATACCACTGTTTGCCAATTTGACACATACTTCTGTCAAACCGTCATCAAAGAATTGTGCTTCATCAATTCCGACGACTTGAGTTGATGAACTCAGCAGTAGGATAGCAGAAGAATGGTCGACAGGTGTCGATGGTATGCTATTGCTATCGTGTGAAACGACCAATTTCTCATCGTATCGTTTATCAACGGCTGGCTTAAAGATTTCGACATTTAAACGTGCATATTGTGCTCTTTTTAGCCTGCGGATCAATTCTTCTGTCTTACCCGAGAACATCGAGCCACAGACGATTTCAATGCTACCATATTGAGCGGGGCGCAAAGCCAAATTATGTTCGGAAAAAAGCATTTGATTAATTTAATTTTGCCGGAAGGTCTGCAAATAAGGTGATATTTGTAAAATGACCTCCTATTATATTCTGTTTTTGACGCTGCTAATATCAGAATTAAATATTAAATTTGGGTAGTAAAAAAGTGAACGTAAATCCAAATATTTAAAAATCAAAGGATTGAGTTTTCCACTTTTCGACCGCTTGAAGGTATAAGTATTATAAATGATTAATTGGTGATTTCAAATAGAATTATGGGTACTAAAGAGGAAATTTTTAATAAGATAGGCGATTTATTACAGGATTTAAATGGACAGTATCTGACCTTATCAGAACAAGGAAATTTATCCGAAATTAACGAATTAGTAACACTGGAAGCTAAGGCACAAGCGGTAGCTGCATATATAACTTTACTCAAGACAAAGCTCGTTCTTCAGGAAAATCAGTCACAACATACATTAAGTGCTGCGGCACTGGGAAGTAAAAAGATTGCATTCAACGATTATTTTACACCTCCTTCTACCATTAGAACATCAGCACAGCAAGTTGTTGCTGAACAGCCTCAAAAAGAGGTTCGAGAAGCTCAATCGGCTGAAGATTTCAGCCGTGGAACTGAAGAAAGCATTGTGGTAAATGAAGAAACTATCGTGGAGGAAAAAGAAGTCCCATTTGTTTCTGAAAGTGAACCTGTAAAATCGGAGGAACTTAGTCCAGAAATTGTTGAACCTGTTGCGCCTCCAGTTGCTGCAATTCCCCCGGTTTTTGCGGCTGCCCCAGTGGAGGAATTAGCTTATCAGGCAGAAAAGGAAGTCACTGAGCAAATCGAAGAACCTACAGTCTTCGTTACAGAAGTAATCGAAGAACCAAAAGAAGTTGTTATTGAACAACCGCAGGAGGTTCTTATTCAGGAAGAAATTAATGCGGTCGTTGAGGAGGTTCCCGCTAGACCCTTGACCTTAAATGAAATTATCTCTCAGCAAAAGCAAGCCGGCGTGCAGAACCGTGTTTATCAAGTAAATCAATCTGGATCTAGTGATAAACTCACAGATATTAAAGCAGGGATAAGTTTAAATGATAAACTCTTATTTATTAAGGATTTGTTTAATGGGTATAGTTTAGCGTATAGTGAGGCTGTCGAATTATTGAATAGGTTTACAAGCTATGCAGAAGCGGACGCCTTTTTGCAGACAAATTATGCGATTAAAAATAAATGGGCAGATAAACCGCATACCGTTGAAAAATTATACGACGTTCTGCGCAGAAGATATAACTAAAATTATAAAACATAAAAAAACAGCTCTCGTTCTACCGGAGCTGTTTTTTTATGCCTATATTTTTGGTTCTTTAGCTTAGTTGAAATTGTAGCCAATCGTTTCCTTCATGACCATACACAAAATACTTTGGCTGAAGAATTTCGGCTAATGACTCAAGTTCGCTCAAATAATTGTAGCCGGGAATCTGTGCAAATTGTTCACTGGTCATAATAAAGACCTGATCGAGTTCGATGGCTTTGGATGAAGCGATAGCTGCCGAATTCAACAATTGTGGTATTTGGATAAATGTCTGTTCCCCATGACCGATGACAATGATTTTATCGGCTTCATTTTCTGTTGTAACTGGAATACCACCTGCAATTTTTATGGCTTCCTGCAGATAGGCAGAACGGTTTATTTCAAGGGGTTGTATTTGGTCCAATACCAATACTTTGGGCCTGTCAGTCGCTGAAATAAACTTAAGTTTATGGATTAGAATACTTGTTTCGTCTTCAATTTTTTCAACCAGTTCAACTGTTTTATCGATGGCATCGAGATCAGTCCCGATACGTTTGACATAGGAAATCATATCATCGATGTCGACAAGTTGTGGGCGATCTGAAACTAATGTGTCGTAGGTTTCAGCTGGAATAGCTGCCGGATTTAGGTCCAACTGGTCCAAAATATGGGCGACTAGTTTTTCTTGATTGCTTTGCATGTTGCAAAAATACAAAACCTTCCTGACTTCGCGGACACCAAGAGTAATGAAAGCGAACTGAAGGTTCTTTCAGGCCAATAAGATCAGACACTTTCAGAAAAAGGGAAGCATTGGCGAAAGTAAATTAGCAATAGTAGGTATGCACAGATTTTTGTAAATTGGCATCAAATAAACGATATAAATATGTTTGACAAATTATTTCAAGCCCAGCAAAAGGCGGAGGAAATCAAGAAAAGATTGGATTCAATTTCTGTGTCTGGTGAAGTAGAAGGTGGTTTAATCCGTGTGGTAGCGACAGCAAACAAAGAGATAAAAGAGGTTACTATCGATCCTGTATTTTTATCAAACGCAGATAAGGAAGAATTGGAGGAGTTACTTGTGGTTGCTTTGAATAAGGCAATTGCTCAAGCTGAGAATATCAGCCAAGCTGAAATGCAGGCAGCAAGCAAGGATATGTTGGGTGGACTAGGAGGACTAGGCGGATTGTTTAATCAATAACGATATTATTATGAAAGCAACTTATTACGGACAATCTTGTGTGGAGTTTGATTTTGACGGAACGAAGGTTCTTTTAGATCCATTTGTTACCTATAATCCACTTGCAAAAGAAATCGATGTAAATACAATTAAACCGGATTATATCTTTTTAAGTCATGGACATCAGGACCATGTGGCTGATATGGCGACAATTCAAAAAAACAGTGATGCCACTGTTTTAGCGATTGTTGAAACGGCGGACTGGGTGAGAAGGCAGGGGGTACCTGATGATAAAGTTATCGAGTTTAACTTGGGCGGAACTGTTCAACTACCTTTTGGTTCGGTAAAGATGGTCTATGCTGCACATACCAATAGTACGCCTGATGGTCAATATGGTGGGTTTCCTGTAGGTTTTGTCTTTACTGTAAAAGGCCAGCGAATTTATTTTGCTGGAGACACTGCATTAACCATGGAAATGAAATTGCTGGCAGACATGAAGCTGGATTGGGCATTTTTGCCTATTGGTGGGCATTATACAATGGATGTGGATGATGCAATTAAAGCCGCTGAATTTGTGAATTGTGCTCGGGTTGTTGGTATTCATTACGATTCATTTCCGCCAATAACCATCGATAAACAACAAGCATTGGATAAATTTCAGAATGAAGATATTTCATTGTCATTGCCGAAAATTGGTGAGACATTTGAGCTATAAAATCAAAAAGCCGAGCTAGCTCGGCTTTTTGATTTATTGTTCACCAGATTCTGTGCAGATCTGTGCTGTGTTCATTAGGATATGACAATCTTTTTGAGATCTTCCAGACTGAAAAGGGGGATATCGATAATTTTATTTTTAAGAATCTGTTCTTTGTTCTCCTCAAAATAAAACAGCTTCCATTCGCCATTTTTATATTCTAGGCTGCTGAGGTTTTCGATCCAATCGCCTGAGTTCATATAGGTACAGGTTCCTTTTCTGGTAATAACTTCTTTGATCTGAGGCTGATGAATGTGTCCGCAAATGACGAAATCATAATTTTTTTCAATCGCCAGTTCAGTAGCGGTATGTTCAAAATCCGATATATATTTGACTGCTTTTTTAACTGAGTTTTTGATCTTTTTGGATAATGAATACTTTTCTTTACCCATCTTATCCAGGCAATAATTAATCACATTATTGAGCTGAATAAGTTTGTCATAGCCCCAGCCACCCAGTTTGGCCAACCATTTCGAATGATGGATGGAGGCGTCGAATACGTCCCCATGAAAGATCCAGACTTTTTGGTTATTGAGCGAGAGAAGCAGTTTATTGCTTAGCTTGATGTTACCTAATTTGAGGTCGGTAAACTTACGTAGCATTTCATCATGGTTACCTGTGATGTAATGTACTTCTGTACCCGAAGAGCTCATATCAATAATTTTTTTGATGACTTTGAGATGTTCCTGTGGGAAATAGCTTTTTTTGAATTGCCAAATGTCTACGATGTCTCCATTCAATATCAGTATTTTGGGAGATACGGACTCTAAATAAAGTAAAAGCTCCTTCGCTCTACTCCCGTAGGTACCTAGGTGTAAATCTGAGATTACAAGTATATCAAGGCTTCTTTTCATTTGCAATAAATTTGTTTCATGTACGTCTTCAAAGATGTCTAAACCTTCTTTGTTGATTTTTGTTGTCCTTTTGCCTATTGGGGACTATATTTCACCTTTGACGGATTTGCCTGAAATGAATCGATCATGAACGGTCTATTTTACCGTTTTTTTTATTATTGTATACCACGATTTTTCATTCAATAAATCTGTTATCTTCTTTTACAAAAAAAGGATACTTTTATTTTGTACCGATGAAATTCCTGTTATTAAATCATTAAAATGTTTTGTAAAACGGTATGAATTAGTTTATTGGAAATTAATATTGGCAAGGGATTTTCATTGAGGAGACGACCACAAGGTCAAGAGAGTGGGGGAAGAGCAACAAAAAAAGGTATCCAATTTTATTGAATACCTTGCATTATGTTAAAGATTATTTTTCTTTTTTATTTGGCAGTTGCTGCCGCTCTATCGATGTGGAATTGTACTAAATCGTCGATAGGAGAACGTAAGATCTTGCCTACTTTCATTCCATATTGCTCAGCTTTTTCAGCCAAAACATTTCTGAAATTATAACCTACCGAACCAATACAGTTGAAAGTATAACTTTGATAATTAGGGTATTTGCTAACAAGGTTTCTGAAAAATGCTTCAAAAGCTTCATCAACGATATTACGTGTATATTCGATATTTACATTATTGTCATAGACAAATTTGCTAAAGCTAGCACAGAAACGATTTGGCATAGGTTTGGTATAAACCGCGTCCATAATTTCGTCTTTTGTCATTTTATACGTGTTATAGAATACTTCTTTAACATCTTTAGGCATCAAATTACGAACATAATCTGCCAGTAATTTTTTACCGATATAACTACCAGAACCCTCGTCACCTAAAATGTAAGCACCTGAGTCGATGTTTAATGTGATTTCTTTGCCGTCATAGAGACAAGAGTTTGTTCCTGTTCCTAAGATCGCAGCAAATCCGGCTTGAGTTCCTAATAATGCTCTTGCTGCTGCAAGAAGATCGTGTCCTACTTCAACTTCAGCTGTAGTAAATACTTGTTTTAAGGCATCAACAACAATTTGTGCTTTTTCCTTGTTATGAACACCTGCACCATAATAGTTTACCTCTGAGATTTTTTCAAAAGGTAAATCTTGCGGTAGTCCTTTTTTTAGGGAGTTTACAATGTATTCACTATCAACAAAATAAGGGTTATATCCTTCTGTGTTGAAGTAGATTTTTTTATTCGAATCGTCTAACAAACACCAGTTTGTTTTTGTTGATCCCCCGTCAGCAATGATTATCATTATTGAGTAGTTTTAATTGTGTTTATCGTTATAAAATGAGTAATCAATTCATTAATCAATTCCCCGAAAATACATTTTTTAATTTTAAATATCATAATTTATCCATGTATTTTTCAAAAAATAAATTTTTGTAGTTTGGTGACTATATAAAAAAACTGGCTTAACGATATTGTTAAGCCAGTTTTTGAGCTGTGTAATAAAATTGTTTAAATAGTGTACTATTTACAATTAGTAAGGGTATTAATGCCCCCCTTCAGCCTCTATTTCGTCAATATTGATTCCTTGTTTTGTTAATATTCCCTTAACAAATATCGCAAAGAAAACAACATAACAGAATCCGATCAACGGTAGGATATACGAGTTATGGATGCCGATAATATCTGCTAATTTTCCTTGAATCGGAGGAAGAACACCACCGCCAAGAATCATCATGACAAGAAATGCCGAACCTTGAGCTGTATATTTACCTAAGCCTACAATGGATAAACTGAAAATCGAAGACCACATAATTGAACAAGCAAGACCGCCCGATAAGAAAGCATAGATTGCAATAGTACCTGATGAGAATAGGCCAATTAACATCGCAATGATTCCAAATAATCCGAAAATAATCAATGTGCGAGCAGGTTTTTCTTTACTTAGGTAGAATGCTACAATTTGAAGAAGAATACATACTACGTAATAATAGAGATGTGACATTTCAAATCCGGCAAGTGTGTTGACGCCGATAATGATCGAAAATGCAATCAATGGAACGATAATCAATAATCCATTTTTAGCCGATTTACTCAAGTTAAAGGCTGTAATTGCGCCGGCCCAACGACCGATCATCATACTTCCCCAGTACATAGATACGTAAGGTGTAATCTGCGATGACTGCAAGTGACCAAATTCTTTCAATGTTAGTAACTCACCTAAGTTACTACCGATGGCAACTTCTATCCCCACATAGATAAACAAGGCAAGCATACCCAAAGCCAATTGCGGATATTTCATCGCGCCCCAACCTTCAGGATTCTTTTGTGCACTCTTATTGGAGAATAATAATCCACCAATAACAACAACTAAAGCACCTGCCAACCATAACATACGTTGCATTTCAAGTGGTTTGGCAACTTCCTTGATGTGCAATTTGAGTTGATCAATCTGAACCTGATCCGTTAAACTAGAAACCTGTTTGTGTAATTGTTCTACCTGCAAGGCCAAATCACTCTTATAACTTAAGAAAACTGGTGTGAACATACCAAAAAGTAGGACGGTCATAATGATCAACGTGCGTAAAGCTTTATTGGCCTTTTCCATTGGCTCATCACTAATTCCAGCAGGAACTTTTTTACTGAAATTAAATAATGCTGCAGCCAGCAGGAACAACAGACCGACACCTATATAAAGATAAACAACCTTGTTTAAAGGAAGGTTAGCTATCTCGGAGTCAGAAATAGGCTCAAAAGTTCCGAATAAGGAAAATCCGATAACAAGAGGGCCTATTGTTGTACCAAATGAGTTGATACCACCACCTAGGTTCACACGGGAAGCACCCGTTTTCGGATCACCCAATAAAACGGCAAATGGATTTGCTGCAGTCTGTTGTAATGAAAAACCAAGGGCTACAACGAATAGTCCCAACAACATACCAACATATAAGTTTACTTCGACAGCGACAATCATGGCTGCTGCCCCCAATGCCGAGAAAAGTAAACCGTAAACGATACTCTTTTTATATCCCCATTTTCCAACCAGGTCCTTTCCTCCGATTGAACTGAAGATAAATAGTAACAATGCACCAATATAATAGGCTGTATAAAAAGCAAAGTCTATTAACTGGGATTGAAACTGGTCTAAATGAAAGTAATTTTTGCAGAACGGTATAAAAACACTGTTCCCTGCCGCAATGAACCCCCAAAAGAAAAACACAATAATCAATGTGTAGAGTGCGGGGTAATTGGTTTTAGTTTGTTGCTGTTCCATATAAGGGATCTAAAAACTTAAATTTTGAAAGGTACGAACTTATGAAAAAAAATATAAAATTCAATCTAAAAATGTTGTTAAATCGTTTTACTAACTACAATAGTAAATATTTTTTTTGAAATATTTTGAAATAACAAAATTTGTTTTTTTCTTTGTCTAGGTTCTCAATATTTAATCCACTTCGGGTTTAAAAGAAATCATTAAGTTCTTCATCACACTTAATCATGGAAACTTGTTTAAGTGTGTAATCAGAATTCAGAAAAAAGCTCAAAAAAAAATCCAAAAATCATACACAACACATTAATGGATATTAACGAATTAAACGCTAAACTCGTATCGGAATTGCGCGAGATTGCTAAGTTGATCGGTATCGCAGATGCTGATAAATTGCGTAAACAAGAATTAATCGAAAGAATTAGCAATACTGGTGGAGAAGAGGAAGCAGCTCCAGCGCCAGCTGAAAAAGCAGCTAAGGTAGAGGAAGATAACCAGGAACATGCTGAACGTACACGTAAGCGTGTGCGGACCGTAAAAACTGCGGAACCTGTCACGGTAAGAAAACGTGAAGTTTCTGAGCATGACGAAACCCCGGTTGCAACCGAAGATGCACCAGCAGTAGATAAAGGTCCCCAACCTGAAAAAGCAACACAAACTCCTAAAGCAGAAAACACCTCTTCAAGTACAGATTTCGATAATGTGATCGTTAACGAGGGTGTATTGGAGATCATGCCTGATGGTTATGGCTTCTTACGCTCATCAGATTATAACTATTTGACTTCTCCTGATGATATTTATGTATCACAATCTCAGATCAAATTATTTGGTTTGAAAACGGGAGATACGGTACGTGGTTGTATCCGTCCACCTAAAGAGGGTGAAAAATACTTCCCTTTGGTACGGGTTGAGGCTATCAATGGGCAAAATCCTGCTGAGGTTCGTGACCGTGTTCCATTTGATTATTTAACACCATTATTTCCGGATGAACGTTTAAATCTCGATATGGGAGTTGGAAATTACTCTACGCGTATCATGGATTTGTTTACACCTATAGGTAAGGGCCAACGTGGATTGATCGTTGCGCAGCCGAAAACGGGTAAAACAAACTTGTTGAAAGAGGTTGCAAATGCTATTGCGAAGAATCACCCAGAAGTTTATTTGATTATCTTATTAATCGATGAGCGTCCTGAGGAGGTTACAGATATGGCGAGAAGCGTACGCGCTGAAGTTGTTTCTTCGACATTTGATGAGCCAGCTGACCGTCACGTGAAAATTGCGAATATCGTTCTTGAGAAAGCTAAACGTATGGTAGAGTGTGGACATGATGTTGTTATCTTGTTAGATTCTATCACCAGATTAGCGCGTGCGTATAACACAGTTGCTCCAGCTTCGGGTAAAATTTTATCCGGTGGTGTGGACGCTAATGCTTTACACAAGCCAAAACGTTTCTTTGGTGCTGCCCGAAATATTGAAAACGGTGGTTCATTGACTATTTTGGCAACAGCATTGACAGATACAGGTTCTAAAATGGATGAAGTTATCTTTGAAGAATTCAAAGGTACAGGTAATATGGAATTACAGTTGGATCGTAAGCTGGCGAACAAACGGATTTTCCCTGCGATCGATATCACTGCATCGAGTACACGTCGTGATGATCTATTGACTGACAAAGAAACATTACAACGTATTTGGGTACTTCGTAACCACTTGTCTGATATGAATTCTACGGAGGCCATGGAATTTTTACAAGGTCAATTGCGTGGAACTAAATCAAATGAGGAATTTTTGATCAGTATGAATGGTTAATTCCATCAAATTTTGATATTTTAGCCATCATTTCTAATCGAATGATGGCTTTTTTAATTTAAAATATCCTGTAAATGAAAAAACATATCCCAAATCTGCTGACTTGTCTAAACTTATTTAGTGGCTGTATCGCTGTATTAATGGCACTGAAAGGTAATATACAAGCTGTTACTATCTGTGTGTTTGCGTCGGGGATATTTGATTTTTTCGATGGAATGGTCGCGAGGCTTCTTCATGTTAAATCGCCAATAGGGAAAGAGCTCGATTCATTGGCAGATATGGTTAGTTTTGGTTTTTTACCTGGGACGATCATGTTTACCTTGTTGACCAAGGTATTTCCTGATGGTTCTCTGTTACCTTATTTAGGGTATATCATCACCATTTTTTCTGCCTTGCGTCTCGCAAAGTTCAACCTGGATGAGCGGCAAACGTCTGATTTTATCGGTCTAAATACACCAATGAATACATTCTATGTACTTTCGTTACCTTATATTGCTGATAAATATCCGCAGGTAATTTTAAATCCAATTGTTTTGATTTGCAGCGTTCTTTTGACAAGTTATCTATTAGTGAGTGAAATTAGGCTATTTTCGATGAAATTCAGTTCTATGGATTGGAATACGAATAAGTTTCGCTTTATTTTTCTACTCCTGACGCTGATCTTGTTTATTGTCGGTCAATTTATGGCTTTACCGATCATACTTATTTTATATTTCCTATTGTCGGCATTGCATTTCAATAAAAAAAACGATCTGGTTTAGATCGTTTTTTCATATTGTTCCAATTCAAATAGCAGCTCCTTCATTTCGATGTAAATGATATCAAAGGAGGCTCGGAGTCCTTCAAGAGATTCCTGGTTTTTTGCATTGGTCTCTAATTCCTCAAATTTTTCTTTTAAATGAAAAGCACCTATATAGTCCATGGTGGGTTTGATATGATGGGCTGTATCGCCAATCTTTTGAAAATCTCCTTCAGCCAGGGCTTGGCGGAGCTTGTCGAGGTCTACAGGTGTTTGAATAAGATACATTGATACAAATTGTTTGATTAATTCTGGATTGTCAAACATGTTTTGGTTGATCAGTTCAATGTCGATATGGTTCATCGTTGCTAATTTTCTTTACAGGTAAGTCGTCTTTGCATTTATCCAATAAATATACGTTATTTTTTTTGTAAAGGGGATGGATATAGTCCGGCGCTATTTCAACTAAAGGCGCGAGTACAAATCTTCGTTCTGCAATAAAAGGATGTGGAATACGAAGTGTGGGCAGATCAATGATATCTTGGTTAAAGTAGATAAGGTCGATGTCTATCACTCTTTCGCCCCATTTTTTGATGCGTATACGTCCTAATTCCTGTTCAATGGACTGGGTGATCTCTAAACAGTCAGTCGCCTGTAGATCGGTAGTTATGATAAGGGCCTGATTCAGGAATGTAGGCTGGTCTTCCACTCCCCATGCGGCAGTTTCATAGATCGAAGAAACTTCAATAATTGCTCCAAGACGCAACTCAAGCTGTTTTCTCGCTAGATCAAGTTGCTGAAAACGGTCTCCGAGATTGGTGCCCAATAGTATGTAAATCTTATTCATACTGCTAAATTAAGGTTTTGTTGATTTTAATAGGAAGAAATTCGGGTATAAATTGTAGGTGGAAAAGTGAATTTCAGTTGGCTAGATGCCCTAATTTCGTGGAAAAAAATATGTTGTAGTTGAAATAAAAGACTGGGTGAATAAAAAATATTGCCTTACCTTTAGTGAAAAATAAGTCTTTCCACAGGAAGATAGGTTATGGATCGGATTTAATTACAAAATATGAAATCATTTTTTAAGTACGTACTGGCAACAATTACGGGGATTGTGATCTCTTTTGTTGTGTTGTTTATTGTTTTGATGGGAATTATTGGGGCGATCATCAGTTCAGCCTCTTCTGACCAAGAGATTGTTGTTAAGAGTAATTCGGTTTTATATCTGTCCTTTGACTATGATATTACGGAGCGAAGTGAGGCCAATCCTTTGGGTAGTCTTAACCTTCCGGGTTATTCGACCAAAAATATTGGATTGGATGATATTTTGGCGAGGATCAAATATGCGGCTACCGACGGAAATATTAAAGGAATCTATTTGGATGCAAGTCATATCGGGGTTGGTTTTGCAAGTTTAAAGGAAGTAAGAGACGAACTTTTGGCCTTTAAGAAAACCGGGAAATTTGTTGTTGCTTATAATGCCGGGTATGACCAAAAGGCCTACTATGTAGCGAGCATTGCTGATAAGGTGTATGTGAATCCACAAGGGACGATTGATTTTAGAGGTTTGGCAAGTTCTACGATGTTCTATAAAGACCTCCTGGATAAGGTTGGGGTAGAGATGCAGATTGTGAAGGTGGGTACATTTAAAAGTGCTGTTGAACCTTACTTTTTGAATAAAATGAGTGATCCCAATCGCTTGCAGGTAACATCCTATTTGGGTAGTATATACAGTACTTTTATTAATGAAATAGCAGTGAGCAGAAATATTGCTGCCGATTCATTACGGGCTATTGCGAATGACTACCGTGTTCGGGATGCGGACGATGCGGTAAAATATAAGCTTGCGGATGCCAAGCTGTATAAAGACGAACTTCTGTCAGACTTGAGAAAGCGTTTGAAAATTTCGGAAAAGGATGAGATATCGTTTGTTTCCCTATTGGATTATAATAAAAAGGTAAAAGATGATGCGAGTGGATCTGAAGTTGCGGTTCTTTATGCTGCCGGAGAAATTGTTGACGGTGAGGGGACGGGACCTGGCCAAATCGGTGGCGATAAATTCTCCCGCGAACTACGAAAATTAAGGGAAGATGATGCGGTTAAAGCTGTTGTTTTGCGTGTTAATTCACCAGGAGGATCTGCTTTGGCTTCGGATATTATTTGGCGTGAAGTTATTTTGACAAAAAAAGTGAAACCTGTCATCGTTTCTATGGGTGATTTAGCGGCCTCTGGTGGGTATTATATCTCGGCAGCGGCAGATTCTATATTTGCTGAGCCTACAACGATTACAGGTTCTATTGGCGTATTTGGTGTGATCCCTAATTTTCAGAATTTGATGAACAATAAAATCGGAGTTCACTACGATGGTGTAAAAACTGGGAAGTTCGCCGATTTGATGACTTCTTTTGACAGGCCATTGACTGCAGAAGAAAGAGATATCATCCAACGGGAAGTTGATAAAGTATATGGTACATTTACTAAAGTTGTTGCAGATGGGCGTAAATTATCCATTGCTGATGTTGATAGTATTGGGCAGGGACGAGTTTGGACTGGTGCGCAAGGGGTAAATAATAAATTGGTTGACCGTCTCGGCAACTTGGATATCGCTATTCAGGCTGCCGCTAAAAAGGCCAACTTGAGCAAATATAAAGTGTCCCAGTATCCGGAGAAAGAGGATCCTTTTACCTCAATATTGAATAATTCAAAAGAAAAAGTCCAAGTTTGGGTTGCAAAAGAACAAATGGGCGAATACTATCGTTATTTTGATGTCATGAGAAAAGCTACAGCACAGACGGGTGTGCAGGCAAGGTTGCCTTATAGCGTTGAGATCCACTAGTAATTGATTTGTAAAGGAGGTTCAATCGTCGTATGGTCATAGGTTATTATGATTTATAACGATGCAGGTAATTCTTGCGTTGCGTGCGGAAAAGTTCGATTCAAGGTAAGAATTGCCATTAATAAATAATTATTTCTAATGAAAGCAAATGCTTTTTTTTATATTTAGCTGTTCGTTTGACAAAACGACCTAATCCCAAATCAATAAAGTTACAGAATGAAAACAGTAGACGATTTAAATTTTGCAGGTAAAAAGGCCTTGGTACGTGTGGATTTCAACGTGCCTTTGGATGAAAATTTCAATATTACGGATGATAATCGTATCCAGGGAGCGGCTCCAACAATAAAGAAGATTTTGAACGATGGTGGAAGCGTGATATTGATGTCCCATTTAGGAAGGCCAAAAGATGGTCCTACTGATAAGTATTCATTAAAACATATTGTTGCTCATCTTTCACAGGTTTTAGGTACTGATGTTCAGTTTGCCAATGATTGTATCGGCACAGAGGCGGTAGAAAAAGCTGCAGCTTTACAAGCTGGTCAGGTTTTATTGCTAGAAAACCTTCGATTCTATAAAGAAGAAGAAAAGGGAGATGTTGAATTTGCCGAGAAGTTATCAAAATTAGGTGATATCTATGTAAACGATGCTTTCGGTACGGCTCACAGAGCTCATGCTTCGACAGCGATTGTTGCGCAATTTTTCCCAGGAGCTAAATATAGCGGTTACTTGATGGCTGCAGAAGTTGGAAATGCAGAAAAAGTATTAAATAATCCGGTTAGACCTTTTACTGCTATCATGGGTGGGGCAAAAGTTTCTGATAAAATTCAGTTAATTGAAGCCTTATTGGATAAAGTTGACAACCTTTTGATTGGAGGAGGTATGGCTTATACCTTCATCAAAGCTAGAGGTGGTGAAATTGGCCAGTCGTTGGTTGAGAATGATAAACTTGATTTAGCGAATGAGCTGGTAAAAAAAGCGAAAGAAAAAGGTGTAAACTTGGTTATTCCTACTGATGCTCAGATTGCAGATGCATTTTCAAATGATGCCAATGTTTATGATGGACCGAATGATCAAATTCCTGCGGATTTGCAAGGTTTGGATATTGGTCAGGAGTCTGCTGCAAATTTCGCAACGATCATCAAAAATTCTAAAACAGTTCTTTGGAATGGTCCGATGGGTGTTTTTGAATTTGATACCTTTGCGAAGGGTACCAAAGCTGTTGCTGATGCTGTTGTGGAAGCAACAAAGAATGGTGCATTCTCTTTAATAGGGGGTGGTGATTCAGCTGCTGCGGTAAGTAAATTTGGTATGACTGAGGATGTCAGTTACGTCAGTACAGGTGGTGGTGCGCTTTTGGAATACATGGAAGGAAAAGTTCTTCCAGGTGTGAAGGCACTTGAAGATTAATACGAAACGATTTTTTTTGAAAGGGACAGCAAAAGCTGTCCTTTTTTTATTTTAAAAATTGGGGTGTCGCAATTTGTACTATTGATGTAATGTCAGATTAAATCAATTATCTGTTAAATGTTTGTGTAGTACTGGTGAGTTTTTATTGTATTTGCTAAATTTATCATGACATGGTTATATATGCAGATATTGATGGATGCTAATAAAAGTAAAGAAAAAGGTAGTTCTGGTTTTTTTTCGGTACTGACGTATAATGTAGCGGGCTTGCCCGGGATTATATCCTCGGCGATCACAGGTAGAAGCCGGAGTATCGCTGAAATTGGAAAGAAGATTAATCCCTTTGATATCGTGAACGTACAGGAGGATTTCAATTATAATAGAAGTTTATATTGGGGTGGGAATTTACATCCGTATCGCACGAAAACCAAGGGGCGCGTTCCCTTTGGTGATGGTCTCAATACCCTGTCTCATTTTCCGATGACCGATGTTGTCCGTGTGCCCTGGAAGAAACGTACTGGAGCTGATTTTCTGACCCCAAAAGGCTTTACCCTGGTTCAGGTAGAGATTGTTCCTGAGGTCTGGCTGGATGTGTATAATGTCCATGCGAATGCACAAAATAGCAGGAAAGCTTCAAGTGCACGCCGGGATAATCTCAACCAGCTGCGCGATTATATTGGAGAGCATTCAACGGACAGACCACTTATTGTCATGGGGGATTTTAACGCACATTATAGTTTTTGTGATGATAATCTGCATGATTTTATGGATTCCACAACCCTGGTGGATAGTTGGGTTGAGCTGGAAAACGGAGGCTTAGTACCTGAGATAAGGCACGAGTTTAAGCCTCCACATATGTTGTCTATCGGTAATCAGAGTGAATCCATTGATAAAATTCTTTATAGGAGCAGCAGTCACCTAAGTCTTGCTGCCCGGGATTATAATATAGAAAATAATCTGTTCACCAACCTCAAAGGATTACCGCTGTCGGATCATTATGCTTTGGCCCTGAATTTTAATTGGGCGATCCATCCTTAATTTTGGATAGGGTTAACTCTCCTTAATAGGTGTAGTTTAAACTGAATGTTGGAACTACACGTTGTGTGGTCGTGTTGTCATTGATATAGGTGCCTTTAACGACGAATTCGAAATCTGGAAGTGGGTACCTAAAAGCATTGAAATCAAGCGAGAGATAGGCTCCAAAACTTTTTGGTGAAACTTCCCGGTGTTTGTGTATATTTTGATAATCGGCAAATACTCCCCCTTTTACACGTTTAATATAAGCTAAGGACCCTAAACCAAGGTCGGGATAAGCTATAGGGAAACGATAGTTGACCAATACCGTGTTTTTTATTTTTTCATATTTGTAGTAGCTAAATCCACTCACTAGAGGGATATCGTTGATGTATTGATAAATTCCTGATCCTGTTTGGGCGCTCAGTCTAACTTGAAAACCGTGATTGCTCATAAATCCAGGTAGATAAAATACTGTTCTTGCGGATAGAATTTCACCTTTTGCATTGTTTTCAAAAGGCGTATGTCGGTAGGTGATACTAAAATTTTGTCCCCATCTTGGGTAGAGGTCCATACTAGCCATTCGAGCATTGCGATTGAAGTAAAGCTGGTATGTCAATGGAAATGCGGTCTCGTAATTAAAGTTTTTGACATCTGTTCGGCTAAGGTCATAGCGCCTTAGATAAGCTGTTGCCAGGTTGAACCCAGTGGAATAGACGTAGTCTCTTCTGTAAAAGGAGAGTGGGATGGAGATCTGTGACGATATATAATGCTCGCGCCAGTCGAAACGGATGCTACTGTCCGGTTTATTAGGGATGCTTGCTGCTGCGATTTGCCCTCTGTTTTCATAACGCAATGAGAATTTTGGGAAGTACTTGTTGTAGGTCAGTTCTGCCGAATATACTCCTTTTCGAATGTCGGTGTCATATTCATATCCCAGTGCAATTTGTGTGGTGTTTAAGATGTTGTTTGATAACCAGAAGACTCCGGGTTTAAAATTGTCGAAGCTTTCAAAATTGCTGCTACTTAGCGAAAGACTATGGAAATTAAACGTTCTACCCAGTCCACGATAGGGAACAATTTGGTAGTGCTGACTAGTATCTACAGGGACTGCAGCGATATTTTTTACGCTGTCTTTGGTCAATGCCGTGGCGTAGTAATGCGAAAAGTAATCCGTTTCTGGAGCGATATCAAATGCGGTATCTATGGATGTCTGGGCGATTTTGTAGCCGTTGTACTGGTAGTCGTTGAAGAATAATTGCCTTGTGTCCTTGTCGTAAAATGGGTTGAACGCGCCAAACTGTGCCTTTGTCAAAAGCTGTTTTTTGCCAGATATGAGGTCGATGCTGTAAATGTTATCGATACCATTGAAGTTGGCTTTTGTGATGATTTTCATACCTGAAAGGTATTGCGGTCTTTCATATTGTTGATTACCCCATGGCGTTAGGTTGGTAATTTTGTCATTTTTCAGGTCGATTTCACATAGTGCGGTTCCGGATTGGGATAATCGTATACCTACTATTTTATCTCCTTGAGGGTTAAAAGTAGGGTGTTGCAGCTGTTCGGCGTTGCCTATTTTAATCCGTTTGATGATACTGTTGTTTTTAAGGCTTATAAGCGTTAGATAGCTGTCGTTGGATAAATCTACCTCAACGCAGGCGATAGTTTCGTCTAGGGGACTTAAAATCGGTGAATAATATCTCGTCTGTTTGCTGAGCTGGTTAATTTTCCTTGTTTTGAGATTCATGATATTGATAACGCTGTATGTTCTTTTGTTGAAACGCGGATCTTTATGAAGCTCATCCCATAAGATGTAATTGCTGTTTACGTCAAAATGTGGCGTTAACTGTATGCCGGTTTTGACGAGCTTATTTTCTGTTTTTGTTGCTACATCATAGGTATAAATAGCATTGGTCTTTTGGGGATTTTGTTTAATAAAATAGATCAGACCATTCTTGTATTTTGGCAATAAATTACTGTTGTAATAGCCGCTGTATTTCTTGTCTATTTCTGTGTATTTCTGGTATTGATAACCGCTTGTTTTTTTATTCCAGATAGCGTCCAAATTTGCTATTGTTCTGTTGTATAAATAAGCGCTATTTCCACCTATTTTTTTCTTTAAAACGCGATTGATATTATAAGGGTATAACGGTTTTTTGTTAAGCTCCGAAAAGAGGTCGGCTTCATAATTCGAAGGTAATTCTGACTTTAAAGTGGAGGTCATCAGATAGCCGATTGTATAGTAACTTGGGACAATGTCTTTGTAGGATCCTAATAAATATTTATTAAAACTATAGTGGTGATTAGATTGAAAATTTGCTTTGATTGGCATTTCAAAAGCGGGTAATCTTCCTCTTCCTCCCTCTGAATATATCGTTTCGGTCAGCGTTGCATCCCCTTCGAAATACCAGGAAGGAACAGTCAGTCCATAGTAGGCAAGGGCTAATTGTTCAAAAAATGGGGCGCGTAATTTTCCTGTCAATTTGTCAAATTGACTTACGTGTCTTGATTCATGAAGGATCAAATTAGGTAGCCAGGTCTGGTTGTCGGGCTCTGCTCCGGCGGTACTGTATAGTTCAGATTTACGTGGAGACAGCTGTACAAAACCATTCGTTTGTAGATTCGTGTTGTGGATAATGAATGGAATTTTCCGCGGTGTTATTTTGTAATTTCTAGAAGTTGTACGCAGCGATCGGTTAACCTGGTCAGCTAGGGTAGGGGCCTTGCTCTTCATCTCCTCCGGGAAAATTAGTTGAAAATTCTTGGTTTCAATTTTATACCATTTTTGGCTTAAAGGGGCTTGGCTGTCTTCAAAAAATTGAGCGTAACTTTTTTGTGAATATATTATTAATGATAATAACGATAATGTGCTGATAATTATATTTTTATGTTTCATTAATTTTTATAAATCTAATGTTTGCTATTTTTTTTAGTTTTATTATTGCTATTTATGTGAACTTTAAGTTCTTTTAATAATTTCTTTGTGTTTGAATAATAGGTTTTTATGTTTTTTAAATTTCGCTTTTTTTCTGTTGTTTTTTTCTTTAAAATAACTCAGTGCTATTGGGCTATTCTGAAAAAATGCCCTATGTTGAACAGGTTAAAGCATACGACGAATATACTTAAATAATTGGCGATTCTAAGACTATACCGGGAAAATTTGTTTGCTTTTTTTTGTGTAAAAATCTGACGACTATGGGTTGTTGCTTTCGGATATCTAATGGTGAGGTAGCCGTCGCCTGGTTTATTTTAGTTGATAAAAAAATGGATTGATAATTAGACTATAAATTTAATCGTCTTTTTTTTCTTGAACCTGTTGAAGTTGTTGGTGAGAACGGTTTTCTCTTTAATTTATATTGGTGACAAAATGTCTTATTTTTTGATGAGGCATTAAAGGGTACGTCTGGTATTTATCATAATTACTGCGACAGGCTGCAGGTTTTTATTATTTATTTTTTTATGCAGAATTTACTTTAAAAAAGCGATTTTTGTAACATATAAACTTTGTTTAGATGTAGGATTTTTAAATTGATAGGAGATATGGAAGAACTGGAAATGCAGGTGAATCAAATAGAGCAATTGATCGCAGGTGGAGATCTTGTTGGGCTGGAAGAATTTTTGAATGAATTAAATATTTCAGAAGTAGAGGAGCTGATTGATGAGTTGCCCGAACATGGCTCACTATTTATTGAATCATTAAATTTGAATCGCGCAGTTAACGTTTTTCGTATTCTGGATTTCCCTACTCAAAACAGGATTTTTAAGAAGCTTTCTAAAGCAAAAATTAGTGCATTAATTAACGAGTTACCCCCCGACGATCGGACTTCTTTTTTTTCAGAAATGAAGGACGATATTAAGCATTTAATTTTACTGTTACCACCCAAAGATCGTGTTGAAGCATTGGCTTTGCTGGGTTATCCAGAAGATAGCGTTGGGCGTCTAATGACGCCTGATTATATTACCGTAAAAGAGCACTGGAGTATTGAACGGATATTGGGACATATTAGACGTTATGGAAGGGATTCGGAGACGATAGATGTGCTCTATGTGATTGACGGAAATGGGAAGTTAGTTGATGATATTCGGATCAAAGATGTGCTGATGGCCGAGCCGGATACCGTGGTTGGTGAACTTATCGATCATCGTCTGATATCGCTCAATGCTTACGATCCTCAGGAGGAAGCGATCAACATCTTCCGGATGAATAATCGAGTGGCCTTGCCTGTTGTCGACGAGCAGGGTGTTATGTTGGGGATTGTGACTGTCGATGATATTCTTTGGGTAGCCAACGAGGAGTACACGGAAGATATGCAGCGTATCGGGGGGACGGAGGCTTTGGATGAGCCCTACCTGGATGTGTCGATTAAAAACTTGGTGAAGAAGAGAGCGGGGTGGCTTATTGTTCTGTTTCTGGGACAGCTTTTAACAGCTACGGTTATTGAACATTTCGAAGAGCAAATGGCAAGCGCGATTATGTTGTTTGCACTGATGCCTGTTATTATTTCCAGTGGTGGGAACAGCGGTTCGCAAGCGTCTACATTAATTATTCAAGCGATGGCTTTAGGGGAAGTTACTTTGGGTGATTGGTGGCGTGTGATGCGAAGGGAGATCTTGTCGGGGTTATTACTGGGGCTTATTTTGGGTGGGCTTGGCTTTCTACGGATTATGGCTTGGCAATCTTTTGCACATAGTTATGGTGAGTATTGGGTGTTGGTTGCATTGGTTATTTCTTTATCGCTGGTAGGTGTCGTCCTCTGGGGATCGTTGATGGGGTCTATGTTGCCTTTTGTGATGAAACGGCTTGGGGCCGACCCGGCGAGTTCTTCCGCGCCCTTTGTGTCGACATTAGTCGATGTAACAGGTTTGCTGATCTATTTTAGTGTGGCGACGCTTATTTTGAAAGGTGTGCTACTTTAATCGTACTGAATTTACAATATTGTCCATTGATTAGCTAATAGCTATTGAATGTAAAAGAAGGATAATGTTGGTTTAAGTGCTGAAAAGGCGATTTTGTGGAGTTGCATGAGAAATAAAAATAAATTATTCTAATTGGAATTTAGGAAGTTGTAAAAAATGTGCTCAAAAAATTTGTAGTATTCTAATAATCTTCCGATACTTGCATCACGGAAACGCAATAGGGTCTCCGGAAAAATTGAAAAACACTCCTGAATAGCTCAGCAGGTTAGAGCATCTGACTGTTAATCAGAGGGTCGCTGGTTCGAGCCCAGCTTCAGGAGCAATTTAATAACTTACATAACCGGAGTTTTTAAAATATTCAATTTTTCATTCCTGAATAGCTCAGCCGGTTAGAGCATCTGACTGTTAATCAGAGGGTCGCTGGTTCGAGCCCAGCTTCAGGAGCGACAAGCAAATAATTTTATTTGCATAACAAATTAAAATGTACTATTTTTGTACACTCTATGAGAAAGGAATTTCTCGAAAAATAAATTCCTGAATAGCTCAGCAGGTTAGAGCATCTGACTGTTAATCAGAGGGTCGCTGGTTCGAGCCCAGCTTCAGGAGCAATATTGAAACCGGCTTTACGCCGGTTTTTTTGTTTACCATGCTTATTAAAAAACTATGAGTTTAGTAATTATTGGTACGGTGGCTTTTGATACAATAGAGACACCGTTCGGTAAAACTGACAAAATTGTAGGTGGTGCCGGTACATTTGCTAGTTTGGCCGCATCCTATCTATGTGATCAAATTAAGTTGGTCAGTGTTGTTGGGGAGGATTTTGGAAATGACAATCTTGATCTTATTAAGAACCGTGGTGTAGATGTGACGGGGGTTCAGGTGGTTTCTGGCGGACAAACCTTTTCTTGGTCGGGCCGGTATCATAACGATATGAACAGCCGTGACACATTGGCGACTGACTTAAATGTATTAGCTGATTTTGATCCGATCATTCCAGAAAGCTACCAGGACTGTGAATATCTTCTCCTGGGTAATCTTACCCCTCAAATACAGTTGACAACACTGGCGCGATTAAATCACAAACCGAAGCTGGTTGTTCTGGATACCATGAACTACTGGATGAATGTTGCTATGGATGACTTAAGAAAGGTGCTTCTAAAGGTTGATGTATTAGCCATAAATGATTCAGAGGCAAGGCAACTGTCGGGAGAGTATTCGCTGGTTAAAGCTGCAAAAGTCATTTTAGCAATGGGACCTAAATATTTAATTATCAAAAAAGGTGAACACGGTGCGCTTCTTTTTGGAGAGAATCAGATTTTTTCTGCTCCAGCGCTACCATTAGCAGATGTGTTTGATCCAACTGGTGCAGGAGATTCCTTTGCGGGAGGTTTTATTGGCTATCTTGCCAAGGTAAAAAGTATAAACTTTACAAACATGAAGAACGCGTTGATTTTTGGTTCTGCGCTAGCTTCATTCTGTGTAGAGAAATTTGGAACAGATCGTTTGGTTGACCTTACCGAAGAGGACATACAAAAGCGATTGAACGCTTTTGTTGCCCTATCTCAGTTTAATTTATAATCATTGATCTTTCAGTTTTCCGACGATCTGAAATTTTGAAAATACAGATTCTGAATGAGGGGCTTCTTGGAGCTCCTCAGTTAGATCTTGCCCAGCCCAATGCTCGTAATGCATGCCGTTTTTCCACAGTCTACTTTCTCCCACATCATAGATAAATCCACGATAAGCAACCCAGATCTGTGGTTTATCCTGACCATTACGCAAAGCCAGTTGGCTTTTGCTGTATTCCGATAATTCTTCTGCCATTTGTTATTGTAAAAAGGCGAAGATAGAAAAACTAGGCTACTTTATATGCCGATAGTGATCTTTTCATTAATTTTCTGGCGACATGTATTCTTGTTTTTACCGTTCCGATGGGGATATTTAAATGCTCAGATATCTCGTGGTATTTAAACCCTTCAAAGTACAGCGAAAATGGGATGTAATATTCTTCGGAAAGACTAGATAAAGCTTCATGGATGTCTTCCATGACAAATTTGCTTTCGCCTTGATTTGAGGAGGCGGATAATAGGAGGTTAGAGTTAGAAATATCCTCGTCTTTCGTAATGAAAGAATTGGTTTTCACAATACGTCTATAGTTATTAATAAACGTGTTTTTCATGATGGTGTAAAGCCATCCTTTCAGATTGGTTCCTTCTTTGAAATTTTTAAAATAGGTTACAGCTTTCAGGATCGTGTCCTGAACGAGATCGTTGGCATCTTCGTAATCACTGGTAAAATTTCTGGCGTAGAGTTTTAATGAGTCCGATTGCTCAATAACCATGGTGTCAAATTCATTCTTTGTCATAGCTTAATGAATTATAACTGTTCTTTTTACAAAACAGTACGTTTATAAAATGCGGTTCATTAAGTATGAGGCAAATAATGCGCCAAAAATGGCAAAATTAGATTTGTTAATATAATTTTAAGATTATTTTAAGCAGAGCAAACGTGTGCGTAGACTAACTTTAAGTAAATAAAATTAGCTCAAAGTGATGTTTTACTAAAGTGAAGCCTGTTTTTCTTTTGCTTTCAGATTTAAAAAAAATAAAAATACTTTTTTAAATCTTTACAGTAAATTAACTTCACGCTCTAACTTAATGCCAAATTTGTTGGCTACATCACTTATAATTTGTTCCGATAGATTGTAAATTTCCTGTCCTGTAGCGTTTTGTCTATTTATTAGTACAAGTGCCTGATTTTTCCATACACCTGCTTGTCCATATTCTTTTCCTTTCCAACCACATTGTTCTATTAACCATCCAGCAGCCAATTTTGTTTCATTATTGGGCATTGGATAATGCGGTATTGTAGGATATTCTTTCTGAAGAGGTTCAAAAGTCGACGCTGTAACTACAGGGTTTTTAAAGAAACTTCCGGCATTCCCCACTGTACTTGGGTCAGGAAGCTTCTCTACGCGGATTTTGGAGACAATGGTTGCGATATCGGCAATACTTGGGTTTGTTATATTTTCTTTAGCGAGTTCGGCTTCTATTGCACCATAAGTTGTATTGATATGGGCTGTTTGGCTAAGCTTATAAGTTACCTGGGTAATAATAAACCGCCCTTTGTGTGCTGTTTTAAAGATGCTGTCGCGGTAGGAGAAATTGCAATCTTCTTTTTTGAATGTCGTAAAGTTACCTGTATGCGTATCGAAAGCCTGACATTCGTGAAAGACATACATTAACTCGGTACCATAGGCACCGATGTTTTGTACAGGTGAAGCGCCGACAGTACCGGGAATTAGGGCCATGTTTTCAATGCCGGCGTAATTATGTTCGATACAATACCAAACGAAGTCATTCCAGATTTCTCCAGCTTGCGCTGTGACATAGATATCATCGCCATCAATTTTTGACCGTATGCCCTTGCTGGTCATGCGAATAATATATCCGTCGAATGCTTTAGTAAAAAGGACATTGCTACCGGCGCCGAGAACAAAAAAAGTCTCGTTAAATATGCCGTTTTTAAAAATTTCGGTCAATGTTTCATTGTCATTCACTTCGATTAGAAAATTTGTCTTTTCTTCTATTCCAAACGTATTGAAAGGTTTTAAAGATATATTCGATTGAATGTTTAACTTCATATTGACTTTAGTTTTCAGAAATTCAAAAAAATCAGCTATCTTTAGCATGATAATCGGTAAAGATAGTATAAACCGTTTATTTAACGATAAAAAATATAAGTTTAATGGGTAATGCAGATGTAAAAAGAATCAAAATTCTAGAAGCTGCGACAAGGCGCTTTGCACATTTTGGAATGGCTAAAACAACGATGTCGGAAATAGCCAAAGATCTCAATTTTTCAAAAGCATTGCTGTATTATTATTTTCCGGATAAGAATAGCTTATATTCTGCAGTTTTCGAATACGTTATTGATAAAATGATCGAAGACATTGAAGACGTCATTGCGAAAGGTGGGGACTTTGAGGAGATCATGATGTATTCCATTGATATGCGCGTCAAGATCATCAACCAATATTATAATTTGTTTGAATATACCATGAAGATGGTGAAAGAACTTCCTGATGAACTGGAACAGGTTTTCAAGGAATCTTATTTGCGTGAAGTAGAAATTATCGAGAAGATTCTCAAGATTGGTATTGATGCTGGCGAGATACAGGTGGAAGATATCAACGAAACGGCCCGGATTCTTTTGTATTCGCTTTTTGGTATGCGTATGGGTATATTGAAAGATATGAAAAACATGTTGTTCCCCACAAAAGAAGAATTTGACCATATTCTCAGTTTACAGAAGAAAATGATGAAAATCTTCTTAAATGGTTTACGTTTTCAAGTCGTTAAATAGTTGTTAAGGGAGTGTTGAGCAAATGTGTCCGATAATCTGTTTGGCATGAATTCGCGAATTCTCAATAAACCACAGGTGAGTATTTAAACCTCCACAGACAACACCTGCTAAATATATACCCGCTACATTCGTCTCCATGGTTTCTTCATTATGGCTGGGAATGCAAGGTGCCTCTTCGGGAATATCAATTCCGATCTTTTTCAAAAAATCAAAATTTGGTCGATAGCCGGTTAAAGCCAGTACAAAATCATTATCGAGTTCGACGATACCGTTTGGTGTTTGGATATGTGCAGTAGTCGGAGTAACTTCTGTTAAGTGGCTGTTATAATAGACATCGATTTCTCCAGCAGCAATTCGATTTTCAATATCTGGTTTTACCCAATATTTTACCCGACGGCTGATTTCGCTACCACGGATTACCAAAGAAACTTGGGCTCCTTTCCGGTAGGTCTCAAGCGCAGCATCAATGGATGAATTACTGGCGCCAACAACGATCACCTTTTGGCTGCTATAATAATGTGGATCATCGTAGTAATGCCTCACTTTGGGAAGTTCTTCGCCCGGGATATTGAGCAACATTGGTATATCATAAAAACCTGTGGCGATGATGACTTTCTTGGTCAAGTACATACTTTTGCTGCTGCTGACCAGAAACTCCCTGTCCTCTTTTTTAATTTCCAGTACTTCTTCAAAAAGATGGGTATCCAGCGCGAACTTTTGCTGTATACGTCGGTAATATTCCAAAGCCTCCATGCGTTTTGGTTTGGGGTTGGTTGTGACAAAAGGAATATCGCCTATTTCTAATCTTTCGGAGGAAGAGAAGAAGGTCATATTTTGGGGGTAATTATACAGTGAGTTGACCAAGCAGCCCTTTTCAAGAATAAGATAGTTTAAATTTGCTTCTTTGGCTTCTAAGGCGCAAGCTAAGCCAATTGGCCCGCCGCCAACTATAATCAGGTCGTACCGTGTTATCGTATCGCTCATGGTATAAATGTCGAGAATTTTAAAGAATAAATCAGCTTAAAGCTTTAGGTAGTTCATTTTCTGACATTGCTGTGCTTTTAGCGTGAAGGTCCTGAACTATTTTATGCAGGTCCTGTGCAATTTTATTGAGAAAGTCCAGTTGTTCGCTCAATAGCTGTCCATCAACTGAACTGACATCTGTACTATCAAATTGGTCGTTGGGAATTTCGATTGCCAAAGGAACAAACGCATTGACGCTATCGTCAGAATGTAGCAGTTGAATCGATTGTTCCAGGGAACTTAGTATTTTTCGAATCGTTCGAACGTGATCCTTATTAATATAATTATTGTCCATCTCGTCGATATGGTTCATTAACGTCACCGAAAAAGAAGCTAGAATATGATTGAATATGACGAATTTATTGACTTCCTTGCTATATTTTTGACGTTTCTTAGGTTCCGTAAGCATACGTTGGAACGTCGAACCCATATTGGCCGTTTCAACGTAGACTGCCTTGCGGGTTAGTTTGTAATCCGTGATGGAAGGCGCTTGGCCCGCAATTTCTTTCAATGCCTGAAAGATGTAATTGTAGTTGGCGATGAGTAGCTTTCGCATGGATTCCTTGACTTGCATGCTCTCCCAATTTGGAAAAATAATATAACTGGATAAGAATGCAATCATGCCCCCAATAAAGGTGTCCAAGATTCGTTCTTTCGTGACGTCCAGTGTATTAGCACTGACGAAGCTCAGCATAATTAATACATAGGGTGTCATAAAAAGTACAGCAATAACATAATTGACGCGGAATAAGCTATATGCTGTCAGAAAAAAGAATACCAAGAGAACAAATAGTATAGTTGGGTCATGTATGGTTAATAAGATAAGGGCTCCGATGAGTCCACCTATCGTTGTGCCGATGAGACGCTGGATATTTCTCTCCTTTGTGAGCCCGAAGCCGGGTTTTAGGATAACCATGATGGTGAGGAGGATCCAGTACACATTATTGGTGATATTGGTGACCTCAAACACGTAGTAAGTGACCGACATGACAATTGCCATGCGGCATGCATGTCGAAAGATGGTGGATTTTAGGGTAAGATTTTCGCGGAACTTTTTGAAATCAATTGCAGAGCTTTGAACAAAGCGTTTTGCATCGTCAATTTCTTTTCGTTTGACATCGTCAGGTTGTAGATGTGAGTAACCATAGATATTTTTGATCCGGCGAACCAGATCACGCAAATTGATCAACACCTTGCGTAAGGCGAAGGTGCTATACTCTTGATTTTTATCTAGTTGATCGATTTTAGTGTGAAGACGACTGAGATCCGAATCGAAGTCGTACAATGGTTTTGGCTGTGTATTTGTATTAAGCTGATAGGCTAAATTGTCAAGCTCATTGGTATATTTTAAAATCACATTTTTAAAATCTTCCAAGATGCCTGTAGGTCCAAAGCGTTCGCTGATGGTATTGTAATCGTAGTGCGCTGCCATACTTTGCTCAAAGAGATCGACAATATCGTTGAAAACGAGGGTTAAATAACGCCCCACCTTTGTAGTGTCTTTAATCGATCGTTTACTCTGAAACAATACATCCCGTAGATTTTCCTGATGCTGATTGACTTCAACTTGTTTGTCAATGAGTTTTAGGTAGTTTTTATCATTATCAATTTTGGCGTCGTAAAAATTTGCTTTCAGCCGTATATATTCGGCAACATAGCGAATTGTTTCTGATAGCTCCTGTTCGGCCAACCTATAAGGACGTGCTTGGGTAATGGAAAGACTAATGGCAATATACCATAATCCACCTAAAGTATAGAAGCCTAAATAGTTGATGGCTTCAGCAAGGGGGTAGTGAATCTGTACATGGATCAACATCATCAGGATGCACATGAGACCTACGTTGGCGGCTCTTCCATTGAAAACCGCAAACATGGCAAAGATAAAGCAGGCTACTCCGATGAAAATTGCCAATAGATATACATTTTGATTAACTATATTGGTTAGAATAAAAGTTAACGTAGTCAATATCGCACCCGCAATCATGCCTTTCCTTCTATGGCTAGGTGCTCCGGGTGTATCTGAGAGGCCTACCAAGAGCGCTCCTAGGGAAACAATGGTTCCATTGGTAAATTGCCCGATGGTTGCAAAGATTAGGACAGGCACAATACATCCGATGGTAATTCGGAGTCCATCTGCAAAATATTGGCTATAGAAAAAACTTTTTATTTCTTGTGTCTGTTTCATAATGTGTATAGTACAAACTTAGATAAATTGCTTTTCATATTAAAAACAATTGTTCCGCTATGTTTGCTCTTTTTGGTACTGATGATAGCGAGATAGGTATTAGGTTCCTGTCTGATCAGGGATGGTCCATTTTGCAGCGGGGCCTAAGGGGATCAGGTTCTCAAGGTCTTTCATTGCTATACTGTGCTGGGTTAATGTGTTAAAAATGAAAAATTACTAAAATTTGTTAGTATGTTTTTAAAATTTTAATTGTTTTTTTGATTAATTTATATTTTTTTATTTGTTTAGCTATAATATTGTTATATTTGGAGCCATAGGGTAATTTCAGAGACATTACAAAATTTCAAGAGTCACCTAAACTCTCTTGACCACTTTCAAAGATTTAAATATGAAGCAAAGTAAAAATGAAGCCGTCTTTCAGGACGAGGTATTGACACGCTTTGAGCTTTTCAAAAGTTTGTTTTTAACATTGCCATTTCAACGTGTTAAAGATACCGGTACTTTATTACCATTTTTTGCAAAGCAATGTGAAAAGGGTGTGGATCAGCATTTAACTCCTGATGAGATTATAAAGAGTTTCTTCGATCAGCATGAGGAATTTTCTTCGGAAGAGCAACGTATTGATTTGTTGTTTCGATTTGTTCAATATATAGAGCGTCAGGTTGTTTTATTTGATGCGATAGAAGACTCTTCTTTTCAGATGGTGGGCCGCGGCGATGACGAAAATGTCTTGGGAGCATTAATAAAAAATGCCGAAGGCAGTGATGATATGCGCCGTAAGATTGTATCAAAATTGAAGGATTTTTCTGTGCGTCTTGTGTTGACTGCACACCCTACCCAATTTTATCCCGGACCAGTATTAGGTATTATCAACGACCTGATTGATGCAATCAAGACCAATGATATTCATAGTATCCACCTGCTGTTACAGCAATTGGGTAAAACACCTTTCATCAATAAAAATAAACCGACTCCAGTTGATGAGGCTGCGAGCTTAGCTTGGTTTTTGGAAAACGTGTTTTATAAAGTAGCATCGGAAATTCAGGCCTTTATTGATGATGAATTGGACGTAGATACGGAAGAAGTAAAACAATTGATCGAATTGGGCTTTTGGCCGGGAGGTGACCGTGATGGTAATCCTAACGTAAGTGTTGATAGCACCAAGAAAGTTGCCGCATTGCTACGTACTATTTTGTTTAGATGTTACTATAGGGATTTTCGTATCGTAAGACGACGCATCACATTTAGAGGTGTAGAGGAGTATATGGAAAACCTACAGACATTGTTCTACGATAACAGTTTTAATCCGGTTGAACATCCAGCAGACGAAACCGATAATATTATCACCAATCTAAAAGCAATCAAAAATGTTTTGGAGGAATATCACAATGGACTTTTTGTGGAGATCGTTGATGATTTACTCCGCAAAGTGATGACTTTTGGTTGTTTCTTTACGACGCTGGATATCAGACAAGACAGCCGCATATTACGTGAGGCGACTAATTATCTGATTCAGCACAACCAGGAAAAGACTGGAATGCCATTGGATTATCTGGAGCTTAGTGAAAATGATAAGCAAAAAGCATTAAAATTCAAAGAACTTGACTTAACGGTGGGAGAGGATGCGGATCCGTTAACGAAAGATACTTCGGGCGTGATAAAATTGTTAAAGGAGATTCAACGTTCCGGTTCTGAGCGAGCTGCACAACGCTTTATCATCAGTAATTGCCAGCAGGCAAGTGATATCCTAGGACTGCGTCAATTATTTTTATGGTCTGGATGGAAGAAAGATGCTTTAACGATCGATTTTGTGCCCTTGTTTGAGACCGTTGATGACTTGACGCGAGCAGCAGATGTGATGAAAACCTTGTACAGTAATAAGGAGTATAAGGCCCATTTGAAACGAAGAGGAAACAAACAGACGATTATGTTGGGGTATTCAGATAGCACCAAAGACGGTGGATATCTGATGGCGAACTGGTCGATTTACCGTGCAAAAATCGAACTTACGGCGATATCACGCGAGTACGATGTCGATTTGGTGTTTTTTGACGGTCGTGGTGGGCCTCCAGCACGTGGTGGTGGTAAAACACAACGTTTTTATGCATCTATGGGTAAGGAGATTGCCAACGATCATATTCAATTGACGATTCAAGGACAAACAATCAGTAGCCAGTATGGTTCCTTAGATACGGCACGATTTAATATTGAGCAACTTTTGCACGCCGGAATTATTTCAGATTTGAAACAACGTGTGGGGGATACCTTAACCAAACATCAGCAGGAGATCATTGATAAGCTGGCTGAGCTGAGCCATCATAAGTTTATGGATCTACGCACGAATGAATTGTTCTTACCGTACTTGGAAACGATGTCGCCATTGAAAGCGCTATCCTCGATCAATATTTCAAGTAGACCTGTAAAACGTAACTCAGGTCGTGAATTGCGATTGGAAGATTTGCGGGCGATTAGTTTTGTAACTTCATGGAGCCAGCTGAAACAAAATATTCCTGGATTTTATGGTGTCGGAACAGCGTTGCAATGGGCTGAAAAAAATAACCTTTGGAAAGACGTGCAGCAATTGTATGTGTCATCCGGGTTTTTCCAGACATTGATCGACAACTGTATGATGTCGATGACAAAGTCCAACTTTGATATCACAGCCTATATGAAAGATGATCCTATTTATGGTGATTTTTGGAAAACGTTATATGCCGAGTATCAGATAACAAAAGAATATTTGTTAAAATTGAGCGGAACCTCAAAATTGATGGAGAACTATCCTGTGGATCGTGAATCTATTTTAGCGCGCGAGGGAATTGTATTACCGTTATTGGTTATACAGCATTTTGCAATTCGTGCATTGAATTCGGATCAGCTGACTGATGCACAACGCGAAGATTATTCGAAGTTAATAGCGCGTACAATCTTTGGGGTGGTGAATGCAGGAAGAAATGTTGCGTAATTTTTATTTCTTTTCACGGATAGAGTTTCGGAGAACATATATTTTATCTACTTTTGTATAGTTAACAAAATTGATATGAAGATTAATAAGTTATTTATTGTTGCGGCTTGTGCGGGTACATTATTTGCATCTTGTGGTCAAACAGCTGCAGATAGACAGCGTCAATACTCTAATGCATCCTTAGCGGATGGTGATGCCTTTGCAATGATTAAATTCGTTGGCGAAAATGGAAACTACTTGGTAAATCTTGCTGATGTAGCTGCAAAACAATCTACCTCAGCTGAGGTGAAAAATGTAGCTGCAAAGATTAAAGAAGCTTACGCAACAGTGTTGCCAGAATTAGACAATTTAGCAAAAGAATTGCATGTTGGCGATGCGCAACGTGGTGTGCCTGCATTTCAGGTTCCGGCTTCAATTGGTTCGGACAGTACAGCGGCATTCAACGATAAAGCATTTTTAGCACTAGTAGTTGAAAAGCAAGGTGAGATCAATACAAGATTGTCTCATGAAGAACACAATACAAACAAGGATGTTATTCACCTTTCAGAGGAGTCTTTGAAAAAAGTGGAAGAGATCTATAAATTAGCTGGTGGTAAAGTTGAAGAACACCATCACTAAGAAATAAGGTAAATAGAAGGAAAGGAGTATTCATTAAAATGAATATTCCTTTTTTTTTATGAGTTTTTTGCTGGCAATACTAGATTTTCTGTATGGAATTGTGCTTGGTGCTGAGGTTCGACTAGAAGCAGGATTATTTGCTGAGTAGGCTGATGGTCAATGAAATCTTTTTGCAGCGGGATTGATCCTGTTTTTGATCAAATGGAAGGTTCTATTTTATTGTATGACAATAATAGCGTTTGTTCGAGTAAGTTTCCTTGCAATAATCATTTGTTATTTGTTAAATTAATGATAACTTAACATTTGTGTAACATAGTTTTTAATTACTGTGTTTATTTTAGCGTAATTTAATGAAATCGTATATAAAGTGAGATACGCCGCAATAGATATAGGCTCCAATGCAGTCCGTCTTTTGATAGCTGACATTATAGGACAGAAAGACCAATATAATTTTAAGAAAAATACACTGTTACGTGTTCCACTCCGTTTGGGGGATGATGCGTTTATTCATCAGGAAATTTCACCTAGGAAAGCCGAGAGTTTGATCAAAACGATGAAAGCTTTTCGGGAGCTGATGGATGTTTATAATGTGGAGGATTATATGGCCTGTGCGACTTCGGCCATGCGTGATGCGCGAAATGGGGCTGACATTGTTGCGGAGGTCAAGAAAAATGGTATAAATATCGATATTATCGAAGGAGCGAAGGAGGCTGAGATTATTTACAATAGCCATTGGGATAATAAGATGGAAAAGGACAAAGTTTACCTTTACATTGATGTGGGTGGCGGTAGTACTGAATTATCGTTATTTGCCAATGGTGTTTTGGTTAATTCTAAGTCTTTCAACTTGGGTACAATCCGTATTTTGGATAATCAGGATAAGGCAGAAACCTGGGATGAATTGAGGGAATGGGTACGCAGCAATACGCATATGTATAAGCAAGTGGTTGGGATCGGTACTGGCGGTAATATTAATAAGCTTGCACGCCTCTCCAATGAAAAATTGGATAAACCATTATCCTATGCCAAATTAAAAGCGGTATACGAACATTTAGCTTCCTTTTCTTTAAAAGAACGTATTATTTTATTGGGTTTAAACGAAGATCGTGCGGATGTAATTATACCTGCGAGTGAGATTTTCCTGACGATTATGAAGTATGGTCGTCTAAAACAAATCATCGTTCCAAGAGTTGGACTTGTCGACGGTGTAATTAGAACCTTGATCAATAGGAATTTAGTAAAATAATGCTGTAAAAAGCTATTTTCGACTTGTAAAAGAGCGAAAAATCTTTATTTTTGTGATACCAAAGGTGAATATGAGCCCAGGTGGCGAAATTGGTAGACGCACCATCTTGAGGGGGTGGCGCTCGCATGGGCGTGGCAGTTCGAATCTGCTCCTGGGCACTTAAGGAGACACTAGTAAATAGTTGTCTCCTTTTTTTATGCACAAAAATATATCTCAGATCCAAGCATATGATAAATTTGATAATAATAAAGCCTTATTGGTTTATTTGGATAAAAATTATTCAAAATATTTCTTTGCTCTTCTCGTTTATGTTATTAGGAGGCTCGGCAATAGTATCTTTTGTATGATAGCGATTTTGTTGAAATTATACCAAGGGAACAGGTAAAGTATACAAATTGACACCCTTTAATTTTAGAAAAAACTTCAAAAAATATTAAAAGAATCTTTAAATCTATTGTGGGCTATAAATTGATCTTCATGAAAATTAAAACAATAGTATAAATTATCAGTAGTCTAACGGTGTACTTAAAAACAGTATGACCGTGTTCAATAACCCAAGTATTATACCTCTCTTTTTTCGATTTCCTTACTGGCATTTTCCCTTTTGAATATAGGATTAATGTGATAATAATAATGTAAAATAAAAAAATCATAATAATTTATTATAGTATTCTTCAATAGCATTTTTATGTGAACGAATAATATTTAATCCAGATTGCCCTATTGTCTTCCAATTTTGAGGTTTAGTGGTCAAATTTATTAAATTAGTTCTAGACAAACCAAAAACGTCTAATAGTTGCATTTTTTGTGACGCTTCGGGGCTAAAACCCAGTCCTAGTAACCAAGTGTACTATTAGGTGGAGCGTCTTTCAAAAATTCATTCTCTGTCCAGGCTCCTATTAAATTTATTGGAAGCCTAGTTAGCCGACTCACCCCATCAAATAAAAAATAAGCACCTCTAAGCTGAGATATCTCTGTTGGTGCGGCATGGGCGCATGCTAACAAATGAAACCATCAGCTCTTTTTGATTTCAGATTGTGTAGAAACGATCTTATCAAATATAGGTTTATAAACAATGATATCAACAAAATAATGGTTAAGGATGAAAGATCAATAAATGTCGAATTTTTATGCTTTAACCATGAGATCAATTCTGGATCTTTTAGGCTGATACAATTATCCTTGGAAATCTTCTCAACGTTATCATTAATAATTACTTGATGGTTCGCCTTTACTTCAACTGTTGTCCTTAACTTGTCTTGTCGAGAAACTACCCATACCTTATTATGATTAAAACAAATACTATCAAGTTCGCCTAGTACAATTTGTTCTGTAGCGATTCTCTTATTTTTATGAAGAACCAAAAAATCGCTATTATCTACTAATACAACACCATAATCGTTCAATGAAATATCAGTTCCCCAATAATCAATTTTTAGGTTAAGCGGTAATTGATACTTTTGATTCAAAGCGGTTTCATCAATTTTGTATTGTACGTCTATAAGCCAGGATGCTACTAAAACTACATTTATAAAGGTGATAATCAGTGCCCCAAAAAATGTGATGTATTTTTTCATCTTTTTGATAACAAGGAATTTATATAATGGTTGAATTTTATTTAAAGAGGGTTTCTCTCCTTTCTTTATTGTTCTACAGTGTGTTTGCGTGGCTTGGTGATCGCCTTTGTATGGTCAAAAGCAATGACTTTTAATAGTTTTTTTTGTTCGCGTCTGTTTTTTATGATGATGGAATTGCTGATCATGCAGATTTTCTTAAAGAGGTAAAAATAGCAGAAAATAATCCGCTTTTCAAAAATGCAGATCAATATGTGCAAGCCATTGGGAAAATATAAAGTACATCGAGTGCGTATGGCCTTGTCCTTTGTTTTTCATTGAAATGGGGTTGAAAGCCGAGGGATTTAATTGTAAAAGAAGTTATTTCGCATAAAATGTTTTTTGCGAATAATAGACTAACAACGACGAATAATGAATGGACTACAATAAATAATAAATCATCGTAAAATTAGTTAAAGACGTTTTTATTTTTACTTCCACAAAATAAAAACCTGCTTCAAAAGCATGTTATGGTTTAACAAAAAAAATAGAAACAATGAAAAGATTAATGTTGAGTTTGATAGCTGTTGCACTGCTATCTACAGCCGCTTCTGCAAAGACAACTGAAAAGGCTCCGAAAGAAAATGTCAATATTAAAACGACGACTTACCGCCTTCCTAAAACGAACACTCTTGTTAAAGTCACCGAAGAGATTAAAGAAAGCAAAGGGCAATTGACGCATTGTGTTTTTGTACTGAGTTTTTATGATTATGATACGGCACAACTGGTCGGTACACATACTTCAGACACCTATACGAGTGGTGGTTGTGGATCCTTCTTTAGAGCGTGTAGGGCATATTGGGGTGTTTAATGCTGTCGATCCCTGTTGGTCGCAACCAGCTGAGAGGCTTCGGCGCTTTCGCGGTGTTACAAACGATTAAATTTAAGCGGGGTTTTCACCCCGCTTTTTTTCGTCCCAAATGGTTAGACTATTAAGTATTTTTTGTTTTCAGAAAGTTCAGTTTTTAACCAGATTTTTCGTTCATAATGCGATAGAAGCGATACGCTTTGATGATTTGTGCTCAACAACTGCGTGTCTTATAGCGTAAGTTGTTACCTCATTTTTCATTTAACAAGTTTGAAGCGTTTTGATTTCAATTGTAAAAATATTCTATAACGGGATCCTATATGTTGGACTGACGTAAAAAAACGTTATCTTAGATTATTATATTTAATTTATCAGATAAAAAAGGGTAGATGATCCATGTTTTAATGATAATGGAATTGAAACCGAAGAACTTCAATATGCACACTAGAAATTTTTTACTTCTTCTTAGCTCACTGGTATGGCTAAGCTGTACGAAAGATCCAATCGAGCCAAACGTAGAGCCCCCAGAGGTGGTACCCACTGATACTACCAAAAATGAGCCTTCGGTTCCCACGGATAAATACGAAATTCGGAAAATACAATTTCAGATGAGTGAGCTTTTCGCCGATGATAATATTGATGAAAAGGTTTTTCTGGGGGGACTTTGGAGCCTCAAAGACACCCTTGAAGGGCCACGACTAGAAAGCCTGGAAGCAAAAGCAAAAAAAGTGAAATTCCATTTCTTGTCAGACAATGACTTCTCTGTAGATATGGGATTCTTTGAGCCCAGCTATAAAAATGGTCTTGCTTATGCAAATAAGTTTGAAAAATCGAAACAGGCAAGCAGCGTGAATTTCTCCTCCAGTACTTTTGGAGATTATGCCGAAATACAGGGATTTCTCGGTAATTCGAAAGATGTAAAAAAGGCATTATCCCTCGTAAAACATGCCGACTCAACGACGATCACTAAGCAAAACAGCACGCTTCGTATAGGTAAAGTCAATAAGCTTACAATTTATATTGACCACACAGAGTATTTTGATGCTTATCCGGAATCGGACGTAGCAGCATTAACCCAAGCTGGTTACTCTCCTTATGTGCTTGCTTCAGTGACTTATGGTACCCATATGATTCTGATGGGCGAAACTGATTCAACACGGGCAAGCTTAAATACGGCAATAGACAAAATACTGGAAAACAAAATACTGGATGATGCAGATACCAAGGTCCTCGATTGCAGCAATCTGTTGATCTATTATCGTGGCGGCGGCAAGAACAGTTTTATGGAGTATCCAAAAGGAGCCAAGGCTATTGGAACAGCGCTCCGCGATATGCTCCTTTATGTGAGTCAGACAGAAAATATCTTTAATTATCCACTTACCTATGACTTTATGAGCCTGAAGGACTATAGCACGCTGCGGTATTACAATATATTTGACATTCGGGTCAAAAAACAAAAGTAAACGAGCGAAAAACGACATCGGCAAGATAAAACCGGCATCTAGATGTAGATGCCGTTTTTTTGTTGTCAACAAACTTCTGACTTGTGTACTGATATCGCAAGGCTATTCAATGCGCAGGGGGATTCCACTTATTTCTTTTCACTAATATTCTTTAGCTGTTTTAAAGCATTTGGCCAAGCCTCATTAAAGTAATCGATGTATTCATCGTTTGTATCAACATCTATTTCTAACAAGGTTTGTCCTTCGATATCCGTAAAAGAATAGTTTTCCAATGCTCCTGCCCAGTCCTCAACAGTTGGTCCGGAGAGTACTTCTTTACCTTTGTCCAAGATACCAAGGTGCCGAATGGAAACGTATGAATTTGGAATATATTCAGCAATTTCAGCAACCATTCCTCCTTTTTCACCATTTTCATTGTCGCCCGTAAAATGAATTTTTTGTCCCTTTTCCCAAACACCTTCAAAATCCGAGCTCGGATTGAAGGCGCTGGTCCATTGTTTGTACGTTTCTTTATCGAGCATTGTTTTAAAAACCCGCGACACAGGAGCATCAATCTTAATTTGATAAGTCAATTTCTTCATCTTTCTACTGTTTTGGAAAATTAGGATCGGCTTTTATTTCGGCGATTTGTTTGGTATGGCGCGCGCAATGCGCGGCAATAAACATCAGAGCCTGATAACCGTCAATGGGACCGGTAGGAGAGTCGCTGACATGATTTCTGAGATCTTCAGCATCTGCTTTTTTGATATAGTCGAGTACTGGCTGACGTGCAGCGGTGAAATCAGCGAGTGCAGTTTTCACATCTTTATAAATTCCTTCTGGCTGGAGCTCTTTTGGTGCCTGATATTTGTGGCTCCGGTCTGTAAGGGCATTCTTGAGATTGTCATCTGTCAACTTGATCTCCTTCCTTCTTTCAGGTTGTGGATCTTGATCCAGCCCCTTTTTAGCCATATCAAATATCATCCGTTCCGAACGTATAATATGCTCCATACATTGGCTGATCGACCATTTGTCAGGTGCCGGTTTAAATTGGAGCTGCGCTTCGCTTAGGCCGGCAACTTGTTTTTCCAGCTCCGCAGTTGTTTCATTAAAGTATTGCAGCAGCGAGTCGGTTCCAACCTGCATGTTCTTTGAAACTTGATTTTTGAATAGGAGAGCATTGTTGTGCGCTAGCAATAAGGGTGATTTAGCTGATGGTGTGGTCAGCGAAGCAGTTGCTATACTTGCAATTGCTATCATGTTCATAATTAGATTCATAGTTTAATATCTTTTAGAGTCGTAAAATAAATGTCACTATTTCTTTACAATTTTAAGGCATTTTTGTTTTTTATATCTTTCCATAGGACAAGAAACGACTGATAACCCAATCTCTTACTAAGTCGCCATGTATTTTTGATCGAAGGTAGCGGAAAACACCTGGAAAAGACACCCTATATATGATAAGTGTTTGTTGTACATTTATAAATTAAAAGCTTATCTTTAACAAAATAACTAACCTACTATTTGAAATAATCTATGTTAAATTACAATTGCGCGCACTATTTAAGAGGTCTGTCCGTTCAACGTTTTGTTCTGGTATGTATCGTGTCCTTCCTGAGCACTGTCGCTTTGGCGCAGCAGCTATCAGTTGCGAGTCCCGATGGCAATTTGAACGTTAAGTTGGCGCTGAAAGAGGGAAAATTATTTTACGAGGTTGAGCTGGAAGGGAAGCTGATGTTGGAAGCTTCACCACTTGGACTTCAAAGTAAGTCGATAAATTTGACTGCTGATTTACGTCTGATCGAAGAAAAAAGAGCAGAAATTTCGAGCAGTTATCACGAATTGAAGATCAAACGCAGCGAGGTTCAGTATACTGCAAATGAATTGCGTTGTCGTCTGGAGAATGCTTCCAAGCAGCAGTTCGATATTGTCTTTCGCGTGAGCAACAACAATATTGCCTTCCGATATTATGTACCACAGGTGGGTGAGTCGGCTAACTTTGCGTTGGTAAAAGAGGAAAGTGGTTTTAAATTCCCATCAGTAACAACGACGTTTTTAACGCCTCAAGCTTCCCCAATGATAGGCTGGATGAAAACAAAGCCAAGTTATGAAGAGGAGTATCAGGCTGATCAGGCGTTAGGCGTACCTTCGAAGTATGGTGTTGGATATACTTTTCCTGCGCTCTTTCATGTTGGGGATCGTGGATGGGTACTTGTTTCGGAAACGGGTGTATCAAGTGCATATTGCGCATCCAAGTTAGGCGAAGGCACGAAGGATGGGCTTTACAAGATCGCTTTTCCAGAAGAAGGAGAGAACAATGGCATTGGAAGTTCAGCTCCCACAATTTCTTTGCCCGGTTATACACCTTGGCGTACACTGACTGTCGGGGGTAATCTAAAACCCATTTTGGAGACGACAATTCCTTTTGATGTTGTTGAACCGCAGTATCCGGCGTCGAAGAAATACGAATTCGGACGGGCGACATGGAGCTGGCTGGAATGGCAGGATGGTAGTATTAATTTTGAAGACCAAAAGAAGTTTATTGACCTCTCGGCTTCAATGGGTTATGAATTTGTATTGATTGACAATTGGTGGGATACGAAGATCGGCCATGAGAAAATCGAACAGTTGGTCGCTTATGGAAAAAAACGGAGTGTAGGTGTCTGTCTGTGGTACAATTCAAATGGATTTTGGAATGATGCGCCACAAACTCCAAAAAATAAAATGAATACCTCGATCGCTCGTAAAAAGGAAATGCAGTGGATGCAGCAGGTGGGAATAAAAGGAATTAAAGTGGATTTTTTTGGAGGCGACAAACAGGAGACACTGAAGCTCTATGAAGATGTTCTTTCGGATGCAAATGACTATGGATTGACTGTTATATTTCATGGATGTACCTTACCGAGGGGATGGGAGCGTATGTATCCAAATTTCGTTGGCAGTGAGGCTGTATTAGCGTCTGAGAATTTAATTTTTACGCAGCACGCGAATGATACCGAAGCTTTTAATGCTACGTTGCATCCATTTATCCGAAATGCTGTAGCCGCAATGGATTTTGGTCCTGTGTTACTGAATAAACGGCACAATCGCGAAAATAATGGGGGGACCATTCGTAAAACGACGGAAACATTTCAATTGGCGACGGCGATTTTATTTCAGACTCCAGTGCAAAATTTCGGTCTAACGCCAAACAATTTGGAGGATATGCCAGCCCATGTGATCGATTTTATGAAACAGGTGCCTACAACCTGGGATGAGACTACTTTTATTGAGGGGTATCCGGGTAAATATGTCATTCTTGCCAGAAGAAAAGGCGATACCTGGTATGTTGCTGGTATTAATGCAGAAGGAAAAGAAAAGACTGTTTCCGTGAATTTACCCATGCTGTCTGCGGATTTGGTACAGTTAATCGACGATACAAAAACACGGCAATCCCAACAGAAACAAATCCGTCTTTCGAAGGCGAAAACAGTTAGGTTGACATTGCAGCCCGACGGTGCTGTTGTTTTAATCGGGAAGTAAACAGATAGCAGGGTTGATTACTTCCGGTTAATGACTAAAACAGTTGAGTTGACACTGTAACCTGGCGATGCTGTTGTTTTAATAAGGCAGCAACAAACAGCACACCAGATCACTTCTGACTAATGGCGGTTATTTCAGTAGCACCATTAGTCAGAAAGTAGGGTTCGAGCTTCTAAAATCTTGTGGCTTTTAGATCCTGCCCCAGCTTTAATTTTCAGTTCTATTTTATTTTTATCGGCACGGTCTTCAGGAAGTTTAATGCGTATTGTTTTTATGGATGAGTTAGGTGCTTTGTCTTCTAATGTGGCCATGACCTTGCCATCGACAATAAGCTCAGTTGCTCTTGGGGAATTGTCAGCTATAAATTTGATCGATAGTAATTTGGTCTCTGAAGTTGTTTTCATGCTATAGCTAAACCAGTCTTTTGTCTCGCGCCAGCGTGTATCTTCGGATGCCCCTGCATTGCTGTTGTGCTCCTTGAAAAAGTGATCTGACTCCGGCTGCTGTTCCCCGGCGACAACTTTATCGATCGTTTTGGCTGTCAAGGCCAAACTTTCTACTTCATCGCGGCTCATTTTCTCCTGTAATGCTTGTAATTCCTTTTCTGTTGCTTGAGGCCAATAGATTATATAACGGGAATCATGAATGCCAAAAAAGGGTTCTAATTCCATTTGAATACCTTTTTTTTCCAAATAGAGATTTGAGAGTGTAAAGTGTAAGGGCTTTGACGCTATTGGTTTTACAAGTGCCGGAATATAGTTCGGTTCAGCGGCAAGGATTGGGAGATCACGTAAGGGGATCTGTCTGCCAGATGCAATGTGCCCCATTCTGCTATCATCTGCCTGAAGTCCCCGGAGATCTTCCTGTCCCGTGCGCGCTCCCAAAACAATAGGTCCATATAAAATGCTATAATAGTTGCTTTTATCAGGTAACTGTTCTGTATGTACCCCCATGGGCAATTCCAGGCTGACAATATCACCTTTTTGCCAGGTCCGTTTGATCTGGATATGATCATCCGTCAATAGAAAATTGTTGTTGCGTTTTCCGTTTATCAGCACCTGCGGAGCTGCGGTCAGCCAATTGGGTTTACGAATAAACAAGCTAAAGGAAACCGGCTGTTTGAGGTTGATTCGAATGCTTGTCTTGGCTTTCATCGGAAAGTCCGTTTCTTGAATGACTTCGATACCCTTTTCTTTCCAATTTAGCTGTGAAGGAATGTAGAGATTGACATATAGGTCATTGTCACGATGCGCATAGATCATTTCGCCATATTTGGCGTGATTTTCCATACCCGATCCAACACAGCACCACATACTTGTTTGCGCTTGTGAATAAACGCGATAATGGCCTGGACGGATTTGTGTGAAATACACTAATCCACCATGTTCGGGATGTTGTGTTGATAAGATATGGTTGTAAAGAGCACGTTCATAAAAATCAAGGTATTTTCCCTGCGGATCAGTTTGGTATAGCATCTTTGTGAGGCGCAACATATTGTATGTATTGCAGGTTTCGGGTCCCTCGATGCTATGCAGCATCTTTGAAAAATCATCTGTTGGGTTAAAATGCTCACTCACGCTATTTCCACCAATAGAGATGGAACGTTGTTCAACAACATTATCCCAAAAGTACCGAACAGCCTCAGCCCATCTTTCGTTATGGGAAATATCAGCTATTCTTTTAAAACCAAGAACCTTTGGAATCTGTGTATTCGCATGTAATCCTGTTAAATGATCTTTATGCTGTAGTAAAGGTTCAAGTATGGATTGATGACTGAATTTACGGGCAAGTTCGAGATAGGCTCGATTTTGGGTAATTGCGGCGACATCGGCAAAGATCTCGTTTAGTCCACCATGCTCACTTCGTAACATATCCTGTATCTGTGCTTCTGAAAGCTGACTAACTAAAACAAGCGCCCAATCGGTCATCTTAATAAGCATGTCTTTGGCAGATTCACTGCCAGTCAGTAAGTATGCATCTCGCAGGCCAGCATAGGTTTTGTGTATATTGTACAGAGGCACCCATTTTCCATTCAGGTTGAAACTTCCAGCATTGATATTCCCCTGTTGGACTTCTGTCCAAATAAGTTTACCGCCAGGTACACCACCAATGTATCCATTTCCATTTGCTTCCTGACAGTGCTTCAAGTTTGCAAGCATATAATCTAGACGTTCCTTGATACGAAGGTCTCCTGTCGAAGCGTACATATGAGCTAGAGCGGAAAGATAATGACCTCCAATATGCCCATCTAACCCTGTATTTTCCCAATTGGTATAGGATTCTTTTTTGATTGGTAAATTGGCTTCGCGTAAAAATGGAGCCAACAGTCGATCGGGATCCATTTCTAATAAATAATGGAGGTCTAGATCTTCAGCATGCTTGAAGATCCCCGGCAACAGCCTTACTTCGCGTAAATCGAAATAAGTTAATTGAGGGGGCGTTTGAGCAGCTAGCGCCAGACTAAATAAACTTGTAAGAGCAACGTGCAAAAATTTGTTTTTTAAGATCATATAAGCTGAAATTATCATTTGTTTTTAACAAGGTCTGATTAGCTTGTTTGGTTAGCAGTTTTGAAAAAAAAAGCGTTAAACCAAAGATATTAAATGTGTTAATTATTTTAAGTGTTTTTTTTACATTTATATATTAATCGCTTGAAATTATACATAAATTATTTTTGTCAGACTGATCATGATGGTTTGTGAAATCAATACCTGTCAAAGCGATATTATTCTTCCAGTATACGATAGCGCTGAAAAAGGAGTTGATCCGTTTATTTTTTTTATACTTGCATATGAATAAAGTTAAAAGCATTGTTATTTTTTGTGCATCGAGTTTAGGCAATTCGTCTGTCTATGAAGAGCAAGCTGCTCATGTTGGTCAGGTGCTCGCTGCGTCTGGTATTCGTTTGGTTTATGGCGGCGGACGGGTTGGCTTAATGGGTGCTGTTGCCAACGGAGCTCTTGCGCATGGAGGGGAAGTAATTGGTGTGATTCCCGATTTTTTAAATTCAAAAGAGAGAGAGCATACCGGCGTAACGAAATTGATTACCGTCGATACTATGCATGATCGCAAAAGAATCATGAGTGACTATGCCGAGGGGGTAATCGCTTTGCCTGGTGGTTTTGGCACTTTGGAAGAACTTTTTGAAATGATTACATGGGCGCAGTTGGGCTTACATAAAAAACCTGTAGGCCTGTTAAATATTAATGGATTTTATAATCATCTAATTCAATTTATTGATCACATGGTCGAAGAGGGGCTTTTGAAGCAAGAAAACAGAGGCATGTTATTGGTGGCTGATACGATTGAAGAGCTGATAGGTAAGATGCAGCAGTATGAAGCACCACAGGTCCCAAAATGGATCGAGAAAAATGAGATTTAGAGCTAGCAAAGCTCTAATCTCTTCTTAATCCTGCTCTTATTTCTGACTAATAGCGTTCTTATCGCTTTTTAATTTCGATTTAGAGATTTGTAACAGAATTTCTTATTCCCTCATATGTTACAATCTCGCGGCTTTTTAGCCTATATTTTTATCGTTTCTCCTTTTGGGCTTATTGCTCAGACAGTATCTCAGGATACCATAAAATCGTTCAGAATTGACGAAGTTGAAATCAGTTCGAAGTACTACAAAAGATATAATCCTAAACAGCTGTCTGAAGCCTTACGGCTAGAAGCCTCTCTGTTAAATATACCACAACATATTCAGGTGGTGAATAGTGAGGTTTTTAAGGATCAAGCAGTGCTCAACCTCAACGAAAGTGCAACCCGAAACATTAGTGGCACATTTCGGGAGGAATTGCACAATGGTATATCTCCGGATATTTATTCTCGCGGCGGCTATATCAGCGCGCAGCGTAATGGCGTTGATATGCGCCCACTGGGGAAAGGACCTATTGCAGATGATCTTGCCATTATTGAACGTGTAGAGTTTGTTAAAGGACCTAGTGGGTTTATGCATGCAATAAGTGATCCTTCGGGCTCGTATAATGTCGTGACCAAAAAACCAACAGGGGAGAGTAAAAGGCAGGTTGATGTATTGACAGGAAGTTTTGGTCTTTTACGGGCTGCTGTTGACCTCGGAGGACAGCTCGATACAGCCAATAAACTGCAATACCGTTTGAATGTCATGGGGATGCGTGGAAATGGATTTTTGAAGCATGATCGGAATAATAGAATATTATTTGCTCCCGCCTTAAAGTACCAGTTTAATGAACGAACATCTTTAACAGCAGAATATATTTATCAGCAACTGAATTATTTGCTGTTAAGTGAGGGACAGATGTCGCCTTATGGTTATGGAACTCTACCGAAAGATTTTACAATCACGGATCCGAGTATCAGACCCTTTGCTGGAAACGACCATAATGCTTTTCTGACTTTTCAGAATCGATTCAAAGACAATTGGCAACTGACCGCAAAGTTAGCTTATATCCGTAGCGGATATAATGGAACATTATTTTGGGTAAATGAAGCGAATAAGGTTGACAAAGATATCTTAGATAGGAATTTGGTCTACGATTCAAACAAATATAAGATTTTTTCTACCCAAGTTTATATAAATGGTTCATTTAAAACGGGGGCAATTGGACACCGGTTAATAGGCGGTGTTGATATGAACAATAAGTCTTCAAGAAGCTGGGATACCTGGGGTACCGCGACAACGATTTATCCATTATCGATCCGCAATCCCCAATATTCGGAGACGATTTTGAATAATGGTACAGGAGGAGATTTTATATCGGAAAATGATTTTACATCCGAAGGAAGTAAAATCCATCGCAAGTTGTTTTATGTTTCAGCCTATGCTATGGATGAACTGCTTTTCCTGGATGAAAAACTGAAAGTTTCTTTGGGGCTTCGTGTGACAGCATCCCGGGGAAATACAAATGATTATGGTGCAAAGAGTTCTTCCGATGATGTTGTCTTAACACCAAGATTAGGACTAAGCTATTCACTGGATCCAAATATGTCATTCTATTTTCTGCACGATCAAAGTTATCTTCCTCAGGCTGGAATAGCGGTGGATGGTTCATCACTAAAGCCATTAAAAGGAACAAATTACGAAATAGGGATGAAAAGAGATTGGATGGAAGGTCGCTGGAATACAAGTATGTCTCTCTACCATATAGAAAGAAATCGATTGATTACAACAGATCCCGTTTCGAACTTGATTTATCAGACAGGGGCGAGTGTATCGAAAGGAATTGAGTTTGATGTAAAGGGGCAGCTAGCAAAGGGGCTAAATGCTGTGATCAACTATGCCTATACAGACTCGAAGATCTCTGCTGACGACCGTAATCCTGAAAATGTGGGACTGGCTACTCCTAACCGTGTTAAGCATATCCATAATACCTGGCTAAATTATTTATTGCCAATTCAACGGGTGCGAGGCTTGACCCTCTCCGTCGGTTATCAATACCTTTCGGGACGTAGTGAGCGTTTTACAAGGACAGATCCCGTGGCTCTGAAAGATATATTCCGTTTAGATGCAGGAGCAGGTTGGAGTAATGATAAATACCGGATCAATCTTATGGTCAATAATGTCTTAAATGAAAAGATGTATTCTACCGCCTGGCGCAATGGATCTGGAGATATGTATTATTGGGTGCAAATGGCCCCAATACATGCTAGACTTTCACTGGGTATAAATCTATAATCGGTATGCAAACTATTAGAATAATTTTGATCATGGTATTTCCGATATGGATCGGATGCGAAGGGAATAAAACAAACGGGCTTAAACCAGTGTCGGAAATTACGGTGACCGATGCACAGGAGCATGTCATTACTTTAAATAAAGCGGCCGAACGGATCGTCTGTTTGTACGAACCAGGACTAGATGCCATCTATATGCTAGCGGCAGAAAGTAAACTTGTTGGGTTATTTAGTGATGTTTATGAAAGCAATGACCTTTTTCCGTTTTATGCTAAAATGGACAGTCGAATTGAGCAGAAGGAACTTCCTATAGTTGGTGCAGGTAATCAGGCAAATATTGAGCGTGTAGTTGGACTTAATCCGGATTTGGTTATTGTCCATGCTGGACAGGAGAGCTTGGTCAATGCACTGCGTCATGCAGGCTTGCAAGTATATGCGGTAAAGGCTGAGCTCCAGATGGAGGTTTTTAAAACGATCCAGGATATTTCAATATTAACTGGAACGGAAGGTCGAGGAGAGGAATTAAAGCAGTATGTAGCTACTGAAATTGACCGCCTTAAGGAGCATACCGCTGCTGTAAAGGAAAAGCGCCGGGTCTATTTTACTTGGGCTTATGGGCGTATTTTTTCCACTACGGGAACCAATAGCATGATGCATTCCTGTCTGGAGATGGCAGGCGTACAGAATGTTTGTCCGTTTGAACTGGATCAACCAAATATTAATGCAGAGACCTTGATTGGCTGGAACCCCGATATGATTGTGATGTGGAACGATAGTCCTGATCTGTTCTATCAACGAAGTGAATTCCATGCCATTGGTGCAGTGAAAGAAAAGCAGATTTTTAATCTTCTGCCTATGTTTGTCTATAATCCACATACGCTGAAAGCTTTGTGTACAGCAACTGCAATTCATCATTGGGCATATTCTAGTCCCGAGTTTAACTATAAACAACGTGTTACAGAAGTTATTTCTCGCTTATATGGCAAGGAAAAAGCTGAAAAAATTATAAATCTGTTGTAATGATCGATCGAATTACTACCTATTGGGATAAGCAAAGTGCTATCTGGCGCCAGGAGAAAGACGAAGCTTGGGAAAAGACTGAAACTATGCACTGGCTCCATTTTTTTCAATCTTTTGACAAGTGGTCCGGACAGCGAGGTAAGAGGGTGCTGGAAATTGGAACAGCGTCGGGATATTTTGCGAATATTATGGTCAAGGCAGGATTGGAAGTAACAGCGGTTGATCTTTCGCCAGCAATGATAGCGGAGGCAAGAGAAGTGTCAACCAGGCTGGGGTTGCGTGTCGACTACCATGTCATGGATGCGCAAGCCTTAAGCTTTGACGCGAATCAATTTGATCTTGTATTTACTCGTTTGATGACTTGGACTATTCCTGATTTATGGCAGTGCTACGATGAAATACTTCGTGTATTGAAGCCCGGGGGAATGTTTATAAATTTTGATGGAGATTTTGGCAATACGGTTTTCACTCAGGAAGGGCATGAGAAATATCCGGCAGAAATTATGGCGGAGGCAAATCATATCAAAGCGGAACTCGAAATCAGCAAATACAATAGACCGGAACGGGATCTATATATGCTTGATAAACTTGGGTTTGTAGATAGCAGGACGGATTTGAAGGAGGAACATGAGGTACTTTCGTTGATCCAACAAGAAAGTAAGCTATTTATGCTCTCGGCCATCAAACCCGGGCTTTCCTCATTTTAGTAATCATTTGAACAATTGTTGTGTATCTAAATCTAATTTTAGACAAGTATAATGAGCTATAGTTATTTCGTTAGGTAAGCTTTTAAGTCCGATATTCATCTAAGCGGGTGAAAATAAATATCATTTTTTTTCAATAGTCAAGATTTGAACAACATTTTCACGAAAATGAACAACAATCAATTGATTTAGGGGAGGTACCTTTGTTATGGCTAGTTGCTAGAGTCGTTTGGTCAGCATAAATACCGCGCTGGCTTTCGATTCGGGGAATCCCCTATATTATAACCGGCTTGGGGATTCCCTTAATTTAATCGTGGACAGGAGATATTCTTCTCCTTACACAAGAGGCCCGATCGTACGATCGGGCCTCTTCTATATGGTGCAGTAACGTATTTTACAACTGATTTGCCCGAGCGGTGATTTCGGCAATATCGAGCACTTCAATTTCAGCTTCCTTTTCTTTAATCTTTACGCCATCTTTTAACATCGTCATACAGAAAGGACAAGCTGCAGCAACAACTTGAGGCTGGGCATCGATGACTTCTTCGATGCGTTCGATATTGATATCTTTTACGCCAGGTTCTGGTTCTTTGAACATTTGTCCACCCCCAGCTCCACAGCATAGACCGTTGCTCTTGCAACGTTTCAGCTCAATCAATTGAGCATCTAAGCTCTCCAATACTTTTCTGGGCGCCTCGTACACTTCATTTGCCCGGCCAAGATAACAGGGATCATGATAGGTGATTTTTTTTCCTTTGAACACATTGTTATCAGCTGGTTTTAATTTCCCTTCATCGATCAGGTTTTGGATCAGTTGTGTGTGATGAATGACTTCATAATTGCCTCCCAGTGATGGGTACTCATTTTTTAGTGTATTGAAACAATGCGGACAAGCAGTGACTATTTTTTTGATTTCGTAGCCATTGAGTACTTCGATGTTCATCATCGCTTGCATTTGAAATAAAAATTCATTGCCACTTCTTTTAGCAGGATCACCGGTACAACTTTCTTCTGTGCCTAAGATGGCATATTTTAGACCGACATGTTGCAATATTCGGCATATATCACGCGTAATTTTCTGTGCGCGTTCGTCAAAACTTCCTGCACAGCCTACCCAAAATAGTATATCAGGAGTTTCTCCTTTAGCCAACAGTTCTGCGACTGTGGGAACTTTTAATTCATTTTCCATCATAAAACTATTGTTGTTGAGTCCAGTTGGCACGATCCATTTGCGCATATTTCCATGGGGCACCATTGTTCTCAATATTTCCAAACATATTATTAATGCTCGCAGGAGCTTGTGATTCTTCCATGACAGCAAAGCGGCGAAGTTCGACAATAATATCCAGTGGATTAATATTGACCGGACATTGTTCGACGCATGCATTACAGCTTGTACAGGCCCATAACTCTTCGCGACTGATATAAGTGTCAATTAAAGATTTTCCGTCATCCTGAAAGCTGCCATTCGTTTTGATATTAGTTCCGACTTCGGTCAGCCGATCCCGTGTATCCATCATGATTTTTCGTGGGGATAGCAGCTTTCCTGTAATATTTGCTGGGCAGGACGATGTACATCGCCCACATTCGGTACAGGTATACGCATCCAGTAAGCTTTTCCATGTTAAATCCTGGACATCTTTGGCTCCAAAACGTGCATTTGCGTCTGCTGGAGGAGGAGTGAAGCTTGGATCAAGCATTGCCTTTACCTCATTAGTCACAGCAGGCATATTGGACAATTTGCCTTTGGCGTTCAAATTGGAAAAATAGGTGTTCGGAAAAGCCAAAATAATATGAAGATGCTTAGAATAGGGGAGGTAGTTCAAAAAAGCAAGTACGCCGAGGATATGAAACCACCAACAAAACCGCTCTATTAGAAACAATGTCTCTGTTGAAGTCGGAAGGTATGGAAGAAGGTAGTGGCTTACCGGAAAGGAACCCACTGACTTAAAATGCTCAAAACCATAAAGCTGTAATTTAAGATCAGATGCGTTCATCAGTAGGAAAGCCGACATGAGAAGAATCTCTGTGATTAAAATAATATTTGCATCCGTCTTTGGCCAATGTTTCAATTCCACGCTATTTAGACGAGCTACTTTAGCGATATTTCTCCTAATTAAAAAGATGATACACGATACCAGTACACCAAGAGCAAGCCATTCAAATGCTCCAATCAGAAAATTGTAAAAGCTTCCTAGAAATGAAAAAATACGGTGTGTCCCCAAAAGCCCGTCAATGATAATTTCCAACATTTCAATGTTGATGATGACAAATCCGAGGTATACAAATAAATGCAATACCGCTGGAAAAATTCGCTTGAACATTTTCTTTTGTCCAAAAGCGACAAGGAACATCATTTTCCAGCGTTCTGCGGATCTGTCCGAACGATCTGCTGGTTTGCCCAGCTTGATATTACGATAAATCTGTTGGGCATTTTTGCTAAAAAGGAACAATGCTAAAGCGAAACAAACCGCAAATATTAGTTGACCTATCATATGCTTGGATCTTGGTTATAAACAAATATACTATATTATTTTGTTATGCTAACATAGTAAAAATAAATCAAAAACTAAGCTATGAAGGGATAAATTATTGGAAATTTTAATGGATATTAATCTGCAGAATAAAAAACGTCCAAGAAGAGATTATTCCTTCTTGGACGTTTTCTTTATTTCAGACGCAGCAGAATTAGAGCTGAACATCAGAAAATGTCTGTTCTAAGATTTTACGCATCGTTTTTTGGATACGTTCTTTTCCGGCTTCAGTATTTACATCAATGCCACAAAAGGTACTACCTGTGGATTTTGCCTGTAGACTTATATAATAGATGGAGCTAACCAAGATGGCTAATGTTGCTCGAAGGTCGTTTTCGGAGTTTTCGAATTTCGAATCTACGTGTTTAAATAATTCTTCGCCAAGCATTTCCCTTCTATCGGCAATGTTTTTAAGTGCTTTTGTCTTTTCGCCTAGGCCCCAGTGAATGACTTTTTGCTTCGTTTTATCCTTCAAAAAAGTGTCGAATTGAGATTTGAGCAATTCTTCTATTAAGGAAATACTGATGGCGCTTGGGTTTGTGACCATTTGCTCCAAGATTCCCTTGTCTCCGATTTGCCAAAAATCTTTTTGTGTCAGGTAGGCTTCCACCAGTTGATCGAGACCGCCAAAATAATTCCATATCAATGCTTTGTTCAGTCCACATTCCAAAGCAATATTAGGTCCATTTAATGCATGGTATCCCTTTTTCTGAATTACCTTTCCGACGGCTGCGATCATTCGTGCCTTGGTGCGTTCCTTGTCCCGGATAGGACCGGAGGTTACCTTTCTTTCTTTTTTAGGATTATCCTCAATTACTTTCTTTTTCATGTGAATAAAATCATTTTTAACGACGAAGCTTTCCTGAGTACCTCATATTCGTCAGTTAATGAACAAATTTGGGACCATGAAGTTTTCATTAGGGTAGATATGTTTGTTTTCCGAACCAATATCTAAAATTTAGCTGGTAAATGCAAGAAAATCAAGCCTCAGATTTTTATTTACGCTATAATTTGACTTATCCGATAAGCTTTTTAGTTTGCCTTATATTTTCATTGTAGGCATAGCCGTTATTTGAAACGATTAATGGAGCATTTTGAATGGAATTCTAACTTAGCTCATTAAAATGAAGTACAATAAAAAAGGGATTATCCGTACGGATAATCCCTTTTTTATAAACGTTGGATTTTAGCTTATTTTCTTGCTGGAGTAGCAGCAGGGGCAGCTGTAGCTGAAATACCTAATTTTGTCTTAACAGCAGCAGTTAAATCCTCTCCACCTTGGAAATAAGGAATATTTGTACTTGAAATATCAAATACATAAGCCATACCTTTTTCTTTGGAAACAGCATTTACTGCTTCACCAACTTTTCTATGGATAGGTGCAATTAATTCTTCTTCTTTTTTGTTCAAGTCTTCTTGTGCTGCTTGTTGAGCAGTTTGGATACGAGCTTGGATATCCTGTAATTCTTGACCTATTTTGTTGATTTCTGGATCAACAGTTTCTTTATTCGCTTCACTTCTGTTACGCAATTTATCGTTTGCATCTTTTTGTTTTGTTTGATAAATGGTAACCATATCTTGAATTTCTTTGGTTTTACCATCGCTCAATGTTTTCAATTGCCCTTCAGCTGCTTTAAATTCAGAAGTTGACTGAATGATTTCAGCAAAATTGATATGACCAATCTTTTGTTGAGCATTTGCGAATTGAGTTGAGAAAAATACTGCCACTAAAGCAACCGCACCCTTTAATAAATTTTTCATGCTTTTCATTTTAATCTAATGAGCCATCTTTATGGCAATCTTTTAGTTTTCTAATTAATTACTATTATTACTATTTGTGTTCACAATGATAATAAACTCCAGCTTAGTTTGCAAGACTAGGATTAGGTTTATATCCTAATTTTGTAATGATATCATTACTTTTATTCAATTTTGGATTGGCATAGAGAAAAGTTGACTCATTACCCTTGTCCATAATAAAATCAATCCCCTGTGCAGAAGCAACGTCTTGAATTGCTTTTGCTACACGATCTTGAATAGGCTTTATCAATTGTGTACGTCTTTTGAAGAGATCCCCTTCAAATCCAAATTTTTGTTTCTGATAGTCTTTTACTTCTTTTTCTCTTGTCACGATCTCGTCCTCACGACGGCGACGCATATCTTCATTTAATAAAACTTGGTCCTTTTGATAAGCCTGATACAGTTTTTCGATCTCTGCATATTTCTGATCCACTTCTTCTTGCCATTGCTTAGACAGGTCATCTAACTGTTTCTGTGCAGTCGTATATTCAGGAATATGTTTTAGGATATATTCTGAATCAGCATATGCAAGTTGTTGGGCAAATGTCGCTGTAGCACTCACGACTACAAAAGCTATAACTAACAATATTTTTTTCATATTTCCTGTAAGTTTTTATAGACTATACTTTTTATTATTTAACACTAATTTACCTTATGACTTTGGATAATTCCAAAAGTTTAATTTGAGAAAACCGCTCTACGTAAATTTACGGCTCAAAAATAAGAAAAAAGAAGCAATCTAGCAGATATTTCTCCGGTTTAACACTATTTAACTTGTTGTCGAATCTAGCTTCGCTAATTCTTCGAATCTTGTTTACGGCTTTCTTTTTACGGTAATAATAGCTGCTGAATATAAGGAAATTTATCAGATATTCAGATGAAATTACATTAATCCGATAAAATTTAAATGAGGGTTAGCAGTGTGGATATGGGGCGAAATAATCTTAAAATAAAAAAGCTATCTGCATTGCAGATAGCTTTTTTATACCTATAGGGTTGGATTAACCAAGATTAAAATCCGCCCATATTTTGCATGATACTAAATGTAAAGTTTTGTTTCCATGTACTGCTTGGTAAACCCGGGATAGGGTCAAATGCATGACCGTAATCTATTCCTAGCATACCGAAGATAGGTAAGAAGATACGGGCCCCCACACCTGCTGAACGACGTACTTTAAATGGATTGTATTCGGTGAATTTGTTCCAGGTATTTGCAGCCTCAGCAAAAGCCAATACGTATACAGTCGCCTGATCATTTAACATAACAGGATGACGCAATTCCATTTGGTATTTGGTATAGATCGGGCTACCAGAATTTCGGGCCACATTTACATTTTGTGTTCCTTCAGGAATGATTACACCATTTGCATATCCACGCAATGCAACAATTTCAGATCCTTGTAAGTAGTCAAACCCTTGCATACCATCCCCACCGACTTTGAAACGTTCGAAAGTTGATATTTCAGTTTTGTTGGAGTATTTACCCAAGAAACCAAATTGAGCTTGTGCTTTGAAAACAAGTTTGCCCACAATTTTTGCATACCATTGCGAATCAAATTTCCATTTATGATATTCTGTCCAACGATAGCGCTCCTGAGCCGAACCATTTTTATAATCAATGTTATTGAACAATGAATATGGAGGAGTCAATTGTACCGAGAATTTGATGTTTGAACCTGAAGTAGGGTAGATCGGAGCATCGATCGAATTACGGCTAAACTCCTGCGTCAAGTTGATGTTATAGGCTGTACCATTATCAAATAGGAAGTAATTTCCATAATTCTGTAGCTTATAACGCTGGAATGACAAGGAGGTATTTGCTTGGAACCAGTTATCTGGCCATTGCAAGCGTTTACCCAAAGTTGCCGTAATACCCGTCATCCAGATACGATTTAACTCTGAATCTTTTACAATTTGTTCTCCAGTATAGTAGTTGAATCCACCATACGACGAACTCGAAGTATAGGCACTTAAACCAAAGTAAATTGGTTTTTTACCCCCCAACCAAGGTTCGGAGAAAGAAAAGCTGTAAGATTGATAACGCTTACCTGAAGTTTGACCGCGGACACTCAATTTTTGTCCATCTCCACGAGGTAGCGGTTTCCAGGAACTTTTATCAAAGAAATTACTTGTAGAGAAGTTGTTGAATGTTAAACCTAAGGTACCTATGATCTGACCAGCACCATAACCACCTGAGAGCTCTACTTGATCGGAAGGTTTTTCAGTCACGTTATAAACAATATCTACTGTTCCATCGGCATAATTTAAATTCGTCGGTACAGGATTTGTTTTCTGTTCATCAAAATTTCCCAATTGCGCAATTTCACGCACACTGCGCATAATTTGTTCTTTCGAGAATTTTTGACCTGGTTTTGTATAAATAGAACGTAATACAACACGGTCGTTAGTTACGTCATTACCTTTGACGATAACATTATTGATGGTATACTGAGCACCTTCATATACACGTAAATTCAAATCGATGGTATCGTTGTAGATACGCGTTTGTTCAGGATCTACCGAAAAAGTCAGATAACCATCATTCATGTAGATTGAGGAGATATCATCACTATTTTTTGTAGGACCCATTAATTTTGCCGTTAGTTTTTCCTCCGAAAAAACATCACCGCGTTTGACGCCTAAAATTTTATTTAGTAAGGTGTCAGAATATTTGGCATTACCTGTCCACACGATATTACCTACGTAATATTTAGGTCCTTCATAGATGTCAAAATTAACCAACACATTTTTCTCACCATCGCGAATAACGGTATCTTTTAAGATCGTCGCATCACGATAACCTTTGGCAGCCATTTTTTTGATGAGGTTTTCTTTACCCTCTTTATATTTTTCTTCCTTGAACTTTCCAGGACCAAAAATGCGGTACCACATTTTTTGCTTGATAGGCTTGGCCATTTTTCTCAAATCTTTCTGAGAAAAATGTTCATTTCCTGTAAAAGTCATCTTTTTGACTCTTACTTTATGTTTTTTATCCACATCGGCAATAAGTATTTCGTTATTCGCCTGTGCTGAATCCTTTACTGTTTTTAAAGCGATCTCCGGATATAAAAAAGCTTTTTCTTTTAGGAACCGTTGGATTGTAGCACGCGTGGTGTTCATCAAGTTTTCATTGACAATTTTACCCGTGTTGCTATTTAGACGTTTGCGAACTTCTTCAGTTTGGCTTTTGCTTAAACCGTTGATGTCAATACGAGTTAAACGAGGACGTTCTACTACGCGGATGGTCAAAAATATATTTTCACCTTCAATTTTATCTGCCCATAATTCGACGTCATCAAAGAGGCCTTGAGCCATCATATCCTTCACTACTTTTGCAGTCGCCTCACTTGGAACCTCCAAATATTGACCGACAGACAATTTAGATATTGTAATTAATACATTTTTATCTAAAAATTGTGTTCCAGTTATATCAATAGCACTAATTACATAGTTTTTAGGATTGAGATAGCTGATTTTTTCTGGGTCATTTAAATTGAACGCACCATTTTCTTGTCCGTAGACAAGTTGCATTGATGAGAGACCAAAAAATAGTATTACGGGTAGTATACGCTTCATTTATCTATAATTATTGGCGCTAAAGTACACCAATCGTTTGTTAATTTTTGTTAATTAAGAAAATTTAACCAGCTTGCTTTTTTTCAAATCAGTGGTCAAATTTAATAAAATCTTTACAACTGTTCACTTGTTTTTCCAAACCTTCTTTCGCGTTGCTGGTAATCGACGATGGATTTAAATAAATCTTCTTTCGTAAACTCAGGCCACATCTTATCTAAGAAGCATAATTCGGAGTAGGCAATTTGCCAAAGTAGAAAGTTGCTTATTCTCAATTCTCCGCTCGTACGTATCAGAAGATCGGGGTCAGGTAGGTTTTGTGTATAGAGGTTTGCGGAGAATAACGAATCGTTGATGTCGTCTGCTTGAAGTTTTCCTTCTTTTACTTGTTTGGCTAGATGACGGGCAGTATCCACGATTTCTTGGCGGGAACTGTAACTCAAGGCTAAGGTTAATGTACAGTGTGTATTTTCTTTCGTCGCTTCAATGGTTTCCTGTAGCTTTTTTTGTGCATTTGACGGTAACTTACTGATATCACCGATAACATTTAAGCGGACACCATTCTCCTGAAAAGTTTTGATTTCTTTTTTAAGGGAAGAAACCAATAGCTCCATTAAAGCCATTACCTCAAGTTTAGGCCTGTTCCAATTTTCTGCAGAAAATGCGTAAAGTGTCAGGAATTTAATATTGGCTTTTACACACCCTTCTAATGCTTCTCTTACTGCTTTTACACCATTTTGATGTCCAAAAACGCGAAGTTTCCCTTTCTGTTTTGCCCAACGACCATTACCATCCATGATAATGGCGATATGTTGTGGCAACTTAATATTATCTATCTGATCTAAAAAGCTCATTTTTGCTGTTTTCAATAAAATTAACACCTTAGCTGTAAATGCTATTTCGGCGCTTTAAAACCTACTTTTGGTTTTTTTTCATCATTATCAATGATTGTTGTTTGTTTTAACGTACGTTTCATTGATTAATTATTGCATTTGGATTTCTAATAGGAATATTCTGATTCCATCGTTCTTTAATTCTTCCAAATATCGATTTTTAATTGGAAATACAGAAGTACAATATGTAGAAAGATTCTTCGAAACATCTTGACCTATCAGATTCTGTGCTCTCCTTCTTCACGTAACGTTAGTTTGTGTGACACTATTCCAAGGCTAATAGTTTCGGACATCAATGCCCCAAAGTAATTTCTCCCGCAGCGTGCTGAAAAAGCTTTCGTGGGGAAGCCTAATAAGGTTAATGGTAAATGGAGCTTGTTTAATCGTCAATTTTACAGATGTATCGATGGATTCGTTTTTGGAATCACAGCTGAGGATATACTGATTGCTCCGGCTTTCTATTTCCAATTCAAGGGTAAACTGATTGGAGATGACGATGGGTCTGACATTAAGGTTGTGCGGAGAAATAGGAGTAATCACAAAATTGCCGCTCTCTGGCATAATAATTGGCCCACCGCAACTTAGTGAATAGGCGGTAGATCCGGTTGGTGTAGCGATAATCAGGCCGTCTGCCCAGTATGAGTTGAGTAGTTCGCCATTAATGCGCGCATTGACAGTAATCATGGCCGAGCTATCGTAACGAAATACAGTAATATCATTTAGCGCATAGTGATTGCCCTGGAACAAATTAGCCTGTTCGGATTCTACGGAGAGTAGCACACGTTTCTGTATACTAAACCGCTGGTTCAATATATCGTCGATAGCATCCTCAAAGTCATTTTTATTGATGGACGCTAAAAAGCCAAGGCGTCCAAAGTTTATTCCTGCGATAGGAATTCCGGAGTCTTTAATGAGGGAAACAGCAGATAACATGGTCCCATCTCCACCCAGGCTCAGCATAATGTTAATATGATCTTTGATTTCCCGGTATGTATTATAGGTGGAGAAGTTAAAGGCACATTCGAATTGCGATATCAGAAATTCATGAAATGGATCATACACCCAGATTTCAATATTTTTATCGACAAGATATTCAAATAAGTGTTTCACATGTGGTATAACAGAGGGCTGAAACTCTCTTCCATATATTGCGATTCTCATATTGTTTTTAATTTATTGGGGCAAAGATGAGAAAAAAAAATAATCCTAATCAAATGTTAATGTAATTCATAAGCTGCTGATAACGGTCGGCTGTGTCGTCAAATGCAGCAACGGTATTATGGGTTTCGAGAATTAAATAATTGTGTCTTAGGAATGAATTCAGCAATGCATTGATATTTGACTTGTCGACTTTAAGGGTAACTTCAATATTGTCACTTTCCAAATTTATTTTGGTTGCACAATTGAGAATTCTGCAATTGTCACTTTCAACGAGGTGCGCAATTTGTGAAAGCGAAAAATCATGCAATCCTATTGCTAGGACAATGATAGCCCCAGATTCATTCTGCGATTGAATCGAACTTATAGCCTTTAATATATCGAGCTGTGTGGATACGCCAATATATTTGTTTTCTTGATCCAAAATAGGAATGATTGTACTGTTATATACAGTTACCATCACTAAGGCGTCATAAGGGTGCTGATTGAACTTTAGCTGTATTGGTGCTGTATTTATCTTGATGGATGAAATGGGTGCTTCATCATCTTCCGCGTCCAATAAGATGGTTTCATTGATCAAGCCAATATAGTCGTCTCCATTTAAAACGACTAATTCTTTACAAAGCATATCTTGCAGCTTCTCTAGCGCTTGTTGTATGGAATCAGCATTTTGAATACTGAAATCAGCATTTGAAAGAAATTGACCTATTAGCATACTCAAACTTAATAAAAAAACTAGCTGAAAAGAAATTTTGTGAGATCAGATTTACGCCTAATTATTTAATGGTTTGTAATGACTAAAGAGGGAAGTGCAATAGAAAGATCACTTTATTGCAAATAAGTACAATTTTAAAGTTTAAAATTGTACTTTTATCAGCATTCTGTTATTATTTTTGTCAGCAAATTGGAATAGGCTTGTAATCGAGCCTAAATGGGGGAGTAGTATTTTTAATTGGAACAGTAAGATTGATGATCACAAGCGAGAGTAAAAAGTTTATTGATATACGTGAAGTTATTCACAAAAAAAATGCGGGGCTTGCTAAATGGATTCCGTCTTTTTTACTTAATTATTTAAAAAGGACCATTCATGAAGACGAGATAAATGATATTATGACGCGCTTTGCAGATCTTCAAGGTCTGGATTTTGTTGATGCATTGATCAACGATTTGGATGTTAAGGTCAATTTGTATGGAGCAGAAAATATTCCCGTATCGGGACCTGTTATTTTTGCGTCCAATCATCCGTTGGGGGGATTGGATGGTATTGCGTTTATGCATGCAATAGGTAAATATAGACGCGATGTGAAGTTTTTAGTCAATGATATCCTTTTAAATATAGGTAATTTGAGGCCTTTGTTTGTCGGCGTCAATAAGTTAGGTGGTCAGGGGAAGCAGGCGATCTCTGCGATTGAGGAGGCTTATGGAGCGGACGATGCCTTGTTGGTATTTCCGGCAGGCTTGGTTTCCAGAAAGCAAAATGATGGACGCATTGAGGACCTGGAATGGAAAAAGAGTTTCATTAGTAAAGCAAAAAAATATAAAAAAGATATCATTCCGGTGTTGATTGACGGTAAAAACTCTAAGTTTTTTTATAATTTTGCAAGGCTTAGACAGAAATTAGGTCTCAAGGTAAACATTGAAATGTTATATTTACCTGATGAAATGTTTGCCCAACGGGGGCATACCGTCAATATTATAATAGGAGAAAGAATCCCTTATACAGCGTTTGATCAATCAAAAAACGAAAAAACTTGGGCTGAGGAAGTGAAAAGAAGGGTTTATGGATTGGCTCAAGAAAAATAGAATTTATGCAAGAAATTATACCTCCAGTTGATAGAGAATTATTGAAGGCCGAATTGAATAAAGAGGTCTTCTTACGATATACCAACAATGGAAATAACGAGATATATTTAATCAACTATCATAATTCGCCAAATGTCATGCGTGAAATTGGGCGTTTGCGGGAGTTGACTTTTCGTGGAGCAGGGGGAGGTACAGGACTTTCAATTGATATCGATGAAAACGATACATGCGAAGATTGTTACGATCAGTTGATCGCATGGAATCCCGAAGATGAAGAAGTGGTTGCCGGTTACCGTGTAATCAAATGTGCTGAGGCTGGTGAAGTAAATGGTGTACCCAATTTATCAACCGCACATTATTTTCAATTTTCCGACTTGTTTACGAATGAATATCTACCTTACACGATTGAGTTGGGAAGATCTTTTGTACAGCCTAAATACCAACCGGCTATTGACAATAGAAAAGGAATTTTTTCATTGGATAATCTTTGGGATGGTTTAGGAGCTTTGGTAATGCTGAATCCCGAAATAAAATACCTCTTTGGTAAAGTAACCATGTATCCCCATTATAATAAAGATGCGCGGGATATGTTACTTTATTTTATGGACTATTATTTCCCGGATCATGATAAATTGGTGCTCCCTCTTCCTGAATTGGAAATCAAGAACGATTACGAACGTTTTGTAGGCGTGTTTGATGGACTTGATTATAAAGAGGGATATAAGGTGTTGAACAGTCATGTGAGAGCATTGGGAGAGAATATTCCGCCTTTGATAAATACCTATATGAACCTGTCGCCCACTATGAAGTCATTCGGCACAGCGCGTAATAATGAGTTTGGTACGGTAGAAGAAAAAGGTATACTGATTGTGATCGATGATGTGTATCCCGTGAAAAAGGAACGTCATATGAATACGTTTGAGCGTGATCGTGAATATGGTCATAGAAAGCCCAAGCGAGGATAGTAAAATAAAAGGGGGATTCATAAATTGAATCCCCCTTTTATTTTGCGAAGAATAGCTGTTTCGACTAGGCTGGTTTTATACATGTATAAAGTGCAAAGGCTAAAATAGCACCTAGAATCGGTCCTGCAATCGGAATCCATGCATAGGACCAGTCTGAGCTTCCTTTTCCTTTGATTGGCCAAAACGCGTGAAATAGGCGTGGGCCAAGATCCCGGGCGGGATTGATTGCATATCCTGTGGTACCGCCCAATGATAGCCCGATGGCCCATACTAGAAATGCAACGGGTATAGCACCAAGGGAGCCCATGCCTATTGGGGCCGTTTTTCCATCAATGGTCACATCTTGACCTGTTATAAAGAAAATAACAAAAATCAAGACAAAGGTTCCGATAATCTCACTTGCCAGATTTGTTGACGTATTTCGAATGTTGGGTATCGTAGCGAAAACACCAAGTTTGGTGGTTGGGTCTGCTGTTGCATCGAAATGGTCTTTGTGCATGATGTAGGTTAGCATGGCACCACAGAAGCCACCAGCAATTTGGGCAAGAATATAGCCTGGAACCTCCGTCCACGAAAGTCCATGATTAAGCGCGACAGCAATGGTTACTGCGGGGTTAAGATGCGCTCCGGTATAAGGGCCTGCAAATACGACACCTACATAGACCGCCAGTGCCCATGCAGTCGTGATCACAATCCACCCTCCATTTTCCCCTTTTGTGCCTTTCAAGATAACGTTGGCAACAACGCCATTACCTAAAAGAAGGAGGAGCGTTGTGCCAATAAATTCTGCTAAATAATGGTTCATATTTATTGGTTAGTTTTCAGTCCAGTATTGTAATGCTTTGATTCCCTTGGTCCAGAGCTTAATGATCTTGTTTGTTTGCTCTTCTTGCTCGGTCTCGGGTTCAAATATACGATCCTGTGCCCAAAACTTTGATATCTCCGCCTCATCTTTCCAGAATCCTACTGCTAGCCCTGCGAGATATGCTGCGCCCAAAGCGGTTGTTTCCGTGATTTTAGGGCGTACAACGTTGCTATTTAATACATTGGCCTGGATTTGCATAAGTAGATTATTTGCTGTCGCACCGCCGTCTACACGTAATTCTTTGATCGGTATGCCGCTATCAGCTTCCATTGCCTGGAGGACATCACGAGTCTGTAGTGAGATCGCTTCCAATGAGGCACGTGCTATATGGCCATTGGTCGTCGCACGCGTAAGCCCAAATAAAGTGCCTTGCGCACGTGCATTCCAGTATGGGGCTCCCAGTCCTGCAAACGTGGGGATAAAGGTGACGCCACCGTTATCTTTTTCCGTAAGTGCCAGTTGTTCAACATCGGCCGATTTATAAATAATGTTAAGATTGTCGCGTAACCATTGGACCAGTGCGCCACCGATAAATATACTCCCTTCCAAGGCATATTCTGTTTTTCCATTGATTTTCCATGCAACGGTTGTTAAAAGGTTGTTCTTTGAGCGGATTGGTTTATCGCCGATGTTCATTAACATAAAGCATCCTGTTCCGTATGTGTTTTTTACCATTCCTTTCTCGATACATTGCTGTCCGAAAAGCGCGGCCTGCTGATCGCCCGCAATTCCTGCTATTTTGACTTTGTGGGCAAAAATGGTAGTCCGGGATTCTCCATATATTTCGCTACTTTCTTTTACCTGAGGAAGCATAGCAGCGGGGATGTCAAACAATTCAAGGAGTTCCTTGTCCCATTCCATGCTGTGGATGTTAAACAGTAAGGTTCGGGAAGCGTTTGTGACGTCGGTAATGTGGGCATCGCCACGGGTGAGATTCCATACGAGCCAAGTATCGATAGTTCCACAGATTAATTCCCCGTTTTGTGCTTTTTCTCGGGCACCTTCTACATGATCCAGAATCCATTTGATTTTGGTAGCGGAAAAATAAGGATCTAATATCAGACCCGTTTTTTCCTGGATCATATCATGCTTTCCGGTGCTACGCAACTCGTCGCAATAATCTGCTGTGCGCTTATCTTGCCAAACGATAGCATTATAAATGGGTTTTCCGGTTTCTTTATCCCAGACGACGACAGTTTCGCGTTGATTGGTTATGCCAATAGCGGCAATATTTTTACCATTTAATCCTGCCTTTGTGGTGGCTTCTGCTGTGACACCTGCCTGCGTTGACCAGATTTCATGTGGGTCATGTTCGACCCATCCCGGTTGTGGGAATATCTGTGTGAATTCCTTCTGGGCAATGGAGATTATATTTCTGTCTTTATCAAAAATTATAGCTCTGGAGCTAGTCGTGCCTTGATCCATTGCCAAGATGTATTGCTGTTCCATAATTGAGTATTGCTGGTTATTTTTTGTGTTACTTTAAGATATAATTTTTTGCAACTTTTTGAAAGTTTTCTATTTGATGATTTTGCCAATTTTCATCCTTGTCCAGTTCCTGCGCGAGTAGTCTAGCGACCTCTGGTGCTGCTTCGATTGCGGCTTTTGCGTCCAGAAAGAGCATGCGTACACGACGGGATAGCACATCTTCCACGGTTCTGGCAAGCTCATTGCGTGCTGCCCAAACAACTTCTGCCTTTTTGAATTCAAGGTGTGCTATTAATTTCTCGTTCCATTCGGGATTTTCCTGGGCTAATGCATGGATGGCTTCTTGGTCAGCGCCATAAATATATAGGTGATTGCTTCTGTCTGATGTCGGAATGGCACTATAAATCTTTTGTGTGGCGGACCGGCTTTCTTTTTGCGGTAGACAGCCAATTTTTATCGCTTTGTCGATTGTATCTTGCCCCATTCGACGGAATGTTGTCCACTTTCCGCCTGTTAAAGTGAGTAATTTGGAGTCGCTGACGATTACCTTGTGGCTTCGTGAGATCTCTTTGGTTTTATTGGAGTTACCAGTAGGGGCAGCTAATGGACGAAGACCGGCGAATACCGCCAGTGCATCTGCTCTTGTTGGTTGTTTCGTTAAGTAGCGTCCTGCAGTTTTCAAAATGAAATCGATTTCCTGTTCCAAAGCAACAGGCTCGAGGCTGTGTTCATCAATCGGGGTATCTGTTGTTCCTGCAATGACCCGATTGTGCCAGGGGACTAGGAAAAGAACACGTCCATCATCTGTTTTTGGAATCATAATAGCATCATCTCCCGGGAGAAATGATTTGTCAAACACGAGATGGACACCTTGGCTAGGGCGCACCAGCTGTTTTGCTTCCGGCCTGTCCATTTTTAAAATGTCATCGACAAATATGCCTGTTGCATTGATTATAGCCTTGCCCTGTATCGTAAAAACTTCGCCTGTTTCGGTGTCATTGGCAATCACACCGTTAATCCGTCCGTTGCTATCTTTGGTTAGGCTATTTACCCTGACATAATTCAGCGCAACACCGCCCATTTGTATACAGGTCTGTGCTATGTTGAGGGCAAGTCTGGAGTCGTCAAATTGCCCGTCCTGATAGACTACTCCACCATATAAACCTTTTGGTCTAACAGTGCTTATGCGGCTAAGTGTTTCTTCTTTATTGATATGGGTAGATTTTCCCAGACTTAATTTACCGGCCAAAAGATCATATATTTTCATTCCAATTGTATAGAATGGACCATCGAACCAGCTGTAATTAGGGATGATAAATGATTGGTTTTTGACTAGATGTGGTGCGTTTTTTTGAAGTAAACCTCTTTCATGAAGGGCTTCTTTAACCAGAGAAATATCGCCCTGAGCCAAGTAGCGTACACCACCATGGACAAGCTTTGTAGCTTTGCTCGAAGTGCCTTTTGCAAAATCAACCTGCTCCAGTAAAATTGTTTTGAAACCTCGGCTTAAGGCGTCTAATGCAACACCTAGTCCGCTGGCACCGCCACCTATTACGATAACATCCCACGCGCTTGTGTCTCTTATTTTTTCTATCAGTTTTGACCTTTTGAATTCTTGATGTTTCATTTTGTTTCGTTTTGGTCTTTATATGGTGAATCTTGTGTACTCGTTTTTCCGCTTCCTTATTACTAAGTTATGGTATATTTATTAAATTTTAAAAGAAATTAAATAATATTTATGTTAAGATATAGTGTTTGTTTTAGTTTTGTTTTGTTTTTTATTGTTTTGATTTGAATAAAAAGAAGCTTTCCTGTTTTCGTCAACAGCTCGATATGGGCTGTCAATAAGCTGTGTTTTTTATTGCCCGCCAATAGGGAGTAGTTGATAATGGCCCCATTTTGATTACTTAAGGCAGCATCTATGTTGTCTGATTATGTTTAACGCGTCTGTCAACATGTAGGCTGTTTGATCGTGGATTTTTTTTTGCATGGTCAATAGCTATGTAATGTTTAACCATTATAGGCTGCTTATGTTTTGGTTTGAACAAACGATTTTGTAATTTTAGATGACTATTTAATTTATTCATGATGAGAAATATAAGATTATTGCTGTGCGGAGCTGTTGTGTTTTTTGGAACGGTAGTTTTGCAGTCTAAAGCGTTCTCACAGCAGGTTTCTGCAGTTCAGGAACTTTCAAAGCCTTACAATCCAGATGCTAATGCACAAAATGATATTGATCAGTTATTAGTTCAGGCAAAGAAAGAAAGGAAAAATATTATTATCCAAGCTGGGGGGAATTGGTGTGTCTGGTGTTTAAGGTTTAATGATTATATCCACAAAACGGCAAGTATAGACAAGTTGTTGAAGAGTCGCTTTCTCTATTATCACCTGAATTATTCAAAGGAAAATAAAAACGAAGCTGTTTTTCAGAAGTATGCTCCCGAAGGAAACAAATTAGGTTATCCATTTTTTATTGTTTTAGACAGAAACGGAAAAACATTGCATGTACAGGAGAGTGGTAGTTTGGAAAAAGGAAAGGGGTATGATGAAGAAAAAGTACTTAACTTCTTTACGGCTTGGGTGGCGAAATAAATATTTTTGAAACCATAATTTCTATGATATACTAAAATAGAAAAATAGCAAATAAGTAAACAGAAAGCCTCTTTTTAAAAGGCTTTCTTTGTAATACATTAAACAGCCCTCTCGAATAAGTTAGTCGCCTACTGAAATCGGGGTTTCCTGTTGTGAACAAGTTAGGAAAGAGAAGCTGCCAACAAGCTACTTGCCCCATATTTTATGCTGATCTAATTCGAACCTAATAGGTGTTTTAAACGCTTTCATCCGAATGAGGTCCCTATCAAGTCCCTATTAGGTACGGACAAAGTCCCTATTATTTTAGGCCTTGGTATGAAGTTTATCTTTCCGATTCTCGTTGATGGATCACGTGGGCTATCTGGATTTGGTTTTCGAATTGATCCCAGTTATAATTGGCGCGGTTAAACGCAAAATAAAACGGTCCCGTTTCTAAGATCGGGACCGTTTTATCGTTATTTAAAAATACTTTTTTGGCAAGAATACAGGACTGCAATCGTTGCTATTTTAAGTAGTTCGTTTTTGAAGGCATATTTTATTGATAGCCTAATAATTTCATGACTTGTTTGGAGTTTTGTTCCTCACCAAATACTTCATAGTTGAATGTTTCATCTCTATTGCGGCGTACGAGCACATGTTTAGGCGAGGGTAGTAAACAGTGGTGGATCCCTCCATATCCGCTCAGTACATCTTGATAGGCTCCTGTATGAAAGAATCCCAAATATTGTACCTTACGTGTCTTCGGCATAAACACTGAATTCATGTGCGCCTCCTGATTATAATAATCCTGGCCGTCGCAAGTAATACCGCCTAAATTGACGCGTTCATATTCGGAGTCCCAGTTATTGATCGGCAATAGAATGTATTTTTGATTCAACGCCCATACATCCGGTAAATTCGTGATGAATGAACCGTCAATCATAAACCAACGTTCACGATCGTTTTGCTGCTTTCGACCCAAAACCTTATAAAGAATACCTGATGCTTCAGCAACAGTGTATTTACCGAATTCAGTAATGATGTCTGGTTCCATCACCTCGTGGTGCGCGCAGATTTGTTTGATCCGGTTGACAATTTCATTGACCATGTATTCGTAGTCAAAGTCGTGTACCAGTGAATCCTTAAACGGCATACCGCCACCGATATCCAAGGTATCTAAGTCTGGATTTACTTTTTTGAATTTACAATATAATGTAACGTATTTCTCCAGTTCATTCCAGTAATACGGGGTGTCTGAGATACCCGAATTAATGAAAAAGTGAAGTAGTTTGACTTTGAAATTTGGATTGTCAACGATTTTGTTGTTATAGAAATCAATGACGTCTTCCTGGCGGATCCCTAAACGAGATGTATAGAATTGAGAATCTGGCTGCTCTTCAGAGGCAACGCGGATTCCTAAAGCACAAGGCTCATCGAGTTCGATTTCATCATCGTACAGGTTAAACTCTTCTTTATTGTCTAGTACCGGTATAATGTTCGTATACCCATCATGGATCATATCCACAATATACTGTTTATACTGGTAGGTTTTGAATCCATTACAGATGACTGTAATGTCTTTTGTTACTGTTCCCTGTCTTTCCAACGAATCGATCATCGGCATGTCAAATGCAGATGAAGTTTCCAGGTGGATATCATTTTTCAAGGCTTCTTCTACGATGTGCTTGAAATGTGATGATTTGGTACAATAACAATATTTGTAAGATCCGCGATAGTTATGTTTCAGAATTGCGGTCTGAAAAAGGATTTTCGCTTGCTGAATTTTTTTGCTGACGATAGGCAAATAGGTAAAACGTAGCGGCGTACCGTACGTTTCTATCATTTCCATTAAATTCAAATCGTGGAAATACAATTCGTCGTCGATGATTTCGAATCCGTCTTGCGGAAAACCAACACTTAAGTCAAGAAATTCCTGATAGCTCTGCATTTTTTATTATTTTTGCAAAGATATACTTTAATGGTGAATACCTAAATAAGGAATGTTATTTATTTCCAATTCACTATCAGGAAGTTGTAAAAATTACAAAATCATTAAATGGCAAATTCTATTCAAAAGCGACTTGTTGAAGTCACTGTACAGGCAGTAAAAGAGCTTTACAATGCAGATATTTTAGAAAATCAAATTGCTTTACAAGCTACCCGAAAGGAGTTTGAAGGACAAATTACGATCGTAACTTTTCCAGTAACGCGCTTTTCGAAATCTTCTCCGGAACAAACTGGAAAAGAAATTGGTGCGTATTTGCAACAGTATATCGCTGAAATATCGGATTTCAATGTGATCAAAGGCTTTTTGAATATTGTTCTTTCCGATGCTTACTGGATCACATTGCTGAATCATACTATAACCGCGAAGGACTTTGGCGTATTTCCTGCAAATGGAAAAAAACTGATGGTTGAGTACTCTTCTCCAAATACGAATAAGCCCCTGCATTTAGGCCATATTCGTAACAATTTATTAGGCTATTCCGTGGCTGAAATTCTGAAAGCCTATGGTTATGAAGTTATCAAAGCAAACTTGGTGAACGATCGTGGTATTCATATCTGTAAGTCCATGTTAGCCTGGCAGAAATTTGGTGCTGGAGAAACACCCGAATCTACAGGGATGAAAGGAGACCATCTTGTTGGAAAATATTATGTGGTCTTTGATAAAGAGTACAAGAAAGAAATTGAAGGCTTGAAAGCTGAAGGTCAAACTGAAGATGAAGCAAAGAAAAATGCGCCTTTAATGAAGGAAGCACAAGCAATGCTGCAACAATGGGAAGCCGGTAATGAAGAAGTGATCTCGCTTTGGAAGACAATGAACAGCTGGGTATATGCTGGATTTGAAAAAACCTATAAGCAATTGGGGGTCAATTTTGATAAATATTATTATGAATCCAATACGTATTTATTGGGTAAAGATATTATCCAAGAGGGTTTAGATAGTGGCGTTTTCTTTAAAAAAGACGATAACTCGGTTTGGATTGACCTAACGGAGGAGGGATTAGATCAGAAACTTGTGCTTCGTGGTGACGGTACTTCTGTCTATATTACGCAAGATTTAGGTACAGCACAATTGAAGTACGATGAATTCCAAATGAATGAATCTATTTACGTGGTGGGTAACGAACAGGATTACCATTTCAAGGTATTGTTCTTGATCTTGAAGAAATTGGGTAAAACTTGGGCCGACGGTTTGTTCCATTTGTCTTATGGAATGGTCGATCTGCCATCGGGTAAAATGAAATCGCGTGAGGGAACTGTTGTTGATGCAGATGATTTAATGGCTGAAATGCTGAAAACTGCACAAGAACGTACGGAAGAGCTGGGTAAGACCGGAGGATTAGATGAGGAATCAAAAGCAGCTCTTTATGATACGATTGGAATGGGGGCGCTTAAATATTTTCTATTAAAGGTAGATCCTAAAAAACGCCTCTTGTTTGATCCAAATGAGTCTGTCGATTTTCAGGGGCATACAGGACCATTTATCCAATACACACACGCGCGTATTAAATCTGTCTTAAGTAAAGCTGATTTTGATTTTAACAGCGATGTATCTGTGCCTGCGACGATCTCTTCCTATGAACGTGATTTAATTCAGCAGCTAGGCGCTTTTCCGGAGATTATTGAGGCTTCTGCACAGGAGTTCAGTCCTGCACAACTGGCAAATTATATTTATGAAGTAGCGAAATCCTACAATAAATTCTATCATGAGGAGACAATATTGAAAGCAGAAGATCAGGGTGTGAAAAACTTTAGGTTGCACCTTTCAGCTTCTGCAGCAAAGGTTATTGCCAAAGGAATGAACTTATTGGGAATTCGTGTACCGGAAAGAATGTAATGTTATGAAGAAAATTCGCGTAGGGCTTATTGGTTTTGGAATTTCAGGGCAGGTTTTTCATGCTCCTGTCATGCGTTCGATTGCAGAATTGGATCTTGTCAAAGTGACAGCCCGGAAAGCTGATCAGCAACTTTTGTTAAAGCAGCGCTACCCACAGGCTGAAATTGCTTTGTCTGCTGATGATATTTTTAACGATACAACCATTGATCTGGTCGTGATTGCAACGTCCAATGAAATGCATTATCCTTTTGCAAAGCGTGCACTGGAAGCAGGAAAACATGTTGTTGTTGAAAAACCATTTACCAATAGTGTCGAACAGGCAGATGAACTTATTGCTTTGGCGAAGGAGAAAAATCTGATTTTGGCACCCTATCATAATTTAAGGTTCAACTCGGATTATCGGACTGTGGAGAAAATGATCAAAAGCGGGAGATTGGGCCGAATTGTGAATCTGGAATCCCGGTTCGACCGGTTCCGCAATTACCTGCGTCCTAACGCCTGGCGTGAGGAAAATTTGCCGGGTTCTGGTATATTTTATGATTTAGGACCACATCTTATCGACCAGGCGCTGCAATTATTTGGAAAACCAGATGCAGTCTTTGCTGATTTGGCCATCCAACGGGATCATGCCAAGACGATCGACAACTTCGACTGCCTATTGTACTATGATAATTTGCGGGTATCGCTGAAAGGCTCCATGCTTGCAAAAGAACCTACGCCACGTTATCGTATCTTTGGGGTGAATGGAAATTTTGTGAAATATGGTGTTGATCCACAGGAGGCCTTATTACGGGATGGTAAATTCCCGGATGAGGATCCAAACTGGGGTCAAGAGGATCCAAGTCTCTACGGTAAGCTTAATATTGTGGAAGAAGGTAAAGATATCGAAGAGGTTATTCCTTCCGAAATAGGATCTTATCCCGATTTTTATCAGAACGTGGCGGATACAATATTAGGAAAAGCTGATTTGATTGCATCGGCAGAACAGGCTCGAGATGTCATTAAGATCATTGAATTGGGATATCGGAGTCAATTGGAACGAAAAGTTGTTTCCGTTGAAAATACATTGATTGCTTATTAGAACGCCGCTGTGAGTAGAATATATGATGCTATAATTATTGGAGGTGGAGCCTGTGGATTGATGTGTGCAGCACAGGCAGGACTGCTTGGAAAGAAGACTTTAGTACTGGAACGAAATGATAAAGTCGGTGCAAAGATCTTGATTTCCGGCGGAGGACGATGTAATTATACCAATACCGGTACTGGCCCAGCAAATTTCATTTCTGAAAATCCAGATTTTTTGCATAGCGTATTCAGACAATGGACGGTGGAGGATACTATTGTGTTTTTTGAAAGCTATGGCATTGTGGGGCAGGAGAAGACCTTGGGTCAGCTGTTTCCGCTAACAAATAAAGCAAAAGATATCGTTGCCGTGTTTTCCAAAATTTTATATGAAACGGATCAGGATATTGCTTTAAATACCTTGGTGAAATCTGTTGAGAAAAATGCCGAAGGTTTTGTGGTAACAGTAGAAAATGGAGCAGGTGAATCCCAATATCATAGCCCAAAAGTTATTGTTGCTTCTGGCGGGCTTCCGGTTCAAAAGCTCGGTGCATCTGACTTTGGGCTACGACTAGCCAAAAAATTTGGTTTGGAGGTGGTCGGCACGGCTCCTGCATTAGTGCCGCTGACCATAACAGGAAAAGATGCCGATTGGTATAGTTCCTTAGCTGGAAATTCGGTATTCTCAAAGGTATCTGTTGCCGGAATGTCATTTGAAGAGAACATTCTCTTTACACACTGGGGATTGAGTGGCCCCGCAATACTTCAGATATCAAGTTATTGGCGAGCGGGGCAGGAGATTACTATTGATCTGTTGCCTAATTTTAATTTGGACAATCTGATTAAACAAGAGCGGCAATACGGAGGAAAAAGACTTGTTTCACAATTGCTAAACGATTATTTCAGCCGAAAACTGGTTGATGCCCTCGGGAAATTCCTCGTTCTAGATACCAAAATCGCCTCACTTAGTAAGGCTGACGCAAAGTTGATTGTCGATACGATTCACCGTTTCAAAGTAAAGCCTGCAGGGGACAAGGGCTATGATAAAGCGGAGGTTATGCGTGGTGGAGTGTCAACCAGGGAACTTCATCCTAAGACCCTAATGTCCAAAAAAATCGAGGGGCTTTATTTTGGGGGGGAGGCTGTTGATATTACCGGATGGCTTGGCGGCTATAATTTCCAGTGGGCTTGGGCAAGTGCTTATGCCATCGCCCAAGATATCTAGTCCACTGGTCTAAATTTATACGCATTGATTACGTGGTCATTTGTCGTTATACGGCAATTGTTGGCTTTATTAACTAGAGGATGGGCTTGTGCCCGTGTTTTCAGAATTGTCTGCATACAGCTGTTTGGCGGCTTCCAAACGTCGTATTATTCTTGTTTGTAAATTTCTCGGTGATAATACTTTAATCGATTCACCAAATCCTAAGATTTCTCTTTCTAGTTCAAAATTAAGGACGACATCTATGCGAATTAAGATTGAACCATCTTCTTTTTTATCTAAAATCTGTTGAGAAGCGTGCAGCGGTTTAGTTTCTACATAAGGTGCATTTCGAGCGTTGATCTGTAATATCACCCGATGTCCGCGGTCCTTTTGTGTTTTGGTAACACCTATAGTATCGGAAAAGTAACGTTCAAAATCGATTCCCGTATATTCCTTGTATGAATTTTTGCCCATTTCTTCAAAAGCGTCGATCCGGTCAAGGGCGAGTGTCATCAATCCCTCGCTTTTTTTATGGTGACCGATGAGAAACCATCTGTTACGATACTCCTTTAGCAGGTAGGGGGAGAAAACAAGATCCTGTTTCTGTGTCGCTTTGAACGATTGGTAACTGATGAGTAACGGTGTTTTTTCGCGGATCGCCTGATGAAGGGGATTTATAAAAGAAAGGCCTTTCAGGAGTTTATTATTTTCCAGTTGGATGATGGAGGGCGAATTATCTTTTTTGCTGTGTATACTATTTTCAAGACGCGCGACAATGTCGCTCATTTCATCAAAACTAGAGAACCCGTTTATATGCTTGAGCACTTCAACAGCTTCTTTCATTTTCTGCATATCTCCAATGGAAATTGGTGAATTGCTGATGCTATAGCTGGGGTCTTCATAAGTATAGAATTTGCGATGCAGGACAACAATGGGTGCATTGTAGCCGAGCTTATTGCTACGCATCAGCTGTAGATCACTTTGTATTGTTCGCTTACTTATCCCGTTTTTGATCCCTTCAAATTCGTAGAGTGCATCAGAAACCTTTTCCATAAGGTCTTCTAATGTCCATTTGCGATGCCGTAAACGGAGGCAATGATCGATCGTTTTGTACCGTATAAGAGCCAGTTTGTTGAGAGCCATAGTGTTGATTTCTTTGGATAAGCTGAAAATACAAAACTTTAACTGATCTACGCAATCAAATTGCGTAGATTTTTGAGGTCTTTGCATCGTTTGGCTGAAATTGAAAAGAATTTCGGGTTTTTTCAGGTAAAATAGCTACTTTTGCGCAGAAGCAAACTGGTTCTATCGCTGCTCTTTTTGAGAGGAGAGGAAAGTCCGGGCAACATAGAGCAACACGCTTCCTAACGGGAAGGCTGCTATGAAAATAGTAGACAGAAAGTGCCACAGAAAATATACCGCTTTTCGGAGTAAGGGTGAAAACGTAAGGTAAGAGCTTACGGTCTTGTATGGTGACATATATTACGGTAAACCTCGTGTGTTGAAAGACCAAATAGGTTGCGAAATTCGAAGGCTGCTCGTCTTCTTTCAATTTATTGGAATTCGTAATGGGTAGGTTGATTGAGTTTGTCAGCGATGACAAATCTAGATAAATGATAGAAATTCCACTTCGGTGGTCTACAGAACCCGGCTTACAAGGTTTGCTTCTTTTTCGCTAATTGCCAAAAAAACCTTATATTGATTCCCATAATTGAAAAAATAGCATAACTCTCGATTTATGAGTACAATTTTAATCATTGATGATGAGCGCGCCATCAGAAGTTCGTTGCGTGATATCTTGGAATATGAAGATTATACGATTTTAGATGTCGACAATGGCCGGGATGGATTAGATATTTTAAAAAAGGAAAAAATAGATCTTGTTCTCTGCGATATCAAGATGAATACGATGGATGGGATGGAAGTTTTGGCGGAAGCGCATCAAAGCAGCCCAGACATCCCCTTTATTATGATCTCTGGACATGGTACAATTGAAACTGCTGTTGAAGCAGCGAAAAAAGGAGCATTTGACTTTTTAGAAAAACCGCTAGATCTAAACAGATTATTGATCACAGTTCGGAATGCACTGGATAAAAGTTCCCTTGTCACAGAAACTAAAGTGCTCAAACGAAAAGTTAGCAGTTCAAAAACAAAAGATATATTGGGTGAATCTGGGGCTATCAAACGTATCAAAGAGACAATTGATCGTGTAGCACCGACAGAAGCCCGTGTTTTGATTACTGGCGCAAATGGTTCGGGAAAGGAGCTTGTGGCACGTTGGCTGCATGAGAAATCGAATCGTGCACAGGGACCGCTAATTGAAGTGAACTGTGCGGCTATACCTTCCGAATTAATTGAATCTGAATTATTCGGGCATGAAAAAGGATCCTTTACATCCGCGATTAAACAGCGTATAGGAAAATTTGAGCAAGCTAGTGGTGGAACATTGTTCTTGGATGAGATCGGAGACATGAGTCTATCCGCTCAAGCTAAAGTTTTAAGGGCATTACAGGAACATAAAATCACCAGAGTGGGTGGCGATAAAGAGATTGATGTCAATGTCCGTGTGGTAGCTGCGACCAATAAAGATCTATTGAAGGAAATTGAGGAGGGTAACTTTAGAATGGACTTATATCACCGTTTGTCGGTGATCTTAATTCATGTTCCAGCTTTAATAGATCGCGTAGATGATATTCCTCTGCTTTCAACAAATTTTTGTGAAGAAATCTGTATGGAATATGGGATACCCGTGAAAGAGATTACTGCTGCGGCAATGAAAGAATTGAGTCATCTTCCCTGGACTGGTAACATTCGTGAATTGCGCAATATGATTGAGCGTTTAATTATTTTGAGCGACAGATCTATTACGGATAAAGATGTGGTGGCATTTGCTAATCCTTCGCGTGAGCCGGTAAACGGTATAGCACATGAAAGAGTTGCTACAAATTACGGTTTAGATATGGACTCCTTTGATTCGTTTCAAGATTATAAAGATCATGCTGAAAAGGAGTTTATTAAATATAAATTGGAAAAAAATAACTGGAACGTCTCGAAAACGGCCGATGACCTTGATATTCAACGTAGTCACCTCTATAGTAAAATAGAAAAGTTTGGTCTGAAAAGAGATTAATAACTGAATAAAATTGTAGTCAAGCGGCAGCAATTGAAAATTTAGTCCAAATCGGACAATATGAGCGTAAAAAAAGAGATTCCCAAAGGAATCTCTTTTTTTATATGTTAACAGCAGCTCAAGGAATTTTTAAATGATACGATTAAGCTGCTTCATGTTATATGTGTTTTCTCAGCAAATCTCCAGTAAATTTTTAGCTACTGTGTTTTTAGAATGGCTTCTACATTCGAAACTGATATTTCTGTATAATTATTTATATAATCATTACTTACTGGTAATTCTTCTTTTTTATGCGTTGAAAGTACGGCGACAACTTTCATTTCGGCATTTTTTGCCGAAGTAATGCCGGAAAAAGAATCTTCAAAAACGATACAGCGGTCAACCGGAATTTGTAGGTTTTCTGCTGATTTTAGGTAAACTTCAGGATGTGGCTTATGTAATTTTACATCTTCACTGCTTAATGTGGAAGAAAAAAGATGGCGTATTTTTAATTCATCGAGAATTAAATCCATGTTTTCCCTGGGAGCAGATGTCGCCACAGCAAGCTTAAAACCTTTATTTTTTAATTCAGTCAAAAATTCGATTAATCCCTTAATAGGTGCCACGTGCTCCTTGTAAATCACTCTAAAGAGCTGCTCTTTTTCAAATTCAAGCGTTCGCAGTTCCTCAGGAGATATTGGACGCTTGAAGAAATGTTGCATGATGTAACTATTATGCTTGCCATACATATGCTGCTCAAATTCCTCTTCTGTAGCCTGTTGTACATTGTGGTTTTTAAAAAAAGCTCTAAAAGCTTCGGCATGGAATGGGTTGGTGTGGCTTATAACACCGTCCATGTCAAAAATCGCTGCGTATTCTGTCATTGAGCTAATATACAATAATTGCCGTATTTGATCGATTTTATAAATTCATATTCTGGTAAATATTTTTCTTTCGGTTAGAGAAAGCTGAGATTAAAGCGCCCTTTGTCGCAATTACTTACGTCATTATGAAATTGGAAAAAGTCTTCATAATCATTAGCGGGATAGCTGCCTTCAAAAAGCTCCAATTTTCTGTAGGTGAATAGTTTATTGTCCTTTATTTCTGACCTAAATTCATACTTTCCAAAGGGTTTCTCAATAATTTTCTTCTCAGGAGTTATGTTTTTGAGTATATTTTCCGGAAGGGTAATGCTAATGCTATCGACATCGGCGTAGCCTCTTTCAATGAAAATATCTTCGGTTCGATTTCTACTTTCTGCAATATTGGAATGTGTATTGAATAAATTAGGTTGGATCAAAAGTTTATTTCCATTTTTCACAGCATAGTTTTTAATAAAAATATTTAGGTTCTCCTCAATAAATGGATTTTCCTCCTTATGTTCAATATAGTTTACCTGATTGAAGTTGATATTGTCTATATTATAGTATTCCGTGAGAAGCTTATTCTTATCATTATTGCTGGCTAAAAGCACGTCCATATGATTCTCATATTGGGTTCCGTAGAACTTGGTGTTTAAGGTACCTTGGATGCTTCCGTCTTCCGAAAGTTTTAGGTCAGCATAGCGAAGCTGAAGATTGGTGGAGTTAAGGTATTTTGGTGTATGCATGATCACACCGCCATTTTCGGTACAGGCAACGACATCTCTATCGTCCGTAAAATCGCTCAGAAAACCAAAGGGAAGGTTTTGGCTCGTGCATTCCAGCCAGGTTGTATCATTTTTGAATGGAATACATAAAATGACGTGATTTCCATCCTGGGCATTTGCAAATGTTTTGTGAAAACTTTCTTTGCGCCTGCCGGCTTCGACGATGCAATAATATGAAGGGATGTTGACCGCTGATAGCATACTTCGCATGTAGTTTGCAAGTGCTTTACAGTCGCCATAGCCCAGACGGTCCACTTCTGAAGCAGGAAACGGTTCTAAGCCGCCAATCCCAATTTGGATACTGATATAGCGTGTGTTTTTTTGTAAGTAATCGTATAGAATCTTCGCTTTATCTTTATCAGAACTTGCATTTTTTGTTAAAGCAATAAATTTCTGTTTTGAAGCTTCTGTCAGATCTTCTTTTTTATTCAACAAGCTATTGGATACCCAATTGCCAAACTCTTTCCAATCAGAGAAATTCCCCTCCTTACCATAGTAAATAAAATTTTTGGGAACGATGAGCACGTTTGTTCTTTTTAGAACTGGGTTGGGGCTATAGGATTCATCCTTTCTTGCCGCAATCTGTTCCACATTCCAAGTTTTGCTTTCGGTTTTCTCATTTTTCTCTTCTTTGACGCTACCTTTATAATTCTTTGTTTCAATTCGACATTCAGTGCCAACTGGAGCAATAAACTGAAAACTACTTTTTTCCACAGAAACATTGTTCGATACCTCAGGGGTCCAGGATGGAATGATCAAATTTTGTTTGTTTTTCACTTCGTACTGGTATTCCACCGTATAAGGATAGCTGTGGTAGTCGGGGACATATAATTTTACCCGTGAATCGGCAAACATCGTACTGTTGTCGACAGCGCTTATATCTTTGAAATCTTTCGTTGCAATTTTCTTTTGCAATATCCCCATCTCATTATAAATCGCTCCCTTTAGATTTTTGATTTCACTGGATTTATTATAATAGACAGGGAGGGAAGCATAGCGATCTCCATTTTTATTATAAACAGTAACGGCACAAGTTACTGTTGTGATCACTTGTTCAGGAGATTTCATTTCTACCACAGTTTTATCATTGCGCACAGTTGCTACTGCCCGGCTCTTTAATGCACTCGGGATATTGGCGACGTCGTAATTATCTTGCCCAATTGCGAGGATCGGAAGTAGGAGTAAGTTGACGAATAAGATTTTCATTTTTTACCGGTTAATTTTATGTCTAGCTTTTGCTGTTGAATGATAAGTGAATACAACTCTTTGAGCGAAAAATACTCATCGACCGAAAATATGGGTTTGTTAAACGTCAGGCTCTGCAGGATTTCAATCTGATTGCCATTGACTTGCGTAACGTATCTATATTTTGCAGCTGACTCAGGGAGTGCTAAAGAAGCATTTTGAGGCTTTTCAACAATTTCATATTGATCAGGAATTGTCAATTTGACCGAATACAAGGTTTTGGATTTAAAACCCATATCGACGGGGTAAGTTCTTTCCTGCGCTTTAAATGGATTGTAGGAGATCCTGTCAATAATATTGGGCGCCAAAACCAGTACATCTTGACCCATTTGTTTGGATACATCTACTGTGACATCAAATTCTTCTATTAATATCTGATCAATATCCTCCAAATTTTGGACACTTGATTTTGTTAGGGTGATATTGGGCATTTCCTCGTCTAGTTTTTCCCAGTATTCTTCCAAAGAATTGAATTTGGCGATATGTTGACGCTTTAATAGTGCTTTGTTTCCTCTACTGCTGATGGTGAGTTTTCCTTTGATTTTAAATTGATCATTCAATGTGCCCTCCAATACATAGCTTACATCAGAAGATTCATCGGCGGTCAGCGGATACCAATCGGAACTCTTTTTAGAGTAAATAATTCTTCCCCGTTCATTTAAGCATTGTAGGGGTAGTTCTCCGAAAGGTAGGTATGAATTGGAGGCATCAAGTTTATACTTTATCCCGTCAATATCTACGCAGGCGATGACATAATCAAAGTCAGACAATACTGGAAATAGGGCATTGGGAGTACCCTTTCGTCGTGTTGAAAGAATGATTGGATAGGCCTCCAAATCTGCCGCCAGTAAGGCCGTTACCAGTGCTAAATTAATATCCCCGATATTACCAGTCCGTTTTTCCAGTGCTCTTTCAATGCCTGCTTCGGCGTATTTTCCTAAATAGTTATTCCATTTTATTTGTTTATTGATATAGTTATATATCTTTTTAGCCTTTTCTAATTTTGTGTCAGTAGGCGATAAGATTGTTGCCAAACTGGTTTTAAATAAGTCAGTTTTTTTTAATTGCCCACCAAACGTCTTTTCATTCATCAGATCTGTATCAACGTCTTTCCAGGTTTTGCTAAAAGTCTTCTTGCTACCCGTACTTGGATAATAGATTGATTCAAGCTCATAATAGATAGCAGATTTGAAATTGGTTGGAGACGTCATGTAGTCTTCTTCTACAAATGCCGGAATATTCTTCATGGAATAGGTCAATTTAGAACAATCCATTCTTAATCCATCAAGAAAAATGTATTCTTTCAATACTTCGCCCTTTTGATCGCTAAGCTTATAGGGGCCGCGTAAGACTACATTGTAGGTGAAAGACGCAGGTATGATGGCGATATATTGGCTTTGTATTTTGGGAATATCGTCTTGGAATTCCCATGTTTTAAAATTGAATAAATCTTGTTCCAGCGTCCGATAGGATACTTCAATAATAGATCCTTCTTTGATATTCGGAAGTGTAAATTTATTTAGGTCTAAATAGGCGGAGTAGTTTTCTCTGAAAACTTTCTTATTTTCAAGTTCCGTTCTCTCGATTCTGCCATTTTCTAAGTTATAAGTAACCGCCTTTAGTTCGTCAAAATAGTCACGGATGTAACTTCCGCGTTTATACGATGGTATTTCAAAATTGGCTTTTTTAAATCCTTCTTTATTATTGATCCGGATAAGTACATGGTACTCATGTTGAAGCTTTATGCGATTGTCGTAATCATCTACAAAAACAGAACTTCGTCCAAACTCCTTCAACACTATTGCATTGGCATTGCTATCCAAATCTGTTCGCGAAAAATCTGAAATCGAAACTTGACCAAAGTCAAAGGTTTGAGCTATACTATTTGTATAAATAGAAAATATTAAAAATAGCGTTAAAAACTGGCGCATAACTATAGGTGTAATAATTTACGAATATAAGTTTTTAGCCAAAATTAAACGATATTTCGGGGAAATTATTTGTCCAGTTGCAAAAGATTATTAATGATTTCGGTAATGTTATCAACATCTTCGCCATCTTCCAACATAGAGAATGCGAGATAGGTCGCGTAGATTTCGGGGCTGAATTTTACATGCTTATCAGCGATAAACCTATCGATCTGTTCTTCATTACATTCAAAATGGATGCTCTGTAACTCATTGAAAAGATTGGTTGAAATGGTCTGATGGTTTTCACCACAGGCGAATCCTGCAATGATATGGAATAGAAACTTATCGGTTATTTCGTCATCCTCCTTTTTGAACATAGCACGAATATGCTTATAATCGAATTTAGTTTTTGCACTATTTACGATAGTGTCCCAAATCTGATACTCTGCTTTTGTCTCCATAGCTCGCTTTAAATTTATATTGGTATAACCAATATAGCAAAAATAATTTGATTTTAGGTAAGGATAATGAAACTTGTTGGCTTACCAAACCGAGCTGCGATAGACCGATTATCCAAGTGAATAAATGTATGCTATCGTTAGGGAAATGATGCAATGTCGACGATGAGGAAGAACTTAAAGCTGTAATAGCGTAAAAACTATTTCGCCCAAAAAACAGCCCAATATAACACCAAATAGAATTGACAAAATCACCTTCAACCACACGGGGCTTGCTTTTAAAATCAGTTTCATGTTCCAAAATTGCTTTAAAAATATACCTTAATGAAGACTTTTCTTCTTTTTAAAGCTAGCTGTGGCGATATGCTGACATGAATTTGTGGCTTTGTGGTATGATAATTGAAAATTAATATTTGGATTCGATTTTTTTAGTAATTTAAGTCGGAAAATGAGCATGTGAAAATAGCCTGATTTATAATTATGATAACACGAATAGTATTGACAATCGTTCTATTTACCTTGGCAAAAGTTGGAATGGCCCAACAGGTAAATATTGATAAAATTCGCAAAGAATATGCGGACGCCGTGAAAGATGAGGATCTGTGTGAACATAATTTGGAGAGCCTGAATGAAAGTGCCAAATCAACAACGGAGAAAGTATACCTGGCCGCCTATGAAATTCTTCTCGCGAAGCATATCGGCAATCCATTTAAGAAAGTTGGGCAGTTCAAAGAGGGCAAAAAGCATTTGGAAGAATTGATTAAGGAAAATCCCAATCATATTGAAGCCCGATTTATACGTTGGAGTGTACAGGTGCATGCGCCATCTTTTTTGGGATATAACAATAATATCATTGAGGATAAAAATTTCCTTGTTAAAAACCTGTATAAATTACCCAACGAGGAGGCCAAATCTATTATTTATAATTACCTAAAAGGAGCGAATCCCTATCTTAAAGGAGGACAGATATTTACCGCGGCTGAGTTGAAAGAACTCGCTCAATAGACGTTAAAGGTTGTTAATTTGATCACGTTGCGTTGTTTTGGCTGGAATATTGCGTACCTTGCTTTATGAATTAATTCAACATCTACAAAAAGAGTATATCATGAAGAATTTAGTTTTTCCAATGACTGTATTAACGGCCAGTCTGTTTGTTATCGGATGTGGCGTTAGCAAAAAACAATATGCTGGTTTACAGTCAGACTATAGTAAATTGCAAACAGAGCATAGTCAACTGACGAAACAGTACCAGGACGGACAGCTTCAGCTGGCTGAAGGACGAACACGGATCAAGAGCTTAGAAGATCAGTTAGCGTCCGAGAGACAGAATAATGCTGACCTTCGCTCGGCGTATGCTGCATTGCAGAAAACATTAGACAATAGTATTAACCAGAATTCACAGGGAAATATTAATATCTCCAAGTTGGTTGATGAAATTAACGCTTCAAATAAATACATTAAGCATCTCGTAGAAACGAAAAATAAATCCGATTCCTTGAATCTGGTATTGACAAATAATTTGACAAGATCGCTTAGCCGTGAAGAGTTGCAGGAAGTTGATGTACAGGTGTTAAAAGGGGTGGTTTATATCTCGCTTGCGGATAATATGCTTTACAAATCCGGTAGTTATGAAATTAATGATAGAGCAGATCAGACATTAAGCAAGATCGCAAAAATTATCCAGGATTATAGGGATTACGAAGTGTTGATTGAAGGTAATACAGATACAGATCCGATTTCTAAACCTAATATTCGTAACAACTGGGATTTGAGTACCCTGAGAGCTTCTTCTGTTGTACAGGCTTTACAGAATAAATATGGTGTGGATCCTAAACGCTTAACTGCAGGTGGTAGGGGTGAGTATAACCCGATTGCAGACAATACGACTGCCATGGGTAAACAACGTAATAGAAGGACACAGATTATCATTACACCTAAATTGGATCAATTTATGGAGTTGATTGATAAAGCACCGGAGACTACCGAGGTCCCATCGGCACAATAAATTCCAATTTAGAATAAAAAAATCCTTTCCGTTTTCGGAAAGGATTTTTTTATTATCCAAAGAATTTAGTCGGGTCAAAGCCGTGCTCTTTCAATACATCATCTGGTACACCAGTCCAGACTCCAGGCTTATTTCCGGCATAGCCAATATCTTTTACACCTATTTCGCTCGTATAAAATCCTGAGGAAGTAAGGTTGCGCATCAGCGAGAAGAAGGCTGCACCCTGTTTCATTTCTGGTTTTGCCAGTTCAGGGTAAGCGATATCATCTACTAATGCAAGTTGATCCTTTTCACTACATTTTATAAATACCGTACCATAACGTTTTTTGGTTTGAAGGTCCAGCCAGCGAAGGCCACCCCGCATAGGAATTTTATTATCCGGCAAATCTTTTACGATAAATTCGATAAAATCGGGTACCCCCGCTTCTGACGCGCTTCCTGATTTGCTGTCCTTCGGGATAATGATATCTGCCAAAACAGTGATTGTCGCCATTTCGTGTTCATCAAAAAACTTTTCGGCGTATAGCTGTTCCGTGCGTTCGTATTCAAAATCCTGAACTCCAGGTAATTTTTTGCTATTGTCTACTGTTGCATTTTTAGCCTCCTTTGAGTTGCAAGCTGCAGTTAAAAGACCTGATCCAGCTGCAATAAAGCCTAATGCTTTTAAAGATTCTCTTCTATTCATGCTTTAGCCGTTTAATTTTTTCTTTTCTTGAAGTATATATTCTGCTGTTCGCATTGATAAAGCGAGTATTGTCCAGGTAAGATTTTTGTCACCTTGTTGCACAAATGGTCCCGCATCTACGACATAAAGATTTTTACAATCGTGCGCTTGTCCCCATTTATTCAATACGGAGGTTTTAGGGTCATTACCCATTCTTGTGGTACCGCCTTCGTGAATAATTTTTCCGGGAGCTTCTAGGCCATACAAGGTATCCGCCCCTGGAATTTTTGAAGTGATTACAGCGCCCATTTCGTGCATAATAGACTGAAATGTCTCCTGCATGTGTTTAGCCTGTGCTATTTCTTCATTTGCCCATTTGTAGTTGAAGCGCAACACAGGAATTCCGAACTTATCGACTTTATCCGGGTCGATTTCACAATAATTATCTTTTCTGGCCAATGCCGTTCCCCGTCCGGCCATACCTACATTTGCGCCATAATAGCTGCGGAAATCTTCTTTTAATGCCGTACCATAACCACCTTTGGCTTTGGACTTCCCATCCGATTTTTTTGCATGGTCATTTACGTTAGGTACCCAGTTCAAAAAACCATAAGAAGGCATATGTAAACCACCGCCGTATTCGATGTGGTAACCTCTAGGGAAATTCAATTTAGCATTATCTTCCCACCATGGCGAATAAATATGCACGCTTCCAACACCATCTTCGTTGTACCGTTTGCGGTCAAGTAGCTGCGGTAAAAAGCCCGATAAACTGGCTCCGGTAGAATCGTGAAGATATTTTCCAACCAAACCACTGCTATTACCAACACCACCAGGATGGGATTTTGATTTGGAATTTAACATGATACGCGCACTTTCACAAGCACTTGCACCCAAAATAACGGTTTTCCCTTTTACTGTATATTCCTGCAGATCCTTGGTGTTTACATAGGAAACACCAACAGCAAGGCCTTCGTCATTTGTAATCACCTCTCTCACCATGGCATTGTCTATCACTTTTAAGTTGCCTGTTTTCATGGCTGGAATGACGAGACATGAAGAAGATGAAAAGTCTCCATATACTTTACATGCACGACCACATTGACCACAATAGAAACAGGCGCCCCGATCCTTGATGTCTTTTGATACTTCAGTCAGTACAGCCCCTCTTCCCGGGATCACTGGAACCCCCGCTTTTTTAGCTCCTTTGGCGATATATAACTCGTTCAGGCGTGGTTTAGGTGGCTTCATGAAGATCCCGTCTGGTTCATTATGAATACCTTCTGCAGTTCCATATATACCGATCATTCGGTCAACACGATCGTAAAATGGCTTGACCTCTTCATAAGTGATAGGCCATTCGTCTGTAACTCCATCCTTTGGTTTGAAATCGTCAGGTCCCATACGTAATGAAATTCGGCCCCAGTGGTTGGTTCTTCCTCCAAGCATTCGGGCTCTAAACCATTCAAATTCAGTTCCTGCTACTTTGCTGTAGGGTTCACCTTCGATTTGCCAGCCACCAAAGGCAGCGTCGAAATCCCCAAATGGTCTTGTTGTGCCTGCTCCCCTTCTTGGAGATTCCCAAGGCCAACGCAGTTGTAACGAATCTTTTGCTGGGTCATAAAAAGGACCTGCTTCCAGCATCAATACTTTAAGCCCCGCATGTGCAAGTATATAACCTGCCATACCACCACCTGCGCCGGAACCAACGACTATGGCATCAAATAATTCGGGATTTTCTTTAATTTGATAATCTGACATAATGAAATGAAGTAATTAATTGAGAGGCCTGTGAGATACATTCGCCATGAGGCTTAATATGTAAATGAGAAGGTTCAATTAATTTAATGGTTATTGTTTCATGTTTAAAATCATCGTGAATATATCGATAAAAATTCATTTTTTTTAAATTAATTTATCGATTTAGCAGATTTTAAATAAAGAATATGGGATTGTTACAAAAAATACTGTGTTTTATTGAAACGTATAGCGGTTAGTCATACATATTCCTTCTATTTTGTAGCAGCAAAAATAGAAGGAATATGTATGTGAAGTTCTTTAGAGTGTGATGACTTTATTTACATGAATTTCTTTCAGAAAAACTTCATCATGGGAAATGACGAGGATTGTACCCTTATAAAGTTGAATGGCTCTGGTCAACATGCGGATATTTTGAAGATCTAGATTGTTTGTTGGTTCATCCAGGACAATCAAATCTGGTGACTGTCGCTGAATAGTGAGGCAGCATAGAATCAGGCGCATTTTTTCGCCGCCGCTCAGTAGCAGACAAGGTTTATCCCAATCGTCCTTTCCAAATAGGAAGCGATTGAGCCTGATTTTGATCTCATGTTCAGGCAGCGCATCGGTATTGAATTGCTGAGCTTGTTCGTAAATGTTCAAATGAGGCGATAGAATGGAATATGTTTGATCTAAATAGATCGCGTCAAAGGATTGACGCTCAATTTTCCCTTGCTTAGGTGTCAGTTGGTTAAGTAAGAGTTTGACCAATGTTGTTTTACCAGACCCATTCTGACCTTGTAATGCGATGCGGTCTCCACTGAATAATTGAAAGTCAAGATGTTCTTTCCATAGCTGCTGCGAGCCATAGTTGAAATTGATGTTTTCGGCTTTGACCATACTTTTTCCTGTCGGAAAAGTGCTATTTCCTAGATCTATTTTAATTTCATCTAATGCCGATTGCGAGCCCCGGAGTTCCTGGAGATCGGATCTGATATCTCCAATTTTGTCCTGATGTACACTCTTTATTTTGGCGGTGCTCTTTTCGGCATTATTGCGCAGCGTATTCATCATGATACGCGCTACACCAGCTTTTTCCTGCTTTTTTTGACCACGGTTATTTAATCTATTTTGACGTTCAATTGTCTCTCTTTCTTTCTCCTTCGCAATTTTGATCGCTTTTTCTTTGTGATGGATGTCATGTTGCAAAGCATGGCGTTCGCCTTCTTTCTGAGCCTCGTAAAACGCGTAATTACCTCCGTATCGCTTAATGCCCTTTCGGGTCATTTCGGCCATATCGTCCAATAGATTAAGAAGGGTTCTGTCATGGCTCACAATGATCAGTGTGTTTTTGGTTGATTGGATCCAGTTGTATAACAGTTTTTTGCTGTCCATATCCAAATGGTTGCTGGGTTCATCGAGAAGAATGAATTCGGATTGATGAATCTGGATTCCGGCCAATAAGATTTTCGTTTTTTGTCCACCACTAAGAGAAGACATTTTTTGTGCCAATGGGATGTCCCGTAGATTCCATTGTTCGAAAGCTTCTTTACATCGTTCCTCCAAATTCCAGTCATCTTGAAGGTTGTTGAAATTTTCTTCCGATGCATCACCCGCTAATATGGCATAAAGTGCATCTAATTTTTTGTCGATGCCGAGTGCTTCGGCAACGGTGTTGTCCTCAAATTGCCCGACAACTTGTGGAACATAGTACGTACTCGCACTGACAAGGATACTGCCAGTGGCCGGGGATAGTTCCCGGGCGATTAATCGCAATAAAGTTGATTTGCCAACACCATTATGGCCGATCAATGCAATTTTCTCTTGCACGTTTATATGAAGATTTATATTCTCAAACAATAAATCTTTATTCGGATGTATATAAGAAAGTTGTTGTAATGAAAGCATGTTGAAATTCTTTAAATGTTGGAAAAAGACCATGTTGACAAATGCTGCCAATGGATGGTATTTATTTCGTTCTAAAGAATTTTAATCTTACATGCAGTTTTAATTCTGTTGTGGTTTACAAATATAGGTTTTTTATTTTGATGTCAAGAAAATTTTTGAGGAATAGTCAAATTGTTTATTTTTCTACTATTTGCTTCAGACAAATTGTAATTTTGAAAAAACGAATATTGTGAATAGAGTTCTCCTTATAGACGACGAAGAGAAACTTCGGAAATTGCTGTCCAAAATCATTAGTTTGGAAGGTTTTGATGTGATTGAGGCAGGGGATATTAAATCAGGGTTAAAAAAACTTGAAGTCAATGATGTAGATGTTGTTCTTTGTGATGTTAAGCTGCCTGACGGTAATGGGGTTGAAACTGCTAAATTGATTAAGGAGCGGTATCCCATTTTGGAGATTATCTTATTGACGGCTTACGGGAATATTCCTGATGGGGTAAAGGCAATAAAAAATGGTGCTTTTGAATACATTACGAAAGGGGATGACAACAATCGCATTATACCATTGCTTTATAAAGCTTGTGAAAAGGTTGCATTGGCTCGAAGGGTACAGCAGTTAGAAAAGCAATTAGGGGATAGACTTTCTTTCGATAAAATTATTGGAAAATCTAATGCGATTCAAGCGGCCATTGGAATGGCACAAAAAGTTGCTGTTACCAATACAACGGTTCTACTCACTGGAGAAACTGGTACCGGTAAAGAGGTTTTTGCACAGGCGATCCATCAGGCTAGTTCCAGAAGAGACCGTAATTTCGTGGCCATTAATTGTGCTGCATTTACAAAAGATCTGCTGGAAAATGAGTTGTTTGGTCATAAATCTGGCGCTTTTACCGGAGCGACGAAAGATCAGCGCGGCTTGTTTGAAGAAGCACATTTAGGTACTATATTTCTGGATGAGATGGGGGAGATGGCTTTGGAGCTGCAAGCTAAAATTCTCCGTGTTTTGGAAACGGGAGAGTTTTTGAAAGTAGGGGATTCCAAGCCAACGAAAGTGGATGTACGTATCATAGCTGCTACCAACAGAAATCTCGAAACTGAAATTGCTTCTGATCATTTTAGGAGTGATCTTTTTTACAGATTATCTGTTTTTACGATAGAACTACCGCCGCTTCGTGAGCGGATACAAGATATTGTGCCGCTGGCACAATATTACGCCGATATTTTTGCTGTAAAATCCAATTTGAAACCTTTGCAGATGAGCCCTGCATTTGTGCAGGCATTGGAACACAATGTATGGCGGGGAAATATTCGTGAACTGAAAAATGTGATTGAACGCAGTGTAATTTTAAGTGAGGGGGGTGTGCTGGATGTTCAGAGTCTTCCTTTCGGAGAACGTGATTATAGAGAAGGGAAGGGAGACTTATCAAACTTTTCGATGGCCAACATAGAAAGGCAGCATATACAGCGTGTATTGAAACATACGAACGGAAATAAAGCTGAGGCTGCTCGATTGTTAGAAATCGGTATAGCTACCTTATATCGAAAAATTGAAGAATATAAAATCCAATGAAACTTAAAGCTAAGCTGACATTTGGGGTAGGTTTTTTATTTTTCATGATCTTGCTGCTAGCGATAGTGAGTGGATATTACGTTTATCGGCTAAAAAAAGATACAAACAATATTTTAGTCGATAACTATAACACGTTGCATTACTCCCGAAATATGCTGTTGGCTTTGGAAGATTTTCGTACGAACGGGAAAAGTGTTCAGCTATTTGAACATAACTTAATGCTCCAGAAGCGCAATGTGACCGAGCGCGGAGAACGGGCTGTAACTGAACGTGTAAATCGTCATTTCTTGAGTTTAAAAAGAGAGACGAAAAATGCAGCAGTAGTAGCTGATTTACGTAAAGATATATTCCAACTGATGTATCTTAATATGCAGGCGATTGAATACAAAAACAATATCGCCAATACAACATCGGAAAAAGCTATTTTGGCCATATCCATTGTAGGTGCGATCTGTTTTATGATTGCGTTCGTATTGTTGGTTAATCTCCCCCTAGCTATTGCTGGTCCAATTGTACAATTAACCGATAGTATTAAACAGATTGCTGCTGGGAACTATAAAATGAGACTTCATTTTAAGCGAAAGGATGAATTTGGAGCGGTGGCAAAGTCGTTCAACACAATGGCTCAAAAGCTCGAGGAATATACAGAAAGTAAATTAGGTAAGATTTTACAGCATAAAAAGAGAATTGAAGCACTTATCGATAATATGCATGATGCTGTTATAGGGGTGGATGAGGAAAAAAGAGTGCTTTTTGCGAATGAACCCGCTTGTTTAATTTCGGGGTTAAAACTTGCTGAATTTGAGGGGAAGAATTTAGAGGAAATTGCAGCTTTTAATGATTTGATTAGAAACCTTCTCAACAAAATTACCGCTATATCTCAGGAATCTGGTCATCTAGGCTTGGTTCAGGTATTTGCCTATGGGAAAGAAAACTATTTTGAGTTAGAGGTCATTGATATCAATATTGTTCCGACAGGAGAGGAGAGTTCTCAATTTATCGGACAATTTATTTTGCTGAAGAATGTAACGAGTTTCAAGGAGCGCGATGTTGCGAAAACAAATTTTATTGGGACGGTCTCCCATGAATTGAAGACACCTATTGCTTCCATACGTATGGGGATCCAATTACTAGAAAATAAGCGGATCGGAGATTTGAATGAAGAACAAAAAGATCTGATCGGAGGGATGGCTGATGATACAGAGCGGCTCCTTAAGATTACGGGAGAACTTTTGGATATTGCACAAGTGGAGAGCGGTACAATTCAGATGAAGCTGAATCCTGCGCCTATCGAACCGATTGTAGATTATGCACTTTTGGCCAATCGGTCGATGGTAGAGCAAAAACAAATTCGGATAGAAGTGGAATTGGAAAAGGATTTGCCGATGGTCTTTATCGATACCGAAAAGGCCGCATGGGTGTTGACGAATTTATTGTCCAATGCAATTCGGTATTCTGATGAAGAGGGAGTGATCCGTATTGCTGTCAAAAAAATGGCAGCAAGGGTACTTTTGCTTGTTGAAGATCATGGCCGAGGAATTCCAATGCAATATTTAACAAAAATTTTTGATCGCTATTTCCGTGTTCCAGGGAGTACAAAAGAAGGGACAGGTTTAGGCTTGAGCATAAGCAAGGAGTTTATCGAGAGCATGGGGGGAGAAATTGATGTGCAAAGTGTTTTTGGAAGTGGAAGTACATTTTTTGTTTACCTTCCGATTGTTCGGCCCAGACCATCAGCCTAAAACCATCTACCTAAAAAGGAAAAGCCAAAATAAACAAGCTCTTCCTTTTTTTTCGTCCAAAAGGGGATTGAAATATCCTGCGGCTTGCATTGCAGAGGCCGCAGGATAGGCACCCGCTAAAGTTTTATTTCATTATCATCGATAAGTTTTGCATCGCGTGTATTCTTTTGTACTGCGATTGCAGAGAATATACTCAATGAGAAGGACATTGCATAGAATCCTTTTTCACTTAAGAGTAGTTCTGCATTCCATAGGCCTACAGTTAATAGAACAACGGCGGCAATTGTTGCAAACCAGCTTAGACCATAATACAATTCGGTAACAGCGAGCCCTTCGGCTTTATCTCTGACGCTTTTTTGAACGGAGATAACAGCAAACAGGGCAAACAGTAAAATTGTAAAATAATACCCTTTTTCGTTCAATGCCATTGTTGCATTCCATAAGCCTATGCAATAACCAAAGGTTCCAACCAATAATGCGGTCCATGAAGCACCAATAAATGCGCCTGTTGGTTTAAATGGATTTCTTTTGTTTGAATCTCTTTCAGCTTTTTTTTCTTCAATCATGTTTTTTAGCGGTTCCATAATTTTCTTGTTTTAGTTTTAATTTGTTGTTGTTTTGTGATTCAAATATCTATAGGATCCAATTGTTTTTAAACTTAATTTTAAAAGAATACTGACGATATTATTTTGTTTTATATATTTATTTAATTCTAAATTTGAGCTATGACAGATGCAATATCAGACTTACTATTATTGCTTAATAGTGACGATAAAAAGGATTTTAAGACCTTTCTGAAACGTAAAAACAAACGAAATGATGTGAAAAATATCAGGTTGTTAGAAATTATAGAAACTGACGATATAAATAGATTAAAAAAATTATATAATCCTACTAAAAATCGCAATGCTTACCATGCCTTGAGAAAGAGGCTTCATGAGAATCTGGTGTTTTTTCTTTCAAATAAGGTTTTTGAGCGGGACAACAGCGAAGCGCATGAAGCATTGAGACTGCTTGTTGTTGGCCGTTTTCTACTGGAAAGTCAATTCATTAAGATTGGGTTTAAATGCCTTCAGCGCGCTGAAGATAAAGCGCTTCTTCTTGAACAGTTTAGTTTATTGAACGAGATTTTACAAACTAGATTACAATATGCTTATTTAGATCCAAGTGTCAATTTGGAATTGCTTGTTGATCGTTTTGCCGAAAATCAACGAAAACTACAACAAGAAGCGAAATTTCAGATTGCTTATGCTTTGTTGCGCAGGGAATTACAGGATATTCATTTGAAGGCAAAAATAGTTGATCTCAATAAGTTGATTTTGGATACGTTGGGCAAATACAGTATTTCCTTGGATGACCTTTTGTCATTTAAGTCACTTTATCAACTTTTGTATATTGCAAATGAATACGCAGCAATACATCAAAACTATGCATTGGTTCGTTCTTTTTTAAAAACAGCAGCCAATTTCCTGTTCAACCATCATGAGCAAGCTCCCCGTTATTTATTTTACTATCTCCATATTTTGTATTACCTGGCTAACTTCAATTTGCGGAATGGTTTTTTTCAAGAAAGCTTGAGATATTTAGAACGTATGGATGTGGTTTTATCGCAAGGAAGTTCCGTTTTTCGAGTGCAGTTTCAGCTGCGGTGCCAATTGTTGAAGGCATTGAATTTTCATTACCTTGGCGAAGGGGCACAAGGTCTTGCCCTATTAAAGGAAGGGATCAAACAAGCGGTACCAAAGTCAAGTGAGCTTGACCTCTCGGATCTGCAACTATGTTTGGTCATGTTTTTAACCCAATTCCGCGATAAAACTGCTTTAGTTGAGCTTCAAAAATTGACTCGAACAGACGCCTGGTATGAGAAGAAAATGGGGATGTTATGGACCATTCGGAAGAGTCTGCTCGAAATTCTGATCCACATCCAATTCGATCACATCGATTTGGCTACTTCGAAACTAAAGAGCTTTGTTCGCAGGTATAAAAAGTACTTAATGAGTGTCAATGAAAATAGAGTAATTGATTTTGCTAAATTGGTGGAAAAATATCTTTTAAATCCTACCGTCATTCAAGGAAAATCCTTTCGTGCAGCTGTTGACGCTATGGTGAATCAAAAAGAAAATAAGGATTTATTTGTTAAGGGATTTGTTGCTTGGTTAAAGGCCCTTGTTGTTTCTGGAAGCCCTTATCAGGTTTTGTTGGATTTGATCAAAGAAGAGGGGAGTTAATTAGTAATAGATATGTAAGATGATCTGTTTCTTTGACGAGTCAATCAGTGTCTGTAGTCTTTTATAGAATTCGACATTCACCATGGGACAGCCTTCACTAAGGCATATTGGGTCGACCTGCTCATCGTATGGCATGCTGTCGTATTTGTGTAAAACGATATTTCTAGCGTATGCGTTACTATTGGAACTATCCAAACCATATAGCTTATAGGCTTTTCCAAATTTACCCTTGTATGAACTGCCGATGGTATAACTGCCTAGTGATGTCGCATGGGAATTATCTATATTGCTGAATTTTAAACGGTTTTTTTTGCCTGTTTCGGAGCCAGATCCATGGGCCACCAGGCCCTGATCGATAATCTGGTCCCTTTTTAGGTCTACGACAAAGAAGCGATTCCTCCCCGAGGGTGTTTTCATATCCAGAAGAAAGGAAACATCAGGATTATAGTTGCTGTTGGTTTTTAGATGTTTTTTTACTTCTTTCATAGCCATGGCGTAGCGGGCAGCGTCTGACAGCTCGTTTTCCTTTGTATCAGCAACGGCCAAAAGTGCGTTTTTTTGGTTGGTTTTGAAAGCGATGAGACCTACTCCTAGGATAATGATCAAAAGAATGATTTTATTCATAGATCAAACAGATTTTACGAAATTCTTTTTTTATTAAGCAGACATTTTTTTTGTCTGGCAGCCTTACTCTATTTGTGTATAAAATCGTTCGAAAGATTTCCAGTATTTATCTTTGTAGATGCTATAATCAATTTGGAGTTTTTCCTTGTACTGTTCGATTAACTGATCGATGGTCATGGAGATTTTTCGAAATTCTTTGCAAGCTAGATAAATTTCCCTTAGACTATCAGCAGTTTCTCGGCCAATATTAAGAAAGCCAACATCTGGAAGGTTGTTCATTAATTCTTCTTCAAACTTATCCATTAAATCGTAAGTTTCCTGATCTGGCATCCCATTGGTTGCTGTTCCATCATAGTTGATTTTTAGGGTAACGATCCAAGGGTGAGAGGCTTTTCCATCCCAGTCTAATAGCGTTGTATTAATAATAGCCAAGATAGGTAGGTCGTTTTCTAATATACCTTCAAAGGCAGTATAGGTATCATCTGTGGTATTGTGTCTTAGATCAGTATATTTTTCCACAAATTCCTTTTCCCGCCAGATCAAATAATCTTTTAATTTGACCAGCGGAATCAACTCTTCAGTCGCGAGATCTGTTGAGGTTACATTCAGATTGTCGATGGCAATGATTGAGTTCAGTTCACCAATGTAATTGTCGAGGAATATTTCTATCCCATGGGCAATATTAGCCTTGTTCTCTTCCGTATAATCGGGGTGGACAATAACGATATCGACTTCATCCGGTTGGTATTTATGCTGAATGGGATAAAAAAACATATCCTTGATGTCAAAGGAGAATCCATACATCGTGATTTTGAATTTTTCCATATCCGCAATAGCGGGCTTTAGTGCTGTAAATTTCCAGTGGGGTAGCGATGGAGCAGAAGCAATCAGATGTTCTACGAAAGCAATATTTTTGATGACGCCATCAGGGGTGATCACAAGTTCTGCTGTTTCATCATTATACATGCCGGTTAAGAAATACAGCTCCTTGCGAAGTGCATCGATCTTAGGTGAAAGTTTGCTGAAAAAATTCTGATCAATTTGTTCTCCACTCTTGACGATTTGAAAAAAGGTCTGTTCGTTTTTTATAAACCAGTCCCAGAAATCTTGCACACCGTCCTTTTTATTTTCTTTTTTACCAAAAATATTATTCAAAAATCCCATAATTAATAGCTGTTCGATTGAATCATCAAAGTGCGTATCTGTTCTTTTAAAGCGTTTTTCTAACTATAGAGGAGAAAATGATCCGAATGAAACGGTCATGAATACCTCTGCTCTTAAATTTAATTATATAATTACGATCCGGCAAGGGAATTTAAGTTTAAAAATAATTGGACAAACAATTGCTTAGGGAATTTGTTAGGATTATTGTTGGAATTATAAATTAAAATTGGTCTTATGAAATTTAGCAAGTTAACATTTTGTCTATTGGCAACTACAGTTGTACTTTCCTTCACGGCCTGCAAATCAGGTTTATCTGATGAGAAGTTGGAAGAAAAGATCGAAAATGCACTTACCGGTCGTAAAACGGTGGACGTCGACGTTGAAAAAGGAAAAGTTATCTTAAGTGGTAGTGTTGCTTCGGAGAAAGAAAAACAGCAAGTGGAGTCTATTGCTAAAACAGCAGGTGATAAAGACATCAAGTCTATTCAAAACAATATTGTCGTTAGCGCCCCGGTGTCATCTACACCAGCTCCTATTGAGACATCCAATAATGACGCGGTACTTGGTGCAGCTGTGAACACGTTTGTGAAGGATTTTCCTACAGTGCAGGCAAGCGTAAAGGATGGTGTAATCTCTGTTACAGGTACCTTGGAGCAACCAAAGATAATAACCTTAAAACAGGGACTGGATAACTTGAATCCTAAAAAAGTGGATCTAAGTGGTATTGTTGTCAAAAAATAAAATAACGAAACTATGTCATTGCAAGAAAAATATAAGGTTCTTTTGGATACGGCGCAATCTTCGGGTGTAAATGACCTGAATTATGCCGAAATGGATGGTGTATTGCAGATTCGAGGTACAGCACCTAATGCAGATGTTAAAAATAAGCTATGGGAAATCTACGGTAATATAGATCCTAATTTTCAAACTGGAGATGTGGTACTCAATGTAGATGTGGCTACAGAAGTGCCGGGAAGTCAGGTGAAGGTCATTACAGAAAATAGCAACTTGAATATTAGAAAGGGGCCTGGTACAGATCAGCCTATTGTAGGCAAAGCTGCTAAAGGAGAAATCATCACTTTGATTAGTAAGGCTAATGATCAGTGGTGGTTGGTCAGAACCAAAGATAATGAAGAGGGCTATTGTTATGCACAGTATTTAGAGTCCGTTTAGTTGCTGGATGTTGTGCGCGCCTTCGGTGCGAACATTGCTAGACAAAAAAAGGAGAATTATCGATAGATAATTCTCCTTTTTTATTATCTGCATAAGCTTTTAATGGATGTGTTATCGCATACTGTAAATACATTTTTATTGGAAAAGTATTTTGAAAAGCAGTCCTATTTTAATTTTTGGTGTAATAATTGTGTTACTATTATTGCAACAATTTTATTACATTATGTCAAAATTACGTTTTATTACATTATTATATCTGTGTTTAGCTGTTCAGTTGGGAGTTGCGCAAGAGTATGTTCGATTAGATAAAGATAGTTACCAGCTTCATTTATCAGAATATCCAAAGGATACGATCCGGATACTTGAAAAAGGTAAAGAAGCGAAATTGAAACCGGGTAAATATATTCTGCAGAAGAATCAATTTATGGGCCTTTCCAATGCGTTTATTTCTATCAATCAGGAAGGTATAGTAGAGGGGGATTTTAAGATTGAAAAAGAGGGGAAGCAGGGTGTTGTTGTGGTAAGGCATGGTGTATTGCAGCAAATGACTGTGAAATCTGCCGCATTGCCAGACTTTCAGTATACAATAACGGATAGTTCAAGTGTGCAGCGTAATTTTAAGAATGGGAAAATCAGTCAGGAAAAAACGGTATTCTACCGAGCTGCAAATAATGGAAAAAAAATAACAAAAGTCTTTTTTGATAATTACTATACGGTGGAAAATGATTTTGACCATACCCGAGCTGACTATCGCTTAGACAATACATTAATGTACAGTGCCAAATTGAATTGTGGTGGGCAGATACAGGAATCAAAGTCATTTGATGCTCATGGCCAATTACTAAAACATACCTATCGGAAAGCTAAGGTTGATTATACTGATTTATATCAGAATAATAATCTTGTCGAGCGGAAATATAACCTTGATAACTGCTTTTACCATGAGTATTTTAAGAATTCATTGCTCGTGCAGAAGGTCGTGGAGAAAAAAGATAAAGGGAATACGGAGAAGTATGTTTATAATGCCTCGGGAAAATTGATGGATAAAAATACCGGTGGCTAATTGAAAGGTGGCTAATTGAAAAACGTAAATCGAATCGGAGATCGCAATATTTTTGCATTTTAAAAATATAGCGCTACCTTTGTCAAGCAATGAAGAAAATGAACAACATATTACGTCTTCCATTTTTCTTTAATTATTATCGCCCGATAATCGTTCGGGACCCCTATGCCTATTAAATTAAGAAATTCAATTATTATTTATAGCTAAGCCCGAACATAACGTTCGGGCTTTTTTTATTTTATATAACATCATGTTAAAAGAGTTAGAAGAAAACATCGAAATTATTTTACCGAAGGAAGGACTTGCATCGAAGTTGAAGGAGGCTGAGGAAAAGAACCGTCCATTGATTATAAAACTTGGTTTTGATCCCACAGCGCCGGATCTTCATTTAGGGCACGCAGTGGTGTTGAAGAAACTGCGGCAGTTTCAGCAGCTGGGGCACGAAATCGTGATCCTAGTGGGCAGTTTTACAGCTCGGATCGGAGATCCTACGGGAAAAAATAAAGCACGTAAACCTTTATGCCCGGATGAGATCGCCCTCAATGCGGCAACCTACATTGTGCAACTGTCTAAAATTATTGATGTTTCAAAAGCAAAAGTTGTTTTTAATGGAGACTGGCTAGATCAGCTAAATTTTACAGAAGTCATTCAGCTGGTATCAAAAGTCACGGTCGCTCAGCTGATGCAGCGTCATGATTTTAATAAGCGTTTTAACGAGAATCAGCCGATAGCCATGCATGAGTTGCTTTACCCGATATTGCAGGGCTTTGACTCTGTACATATCAAAAGCGATATTGAAATGGGCGGAACGGATCAAATGTTCAATTGCACCATGGGCAGACAGCTGCAGGAATCTTTTGGGCAGGAGCCACAAATAGTACTGTGTATGCCCTTGTTGCGCGGGCTGGACGGAAAAGAAAAAATGAGCAAATCATTAAATAATACGATCGGTCTTTTGGATGAGCCGAATGAAATGTTTGGTAAAACCATGTCAATTCCAGATCATTTAATTCCAGAATATATCGACTTGACAACAGATTTCAATCAGGAAACCAAACTTGGAATGAAGGCCCGTATTGAAATGGGCGAAAATCCAATGGAAATTAAGAAACTTATAGCACATAATCTTGTAGCCCAATACCATGGAGTTGAGTTTGCTGCTCATGCAGTTGATTTTTTTGTCAAGCAATTTCAAAGTAAGAAATTGGAAGAAAAAGCTTTTGTAGAGGTATCGAGTCAAGCATTGCGTGAACAGTTTGGTGAAAAGACTAAACTGGTCGATCTGTGTCATTTCCTGAAAGGATCGACAAAGTCAGCAATGAGAAGATTGATTATAGGAGGTGCAGTTCAGATTGATTCCGTAAAACAGCTGAACCCGGAGCTGTCGGTTGATTTAAATCCAGGAATTAAAATTAAATTAGGTAAAAGAACTTATTTTAAAGTTGTTTAGTAAGGTTTGTGAAAGTATACTTTTGTAATATTTTGCGAAAAGCGATAAATTAACATGATGGTTCTTTCTTAAACCATAAATAATTTCTACCTTCATATAGAAGTCTCACACTTTATTTTCATACCAATTATAGATGGAAACATACAATAACATTGTTTTGGAGCGATTGCCCAAACATTTGAAACGCTATGTAGTAGCTCAGCGATATGAACGTTATACCGCGCTGGATCAGGCTTTGTGGCGTTATGTCATGCGTCAGAATTATTCTTTTTTGAAAGATGTAGCGTATTACCCCTATATCCCGGGATTGAAGAAAGCAGGATTATCAATTGCGACCATCCCAAACCTGCAGGACATGAACGATAGTCTAAAGTTAATTGGCTGGGGAGCTGTGACAGTGGATGGATTTATTCCGCCAGCTGCTTTTATGGAATTTCAGGCGCATCGCGTACTGGTTATTGCCGCAGACATACGTCAATTGGAACATATCGAATATACACCAGCGCCGGATATTATTCACGAATCTTCGGGACATGCCCCCATAATAGGTGAGCCAGATTACGCGACATACTTGCAATATTTTGGAGAGGTGGGTACAAAAGCACTTTCTTCGGGCAAAGATTTTGAACTTTACGAAGCTATTCGTCGCCTATCTATTTTGAAAGAACATGCAACAACAACTGTGGATGAGTTGGCGGCTGCAGAAAAGAATTTGCAGGCCGTTCAGGATAATATGGGGGAGCCCTCGGAGATGGCATTGTTGAGTAGGTTGCATTGGTGGACAGTAGAATACGGACTTATTGGTGATCTTCATTCACCCAAAATTTACGGTGCTGGTTTACTGTCTTCCATTGGAGAAAGCGCGAGCTGCATGCAAGAAGATGTGCCTAAGTTACCCTATGGTTTAAATGCGATCGAATATGCCTATGATATTACCAAACCACAGCCACAGCTATTTGTTACACCAGATTTTGAACATCTAAAGAGTGTGTTGGATAAATTTGCTGATACCATGGCCTTTCGAGTAGGAGGCAAACAGAGCGTTGATAAAGCTATTGACTGTCGTGCTGTGTGCACGGTACAATATAGTTCTGGTCTGCAAGTATCGGGAGTTTTTAAATTAGCCAACGCAGATAAAAATCTTTCGTATATCCAAACACAGGGACCTACAGCTTTGGCATTCGCGGGCAAACAGCTCGAAGGCCACGGTGTTGATTATCATAGCGAAGGCTTTGGTTCTCCAGTGGGAAATTTGAGAGGTGCAGATCATGATCTAGAAGATTTTGATGACGCAACATTGATTCAATATGGTATAGTTGAAGGCCAGCAGTGTTTGTTAAACTTTGCTTCAGGGATTACTGTTGCAGGAACTGTTCAACGAATTGTCCGTCAATTTGGCAAGATTGTTTTGATTTCATTTACGACATGTGAAGTATACCGTAACGATAAGAAAGAAATGTATTTTAAACCCGGGTGGGGGACATATGATATGGCAGTAGGGACTGAAATTGTATCTGTTTTTGCGGGCGCGGCCGATAAAGATGCCTATGAAGCTCTGGAGGAACATCTGGATCAGGCTTCGTCTTCTTCCATGTCTAACGAAACCGAAGATGTAAAGCTAGTGAATCTTCATGCTGTGATACGGAACTTGCGGGACAAAGGATTTGATCAAAAAGTCTGGCTCAATATCTTCAATCTGTTGGGTTCGGAAAATGCGGATCATTGGCTAGGTTTGGTCGAGTTATTTGAAATTGCCCAGGCTAATGATGCAGAGGAGTTAACTAATCTGACTGAAAATAAGTTATTGGAATTTGTTACGCTATATCCACATTTGAAAAAACTAATTGGTGATGGACTGCGTGTGGCAAAGGAGGAAGCTTTAAATAATTATTGAAAAATATTTCTTCCAAAAGGTTGCTTTTAGACTCTTTGGAGGAGTATAGTAGGCTCCAGAAAATAGGAATATCCAAAAGTTTGAACGTCCTATTTTCTGGAGCTTACTTGTATTATCCCTTTAATAAAATTTGCCAGGCTTTATCAAGCTGGCCTGCATCCAGTAGCTGTGCAGCATATTCATGAACTTTCTGGCTGAATTTCGAGGGGTTGTCTTCGAAGTTTAGTTTCAAGTAATTGAAGTACTTATCCGCTGGCTGTATATCTTTCAATGTGGGTAGTGTTTCGACATTGGCCAACAATCCCAGGTGATTTCCGGTCAATACATTCGAAAATCTAATTTTTTCTGGAAGTTGATCTATGCCAATTCCCAGGCTACGGAGGGGCTTCGGTACAATAAATAGGTTTTCATCGGTGACGCGGCAGTACCAGTCACCTCCGAGTCTTGCCACAAGGTCCAAATCTTTTTGTTGAATGGTATTGTCTTTGCCCAATAAGTGTTTATGGATATGCATATAGAGGATCTCGGCAATAACGAGATTACCAGCCCCTGGTTCATCGCTTAAAGCGATAATTTCTCTAACCCGACATTCCAGCTGAACTGGAGATTCGGCTACCCGTGGTGGCGCAACCTGAATAGAAGGGATAGCAGTAAAACCCGACTTATCGAATTCATTTATTTCCTTCCCATATTCGGTGCTGGCAAGAGATTGCTGCTGCACCATATCGTAGTTGACAATATTGATGACGACTTCCTTAACTTCCTGTATATTATCCAGCGTATGTTTGGTACTGCCATCACGCATCCGCCGCAGTGGCGAGAAAACACAGATAGGCGGCTGATGGGACATCAGGTTGAAATAGCTGAAAGGACTTAAGTTGATTTTTCCATTGCGATCTATCGTGCTTGCAAAGCAAATTGGACGCGGTGCAATAGCATATTTAATTAAATTATCGATGATAGCTTTGTCTGTAACAGATTCAAAGGTGATCGTTTCGAAAGATGAGGTCATATTCGGTAGATTTATGAATGGTATAATACAATAGAATTGGAAAGTTTTCCGAGCGCGGTGATCTCCAGCTCAATCTCATCGCCAAGGTTGAGCCATTGATCTTTGTGGTTAGGATTCTCGATGCGTGCAGTGCCATTAAGTTCGAGAAAGCAGCCTGTCCCAACAGTGCCCGAACCGATCACATCACCCGGGAAGATCTGTACACCATAAGAAATCCGCTCAATAATCTCTGCAAAAGTCCAGTGCATGCTCGCAAAATTGCCTGCTGAAACTTGTCTGCCGTTTACTTTACAAGTCATATCGAGATTATAGCAGTTGCCAATATGCCCTGCAGCAGGTTGAATTTTATAAGGCTCCAATTCATCCTTAGTCACCAAGTAAGGTCCAATTGCTGTCGCAAAATCTTTGCCCTTGGCAGGGCCCAAACTCAATTTCATTTCTTCCATTTGAAGTTTTCTGGCACTAAAATCATTCATGATCATATAGCCCGCAATATACTCATCCGCCTGAGCGGCGGGAATATTGATTCCTGGTTTGTTGATGACTATTGCAACTTCTAGTTCGAAATCAAGTTGATCTAAATGTAAGGGCATACAGTGAATAGGCCCCGGACCTTGTATTGCCTGATGATTTGAAAAATAAAAAACAGGAAATTTGTCAAATTCGGGGATCATTTCAAGTCCACGGTTTCTTCTTGATGTTGCCACATGCTGACGAAATGCGTAGGCATCACGGAAAGAGGCTGGATGAGGTACCGGAGCGATAAGCGGTGTGTCCTGTAACGGATGATATGGTCTTTCGATCATTCCCTGGACCAAAGAACGCTCAAATTCCTGGAGCTTACTCATGGCCTTTTCTCCACCTTTTAAGAAATCAGACATATTTTTGGGGAGGGTTTGATCGATTGCTGAGCAACGATAAAATCGGTCGTTTATGACAATCCCCAATTCTTCCTGACCTTCCTTAATGCTGGTGACAATTCTCATATATAGTGTGTTCTATTTGGTTATTCAATGTTGATAGCATTTAACACAAATATATTGTATAAGATTTGAAAAAAATATTTCTTCTCTTGAAAATAGAAAAATATTCTTACCTTTATTAAAGCATTATAAACTATAAAAAATGATCAATCGTGGCGTACATCGCTTTGCGTTCTCCATGCCCTATATTGCTTTTAATAGAGCAATTATAGCTGATATCGTTTTTGCACAATACTAATCTTCTCTCATACACTTGCCAATAATTCTTTTGGTACTTGGATATTCATTTAATTTTATAACCGTTTAAATCGTAGAATTATGCCATTTTATGTTAAACAAGGGCAAATTCCAATGCAGCGACATACTGTTTTTAGAAAGCCCGATAATACGCTTTATGCTGAGGAACTCGTATCCACCCATGGTTTTTCCAGTCTTTATTCTTTGGTGTATCATTGCCACCCGCCTACGTTAGTCAAGCAAATTAGGGAACCTTACGATGTATCGCCCAAGATTGCCCGGGATAAACATCTTAAGCATACTAGCTTAAAAGGATTTCAGGTACAGGCAAAAGATGATTATCTCGAAAGCCGAACGCCCGTCCTGGTTAATCAAGACCTGCACATATCCTTGGCAGCTCCTCGCCGGTCCATGGATGATTATTTCTATAAAAATAGCCAGGCAGATGAGATTGTCTTTATTCATCAAGGGAGCGGAAGATTAAAAACTGGATATGGAAATATCCCATTTAAATATGGTGATTATTTAGTTATTCCCCGGGGAACGATTTATCAAATGGAATTTGAGCAGGAAGATAATCGATTGTTTATCGTTGAATCGTTTTCTCCTGTGCGCACGCCAAAACGGTATCGCAATGAATTTGGTCAACTGATGGAACATGCACCCTTTTTTGAACGCGATATTCGGGTACCTCAAAATTTGGAAACCTTTGATGAGTTGGGTGATTTCGAAGTGAAAATCAAGAAACAAGGGATGATGTATCCATATGTCTATGGAAGTCATCCATTTGATTTTGTTGGTTGGGACGGCTATCATTTTCCTTGGGCCTTTTCGATTCATGATTTTATGCCGATAACGGGTAAATTACATCAGCCACCACCTGTCCACCAGACCTTTGAAACAGACAATTTTGTACTGTGCAGCTTTTGTCCACGGATGTATGATTATCATCCCCATTCGATTCCTGCACCGTATAATCATAGCAATGTAGATTCGGATGAAGTACTGTACTACGTCGATGGCGATTTTATGAGCAGAAAATCGGTTGAAAAAGGACAGATTACCTTACATCCCGGCGGTATACCTCATGGACCTCATCCAGGGACAGTGGAAAAAAGTATCGGACAGGTTAAAACTGAAGAGCTGGCTGTGATGATCGATCCTTTTCGACCATTGATGTTGACAGAAGAAGCGCTCAGTATAGAAGATCCAGATTATTATAAGTCTTGGATGAGTTAGATTAATAAAAGAAGAGTAACCTTTATATAAATTATGGCAAATACATTTGCAGAAAAGATTGCCCAAGCGCAAGATTTTCTACCTATCAATGGGACAGATTATATTGAATTTTATGTTGGTAATGCCAAGCAAGCTGCGCATTACTACAAGACAGCTTTTGGCTTCCAGTCGGATGCTTATGCCGGACCTGAAACAGGAGTTCGGGATCGGGTATCCTATGTGCTAAAACAGAATAAAATACGTTTGGTGCTTACCACGGCGCTGAAATCTGACCATCCCGTCGCAGAACATGTTAAGAAACATGGTGATGGCGTTAAAATATTAGCGCTCTGGGTAGATGATGCCCGAAAATCTTTTGAGGAAACAACAAAAAGAGGAGCGAAGGTCTATCAGGAACCACAGCTTCTGAAGGATGAAAAGGGGGAAGTCTGGACTGCCGGTATCTATACCTACGGCGAAACGGTCCATCTATTTGTCGAGCGGCGGAATTATTCCGGTACATTTATGCCGGGATATGAAAAATGGGAAAGTGATTACAATCCGAGCGAGACAGGTTTGCTTTATGTCGACCATTGTGTTGGTAATGTTGGCTGGAATAAGATGAACGAAACAGTGAAATGGTACCAGGACGTCATGGGCTTCGTCAACATCCTGTCTTTCGATGACAAGCAGATCAATACCGAGTATTCGGCGTTAATGAGTAAGGTGATGAGTAATGGAAATGGCTACGTTAAGTTCCCAATCAATGAGCCTGCCGAAGGAAAAAAGAAGTCACAGATTGAAGAATACCTTGAGTTTTATGAGGGAGAAGGCGTACAGCATGCGGCGTTGGCAACGAAAGATATTGTTGCTACCGTGAAAGCACTTAAAGCAAGAGGAGTAGAGTTTTTGGGTGCCCCGCCCGAAGCATATTATGATATGTTGCCTGAAAGAGTTGGGGAAATTGATGAAGAAATACGGATCATTCAAGAACTTGGAATTCTGGTAGACCGTGACGAAGAGGGGTATTTGCTGCAGATTTTCACAAAGCCTGTAGAGGACAGACCAACTTTATTTTATGAGATCATCCAGCGCAAAGGAGCACAAAGCTTTGGAGCAGGAAATTTTAAGGCCCTTTTTGAAGCCATAGAACGTGAACAGGAACGTCGAGGAAATTTATAGAAGTATGGAAGGGATGAAAGAATTATTACGGGCGTTTGAGCATAAAAGCCCAGAAATTGTTTTCGAATGGAAGGATAGCGAAACGGATGCAAGGGGATGGATTGTGATCAATTCTTTGCGTGGAGGTGCTGCCGGGGGTGGAACACGGATGCGGGCTGGATTGGATAGGCATGAGGTAGAATCTTTGGCAAAAACAATGGAGGTCAAATTTACGGTATCTGGGCCTGCAATAGGGGGAGCAAAATCTGGAATTGATTTCGATCCACATGACCCCAGGAAAAATGAAGTTTTAGAACGTTGGTTTAAGGTTGTTACACCGCTATTGAAAAACTATTATGGGACGGGTGGGGACCTGAATATAGACGAAATTCATGATGTTATTCCATTGACGGAAGAATATGGACTGTGGCATCCCCAAGAAGGAATTTTGAATGGGCACTTTAAGGTGAATGAAAGCAATCGTATTCATCAAATTGGGCAATTGCGTTATGGAGTTTCCAAAGTATTGGAGGATAGTTCCTACAGTCCTGATCTGAAGCGTAAGTACAAAGTGGCAGATATGATTACCGGTTATGGCGTGTCAGAGTCAATTCGTCATTACTACGAACTCTTTGGATCGCATTGTGCTGGAAAACGTGCTGTGATTCAGGGCTGGGGAAATGTAGCTGCCGCAGCAGCATTTTATTTGTCGAAACTAGGAGTTAAAGTTGTCGGAATAATCGATCGTGCTGGCGGATTGATCAATCCGGAAGGATTTGGAGAGGAAGATATTACCCGTTTGTTTCTGGAGCGAAAAGGCAATGAACTCTGCTCACCGGATCTGATTCCTTTTGATCAGATTCAGAAAGAAATATGGAACTTGAAAACCGACATCTTTGTGCCAGCAGCGGCATCCCGATTAGTTTCAAAAGACCAGATCCAACATCTGATAAGTCATGGACTTGAGGTGATTGCTTCCGGTGCAAATGTCCCATTTGCAGATCAGGAAATATTTTATGGGCCTGTCATGGAATTTGCCGATCAGCATGTTGCGGTTATACCAGACTTTATCGCAAATTGTGGCATGGCGAGAGTATTTGCCTATTTAATGCAGCGCAATATCGAAATTAGTGATGATGCTATTTTTTCGGATGTTTCTAAAGTGATTTTTGAAGCACTAAAAAAAATCAAGGCAGTTTCTTCGCAAAAAACACATATTTCATCAAGAGCCTATGAAATAGCTCTGAAGCAATTGGTGGAAACGGTCAACTGAATATAAACAGATGGTTTTCTATTTTATATAGGGTATAGCTATTAAAAAAAAACACTTGAAGCGGGGAACTTCAAGTGTTTCTAACTAACCAATTATTAACCTAAATTTATGAATACTCAAAACAGTGCAATACCTATGCCAAAACTTATTTTCTTTGCGTGAACATATTGTCATTTTTTTGTTATTAAAATTTCTGTACGTATTAGAGTTTCTTTATACGAACTGAATGAATAAAAACGTGTTTTTTTGAAATCCATATGCTGACCTATTGATGGTTTATTCGAGGTGTTTTTGGTGAAATATTTTTCTTTGTTATAGTTTTAATGTATTGATAAACAGAAACTCCTGAAGCGGGGAGCAACAGGAGTTTTCCTAACCAATTATTAACCTAAATTTATGAAAAGTACCTATATAACGTAGTAAGTTTGAGAAATGTTTCAGTGGATATCACTTTTTTTTACTTTTTAACATTTTTTAATTGTTTAGTATTGATTCTCAGTAAAATATTCTAATATTTATTTTGTTTTCTTTCTAGAAAAATAAAAAACCTGTTAGCGGGGACTAACAGGTTTTTTATAAACTAACTAAATTATTAACCTAAATTTATGAAACTACTAGACAATATTCAAGAAAGATGCCAATGTGCCTAATGCCCCTGTTTGTTTAACGATTTTTAACGCTTGTTCTGAATGGAATAATAGGGTGTTCTATTTTCGGCGGAAATCTAGTTAAATTTCAAACCTTTTGTGAGCGACATGCGTTTATTTAAGCGAAAGATCAATGCTTATCTGGCAATGGGTCATACACTGTTTAAAAAAAAGTACATGTCGTTAACATATCTCTATCAATTGGAACGCTATGATGGACCCTTTTGGGCTTTTGCCATTCATGATGGTCATCACGTTGATGAGCGTTTAATCCCCTTTTTCAATATTTCGGAAGAAGAACGACTACGCGAGGAAGATCCTTACACAGCCATTTTGGCAGAACTTCCGTTTAATCGATTCGTTTCAGGAACTTCCAGGTTTCAGTTGGATCTGAACAGAAAGCAAGAAGATGCGGTTTATTTGAGGCCCGAACAGTCATGGGGAATGCATGTATGGCAATCTGATTTGCCCGATGATTTAAAAAGTCAGTTATATGCGACTTATGATCGTGTGTATGATGAAATCAATCGAGAGATTGAGCGTACTATTGATCGTTATGGTTATTTCCTTGTGTACGATATTCATAGTTACAATATGCGGCGCGATGGGCCAGAAAAAAAGTTGGATAAAATGGCCAATCCGCAAATTAACATAGGTACATCTCATAATCATGGTAGATGGCGTGAGCTGACGGATCAGTTCATAAGGGCTCTTCAGTCTGGAAAGGATGGGCAAACTTATGATGTTCGAGAGAATGTGAAATTTAAGGGTGGGTTTCTTTCGGCATATCTGAACGATAAATTCGGCGATAAGGGCTGTGTTTTTTCTATAGAGTTCCGAAAGGATTTTATGGACGAATGGACTGGGGAAGTATATCCACAAAAACTTCAGGAATATAAGCAACTTCTTTTGCACAGTATAGAGACTGTAGAAAACTATTTTGCCTATGAAAGATAATGCTAAACAGCTCGCTGGCATTCTAAAGAAGATCAAAAATAAAGAGGTTTTCCATGTGCAGATCCCTCCAAAAAATAAGTTGGTTTTTAATCAGGTTGTGCCTTACCTCTTTTTGTATAGACAGTTTTTTAGTCAGGATCCTATGCTTTCGGAGCTGGTCAAATCAGAACCGGCTTATTTTAGGGTGAGAGATCCGCAGATGAATGTTTCGGAATGGATCGCTCCAATTCTCAATCAACTTGTCGAAGAGTTTGGCGCCTGCCTTATTATTGAAGCTTGGGCTGCAGATGCAACACAGGAAGAGGATATTCAAATTCATATTGCGCGAAAAAATGTACAGGCAATTGCGCAATATCTCGGTAAGCAATTGAGCACCGAAGAATCAATTGCCAAAGTAGAGATTTTGACAGATTCGAAAACAAATGCTACCCAAAGTTTATCGCCATCAAGTGTACAGTTAGATAATCTGAATACCAATATATTTTACATGGGGCTGGAAATAAAGCCGAAGTATTTACTAGGTGTAGATCAGCAAATCTTACCGATAGATCTTCGTCATTTCCGTGAGGCCATATCAAGGAGCCTATCTAAAACATTCTTTGAATTCATTCGCATACATACCTTATCTAAACCTACTGCATTTAAAATAAGTCAGCCTAAAAAGATGCTTCCTCTGGCTTGGGAGATTGATCAAAAATTGGCCCGGGAAAGCCAAAGGTTTGATTTCCTGTTATTGATTACTCCGACAAATTCCTATGACGCATGGCTTCAATTTAAAAAAGGTAACTATCGCAAAACACCTATTTTTCGATATCGCCCTATGCCTATTGATCCGGATATTATCAAGAGAAACCTCTATAACTTGCATATCGAAGATTTATTTGACCCCTCTATTGCTTATTTGTTTCGTGACAAACGAAAGGAACTCGATCAGATGATGACGATGCTGAGTGAAAGGGGAAAAGAAGGTTTCCTATTGGGAAGCATGCAAGTTTTTGGTACAGTCAATGAAAAATTGTTGGAAAAAGCCCAGGCGATTCTGACAATTACCACAACCGATCGAGAAGTGCGAACGAAAGAGGAAGATATTGTCTATGCGGAGGAGTTTGCTAAACTTGCTCAGGAAGAATTGGATTATTTGAAAACCCAAGATCCAAATTTTGGGACTACCGTGAGGCTTCGGGATGATATTTATGGGGTGATGGTAAATCAGGGCGTGCTCAATATTAGTAAGCAGTATAGTTTGCCGCGGAATAGGGTAAAGGCACTGATTCAGCATGAGGTTGGTACACATATCGTCACTTACTACAACGGGAAACAACAGCCGTTCAGTCTTTTCAGATTAGGGGTTCCCGGTTATGAAAAACTTCAGGAAGGTCTCGCCGTACTTGCCGAATATCTGGTCGGCGGACTGACAAACAATAGACTACGTATTCTGGCAGGAAGAGTTATCGCCGTCCATCATATGCAACAAGGCAATTCATTTATTGACACGTTTTCAGTTTTGCTTGATAAGTATCAATTTTTGCCCGAAACAGCTTTTCAAATGACGATGCGTGTATACAGAAGTGGTGGGCTTACCAAAGATGCGTTATACTTGAGTGGTTTAATCGAATTGACTAATTATATTAAAAGCGGGCGAGATCTATCGCTGCTGACAATGGGGAAAATTCGGGAGGATTATATTCCGATTGTCGAAGAACTGATGTTAAAAGGGGTATTGAGAGCTCCGGCTTTAACCCCAAGGTACCTAACGGAGCCGTATAAAGAAGCATTGATACAACTAAAAAAGAACAATAATGGAATATTTCAAATGATTCAATAACCGAATATTTTATATGAAGATAGCATTCGTGATCAACCAAACCCATAAAGAAACAGCTCGTTTCACGACAACTCTTTTGGCTTTGAGAGCCCATCAAATGGGACATGAGATTTATTATATTGGCTTGGCTGATTTCTATTATGAGTCTGCACATATTGCTGCCCACGTACGAAAAGTGCTTCCTGATCAGAAGCTTATTACGGCAAATCGCTTAATGGAAGTATTAAGGGGAACAGAAAAGACTAAAATGTTTTTGGAAGAGATGGATGTTGTCTGGTTGCGATTTGATCCAGTTCTGGATATGGTTAGCCGGCCTTGGGCAGCAGCCTCTGCACTGCAATTCGCATCGCTCTTAAAAGAAAAAGGTGTATTGGTTATCAATGATCCCGATAGTCTTGGTAGGGCGAGCAATAAGTTATACCTTGAAGGATTTGATGAATCTATCCGACCAAAGACTATAGTAACCAGAAATTATACAGATGTCATTGAGTTTTTTGAACAACAGAACAAGCTTATTATTTTAAAACCTCTGAAGGGTTCAGGTGGTAAAAATGTGTTTTTGATCAATAAGGATAATCAGCAAAATCTAAAACAAACGGTAGAGGCTATTGCGCGCGATGGTTACGTGATTGGTCAGGAATATCTTCAGGATGCTGCACGTGGGGATATTAGATTCTTTTTATTGAATGGAGAGCCCATTTCGATCAATGGGAAATATGCAGCTGTGCACCGTGTACAGCAGGGTGATGAGATTAGGAGTAATGTCCATCAGGGAGCTACAACTCAGGCGGCCATTATCTCCCCAGAGCTGCTGCTGATGGTTGACAAGATTAAGGATAAATTGATTCAGGATGGAATGTATTTTGTTGGCCTAGATGTGGTAGGAAACCGTATTATGGAAATTAATGTTTTTAGTCCGGGAGCGCTATGTCAGACTGAAGAGATCGTACAGGAGGATTTTTCAGCCTTTATTATTAAAAAATTAGAGGAGGGAGTTGCTTTCGGACAACGGGGCTAACGGCAGTTAGGCTAATGGAATTGCGGAATAGCGTTGCCGAAATCGGAAGGAACGCTATAATAGCTATTTGAGGTAATTATGAATTTGAAATGAAGTACCTCCATTAAATTCTTGTTATTTTTGAAAAAAGAAAAATATGCTGATTATAGATTCTCCTTCCGACAATGCCTATTTTAACATCGCTTCTGAGGAATATTTATTGGGTAAATACCCCAAAGAAGATATCTTTCTGCTCTACGTAAATGCTCCCTCAATTATAATAGGTAAATTCCAAAATACCTTGGCTGAAATAAATCTTGATTACGTCAATGAGAATAATATTAAGGTTGTCAGGCGGATGTCGGGGGGCGGTGCTGTTTATCATGATGCAGGAAACCTTAATTTTTCCTTTCATACCTTATTGGGGAATCATGATTTTATGGATTTTTCAACCTTTACCCAGCCGATTGTTTCACTATTGAATAAATTGGATATACCCGCAAAATTAGAAGGAAGAAATGACCTGTTGGTCGATGGGAAAAAATTTAGCGGAAATGCTAAACTGGCCAAAAATGGCAAAATGATTCAACATGGCACTATATTGGTCGATTCACAGATGCAAGTGCTAAGTGATGCTTTGAAAGTCAATCCATTGAAATTTGTAGATAAAGCTGTAAAATCAAATCGCGCACGCGTAACGAATTTAATTGGATATTTGCCTAGTGGTTTTACAACCGCTCATTTTAAAGAATTGCTCATTGCGGAAATGAAACTGGAGAACCCTGAAGCTAAAATTAGCACATTTTCTCCTTTCGATATCGAAAGCATCGAAAAGCTGGTCAAAGAAAAATACGAAACATGGGACTGGAATTTTGGTTTTTCTCCAAATTACAATTTTAAAAAGGCAATTAAGATTCCCGCGGGATTTATAGAATTACACCTGGATGTACACAAAGGATATATTGAACACGCTAAAATTTTTGGAGATTTTTTTGCTTCTAAATCGATCCATGAAATCGAAAGTCTATTGGTTGGAAAAAAGCATGAATTGGAGGAGATTGATCTATTGCTGCGGTCCGTCGATCTAACGGCTTATTTTGGTCAAGTCGATGCTTCTGAAATTCTCACTTTGTTTAAATAGAAAATGTTGTATTGCCCTATAGGGGTATAATGAAAAAAAATATGCCTTGGAATCCGGACACCTATAATCAATTTAAAAATATTCGTTTTAAACCATTTTATGATTTGGCCGACCTTATCGTTGGAGATACCGTACTGCATGCTGTAGATTTGGGCTGCGGTACCGGTGAACAAACAGCTATTCTAAGTAAAAAATTCGCTGCAGCAAATTTTCTTGGGATGGATTCTTCAGCAGAAATGCTATATGAAAGCCATCAGCTTGAAACAGAACGTTTAAAATTTAGACAAAGTTCAGTCGAAAAATTTCTTGCTGAGCCAAATACCTGGGATCTTATTTTTAGCAATGCAGCCTTACAATGGCTGGAAGATCATCAGGTTCTTTTCCCTCAGCTTATCTCCAAGTTAAATGTTGGTGGACAATTAGCGGTACAGATGCCTTATCAGCCAGAAAATATCTTAAATAAGATTTTATTTGAACTGGGGAACGAGGAACCTTTTCGTACTTATCTAAGTGATTGGAATAGGCCTTCGTCAGTATTGGATATTGACGCTTATGCACAGCTGCTGTTTGAAAATGGCTTGGATCAATTGGATCTTTCACTCCGTGTGTATCCTTTGATTGCTACTGATGTTGATACGCTTTACAGCTTCATTGCAGGCTCCGCTTTGATTCCCTATATTGAGCGGTTAGCAGAAGATAAGAAGGTACTGTTTATTGATGAGTTCAAAACTCGAATCAATAAACATTTTTCAAAATTTCCGGCCATTTACTCTTTCAAACGCATACTATTATACGGGCGTAAAAAGTGAGGCCTATTATAGGCCAATCAGATCCGACCAATGTGCATGTGCAATGCTAGCGAGGTCCAGCGGATTTAATACCATCTGAAGACCTCTTTTTCCTGCGCTTACTGAAATATGGGTTTCTAGTTGAGCGGCTTCTTCAATAAACGTTGGAAATTGCTTTTTCATTCCAATGGGAGAGCAGCCTCCACGAATATAGCCGGTGACCGATAGGAGGTCTTTCATGGGAAGCATCTCACAATTTTTATTGCCTGAAGCTTTTGCTATTTTTTTTAAATCAAGATGCGCATTGCCAGGGATGACAGCCACAATATAAGGGTCTTTGTTGCCTTTTAGAACCAAGGTCTTATATAATGTTTCAAGCGATAGACCTAAGGTTTCGGCGACATGCTCGGCACTGACGTCCTGTTCATCAACTTCGTATTCTCGTAGTTCATAACTTATTCCGGCGGTGTCCAATAGGCGAACGGCATTTGTTTTACTGGACATACACTAGCGCTGTTTTTTCTTGTTGAAATACGCCGTGATGGCATCTAAAGAATATGTATTCAGGCAGTTACTTGCTTGAAGGCCACCTTTTTGAGCGACTAACACACCATACTGCATGTCTTGTAGTCCCTCCGTACGATGGGCATCCGGATTTACAGATAGCAGTACTCCTTTTTCTACGGCATAACGGTGCCATCTCCAGTCAAGATCCAGGCGTAAAGGATTGGCATTTATCTCAATCACAACTCCATTTGCAGCACAAGCATCGATGACTTTTTTAAAATCTAATGGATAGCCCGCTCTACTTAACAATAGCCTTCCGGTAGGATGTCCTAATATTGTTGTATATGGATTTTCGATCGCTTTAATTAGCCTAGCGGTTGCTCTTTCTTCATCCATTTTTAGATTGGAGTGAACGGAAGCAACAACAAAATCGAATTTTGCCAGTATCTCATCAGGGTAGTCCAATGAACCATCGCCTAGAATATCGGATTCAATCCCACGGAAGATCTTGAACGGCGCCAATTTTTCATTTAACGCAGCAATCTCATTCCATTGTTCTTCTAATCTTTCGATGGATAGTCCGTTAGCATAAACTGCCGTTTTCGAGTGATCACAGATTCCCAGGTATTCGAGTTTTAACACGTCTTTACAATGCAGGGCCATCTGCTCGAGACTATGGACACCATCACTATACGTAGAGTGATTATGAAGTGTGCCTTTGAGATCCTTGTATTGGATTAGTTTTGGTAGGGCGTGATTTTGGGCCTGTTCTATTTCATTCAATCCTTCACGTAGTTCGGGTTCGATATAATCCAAACCCAAGTTGCGGTAAATTGCTTCTTCACTGGAAAGTGAAGGGAGATCTGGAAGTATATTAAATAGGAGATCGAGGTGTGTTGTAGATCCGGTGCTAAGAATCAGGTCACGATAAAAATCATTAATATTGCTGCTGAAGACTTTGAAAGTAAATCCCAGATCATCGGTCAATTCTATGGAATTTTCTGTTTTTTCGACTAAAGTATATGCCCCTAAGAATTTCTCTACGCTATCGATATGCTCAGAAATCAAAAGATCTACAGTGCTCAAAATTTCGCATTTTCTTCTGAAATCACCTGTGAAGGACAATAGGGAAGCCGGAAAATGCGATTTAAGGTCAGTGAAAAAACGTTCTGCCAACGGAAGCACTTTTGCATATAAAAACCATCCTTTGTTGGAGATCGAAAACTCAATGGATTTTTTGATGTCTTCTTGGGTTTTAAGTCCAAATCCTTTCGCTTCAACAAGACGGTTTTCGTTACAGGCATAAAGTAGCTCGCCTATACTTTCGATCTCAAGTTCTTTCCAGATAATCTCGATCTTTTTAGGACCTAGCCCCTTAATGTTTAACATTTCAACAATACCGGATGGCGTATTATCCATAAGCGTCTGAAGCTCTTTAAAAGTTCCGGTAGCAGCCACTTCCTTCGCTTTTTCAGCGGTGCTTTTTCCTATTCCGGGCTGCGCACTCAATTCTTCGAGACTGGCCTCTTCAATACGGAAAGGAAGCTTGTCCAACTTAAAAGAGGCACTTGCTATGGATTTTGTTCGAAAAGGATTTTCGTTGTGCAATTCCATCAATTGGCTGCATAATTTGAAAATTTTTGAAATCGCTTTATTGTCCATCGTGTGCTGAATTGTTAAGCTACAAATATCTTAAAATTTAGACCAAAATAACAATTCAAAGGACGATATTCTAGCGTTAAATTATGTGAAAAAGCCTTTTTAGGTAGCTATTTTTCTGTGTTTCTTGAAATTAACAACAAAGTGACAAATGTGTGCCTGCTTAGCCGAACATTTTGGTTATGTTTGCCGTTTTTGGGCTTTAAAATCGATGCTTTTTTTTGAGTATCTGAAAAAATGTCCGTATTAAAATTGGAAAAATATCATGATAGCAGACATTAGTGACAAAGAAATCAGTGGGCTTTATAAAACAGGTATTATTCAACAGACTGCTTATTGGTCTGCCGTAAAGAAAATGCAGGGTATACAGTCAAAGGCATTTAACTTTAAATCCAAACAATCTGATCTCTATGTCGGGGTTGACGACGATACGTATTTTATTGGCGATTTATTGATTATTATACAGGCCATAGATCAGGAACATTGCATTGCCTATGTACCTTATGGACCGGAGATCGAACCCTCAGATGAGAATCAAGGTTATTTTTTGGAACAGTTATCGGAGAGTTTGCGTTCCCATTTGCCTCCAAATTGGATTATGATACGCTATGATCTATCCTGGGAGTCCCATTGGGCTAAAGAGGATGATTGTTATGACCTTCATGGAAACTGGTTGGGGGTGCCCGAAAAACGTATTCAGGAGATGCGTTTTAACTTTAATACTGAAAATTGGAATTTTCATAAAGCAAATACAGACATACTTCCTTCCAATACTATTTTTATGGATCTTAGAAAGGAGGAAAATATGTTGCTTGGAAATATGAAATCCAAGACGAGATATAATATTAATCTTGCAGAACGGAAAGGGGTGCGTGTGCGTTCGCTTGGACTGGAAAGCTTGGAAATCTGGTATGAGCTCTATAGGCAGACTGCGCTTCGTAACAACTTCTTTTTACATGATATCAGTTATTTTAAGATTGTTCTATCTGCAAGGGCAAATGATACCTTATCACCTGCATATGTATATCTTTTAGTAGCCGAAGTCGATAACCAGCCTCTAGCGGCTATGTTTTTGGTGATAGCAGCAAATCGGGGGACTTATCTTTATGGGGCTTCTGCTTCCGAGAATCGTAACTATATGGCAACATATGCTTTGCAATGGCGTGCTATGCAGCTTGCGAAAGAAAAAGGATGTACAGAATATGATTTCTTCGGCGTATCTCCACAGGCCGATCCTTCACACCCTTTATATGGACTTTATCGGTTCAAAACAGGCTTTGGTGGTGAAATCTACCACCGCATGGGTTGTTGGGATTATCCGCTGGACAATAGAAAATACCAATACTATGCCTCAATGGAGTTCAAAAACCAAAGTTATCACTTGAGTTAGGGCTTAGAATACTTCGCCTAAGGTAAGTCTCACGCCACGGTGATTCTTGCTGATCCCATAGTCGATGCCGATATTGGTGCCTGAATTTTTGTTAAACTTAATTCGCGCACCAGCACCGGTGCCGACATTCCAGTCCTCAAACATGCTGTTTTTTGGCCCATTTAACGTGGTGAAATTCATAAATGCGACAAACCCAAATAAGCCATTCCTCGTGATGTCGCGACGGTATTCCGTTTCTAAATAATATAGTGATTTACCTCGAAAACGGCTGACCGGAAAGCCTCTTCCTGAACTGTTGTATGGATCCCATCCTAAATTAGGAAGATCGAGGTAGGGAGCTTTGCTATTAAATACGGTCCAGAAAAAACTTCTTACAGCGATCATATTTTGCCGGTTTCGGTCTTGGGTGAGCCTATGGTAGCGTCTCACTTCAAGAAATAACGATTTCCAGTTCTCATCGCTTCCTAAAAATGTTGGATTGATTCGGAACTGTAAATTGGCGTAGTTACCCGACCAGGTATTGATTGAATTGGCCCGTGTATCGTAGATTAAATTGAAGCTCACTCCTGAAGACATGGTATTATCTTTTAAGTCTGTTCCATAAGGGTAGGAGGTGTAGTCTTCGAGCTTGGTATCGCTTGTCGACTTAATATTCATTCGATAATCCAGATCATAACCAATGCCCATAAATAATCCGCCATGAATTCTTTTTAATGCATGTTGGTATAAACGAAAATAGGTGTAATCCAAATTAATCTGTTGATCGCCATGATGCTCTTTACCAATTCCCCAAGTTTCGTGTGGATATTTTAGTAGTCGGATATCTCCATCAATCACCCACGTATTCTCCTTTAACCAGATGTAGGAGCGTATGGGGAGTCCAAATCGCTTACCAAAATTGGTGTAAGGCGTAAATGTCATTTTGGACATATAGGTATCCGAGCGATCGCCCAAATAAAATCCTGCAGTTGTACTTGTAATTAAAGCATGACCACCTCCGGGGACATTGGTTGAAAAGGGTAAAAAAGAAAAATAGATTTTTTTTCCTGTGCTATCAACGGATTGCGGTGGTTTGATATTTAATATTTCTTTGCCAATGTCAATAAGATCTCTTTGTTTACTTGTATCAGCAAGATGCCGGGTGATTTCTATCTCATTGACGGGCCGTTGCGCATATAAGGTATCGCAAAGCACGATTAAAACCATCAGAATGGGCAGTTTAAGAAGAAAAATATATGCTCTATCGTAGTGTGTCATGAAAGAATGCAATCTAATAGGAATTGAACAGAATAGCAATATTCAAACCAATAATTTATTCCTTCTGTCACGTTTTGGCTATATAGCGAATTGATTGGAAATTTCATTCACCTAGAAAAAAATAGCATTTACCGATTTTAATGTAATGTTAATCTAAATGTAATGAAATCAATATATGACTTGTCTTAATTTTGAATCAGAAAATAAATAAAAAAAGTACGCAACAAATTTAGGTGGTGCGCGACAATCAAATAAGAAAATATACTAATACATTATAAAATTGAAAAAGATATGAAAACTTTAGTAAAAACATTTGTAGCAGCAGCAATGATTGCAATCTCTACTTGCTCAATGGCTTCTGTTAAACCCGAAGAACGCAATTTAATTACCGCTGATTTGGCCATTGATGAATACGTTGGTGCAATGACCGAAGGTCAGGTAGCTAATTTGGATAAGCTTTTTACAGCTGATTTTAACCAAAAAATTTGTGGCAAACAAGATTTGCAACATAGTCGTCTTGAGATGATTGAGTTTTTGAAAAAACAAAAAGGTATCAAGATGAACTGCAAAACAACAACCCAGATCGTTGAAGAATTACCCGATTATGCAATCGCGAAAGTTACCATGCAGTTCGACGGTTTTGCTAAAACGGATCTGATCACGCTTGTTAAAGAAAACGGAACCTGGAAAATTTCCAAATCAGTAAACTCTTATAAATAGAAATTTACAGCAGAAATTGGTTGATTAGAATAAGAAAGGGGTTACTTAAATAAAGTAACCCCTTTCTTGTGGAGCATATCAGATTCGAACTGATCACCTCTTCGCTGCCAGCGAAGCGCTCTAGCCAAATGAGCTAATGCCCCCTGCTTTGTTTGGTGTCGCTAAGATAGTACTTTTTTAGAAAAACATAGTTTCTTTTTTATTTTTATGCAGTTTTTTCTACACTGTTATCCAGTAGCGGTTTTTTGATAACCTAATTGCAGGCTAATAAACGATTTTAACCTGTCCAGCTAAATACTTTGCAAATCTTTTTATCCTATTGAAAACAAGTGAGTTTGACGAATACGATGTTTCTTTTATTAATAGACTGTTCCAATTTGCCTCGGCGAAGACCTGTTACTGAAGCTCCTTCGATAAATGTATTATTGTTTTTCTGTTAGAAGCGCTTCTGTTCGTTTTATCTGACCTTTATCTCTCCAGGCATCGTGTCCGGGAATCACCATGTTAATTTGGGGATATTTTGTCAGCAACCTCGCTAAGGACGGTTTCCAGGATTTTACGTCTCCGTCGGCCGTAAACCCCAAGTCTCGAGCTTCAGAGCTTTTTATAAAACAGCCGCCGTCCAGGATCTTATATTCGGGAAACCAAACAACAACGTTGTCCATGGAATGTCCGGGACCAAAAAAGTTCAGAACAAAAGATTGACCACCGATTTTGTAGATTTTATTGATGTCAACAAGATGGGCGGCTTGTGCTTTGTGATTTGCCTTTAGTAGATCATTCGTCATTTTTGTTGCGTAGGTGGGAATCCCAATGCGATTGTAATAGGCAAAACCACCTGCACGGTCTTCGTGCCAATGTGTTGCGTAAACAGCAATAACAGGTAAATTATGTTTTTGTTTGATACTATCCAATAAGGGCTGGTATTGGGTAGAATCCCATGGGGTGTCAAAAAGGATAACACCTTTTTTCGTGATTAAGTACACGGCATTTGCTGCATATTTGGTGCCGTCAAAGGTATTAAAGGTCGTGTATAGATATAGTTTCGAATTAATTTTCTCTATTAAAAGAGGTTTCTCCTGCGCCTGTACTGCTGGAGAAAGACATAGAAAACCAGTGCTCAAGCAAAAACTAACAAGGAGACCACGGATACTAGCTGAAAGAAGTGAAATCATATTTTTTTTAATGTTATTGCATTAACGTTGGAACGAAATGAATATTGCTTCTTCAACGTTTGATTAAAATATTTTTATGTCGACTGCACAAAATCTTCACGATAAGGACTAAACGAATCGATCAGTTCTCCTTCCTCAAGACATTCACATCCATGAATCAGATTTGAATAAATGATACACGAATCTCCTGCCGTCAAGATGCTGTCAACACCATCAATATGGTATCTGAATTTTCCAGCGCTGACATAAGAAATTTGCGTATGTGGATGTTGATGAAGTGCACCGATAGCTCCTTTTTCAAATCGAACTTTCATGAGCATGAGCTCCTCATTAAAAACGAGTATCTTTCGCATGACGCCTTCACCCAAGTCTGTCCATTGCTGTTCGTTGTCGTGTAGGAATATTTCGCTCATCTAATTATTGTTTTTGTAAATGTTTCGATCGTAAATGCTTTGTTGTTCAATTATAGCAAATAAATATGAAACCCCAAATGATTCAAGTAAAGGAAAAAACAGTTACTTTGCGCTGGAGCAATATGGATATCCAAGTATGAATTATTTCGACAAACTTATCACTTTATTACGTGAAGAACAACAATTTGATAGATTACAGCATGAGACTTTGTTATTGAAAAGTAGCTTGAATGAACGACGGATGCAAGGTGTTACTTGGTTTCCGATTCAGATAATAGATACTGAGCTTGGAAGAGGGGATTATTTGTCTGTTAGTTTAAACAGAACCAATCACTATGACGTCGATCACAAGTTCCGCTTCGGTATGCCAGTTTCCCTATTCTCAAATCACGATCCCGAAAGGGACCGAATAGATGGTATCATATCCGCCATAGGTAGGGATGGGATGCGAATCTCATTTCGTGTGGATGAACTGCCTGAATGGAGTCGGAGAGGGAAGCTTGGTATTGATTTATTATTTGATGAGTATTCTTATCGGGAGATGTTCAATGCGCTGGAGAAAGGCAAGGAATTGAGTAAAGATACAAAGCAGGGAGGTTTCGTGAGAAGGCTGATCGGAGAGGAACGGATTCCAATTGAATCCAATGAGGAGTTCTTTGTACATCCCAACTTGAATGTCAGTCAGAATAAAGCAGTTCAACAGATATTGGAAGCAAGTACTGTGGCTCTTTTGCATGGGCCGCCGGGGACAGGAAAAACAACAACATTGATACAGGCAGTGAAGGCATTGTTAAAACAGCGCAGCAAACAGCTGTTAGTTGTTGCGCCTAGCAACACCGCTGTTGATCTGTTGACCGAGCGTTTGGACGCTGCTGGAGTCAGGGTAACAAGAATAGGTAATCCTGTAAAAGTTTCCGAGCATCTTCAGGAATTGACACTCGATGCAAAGATTGATCGACATCCTGCAAATAAGGATATTAAAACACTTCAAAAGCAAGTGCGTGCCTATACAGAGATGGCTCAAAAATATAAACGTAATTTTGGAAAGGCAGAGCGGGAGCAAAGAAAAGCATTGTTTGATGAAGCTCACCGGATCCGGAAGGAGGTCGATCAGATTCAAGATTTTATCACTGGCGATGTTTTGGACAAAGCAGAAGTCATTACTGCAACCTTGGTAGGTTCGAATCATGAGGTTATACGAAATCGTAGTTATGAAACAGTCATTATAGATGAGGCTGCACAAGCACTGGAACCAGCTTGCTGGATCCCGATATTAAAAGCACATCGTCTTGTTTTAGCAGGCGATCACAATCAATTGCCACCTACGGTAAAATCCATTAAGATATCTAACCATGGGCTGAGCCATACATTGTTCGAAAAATTGGTAGACCATAATCCGCAATTAGTTTCTTTGTTAGATGTGCAATATCGAATGAACGAACAAATTATGCAATATCCTTCCACAGCCTTATATAACGGTTTGTTGAGAGCCGATAGTGCAGTCGCACAGTGGAACTTAGCAGGAGATGCCGAGCCTGTCTTATTTATTGATACAGCAGGAGCGGGATTTGAAGAAACGGAAAGTGACGGTGCAATCTGCAATATTGGAGAAGCACATTTTATTAAATCTCATCTGAGCGCCCATATTGGTTCTTGGACAGCTTCCTTGAGCATCGATGAAAGCCTGAGCATCGGCGTGATTGCACCTTATCGGAAACAGGCTACTTTATTGAAGGAGGTATTGGATGGGGAAGACGAGCTGCGACCTTTTAATGACTTGATTAAAATACAGACAATAGACAGTTTTCAAGGACAGGAGAAGGATATTATCTATATCAGTTTGACGAGAAGTAACGCTGAACAGCAGATTGGCTTTTTGTCTGATGTTCGCCGGATGAATGTTGCAATGACTAGAGCGAAGAAAAAACTGGTTGTAATAGGCGACAGTGCCACAATCGCTTCACATCCTTTCTATCGTGAATTTATAGCCTATACCGAAGCAATCGGGCATTACCATAGTGTATGGGAATGGGATATTTCAGCGATATAATGCATGAAGCCACTTCTTAGGAAATGGCTTCATGCATTTTATTTCACCGTGCTAAAAACGGTTGACTTCGTTAGCACAACTCTTGATTAAGAAGTGAACTTCATCCAATCCGTGTTCTCGTCATAGTTCATGAGTGGTTCGGCATTATTATTATTTGATAATTGGCCAACCAACATATAAATATCCATACTCACGTGTTGACGTGTTATTTCTGTCATCTTATCATTGAATCCAGCATTGTTAATTTGTAAAACATATTGGAAACAAATCACACGAGCTATTATTTTTCCAAGTGTAACCAGTTCGCGTTGCTTAGGCTGTAGCGGAAAATCAAAATTTAAGATTGATGAGAAAAATGGCGCAGCGAATTCAGTTCCGCTATATTTTTTTAAGAAAGACAATAAGTTACTTTCTTTAGTTTTACGCATAAGTTTGCCGATAGCTTCAGCCACTTGCGAATAAAGCATCTCATTTGATCCTTCGAATATTTGGAAAGGTCTGCTGTCAATGAGGCCACGGCCTGCAACATGATCCAATCTATAGCCATTTGCACCTGATAATTGCACACATATTTGCGCGGCTTCGTGCATTAAGTCTGTTACAAAAGCTTTCACACTATTGGCATCTACACCATGAGCGGAAAGGTCATTATTGATGGAACTAATCGAGACGCTGTATGAACACATTGCGGAACACAATGTAAATGCAGCCTGTATGCGCGATAACTGGAACTTAACTGAGTCTAATTCATTTAAACTAATGCCCGCTACACGGCGTTCTGAGCAATGTTTCATGGCTTCATCCAACATACGTTTTATAAAACCCATACCCATTCCAGGGAATTGCAATCTGCTGCGGTGGAGGGTATCTAACATCAATTTAATTCCTGTACTTTCAGGATTTAGTTTGTGATCCGTGGGTACGTTGATATCTATGTTGTTCACACCATAAGGAATTGCATAGAGACCAAGGCTATTGTATTTCTTTGTAACAACAATCTTTTGTTCTTCGACGGCGTTCTCTGTGACAAAGAAATCTATATCCCGCACCAGTTCTCCGTTTTCATTTTTCTTGCGTGCTGTCACGAGCCAAAAATCTGCCGCGCCGGTAAGACCCTGCCAATGTTTTTCACCCTTTATAAAATACTTATCATCTTTTTGTTCGTAAGATGTTCGCATATTGAGTGCGTCACTGCCGTAAGCCTGTTCCGTAATCATTAGTCCTCCCATGGCTTGATTTTCCAGAAACTGCTGGAATATCTTCTCCTGAAGTAGTGTATTGCCATATTTGGCAAAAGGTTCCAAAAATAAAGCAATATTAATACCGAAGATTAGAGACAGGGAAAGTGACTCATAAGAAGCGGCTGCAAGTACACCCAAACATTCTTTTACATGAAGACCTCGACCACCGTGGTGCTCGGGGATAGCAACTGACAAGGGTTGCATTTTCATGATCTCTGTTAAAAACTCAGGCGGAAGCCCACGCATTAAACTGAGCGAGTTGTAATCGTACTCCTTATTAAATAAGCTTGATAGCCTAGTTTTGAAATTCGCAATAAACAAATCGAAATCTTGGGTTATATTGTTGTGTTCTGAAACCTTAAGCATCTTTAAATATGTAATTAAATGATGGAACAATGTAAATCGAAACATCGAGAATAAAGAGTGCTACCAAACTGAAATTCTCTTTTACTTCAATGACTTACACAAAAATAACTGCAATCAATTTGATTTTCTTGTGTACTTCAGTATAAAAGATAGGACAAATCGTGCATGTTGAAAATTTAAGTTGCTCTGTTTCGATAAGAAGTAGGAGAAACACCGACGATCTTTTTGAAAAGTCGCGAGAAGTAAGAAGGGTCAGAAAAATCCAATTCATAACAGATATCTGCAATGCTTTTAGTGGATTCAAACAATAGAAATTGACTATGCATAATCAGAACTTCAAGAATGAGTTCTTTGGAAGATTTTTTGAACACCGAAAATACACAACGATTAAGATAGTTTGTAGATACCGCGAGTTTGTCCGCGTAAAATGCAATGTTTTTTTGCTTTTTGAAGTTTTTGTGCACGAGTTGTTTGAACATCATTGCAATTTCCTGCCTCCGATTAAGGGCTTGATTGGAGGAAGAAAGTTTGATGATTTTTAAAATTGCCGATTTTAATAAATTTTCAAAAAGTTCTCGGTAAGGTAATTCCGAAAGCAGTTCATCATAAAGTAATCTAAATAGTTCCTGAAGATCCCTGCTATCTTGGGCAGTTAAGTTAAGTAGGGGGGAGATGTTAAAGATATTCAAAATCTCCTGTTCCCTGAATATGGACGTCATCGCATTGTCGTTGATCAAGACACAATGTCCTTTCGAAGATTTATCGACAGACTTTATTGTTGAGATATTACCATAATTGCTGATAAGAATTGCCGGAGCCTGAACGACATATTCTTTGGCTCCGATCTGATGTTTAAAATAACCTTCAGTTATATGGACGAGGAGGTTATAGCCCAAGAAAATAGGCGGAGTAGGGAATTTAATGTAAGGGGCGATCTCACTGAGCTGAAATATCTTGATCGGCGATTGCTGGTAGCGCAGATGCTCCAAACTACCTGTCATAAAACGATCTACAAATTCACCCGCATTTACCTGCTTTTCCATTGTCAATTATTCTTATAAAAATTTAGTATGCCACAGCTTTTGAATGTCATCTATTGTTTCATGTGTAAATCATGCTTCCCAATAATACTCCAAAGTTAGTGGGATAAAACTTGTTTATCAATTTTAACAAATGATTTGCTAAAATAGAGCTTTATTCTTAGTTTAGTTTTCTGCAATCGAAATAGCTTGATGCTCAGCGGCTATATTTTATAATTATAAACCAAATGGATATGAAATCGGTGCTCATTTTTATATTAACTCTATTCCTTTTCAATAATGCGACTGCACAAACTTCGCTAAATTATTGCAATGATCGTATACAAACTGGAGCGGAACAAACTGAGCGTTATGTTCCTTATTTAATGAATAAACGTGTTGCGCTATTGGGCAATCCATCTACGATTATTAAAGGTCGACACCTCGTTGATAGTTTAATTGCTCGAGGTGTCCAAATTGTTCGGATCTTTGGCCCTGAACATGGTTTTCGGGGGAATGCCAGCAATGGAACCGAAGTAGGGGATGAGATCGATCCGATAACTAAAATTCCTATCGTGTCCTTGTATGGAAACAAGAAAAAACCATCAGCTCAAGATCTAAAAGATATCGATCTGCTTATCTATGACGTGCAGGATATGGGTGTAAGATTTTATACCAATATTAATACACTACGGGATATTATGGAAGCCTGTGCTGAAAATGATAAGGAACTCCTGATTTTAGATCGACCGAATCCGAATGCTTACCTGATCGATGGACCTATTTTGGATATGGAATATAAGTCAGGTATCGGGCAATTCCCTATCCCTATTGCACACGGGATGACGACAGCCGAATTTGCACAGATGATTAATGGAGAAGGTTGGATGGCTACCGAAAAGAAATGTAAATTGAAGATTATTCCTGTAGCAGATTATGACCATAATATGCTCTATAAGCTGCCGGTTAACCCTTCCCCCAATCTAAACACCGAACAAAGTATCCTATTGTATCCAAGTACCTGCCTTTTTGAAGGTGTAAAAGTAAATCATGGCAGAGGGACAGATTATCCTTTTGTTATAATTGGTAGCCCAATTTACAAGGGCATATATGATTTTTCATTTGTTCCTGTCAGTAAAAAAGGCATGAGTGAATCACCGCTTTTCATGAATGAAGAATGCTACGGAATAGATTTGCGTAAATACGATCTGCAAAAGCTTGTCGCTAGTAAAAAATTAAACTTATCGTGGATTATCGAGCTTTATCGAAATTCTCCGGAAAAAGACAAGTTTTTTGATCAGTCATTTTCGAAACAGATTGGAAGTATCGAAAAGCTCGTGGGGGTAGGTTTATTTCGTAAACAAATCGAAGCTGGTAATTCAGAAGAAGAGATCCGAAAAACCTGGGAGCCAGGGCTAAGTAATTATAAAAAGATGAGAAAGAAATACCTTATCTATCCCTAATACAATGTCTACATAATCTCTAAGAGAAAATAATGAATAGCATAGCTATTTTATAGTGCTAAAGAATAACCTATCATTCTAAATAAAATACACCGATGCTTGGATTGAAATATGATTGGCGTCCGATTATTATCCTACTTTTTGTTGTAGGAGGTCTTTTTCCATTACGGGGACAGCATCTTGCTCGGGTCCTAGACCGCCAAAATAATACATCTTTTTCCGCTATCAGTTCAAAACCTTTGTTGAAATGGAAATTCCAGACTAAGGGAAAGCTCTTTTCTTCGCCAGTCATTTGTGGCGATATCGTCTTTATAGGATCTTGTGACAGTAATCTTTATGCTTTAAATAAAACGAGCGGCAATATATTATGGAAGTATAAAACGGGCGGTGAGATTCGATCGACTGTTGCTGTTGAAGCTTCAATCGTATATTTTTTAAGTGCTGACGGATACTTGTATGCACTAGATGTCGATACAGGACGAGAATTGTGGCGATTTTCAACCAATGGAGAGAAGAGTTATGATGTTTGGGATTATTTTCATTCATCCCCAGCCGTTGCAGATGGTGTTGTGTATTTTGGATCTGGAGATTACCATATCTATGCCGTCGATGCTAAATCTGGAAAACTCGTTTGGAAATTCTTGACGGGAGGAATTGTACATGCAGCTCCCACATTGACACCAGAAAATGTTTACATCGGTAGTTTTGATGGCTCTTTCTACTGTTTAAAAAAAGACGGTACTTTACAATGGAAATTTAAAACTGTCGGTGAACGTTATTTTCCTAAAGGTGAGATTCAGTTTCACGCAGTGCTTGCTGATAGTACAGTCTATTTTGGAGCCCGGGACTTTAACGTTTATGCGCTTAATGCGAACAACGGTAGCGGTGTTTGGGTTTACCATCAACCGGGAAGCTGGACAAGTATACCAAGTGTTTTTGACAAAAGACTTGTTGTAACCATGTCGGATTCCTATAGTATACTTGTTTTAAATAAAATGGACGGAGTGAAATTGGCCGAACCCAAGGTGCCTTTAAACACATTTAGCAGTGCTTCGATTGCTGGTAATGAAGCTTTTTTCGGGACATTGGATGGTGTAATTTATAGATTGAACATAAAAAATGGTGAGGTTTCACCTATTTTTCAAACCGAATCAAGTAGCAAGAAAAAGCGGCTGTTTTTCAATGATAAAGGTGTACTTCGTGCCGATTTGCAACAAAAATATGAGGACGATATTACTCGTTTGTTTGCAGATTATTTGCAGATGGGAAGTGTCTTTTCAACAATATGGATCGAAGACAAGTGTCTTTATTTTGGTTCCGCAGATGGTGCTATCTATGCGCTGGAATAATAAGATTACGCGCCATATAAAAATTGTAACAGCATTTATTTTCTTAAAATTTTTTCCATTGATTTACCCTTGGCCAGTTCATCGATCAGCTTATCGAGATAACGAACTTTTTGAACAAGCGGGTCTTCAATATCCTCAATGCGATAGCCACAGATGACTCCCTTGATTTTCGAAACATTCGGGTTTAAACCTGGAGCTTGTTTAAAGAAATGTTCAAAGTCAACTTTATTGTCAATTAACTGCTGTAGCGATGCAGGACTATAACCGGTTAGCCAGCATATAATTTCGTCGACCTCCTCTTTGGTGCGTCCTTTTCTTTCAGCCTTTTGTATATAAAGCGGATACACACCAGCAAATGACATGCGGTATATTCTTGTATTGTCCATTTTTATAAGTTGATTTTATTAAAGATATTCATTTTACCTTTCATTCTCAGTAATTTTTATTTGAAAATAAGGAAAAACTTAAACAAGTTGGAATTGGGCTATCAGAAAAAATTGCTTAGCAATTTCTTTAATAATAATATTATAAATTATAATTCTATCTTTATGTGATACAAAATTATTGAAATATTAGCTATGGATTTGAGGTATATTCGGAACAACATACATATTAAAGAAGAGGAGCAACAACGTATAAAAGATTTTCCCGTATTGATAGGGGGATGTGGAATAGGGAGTTATATCGCAGAATGCTTATTGCGGATGGGTTTCGAAAATTTGACAATTGCTGATGGAGATATTGTTGAATTGACAAACCTAAACCGTCAAAATTATACAAACAAGGATATTGGTGTCAAGAAAGCAATAGCCTTGCGTGATCGTTTGCATGCAATTAATCCAGAAGCCAATATAACAGTATTTCCTGAATTTATTGATAAGGACAACTTGTATGATATCGATCTCAATCATAGGGTTGCCATTAATGCACTGGATTTTTCTTCCGATATCCCTTTTGTTTTTGACCAATATATGGCCAAAAGAAATATACCAGTAGTACATCCTTATAATTTAGGTTGGGCGGGATTTTTAACTGTTCTTCCTCCCGAAGGCCTTAATCTGCAGTCGTTGGAAAAGGCACACCAGACATTTGAATTAAATGTCGGTAAATTTATTGTGGATAGCTTAAAGGCAAAAGATATCGATACGAAATGGTTTGAGGAATTTTTGGCAGAATATGGTAAAATAGCATTGACGTCTCCACCGCCGCAGCTGTCGCTAGGTTTATATCTGTTGTCGGGAATGGTCAGTCACACCGTGTTCAATTTGGCAACAGCAAAACCTGTAAAATTCTTTCCGGATTCCTATTATTTATCAATGATGAGCTGAACTTAATATAATTGAAAAAAATATTCGTTCCATTACACTTTTGTGTAGTAAATTTGTTGCTGTGGGAATTTAAACGAAAAGTCTTTATTTTTATAATTGCATATCGAATAACATTTGCATGAACTGGACGCCTGAAAATTATTATTTTACCAAGCTTAATAAAAACGAACTTCCTGAACTTATTCATTTTTATTTAGTAACGACTCAGGAGCATTACAAACTGGATAGTTATTCCGAAGAGGAATATAAGTTTGATTTTGAGTCATTAATAGGAGAGGATCATACTTTTTTTGATCGTTCCATTTATTATGTCCTTCGAAGTAAGCTTGATAACGGTATTCAGGCATCTATTAGAATTACATTTTGGGATAAGGAGACAAGTTTGCCGATTCAGAAATTATTTGATATCGAAACAGAAAGCTTGTTAATTCCACAAGTAACTAATTTTTGGCATATCGGAAGGTTTGTTATTTCTGGAAAGATAGTAGGTAATCGAATCAATATCCTGAAAAAGATGCTTTTTGATGCTTTTTATGGCCCATATAGCCTTGGCAGTGGATTAGTCATAGCCGAATGTGACCGGAAAGTTGTGAATACACTTCGGAAATTGGAAATTGAATCTTATCAGCTTGGAGATCCGATTATTTACTTATATTCTGAGACCTTACCAATCTATATTAAATCGGAATGGCTGAAAACTTTTGTAGAGAAGAATAAGTATTCTCAATTTAGCATAGGAAATAATGTGGATATCCAAAAATTTGTTGAGATGTCTAACCAAATGTTGTTATGTTCAAAAAATAGTGTATAGCAAACATCAAAAAAGAGATAACTCAATGGCCAATGCTGTGGCTTCTGTTATGCTTTTGACTTTTAGCTTTGAAAATATCTGTTTTTTATGAAATTTCACTGTATCAATTGATACATATAACCGATCTGCTATTTGATCCATCGTAAGACCTTGTGCCGAAAAGAGAAGAATATCCTTTTCGCGGGGTTTCAATTTAATACGGGGAGTTTCTACCCAAATATCTTTATCAAGGTCATATTCAAATTGTTTTCCATCTTCATCAGATTTAAATCGAATGTTTCCCGAGTTTGCATGCGAGGACATCGAAACCAGGCAGAGCGCGATCCAAGGATTGGAAAACTTATCCAACAGCAGGGGCTTGAGTTTATGGTTCACTAAAAGTGGCTTATTACCGGGTTGTTTTAAATGAAAATCATAAGATATAGAGAATTTTAAGCGATCTTCGGCAACCAAATTCCCGAAAAAGTCAAAACCAACATCGTTTATCTTTTTTAGTAAATGTAAATCGCTCTCAGGGACATTATTAACATAATGATAATAACCTTCTCGCATTACTTCAGTAGGTGTGCTGCCACATAAAAAAATTGGATTATCAGAAACAAATAGAAAGCTTTTCTTTGAATAATCAATTAAATATATACTTTGATAGGTTAATCTGCTTAAGGATTTAGCGAAATTAATAAAGGCTTCGACAATCTCATAATCATCTTTGCTAAAGTCGTCTTTAACTTGTACCGGCTTGAAAAAATCTTCAATCTTAATTTTCATAGTGTAAATTACAAAGATGATCCGTAATCGCTTTTGAATACCACGTAAAATCGATGTTGTCCTGGCGTGCAAGTTACAAAAATAAGGGCGTAATCTCAATTTATACGCTAGAAATAGGCCTTCTTACATTCCTATCCTTACTTTGTAATCATCGTCAAAGTAATATCTATACCTGTTCAAAATATTAAATCTCTATCCAGCAATCAAATAAGTTTCTACACAAATGGGTAGAATATTGTTTATAATGATAATACAAAAGATAATACTATTATCTTTAAGGTTTTAAAGCAAATAATTGTATAAATATAACTTATTGGATCCAAATAGCCAATAGTAATTATTGCTTTGCCTGATTTTTTGATAAGTTTTAACCCTGAGATGATGACGTTCGGGGATTTTTTTCAATTTGTTCGTTTATCTCGACGCCAGGTTTCCAATGAGTAGTCCGTATAAAAATTTTTGTAGATTGAAGTTGTTCGTCCCTACAATCGGGTAAGGTGTTCAAGAGGTTTAACATCGAGTAAATTATAAATTTTCCAAGCTTTCTCACCTGTAAATCAAAATCTTTCATTTTCCGAGGTTTCGTGTCAATTCGTTTGGTTTCTTTATATGTATATACATTTTGCGTATATTCATTTGATATTTGTTTTTTTTATAGTAATATTGTGCTTAATGTTTTGCTTTTAAGTGTTTTGTCAAATACATAATGTATGTACAATGTGATGCTTGTTATGAGTTTTTGTGCAGTTTATGAGAAAAGCAACTGATGGAATTAAAAATTATAAATCTGATACTTATGAAATTACGTTTCTCACTTTCTTTTGCAGCTGGACTGTTATTTATGTGTGGACAGTCTGCCTTAGGACAGGGGCATGCAATTTGGCAATTGGGAAATTCGGACGGTTCAAGTGGTGAATTTGCTTTGGCCCCAAATGAATATAAGAAATTTTTGGAACATGATTTTGGTTATGAAGACAATGCGTTTATCATCGGTCAATCTACGTTAGCAAATGATTTACCCTATGTATTGCCTGGCCCTGCTAATGAATGGGGTGGGACCGGAGGGACCTCTGGTCTGAGAACACATTTTTTAAATCTATACTACGTGTTAAATGGCGGTATAGAAGATAGTCAATGCACACTCCAGGTTAAATTGGCAAATAGTGATCCTAAAAATAGTCCAACACTACAGATCTCAATCAATGGTAAACCTTATAACTTTGAAGTAAAACGGGGAACAGGAAATGGTGAACCCCTAAATAATACGTCAAAATCTGGAAATTCGACTATCAGCATACCATTGTCTGCCAATCTCATCAGAAAAGGAGGTAATCAGATTACTATAACTGTCATAAAGGGCGGTTGGGTTGAATTTGATTCATTTAAATTAATTGGTCCACAGAGTGTTAAGTTGATTTCTGATTGTACTACAATCGTTAAAAATGTACAACAATCTGATTTTGAAATTCTGAGCGGAGGAAAACCTGTTCAGCATATGCTGGTTGATCTTTTGAAGCTGAGAGATGACGAAAAGCTGAAAGTAGTCTTAGATGGAAAGAAGATTTATGAGAAAGCGCTTGAAAAAGGTGCAGCGAAACTTGAAATACCGATGCCTTATACCGCTAAGAATGTCGTAAGCAAGTATGAAATTTATAGTAATGGACGATTAATACAATCGTCAGCAATCGTGCGAGGGCCCAAGAGATTGGGGGGCGTTTCAGATTATGTGAACACAATGATTGGTTCGGCGCATTCCAGATGGATGATAGCGCCAGGACCATGGATGCCCTTTGGAATGGTAAAGATAAGTCCAGACAACCAAAATATTGGCTGGCAGGCGGGCTATGAACCATCCATTGAATCTATTGGTACGTTTAGTCATATTCACGAATGGACCATGGCGGGATTGGGAACATTTCCTACTGCTGGTCAATTGAAAACAAGGGTCGGCGATCAGTATAGTTCACATTCAGGGTATCGATCTGCAATAGATAAAACCAGCGAAAAGGCTCCATTGGGTTATTATGCTGTACATCTTCTTGATCACGATATCGATGTAAAATTAACCGCGGGAACACGTTCTAGTTTTCAGCAGTATACCTACCATAAGTCGGATACAGGACGTATTATGATTGATCTTAAGGTAAACGGAGAATACGATTATAAAATTAAAGATCTTTCCCTCAAAAAGGTTTCTGATTACAAGATTGTAGGATACAGTAATCAATTGTCTGAAAACGTTTGGTCTACCGATGCAAAACAGGATTATATCGTATACTTTGTCATGGAGTTTGATAAACCTATCATCAACTATGGCACATGGCATAATGATAAGGTGGCAGAACGAGCTGATTTGGTTGCTGATAGCGCTCAATTTGCAGGGATGTATGTAGAATTTGATGTTCACAGAGATAAAGCGGTGCAGCTGCGCACTGGGATTTCCTATGTGAGCTTAGCCAACGCTGAAGAGAATCTGAAGACCGAATTGGCAGACCCGTTTGGATGGTCGATTGACCGGGTCGTCGCAAATCAGCATAAAGTGTGGGATGAATTGTTAAGTCGGTTGGAAATAAAATCCTCAGACTATCTAGAAAAAGAGAAGTTCTATACCAATATGTACCGCACTTTGGCAAGCCGAAATACATTCAGCGATGTCAATGGAGAATGGAGATCTTCAGACGAAGCGATACAAAGGTTACCCCATAAAGGAGATCTCGCTTTAGGTTGTGATGCATTCTGGAATACCTTTTGGAATTTAAATCAATTTTGGAATCTGGTTACACCCGAATGGTCCAATAAATGGGTCCGATCGCAGCTTGCAATGTATGAGGCGAATGGCTGGTTGGCTAAAGGGCCGGCTGGCATGGAGTATATACCCGTAATGGTTGCAGAGCATGAAATACCGTTGATCGTCGGGGCCTATCAGATGGGAATTAGAGATTATGACGTTGAAAAAGCATTCGAAGCCGTAAAAAAAATGCAAACAACGAGCCCATTGAAATTTGAAGGCGGTTTCGCGGGTAACAGGGATCTGGATGCTTATTTAAAGTACAAGTATGTTCCTTATGATTTGGGCCGATTTTCAAATTCGATGGAATATAGTTTTGACGACTGGACTGTTGGTCAGTTCGCAAAATCGTTAGGAAAAGAGCAGGAGTATAAGTATTTTAATGACCGTGGAGCCTGGTGGAAAAATGCAATCGATGTCAATAGCGGCTATGCCCGGATGAAAGATGCCAAAGGAGAATGGTATAAAGATTTTGATCCTTTCAAGTCTGGGGCTAATCACCATTATGTGGAAGGAAATGCTTGGCAATTGACATTTTTCGTGCCACAGGATATTCCTGAACTAGCAAAAATGATCGGACAGGATGTATTCTTAAAACGATTAGAATGGGGTTTTCCGGAGAGCGAGAAATGGCGCTATAATGGCCCTAATGATCAATATTGGGATTATCCTGTCGTTCAGGGAAATCAGCAGTCGATGCATTTCGCCTATATTTTTAATTGGTTAAATAAACCTTGGTTGACACAGAAATGGAGCCGTTCCATTGGTGCGCGCTATTATGGACAGGGGATTTCAAATGCCTACCTAGGGGATGAAGACCAAGGGCAAATGAGCGCTTGGTATATCATGAATGCGATTGGTTTATTTCAGATCGATGGTGGAACAAGGGTAAAACCGATTTATGAAATAGGCAGTCCACTTTTTGAAGAGGTCAAGATTAAATTGGGTAGTCAATATGGAAGGGGTGAACAGTTTACGATCAAAGCGAAAAATGCAAGTAAGAAAAATATGTATATACAACGTGCGACATTAAATGGAAAACCTTTAAACACCTTTTACTTTGATGCCTCTGAACTTTTAAAAGGGGGAGAGCTTGTTTTAGAAATGGGGCCGGTGCCCAATAAACAATGGGGATTGTTTCAATAAGTAAAAATCTTTCATTGAAGAGTTCAGCTTGACTTAATTTGTATAGGAAGGACGAGGTATAACCATAATTTGTTAAAGTTTGGTTAAACCAACCGAGCTGTTACAACAAACCCCTTCGCCCAGCGTTATAGAGATAGTTTCATAATTTAGGTTAATAATTGGTTAGTTAGTAAAAACCTGAAGTTCCCCGCTTCAGGTTTTTGTTATTATTGACTTGATTGAAATGAATTGCCTTGCTTGACGTTTTTAGTTTTGCTAAATCCTATTAACAAACGTAAAATCATCGATATAACCGCTGGTAATATTTGTAAATATTTACGATTATCTGTACTATTGTAGGTACACGCTAAAATGCGCGGCCTATGGTGTTTGCTTGAATGAAAGCAATTAACAATGTCGTCTATCAAGATTATATGATCAAATTTATTCGTTTTTTACTTTTAGGATTATTTCTTTGGGAGAACGTTTCTGCCCAAAAGCTTCCTACCGACTATGTCAATCCGTTTATCGGTACCAGCAATTATGGAACAACCAACCCGGGAGCTCAGCTTCCCAACGGTTTGATGAATGTTTCCCCATTTAATGTAATGGGATCATCACTTAACGCATTTGATAAGGATGCAAGATGGTGGTCAACTCCCTATGAACATAGTAATAGCTATTTTACAGGTTTCTCGCATGTCAATTTAAGTGGTGTAGGATGTCCAGATATGGGAAGTTTGTTGTTGATGCCAACCTCAGGAAAACTGGAGGTTGATTATCATCAATATGGTAGTACCTATACCCAAGAGGTTGCCCATCCGGGGTATTATAGCAATGTATTAAAGAAATATGGCATTAAAACGGAAGTTTCAGCCACAGCACGTGTAGGCGTATCGAAATTCACTTTTCCAAAAGGACAGGCAAATATCCTGCTCAATTTGGGCGAGGGTTTAACAAATGAAACGGGAGCGACAGTTCGTTATGTGAGTGATACCGAAATAGAAGGATCTAAGTTGTTGGGCTCTTTCTGTTATAGCAATAATCAGGCTGTTTACCCAATTTTCTTTGTCATGCGTGTCAATAAAAAGCCCACAAAAAGAGGTTACTGGAAATTCCAGCGTGCCGGAGAAAAATGGGAAAATGACTGGAATAAGGATGCTGGAAAATATAAGATTTTTACAGATTATACAGATCAACTTTCTGGTGATGATCTTGGCGCATTTTTTAGCTTTGATGTTCAAGAAAATGAAAGTTTGGAAGTTCAGCTTGCCGTGTCGTTTGTGAGTGTCGATAATGCCCGTAAAAATCTAGACGCCGAGCAGGCTGATTTCGGATTTGAGAAAACGCATCAGCAAGCTTCTTTACAATGGAATAATGCCTTGTCGAAGATACAGGTAGAGGGTGGAACGGAAGACCAGAAAACAGTGTTTTATACAGCACTATACCATGCCATGATTCATCCCAATGTTTTACAGGACGTGAATGGCGAGTATCCCGCAATGGAAAGCCGGAAGACTCTTGTAGCAGATCACAATCGTTATACAGTGTTTTCACTGTGGGATACCTATAGAAATGTACAGCCGCTCATGTCTTTGGTTTATCCCGATAAGCAGGTTGGTATGATACGTTCCATGATCGATATTTATAAAGAAAACGGCTGGATGCCGAAATGGGAATTGTATAGCCGAGAAAGCTATACGATGGATGGTGATCCTGCAGTTCCTGTGATTGTTGATGCATGGATGAAAGGCATTCGGGATTTTGATATCAATACCGCTTATGAAGCCTTTTTGAAATCTGCTACTACAACTGATTCAACAAATAAAATCAGGCCCGACAATGCGGATTACGTGAAGTACGGGTATGTACCGTTGCGCGATTCATTTGATAATTCAGTATCGCATGCGATAGAATATTATGTTGCGGACTGGAATTTAGCTCAGTTGGCTACTTCTTTGGGGAAAAACAAAGATGCACAGCTTTTTGGTAAGCGGGCGCAGGGGTACAAACATTATTATTCGTCAGAATATGGAACTTTTAGGCCCATTCTTCCGAATGGAGAATTTTTGAGCCCATTTAATCCATTGATGGGAGCTAATTTTGAACCTAATCATGGTTTCCATGAAGGTAATGCCTGGAATTACAGTTTTGCAATTCCATTTGATATTCCTGGTTTGGTGAAATTGATGGGCGGAAAGCAAAAATTTGTAGATCGGCTTCAGGCAACGTTTGATAAGGGATATTTTGATGTGACAAACGAACCGGATATGCTGTATCCACATGTGTTTTCAGAAATTAAAGGCGAAGAATGGCGCACTCAAAAGTTGGTGAAAGAAATACTGGAAAAACATTTTACCAACAGCCCCGGCGGTATACCTGGTAATGATGACACGGGGACGATGTCTACATGGGCACTCATGAACATGATCGGGATTTATCCTTTTTGTCCGGGTAGACCAGATTATACAGTTGTAACCCCGGTATTTGATAAAGTAACTATTCAGCTCGATAAGAAATACTATCCAAATGCCGATAAAGTAACCATAAGACGCCAAAAAGAAGGGAATGGTGAATATATCAAAAAGATCGTTATCGACGGAAAACCATTCAATGGATTTAAAATCAGTCACCAGACTTTAGTCAATAGCAAGGATATTCTAATTGTTACTGGAAATAGATAAATAAGCAAACTAAATTGAAAACTGATCTACACAATGAAATATATTAATTATGCGGTCTGTGCAGGCCTATTGTCTTTAATTGGTTGTGCTTCGCTAAAAAGCTCCGATGAAAGTTATTATGCAACGTATGTAAATCCTTTTATCGGAACGGACTTTACCGGAAATACATATCCAGGCGCACAATCCCCCTTTGGGATGGTACAGCTAAGTCCAGATAATGGGCTGCCTGGCTGGGACCGTATTTCTGGATACTTTTATCCCGACAGTACAATTTCTGGCTTTAGCCATACACATTTAAGCGGTACCGGGGCGGGTGACTTATACGATATATCTTTCATGCCGGTGACATTGCCCTATCATGAAGCGGAAGCTCCTCTTGGTATACATTCCAAGTTTTCCCACAAAGACGAAAAGGCACATGCAGGATATTATCAGGTAAAACTGGTTGATTATGATATCAATGTAGAGCTGACGGCAACAGCACGTTGTGGTATTCAACGCTATACTTTTCCAAAGGCGGAATCTGCCGTATTTTTAGATTTAAAGAAAGCAATGAACTGGGATGCGACTACAGATTCGCGGATCGAAGTGGTAGATTCTGTGACTATTCGTGGCTATCGTTTTTCTGAAGGCTGGGCCAGAGGGCAACGTGTCTATTTTGAAACTCGTTTTTCCAAACCTTTTACAGCTGTTCATATCGATAGCACCGTAATATTATCAAGTGCCGATACAACAGCGAAGAAGGCAACGCGAATTGGTACAGCCTATAAAGCCCGATTTGATTTTAAAACTGCCGAAGGAGAACAAGTAACACTCAGTACAGCACTTTCGGGGGTAAGCATGGAAGGTGCTTCCAAAAATTTGAAAGCGGAAGTTCCTAAAGATGATTTTGACTATTATTTGAAAGAGGCAGAGCAAAATTGGAACAGTGAATTGGGTAGGGTCGCCATCGAAACCAAAGACAAAGAGGAGCAGGTTAAGTTCTATACAGCACTATATCATTCGATGCTGGCGCCAACAATTTTCAGTGATGTTGATGGTGCTTATATGGGGGCAGATCGGAAGGTACATCAGGCCGAAGGCTGGACCAACTACAGTACGTTTTCCCTTTGGGATACCTATAGAGCATCACATCCCTTATTTACTTATATTGATCCTAATCGTGTAAACGATATGATTAAGTCGTTCATCGCTTTTTATGAACAACACGGCCGATTGCCAGTATGGAATATTTATGGGAGTGAAACAGATATGATGATCGGGAATCATGCAATTCCTGTAATTGTAGATGCATATTTAAAAGGAATCGGTGATTTTGATGCTACGAAAGCATTAGAAGCCTGCGTTGCCACAGCTAATATCGACAATTATAGAGGCATAGGTCTGTATAAAAAATTGGGCTATGTACCCTATGATGTCAAGGATGAATATAATGCTGAAAACTGGTCGCTATCGAGAACACTTGAATATGCATACGATGATCATTGTATCGCCATGATGGCGGATAAGATGGGAAAGAAAGAGATTTCAGAAACATTTTTTGCAAGAGCGCAGAACTACAAAAATGTTTATAATCCGTCGACTTCATTTATGCAGCCCCGGGATAGTAGAGGTAAATTTATTACCCCATTTGATCCCGAAGAGTATAGCGCGCATATCTGTGAGAGTAATGCTTGGCAATATTTCTGGTCTGTACAGCATGATATTCCCGGATTGATTAAGCTTGTTGGGGGGCAAGAACGCTTCGCTCAGAAGTTGGATAGCATGTTTACATTTCATCCTTCGGATACCAGTAAACTTCCAATTTTTAGCACAGGAATGATTGGTCAATATGCACATGGAAACGAACCAAGTCACCATGCCCTCTATTTATTTAATACCGTTGGACAGCCTTGGAAAACACAGCAATATGCTGCAGAGGTTATGAATAAACTTTATTTAAATACACCTGCTGGATTGAGTGGAAATGATGATTGTGGACAGATGTCAGCTTGGTATGTATTCAGTTCGTTGGGTTTTTATCCTGTAGATCCTATCAGTGGGAAATATGAGATCGGCACACCTCTATTTGAAAAAGCCGAATTGAAGCTTTCCAATGGAAAGAAATTTACGGTTAAGGCAAACCAGGTGAGCAGATCCAATATGTATATCCAATCGGTTACTCTTGATGGTAAACCTCTTGAAACAAGTTATATTACACATGAACAGATTATGTCTGGTGCGACATTAGTGTTTGAAATGGGCGAGAAACCAGGGCCAGTATGGTACAAAAATAACTAGCATCATTTCTATTTATATAGATCTTTCTAAGCGCGGCCTCCAAATGAATATTTAATGAATTTGGGGGCTGCTTATTTTCTCAGCCGAATTATTCAGATTTTTGTAAAAGTAGGTTGTGCTACATGGTAAACCATTGGGAAGAAGAGCATAATTTGGAATATCACCGACAATCGTCCAACCACACTTTTGGTACATGAGATATGCTGGGCTATCAGTTACCGTATCGAGCACCAGAAGTGTTTTTTTTAAATCAATGGCTATCTTTTCAATTTGCTGAAGCAATTTCTGTGCAATGCCCATTCTCCGAAAGTCGGAATGAACTAGCATTTTGGCAACGTCTGCACGATGTGCTTGATTGGAAGGAAGATCGATTTGCAATTGAACTGTTCCGGTAATCTGATTTGTCACGCTATTTTTGGCAACAATTAATACAGTTTTCTGCTGTTTGACTTTATTTAGGACTTTGGACCAGAATATACGTGCCTGTTCAACAGTCAGATCATCCATAAACCCTATAGAGGCACCTCCTTGGACAATGTTAAAAGTCAGATCTACGAGTTCGGTAATCAAGATGTCACTGGATTCTCTGATTTCTTCAATAACAAAATCTATATTGGAAGTAAGTATGGAGTTGCCGTGTTTCATTGTGGATCTTTATTCACTTCGGGTGAACGCAAAATAGATAACATATAACCAGCCAAGTATTCCGTGAATTAAAGCCCAAAGTATGGATTTATTACGGTCCCATGAAGTGACTACGGCAATTACTGACCCAAGGCCTATTCCCGATTGCGTGATTGTCTGTGTCGTTGATTTACTTATCTCCTGACCAAACACTGCATTGGAAACGAATATAAACAAGATAAATAATGTAAGCTGTTTCATCGTGACTTTATTGAGCTCCTCTTATTTTGAGTTCTTCATTAATTTCTTTTATTCTTTTGAAATTGAGAATCGCAATAGGAGATAAAGCAAAAGGAATAGCCATTAGTGCACTAAATCCTTTGGTAACCGAGGTGTAAATTCCCATTCCCAATAAAATAATGAGCATGATGGTTAACATCCAGGTAACTACCAGCGCGGTTTTCCTGTTGGTTTGAAGCTCTTCAATAGTCATTCCGTTTAATGGTCTGTTATTCATGATTTCTTTGGTTTATACCTCTAATTTCCGTAATTCTTTTTAAGAAACAAAGTGTTAAGCTTCAAATGATAAATAAATTCTGCTAAATAGGAGATTTATTGTGTTAAAAATACGACGGCTTTGAAAATTTAGAAAACATATGGAGGATTGGAACCATATTTTGCTTTTTATAAGGATTAATCATATAAAGCAGCATATAGGCGAGCAGGAAGAAAATGGAGATGCCGAACGATATCTCAATAAAAAGAAGGATATGTTAAGTATAGGAAATTGCAGAGGTGACGACGAATCTTAAAATAAAGACCGCGAATATTAAAAGCAATGAAAGGGCTATCTTAAAAATATGTTATTTGCGGAAAAATTGAGAAATGAGAATTTTAGCACTAATCGTTATGATATTCGCCATATGTTCCTGTAAGGGGAATCCCGACTCGGGATATAACGAAAAAATGGCCTATCTTTTCCAGAGCTGTACGGAAAAATTGGATGAGAGTTATGGGAAGTTATTGGATGGGGAATATGATGTCGATAAATCCGAATCTTCCTATGAAATGAAATTGAATGAGGCACGTGCTTTGAGCAGTTATATCAAAGGGATAAAATGCGAGGCTGCTCAGTTGAGACCCACTAAAACTGCTGAAGGTTTTCATGTGGCTACAATTGCTTATATGACACAGATTGTTGATGGATATGGTGCTTTACTGATTAAATATATTGATGAACAGAAAAAAGGAGCAAGGAAAAGTCTGCTAAGAGAGATTACGGATGAAAAAGCACGCATTGTAGCCTTAGCCGATGAGTGTTTTGCGCACCAAATGGCCTTCTTGCATCAAGCTGGAATAAAAGTTGATAAGGAAATAAGAAAATAGTTTAAAGTACATTTTGATTTTATAGAGATGTTAAAGCTAGAAAATAGGTGGTATTTGCTGATTATTTTACCGATGATGGCATTTTCCTGTAAGAGTAAAATAACAGCACAGCAGCCATCAGCGCCTATTGCATTGGTGGATACCGTAAAGCCAGATTGGTATCGCGAAAACTATGGTCAGGTTGTTATGATTGACGATAATTTAGTGGTTAAAAAAAACGACAGTTACTTAATAGATCTTCCATTGCGGATTGTTCCAGATTCCACCTATGTCTTCTTTTTGAGTGCTAGAATTCCGGTAGAATTGTTTAAGAAATCAAATGAGTTTTATCCCGATCTCCAGCATTTTGTGCTGATCGTCCCAGACTGGAAATTTTATGATGAGATTGCTAAAGAAGCATCGAAAAAGGGTATGTGTATAGAACCTGCGACGACCAATTTTTATTATTCGATAAAAAGAGAGGACGGTGTGGTTAGGGTTGATAGTATTCGTCGTTCTGGTGACGATAATCCGGGCTTTGATTTCTTTAAACCTGCTTCGCCTAAAAATATGCTGACAGTTTACAGGAAGGAAAGTTATGGATCCGTTTGCTGTCCACGTGATCCAAAATGGGATATGGTAGATAAGGATGATTCTTTTTTGCACGATTTTGAACAAACTAATCACCTGAAGGTAACCAAGGGGAGGTATGTGCAGATGGAGGGTAAAGAAGGTGAAAAGAGTATCTATTATACGTTGCCCGAATTGGCTTCAGCACAGCGACTGGAATTTTTAGCAGCTAAATATGCGCAAACAACGCCGTTTATAACGCAGTTGTTTGCACCGCAAACGGTACCGTTTGTAAGCGAAGGTTTTAACAAAATGAAAGAGCTGCCCTAACGCGAGAAATTATAGTTTAGATGATTCGATAATAATATACTTTTTTCTCATTTGAGATAAAGCTATTCGATCAGCTTTATCTCAAACATTTTATCCCAGTTTTTGCCGGTCACAAAGAAGGTATTTGATTTTCGATTGTAGGCGATACCATTGAGTACATCTAAATCGACATGTTGCGTTACATTTTCACGTAATTTGGAAAGATCCACCAATGCCTCTACTGTGCCGGTTTTAGGGTCGATCTGTCCAATGACATCTTCCATAAAGAAATTTGCATAGATTTTTCCCTTTACCCATTCCATTTCATTGATCTGATCGACCATAGCTGTGTTCGTCGCGGCACGAATATAGTCTGATTTTGAGAAGTCAAGTGGATTGAGTGTATAGATGTAATCCGAACCGTTGGACATATATAAATTTTTGCCGTCAGAAGTCAAGCCCCAACCTTCCATTGGCTGAAAGTAGGGGAGTGTTTTAATAACCGATAGGGTGTTTATATCGTATACATAGGCTATATTATTTTTATAAGTCAATTGATACAATTTCCCATTGAGGACAGTGGCGCCTTCGCCAAAAATTGAATCATCCAGTTCAATTTTTTTGATGGGCTCACCAGTTTTAGGGTTCGTCATGCGAACACTCGATTTACCTTTATTTCCGCTTGGACCAATTCCATTTCCGGTACTTTCGATTAAGTTGTCGCCATAAAACTCCAAACCTTGTGTAAAAGCTTTAATATCATGTGGATAAATATTTACAATACTATATTGAAGCAAACGAGGAGGAGTGGAGGCGAATAAATCTATGCTTATCGTATTTTCCTCTTGTTTTCCATCACTAAACACAATAGCTTTAATAATTTGTTTGCCAAATTTTTCATGTTTTAATGGATATTTAAAGGGCTCATTGCCGTTTACTTCTCCAATTTTTATATCATTGATGTAATAGACGACAGAGTCTAATTTTGGCATCTTCTCATTGTTTATCTTTAAGACAAGATCTTCTCCCAGTGCATAGCTCTGTTTGATATTGTCAAAGGTAAATGTCGGACTTTCTTCGGACTGTCCGGATTGGGCGCTTGAAGCTGTATTTGTGTTATTGTGCTTATTTTCAGTACAACCACTTAAAATGGCCATAAGCATGAAACTAATTAGATAAGATTTTTTCTTCATTGAGAGGTGTGCTTGATCAATCATCCTGTAATAAACTGGAAAAAGAGCTGCTAAAAAACAGCAGCTGTTATATTACTTGTTGCCCAAACTTAGAGAAATTGTTTTTTATATGCAATTCAATTACTTTTTATATAAAAGCATACACCCTTTGTGAGAAAAAAATGAACCATTGCACACAGCTCAATTGTTATAAGAATATGGAACAATCTTATTTTTCTGGAACAAGTGGTATTCTTTTGCCTTACAAGAATCGAAGTTTTTATCCCGATCAGTTACAGGGCAAAAGTCGACTTGCTGTATACAGTTTATTATTTAATTCTTTGGAGGTGAACAGTTCTTTTTATAAAATTCCTCGGGAAGAAACTGTTAGAAGATGGTCCGAAGAAACGACCGATGGTTTTCGATTTACTTTTAAGCTTTGGAAAGGAATTACGCATCAAAAGGAACTTAGGTTTGATCCACAGGATGTCGTTAAATTTCTCTCCGTTATTGATGCCGTCGGTCAAAAGAAAGGATGTTTGCTTATACAATTACCGCCATCCTTTAAATTTACTTCCATTGAAAGGCTTACTGAACTATTGGACTTTGTCAGTCAGGATAAGAGAAGCGAGGCCTGGAAGGTATGTGTAGAATTTAGAAACGCCTCCTGGTATAGGGAAGAAACTCTTACTCTTTTAAAATCATATGGAATGCATCTGGTTATCCATGATAAGGATACTCTTGGGATGCGTCTTCAATATACAGATACAAAGATTATCTATATGCGCTTCCATGGACCAGATGGTGATTATCGGGGAAGCTATTCGGACAGTGTGTTGAAGGAATATAGTACCTATATAAATAGTTGGATTGCTGAGGAAAAAGAGGTATATGCTTATTTTAACAATACCATTGGAGCGGCACTTGCTAACCTGAATACATTAGCGAAATATATCATAGCGGGCAAAGCATCTCGGATTTAAAACTATCGTCTCTTCAAAGGATTCGATTGCGGATATATTCAGTTCCCATATAACCATCCCAACCTTCATGCTCACGCATAATTCGTTGGTATGCTGCTGCCAATGCCTGAACTTTCGTCAATAAAGGGATACCTCTACGGATGCAGTCATCATCCGAGAAAGTTCCAGCGTTATCGTACCATTGAAGCCAACCGAGTAATTCTTGTCTAGTCATCAGCTTTAATTTATCGAAAAGTATCTTATCTTTTAAACCTAAAAGCTGATAACGCCAATCATTTCGATGTGATTCCATTGCTAGAATTTTTGGCAGCTGATGATCGATGATCTGTTTGATAAAAGATTCCATAATTTCAAATTTTAGTTGTTGAACATAAGTTGTACATGCGTGTTCGAAAAGGCGTTATATTTTCTTTTCATATGGATGCGCAAGATTTCTTTGTATATATATTCGATAGCCTTCATTTTAGAGATCCGCTGTACTCCATTTTCAATGCATTTGCGATCTGTATAGTTTCCTTTTGGATTATTCCATTGTAGCCAATCAAGCAGCATTTCTTTTTCTAGCTTTTCAAGTCTTTGTTGTAAGCCTGCTAAATCGCTTTCTCTAAGCTGCTCGCGCCAGTCGGACCAAATGGAATTGGATATTGCTGCTCTTTTCTCTTTGAATTTGTTTTCCATGTATTTCTTAAAATCTGATTTGTACAATCTGTTAGATGACTAGCTTGCTGATAATAGCGTTGCCTAGTTTACTTTTCATAAATAGCTCAATCTGTTTCAGTAATTCAGGGCTTACTTCGGGCACCCTTTCTAGATCTCGTATAAACCACTTCTGAATGACTGGGGTTTGTTTGGAACGCTGGTCGAATTTAACGACTTCAGCTCTTGATGATTTCCCCTCAGGATCGTAGTATGACCACAGTACAATGAAAATCGTATTCGGATCTTCATCGGGATAGGGGGTATGAAAGCGAACGATGTCACCAACGTGTAACTCCTTATTGTCATATGCTGCGATTTGTTCCATAAATGCGTCGTCTAAAACTGATAATCAAATATACTAATAATATTAGTATTTCAAAATTTTTACTAAAAATTTTATACTTTCGGTAGGCACTTGTTGATTCTGATAGACAGAACTTATCTTTTAAGGGGTTTTTCGCTGTATTTTATTTTTATTGTTATCAGCTACTTGAATTTTAATGAATTAGCTTTTGTCTGGTTTCGCGTTCCGATGATCAATCGTGTTGGGGCTTGATGTGGTGAATTTCATAGACAGAAGACCAGATAATAATAGGGATAGCTGCAGAATATACACCGTTCGATTTAACGGTGCATAGAATACAACTTCGGTAAACAGCAGTAATCCTAATAGTGTGTTGTATTTTTAATAGTTTATTTGTTATGAAACTTATTTTCTGACTTAGGCAGTTTTACTTTAAAGACATAATATGGCAATTCTACCTTGTTGATTCCCTTATTCCATTGTGGATCCTTAAAAAGTTGTGCACAAGAAAAATAAAGATATCCATCTTCGCCGATCCCCATGGAATCAGGCCATAATATTCGTGGGTCACGGACTAAGGTATGCAGTTTTCCATCAGGACTTAAATATTTGATGCTGTAGTCGATGGATGACGTTAGGTAAATATTTCCGTTTATATCTGACAGTAAGCCATGTGTGATGCCGACCTCTCCTTTGTCTTCAACTTTTGCATCCAATTCTTGTTTAGTTAGCGTAGCGTCGGTCAAAAATTCTGTCGCAATACAGTATAAATGGGTTTGATTGATCGGTTTGAAGTATAGATATTTAAAGTCTTGACTCAATGCAATGCCATTCACATTGGAAGAAAAAGGTTTTCCATTTTCATTACGCATATCATTATCGTCGTAGCTTAATATCACTTCAGGATCAGCCAGTGTAAATCGGCTTCCAGCCAATGCTTTCCTGCTCTTTCCGGTTTTAAGATCTAGAACAATGATGGCCGCTTGGCCTGGATCAGAGAGGTAGGCTAAATTTTTCTTTCCGTCAATGCGCATATCATTTAGACCCGATTTGGTTTTATCAAGGTCATCGAAACTGTAAATACGTTCAATTTGATCCTTCTTTGTGTCGATTTTCAACAATTTGAACTGACCTTGGGTTGGTTTTTCATCATTGCCAAAAATTGATCCAGCAGATGATGGCTTGGAATCTAATACCCAAAGATTGTCCTGGGCATCGACAAATATATCCTGTACATTAACAAAGTGGGAATTCTCTATTCCTGTTTTATTCCATTCACTATCAGGATAAGGAACAGGTTTCCCGTCGATGATTTCAGTCAGTGCATACTGAAAATTCGTAGTTTGTTTTGGGAAGGAAACAAATAGACGGTTGCTGGATGTAAGGCTCACACCAATGGGACGGTATGGACCTAAATCTACTGCGACCTCTAGTTGTGGGCTTGTTGAATTATTGTCTTGGGCCATCATGTTGAGAAAAAAGATGTGAAATAATAGAAAACTAAATAAGAGCCTTTTTCGCATGTTCTTGTGTTAATTTAACCTGTTTTTATTCCCTTAGATTCACCAAGCAGCATCTTATAAGCTTCATAGCTGACCGATACCTTTATAAAATAACTGTCTTTCTGCTAGTATTGTTTTAATAAGGAAAAGCTTTATAAAGTTTTTATCGCTGTATTGTCTTGCTTTTAATAACACTTCTTAATAGCTTTTCAACTTCCCCTGCGTGTGTGACCGTCATAAAATGACCCGCACCTTTAATCACAAAGTTGGGCTTTAGACTTTTGATCGGGATAATACGGTCTTTGTCTCCGTGTATATGGATTAAATTGTCGGGAATAAATTTGTTTTTCCATTGTAGAATCTGATGTATTGCCCAGGCCATAAATACTGGATCGGTATCCTTTAAGATCTGCTTTAGTAACAGAGAATCTTCTTTGCTGCTGATACCAAAAAAATAATCTGATAGAAAATTATGCCATTTAAAGAGGCTATTCGGTACCAGCTGATTGATTCTGAGTCTGCCTGCTAATCGGTACTTAAGAGGGAATTCATGTCTTCCTTTAGTCGAAGCAAGCAGAATAATTTTTTTTACAGGAATAGTTTTGGCAATTTCAATTGCTATCATTCCACCAAAAGAAAGTCCGATAAGAATAGGCTGTTTTACGGTGATTTTTGACGATAATCTTTTTGCATAAATGGCCAGCGGTTCATGGGGGCTCGGCGTAATCCAATCCAGATATTCGATGTCAAGCGAACCAAAGTTTATCTTGCTAAATACCCGTTGGTCTACACCTAATCCGCTTATGATATATATTCTGTTATCGGTTATCTTCATTGAATCAAGTGTCTGGATACATTTACGGAGACAGTCGCTGGATTATCGCTATAAATGAATAGGGGCAAAATAATGATTAAAAATCAATTTTCGCCCCTATTTTATATAATGGAGTAACGTAATTTTAGTACAACTTTTATTGCTTCCCTGTTACGACAGGCTCGCTAAGCTTTTAGCTTCAAAAGTGGACAGTTCGCTGTATTTTTCGGCCTGTACTTTCTTTACCCAATTCGGGTCCTGCAGGATAGCTCTTCCCACGGCGACAAGATCAAAATCACCACGTTCATACCGACGGACCAATTCGTCCAGCGAAGCAGGTGAAGATTTGAATTCGGAGTTTGTAAATACTTCGCCAAAGTCTTTATCAAGACCTACAGATCCAACCGTGATTGTGGGTTGTCCTGAGATCTTTTTAAGCCAGCCGGCGAAATTTAAATCACTGCCTTCAAATTCTGCTTCCCAATAACGGCGTTGGCTTCCATGGAAAATATCGACACCCGCATCCGTCAATGGTAGGATCCAATCTTCCATTGCTGCAGGGGTAGGAGCAAGCTTGGCCGTATAATCCTGTTGTTTCCATTGTGATAATCTCAGGATAATCACAAAATCCGGTCCTACAGCTTTTCGCATGGCTTTAACAACTTCAACAGCGAATTTAGAACGTTCCTTAATTGTTTTTCCTCCAAATTCGTCAGTTCGATGATTCATTCCCTCCCAAAAGAACTGGTCGATCAAATAACCGTGGGCACCATGAATTTCAAAAGCATCAAAGCCGAGATCTTTCGCAGACTTGGCTGCATCAGCATATGCCTGAATTGTAGCTTCTATATCAGCCAATGTCATCGTATCCGGACTCTCAAATGCTGCAGGTGGTGTCCACTGCATGGGTGTATAACCCACATGCCATATTTGAGGAGCTATTTTTCCGCCTTTGTTATGCACAGCGTCGACGATATTTTTCCAGCCAGTTAGTGCTTGATCACCGTAAAAATTGGGAATGTCTTTTAAATTCTTTGAAGAAGGTCTTTCAATCACTGTACCCTCCGTTAAGATTAAGCCAACATCACCAGCAGCACGTCGCTCATAATAACCAGCCACAGCGCTGTCGGGAATTCCGTCCGAAGAAAACGCTCTCGTCATTGGTGCCATGACAAAGCGGTTTTTCAGTCTTAAGTTTTTATATTCAAAGGGATTAAAAAGTGTTTGTATGCTCATTTTTCTTGTTTTAAATTGTAAATCTTCACAAAGATATTTTAAATAGTGTATATTTGTAACTATTATTAGTATAAACTAGTTACCTTTGTGTAACTATTCTCGAAATATCAAATGAAAAGGACTGAATTTAAAAGCTGTTCCTGTGCGATGCAGCGCTCGATGGCAATTTTAGGGACGAGGTGGAAACCTGTCATTATTTATACACTGCGTGACCGGAAAGCTCGATTTGGTCAGCTTGATGCGCTGATAGAAAACATTTCCCGCAAGGTTTTGACCAGCTCGTTAAAAGAATTGGAAGAGGACGGTGTTATTCTTAGAGAAGAATATAAGGAACTGCCACCACGCGTTGAGTATTCTTTGACTGAAAAAGGTAAAGCCTTAATTCCCATTATGTGCCAATTGGCAAAATGGAATGAATCCTTTTACGAAGAGCCAGAGTTACCAGAATTAATAGCATAAAAAATAGATTCTAAATTTTACCGACCTCGTATATAATTTGCGCTAATCCTGGCCCAGGGGAAAAGATCATATTGCCTTGTTTTTTGCCAATTGCGAGCGTGGGGTGGTCGATCACAATAAATGAAATTTTCATATTTATTTAAAATTTAAGTAATATTGAATTGTGAAAAACAAGGTAAACCAAGAATTTAGCAAGCAGGATTTTTTAAAATCTTTTCGTGAGGGCAGAAGGGATGGTTTACAATTTTTATACAAAACTTTCTATAGTCCAATGTGCTATTTTTTGGAAAAGATGACTCTTGATAAAGGTGCCATCGAAGAAATAGTGCAGGATGTATTTTTAAAGCTCTGGGAGCGTCGGATTGATTTTGATCATGTTGAATCGATTCGAGGTTTTCTCTACACAAGCTGTAGGAATGCTGCTTTAAACAGGATTCAACAAGAGAATAGGATTCAACAAAAAACGAATTCTTATACGGAACAGCTTGATCTGGTTGATTTGCCCATCAGCCACCAGATGATCTATATGGAAACGCTTCGAACCATTCATGAAGCCATAGATACCTTACCAGAGCAATGTAAACAGGTAATGCGCAAGCTCGTTGTCGAAGATCTCAGCCCACAGGAAGCAGCGGTCTCGTTGGGGCTAGCTACTAGCACGATTTACAACCAAAAGAAAAGGGGAATCGAACTTTTGAGACAAAGACTTAAACCTGACCAGTTTTTTTGCCTACTTTTGCTCTTCCTATATTATTAGAAAAATTTATAATTCTGATATATAGGTTTTTACAAAAATATCTACCATTTCTTTAGAGAAACGAAATCAGAATATTGTTTTAAGTATATAGAGCAATATGGAGCCAATACCCCAACATATCATTTATCTCCTGAGTAAGTCCAAGCTGGAAGGTTTGCGTGATGACGAAAAACAGCAGCTGGACTACTGGAAGTCCGAAACAACGGCCAATAAGGGGCTATGTGATCTTATTGAGGATAAAAACGAGCTTTTAAAAGGCCTGAACGGAATTTCAAACTATGATTGGGAGAAGTCTTTTGAGATTTTTGAACAAGATTATTTAAGCAACACAGCTACAAAGCCTGTTTTCAACCGAATCTGGACCTACGGTATCGCGGCAGCACTGGTTGGTTTATTGGTGTTATTTTTTGTACATAATCTTTCGGATAAAGGGTATCAGCAGACGCCGAATAAAGATATTCAGCCCGCCCAAATGACGGGGAGGGTGCGTCTGGGAAATGGACAGTCGATTTCGATGATTCCGGGAGATACGCTATTATCATTAGGGAAGCCTATTCACCCTACAGTAAGCCAAGCGGACAGTCTATTTGCAGCTACTCCCAGAGGTGGGAAAATGACTATTTTACTGCCCGACGGAACCAAAGTGTGGATGAATGCTCAAACACAGCTGGATTATTATGAAGTAGATAGTCTGCGGGAGGTTCGTTTGGTGGGCGAGGCTTATTTTGAAGTTGCCAAGAAATATTTGCCATTGGCAGGTGAAGTTCCAAAACTGAAACCTTTTGTTGTACAGGCAGGGAAAATCCATGTATCGGTATTGGGAACACATTTTTATATAAAATCAACCAAAAACCCGGAAGACTTTAAAACCACGCTATATGAAGGTAAAGTCAGAGTTCGGCAGGGCGAACGGCAAATAATATTGCTGCCAGGGGAAGAAACCTATATAAAAGTTGGTCAGATCGAACGACGGACAACTGATCCTGACCTGAGAAATGCACTGAAGGATGGATATTTTGTATTTAACTCAGAGCCTCTGACCGTGGTTATGGATGAATTGGCGGCTTGGTATAACGTTGAGGTTGTTTATCTCGATAACCAAGTAAAATCGGAAAAATTTGAAGCTATGTTGTCTCGTAACAGCAGCTTGAAAGATATCATCAACGTACTGGAGAGTACGGGGAAAATTAGATTTAAATTTAAAGGAAAGACCATTTATGTAGAAAAAACAACCTAAATGAAAAGACGAAACCCTAAACGCTTGCAACATCTAGGGCTTCTGATCAAGCAATTCTAACTGAAACAGAATTTTAATTCTTAACCTAAAACAAATGTATAAAAATTATGCACAACTTGGTCGTGCCCTAAACGGCCAAATGCAACAAATGAAAAACAGCGATCGCCCAGATATCTGGGGTAGGCCGCAATGGAGGGGAAACATTATGCGCATATCGCTTACGACCATCATGATGTCTTGTTGTTTGCTTCATGTAGGAGCTAAAACTTATGGACAGAATATATCGATACATGAAAAATCAGTATCGCTAAGAACGGTTTTTTCAAAGATCAATAAGCAGACAGGCTACTCTTATGTATGGGCTGCGAAAACCATAGATCCAGATACTAAGGTTAACTTAGCGGTTAGCAAAGAGCCTTTAGGAAGCACGCTTGAAAAGTTATTGGATGACTTAAATCTAGATTTTGAGATCAAAGGGAAGATTATTGTCATACGTGAAAAATCAAATCGGACACAGCTATCCAGCGCTCAGCAATTGATGTCCTATCAGCAAATGACTGTAAAAGGTTTTATTGTTGACTATACCAACAGACCACTTCAAGGGGCGACTATTCGTGTAAAAGGTGTTCCAAAAGGAACTGTTACGGATCAAAATGGTCATTTTGAGATAAGTGGTGTTAGTTCGAATAGCTTTTTGGATATAACCATGGTGGGCTTTGTGCCGTTGACAATTGCTGCTAAGCCCGATTTGGGAACGATTAGTTTACACGCCTTGGACGAGCAATTGCAGGAGGTGAACATTACGGTCAATACGGGATACCAAAAAATAAGCAAAGAAAGAGCAGCGGGTTCAATCGCTCAGGTGACGGCTAAAGATATGGAGGGGCGGCTTCAGCCTAATTTATTGGATCGGATTGATGGACTGTTGCCCGGATTAAATTTAGTGCGAAACACCTCAAGTCCACAGAATAATAAAAATAATTTGGGTATTGAGGTTCGTGGACGCTCCACAATTAATGCGCAGGCTGCACCTTTGATTGTTGTTGACGGTATGCCTTTTGAAGGTGACTTAACAGCTATTAATCCCAATGATATTGCTTCCATAACCGTTTTGAAAGATGCTTCGGCTGCCTCCATTTATGGCGTGCGTTCCTCTAACGGTGTTATTGTTATTGCGACAAAAATAGGCTCCGCAGGCAAAACAAAGATTGATTATAGCAATACGCTTTCCTTTAGAGGGCTTCCAAGCCGCAGCTACCTCAATCAGATGAGCAGTGCCGAACTGGTCAACTTTCAAAAGGAAATGTTTAACTATCGTTCAGGAGATTATGCTGTTATTGACCCGAGAAAAGCGATGAACGATGTTTATCGAATTTTGTACGATCGCAAAGGTGGAGTAATTTCGGAAGAAGAGATGGAAAAGCGGCTGGATGTATATCGAAATCGTGATCGCTTTACCCAAATGGATAAATTTCTTAATACCACCCGATTCGATCAGCAGCATAATCTCGCTATTTCGGGCGGATCCGATCGTTATACATACCATTATTCCCTCAATTATACGCAGCCGGGAGATTACAATAAGGGACGGGCGACAAACAAGGAGCTGGGATTTAGTCTGAAAAATAATTTTAAGTTTACCGATTGGTTTAGTTTACGCGCAAATGTATTAGGAAAAAATCAAAATAGAGAGGGTGATATTGGCTTCAATTTCTACGATAACTATATGGGAGGCAAAGCATCCTATTATCTGCTTGAAAATGAGGATGGTTCTCCGGCTCAATGGTATAGTTCAAAATCTCAGTTTGAGATTGATCGCTTGAATGCGCTAGGACTGGAAGATGAGACCTACATTCCTTTAAAGCATGTAGCAGCGATCCACGAAAAGTTCTATAATAAATACCTTAACTTAAATTTTGCTGCAAATTTTAAGATTATCAAAGGGCTGGACTTCGATCTGTCCTATCAAAGTGAACGGACGGAAGGGTATAATGGCACATTGAATAGGAAAAACGCCCAATCGGTTGTAGGCATGGTCAATGACGCGACGCAAATCGGAAAAGATGGATTAATTAAGCGCAATATTCCGCAGGGAGGTCAGTTTTTTGAACAGCGGAATGATGTCAATAGCTATACGTTGCGTGGCCAATTCAATTATCAATATAATCGTCAAGATAAACACGAAGTCGTTGCTATAGCTGGTGCTGAGCGTAGACAGATTAATAACCGATATACAAACATTTACAAGTATGGTTACGATGAAAACAGCTTAGTCTATAAAGGAATTAATGAAGAGTTATTTGGAATAATGCTTCAGAACACTCAGGCATTGTTCAATAGCTATACGATTACCCGGAAGAAAGAAGAAGGTTTTCAAGACGCACTAGATAGATTTGTTTCCTTCTATGCCAATGGCTCTTATACCTATAGTCGCAAGTTAACACTAAGTGGAAGTATTCGGATAGATCAATCCAATTTATTTGGTACGGATATCAAAACGCAATACAAACCTCTTTGGTCAATCGGCGCTTTGTATCATTTGCCAAAAATCAACTGGCAACCATTAGATCGTTGGGCTTTACGAATGACCTATGGCGTCAACGGAAATGTGCCAAAAGATAATGGGCCATATTTAATTTCAAGGGTTAGTAACACGACAAATCCATACAATGGTGAAATGCAGGCATCCATTGATTCACCACCAAATCCATTGTTACGCTGGGAGCGTACTGCAGTATACAATGTTGGTTTAGATTTTTCCTTATTTAAAAATAGATTATCAGCAAGTATTGATATTTACAATAAAAAAACTACGGACCTATTAGGGAGATCTCCTTTGGATCCTACGCTAGGATGGAACATGGTTCTGCTTAACTATGCTGATATGCAGAATAGAGGGATTGAGTTGGGATTGAATGGTAAGGTGATTCAACACGAAGATTTCAGCTGGAATAGTACAATAAATTTTAGCTACAACAAAAATAAGATTACCAATCTGTATGTTGAACAGAATACTCCATACTATTACTATTATGCTCCTCAAAATCGTGTTGGAATCCCGATGGGTAGTTTGTATAGTATAGACTATGCGGGATTAAATGACAAAGGTAGACCATTGGCACGAAAGGCTGACGGTAGTCTGGTGGAAACCACACAAAATTTGACGGTAGACGATTTAATCTATGAAGGAACGACAATACCGCCTTATAATGTTTCCTTTAGAAATGGATTTAAATATAAAGATCTGACGCTTTCCTTTATGTTTATTTTCAATGGCGGTCATGTGATGCGAGGAGTTCATCCAGAGTTCCTCAGTAAATATGCGGAGCTTAACTACAATAGTAACTTCGACAAATTGTGGTTGAATTACTGGAAAAAGCCTGGTGATGAGAGTAACCCTGACATTGCTCCTGCATTTATCACGGCTGCCTCGGGCAATATTTCGGATATTTTCAATGCCGCACATAAATTTGTTCAAAAAGCAGATTACATTAAATTGAGAGATATCTCATTGTCTTATACTTTCCCTAGGAAATGGATTGCCCCGACAAAATTAAGCTATGTACGCTTAACAGGCCAGGTACTTAATGCTTGGAGATGGGCCGCTAATAAAGAAAATATTGACCCAGAAGTTTGGATCGGTTACACAACTGCTACTACGACAAGTATTTCTGGGCCTAGCCGAGGTGTATTGGCACCAGTGGTTTACAATTTAGGTGTATCTGTAGGATTTTAATAAGAAAATGCAATGAGAAAAATATATATAGGATTACTATTCGGTTTATTGACATTGAATAGCTGTAATAAATATCTGGATATAAAGCCAAAGGGGTTTACAATTCCAGAAAATCTGAATGACTACAAATTGCTTCTAAACGATCAATCTTTGGTTAGGGCTTCCGCAATTTATCCAAATTATTTAGCAGATAATTTACAGTCAGGAGACCCTCAGGATGTTCAATCGGCAGCAAGCTATGATTACTACGACTATGTAAAAAAACAACTTTACAGCTTTGCTCACGGTGCAATATTTGAGGACGGCCAATACGATCCGTATTGGGAATCGGCTTACAGCCATATATTTACTTACAATGTTGTTATTAATAATGTATTGACAGCAACTGAAGGTACTGATGCTGAGAGGAAAAGAATATGGGCGGAGGCTAAGATAGGCCGGGCGTTTGAATACCTTAGTTTGGTTAATATATACGCAGCTCACTATAATTCGGCAAGTGCAACAAAAGATCTAGGGGTGCCCCTGGTGCTGAAAGAAGATATTAATCAAAAATACGAACGGGTATCTGTTCAGGCGATCTATGATCAGGTACTTGGCGATCTCAATGATGCGCTGCCAAATTTGAGTACAGTGCAGTCAAATAGATTTCAAGCTGTACGTTCAGTCGGATTCTCTTTTTTAAGTCGTGTTTATCTCTATCAGGGAAAATACAAAGAGGCCCTTGAGAATGCAAAACAAGCACTTGCTGTGAATAAAATGCTCATTGATTATAGTTTATATACCAATAAGGACAAGACGACTTGGGGACGTGTTTGCTTAAAAACAGATAATTCGGTGCAATTTCCCGATTCAAGAACCAATATGGAAGCCGTATGGTCTCGAATGGGGACTAGCACTTTAGGTAGTCAAAATGCTGAATTTTATGCCTCTAAAGAACTGGTTGAAACGTATGCCAAAGATTTGCCAGCAGGTGCAACTGACAAACGTTATGAATTATTTTTCTGTCGCGATCAAGCATCCTTGGGTGCGACTATCGTAAAATTCCCCGGTCGGGTATTATTCGCCCCATATGTAGATTTTAGTACAGGATTTAATACACCCGAATTATTTTTGATTGCCGCAGAAGCCGCTGTTCGAACAGGCAATACTACAGAGGCGCTAAATTACTTGAATACTTTGAGAAATAGTCGGATAGAAAACAACAAAGCACTGACTTCGTCCGATTCAAAAGCTGTTTTGGGGATGGTACTTGACGAAAGACGCCGTGAGATGCCGTTTATGGCATCAGATAGGTTAATCGATCTGAAGCGACTTGCCATAGCAGACAACTTTAAAAAGTCAATTCAACATCCATTGGCGGGGAAAGTTTTCGAAATGGAATCAACGGATTTGCGGATGATACTTCCGGTTCCGCCAAAGGTACTGTCTTTGAATCCCGGAATTCCACAGTACGAACGATAACAGAACTCTTTATAGACCTTGTCCTCTTCAATTTTTATAACAATAGAAATTGAGGAGGACAATAATGAAAAAAAATGAAAAAAATATTACTTACAACAATTGTTTTTGCGCAGTCAATGCTATTGCTCGCCCAAGAACATATACAGTTTCAGAAGATCACTTTTGGTCAGGCAAAGGAATTGGCTAAGCAAGAAAATAAGCTTATTTTCCTAGATGGATTTACTTCCTGGTGCGCCCCTTGTAAATGGATGGAAGGGAATGTGTTTTCGCAGCCTGAAGTAGCCTCTTATTTTAATAGTACATTTATTAATACGAAGTTTGATTGTGAGATCGGAGAGGGGGTAGATATTGCTAAATTATATCAAATCAGGAGCTTCCCAACTTATTTGTTTTTAGATGGACAGGGGACATTGATCTATAGAACGCAGTCCCGTATGGAGGCTGATATTTTCCTGAAACAGGCGCAGCAAGCGAATGACCCTAATTTTCAGATCCCTAATTTACGTAAATCGTATGATCTGGGAATGCGAGAGTCGAATTTCCTGATACGTTACATTAAGGTCATGGAACAGACCGATAGTCAAGCAGCGAATGCCGCAAAAACGGCATTGGATAGCGTGGCTACTGATGAATTTTTAAGGAGCCCAAATGGATGGGAAACTATAAAAATGATGGCGCAAAGTCTCGATGATCGCTACGGTAAATTTTTTGAATCAAACAAATCTTATTTTAAAAGTATAGCGGTGCCGGCAGATTTTGCAAAAAAGGAGACACAGCTGTTGCGATATGCGATGTACGGCTATATCAGGGACAATAAAGTAGATGAATTTAATACTGGAGTAGCCTATTTTGAGGGATTAAAAGATCCGGAGCAAAAAATTGAAGCTGCGCTGTATAAGGTCGAATGGATTGCTGCCCATGGCACAGATAAAGAGTTTGTTGTCCTGACCAATGAATTGAGAAAGGGGCTGTTAAAGAATGAAGACGAACGGCTGAGTTTTATTGCCCGTCGCAATGCCAATGCGAAAGGAAATGTTGCAAATCCAGTGATCCTAAAGCAATGCTATGTGCTGGCCAAACAGGCCGCAATATTGAATCCTGCAAGTTATTCCAATCAGGGGACTTTGGCGGATATCTGTATCGCATTGAAGAAAAAGAAGGAAGCTGTTCAAGCGGCAGAAGCTGCACGTGGCTTGGCTGAACTGGAAACTTCAAAAATTATTAAACTGGCCGATGCTCTTGTGGCGCGTGCTAAAGCACTATAATTATCAACATGAAAAAAATAGCTACATCGTTATTCTTGGTTTTAAGCTGTCTAGTTACAGTATTGGCTCAAGGACATCGTTTTCAATTAACAATTAAGGGAAAACAATTTCCCGCAAAATCTAAAGCATTTGTTCGCTACATCGTGGACAGAAAATTGACAATTGACTCTATTAATTTTGGTCCCAATGAAGTTATCTATAAAGGGGAAATCATGGAACCAACACAAGTCATGTTATTTTATTCCAGAGATGGAGCTTCCTTCTTTAATCGCAAAGGTGGACCGATGGAGCGTCTCACATTTTATGTAGACCCGCAGGAAGCCAATACGCAAATCACTGTTCAAAGTCCTTTCGAGTCTTCCCTCGTACAAGGCGGGAAACTGCAGGTAGCCTATAAGCAGTATCAAGATTATCTAAGCTCCTATGAGAAGAAGCTCATGGTTCAGCAATCTAAAAGAGCTGATCTGTATCAAGCAAAAAATCGTGATGAAAATGCACTCAACCAAATTGGGCTAGAAATAGACAAGATCGAAACAGAGCGTAAGAAGGCGCAACGAAATTTTATAGTCAATAATCCAGACAATTACTTCAGTTTATTGGCCTTGCAGGAAGTTGCTGGCTACGATGACAATGTGGTTACTACTGAACCATTGTTCTTCAAATTATCATCAAGACTCAGGCAGACAGCAATTGGGAAGAAAGTGGAATCAGATATTCAGTTAGCAAAAAAACTAGGAATTGGACAGCCAGCCTTTGATTTTGTGCAAATGACTCCCGAGGATAAAGAATTGAAACTTTCGGATTTCAGGGGTAAATATGTGCTTTTGGATTTTTGGGCATCATGGTGTGGTCCCTGTCGGGCGGAAAACCCTAATTTGGTGAAAGCCTATCAAAAATTTAAGGGAGCAAAATTTGAGATACTAGGTGTCTCATTGGATAAACCAGGTAAGAAGGATAACTGGATGAAAGCTATTGAACAAGATGGACTGACCTGGCCTCAGGTGTCAGATCTGAATGGCTGGCAAAATCAAGCCGCTCAATTGTACGGTATTCAGGCTATTCCGCAAAATTATCTGGTCTCTCCTGAAGGGAAGATCGTTGGCATTAACTTAAAAGGAGTAAAGTTGATAGAGAAACTCGAAGAGCTACTTAAATAAATTTTAAGGAGGGGCAAATCGCCCCTCCTTAATTATGAATTTTAATAGCAGCTATCGCTATGGGCTCAGTCTTCTGTTATAGCGCTGCTCTTTGGAGGGCTAATGTAACGGCTTGCAGCTTATTCGCTATTTCTCTGCTATTTCTTTGGTGTTTCTCTGCTATTTCGTTGCTGTTTCTCTGCTATTCCGTTGCCGTTTCTCTGCCGTTTCTTCGCTATTCCTTCGGGATTGCTAGGGGGCTGATTCGCTTCTTCTTTGCTATTTCTTTGTCGTTTTATTGGTGTTTTATTGGTGTTTCTTTGCTTGAAAAGCAAAGAAAAGGTAAGCAAAAGGTCAATAATATGCAAAATAGTATGTACTCAGTACATCTGCATAAGTTATGCAGAATGCACGAAAAGGCAAATAGATTTTTAGCGAGATGTCACTAGGAGGAAATTTGTTGCTTAAAGCCCGCTATTTTTTCCTTCAGACTATTGAGGTGTTCAGGACTGATTACGCCATTATCCTGATCAAAATTTTCGTAAAATTTGGGAAGCGAAAATGTTTCTTTAATAATTGCTCCAAACTGCGGGAAAAACTTTTGGGCTTCGGCCATTACATTTCCACCACCATAACCTCCTGGTGAGGTTGTCATGAGCAACATAGGTTTATCTTGGAAAACTTTCACATTGATCCTAGATGCCCAGTCGAATACATTTTTAAATGCTACGCTGTAAGAGCGATTATTCTCTGCAAGGGAGCAAATGATCATGTCACTGGAGGCTATATGATCCAGGAAAAGCTGTGCTTCCTGTGGAAACCCATTTTTTTCCAGGTCTACAGAAAAGACAGGCATGTTATAGTCATTCAGGTCGATCAAATTAATCTCGTGTCCCTCGAAGCTCTTAAGTACAAATTTGACCAATTGTTTGTTAATCGATGTGGAAGAATTGCTCCCTGCGAATGCAAATATTTTCATGTTTTATCCTTTATGATTATCGGTTGTTTAAATTTAGTTAATTTTTCACGAAAATAAATTTTCATTTTTTGAAATAGATTTTGAATAAATCGCTATATCAATTTGGCTATCTACGATACTGAAGGTTTAATCATATTGTTTGCGAAAAAAATTGTTTGTGCTGTCTATTTTTAAGGGATTCTTCAAAAACCAATTTGAAAAAAGTGTCCATTTCTCTTCATTGTTTTCTAGCCATTTTTCGAAAGCATCTTCGTCGCCTTTCATTAATATCCAACGATTGTAAGACTCGTTGTAACCCAGATCGATGATCTTTTTTTGATAACTGAAGAGAACATTTGGAAATATTTTGTTGTGTTTACTGCTGAAGTAATTGTTTATGAAATTAGTTCTTATAGAGTCTAGTGTATTGATATCTATCGATTTTAAACCAAGTATTGACATCGCTAATGTTGTCTCATAAATTCCTACTCCAAAAGGCAGTTTTATTTGACTGGAATCTGCTGCCTTTACGTTGACAAATGTGTTTTTACTAAAGCTAACGGAAAGCGCTGTGTCACTTTTCAATTTTATCTGCGTTTTGTATTGATCATAAAGAAGCTCACTTATTTCAGCTGTTCTTTTGGTGTTTCGTTCTAAATTCATAAATATCTCACCGTAAATCATTCCCCAAACCTTTTCGTCGGAAATACAAAATATCTTTGATGCCCAATAATAATTTGAAGAAAATTCCGGATCCACCTCTATGCCCTTTTCATAATAACCTAATGCATCTTCTAAATTTCCTTTGACACGTTGGATGGCTCCCATTTCCAAATAAAGATGACCTGATTTGGGGAATATTTTTAATCCACTCTCGTAAGTATCTACAGCTTTATTACTTTCGCCAAGCATATCGTATGCATTTCCCAATAATTGATATACTCTGTCATTAGTAATCTTCTCACCTTTAATACTTTCTAGGTATTTTATCGTCTTTTTATAGTCTTTTTTTAAATAATAGGCGTAGCCGAGCTCATAGGGGTACGTGATACTATTCGGATCGAGATTTTGAGCTTCTTTCAATAATAGGATACTCTCATCTACCTTTCCATCGTCCATGAGTTGGATGGCTTCCTTTCCTTTTGAAGAAGCTTTTTCCTGATTTGTTTCTTGACCATAGGTGATTTGTCCCGTGAGAAATAAAAAAACGAAGGCAATATATCCAATTTTGTTTTTCATTTTTTTAGCAGATTAAATGATTGATTTTTATTAAAAAGATAGATCCGTTCTAAAAATAGAGTATAATGGAATATCGTAATACCGTCCATCTTTCTTTAAATGTTGTTTTAACAATGCTTCCTTTTTCATACCTATTTTTTCCATGACTTTTCCCGAGGCTGGATTATGTGGGAAGTAGGTCGCAAAGATTTTATTAAAGTTTAATTCGCTAAATCCAAAATCAATGATTGCTTTTGCGGCTTCAGTGACATAACCTTTATTCCAGTACGGAATAGCAATCCAGTATCCCAACTCGGCCTTATCCGAGCCCTCATCATGAAGGCCAATCGCTCCGATCAGTTTTTTATCTTTATTTCGAATAGCAAAAGTGAATCCTTTACGATTGGCAAATGCTTCTTCTGCTAATTTAAGCCAATATTCAGCATCTTCTTTTCGGTATGGATAGGGGATATTTGAGGTGAAGTCCGAATAGACTTTGTCTTGCAGATAGTCTACAATCTGTGGAATATCAGTAGTGTCAATGGCATTGAGAATAAGTCGTTCTGTCTCTAATTGTGGGAAATCTTTCATTTGATTAAGTCTTCAATATGGCTAAAATGAAATTACGGTATCTAGTTTTTATAAATGTAGGGAAGTTTTATGAGATTCTTTATGAAAGCTTGAAGTTAATCAGATCGGTCTATAGCCTATGTTTAGGATTTCTATGAGATAAATCCTTATTTATATTTTTTCGGGTGCAATAACTATAAATCCCGGTAATTGTGATTAAGATCAACGTTATCAATAACCCTATATATAGATTGAAGAACATATAGACTAGTGTAAAACCAATGAGTCCAATTAGGGTTTCTAAAAGAGCCTCCCTTATGCGAGGCGGAGAATTTGAATTTTCAAGGTTCTGGTATACTCGTCTACAATCGGTCGATCGGTATCGGTCCAATCATAATGCAATAGCTCTGCGGGGGAGACCCATATTGCTTGAACATATTGTAGCAAAGCAACTTCGCCAGAAGAAAAGGTGCAGAGAAAAGGATAGAAATATCCCTAATAATCGCAGAAGTCAAATAATGCATGACGGTTTAAAAGAATAGATATTAGGAGCTGGATTCTTCACTTTCAATTTGATGACTTTCTAAGAGCTCGATGCGGCCTTCAATAATCAGCAAATAAAAATTTTCAAAACAATCCTGATAGATTTTTTGCTCCAATGATTTTATTTCTTCAAAGAGACGTTCTTTCGCTACTGCAGTGTAACAAAGCTCATTTTTTGATGTTGCTCTCGTTTCTTGGCAGGGCGTATTGTGAAGCTGTTTGTACAGGTCGCCTAAATCTGAAATGTCTTCACTGCGGTGGTAGAAGGGGTGAAACCATACCCAAAAGTCTTCTTGATTTTTATAGGGATGAGGTAATAATTGAACCGACGTATTTCTAAATAGATCTCCCGGATGCTTTTTATAACGGAAATGAGTGGCTGTGGTCTTTAAACTATTCATAAAGCTAATTTGTTTGTAGGTTTACAAAAAATAATTCAAGAATAAAGATATCATCTTAAATATCGGTATTTTTTTTAGTATTAAAAATTTATAGTTAACGTTTGAGTTATTATATCGTGATAGGGTACAGAATGATCACAATGACAAAGCTACCCCCGAGCTATTCTGCAAAAGGAGTAAATTGATTTAACAATATACTATTGTCCCCAAAGAATTCTGATGAGAACGGATATTGTGAATACGAATAATCCGATATAGAATATGTTTGTCCCGTGTTTTCTGTCGTGATCCGAATAGGAAAATATCCGTTCGCCATTCGGTAGGCTCTTCTTTGAACTAAACAACATATACCCGATTGCAATTCCAAAAAGACCACCTAGCAGGGCTGAAATATAACCGAAAATAATCCAATACTTCTGTTGTGGTTCCGGTTCCCGTAGTTGCATGAGCCGTTCCTGCTTTAAAAGATCAAGCTTTTCCTGGCCAATCTCTTTCCCTCTTTTTAATAAAATCTCTCTAGCAAGTGCATAGTCCAATTTGTTCCATTCATCGGGTTTTTGAAGAATTTCTAAGAGCTCTTCGTCGGAAAATTGATACAGGTAGTGGTCATCTTCAACCAGTGGGAGAGACTGCATTTCCTGCTCTTCTAATATAGATTCAGCATTTGCGAAATTGGTAGGGTCTATTTGAATCTCATATTGGTGTCCAACCGTATTTCCAGAAAATGTAATATCCACAGGGGGGAGATTATCAGCCAACCGCGTTTTTACACCTCTTTCCGAAAGTAGTTGATGACATTCCTGAGCTTCTTCTAAACTAGAGAATCTTTTTAATACGATATATGTATCCATGTGATCAATTATTTTTTAATACCTGTATTTATGATCATTTGACAGCCCCATGCTTTGTGCAACCTTGGCTATTTGCTGTAGCAGTTGCCGCAAAAATCGGACGTGAAAGTGTAAATAGAGGATTAATTATGTAGTGTCTTTTTTTATAAAGTTAATAAAGCCGGTTTAATACTTTTCAGCTTAAAGATAGTAAAATCAAATTCTATTTTATATCTACAGCCATAGAATTCCATCTATTAGGTGAAGAAAATTTGATTCGTCACATTTTTGGTGGTATTCATCACATTTTTCTATTTTATGTTTTCATTTCAGTTAATATTGCTTTATCAAAACCAATAACATGAAACTGAAAGACGTAAGAAAAATAGAATTCTGGATGGCAACTGTCGTATTTGTTGCTGTTGTTTATGCTTTGCTTGTTGATACAAACAATCGAGATGATAGCGGTATGCATAACTATTTTATTGGCCAGAAAATAAGCTATTCCTATTTCTTTAATTTTTTTGTGCCCAAGTTTAGTTATTATCTGCTGCTATATTTGATGTTTCTCGCATTAAATTTTGCCCTTATTCCTGCACTCATCAATAAAAAAAGGGAGCTGTTGAATTATTCATTACTAGCTGCTCTAATCTTGATATCCGGACTGATTTTAGGTGTATGTAGGACCTATAGCCATACCTATGAGCTCGTGGATTTTGATAGTATTCAAAGAGGCTATAATAGCATGTTTTTTAATTCCTTAACACAAGCAGTTCTATGGACAATCGTAATTTCTTTATATACCTGCATGCAATTTCTGATCAGCTATCTGCTTAAAAACACGATTGAAAACGCCGCTTTACAAAAGCAGCTAAAAATGGATCTAGCCTTTGGAATAGGTTTTTGGTTTATCGGATTGTTTTTTTTGATCATATCTCATTCTCATTACCAACTTTCGGTATTATGGACTTTAGTCGTATTGTCTGCGGTTGGTATCGTAATCTATTCCTTATACTATTTGTTGCCAAAATTACATGAAAAACAAAAGATATTCCGCGATTTCTTTTGGATTATCTCCGCTGTGAGTTTGGTTTTAGTCATACCATTAAGCATATTGGCCTTATTCTTCTTTAACCGGGCCAGCGAAGTTATCTTTATCGTTGCCATGTTTCATTTACCCACGCAATTATTGGTTAGCATTCCTCTTTCCTGGTTTCTCTTTAAAAAACGTCTAATGCGTCAAAACGAAATAGCCTCCTTACGTACGGAGCTCGGTCAGTCGGACGCAAATCTGACTTTTCTGAAATCCCAAATAAACCCACACTTTTTATTTAATGCCTTAAACACATTGTATGGAACCGCATTGCAGGAAAAAGCCGAACGGACAGGGGAAGGAATTCAGCGGTTGGGCGATATGATGCGGTTTATGCTCCATGAAAATACGCAAGATAAAATCTCATTGACACGTGAAATAGAATACCTGAATAATTACATCGTTTTACAGACCCTGCGGACTTCGATGTCAGACAAAATTACCATTATAACGGAAATAGAAGAGCAGTTTGAAAATCATCAAATTACTCCTATGTTGTTGATACCTTTTGTCGAGAATGCATTTAAGCACGGTATAAGCCTTCAGAAATTGTCTTATATTAAAATCTCTTTGCAAGTGCGAGACCAAGTCTTGTTTTTCGATGTGAGCAATAGCATTAATCTAAAAAGTGATCGCGATCCGGAAAAACTAAAAAGTGGTATCGGTTTGGAGAATGTACGACAACGTCTGTCATTACTATATCGGGATCGACATGAACTGATGATACGTGAAAATGCCAATGAATTTTTTATCCATTTAACATTACATATTTAAATCTAATTAGCTCCATTACTTTTTAATCAATTATTCACCTGATTTATTGGTTCCTTAATTAACAGCAATGAAAAAAATAATTATTTTTTTGCTTATGACCTTGTATTGTCTAAGCAGTCATGCTCAATTTAAATTGAGCGGTAGGATTTGGAATTATGATCCAAACAAGGTCTTGGAAATTAATATTCCTCTTGTTTTCGGCTTTTATAAAGAAAATTCGCAACGGATAACCGTTGCCGGCGATGGCACATTTGAGGTTGCACTGCCAATAACAGCTCGAAAGTCTGCGACACTAATTTACAGCGGTGTATTTCAGACGTTGTTATTAAGCCCCGGTAAGGATCTTATTGTGAATTTAACCGATAGTACGATCGTATTTATAAATGGTAGTGCTTTGACAGAAAATAAAACTATTCAGCAAATAAAACTGGATGAAGTGCCTTTTTTTATGAAGGCTCCATACTTAAACAATCTTGCTAAACTCTCTTTGACTCAGTTGAAACAGCAGGTGTTAATTCGCTGTTTAGCGGATTGCAATCAAATGAATAAAGTGATCCAAAGTTCTTCATTGTCTACTCAACTAAAAGACTATATACATACTGAGCTTTACGCGCAAAGAATTAACCATCTGAACGATTTTGCCCGTGTAGCTGAATTGCCAAAGTCTACTTCGGATAGTTTAATTCTAGAGCTGTTTGAAAAAGCATCTATTAATTTACAGGAAGACTTTGGAGGCCCCTCTTTTTATTCTTTCCTTGATAATTACCTGCGTTATTTGGAAACGAAAGCATTTGTTAAGATTCGGGCCGAGAAAATTCCGTCAAGTGAGCCTATCCCTTATTTCGGGATAAGCTTGGACAGTGCAAATAGATTAATGACCGTCTATAGTAAAGATTATTGGCGGTTTATTGGTGCTTTAAATAATTTTTCCAAGCCTATCGTAGAAAAATACAATTTTCAGCAATTGGTCAATCTATATCACGATAGGGACTTAACCCATTTAAAAGTATTGGCAGAAGCACATTGGAAGATATTTCTAACGGATAAGCATAAGCCCCTTATTGAAAGCTATATTGCCGATCTTGACGCTCTTTTGGTAGCGAATAAACAGAACAAACAGATCCGGTTGATTGAAGATGATCAACCTATTTCATCGATCTACGACCTGATTGCTGAATTGAAGGGAAAAGTGGTTTATTTAGATGTTTGGGGGACCTGGTGTGGTCCTTGCAAGTTTGAATTGAAATATACACCTGAACTGAAGAAAAGATACATGGATAAAGATATTGCCTTCGTTTATTTGGATATGGATGAAGACAATCGAGATCAAGACTGGAAAGACTTTATACGTATCAACAATTTAACAGGAACCCATTTACGCAAAAACAGGACACAAATCTCTCCTTTTTGGAAGGAATTACTATTAAATGCAAAAGACAAAGCCGAATATTATCCGCAATATTTTATATTTGATAAAACAGGAAAATTAGTTGTGGAAAAGGCCCTTCGACCAAGCAATGGAAAACAACTTTATGACCAATTAGATCAGATTTTAAACCAATAATTGCTATGATTGCCATCGCGATAGATGATGAACCTGTGGCACTGCAGGTCATTGAACACCATATAGCTAGAGTCCCTTTCATTGAATTAAAAAGTACATTTACAGATGCATTTATGGCGATTGATTATCTTCAGAAGCAGCAGGTGGACCTTATTTTTTTAGATATAAAAATGCCTGATATTTCAGGTATAGAGTTTCTGCGGAGTTTGAACACATCGTCAATGGTGATTTTTACGACGGCTTATTCTGAGCATGCGCTATTGAGTTTCGAACTCGATGCAATTGATTACTTGCTCAAACCATTTTCGATGAGCAGGTTTTTGAAAGCCTGTAACAAAGCCAACGAATTGTATGGTCTTCGGGCAAAAAAGCTGGAGCCTGTCAAAGACTACCTGTTCGTGAAAGATGGTTACGAACATGTCAAAGTAGAATTTGACGATATCCTATATATTGAGGCATCCGGCAATTACACCCAAATACATTTAGGCGATAAATGCGTTAGCTCCAGAATTACTATAACTGAATTGCAAGAACTGCTGCCGAAAAGTGAATTTGTTCGGTGTCATAGAGCCTTTATCGTAGCACGGCGTAAAATGATCAAGTTCGACAAAACCCAGATTTGGGTTGCAGACCGGGTTATCCCTATTGGGACAACCTACACTGAATTGAAATTATATTAATTGACGTGTTTATTGATAAATCGGGATGATAAATAATGGGCGGGAGCGGTGTTTCCAGAGGATCAATGTTGTCGTACTTATGTTTTTAAGATAAATTGTATACTTTTGTAGCATTAGATCATTTGTGTTGTCAATTTTTAAAGTGTAAAGTCATGTAATGCATTGTCGATATTTAGGAAGAAAGTAAACAACGGGATTTACCCGATTGGTTTACAATATACCTATGTCTTCAATTTTTTAGTATGGACTTAAATTTTAAAAATGGAATCAACAAAATATGGTCGTACCTATCATTTCCCATTTTCACCAGGGACAAGCAGCGACGATCGTTTTAATCAATATTACTGGAAGGATATGCAATCTTTCCATCAACTGTTATTTACAGAAAAATTAGATGGTGAAAATAATTGCCTTTCAAGGCGTGGAGTATTTGCTCGATCCCATGCAGCTCCAACCACGTCGCCATGGACGGCTCAACTTCGGGAGCATTGGTCTAGATTAAAAAATGATCTGGATGATTTAGAGTTTTTTGGTGAAAATCTTTATGCTGTGCATTCGATTGAGTATATGCAACTTGAACACTATTATTATGTTTTTGCTGCTCGAGTTAAAGACCAGTGGCTTTCATGGGAAGAGGTTACTTTTTATGCTAGTTTATTTGATTTACCGACCGTACCTGTTTTGAAACTCGAAACTGTAAAGGATTTGACCGAGTTCGACCTGCGGTGCTCGGTCGAAAATTTGGCCATGCAGTCTTCTATATTTGGATCGGTTGACCCTAAAACTGGAGAAGCATGTACGATGGAAGGGTTAGTCTGCAGGAATGCCGATGCGTATGCTGTCAGCGAATTTCAGCACAATGTTTTTAAATATGTTAGAAAAGGACATGTGCAGACCGACGAACATTGGACAAAATCATGGCGAAGAACCAAAATGATTTGGGAAAGGAGGGATTTCTAATGGAATGGACAATAACAGTAGATAAGGATTGGTCGGCTTTGGAGAAGCAATTTTCTTGGGTCCGGGATATGGAACATGTGCAACAAGATCCTTTGCATCATGCAGAAGGGAATGTCGCGATTCATACCCAAATGGTATTACAGCAGCTTGAAGCATTGCCTGAATACCGGAATTTGGATTACCAAAAGCAGGAGCTCCTCTGGGCTTCGGCTTTATTGCATGATGTTGAAAAGAGATCGACGACGATTGTCGCGACAGATGGTCGTATCAGTTCACCAAATCATGCCAAAAAAGGAGCACAGACCGCGCGGGAGATTTTATTTCGTGATGTAGAGACTCCTTTTGCATTGCGAGAGGAAATTGTTGCATTGGTACGCTATCATGGCCTACCATTATGGCTTATGGAAAAAGCCGATCCGATGAAGAGCGCCTTGGAGGCTTCGCTCTCTGTCAATATGAGTCAGCTCAAACTGTTGGCTGAAGCAGATATCAGAGGTCGGTATTGTCGCGATCTGGATGCACTGCTTTACGCATTGGATATGTTTGAACTGTATACCAAAGAGATTGGTTGCTGGCATGCTGCCCGTTCCTTTTTATCAGAAAATGCGCGATTTACCTATTTTAATGGAAAAGATAGCTACGTGGACTACGTGCCTTTTGATGCATTTAAATCTACGGTTATCGTTCTTTCAGGTCTGCCGGGAATGGGTAAAGATTATCAGATTCTAAAAATGAATACAGATATGCCTGTTATTAGCCTGGATGATATCAGGCGCAAATATCGCATTGATCCCTCCGATAAAAGGAGAAACGGTTGGGTTATACAGGAAGCAAAAGAACAGGCAAAAAAATATTTGCGCTGCGGGCAGGATTTTATCTGGAATGCAACCAATATAACTTCCCAGATGCGTCAGCAACTGATCGATCTTTTCGTTGGCTATCAAGCCTATGTTAAATTGCTGTATGTTGAAAAACCCTATAAAGTCTGGCGGACACAGAATAGAGATCGGGAATATCCGTTGCCTGATGCTGTCTTGGATAAAATGCTCCATAATTTGGAAGTTCCTCAGTTGACAGAAGCTCATGAAGTTCACTATATGACAACATAGATGTTGCTTTAACAGGAAGGGTATTTGGTCTTTTGGGTTGATTTTAGAAATGAAATGAAAAAATACGAAATCTTCAAATTTTACGTTATAATAGAAAGGATGTTTTCTGATATAACCGTGTTAGATACAGCAAATGCGAATCAGTCCATTGATCTTTGATCATGGACTGTTTTTTTGTAGTACTATTCTTTGTTAAGCTATGCACGGTTCCTATTTACTGTTTTAATTTTTGATTTAATAGTGATATAAGCTCCTGCTCCCTGATATTGATCACATCCATGTCGATCCACAAAGGCGCGGGCTTTGTGGAAAAATTGTGGTCAATAAAACTTAATAAATGAATTAGGCGGTTTGTTTTTTCTTCTTTTAGTGATGAAGAGTCATTTAATTTTATAAAAATAGAATCTGTTCGATATAAACCAGTGGCAAAATTATCGATATCCTTCCAAGGGATTTGGCGCGGTTTCAATACACTGTTGTTTAGTAATGTATCGTGATCTATCGTGAGTGCAGCCTCTCCTTTTTGATAACGTTTCAACTGTTGCAATCTAAGATAAAACACAGATGCGGCCACAAGTACCCATATAGTCGCGGCTAGTTTAAAAATAAGGTCACCGTAGAACCAGGCATAGAACGCAATGGCCACAGGAAGAAAACATAATATCATGCTGATGATAATTTTTCCTTTGTTAAAACTAATTTTGATCATTGTTTTCTTTTTTAAGAGTATAAAGTTCAATAAAAACTTGAATAACATCATTTTCTGCGAAAAGCATCTTCCTGCTTAGTAATTATTTTGGACTTGCTTTTTGTAAATATAAGTAGTAAGCAGGCTTGAATCTATTCGTATTTATTATTCGCAGCTGGTGAATGATTATTCGCAATGAGCAAATTTATTCTGTCAGTCTTTGACGGTTCAATTTAGTTGAAATGGGATGAGCATATTTTTTTTAAATAAATTGAATAAGTAGCTTTGTTTATATAATAAATTGATAAACTATTGGAAAAGCTCAAAGAACATTTAAAGAAATTTATCGATATCGATCCGATCGAGTTAGAAGAAATACTGGGTTACTTTAAGACAAAAATGGTTGCAAAAAAAGAAAATATACTGGAAGAGGGGCAAGTTTGTAAATACCATTTTTTTGTATTGAAGGGTATTCTTCGTAAATTCTTTGTTAATGAAAAAGGCGTTGAACAAACGACCGAATTCGCAATAGAAAATTGGTGGATTACAGACAATATGGCTTTCGAGCACAAGCTTGTAACTTCATTTTACATTCAGGCGGTGGAAAAGTCAGATTTAATTTATATCAGTCAGGAAAATCAGGAAAAATTAGTTGCAGCATTTCCAATAATGGAACGATATTTTCGCTTTGTCTATCAAAGAGCCTATGCAGCAGCACAAATGCGGGTTAAGTATTTATTCTCTTTATCTAAAGAAGAGTTTTACCATGATATGCTCCGTAAATATCCCGAATTTGTACAACGTGTCCCACAATACCTAATTGCTTCCTATTTGGGATTCACACCAGAATATCTAAGTGAAATCCGGAAAAAAATAAACCTCTGAAATAAACTGGAGTTCTCTGCAATTAGAGCTTAGTAGCATTGATCCGAATCTGCAATGCGGAAGGGACGAATCTGAAACTGAACTTGCTGTTCTTTTGCATAGTCTTGAGCCAATTTTTCGAATTTTTCCATTGCCTTTTCCTCGGAAGCAGCAAAACAGTGCAGGTTTAATTCTAAAGGTTTCTCTGAGGTTGCTGGATCGATACGCAATTGTCCGACTTCGGAAAGGACAACAGCAAAAGAAGTCTTGCAGATCTCAACTTCTAAATGTGGCTCTATTAATTGAGACGAAATGCTATAATAGAATTCGTTATTTTGGACCTCTTCTTGAAAAGGATCCAAATAGGTCGTAACAATAGATCGATAGCCATATTTAGCATTGCCAAAAAAGTGATCAATATATTCCTGTGCTTTTTCGTATGTTGAGAAGACGCCCTCCAGATTGGTAAATAAATCTGGATCTTCTTTTACTTCTTTTGAAACTACTGTATATACCTTAATGGGGTTGGTTGTCATATTTTATATGCTACTGTTTGTACATTAAGTGAGTTTTTCTGCAAAAAAACTAATTTAAGACTTTATCCATGAGTATTCTTAAGATAAAATCATCGTTTTAAAATAAAAAATTTCCTTTGTTAACTTGTAGCCTGTTTAGAGCAGGTGTTTGTGCTTTAAAGTTGTGTATAATTTTCGTATTCTCCAAATTTTTTACTGATTGTTTTTGTTGGATTTTCGAAAGTGGAAGTGATTCGTTTTGGAATTGATGAATGACGACAAGCGTACAGTTTTTTTATTGGATGATCTTAATAGGAGTGGATGACATCGGCTAGACGTTTTTGTTCGCACACATTGGTTTTTCACCCTGCGATATAGTGCGTTTGCTTTTTTGAAAGGAATGACCTGTTTTTTTCGCGTGATTCAAACGTTTTCGTAAATAAATCATATCATTTGATTCATTTCACTTATATTAATTGATATATTGTTTTGCTAAGTCAATTGAAACCATGACCGATAAGTAAAAGGGAGCGAGTCTGGCTCGAAAGTTAAAAGTGGCATCGTCACTTGGCTTTCGACAGCACTGTCGCAGTCTTGTTAGGGTTGACGAACCAATGATGAATAAATAAACCGGGTCGATAGGCTCAAGATCAAATTTTACAATGAAAAGAAATACACTATTTAAATCTGTTTTAATGGCAGCAATGGTAAGCAATGCTGTGTTTTCATATGCCCAGACAGATAAGAGTAATGAGAAAGGTTGGACAAACCTTTTTGACGGAAAAACACTAAATGGCTGGAAATCTGTTGGAGGAAAAGCCCCTTATTCTATCGAGGGTGATGCTATCGTTGGTCGAATGACAAAAGGTACGCCCAATTCTTTTTTGATTACAGAAAAAGAATATGGTGATTTCATATTGGAGCTGGATGTTAAACTTGAAGGCAACGAAACAAATTCAGGTATCCAGACGCGGAGCCATCTTGATCCGAAGGCCAATGATGGGCGCGGACGCGTCTATGGAAGGCAAGTTGAAATAGATCCCTCTTCACGTGCATGGACGGGTGGAATATATGACGAGGCACGCCGCGGATGGATTTATCCATTGGATTTAAATGAAAATGCCAAAAAAGCTTATAAAGTAGAAGAATTCAATCACATTCGAATAGAAGCAATCGGTGACGAGCTGCGTACCTGGGTCAATGATATTCCCGTAGCTTATGTCGTTGACACAATCGATAGAACAGGTTTTATCGGATTACAGGTACATGGTATTCCACCGAAATTGGATGGAAAGAAAGTTTATTTTAAGAATATTAAAATAAAAACAACCGACCTTAAATCAAAAGGTTTTCCAAAAGATCACTATATCGTCAACTTGAAGCCCAACGATTTGGCAGATGCTGAAAAGAAGAAAGGTGTTAAGCTCCTGTTTGACGGTAAAACTAATAAGGGCTGGCGGAGCATCCACGGTGATAAATTCCCTGAACGTGGCTGGGAAGTTAAAGATGGGCAAATGACCGTTCTAAAATCTGATGGTGGGGAGTCGACCAATGGTGGTGATATCGTCACGAAAGATAAATACGCTGTGTTTGATCTTTCTTTTGAATTTAAGCTTAGTCCGGGCGCCAATAGCGGTGTTAAGTACTTTGTGACTTTAAAGGAAAAATCAAAGGGATCGGCTATTGGTTTAGAATATCAGGTGCTGGATGATGCTTTACACCCTGATGCGAAACTCGGACGGGATGGAAATCGCACCTTAGCATCTCTTTATGATCTTATTACATCCAATCGTGATGACCGTGCACGCAGACCGATCGGCGAATGGAACAGAGGTCGGGTTGTTGTTACAGCAGATAATAAGGTTGAACATTATTTAAATGGCATTAAGATGTTGTCCTATGAGCGCGGCTCCAAAGCCTTTAAAGATCTGGTCCAAATCAGCAAATATAAAGACTGGGAGAACTTTGGAGAAGCGAAGGAAGGCTTTATTCTTTTACAGGACCATGGTGATCGGGTTTCCTTTCGCAGTATAAAAATCAATACACCCAATTAAGCCCACTCATTATGAATCATTATTTATCGCGCAGAAGCTTTGTTAAACAGTCCGTTATCGCTGCTGGAGCTGTTATGCTGTCCAATAGTGTCTTGGGAAAGGTCAATCTGGCCAAACCCAATGAACGTGTCAATTTAGCCTGTGTAGGCTTAGGCAATAGGGCTGCAGACATCATTAAAGAACTCTATAAGACCGGGCTCTGTAATATCGTAGCCTTATGTGATGTCGATCTTGGTGCTAAACATACACAGGAGATTTTGGGCATGTTTCCCGACGCACCTAAATTTAAGGATTTTAGGGTGATGTTTGACAAAATGGGAAATCAGATTGATGCTGTAAGTGTCGGAACACCCGATTTTTCGCACTTTGCCATAACAATGCTTGCACTGGATCTGGGTAAACATGTTTACGTGGAAAAACCAATGGCGAGAACATTCCTTGAAGTTGAGCTTATGGCAAACAAAGCTCGGAAAAACCCTAAACTTGCGACCCAAATGGGGAACCAAGGGCACTCCGAAGCAAATTATTTTCAGTTTAAAGCCTGGAAAGAAGCCGGCATCATTAAGGATGTGACGCGCATAGATGCGCACATGAATATGCCGCGCAGATGGCATGGCTGGGACGTGAATATGAAGGGCTTTCCTGCCGCAGAGATGATACCCGAAACATTAGACTGGGATCTTTGGCAAATGCAGACCATAGGCCACAATTATAATAAGGATTTTGTAAATGGCCAATGGCGTTGCTGGTATGATTTCGGAATGGGTGCCTTAGGCGATTGGGGAGCACATATCTTGGATACAGCACATGAATTTTTAGATTTGGGGCTGCCTACAGAAGTATCCGCTGTGAAGCTCGATGGGTATAATTCGTATTTCTTTCCGATGTCTTCAACCTTAAAATTTCATTTCCCAAAAAGGAAAAAAATGCCTGCATTAGATATCAATTGGTATGACGGACTGGATAATTTGCCGCCTATACCAGAAGGCTATGGAGTATCTGGACTGGATCCTAATATTCCTGCACCAAGTACTGGGAAATTAGAACCCGCTAAATTAAATCCCGGAAAAATTATCTATAGCAAGGATTTGATATTTAAAGGTGGCTCCCACGCCAGTACGCTGCAGATTATTCCAGAAGCCAAGGCTAAAGAAATGGAGTCTCGGTTACCGGAAGTGCCAAAATCACCATCAAACCACTTCGCTAATTTCTTAAAAGGCTGTAAAGGCGAAGAAAAGACCCGCTCGGCTTTTGAAATTGCAGGTCCTTTGAGCCAAGTGTTTTGTTTAGGTGTCATTGCACAGCGTTTAAACAGCAAATTGATACTGAATACTCAGACAAAAGAAATTGTCAATGACAAGTTTGCCAATGCTCTTTTAGCCGGACCTCCACCTGCTAGAGGCTGGGAACAGTATTATAAGATGTAATAGACCAGTAATTGGGGATACAACATAAAGGGCGATGTGACACATTGCCCTTTTTCTGTTTGAAATGAAAAGTCTTTCCTGAAATATTCGATTTGCTGGCTCAATATATAAAGGAGCCGGAAAGTTGGAAAAGTAGGAAAATCTCAAGCAGATTGAGACAAATCGGCTCTATTTTGATCAACCTTGGTAGAAAGCAATTATCAGTCCTTAACTATATTTGTTGTGAAGTGATTCAATTCATAAACCTTAATGTCATGTATAAAGTCTCCCTGCTCCTTATTGGCGCTATAGCATTCGTCCTGAACGCCAATGGTCAGGATTCATCGTCCCAGCTTTTTCAGGCCAACCAGCGGTATCTTAAGATTCCGATTAAAAATGGTGCCCCAAAACGTAATATCGAATTATGGTCGGGAAAGGATAAAATAAGATGGTTTGATGCAGAACTGGCTGACAGTGTATTCGACTGGATAGCCTATCTTGATATTGAGAAATGGAAAGGACAGCAGCTCAAAGTAGTCACAAATGCCTCTGATAAAGAAATCCGTCTGTTCAACCCGCTTACCCAGAGTGATACGGATGATAACACGAATGTCTATGTCGAAGCGGGGCGGGGACAATTTCATTTTTCGGCCAAACGTGGCTGGCTGAATGATCCCAATGGTCTGGTCTTCTTTAACGGACAATATCATCTATTTTTTCAACATAATCCCTATGGTACCAGCTGGGGGAATATGCATTGGGGGCATGCGGTCTCCGCTGATCTGGTGCATTGGAAAGAAATCGGAGAAGCATTATATCCTGATGAATCGGGCGTCATGTTTAGCGGCGGAGCTGTGGTGGATAGTAGCAATACCGCAAAACCTATGGCCCTATTTTATACGGCCGCAGAAAAATCCTGGGGACAGGGCTTGGCATATAGCTTGGACGGTCAGAAATTTGAGAAAATGCCACAGCATATCTTAGCTAAAATCACAACAGGTAACAGAGACCCTAAGGTTATTTGGCACGCTGGGTCCCAGCATTGGGTCCTTGTGCTTTATGTAGAAGATGAGCATGAGCAGCATACCATGCAATTGTTTACGTCAAAGGATATGAAAGAATGGACATTTGCCAGTAAAATAAAGGGCGGGAGAGGGAATGACCGTTATTTATTTGAATGCCCAGAGTTCTTTGAACTCGCGGTAGATGGTAATCCGAAAAATAAGAAATGGGTCTTAACAGGCGCCAATAGTCAATATGCAATCGGAAATTTCGACGGAAAATCATTTCTCCCGGAGGTTGAACGTCTGTTTAGTCAATATGGACGCGATTACTATGCCGCACAAACTTTTAGCAATGAACCAAAAGGGCGCCGGATTGAAATTGGCTGGTGGCGTACGCATACAAATCAGGGGGCTTCGGCTTTTAATCAATCGATGAGTATTCCAATGGAGCTTAAACTAAGAACAACAGAAAAAGGTATTCGTCTTTTTCGCGAGCCTGTCGTAGAACTACAAAAATTGAGGAAAGAAAAACATAGTGTTCGCGGAAAGAAGGTAAACGCCAGTCTTCCCAATGTGTTACAGGGTTTCAAAAATGAACTTGCAGAGGTAAATCTCGTCATTGATCCACAAAGTGCCAAAAATATTCAGATCAATGTAAGAGGATTGGTTATGAACTATAATGTTTTGACCGAAGAACTTGTTGTTGATAATGTCAGGGCTCAGGTACCGTTGCGAAATAAAAAATTAGCATTCAAGCTGTTTGTCGATCGGACAGGGTTAGAGCTGTTTGCCCAGGATGGAGAAGTTTATATGCCGATAAATTATAATTTCGACCGGAATGAGCTAACTTATGAGCTTACAGCTTATCAGGGTGAGGCTTTATTGGAATCTGCAGATCTCTACACGCTTAAAAATATATGGTCCAAATAGCATTTTTTAATATGCACAGCTCACCTATGTGGTATTCCTTCTGCGCTGAGTAACACATGCTGAAGAAAGTCTATATTGTTTTTGAGCGTATAATGTGGGTATAAATAAAAAAAGGTTTTCAAACGGGGAGAATGAAAACCTTAAATAACCAATTATAAACCTAAATTATGATGATACAAATGTAGGTGTATTTTCTACACTATGCAAATTTATTTTAAAATAATTTGATGTTCTTTAAACAAATTAAAAGAAGTCATTATTTTTACTTTATCAAAGCTTGCTTTTACTTACACATTTTGCTAGGTGGACATAGCAGCGAATAAATAGTCGAAAATAAGAGATTATATATAGTTATGGAAAATTTAGAAGTGTGGATGCGCGGGCCTATTGCAGGAATTCCCGATCTGCTGCAGCCTGTTGCACATACACTTTTGCAGGTTGCAGAGGATGTTTCAACCTATACTGATCAGCTGTCCCCACAGCAGCTTTGGACAAAACCCTGTGGAAATGCTAGTATAGGTTTTCACTTACAGCATATAAATGGGGTGATCGATCGCATGTTTACTTATGCTGAAAACAAGCCGCTAACGGACGAACAATTTGATTACCTCCACAGAGAAGGTATAGAAAACGTCGATGTTAGTCCTGCATCTCTGGTCGAAAATTTGCATGAGAAGATCAAACAATCTTTGCAAAAATTAGCTTTAATCGATCCGGCTACATTGACCGAGCAACGTTTTTTGGGAAGGAAGCGCATCCCCACCACATTGATTGGCCTGTTGTTTCATGCTGCCGAACATGCACAGCGTCACGTGGGCCAGTTGCTGGTGACGGCACGTTGCCTACAATAAAAATGGGACTATATTAAATCTATTTATTGAATTCTGGAGCTTGTTTTAATTTTTCTCCCCATTTTCCCAGTTCCTCGATGATCGGTCTGAGCTGATAACCAAGCTCGGTCAGTTCATACATAACGCGTGCCGGCACCTCCGCATATACTGTACGTTTTACAACTGCACTATCTTCCAGTTTCCGCAGCTGTAGGGTCAGCATGCGTTCGGTAATATCGGGTAAACATTTTCTGATCTCCGTATAGCGCAAACTTCCATTGATGAGGTAGCAACATATTGCTAAGGCCCACTGACCGCCAATCACATTGGCCGCAAACACTTCAGGACAGTCATTTTCAAGTTTCTTTTTATTCGAAAAATTAGTAGAACTTGCTTTAATCTTAGTCATACGCACATTTTTTATAGTACCTAACATTGGGTTGCCGATGAGCCAAAATAGTAATTATGTCGCTATTTTTAAATCACAGTCATGTCGTTTATTCACAGTCATGTCGTTTATTAAAACTGCCTGCATGAAATGGCTAGACCTGTTGGCTTGTGCATATATACATAAATAAGAAAATGAAAATATTAATAGTCGTTATTCATCCCAATTTTGAATCGTCCCAAATGAATAAAAGATGGGTCCATGAATTGAAGAAACACCCGGATCTTTATGAGGTTCATGATTTACATCAGTTGTATCCTGATGGTAAAATTGATGTCGTAGCAGAACAGCAGCTGATGGAGAAATATGATAAAATTGTATTTCAATTCCCTTTTTACTGGTTTAACTGTCCGCCATTTTTTAAGCAGTGGCTGGATGAGGTGCTTACCTATGGATGGGCGTATGGTAAGAAGAGTGGTTACAAGCTGGAAGGGAAGAAAATTGCATTGGCAATCTCTGCAGGTATCGATGAACAGGAGTATGGGGCTTCGGGAAAGTATAAATACCGAATGGAACAATTGACAAGTCCGTTTGAAATTACTTTTGACTATGTTAAAGCGGATTATCAAAAGCCTTTCGTCTTTTATGGAATAGAAAATGATTCAAGTCCAGAATGGGTAGAACAGGGCGTTGTGGGCTATCTTCGCTTTTTGGAGCAATTGTAATTTATCAATAAGCAGGCCGGCTTACCTTTTGATGGGAAAAATGAGAAAGCACCCTTTTTAGGATGCTTTCTCTTGGCCGTTTTACCGAGTTGTATAACCACCATTGGCGAAAATCGTCTGGCCGGTTATCCACCAGCCATCGGTGACTAGGAACTCAACCAAAGGCGCAATGTCTTTTATATCCGTTAGTCCGCCCAATGCTGATGCAGATTTGTGGTAGGCTACGGCATCCGCACTTTCCTGTCCGTAGAAAAATGGCGTATCCATTGGGCCTGGAGCTACAGCTGTAACCGAAATACCTCGCTCACCGAATTCTTTTGATGCCGCTCTCGTAAAATGTTCTACAGGGGCTTTAAGTCCCTCATAGGTCGAGTAGAACCCTGTATAGGCTGCTAATAGTGAGGTGACAATGGTGCAGATCTTACCATTTGCATTCAGTTTTTTCCCTGCCTCCTGAATAAAGAAATAGGCAACTTTTGAATTGATATCGCTCATGCTATCGTATTCTTCTACTGTTGTGTCCACAATTGGCTTTTTTAATACTTTACCAACGGTGTTAATGGCGATATCCACGCCTCCGAATCGGTCGATGGCTGCATCAAAAAGTTCCCTGATATGCTCAATTTTTGTCAGGTCCGCTTGCACCAAAATTGCTTCTGCACCAGTAGCTTCTACTGCGGCCAATGTTTTTTCTGCATTCGTTTTGGTGTTTTCACTGTTATAATGGATCACCAGTTTTGCCCCTTTAGCCGCAAAATCCCGGCTTAATAATCCACCCAGATTTTTTGCACCACCAGCTATAAGGACAACTTTTCCTTTTACATCATTTCTTGCCATAATAATTTAAATTTTGATTATAGCAAATTTCATAAATGTTAAGGGCTCTGTTATGGTGAACTTTTCGCTTTTTGCAATTGACGAAATTGCGAAGGGGACATGCCCTCATATTTTTTAAAAAATTTGGTGAAGTTGGATGGGTCGTAAGTCAGCCTTTGTGCGATCTCCGAAATGGTCAACTCGCTATTGGTGAGCAGGCTCTTGGTACAGGTCAATATTTTTTGTACATAAAAATGACAGGGGTGATTCCCTGACGTTTCCTGTATTATCTTGATAAGATGCTTTTGTGAGACACAAAGTATGTTTGCAATGTCCTGAAGCTCCAGCATTTCTATGCTGACTCCGCTGATCAATTCTGCGAGATGACGATCCAGGAACTCAAAATATTGAATCGTAATTTCTTCACTTCTTTTCCTATTGGGAGGCAATGCTGTATTCATTTTAATCCTTTTCGAATTGTGAGATTAAATATAAGCAATTTAGACTACACGCAATATTTTATGCCAGAATCGATTAATGTTGATTGGATGTATCCCTAAAAATCAGCGGACAGGATTTGTGAAGAAAAGGGGGCTATGGATTACCGGACGATTAAATTGTAAATTCGTATACTTGTAAGATTCCAAGGGGAATTCATCATTTTTATAATCCCGCATAAAAATAAACAGCGTATTATATGCAGATACTTTTAGTAGAGGACGATCGCCGGATTAGCAGCTTTGTTGTGAAAGGTCTGGAAGAAATGGGGCATCAGGTCATTTTAGTTGAATCTGCGGAAGCGGCACGTGAATGGATCAATGCAGATTCTTTGGATATTATTGTACTCGATATCATGCTGCCCGGAATAGATGGTATCCAGTTTACGAAGATGGTCAGGTATCGAAAAAATCATATTCCGATATTGATTTTAAGTGCTTTAGGAGAGATTGAAGATAAGGTGGAGGCCTTGGAAAGTGGTGCCGATGACTATCTCGTCAAGCCGTTTTCCTTTAAGGAATTGGTGAGTCGTATCAAAGCATTGGTACGCCGTGACAATTATAAAAACGTAGCAAAGGACAGCAGCGTGGAAATTCGTGATTTAAAAGTGGATCTTGAACGTTATGAAGTCCATAAGAATGGTAAAAATGTCGATCTCTCTCCCAAAGAATTTAAACTATTCAAGTATCTGATCGAAAATCGGAATAAAACACTCTCACGGACCGCTATCCTGCAGGCTGTTTGGGGAATCGATTTTGATAACAACACCAATGTCGTCGATGTGTACGTTTCTTATCTGAGAGGGAAGGTTGATGAGGGAAGCGATACCTCCATTATCAAAACGGTGAAGGGAGTCGGTTACATGCTTACAACGGACTGACAATGAATTTAAAGACTCGCCTTACACTCTTTTCTACGCTGGTATTCACCATCATTTTTGGGCTTGCAACGCTGGTCATCTACTGGATATTTTATAATTCTTCTGAACGGCATCTGATCAGTTCCCTCGAAAAAAATGCAAAGATAGCCGGCATTTATTACCTCGAGGCAGATGAACAGAGCCCACTAAAGCATCTGGAATCTAAAAATCAATATGAAAGCCTGGTCAAACGTGCCATGGTAGCCGTTTATAACGCCGAAGGAAAAGTAAGTTATGGCGGTATGCGGTTTGATAGTCAAATTAATAAGGATTTGCTGCGCCAGCTGAAAACAGACAAAACGGTTTATTTTAAAACAGAAGATAGCTTTTATTTTGGGTTGTATTATCCAGATAATCAGGGCGATTTCTTTGTGTTTGTCAAAGAGTCGAGCGCAGACTTTGATCATCAGTTGAATCGTTTGCTCATTACACTTGTCTTTGTTTTTCTCGTGGCATTGATCAGTATCGCCTTACTGTCGGTTTGGCTGAGTAAATATGCTTATCTCCCCATTCGTAAAGTGATCAAGGAAATTCAGCATAAGGATTTAAGCACCATTCAGGAACCTCTGACGACTATAAAAACGAAGGACGAACTACAGGATCTTATTGAAAGTTATAATGCGCTCCTACGACGGATCAGCGAAAATATGATTATTAGAAAGAACTTTGTAAGTTATGTTTCACACGAGTTTCGAACGCCTTTGGCGGGAATCCTGGGCTCCATGGAGGTCTTCGGTACGAAAGTCAGAAGTGAAGAAGAGTACCATGAATTGGCCGAAATCATTACTGAACATGTGAATTTTCTGAATCAGCTTATCGGTAATTTTCTATTGCTGACCGAAGATCAGCCCCTGACGCGTTCCCTGGAAACTTTTCGCATAGATGAGATCGTATGGGATCTTGTCCCTAAGTTTTCGAGGTCATTTGCCGTGCCCTTAAAAGTCGATATACAGGTCGATGAACCGCAATACTTCAATTTTCGGGGCAATAAGATGCTCCTCAGCCTGTCTATTTCCAATCTGATCGAAAATGCACTTAAATATGCAAATGGACAGGAAGTTGTTGTCCGGATGACTACTGCAAATGACAGGCTGTCTTTGCAAATTATAGACCATGGTATTGGCATCCCACAAGCTGAACTGGAGTCTGTGAAACAGACTTTTTATAGGGGGTCAAATGTCGGTAAAGTGAAGGGCAGCGGTATCGGTCTCTCTTTTGCACAGATTGTATGTAAGGATCAGGGGGTCGACTTTGATATTCGTTCAAATGATCTGGGTACAACGGTATCGTTATTATTCCCTAAATTCTAATCATTTTCTAATCCCTTCTAATCAAACTTTAATTTACCTTAAAGTTGCCTATAATGCTTGTCATTTAGTTTTGTGGAAATTCAAAATTAAGTGAGAAAACTACGTATTACATTATTTTTACTTCTTGGCCTGAATAGTAAGTTATTTTCGCAGGAGGCGGCGGAAAACCGTCTGCGAAAGTCAGAGATCGAACAGGTATTCCTCGCTCATAACCTGACCTTAATGGCGCAGCGTTTTCAAATGCAGCAGGCCGAAGCTGCGGTGCTTCAGGCAAAGCTATGGCCCAATCCAACGATTTCCATCTCCGAAGTCAATCTTTGGAAAAACCCTTCCAGCGAATCCTTCCCGGCGCTGATCGGAAATTACGGCAAGTACCAGCAGGTGGCGATCGAATTGGAACAGACCATTGAAATGGCTGGTAAACGAAAAAAAAGGGTGCAATTGCAGCTCCTGGAAAAAGAGAATGCGCGGCTTCAATTTGAAGAATTGCTGCGTAACCTGAAATATGATCTCCGAAGCCAATGTATCGAATTACAGATCCTACAGGAGAAAGAACGGTTATACGGCAACCAGGTCAACATCTTTCAGACATTGGCACAATCCTATCAAAATCAGTGGAAAGAAGGCAATGTAAGTGAGATGGACTACCTCCGGATTCAAAGCGAGTCTATCGCATTTGGAAACAAACTGAATGAAATCCAACAGGAAAAAATCACAAAAATGAATGAGGTTGCGCGCTACCTCGGTGACAAAGGTACCGCACTCACGATATCAGATACGATCGGCATACCGCATTTTCTCCCGGGGAAAAAACAGGAGTGGAAAATGATGGCCCTCGATAATCGCAGCGATTATAAAATCATCCACAACGAATTGAAAAAAAGTGATGCTCAGCTGAAAATAGAAAAGGCCGAACGTATACCAGATTTGCAGGTCTCCATGAATTATGATCGCGGCGGAAATATTATGCGCGATTTTATAGGCCTGGGTGTTGCTATGGATCTTCCTTTATTTAATCGAAACCAGGGGAATATCAAAATCGCTAAACTGGAGATGGAGAAAAATAAAGTGGAAATCGAGCAATTCCGTATCGACATCGAACGCGAGATCGACTTTCTTTCGGAACGGCTCAACAACCTTGAAACGAGTTTGAAGACAACGGATATGGGCTTTGACGGTAAATTGGACGTAGCACTTGAACGCTATGTGCGCAATTTTCAAGAACGACGGTTGAACATCGTTGAATTTATAGACTTTATCAATAATTATATGGAAAACAAAGAATCAATATTAGAGCGCAGGGCGAAATATCTTCAGTATAAGGAAGAATTAACGTATTTAATCGGAAAGGATATTGTTTCATGAAAGGGAACTTTTTAATGCCATTGACACTTATGTCCGTCTGTTTATTGTGGGGCTGTCAATCAACGAAAAATGAAGAGCAAGCGCTGCCGGCAACCAAAGGTTTTTGCCTTAGCGCAGATTTCAAAAACCAAATTAAAATTGATTCGATACAGAAGCGGACCGTATTTGAACAGATCGCTTTAAATGGCGTCATCCAATACGATCAGGATGAACTTGCAGCGCTAAAGAGTCCGATACCCGGTATCGTACAGTCTGTTTCAGTTAAAATGGGCGATTATGTAGAAAAAGGACAGATTCTGGTATCGCTTAAAGGTACCTCCGTCAATGATTTAGGAAAAGAGCTGCGGGAACTGGAAAATAGCAAGCGGCTGACGGAGAGTAAATTGCTTAGCCTGCGTAGTCTGCTGAAAGATGGTATGGCTTCCCAGCGGGAACTGGAAGAGATGGAAAGTGAATTGAAAGCCGTGCAGATTGGAATCCGCCATGTCAAAGCGAACATGAGTTTGCTGAATGGCTCCTCAGAAAATGGTGTTTTTTACATCCGTGCACCCAAAGCGGGTTATATCGTGGATAAAAAGGTGAGTCCCGGCATGACTGTTGGCGATGACGCCGATTTGTTGTCGGTCAGTAAGTTGAATGAGGTGTGGGTTTCGGTCAATATCTATGCTAATAATTTACCTTTTGTCAAAAATGGCGCTCCTGTCAAGATCACCACACTGGCTTATAAAGGTGAATCTTTTGATGGCTATATTGATCAGGTAGCCAATTTCTTTGATCCTGAAGAACGTGTGGTCAAGGCGCGTGTAAAGTTGTTAAACAAAGACCTACGATTAAAGCCGGGCATGAGTGTGGATGTATTGGTCGAAAAAGCTGTTTCGGGACAAGAACATCAGATGTTGGCTATTCCCAAAGATGCCATTATCCTGCATAATAACCAGAATTTCGTGGTGATTTACAAAAATGACTGTGATCTGGCGGTAAAGCCTGTGGATATTGTTGCTGAGAATGAAACCTATGCTTTTGTCAAAACAGGAATAGCCGAGGGAGATCAGGTGCTGACAGAAAATGAGCTGATTGTATTTGATGAATTGATAAATAGATAGGATGAAGAAAGTTGTACAAAATATTGTTTCATTTTCATTGAAACACTCCTTGGTCGTCCTGTTTTTTACGTTGGCTTTATTATTCGGCGGGATATACGCTTACCTGCATACACCGATTGAAGCTTTCCCCGATGTGACCAATACACGGGTCCGGATTATCACACAATGGCCGGGACGTAGCGCCGAAGAAATCGAGAAGTTCGTTACATTACCGGTAACCAAAGAAATGAACACCATTCCAAAGAAAACGGACGTTCGTTCGATCTCCTTGTTTGGCTTATCTGTTGTGACGATTCAATTTGAGGATGGAGTAGAGGACTTTTATGCCCAGCAGTATGCGGGTAATAAAATGCGCTCAATTGAGCTGCCGGAAGGTGCTGAAAGCTCCATAGAACCACCTTCGGGTGCTACCGGAGAAATTTTTCGCTATGTGCTGAAGAGCAATCTTCCGATTAAAGAAGTCTCCGCTATTCAAGATTGGGTGATCGAAAGGGAACTTGTGGGGGTGCCCGGCGTGGCGGATGTCGTCAGCTTTGGAGGTGAAGAAAAGATCTATGAAATAAAGATCAATCCAACAGAGTTGGCCAATTATAACCTGTCGCCACTGGATGTTTATGAAGCCGTATCCCGTTCGAATATCAATGTCGGTGGCGATGTGATCCAAAAAGGAAATCAAGCCTATGTTGTGCGTGGGGTAGGCCTATTGGATAAAATCGATGATATCGGTAATATTTTGATCAAGGTGGTCGGCAATACACCGATTTTAGTCAAGCATGTTGCAGAAATAGAATTGGGCGCAAAACCGCGACTCGGGCAGGTGGGACTCAACCAGGAGGATGACCTTGTCCAGGGAATTGTCATTATGCTGAGGGGAGAAAATCCCTCTGCTGTTGTCACAAGGTTAAAGGCAAAAATTGAAGAGCTAAACCAACGTATTTTACCCGAAAATGTCAAGATTGAACCCGTCATAGACCGCACAAAACTGGTAAATAATACCGTGCATACGGTTTCCAAAAACCTGATAGAAGGGGTTCTTCTGGTTTCGATTATTGTCTTTATCTTTTTGAACAACTGGAAGACAACCTTTATCGTTGCATCGGTGATTCCATTGGCCTTCCTATTTGCGATTATTTGTTTGAAAATACAGGGGCTCCCTGCAAATTTGATTTCCATGGGGGCATTGGACTTTGGATTATTGCTCGAAGGAACGTTGGTCATCGTGGAGACTGTTTTTGTCTCTTTGGAAAAAGAGGCTCATCGGCTCGGGACGGAACGCTTTAATAAAATCTCCAAACTAGGGATCATTAAGAAAAGTGCTGGCTCTGTAGCGGGGTATATCTTTTTTGCACTATTGATTTTAATTGTCGCACTGACTCCTATTTTCTCTTTTCAAAAGGTGGAAGGAAAAATGTTCTCACCATTAGCCTTTACGCTCGGTTACGCCTTATTGGGATCCTTGATCCTAAGTTTGACCTATGTGCCCGCCATGTGTAAATACTTATTGAAAAAGAATATCAAAGAAGATGAAAATAAGATTACTAAAGTTAGTCGTAATGCCATTTTTAAAGGTTTTAAGAAAGCTTTCGATCATCCAAAATGGACATTGTCTATTTTTATCCTAGCCTTGCTCGTCTGTATGTTCCGGTTTAGCCATTATGGCTCCGAGTTTCTTCCAAAATTGAACGAGGGTGCAATTTATGTCCGCGCAACCTTACCCAATAGTGTCAATCTCGAAGAATCCGTGAAGTTGACCAAAACCATGAAAACAAAATTGATGAAGCAGTTTGACGAGATTGATTTTATCATGACGCAAACAGGCCGTCCCAATGATGGTACAGATCCAACAGGTTTTTTCAATATTGAATTCAATATTGAACTGAAACCCGAAGGCGAGTGGAAAAGAAAGCTGTCAAAAGAGCAATTGATCGGTCAGATGCGGGATAGTCTACAGACTTTTCCCGGAATAAATTTTGGTTTTAGCCAGCCGATCCAGGATAATGTAGAGGAGTATGTGGCCGGAGTGAAAAGTCCGTTGGTCATCAAAATTTTTGGTGAGAATTTACAGGATTTAGAAAATAAGGCCAATAAGTTTGCCGAATCACTTAAAAAGGTAAATGGGATAACGGATATCAATGTTTTCAAAAATATCGGTTTGCCTGAACTAAGGATCCAGTTGCATGATTCAAAAATGGCTAAATATGGCGTTTCAACCAAGGATGTGCAATCGGTGATCGAAATGACTATTGGCGGGCAATCTGTGACACATTTCTATGAAAACGAGCGCATCTTTGATGTACGTCTGCGCTTCCAAAAATCATATCGCGACAACCCCGAGAAGATCGGAAATATTATCATTCCGACGATGACTGATCAGAAAGTGCCCCTACGGGAGATCGCAACTATAGATTATCATACGGGGCCGGCATTTATTTACAGAGAAGGAAATTCCCGCTATATCGGTGTTGGCTTCAATATTGAAGGCCGAGATTTGGGAAGTACAATTGCCGATGCAAAAAAACAGATAGAAAAAGATGTTAGTCTGCCCAAATCCTATAAGGTCGTCTGGGCCGGAGAATTCGAAAGTAAGGAACGGGCAACAAAACAACTGATGAATGTTGTGCCAATTTCGTTGATTTTGATCTTACTCTTGCTGTATGCCAATTTTGGCAATGTCAAAGATACGCTGATTTCTTCACTGACCCTCGCCTTTGCATTTATTGGTGGATTTATTTCCCTGTGGATTACCGGAACGACATTTGGAATTTCGGCGGGTATCGGATTTATTATTCTCTTTGGCGTAGCCACGATTGATGGTATTGTTTTAATCGGTATTATGAAAGAAAATCTGTTGAATAAAATGAGCTTGAAACCCGCTATTTATGAAGCTGTCAAAAGCCGCATAAGACCCATCTTAATGATTGCATTAATGGGGGCGATGGGCTTATTGCCAGCTGCACTTTCAAACGGAATGGGGTCTGAAATCCAAAAACCCCTGGCGATTATGATTGTTGGTGGATTGATTATTTGTATGATTCTCTCGTTTTCAGTACTGCCTATTGTTTTTTACTTCTCTTATAAAAATAAGAGCCGCGATTAGTTACCCATTTTTAATTATTATATACGATACAAAGGTTGCCTGTCTGACAGTGCAACCTTTGTTATTTTTAATGTGCAGCTATACATTCCATAATAGCTGTCAAAATTTTACGCCGATAAACATGTATATATATCTTTTACAAGCTATTTTTTGTAAATCTTGTTATAAATGTTGAACTTACATTTAAGTTACTAAAATTCAATTTCGACTTTAAAAAACACTCATCTGAAGTTTTGTTGAAAGAAGTTATAAATCTGTATTCGAAATTAGAAAGCCATTTTTCTGGTTTCTTATGAGTGGTATTTATTAGAAAAGGTCAATATTAGGTCAGTGTTGATTAATTCATAAGAAGATTGACCTCGCTATTCCAGATAGATTTGTGATAAAGAAATATTAAAATAATACGCTATGGCACAATTTAAATGGGAAGGAATTTATCCTGCAATGTTATCACCATTTGATGAAAATGGAAATTTGGATTTTGATATGTTTGGTAAAAACATTGAAGCACAATTGGATGGAGGTGTTCACGGTTTGATTATCGCTGGATCATTGGGTGAAGCAAGTGTTTTGAGTACGGAAGAAAAGTATGATTTATTGACATATGCGTTGAAGGTTGTCGCTGGGCGTGTACCTGTGTTGTTGAATATTGCAGAAAATACAACTGCTGCAGCGATCAAAGTCGCTCAGACCAGTGAAGAATTAGGTGCAGATGGTTTGATGTTATTGCCACCGATGCGCTATAGAGCTGATGATAGAGAAGCGGTCGCTTATTTTCGTGCAGTTGCACAAAGTACCAAATTGCCAATCTTAATCTATAACAACCCTGTTGACTATAGTACTTATGTATCGCTTGATATGTTCGAGGAACTCTTATTGGAACCAAATATTCAGGCAGTGAAAGAGTCTACACGAGATTTAACAAATATCACGCGTTTGAAAAATCGTTTTGGTGATCGATTAAAGATTATGGCTGGAGTAGATACCTTAGGGCTTGAGTCTTTGATGTTAGGGGCTGATGGTTTAGTTGCTGGGCTAGTCGACGCATTTCCAAGAGAAACTGTGGCCATGTACGATCTTGTAAAGGCTGGCGAGTACAGCAAAGCTGTAGAAATATACCGTTGGTTTATGCCTTTATTGGAATTGGATATTCATCCTAAATTGGTCCAATATATTAAATTGGCGGCGACAGCAGAAGGAATTTCAACACCTTATACACGCGCTCCCAGATTGCCATTGATCGGCGAGGAAGAACAACGTGTGAAAAAAATTATTGCAGATTCAATCGCAACGAGACCACAATTATAGAAATGCTTCTGGACTTTCTAGATGAGGGTTCATGAAGTTTTCTTTTTAGGACCAAGTAAAAATAGGCGAGAAGAACCTTCTTATTATATTGAATAACCGCAAGGAATGAAAATATAGGGAAGGTTTTTATTGATTTTTGAAGATAGTACTTACAATAAAAACAAAAGGAATGGATAGAAACGAAAATGAGATTGATTACATCGTAAAACAGGCGGAGGCTGGATTTCAGTTTCTTCAGCAGACGGATGTCATCGAAAGAGCGGAATTGATGTATGCCATTGCCGCTGAAATTGAGGAACTGGGCGAAATATTGATTGAAACTGCTCATCTGGAAACGGCACTACCTTTGGGAAGATTGCAGGGTGAAAAAGCGAGAACAGTCAATCAATGGCGTCGATATGCCGATGCCGTTCGTACTGGTTTATACAGTGAAGCTCGGATAGATCGGGATCCAAATGGGCAATTTGATTTAAGGAAATATAACAAAGGACTTGGTCCAGTGGTCGTTTTTGGCGCGAGTAATTTTCCTTTCGCCTTTTCAACTGCTGGCGGAGATACAGCAAGTGCCATTGGTGCCGGCTGCTCAGTCATCGTAAAGGCTCATCCTGCGCATCTTAAAACCTCTCAATTAATGGCTGACGCTATTGATCGTGCGGTTTCAAAACAGGGTGCCCCAACCGGTGTTTTTAATCATGTGGTGTCGGATTCATTTGCCGCTGGACAACAGTTGGTCAGCCATACCTTCGTAAAAGCGGTCGCATTCACAGGTTCATTTCGTGGCGGAAAAGCTTTGTTTGATCTAGGACAATCAAGGCCTGACCCTATTCCAGTATTTGCTGAAATGGGAAGCGTAAATCCGGTTTTTCTTTTGCCAGACTTCTTAGCTAGCAATCTGGAACCTTTTGCTAAGCAGTATATTGCCTCACTGCTTTTAGGTGTTGGTCAATTTTGTACCAATCCGGGCGTATTGGTAGGCTTGGCGGGCGATGAGTTCGATCGGCTCAAACTAGCCTTAAAGAGCGAACTAAAATCTACTGCTACAGGGAAAATGTTACATGCGGGTATTCTGGATAGCTACAATCGCCTAAAAGACGAAATGGTTCAATCAGAAGGGATCGGCGTATTGGAAGAAGGGCAGGATAATACAGCACAAGATTTTGCGCAGGCCCTGCTAGCTGAAACTGACGCAAGCCGAGTTTTAGCTAATCCTAAGTTATTGGAAGAGGTTTTTGGACCTTTTGGGTTAATTATATCTTGTGCCGACCTTAACGAAATGAAAACTGTAATGGAGCAGCTCGAAGGACAGATAACCATCACTTTTGCGGCATCGGCGCAGGACATCCACGAATGCCAGGCACTCTTTTCAATTGCACAGGACAAATGCGGAAGGCTTTTGTTTCAGGGTATGCCAACTGGGGTTGAAGTACAGTATGCTATGCAGCATGGCGGACCTTATCCGGCAACCACAGATGCGCGTTTCACTTCTGTAGGGCCCGATGCGGTAAAGCGCTTTATTCGCCCCATTAGTTTTCAAAATTGGCCAAATGAATTTTTGCCTAAAGAATTGCAAGACGGAAACCCATTACAAATTGACCGCTTGGTCAATCAGCAATGGACGAAAGCATAATAGAAACAAATGACCATATAAACAAGTGATCAGAAATGAAGAAGACTTTTTTTTGCATTGATTCGCATACCTGTGGTTGTCCCGTGCGATTGGTGGCAGGAGGAGCCCCATTATTACAGGGGAATTCCATGATGGAGCGCAGGTTGCATTTTATACGTGAGTACGATTGGATCCGTATGGGATTGATGTTTGAACCAAGAGGGCATGACATGATGAGCGGTAGTATGCTTTATCCGCCCTTTGATCCGCAAAATGATATTGGCGTCCTTTACATTGAAACCAGTGGCTGTCTGCCGATGTGTGGACATGGAACGATCGGTACGGTGACGATTGCCATTGAGGAAGGGCTCGTTCAACCTAAAGTTCCCGGAAAATTAAGGCTGGAAACTCCGGCTGGACTTGTACATATCGACTATGTTCAGGAGGGGGCCAAGGTGAAAAGTGTCAAGCTAACCAATGTAAAATCCTTTTTATACGCCGAAGGTTTAACGGTCGATTGCCCAGATTTGGGCATCATCAGCGTCGATGTTGCCTACGGTGGGAATTTCTATGGTATTATTGATCCGCAAACTAATTTTGACGATATCAGTTCTTACTCTGCGAGCCAATTGATCCATTATGGTAAAATAATCCGTCAGTTGCTAAACGAAAAATATTCTTTTGTTCATCCCGAAGATGTCAATATTCATGGGTTGACGCACATCCAATGGACAGGGGATCCTAAACTCCCTAATTCGTCCGGACGCAATGCCGTACTGGTTGGCGATAATGCCTTGGATCGTTCTCCTTGTGGTACAGGTACCTCGGCGCGTATGGCGCAATGGTATGCAAAAGGGAAATTGAAGAAAGGAATGGAGTTTATACATGAAAGTTATATCGGTTCACAATTTACCGGCAAAATCGAGGCGGAAACAACCGTAGATGGTAAGCCTGCTATTGTGCCGTCCATCGAAGGCTGGGCAAGGATAACAGGCTATAATACCATTTTTTTGGATGATGAGGATCCTTATTTTGGCGGTTTTCAGGTGATTTAAAAAATTAATAAGAGAAGAGCAACGTGAAAGAAAATAATAGAGGTACAGTTGTCGTCGTTGGAGCAGGAATTGCAGGACTTGCTTCGGCCTATTACCTGGTGAGAGACGGATGGGATGTGAAAATCCTCGAAAAAAATACCTTGGACAATAACTGTTCTTATGGCAATGCCGGCATGATTGTTCCCAGTCATTTTACGCCCTTGGCTGCCCCCGGTATTGTAGCGCAGGGGATAAAGTGGATGTTCAATAGTAAAAGCCCTTTTTATGTACGGCCTTCGCTAAATCCACGAATGATTAATTGGGGATTGAAGTTTTTAAAACATGCTAATCGCTCACACGTAGAACAGCATGCGACTGCAATACGTGATTTGAATCTCTACAGCAGCAGATTATATGATGAATTGGCGAAGGAGGAGGGGTTTGATTTTGAACTGAAGCAGAACGGTATCCTGATGATGTATAAATCGAAGGAAATGCAACATGAGGAGATTGAGCTGGCGCATCGTGCCCAGGATCTTGGACTTGATGTCGATATTCTGGAGGGGAATGCCGTCCAAGAACTGGAGCCCAATCTGAAACTGGATGTTTTAGGTGCTATACTTTATCGTTGTGACGGAAAATTATACCCACCAAAGTTAATGCGGCAATTGATTCAATATTTGAAAGCCGCAGGGGTCGCTTTTTTCGAAGAAACTGAGGTCAGTAAATTTATAACAGCCGGAAATAAGGTGAAAGAGGCGATCAGCAACAAAGGAAGTTTTCAGGCGGATGCTTTTGTTTTGACTGGTGGCGCTTATTTGCCGCAGCTCACATCAAAGTTGCAGGTAAATACACCGCTTATGCCAGGAAAAGGGTATTCTTTTATGTATCAGCCCGAGAAAGAGAATACATTGAATCATGCAGCATTGTTACTCGAGGCTCGTGTTGCTGTAACACCCATGAATGGGCAGATCAGATTCAGTGGAACGATGGAATTGGGACCAGCAAATGACAAAATTTATGAAAATCGTGTCCGCGGAATTGTAGAATCCATTCCAAAATATTATCCGGAATTGAAAGTTGATTATCCAAGCGAAAAAATATGGTATGGTTACAGACCCTGCTCGCCTGATGGATTGCCCTATCTGGGAAGATTGAAAAAATTTGATAATGTCTTAGTTGCCGGTGGGGGTGGTATGATGGGCTTGAGCTTGGGCCCTGCCTATGGGAAAGTTGTAGCAGATTTATTGGCAGGACAGAAAATAGAGGCTGAAATCGCTGGTTTTAGGCCGGATCGTTTCGACTGATAAAATTATGATATAAACCAACACCTGAATTATGAATCGTTCTTTTTCTTTTAAAGCTCCCAAAATATTGTTTTATGGGTTACTCTTTCTATTCCCGGTCTCCACACATGCACAAAAGATGAAATTATACGACCATACCACCCCCATAGAACCTTATATCGTGCAATATGGGCATGATGTTGAGGCGATCAACTATTTCTATGGCCCTATGCCCAAAGGCTGGGGCAATCAACGGGCTGCGGCTTCACCCGAACAGTTAGCACGTCTTCAGCGTTTGGATAACGAATATTTGAACAAGCTGGACAAGTTTCCTTATGAAGAACTCGAAACATCGGGGCAGGTAGATTTTATCTTACTGAAGCGCAAACTAAAAAGTGATCTCCTTTCATTGAAAGAAGATGAGTCGAATTACAACCGCTTATCCGTGTATTTACCTTTCGCACGGCGAATTTTTGCACTTGAAAAGGAACGCCGTAGGGGGAAGCGTCTGGCAGGAGAAGATGTCGCAAAAGAGCTGACGCTTGTTGCCGCTGAAATCGATCGGTCAATAGCTGCACTCCAGGAAAAGACCAACATTCCTTATTCAGATGTTAACTTTCTGGTTGACTTATTAAATTCACTGGACTTAAGGATCTCCAGCACCTTCGATTTCTATAATGGATACGACCCAGAATTTACCTGGTGGGTACCCACCATATTTCAGCAAGTGAAAAGCAAGCTGTCGGATTATAAGGAGAAATTGGCTGCAAAAAGTGATTGGAAAGTGTTTGATGACGGTAGTCAGATTGCAGGTGTGCCAATTTGGGAAAAAGAGATAAACCGAAGGCTCAAAGCTGAAATGATCAGTTATACAGCCACGGATCTTCTAAAATTGGCGGATCAAGAGTTTAAATGGTGTGAGGCAGAGCTATTGAAAGCGAGCCGTGAAATGGGCTTCGGCGACGACTGGCGGGCAGCGCAGGAAAAGGTTAAAAACTCCTACGTACCCATTGGACAACAGCCGGAGCTCATCATGAGATTGTACAACGATGCACAGCAATTTATTGAACAAAATAAACTCATGAATATTCCTGAGCTGGCAGACGAGACTTGGGGCATGATCATGATGACACCTGAACGGCAGCGGGTCAATCCCTTTTTTACAGGCGGACGGGAAATTAGCATATCCTATCCGACAAACACGATGGATCAGCAGGCGAAATTGATGAGTATGCGTGGCAATAATCCTTATTTCTCCCGAGGCACAGTCCAGCATGAATTGATTCCTGGTCATCATCTGCAATATTTTATGAATAGACGTTACAAGCCTTATCGCGAGGAAGCGTTTAATACCCCCTTTTGGACAGAAGGATGGACACTTTATTGGGAATTATTATTGTATAGCAAGGGATTTGCAAAAACTCCAGAGGAGCGGATCGGGATGTTATTTTGGCGCATGCACCGCTGTGCGCGAATAACTTTTAGTATTAAATTTCATTTAGGTGAATGGACACCGCAGCAATGCATAGATTACTTGGTAAACCGCGTCGGATTTGAGTCGGCTAATGCGCATGGTGAAGTGAAGAGATCGTTTGAAGGTTCCTATGATCCTCTATATCAGTTGGCCTATCTCGTAGGCGGCTTGCAATTGATGCGCATTAAAGAGGAGGTGGTCGATCAAGGGAAAATGTCATTTGCGGAATTCCATGACCGTGTGATCAAAGAAAATTATCTGCCCATGGAAATGCTAAGAGCGATTATCAAGGGTGAGAAGTTAAAGCCCGATTACGAGACAAATTGGAAGTTTTATCATTTTAACAACTAGGTGTTTATGAGTGAGTCGAAACAAACATTTCAAAAGTCTCTCGGGTTATTGGATGCCACTATGCTGGTGGTAGGAAGTATGATCGGTTCTGGGATTTTTATTGTATCTGCAGATATCGCACGTAATACGGGGTCTGCGGGTTGGATGATGGTGGTATGGCTGATCTGTGGATTTATGACTTTAACAGCAGCATTGAGTTATGGTGAACTCAGCGCAATGTTTCCAAAGGCTGGTGGCCAATATATTTACCTTCGGGAGGCTTATGGTCCCGTATTGAGTTTTGTATTTGGTTGGACATTTTTTGCTGTGATACAAACAGCGACAATCGCCGCTGTGGGCGTTGCTTTTGCAAAATTCACAGCCTATCTTTTCCCCTTTATGGACGAAGATGTTTATTTGCTTGAATGGTCAGATTACCGCGTATCGGCTGCACAGATGCTGGCAATTGCGGTCATTATTGTATTGACCTATATTAATTCAAGGGGTGTGAATAGCGGAAAGCGCGTACAGACATCCATCACATTGATCAAGATTGGGAGTTTGCTGCTCTTATTGCTCTTCGGTTTCTTAGCATTGAAACATGAAGTTTGGGCTTTGAACTGGGACAATATATCGCTTTGGTCCATGCGCCGCTTAAATACGGATGGAACCTACACATCTTATGATGGATTTTCTGCAATGGGGGCTTTTTCCGCGGCTATGGTCGGTGCCCTCTTCAGCAGCGATTCCTGGCACTCATCCTCAGCTGTAGCGGGCGAAATTAAGAATCCACAACGGAATATCGGGTTGAGTCTTGCATTAGGGACTTTACTGGTTACCGTAATTTATCTGCTGACTAATTTGATGTACACGGGCATATTGCCCCTGGAAGCTATGGTCAATGCACCAAAAGATCGGGTCGCGATGAGTGTCGCTCAAGAGGTTTTTGGTCCTTTTGGAATTACTATTATAGCGATTATGATCATGATTAGTACCTTCGGTTGCAATAATGGAATTATTCTGGCAGGAGCGAGGGTGTATTATTCTATGGGCAAAGATGGTTTGTTTTTTAAAAGGGCGGGTAAGCTCAATGCGCATGCGGTACCTGCCTGGGCACTCTGGATACAATGTCTCGCTGCGTCAATATGGTGTTTAAGCGGAAAATATGGTGATTTATTGGACATGATTACCTGTGTGGTCGTTATATTTTATGTACTCGCGATTGCCGGTATTATTAGGCTCCGTATCACGCGGCCAGATTTGAACAGGCCCTATAAAGCACTTGGATATCCTTTTCTTCCTGTTCTTTATATCCTGATGGGACTTGCCTTTATCGGACTGATGGTTATTTTTAAGCCAAATTATACCTGGCCGGGTATTATCATTGCACTATTGGGCATTCCTATCTATTATTTAATCAATCCTAAACGAAGAAAGCATGAAGTTTCTTAGTACAGCGGTTTTGTTGTTGTCGGCACAGTTTCTGTTTGGTCAAGGAACTTTGGCAGATTATACACGTGCACAAAACCTAAAAAAACAATTGACCAACAAAATTGAAAATCTACCGGGCCAGTTTTATTGGAATGATAAGGGGGATCTCTTTTGGTATGATCGAAATACGTTGCAAGGAAAAGAGTACATTTTGGTCAATCCCCAGGCAAAAACAAAAGAACAGCTGTTTGATCTGACGAAGGTATTTTCCTTGGTGGATGAAAAGCTGGGACGAAAAGTCGAAAATCGCGTTATTTCCAATGATCAGATAAAATTGATGGACCAGGATCAGGTTTCGCTCGATATCGCGGGCTACTTTTGGATTTGGAACCGCCGTTCCTCGCAATTGAGCCAGGGCGCTGCAAGTGGAAATAAAGATCGCAATCCGCGATATTGGGGTCAACGTGAACAAGGAAATACGTATAGGGAAGTTGAATCTCCAGATAAAATACATGTTGCTTTTATCCGAAACAACAATGTCTTCCTAGCAAAGAAGGGTAATTTAAATGAGGCGCGACAAATTACGTTTGATGGCAATACGGCAAACTATTATAGTAATGATATTCAATGGGCACCGGACAGCCGGAAATTAGCTACAGTAAAAACACAAAAAATAGAGATCAGACAACTGACGCTGATCGAATCTTCCCCTAAAGATCAATTACAGCCAAAGATTCAGACACGCGATTATGTCAAACCTGGTGATGAATTAGCGCAAAAACTACCCGTTTTATATGATCTCGAAAAAGATAAACTGTGGGTATTTGATGCCGAGCTTATACCGAATCAATTTTATGTTTCGGATTTATCCTGGCGCGATGACAGCAGGGCATTTACTTTTGAGTATAACAAACGCGGGCATCAAGTCTATGGCGTCATGCAAATGGATGCCAATAGCGGTATGTCCAGTTATTTGATCCGAGAACAAAATAAGACCTTTATCGATTATAGCGGTAAGAAATTTCGGGAGGATCTAGCCGATGGAAAGGAAATTGTGTGGGCTTCTGAACGCGATGGATGGAACCACCTGTATCTTTATGATGGATCTACTGGAAAAGTGAAAAATCAAATAACGAAAGGAAATTGGGTTGTCCGGAAAGTTGTACATGTCGACACGGACAAACGAACGGTCATTTTTGAAGGTAGTGGCATGAATGCCGTGGAAGATCCCTATTTGATCCATTATTATTCAATCGGTTTAGATGGAAAGGGCTTAAAACTGCTGACCGAAGAAAATGCAAATCATCAAGCTTTTTTCAATAAAGACTATTCCCAATTTGTGGATACGTATTCCCGAGTCGATCAGCCGCCAATTTCAGTATTGCGCGACAACAATGGCCGTCTTATCATGGAACTGGAGAAAACAAACAGTAGTCTGCTCGAAACTACAGGGTGGCGTGCACCGGAGGTTTTTAAAGCCAAGGGACGTGATGGCGCAACGGATATCTGGGGAATTATTATTCGGCCGACGAATTTTGATCCCGCTAAAAGCTACCCTGTCATCGAATACATTTATGCAGGCCCGCATAGTTCTTTCGTGCCCAAATCATTCTACAGCAACCCGAGCGGGATGTATGAATTAGCAGAATTGGGCTTTATCGTGGTGCAGATCGATGGAATGGGGACGTCAAATCGTTCAAAGGCTTTTCATGATGTCTGTTGGAAAAATCTGAAAGATGCGGGTTTCCCCGATCGGATAGCCTGGATGCAGGCTGCTTCAAAGCAATACAAATACATGGATATCGGTAGGGTAGGGATCTATGGTACGTCGGCTGGCGGTCAAAGCTCGACGGGAGCGCTGCTATTCCATCCCGAGTTTTACAAAGTTGGCGTTTCCTCCTGTGGCTGTCACGATAACCGAATGGATAAAATATGGTGGAACGAGCAATGGATGGGCTGGCCTGTAGGTCCTGAATATGCGGCTAGCTCCAATATTGAAAATGCTGCTAAACTGGAAGGAAATCTTTTATTGATTGTAGGTGAATTGGATGATAATGTGGATCCTTCATCCACTTTCCAATTGGTTGATGCCTTGATCAAAGCGCGTAAGAATCATGATTTTATTATGGTTCCTGGGATGGGACATTCTTCCGGGGGAGATTATGGTGAACGAAAAAGAAGGGATTATTTTGTCAAACATCTACTTGGTGTAGACCCACCGGCCTGGAATCAATATTGATCTTTTCATCAGAACAATGATCCTGTAAGACAGTCCTATCGCCTATTTTTTCTGAAAGGTTCTGATCTTATTGGTTAGAAAGAACCTTCAGTTTGCGTTCATTGCTGTTCGTGTATGCGAAGTCATAAAGGTTTTATTCCAATTGTGAATACAGATGCAGTGATAAGAATGCTTCAATAAATACAGCGCCCCGGAAAGTTAATTGCTTTCTGGGGCGCTGTGTTTATTTTATGTCTGTAACGTTGAAGCCGTTTTTATTCGATCAATACCCCGACATAATAGTTAAACGTGTCGATATCAATATTATCTTTCGTTAAACCGGCTATTTTAATAGGTCTGAAACGTTGATCCAACTGGATAAGTTCTCTTTTCTGACCTTTTACCCCAATATGTATAGGCATATGGAAGCCTTTGACTTCACTGATCCAGCGGCCCAATATTTTGCCGGAAGGATCTTGTTTGATTTCCAGTGTAGGAATGGCGGTATGCTGTACATACTGCTCAAATACTTTTAACAAGTCTAAACCGGATTGCTGGTTTACGTAGTTGACAATATCATTATAATCGACTTGCTGATGATAAAACTTGCTGTTTAATCCGCGGAGAATATTTCGCCACTTTTCATCGTTGTCAATCATCGTACGGATCATGTTGAGCATAACACCGCCTTTGGGGTACATATCGCCAGATCCTTCTTTATTAACGTGGTAGGGGCCCTGAATGGGGCTGTCATTTTGGATTCCACTTCGGATACCATGAGCGTAAGCTTGGCTGGCTTCTTTGCCATAGAAATAGTCGATAAATAAACCTTCAGAATAGTTCGTGAAGCTTTCATGGATCCACATATCGGCCAGATCAGCGGAGGTTATATTGTTGCCAAACCATTCGTGGCCAGATTCGTGGACCACGATAAAATCCCATTTATGTCCCCAGCCAGTTCCCGACGCATCCCCGCCACGATAGCCATTTTGATAATGGTTTCCGTAGGCGATGGCGCTCTGGTGTTCCATGCCCGTATGGTAGGTTTCAACAAGTTTATAGCCATCTTCATAGAATGGATATGGACCAAACCAATGTTCAAAAGCCTCCAGGGTCTGGTTGGCATTTTTTTGAAGATGGGCTTTCTTTTCTGCCGCATCGTTTTCGCGCAAAATATAGTAGTCTACATCCAATGGTCCTTTTTCACCTTTATATTTTTCCTTAAAATGAACATAGTCGCCGATATTGATAGCGACATTGTAGTTGTTGATCGGATTGGCGACTTTCCAATGGTATTTGGTATAACCATCCTTCATCTTTTCTACCTTGACCAAACGACCATTGGATACATTCATCACCTCTTTTGGGACAGCGATTGAAATCAGCATACTATCCACTTCATCGGATTGATGGTCTTTGTTTGGCCACCAGACACTCGCACCCATACCCTGGCATGCCGTGGCCACCCATGGCTTTCCATTGCTGTCTTTTTTCCAGTCAAAGCCGCCGTCCCAGGGCGCTTTGACCGCTTCTGTAGGATGACCTTCGTGATATACCGTAAACTCTTCCTGTGTTCCTTTTTTGATAGCCGCAGGAAATTCGACAAAGACAGCATTGTGTTCTCTGGTAAAGGAAAGTTCTTTCCCCTTATATACGACTTTGTCTACTTTGAGATTTGCAAAAAGATCAAATTGCAGGCGATTAAAATCAGTTGTGGCCTTGAAACGGAAAAGGTTTGAACCCGAAATAAACTTATTGTCTATATCCACCTTAACATCCAAATGATAGTATTGGATGTCGTAGCAGGTTCGCAGCGGTGACAGATATCCGCGCAGTGAATCTGCTCTTGTGAATTCATTTTTTTCTTTCATCAGCTGGGCCGCTGATTGCTGTATGCCTGCGGTCAGTAGACCGCAGGTTCCCAATGCATATAATAGTATTCTTTTCATCTGTAAATAATAACTATTCGGTCTATCTTCCACCCGGAGGGCAATGTAATTTTAGATAGTTTGTAAATAATGTTTTTAAATGCTCGTGTGTACCTTGTCCCTCGCTAATTGAATGGCTTCGGTTGGGGTAAGACATCAACTGGAACTGCACGTTATTTTTGATCAGTTCATTGATCAGGACTTCTGCATTTTGATAATGCACATTGTCGTCTCCAGTTCCATGGATGTAGAGTAGGTTGCCTTTGATATTTTTTGCATATTTCAGAGGGGAGCCGTTTTCAAAGTCTGCCAGATTTTCTTGGGGAAGGCCCATGTAGCGTTCTTGGTATACATTGTCGTATAGTAACTGATTTGCTACAGCTGCAATGGCAATACCGGTTTTATAGATTTGCGGGTATTGCCCCAGTAGGTTGAGCGTACTCGATCCGCCGCCGCTCCAGCCCCAAACGGCAACACGTGAATTGTCGACAAAGGGCCATTTCAGTATTTCTTGCGTCGCTAAAGCCTGGTCGCGAATATTGAGCTGCCCGATATTGCGGTAGATGCTTTTTCGCCACAAGCTGCCTTTAGGCGCAGGAGTTCCGCGATTATCCAAAGAAATATAAATGTAGCCGTCCTGCGCCATATTTCCTTTATATAAACTGTTATAACCTGCGCCGAAATTGTCTAATACAGTTTGTGATGCGGGTTCGCCGTAGACCATAAAGACGACAGGATATTTTTTATTGGGATCGAAATCAAGTGGTTTTACCATCCAGCCGTCTAACTCAATACCGTCGGTTGTTTTAACTTTAAAAAACTCGGCAATACCATCGCTGACTTTCTTTTCACGTTTAAAATCAAAGTCTACGAGTATTTTGTGTGTCGGTAACTCAATAACGGCATTGTGTTTTAATGTTGCCCGGTTGCTAAAGCTGAAGATGGCAATTTTACCGTCTTTTGAAATATCATAATCGCAGGTGCCTTCGTATGAGACTGGGGTCAGTCTTTTTGGAACTCCGCCTTTCGTCGATACACTATACAGATACTTCTGCGTTGCATTGCTTGGAGAGGCGGTAAAATAAATCGTTTCATTTTTCGGATCGAAAAAGTCAAGATTGATCATATCATAGTCCGCTTTCATAACCAGCTTCTCGTTGCCCGATAAATCAATCTGATAGATTTTGCGCCAGCCGTCCTTTTCCGAAACCCAGATGAAGGCCTTGCCACTTTGAACCCAGTCCCATCCCGAAGGATCGTTGTTGTTCCATCGTGCTTTGATATCAATCCACGAGTCGCTTTGCTCCTGATGTATATTTTGCGCTTTATTATCGGAGAGAGCGACGGTATAGATTTTACTCTCATTTTGTTTTCTGTTGAGCTGCTCTAGGATAACCTGCTTGCTATCAAGACACCATTCCATGCGGGGAATATAGTGCTGGTTGGGATCTCCCGGGATATTCAGCATGGTATTTTTTCCAGTGGCGATTTCATAGGTCCATATCGAACAGGCACTCGGCGATTGTCCGACTTTAGGATACTCCACTGGAATGGTATAGGAGTAGAGGCTATCCGTATTGTTGATCATCAGAAAATTACGGATATTGCGGGCATCAAGCTTCCAATAAGCAATGGAAGCACCGTCCGGCGACCAGCGGAAACCATCTTTACAGCCAAATTCTTCCTCGTATACCCAGTCGAAAGTTCCATTGATTAGACGGTCCGTACCATCTTTGGTAACGGCAACAATGCTGCCATTGGCGAGATCTTCCATGTAAACATTGTGGTCGGCTTTATTGACGTAGGCTACTTTATCTGCTTGCGGGTTAAACTTCGCAAACATCAGTTGTGAAGCCGGAAATTTTTTGCCCAGCTGCTGTAACTGACTGGACTTCTTGTTATAGACCCAATAATCACCTCTTGTATTCTCGCGCCAAACTCTTTTGCTATTGGTATAGAGTAAAATCAGTTCCCTGTTTTGGGAAACGGAAAAATTTTCCACCTTTAGCGCTGTTGTTGTACCTTGTGGGATAAGCGATTGCTGTGAAAGAAAAATGGAGCGCATCCCATTTTTAGGGTTGACCATTTCTATTCCCTTGTCAGAAAATTCATAATACTGGTCACCATGATCTGTCCAAAGTCGCTGTGCAAAAATGGAAGCTGGAACCTGAAAAATCAGTATTAAAATAATAAAGATCGACTGTTTAATGCTGTTCATTTGTTTATCTGTTTGCGTGTATTGATCCCGAGAAAGGATTTAAGGTCACTTTTCGAGTTTATCACGATGTTAGTTGTTCATTATTTAATCAATTGGATTGTCTTTGAGCTGATAGATTTCCTGAATTTCGCGTTCAAGGTATTTTCCTAGACGACGGTATCCATCTGTCTCAATAAGATAATTATCTTCAATACGAATCCCGCCAAAATCGAGGTGTTTATTTAAGAAATCATAGTTGATAAATTCTTTGTGTAAATTTTGCTGTTCCCAAAGCTGCGTTAATTCAGGAATGATATAGATTCCGGGTTCAACAGTTAGCACATGACCAGCTTCCAATTTCTTGCCTAGTCGCAGCGATTTTATTCCAAAGGTTTTGGTGTCCTTTGGTTCTGCTTCGGTATATCCAACATATTGTTCACCAAGATCTTCCATATCGTGCACGTCAAGGCCGAGCATATGCCCGAGTCCACATTGAAAGAAAAGCGCATGTGCGTGATTCATGACCGCATCTTGGGCATTGCCTTTCATGAATCCGGTTTGTATGAGTCCGTCTACCAGTGCTTCACAGGCTTTTAAATGTATTTCTTTAAAACGTATTCCGGAGGTCAGCAGCTGCTCTGCCGTTTTAAACGCATGTAAGACAATCTGGTAAATTTCCTCTTGTAAAGCCGTAAAACGTTTTCCTACAGGAAAGGTTCTGGTCAAGTCCGAAGCATAACCCATAGCGGTTTCGACGCCCGAATCATTAAGTAGGAGATCACCTTCATAAAGTTGGTGAAATTGCATATGATTGTGCAGAATTTCACCCCGTTTTGTGACTATCGGCGGATAGGAGAAGGATGTTCCCTGATCTTGTGCAAAATGTTGCATAGCATTGCTGATCTGATATTCATAACGATCAGGTTTTGTCATTCGCATAGCAAGGCGGTGCATATCCACGGCAATATCTACAGCTTTCTCTAATTCGATAATTTCTTCGGCCGATTTGATGCTCCGTTGTGCCACGACAGCTTCAATTAATGCGACGGAAGGCTGTAGCTGATTGGTAGAACGGCCGGTCAGCTGCTCAAGTAATAATTTATTATGGGATTGATAAGGAGGAAGGTAGTGAACCTCTTCCTGTTTTCCTTTGCTAAGGTAGTCGAAGAGTTGATTGAAAGGCAGGATTTTGCTGATACCCGAAAGGTCAGCCTTTTCAGCTAAAGTCTGCTGTTGACCCATCCAAACAATATCATCGATTGTCATTTCGTCACCAAATAGTATGGTCTCGTTTTTTTCAGTATCCAATACCGCCGCCAAACGTGGACTTTTGATACCTATATAATATAAGAAGCTGCTGTCTTGGCGAAATGGATAGGTATTGTGCTCAAAATTGATCGGATTTTCAATGCTGCCTAACAAAAGAATTTTGCCAGTTGTGATCTTTGATAATAGATTATTTCGGCGATTAAGATATATTTCTTTTTTGAACATAAGTTTTGGGAATTATTTGAAGTTGGATTGTCTACTTAGGTGCCTATTGTCTAATACGAATATCGTAAAATTTATGTGCTTCAAAATGATTTATTTAAAAGGTCTCTCTTAATGTGTAGTGTTTGTTCTTGTTACAAATGATATGCTCCTCTTTTTTATACTAAAAAAGAGCTAGCAACGAAATTTAATAAAGTTCAATCTTTCTATTGAATAATAATTATCACAATTTATCAAAGTCTAATTGTATTTTAACCCATTTTTCCACTATAAATGGATTTTTATTGTCAATTCTTTGTTTTGTGCGTAGTATTATTAGAGGATTATTAAATATTGTCGAATACTAAACATATTTTAGTATAGTATTTTTATGTTTTATTTGAAAGTAGTGTTGTTGCTTTGGAGTTGTTATATTTATGTTACTAAACAGTAAACATAAAACTAAATAAACTTATGAAAACGCTCCAATTTAACGTGCCAACAACCCGAGGGCAAAGTTTGACTGTGCAAGAAGATGTTTTGGAAACTTTCTATCCCTATTTTCACCGTCATCAGGAAGCTCAGTTAATGTGGATAAAAAAAGGTAGTGGAATTTTGATTGTTGAAGATACACTCCATCCCTTTAAGGAAAATGATATATTCTTTTTAGGTGCTAATCAACCGCATGTTTTTAAGTCTGCGTCCCAAGATGGTCTGTCTAATGAATCGCGTTCTGTTTCTATTTTTTTTGATCCTAATGGCAAGCTGAAATCCCTATTTTCTTTGGACGAATTTGAATCGCTGAATCAATTTATCTATAATAACTCCAGGGGATTTAAGGTTCCAGAAAGGTGTTTTGAGCAAATATCGGAACGAGTCTGTCAATTGAAATCTTCTGATCAGATGGATAAGTTGATGCACTTTTTCTATTTACTGAGAGCGTTGGCAAATATATCCCGTGGGGCTGAAGCACTCTGTAACGAAAGGGTGGAAGTGGCTTTTGATAGTATGTCAGGACCGAATCGCATAAATGTCATCTGCAATTATATTAAAGAACACTATAGGGACGAAATTACTTTGGAGGATGTTGCCGGCCATGCCAATCTTACTCCACAGGCATTTTGTCGTTATTTTAAAAAGCATTGCGGTGTTACTTTTGTTACCTACCTGAATAGAATAAGAGTTAAGGAAGTTTGTAATCAATTAAATGAGGATCACTTGGACAGTGTTTCTTTTATTGCCTACAATTGTGGATTTAATAGCATTACTAATTTTAACCGGGTTTTTAAACAAATCGTTGGCTGTAACCCAAAAGAATACGTGCAGCAATATAAACAGACACTCTATTCTGTTATTTAGTGTATGAAATTCAAATCGGGATTTAGATCGCGGAATACTTCGGAACACGGTAAGTTTACTTTCTTAATTAATCGTGCTAGCGGCTCGATTGGATCAGCTTTGAATATTATATATGCGGTAAAATTCAGCTAAAAATGGGACCTATAAGGCTATTTTTGGCTGGATTTTACTTTTTAATTATATACACTTTTTCTTAAAGCCAAAGATATCGATCTCAAAAGGCAGATTTTAGCAAATCTTTGTTTCCTTTCTAAACTTCTTTACGAGTAACTTTTCCTGAGTTTTTTTGAAATATCCCTTAAAAAAGCTGGAAAATGTCTTTTCTGAATTCTTTCTTTACTTTTTTGAAGTGCGTTCGGGTAGAAATTCTTAAAAATCATAATAAAGTAAATTAGATCAATGTGTTTTTGTGGTCTCTGTTGTAAATTGGTCTGTTGATGGTGGATAGATGTGGCTGTTTTTGTGAAGATGTACTCGTATAAGAGCTTTTTCTGTTGAGATTGGTTGGGTTAAATTCAATTATTTAACACTTTGGGTTAATAACTGGGCAATACTTGTCAAAATTCGGTTAACAATAAAAGGTTTGTACTTCTAACTTAGTTGTTATAAAAAGCACTATAAACTAACACATCTGAAACTAAACTTATGAACAGAAAAAGCATTGCTATGCTAGCCGCTACTGTCTTGGTAAGCTCGGCAGTATATGCGCAAACAGTTTTAAAGGGGAAGGTGGTCGACCAAGACGGGAAACCTATCCCCGGAGTTACAATCACGCTTCGGGATGGAACAGCAACACAGACTGGACAAAACGGTGACTTTACGATTAACTATAAGCAAGCAGGTACTTTAAGTGTGTCGGCAATTGGTTATGGTCGTAAGGAAGTGAACTTAACCAATCAAACTACACTGCAAGTTACCTTACAATCTGACGAACGGAATTTGGATGAGGTTATCGTCACAGCGATGGGAATTACCAGGGATAAAAAATCGTTAGGATACGCAATTCAAGAGGTAAAAGCCAAAGACTTGACCGATGCTGGGCAATTGAGTGTAACGAGTTCTTTATCGGGGAAAGTTGCGGGGGTTCAAGTCAATCAATTCGGTGGAGCTGTAGGGGCATCTGCGCGGATTTCTTTAAGAGGAAACTCTTCTCTGCAGGCAGATCAACAGCCGTTGATTGTTGTCGATGGAGTTCCAATTACTAATAATACGCAACGTTCGGGCGACAATACCTATGGAGGGGTTGATTATGGATCTGGTTTAAATGATATCAACCCAGAAGATATTGAAGATGTTCGTATTTTAAAAGGAGGTTCAGCGGCGCTATACGGTATGCGTGCAGGACGAGGAGTTATTGAAATCACAACAAAATCCGGTAAAAAGGCAAAAAACGGAGTGAGTTTGGCTTACGACGGAAACTTTACCGTCGATCAGGTGGCAACCTTGCCAAAATTCCAAAACTTATATGGGCAGGGATCACGAGGAGACGAGTATCATTATAATCTGAATGGAAAGGGATTGACTTATCAGCAGTATGCGGAACAAAAATCTTTTAACTATGTCGATGGTACGGGTGAATCAGATGATGGTGTAAATGATGGTTTTGATGAATCGTGGGGACCTCGTTTGGATATTGGCCTGAACCTGCGGCAATTTGATAGCCCTGTGGTAAATGGGGTTAGACAAGCGACACCTTGGATTTCACATAAAAACAACGTGCGAGACTTTTTTCAATTAGGACATTCGCAGAATCATAATCTCTCCTTAATATCTAAAGGAGATAAGTCTTCTACCAGAGCGGCATTATCTTATAGAAATCAAATTGGAACTGTACCTAACACGGATCAGACTAGATACTCCATGCAGCTCAATAATTTTTATCAATTATCGGATAAAATATCCTATGATGTGATGGCTAATTATTCGAGAACACAAAGCGATAATTTGATTATGCAAGGGTATGATGCGGCCAATCCGATCAATGGTTTTATTTGGTTTGGTCGGCAGGTAAATATGCAAAGTTTAAAAGACAATTGGGATCAAAGAGATCCGGAAACAGGAGACTACACCTATTACAATTGGAATTCATCTTATCATGTGAATCCGTATTTTACAATGAACAAGACAACAAATTCATTGAATAAAAATCGGGTTTTTGGAAAGTCGTCCTTATATTACCAACCCTATACGTTCTTAAAATTTGAGGGACGAGTAGGATTGGATTATTACAATGCGAAGATGTTCCAGTCTAATTATTTCAACTTTGATAATCCGAATGGTAGTTTTCGAGATCTTAAAACCAATAATACAGAGTTGAATTTAGATTTTATAGCTACGTTCAATAAACAACTCGGTGATTTCAATTTACTCGCAAGTGCTGGAGCAAATTATAGAGATGCACAGAATGAAAATAGTACAGTTGGCGCTGATGCCTTAACTGTTCCAGGAGTTTATACGATTTCTAATCGAGTGGGGGATGCTATCAATCTAATGGATCATAGTCATATCCGTTCAAATTCTATCTATGGATTGGTTTCATTAGGTTGGAAAGATCAGGTATATGTAGATGTGACGGCTAGAAATGATTGGTCGTCCACAATAACGAAGTCCTTTTTCTATCCATCTTTCAACCTAAGTTGGCTCCCTACAACGACTTTTGAAGGTCTAAAAGGTGATGTGCTTTCCTTTTGGAAATTGCGCTTCAACTTAGCTGAAATTGGTAATGCAACCACTGCATTCAGAAATAAACGATATTACTACGCACAGAATAGTTCTTTTAATGGGGTTGCCCAAATCTATAAAAGTATGACTTATCCGAGTCCTAATTTGGAACCAGAAAGTATACGGACTTGGGAGGTTGGTACCGAACTTGGTTTTTTTAAGGACCGCTTACACGCTGACTTTACTTATTATCACAAAAATGCAAAAAAACAGATTCTGCCGGTTACAACCTCAAATGTTGTCGGATTTAGCAGTATGGTCCTGAATGCAGGGAATATTGAAAGTAAAGGGGTGGAAATTCAGTTACGTGGTGATATCTTAAAAAGTGAGACAGGTGTAAATTGGACGGCATCGTTCAATTTTGCTAAAGATAAAAATAAGATTTTAGAATTGTACCCTCAATTAAATCTGGATACCTATCAAATTGGTTGGACATGGGGAATTGCCAATATGGCTAAAGTAGGGGAATCATGGGGAGCATTAGTTGGCCCTGGATATAATCGTGTTGAGGATGGTCCAATGAAAGGTGCTATCAAAGTGACTGAAGAAGGATTTGTTGATAATACAAAATCTACTCAAGTTATTGGCCATGTCACACCTAACTATATGATGAGTCTTAGAAACGAATTTAAGTATAAAGACTTTACTGTAGGTTTCATGCTAGACTTTAGAAAAGGTGGAGACATTTGGTCGCAAACCATGAGTCACGCTTATGGTTCGGGGATTGCTGCTATCACTGCTGAAAATGGCGTGCGTGAGCGTGCTATTGTTGCAGGAAAAGATGTGATGAAAAATGAGCGATTTGCGATGCCAGATGGGAAAGGAGGCTGGGTAGAAAATACTATTGCCGTAAATACTCAAGACTGGTATGAATCAGGAGGGATAGCGGAAATGTATGTATTTGATGGATCTTTCTTGAAATTACGCGAAGGATATATTACTTATACAATTCCGCAACATGTTTATGGTAAAATTAAGGGAATCAAACGTGCGAATGTGTCATTGATAGGCTCCAATCTAGCGTTATTGTGGGTGGATAAATCCAATACAATGCGTATTGACCCAGAAACCAGTGGTGTATCGAGTGATAGTAGAGGTGTCGGTTTTGAGCAAGCGTCAGTTCCAAGTTCACGCAGTATAGGATTGAAACTAGGTATTACTTTTTAATTAGATTTCAAGAATTTTATATTCTTAACAAATACAATGAGTATGAATAAGATTATTAAGAAAACAGGATTAGCAGCTTCGGCGCTATCACTTCTGTTATTATCGGGATGTACTAAGAATTTCGAAGATATAAATACTAACCCAGATGCATTGCCTTATAGTCCACCAAACAATACGCTGGTTAATGTGCTCCGCAATACGGGCGAGCAGTTTGGGGGGGATGTTGATGGTTATGGTACGTTTGCAGGCTATATTGTTAAAATTCAATACATGGATTTTATGTCCGGATTGGTGCCTACAAACAATACTTATGGCAATCGTTGGTATGCGTGTTACTATAATAATACGCAGCTAAAAGATATGTTGGATTATACCGAAAAGACTGCCGCAGGCTACAAAAATGTTCGCTTTATTGCGCGGATCTGGCAAAATTATATGTGGTCCTATTTAACGGACGGGTGGAGAAATGTACCTTTTACGGAGACGTTTCAGGGAACTGAAGAGCAAGGTGGGGTTTTAAGAGCAAAGTATGATAAACAAGAAGATATTTATCCTGCTATATTGAAAAGTTTAAAAGAGATCGCTGATGAGATGGCAAAAGGCTATGGAACTGATGAATTGGATGGAGCAGATGCAATTTATTATAATCCAAGTAAAAAAGATCTAGACTTGGAGATGTTGAAATGGCGTAAGTTCTGTAATTCCTTGAGGCTTCGCATAGCCATGCGCATTTCTGGAGTAGCGCCTGATTTGGCTAAATCGACGATAGAAGAAATTGCAGGTAAACCAGATACGTATCCCGTTATAGGCGACAATAGTGAAAGTTGTCAGCTATCTTACCCCGGAGCTCCACCATATTATGAACCTTGGTATAATTCCGGGATGATAGGGAATAGAAGAAATAACTGGGCACTGTCTGATATTTTCATCGACCATTTAATTGATACGAAGGATCCTCGGATTGCTGCGGTGGCTTTAAAAGCAAATGACGGTGAGTATCGAGGTTATCCTAATGGAGCAAAACAAGGTCCTTCGAGTCTAACTTCTGTTTCTTGGATAGGTGATCGTTATATAACCAATGCAGCTGGTGCAACACCATTTTTTAAAGCCTGTGAAACGTACTATATTTTGGCTGAGGCGGCAATGCTAGGGTATAACGTAGGTGTATCTGCACAGATGGCCTATGAAAAAGCTGTAAATTTATCTATGGCTGACAATGGGATTTCTACGGAAGCTACAAACGCCTATTTAGCAGGAGCTGGAAAGTGGAATAATACAAAAGAGCGTATTTGGTGGGATATGTGGGTAGCGCTGTTTAAAGAAAATTTTGAAGCTTGGAGCTTATACCGGAGAACTGGAGTTCCAACAACAAATTATCCTTCGTTGAATTCTATATTTGGGAAGAAGCACAATGATCAGCCTTGGCGATTGCCTTACCCGAACAATGAATATTTATATAACAAAGCGAATACTGATGTTGCGGCAGCAAAGGTAGTTGACAATGTCTGGGGTGAACAAATGTGGTGGGATAAGCGAACAGGAAAATTTTAGTTTCATATGTTTATTTTTATGCAGCGAGGCGGCTTCGGTTGTCTCGCTGTTTTTTTGTGTAAATATTCATGCTGTCTTAAACCTGTTGCTTGAGCGCCTGTTCCGGAATATCGTTCGTAAATTCTACTCGTCAATCAAATTTCTCTTTTAATTTTTAGGTGTAGCAAAGCGGGGACAAATGGTGATCACATTCTGCATTTTGACAGTGCTTATTCAGTGCTTGTTCAGTGATCGTTCAGTGCTTGTTCAGTGTTTGCTCAGTGTAGACTGAATAACCAGTGACGAATAACTGTCTAAATATTGATTGAAAATTGTGATTAACCATACGTTGGTATGCATATGTATCTGCTCTAATGTTTATCTTAATTATTTATAAGCAGGTGATCGTGTAATGGTTAAAAAAGGTGGTATCCCTTATTCCAGGGAATATGCTCTCCAGCTTGCTGTTCTCCTAGCGCAAGGAAGCGAAATTAAGCGCATCTAAATAAATGTGGGATTGATTGTCTACCTGTCTGCTTCCAAAAATAGGGTTAAAGTACTTCGGGCATGAACAAGGGCAGTGATTCAAAAAAGCAGATATGCAAATAACATTGGACGAAAAAAATAGGCAAAAAAAAGGTTTTCAAACGGGGAGAATGAAAACCTTAAATAACCAATTATAAACCTAAATTATGATAGTACAAAGATAGTGTGTTTATTACACTTTGTCAAGAATTATTTCAAAAAAAATTAAATCTTTTTGAAGACGATACTCGAATTGTGCCCACCGAAGCCAAAGGCATTGCTCATTGCGGTCTGAACTGTTTTTTCGAGCGGCTGATTGACGACAATCTGAATTCCTTCGGGAATATCAGGATCGATATTTTCGATATTAATAGTTGCGGGAATTACATTATTGTTAATGGATTTTATGGCAATGATTGCTTCGATAGCGCCAGCCGCCCCAAGTAAATGTCCTGTCATTGATTTGGTGGAGCTGACCCATAGATTATTTGGGTTTCCAAAAGCCCGTTGCACAGCGTTAAGTTCGGCGATATCTCCAACTGGTGTGGAAGTCGCGTGTAGATTTAAATAGTCGAGCTGGCTGGTATTGATTTTTGCTTCCTCCAGGGCCAATGACATGGCTTTGGCTGCCGCTATTCCTTCGGGATCGGGCGAGGTCATATGGTAAGCATCTGCGGTCATTGAAGCCCCAACAAGCTCTGCATAAATTTTTGCGCCTCTTTGCTTTGCATGTTCATATTCTTCCAGGATGAGTGCGCCGGCTCCTTCACCCATGACAAAACCGTCACGATCGCGGTCAAATGGTCTGCTCGCAGTCTGTGGACTATCATGCCGGCTCGACATGGCTTTCATAGCAGAAAAGCCGCCAACTGATGCCGGTGTGATAGGGGCTTCGGAACCGCCGCTAATAAAAACTTTGGCTTTGCCAAGCCTAATGTAATTAAAAGCGTCCATAAAGGCCGTATTGGATGTGGCGCAAGCCGATACGGTGGTGTAATTAATTCCTTTTAAACCATACTTCATTGAAATCATGCCTGAAGCCATATTGACGATGAGTCTAGGTACAAAGAAAGGGCTGAATCTCGGTTTATAGTCTCCAGTTACATACGCCTCTACTTCATTTTCGAAAGTTTCCATTCCACCCTGACCAACACCCCAGATCACACCGATATCAAATGGATCCATGGCATCGAGATCTAGTCCCGAATCTTCCATCGCCTGCGCTGCACTGTATAAAGCATATTGCGTAAAGCGATCACTTCGTTTAATCTCATTTCTATCTAGGTATTTTTCGGGTTGAAAGTGCTTAATTTCACTTGCAATCTGTGTTCGAAACAGCGAGGCATCAAAACGGCTAATCATCGTTGTGTGGTTTTCGCCCCGTAAAATGTTATCCCAAAATATGTCTATGTTTTCTCCCAGCGGGTTAATTGTTCCCATGCCAGTTATTACAACTCTTTTCATCTCTTTTTATTTTAATATAAATCTATAAATATACCAATTGGTATTTGTTTTTGTAAAAAAATTAAGCCTTGATCTCCCGATCCACCATTTCCTTCATTTTATCCAATACAATGGCAAGATCTTTTCCTCGGCCGGAAATCTTGGAAAGGAGGATTCCGCCTTCGATCATAGCCATAAACGTAATGGCATAATTTTCAGCAGAAATATGCTGTTTAAATTCGCCGCTGGCGACTCCTTCTTCAAGTATTAGAATTAACCGTTGTCTCCATAAGTCAAAGGAACGTTTGACTTTGGGCGTTAGAAAAGATAGTGAATCATCCGCCTCTACGGCCGCATTCATCATGGGACATCCTCCTGAAGCTGCAATATTTTTGAAATTTTCCTTGTAGAAATCTAGAAAAGACAAGAGCTTCTTTAGCTCTGTTTTTTGCTGTATAATTTGCTGATTAACGGCTTCGGCTATTTTTTTGCTCTGATAGGTATAGACATGAGTAGCTAGGTCATCTTTGTCCTTGAAATTACCATAAATACTTCCTTTGGTTAAGCCTGTCGCTGTCGTGATGTCCGAGAGCGAAGTTGCAAAGTAGCCTTTTTTATTAAAGATGGGCGCGGTCTTTTCAATGATATATTGCCGTGTCTGTTCTGCTTTTGACATGTTATTCCTGTTCTTTAAATGCAAATATAAAAAATACTTTTTGGTATATTAATAATTTATGCAGGGATGCCTTAGAAATTGGATTTATTTTGCTTTGGAGATGCGATAGGTACAGCGTGGTGCATTTTCGATGATGTATTCTGTTCTACAGATACGATATGCCGGACCGATAAGTTGCTGGAAATTATTTAGTTCTGAACGGCAAAATCCCTGACATTCGGTCGCTGCTGCACATATGGGGCAATGATTTTCAATGAGAAGATAATCGTCAGCTTCTTTCCTCCATTCAGCCATATAGCCTTCCTCTGTTCTTTTGGCGGCTATAACTTCAAGTTTTTTTTCGATGGATTCAATATCCGTTAGTGCGTCAGTATATTTCTGATATACTTTAGATTCCCGATCACTAATAAGTAGATCCAATGCATTCTCGCCAAGCACTTGTTTAATCGACTGCAACAATTGTACTGTAATGTCGGCGTGACTATCTGGGAATTTTGCCATGCCCTGCGGTGACAGACTGTAGTAAGTCGAAGGACGGCCTATACCTTCGCTCCGGGTATTGGAGACGATCAGGTTTTGATTCGCGAGGTTCAATAAATGTTTACGGGCGCCTTCTTTTGTTATCGCCAACTCTGTTGCAATTACGGCTGCAGTGGCTTCTCGGCGCATTTTTAATAACATTAATATTCGATCAGCTGGACTCTTCTGCATTTGGCAATAAAAAAGTTGTTTTATAGACTATCAACAAAGGTAGTGTTTTTATTTTTTGTTCTAAAATGTGTTTTGAACAACATTTTAGTCTTTTTGGATTAGTTTTATGACTTTAATAAAACAACTGTTTAGTTGTTTTATTAAAATGGATTCTCTAGTTTTGACTTATCATAAAAACAATAAAACTATGCACAAATTTCAATTACCCCAGTTACCATATGCCTATGCGGCGCTTGAACCCTATTTTGATCGCGAGACTATGACGATTCATCATCAGAAGCATCATCAAGCTTATGTTGACAATCTAAATAAGGCCTTGGAAGGAACGGAAAGCGAAGCTGACGGGCTATTGGATATACTAACAAGTGTCAGTAAATATAGCCCAGCGGTCCGCAATAATGCCGGCGGTCACTTTAACCACACGCTATTTTGGGAAATTTTATCGCCGAATCCAAAAACGGTACCCACAGGGAAGTTAGCCGATGAGATAAACGCAGCCTTCGGTTCTTTGGATCAGCTCAAGGCCCAGATCAAAAATGCAGGACTTGGGCAATTTGGTTCGGGCTGGTCCTGGCTTTATGTGAAGCACTCCGGTGCGTTGGATGTCGCAGCAACTCCAAATCAGGATAATCCGTTGATGGATACCCAATTGACCAGCAGAGGTTTCCCTATTTTGGGGATCGATGTTTGGGAGCATGCTTACTATTTGAAATATCAGAATAAAAGGGCCGATTATCTAGATGCATTTTGGTCACTTTTGGATTGGTCTGTTGTGGAACAAAAATATGAGGCAGTAATCGCTAGTTTGGTGTAAAGACGACATGTTTGTAAATAAAGTTGAAAACACGGGCATATTGGCCTTAGATCTGATCGATTTTAAGACCAATCTGACGATCGAAAGCTTTGATATCAAAGTATTACTTTATCAAGAGGCTATCGTCAGAGAAAAGGAATTTAGAGAAGCTTTGGCCGCAGTGGATTGGTCTGTTTTTGAGAATAAAGCCGCTGCCATCACCTGTTCTGTCGACGCAATTATCCCGCCTTGGGTCTATATGGCCCTGGCGGAAAAACTTCATCCTGTTGCAGCGTATTACGATTTTAAGGCGATGGAGGATTTGGAAATAGACCTTTGGATGCAGGCTTTGCAAGCGATGGATTTGTCGCATTTTCAGCAACAAAAAGTTGTTATACGGGCCCGTCCGAATATTCCGGCGTCACTTTATATGTTGGCTACGGAACGTTTGATTCCTATTGTGCAGACATTGATGTATGGTGAGGTGGGTATGCCAAAAGTTATTTTTAAAAAAGGGAAAGTATAATGAAAGCATTAATATTCAATGGCGCCTTGGAAAGAAGGCAAGAATCTACATCGGGAAAATTGTCACAGTATTTTTCCGACCAACTGAACCAACGAGGTGTTGGAAATACGATTTTTAATCTGGCCGATAGCGGAATACCCTTATTTGATTTGAGTCTCAATCGGGTACCCAATGCCGTCAAGATTATGAATAACCTGTTTCTAGAAGCAGATATACATTTTTGGTTATCTCCGCTTTATCATGGAAGTGTCCCCGGTGTCATGAAAAATTGTTTGGATTGGCTTGAAGTCAGTGCTAAAAATAAACCGGCTTACCTGACGGATAAACATATCGGACTGGTTTGTTGGGCCGATGGTGTACATGCACTACAGGGCATTAATGCAATGGATGCTATCGCGAAGTCGCTCCGCGCCTGGACATTGCCTTTTAGCGTGCCCATTATGAAATCGACGCTTTTTGAGCCCGATAATCCAAATGTGTTGTCTTCGACTTACCAATGCAAGCTGGACTTGCTGATTGATATTGCCACGAAAAAGAGCAGCGAATATCGTTGATAAAAAAGCCTCTCGATAGCTCGAGAGGCTTTTTTATCAACGGGAGAGGTTTTAGTCTATATTGAAATCGATTAGTCGAACCCTATATTGGTAATTAATTTCAAAAAAGTAGAAGAATGTCTTTAGCAATTCATCGCGGAGATATATCTTTGTTTTTTGGACCCGCCATTTGACTATGCGGTTTTCCGACCTATATTTTCTATTGTCGACTTTGACGAAGCCTAATCGATCTCAAATTTAGACATAGAGAGAAGTCTTGAACCACTATCAGACTTTCTTGTTACATATTATGAAACCATTGGCTGAAAAGTCCCCATTTAGTTTAATTGTTTAAATGATTAAGATATTGGATTAATGATGTTTCAGTTGAAAGAGTTAACGAAGATAATTGCCTTTTTTATAGTATACTTTACTGTACATGCTGTAGCTGCACAGAGTTTTCTGCCATTGGATGAAAATAAATATCGATCTGACGCAGAAAAGTTATTGCTGTCGAGTTCGGATGACAGCGTGAAAGCAATGCAATGTTTTTATTTGGCAGATTACTATAGATTTAGAGATACGGCCAAATTTTGGGATCATATGCGGGAGGGGGAGCGTTTAGCCAAACCGTTCCGGAGCTTACAGGCTATGGGCGCACTCTACAAAAGCTTTTATTATGGGCAATTTCTGGATAGTAAAAATGCTGGAGTTGAAGCTCAACGATGTGTAGACCTCCTTGGAAATGCGCAAGAGCCTTTTCAGCAGGGTCTTTTGGCCAAAGCTTGGTATAATTTAGGCTTGATTCGATTCCCCAAAAAAGGATTTGCTGATTTTCTGGATATCCTTAACGGGAAGTGCTTACCTTATGCAAAAGCACATGACCCCATCATGGAAGGTAGTATAAATACGATGATCGGCATGACGTTTATGTCGTCCAATCAGCTTGCAAAAGCTGATGAATACCATCAATTGGCCATAAAGCAGCTCGAGCAGCAACCGCCGAGTGCTGCACTTGTTGTGGCTTATCTCAACACCGTCAGCAATTATTGCTATCAGGTGAAATCCAAAGAAGCAAGAGTACTATTGGACAAAGTCAAACAGCTTTTGAAAGATTATCCAAATTCTTCCCAATTACCCAATTACTATTACAATGAAGCGCTTTATTTTACCACAAAGCAACAGACTGATGAAGCCCTTCGCCTGTTGGATATCGGTTTGGATTGGTCGGTGAAAATGAACAATTGGAAATTATTCCAGATGATGCGGTTCAGAAAGTTTAATGTGTATCTCCTGCAAAAAAAATATGCTGATGCTAAACTGCAGTTGGAGGAAATCGTGAAAAATGGATTATTAACGCGAGATCTTTACAACAGTAAAATTGTGTACAGTCAACTGGCGGCCGTAAATGAGCTGATGGGTAATTATCAGGAAGCACTGAAGATGTCCAATAAGGCAAATACACTATCCGACAGTATTCAGAAGGTCCAATTGTTGGAAAAAATGAACGAGATGGAGGCAAAATATAAGACCGTTGAAAAAGAAAAAGAGATTCTGAATCTGCGCGCAGAAAAGGACCGTAACCAATTTCGGATTTTTCTAGTTTTGGGTATTGCCGTTTTGCTTTTCTTTATTGTGCTTTTTGTTACTTTTTTCTATCGAAAACAACGGAAGCTCAATACACAGATAAAGCTCAACCACGAAATCGTATTGGACAAATTGGAAAAGGAAAAGCAACTACAAATTTCGGAATCTATGCTCAAGGGAGAGGAGCAGGAGCGTCAGCGTATTGCCCAAGATCTGCATGATAGCATAGGTGGTATGTTGACAGGTTTAAAATTTAAGATTGCAGGCGACGTGGCAAAGAGTACACTCTTGACAGATGAAGTGCCGCAGAAGTTAAACGATATCTTAGGCGAAGTAAGGCGGATATCACATAATCTGATGCCCGAATCATTGCGTCAGTTTGGATTGATAGCAGCCTTGGAGCAGTTGTGTATGGCAATGAAAAATAGTCATGTTTCGATTCAGTTTGAGAATTACGAACCAGAATTGAATGTGGATTTTCAAAAAGGATTGGCCATATATCGAATTGTTCAGGAAGCCATTTCAAATGCACTAAAGTATGCGAATGCAGATGCGATTATTGTTCAGGTAAGTAAATCGGAAGAAATATTGCATATACTCGTGGAGGATAATGGCAAAGGCTTCGATTCTTCTGTGTTAAATTATGGATTGGGATTAAATAATATGGTAAATAGGGTTAAATGGATCAATGGATCAATTGACATTCAGAGTAAGCTTGGATCCGGAACTCAAATCGAGATTGGTGTAACTGTTTAAATAGGTGGGGTCATGAAGATAATTGCAGTGTTAGACGATCATCCCTTATTGTTGGAAGGTGTTGCTTCTTTTCTCAATAATCAGGATGGGTATCAGGTGTATCCCTTTTTGGAAGAGGTATCATTGATTGAATTTCTAAATACAACGAAAGCTGACCTGTTGCTGATGGATATGCAGCTTTTGAATATCAGCGGAGTGGAGGTCTGTGCACAGGTAAGGAAGCTGTTCCCTTTGATTCCTATTGTCGCGTTAAGTAACCTGGCCGATGGCAATCTTATTTTTCAGTTTATGCAGGCTGGAGGAAATGGTTATATTTTAAAGGATGTGTCCAACGGGGAGTTTCTGGACTGTGTGCAGCTGGGGCTCGAGGGCAGAGAAGCCATCTGTGATCGTGCAAAAGAATTATATACTGGTGCAGTTTCTACGATGAAGAGCCTTCCCCGGCTTACACAGCGTGAAAAGGAGATTCTGATCCTGATCTCAAATGGTCTTACGACGAATCAGATCGCTGAACAGCTGTTTTTAAGTCCAGTTACCGTAGAAACACATCGACGCAATCTATTGACTAAATTTAAAGTAAAAAACATGATAGAACTTGTTCAGCTTGCGCTGAAACATAAACTATTGGGACTGTAATAAGAAACGATTACTTAGTGTTCGCCATAACCTACGTCATCCAGTTTACCTTTGAATACCCTGAATTGGATGATGAAATAGGCTACCACCAAAATAGCTGCAAACATAAACCAACCTAAACCGACCGAAAGACCATATTCATGTGCCGCGGCATTTTGAATAGTCAAGGAAGGATTTACGTCATTTGTCGAAGGTAACAGTATGGGGAACATGGACGCAACAGTGGTCGCAAAACTACCTAGTATAAAAAGTGATGAAAATAAAAATCCAGTACCATCTCTTTTAAATGTTCGGATCCAAAATTGGCCAAGCAATCCGACTGTTGCGATAAGCGGAAATATCCAAAGCCAATAATGATTTTGAAGATTGTTTAAGGAGATGGGTTTTACATAGTGCCATACGTAGGCCGATAGCATGACGAGAATAAGCAAGACAAAGTTGAGTTTAAAAATAATATTTTTTAATCTAGCGTTGAGTGTGCTGGATGTCTTCAGGATTACCCATCCTGCACCGTGAATTGTTAAGGTAACTACGGCAACCAGCCCTAATATAATGGTGAACCAGTCTATAATGCCTTGATGCTGGGCTAAAGGGTCAAATGTCGGATTCCAAAGTGCTAAGAAGAAATAATGTGGCTCTTGCGTCGATACACCATTTTCTACCATACCCAGGTTGACTCCCCGGACGACATTTCCGAGGGCAGCGCCAAAGAAAAGCGCGAGCAATAAGCTTGCTAGTCCAAAGGCTCTGTCCCATAAAGCTTCCCAAAGGCGGTGGTGAACCTGACCCCGCAGCTCGAGACTTATCGCTCTAAAAATAAGCAGCCACAATACAAGCATGAGCGGTAGGTAAAACCCACTGAACGAAGAAGCGTAGAGTGTAGGAAAAGCAAAAAATAATACCCCTCCGGAAGCAATGAGCCATACTTCATTGGCATCCCAAAATGGTCCAATGGAATTTGTTACAGCTTTTTTTTCCTGTTCGGTCTTAGCGAAGAATAGATGGACAATTCCCGCCCCAAAATCGTACCCATCGAGTACGATATAAATTCCCAGCATGAAAGTTAATACGATAAACCAGAATATTTCCATAGCTAATTAGGTTAATGCAACTGTCGTTTCAGGACCTTTTCTAATAATTTTTAGGACTAACATCAAGAATAGCAGTCCCAGCAGGATATACAGTCCGACGAAACCCAGAAAGGTAAATAAGGTGTTGCCAGAAGATACGGTAGGTGAGACCCCGTCGACCATCCGCATTAAATTATAAACGAGCCAGGGCTGCCGTCCGAGCTCTGCCGTATACCATCCGGCGGTATTGGCGATGTAGGGGAAAGGGATCATAAACATGATGATCCATAATAACCACTTGGTTTGATAGAGCTTATTCCGCCAGAGTAATAGAGCCCCAAGAATCATAATTCCAATAAATATCGTACCCAGACCGACCATAATATGATAACTGTAATACAACCCCGGCACGTTGGTCGGATGCAAAGACTGATCAAATTCATTTAATCCTTTAATTTCCGCATCCCAACGCTGATAAGTGAGGAAACTTAATACATTCGGCACAGCTATTTTATTGTCTAATTTTTTATTTTCCATGTCCGGCTGGCCAATCAGAATAATCTCTGATCCACCTTTTTCGGTTTTGAAAATCCCTTCCATACCAGCGAATGCTGCGGGCTGATATTTAACCACATTTTTGGCGGCAAGGTCTCCCGTTGGAAATGCAAGCATCACCGAGGAGATCGCACCAAAGATGACACCGCTTTTAACGAATATCTTTCCAAATTTGCTATGCCTGTCACTGAGCAGATAAAACGCGCCTATAGAAGCAACGAAAAAGGAGCTGGTCACCAACGACGCGGCTTGATTGTGGAGATAGGAGGGCCATAGCCAAGGATTGCTAAATAGTGAACTGAAGTTGTTGAGGACAAACTTGCCATTTTCGAGTATTTCATACCCAACGGGATGCTGCATCCAGGAGTGGGTAGCAATAATCAGAAAGCCGCTAGCCCAAGATCCAATAAAGACCATGAGTCCGGATAAAAAATGGAGTTTATGGCCGAGCAGCTTCTCTCCAAACAGAAACATCCCCAGAAACGAGGATTCCAAGAAAAAGGAAAACATGCCTTCCATGGCTAAGGTCTGTCCAATAATCCCACCCGTAAGTTCAGAAAATTTTGCCCAGTTGGTGCCAAATTGAAACTCCATGGGAATACCCGTTACAACACCCATGGTGAAATTAAGCGCAAAGATTTTCATCCAAAATTTTGACGCATGGTTGTAATCTTCGTTCTGTGTTTGCAGAAATTTCCATTTGAAATAGACGATCATGAGGGATAAACCCATGGTCAATTGGGGGAATAAATAATGGAATGTAATTGTAAAAGCGAACTGAAGCCGATTATAGAGAATCATATCTTCCATGGATCCGAAGTTTTGGTTAAAAGACAGTTAAATATAGCCATTTTATTTGCGTATATATCCATGAAAAGTTTTATTTTTTTGATAAAAAAGCTGGATTTCTCCTGATTTCTGTCCTGATTGTAAAATATGAAAGTCAACCGAAGCAATCCATCACTGTAATCTCTTTTTTATCTTATCTTCGTCCGAATTTTAAGATAATGGCGGAAGGGTAGAAGAGCATTAGGGAAATGAAAAAAGTGCTAATTTTGATGGGTGTTTTATTGATACCCATACTTTTTATTATACTGAATAATACCGGACGGGGAACAGTTGCTAAAGATAATTTGGTATTCAGGGATAAATTATCTGATTACAATTTATTCAAGGGTAGAATTGCAGATCTTGTTCCAAACGACCAGGGTTTTTCCTACGAATTAGCTTCGGCCTTATTTACAGACTATACAGATAAAAAACGTGTCATCTTTCTCCCTAAGGGAAAAAAAATGACTGCCTCAGACGATGGTTTACCCAGCTTCCCGGATGGTACCATCATTGCCAAAACTTTTTTTTATCCCCCGGGAGATACGGTAGAAAACTCGAGATTACAGCTACTTGAAACGCGGCTTTTGATCCATAAAGACGGACAGTGGAACGCAGCTACCTATCAATGGAATGCGTCCCAGGATGAAGCGTTTCTGTTGATGGACAGTGCTTCCGTACCAGTTTCGTTTTTGGACGACAAAGGTGTCGAGCGAAAAACAAATTATATTATTCCTTCACGGAAGGATTGTATGGCATGCCATCGGCAAGGAAATCATCTGCTTCCAATAGGGCCGAAGATCAGAAACCTGAACCGGTTCATCGTTCACGATCGCGACAGTATTCAACAATTGATGCTGTTGGCGAAGCAGGAAGCACTCGATCTGAAGTCCCTGAATGGCTTCAGTCATTTGCCGGCTTATGATGATACTGATCAATCGAGCGTAGAACGCGCACGAGCTTATCTGGAGATTAATTGCGCCCATTGTCATAATCCTAAAGGGACTGCTTATATGACTATGCTGGACCTTCGATATGAAAGCCCCCTGAATGAAACTGGGATTTGGTTGAAACAAGCCAAGATTATTGGACGGATGTCTACATTGGGAGAGATGCATATGCCGCAAAAAGGAACCACCGTACTGCATGATGAAGGAATACTGCTGATCAAAACCTATTTAAAAACGCTAAAATAAGAACTCCCCGGTTAACCCCAATCGCCAATTCTTTAAAGCTTACTGGCTTGCTTTTGTAGAGCTCCAGCATATCCTATTTATTTATTTTAATAAAATCTATAGGATTGGTAGATTATATTAAAATTACTTCTATATTTGTGAGGAGATAACAGGTGGCTGTTGAAAATAGGTTACTTTTTCAGCGTACCGTATGAATATATTATTATGGAACATATCAATATTAGTAAAAGCACATTTTTCGTAAGTATTACTGCAAAGTCTTTGAAGGCTAAAACCCCTGATGTAAGAAAGATGCGAATGTGTTATATAGGATAATTTCCCTTATCTTTTCTCAAACTGACACTAGGGGAGGCGCTCGCTTCCCCTGATGTCTTCAAAATAAAAACAGGTTTTCGATTGGCGTTGGCACTTGTTCGTATTCACCATTAACACTTTATCTATGAAAAATCTTAGGGTACTCCGGTATTCTACCTTGTCGCTATGTTTACTATTATCTGGCCTTGGGCATCAGGCATATGCGCAAACTGATGTTAGACCGATTATCAATGCATCCTTATCAGGATATGTATATGATAGCCAGCATAAGCAGCCACTTGAAGGCGTAACCATTCAGCTCGAAGCGGTAACTCATGCGGTTACAACAGACCAAAAAGGATTTTTTCAAATTGTAACCGGACAGAAATTACCGTTCTCCATTACGCTCTCGCGCATCGGTTATAAAAAGAAGACCTTGTTGGTTTCCGAGTCTCCTACGAAAATTGAATTGGAGCCCGTTACGCAGGACCTTGATGAGGTAGTCGTTGTTGGCTACGGAACACAGAAGAAAATTTCGCTGACCAATTCAATTGCCAGTATTGAAGGCGATAAACTGACGAAGAGACCGGTTTCTAATACCCAGCAGGCTTTACAGGGGTTGCTGCCGGGGGTAACTGTTCAAGACCTTGGTGGAAAACCGGGGCAATCAGCTGCCAATATCCGAATCCGGGGATTAACGACATTTAATACCAATTCGAGCAGCACCAGTGGATATGATCTCAGCAAGAATAATGCTTTGGTTATTGTGGATGGAATCGAACAGCCTTGGTCCAAACTCAACCCGAATGATATCGCCTCAATTTCAGTCCTAAAGGATGCCGCTTCCACAGCGATATATGGTTCACGCGCGACAAACGGTGTTATCATTGTCACCACCAAAAGTGCAAAATCGGGACATGTTGTGATTGACTATAATGGCTATTACGCCCTGCAGAAATCAATTAATAAGCCTAAGCAAATGGATGCCGTATCTTATCTCCAATTGCAGCAGGATGCTTACCGCAATGCAGGACTAGCGGTGCCGGCGCGATTTAACGACGAATCCATCGGGGCCTATCGCACAGCAACAGACCGTGAAAAATATCCTTTACCGAATACCTGGTTTGACACGCTGCTGAAAACGGCTCCGCAACAAGACCATTCATTGTCATTTGCTGGTGGGAATGAGATTCTGCGGTCCAGACTGGCGGTCCGTTACAATAAGCAGGATGGTATTATTGAACACTATGGTTCCGAGCTGGCTGACATTCGTCTAAACAACGATTATAAAGCAACTTCTTGGCTCAATTTTACAGGGAGCATCAATTACCGGTACAGCAAAGCTTCGGAACCCGGACGTGATCCGATCAATAACTTTTTTCACGGTTCAATGTGGGTCGTGCCTAAATACGATGATGGTACTTATGGATTGAGCACGCAGGGCAATAATCCGTTGATGTTGATTGAAAAAAGCGGCTTTAGGAAAGTCAATGAAAATTACTTGAGTTCTATTGTAAAAACAGATATTCAGCTCATGAAAAATTTGCTATTTACCTCTCAATTTGGGGCAAGGATAAACTTTAATAATAGCAAGACATTTTTGAATGCATTTGAAAATAAGGATCGAAGTACGGCGGTAGTTAAGAGTTTTCCCATCAATTCACTGACAGAAATTCGCGATAATAGCAAGGAATATACCTGGAACAATTTGTTGACTTATCAGCTGGAGCTAGGTGCCCATCATATCAAGGCACTTGCTGGATATTCCCAGATTCATAACGATCAAAATTACCTGAGTGCCTATCGCGAACGATTTTACAATAATGACATTACTTCTATCGGACAGGGAGCCGATGATGCGACAAAAAATAATGGTGGGTATGATGTGCAGTATGGTTTGCGCTCTTTCTTTGGGCGGGTAAATTATGATTGGAATGGCCGGTATCTGCTGGAGGTGAATGGCAGATACGATGGTTCTTCCCGTTTTACCGGAGACAAGCAATATGGCTTTTTCCCTTCTGCATCCGCAGGCTGGCTCTTATCGAAAGAACAGTTTTGGACCCCACTAAAAACCTGGTTAAACGAGTTTAAGCTAAGAGCCTCATGGGGTAAAACTGGAAATCAGTCGGTGGATCTATACAGCTATTATTCGGCTCTGATTGCAGCGGGTTACGATTTCGGCGGTAAATCGGTACAAGGCTATCGGCTGGACAGTTATGCCAATCAACAACTGGGCTGGGAATCGACGACGCAGTATGATTTAGGTCTGGATGCTTCTTTTCTGAATAATAAATTGACGTTTACGCTAGATTATTACAACAAGGTAACGGATGATATTCTGCTGAATTTAGATATTCCTGCGGTACTGGGATTGAAGCCATCTCCCCAGAATGCAGGAACGGTACTTAACCGGGGCTGGGAATTCAGTGCCAATTATCAGAAAAGACCGAGTGCTCCGGGAGCCTTTGCTTACCAGTTAAACGCAAATTTTAGCATCAACCATAATGAGGTAACGGATCTAAAAGGTACTGGCCCATATATCTCGGGTTCGGATATAGATCCACGGTATATTATTGCCAAAGGGCTTCCGGTCAATACCTTATGGGGGTATAAAACCGATGGTCTTTTTCAATCTGCGGAGGAAATTAAAGCTTATGGAGCCACCTATGCGACAAATACCAAACCGGGTGATGTTAAATATGTCGATTTAAATGGAGACGGAGTTATTAATGCCGATGATATGACCGCTATTGGAAACTCCTTCCCAAAATATACGTTCGGCCTCAATGGTAATTTCACCTTCAGGAATTTTGATCTTGATCTGTTATTTCAAGGCGCCGCCAAAGTTGATACACGATTATCAGGAGCACTGGCAGAGATGGGAAATCAAGAAGGATTTACGCATGAAATATTTACGGCTGATTATTGGACACCAACACATACGGATGCACGCTTTCCGCGTGTGGTCAAATATGATCTGCGTAATGTAGCAACCGCTGATCGCCTGGTCGTCAATGGATCTTATCTGCGTCTGAAAAATATTCAATTTGGATATACCATACCTTTACATGCCGTCGGAAAAACAACGGTCAATAAACTGCGTGTATATCTATCTGCGACGAATTTATGGACAATTTCAAAATTGAACGAATGGAATCTGGATCCTGAAGCAGAGTCTGGAAGAGCTGTTTACTACCCACAAACTGGACTCTATACACTGGGGGTGAATTTGACCCTATAATGTGATTGTTTATATCATTTATAATTGAAGAATAATGAATTTTTACAAATATCTATCTCCTAAAATAAGCTTGTTTTTTTATCTTGGACTTCTGTCTTGCATGCTATTTGGCTGCGATAAGAATCTGTTGGATTCAGTACCCACTGACCGGCTGTCTGAAAATATATTCTGGAAGAGTCAAGCTGATGCAGAACTGGCTGTCAATGCCCTTTACAATGATCTTGATGGCGCCGAAATATTCTATTCAGATGCCTTGACAGATATCGCCCATGTCAATCAGCCATTCGCTGTGGATGCCTATATCGAGCTTGGTACCTATGACGCTTCAAGCTCCCGATTGTACAATACCTGGAGTAGTGCCTATAAAGGAATCGGGGCGGCCAATTACTTTTTGGCAAATGTTGATAAGATCGAGGGCAGCCGGGATGAAGCACTAATCGCCAGATTTATCGGCGAAGCTCGTGTGTTAAGAGCCTATCAATATATCAAATTGGCCTATTTATTTGGCGGGGTACCTTTGGTAAAAGCGCCGCTGACTTTGGAAGAAGGAAGGGCTGTACAACGCGCTAACCTTAAAGAAATTTACGATTTTATTGACACCGAATTGGATCAGGCTGCGGCAAGTTTGCCAGAAAGCTATGCGAGCAACGATGTTGGAAGGATAACCCGTTGGGCAGCCTTGGGCCTGAAAGCAAGGGCAGATTTATACGCTGGACATTTTGAAGCAGCAGCAAAAGCCGCAAAAGCTATTATCGATAGCAGACGATTTGAGCTATACCCCTTGTATGCGAATCTTTTTACGTATGCGGCCGAAAATAATAAAGAGGTGTTGTTAGACAAGCAATTTCTGGAGAATATATACACACAAAGTGTTTTTAACCTATTAGCACCTTATAGCCAGCAGAATGGGCAAAGTACCTATGTGCCTACCAAAGCCCTGATAGATAGCTATGAAACTTCCAATGGGCTTGTAATTAACGATGCCAATAGCGGTTATGACCCCAAAAATCCTTATAAAAATCGGGATTCTAGGCTTGCTCTTTCAATTTTTTTGGATGGCGATCCGCTTCCAAATGGGGCTATTTTTCATCCTGCACCCAACAGTGGTACTGCTGATGCGGTAGGGAGTACCTATATCGCTTCTACAACCGGCTTTAATATCAAAAAATATATCGATAAAAAAGATCTGGCTAATCCTTCCAAGAGCGGTTTGAATATTATACTATTACGTTTTGCGGAAGTATTATTGACCTATGCGGAGGCAAAGATTGAGCTTGGCGAAATTGATGCAAGTGTATATGATGCAATCAATCAGGTTAGAAGCGGGCGTACTGATGTCAAACTTCCGCTAGTCAGTAACCAGCTCAATCAGTCTCAGCTTCGTCAGCTGGTTCGTCGCGAGCGTACGGTTGAACTGGCATTTGAGGGATTGCATCTCGCGGATATAAGACGATGGAAAACCGCCGAAAATGTAGTTTCTGGAAAGGTTTACGGGATCACATATCAAAATAAGGGGGAGACAGTTGTCGTTGAGGCAGCCTCCGAAAGCCGTGTTTTTGATGCGAAAAAGCATTATCTCTGGCCTATTCCACAAAGGGAAATTAACCTCAACGCGAATCTGAAACAGAATCCAAATTGGTAAAAATTGTTATCTTGCGACACGAATCCAATTAACTCATATACATATGATGCGATACACTAAACTTATGACCTCTATGGCTCTATTTTTACTGGTGGCTTTGGCCAATGCCCAGCAAAAAAAGCCTAACATTATCTTGATTCTGACCGATGATCTCGGTTATAGCGACATTGGTTGTTATGGAAGTCCGAATATTTCCACCCCTTTTTTGGATTCGATCGCCAGTAAGGGTGTGAGAGCAACAAACTTTATGGTTTCTACGCCCTCGTGTACGCCTTCAAGAGCTTCATTACTAACCGGAAGATATGCTTCACGTTATAATCTTCCGGCACCCATTGGTCCAGGCTCCAATTTAGGCTTACCTGATGAGGAGGAAACAATTGCCGAATTATTAAAAAAGGTAGGCTATAGAACTGCGTTAATCGGGAAGTGGCATTTAGGGGATAAACAGTCGTACCATCATCCCAATCAGCAAGGCTTCGATTCTTTTTATGGGATGCTGTATAGCCATGACTACCGCGATCCCTATGTAAAGACGGATTCTGTCATTAAAATCTTCCGGAATCGAAAACCTGAAGTCGTTGCGCCAGATGATTCGGACTTAAGCTCACTTTATCACAAAGAAACAGTGAAGTTTATAGAAGATCAAGATAAAGATCATCCATTCTTTTTATACTATGCGCATAATTTCCCGCATCTTCCTTTGGCATTTGCCAATAAAAAGAACAGATTTGCAGATCAGCAAAATGCAGGCCCACTGGGCGCGGTGATGCAGGAGCTGGATCATAATTTTTCGGAGCTCTGGAAAACAGTTGAACGAAAAGGTCTCGCCGATAATACCATTTTAATTTTTTCAAGTGATAATGGCCCCTGGATAGCCTATCCATCGCGGATGTCTGACGATCATGCCACCAAAAATTGGCATGTGGGTACTGCAGGTGTCTTCAAAGGTTCTAAAGCCGAGACGACAGAAGGTGGTGTCCGTGTACCTTTCATCGTCTATGGAAAGGGCTATGCCCAAGGAGGGAAAGTTATTCGGCAAGCAATCAGTAACTTGGATGTGTTGCCTACAATAGCCAAATGGACTGGTGCATCATTGCCGAAGAAATCCATCGATGGTCAAGCTATTGACTCTCTGCTGAATGGTAAATCGGAAGATTTGAAGACGCCACATAGACCGATATTTTTGGTAAATTATGGTCATGTTGAGGCTGTTCGGTCAGGCGACTGGAAGTATCGTCGAATAGCAGGTGGAGTCAATCAAATTTCGGGTAAACCCTATGACGCTATTGAAGAATTACATAATATTGCCTGGGATCCAAGTGAACGAACCAATATTCTAAAGGATTATCCTGAAAAAGCGGCCGAATTACGTTTGCTGTTTGAAAGCTTTGATGGGAATATGAAATAGATCGAACTAACAATCATGAACCATAAACAAGGCGGCACTTAGGAATAAGTGCCGCCTTGTGTTTTATACAGATGCAAAAGATTTAAAGCAATTCAAACGCTTTTTCTTTGACATCGCGACTGTTCGGACCAATATAGACTTTGAAATTTCCGGGTTCGGCAACATAATTCAGGTTGTTGTCGAAGAATTTGAGATCATCCACCTTGATTTTAAAGTTCACGGTCTTTTGCTCTCCTTTCTTGAGGAATATTTTTTGAAACCCTTTTAATTCTTTTACGGGACGCGTAACAGAGCCAACTAAGTCCTGGATATACAGCTGCACTGTTTCTTCTGCATCATAATTTCCTGTATTACTGATGTTGATACTTGCTTGCAGCGTACCTTTTTCATCGATTGTATTTCGGTCAAGGCGAATGTCGCTATAAGCAAAAGTTGTATAGCTCAGTCCATAACCAAAAGGGTAGAGCGGTGAATTGCTTACATCCAGGTAATTCGATTTGAATTTTTCAAAATCACCCGAGTTTCCATAAGGTCTGCCGGTGTTTTTATGCGCATAGTAGATCGGAATTTGACCAACATTTCGTGGGAAAGTTGCTGTAATCTTTCCCGAAGGAACGACATCCCCGAATAAGACATCGGCTACTGCTTTTCCGGTTTCTGTTCCCCCAAACCAGACATTTAATATCGCCGGCACGTGGGCATCTTCCCAGGTGAGCGTCAGCGGTCTACCCGTAAATAATACAAGTACAACTGGTTTTCCTGTGGCCAACAATGCTTTTAACAGATTTTGTTGATTTTTTGGAATGTCCAGTTCTGAGCGACTGGAGCTTTCACCTGACATTTCAGACGATTCACCAAGTGCAGCAATGACCACATCGGACTGTTGGGCGACTTTCACGGCATCTGCAATAATCTCTTCTTCTTTTCGGGAATCACGTGGGATTGTACGGCCAAACATCGTTGCGTGGTTTTGGTAAATTGGATCTTCCAACAGATTGCTTCCCAAGTGTGTGAGGATATTGACTTTATTACCCAACACGGCTTTCATTCCCTCCACTAAAGAGGCTGTTTTGTCCAATTCAGCACTGACACTCCATGTTCCGGGCATATTTGGACCTGAATTGGCCAATGGGCCAATGACAGCAACTGTGCCTGTTTTTTTTAATGGAAGCGCTTGGTTTTCATTTTTCAGCAAAACAAATGATTTTGCCGCAATTTCTCTGGCCTTGGCATGATTGGCATCAGATCCGATCACTGTTTTAGCCCGCTTTTCGTCACAATAGCGATAGGGATCGTCAAATAAGCCTAATTTATACTTGGCTTCCAAAACAAAACGGCAAGCCCGGTCAATATCCGCAATTTTGACTTTTCCCGCATCCAAAGATTTTTTTAACGTTGTCAGAAATCCTTCACCGACCATATCCATATCAACCCCGGCATTCAGGCTTAAGGCAGAGACCTGTTGAAGGTCACCGAGGCCGTGCGCCGTTAATTCATTTACGGCTGTGTAATCGGTGACGACCAATCCTTTAAAGCCCCACTGTTTGCGTAAGACATCCGTCATCAACCATTTATTTGCCGAGGCAGGAACACCATTGATATCGTTAAAAGAAGTCATGATACTTCCCGCTCCGGCATCTAACGCCGCTTTGTAGGGTGGTAAATATTCGTTGTACATCCGGTGAAGGCTCATATCCGTGCTATTGTAATCACGGCCGCCTTCGGCAGCACCATATAAGGCAAAATGTTTGACACAGGCCATCATGGTATTGTGTGCTGCGAGGTTATCACCTTGGAAACCATGAACGATGGCTTCTGCAACCCGCGAGCTCAGGTAGGTATCTTCACCTGCACCTTCGGAAATACGGCCCCAGCGTGGATCGCGTGAGATATCGACCATGGGCGAAAATGCCCAATTAATTCCATCGGCGGTAGCTTCTTCGGCTGCTATACGTGCAGATTGTTGAATCAAGTTCATGTCCCAGGTAGCGGCAAGTCCCAAGGGAATTGGGAACACTGTGCGATAACCGTGAATGACGTCCATCCCAAAAATGATGGGTATTTTTAATCGGGATTGTTTGATCGCTATTTCCTGCGTTTTGCGGATTTTCGCTGGTGTACTCATGCTGAAAATCCCGCCGATTTGACCATTTTTAATTTTCGCTTCTACTCCCGTGGATACTGTGGTTCCGGTCGTCGCTTCACCGCCGGTGACCAGATTAAGTTGTCCAATTTTTTCCTCGACAGTCATCTTAGCCATAAGCTGATCAATGAACGTGTCCATTTTCTGATTGGACTGGGCCGGACTGGTATGCCAAGCTAGAAATGCAAGAAGGAAAGTACCTACTACTTTTTTCATCGTATTATTTTTTTTGTGCGCATGGATTTTGCTTTCCGCGCTACATGGTAAGTATATGTCAAGCGTTCAAGATGACTCTTGAACCTCTTTGATGGGATGTCCTATCATTTTCGTGGAAGGAACCATTCTCAACGTGTGACGGATTGAAAATGATTCCATAGGCCACTATTTTAAATAAGGACTGGTAAAACCGAGTTTCTTTAGTCCTTGTTGAATTTCTGGGGCCTGCATAAATAGCTCCCAGATTTTACCTGTTCTATAGTTTTCGATCATGACAATAATAGGCCCCTGATCGATGGCTAGATAACGTTGTGGATACCAATTTGCCGTTTCACTGTAGGCATCATAGTAGCCATATTTACCCCAGATTTTATTTCCGAGCTGATTGTTTAAGTATTGTGCAAATTGTATGCTTTCATGTGGGGTATAGGGCATGGACGATAAAGCAGCTGTAGGTGAGATCACACCAGGGTCGTTGTCTGGATGATGCGCATCGTAGCCGTTGATGGAATAGCTGGCCGTCCAGCCCCAGCCTTTCGTTGAACCATAACCTTTGTAACCTTTCGGGTTCAGATCTGCGTATGCTAAATTGATCTTAACATGATTGCTTGCCGCTTCCCAATAATCTGCATATTGATCTTTTAATCCTTTAGGGCTCAATCCTAAATAGGAGTAATGTTCCCAGAAGAGCGGACCCACTTCACCTTCTTTGGCATTGTGCTTCAGCACGAGTGGAATGTCATATTTTTTAGCAGAGCTTTTAATTGCACCAGATCTTGCCCAACCCTCATGATACACTTTGGGTGCAATCGGATAAGTAGGGGAGGAAGCCGCTAAAATATAGGTGATAAGACACTCGTCGTATCCTCTGACGGGGTGATTTTGCTGGAAATTAAATTTTGGACTCCAATGCCAATAAATAACATTTTGTCCGTTTGTATAGTGATTCCAGTTGATTTCTTTCCATAGCTTATCTGCTTTTTGGGCAACCAGTTGGGCGGAATCACCTTTATCTTTTAGATATTCCCGAATGGCGATTAGGCCTTGGGCTAAGAATGCCGTTTCAACAATGTCGCCACCGTTATCTTTTTCACTGAACGGTTTCGCTGTACCCAGTTCTCCATCGTACCAGTGTGCCCAGGCTCCTTTAAACCGTTCGATTTTGCCAAGATAGTCCATGATGTGATTCAACTTTTGAAGGCCTTGTTCCTGGCTGATAAAACCCCGTTCCATCGCGACGATCATACCCATGAGTCCGAAGCCACTACCACCTATGGTCACGATATTACGATCATTTTGGGTATAAACACCATCCATATGGATACGTTCTCTGGCGAGACCAGAAGTAGGTTCGGCACCTTCCCAAAAATATTGAAATGTATGTTGCTGAATATTGGTCAATAGCGAATCTTCATTGATCTTGCTTCCGCTGGTTGAATCAATTTTTGAGGGACTGTCTGGACTGCTATTAGTAGCATTTTGGCACGAACTGCTGAGAATAAGCGCCAAAGCGATACCGCTAAGTGCAGGATATGCTATTCGTTTTCTCATGGATATCTTGTTTAATTCTTGAAAAAATGTTCAAACGGCCAAAGGCCGTTTGAACGGAGTTATCTTTACTTATTTAGTTACCAACCGGTATTTTGCGGCATTTCTGGTGTCTGGATACGTTGATCTTCTGGAATTGGGAAAAGCATCATTTTATCCTGGAACGTTTTTCCATTTGCAGCCATGGCCGTTTTTGCCTGTTTTGTACGGATCAGATCGAACCAGCGGTCGTGCTCAAATGCTAGTTCAAGGCGTCTTTCCTTCCAGATCAGTTGACGGAGCTGTGCTTGGTCTGTTGTCGTTACGTTGGCTAATTTTACCCGTGTACGGACAGTGTTCAGCGCATTCAGTGCTTCGCTGCTATTGCCAACCTCATTTGCGGCTTCGGCCAGGATAAGATATATTTCACCTAGACGGAGATAGCGTACGTTTTTATCTGTGTCATCGGCTCCGCCGTTCGCAGAAGAATACGCTTTTTCATTATACATCGGATTTTCTACACCATTGTCAATCAGACGGCCATCGTACAGTGTTTCACCCCTGAAAATAATTGTTGCATCACGGCGGATATTATCTTTTTCGGCATTGAATGCATCCAATAGGTTTTGACTTGGGATATTAAAACCCCAGCCTAAATTGACTGCTCCACCACGTGGTGCTTGCACCTGACTATATTGTTGAATACCATGGGCAATTGAACTACCTCGGGCCTGCCATTCAAAGAGCGATTCAGGACCGTTTTCACCTTCTAATCGCCAGATTTTTGCATAATCAGTTTCTAAGCTATAGCCCCCAGAATTAATAACAGCTTTTGCCATATCAGCAGCTTGTTGCCATTTACTTTGATACAGATATACCTTCGATAGCAGCCCTTGTGCCGCACCTTTGGTTGCCCTGCCCAAATCTTTTGCCGCATAGGCTGATTTAACTGGTAAGTTATCAATAGCGAACTGTAGATCAGCTTCAATATAGGCGTATACTTCAGCTGCGGGTTCTCTCTTTATTAAATCACGGTCCTGTATAGGAATATCACCCCATCCGCGGACAAGATAAAAATAATTCAGGGCACGCAAAAAACGGGCTTCAGCAATCAATCTGTTTTTATAAGTTTCGTCTGTTAATCCAAATTTTTCGGTATATTCAATAGCCTGTGTTGCTCTTCCTATTGATTTGTACCAGCGGATCCACATCGATTTAAATGAACCAGCAGTAGATGTGTAAGTCAGATTGTCTAATAACAGTTTGTCTCCCCCTGCGTCGGTTGCTGAACTGCCTTTATCTGCGTTGTCAGAAATCATTTCTGTTATGCCTAAAAAAGAAAAAGCGTAATCCCAATCGGTAAACATACCATAGACACCGTTAACGAATTGTTCGGGTGTATTGACAGTTTCGCTATCTTCGGCTTCTACACGTTCTTTTGACGGAACATCGAGAAAACTATTGTCTTTACAAGATTGTAACGCAATGCCCCCACTAAGAAGAATTGCTATATAAAGTTTGTTAATTTTCATTGTCTTCAAAACTAAGGTGATTAAAATTGCATGTTAAGTCCAAAAAGGAAATTACGTGTGGTTGGGTAAGCTGAGAGTTCTATCCCGGATGTTAGATTTGGACTTCCATCTCCGGCCAGTTCAGGAGAGAAGCCACTGTAATTCGTAAACATAAATGGATTTTGAGCCGTTACATACAACCTTAGTTTAGATTTTGAACTATATAAGTTATTAAATGTATAACCTACCGTGATATTGTTGATACGGAAATAACTACCTGACTCTAAGTAATAGTTGGAAGGTAGATATGACCTATCTGCTCCGGGATGTGCGTTCGTATGGTTGTCTGGCGTCCAGCGGTTTTCAAAAGTTTCTAGGTCAACATTTTGACCGGCGTTCATGCGCGCACTTCTTAATCCATTGTATACTTTGTTGCCCGAAACCCCATATCCAGATAAATTAAAATCTATTGCTTTGTAGTTGATCCCTAAATTAATTCCGTAAGTGGAAGAAGGTAAGAATGAACCAAAGAAAACACGATCACGGGTGTCGATAATACCATCCTCATTCTGATCTTTAAATTTCAGATATCCTGGCCTGGCAGGACCGTTTGATGGATAATTTTTAACATCGTTGTCATCTTGAAATACGCCGTTGGTTTCATACATCCACCAGCCATAAATAGGCTGACCTACTCGGAGTTGTTTTGTTAATTCGCCATTGTTCAAACTCCCTCCTTGATCGCCATCATAAGCAGCTTTTACTTCCTTAACAGTATTTTTGTTGTAGGCATAATTTACCCCCACAGTGTAGCTGAAATCTGGAGAGATTGATTTATTCCAGTTTAAAGCAAGCTCAACCCCCTGATTCAGGATTTTTGCGCCATGGTCATAAAATTTTTCTTCATAAGCAGAGGTATATGTCGGTGTGACCAACAAGATCGCATTGGTATTCATCTTATGATAATAGTCTATGGAACCTGAAAGTTGGTTGTTTAGAAATGCGAAATCCAGTCCGGCGCCAGTTTCCTCTGTAACTTCCCAGCTTAAATTTTTAGCAGGAGTCCCATAGGCACTACCGAACACCATGTTTTGCTCTGGGCCAAATACATAATTGTAGTTGGAACTTTCTGGGCTTTGTAAAATTGTGGAAACATTGAGTGGAATATCTTGGTTACCGAGTTTTCCCCAGTTTCCGCGTACTTTCAAGAGATTGATCCAGGTAGCATCCTTCATGAAGCTTTCATTCGTCACTGTCCATCCTAATCCAACGGAAGGGAATGTACCCCAGTATTTGCCTGTATTGCGAAATACACTAGAACCGTCACGGCGTAATGTTGCTGTCAAATAGTATTTACTATCGTAATTATATTGGACACGCCCGAAATAGGAAGCTAATGCACGTGGAGTATAATAAGTCTGAAGGGCAATACGATCGTAATCTGCACCTTGGGTGCTATTCGCGAGATTGATATTCCAATATTGCTCTTTTTCCGGAACATCGTAACCCGTCATACTGCTCATACTATTGATGTCATACTTTTCGCGAGACATACCTAATACCGCTTCGACATGATGTTTGTCAAAACTCTTGTTAAATGTTAAAAAGTTTTCCCATGACCAACGGAACTGTTCTAGATCAACGTAATTCAAACTGTTGTTGGCAAATTGAATGTCATCGTTAGATGCCGCCTTACTTGCCTCAAAGTCTTGGTCAGTTTTCTGTGGATTAGCATTTAACCAACGATCTTTTATATTTGTAAAAACACGTTGTTTAGAATAAAATTTATTGCCACCAATACGTGAATTCACTTTCAGATAATCGGTGATTTTAAATTCTCCTTCGAAGCTACCTTGAAGACGAAGTGTATTTATTTTTTCATTTTGGCGAAGAACCTCATATAAAGGATTGCCTTCGTCATTTAATTTGGCCATGATATCGTTAGGAGCGCCATTTAAACCGCCTAGTCCCGTAGTTTGATTATAGTAGCCCGTTGCGTATCTACCATTGTCGTAACGAATAGGCATTATAGGGGCTTGTCGGTATGCCGTATTGAATGCACTGTAAGGTTTTGGTGTAGAGTTTGTTAATGTTAAATTTAGATTTTGACTAAATTTCAGGCGGTTATTTAGAAATTTGTATACATTATTGTTTCGTATGGTATTTCGAACATATTTCGAGCCATCTAAGATACCGTTTTCTGTAAAATTGTTGGCCGATACGAAATAGTCAATTTTTTCGGTACCGCCAGAAATATTGACAGCGTTGTTGAAGACCGAACCCGTTTTTAATAGTTCGTCGTACCAGTCCGTGTCGTAGGTTTGTTGGGTAGCTAAACTAAACTTTTCGCCAGTGGAAGCCCAGTATTCATTTGCATACTGCGAAAACTGAGAAGCATTCGCCATTTTTACCTTATTAAGGACGGTCTTTAATCCAGCATAACTTTCATAATTAATACTAAGAGTTCCAGTTTTACCTTTCTTGGTTGTTACAATGATCACACCATTTGCTGCTCTTAGACCATAAATTGAAGCCGAAGATGCGTCTTTCAAAACATCCATGGATTCGATATCGGACGGATTGATATTATTGATGTCCGTCTGTGCGATACCGTCAACGATATAGAGTGGATTTCTTCCGCCTAGAGCTGTTCCCAGACCTCTGACAATAACGTTGGGTGATGACCCCGGCGCTTCGTTGGCAATGATATTAATACCAGCAGCTTTACCCTGGATGGATTGCATCGCCGACATGGCAGGTTGCTTCGTGATATCGGATGATTTCAATGAACTGATCGATCCGGTCAGATCCGCTTTCTTTTGCGTACCGTAACCGATAACCACCACCTCTTCCAATGCTTGATTTTGATTTTCTAAGAATACATTGAGCTGCGTTTGATTGCCAATGTATACGGTTTGTGTGCGATAACCCAGAAAGTTAAAGACCAATGAGTCGGTAGGAGAGGCGTTGATTTGAAATTTCCCCGTTGCGTCGGTTTTTGTAGATACTGCTTTCCCTTTGATACTGATGGTGACGCCTGGCATGGAGATCATGCTTGAGCCATCTTTGACCACTCCTTGTATGGAAGTTTGTCCATAGGCAACCGATACGACCATGGATGTCAAAAATAATGCGGATAGATTCCTCATATCGTTAATTTTTGGTGTTTGTTTAAAATACGTTGGTTATTTCCCTGAAGCAAATATGTTGATGTAGTCCAACTTTGCCAAAATTTAACATTTTCACATCACTACTACATGAAATTTTAGCTTGCTCAGTTTACCTTTTTTTGTATTTTATATTTTTGGTAATCAGTTTTTTAGATTGTATTTTTCACAGAAATAACACGAGCTTTAGTGTGTTTTATACACTAAAGCTCGTGTGTGGTAATGATGTAGTGTCTGTGATGAAAATTTAACGTTCCATCAGGAATTCAGAGAGGTTTTTGTCTGTTGGAATGCCTAACTTTTTGCGTAATCGATAGCGTCTGATCTCGACACCGCGTGTGCTAATGTTAAGTAATGAGGCAATTTCCTTGCTCGACATATTGAGTCTTAAATAGGCACATAATTTCAGATCATTGGGTACTAGATCAGGAAACTCTTGTTTCAATTTCTTGAAAAAATTCTCATGTGATTCGTTAAAGCTTGTTTCAAAAATATGCCAATCACGGTCGTCGTTATGGGCATCATCGATAAGCTTGTTTATTTTTTTCAATTCATCCGAACTCAGCTTGTTGCCATCTGCATCTTTAAGCTGTTTGAGCTCGTCGTGTAAATTGTTCAACATCTCATTTTTGTAAACGATATTGAGTGCCGCATTAGCGAGTTCTTTATTTTTTAATTGAAGTTGATCTTCTAATTGCTGGTTTTTAAGTTTAATCCAGTCCTTTTCTTTTTGCTCTGTTTCGCGTTCCAGGGCAATCTTTTTCTCTTCTAGCCATTTTCGCCTTATCTGAAACTGACGCTTGCGCTCCCGTTGAAGATTAAACTTATAAGCTAAATAGATAAGCGCCAGCAAAGCTAGTGCATAAAATGCCTTTGCCCACCAGGAGAGGTACCATGGATACCGAATGGTAAAGGAAAATGTTTGGATTTCCGAAACCAAGCCCATATTGTCCCTGGCCCTGATTTTAATTTGAAATTTTCCATAAGGTAGATTTGTGAAATCTTGGTAGGCAGTTTCACTCCATTCCGACCAATTGTCTGAGTAGCCTTCGAGGTAATATTGGTATTGAAGTGGTGAAGATGAATAATATGGACTTGAAAAGCTAATTCTAAGATTATTGTCTGATGATGATAGTTTAAATGCTGAATCTGGGATAATAGCCTGGCCTGTTGTCAAGTTGACGAGTTGTGCTATTTGCGGAAGTGGCAACGTGTATTTTTGTGATTTATCGGCATGACGGTAGATCGCAAATCCATCATCTAAACCGATGAGATAGTATTGGTTTTCAATAGGAAGGATATTTTCATAGTTATTCATCATTCGATCCTGTAAGGGGCTGAGCAGATTGGAGTCAATATGCAGTTTGCCCTTACTGTCAAAATCTACTTTAGCAATTTTAGTCTTCTGAATAAACCAGTAGCTGTTTGTATTGATCGGTATGACCTTATTTGAATTTTTATAGCTGCCTAAAGCTGTGTTTAATTCATCGGCATAGCTGAATCTTTTTACAATATTGTCGAATTGGAGAAATCCGCTGTCCGTCGCAAATACAAGATTATTTTCTAAGGTGTAAATCCCTGTAAATTGCCTCTTTGAAGCGATACTGTCCTGTTTGGAGGAAAATAAAATGTCTGCCTGCTGGAAATTTGCATCAAATCCGAGTAGTTGTATCTGCCCCCAATCGCCAATCCAAAAGGCATGATTATCTTTTTGCGCCAAAAATCGAACCGGTTCTTTAACGCCCGCGAACTGCTGAACAAATGCTAGGTGTATACCATCGAACGTAAATTTCGATAAGCCTGTGTAGTTCCCTTGAAGAATATTCTTTGTTCCAAAAATAGGTTTGAAAACCCATCCGCCAGTGATCTGTGAAATTTTCTCAAGTCGGCCATCAACGAGCTTAAAGGTCCCGTCATTGTGTCCACAGATCAACTCATCACCAAATTGTGCTAATGTCCAAACCTGACCATTTGAATTTGGAATTTGGGAGAAATTTAATGAATTGTAATTGGTCAATCCCTTCCATTCACTTGAAAATAAGCCCTTATTCGTTCCGAGATAGATTTTTCCCTGGTAGATAATCGATGTATAAACAGTACCGATTTTTCCGACAAAATCAGTGTAAAATGATAATGGGGAATTGATTTCAATGCGGTCTATACCATTATCCAGTCCCACCCAGATATTCTTCTGATTGTCCTTGACAATACTGAGTACAGTATTGTTTTGAAGACCATTGTTTTTATTGATATGCTGAATGACTTGCCCATTTTTATTGATGATAATAACGCCGTTTTGGATGGTGCCAAAAGCATATTGTCCGTCGTAGAGGTATAAACCATTGTTTATTTGTGATTGGCTTAAGAGCTGGTTTGCCGGAACAGGCCAGGGTAGAATGGTTCCATCCGCTTTCATCAGGTAAAGGCCATTTCGCGAGGTGGCAATAAGCGAGGTCGTTGCGTCGAAAGGTAAGATGGCAAGTACATTTTTGTCTTTCAAAACATCTTTTCCTTTTACAGGGATAAGTTTATCCTGTTTAAATTCATGCAGACCACTTGGCAGCTGTTCGAAAAATAACTTGTTATCGAGCTGATGCGGAAATAAAAAGGGTTCACCTTTGGCGGTTAGCTGCCGTATACGATTGTTTTCCCAAATATAGGATTTGGAAAATGTATGAAAAAATACCCGTTGGTCTTCGACAATGATTTTCCAGATTTCTTCGTTTGGGAAATAGGTCTTGTCCTGCACAAGTTTCGAGAGACTATGATAGCTCAAGTTCCCAAAAGGTTTGGAAGTCCAATAGCCAAATTCACCTCTTCCGCCTGTATATATCTTTCCGTCTTTACCAATTGCAACACTTCGGACTGTGGAGTGATTTGGCAGTGGAAAGATACGCCAGTATTGCCCGTCAAATTGTAACAGCCCCTCGGTATTTGCACTATAAACACGTCCTTCTTTATCGACTGCCAAAGACCAGTTCTGATTTCCAGCCTTGTATTGGTCTTTTTTGTATTGTTTTACAAAAGGTGTTCCTGTAGGTATGATTGTCTGGCAATAGCCATGGTGCATTAAAAAAAATAAAATGCTGCAAAACCAAAAGATATAGACGTTACTATATTTTTTTGTTGTCATCGACTCCCTCACTTTAAACTGATTTTGGGGACAATATATCGATTTTATCGCAGAATTGATAATCTCCCTCGTCGTACGGAGTTCTAGGAGCTCCGGCAGATCTCCTTCTTATTTTGGAGCTCAACCGATGGATTGATGAAAGAAAAATTAAAAGAAGCGAAGAGGCCTATTTTTATTTTTTTTTAAAAAACCATTTAATCGTGTTGAAAATCAGGAATGAAGCTATTTATTCCACCTATTTGAACAAAAAATACTCCTTTTGCTGTGAACGATTTTTGATATTTGAGTTCATTTACTTCGTTAAATAACCAAATAAACCAAAACAACTATGATAACACCGATAACCAAAACGGTAGGGAAGGGGTTACTTTTATTTTCGTTGATGAGCATGTCTGCCCCCATGGTACTTGCCCAGTCGCAAATAAAGATATCCGGAAAAGTAAGCTCCTCAACAGGCGAGCCTCTTGCGGGCGTCACAGTACAGATAAAAGGGGTGAAAAACGGCACTGTAACTGATGGGGCCGGCAATTATCAGATTCTTGCGCGAGACATTGATGTCCTGATATTTTCACTGGTAGGCAAAGAGAAGGCCGAAGTCCGGGTTGATAAGAAAGATCACATTAATCTGGTGCTCCAGGAGTCCAGTAGCCTGATTGATGAAGTGGTGGTTGTAGGCTATGGTACCCAGAAAAAAAGTAATCTAACCGGTGCTGTTGCAGCTGTCGACGGAAAGGTGCTTAACAAACGTATCGCTACAAATCCAACGCAGTTACTTCAAGGTCGCATGCCCGGCCTTCGTGTTACCCAAGGATCGGGAGAAGCTGGGAATGAAAATGTGAATCTCCAGGTACGTGGATTGGGTTCCTATGGTGCCTCTTCTGCTCCACTGGTTATCGTAGATGGTATCCCCGGGAGTTTGGAAAATTTAAATCCTCAAGCAATCGAGAATATCACTGTATTAAAAGATGCTGCATCGGCTGCTATCTATGGGGCAAGAGCGGCAAATGGAGTCATTCTCGTGACGACAAAGCAAGGCAAGGCTGGAAAGACACAACTGAGCTATGATTACAATGTTGGGATTACCAAAGCCTCAGCTCTTCCAGACCTCGTGTATAATTCCGTTGATTACATGACCTTGTATAATCAGGCAAATAAAAACTCGGGTGTCACAAATCCAAATGCTTCTTTTAGCCAGGAGATGATTGATGCCTACAAAAATGCAACAGATAAAACATTATATCCCGATTTTAACTGGTTAGATGCTGTCTTTAGAACTGTCCCGGTACAGACCCACAATTTAAGCTTAAGCGGCGGGGCAGGGGGAACAAATTACAACGTCATATTGGGCTATGTCAATCAACCTGATATTATGATTGGGACTTCCTTTAAAAAGTATAATCTGCAGCTGAATCTGGGTTCTAAAATCAATGACCGGATCAGTTTTGGGTCAAGTATTACCTTGAACTATGGCGATCGGAAATATCCTAGAAATGGCAGTGAAGATCAATTTTTGTCAACCATTAGTCAATCACCGTTATATGGACCTGTACTACCCGATGGTAGTGGTCGTTATACGTCTAGGGCATATCCTTTTCAATCCCCAAATAAAAACCCTGTTGCAGTCGCTGAAAATGCATTTACCAGACTGAACAATTATTTTATGCAGGGCAATATCTTCCTAAATGTGAAAATATTGGAAGGACTGGATTGGAAGACAAGCGGTGGGTTGACGTATGGTTTTACAAAAAACTATACCAACAAACCTGTGATTAATCAATACATGTGGTTTGCTAAACCTGATGACCTACCTGCCAGACAACTTGATGTCGGCGGTCAGGGGCTAGAAGTAACGGACGACAACAATGTGTATCCGGTGGGGTATACCCAACTGACTTACGATAAGTCCTTCGGAAATCACAACATCAAAGTGCTGGCAGGAACCCAGGCAGAATATAATAAAACACAAAAACTGTTCGGAAGCAGATTGCAATTTCCTAATAATGACTTGCTTGAGCTCGATGGTGGTGGAGCCGGACAACAGTCAAATAACGGTGTCACCAATGAGTGGTCATTGAGGTCTTATTATGGTCGATTAAACTATGACTACAAAGGCAAGTATCTACTCGAAGGGAATGCGCGTTACGACGCCTCTTCACGTTTTCCTGAAAATAGAAAATGGGCATTTTTCCCTTCACTATCTGGAGGTTGGAAAGTCTCGGATGAAAACTTTTTTGGTCCGAAATTAAAAGAAGTTGTTAATGAACTAAAGTTAAGAGCCTCCATTGGAACATTGGGTAATCAGAATATTGGTAACTATCCGTATCAGATTGTTTATAATTCCTCTTTTGCTTATCCTTTTGATGAAACACTCCAACAGGGAGCTCGCCAGGTAGCCATGGCCAATGACCGGATCAAATGGGAAAGTACCAAAGTCTTGGATTTTGGTGTAGATATTGGTTTATGGAACAACAAATTGACCGCTTCTTTCGATTGGTATAACAAAGTAACATCAGATATTTTATCTGCATCTACGGCCTTCCCTTCTTATATTGGGCTGACTGCACCGACCGTCAATTATGGTGAATTGCGTAACAGAGGTATAGAGCTCGGTCTTCAGTACCGCGATAAAATTGGAGAGGTGTCCTTGACCCTCAATGGAAATATTCAGGCCAATCGCAACAAGGTGATGAAATATGGTGCCGAACGTATCTCGGGCAATACCATTATCCGGGAAGGTTTACCTTATGGTAGTTTTTATCTTTTGGAGAACACGGGCATATTCCGTTCGAAGGAAGAGGTAGCAGCTTCTCCAGTGCAACAGATTCCAGCACAACCGGGTTATCTGAAATTTGCCGACGTTAATGGCGATAAAGTTGTGGACAATAATGATCGTATTGTCGTGCCGGGCGCTTATCCAGATTTCGATTACTCCTTTAATGCGACGGCTGTTTGGAAGAACTTTGATTTTACAGCCTTTTTCTTCGGTTCCCAGGGACAAAAAATATTTGTAAGTGAATGGGGAATAGTGCCCTTTAGGCAAGGCGGAACGTTCACTCGCGACTGGATGAACGCTTGGACTCCCGAGAATCCGAATGCATCGCTTCCAATAGTGGGTGCTGAAAATACCCCTGCGGCAAATAATGTACGGACTGCATCGACTTTCTTTTTAAAAGATGGATCCTTCTTGCGTCTTAAAAATATTCAGGTAGGCTATGCTATTCCACAGAGCACCTTGTCCAAAGCTGGTATTTCTGGCCTTCGCATCTATTTTGCGGCGGATAACCTGGTCACATTCTCCAAGTTCCCCGGTTTAGATCCCGAACGTGGCGTTTCATCAAGCGGTGGTGCAACATCAGGACGTTATGTGACTCATCCGCAGAATAAAGTATTCGCATTTGGGGCGAGCATCACATTCTAATCGAGTGGTAACTAAAAAAAAATTAAAGATGAAAAATAGCGTAAAAAAAACATATCTATACCTAAGCTTAGCTGCCCTAGCTTCACTAGGTAGTTGCACAAAAGATTTTTTAAATAAAAACCCAACGGATAAAATTTCGGAATCAACCTTTTGGAAAACGCAGACTGATGCTGATTTGGCACTATCGGGCTGTTATGAATTTCTTTGCCGAGGATACAATTCGACGTCTTCATCCAATGCACGCGGTGGTTGGGGTGGAGCAAGTATGTTTTGGGATGGGCTTTCAGACGATGCTTTTGTGTCCAGTACCTCCAATAACTTCAATATTATTTCGCGATCCGGAATCACCTCGACAACTGGCGGCATGCAATCTGAGGGCTATGAGATTTCGTATCAGGCCATTGCAGCATGCAATAAATTGATTGCCAATATTGACCGCATTACAAGCATGAGCCAGCAGGACCGTGACCGATATAAAGCAGAGGCTCGTTTTATCCGTGCCCATTACTACTTTTTGTTGACCAATCTGTACGGTGATGTGCCATTGACTTTAGAACCTCTGGGTATGGACGATGCGAGTATTCGGCTCGGTAGAACACCTAAAAGCAACATTATCGAAGCAATTTTGGCAGATTTAGATTATGCGAGTGAAAAACTGCCAAATACAGGATATAAAGGACATGCTGTGCGGGGATCTGCGCTGGGGTACAAAACAAAGGTATTGTTGACGGTGAAAAAATGGGCTGAGGCAGCTGCAACAGCGAAGATTGTTATGGATGAAAACAAGTTTTCGATCTATCAGGGTGGATACCGCGATCTGTTCCGAAAACCTGGACAAAATAACAATCCCGAAATCATGTTCTCCGCTCGATTTTTACCACCCAATATGTATAGCCCGGCAGATATGATGTATTCTTATCTGAAGACCATACAACCGTTGGGTTATCTGGTGGATTCTTATTATGCCATCGATGGAAAAGATATTAAAGAATCGACGATTTACGATGCTAAAAATCCTTACGAAAATAGAGATCCACGGTTGAAGTCGACAATCATGTACCGCGGTGTATGGCGCGGTACTACAGCATCTTCTGCTTTTGATCCCGTTGCGGAAGGGGTTTTGGGTGGTTTTTTACCGAGAAAATATATCAACGAATCGAAATGGCCAACAAGTTACGCGACACAAAGCGATCAGGATTGGGTATTCTTACGCTATGCAGATATTTTATTGATGTATGCAGAAGCGAAAAATGAAAGTGCCGGACCTGATCAAACAGCTGTGGATGCATTAAATAAGGTAAGATCCAGGGCTGATGTGAAAATGCCGCTCGTACAGTTTAGCGGTTCCTTGACAAAAAATGAATTCCGCGATATTATCCGTCATGAACGGAGGATTGAATTGGCTTTGGAAGGGCAACGTTATTTTGACTTGAAACGCTGGGGGATGATCAAAGAGGTGATGGATAAAACCAAGGATCCAGATGGAGCTTCACGGTTATTTATGGCAAGAGATACCTTATGGCCAGTACCTCAATCTGAGGTAGACATGGCCAAGAGTTTAGGTAATGACAATTTTAAACAAACACCAGGTTTCTAAATTAAGAACTGTGAAAAATTAAGGTATGAAAGCTATATATAAAATGTTGCTGGCACTTATCCTCATCATGGGAATGAGTAAGGGATTATTGTATGCGCAAGTAAACCGCTTGCCCGATAGTGCACGCATGAAATGGTGGGAGGAAGCCCGGTTTGGCATGTTTATCCATTGGGGAGTATATGCACAGTTTGGCGGTGTTTATAAGGGGCACGAACAGGCACGTGGTGGAGCAGAATGGATTATGAACCGCTCTAAAATTCCAGTTGATGAATATCAGGCGATGGCAAAGCAATTTAATCCCACGCAGTATAATGCAGACGAATGGGTACGCATGGCGAAAGATGCTGGGATGAAATATTTAATTATTACAGCCAAACACCACGATGGTTTTGCACTCTTTGAAACAAAAGCGAGTAAGTGGAATATGGTGGACGCGACGCCCTACGGTAAAGATGTTTTGAAACCGTTGGCCGAAGCTTGCCGAAAATATGGGCTGAAACTTGGCTTTTATTACTCACAGGCGCAGGACTGGAATAACCCTGGTGGATCGGCTGCTCGTAAATTAATGCGGGAAGGCTGGCCTAACCCAGATTCAACCCGTATTGATGATTACACGCTAACACATCATGGCCATTGGGACCCCAAACAAGAAACAGCGAGTTTTAGTGATTATATCAAAAATGTATCTATGCCCCAGGTCAAAGAATTGTTGAGTAACTATGGGGATATTGCTGTGCTATGGTGGGATACGCCAACCAATATGACCGACGACGCTGCAAATATGCTTCAGGAGCAATTGGCACTTCAACCCAATATTATCACAAATGATCGATTGAAACGACCTAATTTCCCCGGCGATACAAAAACGCCGGAGCAAAAAATTCCAGATTGGAGTGAACTCGAAGGCAAACATTGGGAAACTTGTATGACCATGAATGGCACTTGGGGCTATCGCACATCGGATCACAAATGGAAGTCTGCCGAAACCTTGATCCGTAATCTTGTTGATATTGCTTCCAAAGGTGGAAATTACCTGTTGAACGTTGGCCCAAAACCCGATGGATCGTTCCCTCAGGAGAGCATAGAACGTCTGGCTGTAATTGGCAAATGGATGAAAGTCAATAGTGAAGCAATCTACGCAACCAAGAGCAGTCCCTTACAACCATTTGAATGGGGGAGGTGTACCCTGAAGGAAGATGGAAAGCGAATTTATTTGTATATCTCGGTATTTGACTGGCCAAAAAATGGCCTAGTTGAACTTCCGATTGAAAATAAAGCCGTAAAAGCGAGCCTTTTAGCCAATAATCAGGTGTTAAAGGTAAAATCGAATTCCAATGGTATTCAGATTGCCGTACCTGAGCAGGCCATTGATCCTGTTGCTACGGTGATTAAAATCGAAGTAGCAGGCAAATTCAAGCGCGACAAAGTGTCTAGAGCAAAGAAAATGAAAACCGGAGCCTTGGACGAGTAAGGCCGATAAGATAAAAAGCAGATACTAAAATAGCATAATGAAGAAAAGTAGATTGAATAAAATAGTTGCGTTGTTGTTGACTTTTGGAGTTGCTCAGCTCCACGCTCAGGAAGTTAAGCGGATTGATCAAGGCTGGGATTTCTTAAAGAGCGATCTGGGGGGAATCTGGGAAGCTGTAAGACCGGTGGGAGCCGGTAATCCCGAGTCTGTTCCATTGTGGCAGCAGGTGGATCTGCCACATTGTTATAATGCACTGGACGCTGTTGATCCAGCTATCAATTATTATCAGGGGCCAAGCTGGTATAGAAAATCACTGGCTATAGACAATCCCTATTTAGATGGTCGTACCCTGCTTCATTTTGAAGGAGCCGGACAAAAGACAGCTGTTTATATCCATACAATTAAAGTTGGGGAGCACGTTGGCGGATACGACGAATGGACTGTGGACATTACAGATGCGGTTGAAAAGTTTAAAAAAACAGATGCTTTCAAAAAACAATTTAAGGGCAAAATACCGCTTTCAATTCGTGTGGATAATTCACGTGATCTCGAAATGATCCCTTCTGATCTGTCTGATTTTAACGTCTATGGAGGTATTTACAGACATCTAAACCTAAAATATGTTCCGCAGACAGCCTTGGAACGTGTATTTGTTGAGGCGTCAGTAGGGGCCGATGGAAAGCAGGGGGTAGCCAACGTCCGTGGACGACTGATGCCATTTTCGACTCAGACAAATTTTGAAGTCGAAACGCAACTCTATGATCCCGCTGGAAAAATCGTGCAAACCCAGCAACCACAGGTAAATAAGGGGGCATTGAATCTTGAATTTGGACAATTCCTGGTCAAGAAGCCACAGCTTTGGAGCCCTGATCAACCGGCTTTGTACCGTTTGGTTACCACACTCAAAAGCAATGGACAAGTATTTAAAGAAGAGACTGTCTTTGGCTTTAGACATGTAGCGTTTAAAGAAAAAGGCCCTTTTCTGCTGAACGGGAAAAGGGTTTTGCTTCGCGGCACCCATCGTCATGAAGACCATGCCGGCGTTGCTGCCGCAATGACTGACGATCAGATCTTGCAAGAGATGACTCTGATGAAAGAGATGGGCGTAAACTTTATTCGTTTGGGACATTATCAGCAGAGTCGTAAAGTGCTTGAGGCCTGTGATAGTCTGGGTATTTTGGTTTGGGAAGAGATTCCATGGTGTAGAGGAGGATTAGGTGGTGAGGTCTATCAGCTTCAGGGAAAACGGATGTTAACCAATATGATTGAACAGCATTATAATCATCCATCGGTCATTATTTGGGGCCTCGGCAACGAAAATGATTGGCCGGGGGATTTTACGGAGTTTGATCAGGCGAAGATAAGAGCTTATATGAGTGAACTTAATACCTTATCTCATCAATTGGATCCGAGCCGGAAAACAGCGATAAGACGTTGTGATTTCTGTAAAGATATTGTTGATGTTTATTCGCCATCCATTTGGGCCGGTTGGTATAGAGGTGTTTATACCGACTATAAAACAGCATCAGAAGAAGAAATGAAAAAGGTAAAACATTTCCTTCATGTGGAGTGGGGCGGGGATAGTCATGCTAGACGACATGCAGAGGACCCTGATCGTGCTTTAGCTAAAATCAAAGGTGATGGAACAACAGATGAACGAGCGGGTGATGCGTCGCTCATTGGTGGGGCAGCACGCGTTTCTAAAGATGGCGATTGGAGTGAAAGCTACATTTGTAATCTCATCGATTGGCACTTAAAGGAACAGGAAACAATGCCTTGGCTCACGGGAACAGCCTATTGGCCATTTAAAGATTTTTCAACTCCGGTACGGCCAGACAATCCTGTGCCTTATGTCAATCAGAAGGGTGTTGTTGAACGGGATTTTACCAAAAAAGAATCTTACTACGTATTCCAGTCGTATTGGACAGCGAAGCCAATGCTGCATATTTATGGCCATACCTGGCCGATCCGTTGGGGTGAAAAGGAGGAGTCAAAAATGATAAAGGTGTATTCCAATGCAAAAGAGGTTGAGCTTTTTGTCAATGGAGTAAGTCAAGGGGTAAAGAAAAGAAACAGTCAGGATTTTCCAGCCGCGGGGCTAAGGTGGATGGTGAAACTGAACGAAGGAAACAATCAGATTAAAGCGGTAGCGAAAAACGGCCGGGAAATTCTCGTGGATGAAATTGAACAGCAGTATCAGACAAAAAAGTGGGGCAAACCTGCCAAATTACTTGTCGAAAAGATTGCCACGGAAGGGGAAATGATCACTGTGCAAGCTCAAATTGTGGATAATACCAATACCCCTTGTCTCGATGCAAAGGATTGGATCTATTTTGGTTCAACCGGCGACGGGCAGTTGATCGTCGATCAAGGTACTTCTACAGGGTCGAAAAAAGTACAGGCCTACAATGGTCGTGCATTGATTAAACTTCGACTGCCTTCGGGAAGCGCTGTAGTATCCGGCCGGATGGAAGGATCAAAGAGTACCTTATTAACAATAGAAAAATAACACAAGATGTTAAAAGCAACGAATCATTTGAACCTCTTTGTACTGCTCGGTCTCCTAGGGGCGATTGCCCCATGCCATGCACAAAGGAGTTCCCCGAAGCTCAAGCTTTGGTATAATCAACCGGCCACGCTCTGGGAAGAGGCACTACCGCTTGGCAATGGCACGACAGGAGCGATGGTCTTTGGTGGGCTAAGTAAAGATAGGTTTCAAATTAACGATAATACCCTGTGGTCGGGTGAACCAGATGCGGGCAATAATCCCAATGGCCCGCAGATTCTCCCCCAGGTACGCCAAGCCATCTTTGCTGGAAAATATGAAGATGCTGCAGTTCTTTGGAAGAAAATGCAGGGACCTTACTCTGCCCGGTATCTACCGATGGGTGATTTATGGTTGGATTTTCACCAAGATGAGAAAAAGGTCAAAGATTATAAACGGGAGCTAGATCTTGAGCGAGCGATCAATCAGGTCAGTTATTCCTATCAAGGTGTTCAATACCTAAGAGAAAGTTTTGTCAGCTTTCCGGATAAAGCATTGGTTGTTCGACTGAAGGCAGACAAGAAAAAATCAATTACATTAGACCTTTCCTTGACCAGTAAACTCAGGTATCGAGTTTCGACCCAAGGGGATAATCAATTAACTCTTCAGGGGAAAGCGCCAAGTTTTGTCGCCAATAGGGATTATGAACCTCAACAAGTTGTGTATGACAGTATTGGCGGAAAAGGGATGACTTTTGCGATACAGGTAAGCGTAAAAACTACCGGTGGTGTGGTAAAAAAAGAGGGGGATAAGCTTAAAATTATAGGCGCTGATGAGGTGACTTTATTTTTGACGGAAGCGACAAGCTTTAACGGTTTTGATAAGTCGCCGAGTCGGGAAGGTAAAGATGCCACATTGTTGGCGAAAAATCGCTTGAAAAATGTCTCAAAAAAGAATTTTCAGACCTTATTCTCTGATCATCAAAAAGATTATCAAGCGCTATTCAATCGTGTAGCCTTTGAGCTGGCAGGTACTTCTGCGCAAGATAAATTACCTACAGATCAACGTATCATGCAGTTTTCCAAAGGACCAGCCGATTTGGGACTGCTGACACTGTATTATCATTTTGGACGGTACTTGTTGATTGCTAGTTCCAGACAAGGTGGAAGACCTGCAAATTTACAAGGCATCTGGAATGATCATGTGCAGCCACCTTGGGGGAGTAATTATACGACCAATATCAATACAGAAATGAATTATTGGCTTGCGGAAAATACCAATCTTGCGGAATGTCATCAGCCTTTGTTTGATTTTATGGATGAGTTGGCTATTAATGGGGCCAAAACAGCATCGATAAATTATCATATAGATAAGGGCTGGGTTGTTCATCATAACTCCGATCTATGGGCCAAAACTTCCCCTCCGGGCGGATACGATTGGGATCCAAAAGGAATGCCACGCTGGTCGGCATGGCCTATGGCAGGTGCCTGGTTGTGCACACATCTATGGGAACACTATCGTTTTACGGGTGACAAAACTTTCTTAAAGGAGAAAGCTTACCCCTTGATGAAAGGCGCAGCCCAATTTATGTTGCAATGGCTGATTGCGGATCCTGGAAATAAATACCTTGTTACCAATCCGTCCACTTCACCTGAAAATACAATCAAAATAGCAGGTAAAGAATATCAATTGACCATGGCCTCTACCATGGATATGGCGATCATTCGGGAGCTTTTCACAGCTGTTATTCACTCCTGTATGATACTCAACGTTGATCCTGAATTTAAATCAGCACTAGAACAAGCGAAGGAAAAGCTTTATCCCTATCAGGTGGGCCAATATGGACAATTGCAGGAATGGTTTAAAGATTGGGATGATCCAAAGGATCAGCATCGTCATATTTCCCATTTATTTGGATTATACCCGGGCAATCAGATCAGTTTTGCAGAAAACAAGGCTTTGGCTGCGGCATCCAAGCGTTCATTGCTTTTAAGGGGCGATGTCAGTACCGGCTGGTCGATGGCCTGGAAGACAAATTGGTGGGCGAGGCTTCAGGATGGAAATCATGCCTATAAAATCCTCAAGGATGCCTTAAATTTTATTGATCCTAAATTGGACCGTGCGCAGATGAGCGGTGGTGGAGCCTATCCGAATCTATTTGATGCACATCCACCTTTTCAAATTGACGGTAATTTTGGTGCTACGGCTGGAATGACCGAAATGTTGCTGCAAAGTCATGACGGAGCTGTCCATTTGTTGCCAGCCCTACCTGATGAATGGTCTGCTGGGACGATAAAAGGAATTAAGGCCAGGGGAAACTTTACCGTGGATATTGCCTGGAAAAATAACCTGTTGACCGAAGCAATGATCGTATCCAATATTGGTGGTGTTTGCCGTTTGCGTACTCCTTTACCCGTTAAAGTTGTCGGTGTCGAATCAAATCAGGTAGCTGTCACAGAGAATACGCTATTATATAAACCGGAACAGCTACCGTATACGGTAGCGGATTCTTCCAAATTGCCATCGTTAGCATCTACGAAAACATTCGAAGTTCAATTTGAGACCATAAAAGGTAAACAGTATCGTGTTGTTCCAATGTAATTCAAAAACCAGGAAAAATGAAATTACATCAATTGTTCGCGTCATGGGCTGTCTTCTTGGGATCGCAATTTTCCCCTTATTCTTGAGGGCAAAAATGAAGGAAGGTATTTTTGAGCAGGAGATTATCCAGACGCTGCGTCCTGTTATCCTCGAGCAGTCCAAATGGGCGATGAAGCAGAAGCCAGTGACTGTGACAGCTTATAAGGCAGTTCGGAGTTCAGGGGGTATTCATGATTTTTATTCTGAAGGCGATTATTGGTGGCCTGATCCCAAAGATCCCGCTGCGCCCTATATCCAACGGGATGGGATGACTAATCCAGCCAATTTCGTTGAACATCGTAAAGCGATGATCCGTTTCAGCCGAATCGTGGGGGCACTGGCCTCAGCTTATCGTTTGAATCCGGATAAAAAATACGTACAGCAGGCCCTTCGTCATTTAAAGGCTTGGTTTGTTGATGCAGAAACGATGATGAACCCTAATCTTCTTTATGCACAGGCCATACAAGGGCGTTTTACAGGGCGAGGGATAGGTATTATTGATACCATTCATCTGATGGAAGTTGCACAGGCTGTCAAGATCTTTGAAAACGACCCTAATTTTCCACAGGATGCTAAGGATGCCATACATCGCTGGTTTGCGGCCTATTTACGTTGGCTTACAACGCATCAATATGGTATCGATGAAATGAATGCTGCTAATAACCATGGTACGTGTTGGGTGATGCAGGTCGCTTCATTTTCGAGTTTAGTACAAGACTCTATATTACTCCAAAAATGTGCAGATCGTTATACGCAGGTGTTGTTGCCGAATCAAATGGAGGCTAATGGTAGTTTCCCGAGAGAATTGCAGCGTACAAAACCTTATGGCTATGCGTTGTTTAATCTCGATGCGATGACCATGATATGCCAGATTTTGTCCAAGACCAATACCTCCCTTTGGCAGTATACATTGCCTGATGGGCGGACAATAAAAAAGGGGGTTGATTTTATGGTTCCCTATATTGCTGATAAAGAAAAATGGCCTTATCTGAAAGATGTCATGTATTGGGATCAATGGCCGATTGCGCATCCGGCACTTGTGTTTTCGGCCACGGCTTTCCAAAATAGAGCATACCTGCAGCTTTGGAAAAAGCTTGATCATGCACCCGAACAAGAAGAGGTTGTTCGAAATTTACCCATTCGCAACCCGATTATATGGCTGTGAATTTCCTGGCCTCCTTATAAAATAACTTAACCATTTCACCTTAAAAACCTACAGATAACATGAATGTTAATGCGACGTCTTTGCGAAGATATGCCCTCTTTTTGTGCTTTCGAAATTTAAAAAAGCCATCCATTGCCAAAGTAATTTTTTTGACGGGAATTTTGTGTTCTTTTCAACACGTTGAGGCACAGAGTACCAAGCAGCTGCAGAAAGCTTGGAATCTAGCAGATCAACAGGCTCAACTGCTTTATAAAGAATTGCAGCTCTTGAAAAAAAGTGATTCATCCTTGGTTTCGCCACGTACGCTTTCCACAGATAACGAACTGGTTGCCGTGAAAAGGGGCGACTGGACCAGTGGTTTTTTTCCTGGCGTCCTGTGGTTTCTCTACGAAAAGTCGGGAAAACAGAAATGGAAGGATCTCGCTTCAGAAACAACAAGGTCGATCGAAGCGGAGCAATTTAATGGAAAGACCCATGATATGGGCTTTAAGGTCTACTGTAGTGTTGGAAATGGTTATCGGTTAACTGCAAATCCAAAGTACCGGGAGGTGCTTGTACAGGCAGCCAAAACGCTGTCAACCCGTTTCAATCCAACAGTTGGCTGTATACGTTCGTGGGATCACAATAGTCACCGCTGGGACTTTCCAGTTATCATTGACAATATGCTTAATTTGGAATTACTATTTGAAGCAACCAAACTCACTGGAGATTCTACTTATTATCATATTGCAGTGAGCCATGCCAATACGACAATGAAAAATCATTTCAGACCGGATTACAGCACCTATCATGTGATAGACTACAATCCGAAAACAGGAGCTGTACAGCATAAAAACACCCATCAGGGCTTAAGTGACGAGTCAACATGGTCTCGGGGGGAGGCCTGGGCACTGTATGGCTATACAATGTGTTACAGAGAAACGGGAGATCCGAAATATTTGCAGCAAGCTGAAAAAGTCGCGCAGTGGCTGTTTACACATCCCAATATGCCGAAAGACTTGATCCCTTATTGGGATTTCGATGCGCCTAATATTCCAAATGAACCCCGGGATGTGTCGGCAGCGACAGTCATCGCATCGGGGCTGTTGGAATTAAGTACGTATAGCAATCAAGGGAAAGATTATCGTGCAAAAGCACAGACTATATTGGCTAATCTGATAGACAATTACATGTCGCCAGCAAATAAAAGTAGAGGTTTTATATTATTACACAGCACAGGATCGAAACCTTCCAATACCGAAGTGGATAAACCCTTGAGTTATGCCGATTATTATTTTTTGGAAGCACTGCATCGGCAAGAAGAGCTACAGTCCGGAAAAGTTCAATCGGATCTGGTCCGGAAAAATCCAGCGGGACAATTGATCTATTTTCCAGATGCACAGGGAAATGTCATCCCCGACTTTAGTCGCGTGGGCTATCATCAAGGTGATCAAAAGTTGCCCAATGTTCCTGTCGTGATTACGGTAAAACCCAGCGTAAATGGTGATGATCAGCAAATTATACAGCAGGCCATCGATGCCGTATCAGCAAAACCGCGTGATAAAAACGGTTATAGAGGTGCTGTTTTGTTAAAAAAAGGCCTGTACACTATACCTGGAAGTTTGGAAATTCATGCCGGCGGTGTCGTGTTGAGAGGTGAGGGGGATGCCGAGGGACAAACCCTGCTTAAAGCAGTAGGGCAGCATCAACGGAGCTTATTGAAAGTTTCCGGTACGGGCAGCTATACAGTGGACCAGGCTAGAAAACAGTTCGTTAAGGATGGCTATGGACCTGTAGGGGCTAACTATGTCCTAGTCGATCATACGAACGAATGGAAAGTGGGCGAGCAGGTCCTGCTATCGTATGAGATGAATGATGCCTGGATCGAAGCGCTTCGAATGAACCAGATTGAAAAGAGAGAAGGGACGAAACAGTGGACGGCGCGGGAATACAAGCTAAATTTTGAACGTACTATTTTAGCCATTCGAGGTGACTCTGTATTTTTTGATAATCCCCTGGTGATGGCGATCGATCCGAGGTACGGAAAAGTGACCGTCATTCCTTACACCTTTGACGGACGTATAAGCGAAGTTGGAATCGAAAATATACGTTTCGAATCTGATTTTGTAGATAATGAGGACGAAAATCACGGCTGGATTGCAATTGATATGGATAAAATAGCGAATGGTTGGGTGCGTAATATCACCGCGCGTTATTTTGGCTATGCGGCGGTGAGTCTTGGTGCTTTTGCCAAACAGATTACAGTAATGAAGTCGCGGTGTCTGGATGGAAAATCTCAAATTACAGGCGGAAGGCGGTATTCATTCAATAATGACGGTCAGCTTAATTTATTTAAAGAACTTTATACGACGGAAGGACGCCATGATTACGTAACAGGGGCCAGAACCCTCGGTCCAAACGTTTTTAGCCTTTCTAGCGCGGAGCGAACACATGCGGATATCGGTCCACATCATCGATGGGCTGTTGGAACCTTATACGATCAAATCGTAACGGATGGTGAAATTAATGTTCAAGACCGGGGTAACTGGGGAAGTGGACATGGTTGGGCTGGGGTGACACAGATCTTATGGAATTGTACGGTCAAAAGTGCTGTAGTACAAAAGCCCTGGGCTTCCGGGCAAAATTTTGCCATAGGAGTAAAGGGAGAAAAAGTAGCTGGAAGATTGAAAAATAGAAATGCTGGTTACTGGGAAAATCAAAACAGAATAATGTCGATCGGCTCACTTTATGAGCAACAATTAAAAGATCGATTAAAGTGATTCTTGTTCGTGTTTATTCAATGGAATGATTATTTTTATCATCCATTTCAATTATATACCTTATGATGCCATTACGTGTTTTTATGCGCTGTTTTTGCTGTGTACTAGCGTTAATTTCTGTTTTGCATGCGCAGGAAAAAAACTATCGTTTTTTACACTTGGATGTCAACGAAGGTTTGTCTCAGGGCAGCGTTTTCGCTATAGCTCAAGATTATTTGGGTTTTATGTGGATCGGTACCCGTGATGGCTTAAATAAATACGACGCCCGGAAGTTTACGATTTATCGCAGTAATCCGCAAGATAGCCTTTCCTTAGAGCACAACTTTATTCAAGCGATTACGGAAGATAACAAAAAGCGCCTTTGGATAGGGACAATGACAGGTCTGAATTTATATAATCGTGCGTCAGACAATTTCATCCGTATACCCTTACCTACTGTGGAGAGTAGTAATGGAAAAAGGGATGTCAACGTTCACCAGATTTTTCAGGATTCCAATGGTAAGATTTGGATTGCGACAAATATAGGCTTGTATAAGATTAAAGAGGGCCGGCATCTCGAAGCGGAATTGGTTTTCAATGAGATTACCGTTGAAAGAAGCCAGGGAAAAGAATATTATCGTAATTTTCGAACCCTATATGAGGACCGCAGAAAGCGATTATGGTTTTGTACTGATGATGCCATTGTACTCATGCAGGCCGCATCGAAAGATGGAAATAGCTTAAAGGTTCTACGGACTTACTTCAAGGAGAAATCGGTAGATAATAAGGTTAATCAACGGTTTCAGGCGGTTTTGGAAGTTAGTCCAGGTATATTTTGGGTAGGAACGAAATATAATGGTATTCGGATTATCAATGAGAATACAGGCGAAATATCCTCGTTAACCGAAGAGGGAAATCATACCGGTTTGGCCAGTCAAGATGTGCGCTCCTTAAAAAAAACAGATGATGGAAAGATTTGGATCGGAACATTCAATGGCCTTTACGTTTATCAAAATGGAAAATTGCTTTTTATTCAGGCAGACGATGGAAATCCCAATAGCTTAAGCAATAATTCCATTCGCCCTATATTTCAGGATAAAAGGGGATCTATTTGGATCGGAACCTACTTTGGAGGGGTCAATATCTATGACAAGGATATTCCTAATTTTCAGAATTTTACCCATCAATCTAAACGCAATAGCTTAAGTTACAATGTGGTGAGTGCTTTTGTTGAAAATGCTATGGGAGAACTCGTGATTGGAACTGAGGGTGGAGGACTGAATTATTTTAATCGGCATACGAATTCGTTTTTTAGTGAACGTTACGATAAAAATAACCTGAATGGCCTAAGTCATAACAATGTGAAGTCCATCTGTTTGGATAAGGAAGGGAATTTATGGGTAGGTACCTATGATGGTGGATTGAATTTAAGACGAAAGGGGCAACAAGGCTATGAACATTTTCGTTTCGATCCCAATGTAAGTAATGGCCTGGCAAACAATAATGTCTATGCAATCTTAGAGGATCGCAATGGCGATATTTGGATAGGCACGTTCGGTGGCGGACTACAGGTCCTTCGTAAAAACCAGAAAGCCGGATCTTTCCAAACATTTGATGTTGCAGGAAAGCAGTTAAGTTCCAATATGGTACGCGCTTTACTGGAGGATTCAAAAGGTAATCTATGGATCGGTACTTCAAATGGTTTAAATCTAAAATTAGCGGGGACCGATAAATTTGTTTCCTTTCTAAATGACAAGAAAGACTCTCTTTCAATTAGTGGAAATGATATTGTGAGTATCCATGAAGATCGAAAAGGACAGATTTGGATTGGTACCTATATGGGTGGGCTCAATCGCTATCTTCCGGAGAAGAAAGCGTTCAAAAGGTTTAATGAGCGAAATGGATTGCCGATCAACAATGTTTTTGCGATGCTGAGTGATCTGAAAAACAAATTGTGGTTGAGCACAAATACAGGGATTTCTTGTTTCGATCCCCAATCTGGTCATGTACGAACCTACACGAAGACCGATGGTCTTCCTGGCAACGAATATATTCAAAATGCAGCAGCAATGTTGCGGGACGGAAAACTCGCCTTTGGCAGTTTCTCAGGCTTCACCCTATTTAATCCAGATAGTTTAAGTGTCAATAATTACATTCCCCCCATTCAGTTTACGGAGTTGAAATTATTCAATAAAACAGTTCTCCCGGGCCTGGATGGTGTTATTCCTAAAGATATATCGATGATGAATGAATTGATACTTGATCACAATCAAAATGTTTTTAGTTTGGAATTCAGTGTATTGAATTATGTTCATCCGGAGAAAAATCAATATGCTTATTATCTAAAAGGCTTTGATCAAGACTGGAATTATGTAAGCAATCCCGTGGCTACTTATACCAATTTAGACCCTGGTACCTACGAGCTTTGGGTAAAGGGGGCCAACAACGACGGGGTATGGAACGAAAAGGCAACGGTCTTGAAGATTAAAGTGCTGCCAGCACCATGGAAGACATGGTGGGCCTATAGCGGCTATTTTCTTCTTTTTGCTGGGGCCAGTTTTTTGGTTATCCGATTTTTCCACGGTCGGAATAAATTGAAACAGGACCTTTTGATTCGGCAAATAGATTCGGAAAAACAGGAGGAGCTCCATGAAGCAAAACTGAATTTCTTTACCAATATCTCTCATGAATTCCGTACGCCATTGTCATTAATTATCGGACCGTTAAATCAATTAAAAGGCGATCGATCGCTTTCAGCATATGCACAGGAGCACCTCGGTTATGCAACGAGAAATGCCGATCGCTTGATGAATCTGGTCAATCAGCTGCTTGATTTCAGAAAACATGAAGGCGGAAAGATGAAATTGTTTTGCCAAAAGGTTCATCTTGCTACGTATTTGGAAAACATTCGCCAGAATTTTTACTTTATTGCCGAGAAAAATAATATTCAGTTTTTCCTGGATAATAAGGTAAGTCCTGATTATGTTGCAGGTTTAGATCCGGAACAATTTGAAAAAGTCCTTGTCAATTTGATTTATAATGCTTTTAAATTTACGGACAATGGGGGTAAAATAAAGATTCAGGTTGAGCTAGAAGGGGAAGGTGAGTTGGAGAAACTGCTTGTTTCCGTTTGGGATTCCGGGCGTGGGATCCCGGCAAAAGATATACCTTTTGTATTTGAACAATTTTACCAAGCCAATGCGAAAGGACTGTCAGCGACCAATGGAGGAATAGGTTTGGCGCTTTCCCGTTCGATTATACAGTTGCACGGTGGAAAACTCACTGTTGAAAGTAATATGGCACAGGAATCGGCCGACTTCAATACTGTATTTCGGATCAGCCTGCCCCAGGGGGCTGTTGTCATCGAAGAGCTAATGGTTTTAGCGGATACGGCAGGGACAATGTGCTCTGACCCAGCAGATGCCGATACGCCAGAGGTGGATGTTACAAAAACAGAAATTGAGCGTCCTGCAGCAGATGAAGATAAACCCATCATACTTGTTGCCGAGGACAATGTGGAACTGCGTTGTTTTCTATGTGAAAATTTACGGAAAAAATATATTGTTTTAGAAGCTAATGATGGAATTGAGGCCTTGGAATTGGTACAAACAAGACAGCCCGATATTATCATTTCAGATGTAACGATGCCCAACTGCGACGGAATCACACTTTTGCAGCAGATTAAAAATGATAGCAGTTCAAATCATATTCCTGTGATTCTTTTGACAGCCCGTACAGCTGATCCTTATATCACAGAGGCGTTTGAAATTGGTACAGATGATTACATTACCAAGCCCTTCAGTATGCCACACCTCATTCAGAAAATTTCTAATATCATACAGACGCGGAAACGACTGGAAGAAAAATTTGTACAGAATTATCTTCTTGGAACGCAGGGAACAGACCTGCCCGAAAGAACTCGTTTTTTGGATCAGGTATTGAAGATTGTCGAAGAAAATCTGGGCTGTGAAGATTTTGGGGTACAGGATCTTACCAAAGCCATTGGTGTGAGCCGTTCTGTTTTGTACCGCAAGATTAAGCAACAAACGGGACTGAATTTGGTTGAATTTATTAATATGGTACGTCTTAAGAAAGCAGCCTATATTTTGGTGAACGATACGGGTTTGAGTATCAGTGAGGTGGCTTATCAGGTCGGGTTCAATGATCCAAAGTATTTTAGCAAAACATTTAAGAAATTCTATAAGGAGAGTCCACGTACCTATGTTGAAAAATTCGGTATCAAGGAAGGCAGCAATTAAAAAATAAGCGAAGGCCTTCATAATTTGGTCAGCATCAGCAGCTAGGAAAGCAGACTGAAGGTTTTTTCGGTCAAAAAAAAGGTTTTCAAACGGGGAGAATGAAAACCTTCAATAACCAATTATAAACCTAAATTATGATACAACAAATATAGTTGTTTTTAATACTATTTTAAAAATAATTCACCTTTTAAAAACTGTTTTGTGGCTGGTCAGCTACAGGCTGTTGTTGCCCTGTCGCTGGAAGAACCAGCGCATAGCTTATACGCTTTTGACCAGCTTATGAATAAGGTATAAAATGGTCAATCCCAACAGCGCAAATATCCCATATCCTAATCCAATCTGAAACTGCGAAGAAGGGTTTACTAGGCTTACGGTGATGTAACTGAGTGAAGAGGTAAGGAGGTAGGTAATTCCGCCAACCAATCCACCGGCGATACCTGCCGACAATGGAAACCTACCCAAACAGTAGCTGAAATAATTATTAAAGATAAATCCTGCAGTACAATGTACGGCAAATGCGAAAAATGTTAATGTATATAGATTTGATAAGTAAGGTGAAACGATCAGCATACAGACAATCAGGCTGATTTGAATAAAGTTGGCGATTCTCAGCTTTGGAACCAAGGCTCTTTTAATAAGGGCTTTACCAATAAAACCACCACACATCCAAGCTAAGCCCATAATAAGTGAGGTATAACCGGTTGTAATCGCACTATAGCCCAATTGATGTTCAATAAAAAAAGGACCACTGAGATTGTAGAACATGACAAGACCATAGGATATACCGCACATGACTATACCGAACGTAAAATCATTGCTTTTAAGCATCATTTTAAATTCGCCGATCAGGTAGTTGATATGGAGTGGTTTCTTCTGTTTGATTGTTTCGCCAGAAAAGATCAGTTCAAGGATGAAAAGTACGGCACTGTAAACGGCCAGAACCATAAAGTTAGAACGCCAACCAAATTGTGTTTGGAGGTAGCCGCCAATAAAAGGAGCGACAATCGGTCCGATCGACCAGACGATGGTCATAATGCTGAGGTAGTGCTTGCGCTGTTCGCCTTCATAGACATCTACAAAATAGGCTCTTTTTGAGATGACCACAAATGCCGATAAGATGCCCTGTAGGATACGCATCAGGTAAATAACCCAAATATCTTGCGTGCTTGCTGTGATCCAGAAACTGACAATGAAAAGGAAAAGTGATATCAGGTTGATGCGATACCTTCCCCAAGCGTCAACCAATGCTCCTGTAAAGAATTGAGCAACACCATAGCTGATTAGAAAAAGCGAAAGTGTTAGCTGAATTTTGCTTTCGTTCAAGCCAAGCTCCTGGGCCATTTGTGGCATCGACGGAAGATAAATATCAGTGGCAAGTCCCGTAATCGGAACAAGTGCAAATGCTAGTATCGTCGGGATAAAAGATTGCTGTGGTTTAGTGTTTTTTTCCATCCTGTCATTTTTTTAATTTCCCGTCTCTAGGGACGTTTATGCTGTCGGCCACTTTTTTCTCTTTGACCCGCTAAATATGATGGGGACAAAAGTAGCTCCATTGCTTGTTTCGAAAGATATAGAATTCAAACAAATTATTGTGAAAATCAAACAGGCTTATTGCGGAAGGCTAAAGGTGGTACACCAGCATGTTTTTTGAAATAATTACTGAAGTTTGCCGGTTCTTCGAAACCTAAGGCATAAGCGATTTCATTGATATTCCAGCTGCTATGTTGAAGGAGGGCTTTTGCTTCCTGTGTGATGCGCAGTGCGATGAGTTCTTGTGTGGTTTTTCCTGTATTTTGTTTCAAAGCCCTGTTTAGCGAATTGACATGGATGTTGAGCTGTTGCGCGTAATCCGTTGCATTTTTAAAACGAAGTAAATTTTCGGTGTCAATCGGAAACTGCCGTTCCAGTAGCTCTAAGAAAAGATGGGAAATACGCTGATTGGCGTTTTGGTAAGGTGATATTCCCTCATTTGGCGCTAGTTTTAATGTTTCTAAAACGAGTAACTGCAGCTGATTCCGGATAATTTCATATTTGAACGAAAATTCAGACAGCAGTTCCGTATTCATCCGCTGAAAAATGTGATCGAAAAGATCGACCTGTTCATTCGTTAAGAAATAGACGGGGCTACCACCCGGATTGAAAAAATGACTTTCAAGAATATTATGGTTATAATGTTTGTCTTCTTGAATGAATTTTTGCGTAAAGAGACAGAACCATCCCTTTTGATCGGGATTGTCTGTTTCCCAAGAGTAGGGAACAAGCGGACTTGAAAATACAAGTGCGGGACGGTCAATGGGGATCCATTGATCGCCATAATGCAATTGACCCTCGCCGATCATAAGGGATATTTTGAAATAATCTTTTCTATTGTAAGGTGATTTTAAGGGACAATGCTCACGTGAAAATACGTTAAAATGAGAAATTTGTTCGGGCGCAGAACCTATTGGGTAATTGGATTCTCGAAATACCCGTTGATAGAAATCAATTATATTTTCAGAAGTTGTCATGACGCAAAGTTATAAAAATCAAACATTTCATGCTGCGCACTGTTGCTCTTAGTCGGTCATTGATTCGTAAAATATGAATTGGAACAAAAAGAAAGGTCCCATCACCTCGTCAGCCATGACTAGCCCGGGTGATGAGACCTTATAAAAGGAAGCGATTATTAGGATCTCGATTTTAAAAATTCCTTGACAAATTCGTCGTCGTTTAAGTCTGGGTAGTCTTTATATACACGATCAATTTCTTCTTGCTGTCCGATGGATAGATTTTCGTCGGGATTCAGACACCAGATACCTTTCATCAAACCTTGTCTACGGAGCACCTCATGTAAGCCTGGTATACAGCCATGGAATGCATTTGCTGGGTCAAAAAATGCTGCATTACTGTCTGTTACAGCAATCGCTTTGCTCAGAAGGTGGCTCGCATGGAAGTTGTTGGGGTTCTGTTTGTATGTTTTTATTTCCCGAAGGAGTTCAACGGCTTTTGCCGTCCAAACGGCCCAATGACCTAGTAATCCGCCTTTAAATTCTATGGAGACGTTTTCTCCAGCTACAGGGAAATTATACACGCTCATCAGATCGTTGACAATGTTGTCATCATTGCCCGTGTATAGGGCAATTTGGTTTCGCCGGCTGGAGTTGGCTATTGCGCGCATAACGTCTAATGTCTGGTACCGGTTGAACGAGGCACACTTGATAGCGACGACGTTGTCGATTTCGGCAAACTGCTGCCAAAAAGAATACGAGAAAATGCGGCCACCAACAGCGGGTTGAAGATAGAATCCAAAAACAGGAATAATGGCTGCTATTGCTCTAACTCGATCTAATATTGCATTTTCGGTCCAGCTTTGAAGTCCGCCCATACTCAAAAGTCCGATATCATAACCGTATTTAAGTGCCGTGTTTGCCTCCTGTATCGCTTGTTCTGTGGCACCGCAGATGCCCGCAATTTTGATAAATGGTCGTTGGAGCTCAGCTTTATCGACTTCTTCGCTAGCCCATCTCAATACGGTTTCAAAAAGGTTGATCTCAGGGTCCCGAATTTCAAACTGGGTTGAATGTACTGCGACAGCGATTCCGCCCGCTCCACTGGCTATGTAATATTGAGTCAGGAGCCGTTGATGTGCCTCGTCAATGCTGCGGTCCTCATTTAAGGCAAGGGGGTGTGCCGGAATAACCGTCCCTTCCCAAAGCAACTGTTGTAATTTGTTGTCTAAAGTTTTCATTAGAATTTTCCTTTTCGTTCTTGAAAGTGCGTGTCTTTATTCCATAGTTCGCCACCTTGGTTCAACCATTTGGCTGTAATGTCTATCGCTTCCCGTATGGTTGTTTTAGGATAGCCAAATAAACGATGGCATTCGGACGCGTTGTTTAGTAAAGCGGTTCCGGCGGGTTCATTCACAAAGATCGGCTTTGTGCTGAAATGCTCAGCAAAACGCTCTGCGATCCATCGTGTAGAAAGGATTTCAGGCCCTGTGACATTTAGTATTTTGGCTGGTGACTGACAGTGCAGTAATGATCTTAAGGCAATTTCGTTGGCATCTCCCTGCCAGATAACATTGACGTTTTCGGTTGTCAAATCTATTGGGAGTTGCCCTTTGACCGATTTAGCAATTTCTACGAGCACGCCGTAGCGAAAATCCACCGCATAATTCAATCGGTAGATCAGGGTAGGTGTACCATTTTTCTTCGAAAAATACTCGAATATGCGCTCTCTTCCCAAACAGGATTGCGCGTATTCACCGACAGGCTCGGGAGTTCTTTCCTCGGAAACGCCGGCATTACTTATCGGCACAAATGGCAGCACGTTACCCGAAGAAAAAGCAACAATGTTGGAGTCTCGAAAATGAGAAGCCACCATTCCTGGAAGATAGGTATTCATCGCCCAGGTGAAATCTTCATTTCCTGTGGTGCCGAATTTATGTCCTGCGAGGTAAATGACATTCGGAACCTGCGGAATCTTTTTGAGTTCTTCCTCATTCAGTAGGTCACAAGCGATGGTCTTTATGCCTAGATCTTCCAGTTCCTGTTGAAGTTCCTTGGTGGAAAAACGCGAAACACCAATGACCTTTTTGTCTATTCCTGCAGCTTGGATAGCCCTCATGGCTAGTTTTGCCATGCTTGGCCCCATTTTTCCGCCAATACCTAAGAAAAGGATATCACCTGTTATCTTTTTTATATCTTCAATTAGATCTAATGATGGTGCAAGTATTTGCTGTTCCAATTCCGCTAAATTGTTATGGTCCATGTCTGAATTATTTGATTAAATTATAGAAATTACTAAAAGCTAAAAAAACGAGTAATAGGAGTCCGAGGATAGCCCATAACCGCGTTAAGGGGTTGTTTCTGAGCGCGCCCATAATTTCTTTGTCGTTTGCGATCAGAAAGAGGATAATGCCAATAAAGGGAACTAAAAAAATGGTGATGCTTTGCGCAAAAACAATAAGCTCCAAGGGAAGATTTCCGAAGATCAGTGCGATGGCAGATCCAAAAATCATGACCAGCGAAATAAAGAGCTTCACTTTAGGGTGGTTGAGATTGTTGCCGAAGCCAAAGGTATCGCCCAGTAACGAACCGCCTAATACGGCATTGCCAATCAAGGAGGAAAAGGAGGCACCGAAAAGACCGATAAAAAAGAGGTGCGAGGCATAGGTTCCCAAAAGTGGTTCCAGTGCACGGCCCATCTCAGCGGCAGAATTTAATTTGATCCCTTGGGGGTGAAGCGTATTTGCGGCGCAGACCATAACGGCTGCGCTCATGATCCCAAGAATAATGATCCCTATCCGGCTTCCGATAATCTGCCGATCTGATATTTGTCCATTGGCGGATAATTTTCTTCTTGACTGAACGAGATAGCTTTGATAAAAAGCGCCCACAATTGAAAAGCAAGAAGCTGTGAAAGCGATGATTAAACCCACTGAGGAAGGCGGGATGCTTGGAATAAAGCCTAAGAAAAAATCCTGTGCCGGTGTCTTTATCATAATAGCTGTGGAAAGAAAAGCAAATAACATCAGGATGATAAGTCCAAGCATGAGCTTTTCCAATAGTGCGTAGAAAGACTTGAAGAACAGCAGTAAAATGCCGATGACATTAAAAACGATGATCCATATTTTGGGATTTGTCCCCGTTGCTTCCGAAACAGAAATGGAGACCCCAGTGGCATTTCCAGATTGAAAACAGGTTGCGACAAGGAAGATTCCGAGGCCGATGATGATGGCCGTTGTTTTACCAAATTTCTGGCGAATTAAAGTAAGTAAAGATTCGTCTCTCGCGATGCCGATACGTGCCGCCATATTGGTGAAAACCATCATAAAAAAGATCGCGACGACGACAACCCATAACAGGGAGAAGCCATAATCTGCACCCATTTTTGATGTGATGGTCATTTTGCTGGGCCCGAAAACCAGGGCGGCGGTAATGATGCCGGGCCCCAAGATGGATAGCCAATTTTTAAATAAGGAGGGTTTTGGCTCGAGGTTGTTTTCCATGAGATTTATCGTAATGAGGTTAAATGCTGTTGGTTAATTTTAGGGGCAGAATTTCCAAAGTGTGTACGGATATAATTGGTGATTTCAATGACCTCTTCATTTTTTAGGAATGAAAAAGATGGCATTGCGCTCTCGTATTTGACCTTGGCTATTGTTTTGTCTTTCAGTCCATGGAGGATAACCTGCAATAAAGGTGCTGGTTCGCCGTTGACAAGAGCTGAGTTGGCTAAGGGGGGGAAGGTATTTGTTAGCCCCATTCCATCTGTTTTATGACAAGAAGCGCAATAGGCTTCGTATAAGGCTTGACCACTTTTGGCAGGGGAGTTGACCGCATTGGCAGCGACGGGTTTAATCATTGGTGCAGCGGCTTTATCGGTAATACGGAGACGATAGATCACGTCGTCATCGGGCTTTGGAAATCCCTTTTGCGGATTCCAGTCACGGTTGCTTGAACAGAAATAAATGTCCCCATTGGGTAAGGTCAATACGGATCTTAGCCGGCCAAGCTGATCTTTGAATAGGATCTTCTCATCGACGATCTGCTGCCCGTTGGCAGATAATTTTAGGATACGTAAGGACTGATTTTTTAAAGTCGCGAGTAATAAACTGTGTTTCCATTCAGGGATAACGTTAGAACTGTAATACGCCATACCGGATGGTGCGACGACTGGAGTCCACGATTTAATGGGTTCCTGTCTTGGGGAGCTTTTGGCAATAGCTTTTTCCTTTTCCGTATCAATCATACCTTCGATCTGTGGCCAGCCATAATTTTTTAGCGGTTGGATCAGGTTGATTTCATCTTCGATGGCATCGCCATGTTCAGATGTGTAAATTAAGCCTTTCGCATCATGGGTAAGTCCTTGCATGTTTCGAAATCCCCATGCATATACATAGCTGTTTGCAATTGGATTGTCTTTTGGGATGCTTCCGTCGAGATTGAGGCGTAAGATTTTGCCATTTAATGAGGTGCTGTCTTGCGCAAAGGTATCACTTGCTGCATCACCTGTAGCCCAATACACTTTTTTGTCTGTCGAAACAATAACTCGGGAGCCGTTGTGTCCTGTGTTTCCAGGAATCTGTAAAAGCAATTTTGGGTTTGACAACTTGCCTGCCGTATTATAATCGTAGCGATATAAGTTGGAGAAAATAAGGCTGTCTTTTTTACTTGTGTAAGAAAGGTAAAGATAGGCTTGTTGCTGTTCGGGTTGATACAGTGCCATCCCTAATAGTCCCAGGGTGCGCTGGTGGTAAACGTCGGTCAGGCTGTCCACCAAAGTAACAACTTTTGTTTTCGTATCCAGCCTTCGTATACTTCCTCCGATTTCAGAAAACAGAATGGCGTCGTTGACCCGGTCATATTGTAAATCCCATGGCACATGGAGTTTTGTAGCTTCTTTGGTTAGCGATAGTATGCTGTGCTCCAGTTGGATGTTGATTATTGGTTTACTTTCTCTTTCTGTCTCGGAAGAACAGGAAGATAGTAGCGGGATCAGCGATACAAGCCAAATATAGGTTTGTTTTTTCATATAGGATCTACGGTTATTCCTTTGATTTATTTGGTTAGTCAAATGTAGTTGAATAAAAATAAATATACAAAAAATAAGTTAAATTGTATACAAAAATATTTTATCAGTCTACAGTAAATACGATTTAGTTTATAATTACACAGCTAAAAGAGCGACGTTGTGGAATTGTCACGAACTTGTTAGCCGCCCTATTTTTGTAAAAAAGTAAAAAAAATATTGAATTGTATACAAAAAATATATATTATTGTATTCACTATGATAATTGTGGAAATGCAATTTAGACCATATTAGGGTCGAGCGTTATGTTTCCTGAAAAAATACCAATAAACTAAAGAGCTTATAAATCATTTATTTAACCACTTTAACCTGAGTATTCATGATACTAAAGCAGATTAAAATCCGGGATGTAATAAACAGGAGTTGCCTTTTGGTGGGGCTACCTTTTATTTCGATGGCTGCATTGGCAAATGTACCTTCTTCCCTTAATAATGGAAAGATTCCGATCTCGGATGTTTTAAACCCTTCGCCGGGTTTAGCAAAATTTCAGCAGCAGCTTGTCGGGCAAGTGCTGGACGCCAAAGGGCAGCCACTGTCCGGTGTGGAAGTGCGTAACCTTAAAAATGCAACTGTTACCGTTACGGATCAAGAGGGTCGTTTTAAATTAACGGGTTCCGTTTCAGATCAGATTCAATTTCGGTTAATCGGTTTCAATACAAAAGTGGTGTCGGGCAAAGATGTGCAGGCTTTGGTGCTTGATGCGAGCGAAAATGCGCTGGATGAAGTGGTTGTGGTGGGGTATGGTAAGCAGAAAAAAGGCAACTTGACCGGCGCAGTGGCCAGTGTCAATTTTGACCAATCGACTTCAAGTCGGGGTCTTTCCAATGCTTCCCAGGCATTGCAGGGTGTTATTCCCGGCCTTGCGGTGAGTCAGAACTCGGGGATGGCCGGAAATAATGCAGCGGATCTTTTGATCCGGGGTTTGGGGACGGTCAATAGTGCTGGACCGCTGATCGTGGTCGATGGGATGCCTGATGTGAATATGAACCGTGTGAATGTGAATGATATTGAAAGTGTGACCGTGCTAAAAGATGCCTCTTCGGCTGCTGTATACGGTTCCAGAGCGGCCAATGGGGTTGTATTGATTACGACAAAGTCTGGTAAAAGAAACAGTAAGACGGCTATTTCCTTTAGTGCCAACAAATCGCTGGTGAAACCTACGCGCTCTTTTGATTTTGTCAATAATTATGCAAAAGCAATGACGGCGACTCAAAGGGCCCAGGCTTATAATACCGCCGCATCTGCATTCAATTTTAAAAATGGAACGATCGATGAATGGTTGGCTTTAAGTATGATCGACCCGAGATTGTATCCAAGTACCGATTGGTGGGATGTTATTCTCCGCAATGGTCAAAGTGGGAATTATAATGTTTCCATTAATGGGGGAACTGAAAATAATAATTACTATTTATCTGTGGGTATGCTGGATGAGAAGGGGATACAGATCAATAATGATTTTAAACGTTATAATGCTGCATTTAACTTCGAAACAAAAGTAACCAATACCATTGGTGCTGGGGTCCGGTTCTCTGGAAACTGGTCCGATTATCGGTATAACTACGAGGATGGTATGACTGCTAACTCGACAAGTGGGATGGATTTGTTTACCTCACCAGCAGGTATATTGCCTTATGATCCTATTACCGGTTTTTATGGCGGTGCAATGTCTTACAATGAAAGTCCGCAGGCCAATAATATTTATGCGGATTACATGACGCGCAACCAAAACCACATGAATCAAAAGCAGGCTTTGGTGAATGGTTATTTAAACTGGAAGCCGTTTAAAGGGTTTGAGGCTAAAGTGGATTATGCCCTAAATTATGACACGCGTTTTCAATGGAAGGCAGATATGCCGACAAAATTATATAACATCCGGACGGGATTGTCTATCCGGGATCTTGTGCCGACAAATGATGGGATATATAATACAGACCGGAACAATTACAAAACACAGCTGAACTTCAAGCTGAGTTACGACCATAAGTTCGGCGCCAATCATGATTTCTCTGCTTTGGCCGTGTATTCGGAAGAATATTGGAACAATCGCGTTTTGGCGGGTAGTCGCTTAGATCGTTTACATCCGAGCTTACATGAAATCGATGGTGCTTCGGAGGATGTACAAAATGTATCGGGATCATCATCAGCAGAAGGTTTGCGTTCTTATATCGGACGACTGAATTATACGGCTTTTGGAAGGTATATGTTTGAAGGGAACTTCAGGGTAGATGGTTCGTCACGCTTCTTGCCGGGTGATCAATATGGATTCTTTCCTTCTGCCGCGGTAGGCTGGCGCATCTCGGACGAGGCATTTATGACAGCCTTCAAGGATAAGATCAGCATGAGTTCGGCTAAATTTAGAGCTTCCTATGGTTCTTTGGGTAATAATAGCGGTGTGGGCCTGTATGAGCAAAAGCAATCTTTGGTCTCCAGTCCTTATTATTTGATCGATAATAGTACAGGGACAGGTTCCGTGGTAAAAGGCCTGATCAATAAAAAACTGATCAACTATGATCTTACATGGGAAAAAACACGTGTGTTTAACCTGGGGTTGGATCTTGGGTTCTTTAAAAATAAACTGACGGCCGAGTTGGATTACTACGAAAGAAAGACGATCGGTATGAACAGGCCTTCGGATGTATCCATGCATCTGACGGGTTTATTCACTGCCCCCCGACGTAATATTGGTGATATGATGAATAAAGGGCTGGAAGCAAATGTTACCTGGAATGACCGAAAGGGGGATGTGGGTTACATGCTGAACTTCAATGTAGGGTATAACAAGAACAAGCTGCTGTCTTGGAATGAGCAGTTGCAAAGGGGGTCGGTATTTATTGATATGCCTTATAATTTTATCTATGCTTTCGAATCGTTGGGCATTGCTCAGTCTTGGCAGGATGTCTATAATGCTGTTCCTCAGGGCGCTTCTCCGGGAGATATTTTGTTGAAAGATGTCAATGGTGATGGCAAATTGGATGCGAATGACCGTGTGGCATATCCAGCTTATCAGTTGGGCAGGCCAAAGGTGAATTATGGATTTAGGGGTTCGGTGGATTACAAAGGTTTTGATTTTTCTTTCCTGTTGCAGGCTGCCACAGGAAGAAAGGAATTTTGGATGAACAAAGCGAATTCGAACTTTTTAGGAACGGCAAATCAGGCTATTACGGAAGATCAGTGGAATAATATGTGGAGCCTGGACAATCGCGATGCTGATTATCCTAAGTTACTTCCAAGTACATTAGGATCGACGAGTCCAAATGCGTATTTGAGCACATTTTGGCTGCAAAACATGTCTTATTTAAGGGTGAAAAATCTGCAGCTTGGCTATACTTTTAAGAAAGAATTACTGATGAAGCTGGGTATCCAGAAGTTGCGTGTATTTGGTTCGGTAGATAATTTGGCGGTCTTGACGAGTTTTAAAGGCTTAGATCCGGAGAAAAGTACCTATACCAATGATGCATATCCGATGACGAAGAGTTTTGTGGTTGGACTGAATGTAGACTTATAATATTTGAACTTATGAAATCGATATATAACATATTGTTTATTTCTTCTTTGCTGCTTCTTGGTTTGTCCGCGTGTCGCAAAGATTTGTTGAATCAGAATCCAACAACAACGCCAAGCTCTGAAACGTTCTGGGTGGACGAAAATGACGCGCTTGCTGCATTAATGGCGAACTATTCCATATTTAGACCTTGTTTTGATCGCGACTATCATTTTGATGGACATGGAGATTTCCTTAAAATGTACAATACTGGTGCGGCGCCTATTTCATTAACGGTCAATAGTCCGATGAATTATGGCTCCGGTGCATCGGCAATGTATAGAGCATTGTATGGATCTATATTCAGTTCTAACTTTGTGATCGAAAATACCAATGCGCGTTTGTTGCCCGTAGCAAAAACTGATGCTGTAAAACAGACCTTGGAAACTATCGTGGCGGAGGCCAAGTTGTTGCGCGCCATTGCATACTTTCGATTAATTTCCCTATGGGGTGATGTACCTTATTTTTATAAATCGGCGCCGGCGCCCATAGAGGCTGATACAGTGCGGAGAATGCCTATTGCACAGTTGAAAGATTCCATTATGGCTGATTTGAATTATGCTGTGGACAAATTGCCGAATAAGGGTTCTGCAATTGGACGTGCCGGTAAGCCTGCAGCGTTGGCCTTCCGTGGTAAGTTTCAATTGTACTGGGGGTCGTGGAAGAAAAATGGATGGCCCGAATTGGATGGGTTTGTGCAATCTGCTGCAGACGCTAAAACGGCCTATACTGCGGCTGCCGCAGATTTTAAGCGTGTGATCAATGATTTTGGTATCAAAATGTTTAGAAATGGTGATCCAGGTTCATGGGGTGAATTGGGGAAGGCTGATGTGCTCCCAAACTATTACTATATGTTTATACCTTCTACGGGCAACCTGAGCCAGGATGAAGAGATGGTCATGGTGCTGACACATGGCGGTGTGGGGACAAAACAGAGCGAGGAATACCAGCGGGTATGGACCGGGCCATTGGTGTCTTTGGGACAGAACCAAGCTATTCCGCGTTATGAATTGGCCGACCGTTATCAATCTACCATTACGGGAGATTTCTTGCCAAAGATGGTTCAGCTAGATCCAGTGAAAAATCCGGCAGCACGTACTACGGCAAATTCAGCGGTGAACCCTGAGTCGTACCGTAATCGCGATTATCGCATGAAAGCGACTTTGTTGTGGGATTACGAATTGATTATGAGTATGAGCCCTACGGAAACGACAGGTTATATTCCTTTTGTCTACAAAACTTGGGGCGCTGCAGTGACGGTTAACGGTGTATCTTACAAAACTTCCTTTACCGATAATACCACAAATCTCTCGGGATTACAATCGCGTAAATTTGTGCGCAATTATGGTGGTGTGGCACGTAGTGATGGAAATTACAATTGGCCTTTGATGCGTATTGCAGATGTGTACCTGATGTATGCGGAAGCAACCAATGAGATCGGCGGTCCACAGGCGGATGCAATTGATTTGGTTAATAAAGTCAGGCGTCGTGGTAACCTACCTGCGCTTGCGGGTGCTAAAACCTCGTCTCATGATGCCTTTTTTGACGCCATAGAACAGGAAAGGATTGTAGAGTTGTTTGGTGAAGGGCAGCGTGCGTTTGATCTGCGGAGATGGCGTAAACTGGAAACAGTATTTGGTAAACCTTACGGTGATGGGAAATGGTTCCAGGATAGTTTTGGGAATAATTGGGAGCGCTTTTTCTTCAATGAGTCTGAGTTGACTTATCAAAAGTGTTATATCTATCAAATCCCGGAAACAGAACGTTCGAGGAATCCGAATTTAACACAAAATATACCTTGGAAATAATATGGTAACACTTGACTGTAATAAGATGAAATATACATTATTTTTAATCGGGATGCTGTTCGTTAGCTTGTCCGGTTGTAAGGATGATTATCCAATGGATGAGGATGGTTTGTTGATCACGACCAGGTCGGAATGTTATGTCAGTAGTTTTGAACTGTTGGGCGCCGATTTTCAGACGGTACGGACCAAAGCTGCATTAGTGGATACCGTTGAGCAAACCGTAAAAGTGGAGGTGCTCTTTGGTACGGATTTGAAAAATCTATACCCACAGTTTTCATTGGTCACCGATGCGGTGTTAGATCCTAAGATTTTAGGAAAACAAGATTTTTCCAATTTGGATACGCCACGTGAATGGACTGTCGTGTCTGGAAATAGAAAGGTTCGTAAGACATATAAAGTTTATTTGACAGTACAAAAGTAAGTGAGCTGATGAAAACAAATTATTTAAAAATAGGGCTACTGTCCATCGGATTCGGGCTCTTGCTGTTAGGTTCTTGTAAAGAAGAAGCTTATGAAATTCCAAAAGCAAAGGATGGTTTGCAAAACGATATTATTAAACGCTCTTTAGGGCCAAATGTGGTTGGGGCTACCATAGACTTTGCTTATGCTGCGGCGATTTTGCCAGATCAGGGGAAGCTCACATCGATTGCTGTGGAAGCCAGCATTGCGGGTGATGAGGGTACTGTGCTTGAAAACAAATCGTATTACACCAGTAGTACAGGGGCAGATGTAGGTGTCGTCGTTGGTGATCCTGCGACAGTAAATGGGAATAACATGGAGGTGAAATTTACAAAAGATACCTCCGCTTCAACGCTGCGTTATAGCTACAAAATACCGGCAGCAGCAAAAGGTAAATCGGTCACTTTTACGTTCAGGGCGAGGTCCAGTAATGGGCAGGAAGTTGCGTTGAAGACCGAAGCTTATGCGATTCGTAATATGGATATGGCTTTGGACTTGATCGGGAAAGACGGCGCGGCCTGCTTTTTTTCTGTGGCCGACCTAAAATGGTATACTGCTACCGAAGCGGCAGCAAACCCGGATAAGATTGATTTGGTCTATTTGTACCGGGCATTGCCAACGGTGACTTATGCACATTCTTTGGTTGCTCCCACGACGGATGCCAGTTATTTGCCGAGTTTCACCTTACCTGTGGGGTTGACAAATAAAACGAAGATCGTGAAGGCTTGGACCGTGCGCGATCAACAATTAGCGCGATTGCAATACAATGTATTTGTGGACGATGTGGATTTGAAAGATAAATCGTTCGTAGATGCGCCTGATTTTGCGATTAATTTAAAAGCTGAATCAGGAATATGGCTGCAAACGGCTGATGGTAAATACAATGCTTATGTATTTGTCAATAGCGTAAATAATACCACGAAAGAAATGAAGGTCAGTGTAAAAAGGTTGCAAGTAAAATAAAGATATGGGTGCAAGGATATGGCTAAAAGTTAAAGGTACTATGCTGGGGATCGCTTTTATGGCGATCCTTGGAACGTCCTATGGGCAGCAGGCAAAGGTTACTTCGATAAAGGGAAATGGACAACGCCTGCAGGTTCAGGTGGATGTTCCGACGGCCGGTGTCTATACCTTGGTTTCTGAAGGCGAGGTTACCGATTTGGATAAAATTAAGGCGGCAGATAAAACAGGTATGATGACGCTGTATGCGATGATTGATGTTCGCGCTGCACGATCGACCAAACGGATCGTATTTGACAGCTTTAAAGGTGCGAAGCAAGATCTTGGTAAATTTTATTTTGAGAAAGGGAAGCAGATGATCGGCATGCAATTGCCAGCTTATTTTAAGATTAAAGCTGTTTCGATCAATGCCTTTGTGCCTCCAGTTGCGCCAGCTGCGGCAGAAAATTATAAACCAAAGATTGTTCCGCCTGCAGGTCACCCGAGACTATGGGTTAACAAAGAATCTTTGCCGGTCGTTAAGGCGCGGTTGGAAGAAGCGGAGCATCTAGAAGCTTGGGGGAAAGTGAAAACACTTGCGCAACAACCTGTTCAATTTATTTTTGATCCGAATAAGGAAATGTTTTACGATGAAAAGCTCGAACGTGCCATTGAATCAAAAGCGTTTTATTACCTCATGTCCGGTGACGAAAAAATAGGTAGGGAAGCGGTCAGGCTGGCAGATCAATACTTGACGATGTTGGAATTTGGGAATGTTTCCTATGGTGATATTACACGCGAGTTGGGTCGTGCAATTTATACGGGAGCATTGGTGTATGACTGGTGCTTCTCGTTGTTGGATGTACGCGTTAAGACCAATCTGCATAAAAATATGATGCGTCTGGCGCAGGATATGGAGATTGGCTGGCCTCCTTTTTTTGGTATCGAAAGTATAATCAATGGACATGGGAATGAGGCGCAGGTGTCGCGCGATTTGCTAGCAATGAGTATTGCGTTATATGATGAGGATCCTGTACCTTACAAGTATACTTCGTATTCTATTTTGGAAGAGTTGGTGCCGATGCGCAAGTTTGAGTATCAGTCGCCGCGCCATAATCAAGGTGTTGATTATGGGGGCTATCGCTTTGGATGGGAAATGCATGGGGCATGGTTGTATTATCGCATGCTTGGCTATCCGGTTTTTGACGATAACATCAAGAATATGCCGTATTACTGGTTGTATATGCGAACGCCTGACGGAAAAATGTTACGCGACGGGGATATGTTTAATGTAAAGTACAACAGCAGTGCTGATTTTTATTGGAAAAATCCGCAGACCATGTTGCTTTGTTACGCCTATTCAGGCAACCCGGTAATCAAGGCTGAGTTTGTCAAGCAGGGCGGTTTGCCCGACAATCCAATCTTGTTTCTCCTCTTGGATGATCCAAAATTGAAGCCGGATTTTGACCGTGAAAAAATGCCGTTGACGAAGGATTTTGGACCCATCTTAGGATCTATGGTTGCCCGGACAGGCTGGAGCGAAGAAAATGGAAGTTCAGATGTGGTTGCAGAAATTAAAGGTGGCGGTTATCATTTCGGCAATCATCAGCATGCTGATGCAGGGGCTTTACAGATTTATCATCATGGTATTCAGGTTGGTGATCTTGGTTTGTATCTTTCTTATGGCTCCCCTTATGATTTTAACTTTAATAAGCGATCGGTTGCGCATAGTATGCTTTTAGTGCGTGATCCTGCTGAGCCGCTGTTATTTAGGACGAAAACAAACGATGGTGGGACTCGGTTTAGCCAGCGTTTTCCACGCACGGTTGAGGAGGTGTTAAGTGACTCCTGGTACCATACCGGAGAGATCAGGGCATCGGCATTTGGCAAGGATCCCATTCAGCCGAGCTATAGCTATTTCAATATGGATCTAACGGCCGCATATACTGCTAAAGTAAAATCCTATGCAAAAAGCTTCCTGTTTTTGAATTTGAAGCGGAAGGATGTGCCTGCTGTCATTGTCTTATTGGACGAGCTTAAGACCAATGATAAAAAATTCGAACCCTACTGGCAAATCAATACGCTTGAAAAGCCTGTACGAAGCGAAACAGGTTTTGTGTTGACCAGTAAATTTAAAAATGTTGCTGGTGCTACCTATGTTGATCTGCTGAAGCCGCAATTAAAGGACTGTGCAGTGAAATTGTATTCGGGTGATTCGACTGCTTTTGTTTTTGGTGATCTTTATCAGGTCAAGTCTCCTTGGCCTGAGGCTAGGGGAACACGGATTATGGTTTCGCCTAAACAGGAAAGTGATCAGGCTAGTTACGCTTCGGTTTTTCAGATGACGGAGAGTGGCTCATCAAAATTACCGGTGTATGCTGAGGAAAAAGCGAATTATTACCTCATAAGAGTGGCTGATCGTTTACTGGTGGTGGCCAAACCAAATCAATATCTTAATGAGCCCATTGAATTTGCTGTGCCGGGAGATCAATCGTATGAGGTTGTTGTGGTGGGTTTGAAAGATGGTTTCTGGAATATGAAAAGTTCATTAAAAAATAGTAGCTTTAATATAAATGTCCTGAAAGGGAATCATACAACCAGTTGGAAATCTAAAGCCGAAACTATTTATTTATCGCCAGGGAGACAGTATGGTGCCCAAGAAGGAAAGAATAATTAAAGAATACATTGTTTAAATTTTTTTAATGATTTTGTATTCTTATTTTTGCATAAAATTGTATACAATATGAAAGAGGATTCGCTTGCCTATAAAGTTTATTTAGAAGTACGTAAGAAAATTTTGTCCAGTCAGCTAGCTGGAGGGGCAAGATTGGTAGAGAGTGCTTGGGCGGATAAGATGACGGTGAGTCGAGTGGCTGTTCGTGAGGCTTTTATGCGGTTAGCAGGTGAGAGTCTGGTTGAGTTTGGTGAAAAAGGCGGCTGCTTTGTGAAGAAAATGACGGTCGAAGATGTGAAGGATATTCGTGAGCTGCGTGAGTTGTTGGAAATAGGTGCATTAAAGATTCTGTTTTCAAAGAAAAGTAAAGAGCTTATCGAAGATTTGGAGCTGATCTGCAACGATTTTTCTGAGATGGTCAGCAAGGGGTATTATGGTGGAGCTTGTGAGGCGGATGTTCGTTTTCATGAGCGGATTATTGAGGGGACCTGCAATTCAAGATTAATTTCTATTTACAAGAATAGTAACATCCCCTTATTTCATATGAAACTCGGGGCTATTATGGGGCAGATGGAAGATTACCTGGATACGGAGAAGGAGCATCGCGCTATTGTTGATGCGCTGAAAGCGGATGATTGGAATAAAGCCTATACAACCCTAGTTCATCATTTGGATCGCGGAGAGCAGGAAGCCTTGGAACTGGTGTAATATTTTTTGGATTTTTATAGTGGGTCTATTGTTTACAATAGACCCTTTTTTGTGCTATTCCACTGTAATAATTGTCCTTTTTCAGCTTCTGTAATCATAAGTCCCTGAATGCCTTTTGGGTCTAAAGCACAGTTTGTTGGATTCTTCCCCGGTGTAGGTATTTTCTCTGTCGTCTTGTTTTTGGTATTAATGGATAGGATGTGTTGTGATCCATAGATAGCGGCATAAAGCTGGTTGTCCTGATCGAAAGCGATTCCATCTGGGCCAATAAGACCTCCTGTTTCTATGAATTTTTCGATGTTTTCCACCTGTTGTGTCAAGCTGTTCCAGTGCATTTTCCAGATCCATTTTGTGCCTGTTTCAGCGACAAAAAGCGTGCGCTTGTCTGCCGCAAAGGCCAATCCGTTTGGGTAAAAAAGGCCTGTGTGGATTTTCGTAAGCTCATCCTGTTTATTTAAGCAGCATAGGTAGCCTGTGCCATCTTCCAGGTCATTTCCCGGGCAGGAGAATAGTAGGTTTCCGTCGGTGTCAAAACATAAGTCGTTGGGCATTTTTAATGGCTTTCCTGCGATTTCTGTAACTATTGTCGTTGTGGTTTTGTCGAAGGGATCATAGCGACGGATGCTGTTTTGTTGTGAGTCGCAAAACCAAATCACTCCTTTCTTATCGATTGCAATGCCGTTGGGATGTCCGCCCACAGTTATCCTGCTATGCTGATTGTCTTTGTAATAAACTAAGTTTCCTGCTTCTTTCTCCACAAGCCATATGCCACCCGCTCGGTCGAAAGCGGGGCCTTCTGGGAAAAGAAGTCCTTCAATGAGAATGTTCATTTTTAAAAATTTTAAAATTTATTTTAAATGTATACAAAAATATTGTAATTTGGTATACATAAAGTAATAGGTATTGAAATACATATTATTGATGACTGCAGCATGTTTAGCAGTCATCGTCCAATTATAACAATAACAAATAGCAAAACTTTTAATAGGCATGCAAGAAAATGAAAAATCAGCCGCAATACTGCGGGAGAATGCAAGATGGATACCTGGTGGAGTGGTATCGTTAAATCGAAAGTCAGATCCGAATATCTGCTTCGTCAAAGGAAATGGTAGTTTGGTCGAAGATATTGACGGGAATAGCTACATAGATTATCAAGCTGGATTTGCCGCATCCTTTTTGGGACATAATGACCCGGATGTCAATGCCGCCGTGTTACATACATTGCAGGAACAGCAGGTATTGATGGGGGCTGGGCCAACTTTACTGGAAGGTGAGTTTGCGGAGCTTTTTTGTCAGTCTGTTCCTTCGGTGGAGAGTGTTCAGATTACAACGACAGGATCGGAAGCGACTTACCATGCGATCCGTATTGCCCGTGCGGTAACAGGGCGTGATCATGTGATTGTTATGCAGGGGGGCTACAATGGTTGGCATAACGATGTTGCCTGCAATGTGATCAGTCAACGTGCAGATGTGGGTTCATATCAAAGTCCGGGGGAATATCCATTCGATTCATTAAGTGCTGGCGTTCCCAAAAATCACAGCGATTTAGTACACATTGTCAACTACAACGATTTGGAAAGTGTGCTGTATGTGGTTCAAAAATATGATGTTGCCTGTATTTTGTTGGAGCCTATTCTGCAGAATATCGGTATTGTAAAGCCGAAGGAAGGTTACTTGGAAGGCTTACGCAAGATGGCGGACGAGCATGGATTTCTGTTGATCTTTGATGAAGTGAAAACTGGATTTAGACATGCGCTGGGGGGCTATCAGTCGATCTGTGGTATTCAGCCGGATCTTTCAACCTTCGGAAAGGCGGTTGCAAACGGCTACCCATTGGGTGTTATTGCAGGAAAGAAAAAATATATGGATTACTTTGTCGATCCTGATAAGTCGAAGCGCGTTATGATTGCCGGTACTTTTAATGCTTTTCCTTTAACGACTGCGGCGGCGATCGCGACCCTGAAAAAACTAGGAAGCGCCGAGCATCGTGTTTATGAGCACGTAGAAGCACTTGGTACGCGTTTGGAACAGGGATATAACGAAATATTTCCTAAATTAGGCGTACCATTTTATGTTGCACGTCAAGGATCTGCCTTCTGTACATATTTTATGGACCATGCGCCAGTCAATTTTCATGATATTTTGGATAACCACAACTTTGAACTGGATACCCAATATCGTAAAAAGCTTATTAAAGAAGGGATTTTCAATTTCCCGGCACCAATTAAACAAGGAAGTATCTCCTTTGCGCATACGGAGGATGATATAGACAGAACGTTGGAGGCAACTGAACGCGTAATAAAAAGTTTGTAAACCCTAACTATGAAAATAACCGCTATTGAAACCTTTGTATGCCATGCGCGCATGCGAAATTGGATTTTTGTCAAAATTATGACCGATCAGCCCGGACTTTGGGGCTGGGGCGAAGCCACCTTGGAATGGCATACGCAAAGTGTGGTCGGAGCAATCAAAGATATTTCTCAATTGTTGATCGGTGAAGATCCGCGTCGTATTGAATACCTGTGGCAGATGATGTATAGACAGCACTTCTGGCATGGAAACGGGATCGTTCGCGGTACGGCCATCAGTGGTATCGACATCGCTTTATGGGATATTTTAGGAAAAATTCACAATGTTCCTTGTCACGAGTTGTGGGGAGGTCGTGTACGTGATTATATCCGTTTGTATTGTCATTTAGGGGGAGGTCGAATGGAGGATTTTTATGAGACTGCTCCGGATGATGCCAAACGATTTGGTGATCTTGCACTAAAAGCTGTTGATGAGGGTTTTACCGCTTTTAAATCGATGGCTGTTCCAGAGACAATGTCCTTAGAAGGTCTACGCCCAATTAAATATGCTGAAGCTTGCGTGAAGGCGATGCGTGACGCTGTTGGCGATGATATTGATATTATGGTGGATTGCCATGCGCGGCCAAGCCCTCGAATGGGGATGCAATTTGCGAAAGCATTGGAGCCGTATGGTCTGTATTTCTTTGAAGAGCCATGCTGGCCAGAGACCATGGAAGATATTGCCTTGATCCAACGTGCTGTCTCAACACCCATTGCTTCTGGAGAGCGTTTGATTGGTGTACATGCATTCCGGGATATGCTCGAAAAGCGTGCTATAAGTGTTATACAGCCAGATATTACCCATTGTGGCGGTCTGACTGAAGCGCGTAAAATTGGAGCCTTGGCCGATGCGTATCGGGTATCTATGGCACCACATAATCCACAGGGACCCGTGAGTACGGCAGCTTCCATTGAACTGGGGTTTGCAACACCATCCTATATTATTTGTGAAAGTGTGCATAAGGACGTCGAATGGCGTCAGGATGTGGTTACCGAAGGATTTACGGTGCAAGAGAAAGGGCGGATTGTTCGACCGAATACGCGCGCTGGTTTGGGTATTGAAATCAATGAAGCAGAGGTAAAGAAGCACCCTTTTCAACAGGAAATATTACAGCGAACCTTCTATAAAGACGGTAGTGTAGGGGATTGGTAGTCTAAAAATAGCGATAATGGAGGAATATAAGAATAAAGTCGTATTGATCAGTGGGGGGCTTGGTGATATCGGAAGGGCTATGGCTGAAGCATTTTTGACCCAGCAGGCCATTGTATGTATCTCGGATCGGTTTGAACCCCATGTGGCTAGAGCGCGGTGGCCCTTGTTGGATGACGCTGGAGCGAGCCTATTTTATGATCAGGTCGATGTGGCGGATGGTAGACAGGTGGACGCTTGGGTGACACGGATAAGGCAGGAGCTGGGGGCAATTTCCATCTGTATCGCGAATGCCGCATGTGTCACGATTAAAAATTTCAGCTCGTTAAGCAATGAGGAATGGAAGAATGAAATGGCCGTTAATCTCGACGGTTCATTCTTCTTGGCGAATGCCTGTGCGAAGTCATTTGTGGAGACTGAGCTTGCAGGTTCGATCGTTTTTATGGGTAGCTGGGCCGCACATGCCGTACATCAAAATTTACCGGCCTATAGTGTCTCTAAGGCTGGCCTGCGTATGCTTTGCCAAGCCATGGCTCTTGAATATGCAGCATATGGAATTCGTGTCAACGAGATTGCGCCTGGCTATGTCAATGCCGGCTTGAGTAAAGTTGTCTGGTCATCGAATACTGAACTTCAAATGAAAGCAAAGGCTGTGGTGCCACTCGGGCAGATTATTGAAGCTGAAGAGGTTGCAAAACAGGTGCTTTGGATCTGTTCAGACAATTGTAAACATATGACTGGTACCGCAATTGTGATGGATGGTGGACTATCTTTGATTAGACCCTAATTTATGAAACAGAAAGACCTCTTGAAAGAAACGACAGGTAGCTTGTGCGCACGATTTGGACTTAGCCAATGTGATATTACTCCACCGGTCGGTATCTATTCCCGTAATTGGGGGGCGGCTGCATTTGACCAGGCAACGGCTGTTCATCAGCCTTTGATGATGCATTGTCTATATATGCAATCCTGGGATGGCTTGCCCGCAATTCTGCTAACAGCTGATTTAGGCTGGTGGAAAAATGCAGCTGATGAACAAAATTTGCGATTAGCATTGCTCAGTCATTTTAATCTGGCTGAATCGCAGCTGATTTTTGCGCTATCGCATACTCATGCCGGGCCTAGTATCTGTTCGACAGATTCAGCGCAACCTGGAGGTGAACTGATTTCGCCCTACCTTGAATTCCTCAAACAACAGGCGATATCTTGTGTTGAAATGGCACAAAGTGGGCTGTTTAACGGAAGTCTAACCTGGAGTTATGGTGTATGTGATTTGGCCAGTAATCGCGATCTGGAAGTGGACTCTCATTATCTGATTGGTTACAATCCCTTGAAAGAGGCGGATACAACCTTGTTGGTCGGACGGTTATATGATGAAACTGAAAGCTTAAAAGCTGTTATTTGTAATTATGCCTGCCACCCAACCAGCTTTGCTCACGAGAACAATTTGCTCTCACCCGATTTTGTTGGCGAAATGCGGAATACAGTAGAGCGCTCGTTATCCGTGCCTTGTCTTTTTTTACAGGGTGCATCAGGTGATTTGGCTCCACGGAGACAGTATGTAAAAGATCCGGCACTGGTCGAAGCCAACGGGAAGCAGTTGGGCTATGCTGTGCTTGCGACGCTGGCCCAGGAACAGCGTAGTCATAAAAACTGGGTTTTTAAGGAATCCTTGATTTCGGGAGCTCCACTGGCCTGTTGGGGATTTCGGGAACAGCGCGCTTCAACCGATTTTAAGCAAAAGGTATTATCGATCAAAGTGCCTTACAAAAAGCTGCCTAGTCCCGAAGCAATTTTGAGTGAATACGAACGCTGTACGGACCGTGTTATGAAAGATCGCCTTTGGCGGAAATATAATACCCGCAAATCTATCGGCGATCAAGAGGATGCTATTATTCCGGTGTGGATCTGGAAAATGGGGGATGCTGTCTTAGTGGCGCAGGCCAACGAAGCTTATTCCTGTTATCAAATCGAAGTGAGAGCCGAATTTCCAGATCATACAATCGTTTTTATCAATATCGCGAATGGTTATGTGGGTTACCTCGCACCGAAGGAGCTTTATGATAAGGATATTTATGCCGTGTGGCAAAGCCCCTATGCCAGCGGTGGTCTTGAAATACTTATTGAACAAACTAAATTAGGAATTCAAACATTATTGACCGATGAAACTCGATTGGATTGATGTCGTTATTTTTGCCGTATATATTATTGGTATAGTGGTATTGGGCTTATACGCTTCGAAAAAAAACTCCGCCTCGAAGCGGGACTATTTTCTTGCAGGCGATAAGCTGCCCTGGTGGATGATTGGGGGGAGTATCATCGCTGCAAATATCAGCAGCCATCATCTTGTTGGTGCTATGGGCGCTGCATATAGTCGTGGTTTTGTCGCGATTACGCTAGAATGGGGGGCGATTCTAATCGGTTTTAATGCATTATTATGGATATTTCTCCCTTTTTATATCCGTAACGGTTTCTATACGATACCTGAGTACCTCGAAAAGAGATATGGCAACGCTACCCGGGTGCTTTATGCTATCTTGATCTTGTTTACTTATGTATTTGTGGAGATTGGGGCAGTTCTTTATTTGGGCGGTCTGTCGCTGCACGCCTTATTCGGCATTCCAATTTTATACAGCATTTTTGGAATGGCTATTTTGACCGGTTTATATACCGTATTAGGTGGGTTAAAAGCGGTGATATGGACGGAGATGGTGCAGCTTGTCATTTTGGTGCTGGGGGGAATCGTATTAACTTTTGCCACCCTAGATGCTGCAGGAGGTTTTCAGTCTGTAGTAGAATCCTCCAAGGATTGGAAAATGTTTTATCCCGCTTCTGATCCTGACTTTCCTTGGACCATGTATTTAGGCGGATTGTTGTGTATCAGCGTGTTTTATTGTGCTACGAACCAGTTTATTGTGCAACGCGTATTGGCGGCAAAAAATGAATGGCATGGGCGTATGGGAGTTATCTTTGGTGACTATCTTAAATTTTTGGTTCCATTGATTATTACTATTCCAGCATTGGTGGCTCCAAAATTCCTGCCGCATCTCGATCAGCCCGATTTGCTGTTTGCAACACTGGTGGAAACCTTATTGCCCAAAGGTCTGGTAGGGTTGGTGATGGCTGGATTAATTTCGGCGATCATGTCCCATATTTCAGGAGCGATCAATTCCTGTACAACAATTCTGACCGTGGATATCTATAGCCAGTATATTAATAAAAATGCAAGCGACTACGAAGCCGTCCGTTTTGGTAAGCGTGCCGGAGTCGCTATTATCGTGCTCGGAATCATGAGCGCGGTCGTGCTGATCAGTTATTCGGATAAACCGGTTTTCCTTTATTTGATGAATCTGTATGGTCTTTTTACGCCAGGCATTGCAACGATGTTTTTAATGGGGGTTTTTTGGAAAAGAACCACATCGCAAGGTGCTTTGACAGCAGGTTTATTGACAATTCCCCTTTCTTTACTTTTGGAATATACATTACCTGAAATGCCGTTTTTTAATAGAACAGGCATTGTATTCTGGACTTGTATGCTTGCTTGCGCAGTGGTCAGTTTGTTGACACCTGCGGTCTCCGAAGCAAGGTTGAAAAATCTGGTGTTGACGGGCGATTCTTTTCAGGTGCCAGATCAGGATAAAGCCGCTTACCGTGGATTTCGAAATCCGACCTTATGGTGGATCATTATAACGGTGTTGGTGCTCTATTTTTATGTACGTTATTTTTAGCTTAACTTGTTGACTTGTTAGACTCTTAAAACTTATCCAGATGATCGACCCAATACTGAAAGAATTAAATGCCAAGATAGCGGCTGTTTTTCCAAAAATCGTTTCAATACGCCGGCATATCCATCAGCATCCTGAATTGTCTTTTCAAGAATACGAGACAAGTGCCTATATTCAGCAACAACTCCGGGAATTGGGTATACCATTTGAGGTTGTCGCTCAAACAGGCGTTGTGGCTGTACTGACCGGCCAGAAATCTGCGAGTGATGATATTGTGGTATTACGGGCTGATATTGATGCGTTGCCGATAGATGAGCAAAATGATGTGGACTATAAATCGAAGAATAGCGGTGTCATGCATGCTTGTGGTCATGATTTTCATACGGCTAATCTGTTGGGGGCGGCATCCCTATTAAATGATTATAAAACTGAGTTTTCCGGTAAAATTGTACTGCTATTTCAGCCTGCTGAGGAAAAGATTCCCGGGGGAGCGATTCAGGTTTTGGAATCCGGGATTCTGGAATCTTTTGGTGGAACAATTAAAGCTGTGCTGGGTTTACATGTGAGTCCTCGTGTTTCGGTAGGAAAAGTCGGTTTACGTTCCGGCCGGTTTATGGCCTCGAGTGACGAATTCTATTTCACCATTAAGGGACGTGGTGGCCATGCTGCGGAGCCACATCGGGCTGTTGACCCCATTATGATCGGCGCACAGTTGCTCACCACATTACAGCAAGTTGTCAGCCGGAAAGCCAACCCTGATATACCGTCTGTATTGACCTTTGGTCGTTTTATTGGAGATGGCGCGGCCAATGTTATTCCCGAAGAAGTCAAATTAGCGGGAACATTTCGTACCATGGATGAGGTATGGCGCAAGGAAGCGCTGGAAATGGTTGCTGAAATAGCCGCAACGCTTCCCGTATCGCTGGGTGCAAAGGTAGAAGTTGAAGTACGCCATGGTTATCCCGCACTTTATAACGATCCCGCATTAACACAAAAAGTCAAAACAATTATCGCGGAAACGATGGGCAATAGTGTGCCACAAGATCTCGAAATCTGGATGGCAGCCGAGGATTTTGCTTATTATTCTTATCGTTATCCCTCGTTATTCATGTTAATAGGGACAAATAACGACGATTCTACCACCCAATATGGCCTTCACAATCCACAGTTCAATCTGGATGAAAAGGCTTTCGAAACATCCATAGCTGTTTTGGTCAATGCAGCTATTTCTCTTTTGAATGAATCAAATGAATAGAAAAAAATTCCTGATGTCCTCTTTTGCATTTGGACTATCCTATGCCGTTAATGCGAATAACAAGGTGTTCTCGAGGCAAGAGAGCGTAAAAAAAATAGGAATCATCGGACTGGACATTACACACGCCGTTGCTTTTACAAGAGCGATTAATACGGCTGCCAGCAATCATCCCTATGGAAAATTCAGGGTTGTTGCGGCTTATCCCTATGGAAGCAAAACAATCCCTTTAAGTATCGCGCGTATTCCGAAAATTACAGCGGAAGTGCAACAGCTCGGGGTTTCGATTGTATCAAGTATTGCCGAACTATTGAAGAAAGTAGATTATGTGCTTTTGGAGACAAATGATGGAAATCTACATTTGGAACAGGCACTTCAAGTAATCAAAGCTAAAAAACCTTTATTTATCGATAAACCAATAGCGAATTCCTATGCGGACGCTTTCAAAATTTTTGAAACGGCAAAAAACTACGATTGTCCTGTTTTTTCCTCAAGCTCATTGCGTTACATTAATGGGCTTCAGGAATTGGATCGAGCCAATATTATTGGGGCTGATGTCTATTGTCCGGCGGTAACGGAACCTTCACATAAGGATCTCTATTGGTATGGCATCCATGGGGTTGAAATGTTATTTGCGTTGATGGGACCGGGATGTCGTTCGGTAAGGACTGTTCAGGAAGAGGGTACTTCGTTTTATGTTGGGGACTGGGCGGATGGAAGAATTGCCTCACTCCGTGGCATTCGCGAGGGGAAGGATGATTTTGGTGGTACGGTTTTTTTAAAAGATCGGATTGTGCATTTGGGACAATTTATGGGCTACGGCCCCTTGTTGGATAAGATCCTTCCGTTTTTCGAAACGGGCGTAAGTCCGGTGGACGAAAAGGAAACCTTGGCAATATGCGCATTTATTGACGCCGCCGAAGAAAGTAAATTAAACGGTGGCAAGGCAGTTCTGCTTCAAAAATAGAGGCGGCGGTTTCAAAAATAAAGGAGAGAGCCTGCTTAATAATTACTCGTCACCGTAATCAACAATGGACTATTAAAGATTGAAGCGGGGGATATGACGGTTTCGTTCAGGGGAACAGTATTGCCATAACGCTCTTTCAATTTAGCTTTTACTTCGGGACTGCTTAAATCAAAATCTTTCAGCTTTTCCAGCTTCCCAATTTCGATGTCTGCTCCACGTTGGTATATTTTCCAGATCAATTCCGAGCAATAGATCTTATCGTCTGACCATTCGAATGTCGCGTCGTAATTTTTGCCGATAAAATCTTTGCCGATTGCTTTCATTTTGGCTATTGTCGAGCTGTTTAGTACATTGTTGGCATTTTTGAGGCGTTTGACGGCGTAATGCTGCTTTTCGCCACGCGCAATCCAGTGTTCCAGCTTCGTTACAGTTACAGGCTGTACGGCTTCCAACACGTAAGGTTTGCCTTGTTCGTAAAAAATAATGCCACAATGGGAATAGGGAGAACGCGTTGCTAATTGGATGGCCTTGCATTGCGGTGAAATAGAAGACTGAAAGATCATATCGCCATCGTTGAACTGGGGTAATTTTGAATTAGCTTTCGATTGCTTGGAAATCATCGGCTTTTTTTGCGCATGGACTGGTAGTGTCAGCACTGCGGTGATCATAAGATAACTAACAAGGGATATCAGATAAATAAGTGTCTTTTTCATTGTTTTATCGATGAAGTTACTGAAATAGTTTCATGATTTTCTTTGACTTGGTCCTTTCGGCGAGTTGAAAAGCAGATAATACGTCGGATTCATATTGATATACTTTCTCCGTGCTGGCACCTTTCTTTAAAAGATAATCTATGGCTATGTTGTTTTTCATTAATATGGCTTTTCCAAGTAATGTGCATTGTGTGAAGCTATAGTCCGCTTTAACTTCATCTATACCCAGACGGTTTAGACTATTTAAAGAGGTTTTACGGATAAAATCTATGTCGTTTTTTTCTATTGCCGCCTTCAGTACTTCGAAATCATCGACTTTTCTGTTTCTCGTCAGAAATAAGTGATGAAATTGTTTGGCAATAGCATACTGATCCTTTTCTAAAATCCGATGAATGGCATTGCTGCTAAATTCCTCTACTGTGGAAAATCCATGCAGCTGACTAAAAAATAAAAGTATATTTTCAAAAGGGAGCATGGTCGTTTCGAGTTGCAGGAGGCCATGGAGGTCATTCGTGTCAAACAGTGCCTCTATGTGCTTCAGACTATCCAACGCCATCGTGCGAACTGCCGGCTGCATGCTAGGTGGCCAATTTGAGGATTTGGATACAACAAATTTGTGATCGGTAATCTTATAACTGGCGGAAATGGGAGGACTATCAAAGCTAATGATCGTTATTGTTGTATCGGATAGCTCATAGTGCTTTGATCGAAGATGCTCTACCGTTGAATTTGTAAATACCGCGTTTAAATCAACCTGAATTGTGTTGATTTGATTCTCCGCAGCCGACAAATTGTAACAAAGTATTCCTTGGTCGCTGATGTAAAAGGGCAGTCTGTCGCCTGTCTGTTGCTGTATATCAAACACCATCCTGCTTTGAGAAGAAAAAAGTACCGTTGGCAGGAATGATAGCCAACAAAGTAAGTAAAGACCTGTTTTGAACCCTAAGCGATTCATCGTATAAAATGATCGCATGACTAATCGTGGTATTGTTCTAAAAACTGATTGATCTGATTGGTTAATCCAAACGATTCGGATTCCAATAAATTGATTTCAGCTTGTATCTCCATTGTAGTCGGTGACGAGGTGAGTTTTCGATAGACCTGAATGTCCAATTCCAAAACGGCTAATTGTAGTGCTAAAAGCTGTTTGCCTTCCGTTGTGTGGAGCTGTAGTTCATTAAAAGCATGTTTTAATCGTTCCAATTCAGCGATTGATTTTTGGACGTCATTTTCATCTGCTTTACCAAAGTTTGGATAAGCTTCACTTAAGGTTCGAAAAGCATCGAGGTACTCTTCCTCAGACATTTCGTAAATATTTGAATAGAGCATATTGTACGCATCAATAGCGTCATAGGTTTCCGAATCCATTAAGTCTTCGCGATAGTCCTCGACCAATTGTTTGATGTCTTGAGATTCAATTTGTAAGATTGACTCAATATCCTGTTTTATAAGATTGGCTAATTCCATGCTTTATGCTTAAGTAATTCAAAATCTCACTCAGCCCACAAATGTGCTGACAAAGAATTTTGTGACTATGGTATAGACAAAGATCATGTTTTATCGTAAAATTTCCATCCCTATAATCAGCTAATTTTTATTGTAACTGTCTTTCCGTATTTTTTTTATCATCTAAACATCTCCTATAAGCGTGTGCAGTAGATGTTTCCGTTGCTTTTTTTTGTCTTGCAGTCGGGATTTTTCTTTCTGTCCGTTAATCAAACGAAGAGTGGGAAGCTATAGCAGCAAACGGAGATCATATAGGAGACAAATTCCGTCTTTTGTCGGTGCTTGTTCAGTGATCGTTCAGTGATTGTTCAGTGCTTGTTCAGTGATGACTCAGTGCAGATTGTATAATCACTGACTGATAACTGTCTAAATATTGATTAAAAATTGTTATTAGATACTAGATGGTATGCGTGTGTTTCGGTTTTATATCTATCTTGATTGTCCATACGCTAATCAGGAAATCAGATTTATGCTCGATATTTAGAAATGTTGGGTGAATAGTTAAGTTACCCGGTCTTTATTAAATTATTTGGCTGATTTTCAGTTTTATATGTGTTGTTTTGGTATTTGTGAGTAAAAAGTACTCAATATGTTTTGCAGGCTTAAATTTAATCCTCATATTTGTTGAGTAAAAAGTACTCAATAGTAGGAAGCAAAATATAAAGCTATGATTGTATTAAATAAGCATCAGATAGTCACAGAGCAGTTTCCAAATGGGGAGACAAAAGTGAAAGATTTTGATCAGTTGATCTTCAAGAACAACCTTATTGAATTTACTTATCAGGAGGATGGGGATTTAATCCGCTTGCTTTTTGTCAAGAAGCGAATAGACGAAGTGCCCACTGAATCCTGCCGCTTACTGATCCATTATATGCCTTATAGCCGTATGGATCGGAAGATTGAAGGCGATTTGTTTACCTTACAGTATGTGGCTGATTTTATAAATAGTTTATGCTTTGATACGGTATCTGTTGTCGAGCCGCATTCCAATGTGACGCTGGAGCTACTGGCGAACAGTGTAGGGATTTATCCGGCATTGGACTGGTTGCCACAATTAATGGAAAAACTTGATTTTTCGGATCAAGATCGGATTGTTTTTCCAGATAAAGGGGCTGCGGCACGTTATGTCAATAGCGGCTATGAAAAGAGCTGTGTTTTTGAGAAGAAGCGGAACCCGCAAACAGGCCGAATCGAGGGGATGGAACTTAAGGCCGGAGATATTCCACTCGGGGCAAAATGCATTATTGTCGATGACCTATGTTCTGCAGGTGGAACTTTTCTTTGGGCAGGGAAAATTTTGAAAGAAATGGGTGCCAGTGCTGTCTATCTTTTGGTCACACATTGTGAACCTCGCATTTTTAAAGGCACATTACTGGATGATGATTCACCGATAGCCTGTGTCTTTACCACCAATTCCATGATGGATACCAAGCACCCCAAAATAAATTACATCAACTTAACGACTGAAAGCTATGTTTAAATCAATGAACAAGAATCCAATACTTTGGACGGATGGTTATAAATTGTGCCATAAGGATCAATATCCAGCACATACGGAATGGGTTTATGAGACTTGGACGCCACGCATGTCTCGCCTGGAAGGCATTAGTCATGTTGTTTTCTTTGGACTGCAGGGCGCGCTGGCCGAAATCACCAATTCATTTGATGAGAACTTTTTTGCTCAACCGGAAGAAGAGGTTGTGGCGGCTTACGAAGAGGCGATAGCAGCTGTTTTTGAAAATACAAATGCAAAGTTTGCGGCGATGCATGAATCTAAACATATTCGCGACTTACATCGGCTGGGGTATCTTCCAATCAAGGTAAATGCGTTGCAGGAAGGGAGCTTGGTGCCTATTGGCGTACCGATGTTTACGATTGAAAATACACATCCCGATTTTTTCTGGCTTCCGGGTTATCTGGAAACACAATTATCGGCTTACATCTGGTCTCCGATGACAGCTGCGACAATCGCAGATCGCTATAAAAGATTATTGACGGGTTTCGCCGAGAAAACGGGAGACGTCAATAAAGTCTTTACCCAAGCAGGTGATTTTTCTATGCGTGGCATGGGCTCCCCTGAAACCGCTTATCGTACAGCTGGGGGGCATCTGTTGAGCTTCGGTGTCTCCGCTACATTGTCTGTTCGGGAGTATCTGAAATCCTACTATCAAGCAAAAAGTGATGTGATGATGTATACCCCGTCTACGGAGCACAGTGTGATGTGTTCGTACGGAGAAGATGAGGTGGAAGCATTTCGACATTTAATTACAACGGTGTATCCAAGTGGTAATATCTCCATCGTATCGGATACCTATGACCTCTGGAATGTAGTTGACAATGTATTGCCACAATTGAAAGATCTTATTATGGCTAGGGAGGGGAAGGTTGTTATTCGTCCCGATAGTGGAGATCCCGTGAAGATTATCTGTGGCGATGCGGCATCTGATCGCAGTACTGTGCAGAAAGGTATCGTCGAACGTTTGTTTGAACTTTTTGGAGGTACAACTAACAACAAAGGCTTTAAGGAGCTGGATCCCCATATTGGCGTAGTGTACGGTGATTCCATTACAGTCGATCGAGCGGATAAGATCTGTCAAGGTTTGCTGGATAAGGGTTTTGCTTCTACGAATACCATATTGGGAATAGGTTCGTATACCTATCAGTATGTCACACGTGACACCTTTGGCTTTGCATTAAAAGGGACTGCCGAAATTGTCAATGGAGAATTTAAAGCAATTCAGAAACGTCCGGCTACCGATACTGGAAACTTTAAGAAGTCACAAAAAGGTATGGTGGCTGTGGTATTCGAAAATGATGAATTTCGTTTAGTAGACAATCTGAATCCACAAACTGTAGCTGAACTGGAAAATAGAAACTTGCTGCAAGAGTGTTATTTGAATGGTGAATTCATTCGTACATGCAGCTTTGAGGAAATCAGAAATCGATTAAAAACTGAAACAATTCGAGTATATGGAAAATAGCGTAAACAAACCGTTTTTCATCCAGGATGAAAACGTAGCACAGTATGCACAATTGATGGCATCCTGGATTGCTCAGCAAGTGAAATCGGCCGGCCGTAAAGGACTTGTATTGGGAATGAGCGGTGGTATCGACTGCAGTGTTGTGGCCTGCTTATGTCGGTTAGCAGAAGTAGATGTGCACTTGGTCATGATGCCCTATGGCAGCGATATGGATAATAGTAAAAGCCATCAGCATGCGATGGAGCTTATTCAGAAGTTTGATTTTCCATTTCATGTGTTTGACATTCAGTCTGCTGTGGATGCGTTGGCAATTCATCAAGAACAATTTGTCACGGAAGCCACAGCCGCTAACCGCGCCTTGAGCCTTGCAAATATTCGCCCACGTGTTCGTATGACGTATTTGTATCAATTTGCGCAACTGGGAAGTAGATTTGTGATTGGTACGGGGAATATGGCCGAAGCTACGGTAGGTTATTTTACGAAATGGGGCGACGGTGCCTATGACCTGAACCCGTTGGCAATGGTTACCAAACAGGAAGTGTATACCCTGGCTAAATATTTGGGTGTACCCGAATCCATTCAGTATAAAAGTCCGTCTGCTGGTCTTTGGGAAGGGCAGACAGATGAAGATGAACTGGGAATGACTTATGCGCAAATCGATGGATTTATTTTAAAAGGTACATCGGGCGACCCGGTTATAGACGAACTTATTCGTAAACGTGTACAACAGTCTGCACACAAGTTTGCAGCGGTACCTACGTTCAAAGGTTAATTTAAATAGTTAGGGAAGTCTACCCAAGCACTCTGTGGCAGGCAACAAGGAACGAAAACAGTGCTTTAAGGAAGATGAATTTTCTGGAAGAAAAAATTTAAGGGCTTCATCGTTCTGCATCATAAATGCTGCGTTGAAATAAATATGGATGTTAAGAAACTGAATAGTATGAAAACACAATTTGATCAGATTGTCGAAGTTCAATATATTGCTACGGGCAAAAAGGATAATATTCCAAACATGTTGACATTGGCGAAGGAAGAAAACATACAGCCGGCAGTCTTGGATAAAAGACGGACATTGCTATTGGCGATCGATGTCCAGAATGATTTTATGGAATCCATCGGTAGCCTTGCGGTCAATGGTTCCAAAGGAGATGTTCAGCGTCTAACGCAGTGGATGTACCGTAATTTAAGCTCCCTGACACAAGTGATGTGCAGTCTTGATTGTCATTCGATGATGCAGGTTTTCCATGCCGACTGGTGGCTGGATACGGAAGGAAATCATCCGGCCCCTTTTACCATCATTCGCTACGCTGATGTCCGCGACGGTATCTGGCGTGCTGCCAATGGTCATACAGCCTTAGCGCTGGATTATCTCCAGCATCTGGAATCGGAAGGGAAAAAACAATTGTGTATCTGGCCATACCATTGCCTGGAGGGAACCTCGGGGGCACAGCTCGAAAGTCAATTTACCAATATGGTTTATTTTCACAGTGCAGCGCGCCAAGTCAAACCGATATTGGTTTATAAGGGGCAAGATCCAAATACGGAAATGTACGGTATTATCAAAGCGGAATATGACGATAATAAATTCGTAAACCATGCTGTGCTCGATGCAATTCGTGATTACGATGCGATATACATCGCCGGTGAAGCTTCCAGTCATTGTGTTTTAGCATCGGCCGTGCAGATTTTGGAATATTTTGAACAAGACCGAGCAATTACCTCCCGTATTACTTTATTGATAGACTGCATGTCGCCAATCGCTGGATTTGAAGTACAGACTTTACAGCAGTTTGAGGCTTTAAAGGAGAAGTATGGAATCCAAATTAAATTGTCAACCGAAGTAACTCTGTAGCAGATGACAGCCTCTGAAAAAAAATACACCTATGATTACCCAAGGCCTGCTGTCACGGTGGACTGTGTGATCTTTGGTTTTGATAAAAACCAGCTCAAGGTATTATTGACCAAACGGGCAATAGAACCTTTCTTGGGGAAATGGGCGTTTCCTGGCGGTTTTATCCAGGAAGAAGAAACAGCTGACGACTGTGCGCTTCGTAAGCTGCGAGAGGAGGCCGGTCTTAAGAATATTTTCCTTGAACAACTTTATACGTTTTCAGATCTAGCACGTGATCCGCGCGGAAGAGTGATCAGCATTGCTTATTATGCGCTTGTCAAGCCTGAAACGTATATCTTGGAGGCTGGGGTGGATATTGAAGCTGTAAAGTGGTTTGGTATTGATGAAAACAAAGATCTCGCTTTTGACCATAAACAGATCTTGAACACCGCCATCGAAAGACTGAAGGGGAAGATACGTTATCAGCCGATCGGTTTTGAGCTCTTGCCTGAACAGTTTACTTTGCCCGATTTGCACAATTTGTATGAGACCGTTTGGCAGCGGTCAATTGATCGTGGAAACTTTCGAAAAAAAATCCTCAGCATGGGTTTATTAATCGACCACAGCGATAAGCAAAAAGATCGTCATGCCAGGGCTGCAAAGATCTATAGTTTTGACAAGGTGAAATATAAGGCCCTTACTGAATCGGGGTTTTATTTTGAAGTATAAGTAGAACAGGTGGAGCAGGCAGAAATGAAATACTGCCTGTTCTTATCCTGTCTAATTCGTGTAAGGTCATCTATTAACAATCGGTATTGTTTTATTCTCTTGATCTGTTGCTATTCGTGAACACCAACGAAATCAAGCCGGTGCTAACCCTGAAAATCACCACAATCATGTACTTCAAATTGATCGATCAAAGATTTCTGGGTGTAGTATTTTGCGATTCGTTTATTCTTTAGCAACAATGAATCCCCCTTGATTTGTAATTCGAAAATAGGCTCTTTCTCTATTTTCTTGAAGGAAAACTCATTATTTTTGGTCTTAATTGTGAGACTACTATCACGAATATTGTAAGTAAAATCTTTAATTTGATAGATTTCATTGGAATCACAAACATTGACCAAATGCAGCTGTTTTTTATTTATTTTTATTTCTGCAAGATCGCAGGCATAACATATTCCTGAAAATTCGATACCATATCTCTTGAAACTATTTTTGCTCTCCGGCTGAAGAATATCAATCGGATAAAGCTGATTAAAAAGAGCCAGATCATCATTGGATGTGGATTTCATCGCCTCCTTTTTCTGTAAAGTGTCTATACTGGTGGAGGTACTAACTGCAATGGCTGTTTTTTTAGCCTCATTCTTTTGTTGGCAGCTAAAAAGCAATGCTATACAGAGTAGAAAAATAGTTTTTATAGTGAACTTCATGGTTGTTTGAGGTTAGTTGTACTTTTTTGAAATTGGTTATACTTGTTTTTTTATTCGACCTCGACCCATTTTTTTTCGAAATAGATCGTGCATACCGGTATATCGGTCGAATCGATGAATTTAGCTTGCACAAAATCACCCTTTGTGCCCACATATTTTAGTTTTGAGCCCTTGCTACCTAAACCAGAGGTATCGTAATATGCACCCAGTTTAAGTTGATAAGGGTTGTCTTCAACATCGTTGGTAAAGATGGAAAATAAAAGTAGTTTTTTTGAGCCTATATCAGCCTGCTCATAGCCAAAGAAACGGTGATCTATACGTATATTGGAATGCAGGTGTATGATACTGTCTTTAGCAGTCAATTTTACGTAAGCTTTGGTGACTTCGTCAGATTCCAGTACACTTTGCGCATTGGCGTGGTCAATACTATCCAGTTTGGAGCGTTTTGGCGAGATACGTTCTTTTAGGACAGTATCTTGGATAGGCTTTTCTATAACTTTCGTCGCGGTTACCTGTACTTTGTCTTGTTTTGATTTTTTCTGACAGGCAATTTGCAATGAAAGAAGTATCAATGCGCCGATATAGTAACTGTATTTGAAATGATTCATTGTTCTTTCTGTTACAAAATCCAAACCAAAGTTGCCTAAAATATGCTGAGAAAAAAATCCCTATTTTCCGCTAATCGAAAAAATCGATAAATACGGTATTTTTACAGCATTCGCATGATTCTTGTCGTATAGCATGAATCAACACCATACAACAACAAACATAAAAATTAGCGCATGGCACATCGTATTTATATTTATAATGTAAATCTCAGGACCAAAGAAACATATCCCACTTACTTGGCGGAATGGAATTATGAAATTCCTATTCTAATGCTACCCTTGTTTTCTGCTCATGTTCGTTCCAAGGGTTCTCAGCTTTATGCCAATAAGGAAGACGGGATTGCACGACTGCGCTATTTTTATGCACTATTGGCTGATCGGTATCAATTGCATTATAAAAAGAGCTATTATGAGCCTGTCAACAGCATGTTTGAATTTTTGGAAGCGCTACCTTTTGATACCTTTCAGATCGATGGACGCGATGTTTTTACCATGAATGAGGAAAAGGACACGGAGCAAGCCAAAGATTGGGTGGCGGACATAAAAATGAAGGCCGCTTTGTACGAACAGGCTGTTGATGAACAGCGTTTAGATCCATTGAATGGACTTTTGCAAGAATCTGGTTACGATTCATTTTTAGAGACCCTTCAGACCGATTGGATAGACTATGGATTGGGCTTATGGGAAGAAGAGGTTTTGAAAGGGGCAGGAGCGGAAGTCTTTGAAGAAGGGGAAAAGCAGGGATTAAAGAATGCCAAGGGGGAAATTATTGTTTCGGCGATTTATGATGAAATATTCGAATTCAATGAACAGGGTATTGCAGTTGTTGAACGTGATGGCCTGTATGGCTATATTCATGCTAACGGCTCCGAGTTGGTGTCCTGTCAATTTAAAGACGCTTACGATGCCAGGCATATCAACGGAAACAATTACGCAGAAGTGGAAGTTTCAGGAAAACGTGGGGTACTGCATATTGATACCAAACAGCTGAGTATACCGGCAATCTATGATGAACTCGACTGGATCGCCTATGGCTTTTTAAACGCAAGACAGGGGGATGGCCACATTCTCCTTTCGGCTGAAGGACGAGTGATTATTTCAGATCCTGCAGCCGAGCCGTTTATGTATGACTATAATAAGCTGTTCTATAGCCGGCAAAAAGGAACGATAAAAAGAAAATATTACCTCATAGATGGTCAGTATTTGGGAACTTTTTTGGAGGGCAGCCTGGAGCCGCTGGCCAATCGATATTTTTGGATTAAACCCAATAAGCTACAGCCAAAAATTGCTGTCATTAAACCCGATGGTAACATCTTGGATGACGGAATAGACCGGATTATTGTGTTGGATGGCTACCGAAGTATCGCGTATCTCAAAAATAAAAGATGGCAGATTTATTCGCTTGAACAGGGGGTATTTCGACTGATGGATAGTCTGATAGACAGAGTAGGAATAGATAGTATACAGCAGCAACGTAAAGATATTTTTGTTGTAGGCTGCTCCCAGGGGCAGGGGATTTATGATGCGCATCGGGGGGAATGGTTACTTGAACCTGCTACCGACCATCAGAAAATCGAACATTGTTTTTTGGATTTTATGCGCCTACACTCCCCACAGGGAATGCGCTATTTCGATACGAAGCTTAACTTTTGCAGTGAGCTTTACGATTATATTTGTTCGCCTTTTCATTATCCAGCGCCCGAGGCAATCTCAGGCGAACTCCTATTGCTTTTTAAGGGAGAGAAGCTGTTTCGTCTCGACATGCAACGGAATATCGTTGAGATTCCAGAAACGGAATTTGGATATTTATATACGGAACGCTATCAGCTACAGGGGCGCGATCAAAGCTACTTTGTACAATTCTATCAAGCCTGGACCAAGCGCAAAGGTGATGGATATGAACAGTATTTCGATAATGACACACTGCTCGAAAAGGGAAAGAAGCTGGATGCTGAAGGGAAGGTCGCTGATGCCATTCGGCTGCTCACGATCGCAGCCGATCGCGGTAGTGCAGACTGTCAATACTTCCTTGGAAATATATATACAGATGTAGGCTACGAAGGGATGGATATCGCAAAGGGAAAATTCTTCTATGAACAGGCGATGGTGCAGAACCATGCGCAAGCATGGAATAATTGGGCCTTTTTATATGCGACAGCGCATGGTGTTGAATTGGATATTTCGAAAGCCTTAAAAGGATATCAGCAAGCTGTTGCGCTTGGAGAGCCGCAAGCCATGAGCAACTTAGGGAATTGGTATTATGAAGGAGCTTATGTGGAACAGGACCATGCCTTAGCTTTAGATTACTTTAAGCAAGCTGAAAAAGCGGGTATTCCCAATGATGCGCAAATGGCAGAAATCTATTATCAAAAACAAGATTACGCGAACTTATTGCGTTACTTGAAAAGAGATACCGCAAATCAATTTGCCGCTATCTATTATGGATTGCTCTATGATCAGGGACTGAAATTTAAAAAGGACAGTAAAAAAGCGATCCACTATTTTGAGCGTGCCAATGACTATGGCGTTTACGAAAGTGCCACAGCTCGCTTATTGGATTATTACAAGAATGATCCTACATTTAGAAATCAGGAAAAATTTGTCCATTGGTTAGGTTTTGCAAAAACCAATGAACTGGATATCGAACCGGATTTATTGCAATGGGATAATCAGTCCGAAGATTCAAATGCAAGTTCTTCCTTTTTTAGTAAACTATTTAAAAAGAAAAAGTAAATCATGTTATCAGCAGTAAATATAGATTTTAGTGGCATTCTGATCGATTTGATCATGATTGTTTTTTTTGGATTTGGAGCAGTTTATACGTTAACGGTGGGTATTGTTCATATCGTAAAGAAGAAAACACGGACCGCAGGGTATTATTTTTTGTCGTTTTTGCTGTCGGGCCTTATTGGGCTCCTGATTGCGGCATTGGTGGCCTTTCTGTGGGCGATGTCACTATAGTAAAGTCATGGCATTAAAGTGAATTTAGCACAATGATCCTTTGACTGCCAGTCAAAGGATCATTGCGATATGTTATTTCCATCAATGGTTCTTGGCATTGACAATATGCATGAGGTGGTGGTTGCAATGCCATGCATACAAGCCTATATTGACCTTTAAAGAAATTAGTCTTTTGGTAACGGGGTGAATAAAACCCCTTTCAAGTTGTTCAGCTGAAAGGCCTTTTAGCAGTATGACCCAACGTTCATGTAGACCTTCGAGCAATTTTACCGAACTTTCTATGGGGATTATTTTAGCGTCGGGAAGTTCGGCCCACAATTTTTCTTCATATAATTTGATGGTTGGATCTTCTTCCGTTAGGGCCAATTTGAACCGGACAAAGCTATTCATATGGCTGTCGGCACAATGGTGAATGACCTGACGTATCGTCCAGCCGTCAGGACGGTAGCGCTTCTCTAGCGCACTGTCCGTAAGGTCGCCGACTTCGGATTTTAACCGAGCCGGAAAATCTGCAATTGTCTTGATCCAGTCATTCAACAGGGAGCTGTCAATTACATCGGGTATCGCGAAACGACCTATGGGGTATCTGAGTTTTTCTAATTCATGTTGCATAACCTAAAATTACTTAAAATAGATGCAAGGTTCCTAATCTTTATGTTCATGTTTTCGATGAATATTCTTTTTCAATCCGTTCTTGTGCAAGCTGTAATTTGGATGCGATAAAGAATTGTGGTAATTTCGGCAAAATTGATAAGGACAAGAAGCCTCCCGTTTGGTTGGAGGATAATTGATCTTAGCATATAAAAGCACAAGAAATGAAAAGTCTAAAAGAACTGATTGATACAAGTAATTCGGGATGGAAGCTGGTTGACGGCTGGTTGAAGGAAGCGACAAATTCATATGAAGTGCTTCCTCAAAATCCTAAGCGGGCTGATGAGGAACTTTTAAGGGCGCAAATTACGACAAAATCTCCCATGGGAGCCATTATTCATCAGACTGGCGGTATTTTAATCGATGGCGGCTGGTTGCGGATTTTAGGCTCTGGTTCGCCGCAGCTGAACCGTGGAATTATGGAGTGGAATAAGGGCAAGAGTTTTGACAAGGAGGGCGAAAAAGGAGGATTTCTTCTGATAGCTGACGATGTTTTGGGTGGTTATTTTGCCATCAATGCCGGCGCTCTGGGAGATGCAATTGGACAGGTCTATTATTTTGCGCAAGATACCTTGCAATGGGAGAGTTTGGAATGTGGCTATTCGGACTTTATCTTTTGGGCTTTGAAAGGGGATATCAGACAGTTTTATGAAACATTTAAATGGAAAGACTGGAGTGAGGATGTCAAATCCTTGAATGGTAATCAAGTTTTTTCGTTTTACCCTTTCCTATGGACTGAAGAAGCACGCGATTTTCGTAAAGTGGATCGTAAGCCAATGGCAATCGATGAGAACTACCATTTTACGATGGAATTTGCTGGTGGACGCTAATTGTTATTTCAATACGACAAACCTTCAACGTAATGCTTTGATACGGTAATAGGACAACAATATATTGTCCTATTACCGTATGATACAAAGGGTAATGTCCCTGAATTATATTAAACTGATTTATTTTGAAGGCTAAAGCTAACCTCGTTCAGTTTGACTAGTTGTATTTGTATCCCCTCGGAAAGACCAAGTTTGGTCGCCGCTTCTTTTCCTAATTTAAGTATATGAAATCCTCTGCCGCGATAGGTAAAATTACATTCATATTCTCCAGCATTGATCATAATCCTTAATTTTTGGGATTTGGTTGGGAATAGGGGTTTAAATTCTTTCGTAATCCTTATTTGCGATTTTTTTACGTCATCTGCAGTGATCTTGTTGCCTTCAGAAGGAAACAACATGTTCGTGGGCGGAGTGTCAGCTGTAGGGGTTGCCGTTTCTGTTTTTTGCTCCTGAATTTCCTGGACTTTTGGAGCTTCATTTTGTATCGGTTCAGAACTTGTTTTATCCTGACGTTTCTTCTCTTGGCGCCCTTTCTTTCTATTGTTTTGATTTGCAGTTTTTCCCGCAGTTTCTGTAGGCGGTACGGAAGGAGTAGGAGTAGCAAGGTTTTTGTGTTCGGTTTCCGCTGCTGTAGCCGGGCTGGCCATTGCTAAAGGCCGTTTAATGATATTGCGGATGTAGTAGTGTTTTATGCGCGATTTGTCGGTGTTTCGTTCCTCAATTTCAAAATCTTCCTTGTAGGCTTTAAAAAGGTGGGACATCTTGTCGTATCCGTAATTTCGCGCATCAAAATCAGGTTTCCTTTTATTGAAAAGACTTCCGATCTCACCTAAGAACGCCCAGCCATTTTCATCTGCAGTATCATCGACAGTGTCCTTTAAAAGTTCCAAAGTCTCCTCGTCTAATACGGCAATACTTGTTGGATTGTCAACTGGAGCAGGTTTGGGTTGATTTTGTTGCTTTTTCTTTGCGACCGTTTCTTTCTTTTGATTTTTTTCAAAAATTTCGACATAGATGAACTTGTCACAGGAGGCGATAAAAGGTTTAGGTGTCTTTTTCTCACCTATACCGATTACGAGCTTGCCTGATTCCCGGAGGCGGGTGGCCAAGCGGGTGAAGTCGCTGTCGCTCGATACAATACAAAATCCGTCGACTCTGTCCGAATGCAGAATATCCATGGCGTCAATAATTAATGCCGAGTCAGTAGAATTTTTGCCTTGGGTATAACTGTATTGTTGTATGGGGGTAATCGCGTGGGTAAGAAGTTTATCCTTCCATTTTTCAACATATGGGTTGGTCCAGTCTCCGTAGATGCGTTTGATGGTCGGAATTCCATATCTTTTGACTTCATTCAAAATCTCTTCGATCTTTCGATAAGATACATTATCCGCATCGATTAGTATTGCGATTTGCAAATCCCCATGTTCTGCCATATATGTTTAGATTATTTTTTCAATATTTGAACTCTTTTCTATTCGCGTGACCTTTCTCATTCGAATATATTCGTTAAAAATACAGTATTGTTAAAGAATATCTTGAATTTTTTGAGAATTAATTTGAACGCTATTTTTTGAGAACATGCGATCAGCTGCTTTTGTTTGGGCCTAAGGGGGAAATAATTGTGTTTGCGGAGCAGTGAAATGATTTGAGAGACGGTGAAAATAAATAAAAAAAGGTTTTCAAACGGGGAGAATGAAAACCTTAAATAACCAATTATAAACCTAAATTATGATGATACAAAGATAGTGTAAATATTACACCCGTGCAACTATTCGTTGTTATTTTTTTTAAATGCCTTATATTTTGTAGCTGAATAGCTACAAAATACCTGTAGCTGTGCGAAAACTAGTCTATCATGAAGCTCGAAGGTCTATATTTCATCACCGCATAAAAGCTATTGGTGAACGCTTGTACGCTTTTATAACCGACTCTATACGCGATTTGGGAGATGGTGAATTCTTTTGTGCTAAGAAGTTCCAAACTCTTGATAATGCGGAGTAACTGCTGATATTTTGCAAGTGTCATTCCGGTTTCCTTTTTAAAAAGGCGCTCAATAGTTCGGAGCGAAAGATTGGACAACATGGCGATCTCATCCATCGTGATGGCCTCTGTATAATGATCGTGAAGATGGTTCAAGACGGTTTGAAGTCTATTTTCCTGAGGAAGGGTGATCCCAAGTTGGAGTAATTGTGTGCCAAAATAGGGGAGCTCATTTAGCAATGCGCCTAGAAATACTTTCTCCTGTTGATTTTCTTCAATCAATTTCGACCATTTTTCACAATACAAAATCATTTCCCGTAATACTTTTGGCGCAGAAAATATCTGTACCTGATTGAAAAACAAATGGTCTTGTGAGCCGTCAGATTGTGGAGTATCAAAAAATAGGACCATAAGCTTGATGCGTTCCGAGTGGGAGTTGGTCTTATGTAATGCACCTGAGGGAATCCAAGCAACGTGATTTTGGGGGAGTAGGTACATTTTTCCTGCGACGGTAAGGTATTGAAAACCTTGCTCGACATAAATCAACTGACCTTTCCGATGACTGTGTAACTCGTCGTCGTGTATCCAGTTTTCTTCAAACCAGACAAAGGTTGATTTCTGGATGCGTTCAATTGTCAACGTATGATTGGTATGATGCATGTCGTTTTAAATTAAATTAATGGCAAATTTAATTAAAATTCCAGGTATATCTTTGTAAGCGATCATTAAATGTATCACGCGGTTTTATTATGAAAGAAAATATAAAAGTATCTACAGCTGTTTCTTGGACCTGGTTATCCATATTGGTTGTTGTTTTAGTCTCAACCAATCTGCGATCGCCAATTACAGCCGTTGGCCCTGTACTGGTGCAAATCAGTGAAGATTTACAATTAAATAGTTTTCAAAGCAGTCTACTGACGGCAATTCCCCTTTTTATGTTTGCGAGCTGTTCCGTAGCCGTAAGTCGATATTCACATATGCTGGGCATGCATCGTTTTTTATTGCTCGGTTTAATGGCATTGAGTGTAGGGATTGTGCTTCGGGTCTGGGGCAATATGCCAACGCTGTTTGTAGGATCTTTTTTAATTGGACTTGGGATCTGTGTGGGCAATGTCGTTACACCCGGTTATATAAAAACCAATTTTCCAAAGCAAATTGGACTGATGACAGGCATTTTTGCAGTAGCTATGAATCTGACAGCAGCTTTTGCTTCGGGTTTTAGTTTACGATTGGGCGAATGGACTGGTCTTGGGTGGCAGGGTTCTTTGGGTGTTTGGGTGATTTTAGCCTTGTTATCCCTTATTGGTGTTTTCTTTGATGCTTTAAGCCAAAAGAAAGCACGGGGTATTACTGAAAATAGACAAGCGACAAGTGGAATCGGGCATATCTTTAGGTCAAGATTGGCCTGGTATATCAGCCTATTTATGGGTATTCAGTCCTTAATTTACTACAGCTTGATTTCTTGGTTGCCCAAAGTATTGGTGGATTATGGCATGCCAGCGGAGGATACAGGCTGGTTGCTGTTTTTGATCCAAATTGCCATGATTCCCATTATGTTTATTGGACCTATTTTGGCACATCGGATGAAGGATCAACGTCTTATGGCAACTGCTGTTGCGGTAGGCATGCTTGGAAGTATCTTTATATTTTGGCATTACAAACTTCAGGGAATTTATGTTGCCGCTATATTGTTGGGACTTTCCAATGGACTGTCTTTCAGTTTGTCTATTCTTTTCTTTACCCTGCGGGCCAGATCTACGGTGAATGCAATTAAAATATCGGGCATGGCCCAGTCTGTCGGTTATCTGATTGCGGCTTTTGGTCCGCCGGTATTTGGTAAGCTGCACGAAATAGATACTACCTGGAATTACTCGTTCTATTTTTTAGGGGGAAGTATCTTACTTTTATTGTTTGCGGGATGGAAGGCCGGGGAAGATAAGTATGTAGCGGAAGATTAAAGATAAGGCTACATCAGGCATAGGTGTTTAGCTGATGTAGCCTTATTCAACTGGCTCTTAGGTGTTAGTATTCAAATTTAGCCGTTAATCTTTGAGAACAGAAAATTCGATGTATGTGGCATTGTTCACATCGTGAAAAATACGTTGGGTAGCTTTACGGAAATCAGCTTTGGTAGCTGTGTAAGGCGCTAAAAATACCTGCGGATTTCGTTCCGCCAGCGGAAACCATGAGTTTTGTACCTGAACCATAATGCGATGTCCTTTTTTGAAGGTATGCGCAACATCTGGCATTTCAAAATTCACTTTTTCGACCATTCCTGGAGTCAAGGCCTGTGCTTTTTCAAAACCATTTCGATATTTCCCGGCCATGATCTCACCACGTACCATCATTTGATATCCAGCCATTGTTTTTCCTTGATAACTTGCTGCATCGTTAGGGTAAACATCAATCAGTTTGACAACATAATCTGCATCCGTACCTGTTGAAGAAACCTTAAGGAAATTTTTGATTGGACCTACTATAGTCAGGTCCTCCGTCAACGGTTCCGTTTGATAAACCATAACATCAGGGCGACTAGCTGCGAAACGTTGATCATCTACCATATACTCACGTGTTCGGTTTTGAATTAACCCACCTTGATGCGGAACAGGTTTATTAGGGTCTGTTACATATTCATCCCAGGAATCTGTACGTTGAACTTTGTCAAATCCAAGTTTCCCCTGAGGTTGGAAGTATAGTTTTGTTGTCTCTACATTTTTTGGTGGCCATTGTTCGAAATGTTTCCATTCGTTGCTTCCTGAGACAAAAATGTTCGCTTCTGATGGTGCAAAGTTCCCTTCATCTTTTAGGTAATATTTGAAAAACGGTTGTTCAAATTGTTCCTGATAGGTAACACTGGTTTTTTTCTCAAATTGGATATCACCTAAATAGTTTCCTTCTGCACGAACCCAGCCACCATGATACCAAGGTCCTGCCACTAAAATCGAGTTGTTTTTTTTGCTTTTATCCTCAATCGATTGGTAGGTCTTAAATGTTCCATAAGCATCTTCCGCGTCAAAGAAACCACCAACCACCATCACAGCTGGTTTTACCTCCTGTAAAGAATTGGTGATCACACGCGATTTCCAAAAATCATCATAGTCGGGATGTTTAAACAGGTCATTCCAAAATTGTACGGAGTCACCAAAATACTTTTCTTTGAGTTCCCGCGCTGTTCCTGCTTCTGCAAAAAAGTTATATTTATCGGCTTCTTTGATCTGAATTTTGCCCTTAAATTGATCTGGTGTGATGGGTTTTGGACGTGGGACACCAAAGGTTGACATGAATGTAAATGCATCCTGAAGAAACAATACGCCATTATGGTGGAAGTCGTCGCCGATAAACCAGTCTGTTACGGGAGCCTGTGGGGAGACTGCCTTCAAGCTCGGATGTGTTTTGACCAATCCGACGGTAGAATAGAAGCCTGGATAGGAAATCCCATAGAGCCCAGCTTTGCCATTATAGTTTTTGAGATTTTTCTGTAACCATTCAAGCGCATCATAGGTATCCGTACTTTCATCGATTGCTTTTTTATCTTTGCTGTACGTGGTCGGACGTATATCTTCAAAATCACCCTCGCTCATCCACTTGCCACGGACATCCTGATAAACGAAAATATAGCCTTCACGCATCATTTGGGGGAAGTTTCCCAAGCTTTTTTTGTATTCGTTTTGCCCGTAAGGAGAAACAGTGTAGGGCGTTCTATTGAGCAAAACTGGATATTTCTTGGATTTGTCTTTTGGACTGTAGATCGCAGTAAATAATTTTTTCCCATCTCTCATGGGGATTGCTACTTCGGTCTTTTCATAATGATCTCTAACATAAGCCGAGTCGGCAGCTGTTTGAGCATGTAACTGGCTTGCGCTTAAAAGCGCCAAAGTTAGGCACGAAATTGTATTTTTCATTCAGATAATTATTTGTTCAGTACATTCTTTGGTGTAAAATTATCCTTTACACTTGGTTTCGTTTTTTGCAATGCTATGGATATGCTTATGTACCTTAGACTATATGCGATACCGTTAAATTTATCATCGCGTTATCGCGAGGCAGACCATTTGTCCATCGACAGTGCGCAGATCAAGAGATGTTGACATGTAAACCTAACTATAGATTCATTGCTTGCATTTAGATTTTAGGCTAAAGTTAGCGCTACTAAAACCATTTTCCAATTTTATTGTCATATTTATAGCGAATAGAAAAAGAAAAATCGACCAATTTTTGAGAAAGAAGAACTTTTTTTAGATTGAATTTGGATTAGTTTTCGAATCTTGATATATTGAGTAAAATTAAGGAGAATTATTTTTGAGGTTAACAACTTTAGCTAAAAACGTTAAATTTCAGTCAGATGGAGTAGTAGAACACTAAGTAATAATTCATTTTCGGATTATTTCTTTAGGTTTCGAATGGAGTTTGTATCGGTATTTGTCACGATTTTATAAATTAAGTGATGGGTGGTATGAAATATGTTTTTTTAAGCTAATTTTAAGAATTATTTTATCATAATACATCAATTAAATAACAATTTAAGTATATAGAATTAATATGGGACAACAAGTGAAAGATGCCAATGGAAAATTGGGTATTCTTATTCCGGGATTAGGTGCTGTGGCTACAACATTAATCGCTGGTGTGGCATCTATAAACAAAGGTTTTTCAAAACCAATCGGATCTGTTTCTCAATTGAGCAGAATCCGTCTGGGTAAACGCACTGAGAACAGAAATCCATTAATTAAAGATTTCGTCCCTTTAGCAAAATTGGAAGATGTAGTTTTTGGTGGATGGGACGTATACGAAGATAACGTATATGAGGCTGCATCAAAAGCGCAGGTATTGGAGCAAGGTCAATTGGATGCTGTTAAAGCTGAATTGGAGGCAATCCAACCAATGAAAGCTGTGTTTGACCGTAATTTTGTGAAAAATTTGGACGGAACGCACATCAAATCTGAAAAAACTCGCCGTGAATTGGCAGATGCTGTACAACGTGATATTCGTGAATTTAAAGAGAAAAACGGATTAGACCGTGTTGTATTGGTATGGTGTGGATCTACTGAGCGTTATATTGAGACCAACGAAGCTTTTTCAACATTAGCTAAATTAGAGGAGGCTTTGGATAATGACGATCAACGTATTCCACCGAGTATGATCTATTGTTATGCGGCATTGAAAGAAGGAGCGCCGTATGTAAATGGTGCACCCAATTTAACCTGTGACGTTCCAGCTATTGTTGAGTTGGCGCATGAAAACGGTGTAGCAATCGCGGGTAAAGACTTTAAAACAGGTCAAACGTTGATGAAAACAATTGTAGCACCAGGTCTTCAAGCAAGAGCTTTGGGTGTTGAAGGTTGGTTTTCGACGAATATCTTAGGTAACCGTGATGGATTAGTATTGGATGATCCTGAAAATTTCAAAACAAAAGAAGTATCTAAACTATCGGTATTGGAAGAAATTTTAGATGCGAAAAAGAACCCTGAGTTATATGGTGACCTTTACCATAAAGTACGTATCAACTATTACCCGCCACACGGTGATAATAAAGAATCTTGGGACAACATCGATATCTTCGGTTGGTTGGGCTACAAAATGCAGATCAAAATCAATTTCTTGTGTCGCGATTCAATTTTAGCGGCTCCAGTTGCTTTGGATTTAGCTTTGTTTATTGATTTGGCGCAACGTGCAGGTATGTCAGGTATTCAAGAGTGGTTGTCATTTTACTTGAAATCGCCTCAAACTGCTCCGGGATTGCCTCCTGAACACGATATCTTCAAACAATTGATGAAATTGCAAAATACATTGCGCCACATTATGGGTGAAGATTTAATCACACATTTGGGATTGGATTATTACCAGGAGCTTGTAGATAGTATTCAATAAACTACCTTAATAAGAGAGGGGAAACAATTGTTTAAAAACAGTTTTTCCCCTTTTTCTTCAAGATCGTAAAGATCTTGAGGATTTGTGATTTAACCCTCTGTAGACTTTTGCGCTTACGAACGCTGAGATAGTGACGGGGGTTTTGCTTTTTTTATAAATGATTTTATTTTGCAATTAAAAGAAATGGAATTTGCAATTATAGCGGCGGGAGAAGGTTCTCGATTGCGAAAAGAGGGGTTCAATTTACCGAAACCCTTGCTACCATTACATGGAGTTCCATTAATTGAACGATTGATTCGCGTGTTTGTTAAAGAAGGGGCGCAAAGAGTTCATGTTATCATCAATAAACAATCTCCGGAACTGAAATTGTTTTTGGAAAAAACAACGTTTGAATTACCTATTGTGCTTATCGAGGAAGATACTGCAAGTTCATTGCATAGTTTTGCTTTGCTTGTTAAAAACAACCCCGATTGGTCGTCCTGCTGTCTTACGACAACAGATACGGTTTTTAGGCCACATGAATTTCATGCCTATTTAGATGCTTTTCATCAAAACAAAAATGCAGACGCTTTTATGGCAATCACGCCTTTTGTCGATGATGAAAGCCCACTCTACGTGAACACAGATTCACAGCTTCGTGTGGAAGCATTTTTGGATACGGCAACTGCAGAAACGAAATATGTTTCCGGGGGAATTTATTGCTTTCGCCAAGCGGCGATGGACTGTGCGTTAAGCTCCGTTGAAGCTGGAAATTCGAGAATGCGTAACTTTCAGCGCGCTTTATTAGAAAACGATTTACAAGTAGAAGCATTTGTTTTTGAAAAAGTCGTCGATATTGATCATCTAAAAGATCGTGCGGTTGCAGAACAATTTTTGAGTGAGGAAGTTAGTTAGTAAAATGAGCGAAATGATTTCTATTTTAGGCGTAACTCGAAAAAATCGCTTTTCACCCAATCATGTGGGGAATGATGCCGCTATATTTAATGAAGTAGTTTTAAAACTGACCGAAAAAGGTGCATCGGTCGAAGTGTGTAATGAAGATGAATTTTTGTCTTCTACATCTATAAAGCAGGAAAATATTCTGACGATGGGGAGAACAAAGACTTTGGTTAAAAAGTTACAATCTCTTCAAAATAATGGGATCAATGTTTTGAATTCCGGTTTTGGAATCGAAAATTGCTTTCGGAAAAATATGACACTTAAGCTTTTGGAAGGCGGTGTTCCTTATCCCAAAAGTATTGTGATCTCTACAGTTGCCGATATTCAATCTATTTTTGAGAAACTGAAAGGGAAGGGGGTATGGATCAAACGCGGTGATTTCCATGCTATTCATAAGGAAGACGTTACGTTTGCTGCCAGTCTGAAAGAAGCACAGCATATCTTGAATGAATACGCGCTTCGCGGGATTAAAGAAGCTGTTATTTCTGAACATCTTGCCGGTGACCTTCTGAAGTTTTATGCGGTTCGGGGAACGGATTTCTTCTTTTATTTCTACCCTTATGAACATAATCATCACAAATATGATTTGTATGAACAAATTAATGATGAGGTAGTACATTTTCCTTTCGACCTCGACAATCTCAAAAAAGTCGCCAATCGTGCTGCAGAAGTTCTGGATGTACATATCTACGGCGGTGATGTGATTATTGATGCAAATGGAGACTTCCATATTATTGACTTAAACGACTGGCCAAGTTTTGCGCCATGTCGGGCAGAGGCTGCTGAGGCCATTGCTCAAATGGTTTACCATAAATTTACTGAAAAGAACCACAATGCAGAAAGAACAAGTTAATGTAATCGAAGAAGAGAATTTGAGTGCATTCGAACAATCTTTAAAATCTAATGATACAGAAGAGCGAATTGATATTTGGTTTTACCGGCCTATAGGTTATCGCATCGCGCAAGTCTGTGCTAAAATCGGTATTACGCCAAATGCAGTGACGATTATTAGTATTTTCTTTGGCGTTGCGGCGGGTATTTTATTCTATTACCCGGCGTTGTGGATTAACGTCATCGGCATGCTTCTATTGGTGTTTGCCAACTCTTTGGATAGTGCCGACGGGCAGTTGGCGCGGATGACAGATAATAAAAGTCGTTTTGGCCGTATCTTAGATGGATTTGCGGGGGATTTTTGGTTCGCATCTATTCATATTGCGATCTGTTTGCGCAGTATTAATGAAGGATGGCCACAATGGCTATGGGTATTTTGTGTGCTTGCGGGTGTATCGCATATGATTCAGTCGGCAATGGCTGATTATTACCGTAATGTCCATTTATATTTTATAAAAGGGAAAGCGGGAAGTGAATTAGATAATACACGTGACTTGAAAGCTGACTATGATGCCTTGTCCTGGCGTAAGAATTTTTTTAGCAAATTTGTGTTGAATGGCTATATGGGCTATACGCGCAACCAAGAAAAGCTATCTCCAAAACTGCAAAAACTGCTGCATATTGTTAAAGGTCGTTATAAAGATGAACTGCCAAAGCAGTTGATGGTAGACTTTAGGGCACAGAATAAACCACTGATGAAGTATACAAATATTGTACAGTTCAATACACGGGTTATTTTTCTATTTATTTGGTTATTTATAGGTCAGCCTTGGATTTACTTTTTCTTTGATATGTTTGTCCTAAATCCGATTTTGATTTATATGTGTAACCGGCAAGAAAAAGTAAGTGGCTATTTTGTTGATAAATTAACAAACGATCCAACCTATGGGTAGTAAGATCTATAAAGTACTCTTTATGCTGATTGGTATAGGCACACTAGCTTATATGATTCATGCAATGGGCATTGATGAGATTTGGAACAACCTCGAAAAGATTGGCTGGTGGTTTTTGCCTGTACTTGGCAGCTGGGCAGTGCTTTACTGGATGAATGCAATGGCATTTAAGGCAATTATTCAGGAGCCGCAATTGCCACAGACGAATGTGCCATTTTGGAAGGTATTGCAATTGACAATATCTGGTTATGCCATCAATTATATTACGCCATTTGTCGCATTGGGAGGGGAGCCCTACCGTATTATGGAGTTAAAGAACTATGTCGGCGGTTCGAAGGCCGGTTCTTCCGTATTGTTATATGGCGTGATGCACATTTTGTCGCATATTTTATTTTGGGTCGCTTCTGTTTTTCTCATTCTTTGGTTTGTCCCCGCAAGCACTATGGTGGATGTGGCTTGTGCTGTGATTTTTGTGATGGCCATTATTTGTACTTGGCTATTTACAAAGTTTTATAAGAAGGGAATTACAGTTTCACTATTGAAAGCTTTGTCTAAACTACCTTTTGTAGGTAAGAAAATCGGTAATTTATTAGAGTCTAAGTATGAAACGTTGAATGACGTGGATCAGCAGGTGAAAAATCTCTTTCAAAATCGCAGGGATCGTTTCTACACGGCCCTTTTTTGGGAATTTGTAGCACGTGTTGTTGGCTGTTTTGAGATTTATTTTATTGGTTTGGCCTTAGATATCAATATTGACTTTATCGATGCCATGATTATTAGCTCAGGATCTTCCTTATTTGCCAATCTCGTTTTTTTCTTTCCAATGCAATTGGGAACACGGGAAGGTGGATTAGCTATGGCTGTGATGAGTATAGGATTGCCAGCAAAAGTCGGTATTTTTATGGGAGTTGTTACGCGAATTCGGGAAATCGTCTGGATTATGATCGGTTTAGGCTGGATGAGTTTAGTAAAAAAGAAATAACATGGATAAGTTTAACATTAAAGGGATTATTTTTGATTATGGCGGTACCTTGGATACCAATGGTGGCCATTGGGGAGCTGTTATCTGGTCAGGTTATGAAAAATATCAGGTCCCTGTAAATTTGAATGCTTTTCAGGAAGCTTATGCTTACGCTGAACGTCAAATGGCTCTACAGCCTATTATTAAGCCGGACTTCAATTTTTTAGAGGTACTTGAAGCAAAGCTTAACGTACAATTTGAATATCTTATTGCTGCCGGTTATGAATTGGATAGAACATTAGCTCATAAAATAGCCTTTGATGGCTATTCACTGGCGAAGAATACAGTTGAACAGGTAAAACCTCTATTAACTTCGCTAAGTGAAAACTATCCGATTGTCATGGTTTCCAATTTTTACGGTAACCTGAAATCTGTTCTCGCTGATTTTGGAATTCTTTCCTATTTTCAGTCTGTTGTGGAGTCGGCCGTAGTCGGTGTACGCAAACCTGATCCTGCAATTTATGCTTTAGGTGTGACTAAAATAGGTCTTCCTGCGCAAGAGGTATTGGTTGTGGGTGATTCCTATAGTAAAGATATGGTACCCGCTAAAGCTGTTGGCTGCCAGACCTTATGGTTGAAAGGGCAGACTTGGGGCGAGGATAAATTGCAAGATACTTCAGCTGCAGACCAGCAATTTACAAGTATCTTTGACTTAATCGACTTTGTTTAAATAAAGATTCTGACGAAATTCTTTAGGCGAGATTCCAACATTTCGCTTAAAGAATTTACCGAAAAAAGACTGATCCGAGAAATGCAATTTCATCGCAATTTCCCGTATTGAAAGCCCCTGGCAGAGCAAGGATTTTGCTTCTTCTACTAAAACATTCTGAATAAGTTCTATTGCTGATTTTCCTGTAAGCTCCTTGGTAATTACCGAAAGGTGCTTTGCCGTGATGCCAAGTTGCATTGCATAAAATTGCACCATATGTTCTTTATGGAATGACTTTTTTAATAGTAGATGGAAATTGGCCAGGATCTCCCTTTTCCGGGAGGGAACAGCGGGTGTATTTCGCATATTTTGGCTTCCTAGACGGGCTATCTCACAAAACAATATTTCCGTTAATGACTTTATAATCTGATTTTTGAAGAGATAGCTAGCCTCTTGTCGATCGTAATGAATAAACTGTTTAAATAAGTTAGATAAGTTGGTCGAATCTTGGTTGGATAGCGACCAGATGTAGCTGTCATTTAAGGCAAGAGACTTTTTGGTGACCTCGAAGAAATCTTCTTGAAAATCCAGTTTGAAGCTAAAATCCAGCGTAAAGAAAATCAAGTATACCTCACAATCCCAAGATTTAGAGACCGAAGAGCCATTTACCCTCGAAGACGGATTGGTTAGCAGCAGGTGATTTTGAGCGACCTGTATCCTTTCGTTATTAATAACAAAGGAAGTCTCGCCCTTTTTTATTAAACAAAGTGAATAGAGCTCGCTTTTTGTTAAAATGTGCTGCTGCTCGGAACTAAAAACGGGTTTTGATTTGTTGCCTTTAAAATGAAAGACATAAAAGCCCTTATTTTCGAATGGTATTTCCTGTACAGACATGTTTATTTTACGATAAAATCAAAATAGGTTTTACGATAGGGTTCATCTTGCAGGGTGTAGTGCCACCATTCCTTATCGTAAGCTTTGAAGCCAAACTTAGCCATCGCTTCTTTTAAAATCTTTCGGTTTTCTTTTTGTTGGGCTGACAGATTCGCATATTGATGATGAGATACTGCTCCGAAAAAATCAAAAGACCCGCCCATATCAATTTCTTTTTGATCCTTCAGGCTGATAAGCGTAAGATCTACTGTACTACCGCGACTATGACCTGATTTGGAAGCAATAAAACCTAAATTAAACAAATTCTTCTTATCGAGAAGTGGATAAAATTCTCTTTTTGCAATGGTATCGTCGGTTTTTAAAGACCATGACTTGAAATTGTCAACAGCGCGTTGCGGACGGTAGGCATCGAATATTTTCAGTCCCATGCCTTTTTTATTTAAATGGATCTCCACTTGCTGAAGTGCTAATGCAGCGCGCTTAGTTAAAATGGCGACAGGTTTCTCATAACCTCGGATTGGCCTTCCAGTGAAGTTGTGGCTTCCGAAATAACGCATTTCTAAGCTTATCGTAGGAATAATGTCCTTGACGTATACAAAATCTGATGGCATGTTTTTTTCCTGCGCACTGAGGCAAAGTGTGAGAAGGCTTAAGCCAAATGTAAGACACAAGTTGAATTTCATGGAATGAAGATACAACTTGTGTCTTAATTAATATAATAAAAACGGTGATTCTCGTCTGTATCAATAGGTATAAAGCCCAGTTCGGTTTATTGATCAATTTGCGCGCCTATTGATAGACAGGTCGCTAATGATCAGCTAATTTTTTTTTCAGGTAATTGTATATTTCAATCTGTGAACGACATGGTACCTTTTTATTCTCAACGTAATGATTGCTAAGCGAATTGTTGAGTATGCGCGCTTTGACATTATCATTGAGCTGTATTTGAAGCATTTCTTTTAAATCTTCCTTGATTTTTTTGCTCGTTATTTTGACTGCTGCTTCAATACGATGATCCAAATTTCTTGTCATCCAGTCAGCAGAGGAAATAAATAGCTGCTCTCTACCAGCGTTGTAGAAATACATCACACGGGCATGTTCTAAATATTCATCTACGATTGAAATGGCATTCATTTGCAATTTAAACGTTTTTTGATTTGTTGCACAGTAGATTCCCCGGATGATAAGATCTATTTTGACACCAGCTGTTGCGGCATCATAGAGCTTTTTAATCATTTCTTTATCACTCAGTGAATTTACCTTGACAATGATGTATGCTTTTCGACCAGCCTTTGCTTCTGTAATTTCCTGGTCGATATAGTGTAGAAGTTCTCTACGCATATCTGTTGGGCATATCAAAAGACTTTTGCAATTTTTGATAATTTCAGCCGGATTTGATTTAGGACGTCTCAGGTAATTGAAAACCTTATTTATATCGGCAATAACATCCCTATTACTCGTTAAGAGACAATAATCACCGTATAATTTCGCTGTTTTTTCGTTGATATTTCCGGTGCTGACAAAACCATATTGGATCGTTTTCATCCCAATACGTTTTTTTATCACACATAGTTTTGCATGGACCTTTTTATTTGGTATACCGGTCAACACTTTAATGCCTTCCAATTCGAGTTTCTCTTTCCAGTCCAAATTGTTTTCTTCATCAAATCTTGCGCGAAGTTCAAGCATTACGGTGACTTCCTTTCCATTGCGGGCTGCATTAATCAAGGCATTTGCAATCTTTGAATTCGAAGCTAAGCGGTATGCCGTAATCTGGATCGTTTTTACATCTGGATCCATTGCTGCTTCCCGAAGAAGATCAATGATCGGTCTAAATTCATGGTATGGAAAGGAGAGAAGTACATCTTTTTTCAATACGGTATCCGTTACACGTTCGTAATTCTGAAAATAAGGATGCGGAAAAGAGGTCCGTTCCAAAGGTTGATTGTAGGATTTAAACACATTTGGGAAATCCATAAAGTGTTTAAAATTATGTATTTTTTGCCCTGGAATAATACTGTCTTTTTTTGAAAGGTTAAGTTTCTTGATCAGGAATTCTACCAATTTATGGTCCATCTCTTGATCAAAAATAAATCGGGTAGGTTTACCTTTTCTTCTGTTTTTTACCCCTTTGCTTATCTTCTCAACCAGCGTCGTGTTGATATCATTGTCAATGTCAAATTCGGCATCTTTTGTTACTTTAAAGACATGTGCATTGAATACATCAAAACCGAAGTAGGAAAATATTAATGGAAGATTAAACTTGATAACATCCTCCAAAAGTATAATATGCTTTTCATCTTTTGGCGAAGGTAATTGTACGAAGCGTCCATTTTGACTGGTCGGGATTTCGATAAGTGCAAATTTGGTTTCATACTGCCATTCCTGTTTTCCCATCGCAATACCCAAGTAGAGGCTCTTATCCCGAATATAGGGCATAGGTCGTATATCGTCCAATATCAAAGGAATGACGTTCGATTCCACCTCATCCTGATAATAGTCGCTCACAAACTTTTGTTGTTCGGGATTGAGTTCTTCACTAGTCTTGATATAGACATTCTGTTTGGCCATATCTTTTTGGATACGATTCCACGTACTGTCAAATTTCTTTTGCTGCTTGATTACCCGGATATTGAGCTCTTCTAAGATGAGCTGTGGGTCTTCGTAGAAGGATTGGTTGGCACTTTTGTCTTTCAGGTCTATAGCCCGTTTTAGACCTGCAACACGTACACGGAAAAATTCATCGAGGTTATTGGAAAATATACCTAAAAATTTGATTCTTAGGGGTAAAGGGACAGTCTCGTCCGCTGCTTCCTGTAATACTCTGCCATTAAAGCTCAACCAGCTAACGTCTCTCGGGATGAATTTTTTCGCCATAACTAAATATACGTAAATTTAAAAAGCAAAACTATAGCTCTAGGGGTGATAAACGAACTTTTTCGTGTTAAAGAATTATTAAGTTATTTTTTGTTTATGTATCTCAGCGCTCATGTTAATACAAATTCTTTCATGGCAAAAAAAATCCCCCAAAGGTCTATTTAGACTTTGAGGGATATGTCATTATGTTTGGTTTCGTTTATTTCTTCTTTCCGTACTTTTTGGAAATCTGAATAGCTTTGTATTTCGTTGTGTCAAAATGTGGTGTGTCAATTGACAAGCTTGTCGGATAAGGAGCGCTGCGATCAAAGAAATACACAGTTGTTGTACTTCCGTAATCATTAACAGGCATCAAATCAAGACAGGCTGAGTAATCTGCATTCAACAAGTCGCCTACTGTAACGGCATAAATGCGTATAATACCACCTTTATTTTGTTCATTTCTTACGAAAGCGGCTTCCTTAAAACCTCCCGGTAGATCTTCAATACTTTTCTGATTGAAACTATCTTTTAAAATAAAACCCAACAGCACTAAAATCGGTATGACCAAAAGCCATAGCCTTTTATTCTTCTTCATTAAAAATATTTAAATTGTAATTGTTATACCTAATAATTTGTAAAACTCTTTTAAAATTGCTTGGTGTCCTGGCCAAGCAGGAGAGGTAACCAAATTGCCGTCTACGACAGCTTGATCCGCAGGGATATTTTTCCATGTGCCGCCCGCTAGTTCGATGTCGGGACCTACAGCAACATAGGCTGTCAATGTCCGACCTGCGAGTACCTTTGCAGCTGTCAATACTTGGATACCATGGCATATTGCCGCGACAGGTTTGTTTTGCTCAAAGAAGTGCTTCGTAATCTCCAAAACACGTTTGTTGAGTCGAATATATTCTGCCGATCGTCCTCCCGCAATATATAAACCATCATAATCTTCGACATTGACCTGGTCGAAATCTTTATTGATTGCGAAATTGTGTCCGCGCAGTTCTTTATAAGTCTGGTCACCAGTGAAATCATGCACTGCTGTGGGGACTACATCTCCGCTTTTGCGGTCCGGAGCAATTGCATCTACTGTTAATCCTATTGAACCCATTGCTTGAAATGGAACCATTGCTTCGTAATCTTCTACAAAGTCTCCTACAAGTAGTAATATTTTTTTTGCCATATCAAAAAACCTCTTTTAATAGGTTTTCAATTTACATATTAAAAGAGGTATTCACAATGATTATTTGTTAATCTTTTGTTAACCTTGTACGGATAATTTTTCAGCAAGTGCACGTTTTGTTTTGCGTACTTTAGCTTCTAATTGGCTTCTTAAAGTGGGATCGACAATACCTTTACCTTCTTCAAAGTTTTTGTGGAATTCAGGAAGAGAGAAGGAGTCTAATATGTCGGCACCATCCCAAGTGATTCGGTTTACTGCGGTGTTCAATACCGTGGCACCTCCCATTGGACCAGGAGCAGTAGCCAATAAGAAAACAGGTTTGCCATTGAATAATTTACGGTTAGGAATACGTGAGACCCAGTCAACAATATTTTTGTAAGCTGTAGTATATGACCCATTGTGTTCGGCCAAAGAAATCAAAAGGAAATCTGCTGCATCCATTTTAGCAGCAAAGTCATGTGCCAACTGTGGAATGCCCAACTCGACTTCTTTGTCGTAAGAATAGATAGGCATTTCAAAATGGTTTAAGTCTAGCAATTCGATGATATCGTCTGCTTCTTTGTAGTATTTGGAAGTACTTGTGACGAACGTTTTGTTGATTGAGTTTTTGTTGCTTGTTCCTGCAAATGCTAATATTTTCATCTTTATATCATTAATTTATGAGGTGTTGAATAGGGGCAAAACTGCCCAATACTGACCTCCTTGTTACCTTTAGAAAATCATGATTTTCGCATGTTTTCGCTATGTTTTATTTTAAAATCTGGTCAAACTTACGATATAATTGCTGAATAAATGTCAATCAAATGTCTCTGTACGGCGTCCTAGCGTATTTATTGATGTAGATCAATAAAATTGAAACGTTCGTACATACCAAGCAGGCCTGTAAGTCCGCCAGTATGAATAACGAGTACCTGATCCGCGGGGGTAAAGTAGTCCTTTTTGATCAGATCATCTACGGCATAAAGTAATTTGCCGGTATAGGTGGGCTCGATCATGATTCCTGTAGCAGCTATAAAATGCTGAACAAAGGCGAGCAAGTCGTTATTGGATTTTGCATAACCACCAAAATGATAGTCCAGATGTAAAATAGGAGGGGTGATGTTGGGGTAAAGTTGATCGACTTCCTCCTGAATAAAGCCTCCATTTTTTAAAACAGGTATGCCGTGTACGCGGGTAAATAGATCACGTTTTTCTATCGCGTTGGCTATTCCAGCTAAGGTTGTTCCTGTACCACAGGCCGTAAAAATATGCTGGTATTCATGTTGGAGCTCATCAACGAGTTCGGAGCAACCTTTTGCTCCCAGCATGCCGTAACCACCCTCGTGTATATAGAACGTCGTTGGATCCTGATCAAAATAGGTGTTGTATAAATTTTCTTTATCTCGGTAAGATTCGCGGTCGACGTAAATGAGCTGCATCCCAAAAAGGCGGCACATTGCTAAAACAGGGTTGTTAACCCCTTCTTCACCTCGAACAAAAGCGGTTGTTTTAAACTTAAAGATAGCTCCGGCGCAAGCGGTAGCTAAAAGATGGTTGCTCCATGCTCCACCAAATGTAACAAGATGATTTTTCTGAAGCTGCAGGGCTTCTTCCAGATTATACTTTAATTTTCGCCATTTATTGCCTGAAATAAAGGGATGTATGAGGTCATCGCGCTTCAGTGTTACTTTAATATGCTTCTTCTCCCAGGCTGGGAGGCACAATTCAGTTTCGGGGCTATGGATTTTGAAGGGCAACATAACATTAAATGAAAACAAATTTAACGAAAATTGTTTCATTTGGTTTATTTTTGTAGCATGACAGAACAAATTGGATCGCAAGATCAGGAAGAACAAGAATTATTTGAGCATCTACGTATTGAGGTGGATAAGGGACAAGCATTACTCCGCATTGACAAATACCTGATGAACAGGGTTGAAAATGCGACACGGAGCAAAATTCAGCATGCTATTGAAGCAGGTTCTGTCATGGTTAACGGTAAGGAGATCAAGGCGAGCTATAAGGTTAGACCTGATGATGTGATTACATTGGTGCTACCTGATCCACCACGGGATAATGAAGTTTATCCAGAAAACATTCCATTGGATATCAAATACGAGGATGACGACGTGCTGATTGTGAATAAAGAGGCGGGCATGGTCGTGCATCCAGGATATAATAATTATACGGGAACCTTGGTAAATGCATTGACGTATCATATACAGCAGTTGCCACAGCTTCCAGGAAACTCCGATCGCCCGGGTTTAGTACATCGAATCGATAAAGACACTTCCGGACTATTGGTTATTGCTAAAAATGAAAAATCAATGGCCTTTTTGGCAAAACAGTTTTTCGATCACAGTATTACCCGTAAGTATATTGCATTAGTTTGGGGTGATTTAAAAGAGGACGGAACCATTACAGGTTATATTGGACGTCATCTAAAAGACAGACGCATCATGGCCATGTATGATGGTGAAGACAAAGGGCGTTGGTCGGTGACACATTACAGAGTTTTGGAGCGACTGGGCTATGTTACTTTAATAGAATGTCAGTTAGAAACAGGGCGTACACACCAAATTCGTACGCATATGCAATCTATTGGTCATCCGCTATTTAATGATGCAATGTATGGTGGAGATAAGATTTTAAAAGGTACCGTGTTTTCAAAGTACAAGCAGTTTGTGGATAACTGTTTTTCATTACTGCCGCGACAAGCACTTCATGCGCAGGTATTGGGATTTATCCATCCTTCTACAAAAGAAAATATGTATTTTGAGGTACCATTTCCAGAAGATTTTCGTTTAGCTTTAGAAAAGTGGCGTGCTTATGCTGCAAATTCAATGGCTATAGAAAATGATTAAAATTTAGAACAAAATTAAGATGCCAATAAACTATATCAATTTCAATGGCAATGTAGTGCCGGAAGATCAGGAAATATTTAGCATTGAGAATAGAGGTTTTCGTTATGGGGACGGATTATTTGAAACGATGCTGTATAAGGATGGTGATATCCGTTTTCTAAATTTTCATGTTGAGCGTTTACAGAAAGGTATGGAGTTGATTCATTTGGATGACGCCAATCTTTTCGATGAGTTTTTTATTCGTTCAAGATCCGAAGAATTAATTCGCAAAAATAATATGTTGGGGCAACAGGTTCGCATCCGATTGATCGTATTTAGATCTGGTGGTGGATTGTATAGTCCGACGAGTAATAAACCTGGTTTTGTTTTGCAGGTGCAGCGCATAGAACCTAATCTTCGCGATAAAAAGGTTGGTTTGATTGTAGGGCTGTACAATGAATTCAAAAAACCGTATAGCGATCTTTCAAAGATTAAATCTTTAAATGCGCAGATTTACGTGTTGGCTGGCATCTATAAAAAGAAAATGGCTTTTGATGATGTGTTGATTCTAAATCAGGAAGGTTATCTATGTGAATCCTTGATTTCAAATATCTTTGTCTATTATGAAAAGGTACTTTATACACCAGCGTTATCCGAAGGATGTATTGAAGGAGTAATGCGCCGGGTAGTCATGGACATGGCACAGGATGAAGGTATAGAGGTGGTTGAGGCACAGATAAGTCCCGAAATCATGAAACGGGCGGATGAGATTTTCTGTACCAATGCTGTACAGGGCGTACAATGGGTAATGGGCTATAAGCAAAAGCGTTATTTCAATAAGATCTCGCGGATTTTGCAGGAAAAATTGCTGAATTGGAACTATGACGTCAGTGATGAACAGGACTAGAATAATTTGATTATACATACAAAAGGGCAGGATTTAATCCTGTCCTTTTGTATGTATAATTCGCTCAGCCCATTGCTCAAAGGCATTTTTAAAGCTGCGTAGAAAATCTTTGGTTTTTTGTGATTCAATTGTCCCAGAGGGACTAATACATGTTGTTATATTGCCTAAATAAGCTTCTGGTTGCTGCATCGTTAAGATATTGACGAAGACCAGTGATTGACGTAAATGGTGGTTGGCGCCAAAGCCACCGTAAACTCCCGTTGATGAAGAAATTATTGCGCCAGGTTTGCCATCCCATTTATTTTTTCCATAGGGTCTTGAACCCACGTCAATCGCATTTTTTAAAACTGCAGGAATAGAACGATTATACTCTGCAGTAATAAAAAGTACAGCATCCAGAGAAGCGACCTCTTTCCGAAATCGGACATAGCTCGGAGGAGGATTTCCTACATCGTCAAAATCCTGATTATATAGGGGAAGCTCGCTGATATCGATTATGCGATAGCCAAACTTAGATTCCTCTTGCTCAAGAATAAACTGCGCAATTTTTTTGTTGTAAGATTCCTTTCGTAAGCTACCAACCAATATTCCTACGTTATATATACTCATTGTGATTAGTTCATTAAAGTCTGTATGATCTGAACAACTGATCCTATTAAAAAGTTTGCGGTTTTATTGTGAATTATAAGGGTTTTCAACCTGTTCAAAATGAGGTTTTTATTGTTGTGTTAACAAAAATTAACATTTGAACATTAATCTTTTGCATACTGTTTGTTGTCGTATTGTAAAGAAGAAATTACAAACTAGAGGGAGGAGCTACTTATGAAAAAATTGTTTTATACGGCGGCGGTTATTGCAGGCCTTTTTACAGCGGGAGCTGCACAAGCGCAAGTCAGTATTAGTGTCAATATTGGGAGTCAGCCTAGCTGGGGGCCAGCTGGTTATGATTACGCGCGCTATTATTATATTCCCGAATACAATATGTATTACGATGTACCCGCGAGATGTTACGTTTATTATGATAATGGCGGCTGGATAAGAAGGGCAAGTTTGCCGAGAAGATACAGACATTACGATTTTTATCGCGCTCATAAAGTGGTTATCAACGATCGCACACCTTGGCATCACCACGATCGGTATAGAAGCCGTTATGGCGGCTACCGTGGAAGACAAGTCGCTATTCGAGATAATCATCATGGTGGTGGGTATTCATTTGCCAGCGAACGTAGTGTAAGGCGCGAACATTCATGGGGAGAAAGCCGTCGATACGATAGAGGAAATGGACATGGACGTGGCAATAACCAGGGACATGGAAATGGCCACGGGCGTGGCAACGGTCATGGAGGAAGACATAGAAATTAATCGAGTATCTGAATAACATGATAAAAAAGGAATCTATATAAACATAGATTCCTTTTTTTCTGGCCAGAAATAACATTCGGTCTGCTTTCGTAGCTTTGGGTGCTTGCAGAATCATGAAGCTTTTAGTGTGCATGCACAATAAATTAAATAACATTACAGCTTGATTAATGAAAAATATATTAATTTTGCGCTACAAGTGACTGAGATCAGTTTATTTTAGATGAATTTGAGTCTTTGGGAAATAATTGTAATGTGTAAGTTAATTTTTGTGATGAGAAAAGTGGTTAATTCGGTTGTTGTATGGGGAGGGTTAAGTATATCTATTATGGGATTTTACTCCTGCAATCAAAGTGGGACAAATAAGGTGCAAAATGTGGGAGCTGTTGACTCTATGCCGCCCAAAAAAGATAGTTTGCTTGCTGTGCAAGATTCGATAAGTAAAGTAGATTCCCTCCGTAAAGACACCATTACAAAAATGGAAGAAAATGTGGACTACAAAGGGGCTAAAGATACGACGGTATTGTTGACTGATACTGTTTCTCCACGTTATATTTATCTCACTTTTGACGATGGTCCACTGAATGGAAGCCAGCACCTTGATTCCATTGCGACAGCGAAAGGCATTAAAATTAATGCTTTTCTGATTGGCAATCATGATAAAATGAGTAAAAAATTACACAGTTTTACAGAACGTTATAAGAATAATCCTTTAGTGGATTGTTACAACCACAGTTACTGGCATGCGCACAATAAGTATAGTACTTTCTATTCGAATCCGCAGACGGCTTTTGAAGATTTTGAACTTGCTGAGCAATCGCTGGGATTAACACATAAAATAGTTCGGTTGCCGGGACGAAATATCTGGTATATCGGAGACCGTAAAAAGGTTGATTTGAAAAGTGGGGCTTCGACAGCCGAGTTACTACACCAGAATGGTTATAAAGTAATTGGTTGGGACTGTGAGTGGAAGATAAATGGTGTTACAGGGAAACCGGACCTATCGGTGAATCAATTGTATACCCAAATGAAGAATTTGCTCCGTAAAGGTACCTCTTATACGAAAAACAATGTTGTGCTATTAACACATGACAATATGTATCAAACGAAAAAAGGACAGCGGCTATTATCGGATTTGATCGATAGTCTCAAACAACATCCAAACTATCGTTTTGAATTTGTACGGAATTATCCGCAATAGTGTCAGCTATCTCTCTAAATAATTAAGGCTTAAACAGGAATGAATCCCAGTTTAAGCCTTAATTATTTAGACGAAAAATCTAGTTTAATTTTGTTTACGGAGATATTTGGTCAGTATAACGATTGTTTGCCCCTCAATCTTTCCTTCAATTTGTTCGATATTGTCTGCTACTAGTCGAATATTCTTAACTACGGTTCCTAAAGTCGCTTTTAAAGAAGATCCTTTCACGTCAAGCGTTTTTGTCAGAACAACAGTATCACCCTCCAACAGTCGTTGCCCGATGCTATCTTCATGAAAAGAAACATAGCCGTCATTTTCATGATCTCCGGTTTTCTTAGCTTCAGCTAATGTCTCGTCATCTAAATATAGAATGTCCAATGCTTCAGACGCCCAGCCTTCATTTTTTAGTCGGTTTAACATACGCCAGCAAACAATTTGTACCGATGGGTTTTCCGACCACATCGCATTTGGAAGGAATTTCCAGTCGTCTGGATTTAGTTGCTCCGTTTTGTTGAGCTGATTGACCAATGTTTCTGAAATCAGTAAAGTATTGTCCAAATTTGATGCTATTTCCGGTGGTAATGTGTAGGCAATTAAAGTGGCATCGTCGCCTGTCAGCTCACATTTTCCGCCAGCCCTCGCTTGTAATTGTTCTTCTAATTTCATGTCAGTTTTTTTTAAAGCCCAAACTTAGCCAAATTTGCTTTGATGTACAATGACGAATATCACGACTTAGGGAAATAATTCCTGTTTTTACTCTTATAAAGCATTGTTTTTGCTTATGGCTTTCATTTGTTTGCTGGTAAATTTATTTATATGATGCGAGCTATGAGGTAAAGTGGAGTAAATTTTTTCTTCAAATAAATTTACTCCATGTAGAACATTGGTACCGAATTTGTGTTTAACCAACATTAGAAAAGATTATTAACTGTAATATAGGAATACTATGAAATGGCAAGGAGGCAAGCAAAGTGGTAATTTTGAGGACCGTCGTGGAATGTCGGGGGGAGGAAAAATTGCTTTAGGAGGAATTGGTGGAATTATTGTTTTGGTTATTGGATTTTTGATGGGTGGAGATCCCATGCAACTCTTACAGCAAGCTCAGAACATGGGGGCGCAAACCGAACAATCCGGACAACCTCGTGAGTTAAATCCTGATGAAAAAAGGCTTACCGAATTTTCGCTGACCGTGCTCCAGAGCACGGAGGATGTGTGGGCCAAGTTGTTTAAAGAACAGATGCAAAAGAATTATACGCCAACGACTCTGGTTTTTTACGATGGCGGTACGGAGACCGATGGTTGTGGTATGGGGCAGGCTTCTTACGGACCTTTCTATTGTCCGGGGGATCAGAAGATTTACTTGGATTTGAGTTTTAGTAAAGAATTGTCGGATAAATTTGGAGCAAAAGGGGAGTTCGCCATGGCTTATGTTATCGCGCATGAGGTCGGGCACCATATTCAGCAATTGGTAGGTTTATTACCGAAGACCAATCAGGCCCGAGGAAAGCTCAGCGAACGAGAGAACAATAAAATCTCCGTTATGACTGAACTGCAAGCTGATTTTTATGCTGGCGTATGGGCGCATTACCTCAACGAGTTCACGGATATAAAAATTGATTACAATGATATTCTAGATGGGATGAAGGCTGCCGAAGCTGTCGGTGATGACAAATTGCAGACCGAAGCTCAGGGATACGCGGTTCCCGAATCATTTACACATGGTACTTCTGCTCAGCGTATGGCATGGTTTAAGAAGGGCTATGAGTCAGGGGATATGCGTTCGGGAAATACCTTTGAAGATCCGAGTCTGAAATAGGGATCGTAATTCGAATAAAAAAACACCTGGCCGTGCAGTATGTCCGGGTGTTTTTTTATTGTGGTATAGGCAATTTGCCTTGAGGGAACCAAGCCGTTTGGCAAATGCCGCGCTGGTCATATCAGATCATTACTGAACCAACAGATTACAACCACGAATATCACTTTCGTCAAAACGTCCCAATATTTCAAAAGATCCATCCTCATATATTTTACCTAAATCCTGTGTGGCTATAAATGAACAGGAGTAGCGATTGGCGAGGTCGATTACGTTGATACCACCAGTTTTATTCAACGGAATCAGGCTTAATGGATCATTGGTATCCCGAATTAAGATTTTCATCCATTTTGGGAGATGGAATATTCCCTGACCTGAAGAATAGCCCTGTGAGAGCAGTTCTGTCATGCCATATTCAGAATGGATTCCATTGACAGAAAAGGCTTCTTCAAGAAGCTGATGAATTTCTTGTTTGACCATTTCTTTTCGCTTGCCTTTCATTCCGCCTGTTTCCATAATAATCAGTTCCGGAAATTCAAAGGCATAGTGTTCAATGAAGTCGAGTAGGGCATACGTTACACCAAAGAGGATGGTCTTTGTCCCTTTATTTTTGAGCTTAACAAGTGTATCGTAAAGCTCTTGGTGATTATAGAGAAAATAATTGCTTTCAGGTTGCTCACTTTGCTTCATGAGATCATCAATCATATAGATTAAAGATGAACCGCTTCTTTCGAGATAGGATGGGAGCAATGCCAGGACGGCAATGTCGCCTAGCGGGCCATAGAAACTTTCAAAAATCTTGCGAAAAGTTTGCTCATATATACTCCTGTCGGCGACCAGATGTTTTGATGTGACCATACCCGTTGTACCCGAACTCGAGAATACGATTTCAGCTTCCATTCCTTCAGCAATAACCTGTTGGGTCTTAAAAAATTCGATGGGCATGAAGGGAATATCAGTATAATGTTGAATACTGTCTTTTTCTCTTCCCAATAACCTGACGTAGTCACGATAAACCTTACAATGCTGGCTTTGGAATCGGTAGGTATCTAAACAATGCTGATTAAAATCAACTTCGGTTTTAATCTCAAAAAAATCCTTCCAATTCGTCATAGCATTTAAAAATTTGATGAACAAAATTAACTAAAATTTGGAAATATAGGGACGACTTATAGATTCCATTTACCAGACACCTATCGAAGATGGATGATATTACGAACTTTGTCCATTATAGCAGTGTTTAAGAGAAATAGATTGGAGGGAGGGAAATATGAATGTGGGAAATCCTGAGGTTAAATTTAACGAATTTAACCTCAGGATTTTATTGTTTACAACATACCACCGTCGACAGGTAGAACTTGCCCAGTTACGTATGCAGACAAGTCAGATGCTAAATAAAGACAAGCGTTGGCTACATCTTCTGGTTCTCCAGCACGTTTTAATGGAATTCCTGCTTCCCATCCCGCTACAACTTTTGGATCCAGTACATCGGTCATTTCGGTACGTATAAATCCTGGAGCTACTACGTTCGCACGGATATTACGAGAACCTAATTCTTTGGCAATGGATTTTGTGAACCCAATAATACCAGCTTTTGATGCCGCATAATTTGCTTGACCAGCATTTCCTTGCACACCCACTACTGAAGACATATTGATAAAGGAACCTTTACGGTTTTTCATCATAATTTTTGAAGCAGCCTTTGTAACGTTAAAGACAGATTTTAAGTTGACATTTAATACATCATCCCAATTCTCTTCGGTCATGCGCATCAACAGGCCATCTTTTGTGATACCGGCATTATTTACAACGATATCTAATCCTCCAAAATCGGCAACAATGGAGTTGATTAATTGTTCCGCTTCTTCGAATTTTGAAGCATCAGAACGATAGCCAATCACTTTGGTGCCAAAAGCTTGAAGCTCCTGTTCCAAAGCCTGCCCTTTTTCGACAGAAGAAAGATAAGTGAAAGCGACGTTAGCACCATGTTGTGCAAACACTTCCGCAATTTTCCTTCCGATTCCTTTTGATGCTCCTGTTACTAAAGCAATTTTTCCTTCAAGTATTTTCATCTGTATAAGTTATTTGTTCGTCAATTGTTCACTTCTAAGGCATTTATGACCATCTTCGATGCGTTTTCTGTCTTTCATATGCCTTCGGTCGCTGGAATTCAGTACGATATATGAATTCGATTCATGTGGTTTATCGTTGTTATGCCACAATTTTGTTTTTTCGGTACACCCTAGCCATGAATAAATCATATAGTTTCATCGTTATAGTGTGCCCCATTGCCTATTGATGTTTTGCAAAAATGTTAAAACTATATTATAACACAAAATCTTTCGCTAAATAACGGTTTAAAATACCAAAACATTGTATGTTGCTCTAGTGTTTATTTTTGAGTGGACACTTGTTTTCGGTATTCAAATTTTGGATTTGGCAGTAAGCGATCGCTTACTTAGGATTATTTTAATAAATCAATGGTATTTTTGAATAAGTGGTTCTAAAAAGTACAGTTTTTTGACAAAAGACTTGGGGGTTTACCAAAAACTATATTAAATTTGCATCAATCACAAAAACATGAGCAAAAAATCAAATAAAGAAGTTGACGTTGTTCTAATCGGCGCCGGTATTATGAGTGCTACTTTGGGTACTCTAATCAATGAATTAAGCCCAGACGTTAATATTGAAATTCTTGAGCGTTTGGATGTTGTGGCTGCTGAAAGTTCTGACGCTTGGAATAATGCTGGCACGGGTCACTCTGCCCTGTGCGAGTTAAATTATACCCCGGAACAGAAAGATGGTTCTGTAAAGATTGATAAAGCAGTGAAAATTGCCGAGCAATTTGAAGTGTCAAAGCAATTTTGGTCCTACCTCGTTGATAAAGGCATTATTGCCCAACCTGAAAATTTTATCCGTAGTATTCCACACATGAGTGCGGTTTTTGGTGAAAAAGATGCTAAATTCCTAAAGACAAGATGGGAAACATTGACGACCCAAAACTTGTTCAAGGGGATGGAATATACTGAAGATCCTGCATTGCTGAAATCGTGGATTCCATTAATGATGGAAGGGCGCGCTGCAGACGAAAAAATCGCTGCGACTAAAATGGATCTTGGCACAGATGTTAATTTTGGTTCTTTGACGCGTGATTTGATCGCTAATCTTGAACATAAAGAAAATATTTCGATCTCCTTAAACCATGAAGTAATCGACATCGAACGTGAAGACGATGGCCGTTGGGAAGTGGAGGTCAAAGATTTAAAGACAGGAACAAAGAGAGAAATAAAAGCAAAGTTTGTATTTATTGGGGCCGGTGGCCACTCTTTGTTGTTGTTGGAAAAATCTGGCATACCAGAAGCGAAAGGCTATGGTGGGTTTCCGGTAGGGGGCCAATGGCTACGTTGTGTAAATGAAGAGATCATTAATACACATCATGCGAAAGTGTATGGAAAAGCTTCTGTTGGAGCTCCTCCAATGTCTGTACCGCACTTGGATACACGTTATATTGATGGCAAACAAGCGTTATTGTTTGGACCATATGCAGGTTTCTCAACTAAATTCTTAAAACAGGGGTCTTATTTCGATTTACCGGCTTCTATCAAATTGTCTAATATCCGTCCGATGTTATCGGCCGGACTCGATAACTTACCTTTGACGAAGTATCTCATTACTGAAGTCATGAAGTCGCCAAAAGATAAACTGGAGTCTTTAAAACAATTTATGCCTACGGCTAAATTGGAGGATTGGGTAATCGAGAAAGCAGGACAACGTGTTCAAGTCATCAAGAAAGATGAGAAGAAAGGTGGAATTCTGGAATTTGGTACAGAAGTCGTTTCTAGTGCCGATGGCTCTATTGCAGCTTTATTGGGGGCATCTCCAGGAGCTTCGACATCTGTTGCTATCATGATCAGTCTGTTGAAGAGATGTTTCCCTGAACGGGCGAAATCAGATGAATACCGTAAAAAACTACGCGAGATGATTCCTTCACACGGGAAATCATTGAACGATGATGCGCAACTATGTAAAGAAACGCGTACGCGTACGCACAAAGCGTTGAAATTGATTGATATAGAATAATCAATTCAACAGAAAATATACTTATGGGGTGCTTGGAATGACCATGGTCATTCTCGGCTGAGATTATACCCAATAAAAGCGATTGTACCTCCTTGTACAATCGCTTTTATATACCTGATCCAGGTAATGCTGGCGTAGGGATTTAATTTCAATATAAACGTCCGTTTTTCTCCCATAGGTTTATTATGAATGACACGAAATAATAAACAAGGCGATGACTTCTGAAACAATTTTCGAAGCTTTTATAAAACAGATTCAACAGGCCACCATCGCGGAATGGCTGGGGGTATCCTTTGGTGTTTTACAGGTTTGGTTTTCTCGACAAAATAAGTCGATCAATTACATTTTTGGAATTATTGGTATATTAATTTCTGTATACGTATTATTCCATGCGAAACTATATGCCGAAATATTGCTACATCTATATTACTTGATCATGAGCATTTATGGCTGGATCTATTGGACATATAGTCGTGATGCAGCTACGCCCATAACACACTGTGAACCGAAAGAATGGTGGATAGTAGGTGGAATCTGTGTCGTAGGTTTTCTATTGTTTTATTTCGGATTGGTACATTTAACAGACTCGGATGTGCCGCTTTGGGACTCTGCAGTTTCCTGTACAGCGTGGGCAGGGATGTGGTTATTGGCAAAGCGGAAGATAGAAAATTGGATATTGTTAAATATCAGTAATCTGATGGCAATTCCTTTACTGATCCATAAGGGATTATTTCTTTATTCGGGCTTGACTTTGTTTTTATTTGTTATGGCATTTAGTGGATATTTTAATTGGAGGAGAATAGTAAGTGAAGAAAGATATGCAACTCAGTAGCGAGGATATCGCCATTCTAAAAGATAATCAGGCAAAGGGAATTCAGCAGAAGACGTTGTCAGATGGACAACTGGAGTTGATTTATCGTCGGAAATGGTTTAAGATTTGGATTCCCCCTGAATTGGGCGGATTGGGACTTACGCTCCCCGAAGGTCTCCATTTATTGGATGATTTGGCTTATTGGGATGGGGGATTAGCCTGGACGGTAACTTTATGTTCGGGAGCCAATCTATTTGTCGGCTTTATTGATCCAGTTGTAGGGGATCAGGTTTTTGAAGCAGATCGGGTTTGTTTCGGTGGCAGCGGACAGGCATCTGGTACAGCTACGCATGAAGGGGACCATTATCGGCTGTGCGGTTTTTGGAAATATGCTACCGGAGCCCCCCATTTAACTCATTTCACTTTAAATGCACAGATTATGGAGGCAGGAAATTCAGTATTGGATGAAAAAGGTGAACCGCTTATAAAATCATTTTTTGTCGACCGTGACCATGTACTGGTTCATTACGATTGGGATACATTTGGATTGGAGGCTACGGCTTCGCATTCTTTTTCGCTGGAAGATATTGTCGTTGATGGGAGGCAGTCTTTTGAGATTGATGCCGCAAAAAGTACGCGTAAAGAGCTGCTGTATCAATATCCTTTTATGCCTTTTGCGGAATTGACCTTATTGGTCAATTTTACAGGGATGTATAAGCGATTTTTGGATTTGATTGAGAAGCTATTTGTTTTGAAAAGCAATCAATCCAAATGGGAAAAATCTGAAAGCAAAGCTGCGTTTAGGTTGCTCGATGACTTTCAGCAGGATTACATGATGCGAAAGGACGAGGTGATGAATTTGGCTTATCATTCTTGGGATAACCTCCGCGATGGAATTGATAATGCTACAATTTATGCGGAGATAGCCTCTAAAAGCAGAGATTTTGTAGCTTCCATTTTAACGAATACTGTCATCCTTTATCCGCATACAGGGATTTCGGGAGCTGCCATTGATCATGAAATTAATATAATCTTCCGAAATATTTTTACGGCTTCGCAGCATAAGTTGCTGCAGAAGAGTTTATAACAAAAAAGACTATCATTTGATAGTCTTTTTTGTTATAAAAGAACGTGTAGATCGCGAGATCGGGTTGGAACTTTTGCTGCCGTTGGGTATCTTCATCCCAAGGTTATTAATCGAATGCTTCAGGTTGGAATATATTAAAAAATGATTTCTTATCTTGTTACATTAAACATCCAATTGTATGCGTAAGAAAAGTTCATACTTGATTAAAAGTATATTTATGATATTATTCATTAGCCTTTTTTGTCAGATGCTAATGGCACAGCAGCGGCATGCACTTTTAAAATCAATTTTTCAGGAGCTTAAAAATAATTCAATCTATAAGAATAAGATAAATTGGTCCAATATGGATCAGTATCTTAATACAGACTTGGACCAAAAAAGAAATCCAACAGATTTTTTGTTATCAGCAGTACAAAAAGTTTTGACAGAATTAGGTGACAAACATGCTTTTTTTCAGTATAATGATACTGTAATTCGAGGTAAATTTACTGAGAGCAAGAGAGCTATCGATTCTAGTATTTATCAATATGCTCTCGAAGAATCCTATGCTTTTCGAACAGCGGTAATTGATGATCAGTACGGTTATATAGCTATGCCATCAGCTCGAGTGGAAAATGATTTTTTTTCTGATAAGAGTAAAATGACACAAAGGATTAAGCAAATGGCCCAACAGTTACAAGATAGTTTATGTTCATTATCAGAACCCCGTTTTGGGGGATTAATTATTGATTTACGATTGAATAGGGGCGGGACATTGTGGATACATTTGGGCGCTTTGACCCCCTTGTTAAAGGATGGAACTTTATTTACCATGCAATATGCCGATGGTTCCAATACGAAGTTTAGTCGGTTAGGCAATACTATTTATCAAGATAGAGATACCATGGTTACAACGAGCGCTCATTGCGATTTTGATAATAAAAAAGTTGTGGTGCTTGTAGGGGCCTTAACAGGGAGTGCCGGTGAACAGACTGCACTAGCCCTTAAGTCCAATCTTCATACAATGGTCATAGGTGAAGAGACTGCTGGCTATTTGAGTATGAATGAGACAAAAGTATTTGAAGAGAATGCTATACTAAGTTGCTCTAAAGGTATATTGAAGGATAATCAAGCTAAATCATACCCTCACAGTTTGTATCCTGATCTTCGTGTTATAGGCGGGGATAATTTTAAAAACCTAGCGAATGATGCTAAAATTAAGGCTGCTATAACGCAACTGAAAAAGTAGACTGATTCTGTGTTGATGGTATCTTATGAATGTAGGGATGAGTAAATTATGTTCCATCAATAATTCGATTCTGGAATAGGTGACGAGAATTGACACTGTCATTCATGAAATCAGAAAGTTTTTCGTCGGGTATATCAGTGTGTTTGTCTTATTACTATTAGGTTGCTATATATACTTAGATTGGACAATACTTCCATATCGTATTTTTGAGATCGTTTGCGTAGAAAATATAAAGTAATACGTGAATAAAAAGTTACTTTTAGGTAGTAACCAAATTTTCAAAAAGTGAGGGATAAGCCTAATCTTCATTATGATAAAATTTAATAGGTCGTGGATATTTTTATTAGCGTTAGTTTTCGCTTATATACCCACTGTTCTAGGTCAAGAAAACTTTAGATTGGATCGTTTTGGCGGAGAAAAAGGTCTTTCTCATGGTAATCTGACAGGCCTATTGAAGGATAAGGATGGTTTTATCTGGATTGGCACATGGAACGGAATTAACCGTTACGATGGTCAGCATTTCAAAACCTATAATTCCACAGAATTCAAAAAGTATGATGTTGCAAGTCGTCGAGTTATCCAGATGATTGACGGCATTAAAAACGATATTTGGTTTCTTACCTATGATATGAAACTTTATCGATTTGACAAGGCTTCTGAGGAGTTTTTTTCGATATCGGAAAAGGTGGAAGGTACACAAAAAAAATCAGTACAGTTCAACAAAATTTTAGCAATCGATGCACAATCTATATGGGTAGGCAGCACAGACGATGGTTTATTTTGTATAAATACGAAAAGTGAAAATTTTGACTATTCAATCTTTAGCTCAGACAATAAGGCTGTAGATAATCATCTATCGTCAAATCAATTGACTTTTTTCCATAGGAATGCTGAAGGACAGCTATGGATTGGGACAAAAGATGGTCTTCATTTGCTTCAGTTAACCTCAAAAAAGGGGAATAAGCCACATGTTATTCAATCTTTTGAATTGACCTCCAATGGAATCTTTAAGATTGCTGAGTCCTCGGACTTCATGTACTTTTCTACTGTAAAAAATAACCTCTTGCTGTATAACAAACAAAAGAAAAAACTGCAGGTGCTAACGGTAACAAAAGGACGAATCAATGAAATGCGTATGTCGCGTGATCAAAAGCAGCTTTTTCTGTCAACTTCTTTAGGAGAACTTATTGCATTTGATGTCGTGAAACATACATTACGGACAATCCATCGCTTTCGAACTGGCCTTACCGGTATTTATGAAGATAGTAAGCGACGTTTGTGGCTTGAGCCAGAAGGCAGTGGCGTAGTGATGCTGAATTTGGATAATTTTAAAAGTAACTATTTTAGTTCTCCTTTCTTTAAAAAGAGTTCAACGGTGAGTTTTAAATGTTTTGAGGATGTATCGAAAAGAGTCTGGATCAGTATGCGCGGAGGTGGATTTGGTTTTTTTGATGAGCAGAATGGCCGGATCAGCTTTTCTTTTAAGTCAATCAATGGTCAGCAGATTGATTTTCCACGTTTTGTCCATGATATCCTATATGACTCTGCTGGCGTAATTTGGTTTGCCGTAGAGGGTGAGGGAATGGCACGGATAGTCTTTTACAACAAGGGGGTATCCTTCCAACCTTTTGAGAATGGACAGGGAGAAGCATCGGATCCCGAAGTTCGTAGCCTTTTATTTGATAAGATGGGAAGACTTTGGGTTGGTAAAAAATTTGGACGCATATCAGTTTTTGATCAAGGAAAAATTTCGTCAGTTTCTTTTAGCGGCGTGGATACCGAGGCACTTTCGTCTGTCTATAGCCTATTGGAAGACCAAAAGGGAATAATGTGGATGGGTACGAAGAAACATGGCTTATTAAAAGCCGTGCCACAAAATAGAGAGCGAACCTCCTACAGACTCGAACAATTTAGTGCAACAAACAAAAAATTAAATAGCAACCAAGTTTATTCTTTGTTGGAGGATAAGCAGGGGGCTATTTGGATAGGAACTTATGGATCGGGGTTACTGCGTGCCACTGAAATCAATGGAAGAACGAAATTCGAACGGGTAGCTTTGCAAAAGCCTGGATTGCGAAAGGATGCATTTGGCAGAGTTCGACAATTAACCCTCGATGAAAAGGGGATGGTTTGGGTAGCAACAACGTATGGTGTTCTGGTTGTCAATCCAATCAAAAAGGGGGATAATTTCTACTTTGTGTACTATAAGGGAGATCATATCGGAGATAACGATGTGCAATATCTGTACAAAGATCAGGATGGAGCAATGTGGATATGTACCTCAGGAGGTGGATTGACAAAATGCATTGGTAACCCTTTTAGCGCACTTCGATTTGAACATTATACTGCCAAAGAAGGGCTTTTTAATGATTATGTTTTAAGCTGTATCTTAGATGAAGAGCATAACCTTTGGTTAGCAACAGAAGGTGGTCTGTCCAAGTTTGATCGTCTAAAAAAGAGATTCGTGAATTTTAATGCGAGCGACGGTTTTGGCAATATGCGATTTTCAGAAAAGACGGTGGTTCAGAGTCAGCAAGGGATGATTTATTGGGGTACAACGAAGGGTATGCTCTGTTTGGACACCAAATCCTTTCAACAGAAAAATAGCAAACCCCAGCTTCTACTGACTGGGCTTTTGATTAATAATAAAGAGTTTGTAATTAACCCTCATAAAAAAGGACAACAAGTCGGTGTACAATATACAGATCGACTTATTTTAAATTATAATCAAAATAACCTATCCTTTGATGTAACAGTTTCGGATCCTCGCTACATGCACCCCAATTTTCAATATCGTATAAAGCAGATTGATACCAACTGGCATCTTAATAATCAGATTACACGTATTACCTATACCAATTTAAATCCCGGCAATTATACACTCGAGATAAAGGGTGAAGATGATCTTTATAGGGGAATACCTTACAGAAAGATTGAATTGATTATTAATCCACCATGGTGGAAGACCAATTGGGCGTATATAGTCTACGGTCTTTTGATTCTAGGAATTTTTTGTACTGTTTTTAAGATAAGTCTGCAAATGATACATTTAAAGCAGAAAGTACTCTTCGAACAGCATCTTGGAGCACTTAAAATGGAGTTTTTTACCAATATCTCTCATGAATTGCGAACACCATTGACACTTATCATAAGCCCAGTCAAGAAATTGATGCGTGAAGAAACGGATACAAAAAAGCAGGTGTATATGGATATTATTCATCGGAATGCTACGCGAATGGAGCTTTTTGTCAATCAATTGTTAGATTTGAGAAAGGTACAGGAAAACAAGCATCAATTGCATCTTACACAATTCGACCTAGTGGTATTGGTATCTGATGTGTTATTCGCCTTTACTGCATCTGCAGAGGCAAAACAGGTGAACCTTAAATTTGTCACAGCATTTAAAGAACTGATTGTCCAGTTGGATCAGGGGAAAATAGAGATAATCCTTTTCAACTTGTTGTCAAATGCTCTAAATTATGCACCAGAGGGAAGTACAGTGGAAACCCGGTTAAACCTACATCAAGATAAAATGTGTATGCATATCATTGACGAGGGGCCTGGGGTTGCAAATGTATCACTGCCTTATATTTTTGAACTATTTTATACCGAAAATAATACTAAAGCACATAAAAGAAAAAGTACAGGAGTAGGTTTAGCGCTTTCAAAAGAATTTACATTATTACACGGCGGAGATATTTATGCTAGAAACAGGATAAGTCAGGGGCTTCATGTTAGCGTTGAAATTCCAATTCACAATAACTCAAATCTGCCGCAAAATGTCGAAAAATTCCTTAGCTTCAATTCTTTTGACCTTCCGCGTTCCGCTCCGGATAAGAATAGCCCAGTATCTTTGCATAAAGGCAAAAATGAAACTTTATTGTTAGTAGAAGACAATGCGGATTTACGTATATTTTTAAAGGGGCAGTTGGATGCTCATTATCGCGTTGAAATAGCTACAAATGGTAAAGAAGGGTTGGAAAAAATTCACTCTATTATGCCTGATTTTATATTAAGCGATCTGATGATGCCAGAAATGGATGGCATTGAAATGTTGAAAGAAGTTCGGCGGGATGCGCGCGTTTGTCATATTCCTTTTGTGTTGTTGAGTGCTAAACATGCTGTTGAAACGCAAATTGAAGGATTGAGTTATGGTGCTGATTATTATATCACAAAACCATTCGAACCTGCTTTTCTGTTAACGGCTATTCATAGTTTACTTCAAAAAAGAAGATCCTATTTTGAACAAGTTACTGAACGGAATGCTCCTATAATTCAAGTATCAGAAGTTCAAATTGATGACAGGGATAAGAAATTCTTGGATACGGTAGTTGAGGTGGTGGAACAGCATATGAATCAATCTGACTTTAATATTGATTTGATTGCCGAACAGCTGAATTTGGCTCGTAATACCTTTTACAAAAAATTTAAGAGCCTGACAAATATGGCTCCAGTTGAATTTGTTCGGGAGTTGCGCCTGAAAAAGGCAAAATTATATTTTGATGCCGGTTTGGAAAACGTATCCGATGTGGCTTATCGCGTAGGATTTAATAATCCCAAATATTTCAGTACAAGTTTCAAGGAAATGTTTGGGATCTCACCAAAAGAGTATGCCATGCGAAATAAAAAAAATGATTTTTAATATAATTTTTCAATATAAATCATTGGTAATTAGCTATGTATAAAAATTAAACCTTTTTTGTTAATTATTGAACCTTTAATTTGTTGTGCTCCATTAGCTTTGATTATTGCTAGCGAAAGGCTTGCAAACTTAATGTTAAACGAACCAATTATAGACTTCTAATGATTAGACAAATTCTTGTATCTATCCTATTGACCTATGTTCAATTTTGTAGTCCCTTTTTTAGCTGTGCAAGTACAATTAATACAACAGCGCTAGCTGGAAGTTACAAGGTGATAGTATCAGTCGATGGTACCGGCGATTATAAGACCATACAAGAGGCAATCGACAATGCACCAAAATATTGCAGTGAACCTTACCGTATTTATGTGAAAAATGGAGATTACAATGAAGTCGTCATAGTATCCGCAGAAAAAAAATTTATCCATTTAATTGGTCAAGATAAGCAGCAAACACGTGTTCATTTTAAACTAAATGTTCAGTCTTTACCCAAGCCAGATTCGAAATGGTATCAAACAGACACTGCAGCTTGGAAATTTTCTGTTCACAATCCCAAAGCGGCAGTTTACAGCTTCCCAGGGGCAGTGGTCACAATTAATGGAGATGATTTTTATGCCGAAAATATCAGTTTTATAAATGATTGGGGACTTGAACGGCAAAGCGGCCCACAGGCTTTGGCAATACGTATCCAAGCGGATAGGGTAGCATTTAGTGGTTGCATATTCCGATCTTTTCAAGATACCTGGATGACTAGTACACGCAAGCCTAATGATCGGCTATATGTATACAATTGCTGGATAGAAGGGGCTGTGGATTATTTTTATGGGGGAGGTAATGCGTATGTTGAGCATAGTACATTGTATAATGTGCGCAGCGGCTCGGTCATTGTAGCTCCGAGACATAAAGAGGAAACTAAATGGGGGTACATATTTAAGTATTGTACGATCGATGGAAATACTGCAGCAGCGGATGGTAAAGTAAAGTTAGGACGCCCATGGCACGACCAGCCTAAAGCTGTTTTTCTTTACACCCGAATGAATATCCCGGTCGCTCCAGAAGGATGGACAGACATGGGGGGAATTCCCAAAATATTTGCTGACTACAAGAGTATAGATGCGTCAGGAAATGCGATTAGCAATGACAATCGTAAGACACGATTTAAAAATAGTAACAATGAGATCGGCGTATCAAAAGCAGTATTAACCGATGCAGAAGCCTCCAACTATACCTATGATAAGGTTATTTTAAGTATTGATCAGTGGGATCCTCGCAAATTTATCTCCACTAAACCCCAAGTATGGAAGTGATTTCGCAGAAATCGAGCGATATAGCCAAACAATTATAAATCAAATCTTATGAGAAATAACAAATTGAAACCATTTGACGGAATAAAGTTTTCTTTGTTTCGTTCTAAGCAGCAGCGTAAAGATTTGTTGCATTCAGATGGAGTCAGGGATGTACCTTATTACAATTGGCGGAGCCGGGCGAATATTGGCTTCTTGCTGGTTTTTATTTCAACTACCATTCAGGCAAACGATAGTGATGCGACCACGACAGTGCTCTTGGATAGTTCCGGTAAGCAAGTTCAATGGATACCCCAAAGGTCTATTGCTGTCATAGGCAAGGTATTGGATGAACGGGGAGTTCCTATAACAGGGGTAACCGTGAGAATGAAATCAAGCAGTATGGTGGTATCAACTGATCAGTCGGGAAGTTATGCTTTTAAGGATATTCCCGAGAATGCTGTTCTTGTGTTTGTTTATGTCGGAAAAAAAAGCCAAGAAGTTCAGGTCAATGGACGCACGAAAATAGATGTAGTTCTTGCAGATAATACGCTTATGATGGATGAAGTTGTCGCCATCGGCTATGGTACCACAAAACGGAAAGATCTGACAGGGTCAGTTGCCTCTATCAATGCCGAACAATTGAAAGATCTCCCCACAGTATCTGTCCTTCAAGCGATATCCGGTCGTTTACCGGGAGTCAATGTCACCATAACGGAAGGTTCGCCTGATGCCCAGATAAAAGTCCGCGTGCGTGGAGGAAGTTCCATCACCCAGGATAATTCGCCCCTATATATCGTTGATGGATTTCGTGTCGCCAATATCAATGATATTCCGATGGCAGATATTGAAAATATAGATGTACTGAAGGACGCTGCCTCCACTGCAATATATGGCTCTGAAGGAGCCAATGGAGTTATCTTGATTACGACTAAGTCTGGGAAAGGAGGGAGTCCAAAAATTACATTCAACTCCTATCTGGCAGCAAGTAAAGTGTACAACCTTACTGAGGTACTGTCACCCTATGAGTATGTATATTGGCAGCGTGAACTCGATCCTTCTATAGCTGCAAATAACAGTTTTAATTCCATGTATGGACTCTGGGAAGATGTGGATATCTATAAATCCAAAGGTGGGCTAAATTGGCAGGATAAATTATATGGCAATACGGGGCTGCAACAAAACTATAGCTTGGGAATGACCGGAGGCGACAAAGACGGCAGTCTGACCTATAATTTAAACTATACACACGATAATGAGGACTATATTATGCTAAACTCGGCTTATCAGCGGGATTATGTGAGCGCCAAGCTCAATAAAAAGATCAGTCCTAAGCTTTCTTTTGAGTTTAACTCGCGGATGTCAAACACAAAAATCACCGGCCCCAGTATCTCTGATGGACGAAAGCTGCGGGAAGCAGTAAAGTATGCGCCCGTTCGTAGTCTTGCATCTCTGACTGAAGGGGCCCTGGGTGGCGCGGAAGATATTACCTCAGCTGAAGCATTGAGCTCACTCAACGACCCCGTTGTAAATGTTGTTAATGAGTACAAAGATCAACATCGTTTTAATTTAATTTTCAACACCGGGCTGAATTGGAAAATCACCAGAGGATTGAGCTTCAATGCCAAAGGTTCTTATGGTTTTAATAAAAATTTTACAGATAACATCTGGATAAAAGGAACTGGACAGTCCAGCGCCAATGGAGGGCAGCCCGTCGCGCGACGAGAAGATCAAAAAGGGGCACTCTGGTCATTCCAAAATGTGCTGACTTACGATTTCAAACTGCAAGAAAATAAGCATCGGTTTACGATCGTTGGGGGACAGGAGATGACAAATAGCGAGCAAAATGATATGCTATTGGAATCTAAATTTTACCCGAAAGATTTCTCAACAGACGATGTGTTAGCGATGTGGAATTATGGTATTCCATCGCCTACCTACACCACTATTCGCGAACCATCACGGACGACCTCCTTCTTTTCGAGGATTAACTATACTTTCAGTGATCGCTATATTCTGACGTTGACAGGGAGGGCTGATGGTAAAAATGTATTTGCGACAGGCAACCAGTGGGGTTTTTTCCCCGGTGCGGCTTTTGCCTGGAGATTTTCGGACGAGTCTTTCATGTCAGGTACCAAAGCTTGGCTTTCTGACGCTAAATTGCGTTTGAGTCACGGCTCGGTCGGTAATGCCCGTGTGGGATCTTATTGGCGGCAGGACTATGATTTTATTAATGCGGCAAATCAATTGTATTATATTGGAGAAACACCACAGAGTGCACTACGCACGAAAACTACGCTGAAGAATGAAAATCTAACATGGGAAAGCACCGTGTCCAGTAATATAGGTTTGGATCTTTCCTTGTTTAAAAACCGGTTGAATCTTACTGTTGATGCTTATAATAATATTACAAACGATTTAATCCTTCAGGTGCCGTTGCCATCGAGCTCGGGGTATGCCAACCAGTATCAGAACGTAGGTAGTACTTCCAATAGGGGAATTGAGTTTTCGGCATCTGCAGTATTGGTGGAAAAAAAAGATTTTCGTTTATCAGCAGATTTTAACATTGCTTTTAACCGCAATAAGATTCGTAAGCTGATTGATGGTCTGAATGAAATGACAACGCCAGCCTCTCCATGGCTGGATTTTGGGCGTGACGATTTTAGGGCCATCGTTGGACAGCCTTTGGGATTGATGTATGGCTTTAAACAAGATGGTTTCTATTCTTTTGATGATTTTACTTTTGATGGTACACAAAATAGATGGCTATTAAATGAAGGGGTGGTGGATGCTTCGAAAGTGATGTCTAGGGGCGGTAATTATTTTGGCCCAGGTCATATTAAACTTGAGAAATTGGGCGGAGAAGGGCAGGTAATTACATTGGAGGATGACAGAGCGGTGATCGGCCAGGCACAACCAAAACACACAGGTGGTTTGATGTTGAATGTGCAGTACAAAAGCTTTGATCTGGTAGGTATGTTTAACTGGTCATATGGCAATGACATATATAATGCAGATAAAATAGATTTCATGGCTTATGAAGGTTCTAAACGGTATCAGAATATCAGTAATGATATGAGGCTTTCGCAACGTTTTACCACGATAAACCCTACCACTGGTGCCAATATCATGTTTGGAAATGATGCTAACCCCGAGCTTTTCCGTGCGCTCAATGAAGGAAAGACGATGTGGAATCCCATGGCGGCAAATGGTCGTATTTTAACCGATTGGGCCATCGAAGACGGCTCCTTCCTTAGACTGAGTAATGTGACACTAGGATACACTTTGCCTACACGTATCGCTAAGCGGCTTCTTATGCAGAATTTACGCATTTATGTCGCTGGGTACAACCTACATGTATGGACAAAATATAGTGGACAGGATCCAGAGGTCGACACACAACGTAATCCATTGACCCCCGGTGTGGGATACTCTGCTTATCCGAAAGCGAGAAAGGTGTTGTTTGGATTAAATGTTACATTTTAAACACAAGAACATGAAAAATATAATCATCATTGCTGTTGTCATACTGGCTTGTATGAGTTCATGCAAAAAATATCTTGAAACGAGTTCTCCTTCTTCGCTAAGTGGAGAAACTGTATTTAAGACGAGTTCTATGACTAAAGCTGCGGTTATGGGACTTTATGGGAAAATGACAGATACCTATATCTATGGTCAGAAACTATCTGTCAACTGGCAAGGAGTATCGGATACGGAATCCAATGGTTCATTTAGCGAAACCGGATATATCTCTCAGACAGACGATTTTGGCGCCGGAAATTATTTCGGACACGCCAATAATTCTACGACAAGGTGGCAACGTTTGTTCGAGTTTGCAGAAATGGCAACTGCAGTCGTTGATGGCATCCGCAATTCACCGATTCTAACGAGTGAGGCAAATAATATGAAACCTCTTCTGGGAGAAGCGCTTACACTTAAGTCTCTCGCATTTTTTGAGCTTGCCCGGTATTGGGGGGATATTCCGTATAAAAAAGAAGCTTCCAAGTCCGACCTATCTAATGTGTATTTGCCAAAATCTGATAAGGATACTGTGTATCATTATTTAGTAAAGGACTTGGAAGAAGCACAGTCTTATCTTCCTTATAAAGGGGGAAATAGTGAGTATGGTACGGTAGAACGTGTAACCAAAGGTTTCGCAAAAGGTTTGCTGGCACGTGTGGCATTATTTGCTGGAGGTTGGTCCCTCAGAGACAGTAAAGCATTTCCCAATTCTACCGCTGAGAAGCATCCTACTATTTCATCCAGCAACGGTTATTATGTAGGTCGCCCTCAAAACTGGAAAGAATATTACCGTATCGCGGCACAACAGACAGCGGAATTGATCGGATCGGCAGAAAATCCACATCGTTTAGATCCAGATTTTGAAAACATATGGTCTTCCGTATGTGGTAATCGTCCAAATGCTTCAAATGAAAATTTGTTTGAAGTGGCCTTTGGTATGGGCAACAATGGAGATATAGGCTCTTTGATGGGCTATGCTGTGGATGGAAATTCAAAGTATGGCTCCCGAGGATTTGGGGGTAGTTATGTGACCTCTACCGCCTATTATTTTTATTCCTTCGATAGAGAAGATAAAAGACGTGACGTGACCCTTACCTGGATTGGCTACGGAGCCGACAATAAAGAGAAGGTCAGTAATAATCCAAACGATGTCAAATTCGGTAAATGGAGGATTTACTGGATGTCTAATTCATATCTTGCTATGCATAAGACCGCAACAGGTCGTATCGCTACTGGAGTCAATTGGATACTGATGCGATACTCCGATATTTATCTTATGTATGCCGAAGCTCAAAGTCAAATTGAAAACCCTGACGCAGTACATGAAATGGCCAAAATATCACCGAGACAGGCATTAGAAAAAGTTCGTGAAAGAGCATTTGGCGTTGGGTCTCCCAAAATACAAGCGTATGATGCTAATTTTTTGGATGCAGTAATTAATGAACGTGCTTGGGAGTTTGGCGGTGAGTCTGTCCGTAAACAAGATCTAATTCGTTGGGGATTGCTTTACAAAAAAATCGAAGATATGAAGATGGCGCTATGTCTTATGTACGATCATAGCAAACCAGTGAAAATATTTGATAAGAACTATCAGCCAGCACAATTTCCTTCGACAGTTTATTTCCGCTATAAAGACAGCGAATATATTGATAAGGCTTCTTTAAATTATTACGGTGATCTGCCAGCGGTTCCGGGTGGGGACTACATTTCTGTCAGATGGTTCCCTCAAGATGCTGCCAAGCCGGAAAAAGTAGAATCAGGAAAAGTATACAATTATACAATTTGGCCGATCAGAACATTATTGGCCGGAACAGGACTGATGGCTACATACAACTATTCGGAATTTCTCTCCACCTTGACATACGGTGCTGAAATTCAAGCGCAGCTTAACCAGTATAAAATGGGCAATGGCGTCTGTAATTATCGGTACGTTTATCCAATATATATAGACGATATTCGGGAAGCAAGGGGTTACCTGAGTAATGCCTACGGTTATTAACATCAAGCAGATAGTTTTATGAAAAAGATACTTTTAAATATCATAATGTTGCTGGCTCTGGTTTTAAACCTGCTTAGTTGTAAAAAGACTAACGATTGGGAAGTGGATACTTCATACCAGCGGCTTTTTAAATCGCTAAAGTTTACTACTGGTGTGGTCGGTGCAACTTCAGTGGAAATTAACTATACAAAAACAGTAGCTGCGCAGAAATATATTTTTGAATTTAGTAAGGATAGTTTGCAGTTTACCGAAATTGTTAAGACAGTGGAAATATTAGCTGATACGTTGACCCCGTTTGCGCCATCCACCATTCCTGCAAGGGTTGAATATCGGACTTCATTTGATAACCTGGATGGCCTCACGGGGTATTCTGTCAGGATGAAAGGAGTAAATACAGAAACCGGTGAAGAATCGAATTACTCACAATTATATTTTAAGACGGCTGCAGAACAGTTATTCAGTAAACTGAATATTGCTGTGGATCATATCGAGCTCTATTGGCCTGCAACGGATCGTGTAACTCATGTTAGCGTTTTTGACCCGGTGAAGAATATTGAACTGCAGAAGATTACTTTGTCCCCTGCTAATAAAGCCGATGGTCATATCAAAATTGAAGGCTTACGACCTGGAACAAACTATCGCGTTGCAATTTTTAACGAGGAAAACGAGCGGGGAGCAAAGACAGTTAAAACCTTAGGTATAGCCGGAGGAGAGATGATAACGGTAAACCCTGGAGACGATATTCCTGCGTTGGTCAGTTCAGCTGTTGCCCAAGGAAAAACCAATATCGTGTTGGTATTTACAGGTGGTAAGACTTACGATTTGGCCAATTTACTGATGCCTGCAGGAATCGGTAATCTAAACCTGACCGGTATCTCAGATGCTAGTGGCAATAACCCTAAGTTAAATCTTTCGAGTTTGCAGTTGACCGATCTTGTGCTAGGTGAGGTTGTGTTTGAAAATCTCGAAATTCATGCAAACGGTAGCTCTTTTTTGATCTCTCAGGATAAGAATGGTGCAAGTGTAGCTGCCTATACGTTTAAAAATTGTTATATAGAAAGACTAGGCAGTGGAGTGCTGCGCCTCAACAATACTGTAAAGGTAACAGGAATAAACTTTGACAATTGTATAGTCGATAAAATTGGAGGATATGGTGTGATCAATATCGGAGGTAGTAGCGCAAGTGTGGATTCGATCTCGATAACCAAGAGTACCTTCACCGATCTGACAACGCAGTTGATGGACGTTCGCGTCGCTGTCGGGAAAATAGTGGTTGGCAACTGTACTTTTTACAATCAAAATGCAGCAATGGCTCAATTGCTCCGCTTCGATACAGCTCGATTGCCTTTATCTTTTGTCGGCAGTAACAATATTATCGCTGGAACGAACAATGGGGGACGTATAAACGCAACGAGCTACGATCATGCTGGCTCTGCGCTTAACGTATCGTTTGCGGGAAGCTATCGGACAAATGAATTGCAGATAGAGAGAACTTCTCGGGATTTTTCGGAGATCACTATTTTCAGCGGAACCGCGGAAGATTTATTTGTAAATCCGATGAATAGAGACTTCCGTATTAAAGCTGGTAATGGATTTGGTGGACGTGGTACTGTTGGAGACCCACGTTGGTTTGAATAAATTAAAACATACATAATACTAAATCAGGAAAGGATAGTATGAAGAAATTGATATGGTGTGGAATGTTGTGTTTGATATTTTATAACACACGAGTTTGTGCTCAGCATATTGCAGCTTTTCCGGGGGCTGAGGGAGGCGGAATGTTTACAAAAGGAGGCCGGGCTGGTACAGTCTATTATGTAAATACATTGCGTGATGATGACCAGGGTGATGCACAACTAAAAGAAGGCTCGCTACGCTGGTGCCTACGACAAGATGGGGCAAAAACAATTTTGTTTAAAGTAGGGGGAACGATATGGCTCCAGAAACGACTGTCAATAAATAAGGGGGATTTGACTATAGCTGGACAATCTGCTCCCGGTGAAGGAATTACGTTAGCCGGAAATCCTGTTTCAGTAGATGCGGATAATATAGTTATCCGATTTCTGCGTTTCCGTATGGGGGATCTGCTGCTCACTGGCCGCGATGCTGACGGAGCGGATGCTCTCGGCGGACGCCAAAGACAGCATATCATAATTGACCATTGCTCCATTAGTTGGAGTACGGATGAATGTGCTTCATTCTATGACAATAAAAATTTCACGATGCAATGGTGCATTATTTCCGAGAGTCTGCGTCTTTCTGGACATTCCAAAGGTCCACACGGTTATGGTGCTATTTGGGGTGGAGTTCATGCAACCTTTCACCACAACCTCCTAGCTCATCACGATAGTAGAAGCCCTCGATTGGGACCTGGAGCCCTTTACGCAGGAAGCGATACGACCGATATTCGTAATAATGTAATTTACAATTGGAATGGCAACGGAGTGTATGGCGGTGAAGCTATGTATGTTAACATCGTTAATAACTTCTATAAACCTGGGCCTGCTACGAGTAGTAACATTAAGGATAGAATTATAGCCATTAATGCCAAAACAGAAGAGCACCCTTTTCCAAACATTAAAGATGTGTGGGGTAAATATTTTGTGAGCGGTAATCTACTGACCCACAATTCCAGCATCTCCGCAGATAATTGGCAGGGTGTGCGGATCGTCGGCGAACAGGTCCAGTCGCGAATCAGATTAGATAAGGAGATCCCCTTACAAGGGACTATCCATACCCACGAGGCACAAACAGCTTACGAAAAAGTACTGACGTATGCTGGTAACTCCTATGTACGTGATGCTGTCGATCAGCGGATCATTAACGAAACACGTAGTGGGAGTACTACTTTTCAAGGAAAGAGCCCTCATAATGGCGAAGGGGGAAAATGGAAAAGCCTACAGTATCCTCGTAAAGGTTTGATTGATTCACAGCAGGATATTAATCCAGATCCCGTGGGTAATCGGTATGGGGCCTGGCCTTCGTTGGAAGCTGGAACAGCCATTCAAGATCATGACCGGGATGGAATACCAGATGGATGGCTTAAAAAGAATTATCCCGGAAAACAGGCAAACGATCTGACTGAATTAGGATATACTTACCTAGAGGTGTATCTCAATAAATTGGTGGCTTCTATTACAGAAGGTCAGATCTAATATTTTATAGATTTTGTATAACATAACGAGTAAAACTAATGTTTAAGAAAATTAAGAAAAAAGGGCTGAAAATAGCGTGCATTTGTGTAGGACTCGGCGTATGCCAGCATATTAAAGCCCAGTCGGTAGATAGTCAATATCATTGGAATAATCTTCCTGAAGTGGCACAACCTCAATTTCGAAATGATACGATTAGTATCGTGAAATTTGGTGCGAAAGGGGATGGATATACCATAAATACCAGTAGTATAAATGCTGCTATTCGTGCTAGTAGCAAGAACGGTGGTGGTGTTGTCGTGGTGCCGGCAGGCTATTGGCTTTCAGGACCTATTACATTGCAGAGCAATGTGAATCTACATTTGGAAGAAAATGCATTTTTGCAGTTTACAGATGACTTTAACCAATATAAAATTGTAGCAGGAAATTATGAAGGAAAAGTTTCGGCACGAAACGAATCGCCCATAAGCGGTACGGAACTTGAGAACATTGGTATAACAGGCAAAGGTATCATCGATGGTAATGGAGATGCTTGGAGGATGGTTGGTAAAGGAGCATTGACAGAAAGCGAATGGAGGAATAAAGTTGCATCTGGTGGTTTAATCAGTGCAGATGGCAAAACATGGTACCCCAGTGCGAAATCTAAGCTTGCCCATGAAGAAAAACGTTCTTTCTTGTTGGATGAAGGTAAGAAATTGACTGACTTCGAGGGTATTAAAGATTATTTAAGACCCAATCTCTTAGTTTTGACCAAGTGTAAGAACGTATTACTTGAAGGTGTAACCTTCCAAAATTCACCGGCCTGGAACTTGCATCCCCTGATGACACAGCATCTGACTATAAGAGATGTGAAAATCAAAAACCCAGATTATGCCCAGAATGGAGATGGTATTGACATTGAATCTTGTTCCAATGTGCTAATTGAGCATTGCGTTTTGGATGTGGGTGACGATGCCATTTGTATAAAATCAGGTAAAGATGAAGAGGGCCGCAAACGTGGGATTGCGACTGAACGCGTTATTATTCGCCATAACAAAGTCTATAAAGGGCATGGTGGCTTTGTGGTGGGTAGTGAAATGTCTGGTGGCGCTCGTGATATTTTTGTAGAGGACTGCACTTTTATGGGGACTGACAAAGGTTTACGTTTTAAGGCCACACGTGGTAGAGGTGGGGTTGTAGAGAATATCTATATCCGCAATATTAATATGAATAATATTGTACAGGAGGCGATATATTTTGACATGTACTATTGGACGAAACCCCCACAGGCAAACGAAGTTCAAAAGGCGCCGCCCGTAAGTATTGAAACCCCACAATTTCGTAATATATCCATTGATGCGATTACATGTAGGGGAGCTCATGTTGGCATCTTCGTTCGCGGATTGCCAGAGATGCCGATCCAACAGGTTAGTATGACTAATCTTAACATACTTGCCAACAAAGCGATTGAACTTAAAGATGCAATGGGTATTGTGGTGAAAAATGCATTCTTGCATTCGAAAGATACTGAAACACCAACTATTTATATTGAAAATGCTTCCAACATACGGTTTGAAGGTTTAAGATTTGATAGGAACGTATTTCCTGAATTAGAAGTGAATGGACTCAATGCTACAAATATCGTATTTAATAATTCGAACATAGATAAAAGAAAATTAAGTTTTAAACATGGCGCAAAAACTAATGCTGTCAAAATTAATTAGTTTATGAGATTGTGTAAAGATCTGAAATACTGGATATACAGGCCTAACATTAATTTTTTGACTTAAATCTCCATGTAAATGAAAAAGTTATTGACAATTCTCTTATCTTTTGCATATCTACAGACCCACGGTCAAGAATCAATTCTGTTATACGATACAACAATGCCAAATAGTAAAGGGTTGAAGCTTTTAGATAGTATTGCTAACGAACGCGTGTATCAAGTTGCTGCGCCCCGGATTATTCCTTTTTTGGTCGCAAAAGAAGAAAATTCGGGAACTGCCGTGTTGATCATTCCTGGAGGAGGTTACGCCCGTTTGGCTTATGTGATCAGTGGTACACAGTTGGCCAAATGGTTTAATGCCATTGGTATCAATGCGTTCGTACTGCTTCATCGCTTGCCAAACTCGCCTGATGTAATCGATCGGTCGCTAGCTCCCTTGCAGGATGCACAGCGAGCGATCCGTATTATTCGATCTAAGGCGGCTGAATGGCATGTGGATTCTGGCCGTATTGGTGTGATGGGCTGTTCGGCTGGAGGACATCTTGCTGCTTCCTTATCGAGTATACATCGGCCTATCAAAGTTCTGGGTGATCCAATAGATCATTTAAGCAGTAAACCCAATTTCACCGTTTTGGTGTCACCCGTAATTACGATGAAGGGAGATCATGTCCATCAGGGAAGCATGGATAATCTATTGGGTAAGGTCGCTGATGGTTCTCAAAAAGAGTTGTTTAGCTTGCAGACTCAGGTGACAGAGCGTACGCCGCCCACATTTTTGGTACATGCTCAAAACGATAGGACTGTCTCTGTACAAAATAGCCTTTTATATTATCAAGCTTTACTAGCAAATAACATAACAGCCTCTTTGCATGTTTTTCCACAGGGAGCACATGCCATCGCTCTGGTCAACAATCCAGGGTCGACGGCAACTTGGCCAAGTATATTGACAGCTTGGCTTCATGAAATTAAAATGATTAAACCATAAATCTATATCTTGATATGAATATCAAATACCTTATATTTTCTAGTGCTCTATTGCTGTTTTGGAAGTTTAGTTTATCGCAAGAATTGAAATTAAACTATGATAAAGAAGCTACTAACTGGAACGAAGCATTGCCTTTGGGGAATGGACGTATCGGTGCTATGGTATACGGTGGAGTTTCCCAAGAAGAGATTCAACTGAATGAAGAAACGATTTGGGCCGGACGCCCTGGGAACAATGTCCCCCAGGGTAAATACAAGGATATAGTTAAGATTCGTCAGCTTTTAGTTGAGGGCAGGAATAAAGAAGCGCAGGAACTGTCGAATCGCGCCTTTCCAAGAGCTGCACCAGCAGGATTGGACTATGGCATGCCTTACCAAACTTTCGGTAGTCTATTGCTTGCATTTCCGACTCACCTTAACCCTATTCAATATCAACGGGAGCTGGATTTAAATAAAGCGATAACTACTGTTTCTTATCAAGTCGATGGCGTCAATTATCGAAGGGAAATGTTTACGTCACTGGTCGACAGTTTGCTGTTGATCCGCATTACAGCTGATAAAGCGAAAAGTATTTCAATGGATCTAAACTGGAAAAGTCCACATCAAAATATTAACCTCGGCATAAATAATGATGCATTGTTTCTACGGGGAAAAGGGGGGACAGTGGATTCAAAAGAAGGGCAGGTGGCATTCTACGGATTTGTTTATCCACAGGTTAAAGGTGGTCAAATTAATCATCATGGTGAGCAGATTACAATCAAGGATGCAGACGAAGTAATCCTTTATGTATCCATTGGAACAAGCTTCAAAAATTACAAAGATCTTTCCATCGATCCTGAACGAAAAGCCACACGAATTTTTGAAAAGGCAAAAGGAATTTCTTACGCGGAAGCATTGGAAAAACATGTGAGAAAATACCAGCAGTTCTTTAATCGGGTGAAATTAGACCTTGGGAGCAATGCGCAGGCAAAAAAAACAACGGATGTGCGTATTCGGGAATTTGCGACAAACTTTGATCCACAGCTAGTTGCGCTTTATTTTCAATTTGGCCGCTATTTGCTGATTTCCTCTTCACAACCGGGGGGGCAACCTGCCAATTTGCAGGGAATTTGGAACGCTAAACTTTCACCCCCATGGGATAGTAAGTATACGATAAATATCAATACCGAGATGAATTATTGGCCTGCAGAGGTAGGGAATCTAAGTGAAATGCATGAACCATTGTTTAGCATGTTAAAGGACCTTGCTGTCACGGGGCAGGAGAGTGCACGGGAAATGTATCACGCCAGAGGGTGGAATGCTCATCATAACACTGATTTATGGCGTATTACGGGTGTGGTGGACGGTGGTTTTTACGGTATGTGGCCAATGGGCGGAGCTTGGTTGAGCCAACATCTCTGGCAACATTATCTGTATAAAGGAGACAAGCAATTTTTGAAGGATTATTACCACGTGTTGAAGGGGGCGGCCATATTTTATCTGGATGTTTTGACGAAGGATCCATCTGGAAAATGGCTTGTTGTCAGTCCTTCCATCAGTCCGGAAAATAGTTATGAAACAGGAGGTGTAGGAGTTTCCGCGGGCACAACAATGGATAACCAACTCGTGTTTGATGTCTTTAATAATTTTATCCGTGCATCTTACATTGTGGATGCCGATGGTGCATTGCGGGATTCTGTCAAAAAAAGTCTGGAACAGTTGCCACCTATGCAAGTTGGTCAACATGGTCAGCTTCAAGAGTGGCTTAAAGATCTGGATAGAAAAGATGACCATCACCGTCATATATCGCATCTATACGGGCTGTTTCCCTCGGGTCAGATTTCACCGTTTCGCAATCCTGAACTTGCTCAGGCAGCAAAAAACTCATTGATCTACCGCGGAGACAAGTCAACAGGTTGGTCTATGGGCTGGAAAGTAAATTGGTGGGCTCGTTTGCTGGACGGAAATCAATCGTATAAATTGATCAAAGATCAATTGAGTCCGGCCCCGGAAGAACAGAAAGGACAAAATGGAGGTACTTACCCCAATTTACTGGACGCCCATCCGCCTTTTCAGATTGATGGTAATTTTGGCTGCACATCTGGAATTGCAGAGATGTTGGTACAATCATATGATGGGAGCATATTTTTATTACCTGCTTGGCCAGATGAGTTACCGAATGGCGAAGTGAAAGGTTTAGTCACTAGAGGTGGATTTATTATAGATATGAGCTGGAAAAATCGAAAGTTAACGAGATTAAAAGTCAGCTCCACCTCAGGTGGCAACTGCCGCATTCGGATCACCAATAAGAGTAAACTCTATTTAAGAGGGAAGCCTTTGAAACAAGCTCATGGAAAAAATCCCAACTCCTTTTTTGACGTTGATGAAATCAAAAAACCATTGATAAAAACGCAAAATAGTTTGTTTGAAACTCCTGAAACAACGCTTTATGATCTTTCGACCACGAAAGGTAAGGTTTATGAATTTGTTGTGAAATAAAACTTAATATTCGAATTTATGCTAAATACCAATAAAAAAAAATGGAAACATATTTGCCTGATGACCATTATGAGCTTCTGTAGTTCATCATTGACATTCGGACAACATTATAATTCTAAGGTCTGGAGCCCGGATCTTGGATATGGAAAATTCAAAAACCCTATCATCAATGCGGATTATTCCGATCCCGATGTTATCCGTGTAGGTGAAGATTATTATATGATTTCCTCAAGCTTTAATCACAGTCCAGGCCTGCCCATTCTACATTCTAAAGATATGATCAACTGGACGATTATAGGACATGCTTTGCAACGGCAGTTACCGGAGGAAGTGTTCAACAAAGTGCAACATGGGGGTGGGGTATGGGCGCCTTCCATACGGTATCACAATGGAGAGTATTACATTTATTACCCCGATCCGGATTTTGGAATTTATCAGATAAAGACGAAGAATATTCGGGGAAAATGGTCTGCTCCTATACTGGTTTTCCCAGGGAAAGGACTGATAGATCCCTGTCCTTTTTGGGATGAAGATGGTCGTGCTTATTTAGCTTATGCCTATGCAGGGAGCCGTGCAGGCTTGAAAAGTGTGCTCGCTGTAGCCGAGATGGATACCGATGGGAACCGTGTTTTGGACAGGGGTACGATTGTTTATGATGGACATGAGTTGGATCCTACAATTGAAGGCCCCAAAGTATATAAGAGGAATGGATATTATTATTTGTTTGCACCAGCAGGTGGTGTATCAACGGGCTGGCAATTGATTTTGCGTTCGAAAAGTATTTATGGACCTTATGAGCGCAAAGTGGCTATGGCCCAGAACAAGTCGGCAGTTAATGGTCCACATCAGGGAGCATGGGTAGACACACCCTCAGGAGAAGACTGGTTCTTCCACTTTCAGGATAAAGAAGCCATGGGACGTGTGGTCCATCTGCAGCCTATGGTTTGGAAAGCTGATTGGCCTATTATAGGGGAGGATATCGATGGAAATGGCGTAGGGACACCTGTGATGAGCTATAAAAAACCTAATGTAGGAAAACAGGTTATCACTCAGATGAATCCTCAAGAATCGGATGAGTTTGATTCTCCTCATTTAGGATTGCAGTGGCAATGGCAGGCAAATCCCGACGGTACCTGGCTTATGCCTTCACAAGAAGGCAAGCTTAGGCTGTATAGCCAGCAGCTTCCTGAAGGAAGTAAAAACCTGATGGCGGTGCCTAATATACTGACACAAAAATTCCCCGCCGAAAATTTCAGTGCGACAGCAAAAATACGACTGCGCCCTAGCGAGAAGGAACTTGGTGAAAAGGCAGGATTGGTGGTGGTCGGTGAAGATTATAGCCAGTTGTTTATCCGTAAGGAAAAGGGGAGCTTTCAACTTTATTATGGTAGTTGTGCTAGTGCCTATTCGGGGACTGAAGAGCAGGTCAGGCCCATCGCTACTTTGCCGGAAGACTTTGTCTACCTTCGTGTACAAGTCAAAAATGGAAAGACCTGCAACTGGACCTATAGCTTGGATGGTAAAAAATATACAGTCGTGGAAAATGGCTTCCAAGCGAAACCTGGCAAATGGATAGGAGCCACGTTAGGACTCTATGCCAGCCGCGAAAAGCATATCAATGATAGTGGCTATGCAGAAGTGGACTGGTTTCGAATAGATCAATAATATAGTTTTGACCCTTTAATAGCTATGAAATTATTGGAATATTTTAAAGTTATGAATAAAGTTTATATATAAATATATTAGTTTGATAATGTAATTATTTTCTGATTTATGAGACGGATAAAATTAATTAAGACCTTGGTGGCGGTTTACCTAGTTGTTAGCCTGTCATTGTTGGGATCTGGATTGCGGGCGGCTAGCCTTGAAGTGATCACTGTAGACCAACAAGGAAAAGGTGATTTCACGAGTATACAGGCAGCGGTAAATTCAGTTCGTGCTTTTCGTGCAGAACATGCGGTTCGGATTTGGATCAGGAAGGGAATTTACCATGAGAAAATAGTTATCCCAACTTATGTCGAAAATGTCCAGCTTGTTGGTGAAGATGCTGCCAATACCAAGATTATTTTTGATGATTATGCAGGTAAGTTAGTTGATTGTCCAGATGAGACAGGGCAGCCTAAGCTTGGGACTTTCAGTAGTTATACGCTATTGGTACGTGCAAACAGGGTGCTTATCAAAGATATAACTATCGAAAATGCGGCCGGCCCAGTAGGGCAGGCCGTAGCACTTCATCTAGAAGGGGATCAGATTGCACTGGTCAACTGCCGTCTTTTAGGATTTCAGGATACCTTGTACTTGGGTAAAAGTGGTGCAAGGAGCTACTTTTCTGATTGCAGTATTAGCGGAACGACGGATTTTATCTTTGGGCCAGGCATTGCGTTCTTTAGCAGATGCCGATTGCTCTCGTTGCGAAATTCGTATGTCACAGCAGCTGCCACACCACAGGGGCAATTTTATGGTTACGTTTTCGACCAATGTGATTTTGTAGCTGCAGATGAGTCTGTCGATAAAGTATTTCTTGGTAGACCATGGCGTCCTTATGCAAATACGGTTCTGATAGATTGTAACTTAGGAGCTCATATTATCCCTGAAGGCTGGAATGAATGGAAGGGAGATGCATTGTTCCCAGATAAGGATAAGACCGTATTTTACGCCGAATTGGGGTCTAAGGGAGCAGGGGCATCGGAACTTTCAAAGCGAGTGACTTGGTCACATCAGTTGCCGGAAGATGAACGGAATGTTTATAAACTCGAAAAAGTAATGGACGATTGGAAAGTTAAAGAAATGCTCGATGAAATGGAAAAATAACTATCCCCAGCAGCTTCCTTTCTGGAGTTTGTTATTATTGTTTATGTTTTGCGATTCGGTGCAGGCGCAGAATCTTTACATTCCGAAAGATACGACTTATAACACGATGCGCGTATGGCGACAAATAAAGAAAAGTTATCCCCATGCACGACCAGCTATGGACAGCCTTGGAAGAGATCTAAAGGTTGCACGTAATCTGGTATATGCACATCTAGCTCGAACCGATTTTGGGCCTCGGGATCTACATCTCGATGTTATCCGGCCTAATGACCGACGAAAACGTGCAGCAGTGATATGGATCCATGGTGGTGGATGGCGCTCAGGTCAAAAGGAAATGGATGTACCCATGGCACAGTTGTTGGCGAGAAAAGGGTATGTCTGCATTCCAGTGGAGTATCAGTTATCTTTGGAGGCAAAATATCCCAATGCCTTACTCAATATCAAGTCGGCTATTTTGTGGCTTAAAAATCATGCCGATCAGTACGATATAGACAGTAGTCGTATCGTGGTGGCGGGAAGTTCCGCAGGAGGTCACCTCGCGAGTCTGGTTGGATTGACAGGCAGTGTGCCTAAATTTGAACCACTTCTTGAGTCTAAACACAGTACGCGGATTCAGGCGATTATTAATTTGGATGGAGTGGTGGATTTTATGGCTCCGCTTTCACTCAATTTAGAGCGAAAACCCGATTCCCCTGATGCCTTCTGGCTCGGAGGAACCTTTGCCGAAAAACCGTTAATATGGAAAGAGGCTTCACCTATATTTTGGGCCAGAGAAGAACAGAAAATTCCGATGTTGTTCATAAATAGCGGTCTCCCTAGATTTCATGCCGGACAAGATGAATTGGTTGGTATGCTAAAGCGTTGGGGGACGGCTCATCAGGTGTATACATTTGATGTACAGGTACACCCTTTCTGGCTTTTCCATCCTTGGGTGGATAGGTGCGTTGATGTAATTGACCAATTTTTAAAGAATAATTTAATAAAAAAGAATTAAAAACAAGCTTTGGTGTAGGCAAAAACAGGTACGAATACGATACGAACAAAATACAGGCTCAGGGACAATTTCTCGTTTTTCCTGACGCTCTCATTTTACAATCCTGGCATAAGATCCAGTGCACCAGGATGGCGCGGATCATAAATTGCCACAGCAACTTTGGACTCTGCACCACCATAATATAAAAACGTCCTATCGATATATTGCACTGACAATTTTTTCTTAGGCTTTGCGAGACGGATGTATGCCTTATAGAAGCTCATATTGTAATTTTTCTGGCAAATTGTACAGGTTAGTTGGCATTTTAGCCATCGCGAAGTGAAATCATAAGAAAACCCCACTTTAAATTAAAGTGGGGTCCATTTTAATCTGTGTTCCCGGCGGGGGTCGAACCCACATCGTCAGAACCGGAATCTGAAATTCTATCCATTGAACTACGGGAACGTCTCGCAAAGATATATTATTTTCTAGATCTAACAAATAATCTTTGCGATAAAATTTAATCTTTTAGCAGGCAATTTTTAGTGCTTTTTATCGTCAGTATTTTTACATTTAGATTTCTCTAATTCTTCATTTTTTTAAGCTGGTACTAATGATTTGTATATGAATGCTTAATATCTTGCTGACGATGCTTACTGGTCCCGTTTATCCACTAGATAAATAGGTTTTCGGCTAAGCGGATTGTAAATTTTGCTGATCAAAATTTCTTCACGTTCGAACTCCACGTTGGGAATTACGCGCAGTTTGGCCTGAAAACTATCTTTGATTTCTTTTAATAGCGCACTATTTTGTTGCTTGGCAGCGATTAAAATCCGGATGTCGTCTGTACCAACTGCAGTGCTGGATATTTCTATCTGATATTGTTCAATTTCTTTATAGCTGGCCAATACATCAAACATAGCCGGCGGAAACAAGGTGGTGCCTTTATACTTAATCATTTGCTGTTTTCGGCCTTCAACAGGGCCGATTCGATAGGAGTTTCTGCCACATGTGCAAGGAGCAGCATGACGCCTGACCATATCGCCGGTCTGATAGCGCAATAGGGGCATAGCTTCTATTCCTAATGTCGTTACGACCAATTCGCCCAGCTCACCATCTGCGACTGCCAGACCCTTGTCGTCCAATATTTCGGTAATGATTAAGGCCGGATGTTGGTGGCCTCCTGCGAATGCTTCACATTCTGTAAATGCCGAGCTCATTTCAGTAGAAGCATAGGTGGAGTAGAGGGCAATATTCCATTTTTCCTGAATTCGTTTTGCGAGTTGGTTATCCCCCAGTTCAGCGGTTCTGAGATTTTCACCTATACAAATGGCTACCTTTACAGAGCTGTTGTTGTAGTCGATGTTATGTTCTTCGGCATAAGCAATCATTTTGAGTAAGAAGGATGGTACGACGACAAGAAACTTGGGTTTAAACTGCTGAATTGAGTCCCATTGCATCTGTGGTATTCCAGCTCCAATACGGAGTATGCCCGCTCCAATCTTGCGGAGTCCGAGAAAGTAGGCCAAACCAGCCATAAAACGGCGGTCCAAGGTCGTCATAATTTGTACCCGATCGCCTTTTTTAATGCCTACCCGCTCAAAAGAAATCATCTCATTGTAAGCCAGACGATCAAGATCGGCATCTGTCAATCCAAACACAACAGGACTGCCCAAGGTGCCGGAAGTTGTTGATAAGTCGATAATCTCCTCTTCGGGAACACATAGAAAATCCCAGTTAAACTGTTGCAGCTGTTCTTTGGAAGTTGTCGGAAGAAGGTGGAGGTCCTGCGTGCCGCGGATGCGCTGCAAATCAATGCCTTCTCGTTGAAACAGACTTTTGTAGTAGGTTGAATGAGTATTCAAATAGTTTAAAACATCGCTTAGTTTTTGGTCTTGAAAAAGCTTAATTTCTTCCAGACTTGCTTGTTCTATAGTTGGGATCATCGATTATCTCCTTTCTTCTCAATTTTATGGATATATGAAGCAATATTTTTGCGGTCAGCCAGTGTGGTCACTTCGCAAGAGTCGGCCTGTTGCAATTGCTTTAATGCTTCCCCAAAGCGCTTTTGCTCAAAGTAATACTTTCCTCTCTTATAATAGACTGCCCAAAACAGCGGATTGAGCTTTTGGTATTCTTGCCATTCTGACTCAGTAATCTTCTCATCTGATTTCAGCTTACGGTCTATTACCCGATCTTGTTTACGGTAGTCCTCATAATCGCGATAGGCTTTACTCGTTAAAAACGTATCCTGTGGAATATTTAATGCTGTATTGGCCAAGGAATAAGCTGCCCGATGGGTATGGCTTGCAAAGATCTTATTGAGGTCATAACAGACAAATTCCCCAAGCTGATAGGGATTGGCAGATACCCATACCAGGCGTTTTTGTGGTTGGAAAATGATTCCGTGATGAGCCAATAACTGATTTAAGGCCTTTTCATTGCCATAGCCGATTTCTTTATTTTTTAATCCATTGCGATCTCTCAATATAGCTGCGACTTTAGGAGCTGTAAGTTTATCCTGCTGTTGCAATTGCTCGGTTAGCAGTTCATATCGATATGCACTGTGACTTTCTTCAATCTGCTTTTGGTTGCGCTTATCCGACTGATAGGCGTTGCTCTGAAAATGATTTGTACATAGTAGATAATCTGCATTGTCCGATTCAAATACATCAAATTTATGGGGCGACATTTCAATCAAAATGGCGCGACCTTCCGCTGCGGAGCCGATCATCAGTGATTCTGAAATGAAAATGGGGTGTTTTTTCGCAATGGCAATGGCCTCCTTAAAATTGCGGGCATACTGAAGTATTTCTCTGGCAACAATAGATATGGGCGTTTTTGCAGCCCAGGGAATAGACGATTTTCCCGCATTGAGGGTAACTGTCAGGCCCTCACTGTTCATGCCAGAGACGACACCGATCATGCCAGCCCAGCCCACGGAAAGAAACGAATAACCTGAATCAGGTTGCACAATAGAGACTAATTTGTTGTGACTAAAATCGTCGCCTGCGTAAAAATCGAAATTTCGACCTATTATAAGCTCACCATCTGCCGATTTTGATCCCCATGCCGCTAAGGAGGAGCAACCGACCAAAGCGAGGTCCTGAAAGGCATGGCCTAGATCATGTGCCCCATGAAGAAATAAATTACGCTGATAGGGATCCATCAGTCCATTGTAATTTGAAGAGGCATAATTTGACAATCCAAAAATCTCTTTTTTATATTCTAAGGGGATGTATTTATGGATGTTCCGGTTATAAATCTTCGTCAATCGCATCATCCATCTCTGCTTGCGCTCAGAAGGGATAAACTCTTGGATCTTAGTAAAAAAAGCCCGCTCCTGGTAAGCATATAGGGACTTGGTCAATATACCTGTTTTTAAACCGATTTCGATTGGATTGCCACCAACATAGAGTTCCCATAAACCTTGTGCATTATGGAATAGAAAGCTGCTGTCTATTGCAAGGTAATTGTCCATTGAATCAGCTAGCTTTAATTTTGGGATCTCTAGTTGCTTAAATCTAGCTTTTTCTTTTAGAGCACCGTTTAGTGCGCAGGAGCTAAACAGTGATGCTATCCAGATCGCCAGCCAATACCTTTTCATCATTCTCTTTAAATAGATCATCTTCAAATTCTTTTCCAAGCATCATTAAGCAGCAGGAGAAGGCTGTAATCGTAACACCCAATACGCCATGCATTTTGACATTCTGGCCTGTCAGAAATAAATTCTTAACCTTCGTTTTCGTGGAAATTAAACTATTCAGTGGATGCTTATATTCTTTTAAATACCCATACATGTTGCCTTCTTCAGCGCCTATAAAGTCACGGTAGCTTAGCGGGCTAGAAGTATGAATGGAACGGGTAGCGGCTTTAATATTCGGAAACAGCAGTTGGAGTTCTTCGATAATCTCCGCTGCTTTCGCGGTTTTAAAAGCCTCATACGTTTCTCCGCGGCTACTTAACTGTTGGATAATGGATCGGTTGAAAGTCTCATGCCATTCTTGTACTTCGTTTGCGGTCATGTAACACATCACCGTCATTGTACTGCAATAGTCCTGATTTTCACTGTTGCAGCTCATGGAAATGACCAAAGGAGATTGCCCCCGATCATACCAAACAGAAGCTATAGTTTTATAATGGTAAATATTATAATTTTGATAGGGGATATAACCTTCTTTACAAACAATATAAACGGAAAAAACTGAAGGGCTCAGCGGTAAGCCTTGTATACGCTTGACATAGGCTTGTTTTTGAAATCTTTCGGGCAACATAGCAAAAGTATGCTGGAGGTTGATATTCGAAACAAATTCCTTTGCATAGATCAGCTGCTGGTCATCGGTACGTACTGCTTTGATCAGCTGATCGTCCATTTCTACCGCAATGACTTCCTTATTTTTGATGATGTCGCCACCATATTTTCGCAATTGGCGAATCAATAACTTGGCAATTTGGCTGCCGCCGTTTATACAGCGCCAAGCGGATTGGATATAGGAGTTGATGGTCAGGGCATGAACATAGAGCGGCGTGCTTCCTTCTTTTGCGACATAAAGGAAGTTAGACCCGACCAGAACAGCCTTAAGAAGTTCGTTATCCGTTAAGTCATCAAGGAAGGATTTTAATGATATCCCCAGAATAGCTTCATTGAAACCAAAGCTTTTGCGAAGGTTATACATTGGAAAAGAATTGCAGATTTCCTGTATTTTTTCACAATAGTCTGTTAAAGCTTGTTCTTCCTCTGGAAAATAAGGTAGTAATTGGCTTATAAAATTCTCGTATCCCTGGGCATGCGGATAATTGATGGGATTTCCTTCAAATGAAATCCGATCATATTCGTCAAGGCCCATGCGTTGGATCGATAGATCTTTCATAATTCCCAGATAGTCGAAATATTTATACAAATTTTCGCCCTCACCTAAGCCTCCGATATAATGAACACCCGTGTCTAAGATCTCTTTGTCCCGGACAAAAGTTTGTAAATTGCCCCCGTATTGATTGTTTTTTTCAATGACACAAACTTTGCGTCCAAATTTGGCGAGAAGAACTGCGGTAACTAGACCTCCGAGACCGGAACCAATAATGACACTATCGTAGACCTTATCCATTCATTCTTCTTTTTAATATACAACTGTATTGATCGCTAAATACTTCTTCAAAACCAATGTAACTGGGTTTTTCTGTAAAATCATAACATACAATAGTATGTATCGAATCTGTAATTTCAAACTTTTGATCGTTACTGCCCCAGATCAACACATCAAAATGCAATACGTTTTCTGTCAGATGATTCAGATAGGTCAATTTACGTTTTTGTTTTAGATACGTGTTGGCCGCAATAGCGCGTTTTTCGGGATCAGGGATAAATGTTTCGACCCGCCGCTGCGCCTGTTGCAGCGTCAACAAAAATTCAATATGACCATAATTGTTTCCAATATGCAAAATTTTTGCATTTGCTGCAATCAAATTATTCCATGCAGCATAAGACGACTGATGAAGATCGAATTCGTTTAAGCTCAATTTTTCGATTTCGGTTTCTTTATACCGATAGTTTAAGCTGAGTTTTTCTCTAAAATAAGCTGGACCTTCAAACTGCTTTCTGATTTCAGCAAATTGTTGTTTGAATAATCCACTGATAGCTTTACATCGTGTGGAGTAGCTGTCTCCAAATCTTCGGTCAGCCGGTCGGATTCTTTCACCGATGACTGTACTGAGTGTTCCATCATAAATGATAAAATCCCTTTTTGGACAGACATCAGCGGCTCCATGTATATAAATTGGGAGAATATCCAATTGCAGTTGTTCTGCAATATAAAATGCTCCTTTGTGAAACCGCTGTACATCATTTGTTGCCGATCGCGTTCCTTCTGGAAAAATCGCAATCGAATATCCTGCATCGATGCGTTGCTTTAATATATTTTTAGATTTTTCTAAATCTTCGTCGAGCATTAAAAAGCCTGCACGTCTAACGACACGGCCAAAAACAGGTGATTTGTAGACCCATTCGTTGGTCACAAATACGCATTTTGGCAATAGACGCCCAATAAGAAGGGTATCCAATAACGAATTGTGATTGGCTATAATAATCGCTGGTTTTTTGAAGTCTTCGCCGTGTGGGTTGAATTCCTGTTTCTTGACAAAAGGGTTGGAGTTTAATACAGAGTCTCCAAAACGGGACATGATCCTTGTCATCCAAGCTCTGTTAGAAACCAAACTAAAGAGAAGACCTGAAAGAATACTTCCGATGATATAGTAGCTAAAGGAAAATGCTGAAATCAAGCGCAGCCGCAAAGTAATCGGGGATAGACCTTGGGAAGGCCTGCGGCGAAATACAAACCTAAAAACGAGCGGATAAAGAACAAAAGTGTTTAAAACAGCCGCTGTAACACCAAGCAGGGAAACCACTGAAATGGACTTTAATGCCGGGTGTTTGGCGAAAATTAAGGCGCCGATGGCTAAGATTGTCGTTAATACAGCAAGGAGAATGGAAGTGCGGTATGTAGGCATTTCATCTTTGCCAGTACTGTATTCTTTTTGCAAGGCCGCAGTCATAAAGATTGCAAAATCTACCCCGTGACTGAATACGAGTGTGCAGACAATGGTACTGAAAATATTGAATTCGAGGTGAAATAAGCCCATTAAACCGCCTGTAACCAAACCTGTCAATACAATAGGCACCATGCTTATCAATGTCAGTTCGATTCGGCGAAACGACAGCCAAAGAATAACAAATATGGCTACAAAGCTGTAATTAATTAAGGTGTTAAAGTCATTGACGAGCTGTCCCAAAAAGGTTTCATTCATTTCTTTGCGATCAATGACAACCGTACTTTTCCCATTAAACTGTCTAATCAATTTTTCCCGGTCTCCTTCCGAAGTTTTTACAATGGTATTTGTGGTAAAGAAGCCATCTTTTGAACTCAGATACTCCGCCAGCATACCCTGGTTGAGCTCGCGATAATCATCCAGTGAGGCTGTTGAAAATTTCTGGTCCAGGAGCATAAAAAATGCTTGATAAGCATCGGGCTTAAAGCCAAAAGCAGCACTTGAACGGATAAGATTCTCCCGAATTTCCTTTTTACGACCATCGGTCCAAAAGGAATTCCATTGGGCAATCTTCGCCTCCTGATCCTTTTTTGATAGGACGATTTCGCCAATGGAATTGACAGCGATTATGCTTGTATCTTGTTGTAACTTGTGATATAATACTGAATTATCTGAAAGAACCTGGTCAATATTGCTGCCGTAATTGATCAGAAATAGAGACTTATTTTGCTGCTGTGCTGAATTTTCAAGTTTGTGCTCCGCTTCCTGTAATTCTTTTGGGAAGAAATTTAGTGCGGATAAATCTTTGTTGAAGCCTACTTTCCAAAAAGTAAATAAGCTCACAGCTAACAATAAATAACTAAATAGCTGTAAAGGTTTATTCTGTTCAAAGCTAAATGCGGAAATCCGATCGATCAGATGATTTTTATCATCCAGCGTCTTTATATTTGGTTTATAGATATGCGGTATAAGTACCAACGAGAAGATTCCCGAGAATAGAATAGCAATGAAAGCAAATATTCCCAAATCTTTTAAGGCTTCCGAATTGACGAAGAGCAAGCAAAGAAACGAGACTGCGGTTGTACCTGCACTCATCAGGATTGGCTTGGTGATTTCTTTATACAGATGTCTGATATCCTGCGTTTGCTTGAAATGCGTCATGATATGCAGGGCATAGTCGATGGTAATACCGATTAAAACTGCAGCAATAGAGATCGAAATGGCTGAAATGGTACCACGCAGAAAGTATAAAAATGCCAGTGCGAGCAAGGCTCCAAAGATTGAGGGAATAAAGATGATGATTGGAATTTGTATTTTCTTATAGAAGAGAATCAAAATGAGCATCAATAAACTCATCGAAATGAGTATAGTCGCTTGGATGTCCGTTTTGATCTGCTTGGCATTGGCTACGGCAACTAGGGATGCCCCAAAGTAACTGAGTTTGGACTTGTTTAGGTAGCGCTTGTTTAACTCACTTTTCATCTGCTCTAGCCTGCCAGCGAAAATCGCATTATGTTCGGTCTCCGAACCCGAATATTTGGGATTAATAAACAATAGTAGCTTGCTTGAATCTTTTGTAAAAATGTAGCCATTGTAAAGTTGAAAGTCACCGGCAATACTGAGCTTTTGGAATTTTTTAAGCGCCATAAAGCCAATTCCCAGGGGATCTCGCTGTATAAAAGATTTTGCGACGATACTCGTAGGTGAAATTAATGCAGCATAATTGGCTTCGACTGTTTGCGTGATACTATCAACAGGGAGGCGATCTGCTATGGATTTGTAATCATTCTCGTCCAATAATGTCGGCAACTGTCGGTATACAAATTGCATGGTACTTTCCATCTCCTCATCGCTGATTTGCCCTTGTATGCTCTGGTAGTAGGGGGCAAGTGATACGATGCTATCTGAAAAGGAATTGGCCATTTCAACCATATCGTCAATTGTAGCAGCCTTTTCCCGCTCGATAATGACACTTATTTTATCCGAAAATTTAAGCTGGGCCAATATTTTGGCCATCTCATTTGTCCGTTCGTTTTGAGGTATAATCCGCGTAATATCTTCTTCAAATTTTAGTTTTAGCGCGAAATATCCTGTTGCAGCCAAAAAGAGCAGGGCAACTAAGCAGGCGATATAAGGTTTTTTCTTGAAAAATAGATAAAGCTGATAAAAATAATGCTGCATATTAACGTCGTTGATTAAACCGCAATAATGTAAAAGAGGAAAACCCAAATAGGAGTGCGGCCATTAAAGCCAAGAAGAGACTGCCCAGCACATATTGTAAAAAATGTTCGGAAATAGCTTGAAAATCTATGTGGTTATAATCCAATAACGGTTTGGCGCTGGGAATAAATAATTTCCCTGTCTCTATCGATCCCCAAATAATCAATGGGATCATAGGCGGGATGCTGACATTTGAAAAGGCAAAACAAAGCCCCTTATTAAGCCTAAAGACAGAGGCAAGAAAAATTGATAAAAAAGACTGAAATCCCCAAATGGGGGCAATCCCAATGAACACACCCAATGCTATCGAAATTGATTTAACAAAATCGGAATCATTCGTTCCCAGAATATCTTCTTTTAGAAAATCCTTAAAGCTTTTTTTTTTGAAACTTCGAAAAGCATTTCTTGGAAATATGTAAAGGAGACTAATTAAAACCAAAACGGTGTTGAGAATGCTAATTCGCGTAAAATCTTTAAACGGCCTAAAATGTGAAACCCGTTCATTCGGATCATAAAGAATTTTAATAGGGACATTTTTGACCTCGATATCCTTCCATGCAGATCGAACAATAACTTCAATTTCAAGCTCGAATTTGTTGGTATATAGTTTTTTAGGTATGCCTTCCAAAGGGTATAATCGATATCCAGACTGGGTATCGGCAAGTTTTATCCCAGTCTCAAACCAAAACCAAAAATTAGAAAACTTGTTGCCGAAACTGCTTTTCTTCGGTATTCCAGCTTGATCCATTTGGCGCTCACCAATCAATAGAATATTTCCATCACTTTGTTGGAGGGCATTTAGAAATACCGGAATATCGTCGGGGAAATGCTGTCCATCCGAATCAATTGTGATAGCGTACTGAAAACCTTGTGCTTTTGCGATCTCAAAACCTTTTCGTAAGGCCTTGCCTTTTCCGGAATTTTTTTCGAGATGCTGAACTGTAATGAAGGGGTAATCTGCTAAAATTAAAGCTGTTGAATCCGTCGAGCCATCATTGACAACAATAACTTGTCTGGTATAGACCAAAACGCCGTCCAAAACTCGCCGCAGCGTTTTTGCATTGTTGTAGGTGGGAATAAGCACACATACAGGGGCAGGGATCATAGATTGGCTCGGGGTTTGCGAATTGGGCATGGCTACAAAACAGGATAAGAGCGGTAAAAATTGAGTTCCATTTTAAGCGCAAGGGTATCCTCGAAAGAACAATTAGCCTTGATCTGTATTGTTTCGGTTTCCTGAATCACCAATTCTAGCTTGACAATTGGCTGAACAGTGGGATCTATTATGGCATAAAAACGAATGTTTTTGGCTGAATGCATACGTATTTTTGCCTGCAATATATCCTCAGCTGTATTTTTTATGATCTGTAACATACATACCCCTGGTGTTACGGGCCTTCCCGGAAAATGGCCCCCGAAAATCGGATGATCTGGATGAATACGTATTTCCAGCAAATGCTTTCCATTTTCCCTTACCTGACGATCGAGTATGTTATAAAAGTCTGCTAAAACCATGTTTCAAACTTAGATAAATTACCTTTTATATGCAATTTTTTCATTCTCTGACTTATGTGTCAAGTCAGTTAAAATGGAATATTCACAAAATCCATATTCAGTTTGATGCCATGGTGTTTGATCTGAAAGCGGTCAAGTTTCCCCAGGGAATCCGTTTTGAACTGAATTTCAAACTTCGTTTTATACTTGGAGGCTATTTCGATGCTGGATAAGATGCCTTGATCATCGATCGTTAGAAAATACCGCCTGTCTGCATGAATGCTTAGGAACTCACGATGTGTTAAATTTTGATGATCAATATGATAATCTGGCTGTGTTAAAGCCTTGAAGTCCCTAATTAAGGTGTTGAGAATAATCTTTCTATTGAGGTCTTGCATAACATAATTGACCACATGATGATCTTTTGAAATCGTTATGTCAAATAAGGTATTTCCCAAATCAGAAGTTAGCACAATGCGATGATCGTCCTGACTTATTCTTTTAGCTACAAACATCCCCGTAAGCTCTTTTCCGTAAAAGTGGATCGTAGCCCGATATAATCGCTCCTCATTCAGCTCCGAAAAATAAGGGTTTTGAACAGTGGTATCTATTGTACTATAATGCTGTTTACCATTAGGGTAGTATACTTTACAGCCTGCCAAAAGCAATAAAAGTAATAGACTAAAAACTAAATGACGCATCGCTGATGGGTTGGTTGATCTGCTTGTTTTTGAAAACAATTTTTGTATAATCTTTTGATGGTTCAATCAACTGGACTTCCGAAACTGTCGATTGTTGATCGTTAAAGTATAGAATGATCGTTTGAATATAGGCGGATAGATCCTTCGTTTTGGGTGAAAGCTTAGCAATCCGTTGATTCCGATTTTTGTGGAATGTGATCGTAAAGTCATTGGCTGCAAAAAGATCACCGCTGATGCTTCCGATAATCATTTTGTTGATTTTTTCGAATTTCTTATTGTTGCCTAGATCTACTTTATTCTTTTTACCCTGATCATTCACCAATACCTTATTGTCCTTAAAAAGGATTCCATATTGAATAGGGGTATTGTATTTCCATAGCAGCTTGTCTGGATTTTTTAATAACATGGATCCGCTTGATGTGATTTCCTTGGAAAGAAAATCCAAGTGCTTGTACTGTATGAAATCCGTTTTTAATGTTTTTATCTTTTGTGCTTCGGAAATTACGGTTTGTTTGAAACTCGTTATTTCAGCACCTGACATGGCTGTTTCCTGTGCTTTGGCAAGCGTCATGTGAAATATAGAGACGATGAGTATAATGAGCTTAGTTTTCATATGCTTTTTGATTTAAGAAATCTTCTAAATTTACGGCTTCTATTTTGTTAGCCTTCAATTCTATTAATAAACTTTTAACGACATGGACTGTTTTTTCGGAGGTGTCGTGCAAGAGGACAATGCTGCCCGGGCTTAATCTTTTCTTGATGCGAGCAAAGATCTGGTGTTCATCTAAATTTAAAGTATCCAGTGAACGAATATTCCAGCCGATGGATTTCAAATTGCAATCCTGCAATGCTTTTGCAATGTGTGGATTGCTGACACCAAATGGAGGCCGATAAAGCAAGGCTCTTTTTCCGGTCGTTGTTTCAATAGCCCGATTTGCCACTTCTATTTCAATACGGACTTTTCGGCTTGAAAGAAAGCCCATTTGATTGGGATGGTTCATGCTATGATTGGCGATTACATGACCTTTTTCGACAATTTTTTTTGCGATCTCCGGGTAGCACAATATCTGCGAACCAATGCAAAAAAAACTTGCCTTGGCTTGATACTGATCGAGTAGATCTAATATTTCCAATGTAAAGGGGCTAGGGCCATCATCAAAGGTGATCGCTATTTGACGTGTATGCTGCTGACCCTTCGTTGTCGATGGCATAAAGAAATTTAAACGCAAGTCAAAGGCTCCCCAAGAAAGTATCCCTAAATAAAGAATGAGCACTAGGACAAACGGGTAGTATAATTGGTATTCCCTTCCTATGAACACCGCCATTAGAAAAAGAATAAGACATCCGTATGTTGTGTTTTTAAAATTTAGCATCCCGATAACAGCATTAAACTGTTTTGTTCTCCAAAATTACAAATCAGTATCTTTTGATAGCTTCTACTGCCATTTTCAGTTGGACTGCTTTTTGGAACTAAGGTTTGATGGTGCAATAATTTTAAAGCCAGATCCAATGCAAATACGACATCTGTGTCAAAGCGGCAAACCAGTAATTGATAGTTTATTTTAGTGGTCTTATTAAAGTTCGTCCAACTCGTATCGAATGGATTTTCCGTGTTTTCGGAACCATACACAATTGCGTCGATTTGTTCAGCCGATAAATCATTTTTTTTAAGAAATGCTAATACCTGATCTTCCGATGAAAGTTTTGTTGTGGCTGGATAAATTGAAATGTCAGTTAGTTCAGCGCGCGTATGTTGGTCCTGCAGATTGGAAAAAACGAAGAAACCTGCGCCCTCTGATTGTGAGCTACCAGTTGTTTTGTATTGACTTGCTGCTTCATCGAGGGCTGAACTGATTTTTATACTGATGTCTGAGAGCTCGTCAACCGCGCCAACCAATAGCGTATTCCGTTCGTTCATCTTAAGCTGGATGTAAGCGTCCAGCACGGCGGATTCAAAGGAAATTCGTCCCTGAGAGTAGGTCATATTATAACCTCGGTTTTTGATCAACAACGCAATCTGGCCGGCAACAGTATTGTGGGTTGATTGTATAAATGGGGTAGGTGATAAAAATTCTTCCTGTTGTTCAACAATGGATTGCAAAAATTTATCGGAGTCTATGAGGCAGCCTTTGCTGCTGCCAACGAGTATACCGTCAAGCGTTGCTGCGTCCAAATGATTTACAGCTTCAAGGCTGCAGAAAATTCCCATTTTAACAGCTTTGGACATGCGTCTTGTCGCATTAGGGGATAGGAGCTTGTTCGTTATTTTGGGCAAATCAACCTTGAGCCAACTGCCGGTTGCATCCTGTTGATTCGGCGTAGCAACGCATATACTTGCCGCATTAATATAAACTTTGTTCATGCGAAAAAATTAAGGTTGAACAATTGCCACCGAATCCAAAGGAGTTGCTAAGTACATGCCGGATGGCTGTCGGTTGATGATCAGCAATCGGTTTCAAAGCAGGCTGATCCATGGTATTTTCAAATCTTAGATTTGCAAATGCAAGCTGCTGCTGCAGGGCCAGTAATGCATAGATAGCTTCGATACCGGCTGATGCGCCTAAGGTATGCCCGGTATAGGCTTTGGTAGAACTAAATGGCGGTATTTGGTCTTTGAATAGGTGAAGGATCGCTGTTGCTTCGGTTCGGTCATTGTTCTCCGTTGCTGTGCCATGTGCATTGATGTAATCAATGGCCCGCGGTGTTAATGCTGCACTCGCTAAGGCTTGTTTCATGGCAAGATAAGCCCCTTCACCATGCTCCGAAGTTGAGGTTTGATGGAAAGCATCATTGGCATTCGAGAAACCGCTGAGATAACCTAAGATCGGCTTTGCAGTCTTTTTTAATGATTCGGTTGATTCTAAGACTAAAAAACCAGCACCTTCGCCCAGATTTAGCCCATTTCTGTTGGCGTCAAATGGGCGGTTCAGTTCGTTGGACAGCAGCATTAGGCTGTCGAATCCATTGATCGTGAATCTGGATAATGCATCCGAACCACCGACCAAAACCCGATCTGCCCGACCGGAAAGTATAAGCCGTGCACCAAACGCGATTGCATTGGCTGCAGAAGAGCAGGCCGTGCTGATGGAGGTTACCAGGCTATTGCTGCCTAGTAATTGAGCCAATACCCTACTGGAATCGCCAACATCACGTCGTTGTATCAGCTGGCTATCCTGCAGCAAATAGGGGAAATGTTGCTCAAAAATATCCATTCCGCCAACGGAGGTCCCCAGGATAATTGGCATATTCTCGGCCACAGTGATACCAGCTTGTGACAAGGCTTCTCGCGCTGCGATCGCTGCAAGTAAGCTCGTTCGGGAACTGTTTTTTGGAACTTCTGGACCTAATTTTTCAATCAGCTCTGCATCTGTCCAGGCAACTTCACCAACAAGTGTCTGATGTTGGTGCTTTCCTGAAATATGTTGAAGTGTTTTGATGCCATGCTGTTTCTGGAGCAATGAATGGTAGTTTTGCGCGACATCATCTCCAATAGCGGTTATCATTCCCATGCCAGTAACAGCAACAGCATTTCTCATGTGTTATTTGGTTCTATTTTCTGAAATATAGGTAGCCAATGTTTCAATGGATTGAAAAATAGTTTTTCCAATTTTCGGATCGGTTACTTTGATCCCGTAATCTTTGTCCAATAAAACAGTTAACTCCAAAGCATCAATCGAGTCTAGTCCTAAACCGTCTCCAAACAATGGCGCCTGGTCCTCAATTTCATCGACAGTCACTTCTTCTAAGTTAAGGGCTTCAATTATTTTCGTTTTTAATTCCGCTTTCAATTCTTCCATTCTTTATCGTGTTAATTGTCTTACGACATCTAAATTATGTGCTAAAATGCCTGTTTTTTCCACAAGATACAAAACCAATTTGTAGTTTTCTTGCAGATAATCCACCCAGCCACATAACACTTTTTCTGCGCGTTTGGTATTTAAAAGGTAATTGCTGTAGTTTACTGCAAGTTGACTGTCAAATTGCTCTGAGACAAAAAAGATATTCTCTGTTTGCAGGTTATGCCGAATAGCAATTTCACCGATGCATACATTTGGAAGCGTATAGACGAAAATCGCTGGGCTGGGGTAGTACTGCTCGTTGTCCGAGATGGTCGCCAAATGTTTTAAATCGGTGTCTAAACTACTGTGGCGATTGGATAAAACAATCGCAATATTAGTTGTCTGTTCGTCTTTTAGTAGCAATTCGGCCCCTAACCAAGCTAATTTGCTCAGGTTATCCATCTTGAAAAACTTCGGATAACTGGTTCCCAGTGAATAGTATAGTGATTTTGAAAAGGAGGCAAAATCTGGGGATGCCTCTACTGAAATCTGTTCACCGTTGCGATATACGCCTTGCGTATCCATGCGGCAATGCCTGCTGATCTGATAGAGCTGTTCCATGGCTAGTATAGTTCCCTTTCAAATAGTACGGCTGTATTTGTTCCAGCAAATCCCGATGCAGTTTTTAAGCAGCGCTTAAGAGGCTGTTCCGATAGCGCTTTGATAACGGCTAAAGGCAATGAGGTACCTTGTTTTTGATAACCTAGACTCGGGAGGAGTAAATTATGCCTTAAGCATTCTAGGGAAATAATACTCTCCAATAATCCGGCAGCACCCAACGTATGACCAAAGTAACCTTTTAAGCTATGGATAGGTTTATCGGCTAATCCAGAACGATGAATTGCTATTGCTTCCATTTCGTCATTGTAAATTGTCGCTGTTCCATGTGCACAGATAAAATCAATGGAGTTCGGTTCTAATTTCGCTTCGGCCAAGGCAGATACGATGCTCCGTTTCAACCCTTCGCCTGTGCGGGATGGGCCCGAAATATGATTGGCGTCGTTGATGGAGGCTTCACCGGCTATAGAAAACGGGTGGTTTTGCAATTGCTGGCCAGTTACATGAATTGCAGCAGCAGCTTCTCCTAGATTTAAGCCTTGTCTGGCCTCGTCATAAGGTATACAGGCCCTGTCACTGAGCGCCTGAAAAGACTTAAATCCCGAAAGGACAAATTCACTGACCAAATCCCCCGCCACAATCACGGCATCTGTACAATAATTCATTTGGATAAGTCGTTTGGCTGTCGATATTGCCTGCAGACCCGACACACATGCATTACTGATAATGATAGGCGGGCGCTTAAAGCCAAAGAAATCTCCTATTTTTTGTGCTAAAGCAGGGAGGCTTGCCGCTGTAGAACCTTTTTCTTCAGGTTCGCAATACGCGATATTGCCCTTGGTTGTCGAGACAATAAATGTGGTCTCCTGCGTTATGGTAACAGTTTTGATAACGGGTATCAATGCCGCTATCATCAATTTCTCTAGTTTTGTAAATCCAGTACTTGTGTATAAGTTCTCCTCCCGTAAAAGTTTGTTGAAGTAGCCGTTGAGTTCGTCTTCTCCAACAAGAGCAGCGCATATGTCAGCTTCCATACCAGTAATGGTTACTTGTTTAGCGCCTGATTTGCCCTTAACGAGCGCATTCCAGGTTTCCGTGAGATTATTGCCGATAGGGGACACACAGTTATAAGCTCCTAAATACACCTTTTTCATTGGCTGACAAAATTAAGTGTGTCTTTCCACCGCTGAAAAAACTCAGGTATATATAATTGTAAACTTCCCGAAGCGTCTAAAAAGACCTGGATTGTTTCGCCTAGGCAGACAACTTGATTGCTCTCGTTTAATATCCGATACCGATAAATGATCTTCGCGGCTTTGGTATCTATTAATGATGTTTCAATTCGTGCATTTTCACCATATTTTAATGGTAATTTGTGCTCACATGTACTTTTCACGATCGGTGTAGTATAACCACTCCGGTGAATGTCCAGATAGGTCATTCTGTGCTGAATTCCGAAAGATTCTCTGCCATCTTCAAAATAGCTGATATAATGGCCATGCCATACTATTCCCAGCGAATCAACTTCATTAAAACGTATGCGTAAAGGACTAGTCCAAGTAATTTGATTAACTTGTTCAGTTCGTTTATTTTTTGCCATAATCATTAAGAAGCTATTACACTTTTAATTTCCGCCTGAGCGATTTGCTCGTCTCCCGCGAAAGTTTCAATAGAAACGAGTGTGACTCCCATAAATTCTTGTAGAATTGTTGCTTTGGTCAGTAATTTGTCACCTACGCGGGGGAAGGAGTTTATTGAAATACTTTTTATTGTGCCGAGATAACCAATGGGGGGCGTTTTTTGCTGAATATAAAAGCTATAGCCTGTGTGTAAAGCAATAGATTGAGCCATATGCTCAATGATACCTGCTTCTAACAAAATATCGTCTTCCACAAAAATATTATCTTCTCGAACAGTTAAGCCCGCTGCTACGGTCTTTTCGTTAAAATCATACAGGCAATCAATCATGACCATAGGAGCACGGTGAGGTAACAATTCCTGTAAAAATAATTTATCAACGATTGGGAACGGGCTAGCTGTCATTTGTATAAAAAAGTTGTATCAAAGGTACTAATTTAAAGACGAAATCATAGGTTTTGGACTACTCAAAATTGCTTTTCATGGTGTTCGAAGCATAAAGTCAATTTGTAAAAATGCCTGTTTGCTGCGGTTAATCCCTTGAATGATAAAAATAACTGCTGGAAAAAAATAGCGGCCACGATGTGTATAAGAATATGTTAATATGCATTCTTTTTTTGTTCCATGAGATAAATAAAGTGCTGGATTATCGTTGGTTCTCTTCGGAATAATCTTTCCAGAAATCGTAGAAATTAAACCATTGAAGCGGGTGTCTTTTTATCATATAGGATAATGATTGGCAATACTGATGTAGGAGTGCCTGTGCATCACGATGTTTGACTTCCACTTCCCGTGCATATAAATGATAATGAAGTTTAGGCTCTTTCATGACATAGACGAATACAACAGGCACCTTAAGCCTGGAAGCGATTAAGAATGGACCTGCCGGAAATTCCGTGTTTTTTCCGAGTAAATCTGCGGAAAGTGTTTTGCTGCCTTCTAAATAACGGTCACCTGTAAAGACTATCAATTCATTGTTTGTCAACGCTTCATTAATAGCGAATACATGGGAAAGGTCTTCTTGAATTACTATAAATTTTACTGCAGATTTTCGGGCGACTTTTGAAAGGTAAGATTTGATGGCTTGATGTTCCCGGTCGGAAATGACCAGATTAATCTGATTTTCTATATTGATGTCCTCAAGGAAATAAGAGGCGATTTCAAAGTTGCCGATATGTGCGGATAACAGGATGCCACCATTTTTTTTCTCTAAGGCGGATTTTAAAATTTCAATCCCATCAAATTCATAACTGAACTTATTACGGAGCCCCGCTGATATGGCTGTTTTATCAATGAGGATTTTACCGAAAGTAAAATAACTGCGGTAGAATCCAACGATTGTGGATAGAAGTGGATATTTTAATCGGTGCCTTAGGTAAAAATAGAGCGATCGATTGCTATTCCATGCTGTTAGAAAATAGTAGAAAGCGACAAATACTAAGAGTAGGTAGGCCGTACGGATTCCCAACCTTTGAATACAGAAGACAAAAATCCGATATCCTAAAACACTACCTTTGGATTGTCCTTTCCACTGACTCATGGGCAAACATTGACTTAGTTTTCACTAGTTTTTCGCTTGATGAGGTCATAGAAGTCCTGGAAGGTTTGGATGTTTGTAAAATCAGCCTCTACTAATTTAACACCAAAATTAGACTCAATGATAACGACAAGATCGACATAATCCAAACTATCTAAATTTAATGTATCTTTCAAATTTAGATTCGGCTGGATTAAATCAACATCCACCTCAAACTCATCAACAAGTATTTCGTTAATCTTTTCAGAAATCATTTTTATAAGTTAATCGTTAATCTTTTTTATGACTAAGGCTGAGTTAGTTCCTCCGAAGCCAAAAGAATTGGACAAATATAGGTCAAATTCTTTAAATACTGTCTGCTTAACAATATTTAATTTGGCCGAATGTTCGTCTGGATTTTCAAAATTAATGTTTGGAGCTATAAAACCATGTAACATCATGAGATTGGAATAGATAATTTCGCTGGCGCCAGCCATCCAGCATTCATGACCTGTCATTGATTTTGTAGAACTGACAAAAGGTTGTGTTTCACCAAATACCTGTAGAATAGCCTGTGCTTCATTGGCATCACCGACAGGGGTGGATGTGGCATGTGCGTTGATGTAGGCAATATCGGAGGGTTTAATTCCAGCCTGTTTAATGGCACGTTCCATGGCTAGGGCAGGCCCTTCTACATTTGGTGTAGAGATATGACCACCATTCGATGAAAAACCATAACCGAGTATTTCTGCCAGAATAGGCGCACCTCTGCGCAGGGCAGATTCATAGCTTTCAATAATCAAGGTTGCTGCACCACCCGAAGGTACTAAGCCGGACCGGTCTTTGTCGAAAGGGCGGGATACCTCTGTTGCTGGTAAAGCATCGTTTCCAAATACGCCTAAGCCATCGAAGCTGGCCATGGCATATTTGTTTATTTCTTGTGCACCGCCACAGATGATCATGTCCTGCATGCCGCTTTTGATCAAATTAAAACCTAATCCCAAGGAATGTGAGCCGGAGGCACAGGCCGCCGATATTGTCATGTTGATGCCCTTTAATCGGAAAATGGTGGACAGATTCATGGTCACCGTAGAATTCATCGATTTAAAAATTGCTCCGGAACCTATCAGACTGGTATCTTTTTTTTCCCGTACAATATCGACAGCATCAATGATAGCCTTAGATACTGAATCGTTTCCATAGAGAATGCCAATCTCATGTGTATCGAGATAAGTGTCGTCGATAGCGGCATTTTTTAAGGCCTCCATCGTAGCCAAATAGGCGTATTCAGTTTCTTCGCCAATAGACATCCGCTGACGGCGATTCAGTTCATTTTTTAAATTTGGATGTGGGACAGCTCCAGTTAGTGCCGAACGGAAACCGAAGAGTTTTCGCTCGTTATCAAAGATGATACCCGATTTTCCCTGCTGGAGAGAATCTTTTACTTCATCCAATGACGTTCCCAAACAGGAATAAATTCCCATCCCCGTGATCACTACTCTTTGCTCCATAGATTTACGAATAAATTCCTCCATTTATGTTAATTACTTCTCCCGTGATATAGCCCGCTTTAGGAGAAGCTAAAAAGCTAACCAGATCAGCAACCTCTTCCGGCTCACCAAATCTATTGGCCGGAATTAGTTTTTTTAGCTCTTTTTCATCCATATTAGCAGTCATGTCGCTATGGATAAATCCTGGCGCTACAGCATTGACCGTAATATTTCGTTTAGCGACTTCCTGTGCCAGTGCCTTGGTTGCCCCTAGTAAAGCCGCTTTAGCCGCGGAATAGTTGGTTTGGCCTGCCGTACCTTTTACGCCCGATACCGAAATCATATTGATGATACGGCCATAACGCTGGCGGAGAAGTTTCTGAATAAAAAATTGTGTCACATGATAAAAGCCATTGACCGTTGTATTGATTACTGTAGACCAGTCTTCTGCCGGCATCCACATAAACAAACCATCTTTAGCGATGCCAGCATTGTTAACGATGACTTCAAGCTTAGCATCAGGATGATTCGTTTCCCATTGGGAAAGGACATTTTCTACCGCTGTTTTATCGGCTACATCGAACTTGAGTAGCGAACCGCTCCCACCAAAAGATTCTATCGCTGTGAGCGTTTCCAATGCAGCCGATTCATTCTGCTGAAAATTGATCAATACGTGATAACCCAGGTCCTGGGCTAGTTTAAGACAAATTGCTCTGCCGATTCCCCGAGACCCACCTGTAACTAAAGCACATTTCATCCTGCAATATGTTTATTAATTTTGAAATAATTCCGCATTATCAAACCACTTGTTTCCCAACAGATTTCCTTTGGTATCAATGAATCCCCATTTGCCATTAAGTTTAACACGGGCTAATCCATCGATAAATCCTTTCTCTTGCTTCTTAAAAGTTAATGCCGCTGTAATCTCATATTGAAAAGGGATGATGACTTTGGCATCTTTATCTATAAATCCCCATTTACCGTTTTTTACCGCAGCGAGACCTTCGGGAGAAAAAGAAAGTGCATCTTGATAAGTAGCAGGGATAAGCATTTTACCTGTCGTATCAATGAAGCCCCATTTGCCATTTATTTTTACAGGCGCTAAACCTTGCTGAAAATCGCGGGCATCATCATAGCTTGGACTTATCACCCACTTGCCCTCCGCTGTCATAAATCCTACTTTATTTCCTTGTTGAACAATGATAAAATCTGGGTTTTCTATTCTTTCAATTTTTGAAATAGCTGGGATTGCAATTTCTTTTTGGCTGGATACAAGGTACCAATTATGCTGTCTTTTTGCCCATACCAATCCTGCATTAAAATCGCCGATATCGTCATAATTAGGAGCGACTACTTCTTTTCCTAGCTTATCGATAACACCCCATCTTTTATTTTTTGCAACTCGGGCATAACCATCCTTAAATGGACGAATCACGTCATAAGTTGGACTGAGTATAACTTCCTGCTTACTATTGATCAGACCGACCAAGTTGCTCGCATCACGAAAGAATGCAACGCCGTCATTGAACTCATAGACTCTCTTGCTCGAAATCGCGGGAACCTCCTGGCCTAGGGAATCGATATAGAGCCAACCATTCATAGATTTAACCATGGCCATTCCCTGATTGAATGATTTGGCATTTTCGTATTGAGGTGGAATGATAGCATGTTCGTTCTTATCGATAAATCCCCATTTTCCGCCTTCATAAATAGCAATTTTGCCTTCGGATTGATCCTGCGCATTTTTGTATTTGGGCTCAATTTGAAAGGTTCCATCTTTTTTGATAAATCCGACAAGTCCTTTTTCCTGGACTCGTGCTAGTTGCTGAGCAGATATGATCGTGAAGGACATTATAAATAGTCCTCCGAGTGTGAGCTTCTTAATCATGATTTTTATTCATCAAATATTCTTTTACCTTCTTTATAATGGGATACATTACCTGATCTTCCACAAAGACCGGAAATAGATTCCTTAAGTCGCTATACCAAGATAGCGTTTCTTTTGCTAATTTTTCCTGACAACCTAAATGGTCGATTGCTTGTGCTAATGTAATAAATTCTATCGCGAGAACTTCAAATGAATTTTCAATGATCTGGCTGCATGACATAGCGGCATTTGTGCCCATGCTGACAATATCTTGGTTATCATTGTTATTGGGGATGCTATGGATATAGATCGAGGTGCTTAGCGCCTGCGATTCTGCGGTTGTGGAGGTCGCTGTGAATTGAACCCCCTGCATGCCAAAATTAAGCCCCAAGGTACCTAGATTCACAAAAGGAGGGAATAGCTCGTTGATCTTGCTATTGAGTAGATAATTTAGCTGACGTTCCGCAAGCATTGTCATTTTGGTCATGACAAGCTTGAGTTTATCCATTTCAAGTGAAATGTAATCACCGTGGAAATTTCCACCATGATAAACATGCTGTTCCTGAAGATCAATTATAGGATTATCGTTGGCCGAATTTAGTTCATGCTCAAGTACGGTTGCTACATTATCAATCGTATCTGCGATAGGACCCAAAATCTGTGGCACGCAACGGATCGAATAGTATTCCTGTACTTTGTCTTTGAAAATGTCTTCTTGATTTTCACCAGTATATAAGTGGTCTTCACGTTTTCTGATCAATTGGCTGCTGGCAAGATGATCTCGCATTTTTTGAGCAATATGCTGCTGTCCTACATGCTTTTTACTTTGATTTAATGCCGCCGAGAAATGATCGTCGTACGCTTGAACGATTTCATTGATTGCGCAGGCCGCCTTAATGGACAAAGAAAGGGCTTTTTGTGCAAGATCCCAATTTAAAATACCTATACCTGTCATCGCCGAGGTTCCATTGATCAATGCTAGACCCTCACGAAGGACAATCTGAATCGGTTCAAGGCCTTCTGCGTCAAAAGCTTCTTTTGTCGCAATTCTTTGGTTTTTATAAATTACTTCTCCCTCGCCAATCAATACGAGTGCCAAATGAGCAAGCTGTACTAGATCACCGCTCGCGCCAACACCGCCATGGGCAAAAATGATTGGGCTAATGTCGCGGTTAATCAATTCGCGCATCAGGGCAATAGTGGACCGGTGGACACCCGAATAACCAAGGGTTAAGGTATTTAAGCGAGCTAAGATTGTACTTTTTACCTGGAAGGAATCGAAAAGCCGTCCAGTGCCCGAAGCATGGCTACGGATGAGGTTGTACTGGAGTTTGGTCCGGTCTTCCTCCTTAATTCGATATTGAGCCATAGGGCCAAATCCCGTATTGACACCATAAATGACTTTGTTTTCAGCAAACTTTTGAAGAAAATCGTGGCTAGCATCTACTTTTTCCCAAATATCGTCATCAATATCCAATTTTTCCGTTCCGTAGATTATTTGGACAAACTGTTTTAAATCTAAATGGTTTGTGAGTAAGCTCATGGTTTATTGGGGTAGCAATTTTGAAAAACTCTCGAAATTGTTTTTTTTATATAATTTTTTGTGAATAGATTTGGCAATTATTAATCAGGCACGAAATTAATATTTTTTTCTTTTAATCAAAGCGTATAATGAACGTTGAACAGGTTGACATTTTGATCATCGGGGCAGGTCCTTCGGGTTCTGTGGCTGCGGGGTATTTACAGAAGCAGGGGATAAAGGTAAAAGTTGTTGAAAAAAGCCGTTTTCCGAGAATTGTGGTCGGGGAGAGCTTAATCCCACGGGTGATGGATCATTTTGATGAAGCTGGACTGTTTGAGGCGCTGGATGCCCAAGGGTTTGAAAAGAAATTTGGGGCCAGGTTTATACGTGGTGAGGAAGTGTGTATTTTTGATTTTTCAGCTAAATTTTCCGAAGGCTGGGATTGGACATGGCAGATTCCAAGAGCTGATTTTGATCAGGAAATGGCCAATGAACTTATTCGGAAAGGTGTTGATCTATCGTTTGAAACGGAAGTGATTGATGTTCAATTTCAAGGTGAAAGATCGATCACCACAGTTCGGGACCGTGAAGGTGTCGAGACAAAAATAGAAGCCAATTTTCTAATTGACTGTTCGGGATACGGGAGAGTACTGCCCCGTATGTTAAATTTGGATCAGCCTTCCCGACTGAGTCCGCATTCTGCGATATTCAGTCACGTGAATGACGTTAATCGGCCTGCGGGTCAGGAAGGTAGCCTGATTTCCTTTGATATCCTGGAAACGCAAGTATGGTTGTGGGTTATTCCTTTTTCCAATGGCAATACTTCCGTTGGAATAGTTGGCCCAACTTCGTTCATAGAAAACCTGGGTGAGGATACAGCGACGGCATTGAATAAGGCGATCCTGCTGTCGGACTACTATGTGAAAAGATTTGGTGAGGTTCCTTTCATTTTTGAGCCCCGTAAATTGAGCAATTATTCAACTGCAGTAAGCAAGATGTATGGGGCCGGTTATGCCTTGACAGGTAATAGCTCGGAGTTTTTGGATCCTGTTTTTTCTTCTGGTGTGTGCTTCGCAACAGAATCCGGTATATTGGCTGCTAAGTTGGCGTTGCGGCAAATCCGGGGCGAGCAAGTTGATTGGCAGTCGGAATTTGAAGATTACATGAAAGAAGGGATTGCCGTTTTTACAACCTATATCCAGGAATGGTACACAGGCAATCTACAGGAGTTATTTTATCATCAGCCCGAAAATCCGGAGGTTAAACGCAGTATATGTGCAATATTGGCGGGGTATGTTTGGGATAAAAACAATCCATTTGTTAAAAAACACGATCGGGCGGTGAAAAATTTAGCGCACCTTATCCGGATGTCCAAGGAGGAAAAATGCGATCCAACGCTTGATGTTTAGCGGTATGAATTGAGCCTGCGATCGCGCTTTAAACCTTGTACGATAGGGTAATTTGGCAAGACCGAGTCGCTCTTTAAGAACGGGGGTGATATTGCGTGATAATCGCGTGAAGATAATCGGTATCGATATGTGTGTATATTTCGGTCGTTGTAATGCTTTCGTGGCCAAGCATATCCTGGACGGCTCTTAAGTCGGCTCCACCTTCCACCAAATGGGAAGCAAAACTGTGTCTAAAGGTATGCGGACTAATGGTTTTTTGTAAGCCTATCTTTTGGGCAAGTTCCTTAATGATCAAGAATATCATCACCCTTGACAACGCAGCACCTCTTCGATTGAGGAATACAATATCTTCGTTTCCTGCTTTAACCTTGATATGCGGTCTCACCGATTCCAAATAAATGCGCAAGTGTTTGATAGCCTGCTGGCCAATGGGAATAAGACGTTCTTTATTTCCCTTGCCCTCAACTTTGATAAACTCCACATCCAAAAATAGGTTTGATATTTTAAGCGTGACCAGTTCGGAAACACGAAGACCACAGCCGTATAATATTTCGATGATTGTTTTGTTGCGTTCACCCTCGGGCGAAGAAAGATCGATTGCCGAAATCAATTGATCGATCTCTTGTACACTCAAAACGCTGGGGAGCTTGCGCGCCAGACGGGGAGCTTGAAGCAGGTCCGTCGGATTGTTGACAAAGTCGTGCTCGATGATCAGAAAACTAAAAAAGGTCTTCAAACCAGATATGAGCCTGGATTGTGTATAAGGTGAAACATTGAATTCTTGCAACCAGACCAGAAAATCCTGGATGTTTTTTCTCGTTACGGTATTTAATGCCAAATGATTGTCCTCGCAGTAGATTTGAAATTTGGATACGTCATTTAAATAAGCATCAATAGAATTGACGCTTAAGCCTCTTTCGAACTTCAAGAATTGCTCGAATTCCTTTTTTATAACCATCCAGTTTTCAAAATCCATTTGCAACAAAATTACAATTAACTGTTGTTCTTTTCGAAAGATATTCTGTATTTTTAGAAGGAATTTTTACAGATCGCCGGCTGGAGGCACCTTGATAAAGGTGCGTTATTCCAGTTTGGATAATGAAAATAGGATTGATCTGTATTTTACTATTTATCGGGACAATTGATCTCCTGTTCCGTTCACCCTAATATAAAACAATTAGATTAGCAAAGATAACTGACTTAGAAAAAGAGATTTTTTTGTATGAAATTCATTAAACCACTAGCATTAGCCTTTCTGTTGCCTGCAACATTTTATAGCGCAGAAGCCAAAATGCCAACAACGCTAACTGCGGAAGCGCGAGCGATCCTATCTCAGGATAGTTTAGCTCTAAATCAAAAATTACCCTTCGACAATGAAGTCATTACAGGTAAGCTGAAAAATGGATTTACATACTTTATTCGCAAAAATAGCGAGCCTAAAGGTCGTGTTACCATGTATTTGGGTATGAAGGCCGGTTCAATTCTGGAAAATGAAAAACAACTCGGTTTGGCCCATTTTTTAGAGCATATGAACTTCAATGGCTTAAAGCATTTTCCAAAAAATGAATTGGTGAACTACTTGCAGAAAGCCGGTGTTCGATTTGGTTCAGACCTCAACGCCTACACAAGTTTTGACCAAACGGTTTATCAGCTTCCCATTCCTTCTGACGATCCTGAACTTTTAAAAAATGGCTTGCAGGTGATGCGCGATTGGGCACAAGATGCTTTGTTGGATGGGGAAGAAATTGATAAGGAGCGCGGTGTTATCCTGGAAGAAAAACGCGGTGGAAGAGGAGTGCAGCAGCGTTTACAGGATCAATACTTTCCAATGTTGCTTAACGGTTCCCTTTATTCCAAACGTTTGCCAATAGGGACTGAACAGATCCTGAAAACATTCCCTTATACAGAAATACGTAAATTCCATCAAGATTGGTACCGCCCGGATTTACAGGCATTAATTATCGTTGGGGATATTGATCCAAAAGAGATGGAAGAAAAGGTGAAAGTTTTGTTTGCAGATATGACGATGCCAAAGAAACCCTTGGACCGTAAAAAATATCGTGTGGATCTGTTAAACAAAAATCAATTTTTGGCCATTTCAGATCCCGAATTGCCCTATACTGTGATGCAGATTCTAATCAAAAGCGAGAAAGAGAAGGTTACCACTGTAGGAGATTACCGAAACGAGCTGTTAAAAAGTGTTTTCAATCAGATGATCGCAGGACGTTTCTCCGAACTAATGCAACAGCCCAATCCTCCTTTCATGCAGGCGGGCGGAAGTATCAGTGATTTTGTAGCTAATCTGAATACATTTTCATTGTTGGTGGTACCTAAGCCAGGGGAACTGGAGTCGGGGTTTAAAGCGATGTTGACCGAATTTGAGCGTATTCAGAAGTATGGTTTTACACAAACAGAGCTTGACCGTGCCATTGCTGATATGAAAAAAGGCAATGAGATGTCATATATTGAAAGGGATAAAAAGAAATCTGATAGCTATGTCAACCGCTATCTGAATTATTTTATTGATGATGAGCCTGCTTTGAGTAATGAGAACGCTTACCGTCTGACCAAACAGCTGCTGCCAACCCTGCAATTGTCGGAGCTGAACGGATTGGTGAAAAAATACTATACGGATCTAAATCGCGACGTATTGGTAATGGGGCCAGAAAAGGAAAAAGCAAATTTACCTACTGAAGCTGCCGTAATGGGCTGGATAAAGGCTGTCGAGGAAAGCCCTGTATCGGCTTATGAAGATAAAGTGTCCAATCTTCCGTTGCTTTCGAAAGAACCGGTCAAAGGTACAATTTTGTCCTCAAAAGATATAGGAACAGTTCAGGCAAAAGAACTGACGTTGAGCAATGGTATTAAAGTGATCCTGAAACCAACAGATTTTAAAAATGACGAGATCCAGATTGTGGCCTATAGTCCCGGAGGAACATCGCTCTATAGCGATGCCGACTATTTCTCTGCTTCCAATGCGTCATCTTTGATTGATGCAAGCGGCGTTGGACAAATGAACAATGTAGAGCTTACGAAGTATCTCGCAGGAAAAGATGTTTCAATCTCTCCATACATATCCGAACGTTACGAAGGTATTTCAGGTAGTACGGACAAAGAAGGTCTAAAGAATGCTTTTGAATTGATTTATGGTTACTTTACCGAACCTCGATTGGATCAGGATATTTTCCAGAGTACCATGACCCGAGCAAAAGGATCTTTGGAAAATAGGCTAAGCAATCCGAATAACGTGTTTTCTGATAAAGTGAAAGAAGTGCTTTATGGTAATAATGTGCGCAGGCAAAATCCGACGGTAGAAACAATCAGTAAAATCGATCGAGAGCGGGCTTTGACCATTTACAAGGAACGATTTGCTGATGCTTCAGATTTTGTGTTTACAATTGTTGGATCTTTCGATGAAAATCAGATTAAGCCATTTATTGAAACCTATCTTGCGTCCCTACCTGTACTTAAACGGGGCGAGAATTACAAAGATTTAAATATTCTGGAACCAAGTAAAGGCGAACGCGTTGTTGTCCATAAAGGGAAGGAAGAAAAGGCGAGCACACAATTAGCCTATTACGGGGACTATAATTATAGTGAAACGGAGAATGTTAATATGGAAGCCTTGGAAAGTGTTTTGACAATTAAGCTACTTGAAAGACTTCGAGAAAAAGAAGGCGGTGTTTACGGAGTAGGTGCCCGTGCGAGTTTCAGTAAGTTGCCAAAGGCGCGTTATGCTTTTTCAATAGGTTTTGGATCGGCAGTTGATAAGGCTGATGCACTGATTGCCTCGGCATTGGATGAAGTGAAAAAAATTCAGGAGCAGGGGCCCGAAAAAGGAGATGTCGAGAAATTTCTGGCGGAACAGCAAAGACAAAATGAACTGAATCTTCGTGAAAATGGCTATTGGCTGAATTATATATCAAGTTCTTATCAGAATGATCTTGATCTTAGCCGGTATACGCGAAGGATTGATAACCTGAAGAAGGTAACATCGAAGTCTGTGCAGGACGTTGCTGGAAAATATTTGAAAAAAGATCGACTTTTTGAATTTATTTTAATGCCGGATTCTAAGGATACCAAATAGAAAGGATAAAAAAAATCCCAATCATTTCTGATTGGGATTGCCAAAAATTTTAATAAGTATCTCTTGTTAACCCAAATAGGATTTTAAGATTTTGCTTCTTGAAGTGTGTCTCAAACGTTGAAGAGCTTTGTCCTTGATCTGACGAACACGCTCACGTGTCAAATTGAATTTCTCTCCGATTTCCTCTAACGACAATTGGTGATTGGAACCTAAGCCAAAGAAAAGAACAATAATTTCGCGTTCTCTTTCTGTTAATGTTGCCAATGATCGTTTGATTTCTTCTGATAGAGATTCATCAATCAAAGAACTGTCTGTATCGGGATCATGGTTCTCCAATACGTCCAAAAGTGTGTTTTCTTCACCTTGAACAAAAGGAGCATCCATGGATACATGGCGACCAGAGTTACTTAGGGTATCTGAAACTTTGTCTACCGTAGTTTCTAGAATATCCGCCAATTCTTCTGGAGATGGTTCTCGTTCGTATTCCTGTTCTAGTTTTGAGAAAGCTTTACTGATTTTGCTCAATGAACCAACTTGGTTCAATGGCAGACGCACGATACGTGATTGTTCAGCAATTGCTTGAAGAATAGATTGGCGAATCCACCAAACGGCATAAGAAATAAATTTAAAACCCTTTGTTTCGTCAAAACGTTTAGCTGCTTTAATTAAGCCTAGGTTACCTTCATTGATTAAATCACCTAAGGTCAAACCTTGATTTTGATATTGTTTTGCTACTGATACTACGAAACGAAGGTTGGTTTTAGTCAATTTTTCCAAGGCAACTTGATCACCTTCACGGATGCGCTGTGCTAATTCTACTTCTTCTTCTGCTGTAATTAAGTCTACTTTACCAATTTCGTGTAAGTATTTGTCCAAAGACTGTGACTCACGATTGGTGATAGATTGTGTAATTTTGAGCTGTCTCATTAATTTTTATTAATTCTCCTCTCTAAGAAATGTTTGCGAAAATACGAAAAATTTTTGAATTATTAATGGAAAATTGATTATCTAACCACTCATATCTAATGAGTTAGGTTTTTATGAGTTTCAATTTTTTACTATCAAAAACTATTCCATTTTAATGTTTTTTTTCTTTCAATTTATCGTTTATAATATTCAACTGTTTGACTGCTAAAGAGCTAAAGGGTTTAATTTTTTTTCTGATTCTTGACAATTTAACTCGGCGGTAGCTGATTTATTGTGCAGTATGCATTCCTCAAATTTATTTTAAAATGATAATTTTATGATAAAACAAAAAGATGTATGTTTTGTTTTACTAGTGACATTAATAAATTTAAAAGAATAAAAATTATACTATGCCAATCTTAATTCACTTGGATAAAATAATGAAAGAGAAAAAGATGTCGCTTAACCAATTGAGTGACAACGTCGGAATTACCCTTTCCAATCTTTCAATCATCAAGAATCAAAAGGCGAAGGCATTGCGATTAGATACGCTTGAAGCGATATGCAAAGCACTGGACTGTCAGCCCGGTGACCTGCTGCAATATTATGACGGGGGGGATGAAAAAGGCTAAAATCGATAGCCTTTTAAAAAGTCCACTATGTTCATTTTTTTCTTGCCTTCTAACTGAAGGTCAGAAATAACAATATAGCCGTCTTGTGCCGCAATTTTTAAGAAACTTTTCTTGTCAGTTTCTATGGTTCCCGGTATTGTAGGTGTATTGACAAGTTCTTTTTCTGTGCGATAGATTTTTAGTACCTTCTCATTTAAGAGCGTAAATGCCGCAGGATAAGGACTTAAACCACGAATGAAGTTATAGACCTGCGCCGTGGGCTGATTCCAGTTTATTTTACAATCTTCCTTAAAAATCTTTGGCGCATGTTTGAGTGAAGTCGCTGCTATAAGGTCATCTTGAGGTTTAGGCTGCAAGGTTCCTGCTTTCAGTTGCTGGATGGTCTGAAGAAGAGTTTCAGCCCCTGCGACCATAAGTTTATCGTGAAGATCACCTGCATTGTCCGTTTCTTTGATGGTAACTTTTTTCGACAATAGGATATTTCCGGTATCAATTTCGTGTTGTAGCAAAAATGTCGTTACGCCAGATTCCTTCTCTCCATTGATGATCGCATGATTTATTGGCGCCGCACCTCGGTATTGTGGCAGAAGCGAAGCATGGACATTGATTGTTCCAAATTTAGGCATATTCCAGACCATTTCAGGAAGCATGCGGAAGGCCACCACAACTTGAAGGTCTGCCTGGAAACTCCTGAGTTCATTCAAAAATGCTTCATCGCGAAGTTTTACTGGTTGTAGAACTGGGATATTATGCTGTGCCGCAAATATTTTGACAGCCGATTCATGTATTTTTTGTCCACGTCCTGCAGGTTTATCCGGCACGGTAACAACAGCGACAACCTGTTCACCTGACTGGATAAGCGCCTCAAGTGAAGCTACAGCAAAATCGGGAGTACCCATGAAAATAATACGCATAATACTTGTAATTTTTATAAAGTTCTTAAAAGCAGCACAGGGTCTCAAAGTTGAATATCCACCTGAAAAACGCCTAATATTTGTTATTTCAGTTTTGTAAATAACAAATTTTTATAACTTTGCGAAGTTACATAAATATATTGAAAGCTTGAATTTTCCTTATTTTTTAGCAAATCGGATCGCATTTTCTGGAAAACGAACGTTCTCAAAATTGATCGTTCGGGTGACTATTGGTGCAATTGCTCTTGCTATTGCAGCGATTATCATATCTATTGCAGTATTGCGAGGATTTAAGGGAGAGATTATCAGCAAACAAAGGAGTTTTTTTGCGGATGTATTGGTCTTGCGTTATGACCTGAATAAGTCCTATGAAAATTCACCCATAACACTTACACCGAAGCTCCAAAAATCAATATTGGCGATTCCTGAAGTCAATTCAATCAGTTCCTTCGCGACCAAGGCTGGGATTATTAATGTGAACGATGAGGTTGAGGGAGTGGTCCTCAAAGGTGTCGATTCATTGTATAATCAAGCGCCCCTGCAGCGTATGTTGGTGGAAGGAAATATGATCGACTTTAAATCGGATAATGCAGATAATCAGATTTTGGTATCCAAGTATCTTGCAGACCGGCTGCTCTTGAAAGTCGGCGACGATTTTATTATGTATTTCGTGCAGGATCCCATACGTAAACGAAAATTTGTCATTAAGGGCATTTTTAATACGGGGTCTGAAGAGCTCGATAAGGTTTATGTTATCGGATCGCTCAATGTTATCCGCAAACTGAGCAACCTCGATGATCATGAAGTGGGGGGCTATGAAATTCGTATTAAGGATTTTAGTCAGCTCGAACAGACAACAAACAAAGTTGAAGATTTATTGCCTATTGATATGCAGGCAATCAACATCAAGGATCAGGTCCCTGATATTTTTCAATGGCTGGAATTGCTGGATATGAACACAAAAATCATCTTCATACTGATGACAGTGGTGGCTATTATCAATATGATCTCCGCATTGCTCATCACCATTCTTGAGCGGACTTCAATGATTGGGATCTTAAAAGCATTAGGTTATCACAATGCCGGAATTCGCCGGGTTTTCATGTACAGTGCCTTGTACCTCATCGGGCTCGGATTATTGATCGGAAATCTTATAGGCTTAGGTTTTTACTTTTTTCAGGATTTTACTCATTTCTTTAAATTGGATGAGAAGACCTATTATATCTCTTATGTGGCCGTTCAACTTCAATGGTCTGATGTGATTTTCGTTAATTTGGCTGTCGTGTTTATCGGAATGATCTCCTTATTTATTCCGTCAATGCTAATTACCAAGATTAGTCCGATCAAAGCCATTTCTTTTAAGTAACACTATTTTTTAGGCTTCGCTTTCTTTAAAAAATCGTATTTTTAGTGCTGTTAACTATTTTTCGAGCTGTATAGAAAAATAAGTATTTATATTTTACGGCTAGTATACAAGCACTTATGAATAAAACTTTTGAGCATATTTCCCACGCTTTCGAAGCACCTTTACAAAATCCTGTACTTATATTTTCGCTGGTACTTTTTATTATCCTGTTGTCACCGATTGTACTGCGACCGATCAAAGTCCCTGGCATCATCGGGTTAATTATATCAGGTGTTATCATTGGACCTCATGGACTTAACTGGCTGGAAAAAAACTCGGCGATAACGTTATTTTCAACAATAGGCCTACTTTATATCATGTTTATCGCTGGTTTGGAATTAGATATGAATGAGTTTAAAAAGACCAAAAATAAAAGCTTACTCTTTGGTTTCTTAACATTCATCGTGCCGATCAGCATTGGCTATCCCGTTTGTCATTTTTTATTGGGCTACGGTGTTTTGCCGAGTTTATTGATATCAAGCATGTTTGCTACTCATACGTTGGTTTCTTATCCAATTGTGAATAGCTATGGTATTTCAAAAATGGAGGCTGTTGCGATTACGATAGGCGGAACAATCCTAACGGATACCGCAGTGCTGATTATACTTGCTGTGATTACGGGCGTTTCCCAGGGAAATATTGGTAATGAATTTTGGATGACTCTGACAATTTCCTTTGCTATCTTTCTGTTTATCATGTTTGGTGTTATTCCAAGGATCGCGAAATGGTTTTTTGAGCGCTTGGGAAGTGAGAAGACATCAAACTATATTTTCGTCCTTTCTGTTGTCTTTTTTGCTGCTTTTTTAGCGGAAATTGCTGGCCTTGAGCCGATCATTGGCGCTTTCGTAGCTGGATTGGCCCTGAACAAACTGATTCCGCATTCTTCGGCTTTGATGAACCGGATCGAGTTTATTGGTAATGCAATTTTTATTCCTTTCTTTTTGATATCGGTGGGGATGATTGTTGATGTCAGCGTGATCCTGAAGGGGCCTCAGGCACTTATTATTGCCGGAACGTTGACCGTTGTGGCTATCGTCGGAAAATATGTGGCAGCTTGGTTGACGCAGATCGTTTTCAAGTATAGCCGTGGTCAGCGCAATCTGATATTTGGTTTGAGCAGTGCCCATGCTGCGGCAACATTGGCTGTCATCATGGTCGGTCATAAGAACGGTATTATTGACGAGAACGTACTCAATGGTACCATCCTATTGATATTGGTGACCTGCATCGTCGCTACAGTTGTTACAGGAAATGCTTCGCGTAAAGTGGTTATGGATGGCGAGCAGGATGAAGAGCATACGGATGTTGTTAAGGAAAAAGATGAAAACATCCTGATATCTATTGCCAATATGGATAATATGGAGCCGATTTTGGACTTTTCCACCTATATTAAGAGTAAGAAATGTTCCTATCCGGTCAATATTGTTTCTGTTGTGAAAGACAATGAGCAGGCCGAGCTAAATATGTCTAAAGCACGGAAGAATCTGGATAACATGGTGCGTTATGCTTCCGGCAGCGAAACAAATGTGAATATCAGCGCGACAATAGATTTAAATATCGCAAGCGGTGTTGCGCGGTCGGCAAAAGAGGTTTCTGCCAACTGTATTGTTTTGGGCTGGCCGAGCGCAGCGAATTTTATGGATAAGTTTGTGGGAGAGAAAACAGAAAGTATTTTAAATCGAACTTCTGCAAATGTGATGTTATGTCATTTTAAAAAACCTTTTATTTCTAATAAGTCCATCGTTGTTTTTGCACCACCGATGTGCGAGGCTGAATTTGGGTTCGAGTATTGGCTGGAAAAGGTGGTTAAGCTTGCTCAGGAATTATCCCTTTCGATCACTTTTGTTGTCGATGCACGTTCCGCTGCTGCCATTGAAGCACATCTTGCCGAATTGAAAAATTCTGTTCCCGTCACCTTTGAACATTATGATGCCTGGGACAATTTGCAGGGCCTTAAAGCGTTTAAGGAGGAGGATGCAATGTTTATTTTCGTATCGGCTAGAAATGGGGAGGTGTCTTACCGTGACTCCCTAGATGGCGTAGCAAAAAAATTAGATCGTATTTATGCAAACGAAAATCTTGTTTTAGTGTTTCCTAGTAGAGTGGAAAATGCCCATATCGACGAATATGAAGATGTGGAAGCTGCTCCAATCTTTAGAAAAATTAGCAAAGAAATCGGAAATATGTTTAATAAAGGATAGGTATACCTTCCATTAAAATCGCAGATTATGTCGAATAAGATTACAATGTCGAGTGAAGGAACTTTACAGGTTCCAGATTTTCCAACAATTCCTTTTATTATCGGCGACGGTATTGGTCCTGACCTTTGGCATGCGGCAGTGCGTGTTTTTGATCAAGCGGTGGAGAAAGCGTACGGCGGACAACGGAAAATAACATGGAAGGAGGTGTTGGCAGGAGAGAAAGCTTTCAACGAAACAGGCGAATGGCTACCAAAAGATACGCTGAATGTATTAAAAGAGTACCTGGTTGGAATTAAAGGGCCGTTAACTACGCCAGTAGGCGGTGGAATCCGTTCTTTGAATGTTGCTTTGCGTAAAGATTTGGATCTCTATGTATGTCAACGGCCGACAAAATGGTTTGAGGGGGTACCCTCGCCAGTCAAACATCCGGAATATGTGGATATGGTCATTTTTCGTGAAAATACGGAGGATATTTATGCTGGCATAGAGTTTCAGGCAGGAACAGCTGAAGCCAACAGGTTTCAGGATTTCTTGCATGATGAGCTTGATATTGATTACAATTTCTCGGCCACGACAGGAGTTGGTGTCAAACTGGTTTCTGAGGAGGGGTCCAAAAGATTAGTCCGTGCAGCGATAGAACATGCTATTGATCACAATTTGCCTTCCGTGACGATTGTTCATAAAGGAAATATCATGAAATTTACGGAGGGAGCTTTTAAGATTTGGGGCTATGAAGTTGCTGAAACGGAATTTGCCGATAAAACGTATACGTGGGGACAGTGGGAGCGAACGAAAGAAGAAAAGGGTGCTGAGGTTGCTAACCAAGAACAAAAAGCGGCCTTGGATTCAGGTAAAATTCTGATTAAAGATATGATTGCCGATAATTTTTTACAGCAGATCCTGCTTAATCCACGGGATTTTTCCGTTGTGGCAACGTTGAATCTGAACGGTGATTATATTTCTGATGCACTAGCCGCCATGGTTGGCGGTATAGGGATTGCACCGGGGGCAAATATCAATTTTAAAACAGGGCATGCTGTTTTTGAAGCCACCCATGGTACTGCACCTCGCTTTGCAAATACCAATACCATGAATCCCTCTTCGGTTATTTTAAGCGGCGTTATGCTGTTCGAGTACCTGGGATGGGTCGAAGCTGCGGCGGCAATTGTTAAGGCCTTGGGCGAGACGATACTGGCTAAGACCGTGACTGTAGATTTTTACAATTTGATGGATGATGCTACCTTAGTCAAAACAAGTGAATTTGCAGATCGAATTATTGAAAAAATATAAGAATTTTATTTTTTGAGATATTAAGCAGAAATTTGAATAAAATTTCTGCTTTTTTATGGACTATAATCAGTTGCCACCTTTTATAAGGGAATCGCGTATTTTTACAGAGAACGATAAAATTAAATTAGCTCAGGCCGAGCGTTTACCTACTCCGCAGGAAGTGGACGACATCACCGGGCTTCCCGAAATTTACGAATTGTTAAATGCCTTTATTGGCGATCAATCCTCCCGTAATACCCACCTTCAGCTTAAAGCGAAGGAGTATTTGCAAGATAATCAGGTAGATATGGCTTGGAAGGTTTTGCTTATCTGATGTTTTTTGCATTGAATTAAGGATTTGTTGTGCGATCTTTTTATTGAAATCATTTAGAATTTTGTAAATTTTCAATAAAAAAAGAGATTAGTTGAAAAATATATAATTTTATTTTACCTTTGGTTTTTAAAACAACAGATTGCTGAGCTAGGGTTAAAAAAGGCAATCAAACAAACTATAACATCAATGAAACATAATTTTGGAGCAGGTCCATGTATTCTGCCAAAGGAAGTATTTCAACAAGCCTCAGAAGCTGTAATTGATTTTAACAACACAGGTTTATCAATTTTAGAGATCTCTCACCGTTCCAAAGAGTTTGAAGCAGTGATAGACGAAGCGACACAATTAGTAAGAGAGTTATTGGCAGTGCCTCAGGGATATTCGATTCTTTTCCTTCAGGGCGGAGCCAGTCTGCAATTTGCAATGGCGCCTTTGAATCTATTGCCAGAAGGTGGTAAAGCTGCTTATTTGGATACTGGTGTCTGGGCGACAAAAGCTTTAAAAGAAGCTAAAAAATTCGGTACAGTAGATGTTGTAGCTTCGTCGATTGATAAAAACTATTCCTATATACCGAAAGGATATGTTATTCCTTCGGATGCAGCATATTTCCATTACACAGCCAACAATACCATTTATGGAACTGAAGTCTTTGAAAAACCTGAGACAGCATTGCCAGTGGTTGTTGATATGTCTTCGGATATCTTTTCACGTGAGATCAATGTTGCTGACTATGATTTGATCTATGCGGGAGCACAGAAAAATATGGGACCTGCAGGTGTTACCTTAGTTATCGTGAAAGATGATATCCTTGGTAAATCAGGCCGTGTACTTCCATCGATGTTAGATTACCAGTTGCATATCAATGGTGGTTCAATGTATAATACGCCGCCGGTATATTCGATCTTTGTTTCGATGTTAAATCTTCGCTGGTTAAAAGCAAAAGGTGGTGTTACTGTATTGGAGCAAGAGAATATCATCAAAGCACGTGCTTTATACGATGAAATCGACCGTAACCCATTGTTCAAAGGTACTGCAGCTGTTGAAGATCGTTCCCGCATGAATGTTACTTTTGTAATGGATACACCAGAGTTGGAAGCTGAATTTTTGGCTTTGGCAAAAGAGCGTAATTTGATTGGTATCAAAGGTCACCGTTCTGTAGGTGGATTTAGAGCTTCGATTTACAATGCTTTACCATTAAGCAGCGTAAATGCGTTGATTGATGCAATGAAAGAATTTGAGGACACACATACTGCCTAAGGCAGTATGAATGTTTTGAAAATTTCAATTGCCGGCGAATAAATAAATAGTTAGGTTAAGCATTATTGAGGTATTGTTATTTTCGCTTGGTCAGACCTTCTGATCAGCTGAAAGGGACTGAATACCTTTAAAAACGAATTAGAAAGATGAAAATATTAGCGAATGACGGCATCGATCCACTAGGAAAAAAGATGTTGGAGGATGCAGGTCATAGTGTAGATACAAACCATATTCCACAGGAAGAGCTTGCTGAGAAGCTACTTGCTTATGATGCAATCACGGTACGCAGTGCGACAAAAGTACGCCAGGCATTGATCGATGGCTGTCCTAACTTGAAAGTTATCGGCCGTGGTGGAGTAGGTATGGATAATATTGACGTGGAATATGCGCGTTCAAAAGGTATCGCTGTTGTCAATACACCGGCGGCATCTTCTTTATCTGTTGCCGAATTGGTTTTTGCCCATTTGTTGAACGGTGTACGTTTCTTATACGATTCTAACAGGAAAATGCCTGTTGAGGGCAATACTAAATTTGGTGCGCTGAAAAAAGCTTATGGAGCCGGAACAGAGCTTCGTGGTAAGACGATCGGTATCGTTGGTTTTGGTCGTATCGGCCGTGAAGTTGCCAAGATCGCCATTGGTTTAGGTATGGATGTCGTTTATACAGATCTATTTGAAGGACCTAAAGCATTGACAATAGCGCTTTCTGGCGGTATTCAAGTCGACGTGCCTATTCAGCAGGTGGAAATGGAAAACTTATTGAAAGTTTCTGATTTCATCTCTTTACATGTTCCATTTTTGGATAAACCAGCTATCGGTGCTGCTGAGTTTCCATTGTTAAAAGACGGTGTAGGCTTAGTCAATGCTTCCAGAGGTGGCGTTATCGATGAATTGGAATTGGTGAAAGCATTGGATTCCGGTAAAGTTGCATTTGCTGGTTTGGATGTATTCGATAATGAACCAACTCCACGTGAAGAGATTTTGAAACACCCTAAAATTTCATTGACGCCTCATATCGGGGCAGCAACCAATGAAGCTCAAGAAAGAATCGGCGAAGAACTGGCCGGTCTACTGATCGAAAACTTGAAGAAGTAATTCTTCCGCATAACATATAAGATATGCGGCACAAAACTTTCATGATTTTGTGCCGCATTTTTTTTAATATAAATTCATGAATTGCCTATATTGGCACACAGAAATTTAATAATTGTAACTTCAGTATGAAAGTTTTAAAATTTGGTGGTACTTCCGTGGGGAGTGCAGCACGTATCAAAGGGTTGTTGGATATAGTAAACCCTGCTGAACGTCAGATCGTCGTATTGTCCGCAGTTGCTGGAACGACAAATGCTTTGGTTGAAATAGGTCAAGCTTACACAGCGGGTAAGAAGGACGAAGCTAAAGATTTGGTCAAGAAGCATAAGGATAAGTACGAAGACCTTATTAAAGAACTTTTCAGTACTGAACAAGGGTATAAAAATGGTAAAGAATTGATCGATTACCATTTTAATCTGATTTCTACCTTGGCCAATGAATTATTTACACCTATTGAAGAAAAAGTTATTCTGGCGCAAGGTGAATTGATGTCTACTGCTTTATGGCATTTCTATTTGAATGAAATCGGTATAAAATCCGTGTTATTGCCGGCCTTAGATTTTATGAAAATAGACGAGGACAATGAGCCTATGGTAGAGTATATCGGTGAAAAGCTAAGTCATATTTTGGCACAGAGCCCAGAAAATACGCTATTTATCACACAAGGCTTTATATGTAGAAATTCATTTGGTGAAATCGATAATTTGCGCCGTGGTGGTTCCGATTATACGGCTTCATTAATCGGCGCATCAATTCGTGCCGAGGAAGTGCAGATCTGGACGGATATCGACGGAATGCACAATAATGATCCGCGTGTAGTCAAAGGAACAACACCGATTGCACATCTAAGCTTTGATGAAGCTGCGGAGCTGGCTTATTTTGGTGCTAAAATTTTACATCCACAATCGGTATTCCCAGCGCAAAAATATAACGTTCCAGTTCGGTTGTTGAATACTATGGAACCTAATGCAAAAGGGACATTGATCAGTAAAGATGGTGCGCAGAAAGGTTGTATCCGTGCTATAGCAGCGAAAGACGGTATCACAGCAATTCATATCCATTCGTCGAGAATGCTTCTTGCCTATGGTTTCCTCCGCCGTGTTTTTGAAATATTCGAGCGTTATAAAACACCAATCGATATGATCACAACTTCGGAAGTGGCGGTGTCTTTGACGATTGATGATACAACAAATTTGGCGGATATTATCAAAGAAGTGGAGGATTTTGGTTCAGTAACAGTTGATGGTGATCAGACCATTGTATGTGTTGTAGGCGATTTTGGTTTAAATAGCCATGGTTATGCTGCTCGTGTGCTTGATGCTGTAAAACACCTTCCAGTTCGTATGATTTCTTACGGTGGTTCAGACTTTAATGTGTCTATTCTATTGAATTCAGATCATAAAACAGAAGCATTACGTTCATTGCACAATCGTTTATTTTAAGAATTAGGTTTTTATATGATAAATACAGGTATCGCGGCGAAGTTTGCAGAGAAAGAAACGCCGTTTTATTATTATGATCTGAATGTGTTAAACAAGACCTTGGAGGCTGCGCATGTTGCTTCGCACAAACGAGGATTTCATGTTCACTATGCATTAAAGGCCAATTTTAATGACGAGTTATTGAAGGCGATTCAAGCGGTCGGCTTTGGCGCGGATTGTGTGAGTGGCAATGAAGTAAAGAAAGCCATTGAATGTGGCTTTGATTCCAAGAAAGTCACTTTTGCTGGCGTTGGTAAATCCGATAAGGAAATCAATTATGCGCTCGATCAAAATATCTTTGCATTTAATGTTGAATCCATTCAGGAGCTTGAAGTCATCAATGAGCTTGCCTCAAAGAAAGGTGTAAAAGCAAATGTGGCTTTACGGATCAATCCAAATGTGGATGCACACACCCATCATTATATTACAACAGGGCTTGACGAAAACAAATTTGGTGTGCCCAATGCCGATTTGGAAAAGTGTGCAGCCGTGCTTAAAAAATGTGAGTCTATTGAATTGGTAGGTCTTCATTTTCACGTCGGATCACAGATTACGGATATGACCGTATTCAAAAGTCTATGTGTGAAGGTCAATGAATGGAAAAACTGGTTTGAAGAACGCGGTACACAAATCCGTGTATTGAATGTCGGTGGCGGATTGGGGATAGATTATAAAAATCCGGATGGAAATACAATTCCCGATTTTGAAGCCTATTTTGATATCTTCGACCGCTTCCTGGAGCGTACAGCACAGCAAGAAGTACATTTTGAATTGGGGCGGGCTTTGGTCGCACAATGCGGAAGCTTGGTCAGTCGTGTGTTGTATGTCAAAAATGGTGTCAAGAAGAACTTCTTGGTATTGGATGCCGGAATGACTGAATTAATGCGCCCAGCCTTGTATCAGGCCTATCATAAAATTGAAAATATCAGTGCGACAGACACCGCCGAATCCATTAACTACGATGTGGTTGGGCCAATCTGTGAATCGTCGGATTGCTTTGGGAAAGAAGTACCACTTCCAGTTTCAAAACGCGGCGACTTAATTGCTATTCGTTCTGCAGGTGCTTATGGCGAAGTGATGGCCTCGCGTTATAACCTCCGTGAAGAAATACGCTTTGTATACAACAATCAGCTATAATTGCTGTGGTAAAATAATTATTTCTAAGCCAGTCCATTTCTCGGACTGGCTTTTTCGTTTTAATAGTTTTGTTCTGTGTGCAGCAACTTTTGTTTATCATTTTCTTGATCGTCTTTCGTATACTTGTTTATGCTTATGATGATCGAGTTTCCGGTTACGATAGATTTGTTTGGAAAAACATTTCTCTTACATCCTTTTATGGAAGGACTGGGGATGTTTATTGGTATGCGTTATTACCAACTGCTCAAATGGAAGGATGAGGAAAGTTTAGGGCATAGCAATTCACTTCTTATTGTCATAGCAGCAGGTCTAGGCGCTTTAATCGGCTCGCATCTTATCGGTTCCTTCGAGCGTCCGGCTGAATTACTCAATGCAACACATAAATGGGCCTACATCTGGGTGAACAATACAATAATCGGTGGTTTGGCCGGAGGTTTGGTTGCCGTAGAAGGGATGAAGAAGATTATGGGTAAAAAAGAAAGTACCGGGGATAGGATGGTCTTTCCTTTAATTACCGCAATTGCCATTGGTCGGATAGGATGTTTTTACACGGGGGTGTTCGAGCAGACCTATGGTTTACCCACAACCTCTCCCTTGGGGATGTACCTGGGTGATGCCTATAAACGGCATCCGGTAGCGCTGTATGAAATCGCATTTTTACTGCTCTTATTTGTAGGACTCCAACTTTTTAAACGGCGATACAATTATCGAAATGGTGTGTTGTTTCAGCTTTTTATGCTTAGTTATTTTAGTTTTCGTTTCCTGCTGGACTTTATTAAGCCCCGGGAAATTATACTTTTGGGACTAAGTACCATACAAATTACCTGCATCGTGGTGATAATTTATTATATTTATTTATTAAAAAATGAACGTTTAATCAAAAAATAGAAATTATGTATTTGCTTGAAGGGTCATTTGGTTCGGAAAGTACCGCGATGTTGGGACTTTTTCTACTTACTTTAGGTGCTATTGTAATCGGTATTGCACTTTTGGTTATTATTATCGGCTCGATTATCAAAGCTGGCAATAAAGAGTCAAAATTCAATGTTAACCCCTGGCTTAAAGTCTTGTTGGGTGGAATTGGAGCAATGCTGGCAGGAGGACTTGCCTGTGGACTTACCTTTATGAACTAGAAATCAAAACGATGCCAGTTAGAAACTACACCTACTACGATTATACCATTAGCCTATGTCCAACATGCCTTTCGCGAGTTGGTGCCAAGATTATTATCGAGGATGAGCAGGTATTTATGACCAAAAACTGTCCTGATCATGGCTTTTTCAAAACACTGATTGCAACTGATGTTGACTATTATAAGAATATTCGTAATTATAATAAAGCCTCTGAAACACCTTTAAAATTTGACAATGAAGTGCATTATGGCTGTCCTTACGATTGTGGCCTATGTGTCGATCACGAGCAGCATAGCTGTCTGTCCATCATTGAGGTAACCGACCGCTGCAATCTGACCTGTCCAACCTGTTACGCTATGTCGTCTCCCCATTATGGACGACATCGATCGCTGGAAGAAATTGAGCAAATGTTGGACAAAATCGTGGCAAGTGAAGGTGAACCAGACGTGGTGCAGATCAGCGGCGGGGAACCAACCATTCACCCTGATTTTTTTAAGATTTTAGATATCGCGAAGACAAAACCGATCAAGCATCTGATGCTCAATACGAATGGTATCAGAATTGCCAATGACCCTGGTTTTGCTGAGCAACTCGCCACGTATGCCCCTGAATTTGAAATCTATCTTCAGTTTGATTCCTTTCGCCCATCCGTGCTCGAAAAGTTTCGGGGCAAAGATCTCACTGATGTCCGAAAAAAGGCCATAGACAAATTAAATGCCCTCAATCTAAGTACAACATTGGTCGTCGTCTTAGAAAAAGGAACCAACGATGATGAAATAGGGGAAATATTGGATTACGCCCTACAACAGCGATGTGTACGGGGGGTAACCTTTCAACCAGTGGAAATTGCCGGGCGAAATGCGTCCGATGCCCAACAGCATAAAATGACACTGACCGAGGTGCGTCAGGAAATTCTGAACCAATATCCGCTGCTGGATCCCCATGATATTATTCCGGTGCCCTGTAATCCTGATGCCTTAGCCATGGGATACATCTTGAAGATTGGAGCAGAGCGTATTCCATTAACCCGACACATTGATCCTGCAATTCTATTAAATAACCAATCTCGAAATACTATTGTCTATGAGCAGGACAAAGGCGTTCAGATGCAGCTATTAGATATTTTTAGCACTGGAATTTCTGTTGATAAAGTGAAGCCAAAGGTAAACCAGCTGCTTTGCTGTTTACCGGAAGTGTGCGCACCGGATCTTGATTACGATAATCTATTTCGTATTATCATTATGAATTTTATGGATGCCTATGATTTTGATGTTCGCGCGGTTAAGAAATCTTGTGTTCACATCGTCAATAAGGATCTGAAGTTAATTCCTTTTGAGACGATGAACTTATTTTATCGTGATGATAAAATAAAAAGGTTGGAAGAACTTAAACTAACAGATGCTATTCGATTTTAGCTTCAGATAACTTATTTTTGTCGAAAAAACAGCTTTGGTTCTTTCTTTGCAATATGTTTTTTCCGTCGAATTAGCTTATGCATTGCCGGGAAAGGAAATCAAAAAAATAGAAGTATGAAATTGGGCATCGTTACACGTTTTATTTTTGTCTTAAGTCTTCTGACTTTTCAGCTACAAGTATTTGCACAGGATTCCGTTCAGGTTAGACGGAATCTGACCAGTGATCGCACGGCAGCGCATGGCAGCTTTAATAGGAGGTCAGTTACGGATTCTACACGAGTGGGGAATGACTCCTTACGGAATGACCTGAAGAAAGTCAATTTGACTTTTCTTTCTAATATTCGAACAGGTTCAATGGCGGATTTCGTTGCGCAATTGAATGAAAAATCCAATACGTATACTGCGACCAATACAGGATCGGCCAAAGACAGTATTGCTGCAATTAAAAATAGTATTCACGAAGAAATTAGGCAGCTAAAGTCTATTAAGGGCAGTATCAGTAATTATTCAAACAGTCTTCATGTTACCCAGGATCAAATCAGGAACTTGGTCAGCCATTATGATATTAGTGCTAATAATCATAGTCGAGCATATCAATACCTTGATAACGCGCAGCTCAAGCTGTCGTCAAAAATGGATTCTCTGGAGACTATCAACCGTACGATAGATGAACTTATCGCCAAGAACCAACGCCATTTAATACGACTTGATGCTGTGCATGAAGTGAAAAATGTCAGTAAAAAGGTCGATTCCACATCGAGCAAAAGTTCAATCTGGAAAGCGAATACGGCAGCGATTTCAAAGGATGTTATTTTAAATAATATACGCAGTAATTATAGCAACAATACATCGATAGATAAATATGTTAATCGGACGGATTGGGCGAGCCGTGTCCTGCTGATTGTACTCGGACTGGGATATTGCTACTGGATTGTACGGGTGTCCTATGCTCTTCGACAAAATGATCCTGAACATAAACTTGCGATTGACGCTATAGTTGGGAAAACAATTATTTTTCTCTTGACACTGTTGCCTTTTGTCAATTTCTTTACGCCAAGTTTCATTTTGCAGGCTTCCCAATTGGTCATCATGTTAATCTTCATGTTTTTGCTGCGGCATCGCATGAGCGGATTACAGCGTAAAATTGCCGTTATCCTCATTGTATTCTATCTGCTGGACGTATTTGTAAATATGATCGTAAGCGATGACCTCTTTTTAAGGATTGTTTGTATTGCCTTTAATCTGATCGCACTCGGACTTGTCAGCTACACCAAACGACGAATCAAAAATGTGGACAGTCCGGGCTATATCAGCAATTTTATTTATGTCGTTTTCGCTATCCTCAATATCACGGCAATTACCTTGAATGTGATCGGCCATGTTGAGCACTCGCGGAGCTTTAGTATTGCCTGTGCCGTTGGTTTGGTTCAATCTTTTACGCTGCAATATTTTGCTGATATGATTAAGGCTGATGTACGTAATCAGTTTAAAAAAGATCGTTTGACTACAGGATTCTGGATGCGTTTTAATGAACAGCGTACGTTGGCTATCATCACCGAAATTCTTCGGATCGTCTGTGTGCTTTTGGCAATCATTGTGCTAGCAAATAACCTGCAATTTATAGAAACCTTGCTGGTTTTAAGCGAAACATTTTTTGGCAAAGTACGAAGTATAGGCAGTATTTCATTTACGTTAGGCAACCTTGTTGTTGCAGTTCTGGTTTTTCTAGTAGCCAATTGGTTCCAAAAAAATATCAGCTTGATCGTTCTCGGAGGGGAAGACGGACAGCTCAATCAGGCGTATAACCAAAAGATGACGCTGTTTCCCTTATTTCGTTTAGCTATTATTTTGATCGGTTTTTTTATGGCAATCTCTGCTCTGGGCATGAGTTTGGATAAACTGACCGTTGTCATCGGTGCGCTCAGTGTCGGTATCGGTCTGGGAATGCAGAATATCATCAATAATTTTGTTTCTGGAATTATCCTCGTTTTTGATAAACCATTTCGTGTGGGGGATCAGATAGAGTTAGCTGACAAAAAGGGACGTGTCAAGGAGATAGGGATACGTGCTAGCGTCTTAAAAACTGGCGATGGTGCCGATGTAATTATTCCAAATGGTGATTTGCTTTCGGGCAGAGTCGTCAATTGGACATTATCCCAGGAATACAGCAAGACGAGTTTTGTTCTTCACGTTGACCGGAAAGCAGATTTGGAACAAGCTAGACAATGGATCAAGGAAGCGATGGAAAGCAGTGTGCATTTTATCAAGGATAGGGATAGCGGTATCAGTATACAGGATATAAGTGAGGAGATGATATACCTGAGCGTTTCCGGCTGGGTAAATTTTGCGGCTAATGCTTCATCTTTTAAAAATGATGTATTACTTGTACTTTATAAGAAATTTGAAGCTGAAGGGCTGAAGTTTTACAGTGTCATTCCGCCCAAGGGAAATTAGTGCATCGAGGCAGCTCGTTTATGGAATTCATAAAAAGCCTTTGTTTGGGAACAATGGCTATTTATTTAGGCTTTTCCGGTAGCTAAGTGGACTAAAACCTTTCACACGTTTATAAAAATGGGAGAGGTGGCTTTCATCAATAAATCCCAGTTCTGCCGCAATTTGTTTCAAGGTGTAGTCTTTGGACTTGATTCTGTTTTCGATCAGTTCGATGCGATAGGTATTGATGTAGGCCCTTAAACTTGTCCCGAAGTTTTTTTTAAAGTAGATACCAAAGTAGGATGGGGCGATGTTGAATTTTTGTGCAAGTGTTTTGACCTGAAGCAAATCGGGCGTAAAAATATGCTGATGGATATAAGCAGAAATGGAACGGTCGATGAAAAGCTCCTGATACTGAGGGGACCGCTGTATTTCTGATATTTCTTTATAGAGCCCAAATATCGCGACAAGCTGGTCAAACAGCCATTCGGAACTTTGGCTAATTGCGGTGGCGGCATACAATCGGATTGCTTCCATAAGATGTGAATACATGAGGCGATAATGCTCGTCCATCACCAATTTGCGTTCTTTAAGCGCTCTATCATTCATCAATTCCATGATCCAGGCATAGAGCTTTTGGTTTCGTTTATTCTGGAGGAAGTAGTTGTCCGTAAATAGAATAAATAGAAAATGTGTTTTTTCTGCGATTTTAAAATAGTGCCTGTCGGCAGGGCTGATCAAAAAAACATCCCCACGTTCATAATCCAGTTCAAATTTGTTGATCACGTGACTCCCTTTACCGGAGCGTATATACACAAGTTCATAATAATTCTGCTCATGCGGCGGCAAATGAAAGTTGTCCTCAATAAATTCACTGATCAATAAAGGCTCAAACTGTTTTTTTCGCATGGCAATTCAATCTATTTATGGTTAAATGTACATAAAAATAATGTATTTGTACATGTTTTTACCTCGCGTTCTATTGCACTTTTGTGTCGGATAAAATGGTAAGAAAACATGGTTAATTTTATAATGATAGCATTTTGTATCGCAGCAGGAATGCTGTTGCGGAGAACAAATTTAATTCATTCCGAAGCGCACAAAGGAATCAATACCTGGATTCTCTATTTTGCCTTGCCGGCGGTGTCTTTCAAATATATTCCGAAGATTGTATGGTCATCTGAGCTCCTGTTCCCGGTGTTTTCTGCGATCTTAGTTTGGGCAGGTAGTTGGTTATTTATGGAATTATACTGTAAACGCAAAAACTATAAGCAACGTTCACGAAGCAGTTTGGAGCTGGCGGCAGGATACAGTAACACTTCTTTTATCGGTTTCCCGCTGATTATTGCTTATTTTGGTGAGGCGCAGCTGCCCATTGCGATTATCTGTGATCAGACCACATTTGTGCTGCTTTCTACTGCAGGAATTATCAATGCACTCAAAGCTAATGTACATGAAGGTGAGACAATTGATGTGACATTTATGCTTCGAAAGCTGATTAGCTTTCCTCCTTTAATCGGCTGCACAGCCGCATTGCTGCTATCTCGATTTGTCGACCTTTCGGTTGCCGAGCCTTTTTTCGATAAGCTCGTTGCTACAGTGGGACCCTTGGCGCTGTTCTCTATTGGTCTGCAGCTTAAGTTCGATGGCTGGAGACAGCAAGCATCGCAAATCAGTACAGCGATGACCTATAAGCTGATTTTGGCACCGCTGCTTGTCTGCATGTTTGCTTTATTGCTGGGGGTAAAGGGATCGGTTGCAAGGATCAGCATTTTTGAAGCAGCTATGCCAACCTTGGTAACTTCAGGTATTATTGCCGAACAATATCATTTGAATACGAAACTGGTCAATCTGGTCATCGGCTTTAGTATTGTTGCTGGATTGCTGACCACTTTATTCTGGGACTTTGTGATCCGGATCTTCTTCCCCTAATAGCAAGGTCATTGATTGATTGATTGATTGATTGATTGATTGATTGATTGATTGATTGATTGATTGATTGATTAGCAATGTGGTTAAAAAATGTTCAGTGAATCAAAATAATCCGGTAAAGGGATGATCATTGTTTCCTTCGTAACATTTTGATAGTGAATCATCTCTTGTGAACAACTTTTTTACTTTTCAACTGTTATTAGCTTATAACCATCTATAAAAGGAGGTATATTATGAACCTGATACACAAAATTGAACATTGGGGAGATGCACATCATCCGCAATGGATTGATTACCTCAGAATTGCACTTGGGGTAGTTATTTTTGCCAAAGGTGTAAGTTTCGTAAACGACAGGGATGTTGTTCAGCACATGATTGAGCAGAGCAGTTTCCACCTGTCATCGTGGGGTGCTGTTCACTATGTGGTTTTTACCCATTTAGTCGGTGGACTGTTTCTTATTTTAGGTTTTCAAACCCGTTTGGCTTCGCTGCTATTATTTCCAGTGCTGGTCGGAGCTGTATTTTTTGTTAATATCACCAACGGGTTTAGTTATTTGAATTCCGAATTGTGGCTTTCTATAGTCGTATGCTGTTTGTTGATCTTCTTTATGGTCATGGGCTCTGGAAAATATTCTCTTGACCAGATGATGAACAAACCTGGATATAAACGGGATATTTAAAAAAAAAACTCCTTCATATATGAAGGAGTTTTTTCTTTTTTTATTTGCTTTGGTTGTCAATCCATTGGCGCGCATTAACGAATGCCTCTATCCAAGGAGAGACTTCGTCTTGACGGCCTTTAGGATAGTTTGCCCAATGCCATTGGAAAACAGAGCGTTCAATATGTGGCATGGTTGCCAAGTGGCGTCCAGTTTTGTCACATACCATCGCTGTATTATAGTCTGAACCATTTGGATTGTGCGGATATTGTTCATATGCATACTTCGCAACAATATTGTATTGCTCTTCAGCATACGGAAGATTGAATTTTCCTTCACCATGTGAGATCCAAACACCCAATGTACTTCCCGCCAGTGTCGATAACATGATGGAATTGTTTTCCTGAACTTTTACAGATACAAAGTTTGACTCGTGTTTTCCGGAAGTATTGTGTAGCATTTTTCCGTGAACTTCATGTTCTGGGTTAATCATTTCAAGTTCCATGAATAACTGGCAACCGTTACAGATACCGACCGAAAGTGTGTCTGGACGGGCAAAGAAATCAGTTAGCGCTTTCTTCGCTTTTTCGTTGTAAAGGAAAGCACCGGCCCATCCTTTTGCCGAACCCAGTACATCTGAGTTGGAGAAACCACCGACAGCACCGATAAATTGAATATCTTCCAACGTTTCACGGCCAGATATCAAATCAGTCATGTGTACATCTTTCACGTCAAATCCTGCCAAGAACATGGCATTTGCCATTTCGCGTTCGGAGTTGGAACCCTTCTCACGAAGGATTGCAGCTTTCGGACGAGCTTTAGTTCCGTCAATATGAGGTTTCTTACCATCAAATTGACTCGGGAAAGTAAAGGCTAGCGGTTGATTTTTATAATTATCGAAACGTTGTTGTGCTGTTCCATTTTTAGATTGCTTTGAATCCAAAAGGAATGATGTTGTAGACCATACATCACGTGTTGCTGCGACATCAAAGCTGAATACCGCTTCTTGATTTTTAATCGTTACCGTATTACCTTCGGTCACCTGACCAATTTTAACCGCGTCTACAGCAGCTGCCTTGACAATTGCTTCAAAAGCAGCGTCGTCTTTCGCCTGCAGGACAAGTGCAATATTCTCATTAAAGAAGGCTTTTACGCTATCCGATTCATTTAATGCTGAAAGGTCATAGTTGGCGCCAAGATTAACATCGGCAAAGGTCATTTCCAATAAGGTGGTAATCAAGCCCCCCGATCCGACGTCGTGACCAGCTTCGATCTGTCCTTCGTTAATTAATTGCTGTACGGTATTGAATGCTGTTTTGAAATAAGCAGCATCTTGAATGGTCGGTACTTCAGTACCTAATTTATTGATGATTTGCGCAAATGACGAACCGCCTAATTTGAACTGATCTTTTGATAAGTTGATGTAATAGATCGATCCGGCCTTTTTGTTCAGCACAGGTTCTACCACTTTTGTGATATCAGTACAATTTCCTGCGGCAGAAATGATCAATGTGCCTGGGGCAATGACGTTTTCGCCGTTTGGATATTTTTGCTTCATCGACAAAGAATCTTTTCCCGTTGGGATATTGATTCCCAAAGCAATGGCAAAATCCGAGCAGGCTTTAACAGCTTGGTATAAGCGCGCATCTTCACCTTCATTATTGGCCGCCCACATCCAGTTGGCCGATAGGGAGATTCCTGCAAGGCCATTTTTGATTGGCGCAAATACGATGTTGGAAAGCGATTCGGCAATAGCCGTTCTACTTGCCGCCGCCGGATCCACCAAGGCAGCAACAGGGGAGTGACCTATTGTTGTCGCAATACCTTCTTTACCTTTATAGTCAAGAGCCATAACACCGACGTTGTTCAACGCCAATTGCAATGGACCTGCACATTGTTGTTTGGCAACACGGCCACCAACACAACGGTCTACTTTATTGGTTAACCAATCTTTCGAAGCAACAGCTTCCAGTTGTAATACTTGGTTTAAGTAGTTTGGAATGTCGGCTGCATCATAAACGAGATCAGCATAATTGCGAACGACGGTTTTATCGCGCATGAAAGTTTTTGGCGATGAACCAAAGAAATCTTCAAGGGCGTAATCCATTGGTTTTTCACCTGTACTTTTCGATTCGAAAGTAAAGCGGTGGTCGCCAGTGACATCACCTACAGTGTACATTGGTGCACGTTCGCGATCTGCAACACGTTTTAATATATCAATATCATCTTCAGCAATGACAAGACCCATACGTTCTTGCGATTCATTACCGATAATTTCTTTTGCCGATAATGTAGGATCTCCTACAGGAAGTGCATCCAGGTCAATTAAACCTCCCGTCTCTTCAACAAGTTCAGATAAACAGTTTAAGTGGCCACCTGCACCATGATCATGGATAGAGACAATTGGGTTATGATCGGACTCTACTAAACCACGAACAGCATTCGCTGCACGTTTTTGCATTTCGGGATTGGAACGTTGAATCGCATTAAGCTCAATTCCAGAGCCAAATGCTCCTGTATCTGCAGAAGATACTGCAGCTCCACCCATTCCGATGCGGTAATTTTCACCACCTAGGATAACAACTTTATCTCCAGTTTTTGGCGTATGTTTTTTTGCTTGATCTAATTTTCCATAACCTACACCACCAGCTTGCATAATGACTTTATCGTAGCCAAGTTTACGGCCGTCCTCTTCATGCTCGAAGGTCAGTACAGATCCTGTAATCAAAGGCTGACCAAATTTATTGCCGAAGTCCGAAGCACCATTGGAAGCTTTGATCAGAATGTCTACAGGTGTTTGGTACAACCATTGACGCTCCTGCACTGCATTTTCCCATGGACGTGTTTTGTTTAGGTCTTTTGCTGGTTCGGTCACTGTTCCTGACTGGAGGTTCAGTTTGTTTTGTTCCAATCGGGAATAAGCCGTCATATAGACAGCTGTACCAGCCAAAGGAATTGCTCCCTGGCCACCAGCCATACGGTCACGAATCTCACCGCCAGATCCAGTTGCTGCTCCAGAAAAAGGTTCAACAGTCGTTGGGAAATTGTGTGTTTCTGCTTTTACAGACAAGACAGAATCAAATGATTTCTCTTCGTAAAAATCCGGCTTGTCTGCAGATTTTGGTGCAAATTGTGTCACACGAGGGCCTTTAATAAAGGCAACGTTATCTTTATAGGCTGAAACAATCTCGTTGGGATTGGTTTCAGAAGTTTTTTTGATTAATTTAAATAGGGAAGTAGGTTGTTCTTCGCCATCAATGATAAAGGTACCATTGAAAATTTTGTGTCTACAGTGTTCAGAATTAGCCTGCGAAAAAGCAAACACTTCAGAGTCTGTCAACAGACGGCCCAATTTGGTCGATAGGTTATTGAGATAGTCGACTTCTTCTGGATTTAGTGCCAGCCCTTCAGATTTATTGTAAGCATCGATGTCTTCGATTTCCAATATCGGTTCAGGTGTGATGTTGACAGTATACATGTCCTGTGTCAACATACTGAACTTTTGCGAAATCATCGGATCGAAGTCATTGAAATCTGCTGGTACCGGTTGAAATTCTTCGATGCGAACAATTCCTTGGATACCCATATTTTGTGTGATTTCTACAGCGTTGGTACTCCAAGGAGTGACCATCGCTGCGCGGGGTCCTACAAAGTAATGGTTAAGGTTTTGGTCGTCAAGTTTTTTGGCGTTGCCGAATAGCCAGTTGAGTTTAGTAATGTCTTCTTGTGATAAAGAGTTTACGCTTTGAACACCATATACAGTGTTCGATGGGTTCTCAAAGAAATGAATCATTATAAGTGTTTGTTTTGAACGTTCTTCAAATTTAAAGCACAAAGTTACATATTTATTTTGATGGAAATGCTTGAATTTTCATTAAAAAATAGGCTCAGGTTGCGTTTACTGGAAAAGGCCAAAATTGCTGTTTTGTGTAAATAAGTGTAAAGTTGTGTTAATTCATGTAAATAAAAGTTATAATTAATATTTGCATTCGTTTCGTTCGGGGAAAGACCCTACATTCGCAGCATTCATCACCTATGAATAACTAGAATTATCCTTGGGAAGGGGTTTATGAATTCCTTCATACGATCTCTTCCTTCGGTATGAATCTAGGGCCCAGATAGCTAACTTGTTCCTATCGTATCAACTTTTTCAAAAAAGATAAAATCGCTTGCTGCCTAGCTTAATGAAGTCTTTTGAGGGGCCTACCTACTGCATTAAATTCAGACCAACTGTTGATGAAGGGTAAATTGACGTTGGATATAAACTCAAATTTATCTAAGTTTGTGCATCAAATCAAATTCGAGATGAATATTTCATATAATTGGTTAAAACAACACGTTAATATAGATTCGACTCCAGAAGAACTCTCTTTGATTCTGACAAATACAGGATTGGAAGTAGAGGCTTTGGACGTTGTACAGAGTATCCCAGGTGGATTAGATGGCTTGGTCGTTGGTGAAGTGAAAACTTGTGAACAACACCCGAATGCAGATAAATTGAGAGTAACTACCGTTGATGTAGGCGGTCCGGAGCTTTTACATATCGTATGTGGCGCACCAAATTGCCGTACAGGTTTAAAGGTCATTGTTGCCACTGTTGGTACAACTTGTTATCCGATGTCAGGAGAGCCTTTTAAGATCACAAAATCTAAAATCCGTGGCGAGGTTTCCGAAGGTATGTTATGTGGCGAAGACGAAATTGGTTTGGGTACTTCACATGCCGGTATTGTTGAGTTGCCGGCCGATGTTGCGGTAGGTACACTGGTTAAAGATCATTATAATATTCAGGATGATTACCGTTACGAGATCGGTTTAACCCCTAATCGTGCGGATGCAGCTTCCCATTTAGGCGTTGCAAGGGATATTGCGGCACATTCCCGCACACAGCTGCTGAAAGCAGATGTTTCGGCTTTCAAAGCAGGTGCGGCCGAGGGAACAGCTGTGGTTGTCGACAATGCGCAGGCGAGTCCTCGTTACAGCGGTATTAATATCAGCGGCGTTCAGGTTGCTGAATCTCCAGACTGGTTAAAAGAAAAATTAAATGTGATCGGCGTTCGTCCGATCAATAATATAGTAGACGTTACGAATTACATTTTACATGATTTAGGACAGCCGCTTCATGCTTTTGATGCCGATAAAATTGCTGGAAATAAAGTCCTTGTTCGTCTTGCGACCGAGGGTGAGAAATTTGTTACCCTGGATGGGGTAGAGCGTACCTTGTCTGCAGAGGACTTGGTGATTGCCGACGCTGAAAAACCGATGTGTATTGCGGGTGTTTTTGGTGGTGCATTTTCCGGTGTTTCTGCAGAAACAACAAATGTATTTTTGGAATCGGCTTATTTCAATGCTGTTTCGGTTCGTAAAACCTCCAAAAGACATGGACTAAAAACTGACGCATCTTTCCGTTTCGAACGTGGTACTGATCCTAATATGACGGTTGAAGCACTAAAACGTGCGGCTTTATTGATTCAGGAAATCGCTGGTGGAACTATTTCATCGACTTTAAAAGATGAATATCCTGTCGAGATCAAACCATTTTCATTTCATGTAAGTTATGCAAATGTGGTTCGTCTCATCGGACAGGCTATTCCAAATGACGAAATCAAATCGATTATCGTAGCTTTGGGGATTGAAGTTGCTGCCGAAACCGAAGTGGGACTTGATGTTTTGGTGCCAGCTTATCGCGTAGATGTCACACGTGAAGTGGATGTTGTTGAAGAGGTATTGCGGATTTATGGTTACAACAATATCGAGTTGAAATCACAAATTAAAGCCTCTTTAAATACGGTTGAGAAACCGGAGAAGGAAGTCGTTCTAAATCAATTGGCGGATCTGCTAATTGCCAATGGATTTCGTGAAATCTTATCCAATTCATTAACGAAACTGGATTATGCTGATGAACCTGAAACAGCAGTAAAGCTGTTTAATCCATTGAGCTCCGATTTGGATACAATGCGTCAAAACATGGTGTTTTCTGTTTTGAACGCGGTTGAATATAATCAGAAAAGAAGAAATTTCGATCTCAAGTTCTTTGAATTTGGGAAGACTTATGCATTGGACGGAGAAGGATATAAAGAGACGCAGCATCTTGTTTTTGCATTGACAGGAAAAAATGAGCCGGAGCAATGGAACAACAAGAAAGAAGGTGTTAGTTTCTATCATCTAAAAGCGGCAGTGGACACCCTTGTCAAACGTCTGAAAATTGAAGGAATCCAAATCCAGGATGCTTCGAACAAGCATTTTGCTTATGGTTTATCCTATATGAAAGGGCAAAAATGCCTGGTTTCTTTCGGTGCTGTTGCTGATGCTGATCTGAAAAAGGCAGATGTAGAAGGTCAGGTTTTCTTTGCAGACTTCGATTGGGATGTTTTGATGAAAATTATTCGCAAAAATAGCATCCAATATAAAGAAGTGTCCAAATTCCCTGCTGTACGTCGAGATCTGTCACTTTTGATCGACGAAAATGTGAGCTTTGACAAGCTGCAATTTATTGCGCAAAAGACCGAACGTAAGCTTCTGAAGGAGGTAAATGTGTTTGATGTCTATAAAGGTGATAAAATTCCGGCGGGGAAAAAGTCTTATGCTCTGAGCTTTATCTTGCAGGACGAAGAAAAAACACTTACGGATAAGCAAATTGATGCGATAGTTCAAAAATTAATTGTTAATTTTGAGAAGGAACTAGGCGCAGAAGTGCGCGGTTAATTAGAGAAACAACATTAATTGGTAATATTCAATTTATAATATGGCAACATTGTCTTCACAAATGAATCTAATCGTTGAGAAAACGAAAAATTTAATTCAATTGTGCGAAGTCTTGCAAGAAGAAAATGATTTGCTTAAATTAGAGGTACAATCCTTAAAAGTAGCTTTCGATGCGAGCAACGATAAGAGCAAGCAATTGGAAGAGAAGGTCAAAGCACTGGCTGTAGCCCGTACGTTAGATTCTGAAACGGATAAGGAAGCAATTAATGAAAAAATACTTGACACAAAACAAAAAATTAACGATTTTGTGCGAGAAATAGACAAGTGTATTAGTTTGTTGAAGTAGTTGGAATACGTGTTATCGGATTGAAACTAATACAACGTTAAAAAGCTCAAAGAAATGGGAGAGATTTCCATAAAAATAAATATCGCAGATCGTGTCTATCCCCTGAGGGTGGAGAGCGCGGAAGAAGAAGTAATTCGGCATGCTGCGAAATTGATAAATGAAAAAGTAAAGGAATTGCAGGAAAACTATACTGTGAGAGATAAGCAGGATTTGTTGTCCATGTGTGTATTGCAATTTGCGACGCGTATGCTAAATGCAGAGCGGCAATCCCAGAACCACGAAGTGGGGCTGGAAAATTCAGTACAGGAACTTGATCAGTTGTTGACGGATTTCTTTAAAAAATAAATTTACGTTCTTTATATTTAGAGCTTAAACGACGAATTTGCCGCAATTAAATTCGGGTTGTCACTATTTTAAACTTAACGCTTCAATATTACAGGCGCAAAAAGATATAGGCCATTTTGCGAAAGCCATCTGGGTCATAATCTAAGCCTAATTATGTAATCACGAAGTTTAATAATACATGAGACCTGTTTAAATTTAATTGCGGTTTTTTTTTGTCATGAAGCCTTGATCATGAGCCGGGAGGCTCCGTTGCAGTTTGAAGAGAAACTGCGGAATAGGGCCGATTGATTTATACTGGAATTTAAAATAATTAATAAAAACAAACATACATAATACAATTATACATACATGGACATCGCAATTTATAGCATAATTTCTCTGATTGTTGGTGTTGTTATAGGTCGTTATCTATTGGTTCTGTTATTTAAAAAACAAGAACAGGAAGCCAAGGATAAGGTAAATAGCATACTGAAAGATGCAGAGCAGGAAGGGGAACACATTAAAAAGAAACGCCTGTTAGAGGCCAAAGAAAAGTTCCTTCAATTAAAATCTGAACACGAAAAGGAAGTCAATCAACGTAATAATACCATCAACCAAAAGGAAAATACGTTAAGACAAAAAGAACAGTCAATTAACCAAAAGCTGGAAAACATCAATCGCGATAAGCAAGAGGTGGATACGAAGAAAAAACAGCTGGATAAATTAGTTGAATTGAATGAAAAGAAATCCGAAGAAGTAGAAACGCTCAAATTACAACAGATTAAACAATTGGAGAGCATCGCTGGCGTTACTGCTGACGAGGCGAAAAACCAGCTGGTGGATTCTTTGCGTGAAGAAGCACGCTCACAAGCGATGATTCAAATCAAGGATATCGTGGATGAGGCGAAATTGACAGCAACAAAAGAAGCAAAGAAAGTTGTTATCCAGACAATTCAGCGTACAGCAACGGAATCTGCCATCGAAAATACGGTTTCTATTTTCAATATTGAAAATGACGAAATCAAAGGTCGTATTATTGGTCGTGAAGGTCGTAATATCCGTGCTCTTGAGGCTGCAACTGGTGTGGAGATTATCGTAGATGATACGCCGGAGGCTATTATCTTATCTGGTTTTGATCCTGTTCGTCGTGAGATTGCCCGCTTGGCTTTACACCGTTTGGTAACAGATGGACGTATCCACCCGGCACGTATTGAAGAGGTTGTTGCTAAGACGCGGACGCAAATAGAGGATGAAATCGTTGAAATTGGTGAACGTACCGCGATCGATTTGGGAATCCATGGCTTACACCCTGAATTGATTCGTATGGTAGGTCGTATGCGTTACCGTTCGTCTTATGGACAAAATCTTTTACAACACTCGCGTGAGGTTGCTAATTTTGCTGCTACAATGGCTGCAGAGCTAGGCCTGAATGTTAAACACGCAAAACGTGCTGGATTACTGCATGATATTGGAAAAGTGCCTGACGATAACCCAGAATTGCCACACGCCATCTTAGGTATGCAGCTTGCTGAAAAATATAAGGAACATCCGGATGTATGTAATGCCATCGGAGCTCACCACGATGAGATCGAGATGACCGCTTTAATATCTCCGGTCGTTCAAGCCTGTGACGCCATTTCTGGTGCACGTCCAGGTGCACGCCGTGAGGTTGTAGAAAGTTATATCAAACGTCTGAAAGAGTTGGAAGATTTGGCGCTATCTTATCCTGGCGTTGAAAAAACCTTTGCGATACAAGCTGGACGTGAGCTTCGTGTGATCGTGGAAAGCGAAAAAGTATCTGATGCGCAATCAGAAATATTGGCCGCTGATATCTCCAACCGTATCCAAACGGAAATGACTTATCCGGGACAAATTAAAGTTACTGTAATCCGCGAGACAAGATCTGTGTCTTACGCGAAATAGATCTATCGAGGTCAACAATAATAAAAAAGCTCCAATCTGCTGATTGGAGCTTTTTTATTATTCGAAAAATTCAATTAAATCTGCTACGCTATGCAATAAATAGGTGGGCGATTCCCCTTCGAGTTCCGTCCGGTCGCCATAGCCATACAGAACTCCTATCGCATCCATTCCCGTTTCTCGAGCGCCAATTAAGTCATGTTTACGATCGCCGACCATGATGCAGTTTTGGGGATCCGTCAGCCCGGTGTTTTCCATGACATACTGGATGACACTGGTTTTTGTCGGTCTGGAATCATCCAAAGCACTTCCGCCTGCAAAATCAAAATATTGATCGATTGCAAAATGACTCAATATTTTTTTTGCGAATATTTCAGGTTTCGATGTGGCCAGGTAGATGTGGTAATCTCTTGATTTTAGTTGTTCCAAAAGTTCGGGTACTCGATCAAACAGTATATTCTCATATAATCCCACTGTCGAAAAGCGTTCCCGATATTTTTCGACACAGGTGATTGCTTCGTTTTCCTCAAAGCCAAAAGTATGCATAAAAGAATCTTTGAGCGGTGGACCGATCAAAGCTTTGAGACTGTTTAGGTCTGCTGTCTGGATTCCTTTCGATTCCAGTGCATAAGCAATACATTTGGTGATACCTTCTGCAGGGTCAGTGAGTGTTCCGTCAAGATCGAATAAGATATGTTTATAAGACTTCATGCTGCAATATTACGGAATAGTATAGGAGTAAGCGAGTCTGTGAAGCTTGAAAGTATATAATGACTTGCGGCAGACTAAAAAATAGCAAATTATTCCCTCGGAGGAGCGAGGCATGTCCAATATTTGTTAAATTTGCCGAATGAAACAAAAGAAGAAAGTTCCAGAAGCTGAACCTCTGCGTCCCGTAGATAAATATTTTGCAGAATTGGATGCTAATTTTCAAGATCCAGCCAACCGTGTTATTCAGGCCATCTTTTTGCCGTTATTATTTTTCGGTATTATGGGCTGTATCTGGATGATCCCTTTTCCTCAATTTGAATTCTTGGTCAAACTCAATTGGCATACTTTTCTGAACTGGGGTTCTTTCTTCATTGCCGTTGTTATCTACTATTATTTAAAGCTTTCAGCAACCTTATCTTATGCGATTTTATTCTCTATCGGGGGCATGAGTTATTTTATCGTGCAGCTGGAATATGCGCAAAAAAATGGTGGCCCTGCTGTAATCTGGGTGTGTTTGGCTATTGCATTGGTATCCATCATCATACTGTTTTTGGGTAAGGGAAAGGAAAAAAGGAAAGTTACGGGGCAGCAATTCCTGCAATTTTTGCTGGTGGGACCGATATGGTTATGGCATTTTGTCTTTAAAAAATTGAAATTACGCTATTAACTGTGCCGTATTGATGGTCAGCGGCCTGTGTAGGACGAGATCTTCCGACACGTAATATATGTACCAAAAAAAAGCCTGAACTGCTCGCAGTTCAGGCTTTTTTGATCGACTCAACCTTTGTAGTTAAACCATTTGATAATTTCTTTCAGACTTGCTTTTTTTCCGTAGATCAGGATACCGACACGGTAGATGCGTGCTGCGACCCAAGTGATCAATAGGAAGGTCAATATAAGTAAGGTTAAGGACGTCAATATCTGCCATAACGGTACCCCAAAAGGTATCCTGACCAGCATCGCAATAGGCGAGGTGAACGGAATAAAGCTCAGCCATGTCGCAATCGGACCATTCGGGTCATTGATAATGACCCCGAAAGAAAGGATATAGGTCAAGAGCAAAGGCATCGTAATGGGCATTGAAAATTGATTGGCCTCTGTCTCATTGTCGACGGCTGAACCCGCCGCAGCGAAAATCGCGCTATAAAGCAGGTATCCGGCGATAAAAAATAGAAAGAAGAAGATGATGACTTCTGTGAAGTTAAAGCTCTGTATCGAAGAAAGAATAGAAGCCGAATCGTTCTGAGCGACTGTTTTCGATACGGTACTCATATTGGCTGCCCCGGGCTGGCTTGCGGCAACCTCCTGCATATCTTGGGGGTTGACAAACAATATCGTCGCTGTGATAAAGAGGCCGCCCGTAAGTATCAGCCACATGACAAATTGCGTGAGCCCGACCATGCCAATTCCCACAATTTTACCCATCATAAGCTGAAAGGGTTTGACCGAGGAGATGATAACTTCGATGATCCGATTGCTTTTTTCTTCTATAATGCCACGCATTACCTGCGCTCCATAGAGGAATAGCGAGAGGTATACCAAGATCGCAAGAGCAACACCTAGACCCATTGCGATGGCTGTATTGCTGTTTTTTTCTTCCCCGTCTGCTGTTATTTCCTTGGCATCGATGGTGACTTTGGGTTTAATGGACTGGATGATCTGAAGGTCGATTCCCTTGGATTTATATTCCTTTTCACGGATGATTTCCTCTAGCTGTCCGCTGATGATCTCCTGGATGACAAAACTTGTTTTTCCACTGGTAATGAGTTCGGCTTTTTGGGCGGAGAGTATATCTTTGGGGATGTACAGAATCGACTGTTTTCCTTCGCTTTGGCTGAGCTTGGCTTTCTGCGCCTGCAGGTCTAATTTGCTTACGGTGTAGCTTACATTTTTATTGCTTTGGAGTTTTCCGGCAAAGTCCCCCTGATTATCGATAACAAATACCTCGGTGTGGGCGTCCTTAAAGCTTTTCTTAGTCAGGTAAAACATGCCAGCATACAGCGCAAAAAAGAATAGGGGCACAGCAAAGGTCATGACAATAAAAGATTTTTTCTTGACCCGGGACAGGTACTCCCTTTGAATGATAAGTAATATTTTATGCATGGTTTTGAGATAGAGGTGAGACTTGAGTAACTTTCTGAATGAAGATATCTGACATGGAAGGAACGATCTCGATCAATTGATTGAGCTGTATTTTCGGTAGGAAATGTATTAATACATCATTGATATAAACATTGTTATTTAGCTGAATTGTAGTGATGTATGTGTTTTCCGACTTAGTTGACTCCAATACCTTAAACAGGGTGTCTTCAGAGAGAAGAAAATTATCTTCGTTAGCGATATATTCCAACTTATAGGTCTGATTGCGGTATTCCTTTTTAATTGCTTTTACCGAACCATCTAATATTTTTTTTGATCGGTTGATGAGTGCGATGTTGTCGCAAAGTTCTTCAACAGTCTCCATGCGATGGGTAGAAAAGATAATCGTTGCACCTTCATGGTTCAATCGGAGAATTTGTTCTTTGATGATATTGGCATTGACGGGGTCGAATCCAGAAAAAGGTTCATCCAGGATAATTAACTGTGGCTGGTGAATGACTGTAGCCACAAACTGTACTTTCTGTTGCATCCCTTTACTGAGATCTTCTATTTTCTTGTCCCACCAGGATAAAATATCGAGGCGTTCGCACCAATCGTGGATGCGCAGCAGAGCTTCTTTCTTGGAAAGTCCTTTAAGCTGGGCGAGATAGAGCATCTGGTCACCAATTTTCATTTTCTTATATAAGCCCCGTTCCTCGGGTAAATAGCCAATCTGTGAAATATGCTGTGGCCCCAAAGTTTCGCCATTAAACAAGATTTCACCGGAATCTGGCGCCGTAATTTGGTTGATAATTCGGATTAGGGATGTTTTACCAGCTCCGTTTGGTCCCAATAGGCCAAAAATCTTTCCTTTTGGAATCTGAATGGAAACATCGTCCAATGCACGGTGATTGGCGTAATCCTTGGTGACATGATTGATTTCGAGTAACATCTGTTTTTAAGGTTTAATTAAATTATTCTTTGAGTGTGCCGCATTAGGCGTTGCTCTCCTCAAAAAATGACTGTTTTTTTAGTATTAGTATGAAATACGAACGGATTGTTACAGCAATTCGATCGATTTTATTAGTGAATTCTCTTATTCAATTTGAAGCGTTCAATGATTTTCTCTATTTGGTTAATGATCTTCTATTTATTCCCTTTTTATAGCCAATTTTTTCATTCAATAAATGTAATAGGCTATGAAAATGAAAGTTAAAAATAATTGAGGACATTTTCCTGTCTATGCTATAAAATTGGATGTGATGCTTTTTCTGGAATAGAAGCCGCAGAAACCTTGTCAAAGGGATTCATTTAATGTACCTTTGTTCCATGGAAGTGAAAAAAGCCGAATTCGTGTGCAGTAACACGAGAGTTGACAAATTACCAGCACCCAATTTGCCGGAATACGCCTTTATCGGGCGTTCAAATGTCGGTAAATCATCGTTGATTAATGCAATGACCAACAAGAAAGGACTTGCCAAGACCTCTCAAAAGCCTGGTAAGACACAGTTGATCAACCATTTTATCATCGACGATACATGGTATTTGGTGGATTTGCCCGGTTATGGTTTTGCTAAAGCCTCTAAAACTAGCCGCAATGAATGGGAAAAATTTATCCGTCGGTATCTTACCCATCGGGATAATCTGCAATGCGTTTTTGTATTGGTAGATAGCCGTCATGAACCACAAAAGATCGATTTGGACTTCTGCTATTGGTTGGGAGAGTGCGGTTTGCCATTTATGCTCGTGTTTACAAAGGCCGATAAGCAGTCGGCTGTCAAATCCGATGCGAATATTGCTAAGTTTAAAAAATCATTGCTGCAATGGTTTGAGGAAGTTCCGCCGATTTTCCTGACTTCGGCAGAAAAGAAAATGGGGCATGAACCTATTCTCGAGGCTATCGATGAAGTTAATGGCCGATTTGTCCGCCCTGAACTTGATGGAAACGAGCAGTTTTAGCCTAGATTTTAAGTTCAGATGAAAAAATACTTATCCTTAGTTTTATTTGCCCACAGTGTATTTGCGTTGCCATTTGCCTTTATCGGTTTTTTTCTGGCACTGCATACAACAACATATGAATTTTCGTGGAAATTATTAGGCCTGATGCTCGTATGCATGGTAACGGCCCGTAATGCAGCTATGGCATTCAACCGCTATCTGGATCGAGATATTGATGCCATTAATCCAAGAACGGCAATGCGTGATATTCCAGCTGGAAAAATTTCTGCTAAAAACGCGTTAGTTTTTACGATCGTAAACTGTCTGATCTTCGTAGGTGCGACATATTTTATCAATTCCCTTTGCTTTATGCTTTCGCCGGTCGCGCTTTTTGTTGTGCTTTTTTATTCTTATACGAAGCGCATCACGCCATTATGCCACCTTGTGCTGGGGGCTGGACTCGGATTGGCTCCAATAGGGGCCTATATGGTTATCACAGGGCAATTTGCTACTGTACCGGTGTTATATGGCTTTGCGGTATTGACCTGGGTGAGTGGATTCGATATTATTTATGCTTTGCAGGATGAAGCATTTGACCGCGCCAACCATCTGAATTCTATACCGGTGTGGTTAGGAACGAAAGGGGCGATGCGTGTTTCGGAATGCTTGCATGTGTTTTCCTTTATATTTATCTTGATACCAGCGTTTTTGATGCCAGTAGGCTGGATTTATTATTTAGGTGTAGTTTTTTACGGTGCGCTGCTGATCTATCAGCATACCCTGTTTTCTTCAACAGATTTAAGCCGCGTCAACCGCGACTTTATGACGACTAATGGCTATGCTTCGGTTATCTTTGCTCTGTTTTATCTACTGGATATCTGGCTAATTAAATAAACGTTTTAGCATAAAATAAGAAAGGCTTTAGGAATTCCTAAAGCCTTTCTTATTTTTGCATCTAAACCAATACAGATGATATGAAGAAAAGTATCCTTTTTGCCGCTATTTTATGTATGTCATTGGCTTCACAGGCACAAAAGCTGCCGGGCTATGTCATTCAATATAGTCAAAGTTTCAATGGGAATACACCTGCCAATCAAAACGCTATTCTCGTATATGCCAATGAGAAGGAGACTTTTGTTAGTTCAGAGAAAGAGATGAAAGGACAGCTGGCTCCTCCCTATGAACGGGTTGTCGTGGAGCGTTCTGGCGTCAATACCTTGCTTAAAATAGCTAAACTTAAAGATGGATCATTGATTCTTACCAAAGATTCACTTGCGCTTTCCAAACAGAAATTTAATGCCACCAATGAGACCAAAACGATCTTAGGCTACCCGTGTAAGAAAGTTGAAACCAGCATCAATTCCAATAAGATTGAAGTCTGGTACACGGATAAACTGGGGGTAAAAGGGGCGCCTACGGAACTGGGACAGGATCTTGGTTTGGTTCTTGAAGTCATTCGCAATGGCAATACGCGGACCTTTGCCACAAAAGTGGAAAAAGTAAAAACAGTGCCAGATCAGCTGAAGCTAAAAGGGAATGAAAAGCCTTACGATGAACTTTCCTACAAGGACCTCATTTGGAAAAATCGTTTCATTCAGATACCTGTTTTCCGGAAGGAGAGGATCCGTTTTTCGGATGATGCAAAATCAGATTCTATTTTGCGGTTTGCCAATGGCACCGTGATCGTGAAAAAGGTGAAAATCCCCAAAATTAAAACAAGTGATAACGTATTTGTCCAGTTGATCGAACAATCAAAGGGCGATGCCTATGATCGTACAGGTTCGGTATTTGTGATCCCGGTCAACAAGTCGCAGAGCTTTCTGGATGGTATGAAAAACGGGATGAACACGCTTCCGAAGTATGAAAACGGAAATGGTAAAACCTATCAAGGGATTGTGAAAACAGCTTCTTTTGAGCCGATTGTTGAACTGATGCGCTTCTTTACACCTTTTGGTGTTAAGCAGTTTAACTATCTTCAGTTAAAGGATAAGGTTTGGCAGGATTCGGTCCTTTATCGCCAGGATGTATCTGAGTTGGCGGGTATGCTGAGTGAGCAGGAAGTCTATATTGGTGCCTTCATTGGCAACTACGATAAGAACGGACATGAAGTGAGTGTGGAATTAACCATCCATCCGGGGTTTGATGCTGAGTCGAAGGGTACATTGAAAAAGACCATGTCTTTGTTCACCACTACCAACGTGATGGAAATGGGAGGCCAGGAATACGGATCTATGTTTGATAAGGAGAAAGGTCTTGCTGTTTCGTTTCATTTGGATCAGGACGCTAAAAACGTGCAATTACGCTATATTACCACAGGACATGGAGGCTGGGGAAACGGTGATGAGTTTGTCCCTAAAGAAAACCGTATTTTTCTGAACGATTCCTTGCGCTTTAAATACACGCCTTGGCGGAATGATTGTGGCTCGTATCGCTTGTCGAATCCAGCTTCAGGCAATTTCGCTACAGGTCTGTCATCTTCAGATCTAAGCCGTTCCAATTGGTGCCCCGGTACCGTGACGCCGCCGATCTACATTGATTTGGGTGATTTAAAAGCCGGAGATTACAAGATGCAGGTGCAGATTCCACAGGGAGCCCCGGAAGGGACAAGTTTCAGCAGCTGGAATGTGACGGGTACCTTATTGTTCGATTAATCACCGTTCATTGCTGTATTGGTCTAGATTCCTTTTTCAGGTCAATACAGCAATGATTTTTTCTAAAAATGTCTGATCCTATTGGCTAGAAAGAACCTTATTTCGCTTTCATTACTGTCGGTGTCTGCGAAGTCATGAAGGTTTTGTTTGTCATACGACATTAAAGGGGGTAAGCGGTTTCGCTTTTTGTCTCTGATAATACGAAATAGGTCTGAACAGTGTTTACCTGAGGCAATACGGCCAGCCGATGCCGCAGAAAAATATGATAGGCATCCATATCTTTGGTTGCAATGCGCAACATAAAGTCATAAGAACCTGCCATTTGATAACATTCCATAACCTCCGGAAATTTAGCTACCTCTTTTTCAAATTCATTTAACACTTCAAAAGTGTGCGCTTTCAGAAACACCTGGGAAAAGGAGATCAGTCCAATGCCGATCTTATGTCGATCCAGAATTGCGACTGTTTTTTTGATATAGCCTAGTCGTTTAAGTTTTCTAACGCGCTCATGCACAGCTGCTATAGATTTGTTGAGCTCAAAAGATAGTTCTTTATTGCTAAGTGATGCATCCTGTTGCAGAAGGCGTAATAATTTTACATCTATTTCATCCAATTCCATAATCTGAATATTTTCGGTGCAGCTGTAAAAATACGGTATTGTTCTGAATTATTTATTGACTTATGTGAGTTTTAATTTAATTTTTCTTGAATTTATGATGTTGTATTGAATATTATCTTGTCAATAGTCAATTTTGCAACAGAATAATCATTTATAAGAAATGGCTGAACAAGAATTATTAAGTGCATGTTTGTCACCAGCGTTGGACAAGAGATTCAAACATCTGTGGAGATTGGTAGGAAATACGCCTATGCTGGAATTACAGTATACTTACAAAGGTAAACCGGGAAGGATTTTCGTAAAATGTGAGAACTACAATCTAACGGGCAGCATAAAAGATAGGATGGCGCTATATATTTTGTATAAAGCCTATATGAATTGTCAGATCCGTCCAACGGATGTTGTCATTGAAGCGACAAGCGGGAACACAGGTATTGCTTTTTCAGCAATCGGTAAGGCCCTCGGTCATCAGGTAAAGATTATTATGCCGAACTGGCTGAGTAAGGAACGTACCGATATTATTCGGAGTATGGGAGCTGATATTCAGTTGATAAGCAAAGAGGAAGGTGGATTTTTGGGAAGTATCCGTTTAAGTGAAGAGCTTGCGGCAAAAGGTGGTGTTTTTTTGCCGAGACAATTCGAAAATCAGTACAATGCCGAAGCGCATGAGAAAACCACGGGTTACGAGATCGTTAAGCAGTTGGAAGAACAAGGGCTGGTTGCAGACGCTTTTGTGGCAGGAGTGGGCACAGGTGGCACCGTCATGGGTGTGGGCCGGGCCTTGCGAAAGGTAAATCCAAGTGTCCGTGTACATCCGTTGGAACCGGCAGAAAGTCCTACGTTGACGACAGGACATAAAGTGGGCTCACATCGTATACAGGGCATATCCGATGAATTTATTCCTGCGATCGTGGATTTGGATGAACTCGATACCGTCGTATGTGCGAATGACGGTGACTCTATTATCATGGCGCAAAAACTATCGCGGCAATTGGGGCTGGCTGTTGGTATCTCATCGGGAGCAAATGTGATCGGAGCAATTAAATTGCAGCAGGAGCTGGGTGATGAGGCTGTAGTGGTCACTCTATTGTGTGATGATAACAAAAAATACCTAAGTACTGATTTGGTGAAAGAGGAGCCAGTAAAGGCGGGGTATCTTTCTACGGATGTCAATTTTTCAGGTTTTCAACCGATTTGTAGGCTGCCAAATCCAGTATTTGGCGCTTAAAAAGATTTAGTTTCATATGTTTATAGTTAACTCGGGGAGTCTCTAGCTCCTCGGGTTTCATTTATTCAAAAACCAATTTATACCTAAGAAAAACAAAAAATGAAAGTCAATTTCAAATTATTAATCCTTTTACTGTTGCTGATTGCGCCTGCATACATGTTTGCAAAAGCAGATACAACGAACAATTTGGAGGGGGTTGAATTTACTGATGGTACAATAAGTCCAGACTCCCTGTCTTTTGAAGAATCTCCGGATACGGCTACAGTAAAAGCCGACTCGGTTAAGTCGGCGGGCCAAGCGGGAGCTAAGGTACACAAAGCCGAGCCTGAAGGAAAAAAGTCGCTGTGGAGTATTTTTATTGCGGGCCTGATAGGCGGTTTTGCTGCTTTATTGATGCCTTGTATATTTCCTATGCTGCCATTGACAGTAAGTTTTTTTACCAAACAGGCCGGGAGCCGCGCAAGCGGTATCAGTAAAGCCTTGTTGTACGGCTTATTTATCATTATCATTTATGTTGCATTAGGAATGATTATCACGATCGCATTTGGATCTGATGCGCTCAATGCGCTGTCGACAAATGGTGTTTTCAACTTCATCTTCTTTTTGTTATTGGTTGGATTTGCAGCTTCGTTTTTTGGTGCATTTGAAATTACCTTACCGAGCTCTTTCGTCAATAAAATGGATGCCAAATCAGATAAGGGCGGTCTGGTCGGCTTGTTCTTTATGGCCTTTAGCTTGTCGTTGGTCTCATTTTCATGTACAGGGCCAATTATAGGAACATTGCTGGTGGAGGCAGCCTCAAAAGGTGAACGCTTAGGGCCAGCAATTGGGATGCTAGGATTTTCGATTGCCCTGGCAATTCCTTTTGGATTGTTTGCCATGTTTCCTTCCATGCTTAAGTCCTTACCTAAATCCGGTGGCTGGTTGAATAGTGTAAAGGTTGTATTGGGTTTTCTGGAACTTGCTTTAGCACTGAAATTTTTATCCAACGTCGATTTAGCTTATCATTGGAATTGGTTGGATAGGGAGGTGTTTTTGTCCCTGTGGATTGCCATCTTCGCTTTAATGGGACTTTACTTGATTGGCAAGATTAAATTCTCCCATGACAGCGAGCTGAAATTCCTATCTGTTCCGCGAACTATTCTGGCTATTGTTGTTTTTTCTTTTGTGGTGTATATGGTACCGGGGCTATGGGGGGCACCTTTAAAATCAATTTCTGCTTTTTTACCGCCATCGGCGACACAAGATTTTGATCTATCTTCGGGGGTGGCTGCCAGTGCGAGCGCACATTCAGATGGAAAAGTCAAGAAATATGCGGAGATTTTCCACGAACGCGGTACACCAAAAGGATTTGATCCTTACTATGACTACGATCAGGCCCTTGCGACTGCGAAAGAATTGAACAAACCGGTTATCATCGATTTTACAGGGTGGAACTGTGTCAACTGCCGTAAAATGGAAGCAAACGTATGGACCGACCCAGCAGTGGCCAAATTGCTGAAGGAAGAGTTTGTTATGGCTGAACTTTTCGTAGATGACAAGACAGAACTGGAGCCTAATGAACAATTTGTTTCAAAATATAGTGGTAAAAAGATCAATACTATCGGTAAGAAAAATAGTGATTTTCAAGCGGCTACATTTGATAGCAATTCACAGCCCCTGTATGTTATTGTAGATCCAGCGGGTAAAGTGCTGGTTCCTCAAAGTGGTGCCAACTATAATATTGAGGAATATAAAGCATTCTTACAGGCTGGTGTGGATGCCTTTAAACAAAAAAACTAACCATCGTCATATTCTAATTTTATCCTCCTTGTTATAATAGCAAGGAGGATTTTTTTGTTTTTAAGACATGGTGTGCTTGTACTGTTCATGCTGCTTTTGGGGTTGTCTTCGTACTGTGTTCGGACCATGTTCGGATACGGATGGTCTGGTAACCATTATTGACGAGTTTCCGACCGAATAATTCCTGTTCAGGGTCTGGTCGGAATGTGGTCAGGATCTGTACAATATCTGTATCGCATCCGAACATGGTACGAAGCAGGTCCGAATCTTTCCCTCCCTCATGACTTCGCAGGCGCCACAGCAATGAAAGCGAAAGAAGGTTTTTTCTGGTCAATAACATTAAGCACTTTCAAAAAAAAAGGCCGTGTCATACGCTCTTTGACACGGCCCAAATTATACTATAAATTTATGGAAACTGTTAGAAGTCAAATCTGACCCGTGCACGAATACCCCAAGCTGGTGCATCGACGTGATCAAGATAATTTAGACGTTTTACGTAGTCCACACGTAATATTTTGAAAATGTTGGATAGACCAATACTTGCCTCCATATAAGGTTCTGAACCGAACGTATAGGAGCTTTGTGCACCATCAGCATTATGCTGCCAAGTGAATACCTTCGAACCATAATTCGGGTCGTCAGGATTGTTTTCTTTACGCAGTCCACCATATACTCCTTTGAAACTGAATACCTCACGTAATTTAAGCTTTTTGATCAATGGAATTTTGTTCAGCAGAAACCCATTCATGTAGTACTGCACATTCAATGAAGCGTTATGGTCACTGACAAACTCAAGGAAGTTCATCAAGTTATACGAGTTCAATTGATAGGCATAAGTCTGGTTAGCACGATGGATCGTTAAGAAAGGGAATGGAATTTCTTTCCCTGCGATATAATTACCCTCTGCCGTGACGTCAGCGAATCCAAATTGACTAAAATAGAAGCGTTTGAATGCCCCTACATTAAAGTTGTGATAATTGTATTCACCTTTGGCCAGTCCTTTGATTCCGGCCGTGTAATTGAACGTAAAGATCGGATATTGATTGAAAATAGGAGTCCGATAAATTTTTCCTTGATAGAACTCTTCGTGTGGAGCATACCTAAAATTGACAGATAATTCTGTTGAGTTCAATTCATTAAACAGCCTGCTTTCATTGTTGGCATCTACCATCTGGTAGGTCAGGCTTCCGGCAGGAGTCTGTCTGTTGATATTGAATGCAGCCCCAATAGCTAAGTGATTTAAAAATTCTTTTTTATACTCTAAGCCGTAGTTTGTCTCATAGATGTAACGGTCGTTATCGCCGCGTTTGAAAGACAACAGGAAGTTGTCTTCCTGAATAAACTCTAGTTTTTGTCCAGGAATCTTGGTGTCTTTTTTATAAGAAGCCCTGATGTAATGCATCGGGAAGGAGTAGACCGATTTGTTGTTGAACGCATAGGTTCCACTGAAAAAGTATTTCCATTTCTGATCTTTAAAACCATAAGCTGCATAAGTTTCAGCATAGAAACGCTTGCTTAAAGACTCTGTAGTGCGTCCGCCGACACGTAAACGGAAACCTTCTACCGGATTAAAACTATAGAATGTATTCACGGGACCAATTTCTACTGGGCCAGCTTGTTTGTATCCAGATAGCAATAGCGCAGCAATGTCCATGAATGTGCGGAATGAAGGAATCTTCTGTAGCGTATCAATATTATGATAGATGTTCAATTCATTTTGCGCAAGAGCGAGTGGACGTTGAGTTTCAAACAATGTTTTTGTCGCTTTCTTATTCTCAACATTATAGGCGATAACCGTCGACGGACCATCATAGATACTATCGGGTTGTTGAATGCCGACTTTGTAATTATTGTAATCTACTGTCCGGCTTCCGCGGATACCCATACCTTTCTCTGTTAGGGAGAAATCTATTCCTAAAGTGCTCGTTTTTAAATAAAAACGGCTTTTGCTGTCTTTGTCAAATTTCAGCTGTATCTGTAAGTCGCGCACAAAGTTTAAGTTGATATCATCAGCAACGGTCATGTTGGCGCCCTGAACGGCATAATTGCCGTCTAAAGTAACATATAGCTGGCCTTTGAATAACATGTCAGCCTTGTTGCGCGGAAAGAAACTTAATTCGACCAGCCAAGGTTGCACCGTTTTAATGGTATCCGTGATAAAGAATTTATAAAACGTAGGAGCTGAGTTCGCGATCGGACTTAAAAACTGATTTGTAACCAATGAAATGTTGTTGTCGTAAATATCAACTTGCTCATACAATTTATTGAAGTAGGCGGTAAGACCGTCGTTATCTATAAATTTAGGGTCAAATTGCGCGCGTTGGTCACCGAGTATATATTGTTTGGTTTTGCTCGGATCTTTACGGTAGTACACTCTCGACATTTTTTCTTCTATGAAAGCAGGCAGTACGTATTTGTTGGCGGTTTTCGCCGAGTCGTCCGTTTCAAAAAGAAATTGATAGTTTTTGAATATTTTTTTATTGACAAATTTCTCCGAAAGATTACTTAGTCCTAAGGACATCTTCTCGTATTGATCAAATTCAGCATATTGCTGACCTGAAAGTCGATTTTTTTCTTTGTTCTCGATGACTTTGCGAATCAATGCAACAGCAGGATTGTCTTTGTTGCTATATTTTTTCTTTTTGGCCTTAACAACGACTTCCTCCAGCATATTGTCCTGTTGATCCATGAGGATTTCTTTTGTTTGCGTTGCATCATTCGTAACAAAAGCATCCTTACTGTCATACCCAATGTAACTTGCTCTGATTTTTACGTATGATGTCGGAAAGACTAGCTTAAACTCACCATTTGCATTTGTCGATGTGGTGGTTCCTGCAGAAGCGGGGGCACCGACTACAGCTACAGTAGCATAGGGGATGGGATTCTTGGTCTTTGCATCTTTAACTGTACCGGTAACAGTTTTGTTCTGGGCAAAAGCCAAAGATACCGTTAGCACGAGTGTTATCGAAAAAAAGAGTTTAGTTATGAAGGTTGTTGCGTTTATTTTAGCTTCCATTATATTGCTATAATCTTGAAAATTCAAAATTGTTTTCTTGTTTCTACTTTATTTTTGACTTTATAGGTATTAAAATCAAAAAATCAGTGAACAAAGGAAATAAAAAATTAAGAATAATTAAAATTTTATTGTAATGTAATAAAGGAAAGTATTTGTTTTAGGTTTCTTGGTAATCTGTTGTTTATCAGTTGCTTGTGGGTAATTGTTGATTTAGGTCAATAATTTGTCAATGACATTTTGACTTGGCGATGATTTTCCAGGGGATTATTTATTGACTTTTGTAACGATATAGTCAACGCTATTAAAAATCTGGCTCGATTTCGAAAGTCATTTCTTGCTTGAAACGAGGATGGATAAAGGTAATTGAAGCGGCATGCAAATGTAATCTGTTGGCTTTTGTACCATATAAATCATCCCCGACAATCGGGGTATTTAAGCCATTCGGGTGTACAGCGTGCATACGGAGCTGGTGGGTTCGGCCAGTCAAGGGATAAAACCTGACCCTCGTTTGATTATTCTCTATCGCAATTTTTTCCCATTTCGTCTGTGCTGGTTTGCCATAGGTATAGCAGACCATTTGTCGGGGTCGATCATCCAGATCCACTCGAAGTGGGAGGTCGATTAAACCTGACGCAGCTTCTACAACGCCATCGAGTAAAGCAATGTATGTTTTTTTTATCGTATGTTGTATGAATTGATCTTGAATAAACTGATGGGATTGTTTGTTTTTGGCAACGATCAAAAGGCCCGAGGTGGACATGTCCAGCCGATGGATAATAATTGGGCCCGCGTCCGGGTAACGTTGCAGAATACGGTTGTAAACCGAATCCTTCACATAGATACCGGGGACAGATAGAAATTCTGCCGGCTTATTGATGACAATGATATCCTCATCTTCATAAATCTGAGGGAGTTCTACATCCAAGGTTGTTTCCTGTTGCATCGGATTGGGGTCAACAGCCAATCCTTCCAGCATATAGCCTAAAATTGGTTCACATTTTTTTCGGCAAGCAGGATAGTAGTTTTTGTGCCTGCGTATTTCAGACGCTGGTGAACAGCCCCACCAGAACTCAGCCAAAGCAATTGGGGTCAATTCGTTTTCATAAGCATATTGCAAAAGTTTGGGAGCAGCGCATTCCCCAGATCCTGCGGGAGGTGTTGTCTTGTCGAAGTCATGGAAAACAGCAACAACATTTTTCTGCTCACCTTTTGCATTGCGAAAATTATATTGTTCGAAAAGCTGTTTCTGCAGGTTTCCTGACCGCGTTTTTCGTTCCTCTTTTAATGCTGTAATTGCAGACAGCATCTGCTGTAATTGGGTACTTTCGGCTTCCAGTGCAAGATGCATATCATATTGAAAGCGCTGTAGCTGCTGTTTGTCTTTTAAACTTTGGCTGCGCATATCTTCCATGAGGAGTTCATAGTCTTCATCAGATAGACTTGCCCGCAACCGTGTCCGGGTTTCTTTGCGCTCTTTTTTTTGAACTCTTAATTTTGTTTTTAGTTCATCCAGGGACATATCCCAGTTGCCTTTCAGTAAATCAAGATGCTGCTTTATACTTGTTAATTCATCGCTTTTTTCCAGCTGTTCAATTTTTCGGTTAAGTGCATTGAGATGCACTTCTTCGTTCAGAAAAAAACTATTTTCTTCGAGCATATCGAAGATGGGCGGAACAAAATACCGATGTTTATTACTTCCTGCTAGTTTTCCTGACACGGCAGCAAGGTAGCCAAGTTCGTCATGCTGGTTTCTAACAACAAGGACACCAAACATTTTTCCGATAGCGAGTCCTTCCGATTTTTCATCGAGGCCAAAGTTATGGCTCCAATCTTCTTGATTTTCTATATAATATTGAAGCTCTTTGGCTGCAATGACGGCGAGTGGGTGTGGTTCATAGCAAAATGGAAAGGTAAATCGCGCCGGAAGTTCAATACCTGAAATATCTTTTTTGAATGTATGAAAATAAGTGTTGTTGTCCATTGTGCCCACAGCTTTCCCTCGAGATAAATATGTCGGCAAAAGTACAATATTCTGTTCTTATAAATAACATAGCGTTGGCCGTTTTATAGGAAAATGTCAATTTTATGGATTTCGGCTAATTGTTTTCGCGCTGTTCTGCTTGGCTCATCATGCCAGCTTTTTCTGTTTATTCTCCATGCAGACACGTTTCCGTTATTTAATAAATGAGAGGTTTCTGATAGCGGTGTTTGGAACAATTGATATGGATTTTTGCATGTAGCTTTATTTGGTTTTTACCGCATTTTTGGGTAAATTTAACCAAGCATTTCATACATATAATTAACAAAAGAATACACATATGAAAACTTCAATTGGAATTAAAGATGCAGACTTGAAAAAAGTTGCAAAGTTGCTGAATGTGCTATTGGCAGATGAACACATTGTCTATATGAAGACACGTAATGCGCACTGGAATGTGGAAGGTGCGGATTTTCATGCTGCTCATTTATTTTTGGAATCTCAATACGATGAACTGGCTGAAGTGATCGATGAAGTGGCAGAGCGTGTGCGTACGCTAGGGCATTACGCTGTAGGTACATTTGATAAGTATTTGAAGCTGACTCGCTTAACGGAATCTACTTCAGAGAAGACAGATAGCCAGTCTTATTATAAAGAATTGCTGGCTGATCATGAAGCTATTGCGATGTCAATCCGTGCGGATCTTGCGGTGGTAGAGGGCACGGCGGACAATGGTACGGAGGACTTTTTGGTCGGGTTGTTAGAAAAGCATGAAAAGATGGCTTGGATGCTCCGAGCACATTTCGTGAAGTAGGCTGTAGTCATCTATCCACAGTTCTTGGAAAAAATCCCACCTATCGGAATAGGCGGGATTTTTTTTTCTGTTTTGTTGTCGGCACAGGATTAATTTTCTATCTTAAAGAGGAATTAAGCCTTCAGAAACTTTTTAACATATTACAACTATGCTTGAAGACGACAACCTAAATCAAACCACACTAAATGAGGAGGAAAATGATGGTACTTTGGAAAGTATGCATCATGTGAATAATCCGGTATTGGATCTGCCTAAAATTGAAAAGAAGTATCTAGAAGCTATAGTAGCCCACAGTCAAAATGATAAGTCCTATTATTTTTCTGATGGTAAAGCGAAGGTGGAAATCAAAATTGTAACCGATGAAATTGTACGGGTCAGACTGGCACCCCAGGGAACTTTTTTGGAAGACTTTTCCTATGCGCTGGCCAAGAAAGACCACCGTGTCAGTATACATCAATGTAAGGAGGAGGCCGACCATTACCTTGTCCACACGAACACCATTTCCTGTAAGATCAACAAGAATGACTTTTTGATTTCTTTTTCCGACCGTGCCGGTAATCTGTTCAATGCAGATTTAGCGCCCATGCACTGGGAAGAGAATCCCGATTTTGGCGGGTATTATGTTTACAGTACAAAAGTAGCTTTTGAAAGTGAAGCATTTTATGGACTGGGCGATAAGGCGACTAAATTGAACCTTAGAGGGAAAAGACTTAAGAATTGGAATTCAGATACCTATGCTTTTGCGTACGATCAGGATCCTCTTTATAAAACAATTCCGTTTTACATTGGCTTGAAAGATGGTGAAGCCTATGGGATTTTCTTTGACAATACCTTTAAGACCTATTTCGATTTCGCGGCAGAAGATCCGGGAAAAACAAGTTTTTGGTCCGAAGGTGGAGAACTACAGTATTATTACATTCATGGCCCACATATTATCGATGTGATCCGTCGGTACCATACGTTGACAGGTACACATTATCTGCCACCGCTGTGGGCGATAGGGTATCATCAATGCCGTTGGAGCTATTATCCCGAAGCCAATGTCCGTAAGGTCGCCGAGGAATTTAGAAAGCGGCAAATTCCGTGTGACGCTATTTATCTTGATATTGACTACATGGAGGGGTACCGCTGTTTTACCTGGAATAAACAGTATTTCCCAAATCCTAAAAATATGATCAGCGATTTGGCAAACGACGGTTTTAAAACGGTCGTCATGATCGATCCGGGTATTAAGGTCGATGAAAACTATTGGGTATTCAGGGAAGGGAAGGAGAATAAATATTTTTGCCGTCGGGGGGATGATTATTTTATGGAAGGATTTGTATGGCCCGGGCGCTGTCAGTTTCCTGATTTTACCAATCCTGAGGTTCGTCAATGGTGGGGAACACTCTATCAGGGGCTCGTCGAAGATGGTGTTGCCGGGTTCTGGAATGATATGAATGAACCTGCTGTATTTGGGCGGGGAACTTTTCCAGACGATGTGCGTCACCAATATGACGGACACCGGGGCTCGCACCGAAAGGCGCATAATATCTATGGCATGCAGATGGTCCGGGCGACCTATGACGGCCTTAAGAAATTGTATAAAAACAAAAGACCTTTCACGATTACCAGGGCTGCGTATGCTGGTACACAACGTTATTCTTCGGTTTGGACGGGCGATAATCTGGCGAGCTGGGAGCATCTCAAATTGGGGACTTTGCAGTTACAGCGTCTGTCTACCTCCGGCATGTCCTTTTGCGGAACGGATATCGGCGGCTTTACAGGGGAGCCTGATGGCGAATTGTTTACGAGATGGATGCAATTCGGTGTCTTTTCGCCATTTATGCGTGTGCACTCTGCCGGGGATACGCGCGACCGCGAACCATGGAGTTTTGGGGAAGATTGGGAAAAGATCAATCGGAAGTTTATTGAGCTTCGGTATAAGCTTTTGCCTTATATCTATACCTGCTTTTGGGAGCAGACCAAGTATGGTTTTCCAATATTACGCCCGATTTCCATGGTCGAGCAGCATATACCGACCAACTGGCAGCGTGAGGAGGAATTCTGTTTTGGGGATAAAATATTGGTATCCCCGGTATTGCAGCCAGGACAAAAAAGCAAGATTGTCTATCTACCCGAGGGCACTTGGTTCTATTATTTCAATAATGAAACCTACGTGGGCGGTAAGGAACATACTGTTCCTACGCCGATTGATGAAATGCCGATTTTCATTCGCGGCGGATCTGTTATCCCTGAATATCCGGTGATGCAATATACTGGTGAGAAGAAAATTGAGGAGCTACAGCTCAATGTTTACTTCGCTGAAGGTGTAACCCGTTCGTATGTGTATTCAGATCATGGCGACACCTTTGCGTATGAGCAAGATATTTATCTTGAAAAATGCTTTACGGTTTCGGGACTCAAAGAATCCTTGTCGATCAAACAAACGCGAGATGGACTTTTTACAGAGCGATACGAAGAGTATAAGTTACAATTAATCGGTTTACCTTTTCAGGTTAAGAAAGTGAAGACCGATGGCGTCGATACAAAAATACAAATAGATGAGAAGGGGCGGTATTGGATTAATGTCGCACGAGAATTTGATAACATATTGATAGAAGGTTAAACATGGCCAATCAAGTAATTCCACATAGTCTCTTTTCTGAATTTGATGTTGCTTTATTCCAATCGGGTAAGCACTTCAAATTATATGAAAAGTTCGGTTCGCATGAACTGGAAGTGAATGGTGAAAAAGGCGTTTATTTTGCGGTCTGGGCACCAAATGCAAAATCCGTTTCGGTCACCGGGAACTTCAATTTTTGGGACAAGGAGCATCATCCGCTTTATGTCCGCTGGGATGGCAGTGGAATTTGGGAGGGATTTATTCCGGGGCTTGGGAATGGAGAAACATATAAGTATGTTATCCAGACGAACGGAGGAGAGCAGCTTGAAAAAGGTGATCCTTTTGCCTTCAGATGGGAGGTCGCGCCAAAAACTGCTTCTGTTGTTCACTCGACTTGGTACGAATGGCAGGATAAGCAATGGATGCAGGAGCGTGCCGTTAAAAATAGGCTGGATCAACCCTGGTCGGTCTATGAGGTCCATTTAGGCTCCTGGTCTCGGGATCCCGAAAGTCCGGATACTTTGCTGAGCTACCGCGAAATTGCTGTCCAGCTTGTATCGTACGTCAAGGAAATGAATTTTACGCATGTCGAATTTATGCCTTTGATGGAACATCCGTATTATCCTTCTTGGGGATATCAGATAACTGGATATTTTGCTGCAAGTTCGCGTTACGGTTCCGCTCAGGATCTGATGTATCTGATTGAGGAATTGCATGCTGCTGGCATAGGTGTGCTTTTGGATTGGGTTCCTTCTCATTTTCCAGGAGATGCCCACGGTCTTTATCGATTTGATGGGACCAGTTTATATGAGCATGAAGACCCACGGAAAGGTTTCCATCCCGATTGGCAATCTTATATTTTCAATTATGGGCGCAATGAAGTACGGTCTTTTCTGATCAGCAATGCATTTTATTGGCTAGACCGTTTTCATATTGATGGTCTTCGGGTGGATGCTGTAGCGTCGATGCTGTACCTGGATTATAGCAGAAACGAAGGTGAATGGATTGCAAATGAATTTGGCGGAAATGAAAACTTAGAAGCCGTACAATTTTTAAAGGAGCTGAATGAGGCGGTTTATGGACATTTTCCACATGTGCAGACAATTGCTGAAGAATCGACTTCCTGGCCAAGCGTTAGCCGGCCAACGTATGCTGGGGGATTGGGATTCGGAATGAAATGGATGATGGGCTGGATGCATGACACCTTGGATTATTTTAAAGAAGACCCGATTAACCGAAAGTATCATCATGACCGGTTAACATTCGCTACAGTATATGCTTTTCATGAGAATTTTATGCTGCCGCTCTCCCATGATGAGGTCGTTTATGGGAAGCAATCGTTGATCTATAAAATGCCGGGAGATGAATGGCAGAAATTTGCCAATCTAAGGACATTGTATCTCTTTATGTATACCTTTTCGGGAACTAAATTATTGTTTATGGGCGGTGAATTTGGTCAGACTTCGGAATGGAATGTAAATCAATCGCTTGATTGGCATCTACTGGAGTTTGCTCCGCATCAAGGTATGAAGCAATTTGTTTCGGACTTGAACGGCGTGTATTGTACACAACCGAGCCTTTTTCAAAAAGCTTTTGATGCTTCGGGTTTTGAATGGATAGATGCTGGTGATCGTGAAAATTCAGTTGTGGTTTATTGGCGAAAGGGATTTGATGCTTGGGACGATACCGTTGTTGTCCTCAATTTGACCCCTGTGGTGCGGGAGCATTTCCGTATAGGTCTTCCGTATGCAGGCGAGTGGGAAGTCGTTTTGAATTCTGATGACTTAAGATATTTCGGCTCAGGAATAAATAATCCACCTTTCCATAGCGAACATCTGCACTGGATGAATCATGTACAGTCGGCCCAGCTACATTTGCCGCCGCTTGGTGGCTATGTTCTCAAAAGGAAAAAGGAGATCAAGGAAGTAAATCCAGTTCAGCAAGGAGAGCGCATTCCTGTATAAAATATGGTTTAAAATTTCATGGTGTAAAAGAAGAATGAAAGTATTTCACTTGAGTGTTGAATGTTATCCTGTGGCCAAAGTAGGTGGTCTCGCGGATGTTGTGGGTGCATTGCCTAAATACCAAACTAAGCTCGGCTGGGAGGCGGCGGTTGTCATGCCTTGGTATGACCGCCCGTTTGTTAGGGATCATGCTTTTAGCCTAGTTCACGAAGGTACTTTTTATCAGGGATCTGAATTGCTGAACTATGGCGTATATAAAGAAAACCAAAACACACTGGGTTTTGAACTTTATCTGATTAAGATCCCAGGTAAACTTGATCGCGAGGAAGTGTATTGTTATCCAGATGAAGGGGAGCAATTTATTGCTTTTCAACACGCTGTATTGAATTGGTTTAAAGAAAAAAACATTATTCCAACGATTGTGCATTGCCACGATCATCATGTTGGTTTAATGCCTTTTTTGATGAAATACAGCAATGATTATGATTTTCTGGCGGACGTTAAGACGGTAGCCACTGTACATAATGGGCAGTATCAGGGCTGGACACATTGGAGTAAAGCTATTTTATTGCCAGCGTTCGATAGCTGGAAATGGGGGCTCCTGGACTGGGACGGCTTAATTAACCCGCTCGCCGCATTAATTAAATGCTGTGATGCTTATACGACGGTATCTGAAGGTTATCTGGAAGAGCTCTATGTGGAAGCAAATGGTCTGCAGCATCTGTTTTATGATGAACGGCATAAATCGGTTGGTATAGTCAATGGGATTGACTGGGAAATCTGGGACCCCAAAATTGATTATACATTGATGGAAAATTATGGTGCCGAACAAGCTTTTGCGGGTAAGCTGAAAAACAAACAGGCTTTGGCGCAGCAGTACAAAATCGATCCCAAGCTGCCATTGCTGGTTTTTATCGGTCGTTTTGCAACGGAAAAAGGTGCTGATTTGCTGCCCGATATAATTTTGAATCTGGCAGCCGAATATCGCGGCAGATTAAGTATATTTATACTGGGTGCCGGAGACCCAGCTATCCAGTCGCGCGTGAAATCACTTGTCGATGATGGAATTGAAAACTTTGATGTGTTCTTTGGTTATGATGAAAATCTCGCCCATTGGCTTTATGCTAGTGCGGACTTTCTTTTAATGCCTTCCCGCGTTGAGCCCTGCGGGCTTAATCAGCTTTATGCGATGAAATACGGTACATTGCCTATTGTTCATCGGGTAGGGGGATTAAAAGATACGGTAATCGATCTGGAAAATGATGGATACGGTGTTGGTTTTGATGGTCTGGCAATAACTGAAATTACTGAAGCTATTGCCCGGGCTACAAATTTTTACGAAAGTAAAAAGCAGTTTGAAGAGAATCAACGTAAAATGATGTGCTTAGATTTTTCTTGGGATAAATCTGCAGCGAAGTATATAAGTCTATATAACCAAATAATTTAATTTGATATGTCACGTCACAATGTAGTAGCTATCGTCTTGGGCGGAGGAAGGGGCTCACGTCTGTATCCATTGACCGATCAACGGTCTAAACCAGCAGTTCCTATCGCGGGGAAATACCGCTTGGTGGACATTCCCATCTCGAATTGCCTCAATTCGGGTTTTAACAAGATTTTTGTGTTGACACAATTCAATTCTTCATCGCTCAACTCCCATATTAAGAATACCTACAACTTTAGTATTTTTAGTAAAGGTTTTGTCGATATCCTGGCTGCCGAACAGACCAATGATGGTGATAAATGGTTCGAGGGTACGGCCGATGCCGTGCGACGGTCGTTCCGTAAGTTGGCCAGCATTGATTATGACTATGTACTGATTTTATCTGGAGACCAGCTGTATCAAATGGATTTTGATGCTCTGGTTGACTTCCATGTTGAAAATGAAGGTGATCTGACTATTGCGACTATTCCGGTCAACGGTAAAGATGCGACTGGTTTTGGAATATTGAAATCGGATGAAAAAAATCATATTACCTCTTTTATCGAGAAGCCCAACAGTGAACAGTTGGTAGATTGGAATTCAGAGGTGAGCGACCATTTAAAGAGCGAGGGGCGGGAATACCTGGCTTCCATGGGGATTTATGTTTTTTCAAAGGGAGTTCTGAAACGCATGCTTGAAGAAAATCGAGGAATGGATTTTGGAAAAGAAATTATTCCGGACGCGATTGATACAAGTCGGGTGCTCAGTTATCAATTTGAAGGCTATTGGACTGACATTGGTACCATCGGATCCTTCTATGAGGCCAATATTGGTTTGACTGATAATATCCCAGCCTTCAACCTATTTGACAAAAATACTGTTTTCACACGCCCAAGGATGTTGCCGCCATCGAAGATTTCGGGGACGACATTAATTAATTCTGTCATTTCGGATGGCTGTATTATCCAGGCCGATAAAATAGATCGTTCTGTGGTGGGGGTGCGCTCAAGGATCGGTACAGGTTCAGTGGTGCGCGGAACCTATATGATGGGATCAGACTACTATGAGGATCTTGTCGATATGGAAGATGCAAAGCGGAAAAATATACCCGTGGTCGGTGTTGGAGAGCGCTGTTATATCGAGAACGCTATTTTGGATAAAAACTGCCGTATCGGTAACGATGTCCGGATCAATGGCGGACCTCATTTGTTGAACGCCAATCATCCAACCTATACCATTTGTGACGGAATTGTGGTTATCAAAAAAAATGCGGTTATTCCAAACGGAACGACAATAGGATTGACGACCCTCTAAAATTTTATAGAACAAGGGAGATAATATATTGTTATCATTGCAAGTTATTTTAATAAAAGTATGGTGAAATGCAAGCGATCTGCAGGCGGAATCTGTCTGTAGCTAGCAAATTAAAATTTCATGGTACTGTCTTTGCTCTCAAAGGGCATTTATTCTAATAAAATCTTATGCAATTGAGACAGATTATCTCCCTTTTTTTTATGCTGTTTGTTTTTGTAGGCTGTGATACCTCCTTGATGGTTCAAAGTAGCGGTGTCTTGCGTGATGCCTCGCGGAAATTTGAACTTCGCAACGGAGATCGAACAGTCGTTTATATCCCAATGCGGCATTTAGGAACACGTGTATACTATGATCAGATCCAGCGGGCTGTAGATTCACTGCAAAAATCGGGCTATGTTGTTTTTTATGAAAGTATCGCCTATCAGGTGGACAGCGCGGCACAGCGAGATCTCTATGATCGCAAATTCCGTAAGCTGACAGGCAATCGTTTGGGCTTGCAGCAATGTATTGAAACTCCCGGCGATACCACAAGGGTTCTTCGCGCACCGATGTACCGTAAACTGGGGCAACGTATTATTAGCCAGCCTGATTATTCCTTTTTCTTGGTTAACTATGAAACTGCAGTCAACGCGGATATCCCTAAAAATAAACTTCTTGATGAGTTTGAATACCTGTATGGCACCATTACACTTGATCCATGTGATTATAAAACACCGCTCAATGAGCCTTATTCCTGTAAGCCAGCAAAAACGAGCTTAAAGAATAAGTTCGACCGGGAATTTGTGATGAAAAAAAGAGAAGAAAATCTAGCTTCTTTAGTTGCTGATGCGCCGCAGCAGAAGATTTTAATCTTATTTGGAACCTCCCATTTTAAAGGCTTTTTGCGTAATTTGCAAGCTCGGGATCCCAAATGGATCAAGATCAAATAATATGATAGGAAAACTCTTCATTGTACTGCTTATACCAGTCACCATTTATGTCGTTTATTATTTATTAAATCGTACGGCCAAAAATAGCAAGGCCATTAAACGTGTGCTAAGCGACGAAGGCAAGGAAATTTTAGAAAAGGAAGTTGCCTATTACCGTAATTTATCGGTTGCTGATAAGGCAGAATTTGAAGCGCGCTGCCTAAAATTTTTGGATACGGTCAAAATCGAAGGCGTGGGTGTCGAAGTAGAGCTAAAAGATTATATGATGATTGCGGCCAGTGCAATTATACCAATTTTTGCTTTTAAGAAATGGACCTATCCTAACTTGACAAATATTATGGTGTATCCCGCACAATTCAATACCGCCTATGAATTTGAGGGGCATGCCGATCGTAATATTATGGGTATGGTCGGAGAAGGTGCGATGAATGGACAAATGATCCTATCTAAATCGGCCCTGGAATATGGATTTAAGAACCCAAAAGACGGACAGAATACAGCGATACACGAATTTGTACACCTGATCGATAAAACAGACGGTACTGTGGACGGTGTTCCTACACACTTGATGGATAAGGCTTCTGTGATTCCTTTTATGAATCTGATCCGCGAAGAAATTACCAAAATAAAGGAGAATAAATCCGATATCGATGTGTACGGAATGACCAATCCAGCGGAGTTTTTTGCGGTTTCCTCGGAATATTTTTTTGAAAATCCAGAAAAATTCAAGTCCAATCATCCGGAACTTTACAAAGCACTTTCTGAAATTTTTGAACAAAGTTAGCTATCGATAAATAAAATTTTAGTATTTTTAAGGCAAACAGAAGTTGTTTGCCTTTTTTCTGCGAGCACCCGCTCCTAGGCTGGACAAAAGAGCATCGCTTCACAAAAGTTTTGTTAATTATAACTGTTATGCCTAAAACTACAATTTATTCTACGATTGCCCTGGCTTGTATGCTGTTTTGTGGCAATAATCATGGCTTTTCCCAGCAGCGTTATGCGACAGGGACTACTTTTACGGAAATGGCCGATCCAACAAAGGACACCTTATCCAACTGGTCGAATGTTAAATCCGGACTGCATGCTTCGTTTGTATCGATAGACAAACGTTATCCCAAATCTGTGAATCCAAATCTGACAGCGCAAAATACAGCGACAGTGGATGCATGGAAAGGTGAGCAAGTATCGGCGCAAGTATTGCTGTGGACCAATGCTGCTGCTGCAAATGTAGCGGTATCTGCGAGTGCGCTGAAATCTGCGGCAGGTAAAGTGATTGGCGGCGATGCGGTACAGGCGCGTTTTGTCCGTTATGTCATGACCGACGAATTTGCAAGTGGCTGTGGCCACCGTAAACCGGAAGATTTTAAAGCTGCTCTTTCTGCGGATATGCTGGATGACCTAAAAAGCTATGATCTCGAAGCGAAGAAAGTGCGCCCTGTATGGATTACCGTAAAGGTTCCAAAGGAAGCGACGGCAGGACAATATAAAACAACAATCTCTGTTCAGCAAAATGGTCAAGTGAAAGAGCAGTTACAGCTCGTTGTCAATGTACAAAATCATGTGTTGCCACCATCTTCGGAGTGGACATATCATTTGGACCAATGGCAACATCCGTCTGCTGTTGCCCGCGTCAATCAGGTGAAGATGTGGAGTGATGAACATTTTGAAGCATTGAAACCAACGATGAAGCAATTGGCTGCTGCGGGACAAAAAGTTATTACGGCGACCTTGAATAAAGATGCCTGGAATGTGCAGACATACGATCCATATGCTGATATGATTATCTGGAAGAAGACAAAAGATGGTTCTTGGACCTATGATTATGCTGTTTTTGATCGATGGGTAAACTTTATGATGGATCTAGGGGTCAATAAACAGATCAATTGCTATTCGCTGTTACCTTGGAATAATGAGGTACATTATTTTGATGAGAGCAAAAATGAACTTGTCAATGTTATTGCGAAGCCCGGAACACCTATATTCGAGGAACTATGGACACCTTTCTTAAAGGATTTTAGTAAGCATGTCACGGCAAAAGGTTGGCTGAAAATTACCAATATTGCGATGGATGAAAGGGGGCGTGAAGAAATGGATCCAGCGATAGCCCTGTTGGAACGTGTAGCACCCGAATTTGGGGTGGCTTTCGCCGATAATCACAAAAGTTACCAGCGTTATCATAAGAGTACCGACATTAGTGTTGCCGCGGGTGATCCTTTTGACCAGAAAGATCTGATTGAGCGTCGCAAAAAAGGATATATCACGACATTTTATGTTTGTTGTTCGGACGAATTTCCAAATCAATTTACGTTCTCTGATCCGGCAGAATCCACCTACATGGCTTGGTATGCGTTAGCGGCAGGCTTCGATGGTGCATTGCGCTGGGCATTTAACTCCTGGGTGGAGGATCCACTGCGTGACTCAAGGTTCCGTACATGGCCTGCAGGAGATACCTATATTGTTTATCCACAGGGAAGAAGCTCCATCCGTTATGAACGTATGCTGGAAGGTATTCAGGATTATACCAAAGTCGGTATACTCAAAGCAAAGTTGGAGAAGTCAAAAGATCAAGCTAATCTAACTAAGCTAAATGCAAAAATTGCCAAACTAAATACTGCTAAACGCTATGCAGACTGGAATAAAGATCTCAATGACGCAAAGAATTTTGTCAATGAGCTGTCCAGACAAATTAAATAGAATGGCTTAAACCTTATTGTTGTACAAAAAGCTGCTCCAAGTAATTTTGGAGCAGCTTTTTGTATTAATCGCTCTTGTTCTTCCTTCTTATTGGCTCCTTTTGTTCATAAGTGGATTCATTGCAGGTTGTACTAACAGCGCTATGGGAATAATTATTTTAGATGCCCTCCCGATGGGAATTCGATTCTGATCAGCAAGCAATCATTCCCAAACCATTACCCCAGATTATTGTTGTTATAAAGTAGCGACAGCTTAGACAGTACACTTCTTAAACAGTACAACTTCGCTTTATGACATTCTAAAATTATAATATGGGTATGAAAAATGTAGCACATCAGATTGTTGACCTTTTAAAAGATGCGGGAATTCAGCGTATTTATGCCGTAACGGGCGATAGTTTAAATTTTTTCAACGAAGCTGTCCATGAAGATGGAACCATGCAATGGATACATGTCAGGCATGAGGAGGCTGGTGCTTTTGCGGCAACTGCAGAAGCTGACCTGCATGGAATTGCGTGTTGTGCCGGAAGTAGTGGGCCCGGACACGTGCATTTGATCAACGGTGTCTATGAAGCACATAAGACCCGTGTACCCATGCTGGTGATTGCTTCCACTTGTGCAACATATGAATTTGGAACCGACTATTTTCAGGAAACCAATCCGATTAAATTGTTTGATGACTGTTCATGTTATAATCAAATGATCACTCGGCCAGAACAGGTGCAGCGTATGGTTCAGAATGCACTGCAACAGGCCATATCTAAGCGGGACGTTGCAGTGATCGGTCTGCCGGGAGATGTATCTGAAATGGAAGCTGTCCAGATGAATACCTCATCGAAGGTGTTTTTTACAGAACCACAAATCAGACCTTCGGAATTGGAAATTGGACGCCTTGCCCAATACATCAATCAAGCAGAAAAAGTAACTTTATTTTGCGGTGTTGGGGCAAAAAAGGCACAGAAGCAAATTGTTGAATTAGCACAAAAGATACATGCACCTGTAGGCTATTCATTTAAAGCGAAGTTGGATATCCAGCGCGACAATCCCAATGAAATCGGGATGACAGGTCTTCTGGGAACGGCCTCCGCATTCCAAAGTATGCATCATTCAGACCTCATTTTACTTTTGGGGACTGATTTTCCTTACAAGGATTTTATACCCACCAATAAAACCATTATCCAGATTGATATAGAAGGCGAGAAGCTAGGACGTAGGTCGATCGTTGATTATGGACTTGTGGGCGATATCGAGCATACCATAAAAGCCGTATTACCTTTTGTGGAAGGCCGCTCAGATACTAAATTTCTAGATAAGCAGCTTGCTGCCTATGCGAAGGTCAAGGAAGATCTCATGATCTATGTAGACGATTCAGGAAGTGAATGTGCTATTCAACCTGAGTTTGTCGCCCATACCATCGATCAAAAGGCCAGTGATGATGCTATCTTTTTGGTCGACACAGGTATGTGCTGTGTTTGGGGGGCGCGTTATATCAATCAGCAGAAAAATCGTATCATGCTCGGATCCTTTAATCACGGATCGATGGCTAACGCAATGCCAATGGCAATAGGTGCAGCTCTGACTCATCCGGACAGGCAAGTGATCGCTTTTTGTGGCGATGGGGGACTATCTATGCTATTGGGCGATCTTGCCACAATAAAACAATACAACCTGCCGATAAAAATAATTGTTTTTAACAACCGTGCACTCGGTATGGTCAAGCTGGAAATGCAGGTGTCGGGTCTAAAAGATCAGGAAACAAATATGGTTAATCCAGACTTTGCTATGGTTGCACAGGCGATGGGAATTCGTGCCTATACCGTGACTCAGCCTGAAGAAGTCGATGGTATATTAACAGAGGCACTAGACATTACAGATGAGCCTGTTCTTATCGATATTTATACCAACCCCAATGCGCTGGCTATGCCACCAAAGATTTCCTTCGGTCAGATGAAAGGCATGACGGAAAGTATGGCAAAGTTAATGTTATCTGGTAATTTCGAAGAAGTGTGGGATACCATTAAGTCTAATTATAAGCATTTGAAATCGCTGTAATGCGTTGATTAAAAGCGTGTATTTAGTAAAAAATCCTCTCCATACTGAAATATGGAGAGGATTTAAGCGATAAATTAGCGTAAATTCATTGATGCCCACTATGGTGCTGTTTGTGGGCTGATAGTCGTAATTTTAAGATCATGTTCTCTCAACATTGACGTTGAACAAACCAAAGGCTTTTAAGTAATTCTTCTTTACAGCGCCTAAGTTTTTCAATTTTTGATTCGGAAGAAATTGTAACTTGCTCTTTAACAATAATAGCCAAGTCTGTTTCAATGGACAATTTTGTGAGTGATGTACATCCACTATCAAATTTCTTAAAGCTTACATCTTTCATACTAATATTGGTTAAGAATTCCTGAATTTTATACTGTACAATTTACTAATAAAAATTAGCTTTACAATAAACACGTAATAATTTTATTGTTACTAAATTGTTTATTTTTAATGGCTTACCTTTATCTAACTTATAAACAATATTCAGCTCTTTTTTGTTTTCTCGATTTTGAAATTTTAAATGTTAGTTATTTAAAACAAAATTTCTTTTCAATTGCTATATCATAGTGTCATAAAATAGACGATATGAAGGCAATCAATATAGGATTAATACTGTTGATGTGCAGCACGGCCTGTCATCAAGAACAGAAAAAGCAAGATATCACAGCTGAAAAAAACGATATGGCTAAGGTCGATCAACAGCAACTGGATACCGTAAGTTACGCGCATGGCAAGAATAATTACCGATACCTCAAAAACGGGGATACCATTGCATTGGCCATCACGATTGAAGGCGACAAGGTACATGGCGATCTACTTTATGCATGGAAGGAAAAGGATCGCAATAGCGGGCATATTGATGGTGTATTGAAAGGAGATGTTTTACTGGCAGATTATACCTTTTCATCTGAGGGGCAGGAATCCGTTAGGCAAGTCGTATTTAAGCTGTCCAAGGACCATGCGCTTGAAGGTTATGGTACTATGGAAGATAAGGCTGGCAAAATGTCTTTTGTTGATCCGCAAAAGGTGACTTACGATGAGAAATTTCCGTTAGAGAAAGTAAATGCGGGCGACTGATATTAGTTTAGGCATAAAAATAATCAGACCGATTAACAGGGCGGTTAGGCTGCTTATCATGACCGCTGCAGCAGCAATATCTTTGATTCTTTTGATGTTTGGATTGTTTTCCGGACACACGAAATCAGAGAGATTTTCCAATGCGGTGTTTAGCAATTCGCAAACAAATACAAACCCGATCGAAAAGATGATGGCTAGCCATTCGTATGTACTGATTCGAAGTACATAGGACAAGAGGAGGGCAACAGCTGCGGCGAAACAATGAACCCTAAAATTGTGCTCTTCCTGCCAAGCTATTTTCACACCGTTATAGGCATAGCGGAAACTCTTTAACCGAGCAAGGAGTGAAAAGTTGTTTTTGGCCATAGCATCGTGATATTTTCTGTAAATATAGCTTTTTCCAATCGTCTTGTCTCGCTGTATCTTTCCGATATGTTTGACGATTTGTAATTTCAATCTCTAAGGGGATAAATTTTCTGCTCTTGTCTACTGAAAACACCTGATTCGCTGCATTGAAATCCTAAGGGTTGGTGAAATTCAATCGCTAAGGATTAGCTAAATTCAGTCAATTTCCGACGGTTAACTTTATTTTAGCCTGATGGCTGGCTGGATTCAAATTTCTGAAGGAAGATGCCTAATTTGTCGCGTTTTTTATTGTAAATGACCTATATTTTTGATTAAATTGCTGTATGATCTATGATTTTGATAAAATAATTATCCGCCGTGGTACTGATTCGGTTAAATGGAATCAGCAGGAGTATGAAGATTTGATTCCACTATGGGTAGCTGATATGGATTTTCCGGCTGCGCAACCTATTGTGGATGCATTGGCACAAAGAGTTCAGCATGCCGTATACGGTTATGCCAAAGTTCCAGAGGCCTTTTATCAGGCTGTTATAAATTGGTTTTCTCGCAGGCACGGCTTTACGATACAGCAGGAATGGCTGCTTCCTGTTATCGGTGTGGTACCGGCCCTGTCGGCTTTGGTCAAAGCACTTACAGAGCCCGGTGACAAAGTATTGATTCAGGAACCGGTATATCATTGCTTTTTTTCTTCGATCGAACGCAATCAATGTGAGGTTGTTTCCAATGATCTGATCTATCGAGACGGTCATTATGGAATCGATTTTGAGGATTTCGAGTATAAGGCAAGTGATCCGAAAGTGAAATTATTTATTTTATGCAGCCCACATAATCCTGCCGGAAGGGTGTGGACGAGAGCCGAACTTGAACGCTTGGGTGAGATCTGTCTCCGTCATCAGGTTTTGGTCATTTCAGATGAAATTCATTGTGATCTTGTTTTTGACGGACATACGCATATTCCTTTTGGAACTATTAGTCCTGAACTGCTTGCTCATTCCATTACCTGCGTTGCACCGAGCAAGACTTTTAATTTGGCCGGACTGCAGGTTGCTACGATTGTTGCTGCTGATCCTGAACTTAAGAAGAAAGTACAGCAGGCATTTTTGGTCAACGAAATATCTAGTATAAGTCCTTTTGCCATCACGGGCCTGACTGCGGCTTATGATGAAGGGGAAGAATGGTTGGATCAGGCGCTGGTTTATATCCGGGCGAACTATCTTTATTTGAAAAGCTTTATGGTTGAGCATCTTCCTGCTTTGCAGGTACTTCCTTTGGAGGGAACTTATCTCGTATGGGTAGATTGTGCTGCCTTGGGAGTTTCAAGCCGAAAGTTGGGTGAACTGCTGTTGGCTGAAGGACATGTTCAAGTCAATGTTGGGGCAATGTATGGAAAGGGGAGCAACGACTTTATTCGCCTGAATATCGCTTGTTCGAGGTCCGTATTAGCAGCAGGTTTGTTACGGTTGAAAGCTGTTTTCTCCACCTTACTGCAAGGCGGAAACCTTTAGATCTTACTCTAGCGACCTAAAGGTTCTTTCTGGTCAATAACAGCAGACAATTTTGGAAAAAAAAGCAGCTGTATCACTTCCGGTACAGCTGCTTTTTAGTTTTAATCCTGTGTTGAATTAGATACCCATTTCTTTTAAAATAAAATGTGCATTGTCAATTTTATCGGCAACCCAAAGGACATAGCGAATATCGACGCCAATGGATCTGCTATAGCTTTCGTTCCAGGCGAAATCATTGATTGTTGCATCATAAGCGCGGTCAAAATTGACACCAATCAATTCACCATTTTCGTTCATGATCGGAGATCCCGAATTACCGCCAGTGGTATCCATATCGTATAGAATATTCACAGGGACAGAACCTAAATCTTTCTGAAGGTAAGGACCAAAGTTTTTATTCAGGTAAGCTGTTTTGATTTCCTGTGGATAGTCAAATTCTGTCAAGCCTAGATTTCCTTTTTGGATTATTCCTTCGATCGTTGTAAATGGCTTCATATAGGTTGCATCAGCAGGTGAGTAACCCTTGATGTGGCCATAAGTCAAACGTAATGTTGAGTTTGCATCAGGAATAAAGTTCTTTGCCTGAAAAATTTCTTTGACGGCCACATAATCGCCCATTAATTTATTGAGCACACCCTCACGTCTTTTTTGTTCAGCCGCGAAAGTCACAATGTCATTGTTCAGACCAGCTTGGAAATTCAATAATCTGTCGTCAAATTTTTGAAGTGCGTCTGCATTTGCCAAAACTGTATTCAGCACATAGTTTTGATCAGCAAGTTTGGTGCTATTGATAATTTCTGTGGCAAAACCTGGAGCTGTTTCACTGTTCAGTTGCAGCGTTTGAATAGCTGGCAATTGATTTTTACCTTGAAATGCCGCAGCATCCTGTAACATTTTAGTCAGGATACGTTGATCAGCCTGTTTGTTGTAGCTTTCATAAGCTTCTTTAATCCCCGTCCTTATCTTTTGGATATCCCGGTCGAAAAGCGCTTTTGCAGCCTGTGGAGATTTTTCTTTTCCTAAAGCAATTTTCAATGCATTGACATCACGCGCTACTTTCAATAGGCTTGTGCTATTGTAAATATTGTTGATCCAAAGTTCTTTTAGTGCATCCTGATTGCTGATTTGATAATACGATTCAATGTCAGCCAACAGATTGCCATATTTGTCTTTTAGAGCTGGTTTACTTAGAATAAATGCAGCCAGTGCTTCATCTTCCTGCTTTTTAGTCGACAACAAGTCAATACCACGTAGTCCTTTTAGCTTACCGCGGTAATTTTTCAGGACATTGGCATTGCGTTTTATCCGTGTTGCCAGCGATAATGCGATATCGGTATTGTCTTTACCGGCTTCCTCCATTTGTTTATTTTGGAAATCATAGAGATTGGAAACATAAGGCAGTAGGTATTCCTGTTGGTATTGGATATACTGTGCGGGCCGGTGTCGGAATGTTTTTCCGGGATATCCCAGGATAAAGGTAAAATCATTCTCTCTGACCCCATTTGGATTTACTTTAAGGTGTTTTTTCGGCTGATAAGGGACATTTTCTTTGGAGTAAGGTGCAGATTTTCCGTCTTTACCAACGTATGCTCTTAAAAAGGAATAGTCTCCGGTGTGGCGAGGCCACACCCAGTTGTCGGTTTCGCCACCAAACTCACCGATATTCTGACGTGGAATATAGACTAAACGGACATCTTCGATCGTTTTATAGCGAAATAGGACATAGCTCTTGCCGATAAACATTTCGGACACTTCGGCTTTAATCGTCGGGTCCTGTTTTTCAGCCTGCTTAACTAATTCCTCCTGCTTACGTTTGATGGTGTTGATACGTTCCACAGGATCGCTGATGTTCGCGACAGCATTTAAAATTTTATTGGAGACATCCTCATAGGAATCCGTAATTCTTATTTTTAATCCTTTCGCTTCAATTTCCTGCTCCTGATTTTGTGCAACAAAGCCATTTTTCAGGTAATTGTTGATTGCTGTACTGGCTAGCTGAACAGCAGAGAAGGCACAATGGTGATTGGTAATAATCAATCCGCGGTTGGAGACAAATGATCCGGTACATCCGCTGACTTGAACCAAGGCGTCTACTAATCCAACCTGTCCCGGATTGTATATATCCTTCTCACTAATCTTTAACCCCGCTTTCTTTAGCCCAGCTTTGTTTAATTCGCTCAATGGATACATTCCTTCATCAGGATTAGCCTTGCTGTAAGGACTGTTTGCCATGGTTAAGAATAAAGCTAGTGCAATTGTCGTACTATTAATAAACTTCATAGGATTTTAACTATCAACTGTTGTAAATCTCCAAATTTAAGAAAAGGTTTTTGATGAAATCGACTTTTTATGCTAACGAATGTAACAATAGTGGATAGACTGTGGCTTTTTGGCAAGGTATTTATTGTATAATACGCAAGCCAAATATCCATGCAGACTTTTTAAATTATCAAAGGATTTGACATGGGTTTACGACAGGATTCGTAATTTTGTGCTTTAAAGATAGTAAGATGACCTTAATCCAATTGGAATATATTATAGCTGTTGATACCTACCGAAGTTTTGTTGCAGCTGCTGAAAAATGTTTTGTCACGCAACCTACGTTGAGCATGCAAATACAAAAACTTGAAGAGTCTTTAGGGGCAAAGATTTTCGATCGGAGCCGTCAGCCTGTCATTCCTACAGAGATCGGCGAGAAAATTATTCTTCAGGCCCGATTGGTTCTCACGGAAAGCCGAAAGATCAATGAGATTGTGCAGGATAAAAAGGGAGAGATTGAGGGGACGCTAAAGGTGGGGGTTATTCCGACGATCGCTCCATATTTACTTCCAAATGTACTGACCACATTTATGGAAAAATATCCGAAGTTGCAATTGCAGATCTGGGAGTATACGACAGAGCGAATTGTCCATGAACTGAAGGTCGGACTTTTGGATTGTGGTGTATTGTCGACACCTCTAAATGATCCGGGCATCTTAGAATCTCCGCTGTTCTATGAGAATTTTGTCGCTTATATTTCTGCCAATAGTCCTTTGTTCAGTAAGAAAGTACTTAGTGGCGATGATATTGCGGACGATAAACTCTGGCTGCTCAATGAAGGACATTGCATGCGCGGTCAGGTGCTCAATATCTGTCATCACAAACACAATCAGGATCTGACAGGACGATTTGAATATAATACCGGTAGTGTGGAAACGCTGAAACGTATGGTTGATATCAACGACGGCATTACGATATTGCCTGAATTGTCGATCTGGGATTATTCCGATGAACAATTGGATAGGATCCGTTATTTCAAATCACCGGAACCTGTACGGGAGATCTCCTTGGTGACGACGCAGAATTTTATAAAGCGACATGCGATTCAGGCGTTGGAAAAAGAAATATTGGCTGTAGTACCGGATAAATTCAAAACAAAAAAGAAGAAGGAAGTGTTGAGCTTTCAATAAGAAGTTATGAGAAACCTCAAGGGACGTTTTTTTAGGAAAATAGATCAGATCAATCAATGGCGAATGAAGAAAGTTTCGAATAGAAATTTTATCATCCTATTGGCGTTTTTGGTTGGAATTGTTGGCGGTATTATGGCATCTGTCCTGAAAAGACTAACCCATTTTATTGCAGCAACTATACAGGACGATATCGATTGGAAAGTGAAATACTCGGTGTACTTGATATTTCCTTTAATTGGGATTTTGCTTAGTGTGTTTTTTGTCCGGAAGTTTCTGAAAGGGAAGAAGATGGAGCATGGAATCACACCGATTATCTATGCCATCAGCCGGAAAGGAAGCCGTTTGGATCCGAGCAATATCTATTCGCAGGTGGTGACGTCGGCCATTACGGTCGGGTTTGGTGGTTCCTGTGGTCTAGAAGCTCCAGTTGCTTTGGGAGGATCTTCCATAGGTTCGAATATTGCCCGTTTTTTTGGGTTACAGTATAAAGAAGTAACGATGTTATTGGCCTGTGGGGCAGCGGCGGGAATTTCAGGAGCATTCAATAGTCCTTTGGCGGGAATGATTTTTGCGATCGAGATCTTACTGCCTGAGTTTTCCATTCCGGTGTTTATCCCTTTACTGATTTCATCGGCTTTGGCTTCAGTGGTGTCGCGGGTACTTTACAATGAACCGCTATTCAGTACGTTCAATTCCGATTGGCAGGTTTCGGCATTATTGTTCTATTTGTTATTGGCGGTACTGATCGGTCTTTATACCATTTACTTTGCCCGTGTTTCCAGAAGTGTCGGGAAATGGTTTTCAAAAATTAAAAATCCCTATAACAAAGTCTGGGTCAGCGGTATCGCCTTAGGGTTGATGATCTTTGTCTTTCCGGCATTGTATGGCGAGGGCTACATTACGATTCAGCAGATTCTCAATGGACAGTTTAATTCAATTGTTAAGAATAGCTTGTTTTCAGACTATAAGGATATTGGATTAGTAGTCTTTGGCTATACCATATTGACGTTATTCGGAAAATCCTTTGCGGCATTATTTACGCTAAATGGCGGGGGCAATGGGGGTGTTTTTGGTCCGAGCCTGGTGATGGGCGGCCTGTTGGGCTTTGCATTTTCTTATGGCGTCAACCTGACCGGAATTGCCGAATTAAATGTGCCAAATTTTGTGGTAGCGGGCATGGCCGGGGCTTTGAGCGGTATTATGCATGCGCCATTGACGGGTATATTCTTGATCGCAGAAGTGACCGGAGGCTACACATTAATGGTTCCATTGATGCTGGTCTGTTCAATTTCCTATCTGATCAATCGGTCTGTTTTAAAGCATTCAATTTATACCAAGGTACTGGCAGAGTCTGGAGATCTCATTTCTTATGAGGATAAGGATCGATCTGTGTTAAGCATGATGCGGATAAAATATGTATTGGAAACGAATTTTGTAGTCTTACGTCCCGATGAAACACCTAAAGACCGGCAAACGGACATCATCCATAGTAAACGCAATATCTTTCCGGTGGTTGATTACGAAGGCAAATTTATGGGGCTGCTCTATAGCGAGTTCCTATTTTCTGTCCTATTGGGTGAAGTAGATGGAGGAGACACTCCTTTTGAAAAATTAGCTCAGAAGCCAAATGATACCGTAGGAATCAATGAAAATATGGAGATTGTGATGGCCAAAATGAATAAGGATGACACTTGGATACTTCCGGTTTTGGGCGATGAAAATAAATATATGGGTTTTGTTTCCAAATCGAGCGTATTTAACAAATATCGGGCATTATTAATACGCCAGGGCCATTACTTAGAGTAATTTGATGGGGATACTCGTTGAAATAAGTTTCCTTTGGTCAGTCTTAGACCAAAGGAAACTTACCGAATTTTCTTAACCGCGCAAAGCCATAATTTTAGTGACATATTTCCCGATTATATCAAACTCTAAGTTGACTGTACTGCCCACTTCGACCTGCTGTAAGTTGGTGTGCTCAAGCGTATAAGGGATGATTGCGACAGAAAACTGATCGTCTTTAGAGTCTACGACCGTCAAACTAATGCCATTTACAGTAATGGACCCTTTTTCTACGGTGATATTTTGTTTGGAAACATCGTATTGGAAGGTGAAAATAAAACTCCCGTTTTCGTCTTTCTTTTGGATACAAAGGGCGGTCTGATCGACATGACCCTGAACGATATGGCCGTCAAATCTTCCACCGGCCAGTGTGCAGCGCTCTAGATTGATCAAGTCACCTACCTTTAACTGAGCCAGATTTGTCTTCTGCAAGGTTTCATCAATTGCTGTAACTTTATGAAGGTCATTGTTCAATCCCACAACTGTAAGGCAAACTCCATTATGACTTACACTTTGGTCTATTTTGAGTTCATTGGAAATAGGGGAACTGACGTAAAAATGGATATTGCTTTTCTCCTGTTCGATATTTTCTATTTTTCCTAAGGTTTCTATGATTCCAGTAAACATGCTATTTTTTTTTTGATTGATTCAAAGTTACTAAATAATTAACTGAAATGTCCATGTTTAGATCCTACAAATACGGCTGTTGTAGAGGCCTGCTCGGAATAGCTGAAATTAGTCCGCATGTTCACAGGAAGTAGGGTAGTCAAAGAGACATTCAGAGGTAAATTCCTCGTTGTGGTCATCCGATGGGACAAATTTATAGGTGTCATTCCTTTTCTCAGGAAAAGAAAATAATAAAAGAGAATGGCAGCTGCCGCATTGATAAATATAACTAATGCAAGAGTTAAATAGGGTAGTATAGAGTATTTGAATAGAGGTAGTCAAAAAATGGCCTGTTGAAAAATGCAAAAAGATTGTAGTGTACATTGTACACTTACTATTCCTTTTGTGATAGCTGTCTTAAAACAAATTTATGGGAGTTGAAAAAAAATATAACAAAATTTTTGTTTATATCATTTGAAGCATTATCTTTGTCCTAGGTTTAGGTTGATTGCCTCTTACAAAGAGGTATTTATAAAAGCTTAGCAGGTCGCCCGACCGAATGCTAAGCTTTTTTTTGTTTCCAATTTTTTTAAAATGATTACCTGGTTAGTTTTCTGATAAACAGTTGTTTGTGTTTTTTAATCTGTCTCAAAGTTGGATGGGGAGTATTGCCTGAAGGTGGTTAACCTTTGAAAGTATGCCGTGCGGATAGTATATTGATCTATCCCAAGGTCGGATGTGGAAGATTTAGGAAAGGTAATTATCCTTTGAAGGCATACCATGCGGATAGCATAAGAATACTGAGGTATTCAAATTTTTTCGATTTGAATCGTTCTTTTAATGCATATAATGCCTTAGACCTTGCATAATAGACGGTCGATGCGGTGGTACTTAATGTTTCACAAATTTCTTCGGTATTCAAGCCATCCAAAAAGCTGAGCTTGCAGATCTGAGCTTGCTGTCTGGGAAGCAAGTTGATTTCAGCAAGCAGCAATTCGGTGAGTTCTGTCCGGAATATTTTCTTGAGGACATCTTCTTCCGGAACAGACATATGCTGGAGAATAACGAGCTCTTCTTTGCGTATTTTGAATTGAGCTGTTCTTTGTATATCAATGCAGGCATTTTTAGTCGCGATAAAAAGAAAGGCTTTAAGGCTTTCATAATTTTCCACTTTTTGTCTATTATTCCAGAGCTTTACAAAAACATCGGAGACAATTTCTTCTGCATCGGTTTTGTTGCGGAGGTAGGAAAAGGCAAAATAGCGCAATGAATGGCCAAAATGATCCATAAAAAAGCATAAAGCTGTTTCATCACCTTCTTTCAGCGTATGGATGTATGATTCTTTTTGCTGCATACTTGGTTATTGATCATTTTTACGTTTGCCTTCGGATTATGCTATACTCCTCTATGGTTTATACGTCATTCAATAGGTACATTCACATGGGGCTCCTGCTATGAATCGCTTTGCTAAATTACATAAAAAACTTGGGTTGTCAGGATTCAATCCTAACAACCCAAGTTTTTTGAGATTAAAAAATAATCGATTTATTTTTTAATCATCTTATTGGCTACAATCTCCCATTCCTGTATATGGGCAGGTCGGTGTTCTTTGGTGACGATTTCATCAAAATGCTGCATCAATTGCGGATATTGTGCTGCTAGATCTTTTTCTTCCCAAGGATCTGTGGTTAAATCGTATAATTGCCATTTAGCTTTTGGATTCTTCTTTAAATCGAGTTTTACAGCTTTCCAATGTCCTTCCCGTATGGCGATCTGGCCACCTTTTTCGGGGTATTCAAAATAGAGATACTGATGATGTTCCTGTTTATTCTTCTGCCCCAGCCAGGTTGGGAGTAAGGATAGACCATTGCTGTGCCCGGGATTCTGCTGAATCAGCTGTGCGAAGGTTGCCATGAGATCGTACTGAGCCGAAATCAAGTCTGTTTCGGAATTCGCTTTGATATGGTTGGGCCACTTGACAATTAACGGAACTTTAATACCGCCCTCAAAGACATCCATTTTCAATCCTCTAAGCGAATCGACACTACGGAAAAAGCGATAATCTATACCACCATTAAAGCCAGTTCCGTTGTCACTGGAAAACAGAATAATGGTGTTTTCATCTATTCCCAATGATTTAATATGCTTCATAATCGTACCGACCTGGTCATCCAGATAGGTGATCATACCTGCATAGGTTGCTCTTGGATAGGGGGTTGCTGTGTAGCCGTCCTGTCCGTAATAAGGTTTGTCCTGGAAGAGGTTCTTATATTTATCCACATATTCCTGGGGAACTTGGAGTGATAAGTGCGGCAATGTATAAGGAAGGTATAAGAAAAAAGGATTACTTCGGTTTTTGTCGATAAAAGCCAGCGCTTTCGCTGTCATTAGTTCAGGTGCATATTCCTTACCGTCAAATTGTTTAAAGTCCTCTGCCGTGGCCTTACTGGAATCTAAAGGAGTATGGACGAATTTTTCCTTATTTTGAAGCGGATATTTTGTTTCATTTTCCCACAGATGGCTGGGGTAGTAATTGTGTGCCTGTTTCTGGTCCAGGTAGCCAAAAAAATAATCAAATCCCTGTTTGTTGGGGCTTCCAGTGGAATTATTCATGCCAAGTCCCCACTTTCCAATGGCCGCGGTCTGATAGCCGGCTTTTTTAAATAGGTGAGCCATGGTATAGGTTCCTTCGGGAAGAGGCATTTGACCTGCCTCTAAGCTATCGGCGAAACCGCCTAATTCATAATTTCCGCGGATGTAAGATTGACCGCCATGCTTGCCCGTCAATAACATGCATCGGGCTGGGGCACATACAGGTGTACTTGTATAATGATTTATAAAGCGCATACCCTCATGTGCCAGTTGCTGGATATTGGGTGTTTTGATTAATCGCTGTCCATAGGGCTCCGTTTCGGCATATCCTAGATCGTCTGCATAAAAGAAGATAATATTAGGGAGTTTATGCTGTTTTTTCTTTTGCTGTGCAAAAAGGGTCCCCCATCCGAGCAGGATGAGGGAAAGTCCAACTTTTATTTTCATTTTTGACGTTCTCCTTCCAACAATTGTTTGAGTTCAATGACCTTTTCGGGATATTTTGAAGCAACATTGTGTTTTTCACCGATATCGTTTTTGAGATCATACAATTGGTCTTCAGGAAAGCTTCCTGTTTCCGTGTCCGTTAATTTCATGTAGGGGGCACCTTTACTTGGAGCAATATATTTCCAGTCGTCCTTTACGATAGCCAATGTCTGTGCATGCTGAACCATACTCGTGCGGCCCTTATTATCTTGACCTGTTAAGGTTTTCAAGAGTGGCTTGCTGTCTTTTGCTTCGTCGGTTTTTAGTGGGATGTCCAGTAATTGGGCACTTGTTGCCAAGAGATCTATTTGGCTGATCAATGCATTGGAAACTTTCCCCTGTGCAACACCCTTACCACTGACGATAAATGGTACCCGGGTTCCCCCTTCGAAGATACTATATTTACCGCCGCGCAGTGGACCAGCAGGTAAGTGGCCATTTTGTTGGGCCACAGCGCCGTCCATGTAGCCATCGTCGAGAACGGGGCCGTTGTCGCTGCTGAAAATTATAATCGTGTTTTTGTCAAGTCCCAAAAGTTGCAATTGCTGTTGAATTTGTCCGACGGTCCAATCTAACTGCAGAATAGCATCGCCGCGATAACCAAGTTTGCTCTTCCCTTTAAATTGTGTTGCCGGCATACGGGGTACGTGCGGTTCTGTTAAGCAGAAGTACAGGAAGAACGGTTTGTTTTGATGCGTGGAGATAAAATCCTGGGCTTTGTGAAGAAATGTAGTAGAGACTTCTTCATCCACCCATCGCGCACGCGTGCCTCCACTCATATAACCGATTCTTCCGATACCATTAACTATAGTCTGATTGTGTCCCTGACCAGGTGAAGAATGCATTTTGAGCAGTTCGGGGTGTTCTTTGCCTGTAGGGTCATTGCCGATTTTCTTTTCATAGTCGACCAGGATTGGATCGCTCGCTTCTGCAGCCACGACCTGATCATTTTCAAGGAACACCGTTGGGACGCGATCTGCTGTTGCAGGGAAAATGAATGAATAATCAAAACCTACATCATTAGGTCCGGGTTTGATGGGGGCATTCCAGTCTTTTTGTACCTGATTGCCAAGTCCCATATGCCATTTTCCAACAATTGCAGTAGCATAGCCGGCATGTTTAAATACTTTGGGTAATGTAATTTTATCCGTAGGAACGATTAGCTTGGCATCGCCAGGCAGAATGCCTGTCCCTTCCTGACGCCATGGGTACGTCCCGGTCATCAATGCAAAACGAGAAGGGGTACAAGTTGCCGATGTACTATGTGCATTGGTAAATCGAACGCCGTTTCGGGCGAGCTTATCCAGGTTGGGTGTTTCGATTTGTTTGGCACCATAGCTGCTTAAATCACCAAAACCAAGATCATCCGCATAAATATAGATGACATTAGGTTTACTTGCCTTTTGGGCAAAACTAACGGTGGGTAGCGTAACAAAAAGGCTCGAGGAGAGTAATAACGCTAGGGATAGTGGCTTCTTCATATACTTTAAATTTTGTTTAAAGGGTATCGTTTGACAATTGACGATACCCAAGATACTATTTTAAATTTGGATTGATATTAACTTCATTTTGCGGAATTGGCCAATGTTCATCTTGGCCAGCTCGGAAAGACTTGCTGGTCACGTACCAGCGGCTATACGGATCTTTACTTCCACCGGATTTTATTCGAAGGTTTTTTGCGTTCGGGAATGGAGCCCCGTAGAAATCACCCTTCAGTACATCTTTTGCGATACCCCAACGTAGTAAATCCCAATAACGGAGCCCTTCCAATGCGAGTTCGACACGTCTTTCGTTGCGCAAGGTCGAACGCAACGCGGTACTGCTTTGGACGTTAATGGCTGGCATATTAACGCTGCTTCTTTTTCTGACAGCGTTGATGGTTTTGTCCAATAGCTCACTTGTGATGGGATCGCCATTTTCGAGTTTGGCTTCAAGGTAGCTCAGGAGGACTTCGGCGTAGCGTACAATAGGAACATCGGCTCCAGAGTTTTGTAAGTTTCCACTAAAACCCTCGTCGTTGAACTTGCGTAATCCGTAACCCGTACGTGTTGCCTGTTTTGTTGTTGTCAATTGATCAATAGACAGTGTTGAATCTGGATGTGAGGTGTATTTTAAATTTTTAAAGCGGTCTCCATTCGTTATCACCGTGAAGGCTAGACGTGGGTCTCGGTTTTTGCTGATGTCTTGCGCATTATAACGCGCATCATCGTACGAAAATGCCGTTCCATCGGTGAAACCATAGCTTTCTACAAGGCTACCAAGTGGGCAGTGGAGATGCCAACCCCCAGCTACTGCGGGAAAATTGTGTTGGAACATACCGTTTCCAGCTAGATCAACAAGATACTGCGTGGCAAAAATAATCTCTTTGCTCGTTTCGTTGGTTCCATTAAATAAGCCTGAATAATTAGGATCAATGCTGTTTTCATTGGCATTGATGATCTGCTCATAACTTTTGATAGCGTCGGCGTACGATTTTTCTGCCAGTTGGATACGTCCCAGGAAAGCGAGGGCTGCCTGTTTGCTTGCGCGGCCCCGTTCTGCGGTCGTCAATTTGCCATAGCTCGGTAGGTCGTTCGCGGCTTCCTGCAATTCACGTTCAACAAAAGTGACCAGTTCCTGTTTTTTTGCCTTGGATACTTGATTGGCCTCATTGGGCGTCAAGGTTTTGGTCACTAAGGGAGCGTCGCCCCAGTATTGAGAAAGGTAGAAATATTGGCAAGCACGAATAAACCGCGCTTCGGCTTTAAACCGGGCCAACAGTTCTGCTGAAATAGGGGTCTTATCAATATTTTCAAGAAAATAATTTACACGGGCGATTTTCTTGTAGGTATACATCCAATAAGCGTCTAAGTTGCCGTTATTGTTCGTTAGTGTGCCATCGGATAGCTTATTGAAAACCGAATTATCACCACGTCTATCGTAGGCATTGTCCGAAGCAAACTCCAGGTAAAGCAGGCCGTTATAGGACCACCAGTCTGTGGGGCTGAATTCGGCAAGGGAGTTCATTTGTATTTCCGCTTTATATAATCCTGTCAGCGCTGATCGAGCATTCGTTTCGCTGGTCCAAAAGGTTTCGTTGGCAAATTTATCCAATGGATTGGTTTCCAGTTGCTTTTTGCAACTGATGCTTAGGCTTGATGCAAAAAGAATGCATAAGGCCAATTTTATAGGTTTGTATGCGATGTGTATCATGGTTTTTTATCGATTGGTTAGAAACTTAGGTTAACCCCAAATGTAAAATTGCGCATAATAGGGTAGTAGGCACCACTTGAATTGATTTCGGGATCCCAGCCTTTTCTATAGTTGCTTTTGGTAAATAGGTTTTCGGCATTTGCGTAGACCCTTAGACCAGATAATTTCCATTTTGTAAGGATGTGCTTAGGAATGGCATAGCCTAATTGGATGTTTTTTAAACGAAGATAGCTCGCATCCAGTAACCAGTAGTCTGATAGCAGGGTATTGGGTGTTCCGGTATTCGGCAATTGTTCAATTCTTGGATATATGGCATTTCTATCGGGATTGGCAGCAGTCCATCTGCCGTCAGCTTGCCAGCGTTGGATATTGCCGTTTTGTGTCAACGCAAATCCAGCATAATTGTCCAATAAGCCTTTAACACCGCTTACACCTTGAAGAAGTATTCCTAAGTCAAACCCTTTGTAGTTCATCCCGATATTCATCCCGTAGGTGTATTTGGGGATACGTGATCCAATCACAGTTCGGTCGTACGTAGCGTCTACTTTTCCATCAGGCACGCCGTCGGGGCCACTGATGTCCTTGTATCGAATATCACCAGGTTGTGGCTTCGGATTGATGCTGGTTTGATTAGCATAGCTTGCGATATCAGCAGCATCGATAAATAAGCCGTCAGCTTGGTAGCCATAGTAAGCCTGGATTGGGTAACCAATAAATAAGGAGGAGCCATTTCCAACTAAGCCATTTGGCTGGTTGATATTACCGACACCCAAATCAACTACTCTATTCTTGACGGTAGAGAAGTTTAGATTCACATTATACGAAAATTCGTTCAACTTCTTTTGATGTCCTAAGGTGAATTCCCAACCAGAATTTCTAAGTTTCCCCGAGTTTTGTACGCCTACTTCAAAACCCAAAACTTTGGAAACACTAGAACCTGGGCTCACTAGGATGTCGTAGGTGAACCGATTGTAATAGGTACTGCTGAATGTTAGTAAATTTTTAAATAAAGCTACTTCCAGGCCTGCATCTGCCGTTCTGGTCGATTCCCAGCGTAGCGTAGGGTCAACAATTGTGGTTCGAGCTACGCCTGGAGAGATCGTGTTTCCAAAGGGGTAATTATAACCCGGATTTAAAACATCCTGATATGGGTAGTTAGAGACAACACGCTGTTGGACATTGCCGACAATATTTTGGTTACCGAGAACCCCATAAGATCCTTTGATTTTCAATTCGTCAATCCAACTATAGTGGTCTTTGATGAACGATTCTTCACTCAGCAACCAGCCTACTGCAATTGAGGGAAAAGTGGCATATTTTTTATTCGTTGGAAAGCGGGAAGATCCATCGTAGCGAACAACACCTTCGACAAGATATTTCTTGGCATAATTATATTGTACACGGGCAAATAATGATTCCAATGCCCACTCAGAGGCTGTGCCGGAGTTCTGTTGTCCATCTGGTGAACCTACATTTAACTCGGTAAGATCATTGCTGGGGAAATTCTGCCGGTAAGCGCTTAAACCTTCACTGTAGCCTTTCTCGAAGGAATAACCGCCCAATATTTTCAAGGAATGGTCCCCGATTGTTTTGTTATAGTCTGCTAATGCCTGAAAAGTTTTATACGTTTCATAAGGAGCAGTTTGATTGAGGTTAGAAGGTCCCAGCGTAATGGAATTGTTGATCCGTTGTGAAGCTCTGAAAAGTTTTGTACGGCCATTCGTTTGCGTATACCCTCCTATAGCGGACAAAGTCAGATCTGAAATCGGTTTCCAGTCCAGTCTTGCATTTCCTGCGATGTTGGATACTTTTTCTTTATAAAAGGATTCGCTCTCCAGGAAGGATACGGGTGTTCCTTTCAGGTTATTTCCTGCGCCCCAGTCGCCATTGCTCAGGCGTATCGGATATATGGCGGGGTAGCGAATCACCTGGGAAATAATATCCGTCATGCGGGAGAAGTCAAGCGTTGCCGGAGCTGCGGGTTCATCCGTGTCCGTTTGAATCGCTGCCACTCTAGTGGTTAACTTGAGCTTGTCATTGAGGTTTGATATGAGATTGAGGCGAATATTGTATTTGTCAAAATTGTTTTTGATGACAATACCTTTTTGGTTGAGAAAGCCAGCAGATAAGGTGTATTGTATTTTATCTGTGGTATTGGATATATTTAAGTTGTGGCCCGTTTGTGCTGCTTGGGATTTAAATGAGCTTGCCATATAATTGGCATTTGGATAATTGTCAGGATCAGAGCCATCCTTAAATTTTTGGATTTCTTCGGCCGTATAACCACCGCCACCACTTGTGGTTTCGTTGAGTAGAGAAGCGTACTCCCAAGAGTTGACAAATTCGGGGAAGGCTGTTGGTTTTTGAATCCCATAATAACCATTGTAATTGACCGCTAATTTTCCACCTGTTGCCCCGGTTTTTGTTGTAACCAAAATGACACCATTTGCGGCTCTAGCTCCGTATATGGCTGCCGAAGAGGCGTCTTTCAGTACCGAGATCGATGCAACATCATTTGGATCGATATCATTGAAGGAATTGGTGGGTATACCGTCAACTAAAATAAGTGCGTCGGTACTTGCACCGAATGATCCCACGCCACGGATCTGTATGGTATTGTTTGCTGCTCCAGGTTGGCCAGATCGTTGTATGACGGTCACGCCCGGCATTTGACCCGTAAGGGCTTGAGCAAGCTGAGGAACGGATCGTTTGGCTAGTTGCTTTCCATCAACTTGGGAAACCGAACCAATTAATTCTTTCTTTTTTGTCGTACCGTAGCCAACGACGACAACTTCTTCCAGTGCGTCGATCTGTTGGTTAAGTTCAATATTCAGGTAAAGCTGGTTGGCCAATGGGATTTCCTTGGTTTGGTAGCCGATCATTTTAATCACGAGTACGGCGTTATTATTTGCTTCAATCTGAAAGTTACCACTTGCATCTGTGGTAGTTGCCTTTGTCGAACCTTTTATCATAATTGTCGCACCTTGGAGCGAGGTTCCTTTGCTATCGTGAACATTTCCCTTGATGGTGCGGTTTTGTTGCACTAAGACGTAATTACTTGGAAGGTCATAAGTTAGGTGGTTTGTTTTTAACTTCGTTACGACAAGCATATTGTCCTGAAAACTCCAATCCACAGGTTGGTCTTTTAAGAGAATCTGTACAGCTTTTTCTAAAGGCATATTACGAACCTGCGCCTCAATTTTTAGTTCAGCGAGTTCTTTACCATTCAATAGAAAGGGGACACCACTCTGTTTTTGGATGGTACGTAGTACTTGCACCAAAGACATTTTTTTGGCGTTAATCGTGATGGATTGTGCGTAGCTGGCTGCAGACAGCTTAACAACACATGCAAGAGTAAAAAATGCGCTCAGCTTCATTTTGGTCTTCCATTGCTTGGGTATGTTCACAGTGATTCGATTTCTATGAACAAGAAATTTAAAATTCATAAATTTGTTGAATTAGGGATATAATCTATTTGTAAACTGATTGGGTAAATCGGTCAAAGATGGAGATCGCTATTATGGCCGGTTAATGTTCGTAGCATTGATCGGCTTTTTTGCATCTCATCTTGTTTCGTCAAGTTGGTTTTCTCATAATTGTTGTTTTTGGGTTATTTCATGGGTAATTGGTTAGTTTGAAACAAAGAGCTTACGTATGCCATTTTCTTCGATCAATTCAAATTTAATATGGCTACGTTCCAAGATTTTTAGGACTGCCGATAGACTTTTCGTACGTTGAATTTCGCCATATAATAGTGTTTCTTTTATCGGTTGTTTGTAGATAATTTGGAGGTCATACCATTGGCCGATCAGTTGTAGGGCTGTACGAAGGTCTGTTTCATTGAAATAGAATTTATTGTCGAGCCATGCTATGTAATTATTGGGGTCGACTGTTTTTTGAGACAGTTGACCAGATGCTAATATTGCTTGCTGATTGGGCTTGAGCTGTAACGTTTGCCCTTGCGCCGATAGATTGATACTCCCCTCGACAAGCGTTGTACTACTTTGGGATTTCGAATAGGTGTTTACGTTGAATTCAGTACCGGTAACTTCGATGAGCTGTCCGTTGGAAACTACCTGGAATGGAACCTTTTTATTTTTTGCAATTTTAAAATAAGCTTCGCCATCAATCTCGACAACACGTTTATCTTTGGCAAAATGAAGTGGGTATTTTAGTGTTGTTTTAGCATTGAGTGTGATCTGCGATCCATCTTCCAGTATCATTTGTAACATAGTTCCAGCGGGTGTGCTGACCATCGCTGTGATATTCCCGTTTAAGGCAGCACTTTGCAGCATAGTCCCGTCTTCATATTGTAAATGATGTCCAGAAACCAAGGCCCCTTTCTGACTCGATACCTGGAGCACTTTACCGTTCGAAAGCCGTATTTCTGCCTGGTTGCTCTGTGCTTCCACGTCATTTAAGACGATTCGATTGCCCAAAGGGGCAGTTTGTCTGTTGATGGCGATATAGATCAAACTTCCTAAGCCTATACACAGTAGAGCCGCCGCATAGGGAATAAGATGCTTTATGCTCCGGATAGGCGATGGCTTAACTGCGGTAGCCCGAATGGTTTCGAGTGTCTTTGTTTTCAATCTTTCATTCCAATCCATAGGGTCGGATTCCTGGAGTGCACCCCATTGATTCAGGTCATTTATTAAATCATCCCGCTTCAAAAGCTCCTCGAAAAAAATACGATGTTGTGCTGATTCATCCAACCATAGTTTTAAATCGGCCTTTTCATCGGAAGATAAATTGTCGCCAATGTACTTTAGGATTAGTTGTTTGATAGGATCAGTCAATCTCATGGTATATAATTTTAGATAGATACGCAGTATTGGAAGGAAACCTTAGTAAAAAAATAAAAAAATAAGAGATACCGCTTGTTTGCAAATATTGATAGGCCAACTTCTAATATCATTAAGGCTTCGTCTAATATGGCTTTAACATTTATTTTTAAAGAATTAATTAGCAACTTTAAATAGACGATCGCCAGTTTAACGGTTAAATGGATCTAGATATGATGAGAAATATTGTTATTAGTTTCAGTATATTATTGGGAACCTGTTCGGCTGGCGGACCACAATAAAGGCTAGTAATGGCAATGTTGATTAGCTATTGGTATTGAAAATATTGCGGTAATGAAAAGAAAGCTGAGTTTTATTTTTTTGAGAATTACTGGGCTTGCAGTATTGGCGACCTTTGTGCTTACAGGAGTACTTCAGGCAAATAATGAGGCCGCAAAAAAGGCACGTTGTTATATGCCCTTTTTTACCGAATTGCTGCTTTCTTTTGTGACACTCTGTATTGCGGTGGGTACGTTGACAATTTTTCTGAATTTAAATAGGAGATTCAGAAATAATCGGATTGCGCTGTTGCTATCTTTTGTTTTATTGCCCGCTGCAAGCAGTTTATTGTTTCTTTCTGTCCTTATCCAAGCCGGACAAGTAGCCAGTCTATTTGAAATTCTCCACATGGCAGCAACACTGATCCCGGTTTCTGTTCTAATCGGATTGGAATACCGTAAGTTTAAGAAATGGTTAGCTAATGGGGCTTACCGGCATTAATTATAACGACAGCCATTAAGATAAAGAGTATGCCAAGGCATTGAAATCCCCAAACGACTTCCTGCAAGATCAGTATCGCGGAAAGTGTTGAAATGGGAATCTCCAGACTTGAAATAATATTTCCAGGAGTCTCTAACAGGGACGGCCTCTCTTTAGAGTCTTAGACCCATAAACTTCCGCCGGTGACTATCGGACTAAAGATCCAATTTTTCATTTCTATAATAGAAATATGGCCTGCGTGCATCGCCGGGCTTACGTTCTGTCTTAGGAACGACTTTTTTCTCTAAGAGTTCGAGACCAATATATTTTTTAAGTAATGCACTGAGTCGGTCTGGACTGAATTTGATATGATATACCTGTTCGAAATCGACGACCATTTGATCTATGGTTCGTGCTGTAGAAAAGTAGCCGGAGGTTTGGATCAGTTGCAAAATGAATTCCCGTTGCTGTCTATTCTCAGTATTGGTTCCTTCAGATCTTGAAATAGCTTTGTGCAAAGGTTGCTGCTGTTCCAGTTTCTGGAAAAATGCTGACTTAAAAGCAATCAATTCCGATAGGTCTTTGGCAGCGACAGACAGTTTTTTTTGTGGGTTAAAGAAATCTGTAAGCTGTATAGAAAATGGGGTACATAGGCGTGCGAAAGTATCGAGAGAAAGAGATCGGGATTTTCTGTAAATACTGCGTAATGTTGAATAGGAGATGCCTGTGAAATTGGCTATGCCCTCCAATGGAAGCTCAGTTAAATCAATCAGTTCTGTGATTCTATTTGAAATTAGATTCGCTAGAGCATGGTCTGTAATTTTTTCCATATGACTTAAATTTTGCTCATGATTGCTTCAGCTATCTTATAAAGCGAGCGATAATTAATACTAATTGAGTTTTTAAATCCTAGTAAATAGAGGCCAAATATAGAGAAGATAAGAGGACATTTCGATATGAAAAAGGGCCTAAATGATATGAAAAAGGGTTTGATTCACCTGTTTCCTTCGAAACTATCAGGCTTTTTCCTGAGTGTTATCTTGCTCCAATGAGGTACACAGCACTCCAGCTTGCAAAGCATTTTCGAATATGAACCGAACTAGTCTCAAAAAAGAGCTGAATTGCTTTCCATACAGAAAAATAGTATCAAACCAACTCTCATAGATCTGTCTATAGCAATAAAACCCCCTTAACAAAATTTCTTCAGATAAAAATTAAATCGTCTGACATGGTAAATTAGTATAATTTATTTGAAGCAAAACTTACAGATTATTTGGGTGTTCGATAAAAGTAAACATTACCTTTGGCTAATACCACAATAAGCCATAGACAAAAGCCAAAAATTGTTGCCTCAAAATGCGGGCTGGTAAAATGTATATAAACGGAGAAAATGGACAGAAGAAATTTTTTGAAGAAATCGGGCCTACTGGGATTAGGTGTATTAGTGGCTAATTACCCCGTCTGGTCAAACACAATGTTTGCCTGGGAACAGCCCCTTCACAATATTCCATTGGACAAAGGATATCCTGCTGAATGGATAAAATCACTCTACCAGAAGGGAGATAAAATTCAATATAGAAAAAGTAGGAACGAACTGAAATATATTGGGATGCCAGTTGGTGGACTGCATGCCGGTACTGTATACATTGGCGGCGATGGCAGATTGTGGTTGTGGCAAATCTTCAATGATGCCTACGATGGATTGAAAGAGGGTATAGAAACCAAAATTGTGCAGTGGGATAATGGAAAGGAAATGGTTAAGGTAAGACCAAGAGATGGATCTGCCTATGTCGAACCAGCCATTGCAGATAATCTACGTAAATTTGAACAGGGGTTTAAGGTTGTTATAAGAAAATCGGGAAAGCTCTTTCAAAAAGAATTGAATGAAAACGATTGGGATGAGGTAACCTTTGAACCTTCTTATCCAAGTTGTAAAGTTGTTTATAGCAGTGAATCGTTTCCGGTAGAGGTGACATTAACTGCTTTTTCCCCATTTATTCCCTTGGATGAAGATAATTCATCTTTACCATTGACCTCTTTTCAAATTGAGGTGAAAAATAAATCCAATGAAGATCTGGACGTGGAGTTGATTGGATGGATGGAAAATGGTGTTCACAAAGGACGGAAGGATTTAAAAGGCACAACGAAAATAGCGTCATTGGATAGATCATTCACTGCACACAAAATAGTTCAATTTACTTGTGAACAAGTACCTTCGAAGTTTGTGTCTGAAGGAGATTCTGGCAATATGGCTTTTGTATGTCATGACCCGGATGTCAAGCTTGTTACAAGTATTCCAGAATGGCCTATCAATCCGGATAATTTGGCCAGTACTGAGGAGAAATCTGTAGATGATTTTGACAAAATGCAGGTTGCAGCAATAAGTTCGAGTCAAAGGGTTGGGCGTTCGGCTTCGCGGAAATTTCACTATGCTATATCGTGGTTTTTCAACAATCCACATCCAGAATTGAAAAAACATCTATCAGATGCCAAAGAGGGCTATTGGTTTGGAAGGAAGTATAAAGATGCTGCCGACGTATTGAAATATTATTCAATGAATAAACCTCAATTGGATAATGATACTTTGAATTGGGTGAGAACCTGGAATGATACAACATTACCATACTGGTTTATTGATAGAACCTTTGTTAATATCGGAACTCTGGCAACAGCAAATACAATGCGATTTGCAACAGGTCGATTCTGGAGCTGGGAAGGCGTGGGGGCCTGTGCCGGAACCTGCACCCATGTCTGGCAGTATGGTCAAGCTATGGGCAGAATTTTTCCGGGATTAGAAAGAAACCTCCGCGAAACGACGGATTATGGAGTGGGGTTTGTAAAAGATTCTGGAGCAATAATATTCAGGGCAGAATATGAGACTAGACCCGCAATTGATGGTCAGGCCGGTGTGATTCTAAGAACCTATCGTGATCATCAAACAAACACAGACAGCCTCTTCTTGAAAAGAAACTGGCCTGCTATAAAAAAAGCGACTCAGTTTATTCTGAACCAGGACAAGAATGGTGATGGAATGACAGATACACCAATGGAAAACACGCTGGATGCCATTTGGGAAGGAGAAATTGCCTGGATAGTTGGTCTTTGTTTGGCGGCTGTTAAAGCAGGAGAACGCATGGCGGAAGAAGTAGGCGATAAAGCTTTTCAAAAAGTTTGTGCCGAATATTTCAATAAAGGGACTAAAAATATGGATCAGCAGTTGTTTAATGGCGAATACTACATCCATCGGCCAAACAAGGAATTCGGCAGAAAGAAATTGGGTTCATACAATACCTGCCACATTGATCAGGTGTATGGACAGGCATGGACTTTCCAGGTCGGACTGCCTCGGGTAAATTCTAAAGAAAAAACAATGTATGCCCTTCGCGCCCTTTGGAATTACAATTTCACTCCAGATGTTGGCCCTTATATAAAAACACATCTGCAAGGAAGGCCATATGCGCTTGCCGGAGACGGGGGAATGGTTATGAATACCAACCCTAAGAATGAGAAAAATGCTTATGGAGAGAATGAAACCTGGCAATTAGGCTATTTCCATGAATGTATGAGCGGTTTTGAACATCAGGTAGCTGCCCACATGATTGCAGAAGGTATGGTGGATGAAGGGCTAATTCTTACCCGGAAAATTCATGATAGATATCATGCGTCGAAACGTAATCCGTTCAATGAGATCGAATGTAGTGATCATTATGCAAGGGCTATGGCAAGTTATGGAACGTTTATCAATGCCTGTGGATTTAGTTACCATGGACCCAAAAAACAAATCGGTTTTGATCCCAAAATCAATCCTCAGAATTTTAAGGCTGCATTTACAGCTGCAGAAGGCTGGGGGAGCTTTTCTCAGCAATTCTCAGGTACTAAATTTACGGCTGCACTTAAACTTGAAAAAGGACAATTGGAACTGGCCGAAATCTCGCTGAATGTGCCCGGAAAATCTCAGTTCTCTACTGAAAATATCGTGATTAGATTGGATCAAAAAGATTGCTCAGTAAAAAAAATTCTTTTGATGGATGGGAAGGTCAACATTGTTCTTAAAACTGCGGCGCTAATTAAAAAAGGGGAAGAATTTTCAATCCAGATTGTATCATGAAACGAATAAGTTATTTTTTATTTGCTGTTTCTATTTTATTTTATAGGCTGCCAGTCATTTAATGAACCAATGCCTGACGTAAATAAAGCGGGTGGTTAGAAAGAGGAACTTCAATCTGAGTGCAGTTAGAAGCACAATCACATGTTAAACCAGTTCTATACAAAGATCTTGCGCTAAATTGTAAATATTGGAATGCCGATAAGGAAAATATACTCAGAGACAATATGAAGAAAACAAGCTTAGGTCAATAAATTCAAAATTTGATAGTTTTAGATTCAGTTGAAGCCATTCAGAGACATTGACTTTGATTTGCTTATGTCCTGTTTATGCCTTGCTTTTGGGTTTTACTTTGCTGATACCTAGTGTTTACCGACCTAAGTTCTAGTTCGATAGGTAAACACTAGGTGTTAACCAGAAGATTACTAGGGAAAAAAGCGAAGAAAGGCTATGGTAGAGGCATGGTAGGAGTACTGATCTGGTGCCTGTTTTAATTGTATAGGAATACCATAAGTGTAAGAAATGGTTAACTATTTGGCCTTACCTGCGTTAATTATAACGACAGCCATTAAAATAAAGAGTATGCCAAGCCATTGGAATCCCGAAACGGATTCCTGCAAGATCAGCATAGCAGAAAGTGTTGAAATGGGAATCTCTAGACTTGATAAAATATTTCCCATTGCTATTCCAGTTTTTGGGATCCCTTTTGTGAATAGCAAAGGGGGAAGGATCGTTCCGAAAATCGCAATCAGTAATCCCCAAGCTAAGGCATGAATTTGCATGTGCCGAATAATATCAATATTCCAAAAAGCCACAATGAGCAGCAGTCCTCCGAGAACCAAGAACTGGCTGCGTACAGGACTTAGTAATTGTTTCTCTACAGAACTTGAAGCATAAATTGCCATGGCGTAACTTATTCCTGCTCCGAAACCTAGCAAGATCCCTCTATAATCAAAATTATTGTCGTTTTTAAATAGATTGCTTGCTAAGGCTGTGCCCAACAAAACAATGAGAACTCCTGCAATCTTGCCCAGGGATGGAAACTTTTTCAAGAGCAATGCTTCCGCAACCAAACTGATCCAAATGGACTGCATCAATAGGATGATGGCCACTGATACAGGTATGTATTGAATGGAGAGGTAATAGAGAGTTGTGGTCAGACCTAATGAAGTACCCCATGCCATCAGCTTAAACTTGGCAGCAAATTTGACCGCTCTTTTTTCTTCGGCATTTCGTTTTGTTAGTAGATTAAAAAGAAGCAAAAAGAGAAAACCAAACATAAACTGCAAAAAGGTCAACAAGCTGGTATGTATGCCCAAATGGTTAGCATATTTTACAATTGTTGCGAGGAGTCCGTAGCTACAAGCGCCAGCAGCAACATAAAGTGTTGATTTATAATCCTTCATTTTGAAAATAGTTTTGAAATAAAGCCAATTGCTGTGATAATGATTTGCTCCAGTAAGCTGTATCATGTCCTCCCTTTGATTCCATATAAAGGTGCTCGATGTTTTTGTAGGTTAGATGCTTGTGAAATGTTCGGTTCATGTCCAGCATTTGCTGGTCCTCCGTTCCACAATCGATAATATAGTGCTGCTTATTTTGCATCATCCTATCTTCATTGCTATAAATCCGTTCGCTGTCGTTTAGATCTTTTAAATCTCCGAGTACTTTGTCTACCTGATAGCCTTGGTATCCTTTTCCGAAGCGATCGAAGTCTATGGCACCACATGAGCTTCCGACGATTGAAAAAGTCTGCGGATAAGCTATGCCGATGTGAAGCGCCCCATAGCCACCCATGCTCCAGCCGAGTATTCCGCGAGCACTTCTATGCTGTAAGGTAGGGTAGTGCTGATCGATGTAGTTTACCAGTTCGGCGCCGATAAAAGTTGTGTATTGTGAGCCAGGGTCTACAGGGCTATCTACATACCAAGAATTGAAATTTCCATTGGGGAGGATATATATAGTCTGACATGTTTCTGCTTTTTGTACTAAGTCCGGAATGTCGTTTTGCACTGTACGATTGGGGGTGCCACTATAGCCATGAAGAATATAAACCGTTTTATAATTGATTCCCTTTTGCATGTCGGGTGTAATTATAATGGTTTCGATATTTTTGTTCATTTTGTCACTATGGACTTTTGTCCTGATAACCTGTTGCGCAGCGAGCGGTAGTATAAGGGCGTAAAATAGGATGGTGAGTACTGTTTTCATATCTTAAGAATTTGTCTTTATGGTACAAAATTCCAAAGTATATTATTCAAAAACATATACAAATGTTGATGGAATTATGATTTTAATTCTTTACGGATGCGACTCAGCTGCGTTGGGGTTACGCCGAGATAAGAAGCGATATGGTGCTGTTTGAGCCTTTTGAAAAGAGCTTGATTTTGATAGAGCTGCAGGTAACGCTCTTTGGCGGACTCCCATTTGAGGCCGATTTCGAGTGGTTCTTTTTTTACGACCCAGTTCTTTTCGAGATAGGCAATCTGAAAGAGCGCTAAATCGTGACGGATCATGATAAGTTCGCGGAAAGCTTTAGCCGAATACTGGATCAGCTCCACATCTTCAAGTGCAATGATATTGAATGTACTGGGTTTTTCTTCGATGATTGCGGCAGTGGAAGCGCAAAAGCTATTTTCTTCGAAAAACAGTTTGTAGATGATATTGCCATCAGCATCAGGTTTATAATAGCCCAATAGTCCCTTACATACAAAATAATAGTATTTCGCATACTCTCCGGCGCGCAGAATGAGCTCATTTTTTTTGAACTGTTTTACCTGGCAGATGGTTTTCAAAACTTCTGTCGTAGCTGGGCTAAGCGCAGCATAGTTATTCATTTCGAAGAGGAGTTTTTCTACCATCAGGAGCGGCTGTTAGTTTTTAATGCCTGGTCAAGCCGATGGACAAAGTTAGTGAAATGATCGCATGAATAGCATTTTTTAGTGGATAGTAACTTTGAAATTGATGATTTTTATGCTAGTCTTGAATGTAATACTCCGTTCCATTCAGGCCTACATATATTTCTTTATCTAAGTCGCCACGGTAGCCGATAAAAAGAGGATATTCCTGATCCCCTGATGGGTTATTATAAAGTTCCTCGATGTTCGCATACTTTGCTTTGATGAGAATCTGATTTGTTTCACCATTTTTTATTCCTTTCAGGAGCGTCTGTTCATTGGTAAAATCTGTATAAGGTATTTTTTTTCTGTTGGGACGAAAAACCAATTTAACGCCTTCTTCAATCAGATCCTTATTTTTTTCGCGAAACTCCTGTATGGAGCGCTCCTCTGGAAATATTATTTTTCCGGTATGGCTATCTTTGATTTCCTGTAAGAGCGTGTTTTGATCTATGCTGTTGCTCATATGAACTGTTGAATTTTTGTATAGATAAATTGTTGTTTCACCCGTTTTAAAATCGGCAGCGTTGTACTTATATACTCTTGCGCCTGATTTGTCAATGCGGTAGCGTTCGCCACTGAATTGTACCCAGGCGAAGTCTTTTGTTCCAAATTTAATGATCTCCGGATTATTCACATGGAAAAGCTGAAAGTTATAATCAGCTTCGAACAGCTCAGCTTTTTCAAAAAGTGCTTTTATCTTCACGTTTAGCGCTTTGTCACAGTAACCATATAAGCTGTCACCTATGAGTACCGGAATTAAATCTGGATAGGCTAAATTTGTGGAAACTGATTTATCTTGGGCAAGATTGGGCATGCTCAAGAGTGTTAAAAGAAATAATATAAAATTTTTCATCTGTTATGATATTTAATGCGCATAACAAAATTATTAAATTAGCGTTTTAAAAAAATCCATGAAAATAGGGGTTTTAGACAGAGTTAATCTAAACCTTAACCGATTGGAATTGGTATTACACAGGAATTCTTAGATTTGAAGACCGAATTTTGTGTAGAATCTACAGAATTTGAAAGAAATTAAGGGAGAATAGATCGGGAATATGACTCATGTTTTGACAAATTACCTGTTATCCATAGGTAAACTATCCATGGAAGAAATTAGCTTTTCTGTACAGTTGTTCAAGCCGACCTACTTAAAAAAAGGTGATTTTTTTATCCGGGAAGATGAACCCTGCCGTCATATTGGATTTATCGCTAGTGGTGCTGTAAAAGCATACGCTTTAGATAGCGAAGGAAAAGAAAATATAACCTGTTTTAAGTTTGAAAACGAGTTTGTCACTTCATTTCCAGAGTTTGTTGCACAAAATAAATCCAGAAGAAGTATACAGACAGTAGAAGATAGCGTAATTTATAGCATAAGCTACACCGACTACCGCTATTTGCTTCGTCAGGTGACTGCTTGGAATGAAATTGTAAAATCTGTGATGGAGCGGGAGTATAGCCAAAAGGAAAGTTATCTGCTAAATTATAATAATAGGTCAGCTCTAGACAAATACCGCTATGTATTATCTAGTGAGCCAATGCTTATTCAGCGGATTGCAACGCAAGATCTGGCATCTTATTTAGGTATTACACAGCGATCGCTTACGCGGGCGAAGCGGGAAATACTCCGACCAGGCATCTTATAGGACAAATGTCCTTATATAAGGCTGTTCAGTGATGTAGATTTGCACAAAAAACTATGTTACGTCAAATTGCTCCCGAAGTTTTTCAGATATCCCTCTTACCGCGAAACAGCATCAATTGTTATATTATCGAAGGAGTATTGGTCGATTCTGGAATACGAAACTCGTATAGCACTATAAAGAATGTGCTACAGGAAATTCCCGTTTACCAGCATATACTTACGCATGCTCATCCGGACCATCAAGGCTGTTCTGGTCAACTATGCGCCGAGTTTGCAATACCCTTATTGTGTCACCCCGATGAAGTTTTTAGAACCGAGACAGGTTTGGTCACTAAAGATTATCCTGATCGGCACCATTGGCTTGCAAAGCTTCAGCAAAAGTACTGGGCAGGCCAGGGGCATAGCGTGAATCGCACAGTTGTTGAAAACGATACGATAGGCAGCTTTCGGGTCATAGAAACGCCCGGGCATTCAACAGGACATATTTCTCTGTTCCGCGAACACGATGGTATACTGATCATCGGTGATGTCGCAACAAATATGAATTTGCTTACAACAAAGCCCGGCTTGCACCTTCCACCAAATTTATTCACTTCAGATCAACAGCTCAACATTCGATCGCTACAGAAATTAGCAAAACTGAATCCGGCTATTATCTGCTTTGGTCATGGACCTGTTATGAGAAATACAGATCGGAAGTTTGAGCGGTTCGTAGCTGAATGCAGCAGTAAGTTTTAGTTTGCAAGGAAAAATCAGTTCGAATCCCAATAAGTTTTTTTTGTGAACTTCTCATTACAATTTTCAATCCATTTCTTGGAAGATTTGAAGCTACCAAATATAGCGTTGCATGACATACATTGTAATACCCTTTTTCCCTTTCAGGGAAACCATGTCGGGAAAATACTCGTGCCGGTGCTCCATACTACGGATTTGATAAATATATACCATGATGATTTATGACGTTGTGTTGTTTGCTTTAGATGTAGCGGGATTAGTTTTAAGGGATTTTTCCCTGTCATCCTAATATTTTTTTCTTTTGCTCCTGAAACTCTTCTTCGGTAATGATCTCGGCATCCAATAGTTCTTTCAGGTCAAAGAGTGCTTTCTTTTTCTCGGCCATATCTAGAGGTTGTGCAGGTGGTGGTGTATTCGTTTTTTCTTTGACCTCGCCGTCTTCGATTGCATTGGTTTTCGCTCCAAAATCAATCAGCAATGCAGTGATCTCATTGTATCCTTTTATATTGGAATAGTCGATGGGTTTTTGTTCCAATACGTTGGCAATATCCGTCGTCGCGCCATGGGTCAATAAGTAACGGACTATATCTTTTTTTCCGTAAGATGCGGCGTAATGCAAGGCCGTATTGCCTGAAGCGTCCTGTTTATCAATAGCTGCGCTATTATCCAGCAACAGTTTAACCATAGATAAGTATCCAAATTTGGCAGCTGTCTGCAATAAGGTTTCGCCTGCGTAGTGGGACTCAAATCCAAGGACAAAAGTGCGCGTCCCGGTATTGGCGATCAATTTCTGCAAATAATGTCCATCTTTACCGTCCCAGGCGTCCACATTTCTAGCATAATCGGGAGAAAGTCCTTTGTTCAAAAAAACATTCACCAGTTCTTTTTGGTTAGCACCAACGGCATACCATACGGGAGAAACGCCTTCCCTGGACTCGGCGAAAATGTCCGCGCCTTGCGCAACCAGTTTTTCACAAATAATACGATTGCCCGAACGTGCAGCCAATAAAAGTGCGCTTTCGTTTTGATCATTTAGTATATTGACAGAAGCGCCGCCGTCCAACAAAAAGTTGACAATTGGTACTGAATTATTTTGGATAGCTACGCTTAATGCTGTGTTGCCTGCTTTGTCTGTAAAATCGACATTGGCATTATTTTGCAATAAGATGTTTACCATTGGTGGGAAATTCCCGGCCACAGCAATCAGTAAAGGAGGCATCGAGTCTTTATTCAATGCATTGACATCAAGTCCTTCCCTGAGTAGTTTTTCCGCAATATCCTGCTGCCCTGTTCGTGCAACTATGTGAAGTAAACTGTTCCCCTGGAAATCGTTTATATCAGTTTTCGCTCCGGCTTCTAGCAAATAAGAGGCCGTTTGCTTTTGCTTATTGAGAATCGCAAAAAACAAAGCGGTTTCTCCATTGTGATCTTCATAATTGATGTCTGCCCCGGATATTATCAGTTGTTTTACAATATCCAGATACCCTTGATAGGCAGCGTAATGGAGTGCTGTTCTGCCTTTTTCATCGGTATATTTTACATCGACCTGATTTTTTTCTATCAGGATCTCGGCTATTTTTCTTTTACCGCCTTCGCAGGCTACTATAAATGATTGGGACATAAATTCAATTTTTAGGCTAATAATGTTTCAACGATTTTGGTTTTGAGTTGGTCTTCCATCGCATAGTCCACTGCTTTTTTATCAAAACGGTTTTCAATGGTGGAATCTGCACCGTGTTTCAGTAACAATTTTACTTTCCGGTAAATGTCTTTTGCAACGGACTCTTCATAGTTGCAATTATACATGCAGACTTTTATCAGCAATGTATTCCCATCATTGTCTGCCTCGTTGATGTCTTCGATATAATGATGTTCCAAGAGGTACGAAAGCAATTCCGAAGACTTCTCTGCCACCCAATCGATGCCCGATTTTGGTTTTTGATAATATTGGGAAGTGGCAGATAAAGAAGCACCATTTTCCAAAAGCAATCCGATTATGTTGATGGAATGTTCATCTCTTTGTACAAAGCGAAGGGTTACGTTCAGTAAATTTTCCCCATCCTTGGTCAACTGCGTAAAATCGGGTGTACCATATTCCAGCAATAGCTTCAACATATCGATATTCTGCGAATGAGCGGCAGCAAGGAGAAAAGGCGTTTCACCTTTGGTGTTTGTTATGTTTACATCTGCTCCGTTTTCCAATAGCTGCTTGCATACCGCAATTTTATTGGCACTGACAGCAAGAAACAACGCCGTTTTATTTTCTATTGTGGTCGCATTGACATCGACTTCGTTGTCGAGTAGTAGCTGTATGATCTGATCTGCGTTGGCAGGCGGCATACCCAACTTTTGACAAAACAGATAGAGATAAGATTCCCCGTACCTGCTTTTGAAATTGATGTTGATTCCTGCATCAATAAGGGCCTTCAAAATTTCGATCGGCGCATTATTGTCAATTGCAAAACTGAGCAGAGTATCTCCAGAAACTTCTTCGTTAATGTCCTCTATTTTGGACAGGAATTTATTAAAATAAGGAAGATAGGCTTGTATTGCGGCAGGATCATACAGCGCCGGCTTAAGGAAAACCGCTATTGGAGAGTGGTTGAAACTCTCGTATTCAAAAAGGTCTGTTTGAATCCAGTCCTTGTTTAAATACAACTCGAATGCTTCCCAATATTTATTTTGTATTATTTGTTTCAGCACATTGGTCACCTGATGTTCAGGAGGTTTTGATGTTATACTTTGTAAATATTCCACCAGCAATTTTTCGTCCCGTTTATAAGTGATGTCCATAAAGACATTGATATCAAATTCCGACATAGGTAGTATTTTATAAAAATTTAGTTATAGCAATAAATAAGCCTAAAAGGAAGCTTATATGTTTTCTTTTTCCTCCTCGCTAAATGTCAGTTCAATATCGATGAACTGAGCAACTATTTCCGTAATAGCTCCCTGTTTATCGTATCCGAAATAAACGGGATAAGTGCCATCGCCAAAACCGCTTTGTATCATAGGGATGGTCAGCTCTGTGTCTGGAATAGTAAAGTTGATCCAGTCTCCGCCGTCCCTTTGATAAGCTGGCGCTGATTGGCTACTTTTTTTGAACTCCGCGGCAAAAAAGTGGTCATAGATGTTTTGATCGGGATTGCTTTTTTGCCAGTTCTCAACAAAACTGCAATAGGCATCTCTAGTAGCCTGGTCTACGATTGTCGCCAGCCCTGCATCCACATGAAAACCAAAATATTCCCCTTCCTGGAAATTGTCCAGATTTTCGTTCCCGAGGAGAGCTTCCGTATAGGTAACGGCCTTGCTGGAAGACAGTTTTAGCCTAAAGCCCACATAACGGTAATGATCTGCTTCCATTTCAACCACTAATATGGTAAGCGGGAATATTCCAATAGGGATTTTGGTATGATAAGGCAGTGCATCTTTTGCTAAATAGACCAATGGGTCGCGAACAATGACATTTCCCGTAGGGAAAGAAATACCGCCAACTTCGATTTTAAACAAACGCTTTTCGCAGATTTCAGCGCTGTCAAAATACCTGTTGAAGTCTGTTGGGGAGGATAGCTTTTGCTTTACAGGTTCATATTTCTGAAGCCATTCAGGTGTAGGTAAATGCTGCATATTTATTTTTTAAAATTGTACCCTTAAACATTTATAAAAATAGGGAAAGCCAGTCAGACCTCTATCCCTGAAAACCGTTATTTTTATAACGCTGTTTCCCACGTATTATTGGGATCGATGCTTAGCACAAATAAGTTTATTTCACTATTTTATGTTGCCAGTGCAATAAAGCCTCTTGGATATGGTTATAGGTGAGATCATTCAAATGAAAAGCATCTGCTTCGGGGCCATACAATTCCCTGTATGTACGTTTGATTAGCTCCAGTTTATCTTTCAGGAAATAGGTAATGCAACGGATCTGCTCACAGTTCAACAGGGAGAATTGTTCGTTTTGGTAATCTCCCTCCAAATCATACCCTAACGTAAAGGTCACTGCATCGAGCGGATTTTCCAGTGATATATCCAGCAGCATAAATGCCGGCAAATGGAAACGCATTCCTTTTGCATCAAAAAAAGAAAGTGAACTGGTGCAGTGGATCAGTTGTTCAGTTGGTATTATGCTCCAATCTTCGCGCTCATCTTTTCTTATCAGCTCCTGCATTGTTTGTTCGTCGGCATAGTCATCCAGTCCCTGTGCCTGCCAAAGTCCTACGCCGTCTTCTAGCTGTACCTCTTTAAAGGCTGTCCGTATAATCGCTTCCAGTCTGTCTTTTTGCATAGCTGCTTCACTTATTGTTCTGTCATCAATCGCTTTATGCCGGAGATCAGCCTGTCCTTAATCCATTCCATGTCTTCGGCGTCCAGTTCCTGCAGGATATTTTGATTGTTGGCGTTAAAATCCGTGAGTATATCCTGCAAAAATTCAATCTGAATATCTGACACTCTTTCTGGGTTGTTCCTGTCCAGGGCGCCTATTTTGGAGATGGCGCTTTTCAGCCGGTTGTGGGTAATATACTTTCTGACCTCATCAACGATAAAAGAAAAGCTTTCCGTTTTGGAGACTAAGTCCGGTATAAAATTCCATTTTTCGGCCTGGTGAAATTTTTCCTCTTCGTCAAATTCTGGGTTCTTGATTTTCAGGATCGGCCTTCGGGACAAGAGGGATAGATCCTTCAGGTCATAAGGCTTTACAACGATACCTTCAATCAGGTTGTGCTCCAGTTCCGGTATTCCCAAGAGTTTCGGAATGTTCGAGTTTATCCGGATATTGAAATTCAATGCCTCGTTGCTTTTCCCGATCAATAAAGGCTTGGCATAAAAAATACCGAACTGCTCAAAATAGTAAACGGCGGTTTCATAGTCCAGGTAATGTTTATTGCCGTCAGATTCTTCAATCGCGATGTCAAATGCCGCAAAATGAATATCCGGCGAATAAAAGACGCCCGTCTGTATAGCTTGAAGGTTTTCTATGGGCACAACATCTGGGTGGGGGTAACTGCCACCGAACAGCTCTCCATAGACTGTATATTTTGTTGCGGGAATAGCTGCGCTTAGCTCTTCAAACAGACGCACAATATTGGCCTCCAAACTGGAGGCCACTAGTTGGAAACCGAAAAAATCATCTGTCCAGCTAAGATATTCCCTTCTTTTGGCAAATTTGAGCTGGGTATTTTCATACACGAAACTGAAATTAGCACCATGTATTTTTTCAGTGACTACCCATTTTAATTTACCTGCTCTGGATAGTTCTTTTTCATTGAAACCCAGTTTTTTAAAGGTGTCGGGCATTTTTTCATATCCGGAAAATTCACTCATTTTCTATCTTATTACTCCTTGATTATGTCAGAACTAAAATAAAATAAATATTGGTATCAGAACTATCTAATATTTCAATATACATACAGGATTACATAATATTAGTAACAGAATTCTTTGATAATTTAACAAAAGGCCCCTAAAAACGGGTAAATGCTCAGCCTAATTCTGCTGCCTTGGGCTCTGCTTTTTTCTTTTTTCATCCTCCTCGCGAAATCCTCTTCTTCCTAATCCTCGCCCTGGACTTCAGGCTTTAAGCCACCTAATCCGTCTATCAGACCAAGATAACCGCTTTATCATCCCACTTTTCAGTGTTAGGAAATCAAAAAACGCTATATGGAAAGCATAATTAGATTTGAAGACGTTTGCCAACATCTTTAGGGGCAAAGGATGCAAAGGCCATAATCGAGATAAGCATTAAAACGGATACATCCTAATACCAACTTATACCTAAGATCGAATCCGGCTGACCGTTCTTTCGAATCCTAATACCTTTAAAACAAGAAAAGCTAATCTTGCGATTAGCTTTTCTTTTGTGATCCCGCTGGGACTACGTTTCGTATATAAAAAGCGCATTTAAAGTACTATAAACGTCGATTCTTAAAAATAGGCTACCATTTTGGTCACCATAAAATTTAACTTGTTTTGACGTGTTTTAAAGAACATCATTACGTGATACAAAGATATAAATTTTTCAAGATTAGGGTCCGAATTTGACAAAATTCATTCAGCATAAAGGATGCAAAATAGTTGTTTTTAAAAATTATAGAAACGGATGTATAGTTAGTTCAATACCAATAATAGCTATGAAGATGAAAAAGCATAAACGAAAAGCTTTAATGCTTATACGTTTACGAACTAAACTTCCGACCCACATTCCAAACAATGCTGGAGCAACAGCAAGTGCAGATAGGCTAATATTATCTACGTGAAAAGCTCCACCTTTAGCGAAGTGATCAAATATTGACGGATGTACATGATACAAGTATAATAATAAAAATTAGTTTTTTATCCTCTTTAAGTTTAGACAGCAGACTGAAAATCTTTGATATTATTGCAATCCTGAAAATTTTTACATTTCGCTTTGATATCGTCAAAGGTTATATCCGGGAACTTGATTGTTATATCGTCAATTACTAACTTCTCTTCATTAACTTCAGGCTTAGAAAGGGCCAACATTTCATCCAGATATTCATCGAGTTCTTTTCCGAATGATGAGAAATTATAATCTCCGTTTTTTAGCTTTCTTCCTAAAAGTCCTGTCAATAAATGATAATTAGTGATTGTGACTCCCGAGGTCCAAACTTTTTCCGAACCCGCGCAGGAACGGAGAAGGAGAATATTAATAAAATTTAACTTTTTAAATGTTTTACCGAATGCTCCATTGATAGTCTGTAGTTGTACCTGTTTATCTAGTCCTTCAAAGTGATTTATTTGTTCGATACCCTCTAAGCTTCTTGACTCCACTCTTGATACTGTTCTCGAACTGGAGGGCGAAAGTGTAGCTTTAACTTGAAATGTTATGCATACATATTGTTCTTCGCAAAGAACAATATAGTCTATTTCACCTCCAGGAATGGGGATATTTTTTTTACCATTTAGATTTTGAAAGTTCGAAAAATTCCTATGAATTTGAGATATCAAATTAGGCTCCAGATTTTTAGAAATCGTATTGGCGAATAGTGCGTTTTGTCTTTTGTTGACAGAATACAGGAGGTTATCAAAAGTATAGAGATAGCGAATGGCAAGGGGACTGAAAATAACCCTTTCCGGCATGAGTAAAAATGGAGGTAAATATCCATCTCCACAAAATGCATTTTCAGAATAGGACGTATCCGGAACACCAATATAGATTTGACAGTAATAGGATAGAAGGGTTTTGAACTTGGTTTCACTCAGCCCAGAGAGGTCTATCATTATTTCCAATATTTGGTACATAAGGGTGCAAGTCGTCCATTCTAGGTATTCACCAAATAATTGTTCCTTTTCTTCCTTTTGTTCATCCGAAATTTTGTCTGACAGAGTTTTGAAAGCCCTCCCAAAAGTTAGAAGGAAATCGCTGCATGCCCTGATAGATGAACAAAAATGATCATAATCAGCATTTGTTATACCAATCGTTTCTGATAAAACAGCATCTGAAAGAATTTCTGTCCGGTAGCGATGCTTAATATTAAATTGGTACATATCGGTCATCCAGTGAATATCGTAATCTTCCAATTCTGTATTCCCAATTTTTATTTTTTCCATAAAATATTGATCAAGTTCACGCTGACGAATGTATTGTATTGAAAGCTGTTGGAATAAAATACTCAAAAGCCGATCTTTTTTTTCGGCTTCGAGCATTTCTGCAGTTTGGAAGCTGAGGTTGAACGAGGTTTCGCTCTTTTTATCTATTTGGAATACGGTTCTATGGATTTGGGGCATTAGCATTGAAAAGTGACCATATGCATATAATGTCTCCATATCCACGAAGAATTGTTTATCCTTTAGGGTTTGTGATAAAGCATTCCATGTTGTACCATAGGAGTCATGCCCTTGACATTTATCTCTAACCAGCCCAAAAATTGCCGCAGTTCTGGCAAAATAGTCCATTGCAGAGTCGCCATTGCCATCAATATCTACTTTTTCTGCCAAGTAAAGCAGATTGAGATACACTGTTTGAAAGGAATATTTCCAAAGAGATAATGCTTCAATCTCTGTATCAATTAGTTGTTCTTTTTCTTTTAGAAGTTCGTAGAACTTATTTTGCTCAATTACCATTTAATAAGATGTTGTTTTTGTAAATAATTTGACATTTTTGAAGCGCTGTTTTCATTCCATTTATTCTGATCGAAGAACAATACTATTGTATTGTCTTTGTTTTTATTAAGTTGGAATAAACTGCCAGCCCATTTGGAGTAAATTTTTTGTGATTGTAGAATAAGATGCTATTAAAATCGGGATATTTAAAATTTTTACATCTTTTCGTTCCAATGTTTAGTGGTTCTAAGCACATAGTATAATAAATACAGGTTGGTTAATTTAAGAATTTTTCAGCATTTATTAATGGATTTAGTAAACAGAACTTTTATCTCAAAAATGTAGAAATTTAGTATTTTTAAAAATTAGCTAAACAAATAGAACAGTGTTTGATAAATGCGAATATTTTAAGAAATAAAATGCTTAGTCAAGAAATTATATACCAAAATTTGCATGCAAGAAATTTTGCTGCAATTATCAACATTTTACATCAGAACGGGAATGCACTTAATTCAGAAACTTCATTGGATTTTGCGATAAACCTTTTCATGGATGAACTCTTTAAGTACGCAAGTAATGCCAGCAAAATAGAGCTGAACGAATTGAATCATGATTTGGATATCCTTTTTATGTGCCATACGCAAAAAAAATATTTATTGAATGATGATCAACTTTTAAAATTGATTCATCTATTATATCCCCGAGTCGCCGTAGAATTTCTTTATCAGGTCGCTAAATCTTTTTCTTTAGATTCCGTGTGCAACGAAATAGTTCAATCCTTTGACAACCGAAAAATGAAACTAGAAAAGGAAAAAATTAAATATTCTCATCAAAGAGTGCAATCCTCAGAAAATTATAACGTGAGGGGAAAGAAATTTGAAACAGATATCAGACAAAGTGACAATGTTTACTGGGTTAAGGTTTTTCTTAGATCAAGTGAGCTGCTGGATATAGTTGCAAAACATATCAGAAAATTATCTTCTGTTGGTCTTGTTAATATAACCCAGAAAGAAAACGGAAATAGTGATTTGACGATCTATGCTCGTAGACCTTTCTCTATCGAGGAAACACATGAAGAAGTAAATCTTACATTAGAAAACTATTTTTCCAGAAGCCCAACTGATCCGATTTTTAAGGAAGAAGTCATTTCTGGAATTAGTGAAGTTGCATATTTTCAAATTCTTGATTACATGTTGAAACTTGGTGTAGGACTAGAAGGTTTTAGGTCATTGGCGTATAAGATGGATGAAGAACGGTATCGTGACTATTTTGTTAATTATCTTGACTCCTTATCAAACAATCATACAGCTACAGGTGAAACATTTCATGGGGATGGTAAAAGTGATATTCTAATAAGAAATAGAGAGAAAGAAGTTCTTCTTGTTGCAGAGTGTAAATTATGGAACGGACAGATTTATCTTTCACAGGCCATAGACCAACTGTTTGAACGTTATGTCTTGTGGAGAGATGGTAAAGCAGCGCTATTAATTTTCAATACAAAAGTGGCAGGTTTCACTAAAGTTATTGAGACAGCAGTCGAGACGTTGAAAACTCATCGACTTTGCATAAGTTTTGAGGGACAGAGAAAAGAAACATCATTTTCATTTACCTTTTGTAATATTAAGGACAATAAAAAATTGGTAAAACTAGAACTTCTCCTCTTTAATTTTTTATAACCGTAGGTACAATTCAAATATCTGATATGATCTTTCGAAAATAAAAGCCGGCTACTATTTTTTGCAACTTTGGTACAGGTAAGGGTTGATGTTTTGAACTTTTTCCTTGGTTAAAAAGCTGTTAAATTAAACCATGCAACAACATTCCCGAATAAAGAAAAAGGTGATCGAAAGGCTTGTCTGGTGCACTATTAAAGTTGTTAATTTTCTTATTTCTAATTCTGGGGTCTTCTATTTCTTCCAAGAATTTTAAAAAATATGATTTGTTTTCATTTTTTAAAGTCCAAATTGCTCTTGAATGAGCAATTTGAACATTCTTGATTGTCAATAGGTAATTGTAGAAAATTTTAGCGAAAAGATATGATGCTAAATCCAAAGTAGGCCAATGGGACGAAAGTACAAAGGCTCCTGTATTTTGTAAAGATGCGGTTGTAAATCCCGTCAATTCGTGGGTAATAAATGTCTTTTGAAAATTTTTGTTTACTGTCTCACCAGCATTACAAGCATTGATATAAATTAGTTTGATCGGCATTTCCCTTAGACCTGAAAAATCATATAAATGCATCGATCCATTGCTTAAAAATGAATATGCAGCATCAGTAAAATGTGATATAGGTTGTCCGTGCGAAACTATATGAACGACATCGGTATCAACTTCGATTCCAGATAAATCCTTGAGTTTTACAGAACAACTAAAATTTTTATCCAAAATAGCCACTTCTTCATCGAATAATTCTAACTTTTGATCATCATTTTTAATTATGCTTACTTTATCAAATTTATTGTCTCTGAGATCCTTCTGGTACATTAGCGGGCAAATTTGTATAAAGAAATCTCCATTCTTTAACTTATCACTTATATTAGATTCAGATAGAAGCGATTGTATAAATGGAAAGTAGGAGTCAAGTACATTTGGAAAGAAATAAATGCCCCTCGCATCTGATTTACTGATTTCTTCGATGAGCTCGTTGCTTGCTAATTTAATATCGTCTGCTAAATTTTCTAGATTTTTCAGAAAGCGGCTTCTGTTTTGCCCTATTTGATACTCCTTCAGAGAGGCGTAATAATACTTTGAATTTTGATTGTATGGAATCACAATTTCTTTTTTTTTCTCAGAAGAAATTTGATAAACCACGTAGCCGGATTTTCTTAAAAATGAAAATAGAATAATCAGTCCATTGCTAATCTTTTCTTTAAGAATGGAAACCAGATCATCAGTTTTATTCTCATCAAAGCAATTTCTAAGGTTAAATTTTTTGGATAACATGTGAACTTCCGATTCGAAAACCTGCCAGGGTAATACATTTTCTGGAGTATCAATTAACCCCAATTCAAGTAAATTCGGGTTCTGAAAAGGGTCATCATATTTCTCTTTAAATCCACTCATTAAAACCCCGCCTATTTCTTCAAGGGACCTGAATGCTGCATTTATTCCGATTAGTTCTTCTTTTGCTATATCTGAATTCGAATGTATGTTTTTCATCCAGCTTAGGATTGATAGCCAGTCTGTCTGAGAATTTTTTTTCAGATAGCAAAAAGTAAATAACAATTTGTTCGATGGTGTTTTCTCAATGATGTAATCTGTTACAGACAAAATTCTATTGTTGTATTTTTCTCTTATCCCTCTTTTGTAATGCGGTCGGAAAATGGAATTTAGTAAAAGTTCAATGAGATATATAGATTTTTCTAACAAGGATAGAGCTTTGCTGTTTTTACCAAGTTTAGCAATTAGCAATGAATAGCAAAGGGAGTAATCGATTAAAGATTCAAGGATATCCAAGTTAATATCTTGCCTCACTTGTATTTCAATGTTGTCTGCTGTAGATTCTAGTCCCTCAAAAATTTCTTTAGCTTTATTTTCTTCTCCCGCATCTTTCCAACAAATGCCTTTGTGGTATTGAATAATGAAATCTGTTATTGATGATTCTGTCTCTAAATCATTCTGCAAAATTTTATCGTATATGCCTATTGCTGCCAATGGATTATTCATCCTTATAAAGACTGTAGCGTAATTCAGTGATGTACCAATAGGTATCTTTTGGTTATTTTGCTCAAAAACCTCAAAGCTCTTCTTATACATTTCATCAGCGAAAGGGTAGTCGTTTTCACTTACTGCGGCCTCAGCCAATGCAGCATATACCGGACCAAGTAAATTCGATTTTCCTCGCTTCCAAAGCATTTTTTCTATTTCATAAATCAAACGATAAGCCGATTGAGTAGCTTTTAAACTTGAGAAACGACAAGCGGCTGATATCATAACATCAACTGCCTCATCTTCCTGATTAATTTTTAAATAATAATCAGATATTAATTTATACAGAACAATTATCGCATCTTGACTGAGATCATTATCAGAGATAATCATTCTTATATTTTCGCAAATACAAATACCATAATCAAAACTATCATCATCATCGGTGCATTTATTTAATGCTTCTTTTAAACATAATGCTACATCAGCAAAATTCTCTGTCTTGAGAAGAGCAATAATTAAAAGATAATAATTAGCAGCTAAAAACTCATTGTCAAAATTATTTAGTAGCGATTGTTGATATAATGCAGCTTCTTTTACAAAATCTGGATCGGTATCATTTATATCTTCTAATAGCGAAACTATTTGTTTCATTTCTTCGGTTGAAAGGGATGTTTCAACTAATTCTTTGAAGAACACTTTATATGCCTCTATATCTTTGGAGGCAGCATTGTGCAATCTTGTTTGGAAATCCATGCAAATCTGTTAGGATAATATTTTTTATAATTTAAATAAATTTGTAAAATAATTTATCATCAAAATTTTTTCTTCTGTATAGGGTGCCTTTTACAAATGATTGATTATTTACTAGCTTTGGAATCTGCGATCGCCATTTCCTTAATAGAATTTATCATTTAAAAATATTATAAGGTTTGTCCAATTCATAATAATACCTGGAATTGAAAGGGCTGCCTTTATGGAAAAACTTACAGTAAATATGCGGGCAATTATAGTATTCATCACCATTAATATCATAATCCACTATATCTGAAAACAAAATGCAACTTACCTGGGCTGTTCTAATCCTTTTACTATTGGGAATCTCAGTAAGTGTCCACCTGCCTTCTTTATCTACATATAAGTCTTTTATTGCTGTGATGAACTCTAAGCCATCATAAAAGAGCGATTTAATTTCTGCTCCAAACCATGAATATTCCCCATGCTCATCTGGTCCATTTGAATGTGGATACTGATTGCCATCAAACGCACGTATAATAAATTTTGAATTCCTATCTCTATTTTCGGGCGCGTAATTCAGCCAACGAGCGAAATCTCTTTCAATGTTTTTCTTCAGATCGAGATTTCTTTTGAATTGTTGTTCCATACTTTGGACTTCGTATGAGAAATTAGCCCAATATCTTTTTAGTAGTTCAGGATACTGCAGAAATTTCTGCGTCAAAGTGTCCCACCCCCAATAATTAATGCTGAAAGGAATACCTGATTTTTGTTTGATTTCATTACACGCCTCATCAAGAGAAGGCTCATCTTTGTACGTTGAAACAAAAATGAGTGTATTAAAATCCAATCCAGGATTCTCAGTAATTATTTTTGCAACATCATTCTCAATGTCTTTTTTAAGCTCATTCTTTAAAAGGCTCGACGCTCTACTCAAATCCTTTTTCTTACATTGTATTACTGTTCTTTTTTGTGTAGAAAAAATATCTATCCCCTTTTGATTGTTGCCCTTCCTTCCGAATTTTTTATAGGTTTCTGTTTTGTCCAAACAATTAAAAAGATCAACGATGGCATCTTCAAAATTAACCTCGTTATTGATTGGTGGCAATTGATGTATATTCATGCTGACTATTATTGGGAATTTTGTTTATTTTTTATGGCCATAATTGGGGGTTATTTATCCTTAAGATGCTGATAAAAATCTGTAAGATGGAGCATCCATAAATCGAGCTTCGTACAAAACACTTTTGTAAAAGTCCTTTTTTCATAGTTGTGCATTAAAACCTTTACAGCCTTAGTGAAATTTATTGCTCACCATTTTCTACTTCAATTTCAATCAACGGTCTATGCCATTCCCATAATTGCTCCAAGGACTCAAAATCTTGAGGAACCGGATTGTTTTCCCTGAAAGCCTCATTAGCTGACATTGGTTGGTAGTGACTAAAATAGCTTTCACTTGTCCTTCTTGGGTTATTCCCTAACGAGGAATCGAAATAATTATTTATAACATCATAATGATGGGTATGAATAAAACCGTTCCAACGTTCCCTTAATATCTCCTCCGGGGTGATATCAATAATTTCAAATTGCTCCATTGCCCTTTCTTCTGGAGTACCCCATGCATCGCTAAGTAATGATACCGCTTCAACGTCTGACACTGGCGCTCCATATCCAAATACTGTAGCCCGGACTGTTCCTTTTTGTTTTCCTAACCAAAATTTTATCCGCTCCCATTCAATCGAGATGAACTCATCATTGGTATAGTTTTTTTGTTCAACAGGATATAACAGTTTGGTAGGTTCAAAAATTCCTCCATCCCTGCGCACCTGATATCCTACAGGCCCGCTTCTTTTATCTTCAGCGCTATATCCGATAGCGACATTGCCGTGAAGAAATGATAGATAGGGCAGGTTCTGTGTAAAGTCCCTGATCCTTACCCATGCCTGGTATAAAAATGGGTCCCAATTAAATGTGGCAATCAAGTCTTTTGATCTCAAAGAAAGAACCAAATAGTCATAAATAGTTGGAATATCAGGTAATCGCATGTCTCCAAAGTAATTCTGGATTCGTCGTTCAATTTCTTGGATAATTTCTGATTGAGGATCTGCAGTATGTAAATTGCCATATAACTTTTCAAAGTTATTGTCCCGAAGGTGGGCCGGAACATGGTCCACAATATCTGACAACCCAACAATCTCTATGAAATTATCCATTGAAGGTAATCTTTTGCCATTCAATTCGCCGTTTCTGAATGTTGAGGCAATACTAGCTCCAGCACCTAAAATTACGACATGACCACCACCTTTATGTAGCTGTTTTATACCTTCTTCTCTCGTCATACCTTCCATTTTTTATCAACTTTTTAATATGGTTTGAAAATCAATTTTTAATTCCCGGTTACACTGATATCAATATACTTAAATTGGGTGAATAGTAGGTTACTTGTATTAATATTAATCTCTTTTAATGTTCTGTCCCACCATTTCTTGTACCCCTTGACCATACCAGCAGTATTTGCGATCAGTTTGAGCGGATATTTCGAAAATTCTCCATGGTTTTTCTGAACAGATATCTTTATAGTCTTGCCTAAGTGACGCGCTACAACTGTAGTAGAATGGGCATTTATGACCTGTTTTTTCGATTTTTTCTGTTGGATGAATAGTATGGCTACGATAAAAGTCGGCAAAGGCGATTAATGCTTTTAGGGATTGTGAGACCTCTTCATCAAGAGTACTACCTATAAAATCCCGCATATAATCTTCCTCATCGTCAAAAATATAGATATAGTCACATGTATTTGCTGTTTCCAGTAGTTCTTTAAATTTTCCGTCCATAATTAACTCTATCTCGAAAGTTGGATTCTCAATTCTTTTGTTATAAAAATCCTTTGTCTGTACTGTTAAATGATCAAATGCTCGAAACAACTGATGTCTCGATTCGAACGTTTTTTTGAAAACATCCTGCATGCAAAAAAAACTAGATTTATTTTGACGTAAATAATTAGAAACTTCACTCTTTATCCTTGAAATGGATTCATCCATTTTAATTCCTTTTTTAAAATCATCATTAACAGTGTCCAAATAACTTAAAAATTTACTTCCACATTCAAGGTATTGAAGTGATAGAATTGCTAATGATAGAAACGTTTTGGTGTCAATTAGGGGGATCTTATACTTTGCTATCATCCTTAAAACGGTATATTCTGTCCCTTTTAATTCATCCTTTATTTTTGTGTCTTGGCGCATTTTCATGTCCACTATTCGATCCAGTTCGTAAGCGATACCTTCATAAATAAAAAATTTACCAAACCTAATTTTTATACTTTTTTTACTACCATTTATAAGCATATCGAATTGGAGCTCCGGAACAGAAAAATCTCTGGTGTTAACCTGGTTCTGAAGTGAGAATTTTAATTCTTGCTTTACTGTCTTTATGGATTTTATTTGGATGAGCCGTCCTGAAATTTCATGATGAAAATCACCCATTATGGTATCTTGCGACATCTTCGCCGCTACAAAATTTTGCCAATTTTCTTTCCCATTTTCAAAACCGCATGTATAGACTTCATTGTTATTTAATACTAAGGATTTGGAAAAATTTGAAATTAATTCAAGGTCGTATAATAGGCTTGCGTTGCCCACGATAGTACTTGTTTCATGCAAATAGTGTATATATTCGTGGATTAAGGCAGGTAAATTTTCCCTTTGAAGTAATTCTTGATTTTCGGCATTAAGCTCATTGTACTCATTTACAAGACCTACTTCCTCTTTTTTTCTATTGGTATGTATCGTAAAATAGTATTTGCCAATATGATATACACCCCATTTTTTATCTTTTTCAAGGATTAATTTTAAGGACTCAAGACTATTTATTTTTTCCATAATATTTTAATAGGTACAGATTTTTTGTTTTTTGTTAATAAGGCTTTTTCCGCAAAGTCAAATATAATGTTTTTATTAACTATAAATAATCATATTGTTTGTTTAGATTTAAATTAAATAGAGTTTTATTTTCTATTATTGCTATGATAATTACTATCTATTATATTAGTATATAGTTAATGTAAATATAATGGGTAATACAATCGGTAACGGAAAGTTTGAAATTGAAGCAGATGGTGTAAAAATCATTGTGCCGGAGCATACCGTACAAGATCAGCAGATTTACCGTTTGATTTTCCACGATAAACGTTCTCCACTGGTAATAACAAGAGCTTCAACCTGGGGTGGAGACTTGTGGACCAGTGTACCACAAGGCAGGCAGGAAGAAGCGGAAAAATTTGGTAAATTAGTGTCAGAATATTTAAACCGGCAGTAAAATGTGTTATTATAATTGACAAAGAGTATCACGCGCTGAGTTTATTCGGCTTATGGCTTTGGAAAAAGCTGTAATGAACTACGACTTTTTAGACCAGGAATTACATGATGGTTTTTCCTATGGAAAGATCGCTGTATTAAGACCGACAGAGGATAAATGCAACTTTGATATTGTGCAGATGAAATGGGGTTTCATTCCTTCTTATATTAAAAATCGAGAGGACGTAAATAAAATGCGATTTGGCTATAAGGATGCACGCGGGCAATGGCATAAGCCGTACACAGCTTTAAATGCTAAAGGGGAGAGAGCGTTTGAGTTCCTTTGAATTTAAGCGATACCAATGCGTATTTTGGATTTTCATCCTCTGAATACACCAGTTTTCCGTGTAGCATTAAATGCTGAGATAACACAGCGTCTTTGCCAAAGTCAAACAAAAGCCGCTTGCCTTCCCTATATACTTTGACCAGTTTTTTACCTACCAAAGATTGGTGGCCCTGCTCGCTTACTTTTATTTTTTGTTTGTTATGGATTACTGTGCTTTCAAGGACTTTTCCTTTAAGCATTTTTGTAAGGTTCTTGCTGAAAACTTGTAGGTCAGGTAGCTCTGGCATAGTGTTTTGTTTAAAAATTTTAGCGGTGATGATTTAGGTCGCATAATTACTTTTTACTTGGTTGCGTCCCTTTATTGCTTTCCGTTTCTTTCTTGAAATGCTCTCTTGCTCTTTTCAGACCGGTCGCAATAGCAATTCCTTCTTCCATACCTTCCTCCAGCAATGCGTTTGCAATTTCAGTAGCTTTTTCCCGGATTTTGACGGGTTGATTTTTATATGATGGTGGGTAGTCCCCATTGTACCAGGGCATAGTTCCTCCTTTTATTTTGGAACAAGCGGAAGATGGTTATGGTTTACTAAAAAAAGCAATCTTAAGTCCAGCCTGCTATATGATTCTATATCCATCGCCGTAAATTTCTTGCTCTGATAAAACAAGTTTGACTCACAGGCGTTATTCAAAAAATAATGTAATTTTATACATACCGATATTTCTGTATTACAGCAGATAACGATAAAAAAATATTATAGCCACGTATTATCCTGATCTCTGCACCGTAGATGCAAAATCTCAATGGATAAAGCCAGATATTAAATCAAATGAAAAGAATATTTTCTTAAACCAATTAAGCCATTCATTATGAAACCTACAGTAATTTTATTTCTTTTGTTACCGATTTTCGGTATGTCTCTGACTAATGCGCAAAGCTTAAGCTTACATGACATTGAGAAGGCACATTGGAGTTCTATCAATTCCTATTTCCAAAAGCCACAAGAGATACAAACTATTTTGGATACCATGCTTTCTAAAGGGTATCTTTTGGTACTTTCGATAAAAGACCCGCAACCCGCCTTTTCTGGTTATGCCGAGTTCAGCTTGCGTAATATTTCAAATCCATCTATAAAAGAGAAAGTGGTTATTTATACTTCGGATGTTACGACAAGTGGTAAGCACAAACTTACATGCGGCTTTACAGTGGAAACACAGGATTTTCAACAATACCTTGCCTGGAGGACAGCCCTCGTTAATAACCATGATTATTTCCTGATAAAACAAAGTCCTGAGCAAATCCAATACCATTATAAGGCTAATAAAGACATTGTAACATTGGGCCCAATCTATGGGCCAGATACAAGCTTACCTTCCAAAAAAAAACAGTGCCTGGCAATAAGCAGAAGCTGTTGGCGGTGGAAAAGACGAAAGTTATAGAACCTATTGTTTATCGTTTCACTTATGTCCTGGAACTATAGTCATGAAGAGCATCGGGGCCAGTCCTGACAAAACCACAATTTTCAAAAAGCTTCTGTGAACTAAAATCGCCAAATGCAACGTTTACAAAAATCGGCGCATTCTTTTCAAGTTCACCCGATTTAAATATGTGATTTTGCTTTTAGGACCTTTAGATCGGTCAGAATTTCATCGACAACATTTTTAACCATCTTGATCTCGGTAAGACGTTCCGGCATCTGCTTGCTATGATAGCTATGAAACTGCCATATCTCCAACACATCTACTACCTCCACAGTGTAAGGTTTGAATTCCGGATTCAGGGATTCCAACAATAGAATATTTTCCTGAAAAGTCACAAACTTAAAAACGAAGTCCTGGGCATCACCCCAGAAGTTTTTATGCAAATGGGGCAATTCTAGAAAGTGGGATTCAAGATATTAAAATTATTTCGGAGGGTAAAGCACCAGTTGTGACGATCAATGAAACATTAAACGTTCCTGGAGCGTATAAAGAAACTCAAATATGGAAGAATGAAGGTTTGTTACAGGGAAAGTTTACAGCTGCTGTACCGTATGACATTGTTGGATGGAAGCAAGGTAAAGTTTTAAGTAATGACAAAACTGCTCAAGAGCAAGCCTTAAAGTGGTTTACCAAAATGGGCATTTTACTACGGGATGGCAAAGGATCTGAATTTATGAAAAAACTCTTACCTGCAGAAAAAACAGCAGCCACATTATATGATTTAAAAGAGGAGGAAACTCGAAAATTTCATACCAATTGGATTAATTATATAAGCAGAAAAGAATACAATATGGTTCCCGTTTCCAAATGTAAGGTCGAGATTATTGGCTATGGAAAATTGATTCATTTGGTTAATGAATTAAACGAGGGTGGATTTGCCTTAAAAGCTAACAACGGGCAATTATTATTGCTTGATATCTATCTGCACCTACCCAATGGGAAAACGGAAATGGAGCCGATATTAGCAAACTTTAAGCAGATAACGTCCAACTATAAAAAGCTTTTAGAGGGGGAACAGAAATGATCTTAGACATTAATAAATTAAGTGAGGCAGATATCAGGCAATTTCCTGGTATTGAAGTTATCTCAGTAAGTATTGAAGGTGGTATTACAAGGGTAAAACTTGATCAGGTAGCCAGGCTCATAAAAGAAAATGATGCGATTAAATTGGTTTTAGTTGCGGAACAATCGGCGGAACTGAAGGAAGGACAAATTTCTGATTTGAATATACTTGATGGGGTTCCTCATTTAAGACACTTAGCTATTTTGGCTTTTGGTGATAAAAGACTCGAAACCTTAAAAGGAGTTGAGCATCTGAAAAACCTGATTTCTTTTTCATTACAGGGGTTTTACAAAAAGGATATTGATTTACGCCTACTTCAAAACGCAGATGCAATCGAGCGCTTGGAGCTAGAATTTGGCATCTCAGGAGAACGACAATTAGATTTTGTTAATACGCTTTCTAATTTGAAGGAATTGAAGGTTTCGACGATAGACCTTTCAGAAATGCGTTTAAACAGGCATTTAAAGACTTTAAAGGTGAATAATACGCTAAAGCACCCTGAACTATTACCTATGGTATTTCCTGGCTTAAAATCGCTAATTATTCACTTTGCAAAAGGATTAACTTCATTCGATTTTTTATCATCAATTCCTTCACTGGAAAATTTAACAATTGGGGATACAAAAAAGCTGTTTAGTTTGCCCCAGCTGGAAAACGCTTACAAGATTACAAGTCTTACATTAAGTAACGTTAGCAATTTTAATAATTGGACAAGCATCTTTCAGCTTAGTAATTTAGTCGAACTTAATATTTTGGGTCCTTCAAAAATATCTAAAGAAGAGGTTTTGAAATTTGAATCGCTGCCTAATCTTAAGCATGTTAAAGTTTCTTCTTTAGGAATAGGTTAAGTTATAGAAATTGGCGATCTGATATTGAGATCGCCAATTTTTATAAAGGATATTTACATGTATAAAGCAAATATAAGCTAGCCGACTTTTCTAAGCTGCCCGGTCTCTGTAAAGAGAATTTGTTTAGCCAATTCCATATTCTCACTGATTCTTGGTTTTCTTATGCGGCAGTAACGTTGAGTAGTCCTGATACTTTTGTGTCCAAGCATCCTTCCAACATCTTCCAGGGGTACGCCTGCATTCAACATGATATCGGCGAATGTATGGCGGGCTAAATGTGTATTTAAATCCCTTTTTACACCACATATAGTTGCTATTTCTTTAAGGTACCCATTATATCTTTCATTGCTATTAACGGGAATTAAAACGTTCTTGGATCTACAGTAGAGGTGATTTTTATACTTATCAATTAGATCTTCAATAATTGGCAAAATGGGTACCATTTCAAGTACTCCAGTCTTTCCTCGATCCTTGATAAGCCACCTTTCAGCATTAATTCCCACCAATTCAATATTATCTGGAGTCAAGGAGTATATATCCTGAAATGCAAATCCTGTAAAAATCTGGAAAATAAAAGCGTCCCGTACCTCGGAAAGTCTGTTAATAGGAAGTTCTTTATTGAGAATTTTTTGGATCTCAAACATTTCCAATGGGACAATTTCTTTTTCTTCTACTGAACAACAATAGTCATGTATTGGATTTTTAGGAATAAAATCCCTGTTTGCGCATCCTTTTAGAATCTGTTTGATCTTTTTTAAATACCCTTTAGCAGTAACGTCGGAAATTGTTTCTTCTGCATCTAAGGTATGGAAGTCGTGAAATTCTTCTGCGAAAGCATATTTGATTTCTGAAAGAGAAATGTCTGTAATTTCCAGGCTGTGGTTCAGGAACTGTTCCGTCTTATTTTTGGCCGTTCTCCAATGTTTCAGTGTTTCGTTAGACCGATGGCCCTTTTTCACCTGCTTCTCGAATTTTATTATGAATTTTTCAAATTGCTTAATTAAGGTGTGATCAACGGGAGGAGGTTCTACAATTTTTTTTGTAGGATGCCTGTATTCCATGTACGCTTGTTTGAGCATCAAAGGTGTGACCCGATCATGTTGAGATTGGAGAACTGTAAAAAAGCGGTCAAGGTCAATTTCTATCTGCGCAATTTCGAGGTTGGCTTTTCGGCCTTCCGTGGTTGGTTCGGTATGACGCTTCGTTTTCGTGTCCCAATGCTCAGATCTAATCTTAATTGAGGTTGAAATTTCTTCAGGTTCGCCGTCGATAGTTACTCTGGCGTAAAGAGGCGCTGTTCCGTCCTTTTTTGTCGTTTTGCCTTTTCTAAGCCAAAACATGATCAAAAGCTTTTGGTTGCTTTTCATTGTGTAAGCATTAAAGGTGATCAAATATTTCCCGGCTCCTTGCCGGAAAAACACATGATTTTCCTTAAAACTCACGCCACACAAGTCGTTATGGAAATCTGGTGACCCAATTTCGGATTTAAAATTGGGTCACCAAACTGGTCACCATAAGGATCGACATATTTTGCTTTATTTTGATACGACTTTTATGAAAAAGCGCCGTTAAAATGGCCTTAAACGACAAAAGCGCACTATAAGTGCGCTTTTGTTTGATACTCAGTGATCCCGCTGGGATTCGAACCCAGGACCCATACATTAAAAGTGTATTGCTCTACCAGCTGAGCTACGGAATCTTACTTCTTTGTTTTTGAACTACCGTTCCTTGTTTGAAGTGATGCAAAGATAGGGTTAATCCCTATTCCGCGCAAGTATTTGTGTGATAAAAATGCGTCCTGGCTCTTTAGGGCTTCATTTTTAGTGATTTATTTTTTCTTTTAGGAGAGAAATTCTCGGTCTTCATCCGATAATTGGGACTTCTGGTCGTTGTTTTCTTCACCCGATTCGTCCAAATCTTCCTGTTCATACACCTGCTGTTTCTTTTTTCCGATTTTTAGTAGGGATACAAATGCGATCCCGGCAATAAAAAAGGCCAATAGCAGCTTCCATAGTGCGATCTGTGTTGCCCCGAGAAAATTGAGCTGGACCGATTGCGGATTCTTAACACAGACAACTGTGATGATAACCGTAATTAAGATTAAAAAGATATTACGCATGTTCCTATAAACTATATGTCGTTATTATAACAGCGAATATAGGGAATATCTGTTTTTAATCGATGTCGATCTTTGCACGATTTAAGCGTAGGGAATTTAAGATAACCGAAACTGAACTGAAACTCATTGCAGCGGCAGCAATCATCGGTGACAGTAGTATTCCGAAGGATGGATATAACAGTCCAGCCGCCAATGGAATACCGAGTATATTATAGACAAAGGCAAAACCTAGGTTTTCCTTAATATTACGAAGCAGTTTGTGACTCAGTACTTTTGCCTTGGCAATTCCAGTGAGATCTCCTTTCAATAAAGTTAGTGAAGCACTTTGTATCGCGACATCTGTACCGGTGCCCATGGCAATGCCAATATCGGCCTGAGCAAGGGCAGGGGCGTCATTGATCCCATCGCCGGCCATGGCGACTACATGACCTTTTTGCTGCAATGCGTGAATTTCCTGCAACTTGTCTTTGGGCAGCGCATTGGCCTTGAAATGTTTGATGCCGACTTGTTCGGCGACAGCCCTCGCCGTATGGATATTGTCCCCTGTCAGCATAACCACATCGACATGATGCTGTAGGAGGTATTGAATTGCCCGCTTCGAAGAAGCCTTTATTTGATCTGATATACTAAAGTATCCCAATAAGTTATTCCCTTTTGCAAGGAAGGACACCGTTTTTCCCTTCGATTGCGCATCTTCGGCCATTCGCTTGATGTCATGCGGAATTGCTATACCGATAGACTCCATCAACAGTTGATTGCCAAGCGCGATACTATTCCCCGCTATGTTTCCCTTTATGCCCTGTCCGGCAACATTTTCGAAATCGACGACTTTACTGTCTGTGCTACTATTTTCTTTTTTGGCTCTTTCGATAATAGCATGACCCAAAGGATGTGTACTATTGGCATTTAACGCGGCGGCCAAAGACAATATTTCGTCTTTGCTGCTGGATGAGTTCGGCTGAATATCATCAACGGTGGGTTTTCCTTCGGTGATGGTGCCTGTTTTATCTGTTAGTATCACATCCACCTGATTCATTTTTTCCAGTGCGCTGGCATCTTTGATGAGGATACCATGTTTCGCACCTTTACCGACGCCAACCATCACGGACATCGGCGTAGCGAGTCCCAGTGCACAAGGGCAAGCAACAATAAGTACGGCAAGTGCATTGGCAAAACCGAATGCTAAAGACGCAGAGGGAGCCCAAAGCCACCAGGTAAAAAATGTCAAAATTGCTATGATAATGACAATCGGAACAAATATTTCGGAGACTTTATCTGTTAATCGCTGAATGGGTGCTTTGCTTCTGCTTGCATCGTTGACCATTTGAATAATCTGAGCCAGGAGTGTATCTGAACCAATGCGCTCCGCTTTCATAAGGAAACTTCGGTCGCCATTGATTGTTCCCGAACTGACATGATCGCCCTGTTGTTTTTCCACTGGTATGGGTTCGCCAGTCAGCATGGATTCGTCAATACTGCTGTTACCATCCGTAATCTGACCGTCTACAGGAATTTTGTCGCCAGGTTTTACTTTGAGTATATCTCCTAGCTGGATTTGATCGATACCAATTTTTTTATCGATTCCATTTTCTACGCGGGTGGCTTCCGAAGGACTCAATTTAATCAGCTCTTTGATTGCTGAATTAGTTTTGGAATGTGCTTTAGCTTCCATTACTTGGCCTAACAATACCAGTGTTAGAATAACGGTAACAGACTCGAAGTAAAGCGCAATGTAACCATGATGATTTTTTAATTCTGCAGGAAAGATCTGCGGAAAAAATAGGCCAACCAAACTATAGACAAACGCAGCTCCAGCACCAAGTGCAATCAGACTAAACATATTAAGCCGCCAGGTTTTGAAAGATATCCAACCCCGTTGAAAAAAAGACCAGCAGGTATAGAAAACAACTGGTAAAGATAGCACCAGCTGTACCCATCCCGACCAACTTGGAGGAATAATTTTGCCTATTGGATTGCCCGGAAGCATTTCGCCCATGGAAAGTACAAATATAGGAACCGTAAATAGCAAAGAAACCCATAATTTCATACGCAGATCACGATAGGTCTGATCGTCTGCCTCGTCATTTCCATTGGCTATAGGGACCAGGTCCATGCCGCATATGGGACAATTTCCCGGATGATCTTGCACAATCTCCGGATGCATGGGGCAGGTATATTGAAGGTCTGTCTTTAACATGGGGACCTTTTCCAGGTTCATGCCGCATACAGGGCAGTTTCCAGGTTCGTTATAAAGTTTGTCGCCCTCACAATGCATAGGGCAATAGTATTTATCCAAAGATGTGCTGTCAATTGTTTTGCCAGCCAGAGATGCTGTCTTTGATTGATTTGTAGTATTATGATGGTTGTTGACGTGACTATGGGGTGAAGGAACTGTTGTATTTGACTGAATGGGCGGGTCATGTTGATGTTCTCGATCGCTGTGTGAGGCTGAATCGTGTTTCACCAAATGCATCCCACATACAGGGCAGTTTCCTGGTGAGTCATAAAGCTTGTCGCCTTCGCAATGCATAGGACAGCCGTATTTATCAGCGGTTTGCTCCGCCAAGGATAGACCGGATGGTGTATCAATAGGATGCTCATCTGATTCGCTGACCTGATATGGCCCCAATGTGGATATTATTTCCTGTAATTGTTGTAGCGGAATATGGTTCTGAGCGGCTATTGTCATGGCAGGTGGATCCAGAGTGACAGTGGCATGTACTCCAGGGAGCTCGTTCAATTTCTGTTCGATCGTTGTTCTACATCCATCGCAGGACATGCCAGAAAGTTTATAGTGGTGTTGCATAGCGTTGTCTTTGTTGAATAAAGCTAAAGGTTATATTGGAAGGAATTTTACACTATTATCCGAATTTCTTGTAAAATTTCCCCTTAATAATCTGTCTTTTCGGTAGGCGTCTATCGTGTCGACAGAACTGGTTTTATCACCTTTAGATGACGGAAAGTGATGTCAAAAGAATTCTACCCAAATCACGCTATGATAAACAAAATCGCGGCCCATTTTGTTTGCTTATGGGATAAGCAGGAACGTGGATATCTCTGAAATTAAGATAAAAGCATCACTTGCGGGTGTTTGATCAAGGTACTGACCGTTACGTTATTTTTCAGGATTTCTTCGTGAAAAGGAGCAGGGATCATCAGCTTAAATGTTTTTCGAGCAGTTTTTATGATGAATAGGGCGCCATGAACGACCTGTTTATCGTCGATGATCAAGGTGTGTTGTTTTGCCAGCTGATTGCCTAATTTTTCCTTTTCGATAAGTTGTAAAAGTTGTTGCATTGTATCAAAATATTTAGCCAAAATTACCAAATACTTAGCATTTTTTGTTTTTTTTCTCCTAGTTGTTATTTGAAATTTATCCAGTGCTTTTAGGCTTTTATTATTTTTTTAATAGCTAATAATCGTTTTAGCAAAGAATAGTTTTTAAAATTTGGCGCAATCGATTGCGTATTTAGTTTGCTAAAATGCTAAATATGAGAAGGATGTATTTGCTAAAGTTTGTTTAACTTTTTTAGCTTTGTGCAACAAATATCCAATAAAACAACATTATGAGTGGTATAACTACACTAGGTCAATTTATCATTGAAAAACAGGCCGATTTTCCGTATGCCAAAGGGGAGCTCTCCCGTCTATTACGCGATATTGGAATCGCGGCAAAGATTGTAAATAGGGAGGTTAATAAGGCCGGATTAGTTGATATTTTAGGCGACGCAGGACAGGTCAATGTGCAGGGGGAGGGACAAAAGAAACTGGATGTTTACGCTGATGAACAGTTTATTAAAGCGCTTCAAAGTGGAGGCGAGTGCTGTGTGGTTGCGTCTGAAGAACATGAAAATCCGGTTTATATCCAATCAGGGGTTTCCAAAAACGCCAAATATATTGTCTGTATTGACCCGTTGGACGGTTCAAGCAATATCGATGTCAACGTATCTGTAGGAACGATTTTTTCCATTTATCGACGAATTTCTGATACAGGTGTCTCTTGTAACAGCAATGATATTTTACAGCATGGCACGAAACAGGTCGCCGCTGGTTATGTGATCTACGGAAGTTCAACAATGTTGGTATACACGACGGGAAAGGGGGTAAATGGCTTCACATTGGACCCTTCTATCGGTGAATTTTGTTTATCTCATCCTGATATGAAAATTCCGGCTTCGGGCCAAATTTATTCGATTAACGAGGGAAATTATTCCAAATTTCCAAACGGCGTCAAGCAATATATCAAATATTGCCAAATGGAAGATAGTGCAACACAACGTCCGTATGCGTCGCGCTATATTGGTTCAATGGTGGCCGATATTCACCGCAATCTACTCAAGGGTGGAATATTTCTTTATCCAACGACTTCTGCTCACCCAAATGGGAAACTTAGATTGATGTATGAATGTAACCCTATTGCCTTTATCATCGAACAAGCTGGAGGCAAAGCTTCCAATGGATCCCAACGTATTTTAACTATTGAACCCAAAACTTTACATCAGCGTTCTGCGGCATTTTTGGGGAATACCGAGATGGTGGAATTGCTCGAAGATTTCCTAAAAAAATACAGTGATTGATTCTGTAGTGATTCAATGACAGGTAAGATTCTTTAGACAATAAGAATTATTTATCTTTGTCCTCAGAAAATGGCTTCATTATTGCGAAGCCATTTCTTTTTCACGATTTGTAATATGTTACGATTTTTAGTTTTTATTTCATTTGTTTCAGTAGTATTTTTTTCTTGTAAGGATAATCCTCCGACTTATGGCGACGTTTTGGCGAAGGGGTTTGAAAATAAGTCCTATAAGGATTTTGACACAGCAGCCTATGTAAAAGTTTTCCATGAAGTGTATGGCAAAGAAAAATCCCAACTGGTTAATCCAAGCTGGATGAAGGAATTATCTGATTCTACTGAAGGGATGACTTTAATTGCCGAACACCTCTTTGATGGTAGTATTGACACCATGTTAACTTATTTTGAGCGGAGTGATGCGCATGGTATTCGAGCTAGTTATTTCCATACAACTGCGATTAAGGAAACATTATCTTCGCTTCGAAAACTGAAAAGCAAAGATGTTGCCGAAGTTTATCCCTTATTGGCGAAGCTTGACTTATTGAGTACTGATGGGCTTGTAGCTTATGTAAGCAGCCTAAAATATGGTGTTGTTAATCCTAAGCGTCTTTATGGACGATATTTTGTCCCTCAAAAGCGTATGAACTATAGTAAAGTTGTACACTTGTTGGACAGTGTGAAAATTGGAGCTGTTTTGACAGATATCCAACCTAAAAACCAATACTATGGTAAATTTCAGGATCTGCTGCAAAACGGAAATCTATCTAGTGCGCAACGGAGCCAGGTTCTAATGGTATTGGAAAAATTGCGTTGGATGGGAGAGGATTTTCCAGAAAAATATGTCTTTGTAAATATCCCTGAACAACGGCTGCATATTATGGAAGACGGAAAGACAAGCCAATTGATGAATGTATGTGTGGGTGAAACAGAAAATCCTGCCTATACACGAAAAGGCGAGAACCATGAAACTCCGGTTATGCAGGGCATGTTGGATGCCATGCAAGTGAATCCTGTATGGAACATCCCAAATAGTATCGTTAAAAAAGAGTTGTTGGCAAGTGTCCGAAATAATCCAAACTATTTGGCATCGCGCAATATGGTTGCTTATTACAAAGGTAAACAAGTGGATCCTGCAACGGTCAATTGGAATTCGGATTCTGTCGAAAATTTCCGTTTTAAACAGAATCCCGGTTCGGATAATTCATTAGGGAATGTGAAGTTTCTGTTTGAGAACCCATATTCTATTTATCTGCACGACACACCTGCAAAACAAATGTTTGGACAAAGCAATCGCGCTGTAAGCCACGGCTGTGTGCGGGTGGAAAAACCTGTTGATCTGGCATCTTACCTTGTTAATAATGAAAAGCAGGCCGAAAAAATTGCAAAGGAAATTACGACAGATTCGATATCGAAGTCGCGTTGGGTAACACTAAAACGCCAGATGCCAGTTTATATCAACTATTATACAACCTGGTTGGATGACGACGGAAAAATTGTTACGTATCCTGATATCTACGGTTACGATCCTCGATTGAAAGAGGCGTTAAAGAAATATTGGACTAACTAATAAAAAAGGCTTAACTCGATACGTTAAGCCTTTTTTATTAGTTAGTATTCCGAGTTGTAGGCGAGTGCTATCCGGACAAAAGGATAGTCTTTATTCACATTGTTATGGTCTTGATAATGACCTTCCAATCTGAAGTATCCGGAGTAAAGGTTGACACCAAAGTTTTTCCAGATACGCATGGAAGCGCTCGTGGATGCCGTATGTAGAAAATGATGGGACTTGTTGCCGCTGATCGTTACAAAATACCCACCACGATAGTCTACACCAAATTTAAAGCGGTTTAATGTGCTCAAAGTGGCTGAAACTCGAACATCCGCTCCAGGACCATAGTCGTAGGTGCGGCTTTCACCAAAATGGAGATAGGGATCGGGGACAGCGGCCAATACCACTGGACCGCCACCAAGAATCGTTGTCAGCTTGGTACGGCTGCCGATATTGAAATTGGAAAAGACATTATAGTTGATACTCTGCGATCCATAGTAAAAAGCTTCATTACGTAAGAAATCGAAATGAGCAGACACGATACCACGATGGCGTCCTGTTAAATTGGATAGAATACGGTTGCCATATAGCGAAGCATAAACATTGACCGCATTGACGATGGAACTGTCATCTGATCCAAGTTCCAGGTTGAGGAAGAAGTCATCAAATGGTTTCTTTTTGTCCAAATCATCATTGGTGTAAATCAATTTGATACGTGCATATATGTCATTTTTTCCTTTATTTAATATGTCGTGTTCCTTGGCGTCAAAGCGTCTTAGTCCCAATTCAACTTCGGTGTGCACCAAAGAACTGTCGATAACGGCACCTTTGACCTTATCGCCCCAGCGTCCATCGAGAAGTCGGTTGAGTCCATTTATCGGATTGACCAGCATGGCCAATAGCTCTTTTTTATTGCGCTGCCCTTTGGTCAGACTCGGACGGGAAAGAATATGATGCGATAGTCTATGGGTCATTTCACCTAAAATTGTACCGCCAAAGCTTGTGTTGATGATATCGTTGATAGAAGGCGGTTCTGTTTCACCTGCAGTTTCCCAGATATAGCTACCTGCAACGGTTGCCGCTGTTGATTGCAGAAAACTATAGTTGTTGGATCGAAACGAATTGAAATAAAACTGACCGTGATAAGGGTGCGCCATTTGGTTTGTTGCAAAAAGATTATCGTCCCAGGTCCACGCTGATAACTTTAAATGGCTAAAAAAGTTTTTAAAAGAAATATGGGAAACAGGATCTTTTCGGATGAAGTAATTGACTGAGGCTGGAATGGCCTGGATGGAAAACCATTCAATTCCTGCTCTCAAGAAATTCTTTTTTTGGTAGTCGAATAGGCTGTCTGTTTGTTTGATATCGATAGGGTGCTTGTTCCATGCTTGGGGCTGCCCGTAGTGGGACAAGGTATACTTTTCGGCAGGTTTCGATCGAAATGGGCTATCTGAAGTCCTTAGCGAATCTCTATCTAGAAGAAATGCTGCCTTGCTACTCCCGACACATCCTAGCTGCGCAAGCAACAAACAGGCAAATAGAAAGAGGCTATAATGATGTGGGGTAATGCGTTTTTTGATCGAAATGAACATACTGTTTTGCGATAAAATTTGTAAAGAATAACAAATATAGGGTAAAAGTGTTTGTGTGATTAGTACCTTTGCTGCACTTTATCGCGTTCAAGTAATCTCGAAATGAACAACACTTTTGACATATTCAATATAAAATCGGTTAATCTTAAGAACGAATTGTTTGCGGGATTAACAGTTGCAATGACCATGATTCCAGAATCGCTTTCGTTCGCGATCTTGGCTGGACTACCACCCTTGACAGGACTTTATGCTGCATTTTTAATGGGTTTAGTTACTTCCGTTTTGGGCGGTAGGCCTGGAATGGTCTCGGGCGGTGCGGGAGCCACCGTGGTAGTTTTGATGGCACTTGCAGCAAGCCATGGAATCGATTATCTCTTTGCCGCAGTCGTATTGGCTGGCCTCTTGCAATTTTTGGTAGGACTCTTTAAATGGGGCAAATTTGTGCGCTTAATTCCCCAGCCTGTTATGTATGGTTTTTTGAATGGATTGGCCATTATCATATTTATGGCTCAGGTGGTCCAATTTAAAGTGAATACCGGACAGGGGATGGAATGGATGTCGGGAACCACTTTGTACATCATGGGTGGACTGACTTTGTTGACAATGCTGATCGTGATCGGATTTCCACGTATCACAAAGGCCGTTCCCGCCTCGTTGGTGGCTATTTTGATCGTGTTTGGTTTAGTATCGCTATTGGGTATTCCAACGAAGAAAGTCGTAGATATTGCTTCTGTCAGTGGAACTTTACCACATTTACATGTGCCTATGGTCCCTTGGAATTGGGAAACATTGCAGCTGATTTTTCCGTATTCATTGGTGATGGCAGGAGTAGGACTTGTGGAGTCGCTTTTGACACTTAATATGGTCGATGAAATAACGGCGACTAAAGGAAATGCGAACCGTGAATCCATGGCACAAGGTGTAGCAAATACAATCAATGGCTTTTTTGGAGGCATGGGCGGTTGTGCCATGGTTGCTCAAACACTCGTCAATTTAAATGCTGGTGCACGGACAAGGCTTTCCTCGTTTATTGGTGCAATAACAATCCTTTTGATTATTTTGGTTGGCGCGCCTTTTATTGAGCAGATTCCCATGGCTGCACTGGTGGGAGTGATGATGATGGTGGCGATCGGCACTTTCCAATGGGTGAGCTTACGTATTGTCAATAAATTTCCGAAATCCGATATTTTTGTTGGGATGCTTGTTGCAGGAATTACGGTTGCCCTCCATAATTTGGCACTTGCTGTGCTTGTTGGTGTGGTAATAGCTGCACTCGTATTTGCATGGGATAATGCAAAACGTATTCGGGCAAGAAAATACATGGATTCCGACGGTGTTAAGCATTATGAAATCTACGGCCCACTTTTCTTCGGATCCACAGCTAATTTTTTGGATAAATTTGATGTTTTAGAAGACCCCGAACGGGTTATTTTAGATTTTAAGGAAAGCCGGGTTGCAGATATGTCTGCTGTGGATGCGCTTAACAAAATTACCGAGCGCTATGCTGCACAAGGGAAGAAAATAGAACTTTGGCATCTCAGTGAGGACTGTCGCTCCTTGTTGAAAAATGCCGCGGGTATTGTGGTGGTCAATATCATGGAAGATCCAACCTATCAGGTCATGCCTCGGGCATAGGCTGCTATTTTTTCCGTAGTTCAAAAAATAGTTCGTTCCCTTGTCTCTGTGGAATGCTATTGATAGAATCTGTCAACTGTAAAATGTCAAACTGAGATTCGAATAGCTGCTGATATTCCGCTTGATTTCCACCGAAAGGAGGCCCCTGTTGAGCGAATTCCCGTTTAAATAATAATCCTGTAAGGATACCATTAGGCTTAAGCAGGGTGTGCATTTGCTGTACATAGTTACAGCGTAATGACGGATTGAGTGCACAAAAAAAGGTCTGTTCAATAATGTAGTCGTATTGGCCCTGGTGCCGAAAAAAATCTTGACATACAATTTGGAGATGAGGGCTGCCAGCGAATTCTTTGCTGACTTTTTCAACCAAGGTAGGTGCGATATCAAGTAATGTAATTTGACTGAATCCTTTATCGAGAAGAGCCCTCGCCTCATGCGCATTACCACAGCCGGGAATTAAAATAGACGCATTTTTGGCAATGTATTCTTCAGCGTAGCTAACAATTGCAGGGGCTGGGTATCCAATATCCCAACCCGTTTCTTTGTTTTTATAACGATCATCCCAATAGTTTCCATCCAGCAGTGAAGAATTCATATCAATTTTTTTATTCGATGTCCATTGGCAATTTACTTAAATATTACGTCAAAATCACCTTCTTTTTTGATGAAAGCCTGGTCATATAAGGGTAACTAAATTAGGAAAGTAAGATAAATAGCTCTATTTTATACGTCATGTTGAAATTTGATTTTATTCAGTAACGTTGGGAAAACGATAAGCAATAGCGGTAAAGCAACAATAAATCCGCCTATCACAGCTATGGCCAGTGGCTGATGCATCTGCGCGCCTGTACCGATGCCGAGGGCCAGCGGCATAAGTGCAATGATGGCACCGATAGCAGTCATGAGTTTAGGCCGAAGCCGTGTACTGATCGCGTAAATTATTGACTGTGTTTTTGTTTTGGTCGCCAAGGTTTCGTGAAATTGCAGATAAGTGAAAATAGCATTTTCCCCAATTATTCCGACCATCATAATAAGGCCGGTATAGCTGCCGACATTGAGCGGAGTATTGCTGAGGTAAAGGAGTATAATCCCACCGGAAATGCCCAATGTTGAAATAAATAAGATGATAAGAGCAAGCAAAAAATTTCTAAATAGAAATAGCATAACGGCAAAAACCAATAAACAGGAGACGAGCAAAATTGTCAATAACTCGCCAAAAGACTGTTGCTGTTCGGCATAGGCTCCGCCATAGACTATGGAATAACCCGTTGGCAATTTGATCTGTTGATCGATTTGCTGCCGGATTGACTGGATGGTTCCGCCAAGATCCCCATTGTCCAATCGCGCGGTCACAATACCTAATGACTGAAGGTCTTCTCTATTGATCTCTGCTGTTCCAGCTGTGACTGTAACATTGGCAAATTCGCTCAACGGCTTTAGTATGCCATTTGGGAGGGCAATCATGCTGTTGTTGATGTCGCTGAGAGATTGGTTGGTGCGTGAATTGTAAAGTAGACGGATTGGCGTGTATTGTACTTTATCAAAGATGTTGCCCACAACATTTCCATCTAAGTTGGCCTGCAACTGGCTTTGAAAATCGGCGAGTGAGATATTGTACTGCGCCAGCACTGGAAATTTGGGATTGACGATAATTGACGGGCCAGCGATTATAATACCATCAAACACATCGGCAGTACCATTGACTTTTTGTACGATTTCAGCAATTTTTTTAGCGTAAACTTGAATTGTTTTTTGGTCTGTTCCAAAGATTTTGATTTCTATAGGCTGGACACTGCTCATTAGATCACCCAGCATATCACCGATAACTTGTCCAAAGTCTACAGTCAATGGCAGTCCTGATGCGTCAATGCGATTTCGTATTTCATCTGTGACTTCATTGGTTGTTTTGTTGCGCTGTTTTTTTAATTGAATAAGGTAATCGCCTCGATTGGGTTCCGTTATAAAAAAGCCCATTTGCGTTCCTGTTCTTCGGCTATAGGCTTCGACTTCAGGTATGGAGGTGATTATTTTTTCAACTTGTTTTAATTCCCTGTCTGTTTCTTCCAACGAGGTCCCGGGAGGAGAGTTATAATCGAGAACGATACTGCCTTCATCCATTTCGGGTAAAAAACCGGTACTGATCTTTGGGAGAATGACAATTGTGCAAAGTATTAAAAGGATTATGAAGGAATAGCTTAGCCAAGAATGTTCTAGAAAAAATCCTACCCATTTACGTTCTTTAACATCATGATGTGGGGAAGGCCGCGCGCCTTTTTTCTGGGACGAAAAAAAAAGATAAATTACAGGAAGTAAAACTGAGCTCGCAAAAAAAGAACATAGGAGTGTTAAGATCATGGTATCTGTCATAACCTTGAAGTAAGCTCCCGCTACGCCACTCATTAACATAAATGGCAGAAATATCACGATGGTACTCAGTGACGACCCGATCATGGCTTTTAGCAAATAATTTATGGCTTTTTGCACCAGTGTCGTAGCCGTTTCTTCCGGATGTTCTTCGTGTGTACGGTGTATTTGCTCCACAACGACAATGGCGTCATCGATAATAAGTCCAATGGCTGCTGCTATGGCTCCTAATGTCATGATATTAAAGGTTTGCCCCATCGTGTAAAGCAATAAAATCGTAAGCGCCAGTGTTATCGGAATAGTTATTAGTATTACGAGGCTTGCTTTCCAGGAGCGCAAGAAAACAACTGCTACGGCAATTGCCAATAATAGTCCAATCCATAAGGCATCTGTTACACTTTTTATTGAATCTTTCACAAAATCTGCCTGAACATAGTAAGGTTTTAATGTAAGGTCTTTTGGTAATGTTTTTTGCAACTCACTAATTTTCGCCTCCATTGCGGCGGTCAAATTGACGACATTGGCGTTAGGTTGTTGAACAACGGCAAGTAAAATACTTTCCTGACCATTCGCATTTACTTTAATGTACTGCTTGGCTTGGTGTACCATAATTTGGGCAATATCGCCTAACTTAACGATACGATTGCCATCGTTGCTGATAACCAAATTTTGCAATTGTGCTTCGTTGCGTATTTGAGCATCGGTCAACGTGAGATATAGAAAGCGGAAATCCGCAGAGTAGCCATTGGATTTGATAAAATTTGTACTATTGATAGCCTGCTCTATTTTGCTGGAAGTGATGCCCAGCCGGGCCATGACCTGCTGGTTCATCAATACTCGATATTCTTTGTCCTGACCGCCGATAATACGTACCTCACTGACCCCGGGGACTTGTGAAAGAAATGGTTTAATGGTATATAATGCGAGTTGCTTTAGTTCGATTGGATCGAGCGCATTTGAGTTTAATGAATATCCGATGACGGGTAAAATAGCAGGATTCATTTTCTCCACCGTAATGTTTATATCATTAGGTAATTGATTTCGTATCTGGTTGATGCTACTTTCTATTTGTTGTTTGGCGAGATCAATATTCATATCCCAGGACATGAAAGCCGATATTTCGCAACTTCCTCTACTTGTTGTGCTTTTGAGTAATTGCAAATCGGGTACTTTTTTGATTGCATCTTCCAGTATTTTGGTTACACCAACAGTCATCTGGTCAATGGGCTGTTGCCCGGCATCTGCTATAATTTTTATTTTTGGGAAAGTGATCTCTGGGAATAGTGCAGCATGGATCTTGGAATATGCATATATACCGCCCATGATGATAAGAAGTATGGTGACGAGCAGTGGAACTTTAAAAGTGACAAAAAAGGTCTTTTTCATGAGAAAATGATTTTGAGGAATCCAAGATTGTAAGTTTTACCGTTTTTTAGATTTTGCGATATGTACTGCAGCTGTATCGCTCAATCCGAAATTTCCTGATATTAACACGGGGTCCTTTGTTGTTAAATCGCCCGATTTTACCTGAATGAATTTATCCGTTTCGATACCTTTCTCAATTATTGTTTTTACGGCCGTGGAATCGTTAATCAGTTTCATTACCCAGAAGGAAGTCTGCCCTTCGTCACTCAATACCGCCATCTTGGGGACAGAAAGTCCATAATCTAAATTTTTTGAGAAGCTAATCGTACCGATAAGATTCTCGGGGATGTCATTGGCGGAGACTTTCAATAAAATTTTTACCGTTTGTGAGATTGCATCGACAGTAGGCATAACTTTGGCAATGGTACCTTGTAGAACAATACCATCTGGTAAGGTAATCGGCAATACTTTTTTATTTTTCACAATCTGAAGGTATTCGTATGGGACGTCGACCACAAAGCCGAAACTATTTGCATCGGTTATCGTTGCCAAAATCTCACCATCTTGAACGTAGTCACCGATTTGGTGATTAAGCATAGCGACATAACCTGTTGCTGGACTTATTACATTTGCGTTGCCGTTGAAATGAAACGACTGATCCAATTTATTGATTGTATTGCCCAGAGCCCGGGCTTCTTTTGTTTCTAAAGCAAATAGCAGCATTCCCTTGCTGACTGGATCAGCCATTTTGATCGTTATTTTTGTGATATACCCATTGGTATTGGCTTTTACATCTGACTTTAGTAAATAGGATGCTGTTGCATTGAGTGTAATGATATTGGCGAGCTTGGCTGTATCTGAAGGGAATGCAATGTCGACTTCTGTTGCTGGTTTTGTGATTAGATCAGACGAGTTAGCCGTTTCATTATTTTCTGAACGACAAGAAAGTAGCAAATAAGAGCTTATTACTATGGCGATGAGAAGTTTCATAATTATTGAATGATGAGATATTTCATCTGATTTTTAAGTGAATACAATGCATTGTTATATTGAATGATATTTGCTTTTAGGTTGAGAAGATTATTAATCGACAGAATGAAATCCACCATTTTCACATCTCCAGTGGGCAACTGTTTAGCATTGGCCGCAACCAAGGTCGCCGCATATTCAATTTGCTGGGTTGCCGTCCCTAACATGCTATTATACTGTTTAACCTGATTTTGTAGATTAAATACCTCCTGTTGATACTGATGCTGCGTTTGTTCCAGGTATTTTTTTCGGCTTTGTAAGGCAAGGCCATTTTGCTGTAATAGGAGTTGTTTCTGATGCCCGTTATAAATCGGTAAGGAGACAGAAATACCAATACTAGCACCAAAATTTTTAAATGGGGTATGGGTGAACGATGATTGATAGCCCCCATCGGAAAAGGCATTGACTTTTGGCTTATAATCATATGTAATAACTTTTGCATCATTAGCCAGTTTTGTACTGTCAGCTTGAAAGGATGTTGTATACACACTTTCTTTAAAATCGGGAAAAAGGGATATTTCTCCCATATCCGGAGGATTAAGTTCATGAAAACTGGTGTCGATAATTCCCGACAAATAATTGAGCAAGGCATAGTTATTTTGCCAATCTGCAGTTTGTTGTTGTAATGCGAGCTGATTTTGTTGCAAGGTAACTTTAAAAGAAAGATAATCAGTTTGTTTAAAAGCTGCATTCTGTGTCAATTTTCGTAGTATTAAATCTTCTTTAGCAAGTAAAGCAATGATTTCATTACTCAGGTCCATGTGCTTTTGACTGGTATAAGTAGCGATGTATTGATCTGTAATCTGTCTGTTTAATGTTTGAACTGCAATGTCTTTTTGCGTTGCAACTTGAGCGATACTACTTTTATAAGCATTGAGTCTTGTGGCGAGATTATTCCGTGTGATAAATTCTCTCGATACACGGACGCCAGCAAAGACGGATTGACCATTCGTTAATGCGTTGTCATAGCCCCAGCCTTTACTACTGGGAGCATAGTTGGCATTACCTTCAGCAGTGACAATAAATCCATAGGTAGCTCTTAATTTTAGGCTATCAATGCGTGTGGAAAGAATTTGGTTATTGTAGTCTGTCAATAGAGGGCTATTTAGCTGGGCATTTTTGATGAAATAATCCAAATTACTGGCTGTCTGTGCATTTACCAGATTAAAAAGCATCAATAGTAACATGGCTATTGGACAAACTAGAGTTACTTTAAAATAGCACATACCTTTATGTTTGGCTTATATTAAACAAATATCTCCACAGCAATAGTGGCTAAAATTAACGCTCTTCATTGTATGATCGTCGAATTTGGAATACAAATTATAAAGTGATTTGGTATAAATTTTGAATTTTGAGTGATAAAAGAAATTTAATGAATGCCTTTATTATTTGCAGTTTATTATTTGATTAAATAGCTATTTTTACCGCTGGTATCCAGATTTAAGTGGATTTCCTAAATCCATGGTTTAATAAAGTGCTTTTGAAGCTGTGAACTTTGCTGTCAGATTTTAGTGGGGAAAGCTACTGTTGGGCAGGGAATTATTGAATTCGGTTGGATACATACGATATTAAAATTTATAGCGTTCAAATAGTTTAGCAGGGACAATACCCTGATGTTTTTAAATGAATTATATTAAAGTAGTCTTATTTATTGTTTTATTTCTAATTGTTGGTCTTGCTTACGCTAATCAAGATTGGAACGGCTTGGAGGAAGCCCATCAATATATCGGTTATTTGCTGTTAGCTATATATATAACAGGCTCATCACTATTTGTGTATAAACCTCTTAAAAGCGATAAGAAATTAAAGCGACATTTTTTTATCCGGTTTTCTGTAGTCTGTATCGCCTTCCTGCTACTTATTGCCCCATATGTGATCCTTAAGCAACAAAATGATGGTTTGGGGGCCGGATATTTACTTTATTTTATGACAGTCAGTCTTGCGGTACCGCTGTCCATTTATGCCTTTATAGAAATCGTATGGTTATTTACGCAAAAGAAATATCCGCAAATTGGTGTTAATCTATTACTTGTTGGCTATATCTACTGCCTTTTTATATTCAGTGGTCTATTTGGATATTAAATCTATTGGAGATACTGGCTTGTAATCATCGTCTTTTAATCGGTTAAGGTTAAGAACGTTGTTGTTCGTTTTTTGGGAATTACTTTTATTGTAAGAAGAATCAATGGTCAAAATTGGTATTTGCTTCTTTACAGGAAAATTGCTAATTTAATAAGGATTCTTAAACCTGAATTTAAAGGATCCCAAGCGTAAACCTGATCAGGTCCTTATTCTTGACGATAACAATTTTATAACCAATTAATGGATTGAGGTATGATACACAAAGTAGTTTCCCTTGTATTGGGAGGAGGTCGAGGGTCGCGCCTTTTCCCATTGACACAACAACGTTCGAAACCAGCAGTACCTATAGCTGGAAAATATCGTTTGGTAGATATTCCGATTTCGAACTGTTTGAATTCTGGCTATAACAAGATCTTCGTATTAACGCAGTTCAATTCAGCCTCTTTGAACACACACATCAAAAATTCTTACAATTTTAGCATTTTTAGTAAGGGCTTTGTTGACATTCTGGCTGCGGAACAGACAAATGAGGGCGATCGCTGGTTTGAAGGAACAGCCGATGCTGTCAGACGTACACAGAAACATCTGCTTAATGTAGATTATGATTACATTCTGGTGTTATCTGGTGATCAGCTTTATCAGATGGATTATTCAAAGCTTATTGATTTCCATGTAGACAATGGGGGGGATGTTACCATTGCAACCATACCTGTGAATGGCAAAGATGCGACTGGATTTGGTATTTTAAAAGCCAATGAAGCCAACGAGATTACAGCTTTTGTCGAAAAACCCGATAAAGAAGAAGTGTTAAACTGGACTTCTGAGGTCTCAGAAGATCTGCACAAACAGGGGCGGCATTATTTGGCATCCATGGGGATTTATGTTTTTTCAAAAAACATATTGCGTAACCTTCTAATTGCAAATCCAGGAATGGATTTTGGCAAGGAAATTATACCGGATGCCATTGAAGCACTTCGCGTGTTAAGTTATCAATTTGATGGCTATTGGACCGATATCGGGACAATCAAGTCTTTTTTTGATGCAAATATTGGATTAACCGATGATATTCCGGATTTCAATTTGTTTAATGAAACAGTGTATACACGGGCGCGGATGCTTCCACCTTCGAAAATTTCGGGAACAACCTTAAACAATACAGTGATTGCCGATGGTTGTATTTTAAATGGAGATAAACTGGAGCGATCTGTAATTGGAATCCGTTCCCGCATTGGAGAAGGAACAGTTATTAAATCGACTTATATGATGGGGACAGATTACTATGAGCAATTGGAAGAGGTGCTTGAATTGGGAAGTACACAAAAGCCACCACCGGTAGGTGTTGGAAAACGCTGTTATATTGAAAATGCAATCCTGGATAAGAACTGTCGTATCGGAGACGATGTCCGCATCATCGGTGGACCGGGTCTGAATGATGGCGACTTTGAGACCCACATGATATGTGATGGTATTGTTGTTGTGAAAAAAGATGCGGTCATTGCAAATGGGGTTACCATCGGATTTTGATGATTTATAAAAGTTGAACCTAAAGTCCGCTGTTCACTTAAGTGCATGAAACAGCGGACTTTTTTCTTCTTGTTTGTTATAAAGATAAAATGTGTGCTTATGCCTAATATTCGTCATACTGTATGGATTTGTGCAGCCAAAGAGGTTGTTTATCGAGCTATTAGTACGCAAGAAGGTTTATCGTCGTGGTGGACCCCATTTACTATCGCAAAGGCAGAGAATGGGACAGTCTCACGATTTACTTTTGGGAACGGCTATTTCAAAGCCATGGAAATCAAAGAGCTTGAGCCCTTTCAAACGGTTAAATGGTTTTGTGTTGCGGGAGCAGATGAATGGATTGGAACTTTAATTTCTTTTGAACTTTTGTATGGTGATCAGGAAACTTTATTGTCCATCTACCCTGAAATGCAAGGACAGTTTGAGCAGGGGAGTAGTAGCTGGGGTACTTTATTGCTCTTTCAGCACGACGATTGGGAAGCCTACTCCGCAATGTTTGCAGAATGCAGCTACACCTGGGGTGCTTTTCTTCGAAGTTTGAAATTGTTATGTGAAACAGGTAAGGGTAAGCCCTGGCCAAATCAGCACCGTGTATAGTTTTGGGAAAAAAAGGGCTATTTGGGTATGAATAGCACAAATATCGAAATGAAAACTGCAATTTTAGGTGGGATGTCTGATTATTTACGCTTTCACCCCATGGCTATTCAACCTATAGCGGAAGTTGATCGCCTGCGATCGGTGATTGGAAAAGGTGTTTGGTATGTTAATGAACGGGGGCTAGCGACTTCTTTTACTGGATAAATTAATATTATCTTTGCGCACGATAAAATAAATAATAAAATGATCGATTACAGGAAACAGCTGGTTTTTTATTGTATGCTGGTTTTACTTTTTGTATTACCTGTTGCCTCGTTTGCACAGATCTTGTCGGAACAACCTTCGGATTCGAGCAGCGGATCTCATTTTTTTAAGAAAATTCCTTACAAAGAACTGGCTGTTCCTGTAGGATTGATCACCTATGGTATTGTTGCCAAAGGGAATCCCTTTTTAAAAGGGATAGATGAAGATATTAGAGACGGCGTTTCGAGAGGGAACAATCAAAAAATTAAATTAGACGATTTCACCCGTTTTGCTGGAACTGCCGGAGTTTTTGTTCTGGATGCGGTCGGGGTACCTGCGAAACATAATCTTAAACAACGCTTGTTTACGACAGCGGTTTCCAATATTATCATGACTTCAACTGTAAAAATTATGAAATCCACGATTCCTGTTTGGCGACCAGATAGTTCAGCGAACAATTCTTTTCCTTCAGGGCATGCTGCCACTGCATTTGTTGGTGCGGAACTGCTTTGGCAGGAATATAGACAGGAGTCAATTTGGTACGGAATAGCGGGCTATGCTGTTGCCGCTGGTACCGGTTATCTGCGGATGCACAATGATAAACACTGGTTCTCAGATATCGTTATGGGAGCTGGGGTTGGTATCTTAAGTACTAAAATAGCTTATTGGCTATTGCCTTTGGTCGACAGTCGATTACAAAATTCGAAAAAGAGCTATGTTGTACTACCCACGTATAACGGAAGACATTTTTGTCTAAATGCCAGCTTACAGTTTTAGGCTCTTATTTTTTTAAGTCCCATTCGGAGCCTCTACATTGATCGTACTCGGCTCGCCTGAAAATAAAATTTCCTAGATATTATTCATACAGGGATATAAATCCACTTTAAATCCCTGTGTTCACTACAGTTTTTAGGTGTTCTCCCTGAAGATCGGGACTGCTGTCAGGCATTTCCATTCCCTATTTTAAAGATGTAACGTTTCTGTGAATTTTGGATTAAAAAATCATATTAGTTTCGTTAATAAGATTTTGTTTTCTAAATTTAATAGACAATCTAATCCACTTTTACTGTTTTTTATAAAAAGAAATCAGTGAAAATAAATAAACCAAAGTTGAACCTACAGGTTCTTTATTATTTTAAACCAATTTGTAATTATGATGAGAAATTTTTTTCTTCATGGAAAGGCAAGACCCATTAGCCTTTTGGGGCTCTGCCTGCTGTTTAATCAGCCCGATTCTTACGGGCTGAATCTGGAGCCGACTAATGCTATTGCAGCTCAAGATCAGGTCACAGGGGTCGTCAAAGATGAGAAAGGTCAGGTATTAGCCGGCGCCACCATCACCGTCAAAGGAACATCCGTTCAAGCGTCCTCCAATCAACAAGGTATTTTTTCTATTCGAGCAAAGCGTGGTGATGTTTTGGTCGTGAACTACCAAGGGTTTACAAAACAGGAGGTGGCCGTTTCCACAGGTAATGTGAACGTGGTCATGGTATCGAGTGATCAAGCACTTGAAGAGGTCGTGATCATTGGCTATGGTAAGCAGCGGAAAGGAAATATCACCGGTTCGGTCGCTACCGTCAATGCAGAACAGTTAAAAAACATCCCCAGTTCAAATCTTTCCAATTCTTTGGCCGGTAGAGCAGCGGGGGTAAATGTCACCAATACTTCGGGGATGGCGGGAGCGTCGTCGAGCTTACGTATTCGGGGGAGTTTTGCCGAGCCACTTTATGTAATTGATGGCGTGGTTCGCGATAAAGCTGCATTTGATGTGCTTGAAGCGAACGAGGTTGACCAAATGACCTTCTTAAAAGATGCGGCAACTGCGGCAGTATACGGTACACGGGCCGGTAATGGCGTTGTTGTTGTGACGACTAAAAAAGGAACGGCGCAGGCCCCTGTTTTTAATGTACAAAGTAATTATACCTTCAATACGCCAACACAGGAGCTCCTTGCTAATTTAACGACTGCGCAAGATGAATTAACTTATCAAAATAGGGTTGCGGAGTTTCGTGGTAATGCTATTCCTAACGGTCAAAAGGAGTTTGATTATTTTAAGGACAAAAATTACAATGCCAATGACGTTATCTGGCGAAATCCATTTACACATCGACAATCCATATCAGTCAATGGCGGCGGTGACAAAATTACCTATTATAGCTTGCTGAGCTACCGTAAAGAAAATGGGTCTTACAAATCACTGGACCATGAGAAGTTTAATCTGAGAAGCAATATCTCTGCCCAAATTACAGAGGATTTTAGCATGGATTTTAATATTTCAGCTAACCAAACCAACTCGAAGCGCTTTTTCTGGCCGTTTAGCACATCTTCCAATGATGATGATTTTGATGTATCCGATTTCTATCGTGTTACCTTCAACTGGCCAAAGATGTATCCGTTTTACCTGAATGCAGACGGGACACCGAGCAATACACCAACAGCTTATCCCGTACAGACGCCTATGGGAAGCTGGCAGGCCTGGAATGTGATCGATCAGGTCATCGGAGATCGCTATATAGACCGTAAAGTGCGGCAGGTCAATCCTATTATGACCTTAAACTTAAAGCTTGATAAATTGGTGCAAGGTCTATCGACAAAAGTTGTCGGAAGTTACATTGCCCAAGACTATATGCGTAAGCGTTATATGAGCTTTCAAAAGAACTATACCTTTACCCCCTTAAACCCGAATGACAACCGCTTTATACCAGCTCCGCCATCAGAAGCAAGTATCAATATCTTTACTTTTAGTCAGAGCCAGCCTTTTATGGACTACAGCCCACAACGACTGTGGGAATATCAGGTAAACTGGTTTTTAAACTATAACCGCAAGTTTGGTAAACATGCTGTGGATGGAACATTGGTTTATGAACAGTCCAAAAAAGGAGGGACTTATGTCACCTCACGGGCAGAAAATCCAATTACAGCCCTAGATCAAATGTTTATTTATCCTACAGATCGTAACTTTCGGTCGACAACTGCCAATGAAACAGTTGATTCGAGACGTGGCATCATTGGTCGCGCCAACTACAATTATGCGGATAAGTACATTGCTGAGTTTTCTTTTCGTTACGATGGATCACCTTTGTTCCCTAAAGATAAGCGTTGGGGCTTTTTTCCTTCGGTCTCGGCAGCCTGGCGTGTATCGGACGAGAACTTCTTTACGGATATAAAAAATACGATATCGGACTTGAAGTTCAGGGCTTCTTATGGTACCACGGGTAATGATTTGGATGTAAATGCCGATCGGATCGGTCAATTTGGCTATTTAGAGAAGTATACCACCTCTGGTGGCTATATGTTTGGTGACCGCTATTACAATGGTATTGCGTATGGCGCAACACCAACGCAGAATTTAACCTGGACAACTTCCAAAAGTGTCAATTTGGGCTTGGATTTTGGATTTGTCAATAATAAACTGACTGGTAGCCTCGATCTGTTTTCACGTAAGGAAACCAATATTCTTGGCAGAAGATCACTGAAAGTCCCCGATAATTATGGACGTTTGCTTGCTCCCGAAAATTATGCGGCGAGAAGTTATAAAGGGGGGGAGATTTCTTTGAACTGGAATGACAGGGTTGGTGAGGTGGCTTATGGTCTCAATGCCAATCTGGGTTATGCGAAAGACCGTTGGGACATCTTTGATGAAGAACCAGCATATACCAATGGGCAGCCTCAGTATTTTCGGTCTAGAATTGGACGGCCTGAAAATAGAATTATTGGTTTTGAAGCGCTGGGTCTGGTAAGGACGCAAGCCGAAGCTGATGCACTGAAGGCAAAGGGATTTACGACTTACGGAAGGGATCCTTTTCCAGGAATGATCTTGTACAAAGATGTCCAAGGGACGAACTATTCAGGTGGTCCGGATGGAAAAATTGATGACAACGATATGCAGCTATTGTCGGACAATAATTCTCCGCGCATCAATTATGGGTTTGGATTCAATGCAAGCTGGAAGGGCTTCTATGTCTCCGCCTTATTTCAGGGGGTTCTTGCCTATGATCGGATGATCAGCAATCAAGAAGGCGGTGGCATGCGCCAACACGGCGATACCTTCCGTCCATATTACCCGATTTGGGCTTCCGATGTCTGGACACCGGATAATACCGATGCCAAATATCCACGGCCAACAGGCCGCTCGGATTGGGCCGAGTCCGGTGCAGCACCTTCGTCATTCTGGATAAGAAATGGAGCCTATCTGCGATTGCGCGATATTAATGTGTCTTATCGATTGCCAAAAAGCATGACCGAGAAGATACGCGTAAAAGATGTCAACTTGTTTTTCAATGGAACCAATTTGTTTGTTTTTTCACCGATGAAAGAGTTCCATGACCCAGAGCAAAAACTGTACGATTCTTATCCAGTCATGAAAACCTTCACGTTTGGACTCGATGTTAAATTTTAAATGAGAAAAAGATGAAAAAAATATATTATCCTTTAATTGCCTTGGCTTTGTGTATATCCTCCTGTAAAAATGTATTGGACATTGAGGACCTCAATTCGCTGGATGAAGCCAAGGTATGGGCCGATCCAAATTTAGTCAACGGTTATCTTGCCAATTTATATCCACTATTTGGTAACTGGAATTCTGGTGCGGATGGAAATTCGGAACAACTAATTGGGATCGCTTTTCCATTGGATGCGGTTACCGTCAACAATGGTTCTTACAAATCATGGGATTACACAACCATCCGGAAAATCAATACGGCAATACAGAAAGTCAATGAAAGTAGTTCACTAAAAGACGATTTTAAAAAAACGGTGATTGGTCAGGCGTTGTTTATGCGTGCCTTTATGTATTTTAACATGGTTAGGATCCATGGCGGTGTTCCTTATATTACGGTACCGCAAGATCTAAAAAATGATGATCTTAATGTTCCCCGCAATTCGACAAAAGAATGCTTTGATCTGATCGTTAAAGATCTGGATCAGGCTATTTCACAGTTGCCAAAAACAATTGCAAAAGGAACGGCCGATTATGGGAAAATCGATGGTGATTTTGCAACCGCTTTTAAAGCAAAGGTACTATTATATAAGGCTTCTCCACAGTTTAACCCTTCCAATCCTTATGGAAATGCCTATTGGCAGGAGGCCAATACCGCAAATAAATTAGCTTATGATCAGCTTAAGGCGGATGGCTATAGTTTGACTCCTGATTATTCCAACATTGCCCTGGTAGAAAAGGGACCGGAGGTTGTTTTTGCTGTGATTAACGCCTACCCGAATAAAGTTGCCAGTTGGGATAATGGTGTACGTCCGGGATCTGAAAGTAGGGGGCCAGCAGGTTCCGTTCCATCCTGGGAATTTGTAAAGGCATTTCCAATGAAAGATGGAAAATTATATTCAGATCAAACAGGTAAATATCATAAGAACGAAGATCAATTTTTACAATCCTATTGGGAGAACCGGGATCCGCGTTTTGAAAAATCTATCGTGTGGAATGCCAAGATTTATGAAGTTTCCGGCAAGAGCGGCAAAAGACAATACACTTCTGTCGGTATTGCTCCGGCTTTAGATGACTTTGGCATTAACCCGAAGGCAAAAACTCCATCGTCCAATTTGGATCGATATAGTGGATTTTTTATCTTGAAAAATTCCAAACTGTCATTAAAGCAAACCGAAGTGGAAACGCAGTATGACGTCGACTTTGTGTTGATGCGCTATGCCGAGGTTCTATTGAATTATGCTGAAACGGCAAATGAAACAGGAGATTTTGCGACAGCCTTAGACCTGGTTACGCAAATCAGAAAAAGAGCGGGAATCGAACCCGGTGCGGACAATAAATATGGTATAACAGCGACCACGAAGGAACAAATGCGTGAAGCTATTTTGGCAGAGCGTAACATTGAGTTCTGTTTTGAAGGACATCGTTTTTGGGATTTAAGAAGGTTACGTAAGCTCAATATACTGAACAATACAACCAAACATGGAGTTGAAGCCATTGCAGTAAACGCAAACGGAACGGAGATGAATCTGGATGATGCCAATGCATTGGCCAAGACATATTCGTTGAAAGAAAATCAGTTCAAATATAGCGTCTTGCAGGTGCCCAGTACAGGAAACAAAGTGAATTTGGTACCCGATACCTATTATTTCTTTCCCGTCGCGCAATCGGTCATTGATAAGAACCCAAATATCAAGCAGAATAAAGATTGGGGCGGAACATTTAATCCAACTATGGAATAGTATTTTTGTCTAAACCCATTCAATAAAAAACACCCTCAAAAGCGAAAGCTTTTGAGGGTGTTTTATCTTCATGTCATTAACGGTAGCTTGAATAATCTCCGGATAGAACTTTGTTTTGATTAAAACTTAAAAACTCGTGAAGTGAGCCTGCTGTGGCCTTTAATTTTGATCTCTTTTGGATAAAGTTCCAATAAGCCATAGGCATTGCTGGCAGGAGTTTCAATCATACCCTCCATAGTGACAAAAGGAATATTGTTTTCCTGTACAAAATTGCCTTTATGATTATGACCTGAAAGCACCAGTTTTACTTCGGGAAATTTGTAGAGTATAGCAAGAACTTGTCTGTTATTGAGTGTTTCATAGCCATTTTCTGGCAATAATGGATGATGTGTTAATACGATTACATGCTCCTTGTTTTTCCGCGCTTGGGCAAGTTCGTTTTGTAGCCATAAGAGCTGTTTATGATCAACTCCGCCATTCCAGGGTTGCGTGTTTTTTCTTCCATTTGCTTGTAGGCTATCGACCAATAATTTCCATTCGCTCCGCTCTGCTGAATTGGCTGTTGTGGCATATTCACTAAGTGCATTTGTGTTTAAGAACACAAATCGCCATTTTCCCTTGGTGAATGCGTAGTATTTATCTGGCATCCCAAAAGTACTGTGCAATAGATCGGGGTTGGATACGTTGACGTAGTCGTGGTTTCCAAGTAGACAATAAGTCGGTTTTTTTAAAGGGGAGAGATGTTTTAACAGTACAGGTAGATCTTTTGGACCTTCGTCGACAAGATCGCCAAGAATCAATGAAAAATCGACCTTATTGCGATTGAAGAAGTCTACAGCCGTATCGACTTTCATTAAAGAATTGTGGTAGAACCGGCTGCCATGATCTGTTTTATCAGCGTATTGCATATCGGCCATGATACCGATACGGAGAATCGGCGTGCTGGATTGAGCCATACTCAATAAGTGAGGTAAATAGCAGGTGATGAACATGGAGAAGAACTTCCATTTCTGCTTGATTTTTAAACCGGTTTGTTTCATTTTTTTAGCGTTTTAAAATATGTTTCTATAAGAATATATTAGTCCGTATTTCGGTAATGTTGCTTTACTGTCTGTTTAGTCTATTTTTTGAGCTGCCGTTCTGGGTAATTGATTATAATGTTATCACGAGTATACTGAGAATAAATTAGAGATTCAAGTAAATTGAATACACAAACGTTTGTGTAAATTGATGGATCGCTAACGAATTATAAATGATTGCCAACACATATAAACTATTGATTTTTTAGATATTGTAATACTGTAAATTGGCGATTGTGGTGTTTAACGAATAAAAGGTTTAGGTATATAGATAATATGAAATTGATTCGTGCAATAACAATTATTCTTCTTACTTGTTATGGTATTTTGTTACCAATTTATCTCGGAATTATACTTCCCGAATATTGGGCTTGCCGGAAATGTATTTATGAGGGGGCTATGGGCACAGATATATGGGGAAACTCAGTACAGTGTTTTGGCGACAGTAAAGCGTTTGGTGAAGCTATTTTCCAGTTTTCGTCTTTTCTGGTTTCGGGATTAACTTCTGTGTTGATCGTAATTTTTTTAAGGACTTATTATTTGAAACGAAATGCAAAAATAAATACGTATGATAAAGAAAATCCTGATTAGTTTGACTTTAATTACCATTCTTGGCTGTTGTTGGTTTTTTTTTACACTATTCGACGCTATCGACTTGGCGCCTACGAAAAATAATCATTTGGCAAATGAGGAAAAATGGAAAATAGAGCAGCGGGCTGATATTGACAGCTGTGAAAAGCATGTGCTGAAAAATCAGATCGATTTACGGCGCGGAAACGCAAAACGAGTCTCTGAACTTGCTTTTCGAACTCAAACTATTTTGTTTTTAGTAATCTGTATACAAATTGTTCTACTCTTAATACTTCTATTAGTTCCCAAAAGATATATTCTTAAAATTTAAGAATGAAAATGCTGCTGAATAATTTGAGTTTGTCAATAGGACAAGCTGGTCGTTGTTGTTCTGCAGAACATGGATGACTAGTATTCAAAAAAAACGTATTTTCACAATAGACAAATTTTATTCATACCAGTAAGGACTAAAAAACTAAATAAATGATCAAACAGAATTTGGCGGAGAGAATCACTATTTACCTGAATACAAAGGAAGAGTGGCGATTTTGGCTTGAGAACAATCATCACATAGCACAATCAATTTGGGTGATCTGTAATACTAAAAAATCAAATTTACCGGTGGTCAACTGGACAGAACTTGTGGATGAAGCTTTGTGTTTTGGCTGGATTGATAGCACGAGGAGGCCGATTGATGCCTATTCATTCATGCAGTTATTTAGCCGAAGAAAACCCAATAGTACCTGGTCTAAAATTAACAAAGAAAAAGTAAAAAAACTAATCGATGCGAATCTGATGACTCCAGCGGGGCATGAGGTTATAAAAATAGCACAAGAAAATGGCTCTTGGTCAATTTTGGACAGTGTGGAAGAATTAATTATTCCCGAGGATTTGGATGAAGCATTTCAACATTACGCTGGTTCAAAAGATTATTTTCTTGGATTGAGTAAATCCGTCAAAAAAATGATGTTGCAATGGATTGTTCTCGCCAAAAGACCAGATACCCGCAAAAAACGCATTGATGAGATTGCCGCAAGAGCAGCAGAAAAAGACAGACCTAAGCAATTTGTGTAAATTTCCAGTATTTCGAACTGCTGTTTCGAGTGGTAAATAAAGGATTTTTAGTCAGATCTAAACATCTGGTTTTAGGAATTCTATTGCCTAATAGGGCTGTTTAAATAGTGCTATTTTCATGGCTATTTAATAGCAATCTTTTGGAAGCGCTTCCTTGTAAAACTGATTTTCATTTTTTCCTACAAAACGTATTAATTAATTTATACCATGTCTACTATTAGTAGGGGTTTAACAGGGGGATAACAGGGGGTTAACAGGGGTATAATAGGGGTAAACCCTTGCTAACCCCCTACTATATCCCTGTAAAAATGGTATTATTCCGGTTTAACTTACGAATGTGATCGCAATGTGGTAACATGGTTAGGGGTATAAAGAATAGCTGTCTCAATAATGCCATTTTTTGTATTGAGAATACTTAGGGCAATCTTCAGTTTGGAGCCGGGTCAATACGTATGCGTTCAAAACCTTAACTTCTGACCAGGGCCTGGTCCATAACCATGTCATACAATATCGTTTTGATCCGCAAACCAAGAAATTTGATTCCATAAAATCTCTTTTTTAATTTTGTGAATTGCGTATATTAGAGACTTAACTACCATTTTAAAAACTGTCCACTTGAAAATGAAAATACTAAATTCAATTCTAATGTTGATTTTTTTGAATACGTTTTTATATGCTCAAAAAAATCAAGTTTCCAATGAATTCGAAGAAAGAATTAAAACAGAAATAGAAAATCCATCTTCACAGTATTTCTATCCTAATTTATTAAATAAAATAAGAACTGAACCTGAAAAAATATCAAGTGAAGAAATTAAATTTTTGTATTACGGTCAAATATATAAAAAAGGAAGTGGGCTAGCTTTTTTAGACAACCCAAACGAGGATAATTTCAGAAAAGCGGTTGTAAAAAATAACTGTTCTAAAATATTGAAATTGGGCTACTCAAATTTGGCGAAAAATCCTGTAGAACTCTCCACATTGATTCCTGTTTGTGGTTGTCAACAAAAAAAGGGGACAACAGATAACAATTATTTAGGTGCAAGATTAAAAATGGTTTTAGAAACAATTTTTGAGACTGGAGACGGAAAAACGAAAGAAACTGCTATAAAAATAGCAAATGTCGAAGACGATTTATGGATAAAAGGAATTTTGGGATTTAAAGGAGACAAAGAATCGTTTGAAACTTCAAATGGTAGAATTTTTAGTGTTTGGGATAATGGAAATGAGAAAATTTACTTTGAAGACAGTTGGAACTATAAGTATAACTAATTCAAGAAAACTAGCGCTAACGTTGAATTGGTAAAAGGAGCGTTGAATTACTTTGATTGAATTTAAAACCGACCCATCGAATGAGAAATAAGATATTGACACTATTACTTTTACTAACAGCCTTAACAGTCTACGGACAAAAGAAAATGGAACAGAAATTCTTCACTTGGGACGATTTTGTTAAGGGATATAGCAAAGAAATAGTTTCTGCCGAAGACGTTTTTAATAATATGGTCAAGAGTGGTCTTAAAGACAACTGCTTGACAAAAATGGACTTCACTTTTATCTCAGACAAAAAAGAGAACTTACAAAAACTTGGAGAATTTATCAAGGTACATTATCCATATACTGTTCAAGAAATTAAAAAATACGAGAAACTGTGGGAATTAAACGGAGAGACAAATGAAATTCCAATGACAGCCGACAACTTACTTTTCTGGAGTTTGGATATGTATAAAAGAGGCTTTGAATTCGACGCAAAACTTGACGCTTACGGTGGCCCCTTTGACCAGAGAAACCAGAAATTTCCAGTCATTGACACGACAAAGACTGACTATTATTTTGACAAAGGTTTAGCATGTTATAACAATGGAGATTTAAGCGGCGCAATATTTAATTGGAACTTTGCCATCCAAATTGACCCAACAGACCCAAATGCTTACTATTCAAGAGCTATAGTGAAAAACGAGCTGTACATCTGGAAATCGGCACTTAAAGACTACGACAAAGCATTAGAAATTGCACCAAAATTTGTAAGTGCTTTAATAAATCGTGGTGGACTTAAAGACCAAAATGGAGATTATCAGGGTGCAATCGCTGACTACGAAACAATTTTGAAACTTGACAAACTAGAGCAGGAAGCAAAACAACAAGCATATTTTAATTTAGGAAACACTTATTTCAATTTAAAAGACAAAAGGAGAGCTTGCGAAAATTGGAATAAGGCACTTGACAACGGAGCAGAATATGCAAAAGAACGAATTAATGAATATTGCAAATAAAGAAACAGACAATAATGAGGTGATCCCTTATAAGAAACTGCCTCATTATTTATTGGTCTGACAATCATTTCCAAAGATTATCCTGGTGCAAAAAAGCCAACTTACTCGTTAAATACTACAAAATGGAGTTCTGTAAGTTTGTTTATTTTCAGTGTGTTGGCTTGTTATATTTTATCTGTTTATTTTCCGATACAGAACTTCGAAAAGATATTATCCAATAAATCGTCTGTAGAAACACTACCTGTAATTTCACCAAGATGATATAAGGCTTGACGAATATCCATGGCTAGAAAATCTGAAGTGACAGGATTGTCAATACCAAATATAACGCGTTCCAATGAATCTGCTGTTTTTTGTAACGCTTCTACGTGACGGATGTTGGTGACCATAACATCATCGGTATTTAAATTTCCTAATTGTACACGATTGATCAATTCGTCTTTCAGTTCCTCGACACCGGTCTGCTCTTTTGCTGAAATGTAAAGCGGATTAAGGACATTGTAAACGTCTTTTTGCGCCTCAGAAAGCAAATCTGATTTATTGATAATGGTAACAAATGGAATTTGTAGGCGCTCGATTTCAGGTAATTGAGCTTGTACTTCTTCAACTTTGTCTTGTGTAGGATCGAAAAGATAAATGATCAATCGTGCCTGTTTCATCTTTTCACGGGTACGCTCAACACCTTTTGCTTCAATAACATCTGCCGTCTCACGTATACCTGCTGTGTCAATAAATCGGAATGTGACACCATGAATATTAATTTCATCTTCAATGGTGTCGCGAGTAGTTCCTGCGATGTCAGAAACAATAGCACGCTCTTCGTTTAGAAAAGCGTTCAATAGCGTTGATTTCCCAACATTAGGTTTTCCGGCAATGACGACAGGGACACCATTTTTCAGGACGTTCCCCTGTTCAAAAGATTGCACTAATTTTTGAACAATGACCTGTATTTTATTAATTAGATTTTTAAGTTGATCTCTGTTTGCAAATTCCACATCTTCTTCCGAAAAATCAAGCTCTAACTCAATCAGTGAAGCAAAGTGTATGAGATCTTCCCGAAGGGATTTAAGCTGATTGGAAAAACCGCCTCGCATTTGCTGCATCGCCACTTGATGTGAGGCCGCAGAATTGGATGCAATTAAATCGGCAACTGCTTCTGCTTGGGATAAATCCATTCCGCCATTGAGAAATGCACGTAGGGTAAATTCTCCCGGACGGGCCGCACGCGCTCCTTTTTTGATCAGTAAATTAACAACGCGCTCAATAATATATTTGGAGTTATGTGTTGATATTTCCACCGAATTTTCTCGCGTATAGGAGTTCGGGGCTACAAATAAGGAGACCAATACCTCGTCAATGATCTCTTCGCCATCCCGTATGGTTCCAAAATGGATGGTATGTGATGCTTGTTGAAGCAGGTTCTTCCCTTTAAATATTTCGTTCGTAATTTTTATGGCATGCTGGCCCGAAACGCGTATGACAGCAATAGCTCCATTTGTTCCGGAAGATGTCGCTAATGCAACAATGGTATCTTCAGTGATATATCCCGTATTTGACATGGTACAAAGATACGTTAAATTGGAGTAATGGATTCTATATATTGCCGGACAAATTAAATTCGTCGTGATCGATTAAACCTTTGTTCAAACATTGAAGTCATACCCATAGAAACGCTTGTAAAAAAGAATGAAACACAGGCAGAGCGGAATTGATTTTTAAATTTAAATTATACTGTTATGAGAAAGATGATATACTTCGCGTTGGCAATTGGAGGGCTGGTTTTAATGGCTCCCCAACAATCTTCAGCTCAACATCGTGGACATGAACGTGAATGGAAACAGGACAAAGAGCGCAGAAAATATGAAGAGAAAAGGGATAAGGACTATCGAAAATATTTAGAAAAACGCGAAAAAGAAGATCGTAAATATCATAGAGAAGTTGCAAAGTCTTATCGAAAAGGATACCGTCATGGAGCACCGGCCTGGGCAAGTGCACATCGTTACGATAGTAGACACCATGTATACTTTAGAGATTACAAAACATTCTACGACCCTTATAGGGGAGGTTACGTGTATATGCGCAATGGTCGTTGGAATTTTTCGGCAAATGTACCTTCATTTATGTTGAATGTCAACTTGGGAGCAGCCAATATCCGGATTGTAAAAGATGTTGCAATTAGCAGACATCCTGAAGATTTTTACAACGACTATCGTTGGGATTAGAAAGAATTTATCTTGTTGTTTGAATAAAAAGCCTCAATCTTTAGGAAGATGAGGCTTTTATTTTTCTTTTAATCTTCTTCGAAACTGACTTTATTGACTTCAAGTGATTTGATCCGTGCTAAAGATACGATCCTTAAATCAGTTAATTCTCTCAATCGCTTGCCGCCTTCCTGAAAAGATTTTTCGATAATAAATCCCATGCCTAGCAATGATGCCCCTGATTGCTTGACCAGATCGAGCATGCCAAATGCAGCATTCCCATTAGCTAAAAAGTCGTCTATGAAAAGAACATTGTCTCCGGGGGCAAGAAATTCTTTACTTACACAGATGTCATAGGTTCTATTTTTAGTAAAAGAATGCACCTGACTTACATACATATCAGCCATGGTAGTGGGTTTCGCTTTTTTTACAAATACGACCGGGAGTTCTAAAAGGTAGCCAAGCATGATCGCTGGGGCTATTCCGCTTGCTTCAATTGTAATGATTTTATTGATCGGGAGGTCTGCAAAACGACGTACAAATTCAACTGCGATAGATTTCATCAATACAGGATCCATCTGATGATTGATGAAGTTGTCTACTTTAAGTATGCCACCTTCAAGACTTTTGCCATCATGAAGAATTCTATCTTTTAATAATTTCATGTTTTATTTATATAAATATAGCGTGCTATGTCAAAATTTTGATTTGTTGATCCTTAATCCATCTCCATTTGATAGAGGTTGTTAAACTCCTCCTGATGGTGTTCGAGAATTACTTTCCGTTTCATTTTCAATGTAGGTGTTAATTCCCCATTCTCGATGGTAAATTCGTCTCTTAAAATAATTGGTTTTTTGATCTGCTCCCAGTTACCAAAGTGCTGGTTTGCACGACGTACCTCCTGATTGACTTTTTTTACAATGGCAGGGTCAGTCAGAAAATCATCCTTTGTCATGGTTGCAAGTTCAGGAGCATCTGTTCTGGCCCAATCCAACAAATGGGCATAGTTTGGTACAATAAAAGCGGAAGCAAACTTCATCCCGTCACCGATAACCATTGCCTGTTCAATAAATTTAGATTCAACGAGCTTGGTTTCGATAGGTTGTGGTATGACGTACTTTCCACCCGAAATTTTGAACATTTCTTTTTTTCGGTCGATGATTTTCAAAAATTTCTCGTCTTCCCATTTGCCAATATCACCAGTATGTAGCCATCCATCAATAATGGTTTTATCTGTTTCGGCCTTATTCTTATAATATCCCATCATGACGTTAGGACCTTTAACCAGTATTTCTCCGTCTTCAGCTAATTTTATTTCGACAAAACGGACGGGAAGGCCAACAGTACCTATGCGTATTCCTTTGATATAATGATTGACCGAAATGAGTGGGGAGGCTTCGGTCATGCCGTAACCCTCATATAATGGAATTCCTGCAGCTAAGAAGGCACGTGTTAGTTTACTATGAAGAGAAGCTGATCCAGAGGCAACAGTAAGTAATTCGCCACCTAAGGCCTCATACCACTTGTTAAGGACAAGTTGTTTGGCCAGCTTAAGTTTCATATTATAGGCAAAGCTTCGTTTTTCTGGGTTAGGATCATATTCTTCCGCTACTGAAACCGACCAGTCAAATACTTTTCTTTTGAAACCAGTGAGATCGTGGCCTGTTTTCATAATTTTCTCATAGACTTTTTCAAGAATACGTGGGACAACGGTCATGATATGAGGTTTTACTTCCTTCAGATTATCACCAATCTTATCAAAAGATTCTGCGATATAGATTGTAAAGCCAAGATACATATAGGTATATAAAACCATACGTTCGTAGGCGTGGCAAGGTGGTAGGAAGGTCAGTCCGCGGTCGTAGGCCTTACAGGGGGTAATTTCTGCTGCGCCCAATACATTGGAAAAGATATTATTATGCGAGAGCATTACGCCTTTTGGTTTGCCCGTTGTACCGGAAGTGTAGATCAGGGTAGCGAGATCTTCAGGTTTAACCTGGTCACGTAGTGCTGCTAGTTTTTCTAGGGAGCAATTAGAGCCTATATCATTAAGTTCCTTCCAGCTGCGTGTTCCTTCTTGATCTGCGATGCAAAAAATATACTTCAATGTATATATTGAATCCGTTAGGTTCATCAGGCGGTCGTACAAGCTTTTATTGCTGACGATGCAAACCCTGATTTCAGCATCATTAAAGATATATTGATAATCTGTGTCTGTAATATTAGGGTAGATGGCCACCACTACAGCACCAATTTGCTGGATTGCAAAATCAATCAGATGCCATTCCATGCTACTGCCGGCAATGAGACCAACTTTTTCGTTAGGTTTAACGCCAAGTTCAATCAGCCCTTTGGAGAGGCTGTCTACTTGTTCAAGAAAATCTGCTGTTTTGATATAATTCCACTTGCCGTCCACTTTGTGCGCAAATATGTCAAGATTGGGGTATTTGCCCATCTGTTGACGTGCAAGATCAAATAATCTAAGTTTTTCCTCCATTTCAAATTGTATTCTTTTTAAGCTCTTGGGGAGCACCCTTCCACTATGAACTTTGTTTTAAGGGAAAAGTTTGCAAACATAAATAATAGTTTCAAGAATATGGAATGATTTTGTAATTAGCTTGTTTCAAAAGGACGAAGGGGAGGCGAGTGATAGGTAAAGCGCTTTTGTGCTTTTCAAAAGTAGGGTGTTTCTTGGAGACCATTTGAGAATAGTTCCTTGAGTAGATGGACTTGATGCCTGCCAATTATAAAAAAGCTAGTCGTTATCGACTAGCTTTTCTTCTTTGTTTTTCTTTGATCAAAAGCCCGAGCTCTCGACCTGTCGCTCCGGCGACTGATGTATTTTCTTGCGCTCTACGGAAAAGGTATGGCATAACGGCTTTAACCGGTCCATAAGGCATGTATTTAGCTACATTGTAACCGTGTGCTGCTAAATTAAAGCTAAGGTTGTCAGACATCCCCAATAACTGGGCAAAGTAGATACGATCAGTGGATCTATCGATACCACGTCTGTCAATTTCCTTCGCCAATAGCATGCTGCTATCCTCATTGTGCGTACCTGCCATAAGTCCAAAGTTGTCCAAATGATCCAAAATAAATTCAATAGCCTCATTATAATCTCTATCGGAAGCTTCTTTGTTCGGTTGGATCGGATCCGGATAACCTTTTTGAGCTGCACGGGCACGTTCTTTTTCCATATAGGCGCCACGTACGATTTTAGCTCCCATGTGAAATCCTCTTACTTTCGCATATTCAAAATCAGCTTTCAGAGAGGCCAACTTATCACTGCGATACAATTGGTATGTATTATATACAATCGGTTTTTCCATATTGTATTTTTCCATCATCTCGCGGGCAATGTCATCGATCGCATCTTGAATCCATGAATGTTCAGCATCCACCAATACTTTCACACCTGCTACGTGACAGGCTTTGCAGATACGGTCCGTACGATCTAACATACGTTGGTACTCCGCCTGCTCACTTTCTGTTAGTGTCTCTTTGGCATTAACCTTCTCAAACAATTCAAATCGACCTAACCCTGTTGGTTTAAATACGGAGAATGGAATGTACTTGTTTTTGCTGGCAGCAACTACGGTACGCAATACTTCGTTACAACATGCATCAAATGCACTTTCAGTTTCTTCTCCTTCAACAGAATAGTCCAAGATTGTGCCTACACCATTCTCTCCCAATTCGTTGATTGCTGTTTCGCAACCCTCGATGGTTTCTCCACCGCAGAAGTGTTTGAAGATTGTTTTACGGATGATGCCTTGGATTGGCAGTCCTATGTTCAGTGCAAAGTTGGTCATTGACGGACCTACCTTTGTCAAGAAGTTATTCGCTATTATTTTGAATAACCAATACGCTCTTTCCAAATCCTTATCACTTTTACTTTTAAAAGCAATCTCTGTATTATCAAAGGATAATGTCTTGGGCTCAGAATTCTCAATCATAATCTTTATTTGCAATAAGGCAAATGTAGCAATTTACTAAGCATTAAAACGATGATTATTCTTGTATTCCTCAGTGAAACCACTATTTTTGTGGAATGCAAGAATTTAAAATCGAGGGCGAATATATACAGCTTATACAGTTACTTAAAGCTTTAAATTGGGTAGAACATGGTGCTATGGCTCAGTGGGTTGTGGAGGAAGGTTATGTGAAATACAATGGGCAGGTCGATTATCGGAAAAGACTCAAATTAAGACCAGGAGATGTTGTTGAATTTGATGGGATGCAAATAAAATTGGTGTAATATTAAACAATATTGGTAAATAGAAAACTTAAACCTTAAAGAATCGTAGAATGGAAGTCATAGAAAGTTTGGGCTATCAGGTATATTTTGATGATACGTTGGCCTCTTTGGAGGCATTTTTAGCTGAACGCAATTACTCAAAGATCATCGTTTTGGTGGATACCAATACCTTAGATAATTGTTTGCCTTTATTTCAGCAAGCCTTACCCAATTTGGCAAATTATGATGTCATTGAAGTGGATCCGGGGGAGGAGAATAAAAATATTGACTTCTGTATTGGTGTATGGCATAACATGCTCGATTTTGGAGCCGATAGACACTCGTTGATGATCAATCTCGGAGGCGGTGTTGTGACGGATATGGGCGGATTTGCAGCATCTACTTTCAAAAGAGGAATGGATTTTATCCAAATCCCAACGACATTATTGTCCCAAGTAGACGCGTCAGTAGGAGGCAAGACCGGTATCGATATGGGAAGTGTAAAAAATATTATTGGAACATTTGCACAGCCTCAGGCCGTTTTTATTTCAAGTCAGTTTTTAAAAACATTAGATCAGCGTCAGCTGATCTCGGGTTTCGCAGAAGTGATCAAACATGGACTTATTTTCGATCGCGCTTATTATGAGCAGGTAAAGGCACTTGATATTGATCAAATCGATAATTCCTTGGTTAAACACTCTGTTTCGATCAAAAATCGTGTTATTCTTGAAGATCCTAAGGAGAAAGGACTACGTAAAATTTTAAACTTTGGTCATACGATTGGCCATGCAATTGAAGGATACTCTTTGCTGAACGATTCTTCACCTTTGCTACATGGAGAAGCTATTGCGGCTGGAATGATTTGTGAAGGGTATCTGTCGCATAAATTAAATGGTCTGTCCTTGGATGAATTAAACGATTTGATCCAAACGTTCAGAAGATACTTTAAGGATTATACATTTGATTCTTCCATTGACACTGCGCTGTTGGATTTGATGCGGAACGATAAGAAAAATCTGTCCAACCAGATTGGTTTTGCGCTGCTTGATCAAATTGGCAGTTGTCAATATGATATCTATGTGTCCGAAGACGATATTATAGAAAGTCTTGATTTTTATCGGGAGTTAATTACTTCATAAAATAAGGGAAATGTCCTATAGCGGGAGAATATAGGGCATTTCCTACTTTCAATTTTTAGCATAATATTGTTGCTGGAAATCGCAAACCTAAACTTAAATCATCATAACCATTTATATCATGAATAGAATCATCATTTTTCTGTTTCTCCTTTTTGGAGCATCAATTGCTGTTAACGCGCAAAAACAAGTACTGATCTTTAGTAAAACAAAAGGATTTAGACACGGTAGTATTGAAAAAGGAGCGGAAGTGCTCAAACAATTACTGGATAAGGAAAAGATAAAGTCTGATCATTCAGAGGACGCGGCTTTGTTTACAGATCAGGGATTAAAAAAATACGACGCTATTATTTTCCTGAGCACGACTGGCGATATCCTTGACGATACGCAACAAGAAGCTTTTGTGCGGTATATCCAATCAGGTAAGGGATTTGTTGGTATCCATGCTGCGACTGATACTGAGTTTGACTGGCCCTGGTATAATGGTCTAGTTGGTGCGTATTTTGCATCTCACCCTGCTGTGCAAAAGGCTAAAATTGATGTGTTGGATAGAAAACATGCTGCTACGAAACATCTTGATCCGATCTGGTGGCACAAGGATGAATGGTATAATTTCAAGGATGTGAAAGATGGATTGCATGTTTTGATGAATTTAGATGAAAAAAGCTACCAAGGTGGAAAAATGGGCGATCAACATCCGATTTCCTGGACACAGAACTACGATGGTGGCAAAGTATTTTATACCGGTCTGGGGCATACCGAGGAGTCTTATGATGAACCTGAATTCCAAAAACATTTAATCGGAGGGATTTTATCTGTTCTTCCGAACAAAAAGTAGGCTATTGTTGTCGGTTTAAAAAAGAAGCAAGCGCCTGAATAATGAGGGTACCATGAAAAACCCCAAATGGAATGACTATTTGGGGTTTTTTATTGCGAATGGATAAATGTTTAGCCAACTAATTTTGCCCTTTATTGGATTTAGTAATTTAGTTTGTATTTTACCCCGAGACTAAACCAGCGTCCCGGCATAGGCACAGCGGCTGCTTCGATATAACTCTTGTCAAATATATTTTGAACATCTGCAAAGATGTTTAAGTCATGGAGCTGGTAGGATCCTCTTATGTCAGCGATAAAATAAGATTTGTAACTGATCCGCTCATTAAACCGGTTGGCGGTAGTTAACATCCAATTTTTGTGGTTTATTGTAAAGTTGACGATAACTTGGTGTCTTAAGCTCTCTATCGCGTATTTGGACAATACTCCATCGGCTAACGTTACGCTAGGATTGAGATAATTGTAGCTAATGGTGGTAAAATAGCGTGTTGCAGCACTAGGCTCATTGAGATTGTATCGGAATGATGCATTTAATCCATCGATTTTGTTTTTTCCAATATTGGTTGGTTTCCAAGGAATAACTGTTCCAGGTGCGGCACTTGCATCGGTTTTTTGCCAGTCGATGAAATCGTCTATTTTACGGTGGAAATAACCTGCTTGGGCGACAATTCGATTGGAAAGGTATTTGATCCCCCCCTCGATCTGATAGGCATTTTCGGAGGTAAGGTTTGGATTTCCGATGTTGGCAGTTTGATTATTGTAAAGATCGGTAAAAGAAGGAATGCGTTGGCTTGATCCTGCGTTAACGACAATCTTCCAATGTTCGGTAATATCATAACCTAAATCGAGGCCCGGGAAGATCTGCCAGCCAAATTTTGAATTGTAATTGATATATGCTCCTGTATTAATCATCAGCTTTTCGATTGCTTCCGTTTTGAATTCTAGATAACCACCGTAATTCTCGCGATCATGACGGCCAATACTGGTGCTATTGATATGTTCAAATCTACTTTCCAGCCCTATACCGAAGGTTCCATAGCGCTGCTCCAATGCGGCATTGATTTCTGCGCCAAAAACATTACTATAGTGTTTGGCTCTTCCTTTTGTTGTTTCTCGTCCTAGATACCAATATTCATCTTCGTTATAACGATTGCTGATGCGTGGACTGATAGACAATGCCGATGTTAATTGATGCTTGGACTGCAGGGAAGCAAAAGCGGTCTTAACCTGCTCATAAGCTTCCTTATCGTTCGGCGCTGCATAGTAACCATTGGCGCCAAATTGATTGTTGATATAGCCCACATTGGCTTTTACCAGATTGGATGCATTAGGTTGGTATGTCCCGTCATAATAGAGTTTATTGTTGTTGGAAGCTGTATTGTAACGTTGTCCATTCGAGTCTTCATGGCCAAAATATAAACCGTGGCTTATCTGTTTGGTGAGGAATTGTGATCCAAGTTGAACTCCTTTACCATAATACTTCCCTGTGCTTGTCTGTTCATTATCTTTGAATGAGGATCCGCTATATATCTGGGCGCTGATCTGATTTGATTCAATTTTCTTTGTTACAATATTAATGGCACCAGTAAGGGCATTGATACCGAAAATTCGTGATGCTGGTCCTCTGATGATTTCGATCCGCTCGATGGCTTCGAGAGGGACGGGGAGATTCATGTTGTGATGAGCACTCTGTGGATCGGTGATTTTAACACCATTGAGCAGGATCGCAGTTTGTTCAAAAGAACCACCATCTATACTAATATCTGCTTGTGAACCAAATGGTCCGCGTTGACGAATATCAACTCCGGGGATATTCGTCAGCAATTCGTTGATTGATCGATTTGGCAGTCTTTGAATATCTTCCTGTGTCAATATCTGTATATTCTTGCTTTGTTTGGAAAAAGGGATCTGTAAGCGATTTTGATTAATAATGACCTCGCTCAAGGCAGTGGTATCCTTGATCTGTGCCGATGCAGCCCCTATACTCAGCACTACTGCAAGTTTGGTTAACGTAATTTTCTTATTCAACATGATTTTTTCATAGCTTTTACGCTGCAAAAGTAACTTAGCTGATTAAAAAACTAATAGTCCGGTATTAACATTGTAAGTAGTCCGGATGTACATTGCTATTTACCTACATCCACTCTTCCCGGCCGATTGGTTTTTTTCCAGTTATATCAATGGGATCTTGCTTGTCAATTATTTTTGTTTTTTCAATGTTGCTTAGGTCAGGTTGACCGGATTCAAGCCAGGCAGAATACCAATAGGAGGAAACACGCAAGATTGCTTTTTGCATTCTCCTTTCCACCATGCCATTCATTGTCTTATGATAAGCCATGGCATAATTGTCCGAATAGGTCCAGACCAGCTGGTTGTTTCGTTCAATAAAAGATTTCTTTTGAGAAGCTTTAAATTGATGATTGAGATCGGCTTCGATGTCTAGAACGGAATCGACAAGGCGATTACTTTCACGGACAATATGCCATGCTTCTGCCAAGGGATCCCTAATATAGGAGGCTTTTCCAACCAGAAGGTTGTATTTTTCGGAAAACATTTCTGGTAAGCGGCTTTCCCAGAATGCATGTATACCTATTTGATTCGTCAGCTGTCCATTATAATTTTTAGTGGTATGAAGCGGTACGTGGGCATCTGCTATGTAATGGCCAAGTTCTGCTGAATGTTTGATGATTCGTTTATAATCTTTTTTCTGAAACGCTTTAACCAGCTTTTGATAAGTAAGATTGATTTGCCAGGGCACAATGCCATTCTTTAACAATTCTTTCTCCTGAAATTTTTCTTTAGCCTGTGACCAATGTATGGGAATCGAATCGACTATTCTGTCTTCGCGATAATCCTCTATATCTATAAAATGTCTGGGACCTTCTGCGCTATCCGTGAAGCAGCGTTTGTCTGGATCGACAGCTTTTTCAGTAATAAGGTCTATATTATGTTTATAGAATTTTGCCAGCTTTGCTGGGAGGGCAAAGACGGCATAGTGATTGATTTTTTTATGCGCAAAAAATCCCCACGATGTTAGCGTTAATGAGGTCGCTATAGCGAGCATCCAATAAAATAAGGACTTCATGTGGTATCAAACTGGCTATTAATTAATTGTTGATATTAAATATACATAAAGGAAAATTAAAAATGGATTAACTGAATTTTTTATTGATGTTAATTTATATTTTCTTAACATAACTAAACAATAAAATAATATTGATACTCGTTAAAATTGATTAATTTGCCGATACAAAATACAGTCGTTATGAAGATATTGTATGCCGTACAAGGGACCGGAAATGGACATTTGAGCCGTGCAATGGATATTGTTCCCTGTTTGAGGGAGTTAGGGGAAGTAGATGTATTGGTCAGTGGAATTCAAGCGGATCTATCATTACCTTTCGAAGTGAAATATCGTTTTCACGGGTTGAGTTTTATCTTTGGTAAATCCGGAGGAGTAGATCTGTGGAAAACGTTTATGAGTTCGACGATCCGTAAATTTACGAATGAAATTAAGAGCTTGCCCATAGAAAACTACGATTTGGTGATCAATGACTTTGAACCTATTTCTGCTTGGGCCTGTCACAGCAAGGATTTGGAATGCATTGGTTTGAGTCATCAGATCGCAGCCTTGGATCCTGCTAGCCCTAAGCCAGATGAGAGTGATATGCTGGGTAAATTTATTATGAAAAATTATGCGCCCTCTACACATTCTTATGGCTTCCATTTCAAGCGTTACTCCAAGCATATCTATCCGCCGGTGATTCGTAATGCTGTTCGTGAATTGGACGTAACAGACCAGGGGCATTACACTGTGTATCTGCCTGCGTATGACGATGCCCATTTATTAAAGCATTTGATGAAGTTTCCTGATGTGAAGTGGGATGTTTTTAGCAAACATAATTCAAAGGCATTTGAAATGAAAAATGTGACGATCAAGCCCATCAATAACAAGTCTTTTATTGATAGTATGGCTTCTTCTTCTGGAGTTTTATGTGGGGCAGGTTTTGAAACACCGGCAGAAGCCTTATATTTGAAAAAGAAACTGTTAGTTATCCCGATGAAAAACCAATATGAGCAGCATTTGAATGCCGCTTCATTGGAAGAAATGGGGGTGCCTGTAATTTCGAGCTTAAAACAGAAAAACATGCTGGCGATAGAAGCCTGGCTCAACAGTAAATCTAGGGTTGAAGTTGATTACCCTAATATCACGCAGGAAATTATAAATGAAATCGTGCAGAAGCACCGTTAAACAAACATGAAGTATATTGCATTAGCCCTATTATCCTTGACAACGGTCACAGGATTTGCTCAACAAAAAAAAACAAAAACGACGGCGAAGAAGAAGGTCGTCGCAACTAAATCAAGTGCAACAAATCAACTGAAAACGAAGGCCGATTCTGTGTCCTATGCATTTGGTGCCGATATCGGAAATTCCCTAAAATCTATTGAGATCGATTACTTGAAGTCAGATGTTATTGCAAAAGCAATTTCGGATGTGTTGAAAGGAGAGAAGTCTCTATTGGAAGAAGGCCAAGGACGAGCTGTTATCCAACAGGCGATCATGGACGTTCGTGCTAAAAAAGAGGCTGCTAGCCGTGCTGAAGAAGATAAATTTTTTGCCGAAAATGCAAAGGTTGCTGGGATGAAATCTACAGCTGAAGGAATTCAATATCTTGTTCTAAATCAAACCGAAGGTCCAAAGCCAAAAAGTGACGATGAGGTAACAGTGCATTATAAAGGTACCTTATTGAATGGAAAGCAATTTGATAGCTCATATGATCGTAAGGAGCCATTGAAACTATCCTTGGGTCAGGTGATCAAAGGTTGGCAGATTGGAATCCCGTTAATGTCCAAAGGTGCAAAGTATAAATTTTTTATACCAAGCAGATTAGCGTATGGCGAACGGGCAACAGGTGAAATTCCTGCAAACAGCACATTGGTGTTTGAGGTAGAATTGCTTGATATTGGTGCAGATGGAACAACGTAAATTAGGAAATACAAGCTTAATCGTTTCGGAAATAGGTTTGGGCTGTATGTCGCTAAAAGGCAATCAGTCCAAACAATCCAAAGATATTATCCAAAAAGCTTACGAGAAAGGGATCACTTTCTTCGATACGGCTGATCTCTACGATAAGGGTCAAAACGAGATGATCGTCGGGGAGAGTGTGCAAAGCTTTCGCAAGCATATTGTTTTGGCGTCGAAAGTTGGTAACCTTTGGCGTGCTGATGGGTCCGGATGGGATTGGAAGGCCTCTAAAGATTATATTATCAAGGCTGTTGAAGGTTCGTTGTCACGTTTAAAAACGGATTACATCGACCTCTATCAGTTACATGGTGGTACCATAGAAGATCCGATAGAGGAGATTGTAGAAGCATTTGAGTTGTTGAAGAAACAAGGGAAAATCCGTGCTTACGGTCTTTCATCAATTCGCCCTAATGTCATCAAGACATTTTTGTCCAAATCTGATGTTGCCTCAGTGATGATGCAATATAGTCTATTGGATAGAAGACCAGAAGAGGAGATTAGTGGCTTATTGGAAGAACGGGGTGTAAGTATCGTTGTACGCGGTGTATTAGCCAAAGGTGTCCTTATCAACAAGCCTATAGAACCTTTTCTTCAGTATAGTTCGGGAGAGGTGGCCCATATCGTGAGAAACTTGGTAAATCTTTCCAAACGTATCGGAAAAGACAATATGATTGTTGCTCTTTCTTATGTGCTTTCTAATGCAGCTGTAGCAACAGCACTTGTTGGGGTGAGTACCAAATTGCAATTGGATGAATTGATCAGAGCGAAAGCGCAGATTATCAAATTAAGTGATTCGGATAAGCAGGTTCTATTGGAAGGTGTCCGGTCGTTATACTATACCGAACACCGGTAATTTTTACTATTTATTGAAAAATAGTTTTAATATTTTAGCGAGGTCTTCTTTTGTGTCTACGGCGACAGTTTCATGCGTTGTAATTGCTGTTTGAATGGCGTAACCGTTTTCTAACCAACGCAGCTGTTCCAATGCCTCTGCTTCTTCTAGCATAGAAATAGGAAGTTGTGTCAGGGCTTTTAATGTATCCATTTGGTAAGCATATATTCCAATATGTTTATAGAATGTCTGCTTTTGTAACCATTGGTCTTTTTCCACAGCTCTTAAAAAAGGAATAGTCTGTCTACTAAAGTAGATTGCTTCTCCTTTGGTGTTTCGGACAACTTTGGGGATGTTTACATTGAAAAGTTCCTCTTCATGCGTAATTTCTTTTACTAAGGTTGCAATTTGTGTATTCGGGGCTTCGAAGCAGTTCGCTAATAGATCAATTTGTGCTGGGTTGATAAAAGGTTCGTCGCCCTGAATATTAATGGCAATATCATAACCTGGCATTTGGGCGATGACTTCAGCGCAACGGTCTGTTCCCGATTGGTGATGCGATGCAGTCATGACAACTTGGCCTCCAAAAGACAATACATTGTCCGCTATGCGCTGGTCGTCCGTTGCGACAACGACTTCGTTTAATCTTGTTGATTTTTTGACCTGTTCATAGACCCGTTGAATCATTGTTTTTCCTTCGATGTCGATCAGCGGTTTTCCAGGGAATCTGCTCGATGCATATCTGGCGGGGATAATACCTAAAAATTTCATCTTTTAATTTTATCAATGGCTGGGGAGAATTCGTATTTATCAAAAAGCCTGTAAAATTAAGGTATTTACAGGCTTTTCTTATTGAGCTATTATTCGAATAACCCGAATAGTTCAGCTTCGATTTTTTGAATGATATCACCAAGGTCTTCTGGATTTTTTGTGAAATCCAAATTATCCTTGTCCAGAACCATTACTTTACCTTCTTTGTAATTATTGATCCATTTGTCGTATTTATCGTTCAGCTTCGACAAATAATCCAAGCGAATTGCGGATTCATAGTCACGGCCTCTTTTTTGGATATTATTCACCAGAGTAGGGACAGAGGCTTTGAGGTAAATCAATAAATCCGGTGGTTTGATATAGTGGATGATGCTTTGAAAAATATTGCTATAGTTTTCAAAATCACGTGCGCTCATTAAACCCATATCATACAAGTTTTCGGCAAAGATATAGGCATCTTCATAAATGGTACGATCCTGAATCATATCAATGCCGGTTTCCTGCAATTTTACAATATGTCTAAAGCGACTGTTGAGGAAAAAAATCTGAAGATTGAATGCCCAGCGTTTCATGTCCGAATAAAAATCTTCTAGATAAGGATTGTTGTCTACAGCTTCAAACTGAGGTTCAAATTTAAAGTGACTGGCCAACATTTCAGTCAATGTTGTTTTGCCGGCACCTATATTTCCAACGATAGCTATGTGCATATTATTTCTAGCTTAATAAAATCTTTTAATACCAATAATCTCACGAACCTCTTTCAGTGTCTTGTGCGCAGATTCACTTGCTTTTTCAGCGCCCATTTTTGCAACTTTAGCAATGTATGCATCATCGTTTGATATATCCTCAATACGGGAGCGTACATCGTTGGTTGCAAGTATCATATCTTCTGCCAATTGTTTTTTGAAATCACCATAACGAATTTCACATTTGTTATAGAGTTCATCAAAATGCTGTAACGTATCTGCAGTAGATACGACTTTCATTAAATCAAAAAGATTTTGGATCGCTTCAGGCTTAGGCTGGTTCATCTCCGTTGGACCTGAATCGGATACAGCACGCATCACCTTTTTACGAATTACGGTTTCACTATCTGATAGATAAATACAATCAGCTTCACCGTTAGATTTACCCATTTTTCCCTGGCCTGCAAGTCCGGGAACTTTAACCAATTTGTCAGAATAGGAGAACGCAAATGCTTCTTTAAAATAATCTACGTTATATAAGCGATTGAAGCGATTGCCAAAAGTCCGCGTCATCTCCAAATGTTGTTCCTGATCTTTTCCTACCGGAACTTTTGTGCCATGATGAATCAATATATCACAGGCCATCAAGACCGGGTAGGTCAACAAACCCGCGTTAACATTGTCGGGATTGCTTCTAACTTTATCTTTAAATGCTGTAGCGCGTTCAAGCTCGCCGAGATAGGCGTTCATATTCATGTATAGATAGAGTTCCGCAACTTCTGGAACATCTGATTGAACGTAAATAGTCGATTTTTCGGGGTCTATTCCTGCTGCTAAATATTCAACAATAACTTGGCGAACCGTTCCCTGAAGTCCATGAGGAGTGGGGTGGGTCGTTAGTGAATGTAAATCCGCAATGAAAAAAAAGCAATTATATTCGTTTTGCATTTTCACAAAATTGCTCAATGCGCCGTAGTAATTTCCTAAATGTAATTTTCCGGTACTTCTGATACCGCTAACAACTGTTTCCATATTCCTGCGAATTTACGCATAAATTTGACAAAGTCGAATTAAATTCGGTTGGCGACTCCCTTTTTAGGAATTGCCTTATTTTTTCAATTTCTTAGCTTCATTCCAATACACGTCCATTTCCTCTAAACTCATTTCCTGCAGTTGTTGCTTATTTTCAGCGGCTTTTTGTTCCAAATAGGTAAACCGCGCAATGAATTTTTTGTTGGTACGTTCAAGTGCATTTTCGGGGTTTATACCAATATGACGTGCATAATTTATTAAGGAGAATAAGAGGTCACCAAATTCGCCTTCGGCTTTTTCCTGATCCATTGGAAGCGCCGTTTCCAGATTAAATTCAGCTTTGAATTCGGCAAGCTCTTCCTCTACTTTTTCCCATACTTGTTTCTTGTCTTCCCAGTCAAAACCGACACCGCGAACTTTATCTTGGATACGATAGGCCTTCACCAATGCGGGCAGACCTTTCGGGACGCCGGAAAGAACAGATTTGTTGCCTTCTTTGAGCTTGATTGTTTCCCAATTGGATTTGACCTGATCTTCTGTATCAGCATTGGTGTCACCGTAGATGTGGGGATGGCGTGTAATCAATTTATCACAGATTGCATTAAGTACATCTACGATATTGAACTGTCCTTCTTCTTCGGCAATGCGGGCATAGAATACGAGATGCATCAAGACGTCACCAAGTTCTTTTTTGATTTCTGGATAATCGTTTTCCAAAATGGCGTCGGTTAATTCATACATTTCCTCCATAGTCAAATGGCGAAGGGATTCCATGGTCTGTTTCTTATCCCAGGGACATTCAATCCGTAAGGTATATAAAACATCGAGTAATCGTTGAAATGCTAATTGAGGTGTATGCTGATATGCTGGTGCTACTAGATTTGCCATATTTCATCGTGTTTGGTAGCACAAAAGTAGAAATATGATTTTGAATAAACTATTTCAAATTGCGGAAAACAAAACCCTTTTGTCAATCGTTTTATAATAAAAATTAGAATTTAGATCGGATTTAGAACAATCAACTATGGAAAGAATGCATGGATACTCCTCTGCAAGTGTTGCCCTGGAAAAGTTAAACAACTTAGGTTACACAATAGATTATAATATTGAATTTGACGATTTGTTGGCTCATGCTGATCAGTACAGAATTGACTACTTATTTCGCTATGAAGGTGCATCGGATCCTGATGATGAATCGTCAGTGTATGGTATAAGCAAAAATTCGGGTCAGAAAGGTGTTTTTGTTGCGGGCAATTTGTCTTTGATTGAAGGTAAGAAGCGCGATATTCTATTACAAATGGAACTTAAAGAACGGGAGCGATAGCCTTATGGAAAAAAATGGAATGGAAACAACGGAGCGGCTGGAGCAGCTTAAGCTTTGGGCTTTGAGACGTGATGGTAAAAATGCAGATATGGAATATCATGATCTAGCCTCGGATCGTTGGTTGCAGGTTTATAGAAATGAAGCATTAAACCTTATGAAGGCGGGATTTTACAACAAAGGCTCGGCTTTGTTTGAGTCTTATGTTGAGGTTCACTACCCACACGAACTGGAAAAATTGATTGGCAAATTAGAACGTAGTTATGACAGTTTGCAGCGTTTTAGCCCGGGATTGCTTGAAGATGGTTTTTATAATCTCGTTTTGGGCGATATCCCCTTACTCATGGCTGGTACGATCGTTGTTTTGCTTAGGGCCAAAGAGTCTGATTTTCCAGCCATTTATAATAATGATGAGGATGCCGACATGCGAAGTTCTCCAAATTGGCTTATACAGCAGTCAAACAGCGATATTTGGGTTGACATGCACCAGACCGCATTAAATAATATTCACTACCCGGATAAAATTCTTTAGTCTGGCAAAATTTTTGTAGCCGATTATACTGGAAAGAGGAAAACTGACTATGTTATTCCTGTTTTGGATTTTTATTGAATTATAAACCCATTTTAAATTTTATTTTATGATGTTGTACATCGGCATTTTTGCTGTTATCGTTGTGGCTTGCGTGTTTTTTTCTCTTATGATGATGAAAAAGCAAAAAGAGACGGCCAAAAAATATGAAGGTGAATCCGGGATTGGCCTAGCTCCAGGTATAAAAGATGAATTGTTAAATGATGAATTTAGCGAATTAAGAAAACAATTGAACGGTGCTCCGATCGATGCCTTTACGCAATGCGCGTATATTGCAACAGTTGGGGACAAAGTTGCTTCGGCTGCGGCCACAGCAGCGAAGACTGTTGCTTGGGCAGCTGTAGGTGTAAAGGCTCGTTACAATGAACGGGATAATGCATCTTATCTGGTGCTTAGCAACAACGAATTGCATTATGTGTTTTTTGATGAGGGGGAGGTTAGAGACCATTTGGTTTTCGATCATGAAACCTTGCTCGATGCGCGAACTGCGCAGATTACTAATTCTGAAAAGGTAACGCGTATGGGGTCTGTCATGGGCTTGAAACCTAAGAAAATGCATCTTGACGTCAATGGAAATGGGCTCGATATCATTTACTATGGCACTGTTCAGCGTATGCCGCATGGTATTATTTCGCCAGGTTCAGGTATGTTTGAAACACAAGCAAGGCTTCAATTGATGGGGCGTTTGTTTTTGGATAGATTATATAAAAAATATCCGCAGCTACAGAACTAACCCACTGAGAAATGTCATTTTAGTTTCGTTTTAAATGAAGTAAACGGCCGCTTCTACTTGATTCCGCATTGCTTTTAGTAAATTGTATTTATCATAAAATTTATATCATATGAAAATTTTAGCAGATAAAGTAGCTTTAGTAACTGGTGCTGGTTCGGGGATCGGACTGGCTGTTGCACTGGCTTATGGTAAAGAAGGAGCAAAGGTCGTTGTCTCGGATATCAATGAGCAAGCGGGCCAGGAAACAGTAAAACAAATTGAATCGCTGGGAGGAGAAGCTGTGTTCTTTAAAGCAGATAGCTCATCTCCAGCTGACAATGAGGCTTTGGTGGGTTACGCAGTCCAGACATTTGGCCGGCTCGATATCGCCTGTAATAATGCGGGGATTGGTGGGGAGGCTGCCCTAACAGGAGATTACAGCCTAGATGGCTGGAAAAAAGTGATCGATATTAATTTCAATGGGGTATTTTATGGCTGTAAATATCAAATAGAAGCGATGGAAAAAAATGGCGGTGGCGTTATCGTCAATATGGCTTCCATTCATGGTACGGTCGCTGCTCCGATGTCGAGTGCCTATACTGCAGCAAAACATGCTGTTGTGGGATTGACAAAAAATATTGGTGCAGAATATGGTCAAAAAAACATTCGTTGCAATGCAGTTGGACCTGGCTATATTGATACCCCCTTATTGGCTAAGTTGGATAAAGAGCATATCAATACACTAATTAGTAAACACCCCATTGGGCGTTTGGGCAAGGCAGAAGAAGTCGCTGAATTGGTTCTTTTTCTAAGCTCGGATAAATCGTCTTTTATGACCGGAGGTTATTATTTGGTTGACGGTGGTTATACGGCTGTTTAGCAACTGTTTAACGGCTGTTTAAAAAACAAAAGGTCTCGATTTCTGATCGGGACCTTTTGTTTGATCTATAATTGCGCTGCCGGACGTATTTCTGTCCCTTCGATGTTATTTAATCCGTCACCCAGCATACGACGATATTTATCTGCTACCTCTTGGAGTTGTTTGACAATCTCCGGGTATTGATCCTTAACGTCTCTATCTTCACCGGGATCAATTGCAAGGTTATATAAGGCCAATGGAACTTTTACTGTAGCATATTTTCCTGGATACCGATCTCCCCCTATTGTTGCGGGAGCCTCATAGGTCTCGGTTTCGGCAGGAAAGACGAGCTTCCATTTTCCTTTTCGAATCGCTTTCAAATTGTTTTTATTGTGATAATAAGCGAGCTCATCGCGCGGACTACGCTGTGCATTGCCCAGTAAGAGTTCCGTAAAATCAACCCCATCGATTTTCTTTGTTGGCTTGGCGGCCTGTGTGATGTTGACGATGGTTGGCAGCAGGTCCATATTAGTCAGAAGCTGGTTGCTTACAGTCGCCGGTTTGACGTGACCAGGCCAGCTGATAATGCAAGGGACTTTTAATCCACCATCAAATATGGTTGCTTTACCTTCTCTAAGTCCCCCTGTCGAACCTGCGTGGTTTCCAAACGTGAGCCATGGACCATTGTCACTCGTGAAAATAACAATGGTGTTTTCGAGCAGATGATATTGTTCCAACGTCTTCATAACTTCGCCTACAGACCAGTCCACTTCTTCCATGACATCTCCAAACATACCGGCACCGCTTTTACCTTTAAATTTTTCGGAAACGCCAAGCGGAACATGAACCATAGCATGGGCCAAATAAAGAAAGAAAGGATTGTTTTTATTACGTCTGATAAACGAGATAGCGCGGTTTGTATAATCGGTAGTCAGTTGATCCTGCCCATCAAAAGAATCGATAATTTTAACTGTTTTGTTGCCTTCAATTAAAGGAAGTGGAGGATATTGGGCTCGCCAAAAAGTTGAATCTTGCCATTTTTTTCCTTCATAATCGTAGGCCCACATATCATTGGAGTAAGGAAGTCCATAGAACTCATCAAACCCATTTTGAAGGGGGAGATAAGGCTCCTTATGCCCAAGGTGCCATTTTCCGACCATACCGGTTTTATATCCTTTGCTTTTCAGTAGCTCAGCAATGGTCTGTTCATCGGGGTTAAGTGCAAATTTGGCATTATGGTCAATAGCACCGCTAATTCCAATTCGCGTAGGGTAGCAGCCTGTTAATAGGGCACTTCGGGATGCCGTACAGATTGGTTGCGCGGCATAAAAATCGGTGAAACGCAGGCCTTGTGCCGCAAGTTTATCGATATTTGGCGTTTGGTAGGGGCCACCACCGTAGCAGACCGGATCGGCATAACCCATGTCATCCATTAAAATAATAACAATGTTTGGGGGAGGAGCTGGTTTATTCCCATCTGTAATGGAAGCTGCGGAAGCTCCAAAGGTAAATAAGAGTGGTATAAAAGAGAATATACACTTTAAATCCATCGTTTGCATTTAATTATTTAACGGTTAAGTTTTCCTGTTTGAGTAATTGCTGAAAAGCCGGTCTTGTCCGATCATCGTCGCCTACTTCGGCTTTAAGTTTGGCCAATTTTTTCTTTAATCGAGCAATTTCCTTGGTATATTTTTTGTCCAGGATGGCATTATGCGTTTCCATGGGGTCTTGTTGTAGATCATAGAATTCCCAGGCGGGTGCTGTTGTTTTGGAGTCACTACCTGTCATTTCTAAAGGCTGTCCGTAAAAATAGATTAGTTTGTAGCGTTCGTCACGGACACCGAGATGAGCTGGGCGTATGGGTGCATGCTGCCAGTAGCGGTAATACATGGCAGATCGCCAGTCTTTGGATGTATTTCCTCTGAGGTTATTCCGAAAGCTTTTTCCTTGGATGTAAGTCGGTTTTTTGATGCCGGCGTAGTCTGCAAACAGCGCCGCGAAGTCGATATTTAGAATCATGTCGTTTAATTTACTGCCAGCTTTGATTTCTTTTGGGTAGCTGATGACAAAAGGCATGCGCAATGACTCTTCGTACATTAAACGTTTGTCCATAAAGTTATGCTCGCCCAGAAAATACCCTTGATCGGAAGCTAAAATGACCACGGTATTTTCGTCTAAATTTGCCGCTTTAAGATAACGCATAATTTTCCCTAAATTATCATCGATTCCAGCCACACAACGCAGATAATCCTTGATGAATTTTTGATATATTTTTTTACGGGCTTCCAAGGGGGCCATGCCCTTTGTGGAAAATGGTAGTTCAGGATAGGATGTCCAAAAAGGGCCTACGGAAGCTTGCTCATAGCGATGACCAAGTTCCTCCAATGGCTGGCCTTCAAAAGAACGCCCCGTAGTTATGGCACCTGAATCCAAAAAGGTCGGTGGATAAGGAAACTCAACGTCTTTATAGTAGTCTTTGAATCTATCGGCAAAGTCAAAAGGCTCATGTGTCGCTTTGTAATGACACATTAAGAAGAAGGGTTTGTCGGGGTTGCGCGATTTTATCCAGTCGAGGCTCAATTCTGTTGTGATATCATCCACGTAGCCTTGGTAAGGTGTCCCTGCCTCTTCTTTATCATTCCAGTTATCTTTGGAGAGGTAAGTCGGGTTATGATAAACACCGTGCCCAGGAAGAACTTTAAAATCGTCAAATCCACTTGGCCTTTTTTTCAGATGCCATTTCCCAAAAACAGCAGTTTGGTAGCCCGCATTGTGCAGATCCTTGGCGATATTTTCCTTATCGGGATCCAACGCATCTTCCAGTGTGTAGACTTGGTTTTTATTACTGTACTGTCCTGTCAGTATGGTTGCACGGCTAGGGGTGCAAATTGAATTGGTACAGAAGGTATTATTGAGTACCGCCCCCTGACTGGCCAATTTTTCAATGTTCGGATTTTTGACAACGTCCTTTAAAATCCCGCCATATACTCCCCAGGCTTGGGCTGTAAAATCGTCTGTCAGGATGAAAACGATATTCGGACGTTGGGAGGCAGTGTTTTTTTTCTGAGCCTGAGAGATGATTGGCAGGAAGCCGCAGATGAGCAATAACAATTTTTTATTCATGTGAATTCAGCTATATATTAGACGGCGAATTGTTTATATTGAATTGTTTCAATAGATGTATTCGCTTGTCCCGGTTTAGTTCCGTCTATTTTGATTTAGACAAATCTACTCTTTATCGACAAATATATACCGTATAAACTGTAATAAATATGTTAGTCATCGATACCTTTTCCATCTAGGATATGCTGGTAATATTTTTCGATTCTTGCCTCTCGTGTTTTAACTTGTTTTGCCTGGTTAAAGTAGAATAGATACCCTTTTTGTCGACCTGGTGTAAGGGATTGAAAAGCTTTTTGAAGTAAAGGGTCTTCAAGTAAGGCACGCTTAAATTCTTCAGGTACAGGGTAATCGGCAGCTTTTCGCATGTCAACTTTCTTGCCTGATTTTTCAATTTCGATGGCCTCCTGAATATATGCCGATATCACCCCCCGTAATGATTCAATCTGCTCAATAGTGGTGAATCTAAGCTGTCTAGCTGACTGAACATTTTCAGTCTGCTGGATCAATATATTTTCGGGATCTTTTAATAATGCGCCTTTGTGGAATAACAGCGCACAGTATTCTTTAAACCCGTGTATTAGTACGACATTTTTACCTTCAAAAGTATAACAAGGATGCATCCATTTATAATCCTCTTGCAGTGTTTTGTTGTCACGGACAATTTCCCTTAACAGATTGAATTCTTCATTCCATCTTGTCGCATTTTCAAAAAAATGTTCAATTTTTAGATTCATCATGTAGTGCTTTAAGTAAGTTTAGCAGCAATTTCCTGCAATCTGTTGTGAGCCATATTAATGCCTTGTGCGAAGGGCATCTGTAAGAGTTGGTTCCTAAATTCTACCGACTGAAATACAATTTGTATTTGCAGCCTGCTGCGCATCTCATTTATTTTTTCAAAAGTTAAATATTCCAATTGCACGGGAAACGGAGTGTTCTCCATTTCGAAAGTTCTGGTAATGCGTTGATTCGGCAGGAATTCATGTATCGTTCCATTTGCACTGAACATAACTGTACCATTGTGAGATGTTTCGAATGCATAAGAGCCATGCTTTTTATTTTCTAATTTTAGCACTTTGGTCCCCATCCACTGTTCGAATATTTCGGGATCCTCATAGGCTTTGAAGAGGAGCTCCAAAGGTAAATCGAATTCCCTTGTGATCATTATTTCCTGTTTATTGTCTGTGGCCTGGACATTGGTTTTTGTTTCCATTTTATTTGTTCTTGTAGTTTTTCATAATAGCTTCCAATTTATTGAATCTGTCGTCCCACATTTGGCGGAATGGCTCGATAAAATCGGCTATTTCTTTCATCTTTGGCGGGTTAAGCTGATAGTATATTTCGCGTCCATTTTGCTGGGATTTTAATAATTCACATTCCGTCAATATCTGCAGATGTTTTGAAACCGTTGGTCTTGCTGTATTGAAATTGGCTGCAATTGCACCTGCAGTCATGGCTTGTGAGGCCAGTAGAAGTAAGATCGCTCTTCTCGTTGGATCTGCTATAGCCTGGAATACGTCTCGTCTTAAATTCATAGTGAAGTCATTTGACTACTAATATACGTGTAGTTATTTGACTACGCAATGTTTTTTTTAAATATTTATTGAGAGTATGTCGTTATGGGTATAAAGAGGGGCGACGAATAAAAATTCTTCCGCAGCAAATTTAAAATGAAACTGATCAGGAATTAAACTTACCGGTCGATTTTTGGCGAATAATGTTAAATTAGGGTAATTAATTTTAACATGATGAAAACACAATTATCTTATTTCAAAAAAATGGGCATACTGGGGACGAAGACTTTAGTCAAGTATTATCTGGTAGCTATTGTTTCCACTCTATTATATCTTGTGATTGGGAGTTTTCAATTTAAGAACAGTCATGATGCCTTCTTTTCAATGATCAGCCATGTGCAAACCGCTGGCAAATTTCTTTGGTTAATAGGATTGATTTTGTTGCCCGTATTGCTCTTTCTTTTTAGCAATAGATATGTATTTTCAAAGATTGCGAGCATCGTTGTTGAAGAAAGACAGGATGACCTTATCCTTCCAGCCTTTGATAAAGTTTTATTGATTTTTCAATCGAATCAACCCGATGTAATACAAAATGCCGCTGATTACACGTTCGCTAAACTTAAATTGATCAACGACGTGAAAAATACCCAGATAGAGAATGCCTGGGTTAAGCGGATTCTTGTTTTTGGTTTGAATAAAGTGAAGTTTGATCGTCTTGACCTGGATCATAACGAGAGCTTCTATACTATTTTAAAGTCAAAATTTATTCAAGTACTTGAAATATTGACCGCACCAAACAGTAGACCATTTTGGGTATGTATCGTTGCGCAATGGCTCATTTTACTTTTTGTCTGGTTTACCAATTAGGCTATCGGAGTGTTTCATTTATGTTGTCCAGTGATTGATCTTATTTTCTGCTGTAAAAAATGAGCCGGCCGTCCTTCTATAGATTTTATTTAGTATTTTAACTGAAAGAAGCTTAAAAAGAGAATTAAAAGGCCCTCATTATGAAAAAGATCTTTTTTACGACTATCGTTTTTTTTATTGTATCACGTGTTTTTGCTCAAGCACCTCAGGTAAAGGTTGAAGCGGGTATATTGGAAGGGATTACCCTGTCAAGCGGGGTGCAATCTTTTCGAGGGATTCCATTTGCGGAACCACCTGTTGGTGATCTGAGATGGAAAGAACCGCAAGCAGTTGTGCCTTGGAATGGTATTCGTAAAGCAGATCATTTTGGTAGCTCGCCTATGCAAAAGCCTATCTATGGAGATATGAGATTTCGTTCGCCCGGAATCAGTGAAGATTGTCTCTATCTAAATGTATGGCGTCCAAAGGCAGCCGGAGCGGGCAAACTTCCTGTATTGGTTTATTTTTATGGTGGAGGTTTCAATGCTGGTGATGGATCGGAAAATCGTTACGATGGGGAAAGCTTTGCAAAAGAAGGACTTATAGTTGTTACAGTCAATTATCGTCTCGGTATTTTTGGTTTCTTTGCTCATCCGGGATTAACCAAAGAATCTCCTCAGCATGCATCCGGAAATTATGGTCTTTTGGACCAACGTGCTGCCTTGTTGTGGGTCAAAAAAAATATTGCTGCATTTGGTGGAGATCCTGATGCGGTCACCATTGGAGGTGAATCGGCGGGAAGTATGTCTGTCTCTGCGCAGATGGCTAGCCCATTATCCAAAGGATTGTTTAAGCGTGCTATTGGTCAAAGTGGAAGTGTCTTTAACCTGAGATATGGCACTGTTTCTCTTGCGGATCAAGAACAGCAAGGGATTAGATTTGCAGATCGTGTAAATGCCAGAGAGCTCGATAAACTGCGTGAGATGCCTGCATCTGAACTTCTTGATAAGGCCAGTGAACCGGGGGCATTCGCTACACGGTTGATCGTTGATGGGTATTTTTTGCCGAAATCTCCGCTCGCGATTTTTGAAGCCGGCGAGCAGTCTAAAGTAGCCCTGCTCGCGGGCTGGACTTCGACAGAAGCTCCATATACGGCCTATATGGGGAAATCTTATCCTTCTCCGGAGAATTATGAAAAGTTGGTAAGAATGCAATATGGGGCTAAAGCCGACGAAGTTCTGAGACTATATCCAGGAAAAACGGAAATGGAAGTCATTCGATCGTCAACAGCATTGGCCAGTGATAATTTTATAGTCTATAGTACCTGGAAATGGCTGGATCTGCAACGGAAAAATAGTGGTCAGTCTGTATTTGTCTATATATTCAGTAAACCACGGCCAGCCATGCAACCGGCGTATAGCGATGTACAGACTGGGCTTGCGGGAGGTATTAGTAAAAAGACTGAAAAACAGCCCAAAGAGAAAATGCCCGAGCCTTTACCAGGCGCTTTCCATGCCAGTGATATAGAATATTTATTGGGCAATCTTAGGAGTAACGATGTTTTTGCCTGGACAGATGATGATGATAAGGTATCCAGACTCGGGCAGAATTACTTTGTCAATTTCATTAAGACTGGTGATCCAAATGGAAAGGGGCTTTCCCTATGGCCGAAAACAACAGCCAAAGATAAGCGTATGAACATTCTTAATTTAAACGTCGATGTGAAAACATCTGCTGAGGAGTTTCGGGACCGATACCTTTTTCTTGATAAGCTATTTATGGATCAAGCGCAAAAGGATTGAGGAACTTTGTAATGCGTCTTTTTTATTTTATAGGGAGGGCAAAACTATTTATCGATAAGATCTGTTATCAGAAAGACTTGTAGAAAGCAGCCCCATCAATCATGGCCTGTGCGGTGTCCTAACGAAATTTTGAAGATTACTAACGCGGAGCAAATTTGCTTATATGGAAATAAATCCTGATGTAATTATAATAGGCGGTGGTTTAGCTGGACTCTCAAGTGCATTGCATTTGTCCAAACAGGGATTGAAGGTAACATTAATCGAAAAACATGATTACCCACATCATAAAGTTTGCGGGGAATACCTCTCCAATGAGATTTTACCCTATTTGAACTGGCTTAGGGTTGATGTGAATACTTTGCGTGCTACAGATCTCGAAGAATTGCAATTTACAACACAGCATGGGGTATCTGGTAAGGTTAAATTACCATTGGGTGGCATCGGTGTGAGTCGCTATTCCTTGGATGAATTGCTCTATAAAAGGGCAAAAGATAATGGTTGTTCAATCGTGATTGCTACTGTCACAGAAATTTCCTTTAGCGATGATACATTTGCTGTTTCGTTTCAGGGGCAGCAGTTAAATGCAAAGATTGTATTGGGGGCCTTTGGCAAACGTAGTAATATCGATCAACTGTTGTCACGGAGTTTCATGAAGAGAACCTCGGTCTGGATGGCGGTAAAAGCTCATTATTCTGGTGATTTCCCTGACAAGCTCATCGCCTTACATAACTTTGAAGGTGGCTACTGTGGCATTTCGAAAGTTGAAGATAACAAGATAAATGTCTGTTATTTGGCCAATGTGAAAACTTTCAAGAAATATAGGAACATCGAAGCGTATCAAAAGTACGTCATGTCTAAGAATAGGTATCTTAAGTACTTTTTTGAAAAGAGCACTATGCTTTTTGATAAGCCAATTACAATCAGTCAATTTTCCTTCGATAAAAAATATGCGGTAGAAAACCATATCCTCATGGTCGGCGATACAGCCGGTCTTATTCATCCATTCTGTGGAAATGGAATGGCTATGGCGATACACAGTGCAAAGTTAGCTTCGGAGCTTATTTTGGATTACTATAGCCGTAAAATTGAATCCCGTCGACAATTGGAAGTGATGTATATCAATCGCTGGAAACAAACTTTTGGAAAGCGCCTATTATTCGGACGGGTGCTGTCCATCATATTACGTTATGAACTTGGTGCGACAATACTGATGAAGATCGGGACTCTTTTTCCGAAAATTTTGATCTGGATTATCAAACAAACTCATGGAAATGCAAACACAATAAAATGCCTATAAACACGAAACATAGAACAGGGGAGACTGAGATCATGGATGATTTCCTGCTTGCGGGTGAAGAACTTCGTGTCACATTGGATCGGATTTCAAAGATCAACCAGTTTTTAGGTGGTAATAGCATCACCCTGGATGGAGTCAAGAGACTTCTTTCTTGTGCCGATAAGAGCAAGTCAATTTCAATTATTGATATCGGATGCGGTAATGGAGACATGCTTCGTATGTTGAGCGATTATGGTTATAAAAATAAGATCAATCTGAATCTACTTGGGGTGGATGCCAATCAATATACGGTAAATTATGCGCAAACTCTGTCAAAGGACCATAGCAATGTATCCTATTTGTGTGCTGATATATTCGACACAGATTTTGAGAATAATAGTTATGATATTGTGTTGTGTACGCTGACCATTCATCATTTTGATAATGAAAAAATTATTGAATTAATAGATAGTCTCATCAAGATTTCAAATTTGGGGATCGTTATCAACGACCTGCAAAGGAGCAAAGTTGCCTATCGTCTTTTTCAAGCCATAGGTACTTTTTTTAGGTTAAATAAAATGACAAGAGCGGATGGACTTATTTCCATACTGCGCGGGTTTAAAAAATATGAGTTAGAACAATTCTCAAAAACATTGCAATTAAAAAGTTATACCATCCAATGGAAATGGGCTTTTCGTTACCAGTGGATAATTTCCAATATATGAGCGTTAAGATAATTACCAATATATGAGCGTTAAGATAATTACCGTTGCCAAGCAATTGCCTAAATATTCCTGTACCACCGATGAGGTTCTGCCGTTATTGGATATTTGGCTTAAAGGACAGGAGCCTCGTTTTGTAAAAAAGATAAAAAAACTTTTTGAAGGCTCTGCTGTGGAGAGGCGCTATGCGATCATGGATCCGCATGAAGTGTTTACAGTGAGATCCTTTGAAGAAAAAAATGATATTTATTGCCGTGAAGCAATCGAATTGGGGGAGAAGGTGCTCCATAAAGCACTTGAAAAAGCAGCATGGGACCCGCAGTCCTTAGACTATATTATAACAGTCAGCTGCACCGGAATTATGATACCGTCACTTGACGGATACTTAATTAATAAGATGAGGTTAAGACAGGATATTGTCAGACTGCCAGTTACAGAAATGGGATGTGTTGCTGGGGTTTCAGCTGTCATCTATGCTAAAAATTTCTTGCAAGCTAATCCAGGTAAACGCGCTGCAGTAATTGCAGTTGAAGCCCCAACAGCTACTTTTCAACTGGAGGATTTCTCCATGTCAAATATGGTTAGTGCGGCTATATTTGGAGATGGTGCAGCCTGTAGTCTGCTTTCATCTCATGAAGATGATTGTGGACCAGAAATTCTTGACGAGCAGATGTATCATTTTTATGATACAGAAGATATCATGGGTTTTAAGCTGACTAACAGTGGCATGAAGATGATATTGGATGTTGATGTCCCCAATGTGATTGCGTCGCATTTTGCAGATGTGATACATCCATTTTTGAAAAAGAATCGTCTGGAAATCAAAGATATCGATTACATGATTTTTCATCCAGGGGGGAAGAAGATTGTGGCGACGATTGAGCAGATTTTTGCCGATTTTGGTAAAGACATAAAAGACACTAAGGCAGTGCTTGCGCAGTATGGCAATATGTCGAGTGCTACAGTACTTTATGTTCTTGAACGCATCATGATGTGTAGATCAAAGGCTGGAGAATTTGGGTTGATGCTGAGTTTTGGCCCTGGGTTTTCAGCACAGCGCGTATTGTTAAAATGGTGACTTATTTAAATTTGATCAATGGATTTGAATGATATAATGGCACAATTGCCCTATAGAGAGCCTTTTTTGTTTGTTGATGAATTAATTCAAGTTGATGAGGAAGGTATTGCTGGTACCTTTACTTTTAATGAAAATCTGGATTTTTATAGAGGCCATTTTTATGGTAAAGCGATTACTCCAGGAGTTATTTTGATCGAAACGATGGCGCAGATAGGTCTAGCCTGTCTGGGAATTTTTTTGCTGGATAAGGAGGTTAAGGCAAGCGCTGCTATAGCGTTGACTTCGACTGAAATTGAATTTTTAAAGCCTGTGTATCCGAAGGAAAGAGTTACCGTGTTCTCAAAAAAAGTATATTTCAGGTTTGGTAAACTAAAATGTGAGGTCGTTATGAAAAATGAAACCGGACAGGAGGTTTGTAAGGGGATATTGGCAGGTATGATTACGGAGGAGCTATGAAGAGAGTCGTCATTACAGGAATGGGGGTTGTAGCACCGAATGGGGTAGGCCTACCATCTTTTACCCAAGCGATAAAAGATGGTGTCTCGGGTATTCGACATGATGTGCAATTGGAGAAATTACAGTTTTCCTGCCAGATAGCAGGAACTCCTGAAATAACGGATGATTTTAAAAGGCGTTATTTCACTGAACTTGAGCTTAGAGGTTTTAACAGTACGGGGATATTATATGGAGTCATTGCAGGTATGGAGGCTTGGGCAAATGCGGGGTTACCGATAGTGAATGAATCTGCTCCGGATTGGGACAGTGGAACCATTTTTGGATCCGGAAGCTCTGGTATTGATAAGTTTCGTGAGAGCATCTATAAAATTGATGATTTGCAGACCCGCAGGTTAGGTAGTACGGTTGTGGCCCAGACGATGAACAGTGGTGTCAGCGCTTATTTGGGCGGCAAATTGGGGCTTGGAAACCAAGTAACAACAAATTCATCTGCCTGTGCAACTGGGACCGAAGCAATTTTAATGGCCTATGACCGTATTCGATCCGGTAGGGCAAAACGGATGCTAGCAGGCAGCACCGGAGACAGCGGCCCTTATATTTGGGGTGGCTTTGATGCATTACGCGTGTGTAGTTCGCATTATAATGATCGTCCGCATGAAGGGTCTCGTCCGATGAGTGCGACAGCCGGAGGGTTTGTGCCCGGCAGCGGCGCAGGAGCTTTGCTATTGGAAGATTTGGAAAGTGCTTTAGCGCGAAAGACGACGATATATGGTGAGTTGTTGGGTGGTGAGGTAAATTCCGGAGGGCAGCGGGGGACAGGTAGTATGACCGCTCCTAATGCTGAAGCTGTTCGCCGGTGTATTATTGAGGCCTTGAAAAATTCAGGTGTTTCCGCTTTAGATGTCGATGCTATAAATGGCCATTTGACAGCAACCGTTAAAGATGCTTTTGAAATAGAAAACTGGATTGAGGCTCTTGGACGTAAGGGGAAGGATTTTCCTTTTATAAACTCACTAAAGGGTATGACTGGACATTGTCTCAGTGCAGCTGGTAGTATAGAAAGCGTAGCTACGGTATTGCAGCTATATCACGGTTTCATATTTGGAAACAGTAATTGTCTTGACCTACATCCTGAAATTGCTGCACTGATAGATCCATCAAACGTACCTATGCACACAAGAAGTTTTGCTCCTCAAATTATTGCCAAGGCAAGTTTTGGATTTGGGGATGTGAATGCTTGCTTAATATTTAAAAAATTTGATAACTTGCCATATGAATAGAGAAGAACTGATCAATGCTTTAAAACCTATTATAGCACCTTATACGACAAACGAAGAAGCATTTGGAAAGCTTTCCGAAGAAACTGATTTTATTCATGATCTGCAAATCAATTCCGCTAATCTGGTTGATATTGTACTGGATATTGAAGAGCAATTCGAGATAGTTATTGAAAATGCTGATATGGAACGTATGCTCAATGTAAGGGCGGCAATCGATATTATAGAAACCAAGCTTAATGAAAAATGATTGGTAATGACATTGTCGATCTAGTTCAATCCAAAAAAGACAGCAATTGGAGACGTCGCGGGTTTATTAACAAGATATTTAGTGAAAACGAGCAGCTGTTAATAGCCAATAGTGACGATCAGGAGATTGTTGTGTGGCTTTTGTGGAGTATGAAAGAAGCTGCTTACAAAATATGGAATAGAGAGACGGGTAGCAGAAAATATGCACCTATTAAATTGCTGTGTTCCTTTGTTGAAAGGTCTTGCGGTACCGCTGTAGGAGAGGTCTTCTGTGCAGAGAATCGTTATTATACCAAGACCATTGTTTGTCCTGATTTTATACATACTATAGCCGTTAAGGTATTGGACCATTTGGAGCATGTGGTGGAAATCAAAAGATGCACAATTGTTAAAGATTCGTTCGGTTTGCCGGGTATTACACTAGAGGGACAAAAGCAGCTGTTACCAGCTTCTATAAGTAATCACGGCCGTTTTGAGAAAATAGTTGCCGTACTTTAAACGCGGATATAAAATCTAAGGTTAGATCTGAAATCTACCCTTTTTATTGAGTTGAAAAAATACGAAAGAGCTTAGAAATGAAAATTCAATTATTAATTATTCTCTTATTTATTGTTAACCATAGTTTGGCTCAAAATTCGGCCCAGCTCATTGACAAATCCATTGGGCTGATAGCGAACGATGCGTATGCAAACTTTGAAAGAAGCTATCCTGAAATATGGAATGCATATTTGAAAGAAAATGTTCCATTTTATACCGCTGCAACTAGTGAGATTCAAAAAAAACATTTTGAGAAGGCGATTGAAAATATCGATAGTTTGATTACTGAAGGATATTTTCTGGATGAAATACTCCTTGAAAAAGACTTTTTACCCCTTCATGGATTGGTAAGCTGGAAGAAAGTTGAGGAACAAATTAAGCGAGTTAAATCTCACTATAATAATCCGGTCAGGGAAGAACTCGTATCTTTAAAGAAGCGAGACCAAAGTATCCGATTGATTTTGTTGACTGCTCAAAAAACGCATTCAAACGATATAGTTTTGATCAGAAAGATTCAAACTCAAATGAACAAAATCGATGTCGAGAGTGCCACTGTGGTTGCTAAGATTGTTGATCAAAATGGATGGCTTGGAAAAGATAAGATCGGAAGCGAAGGCAACGAAACGCTATTCTTGGGAATTCAGCACATTGATGATTTACTTGTTCAAAATAAATATCTGCCTATCCTCGAGGCGGCGGTTAAAAATGGAAATGCGGAGCCTTGGCATTTCGCTTTTTTAACGGATAGAATTTTAATGAACCAGGGAAAGAAGCAGATCTATGGCACACAAACGATTACTTCCATCGGACCGAAAGATGCTTATATAGTTCCTTTACAGGACCCTGACAAAGTCGATGTCTTAAGGAAAGAAATAGGTTTGGAACCTTTGAACGAGTATCTTGAGGAGTTTGGGATGACGTGGAATCTTGAGGCGTATAAAAAGGATCTTGGCCGAATCGAAAAATTATATACAGAAAGATCTGTTAAATCAAGAAAATAGTTAGTTTTCTCAGTTTATTAGTTTGATTCCATATAATGTTATCCGCAACTTCTCGGAGCGAAGAGCAAGATGCGCAGCGGGACTAACAACTTATTGTACTTGAATTGATTCTTCCCGCAGCATTTGCTTGAACTTGGGATCTCGTATGTAGCGACTAAAATCGTGACTTGACATTCCTGTAAAATCCGTCATCGAAAAGATCGTATAGTTTTTCTTAAGCGCATTAAAGCTCTCCTCTTTATACCCTAGATCAGTTGGGTTAAGTTTGTTGGATAGAAATCCGAAAAATTTCTTTAACATTTTGTCAGTGCCATTAATCGTGATATGTATTTTCTTTACTTGTGTGCTCAGATCGACAAATTTTTTTGTATTAGTTGTTGTGTCAGTATATTGAAATTCGGAAAGGCCTATTGCTGGCGCCAGCATGATGCAGGTAATCCTGTTTTTGTTTTCCAGCAATGGCTTTGCCCGCTCGATATCGACATTGTGAATGTCTTTAGCCTGAGCGGAAAATGAACTATTGTATTCGGGATTTGAAATTGCGCTCATTACAACAGATGCACCACGGCTATGCGATATGATAAAAACATCCTTATCGGCCATATTGTTAAGTATGCGCCGTAATCCGAATTCACCCGCCATCTGGCTAAAAGAGGCTGCTGAGAACCAATTTTTTGCAGATCGAAAAGGGGAAGTTGATCGTAAACCGTCCCAATAAAATCGAATGATCTCATCGGTTTTGGGGTTTGTAACGATATGATCGGCAATATATTTATATTGTTTTACGACTGATTCTTCATCAGCATTGAAGCCATGGACCAAAATAAAAACACGTTTCTTGGGAGCAATACGTTTTGACAGACGCAGCATGTTGCCGCGTTCAAAAGCGAGTAATTGTTCGCGGTCACCTTTGTCGGTGGCAATTTTCATAAGAGAATAAGGATCCCGAGCAGCTTTATTCGACGGGATTCCATAGTTTTTCTTCCAGTTGTCGGGGTAGAAATTACCATTTTGATCCACAAATGAATACCATAAATTAGGATCTGCTCCGGTATTGGGAGAAGCCGAATCAGGAAGATTATGGATGAGGCCACACGAGGTGAATAGGCCAATGATGATAATGACGTAGAAAAAATATCTTTTGTTCATATGATGTATTTCCTTCTATACCTGAATTTTATTTCAACTAGGATCCAATGGCTGCCAAATTGGCTATATTTTCACAAAATTGATTTCTTGTAATATAGTCATTATTTTGGATTGTGAAAAGTTAGCTTGTATTTGAAAGGTGAAATTTATCAAGACAGATGTAAAGGTCACAGTCTTTTTATCAAATAAAGCCTGTTGCGCTGATTGGTGAAAAGCTGATAAGTTAAAGCCGGATTTGAGTAATAACCATAGGTATGAAATTGTTCGGTATCTTCAAAAGTTAGACCCCCTATATTCCTATTGTTGATTTCTATCTGTGACCAATGCCATTGTTCGTCGAGATATAAACTATCCTTAAATTTTAAGGTATCATTTTCGATAATAAGCTGTGAGAATAGGCAGCCTTGCCAAACGTCTCCAGGTGCATACTTTCCACTTTTGGTATCATGTCTGTTGCGTATACGTTTGATTTTTTGATAATAAAGAGATTGTACATTGGCTGGAGCGGTATTCGTTAGCCATTCATTCTTCTCCCAGTGACCAAAAAGATCATTCATGGTGCGACCTTTTGATTCGGTCTGTGGAGCAAACTCATTATCATCCGAAATATTCTCACACAGCGTGTGCCATTTGCCGTTCATTAAGTAGGTTTTTTTTAAGTAACTTTTAGAATCGTGGTGATCAAAACCATAGATTTTCTCCGATAGCAGGTAAACAGCTTTATTTTCAATGTCATTTAGCGCCTGACGTTGTTGATCTTCGGACCAGCTGAGATTGGCATTGTACAGTTCGATTGTTTTTTTTGTCGTATCTCCATCTAGCGGCCAGTTGCGAAAGTAATGTTTCGTTACGTTGATTAAATAACCTTCGAATAGAATTTCTGTCTCGTCATCTTTGTTCTGTCTATAGGAATACTGATCGATCTGGTTGCCGTTTTTGTCCAGTTTATAAAAAGTATGAATGATTGGTGATGGAGTATTAGAATGTGTAGCTGTGGTCAAACTGTGAATGATTAGTTCATTGTTTTTCGTTAAAAACTGGTCTATAGGACGGTCGCTTGCTTTGAAGAGTATAATTTCATGTTTTCCGAATCGGTTTTTGGGCTTGTTAATATCGACATATTGTCTATATTCCTTCGGTAGCTTTGAAGAATGGAAGAAATTCTGAAGTCGAATATCGAGATCAAAAATACCATTCGTATAAATAATGGCGAAGGCTATTAGCATCCATGCAAGCAGGTAATATTTCAAGCTTTTGGTACCTTTTAGTTGCAAAAAGAAATAAAAGAATATCCAGCTCGACACGAGTGCAAGAGGTGAAAAAATAATATAATTCAGCTGCTCACTGTTGCTAAGATCAAAAATGAAAAAACTGATAAGATATGCTGTCATAAAGACTAGGCATAATATAAAAGACTTCCATAAGAAATTCTTTTTAGCTTTCTTCGGTTCCCGATCTATCTGTTGCAATATCTTATAATTTAGTATACTTTATAATCCGATCTAACGCTAGACTGATATAGGTGTAATTTAATTTTTTTCTTTATGGGTTCCAATAGTAGATTAAAATTTTAATGTTAGAAGTATGCATAGCGGTTCATTAATTTTTAATGGATCTCGGAAAAATCTCTTTAACACCACCTTTTGTTAAAATAAGGGCATTATAGTTTCCTGTTTTATCCCGAATAAATTCGATGGTTCTATCGTTGTCGTCTGCTCTGAAAAATTTTGTTTTAGACTCGGGAATGAGTTCAATATCCGCATCATTATAATGGAGTTTACCTCCAATTTTTAACACCTGTATTTTGCCATACTCACCCACATAGTTTTTGTATATGGTCGTATCTATTTTGGCCCGACGATGTTTGTAGGGCATTTCTACTTCTTTGCCAAGGGCAATTGCAGAAAGTCCATAACCTATGATATGGGAGGCTGAGCCGTTATTAGAAAGGACAGTGACAAAGAGTTTGTCGTCGGTAAATCGATTAAAAGAAGTCATTGTCCCAAAGAATCCGCCGTCATGTGCAATCAAATAATGTCCGTGATTATAAAACGGATTGATTATAAATCCATAGCCCCAATTTTCGGAACCATATGGGGTGAACATCTTTTTCTTCATTGCGGCAGACAAGACGGTTGTTCCGTAGAGGGCTTTGTCCCATAAGGCTAAATCCTCGACAGTTGAATAAACACCGTCATGGCCCAAGTTGATATTCCAGTTGATATAAGGATTATGAATTAGCCCTTCCTCGTTGTGACAATATACTTTTGCTTTTTTTGCGACGATGGATTCATTGTTACTAACCCCCGTATTCTTCATCCCCACTTTATCAAAGATATTCTTCTTTAAGAAAGCTTCATAACGCTCACCTGAAACCTTTTCAATAATTTTAGCTAACAAATAATAACCAATATTGCTGTAGGAGCTTTTCGTACCCGGTGAAAATTCGAAAGGAATTTTCTTGATTGCAGTATAAGCAGAATCGCTGCTTATACTGCTCAATGCGATTTCCTTGAAACCCATGGCTAGTCCTGAGGTATGTGACAGCAACATGTGGATACTGATACTATCGCCTTTTGGATAATCGGGGAAAAACTTACTGAGTTTATCATTTAGGGATAACTTTCCGATGTCTATCAACTGGAGAATAGCCGCTGCTGTGAACTGTTTTGTGACCGATGCTAATTGGAATTTGGTTTCTATTGTATTTTTGACATTCCATTCATAATCTGCGAGACCATAGGCTTTCTTTAGCAAAATAGTGTTGTTTTTTATAACGAGCACGGTTCCGCTAAAGTTATTTACTTCGACCTGCGCTTGCATATATTTTGCAAGTTTAGCTGATGTTTTTTCTTGTCCATATAGAAAAATAGGGCACAGGATGAGTAGAATTAATAGCTTCATAAAAGTATTGTATAAGTTATTGTGAAGCAATGTTACTATTTAATGAGCTTGCATGATTGTATTTTTGTAAAGCGGCTAGATAAAAATCCATTTTATTTGGCCTCGTTCAAGATGCGATATCTTGGAAAAGAAAACTTTTGGTGTAAAACCTGTCAATTTTTTAAAATCTCTGATCATATGGGATTGGTCGAAGTAATCCAGATGATATGAAAGGCCAATTTTGTTTCTGTCGTCCAGTTGACTTTGAATAGCTGTGCGGAATCTGATTATTTTTTTGAATTGGGAGGGTGTTTTACAGATATGCTGATCAAAATGCTTGTTTATTGTCATTCTTGAACGCCCTGTTTTTAATGAGAATTCTGCCATGGATTGATTTAGGTTCGCTTTATTTAACATTTCGGAAATCACGTTTTCTAGCAAAGAATTTTCAAATACCCCTAATTTTGAGAGCCAATAAGCTTCTAAGGCCTTTATTCTTTCACAATTGTCATCTATCGAAAGAATGTAGCTCATCGCATCTTTATAATCCATGTATGGATTAAAATCGGGGAATGTTCCATGGCTATAATATCTTAGGTCCTTTGTTATGAAAGCATTTATCCCAAGGGGTTTAAAGTAGGTGGTGATTTCATTTATTTTTCCTTCGTAACAGATGAGGACGGGGTCATTAAAGTTACATACGAGGTTAGTTTCTATTCTGTTAGATGGACAATGTTTGGTCATTATTTTATTTCCAGTTACCACAGTTTGGGTTTGCTTGCTTATGGTAACAATAGTGTAAATACTAGGAAATGTAAAATATACTGTAGGTTGTTCCTCTGTGGTTTTTTCAAGTATATAAAAGCATTCGATATGTCTTTTTAGGAGTACATTATCAGGTTTATAGATTTTTATTGTCATTTTTTCCTTCGCGTAACTGGGCCTTGCTTTTACTTAATTCTCTTCAAGTTGCAGGTATTTCATAATCGATTTAAATATAGAGAACCTTTGTGATAATTTTTTTGTCTAGTCCATTAAATTAAGGTTTTATGAATGCGAATGAATTACGGTTTTTGTTGTAACTTAGTTAGCAATTAACCATGTAATTAAAAAATAAAAATGATCGATTTCAATCCAGAAGAGAACTACATTGCAATAAATAAACACTCGTGGAATAACCGAACGGATACGCATTTAAAATCAGAATTTTATAATTTAGCAGGATTTTTGAAAGGGGAGACTTCACTGAATCCAATTGAATTGGCGTTAATTGGTGATATCAGGGGAAAAAAGATTTTACATTTACAGTGCCATTTTGGACAGGATACGATTTCTTTGAGCAGACTTGGAGCAAAAGTGACCGGTGTTGACCTGTCGGATAAAGCGATCGAAAGTGCACGGAAAATTGCTGAAGAAACGAATGCCGATGTACAGTTTATCTGTTGTGACCTCTATGCCCTAGAGAATCATCTTGACGAACCGTTTGATCTAATCTTTACAAGTTACGGTACGATCACTTGGTTACCAGATTTAGACAAATGGGCAAAAATAATTTCACGATTTTTAAAACCGAAAGGGAAATTTGTTTTTGTTGAGTTTCATCCAGTTGTCTGGATGTTCGATGATAATTTTGATAAAATTGGCTATAATTATTTTAATGTAGCTCCGATTGTTGAAATCGAGGAAGGGACTTATGCGGATAAAAGCGCAGCTATAACACAATCTTACGTTACCTGGAATCATAGCATGAGCGAAGTCGTCGGTGCTTTGCTTCATAACGGGCTGAACATTCAAGACTTGAATGAATTTGACTATTCCCCTTATCCAATTTTTAAAAATATGACAGAACTCGAATCTAAAAAATTCAGAATAGCTCATTTAGGAAACAAAATTCCCATGGTCTATTCTATTGTTGCCAGTAAAGTTAAATAAAGACTTATTTTGACAGATTCCGGTCGGTCAATTTTTAGCTATTCTATTGTTTTATACATCGACAGAATTTTTTAAGGACGCAAAAACCCTGATAGGAAAGGTACCCACACCACTGATCTTGGGAGGGACCGCTGTAAAAGTAAAATTTTCATCGGGTAAACAGCTTAGGTTACAGAGATGTTCGACGATCGATATATCCGTGCCCAATAACATAGTGTACCGGACGTGTATTACCTGCTGTGCTGTCTAAATTAGGGCAGTGTATGCAGACTAGCGTAACATTGCAATCGCGGAGGTACTCCGCTGCCCCTGCGGTTAGGTAAGGATGATCTTCATAGTCTATGTAGGTCCCGGTATCGGTCACTATGTCGATCTTACCGATTTGTGCGCTGGTACTTTCTTGGTAAAACTGTTTGGAATTTTTTCTGGATAGATCGTCACAAATATGTTATTTCTTTTTTAGATAACGATTTATCATGGGACTAAAATCTATTTTGGAAGAATTCTGAATATGCTCTGTTAATACTGATGCGGGAAATTCATCCAATGTTTTGAAATTAATGCAGCCTTTCTGGAACTTTGCTCTAGGCAATTTTAATTTTAGTGCTACCATTAATTCTGGATTAGCATACATCACTAAGGAATGGAATGAAATATAATTCTTTGCGACGGTTAACCCATATTTAAATACTCCTTTTTCGTTAAAGCTGATGGCATTAGGATTTGACATGAATTTCCCGAAGCTCTCGGAAACAGTACTGTCATTTTCCATTATAGCTTTTCGGAATAGACGGATTACTTGTTGCTCACTGTCCGAGAGTGTATTGATATACTGATCTATTTCCATTAATTGTTTGTCGTCCATAAGGACTATAATTGTTATCTAAAAATATTCAATTTTTTTGATTTAGACGCAGATATCCTTAAAAAGATTCGATGGGCTATCTTTTACCTTCATGTGATTGGTAAGTTGCTTATAATTTAATGTTGTCAATTAACTTATAAAGTTTGTATTCATAGGAATAAGAACGCGTGTATAACAAATCGTAACAATTATTAATAACCTTTGAGTACAAAAAACTATTTGATTCGAGGCAGTGGTTATAGATAATCAAGATAAATACTAAAACTGAAACATACTCATACCAAATCATACCTAAAAACAATATTCAACCAATTCTTAAACAGTAATTAGTCATTATTTATACAATCTACACTGAGTAATCATTGAACAAGTACTGAACAATCACTGAACAATCACTGAACAATCACTGTCAAAAGACAGAATTTAGTTATCATCTGATCTTCCTTTGTTACACCTAAAAATTAAAAAAGGCTGACTGTCAATCGTCATACTACAGCCAGTTTTTTTATGTAAAAAGGAATATCGCTTACATAAGGATTATTATTTCGTAAATTCATCCTATGGAGCAACCGATAGAACGATTTGAATTGCTTCTTCATACTAATAGAAAGGAATGCATGAAAAGCACGAAACGAAATAAAGGTTTTCTATTCAAGCAATATGACGAGCCGTTTCAATCGCCTTTTGATAAATTATTTGACATTTTCAAAGAACTGATTACCCACACTTCAGGTGATTTCGATGAGGCCATCGATTGGTTAAGGCAATTGGATAGAGAGTTTAAACTGACGACCCCGGCTTACACAATAGACGACTTCATTGCGGATTTGAAGGATAAAGGATATGTCAGAGAAAAGATGGATTCTGCTGGCGAAGGCGGGATGGATATAACCTCAAAGCTGGAGAAGGCACTGCGGCAGCATGCTTTGGACCAAATTTTTGGAAAAATGAAAAAAGGAAGGTCCGGCAATCATAAAACCAATCACCAGGGACGCAGTGACGAAAATATGGGCGATTTCAGAAGCTATCAGTATGGAGATGGCCTGGAAAAGATAGTTTTGACCGAGAGCTTAAAAAATGCGCAGATCAATCATGGGGTAGGAGAGTTTGCTTTAGCGGAAAATGATCTGGTTGTTGAGGATACCCAGTTTAAATCGCAAATGAGCACGGTGTTGATGATTGATATCAGTCACAGCATGATTTTATATGGAGAGGATCGGATCACACCTGCCAAGAAAGTCGCAATGGCTTTATCAGAGCTGATTCTGACACGTTATCCGAAAGACTCACTTGACGTTATCGTCTTCGGCAACGACGCTTGGCCTATCGCGATAAAAGACCTGCCTTATCTGCAAGTTGGACCATTTCACACCAATACGGTCGCGGGCTTAAAGCTAGCGATGGACTTACTTAGGCGGAAACGCCATGCAAATAAGCAGATATTTATGATAACCGATGGAAAACCGAGCTGTCTAAATATGCCGGATGGTACTTATTATAAGAATCCTATGGGTTTGGATCCTTTTATCACCAGTAAATGCTATAGTATGGCGGCGCAAGCTCGAAAGCTGGGAATACCTATTACTACTTTTATGATTGCTTCAGATCCTTACCTGCAGCAATTCGTCGACGAATTTACCGCTTCAAATCAAGGGAAAGCTTATTATACAGGACTTGGAAATCTAGGTGAAATGATTTTTGAGGATTATGAAGAAAACCGTAAAAAAAGAATACGATAAGAATATATGGATTACACGAAGATTACAACATTTGGTGCATTAAAAACTTCGGGTTATAAACCTCAAACAATAAAAGAAGAATTGCGTCAGAATCTGATTACAAAAATAAGGAAAGGTGAAACAGTTTTCGCTGGAGTACATGGTTATGAAGATACCGTTATTCCAGAACTTGAAAGAGCTATTCTTTCCAAGCACAATATTAATTTTCTAGGTCTCCGCGGTCAGGCGAAAACACGTCTAGCTAGACTCATGGTCAATCTGCTGGATGAATATGTCCCGGTGTTACAGGGTTCTGAGATTAATGATGATCCGTACAATCCTATATCACGTTATGCCCTGGAACTGCTGAGGGAGAAAGGTGATGAAACACCGATAAGCTGGCTTCATAGAAGTGATCGTTTTGCTGAAAAACTGGCCACTCCAGATGTAACTGTCGCCGACTTGATCGGTGATGTAGATCCGATCAAAGCCGCAAATTTAAAATTGAGCTATGCAGACGATCGTGTGATTCACTTTGGTATGATTCCAAGAGCAAATCGCTCCATATTTGTCATTAATGAACTGCCTGATCTTCAAGCGAGAATTCAGGTGGCACTCTTCAATATTTTGCAAGAGGGAGATATTCAGATCCGTGGTTTTAAGTTACGCTTACCTTTAGATGTGCAATTTATATTTACTGCGAACCCGGAGGATTATACCAATAGAGGAAGTATTGTGACGCCACTGAAAGATCGCATAGGATCGCAGATACTCACGCATTATCCCACATCGGTTGAGATAGCAAAGGCAATTACTGCGCAGGAGGCGAACTTGGAAACGGCCCAAAAGGAGCAGATATACGTCCCTGAACTGGCGCGGGAATTGATTGAGCAGATAAGCTTTGAAGCACGAAATAGTGAATATGTTGATGAAAAGAGTGGCGTGAGTGCGCGTATGAGCATTACAGCATTTCAGAACTTATTAAGCACCGCTGAATTGCGTATGCTCAGAAGCGGTACGGAAACAACCGCGGTACGGCTGAGTGATTTTATGGGCATTGTACCAGCGATAACGGGTAAAGTTGAGCTTGTTTATGAAGGTGAGCAGGAGGGAGCTGATACTGTCGCATTGCAACTGATTGAAAATGCTGTCAAAAACCTTTTTCCAGTCTTATTTCCTAAAATTGAGAAGCTGGAAAGAGAAAACGAACGTTACCCTTACGATGATATTGTTCGTTGGTTTTCGGAATCAGAGGGGATCGAATTATCGGACGAGCTTAGTGATACCGATTATGAGCGAATTTTGGACCAAGTGACTCCTATCCTTGCTTTAATTCAGCAATATCAACCAGAAACAATGCCTAAAGATCTCCATTTTTTGATTGAATTTGTATTATGGGGACTAACACTCCATAATAAATTAAGTAAATATAGATTAGGGAACGGTCTGCAATTCCAAGATAACTTTCAAGGCTATCTGAGGAATAATCTCTAAATCGGTTATTAATAGTACAATGGGCAAGTTTAGCATATAAATTTGCCCATCTATTTTTTGCAGGAGGGTCTCGCAATGGAGATGATGTATTGAGGAGAAACTAATTTTTCATAAAGATTAAATCTATCAATAGACCAATAATAAATACAGCAACAGTAAATGATAGATACCCTAAAATATAAACTGAGAGCGCTTTTAAATAAGCCGTTATTTTGTTGGGATCGAAAAATTGCCCAATAGCCCAGACGCTGTATAACATCGCGACGATACTGGCCTGAACCATAACGCTTGTATGGGTTAGGCCTTCGGCTATTGCAAAAACAGTATAGATCAACATCGTCATTCCTAAAATAAAACACAGTAGGATGACTATTTCAAAAAGATTAAAACCGTATTTTTTAAAAAATAATTTAGCCCAGAAAGCGATAAATAAGCCTATCATAATATTGGCGTAACCATAGTGGCCCTGGATCCAAAGGTATATCGAACCCGTGGTAGAATGTTTGGATTCGTAATAACTCACATATTTGTCTTCTACATGAAAGAAATGGCTTACAATAGAATATATCAGTGAAGTGATGATGATAAAAATAATGGGTTTTACTAAGCGGCTTCGGTTCTCGGCGATATACTTTTTTACATTTTTTCCCGGCGTGGTAATAAGTTCACGAATCGTGTACAAGATTCCCCGCTCGAAATGAAGCACATGTTCAATTTCGTGGGCGATATAATGCGCATCAATTCTTTTAAGGATCGCTGGTTGACCGCAATTTGGACAGAAATTCAGTGTTATATCAGTCCCACAGTTTTTGCAATTTGTCATGTTTATACTATGCTATAGGTAATAAATTTGTTAATATTTGAGGATTCTATCCTTTTCATGTTATGTAGATCGTTGGCTTTTGCCTCTTATCGATTAGAATTTGTCCAAAAATATTATAGATTATGTCAATCAATGCTACACCTAAGTGTAGTTTTAAACAAATCTCTTTCTCCCGTGAAAAAAATAGATTTAGAGCGCTTTAGTGTATGACGGGATCTTTTGTCTATTCTATTCGGGCATATAAATAAAAATATTATATTTGTAAAATACTTGACTAATCAAGTATTTTACAAATGATAATATGACCGCGATTAATACAATTCTGAACATTATAAAAGTTCAATCTGTCATCACCAAAAAGTTTGATGGGTTAAGTTTACATGGACTAAGCCTGACAGACTTTATGATCCTACATATCTTAAGTCAGGCTCCCGTGAACCGGCTACGACGAATTGACCTGGCTGAAAGTACCGGTTTAACAGCCTCAGGAATTACACGGATTATTTCACCTATGGAAAAGATGGGGCTCGTTATAAAAGAGCACAATGATAGAGATGCCCGGGTCAGTTATGTGAAGCTTACCGAAGCTGGTGATCGAATTTTTAAAGAGGCGACTATTACAGCTGAGCACATCGCCAATAAGCTATTGGACGGAATGGCCGTAACAGATCTCCTTGTTTTTGCTGCGCAATTGAAGTCATTGGGAGGAGATTTATAATTTTAATGAAAAAACACATGAACAAAATAGATAAAAAACAATTGAAAGCCGAATTCCTGGAAAGTAAACCATTGATGGGAGTTTTAACAATTTACAATAGGGCCGAAAATAAAATATATATCGCAGATAGCATGAATTTAACGGCTCTTTCCAACAGAATCAGATTTATGTTAAACATGGGCCAATTTGACAAAAAAAACTTACAGGAGGATTGGAACAGACTGGGCGAGGGAAATTTCCTGTTTGAAAATGCAGTTATTATTCCATTTGAAAACGACAAAATTATTGATTATAAAAAAGCCGTACTTCATGCCGCAACTGAGTTGAAGCGTAAAGTGAATGAAACAACAGGTAGCTATTGATATGACAAGAAAGAAGTATTTGTATCCCAGTTATGAAGCCGGAAGGAATCTGGCATTGAAAAATATCCAAGGCCCCATTGTAAATCTCAATTTGATTCAGTTAAGGGAAATTGCGGACTATACTAATTTTCCAGAGATTGCGCCGATCAAAGAAATTTCGGGATACGATGCGTTTATGAATTATATAAAGCTAGCCAAACCTTTTGTGGAAAAAAGCGGCGGTGAGCTACTTTTTGTTGGGCACGGTGACCGTTATCTGATAGGACCCGATCAGGAACATTGGGATATCTGTATGCTGATCAAACAGAAAAGCATGGCCGATTTTTTTTCATTTGAACAAAATCCAGCGTATATGAAGATTATAGGGCATCGGATTGCAGCCATCTCGGATTCAAGGCTTCTACCATTGCAGAATATCTCTTTATAAACTATACTATCATAAAAAATGTCGCCTATTTGAATAATAAATGTGTATTTAATATTAATAAAGTAGACCTCGTATTTTATTCTTCTGCAGCGTCGTGGAAAAGTATTTTTGAGCAAATTTAAATTTGTGTTGAATACCCCTCCTATATCAAGATAATTTAGATTTTGTGCATTAAATAATCCATGGTTAAGTTTTAATAAAGAAGGTTTGCTTGACAAATGAACATTTAGAAAAAGCTAAAAATTGATACAAACACGAACCATCAGGCAATTGTTCCTTTTAAAAACCAATGGTATTTCATTTACCATAATGGGGGGATTAATCCAGATGGAGGCAGTTTTAGCCGTTCGATATGTATGGATACCTTAAATTACTGTTCAGACGGTAGATCGATAAAATTGAAATGACAACGTAAGGAACGACCGGCGACTAAAGCATGAAAAAGCTGGCGAGCTGTCAAAGATAAATTCCTTTATAAAAAAAGAGCTTCCTTTATGAGTAAAGAAAGCTCTTTTTTTAATTTTCTTCTTTCGGAGTTTCATTTGCATTTTGCCATTCAAAAGCTTCACTTTCTTCATCCAAAATAGCCTCATTTTGTAAGTCTCGACGTTTTATCCAGAAAATAACGGCGCCAATGGGAAGACTGAAATAAATATACCATGCGGCATAGATAGATTCTTTAATGGCTCCTCCGCCAAGGATACTAAAATTAAGCAGTTTGAAGTCTATGTCGCCGGTATTCCAATTTAGGGCGAATCTCGGAAAGGCTAACAAAAGAATAATAAATCCCCACATTATTTTTTTATTGGTTTTAATTTTAGTTTTCAGCATCACTATAAATGTGGCTATAATAAATAGTGGAACTACAATTAAAAGAAAAGCAAAAGTGTAGTGCACGATTGATTTACCGGCAAATGTGAATTTTGTGGACTCAGATAATTGGGCGTCAATAAATTTTCCCTCAAATGCTGATAGAGAGAGTTTTTCGTGATTATCTTTTACGACGAGTGCGAACAAAGCGGTCGATTTTTGTAATTGATATTCATAAGTAAATTTATAGTTGGAACTTACGCCAGCATTTGAAGAAATTCCATGAGTCCAATTGCATTCGAGCAATTTAATTTGTTTTATCTTCTCTCCAGAAAGCGCTTTATTGGCATTTTTGATATAAGCCATAGCATCGCTATTCGTTACAGAAGGATCTACATTAGCGACTGCACTATCAATTTGGCCATTAATAATTTTTTCAATAAATGCTTTAGCGAAGATATCAGCCTTCTTAGCATCATCGGGGATACTGGACTCCACCGCTGAGTTACAACTTAGCAATCCGATGAGAATGGTAAACAAAAAATATATTTTTTTCATAATTTATTTTGGTTATTAAAATAGGTTATACTCCTATAAATATAATTAAATTGTCCACTTGCACGTTGACCCAAAAAGAATAATTTTTGTCAAAACAGGTGAAAAATACTATTTATTCCACGAGGTGACGATCGAAAGTAGATGGTCTTATTGATAGGGGGATGAAGCCAACGCGATTACAGGCATCAAAATACGTTTTGTCTATTTTATAAAGCTAATGTGGCTGCCTTAGAAGGTTGGGTGAAGAGCGGTTTAATAGATTAAAAATGTGGAACGACAGCGTCGTTCCACAAAATGTTTTTCAGTGTAGTATTGTAGGATTCTTTTTACAGTATTCTTATCGAATCAATTCAGAAATTTAAAATGATGAGATAGGCATCTCCATTCATTTTGGCAATTACTTCTCTTGAGTCAAGTTTACTTATGGAACAAATGTAGCTTAGAATAGCAGTAGAAAGAATATGAAAAAGATACTTTTTTATGTAAAAATGGGAATATTTGACTTTTTACATAAAAAATACCATTCTCTTTCATGATATTTTAGGCTCAAGCCCGGAATATCTAAAAATGGATCCGGAAAGAAGAATAGCAATACCAGCTGAAAAGCAGCTGATGAAGGGGGACTTAAGGTCATTTGAAAGAAATATTTCTGTTTTCACTTAAAAAAAGAAGCGCCTATTGGTTAATTTAGCTCCGCTATTTTCCTCTTTTACTTATCGCATTTCAGGAATATAATCTGGTCTAGTGGGAATCAAATGGGACTTCTAATTTATTGGTACAAACATCATTATGGGAACAAAATTTGTTGATCTAAAAACTGTAACGTTAATGCAGTTAAGTAATGCATTAGGGACATCCTTGTTTCCGGTAAAAAATGACAATTACTTAGTCGCCGAGGAGGATGCCACAAATTTTTCCCTTTACCTTGATTTCTATTATCGTTCAGAATATTATGCGCTGATTTTGATCAAACAGGGGGCCGTTGAGTTTAGCGTTGGCGCGCGGAAATTCGTCGCTTCAGCTGGAGATGTTTTATTCTGTGGCCCTATGGAAGCCTTTGTGATCCACACCATATCACCAGATATGCAGATGAAAAGTATATATTTCACCCAGAAATTGATCGAGGAGGCAGGTTTCAATTATAAGACCAACGATATTCTGAAAAGTTTCTCCAGTACGCCTTCTTATATCTTATCAAAACAGGAAAAGATCTTCTTTAGAGTCGACTACCATATCACCCAGCTCGGGTTCCTGAATGTTAGTCGCGACCGGATCGACTATTCCAACGATATGATATGGCATCATTTTTCGCTGTTGATGTATGAAGTGCAGAATTTTAACAGGTATCTTGAACAGCAAAGCCATATTTCCCCTCGACTTGAAGCTATTACAGCAGATTTTTTTAATCTCGTCAATCAACATTATATTAACAATCATGATGTACAGTTCTATGCCGATAAGCTTGCGATCAGCAGAAAGTATTTAACGAAGGTGCTAAATACAACTTTGACCAAAAGCCCCAAGGAGATTATCAATAATGTGCTACTTATCGAGGCGAAGGTACTGCTGAAAAATAATAAGTTCAGCGTTAAAGATGTCGCTGTGAAACTTTCGTTCGCAGATCAAGCTACGTTCAGCAAATTCTTTAAAAAATTAACGGGCAAAAATCCGAGCTGCTATAAAGTGAGTGCAGAGTTTTAGATTTATGTGATTTATATTAACTAATAAGATTAATTATTTCTGTTTTATTTTCCTGAAATTTTCTAATTATTAATGTTGGCTTTCATTTTATAAAAAATTAATAATGTCATTTTACTGTCTTTAATGTCCGATATTGCAGAGGGTTTTTAGCGTGATCGGAATTTTAGATGTTTCATTGTTGTCTTTTTGACAAGAAATGGAGTCTTAACGTTAAGTTATATAGTTTTAATTTTTGGTAATTTTGTAAACACTGAATAAATAAAGCAATAATATACTTATGAAGCGAAATTTCGTTGTTAAATCATCGACACTCTTTCTTGTGCCCATGCTGTTTATGTCCTGCGGTAATAGATCTACTGAAGGAGGGTATCAAGGAGGGCCGGCTGAGGTCAGCTTTGCGGCAGTAGAAGTTGGTGATGCACTGGTACAAAATGATTATACCTGCGCCATAGAAGGCCTGTCAAATATTGAAATCAGGCCACAGGTGACAGGTTACTTGAGTAAAATTTATATTGATGAGGGGGCTTACGTAAGAGTGGGGCAGCCACTTTTTAAAGTAGAAGATCGTGTTTATCAAGAGCAGCTGAACAATTCGAAAGCATCTTTGCAGTCAGCATCGGCTAATTTGATAACAGCCAAGATAGATCTGGATCGAAAAACGGAACTCGTCCGCAGCAAAATTGTTTCGGAGCTGCAGGTCCAGGAAGCCAATGCGGCTTATCTTGGAGCTAAAGCCGCGGTAGCACAGGCCGAATCTGCTATTAAATCAGCACAGATTAATATTGACTTTGCGGTTATTAAAGCGCCTGTGAACGGTTATGTGGGCCGGTTTAATTACCGTTTGGGGAGTTTATTGTCGCCATCCAACCAAGAGGCTCTGACAATTATTTCAGATAATAAACAGGTTTACGCCTATTTTAGCCTCAGCGAAAATGATTTTGTAGCCTTCCAGAATCAGCATCCCGGAAATTCCATGGCCGAGAAGCTAAAGAGCACAGCCCCAGTTACCTTGTTGTTGTCAGATGGTCGCGAATATGATCTAAAAGGAAAGATTGACGCCGTTGAAGGTCAATTTAATAAATCAACAGGTTCGATAACCTTGCGGGCCAAATTTGATAATCCGAAAGATATCCTGCGGAGTGGTAATACCGGCAAAGTGCAGATGAAAAAGAATATCACACAGGTTCCACTATTGCCAATAGCCTCCACGGTAACCTATCAAGACAAAATTTTTGTCTATACGGCTGACAAGGGCGGGAAGGTCGTTCAATTGCCGGTTGAAACCGTTGGCAAATCTGGCGATAGCTTTATCTTGTCTAAGGGACTGAAAGTAGGGGATAGATACATTTCTCAAGGTTTTGAGCGATTACAGGCAGGAATGTCAGTCGTTGAAAAGTCCCCAGTTGAACACAAATAAAATACTTGATTTTCATGTTAAAACAAATTATAAAACGTCCCGTGCTGGCGACGGTGATCTCTGTATTGCTTGTTATCCTGGGGGTAGTAGGGATGCTCGGCCTTCCCATTACTAAATTTCCGGACATCGCGCCGCCCACGGTTACTGTAACTGCTGTTTATCCAGGCGCGAATGCCGAGACTATTGGACGATCTGTGGCACCACCCTTGGAAAATGCAATCAATGGAGTGGAAAATATGGATTATATAAGCTCTGTCGCGAGTAATGATGGCTCGCTAACCATTACTGTAATTTTTAAATTAGGTACTGATCCGGATCAGGCGGCCATAAATGTGCAAAATAGGGTCTCCCAGGTGACCAACCAGTTGCCGGCAGAGGTAATCCAAAGTGGTATTACAACAATAAAAAGACAGAATAGTATGATTGCTATGGTTACTCTGACCAGTGAAGATGGCAGCATGGATGATCTATTTCTGGAAAACTATACCAAAATCAATGTTGTACCTGAGCTGAAAAGGATCAAAGGCGTCGGTGATGCTATGGTTTATGGAAATAAAGATTACTCGATGCGGGTTTGGTTAGATCCGGATAAGCTGAATGCATACAACTTGACACCCAATGATGTGTCGGCAGCAATACAGGCGCAAAATCTGGAAGCTGCACCAGGCCGGTTTGGCGAACAGTCCACAGAGGTAAAAGAATATGTTATGCGGTATAAAGGAAAGTATACCGAGCCGGAGCAATATGAGAATATAATTGTAAAAGCGCAGAACGATGGTTCTATCCTTCGATTAAAGGACCTTGCTAAGGTCGAATTTGCAGCTTATAGCTATACCGTACAGTCCAACTATAATAAAAAGCCTTCCGTTACCATGGCTATATTCCAGATGAGTGGTTCGAACGCTAATGAGGTGCAGATCGCCCTTCAAAACCGTATGGAAGAACTATCTAAATCGTTCCCGGGCAAAATGGAATATAAAATTCCCTACGCAACCAAGGAGTCATTGGATCAGTCTATTAGCCAGGTTATAAAAACCTTAATAGAGGCTTTCATTCTGGTTTTTATTGTTGTATTTATCTTTTTGCAGGATTTTCGTTCTACTTTGATTCCGGCGATAGCTGTTCCGGTATCCATTGTGGGAACATTTTTCTTTATGAATCTATTTGGGTTCTCCATCAATATCCTCACCTTGTTTGCACTGGTTCTTGCCATCGGTATTGTGGTCGATGATGCTATTGTTGTTGTCGAGGCTGTACATGCTAAGATGGAACGCCGCAAATTGGGCGCCAAGGCGGCGACAGTATCTGCCATGGGTGAAATTTCAGGTGCGATTGTATCAATCACCTTAGTGATGTCGGCCGTATTTATACCTGTTGCATTTATGGAAGGGTCTACAGGTCTATTTTATAAACAATTCGCATTGACCCTAGCTATCTCCATTGTTATTTCTGCTGTTAATGCACTGACTCTTAGTCCTGCGCTTTGTGCGTTATTGTTGAAGGGAAACCATGGTCATGCTGAAGAGAAATTGAACTTTAAACAGCGATTCTTCAAAGCTTTTAATGCTTCATTTGATAAACTTACTTTCCGTTATGGTAAATCGGTGTTGTTTCTGATCAAGAAAAAATGGCTTGGCCTAGGGATTTTATTTGTCTTTGCAGGTCTGTTTACCTGGTTTTCGCTCACCACGCCAAAAGGGTTTATACCGGATGAAGATCAATCTTTTATTATTGTGACCGCCAATTTGCCGGCTGGTACATCGAAAGATCGCACAACAAAGCTTTTAACTGATACAGAACATAAGCTTATGGCCTATCCAGCTATTAGGGAAGTCATTTCTGTGAATGGTCTAAATTTATTTTCCGGAGCTATGTCTTCAGCTTCGGGTACATTTTTTATTCGGCTGAAAGAAGTAAAAGAGCGCGGAGAAGTGAAGGAACTGAATGCCGTAATGGGACAGCTCCAAGGAATGTTGTCAACAGATAAACGGGCAAATTTCTTAGTGCTAAATACTCCTACGGTAGAAGGTTTTGGAAATTCGAGTGGAATGGAACTCGTTTTGCAGGACCGTACAAACTCTTCTTTACAGAACTTGGGCAATATCTCTTATGGTATGATGGGGGCATTGATGCAGCGTCCTGAAGTTGCGGTAGCTTTTACGACATTCGATGTTTCTTATCCGCAGTATGAAGTTGTTGTAGATGAGACAAAAGCTGCTCAGTTTGGTTTAGCTGTACGTGATGTTCTTCAAGTGGTGCAAGGTTATTATGGCAGTATTCAGGCATCGGATTTCAATCGCTTTGGCAAGTATTATAGGGTTCTTGTTCAGGCAACACCTGATACCCGGACAGACGAAAAATCTTTAAGTAGCATTTTTGTTAAAAATGCGAATCAGGAGATGGTTCCTGTTAACAGTGTGGTGACTTTAAAGGCTATTACAGGACCTGAAGTGGTGGAACGATTCAATCTGTTTAATGCTTCTAATTTGACGGTCATGCCGGCTCCAGGATTTAGTACTGGTCAAGCTATGCAGGCCATTAAGGAAGTTAGTCAGCAGGTGCTCCCTCCGGGATATACCTACGACTATAAAGGGATGAGTCGTGAAGAAAGTACATCGACCTCGCAATCCACCATCATCTTTATCCTGTGTATTGTGTTTGTATACTTTTTGTTATCTGCTCAGTATGAGAGTTATATTCTGCCATTTGCTGTGTTGCTCGCTATTCCGGTCGGACTTTCGGGGGTATTCCTTGGAATTGGCTTTGCAGGGATTGCGAATAATATCTATGTACAGATCGCTATGGTGATGCTGATCGGTTTGCTGGCTAAAAATGGAATTCTGATTGTAGAGTTTGCTTCACAACGGCGTCAGGCAGGCAAAAGTTTGGTGGCAGCAGCAGTGGAGGGTGCAAAGGCTCGTTTTCGCCCGATCCTAATGACTTCGCTTGCCTTTATCACAGGGATTGTACCCTTAGTGTTTGTAACGGGGCCATCGGCCATGGGGAATCATTCAATTGGTTATGCAGCAATTTTCGGGATGTTAGTCGGTACCTGCTTAGGTGTTTTCTTGACGCCTTTGTTATTTGTGGTATTCCAGTTTCTACAAGAAAAAGTGAGTGGTACAGTGAAGGATGATACAGAATGGGAATTTTAAAAATTAGTGCGAATGTATAAAATGGAACATATAAAATCTACGGCCTTTGCTGCCTTGCTGATTATCTTATTGCTTGGTTCATGTTCGGTACAGCAGGCCCCAAAGACAGATCTGGCACTGCCAGCGTCTTTTGATAACGTCGCTGCTGTTGCGGATAGCAGTGTTGCTAAAATGACCTATAAGGATTTTTTCAAGGATCCCGTCCTCGTTGAATTAATAGACCGGGGCATGGCCAAAAATAATGATCTTCAGGTCGCTATGAAACAGATAGATATTGCTGCCGAAGGTTTTAAACAATCGAAATGGCTCTACGCACCACTTGTAAATGCGACTTTGGCAAATGCCAGTATCAATAGGCCGTCCAATAATAGCATGAACGGGATGATGGCTTCTCAGTTTATGGGACAGAGCTACACGACAGATTATACCAGTGCCATCAATATTTCTTGGGAACTGGATATTTGGGGCAAGCTCAAAGCTCAGAAGCAGGATGCTGTTATTGAGCTGTTAAAAACCAAGGAAGCAGCCAATGCGGTAAAAACGAGACTGGTCGCCGAGATTGTGCAGGCTTACTATAATCTCCTCATGCTCGACAAGCAACTGGCCATAACGAAGGAGAATCTATCTTTTGCCGACAGCACTTGGCAGATATTGGTGAAACAACAGTCGCTGGGGATGACAACGGCTTTGGCTGTACAGCAACAGTTTTTGGTGAAAGAGCAGGTATCCAAGCGGATACCGGATATTGAAGGTGCAATTGCGATACAGGAAAATGCACTTAATGTACTTGTAGGGAATTATCCGAGGCGCATTGAACGGGAGAAAGGTCTAGATGATGTCTATGTGCCCCAGCAGCTTACTGCAGGTATTCCCGCTGCATTGTTGAGCTTTCGACCTGATGTGCGTTCGAAAGAACTGGATCTTCGAAAGAGTTATCTCGGGGTTCACATTGCGCGGGTGAGCATGTATCCGGGATTGAACATTACAGCACAAGGTGGGCTCAACTCTTTTAAAGCGAGCAATTGGTTTACTATTCCTGGTGCGCTTTTTGGAACTGCGGCGGGAGCGATTACGCAGCCTATATTTAATGGTCGCCAACTAAAGACAAAATATGAACAATCCAAGATCATGGCCGAACAGGCTGAAATCCAGTTTAAACAAGCGGTACTTGTGGGTGTAGCGGAGGTTTCCGACGCATTGGTGAAAATTCAGAAATTGGATGAGCAGCGTTTAATTGCTGGGGAGGTTATCAAACAATCCCGGGAAATAGTTGACAAGTCACTGCTGCTTTACAAATATAATGAAGGCACTTATCTGGAAGTGATTATTGCGCAGACCAACCGACTGCAGGCAGAAATTGATCTAGCAACAGTCCAAGCTCAAAAACTTAATAGCATAGCTATGTTGTATCGCTCTTTGGGCGGAGGCTGGCTATAGCAAGGAAGCCCGATAGGATGAAAAAGAGTATTTGTATTTTGATAAATCCAAGCACCAGACCACTCGAGTTTACGATAGGACATGAGTTTATTGGAAAATATCAGGAGTTTGTGTTAGTCGATGCAAATTTGGATTTCTTAGATTATCTGGCACTTCAACTTGAAAATATGGACAAATCAGTAATGATCATCGATCGGCTAGATGAACTTTATCGGTATGTGTGCCATAGCAGGGCAGGCAGACAGGAGTCAATCGAATTTAGTTTTTTTTTAATTAAAGCGGATAGTAAAACAAAATAAGATGAGCCATTTTGTACATATATTTTCGATCAGTAGTACGGTACTGACGAAGAAGAAAGAAGTTTTAGATTACCTGAACCTCAGGGTTCCGGGAATTTTATTTACTGCGATTTATCTGGACGATCATTTAACTTATTTGTTCGTTAAGACCAAAGGCAGAGTCAGCGATTTGATTCTACTCCTTCTAGTGCAAAAAGGAATCGTGACCCAGCTGCTCAATTCAGACGTTTCCAACGGAAATGTCGATATTCCGATCATCGTCTGATCAAAATATTACCCTTAATTTCATGGAAAGCCCGACAACCTGTCGGGCTTTTTTGCGTAAATGCACTCCATTTTTATGCTTGTCCAACCCTATTCATTGCTTATCCTCCCAAGTTGAGGGCAGCAATTGCTGTTGAGGATTGTTAAGGACCCCGATTTACAGTTCTTGCTATCTATGTTGAACGCTAAAGCATGAACTAAAATTGATATGATATGATACATTGTATCAATTTTGCGCTGATTTGTTCCACAATGCTGAATTGTCATAAAAATTCTGTTGATTAGGTTCTTGTTTGTTATAGCCTTGGATTAGATCCTACGTATAAATCTTCAAGAATTGCCCTGTAGAAAATTACGGCGTTGAAAGCCGGTCAATCTCTGTTGATTCCCTCGGATGGACGTTAATACTAATTTTTAAGTTATAGCAGATCAATTATGCACTCATTCTATTCCATTTAACAAGATGAAAAGACAACATCGTTCCGTTTTTCTAAAATCTATCGTGTTAAGCAGCATAGCCTTTTTTGTCTTAGCTGTTCTTTTTTCCTGTTCGAGTAATCGGGGATTTTCGGGTAAGCAGGAGTCGATATATCGCCATGAACTTGATCGTTTAAAGGAAGTGGCAAAAAATAATCTAACAGACAACATAAAAGAGTTCAATGCTTACGAGCACCGGCCAAAATCGGACGGAGCCTTTGACGAATCCAACAACAAAGAATTTTTGGTCAATAACATTCCGTATTTTGAGAGTTCCAATGATACCTTAAGTCGCGTGTATAATTATCGTTGGTGGATGATAAGCAAGCATCTTCGGGATTATTACGATCCACATGATTCAAAGAAATATTGGGTTATAACAGAATTTTTTGGCTATCCCGCCTGGGGATCCCTGAGTGGAGCGATTACCTGCCCAACAGCGCATCAGTTTTACGATGTACGTTGGCTTCGAGATCCAAAATACCTTCGATCTTATGCCGAATATTTTATGCTTGGATCAGCTTCCAAATTAAATCAACGTGAAAACGGTAATTTTTTAACCCATCTGAGTAGGCCCGAAAGCGTTCATTTTTCAAGCTGGATGATCGATGGTATTGAATCATTTTTAAAAATTCATCCCGATCGGGCATGGACGCAAAAGATGCTTCCAGCGATGGAGACCCATCAGCATCTTTTGGACAGCCTATTCACTGTGAAAAATCCCAATGCGAAGACCGACGGTATGTACAAAATTCTGGATCTGTACGATGGCATGGAATTCAGCCTTTCGGCGGTACTAGGCTTAATTGAAAGTAAAGGGGCCTATGCAATTTATACTGATAGTACATGGAGAGATCTTTATTTAGGTTGGGGGACGACAGACAAGGCTGCAAATACGACTGCAGCGAAGGATTTTCCATTGGCCTTTACCAAAGGTTATCCTGATTTTTATTTGGTGCGTCCATCCGTTGGAAGTTATTCCTTTGGAAATACAAACGCATTGTATAATCTCTATAGCTTGGAAGAGCAACAGCATCCTTCGACTGGGACTAAGGCGAAAGCAGATTACTATAAGGTCAGAAGCCAGGAAATACAGCAGAAATTTCTCAGAACACTTTGGAATTCAGATGATGGATTTTTTAATACCTTGACAGCTGGTGACAACGCCTATGGTGTTCGGGATTACGAAGCGCGGGTGCGGGAATCCGTTGGTTATAGCCCCTGGTATTTCAATATGATACCGCGTGAGGATAATAAAAAGTATGAGGTAGCCTGGGCGATGTTTACTTCTGAAAAAGGTTTCAATAATCATAAAGGAATGACTACGGCCGAAAGGCAACATCCCTATTACAATGAGCAGGCTTATGCCTGGAATGGCAGAGGATGGCCTTTTCAAAACTCGGTCGTCTATAAGGCATACAGCAACTATTTAAGAAATTATAAAAATCAAATCACTGCGCAGGACAAAGAGACCCTATACGAACAAATTATGAAGCTTACACGACTTCACGGTTATGCCCACCCAAATATCGGTGAATGGTATATACCTAGTGATGGTGAGCAATTTGGTGGGCAGAATGATTATTTTCATTCAACCTATCCAGACATGATCATAGCAGATCTCATTGGTTTTAAGGCAGCCCATCACAATAGCTTTCAGGTTCAGCCGCTGATACCTGCGGGCAAAATGGATTATTTTTACCTCGGAAACCTCGACTATCACGGGAAAACAATAGACATTGTCTGGAAAGAAGACTGGGATCAAAACAAACCCGGAAAACAGCCTATGTTATGTATTTGGGTAGATCATGTTTTAAAGGCAAGTAGCAAAGATCTTGGTGTTAAAATAGACGTAAATTTAGACTAATATCAACAGGCGTTTAACCCGTTTAAAATACATCGATTTGATTCATCTATTTTAACGGAATTTTAAAAAATAAGGTCCTCTTGCGCAATTGTCATTTTAATTATACCGAGCTCAATCGTTAAATTTGTGAAATTGAGTGGCACAATGGTAAATGATTACAAGAAATATGAGCTGTTTGGAAGACCGATGATGCAAAAAATTGCATTGAAGGCACCATTTACATTCGAATTTCCAGTAGCGGAACAAGCTTGCTTCCTCTATGTGCTGGAAGGAGAGATGTCATATCAGACAAATGAGGAAGAGCTAACTATTTCGAAGCATTATTCCTTATTGCTGAATTGTATTAATTCTGGAAAGCGAATCCACGATGTGAATCCAACGGGTGATTGTCAGCTTGTAATTGTCACTTTTTATCCAGATACCTTGAAGAAAGTTTACGATAGAGAGTTGCCTTCGTTACTGCTTGAACCTGAAAATATCATTTCAAACCAATCAAAAGAAAAAATTGACAACAATTTTCTGATCCAGAAATATGTGGAAGGCTTATTGTTCTATTTTGAAAATCCTTCATTGATCAATGAAGATATACTGGTGCTCAAATTAAAAGAAATTATATTACTCCTGTCCCAAACAAAAAACGCGTCGGTCATACGGGTGATATTATCACAGCTTTTTTCTTCAAGTACCTATTCGTTTAAACAAATCATTGAAGCCAATCTCTTTTCTCAATTGACCATTGAACAGCTTGCGGAACAGAATAATCTAAGTGTTTCTTCATTTAAAAGAGAATTTGCTAAAATATATCATGATACACCTGCCAGCTATATTAAAAATAAGAAGCTCGAAAAAGCAGCAGAACTCCTTTTGGTTTCAGATCAGCGTGTTTCCGAAATTGCCTTTAAGTGTGGATTTAACGACCTCGCAACATTTACAAAGAGTTTTAGTGACAAATACAATATATCGCCAACAAATTATCGTCGACAGCTTAAAAGCAAATAACTAACAACGGTGACTTACTGTTTTTGATATTCCATTTTTATTCAGGGGTCTAAGTTTTCTCCAATAAGATTGTAGTCCTGTTTTTTGAACTAAAATGTCAAATCTTTGAACGAAATCAAAAAGTCATTTTCTCTATTCTATTGCAACTTTGTAGTGTTCCATTAAGGGGATGTTACTCCAATAAAATTGTTCAATGAAAGCGTAACAACGACCTTACAGGAACAGTTTTTTTGAAATTATCAACGTTAAAAATAGAAAAAATGAATTTATCAGGTTTAGGAGTTTTCCACACGGTTATCGGTCTAACAGCACTTTTAGGCGCTCTATTAGGATTTATCAGCTACGGTAAGATCAATCTTAACGTATTATCGGGAAAGTTATATTTTTATGCGACAGTCATCACTTCCCTTACGGCATTAGGAATTTCGAAACAGGGAGGCTTCAATGCCGGACATGTTTTTTCACTCTTCATCTTTGTTCTTATAACGGTCGCTTATTGGTTATACGCAACAAAGAAAAATAGTACGAAGGCTCGGTATTTTGAAAATTTTCTATGGTCATTCAGTTTTTTCTTGTCGCTGGTGCCCACCGTTAATGAGACCTTGACCAGAGTTCCAATCGGACATCCTTTGGCAAAGGATATAAATGATCCAATTATTGGACAGACCCTTCTTGTCCTTTTTGTGCTTTTTATTATTGTAGCCATTTTTCAATACTTCAAACAAAAGAAAATTAACACTGCATCGTGATCAAAGCTAAAAAGTCGAGTCCAGTAGAGATATTTGATCCAGACGGTTCGCGAATACTCATCTTTGGCGTTTTTCCTTCTATGTGATGCCGCAATCTAGTTTGTTGTACAGTATTTAAAATATGACAAACTAATCTTTTGCTTTTATTGTTAGGTCTTGTAGATTTTTAACAACATAATCATTTTGAAATATATGCTTAATTACGATTGTTTAAAGAAATTAAAGATGTGCAATGGAAAAAATAATCCAACGGGATTACTTCTCGCAATGGTGGCGGGAGCAGCACTTGGTACATTGGTCGGTCTATTAGTGGCACCGAATAGTGGAAAAAAAACACGAAAAAAAATTAAGGAAAAAACCAAGGAGCTCAAAGGGCAGGCAAAACATACATACGAAGAAGTAGCCGATAAAGTGAAGGCGGAGTATGAACAAGTATCTTCCTCAATTAGTGAGACAGCAGGCCATGTGGCTGATAAGGTCTCTGATGAATTTGATAAGTATAAAGATCAAATAAGTGCAAAGACTGCTGAAGAGACAAAAGCGATTAAGGATGCAATTAAAGATCAAAAAGAAAAATAATCTTTGTTGATTCAAACAGCAGATTAGGCAATCGATATTGCCTGATCTGCTGTTTATTTTTTTATTTTCACCCGTTAAAATATAATGTCCATGCCCAGATGGGCCATTTTTTTCGAATCCAACGGTCATTTGGTGGTCATGGTTAGCTTTCAATAACTTTATGAAGGCTAGTTCGAAAGTCCGGGGGAAAAGTTTGGTTTTAAACAATTTGCTGAATGACTGTGCATGTTCAAAGCCTAATTCATAAGCAATCTGGTAACAGAAAGTGCCTTTGTTGGCAATTTCTCCTTTGTTTTTCAATTAGTTTTTTGTCAATATGCTGTTGGGTGCTTTGTCCTGTCAGTATCTTAAGCAAATTACTGAGATACCTGGCGGAAATATTTAAGCTATCTGCAATGAAATGACCGTAATTTAAAGGCCTCCGAAAGGATCAGTCAAACTGCCCCATATATAGACGATAGTATTTCCCTTTTTGCTTTAATAATTCAGCATGCGAACCGAATTCGGCAATTGTTCCTTTTTCGATCAGGCAGATCATGTCGGCATTCCTTATGGTGGAAAGTCTGTGTGCGATGACGAAGCTGGTTTTATTCTGCATTAGGCGGTCGATTCCTTCCTGAATAGCGATTTCAGTTCGTGTATCGATCGAACTGGTCGCTTCATCCAATATTAAAATTGGCGTATCGGCCACTGTCGCCCGTGCGATGTTAATTAACTGCCTTTGTCCCTGACTTAGATTGGCCCCGTCATTGGTCAATTCTGTTTTATATCCCAGGGGCAACTGCATGATAAAGCTATCTGCAGCAGCAAGCTTCGCTGCGGCTATTACTTCCTCATTCGTTGCATTGAGCCTGCCATAACGGATATTTTCCATTACGGTATCGGTAAATAGGTGGGTATCCTGAAATACAATAGACAGTTTTTTTCGTAGTTCATTTCGATCCAGTTTAAAAATTGATGTTTTGTCTAAAAGAATATCTCCCGATAGCAAAGGGTAGAAACGAGGTAGTAAATTAATAATAGTTGACTTGCCGGCACCGGTCTCACCTACGAAAGCGATCTTTTGTCCGGGTTTTACGTCGATGTCAATATCAAATAAAACCTGTTTTTGGGGCACATAGCCAAAATTTACATGCGATAGTGTTACCTGGCCCTGCAATGGCGTCGGTATTGGCAGAGAATCGATTGTTTCACTTTCAGGGGCGGTATCAATGACTGCGAAAATGCGTTCTGCTCCAGCAAGGGCTGCCTGAAGGCTATTGTATTGGCTGGAAATCTCATTCACAGGTCGTCCAAATTGTCGCGCATATTGTAAAAATGCAGTTAATCCCCCCAAATCAAATCCGCGCGTGATCACGAGAATACCGCCAGCAATGGTGGTCAGTGCGTAATTGATGGTGCTCATATTAGCCATCAACGGCATCATCATTCCAGAATAGAACTGCGCTTTTGTTGCTTTTTCCCGTAGTACCTGATTCAGTTTCTCAAATTGTTCGATAGCGGCATTTTCATGTCCAAAAACCTTTACAACCTTTTGCCCACTGATCATTTCTTCCACATAGCCATTGGCGTTGCCAAGTGCTGCTTGGTTGGCCGCAAAAAAGCTCTTGCTTTTGTTGATGATCAGTTTTGCCAGATATAACATCAATGGGATCATGATCAGTGCAATAACCGAGAGTATAGGGCTGATATACACCATAAGGGCGAGTGTCCCCAACAAAGTGATTGAGCTGATTAAAAGCTGTGTAATACTATTATTTAGGGCGTCGCTGACCGTATCCATATCATTGGTAAAGCGACTCATCAGGTCACCATGCTGATGTGTATCGTAAAATTGCAAAGGTAGATACTGCATGCGGTCGAACAAATCGTTTCGGAGGTTGGAAATCGTTTTCTGTGCAACGCGTATCGTAAGCCGATATTGCAACATGTTGAAAATTCCTGTGGCGATATAGATTCCGATCATTACCAAAGCGATATGCCCTAGGCCGACAATGTCTTTTTTCAATACATAATTGTTGATCGCAGGCCGTAAAAGGTAGTTTCCCGCAAGCGTTCCGGCCGTTCCCAGCAGAAGCGAAATTAAAATCAGCAGAAGCATCAGCCGTTGTGAAGAAAGGTAGCGCATCAATCGCCACAAAGCCTTAAAACCCTGTTGAGGCTTTTCATTTTTAATGCGTCTTGAATTACCTGGGCCGGGTAAACTTACAGGGATGGATTTGTTTGAGGTACTCATTAGACTTCTTCTTTTTGCAGGTGTTGGGACTGATAAATTTCCTGATAGATCGTATTTGTCTGCAGCAGTACATCATGTGATCCGCTACCGACAATCCGGCCTTCTTCCATGACCAAGATCTGGTCGGCATGCATGACACTGGAAATGCGCTGTGCGATAATCAATAGTGTGGTGTCTTGCAAGTGCTTTTTTAGACCTTCCCGTATTTTTCGGTCTGTATTAATGTCAACCGCACTTGTGCTGTCGTCCATAATCAAGATTTTAGGTTTCTTCAATAATGCCCTTGCGATACAAATTCGTTGTTTTTGCCCGCCAGAAACATTCACTCCTCCTTGTCCCAATAGCGTCTGATAACCATTGGGAAAGGAGCGTATAAAGTCGTCAGCGCAGGCAATTCGGGCCGCAGTATAAATGTCTTCTTCTGTTGCTTGTTCATTTCCCCATTTAAGATTTTCTAAAATCGTACCTGAAAAAAGCTGATTCTGCTGCAATACAATCGCAATCTGGCTGCGCAGTTCCTGCAATTTGTAATTTCTGACATCAATGCCATCCACCAATACCGAACCTTTAGACACATCGTACAGTCGTGGTATTAATTGGACCAAAGTGCTCTTTCCAGAACCTGTTCCGCCAATTATAGCAAGTATGCTCGCAGGCTTCACTTCGAAGCTTATATTATCGAGATTAGGTTTCTCACTTTGTCTGTTGTAACGGAAAGTGACTTGCTGGAATGCTATTCGTCCTGCCGTGATGGCATATTTGTTCTTGAGTCCTTCTTCGGTATTCGTTAACGAGGCTTTTTTTTCCAAAACTTCTTCAATTCTGTCGCCAGAAGCGATTGCCCTTGAAATCATCATGAATGTCAGGGAAAGCAGCATCAAGGAAATAAGTATCTGCGTGATATAACTTAGGAAGGACATCAAACCACCCAGCGCAAGAGTGCCTGTCATTACTTTTTGTCCGCCAAACCAGGTCACTGCAACGAGTGATAAGCCCATCACCAATTGCATGACTGGCATGATAAGTACAACGATGCTTGAGGCCCTGGTGGCAAGATCCATCAGATCGAAATTCACTTTTTCAAATTTCTTTTTCTCAAAGTCCTGCCGTACAAAAGCCTTTACCACTCGCACATTGAGCAGATTTTCCTGCACAACACTATTAACGCGGTCAACAGCCTGTTGCATTTTGATGAAAAAGGGGAGTCCTTTACGCAATAAAATGAAAATACTCAAGGCCAATATAGGCAATGCAATGGCCATTACGATGGACAGATCCTTATTAATGGAAACTGCAAAGATAATGGCAAAAACCATCATGAGCGGTGCCCTTAGGAGCATGCGCAGACACATCATCATGACCTGCTGCATCATATTGGTATCGTTGGTGAGCCGTGTTGTAAGCGAGGCTAAACTGAAATAGTCGGTATCTGCAAATGCAAAAGACTGTATTTTTCGGAATAAAGCGGTCCGGAGATTCGTTGCGAAACCCACAGAAGCATGTGCAGAATAATAGATGTTGCACAAATTGGCGACGATAGCAACGATGGCTAACCCGATCATGGCCAATCCAATCTTCAAAATGTAGTTGATATCTTTATGTAGGATCCCGTCATCAACAATGACAGACATTAGACGAGGTTGTATAATTTCGCAAAACACATCAATCACTACAAAAAAGGGAATGATCAAAAAAGCCTTTCTAAATGACTTGGTATAAGGGGTAAACGTGGAAAGCTTCATCTGCTTATATGTCCATTAATATATGTTTTAAGTTAATGAAATTCGGGTCTTTATTCAAAACAAAAAAGTTTTATTAGCGATTTCGTGGCATCCGGTGGGAATCGCTAATAAAACTGCAGTTTTTTTATTTTTCTTAATTAACAACGCTGGTCATTAGATCAGCTAGTCCAGTTTGTAAGCCTGAATGGTATTTGTTCTGACGGTAGGTACATAAAGCATACCTGAAGACTTGTCGTAGCCAATATCGGCCGCACTTATCTTTTTATCCCGTGTGTCAAGTAATACTGTATTTGAACCATCAGATTTGACATGGTAGATCAGTCCTTGCCAGCCAGAAACTATAAATTCATTAGGTTTGATCTGCACGACGCCATCCAAACCACCCTCCATACCTTTTGATATTATGGTATTTTTTTTATCCTGGTCTATCTTTACAAGCGCTCCGTCCGACAGCACATATAGGTCTTTGCCTACCGCCAGCAACCCGTTTGCACCTTTGAGATTTTCGGCGTAAAGCATAGGGATGTCGTTTTCAATACGATAGATTTTTCCATGTCGCGTGTCACTCACATAGACAATCCCTTTGGCGTCTACAGTAATGTCGTTGAGAAGCTCGGCACCATCGATAGCAATTCTTTTAATGATGCTTGCTTTTTCCATATCGATTACGGCAATGGATTTAGAAAATGCTTCTGCAGCGTAGAGCCGGTTTTTGTAGATTCCTATGCCCAAAACAGCATTAAGTCCAGTAACCCAATCTCTTTTGATAAATTTTCCGTCCATATCCAGTTTGCTAATGAAAGCTGTCGTGTTCGGTTCAAAAGCGACCGTATTTGACACATAGAGTACGTTGTTTTTGGAATCTACCCACACGGATTCAGGCGATCTTAGGGTGGTGTCCGATTGCCACTGCGGTGTTAAAGACCGCTGCCCAAATAGGGTTTGAGTAAACATGATAAGGATAAATGTGAACGTAATTTTCATAGAAAATCTAATTGAGGTTTATATTAAGTTTAATTTATTCGTATTGTATGAAGGTTGCCCAAGTGAACTTTTTGTCCCCAAATGAAAAAAGAAATAGTTGAACTCAAGGGAAGATCGAGTACTAAGACTTTGTAATATACAGAATTAAGCCCATATTGTTTGCTTTGTCAAGAGAAAACAAAATTCAAGTATATGGAACGACAAGTTTTAACTATTCCAAATTCAACCTTTCTTTAGTACCTTTAATGGTAGCGGACGCTGATCGCAAAGTTCGTTGGTACACCGCCATACTTTTCTGCTTTGTACTGTCTTGGTCGACGTAGGTACCGTATGCAGCTTATGATAAAGCAAGGAGATATACGTCGGCCCAAATAACATAATGTGGTTAGGGTTGCGGTCTAGATCTATTGGGATGATTCATAAAAAAAGTAAAAAAATGCTCCTTATAATTTTATTCATAGTGGCGGCAGCTGTCGGAGGTGTAGCTTATTATTTATTTACTAACGGTAACGTTAAAATAGATAAAGCTTTAAAATCAGATACGATATATAGTTTCAAAGTTCAGGGTCTGGATGGTGCAACGATAGATTTTTCCCAATTTAAAGGTAAAAAGATTCTCGTTGTAAACACGGCTTCCAAATGCGGATTTACGCCGCAATATGAGGGACTTGAACGTTTATACAAAAGGTTCAATGATAAGTTGGTCATCGTTGGTTTTCCTTCCAATGATTTTTTAGATCAAGAGCCTGGGAAGAACGCAGAGATAGCTGCGTTTTGTCAGCGCAATTACGGCGTAACTTTTCCGATGGCCACAAAGGTTGATGTTAAAGGAAAGCAGCAGGCACCTATCTATCAGTGGTTGACCAATAAAAGCCTAAATGGTGTGGAAGGTTCTGCTGTCTTGTGGAATTTTCAGAAATATTTAATCGATGAGAATGGTAGGCTTATGAAACATTTTTCTCCAAAAACTGAACCCGAGGATATTGAAATTTTAAAATTACTAGATTGATTTCGATTTATCGGGACTATAAAGTGGTCGATTTGATTATTTGAAAATCATACAAAACTGTTTGATTTCCTTTAGAATTAGCCTTTTGATGCACCCTACCTTTGTGTTATCATATTTAAAGAACAAATATCATGACACGAAAAGTAACATTTAAAAATAGAAACTGGGCAGTAGCGGCTACGCTTCAGTTTCCATCAGATTTTGATGAGCATAAACAATATGCAGCAATCGTATGTGCTCATCCGATCAGCAGCTGCAAAGAACAGACGTCTGGTGCAATTTATGGAAAATCTTTGGCGGAAGCAGGTTTTATAGCTCTTTCATTTGATGCATCTAATCAGGGAGAAAGTGGAGGTGAAGTTCGGTTTCTCGAAGATCCCGCGACCCGGGTAGAAGACTTTCGCTGTGCAGCAGATTACTTGACGACACTTTCGTATGTAGACAACAATAGAATTGGTGTGTTGGGAATTTGTGGCGGTGGCGGATATGCCGCAAATGCGGCCATGACCGAACGACGTTTTAAAGCTGTGGCCACGGTAGTTGCTGCTAATTATGGAAGGATTATGCGCGAAGGAGATTATAGTATTGATGCTGCGATTAAAACATTAGAAGCGATAGCCAATCAACGAACTGCAGAGGCAAATGGAGCTGATGCTTTTATTACCTCCTATATTCCTCAAAATGAAGAAGCAAGAAAACAGTCAGGCTTGAATGATATTGATATTGTAGAAGCCGTCGACTACTACACAACAGCGAGAGCCCAACATCCGGGATCTCCAAATAAGTTATATTTTACAGGTTTGGCACCAGTTTTTGGTTTTGATGCATTCCATCTGGCGGAGCATCTGCTCACCCAGCCCTTGTTGGTTATAGCAGGAGAGAAGACAGGTGCATTTGGCTCTCATCGTGATGCTTACGAGCTATTCAGCCGAGCTGCTTCAAAAAATAAAACATTGCACATTGTTGCTGGAGCAAGTCATTACGATCTATATGATAAACCTTTCGCAACAGCAGAAGCCATCGCACAGTTAATACCATTCTTTCAAGACAATCTAGGATAGAATCGACATTAATTCATTGCAGCTCCAGCTAAGGTTATGCTAAAATGTCTATAGATTCCTGGGGGAATAATAAAAAGGGTATGTTTGAAAATCATACAAATCTGTTTGAAAACCTTTATTGTGAATGCGTCGGTGTCCATAACTTTGTTGTATCAAAAATAAAAGAAATGAATAAAGTTTGGTTCATAACAGGCGCATCGTCGGGTTTTGGAAAAGAATTAGCTACATTGGCATTGGCCAAAGGAGACGGTGTGGTACTTGCCGCTCGGCGTTTAGAGCCCCTACAGGAAATTGCCATGGAGTATGGTGAGCAGGCATTGGTCATTAAATTGGATGTGACAGATGCCGATGCACGTAGAGAGGCGTTAAAATCTGCCACAGCACATTTTGGTCGTATTGATGTTTTGGCTAATATCGCTGGAGCAGGTTCTTATGGAGCGTTGGAAGCGTTTACTTCCGAACAGATTCGTTCGCAAATGGAATTGAATTTCTTCGCTGCAGCTGAATTGTCTCGCGATGTACTGCCACAAATGCGGAGGCAAAAATCAGGACATATCCTCAATCTTACTAGTATTGCCGGTTTGGTTGCTTTCCCGGGAAGTGGGCTTTACAATGCTTCAAAATTTGCGTTGGAGGGGTTTACGGAGGCATTGCACCATGAAGTGAAACCTTTTGGTGTACGTGTAACACTGATTGAGCCCGGAGCTTTCCGCACAGAATTTGCAAGCAGTGTAGCGATGAAAGCCGCCCGTAGTATTGAAGATTATGCGCCGTTACATGCGGGTATGGAAGAATACTATAGGACACAAAATGGCCAGCAGATGGGCGATCCGGTCAAAGGCATGCAGTTGGTCGTGGAGATGGTAGAAAGTGATGTCGCGCCTGTACGTCTCATGTTGGGAGAGGATGCATATAATTTATGGCAAGGCGCCGTACAGTCTCGGAACCGTGATCTTGATCGGTGGCGTCGGCGTGGCGAAAATACGGCCATCCCAGGCGCATTGAAGAACACTGCGGAAGCACTTTAGTATATCATCCGAAATAGATGATCAAATAGCGTGCGGTAACCTTTTAACTGCACGCTTTTAATTTCAAGGGTGGCATTCTAGAGATAGGTAAGCAGCGATTATTTGATTTTCTTATATTTGACAAATGGAAAATTCATTAAAAAGTTTGGCTGATCTCAAAGATATCAATCTTAGGTTGAAGGGCTTTAGAGTGTTTAAGGTGGAGGAATCATTTCGGGGAGTACCTGAGTATTCCCGTAAGGATTTTTATAAAATATGCCTTCACCATGGAGATAGTACAATCCATTATGCAGATAAAAGTGTCGTTGTGAAAGGCTATACTTTATTTTTTGGAACACCGCATATTCCGTATTCCTGGGAAATTGAATCTGAAGAGCACCATAGTTATACCTGTATTTTTACTGAAGGTTTTCTCAGCAATAACGACCGTTTAGAAAGTTTACATAATTCACCTCTTTTTAAAGTAGGAGGGACGCCTGTTTTTGCGTTAGAGGAACATTCTCATCAGTTTCTAAAAGGGATCTTTGAAAAAATGCTAGAAGAACAGGATTCTGACTATCATTATAAAGACGAATTAATCAGAAACTATATCAATCTGATAATCCACGAAGCTCATAAGATGCAGCCGTCTGATAATTATTTTACGACAGGCAATGCTTCATCGAGGATATCAGGGCTGTTTATGGATCTTTTAGAACGCCAATTTCCGATCGATAATCCTAAGTATCCATTAACAATTAAAAATCCCAATGATTTTGCTGAGCGACTGAATATCCATGTCAATCATCTCAATCGGTCTATTAAAGAAATTACGGGAAAAACTACGAAAGATCTCATTACAGAAAGAATCGCTTCCGAAGCCAAAGAGCTTTTGCATTATACCGATTGGAGTATTTCCGATATTGCTTATTCTTTGGGGTTTGAATATCCTACCTATTTTAACAACTTTTTTAAACGAGTGACGGGAAATACCCCCAATAATTGGAGAAAGATTTCAATTTATTCGGGGCAAAGTCTGGCTTAAAATTCCTTATAATCAAAAAATAGCTAGGAGGTCTCTGGAAAACAATGATATGCTAAAATTGGAGCCGTTGGCCAGCTGCAGCGAAAATGAGGTAATGAAATTCCATGGTTTTGGAAAAAGTTCTCTACCAGTGTTAAAAGCTGCATTAGAATCTGTAGATTTATCTTTTAAACAATAAAAATAGAAGCTAAAATCATGGAGTAAGGCGAAGTAGCATCCATTAATGACAGATATAGGTAAATGAAACATTCATATACAGCAGAAAACATATTGACACAAATCACTGCCAAGGATACCAAACTTGGTGATTTGCGAAAGATTGCCAAAGAGATAAAAAAGGATCATCCATTAGCAATGGAACTTTGGTCAGCTCGAAGTTTTTTCGCCCGACAACTGGCAATTCTAATTATGGACAGAAAGCATCTTACAGAGGGCGTTATTGATAATTTAGTCGACGAGATTAGTCAACAACATTTTGATAAAGAGAAACTTCAGCTCATAGATTGGTTGATGGCAAACCAGCTTACCAAAGACAAAAAGACCCTTTCCTTAATAGAGAATTGGAAAAACAACCAATCTCCACTTAAAAGACGAACTTATTGGTATTATCAAGGGCGTTTGCGTTGGATGGGCCAAACACCGCCGACAAGCAACACTGAGTTATTGTCTGAAGTAGAAAGTAAAATTGAACGAGAAGAGCCAGAAGTTCAATGGGCAATGAATTTTTTGGCGGGCTGGATTGGAGTTTACGACAAAAAGTATCGAGAACGTTGCATAGCACTTGGAGAAAAAACAGGTCTTTACAGAGATAAGATGGTGTCCAAAGGTTGTACTCCAGAGTATTTGCCAGAGTTTATTGCAATCGAAAGTAACAAAAGAAATCTATAATTTTTCTCTCGCAATAGGACTATGAAGCTGAGCAGGGAGGTAACAGATAGTATTACCGCCACTTGCTCACCTGTAGTGACTTTTCTTCCAATTGAGCGGCCAATGATTTTACTCTGGCTTTTAAAATTAATTTTCTACCTGTAATAGACCTTGTAAAGATTAAATCGCAATTACCTACATGTTGTCTCCATTGATTGCTAAAATATTCGGCGAGCTCTTTTTTACGCGCCAGAATTTCAGGCACTGCATGATAATCTTCCTGCTTTACAAAAAAAGCAAAAGTGTTTTTTCTGACAATCACATAGCGCGGATTGTCGATCGGTGCAATAATTTCGCACAGCGCATTGATGAATATAGATTTGTCAAAAGTGGTTCCTCCTTCCAGATGACAGTAAACAGCCCCTGATCGATCGACTTGCGTTTCCACCCGCAATTCCTCATGATCAGCACGTATGATATGCGCTTTTAGCAAGGCGTCTAATAGGGTATGGCTCACTTTTTTTAGATCTTTGGTAATGTCTCTGTATTTCAGATATATACGTAGCGATTTGATGGTGTTTCTACCGAAAAGCAATATGCCGATTGTTCCCAAGCCCGCCATGTAAATGTAAAGATCTCTCAAGCTCTGCATATTTTTTAGTACTCGAATAAAACCTTGTACATGATCAAGTCCAAAGCTAAGCCAGGCTGCAGCCACTGTCACTAACAAGTTTTTAATTGTTTTGTTGAGATACAGTGCTTTAACGCGTTGATAATCCTGTTCTTCTTCAAAAGGTATTTTGATCTCTTCTACGAGATTCACTCCTTTGTTAAGCGCAACGTTCCAGCGTTGCTTGAGATCCTTTCGATTGGCTGCAAATTCAAGCATTTCAGCGTTTTTCCTTGAGATTTCCCTAACGTTGTTTATATTTTCGGGTAGATCAAAACGGCCGATACCATTCTCAATTTCAGGTTCTTGACGAAGTGAGATGCCGACAAAGCTTTTAAAACGTCGTTTTAATAATTTAAGGTCATCTCCACCCGTAGCAGAGGTTGGATCAGCGCACACCAAATGCCATATGTTTGCCGTTTTGTTCGTATTACTCAGTTGGGCTCTGATCGCCCGTCCACGCATCTGGTTGGAAAGTACAAATGAGCCTACAAAACTCGCTAGAATCAGTGAATTGATTGCTGGAGCATCCCAGCCTTCGCCCAACAAAGACTTGGTTCCCAGTAAGATTTCGATTTCTCCTGCCTGAAATAGTTGGGTGACAATGTGGACAATATCATGTTGAAGCCCCTCTGTCTGATTTATTGAAAGATAATTAGTATCAAAAGGAACAGGGCTAGCGTAGGTGTCATAGACACCGTATTTGGCTGAAGTGGTTTTAAATGCTGGATAAGTGTCAGCCGGAATAATGATTATGGAACCTGTAAGGAGCCCGATTTTCTTGTTGTTTTTATTTTCGCGTCTTAATTTTTCGAAAATAGGGATAACACCTATTTTGTTCAATTCAAGTTCATTGTGAGTGCTGTTTATATAAAATTCTTTCCGTATGAAGTCCGAGAGGATGACCAAGCGTAAATCTTTACCCAATTTGTCGTATTCAAAATCCACAATCGACTTGATAGATTCCATTTTACTGATACTTGACGTTAAATATTGTCTGATACGACTATTTTGGGAAAAGTTCACTTGTTTTTTTTCAAGAGCACCATGCCGTTGTAATCTATTTGTCAGTATATTTCGATGCTCTTCAAACGCATTGAAATGTACCTTCTCCCGATGCAGATAAAAATCAAGTAGAATTTCGATCCATTCATAATCCAGATCAGGTATTTTGAAATCTTTGCCACCAATGATCTCCAGATGGAGATCAGGAATGGGAATTTGGTTGGCATGTAGAAAAATTAAGCAAGCCGAGTAAAATTTTAAGTTATTATATACCCAGTCTAGATCAGCTATCGGGTCCAGCCATATCGGATGTTTTTGGATCGCCTGGAGCACGATTTCGTCCTTTCTTATTTCTTTAAACAGCTTATGGATGCTTTCCCTGTAATCTTTAATGAACTGTGTTTCCTTTTGGGTCGGGGAGGTGAAATAGATATAATCCTGATGCGGACATAGATCCCCCTCAATGATAAGCTCAGGGACTGAAATTTCTGCATCTATAGGTCCATTGAGATCCATATAGCGCTGCCATTCTGTTGGTGTGACATCGTAAGGCGGGGTCGCGGTTAAGCCGACAACCATGGGTTTCAGTTTTTTTTTGATATTTATTAACGTGTGCCACCATTCATTTTTAAGATGATGGGCCTCATCGACGACGATTGTACCGATTTTCTGTAATTGCAATCCCCCTAGAATACGGTCAAGGCTTGAATCATTCCCCCTTACATTCTGATCATTGCATGCAGCATGCAGTCCCTGATAGGTCACTACCGTCATAAATTTGGGATTTCGGATATCTTTAGATATCCAGTCGGGGACGGTATCTGTTTGAAGAAAAAGTTCACAGAACCGTTGTATCCATTGATTACGGATCGCGCGTGTCGGTGCAAGAATTAGCGTTGGTTTATTAATGCGGATCGCAACTTCAAGCCCTAAAACAGTCTTACCAGAGCCGGGAGGAGCTACCACATGTAAATGCCCATCCTTCAGATGCGCCTGTAATTCTTCAAGTACGCGAAGTTGGTACCTCCGCCATGAATATTTGAACTTAATTGCTTTTGGATATCCAGTCAATAGATTAGGACAATTTAAATTTTATACCAATATAATAATTTTGGCTACAATTACTGTTCGTCACAAAAGAATTTTGGATGTGCCTCTATTTCTCCCAAATATCAGTGTTATAATAATCGATTATTTCTTCTGGAATAAATTTTGGATATGGGACTGAATCTAAGTGGTTTGTTGATTAAAAGTTAATCATGAGCAAGCTGAAGGTTTGGCATTAGATTATTTGCTATTATGCTTATTGAATAGCAGAGCAGTTATTATTCGCTGGGATAGACTTTATATTCGTACATCATTCCTGAAGGATAAGGTGATACCTTTGTAGAAACAGCTAAAGGGTTTCTTAATGAGTATAATAGCGGTGTTCTCGATCATATTATTAGTAGGAATTGTTATTCTAATTGTTGGAGCAGTTTTGATGTTGTTAACATCAATTATCGCCCTTGTCTGTAGAAATGGGGTATGGAAGGGACGGGTGGATAATGTGTTGTACATAAGTACCCATATAGTAGAGATTGGTTTATTGATGTTTCTTTTGACACTTGCAGGCTCGAGCATCTTTATCGTAATCGAGGCAATAATCAAAGGTGCTTATCGCTTGAATTTTAGCAGAACTGGGGGTGAGACGACAATATTGTGGGAGAGTCAGCCTATGCGGTTTGCTTTTCAGACAATAATATTTATAGGCTTTTCCGTCTTTTTGATCTATTTTTCAATAAAAAAAGGTCGATCTTTAAAACGTACGCGTTAAGACCGGAAAGTATGAGCATAGGGAACATGGAATAGCAACAATTGTAAAAAGATCAAATTATATGAGAAAAATTATTATTCTGGTGCCAATGATCATGGCCCATATCTTATGTTTCGGACAGAAAAAAAAATCAGGTAAAACAGATTTTCCATTTCCAAAAATTGAGAATACAACACGTGTGCCGGAGGCAAAAAAAATAGAGGATCTTGATCTCGTCCCTTCAAAAAGTTGTTTTGTTTATAACACCGAAGAAAAGAAGGACTCGCTGTTATTTGTCAATGAGAATTTATTGGAATATGGTTGGGCAGGCGACAATGCCAGAATGGTTATTACTTCATACAGTTATGATCCAATCAAAAAAGAATCGGCAGCAAAGAGTGGATATGTTCTCTTGGAAGAAAGGAAAATGCAATTTGTCAATGGAAGTTACAAGATACAAAACGATATGCTTGTTTTTACTCCTGAAAAAAAGGAAAAATTTAAAACACGAAGGTTTAGATTGTTGTACAAGTCAAGAACAAAGAAAATTGATTGCTTGATAGATGAAGAAAACAATAAATTTGTCCCAGGTGATTGTCTGGAACCCATGGTAAGTAGGTAGACAATAATCTGTATGAAGAGCATTTTATTACTTTTTTGTGTTGCTTTCGCACTGCATTCTTGTGGCAATAAGACAGGAAAAATAGAGGTGGCAAAAGAGAAAACTATGGCAAAGAACAAAGCTCAGAGGCTGGAGGGAGAAATCGGACCGGACAATAATTTCTTTGGGGAAATTAAAAATTATGATATTTCTCCAATTTTAATGGCGACTGAAATCGAGATCATTGATGATAGCAATATCCTCACAAGACCCGAAGCAATAGGTTTCATAGGCGATGATTACCAGCGATTTTATATTCATTTTACTTCTATCAGGCAAGCTACGGATAACCGATATAAGTACATTGCTGAAGGGAAAACTCGGGTAAGGGGGACGATAAGACCTTTTAAAGGCACTCTTATGATTAAAAAGGCGACAATTGAGAAAGATGACGATATGTATGTCGGCTATACAAGTGGCATAGCTATCTGTGATGTGAAATTTTACGAAGATAGGGGAATGACCTCAACGGGGTCTATTTTTGGAACAATGAGAATTGGTTATTTAATCGATAAAACGAGTCGATTAAAATACAATACTTTATATTATTACGCAGACGGTTTTAATAATAATTCTTTTGAAGGGACCTGGACAAGCTATAAGACGAAAGTCTCAAAAAAATGTAATTGGGGTGATTTTAGAATTCCTGCTAGCGGGGATCTGGATATCGGAGCTGGAGAATTTTCTCCAAATTCTAAATATTTTGATAACGGCTGGAAATCTTATATACTGAGCATTGCTGGTGAAACAGAAATTGATGCTGCTATGGGGAAGAAAAAAGAGTCTGAAAAATGGTGGGAATAATTGAAGGAAACTATTTTGTATAAACAAGAAGAAATGGGAAAAATTATATTTAGATTCTGGCTAGTTAATATACTACTAAGTGTATTGCTTTTTACCTTATATAGACTTATCATTGCGCAGACAGATACATCGCCGACTGGTTTTTTGGAGAGCATTATTGTTATTTTGGATATTGTGGTCAATCTTGGTTTCTCAACGATCTATCTTGTAGCAATGGCTTTGTGTTCTTTACTACTTTTCCTAAATCACATCGAAAAAGTTAGGAATCATAAAGTACTATCATTGTTGACTTTCTCGGGAATACCGACGCTTTTTTTGGTCTTACTGATCGTTTACATTTTGGCGGGTATATATAAATATAATATGATTCTTGATCCGCTAAAAATGTTGTTAGTCTTTTCAATTATTTATGTTTCCTGCACAATCTTAGAATTTGTGGTATTCAGCAAAGCAATAGAAAAACGGAAAACCCATCTGAAAATTCAGAAATAATACAATATCTTTCGTCTGCCTATTTATTATTTAATTAAAATTGATTGAATTCAGATAGCCTGATGATTTTAATCTTTCTAAGATGTGGTTTGCTTCAGCTTGATCCATATCATTAGCAAACCTTATGGTTTTAAAACCGTATTCAAATCGAATAGAACCTCTATTTTTAAACAGCGACAAATCATTTCTGCGCCCCCAAAAAGCAAATTCAAAAGGTTCTTCCTCAGCATGAAAATTCTTTGCTTCCCTTAGATCATATACCTTACTCCTAAAAAATATATCATTTTTTCTGATAATACTTATTTGCTCGCGATCTATTAAGATAATTTCCTTTCCAAACAAACACCACATTAATGTTTTAATCACAAATAGGCCACCTGCAATCCAGAAGACTAACCAAACCATGGTAAATAAACTACCAAATCCTAATCCGCTATTTCCGTTATCATAAAAATCCACTAAAATGGATGAACCAACAAAATTTAATCCTACAAACCAAGCGACTAGCCACAAACTAAGAAACATGATGACAGGTAAATGTTTTTTTGCTGGTATTATAATCTGATATCCATTTGGCATTTGTTCAATGTTTGCAATACCTTCATAAGGTCTTTCCATGGTAATAATTTGTTACTCGTTTAAAAAGGTTAATTTATCCGGAGCTAATATGCAAAAAGTCAAAGAATAAAAAAACAATTTTTAATTTATTTCATACATCAACAAGTCGAATGGCTAATTGGAATTCCAGTCACAGATCCTGTTCGTTTATGAACTTTTTTATTGGCAAGTCGAAAATGGATGAGAGGAACATTAAATTTAATCATTAGCTTGCTCTGGATTTGAATAAGGTTTTTTATTTTGAGGATAAAAATACATCAATTATACAGTGTAACGTTAAGAGGGAAATTCAGATAACAGTAAATATGAAATTAAGAATAATCGGAACTCCGACAGAGTTTGGAGAAACAGCAGAACTAGAAGATTTTAAATTTCAAAATGGGAAGGGATTTCCTGAATCATATAAGAGATTTGTATTACAATACGGATATGGATTAGCTTTGGGCGAATTCCATATATATTTGCCCATGGGAGAATATGGAGATTCACTTTCTGTGCGGGCAGAAAGAATTAAAAGAACCTACATAGAAGATGTTAACAATGACGATTTCTGGTTTGATTTAGAGCCAGATGGTTCTCCCGCATTGCTGAAAGTATTGTTCCCATTTGCGTCGAGTGACAATGGCTTATATCTTTTTTGGAATTATGAGTCAGAATCAGCTCATGAATTCGATATCTATTTAACCGATTTTAGGGGAATTGGATTTAGAAAAGTTGGTAACTCTTTAGATGAAACAATAGAAAAACTTACTGGGGAGCAGTACAAGGAATTTCTGCCATTCTCTATTAAGCCTTTGCCCAGGACTTTCAAATGTTTGAATAAAATCGAAATCTAGCTGTTAATTATTTTCGTTCATGGGATTCCACTCCTCCCAATCCTTGTTTCATGGTGCACTTCTTATCTTTGTCTATACAGTTCTATCCCTTTTTTGAATACCTATTGTTCTTTACAAAAAAGCGTAATGGTAGCACAGCATGCTCCTGAGCATAAGCAATACCTATCCGCGGTGCCTTTCCAATCTCCGAAGGGCTGTATTTCAATCCTTGATCTTCAACCCATATATTATCTCCGGTCAGTAACATGTCGTTAAACGAAGAATCAATTCCTAAAGCTTTCGCCGCAGAACCCGGACCATTCGAAAAGGAAGTTTTTTCAGGTGGTACTTGCCTTCGCAATGCCATTACATCCATGCCAACCAATGGTTCAATACTTCTAATTAAAACGCATTGCGGATCCTCTGCAACTGATGTGACAATATTCAAAAGATGGTGAATTCCATAACATAAATATACATAGGCTATTCCGCCTTCCCGGTACATCGATTCAGTCCTCGATGTTCTCTTGCCATTATAAGCATGCGATGCTTTATCCGAAATGCCAAAGTAAGCTTCGGTTTCGACAATTCGGCCCGCGGTTATCAAACCATCTTTTTGCGTATAGAGAATCTTACCTAGCAGATCTTCTGCAAGAAATAGGACATCAGTGTCCTTATAATATGACTGAAGCAGTTTACTCATAATTTATACCCCTAGAAGACTCATTTATACCTGTATGGTACCCGTATCAATACGCTTATTCAATAATTCTCCAAATTCGATTTTATGTTGAACTATTGTATCGCTGGAATTATGTCTTCTATAGCTATTGAGATTGAGCAACATTAAAAAAGAATTTATCATTTCTTCGAGAATCTTTATATCCCTCAAATTCTGTTACCACTGTTAAATACGTCTTTCAACGGTAATTAAATATAAGAAAAATCATAGTTTATCGCTAACGAATAGTTAATCAAATAAATTCCGATCGCAACTCAGAGAGTCTATGAACCCCTGTTTATCCTAACTTTCGCTTAGCAATATCGCATACAAGCGTAAAGATGATACTGGTTGAAGTAGTATCTGTGGTGGAATAGCGGCGGACAAAGATAAGCTGTTATTTGATAAGATAGGGGCTGCACCAAATTGACCAGGCATTAAAGTTGTTTCCCGTTTGATCCTGTGTACAGAGCTCAAGATCATCGACACCTGCGAGATCTATGTCAAAATGATGCTTTTCATTAGGCTTGACATTATAGGAAGAAAGTATTTTTCCGTTGCCGCGGATGATAAATTGAATGCCTTCAGGCTTTTGTGCCCCGTCACGTAAAGCTGCTGTAATCTTCAATTTCCGCCACTTTTTTGTAAGTTTGTACTTATATAGTGATGGGGCATGGGCATATAATCCTTTAGGATATATTTCGCCCATGTTTTCCAAAAAAAATAATTTGTTGGATTCGGCTGTGTAGTAATTACGCGCTGGATTTTCCCAACCTACAGAAGCTTCTTCCCAAGCTGCATCTGAAAGAGAGATGCTATCCTTTTTAATGGTTTTGAGGTTGATTGGCTGGTTATTTTGCAATAGCTGATTTAGTATGGTTAACTTGATCTGTCTTTGATTATCCCGTTTGTCATTTTCTATTATTCTAATCAAATCATTGACGGTTGCCTGACCAAAATTATCTACGGTTTGAAAATGTCCCTCTTCACTGTAGCTAACCATTTTGCGGTATTCTTTAATAGATCCATTGTCGAATAAAAAGAGAATTCTTATCTCGTAAGGTAGATTACGCTCAAGTGAAGCTATATTAATCTCTGCAAAATTTCTTTGACAGACTGCCGACAAAAAGCTGTTGCTCAAATATTCCGAGATGTTATATGGGCGGGTTAGTACAACAACGCTATATGGTATTGTACTTGTCTGGTAGTGGAGCATTAGTTTTGTTTTATTTTCCGTTTGAGATATCTTAAATGACTGCAATAGAAATTCGTTGTTATTATGTGTAGGTTTCGGCCGCTGTGTAAATAGGGGATGACTGCTTAACTGAAATACTGATGCACGGGAAAATTTAGATGATTTTAGACCGCCCCATTTTTCCTCTTTGTAGTGTCGGCTGCCATGTTCTCCCATTAGGGATATCGTTTTTGAACTGAACTCATTTGGGAAACCATTATCATGTGTTAATCCGAATAGATGTCCCATTTCATGAGCTATCCCGCCAAGATACCAGCTATTGAACTCACCTACAGAACATTCTTTATCAGTTGCAAACATTTCTGTGAAAGTCATTTTGGTGCTGGCGTCGGATAGGAGCGCTGGATCTAGCAGGTCGCAGTCAGCAACCATACACAATCCCGATGAAGCCGACCCCCTGCCATAGTAGGGTGAATGAAATATATAGGTCCCATTTTCATTTTTATGGCTCAAAGCAGTAATTACAAGAATATGTTCTGCGCTTGGATTGATAACAGGTGCTAGTTTTTCGAAGATTTCTTTTTCTATTTCTCCACCCGAATTTATTGTGTAATCATTTGAAGGTTTTGATCCTTGGACCAGATGGTACCGGTAATCCGAATTGTCCGTTTCAAAAGGGATGCCATCACTTTCGAATCCTGAACTTTCAAACTCATTTTTGTAGTAAGAAGAGATATCTTTCAGTGTTCGATCCAGTCGATTTTTCCAGTTTGAAGACGGCTTTGAGTCTGCAGCATAGAAATAGACTATTTTAACTGTATTTAGCGTCTTTTTTTTAATTGCTGGGGTAGTACCCTGTGCCAATTGGGTAAATGCAGCTAGAAAAATGTACAGCATCAGCTGTTGAAAGATGGGCTGTCTGCATTTTTTGATGGTTTCCATAAAAGTTCCCATTTAAAGAATGTGTTTGGTCGGTCTGATTGGTGAAAACTAAAATAATCTTTTTATTTGACATTTATTCCATCTCAATCTTTCCGAGGTATTTTTATTCCCAATAGAATGGTGATTTCATTCTTTCAAAATCTCATAAAATAGCAAAGTTTATTTTAAAAAATCATTTAGGAACCATAAAATGGATTTTGTCTGATTCATGACGCTGACATGGCTCTGTCCGGGGATGATTGCTAATTGAGATTTCGGCATTTGTCCAAAGTCACCCACTACGGCACCACCCAATAGCTGATAAGTTTTAGCTAGTTCGATTTTATCCAGACCGTCATTATCTCCGGCAATTATCAAGACAGGGGCAGATATTTTGGCAATATTTGCATCTCCTAAGTCAAATGGGCGTTGTGCTAATGAGATCATCTGCTCCAAAAATTTCGTCCATTTTGTTTTATCGGGGGCAACAGCGTCGTAAGCTTGCTGCATAGGACTATTGTCAAATAATTCTGGTTTCATGCCCTTGAATGCATTGTTGATTTCTGGCATCCATCCAGCACTTTTATAAGTCGCAGAAATAATGACCAACTCATTTAACCGCTTCGGATATTGAATAGCAAATTGGTATGCTATAGCACCACCAAAGCTATAGCCAAGTACAGCAGCATTTTCGATTTTCAGATAATCCATTACGCCGGCCACATCTTCTGCAAGTACTGCATGGTCAAATTTTCTGTCGGAAAATGGCGAATGGCCATGTCCCTGTAATTCGATGGCTATAACTTTTCTATTTTTAGCTAATTCAGGTATTAGCTGACCCCAGTTTGAACTGATGGTCATAAAGGCGCCATGTAACAGTACAATTGGTTTACCCTTGCCATAAACTTCATAGTATACTTTGGTGCCATTCAGGGGTACTAAACCTTTGACAGAAGGTTTGATCTGCTGGCCAGGTGATTGCATTACAGTTGTCATCATGATGATAAATATGAATGATTTAAAAACATTGCTGGTTTTGATAGGATTTTTCATAATTGATTTATATAAGTTCTACAGGACAAAGATGTGAACAATTACCAAGGAAGCCCCTGTGTAAATACGACAACTTAAGGGGTTGATTGCGTCAATCAACTCCAGTGATCCAACTCAGTGAAATGTTTCATTATTACGGTAAAATGTTTTGGTGCTTCATTAAGCTATATACTAAGTACAGTACACTGCGCTTTAAAGACGGTTACAACTATATTGGAAGGAGATTAAAACACGCAACTTTATGCATGTTTGTGTTCTTTTTTTTGTGAATTGCATTTTGTTGCGTATTTCAATTATTATGTGTATCCTTACATTATTTGGTGAATCGCTTTTCAATAATAGCTTATTAACCAGTATTAAAAACCAGATTTTACTATAAACCGAATGGCTTCTTTACCAAAACTTTTATTAATTGGAATAATCTTCCTATACAGTGGGTTGCTGTATGGACAGTCTATAGAAAAGGTAATCAGAGGTAAAGTCATCAGCCCCGAAATGACACCTGTTTTCTTAGCGACAGTAAGCTTGTACAATATTGATAACAAATTGATATCAAGCACAAGGACAGATAGTACGGGTACTTTTCAGATAGTACATAATCTAAAGGAGAAGTATTATTTGTTAATAAGGCATCTAAGCTATCACGAATTGAAGAGCAGTTTGGTCAGTCCAGCCAATGGCAATGTCGGAACGGTACAGCTCTTCCGGCAGGAAAATACATTGGAAGCGGTAGAGGTAGAGAGTAAAAGAAAACTATTGAGTGTAGATGGAGGTTCGGTCATTTACCATATAGAAAATAGTATAGCGGGACAGGATATATCAGCCTTCGAAGCTTTAAAGAGAGCACCCGGTGTACAAATAGAAAACGAAACAGACATTACACTCAATGGAAAAAGCGGTGTTCAGATTCTCTTGGATGGAAAGCAAACTTTTCTTTCTGGAAAGGAGCTAAGTGATTTATTGAAATCAATGTCGTCCAATAATCTCAAATCTATAGAAATTCTCCATAGTCCCAGTGCCAGATATGATGCTACAGGAGCCGCTGGCATGATTAATATCAAAACGAAGAAAAATCAAACAAAGGGGCTAAACGGAACCATTTCTACAGCCTTTGCCTATGGGACGAGTCCGAAACAACTGGAGACTGTTGGATTCAATTATCGGGTTAATAGGATTAATATTTTTGGCACTTATAATCACACATTGGGTAATTACAATTACATGTATGGTACCAGTCGCAGGCAAAATGGGAAGTCATATGACAGTCGGACGATTGATGTGGACAAACGTCAGAAAATGGCTTCTCAGGTTGGTGTGGACTATTTTATCAACGATAAAAATACGGTCGGCTTTTTGGCAAATGGCAACTTTATTTTTGGAGGAGGTCTAACCAATACCGCTACAGCAATTGCGACGGTACCTTCTACTACGGTAGAGGAAACTCTGGATGCTATCAATGACTATTATGGCCAGCAAACGAAACGCTATAATTTTAACCTCAACTACAAATACGAAGATACCCTCGGCCACAGCCTAAATGTTGATGCTGATTATGGCCTTTTCGACAAATGGAACAAGAATTTGCAATCAAATACTTATCGTGATCTTCAGTCCACGATTGTTGACGAAAACCTTTATCGCACACTGAATGATATTGATATTGATTTAAAAGGATTAAAAATAGATTATACGTCACGACTATGGGGTGGGAAATTAGAAACAGGTGCCAAGTACTCTGCGGTAAGCTCGAAAAATAACACACGTTTTTACCATGTTACGGAATCAGGGGACAGCCTCGACAATAGACGTTCAAATGATTTTCACTTCGATGAACGTATCAGTAGTGCATATGTTGATTACAAAAGGTCTATTGCAAGTTGGTCATTCCAGGCGGGAATACGACTAGAAAGTGCCCGCTCTAAGGGTACTTTAATCTACCGGGAGCAAGGAGCGGATTTCAATGAGCATATCAATAGAAAGTTCATCAACTTATTTCCTTTTGTTTCCGTCACTAGACAGATGACCAATCAACAGACACTCTCGCTATCTTATGCTAAACGGATTGAAAGACCTGCGTACCAAGATCTGAATCCTTTTGTCTATATGCTTGATGAACTTTCTTTCTGGAAAGGAAATCCTTTCTTGATACCCTCTTTGACCCAGCGATTCACGCTGCTTTATTCGTTAAAAAGCTCCACAATAGTCGCCTTAACTTATGCCTACACAGATCAGCTGAACGCAAAAGTAACGGATACACTAGAACAGGACAAGATCATGATGATCAGTAAAAATGTGGGAACGCAAAAACATTGGTCTTTGTCCTTAACACAGACTTATTCGCCAAAACCTTGGTGGGACATTACCTTCAATGGATTGTTGTATTACATTCATAATGATGTTTCCTTTGACCAGTATAGAGATCTCAGCATAAAGCAGACTGCTGGACGTGTTAGTCTCGTCCAGACATTCAAACTACCATTAAAGATAAGGGGCGAACTTTCTACAGTCTATAATTCAAAACGGCTAAGTGGAGCCAATACAATCAGCAGGCCTATTAGTCAAGTAGACATCGCACTTCAAAAACCCATATTAAAAGACAAGGCAACAATAAGAGTTGCAATTACAGACATCTATAAAGGCAATCAAATTAAATATACACAGAATCTACCAGGATTGCTTTCGTCAAGCTACGGCTACTATGAATCAAGGCAGGTACGTCTAAGTTTTAGCTATCGATTCAGTAGCGGTGTGGCCAAGGATCAACGTAATCGCAAATCGGCACTTGAAAGTGAAAGTGGTCGCATACAATAAGAAGATAAAAAAGCAACAATTCCCTGTTTTCAATGATCTATAGTCTCGTGCCAAATATTAAAGTCCTATCAATACTTGTCCTTTTTGCCAAATGTACTGTTGTCAGATATTATTTCATAAATTCGGTGATCGTTATTGTTATCATGTCCCAGTCTATAGGATTCAATATGAAATTAAAGAAAGATAAGACTCTTGTCAAATCGGTGTTAGGGTTGTGGATCTTTAAAAAATAAAGAAATTGGAGTAAGAATAACAATGTAAAGATGTAAGTTTGTGTATCGCCAACATTAAATTTAAGGTTATGATATATTTAGGAATTCTAGTCTTTTTTGGACTTATTACATTGTTTGCTTCATTTTATACAGTAAAACAAGAATCTGCCGCTGTGATCGAAAGGTTAGGCAAATTTTTAAAAGTAAGTCATGCTGGTTTGCATTTAAAAATTCCATTTTTAGATCAGATCGCTAAACGTCTGAATCTTCGGATAAAGCAATTGGATGTCATGATTGATACCAAAACGTTGGATAATGTTTTCATCAAGATGAAAGTTTCTGTTCAGTATCAGGTCATAAGAGACAATGTAAAAGACGCTTATTATCGTTTGGAAAATCCCGAAAATCAGATTACATCTTATGTTTTTGATGTTGTGCGTGCTGAAGTTCCCAAGACAAAATTAGATGATGTCTTTGTAAGAAAAGATGATATTGCCATTGCCGTAAAAAGTGAATTGCAGGATGCGATGCAAAGTTATGGCTATGATATAATCAAAGCATTAGTGACCGATATTGATCCTGATGAACAGGTAAAACACGCTATGAACAGAATCAACGCTGCAGAGCGTGAAAAAACCGCCGCAGAATATGAATCTGAAGCCCAAAGAATACGAATTGTTGCCGTCGCAAAAGCTGAAGCAGAATCTAAAAAACTTCAGGGACAGGGGATTGCAGACCAAAGAAGAGAGATTGCCAAAGGATTGGAAGAATCTGTAAAAATGCTGAACGCCGCCGATATCAATGCTCAGGAAGCTTCTGCTTTAATTGTAGTCACCCAGCATTATGATACGCTGAATGCTATTGGAGCCAATAGTAGAAGCAATTTGGTTTTACTTCCTAACTCGCCGACAGCCGCAAGTACCATGCTGAATGATTTAGTTGTTTCAATTGCTGCAGCGCAAAAGATTGATGGACACAGTAACGTTCAATTGTCGGAACTACCCAAAGATAGCGGACGTCAGGAATAATTGTTATTTATGATAAGATTTTTAGCTTATCTTCACTGCTACATATGTAATCTATTTCGATCCTCATGATTTCCTCGGAGGTAAAGTTTATTGAGGATTTTCTCTTGTTGATCCATCAAAAACAGTTAGGTTGGATCAACAAGAGAAAATTGACCCAAAGAATTTCCAATATGTCGCTGACTTATAAGCTTGTTATTGCTCGTTGTATATAGATGCATCAACCTTCGGCTTGAGGTGTTATAAACTTTAATGCGTCGTCTAATTCTGTTTCATCAAAATATTTCTCTTTCAAGGAGGAGCTGAACAAATGGAGGATTTTATTTTCGAGGTTAACGATTGATTTCATAAACTCGGAGTGAGATACAACAGCACAGCGCCCTATTTTTCCAAAGTGTTTGAAACCCCATAACTCGCCATCAAAGAATCCTTTTAATTCCATATTCTTCATTACGGACAGATCTTTTACCTTAATGAGTATGTTGACATGCTTATAACCTTGATTGAGCTTTCTTTCGAAAAGCTGTTCAATGAATAAAGCATCAGTCTCGGTAAATTTGCCCGATAGTTCTAGGGCAATCGCATTTTCCTCAAATTCTTTTATCTGGGTGATCATAATTAGTTTTTTTACCTGTTTTTTCTTCCCATGCTGCTATATATCAAATATAAAAAGAATCAAGGTAAAGACAACCCATATAATTGAATGCGGGGGAGAAGGGGCTGTTTATTTCATTGGGAAACGGCAGGTAAGGGACGCCATTACTGATAGACGGACCAAAGGCAAATATTTGCTATTGGAATTTTGATGTAACCGAATTCTTCAAGAGAAGAATGTGGGACAAGATTACAAGTGGTACAATCACGTTGGGCAATAAAGCATAAGGAAATTGTAGCATAGCAATATTTGGCTGATCAAAAGCTATCGTTTGTATAGGAATTGGTGACGACAGTATGCCTAGAATAACAACAATGAGAACTGAGCAAATACCGAATATATTCCATAACCTGAAAATCTGAAAATTGAAAATTTTACGATAGAAAATTCCCGTTATTAAAAATACGAATGCTGTGATTCCAAAAAATAGATCATAATTCCAACCAATAAAAGTCATCTCCCGTGCAAGCATCTTAGCTTTAAATAAAGCAAAGAGCAGATATTCCACAGGTATGCGTAAGATATGGATTACCAAAAGTAAATACATATTTATTTTTGAATGCGCCAATAACTTATAACAAGAGAGGATTGTTATTACTGTCCCTAATAAGGTTAAGGCGAAAGAAGCGGGAAATTGAACGAAGAATCCAGCAATCGCTGCAGAAGATATGATGAATGACCAGATAATATAAACTGTTACTGAAAGTTTGTACTGTACAGCCAACCAGAATAGAACAAGACAACTTATTGTAATAGCCAGAAACAGACTCTGCATAATTGAAAAATGTTAATGTTATAAAACTACAGTATAAATGGCCTGGAATACTTGTCTTAAGGCAAGTTTTAAACGATTGAAAAAGGAGAATAGACCAAGTGTAGGAAACCTGATTGTGGTAATTCTAAAAGCTCTATTCTCCTAGCTTTTTATATAGCGTATGTTGTGGGACAGTTCAAAAAAATAAACTAAAAAATGCTGAACTTTGTAATGTCCAACTGACAAAGATTGAATACTTTGGAATAAAAATCAAATTCTAGCACATATTACATATGAAAACGAAAGGAATTATTATTGGATTGTCACTAGCCTTGTGTCTTATAGCCTTTTTTATGAGAGATTGGTTTTTGACTTTTTTTACAACTGAAATTATTGGTGAGAACTTTTTATTTAACGATAGTCAGCCTCTGTCTCAACAGATTTTTCCAACCTTGATTTTCGTTTTCTCTTTTGGGATTATTCCTTTTTTATATCTGTTTGTCAAAAATTATTGTAAAATTTCTTCGACTAAAAATCAAGTGCTTTCTTTGTTAATAATAACTGGTTCAGGATTGATAATTTTCGGTATGAGAGTGATTTATCTGAAATATAGAATTGCTCAGATACGTGATTTGTTAAAAAGGGCAGAGTTTACCTCAGATGGCGATCTACCTGGTATTAATTATCAGGATATGCACCTTGAGTCATATATATTGGCTGGTGTACTTGTTGGCTGGTTACTTAGTCTGATTATTTTTAGAAAAGCTTCAAATCAGCGGGCTTTTTAGCAGACAGAAAGAGGGGATTTTGACTTATGGATTGATTTTATACTAAAAAATAAAAACTGATTTATATATTTGAAGCATTATAGTGCTATCATTCGCTTAAGCGTTTTTTGGTTTGCTATTGTTTTAAATTTACCTTGAAAGTTATAAACCATACAGAAGAAGTTTCCATTTTATCCCGTTTGAAAGACGGGGATGAGCTTGCCTTGCAAGAGTTGATCCTGCTTTACAAAAGGCCGTTGGCGCTATCTATGCTCCGGCTATTGAAATCAAAGGAAGATGTCGAGGAATTGCTGCAGGAACTTTTTTTAAGGGTATGGAATAATCGGGAAAGGATTGACCTGAACTATCAAATTAAATCATTTCTCTATAAAATAGCTGAAAATCTTGTCTACGACCAACTGCGTAAGATCGCCCGTGAAAAGCGATTGGCTGTTAATTATTTTAGTTATATCGTGGAAGCCTATTCGCATATTGAAGAGCAGCTGTTCGATAAGGAGGTCCGCGATATCCTTTTCACAGCGATTGCGAACTTACCTGAACAAAGAAGAAAAGTATTTGAGCTTTGTCGTATGCAGGGCAAGAGCTATGAGGAAGCCAGCCAGTTGTTGTCAATTTCAGTTGCAACAGTCAACTCACATATAACAAATGCCAATGCCTCCATTAAAAAGTACTTCCTGCAACATCCAGATTTCGGTGCGCTAATTGTTTTTGCCGTCATCTTTGCAAATCTATAGGTTGCATACCTTTTAAAAATAAATCATATTTTTTTCAGATTGCTTCATTGGTTTGTCTTTTTCGTTCGTATTAGTGTATAAATGTGAGCGGATAAAACTTACAAACGATTAGATTATACTTTTTGAACAATATAGGCAAAAGTCAATTCGGTGAAGATATCGTCGAGCTGAATGAAGATCTGATGGTAAAATAAATTATATTTTTTTTCGAATCACTTCATTGGTTTGCCTTTTTCGTTCGTATTAGTATTTAAATATTAAGCAGTAAAAATGCAGAAGTCTAGAATATCCATTTTATTTGAAGGCTATATAGCCAATAAACTGACCGGTGAAGAGGTCCTAGAACTACAGGAACTTCTGAATGGAGAAGAGGATCAACTCGATATCAGAGACCTTATCGGGGAGGAGCTTAAAAGAGATCCACTACTCTTGTCTGAAGAAGAATGGCTAGCTGGAATTGAGGTAAATATCATGAATAAGCTAACTGACCGACGGGAAAATGTCAAGCCGAGAGTATGGCGTCTCTGGGTCCGTTCTGCGGTAGCGGCGATTCTGATTTTAGGTATAGGCATTTCTTTGCATTACTGGCTAGCAAAGGATAATACTCCTGATTCCAAGGTTATTATTTCTGCTGGAGGAAATAAAGCGATCCTCCGTCTTGCCGATGGAAGTGAAATTTCGCTGAGCGAACTGCAGTCGGAAATAATTGTTGGTGATGCACTGACCTATGCAGATGGCTCGGTGGTAAAGGGTGGAACCGCTAGCCATTGGAAAGATCAAAAGATAGACGTGTACATTCCCAGGGGCGGAACCTATAAAATCATATTAGCCGATGGGACTAGAGTTTGGCTCAATGCCGATACGAGGTTGAAATATCAGTTTAATAAACAGAAACAGGTCCGCGAACTGGAACTGGACGGTGAGGCATACTTTGAGGTTGCCCATCAGAATATCGGCGAGGGTGAACAGCGAAAAGCGGTTCCCTTCTTGGTCAGAACTGCAGGGTATATAGTCAAAGTTCATGGCACCTCTTTCAATGTGACTGCTTATAGGGGGGAGCTGAGCCGGACTACCCTGGTGGAAGGAAGTGTAGAGGTCGATGTCCCTAATAAACAGGAACAGCATTTTTTAAAACCTAATCAGCAAGCAATAATCTCAAGTAACCGTGTAGCTATTATAGACGTTGAAAGCAGCAGCTATACAAGCTGGAAAGAGGGCACCTTTAATTTTTCGGGAGAAGATCTCGAGGGGATTTTGCGTCAGGCAGCGCGTTGGTATGACGTGGAGGTGCATTTTCAGCGCGATGAGCTGAAGCAATTGAAATTTGAAGGGATAGTCCCCCGTTATGAGGATCTGGAAGGATTGCTAAAAGCGCTTGAAAAAGCTGGTGATATCAAATTTGAAATAAAAGGGCGCGAGCTCCTTGTCAAGTAACAATGATAAAGGGGAACATATTGCAATTATTAATCGTTTAAAATCCGGGAAGCCAATGAGAAAGTAATACAAAAAACAAAACCTAAATATATGATCAGGGGCGTTGGCCGCGCCCCTGAAAGATAAAGGATAGTCTTTATCAAAACCGTCTACAACGAATGATTTTAATAGTTAAACTAACCAAAAACAAATGTATAAAATAAATAAGAAAGATCTACACTGGCGGTTACGCCTAACCAAGGAATCTATTATGAAAATATCATTGACGGCTCTTATTTGTAGCGTAGGCTGCATGCATATCAGTGCAAGCACCATGGCGCAGAATGTCAGTATGAAGCATACAAAGATCAGCCTTAAAGATGCCTTTAAGGAAATTAACAAACAGACGGGATATCATTACCTGTGGTCGGCCCAGAAGGTTAAGAGCAATACCACTGTCACTGTTGATATAAAAAATCAGCCACTGGAGAAAGCCATTCAGTCTGTGATCGGTGGACTGCAGTTAGGCTATGAACTCGATGGTAATCTGATTATTATCAAAGAACGTCATGCACCAGCTGTTAGGGAAATACAAGCTCCCATCATAGTGAAGAATGAGCTTGCCGGTCAGCAAACTATTGTTGTACGTGGCCGGGTCGTTGACTCGCTTAACAATGGACTTGCTGGAGTGACTGTCTCTGTGCTTCAGGCAAATGGGAAGATGCTTAAGCAAGCCAGTACTGGGGCAAACGGGGAAGTATTGGTCGAAAATGTTGCAGCTGATAGCTATCTTGAATTTTCACTCATGGGGTATCAGCAGAAGCGGATCAAGGCCGTTGAAAATATAGGTACTATTCGACTTAAGGTACAGACCACTGATCTGGAAGAACTGGTTGTTGTGGGGTATACCAAAAAGTCTGCGTCGGAGGTCACAGGTTCGGTACAGGCGATCAGTGGAAATGAACTGCGCAGCAGTGTTTCGAGTCCTAATGTTCTTTCTATGCTGAAGGGTAGGACTACCGGTCTGTATATTACCGAAGGGTCAGGTGAAGCTGGCGCAAAAGGTGAGGTGGTCGAGCGGGGCCAGTCTTCGCTTGCTACACCAACCAATAGCTATTTTGGACCACTAATCGTTGTTGACGGAGTTATCACCAACTATAAATCGTTGCAGGATGCAGTAAATCCATCAGATATTGAAAACGTTAGTATTTTAAAGGATGCTTCTTCGACAGCGATCTATGGCTCGAGAGCTGCACAGGGGGTCATTGTCGTAACGACCAAAAGAGGTGCTGCAGGACAAAGTTCCGCCGATGTCACAGTACAGTACGGTATCACGCAGCCAAGGCGTAATATCAGGTTTATGAACAGTACCGAATTGATCGGTTTTATGGATAAACAAATGCAGCGCTACTGGGAGCAGACACCGTCGGTACAGACAGCATATCCAAATGTTGCCGACTTTATTGCCCAGGGAAGGACATATAGTGACGAGGACCGTGACCATAATTTCAATTGGGAAGATGCCATATATAGTACCGGAAATTTCCGTAATACAGATGTCAGTATACATCATGGCACTGAAAAAACTAAATTTTATGCTGGTGTCAACTGGTATAAAGAAAATGGGATCCTGTATAAAAACTCATTTGACCGAAAAAGTATCCGAGTAAATATAGACCATAAAATTTCCTCGAAATTGCAGGCAAGCATCAACCTGAGTTCGATGGTTGATCTATTAAGCAGGAGAAACGGTGTGCCCGAGCTGTATATGGTTCAACCTTTTATGGATCCGTATGATGCTACTGGCAAGCTCCGGGATAGCTTACAAGTGAATGCTTCATTCAATTATGGTCCTGCCTATCCACAATGGACGCAAAATTTTCTATCGGAGGCAAAATACGACAATAACAGTCTCACAAAGGTACAGAGCCATTTAGGTATGGTACGTCTGCGTTATCAGATCTTACCCTATTTGAGCCTACAGAGTTCTAACTCCATTAATTATATTGGGAATAATTTCAATTCTTACCTCGATGTGCGTTCGTTTTCAGGTAAATATGGCGGTTATCCCTATTTGTTTTATCCCGGCATGACCCTGCCAAACGGAACGCTAGATATCAATGATATCAAATATGTGGATTATCTGACATCAAATACACTTAATTTCAACAAGCAATTTGGCAAGCATAATATCTCTGCGCTGCTTGGACAGGAATGGGGAAAGAGGACGACGGAAACAATGACGGTCAACATGTATGATATATTGCCGGGGGAAAGAAATATGGGAGCAGGTAAATATTTTGGAGATGTTTTTACGGCAGCGTTTGGAGAACCCTATAGCCCACGTGGCAATTATCAGGAAAGAGCAACTTTTTCTGTATTTGGGCAGGCTGATTATAATTATACTAGACGTTATCTGGCCTCCGCATCAGTTCGTACCGATGCAACGACCAATTTTGGAAGGGACAAACGTTATGGAACGTTTTATGCCTTCAGTGCCGGCTGGATGATGTCGTCCGAAGATTTTATGAAGGATGTGAAAGCTGTCAATAATCTGAAGCTCCGGGCGGCTTACGGCACATCAGGCCGGGATCTTGGGGATGGGTACCTGAATACCACTTTTTATGCGAATACCTATGACGGAAGTACCGGAATACGATATGAACAACCCAATAATGTCGGAACAAGGATCTCTCAATTGGCTAATCCGAATATTTCCTGGGAAACCCTACATAATACGAACCTGGGATTAGATGCATCATTTTTCCAGCGTATTGACCTCACTTTTGACTGGTACCATAAACGTTCCGATGGCCTTCTCCAGAATGTGGTTCTGTCTTCGGCGCAAGGGGCCATGAACCAGTATAGGAATGTGGGGCAGATTGTTAATAAAGGCGTGGAAATTATGCTGAATACGCATAATATCAAATCTCAGGATTTTAACTGGCATACAAGTTTCAATATTAGTTTTAATAAAAATGAGATTACCAAATTGTATCAGGACTCCTTGATCGAGAGTTCGGGTCAGGCATATTACAGAAAGATAGGTGAGGATATCAACGTTATCAAGGCGATCAGGTTTGCGGGTATCAATTCGGAGAATGGAAACATACAGCATTACAATTTAGATGCTAACGGAAACCAGATTATCGTCGATGGATTGGGAGAGACCAGTAAATTGGCTAATTATCAGGTAGTAGGTTCACTGACACCCAAATTTTTTGGTGGTTTTAACAATACCTTCCAATATAAAAACCTAACCTTAAATGCGAGTTGGTGGTTTCAGTATGGAAACTACGTGGCGATGTCTCTGATTAAAGACTTCCAGTCGCCCACGATGCCACGTGATGGATATAATAATGTCGCTTTCGGGGACAATCAGCACGTTTGGACGGGCCCCGGTGACACCAAGGCTAATTATCCCGACGTGTTTAGTATAGATCCGAATGCCTGGAGTTCTCTCACGACCAGATCCTCCAAATTATGGGGTGATGCAAGCCATGCACGTTTGCGCAATGTCCGTTTAACTTACAGTCTGTCGCAGCAATTATTGCAGAAAATGAAGCTGGCCAAAGCAGATATCTACGTCAGCGGTGATAATTTATGGGTGATACGCAAAAAAGACTTCGTGGGGGCAGACCCAGAAGGTGCACGTGTAGGAACGACCCAATATTCGGGCGTAAGTACAGGCTTCGCTAATCCGAGACGTTTTTTAATTGGAGTGCAATTAACTTTTTAATAATAGACATGAGATCATTTAAATATATATTAAAGCGGATTATTATGGGGGCTGTACCATTCAGCCTTCTATTTACATCATGTAATAAACAACTGGACGAGCTGAGGCCACATAACGTCATCTTTGAAGACATGCAGTTTGCTAGTCCGACAGGATATTCCGAAGCAGTGACAGGTATTTATGCATTAGTATCCGGTGCTGCGGCTATCGATAAAGGAACCAATTATAACGATATGCTGATTTTTCTGTCGGAGGCCAAAGGGAATACAATCAAATCGCTGGATGGAACGATAAATAAACAGAGCGATGCTTTTGACTTTATTAATACTGGAACCAGGGATTTTTCCCATAGCTATAATTTCTGGCGCTCGGGCTATAATGTGATCCTGCATGCCAATGAAGTGATTGCACATGTGAAGGACGGCGAAACCAATGGAACGATCTTGCAGGCAAAAGCCGAAGCCTTATTTCTTCGGGCATTTACCTATTTTAATCTTGTGCGTTTATATGGCAGACCCTATTATCTGGACGCAGATAAGTCTCCAGGTGTCATGTTGGTTCTGGATACCAGGATGGGCCCTGACTATGCACCTGCCAGGGCGTCGGTGGCTGAGGTCTATCAGCAGGTGATAAGTGATTTGGAGACGGCAGCAAGCTTATTCAATCAGTCCAAATCAAATAGCTATGCAAGTAAATATAGCGCGTATGCCTTATTGTCGCGAGTATATTTGTATATGGGGGGAACCAGCACAAATCCTGTAACAGTCTATAACCAGAAAGCAGCCGATTACGCTACCAAAGTGATCAATGAAGGGGGATATCAACTATTGCAGAATACAGCCTATCAGAACTATTATAAGACGGACAATCCTGGCAATAAGGAGGATATTTTTGCGGTAAACACGAAGTTACGCCAAGGAGGGATCAGCATTATTTTTGCCAATCCACTTCAGGGAACCCGTCCCGGTGGACTTTATAGACCTTCTCCCTATCTGAAATCGCTATTGGATGCAAATGACCTAAGAAACAGTTTTTATGTTGAGAACGTCACAGCAGGTTTTCCTGACGACACCAAGGCTGTTAGTAAATATATGCTCGGATTTACGACCCTATATTCAGTTTCTCCTTTTCGTTATTTACGATTGGCTGAAATGTATTTAAACCGGGCAGAGGCGCTGTATAAACTGAAGAAAGAGAGCGAGGCACTGGCCGATGTCAATACGATCAGAAAGCGCGCCGGACTTTCAGAGTTATCCGGACTTAGCGGTACGGCTTTATTTAATGAAATCTTAAAACAGCGGAAATTGGAACTTGCTTTTGAAGGGCATGCCAGTTTTGACGAATTCAGAAATGGCCTTCCAATGGTGCGCAACTATGATTCCGGTAAATCGGGTGCAATGACGGTGCAGCCCACAGACAAAAAAATATTAACGCCTATACCGGAAGAAGAGAGAGCCGAAAACCCAAATCTTGTTCCAAATTAATAGGTAAAGCAGATAAAAAATGATGATCGATGGGGGATAAACCTCACTTTACACAAATATGCCAGCAATGAAAAAAATGATAGCAGGCCTAGGCCTTTTGCTTTGTCTTTCTTTGGGATCCAGAGCACAAAAAACATATGTCCTTAAGGGTGAAATCAGCCAGCCAAGATCTTCTTATCTCTACTTAAGCTATTGGGATAAAGCCGGTCAGCGTCAGGTTGATAGCTCGAAGATCGAGAACAATAAATTTGTCTTTAAGGGAAAGCTTCAGGAACCGATATTGGCGATTCTGTATTCGGATCCAAATATTGAACGTGCGGCCAATCCGGATTTACTTAGATTCTATTTGGAGCCCGCTAGCATGACAGCAAATTTGACTACAGGAAAATTTGCCGATGCCGAAATTAAGGGATCCAAAACACAGGACGAATGGAGCCTTCTAAACCAGAAAGAGAAAGTCGTGCGGAATGAAATGGTCGATCTAGATAGGGAGTATGCTGAAAAAAGCAAAAAACTTCGTGATGCGGATAGAGCCTTGAAGGAAATGGAAGCGAAGGTGGCAAAACTTACGGAGGAGCAATCAGATTTCAAACAGAATTTTGAACCTTTTAAAAAGAGGTTGAATCAGATCAATTTGGATTTTATAGTGAATAATCCCGACTCGTATGTCAGTTCCCACCTGATGCTGTATATGATGTCCCGAATAGATCTCAATGAAGTTGAACGGCTTTATGCTGGCCTGTCTGACAGGGTAAAGAAAAGTGCTGATGGTATGGAGGTCTCCAACCATATTCGAGAAGTAAAAAGCGGTTCACCGGGTAGTAAGGCCCATGAATTCAGGGCAACCGATATCGATGGGAAATCTTTGGCCCTGGCAGATTACAGAGGGAAATACGTCCTTCTTGATTTTTGGGCGAGCTGGTGTGTGCCATGCCGTAAAAGTAATCCGCATCTGATCAGCATCTACAATAAGTATAAAGATAAAGGCTTTGAAATTATTGGTGTTGCCGACGACGACAACAATGAAAAAGCCTGGCGGAAAGCTGTAGATCAGGATAAAATCATGATCTGGCGACATGTGCTCAATGGAATGAAAGTGAACGATGGACAGTATGACAGGTCTAGAGCAATAGCCAATAATTATGGTGTTAGTTCCTTGCCGACCAAAGTTTTGGTCGATCCCAATGGGATGATTGTAGGCAGATATTCTAGTGGCTCAGAAAAGGATGACGATCTGGATAATAAACTGGTCGAAATTTTCGGTCAGTAAACAAGGTGAACGTTAGTAATCAATTTTTAAAGACTTCGTATTAAAAAATTAAATTATGGTTGAACAGTTTAGAAAAATTCAGACAACTGCTGTACTGATTTTTATGACAATAGTAGCTTCGTTTGCACAGAATTCGAAAATAATCGTGCTCATGGGCAAAGTAGATCCGAAATATGATGGGACCAAGGTGTTTCTCTATAATCGGTTAACAAATGAAAATGATTCCGCAACAGTTGTCGATGGACAATGGCGTATGGAGCGGCCGTTTACCGTTCCCACGCGGCATATGTTCTATTCTGAGGCTGAAATGAAAAAATATAATGGGTATTCGCCATTTGGTGTCCTGATCGATGGCCCGGGGACGATACAGATTGAAGGAGATCTTCAAAGTTTCTCGGCATCCCAGATTACGGGTTCTAGATCGCAGGAGCTCTTGAATACATATCTTACCCTGATGCAGGATAAAAAGCAGGATGAGAGTTCAATAGTCAAAGAATTGGTTTCAAAAAATGGAAATACTTTTGGAGCAGCATTCCTGTTGGATCGTTATGGTAAATCCATGCAGCCTGAGGAAGCGTTAAAGGTTTATGAGTTATTGACACCTGAAATCCAGCAAACAGTCTACGGGAAGTCTGCATTTGATCAGTTTCAAGGAGCTATCCGATCCAGGGTAGGCGCAACGCTAAAAGATTTTTCCCTGTTGAACGCGGAGGGAAAAAACGTTCAGTTTTCTTCCTTCAAGGGTAACTATGTGTTGTTGGATTTTTGGGCATCCTGGTGTGTTCCCTGTATTGAGGAGTTTAAAAATTTTAAAGAGATTTACCCCCAATTTAAGGGGAAGAAAAACTTCGAAATAGTCAGTATTTCAGTTGACAGAGATGAAAAATCATGGAAAAACTCGCTGAAAAACCATCAGTTGCCGTGGGTACAGCTGATCGATGGCCAGGGAGATAAAGGTATTTCCATCAATCAGTTTGCAGTGAAGGCATTGCCGACCACATTTTTGATTGATCCAAATGGAAAAATTATCGCTCGGGATCTCAGGGGGAAGGATCTGGAATTGTATCTGACTAGATTATTTGGGAATCAATAAATCAGGAAATGCCAGCAGGAACATGAACATTCCTCATTAGGTTTTTACCTCTATAATAATCGGGTATGTTTAACAGCCAGTTTGGTTATCGAGGAACGGCCTGTCAGTTCAATTGACAGGCCGTTCTTATTTATTAAATATAGGCTTTCCAATTTTGTAGCCCATCAAATTCAGGCAATAGTTATTGCTATGAGCTGCATGAAAGCGTTGAACAGCCTGCCGTATCGTCGTAGTTGGATGGGCGCTTGACAGAAAACTCTGGAAATAGTTCTTGGTATGGATTTTCCAAAGCCAAGGTGAGTTTGGTCAGCAGCTCCGTTTTACCATTGCTGATTTCTTCGATACATTCGTAAAGGAGGAAGTTTCTCAGTATAAATTTGGGATTTGTTGTTTTCATTAAATCCAGAGATTCTTCCCTTGAAATTGTATTTGAATGAATCCGTGATTGGTACAGTTCGATAAAGTCTTTCAGTCTGCGGAGTTTTTCTTCATCCAAAATAGTGTAGGATACCGGGCTGAAATGTTCTTTTAGATCTGTATCTGGCGTTATTTTTTCCAATTGATTGAAAAATAAAGTATAATCCAATTCCAGGTCCTGCATGAAGCCTTGCCAGTTAGAAAAAAACTCTTCATCTCCTTTTTTCATTCCGTCAAATCCGAATTTTTTGCAAAGCATTTTGTCGTGGCTATCCCAGAAATAAACGCCAAAATTCTTTAACGTATTTTCCAGAAATTTTTCGTCTTTTATGATCGGCAGAAGTGCATTTGCAAGTTTCCATAGATTCCATTGTGAAATCTGTGCCTGTTTTCCAAAAGCATATCTTCGTCCCGGAAGATCCGTAGTATTCGGGGTGAAATTTAGCTGATATGCATCCATCATGGAATAGGGGCCATAGTCAATCGTTAGACCTAAGATGGACATGTTGTCTGTGTTCATGACGCCATGAACGAAACCTACTCTGAACCATTCTACCATTAGGTCTGCGGTTCGGGTACATACATTTTCAAAAAAATCTTTATATTTCTGATGATTGGGCGAAACAATTTCAGGGAAGTAATTTTCTATGGTGAAATCAAGCAGGTCCTGCAATAAGGTATATTCCTGCTGGGCATACAGCAGTTCAAAATGGCCGAATCGAAGAAAGCTCTCGGCTGTTCTTATCACTACAGCTCCTTTTTCGTATTGTGGATTACCATTATACATGATGTCTCGAATAACATCTTCTCCCGTAAAGGCGAGGCTTAGCGCTCTGGTGGTGGGTATGCCAAAGTGATACATGGCTTCACTCATCAGGTATTCGCGTACAGAAGACCTTAATACGGCTCTTCCGTCTGCACGTCTTGAATAGGGCGTCGCACCGGCACCTTTCCATTGAATTTCTGTTTTCTTACCTTCGGCATTGGTAATTTCTCCCGCCAGAATAGCTCTTCCATCCCCCAGCTGCCCCGCCCAGTTGCCAAATTGATGTCCTGCGTAAGCTGTAGCATAAGTTTGAACATGGTCAGGAAGGTCAGATCCTACCAGAAAATTAAGATCCTTTTTTTCAAATTTTCCCAGCCCTATCTCCTCAGAAAGAGCCTCATTAAAAGCAATTAATTGAGGCTGTTCAAACCCGGCAGGTTTAATCGTGGCAAATAAAACTTTTGGTGTACTTCGTTGCGTAGGATTATTGGAAAAGTCTCCGGGAAATTTTTTTAGAAAAGGCTGTCTGATGTCTTCGATATTCATATGGCAAAGATATTAATTAAAAAAGATAAGACCGCTCCAATTATTGAATGGACCTATCTATGCAATAAGTATATGCCAAGTGGCTTATTTGCATGAAATTATGTTTCTCTGATTTTCAAAAGTAGGCCTGAAAGTATCGCTGCTGCAGCACAAATTGAAGGAGCATTCCAGTCAACCCGATTGATCGATGCATAACTAGTTAAGCTAAACGTTAAGAAAATACAAACAATTGTTACTGTAATCAAAATCGCTTTTACCCATTTTAGGTTAACTTGATAGCTTAACAATATATCAAATGTCAGTAAATCAATCAACAATGTAGGAATAGAATAAACGATGGACACGATCAATATAACTGGAAAGAACCAAATCCCACTGAAGATATCATTTAAGTTTTCAGATTCTGTGAATATTTCATAAATCGGTAAGAAGATGGCAAATAGTACTAAAGTACATCCCCAATGCTTGAAAACATATGACCTTTTCATACCCAATATTAATAATTTTATTTTTTGTTGTTGTATAATAAGGATTGCTATTGTATTATTATTGCTTTCGAATCTTTTTTTCATCTTCGCAGAAGGAAGTTTATACCATCTGAAAAATGCCGAAAAAACTGCAGACGCTTGCGAATGATAATTGATCCGCAGCGAATTATTACTGGTTCAATTTCCCATAGGTTTTGCTGCTAAATTTGGGTATAAAATAACAATGTTAAATCAGTCGAAAATCAAACTAATGAAAAAAATTAAAAAGTTCGTTTTACCGGTTATCATTCTGTGCGTAATAGCACTGGTTATTGTGGTGGTAACCAACAGCAACGTAACGTCCAATACAGAAAAAGTTATTTTCACCGAACTTAAAGATGTGCCCAAAGCTAAGGTAGCCATCATTTTTGGTGCTGGCATAAATGGCGATCAGCCAAGTAGGTATTTAAAGGATCGGTTGGATGCCGGGATTTCGCTGTATAAAAACCACAAAGTGGATAAAATATTGCTATCGGGAGATAATGGAAGAGATGAATACGATGAGCTTACGGTAATGAAGTTATATTGTCAGAAAAATGGTATCGATACCGCAAAAATTTACATCGACTATGCGGGGTTTGATAGTTACTCGACCATGTACCGTGCAAAATATATATTTAATGTAGACACGGCAATCCTGGTATCTCAGAAATATCACCTAAATAGATGCGTCTACTTAGGCGATAAATTGGGGGTCAAATCATTCGGTTATAGTGCAGATAGGGGAGTTTACCGAGGATACAAATACTATGCATTTAGAGAAAAGCTATCCGTCACAAAAGCCGTTTTGGATGTGATTAGAAATAGACAACCAAAGTATTTAGGTAAACAGGTTGATATAACCGGAAAATCAAATTATACAAAAGAGTAACTTGAGATGCCTCTTTACCTTGTGTTTCACGAGTTTTTTATCAGTAATTCTATCGCTAAAAAGATAAACAGCTAAAGTAAAATTAGTGAACGATTAGCTAGTAGAAGGATTTATCCCCAAAAAGTTTGTTAATAGTTGCTGTCATTTTAGCTAGCCAAAAACTCTTTGATCAATCCAGCTGTTTCAATTGGTTTTTCAGCAAGAATAAAATGACCACAGTTTTCAATTTTTTTAAGTATTAGGTTGCTCGAAATTGTTGGTAAAGAATGCTGAAGTAAGTCGTAGCCACTTGCGCCAATTGCCAGAACAGGCATTTCTAATTTATTGTAGCCTTCATAGTCTTTGATGTCTTGTGGAAAGGCCTGATACCAGGCATTAGAACAGCGGATAGCATTTTTATTGTCATAACTCTCCCTATAAACAGACCGGTCAAATTGGTTTATGCTATCTTTGTTTACCAAAAGGTTATCGAATAACCAAGAAATAACGATTGACATGCGTCCTTCGAGCAATTTTTCGGGCAACTCTTTCACCTGATTAAACGCGAGCCACCATGGATATAGATAACTGGCACCCAAGATAGGTAACATCGGAAGCTGATACATACTGGGATCTGGATGCGGTGTATCCAACATAATCAGTTTACTAGTTGTTTGAGGGTAATTGCAGGCAAAACTGAATGCAACATGTGCACCTATATCGTGACCTGCAATAAACACTTTTTCAAAGCCCAAATATTTGACTAGTTCATAGATATCCTTGGCGATGTTCTTTTTCTCATAGCCATTTTCTGGTTTATCCGAACTACCCATTCCTCTAATTTCAACAACAATTACTTGGTAATTTTCTGCTAATATTGGCATGACATGATGATATGCCCACCATGTTTCCGGATAACCGGGAATAAGGATGAAAGGTTCCCCTGTACCGCCGCTAACATAATGGATTGATAGATCATTTATTGTCGTATAATTGTTTGTGAATCCGGGTACTAGTTTTATAAGTTCTTTGTCTGAATATGCTGTCTTCATGATAAAAAGATAATTGACACCTACTATTTAATTTCTATTGACAAATTTAACCTGTATTTTTACTACCCACAAGTATGAAGTATACTGTATACTTGTGTTATTTATTTTAAACTATTGATTATCAGGTGAAATTAATTAGTCAGCTAGCGCGGGAAGCTAACATTCCTATTGGAACTATACGTTTTTATGAAAAAAGCGGATTAATTTCTGGAATGACAAAGAAGGATGTAACATCCAATAATTATGTTTACTATGACGATGAGGTAACTGAAAAACTTAGGTTTATAAAAATGGCGAAGGCTGTTGGTTTTACCTTAGCTGAAATTAAGCAGGTTATTGATGCCTGGTATCAGAAAGAGCTAACTAAGGCAAGTAAAATGGAAGTGCTCAATCTTAAATTGGAACAGATAGACACTAAGATTAGGGAACTTAAGGCAATGAAAAAACAAATAAAATTATGTAAAAGCAATATTGAAAATGGTCTGAGTCGCTAATTTGAAAACAATATACAACAGGTAAATGAAAATTTTTCTAAAAATATTTTTAATTCTATGCGGGATTGGATTTGTTATTTTTGTGGGTTTTACCGTTATGATTATGGCTGCTTTTGGAGGTTTTAATAAAGATTATTCCGTAACGGAGCTTAAAGAGCATTATGAGGAGAAAAAAAACGAGATTTATGACGTCAAGAATTATTTAAACAAGATAGTTCCCCCTGGTAAATCAGTGAATATAGAATTCGACAACAACAATACTGTGGGTATCTTTCACGTAGGTGTGGACAGTAGTTTTGATAGTAATTGGGACGTAAAAATTAATTCAGAAAAGGCCGGTACATTACTACAAAAGCTTGGTTGGACAACAGAAACTTTAAAAATTCTTAAAGAGAAATTGGATAAAGCAAACTGTATCGGCATCTCGAGTGGAGAACCTTGTCAAATAAATTTTCAACGTAGTGGAATGGGAAGGTATTCTTTCAATGTTTTTGATAAACCAATTCCCGATAGTTTAAAAACAGCTTACAATGACGGTTGTACCTACATTATGGTTAATGACAGACTTGTGCTGGAGTATGGTGGTGGGGCGATAGGAAGTCAATGTTTTTATAATTTAGAATAATCAGACTGTATCATCATGTTTTATCCCTACTTATTGGACGAAAGAAGGAAAGGATATAAATAAAGTGCAAAAAAATAAAGGAAGTGTGGAAGAAATCTATACATTGAGAACTCAAAAATTATAGATGTTATTTAAATAAAGCAACCTGTGTTGGTGGAGCTGCGATAAAGAGCAGGTGAAGCTTTATCAATACCCCTATGTTACTTTCAATTTGATAAGTACCATAGGGATATGCTGAAGGAACTTTTATTTTATCTTCACTAGTTCAACACGTCGGTTTTTGGCTTTATTGTCTTCCGAATCATTGGCGACCAAAGGGCGCTCGGCGCCATATCCTTTTGCTGATAAACGCGCTTTGTCAATTTTCTGTGCAACCAGGGCCGCCATTACTGCCTGTGCACGTTCGGTGGATAATTTTTTATTGTGCGTAGCATCCCCGGTATTGTCGGTGTGTCCTTCAATCGCGATTTTAAGTGAGGGGTCATTTTTTAGCGCTTCGGCAATCTGAATAACCAATTCCGTTCCTGCTGCTGTAATGCTGGATTTATCTGTGTCAAAAGTGATATAAACGATTGATTTGCCTGTTTCAGAGAGATCTTTTGTGATATCATCTGCAGTTATTTTTTTTATCGTTTGTTTGAAATCGTTCTCCTGAAGTATATTGAGCTTGGCACCGGCGTTATTGCTCGTATATTGAATAAAGACATTTCCCTGATCTTTCGTGCGGATCACATAGACCCGGATTTTTTCATCGGCATATCCGATGTCGCCTTCATCACCTTTATGTGGATCCTGTTTGTTATAACGCTCATATTCTTCACTTGTGATGTTACCATCAAAAACTTTTACGGCACCGATAGAGGCTAAATAATCCTCCATACTTTTTTCAAAATAGCGCTGTGAAAACTGCGTGCCTTGTTCATTGGTAATATTTGCTTTATAAAGCCTGCCTTCAAAAGGTTTCATGATACCATTGATTGCAAAATAGCAGACATCAAAGTCTTTGTTTATGGGCTGGTTCATGACTTTATAACCTTTGGGAGGAGTAAAAAAGGGAAATACACCAATATCATTATCAGAATAGGGTATACTGGCAAGATCTAGATTAGCCGTCGTATCAATTTTTGCAGGTTCTTCTGCAACTTCTCTTTCCTGCGGAGCAGGAGGCGGGGTATTATCTTTTACCTGTTGGTTGCAAGATGCAACCATCCATGCTGATGCGAATAATAATATCGTTCTTTTCATATTTTCTTTTTCTTGTTAAGACAAATTTTATGCCTAAAACTTTACTTTATGTATTAATTAGATCAAAACCCAGCGACGGCTAACAAAAACTCCGGGTTAGCATCTAGTAAGTGCTGTCTTCCTTAACAGTTATTGATGGGGACGATTTTTTATAAAAAAGATAAAACGAAAACGGACTATCCATGGTTATATGGATACTTTTCATAAATTAGGTTAATAACAGTTAAGTTAAACCTTGAGTTTTCCACTCAAGTTTTTTTTCTTCAAATGATACATTTTTAATACCTGTGCATAGTGTCACGATTGATCAGAAATAATTATATAGATGCGGATAAAAACAGAATAGACCATTGAGTAATCAATGGTCTATTCTGTTTTTATCCGCTAGTATCCTGGATTTTGTTTCAGATTTGGTTCGACCTGAAAACTGCTTTCATGAAAAGGCCAGAGGTATTGATGTTTCAGGAATTTTCTGTCTTCAATTTTAAGTACCTCAGATTTTCCGTCTGCACCTTGCCGCATATGACCCAATGCAGGTTGATTAAGCACTACTTCGGCAGTCTTCCACCGAAGGATATCACTATAGCGCAGCCCCTCACCGGCAAATTCGATCCTTCTCTCATTACGAATTAAGTCGATCCATTCTTGTTGAGATTTCACTGTTAGATTAACATCCGCCATACTCATATCAAGTCCGGCACGTTGCCGAATCTGGTTGATACAGCTTTTCGCCAAATCATCTACATTATTCAGCATGATTTTGGCTTCAGCATAGGTCAGCAATACCTCAGCATAACGTGCTAAAGGAAAGTGCATATTGCCGCCTGTCCGAAATGCATCAGCTTCATCTACAAACTTCTTAAACCAATAACCCGATCGGCTGCTTCGTAAGTTCTGATAATAGAAAAGACTCTTTGAATCATAAATATCTATTTTCTCCTTGTTGAATAGATCGCCTTGTCCAAAAATACTGGCTGCGTAACGCGGATCCCGATTTAATTTTGGGTTGAGCTCATATTCCTGCTTACTATGCAAAGGACATTGATCAATAGGTCGCCCTTGAAGTGTCCAATAACTATCGACCAAAGACTTTAATGGAACGACATAGGATTGTCCATTTCCGGTTTTGTATTGTGGTGCAAGGTGCTGAAAGGAATTTGTAGCTGAATTATTGTGACTTTCCATGTCAAACTTGATGATAAACTCCTTGTTAGTCTTATCCGCTTGATAATTGAATAAGCTCGCATATTGCGGATGGAGCTGATACTTGCCACTATCCATTATTTCCTTTGCAAGAGTTGCGGCGAGATCATAACGTCCATTATAAAGAGCGTAACGCATGACCAAAGTTTTGAAAGAGTATTTGTTGAACATATAGGCATTTGTGGTGCCCTCGTTTTCTGGAAGCCTGTTGGCTACATCTTGGCTCATTTCAAATAGTTTATCCAATATTTCAGCTTTCGGCGTTACCGGAGGAATTGCTTCTTCCAGTGTGACAGGAACGAGTACAAACGGTACATCGCCCCATACCTCAGTAATTCTGAAATAATGCCAGATACGGAGCGCTTCTAAGATCGCTTTGTATTTTTGCCGTATCGATTCATTCTCCACATAGGGAATGTCAATATTTGCCAGATAAGTATTTATCCGTCCGACGTGTTTATTATATAATGTCCAATAATACTCGGCCAAACGTGCATTGCTGGTCATATTACCATTGGCAATAATCATATGATGGTCTGTCTCTATTCTAGCATATGCATTATCTGTACGGCCATCTAACATGTAAAAGAGCAAGCGGCGTTCGCCTGGCCCCATAAACACATCCAAATAACTGCTGTAGACTACCCGCCGTAAATCTTCCTCTGTGTTGAAGAATTCGTCAAAAGATGTAGCAGTAGGATCTCGTTTGTCAAGAAATTTTTCGCAGCTGCTTAATGTTGCTAACGCAATTATCAGGGTTAAAATTTTCTTTTTCATCATCATAGTTTAAAAAATGCTTGCACTAAGTCCAACACTGTATGTTGCCATACGCGGATAATTTCCATTCCCATCATTTGTACCCGGACTATCTACATCAATACGTTCGGGATCCAAGCCTTCCCATTTCGTGACAGTGAATACATCCTGCGCATTAACATATATTCTAAAATTTTTGATGCTTTTACCGATTTTAGGAAATGTATAGCCAAGCTGAAGTGACTTGACCCGGAAAAAAGCTGCATTGCTTAGCCATACATCACTGAGTAGGGTATTGGGACTTGGTCCCGTCCAAAGACGTGGAAAACGGCTATTTGGATTTTCGGAGCTCCAGTGGTTTGCCACATATTCAACCCGCGGTGCTCCGAGGTCATTACTGTTCCCATCGACATACACTGGATAGGCCTCTTGCCCGATCAAGCGTCCGGTGCGCTTTCCAATTCCCTGACCCAATGCCGAAAAATCCCATCCTTTGTATCGAAAGTCCAAATTAATTGCATAGTTATAGTGGGGAAGGGGATCTGCTAGATAGCTGCGGTCCTCATCGTTGATAATACCATCCTGATTTTTATCCACGTAGCGGATATCGCCGGGTCTTGAATTTGGCATTTTAGCCGGGGTTGATTCAACTTCCTCTTGCGTCTGGAAATAGCCGTCAGACTGGAAACCATAATAATTGTTAATTGGAACACCTTTGTACCAAATTCGATTATTATCACCTTTAAAGATAAGTCTATCGTTCTCATTGTACCCCGCTTTGAGCATCCGGTTTCGGTTATCAAAAAGCATTCCACCAATGGTGTACGAAAAATCATCCTTTTTATCTGACCAGCTCGCCGACAATTCCCAGCCGTTATTTTCTACGGCACCGATATTGACCGCGGACTCCAGGCTATTTGATCCAGTGAGCGGAGGAACTGCAAATTGATCATAAATAAGATCGTATGAATTTTTGTGATAGAGTTCAGCAGTAAAGGAAAGCCTATTTTTAAAGGCATTGAGATCCAAACCTAAATTCCATTGTTTCTGTTTTTCCCAGGAGAAATTTGGATTGGGCACACGTATTGTCCAACCCCAAGTGTTTACAGATTCCTGCCAGAGGTAAGGAGCTACATTTTCGTTTCCGATAAGTCCATATGATGCGCGTATCTTAACGTTATTTACCGTTCCTGACTCGAGAATAGGCTTGAAGAAATGTTCGTTGTGTAAGTTCCATGCAAAGGCTCCCGAAGGAAAAAATCCCCAGCGGTGACCAGGAGCAAACTTGCTGCTTCCGTCTGAACGGCCGGTTAATTCCAGAATATAACGGTTGTCGAAGGAATAATTGAGTTTACCGAAAAAAGAAGCTTTACTGATTTCTCTAAAATCAGTAAAGGTATAATTCATGACTTCTGATCCCGCAGTCAGATAGATCTTGTCTTTGTTTTGGCGGAGCTCTTTGTTGAAGTTAATCAGCATCCGTGCCGTGAGCTGACTTTCACTGACACCCTGAGACGCATTGACGTCGTTTCCCCAGATTGCAGCCGGAGCACCGTTCTCATCAAAAAACTTATAGGTCAGCCTTTTTTGTTTATTAGCCGACTTGTTGATCATGTAAGAAACATTTCCTTCAATATTGAGGTTGCTATTGATGTTATATTTAGGACGCAGATTGATGGTACTGCGATCATACATATTATTTTTTGTACCACCATGTTTGATTGACGCGATTGGGTTGATATTGTTGTGCAGGATATAATGTTCGGGAAGGTCTGAATCATAAAAAATCTGCTGTGTTGGGTTTAAGCGCCAAGCTTGTTTATAAAGGCCGTGTCCATCATCATTTGCCAATAGACGATCGACCTGTAAGCGGTGGGCGTAGAAGTCGGCCATTAATACAAATTTATCTGCTATGTTGATATTTGTATTGAATCGGGCGGAAAATTTTTGAGTGCCTTCAATCTTATTGAGACCATTTTCTTTTATGTGGCCGAGCATTAAATTGAAAGTACCGACACCACCACCACCGGATATACTCGCATTATTGTTGATCGCTGTTGAGGTTCTTTCCATCACTTGATCGAGCCAATTGACTTCTTTTAGTTCTCCGGAGGCATATTTGTTGATTGTCTCTTCCGGATAGATCGGAGATTGTCCCTGCTGGATTAAAGTTTCGTTACGCAATTTCATAAAATCGACGGCACCGACAAATTTTGGGAGATCAATTGGTTTGTTAACTGCAAACCAATTGTTGGTAATAACTTTAAACTGGCCGGTCTGTCCACGTTCTGTTTCGATGATAATAACCCCATTTGCACCACGGGAACCATACATGGAAGCTGAGGCCGCATCTTTTAAAACGGTAATGCTTTTCACCTGATTGGGGTCAATATCATGGATACTCTGTTCCATGCCATCGACGATGACCAAGGGGTCTGCATTTTGCAAAGTACTGATTCCACGAATAGAGATGGTGCCCGGAACACTTCCCGGCATACTGTTTCCGCGCATCATTGTTACTCCAGGGATGGTTCCTGAGAAAGCATCCTGCATTTTAAAGATCGGACGGTTTTTTATTTTCTCCATATCCATTTGCGATACGGATGATGCAATATGTTTTTTGTCCACTTCGGAGAAGCCTACGACCACAACTTCGTCAAGTCCCACTTCATCTGTATCCATGATGACATTCATTTCCGATTTATTGTTAATGGGGATTTCAAGCTGTTTGAATCCGACTGCACTAAACATCAATGTGCCTTTTTTGCCATCCGGAAGTGTCAGTTGAAACTCTCCTTTAGCATTCGTAGAAGTTCCTATATTGGAACCTTTTAACAGAATGCTGACTGAACTCAATAGATTTCCCTTGGTATCATGTACTTTTCCTTTTACAACTTGTTGCTGTAGATATGCCATGCTGGCCGTACTTTGTTCTGGAATAGAAGCATCCTCATTTTTACGTTTGATGACAACAGTCCCTCGGTGTAACATGTAATAGAAAGCGCTGCTTTTGAAAATTTGGTCTAGCGCCTTATCGAGGGATACGTCCGTGATCTCAACAGTTGCTTTTTCGTTTCTAAGCAACCCCTCTTTAAAGATAAAATGTATACCAGTTTGTTTAGTGATGCTCTCCAGGACAGTTTCAATCTTGGTATTTTGGGCATGTAAAGTAATCTGAGCAGAGGTTGAAGCGTAGGCGCCCATCATGGATGTCGCCAATAAGATTCCTGTCAGTTTCATTTTTAATAATTGGTTCAAAGTTTTCCCTTTGTCAATGGGACAAAAGATCCCTTTTGAATAAAATAAATTATTCATAAATTGGTATAGAATTAATGGTTTATGATCGGTGTTAATTCAATTTTGATGCAGGAGTATTTGCCGTACTTCTGCATTTTTTATTTTATTAATTTAGGCGTTTATCTTTTTTACATACAAAGTCCTCCTTAATAAGTTTATCTATTCACAATCAGTTTATCGTTGTCAATGGTCAATTTATAACCTGTCAAATCCTTTAGGAGATTACAAAGTTCTCCCAGTGTCACATCTCTTTTTATACTGCCTTCATATCGTTCGTTATTTAAAGGTACCTTGCAATCAACCTGAATGCCATACCAGCGACTCAATTCATCAAGTATCTGTTGCATATTCTTATTTTTAAAATAAAAATAACCGTCTTTGAAAGCGGTGGCTTCGGTTTTGCTGGCTAATGGAAAAGTTTTCAGTTTTTTATTGACGATCTCCGTTTCGCTACCGGCATCCATATAGATTTCATTTTCTTCGTTACTGACTTTAAGTTTTCCCTCTGTCAATGATACTTTCGTGGTCGCATGATAGGAGTTTACATTAAAAGCCGTGCCGATAGCCTGTATATTGATATGATTTGTTTCTACAATAAATGGCCTATGCGCATCTTTGGCAACTTCGAAATAGGCTTCACCTTTTAACCTTACTCTTCGCTCTTTTTTATTAAAATTGGTTTGATAACTAAGTTCTGACGCTGCATTCACCCACACTTTAGTCCCGTCGCTAAAGGTCAATATCATGGTGGACCGTTTGGGAACAATTAAAGTGTTTTTCAGGTTTTCGGTTAAGTTAGATGGATAGATGAGACGCCCTTCTTTTAGTTCAATACCCTGAGCCAAATATTGCACAGCTTTTTTTTCGGTCAATTGTATTTCTTCTTTCCCCTCAATTTTTAAAATTGCCCCCGTTCCCCCCGGGAGAACATCGTTTTTATGTCCATATACCTTGTCGGGTATTAAATAGCTTGCCGATTTTTCGTGATGTTGTTGCTGCCATAGTAACGTTAGGGCAAGTAAAACAGTTGCAGCAACTGCAATAGCTTTATACCAAGTTTTATTTAAGAAGAGGTGTTTTTTTCTAGGCTGCAAAATTGTTTCCTTTGCCGTGAATTTAGTTTGTGTTATCAACCATTCTCTATTTAAATCAATGTTGCGAAGATCAAATGGGGGATAAATAGCAGTCTGTGATAGTCGACGACTTAGGCTATCCTTCGCCTCGGGATACCTTTGTAAAAGATTTTTTAATTGCGCCTCTTTGTCGGATGGCAGCTCGCCATCTTTCAAAAGAAGAGCAATCAATTCTGCTAATATTATTTTGTCGGTTTCTATCATAATTCATAAGCTAAATAACTTGAACGGTTAAAATGGGTGATCCGTTTATAAAAAAAAGTCAAGATTTAATGGTAAGTATTTGTTTATCAGAGTATAAAAAATGAAAAAAGGATATTTAAGAATTTTCTTTTCAGTAGGTTTATAGCCCGCATGCGTTGTGTTTTCACGGTATTGACAGAGACGTTCAGCTCCTGTGCGACCTCTTCGTACTTCATTCCGTCCAAATAGATTAAACGGCAGATTCTTTGACAGCCTTCGGGAAGTTCATTGAGTTCCCGATGAAGAGCTCCGATCAATTCTGCATTTATTAAATTATCAAGGATATCGTTGTCATCTGGTTTGTCTGTGTCAAGTTGGTTACGTACACGATCAAATACAATATTTCTTCGCTTGATATTCATCGCCAGATTTTTAACTGAGCTATAAAGAAAGCTTTTAATTACGGGTTCTCCTTTTTCCAGTAAATCCTGTCTGCTCATTAGAACGATAAATGCGTCCTGTACGATGTCTTTTGCGATTTCCTCTGAACCAACCCAAGGAAATGCAAATACACTGAGTTGCAGAAAATATTTGTTAAAATAATATTCTGTGGATAACATTTCGTTTTCTTTTTTTCTTAAAATATAGATTTTAAAAGTGAAGTAAAGAAAAATATTAGAGATTTTGTATAGATAAAACCTGCTAAAATTTTGAAGCGCTACCAGTTTGCCACTATGCGCCATTTTGATTTTTAGTTTACTTCAATTTAATATAAAGATGATATTACAATAGGCTTTCTATATGAACTTTCAACTTTTCACAATCTTTCATCTGCTATTTCTATAGGTTTTTTTATAGGACATTATGGAGAATTCATTCGATCGTTGGAAGTGGATACAAGAATTCCGCGAGCTGATTATCAAAGCGACAGATTTACAAACTCGCTGCGACTAAGCCTCAAGCACGTTTTATCTGTCTTCTATTTGAAAACTGTAGTATATTTATAAGTATCTTGTTATTTATCAGTTAGATATAGTAACTTCGTTGAAGTGGGCGGAATTAAAAATAAAACTATGTGGCAATATTATGTGATCCTTGGACTGGGGTTGGTTTTTCTTTTATTGGCGATCATAAGCTTTCGTAATACATTGGTATTTTTAAAAAACGGCTATAAAGCTACCGCTACTGTAATCGACCTTCACAAGTACGAGTCAGAAGGTGAGGTATATGCGCCGGTATTCTCCTTTCGGACTGAAGATAATCAGTTGGTTACATATGAATTAGCAGAAGGGAATGATCCCCCTGCATGGAAAATAGGAGAGACAACAACGGTAATCTATGACTTATCGGATCCATCAAGAGTATCTTTATACAGTTATTTTCGCGTATTTATATGGAGCTTGTTGCTCCTGTCAGTAGCTCTGCCACTCATAGTCATTGGCGGTGGTTATTTTATAGCAGCCAGATTTTTTTTTGAGTAATTTAATCTCTTTTGATTATTTTTTTTATCTTGATGAATTCAGAAAACGGTTGGAAAAATATATCTAAAATCCTTCAAAGATCGAGATAAAATTATAATTTAGAATAACTTGTTTAAGCCATCCAATTTTAACCAAAGCTGGGTTACTAAACAGGTCTATGAACCAAATTTTATGAAAAAAATAATTCGTATAGCCATATTTTTTTTCTCGTTTTTTACAAGTATCTGTTTTTCAATCGCACAGACTTTAGATAGCCTTTTCGCAAAGGCAGAATATGGATCCAAAATAAAGGATGTACAGCTACTTATGCGCATCGATAGTATTGATTATTATCGAGTTAGCTTCCTGCCAAAACATTTAAAGAAGCAAACCTATCTGATGTTTTATACCAAGGAATACTGGAAAGGAAAGGTTGTCAAAAGCGATACACTATTCACCACCGAAATGGCAAAGGAATACTTAAGTCTGAAGGATGTAGATTCCACGAAAAATCTTTCATTGCTGACTAAGCCGAAAGGAGATAGTATTACGTTTCATTACAATCTTTTGGGGCTTGAATTTAAGAAAAACTATAAACGAAAGCATAATGATCAATACAGTTTGCGCGATGGGCTTGTGACCAACGAAAAATTCAAAAGTATTCCGGTCAATAAAACGCTGCCCTTGTTTGTTTATTCATTGCCTTATGAGGATCCGAAACGACCGGGGTATTTATTCTATTGTGAGCTTACAGCTTTAGGTATACCTCCGGATAAATGGTGGGATAAATACAAAATAGAACATTATATCGTTGTGGAAATGAATATCGTTTCAAGGTAAACCTGGCTTTTCTCATTCAGCAATTTTCTTCATTTTTGTATAGATCACAAAACAATCAGCTAGAAATATCTTCATAACTACTTTAAATTTAAAATATTGAAAATAGATTACGAACAGTTCGCTGGTAAAAGATGTCAGGAACTTATACAGATCCAGGAAACATTTAGAGCGGAATTTGAACTAAACAGCTATCAGCATTGGTATTATGATGCTACACTTGCGCTTCTGAGATTATACAATAATGATGAAGATCAAATTTATCTAAAATATATTCCGATAGGTACTTTTTCGTTTACATCGGAAACTTGGATGTGGAGCTGGTTTAATGAGTATAGTGTCGAACCTAACAAAGAAAGTATACTTGCTGTTAAGGAATTTGGAATCAAAAACAATTATCCCAAATTGACAGAAGGAACTTTCCCTGCAGATGAATTTGACTGTTGGGAGTTTGCGGCGATTTCTTTGGATGTATTAGACGGCATGGGCCTTTATAGGGCAAGCACGGAAAAACTCCAAAGTTATTTCCTTATCACTGCTGTTCTGGATGAGAAGTCTTGTGAAGTTGTCCATTTCAACCAAGCAAAAGTTAAATGCAAAATCCATGGCTTGTCAAGGCCAGCATTTGTATGCCAGCATCTTAATTTGGAGGATCCTAAAGGTTTTGAAGAAACTTTTGAGACCTATAAAGGAATGAACCTTGAAGAAGATGATGATTTTGCGGCGTGGTGCGATGAATGTGAGAGGGTCAGGATGAAATATAATGGTTGGAACGAAGAGTCTGAGGAGTTTGCGAAGATCAAACTTATTTGTGAAGACTGTTACTTCGAGCTGAAAGACTTTAATAGGGCAGAGTGATTATATTATCCGCCTTTGAATTGCATATTTAGTTACCAGTCGAGAGGAGGTTCTACATTCACTTAGAAGATAATCGATTTACACCTTCCTATATTCCATTGGAGACAAGCCAACAAAACGTTTAAAATATCGACCGAAAAAAGATTGGGAAGGGAAATTTAGCTCATTGCTGATCTGTTGTATAGTCATATCGGTCGATTTCAGCAACGCTTTGGCTTCGCAAACCACATAGTCATCAATCCATTGTTTAGCAGACAATCCATTATGGTTCTTTACTATCTTAGATAAGTATTTCGCCGTTACACATAATTTATTGGCATAGAATTCTATGCCTCGTTCTTCTTTGAAATTATTCTGCACCTCATTGAGAAAATTCTCAACTAATACTTCTAATCTTGGCTTTTTCTCCTGTCTATTACGCTGTTCAATATGATGTACGTTATAACCAAAACCATAAAAATACGCCTTTGTAAAGTATTGGATAATTTTTAAGTTATATGGATTATCAGTTTCCAATACTCTTTGTACTGTTTTAAAGTAATCTTTTAAACTCGTTAATTCCTCTACATTTAAAGCAATAAAAGGCTTATTGTGTAAGGAAAGAAAAACGGGAAGATGTTCTTCTATATTAAGGGCCATTGTAAATTTCTTTGACATGATAATAAAAAGTCCAGAAAAGTCATCGCTTAAATATTCTATCATTACCGTATGATCGGCCATTAGAATAATAAGACAAGGAGATTTTGTATCAAAATAACGCATGTTCGAATGCCCTCTTACCTGTCCATTAAGGCAGATTATACTTATTGTAGTATCTATTTTAACAGGATAGGTCAAACATTTGACGGCAGGTTTGTCCAATAAAATAAACTCATTGTTATAATCATACAGTCTAATATTTTGATCGAATGCGAAAGGAGATGTTTTGGTCATAATATCCAATATTTATAACCTAAAGGTATTGTTTTAAATGTAAAAAGCGACTTTTAGGACAATTTAGTCTACTTAATGGGCTTTCTGTGAGCTGTAATCGCTATTACCTTTGTCCTATTGAAAAATATTATAATTAAAAAAGGTTATTAAAATGAAAAAAGTATTATTAATGGGATTGTTATTTGTCTCAACACAAACGTTATTTGCTCAAAGTTTAGGCGGTATTTGGCAAAGGCTTTCTTTTGGTTTAAAAGCGGGTGGAAATTACAGTAACTTTACTGGAGCTAGCTTTGATACTGAGGGGCTATCCGGATTCCACAGTGGGCTTATTGTCAATTTCAAGCTCACAGATAAGTGGTCGGTTCAAGAAGAATTTCTATATTCTACCCAAGGCGCAAAAGTAAAAAACAACTTGTTTGGTCCCGATAATGATTTGAGATTGTCTTATATGTCCGTTCCCATTCTCGCAAAATATCATTCAAATATTGGATTTTATGCAGAAATTGGAGCACAAGCCAATATGCTTATTGAAGATGCAAAAAATACAGGTTTTAATGATTTTGCAGATAAAATAGACGCTGGAGCTGTGGCAGGTTTGGGGTATCAATTTAAAGCAGGGCCAATCAAAGGGCTGGGCATTGGGGCTAGATATTATCACGGTTTTATGGACGTAGGTAAATTTTACTCTCCTGCTGTGAAATCTGATTTTAAAAATAGTGTGGCACAACTAAGTGTGTTCTATATTTTCTAGAAATGAAATTTGCTTTATGTTTGTTTTGAATAAGTCCTTGAAGTAAAAACAGCTGAAAAGTGTTGATATTTCATTCAAAGAGTCCAGGAAAGGGGCATTTTTATTACTTTAGTTTAGGAAGGTAATGATAGTACATCTCTATCACATACAAGATTACGCAACCGATTTCGTTTGAAAGAAATTTTCCGATCCCAAATTTTATAAATAATTTGTTGTAATGACTGTTTTTTAACAGCAGTCAAACTTGTTAACTAATTTTTACCAAAACTGTAATTATGATAAAAGCCACGCTATGTGCGACCTTATTGAATGTCCTATTGAGCAGTTCCTGTTCAAGTATCAGATCCGATTTAAAGATGAAGGAATACAGCACAAAGGCACAAAGCGACAAAGACTTGCCTAGTTTGAGCCTGTCGGGAAGTAATGCGGCACCGTCACAACATTTAGTGTATGTGTTTAAGCGCGACGCTGTATTGAAGATGCATAAGATTAAAATTACCAATACCGCGAGGACCGAATACTTTTCCGTACATAATTATCACGGTGGGTACGCTGGATTACAAGATACTCCTGATAAGAATACTTCCACACCTTATACCTTGATTGCATCCTTATGGGATCTTAATACCATTGCTGCCAACTATGCTTTTTATTCTTACAAAGCACCAACAACAGTAACGAGCCGCTTTGGTGGGGAAGGAGATGGACAGAAAACGGTAAACCCTTACGGATGGGAATTAAACACCTGGTATAATGTGGTTCTACGATCATGGAAAGAGAATGGAAAGATTTACATCGCTAATTTCATCCGTAATGAAGCGACAGGGAAGTGGTTTCATACTTCTACAATTGGACGACAGGCAGAATCAGGATTTTTGGGTGTCGGAAATGGCGCTTTTCTTGAAAACTGGGTAGGGGATAATCCTTTGTGGGATGGTAGATTCCATCGTAAAGCATTCTTTAAAGATTGTTGGAATTTAGGTGTAGACAACGTTTGGGAGAAATCTACGAGACGATATTTTTCAGCGAATGATAATGACGCCGGTCGGAATGGTTATTTCGACCGTGCCTTTAATGCCGGATATGATGCTAAAGAAAACGCATATTTTATGGAGCACGGTGGTTCTGTAACGCCAGACGCAGCTTTTGGAACAGGTCGTACTTTAGATTTGCCAGAGCAAGCTAATCAAAGGGCTACTCCAACGTTAAAGGCGCTTAGCAGCAGCAATGAGTCAGCAAAATACCAAAGTAATAAAGTCATTGTATCCTGGGCCATTAGTGATACCGGTTCGCCACAGTTAAGTTATGAAATTGAACTACTCGATCCTCAGGGGGGAGTGGTTGCAAATAAGGAATTAATTAGGCCCGAGACACGTACCGATACGTTGAATAATACCTTAACCACGGGTAATTACAATGTGCGCCTTACCATTACAGACATTTTCAATAAGCAGTCCAGTGCGAAAACAATTCGAGTGATGAAATAATATAACTTGTTAAAATATTATTGATAAACAATAAAAAAAGCCTCTCAAATTCATAACAGAGGGGCTTCTTCATTATTTATTGGCTGAACTAAATTCTTCTTCTGTTACGGGATTTAGCCAAGTAACCTGAACATCTTCTTTAAAATTGGTGATGGCAACATGCACCATTTTAGTGTCAGCAGTTGCTCCATGCCAGTGTTCTACGTTCTCAGGAATATTGACAACATCACCTTTTTTGATTGCTTGCGCAGGTTCCCCTTTTTCCTGATAGAGTCCGTTTCCTTCGATGACCAGTAAAACCTGACCTTTAGGATGTGTATGCCAATTGGTTCTTGCACCGGGTGCAAAAGTTACGCTACCTGCAGAGAAATCATTGTTTTTATCTTTTGCTACTAAAGGATTTAAAAATGCATCTCCAGTAAACCATTCCTTAGGCAATGGTTCCCCTTTGGGAAATATTTCTGTTGTACTCATTGTATGATCTGTTTTAGTGTTACAGGCGAATAAACTTATCGCCATAATTGGGATAACGAATAACCTGTTCATATAGTTTGCAATTTGGCCTTGATAAATATATGATCCGAATTCTTTATGAAATGTTTTTAATGATCTTTGCGGGAATTCCACCGACAATCGTATTGTCCGGTACATTCTTGCTTACTATGGAACCAGCTGCCACCACAGCATTTTCTCCAATTGTAACGCCGGGTAGGATCGTTGCATTTGCCCCGATCCAGGCATTCTTTTTTATATGAATCGGAGCTACAGTTAACGATTGTCTGTTTTCAGCTTCAATTGGATGGCCTTCCGTTAATAAACTCACTTTGGGAGCTATTAACACATGATCTTCTATAATTATACCACCTAAGTCTAAAAACACACAGTCGAAGTTGATGAAGACATTTTTTCCTAGCTTTATATTCCTACCATAGTTGATATATAATGGTGTAAATATGGTCGTACTTTCGTCTATAGCTGAACCAGTAATCTGACTTAATAGATCTCTTATCTCTTTAGGATCAGCCGAATTGTTCATAGGCACCAATAATGCTTTCGTAGCAAAAGAGGCTTCCCGCAAACGGTATCCCTGGGGATCATCGGAAGAGATGTTTTTTTCTTTTTTTAAGCGTTCAAAAATATCCTCCTGATAACTATGATCTGATGTTTTCATTGAATAGTGGATTGAATTTTATGCGTAATTTATTGATAATAAGTGTTTTATTTTAAATTAGCTTTAAAGAATGCTGTCAGTTTATCGAATGGAATTTTATCCAATTGATCATATAAATCAACGTGAACTGCATCAGGGATAATCATTAGTTCCCTTGGCTCAGCAGCAGCTTTATAGGCGTCTTCACTGAAATATCTTGAATGGGCATTTTCACCTGCAATGATTAGCATTGGCCGAGGTGCAATCTCCTTGATATAGAAGAGAATCGGCATATTCATAAACGACAGGGGTGTGGTTGCCGTCCATGAAGAATTTGAATTGATAGAGCGAGGATGAAATCCGCGAGCTGTCTTATAATAATCAAAATATTCCTTGACGAACTGAGGTTCGCTTCCAGTCAATTTTTGTGGTAAATTGTTTGTTGATGGAGCGTACGATCCACTTTCAGCATCTTTCCAACGCTGCTGGCTTAATTGTTCCAATGTTTGTGTACGCTGCTCTGTTGTTACCACATCATTATAGCCTTTAGACATGACACGCGTCATATCGTACATGCTGGTTGTAGCTACTGCTTTTATACGTTTGTCTACTGCTGTTGCATTTAATGCAAAACCAGCAAATCCACAGATACCAATGATTCCGATTTTGCTTCTGTCAATGTTTTTCTGTAACCCTAGAAAGTCTACAGCTGCGCTGAAATCTTCGGTGTTAATATCTGGTGATGCTACGTTACGAGGTATGCCGCTACTTTCACCTGTGTAGGAAGGATCGAAAGCCAAGGCAATAAATCCTCTTTCAGCCATTTGGCTAGCATACAATCCAGAAGACTGCTCTTTCACTGCACCAAAGGGACCGCTGATGGCAAGTGCCGATAAAACTTTGTTGTCTATGTTTTTAGGGATGTATAAATCGCCAGAAAGTATGATACCATAACGGTTTTTAAAATTTACTTTTTTGCGGATTACCTTATCGCTTAAGTGAAAAGTATAATGATCGGATGAAGTATTCATGGATTTTAAATTTTGGTTTGATTGAACATGTTTTGTGTAAGCCCTACCAGAAAATAGGAAAGACAAGAGCAATAATGTTGCTACTATTTTCATATCTGTATTATATTAATTATTACAGATACAAAGGTAGACTAGGACAAAAGGGAGATGTTAACGATTATCAAACCAAAACATAAGAATTTCAAACCTCAGGTTTCCGGAGCGATTTTGGGTTTGTTCCTGTCAGTTTTTTAAAGAAGTTATTGAAATAGGTCGGGTATTCAAATCCCAGTGCGCTTGCTATCTCTGAAATATTCCAGTTCGTGTGTTGCAACAGGGCTTTTGCTTCTGTTAAGATTCTCTCTGAGATCAGTGTCGTCGTAGATTTGCCTGTAATTTCTTTTACAGCACGATTCAAATAGTTGACGTGGATGTTGAGGTTTTGAGCATAATCCTGCGCTGTTTTCATTTTGAGAGGACTTGCAGGTGTTTCAATTGGAAATTGTCGTTCTAATAGTTCCAAAAATACCGATGTGATACGTGCCGTACCATTCTTGGTAGGAGTATATATTTCTGATGGTTGAAGTTTTAGGGCTTCATGAATGATCAGATTGATATAATTGCGTATGAGTTCATCCTTAAACGTATAATCACTTTCTTGCTCCTCGATCATCTTCTGGAAAAGCGTGTTGAGGAATAAGCGTTGATCCTCCGTAATTTTTAGGACAGGTGTACCTCCGATTTTAAAGAAGGGAGATTGTTGCAAGCTTTCCGCACGATCAGCACGTTTTAAAAAGTCTTCCGAAAACAAGCATGTATAACCTGCATAGATTGTCGAAATGGTTTCCCAGGAATAGGGGATATGCGGGTTCCCAAAAAATAGTATTGTGCCTTCTTGTTCAAAGCTTTTATCTGCGTAATGAATCTTGCTTTTGCCGGTTGTAAGGCAGATTTTAAAGAAATCTTTCCGACTGTAAACACGGGTTGCATTGCTATCATCCTCAATCTGAAATGCTTTAAAACCTTGCAATCTGAGTTCATTATTGAATTCAGAGACACTTCGGACTATTTTTGTTTCCATGAAACAAAGTTAAGAAATTCAAATATAATATTGGATTTAGTACAAAGCAACATAAATAATACCGTTATCCCAAGCTAAGCTATTTTATTAATATCAGATTGCAGAGATTTTTCAAGATGTACTATTGGCCAGATGATAGCGGAATGTCAGGATTAAACAGTAATTTCATTGATCAAATATCTATAACATGACAGTTTTATACCGATATCTTCGTTTTTTTGCGCTTCTAGCTACGTTAATATTTTCCGTCAATGTTTTTGCGCAAAAACAATCTGGGGTAGATAGCAATGCTATCGCACTCCAATTTGTTGACAGACTTCTTCCTGAAGGCAACTATACAGCAGTGGTGTTGGGGATTCCCCAGCCAGATTCATCGCAACTTGCTATTGTGGAAAAAATGAAACTTGCTATCAAAGACAATGAAGACTGGTTTCTCAAAATGATGAAGGAATTAAAATCCGGAGAGCCTATGCCGTATCACAAAAACTTGGGTATCAGCAAAGCGGAATATGCTGATTTTATGCAGTTTTCGCAATCTGTTAAGATGGACAAAATAGGGGTGATCCCACTTAAGATTATTCGCAGCAACGGTAGTATTTATTTTGAGCCAGAAGGTTTCGCGGATTATTTAAAATATCTAGCATTTAATTTAAAAGACCAAACGGTCATGGTTGATAGTCTACGTTTGCCCTACAAAGCGCAGATCACTAAGGATGCTAAAACTACAACGCTGCTTGCCGGACCTTGGAAAGGGTACTCCTGGCAACTGGAGGACTTTAGGAAAGACGGACAATTCGTCGCGGATCCAGATAAGGTAGATCCGACACAGATTAGGGAACTTGATGTAAAATCCATTAAAGTGGCTATAGGTAAACTCGATCAAAACAATCAGTGTTTTCTTTACCTTAATAGTAATATTGTCAATAAAGGCCATGTGCTTGCAAAACAGGATATAGCCCTTTTATTAACCAAAGATTAAGCTGAAATCCTACTTTTTCCGCCCCTGATTGCTTGTACAGGAAATTTGACAAGCAATCAGGGTAGCGATCGGAAAGTTTAATCTAATAAACGATAGACGCGCACATAGTCTATTTCAAATGTTGCTGGGAATTTTGTGTCATCTACGCCCTCTTTACCGCCCCAGTTTCCGCCGACAGCCAGGTTGATTAACCAGTGGAACTTTTGGTCAAAAGGCCATTCTTCAAAACTCCTGTTTTCATTGTCAAAATGAAAGATCTCCTGCTCATCAACAAAGCCTTTTATGTAGGTGGGCGTCCAGTCTACACGATAGTTGTGAAATTCGTCAGAGACACCAGATACCCTTTTTTTGCTCGTTTTCTGTGTGTTTATACCATGATTATAGGCTTTGGTATGAATAGATATATGAACAACATCCTGATCGTATCCGACATGTTCAAGTATATCTATTTCCCCCGAATTAGGCCAGTCACCATATTTCATATCAGTAGGAAGCATCCAGATGGCTGGCCAGGTGCCAATGCCTCTTGGTAGTTTTGCACGTGCCTCAAATCTGCCATACCTGAAGTCTCCTTTATTCTTGCTAGTTAGCCGCGCGGAGGTATAGGCTTTCCCGTCTTTATTTTCTTTTTTTGCCCTAATCTTTAGGACACCGTTGTGCACTATCGAATTTGACGTTGAAGCCTCCATGTAATATTGTAACTCATTGTTGCCCCATCCGTTATACAAAGAGCCGACATCGTAAGACCATTTGTTTTTATCTGGTAATCCGGAGTAATTAAATTCATCGGCCCATACGGGGGTCGGTGAAAAATGATAGGTGATGCTATTCGCTTTATTCGAATTTGAATTCACGAAAAAGGGAATGTTTGCAGTTGCGACCTTGTTATTTCCATCGCTTGCATAGACAAATAGCCGATAGGCTCCTTCCTGGGAAGGAGCAGTTAATAGCGTCCTGTTATCAGTGCTATTTTTTATAAAATCACTTAATGCCTGAGGACGCTCTTCACGGTCGCCACCTTCTTTAAGGTCTGTGCTTTCCAGGAGAAGCTCCCAACGTATTTGTAGTTTATCGCCATTGGAATCACGGACAAAGGCTTCTATTGGATAGGCTTTACCCGATTCTAAATAGATAAAATCTTTTGCATGCCTATGGTCTAATAATAGAGAGTCTAGCTGCGGTGCCCGATTGCGGGGCCATTGGCCCGACCAAAGGTATTGCATGACATCGACAACCTCATTTTCCTCACCGCTTTCAGTAAATAATCCATACCATGTTGGCGTGCGTTCCTGTTTTTGTCCCCACAAAAAGACATAGGAGCCCAGACAGTTTTTATCCTTTCCGATAGAGGCTTCGTATCGACTTTTGTAAACTAGCGCTTTCTCGTGACTGGTCTCTTCAATCGATGCTCCCCATGGTGTTTGTAAACCTTCCCAATGCCCCGTAGGCCCCCATTCTGTTACAATATAGGGCTTATTCCATCCGGTCTTTTTTAATTGCTCAGGAACAGCAGCAAGGCCACCATACACTTGCACAGCAATCAGGTCCAAAGCTGGGCACCTGGTTTTAATATAATCAATTTCCTTTTGGTTCACGCCGGCTAGCATGGTCGTGACCAGATGATTGGGGTCTAACTCATGGATCATCTCGGCGATCGAATTGACAGCATCCCATACTTTTGGGTTACTATAATGTAAGTTGAGCTCGTTGCCGATTCCCCAAGCGAGTAGTGCCGGATGATCTTTATATTTCAGGACAATTGTGCGAATATATTCTTTTTGTTTGGCAACAGCTATCGGGTCATTGTAATCGAAGCCATGGCGCTCCGTTTTCACATCGAGTCCTAAGGTTACTGTAAGTCCTAGCTTTTGTGCTTTATTTAGGACTTCACCCGCTTGCTGCGGGCTCCAAGTGCGTATGGAGTTGCCTCCATACGCTTTTAATTTTTCCAAATTGTTTGTTCCGCCTGCCCCTTTAATGAAGTAAGGCTGTCCATTACGCATTATCGTAAAACCATTTTCAACTTTAACGATTGTCGATTTAACGGGTTTGCCTTGCTTTCCCCATCCATAGGAAAGGAAAAGTACGTTTAGCAATACGGATATTAGTAATTTTGCTGCTGTCATCATCTATCGAAAGTTAGGATTTGCATCTATCTGAGTTTGCGGTATAGGGATGTACTCACTCACACCAGGGGTGAATTTTGCGCCGAAGACTTCTTTGGCGCGCGAGGTACGGACCAGGTCATTAAAACGCTCTCCCCACCATTCACAGGCAAATTCTGCTCGGCGTTCATCCAAAATTTGATTTAAATTTACATTTGTAATCGGTGCTAGTTTTGCGCGTTCGCGAATCAGACGAAAAGGCTCATCGCCATTTTGTCCCTTCCTGACCTTCGCTTCCGCATTTAATAAAAGAACATCCGCATAACGCAATATACGTACATTATTGTTTGCTCCATATTCCATTCGGCCAGCTGTCATCTGCGATTTTGGGAGATAGGCTTTACCATTGAAATATTTTACGCCAAAAGGATTGCCATAAACAACATCACCACTTGGAGTCGTTGCTGTCGTTGCCGGATTGCCATTTACGCCACAATATAAAATTGTTGTTTTTAAGCGTTCCGTTTCACCTCTATTGGTTAAGAAATCAACGATATTCTGTGAAGGCGGTACCCAGCCGGCTCCGGAGATAGGGCTTCCTTTTTGATCCCCCGAAGGCCCCTGCCATTTAAAGAAGGTACCCCAATCTACACCCGGGCGAACAATATCGCCAGTTCCTAAGCCAAAATCAGAATATTGCAGTTCAAAGATAGACTCGTTCGACAATTTTCCTGGTATTTTAAAAAGCTCGTAGTAATTTGGATATAAGGAAAATCGACCACTCGCAATAATTTTGTTTGTTGCATCTAGGACGTCATTCCAATGTGCACTACCGTTATCATTCCCAGCCAAATCTGCTGCGGCCTTTGCTTTCAAAAGGAGCGCGGAATATTTGGTTACTGCTCCAACGTGTTTCGACTGATTTGGACGGGCATCTTCAAGATCTTCCGAGCAGACATTCATTTCATCAACTATAAACTGGCGTACTTCTGCTGCCGTACTTTTTTGTATGGTAGCTAGACGGCCTATATTATCGCTGTCAATGAGGATAGGAACATTGCCAAACAGACGTGATGCCATCAGGTGGGCGTATGCCCTTAAAAACCTGACTTCGGCCTTGTACTGTTTATTTAGTTTTATATCAGCAGTATTGGACGCAGGAATCTTTTCCGCAAAATTATCCAGTTCGATTAATGCATTGTTTGCGGCGATAACGAGGCTATAATAACTAATCCAAGATTGATTTAGTCCCCAGTAAGATTGAATGGTGACATCATTTTGAAAATTTTTGATGCCCATTAATTCGGGATTATCATTTGGATTTGGTGCGGCCTGTTGGTAGTCGTCATCGCGCATACAGCGAATGGAAAGATCGATCCAATGCACCAGGTTATCATCTGAAGCCGAACGATACACACCAGACACCGGACCGTACATCAAGGCGGTATTGCTATAATCGATCTCCTCAGATCGCTGCTGGTTTTCTAAAGGTTTGTCCAAAAATTTATTACAGCTAGATAGGCTACAAGAAAGACCTAAACAGCTTGCAATCAGGATATATGGAAGAGTTTTCATACAGTTTAAATTAGGGGGTTAATAATTAGAACGATACTTTTACACCCAGACTATAGGAAGAAGCGATCGGATACACATTGGCATCGAATCCCATTCCAGATATTTCTGGTGTAAAACCATTGTATTTTGTGAAAATAAAAGGGCGGTCAGCAGTTGCAAACACACGTACTGGTATTTTATTGAGGTCAAAATTATAGCCCAATTGTATATTTTGTACGCGTAGATAGGCTCCACTTTCCACAAAAAACGAACTCGCCTGAAGATTCCAGGGTGCAACAGATCCTTTGGCAGATGGATGCGTATTACTACTTCCTTCTCCGGTCCAGAGGTTTTCGATGAATGCAGCATCGGCATTCATCTGATTGTATTTTCGGCGCATGGCACGGTTAAGATTATGGATCTTGTTGCCGGCTACACCTTGAAAGGCGATACTCAGATCAAATTTCTTATAATCAAACGCTAGGTTAAATCCGTAGGCTATCGTAGGAAGGTAGTTTCCAAGGTTCACCCGATCTTTTTCATCAAGTTCGCCATTGTTGTTTTGGTCCTTATACTGAAGATATCCTGGTAGAATCGGTGTACTCGGATTCAGTTGGTTATATCTTTTTGCGATGGGATCTGCATCGATCTGTGCTTGATTTTGGTAGACACCTGCTACTTCATAGCCGTAGAAGAAGTTGATGGGTTGGTTCAGTTCTATACGTGCAGGGAATTCAGCAGACCATTCCGGGTAACCATTCATAATATTTTCTAGTCCACCGAGGTTCGTAACCCTGTTTTTTAAGGTGGTCAGGTTTCCGCCGATCGCATAGCCCAATTCGCCAATTTTGTCTTTCCATTGCAGGCCAATCTCCCAGCCACTGTTTGTCACACTTCCCCAGTTGCCATACACACGATCCCATGAAAAGGGGATAGGTCGGCTAAATGCAAGATCGTGAGTGGTGCGGTGGTAATAATCAACTGTCCCCGTCAAACGATTGTTCAACAAGGCAAAATCAAGACCGCCATCCCATTCTTCAACAACTTCCCAACGTACTTGGGTGAAAAAACGGCCTACCCGATATCCAGGTATGCGCGTTCCGTTGGTTGTTCCTTCGCTTCCAAATATACCCGAGTAGTTATTGCCCGAGTAGACTGTTGCATAACCCGCATTGGGCTGAATTCCATCGTTCCCCAACTTACCCCAGCTTCCACGCAATTTCAACTGGTTGAAAAGCTTTTGATTTTCCATAAACTTCTCCTTAGTCAATACCCAACCTAGGCCCACTGATGGAAAATAACCCCATTTCGTTTGGTATTTCGAGCTGCCATCTACACGGAATGTTGCGGTCAGCAAATATTTGTTGTCATAGTCATATGTGCCTCTGCTAAAATAAGATATCCCGGCATTTCGAAAACCTTTTTCTCCATAACCGGTGGCTGAACCAGTACCTTGGGCATCTACACCTACATACCAAAACTCCTCCGATGCTGGTACATCATTGGCCTGCACCCAAGTCTCTCGCCAGCGTTCCTCTCGCGATGATTGCCCTAACAGCAGTGACCAGTGGTGTTTACCCGCCTGATCTTTATACGTTAGGAGGTTATCCAAAATATAATTGGTATTTCGCGCTTGTGCCGAACGTAAAAAGGAGCGATCATTTCGCTGATCATTGTCAATGTAGTAGACAGGATTATAGTTTATATTATGTGTGGACTGATACCTTTGGCTCAGCTGCGAACGAAAAGTGATCTTGTCTTTCCAGAATGTTGCCTCCAGATAAATTGTCGGAAGGATCTGGAAGCCCTTTGTTTGATTCGTATTATAAAAAGCTGTTGCTATTGGGTTGTTATACCAAAAACCCGACTGCATACCGATCGCTGTACTCGATCCAAATTTTTCCGGTTTGGCCAGTTCCAATGAGGAATCATAAACCGGATAGAGTGGAGATGCGAAATAGGCTTGTCTGAAAGCGGCATTGTTGGGCGAGTAGGTTTTGAAGTTATTGATGTGCGCACTAAAACCTGCTTTTAACCAATCTGTTACTTTGGCGTCAGCCTGCATGCGGATATTGTATTTTTGATTCATATTACTGGCATCCATGATACCATCCTGTTTGACATAATTGAGCCCCATGGAATAAGTGATTTTATCAGATCCACCCGTAATGTCCAGGTTATGGTTGGTGATCAGGGCTTTGGAGCGCAGAAGCTCATTGAACCAATCCGTGTCCATCGCCGGATTGGCAGCTGTCCCACCATACTTTTCCACTGAACTTTTTACAAAGGCTTCATTGCCAATGGCTGTTGCATATGCTGCATATTGCTGTGCATTAGCCATTTTCAATACATTTGTTGGTGTTTGGAAACCAGCAAAACCATTATACGTAACTTTTGATTTCATATTTAGGCTTCCTTTTTTTGTGGTCACCAAAATGACGCCGTTAGCGGCACGTACCCCATAGATAGCCGCACCTGAAGCGTCTTTTAAGACGGAGATATCGGCAATATCATTTGGATTGAGGAAATCAATATTGTCCATGAACATGCCATCCACCACATATAAAGGACTTTCATTATTAAAAGATCCTACTCCACGTACACGGACGGAAGGAGAAGAACCGGGCGCGCCCGAACCTACGATTTGCACACCAGCAACAGCCCCTTGTAGTGCATCCATGGGGTTGGAAACAGTACGTTTGACCATTTCTTCCATATTTACTGTGCCAATGGGCGCTGTTAAGTCGCCCTTTCGTTGGGTACCGTAGCCCACAACCACAACTTCATCGAGATTAAAATCACCCTTTTTTTGTGTTAGTTGAATCGTTAAGGTAGTCCCATTTATCGGCACTGTCTTCGCGTCATATCCCAATGATGAGATGACGACATAATTGAGGTTTGTGGGAATAGCGAGTGTAAATTCCCCGTTTTCATTGCTGCTTGTGCCGATTTTGGCATTTCCCTGTACAGTGATGCTAGCCACGATAGGAAGACCCTGCTCATTTGTAACCCGACCGGTGACTGTTCTAGTCTGTGCGCTTACCATATTTGTGAGGCAAGAGAACAGCACAGTACTGGCAATAATACTGATATTATTTTTCATGTGTAATGAATTGAAATTTAGGAATTGTTTATAATTATCAAGAATCAAAATTAGGCTTAAGCAGGTTATTGCTGAATTTTAGAGGTACAACAACACTACTTCATATTGGGTTTTTCGGCTATAATTCAATATATTTGGGGTACGTCAAGTTTACGTCAGCCAATTGAAGGGAATTATTATGAAGTGTTTTGCCATCCTGTTTTTTATGCTATTTTCTGTTTTTTCAAAGACGCTATCGGCGCAGGAGTTACTTGGCTTACCTTTGGTTTACAATTACGGTAAATCTGTCTATCAAGGAGGAAGCCGTACATGGGATATAAAACAAGATAGCCATGGCATCATGTACTTTGGTAACAGTGAAGGGCTGTTGACCTTTGACGGACGATATTGGAAAACATTTTCTTTACCCAATTATACCAATATCCGTTCTATTTGGATTGATGCTGAGGATCGGATTTATGTTGGCGGACAAGGTGATTTTGGCTATTTTGAGCGTTCACCGCAATTTGGCCTAATCTATCATTCTTTGCGGGATCTCGTTCCAGAAGAATATAAGAATTTTGCAGATATCTGGAATACAGTTGGCGTAGGGCAATCGATTTTTTTTCGGGGTACCTATGCGATATTTGAATTGAAGGGACAAAAGATTCAAGTACATCCGGCGGCGGTAGAGTGGTATTACATGGGGCAATCAGGAGGTATACTTTATGCACAGGATAAAAGGAATGGTTTGCTGGAGTTTCGTGACAATAAATGGAATCCCTATTTAAAAGACCTACCCTTTAAGGATGTGAAGATCGCATCATTGCTCTCTCTTGGCAAAGATCGTCTGTTGCTGTCAACCCTGAATAACGAAACCTATATCTTGCAGAACGGACAATTGACAAGACTGCGTGCACAAGGAGGAGATGGTAGCTATACACCGTCCATAGCGAAAATAGACGACTCAACCTTCGTAGTTGGTAACGCCAAAGAAGGTTGCCAGATCCGTAATCTAGCTGGGAAAACAATTCAAAAGATTGGTGTCAGGGAAGGACTGCAAAATAAAAATGTCACTTCTGTGTTTGTGGACCGACAGAAGAATATATGGATGGGTACGGACAATGTCATTTCTGTGATCAGCTATGGAAGTGCCATTCGCTATCTTAGACCAAATATGGAGAACGATGTGACGGGATATTCTATGCTCATGTTTAACCATACACTCTATCTTTCCTCTTCGAATGGGGTGTATTATGCGGGAATAAAAGAAGGATTAACAGATCAAAGCCGTTCACCAGCTGTTTTTTCGCTTCTCCCGGGTAGCGATGGTGGCGAAGCTTGGCGCCTTGAACAACTTAATGGTCAATTATTGCTTGGACACAACAAAGGCTTATTTCAGATCGCGGGTCATTCCATCAAACCCGTACGGCAGGGGATCGGGACATGGAAGTTGCTTCCCCTGAGTATGGTGTATCCAATCAAAGAGAGTTTAATCGGAACCTATCAGGGCCTCGAGTTGCTGGATTTTCACCAAGGCCTATTCTCGACCAAAGGCCCGCTGGATGGATTTGCTGATTCCTTCCGATTCCTCGAACAAGATGAAAAGGGGACTATCTGGGCTTCCCATCCGTATCGGGGTATCTATCGGATTACACTGTCGGATGATAAGAAATCTTATCGGGCCCAACTCTGCGATCATAAAAATGGGCTACCAGCCGATTATCAGAATTACGTATTTAAAATAAAAAATCAGGTTGTGTTTGCTACGGAGAAAGGGCTTTATAGCTATGATTATAAGATAAATCGGTTTATACCTGCGAAACAGTTCGCAGCGTTTAAAGATTTGACCATACGTTACCTAAAAGATGATCAAGAGGGAAATATCTGGTTTTGTACAAAGAAAATGGTAGGGATAGGGCGATTTGACTCCAGGCATGGAACCTATCATCTCATTAATTTTCCTGAGATAGAAGGGATGAATACCACAGGATTCGAGCATATTTATAGTGTTGATCAAAATAATATCTATGTAGGAGCAGAGAAAGGAGCAATTCATATCAATTATGATAAGTATTTGAAGCAGAGTGTTAGACCTGTCGCAATGTTATCTCAGATTGTCGCAACGGGAAAAAGAGATAGTCTCATTTTTGCAGGTTTTTTTTCAAATACCATGAAGCCAAATCAGCAATTGGTCAACTCCGACAAAGACAATACCCCACGGCTACCTTCCATTTTCAACTCTTTTCGATTCAGCTTTTCTTCGCCAAGTTATGGTATAAACCAGCATCTTGAATTCAGTTATAAATTGTCTGGTTATGATAATGACTGGTCTTCATGGAACCAGCAGTCGGAAAAGGCATATACCAATTTGCCGGATGGACAATACACGTTCTTAGTGAAAGTACGAAATAATCTAAACCAGCAATCCGATGTGGCTGAATACAGTTTTATTGTTTTACCACCTTGGTATAAGACGCTATGGGCTAAAATGGCTTATTTTTTATTGGCTATGCTCGCTGTGTTTGGTTTGATTCGTTTGCGGAAAATCGAGCGACACAAACAGCAGCTTAAACATGAGCGACAGCTGGCGCAACTTCGTTATATTCATCAGCTGGAAATTGAGAAAAATGAGAAAGAAATCGTGAAGTTGAACAATGAGAAATTGGCACATGAAGTGATGGCTAAAACTAAAGAACTAGCCAGTACAAGCATGCAGTTACTTGAAAATTCGGGGGCATTAATTAAAGTAAGAGATGAACTCGCAAAGCTCGATACCGGAGATGACGAAGACTCCAATTTGAAACGCATCAACACGTTATTAAAGGATATTGAAAAGAATAGTGCGAACTGGAACCAGTTCGCGAGTCACTTTGATGAGCTCAATGATGGTTTTTTAAATAATCTGAAGGCGAAGCATCCAGCATTATCTCGAAATGATCTCAAAGTATGTGCCTATTTAAAACTGCATTTTACATCCAAACAGATTGCTCAATTGCAGAATATCACCGTTAGGGGAGTAGAAATTCATCGGTATAGGTTACGCAAGAAATTGCAGATTGAAACGGAGCTCTCATTAAATGATTATCTGAATACAATTTGACCCACGCAAATGCAATATCAAGCTAGCTTAACGAAAAAGTAAATTTGAGGAATTCAGAATAAATGCTTATCATGGGCCTCTATGGTAGTTTATCATTTAAAAGATATACAATATAAAGCTGAAAGGGCAATCACGCCATTTCATATTTTTGATCTAGACAGGGAAGCCCTCGCAGCCTACCGGGAGCCGCACACAAAAGACCATTTTTGCCTTTTGTTTGTAAAAAAAGGTCGGCTCAATCTACAGGTGGAAGATCGACGTTATACCGTCAATGCACCTCATATATGCGTCATCTTTCCCGGGCAGCTCTCCTCCAAAGAATTGCTCAGCGATAACTTCGAAGGCAAGTTGATCCTGTTTGACGAAGTACTATTCTGTTCGGATATCCTAAAAAACGAATTGAGTATTTACAACTACAATATCTCCGTGAAGCTCAATCATATTGAGTTGCCTGAGGCGGAGACCGCAGAAATAGAGCTGCTGCTGGAGCAGGTCGAAAAATCTTATCAGGATTTAACATCAATCAAGAAGGAGCAGGCTCGGTTCTATATCAAAATCATCTTGCTTAAATTGGTGGAATTTGTTCATACCAAATGGGGAAATAGCCAGCTCAGCAATGAAAATGCGAAGAGTTATGGTAAATTTCTGGAACTGCTGGAAAGGCATTATAAAACGGAGCGTACCGTGAGTTGGTATGCTGAAAAATTACAGTTGTCACCAAAAAAGTTAAATGAAATTACCCGCAAGATTGCAGGACTCACCTCCATCGAAACCATTCATGCCCGGATTATGAATGAGATCAAACAACTACTACTTTTATCCAACTACTCGCATAAGGAGATTGCCTTTGAGCTTGGATTCAATTCACCGGCGGCATTGAATAAGTTTGTGCGTGCCAAACTGGATGAAACGCCAACCAATCTGCAACAGCAACTGGCGCAAATGTATAAGACTTAAGGCTATTTTGCGATTTGACGCGATTATATCCTGTGGTTATATTGGATCAAATGTATATCATATCGTAAGTAATGTATAACATTTGCCTTTCTGAGCACAGTAACTTTGCAGTAGAAATTTAATATAAAATATATGAGCAAGTTATTTGTTGCCAGCGAAGTATTCCACGGTGCTGGTACGTTGTCGGAATTGAAAAATCTAACTGGAAAAAAAGTCATCATCGTAACTGGTGGTCAGTCTATGAAAAAAAGCGGAACTTTGGACCGTGCCATAAGTTATTTAACAGAAGCAGGATTGGAAACTGCAGTTTTTGACGGTGTCGAAGAAGATCCATCATCAGCGACAAGCCTTCGTGGAGCTGCAGTGATGACTGATTTTCAACCTGATTGGATTATTGGCTTAGGAGGTTGCTCGGCAATTGATGCGGCAAAGATGATGTGGGTATTTTATGAATATCCAGATGCAAATTTTGAAGCGATGACCCAACCTTTTAACGTACCTATATTGCGTCAAAAGGCTAAATTCATTGCCATCCCATCAACAAGCGGCACAGGTACGGAAACTACGGGATTGGCTGTGATCACTGATCGGGAAAAAGGGGTGAAGTACCCAATCGTATCGTATGAGTTGACACCAGACATCGCTATTGTCGATGGCGAAATTTGTGCCACGATGCCAGCACATATCACCTCCAATACTGGTCTTGATGCACTTACACATTGTGTGGAAGCCTATGTGTCCAATATCGAAAATAACTATGCCGATGTCTTGTCTAAAGGGGGGCTGGAAATTGTTTTCGGGAATCTCGAGGAAGCTGTCAACAACCCGACCAACATTAAAGCACGCCAAAATATGCACGATGCATCTTTTATGGGCGGACTGGCTTTCAACAATGCCTGGTTGGGTATCGTACACTCCCTCTCACATCAGGTCGGTGCACTGTACGGCGTTCCTCATGGAGCTTCCAATGCGATTTTCCTACCCAATGTCATCCGTTTTAATCAGACATATACAACAAGATACCCAGATTTGGCCAAACTTGTCGGTAGAGATTCGGCGGAAGGATTGGCACAGGAAATTGAAAAACTGAGAGCCGCGGTCAACAATATTGGCTCCCTTAAAGCATTTGGCATTTCTAGGGAAGACTGGCAAAAAAATCTGGATTATATGGCCCAAAACGCTTTACAGGATCCGTGTACAGGTTTTAACCCCCGTAAGCCAAGTCTACAAGACTTAAAAGACCTTTACAATGCTTGCTACGAAGGTTTGATTTACGAAAATTAATCGAACAGACCAAAGAAACCGGTTGTTGCGAAAGTGCGCAACCGGTTTCTTCTGAATAAAAACACTGCTCCAACCACGCCCACAACCATTACCGTCGACTTGCCCATAACCATCCGCTTTAAATGAAAAATTCTATATTGAAAAAACAAAAAAGCTGCAATAATCCCCATTCAATACATTTGCGTATAAATTCACCTACACTTTTTGTTTCCGTTTTCCTAAATAGGTTTTTTCGATGTGTCCTTACGGTATCTGGCGAGATAAAAAGCTTTTCAGCAATCTGGGGGCTAGAGTTCCCTTTGGCAACCAACGATACGATTTCCATCTCACGCTTGGAAAATTTAGGAATATCAAATTGTGGAAGTTGTTTAGATAAATCGATCTGACAATAATCGTCACGTGTACCGATACCGGTAACGAGCACAATTTTATTATTACTTTGGGTTATATGTTGTACATCAGTATGGATATTCAATGCGGAAGTCAACCGACCGAAATGATCTTTAGCCAAATGTATAGCTTGATGATGAAACAGGTGATAGCTACCATTGGAAACACGCATGCGAAAACAATAAGAAGTTTTCAAAAACAGTTGGTGTTCAAATCCAATTTCCTTCATTTTGACTAATGTGGCTTCTTCTGCTTTCAGAACAAAATCTAAATCATCGGGATGTATTTGGTCTATGATCTCTCTTATTGTCGTTGGTTGAGTAGCCAATCCATGGATACTTGTGGTGCTTTCTGAAACTTGGGAAAGCGAATTCCGCTATGCGTTTAGCATTTCGGTATGGCTTAAATAGATCTTATTCAATTAGAAGTTTTAAGTAGTTTAATAATATTCCACTGTGTTCGGCTTCGTGAAAGTTAGCTGCTTGAAGCGCTTGAATGTGATTATTTATGGTGATGCCAATTGGTAAGCTAAAGGGTTGGTAATTAACAAATATACCCGATTCCAGATCTTCACTAAGCTGGTTTACGGTATAAAGTAATAAATGTTTTATTTCATCGACGTCTGGGATACTTTTCCATGTATGTGGGGAGCTTCCAATTTTGAACATTTCCATAAATTCGTGTGATATATGCATTGGTAGTCCACTACGCATATACATATGCCTCTGTTGAGAGGTGATACAGTGCCCAATTTGCCAAACTATATTATTGTTAAAGTTTTTAGGAATTTTAAATAATATTTCGCTATCAACTGGTTCTATTAATTGTAATAACCTAGTTCTGCTGGCTTTTAAAATTTCAAATTCAAATAAGTCATTAGTCATATTGGTCAAGATTTCAAATCAATTTAATAAACTCTAATATAATGATGTTTGTATCAAATATTCATGCCTGGAGACCAGATTTTTAGGCCTGACTATATACTTTTCTTATTTGAGTAATAATAGTCTGTTTAAATTTTTGATTTTCGATATCTGGTGGTATGGAAATGCCAAGGATAGATTATAATAGTTAAACTACAACGTGAAAAAGCTTTGGCATTTGTTCAACACATTAAGTGGTTGACATGTACAAATTGCTCCTTGACCTTCTCCTGAAATGACTCGTTTTTCTTTATTTTGGTTAGTATAAACCTCATTCTGGCAACGTAAGAATTTCCATTTAGAAGCAACTTTGCATTCATATTAATACAATTAAAAAATGGAAAATAGAAAGAAAGAAAAAGTTTGGTTCATTACGGGATCTTCAAGGGGATTTGGAAAAATATGGACAGAAGCCGCTTTGAAACGCGGAGACAAAGTCGCAGCTACAGCGCGTAATATAAATAGTATTGCCACATTAAAAGAAACGTATGGAGATCAGGTTTTGGTTCTTGAAGTGGATGTGACCAATGCCTCCCAAGTGCAAAATGCTGTCAGACAGGCCAATCAATATTTTGGAAGATTAGATATTGTGTTCAATAACGCAGGATATTCTCTAGTGGGAACCATCGAAGAGAGCAGCACAGATGAGGTAAAAGCCATGTATGAAACAAATATTATAGGACCTATCCATGTGATTCAGGCAGCATTACCAATACTGCGAGCCCAAGGTCATGGCCATATTTTGGGGACATCTAGCGCTGTTGGCATGTACAGTAATCCGCTAATTGGGTATTATTGTTCTTCAAAATTTGCGTTTGAGGCGATTTACGATAGTTTATCTAAGGAAGTTGCGGTATTTGGCATTAAAGTAACGCTAATTGAACCTGGGGCTTATAATACTGAATTTGGTAGTACCGAATCATTGAAAATAGCCAGCAAAAAGCTGCCGGATTATGACGATTTGAAAAACCAGTTGATGAAAAATTTACAAAAGATGGAACGAGGAAATCCTATTGCCACTTCCGATGCTATATTTGCTGTTGTAGATGCTGAAAATCCGCCGTTGAGATTACTTTTGGGTAAAAATGACTTGCCGCATATCCAACAAATCTATTCAGAACGTATCCAGGAATGGGAAATTTGGAAACCGATTTCTCAAGCGGCCCAAGGCTAGTGCTATGCCGTCTTTAACAATCTTTCCGTTTCTATTCGCTTTTCTTTTTTGTGAGGGAAAGCGAATATTGTTTAACTTGTAACCTAGAATTTTTATAATATGGTTTCAAAAAAATCGAATCATTCTGTAAAAAGATTTAATACGCTGGCTGATGTCATGCAGGCATCTGGTTTTCCGCCTCCGCAGCATCCATTGATCGTTTTGTTAAACGGTGTCGACAAGCCACTTAAAGGTCGTGCTCCTAATAAATCACATGTATTGAGTTATTATAAAATAGCTTTTAAACCAGATGTCGGAGGAGAATTAATTTATGGTCATACCAAATTTGATTTTAAAGAGGGCGGTTTGTTTTTTGTGGCTCCTCAGCAAATACTCTCATCTATAGAAGAGGATAAGCAAAAGGAAACCGGAGAACAAAACATACTTAGCCCGCAGATCACACTACTAATAGATCCTGATTTTTTACTGCAATATCCGTTAGCGCAAAAGATCCATCAGTATCACTTTTTCTCCTATGCTACAAATGAAGCCTTGCACCTTTCGAGCAAAGAAAAAGAAACCATTCTGTCGCTTTTCAGAAATATAGAAGAAGAACTTGAGAACCGTATAGATGACATAAGCCACAATGTTATCATCTCCCAGATTGAGCTGTTGCTAAATTATGCTCAACGATTTTATAACAGGCAATTTCTGACCAGAAAACAGAAATATCCGAGTATTGCTGAGCGCATAGATCAATTGTTGGAAGATTATTTTAATAGCGATAAGGTCTTGAAAGGAGGAGTTCCTACCGTTAATTACCTAGCTGACCAGCTGCATATGTCAGCGAGTTATTTAAGCGATCTGTTGCGAAACCTTATAGGTCAAAACACCCAGCAAATCATTCATGATAAAATGATTTATCGGGCAAAGAATAAGTTATCTACCACAGTTCTTAGTATTTCTGAAATTGCATTTGAATTAGGTTTTGAACAGCCTCAATCCTTTAGCAGATTGTTTAAATTAAAAACCAAACAAAGTCCACAACAATATAGAGCTCAATTCAATTAATTTTAGGATTGCTTAAACTCTCAGCACTATTTTTTCTGCTGCGAATTTGTACAAACACATAGACAACTATTGATGCAATACTTTTTAAGTCTTATCGATGGATTAAAAGGGAGCAACCCGATCAGTCGGAAGTATAAAATTTTATTTGGGTTACCAATGATTTTGATTTAGTAAATTTATCACTATATTAAGTTCGTCGTTTGTACCAATTATAAGAATCTGCCAAATGAAATCTCCTAAAGAAACTGCTACACTGGAAAAACTTAAAAATGGAGACCTAAATTCGTTTAATGAAATTTATTTTCATTATTCTCCGAAGATCTATATTAGATTGATCAAATTGGTGAAAAATCAAACTATTGCAGAAGAAATCCTACAGGAGGTATTTACCAAAATATGGCTCCAACGCGAAAAGATTGACCCTAATAAAGGATTTGTCTCATTTCTCAATCATATTTCGGATAATTTGGCCATGGATTTTTTTCGAAAAGTGCAAAGAGACAAGGCTCTTCAATTGGAAATATGGGCTTCAGCAATAGAACTGTATTATCATACCGAAGAAAAGCTGTTTTTCAAAGATAAACAACAGATGTTGACCAATGCAATCGACTCCCTGAGCCCCAAACGAAAGGAGATTTTGTTGCTCAATAAATTTGAAGACAAAAGTTATAAGGAAATTGCCGATTTATTGGGAATTTCAGTCTCTACAGTGAGTAATCAACTCGTGAGCGCACTCAAAGATATCAAAGAATATATTCAAAAAAATTACCGAGATGAGTATATAATCAGTCTTTTTGCGGCCTTTTTATTTAAGCTTTAAAAAAAAATAAAAAAGCAATAGTGTGATTCTCTTTGTCAAACGTATAGAGTAACAAATACAGCAATGTATTGAACTAATTATAGAAAATTTTGAAAGAGCAATCCTTTAAAGATCAATTGTTGGCGTATATCCACAACCGCTTGGATGTGCAGTATTATGAGTCGTTTTTTGATGAAATGGCCGAGATGGATGCTGCAATTCTGCAATTCTGGATCGCTGAGATGCTGGATCAGGATGAAGGACAAGCATTACAACAAATTCCCTTACCAGATTTAAGCATGGTTCATCGGAAAGTGCTCGATCATATCTATGCCGTAGATCCGCCCAAGCCTAAGCTAATCCAGAGAATAAGCCCGTGGGCCTGGGCTTCATGTGCCGCCGTGCTACTCTGTGTACTATCGGTTATCTTTTTGAGAAATTTATCAACCTCAACAAAAGAACAGGTCACCTGGTATGAAAATAAAAATGCTTATACGATCAATGCTCAGCTTCCTGATAGCACGACCGTTATACTTTATCCACATGCAAAAATCGGATTTGAATATAATGGCCAAGGCCACCGGGATGTACAGCAGGTGCAAGGGCGAGTTATTTATAACGTGCACAAAAATAAAAATGCGCCTTTTCAAGTCAATTACAGAGGATATTTGACCACCGCCTTAGGGACAATATTTAGCGTAGACCCCAAGGATGCCGATCATGTACTGATAAAACTAATGGAGGGCAAAATCTCTGTCGGATCAGTTACAGCGGATAGCCGCAATCTAATATACCTCAAACCAAAAGAGGAAGTATTAGTTAACTTAAAACTGCAGCAGATGATTAAGTATTCGGAGCCTGAATTGATAAAATCTCAGCCTGCTCGTGTAGATAAGGAGTTAAGAAAACTCATTCCACATTTAACCGCCAATGTCGAATGGACCAATCAGTCTGTCAAATTTAACCAAACCAAAAACGTTCAACTTTTAAGAGTAATCGAAAGCCTTTATGATGTTTCGATTGTATGCGATAATCCTGATTTGCTCAACAGTACATTTACAGGAAGTTTAAATAGCAAAGAATCGCTAGCCAATTTTTTGATTAGTTTCTGTCAATTGAACGGTTGTACATTCCAAGTGAACAATGGTATTGTCAACATCAGTAATTCGGGAAGAAAGGAGGACGTACAGTAGGAGAGAGTCAACCCAACGCGGAAAAATAAACCAATATATAAATCAGAATAACCAACTGTAAACAATTATGAAGCATATTCTAATCAAATTAATGCTCGTGGGATTGCTATTTCCATACTTTTCTGTAGGATTTGCGCAATCAAACCTGAAAGTAAATGGTAAAATAGTAGACAACGAAGGTAATACATTACCCGGTGCAACTATTGATCTTGTCCACGAGAAGAGCAGCAAAAAGCTCCATTTTGTGGCCGATAACAATGGATTGTTTGTTTTAACGCCACTTGTAGCTGGCGAAAATTATACGATCTATGCACACCATCTCGGCTACGATACCGATTCTGTTAAGCATTTTGTGGCAACGGCAACCAGCAAAAACACAGTGCTTATCCGTCTGAAATCACGCACCGGAATAATAGACGAAGTTGTTGTCGTCGGTTATGGTGTTCAGAAAAAGGTCAATTTGACGGGCGCTGTTTCCGCCGTATCGGGTGAAGATCTGAATAATAGACCCGCTGGGCAAACCTCGTCGGCCCTTCAGGGCATGGCCTCGGGAGTAACCGTGACGCAGCGTTCTGGTAAGCCAGGGTCGGACGGTGCGGATATCCGTATTCGCGGTATCGGTACACTTGGCAACGCCGCGCCTTTAGTACTTATTGATGGGATCGAAGGCTCCATCAATAATATTGACCCCAATTTAATAGAGAATATTTCAATATTAAAAGATGCCGCATCTGCATCGATTTATGGCTCGAGATCTGCCAATGGTGTCATCTTGGTCACGACAAAAAGGGGAAGTTCTGATAAGGTCGCTATTGCCTACAATAATTATTTCGGCTGGCAGTCTGCAACCAATATGCCCAAAATCGTCAATGCCCTGGATCATATGCTGCTGACTAATGAAGCTTATACCAATGTTGGTGCGAGTCCATTATATCCAGAGGATATCATTGCCGCTTATCGTAGTCAGGGCAATGGTAGTTCGGACGAGTATCCCAATACTGATTGGCAAAAGGAATCCTTGCAGGGGAATGGATTTCAGCAAAGCCATTTTCTGACAGTCAATGCTGGCACAAACAAAGTAAAAATGCTGACTTCGGTAGGTTATTTCGACCAGAAAGGTTTGACACTAAATAGCTCGTTTAAGCGCTATACCATCCGCAACAACGTAGATGTTAAATTATCAGATCAGCTCGCTGTTAAATTTGACTTTCAATACGTCAATCCGATCGTCACCTCACCTGCAGCGAGCATCGAGGAACTTTTTCAGTGGATGAGCAGTATTCCTGCCAATCAATCCTTCAGAAATTCCAATGGTACCTGGGGACTGGGCTGGAATGGTAACAATCCCGTCTCGGCCGCGGCTGATGGTGGTGTTGCTACCAACAAAAGTCCATTTGGCAGTATCAACGCATCATTGATCTACAGACCCAAAGAATGGTTGACCGCCGAGGTCAATTATGCACCTAAATATGCGACGCAGGTAAATAAGAATTTCCGAAAAGCAGTACAGTCCTATTTTCCAGATGGTACGCCGAGTTTCTCGGTCCCTGTGCGGACAGCACTTACGCAATACAATAGCCAAGAACTTTTTAATAATATGCGGGCGACCCTTACGCTAAACAAAGATTTTGGTCCACATCAGTTGAAAGCATTGATTGGTGGTTCGCGGGAAGACTACAAGATCGATTACTCCCAGGGTTTTAGAGACACCTATGTTCTCCCTGACTATGAAGTGCTCAATGCAGGGTCGGCACTGAATCAGTCAGCTACAGGCAGTGCCTCCGAGTGGGCGTTACAATCTTTATTTTCTCGGATCAATTACGTTTTCAAAGATCGTTATCTTTTGGAACTCAATGCACGCTACGATGGTTCGTCCAGGTTTGCCAAAGGTAATCGCTATGGCTTTTTTCCGTCGGCGTCTGCAGGATGGCGTTTTTCTGAGGAGCAGTTCCTAACAGCATCCAAGGGCTGGCTTACAGAGGGAAAAATCAGGGCATCATGGGGTAAACTGGGAAATCAGAATATCGGTACCTATCCAGCCGTGGCATCTCTAAATCTGGGTTCTTATACATTGGGCAATGGCATCGTCAATACGGCAGCGCTAAATGATATGTCCAATCCTAATATTACATGGGAGTCTACCGAGGAGAAAAATATAGGAATTGATCTTACCTTATTTAAGCGATGGACTATTACCGCAGATCTATACAACAGAAAAACCAGTGATATATTATTACAGCTGGACATCCCGCTCATCATCGGTTTGAATAAGCCTTATCAAAATGCAGGCGTCGTCGAGAATAAAGGGTGGGAGCTTTCCATGGGCTATCGAAGCGATCCAGCTAAGGACTTTAAATATAATTTTACATTCAACCTCTCTGATGTCAAAAACAAAGTGCTGGATATGCGGGGAATCAATCAGACTGGTCTAACGGTCAATAGGGAAGGCTATCCCATTAATTCGATCTTTGGCTATGTTTCGGAAGGCTTTTTCCAGACTGCCGAAGAAGTGAAAGCACATGCCACACAGTTTGGTACCTTGGCACCGGGTGACCTCAAATACCGTGATCAAAATGGCGATGGCGTAGTTAACGAATCCGATAAGGTCATTATCGGGAGTACCATTCCAAGATATACCTATTCGCTCAACTCCAATTTTAGTTTCAAAGGGTTCGACCTCAGTTTTCTATTGCAGGGTGTGGGGAAAGCCGATGGCTACCTTTACGGGGCCGGTATACAGCCTTTTACAACAACGGGAGCAATTGGCGGAACGATCCGTGAGGACAATAAAGACCGATGGACACCTGACAATACTACGGCTAAATATCCGCGGCTCGCATTCGGACAGAATAACAACCAGCAGTCCTCCCAATTCTGGATGAAAAATGCCGCCTATCTTCGGCTGAAAAATTTACAGTTCGGTTATACCTTTCAGGCTGAGCTGCTAAAGTCCATCGGACTGAATAAACTTCGGGTATTTGTTAATGGTTCAAACTTATTCAGCGTAGATAAATTTTGGGACGGTTATGACGTCGAAGCACCAGTAGGTTATGGCAACTTTTACCCACAGGTAAAAGTGTATTCTTTTGGATTGGATATTACATTATAAACTTGGCTTGTATGAAAACTCTAAATAAACTCGCGTTATATATGCTGTCGATTGCAGTGCTCCTTGTGGTGGGGGCATGCGAAAAATACCTGGATAGATCTCCCTTGGATGGCCCTTCGGACGAAAATTATTTCAAAAATCAGGATGAGCTGACATTGGTTGTCAATGGTTTGTACAGCGCCTTGGCATTTCACCCAACGGACGATATGCCTATCAATCTTACACTTGATGATGCCACCGATATTGGCTGGGACCGTAATACCTCTGATTTACAAGCTGTGGGAAGAGGGGACCACGATAGCAACAATGGCTACATCCGGAATATCTGGACCAATTCTTATAAGGTCATTGGCAAATGTAATTTCATCCTGGATAATATCCAGAAGTTGGATGGAAAGATGGATGCCAATCTCCAAAAGCGTTATAAAGCCGAGACACAGTTTATCCGGGCTTATGTCTACCAATATCTGATCGATTACTTTGGCGGAGTGCCCCTGGTAACGAGCGGCCTAAGCCTTGCTGATGCGAATGTTCCGAAAACATCGAAGGCTGAAATTGCTAGCTTCATCCTCAAAGAACTTGATGAAGCTGCAGCTATTTTACCGGTTAGCTATGGTTCGGCAGATATTGGACGTGCCACCAAAGGAGCGGCATTGGCCATACGCGCTCGGGCAGCACTTAATAATGGACTTTGGGAAGAAGCAGCACGTTCGGCCAAAGAAGTCATGGATCTGAAAGTATATGCCTTACACGCTGATTTCGGCCAATTATTTACCTATGATGGGCAGGCTTCCAAGGAGATTATTTTTGCTTTTCAATATCTACGGTTACAAAAAACAAAGACCCACAGTGCTACGCGCGGATTTCTGTCGCGCAACGCACAAGGGACTTCCAATAAAATTCCATCGCAATCCATTGTTGATAGCTATCTCTGTACAGACGGATTGGCCATTGACAAATCTTCCAGATTTGATCCTAAAAAACCATTCGCCAATCGAGATCCGCGTTTGGGGTACACTATTGCACTCCCTGGTACCACTTTTTTTGGTTTTCAGTTTGAGACCCATAAGGATAGCATAACCTGCTGGAACTACACATACAATACGTCCACAGCAGTACGTATCCAAAATCAGGATGCGATCAATGCATATGCGACCTTTTCTGGTTATTGCTGGAAAAAATATGTCGATATAAAAGACAAGGACTTTACCATGGAATCGGAGTTAAATATTATTCAGAGCCGGTATGCCGAAGTGTTGTTGATCTACGCCGAGGCGATGATCGAAAACAATAAGATCGACCAAACCGTCTATGACGCACTCAACAGCATCAGGCAGCGCCCTAGCGTCGATATGCCAGCAATCGCGAGTAATAAAACGCAAGCTGAGCTGCGCGAGATTGTACGGAAAGAAAGACTTTACGAGTTAGCCAATGAAGGCTTTCGTCTAGTCGATTTGAGACGTTGGAAACTAGCCGATAAATTTATGAATTCGACGCTCTATGGGCGTATTCCAAAAGGCTTGCTGGCCAGTGCACCGACGATCGATTCGGATAACTACGTGAATTATAAAAATGTCGCTAATCAGAAAGACATGCGGGTTATCGAGCTCCGAAAGTTCGATTCCAACAAGAATTACCTTTGGCCGATCCCGAATATTGAAATTGTAACCAATAAAAATCTGGAACAAAATCCAGGCTATTAAATCCTAAGATGATGAAAAAGATACTGATAATGACCATTGGACTTTTGACGATGTTTTGGCATTTAGTCAAAGGGCAAACCGACAGACAGGTAGATCTATGTATTTATGGCGCCACCTCAGCCGGTGTAATAGCCGCCTATACCGCTTCACAGGCCGGAAAATCAGTGCTACTGATCGATCCTGGTACACGGGTGGGCGGGCTCAGCTCCGGTGGATTGGGGCAGACGGATATCGGAAACAAATATGTCGTCACAGGGCTCGCTCTTGATTTTTATCGCAAAATGGGCAAGCACTATGGCGGTTTTGAACAATGGATTTTTGAACCCAAGGTAGCCGAATCTATTTTTAAGGACTATCTGGCACATGCAAACACACAAATGCTAATGGGGCATCGTTTGATAGCTGTAAAGACCGACAATCGATCGATTAAAACTATTTCACTGCTTCCAAGTGAGAGCAGGAATGGCAAAAAGATAACTGTCGGTGCCAAGGTGTTTATGGACTGCAGCTACGAGGGTGACCTCATGGCCAAAGCTGGTGTATCCTACCACGTGGGGCGAGAGCCGAATAGCACCTATGGCGAGACAATTAATGGTGTACAACTGTTAGACGGTCATCAATTTCCGGATGGTGTAGACCCTTATAAGAAAAAAGGTGATTCTAAGAGTGGCATTTTATGGGGGATCAATACGGATACTTTAGAACAAAATGGAACGGGAGATGCCAAGGTTCAAGCCTATAATTATCGGATCACATTGACCAATGTCCCTGAAAATAGAATAGCAATCACCAAACCCCACAATTACGACGCAACCAAATACGAACTCTTAAAGCGCCAAAAGGAGATACAGCCTTGGAAGAGTATGCAGGACGTATTTATCTGGAGTTTGATGCCCAATGGAAAGACTGATATCAATAACAGGAATGGATTTTCAACAGATATGATCGGTATGAACTGGCATTATCCCGAAGCCGATTATTTCGAACGGAAAGATATTATTCAGGCCCATGAAGATTACACCAAAGGTCTGTTATATTTTGTTGCCAACGATAGTTCGGTACCGGAGGCGATCCGAAGCGAATTTCAAAAATGGGGATACCCCAAAGATGAATATCTTGACAATAGGCATTGGTCTCCACAATTATATATCCGCGAAGCCCGAAGGATGATTGCTGATGTTGTCATGACCCAAGACCACTGTCAGGGTCGTGCACTGGTATCCGATGGCGTAGGCTATGCTGCATATACCATGGACTCGCACAACTGCGATCGTGTGATTGTGAATGGCATGGTCAAAAACGAGGGCAATGTTGAAGTCGGCGGTTTCTCCCCCTTTCCGATTTCCTATAGGGCCATTGTGCCCAAAAAAGAAGAAATCAACAATCTTGTTGTCCCCGTATGTCTGTCGGCAAGTCACATCGCTTTTGGGTCCATCCGCATGGAGCCTGTGTTTATGGTATTGGGGCAATCTGGTGCTGTGGCCGCTTGCGAAGCAATCGACAACAAAATAGCCGTTCAAGATGTTGATATAAAACGCGTAGCGAAAATATTGCGCGACAATCCGAAAGCAGATGGCCGGATGGCCGATTATATTATTCACGTCGAAAATAAAGATCAAGTGATGTTGAAAGGAGCTTGGCACGTCTCTTCAAAAAAAGGTTATGGTATGAGTTATCAGGAAGTGGATACTGATCTCGCTGCTGTCGCACGTTTTACGCCTGGAAAAGATTTTGCCGCGGGGAGGTATAAACTTTATAGCTATTTTCCAAAAACTGCCGAAAGCACGGAAGCAGGAAAATTCATTATTCATACCGGAAAGATAAGGATCGAAAAAAATATAAATTTCAGGGAGGTCCATATTCTCGGACAGACAACCAGTACCTGGGTAGCACTCGGTGAATATAAATTTGAAAATGGGGGCAACAAGCCTTATGTTGAGATTATGCCAGCCGCAAAGGGCGTTTTGGCTGCAAATGCCATCTTGTGGGTTCCGGTTTCAGATCAAAATTAAGTACATATGCAAAAGATAAAAATAGGGTTAAAATTAGTGCTTGTCTTGGCTTTTCTACAGGGTGAAGCGCAGCATTTGACCAAAAAGGTGGATGTTTTGGTTTATGGGGGAACTCCTGCGGCGATTACTGCCGCATTGCAAGTGAAGCAGGCCGGTAAGTCTGTAGTCGTCTTATCGCCCGATCAGCATTTGGGAGGTCTTAGTTCGGGTGGACTTGGCTTTACCGATACCGGCAATAAAGCAGTTATTGGGGGCCTAGCCAAAAAATTCTATCAGGACGTCTATGATCATTATTCGAAAGAATCGAGCTGGAATTGGCAGTCCAGGGCCTCGTTTGGCAATCGGGGGCAAGGTACCGTCGCGATGGACAGTGCGCATGGGACGATGTGGATCTTTGAGCCTCATGTCGCCGAGCGTATTTTTGATGCCTGGGTGCGGGATCATCAGATTGATGTGGTCCGTGGAGCTTATTTAGATCGGCAGGAAAGTGCCATTCAAAAAGAATCAACAGCCATCAAATCGATTAAAACCTTAGACGGAACAGTCTACGAAGCGAAGATATTTATAGATGCCACATATGAAGGCGACCTGATGGCGCTGGCCAAGGTAAGCTATACGATCGGGCGGGAGGCCAACCAGACTTATGGGGAGCAGTGGAACGGTGTGCAGACCGGAGTCTTTCAGCACCGGCATCACTTTATTGCGCAGATTAGCCCCTATAAACGTGAAGGCGATCCGGGCAGTGGCCTGGTATTCGGCGTTTCTGCAGAAGATCCCGGGCAATATGGTGCAGCAGATCAGAGGCTGCAGGCTTATTGCTTCCGCATGTGTCTGACCAATGATGCCCGCAATCGGAAACCCTTTGCTAAGCCTGTTGGCTACGATCCACAGCACTATATTCTGCTGCAACGTCTATTCCGTGCCGGCTGGGACGAAGCCTTTCAAAAATTTGATCTGGTGCCCAATCATAAGACCGATGCCAATAACCACGGTCCGTTCAGCACCGATTTTATTGGGATGAATTATGGTTATCCCGAAGCGAGCTATGCCGAACGCAAATCCATTATCGAAGCCCATCGCCGATATCAGCAGGGCTTATATTATTTTATGGCCAATGATCCTTCGGTCCCAACGGCAATCAGGACAAAGATGGCTGAATGGGGGCTGGCAAACGATGAATTTAAAGATAATGACAATTGGCCTTTTCAATTGTATATACGTGAAGCGAGGCGGATGCTTGGACAATATGTGACGACCGAGCATAATATTCTAGGGAGGAACAAGGTAGAAGATCCGATTGGCATGGGCTCCTATACGTTGGATTCCCACAATGTACAACGCTATGTGACCAAAGAAGGATATGTTCAAAATGAAGGTGATATCGGTGTTCACGTACCACGGCCTTATGCTATTTCCTATGGATCGATCATCCCAAAGAGCGATGAATGTACAAATTTGCTTGTCCCTGTCTGCGTATCCAGTTCACATATTGCCTTTGGTTCAATTCGTATGGAGCCCGTATTTATGGTGCTGGGGCAGAGTGCTGGTGCCGCTGCAGTATTGGCACTTGATCATGATCATGTTGTGCAGCATGTCGGCTACGGGCTATTAAAAAAGGAGCTGTTGAAAGCAGGGCAAGTCTTGGAACAAAAATAATATATTGCGTTAGAATTATACTTAGATATATGATGGATTTGGCTAATATGAATGCCCTCACGCTGGTTTTTGCGTCAATTTTAATTTTTGCGCTCGCATATCGCTTTTACGGAATTTTTATGGCGCAGAAAGTGCTACGTCTCAACGATGCGGTAGCAACTCCAGCGGTTGAGTTTGCTGATGGCCATGATTACGTTAAGACGGACCGTAAGGTCTTGTTTGGGCATCATTTTGCCGCAATAGCCGCGGCAGGACCATTGGTAGGTCCGGTGCTGGCTGCACAGTTTGGTTATCTTCCTGGGGCACTTTGGATTTTGATCGGCTGTGTCCTGGGCGGTGGTGTGCATGATATGGTTGTTCTGTTTGCTTCTGTACGGCACAAAGGGCAGAGTCTTGCTACCATTGCGTCCAAGGAGATCGGCCCCGTTGTCGGTGGTATAGCCGGTATAGCCGTTCTGTTTATTCTGATCCTCACTTTGGCCGGGCTGTCCCTGGCCTGCATTAGCGCCATGCACGAAGCCCCCTGGTCCTTATTTACCATTATTCTGACCATGCCAATTGCGATTTTTATGGGACTTCTGATGCGGTATAAAACAGGATCTGTTGCGTTGGCCAGTGTATTGGGGGGTATTTTGTTGATCGTTGGCATCATTGCTGGACATCGTTTGATGGAGATTCCGATCGTTCATAACCTGTTCGATTGGGATGTGAAGACCATTTCAATCGCGATTGCTATTTACGGATTTTTAGCTTCAGTCTTACCCATCTGGCTGCTTCTGGTACCACGCGATTACCTTTCCACTTATCTCAAGATCGGTACGATCCTGATGCTGGCCGTAGGCATTGTGTTTGTGCATCCCACCATACAGATGCCAGCACTGACCGATTTTATCCATGGCGGTGGACCTGTGATCGGCGGACCTGTGCTGCCTTTTATCTTTATCGTGATCGCTTGCGGTGCAATTTCGGGTTTCCATGCGATTATTGCCACCGGAACAACGCCTAAGATGTTGGGAACCGAAAGGGAAATTCTTTTTGTGGGCTATGGTGCAATGCTGGTGGAGGGATTTGTTGCCTTAATGGCATTGATTGCTGCCTGCACCTTACTGCCCGGCGACTATTTTGCGATCAACACACCAGTCGGTGACTATGCACATTTTTTGGCTCAGTATCCCGAATTAAAAGCGGTAGATTTGCAGCATTTTTCAGATCGTATAGGAGTAGACCTTCACGGCCGTACGGGGGGAGCCGTGTCCTTGGCTGTCGGGATGGCCCATATTTTTGATAAAGTTCCCTTTATGGACAATGTGATGGCTTATTGGTATAATTTTGCTATCATGTTTGAAGCCGTTTTTATTCTTACAGCTATCGATGCCGGTACGCGAGTCGGACGGTTCTTTTTGCAGGAAATGCTGGGCAATATCTTCCCGGTTTTTAAAGACAAGGATTGGAAACCGGGCATTTGGTTATGCAGCGCTATTTTTACTTTTTCATGGGGCTATCTTGTTTTTACGGGAAATGTAAGCAGTATCTGGCCGCTATTTGGAATCAGCAACCAGCTGTTGGCTGCCTGTGGCCTTATTGTATGTACGACGATGCTTATTCGGATGAACCGGGGGAAATATGCCTTAATTACGGCAATTCCGGGCGTATTTATGGCCGGGATTACCTTTTGGGCTGGCTATCTACAGGTGATGGATATTTATTTGCCTAAGGGACAGCTGCTATTAGCTTTATTGGCTATATTGGCCATGCTTTTGATGCTGCTTGTCTTTATAGGCACGTTCCGAAAATGGTATCAGTTATTTAAAACTGAGGCTAAATTTATCGACCAAAATGGAGAATCTGTCAAGGAATTGGTTGATCGTTAAGCGGAAGTTTCAAACCACACTTAAAATCATAATTAAGTTTTTTAATTTCTTATTGATCACTTTTTTAAATTTAAAAGTAATCAATAGGTTATTTAAATACTTTTTTTTACGGATTTTTATTACTCTTAAATTATATTGTAAGTTTTTTGATGGAAAATGTGTTCCTAATTAAGTGCTATGTTGGGTGCTAAAGGGACCGTGATTTTCGATAACGTTACCGCTACTTTATCCGGTGAAAGTGTTGGATTTTTAGGCTTTTAGGTCTTTCTTTGAGTTATAACGCAATTGAATAAACTAAAAATCTCAACCCTAAATGGATAAATTATGATAGTTCATATCCACAGTAATCGAACATTTTCAGTAGGCACGATGCTGAGCTGTCTCTTCCTTTGGACAGGTATCGCTACGGCACAGACTACAACAATACAGGGACGTGTCACCAATGCGACCGATCATACCGCCTTGGAAGGTGTAACGATCACCAATCTGAGTATGCCTGTTGCAGCACGGACAGACAAACAGGGAAATTTTAATATCAGAGCGAATGCAGGGGATAGGCTCAAAGTTTCGCTGCTGGGTTTTAAGACACTCGAAATTGCTGTTCCATCAACTGGTAATCTCCAGATAGCTCTTAACGAAGAAAGTCAACAGATTGATGAAGTGGTAGTTACCGCGTTGGGTATCAAACGTCAGACCAGGGGGCTGACCTATGCGACACAACAACTGGATGGAAGTGCAGTCAATGATGCCCGCGACAACAGTGGCAACGTGCTGAGTAGTCTGACGGGTAAAGTCGCGGGTGCTGTTGTGACTACGGCGGCTACGGGACCCGGTGCTTCCGCCAAAGTGGTTTTGCGGGGCAACAAGTCCATCTCCGGTAATAACAATGCGCTCATCGTGGTAGATGGTGTACCTTATGATAATTCCAGTGCACAACAAGCTACCGGAACAACTTACAATTATGGGACGAGCGATGGCGCCGCGAATATCAACCCGGACGATATAGAATCCATCAATGTGCTCAAAGGTCCTTCGGCTGCTGCACTATACGGAAGCAGGGCCGCAAATGGTGCCATACTGATTACAACTAAACAAGGTAAGGCTGGTCGGTATAATATTGATTACAATGGTAGTGCATCCTTGGATCAGGTCAACTTGCTCAGTAAATTCCAGAATACCTACGGGCGGGGAAATGGAGGTGTCAGTGGTACGAATGTCGGTGAGAGCTGGGGACCACAAGGGCAAACCTATAAAAATAATGTCCGCGATTTCTTTGAAAATGCGAGTTCCTTCAACAATAGTATTAGCACCTATGGAGGGACGGAAAAGGTGCAGGGGTATGTTTCTTATACAAACAATAAAATTGGAGGTATTATTCCTGGTAACGACTTGAAACGGAATAGCTTGAATCTTCGCATAAATACGGAACTGATCCCAAAACTAAAAACAGATGTAAAACTCAATTACGTTAACCAGCAGATTGACAATCGCCCGCGTTTAGGCGATATGGGAATCCCAGTGGAAGTGTATGTGATGCCACGGGATATGGATAAGGCTGAACTTAAAGATTTTGAGGATATTGATCCGGTTACCGGTGAGCCGCGACGGAAGTACTGGTCCGGTTCTGCTGTATACGACAATCCTTATTGGAGTACCAACCGTACCTCGGTCAATGAAGTACGCGATCGCATTACCGCATTGGGTTCGGCAACCTATCAGTTGACGGATTGGCTAAATGTAATGGGAAGGTTCAGTTATGATAAATACATTGATAAGACAACCGGGGCATTCTACGCAGGTACTGTTTCTCTTGGCGATGTCCGCCCTGGAGGTAAATATTATGAAACACATGCGCGCTATCAGGAACGCAACTTTGATTTGTTGTTCAATGGAAATAATACACTTAATGAGGCGGTCAAAATTAGCTATAATGTTGGTGCAAGTTCCTTAAATCGGGAGTACAGTAGCTTTCAGAATATGGCCAACGGCCTGTCCGTACCAAATGAGTTTAGTCTAACGATGGCTACAACGCCAGAATTTCTACTTATCAATGGTTACCAACGACGTCTAAATTCGGTCTATGGAAGTGCACAGCTGGCCTTTTTTAATCATACCTTTCTCGATATGACGGCACGAAACGACTGGACCTCAACCTTAAAATCTCCACACAGTTATTTCTATCCCTCAATCGGCGTATCCACTATTTTCAATGAATGGCTCAAGTTGCCAGCCTGGATCAGTTATGGCAAGCTAAGGGCTTCCTATACGCAGGTCGGTAACGATGCGAATCCCTATCTGCTTCAACAATTGTATTCTTTTGGGCTCGGTGCGGGAAAAGGATTTATCTCTCGTTCACCAATAAAGGCAATCCCAGAATTGAAACCTGAGCTGACCAAATCCTATGAAGCGGGACTGGATATGAAATTCTTTGCCAACAGATTGGGGTTTGACTTGACGATGTACAAAAGTAATACAGTTAATCAGCTTTTGTTTCTTGGATTGCCAATGGCAAGCGGTTTTAGCAGGCAATACATCAACGCGGGAAATATAGCAAATAAGGGAATTGAGGTCCAATTAACTGCGTCGCCTATAAAAAAAGAAAATCTAGAATGGCAGACCACTTTCAATTTTGCAGCCAATACCAATAAAGTGATTGAACTGCACGAGAGGACAAAACGAGCAACGATTACCGAAAGTACCAAATATGCCTCTGTTGTCGTCAATGAAGGGGAGAAATACGGGGATCTTTACGGTTATAAGTGGAAAAGGGATGCGGCGACAGGGAAATATGTGGTTGACGATAGCGGGTTGCCGGTGGTCGAAGCGAATCAAAAATTAGGCAATTTTAACCCTAAGGCCTTATTGGGCTGGTCAAATTCGGTCCGCTATAAGAATTTTACGATCAATACCTTGATTGATACACGTATTGGTGGTGAGATCGTATCGGGTACCTCGGCTTATCTAGCGGCTTTCGGAGTAGCGGATTATACCACAGATTACCGGGAAGGGGGGCTGGTGCTGGATGCCGTGGACGCGAGTGGCGCAGCGAATGCCAAGGCTATCACAGCGCAGCAGCTTTGGACCCGTGTATCGCAGAACGGACGCGATGCCTGGGGAGAATTCTTTACCTATGATATGACCAATGTCCGCTTACGTGAACTATCTGTCAGTTACAAATTTAACCTCAAAAATACCGCTGCGATCAAAGGTGCACAGCTCATGCTGACGGGCCGCAACCTATTTTTCTTTTATCGTGGAAAATCCAAATTGGATATTCCGGGAATAGGCAAAACAGACAACCCCATAGATCCTGAAGCAGCATTGGGAGCGGGTAATTTTCAGGGAATTGAAGTGGGCTTGCCGCCTACTGTCCGTTCCTTTGGACTGAATGTTAAGTTAACTTTTTAAATCCTTGAACAATGAAAAAAAGCACCCTCTTTACTTCGCTATTCGCACTAAGCTTGTTGTCCTGTACCAAGGACTTTCAGGATATCAATACCGATCCCAACAATATCACGGTGATCACACAGCGTGAATTACCCTTTATGTTTGCCAAGGCACAGTCTTCGGCTGCAATGAATAGATCTTTTTATCAAACAGTGCAAAATCTGGGGCCGGATCTATATGCCCAATATTTTGCACTCACTACGAATTCGTTTAGTACAGACCGTTATCTGCTTACTCCGGATTGGCAGCGCCGGTTTTGGACAGTTATTTATGTCGATACCGCACCACAGCTCAAAAGCATTCTCGAAAATACAGAACCCAAATCAGGTGAGGCTGCATTGGCCAATATCATGTGGGTGTATGCCTTTCATCGGCTAACAGACCAATTTGGACCGATACCCTATTTCGGTGCTGCCGAGGCCAACGACGTTATTCCTTATGACGCCATGGATAAGATCTATGCAGATTTCTTTGAAAAATTGACTACAGCGGTCGCCAATCTGAAGGCCTTACCAGCCGGAACGAAAATCTTTCAGGGATACGACCTGATCTTCGATGGAAACACCGAAAACTGGATCAGATTTGCTAATTCGCTCCGTTTGCGGTTGGCCTTGCGTATCGCTAAGGTGGATGCCAATCAAGCAAAAGTCGAAGCAGAAGCAGCTGTTGCTGCCGGTCTGATGTCTAGCAATACGCACAATGCCAGTATGCTCAAATCCCTTTCTGGAAATGATACCAATGGATTGGCGCAAGTTGCCGTATGGAACGAATTTTCAATGAGTTCCACTATTGCTTCATACCTAAAAGGCTATGCCGATCCACGTTTAGGTATTTATTTTCAACCCAGTTATATTGGAAAGGCATTCAATAGCGTACGAAATGGGGCTACGGCCACGGATTTAGGGAACGTACGTAATCAGTCAGGCTCCAATTCCAATGTAGGCACCTATTGGGTACGTTACAATGGCGTGGCTATTGAAGGAAATTTTACCCAGAATTTCCATGTGATGTGTGCTGCCGAATCTTTTTTCTTACGCGCCGAAGGGGCGTTGAATGGCTGGAATATGGGCGGTGAGGCCAAGCAACTGTACGAGGAAGGCATCAAAACAAGTATGGAACAATGGGGCGTTACAGATGCTACGCAGATCAGTAATTACATCGCATCAAACCATGTGCCTATCGCTCCAGGCGATTATCATAATTCGCCGGCTGTAGCCAATATCCCCGTCAAATGGGCAACAAGCGTGGCCGAACAGCGTGAACAGATCGGCGTACAGAAGTGGTTGGCGATCTATCCCAATGGTATGGAGGCTTGGGCGGAATACAGGCGTACAGGATTCCCAAAAATGTATTCATTGATCCAGTCCGACAACGCAGACCTGCCTATTGGGACATTTATTAAAAGATTGCCTTATCCACTGACCGAGGCGACAGACAATCTGGTTGAACTGAGCAAAGGACGTGCGCTGCTTGGCGGTACAGACAATGCGGCAACCAAACTCTGGTGGGATGTGGACTAAATTGGGTAAATTACAATGATAGACTTCAAGATCTGGTTAGTTTCTTTCGGTATTCTTATGGGATTAAATTCGAGCATTCAAGCACAACAACAACAACAACAAGCGGCCTTGCCCAGCGTATTGGCCATACCTGCTGAGATAGACCCGATAAAGGTCATGGTGGAAGATCAGGCAGAACAACTTATCAAGGCTTTGGATTGCGAGAAAGCTGCAAATACGCAAGATATTGTTCAGTTGGTCAGAAAAAACCTGAAACTGGAAGGATATGCTATTCCGTCACTGGACATGCAGCTGATTTCGTCAATTGAGCAGGACAATTATACCATTCACAGCCTGATCTTTCAGAGCTTGCCTGGGCTGTATGTTCCCGCAAGCTTATATGTGCCAAAAGGCAAGGGACCGTTTCCAGCAATACTCAATAGCCACGGACATTGGCCACCGGGGCGGCGAAGTGAGATTGTTCAGCGTACGGCTCATATGTTGGCATCCAACGGCTATGTATGTCTTTGTATCGACGCCATAGGGTCTGGCGAGCGCGGACGTGGGCATCAGCACGAGTATCATGGAGCTAATCTTGGGTCGGCACTGCTCGATTTGGGCACACCTCTGATGGGTATACAGCTACTTGAAAACAGTCGTGCCATTGATCTGCTCTGTAGCTTACCTGAGGTAGATCCCGAAAGGATTGGGGCTACCGGGGCCAGTGGTGGTGGCAATCAGACGATGTGGCTCGCGGCTATGGATCCGCGGATCAAGGCCGCCGTTCCTGTCGTCAGCGTCGGAACTTTCCGCGCCTATATCATGAACAGCAATTGTGTCTGCGAACTCCATCCCAATGGACTCCTGCATTTTGAAGAAGGACAACTGTTACAGGTAATGGCGCCTAAGGCAATTAAGATTATTTCGGCACTTAAAGATGGTAACGCTGCTTTCAACGCTCATCAGATGCTCAAGTCTTTTCGTATAGCTAAGGAAGCTTTTGCGCGGCAAGGGGTACCTGAACGGATCGATTATGAGCTTTTTGATGAACCACATAGCTATACCACAGAAATGAATATAAGTATGATAAATTGGTTTGATGGGACATTTGGTGTGATGCGCGAGAAAGGATTGCAGTTGGACAATGTGCTTCTCTTGGATACAAATGAGCTTGCAGTACTGAATCATGGGGTCAAGCAAGAGCTGATCCTCAGTATACCGGATTTTATCAGCCGTGAATTTAGTCGGACCGAATCACGGATTGCAACATCCACTCTGGATAAAGTGGATTACAAAAAACAACTGCGGGCATTACTTTATACAGGGGGTACCGATAGTTTGCTGCGTGTTCAGACGTTGGAATCGCAACAGGGCTGGCAACGGGTTCTATTGGAGACATCGACGCGACAGCTGATTCCGTTATTGATAAGCCCGCCTCTTACCAACTCAAATACATTACATGTCTATTTCCCCTCGATTGGTAAGCAACAGGTCGCTATGCAGGAAATTGAGGCGCTTCGCAGTAAAGGTGAGGGAGTGGTGCTCATAGATCTCTTTGGGCTCGGTGAGCGCTCTTCAGCTACTGCTGATAAAATCGATGGAGCGTTACCGCGCTTTCATACACTTTCGCGCTCACTGCTCTGGATGGGTAGTAGCATGATGGGGATTTGGGCGTCTGAAATTGGGCTTGTCAATACTTATCTGCAACAAGAATATAAGTCCTGCAAGCAGCTCTTGATTGCAGATCGGGAGACGGCCATAGCAGCATTGATCAGCAATGTGCTGAATACCTCAGAACAGGAATTACTGCTTCGCGAGCTCCCCATCAGTTATTTGCCGAGTGCAACGGGAGCGCTGGACAGCTACAATATGGCGATCCATATTCCCGGTATTCTCCATTGGGGCGATATTCCGATGCTGCTCGCGCTCAATAAACAGCGAGTCATGGTCGATGGACTCTACCAGTTGGACGGTAAACCTTGCGAAATAGCAGACAAACAGCAATTAAAAAACAAAGTGCAGCACTATAAGAAGCAATTAAATAACCAAGGAACACTCCTTATCAATTAAACATTATGGGAACAAATCGAAGATCATTTTTAAAACTGTCCGGGCTGGCTGGAATTGGATTGATGGCTGGCTGTGGACAGGAAAATAAGGCTTCAGCAAAGACAAATCTGGATCATATCCGGTTGGAAGCAGCAAAGAAATATACAGCTACATTTAATATGTCGGGCTACGCGGCCCCCAAAATACCAACCGTAAGAGTCGGTTTTATTGGGGTTGGCAATAGGGGATCTGCTGCAGTGGAACGTATGAGCCAGATTGAAGGTGTTGCGATCAACGGCATCTGTGATGTACGGGCCGAAAAGGCTGCCGAAGCAAAGGCAAGGATAAAATCAGCTGGTCACCGCGCGGAGCTATTTACCGAAAATGCCGAACACTGGAAAAAGATGTGTGAACAGGCAGATTATGATCTTATCTATATTGCAACCCATTGGAAGTTGCATGCCGAGATGGCGATATATGCCATGGAACAAGGGAAGCATGTCGCTTTGGAGATTCCAGCAGCGACGACGGTGGAAGACTGCTGGCGACTGGTACAAACTTCCGAGAAGACCAAAAAGCATTGTGTTATGCTGGAAAATTGTTGCTACGATTATTTTGAACTGCTGACCTTAAATCTAGCTAGACAAGGTTTTTTTGGAGATATCGTCCACTGCGAAGGGGCTTATATCCACGACATTCTGGAGAGTTTTTTTGATGCCGAAAAACGCTTTGATTTTTGGCGCTTAAAGGAAAATGCGACACGCAACGGGAATCTTTATCCCACCCACGGTCTGGGACCGATCTGCCAGATTCTGAAGGTCAACCGAGGTAATAAGATGGAGTATATGAGTTCGATGTCTTCAAAAGATTTTATGCTAGGGCAGAAGGCCAAAGAAATGGCTGCGACGGATAAGCAATTTGAGTCTTATATAGACAAACCCTTCCGGGGCAATATGAATATTTCCAATATCCTCACCAATAACGGCAGTACCATAATGTTACAGCATGATGTGAGTTCGCCACGGCCTTATTCACGCCTCCATCTGATTAGTGGTACCAAAGCCTTTGCGCAGAAATATCCTCTGCCCGGCAAAATCGCTATTGGCCATGCCGATTTCATGTCTGCCGAAGAGATGACCAAACTGGAAGAGCAATATACACCGGGTATTGTCAAAAAGATCGGCGAACTGGCCAAGCAGATCGGTGGCCATGGTGGCATGGATTTTATGATGGACTGGCGCCTGATCGATTGTTTACGCAATGGTTTACCGATGGACATGGATGTCTATGATGCCGCCAGCTGGAGCGTCATTGGCCCTTTAAGTGAATGGTCGGTCGCCAATGGTTCCCAGCCAATCGAGGTGCCTGATTTTACTGCTGGTCATTGGAAAAATAATCAGGTACATGATATTGAGCTGGCGAGGGAAACGAGCACAATATCATCATAAACAAAACAGAACGAGAATATTATATTAAATCAAGAGACGTGAACATCAAAACTTTTAACACCCGGTTAGAACTGGGACAACATGCAGGAGCTGCAGGAATTGAAGCTATTAACGCTGCCATTGCGGCGAGGGGTGAAGCCAACATTATTTTAGCAACCGGACAGAGCCAGTTCGAAACATTAGAAACGCTGGTGGCTAGTGATAATATCGATTGGAGCAAGGTGCGCATGTTCCACCTCGATGAATATATTGGCATGCCAATTAGCCATAAAGCTAGCTTTCGGAAATACTTAACCGAGCGTTTCATCACGCAGGTGGCGACACTGAAGGAAGTGGTACTGATTAATGGTGAAGCGGATCCAGCTGAAGAATGTGGACGTCTGCACAACAAGATTAAAGCACATCCCATCGATGTTGCCTTTGTGGGAATTGGAGAGAACGGTCATTTGGCTTTTAATGATCCTCCTGCTGATTTTGATGTAAAAGATGCTTATCTAATTGTCAATCTGGACGAGCAGTGTCGTCGTCAGCAGTTGGGAGAAGGATGGTTTGGCTCACTCGCCGAAGTGCCATTGCAAGCTATCAGTATGTCCATACAGCAGATTCTATCAGCTCAGAAAATAATCTGTGCTGTACCGGATGAACGTAAAGCACTAGCTGTGAAAAATTGCCTCACGCAACCTATTTCCAATTTGTATCCTGCGAGTATCTTGCAGCAGCATGCCGACTGCACCTGCTACTTGGACGCGGGATCTGCATCGCTTTTAAAATGATGTATCCTATGACAGCATCGGCACGCGATAGGAAAACTACCTGGGTATCCATAGGCATTATTGGAACAATGTTTTTTATCTTTGGATTTGTATCCTGGATTAATGCGATTCTCATTCCATATTTTAAAATAGCCTGTGAACTGAGCAATTTTCAGTCATACCTTGTTGCTTTTGCATTTTATATCTCTTATTTGTTGATGTCGATGCCTTCCTCGTATTTGCTCAAAAAAATAGGCTATAAAAATGGAATTATGGTAGGCTTTTGGATTATGGCATTGGGGGCATTTTTATTTGTCCCTGCGGCCTATAATAGGGCCTATCCGATCTTTTTGATTGGTCTATTTACGTTGGGAAGTGGATTAGCCCTGTTACAGACCGTCGCCAATCTATACATTACCCTGATTGGTGAAAAGGAACGTGCAGCGCAACGGATTAGTATGATGGGCATTTGTAATAAGGGAGCAGGTATACTGGCACCCTTACTATTTTCCTATATTATTTTACGCCCACAGGACAATGAGCTCTTTAAGCAGCTTCCACAGATGACAGAAACGGCGCGTACATTGGCTTTGGATGAATTGATCTTACGCGTAGTAGGCCCGTATACTGCGGTCGGAATCATCTTACTATTGATCGGGCTGTTTGTTAAGTTTTCTATTCTTCCCGAATTGGATCAACAACAAGATGGCCTAGGGAAAGACAGGGACGAAACCAAGAAAAGTATCTTTCAATACCCACACCTCATTCTGGGTGCTGTGGCAATATTCCTCCATGTGGGTACACAGGTTATCGCGATTGATACGATCATCAATTATGCTGGGGTGATGGGCCTATCCCTACTGGAAGCCAAAGCACTACCTTCCTATACGCTGACGGCCACAATACTAGGCTACTTGTCGGGAATTGTCTTGATTCCCAAAGTGTTCAGTCAACACAGTATGTTGCGTTTCAGCACAGTTCTTGGTCTGATTTTGTCTATCTTAGTTGTGTCGACTCATGGACATGTTGTCCTGTTTAATATGGATCTGGATATTTCGATCTGGTTTATTGTATTGATTGGGTTTCCTAATGCACTTATCTGGGCAGGCATATGGCCATTGGCGCTTGAAGGGCTTGGTCCATTGGCCAAACAAGGATCGGCACTATTAATTATGGGACTATGTGGCAATGCTTTACTTCCGCTCCTCTATGGGGTACTGGCCGATACGATCGATCCTAAATCAGCCTATTGGATATTGACGCCATGTTTTTTATACCTGTTATTTTACGCCTTTAAAGGGTATCGGATTCAGACATGGTCAGGACAAACAAAAAAATCAACGAATTAACATGTGGATTATAACAAATACCAATATTATAACACCTTACCGCGTGATCGCGGATGAAACAGTATGGATTGCCGAGGGGAAAATTGTGCATATTAGCGAAGGCTATTTGTCAAAAGAAGCTGTCGAAGAAGATTGGTCAGCTGCTCAATGGCTGGATGCCGGGGGGCTGTATCTTGCACCGGGTTTTATTGATATACATGTCCATGGCGGTGGCGGCGCTGATTTTATGGATAACAGTGTGTCTGCATTTTTAACTGTTGCCGAAACGCATCTACGTTATGGTACCACTGCCATGCTGCCGACCACCTTGACCAGTGAACGCGAGGAGCTATTGGAACTTTTCTCCGTCTATGAAGCAGCTAGGGAGCAGAATAGCAAAGGGAGCCGATTTTTAGGTCTGCATCTCGAAGGGCCCTATTTTGCGATGAACCAACGGGGGGCGCAGGACCCCAAGTATATCCGTAATCCGGATCCAAAAGAATACATGCCTATACTTGAACGTTATCACCACCTCATCAGTCGATGGAGTGCGGCTCCTGAGCTGCCTGGAGCATTGGACTTTGGACGGGCTGTGCGTAGTCATGGTATCTTATTGGCTCTGGCACATACCGATGCAGTGTATGAGGAGATATTACCTGCTGTCGAAGTTGGATATCGCCTGGCAACACATTTCTACTCTGGTATGTCCGGCATGAGGCGCGTTCACGCGCATCGTTATGCCGGAGCTATTGAGAGTTGTTTTCTATTGGACCAGATAGATGTGGAGATTATAGCAGATGGTGTCCATCTGCCCGAGCCTTTTCTGCGGCTAATTCATAAAGTGAAAGGTGCGGATAAAATGATTCTGATTACCGACGCGATGCGTGCAGCTGGTATGCCCGAGGGTAAAAGCGTGTTGGGAAGCTTGCGTCACGGAACTGAAGTAATTGTTGAGGAAGGCGTAGCCAAGCTGACCGATCGTTCTTCTTTTGCAGGTAGCGTGGCTACTGCAGATCGCCTCCTCCGCACAATGGTCAACAAGGGAGGCGTTAGTTTGGTAGAAGCCGTACAGATGATGACGATCAACCCCGCAAGACTACTTGGGCTGGATCATAAGATCGGAGCAATAGCTATAGGAATGGAAGCAGATATTGTACTTTTTGATGATGATGTGGTCATTCATCACAGTTTTGTTGCTGGTAAATTACGTTACAGTAAATAAAGAACACTAAGAGGATCGTTTGGTAGAATCCCGTTCGATTAATTTGCCAGGCAATACCATATCCTGAATTTCAAAATCCCGATTTTTTATATGACGGATGAGCAGCGCACAACTCCTTTTGCCGATCTCCATGGCAGGCTCTTCAATTGTGCTTAAATTGGGTTCTACCACTGTAGCAATAGGATCATTGGTAAATCCGATGACGCCAATGTCCTGGCCTACACGGAGCCCCTGCTGCTTGATAGTCTGAATGGCACCAACAGCTTTGCGGTCATTGGCAGCGAAGATCGCGTCTGGACGATCGGGGAGGGCAAGTAGCTTCAAAGCATCAGTGGCGCCGTGAGCCTGTGAAAAACCCGAATATACAATAAGACGCGGATCGATGACCATGTTGTGCTGTTCCAGTGCTTGTAGATAACCATTTAGCCGCTGCTGTGTAAATTGCAGATTTTCGGGTCCAGCAATATGAGCAATGCGCGTATAGCCTTGTCGGATTAAGTATTCGGTCGCTTGTAAGGCTCCTGCAAAATCATCTTGGACAACTTTGGAGGCATCTATATCTTTAGGTACACGGTCAAAGAATACGATTGGCATTCCCTTGGCCATCAATTGTTCAAAATGATCGTTTGTGGATGAATCGGAAGAGATCGAAATAAGAAGTCCATCCAGACTGCTCGTTGATAGGTTTTCCAATAGGTTCTGTTCCCGTGCGACATGATCGTTGGTGACGTAGAGAATCACATTATAATCGCGTTCATAAGCTTCTTCCTGAATACCTGAAATCACCATCGAAAAATAATAATTGGTGATAAAGGGAATGACCACACCTATATTTTTTGTTGAACCAGAAGCTAAGGCGGAAGCATTTTTATTAGGCTTAAAGTTTAATTTCTTGGCGAGTGCCAGCACCTTTTTTCGGGTTTCGGGATTGACATCGTGGGTATCCCGAAAAGCCCGCGAAACTGTCGATACCGAAATTTTGAGCATCTTGGCGATATCCTTGATGCCTAAAGGATTCTTCATATTTAGATAGGGTTAACAAATTACGATACAAAATACTAAAAACTATCGAAAAATGTAGGATCTATCTTCATCCATATCTCCAGGTCACACTAGTTCGGTCGTGACGAGAATACAGTTAATAATGATATAGTATTTATTATTATAGCCTTGTCCTATACTGTTGCGGTGACAGTCCAAAATATTCTTTGAATAGATTGGAAAAGTTAGGTACACTTTCATACCCGACTTGATAGACAATTTCAGCGATGTGCATATCCTTATTTTCCAATAATTGAAGAGCCTTTAGAAGTCTATGCTGTTTTATAAACTGGAATATGGTGATCTGCATTTCTTCCTTAAACTGCCTGAAAAGTGTTCGCTCCGATAGAAAAAAATTAGCGCTAATCTCAGCGATTGACAATTTATTGTCGAGGTGTTGGAGAATATACGTGCTTACCTGGATCATCAATTCACTTTTTGCCGGCGTGATTTGTAACAGGATCGGTTTAGCCAATAGTATTGGAAGCATAGACTTGAAGGCCTCCAAGGTAGATGTTGTCAACGTATCGTGGTCTTTAAGCTTCCAATGTCGCTGTCCAAAAATCAAAAAATGGTTCAACAATTCATTTGATGGATACACCTTAACTTCCTCGTGCATATTGTTCATATCCAAAAAAATGGTTTTTAATGACAGTTGCTGGGAGCGGGAAATGAGTTTGTGTGGGACATGTGCCGGGATATATACAAAGAAAGTACTAGGTACACAGAAACTGGCTTTTTCGGTATAAATAAAGAGGGTACCATTTGTTGGGCTAAGTACCTGTACCTGGTCGTGAGCATGCATTTCTGTATTGAATTGTCCATAGTTACGTAAGTCAATTGTGCCATCGTGGAAGTTCTTGGCACATTGAACAAAGGGAATGGTGGATTTTGGCATTATTGAATAACAATTGTTTTATTTTCAAATATATTAAATTCTGTAGTTCCGGTACTTTTGAACTATAAAAATAAGTTGAATATGAAACAAGTTAAGATTTTCGATACTACTTTACGCGATGGAGAACAAGGACCGGGCTGCCAGTTGACACTAAATGATAAATTAGAAATCGCTGAAAAACTCGATGCAATGGGGGTAGATGTGATAGAGGGCGGGTTTCCAATAAGTTCACCTGGAGATTTTAAGGCAGTAACAGAGGTTTGTAAACTGGTGAAAAAAGCAACAGTCTGTGCATTAGCTAGGGCCAATAGAAAAGATATTGAACAGGCCTCCTCGGCCTTGAGTAAGGCAAAGGTAGCGCGGATTCAGCTCGGAATTGGAACATCGGACATTCATATTAAATATAAGTTTAATACCACTCGGGAGGTAATTTTGGCGAGAGCTTATGAAATGGTGGCTTATGCGTCGGATAAATGTGATGAAGTACAATTTTTTGCCGAAGATGCTGGTCGCGCAGACAATGATTTTTTAGTTCAAATGACCAATACGGTGGTTGAAGCGGGTGCAAAAGTTGTGAATCTTCCTGATACCAATGGTTTTTGTACACCCTTTGAGTACTTTGAAAAGATAGCCTATGTGAACCAAAATAGAAGGGAAAAAGAAAACGCAATTCTTTCTGTTCATTGTCATAATGATTTAGGTATGGCTACAGCGAATAGTATTGCTGGGCTAATGGCGGGCGCACTTCAGGTGGAAGGAACAATTAATGGTGTGGGCGAACGTGCTGGAAATGCTGCCCTAGAAGAAATTATTTTGACACTTATTGTAAAAGAAAATCTGGGGATTGCGACTGGAATTGATCCAAAATATATTGTGGAACTAAGTAGTATGGTAGAACGGGCGATGTCAAATCCTATACAGGCCAATAAGGCCATTGTTGGGAAAAATGCTTTTGCGCATTCTTCCGGCATCCACCAGGATGGCGTGCTGAAAGACCGTAGAAACTATGAAATTATTGATCCCCAAATAATAGGGGGGAAGTTGCCTGCATTGTTTTTATCCGCAAGGAGTGGACGTGCAGCATTAAAAGATCGGTTAAAAAGTATGAAAATAGATTTCTCTGCTGAACATTTTGAAAATATCTATAACCGATTTCTTGTTTTGGCAGATCAGAAACGTTTTATTGAAGATAACGACCTCCGGAGTTTGGTTTAGTACGGAGAAATATTTACAATTATATTTAAAAAAATCATGAATGAACATCCAAATTTAGCGTTAGTAAACAAATTTTTCAAAGCATATTCGAGTAATTCAATCGATGAATTGCAGGATATATTCCATGCCGATGTAAAATGGCATATTCCCGGCAGACACCCTTTAAGTGGGATTAAAAATGGGGTTGGAGAAATCGTAGAATACCTCAATCAATTAGGTAACTTTAACTTTAGAGCCGAGGGAGTAGTATTAGGGGTAAGCGATGATTATGTAATTGACTGTCATAAAAACTGGAGTGAAATAGAAAATATAGAGAATTTAAATAATTTATCTTGTTTACTATGGAAATTTGAGGGAGGTAAAATTAAAGAAGTGTTTAATTTTCCTCAGGATCAGCACGCTGTTGATTCTTTTTTTAATAAAAATTTTAAAGATAAATAACAATTTTACAAACGTAGCGATCGCAATAATCGTGGTAGATAATGTAAACTATTAAACCTGTTCATAATATGAAACAGAATTTAGAAAATGCTGTACTTGGTAGTGAGAGGAGCTGTTTTTCTTTTAAAGCTAACTTTTCGGTATCTTCCACATAGCTATAAAAATTTCGGTCGCCTCATCCTGCGCATTCTATCTGCGTACTTTTATATTCCTTTTTAAGGTTCAATTTTTTTAGGAAAATTATCTGTCTGATAATAAATGGTCTACCGTTATTTTTACGTTCTTTTTTTAATGCGCAAAAGGGCTTCATTATCGCAATCAATCTTTGTGTCAATGAAAATTTAAAATGCACGAAGAAATGAAAGCACATATCATCAAGAAGCTCATGACAATAGAAGCGAGCGAAGGAGTACGTATACTTTTTGCCTGTGAATCCGGAAGCCGAGGTTGGGGATTTCCGTCAATCGATAGCGATTACGACGTTCGGTTTATTTATGTGAGAAAAGCGGAGGACTACACCCGTTTGTTTCCGCTGCCTACCGAAATGCGGTTTCCGATAATCGATGACCTCGATATTGCAGGCTGGGATCTGTTTAAAGTACTCACCTTACTGTATAAGAGTAATGTCAGTCCATTTGAATGGATCCAGTCACCAGTGGTCTACCATGAGTTTAAGGGATTCAAAACAAGTTTTAGGGTAATGATGGAAAATTATTTTGACGCACGTAGGCACACTCATCATTATTTAGGGATTGTCCGTAGCAAATTAGAAGATCTGCAACGGGAAACGATGAAGCTCAAAAGTTTATTTTATATCCTAAGATCTCTACTTGCAGCAGACTGGAGTATGACCTATCGCAGTTATGCGCCCATGACATTGACCGAACTATCCGTATTATTGCCTGATGTTGTTAAAGGCGAAGTTATGGAATTGCGCCAGTTGAAGAGCCAAGTCGATGAAGGATTTATATACAGCTGTTCAGCGAGCATAAGGAGTTATATTGAAACAAGGTTAACACATTTAGAGCATCAAGTAAAAGAGGTTCCCGTATCCGTATCGGATAAAGAAGGACTGGAGAATTACTTTAAAACTATATTAAGATGACTATAGACGAACTTCGAGAGAATGGGCTGATCCTGTTTGAGGCCGTTGTCGGCAGCCGGGCATATGGATTGGCCACAGCATCTTCCGATACCGATATCAAGGGTGTATTTTATCTGCCCCTAGAATATTACTTGGGTGGTCAATATATTGCCCAAGTGGCAAATGCCAGCAATGATGAAGTTTACTATGAGCTGGGACGCTTTATAGAGCTCCTTTCAAAGAGTAATCCTACTGTATTGGAGCTATTGGCTAGTCCTGCCGATTGTATCGAATACCAAGATCCAATCATGGAGCAATTTAACATGCAGGATTTTATTACGCGAGAGGCCGCTATGACCTTTGCGCAATACGCCATGGTACAGGTGCGGAAGGCAAAAGGATTGAATAAGAAAATCAACAATCCAATGGATCGTGAACGTAAAAGTTTGCTGGATTTCTGCTTTATCATAACTGGTCATGGTAGTTTACCGTTAAGAGATTGGTTAAGCCAGCGACAATGGAAACAAGAAGACTGTGGTTTAGCAAAGATCGAACATGCAAAGGGTATGTATGCATTGTATTATGATCAGGCCCAGACTTTGGGTTACAAAGGTATCGTTGCCACACTGGAGAGTAATGAGGTTTCCTACAGTTCTATTCCTAAGGATGAAACACTTTGTGCCTACCTCTTTGTTAATCACGAAGCTTATTCATCTTATTGCAAGGCCTATAATGAATATTTTAGCTGGGTTTCAAAGCGTAATGAGGCACGCTTTGAAGGAACAATGAATCATGGGCAGGGCTATGATGCCAAAAATATGATGCATACCGTACGCCTATTGCAACAGGCAAAAGAGATTTTGTCTAAAAGTGCACTACAGATACAACGTCCCAACAGGGAAGAACTCTTGCGCATCAAGAATGGCGCTTATAGCTATGATGAACTTTTCGTTTGGTCGCAAAAGCTCTTTCAGGAGGTTCAAGAACTTTCCTTACACAGCTTACTCCCGGTAGCGCCAGATCAGGATAAGCTGAGGCAGCAATTGGTTGATATGCGTAAGCATCTTTATCAGATCAAACTTTAATTCCTTATGCCAAAAACGCAGGATCTATATATTGGTTCTGATAGATTTTATGGAACGACCTATACTTGGAATATAAACTTTAGTTTAAGCTCCAACACTAAAGTTCAAGGTTTCGGAAATAGTTTAGCAGTGTGAGCAAAATTAACCTTTCTGTAGCGTCGTTGTCTGGCGTTTTAGTTAGTTTGAATGTCTCCATTAGATTCTACTGCCTAATTCTGTTTATCTTTCCAGTAGTAAGTCAACCTGACTCGATGCGTATTGTCCGCGAAAATTAGATCCAGCTGAGCATGTAGATCTACATTATCCCAAACTGTTTTGCGGGATAAGTAAGTGTCAGATCCCCATGGTGATTTGACGCTTTTGGGTTCTTGATCATCAGAGTTTGCTGAACCAAATATTTGGATCATGTTCTTTTTTATTCGCTCGTATTCCTTATTATAGATGTCAAGTTTTTTATTCTCATCTTTCCACCCTTTAGCAAGCTCCTGAATAGATTTATTATGCCTGTTCACCTCCCAGTCGAAAGAAACTATTCTGAGTAATGAATCTTTTTCCGAAAAAAAATATTCAACCGACAATGGTAAATAATTTACCGCTGATCGCTGTACGACTACAGGATTCTGGAGAGGGTACTTTTCGAGGTAAGGATAGTAATCTGATGACATGGAAATATTTTGATTAAAAAATTTGGCCTCTGGATTCAGTTGTGATTCAAATTTCATCGCATCATTTACCTTGGTTTGGTTTACCCAAAGTTTTTCTTGCCCAAATGTGATACCACTTAGGGTAATTAGAAATAAAAGTACTGCTATTCTGTTCATGAGATCTATCTTAAATTTTTTAATTCTTCCAGAAGTCTGTTCTGTTTATTAATAACTTGATCCAGACTATCTTTTTGTAAAGGATATCTATTGCGTTATCTGCAAGCGGGTTATCAGTTTTTTTGTCTCTGCAGGAGAGCAGCGATAATACTATGACAGAAGCAAAAAAAAATTTCATACTATATTTTAGTGGTTTATATTTAATCATATCCCATGACTAAATTAATAAAAATGGGATATATATTGATCCTTATAATTCATTTGGCGTGAATAGCTTCCTTTGAAAGGTTATAGTGGTTACCATTGTTTTTTTCTTAAGAAATCCAAAGATTAAGAATCGTCGTATGATTACCCTTTTACCATTCACTTTTTCAAGCAGATATGCATTACCGTTTCCACATAAGGGACCGCATAGATATATAATTCCTGTCATGCAAGGATGAGATAGAACCCCTCATAAACTTATTATGGATGAACGCCGTTTCATTTCCATCGCGCTGCAGACAGATGAATAGTAATTCCGAATATTTTAGTTTTGCGTACCGATCTTGACATAATTTTGGTGTTTAATACAAATGTAATAATATCTGTGACTTATATTTTTAAATGTTTCCGTCGACACTTCAATCTTGCCTTCAAAATCAACTAATACCCTGTTCAATTCTTGACTTTTCGCTATCTGCTACTAATCAGAGCAATTTAACTGCTACTACCATTACTGATTTAGTGTCGCAAATAAACACGTTACTTTTACCTAAGTTTAATGAAATAGTTACACTGGTAGTGAAACTAAGGCTAAAACTAACCAAAGTATAAGCACGGAAGTTGCGAGCGGCAAAGGCGGCCATCCTAAAAAATGTATTTGTGGATGCTTTCCTCTGCAGGTTAGAGGGAAGCTCTTTTGTTTTAGCACCTCTTCGGGAATAGAAAGATGATTTTTCATAAAGAGTTTATGTTTTGAATGATTTCATTATCAACGTATTATTAATTAAAGACATTTTCCAGTTGATGATAACTAGTGTAACGATTGAAAGAAAATCTTAGATAATTTTTTTACTGGCATGCATTTCAGTAATTTTGATCTATAACATAAACTTTAAGTAAGAATGGAAAAGTATAATTACGGGGTCATTGGTCTGGGTGTAATGGGAAGAAATCTGCTTTATAATATTGCCGATAACGGTTTTTCTACCGTAGGATTCGATTTAGATGAAGAAAAGGTAATAGAACTTCGTAAAGGAGTGGCTTCAGGTACAAAGGTTGTTGGAGCTGTTTCTCTAGAGGAATTTGTGTCAAGTTTAGACAGTCCGCGAAAAATTATTTTGATGGTTCCTGCAGGCAAGCCGGTTGATGCTGTTCTTCAAAGCATAACACCGCTTCTGAGTCCAAAAGATGTTGTGATTGATGCGGGAAATTCTTATTTCAAAGATACCGAAAGACGTAGAGCTGATTTAGCTTCTAAAAACCTTCATTTTATGGGAATGGGAGTTTCTGGAGGAGAGCAGGGCGCAAGAAGAGGACCGAGTATTATGCCGGGTGGAGATCTGGAAGTTTTCAATTTGGTGAAGCCTATGCTGGAAGTTATTTCGGCAAAAGTAAACGGGGAGCCTTGCACCGCTTATATGGGGAAAGGAGCTGCCGGGAATTATGTTAAAATGGTTCACAACGGAATCGAATATGCCATCATGCAATTGATCAGTGAAGCGTACGATTTACTGAGAAAAGGAGTGAATCTTACCAATGAACAACTGTATGACGTTTTCAAAAGCTGGAATGAAGGCGAGATGAATTCTTTCCTTATTGAAATAACAAGAGATATCTTCCAGCAAAAAGATGATGTAACAGACGGTTTTCTTGTCGACAAGATTTTAGATAAAGCAGGAGCAAAAGGAACCGGAAAATGGACTTCCGAAGAGGCTATGGAAATCGGTGTGTCTATTCCAACCATCGATGTTGCAGTAACATCAAGAATTTTATCCGCTTACAAAGATGAGCGAGTGAAAGCTTCTCAATTATATGCTAAAGAAGAAGTAAAAACTCCTGAAAATACAGAATTGTTCATCAAAGAGGTGGGGGATGCTTTGTATTTATCTACTTTAATCAGTTATGCTCAAGGTTTGGCATTATTGGTAAAAGCTTCTGAAGAATATCAGTTTGAAATTCCGTTAAAAGATGTTGTTAAAATCTGGAGGGGTGGATGTATCATTCGTTCTGGTTTATTGGAAAAATTTTATCAGGCTTATTCAAAATACGAGAACTTATCTAATATTTTATTGGATCAGGAAATTTCAGAAATTGTAAAAGATAAAATTTCGTCATTAAGAAAAACAGCTGCTTTTGCTGTATCAAATGGAATTCCAAGCTTAGGAATTCAGGCGGCTCTAGGGTATTTCGAAGCTTACACCACAGCATCTTTGCCTGTAAACCTGCTTCAGGCTCAGCGTGATTATTTTGGTGCGCACACTTACCAAAGAACGGACAGAGAAGGAGTTTTTCATACTTCATGGCAAAACCCAAATAACTAAATCCTAACAATGAGTGACAATACAATCCTGCACCCAACAACGATCGTTATTTTTGGTGCAACAGGGGATTTGGCAAAAAGAAAGCTTTTTCCTGCCTTTTACAATTTATATATCGATGGCAGAATGCCAAAAGGTTTTAATATTTTAGCTTTGGGAAGAGCCGAAAATACAGATGAAAAATTCAGAGCTTATATTAAAGAAAATCTGGAGAGTTTTTCCAGGAAGACTGTAATCAAGGAAGATTGGGCTGGTTTTCAGGCCCACATCAGCTATTTTCAGCATCAGCTTGACGAAGAAAGCTCTTATCAGAATTTATATCAGAAACTGGAAAATTTCGATAAAGTGTATGGGATGAGAGGAAACAGGCTTTTCTATTTGTCCATTGCACCAAACTTTGTATCGGTAATTTCAAACCATCTTAAAAATACATCAATAGCATCTGATCCTTCAACAGATCGAATTATTATCGAAAAACCTTTTGGTCACAATAAAGAATCTGCCATTGAGCTGAATAATCTTCTTTCACAAACTTTCCAGGAAGAACAGATTTATCGTATCGATCATTATTTAGGTAAAGAAACAGTTCAGAATATTTTGGCGTTCAGGTTCGGAAATTCAATTTTTGAACCTCTTTGGAACCACAGACATATAGAATCGGTGCAGATTACCGTTGCCGAAGAAGTAGGAGTGGAAACAAGAGCCAGTTTTTATGAGCAGACAGGAGCTTTGCGCGATATGATTCAGAACCATCTTTTGCAAATTCTTTGCATGGTTGCTATGGAACCTCCAGCTTCACTTGAATCGGGTGAGATCAGGGATCGTAAAGTTGACGTTTTAAAATCCATCCGTAGGATTTCTCCCGAAAAAGTAGATCATTATGCGGTAAGAGGACAGTACGGGCGAGGCAAAGTAAATGGACTAAAAGTAAATGGCTATCGGCAGGAAGAGGGAATTGCTCATGATTCCAATACGGAAACATTTGTCGCTATTAAGTTTTATCTGGATAATGAAAGATGGGAGGATGTTCCTTTTTATGTTCGTACCGGTAAGAAGATGAAAGAAAAGCATTCTTATATAACGATTCAGTTTAAGCCACTTCCAAACTCTATGTTTTCAGAAAGTACCTCACTTCTGTCGGCAAACCGATTGGTTATTAATATTCAGCCACAAATGGACATCAGATTGCAGTTTATGTCTAAAAAGCCAGGCTTGTCTTTAGATCTTAAACCTGTGGAGATGATTTTCGATAATTTTGCCTGTCAGACAGATACTCCCGAAGCTTACGAAACTCTTTTATTGGAAGCACTTGTAGGAGACCTTACGCTGTTTATGCGCTCTGATCAGGTAGAAGAAGCTTGGGATGTGATAAAAACGATTCAGGAAACCTGGGAAAAAACCAAAGACCCATCTTTCCCAAATTATGCTTCAGGCAACTGGGGACCTGACGAGAGTGATGCATTGGTAGAGCGACAGGGACATCAGTGGGTTTAAAATCTAATTAAAAGAAAATGAATATTACGATATTTGATAATCTGGATGCTTTATATAAAGAATCAGCAGATACATTTGTTGAACTTTCGAAACAAGCAATCCAGAAGCATGATAAATTTGTGGTTGCGTTGAGTGGTGGCTCTTCACCGAAAGCCATCTTTAGTTTATTAGCTACTCCCGAATATGCAGATAAAATAATTTGGGACAAAATCCATTTTTTTTGGGTAGATGAAAGATGGGTTTCTCTTGAAGATGAGAAAAGTAATTTTAAGATGACTTTGGAAGTACTTTTGAATAAGGTTCCAGTCAATGAAAATCAGATTTTCCCCATGTATAAAGACGGAATTGAGCCTGAAAATTATGCTAAAGAATACGAAGCTCAAATCAGAAATGTTTTGGGAGCTGACGGTATTTTTGATTTCATCCTTTTAGGAATGGGCGATGATGGCCACACAGCTTCTCTCTTTCCAGGCGAAAAGATTTTACAAGAAAAAGAAAAATGGGTTGATGCCTACTATCTAAAGCCACAGGAAATGTTTAGAATTACGTTGACTGAACCTATTATCAATAAAGCTGAAAATATTCTGATTGTTACATTTGGCAAATCCAAGAAAAACGCTTTGAATGAAGTTCTTCATGGTGTATATAATCCTGAACTATATCCGCTACAGTTAATTGAAAAGAAAGCAGGAGTCCAACTTTTTACTGATAAAGAAGCTGGAATTTAATGTTATTTAACTATAATGAACGTCTAGCCAAAACTGCCTCCCTTAACGATTGAAAAGGGAGGCTTTTTATTTTCCGTTTTCTGCTTTATCAGTACAATCCAATCATCTTACACGCTTTCGTTACCTGACAATAATAACGCATCTTCAATCGGCAATAAATCATCTTTCCAAAGTGGTGTTTTGCAGGATCGAGCGAGCAAATTGTTCTTTGCTGCCAATACATTTACCGGATACTTTTCTCATTTAAATAAAAATAATTGTAAGGCCGAGAATACAAACTTGGCCTTTTTTATAAAAAGATCAAACGAAAACGAGTCAACCATTGTTATAAGAGTACTTTCATAAATTAGGTTAATAACAGGTAGTAAAAACCTTGAGATCCCCTCCTCAAGGTTTTTTTATTTTTTTCAAACGAGTAAGACATTACAATTGTTTCTAATATGAAAAATGAGAAGATTGCTTTTGCTGGTTTGATTTGCACTTGTCAAGCCAGCATTTTTTGAAACCGACTATCCCATTATTGGGATCATAACTATATATCAGGGCTGGATTATTCCAGCCTTTTTTGTGAGTTGAATCTAAAATCCAACCATTCCGGGGCGAGCCATGTTATTTGCATAATAATGTAACTCCAATAACAGAAGGGCTGGAAGATTACCTTTAAAAGTGACACTGTAAATTTTAAAATTATGGGCTTAACGAAATACCGCGAAAAACGCGCCGCTGGAGAGACGCCGGAACCATTTGGAGGGAAATCCAATGGCAAGGAGCTCCGCTTTGTTATCCAGAAGCACGATGCATCTCATCTCCATTATGATTTCCGTCTGGAGATGGACGGCGTTCTAAAAAGCTGGGCTGTACCAAAAGGTCCCTCCACAGATCCCGAAGTAAAGAGGCTGGCCATGATGGTCGAAGACCATCCTTATGATTACCGTAATTTTGAGGGAATTATTCCAAAAGGTCAGTATGGTGGCGGGACGGTTATCGTCTGGGATGAGGGAACCTATGTGCCAGTTGATGAAGAGGATACGGGTATTCCAAAACAGGAAAAGAGTTTGCTGCATCAGCTTCATTCTGGAAAATTGAAATTCAGACTGAATGGCACTAAGTTAAAAGGCGAATTTGCACTCGTGAAGGCCCATGGAAGGGGAAATAACGGCTGGCTTCTTTTTAAACTGGAAGATAAGTACGCCAATAAAAAGGATATTACATTAAAGGACAAATCGGTTATATCGGGCAAGAGTATCGCGCAGATGGAAAAATCACCCGACAAGATATATGGCAAGAACATTATCAAAAAAGATACGACCGTAAAGGATAAAAAGGGCAAGGATGCTAAGCAAGCCGCTGAAATTATTGAAGATCAGCTGCAGGCTGTGCCCACAGAAGAAACGAAAACAGAAAGCAATGTGTCAGCTCTCCTGAAAAAGGCTCCTAAACAGGCTTTCTATCAGACTTTGGAGCCCATGCTTGCCACCTTGGTTGACAAGGCTTTTGACGATCAGGGTTGGGTCTATGAAGTAAAATGGGACGGCTACCGTGCTGTTGCCTTTAAGAAAGGCAGAAAGCTTGAACTAAAATCTAGAAACGATAAGAGTTTCAGTGAAAAATTCTACCCGATCTATGATACCGTAAAAAGCCTGGATATAGATGCTGTACTGGACGGTGAGATCGTCGTGCTGGGGAAAAACGGTACGGCAAATTTTGGCTCACTTCAGAACTGGCGGAGCGAAGCGGATGGCGATCTTGTCTATTACGTGTTTGATATCCTCTGGTATAAAGGAAAAGATCTCAAAGAACTGCCGCTTACAGACCGTAAGGAAATCCTGAAGGAAGTTTTACCACAAAGCAGCAACATATTGATCAGCGAGCATTTTCATACTTCGGGCATTTCCTTTCTGGAAGAAGCCAGAAAGCTTGGGCTGGAGGGTATAATGGCAAAACGGGCCGACAGTCAATATTATGCAAAGGCGCGTTCAAAGGACTGGCTCAAAATTAAAGCCAACAAAAGACAGGAAGTTGTCATTGGCGGCTATACGCTGAATGATGATTCAAGCAAGCTTTTCAGTAGTATTCTTGTCGGAGTTTATGAAGGGAAAAAATTGATTTACACCGGAAAGGTGGGTACAGGATTCAATGAGAAGTTACAGCATGAAATGATGGCGCTTTTTAAACCTTTAATCATCAAAAAAGCACCATTTGCCGAGGAACCTGACGTCAACAAACCCTCGCGTTTCCGTCCCGATCCGCCGCATGCTTCGGTAACCTGGCTTAAGCCTGAGCTGGTCTGCGAAGTAAGCTTTACGGAAATTACCAGTGATGGTGTCATGCGACACCCATCATTTGATGGAATGCGCGAAGATAAATCAGCAAAAAAAGTAATACTGGAGGAGGAAACATCAACGGAATCAGTTGTTGCGGATACATCCGATTCGCTCGTCAAAGCTCGAGCCGACAATGGAAGAAAAACCTTGCTGAACCCAAAAGATAAAATGCAGGTTCGGAAAGTAAACGGTCATGAGCTGAAATTTACTAATCTAGATAAAGTGTTCTGGCCAGATGAGGGCTATACTAAGCGGGATCTGATCAATTACTACTATCAAGCTGCGCCCTTTATACTTCCTTATTTAAAGGATAGGCCACAGAGCATGAACCGTTTTCCAAATGGAATCGAAGGAAAAGGATTTTATTTTAAAGACGTGACCGATACTGCTCCCGACTGGGCGGATACGTATCTTTACCACAGTGATACGGATGAAAAGGACAAACATTATTTGGTCGGAAAAGATGAAGCAACCTTACTTTATATGGCCAACCTGGGCTGCATCGAAATGAACCCCTGGAGCAGTACAGTGAAAAAGCCCGATCATCCAAGTTTCTGCATAATAGATCTTGACCCTGATAAAAATTCATTCGACCAGGTAATCGAAGCTGCCCAGGTAACAAAAAGTATACTTGATGATATGGGGGTGACTTGCTACTGTAAAACCAGCGGTTCGACAGGCCTGCATATTTATATCCCTTTCGGTGGGAAATATGATTACGAGCAGTCCAAAGAATTTGCGCGCGTGGTTGTTACCTTGGTGCACAATGAACTCCCGGATTATACGAGTCTGGAAAGGACCGTAAAAGACCGGAAAGGAAAAATGTATCTTGATTTTTTACAGAACAGGCCCCACGCTACAATTGCTGCTGCGTATTCGGTAAGACCGAAACCCGGAGCTACGGTATCAATGCCACTGCATTGGGACGAGGTAAAGAAAGGGCTTAAGATCAGTGATTTCAATATCCGTAACGCCATTGCAAGGATGAACGAAATGGGAGATATCTTTAAACCGGTACTCGGAAAAGGAATCGATCTGAAAAAAGCAATTGCTAAATTTTCAGAAAAATAGAAAAAGGCAGTTCACACTAGATGCTTACATCAAAAACTAAAGAGATTAGATAACGTGTTATCTGAACGAATTGCCTGTGTTTCTACAAATCAAAGTAAAAGGTTGAACCTTTACCTTTAGCACTTTCTAACTGTATTTCTGAGCCATGCTGGCGAAGGATTTCCGCAACCAGGTACAAGCCGATTCCAAATCCAGAGATATTGGAGGTATTTAAATTATCGACACGGTAGAATGATTTAAAAATATTCTTTTGATGTTTAAGATCTATTCCAATACCTTCATCCCGAACGAATATCCGTGTTTTATCTCCGGATTTATCGGTGCCAACCGTAATTTTTCCTCCAGAAGGGGAGTATTTCACGGCATTGCTGACCAAATTGCTGATCACCTGATCGATCTTTGCCCTGTCTGCAAATAGGTAGAGGTCTGGATCGCAGACGATTTCAACAGGATGTTTTTTTGAATCGAGATCATCCGTACAGTCCCTTATCAGTCTTTCCAGCTGAAAGCTGGTTTTGTGAAGCTGAAGTTTACCTTCTTCAGCCTGGGCAATACTTAAAAAGTCTGCAATCATCAACATCATCTTTTTAATCTGGGATTCGATCTTTACTGCCATCTGGGCACTTTTCTGCCCAAAGGTATCTTCATGAATCTGCATCATTTGGGCACACATCAGCACGGTCGTGAGGGGAGTTTTAAGTTCATGGCTGGCCATGGATATAAATACATTCTTCCGTTTTTCTTCCTGTTTTTTTTCGGTGATGTCCCGGGCAATCTTTGAAACGCCTATGATCTCCCCATGCTCATTTTTTATTGGAGATATAGTCAGTGATAAGTCGATCAATTTTCCAGACTTTGTTAACCGAAGGGTCTCAAAATGTTTTATGGATTTTCCAAGGCGCATTTTGCCCAGAATATAATCTTCTTCGGCGTGCCTTTCGGGCGGAATTATTTTTAAGATCGGTTGCCCGATCATTTCATAGGAGGTATAACCGAAAAGACTGGAAGCAGCATCATTCCAGCTGGTGATGATTCCCTCCAGCGTCTTTCCGATGATCGCATCGTAAGAAGAATTTACGATAGCTGCCAATTCAGCACTTTTTTCAATGGATTTTTTCTGATCTGTAATATCCATGATAGCTCCAATAATCCTTCTTGAGGTTTTTGGCCCACTGAAGTAGGCAAGACCTGTTATCTTAACATATCCAATGGTGAAGGTTTTCGGTTTAATGATCCGGCAGGTAAATTCAAAATGATCTTCGGCCCCGTTTTCACTGAGTCCCTTCATCTGCTGGTAGATGGCAAAACGATCCTCCGGATGAATAATTTCTATCACCGTATTTTTAGATTGGGCGGGGTAGGGCGATTCGAGTATTTGCTGTGCCCTTTCGGATAAATTGACAACCTCCTTTTCGGCGTTCCAATCCCAGGTTCCCAATCCCGTTGATGCAAGGGCAAGGCGCAGGCGTTCTTCTTTCTCTCGTAGTATTGCTGTCAGCTTATCTTTTCTTTGTTCAGCAAGAACTGCTTCTGTCACGTCTTTGGTAAAGCACATGGAATGAACGAATTCATTATCTTTCATCAACGCACTGGAATTTATGGTGACATGTTTTATATTCCCATTTTTGCATTTCAGGGTCGCCGGATAATTTTCAATACGCTCGTTGTTTAAGAGTTTCCCCAGGATAGTGGAAATTGTGTCCTGATCAGCGTGAAATGACGCTATGCTGGCACCTATATATTCCGTTTCATCATAGCCGAGCAAGTCAAGCTCCGCCTGATTGGCCCAGATAATAATACCATCGCGGTTTACCCAATGAAGGGCCAAAGAAGCTCTGTCAATAAATTCTGAAAGTTCAGCTATTTTGTTTTTCAGTTCAATATTTTCAGTTGCCAATTGCTCAGTTGTAGTGGGACTGTTCATAGATATATTAAGTGGATATTGATTCTGACAAAATTACATAATACAAGATACTTAAAGGAAAGTGAAAATACGTTGGGTAATAAGTAAATATTACAATATTTAAAATAGGAATATAAAATTGTCCAGTTATGAAAAAATGGCAAGCAAATTGAGTGTAATTCCGCAAAACACACCATTTTTCTACTAAAGATGTATAAAATATTACTTGTCGACGATCACACCTTGGTCAGGAATGGCTTGCGACTAATATTGGAGCCACATAAGCAGTTATCCATTATTGGGGAGGTGGGAGACGGATTTCTAGCACTGGAATTTCTAGATAAAAATGAGTTACCAGACCTTATACTTACTGATATTAAAATGGAAGAGATGGATGGCATTACAATGATTCATAAAGTGAAGGCCAAGTACCCTGATCTTGACATTGCTGTCTTATCGATGGTTGAGGATAATAGTACCGTTTCTGATGCATTTAGGGCCGGGGCAATTGGCTTTTTATCCAAAAATTCAGATTATGATGAGCTTGTAGCGGGTATAGTACAAATATCTCAAGGTAAAAGATATATTTCAATGGAAATAGGTCTATCACTTCTCGATCATTTTCAGCTAAATAGACCCATTTATATCGATAAAGAAGCTATTTTTCATCGCTACGATATTTCTGAAAGGGAATTGAAGGTTTTGGAACTGATCTCACATGGTTTTACAAACGCTGAAATAGCAGATCAGATATTTCTGAGCAAACGTACGGTTGAAGGGCATCGGCAGCAGCTGATTGATAAAACAAAAACAAAAAATACGGCTGGTCTAGTGCGGTTCGCCTTTCAGAATAAACTGCTACAATAAAGGCCTACGGTCAATAACCGATTTAAAATTTAATCTTTTGTGTAGATAAAAGGTCTGTTCACGCTATAGGTTTAAATTAATACGTATAAGATGGAACTCGATAAGGAAGTAATTCAGCGTATCGGCAAGCTACTTGATCGTAAGACTGTCGCAACGGCAGAAAGTGTAACAGCCGGACAGCTTCAGTTTATGCTGTCTCAGATCGAAAATGCTGCGGCTAATTTTAAAGGGGGGATTACAGCTTACACACTTGAAGAGAAAGTAAATTTATTAGGAATCGATGAGGATGAGGCTAGAGAATGTGACTGTGTGTCGTCCCAGATCGCAGAAGATATGGCACTGCAGGCATCACACTTGTTCAATGCTGATTTTGGTATAGGTGTTACCGGTTACGCAACTCCGGTGGAAGAGTCTCAATTTAAGTTATATGCATATTTTGCGATATCGTATAAGATGCAGATAATCGTTTCTGAGAAAATAGAAATGAATAAAAACTTCTTAGGAGCAAAAGGGCAGCAGAGATATGGCGAAATTATTTTGGCAACCTTTGAAAGTATACTGGCCAAGGAATTGTAGCGAAATCTACTATCCATATTGATCGAACTATCAGTTGCGAGCAAAAATCATTTCAAATAGACAGGAAAACTGCTCATCTTGAAGTGATTTTTCCTCCCAAATTTGACTTAGGGTTTCAAAACTACTTTGACGCAATCGTCTTCTTTTTCATTGAAAATTTGATACCCGTGCTCTGCTTCAGCAAGAGGAATGGTGTGGGTAATTATATCATCGAGAACTACTTTATTTTCGCTGACAAGGTTGATAAGTTTGTCAATATAATTAAGAACTGGGGCTTGGCCCTGCTTAATTGTTATACCCTTATCGAAAATCCTAAATAGTGGGAAATTATCGTATGGTGAACCATATACACCCATAATAGATACTGTCCCCATTCGTCTGACCGCTTCAAAGCACATTTCCAATACTTTTATTGATCCTTTTTCAAAGTTTATCGTTGCTTTTACTTTATCCATAAAATTTCGTTCGGGTTCAAAGCCTACTGCATCTACGCATACGTCGGCTCCTCTTCCGCCAGTCATTTCGCGAATTGCTTGGATAACATCTACTTTATGTGGATTTAGGATTTCAACATTATTGACTGCTTTCGCTTTATCCAGCCGATAGTCCAGCGGGTCGATAGCGATAACGCGACCAGCACCATTAAGCCATGCTGCTTTTTGAGCCATCAGACCTACAGGACCTGAACCAAAGATCGCAACAGTTTCATTGCCTTTCAGATTTGCCCAATCAATCGCAGACCATCCGGTAGGAAAAATGTCTGTTAAAAACAAAGCTTGTTCATCACTCAGATGATCGGGAATAACCCGAGGACTGATATCGGCGTAAGGGACTCGTACATATTCAGCTTGACCGCCAGAATATCCGCCATAAAGATCAGTATAGCCAAAGAGCGCTCCACCTTTTTGATCCATCAAATCCCCGTTGGGCCCATAGTGTTTAAAGTTTGAATTCTCGCAGGCGGGAGAGGCTTCATGAGTACAGAAAAAACATTTTCCGCAAGCAATCGGAAAGGGGACTACTACACGGTCGCCTTTCTTTAGATTGGTGATTTCTGAGCCCACTTCCTCCACGATGCCCATAAATTCGTGTCCCATGATCAGGTTTTCCTTCTGCGGGACTGCACCGCTTAGAATATGTAGATCCGAGCCACATATTGCTGTCGCGGTAACCTTTAGAATAACGTCTCGTGGGTCAAGTATGGTTGGGTCAGGTACATTATCGACTCTGATGTCGCCGGGCTTATGGAATACTGCTGCTTTCATAATTTATATTTTAGAGTGTGAGTACATGTGAAAGGATTATTCATTAAATGCAGGTGATTGCTGGTAATAACTTGGTTTTGTGATTGAAAACTCAAATCAGGTTGTCTACGCGGTCGTAACTGACATTGAAAGCGGGTTAAAACGATTATCAAATCTTTTGAGTGATGAAGAATAAGAAACAAACTTATTTTTATAGGAACAGTCTTTCCATCGTATTTATCGTATTATTTATAGCTGCGCTGGGTGCGCAGGGATTTTTTGATGGAAAGAAAACAATGAGAATCTGAAAGATCTGGGGTCTCCAGAAATTATATTTTCTGCATATCTGAAAAGCGGCCATTTTTTCTCGTCAACATTTGAAAATTTCCAAAGCGAATTTCTGCAAATGGCGCTTTATGTCATGCTTACGATCTCTTTGCGGCAAGTGGGATCGGCTGAGTCAAAAGATCCGGAAAAGCCTGAAGAAGTTGATCGGCTTCCTGATCCAACCCGAAAAGATGCACCAGGTCCAGTTAAGAGAGGGGGATGGCGTTTAATGCTTTACCAAAATTCTCTGTCGATTGTTTTTGTTATCCTATTTCTAGTAAGTTGGGCAGGCCATCTTTATGGCAGTTTTAAGGATGCCAACTTGCAAGAAAGCTTGCATGGCAAACCCGAAAAAAGTTTATTAGATTTTCTAGCTGAACCTCAGTTTTGGTTTGAAACTTTTCAGAACTGGCAAAGTGAATTTCTCTCGGTGGCCTCAATTGTTATATTAACAATATTTCTCCGACAAAAAGGATCTCCAGAATCTAAACCTGTGGACGCAGCTCATACAGATACAGGTAAGTAGTTCATTCTAAATCGGGCGAAGCTGTTATCTTTGTTAGAGGTCGATCAGAACCAAGATTGCACTTCGCGAAAAGAATCGATGAAAATTGCGATATATAATCCCTGAAGGTAAATCTTGGTATGCGAATTATAATGGCTAGGATGCGAAAATTAACTTTAGTATTGCTAAGAAATAAGGCAAGCTATTTTTTTGTGAAGCTTTTCGTTATCTGCCAAAAGGCTCCCTTATCGATTAATGGGGAACCTTTTATTTGAAAAAATTAATTTAAATCACCGATTGTTTTGTTATCATCCCTCACTAAAGCAAGTAGTTTTTGAACAGCAGGTTGTCTCCATTTCTCGGGCATATCGCCGTCCAGATAACCTAGATCCTCACCTATAATGAGTTCGTGTCCTTGAGAGGATATTTTGGCATATTGGCCCAGCTGACCACTTTCAACTAATTCAAAATCAAATAATTGTTCTGTTTCCGTTGTTAAAGTAACCGGAATGTCTTTATATAATTTAGTTTTTGTCATAGACTGAAATATTTATTAGTTCTTCCTATAATAGTTCAAATTTTGAAGCCTTGGCAAGACTTTGATATGATCCGCATTGCTGCCGCTGCCTATCCATTTTCCGCTTTTGATTTTTCATAGGCTAGAAGTTCATCTGCACAGAGCTTCCCGAATTTATCAGCCGCTAATGGGCTATCTGCAGTAATCAGTTTTCTATCAACGTGACAATCGCCTGCAATTTTTTTATTCAAAATTTCAACGCCAAGTTGTTTGAGTTTTTCGCCGTAAAACCAGGGCATCTCTCCGGGCTGATATCCACTTTCTGGCAAAGTCCTATCCATTTCATCAGGAAACGAATTGATCTGATACCCCTTAAACGGAAACTCGGTGTCTCCACAATCTGCTGCGCTTAAGAGCGCTGCCGGACCATGGCAGATTGCCAATAGATATTTATCTTCAGCTACTACCCATTTGATAAGTTCTTTTACATCATTATTTTCAGGTAGTCCCAGCATTGCACCATGCCCGCCTGGGATAAAAACGGCAACGTAGTCAACGTATGCCTTATTCGTGTCAGCTATAAAATCCCTGAGGCTGTGCGGGTTTGAGAATTGCGTATTATACTTGTCGAGGATTTTACCGATGTTTTCATCTTCATACGGCATAGCCCACATTTCAAATTTTACAGAAGCACCAGTTGCTGTATAGAAGTCAACCTCAAATCCAGCCTGTTCGAGATGAAGAATGGGAACCAAGGTTTCGACCGGATGATTACCCGTTGAAAACTTCTTTCCATTTTTCATCGTCATATACCGCTCCTCGGTACAAAGCACGAGAATCTTTTTCCGGGTATCTTTGTTGACATCACTGTACTTTTTTTTGCTGTAATTTGTTTTGGTCGTAACCATCGTTTTTCTTGAAAAAAAAGAAGGTTCGTAACCAATTCCGTCAAATACAGATTCTTTACTCAAATCGTTTGAAAATAAGGACATAGTAATATTTTTTAGAATTTGTTATCCATGCTTTTGATGATTCAACAATCAAACGCGCGACATTTTATAAACTATAAGAGATAACAATATCAAAACCAATGCTGTTTCGTCTAAAAAATATTTGTGAAAAGAGCACTCGAGAGAGATTGGGGGAATTATGGAGTTTTCACTGTAAAATATCCCTTTATTTTATTTTAATCAAACTAAAGCGCAATAAATATTGTATTATAATTACTTTTCAAAAATAGGTTAATAATGGCTAAAGCCTTGGGTTCTCCGCCCAAGGCTTTTTTCATTTTTATCAAACCAATGTCTTAACGCATTTGTCTATTTATTGACAATCGATTCAATTTAGGAAGTTTCGTTTCGGTTATTTAAATATATGGCCAGATTTAATGCCTGGCCATTTTAAACCGAAGTTTAGCTACTAGGTGTTTAAATGGTATATTCCGATCTATTGAGGGTCTGTTTATAATTTAGTTAGAGGGTAATCGGAAGATTGCCCTTTTTTTTAGAAAAATTGAACCAATCATTCCCTAATTACGTTCATAAAAAGGTTAAGTTAGTTTGTTTTAGTAGTAATAAAGGCCGGGATTCATGTCCTCGGCCTTTATTAAAAAATGTTCCTCCTGAAATGAGCTAACACCAAAGTTGCCTTGGCTCTGCCTTTTGAACCGGGCAGGGGAGATTTCGATAAGATTCCCATTCGACGTATAACATGAAATCTGAATTATTTATTGATCAATTTTAGTTGATTCTGGAATTCACTTAGCGAGATTTTTCCAGATGCAAAGCTGACATCTAAAATAAACTTCTTTTCAAGTTGTCTGAGCCGGAATGTTTGGTTCAACTCCAACGTACAACCTGTAAAATGACTTAGCGTCCTTTACAGAAATTTCTTTCAATATGATTTCTATATGGTCTCTATCCGATTTCACGACCTGCATAAATTATAATTTTATGTTTAATCTATCAATAACTGCTGATCGCAGATCTTTCAGTTCCCTCAAAACGATATTCATAGAGTTTCACTGGCGGCGAAGGTATTTCGTTTATCAGAAATTTTTAGACATGCTATTGTCTGTTGAGGTTATCAGCTTATCCTCTATAAAATCTCTGCTTTATCAATAGTCTGGGGCCTTCATGTAGCCACCATTTACGGCCTTTTGTTAAAACTGCTTTGCTATAAATTGGGATTCGATTTGATATATAAATTTAATGAAAACTTATTGTTTTAATGATCAGAACATGAGGTTGACCGATTTTCGGACAGAGGTATTGATTGTTTGTCCGACACGTCGAAGGCAGGCTGTGGCAAACGCAGATTATTTCTCCATCTAAAAAGCAAAATTGAAATGAACTTCCTCCGATAGAAAAAGGTTACAGCGATGGAATAATCACTGTAACCAGGGTATTTCGATTATCCTTCAGACATTGCTAAAGTGAGGTTAGCCGTAAATTCAAGCCCTGTGGTCGTCAGTGCCTTTATGGTTACCTTATAGCTGCCAGCTTTCAAACTATCACTTTTTTTCACGGAAACTGTACCTGTTTGGGCATTTACGCTAAACAGCTTTTCGCTATCTGTAAATGGCTGCCCATCTTTTTGTATTGAATCCAGTTCAAATGCAGATTTATATTTTTCGGGATATAGTGTTGGTGCGGCAGATACATAACCATTTGAAAGACCGATGTGTATCAGACTAAAGTCGATTGTCAGGTTTAGATCGGGATAATATTGTCCAAATAAGAACTTTATTTGTGGAATCAGAATGACCCTAAAAGTTGTGGAAGCCACAGGAAAACCATCTTTTCTAAGTTCGGGAGTCAGTTCGAACGACCTTTCAGCCTTTTTTTCCGGATCGCCGGCATCTTTTGATAACTTGATATGTGTATCTGCTATTGAAGCGATATTTTCCTGGCCATCCTTTTTTGCCAAGTGAAAACTAGCGCCAGTAATCGGTAGGCCAAGAGGATCTATTTCAAAATCAGTAGATTGGTCGCCATACAATACATACGAATAAGGTAACTCGCCGCCGCTTTTTAGACCTTTGATAGCAATTGTTCCAGCCGTTATCTTGATTGAAAAATTTTCTTTCCCGACCACTGTGCCATGAGATTCTTTGGCTATCACGGTGACTTTATAATCATCGGGAATGCGTGCGCTGCTCGATTGGGCTCCGTTGGGATAGAGTAGGGCGCTGTTAATCCGTATGCTTTGTTTTTCGCTATCGTATTTGATGGCTTGGTTCAGTTTGTCACTGAGTTTACTCCCGTTGCCTAAATTGATGTCTGCAGTCTGGGAAAAGTCAAAACTGAATGTAAGTCCTGTACTTGCAGATAGGTCTTTCGGCAGATTAATTTCCTGTGTTTCGCCGTAGCGTAGACTGACCTGCGATGGTAACGAAAGTGAGATTTCAGTTGGAATACCTGCTGTTTCTTTTTTACAGGATGATGCCGATCCGAGCATCAGAATCAGCGCTCCCGCTAGAGCGATGTGTGTGTTGATGTACTTCATATGGTGTAAAATTTTGACGAAGGTAGTAATTGTAAATTATTAATGCAACATGATTGCATTTAATATTATCTTTTTTATTTTTGCAACTCAAACAGGAATAGGCTACACTATGTTACGGTATCAGAATAAAGTTTTTTTAGCATCTCTAGTGATGTTAACTAGCGCAAAAACTGCGCAAGCACAGCGCAAACCGTCAGTGGATACGTTGCGAAGCTATACGCTTCCCACCGTGGAGACAACAGGCTTTGTGCCGAGTCATGGGCAAAAGAAGAGGCTCGATCGAAATCAGATCGATCGTATTCAGGCGCAAACGCTCGGTGAAACATTAAGTCATATTTCCGGGATACAAAACGCTTCTTTCGGTCCCAATTCTGGCATGCCCATGATACGCAGTCTAAGTGGTAGCAGGGTAGGTGTTCTTTCAAATGGTCTTTCGGTCAATGATTTGTCGGGAATCAGTCCCAACCTAAATCCCAATTTCGATATGGAAAATCTACGCGAAATAGACCTTTACAAGGGTGCTGCTACTGTGTTATTCGGAGGAAAGGCGATCGGTGGAGCGGTCAATCTCAAGGATAACACCATTCCTATGACCCGTCTGCCAAATAAGATTGCAGGCCGGGCCAGTGCGGAGTTAGGAACCAATAGTGGCAATAGCCAGTCGCTGGCCTTCAATGCAAACCTTGGAAAATACTGGGTGGGACATATTGGCGCAATGAGGCTCACGCACGGAAACCTCAGGATTCCGGGCAATACAAAGGCGGCTATTGCTTATGATCCTAAGATCGATCATTTGACAGCCGCAATGGCACAGGTAAATGTCGATCGCGAGACGATTCGAAATCTGACGCTATATCCCTATTTAAGCCAGTTTGTGCTCAATAATATGGGCGATCCAAAGTGGGGTTTATCGGAGGCCGACCTCTATACCTTTGAAGATTATTCATTTATCAATGGAGCAAAAGTCCTAAACCCTCAAAATGACAAATATATCGCTGGGCAGGATCCCAACACACCGTTGTACACCGAAGTCGTTCATGGGATTACAGATTACGTGCCTGTCAAACGAGGAGTGATGCCCAATAGTCATGCTGAGAGAAGCGCTGTCAATGCAGGAGCCAGCTATATCAGAGACAACTTTCGGGTAGGTCTAGGGCTTTACGCTCTTGAAAGCTATTATGGTATTCCCGGGTTTGCACAGCGCAACAAGCCTGTCCATAGCCACAGCACAGTTTGGACCCCCATATATGAATCGATCAATACGCGCACTTATTCCTATGCCTGGCAGTTAGAATCTGCTTTTAAGCCAAGAACACAGTTGATCTCGGAGATTAAATTTAATTACCGCGGTGAGCTGTCGGACGACCGGGAGCTCTTGGGCAGGTATCGTGTCAATAAGTTCGATAGTGAGCGTCACGCGCTTCGATCGGAGGTATCGCAGCAGTTTACCCGTTTTTGGTCTGGGACGAGTGGATTTGATTTTTCATTTGTAGCCTTAAAGGGCGAGGGGGATCGGCGGTATGTACCCAATAATCTGAGTCGGGAAGGAGGGATCTTTACGTTGCAGACAATAGAACTTAATCCAGTTGCCCTTCATATGGGCTACCGGCATGACTGGGTTGCCCGACGTACTTTGAGCGATCCTACCTACCAGCGGAGCCGGGGGATGGCCGGGGGACAGCTTTCGGCTCGGGATTTTAGCTTAAACCACTTTTCGGGAGATATCAACTATTCGATTTTTGACATTGCCTATTTACAGGCTACATTTTCACACGCAGAACGTGCACCCGGGGTCAATGAACTTTATGCAGGGAATGACCATTTCGCTATCCTGGTAGAAGAAAATGGAGATGATCGACTTAACAAGGAAAGCTCAAATTCCTATGAGTTATCCGGAGGGATAAAATATGCTGGATTAAAGCTGTCAGCGACGCATTACCGCAGCTTCTTTAAAAATTATCTCTATTTGGCCCATACAGGCATTTCCCGTTCTGGTGGTTTTTTGGTCAAGGAATGGCGTGCTTCAGACACCGAAATTCAGGGTTGGGAGTTGGAAGGAGGTTATACTTATGCATTGGCAGCTGATTGTCATCTCACATTAAATGGGTTCGCCGATCTCGTCAAAAATATAAATACATCAGATGATAGTATGCGCAAATGGGCCGAAGGAGACTATATGCCCAATTTACCTACCAGTAGATATGGAATATCCGCGTTACTTCAATATAAAAAGTTTTTTGGGAACGCCAATTTCGACCGGTATCTGAAACAGCGTTATTTAGGTAAAAATATCAATATTGAACCACCTATGCCAGCCTATTCCTTGCTATCTGGTCAATTAGGTTACAAGGTGAATCTAAAAAAATATGAATTTGTCTATTTTATTTCCGGAAATAATCTATTGAATGTTGAAGCACGTCCGCAAAATTCCATACTCAAATATCTAGCTCCATTACCGGGGCGTAATATTTCTATGGGATTAAAGCTATTGCTCTAAAGAAGAAAGGTGACGATCGATTAATTTAAGCCTGCCACATCCTGACTTGTTTGAAAAAAGGGGCGAAACGAAATCCAAAATTCTCTTGATTTTAATAAGGATCCGGTAGAGGTAAAATAACAGTACCCGAGAGTATCCAACTAATCTTGCGATTTATGATTTAGATCGAAGTCCAAAACTGGTTAACATTAAGGTATGAATATTCCCAACCTTTGAGCGGTTAGAGTGTTAATTTAATATTTAATTAACATAATTTTAATCTAATTTACACTGCTTAATATTCATTAACATTAGTTGTTGTTAGCTTTGAATTGATAAAAAAAGTAAACTTATGTTAAGGAAAGTAATATTTTATGGAATGGTCCTGATGGTGGGGGCCTCCATAGCTTCATGTTCAAAAGATGAAAAAACAGAATCGGAGTCAGGGGAGGTTATCGAAACCGGTACAGCGATAAACATTAGTTCGACATCAAAAAGTGGTCCGGTTGAAGGGAGCCAGGAGACTGGAGCAGACGACGATGATCTTGTTGCAAACTCCACTTTCAACAGTACTGTAAAGATAAACTTCGATGGCAATTCCGCTACTATAGAAAATCCAGCTTCCGGGGTTACTGTTACCCAATCTGGAGCTGATGTTGTTGTAAACTCTTCAGCAAGCGGTGTTGCCTATGAGCTTACAGGATCAACAACAAGTGGTTCATTCAAGGTCTATTCAGATAAAAAATTCAAGGTCACCTTAAATGCGGTCTCTATTACAAATAACGACGGGCCTGCAATCAATATTCAGTCGGGAAAAAGAGCATTTATTGTACTTGCGGACGGGACAGAAAACAAGCTTACAGATGCGGCTACGTATGCGACATCCATTGAAGATCAAAAAGGCACCATTTTCAGTGAAGGTCAATTGATATTTTCAGGGGCCGGCACACTAACTATTTCTGGCAAAACCAAACATGCCATAGCCAGCGACGATTATATACGGATTGTGGACGGTAATATTCAAGTTTTGGATGCTATTTCGGATGGCTTACACAGTAACGACGGCATTTATATTGATGGCGGGAAATTAAATATCGTGGCAAGTTCCGATGGTATTGAAGCTGAAAAAGGAAGGATTATCGTCAATGGAGGCGAAATCACCTTAAAAGTTGCTGACGACGGGATTGTCGCTTCCTACGAGGATGGAGACGCGACAATAATACCGGATGTAATTATAAATGGCGGAAAAATAAATATCGAAACCACTGGATCAGGAGGGGAGGGAATTGAAAGCAAGGCGGCCCTCAGCATCAATAATGGTGAAATTTACATCAAAGCTATTGATGATGCTATCAACGCCGGGAAAGCAATTTATATCAATGGAGGAACAATCGTGGCCTATAGTACCACAAACGATGGCATAGATTCAAATGGAACGATGACTATTACTGGAGGACATATTTTTGCGATCGGTGCAAAGAGTCCAGAAGAAGGGTTCGATTGTGATAACAACACCTTTAAGATTACCGGCGGACTTATGATCGGCGTGGGCGGATCCACAAGTTCCCCAACGGCAAGTGTTTCTACACAGCCTTCGGCTATTTTGAGTGGCGGCACTGCCAGCCAGATCTATAGTGTTCTTGACAAGGATAATAATGAGGTATTAACATTTAAATCGCCTGTTTCTTTTTCAACATTACTAGTCTCCAATGGAAGCTTTTCAGTAGGAGCGTCCTACAAGGCGGTAAGTGTATCTTCAGTTGCCGATGCCAATGCGTTTAACGGACTATACTTGGGTGGAAAATTTAGCAATCCAACGGTTACATCATCGTTTACATTATCAGCCATGGTCAATAATTTGGGCGGAAACCTAGGACCCGGTGGTGGAAGATAGAAAAGCAATTATTCTTTTAGTCGATATTGGAAAGTTTATCCGTAATACGTCAGGAATTGTCTTTTTTTAGTGTTTAAAATATGGTAAAATATTTATCAGGGCTGGATTACTCCGGCCTTTTTTCCGATATAAACGTTATTTTAGCACCCCTTTTTAAATTCTGCGGAATTTGTTAAAGAAAACCTTGAACCATTTGATGCGAGTTTGCCTGTTGTAGTGACTTGGGATTTTGGGGAAGAAATAGTAGTTAACATCAGCACAAGGGAGAAGGCCGATCTCCTCGCCATTATGAGTCGCATGCCAGGAGGCCATGATGATGCGAGGACAAGCGATAGTCTATAATAGGTTACGCCTGCTGCCGGTGAACTATAGCAAACTACTTTTCTTTTGCTTGTTCATAGGCAAAAGGTCATCTATGGGCGGAGACCCTTCAGTGATCTTTCAACTAACTATAATAAATTATTTTTATTATAGTTAGTTGTAATAAAATGATGAATTAATGAAATCAAACTAATATCTAAGTGTTTTTATTTTAAATTCGAAAATGTATTACAGTGAGGGTATGTGATGATTATTGGTTAAATAGTATTGACTTCATATTTAAAGTGCTGTCTACGAATTCAATACCCTGAAGGCCTTTACTACCTTCTACCAATTCTAGCTCATTTGATTCTTCCAATAAATGTTGCAATAAATTCACATCTAAATTCTTTTTACCAACTATCAATTTCGAAATTCCTTTAATACCATTAGGATGATTAATTTTCGGTGGACGAGGATTGGGTGTATATGTCGACATCAAGAAGGGAAAATCGATTGAATGGGGGATGAGTAATTCCCACTTAAGCTTTTTTTCTGTTATATCCGTTCTTTTAGCTTTATGAAATTTAAAAGGAATCTTTTTTGTACGTAGCAACTTTTTTTGATCATTTAGGTTTACAAGTTTTGTTTCTAGGGACCATTCGCACCATCCTGTTTCAATTTCTTCCCATTTTTTAATTCGCTTCAAAATAGATTGATAACCAAATAGTTTCATAATCCATTTTACCCAGGATGCTAACTCCGAATTTTTGAACAATTCTATAAAAATACCTTCTTCAAACCATATTATAGCATTATAAGCCTTTTCAGGTTTGGTACCATATTCCACGATAAATCCCGCATTTTCCATTGATTTTACAGCTTTATGAAGGTCATCGACACGATATAGCACGTGACTGATTTGCATATTCCCATTCCATATGCGGTTCTTTTTTTGATACATTCTATACCATTATTAATCCATTATAAATATAATAGTGATCTTTTTATCCGAACAACCACTAGAAGGAGCAATATGTCCGTCAAAAGGAATAATTTAAATATGGACTTATCGGATGATTTTCTTTTTGTCTTAAAGGAGATATGAGTTAATGATTTTGGATGTGTTGGTTGCTTGAATTTAACTGAATACACATCTAAAAAAGGAAACTTTGTACTATAACGACTGCAATATTTGAGTTATATGTCAATTTAGTGTTCACCTTTTGATTGACTAAAATAACACATACTTACTTCAATAAATGTTTTTTTTTTGTTAAAATTTATTTCACTGTAAATAAGGGTGTTATCGGTTTTTATCGAAAATAAGTGATTTCTTGACTGGGGTTGGAGGCTGTTTATGCTATATATAAGTATGGAGAAAATAAGTCCGAAACTGTTAAAGAAGTATGTCGAAGGACGTGCGTCCGAAGAGGAATGCCTTTTGGTCGAGCAGTGGCTTGAAAAAGAGGATAACCTTTTTGAAGACACAAATGCGGATTTGATATATGATCAAGTACAGACAGCAAGTGCTACAAATTCAGCAGAGTTATGGCGCAATTTTATGATGCGCACTGAGGAAGGAATACGCCAGATCAAATTGTGGTGGTGGGGAACACGTGTTGTATTGCCGCTATTGTTATTAACGTCCCTAGGAAGTATTTATCTACTACAGATGGAAGATCAAAGTGCTGTTGTATTTGAACAACAATTGTTGACTTTGGAAGTTCCGAAAGGAAAAAGTGTCAATCTCAAACTCAGTGATCATACAGAAATATGGGTTGAGGGTGGAAGTAAGTTAATTTATCCAAAACAGTTTGTTTTAGACGAGCGACGGATATCACTTGAATATGGGCATGCTTTTTTACAGGTTGCTAAAGATCCGAGCAAACCCTTCTATTTACAGAGCGATGGTGCGCAAATAAAAGTCTTGGGAACGGCATTCGATGTTAGCAACCGTTTAGGTCAGCATACGGTAACCGTTGCGCTTAAAGAAGGGGCTGTGGAGTTCTCGGATCAAAAAGGTTTCTTGCAAAGAATGCAGCCCGGCGATAGGCTACGGTATAATAAAGTCGATAACAAGTTAGAAGCTTTCGAACAATATGATGTAGCGAATATCGGGCAGTGGACAGCAGGTAAATTAAACTTCTCGCAAACGCAGTTGGTTGACGCGCTGGCTCAGCTTGAAGACCGGTATCAGATTTCTTTCAAAATCAAGGACAGCTCATTGTTGAATCTGCCAGTGACCGGAAAATTTGAAAATATGCCACTTGCTCGCGTTTTATTTCTTTTAGGAGAAAGTACTGGACTAACCTTTAAACAACAAGAAAAAAATATTTTGGTAGATAGGTAGTAGGTAAGGAGTCTGTCATTAATCTGGCAGTCTCCTTTTTTTGACCTTATAATTATAATTAATCTAAATAAAATTAATATGTACAACCACATGGTCATAAGGTTTTTAACAAACTACCTTATGATGATTTTATTGCTAGTTCCATTCGTTGGATTAGGTCAGTCTATTCAGATTTCGGCCAAAGAAATAGCAGTTAAATCGCTGCTCGCAGAGCTTGAAAGCAAATCTAAAGTTAATTTCATTTATAGTGATCTTGGAAATTCCCTTGAGAAGAAGATAAAGTTAACGAACCAGTCTGGCACCGTTCGTCAATTGTTAAATGATGTGGAGCGTCAAAGCGATTTACGGTTTACAATCAATAAACAAGATATCATTATCAGAAGATTAACAAAGTCAGATCCCAGTGTTAAGCAGGTAAGCATTGAGGGAAGAGTTATTGAATCAGGGAGTACGCTGGCTTTGGGTTATACCACTTTACAGTTAAGGTCAAAAAGAGATACCTCTCATGTCTACCGGACAGTAGCCGGGAGTGACGGTCGCTTTGTATTTGTAGCCGTAGCGAAAGGACAGTACATCTTGCAAGCATCCTATATTGGATATTTGTCCGATCGTAAAGAGCTCAACCTGCAGTCCAATCAGGATATTACGATGGTTTTAAAATCTGAAAACAGACTTGTCGAGGAAATTAATGTGACTGCGATGGAACAGAAGGGTATGGCGACATCTTCCGTCATCAAGCGGGAAGCCATTGAGCATATGCAGGCAACAAGTTTGACAGATTTGCTTTCGCTCTTGCCGGGTGGGCAGTCTGTCCCACCATCTTTGAATGCGCCCAATCTGATTCGTCTGCGTGAGGCTAATGCGCCGGTTGGTGCTGATTATGCCATTTCCTCGCTAGGAACGCTATTTGTGATTGATGATATGCCTATCAGTACGGATGCTAATTTACAGGCGATGAATGTGGCCATATCTGGGACTGATCAGGGGGGCAAACAATATGTCAATGCGGGTATGGATATGCGTGGTATTATTACCGACAATATTGAAAAGGTTGAAATTATAAGAGGTATTCCTTCTGTGCGTTATGGAGATCTCACCAGTGGTGTTGTCAAAATTGACCGATTATTACAACCTCTTCCTTTAGAAGCACGTTTTAAACTCGATCAGTTTTCTAAACTCTTCGCACTTTCCAAAGGTGTAAAATTGGCCAAGAACTGGCTTGTTGTAGGGGACTTCACTTACCTCGATGGTAAAAGAAATCCTGTCAATCCCTTAGAAAATTATGATCGTTACACCGCTTCGTTGCGTGCTGAAAAGTATTGGGGTAAAAAAGACGAAAAACAGTTACGTTGGCGTTTGTCCGCAGATTATACAGGTCAGTTTGATGATTGGAAACAAGATGCCGAACAGCTTGCGGGGGATCTGTTTTTAGAGCAGGGAAAATACAGACTATCCTATAAATCAATGGGATTCAGTTCGCGGTTGTCATTAAAGCAACCAAAGAAAATACTAAGACAAATAGAATTCAATGCCAATCTAAAATATTCCATCGATTATATATACCGGGAAATGTACCCCAATAATACACAAGAACGTGGTATCATCCCTCTTTCGCTGACACCTGGTGTTTCCGAGGCTATTGTCTTACCGGGAAAATATAAGGCAACACATGAAGTAGACGGCCGGCCTTTCAATGCATTTGCTACATTACGCGGAGACCTAGCCTTTCATACCGGATTTCTAACGCACAATGGCCAAATTGGAACAGAATGGCGCATGGACAAAAACTATGGTGCCGGTCAGCTATTTGATATCGCTCGTCCGATCAACAATAGCTTTGGCGTACGTCCTTATCGATTCGATCGTATTCCGGCTAACCAGCACTTTTCTTATTATGTCGAAGATAGAATAAGTCTTCCCAAAATCGCGGGCAGCCAACTGCATATACAGGCTGGATTGCGAGGTGGGATGATGCTTAATCTGGATAAAGCGTATAGCCTAAATGGCAAGATTTATAATGATCCGCGTGTCAATATCCAGTTGGCACTTCCCGCTATCCGAGTACAGGGATCTCCGCTGAATTTTACCCTCACGGGGGGGATTGGATGGCTCAGTAAGATGCCGACCATGTCTATGCTTTACCCGGATATTGTTTATCAGGATTTTGTCGAGTTTAAGCATAATAATGTCAAACCCGAATATAGTTACAGCCAATTGCGCACCTACATCGAAGATCGCGTCAATTATAATCTATCCTATACGCGAAACAAGAAGAAAGATTTACGGGTAGATGCGGAGTGGAAAGGGCACTTGTTCTCTGTCACCCTTTTCGACGAGTTGCTCACAAATGGTTTTCGTAGCATGGATGAACCCAAAGCGTACTATTACCAATATTACGGCATGCTCAATGTACCTACTTATGGACAAAGACCAGATCTGACCAATATGCCTTACGAAGAACGAACCGTATTTCGTGGTGTGACCAGACGTACCAATGGTAGTCAGCTTTCAAAACAAGGAATGGAATTTACGTTCACTACACCCCGTTATCCGGGGATTGCGACGAGGTTTACACTGAATGGTGCATATTTTAAAAATGGCTACCAAAATAGCCTGCCCATGTGGTTTTTAGGCAGTAGCCGAAATAATCCTGTTGTTGATGGTGTTATTGTTTTTGACAATTATGCCGCTTATTATCCCAATTGGCAGGATGGTTTCGACCGTAGTCGGACGAGCACTAGTTTTACAGCAGATACTTATATCAAACAGCATGGTTTGACCTTGTCGTTGACAGCCGAAACCTACTGGAAGGGAAAGAATGACCAGTACGCAAACAATCCAGAATATCCGTCCTATTATCTGACGACGGATAATGTATTGCACCCTTATACAGAAGCAGATAAATCACATCGATACCTACAATATTTGTTCTATCCTGACGAGTATTCTGGAATTTACTTGGACAATAAATCTTTGACCACTTTACATTTCAGAGGAAGTAAAGATTTTGGCAAATGGCTAAGGCTTTCGCTCTTTGTCCTCAATTTTGCCGATATCACCCCGCATTACAACAATTATCAAGGGGTGCGGGTCAAAGATGCAAGTACGGCGCCTTATTTCGGCATGGAACTCAAACTTAAACTTTAATCGCTATCAATACTATGAAATACCCCTATATCTTATCCTTTTGCTTGTATCTATTGCTCAGTTTAGTGGCTTGTACAGACAAATTCGGAGAGCTCCAGTACACGCATCTTTCCTTCGTCGTGGATACAAGCAAATTGCAATTGCCAGGCAATGCAGCTATCAGTTTTACAGATGCCGAGCTGAGCATGGAGGATCAAAATCGTTGGAATGAAATGCTAACGTATAGCATTCAAGACATCAAAGCAGGTATCAGATTTAAAGTCGGCTACTATAATAAGATGCGTTTTACGGCTCAATTGCATTATACCGAAAATGGTGAGACAGTCAGTTTTCCGGTGTCTTGCTATCTGAACAATATTTCTACAGCCCAAAATATGATTAACCCAGAGGTTGAAGGTAAACTGCCTCTAGAAAGGAGCAAACCATGAAACGGATATTCATGTTAACCATTGGATTTGGTTGTTTACAAGTTGTTTACGCACAAGACAGTACCAGGAACGATTTGTTAAATCGGAGCTTTCAGCGCTATTCGCCCACGCTTGAACTACAGCTAAGCCAAGATCTGAATCCAGCTTTGAAATTTTATTTATGGGATTTTTCCCGTACTGAAATGGCTGTTAACGTAGGAGAGGAAAAACAGGATAAAGCTCTTGTGCAACAGCTAGGCAAAGGGCATACGCGCTATGGATTAGACATTTCTTCTTTGCTTGCACCAAAGGAAAATACTAGAGCCTGGGGGAAAGCATCCTACGAAAATACCCAACATAAGGGGATCAATATGAATCTAACTTCTGATTATGAGCGCGTTTATCCCTATATCATCGCAGATACCTTAGGACCGGCAGATCAAAAAGGAGAGACGTATATTTTTTCAGGCGGCTATACCCAAAATAAAGGCAATTATCTATGGGGAATCGAAGCTTCGATTCGCAATCAGCAAGAGTATCGGCAAAAAGACCCTCGTCCTCGCAATCGGATTAGCGATATGCAAGTGGAATTGGGAGTGGGATACCGTTTCAACGAGCAATATACCATCGGATTATCAACAGGGTTTGCCGCTTATAAGCAGGCGCATACAATTTCCATGCTGTCTGATGAACGGTTGAGAATTACAACCCCACTTTATAATATGACAGGCTTGGCCACAGCGTTTTCACCCGTCAACTCATCTTCCTATTCATATACAGCCAAAACTTGGACTTTGGGGCTGGATATCTATCCCAGCGGGCATAGGGGGTGGATAGGTCATCTGGGTTACCGATTTGATAACCTGAACAAAAGTATTGGTGCCAGTGGCGGAGATAGCGGTGATCTAAACGGAGTAAGATCGGCCTCTGCACTTAATGATATCCTCAATCGGAAAGAGGATCTTATAGAGGCACGGGCAGGTTGGATTGATAAAAAGTACGATCAAAGTTGGTTAGCGCAGGTGAAATACACCTATCGGCATCGCATTGGATCAGAGGCATTGATTGCAAGTTCATTACAGGAGATTGTTGGTGTAACGACCAATCGAACAACGATGGGTATGGCACCTTATTACCGGGAAAATAATACGCAGATAGCGGTTGAAGGGACTTATGAAAAGGGGGCACAAAAGCGTTGGCATATTAAACCTGCTTTTGTGTATACAAAAAATGAGGCGGACTATTTTGATCCGGCGCGCTATATGAACTACGAGCGTTTGCGCTATGGTACGCAGCTGGGTATGTCCTGGTTGGGCCGAAAACACATGACACAAGTATTACTGGAGGGAACTTTCGATCAGTCTCTTTCTTCGGGGATCAATATCGAGAATACCTTTGGTCAGCTCAGCGCAAATAATACCATTCAATACGGACTGTTTAATAGGCATGCCCCACAGGCAGAGCTATCCAATTATCGTTTCCTGTCAACCAATAATACACAGCTTTCAGTATCAATGCGCTGGGAGTGGCAATTGCTCAATAATAAAGCCTTGTTTTTACAGCCAAGAATGCAGCGGGGTTGGTATGTAGATCAGGTCAGGACCAGTTTTTATGAGGTACGTATTGGCTTGATCCTGTAAAGTAGCGCACAAATCAACAATTCAAAAAAATAAAAAAATACATAATCAAACATTAATTAAAACAATGAAAAAGTCAACGATGATTTATGCCTTGTTGGTCACAGGACTGTTTGCAGCCTGTAAAAAAGATGATATAGGCAAAGCTCCCGAAGAGCAAAAGACGGATCAGGTTAATTTCAGATTTACGGCCGCCAATGGAGGTCCAAGCTTCCGTACAGGACATACTGCCGAAGATGATAAATTGAGCGTGACCTGGTTGACCGGCGATAAGATCGGTTTGTTTAGCGTGGTCAACAACGATACCAAGAATGCCAATACGGCTTTCTCCATCAAAGCGGCATCCGATATTACCAATAGTGGTAAAAATGCCATTTTCTCGGGCGAGCTTGCTCAAAGTGCCGATTGGGACATGGATTTCTACGCTTACTATCCGCATGCGACACTAGAAACAGCGGATGTTAAAAAAATCCCTGTTTCCATAGCTGACCAAACGATTGATGGTAAAGCTTCCAAGCATTTGGCTAAGTATGATATTTTGGTAGCAGATCCATTAAAAGGTGTCAAAGCTGGCGCGGAAAATACGCAGCTCAATTTCAAACATGTCATGGCCATCGCGGATTTAAAAATAAGCCTGCCGACAGGTGCCGAAGCACAACAGATCAAGCAAATCAGATTTCAACGTGCCGATGGCAAGCTGATTGGAGTAAATGGTACACTTGATATTAGTGCAGCCACCGAAGCGGACCGTTTGAAAATTACGTCGACCGAAGCAGAGCAGCTCTGGACACAGACAACAAAGGTAGAAAATGTTAATCTCGCTGCCGGAGAGTCATTCCAGGCACAAATTGCGATGCTTCCTGCCGACTGGAGCAGTGAAACCATCTCGATTTATGTCGATACAGACAAAGGTACCTATCAATTTGACAAGACGAATATCAAAACCGAGGCCGGAAAAAGATACACAAGCGAGTTGAAACTGGAGAACAGGCTGGTTGCCAAAGTTGGTGATTTCTATTATGCTGATGGAAGTTGGTCGACAGATTTGGACAGCAAGAAGAAAGTAGTGGGTGTAGTGGTGTATACGGGACAAAAAGGTGGGGCGACCAATGGGTTTGTCGCCTCATTGGAAGATGTCGATAATGGTCAGTTTGGCAAACTATCACTTTTCAATATTCCTGAAATTGTAGGTGCTACATGGAAAGGTATTGGTGCTGGTGAAGAAGAAGACTGGGACGGACAGGCGCATAGCAAGGCGGTTGCTGCCAAGCGTACGGAAGAGGGCTATAAAGACATGAACTTTATACTACAATCGTTGGATTACGCACCAGCTGGAATTACGAGTGGACCAGCAGTAAAAGGGAACTGGTATACACCAGCTATTAATCAGCTTTCCATTGCGTTCACAAAGGACATTAATGCTATTGAGCTTAGTTTGCTACGTATTGGCGGTACCACGTATAGCGGTAAAGAATATGCGAGTAGTACAGAGACTTATGTTGAAAATAGCCAGCTAAATGACGCTAAGCGATCTGTCCTGACTTCCGGGCACAATGCCGGTTTAATTGCTGGTGAAGTTGCAATAGCTTCATCTATCCGTTTTGATCGGTATAGCTTCCCGATACGACCTTATTTAACATTTTAATAGAAAGTAAATAAAAACACTATTCCGGATGCCACAAGGATAGTATGTTTCTGAAACAGTAATATATATAGAAAAATGAAAAGAAATCAATTATTCCGTTTAGCAGCATTAGGCCTGCTCGTCAGTACAATGGCAGTAACATCCTGTCAGAAAGATGTTATTTCGCTCGAAGCGGTGGATCAGACCGAAGCATTGGCAAAAGCCAATCTAAAAACATACAATTTAAATTTCAGTCTCTCTCCTAAATTGGCAGGTAAAGAGCTCTTGGGGGCACGTGCTATTTTTAAAAATACAGCTACGGGAGAGACCTTTACGGTAAATGCACAGTCTACAACTTCGTTGACAACCGAACTTCCCGAAGGATCTTATGAAGCGGAGATCTCCGGTTATATCAAACAAAATGTCAAAGGCAAAGAAAAGAATACACGTGTTAGTGCGATTCAGAAAGTCGGTCCTTCGTTCCGTAGTGCAGCAAATTCGGCTGCTTTGTTGACCCTTTCTGCCAACCCATTTGCCGATTTAAAAATCGAGGAGATCTATTTCCCGGGTTCAGGTACCAGTATTCGTGACCAATTCTTCAAAATTACCAATACTGCTGCGGTAAATGTTGATCCAAGTGGACTTGTTATTATGGAGGGCTCTTTTTTAAATACCACACAGCGCGTATATACCCCTTCCATTATCGACACGGCTTTTGCGATTAATGCGATCTGGCAGATAGGTGATAATGCTGACCCTATTCCGCGAAATAATGGATATATAAGCCTCGTTAATCAGGCGCAAGACCATTCCGGCGGTCTGGATCTCTCAGGTGCTGATTTTGAATGGTATAGTCCAGGAGCGGGTAATGATCTGGATAATCCGCAGGTCGCTAATTTGGAAATTATATTCAGCTATACACCAGCAATATGGGTGTTGCATAATAGAGGTTTCCGCAGCTATGCTATCGGTTATTTAGGTACGACAAAAGCTGACTTTTTGCAAAACTATAAGTATGGACCAACTTATCCAAGACCGGGCGATACTGCAGGAACTAACCCAATGGTGGTGGTCAATACCTATGCTTTCCCGAATAGTTGGATTGCAGATGGCGTCAATCTAAGTCCGACTGGCAATTGGGAGTGGAATACGCTTTACAATACTATTGATGCAGGGTATACTGGTATCAATGCCGATAATGGCCGTTTTGGTAAGAGTGTAAAACGTAAAAAAGTGGGAAATATTTTACAAGATACCAATAATTCGACGAACGACTTTACATATGGTGGCAGCACGGCAGTTGCGCCTTAACCTAATCGTTTTTTGAAACACCTTATCCTTAGGCATCCGAATAGGTTGTTTTCAAACGATATTTCAGCGGCGGGGATTTCCTGCAATCCCGCCGTTTAGATTGGCAGGATAGAATAAAATAAAGATATTTTTAAAGGATACATACAATGAAAAAAATAATATATACAGTGGCTTGCCTGATGCTATTGATGGGCATGTCTTGTAGCAAAAGTGAAGACACGGCGCAGGTCGGAATCCAGCAATTGTCATTGCCAGGCACCTTAAGCCTCGCAGTCGCAAATACAGCACAGCTAACAGCAACAACTTCTCCTGCTAATGTGACGCGTGCTTATCAGTTGACATGGAGTAGCGATAACGAGGCGGTTGCTACGGTAGATCAGAATGGCAAGGTGACCGCAGTTGCAGCCGGCACAGCAAATATACGAGCACAGGTGTATGAAAATGGGGAAGCGCAAAAAATTGCGGCAGCCACGGTTGTTACAGTCAAAAGCTTTACAATGACGCTAGATAAAGCCACCGGAACCCTCGAGATAGGGGCGACAGAGACGCTTAAACCGACCGTATCTCCTGAAGGAGCTACCTATACGTTGCAATGGACCAGTTCGGCAGAAACTATTGCCTCTGTCAATGAGCAAGGCGTAGTAACAGCACGCAATGTCGGCGAGGCGACAATAACAGCTAAGGTAAAAGAGCAGCCCTCGGTGTTGGTTACGTATAAAGTTACCGTTGGTGCGGGCGAGGTAAATCCTGGAGCCGGTGTCGGTGATATACCGAATGGTGGAAATTGGTAATTGTTTAAAAATTATTCATCCGGGGGAAATTAAAGTTGTTTTTCCCGGATGAAATAAAATATAGAAAAATGAATATGGAAATATTGATAGCCTCTTTGACAAGCCATGGGCATCGTGTGACAACTCAGCGTGTGCATATTATGAAACATCTTTGGCAGAAAAATATCATTTCAAATATTGATGACCTGTATGTGGAACTTCGTACAAAACAGTTGGTAAGCTGGGCGACGGTTTATTCTACGATTAAATTATTATGTGAGCTCGGTTGGTTACAATTACATGGTTCAGACGCAGGCGATAAATATTATAGCTGGATAAAGAAGTAGCATGTTTTTCGCTGTTTCGAGCGAGATTGAAGCTGTTTAGTTCGGGAGGCGCGGCAAAAAAAATAGAAAGAAATGAGATCATTACGATATATACCAATACTGCTTCTTATGCATATTTGCAGTAAATCCAATGCGCAGCAACAAGCCACTATATTGGAGAAGCCTTATTCCTTCATTATTGCCGATGGTGAAATCAGCAGGCTACAACAGCGTAATGACACCTTGCAATGGCTGCACGGTCGGCTGTATGATGTTTCACAAACGAAAAATCTCATTGCATTAGAATGGGAGGTCAGTAAACAGTACAAGATCCGCACATCACAGCATAAAGACAGTTTATGGTATCTCGCGTTGGAAAGATTGGACAGTATCCCCTTATCAGCAGATCCGTTGCCGGAAGACCGTTTCTCGGTCATTGCCTTACATCAGGGGAATGGGCAGCAGGTAGGGATAGTACAGCTTGCGATTGGGCTAAATGAACAGGCTTTAGACAGTACGGTGAGTAGCTTCATCGACCACAAAGAATTGTTCTTTACCACTTATTTCTGCGATGCGCAATGGAAAGTATTTGGTTCGCTTCGCACAATTGAGACAAAAGATGATGCACTTCAGATCCGCGAAAAGCTACAGTCGGATGAAGTGAAAGATTGGCTGCGGCTTTATGAAAGCAATCCGGTGAAAGATATTTATGGGACGGGTCTGACGACTGAGTTGCTCAACAGGATAAGCATCGCCATGGGATACAATCCCATCGGAGCGTCTAAGATTTTGCAGCATCTCCATCAAGAATAGGCAGAGATAATAATCCCTGCTTATCCAAAAATGTGAAAAACTCAAAATCTCTATAGAATAAAAAATAACGTGAATAGAAATAGCATATTTATACTTTGGGCTTTGCATATTGCACCTTGTTGTATAAGCCTCGTTCAGGCGGGGACACCTACTTTGGGTGCAAAAGCATTGATTGGAGATAACCAACAATATCGTGTATCCGCCCGTATAACAACAGGCAATGGAGTTTCGCTGTCAGGAGTTTCCATTACGGAAAAGGGTACAAAGAATCGAGTTGTATCTGCACAGGATGGAACATTCCGATTGCTGGTCAGCTCCTCTGAATCAATTGTTGTATTATCTTACGTCGGTTATAGCTCACAAGAATATACCGCAGACAGGGTACCACAACAAATTATTTTAACTCCCGATGCGCAGTCACTTGAGCAGGTTGTTGTCACGGGATATCAAAAATTGGACAAAAGCCGATTTACTGGATCCGTAAGCCAAGTTGAGAAAGCAACGATAGATCGATCGGGCTACGTTGATGTTTCGCGCATGTTGCAGGGCGCGGCTGCAGGTGTCAGCGTACAAAATGTGTCGGGAACGTTTGGGTCAACTCCAAAAATCCGGATCAGGGGAAATGCCTCCATAAGTGCCAATCAGGAACCCCTCTATGTCCTCAATGGCGTACCTATCACATCGCCAGCAAACGTCAGCGTTAGCCAGTTGTATTCGGGTGATCCGGCGTCGATGCTCGGGTCTGCGATTGCGGGCCTCAACGCGCAGGATATTGAAGATATCGTTATCCTCAAAGATGGTGCGGCAACATCGCTCTATGGTACCAGAGCCGCTAATGGTGTTATTTCGATCCGTACCAAAACTGGCAAACCGGCAAGTAAGCCTACCGTAAATTTTAATACAGCCATCTCAATAGGTCAAAAGCCGACAATAAGTAAATACAACCGGATGAACGCTGCACAGGAAATGGATCTCTATAAAGAACTTTTTGACCGGGGTTATTTCTCCAATAACAATTGGCCAAGTATGACCGGAGCTTTTACGGATGCTTACAGACGGTATGCCCTACGGGAAATTAATCAAGAGCAGGCTTATGAGGAACTCAACCGTTCGGCTCAGGTGAATACAGATTGGTTTGGTACATTATTCCGAAATAATATCCTGCAGGAGCATAGCCTTTCGTTCTCGGGTGGAAAAAAACGCGTTAGCTATTACCTGTCGGGAAGCTATGCCAAAGACGACGGTCAGGCAATAGGCTATGATATGGATCGGATTACAGCAAATCTGCAGACAGGTATTCAAGTGACCGATGCTTTTCATATTGACGTCAATGCCAATTTGAGTGCACGCAATCAGTTGGCACCGGGTACTTATAATAGCGGCACGCTTTATTCTGACGTAACACGTAACTTTGAAATCAATCCGGCCATATATGCGATGAGTGCCAGCCGTGCGATGTACCCTTATCAGGCAGACGGGAATTATAAATACTACCTCAATAATTATGCACCGTTTAATATTATTGAAGAGCTGAAAGAAAACTTTACTGAGCTAAAAAGTAATGAAATACGTTTTCAATTGCGGCCAAGCTACCAGCTGCTTCCGACGCTTCGATACGAATTAACGCTAGCTTATCAGGCGAGTCATTCAGATACAGATCATATCGTCACTGAAAAATCCAATGTAGCCAACGCTTATCGAGTGGACTACAATGATGTACTGCGCGAAGAAAATGAGTTGCTCTATCGCGATCCAACAGATCCCTATGCATATTATCAGACCATACTACCCGAGGGTGGATTTTTATATGCCAATCGATACCGGGGTAAGATGTATCATATGAGGCATTCACTCAACTTCAAGAAGAATTGGGCCTTACATGCCCTGGATGCTACAGCGGGCTTCGAATGGAACCACGATCGCACTGATCGTACCTACAGGAAGGGTATTGGCTACCGACACTATGATAGTGGCACCATCAACCCAAGCGAATTAGCACTAATGCAAGTCGCACAGACCGCAGAGCGGCTTTATGAGGAAACCTTCAAAAATCAATATTTGATCGGTTATTATGTATCCGCGCAGTATGCTTTAAAAAACCGCTATAATCTGGAAGCAGGCGGACGTTTAGATGCCAGCAATATGTTTGGAAAAAGGGCTCGCTCAAAATTTCTGCCTAATTATAGCCTTGGACTTTCGTGGAATGTCGAACGCGAATCATTTATGCAGCCGCTGCTCGCTTCGGGTGCGTTGCAATACCTAAAACTAAGGGGAAGCTACGCCTTGCGTGGTAATGCCTATCAAACATCGCCACAGCGCTATGCCAAGTACTTTCAAAAAGTTCGTTTGGACAATGCCAATAGCGAACAGATCATAGACATCCTGTCGCCAGAATTGTACAATCTGAGCTGGGAAAAAGATTATATAGGCAATTTAGCCTTAGAAGTGGGGCTATGGAATAAAATTGATGTTGTTGCCGAAGCATACCAGCGAAAAAATAAAGATCTCATCAGCGAAGCCGCGGTCGCGCTCGAAGAAGGATTTGGTACCAAAGTAATCAATTTCGCGTCCATGAAAAATACAGGCATTGATATTACGATCGGTTTAAAAAATTTACTTTCATCGCCAGATTGGCATTGGAATATGCAAGGAGTGTATGGTTTTGTACGCAATAGAGTCACTGATGGTGAGCTCCAATCATCCTTACTGACACAGATAACGCGTGCCAATGGTTATCCGCTAAAAGGTTACCCCCTTGAAGGCCTCTATGCCTATCAATACAGCCAGTTGGATCTCAATGGGCGGCCTGTTTTTTCAAATAATGGTCGGAGCGTTCAAGGTATAAGCCCCAGCGCGCAAGACCGAGGACTTATCCGCTATATTGGTTCGCGGCAACCCTTGGGTACAGGTTCATTTTCAAATACAATTGGGTATAAAGGATTCGAAATGCGCATATTCTTTACTTTTTCCCATGGAAATCATGTGTTTATGCAGCCTATTGCGGCACGTAGTTATAGCGATAATGTATCTAGTCCTGCAGATCTGGCTTATCGTTGGCGTGGACCTGGGGATGAATCCTATACCGATATCCCGGGTATCCTGAGTAGTATCGAACGTCTTCACTTAGCCACCGTGTCGCAGATTGACGAACTCGCGTACAATAGGAGTGACCTGCGTGTAGCTGATGCCAGTGTGCTGCGGCTTGCTGAATTGATGCTATCGTATGAGTTGCAACCAGATCTACTGAAGAGCGTTGGTGGAATAAAAAGAGCGCGATTGAGTTTATCGGGTAATAATTTAAAATACTGGGGCAGTAAAAAGCTCAATGGGATGGATCCCGAATTGTTGCTTACCGGTGTGGCCCTACCGAACCCCGTAAGCTATTCTTTACGAATTACAGCTGGATTTTAATATTTAGAAATAAGAAAGATTGTTTTAGCAATGAGAAAACTATATTATTTGCTGCTGCTATGCGTACTACTACAAATTTCCTGTTCGCATGTGTTAGACGAGCCCTACGACAGTCGGGTGGAGCTTAGTGCCCTTTCCGATTATCGAGCTCTGCTTTCGCAAGCCTATCCAGAGCGTCAGGATTTATTTACTGATATCTTAACCGACGACTATCACCATTATGCAGGTTCGATTCAGGCCAATCTGATTCCTACCTATGTACCGCTATATCTTTGGGAGGATGATTATGAAGAGGGCGTCAGGGCTACTCCAGCCGCAGCTTATGCGCATTATTATGAAAAGATTTATTTGGCCAATACCGTTATCGCAGAAGTGATGAAAACGCAAGGTGAAACGGTAGAAAAAGAGGCCCTTTTAGGCGAAGCTTTATGTGTACGGGCCTATGCTTATTTCTCTTTGGTGAATCTATTCTCAAAACATTACAATGTACAGACCTCAGGTAGTGATCCGGGTGTGCCATTGATACTTGATGTTCCGACAGAAAGCAAACCAAGCTTTCATCGGGCGACTGTAGCTCAAGTATATGAGCAGATTGAGTCTGATATGAAACAAGGGCAACAATTGATGGAGAAAAACGCTACATTTCTATCCGCCAATCCGTATCATTTTTCCCTAGCTTCTGTGTACGCCTTCTTTTGTCGTTTATATCTCTACCAGGAGAAATGGGAGCAATGTATTTCCTATGCCGATCGTTCACTACAAATTTCAGGAGGGCAGATCCGAGATCTAACAGCAGACATACAAGTCTGGAAAAGTTATGATATCGCTTATTTTGCGCAGGAATTTATGAATCCAGCCACACATAAAAATATTCTTTTGGCTAGTCAAAGCGAATCTTTTTTAACGAGACCAACAGGATTTAGACTCTGTGGATTTTATCCGAGTCATCAATTGTATTATGGATTTCCAAAAAATGATCTCCGTTTTGGACTTTTTAGTGCGGGGGGCACCGTAATAGATAGCATTACCAACTATGTGAAATATGCGCAACAGCCTAATCAGCCTAATGTTGGCGTAGCACGTTACGAATGTTTTACAAATGAAGAAGTACTGCTCAACCGGGCCGAAGCATTACTAAAGCAAACCGTACCTAACCGGATGGCTGCGCTGGAAACAGTAGAACAGCTGCGCAAAAAGCGGATTACACCATTCAGCATTTTGGACGCCAGTACCCTTAGTCTCGAAGAACTGGAAGATCTTGTACTTGACCAACGTCGAAAAGAGTTTTTAGGTCAGGGCATGCGCTGGTATGATATTAAGCGATTGGGGCTTTCTGTAAGCCATCGTTTGGTACGTACAAGTCCAACACCCGATGCGGTACTCACAGCAGATGATCCCCGTAAAGCAATACAAATTCCGTTGACTGCAAGAATTGGTAACCCGGTATTGGAAAATGAATTAAATCCGCGCTAGAAAAACAGGAAATGATGAACATATTTATACGTAAAAAACGATTCCTTTTGGGCATATTTTGCACACTGCTTGCCTGTCAGAAAGAAGAAACGATAGCACCGCCATCCTACGTGGATTATTTTGCTGTCCAAAGCAAATCTCCCGACAAATGGAATCGCCTTGATTCATTATGTGACAGCATCTACCGTACGTATGGGGTCAAGATAATTTACGAGTACACGCCCCGTATTTTAGATGGAACAACATTTTTTGTGCCACCAAACTATGAGAAGGCACTTGAATATACACGAATTGTATTACGGGGCTTTTGGCTTAAACCATTGAAAGAAAACTTTCCGGTCTATTTTGAGAAAGAAACTCCCATCGAGTTTGTCATGGTGGGGGGCTATGTACATTTTAACGATATCACCGTTGCCGGAGCAGCGGCTGGTGCAGGGCTCAATGCACAGTTTTATCGCTTGGGAATAGGTGGCATCAATAATTTTGATAAGACGAATAAAACAGCATTGCGGCAGCTGATGGCAACGATCTATCATGAGCATGCGCATCAGCAAGATCACAAATACGGTCGTGGATATCAGTACGATCGCATATCGCAAGGGGAGTATTACGGACTTAACTATAGCAGCAAATATACTGCACAGGCCAATGCGGATGGTTTTTTCTTACCTTATGGGGGCTATGCGCCAGAAGAAGATTTTGCGACATCAGTCGAGTCGATGGTCATGAACAATAAGCAAGCTATTGCCGCAATTGTCAAAGCTAATCCTAAATTGGAAACGAAGTACAATATGGTTCATCAATATTATCTTGATAAGGGAATGGATCTACATCGTTTGCATGAGGTCATTGATTCTGTCATCTATAAAACGGTCTATTAAAAATGAATACAAGGATAAAAATAATCGTTTGGGGAGTTTTAGTACTGTTATTTTCTAGCTGTGAAAAAGATCACCTGACACGTTCGGTATCTGACGCAGAAGAACGGCAAGCAGCTCTTATTTCTGATCTGAAGTCTGGCTTGCAAAATGCAACAGATGGTTGGGTCATGATGGTCAAAAGTAGTTTGAGCGAAGTGGCCTATACACCTATTGTCATGAAGTTTGATACTGTTAAAAATACAGTTGCCATACGTACAGTCTATGGACTGTCCAATGCTGCGCCAACCTATTTTGAAATAGGAAAAGGTACCGCACAACCCTTGCTCACATTTAGTACGGGTTCATTGATCAGTGCATTATACCGGATCGGGGCAGAAGGTTCTGACCTTACAGATCATATTTTTAAAGTAATGAACGTGTCCAAAGATACGATCACCCTGCAATGCTACCGTAGTGGCGGAGTATACCAACAAGAAGGGGGAGCAACCTATCAATTATTTAGACGCCCTAAAGACTGGAAATGGGCTGATGAATACCGCTATTTCAATCTGGACGATACCAATAAATGGCAGCAGAACTTTCTGAATCCAACAAAAGCAATTGCACTTGATATCGTTGATCAAAATAAAACTAAAATAGCATCAACAATATGGACAAATTCGGCAATACTATCCTCCTTATTGACTACTTTTCGTCGGAATGACCCCTTTAATCGAGATGTATCTACCAAGGCATTACAACCTTTTCATGTTTTTTGGACATATTTTAAAAAGGAAAACAATAGTTATCAGACAGCTGTAACAGTAGGTCACAACGCATTGTCATTTTTTCCATTTAGTGTTAATCAAAATATATCGACCAGCACACACGTGCGTTACCTGGCTGATCATCTTGGTACCCATTATTTCGTGGCTAAAGAGGTGCGTTTGTCGGGTAGTCAACTTGATATTGATTTTGTGGCTTATGGCAAAAAAGGAGAAGAAGTTTTGACAACAACTTATACAAGCAACTAGAATAAAGACGATGAGATCCATTAAATATTTTATACTTTATGTCTTAGCACTCGCTTTTTCAAGCTGTGCCAAGGACGAGTTACCACATCCCACAGGACGAACAGTAATGGTCTATATGGCCGCGAATAACGGCTTGAATGGGGATGCATACACCAATATCAACCAGATGGAGTCTGCATTTAAAGATGTCGATGGTAAACTGCTGGTATATGCGCGTTTGAAAAATGTTGCCCCTGCCATTTATGAAATAAGTTACGATACCGGAACAGCTATTGGTAGCCGCATTGTGAAAACTTACGCCGAACATAATTCATCAGATCCTTTGGTCATGCGATCCGTTATTCAAGATATGCAAGCCTTGGCTCCTGCGGAATCCTATGGACTAATACTGTGGTCACATGCCACGTCTTGGTTACCTGATCCATCGATCAGACTAAAATCTTTTGGCGATGACGCCGGAGAGACAATGGATATTATATCATTAAAAAATGCACTACCCGATGATTTGGATTTTTTGGTATTTGATGCCTGCTCAATGGCAAGTGTGGAGGTTATTTATCAACTCAGGGATAAGGCGCATTATATATTGGCATCCCCGGCAGAGGTGATCGCCGTGGGAATGCCGTATCATACCATGTTGAGGTATTTATATCAAACTGATTTAGCCCATGGGCTCAAACAGGCTGCTCAGGCTTATTACAATTACTATAACCAACAGAATGGACTTTATCAGTCGGCGACGATAACGTTGGTCGATAATCAAAAATTGCCAATTCTGGCGGCGCAGGTAGGCGAGATTCTACGTTTACAAAGTGCTACTTGGTCTGTTTTAGAAAGAGATAATGTACAGCGTCTGGATTTTGCCGAAGGCTCGCCGACGGCAGGATTTGACCTTTTGGAGTTTTATCAGCTCAATTTTCCCAAGGCTGATCTGAGCGGACTGAAACAAGCACTAACATCCAGTATATTATTTAAAGCGCATACAGCACAATTTAATGGTCAAATAATCAGATCCTATAGTGGCTTGTCTATGTATATCCCCCATGTTGAAAATGCTTGGGTTCATCCATATTATAAGACATTGGATTGGTATAATGCTAGTGCTGCGAATTATCTTTTTAAATGGGTGCCTTAACTCAAAGTATAGCAAAAATATATTCAAATGAAACAGATTAGTATGGTATTAGGGCTTTGTATTTTGCTCGTAGTTTTATTTTCCTCTTATCAACAGTTTGCCGTCGAGAGGACGATGTTCGGTATGGACTCCCTAAGAGCGGCATACAGCCAGCCAACTTCAAATTGGCCCAGGCCAACTATTGATTCTGGTACAAGCTGGAAAGAGTTTTCTTCCTTACCAGATTTCGATACCACCTATTTTCAGCTAATGGAACAGCCGAAGGTGGTATTGGGAAAAATGTTGTTTTTTGATCCATTGCTTTCGGGATCCAATCAAATCTCCTGTAGTAGTTGTCACAGCCCGCAAAATTCATGGGCTGATAAGCTATCGACTTCCATAGGACATGACCACCAGGAAGGGAAAAGAAATACTATTTCATTATTAAATGTACGCGAAAGAAAGACATTTTTTTGGGACGGTAGGGCCACTACCTTAGAAGAGCAGGTTAAAAGCCCGATTGCTGCACATGATGAAATGGCTATGGATCTGAAGAAACTACCCAAAAAACTGGCGCAATATAAGGGATATAGGTCACTTTTTAAGGCAGCATTCAATCGCGAAAAAGTTACTTTTGATCAAATTGCCGAAGCGCTTGCTGCTTTTCAGCGTACTATTACTAGCAGACAAAGCCGGTTCGACCTTTTTTTGAAAGGTGATTATAGGAAAATGAATGATCAGGAAATAAGAGGATTACATTTATTTCGCACCAAGGCACGCTGTATGAACTGTCATTATGGGCAATATTTGACAGATGAGGACTTTCACAACATCGGGCTCACTTACTACAAACGTAAATATGAAGATCTCGGACGTTACCACGTGACAGGAGATCCTAATGATGTGGGGAAATTCAGGACTCCATCATTGAGAGATGTTATGAACACTGCTCCATGGATGCACAATGGTTTATTTGATAATATTACGGGGCTACTAAACATCTACAATAGTGGAATGCAGATGAATACCGCTAAACCGGCAGTCAAAGCCGCAGATCCTATGGCGCCGATTACGGATCCCAAAATGAAAGCGCTCAAATTGTCTAAACAAGAGATACAGGATGTGATTGCTTTTTTGGGTGCAATTACAGCTACAGAATATAAAATGCGTAGGCCCGAACAATTGCCGAGATAGAAAAAATAGGAAAGAGTTTAGATTAAAGCAATTCCCGGCGTAAAGTTCTAAGGGAATTGCTGATATGATATTCGACCGTTGAAGTGGAAATGCCTAGGCGTTCAGCTATCTGTTTGTAGGAGAGATACTCTCTTCGGCTAAGATAGAAAACTGTACGTGCTGGTTCAGACAATTTTTGCATTTGCCTTTCAATACGTTCCTCAATTTCTTTGTATTGCATCTGCAAATCTGGCCTTAGATAATCTGCCGTATGTTGTTCAGGCATATCTTCCAATGCCAAAAGTTCAATTCTACGTGCATATCTGAAATAGTTAAGCACTTGAAATTTAGAGCACCTCGTTAAATACTTTTCCATATCAACTCTGCTTTCAAAATTGACACGACGCTCCCAAAGATCCAAGAATATGTTTTGTGTTAGATCTTTGGCCATTTCAGTCTCTTTGAGATAATAACAGCACATATCGTACACCTTAAACCAGTATGATTTAAAAAGTTTTTCAAAAGATCTCAATTTTCCAAATGTCCACATAAGTAACGATGATACGGCCGAAATTATTTATTCAAATATAATATTATTTAGAATGATTACAAATAATGTTTTTAAAATTTGTTTTTACCGTGATACTGATGTGATGTAATCTAGAATACTCCCATTGATACTATCAAGTGGAATATGATTTTCAGCCCATATAAAAAGCGCACATAATAGTGCGCTTATGTTTAAGACTCCGTTAGAGTTTGGCAAATATTATTTTACTTACCGAATAATTTTCTTAAAAAACCTCCAGATGAATTTTTATTCGCTTCTGCGATTTTCAAGTTCTCTATTGTCGTTGGCAAATTATTATATCTGATGGATTTTTCTAAATAAATAGATCGGTTGAACTATTTATAGGGCATTTATTTTTTACATTTGTATTTAACAATAGATTAAAATCTATGCAAAAACAAAGTGCATCCATTCCTGTCAGAAGCTGGGATAGCAATTTTGACAATGGAATAGCTGTTGTTCGTATAGCACCGGAAATTCATGATAGTAAGGAGTTTAATCATGCGCATCGACACGATTATCACCTTTTTGTATTGCAGGAAAGTGGTCTCTCGCACACCGAAATAGACTTTAAAAAATATTTGATAGATAAGCCAACAATTATATATCAATCGCCAAATCAGGTTCATAGAGCCTTGAAAGTCGAACATATAAGTGGATTTATTCTAACAATATCCAATGAAAATTTGAATGCGGATTATCTGAAATTATTGCAGCGCAATACACCTATCGAGCCATTAACATTATGTTCACCTACAGATTTAGCTATTATCCAAGCATGCTTCCTTCTATGTAGAAAGCTGTATGAAAGAAAAGACGATAAGTTGTATCATTTGCAGCTGAAAGACAGTTGCAATACATTGGTTGCCCTATTGATGTCGCAGTTCCTCAAACAGTCAAAACCGGCAGAGAAATTGTCGCGTTTTGAAATAGTTCAAAAGGCATTTACGGAATTGCTGGAGCAAAATTTTGTGGGCATGAAACGCCCTGCGGACTATGCTGAAGCGTTGAATATCTCCGTTGCTTATCTAAATGAATGCGTAAAGCATGTAACAGGTTTTTCCGTTTCTTATCATATACAACAACGTATTATTTTAGAGGCAAAGCGCCTGCTATATCATTCCGATAAATCTGTAAAAGAGGTTGCAGCCGAACTAGGATACGATGACTACCCTTATTTTTCACGACTGTTTGTGAAAGTTGCAGGAATTACGGCTTTGACATTTCGCAGCAAAAACCAGCATTAATCCAATATCTACTCTTTTCCGTTCTATTTTATACGTTGAATTCTGGTGTACTTTGCTTCGAACAAAATATAATATTATGCCAAGTGCACCAAAATGGTTATTTGATACCTTAGAATTCTTAACGCCCAAGCTACCTTTGACAGAAGTTGTTGAAACAGTATTCTTATCGAAATCGGTTAAGAAGATTTGTTTTAAAGGGGATTTAAAAAACGTACAACTTGGGGTCGGTTCGTTCATCGACTTTAGAATTAATGATACGGAAGCTCGACGATATACCGTTTCTTATGCAGATATTGAAAAGGGCATTTTTGAATTCGTCGTTTATTTGAATGGTAAAGGTTGCGGAAGTCGTTATATGGCGGATTTAAAAGTGGGCGACAACATCGTGATGTATAAGCCAAGAGGGGATAACAGGTATTATGATAAAGCGGCTCAAAGGTTTGTCATTTTTGGCGATGAAACCTCCTTAGCACTTGCCTGTTCTTTTCTACCGGTTTTAAAGAAGAACAACCATCAATTTATGTTCATTTTTGAATTAGATGAAGAGAACAAAAACGTTCCAAAATTATTGGGTTTGGAAAATTGCCTGGTAATTCCCAAAAACTTTTCGTTCAGCAAGGAGGACTGCGAAAGCAAGTTAGCTGTGATCCATACTCCGGATTGGCAGGAAGCTAAATTTGTGTTGACAGGTAGCGCAAAATCTGGCCAACTCTTTAGAAAAGTCATTAAAGAAAAAACCAAGGGCAATGTTTTTTTACACGGCTATTGGTTAGCGGGTAAAAAGGGGTTATAAAGCATGGCCGGTTCCAACCAAAATAAAGATGGTTTTTGTGCCAGGCTTAATTTGATGTTGAATATTAGCATACATGATCAAATTTCTTTATTTATCGATCGATTTCAATTGATTCTGGAATTCACTTAGCGAGATTTTCCCAGATGCAAAGCTGACATCTAAAATAAACTTCTTTTCGTTGGAGGACAGTTCACGTCTATAAATTTTCGCGAGTAATTCATCTTCGTCAGGTAAAGCTTCGGTCACATCTGCTGCATTTAAAAATGCCTGATAGTATCGTAGCCCTAATTTTCTAAGCGAAAGGGCGTTAAAATGAATTTGGTCTTCGTTGGCAGTTAACCCCTTTGCCGAAACGAAGTTACAATTGTTGTGCGATGCTGCATATTTTCTTAAGTCGCTATTGACCAAATGGTAATCCTTGAAATGCGCTCCAAATACACCATTGGGCAAAAAATCGCCTATAGCGCCGATAATCAGAGGAACATCAGGAACCCCTAATTGCTTCCGTAGCGCATTGATTATTATATCAAACTTTTCACCGTATTTTGCGGCCAGTTCGACAGAAGAGTCATTTTCTCCCTGATGCCACAATATTCCTGTCAATTGGCTGCTACGTTGAGCAAGTTTAGCCTGAAACATAGCATGGTCAAATAGTGCGCCACCGACCTGCCAGTCATTTAAGCTGGTACCGCCATCAGCACAAGGGATAAGGCCTATCTGCTCGCCACGGTGATCCGCCTGCCAGGAGGCCGCAAATGATGATGCTAGCCCCACACCAGCCATAGGCCTGTCATTGTGTATGGGTTCAGCCATTATCTGCCAGCGTCCATTGCGGAGCATCTTTATCGATTCGTTGATGATAGGCGGCACAGAATCCAAAATTCCGCGTCCTGCCATATTTGATTGCCCTATTAGCAAAAAAGATTGTATCATAGTTGATTATATATGTAAGACTACACGATTCCTATACTACGGCTGAAGGATATCCAGGCAAATTTTTTAACATCATTCGGAGCAACATCACCAGCATTTAATGCCCTCACACTTGCTCTGGCCACACCTGCAAAGAGATGTCTGATCCAGGCGGAAGATAAGCGATTGTCTATACTATGTTTCTCCTGCAGCAGTGGAACTATTGCAAACCACTTTTCTTTTGCTTGCTCATAGGCAATGACTTTTTCTTTGTCCATCGCTGCTACATCCACTTGCCTCTCCTCAAGGGCGTGTAAGAAAAGATACTTTACACCGTTGTCGATCGCTGCGTATAGCATCGCTTCCAATTGTTTGATCGGATCAGTATCGCTGTTGAATGCAGCAACCATAGCGATATACCAGGTTTCAAGCATATCGATATAGCAGGCTGTTATAAGTGCATCTCTATCTTTAAAATATCGATATAAAGTCCGCTTACTGATTTGTGCAACCTCGGCTACTCGCTCTAAAGGAGCATAAAAGTCTTCATTTAAAACTTTTACTGCACTATAAATTAGCTTTTCTCTATTCATTTGACACAAATGTATGACAAATGTCTCATATATGTGTTAATTATGGCTAAAATTATAGTTAATTGGCAGCCAATTGCCATTGCATATCATTAAAGCTCCTAGGGGAACTATCGCTTTTTAAAGTTTCCTGAGGTACTGAGATTTGTAGAAGGTAAAATCTATTTTTACGTAGGGGAAGTCCTAATTCCAACAGCTTTTGATGAGGTATTTCGTGATGAATGCGGCGTATACCATCTTTTGGAAGTGGTTATTGGGAAGTGGTGGCTACCCTGGATTATGCAAATAGAAAAGATTTGATAGAGGATAAAAGCGATATTATGGGAAATTATTTTAAAGACGCTGATTTAAGAGAAAGCCCAGATTTAAGGCGGAGAATTTATTACGCATTAAATGAGGATCCCAACATCCCTTATGAGAAACTCGCATTGAAACATGTTAGTAAGTAAATAATTAGATGAAAACGATAATTCCTTTATTTTTACTGCTATTTTTTCTATCCTTTGTAGGCAGGGCAATGTATTGTTAGTGGGAGAACAGAAATTCGAGTTAATTCACCCTGTCGAAAAATGCAATTATGATGATATACTATCGTTTTGTCAATTCGCAATAATAGTTGACAAGGACGGTTATTTAAATGTCCGAGAACAACCAGGTATAAGTAGCAAAATAATTGGTAATGCTAAATAAATTCGGTGAAGTGGTTTTCATTTTAGATGATTCAAAAAAGGATTGGCTGTTGATTAAGTTTAAGGTTGAAGGTGGAAATAGTAATACCGGTTACGTCCATCGTTCCGGTATTAAATACATAAATATATTCGAGCAGATACCGGCTGCAGACTATGATGAAGATTTTGTCAATATTATATTAAAAGATATCATGGTCTAATACGGTTCTTACTTTACAGTTTTAAATGAAAAATTCTATATTGGAAAAACAAATCAGCTGCAGTAATCCCCATTCGATACATTTGCAGATAAATTCACCTACGCTTTTTGTTCCCGTTTTCCGAAAGAGGTTTTTCCGATGTGTCCTTACGGTATCTGGCGAGATAAAAAGCTTTTCAGCAATCTGCGGGCTAGAGTTCCCTTTGGCAACCAAGGATACGATTTCCATCTCGCGCTTGGAAAGTTTAGGGATATCAAATTGTGGAAGCTGTTTAGATAAGTCGATCTGACAATAATCATCACGCGAACCAATACCGGTAACGAGCACAATTTTATTATTACTTTGGGTGATGTGCTGTACATCAGTATGAATATTCAATGCAGAGGTTAAACGTCCGAGATCATCCTTAGCCAGATGTATAGCCTGATGATGAAACAGATGATAATTACCCTTGGAAACACGCATGCGAAAGCAGTAAGACGTTTTCAAAAACAGTTGATGTTCAAATCCAATTTCCTTCATTTTGACTAATGTAGCTTCCTCAGCTTTCAGGACAAACTCCAGATCCTCCGGATGTATTTGGTCTATGATCTCTTTTATTGTGGTTGGTTGAGTAGCCAATCCATGGATACTTGCGGTGCTTTCTGAAACCTGGGAAAGTGAATAGTCTGCTATATTGATGACATAGTGGTAATAAGGGCCAACTGCCAAAATATCCGATAGATGATTCACAATACCATACGGTTTTTCTGATTGAAAATTATTTGACAATGCATCAGGATAACTTTCCCAAAGGTCGGCGAGGAGGTGATGATGTTTCTTAGGTTCCATAAGCGCTCGGTCCGTAGTCAATAACGTGGCTTAATAAATAGGTTATTTGTTCTTACTAAAATATAAAAAATATTTTAATATACCTCAATTGGGGTATATAGCTAACAAATTCTTTACTGTAAATTAGTATTCGATACGATATATTAATTTAATGAAAACTGAACGTTTTAATGATCAGAACAAGAGGTTGACCGATTTTCGGACAGAGGTATTGGTTGTTTGTCCGACATGTCGAAGGCAGGCTGTGGCAAGCGTAGATTATGCGAACAAAAAATCAAGGTTGCAGTGTATATCATGTGGTTATAACAAAGAAAAAACAACAGAGACACGGGTGTTTGGAATCAAAGGACATATAGAGGTGGCAGCACAAGTTTATTTCAGTGCAGAACTGTGGTTGGTACATACCTTTAAAGATGACGTTGTTTGGGCCTATAATTACGCGCATCTTGATTATTTAGAAAGTTATATTTCTGCCAAATTACGGGAGCATAAAGAACGAAGTCATTTTACCTTGCTCGAAAAGTTGCCTAAATTTTACCATGATGCAAAAAACCGAAGCGCATTGTTGAAATTGATCAACAAGATGCGAAAGCGTTAACTTTAGCCTTGGATTTATGAAACATTTGTATGTAATTTTCTTTATATCATTATTTGTTTGGGCCTATTTGGCGTCAGCCCAAACTATTAAACCCAAAGATAGCGTCCTGTTGGCAAAGATCTATCTGCTCGATATTCAAAAATCCTTGTCTAAGAAACAAGAAAGACAACAAAAGATCGTTATGCTTGAGAGCTTAATCAACAAAGGGAAAACGTTGGACAAGGTCTTTCACCGCAGTCAATTATCCCACCTATCACGCTCATTTCAATTTATATTACATTCTTTGGTACTATACAAATCTGATCTCAAAATTGCTGCTGACAGCCCTACGGAAAGACAGTATCTCGATGGGAATATCCCATTACTGCTCAAACAGATCGATGATTTTCGTACTTCCAATCAATAGGCGTTCAGTTTGCTATTTATCCTCTAACTGCTTCCCATAATACTGCTGGATATCAATAGATATTTTAAAAATACCCCATTTGGGGTATTTACCTGTGTGTGTCAAATATGGAACTTAGCACTACTATATATTAACTATGAAATTTGATTATGAAAATTATTGCAAAGATGGTGTGCATATTTATGTTTATAGGCTTTGTAGCTAAAGGCCATGCACAGACAAAGAAAGAAACGGTAACCCACTATTATTATACACTTATATATCTAGAAGGTAAAAATGTTGGAATTACTCCAGTGTTAAGTAGTACTGTTGAAAAATACACCTATTTATCGACCTGTATGCGCGGTCTGGAAATGTATCTGATGGATTATGTTCCTGCCGAAACAAATCATAAAATTGACCATAGCTTAAGCAGTCCGCTATTATCTGGATCAGGTACAACCTATTCTGAGGCGGACAAGCGCCGATTGCAGGATATCAAAGGATTTAAGGAGAAAGGTTATAATGTTGTGTATCTGAATAGGATAGGTTATCGGTGTGGAGGATAAGGACTACTTAATTAATTTACTTGACGTCTGAATTAGCATAAAAAGTATAATCCATAAGGAAAATGTGAGTGCCTACAGTTTTGTTTGGTCAGGGATTTTTAAAACATGTGGTCAAACTGAAAACATCTTAACGTACAATTAGTGGAAGATAAGGAGGCTAGCTATAAGGTAATATTCAATAATCTTTGTTCAGTTGCAGCGATAGGAGATAAATACTTATTCAACCATAGGCGAGCTTTTACGCTAATCAGTCCCATCCCTCAAAAAACCTTAAACTAAATTCTCACACTTTCGAAAACGAATAAATTATGAGAACGATAAGAATAATACTAATAATAGCATTTTTAGGAATGTTGTTCCAAAGTTGGGGACAGACAAAGGAGGAAACTATAAAACGGCTTACAGAAAAGATGATGAAGGAAAATTTTTTTGAAGAAGATCACTACACTGGAACAACACCTGCAAAGATTACCAGAGCTATTTTTGATGATAACTTTCTCATTATTGATGGTGTATATAGCCGGGACTATAAAGAAGGTGGTAGAGATTATCGTATTAAAGAAAACTTTAAATACGGAATCAATCTTTCTAAACTTTCTGAGAATGATGATAAAGTTGAGCCTGAGATTTTGGATCGATTCAAAAAAGCCCTAAAACATTATACCACTCTAATGACCTCAAAAAAATCAAACGAGACATTTTAACCATTTAAAAACTTAGATGATGAAAAAGTATTTAATTCTGCTACTTTTATTTGGATGGATAGGAATAATTTTGGGGCAAACAGGTTTTTCAGAAGAACAAAAGGCTCAAATTACAGAAATTTTAAAGACGGCACAAAATAATGAGGTAATAGGGTATGTCAAGCTGAAGCCCAAGATTAAGATGACTGGCATACAGGACTCCTGCGTAATTGATAGTGTCCGTATGTTTATCAATGAGGGAATGATCGAAAATATAGAAGTTTTTATAAAAGGGGAATATTTTGTAAATCAAAGAGGGCCTATTCCCATTCTATATAACTTTAACAACCGAAAAGATAGCTTGCGTAATAAAAATAATAAGGCTATTATATATGGGGATGTTGTAGACGTGTTTTTTAAGAAAAAGTTTAGTGTATTGCCTGATAATCAAAATGTATTTTTAAATCAGGGTTCCCCAATGCAGAACTTAACCAAGAGCGGTAATATAAATACAATGGTTAATCTTGTGGTATACTCGGATTTACTGGGCGTCCTTGGAGATGATCCAAATGCCCTGGTTCATATCGAAGCGAATGCTAAATTTTTTATACATAGGAAAAATTTCAATAATAGATTTATTTACATATTCTCGTCCTTTCAACCTAATTTTAGTTACAATAAATTAGATAGTAAATTTGAAAAAATAACCACTTCATCCAATTCTATTGAACCTATGGAATTATTACGACGTAATAATTATACCGTTGGTTTAGATTTAAGCTTATTTAAATGGGATTTGCGGCCAAACAATGCTCTTGAACTCTACGGCTCTTATCAATTCGTAGGTAGTAAATTAATAATCGAAGATTTAGATAATATTCAAGTTAATTCAGTTAGTCATCTAAAGTGTTTTGAAGCAGTTTTCAGATCTAAACTAGCTAACAATTTTGGCATTGACTTGAGTGTTAAAAAGATATGGCAAAGGGTCCGTAAAACGGAATATTATGAATCTATTAATCAAAATATGGTTTCTTTCAGAGGAAGTCTATTCTTCTTTCCACAAGGAACTGTTAATTCAGATAAGATATTTTTAAGATTTATAAACTACGTTGGAAAAACAGACGGTAGTCATGATTTCTCTCAATTTCAATTCGGATTTTCAAAAACCTTAAAGTTTTAAAATTTCATGAAAAAACTACTATTATTATTCGCTTTGATCCTAGTATTTGGATCTACGAAAGCACAGACCGCAGAGCAAACAATAGAATGGCTTCAGGCAAAAGTACCCCCATTGCAGAGAGACAGTGATTTTGGGGCAGCCATTAAATTTAAAGATCAATCCTGTGAAGCAGCGTCTTCTATAACTACCTCTTTTCCAAAGATGGTTGTTGAAGTTCATGTATTTAAGTATTCCAACATAAAAAGTATATCCTATCTCCAAAAGGAGCTTGAGGGTAAATTAAGTTATAAAATAATTATTACTGGTAATTTTCAAGCAAACAAAATAGGTTTTAACAACGAGGTTACAGAAACAAAAAACGTTGAAACAACAGAATTCGTCTTCAATGCTAGCGTAGAAAAAGAAGAAATCGTACGGATTGTTAAGGCCTTAAAACATTTGGCCACGCTAAAGGGAGCTAAACTAATCAATGATAATTTATTTTAGCATTAGAAATACAATCAATTATTTTTTGCTCTTACTCATGCGTTATACCATCCTACTATACCTGCTGTTATCTTTCCTGAGTCTATCCGCTCAGGAAAAGGTAACACTTTACAAAGGGAAGAAAGCGCGAATTACTCCTATCGTTGAAACGCGGGATAGTAAGGGCTTTGATCCTTTCAAGATAGCTGAACGAGTAGAATTATTATTTTACACCAGTAATCGTTTATTATGGCACCCTAACGCTGAAAAAAATCCCAACGGACTGGTGACCAATGGCCAGTTAAATATTCCAGCCGATAGCGTTGCTGGGCTGGTACAATTGGATTCTGCGCAATGTGCCGATTGGCAATATACGTTGTATCAAAGTCAATTCTGTGAGGAGCTTATGGTCGCGGGATGTTATGAACCCCGACATCTGCTAGTCTTTTACGGCCATGACAACAAACCGTTTGGCTTTATCGAAATTTGTGTCAGTTGCGCCGGTGCCTCGGTCAGCGAAGGACTCCGGACTTTTGTTGTCTGCTCCGAACGAATGGCTGTTCTCGGGAGCATGGTGAATCAGATCGCAGAAAAGAACAGCATCAGCGCTACAGTTACTACAACAAAAAGCGAAAAACAAAAACGAAAGTTCAGGTAAACAAACCTTTACTGCTATAGGAAAATATAAGCATTAGGATCATGGAAAATAAAGAAAACCAACTGGTGACTTCATGGGAAAATTATCCTGAGATATTTTCTCCCGAAAAAGGAGTTGAAAAGCAGCTCAGTTTAGTAGACCTATTAGCAGATTTTCTATTCACAGGCAATTATTATTACTATACTATTGATATACTTGGTCAGGCGATTTCAAACCAGCATCCGAATATCGTCAAAACACATGGTCTAGCTGATATGCCTAAAACATTAAATGAAATAGTCGAATTGGTTCATCCAGATGATATCGGGTTTGTGATTCGGGCAGAAGAAGCCGCTCATCGACATATTCTTAGTGTCGGCATTCAGTATATTCAATCGTTGAAATGCTGCTATTGTTTTCGTATGCGTGTCTCAAACGGCACATACCGATTATTTCATCACCAGTCTATTTCTATTGTAGTGGACAGTAAATTCCGTATGGTCAAAAGCCTCAATATTCATACGGATATTGAACATATTACCAGCGTCAATAATCATATTGTAACTGTGATGGGCATCCGAGGAAACAATGAATTCCATCAGATAATCATAAACGACGATAAAATGCTTACCTCCTCGGTGATGAAACTCACTATAAGGGAGTGCGAAATTCTACGATACATTGCCAAAGGATTTTCGAGCGAAAAAATTGCCGAAACTCTGGGTATTACAACCAATACTTGTAGAACACATCGTAAAAATCTATTTCGAAAAATTGGCTGTCATAGCGTTGCGAGTTTAATTAAAAAATCAACAGAATTAGGGCTGTTGTAAAAGTTGTTTACATGGTCGAGAAACGTCAATATTTAAAAAATACCCCATTTGTGGTATTTACCTTTATTTATCAAATATGTAAGTTCGCTTTACTATTTAACTGAAAAATTAGCTATGAATACAATTGCAAAGATGATGTTTAGTGAGCGACACAAAGAGAAAATGATAGGTGATCTACCTCAATTTGAAAATTAATTAGAATTTAGTTTTTAGAGCTTTAATAATTTTTGTAGCTTAAGTATAAGCTAATAACCTATAAACTTGAGTATTATGAAGTCTGCCATAACTCTTAATTTACTCTTATTTTATTGCCTTATCATACGTGATGTTGGTGAATACCTATATTATATTTCCGATCAATTTTTGTAAAATATTACTTATTAGCTCATGAACAGTTCACGCATTCAACTTTAAGAATGCATCTCACACCTTACCGAAGAAAGTAATTAGGTTGTTTACACACATTATGTAGTCATATTTTTAATTAAAAACTATTATTATGGATTGTCAAAATCAACAGAATGCTTTTAACGAAGCAATGGAAAAAATTCAGGTACAACTGAAAGAGGAGCTAGCAGAGATCGCTAGAAAAACAGAGGAAAGAACCGAGGAGCTGAACGATGAATTTAAAAATGAAAATGATCTTGCTCAGGGTGTTGGTGCAGTTGCGGGAACAGTAATAGGAGGTGTGCTAGGTGGTCCTGTGGGGGGACTCGCTGGAGGACAGATCGGCAGGCAGATTGGTAGTTTTTTCACCATTGAAATAGGTAGCCAACAGCACAAAATATCTTTTGATTTGCCAGAGATCACTATGAAAAATCAAGATTGGATCTTCAAGGTCCCTTCTGTAACCATGAAAAATACTGATATCATCTTTGATTTACCTACACTTGTGATGAAGACTGTGGAAGGACCTCCAATCTGGAAAACAAAGGTTGAGATGAAAACCGTCTGCCACAAAATACCATTTGGTAAAGTATGTTTTGATCAGCCCGAAGTGATTGGGTGGTGGGATAAGACTTACATTGATGTGCCGACATGGGAAAACCGAGAGACACGGATTGTACTTGGAGTTCCAGAGATTACAAACAACGAGCAGCGAATTGTTATTGGTGTCCCTGAAGTCATGATGAAAACCAAAGAGATAATCTTTAATCTGCCTACAATAAAAATTATGTTTATAAAAGATGCAGGTAGGGAGTTAGCAGGAGAACTGGAGAAGATTGCTTTGGCGGCACAGGAAGACGCAGCAGAAAAACAGGGGAATATGAAGGAAAGAATGAAACTGGAATTAGCGGAACCTGCAAATGCGATGTTTGATTGTTACCGAGCACAGCTTTTGGAAGAAAGAATAAGATTTGCTGGTAATTATGATGTTGAAATTAAAAAATTGTCAGATGCTCTGTTCAATCTGAAAGCTAATAAAGTACCTGAAACCGACAATGACTATGTCAGCCAGAAAACTCAACTTGATGCACAAATCGCAAATCGGAATTTGGCCTTACTCAAATTTGATGAGGCAATACAGAAATTTGACAATGAACGTCAGGACGCTATAAATAAAATGATAGGTTTATAATTACTTTAAATTACTTAAAGATGGCTACAATAAAGTTTAAATCGAGTGGCGAAAGCGAGTTTGTTTTGGAAATCAACACAGAAACCTCGCGGGAGGCATCACAAAGTATTAGTGTAATTTTAACCAGTAAAGGCGGTTTAAATTTATTACTGCCTTTACCTTCTGTTCGTATTAAAGCAACTGTATTTTAAGAAAATGATCATAAACTCTGTTTAAATAAACTTGACAAATTAGTTTGTGGTGCTTTGATCAAGTTTGATATAACCAAATATTAAATGAATTGATTTACAGGTTATTTTAATATATTTATAGTAGCCATTTAGATTAACCATGAAACAGGATCAACTTAAAGATTTTTTTACTGTTCATAAATTTTATACAGTAGACGAAACTGAATCAGCAAACTCTTTTTATAAATTGTTGATGGATAGTGCTAATATTCCTATTATAGAATATGAGCTTGGACATCTATTTTTTTTCAATCCGGAGAAAATTTTAGAACTCTTTACAATATGGGATAGCGATAAAATCAACGCCACTGTCAACGAATTTGTTGATTACGCTGCGGCGGAAATGATCGAGTTAATTTGGATTCCTTCCGATCAATCTATTAACGATTTCTTCAACGAGGATAAAAAAAATCCAGATAACGCGATTAGATTAAATGATGAACAAATCACATCTCTTCTCAAAACCTGGGTTCCCGTTCAGTATGATCATCTTCAGAAGCGAGACCATATTTTAGATATTTGGCGGAAATATAGAAAGGACGAGTACGGGGGATTAGATTCAATATTGGGAAAATATGATACAGAAGATACGATTTTCTTTGATAGTCTCGGTGGTGGTGGTGGTTTTAAAAGTGGGAACGCCAGAATAGACAATATTTATGGACAAATAAGAGAGAAAATTACTGATGCTGATAACATACCGTTTGAAAGCAAACCTGAGATCAAAGCCTATGACATTCAAATTGAATATCCAAGTGAGCTTTTATTAGGTGCTGTTTTTGATGTAGCTTTTATTTTAGATCAGGTTGAAACACCCGGAGGTATAGGCGACGTAATGTTAGCTGACGATTGGGTGATTGATATTTTTGTGAACGCAATATCGGGGCTAGATATTGAAGGAATAAGCTTTCAATCTTTAAAAGTTAATTCCGAAAATATTAATAAACCATTCATTTTTAAATTTCTTTCGAAGACTATAGGTGAAGGTAAATTTAGTGTAATGGTGCTACATGACGGACGGCCGATTTTTCGTGAGGTATACTCCGTTTTGATCGACAAAGAGGATGCAGATATAGTTTCTAATATCGAAGTGTCTTCCGGAAAAATATCTCCTTCAGCTCTAACAAGCCCAGATCTAACATTATTCATAAACGAGTGTTTCGAAAACGGTAGATTCAAATTAAAATATTTACTCTTCTCGCCAAACGAAGAATTGGATATATGTTATAAAACTTTTGAAACACCTTATTTTCAGCAGCGAGATCCAGCAGCTTATTTCTTGGATTTTTTCAACGGTATAGATCGTATTCCTTTGGACTCAAAAGAGCAGCGCCTTGCTGCAGTTAAAAGAATGGAAGCAAAAGGAGCAAATCTTTACAAATCGCTAATTCCTGAACCATTAAGAACTTTATTTTGGGAGATCAAAGATGAGGTAAGTACTGTCGTTATCAATTCTGACGAACCATGGATTCCATGGGAACTGTGTTATCTGTATTCTGAACAAGAAGGGAAAAATAGTGAGAGCTTTTTCCTCTGCGAAAAATATGATGTTGCACGTTGGATTCAAAGTACACCATTTACTACTTCAACGCTAAGCTTAGAAAATATGGCGGGTATTTTTCCTTCGGATTCAGGACTCGCTTTAGTGGAAAAAGAAAAAAATGAAATTCAGAAAATCGTAGGAGATGGTAAACTTAGTTTAATACCTGCTAATTATAGCGATGTTGTCGATAGTTTCGAAAGAGGAGGATTTAGTGCCTGGCACTTTTCAGGGCATGGGACAGATGCTAATACCACAAATGTTGATCATTATTCGATTCTTTTGGAGAGCAAAGAGCCCATTAGTGCATATGATATTACTGGATTGAAAAATCTTGGAAAATCTAATCCCATTGTTTTTTTTAATGCATGCCAAGCAGGGAAAGGCGGAATGGGTCTTACAGGGTTGAATGGTTGGCCAAAGCAATTTATAGATAATAATGCGAGCGCATTTATTGGTGCATATTGGTCGATTCATGATGAAAGTGCCATGAAATTTGCCATTTCATTTTATCGTTTATTATCGACCGGAATGACTATTGGTCAAGCGTTTCGTCAGGCGCGGTTAGCTATTAAAGAAGAAGGTAACCCTACTTGGCTGGCTTATACACTTTATGCCGATCCATTTGCCCGTTGTAAAAGTTCATAGTTTTTAACCTATTATCCACATATTATGCACAATCAATTAATTGTACAATTTAAAGTTTCTCCTGAAATTATGAGGACGAGAAACATCGATGAGGTGAAGGCAATTGCCACTGGTAGTGATACAGTTGTAGAGTTTTTGGACTCTGAGGATCCACAGTCTAATGAGTGGGATCAGGCACATGCTGTATTTGATAAGGATGATAATATAGCATTCGCTGAACCCGACGTAAATGTAAGTTTACAGTTACCGCCGGAATCATTGGCCAATGAAAATGAAATTGATGGAATAAAATATGATGAATTTATTGCCGAATGGCCATTCCCAAAGGAATCAAAAAATGTATGGCATTTGGCGGAAAACTATTCCCAACTAAAAGCTGCTAGAGATGCGGTGTATTCGTTGCCTAAGAAGGCAAAAATTAGAATAGTACATCTTGATACGGGCTACGATGAAGATCACGATTCCTTTCCCAAAGAACTTGTCAATATATCATTAAGTAGAAATTTTGTTGATGGGGAAGATCTTTTCGATGCGAGAGATCGATTCACAGAAGGCATGTTGAAAAACCCAGGTCACGGTACAGGTACATTGAGTATTTTGGCAGGGCGCAAAATGCCTATTGCCGGAATAAGTACGTTTGACGACTATATTGGTCTCAGCGAAGCTATTGAAATTATACCGATTAGGATCGCGAAATCAGTCGTGCTCTTTAAATCTTCAAGTTTTGTTAAAGCACTCGATTATATTGTCAACGAATTAAATAGCAAAGACGAAACAAGAGTTCATGTTGTGACTATGAGCATGGGTGGATTGGCATCCAAAGCATGGGCAGATCTTGTGAATAAAGCCTATGATCAAGGTGTTTTTATTGTCACGGCAGCGGGAAATAATTACAATAAACTTCCTACACGTCGGCTTGTCTTTCCGGCGAGGTTTAATCGTGTTGTAGCAGCCTGTGGAGCTACTTATGATTATTCTCCCTATGCAAAGCCAGATGGAGAAGGAAGTTTTTCTTTAATAGAAGGTAATCATGGTCCTAAATCACTCATGAGGACTGCCATTGCAGCATTTACACCAAATGTCCCTTGGGCAATATGGAAGAAAAAAGATCTCTTCGGTATCCGAGGTAACGGCACTTCTTCTGCAACTCCGCAGATTGCATCTGCAGCAGCATTATACTATTGTAAACATTATGAAGCGTTGGAAAGTCTTCCAGATCGCTATATGATCGTGGAGGCTATCCGAAATGCACTGTTTTCGACAGCACTAAAAAAGATGGATAAATTTGAGGGATCCTATGAATACTACTTTGGCAACGGTATACTTCAGGCTTCAGAAGCTTTAAAAGTTTCTGTTCCAGATGTCGGATTTCTAAGGAATAAAAAAGAAAAGAAAGATACTGTCTTTTTACCCTTTATCCGTTTGATTTTAGGGCTCAGATCGGGAGTAGCCACAAATGAAGAAATGTTGGAAGCAGAGCTCATGCAATTGGCGCTATCTGATCCAGAAATCCAGCGTGTTATTGATAATCCTGATACAGATGATATTTCTGAGCTAAGTAATGAGCAACGTATTGAATTCGCTGCGCTGATTCGTGAAAATCCTCGTTCCTCAAAAGCGTTAAAGAGTGCCGCTGACCGAATAATCAATAAATTGGAGTAAGATAATAGTGAACGATAATAACTGTAAAAATGAGGCTGTCTCAAAATGGATGGTCTCTTTTGCTTTTCATATTCAGAGTCGGTTCGATCTTAATTGTGTGCTATCCCACATAACTCTTTTTGAGGCGGCTCGTTAGCAATTCAATTTTCCCTTCCAAAATAAGATAATAGAAGTTTTCGAAGCAATCCTGATAGATTACCCATAGTCGTCAGTTTCCACTACATCGTCATCAAATCATTCATCATTTAGAGGTACTTGTAAAGGTTATTTAAGTCAGCTACATCCTGACTTGTTTGAAAACAAGGGTGAAACGAAATCCAAAAATTCTCATGGTCTTTATAAGGATCGGGTAGTGGTACAATCACAGTACCACGGAATAAATCTCCAGGATGTTCCTTATACCTGAAGTGGGGGGATTTTTCGCTCAAATTTTTCATGACATTCATTTGGTCGCAATGCCACAAATGTCGTTCCGGAGAGATTAGATTGGCGTCAAAGTCAATTTTAGAATAACATTTTTAAACAAATGGACAAAGTTATTCTATATTGTTTATTTCATGACAGGCAAAGTCCTTAATATTCTAGCCCATCTGGATACCCCGTAGCGCCAAGAAAAAAAGCTATATGAACAATCGTTATATGGAAACATAAAATTACAACTATAGTTAAAGGCCTAAGGGTCTTTAAATCAATTCCAAGTAAAATAATTTGAGTAAGGTATTTATCGTAGCGTATACCGAATGCTAGCGTAAAAATAGATTGTGGAATTAAGGAAATCCCTAATAGAACCTTTGTCAGTTGGCTATCTTGTAGTGAACCAATATTATTCAATACCAATATATCCGTTATTATGAAAAGTATTGAACCAACAACCAAACACAAAAATAAGCCTTTGTCTCGGACGGTATTTTTTACAGTCGCAATACTAAGTTTTTCCAGATATTTTTCCAAATCCAATGTTTTTACGGGTTAGTCCACATATTCCGCCGTACATCAATATTAAATATACCATTACGCACGAAAGCAAGAGTATCAATATGGTGATCGTTTTGGTATTCATTTCCATAATAGGTTAGCTATATTTAAATATTACGTCAAACTTCCTTTTACAAAGGTGCCACGCAATGCGACGATTTTATTGTTGCAATTCCAGTTTTCAATCTCGAGGCATTTCTTTACAGAATGGGCTCGGAAGACCACCGATAATTTAATTGTTAGATCTGATATATTTCATTACCCTCAGTAGCATAGGAGCCACTATAGTTCAATTCAGCATTTAGCTCTATCGCAAAAGTTTTTGTGAGATATTCTAATTCTTCATTAAAAAGGCTACTAAGACAGTTCGGATCTTTTCTATTTTATACTCTTTAGAATTTATAGATGCTACTAAATACCTGTCTTTTGTTTCTTCCATTGGGGAAAGAGAGATACGATCGTTGTTGACTGAGTAGATTTCTATCCTGTCGTTCTCCGAATCTGTATTAAAAAACAAGTACCGACTTTCATCAATGGAGCCCGAGTCTACTTCATTTTTTAACTTCTCACATATCCGAAATGAAAAGTAGTCGGGCAAGTTCCCGTCGGACTCATAGATATCCTCTGAATCCTGATCAGCTAACAGGATCTGGAGATAAGGGGAACGCAGTACTTTTTTACCTCATTTAGAACAGTATAGAAGTCTTTTCTATAAAATGGAGCAAAAGCAATTCTGAAGGCTTATTACAGACTTTATGAAAGGTTTTTAACTTGGCTTGAAGAGATTTATACATTGGGTATTTTGTTGATTTAGTTATATAATTTTAAGCGATTCATTATGACAATTAGTTGAAAGCCCTGTCAAGATAATAATTCTACTGGAGAAATAAAATAATAAACTCTAAGCCTGCTGGTCATACCAGAGTTTCGGATCAATGCACATATCAAAAGTGTCAAGATACTCTCAGAAGTGGTGGCATATGATTGCGATTTTATAGCCGCAGGTAGTAATCTGATGGCAGAAAGATACAAATTTGAGGTTTCAAAAGATTCACTGATGCAAAGGATTAGGTTGTTTAACGCTTCGCAAAATGGAGAATTGAAAGATTCTATATTCAACATAGATAAAAATAGTCCATATTTTTATGAGGGCTATATTTATGATAATAAGAATGGCGAACGCTATTTAGTGTTAATTCCATCTCCGTCTGAATCAGACACAGAATTACTGCTTATTTCCGTTATAAGTCGTGAAGATCAGGTGATTGTAGTAAATCATGAGCCTGAAAATAAAGAAAAAATTAGAGTAAGAAAAACTGTGATAAAAAACTTTTGAAGATCGAATTTTAAATAATCTAAATTTGAAATACGATCATTTGGGGAACGCTATGAATAAAAATTATTGATGTACTTTTTTACTTTAGGAATAATAGCCCTAAATATACTACTAGCTCATCTGGAAACTACGAAGCGCCAAGAAACAACGCCATATGGACACCCATTACATCTTCATCTAACCATCCATCTTTAACCAAAGATAGTTTTGATTAAGAAGAATTGACTCATTTTTATGTGGGCAAATAAATGTTACTGTTATTAGCGAATAATTAGTTTCAGTAGATGCTTTTGCCTGTTAGTTTGATTCCCTGTCTTTTCAATGAATTACATATATAAAATAATATAAATTATCGATGCCAATATTGAAAACTTCTTTCGAGAAGTGAGAAATAAAAATGAGCTTCAGTCCAAACTTAATGAAGCTTATAGAAACACCTTAACGTTAGATTTTAATCCACTGAATTTTGTCAAGTGGAGCGAGAATAAAATTTCTGAAATTCTTATATTTTTATTAGATCCGCAATCTACTCACGACAGGGAGCTCTCTGTTTCTACTTCCTATGATGATTTCAAACGTGTTATTGGAATAGAAAATAAATTTTATTCCTAGACCGGAAACTAACATTTTCAGGTAGCTGTTTTTATATTAAGCATCTGAAAAACCATTGTAAAACTGAGGAACATCATTTGATTTATCTAGCGCTAAACGGAAAAATACTGACTAAAGAAAGTGCTGCAGAATACTATGGGGAAATGTTGAATGAAGGAAAGTCAAAATAAATCAATTATGAAGACATATTATTGATCTTGGATGTCGATTTGCGATGCTCACCGATAATGACAAGTGGAAATTTAAATAGTGCTTTAATTACGAATTAAAAATAAAACAATCGATTGCGTTGTTTTTTTTCTTTTGGGTTTTGTGAAAATTATTTACTTTAGAGCCAACTAGTAAAAATTATTAAATCGATAGTCCTATTTTTATGAAAAGAAATAAATCTACGCTCGATGTATTGTCTTTTGAGCTAAACATTTTACGAGAAATCGAATTGCACAATACACTGGGCGGAACGGGCGGAGGAGGTGGATCATTTAACGATATCTGGAATAAATTAGCCAATGGCGACCTGACCGATATCCCGAGTGGCAGATATGATTTTAATACAAGAACATATACTCCCATGGATTCTTCAATGAGCAATGCCGCGTGGCATATAGTTATCCCTGTCGTTGATGTTTATTCTAATGGCCATCATAATAGTTATAGTGGATATGGCTTTGGTGGAAATGGCGATTCCAATAGTGGTTTTCCAGGAAGCGGAACTAATAATGGCAATCAGCCAAACAATAATAATGGTTCTGGGAGTGGGTCATACAACTATAATGGCCAAAATCCACAACAAGGATATAGTGGTTATACCGCTTCAGACCCTACGCAAGGTATGTCTCAAATACAAAAAGAAATATACCAATATATTCAAAATCATCAGGATGGATCTGGTCTCAATCTTGAAGGTTTTTTCATGAGTAAGTTTAATACTTCTGGAGGAGGAACTACTCTTTATAATCCGAATAACACAAGCCAAGGTGGCAGTTATTTAGAAAACAACCCCGCCAATTCTGTAAATGGTGATGGAATCTACTACATTGTATCTTCTAAGGATACACAGTCACTTCAATCATTAAATTATCAGACAGGTCAGTTCGGAGGATATAACACAGAATTGGAACAATTCCAATTTTTAAATGAGCACTATGGAGACAACAATAGAGCCATTTTAACATATCTTTTAGAGGGCCGGCTAGCTTCTGAACTAAATATTAACATTCAAAGTGTGCTAAGAGATTCGAATGATTATAAATTTGAAATTGATCGCTCCAAATTGATTGATGATTTAGTTGCTGTCACTAAATTTTTAGCGCAATTTAAAAGCGTCTTAAGCAGTCTTGTTCCTCTTTTAGGCCAGCTTTCTGATGAGACAGATATAAATATTGCTGGCTCAATGGCTGGATTTTTAGATTCTAATTTTGAAAAGGAACTTTTTGATATCTGGTGGCATGGCAAAGCTGAAAACGGATCCTATGTGATGTCTGAGAGCGATTTTAATGAACTTAAAACACTAAAACCATCTTTAAGCCCCGCAGAATTATCAGGCCGTGTTTATTTAGAATCAAATGATGGTAAAAAGTATTACACAGCACAATTAGGAGCCTACGAAGCAGACACGAATAACCAGGCCATCATCGATAAGTATAAGGGAGCATTGGGCAAATTTACAGGTATTTATGATTCTACGGGTCAGATGGTTGGTATGTATGATTATTATAATTTTGACAACGGGACAAGATCATTTGGAAGTGAGTATGTAACACGATTAATCAATGAAATGGCACCTGAAAGTGCTGCCAATTTTGACATTAGTTTCGGAAATATTCCTCCCGAAATATTAGATAAACTTAAAAATAGATAATAACCTATGAATAGGATTTATTTTCAGATATTTTGTGCACTTTTTTGTCTTTTAACAATTTCCTGTGATGATAATTTTCAAAAAATGTCCTTGGACAAGCTATCTGAGGAGGTATTTAATTTACCCTTAGATCTGCAGGTTGATAGTACGTTAAAAGATTTTCGGGAGTTCCCTGCGGGGGAAAATAGTGGGACTTCAACATCTGTCATTCAATTGAAAAGTAAAACCACCAAAGAATATATCCATAAACTTGCATGGACAAAATGTCCGACGGAATTATTAAACCCAGATAAATATATTTTTAGTGAGAGGGATAAAACATATCCCGTTATTTTCGATCCTAAAAATCAGTATGTACATATTGCTTATGGAAAAGGAATCGGTAGATATGTTGATCTAAAAGAAATAATTAATATTCCAACATCTAATATGTATTATCAATTTCAGTCAAAATCTAATCAATTTGGAAATATTGAAAAAAGGGTTTTGTTATATGATAAAAGCAACGAAATTCTCTTTTTAATATTTGATAATTGATGCTGTGAAGGGAACATTATGTGTGTCTTGTAACGATAATTTAAGGACAATGTCATTGGCCGATTATAATGAAACTATCTTTGGGTTGAAGTTAGATGAGAAACAAGACATCATTATTTATGAATACAGGAAGTTCTTTGGCGATGAGAATAGAGGGGAGTCTACGATCGCAATAAAATTGGGAAGTGATGAAGCATTAGATTATGTTAAAAATATTCGATGGATCAAATGTCAAAAAGCGACAATAGATACAACAGGTAATTTGGGTAGAGCCCAAATTCCGTCCAAAGTATTAATATTTGATCAAGAAAAACAAACAGCTTGTTAAGATTGCTTATGGAAATAGTATTTACAGGGAGATTTTTTTGAGTAGAATGCTGAAAGGAATCAGGCTGGAGGATTTGTATTATAGCATCGAAATCCGTAAGACTGAATTTGGATTTTCTGATAAAGGTATTTTTCTTTTTGATAAAAAGAAAAATACCTTTTTCTGAGTTTTAGTAATGAATGAGCATATCAGTTAATCTATTAATTGATATGCTCTTGACCAATCCCGAAATAATAACATAAAAAATATAATAACCCCTTCATTTTGAATATTTATATCATTGACTCAAAAAGGGTTTCTCATGGAACCGGAGTTAGAACTTATATTGACCAAATAAGAGATTTTGCAAGATCCAGTGAACCAGATCATTTTCATTTAACTTTTATTGATATTGAAGAAAACGAAAGTTGTATCAAGAACGATAAGGGTGTAAATGAAATTCATATTTCGGGTTCACCAGATTTGAGAAAGGAAGCATATAGCGAATATTACGCAGATAAGATCATTGAATGGATAGGAGAGGTGGAGAGGCCCTTATTCCATTTTAATTGGATATTTCATGCCGAGATTGCATATTTTCTCAAAAGCAAAATAAACTGTAGCATAGTGCTCACCAAACACTATATTATTTATAGGAATTTTGTTTCCACTAACTATGATATCTTTTACCATTATCACAATAATCTAGGCAAAATCGCATCTCCAAGAAAAGCAGATTTAGAAATGTATCATGAGTATTTGAATTATGCAAATGTCGATCATTTTATAACTGTTACTGAAGATGCTGCGAGGGTTTTGCAGTCGCTTTATTGCATTGAGGCATGTAAGATTTCAAAAATTTTTAATGGTATTGAGACAAAACCGTTAGGATGTACTAACGGCGAAGATCTTAAATCTCATTTTGGATTTTCGGAAAAGGACTTTATTATTACTTATGTTGGTGCTATTAATCAAAGAAAGGGAATATTAGATTTTATTCCGGTTTTTGAAGAACTCTGTGAGCGATATGATTCTTTACGATTGGTCATTGCAGGTTCAGGATCTTTTGATTTGTTATTTTCACGTTTCAAGCGTTTTTGGTCAAGGGTTACGTTTTTAGGGACAGTGGATAAGGCGACACTTTTTGACTTTCATAAATTTACTGATTTGGGGCTTTTGTTGTCACATGCTGAGCAGTGTAGTTATGCGGCGCTTGAGATGATGCATCATGCCATTCCTCTACTTGTATCCAATGTCGATGGATTAAATGAAATGGTTCAGGAAAATTATAATGGTAGCCTAGTAGAGGTTAGTTTCAATGACGAACGATGTGAGATCAATCTCAATGATGTGCGAAATAAAGTAATTGAATTGATCGAGGATAATCAGCGCCGATTAATATTGGGGAAAAATGCAACGAAAATTGCAAAGGAAAACTTTTGTTTAGAGTCTATGATTGAAAAAACTTTTTCGAAATATCAAGAGATTCAAGCTCAATGTCCTTCGGCCTCACCTATAGAAAAGATTTCGGTTGTCGTCGCTCTTCCTGCTAATACCGAGCATTTAAGTAAAGCCCAAATACTTTCATTGCAAAGTCTGATTAAGCAAAGCCATCGCAATATCGACGTTCTATTTTTGGTCAATTCAAAAATCGAGGCAGTAGTGCGTAATTTTTTGAACTCAACGATTGGTCACAATGTTAGAAGCAAAATCGTTCAGATGAAAGATGAGATTACCGCGGACGAAGCTTTTGTATATGCATTAAATAAACTGGAGTTAGGTAAATATGTAGCATTTTGTAATCTGAGTTGCATTTACTTCAAAAATAGTTTTCAAAATAGACTGGTGTTCTTAGAGCAGAATCCCGCGACAAATCTAATTGTATCAAACAATTTTTTTGTTAATTCCAACAGTCATATTGTAGATAGAACACATCCGACGGATACCATAACTTTTTCAAAGTTGATTAAAACAATTGTCCCCTATAATTTCAATGGGTTTATCTTTAATACCGCTACGCTTAAAAAGTTACCTGTTAAGGGTATACACCATTTGTGTTGGGCCAAACTCCTCGAAATAGATGAAATAAGGTTGTATCCGGCATATGAATTTAATGTTTTTCAAGATTTAATGACTAATAGGGAGTCCAACTGTAAGGAGGAGACTATACAGCTAATTTCAACTCAATTGGAGCGTTTAGGTGTCGATTTTGAGGAAAAGGAACTTGCTTTGCAGGCAATTCTGGTGTTGAATTTTTCCAATACCCAGTTTATCTCTAAATCTGGTTCCTTAACAAAATGGATAAATAAATTAGAAAAACATCTAGGAATAGATATCCGTAGACATATGAATTGGGCCTAGGATCCATTATTACGCCGATACAATTTTAGTAAATATGAATTTGAAATTATTTCCTATAGATCGACAGCTTGACCTTATGGATTGCGGTCCGGCTAGTTTGAAAATGGTTGCAAAATATTATGGAAAGTATTATTCATTGCCCTACCTTCGTGATCTCTGCGGAAATACCCGGGAGGGTGTCTCACTGGCAGGTATTTCCCATGCTGCTGAAACGATAGGTCTCAGAACATTGGCTGCCCATTGCTCAATCGAAGAGTTGATTATAAAGGTACCGTTACCATTGATTATTCATTGGGATAATAGCCATTTTGTAGTTCTCTATGATGTTAAAGCAAAGAAAGGAGGAAAGTCTAAATTTTTTGTAGCAGATCCGGCCCGGGGGAAAATTGTCTACAGCCAGGATGAATTCGAGGAGAAATGGATTAAAAGAAACGAGAACAAAACTTCAGGCATAGCATTGCTTCTAGAACCCCAGGCGGACTTCAAACAAAGACAGGCTGGAGAGAAAGCGGAACGAGGAAGACATCTAGAAAATATACTGGGTTATTTTTTACCCTATAAAAAGAGCTTTGGATATTTGGGTATCGTTATGCTACTGATTACGGCTATGCAGGCGGTATTACCTTTTATCTCCAAAGCCGTGATTGATGTCGGGATACAAACCAAAGACATTAGCTTTATTAATATCGTATTGATAGCCAATTTAGCTTTAATCATAAGTATTACCCTCAGTTCAGCTGTGCGGGATTGGATTCTGCAACATATGTCTTCACGTATCAATATTGCCCTGATTTCTGATTATCTTATTAAATTGATGAAGCTACCGGTTTCTTTCTTTGAGAACAAAATGCTGGGCGATATTCTACAACGTGCCAATGATCATGAACGGATACGGAGTTTTATTATGAACAACTCGCTCAACCTCGTATTCTCTATGCTGACATTTTTAATATTTAGTATCGTTCTTTTAATATATAATGCCACTATTTTCTACATTTTCGTTGGCGGCAGTGCACTGTATATATTTTGGATAATGGCATTTCTCAAACTTCGTAAAAAATTGGACTGGGACTATTTTGAGCTCACAGCCAAGAATCAGAGTTATTGGGTAGAGACGATAGGAGCTATACAGGATATAAAAATTAATAATTACGAACAGGCAAAACGCTGGAAGTGGGAGGGGATACAAGCCCGGCTATTTAAGGTAAATCTCAGGATGTTGGGTATAAACAATGTGCAGAATCTTGGCGCCGGATTTATAGACAGTGTGAAAAATTTACTTATTACTTTCTTCTGCGCTAAGGCTGTTATAGCCGGAGATATAACCTTTGGGGTGATGATATCAACTCAATTCATTATCGGGATGCTTAATGGACCTGTACAGCAGTTTATAATGTTTATGATTTCATTTCAGTTTGCGCAGATTAGCTTTCTGCGTTTAAATGAAGTTCAGTCTCTTAAAGAAGAGGATGAGGATACCGGAAACAACGATATGGAGCTTACCGGCAACAAAGATATTATTGTCACAAATCTTTCATTTCAATATACACATGTTTCTCCCGTTATTCTACGGAATGTATACCTCACAATCCCGGAAGGTAAAGTCACTGCTATAGTGGGTGATAGTGGTTCAGGCAAGTCCACCTTATTAAAACTGTTGTTGCGGCTATATAAACCTAGTTACGGGGAGATACTTATTGGTGGAATGAATATCAATAATATCAGTTTGCGTCAATGGCGGGACAAATGTGGGGCGGTAATGCAAGATGGTAAAATATTCAATGATACAATTTTGAATAATATTGTCCTTGATGATGAAAAGCCAGACACTGAAAGGTTAAAACGCGCTGTTGCAGCAGCCAACATCGGTTATGAGATTGAGCAGCTGCCCTTAGGCTACCAAACGAAAATGGGCGAAAATGGCAGAGGATTGAGTGGAGGGCAAAAGCAACGTATCCTAATCGCGCGTGCCTTATATAAAAATCCCGACATCTTATTTTTTGATGAAGCAACCAATGCATTGGATACGATAAATGAACAAAAAATCACAGCAGCTCTAGATGATGTCTTTTCGGGTAAAACAGTCATTGTTGTGGCCCATAGATTGAGCACTATACGCAAGGCGGATCAAATCGTTGTTATGAAGGATGGCCAGGTTATCGAGATAGGAAATCATGAGACACTCATGGAGCGGAGAGGGCGCTATCATCAATTGGTCGATAGTCAATCTGAAGTAAGGGTATTAACAAATTGATCATTATGGAAACGAAAGGAAAAGAGTTAGTCATTGATCAACGTACGGAGGAGGTAAGGGATATTATCGAACGTATGCCCAATACTTTTGCGCGCAATATCAGTTTATTGGTTTGTTTCATTGTGGGATTATTAATATTCTTTGGCTATGTCGTCAAGTATCCAGATGTTGTTACTGGGGAAGTAACAATATCGGCAGAACAGGCTCCGTTACAGCTCGTAGCATTTCAGAGCGGAAGGATAAGGATCAACACACTAAAATCTCAGGATATTATTCAGCCCAATCAGTTGTTGGCCTGGATAGATAATGCAGCACAGCCAGATGTGGTTTTGCGCATAAAGAGCCTTATTGATTCGTTGAATTTCAAAACCTCAAGTGCACGAAAATTATACCACATGTTACCTAAAGACCTAAATCTGGGTGATTTAACAGCACCTTATTCCAGTTTTCTTTCAAGTGTAAAACAGCTTGCCGACTATCAGGATCACAAACTTTATGATCAGCAGGGGCAATCGCTAGCAAAGATTTTGAATGAACAGAATTCGGCGTTAAATACACTTCGGGCTAAGGAAGTTTTAAGTCAGCGAAATTTAAAGATTTCGGACAAATACCTCGAAAGAGACTCCGTTCTTTTAGCCAAGAAATTGATCAGTGAAGCAGAATATGAACAGTCAATTTCGGGGCATTTAAATGCCGAAGATCAATTGAGAAGTTCGCAACGAAATTCTGGTTCTGTGCGGGAGCAGATTAGCAATACAGAGAATTCAATTCAACAAAATAAAATTAGTAAATCAGAAAAAGAACTCCAGCTTGATCTTGAGTTTCTTACTTCTTATAACAATCTGAAAGATAAAATTACGCAGTGGGAAAAGCAATATCTTATTACATCACCTATTGGTGGTAGAGCGCAATTTCTCAAGTTCTGGAATGATAATCAATTCATTCAGGCTGGAGAACCACTGTTTTCAATAGTTCCCAAAGAACACGATGCTGTTGGTAAAGTAATGTTACCTGTGAGCGGCGCGGGAAAGGTCAAGGTAGGCCAACGTGTTATTGTAAAAATGGTTGACTATCCCTACATGGAATATGGTCATATCGAGGCAAAAGTTAAAAATATATCACTTGTTTCCAGTCCTTTTGAATTGGGTAATGGTTCAAAAGTCGATTCCTATTTGGTAACATTGATTTTTCCGAGCGGACTCACGACAAACTATGGGAGTAAGTTAGACTTTAAATTTGAAGCCAAAGGTTCTGCCGAGATCGTTACAAAAGAACGAAGGCTTATTGAGCGCTTTTTTGATAATCTAAAATATATAGATCGTTCGAAGTGATGAAAAGGTTGATTATATTTATTGTCTTTCTATTTGGATGTTTTTGTACCTCCGTTTTTGGGCAAAGAAAAATAAGCTTGACAGATGCAATGCAGTTGCTGCACGACAATAGCATATCCTTGAAACAAGGAGAACTAAGAGAGCAAATTGCTAAAAATACTGTTGAAATTGCTAAGGGAGGAATTTACCCCAATCTTTTTTTTAATACTAATAACCAACACACAATGGGGATGGTATTTGATCAGATCTCTGGCAAACTTATTACTGGTAACCAGTGGTCAAACTATGCTACTGGTAATTTAGGTACCAGCGTTATACTCTATCAAGGTGGGCAAAAGCAAAGTGGAATTAAGATCGAGCAATTAAAACTCGAACTCGCAGCATTAGACAATAAAAGATTGATGCGAGAGTTAGAGCTTCAGTTATTAGCCATTTTCATCCAAGTACTTGTTAACCATGATCTTTGGGAGGCTGGTAAAAGTCAGTTGAAGTTCTCTGAACAGCAGCTCCAGCAGGAGAAAACTTTGATGGATATAGGTAAGCGTACGCTGATAGATTATTCGCAAGCCAAAGCAAAATATGCCAATGATAAGTTGAATGTAGTTACGGCAAAAAATGCATTCGATCTTTCTTTAATGAAGTTGAAGCAACTTTTGGAAATGGATTTATCTGAAGAATTGGAGGTGTTAGCTCCTAAAGAGTTATTGGTCAATTCTGTATTGCCTATCTATCATTTAAGTTCCGATCCATATCTAAAAGTTTTAGATAAGCAAATAGAAATTGGGGAAGCACAAGTAAAGCTGTCACGTAGTAGCTATTTTCCGACGATTACTTTAAATGGAAGCTATGGAACTAATTATTCTTCACAGCGCCAGAATTTGTTGACAGGCAATACCATCCCTTTTTGGAATCAGTTTAACCAAAACAGGACACTCTCAGGCAGCCTCTCACTTTCCATTCCAATATTTGATGGTCTCAAGACAAAGTTTACGATCAGGAATGCAAAATTAAATCAACAGAGTCTCCGTTATGAAAAAGAGAAGATTAAAAGAGAGCGTTTACAGGTCATTTCTCAAGGAGAGATGGAGTATCAGGCAGCAATTGAAGAAAGATCAGCCATTTTAGCTACTTATGAGGCAAACAAAATTAATTACGAAGGTATCAGTGAGCGTTATAAAGTGGGGAAAAGTTCTTCTATCGACTTGTACAAAGCGATGACCGAGTTTAATATTTCCGAATTCAGATTGATTACCAGTAGCTATGCCGTGTTTTATAAGCGAGAATTTTTAATGATGATTAATAATTAAGCATTATTATTTTCTTAATGCACATTCAGGTGATATTGCCCCCTTTCCGGCGGTACTGCCCCCTCAGATTTTGGTTGTCTGGGGATTTTTATCAATTGCCTGACAATATTACCTTTTTTTCTTAGACTTTCACCCTTAAGTTCAATCCGGTGTGAAGTATGTACAATCCGGTCCAATACAGCGTCCGCAATAGAATCTTCCCCAATCGACCTTGATTTTTTCGATAAAGGCATAATGCAGCAATTACGGGAGTTAAGAAGTCAACACCCTACTTTGAAATTAATTGCTCACAGCGTTACGGATGATGAAAAAATTATCAATAAACTATCGGGGTTTGGCTTCTCAAAATATGTATTGATAGGCAATGATATAAAATATACTTTTGATATGTCTCCAAAAGGCTGGTATCTAGGTCTCCAATTCGAGTTTTAAAAGATTCCCTAGTATCGCTAAGTTGGCCGGTTAGTTAATTCATTAATGTTTCCATAAAACAATTGCTATGAAAAAAATAATATTACTTCTCTACTTTTTAACCTTTTCATCTGTGGTATGGTCACAAGTAGACAAGAAAATCATAAACATAAAGCTGAAAAATCTCATTTGTAGATATACGGCGGATATGGGGCCGACTGTTGAAAAGGCTTTTCGAATTGCAACTGCTATTTTTAATTCTGATGAATTTCAGAAAGAGATATCTAATTCAAACTTTAAGTGTGATAGTTATTGTCAGGGATGTTCTCTTATTTCATTAGATAATCAGGGACGAATTTCGGGAGAGGAGGTTCTTAGGCGATTGTTCGCGGAAAGAGATGTGGCTATTACCCTCGAATTAAAAGAGAGGGGGGGAGCGTTAGGTGAAACCACACCGGGATCTTATTATACTAAAGCTTGGTACAAAAATATCCTTGAAGACATGCCCGAACTGGCTGATGATTTTTCCTATGGATTGGCTGTTAATATATGTCATGAATATATGCATCAAGTAGGGTTCTGCCATATATATTGTACTGGTTGGATGTGGCCGAAAAGTAGGCGGTTAGTCGAGCGCGATGGGAAGCCGGATCCAAAATTCATTGACGATGATGTAACATACAAAGTGGGGTGGGTTGCCTATTATATATTAAAAAAATGGGTAGAAGAAAAAAAAGTAATGGATTAAGAATATTATCAATTTTATCCACCATAATTGAATCCAACGGATACTTTAACAACGGAGGTAGTGTAAGATTTAATTTTTTGGCATTCTAGCACCTTAGTTTCTAAGGTGCTTTTTGCTTTTCGTACCGGGGGATGAGATCCTAATTGTAAGCTATAACACATAAATCTTTTTGAGGCGGCTTGTTAGCAATTCAATTTTTCCTTCCAAAATAATATAATAGAAGTTTTCGAAGCAATCCTGATAGATTATCTGTTCGAGAGATTTTATTTCATCCCGGATTTGATCTTTGGGATCCAAGAATTCCTTTGGTCTCTATAAGGATCGGGCAGCGGTACGATCACTGTTCCGCGGAATAGATCTCCAGGATGTTCCTTATACCTGAAGTGTGTGAACTTTTCGCTCCAATTTTTCATAATTGTCATTTGGAGCGAATGCCACAAATGTTGTTCCGGAATGAAAACTATGAATAAACTTCAACTTTTGAACAACATTTTCAAACAAATGAACAAAGTTATTTCAACTAATCTTGCGAACTTTGATTTAGATCGAAGCCCAAAGCCGGTTAACGTTACAACTTTAATTTATATCTTATTCCAAAGTTTAAATAATTTGGATCGAATGCATCTTGATCAATGTAATATTTTACTTTATAACCAGCATAAACCTGTAATTTTTTTACAATAGAAAGTTCTAACCCAATTTGGACATTTAATGGTATGTATGTTTTTTTGACTCTAGTTTCAGATTGTTTCCATTTCTCACTGTAAAATTCTGCCCCAAGTCCAGCATTGGTGTAAGCTTTGAAAATATTGCTGAAATTGACCAGATCGTAACTATAATCAGCACCAATAAATGCAGTATTTGCCGTACTGTATCCCGCATTTCCCAAAATATAGTTTCTATCCTTGAATCCATATTTAGCTTGGAAACCATAAAAGTAATCATAAGAAGGAGACTCGAGTAATAGATCGCTGTTAGCTCCAATTGATAAAGAATTTTTCTGAGAATAGCCTAGAAATGAGGTAAAACAGAAAACGAATAAAAAAAGATATTTCATAATTTAATGATAAGAAGTTCCGATGGTATAAGGGAAGTCCCAATTTAATTCTTTTTCTGACTAAATCGCCCAATTATTTCCCAATTTGTTTAAATTGGGAAAGATAAAACTTCTGTCAAAAGTTTTTGGGGCACTTACAGTATCATACAATCTTTCGGAAGACAGTTTTTTATTTGTCAATAGAGCTAATAGGTAAAACATATACTATTCAACTATTCATTTTTATAAAGATTATTTATATTTTTAATATGTCGGTTAAAATATAAGACATCAAGCTAGCACCTTAGTTTCTAAGGTGCTTTTTGCTTTTCGTATCTAGAGTCGGTTCGATATTAATTGTAAGCTATACCACATAAATCTTTTTGAGGCGGCTCGTTAGCAATTCAATTTTCCCTTCCAAAATAAGATGATAGAAGTTTTCGAAGCAGTCCTGATAGATTGTCTGTTCGAGTCCTTTTATTTCATCTCGAATTTGATCTTTGGCCATTGTGCTATAATACCTATAGTCGTCAGTTTCCATTACATCGTCATCAAACCATTCATCATCCAGATACTTGTAAAGATCATTTAAGTCCGCTACATCCTGACTTGTTTGAAAACAAGGGTGAAACCAAATCCAAAAATTCTCTTGGTCTTTATAAGGATCGGGTAGTGGCACAATCACAGTATCGCGGAATAAATCTCCAGGATGTTCCTTATACCTGAAGTGTGTGAACTTTTCATTTAAATTTTTCATGACAGTCATTTGGTACGAATGCCACAAATGCTGTTCCGGAATTAAAATTATAAATAGCCGTCAACTTTTGAACAACATTTTTAAACAAATTAACAACACTAATTCTAAATAATCTTACGACCTTTGATTTAGATCGAAGCCCAAAGCCGGTTAACATTTAGCCAAAGCGGACATCTAGCTAACATTGCCTCCCTTGACAGTTAACAAGGGGGGCTTTTCTTGTCGAATTCAAACTAACCTCTCAAAAAAAACAACTTTAGCTACAACTAAGGTTGTAATGGGACATAAAAGTGTAATAACTACTATGAAATATTATAATGACGATGAAGGGTTGGTTATATTTATGCTGAACAAAATGGTATTCATCCGAGTAAAGTTGAATCTGATTTAAAAGATTAACAATCTAAAGGAGGATAGGTACTCGCTAAAATCGCCAATTTTAAAAGAATATATTAATCATCTCCCTTTTTCTTTTGATATAGTTATTTTAATGTCCTCTACAGAATTTTTCAGTAATGAGCTTTTTTTGTACGAAAAGAGGTGAGAGTCAAAATCCAAGCATAAATAAAGTAGATTAATGTAAAGCTCATTTGCAAACAGACTTCATAATTATGTAATAATTTTCTATATTGCCTTAAAGTATTCATTACAAACGCTTTTAACACCCACAGGAAAGTTTTGAGTTAATATGGCTAAAAAAGTTTATTATAGTAAGCCGTTGAAATACTTCTGGAAAGACCTATATGGTACGCAAAAGAATTTCACACCCGATTTCACAGACGAACAAATATATATTGCACTTAAGAAAAACCTCTTAACGAAGCCTGTAGGTATTGACGAAACTCAGGAGTCTAGAAGATTAATAATATCAGGATGGGATTTATGGAGGGAAGATTCAAAAGGTGACCTTTTACACATTTTCTTCCTTGATAAGCAATTGCGTGATTTTCTAGAAGTAACTCCATTATCGGATTTAGAGGGGATTAAAAAATTTCTTTTCCAAAACGGACAGACAAGAGCCATAAATCATATTTATGCCAATGAAATTAGAGATACAGTTGTTTACCAATTCGCTATTCATATTCCTTTTGAAGGGGAAGGCTATGCATTTTCTCTTAGTTTAGAAAAGGATGGTAGCTTAGAGTTGTACTATTCATTAGGCAAGAATGGGGGTCTTATGTCAAATAAGTTCTATGCAGATGTGATAAAGAAAGATGATAGCGTTTCTAAAACTCATGCTAGTATATATAGTCTTGCTATAAATACAATAGCGTACATGAATTGTTTTCCAGACTGTATCGCTGACGGTGTGCCACATGATTATTTTGATTACAGTGAAAATAAACTGGCAAAAAACCTTACTTTCCAGGTGTCTGAAAGGGTTAAGGATATTGAGAGCTCAAGTCTCTCAAAAATTCCTCATTTTAGAAAAGGGCATTTTAGATTACTTCAATCCGATTATTTTACAAATAAAAAGGGGGAAATAATTTTTGTTTCAGAGACAATGGTCAAAGGCAAAGCAAAAACAGTGTCCTTGAGCGAGGATATCGACAACTTTACCTCTAGTGAAGAGAATCCAATGTAATTAATGGTTTAAGAGCATATATTTAATGCCTTCTACACGATTTTTAGCTTAAAGCCTACTCTTATCCTAATCAGTGACTAGAAGTGAAATTCGGGCACGAAAATGGAACAAAGCGTCAAAATATACTGCCTATATAAAATTATCGATTAGTTATTGCGCTTCTCAGGTTAGCATAGCCATCCTCCAATGCAGAATAATACTGGGTTTGTTATGTATTCAGATTTTAAATTTAGGCTTGTATTTTATAATTGACTACTGCATTAAGGTCGACATATCACTCTAAATTCTACGCCAATTTCGTTAGCACTTGATAAAACGGCATTTACAAACCAAAGTATTTGCAGTGTAACACCTTTGTTTTCAAATTTTTCTCCGTTCTTTAGGCGATATAGTGATTGACTTAATTCAGATTTCGAGAGAAAACTTATGACCACATTTACGCTTCTTTTAAGGTTTCCGCTCTCTGAAGCTTTGCGAATGCTTTCTTTAATGCTTTGTATTGGAGTATTAGGTTTTTCACACCTTCTTATCCTTTTAATTTTTGTAGTTACTTTGTTCAATGTGTAAGTATCGGACCAACGAGACTCCCGATATTCCACATCCTCATCACTTAACTCCAGATATCCTAGATTTTTCTGAGCCTGACCGAAAACTTCTTGTAAATTAGAAGCTGAAAGCGAGTTCTCGTTATGCTTACAGTGGTAAAAAGATATTTCACTGTGGTTTATAGTGATAAAATCTCCCCATTCAACTCCAAGATCATCACAAATAACATTTTGTTTTGTCATTAGCATTTTATCGAGTATTCCAAATAATGAGTTGCTTTCAAATTCGCTGGAGTTTTCGGTATAACCGTTACCTTTTTCAGATGTTACATTTCTTAACAATGGTTCTGGAATAAATGTATCTAAAAAGATTTCTAAATCGTTTAAAAGCCGATGATCCTTAAAAATTTTATGATGTGTGTAGGCGTATTCAGGTTCTTCAAATGTAATTAAATAATGACTCTGATAATTTAAATATTTTGCAAGATTTATCGAATCATCTTGAATTTTTACAAACAGATTTGTGAAAAAATCGCCATTGACAGTTAGCGATTTTTGATTTACTCGAACATTAATGCCGTTTCCTGTATATAAATCTTTTCTATCTTTACTTAGTGTAATAAGACCTCCTAATGATTCTATAATGTCAGTTATTTTAATTTCAGATTGTTTCCCTTCCTCATCCTCTTTATATAAACTTTGGATCAAACCATTATCGATTTGGTCTATAATAGAATTAAACCTAAATAATAAGAATTTTGGATTTAATATTTGAATTTCTTTCTCAAAATCAATGGGTACCGCAAAACAAGCTAAAAAGCGATGCATTTTACTGTTTATTATAGCGGCTGTTATAAGATTACATATTTTAATAGACCAAAAAAGTACGTGCTCTAAATCCTGTCCAAGTTTCAGCGCATTGACTCTAGAAGTATTTAAAGAAATTGTTGCTTTATCTCCTTCGTTATCTAGTCGCATAGCTGAAATTACTTGCTTACTCGCACCGAATCTAGTCATTACACCTTTTAGATCTATGGCTTCAGCAGTTTTTGTTTGTATTGCATTATCAGCGGTATTGAGTGTATTAGAAACTATCTTCTCAAATTTGCTCTTATCATCAATATAGAAATTAGCTAAGATGCTATAGTCGATAGGCTCTAACATAGACTTCAAGCTCTTTATTCCAGAGATATTTTTCCTAAATATTACTACGTATTCCTTATATTCCAAAATTAAGAAAAGTGCAGTTTTAGTTTCCCAAAGATCTTGGGGTTGCTTTAAGAAAGAAGGCTTTTGGTCAAAATCAAATATGTCTAGAGAATATTTTGCTACCTCTTGGCCTCCTTCAAATAGAGATTGTCTTATCAGAGAGTCATAAGATCTACGTGCATCTTTGTCATCTCTCGCTTCCTGAAAGATCTTCAAGATAAATTTTTTTGTAATTTTACTTTTAGCGCTAAAGAAATATGCATTTTCATTGAGTACAATATTTGTGATATCGATTTTTTTCATAATCTATTCAATTTCTCATAATTTGACGGAAATAATAACATACAATATCGGGAGAGCTTGCTGGGAATTTTTACGGTTTCCCTTTTTTCAAGGATAAAATGAGCCCTATCTAAAATACTTCACCTCTATAAGTCGTCTATGCTCCGGGAATCGCCCCTCACGTCTCCATTTTGCTAGACCAATATTATCAAAGACTATATCATTATCCTTATTATATACCCAATCGAAATTCAATTGATCCAAAATAGGTAAGTTTCGGTTGTGAATAATAGATGGTTGTTCTTTTCGGTTATTTTTGGAAAATTCAGCACCATTATTTAACAACTCGTCGATTTGAGCAATTAGTAGATTGCAATTATCATAAAATTCCATTATGCCTTTGTAGGTGTCAATTTGAGGTATCTCAACGTTTTCTAAGGTCTTTATATTTTTTATGATTTCGATGCTTGGAATCTCTGACTTATAGAAATTACATCCTCTAACTAATTTGCTTAGAGCCGATATGTTATAAATGGCTCCGTTGTAGTCATTAATTATATCATCTAAAATCAGGGCCTCAATGCCAGATTTTATGCTTAAGGCTAAATGCTTACTGTGTGTGCAGATTGCAAAACTTTTAATGTAATTTGAACGAGAATAATAATCGAACTTTAGACTTTTTAGGTCTTTCATTTTTAAAGCGATTGTCGAGCTATCGGTGTCAATCTCTACGAGAATTAGATGCGAAATAATCATAGTAATAAAATTTCAATTTACGCGTCTAAAGCATTTTTAATAAGATCATCCTCTAGGCTTTCAGTGTAGACCCATCGAACCGAATTTATGAATCTAATAGCACCCTCAAAATCGTAGCGTCGACTTTTTAAGAGCTCTATCTGTTTATCCTTAGGAAGTAATATAGCCCATTTTGCAAAACTTAATATTGCTGTATTAGCATCGATCCGTAATGCCAAATGATGATCTAAATCTTCAAATACAGCAAGCAGCTTTGGTGCAGACCATTCAAATCCTTGCTCTTTATCTATTTCAATAGATGCTGATGCGTCTTGGTGCCGGAATTCTATTTCTGCTGCAGATAAAATAAATTTTAGCGTGTCAAATATCTTTGATCCCTGAAAGGTGTAAAATTTATAGGAATTTTCTCCCATAAGCAAGGGGCGGTCATCTTCCAAACTCTCAATCGGAATATTCTGAAAGACTTGACGCATATCCTCCAATATCATACAGCATTGCTCATCAAGCTCAGGATGTATTGACGAAGTCATTAGTAATTCGAGCATTTTTTGCCTCACTAATGGATGTGTATTACCAGGCTCACCGCCAAAAATTGGAGGCTTACCATCGTTAGTCGGTTTTACAAATATTTTCCGGCTTCTAAAATCGATATCAACTACTTTCCAGATCTTGGCGGCCAACAAGATATTGTCTTCGATCATGATCGGTGAGGAGGAGGGAAGATCACCAATTGATTTGCCATCGTGTAGAACTTTAAAATGTATTTCAGTCGCAAATACTGAATAAAAATCTCGCGAATTGACAATTCGCTCGCCTTCTAGCCCGATGATGACCTCTTTACCTAACTGTTCGAGCATATCGGTTTCGATCAGATGGCTTAAAATATCATCAAACTCTTCGGACGTGATATCCTTAAATGCAAAGTTTTGCTCAAGCTCGGTTTTTAAATCTGAAATGGGTAAGCCACTATATTGTTTCACTACTGCCAATAGTTGGTGTGCGAATAAATCAAAGGGTTTTACAGCTACAAAGGGCGGTTCGATGAATTCCTGTTTATAAAGCTCCCAGCAAGCCAATGATTGTAGCAGGCTCCATTTACCAGTTGCGTATAACAACAATGAACTAGCTTGTCCATCCTTGCGCCCACTTCTACCTACTCGTTGTATAAGGGATGCAATAGAATGCGTAGCATCGATCTGAACTACTTTTTCTACGCTACCAATATCGATACCGAGTTCAAGCGTTGAGGTACAGGAAATCACAAATGGATGATAGGTATTTGTTTTGGCAAAATGTTCAATCCATTCCCTTAGCTCGCGATCGACTGATGAATGGTGAGAGTAATATGACGTATGTCCATTTACTTTTTCGGCAATCCTTTTTAGTTTGACGGCAACCTCTTCGGCCCGTCCACGGCTATTTGGAAATACCAAAACTTTACTGTTGTAGGTTTCTTTGTAGAGATCTTTCAGCAATTCCAAAGATAGTTGATTTGCCCCGCTCTCAAAATAACGGAATGAAGTCACCATGCTTTTAGCGGTCCGGTCTCGTAGTACGACAGTAGCGTCTGGTCGACCAGTCATGCGTTTGGCTTCTTCGAAATCGCCTAAAGTCGCTGATAAACCTACGATAGCAGGTGTCACTTTAGCGGACTTTTGAATGCGGTGCAATATCGATTTTAGCTGAATCCCTCTATCCGTACCTATAAATGAATGAATCTCATCAATAACAATGTATTTGAGATCGTTGAATAAAATGCTAACGTTTTGAGGTTTATCAACCAACATAGCCTCCAAGGATTCAGGTGTAATCAGTACGACACCGTTTGGCTCTTTAATCAGATGCTCCTTTGCCGTTCTGTTTGCTTCGCCATGCCATTTTGTTACTTTAATATCTAGGTAACTACACAGATCCTCTACACGAACAAATTGATCGTTGATCAATGCGATCAATGGGGAAATATATAAGACTTGAACGCTCTTGCTCTGCGGACTTATTTTGGATAGGATTGGGAGGAAGGCAGCCTCCGTTTTACCAGAGGCCGTTCTACTAGCCAATATGACATTGCCATCGTTTTTCATTATTTTTTCGATTGCAGCCACTTGTATTGGTCTTAGACTTTCCCAGCGCTTATCCTTCACAAAGCGTCTAATAGGTTCAGAGAGCAGTTCAAATGCCATACTATAGTTCTTCTATACTGTCTAATAATACGTCGACTGGGCGTTCGTCTTTGATCTGAATATCGCTAAATAGTGTTGCTTTATCTAATTCAGGATTTTGACGTAGGATGCTCAAAATATTTAGAAAGTCACGTATCACTTCCCTTGGTGTCAAAAATTCACTTGCACCAGGTTTATTATATATTTCCTCCATAAAATTTTGAATCTCGCTATCCGAAATGTCAATTTCCAACTTATAATGAAATTCAAAAACTTCTTTGAGTTTTTTAAGCAATACAAATATCTCGTTATGATCGATTGGCATTAATCGGATGACAGGCTGGGCGAAATCACGAATTTGAAGTGTTTCAAACTTGTTTGTTTCTAACCTTGATTTCAATGCTTGGTAGCTAAATAAACCACGCCGCTCATTCTCCAAAAATTCACGTGTACCTGCTATATTGATAAACAAGTTACTTACTTTACCTTGGAAACAATCGTTATAAATCGTGAGGATTTTTTCATAGTTCTTTTCACGCATCGTCGATGTCGAGATTTTATAAAGATTGATGGCTTCGTCGAGATTGAGCATAAATCCACTGTAACCCATACTGACAAATAGTGCCGTAAAATTTTTGAGCATGTCGTAGAAGTTCAAGTCGTTGATCACCTCGCGAACTCCAAGATCCTGTCTTGCCTCAGTCTTTTTATATTGCCCTTTTAACCATCTTAAGGCATTTCGTTTCAATAGCTCGTCGTCGTTAATATATCCTTCGTAGTACTTCATGATTACGGTAGCGAAATCAAATCCACCGACATCAGTCAGTTCATTGATTGACTGCATAATCTTATTCTGTACTAGATTCAGATATTGCTCTTCGCGGATCTGAACAAGGGAAAGGTTATTTTCCTCGGCAGTAGAAGCGACAACTTGTTCAATCCATTTTTCCAGTAGCGTTGCTAAAGCGCCACCTTCTGGTTTTGTTTGTATGGCGATATTATCCATGATAGCTGTATAAAGCACGAGTGCTTTCCCATCATTTGAATATAGGCGATTATCCGGTGTGAAGTCTGCTGTTGACACCACAAACTTCTGTTTCAATGCTACCGTATTGAGCAGGTGGAGCATAAAGGATTTTCCTGATCCAAAGTCACCTATCCAGAATTTAACCATGCTATGGCCATTTTTTACATCGTCTAGTGCTTTGATGAATGCATCCACTTCATCCGAACGTCCTACGGTAATATGTTGAACCCCGATTCTTGGCACCACACCACTTAGTAGGGAATTGATTATAGCCGTAGCTTCTTTAGGTTTTACTGTTAGTTTCATGCTTTAATAATCATTTTATAATAATCCTCATTCATGTCCAAATATTCTTCGTCACGCTCTTCGATCAGCGTATCATCTAAAATTTCATAACAAATCTCATTAATATCGTTGATCATAGGTCCAGACCGTAACCCTCTCGATTTACAGAAATTTGCTAGGTATTCTTGAGTCAGTTCAAAACTATTTGCTGTAAATAAACCGATCAATTCGCGTTGATCTAATGACAGATCAAGCTCGTCAACAAATAAGTTGTCGGTATCAGATTTAATCTCCGTGGGTTCTACGTCCGCCGCCGTTCCTTCTTGATCGCTGCTAAATACAACTGGTGCATTCTCTATTATTTCTTCCTCGTCTTGAAGATAGTTGTTGAGTAGCTCAACCGTATTTTTATCCTGTTCCTGAACGGTTTTGATTGCTTCGATATTCAATTCTATTTTTCTTCGGATTGGAGCATAGATAGAATCTACCTTTTCAATTGCCGTAGCGAGATTACGATCTTTTTTTAATTGTTGAATAATATCGTTAAATGCCTGTTCGTGATGATCATTTTTAAAAAGTGTCTTGTGGATTGTTTTTGTGAGCTGTTTATCGTCAATTTTATCAGATCGGAGATCCGCATACAGATAATGTAAGTAAAGCTTTATGGCTTCATTTTTATCTATGGTATACGCTATTTTGCAGGCTTCATAGTAGATGTTTTCTGCGGAAGGATTAAGTTGATTCTCTTCAAAAAGTGTATGGATTTCCTGTCCGAACTCGACTATATTTTCTTGCTTTACACTACTCTTCAAAACATCAAATTTGGATTTCCAACGCGTGGTATTCATCCTGTTCAATTCGATCTCAGTCGCTAGGTCTGGATCTTTTATAGAGGACTTTAGGTTTTCTAAAATCGTATTGACATCAGACCCTATTCGCTCCTCAAAAATATCACTTAGGCCAGTAAAGGTTTGCGAAAAATCGCCAGATACTTTTCGTTTATGTCCCCATTTTTCTCTTACTAAGGTCTCTGCTCTTTTAAATATAGTGTAGTAAACTTGTTGCGAGATTATGTCATTTACGTATTTTTGATTATAATAACTATCAAACATCCAAGCACCTTCCTTCGTTACTCTTGAGATTTTGCGCGCACTTTCAACAAGATTTTCGATTTCCTTTTTCAGGTTAGAATCTTTTTTTGTGAGGTTAGCTCTTAATTTTTTTTCACCACTCAGAAAGAGGGCAATCGTATCTATACAGCATCCCTCAACTTCTAGAAAAACATTATTTACTCCCGTTAATTTATTTAGTAATGAAACCTGCGCTTTTGAAAGTCCCATTTTATCTTTATAACGCTTGCCGAGTAAATAATCGTCATAGTTATAGTTATTCTCAAATCCATCTGCATAACTCTGTTGAGCAGGTTGAATGCTCATTTTTTCACTTGTAACTGCAAAAAGATTAGAATCATCCAATTTTGCTAATACTTCTTCGATATTTAATGAAGGTTCGTGATATGTATTTGTACTGTTATCTAGATTATACGCTTGAGTTGATATAATTTCTTCACGATGACTCGTAACATCAATAATATCATTGTGTGTTTCGTCTGATCGATTGTTAACGTTTAAAGAATCTAATATAGGCGCAATTTCACCATGTTGATCTTGTTCAGCCTTACTATCTTCTGTTTGAATTGGAACTTTTACTTCAGAAAGTTTAACATCAGCGGTTTCCTCTTCACTTTTTAATGCCTGTGGCGTATTTACGGATTGGATTGATGGTATCACATTATTCATAACAACATTCTCTTGCACGAATGCAGTGGTAGGTTTGTTTTCGCTCACTTTAGGGATAGGAGGTAAGGGGGATGATGCTGGTAGTTTTTGAATTGTATCAATCACTATTCTGTACGCTTTGCCTACGTTCTCGCTATTGTATTGACGGTTTCTTAATAGCCTTAAAGTAAGATTGTAAAGTAGTTGAGATCCTTCTCGATGATTAAAATGGATTTTGAGATCATAGTTTTCCTTGATAGATAGTTTGCGCAATGCTATTGCAGCAATTTCAAAAAAGTTAGGTGGCCACAATTCATACTTACCATGGTGCGTAATTAAATATTGACGCCAACCCTCACCATAGTAGAAATTTGCGTTTTTCATTTCAGCTGCTGTGGGCTGCTCTTGGGCCTTCGGTGGCGCATAATACTGCTGCTGTTGTTTCTTTTTATTTTTTTTACTTGAAGCAGCTAAAGCGATAACGATAAAAATCAAAATTATAAAGAAGGTTCCCATTAACTTTTATACTGAATGTCTGCGATTATACTGGCAATGAACTTTTTAAGCCATGCCAATAAGGTTAATAATCCTGTTTTCTAATTTATCAATGTTTTTCTACAAAAGCAATAATCATTCACTAATCCCCCTATAATTTGTTGTAACAAAAGTATCGTATTATAATGGGTAATATTTACGGTTTACCGTAACAACAAAATCGGATTGCATTGAGTTTACTGTTTGCCTATCCAATAGCATAAAGCGAGGATAACAATTACAATAAAGAGGAATATGAACACTTTACCCGTGTTTTTTTTAGAAACAATTGGTTTATTTTCAGTGTAAATGGTTTCGCGTTTTAAATCTTCAATTTTGTTCATAGACAACGCAGGTTTAATAGGCGTTTTTATAATCTTTTTTGAGTTATTGTATATATTTGGAGGGGTATATTCTAGGTTATTATTTGTCCCAAGTTTTTCTAGATATTGTTCGAGGGCATATTCGTCTGGAAATAAAACTTCTCTTGGTTTACTTCCTTCAAATGGACCGACCACACCTGCAGCTTCTAGTTGGTCTATTATGCGACCAGCACGGTTGTAGCTGATCACTAGCTTCCTTTGAATTAGTGAGGTAGAAGCTTGTTGATTCATTACAATTAGTCGAGCGGCATCCTCAAAAAGTTGGTCCTTATCTTTTGGATCAAATATTACAGGAGGATTTTCAACAAAACGATATTCAGGTAGGAGGTAAGGAGCAGGATAACCTCGTTGCCGACCAATATATTCACAGATTGATGATAAGTATAGGTAATCCAGATAAGGTTGATGGCCTTTCATTAGTTTTTCACCACGTTCGTAGACTAACTGTCCCGAGGACGTGAGTTTTTCCGCACCTATACGATCCAATATCTTTTTAGATTCATTTTGGGACATGAGTTTCATTCCAATTCTGAGACTAAAGTTGGCTCTTAACTGTGGTGAAATATTTCTAGCCATTATTTGGCTTGTCACAGCCAATAGATATATTCCTGTATATAAGTTTTTCTGCGTCAATACAATCAGCGACCTTATAGTGTCATCGTCTAAAAAGGTTTGTAGATCGTCCATTATTAATACAATATCAGGCAGATAACGATGGCCTTGTAATGGATCGAGTGTTCTATGGACAAATTTATTATTATAATCTGTAATTGATTTTACACCTGCTTTTTGAAATAGCTCTTGTCTTTGCTCGCATTCAATGAGTAATGCATTAATCGTCGGAAGAGCCTTATTGTGATCGATAACAGGAGATTGATCACCGACTAATGCAGCTATAAAATGTTTTTCAAGTTTGGTACAAGCAGTGTAGTCTATTGGTTTGCTTTTACAAACGACGAGTTTCAATTGTGCGGGATGAAATTTATACAACCACATAACCAATTGATTATAGATAAACTGCGTTTTACCAGAAGCAATTGTACCAGCTAATAGCAGATTTGGGTGCTCGTATAGTTCCTGAAACGTAAGATTTTCTTTGCCACTTAATAAAAGCGGAAGTTTATATTGTGCGGCCTGTCTATTAATTTTTTCAACCAGGGGTTGCAATTGATGAGGGAATAGATCTAAACTAGGATATTGGTAACTGGATAAATCCAACTTTTCGTCATATACTCCAAATTGTTCAACAAGCATCATAGGATCAGCTATTTTTGGAGGTTGTTCGTAATAATTGATGATTACTTGAATTAACTGTTCTAGATTTTCCCCTTTATATTCTGTTCCCGCGAGATCAAACAATTCTAAGAGGGAAGAGGCAGATTCTTTCCGCCATGCATCGTCATTGGAAAGACTCGTAGCTTTATTTAATATAACGTCTTTGGTAATTGGTGTCCCAAAATAGTTTTGCAATTCTTGTATGAATTCATTGATGTTGGTTTGATTGTGGGTTGGCCAGTCATTCATAGCTGCGGCAAACAACAATCCCATCTTTTTTAGCGGATGATCATTTGGATCATTATTCATTAGATCAACGAGTTGCTGTATATTTTTAATGTTTATTTCGTCTGCCATGGATGTAGGTTAATATTGTATTTTCGTTATAAAACTGAAATGACCTTTTTATTCGTTTTCCTTCTATTTAAAATTAGTAATTCATTATGAATTATCTACTTTTAAAAGCTAGGTTTTTGAAAAGAGGTCTGTAGAGTCCAGTTATACCAACTGTGCGAAGCACCTTGAGTGAGGTTGTGTGGATACAAAAGTTATATTGACTCAATACAATGATAATCGGCTTCCTGCCAGCTGGGAAACTTAAAAACATTTAAAGAAATGAGAGAGGTAAAGCTATTTCAGGAAGACACTCCCTGATTCTCCACTGCGTAACTGCTCCAGAGCTTTATCCTTCATGGAATCAAAATCAAAATCGCTTTCTTTAATACTCATAATTCTATGTCAAAAATAATACTTCTATTTATTATCCTTGACACAGTCTATTTTACAGTCTCTTATATAAATCGTAAAGCGAGATTTACACGATTATTTAATTGATCCGTTCCACCCAACTTTTAATTATTTGCTCAATTTCATCAGATAATTTCACTATATTTTCGTTTAATTTAAAACTAAGTATATAGGATTCGCTATTATTTGGGTCCAATATTCCTTCAGCGAATACTTTATCCTCTTTTAATATGATAATAGGTAAACCTGCTTGATAAGCCATTCCACCTTCTAAATGTATCCATGGACTAGTGGTATATTTATGAACAGATTCAATTTGTTCTGAAGAATTTTCTTTTTCATAACCAATATAACTATGATGTCTCACTAATCCAACAAGGATAGCGCCTTTGCACTTAATTATTAATTCCTTAATTGGAATTAGTGGTTTTCTATAATCCCAATTATTTATTCCCAAATTAACAGCATTCATTCCATAATTAGACAATCGCCTTTTAAGTAAGTTAAGAAACATTTTTTGGTCATCATTAAAAGGGGTTGGATGTGAAATAAAAATATCAATCATACCCTAAATTTTTACATTTCATTGTTATTGGATTAATGTGATAAACTTGCTTTTGTTTTGCTAAAGCTACTTCAACAATATCACCTGTTCCCCCCATACCTTTTGCTTTTTTTCCGTCCCAAATTGCCATAATATTTGATGACAAATTGACAATTTCAATTCCAGCTTTATAAAATGCTAATTCGCTCGGTTCTTCAAAATTTAAAATAGTAATATTTTCGGCAGATTCTAAAAGAGATTTAAACATATCTAAATCTTTTTTTGATTTAAATGTTGAAGCATAATTAGCACAAGGAATAATTACTTCAAATTTAATCTCCTCCTTTTTTAACTCATTAGCGAATATTTGATCTGCCCCAATTGCTAAAGATGATATTCCTTTTTCAATATTATTGTTTGAAATAAATTTAATTATTTCATTTAAAATCCATTTCAAGTTGAATGATTCTAGATCTTGATGTCCTGTAATTCCTAATATCATATTAATCCATTCTTTACTAATAACCAATAATACTTTCCTTGCGAGGTTAAACAACAGTTTTTAGATTTCATTACGGCATCATACATATGGATTTCCTCTGTAGGAAGAAGTAATCTCGCATCCCTGTAGCACTGTAGGTGAGATAGGACTCTAACTTTTTCAATATCATGTCCATCAAAAGTTGGTTCAAATTCGGGATCTAAAGGAAACAAATAGTCATCAGTATGAAAATATTCTATTATTTTTTGCAACACCTCAAGATCAACTGCTGGCTTGCAGTCCCGTAAAGATACAAGTGATTCGACGTGTGATTTGAATAGTGGTCGAATATGAAAAAAACCTAAAGCTTGATCAAGATAATTGTATACGCCTGGAATAGTAACTTTTCCTAAAATATCTGCAGCCCCACCTTGTAGAGCTTGAATAAGAAGTAATGTAAAGAGGCTTCCAGAGGAGGTAACTGTTGAATTTTGTTTAGCATTTGTTGCTGTAATAATTGAAACTCCTTTACTTAAAACAGCGAGGTCATTTCTTATAATTGGCAAATTTCCCATATGTCCACTATTACAACAATCTAAAATTATAATTTTGTCGCGGGCCTGTGACTCATTAGCAAGTTGCAATATTTCGTATACAGAAATTCCCTCATTATACTTTTCAGCATCTTGTGTGACAATATAACCACCTAAATTTCTTTCAGTACCATGACCTGAAAAATAGAAAAGTGCTACTTCACTATTAGTAGAAAATAATCTTTCGATTCTTTTTCTAAGGGACTTTTGTGTAATTTCTTCGTTTTCAGAAACCAATAGGTCAATATCAAAATTTCTTTTTTTGAATTCATCTTTGCTCAACGTTGCAGCCAATTCTTTTGCGTCTTCTATACATCCCGGCAATACCCCAAAGCTATAATGGCTTATTCCAACAATAAGTGCACCTCTCACAGTCTAATAGTTTTTGCCTTCACGCATCATTTGGTTAATTGCTGAAGCGACTCCATCCCATGTCCACGGAATAACTCTATTTCTTGATAAACCTGGGGGTAATGTAGATGAAGAACTTGCGCCATCAACATATACTCCAAAAAATGGAATATTGTTCCTTCTAGCCATTTCAATTTCTCTATGCACACCAGTAGCGGAATTCATACTCCTTCCAACCAATACAATCATCATATTGCATTTCTTCATCTTTGCTTCAATAATTTGTTGCCAATTGTACTGAGATAATTCGGATTTTGATGACCAATCTTCAATAAAAAAAGGTGTTCTAGAGTTTATCGATTGCCCAATAAAATATATTTTCTGACTTTCATTATTATCAAAATCGAAGCTTATGAATGCTCTTGGATTTGCCATTATTTGTTAAATTAATTTTACGTGAATTTTGTGTGTTGTAGTTTCTTTTTGTTCTGTTTTATGTAGCCAACCTTTCCTTACTTTTACGAGTCCTTTTATTGAATAAATTAGCTCGTCTGTACCCTTTGGTACAGTAACAGTCTGAACTAAAATCTGATCCCCAAGTAATGGATTTTCATCTGGTTTTAAAATCCAAGTACAATTGTTTGATGCTACACCACTTGACTGTATAATTGGTAATTGAACACTATATTTTACCTTTCCAACAAATTTCGTATTTGTCGAAAGTTCTAATTCCATATCACCTCCTAAAGTTAAGTTAGTGCCTGATAAAGAATTTTTTAAATCCTCTGGTATTTCTGCTGAAAAATTGCCTGCTGCTTTAACAGTGCCAGATAGACCAGTTTCAATTTTTAATCTATCCACAAACCTTGTTTTAGGAAATAAATCGATAGTTTTAGCATTATCGACATTAACAATTTCTGCATTATATTGTAATTCGACAACATTTGCTTTTCCACTAGTTCTGATTAAACCAATGGCGTGGGTAATTAGATATACATCACTAGTTTGAAATTGAAGTTGAAGTTCAGGCGTTAGGTCCTTATCAGCTAGTTCCAATAGTTTTTGAAGATTGTATACTATCGGGTTGTTAGCTAGTCGAACTTTTATACCCTGTAATTCAGGTTCTTGTTCTGATTTAGGGCTATCAACATCAAAAATGCCTTTTTCTAATTCTTTAGAAAACTGAAAAACTATTTCTTCTTCGTAGAATTTAATCATATTAAGTTAGTTTGTTTTCATTTACAAGTCGCCAATACTGATAGCCTATTGCAGTAAGCTTGCAAGCTTTACTATTCATTGCAGCATAATACATAAACTCTTCTCCAACTGGGACTACCAATCCAACTGATTGAAGTTTTTGAAGATCTTTAAATACAATAACATTTTCGGCAATAGAAGTTGGGTCTGTGTCTTCAAAGGTTGGATCTAACTTGAATTCGTCTTGAGGATTTATAAAATAAGAAGTGATCCTTCTCAAAATTTCCTTTGACACTCTGGGTGTTATTTGCCTTAAAGAGGTAAACTGCGAAACATTAGTCTTAAATATTGGCCTTTGATCCCAAGCCCCTAATGCTTCGTCTACATAAGCATAAAGGTGACCAGGAGTTATATTCCCTCTTAAATCTGCTGCACCTCCATGTAATCCGTCCAATAACAATGATGTAAATACACTTGACCCATTTATTTCTAATGCTGTTTCTTTATCGCTACAAGCGGTAAGAACTGTTAAACCATCACCCAAATAGGACGCAGATAAATCTCCAATCGGCGAATCTCCAAATTTTCCAGAATAGCAGCAGTCAAGAATAATAATTTTGTAGATTGATTTTGACTTATTCGCAATTGTAAGCAAATCAGTCATTGAAATACCTTCATCATATTTTTCGAAATCTGATGTCACTATATATCCACCTGTTGATTTAACAAAACCGTGACCTGAAAAGTAGAATAATGCAATATCAGGATTACCTTCAAAAAGAGATTCGATATTTTGTCTCAAAGTTTTCCTGTCAATTACATTTGGTTTTTCTGTTAATAGTTTAACATGAAAATTTGGTGATCCATCAGCGTTTTTCTCCAAAACGCTGGCCATGCTAATTGCATCTTTTACACAACTATTTAATTTAGCCGTAGGGTACTCGTCAATACCTACTATCAATGCTTTTCTCATATTTCTTAATAGTGTTTTAGTTTTAACATAAAATTCATTACTGATTTCCCCAACTTAAGGCATTCCGTTCCGTATCCAGGTATCGAACCCAATAAATTTGTCATCTGAATCAATAACCCATAAATTATCTACACCGTTGAATTCCGTTTTTTTTACAAAAGGATACAACAACAAATATTCTTTTCGCTCAAAATTATAAGAAGTGCTATTAGCATTAGCAACAGGAATAAGCGCGCATAGATTTGTATGCCCATCCACATACCCTAATTCCCATGGTATCCATCGAGATAAATCAGCGTTTTCAGAAATAGCTAATAATAAACATTTACAAGACCTAAGTCTTCTTTGAATTAGCTTTGCGGACTCTTTTGTAACATTTTTTCTATCTAGTTGAGGATCAATTATCCAATCCACATAAACAGAAAACCCTAAGCGTGTTAATACTATAAATAAACCCTTTACAGCATCTTGATCAAGAAAACTGTGGGAAAGAAAAATGTCAAATGTATTTTTCTGTTTAGCTTCACTAAACATTTTTATACTTTCATTTAATGGCTGGTTTTTAGTTAAATTTTTAAGATAAAATTCGTTATATAATGGCATTTTAAAGAAATATATTGAGAATATAATAATTGAAGATCAAATTACGAAAACTTTTGCTTCAAAGAGGCATTTTTAATATATAAAAATTTAATAAAATTTATTTAAGATTTCTAACGTGGTGATATATATAGGTTTGTGTCATTTTTTTTATCCTAAATATCCAGGATAAATTAATTAAAATGTTTGATTTAAGATGAAATATCAATTAAACTCAATAGCCAAATTAATTTTTAACTAAGATTTTACTCCCGATTTTTAGATGAAATGATGGGATGTAACTGATTTTTTTGTAAAAAAACCAATTCATTTATACACTTATGGTATGTTTGTAAACTACTGATATGTGATTTACCCATTAAAACCTTCCTAGATGTTTGTATGGTTTTGTAACCATTCTGTCTACGGCAGAGAACAATAACAGCAAAGAATAGGGCCATATGTGACACCGTTAGTCTCTGATCTTCTGTTGCCTTTTTTATAATTTCATCATTCCACATTCTCATTCCTACTTTATTCCTTTGGTAATAGCCTTTTCACTTCATTGTAATTGTAGTAGTAGGTTCCGCCCACTTTTTTATAAGATAGCTCGCCAGATATGCGCATTTGTTTTAGTTTTCCGGCTGACATATCCAAAATTTCCAATACCTGTTTTGTTTTGATAGACTTAGGGAAACTCTTTACTTCCTGTATTTTTAATGTCTCCCTTATTTCTGTCATCAGTTTAATCCGGAAATCTTCCAGATCTTCCTTCGTTACAATATTTATCTGCAGTTTACATTTTCCTTTCACATTTCCAATCAATAAATATTTCCATTTTTCGCTACAGCGGTTCAATGCGTACCGTAGTTTGGCAGAATTTTCTACTTTAGAATACTCTTAAATTCGGGGAGAGGTCAAATATTTTTACGCTGTATAAAATTTTATTAAATATCAATATTTATAAAGATATTAAATGAAAATAAAGATGTATATTAGAAAAAGGTGACTAACCTGGGTGAAATATAGTATCAAAGCCATAGTAAATAACTAATCGATTATTTTAATAAAAAAATCTTAATGAGCTTAAAAAATTTGTATAGTTTACGCAACAACTTTTTAGTTGTAGGTCTAACTGGCAGAACGGGCGGTGGCGCCAATGATATTTGTGAATTTCTACAGTCTGAAACAAACCCGTTTGCTTTAGATAAATTTACAGTACCTAACAATCTTCATGTTAATGAAATACAAAAATTTACAATTTGTCAAACTTTATTAACACACCAATCCAATATTTGGTATAAATTTTCGGTAATAAAATATAGTGATGTTTTACTCTTGTTCTTTCTTAAAGAGTTATTTAGCGAAATTAATGTTGATGATTTGAATATTAGTGTATTGACGAAGCTCCTGTCAAGTGTTTATGATAATAAAACTGCAGTTACCAAAAGACTAGGACAAGACGATACAGATGATTTAGCGCTAAGTATTCTGAATTATCTAAATATAAATGAGTCAATTTTGAAGAAACTTGATCAGCTTTTTCCATTGTTATCTGGTAATTTTAATTTAAAAGAATATTTATTAGAAAATAACCTAGATAATTTTGAAAAATTCAGACAGTTTTATTATGCCGAATTTTCGATATTTTCTAAAGGTTTATTTCGATTGATCGATAAAGTTGATCCAGTCGCGCGACAACTTTTTTTGCAAGATATTGCATGTAACTTACGATTAGGGGGGAATGTTCTATTTGAAGAATCTACAGTAAATGAGGCTGAGCCAAAACATATTTTTACAGTTGCTATAGCTATAAATAACTTAATAAAAATTAATAGAAGCAGCGTTCGACCAAATAGAATTGTTATTGATTCTTTAAAAAATTCTCTTGAAATAAATTATTTCCGAGAGAGGTATGCAGGATTTTATTTAATCGCATCTTCGAGGGATGAAATTGATGCCAACAAATATTTAAATGCAAAAATTAACAGAATGGGGTTCACGGGGGATGAGGCTAAGAAACTATTCAGCATGCTTAAGCAAGTAGATCAAGCTCATTATCAGACGAAAGATTTTAAAATCGGTAAATTTACGACCCCTGATGTAGAGAATTGCATCCAAAAGGCCGATTACTATATTTATATAAGTCAGATACATTATTCAGATACAGATAATTATAGTGGTCATTTATATCGTTATTTAAAATTGGAAATTCAGCTCTTGAAGTTTCTAGCATTAGTTCAAAAACCAGGTATTGTTACCCCTTCAGCGATAGAACGTTCTATGCAACTTGCATTTAGCTCTAAATACAATTCTGGGTGTATATCAAGACAGGTAGGTGCAGTTATAACCGATTCGAATTATTCTGTGAAATCTGTTGGTTGGAATGAAGTTCCTCAAGGGCAAACTCCCTGTTCTTTAAGAAGCTTGCAAGAAATTATAAATGAAGATCGTCAAAATGTATATTCTGAATATGAGAAAAGCGGAGGAAATTATAATGGAAAATCTTTCAAAGAAAAAATAAAAGATACTTTAAAAGAAACATATGGTAATGAAAAGGATTTCTTTAATAATCTTAATGGACACAACTGCCCATACTGTTTCAAAGATTTTCATAATTCATTTGAGGGGAAGGAAAATCAGGTTCATACTAGGTCCTTACATGCCGAAGAAAATGCTATGTTACAAATTTCAAAATATGGTGGGCAACCATTAAATGGAGGGATTCTTTTTACAACAGCTAGTCCCTGTGAATTATGCTCGAAAAAAGCTTTTCAATTAGGTATAAAAAAGATATTCTATATAGACCCTTATCCAGGTATCGCAAAAAAACAAATTTTAACAGCTGGCAATAATCCAATAAATAATCCTGAGCTGTTCATGTTTCAAGGGGCCGTAGGTAGAGGGTATTTTAAGTTATATGAACCGTATATGTCAATCAAAGATGAGACATACATAAGAAGCGGGATTAGGCCCAAGTTTTCTGATGAAGAAAAATTTTTAGAATTACGGAGCTTACTACTACTCAATTTTCCAAATTCTGAAGAAATAAGGGATATTTCTTCATATGATAGTTTGATATTGTTTATGAAAAAAATGCTATAAATTACTTTTCGTATTTAATATATTCGCTATTACTGTCGATTTAAATATTTTTTAAACTATAGTAATAGCGAATTAGAGATTTTATTTTAAAATGGTTTAAAAATTGTTTCTGGTCTTTCTGAAGTTAGCCGGCCATAAAACTCGATCGCATATTTATCTGTCATTCCTGCAATAAAGTCACAGATACATCTTTTTTTATGGATTGGATCTTCTTTTTCGTGGTAGATAGATTGATAGTCTTCCGGAAGAAGCATCCAACCATTTTCATCATCTAATGCTTTAAATATATCAGTTACAATTTGTTTCCCTCTATATTCTGCTATCTTTAATCGCGGAGAAAGAATTTGGCTAGCAAAAGTGAAATTTTTTAATACCTCTACACTTATTCGAATACCTTCTTCAAGAAATACTTTCGAAAGAGAGGGATTTTCTTTGTTAATTTCGATGGAAACACCTTCAATCGCTTTATTTACTAATTTTGAAGTTAATTCACTCCTAAGATCGCCATTAGTAGCATACTTAATTGATAAGCGATTGTATTTTCCATTTATAGTTGCAAACGTAGAGGCAGCTTGGGCTTTATCAATTAAATAAAGTTCTGTATCGTCATCAGTTGTTCCCTCTTCTAAATCTATGTCTTCAACCGAATATATATATTGAAAAATTTCATACAATTTAAACTGTACATCATCAACAGTATATGGTTTGCCAATAGCTTCTGAAACTTTGTGTGCGACATGATTATATACTTTTTCTGGATAAGTTAAAAATGATGTTGGATGATAAAATCCCGCTTTCATACCGTCTTCCAAATCATAAGTAGAATAAGCGATGTCATCTGCAATATCCATAATATAACATTCTACAGACTTAAAAAAATCAAAATTGCTTGTATTTGAGACTTTGGATTTAATCTTTTCTACCAACTGGTGTTCGCTTTCATAGAATCCTTTCATTGGTTTTCTAAGAAATTTCTCTGGTCTGTTATTTCCATTTATGGGTATAGGAGCATCATATTTTAATATTGATGATAATGCTCTATAAGTCAAATTGAGACCATAGCGTTCAGTGATGTCTAGACCCGAGGAAACATCAAACTCTTTCTTTTTTTCAATTTTAGAGAGAATTCTAAGAGTTTGTGCATTCCCTTCGAACCCACCATATTCATACATACATTTATCTAATGCTTCCTCTCCCTGATGCCCAAAAGGAGGATGACCTAAGTCATGAGCGAGACCTGCAAATTCACAGATATCTGGACATATTTCCAGCCCATTTTCTTTAAGTTCATTAGAGTGGTTTAACTTAATTGCAATTGTCTTTGCTATTTGAGCTACTTCCAAAGAATGAGTCAAACGATTTCTAAAGAAATCAGATTCTATACCAGGATATAATTGGGTTTTCCCCTGTAATCTTCTAAATGAAGGTGAATGTATTAGTCTACCATAATCTCTTCTTATTGGCGTTCTATATTCAGACTCTGGAATTGACAGTTCACGTTGAAAGTCTTGTTCAGTATACATTAAGAAATGAATTTGATTTACTTTCCTTTTGATTTAACATCATTGGTAGTTGGTTGCACTCTTGATACTTTTTTAACAATTGTACCTGATGCACTAGTTGATTTAGATAAAAAACCCTTGAATTCTTGGTCAACCAGTTTCCTCGCATAACCAAAAGACTTTGATTCAAATTTCAGAGTTGATGAATTAGACATAATAATTCTATTGTTTATGACAATCTCGGTATTATTTATAACTTTTCTTTAATAATAATATAAACAAACTTAATCAGAGAAAGTTTAATTTCCAAATATGGTTTTCTTTTTTTTTATTAATGACTCAAAAAATAGCTTCAATGATACTTAAATATTTGACATGAGTAAACTATTTGAGTAAATGTTCCTTAAATCGATTTTATTTTAAAATCTTAAAGTCAATTTTTAATCTCAATCTGCTTATTCATTTTTCTTATAGCGGATTCGACCAACCCCTTTTTCCGACCTAAGAATTAGTCGGTTGCCACCAGAATGAACTTCATCTAAATTCATACAGGATGCATCAGGAATTTCCATCTCCTTTTTACCAATATTAAATTCTTTGCCATGGAGTGTGAGTTTTTCATTATCGACAATAACGCACTTAAAATATTGTTTTTCTTCAGGCATTTTAAAAAGCTCTACGACATTTTTACTTAATGGTTTGTCAGTCGTTATATCTACGTTTTCTCTAAGCGGATATGCGAGAAACTCATCATTAATCATTGATAAAAGGACATCTCTTTCATGAGATGATTTTCTAGCTTCAGAAATAGTGAAGTTTTGAAAGCGGATACTGAAAAAATTCTCTATTAACTTCAAGTCCTGAAAATATTTAAGCATGCGGTCAAATTCTGCAACCTTTTTAAAATCAGAACCTTGAAAAGTATGTACTTCGCCTGACTCAGTGGTGATTGTGAACGCTTTTTTTTGCAATGCAGTTGTAACAAAGGTAAAAAACTCAATTTCGGATCGGATATCTTTGCAATTAGGGAAGTGTTCAACATGGAAGTTGACTAAATAACCATCTTCCTTTTGCGTTAGTTTGATCGTCAATTCCCCTGAAACAAGTTTAACAATAACATCCATCGATCCTTTTCTACTGTAAATTGCTCCATAAAGATAAAACTCCTGACCATCTTCGAACCTTATTTCAACGAATCCTTTGGTAGTGGGAATTCTGGAAAATTCAATTTGTTCAGCATTACGCATTAAATCAAGTAAAATACCGGAGTAAGAGAAAACCAATTTTTTGATTTCACTTGCATCGAATACAAATGGCTTTGAAGGAAATTCAACTAAATGCTTTTCAAATTCTTCTACTTTTTTCTGATCTATGAAATCTATATTAGCAGTTAGTTCAATTGGTCCATCAGTTTTTATGTCGACAATTTCAAATGAATTGCCGTTAGTTTGCAACACCGGAATACAGTTATGGCTATCCATAAACCTACGAAAAGTATCAGCAGATACCTTTTTTTCATGAAGGTCTGAGGTAATATTTGCTAAAATATTTTCATAAAGTTCATCGATAAGGGTTTCAGCAGTAGAGTTTATATAATTTATATTTCTGGATTTCAGTTGAATCTGTTTCAAATCAGAAATTCCGGGAGCGACAAAGAAAAACTCTTTTCTATTTCCGCCAAGTGCCCGCGTTATTCCATCTAAGAGAACCTGGAAATTAGAATCCTCTACACCGTACCCGAGGAAAAGCACTGTCTTGGTTGAAATAAGTGCTTTAGCAAAGCCCCATAATACATTGTTTAATTTATCATCTCTAAACATTGCATTATAATCAGAAGTCGTGATTACCAGTGAATTCGGATCACTAAGGTCACCATGCATCTTAAATATTCTTGTTCCTTGATTACTTTCAAGCAATGCAATTTGGTGCTCATTGGAAATTGCTATTGAATTATCTATTGCCTGTTCAAGTAACCTGTCGTAATTTGTTGTAAAAATATTATTGAAATGAGGGATTTTTGCTAACTTTTGATGAACACTACCTAAAGTGCCTACATTACCTTTAAATATTTTGTAAAGTTGCGCAACAAGATGATTTCTGGTGCCTTGTATGTCGACAATTGCTTGAGATAGATCCATTAGAGATAAGTCTGTTCCTACCAGCTTCTTTTCTCCTTCAGTAAGAGAATTATATAGAATTTCTTTTAGACCATACCCCGAAGGGAAACCAGAGCTCATTGACAGACCAGCACCGGCCCAAATTATAACGTCCTCACTGCGGATTTTTTCAAATAATTTTTCCTTTAACATAAAAAAGCAAAAAGATGGAATAGACGGCAACTATGTATGCATTAAAGCATTCGAACAAAGTTAAAAAAATGATGGTAATTATTAGTCATTGATTAAAATTTGATTAATCAAATAATTTAGAACTATTAGATGAGAAAGTAAAGTGTTTTAGAAGTTGAGAAGCGCTTTCTAAATCATTTCTTGTCAACCTTAAACACCAGTCCGCAAACAAGTGCAACAACGGAATAAGTCAATAACATCCCAAGGTGAATAGTTTTCGAAATAAGATAAGATGTCAAAATAAAGCCAATAACAGTAATATATATGAAAATAGGTTTTGCCAATTCAGCGTTAATCCTGTAATAGTCGAGTAGTCTAAATGCTATTATATTAGCGATTAATGTTGGGAGAAAGCCTCCAATCAAACCGATTAACAAATATGGAAAAGCCACTCGCAGTTCATAAAAAGCAGTTTCTGGGCTTACGCCCCTCATAAGGCGATTGATGGCAAGTGATATTATAAATAACAATATAATACTTCCCTAATACTTAAAAATATATGATTTGTTCATTTCTTATATTGGATCAAGTTTCCTAAATTTTAAAAGTACTCCCGTAACTACTGTTGATAGCGAATAATATATGGTAAGATTCTTTAACATTTCAGAGTCAATTATTGAAGTTGTCAATGTAACTCCAGCAACTGTTACAAATATTAGAATCAACTTGATCCATTTTGAATCTATATTCCTTTTAATGAGTATAAAAAATACCAAAACATAGACAATCAATGTTGGGACAGAGTATATAGCGCTAGCAATTAAATAGAATATAAACCAAATCAATGAGTCTCTGATTTCAGAAGAAGATGAAAATCCAAATCCTGAAACTAACATCAATATCGTAGTACCAAATAATAAGGTTCCTCCCCAATGTTTTAATATATAAGGCCAGTTCATCTAATAATTTCCCTTACTCGGTATCACATGCCTTACACCACCTCTAGGATTTTCCATGTCGCCAGAATAACGCGGGATTAGGTGGCAATGAAAATGAAATACCGTTTGACCGGCAGATTCACCGCAGTTCATGCCGATATTGTAACCATCAGGAGTGAACTCTGCTTCAACTAAAGATCTAGCTAGGCCAATCGCATTATCCAAGTCAACTTTTTCTAAAGGAGTTAGTTCGAAATAATCTGTACGAAGTTCCTTACTTATTATAAGTGTGTGACCAGGGCTAACTGGAAATCCATCACGTATAAGGAAGAAATGTTTTGTCTCACCGATTTGTTTATCTGTTGGTAATTCTAAAAAGTTTTTAATGCTACTCATGGCTAAAAATTTCCCTGCAGCTCGATCCACGGCTCCCATTCATTAATGGAACAGGAGAGAGCTAGATTATACTGCGTTTGCAGAAAGATACGTCTTTTTTCTTTTGTCTTGCCCGTTTGATTTATAATCGTTTCGGAAAGAGGATGTTTACTTTCGATGTAGAATTCATTTCGGTTATACAACCGTTCCAAGTAACGCCTGTGAGGCACGCTCGAACTCTTATCGCTGTTTATTTTAGGGTCGGCCAAAACCAAATTCCATATACCATTGATATTTACTTCTTCTTCCGTATGGGCTTTTTTATTTAGATGCGGTAGAAAGTGATCCACTTCACAGATGTTCTCCGATCCTTTATTGACAAAGATATCTTGGTAGGAGTAGAAGCATTTTCCCTTTTGATAGCCGTTTAATGCGTCTCTGACAGAGGTGATATCGACCCGACGCATAAATGAATCAACAAACAATTCCTGTTTTAGAGAATCATGTTTGACTTCCAATAAGTTGGGATTTATTTGGAGGTTCCAAGCCGTTTCGACAAGATTCCATCTTGCATCAACTTCCTGCTCCAAATTGATAAATTGTAGCGCCTCCCTTAATTTGAAGATATTGTCGGTAAGAATAATCTCTTTTCTGCCGTCAGCATAGTTCTTTTGATAAAAAGAATCTCTGATAATGTCGCCATTTACATTTTGAAATGCATCGACCACATTGACAAAACCGAATTTGATTGTCGTTTGGATCAACTGATCTTCACTAATCCGGCCAGCATTAAAATCCCTACAGGTGTTTAAAAATTTGCTAGAGGAAGAATTACCTTGCTTATCACTTTTCCGAAGATGTTCAACAATATTTCTTGAGAATGGCGCTGCTAAATCTTCCAACAACAACGACGATTTGGCAGAAGGCAATAGCTCAATCATTGCCTTTGCGAAGGCAAATTTATAGGTTGCTGAGTTTTTGCCAAACAATATAATCGCTCGCCATTGCGATTCGAGGCTGGGGTCGTTTATCTGAAATTTTGTAGACATTTGGGTAAGTGATTTAGGGGTTTTGTCAACTTAATAGGCCTAATCCTCAATATGATCTTTCAATTCTTCTTTCAAACGATAGAATAATTCTAGCTCATACTTTAGCTGATCTTCTTCCGAAACAACTGGAGGTTGGCGAGGTTCCGGAGGCTCAAATGGGCCTTTTACAATTTCTAAAGTGACTATGTCTCCAAGATTAAGTGTAGTTTTTAGCCAATTAACATGATTGTTTGCATCAGAATCTAGACCACCTACATGGAAACCAAACGCATCATTGCGGCCTCGTCTACGAGCGAAAGCAGCCATCGCATGCAATACATAGTGGGATTCGTTAAATCCTGCCCTTGCAATCTGTTCCCCATTTATTTTAATATTGATACCTATATTGTCCATAAAATTATTTGATGTGGTCTTTAAGTTTTTCTTTTAAAAGGTGATAGTGTTCTAGTTTACTTTTTATTCTCGCCTCCTGGTCTATATCACTTTTGGTTCTAATTTTGGGATCATCAAAAGGAGTTTCAATTACCTCAAAAGTAATTGTATCACCCTCTTTAAGTTCGGTTCCGTACCAATAAACGTTGTCGTTCTGTTCATTATCCATTCCGCTTACATTAAGTGTGAACTCCTTACTTCCGTTATTTCGTTCTACAAAGGTTACATTGCCGACTAATACATAGTCATCTTTGTCAAACCCAGCATTTGTGACCGGATTGCCATTGACTTTTACTTTAATTCCAAGTTTCTTCTCCATAATTATTTTTATAACACTTCTGCTTCACCAATAATTTTAGGCCCTTCATGTAACCACCATTTACGGCCTTTCGTCAAATATTGCTCTAACTCTTTTACAAGAAGAAAGCGAACAGTCGCAATTCTTTCTTCTCCAGGCATTAGATCCGCTCCCTCAAAATTTATATCACCTATATAATTCCGCTGTAATTTACCTTCTGACGAATATTCAAACACGTGATTGGGTCGATAACCTGAGATGATACCTGTTTTTCGGCCGCCTTGCTCAGTAGGTGTTAGCTTTATTCTAGCCTTGACTATAAACAATCCATTTTCATTTATAAGCTCTTTTATGCTGGCAAGGGTGTATTTGTCATATGCCATTACGTCGAACACTTTTGATACGCCAGTATCCAACCATCGTTTGTAGATAAGTTTGCCATTCATGAACAAGTAGAGCTCACTTTCTGAAAAATCTTTAAATATCATTTTGGATATTTTTTGTAGGTAGTATCATGGATTATTTCTAAAACTCTTTGCGATCTCTAACCTTTAAATTCTTCAATCAACTCTTTCGCAATTGGAATATCAGCAGGAGCAAGCTTCCAATTTAATAGATCACTAACTTCCACCCACTCAAGCTTATCATGATCGGTGGACTTTGTAGCTATATTTTCGGTCTCACAAATGAAAGAGATCAATTCAATTGTGATTTTTTCGTAATGGTGAACTGTATTAAAAAAGTGCTGTTTGATTTCTACCTCCAAGTTGAGTTCTTCGATAAGTTCGCGTGTTAACGAATCTTCGTAAGATTCTGTTCCCTCAACCTTACCTCCGGGAAATTCCCAATAGCCACCTAAAGATTTTTCTGGCTTTCGTCTGCAGATCAGAACGAGATCACCTTTGAATATAATTCCGCAAACAACTTTAATAATAGCCATGTGATTTTCTGTGATATTTAAGATTTTTATTATTTAACGTGTGTGATGGGTGCAAGAACAATGTTCCTGAAGCTTCTCCGATCAATTCTAAGTTGTCCTTAATCGAGAAACTACCACGATCAAACATCACATGATGGTTGGGACAAAGACAAAGAAGGTTGTCTGAGCTATCGTGTCCATTATGAGGCGTTCCAAGAGGTTTTATATGTGCGCCCTCAGCATAATGACCTGCTTTGGTAGGCACAGCAAACTGACATACCTGACATTTAAAATCATAAAGCTTTTTAATTTCATGCGCAATTTTTGTATCTCTTATAATCCTAACGATAGATCCTGTTTTTCGTTTAGTAGCCTGGTTAGAGATTTTAAGCTCAACTCTTTCAGCTGTCTTTTTGAGTTCACTATTCCCGATATATAGAAGTTTGAATCGACAGATTTTAAAGCCACTTTTTCCAATTTCTTCCCAAGCATCGACGACACTGTATAATCCACCATAGGTATATCCTTTTTCAGGAGAGTAAGCAGATTTATGAGTATACCCCCTAATCACCCTAATCGGAAGACCTTCATCCAGGCTTTTTCGTAGGCCAGCGTTACCAGGGGTTTTCCATGATTGGTCTTTGACTTGCTTACCCGTATTCGGATCATTTCCACCAGCACCAGTATAGATGATTTCTTCACCATTGTCTTCATCATCCTCGTATCCGCCAGATAAAACAATTGCTGCTGTGCCCGTAGTACCATTCCCATCAATACCGGCTCCCCAGTTACGATGAAAGCTTGTAGGCATCATTTCTTTTCGTCCTTCAAACCAATGTCCTTCTTGTATATTTAGAATCTCTCCAAAAATTATAGGTCTAGTTGCCATAAAGATTTATTGTGAAACTCCCGGTTCTTTTAAAATGTAAGTGTTTTTGTTTCCAGTTTTGCTCACGACTTCGATAATATTATCTGCAGCTAAGTTTCTCATGACACCTGAAATTTCTGTAGAAGTAACTTCATCCTTTTTAATAGCCTTTTTTCTAATCAATTCGTCAATAATTTCGATTGTAGTTGAGCCTTTTGATATAAATTTGGTTAGAATTATATGCTTACGAATTTCTTTAGTCAATCTAATCCTTTTAAGACTTTCATTCGAAAGTTTATTTATAGGTTCCAATTTGATATTAGCTTGTTTTAAAGTAGCTAGCTGATAGTTAACTGATTTGGCATATTCTACATAGTAATCAATGTTTGTCACATCGCCCTTTTCAATACCTATTAAAGTATTAATTGGTATTCCAGTCATTTCCTTAATGTCATTAAGGGTGTATCCATCATCTATTCTGCGGCTCCTTAAATTCTTACCGATAAAAACTCTATAGTCAGGAGACTTTATCCTTTCAGATCTCTTCTCGTTACTCATTCTTTTATGATGATATTTTATAATTAATTAATGTAACTTTTGCATTTATTGAAATTCTTTATTACCTTTGTTTTAGAAACATAAGCGATTATTAGATTGAGATATTTCCTCAATCTTAACGATGTCACTCTGCTCAAAAAACCGCCAGTTTTAATCCAGCGAGTAGACTCGGAGTTCGCCCATCTTTGAATTATTTATATCTTTGATATATATTTTTCAAGAGGGTGAGCTCTATGTAAGTCTTTCGATGGAAAATTCAACTCATCGTGTATGAGATGAAGAGGCTCCTGGCGGTGCCATTGATTGAAAGCTTTAGGACTCACCCTTTTGATATCTTAGGGTGTTTCCAGGCTTTAAGAGTTAACATCGTTTTTATAACCAAATGGATTATGACAAGACGATTCAAGGACCGACCAAAACACCAGGCTTACCTCAAGGAGGTTAGCACCCGGTTTGCAAATTCAATTTTAATAAGCAAGATTATTCGAGCTCCAGAATAATTAGTTAAACCATATAAAACCAAAATAGGGGATAGCGGCATCCACAAAATAGAATGTACCGAATCAGGTATAAACTAGAAAGGCCCTTAGACTTGGTTTTCCCGATCTGTATATTTAACATACACTACACCCTTAATTTTAGGTAATTAATAAAATTGCTCTTACGAGACTTCTAACACCTTAAAAGTAGCATTTTATTTTTAAACAACAAAATTAAATACTATAATATTGTATTGTTATTCTATACTAAATAGGTCGGGTTTCTTATTTCTTTCCGAGAGGAAGCGCCATAATAACCCCTAATGATGACTTGTAACCAATTTTCGGGCGCTTTGCGGAACTGTTAATTTTTTCTTGTTGTACAAGCAGTATTAAAAAAAAGCTGCAAATGACAACCCTTTTTGAATGCAATTTTTTTTGCAAAGGGGAGGCTACGCCCGTTTAAATTGATCGGGTAGGGCTGAAGTCATCTTTTTTGAACCTATAAAATGAACCAAAAATATTCAAATGTGCTAGCCCTAGAACTGGCACTCTATGAAATACACGATGCAGGATATGACCCTGTTCAAAAAATCATAGACTTTTGGGAAAAGTATAATCTCATAAGTATTCAGCGAACAATCGATCTATTGCTGAGAAATCAGACCGATACGAATTATATGAACGAAATTTATGTAGTCAGCCATAAGCAAGTCTTTACAGCTGATCTGTTTCGTTTAGTGGTCGCCTATTTTGTGCTGCACACCAATTCCAATGTAATCGATAACATCGATATCTCCGATGCTGAGACTACACAGGTAAGTAGACAAGAGCTTTCGATCACGAAAAGGATTCATGATCTTTTTGAACGTATAGCGGACTAACTTTAACAATAAGCAGATGAAACACAGATCAAATCTGATGTCTGCCTTATTGGATAAGGTAGCATATCTGGCAGCTATAAAAGCTGCCGAAAAAAATATTTTAAAAAAAATACAAAATGCATGGGATAAAAAGTACCCGTTCAATTGTATAGTATATAGCTTGAGGCAAATAATGTCGGCATGTACCCCTGTGCCGATGCCAAAGAGTGTAAAGGGAATGTTTAGCATAAGGACAATTCTAATCCTGTTCCTTATGATGTTCAGTTTTCATATGTTTAGTTTATCAGCTCAGACGCCCCGCAAGGACAGCGGGGCGGAAGGGTTGGCTAAAATTATCCCGCTCAAAATAGGAGATACCATACCTGAGGAGCTGTGGAATATGCCGCTCGAAATTATTAAACCTACAGCGCAAAATGCAACTGGTACATTAGCAGACTATAGAAATCAGAAGCTATTAATCCTAGACTTTTGGAATACTTGGTGCAAAAGCTGTATCAAATTGTTTCCGAAAGTTGATTCTTTGAATGCTGAGTTTAATGGTAGACTATCCATCGTACCAGTAAGTAACGATCCTTCCAAAAAGGTAATTCCCTGGATGAACGATAAAGAGATCGTATTAAAATCTACGAATGTGCTCGGAGACAATGATACGACTGGAATTGGCGCATATTTCCCTAGAAAGATTCTACCTCATGTCGTTATCATAGCTGATAATAAGGTAAAAGCAATCACTTTTCCGGAATATATCAATAGGAAAAATTTAAATGATATGCTAAATGGTCGCGACGTGCTGATAAAAATGAAATACGACGACCTCAATTTTAACCCAAGGTATCCATTATTTGTCAATGATCTTAATGGTCCTGAGAACAACTTTAAAAGTAGATCCATCTTTTCTGGATTATTAGATGGGATACCTTCGATGTACTTATTGTCACACGATAGCTTGAGAAACCGGATTATCCTAAAGATGATAAATAATGTTTTTATGAATACTTGGGTGGCTGTATATCCGGAAGCAGCGATGTATGCCAATAACCAGATTATCTATCCTTCTGATCAACAAAAATTGATGGATTCGGTACTTACTTATGAACTGATCTTTCCTGCCGACGCAGAGGACAGGCTTCGTGCCAAAGTAAAATCTGACTTAGAGTCTTATTTCGGCTGGACTGCAGATACCGCCATACGCGATATACCGACACTTGTATTTGTTAAGACAACAAATGCGAGTAAAAATGCGATCCAAGATCTGTCATTTAATCACCCTGTGGTACTGAACAAGCAACGGATGTCACTTCGGGGATTGATCTATTCCATCAATATGGATCGCGAAAGAGGTATCTATGCGATGCCTGCAAAGACAAATATTCTTTTTGATGAAAAAAAAGAATGGCAGTTTAAATCGCTCAAAGAGATGAACCGCTGGCTTAAAAGGTATGGTATCACCGCGACCATCGAAATGAATAGGGTAAAACAACTAATTATCAGAAAACTATGAAAATCTTAAAACTGAATATAAACCTGATCTTACTTTTTACCTTTTTGACCTTACCGATTGCATTTGTGCAGGGACAGCAAAACGTCTATATTTTTAAAGGGAAGGTGATCGACAGCCTTACAAAAAAGGGAATAGCAGCTGTATCTATTCGCGATATCGCTACCGGTCGGAATGCGACGACTGATCAAAAAGGGGAATTTCAGATCCAATACCAATCTGCTCCTAAAAAAGCTGTTGTGTTTAGTATACTAGGGTATGAAACAAAAGCCGTCAACGACAATGGTGTTGGAAAGTACCTCACTGTTGAATTAGCACCAAAGGAACTAAGGCTTGAAGAAGCGACTGTTTCTACAGGCTACCAGATTAAACCGCGTGAACGGGTGACAGGCTCATTTGAACTTGTGGGGCGAAGTCAGATCGATCGCAGGATCCATCAGAACGTACTGGAACAGCTGAACGGTCGTGTGGCGTCGATACGTTTTGATGTGCCTAATGTCTCATCAAACGTGACGCCGAAAATGAATATACGTGGACGTAATACCATCTTTTCCAACGATCAGCCTTTGTATATATTGGATAATATGGCTTATGATGGCGATATTACCCTGATCAATTCGAATGATATAGAAAGCATTACGGTATTAAAAGATGCTGCGGCCTCTTCGATATGGGGCGCTAGGGCTGGGAATGGTGTTGTGGTTATTCGAACCAAAGCAGGGAAAGCAAATGATCGTCCTACAGTCAGTTTCAATAGCTCTTTAGCCTATGCACCAAAGCCAGATCTTTCTCGGTTAAAACGCGTATCAAGCTCAGATTTTATTGATTTTGAAACGATGCTGTTCAACAAAGGATACTACGATAGTCAATTGGCTCGACCTTATCCCGTTGCACAGACGCCTGTTGTTGAAACACTCGTTCTCCTGCGCAATGGCTTAATTGATGCCCAGACAGCGTCCTCCCGGATAGATAGGCTAAGGACGATAGATGTGCGTGACGATGTCGAAAGGTATCTTTATACCAATAAATTGGTTCAGCAATATGGTATAAATATTAGGGGTGGCAATAACGCACTCCGCTATTTCCTTTCGGCCAATTATGACCATAACAAGGAGGATAAGGTCAAGAATTCCAACAATCGCTTTTCCATTCGTTCTAATACGAGCTACCAATTGGGTAAACGGTTGGAATTGACGAGTAATATAGTGTTTAGCCAAAAGACCATGAGCAATTTATATCCATCGACATTAAATGACTTTACGAGTTTCTCTCTGGGATCGGGTAAATTTTTATATCCCTATGCCGAGTTGGCCGCTGAGGATGGTTCTTATTTACCATTATCGAATGGTCTGCGCGATACATTTAAGGAAAGTGCGATGGAGAAAGGGCTCTTGGATTGGACGTTCACACCTTTGGATGATATTTATCAGAATACAAGCAATGCTACAAATAAGTCTACCGAGTATTTATTTAATCCTTCGCTGCTGTACCGTCCCATCGAGGGAGTATCTCTTGTTGCCAACTACCAGTATCAAAAACAGGTTGGTGATCAGCGGACGCTACGGGATCGAAATTCATACGATGTACGCAATTTGATCAACCGTTTTGCGCAGGTCAGTGCAACAGGCCTGGTCTCATTTCCAGTTCCTGTAGGCGATATTTTGCAGACTGAGGCAGACGAGCAAAGGAGCCAGCAGGGGCGCATAAAGGCTAACTTTGAGCGTAGTTTTGCTACGGACCATCATCTCGATGCGATGCTGGGGATGGAAGTACGGGAGAATAAAATTGTCGGCCATAGTAATATCGCCTATGGCTATGCTGAGCGGGGATTAGTTAGTGTACCTGTGGATTACGTAACGCGTTATAAATATTACGATGCAAGCGGGAGTGGCAATATTCCTTATGGTGTTAATATGACCTCTACTACGACTCGATTTTTCTCATATTTTGGTAATCTAGCCTATACTTATAAAGGGAAGTACAGCCTTTCCGGTAGCGCTCGTGTCGATCAATCCAACTTATTTGGTGTTAAGACGAATAATCGAAAGGTACCGTTGTGGTCAGTGGGTGGGTTATGGCATATTCATCAGGAGAACTGGTTTAAAACGGATTGGATAAATAAATTGAGTCTAAGGTCCACGTTTGGCTATAGTGGTAATGTCGGTGATGCGGTTGGAATTACAACCATTACGCTTTCGAATGCTTACCTCACCAATGCCCCACGGGCTGATGTGCAGAATCCGCCCAATGAATCACTTCGTTGGGAAAAAAATAGACTGCTCAATTTTGGACTGGACTTTGGATTTTTTAAAAATCGACTTTCGGGATCGCTCGAGTATTATGCAAAACGCAATACCGATCTTTTGAGCAATAGCGATATCGACCCCACCACAGGGCTAGGAAACCTATCGGGCAAAAGTGTCTTTCTTGGGAATGTTGCTACTACTACCGGAAATGGTGTGGATTTGACCTTAAATACGGTCAATATCCGGCAACCGAAATTTGGTTGGGAAAGTACAATTGTCTTTAGTGTCAACCACTCCAAAGTGAAAGAATATTATAGCCAGTCAACAACCGCGCAGAGTTACATCAACTCCAATAACTCCGTAACACCATTGATCGGGTATCCGGTATATACGGTGTTCGGTTATCAATGGGCGGGATTGGATGCTGAAAATGGAATGCCAAGGGGATATCTCGACGGAGAAATTTCTAACGAGTATAGCAAAATAATGAATGCACCTGTCGGGACATTAGCCTATCATGGACCAGCAAAAGCGACGGTATTTGGCGCATTGACAAACACATTGCGCTATGGCGATCTGTCACTGACTTTTAATCTTGACTATCGGTTTGGAAGTTATTTCAAACGCTCAAGTATATCTTATGGTATGATGGCAACAAGTTGGGCGGGGCATGCTGACTATGCCGATCGGTGGCAGCAACCTGGTGATGAAAAACGGACGGATGTACCTGCATTGGTATATCCATTCAATGGAAATGCAACTTCTTTTTATATCGGTAGCTCAGCTTTGGTGGAGAAAGCAGATTATATCGCATTACATGATCTATATATAGACTACAGCGTACGACCTGAACTCCTGAAAAGGTATGGCATAAAGTCGCTAGTGCTGAAAGGCTATGTTTCTAATCTGGGATACCTATGGCTGGCCAACTCGAGAGGCTTGGATCCCTTTTATGAGAATACGATAAGACCTCAAAAAAGCTTTACGCTAGGGCTAAATCTAACTTTTTAACTTAATTAAAGAATGATGAAAAAATATCCTATTAACTTCAAGATCCTATTGATCTGTTTGCTTTTAGCATTAGGGGGCTGTAGCAAAGGTTTCTTTGAAGAAATCAATAATAACGGGCTTGTTGTACCTGAAACCATCGAAGATATGCAGGCATTAATGGATAATACCGTGGTGATGAATGGGGCAACGGTAAGTGGCGGTGCACCGCTGCCCGTTCTTGGAGAATCTTCGACCGATGATTTTTATTTTCCCGATGCTCGGGTGAGTGCGTTCCAACAGGTCCTTCGGGACCTATACCTTTGGGCACCTGAATATATGGACGACGAACAGACAGTACTGAACTGGATGTTGCCCTATAAGACAGTCATGTATAGTAACATTGTATTGGATAACCTTAAGAAAATTGGGTCGCAACATTCAGTTCCGGCCGATAATGTTGAGGGAACCGCACTTTTCTTTCGCGCCTACATCTATTATCATCTTGCACAGATCTATGCGGTTCCTTATAGCTCCAACGCAAAATCCGATTTGGGGTTGCCCATGCGTTTGACGAGTGATATCAGCTTACCTTTTACACGACCTAGTTTAGCGGAAACGTACAAAATGATCATTGAGGATGCGGAAAAAGCATTGGAACTGCTGCCTAATATCCCGCTATACAAAACGAGGCCATCAAAGGCGGCTGCATATGCTTTATTGGCGAAGATACATTTGGTGATGGGAGCGTACGAAAAGGCAGGGGAGAATGCACGCAGATCAATAGCATTGAATAATAAAATATTGGACTTTAATGCCGTCGATAAGAAAGCGGAATATCCTATGCCGGTGCTAAATGATGAAGTTATTTTTCACATTAACATGATTAACAGCGTTGTCAACTGGGAGGGGATTGTTAGTGAAGATCTTTATGGATTATATGTGGATAACGATCTCCGAAAACAATTATACTTTTCGCCAAAGGGAGCTTTTATTGGGAGCTATAGTGCTGGGACTGGGCTATTCGGTGGTTTGACTACGGCGGAAAATCTGTTGATCGATGCAGAATGCAGTGCGAGAGAAGGGAACTATGTACAGGCACGGCAGAGTTTGGAAAGATTGCGGATGAATCGGTTTGTAAAAGTTCAATATAAAGCACTGGACATAGCGGACAATCAGCTGCTGCCAGAAATTATAACTGAAAGGAGGCGGGAACTCGTGTTAAGAGGCGTCACCTGGTCTGATCTTAGAAGGTTAAATCAAGATTCTAAATATGCTCGAACGATGTACCGTGATTTTGGCGGTAAGAGGTATGAACTTAAACCTAACAGCTCCTGCTACACATTTCTTATCCCAACAGAAACACAATATCCTACGGGCACTCCGCAAAATAAACGATAAAAATAAAGCTCCTAGATAGTCGTATCTAGGAGCTCAATCTTGAAAATTCTAAAGCTGAAATTAATTGGAGTAACGTCTTATATCGTGAGGAGTAGCAGTAGATTTCGGAACCCAATCTCCATTTGTATCTTGCTCAAGGTCAGACTCTGCGTAGCCTGAACTACATATCGGACCTGAAAGATTTGGACAATTATAAGGGTTACTGCCTTCCTCATGTTTATTTTGATCCGGATCAGCAATCGGCATCGGTTGGCCGGAGCTATCAAATTGAAAATAAACATATTCTACCAGCTTCTTGGCGGTTGGGGCTTCTTTTTTGTTCATTGCTTTAACGACGAAAAAAGCTCCTACAAATAATGCGAATAATGTGGCGACAAGTAGTCGCGTGTTTTTTAATGTAATCATAATTTTTTCTGCACTTAAGTGCGTTAAATAGGTAATTTGTGTTTTATCAATTTTTTGTTTGCTGCGGAGCCAACAGCATATCACTGCCGGATTTCCTGCTTGGTTTTACATTCACCGACATCGCGGGAATAGGGCAAATTTTCTTTTGTACTGTTTCATAACCTTGTTTTTTATTGGAGCATTTCGGGTAGCACTTTTACTTGTACATTTTACTTTCTTCGATTAAGCTGAATGGCATTGTTTTGCTTTCTCCGAGCTGCTATTACAAAGTTCAAGCACAGCCCATTATCTATGTTGGGATTTTAAAGACTAAGTTTTGTGTTTAAACCGACTAAAAATTTTGACGGGATGCCCAAAAAATTGGGCTATTAGCAACCATGGTCCCGCAAAAGCCGTCGGAGCAATTCGCTGCTGATTCCCATAAACCGAGCCAGTTCATGATGCTTCACATAGCTTCTGAGATCGGGATATTTATCAAATACAAAATCATATTTGTCCTGATTGTTTAACGATAACAGCTTATGGCGATAGTCCAGATAGGTCTGTTGTTTGTCTCTCAGATTCGCATACAGGTAAAAGACTTTTGCATTGTGCGCATTAATTTCCTCCAGTTGCCGGAGCGAGGTCCGGTAGGTGCGGCAATCACTCAGCGCGGTAAACTGATAGCGGTGTTTATGGTTGGGGATCATCAACGATTCACCAGCTAGGGCATAGCGCACAGGACAGGTCTTCTCATATTTCCCAAAGATTCCATCAACGATCAGATAGAGCTCGCCCCAATCGTTGATCAGCCGTTCGCCCTGCATAAAGTGCTCTTCCTCAAATACGGCTGATAGCTCAGGAATATCTGTTTGCCACTGTGGATTGATATCCCTAAAAAAGGAGTCGAGCAGGTATTCTTTACTTTTTTTCATTGTTTAGTTTATGTTGGATTTTATCATAAAAAAGGAAAAGGCAATTTACCCATTTGATTAATCGAAATTTAATAGAGGGATAGATAACCTAGGTGAAGGGTGAAGTACATATAGCAGGGGTGAATGGTACTTTAACCCTTTTTTTCAACCTAATTTTCAGTTCAGTACTGTTTTTTAGCTCTGTTTCCCCCGACTTGTTTTTTTTTCCTCGCTTGTTGCACATTTGTCTATCAGCTGAGCATTGAATGAATATATCGTACGATAGAGCAGGATAGATTCGACCTGCATCTTTCGAGTCAAAAAAATGAGTTAAACATGGAAAATGAATTGCAAACAAGTGTAACGAGTGATCTTTTTGAAGGCTATACAGTTTTTGAGCTTTTTGGTGACGACCCCATATTGGGGGATCTGGAAGATGATAAGTGTTGGCCGGGATCTTTATAGATCTTAATCGTTTACCAATGACCTCAGATGATTTAAAACCAACTGAGGTCATATTAACCTAAAACCATATGACTAATCAAAAAAAAGAAGAGCTGCAACGCCTACTGTGGATGGCCAATGTACAAGGATTTTATCCGGATAAGTCCGCGGTCGAATTGGAGAATGGCTATCAGCAGTGGAAGGAGCAACGCCAAAGTTTTGATCAGCTGGATCGAGATTTTTCTCCTGAAAATATTCAGCATGGACCGCTTCATGGGGACCTTGCTTCGTTGTCGGCCAGCATCGTATTTACATTTCATTATGGACCATATCGTCTGCTGCCACGTTATCTGCTTGCGGCAGGATACCAACTCACCATCGTGGTCTCGAATACGGTATTGGACAGAGAACGTAAAAAGTATGCCCGAGACCTCGCCGATATGGGCTTGCCTGAAGATAGGCTCGAATGCCTGGAAGCGGGTAACTCAATGGTTATACGCAAGATTCTTCAGGCTATTTCCGGTAAACGGCTTATCCTGGTATTCTTGGATGCCAATGAATCGGTCGGTGGCAATGAAAATAAGGCAGATCGGGGGCGGCTGCGGGTCTCTTTCGGTGGAAGTTATTTTTATTGGCGTAGCAATCTGCTCAAGCTTGCACATCGATGTGGGCTACCTGTCTATGCGATTCATCTAAGTCCAAAAGTTCATCACACCGGATCAACTTGGCAAATAGGGGATCCACTTACTGTATTAGCCCCGGTGGATAAAAATAATCCGATGGCGCTTTTAAATGCTTTTACCAAACTGCAGGAATGCTTTCAGACAATGATGGGTAAAGACTGGACAGCCTGGGAAAACTGGGGGCTGATGCATCATTACAAGGGATTTGACGAGCGGAACGGTTGGGGTACAAAGAATAAGGGTGGTTGGATGGTTCCTTTTTCCTTTGCTGATAAAGGTTATCTATTCGACTTATCTCGGAAGCTTTTCTATGAAATTATTGTTAAAAAGGATAATATTATCTAATTTGGGTTAATAACCTGACCAATTTATATATGAAAGCTTTTTCATTCAACCTGAATTTTTTAAATCAATTGCATTATAGGTTTTTACTTGGAATCACGGCGTTTGCCGTATTGTTGGCCATCGTGTACAAAAATTTGTGGTTGCACCATCCGCTACTGATCTTTTTGCTGTATATAATTCCGTATATATTCTACTTTACAGTAAGTTTTATTTTTTTCCATATCATCAGGTTGAAGAAATTTCGACTCTGGTATGTATGGCTACCGAATTTCTTGCTACTCGTGTTGGTATATCCCGTGGTCAAATGGTATTATTATCATTTTCTTACAGCACATCATGTTGTGTTCTATTTTCCCTGGAAGGATGGCGATGGGCAAAAGCTATTTATTAAAATCGTTCGTGGTCTCGCGTTCGTGTTGCTCATCCTATCACTCGATACGTTTTTTTGGCAGAAGAGAAATAAAAAAATGAAGATTTCTGAGCTGCAGCTCAAGGTAAAAGATATTGCCGATAATGCGCTGCTGTCTGGACATTTTTTGTTTAAACTTTATCAATTTTCAATAGAGAAAAGAATTGTTTTCGATCTTAAAGTGTTGGATTTCTTTCAATATATCATCAATAAGATTGCCATGCGTGATACCCGGGTAGCGTTGGCTGAGGAATGGGCTTATCTCAACCAATTGGTGGTTATGTGCGTGCATCGTACAATTGAGATTAAAGGGGTGGAGCTTGTACCCGGTTGCATCTGGAACAGGTCTGTACCTACGCTTTCGCTAATGACCTGGATTGAAAATGCGGTCTCCTATAGCCCCTATGGAAAAGCGATCCCTATTGTCATCGAGTGGATACATGAAGATGATGCAACTGTTTTTCGAGTGCGTAATCGTATTGCGAGCGATAATGAGGAGAAAGGAACTGGCAAGGGACTTGAACTGGTCAATCGTCTTTTTGAACCTTTGCAAGAAGACCGCGTAAACGTTGCATATCGTATTGAGGAGGAGATGTATTTTGTGGTGGAGTTAAAATTCATGAATTAATTATGCCTAAATATAGTATTGTTGTGGTCGACGATGATAGATCGGACGCCAACAAGGTTGTCGAACAGATCTCCAAATTAAAAGATATTTACAAAATAGGTGATTTTGAAGATGTCAAAGTTTTCGAGAATGGAAAGGAGGGACTCAACTATTTGATGCACCATAAAGTAGATATCCTCTTTCTGGATATACAGATGCCTGAAATCTCAGGATTTGAGCTTTACAAAATATTGCCGGAACAGATGCGTCCAGCGTTGGTCTTTGTTACTGCTTATGCCCAATTTGCGTTAGACAGCTACAAATTGGATGCCTGCGATTATCTGCTAAAGAGTGTCAGTTTTGATGCGGTATTCCTGGCTTTGAATAAATGCCTTAAGCGATTGGGGACACCTGTTATGATTGCTCCGGCGGTACAGCGCGAATATTACGTATACGAAGTCAAAGATTCCCGTAGTAAAAGAGTGTTGAAGTATCGGGATATCATCTTCATCCATAGCATCGATAATTATGTGGAAATAGTGACACGCAATGAGCGGCTGACATGTAGAATTACCATGGAGGAGATCGAAGAAAATATGCCCCTTTCTTATTTCGTGCGTATCCATCGCGGTTATATTGTCAATTTCCAGTTTGTCAGGGATATTGATGGTGCCAAGTTATGGCTTACTGAAGGTGATAAAGCTGGCCTTCCCATCAGTCGATCGCGAAGAAAAAATATTGCCGGCATGAGGAAATCCATTGAATAACTCGTCTTTTATAAACCTCAATTATATATTATGCGTAAAAATCAGTACCTCAGGGGCTTTTCCATAAGTCCCGGGCATTCCCATGCCCAAAAATTGATCTTGCTGGAACTATTGGCGGTAAAGCGCCAACTGGCAAATTATCTCGAGCTGCGGGAGCAGTTAGAAGCGGACAATGTGTTGCTGCGTGATGCCGAATATGTCAAATCGCATGTCGGCATCTCCACCGAAACACTTTATCGCCTGCAGCGGGATGGCTACATCTGCATTGCGAAGCGCGAGCGCAACAAACGCTATTATCGTGATGTAGATGTAGAGCGCCTGCGCAAGAGCTACCGCGGCCTTTAGACCACTCGATCAATCGATTTTTACCTGTACATTACTTTCTTCGGACGTCTCTCTGATAGGGAGGCGTTTTTTACTGAAATTCCACTCTTTTTTAATCTTCTTCGGGTCTTTTCCTGACCAACTCCGGCCTTTGCAGCAATTTTCATCGAATTGGCATCGGGATTTCATCGGGATAATCCGATCAGCACCCGATGGGAAGCCGATGAAAATACGATAAAAGGAGGGCGTTAATCGGGCATTAATACAGAATTATACAACTGTATGAATCACTGGGTCGTCCGCCAGGGATTTCCAGAATAAATTAGCGTTCATTTTGTGAATGATTCTATTTAACCGCAGTAACCTCTAGTTCAACCTGAAGTGTTTCGAAAAGGTGTTTTACTTCCATCACAGTGGAGGCTTGCTGAAGCTCGTTCTTTTGTGCCCATGCCTGAAATAGATCAAAATTTTGAAATAATTCGGCAGAAGATGTCGTGTAGATGTTCAAGCGTACGATATTGCAGATTTCATATCCTGCTTCTAAAATGACACGCTCTACATTGGCGATGGCAAGTGTTAGTTGCGTACGCATATCAGCGTCACTTGAGATGCCGTTTTCGTCGATAGCGGTCTGTCCTGAAACATATAAGGTTCCACTTACATCTTTTACCTCTACCGCTTGTACATAATTTCTTTGCTCTTGCCACTTCCAGGGATTGATTGTTCTTTTTTGCATAGTCATTGTTTTTAATGTATACAAAGTTCGATAGATTCCAATAAATTAACCTGTGACTGAAATCACTATTTGTAAATTCGACTGAGCGTTTCTCTTGAGACTCCCAAATACTGCGCAAGAATCGTTTTAGAGATGCGCTGTACCAAAGAAGGATAAGAGCTTATAAAAAGTTCATAACGGGATTTTGGACAGTCTGTCAACAAGGACAGTATTCTATGCTGATTAGCAATATGCCCATTGATTGATTTTTCTAAAAAGTAGTTCGACAGATTATACTGCTGCGCGATATGTTGGTAATCCGCATAAGACAAAGCATACAAAACCGTCGGCTCTAAACATTGTAAATAAAGCTTTGACCGGGTTTGATGATAAAATGCCGAGAAATCAGTTTCCCACCAATCTTCGAAGGCAAATGATAAGATATGCTCCTTGGAATTTTCATCTTCGTAGGAGAGTTTGACCAGTCCGGATTGTATCCAATACAAATCCCTTACGAGTTCATTGGGTTTAATAATAAAAGCGGCTTTTTTATAGGTTTTGTAGGTAAAGTATTTTTGAACCGCTGTGTGTTGTTCTAGCGGAATATGCTTAAAAATATCATTTTCAAGACTGATGTTATGATCCATAATCAATGAAGTTTAACCAAGTATTTTTTATCGATGCAGCTTATCCCACGCTATAAAATTCCCAGTTAATTGCTGAAGTATAATGCGATTATTGTTAATCAAATGTAGGCAATTTTGCTGTCAAAAGAAACTTCAAGTGAAATCAATCAGGTCTGTAATCGGTCAGTTTTCCGATGCTTGTCGGTCAACTGTCGGTCTAATGGTTCTTGTGTGTTTTTTGTTGATTTAAAGTGTTTTATGTTTGTTATATCAATCAGATGTACCGGTACGAAACAGGATTGATGTTAACACATGGGAACTATTGTAAACGGAGCAAATGGAGGCTTTAAGGGTAAAGCCGGCTCAGTAATCGGAAGTAGTTGGAAGAGCATCAACTACATTAAAGGGCTTTATAAAAAGAGATCGAAGCCCGCCTCAGAGGCACAGCTCATGCAGCAGGAAAAGTTCAGGACGCTGATGCGTTTTTTGCTGCCGATCAATGTCTTTCTGAAAATCGGCTTTGGCGGTAAAAACACCGAGAAAGTGACGCCGATGAATGCGGCATTTCAATTTAACCTCAAAAGGGCGATTACAGGTGTATATCCAGATTTTGCCCTGGATTATTCCAACATCAGTATTTCGGATGGTGGCTTATACGGCGGTGGTACCGTCGCAGCCTCCTATGACTCGGGCGAACTTATCTTTACCTGGTCGACAGGTGCCAGCGAAACGTTCGAAACCTTTGCGGATGATCTGGTGTATGTGCTGGCCTATCATCCCGAAAAAGATGAGTTTATTTCAACGCCGGCGCCGAGTACACGATCGATGGGCATAGTGACCTTCCTGGTACCCGACCATCTGGGTACCGGTTCAGTGCACACCTGGCTGTTTTTATCCAATCGGTCTAAGACCCGAGTTTCTAAAAGTGTGTATCTAGGCGAGATACAGCTTATCTAATCAATTATGGACTGAGCCGATCGGGCTCAGCTCCTTTTTAGCAGCTTATTATGGTAAAAAAGACAATTAGCCCCGGGCAGCAGCGGGTGCGTACGACCTTTAAAGCGGGAGTGGCTTTTTTGAGGCCTTTAAATGGATTGGTCAAAAAAGGGTTTTCCGAGATGGCCAAAAGAAAAAATAGCCTTGCAGGTGGCTTGGCCCTTGGATATTTACTAAAGATGGCCATCAGGCATGAGGAGGGCGGACCTGTTGTGGATCCTGCACTGGCAGTTCTCAGTGAAGGTTCGTTGTGGGGTGTCCTGTGCCCGCAAGTACATCGCTACAGCGACCGCATTGAGGTAACTCATACAATGACACACTCTGGATTAGTGAATGGCGACGATCGGTTGATCCTTTGTGCCTATCAGGTTAAAAAGGGATACGCTTTTGTCAATGAGCAAATCTGGCAACGACGAGAGGAAAGAGTCATTGTTTTGATACCCGAAGGATTCCGCGAGGATGGCTTTTATCTTTATCTATTGCTGTCAGATAGAAAAGGCAACAAATATTCACGATCAAAATATTTGGGTTATTCAACGAAATGAAAACAAAACATATCCTGCTGCTCCAACGAAAATATGGAGCACAAGGAACCAACGGGACAATAACCTTTCAAGGGGAAGAAATCTGCCATACGATTGAGCTTCCCGACAGAAATAATATCCCACGGATCAGCTGTATCCCTATCGGACAATATAAACTTGAAAAGCGGCGCTACCCCAAACATGGCGAACAGATTGGTATCCCTATCGTGCTCGGGCGCGAAGCGATCCTGATCCATGCGGCAAACGATGCTTTAAAAGAGCTGCAGGGCTGCATTGCACCGGTCACCACCTTAACGGGGGAAGGCCGAGGGGATTATAGTGGCAATGCTTTAGCAAAACTTAAAGCGCTGGTGTATAGCCTGTGGGATATGGGGGATGAAGTGTATTTGAATATTCGATAGCAATTTGGAGGACATGAATTTGCGCTACATTCCTTTGTGCCATCTTCTTAGCAATATGGCGGCATAAATCAAACTCGCTTTGCTCGGACAGTGATTTATGCTATCGTCATATTGCGTCAGCGATAGGCAGTCGTAATGCTAGGCTTTTAATTCTTTGTCCTCCTATATAGCTCGAATAAAGAAGGAGTGATGGAGGCAGGAATAGATCATAGCATTCTTTGGTGTAATCCCGTCAAACCTTGACATTCAGAACGCCATATTTTCTATTCCTTTACCTGCATATTTATAGAGGCTGGTATTAGGAGAGATGGGTGGTCGTAATGCCAGGCTTTCAATTCTTTGTCCTCCTATATTGCTCGAATAAAGAAAGGAATGTTTTTAAAATAGGTATGAAAAAATTTTTAAAGAAAATAGGACAGGTGCTGCAAGTGGTTCTTGCAGCTCCAGTCAAATGGCCTGGTAAAGCGGGTAATATATTGAAGTATATCGCCGTAGGCCTGGGGATATTGGAAACAGTTTTGGAAGAGGAAAAGCCTCCGCCTGAAAAGTCTGCTGATGATGGAATCGAGCATACATCAAGCGACAAGTCTCCCGAATCTACAAGGCCTCTGGCCGACGATGGCGAGGGGCAAATGTTGCCTGGAGAAAGGAGTGAAGCCGATGCGGTGGAATGATATGCGTATCTCAGCCCTGGGTGGTACGCTCTGCTCCATCTGGGCAAGTATCTCGTTGGGCGACGTATTGCAGACTGCTTTGACAGCCGCGCTGGGCACCCTGATCAGTTTTGCCACGAGTAGATTATTGGCGAAGTTGGGCAAACGAAAACAATGAAGGGAGGTAATTTAGGCGTATCTATGGGTGCGCCTAACTTTTGTAAGGCTTCGACATATTGGTCGTTGGCAGATAATGGCTGAACCCATACACAACGACAGGCCTATGGCCGGTGTTGGGCTTGCATCGTCTTTTGCTGCCTCGTGGCATGCAGACAACATTGGCGAGGAAATCGGCCTTGTCCCTTGTGCCGATGGCGCTACCAGCCTGAACGACTGGCATGCCGGCGGCGAACTTTTTGACCATGCTATTTTTCAGGCAAAACTTGCTCAGCGCAGCAGTAAGTTATCGGGAATTCTATGGCATCAGGGAGAAAACGATTCATCTGCAGAACTGGCCGCAAAATATGTCGATAAATTTGATGTTATTGTAAATGAGCTACGTAATCAGTTAGAAGTTCCTGATATTCCCCTTATTGTTGGTGGGATAGGCGATTTTTTGCCACATGGGCAGTTCGGGGCATATTTCCATGATTATTATTTAGTTAATAACGCCTTACAGGAATATGCAGCATCACACAGTAATTGTCATTTCGTTACCGCAAAAGGTTTGACTGCCAACGAAGACCAAATCCATTTCGACGCGAAGTCAGTTAGAAAATTCGGGATTCGATACTACCGGGCATTTTTAAATGCAGCAGATGTGACTGAAGCTTTAACTGATGAAGACGAATTGCTGGAAAAGATTTATAGACGTAAATCGTCGCCCAATGAGCAGAAATTTATTTTAGAGGTTCAATTTGCATCTGGAAAAATTGCATTTAAAGAATTCCAGGAACAACTGAAACTGATCGGTAAATAAGGTAATGATTTGGAAGCTAGGTATCTTGGTAGAACTCAAAAATTATTAGTTGCGATAAGAGATAATTAGATAGACGACTAATAGGATAATACAAATAAGGAAAGCGAGTGCCATACTTTTGCCTAGCAAGAGTATGCTCAAAGCTTATGAGCTTGGCGAAGAAAATGAATAAAGTTGACGATATAATCTTTGGTTTCCACCAATGAATTTTTGTTTATATTTGAGGTACGTTGATCAATTATAATAACCTAGTGAAAGCAAGACAACTTATTCTTTTATGCATTTCTGTGATAGCTTACTGTACACCATTACAAGCAAGCAAAATAGATTCCTTATTGCAAGTTCTGGACAGAACAATAGGTAGTCGGACAGACTATTTAGAGACCAAGATTCACCAGATTGATTCAATCAAAGATCTGTTGAAAAGCCATTCTGCAGCCAAAGATCGCTATGAGATCCAAACCCAGTTAATCTTTGAATACCAGACCTTAAACTGTGACTCTTCGCTCGCCTATATTGGTCGCAATATCGCAATAGCCAAACAATTGAATGATCAGATGCTCATGACCGAAAGCCAGACTAAATTGGCTTTTGTTCTCGCTATCTCTGGATTATTTACGCAGGCATGGGACGTACTGAAGCAGATTGATTATGATGGACTGCCAAAACACCTTAAGGTCCTTTACCATTGGAGCTATATCCGTTATTATGAAAACTTGATCAAATATACCGACCACAATGTCTATAATAGCGCATACGAAGTTGAAATCGCAAAATCTAGAAATAGCCTTATGGGACTGCTTGACCCAACTTCGGATATGTACCTCAAGGAGAAATCATTTAAGCTCAAAGCAGATGGTTTGTTCAACGAGTCCCGTGACATTCAGCTGCGGTTATTTAGAAGAGAAAAGAGCAATACGCATGGCTATGGGATGTCTGCAATGGGTCTTGCTATGATTGCTAAAGAACTGGGCGAAATGCAGCTGGTAGAAGAATATCTGATCATGGCTGCAATAACAGATGTACGCCTCGCCATTAAGGAAAATGAGTCCTTATTGACATTGGCGATTTACTTGAATAAAAAAGGTGACGTGAACAGAGCTTTTAACTATATTCAGGCCGCCCTAGATGATGCCAACTATTACAACTCACGCTTCCGGAATACCGTGATTGCACGTACACAGCCTATTATCGAAGCAACTTATCTGGCCAAGATCGATCAACAACGGAAAAATCTACGTTTATACGCCATCGTAATTAGCATATTTGCGGTTATTTTAATCCTCACACTCTATTTCTTATTTAAACAGATGAGGATCGTATCCCGTGCTCGAAAGAAACTCAATATGACCAATGAGCAACTGACGCTCGTCAACCATAAACTGGACGAGGCCAATCTCGTGCGTGAACGTTATATCGGCTATTACCTCAATCAGTGTGCGGTGTACCTAGACAAATTGGATGATTTCAGGAAAAATGTATACCGTAAAGTCAAAAGCCGTCAGCTGGATGATCTACAACAGCTGACATCATCCAATGAATCATTGGAAAAATATGCGCAGGATCTTTATACTGATTTTGACCGGACTTTTTTGGAGGTATATCCCAATTTTGTCGATGAATTTAATAGCCTGCTTAGACCTGACGAACAGTACCAGCTGAAAAAGGATAAACTCAATACCGAGCTCCGCATTTTTGCCTTGATAAGATTGGGGATCTCTGATGTCAATCAGATTGCTATCTTCCTGCGTTATTCAATGCAGACCATCTATAATTATAAAAGTAAAGTAAAGAGCAAGGCCAGCACCGACAGCGAGCATTTCGAAGAAAAAGTACGAAAATTGGGTGCAGTATCTACAAATCAATTCTAAATCATTTACCAAAATAGCTTTTTTTGTTTTTTGTAACGTATTGTTTGTTAGTTGGTTATTTTGTTTTCTATAATATAATCGTTTACTAAGAGCCCTACTTGCAGCTGCAAGTAGGGCTCTTGCGTTATACATTTGTTTTCAAGGGAATGCCGATAGAACCAATACCAATTTGATAAATCTATTTTTATGTTTTACCTATCGTCTACCTTGTACAATTTTAATCTTATGGGAAATTATTCTAGAAAAATCTTTTTGGCAGGATTCATCGTTCTCGTCTCTTTGGGAACAGCTCTCCGGACTCATGCACAACAAATTTCACCTTTTAAGGATGGCGACCGTGTGGTCTTTTTGGGAAATAGTATTACAGATGGTGGGCATTACCACGCCTATATCTGGCTGTATTACCTCACACGTTTTCCCGAAATGAAATTGAAGGTATTCAACGCCGGAATCGGTGGTGACCGGGTGGTGGATATGCTCAGAAGATTGGATGGTGATGTATTCAGTAAGCAGCCCACGGTATTGGTTACAACTTTCGGTATGAATGATTCGGGCTATTTTGAATACAACGGTGATCAGCCTGAGGTGTTTGCCGATACTAAGGTAAAAGAGTCGTATGATGGGTACAAGGAAATGGAAAAAAGATACAAAGGATTGGTCAATACTCGTCTGGTATTGCTTGGAAGCACGCCTTATGATGAAAATGTGGTCATAAAAGATAGTAAGCCCTTTAAAAATAAAAATAAGGCTATGAAACGTATTGTTGATTTTCAGCGTGAATCTGCCAAAAGCAATGGCTGGGAATTCTATGATTTCAATCAATCCATCAGCGCAATCAATGCGAATTTTCAGCATAAGGATCCGTCCTTCACCATATCGGGAAGCGACCGTGTACACCCGGATAATAATGGGCATATGGTCATGGCTTACTTATTTTTGAAAGCTCAGGGATTTGCCGGTCAAGGGGTAGCCACAGTGGGGATTGACGCGACAAAACAACGTGTGATAGAGGCAAAGAACTGTGGGGTTGAAAATGTCAAAAAGGCTGGAAATAATCTCAGTTTTGATTATCTCGCGGCGGCACTGCCTTATCCCATGGATACAGTCGCAAGAGGCTGGGGAGCTAAATATAGCCAGCATGATGCGGTTAATATCGTCCCTTTTATGGAAGAAATGAATCAGGAAATTTTGCAGGTAAAAGGTCTTAAAGGTGACTATAGCTTATGGATCGATGATCAGGAAATCGGCGTATGGTCTGCTGCGGATTTGGACAAAGGAATTAATCTGGCAACTCAGACGCGTACACCACAATATCAGCAGGCATTGAAAGTAATGTTTCTCAATGAAGAACGTTGGGAAATTGAACGCCGTTTCCGTGATCTAGCCTGGGTGCAGTATAATTTTTTTCTTCCAAAAGGATTGTTGAATGCGGACAATCGTAAGGCAATCGAGGTTATGGACCAACATGTGGCCACAGATGGTTGGTTGCGTGCGAAACGGGACCTTTATGCCAAAGCGATGTATCCTGAAGTGCGTGCGGCCTGGCAGAGCCAGATTGACGATCTGCAACAGCGGATGAATGAAGTAAATCAACCTGTAAAACGGTCTGTGCGTCTGGTACAGCTGAAAAAATAATGGGATGGCAGGGTTTAAAAAAATAGCAGCCATTTTGGTTCTTGCGCTGATATCGGTCGCTGATCTGCAGGGCCAGAAGCAGGCTTATTTTGTCGATGGTTACCATGGTGGAGTCTACGGGCACTATCCGCTCTGGGTAACGACATTTATGCTTGATCAACTAGAAGCACAGCCGAGCTGGCGAATTGGACTTGAGATCGAACCGGAGACCTGGGATACGGTCAAAGTTGAGGATCCTGCTGGCTATGCACGTATGAAGGAATGGGCGAAGGATCCACGTCTGGATTTCACAAATCCAACCTATGCGCAACCTTATCTGTATAATATCTCTGGTGAAAGTATCATCCGTCAATTTGCTTATGGCCTGGCTAAATATCATTCGCATTTTCCAGAAATCAACTTTACAACTTATGCGGTGGAAGAGCCTTGTTTTACAACCAGTCTACCCCAGATCCTCCGGCAATTCGGATTTCAGTATGCAGTACTTAAATCTCCAAATACCTGCTGGGGAGGCTACATTAGGGCACATGGTGGTCAATTTCTGAATTGGGAAGGGCCCGATGGAACGGCAATACTTACGGTACCCCGTTATGCAAACGAGGCTTTTGAAAAAAACTCCACCTGGCAAACTACTGCCTGGGCCAATACAGAAGACTATTGGAAGAGTTGTTATGAAGCTGGAATTATGAATCCTGTCGGTATGTGCTATCAGGATGCCGGATGGAAAAATGGTCCGTGGATGGGAACGGGCGAACAGGTGAAAAATGAGGTGCGTTACAGCACCTGGACGGAATATTTTCGGTCGGTCCCGGCTGGACGAGCTGTGCCCAGCTGGAAAATGGGGCAGGAGGATATTTTGGTTAACTTAATGTGGGGTAGCCAAGTGCTGCAACGCATTGCACAACAGGTGCGCCAAGCGGAAAACAAGATACTGCAAGCTGAAAAAATCGGTGCCATGGCTTTTATGGATCATGGTTTTGTACCAGATGGTAAACGCCTTGACGAAGCTTGGCGAACGTTGATGATGGCCCAGCACCACGACTCCTGGATTGTGCCTTACAATAAGTTGCATCAGGACCAGACTTGGGCGCAGGCGATCGAGAAGTGGACCAACAATACCTTGAACATTGCGGATCAATTGATCCAGCAGGCAAATGCTTCTTATGCCTCTTCCACGCGGAGTATTAATGCGGAATTGGGCTATATCCGGGTTTATAATACGCTAGCCCGGCACCGAAAGGAATGGGTACAGGTTATCTTGCCAAAGCATATGGTTGGTGCCACTGTGTGGACTGGAAAACAGCAGGTACTGCCCGCTCATTGCTACCAAACGGATCGCGGTAAGGTCGTGGAATTTGAAGCAGAGGTGAATGGCTTTGGCTATGCTACGTATCAGCTTAAGCCCGCTCGACCCATTAAGCCGGGACAATCTAAATCGCGTGAGCGGCGAAAAATCGTCCGCTTTGATACCGAAGGCAATTGTATTCTCGAAAATGAATTATACAAGATTGTGCTGGACAAAAAGCAGGGTGGAACAATCAAGAGTCTGATTGCCAAATATGCAAATCATAAGGAATTCGCTGCGCAAGATGGGGGATATCGGATGGGAGAAATCGCAGGACATTTTTATGAGCAGGAGAAATTTTATTCTTCCAAGGAAAGCCCTGTAGCGTTTACTATCGTACAGGATGATGGGCTGAAAACAACGGTGGAGGTAAAAGGGAATATCAATGGGCATCCTTTTGTTCAGTTGCTGTCTCTAGTGGCAGGGCAGCAACGCATCGATATGGACCTGACCATCGATTGGAAAGGCAATGTGGGAATCGGTGAATATAAGCAACAAAAGAAATGGACTGATAACAGACGTGCTTTTACGGACGATCGCTATAAGTTGAAAGTCATGTTTCCTTCAACGTTGAAACAGGGGAAAATAGCCAAAAATGCACCTTTTGACGTCACCGAAAGTAGCTTAGAGGATACCTTTTTTGGCCAGTGGGATCAGATTAAGAACAACGTTGTGTTGAACTGGGTAGATCTCTATGATGAAAATAGCCAATATGGACTCGCCGTACTGACCGACCATACGGGCTCATACGTCCATGGTAAAGCGTATCCATTGAGTCTGACGGCACAATACTCGGGTTTGGGATTGTGGGGGATGGATTATAAGATCACTGAACCATTACACATGCGCTATGCATTGATACCACATGAAAAAAACTGGAATACAGCGCGTATCGCAGACCGAAGCAATGCCTGGAACGAACCCTTGCTGGCATGCTATCATCCCCATTTGGAACTCAGCGATCGTCAGCTGATCACAATCTCGGATAATAACCTGGAAATCTCGGCCTTACTGTTGGATCAGGGACGGCTTAGCTTACGCCTTTTTAATACGGGCAATAAACAGGCCGCATCATCTGTCGCCATAAACTCTCCTGCGGCTTCGCTGCAGGAAGTTCTGCTAAATGGTGAGCAAAAGGGGAATATTCCCCTGATTAGCGTAGATGACAAGAGGAAGACTTTTGTGGTGCAGCTTCCAAAATTCGGAATCAGGACCTTTCAGATTAATAAATAGAACCTAAAAAACGATTAATCAATATGAATAAAATATATGGACTGCTATCTTGTTTTGTTATCGCGTTGATCCTGTCTTCGACATCGTGTGCTAGTCGCCGATATCATCCTGTTCACAGTCCAGCAGACTATGTCAATCCATTTATTGGGGCCAGTACAAGTGTGGGTGCCGCAGGCACGTATCATGGTCTAGGAAAGACTTTTCCGGGGGCGACGACACCCTATGGCATGGTGCAGGTGAGCCCTAACACGATTACAGGCGGTGATAACAGCCCAGGGTATAGTTACGAGCATCGCAGTATGGAAGGTTTTGCCTTCACGCAGATGAGTGGAGTGGGTTGGTACGGCGATCTCGGAAATTTTCTGGTGATGCCTACCACCGGTAGGTTGCACACCATCGCGGGTAAGGAGGATGGTACCTTGACCGGTTATCGATCTCCCTACAACAAGTCCAGTGAGGTTGCTCAGGCTGGATATTATGCGGTTGATCTTGAACGATATCATATCCGCGTGGAAGCTACCGCTGCAGCACATAGCGGCATGCTTCGTTTTACCTTTCCGCAGAATAAGGAATCACGTATCCAGATTGATTTGGCGCGTCGCGTCGGCGGCACAGCGATACAGCAATATGTCCGGAAAGTCGATGACTATAGTATCCAAGGATGGATGCGTTGTACGCCAGAAGGTGGGGGCTGGGGCGATGGCGAAGGTAAGGCAGATTATACCGTTTACTTTTATGCACGCTTTGATAAACCCTTAAAGAAATATGGTATCTGGTCTGCAGAAATCCCCGACAACTGGACGCGTAAGCGTGACGATGTACAATCCATACCCTACCAAAATCGGATAGCTGAAGCGAAGGTGTGGCCCGGAAAAAACGAAATGGAAGGCAAACACCTTGGCGTGTTCTCCGAATTTGAAACCCGACAGGGCGAGCAGGTCAATCTACAGGTCGGAATTTCATTCGTTGATATGCATGGGGCAGAAAATAATTTTAAAAAAGAAATAGCAGGCAAGAATTTCGATCGCGTCCGTCAGGAAGCGAGAGAAATGTGGAATACACAGCTGTCAAAGATCGCTGTCAATGGTGGCTCAGAGGATCAGAAAACGATCTTTTACACAGCATTGTACCATACCATGATTGATCCGCGCACTTTTACGGATGTGGACGGACGTTATACCGGTGGTGACAACAGAATACACCATAATGAAAGCTTTACAAAACGGACAATTTTTAGCGGTTGGGATGTCTTCCGTTCGCAATTTCCGTTGCAAACAGTGATTAACCCCAGCTTAGTAAATGATGAGCTCAATTCATTGATCAGTCTGGCTGATGAATCTGGAAAGGGTTATTTTGAACGCTGGGAATTATTAAATGCGTATTCAGGCTGCATGATCGGTAACCCTGCGCTATCCGTATTGGCGGATGCCCATGCGAAAGGAATACGTAATTATGATGCATCCAAGGCATTAACCTATGCAATCAATACATCCAAAAGATTTGGCAATGATTCTTTAGGTTACAGCCCCGGAGCTTTAAGCATCTCGAATACGCTGGAATATGCATATACCGACTGGTGCATAGCACAACTGGCAAAAGGATTGAACAAGACGGAAACAGAACAAGCTTATTTGGCCAAAAGTCAAGCTTATCGGAAGATATTCGATCCGGAAAAAGGCTGGTTCAGACCAAGGAAAAATGATGGTTCATGGGAAGATTGGCCCGAAAATGCCCGAACCAAAGAATGGTATGGTACGATCGAAAGTAATCCATACCAGCAAGGCTGGTTTGTGCCACATGATATTCCCGGCATGATCCAGTTGATGGGCGGTAAAGAAAAGACCTTAGCTGATCTAACGGATTTTTTTGAGAAGACACCTGAAAATATGCGCTGGAACGATTATTATAATCATGCCAATGAGCCCGTGCATTTAGTTCCGTTTTTGTTCAATCATCTGGATGCGGCTTACTTAACCCAAAAATGGACCCGCTACATCTGCGATAAAGCGTATCGTAATGCCGTAGAGGGGATCGTTGGAAATGAGGACGTCGGACAAATGTCGGCCTGGTACGTGCTGGCCGCATCGGGGATACATCCCTCTTGTCCGGGGTCAACACGGTTTGAAATAACAAGCCCCTTATTCCAGGAACTGACCTTTAAGCTGGATCCGAATTATTTCTCAGGCAAGACCTTTCGCGTTGTCGCGCACGATAATTCAGCTGATAATATTTACATCCAGCGCGCAACGCTAAACGGAAAGCCCTATGCTAAAAATTACATTGACTTTAAAGATATGGTGGCCGGGGCAACTTTGGAGCTCTATATGGGGCCTAATCCAAACAAAGACTGGGGGATCGAATGAAAAATAGACTGCTATATATGCTGCTATTTTTGCAGCTGGCACTTGTAGGCTATGGTCAAGTGCACGAGATTTCGCTCAACAGTGATAATCCAGCGATTCGCTGGGAAATAAAGCCACAATCGGATCTGCCTTATTCGGGGCAAGAAATTGCACAACCCAATTTTCGGATCAAAGATCCTGTGCAGGGTATTGTTCCGGGGGTCGTCTTCACAGCGTATGTGAATCAGGGATTAGTACCGGATCCCAATTTTGCAGACAACATCTACCGCGTAGATGAAAGGTTATTCAACCGTCCGTTCTGGTACCGTACCTCTTTCCGCCTCCCCGCAGACTATAGAAAGGGACAGCGTGTGTGGATCCATTTTGACAATACCAACCGTTATGCTGATTTCTTCTGCAACGGAGTGAAACTATCGGGCGTAGCTGGCTCTACCAAAGATGTCAGTGGCCATATGTTGCGCAGCAAATTTGATATTACGGATCTCGTGCGCGGGGGACAGGACAATGCAATAGCGGTGTTGATTACCGATGCCGATCAGAAAAAAACACGTACAGCAAAAGAACCTTTTGGTGTAACGGCAAGCCCCACATACTTGGCTGCAGCTGGCTGGGACTGGATGCCTTATGTGCCGGGACGCTTGGCCGGGATTACCGGCAATGTATCGTTACGTTTTACAGGTGACGTCAGTATGGAAGATCCCTGGATGCGGTCCGACCTGGAAAGTAATGAGTTTGCCTACCTGGACTTTTCGACCGATCTAAAAAATGTAAGTGATCAGGCCAAAGAAATAACGCTCGAAGGAATCGTTATGCCTGGGGAAATCCGATTTTCTAAAAAAGTGAAGGTCGCTGCAAACAGCACCCAAAAGGTATATATCACCCGCAATGAGGTAAAGGAATTTCTCATCAAACAACCGCGACTATGGTGGCCAAATGGTTATGGGGAGCCGAATTTATATCGTTGTGCACTTACCGTCAAAATTGCTGATGAGATCTCGGATCAGAAGGAGTTCCAGTTTGGAATCCGTAAATATGAGTACCATTATGTGCGCAATAAAGCAGGATGGCCAGTACTGAATTTCTATATCAACGGAAAAAAGATCTATCTCAAAGGTGGGAATTGGGGAATGAGCGAATACTTGCTCCGCTGCAAAGGGGAAGAGTACGGTGTCAAGGTCAAGTTGCATAAGGATATGAACTATAACATGATCCGCTTGTGGACGGGCTCAATCACAGACGATGCTTTCTATGATTATTGCGATCGCTATGGGATGATGGTATGGGACGATTTTTGGCTCTATGTGGCGTATAACGATGTCGCGAATGATGATGACTTTAAAGCAAATGCACTTGATAAAGTAAAACGGTTGCGAAATCATGCCAGCATAGCGATCTGGTGCGGCGCCAATGAAACGCGTCCGAAACCCGAACTCGATAATTATCTGCGTGCTATTGTGGCATCGGAAGACCACAATGACCGGCTGTATAAGTCCAGTTCCAATCAGGATGGTCTTTCGGGAAGTGGATGGTGGGGCAACCAGTCGCCGCGGCACCATTTTGAAACTTCGGGAAGTAACCTGGCCTGGAACGATCCGCCTTACCCTTATAGCAGCGACTATGGTTATGGCCTACGTACGGAAATCGGAACGGCTACTTTCCCAAATTATGAAAGTATCGTGAGGTTTATTCCCAAGGACAAGCTCTGGCCATTGCCTACGGACGAGCAGCTTAAGTCGGAGGACGACAATGTGTGGAACAGGCATTTTTTTGGTAAGGAAGCTGCTAATGCCAGTCCTATACAATATAAAGATGCGGTCAATAAACAGTATGGCGAATCGATGAATTTAGCTGCATTTGCTGAAAAGGCGCAATACCTTAACCTGGAAGTGATGAAGGGTATGTATGAAGCCTGGAATGACAAGCTATGGGAGGATGCAGCAGGTATGCTGATCTGGATGAGCCAATCGGCCTACCCTTCATTTGTATGGCAGACGTATGATTACTATTACGATGCAACGGGCGCCTATTGGGGAGCGAAAAAGGCCTGTGAGCCGGTACATATACAATGGAATGCATCCAACAACAGCGTCAAGGTCATCAATACGAGCTTAAAGTGCCTTGATTCGGTATGGATTTCGGCCCAGGTCTTTGATATGAGTGGCAAAGAGATCAAGAAATATGGTCTGCAAACCTGTGCTACCGTACAGTCAAATGTGGCGATGGAAACCTTTCGGATAAATTTTGATGGCGCACTAGGAGCTAAAGCCTTGTCCGATCTACACTTCATCAAACTTACTCTGAAGGATAGAAAGGGCACTTTGCTGTCTGAAAATTTCTATTGGCGAAATGGTCGAAAAGAACTGGATTATACCAGCCTAACTAGCTTACCGAAGGCCAAGCTTGAATTTGACTATAAAAAAGAAGCGGGTACCGAAGGTATTGTGCTCCGGGTTTTTAATCGTGGAACAACAGTCGCATTTGGTAATCGTTTGCGCCTTGTCGATGCGGGAACAAATGAACGCATTTTGCCGCTCATGATTTCGGATAATTATTTTACGCTGATGCCAGGCGAGGAAAAGTTTGTTCGGCTTACGGAATCTTATGCAAAGCAATTGAAAAATGCGAAGCTGCTATGGAAGCAATATGGTCATGCCGAAAAAGAAACATTGAAAATAAAAAACATTTTTTAAAGATGATACAAATTTAAATAGCTGTAATTATGAAACGAAGATTATGTATTTATCTGATAGTGATTTTTGCGATGCTAAGTCAGGCGCGAGCGCAGCAGGTGGACCTGGTAAAGTACGTAAATACGCTCCAGGGAACGGATTCTGAATGGAGTCTGTCCTTTGGAAACACCTACCCAACAGTGGGATTGCCTTTTGCGGTGCATTTCTTTTCAGCGCAAACGGGGAAAAATGGAGATGGTTGGAAATATCAATACAAAGCAAATCGCATACGTGGATTTCAACAGGTTCACCAATGTAGTCCTTGGATGGGGGATTATATGGTCTTTTCGTTGATGCCGGGCATTGGAAAGCTAGAGGTCAATGAGGAGCGCCGGGGGCTATCCTTTAAGCATGAAAATGAAATCGCCAAACCGCATTATTATGCCGTCAATTTTGACAACGGCATCAAGGCGGAACTGAGTCCGGTGGAAAGAGGGGCGCATATGCGCTTTAGTTTCCCGAAAAAGGAAAAAGCATTCTTGGTATTGGATGGCTTTTTGGGCGATAGCGAGATCAAGATTATACCCGAAGAACGCAAGATTGTGGGGTATGTGCATAATGGGCGTTTTGTGCCTGAACATATGAAAAATTATTTTGTGCTGACCTTCGATCAGGATTTTAAAGCGCACGGTACATGGGAAAATGTGGAGGGCACCATTCAGGCAGGACAGCACTATGATGCTGGGAAAGGTAAAGGGGGCTATCTGGAATTCCGCCCTGGGGCAAAAGTGGAAGTGAAGATTGCGTCATCCTATATCAGCCCGCAGCAGGCAGATCTTAATTTTCAACGCGAACTGGGTGGAAACAATACCTTTGAAGTAAGTAAAAAGAAAGCTTTTGATACTTGGAATGCATTGCTGAATCGTATACGCGTAGAAGGGGGGACAGAGGCTGAGATGGCAACATTCTATTCCTGTATGTTCAGGGCCAACTTATTTTCACGTAAGTTTTATGAAATGGATCCGGAGGGAAATCCCTATTATTTCAGCCCTTATGATGGCAAGATTCATAAAGGGTACATGTTTACGGATAATGGCTTTTGGGATACTTTCCGTGGGCAATTTCCGTTGAGCAATCTTTTGCATCCAGCGATGCAGGGGCGTTATATGCAGTCCTTGTTGGATGCACAAAAACAGGCCGGATTTTTTCCGACCTGGTCCAATCCTGGGATGTCCGGCGTGATGATCGGCAATCATGCCATTTCGTTATTGACGGATGCTTGGATGAAGGGGATCCGAACCTTCGATGCAGACAGTGCTCTGGCTGCCTATTATCATGAAGCAACCAATAAGGGAATGTGGGGTGGATCAAATGGGCGCGAAGGGTGGAAGGCGTATTTTACCAAAGGGTATGTTCCTGATGGAGATATTCACGAAAGTACGGCAAAGACATTGGAATATGCCTACGATGACTTCTGTGGTTATCAGTTGGCAAAGGCTACGGGCAACAAATTCTATGAAAATATCTTTGCTCGACAGATGTATAACTATAGGAATGTATTTGATCCTGCCGTAAACTTTATGCGTGGCCGGCTGGACAATGGGCAATGGCGTGAACCCTTTGATCCTGTAGAATGGGGTGGCCCTTTCACCGAAGCAAATGCCTGGCAATATACCTGGTCGGTGATGCACGATGTGAATGGCTTGATCAACCTGATCGGTGGGGTGGATAAGTTTAATGCAAAACTGGATACGTTCTTCACCATGGAGCAACGTGTCAACTACGGTAGCTATAAGCAGGAAATCCATGAAATGCGCGAAATGTTGTTGTCAAAAATGGGGCAGTATGCGCATGGCAACCAGCCGACACAGCACGTCCCGTATCTGTATAATTTCAGCGGTCAACCCTGGAAAGCACAAAAATATGCTCGTATGGTGACATCGCGCCTTTATAATGCGACGGAAAAAGGGTATCCCGGCGATGAGGACCAAGGGCAGATGTCTTCCTGGTATGTTCTGAGTGCTATGGGGATTTATAGCGTCTGTCCCGGAACCGATGAATATGTGTTTGGGAGTCCAGTATTCAAAAAAGTGACCATCAGTCTCGATAATGGGAAAACATTTACCATCAAGGCGGATAACAATAGTCTGGAACATGTCTATATTCAATCTGCTACGCTCAATGGAGCAGCCTACGACAAAAATTTTATTCGTTATGAAGATCTGCTGAAAGGGGGCGAGCTTCATTTTGTCATGGGGGATAAACCCAATTATGAAAGGGGAATTTCTACGGCTTCGAGGCCATTTTCCCTGAGTTCGATCGATTAGATCTTTTGAAAAAATTAATGCCAGCGGGCTAGGCTTGCTGACATCATGATAGCATAACCAATTATTTTACTGTTTTACAAAAAATTATGAACAAAAGCCAATTGACATTTTGCGCACTGGCCTTGCTGGCCTGTACGGCTTGTAGTAAACAGGGATTTTTAGATCAGACGCAATCATCAGACCTGAATGAAGAGGTCGTCTTTTCGGATAGTACCTATACCATCAACTTCCTGTCAGGCATATATGGTGATATCGGGTTTGCGACTTGGCCCAAGCGCTTTGGTGGGGGTGGCCTTGATGCCAGTACAGATGAAGCGGAAGGCGCTGGACTCGGCAGTATCAATACCTTCATCCAGTTTGCCACGGGTACTGTCAACTCCAATATTATCACCAATGATGCCTGGGCAAAACCCTATACTAATATTCGTAGGGCAAATATTATGCTTAAAAACCTGCATAGGGCACGCTTTGGTACGACTATTAAGGTGCGGGTAAAAGCCGAGACCCGTTTTTTAAGAGCTTATTATTACTTTATTTTATTGGAACATTATGGTGGTGTGCCACTGATGGGAGATAGTGTTTACGCAGCAAGTGATGTTATCCCAGCTAAGCGTAATACTTTCGATGAGTGTGTCAGCTATATTGCAGCTGAATGCGATGCTGCCGCGCAGGATCTCCCATGGGAACATGCCGGCGAAGACTATGGACGTATCAGTAAAGCAGCCTGTTATGGGTTGAAATCTCGCTTACTGCTTTATGCTGCGAGCCCGCTATTCAATGGTAGCCCAGTGACAACAGCGGGGACGTTGAAGGATGTCGTTGCCTATCCCGTTGTGGATGAAACACGCTGGCAGCGGGCCGAAGCGGCAGCAGCGCAGGTCATTGAATCGGGACATTACAGTTTGTATGTCAATAACGATCCCGAACCTGGATTTGGCTTCTATCAGCTGTTTCAATTGCGCAAAAACTCAGAATATATACTCGCCAGAATGCAAGATTCCAACCGGGATCTTGAAGGTATCTGGAATCCGCCAACTTTTGGCGTAAGCAACCCCGGCGCTTATCCGTATCTAGAAACGGTAGATGCTTTTGGGATGCGTAATGGTTTGCCTATTAACGATCCCAATGCTGGATACGATCCGAAAAACCCCTATAAAAACCGGGATCCCCGTTTAGCGAATACCGTAACCAGGGATCAGTCTATGGTCTTCCACCGGGATGGATTGGCCAGGAGGCCGGTGAATATCTATATCGATAAGACCAATCCAAACAATGTGACTTCGGGGCAGGATGCCATTTACCGGGGCACGCCCACGGGGTATTATACCTATAAGATGGTCAATCGGGATGTAGCGGCGGATTGGTTTAATACCTATACGCCGCGCTGTCTGCCGATTATCCGATATGCGGAAATTTTGTTGAACTATGCTGAAGCACGCAACGAATCGCTCGGAATCCCAGATCAGAAGGTCTATGCGGCCGTGGAAGCCATCCGAGAAAGGGCAGGATTGGATCCTTTTGTATTGCCGACCGGCTTAAACAAGGACGCCATGCGTGAGATAATCCGGAATGAGCGACAAAAAGAACTGGCCTTTGAAGGACATCGTTTTTTTGACGTACGCCGTTGGAAATTGGCTGAATCATTGGAAAACAAACAGCTGCATGGGACTGAACCCGTCCGTACAACAGCGGGAACAATCTACAATACCATCAACGTACGAAAACGTGTCTTTGACAAACGGATGTACCTCTGGCCTATCCCGCAATCTGAAGTAGCAAAGTCCTTAGACTTGATTCAAAATCCAGGATATTAAAAAAAATTAAACGGATGAAAATATACAAGATACTCTCATGGCCCTTGATGCTGGCCCTATGTTGGGCAATAAATTCCTGTAAGGATGAGCTGGGCAATATCCCCACCGAAGAGTCCGAAAAAGATATTACCGGAAAATGGCAAGTCACCCAGCTGACCCGAAACGGGGAAGACCTGAGTAAGCGTTTAACATTGGACAATTTTAAGATCGATTTCAATGCCGATGGAACCTATACTATAGCTGATAATCTACCTTTTGTGGTCAGCGGCTCAGGAAAGTACCGTTTGGACGACCCACAATATCCGTTTAGTGTTGTGCTTAGTCCAGCAGAAGGCAAAGCGGACATTGTCCTCAAATTCCAATTTCCTGTGGTCAAGGGCAAACGCCAGCTCAGCTTAGTGATGAGCCTGGGTTGTAGCAGCAACACGTATCAATATAATTGTGAACGTTTGAACGGTGGAATATGAAATATCCACGATTGCAAAACACAAGCACCAAGGAAATAATCTGGATATTCCATATGGCCTTTAAAGAACAAATTATTTACATATGAAAAAGAACACACATTATTCAACATATATCTACTGGGCAATGGGCTTCTTTTTAGCCCTATTTTTAGCCCAATGTGGTCTTAAGGCGATCTCAGTAGTGGTACCAAAATCTGCAAAAGCAAATGAAAGGGTGACTTTCACGATGAAGTGCGGGGCCGAGCCCCGTATCCAGGGTGGAGGTAATTATAGCACCCAGCTGCTAGCGGGTATTATGGTGCCCAAGGGATGGAATGCACGCAAAAACCTGACGATGTCCTTTACCAGTCCAAAAGGAAACGGCACCATGCGTATTATTCCGGACAGCGAACTCGAACCTGTATCGGGACTGAGCTGGCATCAGGCCGCCAAGAAAATGTTCGGTATAGGGCCCAATCTGGTGGATGATATGGAATGGATTGTTTTTAGAAGTACACAGGCCTATTCCTTTGTCAATAACGAAGATATCGATTTTACGGTGAAGGCCGAATGTAACGTTGGAGCCGAAAATATGTTGCTGTCTTTGGGATTCTACATCGGTTCTTCCATCGAAAATCTTCGCCCCGAGGATACCGATTATAAGAAGTTTACGTTCTCAAATGCTTTTGAAGTAACTGATGGTGAGGGCGATCTGATCGATTTTATCAACCCACAGTTGGGTACGGTACAACCGGTCAAAAGTCTGGACAATGATATTATTACGTTGACTTTTGATGCTGGGGTTACCAATACGGTATTGGATCAGGAGGCGGCTATATATCTACATGTTAAGGCGATGGATGCGTCGGGAAAACTGATTGCCGAAATCAAGAAGCAGACAGCGGATACCAAATTGTCGGACATCGGTGGCAAGAAATACCGCATTGATATTTGGCCACGTGGGTTTTTTAAACTCGACAAAGATGTGCACATCGCCCGACTGGAATACTTCTATTCGGACGTTACGGGAACTAAAAGTGTCGGCTATGGTAATACGGATGCGCCTTTTAAATATACCTTCCGCTGTGATTGATAACCTAATAAACGAAAGACAAATGTTTAATCATTATATAAAATTAAGTGTTGTCGGTGTGCTGTTGGTTATTGCCGACAAGCAGACCGTACAGGCCAGCTGGTATCCACGGCTCCGTGAGACAGTCTCAGGGAATGAGGTGAGGGCGATAGGGAAATTTCCGAAAATTCTGGATGAATATGGTAAGCCAATCTCGGGTGCCAAAGTCTTTGATGCCGAGCGGCAGCTTATCGGCGAGACCGATGAAAATGGAGATCTATCTCTGACAGGCCATGTTACGCATGAAGTCTTATGGGTGGAATATCCGGGATATTATAGAAAGAGGATAAAGGGAGGCGCCGAAAAATCGGTGTCGCTGGTGCCGGCCGTACTTCAGCACGCAGACTCCTTGCATATTGGCTATGACAAAAAGAAAAGTTCGGAGCTCCTGGGAGCCGTTTCGGTAGTCTACAACAGTCAGATCAAAGATGTTCCAACACCCTTGTATTTGAATGCGCTCACAGGCCGCATGCCCGGTCTTTTTACCCAGGAAGTCAGCGGGTTTAGGTCACCGAGCATGACAGCAATCACCGCTAATGATCTCGCGGGATCTCTTCCTTCGGATGCCGTGAAATATCGTTCTAGCATCGGTGACAATACTGAAGTTGGCTTTAACCTAAGGGGACAAAGCCCGGTGACTATGATCGACGGTGTACAGCGGGATATCTATTCCATAGATCCCGAAAACATCGAATCGGTGACCGTTCTCAAAGATGCGCTGTCCAGCATTTTATTGGGACAACGGAGTTCCAGAGGGATATTGCAGGTAACGACAAAAAAAGGACAGGCAGGACCACCAAGGATCAGCTTTACAGCACAAACAGGTATCCAGCAATCGCTTAAAATGCCACAGCCATTGAACGCCTATCAGTATGCCTATCTCTATAACGAAGCATTACTCAATGCAGGGCGGCAGCCCGTGTATAGTTCGGACGATTTTAAGGCCTTTAGAGATGGATCCGATCCATTGTTTTTCCCTGATGTCAATTGGTATGATGCTGTCGTGCGGGACAATAACCCGATCACCAAATATAACCTGGGTGTGAAGGGCGGAATCAAAAATGCACGTTATGCGCTTTCGCTAAGCTACCTGAACCAATCTGGTCTATTTAAATCGGATGATAAATTTGACTATGAGACCAATGTACAGAATAAACGTTATCTCATCAATAGTGCCATTGATGTGGATGTAACCGATGACTTAACAATTGGACTGCAGTTTTTTGGAAAAATACAGGATGGCAGACAGCCGGGGGCAAAAACAGGAACGATCCTATCGAGTTTGTACAATACACCCAACAACGCGTATCCAATTTTTAATCCCGACCAATCTTATGGTGGTTCCTCCGTGTACCGGAGCAATTTGTACCAGCTTACTACGGGATCGGGTTATCTGTTGGACAATACGAGAGACCTGCTGGCTAATCTGGATTTTAATTACAAGCTTGACAAATTTGTTCCCGGACTGTACGCAAAGGGTAAGCTAAATGTTTCATCAACCTCGTCGAGCCTCATTGACCGCAATCGCCAACAGCCGGTGTATGACTTAAGCTATAACGAGCAAAAAGAGCTCGTGTATGTACGGTATGGAACGATAGCGGACCAGCCTAATTCATTTGCGACTACGTCGACAGCAAATTTTTTCTATTTCCAGGGGGCACTGGGGTATGATAAACAAGTGAGTGAGAAACATCGTGTCGGAGCCAAACTGTTTATGGATAGGCAAACGGCCAATTATCAATTTGACTTACCTGCGATCTACACCAACTTTGCCGCGACAGCAAACTATGCCTATCAGGATAAGTACTTTGCTGAAGTAGCCTTAAACTATTCAGGATTCAATCGTTTTATGCCGGGAAACCAATATGGCTTGTTTTATGCTTTTGGGTTGGGCTGGGATATGATGCAGGAAGACTTTCTGAAGGAAAAAGCGGATTGGCTTTCTCAACTGAAATGGCGCGCTACGTTTGGGCGGACGGGAAATACCAACGAAGCCGCTCTAGGTTATTACAGCTGGCGAGCTTCTTATGGACAAGACGGAGCGAACGGCTATGATTTCGGCTCAGAATATGCTTACACCAATAGCTTGATCGAAAAAGGGCTTGCCAACATTGAAGAAACCTGGGAAAAGGGAAATAAATTTAACATCGGTTTGGATGCTGCATTCTGGCATTCGACACTGAAATTGACAGCCGACTATTTTAGAGATACTTACTTTGACCTATTGCAACAGCGCGGATCGACCATTGACTTGATCGGTATTGGGTATCCGAATGAAAATATTGGTAAAAACCGGTATGAAGGGCAGGAAATCAGTTTGACCTATCAAAATAATTTCGGTGAGTTTAACTATTTCATTACCGCTAATGCCTCAAGGATGAAGACCCAAGTGCTGTATATGAACGAGGTCTTTCAGCAATATAATTGGAACAGGCGCACGGGGATGCCCGTAGGCCAGACATTTGGTTACCGTGCGGATGGGCTAATCCAGACGCAGGAAGAAGCCGATCATGCACCTTTGCTATCGGGAAATAAGGTATATCCTGGTGATGTCAAACTGGTGGACCTGAATGGAGACGGTATTATCAACCAGTACGATCAAACGGCCATTGGCAATACAAAACCACTCGTATATTTTGGTACTACCTTAGGATTCAATGTCGCAGGCTTTGATTTCAGTGTATTGCTTCAGGGGGTATTAAACCGTAGTTACCAACAAACGGATTATTCCTTTGGGAATACTGGCGACGGACAGGGATTTGATTATATGCTGGGACGTTGGACACCGGAGACCGGTACTGCGGCAACTTATCCAAGGCTGACGCTGGGCCCCGATCCGACCAATACACAAAATATTTCGAGCTACTGGACCCGCTCGGGGAAATATCTTAGGGTAAGGAACCTGGATGTCGGCTATACACTGCCCTTCAATTGGACAAAGCGCGCGAAGCTATCTTCGGTACGCATCTTTGCAAACGCGCAAAACCTGTTCACTTTTACCCCCTATGGCCGCTTGGATCCAGAAATCTCATCAGGTACAGCTTATCCAGCACAGCGGATCATAAGCTTTGGTGTAAACGTGAAATTATAAACCTTAGAAATCGACAATGATGAAATATTCCTATTCAAACCACATACATGCTGAGGAGCACGAAGTATCATGCAGATCGTCTGAAATAAAACCTATACCTAAAATGGACCTGGGCTTCCGCATGGCCTTTAAATTACCAATCATTCGTATGAAATATGATCAGTTAAAATGGGTGCTTGTAGTCGGAGTTGCGATCGGGATCTTCTCCTGTAAAAGCGACCTAGAGGAAGAGCCTATCGAGCTGCAGACACTGGACCAGGTGTTTGACCGACGGGATTCGGCCGGTGTAAATGCAAACCGGTTTCTGACCGATTGCTACCGTTATCTGCCCAGCCTAGGGAATCGGGTCGGTGGAGATTTTCTGGACGCAGCCACGGATGATGCTGTCTCCTCCAATCCGACCAACACATCGGTACAGCAGTTGGCAACAGGTTCTTATACTTCGGATAATTATCAGGACAACCTTTGGGCATCTTGGTATCAGGGGATTCGAAAGACCAGCATTTTTATTCAAAATATCGATCGCGTACCGGTAAAGGGACAACTCGAAAATGGTACCCCCATGCCGCGGGTATGGAAAGCAGAAGCAAAATTTATGCGTGCCTTATTTTATTTTGAATTGGTCAAACGGTATGGCGGAGTGCCACTGATGGGCGATAAGGTATACCAGCTGAACGATGATATTGAGTTGCCGCGGGCAAGTTTCGAAGAATGTGTCAATTATATCGTAGGAGAATGTGATGCAATAAAAGATAGCCTACGTGTAGATCCATTTAATCTTGCTTTTTATGGAAGGCCGACCAAGGCGGCGGCCATGGCATTAAAATCGCGGGTACTCCTGTATGCTGCCAGTCCATTGTTCAACGGTGGAAATATCGATGGGCAGAATGATCTCTCCGGGTATACCGCATATGCAGCTGCACGGTGGCAGTTGGCGGAGAATGCGGCCAAAGATCTGATGGACCTCAATCTCTTTAAGCTTGAACCCCTGTTTAAAGATGTCTTTATCACACGCAACAATGAACGGATCTTTGCCAAGCAAGGTGGCAATAACACCAGCTTTGAAAACAACAATGGTCCCGTGGGCTATGCCAACGGGGTAAACAATGGCCGAACTAGTCCCACCCAAGAACTTGTAGACGCCTTTGGAATGAGCAACGGAATGAAAATTACGGACGAAAATTCAGGCTATGATCCAAATGATCCCTATGCTGGACGGGACAGCCGCTTCTACGCAACTGTTTTTTATAATGGGGCACCTTGGTTAAATCGGGCTGTACAAACCTTTGAGGGTGGATCCGATAAACCGGGCGGATCCAAACAGCAAACAAAGACGGGCTATTACCTCCGTAAGTTTATGGGGAATTTTGAATCCCTGGCAAATTATAGTAATGTAAACCATGACTTTATTCTATTCCGTTATGCTGAAATATTGTTGAATTATGCTGAGGCACGAAATGAACGTCTGGACAGACCTGATGTCAATGTTTATCGTGCTGTTGAACAAATACGACAACGGGCAGGATTAAATCCCTATCTGCTTCCTGAAGCATTGTCCAAAGCAGAAATGCGGAAGCTGATCCACCTCGAACGGAGAAAAGAACTGGCTTTTGAAGAGCATCGCTTTTATGATGTCCGACGATGGAAAATAGCGGAAGAGGAATTTAACAAGGAGCTTCATGCCACCGTCATTTATCAAACGGGAACCGGGGTGATCAGGCAAAAAGTTCCTATACTGAAAATGACATTTGAAGCAAAAATGTATCTGGCTCCAATTCCATTCTCGGAAGTGATCAAAAACCCAAAAATGGTACAAAATCCCGGCTGGTAATTAGTCTATTTACGCAAACCGAAGCGGGCAGTGTGAATGGCTTTAATCATGAATAAATAAATATAAACGGATGAAAAAGAGCATATATCTGTTAACAATAATGGTTTTGACGCCATTTATACTATTGGCGCAATCCATGGTGAATGGTATTGTCAAAAATAGTTCGGGTCCCTTGTTGGGGGTATCAGTGCAGGAGAAAGGCGGTGGAGCCACACAGACAGATCAAAATGGACGATTTAAATTGGCCTTACGTGGTACTAAGGTCTTGGTATTTACAAGTATAGGATATAATACCCAGCAACGTGATGTAAAGCAGGGGGAAAATATCGAAGTGATTATGCAATCAAGTAGCCAGGATATTGATGAGGTAGTGGTGGTGGGGTTTGGTACGACCAAAAAACTTACAAGTACAGGTGCAGTCAGTTCAATAAAAGGGGCGGATATCCGTCAGGTGCCAACTTCGAGCGTACAGAATGCATTGGCTGGAAGATTGCCGGGATTTGTTTCGGTACAGCGCTCCGGACAACCCGGGAAAGATGCTTCGGATTTTTATATCCGCGGTGTCAGTTCATTGAATCCAGAAGGAAACCAGCCCTTGATTATTGTTGATGATATCGAATATACATATGAACAACTTTCGCAGATCAACGTCAATGAAATCGAAAGTATTTCGATCTTAAAGGATGCATCGACGACGGCTGTTTTCGGTATCAAGGGGGCAAATGGTGTATTGGTTGTCAAAACGCGGCGGGGTGAATCGGGGCGGCCAAAGATCAATGCGCGTGTCGAGTCAGGTATGCAGAGCCCAGTCACAAAATTGAAGTTTTTGAATGCTTATGAAAGTGCGCTCTTATGGAATGAAGCGATAGCAAATACGCTGGGCGACAATTCCAATCAACCTTTTAGTGAAGCAGATTTGGCACATTTTCGTTCCGGGGATGATCCTTATGGCCATCCGGATATCAATTGGTATGACCGGATCTTTAAACCATCGAGCCAACAATACAATACAAATATTGATATCACTGGTGGCGGCGAAAGTATTAAATATTTTGTATCAGGTGGGGCTTTCTCCCAAAATGGAAACCTTTATAATTTTGAGAATGAAGGTGACAAGGTCAACAATAACTATTATTATCGTCGTTTTAACTTGCGCTCGAATCTAGATGTACAAGCCACGAAGACGCTCAAATTACGGTTGGATTTCCGGGCGAACTTCAATCGTATTAATTCACCGAGGGCAGGAAATATCGTTGGTGAGGTGTTCAATTTTAATAAGATAAGACCTTGGTCGGCACCTTTTATCAACCCAGATGGTTCGTTCGCCTATGCCAGCGATACGCAGGAGTTGCTACCGACGATCAACGCACGCCTGGCAGCGTCTGGATATAGCTTGGATCGACGTAACGATATCAATATTTTATTTGGCGGGACTCAGGAACTGAATGCTTGGTTGAAGGGGCTTTCATTTTCTACCCGTGTAGCCTATGCCAGCGTGGAGTCGAATGGTCGAGAGCAGGCCCGCGATGAGATACCTGTGTATCGTTATGACCCGAGTTCGAACGGTTACCAGCTGAAAGGTGGGGCACCTTATGTGCTGGGCAATTATACCTTGCGGGCCTACCAAGGGGATTACAATAGTCGGGTGAATGTGCAGGCCAATTTCAATTATGCGCGAACTTTTGGGGATCATGGGGTGACAGCACTCCTGCTGTATAATCGGGAATCCTATAAAACAAAGGGGGATAAGAAAACCAACTGGATTCCACAGAATTTTGAAGGCTATACCTTGCGCGCAGGCTACAACTTTAAAGAGAAGTTCTTATTGGATGCGACAGCAGCATACAATGGCTCGGATCGTTTTCAGGCGGCACAACGTTATGGCCTTTTTCCGGCGGTGTCGGCAGGATACAATCTAGCAAAGGAATCGTTTTTCAAAGATGCATTTAACTTTGTAGAGTTATTTAAATTGCGGGCTTCCTATGGAATCGTGGGGTCTGACAAGGTCGCCGGTGACCGTTATCTTTACCAGCAGGTATACAACGAGGGTGGAAGCTATTCTTTTGGTGAAACCCATCAGCCTTCACTTATTATCACTGAAGGAAATCTGGGAAATAATAATGTCACTTGGGAAAAACAAAAGTCATTTGATATAGGGCTTGATGTCAATCTATGGAAAAACAAATTTTCCATGACCTTTGACTATTTCAATAACCTGCGGTACGATCAGCTCGTCACTTCACAGTCGCTTTTCCAGCACATCGGTGTAGGGGTCTCCCCATCAAATATTGCGAAGGTACGGAACAGGGGTGTGGAGTTGGAACTGAATGTAAACAATAATATCGGTGCATTTAACTATAATATTAAAGGTGTATTGACGTATTTCAAAAACAAGATTTTGTTTCAGGATGAACCGGCACCAGCTTATCCTTGGTTGCGGCTGACAGGGCAGCAGATCAATCAACCATTGGGTTATCTGTACGATGGTTTTTATACCGAAGAAAATATCGCTGCAAGCCCAAAACCATCGGGAGGGTATGAGGTGCAACCCGGCGATCTGCGGTATAAGGACCTCAATAACGACGGTGTGATTGATGACTATGATCGGACTGTGATCGGTAAACCCAATATACCGAATACCAGCTTTGGACTTACCTTGGGGGGAAGTTACAAAGGATTTAGTTTCAATGTGCTGCTACAGGGGACTACCGGGTACAGTTTTAGCGTTCAGGGAAGCGGCATTGAGCCCTTCCAGAGCCAGTTTCAACCGATCCATCAAGAGCGATGGACTGCGGAAACGGCCTCAACAGCTAAATTTCCACGCTTAACGACTAATCCGACAACGATTAATAGCCCGTCAACCTATATGTCCGACTTCTGGCTTATTGATGCGACCTATTTACGTTTGAAGACAATAGAACTGGGATATCAATTACCCAATAAATGGCTGCCATTTAGGATTAACAATGCACGTTTATATCTGAGTGGGTATAATCTTCTGACCTGGACGAATTATTCCTTGTATCAGCAGGATCCTGAGGTGACGTCCAACAGTGCGGGAGATGCGTATCAGAATCAACGTGTCGTAAATCTAGGTATACAGATCGGACTTTAATCAGCCAGTGATCAGTTTTAAATAGTACAATTACAGGTTTAAATAATAAGCAGGGCCAAATAATTTTGATCCTGCTTATTATTTTGAACAAATTTGGACGATCCGTATCACTCGCTCAGCCCTGGGGGTGGATTGCTCGTTCCATACACCGCTGTCAGGTTCGGCCTTTCAACAGACTTCAGTATTTCAACTGTTTCTTCCTGTAATGGAGGCCGCTGCCAGGCGTATCTTCGGTGTTCTTCATTATTTCGTTTTTTAATGGGAAAGGTCGGATCATTCCTGGGGTCAAAATCGATGCCCCAGCCCTTAATATGACTATATTGTCCTTGTCTTTCATTGATAAAATCTTCGGGTGTAGTTTGATCTGCTATCATAATAAAATATCTTAAGTTGAGGCCATTGGTGGAATTAACACGGTTTTGATGCAGTTGTCCAGTTTGGAAGAGAAAAGATGATAGGCATCGCCCACCTTGACCACCTCACCGATAAATTTGTGACCGAAAGTAGAGCCTACCCTTGTGTCGGGTACCAACCCATCGTAAAAATGCAAGTCTGATCCGCAGATACAGGAACGCAGTATCCAGACTTTAGGATCCTGTGGATGGAGGAGCTCAGGCAATGGAGTATTTTTATCGGTAAGTAAGCGATTGGGGGGGGGCGGTAATTCATTGAAAGCATAATTTCAAATTTTTAAACTGTAAAAAAAGCCAGCGTCTGTTCGAAGACAATTACTTAGGAAGGAATGTGCTGATCCATTCGTTTGCCTATTTTGCGGATAGCGAACTTATACGGTACGCCGCGTATTTAGGGGCTATTCTACCAGACTATTTAAAAAAGTGGTGGGAGTGAAGCCGATGCGGTGGAATGATATTCGTATCTCAGCGCTAGGTGGTACGCTCTGTTCCATCTGGGCCAGCTTCTCGCTTGGCGATGTAGCGCAGACGGTATTGACAGCTGCGCTGGGTACCATCGTCAGCTGTGTGACCAGTACACTGCTGCGGCGTTACGTCAAAAAAAGGTCTAATTAATGCATTAACGCCTCCCCACAAAGGGAGGCGCTAATTTTACCTATGGTATTTATATGTTGGCGAGGCAATCTACAAATCTCAACGTAAACGGCCACTAATTTAGCTCAGATTTCATATATTCGCGCAAATTCAAATAAATAAGCAATTGGATAATAAATAATGAATAAAATATTCGTTTTAACACTATTATCGGCATTTTCCTTTGGGAAAATCTATGGACAACAATCATTTGAAATCTACAAAAAAACAGATTCTGTTCCTAAAGTTGTTTATAAGGAACTTGATGATAGGAGACATGCTACAATTGAAATACGAGGTAAAGAATTTTTAGATGATACCATACTCACGTTAAACGCTGATGGCATCCAATCGGTGGAGCACAATACTGAACGAAAGGTGATTATGCTTGGATTGAAACCTGAGTATAATCCGGTCCTAATAAGTTTATCTGCATTTAAAAATAAATATACCACTATCAAATCTGAAAATGTAATATTTAAAATTGATGAGCGATTCGTCCAGAGCGATCCCAATAAAGTGCTCGTTGATGAAGCTAATATTATGCTAATTTATGTTTCGCCTATTAAATTTGTGGGTGACTTGAAGGACGTGTACATGATAACTTTAATTCCAAGAACTGAGGCGAATCTGAAAAAATTTAACGAAAAGCGAATTATTATCCGATAAGAGTCAAAACGCAGGATAAGCACCGTCTAGGTGATTATCCTATGTTTCCACGTAGACTTATTCGCTCCATGGCGAGTGCAGGATGCAATCGCAGAAATTTTTTCTTTTAAAATTGGGGATCATAAACGCGCATACATCGGCCTTGATATTTCCAAAGGTGGTTTCGGTCTTGTGCTCAAATCCGCTGAAGAAGGTGGGGATGATATTCTTTTTGAAATCATTTCTTGGAAATGCGCTGATTATTTCTTCCCTGTGCGCAGTTGTCAGATGTTCGTAGCCTTCGCCCATCACATCCAAGCCCACACCTGAATACATTAATGCGACTTCATTCTCTTTGTGCTCGGCGATACCGATGGTCGTGTGCAGGGCTATCGTATCCCATACGAGCTGCAGTTTATCGTTGGCGATGCCATGGCCTTTCAGAAAGTCACGGGCAGCATTGGCGCCATCGACCTCAAAACGTAAGTCTTTGCTGCTATAATGGGGCACCAGTCCCAGATCGTGGAATACGGAGGCTACATATAACAATTCGGAATCATGCGCCAGGTTATTTCGCTGTGCATTTAGCGATGAAAATAGAAATACACGGAGCGAATGGTTGTAGATAAATTCTGTACCATGTTCCAAAAGAAGTTCGGTAGCCTGGGTAGCAATTTTACTGTCCGGTATGTTGATACCGGCTACTTGTTTTAAACGGTTTACTGACATAACTATGTGTTTTTTTACAAAGTTATCGTCTTGGTAGGCACCGGATAATGCCAATAAATACGTTTGGCATGTCAAAATCACCTGGACTTACATGGATCATGCCCCAATACCGACAGCTCGCAAGCGGAATTCCGCAGGCGACTGTGTTACGTTGTTCTTAAAAAAATGACTGAACTGCTCGGGACTATTAAAATGCAGTTCGTAGGCGATCTGCTTGATGGTGGCGGAACTAAACTGAAGGCGTCGTTTGGCTTCGGCAATAATTTGGCCGTTGATCAATTCTTTGGCACCGAGCCCGCTGCATCTTTTGCACAGTTCGCTTAGCCGGCGTGTAGTGATGTTGAGCATTGTGGCGTATTCGCTCACGGCATGATGGCTGCGGTAACGGGAGCTGAGCAGCTCCATGAAATTCCGGTACAGCATATAATCCTGACTGTCAAAGGTGGCTTCTTCGGTCAGCCTTACATTGGCCAGTTTTATCATAATGATTTTTAAGTATGCGGCGAGGGCGTCTTGTTGGTTGATATAGTTGCTGGCGCCATATTCAGCATGCAAGGCACGGAATAGAAAGGACAGTTCACCGAATTCTGTGGGACTGAGCTGCAATTGATGGTTGGCATTTGTATTGTTAAACAGCACTGCTTTACAGTTACTGGCACTTTGGGGTGCTTTTTCCCAGAAACAATCGCCAAAAGAAACTTTATATCCGTCGGTATCCCTTATCGAATGAAAGGTGAGCACCTGGCCTTTTGACATCAGGAAGACACAATGATCGCTTATTTCGAAAGTATTATTGTCGATCGTCAGAGGGCCTGTGCCGCGCTCGAACAGCAAGATCTGATGATAACGCAGTCGGCTGTATGTCAGTACACTAACCGTCAACTCGTCAAAAGTTTCGATCAGAAAAGAATTGGCGACTTCGGGTTCCTCAAAAATTTCTTTCGCTAATTTCATACAAGAGATCTTTTTACAAAAATAAAGGATTGACGTGGGATTTTTATTAGGGTGTCAGGTTCTAGATATCTTTTTTCGCATGCGTATCGCCACTGTGGAGATGCTGCCTTAAATAGGCTGCCGTTAGCGAGACCGTATCGTTTAGCAAATCAGCAACCGTACCTGTAAACACCACATTTCCGCCATATTTGCCCGCTCCGGGCCCAATATCGATAATCCAGTCAGCTTGTGCAATCACATCGAGATTATGCTCGATAACAATTAATGTATTGTGGTTGTCCACAAGATTATTGATAAATTTTAAGAGCTTTTCGGTATCGTTTGGATGTAAGCCGGTGCTGGGTTCATCGAGGACGATAATCTTATTGGAGTGCTTCAGTTCTTTGGTCAGTTTGAGCCGTTGTCTTTCCCCACCCGAAAAACTGTCTGACCGTTGCCCCAAAGTGAGATAGCCCAAGCCGAGTTGGAGTAACATATCAAACGACTGGCGATAGAGCTTGTCCGGGAAAAAATCATAGGCTTCTGCTACGGTCATATCCATCACCGCAACGATATTTTTGGAGTTGTAATGATATTTTAATACCGCTGGTTTAAAACCAGAGCCATCGCAGACCTCGCAGGGCTGTTCAATATCATCCATAAAGGCCAAATCAATTTTTTCGATACCGATACCTTTGCAGTTTTCACAGGCGCCGAGGCTATTCCGGCTAAAAAGTTTATCGGATACCTGATTTGCTGTTGCAAACAGTTTTCTTATCGCATCAGACAAACCGAGGTAGGTCAACAGATTAGAACGCATGCCCGTGGAAAATAAAGACTGGTCGATGATGGTGGTTTCGGGATAAAATTTGGGCAGCACTTTGTTGATCAGTGTGCTCTTTCCCGAGCCTGCCACGCCGGTAACCACGGTCATCACGTTTTGGGGAATGCTTACCTGGATGTCTTTCAGATTATGCAGATTGGCATGCTCGATTTCCAGGTATCTCTTTGCTGATCGTGGTTTATTATTAATTTGAGGCCGTTTAGCAAAATACAGGCCTGTTTTTCCTGTTGATGCTTTCAGTCCCTCAAACGTACCGTTATACACAATCTCTCCACCATTCTTTCCCGATTGCGGTCCCATATCGATGACCTGGTCGGCGATGCGGATCAAATCGGGGTCGTGCTCTACAAGTAACACGGTATTGCCCTTATCGCGTATCTGTTTAATGATCGCGGCGATATTTTGTAAATCCTTTGGATGAAGGCCTATGCTTGGCTCGTCAAAAATATAGAGTAAATCTGTGAGGCTGCTCCCCAGGTTTCGCACCATTTTTATACGCTGACTTTCCCCACCCGATAGCGTGTCTGTTCTTCTATCCAAGGTCAAATACTGCAAACCGATGTTGACGATATGTTGAAGTTTCTTTTGCAGTTCAGTAACAATGACATCAAAAGCGCTGGACGGTAAAGAACCGACAAATTCCAAAAGCTCATCGATCGAAAGTGCGGTGCAGTCGGCAATGCTTTTGCCCTTTATTTTACAAGACAGAATCTTATCATCCAATCTTTTTCCCTTGCATACAGGACAAACTTTGGTGATGATAATATGGTTTAAGGCCTCTTTTCGGCTCATAATTTCCTTAGACTGTTTCTTGAGGAATGCTTTTTCAATGCGGGGGATGATACCCTCATATTTGACTGTTTTTCCCCATTCCTGATCAGGGTGCTTTGGTTTATGTTCGGCTGCATGCAGAAGCAGGTCCCATTCTTGCGGGGTATAATCCTTCAATTTTTTATCGTTGTCAAAATAGCCTGATAGGGTGTAGCGTGTCAGGCGCCAGCCACCTGGTTGAAAGGTCGGAAATTGGATAGCCCCTTCGTTTAACGATTTTTGCTTGTCGACAAGGGTCTCGACATCAACGGTCTGCACAATGCCTAGCCCTTCACACTCCTTGCACATGCCCAAAGGATTATTGAATGAAAAGGCATTTGAATAGCCTACAAAAGGTGTCCCCATGCGTGAGAAAAGCAAGCGCAAAGAAGCATACACATCGGTGGCTGTTCCTACGGTCGACCGTGCATTGCCACCCAATCTTTTTTGATTGATAATAATAGGGACATTTAGGTTGTCGATTTTGTCCACATCCGGAACACCGATGTGTTGCAGCCGGTTTCTGATAAAACTTCCTTGTGTTTCGCTAAACTGCCTTTGGGCTTCAGCGCCTATCGTTTCAAAGACCAAAGACGATTTGCCCGATCCGGAGACACCTGTAAAAACAGTAATCTTTTTCTTTGCGATGCGGACAGAAATATTCTTCAGATTATTTTGCCGGGCATGGATGACGTCGATATGCTCCATAATCATTAACTTTGCTAATTATTAACTAAGTTAACTATTTTGTGGGCAATGGACAAAACTGAAAAAAAATTTTATGAAGTGTTTACCGATTTACAATGCTTCATCTTGGCGAATATGAATAGGGGCGAGGTCAATGGTGTAACGGCGACCCACTATAATATGATCGAATATATTTACCGCCACGATCAGTGTATCGTCAAGCAGATTGCACAGGCGTTTAACATCAGTCCGCCTGCTGTGTCCAAACAGCTCAAATTTTTGATTGCACATGATCTGGTCGAACAACAACAGTCCGTTGCCGATCGCAGAATTTTCAACTTGCGTGTAACGGATAAAGGCAGATTCATCATCGATAATTCGGAGAATTTTAGGGAAACAGTGGCCAAAGAAGCAGCGAAAAGCTTGACGGAAGATGATTTAAATAAGCTGACTGAATTGCTCCATAGAGTGCTGACGGCGATAAAAAAATAGCAGGTATACGGAAAAGGCAGCCACCGCTGGCTGCCTTTTCTCGCACATGTATTTTATTAATAATTCTGCTTTGTTAGGCATCCTCTTAATGGGTAGCGAAACAACACAGTATTCCGATTGCGTATTGCATGATTGATTGATCAAACGCTATTAATGGCTCAGCTGCAACTTTCCGATAAAGGGGCGATTATCAATCGTCAGAATAGCTTCTTTAATGGAATAGCACAGCTGGTAGCTTTCGCTCAATGCTTTTTTGCTAGCTTCTATTTTGTCGTTTTCAACCTTGTCGACAATCCAGGTTGGGTTTAACGGATCTGAACTAAATTTGGTGATTAATACGGTAAATCCTTCTTTCTGAGCACTGATTAAAGTGTCTTTTGTGATGTCTACTATTTTCATAGTGAGATAATATACGAAAAAAAATACGAAAGAGGATGTGTTAAGTTGAGCTGATGACCTGGTCGACACCCGGACAGTTTTAAAGGAAATGTACCTTCTTTAATGGATACGCTGCTAAAATTTGAAGGCTCAGGAAACGGAATATCCATCGTGAAGCAGATCGCAAAATAAATTAAAATGTAACAAAAGGCGATCTATAGCTGCGTTATTTTACAGGTTTCATTAGAAATCCATCATAAATTGACTTTCCTGAAAATAAAGCCTAATTTTGACTGATCAACAATAACTAAACCAGCAGATGAGTGTTACACATGTCCGACAATTGTTTACCCAACTTTACGAAGAAAATTGGGTGAAGTTGTATGTGCATGTTTTCCGGATGTTAGAAGATCGTGACGAAGCCCGTGATATTGTACAGGAAATTTTTACCAATCTCTGGGACCGCATGGAGCGGCTCGAAATTGAGCATTCTTATCAGGCGTATCTTTTTCGTTCGGCCCGTAATTTGGTCATCAATCGTATCGCCAGCCAGGATGTGGGCCGGAAATATGAGCATTACCTGGAGCATGCCGCCTCAACTCCTGAAATTATGCCCGACGAGTTGCTGCGGGAGAAAGAATTGGCCCTGCAAATCGATCAGGCGATTGAAAAGCTGCCCCGCAAAATGGCTCTGATCTTCAGAAAAAGTCGTTTCGAGCAACGAAGTTATCGGGAGATTGCCGCCGAACTTGATATCTCTGAACAGACGGTAAAAAAGCAGATTTACAATGCGTTGACGGTTTTGAGAAAAAAAATTCGAACTATTTTCATTTTTTTCTACCACTAAGTGGGCACTATCCTGTCTTCTAAACGGTAAACAGGATAGAACCTATGAAACAACGATTATCGAAACAATTACTGCAGAAGTATCAGCAGGGGATGTGCAGCGCCGAGGAAATTGCACTTGTCGAAAGTTGGTACAATCAGCTCAGCAAGACAAATAACGCAAAAGACATCCCGGAACTGGATCTGGCTGCCGAAGACCGGTATTTCCAACAGCATATTTTTGGGCCCGAATTAAGGGCTAGTCGCCACCGTCGTGCCTATTTGAAGGTGGCTGCCAGTATTGTATTCTTTTTGATGGCCGGTGCAGCGCTATACTTCTTTTCCCAGCCCCAACAATCGCCACAGCCACTGCCTTTTAGTGTTGGTCAATTCCAGGCCGATCTGCTGATCGGCAATGAAGTGGTCAGCCTGGATGAAAAGAAACCGTTTAGTCCCGCCTATATGGCGCAGGGGAAGGGGAATAACCTGGCGGTCAAGACCAAAAAGGGGCAAGAATTCAAAATGGAACTTCCCGATGGTACCACCGTATGGCTAAATGCAGACAGCAAGCTGGAAATAGGGCCGGAATATGACGTCAACGAACGTTCGGTCTACTTGACGGGTGAAGCCTATTTTAAAGTGGCAAAAAATAAAGCCAAACCTTTTATTGTTCATGTCGGCAACACCAGCATTGAGGCCTTGGGAACCGCTTTCAACGTGAAGTTATACGCAAATGATAGCCAGCTCTTAACCACACAGCTCGACGAAGGGAAAATACGGGTCAGCAATGCCGGGCTTCAGGAGATTCTGCTGCCGGGACAGTCGATCGAACTGAATGTGCTGAACGGTGCCTTCCAGCGAAAGCAGCAAAATACCCAACAGGATGCTGCCAATTGGAAAGACGGTTACTTTGAATTTGACCAAACACCGCTTCCCGAGATTTTGGCCGATTTGGCCCGTTGGTACAATTTTACCTATAGCCTTTCGCCGGTCTATAAAAACAAGGTCCTTAGCGGGAAAATTAGCAAAAAAGAGTCCTTTGAAGAAGTGCTTAAGATATTGCGGTTCGCCGGCATAAACTATACCATTGACAAGGATCGACTCGTCCTTGTTCCCTAACCAAACCCAAAACAAACGCATTTTCAATCTAAATACCCTATGAAACAATCCGTAAAAACATTGCTATTGATGCTGATGCATGTCAATGGCTATGCCTTTAGCCAGCAGGCAGACAAGGCAGCTGACCATGTTCAACTTAAACAGCTGGTCAAAGCCATTGAGCAGCGCAGCGATTACCGCTTTGTGTATGATCCGCATGAAATTAATCCCGATCTCCCTTTTGATGTCAATTTAAACAATGCCAATATCCCCGAACTACTTAAGCAGGCATTCTCGACTAAGGGTATCCGCTATCAAATTGTCAAAAACACCATCGTGCTCCAGGGGAAAGCCGCTGCCAAGACACTGCAGGCCACGATAAGTGGCCGTGTCAGCAATGCTAGCGGCGCAGCGCTTGAAGGAGTTAGTGTTCGGGTTAAAAATAAGATAGCCAGTACGGTTACCGATGCCAGTGGACGCTTTAGTTTAAATGGACTGCAGCAGGATGATATTCTACTTCTGAGCTATGTTGGCTACCGCAGCAAGGAAGTGACGGTGACGGACAAGAGCCTCCTGGAAATAAGGCTGGAGGTAGATCCGGGCAACCTGGATGAAGTGGTGGTTATCGGTTACGGTACGTCTTCAATACGCAAAAATACGGGTTCGGTATCCAGCGTCACCAGCAAAGAGATCGAAACGCAACCGGTACTGGATCCTCTGGCGGCCTTGCAGGGCCGCGTTGCGGGACTCAACATCGCTTCCAATTCGGGCTTACCGGGCAGCTCTTTTCAGGTGCAGCTGCGGGGTGTCAATTCCTTGACCAATGGCAGCAGCCCGCTCTATATTATAGACGGTATTCCTTTTTCGGACGAAAGCATGAATCAGTTTACCGCGGCCAATGGCAACCAAAGCCCGCTCAGCCTAATCAATCCTAAGGATATTGAACGCATCGATGTGCTTAAGGATGCTGATGCGACAGCCATTTATGGCTCCCGGGGCGGAAATGGGGTGATCTTGATAACCACGAAAAAAGGAAATAAGAGCGGACTTAAAATAGACTTTAATGCCAATGTAGGCTCCGGTAAGGCCATTCGCAACTTGAAGATGCTGAACACCGAGCAATATCTGGATATCCGGAAGGAGGGATTTAAAAACGATAACTGGACAGCGACAGCAGATAATGCGCCGGATCTGCTCACTTGGGATCAGTCCGCCTACAGCGACTGGCAAAAGGAGTTTTATGGTGCATCGGCCCCTTTCTCTACCTATCAGCTGTCATTTTCCGGAGGAAACGAAAATACCCAATACCTGGCCAGTGCCAATTTCAATCGGCAGGGTGATCCCTTGCCCGGTAACAAGAATTATCAGCGTGGTGGTGCGTTGTTGAACTTGTCTACGCAATCCAAAGATCAGCGATTTAAGCTCAACAGCAGTTTCAACCTCAACTTGGACCGTAACAATACGGTACCTACAGATATTGCACAGTTTTATAACCTGGCGCCCAATTATCCCATATACGATGAAAATGGCGACTATTATTGGTTTCAGCAGAGCTTACAGAATCCCGCCGCCTATATGGAGCGCTCGAGTGTTTCTAAATCGAAATCCCTGCTGGCCAACTTTTCCGCCGAATACGCGATCTTACCCGAATTGGTCGCAAAAGTCAACGTGGGCTACAACCTCAAAAGCATGGACCAGACGCGCTTGCTGCCCAATGCGGGATTTAATCCATTGACGAGTACGGGTTCCATGGCCTCTTACGGGAATTCGGATTATCAGTCCTATATCATTGAACCGCAATTAAACTACAGCAAAACAATTGGTAAACATGATTTTAAACTGCTTTTGGGCGGAACCTGGCAGCAAAGGGTCAGCGAAGGAAAATACTTCGATGGCAGCAGTTACCCGAGTGATTCGCAATTGGACAATATCGGTGCTGCAGGTATCCTTGTGAACCGCAACAATCAGTATGCAGATTACCGTTACCAGTCTGCATTTGCACGTATCAATTATGCTTATGCCGACAAATATCTGTTAAATTTCAGTTACCGAAGGGATGGCTCTTCCCGCTTCGGGCCCAACAATAAGTACGGTAACTTTGGGTCTATCGGTGCAGCCTGGGTGTTCAGCAGCGAAGAATTTCTACAGGATCAGTCTATCTTGAGCTTCGGTAAGCTGCGTGCCAGCTGGGGGGTGACGGGTAATGACCAGATCGGTGATTACCAATACCTGGATACTTGGGGCACAGGCTTTGCCTACCAAGGCATTACGGGGCTTTATCCGACACGGGTGTTTAATCCCAATTTTGGATGGGAAGAAATTAAAAAGAAGGAACTGGGGCTCGACCTTGGATTTTTCAGGGATCGTATTTTCCTAACGGCCAATTATTACAACAATAGATCGGATAATCAGTTGATCAATATCGTGCTAGCACCGCAGACGGGCTTCAGTTCGTATTTTGGTAATACGCCGGCCCTGATCGAAAATAAAGGCTTGGAGTTTGAGCTCAGCAGTGTGAATATCCAAAAGGAAAAGTTCAGCTGGAAAACCAATTTCAATATCACTTTCCCGTCCAATACCCTGCTGGAATATCCCAGGCTGGCGAGTAGCAGTGATGTGCGGCGGTACGTCATTGGCGAGTCCACACGTATCGTCCGCGGATTTCAGTTTACAGGAGTGGATCCACAAACCGGGGTCGCCCAATTCCTGGATGTGGATGGCGATGGGAAAATCAGTGATTTCAATGATTATGTGACCTTGGGATCACTGCTGCCCAAGTACTATGGTGGTATCGGCAATAATCTAAGTTATGGCGATGTGAGCCTTGGATTTCTATTTCAGTTTGTCAAACAGGAGGGACCATCCATTGGTTACGGCCCACAGGCAACGACCATCGGCGGACTGGGCAACCTGGATGAATATGTGTTAAACCGTTGGCAGCAGCCTGGAGATGTGACCGATGTGCCACGTGCTACCGCCAACAGCGCCAACGACGCCAACCTGGCTTACCGTAATTACTACCGCTATTCTTCAGCCGTATGGGACGATGCTTCGTTCATACGCTTAAAAAATGTATCGCTCAGTTACGACATTTCCAAATGGGCAAAGAAGATCAATATAAACCGTGCTGTGGTACAGTTCAATGCGCAGAACCTCTTTACCTGGACAAGCTTCAGAGGTATGGATCCCGAGATGCCTGGTTTTGACCGTACGTATGTTTCGGATGTCAATCCCTTTGGTTCGGTACGCAACAGCGCCACACCATCCATGCGCACGTATACATTTGCGGTTCAGCTCACTTTTTAATGATCATAAAACTAAAGACTTATACCATGAACAAATATATCATCTACAGCCTTTTTGCGACACCACTGCTAAACATCTCCTGCAATAAATTTTTGGCCGTAGACCCACCCAAGACCGAAGTGGCGGCAGAGTCGGCCTTCAGTGACGAAAAGACGGCCACAGCAACCGTGGGCGGACTCTATACCAGTATGAACAACTACAACAACCAGTTTGCCAGTGGACTGATGACCATCGTGCTGTCCAGCCTGGCCGACGATTATAACTCAGCCTTTACAAGCTACGATGAGTACAAATACAATAGGCTGAGTCCCGCGACCTCGTATCTCGATCGGCTCTGGTCGCAACCCTATAGCTATATCAATCACAGCAATAAGATTATCGAGGGCCTTGAAGCGTCGGCACTCAGCACCAAGGTAAAGGCGCAGCTCTCTGCAGAAGCGCGTTTTACGCGGGTATTCAATTACTTTTACCTGAGCAACCTCTTCAATAAAGTGCCTTTGATCACCGATACCAAGGATCTGGAAGCCAACAACCGAAAAGGTCCGGCATCCCGGGAAGAGCTCTATGCTTTCATGGTGGATGATCTGCAAAAAGCTGCTGTCGATATTGCGGATGCCTATCAGGGGAATGAGCGTACCCGCCCCAATAGAAAAGCGGTTGACGCACTATTAGCCCGGGTATATCTGTATCATGCTGACTGGGCCAATGCCGAAGCAACGGCCGATAAAGTCATCGGGGATAACCGGTACGAACTGTCGCGCGACCTCAATACCGTTTTTTTGAAAACGAGCAAAGAGGCCATCTGGCAGCTGCAGACCGTTAATCTTTCTACTGCCGGGGTCAATACCTGGGAAGGTTTCAGCATCGTTCCGACAGTAGCTACAGCACGGAGTTACTATCAGGTGTATGATGCGACCGTGGCAGTCTATGAGCCGAACGACTTGCGCAAATCGCAATGGTTAAAGCCTTATGTCGTAAGTAATAAAACGCTTTACATGCCGTATAAGTATAAGTTGCGTACCGGCACACCTGTAACCGAATACAATACCGTGCTGCGCCTTGCCGAGCAGTATCTGATCCGTGCCGAAGCGCGGCTCAACCAAAATAAGTTGCAGGCGGCATTAGAGGATATCAATCAGATCCGTGAACGTGCGGGCCTCGCTGCGCTGCCACAAACGATGGACAAGGCGAGCATTGCCCTGGCGCTTGAGAAAGAACGCCAGCTCGAACTGCTCGGTGAATGGGGACACCGTTGGTTTGACCTGGTACGCACAAATAGGGCCCTGCCTGTACTTTCAAAGGTCAAAACGGACTTTAGTGAAAGTGATATCAAAATACCGATCGCCAGTGCTATTTTAATTACAAATGCTAACCTCCAACAGAATGATTAAGTTATTCAAATATGCGTTGCTGCTGTGTCTGCTACATGCAAACCTGCTGTTGCAGGCACAAGTAAGTATTTCGCCGCAAAAAGCAGCGGCTGGTGATACCGTGACCATCAGCTTTGATCCCGCTAAGTCTGCCGCTGCTCCGGGTGCAGGACCATTTTTCGTGGATTTCAACTACTCCAATTTTTACGAATTTCCGAGCCGCATGCCCATGCAGCAAGAAGGTAAATTGTGGCGAGTGCGTTTTAAACTGCCGCCATATGCCAATTTTTCCTGCTTTACGATTGCCGATAAGGACAAGAAATTTGTACAGCAGGCAAGCGATAGCAGTCAGTATGAGATCTACGTCTATAAACAGGGAAAACTGATCGCTGGCAATTACCTGGGAAAATCATACAGCGTACCGCTCCAGGATAAAACCTCGGATCATATCCTTGCTACACAGGAATATTACCTTAAAAAAGAGCTGAGCCAATATCCCGATAACTATGAAGCACAGCTCCGGCTGATCGTGCTACAGATGAAAAATGCTGGTCCGGCCCAGCAGGGGCGGCTGTTGAAAAAGGGCTTGGCCGTAGTGGAAAAGAAATTCAGAAGCAATCCGCTCTTTGAAGGGAACCTCAACAAGGTGACCATGGGCTATCTGATACTCGGCCAGAACCAAAAAGTGGATTCGATCCGCCAGGTGGTGATCAACGAGTTTCCCAACAAGAAGATCGGGATAGGGTATCGGCTCAATAAGTTGTTCCGTGAGCAGGATTCCACGGCTGTGGTCGCCAAGATCGGGCAGCTTCTTGCCCTAAAAACAGCCGATAATGAGGCGGCCTATGGCAGCGCCTATGACTATCTTTTTACCTACTATGTGCGGCATGGAGATAGCGTAAAGGCCAAGAAATACCTGCCGCTGATTACCCGTTGGGAGCAGGATCCCTACAAATGGCGCACATACAATCAGTATGTGCAGCTGCTCTTAGAGCATAAGCTGATGCTGCAGGATGCGTCCAAACTCAATTTATATCTACTTGACAGTGTTGCGGCCTATCCCGTGAGTTTAATACGCTATTTCCCCGAAACGGGCTATCTGGTGGCCCATGATCCGGCCAAGGCGGATAAGCTTACTGCGGTAAAAGCAGAAATTATGGCCAATCAGGGACTTATAGCTGCTCAGTTAAACCAGTCCGAAGCGGCTCGGGAATGGTTTGCAAAAAGCCTTCCGACACTCAAATCGGCGGCATTGCTCCGCGCAGTGGCTATGCAGTATCAGCAGTGGAATGATCCGAACAGCGCTATACCTGTATTGGAGTCAGCCTATCGCTATGCCCCGTTTGACCCAACGATCAGGCAGCTTCTCGAAGGCGCGCTAGACAAAAAGGGGATTAACAATGCGGCTGAACGGCAGGCTTATTTTAGCCAGCTCGACAAGCAATGGAAGCAGGGCTATTACAGGGAGTTTCAGAATATCATCGGCAATACACCTTTTCCAGAAGATATGAGTATTGTTGATATGGACAAGAAGCCTTTGCTCAAAGCGGACCTCAAGGACAAGATTGTCATCATCGATTTTTGGGCAACCTGGTGCAAGCCCTGCATTGCCTCTTTCCCTTATTTGCATCAGGTGTACAAAAAATATGCGAATGACCCTCAGGTGAAGTTCGTTATACTCAATTCCGGTAGTGGAAACAGCTGGGACGATGCCTACAAATGGGCAAAGGCCAATCCCGAATTTGACTTTCCATTTTATTACAACCAAGATAAAAAGCTCAGTAGTAAACTGGATATCACGTCAATTCCGACAACATTGATCCTAGATAAAAAAGGGAACATCCGCTTTCGAAAGGTGGGATTTGAGGGTGAAAAGCTGCTGCAGAGCCTCGATGCCATGATCGAATACCTGAAAGAATTGGAGCACTAAAGATAATTGCGATAAGATAGCAATAAGGTAGATTTATGACTACCTTATTGATGTCTGTTGCCTTTAGCATGATATGCAACGTTTTTGTTGATCCCATGCGCTGGATCGTTTCTGCTGGGCGATACCATTTAATCTATCGTTAACCTTTTGGTTTCCACTTTTATCGCGATGGTATGTTCGATAGTGGGCGCATTCTGCCTGCTTGTGATCAATACATTAATGGCGATAATAACACTTTTTAACTTCTGACTATTACTATGTAATGGTCAGAAGTTTTTATATTTACGACAGTTTAGCGGACAATAGGGCCGATGATATGAAAAATCGGGCTTTAATCGGAATGCGCAATTATTAAAAACTTATACGGAATATGAAATATTACTTATTGACCTTTTCTGTTTCGGCTCAGGTGCTAACCAAACGCACTGAACTGATCAATTACCTTAGCCGGCATATCGCCGATCTGAAATACATTTCGGCAGATCTTCAGGATAAACTATGTACCATTACCATCCGGACATTACGACGTGACGAAGGGGTTGTCCTTAATCTATTAGCCATAAGAGGTTTCAAGGCATCTTTTCTATCAGCAACCGAAGGTCCCTAGTGTGGGTTTAACAAATTCCGCGGCCCTGAATATTGGGCCGGCTTAAACTTATCTGTTCAAAACGTTTGTTCGTTCGATTACAACAATTTCCTCTTTCGCGGTAATTTGTAATTTAAGGTCTTCACTTCGTTTAGTTGAATGCGTTAAAACTGCGGAGCACAAAACTTGGCTCCGCAATAAGAAGGTTTTTCAGGTAATCTTGCAGAAAATTTCCATTACTGAAGATCTCCATTAGAACGTCAGTAGGCCTAAGGATAAGCTAGCCGAGTAACGGGATTTTCCGTTGTTAACATATCCACTCGGTGTAGACAGCGCTGTTTCCAAGCTACCCGATCCCTTCAGATAAAGCTGATTGCTTTTCTTTCCGAAGTTGGTAAGTCGGTATTGTATGCTTAGCGCATTGACCACACGGTCGCGTGTTAAATAGTGGTAAATCGGCAGGGCAATGTTGTTTGCAACAAAATTGCTCGAATAGTTTTTGTCCGTGTAGCTCCATTCGTTTTTTACGCCAAAATTGTAGTTTGATGCCACATCAAAGACCCAGCGCGATAGAGCTTTGTTAAAGCGGATACCGATATCCATGCGGTCGACGATTTCTTTTCCCTGTGGAAGGGAATAGCGATTGTCCCAGCCTGAATAGCTTACGGTGGCCTTGGCAAACCAGTCGGAACGGTATGTACTGCTTTCTTTGGCTAATATGTACCCCAAAGAAGCCTGACTACGTAGTGCTGTATTCAAGCTGCCTTCAAAAATAGTTTCGTAACTGCGGTCGTCCGTCCGCTGCAATTGCTGGTATTCGGTATTTGAAATATCGCAATACAGCAGGTTTAAATCGAAGTGATGATTGTAATCGCCACGTTTTAGATCAATGGCCGATAACACGGTGTACTGATCGTATTGATGTTTGCCAGCCTTCATCGGATAGGTGCTGCCGTCGGTAGCCTTTTCCTCATGACGAAGGTAGCTTCCGGACAGCAACCAGCTGAACTGATCGGCGGTATAACGAAAGCTGAGTTCGCTGCCATACGCATGCGCAAGATAGCTGCGGTCCATATCTGCCGTCATAATGAAAGGTGATGCCCCGAGGTATTCGGCTAAGCCCAGAAGTTTATAGACGTTGTATTGTTGACTTCCGTTGGCACGTACCAGATTCAGATCATTTTTCTGATAATTATAAATGGCTGCGAGCCCAAGCTGATGCCGCTCGCTGATTTTGTAGGAAATATTTGGTGCTAGCTGGATTTTATTTTCAGTATCCTGAGAGCGTGGGTCCATTTGGCGCGCTCCCGTAGCAACCTGATAGGAGAGGTCGAGGCCGGCACGCATGTTCCCGCCGGCAAAGCTGGGGCTCGCAACTTTGAGGTCCATCGTGTAGAACTGCTTATTCCAGTCGCCCTTTAGTGAGTCGACTAACTGATAGGGATTGTCAGTAAATGGATTAACAAGGGATGCATAGGCCAGCTGCTTTTCTTTCAGTGTAGTAAAGTCAAAGCGGCCATACAGCGTCCAGTCGCCGGAGCGCTGAAATTTCTCTGTCGAAAAATTGAGGCCCTGTTTTGATTTGCCCGTAAATGGATGTCTAAAATCACCATCTTCATAGAAGTAGCCTAAGGTGGTGTTTCCCACAGCTGGTAGGTCAAGCTCTCCCAGTAAAGCACTGGTTTTAACTTTCAGCAGGCTTTCTTTTTCTTTTGAGTAGCTGATATTCGCGTTTTCCTGTGCTTGCAGCTGCATGAAAGAGGCTGTAAATGCCAGGGAAAAAATATATTTTATGTTCATGATGCGCCTGCTTATTTGGAATAACTTTTGGGACTAGGGGCATCGTTTATCGCAAAGTCGCTGGAGGAATTGTTGGTGTCCATCAGTACTTTGATGCCATTGATTTCTTCCCTTACTTTTCGGATAACCGATTTTCCAGTGCCGGCACCACCGCCGACAAAGGCTACTCCGGCATCAATAGTGAGCGGTAAACGCTTTTTGTCTAGGGTAATGGTGCTATTGGCGACGCAATCCACGCCGTCAATCACTTTTTCTGCGGCAATTTTCACATAACGTGTTGAGACTGTAGCTCCAGGTTCGGTAACGGTTTCATATTTTGCATAGTCGTCTGGCGAAAGGATAACGAGTCCAGAGCCGTTGACACCGGGCAGCCAGTCAAAAACGGTCAACGATGAGCTATAGATCAGCGTTACATTGGGCACGTCTGGAGAGTCGGTATCGTTGGAATTTCCAGGCGGATTGAAATAGGTCTCAAAATCGGCAATTCCTGCTCCTAAATCTGTGGGGGCATTTGGATTGCCTTTTGGATCTGTCTTATGGTTAATTCCATCGACTGCAATGACAATAGATTTGCCCGGCGGCACAGGATGATCCACGCCAGCTGTGCCCGGAATAGTCCATAGGGATGCAAGGTATACGCTTTGTTGATCTTCGATGAATTTGGTGGCTACCGTCGAACCCGCTTTTGTTGCTCCAAAGGAGATTCCGCCGGCATATAAGGTGTCGGTCGAGTTGTTGTAGATTTCTACAAAGCCATCGTATAAATAAGTCGAATTATTGGGCGTTCGGCTGCCGGTATAGTAAAATTCTTTGATGACAAATCCTCCGATAGCACCGCCGCTCAGCTGAATGTCGGTCTTACCGGATTCCTGAATACGCAGGGAAGGGATGGAGGCATTCAAAAATGCTTTGCCCTGGCGCCCGCTGATGCTGACGCTTTCTTCTTCGGTCACCTCGCGACTTACCGTTACGGTGTAGACACCGGGTATAATGTCCTGTAGATCGACCTCACCATTTGCATTGGTTGTCAATTGGGACAGTTGACCCGTAAACGTGTTCTTAAGCGTAACAGTAGCATCTTTGGCAAGAGATGTGATGTAATTGCTGGGGTAGTGGACCGTTAGGGTATAGGAAAGCGTGTTGACCGTCGCAAAATCTTTGCGGCAGCCGCTCAATAAGCAAAGCAACGCGATCAGGTAGAGATAAAAATTGATTTTCTTCATTTTTTTAGAATTTAATAGACAGTTCGGTTCCAAAAAAGATATCAATATTTCGTTTTGTGAACTGTTCAGGATTGCGTGTGCTCCTTACCATGGGTCTATTGTTGATGAAATTGTTGGCATAGAAGGAGAAACCCATATTTTTGGCAAACTCCTTGGTCAATTTCATGTTGAACAGCCAAAGTGGTTTCCAGCTTTCGGTTCGGAAGGTTGCATCGCTGAGACTGAGGTAAATATCGCGGTCGGCTGAGGTGATCTGCTGGCGCTCCGCTTCAGAAAAATAGACGATGTCCATAGGTTTGTCAGATCCTACAGGGATATAGCCGATCGGCAGGCTGGAGTAGTCGACATTACGCTCCTTATCGATCCAAATAGTTTGTGCCGTCAGGGTCAGGATAAACCGTAGTTCGGGAATATGGTGTATGGCCCTTAAAGTGGTCATGAGTCGCTCGCTGTCGGTCCCGCGTGGCGCAAATACACCGACGCGTGTCATCGTTTTGTTGGGCACCTCCTGTGCAAGGATATAAGGTATGGTGGTGGTTGATTTGGTCGACTGATAGGCTCCGGTGAGCTGAAAAGAAGTGCGGATAGCGTCGAAGCGGCCCATATCAAAATCAAATTCCGCCCCCTTGTTGATGATCTGCCTGCCGTTGGTAGGTGTGGCATAGGTAAATACGTAAGGCGTATTGGTCACAACATCACTCAAAATCGGTTTTCCGCCCGCTACTTCTTGCTGCACGGTATATGTCGGAATAAGCGCATACTGCAAGCTGTTTAAGGTGGTCATATAGTCGTAGGCATTGTCGATCTTATCGTGATAAGCGGTAATGCTCAAACGCTGACCTTTGCCGACTTTCCAGTCGATACCCAATTCTTTTTTATAGGATTTGGCCAGCTTGAGCTGATCGTTGCCTGTTTCATAGACGCGTGTGGTCAGGAGTGCTAGTGCCTCGTTGGGATCCTGCTTGTAATAGTTTAAACTGAAAACATCGAAATAGGCATTTTCGGGATACAGCATGTTCAAAGTAGGAGCCTTGGTGGCGATGCCATAGCCTCCGCGTAGGGTAAAGGCAGGTAGGAGGTCGTAGCTCACATTGATTCGTGGCGACACAGCGGTTTTTCCGTCGCTGCTGAAAGGCTGTAGCTGATCCATTCGCACACCGGCCTGTATAGCCAGTTCGCGCTTTCCAAATCGGGCCGTCATACGGTTCTCGGCGTAGGCGCCGAGCTGATTCAGTGCTGGTATATCTTTGTAGGCCCGCGCGCGGTAACCGTTTAGGTTATTGGTACGGTAGGGGAAGTTGGGGTCAAAGGTCTTTCCGTTTCCACTGTTGGCATCCATTCTGTAATCTGTACCGACAAGGATGCGGTGTGTAAAACGACCTGTTTTGGCATAAAACTCATCCGATATCTTGGCAAATAAATTGATCGGTTTTCCCTCTACCCAAGCTTTATTGATATAGCTGGCAGGTAGATAGGGGGCCTCAAATGTACCATCGGTATACGAGCTTCCCACAGCTGAAATACCAGCAGTTCCAGCATTTTCCATGTATGATTTCTGAAGCGAATAATTCAATGACACGGTATAGTTTAACTGTCGGGCCAGGGCCTTATTGACCTTCCATTTTCCATTGGTCGAAAAGCGGTAACTGTATTCCTGCGACTTGTTGAGCTGCGGAACAGCATTGGCATCGGGATCAATTTTGACGTTATCCAGGTTGCTGCCAAAGGAGAAATAGGTATTGGTATACAATGGTTTTTCCTGACCAAAGGTTTTGCTGTACTGCGCAGAACCGGTTACGCGGTTATAGGCGGCATAGGCCGATGTCTGCTTGTCATTCGCCCGGGTGTAGTCAAGGTCGACAAATAAAGTTCCCTTGTTTTTTCCAAGATCAAAACCCTGACCAGCCCAGAATTGCATCAGTTTTGGATTTATCCGGCCTTTGATCTGCAGGTCTTCCTTCCCGGCTTTTGTCTGCACGATAATGGCACCCGAGGTCATGTCGCCATATTCGACCCCCGCGATGCCGCGGATGACTTCTACAGATTCGACATTATCGGCGGTGTATTGCCGCATATCGGCACCCAAACCCTGAGAAGTGGAAAAACTGCCGAGTGAACCGCTGGATCCGGAAGTACCGGTTAATATTGCAGCAGAACCCAGAGACTGCAAATTGGCATTGTTGGATGTCGGTGCCCCGTTGATGATGAGCGAAGTCCCCAGGGAGCTCATATAATCCGAAGAACGGTTGAGTTGATTGCTGTTGGCAACATTGCGTATACCGGTCTTGTTGACATTGGTGAAACTCGGATTCGTTGTCATTCCACCAGGCAGCAATTGCAGCACTTCCCCCAGGTTGGTCGCCTGCATGTGTTCAATGGCCTTGCGGTTGATAATGGTTGAGGTGGCACCTTCTTTGCGGTTTTCCTGACCAACAACGACAACGTCTGCCAGGGCAATGGAGTTTTCGGCCATTGCTATGGCAATAGGCTGCTTGCTAGCAGTGACGGTTTGCTCCACCGTGAGCATCCCCAGGTAGCTGACAACAAGAGTGTATTGTCCGCTTGGAGTGCGGTCGAAGGTAAAGTGACCATTTTCATCCGTTTTGGCATACAAACCCAATTCCCGGATTTGTAACGTAGCTCCTTTGAGTGCTTTACCCGTGCTTTTCTCGGTAATAAGTCCCCGGATGTCGCCGTCCTGGAAAGAGCGCTCAGTAAGCGGTTTTGCACTGTTGGCGGTAGCGGCGAAAGTCGTTGTTGATAAGGTTAATAGGGCAAAGAATAGGAGCGATCTTTGACGTATCAACGCTGATTCGTTATTTCCCATGGCTATGGCCCATATTTTCGGGGTTAATCATGATATGAGCTTTATAGGATCCTTCGTCCATTAACCAGGGAATTCCAGGTAAACCCGGTTTGTTCGACAAGCCGATATCGGCAGCTTTTGCATAAGGAACATAGATCACATAACGTCGCTGTGCTCCTTCGATTTCTCCCGTCGTGTTGTTGAGCTTGGCCAATGGTCCCCAATAGCCGTACAGTATGGTAGGTGTCTGCGGGATCGTTAATTTACCAGCCTTGTGTTCCGCTTCACGGATTTCATCGCGTTGTTTACGTTTGCCTTCGGCAATCAGTTCTCGCCCGCGGGCCATAAAAGGATCTAAGCTTTTTGGATAGGCATAGGCATATAAGACGGAAGATTTGTAGTCTGGAGCAAGGCAGATCAGGTTATTGGAGGCCGTACCTTCCTGTAGTGTGACAAACTCGCCTTTTTCGTTATAACCCAATACTTTGGCACCTTCGCGTTGGTCTGCCGGTGCTGCCTGTAAGGCAATTTTTATCTGTAGATCCTTTGCTAGGGGACTGCGTTCTTGTTTTTGTCCAAATACGGCCAAGGTACCCCACGATAGTGCAAGGGTGATGATAAGATGTTTCATAGATATTCGTTTAGCGATTAATGACTAATTGTTTTTGCTTGTTGATACACGCATGTTGCAAATATATGTATTTAGATTTATTATAAATAAGTGAATTTTAAAATATTATTTCAGTTAAATCCAATTAATACGCTGTTAAATAAAATATTTCAGTATAAAATATATTATTTTTAATCGTTTTAAATAAAGTTACTGTACATTTGTGTGCATCTTTATGCGTATTTTAATACATCTTAATATGAAGCATACTACGTTTACCAGTTTATCTCTCGCGTTGAGTTTGTTCGCTGTGAAGCAGCTCCATGCGCAAGCCATACAGGAGCCTACTGTAAAAAGCCCCACCACCTTTGCGATCATTGTGGATCAGCATACCTACGATCAGGCAAAACCTGAGATCGATGCTTATCGTGCCGCAGTGGAAAAAGATGGATTGGGGACTTATATTATTTCGAGCCAATGGGCCAAACCGGACGAGATCCGAACGCTATTGAAGGGGCTATATACAAAAAAGCAACCCCTGGAGGGTACGGTGCTGATCGGTGATATTCCGATTCCCATGTTGCGTGACGCGCAGTTTTTGACTTCTGCCTTTAAGATGTCGCAAAATATCCGCTGGGATAAGTCCTCGGTGCCATCCGACCGGTACTATGATGATTTTGACCTGCAATTTGACTTTATCAAACAGGATACGGCCAAGTCGAGGTCCAATTATTTTTACTATAGCCTAAGTGCTGGTTCGCCGCAGTATATACAGATGGATATCTATTCGGCGCGGATCAAGCCGCCCGTGGAAAATGGCGAAGATCCCATCGCAAAAATTAAGGCGTATTTGAGAAAGGTCGTTCGGCAGAAAGCACAGGCCAATCCGTTAAATGATATGATCGCTTCGACTGGGCATGGCTATAACTCCAATTCGGTCAACGCAACAATCGGTGATGCCTTGGCCCTCAGATCGCAGATGCCGGCTTTATTTCTTCCGGGAAATTCGGTCAAGTTTATCAATTTTCGCTCCGACAACTTTATTAAGTTCAATATTTTGAATGAACTAAAGCGGGAGGGGGTGGATTTTGCGTATATGACCGGACATGGTACGGCCACGCTGCAGCTGCTCAATGGTTATCCATTGGCCTCTAATCCGCAGCCTTCCATGGAGAATGTGGCACGTTACCTCCGCTCCAAGTTACGTTCTGCAAAAGAGGATGGAAGGGATGTGGAAGCGGTTAAAAAATCGTTTATGGAATCCCTTGGCGTAAACGAGAAGTGGATGCTTGATGCTTTTGATCCCAAAAGTATAGCGGCCGATTCCCTGTTCAATGACGATATGGATATGCAGATCCACGATATCAAAGATGCACATATCAAAGCCCCATTGGTTTACCTCAATTCCTGCCTAACGGGCTCTTTTCACCTGCCCAATTATCTGGCGGGCTATTATCCTTTTTCAGACAATGACAATATTGCGGCAGTGGCCAATTCGGTAGGGGTGCTACAGGATTTGTGGCCGGGTGAGCTTATGGGTTTGCTGCAGCATGGTGTTCGTGTAGGAAATTGGATGAAACATATGGCGTATCTGGAAACGCATATTTTGGGTGACCCAACGTATCATTTTGCAGGTAAGGCCGACGAGCGACTGAAAATCAATACGGCAATCGGTTCGCATGATCAAAATGCGGGCTACTGGCGAGTGCTGCTGAAGGAAAACGATGCCGACCTGCAGGCGCTGGCTTTGGTTTATCTATCGCGTATATTACCTGAAAAAGAGGTCAGCCCCTTGTTAAAACAGTATTACTTTCAATCGGCGTTTGAAACCGTACGTACACAGGCCTTTATACAGTTGCGACAACTGGAAAATTCAGATTACTTTGCGGTATTGCATGCGGCTAAATCCGATTCGTATGAATTAATCCGTCGTTTGGCAGTGTATGATCTGGCGGAGTTTGGGGGAAATGATTTTGTCAAAGATATGATCCAGCTGTATCTGAGCGATCCACACTCCGAACGGGTGGGCTACCGCTTGCGGACGTCGCTTAGTTTTATGGAGCCAGCGCTGGTCAAGCAGGAAATCGATCGGCAGATTCGACAAAATCCCGGCTTGAGCAATGCGAAGCTTTTGGCGGACAAACTAGATCAAATTGTTCTTTCTGGCGAGAAAGCAACCCAGAGCCTGACCAAAAAGATCTTGGACAAGGAAGAAAAGGAAAAGGAACGTCTCAATGATATCCGTACCATGCGTCTGTACCGTTATCACCGCATGGTGCCGGTGCTGATTGAGACCGTTCTGGATAAAAGTAACTCGGCGGATATACGTGTAACAGCGCTGGAAGCTCTGAGCTGGTTCCCACTTTCGTATCAGCGTCGCGCCATATACGATGCCTGTGAACAAATAATAAAATCAGATGCTCCAGAAACGGTAAAATACCAAAGTCTGAAAACAAAGAACATCATGGAAGGCTATTCGAAAAAATAGGGCATAGGCCTATCGTTTCCCTAACGGATTATTTGTTGTCCGCAGCTTGTGACTTCGGGCGGAGGCAGCGTATTTCCCCGCTTTTTTATTCGGCGAAGTCGGCGATTTTCATGTTTTTGATCAGGTCTATGCGCGATTGGCTGGTGGATTTTTCGCTTTCACGTTTATTGCCTGTAAATTGGGTGTATAGTGCGTTGTGCTCATCGGTAAACCTGACCTGTTCGACGGTTTTGATCCGCTCGGGGACATTGGCGCCAAACCATTCTCTATCGGCTGCCGCTTGCCAGGTGACATAATACAGTATGGCTCCGGCAGGGTAGTTGCCGGCTCCCTTCGTGCGGGCATGGTTATAGGCTATGGCATTGCCGTAAAGGGTCGATAGTGTTCCATCTTGAGGCTGAATGCGGCTCGTGAGGCTATGGAGCAATAGTGGATTTTCGGGTAGATCGGCCAGTTCGTGAATGGCAGCGTCTTCATTGAGCCCTAATGCTGCATGTGTGGCGGGGTTCTGGTTTGTACAGCCTGCTATTACAGTCAGTAGCAGTGCTACGCCGATATAACTTGTATTTTTCATCGTTTAGTGGTTTTTAGCTGTTAATTTCTTCAGATCCAAGGGTCTGGTAAAGACAAAGTCATTTGCTTTGACAGGCTGGTGACAGGCAATACATTCGGCTGTAAACAGGGCTGTGCCACCATAGGGCTTCAGATCCTTACCCCGCCAGCGCGCCCAGCCCCAGCCAGCTGTTGCAGCATATTGCTTTGCATCTTTAATCATAAATTCGACCTGTACAAAATCACCTGTCGACAGGCTTCCATCTGCATTTGCGACTTGCTTCCATGCGGCCTTGGCGAGCACGGCGCCATCGGGCCAGGGGTTTGTGCGCCCTTCCTGGATCGCCCTGACAGCAATGTCATTCCCGTAAATCATCCGTAGGGTACCGTTGTCAAAACGATCGGTTATACTGATGATATTCCAATTGCGGTAGTCGGAAATATAGGAGATACCATTTGGCGTGGGCTGTACGGTTTGTTTGGATTGGCCCATTTTCCCTCGCACGAAATCGGTAAACTGTTGTTTGATTTTGTCTGTTTTGATCGTATCTATGCCAATAGGTGCCTTACGACTGCGCACAAAATCCTTTAGGGTATGGATATCTTTTTCGGACAGTGCCGCCTGTGGGTGTGCCAGCAAGTAGGAGGGTAATGGCATCTGTCCCCATAGAATTTTATTCAGCGAATAATAGAGTTTGGTATTTTGTACTGCCGGTGTCAGCTGGCTCCAGTTTGAAAAATCCAGTGCTTTTCGGCCCTTTATGATATGGTCATTGACCAGATAATTGACGGGCGTCAGTTGATCGTACCAGCGTAGGTTTGTCTGGCTTGAATGGCAATCGAAGCAGGAGCTCCGGAGGATTGCATTCACTTCCTGCGGAATGCCGGGCAGGTCGCTAATGGGGATATTGCTCGGCTGTTCGGGCCGGATGAGTTGCATAAGTGCGATAATAACCGCAATAGACAATACGACTAATCTGATTTTTTTCATTGTTCCATTAAGATTTATCTACACAAACATAGCGTTGATGAGTCGATGAGCGGATAGACTTGTTGATGAGAGGGGAAAAATAGCTGCTAAAAGGGAATAATGCAGCTTGAATGAATGCCCTAAAAACGGTATTTTAGTCGTATTGATTTTTAAGGTGAACAAAACGAAATTATATATCCTCACTTTTGCGGTGATTGCGCTGTTGTGCTCGCTGGCAACCATGGCCACCCTGCATTATTTTTATACCCAGGCCAAAGAAACATTGAACGAACAGAAAATCCAGTCGGGACAACGTGAGATCCGCGAACTGGGTATGTTATTGGAGCAGCAGCTGCAGGCCGGTATGCCGACGCAGCAAGTCATCGGTAATTTGCAGCAGAGCATATTAAATACCGACGTACAAAGTGAATTTGTATGCATGTATAATCGGGCTGGAATAGAATTATGTCATCCCGATCCGGCATTTGTCGGAAAGAAAATTGATGTTGGGAATTCTACTTTTTCGAATACGGCAAAGGAACAGCGTTTTCAACAGGTACTGGAATCGGGGCAACAAAGCTCGGGTATTCGTGTATTTCCTGAGAATATGGGTCGTAGTTCCGAAATTGTTAGTGTATATCCGGTCAAAGGAACCGACTGGATGCTGGCTAGCCATGCCAATATCGATGTGATGCAAAAACAGTTACAAAACCTTTACAGCAAGTTTTTGACAGGTGCAATCGTGTCGATTGTGCTCATTACTGCTGGCTGTTATATTTTGATCCGATTGCTTTACCGTAAATACGAGCTTGCGATTGATGAGCAGATTGGGGGGTTAAATGCCGAAGTGAACAGCCTTACGATACTTAATAAACAGCTGGAGCAAAGACAGAAGCCCGAAGTACCTTTTGTTGCTGAGGAAGAAAAAATCCGAAAACGGTTGATAACCTATGTGAAAGACGAGATTATACGGATTGATACCGCAGACATTGCCTATATTGTTTTGAATGACAGCATTGTTACGGTGCTTACCTTTGAAGGGCAGGAGCATACCGTCAACAGTAGCTTGGACGATTTGATAAAAGAACTGGACAACCTGATCTTTTACAGGGCCAACCGCCAGTATATTATCAATGTCAATGCTATTGACAGCATATGGATGTATGGACGCAATCAGCTACGTATTCAGACAAAACCACAAAGCACAGCGCCGATCCTGATCAGCAAAAACAAAGTGGCGGAATTTAAGAAATGGCTTGACCGATGAGTGACAGGGAAGTGCCGCTAGGGTTACTTTTTTACTCATGGAAGCTAGACTTTTGATTGCTTCGCGACGTGGGCTGATGCGATCGCTGAACTCAGGATCTACAGCATTTATTTGTTCAAAAACGTTTAAAAGATTCATGATAATTGAGTTTTGGGTGACTAATAAGTTGGTAGATCCGATACATCGATTTTGGATTTGATAAACGGTGCCGCAGCGCTCAGTACGACGCTAGGACTTTTGGCAACATCGAGACCATTGGAATCGACAACTTCCATATTGGCAAAACTGCCGTTGTCTATCATGTCACGTACCCAAGCAGCATGCCGCGCTTCGACCGAAACGATCTTGCCTGCCAATAACAGGTAATTAGGATCTTTAATAAGCCATCCAGCTCCGTTGTAAGCAGAAACACCTAAATCTTCAAATGTTTTGGCCGTTGCCAGGACATTTTCCCGGCTACTGAAATTAATACCCGAAAGATTTAATTCAAGGCTCGAGATTGCTTTGGCACCCAATGCAACTTTAAAAAATTCACGATGGGCAATCTCATGATCACGGATATCCGTAAAAAATGCTTTTTCCATATCAGTCATGCCAGAGTAGGGATTGTTGACCAATTGAATATAAAAGGCAGCTTCGAGCTGTTCGAGCGCATATGCGTAATTGAGAATAGCAATATCGCCGCTACCAAAATATAGACCTTTACCACCGTTATCCATATCGTCATCGCGGTCTTTTTTACAACTGGACATACCGAGAATGGCCAATGATGCAGCGCTGGCGCCTGCAAATTTCAGGAAATCCCTTCTACGAAGATCCCTTTTGTCAATTTCACCATTGGAGCTCAATAGCGAATCATTGTGGGGCTTTGTTGTCTTTTCCCTAACAAAAGTCTTTAAGTTTTATAATTTTCTGTACTTATAACCATTTACGACTTTTTGAATAGCTTGGATTTCATCATTCTATCTTTTTTATTTTTTTTGATTTGGGTTGAGCTGGTGTAAATAATGCTCGTTTCACATGTAAGCGGATAGCTTAGAACGGTACTGTTCGGGCGGGCAGCGCACAAAAAAACTGATGCAGACTTGCATCAGTTTTTGCTAGGAGCCTTTTAAGCTATTCCATTTACTTCTTGGCTAGCAAGGGCAGATATTTTTCATATCCCTTGGCTTTCATTTCTTCTTTAGGCACAAATCGGAGAGAGGCACTATTGATGCAATAGCGTAGTCCCCCTTTGTCGGCAGGGCCGTCATCAAAGACATGTCCCAGGTGAGCATCACCGGTTTTACTACGTACCTCGGTGCGACGCATGCCGTGAGAATTATCAGCTAATTCTTCGACTAACTTTGGATTGATCGGTTTGGAAAAGCTGGGCCATCCACAGCCTGATTCAAACTTGTCCGTCGAGACAAACAGTGGTTCACCAGTGGTAATATCTACATAAATGCCATCTCTGAACTCATCATTATATGCGTTGTCAAAGGCACGCTCGGTTGCCTGATTTTGGGTTACATCATATTGTAATGCTGTAAGTTCTTTTTTAAGTGTGCTTTGGTCCTTTTTTTTGAAGGTGGATGACGCATCGGTAGCTTTGGCAATAGATGGATTAGCTTTTCTTGCCATTTCAAATAATTCCGGATCAATGTGGCAGTAGCCGCCTGGATTTTTATCGAGATATTTTTGATGATATGCCTCAGCATCGTAGTAATTCTGTAAGGGTTCTAGCTCAACAACGATTTTTGCTGGATATTTTTTGGCCAGTTCGGCCAGGCTTTCCTTAATAACTGGAATGGCTGAATCATTTGTATAGTAAATCCCAGTACGATATTGTGTTCCGATATCATTTCCTTGTTTGTTGATCGAGGTCGGGTCGATAGTCTTCAGGAATAAATCTACGAGCAACTTTAAGTCAACGGCTTGTGGATCATAAGTGACTTTGACTGTCTCCGCAAAGCCCGTTTTTCCAGTAGAAACCTGCTCATAACTTGGGTTCTTTAGATGGCCATTGGCATAACCAACTTCGGTCGCGATCACCCCGCGTACCTGTTTGAAAAAATGCTCCGTACCCCAAAAACATCCCCCTGCAAAATAAATAACCTGATCTTTCTCACCAGTAGGGTTCGTAGCTTGTTGTTTAATTATCTTGGAACCATTAGTTTTCTGTGAAAAACTAAATTTGCTGAGCATAAATAAGCCTAATCCTAGTAATAGTAATAAAAATACCTTTTTCATAGCGTTTCTCCATTCTTGTTTTTTATATACGATGTAAAGACCCGAATTGGATTTTATCAATTTAAAAACTCGGGCTCTCTGCTTCCATATTGGTAAGATATGTCTAGCTATGGATTTCCATAAAAGATCGATAGAGAGTTTTTAAATTGAGGTACTTTTTTACCTGTCGCAGACAATATATTTATCTCGCTAAATCGCATTTTTTTAGCTTAGAAAAGCAGAATTAGGGCTTTAAATCCACTATCCTGCTTTTCTGTAATGAACCTTAAAAAAATATTAGTAACTAGCCTTTTCCGCACCGAGCAGTCTGAGATCATCGGATGCTGGCAGTTCGAATACCTGCAGGTGGAAGTGCTTGATAGCAGCCAATAGGTGGTCAAAAATATCGGCCATGGTATCTTCAAAATATACCCATTGTGTTCCCTTGGTAAACATGTAAAGTTCCAAGGGGATACCATATTCGCTTGGTGCTAGCTGACGCACCAGTAGGGTCAGTTCCTGGTGAATATTTGGGTTATGTTTGGCATAGGCCAGCACGTAAGCCCTAAAAAGTCCGATATTGGTCATCCTCCGGCCATTGACGGGTGAAGAGGTATCGGTATTCCAGGTTTTATTGTAATCGGCAATTTCCTGTTCTCGCTTTTCAATATAGGGTGTCAGCAGGTGGATTTTTTTCAATGCTGTTATTTCGTCCTCGCTTAAATAGCGGACCGAAGACATTTTAATATTCAGCGCACGTTTTATACGGCGTCCACCTGTTTCCTGCATGCCCCGGTAGTTTTTGAAAGAATCGCTGAGAAGAGTGTAGGTCGGTATGGTGACAATGGTTTTGTCCCAGTTCTGTATCTTCACATTGTTTAGATTGATCTGCAAGACGTCACCATCCACACCATATTTGGGTATTTCAATCCAGTCGCCTACACGTACCGAGTCATTGGCCGACACTTGTATACTGGCCACAAAACCCAAGATGGTATCCTTAAATACCAGCATCAGGATGGCGGATGCAGCTCCCAGTGAAACGAGAAATGACCAGGGCGAATTGCCCGTCAGGAGAGAAACCACCAGTGTACCGATCACAAAAATAAGAAAGATCTGAACCACCTGCAGATAACTGTCGATGGGTTTGTCTTTAAAACCTTTGGATGTTCGAAAAATATCACGGCAGGTTTTTAATAAGCTATTTGCCAGCTGATAGATCACGACCAAAATCAATAAATCGAGAAACTTGACAATAGCTGCGGTGAGTATCGGAAATCCCAGAAAGATCACCGGAAGCAGCTGGCGCGTAAGCAGCACAAGGACGGTACGGCTCAGGCGCACATGCACCTTATTTTCCAACAGATAATCATCCCATTTGGTCGAAGTCCGTCGCGCAATTTTATTTAATACCGAATAAAGTACCTGACGCATGATATAATCAAGTGCACAAAGCAGGAGCGTTAAAGCGAGAAGAAGTCCCAATGCGGTAACTATGTGTGCTTGCTGTTCGGGTAGACCTAATTTTGCGAGAAGATCGTAAATGGACTGGTAAATTGAACTTGATGACCGTTCATTGAAGTTAAGCATGTTTAAATTTTTCATATGAACAGACAAATTTACGAAGAAATAAAAAAACGGATTTTAAAGGGATAAGTACCCATTTATGCTTGTTTTGGCGCTTTAAATTTGCTTAATGATTAATTTTTACGTATATTTGTAAATTAATAGATAACCTGATAACAAAAACTTTCTGTTTTTGCATTTCGCGGGGGCTTCGGTTGAGCTGCCTTATGCTATCCTGACAAACCCTTATGACCGAAAGAGTATGAAAGATGCATTATTGAAATCTTTGGTAATGGAGCCGGGCGAGGCTCAGGTGAGAGCGCGTAGATTATATGAGCATATCGAGCATTATGATATCCATTATTGGGGAAAGGATTTTGTGAAAGAGCTCGAAAAGTCTGGCAGATAAAGTCTATCCCTTCGTGATTTCTCGTGTTTTAGAGGGAAAGGTGCAAGTTTTGATAGCTCAATTGTTTTTAGTAAATTAGTAACCATATGATAGCGTTGATGGAGGACAGGACTGTTGATTTTACCATATTTTTATTTAATATATCAGTAGGTTTATGCGTGAAATCAATTGTCATGAGGAAAAAATTCACCTGTGTGGAAATATACAGTCTTTTGGGTATTTATTTATCTTTGAAGACGATAAGTGTATCGGGGTAAGCGAAAACTGTGCAGCTATTGCTGGTGAAGAATACTCCGCAATGCTGGGCATGACTGTAGATGATGTTCTTCATCGGATAGTTCCTTCATTTGAACTTCGGGGAGAGAACATTGAACAGGCTGTTTCCGACAGCATGTTTGCCAGGTATGCCGATCGTGTGACTATCCATCAAAACGAATATTTTTTAAGTCTCTATAGGTATGATAGTAAAATTTATCTTGAAATAGAGGCCTGCAACCCTCTCGCTGTCAAAACGACCAAATTATATTATTATGCAAAGCATTTAGATGACCGAAGCAGCGGCAACTCTTGTTGGCAGGCATTGACCGAATTGATTAAGGATATTATTCACTATGATAGGGTGATGGTGTATCGCTTTTTGGAAGATAATAGTGGACAAGTTATTGCAGAGAGCAAGAGTGCTGATCTGGAATCGTTGATGAATTATCGTTATCCGGAATTCGATATTCCAGCACAGGCACGCGAGCTTTATCGTATTTTTCATGCCCGCCATACGGCGGATGTCAATGCGGAAGCGATTCCGCTGATGGGGCGGAGTGCCAATGATCTCGATCTTACACGCTGTAGCCTTCGGGCGCTTTCACCCATGCATTTGCAATACCTTAAAAATGCCGGCGTAGAGGCGAGTGCAAGTTTTAGCATTATCGTAGACGATGAGCTTTGGGGGCTTGTTGCTTGTCAGAATCGGGAGCCAATGCACGTCGATCTTTCACAGCGCCATCTATGTACCTTTCTTACACAATACGCTGTAAACAATTATCTGGCAGATTTTCAGAAGAAACAGGTGAAAGTTCAGAAAAATCTATCGCAGCTCAAGCATGATCTAAAAAGTGATTTGTTGGTCAAGCGCGACTTGTATGACGTATTGGAAAAGTATGCAGTGCGTATTATGGAGGTAATGAATGGGCAGGGGCTAATCATTAAACGCGATCGCGCGATTATGATGGTGGGTGAGGTGCCTGACAAAAAAATGCTCCGAGAAATTGATAAAAAAATAGCCACCGCAGAATTTTTTGTGACAGATAGATTTAAGGGCGATGGTCCTTCCGAAGATATTGAAATATATCCCGGTGTACTACGCATCAGTATTCTGCCCGCAAATAACTGGTACTTATATGTTTTTAGAAAAGAACGCCTGATAGAAGAGACTTGGGCAGGTAAGCCGGAAAAAGTGATGCAGGTTGACGAAGATAGAAAGATTACCTTTCCTTCGCCAAGATCTTCTTTCGAGGCATGGAAAAAAATTACAAAAGGAAAAGCCGAAAAATGGCAATCTTCTGAACTCGCTTTTATTGAAAATATTACACAGATTATTCAGCAAGCGGTAGCACAGCGTGGGGGAGAGATTGATGAATTGAACAAAAAATTGGTGCGCTCTAATAATGCGCTTGATACTTTTGGCTATACGCTGACCCATGATCTTAAAAATCCGCTGACGACGATACAACTCACTGCGCAAATGTTGCTCCATAAAAAAGACATCTCTGACGAACTGCTTGCAAAGTCAATGAAAAATATCTTGGAGGGGACGCAACTGATGCGGGATATGATGGATAGAGTCTACCAAATGTCAAAGGTAAATCATGTAGACTTTGTGTTCGAACCAATTAATCCAAAGTCCAAGATTGTCAATATCGTTGAAAATTGCAAACAGCAATACCAGGTCCCTCATTTAGAATTTATAATGGGCGAAACACTACCTGTTTTGGGAGAGAGAACATTGATCTACCAATTATTTCTGAATCTTGTTGGCAATGCCATAAAATACAGCAGCAAAAGGCAAAACCCGCAGGTGTCCGTTGAGAGCATGTGGCAAGGAAATGGGGTTCGGTATGATATCAAGGATAATGGAATCGGAATTGATTTGGAGGAGGGCGACAAAATTTTTGAAATCTTTGCCCGAATGGCCAATTCAGAAGGCTTTGAAGGTTCGGGGGTTGGCCTTTCCATTGTTAAACAAATTGCGAATAAGCTCAACGCAGCTATTCACGTGGAAAGCGAATTAGATGTCGGTACTACATTTTCAGTCGTCTTCAAAGATGTACCTGAAGCAGATCGTATGCATTTAGTATCTTAAACGACGGAGAGTAGATTTTTTAGAAGGCGGAATAGTGGTCAGATCACATCAGCTGCATAAACGCACTTTCCATTAAAAAGTGCGTTTATGTGTGCCTAGCCAGCGTAAATTTGCCGACTAGTTTTTCAGTATGCTATTAATTTTATCGGTGATATCGGTTAAATCAAAGGGTTTGGCGACAAAGCCATTTGCGCCTAAGTTTCCTGCGATTTCGGGTCCATCGACGCTTGCCGATAGTACAATGATCGGAGTTTCTTTGATTTCGGGTGTACTGCGGATAATTTTAATCAGCTGGTCACCAGAAAGTATTGGCATCCAGAGGTCCAGTAGCAAGAGGTCTGGCTTATGCGAAATTAATTGCTTTGTCAGGTGTGTGCTATTTATTTCGCATATGACATTATATCCTTCTAGTTCTAAAAAAAGCTCCAGCATCTCGAGTATTCCTCGATCATCATCACAGATCATTATCTTTTTAGGCTGCATATTTTTTATTTGTTGGTTACAATGGGTAATGTAAAATTAAATGTGGATCCTTCTCCTGGCTCGCTTTCGACCCACAGTGTTCCTTTGTGGTGTAAGATAATCTCATGCGAAACATAGAGGCCAATGCCTAAACCGGGAAACTTTTTCTGTATATGGCTGACGCGAAAAAATCGCTCGAAAATTTTTAGTCTATCCTGATAGCTTATGCCCATGCCATAATCACGTACGGAGATTTTAATAAAGTTGGCTACCTTGTGGATACTAACTTCAACTTTTTTCGACTCGGGTGAATATTTAATAGCATTGGAGAGCAGATTGTTCAGCACTTGGATAATCTGTAGCTCGTCGCCCGCTACGATACTACCTGTATTTCCTGTAAGTTGGATGTCAGAATCAGGTGCCGCCAACCGCATGCTTTCAACGGCATCTTGGACGGTCTTATCGATCTCAAAAGGGTCCATGTGCAATTCAAGATTTCCAGATTGAATTTTAGACGTATCTAAGAGTTTTGCTATCAGCAAGTTCAAGCGATCGATATAAGCTGTGATTTTATCTAAAGTTGAGACATATTTCGGATCGGTGTTTTCGGCACTCAATCGCTGCAAGATCTGGAAGAGACCTTTGATTGTTGTGAGCGGTGTCTTAAGTTCGTGGCTCGCAATTGACAGGAAATCATCTTTACGCCGATTCTGCTCTTTCTTTTCTGTAATATCTTCGATGGCGATCAGGATGCGGTCTTTGTACTGGCCCTCGAATTCAATACGATAAGCATTTAGCAGCATGACTTTTCGACCAATATGAGGAAAGATATGGTCTACCTCATAATCGATCACCGGGTTATTGGTGGGCAGTATCCGAGTGAGCATCTCTTTTAAAGAAGAAATATCCCACTGCTGATTGCCGAGGTCAAATAGTAAATTTCCTACCGTTTCTTCTGTGGTGACTTTAAACGAGTTTAAAAAATGTCTATTGGCGCTCAGGACGATGTAATTGGCATCGAGCACCAAGAGACTTTCCCGTACTGTTTCAATAATACTGGAGAGAAAGCTTTCTTTATCTTGCAGTTCTTTGGTTCTTTGCTGTATTTTGAGTTCCACATGGGACTTCTCTTCCCGAAGATCATACTCTGCTTTTTTTCGATCACTGATGTCATTTTGAACACCAATAAAATGAGTTACCTGACCGTCATCATTCTTCACTGGTGAAATAAAAAGTTCGTTCCAAAAAAGCGTTCCATCCTTACGATAATTTCGAATTTCAATCTTACATTCTTCGCCACGCGCAATAGATTCTTTAATAATCTTACGTTCGGCTTGCGAACGGTCCTGAGCTTGTAAAAATCGGCAATTGTGGCCAATAATTTCATCGTGGGCATAACCACTGATGGTTTCGAAAGCTTTATTGCAATAAATGATGGGATTATCATACTGCAGATTGTCTGTAATTATAATACCCGAATAGGCAGAATTCAATGCTTTTAGATAAAGATCTAAATCATTGTTCTTGTTTTCAATACGTTGCTTTGAATTGTTGATGCCGGAAGCATTTTTTCTCATATATTTTAAACTCCCATATTAATTAAGGTGTCCCCAAAATAATCTATAATTCTGAGATTGAAGCGGATTTTGGGATGTCTAAATTAAAAACCCGTATAAATCCCTGCTGAAGAAATAATCATTTCAAAAGATAGCAGGATGTTTATTTTTGATCCGCTCTGAACCACGGAGAACAGCGGCAATTTGTTATCGAGGTCCAGCGCCGTATACTGTCCTTGGACATTTTTTCAGCTGTAGAGACCCTTAAAACTGCAAATGTATCCCTATGACTACCTTATTGATGTCTGTTGCCTTTATGGTAATACGAAATGTTTCTTTCGATTCCTCTCGCCGCATCATTTCTGTCGGGCGATACCACGACGGGGGCATATTGCAATGACACAATATCCGTACTGTCGATGTCGGGCATTTTAAGGGGGCGGTACCAGGAAGGTGGGGTCGTTAGATTGCCTGTCTGTTTGCGATCTGTTTGCTCTGTTGATTCCTTTACAGAACGCTGTTTCCAGCGTCTGTAAACGAACAGTGCTGCTCCGGCAACTGCCGTGATAACGAGTCCGATTTGTGCTTTCATACCTTTTTCTTTAAGAATTGAACCATATTCCTTTCAAATTGAACAATACTCAAATCAAAAAGTTCAATAAAAAAAGAATCAGTGTTCTTTGGTCGTCGTTATGGAAACTGCCAACAGCGCATTTAGAGGTGATAACGTAGCGTTCAGCGACCATGGAGTTTAAAAAGAGGTGTATGCAAAAGGGGATTTACGGCAGAAAAAACCAATTCTTGGAAAAATAGGTTTTGACAGTTTTAAAGATTCAGCCTATTTTTGTGTACAAAACACGGACAGTCAGCAGGACATGGAATCACTCTTTCGCGCATGGAAAACGAGCCGGATGGCTTACCTCAAATTCTTTGAAAACTATTCTTTGGAACAGCTCAATCGCATTCCCGAAGGCTTCAGCAACAACCTGATCTGGAATATCGGGCACATCATTGCCACACAGCATAAATTAATTTATATCGGATCTGGGGTAGCGGGACATATCCCGGAGGAAGTGTTTATGCACTACCAGTCCGGAACACGGCCTACAGCAGCGGTATCGCAACAGGAAGCCGATCTCCTAAAAAGATTACTCCTTGAGCAAATTGAACCGACCATCCGTGATTTTAATGACAAAAAGTTTGGCAGCTATCAGGAACGTACAACTGGAACGGGGTTCCATCTAACCTCCATATACGATGCCTTCGAATGGAATAATTTTCATGAAGGTCTGCATTTGGGCTATATGATGAGCATTAGAAAGTTTGTGGTGTAAATATAAGTCTATTTTCATACCCCCAATCTTTCACAGATTCCAATAAGGGGATACAGGTTTTTCCGAAATCTGTAAGCCGATAGTGGACAGTAGATTGAAATGCAGTATCGTCTTGGGGTCTGCTGACGATAAATCCGTCATTTTCAAGGATAATTAATTTTGCATCCAGGACGGTCTTTGTAATAGAGGGCATTTTTGTAAGAAGATCAGTGTATGTGGTGGCTTCATTTCTTAAATGATAGAGTATAACTGCTTTCCATTTACCTTCAATGAGGTCCATAGTTTGATTTACGGTACAAGGATATGTATTCCGTAAGCTGGTCAGATAATCTCCAATAAATTCCGTGTCCATACTGCTTGTTTTTACCTCAGCAAATCTATGTAATTCTCACTTATTTCGCAATAGGTGGGTTGTTTCCTAGGTTTTCTCAATTTTTGGCGGAAGCTGGGTTAAGGTCTGTCGCCCTGTGATCGCATAAAAGCATGGCCTAGATCTATCAGGGATGAAGTCCAAGACATCGGATGTAAAAAAGGAAGCAGGGCTGCCCGGCTTCCTTTTTACGACCTTAATCCAAGTAGAAGAAAAGTCGGCTGAATGTTTGATTCGGTACTTTTGGCGCAATAAAATAAGGCTGCACCTTGCCTTTATCGTCCAATTTTGGCAAAAAGAATCCCTCAGCACCCAGTTTACTTTTTGTTTCATCACCATCAAAAGCCCATTCATTGTCCGTATTGGCCTTGGTGAAATTAACCGTGGCACTCCGCAGATCGGCGCCTTTGTCAAAATCCTTGAGTGGTAGATAATCCACATAGACCCATCTTCCGGGAATCACATTTTTTGCGATATATTCCTTACGAACATCGCCCGTAGTGGCATTGACCTTCTGCAAAGAAATATCAATCGGGAAATCAATGCTTTTATCATAAATATAAAAGCCTAGTTTATTGACATTGGGGTCAGCAGCAGGTGGGTTCACTTCCTGTACCTTTCCATCAAAATAGATGTAGTTGAAATTCACTTTGATCGTGTTTTCGGGCAGTTCGGCACTGTAAACCACTTGCTTGGTCTCGGTATCGGTTAACGTAACCAGTCTTTTTTTTGGTATTTTGTAGCTGTATGCCGTTGCAAAATGGATATTGCTCTCGGGTTGGATGATAAAAGCCCCATTTTTGTGATCAAATACGGTTGTATCAATCGCGATCTGCAAAGGATGCGCACTGCCATTATAGCCATTGATCAGAATATGCATCGCGCGTTCTACTTGAGTAGCGTCCTTATTGCAGGCATTGAAAAGGAAGGGAAAGCCAATCAGCAGGAACGCAGTGGCCAGGGAATATAGCTTCGTTGATAAATTTTTCATACATTATAATTCTAGAACCTTATTAAACCGTATCACATTATTAAGTGGAGCTTCATTGATGATAAACAACTTGGAAATGGCTTTTGTGGGTGACGGCACAGGCGCACCGGAGGTAAGCTGGCTGAATTCAATGGAAGATCCTTCCGTATAGGGAATGTCCGTGCCGGCTTTATAAATATAGGCCCGAAATAATACCGAGGTTTTTTCTCCCTTGTAATCCTGGATCCCTAAAGGGAAAGGATCAAAAACGATAGGCTGGGAGAAGGTGTTGGGCTTTAGGCTTTTGATCCGGATGACCTCTTCAAACACTTTGGGGGTAAAATAGTATTTTCCAAATACGATGTCCACGGGTTCCCGGTAATTTAATATGTTGGACTGGAGCATATAGATCAACTGTACTTTGCCCTCCACAGGTGCCGGCACTTTCGGGAAATCGGCTACTTTTCCGTCCATGTAAATAACATTGAGATCCGTCACGGCCGCCGTATCGTTGGCTTTGATTTCCCGTTCCAGCAGTATTTTATCGGTCGCTTTGGACTTCATGGTAAATTTTAAATGCTGCTTGGCGGGGTCATTGAAATTATAGTTGGCAGCAAATGAGATGCGGCTAAAGGCTGGTGTTACCGTAAGACTAAAGGTATCCAATTGCAGGATAAGTTCCTCGTTGCTGTTATTATAACCACTTAAATTGATCATATGCACATTGGAATGATAGAGCAGTTCGTCGCCACCTTTATCGCATGAAAGGAAGGTGGATAGCAGAAAAAAGGCGATCGCCGTGGCTGTTAAGATTATTTTTGTTTTCATAACGGTTGATTTAAAAGGTGTATCCGATGGAAAGGCTAAAAGAGCTGCCCACTTTGCGGTTAAATGTTTCTTTGTCGCCTATGCGCATCTTTTTTGTCCCATCTTCGGAGGTCTCGTAGTAACCTTCCTCATATTTTTGGGAGAAACCAAACTTCCATTCGTAGATCTCGTCCCATTCCTGTGTCGGCCATTCGGAGTTCGACAGGCCTTTCCAGCGATCCTGTACTTTGAACGTTTCGGGTCTGTTCACATAAAAGCGGAACGGACTGTTCAACAGGTTGCTCAGATTTAATTTAACATCCAGATTCTTATTTTTCAGGAATTTGTAGCTCAGCTGTGCGTCGAGCTGATTGCGTGGACGCTCGTATTCAATCAGATCTTCGCTCATGGCTGTCAGAAAGGTTTTATAACCCATATGGTTAAACGCTACGTTGGCTCCAAAGCGGTCTCCGGCGTATTGTAAGGCCGCATTATAGACCACCGGTATCTGTCCATACAGTGGGCGCTTGCTTTTCAGGAATTGCTTTTCACGGTATTCGAAGGTATTTCCATATTTATCAGTACCCATACCCTTTGCCCTAAATTCGGCCGACTGCACTTCGGAGCTTTGAAGGGTAAGGTTTCCACTTACATTGAAGTCTTCCAACATGGAGCCGGGAGCCATAAAGCCCAGGTTTTTGCGGATATCAAACTCCAGGCCCTTTACTTTGGCCCATTCTGAGTTATTGGTGGTCACATAAATGCGGTGCGACGAATCCATCATCTGCCGGTACAATTCGATCGGGTTCTGGAAATATTTATAGAAAAACCCGATTGAAATAACTTCCGCAATGGAAGGGTACCATTCAAAACGCATATCATAGTGGTCAATTAAGGTCGAAAGCACGCCTTCATTCCGACGGTAAGCACCGCCCAATGCGGGGTCCTGCCGCACCATCTTGGAGTTTTCAATCAATGCCGGACGGACTACGGACTGTGAATAGGCCATGCGGATGTTGAAATCCTGTATGGGGGTCAAAGTCAGACTGGCCGATGGCAGGTAGCGCCAGGTTTTCTCCTCGGTTTCGGGATCTGCCGTCATGCCCACCAGTTTCCCTGTTTTGGGATCAACAAAGCGTTGCTTGCGCATGGCAATGGTTCTGGCGTCCATCTGCAGGTCATTATCGCCATTTTGCAGACTCTCATACTTGTAGTATTCGGCACGTAGGCCCCAGACCAGTCGGATCCACGAGTTGAAGCGGTTGTCGAGCATGCCATAAACCGCCTGGTTGATATTTTTCCCTTCATAGGCACTGATGGAGAATGCCGCCGGGTAATAAAACATGCCGTGTAGGGGATCCGTAAACTCGAGGTATTTTGACCAGGTGTTCACGGGCGTAAAATTATTAGCACCGACCGAAACGATGGGCAGTGAAACCCATTCGAATAAGCCATGCCGATCCATAAATTGGTAGCCGGCTTTCAGGGTCTGCTTTTGACCGAACCAATTCGTCTGGTAGCTCAATGCACCTTCAGCAATTTTGTTGGTCTCCCTATAGTGGTATTCGGAGCGTGTAAATGTTCCGTCACCGGCATTGGCGTAGTGTGAAGGGATAACATTGTAGATGGTGTCATTTAAGAAACCAATAGGAGCGAGCCAGGCTTCGGTGGCATCTTTCTCGCGGTTGTTCAGCTGATTGCGGGCAATATTCCATTCGAATTTGAAATTGCCGAATCGATGCTCGCCATCCAGCTTATTCTGCAGCATATTGATTAACTTGGGACGGTCATATTCGCGGATAGCTGGTCTCGAATCGTGGCCAATATCATTTCCCCAGCCTTCGATCACGGAAAACTGGTTGTTGAACATCCGGGAATAGAAATTCCGCGAGGTGATCTTGTGATTTTTGCTGTTCCAGCCCAGGTTGATCAAAGCGCCTAAACTTGAATTAAAGTTATACTGTGTTGAGGTCGTCGGGTGGATTTCTTTGCCCGTGCTGATATCGAAAGTTGCCCCATCTACTTTTTGCCAGTTGCCACGCTCGAAATTGGAGATATGATCAATAGATTGCTCATTTCGGTAACTGAGCGAGCCTACAAATCCAAAGATGCCCTTTGTACCAGTGTAACTCCGCCCCAGGCTGAACTGGTAGTTTTGTCCAGGTAGTGCCGTGTATTTTCGGGTACCGAGGCGTTCCAGTCCGCCGATACGCTTGTTCTGTGCAGCGATCATTTCAGGAGTGAAAGGCGTTACGCCTTCAGGTACGGGTTTATAGGGATTGGCAGGGTCGTAATTGATGCCGTTGAAAACCGTCAAATCGCGCGGGAAATTGCCCCTTGTGCCATCGTCAAAGGCCAGATAGTCTAGGCTGCCACGGCCATAGCCCAGGAAATCTTTGCCCGTTGACCCATTGATATATTTGCTCCCCGCCGAAAAGGAGGTAAAATTTTTGACCGGGATGGCCAGGGTGTTGATCTGTACCAGTCCACCACCAAATCCAAAGCTCAGATCGGGCGATGAGGTTTTGTGGATAATGACATTGTCGATCAGGTTGCTAGGGACAATATCAAATTCGAAGTCCCGCACCTGCACGTCTGTACTGGGGAGGGTAGCGCCATCCATCATGGCGAGGTTGTAACGTTCGGCAATACCGCGGATCACCACCCGACGGTTGTCGTTGGTACTGACACCAGAGATGCGTTTTAGGGTCTCACCTACGTTTTTATCCGGTAAAACGGCTATTTGCTCCCGGCTGATTCCGTTGGAGATGGTGGCTTGATTCTTTTGTTTGGCATATAAAGAAGCCACACTTTCCTGTTTATAACTTCCCGTCACCACCACCTGCTCCAGGCTTTTAACTACGCTCTTAAGAACGATGTTGAGACTGGTCTGCTTTCCGGGCTGAACCAGGATGTCGGTGATCCGTTTTGTCTGATGGGAAATATAACTGACTTCGATGGTGTAGGTGCCGGCGGCGAGGTTCAAGCTGTAGCTGCCATCGGCTTTACTTTTTAAGGATTGGTTGCTTTGGAGCAACGTAATGCTTGCATCGGCAAGGGCTTCACCATTTTCATTGATGATTCGTCCGCTGATATTTCCCTGCTGTTGCGTAGCGCTGTTGCCCATGCTGCCGGATAGCGGAACGGGGATAGCGGCAACCCTTTTTGCTGAAACGATCACAGACTGGTCCTTCAGCACAAAGCTGAGCGGTTGGTTTTTGAAAATTTCTGCCAATACAAGCCTGATGTCGGTATTGCTGGTTTCTATGGTAACGGGTCTGGCCATTCGCAGCAAGCTACCTTCGACTAGAAATCCGTAACCCGTCTGTGTACTTATTTTTTTGAATACTTTGGCCAGGGAGCTGTTCTTCTCGGAGAGACTGATGTTTTGTCCTATTGCTCCGAAGCTGATCTGTAGCATGCCAAAAAGTGTCATGAAGGTGCTTAGCTTCATTTTCAATAGTATTTTTGTATTTTTTTTATACATTTGTTAAGCTGAAATATGTGTTAATTGGATCGAGAAATTCATTGGCCTATTCCAGTTATTGGCCAGTAGTGTTGCGACCACTATTGGCTTTTTTTGGAATTGGGCATGCGGTATAATTTTATATTAGGTACTGTGCTACGACAGTCACCGATGTTAGTCCTAGTCTTACTTTGTTTCTACGATAAGCCTCCTTCCTTGCATCTCTATCTGGATGCTTTTAAACGTTTTCAATAAATTCAGTACTTTTTCAAAAGGCCAGGACCGTGGGATTCTTCCGGTAAAGGTTTCGCTTGTTGCGGCACCCTGATACTGGATATCCACATTGTACCAGCGGCCGAGCTCGTCCACAACGCTGCCGATATCGGCATCTGTAAAGTCAAAGTAGCCCTCTTTCCAGGCGATGACCTCCGCGGGGTCCACATTTTTGATGGACATGGATTCTCCCGTTACAATACCCTGTTCACCGGGCTTGAGGATAACGCGCCGATGGACATTGGTCAACGCGATGGAACCACTCAAGAGGGTGGTTTTGGTCCTGGATTTGGCTTTGTAGGTATTGACGTTAAAATGAGTTCCCAGTACTTCGATCAGTTGATTTTCGGAGCGTACCCGGAAAGGCATGGCCGCATTGTGTGCCACTTCAAAATATACCTCACCGCTGATGGTGACCTCGCGCGAAGAACCCCGGAAGGCTGAAGGGTAGCTGATTGACGATTGTGCATTGAGCCAGACTTGCGTACCGTCGGCCAATGTCAGTTGGTAGCGACCACCCCGCGGGGTAGCAAGTGTATTGATAGGTACCTTGTCGATGTTCTTACCGGCCGTATAAACCAGATTACCGGGTTTCAGTTTGTTGATATGAATGTTTCCCTCGGTACTGAGTTCGCCATTTTTGGACTCATCCAGCATGATTTTTTTACCATTGCCTAGGGTTAAGATGGCTTTATCCGTAGCGGGATGAATGCTGCTGCTTTGCTTTTCAGCAGGGGTCGGTGACTGGTCAGCCTGCTGCTTGAAGATGTAAAACGAGACGGCACAAAGGAAGACGAGGGAGGCCGCTGCTTGCCATAGCCTGTTTCCTGAATGCAGGAAGGACAGCTTCTTTGGTCGTTCGGTCGATGCGGATGTCTCCGCGTCGATCTGATCGAAGATCTTTTCCTGCAGTTGGCTTTTCCGGAATAAACGCTCTTCGGCGCTTAAACTGTCGATGAGATCTGGATTGGCTTCAAAGGAAGCGTACCATTCTTCAAGAACCTGGAGCTCGTCCTCCGTTATTGTTCCGGCTTCGTATTTAGCGAGTATATCAAGTAGCTGTTGATCGTCCATTTCCTGTGCTTTATACTAAGGAGTACCCGAAGTCTGCAAAAGCGGGAATGGAAATTTGAAAAAAAATACTTTTCCCTAATTTTTGTGTGTATACAGCAGCAGGACCAAGTAGAAAATATCCATTTGATGTTCTTTGATTTCCGTGCGCATTATCTTCATGGATTTTGTGATGTGCTTGCGCACCATGGCCACCGAAATGTTGAGCTGGTCGGCGATATCCTGATTGGAACGTTTTTCGAAGCGGCTCAATAGAAAAACCTCTTTGCAGGTGGCGGGCATTTTTTCGGTGATCTGGATAATCTCTGCATGGATTTGCTTGGCTTCGAGTATATTATCGGGCTGAATCGGAGCGGTATACCCGATGTGTGCTGCGGTTTGGATATATTTATCCTGGACCTGTTGCGCCCGGTAGGTTTTAAAGACCTGAAATTTAATCGCCGTTTTTAAATAGGCCGCAAGGGAATGGCTGAGCGTGATCTCCTTCCGCCGCAAATAAAAATCGACAAAAACATCTTGTACGATCTCTTCGGCCGTAGCCAAGGAGCCTGTCCTTTTACCGGCATGATTGATCAAAGGTTCCCAATAGCGGTTATAAAGTTCGGAAAATGCTGCTTTATGGTCTTTCATTTGGACCAATTCCACCAGTTCCTGATCCGAAAGCGTTTTCAATTCACAATTAGCCATTCTAGTTAAGCAAAGACCAAATGTAAATAGGCAATTAAACCTGAGCGTTTTACGAATATTAATAAATTATTAATATTCGTTTAGCGAGCTCCCGCAGACGATGTTGTTGACTTCCTACAATACGGGCGAGCCCTTCAGCTAATGGTGCCGATTTCCTGCTGCCGACATTGCCGAGCTCCCGCAATGGATATTGCCGGCAGCAAGCAAGATGCGCTCTTCGATCGGAGCTTCCATTATATTTTACATGGTTTTTCCATTATTATACATGTTTATTTGTGCTACTTTTAATATATTAGTCCGAATTTTACAATTATAAATCAATTGGCTTGCAATCTGAAATCGATCTGATGGAAGTGCCAAACGTTCGCTAAGCATAGATGATAATGAATATCGAGGAAGAAAAGGAAAGGTTATTGGAATTAGTTCAGGGAAATAAAAAAGCCTTCGAATTATTTTATGGCTTTTACCGTCCGCAGCTCTACGGCTATGTGTTCAAAATGGTGCGTTCGCATGAAGTGAGTCAGGAAATATTCCAGGATATATTCATTCGGATCTGGAAGCAACGCGAACAGATCGATGTAGATCAGTCCTTTAGAAGTTACCTCTATACTATTGCCCAAAATTTAGTGTACGACTACTTCAAAAAAGTGGCTTCGGACCGCAATAAGATCGAAACTTTTAAATTGCACTACGCTAAATCGTCTACAAATAATATTGAGGAAAATATCGGTTTTAAAGAAGCTCGCGATCACCTGGAAGATATCCTCGCCATGATTCCCGAAAAATGTAGGCAAGTGTATGTGCTTTGTAAACTGGAAGGACGGAGCTACCAGGAAGTGGCCAAACTGCTCAATATTTCAATGGCTACCGTCAATAACCATATTGTAAAAGCCAGTAGTATAATTAAAAACAATTGGAAATCAGACGTTTTCTATCTTTTTTTATTTTTTTTTATTTTTCAATAGTTGGTTTTCCTTTACGATTCGTATTAGCCCTTAGAATCAATAGAAAACCAAGTGAACCAAGAAAACTTTAACGAGTTATTTGAAAAATACCTTAAGGGAAACTGCACGCCAGAGGAACTGGAATTGTTCTTTCAGTTTGTCCGTGACAAAAAGAACGAATCCTTATTGCTTGATCTGATGCAGCAGCATGAGCTTGATGCAGATCTGCATAGCGAAGTGTTCAGGCAGCAGATGCAGCTTGCTTTTGATAAGACGGATGAAATGCTCGCGAAGGAGCTGTCACAATATCCTCCTAAAACCAAAACAGTTTACCTAAAATGGATACCTTATGCAGCGGCAGGAATTCTGCTCGTTGGAGCGGCATTTTTTGGTTGGCAAAGATGGCAGGAGCAGAGCCTTCAGGAAAATGGGCCTAAGCTTGTCAATACGACAATTGATCATCAGGCCCAAATGACCTTACCCAACGGTAAGGTTCTCTTGCTGGCCTCGGACATTAAGACACCACAAGTATTACTGGAAAAAGATCAGGTACAACTGGTACAAAAGAGCGCTAACCAGCTTGAAATAAGAGGGCTTGGACGTGGGCAGATTGTTCATGAACTGCTTGAACTGAAAGTCTTCAAAGGAAAGCGTATGCAAATATCCTTTGCCGACCATAGTTCGGTGATGCTCAACTCGACATCACGTTTTAAATTTTCTATGGAATTTGATGCACATGAACGAAAAACTGAACTTGTAGGGGAAGGGTATTTCGAAGTAGCGCATAACCCACAAAAGCCTTTTTTCGTCAAAACACCAACGCAGCTTGTGCAAGTGTATGGTACCAAATTCAATATTCGCGAGTATCCGGACGAAAACCTGGTGAGTACGGCGCTATTTGAAGGAAAGGTATCGGTACGCAAACGGCATGGGGATAGCTACGGCAAAGCAGATTTCTTAACTCCAGGAAAGAAAATCGTACTGGCAAAAGATCGTCCTGTCAATGAAAAAGTGGAAATAAAAAATGACAAGGAGATCAGGGGTTGGATCACAGGGCGCCGATACTATAATGGCGTTGCATTAAAGACTATTTTACGCGATCTGTCGCATGATTTTGATATCCTGATCGATGGGGATAAAATACCGGATCTACGGTTTCAGGGTACCATTCCACAGGATTTTGCATTGGATCAGATTATCGAATTGATTAACCAGACCGCAAATATCAAATTATACAAAAAGGATAACCTAATAACCATTCAATAATAAATTTATGAGAAACAAAGAGAAACCAAGCTGAGAAAAAAGCAAAATCGGACGTGGTACCAGCACATCCGATCGTTGCTAGGAGTAAAAAACAAATTTTCTAAGAACCTAACATGACAAAAGTATGAATTTTAAAGTTCAATACAAGGAATTGTATTGCCTCGTCTATCGATTAAAAAAAATCAAACGTAGACCCCTGATTTACGGTATCCTGCTTATGAAACTAATTGTCTTATTGACAGCGATGGGAACATTGAATGCATATGCTGCGGTATATGCGCAAAAAATCAATCTCAATCTGAAAAGTGCGACCTTAAAGGAGGTCTTGGATCATATCGGTGAACAGTCAAAGTACGATATGTTTTACAACATCGATTTTGTTGAAAAACTGGGTAAACTGGATGTTAAATTGGAAAACATGGAGCTCGAACAAGCCCTGGAAAGCCTGAGCCGACGCTTGCCAATCGACTATAAGATCAATGCACATATGATCACCTTATTTCCGAAAACAAGTGCTTTGGTCCAACAACGTCCTGTGAAAGGAAAAGTTCTGGATCAGGACGGTAATCCATTGGCCGGAGTTACCGTGGTGGAGAAAGGGACGAGAAATGGTACGACAACCGATGCTACTGGAGAGTTTATACTGAAAGATAGCAAGGCTGGAGCTACTCTTACCATAAAGATGCTCGGATATGTAGGTCAGGAAGTCGTTTCCGATGGCGAGGTATTGGACATTCGTTTGTTGAAGGATGTCGCTGCCCTGGACGAAGTTGTCGTTGTAGGATACGGTCAAAGCAGTAAACGTAATATCAATAGTGCGGTAAGTACACTGGATATCGGAAATGTAGCCAAAATACCGGTGCAGTCTATCAACGACGGAATCGCAGGTCGTATCCAAGGGGTCATTGTAACCAGCAGTTCAGGTGCACCCGGAGCTAAAAGTTCGGTCTCCATTCGCGGAGCCGGCACACCATTGTATGTTATTGATAACGTCATCCGTTCACAAAATGACTTTTTAAATATAAATCCCAATGATATTGAAAACTACTCGGTCTTAAAGGATGCAGCGGCTACGGCACTTTATGGTGCACAAGGTGGTAACGGTGTTATTTTGGTCACCACAAAAAGAGGAAAGAACGGGGCCATGGATATCAATTACACCTTCAATCAAACCTTTTCCCAACCGACTATTTTTCCTAAAAAGCTGAATTCTTATGATAACCTCAAAGCAATTAATGAGGTGTATAAATTTGAAGGGCTACAACAGCCGACTCCCGATAATATATTGGAATATTATCGGACACAGGAGAAACCTTTTGAATACCCCAATACAGATTGGCAAAAGGTTGGATTACGGGATTATGCCACTGAACAACGGCATGATCTGGCTATTACGTCGGGGAGTGAACGCCTAACCTATTATGCTTCGGGATCTTACTACAATCAGAATAGTAACCTACGCACAGACAATAATAAGAACCGACGTATTACGTATCGTCTAAATACGGTCAGCAATTTTAAAGAAGTTCACTTAAAAGTTTCTGCTGGATTAGATGGCTATATTGAAGAGAATAGCCTTCCAAGCTCATCAACGGCATCATCCTATGCGGCGTTCTATCAGCACATACAGCAAAAACGATCTTCTCAGCTGGCTTATAATGAATTTGGTCTGCCTTCCGCTAATACAACCGATAACCCCGCTGTCGAACTGTCGGACGCTTCGGGATACAACAAGTCGAACTCGCGCATATTCAATAGTGTGCTGTCATTTGAATACGATGCTCCATTTCTGGATGGATTGACTTTAAAGGCAAATGGGAATTATAATATGTGGAATTCGAAAAACAAATTATGGAATTTAACAGCCCCGTCCTATGCAAATAATAGTACAACACCAATCTTAGGTAATCCGCCTAATTTAAGTGCAACCCGAGGCGATGGCAGCACATTATTATTACAGGGTTATTTACTTTATAACAAGAAATTTGGCGATCACTCCATTGATTTTACTGGGGTTTATGAGCAGGCGAAAAACTTAAGTAGTTCAATTTCTGCAACAAGACAACAGTATCAAATCTTATTTGATCAATTTATCGCAGGACCAACAGTCAATCAATTGGCGAATGGGTCGGAGTCAGAAAGTGGCCGGGCGGGCTACGTAGGGCGCCTATCTTACAATTATAAATCCAAATATTTTATCGACGGATCGCTCCGTTACGATGGCCTTGATCTCTTTCCAAAACAACGGCAATGGGGTACCTTTTATGCCTTGTCAGGTGGTTACGCCATTTCGGAAGAATCCTTTTTTCAAACGCTGCGCGATCGTAATATTCTGAATTACCTCCGTCTTCGGGGCTCTTATGGTCTGGTGGGAAGCGCCGAAGGGATTTCACCTTTTACGTACGTACCGGGGTATGGCATAAATGCCAATGCCTGGGTGATTGACGATAAAACAGTGCAGGGTTCTTCTGAGCCAGCGAGCTTACCAAGTACCAATTTTTCATGGTATAGCATTCGGGAGCGAAATTTTGGGTTGGATTTTGCATCGCTAAGCAACCGGCTGACGGGCTCTTTTGATTACTTCTATAAGCGCACGACAGGTTATGTGGTTGCCGACACACGTTATGCGGCAACCTTGGGTATCGGCCTTCCGCCGATTAATTTTGATGCCGGAGCTTTCCGTAGGCATGGTGCCGAGTTTAACCTAACCTGGAACGATCGAAGTGGCAATTTCACGTATAAGCTTGGGGTCAATTTTACTTACTTCAATCAATTATGGGAGCGAAAACCGTCTGAGGACGATGCTACCTTGAAAAACCCTTATATGCGCGAGTCGGGAATTGTCGACGTTGGTGTGATCAATGGATACCTTAATCAGGGCTTTTACCAAAATAATGCCGACTTGTTGTATGGTCCACGCCGAATTAGTTCGATCAATGTGATCGCCGGTGATTTACGCTATGAGGATTTCAATGGCGATGGTAAGATCGATGGGGCAGATCAAATTCGCGTAGGCGACAATTCATTTCCCCGGATTAATTATGGTACCACCATTGACCTAGGCTATAAGGCCTGGAGTCTATCGGCAGTTGTGATGGGGTCGGGCAACCGTGATCGTTACCTGGGTAGCATCATTCAGGGATCAAGTGCGCAGAATATGTTGATTTACGGATTTCAACAGGACTATTGGCGCCCGGATAATACGGATGCATTATTTCCTAGACAAGTATCGACAACAGGTGTAAATGGCAACAATAACTTCGTGAACAGCGATTTCTGGATTTTGCCTTCACGTTTCGTTCGGCTCAAATATTTCCAACTCGGTTATGATTTGAAAGCACAGCTGTTGAAAAATACCAAGTTTAAACAATTTCGCGTATTTGCAAGTGGGACCAACTTGTTGACCTTTTCCAATACGAAGAAATACTTTGTGGATCCCGAGTCTGATCAAAACAATGAGAATTATCCCATCCAACGTACGATTTCTTTGGGTGTAAATGTTGGTTTTTAAGTTAGATAGTAAAATGAAAAAATTGAATAAACTTTCCTATATAGCCTTGGGATTGCTGCTGACAGGTGCATTTACAGCTTGTAAAGATGTATTGGATACCCAACCTTACGATAAAATCGGTGAGGATATTATTTGGAACAGTCGTGCAAATGCCGAAACCTTTATCTATAGTACCTACGGCATTATGAATAGTTTTGCAGGTGGCCCAGCTACGGACTCCTGGACCATGAATCTGATCAGCATGGACGGTACATACAATGGCGCAAATGCGGTTTTTACGGAACGCCTAGACCGTACTTCGGATATGGGCTTCGACAATTGGGGCGAAATAAGACGATGCAATGTCATTATTGCTAAAGTAACCAGCTCTGTAGGAATTACTGAGGCCGATAAAAAGGAACTAATTGCGGAAGCAAAATTTCTACGTGCGATGTCCTACTATAATATTGCGCGAAAAGTAGGCCGCATCGTTTGGATTGATCGGGTGCTAACACCGGATGATGAGCTGCTGCTCCCGAGTACGGCTTCACCGACGGAATCGTATCAGTATATTATTAAGGATCTTGAGGAAGCGGTGGCGGATTTACCAACAAAGGTGGTTACGGGTAGAACAAATAAATATGTCGCCGCGGCCATCTTAACGGAAGTATGTTTGCAGGCACTGGCCTATGAAAACTACCCCAACCCAATTGCTGTAAACCCCTCTAATCCTCTGTTGAAAAAGGTGCTTGACTATGGTGAACTGGTGCAATCGGGTGGATACCAATTAGAGCCAGATTACGGTGGAATATTCAATGAAGGCAAACCTTATTCGAAGGAAACGATTTACGGCATTTACCGCAAGGCAATTAATACGTCCTGCGATGGTACGCCGATGCAGGTGATGATTCCAAACTTGAATAATGACAATATAAAGCAGTCCGGGGGTAGCCCGCTATTGAAATCTCCGATCAAAATATTTGAAGCATGGGGCGACCATGGGCCATCCCAAGATTTGGCCGATGATTACCTGGTGATTGATGCGGAGAGTCCACAGACTGCCGTACGCTGGGATAAAACTTCGCAGTTTAAAAAAGCGATCGATGAGCAGGCAACTATTGCTACGACGATTATTCCGAAAGCAAATGGAGAGAAGGAGCTCAATCGGGGTACAATAAGGGCCGGAAGTAACGCAACAGTATGGAGTCTGACCAATCAAAATCGCGATGCCCGCTGGAATGCCAGTGTGTTAAGTGATTCTTCCGCTGTTTTTTATGGGGAGACCTTAACGACGGATGTGAAAGGTAATTCGGGTCGCTGGTTAAAATTGAATGGATATGCCTATTATACTTCACTCACCAATATGTATTGGCGCAAAAGTGTATATAACAATGTAAATCCACGTATTTATGTCGGTGTCCCTACAGATTACCATTATGTGATTGCAAGGCTCGGCCGCGTATACCTCAATATGGCCGAAGCGTATCTGCTGCAGAGAAACTTAGGGAAAGCTTTGGAGATGATGAACAAAACACGCGTAGTACATGGGCAACTGCCACCAAGTCAGGCGACCGACTTGGCTATGGCTTGGACAGATTATAAACGTGAACGTCGCGTAGATCTTGTCCTTGAAAATGACTATTACTGGAGCCTCTTGCGTTGGGGACGGTACGGTGGCGATGCGAATCATGGAAATGCATCGGGCGGAATAATCCCAGAGCTCACAACGCTTCCTAAAGTAATGGATATCAGTAAAGACCGAAAGCATTTTTCTGTGGTACAGGGTGCTTTTTATTCGTCCAATGATGTCAGGGAATTTAATGCTTCGCGACGCTACCTATTTCCAATACCACAAAGCTTTCTTGAACGAAATAGCAAGTTTGGTCCGCAAAATCCAGGATGGTAATTCCGAAAATGAAAAAATTAAAGATGAAAAGAACACTAATATTAGTATTACTGCCATTCATCATGGTGGTAATGAACAGCTGCTTGAAAAAAGGTCTTCCAGAATATGAAAATTGGGACCAGAATAATATTGATAATGTGTACGTAGAATACCGTTATGAAGGGAATAAGATGATGAATGGTAAACCTGTGGTGGAGTATAAGCGTTTGGATGTAGAGAAAAAAGTCAATACATCGAACAGTAGTATTGAGTTGAAAATTCAGGTTCCCGCCGCATCGGGTTCTTTTACAGATGACATCAGAAAGAAGGTGCAACAAAACTACCTGTGGGTTTATACCGATATTTCTACTGCAGCTAAGATTGCGCCGATTGGCGATACGCCAAAACTAGGTGATCCTGGCGATTTAACTAAAGATTTACACTATCGTGTTACGGCTGCCAACGGCACAACGCGCGATTGGGTGATCAATGTGGTGACGTTTAAAAACTAAGCGTAAGGCCATTGGATTATGCCTGCATTATACTTTGAAAGGCATAATCCAATATGGCTAAGGGATCAATCACCCCGCATGTATCGCAACGGACGCGATAAATTTCATGCATATGATTGTAAGCACATATAATTTTAAGATGACCGAAATGAATTCCAAAAGAAGAAATTTTTTGAAACTGGCTGGGCTTTCAAGTTTGAGTGTCCTGTCCGGTAAAATATTTGCCGAGTCCCAAGCCTTGCTGGACAAGGAAGCGTTAGCTGCTGTGTCAGCTCCAAAACAGAAATTTAATATGTGCGGTTATGCGGCACCCAAAATGGACAAGGTACGCATCGGATTTATCGGTGTCGGCAATAGAGGGGCATCGGCCGTCTATCGGATTGCGCATATTGATGGCGTCGAAGTCAAAGCCATAGCCGATATCCGCCGCACGGTGGCCGAGCGGGCTGCTAAGCATATCAAAGGGGAAACGCCCACCATCTATGCAGACAAGGAAGATGAATGGAAAAAATTATGCGACCGCTCCGATATTGACCTCGTCTATATCTGCACCCCCTGGCATCTGCATACACCCATGGCGGTTTATGCCATGAAGGCCGGAAAACATGTTGCCGTAGAAGTTCCCATTGCCACGACAGTTGAAGAGTGCTGGCAGCTGGTCGAAACCTCCGAAGCAACAAAAAAACACTGCATGATGCTGGAAAACTGTTGTTATGATTTTTTTGAGCTCATGACATTGAATATGGCCAGACAGGGACTATTTGGAGAGATACTGCACGGGGAAGGGGCTTACCTCCATAATTTGCTGCAGGAAAATTTTGCCAAAGACAGCTATTACGAAATGTGGCGATTAAAAGAGAATTTCCGCAATGGAAATTTGTATCCCACACATGGTCTAGGGCCTATCTGTCAGTTGATGGATATCAACCGCGGAGATAAAATGACTTATTTAACCTCGATGTCATCCAATGATTTTAGTATGCATGCCAAAGCCGTTGAATTGGCCGCGAAAGATCCTTTTTATAATCCGTATGCGGGCAGAAGTTTTCGGGGAAATATGAACACGACCACGATCCGCACACAGCGGGGTAGAACGATCATGTTGCAGCATGACGTGTCTAGCCCTAGACCCTATTCACGCATACACTTGGTTAGCGGCACCAAGGGAATGGCCCAAAAATGGCCCGAACCCGAAAGGATTGCCTTTGGTCATGATTGGATCTCCGGCGAAGAGATGAAAAATCTTGAACAGCAGTATACGCCCGAGATTGTGCTCAAAGTGGGTGAAATGGCCAAAAAGGTGGGTGGTCACGGTGGGATGGACTTTATGATGGACTGGCGCTTGATCGATTGCCTCCGCAATGGTTTGCCCCTCGACCAGGATGTTTACGACGCAGCGCTGTGGAGCGTTATTGCGCCGCTGAGTGAACGTTCGGTAAAGAATAGGTCCAATAGTGTAGATATTCCCGATTTTACAAGAGGGGCATGGGCGACCAACGCCAAAATAGAACTCTCTTTAAAAGGTGGTGGAAATACCGGAATGAAATAGGAATCCGACGATGTTAAAGGTTGCAAGTTTTTCATGAGGAGGGTATATCGTATCAATATATGGTGATATAGTACGACTATAAATGAAGTTAATTATTAATATTTTGGTAGCATAATGAGGATAATAATTTTGAGTATATGGACATTGATTGTTTTACAGCTGCATGGGCAGACCATTGATGTCAGTCAGTTTGGGGCGCGCCCCAATAGTTTTGGCGATGCTACAGCATCCGTGAAAAGGGCAATTGAGGCGGCAAATGGGCAGCCTGATGCGGTCCTAAATTTTCCAAAAGGCAGGTATGACTTTTGGCCTGATAGTGCGACCCAAACCCACTATTATATTTCAAACAGTTCCTCAGAAACTGAATTTCCCGTCAAAAATCAACGTGTGGGTTTATTCTTTAAAAACAGTAAAAATCTGACTGTGGAAGGCAATGGTTCTACCTTTGTATTTCATGGGAAAATGATCAGCTGGGTGCTCGATAGTTGTGAAAATATAACCATGCGCAATTTTACCGTGGACTATGAACGACCGGGTATGTCTGAAATGACCATCCGGTCTGTGTCGCCAAGCCAGGTGCTTGTTTCGGTTCACCCCGATAGCAAATTCAGTATTATAAACGGGCAGGTGCAATGGTATGGTGAAAAATGGATTCCCAATCCAAAAAGTTTCTTTTTGGCCCGACTAAATCCAACGGAAGATAAAATCTATTACAGCAATTGGGCTCCTTTTCAGGCGAGTAAGGCCGAAAAAGAAGGGGCCTATGGCCTAAAATTTTCTGGAGATTTCTCCAAGTTTAAGGCCGATACAGGTGATATTCTCACGCTTCGGGATGCTATCCGGGATTATGTTGGGGTGTTTCAAAACCGGAGCAAGAATATCAGTCTGTATAATGTGCATATGAACAGCATGCATGGCTTGGGTATTGTAGCCCAGTTTTGCGAAAATTTGAACTATGACCGTGTTGACGTTGAACCAGCCAAAGGTAGCGGTCGGGTGATGGCTTCATCGGCCGATGGTATGCACTTTTCGGGCTGTAGAGGGCAGATCACCATCAACAACTGTCGGTTTAGCGGAATGCATGACGACCCCATCAATGTGCATGGAACACATCTGAAAGTGAAGGAGATTATCTCACCAACACAGCTGAAATTAAGATTTATGCATCATCAGAGTTACGGTTTTATGGCTTTCAGCAAAGGCGACACGATTGCTTATCTACATGCTAAAGCTTTACAGATCTATGGGCAGGGGATTGTGAAATCGGCCCGTTTGGTTAATGAGCGTGAGCTTATCGTCGAATTGGAAAAGCCTATTCCTAGCCAGCTTCAGTTGGATGATGCCTTAGAGAATATCACCTGGACGCCGGCGCTCACTTTAACAAATTCGCGGTTTGAACGCACAATTTCAAGGGGAACTTTAGTGACAACACGGCGGAAAGTGTTGATCGAAAATAACGTCTATTACCGTACGGGTATGCATGCTATTCTCATTGAGAATGATGCTATGGGCTGGTACGAGTCTGGCCCCGTCAGTGATGTCACGATCAGAAACAACCAATTTATAGCCTGTGGTTTTAACAGTGCGCCAGAGAGCTATGCGATTAAAATCAATCCAGAAAACAGCGAACGCGTGAAAAATTATTATGTACATCAAAATATCCGTATCGAAAATAATAGTTTCAAACAGATTGATGCACCAGTGCTGTCGGCCAAAAGCACCAAGGGATTGCTTTTTGCCCATAATAAAATCGAAAAATTGAATGCGGCAGCAAAGGGCAAAGGCCTACCGGCATTCAATTTTATAGCATGTACGGATGTACAAATCAGCGGAAATGAATTTACTGGAGAGGAGCCAGCAATACAGCTAAAAGAAATGGGAAAAGGTGCTATTAAATCGGATATCAAATGATCAAAAAAAAATCTGAGACATGGCGCGCTCTTACCTGTCTATTAAGTAGGTGAATTATAAACTTTCCAACTTAATCGTAAGATGAAAAATAGCAAAAAGAACAAATTATTCTGGGCTGTAATCGGTGTCTCGCTAACAATGGCGGCCCATACCGATGCCTATGGTCAGATGCGCAAAAAGGCAACCATAACTGACGAGAAGATCCTTAAAGAGCTGGTCGCTAAGGTCGAGCATAACTTCGATAGCCTGAGTTTTCACAAGGAATTGATCGAAGGTATGGGGACCAGCAACCCCAAATTGATCGCTTATTATGATAAATGGATGAAAACCCATCCCAATAATGCCAATATTCCGTTTGCCCTGGGCGAAGCGTATGAGAATGAGGAGAGCCCCAAGGCAAAAACATACCTGCTCAAGGCTGTGGATATCAATCCCAAATTTACCGAGGCCTGGGGTGGGCTCTGGATAGACGCCGAACGTTGGGGAGACAATAAACTGGCCTTGGATTACCTAAAAAAAGCAGTCGATTCGGACCCATCCAATCCCAATTATGCCTTTTATTATGCCAGCTCTTTTTCAAACATAGACATGGAAAAATATAAGGTACTGAGTCAGGATGTCGCCAAAAAATTCAACACGAGTGAACGCGGTGCGCAGGCGCTATATTGGCTTGCAGTCCGTTCTTCCGGTGATGATTACAAGGAAAGTGTATTTAAACAATTAAAAACACAATTTGATCCACAAAAATTTGGTTGGTCTTCCAGCGGTATGAATGCCTATTTTGATCTTCTTGTAGGACAGATGCGTTTTGCTGAAGCGAAATCGCTGGCAACAGAAATGCTTGCCAAAACGGAACAGGATGGATGGAAAGAAAAGGAGCAGAATGCTGTTCAGCTGATCCAATATAAAACAGCACTTGAAAAGGGCAACCAGGCGCAGGCTTTGACTTTATTGGATCAAATCAAAGTGAGTAAGTATGCCCCCTTGTACCGCATGTTGCCGATCTATAAGGCAGATATCCTCGTATCGCAGGGTAAAGGTGCAGCGGCTTATGAGCAGTTATTGGCCTTTTATGCCAAAAACCCGTCCAACGAACTTCGTGCTAAGATTGCTGCGGTAGCTGGTAAAATAGGGAAAGATCGTTATGATCAGGATATTATGCAGTTTATCATTGGCAATGCGGTACCGGCTGCCGGTTTTGAATTGAAAAATTACGAAGGTGGAACGACAAAATTGGACGATCTGAAAGGAAAAGTGGTGCTGTTGACCTACTGGTTCCCGGGCTGTGGTCCTTGTCGTGGTGAGTTTCCACATTTTCAGGCGGTGGTAGACAAGTTTACAACAGATCAGCTTTCGTACGTGGGGATCAATATCGTGCCCGAGCAGAATGACTACGTGCTGCCATTTATGAAGTCGACCAAATATTCCTTTTATCCCCTGGAAGAAAAGGAGGGCCGCGTAAAAGGCAATCTGGATAATAGGGGCGCCGCGCCCGTAAATTTCCTGCTTGATAAACAGGGGCGGATTATTTTTTCCAATTTCAGAACCGACCAGAACAATGAAGATGAGCTTGAACTGATGATCAAGGAAGCATTGAAAATATAAAAGTAAAAAAGGTGATCTCTCATGAGATCACCTTTTTTACTTTTGCTGTTTACGAGCCGCTCTTACTGTTTTGCTTTTACGGCTATTTTAGCAATTTGTCCAGTTCCTTTTCCAGCTGCTCGCCACGCAGGTCCTTGGCGACGATCTTGCCATTTGGATCGATCAGAAAGGAGGTAGGTAACACCGATACCGCATATTTTGAAAGGGCAATAGCTTTGTCACCCGGGTTGTCGATCAGCAGCTGCCAGGGCAATTCGAGGTCGCTGATGGCTTTGATCCAAGCCTTGTGATTTTTGTCTGTCGATACGCCGATCACTTCAAAGTTTTTGCCTTTATATTTGGCATAAGCTTTTTTGATAAAGGGAAATTCTTCCCGGCATGGACCGCACCAGCTGGCCCAAAAGTCTAAAAATACATATTTTCCCTTGAATTGTGCGAGCGATACGTCTTTGTCGTTTTGATCTTTCAAAATAAAGCTGGGCGCAATGCCGCCGACTTTTGATCCAAGTTCACCACTAATGCGGTCGGCAATCCGTTTTCCTTCATAGCTCTGTTGGAGGGCGCTCGGGAACTTGTCATAGAGCGTTTTACGCTGTTCTGCAGAGAGATATTCTCCGAGTCTATCCAAGGCAAAAGCGGCCGCATAGGACTGGGCATGTGCCGAAACAAATTCGGCTAATAGGGCACCTTTGTCCTGGCTTTTTTCCAATTGCTCCGTTAACTCCTCATACAAGGCCTGTGGTGCTGAGCCACTGACCTTCGATGTCGAAAAACCTTCAGCCAACTTGAGGGCAATGTCTACCGTCATTGGCTTGTCGATCAGAATACCAAAAGGAACATGCCCTTTCTTTACTTTTATGTCGTAGCTTGAATAAAAGAGGTACCTTGTTGGATGCTGAAATGGAACAGCTATTTCAAATTTTCCGTTTTCGACTTTCGACGAATCTGTCACACCGAGTACATTATTGTACAGGTATACGGTATAGCCCAATGGATTATCCTCCACTTTACCCTTAAACGTTATTTTCTGTTGGGCGAAAGCTGAAAGACTAAGAAGTGCCGCCAAACCTGCGAGTATTGTTTTTTTCATTTTTTCTGATTTTTAATAGCTGTTTTGTACAATTGCGCCCTGACTGGAAATTAGCTCCGTCCTTGGGATCGGTGCTGCAAATCGCCGCGATTGTTTGGGGAGTGTGTAAACCTTGGTCGGCTCTGTTGTACTGACATTTGACACGGTATAGGGGTAGAAGGTACGTTTCAACTCCACATCATCCCCAGCATAGTCGTTGTTGTTGAACCTGCGGATGTCGGACCAACGTTGTGTATAAGGGAGCTCGCGACGTCTTTCCTCCAGAATCTTCTTGATGGCTTCGTCTTTGCCACCGGCTTGCAGGTTTACCCACGCGCCTGGTTTCAAGCGTTTGGCCCGCAATTGATTAACGGCATTGAGTGCTTCTGTTACTTGACCTAATCGGGCATGTGCCTCCGCTTTGATCAATAACATTTCCGCCACGGTAGGGCCTGAAGGGATGCGGTCTTTGTAGAAGAACACATAGCCGAGCCAGTCATAGGCCGGTTTGGTCATTCCGCGATCGTAAGAGTAGCCTTCAACAAAGTTGTATTCGTAACGTAAGTCATGGTCGTGGTCGTACAGATCGATCAGCTCCTGACTCGGTACATACCACCAGGACTCATGATAAAGCATCCGGAAATATAAAAATTCTTTCCATTGGATCATATCCGTGAAATCGGTGTTGTTGTCGTGCGTGTATGGAAATTGCAGTGTAACGACTTTCGCATCGGGCGTGCCGGTATTGATACTGATGGTCGAACTGCGGCCATAACGCATGTCTTTGTTGTAGTCAACGAGTGTGCTGTATTCGGCCAGCGCTTTATTGGTATAGTTTAATGCAAGCTGATAGTTGTTGCGAATCAGGTAATAGCGTGCAGCAAAGCCGTTTACGGCAGCAGTATTGGCACGCCAATGTCTGGCCTTGCCAGACTGGATCAGCGGGCTACTTGTCTTTTGTGCTTCGGCCAGATCTGATTCGATCAGTTGGTATACCTCGGCCAGTGGTTTGCGCACAGCAGATTCGTCAAATGAGGTACTGTTCTTGATCGGAAGTCCAAGCTCGTTTTTATTGGCGTCGGTATAGGGAAGACAATAGGTGTTGACCAGATTGAGGTAGCTATAGGCACGGATAAAATGTGCATCGGCGCGCAGCCGATCTTTATCCTGCTGGGTGCCGCTTACCTTTTCCAGATTTTCGAGCACCATATTGGCATTAAAGATCTTGTTATATTCATTTTTCCAAAAATTCTCCCGCGTGTCGTCCTGCACAAAGTCGATATCCCACAAGGCGAACTCTACGGCGGCCATACTGAATGTGCCGGGACGCGCATCATAGATTTGCTTCGTGAATCCGTAGTCGTCGGTACCATAGATGGTGGTGCGGTTTCCTTCTTGGTAGAATGTCGAGTAATTATTCAATAGTGCATCGAGTTCAGCTGTTGTTGTCACCACAAGATCGCTGGACTTGGAAGGCTTCTCATCGAGAAATTTGTTGCATCCGGATAGCAATAGGCTACTGCATACGGCAAGTGTAGCCAGGATTTTTATATGATTATGTATGTTGTTCATTGTTTTAGGCTTAAAATCCGACCTTAAATCCAAAAGTAAAACGCGGGCGTGGCTTCATCGTACCCAAAGGGAATTCAGGATCCTCACCCTGTTTGTTGAACAGCACGGTGAAAAGATCATTTCCCTGTATATAGACCATGGCATCGCTCTTTTTCAGTATACTCCATTTTTTTGTCGGTAGACGGTAGCTGGCGTTTACTTCCTGCATGCGCAGATGTGAGGCATTGGCCGATAGATAGCTTAGATATTGGGTATAACGGTCCCAGAAATAATAACGCGGCTCGATGTCATTGAGCGGTAGCGGAACGATCTGATTGGGATCGCCGTTCATGACATCGCTCAGTTTTTTGTTTGGCAGCAGACGGTCGTAGCCTACAGCAGGATAATCGAAGGGCAGGGTTTTGAATACATGGCCCAATTTCCCGGTAAGAATAAAAGACAGGCTGAAATCATAGATATCGAATGTATTGCTGAAACCAAGGGTATAAGGTGCTACGCGTGTTCCGACATTGACCAGGTAATCGCGGCCGTCGCCCGGAGACCAGGCCCCGAAATCATAGCGGTCCCCATTGGCGCCATTAACCATCGGTTGTTTATTATACACCCCTGCATAGTCGAACATCCACATCGAATTGGCATCATAACCCTGTACATAGGCTCCGTAATTCTGCCCATAGCCATAGAGATCATAAGCAACGTAGTTAGCTACAAATAATTTGGTTACCTTGTTTTTGTTGTAGGAGAAGTTGAGGTTTCCGCGCCAGGTGATGTCCGAGCCTTTCAGGGGCAGGGTCGTTCCAAACTCCAGTTCAATACCTCTGTTGTTGATTTCGGCATTGTTGAGTTTTTGCTTGGTGACGCCATTGATGGCGGGAATGGAGAGCTCGGCGATCAGATCTTTTCCCTGTTTGTTGTATACGTCGATCTTTCCGTAGAGTTTGCCCTGCCATAAGGAATAATCGATACCCGCATTCCAGGTGCCTGTACGTTCCCAACGAAGGGAAGGATTTCCATAGCTTGAAATTCGCGCGGTATTATCGTTGGTATAGATATTGGGCAGGGTGCCCAAAGCCACCAGTGGACGGAATGATGTAGACCGGTCCACATTACCGTTAAAGCCATATGTCAACCGAAGATTTAATTTGTCCAGCCAGTTTACAGCCTGCATAAAGTTTTCGCGTTTGATCTGATAGGATCCTCCCAAAGACCAGAATGGTGCATAGCGATAGGCAGGGTCGTCGGTGATCATATTGGAGGCGTCTGTACGTATACTTCCCGAAAGGGTGTACTTATTCAGGTAGGTGTAAGCCGCATTTCCGTAAAGGGAAAAGAAACGTTCCGTTCGGTAGCCAAAGGCATTGCTGTAAGTAAAAGTCTGATTTTTACCCATCCAGTCTTTGATGGGTGCAAATGTTCCCCCAGGGCCATTCGGAAATGAACCGACGGCTAAGGTCGCATCGTTGTAGCCAAACACGGTGGGGTGGTAGAATTGCTCCGACACCTGGTTGCTGATTTCGGATCCCGCAATAGCATTGATTTCATGCTTTCCATTAAAGGTACGGTTGAAGTTGACCTGGTTACGGAAACTATAGGCATGTATACGTACCTGATTCCATTGGCTTGGACTGCTTAAAGGTTGTTCGATAATTCCGCCCTTCGGCAAATTGGGAACTAATGTACCTGTTTTGGTATCCCAGCTGGTCGCCTCGTTTACCTTTTTACGGACATAGAAGGAATCTTCGTTGTAGAGATAACGGTTGTTGGTATTAAAAAGTTCATATTGAAGCTTGGTGTCGAACGACAGGCCTTTCATGAGTTTGAACGTCAGTCCGCCCATAAAACGTGCATTCAGCTCCTTTGAAGTTTTGTTTTGCGCATGGATTTCCCGCGCCGGGTTGTAGGTCCAGTCAGCGTATGGAAATTTGTCCATGGGAACAGATCGCTCCATAAGGGGCCAGTAATATTGGCTGATATTGGTAAAGGAACCATCTGTATTAGTCAGCATATCGTAGGGCGAAAGGCCCTGGATATCGGCCAATGTCACACCGTTTTTGTCGTAGTTATTATATTGCAGCATGGTAGATGCATTGAAGTCAAGCCAGCTGAAGAGATTGACGGATGTCCGGTAGTTCAGCATATATTTCTGGTTTTTGGTTTCCTGAAAATTAGACTGGTTGCGCTCGTGCATCAGGGAGAATAGGTTGTTCATCCGGCCCGAGCTACCCTGCATGCTGAGGTTGTACTGCTGGCTGACGGGAGCTGCCAGGAGCAGATCTTTGATCTGCTGGCGATTGTCGAGTGTAGACAGCCGTGCAAGTTGGGCATCGCGCTCCGTATCGGAGAGAAAGCCCAGGTGGTTTTCACTCAATGCGACAAGTCCCTGTGACCAGGCTTTATCATAGTTAGATTCCAGGGAGCCCGAGTTCTCTACTGCACTCCATTTATTGAAAGCCATTTTTTCATAGTCGATGGTCTCTTTGGAAGAGGCCAGCGGATTGACATACGACAGGTCAAATTTTTGGCCTATCCGGGTGAAGGCTTGAAAGTCAACCCGGAGCGGGGTTCCTTGCCGGGCTTTTTTAGTGACAATGACAATGACGCCATTGGCAGCGCGGGCTCCCCAGATGGATGCGGCTGCCGCATCTTTGAGGATGTTGATACTCTCTACATCGTTGGGATTGATGGACTTGAAATCACCCTGTATGGCAAAGCCATCCACCACAACCAAGGGCGAGGCATTGGCTGTGAGGTTCCCGGCAGCATCCCGGATATTTAAGCTGGTCTGTCCACGGATTTCAAAGCGCGGATTTCCGTCCACATCCAGCGTTGCCTGAACTCCCGCCGTGGTCCCAATAATACGTTGTGCAATATTGGTGCTCGGTTTTTCGATCTGCTCCTGCGAAACACGTCCGAAAGAACCGGTTGCTCTTTCGGCATTGATCGTTTGAAAACCGGTGCTGACGACGACTTCTGCCAAAGCCTTTGTTTCGCGAGCGAGCTTGATGTTGTCGAGATCGGCCGCAATGGAAATTTCCTGGGTTTGATAGCCAACATAAGAAATGAGCAAAGAGCCTTTAGCAGGAGTATTGTTCAGCTCAAAATAACCGCTGCCGTTTGTCGAAGTGGATACTGGCGTTCCTTTGAGCGAAACCGTGGCATTCTGCAGCGGTTCGCCTTTTTCATTTCTGACGTAACCATTTAATTTCCGCTGTACGGTTGTTGTGAAGGAAGGATTGCCTGTACTTTTGATCGGGCCAGCCTTCGGTACCAACGAAATGATTTTGCCATTGATATGGTATTCCAACGGCTGGTCCTTGAGTAAAATATCAAGTGCCTGCTCCACATTCGCATTGGAAAGATGCACTGAAATTTTCTGTCCTTTTTTTAGTAACTCATTGTTATACAAAAAAGAATAACCACTCTGTTTCCGGATTTCTTTGAATACAGTTTCAAGAGAGCTCTTTTCAAACTTGAGATTTACTTTTTGGGCATAGGTATTGGCGGACAACTGTAGACTTGTTCCCAATACAAGATAAGCGGCCAAACGCATTTTTAGTAAAGATTTAGGTAAAATACTGTAGTTTTTACAAAAATCGGGGTATAAAGATCCACCCCAACGTTTAGTATCAACTGGATTATTCATACATTTGATGATTAGGTTAGTAATTTTTGAATTCGAAAAGAGTGATGCCTAATGTTAATGGCAGGGATGGGCAAACATCCCTGTTTTTTTTAGGGCAGGGTTAGTTTAGTTTTTTATCATAATATTCCTCCCATTTATATTAAATCTTACGTTGGTATATAGTTCAAGCGATTTCAATAATTCTTTTAGATCAACATTGGTCTGCAGTTCACCATTTAATTTAAAGCCCTTTGGTAGGGATCCGACAAAATTGACGTCATAGTTGCGTTCGATGATGCGGGCTATTTCCGGAAAGTCCATTTTATCGAGTACGAGCACACCATCTTTCCAGCCTATGGATTCTGTAGCGTCGACCTGCTGCAGTGTAGATTCCGAACCGGTCAATTTTAATTGTTCATCGGGTTTTAACAGAATCTGCTTGTTGTCTTTTTTGTTGGTTACACGGACTGAACCTTCAACGAGGGTCGTTGTACAGTTCAGCTCATTTGCATAGTTGTTGACATTGAACTTTGTTCCGAGAACGTTCACTTCCTGATCGCGCGATTGTACACGGAATGGTACCCTAAGGTTGTTGCGGGTCAACTTTGCAATTTCAAAATAACCTTCGCCCTCGAGTTGTACTTCGCGGCCAAGACTGTCAAAGGCGGAAGGATAGCGGAGCTCAGAGGCCGAATTGAGCCATACTTTGGAGCCATCGGGCAGCACAAAATTATACCTGCCAGCACGCGGAGTACGGATCGTGATGAGCTGCGTTTTTTCTGCTTTTGTGAGTTTGTTGTCTAAGCGCTCCTTTAAATTTTCGCCATGACCTTCAAGGAGAATACTATCGCCATTAGGCAACAGGGCATAGGCTCTGTCTGGTACCATCAAAATACGCTCGGTTGCTTTGGCGGTGGTTTTGTTTTGGGCAGCCTCATGCCACAATACCTTGCCCAAAAAGGCAAACAGCAGAAGGGAAGCTGCAGCAACTGCTGCATACTTCCAACGGGTGGGCCGATGGGTTTTATCAAGTGCTGTTATCTTGCTGAGATCGATCTGCTTCAGTTTTTCGTGTAGCAAGCTTTCGTCGAGATCATCAAGTGAATTTTTGGACAAAAGTTCATTATAATAGGAAAAAAGACGTTCCCGCTCAGCTGTTGTAAGTGAGTTGGATGTGTAGCGTGCTAATAGATCTTGTAATTCGTGTTTATCCATTTTTTTGGGCGGCGTAATTTTCCCCTTTGATTATAAGACAGGTCAAAGGGATGATTGTCTCAAATAAATTTTAGATTAATGGAAAAAAAATAAAAAAAGATATTTCAGATTGCTCTTTAATAAGAGTAAGGCATTGTATATCTGTTGTCTGACTGTTTTTGGAGTGATGTTCAGTTTCTCGCTGATTTCCTTATGGGAAAGCTCTTCCTCACGACTCATCTTGAAAATTTTCTGCATCTTTCTGGGCATGGAGTCAATTTTTTGCTGTAGGATCTCGAGAAGTTCTTTCTCCTGCAGTTTTTCTTCGACTTCATTTACCCCCTCAGAATGGGCGTCGAGGTAATAGCTGTTAAATTTTTCCACAACTTCGACATGCGCAAGCTGGTTAAGGATAAGATGGCGGGTTGCTTTATGGATATAACCCTTCAATGATGATTGCACGTTGATATCAGTCCGTTTTTGCCAAAGTTTTAAGAAAAGTTCCTGAACCACATCCTGTGCTTTATCATAATCTTGATAAAATAAAAAGGCATGCTGGAAGATCGAAACTTTGTAGCGGTTAAACAATTCAGCGAAAGCAGTCTGATCATCCTGTGCAGCAAGATGAAGCAGTTCAATATCCGATATAGCTTGGTAATCGTTCAAATTTGTTAGTATTCTATTGCAGTAGATGTGTCAAATGTAAATTTAATATGCATAAAATCCAAACTGCTAAAGGATAGGAAACTAATTTACTTCGATGAAGATTTTGTTTTTGTTAGAACTAAAAGTTGAAGACCTGTAAGGGGGGCAACTCAGTCTTTTTGCCATAAGAGTTGATTGAGTTTTAACAATAAAATCTTTCTTTTCTTATCGGGGATAAAATTGAAGCTGACGGATTTACCCGTTTGATCCTTCAGGACCATCGTGTTGTTGCCTGGTATATCCGAAAAGATACCGCTGTCCTGTGATGTTTAATGGTAACTGACCCCATCGCTTTGCGCCCTGCAAAAAAAAGAACTACACTTTTAAAAAGGATGGATTTTTTGGCTATGGAAATTTGTAATATAAAAAATACGAAAACGTTATAGTTAAATTACGAAAACGTTGTAGTTAAATTTCACCTGCTAGTGATTTTTAGGAATCTTCGCCTAGTTTCGATCACCTCCTCATACTCTTACCCATTTTTTATATCGAAAATCGTGTTATTGAGACAAAATAGCACTTTTTTGATACGAACTAGTTCTGTTTTTCTAATTGCTAATATTCACTTTTACAGTTAAAATTCCTTTATCAAAGGAAGCCAATTATAAAATTACTAAATCACTAATAGTGAATATTTCTTTATGAGAAACAATTGTAAACTAAAACAAAACCGCTTTTATAGCTTTAGCGCCGGCAAATGGATACCCTGTTCTTGTCTGCTCTGCCTGGTGGCTCTGGCTAGTCCTGCCGCTACATTAAAAGCCAATGTACCCCTTGTATCGGCGGCAGAGGGGACGGTACAGAATCGCGAAATCACAGGTAAAATATCGGATGGCAATGGTCAACCCCTGGCCTCCGTGACAGTTAGCGTATTGGACAGCAAGGTCAGTACAGCCTCAAAGGCTGATGGTACCTATGCTATTTCGGTGCCTATCAGTGCAAAAAAGCTGGTATTTAAACTTTTGGGTTACCGGAGCCAGGAAATTGACCTTACACCGGCCAAGGTCGTCAATGTGATCCTCAGTTCGGCGACGGATGAACTGGACGAAGTGGTGGTGGTGGGCTATGGTACCATGCGCAAAAAGGATCTGACGGGTTCGGTGACACAGATCCATCCGGACCGCATCGCTAATGAAAACCCCAAAACCGTACAGGATATCCTCCGCGGCTCGGCAGGACTGAATATTGGTTACGATGCCTCGGCAAAAGGCGGCGGCTCCATTGAAGTGCGGGGTAAACGTTCGGTCTATGATAGCAACAGCGGGCACAACAACCCCTTGCTGGTGCTCGATGGTATGATTTTCTACGGTGAGCTTTCTGAAATAAATCCGGATGACATCGAGCAGATTGATGTGCTAAAAGATGCTTCGGCTGCGGCTATCTATGGTTCGAAAGCGGCTAGTGGTGTGATTATCATCAGTACAAAAAAAGGGAAACAGGGTAAACCGACGATCAATATGACCATGAATGCCGGCGCAACGCAACTGAGCGAATACCGCAAAAGATTCAGCCCAGAAGCTTACTTGCAGCACCGCGAGGACTGGTATACCAAAAATACCTATGGCATCAATCCGACAACGGGAATATATGAAGCTTATCAGACGCGGGACGATAACGGCAACCTCACCGTACCTTATGGCTTTTACCTTAATCCCGGTGAGCTGCCTTCGTCTTTATCGCTGGATACCTGGCGCGCGCAGTCGACCAATGAGAACGGGGAGTCTGATCGGAGCATCTGGGGCCGCCGCTTGGGCCTGCAGGGAAATGCCCTGCAGAACTTTCTGGACGGGAAAACGGTTGACTGGGCCGATCATACCTTCCGCACGGGCTTTAACCAGGATTACAACGCGAGCATCAGCGGTGCGAGCGATAGGGTCAATTATTACCTGTCTATGGGCTATCTTAAAAATGAGGGAGCTGTTGTCAGTGATACCTACAAGGCTGTGCGGGCAAATATGAAAATCAACGCGCATGTGACCAACTGGCTGGAGTTGGGGGCCAATGTAAATTTTCAGGATCGCTCCGACGGCAATATGGACATCGATATAGACCAGACATTGCGCAATAGCCCTTATGCGGATTATGCCGATGCCGACGGTAACCCTTTACAATATCCGCTCAGTGAGCAGTTCAGCCAGCGGGGTTATAATTATGATTTTCAGCGGAAATACCTGGAGCTGGACAAGGGCTATACGGTCTTCAATTCCATTTTCAATGCGAAAATAAAACTACCCTTTAACATTACTTATTCCTTTAACGCTTCACCGCGCCTGCAGTATTTCCACGACCGTTACTTTATGTCGGCCGAACTGCCAGGTTCTAATCCTGCGGACCGGGGTGCGAACCGCGAGCAGACCAAACGTTTCGACTGGTCGCTCAACAACACCATCAGCTGGGAACAGACCTTTGCGGACAAGCATCGCCTGATGGTAACCTTGGTGCAGGAGGCGGAGGAACAGCAGTCCTGGAAAGACCGCATTGAAGCACGCAATATTTTACCTTCGGATGCACTTGGCTTTCACAATACCAAAAATGGATCAAAGGAAAACAGCACCTTTGATAGTTACGATACCCATCAGACAGCGGATGCTTTGCTGGCCCGTTTATTTTATTCCTACGATGACCGCTATATGCTGACAACTTCTATCCGCCGGGATGGCTATTCGGCTTTTGGAACGTCCAATCCTTATGCTACTTTCCCCTCTGTGGCCCTGGCTTGGAATTTTACCAAAGAGAAATTCTTCAAATGGACGGATGTAATGGATTATGGCAAGCTGCGTGTTTCCTACGGTAAAAATGGAAATCGGCAGCTGGCAGATCCCAATTTGGCGCTCGCCAACCTGTATTCGGGCAGTGGCAAGATGCATGGTTACCTCAACTCAGCGGGTGAACTGGTCCAATACCGCTACCTGATGGTCGACCGCCTGGCTAACCCGAACTTGCAATGGGAAAAAACTACAGCCTGGAACTTTGGACTGGATTTTGGATTCCTAAAAAACCGCATTTCGGGTACCCTCGAATATTACCTGATGCAGACCCACGACATGATCATGGAACAGAAGCTGCCCAATTTTACAGGATTCAGCAGCATTACCACCAACCTGGGACAGGTGGACAACAAGGGGATTGAATTGACCTTAAATACCGTCAACCTGAAAAAGGAAAAGCTGCAATGGTCTACCACCTTCAGTTTTTCTTATAATAAAAACCAGATCGTGCATTTGTACAACAACTACGAAGATGTGCTGGATGCCAGCGGAAGCGTGGTTGGCCGCAAGGAAATGGATGAGATCTCGAACGGCTGGTTTATCGGGCAGCCCATTGGCGCGATCTGGGATTACCATGTCACGGGCATCTGGCAGGCCAATGAAGCTGCCGAAGCCGCCAAATATGGGCAGGCTCCCGGCGATCCGAAAGTGGCCAATGTGTATTCGGCAGATGATGTGGTCAATGGGGACAGCAGAAAACCTGTGTACAATAATAAAGATAAAGTCTTTCTGGGGCAGACGGATCCGCGTTTCCGTTGGTCGATGCGCAATGAATTTACCCTTTGGAAAGACCTCAGCTTTTCGTTTAATATCTATTCCTACATGGGGCATAAAAGCTTATCCGGCAATTACCTGAACAACGACGATGATGGTGGACGGATGGCCTATGGGCTGGCCAATCTGCCGGCAAAGGAATATTGGACACCGGACAATCCTACAGATCGCTATGGCCGCATTGAGGCTAAGGGACCCATCGGAGCGGAGGGTGCACAACGGCTGTACGACCGTTCGTTTATTCGGCTCGACAATATCTCCGTGGGCTATACGCTGCCGACAGCCCTGACTTCCAAATATAACCTCAACCGGGTGAAGCTGTATGGTACGGTGCGCAATGTGGCCACCTGGACCAAAGACTGGGAATACGGCGATCCGGAGACGTACCATCCTAGTAATAACCCGAGCGGATGGGCCTCACGGGTCTTTACCTTCGGTGTGAATTTATCTTTATAACCTGATTAATTGTGATGTACATGAACCATACAATAAATAAATCCAGAACCATAAGCAGGGGTGTCGCTTTTTTGCTCGCTAGTACGCTAGCGATAAGTAGCTGCTCGAAAGAATTTCTGCAGCCTGATCCGTTGTCTATTTATATACCCAACGAAACTTTTAACACCGAATCGGGCCTGCTGTCGGCCATGGCTATCTGCGACCGTCACCTCAAGGGTTATTGGGCCACGGACAATAACGAAATGCTGACCTTGGGCACGGAGTATATTTTCTCCGAACTGATGGTGGCCAGCAATACTGATAAACGCAGCATGATGGCGGATGTGGCCAACATGCTGACTCCAACAAGTGACAACTCGACGCACCAGAACCTCGACCGCTCCAACAGCCTTTGGTATTTGTGGGATGAAACCTACAAAGGGATCAGTTATGCTAATACCATTATCAAATATGTGGACCAGGTGCAGACCTTGAGCGAGCAGGATAGAAATGCCTACAAAGGTCGCGCTTATTTCCATCGGGCTTTTCGCTATATGGCATTGGTCTTTGAATACGGCGACGTGCCTTTGGTGACGACCATCATCGATGTGCCCAAGCAAAATTACCGAAGCACCAAGCGTGATGCCATTTTGCAGATGATTACCAAGGACATGGAGTTTGCTGTGCAATGGGTGCCTGATCAGAAAAATATGAACCTGATCGGTCTGATCAATAAGGGGGCCTGCCGCATGCTGCTGGCAAAATGTTACTTGGCCATAGGCGAGTATCAGAAAGCCAAAGAGCAGACGGATATCCTAATTGACCAGTCGGGCTACGCTTTGATGACTGAAAGCTTCGGAACCTTTAACGATGGAGGGGAGGCGCAGACCTGGCCCATTACACGTAACGTCATCTGGGATATGCACCGCCCTGAAAACAAACTGATTGCCAGCAACCGGGAGGTGATCATGGGGATGCCCAACCGCGGTGCCGATGCGGAGTCTTTCGTAAAAATGCTGACCATGCGGATCTTATATCCCTTTGTCTTTGACAGCCGGATACAGACAACGGATGGTAAACAGGCCTTGTTGAATATAAAGCGGAACAGTGGGGATTACAATGCAAAATATGACTACATGCGGGCCTTTGGCCGCGGGATTGCGACTTTCCGCCCTACGTCCTTCCAGACTCAGGGGCTGTGGTCTGTCAATGGCAAGCAGGATGAAGGCGACCTGCGCCACAGTTCCAAGGTGGGAAACTGGGTACGTATGGAAGATTACATGGTAAACAATAAGGCTTCCAAAGATTTTGGGAAACCGGTCACACTGAAAGATCCCACAACGGGCAAACTCCTCTGCAGCGACACCATTCGCCGTTGGTACGATGTGCCCCACTATAAATTTTTCCTAGATGATCCCGTAAGTGAATCCAATATCAGCGGTTCAGACGGTTCACGGGGGGCCACCAATGGGGGAATCGCCGACTGGTACCTGTATCGCCTGGCGGAGGCTTACCTCCTGCGCGCGGAAGCGAAATATTATATCAATCCGGCCGATGGAACAATAAAAGATGATTTAAATGCTGTCCGTCAGCGCGCAAAATGTACAGAGCTCTATCAGGGATCGGTAAGCATCGGGGATATTATGAACGAAAGGGCTCGTGAACTTTACTGGGAGGAGTGGCGCAATGTGGAATTAAAGCGGGTGTCCCTCTGCCTGGCACGTAGTGGTAAACCGGATGAATGGGGAAATGCGTACAACCTGGACAATTTCGATAAGCAGAGCGGCACAGATGCCAGTGGCGGAAGTTACTGGTACCAGCGCATTATACATTATAGCCTCTACAACAAAGGGGTCATTCATGTCAATGCGACCGGGCTAAGTGATATCAAATACACGATGGATAAAAAGAATATGTACTGGCCGATCCCCAATGTCGCGATTACATCCAATATCAAAGGGCAACTAAAGCAAAATTACGGCTACGATGGTTATGATCCCACTACTCCCGTCTGGGATAAATGGGAGGACGCCGTAGCGGATGAAGCCAAAGCAGAATAGCCCGTCCAAGAGGTTCTGAACCGATGTTCACTTGCGACCATCGGCTCGGGATTTTTTAAACACCGTATTTTATACTAAAAAACCAGTTTGTAATTATATTAAACCAGTTCGTATGATCAAGAAAATCTTTTTGTTTTTATTGTTTCTCCCGATTCAATTTTTAAGTGCACAAACAGATCTGGCAAATTTTCCTACTGGGGCAGACCCCAAGGAGATCGGCCATCGCATTGCACACCGCTTTATTGCGGGCAAACATATGCTGCATGCAGGGAAATGGATCAGTTATCCTGAGACTTTCTATTGGACGGGTGCCATTAATTATGCGCATTTAACGGGCGATCAGGAGTTGATGCAGGCCATGGAGGAGCGGTTCTCCAAATTAACGGCAAGTGAGCCGCAGCTGCTGCCCATTAAAAACCACGTCGATTTGAATATGTTCGGTAGCCTCCCTTTGCGGCTTTATCAGCTGACCAAAGAGAAAAGTTATCTCGACCTGGGCTTGCCCTATGCCGACACACAATGGGAGCTTCCACAAAATGCCAGTCAGGAAGCCAAGGACTGGGCGCAAAAAGGATACTCCTGGCAGACGCGTCTCTGGATCGACGATATGTACATGATCACCATCGTGCAGGCCGCTGCTTTTAAAGCAACTGGCAAAGCCGAATACCTGGACCGTGCGGCTCGGGAAATGGTGCTTTATCTGGATGAGCTGCAGCGTCCCAATGGATTGTTCTATCATGCACCAGATGTTCCTTACTACTGGGGGCGAGGCAATGGCTGGATGGCCGCGGGTATGACCGAATTGCTGCGCATGCTTCCACAGGACCACCCGAATCGGCCGCGTATATTAAAGGGGTATCTGACGATGATGAAAAGCTTGAAGAAACAGCAGCGCAAGAGTGGTATGTGGAATCAGCTGATCGACCAAGCAGACTGCTGGGCCGAAACCTCGGGTTCAGCGATGTTTGCTTATGCGATCATATCGGGGGTGAAACAGGGCTGGCTAGGGGAGAAACAGTACGGTCCCGTTGCCCGCAAAGCTTGGCTGGCACTCGCGAAATATGTAGACGATCAGGGAGCAGTGTCGGAAATCTGTGTGGGTACCAATAAAAAGAATGATAAGCAGTATTATTATGACCGTCCCCGCCATACCGGCGATTACCACGGGCAGGCGGCTTATATGTGGTGCGTCAATGCGCTGTTGGAGGGCAGCACCAAATAACCTGGGCAAGCAGTAGCTAAGGCGCTAAAGCATAATAGGTTTGTTAGCAAAAAAAGAGGTTGTCTGATTCATCAGATAACCTCTTTTTTTGCTAAACTTTCTATTTACGGTCGATATTTACACGATAAATCGCTTCGGCCTCTTTGTCATCAAATTTGCGCATTTGCTTGACAAGTTTCTTTTTCATCATTTTGACGATGCCGCGGTATGCAGGATCGGTGTATACATTGTGGAGCTCCTGTGGATCTTTTTCGAGATCAAATAGTTCCCAGTTTTCTACACGTTTATAATAGCGGATCAATTTATAGCGGTCATCCCGCACCCCAAAATGTGGGCTCACGGCGTGTTCTCCATTTTCAAAGTAATGATAGAATAAGTCCTTGCGATGCTCCTCCTTGTTATTTTTCAGTACATGGACAAAAGACTCGCCCTGCATATCTTTAGGTTTCTTGACGGCGGCGAGTTCCAATAATGTAGGTGCGATATCGGCATTGACAACTTTCGCGTCAATGGTTGAATGCGCATGCACTAGAGCTGGATAGCGCATGACCAATGGTGTGCGAAACGATTCCTCGTACATCCAGCGTTTGTCAAACCAACCATGTTCGCCCATGTAGAAACCTTGGTCGGAAAGATAGATGACAATGGTATTCTCAGTCAGTGATTTTTGGTCCAGATAATCCAGTACTTTGCCAATATTGCGATCCATCGACTGAGCTGTATTAAGGTAATCGATCATATAACGTTGGAATTTCCATTCGGCAAGCTGTTTTCCCGTCAGATTATCCTGCTTTAGCTTTTCATAAATAGGACGGTAATAGGCGATATAGCTGTCTTTTTGGGCTTGATTCATCCGTTTGAAATTGCCGTCAGCCATCATGTCTTCCAATGATTTGAACATCTTTAGATCATAGCCCATCTTCATGTCCTTATCAATAGACATTTCTTGCAGCGCTGCCGCTTCTCTGCTTTGGTAATTATCATAGAAAGTTTCTGGTAGCGTAAAATTTACAGTATCATAGGTGCCAAAATCTTTGGGGTCTGGCATCCATGTACGGTGTGTTGCCTTATGACCGATGACCAAACAGAAAGGTTTGTTGGAGTCTACGGTATCTAGCCAGTTCATTGCTTTTTCGGTCACGATATCAGATACATAGCCTGTAACTTGTTTCCGACCCTGTTTACTGATAAAATCTGGATTAAAATAGGTGCCCTGACCAACAAGAATATCATAATAGTTGAAGCCTTGCAATTTGTTTCCCAAATGGATTTTACCGACCCAAGCTGTATTATAACCAACCTTTTGTAATTGCTTCACAAAGAGATCCTGGCTGAAGTCGAATTCGGAGGTTTCATTATCTTTGAAACCATTCTTGTGGCTGTATTTTCCGGTCAGCAGCGTAGCGCGCGAGGGGCCACAGATGGAATTATTGACAAACGCATTTTTGAATATCGCCCCCTGATCCGCGATGCGGTCTATCTGCGGCGTTTTCCCATATTTCGATCCATAGGCTCCAATCGTCTGATAGGCATGGTCATCCGAGATAATAATGACAATATTCGGCCTTTTTTGCGCAGAAGCATATTTAAATAGCGGAAGTAATAAAAATAGAAATAAGAGCGTTTTTAGTTTCATTGTGCTTTCTGTTTAAAATTGATTGTTGTTTCTTCTTTTGAGGTGGAGCTGATCTTTACCCATCCCTGGCGATCGGCGCCACTGTCGTTGGCTTTTATCGTTATTTTTTGAGTTACGTTTCCGGAGCCATATTTGCGTTCAACGGTATACCACTGGACATTGTCGGGTAGGGTGATCCACCAGCCATTTGTATGACCATCGATAGTAAGTGTATAGGTATTCGCAGATTTGCTAACTTCTGCCGTCAATGTACTGCTTACGCTAAAGGGGCCAGGCTGCGGTTTGACGGGAAGGTTTTCCTTCTTACATGCGTTAAATAAGAATAATAGAACAACGCAACATAAGAAAAAAATATTTTTTGTAGTCAATTTAACTGTCTTCATTTTTTTTGCTATTTAATTTTTGCCTGTACTTTTTACCAATTGGGATTTTGTTTCCATTTTCCACCTGTCAACTCGATCATTCGTTGTTGGATAGGTAGCAGGTAATCCCGTTCTACCCTAAATTTGTAGCCTGAAGGCAATACACTTTTATAGGGATCCATATATCTATAGGCGTCTCCCGGATTTCCGGAAAGAAAAAAGTTGATGCTTTTGCCTGCAGGAGCATTATCGTAGTAAAGCAGGTTATCTTTATAAAATCCCGTGCTCGTATTTTCTTGCGCAATATTGCTGCCAATGAACAATATGCCTAAAGGACGTTTTCCGACAATGAGCTGGTCAGCTGCTGCCCAACGGAAAATATCTTGTAAACGCTGGCCTTCCGCAACCATCTCTACACGTCGCTCGCGGCGTACAGCCTGAATATATTTGTCTAACGTTGAAAATGGATAGCTTGCTGCGGTATTATATTCACGGTCAAAATCCATATCGGGCAAATTCAATCGCGCACGAAGGGGGTGTATGGCCTGAACTATTTTAGTGGGATCTTCTTTCAGTTCGGCAAGGGCTTCGGCATAATTTAGCAATACTTCGGCATAACGGAAATAGATTACGGGTGCCGCGCTCATACCATCATCGGTAACCGCTGAGAGATTTGTGTATTCAACATATTTATACATTGGATATCCAGTAGTTGAACGATTAAATCCACTCTGGTTGATCGGAGGGAAGTTGGCTGCTACCGCATCAGGACGTAAAGGTGCTTGTGGTAATACCGCTGTTTGCGATAGGCGTGGGTCACGGACTGTTGGCAGCATGTCTTGACCATAGACTTGTTGCATACTGTTTTGCAAGGTGCCGACAAATGGCTTTCCATCTATAGTAAGGTAATCACTGACTAAGCTCTGTGTCAGTCCGATATCACCACCTCCAGTAGATAAATATTTGGATACACCGTGACCGATATTTTCGGCAGGGTTGTAGCGGCGGTAAAGCATGACCTCACTATTTGTTGAGAGATCGGCCGTATTGAACATGTTCCGGTAGTCATCGTTGTATTTGCCGGTACTATATATTTTCCATCGATTGCCATCAATGATCTCTTTTGCGGCATCACGGGCTTGAGTCAAATAATCTTTAATTTTGCTTTCACTCACTGTTGTCGTGAAAAACGGAGTTGCTTTTAATTTGTGATAACGTTGCCAAGTACCTTCATAGAGTGCTACACGCGATTTGAGCGTTAATGCAACGTCCTTGTGAATACGCATGCTGGTATTGGTCGACTGCGTAGGTAGCAGTGTAGCAGATCGGTCGAGGTCATTAAGAATGGAGTCTACAATAACAATTCGGCTATCACGTGCCAAAAAGGTAGATTCATCTTCTGAATTTAGCAGCTGGTTGACCCAGGTTACATCGCCATATTTTTTAACCAATTCAAAATAGTACCAAGCTCTGAAAAAATAGGCCTCACCGAGATATCTGTTTATTTCGGATTGGTTTCCTTTTGCATTAGAGGATTGTTTGAGGAAAAAATTAAGTGATCTGATCTGTGTATACTCACTGATAGATGTTGCATTTGATACGGTCAACTGTCCATTTAAGCGATTGTCGACATTGGTAAAAATCATATTATCTGTTTTGGCATCTTCAAATGCAATACCATTTCCGCCAGTTGTGCTCGGGTGGTTGGGGAGGGTTTGATAAAACTGGTTGATATATAATCGCAGTTCGTTGGTTGATGCTAGACTCCCGCTAGTGGATAATTGATCTAAGGGTTCCCGATTCAAAAAATTGCTATTGCAGGCTACCAACAAACTGCAAGTGAGTCCCAAAACGATATATGTGAATTTTTTTAATTTCATGACTGCTAGTTAAAAGTTAAGATTTAAACCGAAGGAATAGACTTTGCTTAATGGATAGATCTTGCCCATGCCAGATCCGCCTTCTATGGTTTCGGGATCAAACATTTTGGCCAGGGCACTGAATGTCAGTAAGTTTTCGCCACTGACAAACACGCTTAAGCGATCAAACTTCCAGCGTTGGATCAGATTCTTCGGCAGACTATAGCTTAATGTCAGATTTTTGAGGCGTAGATAGGCTGCATTTTGCAGATAGCGTGAAGAGGCTAGCTGTGTTTTATTGATGTAGGAATTTATTGCACCTGCAGGTGAGGCGTACGGATTCGGGTAATAGGCATTTGGATTGCTTTCAGAGAAATAGTCGAGATGTTGTTTGAATACAGTTACCTGTGCCAATGCACCCGATCCCCAAAAGTAGGCATCTGCAAATCCAGGACTAAAATCTCGTTTAGCGATTCCTTGCCAAAGCATGTTCATCGAAAGGTCTTTCCAATTCAATCCTGCGGAGAAACTATAGCTATAGCGGGGAGTACTGTTCCCAATAATGGAAATATCGCCCATATCACCCAAACGATTGGCTCCATTGTTTATCTTACCATCGTTATTTATGTCAAGGTACATCACGTCTCCTGGCACCCAGTTGCGTGCAGATATAAAGGACCGATCCAATTTATTGTATTCATCGGCTTCTGCTTGAGTACGGATTAGCTGGTTGGCCTGGTATCCCCAAATCTCACCGGACATTTTACCTTCATACCATTGTCCGCTAGGGTCAAATTTGGTTGGATTTTGGTATTTCGTCACCATTGACTGGTAATCGGAAAGAATGATGCCTAGATTGTAGCTCCAATCCTCGGCAATTTTATCTCGCCATTTTACATTGAGTTCCCAGCCTCTCGTTCGGAGATCGGCATTATTGCTTTTTGCAGGTGTCGTTCCAAAGAGGTCTGCAACATCTCTGGAAGGCCCGAGCATATCTTTTGTATTTCGTTGGTAGAGGTCTAGTGTTCCTGTCAATCGGTACTTCAATAAAGTGAAATCGAGGCCAATGTTGGCACTTCTGACTTTTTCCCAGGTAATTAGGGGATTGAATGCCCCCGGTGCGTTTATATAACTTTCACGGCCATTTTGAAAATAATAACGCCCTCCTGCACCGTTAGCTCCAGGGACTACAATGCTCATATTTTCGGAGTAAGCATAAAGACCGGCACCGGCTTGGTTTCCCAGAGAGCCATAGGATCCTCTTATTTTTAGTTGATTGATCCAGGAAATATTATCTTTGAAAAAAGATTCTTCGCTCATATTGTATGCCGCTGATATCGAAGGGAAAAATCCCCAGCGATGCCCAGCTGCAAAGCGTGACGAACCATCGTATCGGCCATTGAGTTCTAATAGGTATTTCTGATCGAAATTGTAATTTAAACGTGCAAACATACCCCGGGTAGCCCAATGGTTACGGGCTTCCTTGCTGTTTTTTGTTCCTGTAGACAGGTCAATGCCCGGGCGGTCAAAACTGATCAGATCGCTTGCAGAGGTATAGATCTCCTTGAAAGTATTTACCTCCTGTTGAAATCCAGCTGTTAAGTCAAAATTATGTTTGTCAACAGTGAGTTTGTAGTTTGTATAGATGTTTGGTGTTAGATAATTGTTATTGTTCATCCGGCGTTCGAAACTTCCTCCAAGCGGGATGTTATATTCTGACCTGTTGACTAGATATGTTGTGCCGTCAATACCATAAATTGTTCCGGGCAATTTTAAGATATCATTTTCGCTATTGTCTAAGCGATAATTCAAATCGGCAAAGATTTTCCAGTTTTTTAATGGGGTTATCTCGAGTCCACCTAATATCGCTAAGGTATTCGCTGTCAATTGATCTTTGGATCCTGATTGGAGATAGGGTACCATGGACTGTTCCGTCCAGTTGCCATAAAAGTCATAAGGTGATACATTTGGACGCATGCGAGCAAGATTATGGAAAAACATGCCCTCAAATCCGGCTAAAGGTGTTTGATTGCTGCTGCGCGTATATTTTACGTTAGCTTTGAGCTTTATCCATGAAGACAGTTCTGAAGTAACAGAGCTATTGAAATTGTAGCGCTTGTAATCAATGTCCGCGTAACGCAAAACTCCATCCTCATTATAATAGCCCCCTGAGACATAAAATTGTGTTCCCGCATTTCCGCCGCCCATATTGATGTTGTAATTTTGTCGCAATGCGGTAGGTTTATAATGGAGATCAAACCAGTTTGTATTGGCTACACCGTTGGCGCTATTTTCCCAGCTTGCATAGTTATTGGTATTGACTTCTGGAAAGATCGATATACTGCCCGGATCATTGATGTATTGTTGCAATAAGGCGATCTTGTCATCGGAATATTGTTTGGTCCCCAGTGCGTTAAAAGTCGCCGCATTGAAAAAGTTTGCGAAGTCAACTGAGTTGACCATTTCTGGTAATTTTACTGGCGAGGTTAATCCTGTATTGGTACTGATATTAATTGTCTTTTTTCCAGCCGCACCTTTTTTTGTTGTAACCAGAATGACGCCATATGCAGCACGCGAGCCATAGATTGCGGATGCCGACGCATCTTTTAAAACAGAGATATTGTCGATATCGCTAGGGTTAACATCTGCCAAGGACATTTCCATTCCGTCAACAAGAACATAAGGGCCATCGGTTCCGCTTAGATTGCCGACACCGCGTACATTCAGGTTGAAACTCTGTCCTGGCTTGGTATTGCCCCCAACATTGACATTTAAACCAGGAACTTCCCCCTGTAGGCTCTGCGTAGCATTCACAACAGGCCGGTTTTCTAATTCTTTACCGCCAATTGTGGCAACAGCACCCGTTAAGTTGACGCGTTTTTGTGCACCGTAGCCTACGACAACGACTTCTTCCAGTTGGGCTAGATCCTCTCTAAGTTCAATGGTCTGAAATACGGAAGAGTAGGGAAGTTCTAAGCTTACGAAGCCAACACTGCTGATTAATAGGCTGCTTTGTGTGCTTTTTACAGTGAGCATAAATTCCCCTTTATCATTTGTTAAGGTACCTTTGTCTGATCCCTTTTCCTTGATGGAAACTCCAGGTAGTGGTTCTCCTTTGCTATTGGATACTTTTCCTTGAAATTTAAGCTCCTGTGTTCGCGGCTGGGAAAGAATGATACGGCCGCCATCGATCTGTTGCATCTGAAAGCCATTTTTTTCCAGAATGGGCCTCAGTAATTCTTTCCACGGCTTATTAGTCGCTGAAATTTGCGGTATGGTAACTTCTTCTACTTGATTATTATTGTATACAAATCTCAAATCCGTCTGTTTTTCAATAAGCTGCAATAGATTTTTAAGTTTTATATTTTTGTATTTAAGTGTTACATTTTCTTGTGCAGAAGTTGTAGTTGCATAGCTGTTATAGCCAAATGCTACAATGAACAGCATCATAAATTTTACCATGAAGAGCCACTTTAGGTAATAAAGAATCGGCACATGACGTCGAGCATGTGAATTTTTTTTCATAATTTTAAAAATAAGAGGTAAATAATTGGGCACAACAACTTTCCTAGGGCTTTGTGCCAATTGATCATCTTTGGGTATATCGCTGCGATGTACCCTTTTTTGTTTGTTTTTTTATTTCATATTCAGGTCGTTATTGTTGGTTAATTTGATCTTATCTTTAGTTTTTTTAATACAGTATAATGGTATCGCGTCGTTCTTTATAATGGAGGTTAGCACCCGTTTTAATCAAAATGTCCAAAACCTCTCGCGCTGTTTTCTCCTGAAACACTCCCGTATAGGATTGGTTCAAAATATTCTTGTTTTCAATTCGGATAGTTTTATTGTACCAACGTTCTATTTTTCTGCCCATGATATCTATAGGGTCATCCTGAAAAACCAGTTTGTTTTTCGTCCACAGTGCTTCTGACGGTTCCCTATTTTCATGACTAATTTGGCTGATGTTTGCTGCCCCATCTGTAGACTCTTTAGCGATGTTGCTTTTCTTGATATGCATGCCGGTGGCCAGGCTATTCGCTACCTCTATTTTTTCTCCCGGATGCATAATAAATTCATGAACGGATCCTTTATCTTTAACTTTGAGATTCACTTTACCTTCAAAGAGTGTTGTTTCCATTTTTTGTTCTTCTGCATAGGCTTGAACATTAAACTGCGTCCCAAGCACTTCAATTGTGTTGCCGTAAGCGTTTACATGAAATGGTAATTTTTTATTTTTGGTTACTTTAAAATAAGCTTCTCCAGACAGTGTTACATCTCGATTTGATAGGCCATAATTGATGTCATATTCGAGTTGGCTACCGCTATTGAGCCAAATTTCAGTTCCATCTGCTAATCTAAAATGTTTCCTTTCACCTTTGGCCGATGTAAGCTTGACGATGCGCCCGGACAGCATGTGCTGAAAGAGATAAACGCCTCCAAAAGACATCATGAGAAGAAGGGCGGCGGCAATAAGCAAGCGCCCATAGTTTTTTGATGATAGCGGGGTATTTCTTTTTTCTTTTGGTTCGCTGGCTGTAATTTCCGTTGTCTTATACTTCTTTTTGGAAGATTCAAACAACAATTCAAGCGCAATCGGGTTATTTTTTAACGCTTGATTTTCTTTCGTCAAATAGAGATAAAGATCTATTCTGCTTTCTTCTAAAGTCATCAAATGATACAGCTCTTCCTCTTCGGTCGCCGATATACGCTTGTCCAGGTATTTTTGAATGAGCTCTAAAAAATAAGTGTCTTCTGATGACATGGGGTTGTTTTATTCATAAGACACATGAAAAAACAAATCTCACCAATACCGAATTTATTTTTTTTGTTTTAGCTGAGCATAGATTTTTTTTAATGCAATTTGTAGGTGTCGGTCTACCGTATTAATCGCTATTCCCATTTTAGCAGCCGCTTGTTTATAAGACAGCTGTTCATCTTTAACCAATAGAAAGGCTTGTTTTGTTTTGGCGGGTAGCAGGGATATGCTGTGTTCGATTTCGGCAATTTTCTCTTTGGAAATAAGTAACGATTCTGGCGATATGTCATCGATAAAATTATCATGGGCCATATCGTGTAATGAATACTCGATTGATTTCTTTCGTATCTGATTTAAGCATCCATTCTTTACTGCGCGGAGTATATAAGGAACGAGTAATTCGATCTCAAGGAGTCTTTCCTGAAGATTCCATATTTTCCATAATATTTGGCAGGAGATATCCTGAGCGAGATCTTCGTCTTTGATGAAAGAGAATGCATATAGCTTGAGCCCATCGAAGTTTTGAATGAAAAATTTCTTAAATATTCTTTCATCTCGCCCAATGGCAATCATCTGTTTTTCCTCACTACTCAATTCTTGAATATCCAGCATGGTTTTACATAGACAGATTAAAAAAGGTTAGCATTAGAGTACTAAGGTAGTAAATATTATGTTCTACATAAAATGAATCTAAAATGCGTTTTTTTGACCGCCTGGCAGTCGGAACAGATTATTTTGTGATTTTGCTGAATTCAAAAGGAATCTGCAGGCTGTCGCCGGCTACATTTGCTTTTAACTTTTCGCCATCCCGCCAGTAGGTAATCTTTTTAGGGAAGGCTAGGGAGTCATTATTGCATTCGAATAGCCCATCTTTCTGCATGGTCATTTCAAAGGCGATGAAATCCTTTTCATCGGTTGTTTTCACCTTTAATTGCCAGTTTCCATCGGATTTCAGCAGCGCCATTTTTTCCTGATTGACGGTATCGCTGTTGTGTAGCGTAAAGGCCAAACCTGCATATTCAGCATCGTTAATTTTGACCCAATATTCAAAGGTCTTTTTACCTTGGGTTTCGTTGGTACGCTGCCATTTGCCCAGTAACCAGTCGAAGTTCTCAGAAGGGTCATGCTCACTGCCCATACATTGTACAAAAACAAGGAAAATGGATAAGGGGACTAGCACTTTACATAATTTTATCATATGAAGTTATATAAAAAGGCTTAAAAATGATTGCTGTTATCGCCAATTGAAACCTTCAAAAATGTCTCCATGCAGCGATATTCAACTAAATTTAATGAAAAATTTGCAGCATGGGAAATAGCCTGTGGATGTGTGCTATGTTAATTTACCTTAATGTTTGTTAAATGTGTAGGATACCCGCAAATATGTGTAAATTAAATTGTTAATTCGTTATAAAAGGAAGTGAAATGGTTTCTGAATTGATCAAAAACAAACACTTGGCTAACCGGGCCGGATTTGGGATGAGCCTCGGGCAGCTGGCGGACTTCGAACGCTTGTCTACGGCTGAAGTCTGGAAGAAGTATGCTCAAGATTATGATTTTGTGCCGATTGAGTTCGGTTCGGAGGGGACGAATGCCGATTATCCATCGCTTTCGGCACTGAATGCGGCAGCGAAAAAACAGGCACAGCAGCGTAACCGGCAGCATAATATCGAGATTAACCTCAATTTTCTCCGTACAATGGTACATTCAGAGGATCAGCTGCGGGAAAAGATGGCCTTTTTCTGGCATGGGCATTTTGCAACCCGTGTTATCAATCCAAACTTCAGTGTCCAGGTGCTTAACGAAATTCGGAAGCATGCGCTTGGAAGCTTCAGGGACCTGTTATTCGCTGTTTCAAAGGCGCCAGCAATGCTTAATTTTCTTAATAATCAGCAGAATAAAAAGGGACATCCCAATGAAAACTTTGCGCGCGAGGTCATGGAGCTCTTTACCATGGGGCGTGGCAATTACACCGAAATGGATGTGCGCGAGGCTGCACGTGCTTTTACCGGATGGTCCTACGACAAGGAGGCCAGCTTTTTGGAACGTAAAAAATTTCATGATGGCGGTACCAAAATATTTTTGGGAAAAACAGGCCGCTTTGATGGAAATGACATCCTCGACGTGATTCTTGAACAGCCCGCGACCGCAAGGTTTATTACCGCGAAGCTCTATCGTTTTTTGGTGAATGAACAGGAAAACGAAGCGATTGTCAATACATTGAGCAAAGAATTCTATGATTCGGGATACGATATCAAGCGGCTGCTTGAACGGATATTTACCGCCGATTGGTTTTACGATCCTTCGCATATAGGCAACCGCATTAAATCGCCGATAGAACTGATGGTGGGCATCATGCGGATACTGCCTATGGAAATTGAAAATCCCGAAAATCTAATCGTCTATCAGAAGCTATTGGGTCAGATGCTTTTATATCCGCCCAATGTAGCCGGCTGGCCATCGGGTAAAGCCTGGATAGACAGTTCAACGCTGCTGCTCAGGATGCAGCTTTCACAGATATGGACTGGACTGCGTCCGCTGGATCTGAATCCCCAAAATGATGACGATCTGGATATGGGGCTGAAGGAGAAAAGAGCACTTACCAAAACATTCAAAAATCCCCGAATTTCTATCGACTGGCCGACAGTGGAAGGTACTTTTGCGGGAAAGGACCCATTCCAGTTGCTCTTGCAGCGGCAACCTTCCTTTGGAAAAGTGCTGCTTGATAAATATGCTGCCGGAAGCAGCCGGATGGCGATTATAGAAACGATGAGTATTCCTGAATATCAACTCTGTTAACATTTAAAAGAACGGTCATGATCATCAAAAGACGTGAATTCCTGAAAGTAGGTTCACTTGCAACAGCATCCCTCTTGCTACCTAATTTTCTAAAGGGGATGACCTCGCCAGATGCCTTGGAAAGACGGAATAAAATATTGGTTGTTTTGCAGCTGAGTGGTGGCAATGATGGGCTCAACACGATTATTCCCACACGGAACGATATCTATTTTAGAGAGCGGCAGACAATTGCGGTCGACAATGCGCTGTATCTAACCGATGAGGCTGGAATAAATCCGGCTTTACCTTTTTTTAAGGAACTTTTTGATCGTGGTGACTTGGCTGTGCTCAATAATGTAGGCTATCCCAATCCGGATAAATCACACTTCCGCAGCATGGATATCTGGCACAGTGCGAGCAGGAGCGATGAATATCTGGAAAGCGGTTGGATAGGAAGGTATCTCGATGCGGCCTGTTACGATTGCAGTCACCCTACGCAGGCTCTTGAAGTGAATGATATGCTGAGCCTTGCCCTTAAGGGAAAACAGAAAAAGGCTTTCGCATTTAAAGATCCCAAAAAACTGTATCAGACCAGCCGTGAAGAGTATTTTAATACACTCTTTCAAGAGCACCAGCAGCAGCATGAGGAGGAAACGGTAAGCTATCTCTATCAAACGCTGGGGGAGACCATGAACAACGCTGACTATATTTTTGAGCAGAGTAAGGCGAAGAAAACAGCGGCTCTATACCCAGATTCGGCACTCGGAAAGGACTTTAAAACGATTGCTTCGCTCATTAGGTCAGATATCAATACACAGGTATATTACCTCCAGATAGGCAGTTTTGATACCCATATCAATCAAAGGCAGCGTCAGGAGAGCCTGTTTGGTACCATCAATGATGCCGTCAAGAGTTTTGTGGATGACCTGAAGAAAAATGGCCTTTTTCAGGATGTGATGCTCATGACCTTTTCGGAATTTGGCCGCCGGGTGGCACAAAATGCAAGCAATGGTACCGATCATGGAACAGCCAATCAGCTCTTCTTTATATCGGGCGGTTTGAAACAGCAGGGACTGCTCAACGATTTACCTGATCTGAGCCAGCTCAATGAAGGTGATCTTCGGTATACGGAAGATTTTAGGAAAGTCTATGCCACGCTACTGAAAAAATGGCTTGGCGCGGATTCTGACAAAATATTGGGTTGGAAAAACGGGGTCTACAGTTTTATTTAAAACAATACTTACTTTATCCCGCGACAATAAAAACAAACAAAAAGATACAGAGGACCTACGTGTCTATGCTATCCTAAGTGCAGTTAATAGAGGCAGAAAGAGCAATCTATTGCTATTGGATCAATTTGTTGATTTGATCTTTGACGGATAGTGGCCGGAGATGGTTTCCTGTTTCCAGAATCCTACCGTCCTTGTCGATCAATATATAAAATGGTATGCCATTGGCGTTGAATAGTTCTCGAATAGCACTACTTTGTTTTGCTGATAGAAAATAATGCTGTCCGCCAAGATCATACCTGCTGATCGTAGCCTTGTACTTATCGAAATCTGAGTCAAGACACAGGTAGACAAACGAAACGTCTTTGTTGTGGAAGTAGGCCTCGATCTGTTTGGAATTGGGAAACTCGCTTAAACATGGTGCGCACCAGGTTGCCCAAAAATCAATATAGATTACTTTACGTTTGTTAGAGAGTAAGATGTCATCCATGATCCCTTTGACGGGGGAAGACTGCATTTCTTTAAAAATGGCCCTGCTATTTAATTCGGGGTGCTCGACCCTAGACTTCGTGGTGAGGTATTCCTGTTGCAGGAGATTCCGCAGATAGGGGGATTTGATATATTTGGTTCGTATAGCATGGAATTTTTCGTAGGGTTTAATATCCTGCTTTTGAAAAGCTTTTGAAAAGTGATGGCTGATCATAATCTCCCGCAATAGCGGATCGGAAACGAAATCGACGATGCTGTGCAACACGACTGAGTCAGCGATCGCCTTCGGGACCAAGAGCTCACCACTTGGTGTAATGAACCAATCTGAATCTTTCCTGCCGAGGGCATTCAGTTTTTCGTTGATATAGAGCTTAAAAAAACTGGAAAATGTTAAAATTGAATTTGTGTTCGCTAAGTTTTCTTTTTGAAGGGGAAGGCGCTGAGCCAATTTTTCGTAGAAACCCTTCGGGATAACGAATGCGGTATCCATCAATCCCAGATTATTTGCTGATTGGTGATCCGTTGCATAAAATACAATGTGTTCATAATAAGTGTTTTCACTTTCAAAAAGAGCCCATTTTTTGCTTTCTTCATTTGGGCTATAGCTATTGACAAACTGCTCATATAGAGCTTTGCCCTTTTGCCTTATGCTATCATTAAATCGCATGTATTGGACAGGGTCGTAATTTTTTACGGCCTGATAATTTTTATTGTGGTCGGACAGTTCACTAGCATAGTAAAGGCGCTGAAATTGTGCAATATGTGTATTGGTGACTGCTGCGGTTCCGGCAAACTGGATTGCGGAAAGGAGTGTTGTCCGCTGATTGGTGTTGCCATCAAATGCTACCCATAAGCTGTCTCGGGGATGAAGTACCACGCTGAAATTTGTTCGATATGTTATCCAGATTTGCGTGGGTATATCTAAATCGATCTCCGCATAGAAATCGCCTTTATCATTGACTTTGGGATAAATCGTGAGGGAAGAGAGTCCCAGCCGATGGAGTACCATGCTAAAAGGAACCGCGGAATCATAATGCGCAATCTTTCCCGTCAAAATTGTTTTCTCGGCTTCCTTTGCACTGCATATCGTGCAGCAGGTCCATAATAGGGTTAATAGGTAAGTCGTAAAAAGTTCTTTTTTGTGCGTTTTTAAGGCCAATGCTATTTTAGGTACTGTCACGAACATGGTTTGGTTATTTGACTAAAAATAAATAATTAATCTTGTATTTTGTTCCGATTTCGGTGTTTATTTTGCATCAATTTACAATTTAGGCCATAATCTTTATGGGATCAAATTTTTCAATAATCATCAACTTGGCCGTTCAGAAGCGAATAAATACATTATTTAAAATAAAATCTACTAATCTTATAGATTTTATTTAATGATTTACTATATTTGTTCATCAACCTAGAAGACAAGCTTGAAATAGCTGCCTCTTCCATGAGTAATTATCATAATGTTTAACTTAATTTGTTATTTATGAACTGCAAACTTTATTCTATTCTTTCTAACCCCAGAGCAAGTCAGCTCTCTTACAAATCCTATTTCTCTGATTTAAACATGCGAATGTGTAGCTGCGGATAAGAGAGGGATATTTCTTTCCTCAACATGTAGCTTTTCTGACAAGTAATCAATTGGCGTTGGCACTTGTAAATATTCACTGTTAAAATTTTACCTATGAAAAATAGCGTATGGAAGTACGCCGTGACAATTTTTTTGTCACATGGTTTGCTATTGCCTGTATTTTCGCAGCAATCCGAGCCGATTATTAACGCAACCTTAAAAGGTGTTGTATTGGATTCTATCACCAATCAGCCCATTGAAGGCGTTACAATACAGCTCGAAGGTGTTACGCACCATGTAAAGACCGATGCGTCGGGAAGATTTCAATTCGTCACGGGGCAACGGCTTCCCCTGACTTTTTCAACTTCATTTTTGGGTTATAAGGGCCGGAAGATTACGGCGCGGCAAGCGCAGATTCAGATTTTGCTGCAGCCTAGCGTGTCAGATTTGGATGAAGTGGTAGTCGTCGGCTACGGAACACAGAAAAAAAGAAACTTAACTGGCGCGGTCGCCAAGATCGAAGCCTCTGAAGTAAATAAGATTCCGGTAGCCAGTTTCGATGCGCAGCTGCAGGGAAAACTTGCCGGAGTGCAGGTTTCTACAAACTCCGGTGTCCCCGGAGAGAGCATCTTTCTGCGTGTGCGTGGAACAACCTCCATCAATTCCAGCAGCGATCCGCTGTATATCGTTGATGGCGTATTCTTAAACAATACCTCACTTCAAAATATAGGTCTGGGCGGAAGGACGAGTTCACCGCTCACCGATATTAATCCCACTGATATCGAATCAATCGAAGTGCTAAAAGACGCATCGGCTACGGCAATCTATGGTTCCCGGGGTGCCAATGGTGTGATCATTATCACAACGAAAAAAGGCAGCTACGGCAGCCGCACCAAAATTGACCTCAATCTCCAGGGGGGATGGGCCGAGGCCAATAAATCTTTGTTGCCCAAACTGGCTACAGGACCCGAAACGGCAACGCTGGCCAATGAGTGGTGGATAAACTCGGGACTGGACAACCCTGCCCTAAAACAGACTTTTGCCAACCGGCCTTACCGTCCGGTTTCGGAGGGTGGCAAAGGAAATCCCGAAGATCAGCCTACCTATGACCGTCTGGGATTTCTGCTGCGCCACGGTAAGCTCCAGGATTACAATATCGGCATCCAGGGTGGTGGAGACAAATCCAGGTTTTACATCGGTGCCGGTTATACAGGGCAGGAGGCCTTTATCAAGGTGATCGATTTTTCACGGACCAATGTCAAATTTAATTTTGACCATCAGATCAATAGTCGCGTAAAAATTGGCCTGACGAACAATTTTTCGAGAACCTACCGCAATCAGGCCCGTACCGGTGACGGTCCACAGGTAAGTCTTTTCAACTCTGCGGTTTCCTCGGCGACCAATGTACCAATTTTCAATACCGACGGATCGCTCAATGGGACGGATAATACCTACACGCTCGTAGACAACTATGATGTGAATACCACCAGCCTGCGTTATGTCGGAAGTGCTTTTGCTGAAATCGATATTGTGAAAGGACTGAAATTTAAATCGAGTTTCAGTGCTGACTACAATGTATATGACGAATCGCAATATTGGAACAGTAAAACCAGTATTGGTATTGCCAATAACAATCAGGCGACCTCGGGCATATCAAGAAATGGAACCTGGATCAATGAGCAGACCCTTTCGTATCAAAATACGTTTGGAAAGCATAGCCTCAACGCAATTTTGGGAAACACCTTTCAGAGTAATGTACTCGATTACAAATACCTGGAAGGGAATGGTTTTGCCAATGACTCCTTCAAACAGATCTCTTCTGCTGCCAATATCCTCGCGTCCGACAACTGGACCAAATATACCATTGCGTCCTTTTTTGGGCGGGTAGGATATAATTATGCAGATCGTTACTTTGCGGAGGCGACCTTACGTGCGGATGGATCGTCCAAATTTGGAGCCAACAATCGATGGGGTTATTTCCCTGCGTTCTCGGCAGGTTGGCGGATCAGTCAGGAAGCATTTCTGGCAGATCAAAGCTGGTTGAGTGACTTGAAAATAAGGGCTTCCTATGGATTGACAGGTAATCAGGCGGGCATCAGCAACTTTGCGGCCAGAGGCTTATGGTCGGGCAATGAAAAGTATGTAGATAGCTATGGCAAAGTCCTACCAAGTACGGGGCCTTTTCAGCTGGGGAATGCGGATCTGCGTTGGGAAAAGACAGCCCAGGCGGATCTCGGATTAGACTTGGCGCTGTTCAAAAATCGCTTGTCCGTCACCATAGATCTTTATGATAAATATACATCCGATCTGTTGCTCGAACGGCCTATCGTCGGGAGTTCGGGGTTTTCCAAATACTGGGCAAATGTAGGGGAGATCAGTAATAAGGGCTATGAGCTATTGATCAATTCGCTCAATGTAAAAACAAAAGATTTTTCCTGGAACACGAGCTTCAATATATCGGGCAATAAAAATAAAATCGAGAAATTACCAACCCAAATTACCCAGTATACCCGCGATTGGGTGATTCTGAAGGAAGGTTATTCCCTCAATTCGTTTTGGCTTTATGAACAGCTGTATGTCGATCCACAGACTGGAAATGCGGTGTTTGATGGGCAGCTCAGCGATGGTTCGCTGCCAACCTCGGCACGCAAGGTTTTTCGCAATGCTTATCCCAAATTTTACGGTGGCATCGGCAACACGTTTACCTATAAAAACTTTGACCTCGGCGTCGACTTCACTTTTCAATATGGCAACTATGCTGTCAACCTCAATCGCTATTTCAGGGAACGTAACCCAAGCAGCGGGGGTGTTTTCCAAAATGTGCTGAACAGATGGCAACAGCCCGGGGATAATACAGACGTGCCTCGTCTGACTTCGGAAGGACTCAACTATACGATTGATGCCAATAGCCGTTATCTCGAAGATGCCTCTTTCTTAAAATTGAGACAACTGTCTTTTGGCTATAAACTGCCGAAAGAACTAGTGGAGCGGGCCCGGCTGACTGCAGCACGTGTTTATTTTGTAGGATCAAACCTCTTTGTCTGGAGCAAATATACAGGCGATCCCGAATCGAATGTAACCAGCAATCCAAATGCGCAGGGGATAGGGTCCTTTGGAACGCCGCCACAGCCCCGTACGTTTCAGCTTGGCTTAAATGTCACTTTATAAACTTAATCCTAATTTCTAAAGCTCATGAAAAAATTGTTATATTTCCTTTATCCTCTTCTTATCTTCCAGCTGAGCAGCTGCAGCTCTTTTTTGGAGGTGGAGCCCAAAAATTCAGTCTCCGATGAAGTGACCATTGTCGATGCGGGTTCGGCAGCAACTGCTGTCCGTGGTATCTATTCTGCTCTTCGGTCCAACGATTACTACGGCTATAGCTTTCAGTTGCTGGGATTCTTTTCGGCAGACAATATTGTATACCGGGGTAGTCAGACCGTTCATCAGACCTTGACCAATCATACAGTCAAATCAGATTTGGCCGTGCTGGCTACTGCCTGGAATCAGATCTATGCCACCATTAACCGCACCAATCATGTCATTACAAAAGTGCCCAATCTGGCACTGACGACCACATTTACAGAAGCTTATCGGAACCAGCTGGTTGGGGAGGCCTATTTTGTCCGTGCGCTTGCTTATTTTGATCTCGCCAGGACCTGGGGCGGTGTGCAGATTGTTCTGCAGCCGACGACTTCAGCCAGCAGCTTGCCGCAGGTAAAAAGGAGCTCGCTCACGGATACTTATGCACAGGTGTTGCAGGATCTGCAAAAAGCAGAGCAGCTGCTGCCCAATGAGACAAACCGTGTCCGGGCCACCAAGAAAACAGCCCGGGCATTGCTGGCCAGATTTTATCTCTATCAAAAGAATTGGTCCGAAGCAATCAAATACGCGTCATATATCCTCGATGATAATACCAATTACAGCTTGGTTACTCCCTATCGTTCGTTTTACGCAAACAATACATCTAACACGAAAGAATCGGTGTTCGAACTGGTTTACGATATCAATAACACCAGCGGCCAGGCTAGTCAGTGGTTGTCGGGCAGCAATGGAGGGACAGCCTGGATCAGGCCCTCGCAGGATATTTACGACCTGCTGATAGATCCGGCTGTCGGTGGCGACCGGTCAGCGCTGGTGTCTAAAACATCCTCATCAACAGATCCCAATATCCTGATCGGAAACCTCTATTATCGGACCGACCGGACCGACCCTGTCTTTCTGATTCGGACCGCTGAACTTTATTTAATCCGTGCCGAAGCGCTCGCACAACGTAATGGTTCCGGCGATCTGACCGCGAGCTTAGCCGATTTAAATGCCATACGTGTCCGTGCTGGAGTGAAGCCTGTACAAGAGCTTGGGGCAACCGATCTGCTCCAGGCAATCGAACAGGAGAATCGGGTAGAATTTGCCCTGGAAAACCATCGCTGGTATGATCTTTTGCGAACAGGCCGTGCGCAGCAAGTGCTCAGTATTTCCTCTATCAACAGATTATTGCTTCCGATCCCTTACGCGCAGGTTTCCATCGATCCGGATCTGCAGCAAAATCCAGGTTTAGATTAATAGGATCAATTCCTTTTTTTTTCTATTAAAATGTATTGAAATGACAACATTAACAGAATCTCATTTTTTTCAGCGTCAGCGCTCGAATATACTGTATATAGGCTTGATCTTTTTCCTGGTGCTCAGTATCCCTTATGACCCCAATCTTTTCAAAGATACTTCGTTTGGAGATTTGCTGTCGCTGGAAAACTGGTTTGCACTGGCAACCTATCGCAGCTCTTTTATTCCTGAGAGTCCATTGGTAGGCCCAGACGTACGCGGCTATTACAATTGGGCTATCGCACTCGGACTGGCTCTGTTGCTTTTTCTGATTTTTGGGCGCAAACTCAAGCAGGCGTTCCGTGTAGATGATGAAACAGTCTTTTACTGGCTTCGTGTGCTGCTGCGCTATCGTCTCGCGCTGGCGATCATCTTTATTGGTCTGGTCAAAATTATTCCGATACAATTACCCGAACCAACGATCAGCGAGCTGCATACCGAATACGGTGACCTGCTGCTCTGGAAGCTCTATTACCTAACCAATGGTATCGCTACGGCCGGCTATTTGCCTGTTATTGGTGCGCTTGAGATCCTGGGTGGTCTATTTTTGCTGAACCGTCGCACTGCAGTGATCGGTTCGGGTCTTCTGATTGCGGTACTGCTCAATGTGGTCATCGTTAACTATGTGTACGAGATCGGTGAGCAAGTATACAGCTCTTTTCTATTGTTGTTGGCAATTGTCATTTTCTCCTACGACTGGCCTCGCTTTTACAAGTTGCTGATCAGAAAGACGGCAACGATCCCTGACGGATTCTGGCCAGTATATGGTCCAAAGATCGCTGCTGTGCGTCCCTATCTGCAGGCGTTGTTTTTGTTACTGATAGCGGTATTTAGCGTACAGGCTTATTTGAGCTGGAAGAACTCCAATTATCCATTTCCAGAAGAGAAAGGGCTCGACGACGCTGCAGGTGTATACAACGTGAAAGATTTTGTCTGGAAAGGAGATACCCTGGCTTATTCGCTTACAGATAGCATACGCTGGAAGGATGTGGTTTTTGAAAAATGGAACACCATCAGTATCCGTGGAAATCGTCCTGTCGAGGTCGACAGTCTAAGACCACGTATTGCCTTCAACAGGGAGCGCAACTACGAATACCTGGGCAACGGTGGTCGTGAATTTTTTGGCTACAGCCAAAAAAAAGGTGCCGAAAAGCAGCAGACGACTATTAAGCTCAGGGGGAAGGTCAATCGGGACCACACATTTTCCTTTGTTCTCCGCCGGACGGATAAACGGACCTTGTTGCTTGATGGAGTTAATCAGCGAGGCGACTCCCTTCATGTGCGGCTCGAAAAAATAAACAAGAAATATCTGCTGCACGAGGGGCGTAGAAAACCGATCCGTATTTATTAACCATTCAAATTTAGCGAAAACTTATGGCAACGATACAACAACTGGAGAGAGCGTACAGCAAAGAGGTACGCATATCTGACAAGGACCAGGACTGGAAATACTGGGAGAAGGTGGGATTTAGATTTACCTTTATTTTCTTTATCCTTATGGTCGTACCCCTGGACTGGGAATGGTACGAAAAAGTTTTTAAACCCGATTCATTATATGATTTTATGGCTTCTATCGCGGGTGGGTCGCGTACCGGTTGGATAGAAATTGATACCGAGAGCGGTAAATGGGGATTTGCATCCTATACCTCCTGGTGGCTGAATGGTTTGATCGCGGTACTTGGCGCTTCCATTTGGACGATATTGGCACGAAATAGCAAGGTGAAACAATACGATGCGTTATACTACTGGTTACGGGTATTGGTACGCTACCGTATTGCGCTGGGGCTGATTGCATTTGGATTTATCAAATTCTTCCCGATGCAAATGCCATTTCCATCACTGGCCAATTTAAATACCGACCTCGGTGAATATGCACCCTTTAAACTGTATTGGCAGATTGTGGGTGTATCTTATAAATACGAGATATTTCTGGGTTTTCTGGAGATTGCTGCTGGAAGCTTGCTTTTCTTTCGGCCGACGGTGGTAGTAGGTGCCATTATCAATGCAGGCGTTCTTTTTAATATTGCCCATGCCAACATTGCTTATGATGGTGCAGTACATGTTTATAGTTCATACTTTGTGCTGCTTTCCCTATTTCTGCTGCTGCAATACCTGCCTGCGATCTGGAAACTCTTTATTCTGCGTGAGCCTGTCAGTACCTATTATTATGTGCCGGGATTTCTGAAAAAGTGGAACAAGCCCCTGTACTTTGGGGCCAAGGCAACGATTGTCGTGCTATTCATATTTGTATATGGCTATTATCGATATGAACGATTTTATGATGAAGGCCGTCTTAAGGAGCCTGTGCTGCCTGGCCTGGCGCATGCCGCCGGACATTATGAGGTTTCAAGTTTTCTATTAAATGGGAAGTCCCTGCCGTACTCACCTGTGGATTCGGTACGCTGGCATGAGGCATTTTTTGAGCGTTATTCGACATTGGTCTATAAGGTTAATAAAGCCAATGCTATTGATCTTGGCAATGGAACCCCGGCCTTGAATGATGTGCTCAAAACCTATGAATTTACGGGTCGAGCCGGGGGAAAGAGTTATCTGTACTATGAAATAGACTCGGCGGACCAAAGCTTGTATCTCATCGATAAAAATCAAAAATTCAGCAAGGAACAGCGAAAACAATTGGATGAAAAAATGGATGTAGGCCTGAAAGACCTTTATGGAAAAGCAAAGGGCGATAGTCTGCATATCCTGAAATGGGCGTACGAACGGCCAACTGCTGAACAGATCAAGCTGAAAGGGGTAGATGCCAGTGGAAACAACCTTGAAATTACCCTTGACCGTGTCAAGGAATCTTATCTCGCCGGTAAGGAATGGTATATGAAAAATACACTCTTTACCTATTAATTGTCTCAAAAATACATGTTATCATGAATAGAAGATTATTTATCCATCGCTCTGCTATCCTATTAACGCTTGCTTCAGCCGGACAGAGTGTATCCTGCTTTGGAAATACCGCTAAAAATGTGGCGGGCTACAGCGTTAAGCAGTTTGAAGATGAAGGCTTGGCCCACTTTTCGTACGCTATATTGGTTGACCGGAAAATTGTGCTCGTAGATCCTGCGCGCGATCCGCGGCCTTATTACAATTATGCAAGGGAGCAAGGAGCGAAAATTGTTGCCGTCGTGGAGACCCATCCTCATGCCGATTTTGTGAGTTCCCACCTGGAAATCCATCGGGATCATGATGCCACCATTTATGTGAGTAAACTGGTGAGGGCGGCCTATCCGCATCAGACTTTTGACGATGGCAATACCCTGAAGATTTCGGATCGGGTGGTATTGAAGGCGGTCAATACACCGGGACATTCCCCCGATAGTATTTCGGTGCTGCTGAAAGCAGATGGCCGCGATGCCGCTATCTTTTCGGGGGATGCGGTATTGATCGGTGGCGTGGGCAGGCCCGATCTGCGGGAATATTCGGGAGAGCAAGCTACGCAGCGCGAAAAATTGGCCCATCAGCTCTACCATACCGTTCAGGATGTTTACGCTAAACTGGATGATCAGGTGGTATTGTATCCCGCGCACGGCGCGGGCTCTCTCTGTGGGAATGCCCTCAAAGGAGCTAAGCAAAGTACCATTGGTGCCGAAAGAACGCAGAATTTTGCTTTTCAGCAGCAGTCCGAAGAGGCTTTTGTGCGACAGATTCTGAATGACCAGCCACCTATACCAGCTTACTTTCCATACAATGTGGAATTGAATCGCAAAGGTGCCGCAGCCTTATCGGCTTCTCTGGCGGCCATTCCACTGATTGGGGCTGCTGACGTATCTGTTTCATCCGCAGCGCTAGTCGATACACGTTCGGCAGCAGCATTCAGGCAGTCCCATTTTCCAGGGGCCATCAATATCCCTGAACGAAGTAAATCCGAATCCTGGATAGGGACACTTATCGAGCCCAAAGACAGTTTTTATCTGTTGGTCGATACCAAAGAACAGGGGCAGCTGCAGCTTGAAAAGATTGCTAAAATAGGCTATGAGCAGTTTGTTAAAGCTGTTGTACTCTTTGGGGATTTTGCTGCGCAGCAGTCGGAAGACTTTGATCAAGCTGCTTTCGACCGTTCACCGCAGGAGTATTTTATTGTGGATGTGCGTACAGCAGAGGAGGCCAAGGTGGGACCGGTATTCAGTGGAGCACATAATATTCCTCTGGCCGAATTAAAACAGCATATTTCGGAGCTGCCTCTGGATAAGACCATTGTCGTTCATTGTGCTTCGGGCTATCGTTCGGCCATAGCCAGCAGCCTGATTCATGAATCGGTTCCAAAAGCCCACGTATGGGATGTTGGCGAGCATATCAAAGGGTATAAGTCAGCCGTGAATTAACAAGAATATATCAGTATTAAACCCCAATGCGAGATGAAAGACTTAAAATTAATAGCTAGTATGCTTTTAGCGATCTGCGTGCTGCTCAATATCACAAACTGTCAATCCAGACAGGATACCAAAGAGGCTGTAAAAAACAGTCAGATTTTGATCAAGAAAGAAGAAGCCGTCCGTTTTAAACAGGAACTCGAAAGTCTGAATAAGACCAATAAAGTACCGGTGCAGATTCCGGATAATGCGCGTATTGTTTATGCGACGGAACAGGATGTGTTGGAGATTGAAAATGGAATCGTCCTTTTTGGCTGGCCGAGCTGTCCCTGGTTCCGCAATGCCATAACACCTTTGCTGGAATTTGCGCAGGAGGAAAAAGCGACGATTTATTACCTCAATATTCACGATATACGGGATCTGAAGGAGAAGGATAAAGCGGGTAAAGTCATCACGACCAAAGTCGGAAGTCCAGGCTACGAGGCTATTTTGGCCAAATTTCATACTATCCTGAATCCTTATACAGCAGTTGGCATTGATTCTATCAAACGGATATCTTCACCGACGGTGCTGTTTATTGAAAAAGGTAAAGGAGTCCATAAGGTTGTTTCCACCGTGGTGTCGCAGATAGATCCAAAAATAAAATTGGATAGCACGCAGCGTCAGGAGCTTAAGCAGCGCTACTGCGAATATTTTGTTGATGAACGAGCGATATGATGAACGAACGATATAAGTCTTTTGCATCCGACCTTGAAAGCTTGCATAAAACGCAGTTAACAGATGGATGGTGCATTAGGAAAAGTGGTGGGGAGTGTGGAAGCGTGTGAAATTATATGAAAGAGTATAAAGCTAAACTAAATAGATATGCTATGAAAAAAATAATCAATCTTGGACTTTTGGCATTTGTTTTAACGACATTTACAATCGCTTGCGGATCGGCGGGCAAGAAAAAAGAAGCTGGCAAAGAGGAATCGGACTCCACTTCATCGAAGGGTTCAAAAAAGGAACAGCCCAATACAGGTTGTGACTAGGAATGGTAAAAATCCAGTATATGCGAAAATTTGATGCAATTATTATTGGCTCGGGACCAAATGGTCTGGCAGCGGCGATTACCTTCCAGCAGCAAGGGCTAAGTACCCTGCTGCTGGAAGGTGCCGATACGATCGGCGGCGGCATGCGCACAAAAGAACTTACGCTTCCGGGTTTTCAGCACGATGTCTGTTCGGCGATTCACCCGATGGCTATGGCTTCGCCGTTTTTCAGAAGTCTGCCTCTGGAGGCGTTTGGACTATCTTTTGTTAAGCCCCGCTATGCAGCGGCACATCCGTTGGAGGATAGGGAGTCCGCAATCCTCTATCACAACCTTGCCGAAACAGAGAGGGGACTGGGAGCTGATGGAGGGCGTTACCGTAAGCTGGTTGAAAAGGTCGTTGCCCATTGGGATGAGCTTGCTCTCGATATAATGGGGCCATTATCCCTTCCGAAACATCCCTTAATGTTGGCTTCGTTTGGGCTTGAAGCCCTGCAGCCTGCAAGCTGGACGGCAGGACGCTTCGCTACTGAGCAGGCGAAAGCACTATGGGCAGGTATGGCAGCACACGGTATTCAGCCTCTGACAAACTGGACGACCTCAGCGATTGCGATCGTGTTGTCTGCCGTGGGCAATAAGTACGGCTGGCAGATCCCAGTGGGGGGCTCGCAATCCATTGCCAATGCACTGCTGCGTTATTATCAATCGTTGGGCGGGGAGGTGCAAACGGGCTGTTGGGTCGAAGATGTACGCGATCTGCCTTATCATAAGGTGCTTTTCTGTGATATGACCCCAAGGCAGCTGTTGCAGCTGAAAGGAATAGCGCTTGGGGGGCGTTACCGCAAAAGGCTTGAGGGCTACAGGCAGGGAATGGGGGTGTTTAAAGTCGATTGGGCCTTGTCCGAGATGACGCCGTTTAAGGACTTTCGCTGTCAGGAAGCAGCGACCGTACATCTCGGAAATACCTATGCGGAGATTGCGGAAAGCGAGCGTTTGAGTCATTTGGGAAAACAGGTCGACAAGCCATTTGTTTTGTTTGCACAGCAGAGTGCATTCGACCCGGGAAGAGCACCCGAGGGCAAACACACAGGCTGGGCATACTGCCATGTGCCTAATGGAAGCGATATCGATTATACCGAAGCTATTGAAAATCAGGTTGAGCGATTTGCGCCCGGATTTAAAGATACTATTCTAGCAAAACACAGCTTTTCGCCGGCGAAGCTAGAAGCTTATAATCCCAATTACATTGGCGGGGATATCAATGGTGGAGTAATGGATATTTCGCAGTTGTACAGCCGCCCTGTGCTGGCCTTAAATCCATACCGCACTTCCATAGAGCATATTTACCTCTGTTCGTCATCTACGCCTCCGGGCGGCGGCGTGCACGGCATGTGCGGTTATCATGCTGCACGGACAGCGCTCAGCGAGCATTTTGGTTTGCGGCTATAGGAATTTTACTCACCCCGGCTGCGTAGATAAATGATGTTGCTATCGTGTATTTTTGTTGTATAATACCGGTGTTTTAGGAAAAAAATAAAATTCTGAGTAGCGTATTTATTTTCGGCAACATTTTTGCTAAGTAGAGAGCTACGAAAACACCCCAAATAATATGTTGCATTAGGCCAAGAGATTTCTTGGCCTTTTGTGTTTATTTTTGACGTGATTTTGAGCAAACGATTGCGTTTGTGAACCTATTGTATTTACTGATAATTCTGCTTAACATCGTGATACGATTTGATTGCCCTCCCTAAATATGATAGGCTATGAACCAAAATGATCAAGCAGATCTTGACTTAGTTGAAAGACTGAAATCTGGAGATACTTCAGCATTTAGGACCATATATTCAAAATATGTGGATAAGCTATTTTTGTTTGGTATCCATATTATCAAGGAGGAGGAAGACTGTACCGATGTTATACAGGATGTGTTTGTATGGTTGTGGGAAAACCGCGAAGAATTGACCATCACACATCTTAAAAGTTACCTTTATGCGGCTGTCAAATACAAGCTGACCCGAAAGATCCTTGCAAGTCGCCGGAGAGATGAAATTCTCCATCAGCGACCGTCGATAGCCGATGTTGTCGAAGACGAGAGTCTTGCGCTCAAAGAGTTGCAGGCCGTGATTCATGACTTTATACGTACGTTGCCGCCAAAGGCAAGAGAGGTATTTGTACTGAGCCGCGAAAATTACCTTCCTCACCATGACATCGCTGAACAGCTCGGTATATCTGAAAATACTGTACGTAATCACCTGTCTGTATCGCTCAGAAAATTAAGGGTTTACCTTTCCAAGAATTTTTATTGGACATTTTTTTTATTTTTTTTCCATTAAGACTAGTACATAGGCCGGCTTCATGTCCCTTAGTTATAAAACAAATGGGAAATTGGAATTCATGAAAGAGGTCAATAAGGAATTACTGGATATCTTGAAACGTATCGATGCAGGGATTGCATCTGAGGAAGACTTGCGCCGATATAGTCACTGGTGTGATGCGCAGCAAGAGGATCGTCAAAGTAATCTATTGGGTGTATTGGATCCTGTTCAGAAAGACCGTCTTCTGGAAACGATTGTCGGAAGGACTTTTGAGAAGAAAAGCCTTGTTATCAATATTCGCACCCTGATCGCAATAGCAGCCGCACTGCTCTGTGTTGTCGCTGCCGGTTTGTGGTTTTACCAATGGAATAACACGATAAGAACTCATGATCCCATCATAGCACAGGTGAAAATTCCGTCTGTTCAGGAGGGTACTGTTCTCATTATGGATAATGGGGATCAGATTGACCTTGAAAAGCAAGGGCAGGGCTTGATCGGTGAGGACACAAACTCTAAAATTTCTAAAAGTAACGATAGCTCTTTAGTCTATAGCAATGCTGTAAGTACGGTTTCTAAAAGTCCCGTTTTCAATACTTTGATGACTGCGAAAGGACATCAATATCAGCTTACGCTTGCTGATGGTACCAAAGTCTGGCTGAATGCTGCGTCCTCCCTGCGTTTCCCCGTTAATTTTACGGGACAGAAACAAAGAAGGGTTATGCTTGAGGGGGAGGCCTATTTTGAGGTAGCTAAAAATGCAGCAGTTCCGTTTGTCGTTGTTACTGACAAACAGGAAATTAAAGTGTTGGGGACCCATTTCAATGTCAAGAGTGATCAAAATGCCAACAGCAGTGCCACAACATTGTTGGAAGGATCTGTTATGGTCAACAATACCGTGAAATTGGTCCCTGGGGAGCAGCTGGTGGTTTCTAATGGCGGGCTCAGTAAGCGGAAAGTCAATGTGGAGGATGCGATTGCCTGGAAAAATGGTTTTTTCAATTTTGAAAGTAAACAGATTCCTGAAATCATGGATGAACTTGCCCGCTGGTACGATGTTGAAGTCCGTTATGTCGGCGCTGTTCCAAAAGACAAAGTCGATGCCACCATCTCACGTAAAAAACGTATCGACGAGGTGCTTGATCTCCTTGAAATGACCGGTTTGGCCAAATTCACCAAAAATAGAAATACAATTACAGTGGAACAGACAAAATAATAAATAACACAATCCTAAAAAATGCAAATTATGATGCAGCATCGGGCCTTTGGCAATACTTCCTGAAAATCAACGAAAATCGGGGAAAGAGCGTGAAAGTGTTGCAACCACCTCCACGCTTAGAATTATTGAAAATAGGTTCTGATAATCAAAGATTAAAGGAACCATAAAACATGCTTAAATTTATGAATTTTAATCAACAAGCACAAAACCTGTGCCGCTGGACTATGCCTTCTAGTGTCAAAAAAGTAGTTCCAGCCTTTTTGCTGCTCTTTAGCAGTCAACTACATGTGACTGCCAATGCGCAACGCATATCATTAAGTTTAAATAAGGGAACCTTCAGGGAAGCTGTGGAGTCGATCAAGAAACAGAGCGGCTATGAGTTGGTGCTCGTTCAGACACATCTTGGTGACACGCATCCCGTATCATTAAACCTCCAGAATAAAGGACTGCGTGAAAGCTTGGAGGCATTGACGAAAGATCAGCCCGTAGGTTATGAAATCAAGGGCAATACCATCGTGCTGCACCGTAAAAAACAGCCTGAGTTAAAAGCTGAACAAAATCAGCAGCGTGAAACGATCAATGGGAAGGTGCTTGATGTGGGAGGCACGCCGCTAGGTGGCGTGACGGTCAGGGTGAAGGGCTCATCCAAAGTAACGCAAACTGACAGTGCCGGTAACTTTAATATTGAAGCAAGGGATGGGGCTGTATTGCTTGTCAGCTCCATTGGATTCACCACATTGGAAGTTGTGGGAACGACCCAATCTCCTTTGAATATCCATCTAAAAAAAGAGGATAATGCGCTCAATGAAGTCGTTGTTGTGGGTTATGGAACACAAAAACGAAAGAGTCTGACGGGATCTGTGGCATCGGTCAAAATGAGTGATGTGAACAATGCGACAAATACCAACTTTGCGCAGGGACTTGCCGGAAGGGCTGCGGGGGTCAATGTGGTGCAAACATCGGGACAGCCGGGTGCCGGTGTATCGGTGCAGATCCGTAGTAATGCGTCTTTTGCTTCCATGGGACCATTGTATATCGTGGATGGTGTTATCATCAATGACGATGCCGGTGAGCCAACCACAAATACACGATACGGCTCGGGCGGTGTAAACCGTTCACCATTGAATTTTATTAATCCCAATGATATCGAGAATATCGACATACTGAAAGATGCGAGTGCGACAGCCATCTACGGTGCCCGTGCTGCCGGTGGTGTGGTTCTGATCACAACCAAAAGAGGCAAACAGGGGCTCCCGACGATCCAGTATGATTTTAGTCATGCGATTCAAAAGTCGTTGAAATACTACGATATCTTCGGGACTAAAGACTATATGTTGGAGCGTAACCGTATTTTGCGCGAAAAATGGATGCTGGACAATAAATTGGGCCCCTATGGCACTGTTGACCCAAATTCGGTAGGTGCTTTTGTGCCTAAATATACGCAGGACCAGATCGACAAACAGACGGTCTATCCAAGTGCAATTGATGCAATCATGCGCACGGGAAACACCCAGCAGCACAACCTGTCGATGTCTGGTTCCAGCAATAAGACCAATTATTATGTATCTGGAAACTATATGAATCAGGAAGGTGTGCTGCGCAATTCGGATTATTCCCGCTATTCAGGTAAATTTAATCTTGATCAGGGAATCGGTGAAAACATTAAGGTTGGTGTGAACGTGATCGCGACAGGTTCCAAAGCCAACAATGGTAGCATGGGTGATGGTGTTTACGAGAATTCCGGTATGATTGGAGCGGCATTTTATTATCCTCCTACAATGCCTTTCCTAGATGAACAAGGAAACTACCCGATCAATCCCGATTATCAAAATACACCCAATCCGATGTCATTTTTGACGATTACGGATCTGACAAAGTCCAACCGTTGGCTAACTTCGGCCTATGCAGAATGGAAGATCTTCGAAGGGCTTACTGCTAAGGGTAGCTTTAGTTATGATCAGAGTACGGCCAAACGTAGTTTATATTATCCAAGGACATTCTTATACGGCGCGCGTGCAGAAGGAATGGCTGGCGTATTTGAAACCAATGCCTCTTCACAATTACGGGAGTATACACTGAATTATGCAAAAGATATCGGGAAGGGACATTTGACGGCTTTACTTGGTCATTCCTACCAGATCTCTGAACGTGATGGCCTCAATACGGGAAACGATCATTTTCCGACAGATAACTTCCTCTATTATAACCTTGGACTAGGTACTGCGCAAAGACCTTATTTAGGTAGTTTTAAAGATGCAAATAGAATATGGAAATCCTATTTTGCCCGGGTAGTCTATGAATACGACGGTAAGTATATTCTATCGGGGACAGTACGGAAGGATGGTGCATCTCATTTTGCAGCCAACAAGAAATGGGGAACATTCCCGGGCATATCTGCGGCTTGGGTAGCTTCCGAGGAGGAATTTATCAAGGCTATTCCTGCTATCAGCTTCCTAAAATTACGGGCAGGCTATGGTTCCGTAGGTAATTCGGCCATCGGTGGCAGTGCATTTGAGTATTACGACAACAATTCACCTTATGTGATCGGTGGGGTCAACTTGCCTGGTGTTAAACTTTCGCAGATCAGCAACCCCAATTTGACTTGGGAGACGCAAACAGAGGTTAACCTTGGTTTGGACTTTGGTTTTGTCAAGGGGCGCATTAGTGGTAGCTTTGATTATTTTAACCGCCAATTTACCGATCTCCTGAGTACCATTAATTTAAATTCTGACTATGTGGTGCGTGCGGCGAGCATAAATGCAGGCAAAACACGCAGTCAGGGTTGGGAAGTAAGTCTGCAAACCAAAAACTTTGTACAGCAGGATGGCTTCAACTGGAATACAACGTTAAATTTTTCCCACTATAAAAACTACTGGGTAAGCCGTGCTCCTGAAGCAATAAAATCCCTGCCGCGCTATGAGGCCGAAAAAGGGAACTTTAACGCAGGCTACGGTTATCTGTCGGATGGGATCTACAATCCGGCAACGATGTCTGCGCCAAGCTGGATGCCGGGAATATTACCGGGTGAAATTATTATCAAGGATGTAAATGGTTACGATGACAACGGGAATTTAACCGGAATACCCGATGGTAAATTGTCTACCGCTGATATGGTGCAGTTGCATACAAATAATGATCCAACAGGCAATGGTCGCCCGGTACCGAATTATAGTTTTGGGATGAATAATCAATTTAGTTATAAAAACTTTGATCTTTCGGTCTATGTTTATGGTTTGATTCAGAAAAAAGTCAATCGCGATTATTCCAACAATTCCGATGTCTATGCGAAACTAGGGGCATATGGCTGGAATGTGCTTTCGGTAGCGAAAGACCGTTGGGCTTATGACCATACAGATGGCACCATGCCGACAGGTCTCAACGGGAATTATAGCAGTTATGCAAGCAGTTCGGATTTTTGGGTAGAAAACGGAAACTTTCTCCGTGTACGAGACATTACATTAGGCTATCGCTTGCCGATGTCACTCATTCAGAAACAAAAAACGGTTAAAAACATGCGGGTGTATATAAATGTTCAAAATCCGTTTATCATTACAAACTACAGGGGAGTAGATCCAGAATTACAAAATCTATATGCATATCCAATGACTAGATCATTTACAGTGGGGGCTAGTGTTGGATTCTAAAAAGACAAAATCATGATTACAAGAAGAAAATATATAAAACTGGTAGCTGCGCTCATGGTAGTCGGGGTACTATCATCCTGCGAAAAAGCATTGGAGGAAGTCACTTATGATAAATTCAGTGAAACTTCATTTTACAAAACAAAAGAAGACGCTAAATTGGCCGTGACGGCGGTGTATTCTACCTTAAACCCCGACGATGGGTACAGTATCTGGGGTTGTGGTTTAGGGGGGATTGTACCGCAGTCGAGCGCGACTACAGATGAGCTCATCTGTTCGTGGGGCTGGCCGGGCTGGCCGATGTTCAATAATCTGAACCTGTCGGAAACTTTTCCTGGCGATGCGCTTTTTGTTTTCTATAACAACCTGATGCCGGCGGTGACCAATGCGACAATTGTAATGGATAGGCTTTCGGGCATGACGATCGATAATAAAGTAAAGCAAACCTATATGGGGGAAGTAAAAGCCTTAAGAGCGCATTATTCTTGGATCCTTTATAGCTACTATGGGCCAGTGCCTTTGAGGCTGGATGCTGTGGCTGCTGCGGATCCCAATTCGCCACCGATTGCCCGGCCTACCCAAGCTGACATGGTTGCCCAGATTGAAAAAGACTACAAAGAAGCTCTCGAGGTGTTGCCTTTGGCAAGCGCATTGCCTGCCTCAGAATACGGGCGTTTTACAAAAGACGCCTGCATGATGGGACTGATAAAACTGTATATGAAAGAAAAACGATGGGATGACGTGATCAAATATGGCCGCGAGCTGCAAAAATTAGGACATTCGCTCAAAACTAATTATGCCGATATCTTTACAATCGAAAATAATGGAGATAATAAAGAGGTTCTTTTTGCGGTACCAACCCGTATTGATGCCAAGAGTGCCAACTTATGGCTGGCGCATGCGCTCCCTGGAAATTATGCCGATCCGAGCGGAGTTGCTTTGACCCAATGGGGTGGTTATAAAATGCCGTGGAAGACCTACGATAAGTTTGAAAGCAATGACAAACGTAAGCAGCGATTATTGACCAAATGGACGACAACCGATGGGAAGGTCTATGATGCCCGTGCAAATAAGGAGATCGGTGCCATTCCAATGAAATACGGAGTCGATCCGAGTGCAACTGGCGAAAAGCACGGTGTTAATATCGTTGTATGGCGGTATTCGGATGTGTTGCTTTCTATGGCTGAAGCGATCAATGAGTTGTCAGGTCCGACCCAGGAAGCCTATGATCTGGTAAAGACCGTGCGCGAACGTGCCGGCCTGATCGGCTGGAATCAGGATCTAACAAAAGATCAGTTCCGGAAAAAAATGATGGATGAGCGTCTTTATGAATTCTGGTGTGAAGGCGGTGTTCGGCGGGAGGATCTCATCCGCTGGGGAACCTATATTGAGCGAGCTAAAGCAGATGGCTCTACATTTGCGAAGCCCGAATTTGTGCTTTGGCCGATACCGCGTAAGGCGATCAACGAAACCAATGGTGTGATTAAACAAAATCCAGGATATAATTAATAAAACGGGCCATCAGGGCCTTTCAATCGAAAGCGCCAAAGTTCAGTTAATGAGCTTGGCGCTTTTTTCATAAAACAAGTATTATGCAAAAACTATTCGTCATTTGTAGATTTTTTTCAATCGTTATTTTCTTTTTTTTGCCGACGAAAAATACACAGGCGCAAATTGTTGACTATAAGAAAGAGGGGATTGTCAGGATCTTGCCGAAAGAAATCGACAGTGTGCTGAACAATCCCGGAATAGGTTTTATGACCTTTCAGCGATTTAATGGTGATAGCCTAAATAACGGTCTGAGTTGGACAGAAGGGGAGCCTATCGCGTATCAGGGGGAGGTTCAGGGCTTGAAAAATAAAGACTATCCCAATACCTCCATCGCATACTTTCGCTTATATTGGCGTTTTTTGGAACCTAGGCAAGGGAAATTTAATTGGGTATTGATCGATGAAGCGCTAAAGACTGCACATCAGCGCGGTCAGACTTTGCTTTTGCGTATCGCACCTTATGGTGAAGGGGCAGATAAAGGTAATGATGTGCCCGACTGGTACCGGACCATGGTCGGTAAGAAAAATGAGTGGTTTGTAGATTCTGCGGGCTGGCGCGTTGATCCGGAGGACGCGCGTTATGCGGAATACTTTGGAAATATGATAACGAAGCTCGCTCAGCGCTATGATGGGCACCCGGATCTGGAGGCGGTCGATCTGTCGATTGTGGGTTTTTGGGGTGAGGGGCGTGGTACTGTAGAGCTATCTAAAGCTACTCGCGAAAATTTGGTCGATGCATATACCGATAACTTTAGGCAGACGCCACTAATTACCTTATTGACAGATCGAAAAACGCAACAATATACGCTTTCAAAAAGGTCGGTGGGCTGGCGTATTGACTGTCTGGGCGATTTGGGCGGATTTGATGATAACTGGTCTCATATGTATGATTATTATCCACAGGGAATTGTTGGTTTTGGCATGCAGGATGCTTGGAAAAAGGCTCCGATCAGTCTAGAAGTCTGTTGGGTCATGCAGAAATGGAAAGATGAGGGTTGGGATATTGACTATATCATTGACCAGTCGCTGAAATGGCATTTATCTAGTTTTAACGCCAAATCTTCGGCTATTCCCAGCGTGTGGTGGCCCCATGTGAATCGATGGCTCAATAAGATGGGTTATCGCTATGTGCTCAAAAAGATGACTTATCCAAAAGAGGTAGCCCTTGGGCAAAAATTGAGTTTTACCTCCTGGTGGGAAAATAAGGGCGTGGCACCGCTCTACAAAAAGCAATTTGCATTGGCGATACGCCTGAAGAACACAGCGGAGGAGATCCGGCGGCTCACCGATGCAGACTTGACCTCGTGGCTGCCTGGAGATAATCTGTATGATGATGGGATTTTTATACCCTATGATTTAAAGACGGGGACTTATGACCTTGAAATCGGGATAGTCGACCGTAACACCGGAGAAGCAAAAGTTCGTCTTGCGATTGCGGGTCGAACTACTGATGGGTGGTATCCAATGGGCAAAATCGAAGTTATTGCTGCGGAAAGTTCGCGTACCCATTACTAGTAAAGGCTATTTTGAGTCCGGCTCCAGTCCGCTATTTTGTGACTGGAGTACTTTTGGGGTTTGAGTTTAAAGATGGGCCCACAGGAGGCTTGAACGGAGTAAGACACGAAGTTGGTAGGGAATATCAATCGGCGGGCTGTCTTTTCTGTGAGGATTTCGTTGGGTATATACAGATTTCAGGTTGGATTTTTATTAAATTATATATTTAATTTATTTGTGTTAAATAGTTAATTTATATTGAATTATTGTTATAAAAATTTGCTTATGTGTCAGTTTGTCAGTTCCTGTTAAGACGAAATATGAGCGGCGAATGGGTGCTGAGATTGGGGAAGCTGGAGGCGGTAATCGCCGTGCGCAATTGGCTCAAAAAGGAATAGGATGATCCTGGTTTGGTTTATAGTGGCCTTTTTAGGTGTTTTTAAGGCTTCTGACGAAACTTTGTGTAACCGATGGTATTTGTCTCGCTTTTTGTTGTTTTACTTGCTGTGCGCCTTCTTTCGCTTTAATTGCTTTTGGTGTGTGAAGTTATGAGGGTTTTTGCCTAGCTGTCGGATGCTAGAACCAATTTATGGTGTTATGTCTGATGTTATTTTTTTAGCTGGATATAGATAGTTCCTTTATCGAAAACATGAGCCGTACAGCAAATGGAAAGTTGTTTTTATGTTTTTTATATATGGATTAGTTGTTTATATACAGTTGTTTGTGTGTGTTATATTGATTAAAAGTTTATGATTGGTTTTGTGCAATGGTTACTGGTTTTGTGCTTTTATAAAATCGATGTCCGGTATGAATGAATCAGAAAATTGTTGAAAAAAAACCATAAATTAGGAGAACTAAACAATTTATTTCATGAACGTAAAATTAATCATAAAGGCTTTTGCGCTGTTATCGTTTTGTCTGACTTGCTTTGTCGGCCATGCGCAGGAAAGCAACAATAATAAAAAATTGTGGGCAAAATCCATCCTGAACCAAAAGGCTCCCAAGCTGGAGGTGGAGCAATGGCTGTCTGATGTACCCGAGACAAAAGGTAAATTTGTGCTGATTGATTTCTGGGCAACCTGGTGTGGGCCATGCCGGAGAGTGATTCCTGAATTGAACGAATGGCATAAAAAGTATGGCGATAAACTTGTGATCATCGGAGTTTCGGATGAAAAGGCAGAAGTTGTTAAAAAAGCCAAGGAAATTAAGATCGACTATTTCTCGGCAATAGACACGAAAGCCCGTTTGAAAAAACAGCTTGAAGTACAGGGTATTCCACATTGTATTTTATTGGATCCTGAGGGTATTGTACGTTGGGAGGGCTTTCCTACGCTAGAAGGGCACGAACTGACTTCGGAGGTGGTCGACAGTATCATCAAAAAGTATTCAAGGAAGGGTGGGAGATTTAAAGATAGTACTCCATATTTTCTGCGGCAGGAAGAAGTAATGTTGGCCGGACTGTAAAAGTTTTCAATATCCCTGATTGGTAAACAGTGCGATTTTGGCAGGGCTTCGCTATGGAATGGATAAAAAAAGTGTAACGGGTAACCGTTACACTCTGCAAGAAGATACAACTGTATCTTCTTGTGTGTTTACTTAATTATGCGATACGTACATTAACTGCATTAATGCCTTTTTTTCCGTTTTCTACATCAAATGTTACGCTGTCATTCTCACGCACTTCATTGATCAAACCTGATACGTGTACGAAAATGTCGTCACCGCCACCGGCAGGTGTAATAAAACCAAAACCCTTGGTTTGGTTAAAGAATTTTACTGTTCCTTCTTGCATTGTATTCTATATTATATTAAAGTATTCAATAATAAATAATTATAATGAAATAGCGATCATTATATTATTAAATCGATTTGTTGACAAGAAATGATGTTTGTAATTTAATGGGCTTGGTTTTATTCAAGTTCAAAAAGGGTACAGCACCTATTATTTGATAACAAAAGTAGCTTCTGAAAATGCGAAAACTGAGCCGAAAAGAATGACTTGACAATTTCAGATAAGCAAAGGCGGAGCCGATTATTAATCAAATGTAATTATAAATTATTGATTTATAAAGTGTTTTGATGTTTTTTATCTGTATTTAATATGCAACAACCTATTAAGCAGGCTTAAAATTCGTTTTGCACCTATGAAATATTGATAAAAATTAGTCTTAGACACGATAAGTGAAAGCATTGATGTTCATGCCAGCACCCACGGAAGCGAATAGGATAATATCACCTTCGTTTATTGACTGGTTGTCGATTTTGCCATGTGCCACAAGGTCATAAAGGGTTGGAATAGTTGCCACACTGCTATTTCCTAAGGTATGAATGGTCATGGGCATGATATCAACAGGAGGAGTCTTGCCGTAAAGCGCATAGAATCTCATTAGAATGGCCTCATCCATCTTTTCATTGGCTTGGTGAATCAGGATTTTTTTGATTGCCGAGATATCAATATCGGCCTTTTCAAGGCAGGACTGCATGGCCAGTGGAACTTTATTCAGGGCAAATTCATAGATCTTGCGTCCTTTCATTTTGATATATCGGGTAGCTGGGTTTTCCTCCTGGTGATAGGAGCTGCCGAAATTAAGATAATCGGCTTCATCCAGCGCATAAGTTGCGCTCTCAAAAGAGAGTAATCCGCGGTTTTCCGCTGTTGCTTCGACGATTACAGCACCGGCACCGTCTGCGTAGATCATGGAATCTCTATCGTAGGGATCTACAACACGTGACAGCGTTTCTGCGCCGATGACCAAACATCGGGTTGCCATACCTGATTTGATAAAAGCATTGGCCTGCAATATTCCCTCATTCCAGCCAGGACAGCCAAATAGGAGGTCATAAGCCACACATTTTGGATTACGAATTGCTAATTTTTTCTTTACCCTTGTCGCTAGACTAGGTACGGTGTCGGACTGGATTTTACCATGTTGAACATCACCATAGTTGTGGGCAACAATAATGTAATTCAATGTCTCTGGGTCAATACCGGCATCTTCAATAGCGCGCGCTCCAGCCAAGAAAGCTAGGTCTGATGCAACTTGATCACGATCGGCATAGCGGCGTTCCTCAATTCCGGTGATCGCTTTGAATTTCTCAATGACAGAAGCCGACTGGCCAAATGGAGCCCCGCTCTCATCCAGAAAAGAATGATCTTTAAAATGTGTATTGGCGATCTTATTGTTTGGAATATAACTGCCAGAACCGGTAATTCTTATGTTTATCATTGTTTCTTTGTACCTAACGTGTTTAAATGTATCTCGACGATCATCCCCTTATGCTATGCTAATTCCTTCTGGTCGTATACATTCACATTTCTGGCGGCTTGTTTCCTTCTCAGCTTTAATATACCAAATATTATCGGAATAGTACTAATTTTCTTTTTCGCACCAATCCAAAAGCGGCTTGTATAAGCTCTGAATATCTTTACTGGTATCGTCTTTATAGAGACGGAATAATTCGGCATTAAATTCGTCCGCTTTGGGGAATCCCTTTTTGTTGACCATCATGTCGTTTACGTTTTCGACAATCTGCCCAAAAAGATCATGATCTTCTCCAAACTTGTCGTAACAGTACAAGATGAAAAGCCCCCAGGTTAAATATTCATCGAACACTTTGACCGGACTCGGATAATGGACGGTACTTTTGTTCTCCGCATCTACCCAGATTTCCCGATTATTGAATATCGTATCAATTTGTTTTTTATTCTTTTCACTGAGCGGGCCTACATAATTATGGTCGATTTCTGTGAAAATAATGCGGGTATTGATCGCTTTTTTAAATTTTGGGCTCCAGGATTCATCGTCACGAAGGGTTGGCAGAAAAAGTAATATTTCTTTGAATCCTCTGTACTTGAAGGTGTGGGTCGCATTCATTCCGGCAATCAAGGGGGAGGTCAGTACGCGATAGCTGTTGATTTTATAATCGAATCTTTTTTCTAACCATTCTTTCTGTTCAGCAATGGAAGCATATTCCTCGTAGGCTGTACGAAGGCTGTCATAGTAAGCCTGATGCTGTTTGTAGAACGTACGGTAGCCAGTTTTTCTTGCAAATTCTTCCAGTTCTTTTTTGTACCCCGGAATGGGGTTTGATTTGATCTGATAATTTCCCACTCCTTTTGCCGGAAAAATATAGATGTTTGTAGGTACTAATTCTTCGTTTTTAAACCTAAAGCCATAAGCATTGGCCGCCAAAAGAAAATAGTTGGTTAGATTTTCCCGCAATTGCTGATCAAATTTCTTGACGATAGGTAGACTGGAAAAAGGGGAGAAATGCTTCTTAACTTCCTCAAAATAGGTGGTGTTTTGCTTGGTCATGTTCGGGTTTTCCTTTCCAAAATCTGTCATCGCAAAGATAATGTAGACGAGTTCTTGCGCCTCATTGATTTCAACGGTCGTCTTGCCGTCGTTTTGCGCAATATATGCTTTGCTAAAGTCCACGTCCTTTTGTTGACAAAGGGCGATATTTACAGTTAAGACAAAGCTGGTCAAAATTAAAAGGATATTTCTTTTCATTGTATTGCTGTTTTCCCGTGATTATTGATTTGATACGGTCATGTCATTGTGCTGTTGCGGTCGTTACATGGTATCAGAGCGAATAATTTCATTCCATAATGAAATATTTGCGACTGCAATTATAGGGAGATTTCTCCTTGTTTTATAATTAAAATTTCAGCTGTAGAGAGGTCTTGGAGGAAAGTGCTGAATTATAGTTTGAGAATTGCTGTTTGAATTTGTTTATCCAATATTGATATTAACTTAATATGGAGTAAATCTTATGCCTTTATTTTTGACGGTGCAATGGAACACATTCAGCCTATCAAATCTTCCAATCAGAAAAGTTTTAATATTGTCTACGAAAAGTATCATCGTCAGATCTACGGTTTCGTACAGAAGCGTACGCAATCAGATTATATTGCACAAGAAGTTACCCAATTGACCTTTATCAAACTGTGGAACCAACGGGAAAAGCTCGATGAAGAACTGGGTATTCTGGTGCAGTTATTCGGTATGGCGAGACAGGTCATGATAGATCTCCTGCGCAAGGAAGCTACGCGTTTCAAATATGAAGGTCAAACTGCAGCCACCCCCTTTACAGATAGTCTGATTCGTGCGATCGAAAGCAAGGACATTTTACGGATGATGGAAAAAGATATCCAAAATATGCCAACCATGCGCCGAAAGGTTTTTGAACTGAGCCGCAAAGAAGGACTTTCCCATAAAGAGATAGCGGCGCATTTTTCTATCTCTACAAAAACCGTGGAACAGCATATCAGTAAGGCACTTCTTCAGCTCAAACAACACCTTTATTCGATTATGCTGTAAGTCCTCCATGTTAAGGATTAGGTTCTATTATTAAATAATTATTAAGTAGTAAGGGATGTCGTGCTGGCCTGCGTAATAGGAGTATGAAGCATGATAAAAAGAAGAATCAGATCCGTAAGACGATCTGGAAAATGCCTTTTTTGGTCGACGAACTGTTTAAGGATGAAGACTGGAAAAAATATGAAGCTACCGATCTAGAAGGAAGCGTCCCTAGCGAAGAGATGAAACTACTAGTCCAAACCGCAATTGAGGATCAAGAGAAGTGCCGTGAGCGCAAGTTGCTCGGTAAATATAAAACGATACGATATCTCCGTTATACCGCGGCCGCGGCGGTTCTCTTCTTCTTTTCCTTCCATTTTATTACCTGGTGGACAAAAGACAAGTTGTTGCCACCAGCCAGTAAAGTAACTGTCGTGGCAAAGCCTGCGACTTTGAAAGATACCGGCTGGACATTGATCGAAAATAAAAACCGACAAAGTGTGCTGCTCGATCTGCCTGATGGGTCTCATGTTCGCTTATTTGGGCTGAGCCACATTCGTTATATGAAGGATTTTACTGAAAATGCCCGTGATATTGAACTTGTCGGTAGAGCTTACTTTGATGTAGCGTCTGATCCTAAACGTCCATTTTCGGTGATTGCCGCAGGGACTAAAACAACCGCTCTCGGTACCTCCTTTACCATCAGTACCCAATTGAGGAATCAAGCTGTAACCGTAGCACTTCATACGGGTAAGGTGCTTGTATCCTCATTGACAAATGGTTTTAAGCAAGTTTTTTTGAATGGTCCGGGCCAAAAGCTGCGTGTGGATAAGTCGGGACTGACCCAAGTGGACGGGCTTCGCAAGGAAGCAACAGCGAAAACGTCAGATTTGGCTGCGGCTGACTTATTAAATTTGAAAAATACACCTATGCCTGCTGTACTCCGTGCTTTGGAGACCGCATTTAAGCATCATATCCATATTGGCGATCAAAATATAGCCGAGATTCATTACACGGGTGAAATTGATGTGCGCAAGGACAATCTGAAAGATATCCTGACCACAATCTGCTTAATCAATGAATTGCGCTTTGTCGCGAATGAGGACGGCAGTTATACCCTTTACAAACAAGAAGATTCCATTATCGAACATCTAAACAACTAACAGATATGCTCAGAAAAACAAATTCACGAAAAAAGAATCTGCTTATTTTTGCGCTGCTTTCTGCCGGGCTTTCCCAGGCGTATGCGCAGCAGCAGGTGAAAGGAGCGGTACAAAATGAAAAGGGGGAATTTCTCCCGGGTGTCAGCGTGAAGGCAATTCAGGTCAACGGCAACCAGCGTGTGACCACAAGTACAAATAGTCAGGGACTATTCCAATTCCAGGATTTAGTGGAACATGCAGGCTATCAATTTGTGTTTTCGGCTGTAGGATTTCAGTCCGATACACTATCGGGTTATGTCGTCGAAGCAAGAAAGCCTTTATCGCTAAGCGTTAAGCTTCAGCAGAGTTCAGTTAAACTGGATGAAGTAGTCATCGGTTACGGTCGCGTATCAAGAAAAGATGTGACAAGCTCCATCACGACGGTTAAAGCCGAAGACGCCAATGTAGGGGTATTTACCTCACCAGCGCAGATGCTGCAGGGTAAAGTTGCGGGGCTAACGATTTCGACAAATAACAGTAATCCCAATGCTACGCCTTCTATCAGTCTAAGAGGTGCATCAACATTGCGCAGCGGTGAAGCTATGGAACCTTACTATGTGATCGATGGGGTACCCGGAGCTTCCCTGGCATTGGTGGCCCCAGATGATATCGCATCTATTGATGTGCTTCGAGACGCCTCAGCAACCGCTATTTATGGTTCCAAAGCCGCTAATGGTGTTATTATTGTCACAACGAAGCGCGGGAAATCAGGACAAACCAGCATCAATTATAATGGCTATTTGGCGATCGACAAGGTTGCTAAGCATTATAAGATGATGAATGCAGCGCAATATCGATCGTATGTCAATGACAATGGCTTTTCGATGGAACCTACCGACGACTTAGGCGCAGATACCAACTGGGAGCGTGCCGTGGAGCGAACAGGGATATCCAACAATCATAATATTTCTATTCTCGGGGGTGGCGACCAAACTCAGTACAGTATTAGTCTCAATACCATAAAAAATAATGGAGTCATCAAAGGCACTGATATGGGGCGCCAAATCGCCCGTGCATTTTTGCAGACAAAGGCACTCAACAACCGCCTGACAGCTTCATTCAACATCAATGCCAGTATCACCAAACAACATGACGTACTTGCTTTAAGTGACGGGCTCAGTGTATATGATGCCATGTATTATTATTTGCCTGTGTCACCGATCAAAAATACCGATGGGTCCTGGTTTGAAAAATCAGACCGCTCCCAGTACGCTAATCCGCTTTCACTGATTGAAGAAAATACAAATTTCTCCAAGAATAAAGTCATTCAGGCACATGCCAAGTTGGGCTATGAAATCCTAAATGGACTGACATATAACATTGACCTGTCTCTACAGAACAGACAGTTTAACAATGCACAATACTATTCAAGTTTGTCAATGGCGGCCCGCAACCAAAATGGGAAATCCATTCGTGCTGCAGTGGAAGACGAACGCAAGGTGATGGAAATGAACTTAAATTATGAAAAGACATTTGCTGGAAAACATAAGTTGTCTGCGCTGGCCGGCTACTCCTGGGAAGAGAATAATAATAATGACGGTTTCCAGTTAACAACGTCGGATTATTACAACGATGATCTAAGTTACTATAACCCGGGAATGGCCAATGTAGTTGATCTACTCGGATTTGGGAATTATTATTTGTCTACTTTGCGTATGATATCGGTCTATGGGCGTGTGAATTATGCTTACAATAGTAAATACTTGCTGCAGGCAACTGTAAGACGTGATGGCTCGTCGGCCTTTGGTACGAACAATCGTTGGGCGACTTTCCCTTCTGTTTCTGCAGCATGGAGACTATCTGATGAATCTTTTATCCGTGAAATGGGTATTTTTGATGACCTCAAGCTCCGCGCAGGATATGGTGTGAGTGGTAATTCGCTCGGCTTCGATGCTTTTACCGCGCAGAGCGTACAAGGGGCATCTTCTAAGTTTTTTGATTATGTAAGTGCGGCTGGCCTCATCAGTCCTTTACGTACGCTGCAAGTCCTGCGCAACAGTAATCCTAATCTCAAATGGGAGACGACCAGCATGGTCAATCTAGGAATGGATTTCAGTGTTTTAAATAATCGTCTGACAGGATCGTTAGAAGTGTATAAAAAGAAGACAAGCGACCTGATCTATGACTATCAAGTCAGTCAATCAAAGTACATTTATCCAGTCTTGACAGCAAATGTTGGGGAAATTGAAAATCGTGGAATAGAGCTGACGATGAATGCGAAAGCGATAGACAAACCGTTTTTTAAATGGAATACCGGACTGGTTTTGTCACACAATACGAACAAGGTTGCCAGTATCGCCAATGAGCAGTTTACTAAGGATTATATTGAGCTTTCGGATCTTGGTGGGGCAGGACAAAGTAATTTATTTCAGCAGCGTTTGACTCCGGGAGCTCCCATAGGACAATTCTATACATGGGAATGGGCGGGGTACAACGATAAGGGTATCTCGATCTTTTACGCTCATGATAGCAAAACCGGTGAGAGAACTGGCGAGACGACAACTACGCCGCAGAAGAAAGATCAGGTAGTCACAGGGAGTCCTCAACCCAAGTTGACTCTCGGGTGGAGTAATGATTTGTCTTACAAAGGTCTTTCATTGACGGGCATGTTTCAGGGAAGTTTTGGTCAAAAGATTCTGAACGCCACTCGAGCACGCCATTCGAATGTGGTCGGGAATGCAGGGCAGAAAAATCTCCTTGCCAGCGTGTTGGAGACAGAGCGCATGACGGATATCAATGCTCATTATCTATCAGATCGGTATTTAGAGAACGGAAGTTTTTTGCGGCTAGCTTATGTGACCTTAGCCTACCATATTCCGGTAAAAAATATTCCTGTTAAAAACTTACGTGTTTATGCGACGATGAACAATGTGTTTGTCTTAACGAAATATAAGGGTATTGATCCGGAGGTAGGGCTCGGCGGACTGACACCGGGAATCGACAACCGTCAGACCTATCCACGTACACGTACATTTATGTTTGGACTTAACTTTAATTTATAGCGGATTAGGTATTGGATGAACCTGCCGTTTCCGTAAATGTATAGATGCTACTGTGAAAATTGGGTATTTCCGATTAAAGGGCATCATGAACTTAGCAGGTTCATGAGATAAACAAAAAGCATTTATGAATCTAAAGAGATAAATACAAATGAGACATTATATACATATGAAATCAAAACTTATTATCCACTTATTTGCGTTGTCGGCCCTGGCCATTTCGCAAGTTTCTTGTACTGACTTGGACGTTGATATAAAATCACAACATACGGAGTTTCCAAACACTGAACGTGCTGCCGAAGCCATTTTGGCTGATGTGTATGCTGCCTATCGTGAGGCTTTAGGTCGTGATCATTGGATGATACAGACTTTGTCGGCCGATGAGGCTGTCAGCGTGGCTATTGGTACCGACTACTACGATGGTGGACGTTACCGTGAATTCCATGTGCACAACTGGACTGCGGATAACGGAATGCTACCGAGCATCTGGAACGGGGCGTCTACAGGAATCACATTAGCCAATAACGCCATCACGCTATTTGGATCGGATAAAGAACAGTTTACGGCGCCTGCGCGAGCTATTCGTGCTTACTATTATTTTATATTGATGGACAATTTTGGGGCAGCCCCATTAATCACAGGTCCGATCGACGCTGTGCCTGCGCGAACGGACCGCGCCGATATCTGCCGTTTTATCGAGTCCGAATTATTGGCTGTAAAAGATTTGCTGCCAACAACAGTTTCGGTGGCAACTTACGGGAAAGCAACGAAGTATATGGCTGAGGCTTTATTGGCCAAACTGTATCTCAACTGGAATGTATATACGACGGCTGATGTCACTAATTACACACCATCCATGCCAAATGAGAAGTTAAATGCGGTGGTAGCAATGTGTGATTCGATCATTGCTTCAGGTCAATTTAATTTGACTAGCCATAAGTTTATGGAGAAATTCCGTCCAGACAATGGCTACCAAGTGAAGGATTTTATCTTCGCTGTGCCCTATGACCGTGAAAAACAGCAGGGCATGACCTATGCCCGGTTCTGGATTCACCGCAGTGGACAAAACCAGTTTGCATCATTACCTCAAAGTGTAGGCGGGACCTTTCGCGTATTGCCCACCTATTTGGACAAGTTTAATTTAGATGGCGACGAGCGCAATGCATCTTACATCGGTGGCAAACAATATTATTGGTCAAATTATGTTGAGGACAAAAAGCGTCCTTTCATGATCAAGACCTCCAAACGTGGTATAGACCAAGATTATAAAGGTGCTGATGCTGATGTGCAGTTTGACTGGCAGCTCGAAACCACCAGGGAGATTACTTTGCGTCCCGATGGTGCGGCCACGTTGAATGCAGGAAACGACCAGAAGGGCCGTTCGATGGGATACCGTTCCATTAAATTTTATATGGATGTTGCAGTAACGTCGGCCAATCAACGCAATCAGAGCAATGATGTTCCTGTATTTCGCTATGCGGATATTCTACTGATGAAAGCTGAAGCTATACTTCGTGGTGCTACCGCGACCAACGGTCAGACGCCCCAATCCCTAGTCAATCAGATTCGATCGTATGTCAATGCACCGGCAATGACAGTCGCCCCAAGCTTACAGGATGTATTGGATGAGCGTGCACGAGAGTTTGCCGATGAATCCTGGCGTAGAAATGACTTGATCCGTTACGGCAAATTTGAAGATAACTGGGGATTCCGATCGCTGTATCCGGCTGGCATGAGCGAGAAGTTTCGTCGCATCTTTCCGGTGCCAACAACAGTCTTAAATGTAAACACACACTGGAAGCAGAATCCGGGTTATTAGAAACGATTTATGAAACGCAGAACTTTTATGAAAAATTCCCTGGGTACGGCGATTACAGCCGGCCTAGGCGGATTTTCGCTCAGTAGCTTTGGATCTGTAAAACCGACCCAACTAGAGAGTGAAGATATACAGCGACTCTTGAAGCCTAAAGATGCCTTTGACCTTCATTTTTTGGCTGTCGGAGACTGGGGGCGTAACGGTGCCGACCATCAGTTGGCTGTAGCAAGGCAAATGGGCCAATGGGCCGATCAGCATTCTAATGACTTTATTATTTCCACCGGTGATAATTTTTACCCTTCGGGTGTGGTCAGTGAACATGATCCCCTTTGGCATTATTCCTTCGAAAATATCTATACAGCATTTTCGCTGCAATGGGACTGGTATCCTATCTTGGGTAATCATGATTATAAATCAGATCCAGATGCGCAGGTGCGCTATAGCGGTATCAGCAGGCGCTGGAAGATGCCTTCGCGTTATTACAGCAAGACATTTGAGCTCAAGGATGGGAAAAAGGTACTGATGGCTTTTATCGATACCAACCCGATGATCCCTGAATTTTATAGCAACAGCGAGTATGGGCCACATGTGGCAGGGCAACAGCCCGAGAAACAGCTCGCCTGGCTGGATGAGCTAATGGGAAATTCGGATGCACATTGGAAAATTGTCGTCGGCCATCATCCCTTGTATACGGCAGGACCGCGTACGACGAATTATGATACGCTGGCTGTGCGAAAGGTTTTGGAACCTATCTTTGAAAAACGAGGCGTCGATATTTATCTTTCCGGACATGAGCATTCCCTGCAACATTTGAAAGTAGAGGGTAAGAAGTTTCATCAGTTTATTTCGGGGGCAGGATCCGAGGTAACACCGGTCAAAACTGACTTGCCGTATAGTAGTTTTGCGAAAGACCAGTATGGTTTCTTCTATTTTTCGATCAGTGGTTCAGATGTGCTGTGTCAGGTTATCAGCCATGAAGGTATGGAGCTGTATCGGACAGTGGTTACAAAAGTATAAACCCGATTCGTACCTGCTTCGTACCTTATTCGGATGCGATACAGATATTGTACAGGTGCCGACCAGATTCCGTCCAGACCCTGAACAGGAATTATTTGGTTAGAATTGGAGCAATAATGTTCACTAGACTGTTTATCTCCGAAGGTGGTACGAACACAATACGAAGACAGTATGAAAATAGCATTAGCACAGCAGATCCAAAACGCCAATCTAGCCTGCGCTAAAAAAGAAGCCTTCATCGGACGCCCTTTTTGAGCGTTAGATGAAGGCTTCATATTTTGTGTTAAATAGATATGCTACAGGACTTAGCTGCGAAGAAAAATACGGCTAGCCATACGAGTCCTTTGGCCAGAAAGAAGAGGAATGCTCCAATTCCGGCACGCTTAAGCCATTTTGATTTGTTATCTTTTTGCTCCATTTAAGGAATTAAACACTATCGCTCTTGTTTTAGTTTGCACTGGCAATAGGCGTGAATACTTCGCCAAAGTTATAAAAAGTTTGGTTAGCAATCTCTACTGCGCGATCATAAGTTGACGGATCTTCGGAATATTTGTTTAATACCGTTGTAAAACCAGCCCACATGTCACGGCTATTTTCGCCATAACCTTCGAAGAAAGAAGTTCCTTTGGTAACGCCATATTTGTTGAGCATCTGCACGATATACGGACCACCCATGATTGAACCTTCCAAAACATATAATGATGCAAGTGCTTCCTGTACATTTGCTACTGCCGGAGCAGTGGCTTCTGGCAGGTTATCTACGTTACCACCCAAAGCTTCGATGTCGCTTTTGATGTAAGACGAGTTGCGGCGTTCGGCCAAATCTGGCAATACTTCTGCGGTTACAAAAGGAGCGATGCTATCTTCTACAGCGCGGAAATAAGCATAAAAGCCTTTTAATACTTCGGCATAATCTGCTTCAGAACGAATATTTTTCAATTGGCGCACGATCGTTCCTTCTACGTTTTGGTGAGCTGCGTGCGTTTGCTCTTTGATATGTTGACTTAACATGTTTCTATTTTTATTTATAACGATTCTATACAAAGATTCGTATTTATTTCCACAAATTTATGCTGTTTTCTGCTTTATCATCTATGAAAAATGGTTTTAATTTAAACAAGAGTATGACAAAATTCAGCTGTAATAAGTTTCTTACTTTAATTTGAAATTTGTTTTGAGTAGCAAATTTTCTTCTGCTGGCAAGGGAAAATAAGTAGCGGATGAAATTGCTTTGATACGATGGTCTCTGGCAATATCTTTTAAAGCCGCTGCAAGCCAGGCTTCCTTTGGATCCCCGGGATGGCGGGAGGTTTCGAGCGGAGCTAAAGGCAGGTCTACGGGTATGCCGTCAAAATAATCCGACCAGCCATCGGCATTTCGGATAAGAAATGAAGCCAGGTAAATATCGAAGGCTCCTACACGTATGGAAAAAAATCCGACGGGTTTGCCAAAGGTCTGCTGGCCGATGAGTCGCAGCGGAAGATAGGGTTTGAAACTGCTAATCAAAAGCTCACTAGCCGAAGCTGTACGTTCAGAGACAATACAGGATAACTGCTGCAAAGAATTGAAATGCCCCTTTTTGATAAAGTAATGCGTATTGGCTTTTTCACTATAATCCACATCAGCCATTGTCGCGGGGCGTCCTTTATATTGGACCACTTTGCCACTGGCATCCAGATAGGGTTGTTTAAGGAGTAGTTTTGCTTTGCCTTGCTGCACATTCGGATGAAATTGCTCGCTGAACATAACTTTTTTATCCAGTCTGGCCGGGCTAATGAGGTTGGCTAAATATTCGGCTGTTTCCACATAACCGCCACCGTTATGACGTAGATCGAGGATTAGATGAGTAACTTGCTGCTGTGCGAGTTCGGCCGCAAGTTGATCCAGTTCGGTCTTCACTGTCTGGAGCTCCGGAAAAGAGGGGATGTATACATAAGCAATCCGTTTATTGCCTGCGGCCCAGTACGACAGGTGAGTCGCATAGCGATAGGGGGTGGAGGTACTTGCCATATGACCGTTACTTTTCTTTTCAGTCCGACGGCGTTCCAGATACGAATATTTGGGCTTATTGGGAATGGTCGACCATTCATAGGGCTTATCATTCTTGCGCAAGGCGTATTGGCTGAGCGCAAAAAGTTCACGTTCGTAGGCCGTTTGTTCAGGGTTTATTTTGACATATTTTTTCCTCGGATCAAAAGTGGTATACGAAGGGAGAGATTCCTGCCAGCGGTAGAGCTGTTTGGCATACAGGTATATAGAATCAAGTGTGAGTTCTTTTTTTGTTCCTGTTTTTGGACTAATAAGTTCATCGGGTGAAGTCGCTGTTCTGCTGTTTTGCTGGCAGGCCGAGGTAGCGGCTACTATAAAAAATAAACCAGTTATTTGGCAGATTCGACTCATGATTTGATGTGCATTTTGTCCTATATATTTGTAGCTGATTCGCTACAAAATGGATAATTATCTGAAATTTAATACTTTTTTACTTTTTTATTTAATATAAAAGCCTAATTTTGTGCCAATTTATTTAATTTTTGATGCCTCCGCTGCTGTGGAGTACTCAAATGTCCCAAAGCTAGTCCCTTTGGGATTTTTTATTTTAGGGCAATACTGGCCGCTCGGTCTTAGTCGGTACGCTCGATAAGCTCTCCAAAAAAGCCACGATATTTTCCTGTTCTTTACTGCTCAATCGGACGTTTTGAATATGCGGCGATAAGGTGCCATTGATCTGTTGTCCTGATTTTTGGGGCATGCCCTGACTCAGCAGGTTGATCAGTTCACTTAAGCTTGCAATACTACCATTGTGCAGGTAGGGTGCAGTATGGACTACATTGCGCAGGCCCGGCGTACGAAATTTACCTTTGTCTGTTTCCAGTCCTGTTGCTTCAAATCGCCCGTTGTCCAAGGCACCTTTGCTGGTAACAGCATAACCCAGGTTATGAAAATCGAGATCGGTAAAGAAAGCGCCATTATGGCAATTGATACATTTTCCTTTGGTTCGAAACAGATGGAGACCTTCAAGCTGTGCATCATTTAACGCCTGATAATCCCCTTTGATAAACCTATCAAAGGCGGTTTCACCACTGCTGATTGATCTTGAATACGCTGCTATAGCATCCAGCAATCCTTCGACAGTCATCGTCTGGCTCGAGTAAGCCGCCTCATATAAACTGAGGTAGCCTGGGATAGCTTGAAGCTTAGCGGGTAAAGCAGTCGTATTTCCGCCCATTTCGATGGGGGAGTTGATGGCTTCGGCGATCTGCTCACGATAAGTCTTTGCGCGGCCATCGTGGAAGAGTTTGCCTTCCAGGTACCAGACATTTTCCATGGAAGGTGTATTGCGGTGATGCAGTGCGATACCATCTGCCGTTGTTTTTTGGTCGATCCAGTAGGTGTCCGGATTATGACATGAAGCGCAAGTCTTCATGCCATTACCGGTGCGGGGGTCGAAAAATAAGGCTTTGCCAAGTGCTACAAGCTCGGCCTTATCTTTCGATGGATTTTCGGGTATAGCGGCCAGTTCACGTATCTGGATATAGTTGTACCAAGTGGCGGCTGGCCATTGCGTTGCCGACTTACTATATTGTTGGCGTAAGGTTTCTTCAGGTTGAGGGACAATCGTCGGCTCTTCTGGCGTAGACTTACTTTTGCTGCAGCTGTATAGTATCAGTGCCACGAAACATGCTGCGATCAATTGCCTTCCGTGATAGTGAAAATACGCGGTCAAAAATATCCTAGCCAAGGCGTTAATTAATTTAAAGTGATACTAAAATCACCTTCTGACAATAACTTCCCGTTTTTATCCATCATCTTCAGGGATTTAATTGCGTTTCCCTGTACAGATACGGGAATGGGCAGCTTTATCGTCATCGCTGCAACATCAAAGACTACATTGTTGATAGTATATTCGTTATTGAGGTTATCAATCGCTATAAAATGGTCAAAATCTGCCTTGAAATAAAGTTCATAAGTCTCTTTACTATTTATGTTCAGCACCAGGTCGCCGCCCTTTTTGCCAGTATAAAACATACCTTGCCATTGTATGACGTTGTATAATGTGGGTAAGAATATTTCAAAAGCATCGGTGAGCACCGTGTAGCGTCCAGAGATCAGTTTGATGTGGTAGATGCCAGGTCTAAGATCTTCTGGAGTGTTGAATTGTGCGATAAAAGATGTTGGAGGTTGAGAAAAAGAAAGTAAGGTTTCTTTTCCATCCTTATCGATCAGATAGCCCTTGGTTTGCGCCTCGTCTGGCAGGATATTTTCTCCTCGTACTACAAAATTCTCATTTTTTGGGTAACTAAGGTAATATTTACCTTCGGCCAGATTCATTTTTGCCTGTATCAAAGGCTGGTTGTACTGGAATACCAATGTATAATTTTTGCTGGATCCGTCCTGTGCCCGCACAGTATAGGTAATTGGTTTGTCGGATTGTAACTGTATTGCTGTCCCAGATGCAGGAGTAATTGTCGCTAATTCCGAAATTTTAATCGTAGGCGTAATGCTTTCGGGCTGCTCCACCAGGGGTGGCCAATATAAGATAATCTGGTCATTCACGATGCTAGCTGATAAGGTTTTACCATCAGCGTCCTGAATGCTAAAGGATTCGATGTCATTGTAGGGTAAGCTGGGGTATTCGGTTTTACAGGACCAGCATGTTAATGCTAGCATAAAAATAGCTAGAAATTGAAAGTTATGTATTTGTTTTTTCAAAAATGAGTGTTGCATAATTTTTTTTGGTTAAAAAATCGTTATGCGGATGATGATTAGGTTATAAAGATCCGCAACCCATCCACCAGGTTGCGGGATCTTCTATTCATTAAAATAGGAAAGACTATAGTGCCTTAACTTCGATATTGATATCTGCTTTTACCTCTAAGCCAGTAATATTTCTTTGGCTGACATTGCTGAAGTTAAGCAGTTTGACTGCATATTTAGCGCCTGTTCCATCATTAACTAATACAGTTAATGGTTGGACAGCTTCGTTGGCATGGCTGTCTAAATCGTAGGCATACCATTCGTTATTACCTTGTGATGTCACAGGAGTAGCACTAGCCCAATCTCCCGCTGTAACGGAAGAGATGTCTTTTGTTATAGTTCTGATTGAATAGCCAGAATTTGCTTTGATCGATCCATTCACATGGCTAAAGAATGCAACTTGACCAGAGCTACTCAGGCTTTGTGCTCCTGTTGAAAGGTCTACATAGACTGCCGGCCAAGTTGCCGCTGCCGAAGGGCTCCACCATTGACCTACTACAGTGTAGTTGCTGTTTGCTTTAGCTTGGTTTAAAGCCAAAGGAGCTGTTGCTGATTCTGTTGTTGGCGCTGCTGCCCATACTGCTGCCGATAGCACAGTCACGGCCATAGCAGATTTTAAGATAGTTTTGATGTTTGAGTTCATGTTGAGATCTCCTCTTGTTTTAATTTATTTAATTTTGATGCCGCCTTGGCATACTGTGGATGCTTGTTTATGATTCCGTTATTGTACTAGGATTTTGCTCTGTCTTTACCACATCGGCCCAGTCTTTAAATTGGAACTTAACCTGTACGCTTTCAAATGTTCCCGTCGGAAGATCTGCAGGTAATGAAACTGTCATTTCTGTTCTCGTGTGCGACTTGATAATCAATGGATAATCTTTGCCATTGAGTGTCATAATAACGGCTGTAGGATCTAAAATCACTTTATCTAAGTTGGCTAAAATGGTCCAGTCTTTATTTTTTGCCAAATTTAGTCCCAATAAGCTAATATATACATCGGGTTGGCGATATGTAATCTTGAGCGGATTTGCCAATGTAACAGTATGATTTAGATTGGTTACCTCAACATCATAGGTGCCTGCCAAAATATCGGATGGAATGCGATTTTCTCGCTCAGTTCCCGTGTAGGTTAATTGATAAACATTACCCGATACTTTCAAGCTATTGGGCGTTGACATCTGATAGCGTACTTTAGTTTCTTGATTAATTAATGCAATACTTACCAATGAGGGATTGGTATGCATAAAGGTTCCATTAATGGCTGGAAAAGCACCTCCAGGACCTTTTGTAAGAATAAGAGATGAAGTTGTATAAAACTGAGCTTCAAAAGATGGTGTACTTTGTAGTTCAATCTTTAAGCTATAAGTTCTAGTGGTACCTGTAGCGGACTTTACGGTATACGTCTGGTTTTTTTCATCTGTTTTAACAGGTAAAATTTCTTCAGCAATACTGGCTCCATTGGAGAGTGTAATGCTCGGATCTATCACCAATAAACCATAGTAGTAGGGGACATATACGGTAATGGTATTGGCCTCATTGTCGACGGCTCCATAAATAACTTCGTCATTGGGGAGGTTGGTGACTTTGTATTCCAGTATTTTGTCTGCTGGAAGTAAGGCTAATTCTTCCGTTTTGGTGCAGCGGGTTAGCAGCAATCCTACAAAAAGGAAGCTTAAAATGCTGTATAATCTTTTCATGTTAGTTTAGTGTCTAATCAGTAAGCTATGCTTATTCTTTTAGTTAGCGATTGTAAATTTGGTACTACCAGCTTTGGCAAGTACATATTGGAAAGAAAAGTAGGGTGTTGGTGAATCTTTAAACCAATCCTTTGGGTCCAGCAGGTCTTTATAGATACTTTGTATCTTGATCTTGGCGTAATTCCCCTGGGCTGTACGTACGATCAATGTATTGCTTTCGATAGGATAGCAAACGTGTTTTTTGTTTTCCGCTCCACCACCTTTGATTACGCCATCAAAATCATATAAATACCAACCTAGACCTTCACCAAAAGCTCCTGAATCATCTGTACCATACGCCTTTTCACCTTTGCGGAACTCGGCATCTGAGGGGATATCGATTACATCTTCAAATTTTTTCTTGACAATTAAGATACCGCCTTTCCCTGGACCACCTTTACCAAATCCATTTGCTGTATTGTTGCAGTTGATAAAGCTGCGGTATATTTCTGAACAAGAGATGTCCCATCGTGCAGTTAGTTTATAATCCGACGTCACAGCTTTGTTCTGTTCCAAACTGTAGTATATTGGTGACTGCGCCGTGGTTGGTGCACTTCCAGCAGGTAAGTCTTCGCCAAAATTCTTAACCGTAATTAAACGGTTGAACATAGCTTCTGGTGCAACAGGATCTGGTTCAGGCTCTACTACTGTGGGGTCGCTTTTGCTGCAAGCACCCAACACAATTAAAAATGCCAATACCGGTATGAATTTTAATAGGTTGCTGCGTTTCTTTATTTTCATTGTTACTAGTTTTTTTTATGTTAGTTGATACCTTGTCCCTTCGTATACTTATAGTAGTAAGGCAGTTAGTATGTTATTTTTATTTAAATTGATTCTAAATAATAGTAAAGATAAAATCTTTTGCTGATAAAGTGTGTATGAAAATTGGTATTTAATATATTTTTTTCGGTTTTTGATTTTTGGTTAACAAAAGCAGCTGGAATTTTAACCAGCTGCTTTGTTAATGCTATTTAAATTCTTGGTAATCGATGGAGTAGAAAAAATAATTGTTTGGTGCGATTTCACGATTCATCGTTTCATTCTCATAAACATTATTCATCCTAATTTTAAAAAAGGGTTTACCTTCCTTTGAAATGATAATTGTTCGATTTGCTACAGCTAGAACTTGGTGATTTGGTTGTCCTGTATAATTCGCCCAACCAATTACATTTGGCGCGTAAGACGATTGAAGTCCTAAAAGATTATTTGAAGCGGACGTAAACTGGTCGGTAGATTTTACATCTTCAAAAGCTTTGTCAATAAAGGATAAGGTATAGCCTTTAACATTATTTGTTATTAAATCGACATTGGAGCTTTTCGCGTTAAAAGAAACAATAAAATCGCTCGCATTTAAGCCATCGTTCTCCTTAAAGTCGAAATAATAGGTTTGCGCTGCAGTTGTTGTTGCTTTTCCATCTTCACCAATTGTAAATTGTTTGAAGTTACGAAGTGAATAGGTATTGCCTGTACGCTTGATTGTTCCTTGTGTATTGATCGTTTTGGAAACCTTTGTTAAATCAACAGTTTCACCGTCTTTGACCATAACCTTAGCTTGGTATTCCGGTTCAACTTGCTCCACCTTATCATCATCTTTGCTACAAGAAGTAAAACCTAAACTCAATGCACATAGTAGTGCTGCTGTTGTAAATAATCTATTCATTTTTAATTTAATTGTGTAATTTTTCCTTATTATAATGTGTTTGTGTTTAAATCTTTGCTGCCGTCTTGCTGTACATAATATTTAAATGTATAGTATGGGGCAGGCCAATTGAGGTTGGTTACTGCGGCTGGATTTCCTTTATAGGCATTGATCAGCTGCAATTTGGCGTATTTGCCATCGGGCAGCCGAATGACATAAGTACGATTCGGCAAAGCCTGCATAATATGGGTGCTCAAACTATAGCGAAACCAGCCATCCGAACCATCGGTTGCTGCCCAGCCAATTTTGTTTACTTCACTTTTATTAAACTCTTCATCGGAAGGGGCTACGGTGACACTTTGATAGGACTGTCTCAATAAAACCACAGCGGTATTGTTTGTCTGGCCGCCATAACCAGGGTTGTATTCATGCTTGGAATTGTTCACATAGATCTCCGAATTGTAAGGACCTGTAAAGGCAATATCCCAGTCTTTTGTTTTAAGCCACTGCGCAGAATCGGCTTTGGTTTTAACCCATATTTGCTTTTGGTCTTTAAAACGAAAAAGAAATATAAAAAATGGTCTTTGCTCTTTTCCTTCAGTACCTTCACCCATGGCTGCATCGGTATCGCCGGCAAGATCTTTGATCAAGGTACTTTTGCCGTCTTCTAATCCGATGGTATAGTCTTTGTCTTTCCCACAGGATACCACTGTAAATAGCAATAGTGCTGAAAAAATACAACGGCCGATCTTGTGAAAGGAAAGCCAGATGCTACATTCTCCAATAATCATGCGAATCGTTCTCATCTTTTATCTTGTACTTTATGTGCTAAATTCTTGTTTATTAGTCCTTATTATTCTTTTATCCAACGGTAGCTGACACCGCCCATGATAACCCGTCCAGGTTGCCCCAGTAAATAACGGCTGGTAAAATTGAAGAGATTGTCACCGATCAGACGGAAGGTCAACCTTCTGTTCATCAGACTCTTTTCTACTGTCATGTTAACCAGTGTATGATAGGGAATAAAAATGTCGTATTTGTCGATAAACTGGTTGCCATTGTATTCCTGAAAAGGTGTGGCACTTCTGAAATTAACCCGCGCATTGACGTTGACACCCCAGGGTTTATATTCATATTGGGCTTTTGCGTTGAACATGTGTCTTGAACGGTCCTCAATACCCCAATAATCCGATTTTTTGCTTTGACGATATTCACCTGTAGCGGGATCATTGATCTGGTTATAGGGATAACTGCCCTTGGCAATACTGTCCAATACACTCAGGTCTTTGGCAATAAGATACTGATAGCCCATCGACAATTGCAGATCTTTGGTTGCCTGATAGGTCAATGAAACTTCAAAACCTTTATTCATCGCTTTGGGCAGGTTGCGGTAGCTATAAATCTGTGCGACCTTGGTGCCATTACCTACACTAACCGTGTTGATCTGGTTGTTAATACGATGATAGAACACGGAGAAATCGGCCTGAAATCTCTTGGACGGGTTCCAGGTGAGCCCAATATTATTTGAAATGCTGGTTTCGGCTTTAAGGTTGCCTGCCACCAGGTTGAGCATATAGCTGTTTTTGTAACTTAATTCTCCGGCTTGATCCATGGCTGCTATTACATCGGCTACGCGCTCTGAACCGACGACAAGATAGTTGGCGGCTGGATTGAAGAAGACCTGATAGCGCATTTTATAGTCGGGCGCTTTGAATCCTGCGCCAACACCGCCTTTGATAAGTAGTGTGGGGCTGACATGGTATTGTAGACCCAGACTTGGACTCAAGTGGCCATTGTAGACGTTGGTCTGATCGTAGCGTAAGCCCAGCGTAGTTAGCAATCGGTCGACAGGTTTCCACTCAGTCTGCAAATAGACAAAGGCACTGTTCAAAGATCGTTTGGCATCCAGATCTTGGTTGTCCATGAGCTCGAGGCTACCGCCTACACCCCCGGTGAGTTTAACCTGTTGTGCAGGACTATACGCAAATTGCTGTTCGATGCGGTGTACATTTTGCCCGAATTGTTCTGCACTGGCGACAACGCCCTGCTGCAACCATTGTGCGGCAATCTGAGAGTGGAAACGCGAGAAATAATAACGCGTCATGCTGCGCAGTCCCGATTCAAAATTATGGTCGTAACTTGCCGAGAGGTTGATGTCCTGATCTTTTTGTTTATCCTGTAGAGTCGCCGATTCAGACCAGGCATTGATCATTTCAGATTCCCGGGCTGCATAACGTCCCGTCATACCCAGTGTTCCATTTTTGCTTGTACGATAGCGTACACGGCCCTGGAAACTGTAATTGGTATAAGGTGGAAAAGTGGTACTCTTGGAATCTAGATACTGCTTGTCTGTATTGAACCCATCGGTGCGGTAATAATTGCCCGAAAAAACTGCGCTGCCACGCTGATTAGCAAAAGGTGTTTCAGCTTCCAAGGTAGCATCGACGGTATTGAGACTGCCATAGAGGAGGGAAGCCTGTGCCTGCGGTGTAATGGCACCATGACGGGTGATGATATTGATGGCTCCACCCAGTGCATCACTTCCATATAAGCAGGAGGAAGCCCCCTTGATGATCTCGATGCGCTCGATGTTGGTCACCGAAATACGGGATAGGTCAAAGTTTCCACTATTGCGGCCCAGCATGGGCTGTCCGTCCACCAGCACCATCACATAGTTGCTGCTGAAGCCCTGAATCTGAACACCTACCGCTCTGGATCCTCCGGCAATATCGTTCACAATGGCAATACCGGTCTGCTCTTTGAGCACCTCATCGAGCCGACGGCTGCCCATAAGTTCAATCTCGCGCTTGGTGATGACCTTGACGGGCATGGCCGCATTTTCGGCCTTGACAAGATTGTCGACAGCCTGCGCTTTTCCCTGCACATCAACGATATCCATCTGACGGTCCTCGGCTTTTAAAACTAGGGTTAATTGCTGATTTTTGTCTTCTAAATCGATGACCTGCCGTTGCTGCTGATAACCCAAAGCTTGTACCTGCAGTTCATAGCGACCTGCATAAAGCTGATTGAACTGAAACCTTCCTGCGGTATCTGTTTTAAAAGCATATTTATCTGGATAAAGATAGACGGTCGCATTGGCCACGCCTTTATTGGATTCGTTCTTTAATACACCCGAGATTTTCCATTTTTCCTGTGCTTGCACAGTGTAGATCTGGCAGGCGCATAGGGCTATCAGGGTGCTTGTTCGAATAGATGAGATGCTTTTAAACACTATTTTTATTTTTACTAATTCTAAATAATGTTACAAAAAACGGTAATCCACCTGAATTTTTCTCTATGCAAAATGTCATAAATTCTATTTAATTCGTTTTTTGTTGTGGCTAAAGTGATTGTGTTTTTATGTTAAATGGTTGTTTATTAGTTGTTTGTTGTGTTTTTTGTGGTTCATTCCCTTATATTGAAGGATTCAATTTAATTTGTATTTAGACTGATTATTGATTTGTTTTGTACTCAAGATGAGTGGCAAGGCAAGAAGATCATGCAGAAATTTTGTTATTGCCCGGATAGAGCTAAAGAATTGCGATGAGTAGATTTTATGTTGTTATACTGTGCTGTTTGATGCAAATCGGAGGATTGGCAACGGCACAGCAAAGAATCATTACATTAAACAGTTCCCTGACGGAAACGATCTATGGATTGGGCGTAGGTGAGCGCATGGTTGCGACGGATGTGACGAGCATCTCGCCCAAAGCTGCGGCAGCACTGCCCAGAGTAAGTAAAAACCGATCGGTTTCAGCCGAGGGCTTATTATCTTTTAAACCGACGATCGTGATCGCGAATGAGGGGGATGTATCCAAGGCTGTCGTTCAGCAAATCCGTGCAGCAGGGGTGAAATTTGTTTCGATCAAGCCCAACTATTCTGTTTCGGGTGCCCTTCGTTATATTCAGGAGGTAGCTGATGCTGTAGGCGAATCTGCAGCTGGAAAGAATTTAGTTTCACGTACAAAATTAAGTCTCGACCATACGATGGAATTGGTCAAGAAGGAAAATCAGGGAAAAGTAGCCCCGAAAGTACTGTTTTTGTATGCACGCGGTACAGGTACAATGAGTGTTGCTGGGAAAGGAAGTAGTCTAGATGCAATGATCAACCTGGCTGGTGGTAAAAATGCCGTGCAGGAATTTTCAGATTTTAAACCGTATACAACCGAAGCGTTGGTACAGGCCAATCCCGATATTGTCTTGCTATTTGACTTTGGAGCAAGTAGTCTTGGGGGCGAGGATGCTATTCTTAAATTGCCGGGTATGCGCATTACCAATGCGGGTAAAAACGATCGCATCCTCGTGATGAATGCTTCGTTGCTGGTCAATTTTAGTAATCGCCTGCCAGACGCAATTCTGGAATTGCACCGTGGATTTGGAAAAGTGATGGATTCAAAATAGATCAGGTGCAGAGGAAACAGAAATTTATATTGCTGGCCCTGGGCCTCGTATTGGTTATGACAAGTATTGTTGCCTTGGGAATGGGGGCCTATCATATTCCGTCCGGTGATATATTAACGATGTTGCTGCAAAAGCTGCACTTGGGGAGTGTCAGCAGCGTGCCTAATATGCAAGAAGATGTTCTTTTTGAGATCCGCATGCCGCGTCTTTTGCTCGGGCTTTTGGTAGGTGCAGCGCTCGGTATATCCGGTGCTGCTATCCAAGGTATATTCCGTAATCCACTGGCTGAACCAGGGCTCATTGGGATTTCGTCAGGAGCGTCTCTTTTTGCGGTATTGATTATCGCATTTGAGACTTTTCTCTTCACGTCATTGTCTGCCTGGATCGGTTATTATTTATTGGCTTTTGGTGCATTTGTGGGAGCGGGTTTAACAGCTTTTTTAGTGTATCGTATTGCGAGTAAAAATGGGCGTCCTAATGTAACCACCATGTTATTGGCGGGAATTGCTATTAATGCATTTGCGGGGGCGCTAACAGGTTTGATGACTTATCTGTCTACAGAACAGCAGTTGCGTACCATCACTTTTTGGATGCTGGGCAGTTTGGGAGGGGCTACTTGGGATAACTTAACCGCTTTGGCGCCATTTATTTTGATCCCGGTGCTGATATTGCCCTTTTTTGGTAAGTCGCTAAATGCTTTTGCATTAGGGGAACTGCAGGCAGATCTATTGGGGATGCGCACGGACCGTGTCAAACGATGGGTTGTCATCCTCTCCACGTTAGCAGTGGGAGCTTCTGTTGCCGTATCGGGCATCATCGGATTTGTGGGGCTGATCGTTCCGCATACTGTCCGGCTAATGGGCGGAGCGGATCATCGTTTTGTCCTTCCGGGTTCACTGCTGTTGGGGGCGCTGGTGCTTACGCTGGCAGACGTGATTGCGCGTGTTGTTGTGGCACCGATAGAATTGCCAATTGGTGTGATTACGGCACTTTTAGGAACACCTGTATTCTTGTACATTTTAATTAAAGATAAGTAGTCTTTTGACGGAGACCGAATAAAATAATCGTATTATGTTGCGTGTAGAGAAAATCAACTATGAAGTGAATGGACGAAAGCTTCTGAAGGATATTACCTTTCAGGTGCGCAAAGGTGAGATCCTGGCCATTCTCGGCGCCAATGGTGCGGGTAAATCTACATTGATGGGGGTGCTTTGTGGCGAAAAGAAACCAGATTCGGGAGCGGTTCATCTCAATGGAAAGGCTTTATTGGATTATGACCCAGCGACGCTCTCTAAATGCCGGGCGCTGTTGAGCCAGCAGCAGCAGATGACGCTGAGCTTTAATGTGGAGGAAATTGTGCTGATGGGAAGGTATCCGCATTACAAGAATACACCAAAGGAACATGACTATAAGGTCGTTGCGGAAACCATGGAACTTTGTGGGGTATCGGCTTTCGCTGAGCGGGATTTTCTGAGCTTATCAGGTGGCGAGCAGCAACGCGTCCATCTTGCACGTATCTTGGCACAGATCTGGGATAATCCTGATTCATTGTTGTTATTGGATGAACCAATTTCTGCGCTGGATTTACACTACCAGCAGAAGGTCCTCGCGATAGCCCGTGCGCTTGCCCGTAAAGGATTTATGGTGGTGCTGATCGTGCATGATGTCAACTTTGCAGCCATGTATGCCGATCGTATCCTCATGCTCAAAAATGGGCGTAAGCTTTTTCATGGTACTCCTGTCGAAGTACTAGCTCAAAAGGAAATTTACACCATCTTTTCGGTCGAATCCAACGTCATTATGAATCCAAGGACCTTAAAACCCTATGTTCAATTGGAGGAAATGGATATTGACTTGGATTAGTGTTGTTATTTAGAAAGATTATAAATAATTTTAGAATACCATCTTATTTCGTTAATTTTAACTGCTTCAAGCTTATTTAGGATTTGTAATCATGTTGGTGAAAAGTAAAATAGTAGAGTTGGCAGATTGGCTTTTTGAAGAAGAAATTCCGGATGGCTATGTTCCCGACAAACCTTTGGTAGAAAATAGGATATCGATATCCAAGGATCCTGTCCATATGGAGAATTTTCAGCTATCCACTTCGGGATTGTTTATACTGCATTCTAAAATGCAGTTTGATCGGCCTGTGCAGGTTCTTACTGAAATTGAGGGGGAGACTATCACGAGTCAGTTTATCTTTTTTAAGCCGACCGATAGCAAATTGCCCTATGGCATGAGCAGGCATAATATCCGCTATATTCCTTCGGTCAAATCCATTCATGAGGTGGAGCCTGGGATCGAATATACCTACTTTATAGCCGTTATTTCCAAGGAGTATTACCTCAATCTGATCAAACGTGATTCCCTGCTGCACCAACAATTTGTTCACGAGATCGAAAAGGGGGAGTATGTATCTTTCTCGGAAGAGGACCTGATGGCCACCTACGAAATGCAGCATACAATAACCGAATTGATCGAATCCAAGAAGAAAGGTGAAATCCGCCGGTTGCATACTGAGTCTCGTATCGTTGAACTGCTGATGTATCAGTTTGAACAATACAATGAGAAAACGGAAAGCAACGATTCGTTATTCCACGAGGAAGATATACAGCGGCTAGAGATGGCTCGGCAGATTTTGGAGCAACGCATTGCCAATCCGCCGACGCAGAAAGAGCTCGCTGCAGAAGTGCTGACCAGTGAGAGCAAACTACGTAAGGATTTCAAGGAATATTTTTCAGTAACCATACATGACTATCTGACACGCGTGCGCATGGAAAAGGCCAAAAGTTATCTGCTAGACGATAAAATGACGGTTTATGAGGTCGCCCTGTTAACCGGATATGGTCATCAAAATAACTTTAGCAGCGCGTTTAAAAAATATTACGGTATCTCACCGGGCGAGCTCAAAATGTAAGTAATTCCTGATCTGCAATCAAAATGAACCGACCGGGAAAATCAGATCGTCCGTAATTGCATAACATTGATATGCGGCGGACATGTCGTTACTGTCTAAACCGGTGAATTTACTAAATGCAGGAAGAATAATCTGATGCTCTGCTACCAAAAAGCAGGGCAGACGTAAATGACGCTTTGGAGGGATGATTATACTGACTCCGGGGTGGATATGTCCGCTGATTCTGAAAGACGAGTGATCTGCCGCATCGGCAGGATGGTGTTTAAATAGGATTCCATTGTGTTCAAAAATTTCTTCGTGATGATGAATGCCAAAACGCTCGCTCATCTGAGACGATAGTCTGTCATGATTACCTTTCACAAGGTGAAGCAGGAGATGAGGATATTTCAGCCTGAACGCCTCCAATAAAAGTACTTCCTGGTTAACACCTGCATGCACAAGATCTCCGACAACAATGACCTGCCTAGGTTGATAATGTCCGATTAGGTCTTCGAGTCGATTTAGGTCTGCTAGCGAAGTGTCCATGGGGATAGCAATCCCATGCTTTCTGAAATGTGCGGCTTTGCCGAGATGCAGGTCGGATAAAATCAAGGATTTTGTTTCTTCCCAAAATATAGATCGCTGATTATTAATAATTAATTCCTGTTTATTAAATGTGATAGTTTGCTCTGCGATCTTCATTTTCTGCTTTTCTTTTTTTGTGCATTGATCTTTTCCATGCGTTGAATCCGTTCAATCAGCGCTTCGCTCGATAGGGATTGCCGGAGGCTATCGACCTTTATTGGGAAGCTCAATGGTGTATATTCTTCTACAAAGGTATAGCGTATTTTGCTCTGATTTATTCGATCAAAGGCTTTTACAAGCCGATATTCTTCCAGTTGCTGATTGAATACTTCGGAAAAAGCCTGTTTGAGCAATAGGTTGCTAGGATCGTGTTCCATCAGTACCCGGAAGATAATCCCTGAAGAGGCCTGCAGCGATTTGTTGTTCTGCTGTGTTCCGGGGTAATTTTGAACGACCAGTCCGGAGATAACAGCAATATCCCTGAATTTACGGCTGGCCATTTCTGCTGAATTGATGCTGCTGACCACATCTTCCATCAAATTCTTGCGGCTCAACACCGCTTCGAGCTGTGTTTGGTTCAGCAGGATTTCCTTGTCGGAGTAAAGTTCGAAGCCGTAGTCATTCATGGCCATGGAAAAACTGATGGGATATAACTTGCTTATTCGGTAAGCGACAAGCGCCGCCATAACTTCATGGATCAATCTTCCTTCCAAAGGATAGAAAAATAAATGATGACCTTCCCGGGTTTTGATATGCTCGACGAGGAATTCATCTTCGCCCGGTACTGCAGATAACGCCGCCTGTTTTTCAATCAGTGGTGCCAGAAAATGAAGTTCCTTCTCAGCAGGTGGGGCATCGGTGGCCTCCGCCAGTTTTTTGCGGAGGAAGTGGCTTAGGTTGGAGGATAAGGGAAGTCTGCCACCGAGCCAGCTCGGAGTAATGGCTTTTCCTGATGAATTTTTTACAAACACAGTCATCTCTTTGACCATGACGAGTTCCAGTATCCGTCCCGCGAGGATAAAGCGTTCACCTTTTTTGAGCTTGCTGATAAAATATTCTTCGATCATGCCAATATACCCGCCAGAGAGAAATTTGACACGCATCATAGCATCGCCCACAATGGCGCCTATATTGAGGCGATGCAGCAAAGCCAACCGACGATTTTTGATGACCCAGAGGCCTTCTTCGTTCTGTATGACTTTGTGAAATTCCTCGTAGCGTTTGCCGATTTTTCCCCCTGCGGTGATAAAATACATGCACCATTGCCATTCTTCCTGATCCATATATTTAAAAGCATGAGTGTCGGCAACGATCTTGTGTAGTTCTTCGGAACGGAATCCGCCACCGAGGGCAATGGTAACCATAAATTGCACCAGGACATCAAATGTCTGTACCATGGGATCACGGTTTTCAATCGTCTGTGTTTTTACAGCTTCCTTTAATGCTGCAGCTTCGATCAGTTCCAGAGAGTGCGTGGGTACGAAATAAATCGTTGAGGTTTCGAAAGGGCTATGTCCACTTCTTCCAGCGCGTTGCATAAACCGGGCTACACCTTTACTTGATCCGATTTGAATAACTGTATCCACCGGCTTGAAGTCAACCCCGAGGTCAAGCGACGACGTTGAAACTACAGCTTTAAGCTTGCCTGTACTCAGGTTGTCCTCAATCCATTCGCGTAGCTGTGCGTCGATAGAACTGTGGTGAAGCGCAATTTGTCCCGCAAAATCCGGATGCACCTGCAACAGCAGCTGGTACCACATTTCACTTTGACTACGCGTGTTGGTAAAGAGGATCGTGCTTTTGCTTTGGAGGATAATAGGGACGACCTGATCGGCCAGATTGCCACCAAGGTGACCTGCCCAGGGAAGGAGTTCTACCTTACTGGGATAGATCGGCTTAATTTCAATCTTCTTCTTCTCCTTGGCGACGATTTGTATACGCTTCGCTGCAGTCGGCAGTAAAACCTCCATGGCCTCATCGAGGTTACCTATTGTAGCTGTGATGCCCCAAATGCGTACTTTTTTGTAATAAGCCTTTAGAAAAGATAGCGCGAGTTCGACCATAACCCCACGTTTGTTGCCCATGAGTTCATGCCACTCATCTACCGTCACACATTGGAGGTTTTTAAAATATTTGTCACGCTGCTTTTGAGCAAGCAGCAAATGCAGGCTCTCTGGGGTAACAAGCAGGATGTCGGGCATAGACCGTGTCTGCTGGACCTTGATCTTGGGATCGGTGTCGCCATTGCGGACCTGAACGACCCAGTCCAGACCAATATCGTCTATTGCAGCCTGCATGGCCCGGGCGAGATCTTTAGCCAGGGAGCGCAAGGGTGTTATCCAAAGTAGTTTTAACCCCTTTTGGTACTGTTCAGGCTGATTGAGGAAGTCTATCAGTACGGCCATAAAGAGGGAAAAAGTCTTTCCGAATCCGGTAGGCGCAATGATCAGCCCGCTGTAGCCTTGTGCATACTTTTCCCAGGCTTTGGTCTGAAAGCTAAAAGGGACATTTCCCTTGGATTCGAAATAATTATTGACAATTCGAAATCCTTCACTATCTGCTAATTTCTGCTTCAATGTATTATTGGATCAATTTTTTAATATTTTCAAGAGTGTCGATGTCTGCGGCAGTCTTGTCTTTTCGCCAGCGCAGTATTCTCGGGAAACGCAATGCCACACCCGATTTGTGCCGTTTGCTATAACCAATTCCCTCAAATGCGATTTCAAATACCAGTTCAGGTTTGACTGTTCTTACCGGGCCAAACTTTTCCAGGGAATTTTGCTTCACAAAACGGCTCACTTCAAGAATCTCCTTATCCGTAAGGCCTGAATAAGCCTTGGCAATGGTGACGAGTTTATCGCCATCTTTTATTGCAAAGGTATAATCAGTATAGTGGGCGCTGCGGCGACCGCTTCCTTTCTGTGCATAAATGAGGACGGCGTCTATGCTCATGGGATTTACCTTCCATTTCCACCAATCGCCCTTTTTGCGTCCGGCATGGTAAGCTGAATCCTTTTTCTTGAGCATAAGTCCTTCGCTGTTGACCTCTCGCGAGGCGGCTTGTATGCTTCGGAGTAAGGGCCATTCCGGTGCATATATAAGCGGGGATAGCTGCAGTGCACTGTTCGGGTTTTCGGCTACAAGACTTTCCAGCTGCGCACGCCTGTATGCAAGCGGTTCATTGCGCAGGTCGGCTCCTTCCAGCTCTACTATATCGTAGAGATACACCGCAATGGGTACTTCTTCACGTAATGATTTGGGAATGGTTTTGCGGTTAATCCGCTTTTGAAGCTCGGAAAAGTTGAGCACGCGGCCGTCTTTTACCGCGAGAATTTCGCCATCTAGGACGAAGTTGCCCTTCCACTGCTGGAGAGCTTCGTTAATTTCAGGAAATTGTGGCGTAACCAATTCCTCGCCACGGGACCAGATATGGATGTCATCTGAACGCTTGATAAATTGGCCGCGGATGCCATCCCATTTGTATTCGGCCTGCCAGTCGGTAATTGGTCCCAATTTTTCAGGTTCGTTTTCAATGGGATAGGCAAGGCAGAATGGGTAGGGCTTGGAAAGATTCGTATCGCTATAGGCACCATGAATAAGTTTTTCAAACTCAAATTCATGGGGATTCCATTCGCCCATAATACTGTGTGCGACAGCGCTGGCTTCGTTGCCGCTGTAATGGGCAATGGTATTGATCAAGCCCTTGGCTGAGATGCCTAAACGGAAACTCCCCCCGAGAAGCTTGTTGAAAATAAAGCGCTCCACCGTCGTTAAGGCATTCCAGGAACGAACAACAAATGCTTTTTTATCAGCGACTGGCGCATCTTGAATAGCGACAATCTCCGCCATCCATTCGCTGAGGCTTTTTTCAATCAGTTGCGATGCTGGTGGCAGGAGCAGTGACAATGTTTCGGCGAGGTCGCCTACAGCTGCATAACATTCCACGAAGAGCCATTCCGGAATTCCTGTTATCTCTAAGGTCCATGTTTTGAGATCTTTGACAGCGATGCTGCGCTTGGGTCTTTTCCCGGTCATAAGGGCTAAGAACCAGAGTTTGTCTTTTTCGGAAGCCCGGTCTAAAAAATCCAAAATAGCTTCTTTTTTGGAATTGGTCTTATTGCTGCTGTCAAGCGCATGGATCAATGTGGCAAATTCTTTCATAGGCTATTCCGTTGTTTGGGTTTGAGGGTCCTCTTCATCGCCATATTGTGTCTTCACCTCTTCGGCCTCAATACCTATTTCATTGAGGTATTTGGCAAATGTAGCTGTCTGTCCGTGTGTGACATATACTTTTTCGGCAGCGCTGCCACGTACCGCCTGCAATAAGCCCTGCCAATCGGCATGGTCACTGATTGCAAACCCTGCGTCTGCACTGCGCCAGCGTCGTGCTCCACGAATCTGCATCCATCCCGAACAGATCGCATGGGCGGCATGGGGTATTTTCTGCAGGAGCTGGCTATCTAGCAAAGCAGGTGGTAGGAGGACAATCTGATTGTCGAGCACTTTGATGTCCGATTTTAGATCTGCGACCTGGTAAGGAGGTAATTTTATTCCGGCCTGGCTATAGGCTTCATTCAGCTTGGCGATACTATAATGAACATAGACAGGACCCATCTCATGTACGGCATTTAGAATACGCTGAGATTTGCCTAAGGAATAGCCGATAAATACCGATGTTTTTTTATTGCTTTGATTGTCTCTGATCCAGTTCTGTAAGCGTTCATTTTGCATCGCTATCGATTCCCAGCGGTAGATGGGAAGACCAAATGTACTCTCTGTAATGAGTTCATGGCATTTGATGGGTTCGAATGCGGTGGATAAGCCATCATCCTGAATTTTGTAATCGCCCGTGAAAACGACGACTTTACCTTTGTATTCGAGGCGAATCTGCGCTGAACCAATAATATGACCTGCAGGATGCAGGGAAACCTTTACGCCGTTGATCAGCACTGCTTCATTGTAGGCAATACCTTGAACATGTATATCGGGCCCAATCCGGCTCCGCAGAATATTGACTGTAAAATGATGGCACAGGTATTTTTTCATTCCCCAATGGGCATGGTCGGCATGCCCATGTGAAATAACCGCTAAGTCAACTGGTTTCCAGGGGTCAAGATAGAATTTGCCCGGAACACAATATATGCCTTTGGATGTAAAACGTATCATATTTCATTAAAACAGGCTTTGGGAGACTAAAGTTTTGCTTATTTGCTTCCTTTTCAATTTGCCTATACGATTGAGCAATTCTATTGGTGGTATTCGTATAATTTTTTTAGATTTGTTAACCTTGATTCTAAGTTTTAACTCGCTATGATATTAATTGTCGATGATAATCCGGATAATATTTACTCTTTACAAAAATTACTGGAATCCAAAAATTTTAAAGTTGATACCGCTCAATCTGGCGAAGAAGCATTAAAAAAGATCTTAAAATATAATTATGCCTTAATCATATTGGATGTTCAGATGCCCGATATGGACGGCTTTGAGGTTGCTGAAAATATTGCCGGGTTTAGTAAGACGAAGGAAACTCCGATTATATTTTTGTCAGCTGTCAATACAGATAAACGTTTTATTACAAAAGGATATGATTCAGGTGGTTTGGATTATGTTACCAAACCTGTTGATCCAGATATTCTGATGCTGAAGGTCAAGACATTTTATCGTTTATATGAGCAGACGCAAGCGCTCAAAGAAGTCCAGCAAACATTGGAGCTTGAGGTGGAGCGGCGTAAGCAGGCGCAAAAAGAACTACGTTCGAAGGTAGACTATCTGCATACGCTTTTGGAGTCGCTTCCTCAAATCGCATTTACCTGCGATAACCGCGGGAATATTGATTTTGTCAATGGGCGCTGGTTTCAGTTTTCCGACGATGCCACTATTTTTCCGCAGACCTACCCGGGTGACCGTCCGATTGCTGCCGAACTTCAGGCCAGCCTCCAATCTGGTGAGCCGCTGGAGATGGAAGTCCGTCTGAAAAAGCGTATTTGTGGCGAATATTCATACCAGTTGTTGCGTGTATGGCCAATCTTAGAAAATGGCGAGAGCAACTGGGTGGGAACGTTTACCGATATTGATGCGCAGAAGCGCGCAGAAAAAGAGAAAGATGAATTTCTGAGCATTGCCAGCCACGAATTGAAGACTCCTTTAACGAGCATCAAGGCGTATATGCAACTGCTGGATCGTAAGCTCAGACTCGAGGAAGAAAGTCCTGAGTCAAAATATGTGCATAGAGTTCAAGGGCAAGTTGATAAACTCAATAGTCTAATCAGTGATCTGCTGGACTTGTCAAAGATAGACAATGGCAAACTGGTCATCAATAAGAAAGTGTTTTCGCTTGAACATATGGTCAGGAGCGCTGTTGATTCCATTGTACAGACGCATGACCAAAGCAATATGGTCCTTTACCGAGAGGGTGATATTTCCGATTTGCTTGTTTATGGCGATGAGATTCGTCTCGAGCAGGTATTGGTTAACTTTTTAACGAATGCTTATAAATATGCTGCCGGAACAGAGAAGGTCATTGTCGATTGCCGCATTGTAGGAGATGCTGTGAAAATCAGTGTTACTGACTTTGGAATTGGGATACCCGCAGAGAAACAAGCTGATGTGTTTGAGAAATTTTATCGCGTGGAAGAAACCTCCTTTGATTTTCAGGGGCTTGGTATAGGCCTTTATATCTGCGCCGAAATTATCCGTAGCCATCAGGGGAATATCGCCGTTGAAAGTTCGGATGGGCAAGGTGCCACATTTTATTTTACCTTACCATTAAATTTACCTGTAGATGCCAAATAATAAGACAATCAATAATTTAACGATTGGGATAGGTTTTTCGCTGATCGTCTTACTCGTAAGTTCTGCGGCATCCTATGTCGGTATCCAGGAACAGAATAGACACCGTCAGGAGCTTGCCGTTACAAGAAAGATCATAAGTACGGCAAATACGTTGATCAATTCGTTGCAGGGTGCTGAAACAGGAAATAGAGGTTTTCTTTTGACAGGTAAGGAAAATTACCTGGAGCCTTTTAATATGGCACTGAAAAGTCTCCCTTTGGAATTGGAGGAGATTACAGCGCTTACCAAGTCGGATCCGGTACAAAAGGTTCGGGTTGATAGCCTTCTGACTGCTGCACAATGGCGGCTGGATGTCCTTAAAGAGTCTGTGGATATAAAAAGAAAGGGGGGCACTGTCAGCTTAGCACATTTGGATGAAAGTAAAATGGCTATGGATAAGTGTCGGGCAATTATCAAAGATATTATTCATTATGAGGACGATAATATTGATAAGAAGTCAGCTAATTTGGATAATTCCTCGTTTATTACCACCCTGTTCATTGTCATCAGTGCACTGCTTTCCCTTATTATCACAACCTATTTTTATTTTAGATTACGTGCCGATTTCTTGAAACGCGCTGCGCTTGAAAAATCATTGCGGGAGAAAGATGAGGCTATTTCTAGACGGTTAAATTTGGTTCAGAAGATTACGAACCGCATCGCACTGGGAGATTATGATGTTAAGGCAGAAGAGGTTGAAGATGATGATCTGGGAGCAATCGCCAAATCGGTTAATAGAATGTCCAAATCATTGAAGAAATCGTTTGACCAGCTTACAGACAACGACTGGTTGCATACGGGTTACGCAAAACTCTATACGGGGTTGGTGGGCAACAAGCGTGAGGAGATTATTGCTACAGATTCCATCAAAAGTCTTATCAGTTACACAGAAGCCGTTAGTGGGGCGATCTATATTTTCAATGAGGAGAAGTTGGAGCTATCCGGGTCATACGGTTTGGATACGCAGGTACAAAAATATTTTTTACCAGGGGAAGGTTATGTTGGGCAAGTATTTATTGACCGGGAATCTAAGACACTACATAATCTAAATACTACGGACTATGTCGTCAGTTTTGCCAATGGGAAGATCAACGTGCAGCATATCCTTTTCTTGCCAATGTTGGTTGAAGACCAAGTGCTGGGTGTGATGGAAATTGGTCAAATGGAGGATTTTACAGCGGTAGAGCATAAATTTCTGACTGAATGTGCCCGCCAGATCGGCATTGCACTGGTCTCGGCAAAAGGAAGGGCGAAGATTCAAACTTTACTGGAGGAAACGCAGGTGCAATCTGAAGAGCTGTTAACGCAGCATGCCGAGCTTGAAAGCCTAAATACGGAATTGGAGGCTCAGACGTTGCGCTTGCAGTCGTCGGAAGAAGAGCTTAAAGTGCAGCATGAGGAACTGATGCAGTCCAATCAAGAACTGGAAGAACGCTCGCGATTGCTTGAGGATAAGAATCTGATGATTGCCGAACGGAATCAGGAAATTCAGCATAAAGCAGAAGAGCTGGCTTTAAGTACCAAATATAAATCGGAGTTTTTGGCGAATATGTCCCACGAACTGCGTACACCGCTTAACTCAATATTGCTGCTATCACGCCTGCTTGCTGAGAACGTAGAGGAAAACTTAAATTCGGACCAGATTGAATCTGCTAAAGTTATTCAGAGTTCAGGGACAAGTTTGCTGACACTGATCGATGAGATTCTGGATCTATCCAAAATCGAATCGGGCAAAATGACCCTGGAATATGAGTCACTGGATCTGAATGATATTATGTCAGATTTGAATAGCCTGTTTTCACCAATTGTGCAGGAAAAGGGCCTGATTTTCAAAACGAAAATCCAGGATGAGATCAGTGGAAGATTTCAGGGAGATCGTCTTCGTATCGACCAGGTACTTCGTAATTTGATTTCAAATGCAATCAAATTTACAAAAGAAGGCGTGGTACGCCTGGAAATTTATGAAGATCCAAATGATACAGACCGATTGGTATTCGCCGTAGTCGATTCAGGCATCGGTATACCACTCGAAAAGCAGAAAATTATTTTTGAAGCTTTTCAGCAGGCAGATGGTTCGACGAGGAGGAAGTTCGGCGGTACAGGGCTGGGGCTTTCCATTAGCCGTGAGATAGCGCGTTTGCTAGGTGGAGAGATCAGGCTGGAAAGCGAAGAAGGCAAAGGAAGTACATTTTTATTTGTTATTCCCAAGTTCAAAGCCGAAGTCAAAGCAATCTTGACCAAAGAACAACAATTGGTTGAAGAGATCTCTTCGGAAGTGGAAGAGGTGATCGAAATTGTTAAAGAAGAAACCTATAATCCGGTCACAATAAGAATACCGGAGGAGATTCCGGATGATCGGGATGCGATCTTGGAAGGAGATAAGGTGATTTTGATTGTGGAGGATGATGTTAATTTTGCCAAGGCACTGTTAAAATATATGCACACGCAAAAGTATAAGGGAGTCGTTGTTGTTCGTGGTGACCATGCGCTCCCAGCAGCGCAGAAATATCATCCTGTAGCTATTTTGCTTGATATTCAATTGCCTATTATGGATGGATGGGCTGTCATGGATCAATTGAAAGGCAATAAGGGGACGCGGCATATTCCGGTGCATATTATGTCTTCGCTCGAGGTGAAAAAAGAAAGTTTGCTAAAAGGAGCGATCGATTTTATTAATAAACCCGTTGCGCTGGAACAAATGACTTCGGTTTTTCAAAAGATTGAGTCGGCCCTAAGCCGTTCACCGAAAAAGGTTCTTATTGTTGAGGAAAATCCAAAGCATGCAAGCGCATTATCTTATTTCTTAAGTAGTTTTAATATATCCCTTGAAGTAAAAGATAATGTAGAGGATAGTATTACGGCATTACGTACAGCGGATGTGGACTGTGTGATCCTGGATATGGGGGTACCTGATGAAATGGGGTATCATACATTGGAAGCGATCAAACAGCACGAAGGACTGGAGAATCTGCCGATTATTATCTTTACAGGAAAGAATCTGTCCAAGGCTGAAGAATTGAAAATTAAGAAATACGCAGATTCTGTTGTCGTAAAAACGGCGCATTCCTATCAACGTATTCTGGATGAGGTAGGCCTGTTTCTCCATTTGATCGAAGTCAACAATTCAGATGAAGCAAGAAGGAAGAATAACGGACTTGGAGCTTTGACTGATGTATTGAAAGGCAAGAAGGTTCTTGTTGCTGACGATGATGTGCGTAATATTTTCTCGATGACTAAAGCTTTAGAGAAATTTCAGGTAAAGGTGATTCCGGCCATGGATGGCAAGGAAGCTTTGGAGGTACTGGCGTCGGGTGAACCGATTGATATCGTGCTGATGGATATGATGATGCCGGAGATGGATGGCTATGAGACGATCAAGAACATCAGACAGCAGGCAGATTACGCAAGATTACCTATCATCGCGGTGACGGCAAAGTCGATGATCGGAGATCGTGAAAAATGTATCCAGGCGGGAGCCTCGGATTATATCTCGAAGCCGGTGGATATCGATCAGCTGCTATCTTTATTGCGTGTATGGTTATATGAAAATTGAGGATAACGGCTATATGGATCAGAATAAGGTAATATTAATCGTGGACGACGATCAACGTAATATTTTTGCTTTGCGTTTGACTTTGAAAGCGAAGGGATATCAGGTATTGAGCAGTACGAATGCACATGAAGCGATTCGGCTTCTGGAGACCAATCAGGATATTGTGCTGGTGCTGATGGACATGATGATGCCTGAAATTGACGGCTATGAGGCGATTCGGCTGATTCGTAATTCGAGCTTTATTGACAGACTTCCGGTTATTGCTGTGACGGCACAGGCCATGAGTGGAGACCGGGAGAAATGCTTGGATGCCGGCGCGCAGTCCTATGTTTCGAAGCCGATCGATGTCGATAAATTGATGGGGGAAATTGAACGGTTAATTTAAATGTTGGGCTATAATATTATAAAAGACCATGAGATAGATATTTTACTTGAAGATATCTACCGGGATTACGGCTATGATTTTTTGCAATATAGCCGTGCCTCGATGAAGAGGAGGATCAATCGGATTATGACGAATGATCGTTTGGCAAGTTTTGCTGAACTTCGCTTTGCATTAAAGGATAATCCGACGTTTTTGCAGCACTTTGTAGAGGAGATTACAGTCAATTTAACCGAGATGTTTCGGGATCCATTATTCTTTCGCCAATTACGGGAGGAAATTTTACCGCAATTAGGTACGTACCCTTTAGTGCGTGTCTGGATTGCAGGCTGCTCCACGGGTGAAGAAGCTTATTCGATGTCAATTTTACTAAAAGAGGCCAATCTGCATCATAAGTCGTTGATTTATGCAACGGATATTAATCCTCGGGTGCTTGAAATTGCCCGGAATGGTGTGTATCCATTGAGTCAGATAAAATCTTTCTCGGAAAATTATATTGAATCTGGCGGAAAGCAGGACTTTTCGAAATATTATACGGCAAACTATGAATGGGCTAAATTCAATGCGGATTTGAAACAAAAAATGATTTTATCTACCCATAATCTGGTGTCCGATACTTCTTTTAACAGCTTTCAATTGATATTGTGCCGTAATGTGCTGATCTATTTTAATAAGGATCTACAGGAGCGTGTTTTTAAATTATTCGACGCGAGTCTAGAAAATTTAGGATATTTGGCTTTGGGTAGTAAAGAAACGATACGTTTTTCAAGTATTCAGCATAACTTTACGGCCGTGGGGGATCAAAAAATTTGGAAAAAACTTTATACCTTATAGGCGTATGCGTGCTGACAGAATCTATTTTGTATTAGCGGCTAGGACAAAGACGGGTACATAAACTAATATATATGAGTAAAACAAAAACTGTATTGATATTTGAGGACGATACCATTATTTTGGAGGTCATAACAGTTGTTTTGACAGATTTGGGGTTCCGGGTTGAAGTTTCCGAAACTTCCCATGATATTATCCAGAAGGTAGAATCTGCTGAGCCAGACCTCATCTTAATGGATAACTGGATTCCAAATATTGGTGGGGTTGAAGCGACGAGGCTGTTAAAGGCGGATGAGCGGTTTAGCCATATTCCCGTAATTTACGTGTCGGCAAACAATGATATTCAATCCCTGGCAGATCGTGCCGGAGCAGATGATTTTTTGTCTAAACCGTTTGATTTGGAAGATCTCGAAAACATTGTTAACAAGTATATTGCGTAAAAATCGAAATAGGGATGGCAGTATGCAAAAGGTAGGACAAGGAAGTTAGCTAATATTACCAAGTATTTAAGCCTTCTTGTAAAATACTGTTATACACATCCAGATTGAATCTGTAGAGGTCGGGAGCTTTATGAGCTCCGCCTTTCCGCTGTTCGTCGAGTTTTAGAAGAATACCAATATTTTTCATTTTGCGATAGAAATTACCACGATTAAGTTTTTTGCCGAGCAGGGTTTCATAGAGTCCCTGCAGTTCAGGCAGTGTGAATTTTTCGGGCAATAAATTGTAGCCTATCGGTTTATGGGAAAGTCTTTCACGCAGGACCTGTAGCGCTTTGTTGATCATGCTGCGATGATCCATAGTGATGTTTAGTGCTGCCACCTCTTTGAAATCAACCCACTGACAAGTTTCGCTTAAAGCATCCGGCTGAGGGACGACATGGGTGTAGTTGACCAAAGCATAGTAGCCTATCGAGATAAAACGCTGTTTGTTCCAGAGCGTATCAGGGTAGTCAGCAAAGGACTGTTGGTTACGCTGAGGATTTCCAAATACAGCAAATTCTTCCAGAAAGATATCTTTTACGCCGGACCGTTCATGGAGAACACGCTTGACAGCCTCGTCCGTATCCTCATTTTTGCCTACGTAACCTCCCGGAAGAAACCATTCCTTGTTGTAATTCATTTTAAGCAAAAGAATTCTGAGGGAGCCCTGGTCAAAGCCAAAAACAACGGTGTCCACAGAAATATGCGGCAGAAATTTTTCATAACTCTCTGCTGATGCATTTATTATCTGTGTTCTAAAATCCATATCCTTCTGTCTTTGGGTTAATATTACAAAAAAATATTCCAATGGCAGACAGGTTGATCGGTAAAATTCCTTGAAACCCCAGCGTTAAAAATTACATTTGAGCCATTTTGTTTAAATTAATTAACTGGTAATCAGTTTTGTGTGTCGTTTTCTTGATTTTATTTTGTATTTGAATAAAAAGGTTGTAGAATTGTATTGCTTCATTATGAAGCAATAATAATAACTGATTATAACAATGCCAGCGCCCAATATTTTATTGCGCTTGTGGCAAGAGCTTTGACTACAATTCATTCATTAAAATAACAGGATTATATGAACGCAAAAAAATTAATTTTCGCATCATCTTTCAGTCTATTTTTAGCTTTTGCAGCGCAAGGGCAGGTCTATCAAAAAGTTGAGAATAAATCTGGTCCTATGTTGGGATATTCGGCAACATCGGGAGTAAAAGTACTGACCGTCGCTGGAATGAAGTTCAAGGATCTCAATCGGAATGGAAAATTAGACCGTTATGAGGATTGGCGTTTGACACCAGAGGAGCGAGCTAAAGATCTCGCTTCGCAGCTGTCTGTTGATCAGATTGCTGGACTTATGTTATATAGCCGGCATCAAGCATTGCCAGCTCCGGCCTTTGGATTTATGGCTGGCACCTATCAGGGGAAAAACTACCAGGAGGGTATTGTTTCGCCGTGGGCCCTCACAGATCAACAGCGCGAATTTCTTGATAAAGACGGGGTCAGGCATGTATTATTGACTGGGGTGAAAGATCCGGAAACTGCGGCTCGCTGGAACAACGAGCTGCAAAGCTTCGTAGAAGGGATAGGTTGGGGTATTCCAGCGAATAACAGTTCAGACCCGCGCCACAATGCTGTTGTCAGTGCAGAGTTTAATGCAGGGGCTGGGGGTCAAATTTCGATGTGGCCCGACGGGCTTGCGATGGCAGCGACATTTGACCCGGCTATAGTTAAGCGTTTTGGTCAGGTGGCCGCTTCGGAATATCGTTCATTGGGCATTACGACAGCATTGTCGCCACAGATAGATTTAGGGACGGAACCACGCTGGTACCGTATCGGTATGACTTTTGGGGAGAGTCCTGAGTTGACTACCGCTATGGCTAGAGCCTATATTGATGGCTTTCAGACATCGAGCGGAAAAGATGAAATAGCCCTGGGTTGGGGCTACAAGAGTGTTAATGCCATGGTGAAACATTGGCCTAGCGGTGGACCTGAGGAGGGTGGTCGCGATGGTCACTGGGCTATCGGAAAATTTGCTGTTTATCCAGGCGATAATCTGAAGCAACATATCATGCCATTTGTCAACGGCGCATTCCAGCTCGCTGGAAAAACGAGCAAAGCTGCCGCAGTGATGCCGTATTATACGATTTCATTTGGGCAGGACAAGAAGAATGGTGAAAATGTCGGCAATGGCTATAGCAAGTATTTGCTGACAGATTTGTTGCGCGGTACCTATGGTTATGATGGCGTAATCTGTTCGGACTGGTTGATAACCGGAGATGAAGCCCCCACGCCAGATGGATTTGCGGGTAAACCCTGGGGGGTAGAACAGCTTTCAGTGGCAGAGCGTCATTATAAAGCATTAATGGCTGGTGTGGATCAGTTTGGTGGGAATAACGATAAAGCTCCGGTGCTGGCCGCATATGAGTTGGGGGTAAAGGAACACGGACAGAAATTTATGCGGCAAAGGTTTGAAGCTTCCGCCCGGAGGCTTCTGCTAAATATATTTCGCGTTGGGCTCTTTGAAAATCCATATCTAGATGTCGCGGAAAGTCGTGCCATCGTGGGAAATCCAGATTACATGAAGGCGGGGTATGAGGCACAGGTAAAGTCTATTGTTTTGCTAAAGAATGAGGGCCAGCAATTGCCGATTCGTGGAAGGAAGAAAGTGTATGTTCCGAAGATTTATACAGCAGCAATGAAAGACTGGTGGGGCAACTATACACAGGCACGATTGGACTATCCGGTCAATATGGACCTTTTGCGTAAATATGCCGATGTAACTGATAAGCCCAATGAGGCGGATCTCGCCATTGTGTTTGTGCAGAGTCCGATCAGTGCAGAAGGTGGATACAGCGAAAGAGACCGGAAGAATGGAGGAAATGGCTACGTACCCATTTCTCTGCAATACGGCTCTTATACCGCCTTAAATGCGCGTGCGCAAAGTATTGCCGCGGGAGATCCCGTAATTGATCCTTCGATTAGGAATAGGTCCTATAAAGATAAAACGGTGACTGCTGCAAATGTGATGGATCTGCAGACCATATTGGATACAAAGGCTATGATGAAAGACAAACCAGTTCTGGTTGCCGTAACGGCCAACAAGCCGATGGTATTTGCTGAGTTCGAAAAGGAAGTTTCTGGTATTGTCCTAAATTTTGGCGTATCGACGCAGGCTGTGCTGGATATTATGTTTGGAAAATATGAACCTTCGGGTTTATTACCGGTTCAAATGCCTGCGAATATGGCTACAGTAGAAAAGCAAGCTGAGGATGTGCCCTTTGATATGGAGGTGTATGTTGATCAAGCGGGACATGCTTACGATTTTGGCTACGGTTTGAACTGGTCGGGTGTCATTCAAGATGAGCGCGTGCGTGAGTTTGTTAAGAAATAGGTGGGATCTTTTCGATTGTATCCAGCTGATGATTGATATTCCCCAATGAAGTAACCTGGGAAGAGGCTGTGATAAAACAGGAGAGACAAAGTAAAATAAGCTAAAGAAAAAGCCCCTCTGTGTTAAACAAAGGGGCTTTTAAGTACGCCAATCAGGATTCGAACCTGAGACCGTCGGTTTAGAAAACCGATGCTCTATCCAGCTGAGCTATTGGCGCGTCGCTTTCGGTAATGCAAAAGTAGACATTTGTGTTATATTTCCAAAATATCGTCTACTTTTTTTTGTGGTTTTTCAATAACTGATTGCTTTTCAATAAGATTATTTTATTGATCTAGGTCAAACAAAATGAATAAAACTGCTGTTAACTTTGTGTTGTTAAACAAATAGAAAAAACATAAAATTATGGCACAAGGAAAATGGGAACTAGACGCTGCACACAGCGAGATAGAATTCAAAGTAAAACACATGATGATTACAAACGTTAAAGGAAACTTTGACAGTTTTAAAATAGATGTTGATGCCGAGGGCGAGGATTTTAAAAACGCGCTTGCAAAAGTCAGTATTGACACCGCATCCATCAATACGCGTAATGAGCAACGTGACGGACATTTAAAAAGTGCAGATTTTTTTGACGTGGAGAAATATCCTGCGATTACATTTGAAGCAACAAGCTTGGAGAATAATGAAATTAAAGGAAATTTGACAATCCGCGATGTCACTAGACCAGTGTCTTTCGATTTAGAATTTGCAGGTATCCAAAAAGATCCTTGGGGAAATACCAAAGCTGGATTTATTGTGGAAGGCAAAATCAAACGTTCAGAATTTGGACTTAACTGGAATGCTGCCTTAGAAACAGGTGGCGTCATGGTGAGCGACGATGTAAAATTTAGTGCTGATATTCAGTTTATAAAAGCTCAATAAGCACAATATATAAAATAAAATTTGGTAGGAGAGTGAAAATTCGTACTTTTGTCGCGGAGAGTTGGCAGAGTGGTCGAATGCGGCGGTCTTGAAAACCGTTAACTGTCACAGGTTCGGGGGTTCGAATCCCTCACTCTCCGCTGAGAGGGTCTTTTTCTAAAAGACCCTCTTTTTTTGTATATTAACAATCCTTTTTTATTTTCAGGTGGTTATGTAATAAAATATTGAGCATTGTAGGTGTTCGATAGATATTATTTTTGTCAAGCTATATCATCGGCAAAGTACTATTATTAGTCCTAACCATCAAGATTTCTGGCGGCGGGATCTCCTGCCTCAAATAGAAGCCAGATCAATAATGTTCGAACGTAAGTCATGAATTTAAGATATACTATTGAAGGAGTTCCTTCAAAAATCGAGTGGAAAATCAGCTTTTTATTTGGGCTGTGCTTTGTTTTTATCTGGGTGGTGTCCATTTATTTATATTACATTATAAACGATATAGATACTGTGATCCACATACCAAGTTATATTTTCTTCGGTGCTATGTTTTTAGGATTGGCATTGGGGTTATTTTTTGCCAGAATATTAGGGAAAAAGATGCGAGTAGAATTTTTATTTGAATTCTCAGATGAAACTATCATCATCCAAGTGTTGGATAGGCATTTATCCTATTGCTTTGAATACTCTTCGATTACTCTGATTTCTTTGGTGGGAACAGCGAAAAACATGCGGCTTTTAAAAATTGAGTCTGAGCAGCAGAAATTTAAAATGCGGCTGGGGACGTATGGGCTAGCTCCATATTCATCAGCTACAGATATTGACTCGATGGATCGTATGATGGCTGAGATGGAGGTAATTTTTAATAAGCTCAATTTTAGTATCAGAAAAGTAGAAACTCCTAAAAAAGTTTTTGAATATAGATACATAAGGTAATGAGACAGTTAAAATATTATATTAAAGGTGTTGACTTGAAAACAGAATTGCTAATAGGCTTTTCTATTGTGCCGTTTATAATTCTATTTGGTCAATTGTCGATTATACTTTTCCGCTCAATTAATCATGTAGAATTTAGAAATATACCCTATTTTGTATTTCTAGGAGGTGGATTAGCCGGGTTGTCTGTCGGTCTGTTGCTCGCTAAAATACTAGGAAAAAAAATGAGTGAATTCTGGGAGATTATATTAATAAATGACCTGGAACTCACTATCAGATTCAAGAAAAGGAAGTGGGAGATGAAGCTTGATGAAATTTTAAAATTTAAGATCTATGGAAGTCCTAATTTTAAGTATGTCAGCATCTATACCAATAATCAAGTTATTAAAATGAGATTTGGAAATAGTGGATTGACTCCCTTTTCCATGATAAATGATTTAAAAGAGTTAGATAACTTTATGGCAGAAATACTTCCGTATTTTGATAAAAACTACGAAAAAAAAGATGGAACTGTGCAACGATCTCCATCTGGAACCATTAAACTAACTTATTTAAAAAAGTGAAAATCTTCGGCCTGTGAAGTTGTTCGGTTTGATTAAATGAGGAAATTTACGAGCAAGCACAAAGCAAACAGGATATAGGTATAATTTATAAACCTATTTTTGGTATCAAAATCTTCCAATTTGTATTTCTTATTTCCAGTAATCTTTAAATAGAGCAAAACAAGAAGTAGAGGGCAAAATAAAATGCCAAATGCAATAATTTTGGAATAATTAAATTTCCAAATATCTAGCCAGAGAAGGAAGCGGCTGGCAGAACTTTCACCTTTTCTTAGACCAAAATAAGGAATTGTAACCGCGCTGCTAATGGTGTTATTCGAGAGCTGATAATCGTTTTCATATACAAAGAAAGTGATGTCGACAATTTCCTTTTTTCGATCTACGTCTGATAGGTACATATTTAGACCTTGGCCAAAGAATGCATAATCCCTCTTTATTATTAGGTTTTCATGTTCATATGATCTTGTGATAATACTGGCTTTATAGCCTTTATAAATCGAGCTTATATTTTTAGCTCCATACCAATATATTTGCTTCATTTTTTGCTGATCAGAAAAAGATATTGTAACTGTATATACTAGATACATGAGCCACAATATCGAAAATAAATAGATCAATCTAAATGTTAACTTATCAAGCATTAGGATAGAAAATGAATAAAATGATTTTTATTGATAAACATTATTTATTACCGCAAAACATTGACCAAAAATTAGCTTAAAACACCCATAGCAAAAAAATGAGGTATCCACGCTTGAATTTTATCAGTTTAATTTATTGACTTCGGCGCTTGATGGATGAAATGAAAAAATATTAAACGTCTCGGGACAATACTTTTCTAAGCTGCAATAGCTCCTGCACCGCCACCCAAGTCTCCGCCATATAGGAGTAAAAGTGGAAGAAGTGCTAAGACAAGCTGATACTATGGAAGATTCGCAACTATTCTGTGTTTTTCACCATTGATGATCAGTATAGGGGCAAAGTCAGGAAGGGATGGTTTTGTGTTGGTTTTTGTATCTTATTCATGCTGTGGGTTTGAATTTAAAATTATATTTGTTAGCATAAAACGATTATTAACTTTGTTTAAATGGCGATGAAAACGAACACAAATTATAAAGTAATGGGTTGTTGGCTGACGATTATTCTATTTATAGGTTTTTCGTTGTCGGGTAAAAGTCAGGCATACGGGCAAAAGGTGAGCAAAAAAAGCGATATTCCGACAAAGCTTTCTGTAAAAAGCATGCAGTCAGATCTAAATTTGCTCTGGTCGGTTATCCTGAAAATACACCCCGGCTATGGTTATTATGCCTCGTCGGAAAGCCTTCAAAAAGCTTATGAGCGAGTGTACCTGTCGATCGTCAAGCCGCTATATGAACCCGAGTTTATTTCACAGATCTATCCTTTCGTCTGCCAGTTAAGATGCGGACATACGCAATTGAAACATTCCGTAGGGTATAAACAGCCAATAGGATTATATCCGGCGCATTTACCTTTTAAAGTTCTTGTCAGCAAGGGGCGTGTATTCGTAACTTTCCATCAAACAGATGTATTGACCACCGGCGATGAGATTATGGGTATAAATGGCGTTGCCGCAGAAAAAATTATTGCGCATGGATTTGATCTCTATGCCATGGACGGTTGTAATAAAACATTTAAAGAGTTGTTTTTAAGTGAGTATGACGGTTTTCAGGATGTATGCAATGCATATTACCATTGGGAAGGGGCTTACAGAATACAGCTACGAACCGCGCAGGGGATACGGAAAGATGTGGTTGTCGAAACGAAAAGCTTGGATTTCGAAGATGTAACTGCCCCTGGTTTTGATAATTATAAAAACTGGACCCTTGCACAGCATACCGGAAATCTTGCGCTTCGATTTTCAGCTGATTCAGCTACAGCATTATTTGAAACAAAACCATTCTCCTATGGGGATACGACTGTTTATGAGGAGGTATTCAATCAGATAAAAGAGCATGGAATAAAAAATCTGATTTTGGATATGCGACATAATACGGGCGGAGACATCCGTGTTGCGATCCGATTGTTGTCTTATCTGGCAGATGCTCCGTTTAGTATAGTCAGAGATGTTAAATCGCGCTTTCCAAGTGCCGCTATAAATACTGCTACAACCTATTTTGACAGGAAACGGATGAACAACTTATTGTTAGGCTATAAAATTACCGATAAAGAGGGGGGATGGTACCATGTGGAAGCTACACCTGCGATGGGAAAAATATATGGACCTTTTCCATTGACGGCAGACGATCATTTCGACGGAGACTTATATGTTTTAATTGATGGCGCTACGTTTTCATCGGGAGCGCTTTTTACGGCGGCTCTTAAATCACAGCGCAAAAATGTTACTTTTATTGGGAGAGAAACAGCAGGGAATGAAGAAGGCTGTAATGGGATGGTAATGCAAACACTTACGCTGCCATACACAAAGGTCGTCGTAGACTTTCCCCTGATGCGCGTTGAATCGGTTGCCCTAAATCCAATTCGCGGTCGTGGTATAATGCCTGATTATCCAGTAGACTACGATCCTACGGATATCGTAATTAAAAGAGATCGCGATCTTGAAAAGGCTCTAAAGCTAATCCGGGGAAACTGATGGGTTTAATAGGTAAAGAATATGGAGTTAAGATTTAATAGAACAAGATATGGACAGAAAATTGATTCTAAATCTCTCGCTTTTGGTCGGACAGCTATTCTTATGGCAAAGTTGTACCCATAATTCACATCGGGTGACGGCAGAGAACACTAAAAAAAATGAAATTACCGCGGTTTCAATTTCTACCATTGGTGGATTTACGGCCACACCTTCAAACGGTTATACGATTAGGATAACAAGAGATAGTGTATATCATTTGTTTTCTGCAATTGATACCGCTCATAGTACCCTAAAATCATACGCCAATACGGAAGACAAATGGAACTTATTATTGGATAAAATTGATCTGGAAAAATTTGCTGATGCTAAAGAAGAAGAATCGCGTCAACCATACGATGGAATAGATATTAAAATAAGCATTAAGGCAAAAAGTGGAGAATATACAAAGTTGAATGCTGATAATAATCCTAGCTGGAATCGAATATATAGACAATTGGAAGAGTCTTTCTCGCCACAGCCACTTGAAAAAAAATAGACAAGTGATCAGTTAAAGACTGCACAGCTTACAGGAGCTTTTTGTAACTTAGTTTGCTCTTCATTTTTCACTGTGGAAATAGGGGAGAAAATTTTTTGACATGCATAAACAGCGCAAATAAAATATAAATTGACATGGATGAGCAATTCAAACAGCAGGTATATGAGGTAGCTAAACTGATTCCGAGAGGAAGGGTGACAACCTATGGGGCAATTGCAAAGGCCTTAGGTTATCCGAATCATTCGCGACATGTCGGGAAGGCTATGGGCGGATGTCCCAGCGATGTGCCCGCCCACCGTGTTATATCAAGTGGCGGTACACTTGCTGTGCCTGAATTTGAGGAACGGCTTGAGGCCGAAGGGCTTGTTGTGCATAATTTGCGGATCAAGGATTTTAGAAAGTTGTTTTGGAATCCGATGGATGAAATAATCGATTAATTTAATAAGATGAAATACTGTGCTTTTTTACGTGGCGTCAATGTGAAGGGAACCAATATGAAAATGGCTGATGTCTGTCAGGTTTTTAAAGATGCTGGTGTAACGGACGTTACTTCGGTACTGGCTTCTGGTAATATTGTTTTTTCATCAGACCAAGCGGCCGAACAGCTCAAGCGGCTATTGGAGGAGTCTATGTCGGCGTATTTTTCTTATGAAGCTTTTTTATTCATCCGTTCAGCGGATGAGGTAGGGTTACTACAGGCAAACATTCCTTTTGAGACGGATGCAGACTTTCATGTATATGCTTTTGTAGGAACAGAAGGTGTCGAAAAAATACTGATGGATGAATTTAGCAAGGCGACGCAAGCACTGGGGGAGAAGGCTGAGATCGTCAATGCGGTCTTTTATTGGCGCGTGCCTAAGGGAAATACCTTGGATTCCAGCTTTGGAAAGGTATTGGGGAAAAAGAATCTTAAAGATAAGATGACAAGCCGGAATATCAACACCTTTGAAAAGATATTGAAGAAAATGGGTTAATCATGGAATAGGCCCGGCTAGTGCCGGGCTTATTTATGCTTTTATGGATTTCAGTCAGGCGCAAAGCAGTTCATCGGATGAAAATTTTTGCGGCACTCATCTTAATCGATTTCTGCTGATTTGGCCCAAATATTAATATGGCCATCTTTTGCATAAAGATCAATTTCGTGAATTTCCTCCGGGCTGAATGATAGATTCTTTAGTGCACCAACGCAATCAATGACTTGTTGTGGTTTTGATGCGCCAATTAGCGCCGATGTAACCTGCTTCTTACGTAAAACCCAAGCTATAGCCATTTGCGCTAATGACTGTCCTCTGCGCTGGGCAATCGCATGTAGAGCCTGGATATTTTTTTGATTTTCTTCGTTCAGGAATTTAGTCTGAAGTGATTTTGACTGTGAGGCACGGCTATCCTGTGGAATATGCTGTAAGTATTTGTCTGTAAGCATGCCCTGTGCTAACGGAGAGAATACAATAGAACCAATGCCTATGGCATCTAAAGTGTCAAGTAAACCATCGGTCTCGACCCATCTGTTGAGCATTGAATAGCTGGGTTGATGAATAATAAATGGTGTGCCCAGGGATTTTAAGATCGCATAGGCTTCTTTTGTGCGTTGCGAGTTATAAGATGAAATACCTACATAAAGAGCTTTTCCGCTACGGACCAGCTGATCTAGCGCCAACATGGTTTCCTCTAAAGGCGTATTGGGGTCAAAACGATGTGAATAGAAAATATCAACATAGTCGATACCTAGGCGTTTTAGCGATTGCTCACAGCTCGATATCAGATATTTGCGGCTGCCCCATTCTCCGTACGGCCCATTCCACATGTGGTAACCTGCTTTTGATGAAATGATCATTTCGTCGCGTAAGCCCTGAAATTGTTCTCTTAATATTTGTCCGAATGCTTTTTCAGCGCTCCCTGCAGGTGGCCCATAATTGTTCGCCAGGTCGAAATGCGTAATTCCGAGGTCAAATGCTGTGGTGCAGATATCGACTTTGGTTTGATGTGGCGTGTCATCACCGAAATTATGCCACATTCCCAAGGAGATTGCGGGTAATAAAAGACCGGATTGACCACACCGATTATAGATCATATCTTGGTATCGGTCTGGATTTGCTGTATACTGCATAGTAGTGAATAGTTTTGATCCAAACTAAGATAAATTTATGCTTATTTGCAAGTTTTAATTGCGCCCTATGCTTGTAATTTTTTAGTGCCAAAAAATTTTTGGAAGAATCTGGGGCGTCTGTTCTTTTGGTACAAAAGGAAGATAGATGGAAAACGACTTTCAAAAATCAAAATTTAATGTATTTTTATGTGAATTCTAAAAACTGATTTATGCGCACTATGAGGAAAATTCAGATCATCCTATGCTTTGTTTTGATCGCACTGGGTAATTGCTACGCACAGTCAAAACACTTGCTTTTCAAGACGGCTTTTGGCGATTTTAAAGTTGTACTCTATGATTATACACCACATCACCGCGATTTGATGCTGCGGTCAATTCAAGATTCTGTTTACCAGGGAGCGCTGTTTAATCGCATTATTGAAAATTTTGTTGTGCAGGGAGGAGAGCATGATATTGATATTGAAAAGCGGGAGGCCGCAGATCCGCTGCATCAAAAGCCGCGATTGGCAGCTGAGTTCGACGACCGTGCTTTTCATAAAATGGGCGCATTAGGCGCAGGGAGGGATGGAAATCCTGAAAAAGCGTCTTTTCTGAACCAGATTTATTTTGTCGTCGGAAAGAAAATCACAGGGCCTGAGCTTGATAGTCTGGAGGCAAAAAAAGGGATTAAATATACCGATGTCCAACGTAAAGAATATCTCGCCCACGGTGGTCAGCCGAGACTTGATCATGATTTTACCGTTTTTGGTGAAATTTATCAAGGCTTTGAAGTGATCTTGAAAATAAGTCAGGTCAAAACGGATAAACAGGATTATCCGTTGGCTAAAGTGCCGTTTGAGGTTATTGAAATAAGTAAATAGCTTTGATTTTTAGAGCTGCAATGCCCCCAGAAAGTGTCTAACTTTTTGGGGGCATTGCGTTAAGCCCTTTTTTTATTTGCGATGCTGGTCAAATTCTTCTTTAAGCTTTTGGTAACGCTCTTTCCACTCGTCTGGCAGTTTATTTGGTATATCTTTCAGACTTTTTAGCTGAAATGCGAATACACAAGCCGCAAATCCCACTGTACTAATGGCCATACCTGTCCAGATAACCAAGGAAAAACCGGCAAAGAGTGGATTCCAGAGTAAAATAAAGCTGAAAATAATGCCTAAAATGGCAAATAGCAAATTCCATCCCCAGGATTTACTGCCGTAATTTTTGAGGTCAAAGGAGAAGGACAGTAACTGAAAGGATTTAAAGAGTGCATAGAAACCCACAATAAATGCTAGCGTGCTCGCAGAGAGCAAGGGGTTGGCAATCAGTAATATGCCGAATAGCGTATAGAGGATACCACCGGTGAGGTACCAGCCCCAGCCGTCCACCTCATCTTTGTTCTGTACCGCAAAGATGATCTCCAGAATGCCAGAAATAATAAACGACCAAGAGAACAGAATTGCTAATGTGAGAAATGCAGCAACAGGGGTAGAAATGGTATAGAAACCCAAAAGAATTAATAGAATACCAATAATCAATGGGATATACCAATGCTTGATGGATGTTCGGATTGTTTTGAAAAATGAATTTGCCATAATAATGAGTTAAAATAGTGCAGTATTGCGGATAAAAAAAGCCCCATTAATTTCTTAACGAGGCCTTACATATATAAAACTGATTAAATTAGGCAAAGGGAAAATGTACTAGATCTTTCCAGTCTCTTTTAAAAGTTTGTAATATGCATACACAATATTGATTTCAGCATTTGTGTATTTCAATTCTGCTTCAAGTTTTGAGTTTGAAGCATCCATGATATCGACGATCAACGCCAATTGGTTCAAATACTTTTTCTCAATAATACGATAGTTCTCATCAGCAAGTGCTTTGTTGTACTCCAGCGTCTTGCGTTGTGAGTAGGCCTCATTGTATTTAATGTATGCAGTATTAACAGCTACGCTGGTTTTTTGTTTCAGAGCGCTTTCATATTTCTCGTTTTTTTCAATTTGCAAATCATTTAGCTTAAGCTTTTTTCCAGTTGTGTATAATGAAGAAATATTATAGCTCAGCGAGATACCGGTATTCCAGGTATTCATATATTTATCGATAACCGGCATCACATTGGTGATTGGTTTGACAAGGCTGTTTCCTGCGAAGATGCTAAGAGCGGGCGATTTCTCTGATTTTGTAATATCTTTTTCGGTATGCAGTAGTTCAGTTTCTTTGGCGGCAAGCTGCAGACTGGGGCTGGATATATAAGCATCTTGTTTCAGGCTCGAGAGGTCAGCCAGTTGAAAGCTGCTGTTTAATAATTTATCATCCGGCTCAATTATTGTGCCCTCTTGTAGTCCTAATGCGACTATAAGCTCATCATTCAGGATTTTCATATTGTTTTGAATGACCTCTCTCGCTAGCTCCAATTCAGATATTTGCAATTGGTTGCGGATGACATCATTTTTTGTGATCATTCCTTGTTTATATAATTTGTCCGTCAAGTCCAGTCTTTTGTGCGCCAGATCGATATTTTGATTATAGACAGCTTTCTGGTTCTTAAGTTTGAAGAGATCAAGATAATAGCCTAAAACCAGAATTTTGATGTTTTGTTCTTCATTTTTATGATCTAATTCAGCTAATTCTTCTCCTAAAGAAGAGGCTTTGATACTGTTCTTTACAACGCCACCTTTCCATATGAGTTCTTTCGCCTCTAAGGCATAGTTATTGCCAAAATGAGGTAAAGGTACTTTTTCTGAACCCGATAAATTTTTGTCAATTAAAGCGGCGTCACCAAGGTAAAATGCGGATGCCGAAGCACTGATCTCAGGAAGTCTTCTCAATTTTGCAACTTCAGTCTTTTGTTTGGCTATACTTACTGCAGATGCTGAAACAATAAGGTTCGGGTGATTATGTAAGGCAAGTTCAAACAGTTTTTCGATATTTATTTTTCGGGTGTTTATGCTGTCTTGACCGTATGTTTGATTGCAAAAAAATGTAAAGAAGCATAACGTCAAGTAAAGACCTATTTTAGGGGCTCTTGACTTCATATTCATGATATTCAACTTTGTTTATATATGTGCTACAAAGTTAATGTATCATCAAAGGGCACGAAATGTCTGATTCCTGTTTTATGATGTTCAATTGGTAACAAGCGTTGTCTGTTGTTCACGAAATAGCTTGGGTGTTATGCCAACATGTTTTTTGAAAAATTTGCTAAATGCATACTGATCCGAAAAGTTAAACTCCTGTGATATCTGGTTGATTGTTTTGGTAGAAATGATCAGTTGGGCTCTTGCTTCAGTGATCAGCCAGTTGCTGATAATTTCCGAGGGAGATTCCTTTGTGATTTCTTTGACGCTGATTGATAGGTATTTGATGGAAATATGGAGCAGATCGGCATAGAATGCGAGGTCGCGCTGTGTTTTGTAATGATCGGCAATAAGTTGTAAAAAATGTACGGTGATTTCTTCCTTTCTTTTATTGCGGATCTGATTGGTACTTTCACCGGCAGTATAGATCACATCTGCCAAAAGATAAATAATGGCCATAAAAATATTGATTTCGGCTTTTTGAAGAAAATCTTTTTTTAGATCTGTGGGCCTTTTGCGGTTGCGATGTAAGGTTGATAGTAATGTCCAAATCGTTTCAAAGTCATCTGTAGAAGGAGTAAATGGAGCGGAGCTATTAGCATTGATGAGTCGATAAGCATCGTATCTGCTGATTGATAGCCTTATTCTGTTGGAAAAATTCCGGTCATAATTTAGGATTTTGAAAACAGCATCGGTACTGATTCCCATAAAGCTGTAGTACTTATTATAACCGATAAAGAAAATACAGCCGGCTTTGAGTTCGACCGGAGAACCATTACAATTTATTGTTGCTGCGCCTTTATATAATAGGATACAGGTCGTGCTTAATGGATGATAGTTGTATTCTTCTCCTTTTTGGGAAAGTTCTGATTGGTCTATGAGCTGTATTTCATTCATTTCTTCTCTTTAATATAAAGATATAAAACATATATTAGCCTCGTTTATTTTAAAAAATTAATATGCGAAGAATACAGTTAGTTGCTATTTTTCTGCTGTTGTTTCAGATTTCACCTGCGCAACATAAGCTGGAGAACAAAGATGATATTACTTTTCTGAAATTTGGAAATTGGCTATATGATGGTTACAGCTTATCTAGATCGTTTGCTATAGATGTTCAAACACTGCAGGGTGAATATTTTACCATCTATAAAAACTTCTACGTCGACAATAAATATGTGACACAAGTCAAACAGCTAGTTGACAGTCTTGTTTTAGCTAAATTTAGCTACAGATCCTATAAGGGAAATCTTCCTGCAATAGACTTGCCACCTGCACTGAGTCTCCTGGCAATTAAAGAGGGAAAAGCAATCGATATACTATACTATAAGGGAAATAAGGCTGAACTAGACGCTGTTGCTTCCCGGTTTGATGAGGCACTTTCGAGCTTATCATTTTCTAAACACTTGTACGATGATTTTATTCAGTCGCTCCCTGCGGACAGTAATTTTGTTTTTTTGGGAAACTATGGCATGCGTTCTGTTGTAAAAGTAGATGCGGAAGGAAAAAAGCAATTAATAGCTATAGCTTCGAAAAATGATCCTCTTGTCGTTATTGATGGAAAATTGTCTGAGATGTATATTTTTGAAAAGATGCCTAAGGAAAATATTTTATCGATCAAGGTTCTTCGAGATCCGGTCGATACCGCCATATATGGTTCGCGGGGTGCAAACGGGGTCATTATTGTAGAAACAAAAAAGGTTCAAAAAACACCATCATTGGACTCACATTAAGGAAGCCGCAATGATGGTATTTTAGTACCCTAGAAAGCGACTTTTTTAGGGTCAGATCCAGAGAAACCTAGTTCAGAAAGCTCACGGATCGTTTTGATATCGTCTGCTGTCAGATCAAAATAGTCGATAACTAAATTTCTTTTTATATTCTCGGGATTAGTTGATTTTGGCAACGGCAAGATACCCTGAGACAAAGCAAATTTGATACAGATTTGTCCAACACTGGTATTCTTTTCCTTAGCCAGTGTAACGAGTGTTTCATTTTGCAGTATTCTGCCCGAACCCAGAGGTGACCAAGCCTGAACAAGAATGTCATTGGATTGGCAGAGTGCCACTGTATCTTCCTGAAGGTATCCCGGATGAAATTCAATTTGATTCACAGCAGGGATAACTGTCGCTGACTCCAATAGTTTGGCGAGGTAGTCTTTGGGGAAATTACTCACGCCGATCGCTCTTATTTTCCCCTGTTGGTACAGATGCTCGAAAGCTCGCCAGGTATCCGCATTGATCTGTGCCCAATTTTCAAATTGTGTTTCGTTTGCCGGCCAGTGAATCAAATAAAGATCCAGATAGTCTAATTGCAGATCGGCAAGCGATTTCTCAAACGCGGCAATCGTCTTTTCATATCCACGTTCAGTATTCCATAGTTTTGTAGTAATAAATAATGAATTTCGATCCAATCCACTATCTTTTATTGCCTTGCCCACACTTTTTTCATTGCCATAGATCGCTGCTGTATCAATATGTGTATATCCTGCATCAAGTGCTTCTTTGACCGCCTGGTACGCTTCTTGTCCATCAGGAATCTGCCAAGTTCCAAACCCAATTGCTGGAATTTCAATTCCATTGTTCAATTTGAATGATTTCATTGTCAATACTATTTTTTGTTTTAGCTAAAATAATATTTACACCGTAGTATCTGGTCACTGAAATGTAAAGAGGAATACGTTTAACTGTAGGTGGCCGGACTTATTCTCTATTGCCAAAATATATTTATTTTCACAATTTTATTGTCAAAAGGGAGGCAATTTCTCGCGAATTATGGCATTAATTCTTATCTTTAGGCGAATTTTTGAGAAATTCAGATTTCTCGATCATTTCACATAGCATTAAAAATTAAACATATTTCTAATAGATTACTATGTCAAACAAATCAAAAATTGTTTGGACAAAAACAGATGAAGCACCTTTATTGGCGACTTATTCGTTTTTGCCTATCGTTCAAGCGATTACAGCTACAGCTGATATCGATGTTGAATTGAGAGATATCTCTTTAGCAGGCCGTATCCTTGCTAGCTTTCCGGAATTTTTAAAAGAAGATCAAAAAATTGCTGATGCATTGGCTGAATTAGGGCAGTTGGCGACAACTCCTGAGGCGAACATCATTAAATTACCAAATATCTCAGCATCAATCCCGCAGCTGAAAGGTGCTATCGCTGAATTGCAAAAAGCTGGTTACGCTATTCCTAATTATCCTGATGAAGCGGCGACAGAAGAAGAAAAAGCCGTTAAAGCGAAATATGCAAAGGTACTCGGTTCAGCCGTAAATCCAGTGCTTCGCGAAGGAAACTCTGACCGTCGCGCACCGAAAGCCGTTAAGAATTATGCGAAAGCAAACCCACATAAAATGGGTGCTTGGGCCAAAGATTCCAAAACGAAAGTAGCTTCGATGACATCAGGTGATTTCTATGGATCTGAGCAATCAGTAACTGTCGAGAATGCGGGTCAATTTAAAATAGAATTTGTAGATGCCAACGGTGCGGTAACAGAATTGAAAGGCCTTTCTCCATTGAAAGCTGGTGAAGTAATTGATTCTTCGACATTGAGTTTAACTGCGTTGAAAGCTTTTGTTGTGGACGCAATCGCAGAAGCTAAAGCAGCTGGCGTCTTATTGTCTGCACATTTAAAGGCAACTATGATGAAGGTTTCTGACCCGATTATATTTGGTGCTGTTGTTGAAACTTACTTTGCTGATGTTTTTGCACAATATGGCGATTTGTTCAAGGAGTTAGGCATCAATAAAAATAACGGTTTAGGTGAGGTGTATGCTAAAATTGCGGGCCACGCAAAAGAAGGGGACGTAAAAGCTGCAATTGATGCTGCTATTGCAAACGGTCCTGCTTTGGCAATGGTAAACTCGGATAAAGGTATTACAAATTTCCACGTTCCTTCGGATGTGATTATCGATGCTTCCATGCCAGCGATGATCCGCATCGGTGGTAAAATGTGGAATAAAGAAGGTCAAGAAGAAGATACTATCGCTATGGTTCCTGACCGTTGTTATGCGGGTGTCTATGAAGCAACAATTGAAGACTGTAAAGAGCACGGTGCATTAGATCCTAAAACAATGGGTTCTGTTCCAAACGTAGGTTTGATGGCTCAAAAAGCAGAAGAGTATGGATCACACGATAAAACTTTCCAGGCGGCAGGCAATGGCGCAATTCGCGTAGTAGACGCTGAAGGAAACGTTTTCATGGAGCAAAAAGTGGAAGAGGGCGATATTTTCCGTATGTGTCAAACCAAAGATGCACCGATCCAGGATTGGGTGAAATTGGCTGTAAACCGTGCTCGTCTGTCCGAAACGCCTGCGGTATTCTGGTTAGACAAAAACCGTGCACATGATAGAGAAATTATCAAGAAAGTAGAGAAATATTTGCCAGACTTTGATACAACTGGTTTGGACATCCGTATCTTATCTCCAATTGAAGCGACTAAATTCTCCTTGGAGCGTATTCGTAAAGGAGAAGATACTATTTCAGTAACAGGTAACGTGCTTCGTGATTATTTGACAGATTTATTCCCGATTTTAGAAGTAGGTACATCGGCTAAAATGCTTTCTATTGTTCCATTGATGAATGGTGGTGGTTTGTTTGAAACAGGTGCTGGCGGTTCGGCTCCTAAACACGTTGAGCAATTCCTTCAAGAAGGTTACCTGCGTTGGGACTCATTGGGTGAGTTCTTGGCACTTGGTGCTTCATTGGAGCACTTGTCACAAACACAAAATAACCCCAAAGCCTTAGTACTGGCAGAAACTTTGGATGAAGCTACTGAGAAATTTTTGGCAAATGACAAATCTCCGGCACGCAGAGTAGGACAGATCGATAACCGTGGATCACATTTCTATCTGACACTGTATTGGGCTCAGGCATTGGCAGCACAAACTAAAGATGTGGAGCTTGCTCATAAATTTGAAGCTGTTGCAAAAGTTTTAACAGATAACGAAGCAAAAATAAATGAAGAGTTGATCGCGGCTCAAGGTCACGCACAAAACATCGGGGGTTATTATTTCCCGAACGATGAATTGGCGGCAAAAGCAATGCGTCCATCTGAAACATTGAATCATGCAATCGCTAGCATCTAAGCGATAATTGCTTCGATATACAAAAAAGCCTCGGTCAATTGACCGAGGCTTTTTTGTATATCGTTATAGCAACAAAATACAAATTTATTTTAAAGGATATTTTACTCCTGTAAAGGTCATCTTGACTGGAATGATATGACCTTTTTTATCAAATTTCATTTCTTCGATACAGGTTACCCGTTCATTGGCGCCATCTTTACCAAGAGGTCTACGGTGATAAACGATAAAATATTTATCCTTGTTGGGTACCTTGATCACGGAGTGATGACCAGCGCCTACGGCTACCTGAGGGTCACGCTCAAGAATCGTCCCGATCCTTTCGAACGGTCCAAAAGGTGAATCCGCTATGGCATAAGCCACTTTATAATCTGGTCCGGTCCAGCCCCCTTCTGACCACATGAAGTAGTATTTTCCATTTTTTATAAACATAAATGGGCCTTCAACGTAGTCTTTAGGTGTAATTTCTTTGTAGTAGCTGCCGTCTTCAAAAGGCAGCAATCCTGTAAAGTCCGGTTTCAGTTTGACCACGTTACAGTGTTTCCAGCCGCCATAATACATATAAAAGGTGCCATCCTTGTCCTTGAAGACAAATTGGTCTATAGGCTGGGCACCGTTGATAATATCGTTGATTAATGGTTTGCCTAATAAGTCGGTGTAGGGGCCCTCCGGTTTGTCTGCCACTGCGACACCTATACCGCCTACTTCCCCCTGATGAACATCATTTGCTCCAAAAAATAGGTAATATTTTCCATTATTCTCGAGTACTGCAGGTGCCCACATGGCCTTTTTTGCCCATTTAACGTTGCTATTTTCCAAAATACGATTGTGTTTTGTCCAAGTCGCAAGGTCGGATGATGAAAAGGCGTCAAAGAAAACCTGCTCTTCATAAGGGGCAGAATAGGTAGGGAAAATCCAATATTTATTACCATAGATAATACCCTCCGGATCGGCATAGTTACCTGTTATAACAGGGTTTTTCTGGGCAAATAATGTCGATGTTAATAGTATGGCTGTTGATGTGAAAAATGTTTTAGTCATTATGTCGGTTTAAATCTGTAAGATACAAGATTGTTTTTGCTTGGGAAGAGTCAAAATGAATCATTTTTATGCCCATTTGTCTCAATGATTTTTCAAGTGTTAAAATTTTGTTAAAACATTATTTTGCTTTCGATTGTCTCCGATTTATTTCACATATTTGTTTATGTCATTTCCAAATGGCATAAATACTTTTCATAAAATAGGTTAATAATATGGCTAAGATACCCGAAGTCCCCCAGGCTTCGGGTGTTTTTTTATTCTCGCTCCAATCCAAAGATCATGATTAATTTCCTGTCTATATATAGGTTTAAGGTTTGCTCGGCGATATCGAATTGAATCTGTTTCTGCTCAAAAATTTGAAAAAAATCATTCTCGATATTTGCGCCATTACATGCGCGCATGGTGCTCGCAAGGTGAGGGAAGCTAATTTGATTGCCTGTAATGCTGAAATTTCCCCAAAAATTATTACATCCAGTAGTACCTGCTATCGTACCATTTTTGGCGTCAAATCCAATACTTGCTTTGCTGTCGGTAACATCTTTTCCATTCAGTTGAAGTAAATTCCATTTAAAACGGGCGAGGAATGCGGCAACACTCGGTAGTTCGTTTGTTCTTTCTTTTGAAATAATTTCAACTAAGCTGTAGTCGATCGTGTCTGTATCTTTTTGTTTCGTTTGTTTAACCCGGATGCGGTATCGATAACCTTCCTGAAAATCAAAACCACGGATGGGGGTATTTAAGTATTCCCATTTATTCTTTTTATCCGTTTTTATCTGCAAACATTTTAATTTTCCAAGACGCTGTGCGTTGACATAACTGTCGCTAATCTCCCATGTTGCAACGTCAGTCTTTTCAGACAATGATTTTGCGAACGTCTTCGTTAAAGTATAAATCGAATTTGGCCCCTCTTTATGTTTAGCAAGCTTGATGTCATATTCATATTTAGGATCATAATCGAATTTTAGAATATTGGCATAGAATTTTTCCCAATTGTTGCTATTGTAATACTTAACAAGATATGGAGGGGTATTTTGAAGGCCCGATTTTACTTTGATCCGAAATGAGGAGTTTTGGGCGAGTAAATTATATGAAGGGAGTAAGAGCATGGAAAGAAATAGAACTGAACTGAATTTTGGGGACTTCTTCATAATTGGAATGTAAATATCAATAAAAACGTATCTTTAAACATGAATATTGCACGGATCAAACTGTGCCTGCTGACGACCATTTTTCTGCTTAGTCGGCAGGTGTATTGCCAAAATAGTAAGGATTATTTTAAAACGCAAATCGCATTGGGTGAACTGGCGGATCCGCAACTGAAGGAGGTGTCTGGTATCACGGAGTCCTATAGAAAAGGTAATTTTTGGGTGCATAATGATAGCGGCGATGGTCCAAATGTTTATCTAATTGATCGTCAGGCTAAATTGGTAAAGAAAGTTGCACTTGAGGGAGTATCTGTGGTAGATTGTGAGGATATCGATCGGGTAAAAATTGGTGATAAGTATTTTCTTGTACTTGCCGATATCGGAAATAATGCGGGTAAAAGGACATGGACCTGCTTATACGTGTTTCCAGAGCCGCATGCTGAAGACCCTGATATTGTCGCCAAGGAATTCATCCGGGTCATTTTTTTAAAATTTCCAGGTCAGAAACGTTTAGATGCCGAATCGATGATGATCGATCCAATTGACAATATGCTGTATGTTATATCCAAGCGGGAGTTTCGCTCTACTGTATATAGTGCTGATGTATTCGGAAACAAAAGACAGCAATATTTTACGTTAAACAAGGTCGTGGAACTTCCCTTTACTTTTGCTACAGCTGCAGCTATAGATCCGACAGGTAAGCAGCTGCTTGTGAAGAATATTACATCGATTTTCTATTGGCAGAGAAATGGACGTGAACCTTGGAAACAGGTATTGCAGCAGGAACCAGTGATTGTTCCTTATCAAGTGGAACCTCAGGGGGAAGCAATAGCTTTCGATCATGCTGGAAATGGATTTTATACAATTAGCGAACGTCCATTTGGTTTAAAATCCTATCTTTATTTTTTTGAAAAAACTCGATAATTTATGATAACGACTAAACCTTTTTCCTATCGCACAGCACATATCGCTGATGCGCCAGAGGCTATCAAGATTTCATTGTGCCGTGTTGATGGCATAAGCCGTCTGCTCGTGGCCTTGGCTGTATTTTTATGTTCTATTGTGCAAGTGTATGCTGCTAAAGTGGATACGCTGTCTATTCAAAGCCCAGCGATGGGGAAGGCTATTAAGACCGTGGTGATACTGCCGCAAAAGTATTCGAAAGGAGAGAATTATCCAGTTCTTTACTTGTTGCATGGCTACTCGGGCAATTATAGCAATTGGGTTAAAAATTCTAGTGTGAGTACACTGGCTGATCAATATGGTTATATGGTGGTCTGTCCGGACGGTGGTTTCGGAAGTTGGTATTGGGATATCTCGAACGATAAAAATTATCAATATGAGACGTTTGTGTCAAAGGAATTAATTGATTATGTAGACAAACATTATTCAACGATTAAAGACCGTAAAGGTCGAGCGATTACGGGACTGAGTATGGGTGGCCATGGAGCCTTATCTCTGGCGATTAAACATCAGGATATTTATGGTGCTGCGGGGAGTACGGCGGGAGGGGTCGATTTTAGGCCTTTTCCTTTAAACTGGGAAATCAAGGATCGTATCGGAACTTATGCGGATGCTCCGCAGGAATGGGACAATCGCGTTGTTATTAATATGGTACCGAAGCTCGTCAATAACGGATTGCGATTAATTATAGACTGTGGCAAAGAAGATTTCTTTTATGCGGTAAACGTTGCCTTACATGATAAATTGATGTATCATAATATAAACCATACTTTTGTTACAAGTGAAGGTGGGCATAATTGGGAATATTGGTCAAGGTCAATTATCTACCAGATGGCTTTTTTTAAGGGATATTTCGATCAGCCTGAAAAAGGTGAAAAGAAAAAATAGATAAATATTTGGCATAAATGAATAAATTGCTATTTTTGTTAAACAGAGACCTTAACTAACAAATTATAAACTTATTATTAAGCCTTACAAATTGTAAGGCTTTTTTATTATTTTCAGCAAAATTTTTGACTTCACTTGATTATGTTTAAACCTATAAAGGTTGTTTTTTGTTTTTCTTCCATTTTGTTCTGCGCGCAGCAAGCGTATAGTCAACAGTCTAAATCTATTTCTGGATTTGTTAGGGACAGTATCAGCGGCGAGAATATTATTGGCGCTGTAATACGAAACGATACGGAGAAAAAATCCACTGCTTCAAATAAATATGGTTTTTTTAGTTTGTCTGTTCGTGATGGCAGTAAAGGGATGGAAGTATCGTCTGTAGGCTATCGAACGAAAGCATTTTCTGTCCACCTGGATAAGGACTCCACTTATATTATTCAGTTGGTACCTGAGGAAAATCAGCTCGCTGAGGTGACCGTTACCGGAAATAGGCGCAAATCAATAAAGGATCTAACCCCCGGCTTGACACAGTTTAGTCCTAAGGAAATCGAAAAAGTCCCCGTATTATTTGGAGAAAAGGATATTCTCAAGACCATTCAGATGTTTCCCGGAGTAACCAGTGGTGGAGAGGGAAGCAGCAATTTTTATGTGCGTGGTGGTGGTGGCGACCAAAACCTGATTTTGCTGGATGAAGCTCCAGTGTATAACAGCTCACACTTGTTCGGTTTTTTCTCCACGTTTAACTCCGATGCGATCAAAGACGTGAATTTCTACAAGGGAGGTGTTCCGGCCCAATATGGGGGCAAAATTTCATCGGTCATGGAGATAACCACCTTGGACGGAAACAACCAGCATTTCAATGTGGAAGGTGGCTTGGGGCTTATTGCCTCGCGTCTTAAAGTGGAAGGGCCGATTCAAAAAGGCAAGAGCTCATTTATGATCTCCGGTAGACGTACTTATGCGGATCTTTTCTTAAAGCTTTCAAGTGATGAAAATATAAAAAAGAGTGCCCTGTTTTTTTATGACCTCAATGCGAAGTTCAATTACCGTATCAACGATAAGAATACACTTTACTTATCTGGATATTTTGGTAAAGATGCCATGGCTTATCATGATCTGTTTGATTTCAATTGGGGCAATGCGACAGGGACGATGCGCTGGAACCATGTCTGGAGCAATAGGTTGTTCAGCAATACAACGCTAATTTTTAGTAAATTCAATTATCAGGTTAAGATTGAAGACAACAACAATTTTAAAATCCGTTCGGATATCTTTAACTACAATTTTAAACAGGACTTTCAATACAGCCTCTCGGACCGTCACAACCTAAAATTCGGTCTGCAGGCAGCCTTGCAGGAAATCCGACCAGCTAGTATCGAAGCGGGGGAGGATTCGAAGGTAAATTCACTTAAAATCCAACACCGCAAGGGCGCTGATATCGCTGCTTATCTAGCCGATGACTGGTCGATTACCGATCGTTTAAAATTAAACTATGGACTGAGAGCATCCGCTTATGCAACATTGGGGCCGGGAACATTTTATACTTATGATCAAGCAGGTGAGGCCGTAGATTCTACCTATGTGGGGAATGGCAAGTTAGGTAAAAAGTACTTCTACTTGGAACCTCGTGTTTCCTTAAACTATGCGATCAATGATTTAACGACGTTAAAAGCGTCTTTCAATACCAATGTTCAGTATCTGCATCAATTGAGTAATACGACCAGCAGTCTTCCTACCGATCAATATGTGTTGAGCAATAACACGATTAAACCGCAATTGTCAAATCAGTATTCCCTTGGCTACTTTAGAAATTTTGCGTCCAACAGGTACGAGTTTTCTGTCGAAGGTTATTATAGAGATCTAAAGAACCAGATTGATTACCGAAACGGTGCGGACCTGCAGGCAAATGAACTGCTGGAAGGTGAGTTGCTGTTTGGAAAAGGCCGGGCGTATGGGGTCGAATGGTTCCTAAAAAAGAGGCTGGGACGATTCAGTGGATGGCTCAGCTACACTTTATCCAAAAGTGAACGGCAATTTGAGCAGATCAATAATGGGGAATGGTTCAGTGCCCGGCAAGATAAAACACATAATATAGCTATTGTAGCACAATATCAGTTAAATCCGAAGTGGAATTTAAGCGCCAATTTCGTCTACTATACAGGCGATGCGGTGACGATGCCTGCGGGTAAATATTTTGTTGACGATCGAACGATCTTCTACTACGATAAAAGAAATGGGCAGCGGATGCCTGCTTATCACCGTTTGGATCTGGCCGCAACCTATGATATTAAGCGGACAAAAAATAGCTATTCGAGCTTGTCCTTTGGGCTCTATAATGCCTATAATCGGAAAAATGCCTATTTGATTGACTTTAGAGAAAAAGAGGGACAATCTAATGTCACTGAGATTTATCGAATAGCATTATTTGGGACAATACCATCGATTACTTGGAATTTTAAATTTTAGCAAAGCATGAAGAAGATATTAAGTGTTATAGCTGTTACATTATTCGCTTTGTCGGCTTGTGAGGACAAAATAGAGTTGGAACTGCCAGAGAACACGGGGCAGTTGGTTATTACAGCTGATTTGATGGTTTCGGATCAACAGCACGAGATTAGTATTCAGAAGGTTGTCAGCATCAAAGATTCCTTGCTTGCTCCGATAACAGATGCCGAGGTGACTGTTAAGAATATGCAGAATAATCGTACTTACACGTTTTTGGCGGGAGCTGATGGCGTTTATACGAATAAGACATTACGCTTGCAGGAGAAAGCCACTTACCAGCTGCAGGTAAAGACAGCTGATGGAAGGGAGATCCAGGGGACGTCAAAGGTTCCGGGATATGTGGATGTGGATTCGATAGGGCTCTCCGAGCGCATTATATTTACGGATACAATTTATTACCCAACACTTGTATTTACTGATCCGCCGGAAATCGGTAATTATTATAAGTATAAAATGTCCGTTAATGGTGGTAAGCTACGTTTTATTGACGTCTTTAGCGATAAATATAACAATGGCCTGGAAGTGCAACATGATATTATAGACAGAGATAGGGATCTAAAGATAGGAGACCGGGTACGTATTTTGCGTCAATGTATCGATGTGGGAGCCTATAATTACTGGAATAGTTTTCAGATGATTAATCCTGGTGCGGCATCACCTTCCAACCCAATCTCAAATTTGTCCAATAATGCGCTGGGCTATTTTAGTGTCAGTGTTGGCAAATATTACGAATCTGAGGTCGTGCTGGCTAAAAGCCGGCCTTAGTTTTAGTCTATTACAGAAAGCTGATAGTGATTTTTTAATAAAAATTCTATTGTTTTAGGTAAGGCGTATTTTACACGCGGAATGGCTTTGATATTGTCGTGAAAGATAATAATGGAGCCATTTTTGATGTTAGGTAAAACATTTTCCAGGCATTTTTGAGGGCTTAAGTTCTGATCAAAATCACCTGACATAATATCCCACATGATGACACGGTATTGTTTATAGAGCTGCTGGAGCTGTGATCTCGAAGCTTTTGCATAGGGAGGGCGAAAAAGATCCGTTTGCGTCAATTCCTGGCATTGTGCGATATTCTTCATATACTGTTCGTCAGGCGTATCCCAACCTTTAAGATGGTTGTAGGTGTGGTTGCCGACTTGATGTCCTTCATCTAAAATTCGTTGAAACAAATGTGGATTTTTTTTAATATTTTCACCAACGCAAAAAAAAGTTGCCTTCACCTGATATTTTTTTAGGATATCGAGTATAAAAGGTGTAATTTCAGGAATTGGACCATCGTCAAAAGTAAGGTAGACCTTTTTTTCAGTACGTGGCATATTCCATATTGATTTGGGATACAGCCATCTCAGGAAGAATGGAGATTTGACAAAATACATAACCGATAAATGAAGTTCAAATCTAAAAAAAAATGTATGGTTCTACATATGGACATGAAAAGATTTTATTATTCTGCAGTAATATTTACTGGATTATTTCTAGGGACAAATGATCTGGTCCAGGCCCAGCAGGTCGTAGGCGTGGCTGATGCGATAAAGATGACCTTGGAACGTAACATACAAATTAAGCAAGCGGAGCTAAATAAAGATTTAGCTGCTCAAGATGTATTTCAAGCAAAATCGAATTTGTATCCGAGCTTAAATGCTGGAGTTACACAGCGTTTAAACTACGGATTTTTCTTTGATCAGGTTGCGGGACAACCAATCACCGGAAATCAATGGACCAATTCTGCAATTGGATCCCTAAGTTCCAATGTGAATCTCTTCAAAGGGTTTCAACAGGTTAATCAGATTAAAGAGAACAAATCAAAGTTGGAGTCTTCTGCAACTCAGGTTGAAAAGATTAAAAATGATCTAGTATTGAATGTTTTAGTTACGTATCTCGATGCGATCACTAATTACGAACTTTATACGGCCAGTGAAGGCCAACTCAAGCTTTCCCAGCAGCAATACAAATTGGATTCCATACAATTTGCCGTGGGAAACAAAACAATAGCCGATATTGCAAAATCTAAAAATCAGGTCGCAACAGACGAACTAAACAGAGTTAATCTTGAAAATTCTTATCAACTCTCTTTATTGACATTGAAGCAGTTGATGGAGATGCCCCCGCAGACCAACATCTCTTTGGTTAGGCCAATAGTTGAGTATTCTCTCCTAAAGGTCGAAAATAGTGATGCTGTCGAAGTATATGAAACAGCTTTACGTCATCAGCCGGACATTAAGAAAGCTTCGTTGGATAAAGATGTTGCTGCCAGACAAATAGAAATTGCTAAAGGTGGGTATTATCCATCGTTGGATCTTGGCATAAGTTATGGGACAAATTATTCGTCAGAAGGGCAGGACTATTTAACGCGGCAAAAGCTTTCGTTTAATGACCAGTTGGGTCGGAACAAAGCGCTAGGAACGACTTTAAATTTGACAGTTCCTATTTTCAATAATAACCAAAACAAAGTGAATGTTGCTAAAGCAAAGATCGGTTTAAAGCAGGCTGAAGCCAATGAGCAACTGGCAAAGAATAACTTGAATAAGGCGGTTAATCAGGCAGTGCTCGATGTGAATGCGGCCAAGCAGCGGTACAGCTCCGCTACTGTGGCATTTGAGAGTGCCGAAACAGCATTTAAAGCAACCAAGGAACGCTATGATATAGGCATGGCTAATTCACTTGAATTATTCACCGCGCAGACTGAACGAAATAAGGCTGAATTTGATCTTATTCAGGCAAAATATAACGTAATATTCAGATCGAAGATCATCGACTATTACATTGGAAATCCAATTCAATTTGATAACAATTAACCTATTTGAATTAACAAAAGAAATGGCAAAGAAAAAACGTAGCATAGGAAAGATTATACTGATTATTGTTGTACTCTTGGTAGTTTTGGGGCTTATCGGCTCTAAGGCAGGCTGGTTTGGCAAGGGAGAGGTGACTAAAGTCGCTGTGGATGCCGTAAAAGAAATGGATGTGGATGAATTAGTTTCCGCAAGCGGAAAAATTCAGCCTGAGGTGGAAGTTAAGCTGAGCTCGGAAGTCTCTGGGGAGGTTGTTGAACTTAATATTAAAGAAGGCGATTTCGTTAAAAAGGGACAGGTACTCTGCCGGATCAAACCTGATATCTTGCAGTCTGGTTATGATCGTTCTGTTGCAGCAATGAATTCGCAGCGGGCCAATTTGGCTGCTGCTCAACAGCAGCTAAAGCAGCAAGAAGAAAATTTTAAAAATGTAGCGGCTACCTATAAACGGAATCAGGAGCTTTTTGAAAAACGCGTTATTTCGGCTTCAGAAATGGATAAAAGTTCGGCCGAATATTATGCTGCGCAGGCATCTATCCAGGCACAGCGTGAAACTGTCCGCTCGACAAAATACGGTATTGACCAATCACAGGCTTCTGTAAAAGAAGCACAGGACAATTTAAACCGGACGACAATTTATGCGCCATCTGACGGGATCATTTCGTTGCTGTCGATTGAAAAGGGTGAGCGTGTGGTTGGAACGGCGCAGATGGCAGGTACAGAAATTATGCGTATTGCCAATATGAGTTCGATGGAAGTGAATGTAGATGTAAATGAAAATGATATCAATAATGTAAGAGTAGGCAATCAGGCTGAAATCGAAGTCGATGCCTTTAAAGATAGAAAATTTAAAGGTGTGGTCACTGAAATAGCGAGCTCCTCTAAAAATATCGCAACAACAACTGCCGCAACATCGTCAACAGATCAGGTAACAAATTTCAATGTGAAGGTACGTATCAGTGCAGAATCGTATCAAGATCTGATGAAAGAAAATGTAGCATCTCCATTTAAACCGGGACTCTCTGCAACAGTTCAGATTTTTACAAAACACGATAAAGGACTGGTCGTTCCCATTCAATCGGTGACAGTGCGTTCTGAGGATAAAGATTCTACAAATACGAATAAGAAAGTTGAAGAATATGTATTTGTCCTAAAAGATAAAACAGTTAAGCAGGTGCTCGTTAAAACCGGTATTCAGGATGATAAAAATATCATTGTCACTTCGGGGCTGAAAAAAGGTGATGAAGTGGTTTCTAGACCATTTGATGCCATATCGAAAACTTTAAAGGACGGCAGTCAGGTAGAGAAAGTCGACAAGTCTAAGCTATAAGTATCTTTGTAGATAATAATTAATAAAAAGGGAATTGTTTTTAATAATTCCCTTTTTATTTTCCTTATAATTTATTAAATTTAGGAAACCCAATTATTAGTGGCTTATGAAAAGGCTATTGGCTTATTTTAAATTTAATAAAACAGAACAAAATGGGTTTTTCATTATTTTGGTGATAATCGTTGTATTTATCACGATCTACTCATTGGTGAAGCGAAATACCAAGGATCCCATTCCAAATCAGGCTAAAGCTTTTGAACAATCGTTTCATGATTCTCTGGAGGTCTCCGGTTCGGCAAACAACCAGGAGCTGAGTGTCTCTTATTCACCTAAAAATGAAAGCAAGCCACCGGTATCACAGGCCCCGGTTTTGGAGGAAACCAAATTATTCTATTTTGATCCAAATAATTTGCCGCATGCCGATTGGCATAAATTGGGTCTTTCTGATAAACAGATTACAGTACTGAAAAACTACGAAAGTAAAGGGGGACGATTTAGAAAGAAATCCGATCTAAAGAAAATTTACTCCATTAATGATCGGCTTTATAAGCGTCTGGAACCTTATATTCAAATCAAAACAAGTCCCGATTCAGCAATCACGAAGCAGCAAAATAGAACGTCCTTGCTGTATGATAAATTTGAAAGTAATAAAGCTGAACTTATTGATATCAATACCTGTGACACAACTGCATTAAAGAGTCTTAAGGGGATAGGTTCTATACTCTCCAAACGTATTTTGAAATATAAGGATGTTCTTGGCGGATTCTATCGTATTGAACAGCTAAAGGAGGTTTATGGTGTTACTGCTGAAACGTATGATCTGATTAAAGATTATATTGTTGTATCCAGTCTGGATGGGATCAAAAAAATCAATATTAATAAGGTTGATGCAATTTCATTGGCTAAACATCCGTATCTTAGCCCTAAAGATGCGAAAATGATCGTCAATTATCGAGATCAACATGGAAGCTATGTCAATATAGAAGATTTGACAAAAATAGGTACACTTTCAGATCTTGCAATTGCTAAGATTGCGCCTTATTTAATATTTGAGAATGATTCAAGATAAATTGAAATTGGAAATCCGGGATATCGTGGATTTTCCTAAACCTGGTATTGTCTTTAAAGATATTACCCCTTTGCTGAAAGATGCGGCGCTCTGTAATGAAATGGTTGATGCAATTGTTGATCAATTGCAAGGTGTACAGATAGATGCGATTGCTGGAATCGAAAGCCGCGGATTTCTGTTTGGGTTTTTACTTGCAAATCGATTAGGTTTGCCTTTCATCCCCATTCGTAAGCAGGGTAAATTACCTTTTAAAACTGTAGCTGAATCTTATGCGCTGGAATACGGTCAGGCAACTATCGAGATCCATGAAGATGCTTTTGAAAAAGGAAGCCGGATATTGGTTCACGATGACCTTTTGGCAACAGGGGGAACTGTCGTCGCCGCCAGCAAACTTATCGAGCGACTTGGTGGTGAGATTGTTGCTTATAGTTTTATTATCTCTTTGGATTTTTTAAAGGCGAAAGGGCGGTTATCTCGATTCAGCGAGAATATCTATTCACTGGTAAGCTATTAACTGAAATATACGATTTAGATCAATTCACATGATACTTTTTGCAAACGCTAAGATAAATATTGGACTGCAGATCATTGCTAAGCGCAATGATGGTTATCATGAACTGAACAGTGTTTTTTATCCGCTTCCGATTTACGATATTATCGAATTATTGGAAACAGGAGCGGCGGAGACAACGCTAAACATCCAAGGAGAACGCATTCCGGGAAATCTTCATGATAATTTATGCGTAAAGGCCTTTGAATTATTGCGGGAAGATTATGCTATCCCGGCAGTTTCCATTGATTTAATCAAACAAATTCCTATCGGTGCTGGCTTAGGCGGTGGTTCTGCGGATGCTTCTTTTGTTCTGAAAGGGCTTAATGACCTTTTCAATCTGAATCTTACATCGGAGCAGCTCGAGCTGTACGCGGCAAAGCTTGGGGCCGATTGTCCTTTCTTTATTCAGAATAAACCTGTTTTTGCAACAGGGATCGGGACTGACTTTAAAACATTAAGCTTAAATCTGGATGAATACCGCATTGCAGTAATTATGCCTAATATCCATATTTCTACTGCGGAGGCTTACGCTGGTGTGCAGCCTAAGGCACCGGAGGTTAATCTGGAAGAAGCGATCCGGCTGCCTATTCAAGAGTGGAAATTCCATATTCGGAATGATTTTGAGGAGGGAATTTTCGAGCACTATCCGCTGTTGAAGGAAATCAAGGAGGCGTTATATCAAAAAGGAGCTATTTATGCCGCTATGTCCGGTTCGGGGGCTGCCATTTATGGCATATTTTGGGAAAAGGCAGATTTAAGTGATCTTGCTAAATATGGTAGAATTTACCATCCGGCCAAACTCTGAGCGTTAATCGAATGAGAAAAAAGTGGGATGTATGCCTTTAAGAAAGGTCATGTATCCCACTTTTTGGTTATTGTTAATATTCTTCTTCCACTTTGTAGGTTATGAGTTCGCGGGCCTCATTGAGTACCTTTTCTTTTCTTTCCTTTGTTAAATTCAAAAGATCCAGTTTTTCAGGATTGCTGACAATGTCTTTCACTAAGATCAGCTGATTTTTTAATAGTTGCTGTTCCTCAAGATCTGAAAGTGTTGTTAGGCAAGTGACTGGGTAAAAAACAGCCTTGTCAACTCTTTTTTTAATGCTATTGTCTTTCGGGTAATCCCATGACAGTAAATTGATGTGATAATATTTCGCAAAATCAATTGAGTCGGAAGTGAAGTAAGCATTTGTAATCAGCCAGCCTTCTTTAAATTGTAACTGTTTCCCAAAAAACTGGTAGTCAATATCACTGATATCTTTGAATCTCGAAAGGTAGTACATCGGTGTTGTCACTGAAATTTTTGCATCGATATCGTTTCGGAATTTACATTCGGCAGTAATCAATTTTCCATCTTTATAGGCTACCACATCTAACTCGTGTGAAACCGCATGCCCTTGCACGGTTTGTCCTGTTGTGCTTTCATAACCAATGGACCGCAATAGGTGTGCAATATACTTTTCGAAGTAAAAGCCTTCAGGCCCCAGTTCGCGCAGGGCTTTTTTTAAACTGTAGCGTGCAGCGAAGGAGTTTCGGACGGTTTTTAATGTGTCAAAAGCAAGCTGGTAGAGCTCTCTCGTTGAAATACCGTCATATATTTCGTTAAGGACTTTATCGTACACCTGATTGACCTGATCTGCATTGGCACCAGAACGGGAAAGAGAATGCCGTAATGATTCACCATTAAAAGGTACCAATTCTCCAGAATATTTTTTGACTTGCATGTATCTCTAATTTGTTAAATACGAATATAAGAGATGTGACCCGAGAAACAATATAAAAAACTATTATTCTATTGCTAAACCTTTTTGGATCATCATTTGTTTATATCATATAAGAGATATAAAACAGAAAAAATTATGAGTAACCTACTGACATTTGCATTTGACAAGATTAAAAATAAGATAGAAGATGACTGTATTGAAGAGAATATAGGTACTTCGGAGCGTGTTTTATCTGTAATCGCTGGCGGCTTTATTTTAGGGATGGGTGTTAAAAAACTCTTTAAGTCTCCACTGACAGGATTTTCAGGCCTAACACTAGGTGGGGCACTGATCTATCGCGGTGTAACCGGTCATTGCGATGTTAAGAAGGTGCTGGAAGATAAAGATATTAAAAAAGTAGAAGTAATTGAACACCGTTATTTTGTGAAATAACATACAGCTTCGCGATGCTTGTTCCCGAAACGCTCCGTGGTGGACTGAGTGCTGGCAAGTGGGTAAGGGACTCACTGTGGTAGTAGGTCGAATATGTGGCTAAGTTGGGGCCTCTCAAAGCAGGAGTTCGCAAGGCCAAATACGCCGGATATGCATATATAAAAATAGGCCGAAAATAATTTCCGACCTATTTTTATACAGTTCTTTATCGCTAAAGAATAGCTTGTTATACGTTAAAGCGGAAGTGCATAATATCGCCGTCCTGGACAATATATGTTTTTCCTTCTACCGACAATTTTCCGGCTTCTTTTACGGCATTTTCAGAGCCGAGTGCGACGAAATCGTCATATTTGATAACTTCAGCACGGATAAATCCTTTCTCGAAATCGGTGTGTATGACACCTGCTGCCTGAGGAGCAGTAAATCCATTTTCAATCGTCCATGCACGAACTTCCTGTACGCCAGCCGTAAAATAGGTTGCCAGATTTAAAAGGGAATAGGCTGCGCGGATCAACTTGTGGACACCAGATTCTTCCAGACCAAGGTCATCTAGAAACATTTTGCGCTCTTCGTAGCTTTCGAGCTGTGCTATTTCGGATTCAATCTGGGCAGAAATAACAAGGACTTCTGCTTTTTCGTCTTTTACGGCTTCTTTGACACGTTCTACATAAGCGTTGCCCGTATTAACAGAACCTTCATCTACATTACATACGTAAAGTACTGGTTTAGCTGTCAGTAGCGCCAAATCTTGTATAAATTCAAAATCTTCAGGTTCGATTGCTGCTGTACGTGCCGATTTACCAGCTTCTAAATGTTCTTTGACAATCGATAGGATGTCAAATGTTCTTTTAGCCTCTTTATCACCACCTGTTTTAGCCATTTTTTCAACCTTTTGGATACGTTTTACTACCGTATCCAAATCTTTCAGCTGTAATTCGGTGTCGATGATCTCTTTGTCTCTGATGGGATCTACAGAGCCATCCACGTGGATTACGTTACCGTCATCAAAACATCTTAAAACGTGGATAATAGCATTTGTTGTACGAATATTTCCTAAGAACTGATTACCTAATCCTTCACCTTTTGAAGCCCCTTTCACAAGACCAGCGATGTCGACGATCTCAATAGTGTTTGGAACAATTCGTTGTGGGTTAACTAATTCAGCTAATTTATTTAGACGGGCATCCGGTACGGTAATTACCCCAACATTTGGTTCAATTGTACAAAATGGAAAGTTTGCCGCTTGCGCTTTCGCGTTCGACAAACAGTTAAATAATGTTGATTTACCGACGTTTGGTAAACCTACGATACCGCATTGTAAAGCCATATATAGTGCAAATTTTTGAAATTGCACAAAGATAGAAAATTCACTGTAATTTTTAACTATCTTGTCATATGCTTCATTGGTACAAAATTGAACAGGCCGAATTTTTAAAAAAACAGGGAATCAGCGAATATAAAGTTGGGGGGCGCGTTATCTGTATTACCTGGTTTGAAGATAGGCTTTATGCTTTTTCGCGAAAATGCCCGCATGCGGGGGCTCCACTGAAAAATGGCTGGTGCGAGCGTGGGAAAGTGATCTGTTCTTTTCACCGCCATGCATTTGATCTTACAAGCGGCAGAGGGGATCCCGGACAGCATGATTTTATTCCTATTTATCCCACTAAATACGAAGATAATGAATATTATGTCGGTCTAGAAACAGGCTTTTGGCAACGTTTGTTCTCCTGAAACGTAACGAAATTATCATATCTCTCTGCACGAATCGTATATCTAAGTAGTAAATAAGTATATTTGCTATCGAAAACAAATTAAAGACATGCAGGGGAAAAAGATTGGTATAATTGGTAGCGGAAGCTGGGCTACGGCTATGATCAAGATGCTATGCGAAAATGACCAAGACAAACATATTTTTTGGTGGGTAAGAAAAGAAGAGGATGCGGAATATATTCAAAAATTCAAACATAATCCTACTTACTTAAGCAGCGTATCTGTTGATCTTAGCATTACGACGATTGATACCGATGCAAGAAATGTGATCGTGAATTCGGACATTGTTATTTTAAATACGCCAGCGGCTTATCTGAAGGACGCTTTGGCAAATGTCACGAAAGAAGATTTTAAAAATAAGATTGTCGTTTCGGCGATTAAGGGAATTATTCCTAAAGATAATCTGATTATCGGAGAATTTTTGGAACAGCGTTATGATGTCGATATTGAGCAGATATGCGTCGTAGGAGGGCCTTGTCACGCAGAGGAGGTTGCCTTAGGTAAGCTATCCTATTTGACATTCGGTTGCAGGAATCTGGATAGCGCGGCGCTGGTAGCTTCTTTTCTATCATCACGGGTCATCAAAACTATTCTGTCTGAAGATGTCTTAGGAATTGAGTTTGGAGCGGTATTAAAGAATATTTATGCCTTAGCAGGCGGTATTTGCCATGGTTTAGGTTATGGAGATAACTTTCAGGCCGTATTGGTGTCCAATGCGATTCGTGAAATGCGCCGATTTGTTGGTAAAGTTGATGGCGATACTTCACGCGACGTGAATACTTCGGCCTATTTAGGGGATCTTTTGGTGACAGCCTATTCGCAGTTTAGTAGAAATAGAACCTTTGGAAATATGATCGGAAAGGGGTATAGTGTACAATCTGCGCAACTTGAAATGAACATGGTCGCTGAAGGATACTATGCATCAGCATGTATTCAGGAGTATGCAAAAAAATATGATGTTGAATTACCCATTTGTGATGCTGTGCACCAAATTTTGTATGAACACCTTCCAGCATCTAAGATTATTCAAGCATTGAGTGAAAAATTAACATAAAAGCAGTAATAGAGTAGATGATAACAAAAGAAGCGATTGCTTTAGCCTATAAGGAAATTCAGGACGAAATATGTCAGGCGCTGGAAAAATTGGATGGGTCAGCGCGGTTTGAAGAAGAGCTGTGGGAGAGAGAAGGCGGTGGGGGCGGTCGTACCAGGATTATTCAAAACGGTAATATTCTAGAAAAAGGAGGCGTAAACTTCTCATCTGTGTATGGTAAATTGCCCGAAGCGATCAAAAAATCGTTTGGTGTAGATGAAGATGATTTTTTTGCAACAGGGGTTTCCATTGTGATTCATCCCAATAATCCATGGGTACCAATTATACATATGAACATCCGATATTTCGAACTGAATGATCAGATTCGCTGGTTTGGAGGAGGAATAGATTTGACGCCACATTATGTTAACGAAGAGGATGCTCATTATTTTCATCAGCAGCTGAAAACGGTATGTGATCAGCATGATGCCACGTTCTACGACAAATTTAAGAACTGGGCGGATGATTATTTTTATATCCGTCATCGTCAAGAGACACGTGGCATAGGCGGTGTATTTTACGATAAATTAAATACGGAAAAAACAGGGATGAGCATGGAAGATATTTTCGCTTTTTCTTGTGATCTCGGACGTACCTTTGCGCCGACCTATTCGGCGCTGGTGGAGAAGAACCGCCATAAATCTTTTACTGAGCAGCAAAAGAATTGGCAGTTGATCCGTCGTGGACGCTATGTGGAGTTTAATCTTGTATGGGATTCAGGAACAAAATTCGGACTTGAAACCAATGGCAGAATAGAGTCTATATTGATGAGCTTGCCATCCCAGGCTAATTGGGTGTACGACTATCGTCCTGAGGAAGGCTCAGAAGAAGCCAAGACCTTGTCTTTATTGCGAAAAGGTATTAACTGGATTTAAAAACATCAAAAAAAATAGATGGTTTCTTATCGAAAATTTACGTTAGAAAACGGTCTTCGCGTATTGGTACACGAAGATCATAATACGGCTATGGCCTGTGTCAATATCTTATACGATGTAGGTGCACGGGACGAATCTCCCGACCAAACGGGATTTGCACATTTATTTGAGCACCTGATGTTTGGCGGCAGTATCAATATACCCAATTTTGATACCGAATTACAAAAAGTTGGTGGTGAAAATAATGCATTTACCAGCAATGATATCACAAATTATTACATCACATTGCCATCTTCTAATTTGGAGACTGCCTTATGGCTGGAATCAGACCGCATGTTAAGCTTGGCCTTTTCAGCGCAAAGCTTAGAGGTACAGCGCAATGTTGTGAGCGAGGAGTTCAAACAGCGCTATCTCAATCAACCCTACGGTGACGCATGGCTTAAATTACGTCCTCTGGCTTATCAGGTGCATCCTTACCGTTGGGCAACCATCGGAAAGGAGCTGAAACATATCGAAGAGGCTACAATGGAAGATGTGAAAGCGTTCTTCAAATTGCATTATAATCCGCAGAGCGCGATTATGGTTGTGGCTGGTGATGTCCACTTTGAAGAAGTCAAAACTTTGACTCAAAAGTGGTTTGGGGATATTGAGGCAGGTGAGAAGTACAATCGGCAGTTGCCAAAAGAGCCTGTGCAAGAGGAGATCAGACGGGAAACTATATGGGCAGAGGTGCCTCTAGATGCACTTTATATGGCTTTCCATGGTCCGGCACGTTTGGAAAAAGGTTATTTCGCCATGGATTTGCTGTCGGATATCTTATCGAGGGGCTCATCTTCGCGCCTCTATCGCCGACTTGTCAAAGAAGAACAACTTTTCAGTGAAATAAACGCGTATGTCATGGGAAGTATTGACAGTAATTTATTTGTGATCGAGGGAAAACCATCGGAGGGAATTTCCCTTGAGGAAGCTGAAAGTGCTGTTTGGGCTGAATTGGATCTTTTGAAATCTGAGCTGGTTCCTGCTGCAGAACTTGAAAAAGTTAAGAATAAGATCGAATCGACCAATGTTTTTGCCGAATTATCCATTTTGGATAAAGCGATGAACTTGGCTTATCATGAACTATTAGGTGACGCAGACGGGATCAATACGGAAGTGTCAAGATACTTAAAGGTTACTGCCGAAGAGGTTCAAGAGCAGGCTCAGACCATTTTCAGAGCAGAGAATGCTTCTATATTAATGTATAAATCAAAAGAAGAGGAGGCGCTACATGTTGGATAGAACGAAAGCACCAGAGTTTCGTGAAATCGGAAACATCAGTTTGAAAGAACCGATAAAGAAACAATTTGCAAACGGACTGCCTGTATATGTATTTCAGTCACCTGAGCAAGAGCTCGTTCGCATAGAGTGGATATTTGCAAATACCTATCTCGAAGGGCAGCGTGAAAACCCTTTGCTCAATAGTGCTTTAAGTGCCTTGCTTAAAGAAGGTACAAGGACAATGTCCAGTGCAGAGATTGCGGATAAAGTGGATTTTTACGGTGCATTTCTCGTCCCTGAATACTCTTTTGATACCACATCTTTATCGCTTTATACCTTGAATAGGCATAGTCAGGTACTGCTGCCTTTGGTAAAGGATATTTTGACCGAAGCGTCGATTCCGCAGCAAGAATTGGATACCTATTTACGCAATAACAAACAGAAGTTTCAAGTTTCCATTCAAAAGAATGATTATTTGGCACGACGTAAATTCTATAATCTGATCTTTGGCGAAGACAATCGCTACGGGAGGACACCTCAACTTGAAGATTATGATGCGATTACTCGTTCACAGCTGATTGAACTGTACAAGAAAGAAATTGATCCCAGCAATTGTACGTTGATCGTATCCGGAAATGTTTCCGATAGTCTGTTGCAGGAACTTGAACAGATTTTCGGTATTGAATGGCAAGGTGCCGTTGGGACTTCAAGTTTAGATGACCCAATTTTAATCCAGGGTTCCAGCGAATTGGCTTATGAAGAAAAAGACAATGCGCTGCAGTCGGCCATTCGTCTAGGTAATCAGACCATAGGAAGAACCCATCCCGATTATCCTGCATTACAATTTGTCAACACATTGTTGGGCGGTTTTTTTGGTTCCCGTCTTATGCGCAATATCCGCGAGGAAAAAGGATATACGTATAGTATCGGTTCGGCTGTGGCAACCCTGAAACATACTGGTTTTTTAACTATTGTCACGGAAGTAGGTGTGGATGTAACAGGGGCAACCCTGACCGAAATAGAGAAGGAGATCAATGCATTGAAAACGACATTGGCTGCTATTGAAGAGGTAAACCTTGTGAAAACCTATATGGAGGGGTCGATGCTAGGTTCATTGGAAAGTATCTTTTCCCATGCGGACAAATTTAAGAGCGTGCTATTGAACGGGATGACATTAACTTACTATTCTTATTATATGGAGCAGATCAGAAATATGTCACCTGACAAGGTACGTGATATTGCCAATAAATATTTGGACTTTGACACGATGGTGAAGGTTGTTGTTGGGAAAATAAGCCAAGGGGAACTACTTCATCAAGCGGTTGTAAATTAAATTTCTAAGACTACAAAAATCGAATACTACTTTGTATTTTTGGTTTTTGATAAAAAAGTGTACTATCCAGCATGGAATTAAAATTAAAGAGACCATTGGTATTTTTCGATTTGGAAACTACAGGCGTTAATGTAGCGACGGATCGTATTGTTGAAGTATCATTTCTGAAAGTGATGCCCAATGGTGAAGAAACAGTATATACAAAGAAGATCAATCCGGAAATACCTATTCCCGCGGAGTCCTCTTTTTTTCATGGCATTTATGATGAAGATGTGAAGGATGCGCCTAATTTTAAGGCGATAGCGGTGGAACTGGCAGCATTCATTGCCGATGGAGATCTAGCGGGATATAATTCCAACAAGTTTGATGTACCTATGCTGATGGAAGAATTCCTACGCGCAGGTGTCGATTTTTCTCTGGAGGGTAGAGCATTTGTAGATGTTCAAAATATCTTTCATCAAATGGAACAGCGTACCTTGAAAGCTGCCTATAAATTTTATTGCAATGAAAACCTCGAAAATGCGCACACTGCGGAAGCGGATGTTCGTGCGACATATGAGGTATTGAAAGCACAGCTGACAAAATATGAAGGTGCGGCTTTTGAAGATAAACATGGTGTCGTTTCCCATCCTGTAGTTAACGATGTTGAAGCTTTGCATGCATTTACCAACTTAAGTAAGCCGGTGGATTTTGCTGGACGTCTTGTTTATAATGCCGACGGACAGGAAACGATCAATTTTGGAAAACATAAAGGAAAACCTATTGTAGAAGTATTTGAGCAGGAACCTAGTTACTATGCCTGGATGCAAAATGGAGATTTTCCATTATACACAAAAAAGGTACTGGAAAATATCTGGAATAGATATAAAAAAGAGAAGAACGAGCAAAAAGCTAAAGCGGCTGCCGCTCATTCTGCGGAAGATAGAAAACTTGCGAAAAAGGAATTCAATCAGCAAAAAGAGGAGGCTCCACAGAGCATTTCGTTGGATATGCTGAAAGGATTGCAAGATAAATTTAAAAAATAACTTTAATTAATAGCTTAGAAAAAGGAATATGGAATTCAAACAAGAAGTGGAACATGTACAGTGTTTGATTATTGGTTCGGGACCAGCAGGTTATACAGCAGCTATTTACGCTGCACGTGCAGATATGAAGCCTGTAGTGTACACTGGTATTGTACCTGGTGGGCAATTGACTCAAACAACCGAGGTGGACAATTTCCCAGGCTATCCAAAAGGTATTACAGGACCTGTGATGATGGAAGATTTGCGCGAGCAGGCAGAACGCTTTGGTACTTCAGTACGTTTTGGATATGTAACCAAAGTAGATTTTACAGGTGCGGTACACCGTGTGGAAATTGACGGAACGGTACAAGTTACCGCTGATACTGTGATTATTGCAACAGGAGCTACCGCGAAGTGGTTAGGCTTGGAATCTGAACAAAAATATAATGGTTTTGGTGTTTCAGCATGTGCTGTATGTGACGGATTTTTCTTTAAAAATCAAGAGGTTGCAATCGTTGGGGCGGGAGATACAGCGGCTGAGGAAGCTACATATCTTGCAAAACTATGTTCAAAAGTACATATGCTGGTGCGCCGTGATGAGTTCCGTGCTTCTAAAGCAATGGTACACCGTGTCATGAATACGCCAAATATCGAAGTACATTACAATTCTGAGGCAAAAGAAGTTTTAGGAGACGGTCAGGTTGTCACTGGAATTCGCGTTATCAATAATAAAGATCAGTCTGAAAAAGATTTAGAAGTGACAGGTTTCTTTGTTGCGATCGGCCACAAACCAAATACCGAATTGTTTACGGGTGTATTGGATATGGATGAAACCGGATATTTGATCACAAAACCAGATAGTACAGCGACGAATATACCGGGTGTTTTTGCTTGTGGGGATGTTCAGGACAATATTTTCCGTCAGGCAATTACTGCTGCGGGAACAGGTTGTATGGCAGCGCTGGAAGCGGAAAGATATCTCGCTGCGAAGGAAAGTGGCGAATAATCTAAACTAAATAGAATAGGAAAGGGAGCATGTATTAAAATGCTCCCTTTTCTATTTACCTTCTTCCATTTCAAAAACACTGTCAATTTTCCAGTTTGCTTTGTCTTTGGATGCCGCAACCGCCAGACGGTCACAGCGCTCATTTAATGGATGACCCGCATGGCCCTTTACCCAAACAAGGCGAACGCTGTGCAGCTTATACGCATTCATTAAACGCAGCCAAAGGTCCTTATTCTTTTTTCCCGCGAAACCTTTTTGAACCCAGCCATATACCCATTTTTTGTCGATAGCATCAATAACATATTTGGAGTCAGAATACACCGTAACTTGCTGATTCAAGTTTTTTAGGGCCTCAAGGCCAACGATAACAGCCATCAATTCCATTCGGTTATTGGTCGTTTTGCGATAACCACCCGAAAACTCCTTTTCAATCAGCTTTCCTTTAAACGATTCATTATCGCCCGTATAAATTGTTCTTAAAATAGTTCCGTAGCCTCCAGGACCTGGGTTCCCACTGGAAGCGCCATCAGTATATAATTCGATCATACCTTTCAAATATACATGAAGTTTTTGTAAGCACATACAAACAGCTAAAAATGGTCAATACTAGTCCAAATTTTGGCACTTGAAGTAGAAGAATCTATCACCTTTACAAGTTAGATCAATTCAAAGACAGTGCATCTCCCTACAAGGGTCATATATAATAGTTACTTGCAACTTATTTTATATGTACTTAAAAGGTACTTTATACGTCTTTATCCGAATGAGGTCCGAATGAGGTCCCTATAAAGTCCCTGTTAGGTCCGTTTAAATATTTAATAAATTCCCTAACTTTCTCGATCGTAATTTATCCCTTACATAGTTGTATTGTGCTGATTAATGTGTATTTTGCCGGCTTAAACTCGTTATGTAATCGATAAAATAGCTTTATGAAGTTTCGAAAGATTTCTCTTTTTGTTCTTTTGGCATCGGCGTGCTCAAACGTTTCAGCCCAGAACAAGGTTTCAACACAAAAAATGGGTTGGTTTGAAGATGCCAAATTGGGTATTTTTATTCATTGGGGAATTTATTCTGTGGATGGAATCTCAGAGTCCTGGTCATTTTTTAATAATTATATCAATCACGATAATTATATTAAACAGCTCAATGATTTTACAGCTAAAGATTATCAACCGAGGGAGTGGGCTAAACTAATCAAAGAAGCCGGGGCAAAGTATACGGTGATTACCACTAAGCACCATGATGGGATTTCCATGTGGAATACGAAAGCCGATAAAGCGATCACTACACTGAAAGATGCTGCTGCAAAACAGGATGTCATTACACCTTTTGTGAAAGCAATACAAGAAGAAGGTCTGCATACTGGGCTATATTATTCGCTGCCCGACTGGAGTCATCCCTATTATGATGTTTTTACACGTAATAGAAAACGTTATCAGCTGGCAGATGAACCTGGTCGCTGGACTAATTATGTGCAATATTATCAAAAGCAGCTGACAGAATTGTCGGAGCAGTATAAGCCTGAGTTAATTTGGTTTGACGGAGACTGGGAGCACAGTGCGGAGGAGTGGAAAGCAAAAGAGACATTAAGCCTTTTGCGGAAATACAATCCGAATATTATTATAAACTCACGATTGAATCATCATGGTGATTACGACACACCCGAACAGGGGATTCCTGTAACGCGTCCAGATGCTAAATTTTGGGAGCTTTGTTATACCATGAACGATTCTTGGGGCTATCAGCCTTTTGATAAGAAATATAAATCCCCTAATATGATTATTCGGACCTTGGTCGATTGTATTTCTATGGGGGGGAACTTGTTACTGGATATCGGTCCAAAAGCAGATGGAACAATCCCTGCGGAACAATTAAATATCTTGAAACAGCTGGGGAGATGGACTCATAAACACGCGGCCGCGATCTATGGAACGAGAGCAGGTATTCCTTTTGCTAACTATAATGGGAAATCTGCATTATCAAAAGATGGCAAAACACTTTATCTGTATGTGTACGAACAAAAACCTGAATTGCAACTCAGAGGTTTGGTTAATCATACAGCTATTAAAGGAGTTTCAGTTATAGGTGATGCCTCTTCTAAAGTCGGTGTTAAATCCGAAGACGGGATTGTTCAGGTAGATTTGAAGAAGGTCAACTTTGATCAGGATGTTACCGTGATAGCGCTGAATTTCTCAGAAGAACTTCGCTGGACGGCTCCGAAAGAGACTGAAGTGAGTTTAAAATCAGTATTGGATAATAAGTTTACAGATAGAGCTTTAGCGCAGATAGCTTCGACGTTGCATGCAGGTAAAAATATCTTTGACAACTCAGGACTAACCGTGGACGGTATGGAAGCGAAGCTACCTACAACAAACACAACGAATCCGGCGGTAATAAAATGGGTCAAAGACCATGCTGAAGCGCTTTACGAAACAGGTAAGGGTTTGCCTGCGGGGCACTATGAAGGCCTTAGCGCACTTTCAAAAGATCGTCAGACACTCTATCTTTTTGTTGAAGGAAAGCCAACAGGCCCAATAGCGCTTAAAGGTATCAAAAATGGAGTCGCCAGGATCCGATTAGTTGGTGAAGGTTCGATGATAAATCATGAAATCTTTAATAAACTATATTGGAGCAGTATCCCTGGTATTATTTACATTCAGGCACCCGCAGAACGCCTAGATAAAAATATGACAGTTATCGCCGTATTACTGGATGCCCCAGTGCAATTGTACCGGGAGAAAGTCGGTGCTATTGAGAATAACCTTTAACTGGCCGAATTGTCTTCAATGAGTTAAAGCAAAAGCCTAGGATAATAAAATATCCTAGGCTTTTTTATGTGCGATCTAAACCATTCTAATCTATTTTTTGTTTTAATCAGTCCATTTTTCTCCTCAATTGTCGTGCAGAAGTATTTTTTATTATAACTTAGGCTTATGAATCTGATCAAAACTGTGTTTATTCCGTTTTTTATTTTCATTAGTATTTCTTGTTCTTCCGGTGATGGAAGTAAATCCGACAGATTGCGGGCAGATTCGCTCACAAACGAAGTAGTGAATGGAAAGATGAATATCGAAGTACTAGCGAAGTCGAGTGAATTTATGTACTTCAATGAGAAGTATTTTCATGAGCCGGCAGATTTAAAAGTTATTCCAGCTTTTGATAAGGTGCAGATTCAAGTGGTTACCTACCGTATTTATCAGCATGTTCGTCTGGAAGATAACCGATATCGATTTAATGTGGAAAAAGCCAGTGAACTGCATATTCCAAACAGGGCCTTTGTGTATTATCAACGCTCCTTTGATGAGATGAACCGTAAAGCGGCGGCAAGTAAAGACTCTATCAGACTGGAACTCCCCCATGACTATGCGGCCATGTTGATAAATGAATAATCGCTCCCAGGTAGTAACGGGTAGTGATGGTTCTATAAAAGGTTGGTTTTAAAGCTGTATATTGGTAAACGATTAGATCTAACATGAGAAAAAAGAATATTGTTGTATTGACTGGGGCAGGTATTTCTGCAGAAAGTGGTATACCTACATTTCGGGATGCAAATGGATTGTGGGAAGGACATGATGTGATGGAGGTAGCTTCAATTGAAGGCTGGTATAAAAATCCAGTTTTGGTTCAGGAGTTTTATAATCTGCGTAGGAAAAATGCCTTGGCGGCAAATGCAAATGCAGCTCACCATGCCTTAGTTGAATTGGAATCAGAATACCAGGTCAGTATTATCACGCAGAATGTGGATCTATTACATGAGCAGGCCGGATCATCACATATTATTCATTTACATGGCCGCTTGGATCAGGCAAAATCATCTATTGATGACCGCTTGGTTTACCCTATCATCGGTGATGAGATAAAAATGGGAGATCTCTGTGAGAAAGGTAGCCAGCTAAGACCTAATATAGTTTGGTTTGGGGAAGCAGTACCGGCAATCGAAGAGGCTGCAGCTTTAGTTTCGGAAGCTGATATCTTAATTATCGTAGGTACCTCTTTGCAAGTTTATCCCGCAGCAGGACTCAAAGAATTTGCGTCTAATCATTGCCAGATCTTTTTAATTGATAAAAAGATAGCTAATCATACTGCTTTGCGTAACGTACAATGTTTTGAGGAGGCCGCTACAGTTGCCGTTCCTAAGTTGGTAGAACAATTACTTGGTTAATGTTGTGTAATATTTTGTAATATAGTAGTTTATGAAAAATATAGTGGGAATTTTTTGTGCTTCAGTTGTTTTTATGGCCTGCCAAAATAATTCGAATATCGATGTAAATACGAGTACAAATGATAAGCCTTTGACATTAGATAGCGTGCAGGCCAGGCATTTACTCAGCTTGCCTTTACATTGTATCGAGGTGGAATATCCCAATAAGTTAGGTCAGGTACTGGGTAGTGATGGCGATCTAAAAGCACCTCGTACTTTGCATCCGATTTTTTACGGTTGTTTTGATTGGCATTCTTCTGTGCATGGTTATTGGTCAATTGTGCATATTTTGAAAGCATTTCCCAATTTGGATAGCTCGGGTAGAATTCGTCGTCAATTGAACCGAAATATCACAGCGGAGAATGTGGCAATTGAATTGGCTTTCTTTCAGGACAAAAATAATAAAAACTTTGAGCGTACGTATGGATGGGCCTGGTTGTTGCAGCTCCAGAAAGAATTACTAACCTGGGAAGATGCAGACGCAAAACGCTGGGCTTCGAATCTTGAGCCTTTGGTAAAACATATCGTAAAATCCTATCAGGAATATCTACCCAAGTTAGTCTATCCGATTCGGACTGGCTACCATGATAATTCAGCATTTGGTCTTTCCCTATCTTTAGATTATGCTAGAAGCTCAGGGAATGCAACATTTGAAAAATCATTAATGACGAATGCGTCACGATTATATAACCATGATAAAAGCTGCAATATCTCTTTTGAGCCAAGTGGGAGCGATTTTCTTTCTCCCTGTCTTGAAGAAGCTCTTTGTATGAGCCTGGTTATGCAGCAGGAGGATTATCGCAAGTGGCTGAAGGATTTTATGCCTGAGCTATTTAATCCGGATTTTAATTTGGAACCGGGCATTGTGAAAGACCGTACCGATGGCCACCTGGTTCATCTGGATGGACTGAACTTTAGCCGGGCGACCTGTCTGAACGGTATTGCTAAAGCACTGCCAGAATTGAACTACCTGCATAAACTGGCCAATAAGCATTTAAGCTATTCTTTGCCTAATATCACAACGACGGATGACTATATGGGGTCACACTGGCTGGGTACATTTGCGCTTTATGCATTATCGGCGCATTGAGTCGGGGAGATGATCTTCTCCCCAATCATCCATTAGCGTTAATATTTGTTCAAGCGAACGACCAAGCTCCGTTAATTGATATTCAACTTTTGGAGGGACCTGTTGATACACTGTTCGTGATATTAAACGATCCTGTTCCAGTTCCTTTAATTTCGCTATCAGCATACGCTCAGATATTCCTACGAGCCTTTTCCGCAGCTCACCATAACGGAGTTTATCCTCATTAAGAAGATAGGAAAGGATGTTTATTTTCCATCTGCCGCCGATTGCGGCTAATGTATATGCAATACCACAGTGATCTTTCCAATATAATTCATTGATATGATTGGTTGAATTCTCTTTTCTCGGGTTCATACTTACTTTTTTGTTGGTATCATACAATCTTGTATGTACTGTTATTTCAACAAATTAATAAAGAAATTTGTAAGAAAAACAAAAATATAGAAATGGAAATAATTAAATCAATCGTTCATTGGTTAAGCTATGCTTACTATCTTTATGTATTTGGCTATGCATCCTTATTCAAAGTCTTTCAGAAAACGTCTATGATGCAGAGTATGCATTCATTAGGATTTAATAAATTTTGGACAATAGGTATTGGACTCGGCGAGCTAATAGGAGTACTGTTGCTCTTGGGGGGCTTGTATAATCCGCAGTTTAAGAACTTGGCAGTGCTGCTATTGTTTCCATTTGCAGTCGGTGCATTTACAGCGCATATGGCACATCAAGAGTACCATCATTTCTACAATTCGTTGATCATGTGCTTTCTCAGTATTATTTTGCTAGCTACGGATAAAACATTTAAAATTATTCTCTAGCTTCTATGTGGAGATAAACGCGATCATAAAAAACCTTTAAAAGAGGGAATTGTACGATCGAAATTTAGAAAATATATCATCAATATAATGGGATTGAAAAATTCGTGATTTGTGCTAGTTTAAATTTACTGCTTTAGTGCTGGTGAATCTTATTTTTTGGTTTTAATGGGTTTTTAAGCGTTTTTTCTGTTATTTACAAGATCTGCTTACATAACTATATTATATTATTTGGTTAGAAAAGGGCTATAAAATTCAAGATTTGTGCTACTCAATAGAGTCCGTCTTGCAATAAATTTGATGTATTATTCCTGTGGGGATGTTATATACTATGTATAGGTATTTAAGACATATTTTTATTGTAATGCCCATTGTTTGTTTCTGTTTACTCTTGACAGGCAAAATAAACAAGGGTGTCATTTCACAGCCTGACTACAATAGCTCCCCAAAAACGGCAATCGTGTCTTCACCATCCCATTTTGATTTTTATCTTGGATCGATCGAAGAATGCTCATTTGAATTGAGTTATGATCAGCATTTAGAATATGCTGTTTGGCTCTGTACCTTAGGACTGATTCTACCTATTTTCTTGCTATTTACGGATAAGAAATCCTGGCATAACTTTTATGAACTTCAGAATAAATATCTGTCCAACAGACTACCTGACAGGTGTATCCTTTACCATTCCTTCAAAATTTACAGTTAAATCCCTTTTCCTTTTGGTGAATGTCATTGGTTGAGTCAACTGACGGCTAAAACCTATGCAATAATTCTTTGTTTGAAGAAAGCGGTTCAATCCTGCGCTTCACTATTAACTCATTTACATGAACACAACACTTTATGCATTAGCTATTACAGCTATTACGATCAGTTTTTTTCATACTGCTTCGGGCCCCGATCATTATCTGCCATTTATTGTACTGTCAAAATCAAAAAAATGGTCATTAGCCAAAACCATACTATGGACTATTATATGTGGACTTGGACACGTTTTCAGTTCAGTTATATTGGGTATTATTGGAGTTTATCTTGGCTGGCAGCTGAATAAAATCAGCTGGTTACAGGATATGCGTGGGAATGTCTCCAGTTGGGCGCTCTTTATTTTTGGACTAGGATATCTGGTTTATGGAATCTGGAAAATGTCAAAGAAGCATTCCCACAAGCATTTTGACGTCATGGGAGATGAGGTTTACGTACATGAACATGCACATGGAAAAAGCGCACCAGGCCATCATCACCATCACAATAAGACGAAGGTGACCCCTTTGGTGTTGTTTGCAATTTTCGTTATGGGGCCATCCGAACCATTGATTCCACTTCTCTTTTTTTCGGGTGCGCACCGATCAATGCCAGAGGTGATTACATTAATAAGCACTTTTACAATAACGACAGTGATTACAATGGTAGGTATGGTATTATTGGGAATTTATGGATATAATTTACTCAATACCGAAAAACTCGATAGGTATGTCCATGCCATCAGTGGTGCTGTATTATCAATTTGCGGAGCGGGTATGTTATTTCTTGGATGGTAATTTTCGGTGATAGTAGAATTTTAAACAGTATGAACGGAGGTATTAAACTGCCTAAACTTAATTTATTAGAAGATAATGATGAATAAACGTCAAATCACCTTTTTTACATTGCTATTAGTAACAACTGTACATGGATATGCACAGCAGCGTGTAATTCAGGGGACTGTAAGAGATAAAGACAGTAAACAGAAATTAGAAGAGGTTAATATACAGTATCAACGCGGGATAAAGCACAGTCATACAGCAGCAAACGGTACTTTTTCGGTGCAGCCGGGAATATTCCCTGATACATTATTATTGAGCCGGGTTGGCTATCTCGATCAGACGTACATACTAAAAGATGCGGGGTCTCCGATTGAGATCGAGATGCACAAGAACGAGGTGCAATTGAGCCAAATTCAAGTCGACGCTTTTAATAGTAGCAAAACGCTGAGTAAGGTTGATTTAAATAAGATCCCTGTTAATTCGGCACAAGATTTATTACGGAAAGTTCCCGGACTCTTTATTGCGCAGCATGCCGGAGGAGGGAAGGCAGAACAGATTTTTCTGCGCGGGTTTGACAATGACCACGGTACAGATATTGCCGTTAGTGCAGATGGTATTCCCGTCAATATGGTTTCTCATGCCCACGGTCAGGGGTATGCAGATCTCCATTTTATAATTCCCGAAACAGTGAAGGATATTGACTTTGGCAAGGGTGCTTATTATGCAGACAAAGGTGATTTGAATACGTCGGGGTACGTTAATTTTACCACCTTGGATCATTTGGATAACAATCTTTTTAAGGTAGAAGGAGGCTCTTTTGACTCGTGGCGGACAGTAGCCATGTTTAATTTATTGAACAATCACGAGCAGAATAAATATGCCTATGCTGCAGGCGAGTTTAATTATTCAAATGGACCTTTTGATATAAAGCAAAATTTTAGCAGGGTCAATCTATTCGCAAAATATAATCAATGGATTGATGAAAAACATTATATCAACATTCAGGGATCTGTTTTCAGTTCGGGTTGGAATGCGTCCGGGCAGATTCCGGAACGTGCTGTCCGTCAGGGACTGATTAGCCGATGGGGGTCAATTGATTCTACTGAAGGAGGAAACACATCCCGCATGAATTTGGCTATGCAATATCGGGCTTTGATTAGTGACAACGAAAGCTGGGAAAGCAACGTTTATCTGTCCCGATATAAATTTCAATTGTTTTCGGATTTTACCTTTTTTCTGAAAGATCCGGTACATGGAGATGAAATAGAACAGGTTGATAATCGATACCTGTACGGTATCGAAAATAAATACAATCGCCAATTTCATTTTGACCATAGTCAGCTTTCTTGGACATCGGGTTTTGGGCTCCGAGTGGATGATATCAAAGATCTTCAACTAAACCATGTCTATCAGCGCGACGAATTGTTAGATCGGCTTTCGCATATTTCGGGCGTAGAAATGAATCTGCATGCCTATAGCAATCTGGATTGGCGTATTGGAAAATGGACTATTAATCCTGCTGTGCGTGTCGATCACTTGATTTTTAACTTGCATGATAAGCTTAAAAGCGATCCTGCAGGTCAAGAAGCTTCCGCGACAAGAATTAGTCCAAAGCTGAACTTCGGATATACGTTCAATAATAGAGCTCAGTTGTATCTGAAAACCGGTATGGGATTTCATTCCAATGATATCAGGGTAGTGATGGAACAAAAAGGTAAAGATATCATGCCCTTTTCCTATGGTGCAGATCTTGGCTTGATCTGGAAGCCAACTGACAATCTCTTTATTCAACCAGCTTTATGGGGACTGTATCTTCAGCAAGAGTTTGTATATGTAGGCGACGAGGCTGTCGTTGAGCCTTCGGGAAAAACAAAACGTCTAGGGGCCGATTTAAGTCTGCGCTATCAGGCAACACCTTGGCTATATCTCGACGGAGACATCAACTATGCTTATGCGAGGGCAATTGACGAACCAAAAGGGGAAGATTATATCCCTCTTGTTCCTTCTTTAACAAGTACGGGAGGGATATCGGTAAAGCTGCCACTTGGAATCTCTGCAAATTTGCGATACCGGTATATGAATACAAAACCAGCGATAGAGGATAACTCAGTACGGGCTAAAGGTTACTTTGTCAATGATCTGCTGCTGAACTATGGGATGGGGAAATGGAATTTTTTGCTACAAATCCAGAATTTGTTTAACACCAAGTGGAATGAGGCCCAGTTTGAAACTGAGACCCGCTTAAGAAATGAACAGCAGCCTGTTTCCGAATTACATTTCACGCCCGGAACACCTTTTATGGTAAAAGCAGGATTGAGTTATAAATTCTAGGTGCTGATTGTGATTGATTTATGGCAACTTTAAGTTTTCGTGTGTATCTTTAATCTAGATTGCTAACACCTTATTGATAAATATGATATATTATGAAAAGGAGCAGGTTACTTAGAATGGATAATATGGGCATCGTAGTGGAATCGTTGGATAAAACGATTTCGTTCTTTTCTGAACTTGGATTGCATCTGGAAGGGCGATCCATAGTCGAAGGCGAATGGGCAGGTAAAGTTACAGGGCTTGGCGCACAGAAAGTCGAGATTGCGATGATGGTGACGCCAGATGGACATAGCCGATTGGAGCTTTCAAGGTTTATTGAACCAGCGATAATTGCAGATCATAGAAATGCGCCTGTCAACGCCTTGGGCTATTTGCGGGCGATGTTTACCGTTGAGGATATAGATGATGTGCTGGAGAGGCTAATTGGCAATCATGAGGCTGTCCTGGTTGGCGAAGTTGTACAATACGAAAATACGTATCGTCTTTGTTATCTAAGAGGAGTAGAGGGATTATTGATTGGCTTAGCACAACCGCTATAAGGTAATTGATATGAATTGAATCGCTGTGCGAAAAAAGAAAATTTAAGAAATTTCTATGTTGTACAAAATAAATAGAAAACTAAGACGTTATTGATACAAATACTTTTCATAAAATAGGTTAATATATGGCTAAGACCCTAGAGTTCCCCGCTCTAGGGCTTTTTTATAGGTATACCTGTGAGAATAACGAAGTTTAGCACAATCTGTTTGGATTGTGTTCTTTCCTGATCGATAAAGCGAAATTTATGGGCTAGATGAAAGCCATGAGGAAGGCCTAAGCATCTATTTTTTTAGATGCTGTTTTCAATATGAACTCGTCATTACGTTCATTACCGGTTTTACAATTTTGCCCAAACTGGATGTAATTTAGGCAATTTTTGAACATGTGGTCATTAGTACAATCACACATAAGACGAGCAATATAATAACTGATGTGGTGTAAGGCGTTCTTCTCATAATACTTTTTTTTACTTAGTAGTTTACAAAAGCCGTGCCTTTATTTTTAGAATTTGCAGTAAGTCTGGGTGTTGTAGCTTCGTGTCTACAGGATAGTCGATATGAATACGGGCATTATAGTTGGTAAAAGCTTTTACCGATGGTATGTACGCCGATTTTGGGATTAATGGATCTGGCTACTATAGTTTCTTTGAAACGATGTTTTTTTTGATAGCAGATAGACGATCAACATACCTAAAAGCATTACGATGGTATAGGCAATAAACGCGATGTTTTCAGACTGATGCTCACTGCCCTTTGCAACACTTTCTATCCATAAGCCCGTATTATTTTTAAAGCCCAAAGCCCAAAGCCCAATGGGTTAGGTTCCAGCCGAAGTGCAGTCCAATAGATAGTGCAATATTTCGGGTTCTTAGTACTGCGAGACCAAAAAGCACAGCTCCAAGTCCTGAACCCAGTAGTGCGGCCCTTAGTGTAAAACCGGTAAATAGATGTTCTAAAATAAAAACAAGTACCATAATCGAAAAGGCTACAACAGTGCCGAGTTTATCTTTCAGGCGCCATAAGAGATAGGTTCTAAAAACCAACTCTTCCCGACAGGCTACGAAGAAGTATAGAAGAACATGTATTGCCAATAATTTGGGGTCGATAGAGACCTGTTTCTTAAAAGATACTTCGGCAAAATTTGTGAGTATCATAACCATAAGGCCGACCATAATAATACCTAAGCATAAGCCAGCACTAAAATTGATCATACTCTTTTTGTTAAATCCTAACCCAATTTGAGAAAAACTAATTTTATCCCAAGCTTTGAACAAGTAAACTAAACCCAAGCTGAGCAATGTCGCGAGGCTAAGTGAAAATAGGTCGGGGAACATAGTTTGTTTGGTTATGCCCGCAGCGAAAGCAAACACTACGAGGGAAGCAAAGTAAAATAATATTACTTTAAAAAATACCATTTCTCTTTTCATGTCTTCATTGTTTAGCTGATATGAATTTACGTTATTTTGGCTTAAATGAAAAAAATGGGGTGCTATTTGTTGATCTTAAAGTACAGGTCTTGTTTCCCTCGTTAGGATCTTTTGTTTGAAACGCGTTTTGCCACTTAAAATACGTTGGTTTATCGCTTGTTTTTCTTATATTAGGCAATAAACCAATGGATTATGGCTATGATCAATCTAAATCGGAGAAAATTTATTCAAGGAGCGGGGGCAGTTTTAACTTTATCAGCCTTAGAAGTTAAGGGCCTTTCTTTTCGTGATGCGATTAAAAACTTTCGGGTCGGATTGATTGGTGCAGGTTGGTATGGGAAAAGTGATTTATTCCGTTTAATTCAGGTTCGGGATGTCGATGTGGTTGCCATATGTGACGTAGACAACAATCAGTTGCAGGAAGCTGGGCGGCTGATTAGTGAGCGTCAAATTTCAAAAAAAATTCCAAAACTTTATAAAGATTATAGGGAAATGCTTGCCAATCATAAGTTCGATCTGATTCTCATTGGAACGCCAGATCACTGGCATGCCAGACAGGCTATTGATGCGATGCGCTCGGGTGCTCACCTCTATTTACAGAAACCGATCAGTGTTGATGTGCTCGAAGGGGATGCTATATGGCGTGCTGCAAGACAATATAACCGGAAAGTTCAAGTGGGAACACAACGGAGAAGTACAGCCCATCTCATTGATGCCAAAAAGAGGGTGATCGATAGTGGCTTACTTGGTAAGATTTCGCATGTGGAAATGTGCTGCTATTATCATATGCGAAAGAACGGAAATCCACCGATCGAGCCGGTTCCATATTTCTTGGATTACGAACTTTGGACCGGTCCAGCGCCTTTGCGGGATTATGATGGTTTGCCTCATGGTGGTTGGTGGCGAACTTTTATGGCCTACGGGAATGGCATAACCGGGGATATGGGAATGCATATGTTTGATACTGTTCGTTGGCTTCTGCAGCTTAAATGGCCCAAAAGCGTGCAAGCGAAAGGTGGTATTTATGTCCAAAAAGGAGGGAAATCTACGATTGCAGATACGCAGACAGCCCTATTTGAATATGAAGATCTTAATTGTATATGGCAGCATAGGACATGGGGGACAGCAGCAGACCCTGAATACCCTTGGGCATTTGTGATATATGGTGACAAGGGGACTTTAAAGGGAAGTGTGATGAAATATGAATTTATTCCAATCGGAGAAGGCAAGCCCATCAGGCAAGATGTTATCTTAGAAAAAGAGAAGTTCCCCCAAGATTTGACGGAGCACCGAATCGAGTTGCATACAGCTCCTGCAACGAGACGGCATATGCTTGACCTTTTATCGGCAATTGAAAATAATCATCTTCCTGTAGCAGATATTGAAGAGGGCTATATCTCCACCGCAAGCTGCATTTTGGCCAATTTGTCGATGCAGTTAAATCGCCCCTTGATTTATGACCCAATACAAAAAATATGTGTTGATGACCCTGAAGCGACTCAGTTACTGCAAAGACCGTATCGCAGTCCTTGGCAACATCCTTAATAACAATCACTAGAGATAGGCCTGAGTTTTCACTAATAAACAATCTCTTATGGAACTTCATATATCCAGTTTTTTCATAATCTTATTTTAGTTTTTTATAAGTTAACGCTCAGATACCTTACCGATGTTTAAATTAGGAGAATCTTTGCTGTATTCGGCCTAGAAAACGGAGATTTTGTTACAATTTACCTGAATTCGGTTATTCAGGTTGTCGGCGTTCTTCCCATTTTTGTAGCATAAAATAATGAACAGCTATAGGTCAAGTGGCCTGAGAAAAGTTGAGGTCGGGTGTTATTAGGTATTGAACTTAGGGATGCGGTAAATTGAACAAATGTCAATATACTGGTATCAGATGGTTAAAACATAGAAAAAGGAATATTATGCAGACGATATTGGGTGCCAATGGACAAATTGGAGAGGAGCTGGCTCGGGAGCTAAAGCGGAATTTTACTTCTGCTATCCGTATAGTCAGTCGGAACGCAAAAAAAGTTAATGATACTGACGAAGTTTTTTCCGCTGATCTAACGATCCGTGATCAGGCGATCGAGGCGGTGAAAGGGAGTGACATTGCCTATTTCACTTTAGGGCTTCCCATAAGTTCGGATCTGTGGGAGGATCAGTTTCCACTTATTCTTCGTCATGTGATTGATGCTTGTAAGTTCAACGGTACTAAACTTGTCTTTTTTGATAATACCTATATGTATCCTCAAGATGATCGTGTTTTGACGGAGGAAAGTACATTTGCTCCTGTCGGAAGAAAGGGAAAAGTCCGGCGGAAAATGGCCGAAATGGTACTCGCTGAAATGGCATCGGGCCAGCTTGAAGCAGTTATTTGCCGAGCGCCTGAATTTTATGGTCCGGGCAAAACACAAAGCATTACCAATACCCTAATTTTTCATAATATCAAAGCGGATAAAAAACTGAAAGTGCCTTTACGTGTCGATAAAAAACGAAGTTTGATTTGGACTCCCGATGCGAGTCGAGCAACCGCACTTATCGGAAATACCCCTGATGCATATGGACAGACCTGGCATTTGCCTGTAGATAAAGCGCATCCCACGTACCGGGAGTTTATCAGAATGGCAGCAAACATTTACGGTAAAGAGTTTAAATATACTGTAGTTCCCAAATTTATCTTTAAAATAGGCGCTTTATTCAACAAGCAGTTAAAGGAACTTTTGGAACTTCTTCCACGATACGAACACAATAATTTATTTGATGATTCAAAGTTTAGAAATAGATTTCCTGAATTTGAGGTTACGTCTTACGCAGCGGGAATCGATCAGATTAAACAGGGCAAGTTTTAACCTATTCAAAGATGAGAGCACCAGAAAAAATTTCATCAATTAACACATTACATCAGTATTTGAAGCTTAAAAAGCCTGCAAATCCTCTTATTAGTGTCTTTAATTTTGATGAAGTCAAATTGGACCAGGTTACTGTGATTGGAGCAATAACGACCGATTTTTATGTCATTGCGTTAAAGAAAGACTGTGACAGTGGAAAATGTAAATATGGGCAGCAATATTATGACTTTGACGAAGGTATTATGTATTTTATTGCGCCACATCAAGTTGTGCAATTTGAAGATGTACTATTGAATGCCGTGAAAGGTTTTGTTTTAGTTGTCCATCCAGATTTCTTATATGGCTATGCACTCGCTTCGCAGATTAAGGAATATGGCTATTTTTCCTATACTGTTAATGAAGCGCTCTACCTCTCTGAAAGAGAGGAAAAATCAATTGTTGATATCATCGATAATATGGAACAAGAGATTGAAAGCAATATGGATTCCTTTACCCAGAACCTGCTTGTGTCGAATTTAGACCTGTTGTTAACTTATTGTGATCGCTTCTATAATCGCCAATTCCTGACAAGGAAAAACGTGAACAGCGATTTGCTTTCGCGGTTTGAAATTCTATTGGACGATTATTTTAAAATAGATCGATTGATCTTAAATGGTATTCCTACGGTACATGCTCTTGCAGACGAACTTCATATGAGTGCCAATTATCTGAGTGATATGCTCAGGTCGCTAACGGGACAGACTACACAACAGCATATACAGGACAGGTTGATAGAAAAGGCCAAAGAGCTTCTTTCTACGACAACAATGTCTGTTTCAGAAATTGCTTATCAATTGGGATTTGAGCATCCACAATCATTTCATCGTTTATTTAAAAATCGTACATCTCGCTCTCCATTGGAGTTTAGGTCATCATTTAATTGATAAACGGTTTTTAATGGGAGAATTAATTGCAGCTTGTTGCCCAGAGAAAATTAGGAACCCGCGTTGTGGTGTTCATGTATAATTAATATAGGGATGAACTGCAGTTAAAGTCTATTTTGTAGGTTCGCAGCACGATTAACCAATAAGATTAACCAATAAAATAGACCAAAATGATACATCATGAACTGTTGACTCTGTTCAACACGATACAAAAACTCGACGAGTCCGAAGTGGAACTCATTTGTACCCTTTTCAAACCCGCCTTTCTAAAGAAAGATGAGTTTTTTCTCAGAGAGGGGAAGTATAATAACCAAATAGCATTTTTGAGGAAAGGTATGATTAGATATTTTGTCTACAAGAAAGGGGAGGAATCTACCCTTGAGTTTACCAAGGAAGGAGAATTTATTGGTGAGTATCAAAGCTTTTCTAACCGGAAGCAATCCATTCAAAATTTACAGGCGATAGAGGACTGTGAGCTGTTAGTTATATCCTATGGTGACTTACAGCATTTTTTTTCTGTGAGCAAAAATGGAAATTTAATTGGCCGTCTTATTATCGAACATCGTTTCAATAGGATGATCAGTCAGCTTTTGTCTATCTATATGCATACACCCGAAGAACGTTATAAATATTTTATAGCAAATTATAGAGATCTTTCCCAACGTATACCGCAATATCTCCTTGCATCCTATATTGGGGTGCAACCGCAGTCTTTGAGCAGGATTAGAAAACGCATCGCAAAGGAAATTTCTTAACTTGGGTTAACCAATCCTTGTTACATCGATTTCTAACTTTATAAAAAAATAAGAAGTTTATGAAAAGAATGTATTCACTATTGGTTAGCCTGTTACTTCTCGCTTGTAGTAAGGATAACAAAGCAAATTCGGACAATTTTCGAAATGAGCTGATCGATCTCGGTAAAAGTAAGATCTCAACGTATTTCGTAGAGAAGGATAGCAAATATCTTGTCGTTCTTGAATCGGGATTAGCAGATGATCATCAGATTTGGCAAAAGAAAAAAGTTGCTGAAAGAATCGCCGAAAACAGTTCTGTATTGTTGTATGACCGTGGAGGATATGGAAAGTCGACGCTTGAAAATGGTCCTAGAGACATACCGAAACTAAGTGCGGAGCTTGAACTCGTTATTAGCAAGTTTGCGAAGGGTCGAAAGGTGATCCTGATAGGCCATTCTGTTGGCGGTTTGGTCATCCGAGATTTTGCCGTCAAATATCCAGATCGCGTTGCAGGATTGCTTTTCGTTGATACCTCTCATGAATATTACAACAAGCCAGATCAAGCAATGGAAGATCAGGTCTATAAGGCTTTTGTTTCCGCATATGGTGAAAATTCTGGTGCAGCCAAGGAAGCGCAACAATTGTTGGAAGATTTTGACTATATGAGCCATATCGGTATGTTGCCACACATCCCTGTTTTCGCCATAACGAGCATGAAAAAAGATCAGGCAAACAATGCTTCTGATGAGGCCTATGGTAAAACACGCCAAGACTGGTTCGACGCGCATGAATTATTGAAAAAGAATACGAGCGATTTTGTTCACCTAACAACAACAGTTTCTGGTCACAATATTATGCTTGAGGAACCAACTTTGGTTATCAGTGCATTTTCACAACTGCTGGGCAAGCTTTAGGAGAACCTAACCGGCATTCAATCTTATAGCCTGCCGCCAAGCTGATCTAATTGTTGAATGTCGGTTAACTGTTTACAACAGCATCTTTCCTGAGCGTTCGTTTAAATTCTAAATTTCTACAGAATTCGGTCCGTTCTTTACTTGATTAAAAAGACGAGTACAAGATGGATATCAATGCGACGATAATCGATAATTATAGCAGGCTTAGAAAATCGCTGTTCTTTCTGCCTTTATTTCTCCTCATTATACTTATCGTATTTCTATATTTTAATGACGCTTTAAATGTATATGGCTATACAACAATTCAAAAAAGAAGCTTTCTCACTATAAATGCTTTTTTAGGACAATATCCTATTCTCGAATCCAACTTTACACAGTTTGGAGATTGCTTAATTGGTCTGTCGCTTTTGAGTGTTTTTGTTTTTTATGGGCCTAAATTATGGGAAGCATTGCTATCAGCATCTTTTATTTCTGCCTTCTTTTCGATCCTGTTAAAAGTAATATTTGCCGTGCCACGGCCGGCCGCAGTATTCGATCCTACTAGTTTTCTGATCACAGGTAAGATACTCCTAGGCCATAATAGTTTGCCTTCTGGCCATTCTATTACCATATTTACAACATTGACCGTGATAATGTACGCTTTTATGCCTCAAAGATTGCATTATAAAATAGTATGGTTTTTGGGTTTAACATGGATTGGATTCATGCTGGCGCTATCTCGGGTAGCTTTGGGAGCGCATTATCCATTGGACGTTGTTAGCGGCTGCATTATAGGGTATCTTTCGGGACTATTGGGAATTTTTTTTAGCCGGGAATTTAAAATTTGGAACTGGATGTATAATAAACGGTATTATCCGATTTTCATTTTATTGTTCCTCGTTTTCAGTATTGTATTGCTCAATAGAATAATTAATGATAATTTGATCATATTTTATTTTACATTTATCTGCTTAATTATTGCACTTTATAAAATCATTACCGTTTATGCTAAAAAATAGCTTAAAATTAGTCCATTTTGTCATATTCATGAGTGTGTTGAATTTTATATTCTTCCATTTTCCATTTTATACTTTTGTTTTTAATAACGTTGATTACAGGAGCTTTGGCGGCATTATTCTGATTACTAGTTTAATGGTTTTAATGCTGGTCATGAATGCTTTTGTACTTTATCTGTTTTTTTCGCTGTCACGTCGTTTCGGGAAATCCATACTTGTTTTGTTCTTTCTGATCAATTCAGTCGCCGTTTATTTTGTTAATACATATAGCGTTATTTTGGATGAAACAATGATCGGTAATATCTTGAATACCCGATATTCAGAGTCCAGTGGTTTCTTTTCATTCAAATTGATAGTTTACCTAATCTTTCTTGGCATTCTTCCTAGTATCTTCATCATTAAAGCCAAAATAGTAAAGGATAGACCGAAAAAGTTCCTTATTACGTCCTCGTTATCGTTGTTATTTATTGTTATTTTAATATTTGCCAATGCAAGTAACTGGTTATGGATAGATAAGAATTCGAAGACTTTGGGCGCACTAGCCATGCCTTGGTCTTATACAGTAAATATTTCCCGTTTTTATATTCACGAATATCAAAAGAATAAAAAGGAGATATTATTGCCTGACGCGACGATAACTGACCATAGAAAAACGGTGGTCGTACTCGTTATTGGGGAATCTGCAAGAAGGGAGAATTTTTCGCTATATGGATACCAGAAAAATACGAATCCTTTGCTTTCAAAGACACCGAATCTCTATCATTTTGATGCAAATTCTTGTTCTACCTATACGACAGCAGGAGTAAAGTGTCTATTGGAGCACAAAAATACGGACGACTTATACGAAATTCTGCCAAATTACCTTTACAGAAATGATGTTGATGTTATATGGCGTACAAGCAATTGGGGCGAGCCTCCGGTACATATTAAAGAATATGAAACGAGTGATCAGCTTGCTGCAAACTGTAAAGGTGAAGGATGTGCTTACGATGAGGTTCTTTTAACAGGTTTAAAAGAACGGATATTAGCGAGTAAAAAGGATAAGATTTTTGTTGTCCTTCACACAAGTACAAGTCATGGCCCAACTTATAGCAAGAAATATCCGGCTAAATTCGAAGTGTTTAAGCCAGTTTGTAACAGTGTCGAATTAGGGAATTGTTCAAAAGAAGAGCTGATTAATGCTTACGATAATACGGTCGTCTACACAGACTATATTTTACACAATTTGATAGAAGATCTAAAGGCATTAAAAGAATATAATAGTGCAATGCTATTTGTTTCGGATCATGGAGAGTCATTGGGTGAAAATAACCTATATATGCATGGGCTTCCGATGAGTATTGCTCCAAAAGAGCAATACGAAATTCCTTTTATTGTATGGGTGTCTGATCATTCAAAACAGTTGAAACCAAATAAAACCTTGACCCAAAATCATGTATTTCATAGTGTGCTGAAATTTTTGGATATGAAGAGCCCTATCTATGATGAGAATATGGATATTTTCAAATAGTATGTCATAAGCATATCAAGGATGACCGATTTGTATCTTGTATCATGTATGGAGACTTTAATTTAATTGAGGAAAATATGAAAGATCAACCGAGAGAATTGCTTGACAATACTGCCGCCCGGACAGCTTTGTGGCGAGCGCTGCATGTTCAAGAAGACGCTGTACCTCATATTCTTGTGGATGAGGTAGGGCTAAGACTGGTGGCCCCTGAAGATGGCTGGCAGGAGCGGCCAGATATGAAATATACAAAGCGACTTAGGGCCTCTATCGTTGGTCGCTCGCGCTTTGTTGAAGACCTGGCAAAGGGGCAATTTGAGCAGGGGGCAAAGCAATATGTCCTTTTGGGTGCCGGATTGGATAGTTTTGCGCAGAGAAATACAGCACTACTATCCGATATTGATCTTTATGAAATAGATCAGGCTGAAACATTGACCTGGAAGAAAAAGAGGCTTATCGAAAATGGTTATGAAATTTCTGCAAATTTCCACTTTGTACCTGTTAATTTTGAAGAGTCTTCTTGGTGGGATACATTGTTGGACAAGGGATTTGATATTCATAAAAAGACTTTCGTTTCCTGCACCGGAGTGACACTCTACCTGAGCAAAGAAGCAATCATGGATACACTTCAAAAAATGACTTTATTGATGCCGCAGTCTAGTATTGCTATCGCATTTTATCTTCCACTCGAACAGCTTGAGGAGGAAGACCAAGGTATGCAAGAAATGGCCATCAAAGGAGCTGAAGCGGCTGGAACACCCTTTGTGAGTTTTTTCTCTGTAGAGGAAGTCAAACAACTTGCTGAAGAAATAGGGTTAAATGATGTCCGGATTATTTCTACAGGTGACATTAGGAATGCATATTTTAAGGGGCGATCCGACGGCCTTACCCCCGCTAGTGGGGAGATTTTTCTCGTTGCAAAAGTTTAGGTCGAAGCCATCGCTGTCGCGTATGAAGGTAAAACTAATGAGATAATCAGAGCAATTTACTAGCTGAATTAATTTGCGCTTAGAAGGATGGTCATTTAACATTGTATACTTTGCTTTGAAATAATTTGGTGTCGATTTGATGTTCTTTTAAATCTTGTTCGACAAGGGATTTTATTTGCTCAAATTGTGATTCTGAAATGCCGTCCTGTTCTTTTGCCGCCATATAAAAATAGGTACCCTTGTACGATTGTACGATTGATCTCAGAGAGGCAAAGTCCATGTTGTCAAGTATATCTTTTGTTGGTTTGTCAATATTTGGTACTGTAATCGATGTCGCGAACTGGATCGGCCGAAAAGTACTGTCTTGGTTGAAGCTGCGATTATGTTTCACTGGAAATGACTCTTTCGGATTGTAAATCGCAAAGTAGACAGTTCCTGCGCTGCTGTCCTGTTGCGCAAATATACTTTTACGCATAATGCTGTAGAACTTTGCTGTTTCGTTGACTACGGAAAGCTCATAAGAGACACTATCTGGGTGTTTAATATACTGCTCTAACAATTTGTTATCCTCAACTCTTCGTAAGCCAATAACATTGATCTCAGTCGAATAAGGATCTTTGTTTATATTCGGCGTAAACTCCAGTACCGCGTCCGGATCATTCGTCAGGAGAAAGACCGGACCAAATTTAATAGAATAGCTTGCTGCAACATCGCGAGCGCGTTGAACATTGTTGCCGTAGTCTGTTTCCATTTTAAGAACAGCAGACCGAAAGTTATTGGATTCGTTTTCTCTCTGCGAGCGAATAAAATCTGTACCACAAGTTTTTAGGAGCATAATTGTCCCAAATACGGCTGAAACAGGAATTGCTATATGACGATAATCTCGCTGTTTGGATTCTTTGAGCTGTCCTATGATATCATGATCTACTTTTTCGTTTGTGACACCTTCTTCAATCTGAATTTCGCGGAGATCGCGAGACTTATGGTCTACCTTTTCTGTTAGCTTTAATTCTCTTTGTTCAAGATGATCTAATAGGTCTTCCTTGAATGCTATAAACGTATCAATATGATCTGTAGATTTTAGATTATTAGGATTGAATAGCCAAATTAATTGCCTTCCGTCTGTCAGTCTGATGCGCATAGATGGTGGTGGCGCTATAAGAACATTATACGCTGGGATATCGGCAATTTCCTGATATTCTACGCGGCCGTAGCTTTTTGAAGTAAATCCGTCATTGTCCAATTTTATTGTGTCCCATATGTTTGATTTTTTTAAGAAACGCCAGACACCTAAGATCATTGTCAGAATCATGAATGGTACACTGACCCAAAAAAGCCAAGAAATATAATCCATCAACCAAACGGTGACAGCGATTGTAAGAAATGGTATGCCAATCAGCACCGTGAGGAGATAGACTATTCCAATTTTGTTCTGATATTTAAAGCTATATTCTTTCATGTATTATTTTGATGGATAATCTGTTATGATCACTGAGTCTACTCAAAAGTACAGAAATAATAAGTTGTGAAAAATCCATGAAAACAGGGATTTAATTAAGTTCAGATCAGCGATGAAGCTTTTTAAAATTTTGTTTTAACTTTATCATATTTTAAGCTTCCATTGTCGCTAAACTAAATATTAATGATAGCAGGATATGTCTGTAAAAATAAAATATAATGCAATTTTCAAATGGGTTTTGTTTATACTCATTTCTGCGAGCTCTTTTGGTTTGTTGGCTCAATCTAAAAGTACCGTTAAGAAAATTATCAGATCTGATTTTCAGCAATATTTTGATCAATGTCAAGTGTCCGGTGCAATTGCGGTTTATGACAATAAACGTGGCACTTGGATTTTGTCTGATACGACAAACACACAGTCCCTAGCTTTGCCTGCATCAACCTTTAAAATTATTAATATGTTGATCGCTTTGGAGACAAAGACTATCAAAGATGAGCATAGCATTGTCCAATGGCCAGGATCGACTGATACCGTAAAATATGGCTATCGCCCCAATATTTATAAAAATATTACTGTAAAGGAAGCATTTGAAGTTTCAGCTGGTTGGGCCTTTATCGAGATAGCGAAGAAAATTGATCGTTCTGTTTATCGAAAGTATCTTGAAGCATGTGATTACGGCAATGTAGATCTTTCGGAATCAGGTAGTGATTTTTGGAATTTTGGTTCAATGGGCATTTCTCCAATCAATCAGGTTGAATTTTTGAAAAAACTTTATGTCGGAGATTTGCCTTTTGCAAAAAGGAACATGGATATCGTTAAACGTGTTATGGTTTCGGAAAAAAACGATGATTATATCATCAGATCTAAGACGGGCTGGACAATGGCCAACCAAATTAATACAGGATGGTGGGTAGGCTACGTCGAACAAAAAGGCGATGTTTATTTCTTTGCAACTAGGCTTATTCAAGATCGTAAGTTTAATCGCCCCGATTTCTCGGCCTGCCGCAAAGAGATTACCAAAAAAGTTTTAAGAGATTTAAATATCTTACCGTAAATTTTTTGAGGTTCATTTATGAAGCAATAAACAGATGGAAAATTTTAATCGAAAAAAACATTGGGAAAATATTTACGAAAACAAACCACTGGAAACGGTGAGTTGGTATCAGCACAATCGATAAGCGAATTATTTCAATCTTATTTTAAAAAAATTGAGTGTATGACAATTGACCACGGCACGCCATTCGGTACGAAACAAAATTTTGTATTTTGCAGTTTTGGTAAATAATTGTCAATATGCTAAGGTAAATGCTGCTACCTCTTTTCCCTAACTTTTATTGGAATTTGCGAGTAGGATCTCGCCCCAGGCATTTAACTTCCAGAGTACTTCCACCAAACTTTCCCCCAAAGGCGTAAGTGAATACTCTACGCGTGGTGGAAGCTCATGAAAAGACTTTTTGGATAATATTCCATCCTCGACCATCTCCGTTAACTGTTGATTTAGAACCCGTCGGTCAACTTTTGCAATGCCACGTAGCATTTCACTTGGACGTCTTTCTCCTTCGTTGATGCGCCACACAATCGGAATTTTCCATTTTCCGCTAATGGCATTCACTGCAAATTCCAAAGGACAAATTTTTTGTTTTATTGCTCTCTCTGCTATACTCATAAAATTGACTTTTTTATCCCATAGGGATAATTAAATGCGGTATTGTAGTTGTGAATAAACTTTTAAAACTTTGCAAATATAGCGCATAAGATATGAAAAATCTAGAAAACGAAATTGCTAAATTAAACGCAGATTTAGCCAATCTTCCAAGTGAAGTAAAAGAGACATTTAGAAGATCTATTGGAGAGCTGTCAGCTATGGATCTCATTGAAAGGAGCATCCAGGTCGGGGATAAGTTCCCCGATTTTGGCCTGTTAAATACAGAGAATAAGCGCATTGAATTGAGCGAACTATTAAGTAAAGGAAAGGTAATAGTCGCGTTTTTTCGCGGAAGTTGGTGTCCATATTGCAATCTAGAGTTACGGGCGTTGCAGGAAAACTTGCCTTATTTTAAAGAATACGGAGTTTCTCTCCTTGCTATTTCTCCACAAATGCCCCAATACAATGATCAGCTCAGGGGCGATCTCGCTTTAGATTTTGAATTGTTATTTGACGAAGACAATTTGCTGGCCAACAATTGTGGTATCTCATTTGAACTTCAGGATTATGCTATTTCAAGTTATGATCACTTGGGAATCAACTTGTCGGGCTACAATGGTAATGAAAACAATAGGCTACCGGTGCCCGCTGTTTTTGTGATCGAGCGGGACTATACGATATCTTATCGATTTATGGATGTCAACTATATGAATCGGCTTAATGTCGAAGAGTTAATTGCACAACTATGAGTAAGATACAACGTAAAGGAGCAAGGCGGATGGCGGATATTTCGATAGATTGCCTGGACAGTTTAAACCGCGGTGAAATTGAAACTGCAAATCTTGTGGAGTGGCTAGCTGTTGATCAACGGCTTTTACTAGAGCATATCCTTCAGCAAAATGGACGCCTTCATTATTTAAAGCCAATCTTGTTGCTGCTTGAGCAGTTACAGAAACCGACGGTAAATTCCATTAACGAAACGATCGGGCGTGCGCTGCTCGATTTGGCCACACAACATCGTGATACTATCTTCCTTACAATATTATCTAACCATGCTGCAGATCTCGTGCGTTGCTGGGCAACCTACACGATCGGAGATGATAAGCAGCTTGAAATCGAGGAACTGCTGTTTTCAATACGTCCTTTTGCGGCAGATACGCATTTTGGGGTACGAGAAATCAGCTGGATGGCGATACGTAATCGGATAGCGTTTGATCTGGACCGGAGTATTGCGGTTCTGAGTCTATGGACAATGGATAAGGATGAAAATTTGAGGCGTTTTGCTTCGGAATCGACCCGACCAAGGGGCGTATGGTGTAAGCACATAGATCGGTTGAAGCAGGAGCCAAGTCTAGCTTTGCCTATTTTAGAACCGCTAAAATCCGACCCTTCAAAATATGTTCGGGATAGCGTCGGAAATTGGCTGAATGACGCAAGCAAAAGCCAACCTGGTTTTGTTAGGGCACTTTGTCATCGTTGGGAAGAAGAAAGTGATACCAAAGAAACCAAATACATCATTAGAAAAGCACTTAGAACCATCCTGAAGTAAATATTTCCGGTATTTACCAAACAAAAAAGATGATCCCCAGCTTGAGCGACGTGTGAGCCCAATCTACCACAATAAATCTAAGTTTGCTTATTCTAACTAAAACAGTTTAGACGGATGGTTGGCTTATCCGAAATTAAAAGCCGCCATTTATTATTCATAGAAGAACGATAAATGGCGGCTATCGCTTGAAATGATTTATTCGATCAGCATAATTTTACTCTTCTTTGTTTTGTGCTTTCATCAGTAAAGCGAAAGCATTTTTTAGTGCTAATTGTGTGTCTGTTCGAATGTTATCGGCTTGAATCTGCTGTTTCCCATTCTCTTGGACACCTAATTTTACTTCATTCATTTGAAATGAACCGGCGCTATGTTGCACAAATACAAAATATTTATTTTGCCAACGTACTATAGCCTCTTCGGGAACAACCATTGCCTTGGTATTATTGATATAGAGATCGCCATTCATGAACATCCCCGGGGTCAAAATAGCATCGGATTTTTGAAAACGGCATAGCACTTCGGCCATTCTATTTTCATCAAAAGTGCGGTTGACAAGAAAGACTGTGGCTGGAATTTTTCGAGCGACTTCCGTATTGGTATACGCAGAAACTGTATTTCCTATCTTGACTTTCGACAGATCTTTTTCAAACAGCTGTAGGGAAAGATACATGTCTGATGGATTAACAATCTCAAAGAGGATATCTGTGGGAGCTGTGTATTTCCCAACACTTACATTCACTTTTGTAATAAAACCATTGGTTGGAGACAATACAGGTACTTCTTTTTTGATACCTGTTGTCGTCAGTTTCTTAGGATCGATTCCGATAAGACGTAGTTTCTCCGCCAGCGAGTGAAATAGGATGCGTTCACGATCCATATCTGCTTTGGCCTGCTGGAACACCTTGTCGCTGCTTGCCTTGCTTTGATTGAGTTCGTATTGTCTTTTATATTCGGTTTCGGCAAGCACATAATTTGTCTGTGCAGTCAAATAGTCCTGTTGGAGTTGAATAAACTGCATATCTTCGATAGTTGCCAGTACCTGACCTTTTCGCACTGGTTTTCCAGGGAGCATGGTCGTCGATTTAATATAGCCACCAATGGGAAAGCTTAAGCTCACAGTGCTTTCCGGCGCAACTGCGACATGGCCCTGTAATGTAATTTTACCATTGACATTTTCAAGTGTAGGGGTTCCGATAACAATACCGGCTGCTGCAATCTGTTTGGGTTCAAGCAGAACGCTTTGTGCTATAGGTGTAGAATCTATCACGGGCGCTGGCTTATTATTTTCAGTGTTTTCTCCTTGTGCACAGGCAACGAAGGAAAAAAGGATCAAACTGTATACGGTGTTTTTTAACGATTTATTCATTGTATAATTTACTTAATTGGATGGCTGCCTGATTGTAACTGTTTAATGTATTGATGTATTCGCTCTGTATGCCAATGGCTTGGTTGACAAGAATAACCCATTGTAGGTAGTCTATTTCGCCATTAACGAATTGTTGGTCGGCGGTTACAAAAATTGTATCTGCATGCTTTAATCCACGATCTTCATAATATTTTAATACCTCTTCAAACTTCTCAACTTGCTCTATAGCATTGTTTGATTCTGTTTTCAATTCACTTTTCACGTATTCAAGTTCTTTCAACTGACCTTTCCAAGCGAGTTTTGCCGCGTTTATCCGATTGGACTGCGCTCCAAAAAATAGGGGTACAGTGACACCGGCGCTGAAGTAGCTCAAACGGTCGGACGAACGATAGAATACCTCCTGACCATGGATGGTTTGTGCCCCCTGCAACGTTTGAGTATTGTATCCTATTGTAATTTCAGGAAGTAACTTTGAGCGTTCCAGCTGCCATTGCGCATGTGCGGTCTGCGTTTGCAGCTGTGCGATCTTATAGGCTGGAAGTGCTTCTGCCTGACTTGATAAGTTTAGGTGGATCGATCTAACTGACTGATATTTAATTGTATCGGATTGTGGGGTGTAACGAATACTGTCCTGCAATAAGAAATTGAATCTGTTCAGGGTGATGTTCATATCTTTTTGAAGCAGCTTTAATTGATTATTGATTTCTTGACGCTGGGTTTGGGCAGCAGTTTGCTCCAGAATATTTGCTGCACCGACGTCAAAGCGTTTGCTTGTTTTTGCTTCAAAAATGCGGTACAGACTATCTGCGCGTAACAAAAGCTCCTTTCGTTTGTCCATGGCTAGATAATCGAAATAAAGACTCTTAACTGCGGTGCGAATCTCCAGGAGATTAAATTTGGTAGATTCACGCGCCAAAGAGAGCTCGTTTTGCAAGACAGCAGTCTGTTTTTTATAAACAGCTGGAAAACTAACCGTTTGGCTGATACCGATGCGATTATCGGTATACGCACTATTTACATGGCCGTAATCGCCTGAAATAGCTAATTTAGAAGGGTCGAATCCTGTTTTGGCCAATTTTTCCTTAGCTTGTTCATAGATCCTGAGCTGTTGGATACGCGGGCTATTGTGTTCTGCACGCTGTAAGGCCTGCGCTAAAGATATAGGCTGTGCGCTGTTGACAGTTTGTGCGGAAACCTGAGCGCCTTGAAAAGAGAAACAAGACAATAGGACCAGAAGGACTATTTTGGTTAATGCCGAACTTAGCATGTTGGGGGCTTTGTCTGATTTATTAAACAACAGATATAATGCGGGCAAAACAAAGAGGGTTAGGAATGTTGCTGAAATTAAACCACCAATAACAACCGTTGCTAGTGGACGTTGTACTTCAGCACCTGCACCATTGCTCAATGCCATTGGTAAAAATCCCAAGGACGCTACAGCGGCGGTCATGAGTACCGGGCGGAGACGATTCCGAGTGCCCACCATAATCAGTTCTTGCATGTCGGTAATAATTCTTTCCTTTTTAATACGGTTAAACTCCGAGATTAAGACAATACCATTTAAAACGGCAACACCAAATAGCGCAATGAAACCAACGCCCGCCGAGATACTAAAGGGCATCCCTCGAAAGGCCAAGGCAAAAATACCTCCGATCGCTGACAGGGGAATTGCAGTGTAAATCAGGGCGCCATCTTTTAATGACGAAAATGCAAAATAAAGCATACCAAAGATTAAAAGCAGGGCGATGGGCACAGCAATGCTCAGGCGGGACTTGGCCTGTTGTAGATTTTCAAATGTACCACCATAAGTCAATGTGTAGCCTGTATCCATTTTAAGCTGGACAGCAACTTTATGCTGCAGTTCCTCCACGATACTTTGCACATCGCGCCCCCTGACATTGAAGCCCACGATAATACGGCGTCGGGCATTTTCCCGCTGGATCTGATTAGGACCCTCCACTTCATCAATATGTGCAATCTGGCTAAGTGGAATTTGTATTCCCTTGGCAGTCGTTACTTGTAGATTTCTGACATCCTCAATATTACGGCGTCCTTCATTACCCACGCGCACAACAAGATCGAAGCTCTTTTCACCTTCATAGATCTTGCCTGCAGAAGCTCCTGCAAAGGCCGAATTGACAGTACGATTGATGGAGGCGATATCGAGACCGTATTTTGCGATCTCATCCCGGTTGTAGTCTATGACAATCTGGGGCATTCCTGTAATTGATTCGACGTACCAGTCTGCAGTTCCTTTTACTGTTTTGGCAATATCGCCCAATAGCTGCGCATAGTTTGCCAATTTATCGAGATCTTCGCCATAAATTTTGCACACGACATCTTGTTTTGCTCCTGTCATTAATTCATTAAAACGCATTTGCACAGGGAATTGAAAACCTGTTGTTATCCCGGGCATAACTTCCTGTGCTGTTGCCGACATCTTACTCGCCAACTCCGCAAATGATTTAGCATTTTTCCATTCCGACTTGGGTTTTAGAACAATGATCATATCACCACCTTCAATAGGCATTGGGTCTGTTGGTATCTCTGCACTTCCAATCCGCGATACAATTTTTTCTACTTCAGGATAACGGTTTTTTAAAGCTTCTGAAACTCGATCAATTGCATTTATCGTTGTTGAGAGATTGGTACCCACGAGCAGCCTTGTTTCTACAGCAAAGTCACCTTCTTCCAATTGGGGTATAAACTCACCGCCCATTTTTGAAAATACAACAATTGAAATAGCGAAAAGTATAATTGTGATGGCAACGAGTGTTTTACGAATAGCAAGTGCGCTAGTAAGTGCATTTTGATAGACCCGTTCGAGACGGGCCATAATCCGATCCGAAATATTGGGTTTATGATTGAGTTTCTTGCTCACCACCAGTGAACTTATCATTGGTACATAAGTCAAAGATAGAATGAACGCTCCTAAAATAGCGAATGCTACCGTTTGAGCCATGGGTTTAAACATTTTCCCCTCGATTCCAGTAAGCGAAAGAATAGGCAGATAGACGATTAAGATAATAATTTGCCCGAAAACCGCTGCATTCATCATTCTGGAAGCGGAAGAAGTCACTTCTTGGTCCATTTCCTGTTGGGATAAACTGTCTATGCCCTTATATTTTTTTGAAAAATGAATATGATGTAGAATGGCTTCAACAATGATAACTGCACCATCGACGATTAATCCAAAATCCAGTGCTCCTAAACTCATTAGATTGCCGCTGACACCAAATGTGTTCATCATGCTGATGGCAAAGAGTAGCGATAGCGGGATGACTGAAGCAACAATTAGACCTGCCCTCAGGTTACCTAAAAATAGTACAAGTACCAGTATGACAATGAGTGCTCCTTCCAAGAGATTGTGTTCCACTGTTCCAATGGCGTTATTTACCATTTTCGTGCGGTCGAGGAAGGGCTCGATAAGGACACCTTTGGGAAGTGTTTTCTGAATTTGATCGACTTTGTCTTTGACGATTTTGATCACATCCGAAGAGTTTCCACCTTTGAGCATCATGACAATACCACCGCATACCTCGCCTTGTCCCGCCATGGTTAGTGCGCCATAACGAATCGCTGAGCCCAGCTTGACTTCTGCGACGTGATGGATGAGGATAGGTACGCCAGCATTATCTTTGACCACAATTTTATTGATGTCGGCTATGGATTTTGTCAAGCCAACACTTCGGATATATAATACTGCGGGGCCTTTTTCGATATAAGCGCCGCCGGTATTTTGGTTGTTGTTTTCGAGTGCCGCAAAGATGTCACTTATGCTGATATTTAAGGCTTTTAGCTTGGATGGGTTTACAGCAACCTCATATTGTTTGAGTTCTCCACCAAATGTAGCAACATCCGCGACTCCCGGAGTTCCAAGAAGTTGACGGCGTACGGTCCAGTCCTGAATGGTGCGCAAGTCTGCTAGCGAATAGGTCTGTTCATAACCCATTTCCGGTTTGAGGACATACTGGTAGATTTCCCCAAGCCCTGTAGTGACGGGAGCGAGTGTAGGAGCACTTGCATTTTCGTTAATTTCAATTTGTGCGAGACGTTCTGTGACTTGCTGTCTCGCCCAATAGATATCGGTGCCATCTTCAAATACGATGGTTACTAACGATAGGCCGAACCGCGACATACTTCGGCTTTCTTTGATTTCGGGAACATTGCTGACAGCCAATTCCACGGGAAAGGTGATAAGACGTTCAACGTCTTCGGCACCAAGGGAGGGCGCGGTCGTGATGACCTGAACTTGATTGTTCGTAATATCTGGTACGGCATCGATAGGCAACTTAGTCAATTGGTAGATGCCGTAGCCGATCCATACCAATATAAATAGACCAATTGCCAGTTTGTTTCGAACTGAGAATTGTATTATTCTATTAAGCATTTTAGTAAAATCTAAATTATAAGAAATCGTGCAAACCTTATTTTGGGACAAAAAAAGGACCTGCAACTTGAAAAATCAGGTTGTTTTTAACATGCTGATTTAATATAAATTAGACTTGAGGCGGACGGAATAATGCAGAAATATATAATCGGGAATAATTATCCGGTTTAGGTAAACCAAAAGCGCTATCCACTGCGACTTGATGTGGCCTTACATAATGAATCTTATAATTGGACGCAAATACAAATGAAAATGCGGTTAGATCGTATTTTTTGAAGGGCAGTTTCATATCTTCCTGTTCATCATTGTCGGGAAGATCCTGGCCCCAATAATGCATAGAAAGAAATTCCACAAAAGTTAGGGGCGGACCTATCTCATTATGGATTGTAAAATGCTGATACAGCTTGGGCAGTTTCGCCAACTGGGATAGCATTGTTGATTCTCCAATGACCAAAAATAGAAATATGTAAAGAAAAAATCTTTTCACCGTCGTAAAAATACAGTTGTTCAATCAATTTCACAACAAAACTAAAACTTAATTTGCAGATCGATCGAGCGGGCAAGGGAAGCATTTTTCGATACGATGTCATAGAGTCCTTATTTCAGACGAAAAAGTATTATTCTATGTGAGCTAATCAAGGTTTTTTACTGATTTATGCGTTTTTATGGTTTCTATTTAATTGTTTGTGCGTTATGTTATTTAGAATAATTAAAAATAATTTTAAATAATAGCTTTAAATACCTTACATTTGCATTTGTTTAGAATTATTTTAAATAAATACGCTTCTTTGTGCGTTTTTATTCTTACTTATGAAAAAGCTCTATTGGACTAGCTTCATCTTGTTTTGCACAGTTGCAAATGCACAGGGACAGTCTATATACATCCAGGGAAAGATCACAGATAGTAATAAGAAAGTACTATTGGGCAGTACTGTGATTTTGGATCAACTAGGACTCTCCAGTATTACCGATGGTCGTGGTGAATATCATTTAACAATCCCCAAAGAACAGCTGGGCAAACCTGTTACGCTGTCGGTTTCCTATATTGGCAAGAAAAAGGCTGAAAGAACAGTCTTGTTAGATTCGATAAAAAAGATTGAAAATTTCTTGTTGCAGGATATGAGCCTTGCACTTGATGAAGTTGCGGTACAAGCAAAGAGAGGGGAGTTGAGTAATTCTTCACTCGTATTTGATCGAGAAATGATTGAACGGTATCCGGCGCTTAGTCTAAGTGATCTGCTGAACCGATTGCCAAACCGGAAGAATACAGCCCCTTCTGTGCAGGATATGCAAAATCTAACACTGAGAGGTGCTTTTAGTGAGACGACGGGGCGCTCGCGCGACGCTAATGAGCTGAATAATTCCTTTGGTGTCGCTATAATAATGGATGACATGGTCTTGGGCAACAATGGAAATATGCAAGGGCGGAATGCTGGAATATTTGGCATGTCTTCCTCAACGAATGCAATTAGACCTTCAGATTATGGCTTAACGGGTCGACCGGCAACAGGAAAATTCTATTCCGGAGAAAATGTGTTTAGTGGTTTGGATCTGCGTCAGATTCCGATAGAAAATATCGAACATTTGGAAGTTATTTCCGGCGTAGCACCAGCACGCTATGGCGATTTATCAAACGGAGCCGTTATCATCGAAAGGCAAGCAGGCAAGACTCCGGCTTTTTTTAGACTTCAAGTGCGGAGTAATGCAACTTCATATAGTCTGTCCAAAGGCATGCAGCTAGGTAAAAAGCTTGGGATAATTAATGTAGATTTAGGTTATGTCCAGTCTTATGCAGACAATAGAGATAAGCTGAAGCAATACGACCGCGTGAATGGAACTTTAATCTGGACAAACTATTTTGACAGTGATAAACGTCTGAAACAGACTTTTTCAGGGTCTTACAATAAAGTTATTGATCAGGTCCGAAAGGATCCGGATGATCCACTATCGAATGCCATTTCTTTTGGCGGCTGGGGCTGGAATGCTTCTAGTCGGACGAGTTACAAATTAGACCATAAATTCCTTAAAAACATTATATTCAATGCAGGGCTAAGTTCAACACTGCAGAAAACCTATCGAGAGTATTACTATAATGGTGCTGTCGTGCTTTATACCGATTCAGTGCAAACTGGCATTGTAGAAGGACAATACGCACCTGGTCAGTATACTGCTTTAGATCACGTAGATAATAGGCCATTGAATTTAAATGCTCGATTGGAGGGAAATGCCATCGCCATTACTGGCGATATTATCCACAAAATAAACTTTGGAAGTAACTATAGTTATGACATCAACCGTGGAAAGGGGCGAATTGCAGATCCTTCTATTCCGAAAAAAGATCTTGGAGCTAGATCGGATAGGTATTATGATTTTTCATTAACAAACGCATTGCAAAACCTGGGCTTATATGCCGAGGATGCAATGCGGACGAAAGTATGGGGAAGGGATCTTAACATGCGGGCGGGAGTTCGTTGGGATCTTATGAATGGTCACTCTTCCATTTCTCCGAGAACCAACATCAATTATTCACTTTCTAAATCAACTCAGATTGGTTTGGCATACGGCCTATCCTTCAAATCTCCTGGATTAGCCCAACTATATCCTGGGCCGACTTTTGATGAAATTATATTGCTAAACTCCTATAATGGTAAAGTCGACGAAAGTATGGCATTGATTTACTTGCGACGTTATGAAAAAGATAATAGCAATCTCAAAAGTAGTGTAGGGCAAACCCTAGAATCATCACTTTCATGGCATAAGAATGGGCATCAGCTACGTACGAATCTTTTTTATAAAAAAAATACGCGCGGAATCAACACGGTTACTGCCGATCAAATCACGGACTTGCCTATATATAAGGCTACTGCTGTTCCTGGAGGTAAGCCGATAGTTGAACAGACTGGGACGAGAAGGTATTTGATGTCCAATCTGTACTTTGCCAATAGTAATCAATCGTCCAATATTGGTGCGGAAGTCATGTATTCTACACCTAGAATTCAACAGATTATGACGACTTTCTCCGCTACTGCCGCATTTACCCGGGCTAACTCTAGTTCAAGTGCGCTGAACCGCCTAAATTTTAATGCCGAAAAAACAGCTTTGGATGACGTTATCCTTGGATTTTTTCCTTCGAAATCCACGAAGAACTATTTAAGTAGAGCGCAATTACGAAGTTCAACTCATTTCCCGGCTTTGCGTTTGATTATTGAACTGAGTGCAGATTGTGAAGTATTAAACTACAATAAATCTGACTACCGGGATATTATTCCGGTAGGATATTACACCCGTGATTATACGTATCATGCCATTGATCAGTTTGACATGAACAACCCGAAACATCTCGAACTCTATACAGGTAGGAAAGAGGAAGCTGACCGGGCAAATATTGAAAACAACTACGTCTACTGGAACTTTGGTCTTAATATGGCCAAGGAAATAGGCAAGAATATTTACCTGTCATTTAACGTCTATAATTTTTTGGATTACCAACCGCGATTTTATAGGGAAGGAGCTGCTTCAGTACAAGCTCCAAATTCGTCCCCTAATTATGGCGCTCAATTAACTTATAAATTTTAACATAAAAACTAAACAAGATGAAAACTCGTTACTTAATTCCTTTTCTGTTTTTACCTTTTATTTCCTGTAAAAAAGATAATACACCCAGCGTACAACCGTTGGATATTAAGCTGAACTTAAAATATGCTTCTGAGAATTTTAATACCAAGCTTGACTTAAGCAAGGTTATTGTTAAGATTACTAATCTAGCGACAAAAACCAGTAGTACATATTCTCCGTCGCAAGGTGTGGTCAATCTGACCTCCATTATACCTGGTGAGTATGATATTGATGCGTCGATTACAATACCCAAAGCGCAATACAACAGTTTAACGGGTGAATCAAGTATGGAAGACGTTACATTCAATGCTTCGTTGAAAAAAATCAGTTTAACCAGTTCTACAAGCTTGGATCTAGAATTGGTTGCGGGTTTACTGGGCGATTTTGTCATCAAGCAGATTTACTATGCGGGTTCTGATAATAAAGAAGGAGCTTTGTTCAGGGATCAGTTTTTTGAAGTTTACAATAATACAGACCATGTTTTATATGCCGATAGTCTTTACTTTGGTCGGTTGTGGGGAAGGCAGTCTCCGACCAGTCAATCTGATTATTATCAGCCCAATGGACAATTGGATTGGAGTAAATCTTCAGGAATGGTTAACGTCGAATTAGCAAATACAGACTATGTTTACTTAAGAGATCTATTTATGATTCCTGGCAACGGAAAGACGTATCCAGTGGAGCCTGGTAAAAGTATTGTGATTGCACAAAATGCGTTAAACCATAAAGCACCGTTTGTTGGTAATAATGGAAAGGAAGTAGCCATTAAGAATCCGGATCTAACGGTTGATCTTAGTAATGCTAATTTCGAGGTTTATTATGGAGATATCCCTGGGAAAACACCTTTTGCAACAGATATTGATAACCCATCTGTACCCAATGTTGATATATTAGATTATACTGGGAATGACTGGATATTGGATAATTTAGGACGGGATGGTTATGTTATTTTTAAGAATTCAGATCGTTTAGCGGTGGAGAACCTGAAGAGCTATACGGAACCATCAATCAGTATTCCTACTTCTACCGCAAAAAAATACCGACAATTACCTGTGCATTGGATTATGGATGCAGTTGAGGTGCAGCCAAACACCGAGGATGCTAGAATTCCTAAAAAATTAACAGCATCACAGGATGCAGGTTTTACTTTCGCACCACTAGGCGGCTATTCGTCGCAATCCGTTATTCGCAAGACTGAAAAGACGACTAACGGCGTTCGTAAATTAAGGGATACAAATAATTCTACGGCGGACTTTATGGTGATAAAAGCTAATCCATTTGGATTTGGTGATTAATGCAAACGGTTATTGCAATACCAGCTTTTCGTTTGGAGAGCTGGTATTTTATAAAAAATACCTGAATGAAAAGTGTGAGATACATTATGTTGTTTTGGGGTGCTTTCTTAGCCTATCACCCTGTTATAGGGCAAAGTAAGTCCAATTCTTTAGATTCAACAGCAGCTTTGACCTATTGGTATCAGCCATCATTTGTGATCATGCATGATATGGCAATACGAAATAGGGTATGGATTCCTGAGGAAATCAAAAATAAATCTTCCCTATTAGGTATTCAACACAGCAAGGGACAAGGAGGCTTTAAGGCGGCTCAGGGGACTGACGGTTTAAGTCAATCCCAATTCTATACCGAAGGGAAGACCGATTGGCGCAAAACTAACTTTTGGGGAAGATTTTCATATGATCGCTCCGCAGAAGACAGCACAGCTTTGCGCCACCAGTCACGATGGAATGCCGATGCGCCGCTTTATTATGGTTCGTTGCGAAAAAATAAATACAATCGCGAGACCTATAAGCTCGACGCAGGAATCCAAAGAGCCTTCTTCGATGCTAGACTCCCGATTTCCCTAGGCATAGATTATCGATTGGGCTCTCATTATTCAAACAATGACCCGAGGGGCGATATCAAGGATATGAACCTGCAGTTTGAATTGAGTGTTGGTCACAATCTTCCGATACTTTCTTATCATATTGCTGGTATTTGGGGTTATGGTTCTGAACGTGTCAACGTTGGCTACAAAAATGAAAAGTATACAACCAATAAAGAAGATCCATTGTATGTCAATTGGATGATGAACGGTTTCGGAAATGCGAAGGACCGATTAAAAGAAATTAATTACTATGATATTATTCATCGTAAAGGCGTTGGTACTCATATCTTACTGAAACCCAATGATAGAAATAAGATCTACCTCAATGGTCGCTACCTAAATGAAGAACAATCATTCAGACGAAATGATAATTCTAAACAGACCTATTTGTCCTTAAATGATTATAAAAAAGATATCGGATCAATCGATGTTTTATGGAGTCGGCAGATGTATCATAAGCAGTTGCTAAGAGTAGCACTACAGGGGCAAATTGAAAATGGGCAGGATTTTAATTATAGTTATCTAGCGAATAACTACACCTATCGTCGGCAAGAAATTTCGTTAAAAACTCAACTAGGGGTACATCAGTATTTGTTTGAAGCCCATGCTGGTATGTATAAGACGGAGAAAAAAGATGGTGTTAGTGGTAATGAAATGGAATTTGATCAAATTAAACTGGGACTAGGACTAAACCGTACATTTCGGCTTGGCGAATGGGTTGAATTAATAGGTTCTATAGGCTACATGAAACAATGGTCCCCAAGCCATAATCTCCACGTGCCTGAGCTGAATACCGGGGATTTTGGGAAGCAGATACTGTATCAAGATTATCTTTACGACACTGCGCCAAGTCATAACTGGAATATGTCATGGGTATGGGGTACACACCATGCCAAGAATAATTGGAGCATACAGCTCCAGATGAATTATCAGCTTAGGGGCAATTTGGTGCCGATAGACTACAGGTTGTCAAGTGTGCCAGGTAAAGATTGGTTTTTGGGTAAATTGGGTGTTTCCTATATTTTTTGAAAAAAATAAATTGATTAGTTATCATATTTCTTTATAAGAATAGTTAAGAGAGAATGAAAAAACAGTTTTGTGTATTGGCTGCTATTGTTGGTTTTGTAGGCTTGCTTTCTATGAAAGACCGACAGCAAGCCCTTGATGATGAGATACAACTATATTATCGACGACCGGTGGACGAATGGCCAAAACCAACAATAGATATAAGGGCTCGTTGGAGTGAATTCAAGTCTCTACCCAAGATCGATACCGGCTATTTTTCTTTAATGGAAAAGCCTGATGTGAAGTTGGGAAAATATCTTTTTTTTGATCCCATTCTATCGGGGAGTAATCAAATATCCTGTAGCAGCTGCCATAACCCACAAACTTCCTGGGCTGACAAGCTTACAGTACCAGTTGGCAATGATCATCTGGAGGGCACCCGCAATACTCCATCTTTGCTCAATGTTTATGCACGAAAGGAACTGTTTTGGGACGGCCGCGCTGGCTCGCTGGAGGAGCAAGCATTGGGTCCTATCGAGGCACACCACGAAATGGATATGGAATTGACAAAACTGATTCCCAAGTTGAAGGCTATTCCTGCATACAATAAGTTATTTATAGCGGCCTTCGGTGAAGAAGATTACTCCATGCCAGAGGTGCTGAAAGCCTTGAGTGCTTTTCAACGGACACTAACCAGTAGAAGGAGTCGTTTTGACGAGTTTTTAGATGGAAATTATAAAGTATTGTCTGATCAGGAAATTCGCGGTCTTCATTTATTTCGTACGAAGGCGCGGTGCATGAATTGTCACAACGGCCAATTTTTTACCGATGATCTGTACCACAATATTGGGCTGACCTATTACAAACGGAAATATCAGGACCTGGGGCGATACGAGATTACAAAGGATCCTGCCGATGTGGGACGTTTTCGGACACCATCCCTGCGCGACGTGATGAATACCGATCCGTGGATGCACAACGGACTGTTTTGGAATATGACCGGGCTATTGAATATGTACAACAGTGGTATGCAGATGAATTCCGCTACTGCCGAACAGAAAGCGAAAGATCCACTGTATCCTGTAACTGATCCATTGATGCAACCCCTAAATCTGACGAAAGATGAAATAAAAGATATTGAGTCCTTTTTGCACGCCATTACAGCGACTTCTTATCGTATGCGCCGTCCGGAAAGTTTACCCAGATAAGGGTCCGTCGAACAATATTCAGACTGTGTCAGGGTATTGTTCGACATGAAATATTTAAAGGATATAGCTTCACGATAACTCCTCGCAAAAAAAAGGTTACCCAGATATTGGATAACCAATGTTTTAAACAGATACTGGTAGGGTGTTTATTTTTTTTTAAATATCTTGAATTCTAATGACTTATAAAGGAAAATTAAAAGAATGGTCATATCTGTTTCTTTTAACTAGGTCCTATAGATTGATCATATGGCTGACCAAAAAATTGAAGAGAAATGAATCTCGCTATTTGCTTATGATTTTCTTACTTCTCCCGTAAAAAAATAAACCTGTATAGCTACTTTTTATTCCGACTAATTTGTATCTTAATACACTGTATAGCCATCCGCAATGTTATGTTTTAAGACCTTAATTGGGTTGTTAATTTGTTGGTCGTACTGGCTTCGAATCTTTGTCAAAGGAATATTGTTGCATTGTTAAAAATAGAGAGAAAATACGAAATGAAAAAAATTATCGTCATTGCTGTGTACTGTGTTGTGTTGTTTATGTCGTGTAACAATAGCGGTGGAGATAAGGATAATGATGAGGTTGCTGAAGTCACTCGTAGCGGAATAGCCTCGGTCGTAAAATCGTACTTTCTCTATCATGAAATACGGAATGTAGACTATGCTATCTATATCAATGATGTATTGGCAGGACAATCTCATGAAAATAATGGTATTCCGGGGCCCTATAAGCTGAACCAGTATATGACTTCACCGGGCAAGCAAATTGTGAAAATGATCATATCCGCCAACAGTAGAGAAAGAGAGATCACTCCGGAAATATTGAGAGAAATCAGTAAGAATGCGGGGATATATTTACTTTTAAATAAAGATTTTGAGCACATTAGGGAGCTCAAAAAACTACAATTTCCACACATTGACAAGTCTGTTCCTTCCTATGAATGTATATGGGAATTTGAAGCGGACTAGCACAATTTGATCCTAGGATTGCATTACCATTTGATTGACCAGTCGAAAGTTATCATCATCAAAACACACGATTTTGACTTGTGCGATCGTTGCGTTTGCAAATAGGAATTGTTTAATGATACGAATAGATACTTGTGCCGCCAGTTCTTTAGGGAACCTATAGATTCCGGTACTGATATTGGGAAAAGCTATGGTATGACAACCGTTTTCAGCCGCTAGTGTAAGTGCGTTATGATAACAGCTTTCCAACTTTTCAAGTTCGTGATTTTTTCCACCATTCCAAACAGGGCCAACCGTATGAATTACATATTTAGCGGCTAGCTTGCCCGCAGTTGTGATGACCGCTTCACCTACTTTGCAGCCTCCTTGTTTAGCCACAAGGTTACGGCAAGCCTCCAGAATTTCTGGCCCTCCAGCTCGATGAATAGCACCATCAACACCTCCGCCCCCGAGTAAGGATGTGTTGGCCGCATTTACAATAGCATCCGCTTCAACTTTTGTGATATCTCCTTTAATCACCGTGATTTTAAGTTCCATTCTATCGTTTTTTGTACAAAAAGATCAACTGACTTTCAAATATATGGAAAATAAATAGTAGGGTCTAAGGGCCTTTCCTTTTCACTTAGCTTGGTAAAGTAACGCTTTTGCTAAAAAAAATAAAAAAATATTGCGTAGTTAAATAGCTACATGTATATTTGTAGTCAAATGACGACATGTTTCCTGGGGTACTTGTCGGTATGTGAATCAGGAAAGAATATAAAGCTATTGAGTAAGTGATATTAAGAGTAAAGCCAATGATAAAATGAAAAATATAATAAGTAAATCAAATCATTATGAAAAGAAATAAAATAATTTATTGGATAGCAACAGTATGGTTGGCAGTAGGATTGTTGTCAACTGCTATCATACAGATTTTTAAAATTCAAACGGAAGGAGCAGGTGGGGTAGAGAATATAGCTCATTTGGGCTACCCTAATTATATACTTCCTTTACTTGGGATCTGGAAGCTTTTAGCCGTGGTTGCCTTGCTTTGGCCTAAAAAACCTCTTTGGAAAGAATGGGCGTATGCCGGTATTTTCTTTACTGCGACTGGGGCTTTATATTCACATATCGTATCTGGAGATTCTTTTTCTTTCATGGCTCCTGCGCTATTGTATATTGTACTAATAGCTGCTTCTTGGTATTTCAGGCCAGCTGATAGGAAATTCAGTTTGAGATAGGATGGAGGCGTTTTAATTGTCCATTTGATTTATTTCGATCCGATGGACAATTGCTATATTGTGTGCGACCAGAAAAGAATGATAAATACTTGCCTTATGACAAGTCTCGAAATAGGCAATTTGCTTATCTTGGGTTTGTATCAAAAATGTACCTTATGATTACTCAGTTTGAAGCTGGACTTAATATTGCAATAAAAGTTCCTAAAAATAAATACGATAAAACAGTAGGTTTCTATCGGGATATTTTGAAGCTAGATGTTGAAGAACGACCGATTACTAATCCGACAGTATCCCGTACCCATCGTGTGATATTTGGACAAAATACAATATGGTTAGACTGTGTAGATAATTATACTCATTCGGAAACCTAGTTGCAGCTTACAGTTCCAAATGTCTCCGAAGCGACTGCCTATTTACAACTAAATGGTATTGAAACATGCGATGAACTCGAAGAGTTGCCGGAAAATATGCATTGGATTACCGATCCAGCAGGAACAGTATTTAATTTGCAGCAGCGCTAAAATAGCTTTTAACTTTTACGCTTCAGGTGAAATACAGTAATTTCTGGTAATATCCCGACTCGGCTCGGATAATCCAGATACCCGAATCCAACATTTACATAGAGTGCCTGATGTTTTTCGCGGTATAGGCCGGCCCATTCGCGATAAGCATATTTCACTGGGCTCCATTGATAGTTGGGGTTGGTATAACCGAATTGCCCCCCGTGCGTATGTCCGCTAAAAGTAACATCCACACTTGGATATTTGGGTATGATCTCTGCGCGCCAATGCGATGGATCGTGTGAAAGCATTAAATTGACGGGCGAGGATTTATCTACTTTTGACATAGACAAATCAATATCCCCGTAATTGTTTGGATTATTGACTCCCCAGTTTTCCATCCCTATAATTGTAATTTTTTCATTGTTAAGTACGAGCTCTCTCGATTCATTAAGAAGCAATTGCCAGCCCAGTTGTTGATGGATGGCCTTGAGATTGATGAGGTTTTGCTCTTTCGTCAATTGATTCTGATCAAAGAAATATTGTCTGTTAAAATGGTAGTCGCCATAGTCATGGTTTCCAAGTATTGAAAATGTACCTAATGGGGCTTTTATTTTATTGAATATGGATATATAGTCTTCCATTTCGGAAGCGAAATCATTGACTAAGTCTCCTGTAAAGAATATGATGTCAGGCTTCAGCGCTAGCAACATATCTACGCCTCTTTTTACAGCGATTGGATGATAAAGACTACCCGCATGGATATCAGAAATCTGCGCGATGGTAATTCCATCAAATGATTTCGGTAAATTAGGTAAAATGAGATCAATATGTTTTACCTGATAATCATATAAATTGAAAGCAAATCCCCGAGTGAGTGCAACGAGTGGAACACTGGCGAGCAGGAGGCCGCTTTTGACTATAAAATCCGATCTTTTTATCGGTAGTACATGCTCCTCCGGATTAGATCTGGGCTGTGGTTTAACAAAGCGTCGGAAGGTTATTCTGAAGACAAGTACAATAGCATCGATTCCGATGAAAAAAAGAACTATGACCTTGGCAAATAGCAACGAAAGTGGGAAAAATACGAAACAGGCGGATTCGAAACTACTCCATTTGAAAAATAGATTAAGAAATATGCTAAGGTAAGAAAGTATGCTGAAGGACCACCAAACAATGTTTGCGAGTATTGGATTGGATTTCCAAGTTACCAATTTTCGTAGTCTTATGAAGATTAAAAAATCTAATAAAATAAATAGCGTTAAAATTTTTAGATAAGCATAAAACTGTTGGATCATATTCAAGTCTAACTAATGTGGTGTCTTGTAGTTGGAATGATTGTTTGGATGACTAAAACTAAGATAATGTTTTTTTTCTAAACCTTAATCTCTGTGTTAAATTATTTTCATAAATCAAAAGCTGTCACATTGCAGCAGCTATAATTTCTAATTGGTTTATGCCGTATTATTGACGAATAAGATGACATATAAGTTGTATGGACGTATTGTGAAAAAAACGTATTCATGTTTTCGTTAACTAATAGAACGTTTGTAATAGCGACTTTTGCCAGCGATAATATATTTGTATATTCCGTGTGATTTTTGAGTTGCTTTTGAAAAAAGATGGAGTTCTAAAAGTGTACATTATTCATGATGATCGTGGGGTAAAGGGCCTGACCTTGTTAGTCCATTTTTTATAATGGTATAAATCGTTGATACTGAAAAATTCCAATTTGCTCCTAATCCCATTTTAAAGACTGCTTATGTTCTGATTTTCTCTTGAAGATTCTTACCTCCGAAAACTCACCTTTCATTAAGTCCCATTTATATTCAAATGCAATGGAATATCCTAAAGATTGAATTTTCCAAACGTTATTTTTTTCATTGCCAATTATATAATGCAAGAAACCTGACATCGCATTTTTGCCGATTTCTTCAATATCTTCATTAAAAGGAATGATGCCATTTGAAAATGAAAATAGCAGCTGTGCTGTTTCGTCGGGTTGAAGGATATTCTTTTTTAAAGTTCGTCTCAATTGTAAATTTTCATCAAGAGACAAGTGTAATTCCTGCCAGTTCTGGTCTAAATCGGAGCCTCTTTCTGTATTCTTGAGTATCTCACTTTGGACTTTGATGAATTGCGGTTGATTCTTCAAATAGAAAGCGGATAATTGATTGTCAATGGTATCTTGCCATTCTTTGGGGGATGAGTGCTGTATCAATTTTTCTGTATAGGTATTCCAGCGGATTTCATCCATTTTCTGGTAGAGTATCTCTAATTTATTGGCTGGCTTCTGAACCCCGAATGGAAGCTGAAGACGTAAGTATTCAGGTTGATTGGGCTGTGTATACTCCATATTGTGAATAACCATAGTCTGTAAGTTAAGGTTAAACTTAAGCATGTAGAGCCTATTTGTTAACCACATTTGCCAAATATTATCCTTTAATTTCTTAGCGAATACCTGATTTCCAAAGGTGTAAGCAATATTTGATTCCTCTGGCCCTGTATTGAATTTTTGATAAATAGCAGGCTGAATAAGCCCACTGATAAGTCTACCTATTTCAAGAGGTCGATAACATTGTAGTAAAGTCACCGTTGTGAATTGTGGGTTTTCCAGCATTTTGGAGAGTTCATCATGGGGATCGCCCGCAAAAATAACTTGATCGAGAGCTGCCGGTGGAGGTAGGGTTTGTTGAAAATATTTGTTGCGCAATTTTGTTATAGTGGCATGTTCTCTATCCGCATAATCAACAATGGGATTAAATAGCGCATATTGCTGCTCAGTTGTCAATGTGGAATCGGAGATTTTGTTGCCTATTTCAGTAATAAATTTTAAAAATTCTTTTTGAGTTTTCTCCCTTTGATTCTTTAGTGTGTGATCAAAAATCTGCGCGTTGCAAGTGAGCGCCATTAGTAGGAAAAGTAATGTTGACAGCTTTATTTTCGAATGCATCATGAACCAATAAATTATATCTAAATATTACTATGCGAAGATCGATTTATTACTTGGCATGTTTAGCATATAAAACGTTCAACGACTCCAAATCGTACCTGGTGAAAGATAAAAGGCTAAATAAATTTATTAATAACGACCTTACTCTAGCGGCTGTTTGGCTTTATTCCAGTGGCTTTTAGATACAAATTTGTATCAGTTAAAAAGTGTTGAATTAACGTCCGATCTCAAATAGGAAGAAGAACAGCAGAATTATAGTGCAAGAGCATTGGAAAACAAAAGAGTCCCAACAATTGTTGGGACTCTTTTGTTTTATGCTTCTCTTCTCAAATCAAAAGAGACATATTTTTCATAATCAATTAAAGATCTCACTGGGGTTGCTAAACCCTTTAAAAGCTCCATATAGATTTTTGCTACGCTCTTCCATACCGTCTGTTCCCCATAGCTGCGTGCTTTGAAACGATGCCAGGCTAAAAGCCGATGCGATGTATACAATAGATTGATGTTCGCACGCATGGCTTCTGTATCGTTAAAAGGTGTGAGAATCCCACGTTCATCTTTCAATAGATCTTTGGCATGCCAATAAGGTGTAGAGATAACTGCTGCGCCAGCACCTACCGCAAAAGATAAAGTCCCGCTACTGATTTGCTGTTCATGCGGATAAGGGGACAGATAAATATCACATGCCGTCAAGTATTCCTTCAGCTCCTCATCAGTCAGGAACTTATCGATAAAAACAACCTTATCCTGTAAACCTAATTGATCGACTAAATTTTGGAGTTCGAAACGATACGATTCTCCTTCATGCGCCAACACATTCGGATGTGTTTTTCCGATAATAAGATATTTGAATCCGGGGAAGTCAATACACGACAGGGATCGGATGGCATGTTCCAGTCCTTTACTTCTTCCGATTAAGCCAAAAGTCATCATCACGAAGTTCTGCTGGAGGTTCAATCTGTATTTAGCCAGTCCTTGATTATAGTCAAATTGAGGTACGCCATGAGGTATAACTTTAATTTTATCTGTATGAGCTGCGTTGAATTGTTCCTTTAACAATTCAACTCCTTTTGGCGACAGACTGACAACAGCCTGAGATTTTTCCAAAAGTAATTCGATAATTTCTTTCTGCTGCAGGGAAGGAGTCTGCAGAATAGTATGAAATATGGTGAGCAATGGAATGGTTAAGTTGCTGGCGATCTGCGTGATGAAAATGCCATCTACGCCACCAAATATTCCAAATTCATGCTGGATGATACAGTAGTCGTATTCCTCGTTGATGATACGGGTTGCTTGATGATAGCTATCAAGGCGATCCCTATAGATGACAAAGCGTACCGATTTGTCAAAATCTTCTGAACCCAATTTAGATAATGCAATAATGTCAATTTGAACATCGGGATCGAGCTCCATACCTTGTTTGAGATCTTTCGTAAAAGTGGCTAGCCCACATTCTTGCGGAGGACATGTACTAATGATTGCTATTTTTTTCATACGACTAATCCTCCTTTACCGCATTTTGTACCTCTTCCACGGGAAGATCCAGAATGGCCATTAACAACAAATAATAGCCTTTTTCTAAACCTATTTTTTCTGCTTTTTTATCAATATTTTCCATATTCAGTACGCTATTTGAGTGTGAATTCTTTTGATGTAAATGGATCAAAAGTTATACCCAAAGACTGTTTATACAGCTTTAACCGTAGTTTTTGAATGGAAATAACGTAGCCTAAGTACAGTACTACCGAAAAAAACAGATGAGTTACGTATTTATAGCGTACAAAAAGCAAATTTACTTTTCAGCTTTTGGTTTTCCGTTTCTAGGCGTACGAGTTTTGACCGGAGCTATTGCATTGGGTTGTTCGTTTATCGTTAGTTCTGGCGAAATAGGGGCGGCTTCAACCTTATGCACAGTGGTTTTAACTCTTTTCGCTGCGGGTGTTTTAGAAGAATTTGCATTGTTGACAGTTCTATTTTCATTTTCCGGTATTTTGGCTTTTTTTAAATTGTTTTTCTCAATTTTCTTTTCTTTTATACCCTTGGTTAACAATTTAGATGCTTTTTCCAGACGAGAATTGAGTTTTTCGTCACTCAAATAATCACTTAGGTAGGATAATGAATTTTTTAGGTTAATGACGATGTCATTCCGAAGAGACTTTTTAGCGGATATTTTTGCCATGATGTAGAACTTTTTATATATTTGGTTACATAAATATAATGTTAACTTAATATTTTTTTTAACATCTTTTATGAAAGATGTTTCTTGTCAGTAATAATTGACTTTGAAAATAACTGGAATAGGGCAGATTAAATTGTAGATACCATCATTGTAATGATAGCGATAAGGAAGGTTCAGCCAGAAGATAATTTTATACTTGCAACAATCATACGAACTGTTTTTGAAGAGTTGAACGCCCCACGTTTGGGTACAGTTTATTCCGATCCTATGACGGATAATCTTTTTGAGCTATTCCAAGAAGTAAAAGCTTGCTTATGGGTCGCTGAGATAGACGGCGAGATTGTAGGTTGCTGTGGTATATTTCCTACTGCGGGGCTTCCCTCTCACTGCACTGAACTTGTTAAATTCTACTTGTCAGCAAAAGCTAGGGGCAAAGGTATCGGCCGGGAATTAATGGCCAGATCAATTATTTCAGCAAAGGAATTTGGTTATTCCAGCATATACCTTGAGAGCCTGCCCGCTTTTGGGGATGCTATTAGTATCTACAAGAAGCAAGGGTTTGAGACGCTTACTGCGCCTATGGGAGAATCTGGACATCCTGGTTGTGATGTTTGGATGGTTAAAGAGTTAGCCTAGCGTGTTCTTAATAAGTCCTGTTAACTCGCCTAAAATTCAGCTATTAAATTTTTCTGAGCAGTTTTCAAACAATCGGAACCTTCCTTTGGTTGTCTGTTTAAGTTAGAACGACAATCTCATGAAAATAGCCACTTATAATATTAATGGTATCAACGCACGTCTTCCTGTGTTGCTACGATGGTTAGCCGAAGAATCACCTGATATCGTATGTCTCCAGGAGCTGAAAGCTCCTCAGGAACGTTTTCCATTGAAAGAGCTGAATGACATCGGATATCATGCTATTTGGCATGGCCAAAAAAGCTGGAACGGGATTGCAGTACTTTCTAAATATGAGATCCAAGAAATTTCAAGGGAGCTTCCAGGAGATACCGACGATGTTCAAAGCCGCTATCTGGAGGTTATGATTCAACAAATCGTGATCTGCTGTCTTTATCTGCCTAATGGAAACCCCTTTCCTGGACCCAAATTTGATTATAAGCTGATGTGGATCGAGCGCTTAGCCAAACGGGCCAAAACGCTGCTTAGTATGGATATTCCAGCGATACTCATTGGTGATTTTAATATTATTCCAACAGAAATGGATACCTATAAACCTGAAAAATATATCAATGATGCATTGTTTAGAAAGGAGGTAAAAGAGGCTTTCAGTCAACTTCTTGAAGAGGGTTGGCAGGATTCCATTCGTCAGCTTTTTCCGGATCAGCAGGTTTATACGTTCTGGGATTACTTTCGTCAGGCTTACAGTCGAAATGCCGGTTTACGTATAGACCACATCCTATTGAGCCCTTCAATTCGGGATCGTTTAATTGAAGGCGGTATTGATCGGGATGTTCGCGGCTGGGAGAAGAGCAGCGATCATGCTCCTACATGGATTCGATTACGGAATAGCAGCACCAATGGTTAAGAAGATAAATACAAGCGCTGGATTGTTATTGTATAAATTTCAGGCTTTAGAAATTTATTTTTTCTTAGTACATCCTGGAGGACCCTATTTTACAAAAAAAGATGAAGGCTCATGGACAATCCCTAAGGGAGAAATCGATATGAACGAAGATGAACTCGATGCGGCCAAAAGGGAATTTATGGAAGAGACAGGTTATCTTCCTGGCGGAAATTTCATTGCGTTAAATTCTATTCAACAAAAGGGAGGCAAAATAGTTAAGTGCTGGGCAATTGAAGGCGATATAGATCCAGCTAAACTCGTTAGCAATACCTTTGAGATGGAATGGCCACCGAAATCAGGAAAAATACAAACTTATCCTGAAATAGATCGTGGAGCTTGGTTTACGTTTGCAGAGGCAAAGAAAAAAATAAACGAACGACAGATTTCTTTTCTTGAGCAAGTTATTGCTCATGGGAAATGACGTTTAAATCATGTCTTTTTATTGAACAGACACTACTTTGAAGATTTCATTGCTTTGACCTTTTTTGTATTGCCATCCTTTACAAATTTTTGATACTCTTCTGTTTCCATGCCGTATAAGGCTACCTTTCCTTCACTGTTGCTATGGACACCATACCCATATGTTTTTGTAAGGGGGGAAGCGCGGAGGCAAGCTTGCCCTTTGGAGAAAAAGACTGTTCTGGCTAAGGGATACTCGTCTGGCATGAGGTCTTTCCTTTCCGCATAAACCTGGAAAATAATGTCATCAGATGTATACTGATAAGGTGCTGAGACGATTAATTCATATTGTCGTTCAGCTACGGTTTTATTGTGTTTGGATGGCGGAACAGTACCTTTAACCACTTTGGTATCCATAGCAGTCTCAATCAGGGTATTAAAATAATTTGTCGAATGAGTTTTCATAATTTTAATTTTCTTTAATCAGAAAGAAGTATAATAATACGCAATTCTGCAAATTAACTTGTTTAAAATTATCATTTTTCAGCGTTAAAATAGTTCAATGGATGGATTAATAGTATAACGCAGCGGACAATATTGTATGGGACAAAAATAAGAGGATATCTTGCGATTCATTTTCAAATCGCAAGATATCCTCTTAAATACTGATCACTGTTGCTTTGTGTACTAGAGTGCAGCCTTTATAGCTGCTAAGCAATCAGATTGGTATTTCATGATATTATCTTTATCCGACGCAGATATTTTACCTTCCGCAAGATTTTTTTCAATCTCGTTTTTAATGTCTAAAAGAGATTTTTCCTTATCAAGTGCTTTGTCGGCAGACTCCGCGTTGATGCGGTCTACCCATGTTTTGCCCAATTTTGTATAAAGCTCTTTGGCTTTATCGTTGGACAGTACCGGGGCCGTCACTGAAGCTATAGCTGCATTAGCGGCAGCTTTATCTGAATAAACAACTGCTTCAGCATCTTTTGTAGCGGCATCTTCCGAGGTTTTCATGGCATCTTCATTCGCGTCAGCTGCTTTTTCCTCTGCATGTTCCATGCTCTCTGTAGCTTTTTCTTGTGGTGTTTGATTGTTACATGAAACTAGAATTGCTGCAGTCGCTAAAGAAGCGAGTAATGTTTTGTTTGAAATCATAATAATTTATTTTGTGATGTTGTTTAAATAACAAGACCTATTTGTGAATAGTTTCGTTGTTTATTGTTTTTGTAGTTTAAATTGCTCGTTTGTATCTTCCGGATCTGAGGTGAATTGAGAACCAAAATTTTTAAGTGAGCCTCTTTTTCTTCAAAAAATGGATTTATCTGGATATGTTGCATGTTGTTTCTTTTATGTCATTAATACAGCTATTTTAGAACAACAACAGTGCAAATTTTGGCCGAAATAGAGGGGCTGAAAGTGTCAATGTCGTTTTTAAGTAAATATTACGGAAGATGTGATTTATACGTGTATGTTAGTAAATAATCTCATTATCAGATTGATAGTTTTTTTACCTAACACACTTGATCAATTCTCCAATAATATAAAACCGTATAAAATGCTGCCGATAGAATATATTCTTTCTGGTTCTTTATATGGCGTTATTTATACTTTAATTCAGCAATAGTCAAGATATAATCCAAACAAAGTAGTGAAAAGTATTGTTCATTAAATAAAGACTGCTTGTCCGGTCATGAAGAAAGTTTTAAAGCTAGGGTCTTTCCAACCTAGCTTTTTTATTTTTTACCGGAATAGTTTTTAATATCAGCATTTTGATTTGCTCAGTTTCCTGAATAAATGTTAGACAATCGTTTGATCCGATTTTCGTCGTTATATTTTTATATATTAGCCTAAGATATGACATGTTTGAAGAGGGGTGCTAGATTTATGATGTATGGCAAATTATCTCTTTCGAGAATTTCCTGTTATTAGTAAATTAAAAGATTAAAACTAGCAAACTATGCGTCAACTGGAGTGCCACGAAGAAGAAATCCACCTATGTGGTAAAATTCAATTTTTCGGTTTTCTTTGTATTTTTGATGAGAGCGGATGTATTGCCGCAAGTGAGAACCTATCTGCAGTCCTGAATACTCCTATGACCGAAATCCTAGGCAGGCCAATCGATCAACTATTGCCTTTGCTATCATCAGAATTGGAGTGGAATGTCAAAGAGATTGAAAGACAGATCAAAGGGGAGATATTTACCCGTTTTGTGGAACGTATTCGTATCAAAGGTGTGGATTATTATCTAAGCATTTACCAGTATGATGACAAAACATACGTTGAAGTTGAGATCTGTAGCGAAAATCATTTAAAAGCGACCCGTTTATTCTATTATGCAAAATACCTTGAAGAGCAGCATGGTAATGCCTGGCAATCATTAACGGTATTGATCCGCCAGATTATTGGTTTTGATCGTGTTATGGTATACCGTTTCGAAGAGGACAATAGCGGTCAGGTGATTGCTGAGTCCCTGGCAGATGGAATGACCTCACTGATGGGGTACCGCTATCCAGAATTTGATATTCCTGCGCAAGCAAGAGCACTTTACGTCAAATTCCTTGCGCGACATGTTGCGGATATCGATGCGCCGATTATTGCTATAAAAGGCTTGGAGCCAGGAGAAATTGATCTTACACGTTGTAGCCTCAGGGCATTGTCTCCAGTACATTTACAATATCTTAAGAACGCTGGCGCGCGCGCCAGCGCCAGTTTTTCGATCGTTATCGAGGGGAAACTTTGGGGGTTGGTGGCCTGTCAGAATAGTCTACCTTTGAATGTTGACCTTGCCCAACGTCACTTATGCGCGTTCTTAACGCAGTACGCTATCAACTATTATCTTTCAGAACATCAAAAAGAAAACCTTGTGGCCCAGACGATAATGGGAGTTATGGAACGTGATCTAAAGTCTGAATTATTAGTAAACAGTGATATTGGAATCGTGCTTGAGCGCTTTGCACCCCAAATCTTGGAAATTGTTGGGGCAGATGGATTGATGATCAAACATGACCGCGGTTGCAAAACCTGGGGTGAGGTACCTGCAGAATTACAGCAGAGTCAGATTGATCAGTATATAGAAATACAAGGCGAGAACGATTTATTTTTTACTTCAAATTTTGTTTACGATGGGACCGCCATAGAGCAATCGGTCATATTTCCCGGTATTCTGCGGATAAATATTCTTCCCAGCAATAAATGGCACATTTATTTATTCCGTAAGGAACATGTATACGAAGATGTCTGGGCAGGGAAACCCGAAAAAATATATCATTATGACCCCGAAAGGGAAGTAGAGTTTCCATCACCCAGGACATCATTTGAAGCTTGGCGTGAAAAGATGAAAGGCAAGTCTGTTAAATGGAAGAAAGCTGAGCTTTCTTTTATGGAGAAAATCGCACAAATAACGCAACAGGCTATTGCGCAACGGGGAGGAGAGATTGCCCAGCTCAACAAGGAACTCGTAAGATCAAACAATGCCTTAGATACATTTGGCTATACGTTGACCCACGATCTTAAAAACCCCCTTTCGTCGATAAAGCTTGCTGCGCAGATGATGTTGATGAAAGATGATCTTCCGAAAGAGATGTTACGAAAAATGGCAACGAATATCATGGATGCTACCGGATTGATAACGGAAATGATGGACAAGGTTTATCAGCTCACACAGTCTAATTATGTGGCCTTTAAAACCGAGCTGATAGATCCTCGAAACAAAATTCTCAATATTCTCGAGAGCTGCAAGGAACAGTTTGAAAGCGCAAGGCTGGAGTTTGTTTTAGGGGAAACATGGCCAATTCTCGGAGAAAGAACACTTTTATATCAGCTGTTTTTAAATCTAATCGGAAACGCGATAAAATATAGCAGTAAAAAAGAACAGCCAAAGGTAGAAGTTTATAGTGAAAAACACGGACATTCAATTTATTACTATATTAAAGACAATGGTATTGGTATGGATATTAAGGATGACAGCAATATCTTTGAAATCTTTAAGCGACTTCCTAACTCGCAGGGTTTTGAAGGATCAGGGATTGGGCTTTCCATCGTAAAGCGTATAGCGGATCGTCTTGATGCGAAGGTTACAGTAGAAAGCGATCTCAGCGTGGGTACAACGTTCTGTGTTAAATTTAGAGGTTGATAGATAACGATGTAATTAGTGTAATGGGAGAAAACAAATTAAAGTAAACATCGTTTCAATAGTTGGAGTTTACATTAAAGAACTTAGATACAAATTGAAGAGTTTTATTCGTCGTGAAATAAAACTCTTCAATTTGTAGCGATTATAAATCCATTACCGTATCTAAACCACGTTTTAATCCCTTAAAGGTACCCATTTTAGCAAGCGCAATCTTAATTCCATTCAGATAGGGAGCTACACCACTTCCAGCTTCATGTTTGATGACTAATTTTTCATCTTCCATACCGAATATTGTTTCAACGCCGAGCACATAGCCTGGTAATCTTATGGCATGCACCTGAATTCCATTGATATCACCACCACGGGTCTCTTTGTTTCCGATGGTATCCTTGATGGGAACTTCAACCGTTGGCTTTTTAATTTTGGAAAGACTGTAGGCCAACTCGGCGACTGTGCCACTGGGAGAGTCTACCTTTCTTTGAGATGCATAATCTATAATTTCAAATTGATCAATATATTTAGCAGCAGTCTCCGCAAATTTCTTCAACAAAACAGCTGTAATCGAAAAATTACCGGCTGCTAACACCGATACAGCCCTTTCTTCCGCCCTTTCTTCAATTTTTTCATAATCCTGATTTGAGAGGCCTGAAGTACCGACAATGACATGCCTACCTTTATTGATCGCATTCAGAATGTTTTGCTTGGCAATAAGTGGTGTCGTAAAGTCAATTAAAATATCAAAATCAATATTCTCAATTGCATTTTCTATGGAGTCAAAGAGGGGGATAGGCGATGTTTTTATCTTTAGAATCTCGGCTAGATTTTCACCCGTATGTGAGCGGGAAAGTCCGCCAACTAACGTATAATTTGGATCGTCAACTATACTTTTACTTAATTCTTTTCCCACCCAACCTGTTGCTCCTGCGATAAAAACCTTTTTCATATTTCTGCTTTTTTACCTATCAATAACTATAAATAAGCTATTTTGTTTGTGATAATCAGTTAGATGAGGTTATGCTTACTTCTTATTTATCCAAACAAGAAGCTTCTTTAATTTGTTGTTATCTGTAAAGTGTATTCAATTCTTAACTTATTTATTCATGATCATGTCTGAAAAACAACTTCTGCAAAGGCTTATTCGAGTTCAGGACGAGCTCTGCGTCACCATCTCTGTCAATACCCATCGCACTCATCCTGATAACCTCAGCGACCGGATAAAAATTAAAAACTTTACGAGAGAAGCAATCGATAGGCTCTTGGATAAACATGCGAAAAAGGATGTTAGCGGTCTGATCGAAAAATTGGAAAAGATAGAGCATGATCTCGATATCAACTATAATCTTGATAGCCTGCATATATTCGTGTCAGATACCATCGCAGAAGTTTTCAAATCCTCTTGGGAGACGAACCAAGAGGGCGTCCATATAAGCAACACATTTGCCGTTCGTCCTTTGGTTAAGGAAATTGGCCGTCAGACAAGTTATCTTGTGATGCTATTATCGCAAAGCGGTGTTCATCTTTTCGGTGCTCTGAACGGCCGTATTGTCGAGGATATCAGTAATGAAGAGTTCCCTATTCCCGAAAATCAGTTCTACAACACATTTCCGGATAAAAGTAGTGATGCCAAACACCTTGATGACCTCCTGAAAGAATATCTAAATAGGGTAGACAAGGCACTTTTGCGCTATATTGGTGAAGAGAAGATGGTGACACTCGTATTTTGTACAGAAGATAATTATAGTAAGCTCTTACAAGTCGCGGATCGACCTTCAATATATTACGGATACTTACCTATCGATTACAACAATATAGAAACCCATCAGTTGGAGAGCCGGGCTTGGAATTTTATGAAGCAGGAGCTCGTCCGTAAAAATGATGACTACTTCAAAGAACTGGATGCTGCTGTAGGCAAGGGTTTAGTAATAACTGATCTCCAAGAAATCTATCGCGCATGTCAAGATGGTCGCGGGGATCTCTTAATCGTCCAAGAGAGCTTCCATCAAGCTGTAAAGATCCTTTCTGATCGAGATATAGAGCCTGTAGAAAACAACATCGGATTGGATACGATAGATGACATCAGTAGTTTATTGGCGCTGTTAGTCGATGAAAAGGGAGGACAAACCGTATATGTTCCCGAAATACCAAATGAGGAATTGCAGCCTATGGCTCTTAAGACTAGATACTAGATACGTTAGCGATGCTTGGTAAATAACCATTTATGGAGTTCATCAGTTAACAAAAATGGAATGACGATATTATTGTGCTGTAAATTTTTAAACGTAGTGAATTTAAGTCGATGATTTCCCTGTAGCTTTTCGTATAAGATTTTGCTGCCAACATAGGGGTTTTCGCTGTCTTTTTCGCCATGAATAAGCCAAATGTTTTTACGCTTAAATGCATTAAGATTAGATAAATCCGGGACAGCAGCGATGGAAATCATTGCAGCAAATTTATCAGGAGCCAAGCGCATCAGGTTTTGAGTGGTTGAAGCGCCCATGGAATAACCGATGAGGTAAATACGGTTTATATCGATATTTGGATATTCGGTTTCGATATTGTCTATCAATCCTAAGATCTGTTGCGCATCTCTTGAAGGTTTGGCTATAAGTATATCATCCTGATTTGGTTCGTAGTTCGATGAGCGCTTTTCAAACTGCGGGGCTATCACAAAACAATTGAACTTAGCATAAATATCCCCTCTAACCCATGTCCTTGCCAAATGTTCCAATTGGTTTTCATTGTCAGTACCTATTCTGGATGAATTGTGAAATGTAATGACAAGGGGATACTTCTTTTTCGGATTGAAATTCTTTGGTAAGAGAAAACGATATGGTATAGTAGCGAACTCATTTGTAAATACCCTTTTCTCAAACTGATCGACGGATAATTGGTTTAATGCTGTTCTGGTTTCCGCAAATGTTGTGCTATCAATAGACCTGTTATCGAATTCGCACTGCTGTGCAGAACAAAAATTACAGGTGATTATAAGGAATAAAACACCAATTTGTAGAAAGAATCTTATTTTCTTTTGTCGCATGAGATCCTAACTTAGATATCGCAATCCAATTGTATTGATTATTGTGTTAATACCCTGTTTTGTGATGATAAATAAGATCGCAATAATCACAACTCTTAGCACAAGTTCAATTTTGTTATAATTGTAGGCGGAAAAATACTGAAAGAAGAATATGATGGTATATAAAAAGATCAAAATAACAAATAGGAAATTTACTGTTAGTATAGTGGTAGGGTCATCGGTTATAATAAGCGTAAAAGTGATAAAAAATCTTAAAGAAACAATCGCCGCTAAAAGGAATATATTGAGTACTAAATTCTCCGTATAATTTTGTCCACTTTTTTTAAAAATTAAGTAACTCATAAGCGCATTGAAAGGGATAACGATAAATGTCACAAATTTCGAGTAGTCCTTAATTACCTTAGAAAGTCCTGAAACACTGTCTTGATTGAGCACATCTTGTAGACCTATCTTCGTAAATTTTGAAAAAAAGTAGTTTATCGTAAGTAGGATGATTACGGTCGCAAAATAATTGAAATGTTTTGCCCTTTTACCTTCAATATATTCTCTTACACTATTGCCCGGCCGTGTAAAAAGTTCCTTCATTGTATAGAGAAATCCACTGTCGAAATGGAAGATTCCATGAATAAAATCGTGGATGAAAAAATGCTTGAGGGAATATCTGTGAGTTTCAGCTTTTTGTCCGCAATTGCCACAAAAATTGGCATCAATTGTACAATTGCAATGAAGACATTTATTATTCATTATTTGGTTAATTTTTTTTGCAAATATAGATTTATTATCGAAAAATCCACATATGCTCATCCCCAATTTTCGTCGTACCGAATTGCAATTTCAACGAAAAATAGGACCATGATCATCATCTTTGCTTAGAAGCTATTAAAGTAGTGTTTATATTTAAGAAGTAAATCAAAAATAAAACTTACGATAAATGAACGCATTAATAGTGTGAGGCCGCTAAGGGCAAGTAAATCTTTCCTAATTTTTATGGAAAATAGATTTGAAATACATCATTTAGATGAACGATCCATTCGTGTAGTCTTTATTAAAAAATATACCTATTTTATAAAGTAATCGATCAATTTGATTATGTAAAAGCCTCTCGATTTACCAAAAATCAGAGGCTTTGTTTAATTGGATACATCAAATGTAATCGGTAAATAATAAGGCCAATTCTTCAGAATTGGCCTTATTATTTATATTGTTCAATCTTAGCAGCTTCTAGTCATTATCATGCTCCTCTGTTGCAAATGAAAATTTAACAGACTTTTGTGGGTAAGCCTCCATACTCTTGCGGCTTGTGTTTTTGATGATGGTTTTGATACTCACGCGATCTCCCAATTTAAAATAAGCTTCTACGATTTGGTAATCCAGTAGGTAGGGACCACAAAAGTAGTTCCCGTTATCATCTTTTTCGATGACTCCCTGATAAAGCCCTGTTCTTGTCTCTTTTGGCATGTTAATTTAATTTGGAGAACAAAGGTAGTAAGAGTATTTGAAGAAAATGATATGAAAAATGAATTTAGTATCATTTTATAAAATTACATGATCGAAAGAAATCTGTTAATAAAATCCTATTGATGAAATTAGATTAAAATAGAGGATAATTCGCTAATTTTATTCATATTCCATATTAGCTTGCTTTGAAGCAATCAAGAAAAAGGATATGTATATATGTGGTGAATTTGAACGTATTTTGTCTACACTTGATAAGAAGGTTAAGACATTCACACCGCGGGAGATTGAAGTATTACAATACTTTTCAGAAGGTTATAGTGTCGCTGAAACTGCTTCGAAGACCTTTTTGAGTCCGCACACTGTCGTTGCCCATCGTAGGAAGATGATGGCAAAAGCAGAGTGTCAAACCATTGGACAAATGCTTAAATATGCCCGTGAGCATAATCTAATTTAGGGTGAAAGCGCACCAATGTCGTGCGCTTGGATAATACGAGAGGGGAGGATTTTGTAATTAAAACCGGTAACCTACGGATAATGCGGTGCGGATACCGGCAAATGGTCCGCTCGTGCTTATGGTGACACCATCAGCATTGACTTCTTTTTTGATTTTCATGAGATTGCTATCAAATTCATCCAGTTGCTTTTTGACTTCACGTTGTTCATCTGCATTTAGTGGGGTTTTCCCATCAAATGTTCCATTATTGAATCCGTAATTTGGACCAATAATACGCCAATCGAGATAAATATTTTGACCGAGTCGCCATTGGCTGCCGAGAGCTGCACCAGCAGTAAAAGCATTTAATGTGCCCGAAATCGGTACCTCTCTATGATAATTAGACTCATCGACGGTAATTTTAGTATGTACATTATAGTTGGCGTATTTAACAAAGGGTGCTATATAGAAGCCTTTTAAAGCTTCTTTGTTGCCTAGGTAGAAACGTACTTCTGGCGTGATTGAAAAAGCCCCTAATTTGGCTTCGCCCAAAATATTGTTATCATCATCAAAAGCAGATTCCCAAAGCGATTTAAATGGTAAGCTAGCATCTGGACGATAACTTACAGTTCCATTGATTGATAAGTGTTCATTAATTGGCCTTTCATATTCCAGCGAAATATTTCCAACAGCTAGTGGCCAAAGATTTAGTTTGATAAGATTTGACTTTTCTTGTGCTTTTAGCCCAGAGATAGTACATATCCCAAAGGTAAGCACGGCGAGGTAGCGCAATTTCATAGTAGTTGTTCCAAAATTCAGGTAGCAAAGATATTGGAATATATTTTTAATCCGCATAGCATGGTTGGGGGCACAAATTTGTTTTTTAAGCATTATATCTCCTAATGGTTTAGATTTTAGTTCTTTACAGAACGGTAGGAAGTTGGATTTTGTTGTTTAAATTTTTATTAATTTTTGTATTATGTACTATTGAGCTTTTATTGTGCTTACAAAAGAATCCTTTTAATATGGGTAAATTTGCTAAGTGAAAAACGAGGATGAAAAGAGTTCAATTTTATACCGATCAATCGAAACCTTTCCCTGTGTGAAATCAGGTAAGATGCTCGATATGCATGCCCAAGATCAATATCTCGTAAAAGTGATGTTTACAAAAGGAATGGGCGAGGAATAGTCCAGGAATTTTAGGACAGGTTGATTGGCAGTCTTTAAAATATACACCGAGGGAGTGGATCCCTCAGTGTATTTAGTATATTAAAGTTTGTTGCCTTCTAAAGTGCTTATGCTTTTAGCAGGTATTGTTAGGGAATAGACGCCTGAACTATTTGGACTCACAGCCCCGACGTTGCCCCAATGGCCTGAACTTGTTGCAGTGGTCTGATAGTTGTTTAATGCGCCACTCGCAAAACCACTGAGGTTGATGTCCAATGGAACTGCTGCCGTACCTGTGTTGGTGACAACCAGTGCAAACTTGCCTGTTTGCGGATCTTTATAAGCCGAAATCAACAAGCCATTTCCATTCTGAACCGCTACATTGATTCGCATGTAATTCGCTTTAATAAATCTGGAATAATGTCCCATCACATCATAAGTTTTTGGAAACTCCAGAGAGCCGTCACTTTTTGTACATATGAGTGCTTCATTGTTTTGAAAAGCCAACATACCTAGCCAAAACACATAAGCATTAGCATTGCAATCTGCAAGAAGCTTGTGCATGTTAACCGCCAGTTTCAGGCCGCCTTCAATACCACTGTCATAGTTGCCGCCATCATCGGAAGCTTCGGTTACCCACATCGGTTTACCTCCAATACTAAAATTCCACATGGAAGGACTCTGGTTAAATCCACGTTGCCCTGTGATGATGCCGCTGATCTCTACGTAACCATGTCCCGCAAGGATGTCAACGTTGCTTCTGTCCATGCCTGACAAGAAATTATCGGCAGTTCCCCAAGCCGCGTTTTCAGAAGATACAATTTTGGTGGATTGAAGACCCGCACTATTTAACTCAGGACGTAGATTGTTGGTAATAAATTGCCCAAGATGAGAGGAGTCCCAATAAGAAGCATCCCAATCCGAAAAGACATTTTCAGGCTCATTTGACGGGGAGATTGCATTGATCGTAATTCCTTCATTCTGAAATGATTTTACAAATCCAGTCAAGTAGCGGGCAAAAGCTGTTGAGGAAGTATTAAAATTAAGTCCATTAAACCATTTTGCAGAAATACTGCTTGTATTGGTTTTCATATATAAAGGGGGCGTCCATGTACTCGCCATAACGAAAGGAACCTCATATCGTTCCTTCGCTTTCTTCATAATCCAGACCTGCCCAAGTTGCTCTTTCTCGTCTGCCGTCAAATTCTGATAGGCTGCGCTATTTCGATCGACATCAATCGATACTCCTGCCGGTTTAATGGTGACCACTTTGGTCTGCTGGTTAAAAGGGTAGGTGTGAAGTACCTTGCCGCGAAGGATATTTAGTTTCAGCCCACTGCCTCCCCATAAATAATCCAGGATACTATCTCTTTTTGCAGACTCAAAGAATGGAACAATTCGGCCCCCGAATGCACCAAATCCATCAATCTTTTGATAGGTTTGATCCCAATTCAATGTTGCAATTGCTGCTCCTGCCTGAGCGGATACCGCAGCTTTTTTGTTGAGTAGTGCCTCTGGACCTTCAGGAGTCAATGATGTTTTTTGGCAACTAAAAATAGAAAATGTGGAAACTACAGCCAAAACAGTATAAAGCCTGTTCCGGCGACTGGTTAATTTTAACATAACTTAGTTTTTAAGATTTGTGAATGAATCATTAATTTAATTGTGCTAGGCTTTTTGAGCCGTTCTCTTCGTCGTTGTTTTGTTTTGCCTCCTTTCTTTAGTTAAAAAATTAAACATTCACCGATTTCCACATTGGTTAGTATTTGAAAATTAATAATATTTTGGGATAATTTATTATATATTTTATTATTTTTTATCGATTTAAAAATAAATACATATTCTTTTAATGGTAACTTAATTTTATTCTTCCTTTTTTGCCGAAAATGAAGATTGAGCTTGTCATTGATTATGCATTAAAAACTGATGTCTAATGATATTTTCAAGTTCACCAACTTGACGTTGATCAATAGTATCGTTGACAATAATAACGATGCCATAGGCATCTGCAGGATACAGAACACATAAGGTATTGTAGCCTATTTTGGTATTCCCATCATGATAGAAATAGCGAACGCCACGTTCATCGGTATTAATCATCCAACCGAGGCCCATGCCAAACCCATCTTCTTTGCCATAAGTCAGTTGATGTGTCAGCTCGACGGCTTTATCCGTAAGTTTCAGGTTGGCTTCCATGTAGGTCAATAGGTCATTGATCGTTGAATTCATGGTGGGGCCAATGTAGAATCCTCTTAAATTGGCGAAAGGGACAGGTTGCCCCTTGTTGTTATGCCCTTGTATGACTTCTCTTTTTTGTGCCTCATCTAAATATGGGGCTGTATGTTGCATACCTAAATGAGTTTTGAGATAGCTGCTGACAAGATGTTCATAGGAGTCCGCATAAATAGTTTCCAATAGCGCAATAAGTAGCATGACGGCTGTACTATTGTAGCTGAATTTTGTGCCGGGAATAGTGTCAGGTCTAACTTTTCTCAGGTCTACCAACAAGCTGTTACGGTTATAATTTGCGAGATAATCTACCTGTTTTGGGATGGATAGCAGGCTTAAACTATCGGCAACTTTAGCAGAAAGCGATCTGAAGGTCTTCGGAAGTGCTGAAGTATGATTTGCAAGATGCTTAATGAGGATTCCGTGACCATTGTATTGTAGATTGGGATAACTTCCGGTCAGGTATTTACGGACATCATCATCAAGGTTGATTTTCTTCTCAATCACGGCTTGTGCGAGCAGGGTAGCAGCGAATGTTTTCGCTACCGATCCAATATTATAGTAATTGTTGGCGTTGGGTAAATTATCCTTACTGTAGTTGTAGGTTATTTTGTGTCCTCTGTTATAAATCCCAATTGATACACTATGGGTATTATCCCGGGAAAGATAGTCCTCAACTGCACGAGCTACAATTGTATCGAGTTGAGTTTTCACTATGTGATCAGTTTTGATAGAGTTCAAATGCTGCCCTGTCAACGAAAGACTATTCAGTAGTAAGAGGAGACCTAGGAACATAGGTAAAGGTTTCGATAACATAGTTATAAACATGTGGTCATTTTTGAACCTTCAGGAACAATGCTCTACAAAAGCGGCATTGTTCCTGAAGGAAATAATTAAGGTAATGTCGTCAAATTAATTGATGGTGCTGTACCAGTACCGGATCGTGTAAACTTAGTCCCGGGATTGACAACTGTATTGAAAAATCCACCATTTTTCAGGAAAAAGCTAGTGCCTGTTATTCCACCCATAGCGTCTATACGCTGGTTGTTGGAGTAGGTTGCATCGACTGTAAAAGTGCTTTCAACAACCTGCAGCCAGGTTCCGGCCGAAGTACGCACCCATTGATTGCTATATTCTGCAGAGCGGCCAAGGAAACCGTTGTCGGCATTAAAATTTTCGAGGAAGCTATGAAAACCTGTTAAATAGGTATTTGTTTTGGGACGTTTCCAGCTTGCAATAAGCGTCCAGGTATTGGTCGAAGGATCATTAAACCACGCCGTGAAATCAGTACTTCCATTGTTGTCAGGTTCTCCCTTCAATAAAAATTTATAGGTAGTGGCGGCAGTCCAATTATACTTGAGGTAGCTCTGTCCGCCAGAACCTTCGCCACCAAACTCACCCGTCGTGGTATTTGTTCCTTTTCTATTTAATGTAATGCGGTCTTCTGCTGGTATTTGGGAAGGGTTATCGGTACTATATGGACTCCATACCGAAAATAGTATTCGACGCTCTGTTGCTGAGTTTACCTGCATACCAAAATACCCTTGGCCAAACCCATTGGCCATAAAGTAGGAGCCTATTTTATCTTCACCCGCAGGGACTTTCACCTCACTGTAATAGTAAGAAACCTGTTGATTGGTCGGAATAGTATAGCTGAGATGGCAGGAAGGACCTCGTCTGGACCAGTAATAAGTGTTGTCGACATTGTTGTCACTGTAAATGACAGTGCCATTCGTTGCTGAACTATCTAAGATCAGGTGTGATACATCTGCAAAATAACCGCCTGACTTAGATACACCTTGAAGATCCATCTTTATATATCCAGCGGTATTTAACGAATAGGTACCGATATTGTAATCTTGTAGTGCTCCACCCTTAAGTTTGATTTGTTTGCTTACGCCGTTGATTGTTAATTTCACTGTACTGCTATCTCCGGCAGGGAGGACTTTGGCTCTAATTTTTACGCGTAAAGCGCCTGCTTGTGGTACTTTTGCATAGGTACTGATTATGCTATTGGTATTTGTCCAGTTTGCTAGACCATTGTTGTTGATAACTTCAACCGCACCGGTAGGAGCAGACGTAACAAAGGCATTGCCGCCCAATGGTACCTCATAGCCATTCGCACCCGGTGAGGCAGCCCGTAGTGCCAACTTTTCTTCTGAATTTGGCTGAACCTCGTTCTTTTGGCAAGAAATAAGGTTTGCCAGTGCCACAAAGAGCAGCAGTGTAGATTTGGGATATCTCATAATTTAAATTTAATTGTTCTAGCTAATTTTGTAAATACAATTGAACTAAACGAGAAATATTAAATGCAATCGTTTGTGTTGATTGTTTTTGTAACAACAGGGATACCGCAGGCATCGGCTGTGATTTAGGAGTTGTCATTGGTCACAGGCATCATTTATAGATGACTTTTATTTTTTACATTTGGAAGAAAGGCTGCTTTCATCGTTTTTTTGTAAGTTCGCGACTTCAAAATTCGTAGGCGTTAATTGATTGCAATCAGTCGCTGGGAGACTATAAAATAATAAGTAGTGTATGAATATCATTGAAAGCATAAAAAAGACCAATTGGCTGCGTATCGCATTATTTTATGGGTTGGTGCTGTTGGGGACCTTTGCTATGCGAAAGCTTCCTAATATTTTCCAGTTGGCAACAAAAGGCCTTTTTAGCTTTCCTTTGCCCTGGAATATGAACCACGGATTTATTATTCTGATTATCTCGGCGTTTTTTTATGCCCTGTCAAAAGTCGTTTCCACTGTCACACTCTTTGGCCCTGATAAAACAAAATCACTTTTGTTTCCACTTCTTCTATTTGCAGGGTATGGGATTTATGGATTCAAAAATAATTACGGTGTTGATGAGCACGTTTGGGCATTGCTGTTCTGCTTGTTTACATTGCTGTATGATATCATGGAGGAGTTTACTTGGCGGGGCTATTTGAATGATAGTCTGGGCGAAATAAAATGGCCTGTTAAAAGTGTAATAACGGGGATATTTTGGGCGATATGGCATCTCCTAATTTTTGATAACTTCTCCCAATTTTTTGGCTTTGCCGGTTTTCTACTCTTATGTATTGTGTTTTCGTTTGTATTGACTTTCTCTACCATTAGAACCAATTCAATTATAGCTCCAGCCACCTTACATGCGCTTATGGGAAAGACAAACCTCGTCACCCTCATATTATTTATTCTTTTCATTCTTCTCTTGCTCTTTTGGAACAAGAGAATGAAGGGGGCAACAAGCAGCGTTGGACTCAAATCCTAGGAGAGCAGTATTTCGTTGTTACCATAAACCGGTCACTTTGACGCTGGCCTGATGGTCAGGAGCGGACGTTACTATTCCGGAAGATCTAATAGATGTGGTGCTTCAAATGTAATTTAGGCTATTCAGCCAATCTATCGGCATGCCGATGCGCAAGTTTCCAGCTACCATGCTCTCTTCTAAATATTTCAGTAACCCGGAGATTAAAAATTACGGGTGCATCTTGTCCTGTCATTTTAACCGACGATCGTTGGATACCCGTCCAGTAGGCTAGTGAATTACTTGCATCCTGATGGATCACTTCAAATTCATTTTCCGCATGCGGAAGAAAATTGGAGGCTCCTTTTTGATTAAAATCATTCACCTGAGATACGCCCGAGATGTATATTCCATGAGGTGGGAAAATTGTTGCCGGATCGCTTGTCACAGATAGATCTTTTAGGGAGTCAAAATTTCCCTCCAGAAAATCTGTTGAAGCTTTTAATCTGATCATCATAAACTGCTCGAAATCCGAAAGGGCTGCATTGTCTGTTTTCATATCTTTTATTTTTGTTTAGCTTATGCAAAGTTCCCAAAATGGATTTATTTTATCCTGTGACGATCGTCACATAATATCAGGGGTTCAATCTTCGTTTGCGGATCCTGCTTAATGTTTCCCGGGCTACCCCCAAAAAGGAGGCTAATTGAGAAAGTGGCACACGTTGTAGGATTTCGGGATATTTGCTTTCTAGATAAGACAAACGTTCAGTAGCGGTATAGAGTTTAAACAGATTTGCGAATTCTTCCTGCCGTGAAGCGAAATTCCGAATACAATGTCGTCCCAAACGTTCGATTTCTATGGACTGTGCAGCGAGTTCAAATAGTTTTGTTCTATCAAAAATTACGGCCGTCAGCGCTTCGCAGGCAACGATATTAAATTCGGATTTCTGTCCGCTGCCAAAGCTTTGAACATTGGTAGCGATGTCATTTTCAAAAAAAAATCCTGTATTCTTCACCGTACCCTCTATAATATAATAGCTTTTACAATAGCCTTTGTCGATGTAAAATAGCGAGTCGCAAACTTGTCCCTGTTCCAGCAGCAGTTCATTTTTTTTGAAGTGGCGCAATGTTAATGCGGGTTGCAGTAAATGCCAGCTGTCCGTCGAAAAATCGACTAGGGCGCGAATATAATTGCGAAGATTGTCCATAATCAAAATTAAAAAAATTTGAGCGCGTATAAAGCCTATTTTTCTGCTGTAGCAATTTGAATATTTACCTTCTGGGTAGTCACAATAGTTTGTCTGATAGCTAAGATTTTCGTAACGAGCTGTTTGTAGCGTTTCGGCTACAGGTTTTTTGAATATCAAATTTAACTTATTGTTTAACTTTTTTTTAGATTACTTTTATGACACCTATTCCGTCGAAACCTGCACCCTAGTGTACCTAATTCGCTGAATATCGATATTGTTAACGTAAAGAATATGTTTTTGTCTATAGTTGCTGTTGTGGTATTTTTATTGAATGTTATGCTAATTTTTGTCAATATTAGACGAGATAATACGTTATTTCATAGACACCTTACGATTATTCTTTCGTTGGGTTTGTTTCAGATCTTGTTCGGATTTTTATGCAATCACTTGTTCCACGAGTGGCTCTACCTCTTGTTGACCTTTCCCATCGGATTGTTGTACGGTCCCGCATTGGCTTTATTAATCCATGATCTTGATGGCGGAACTACCAGATTGCGTCTGTGGAAGCATATGTTCCCTTTTTTGGGAGCGATAGCGATTTTTATCTTACTCTGTAGCAATTTTACCATGCGGTATCGCTATAATATTGACTATGCTATCTTTCTCAATTTTTTATCTTATATCCATATATTGGGGTATATCTTTTGGATTTGGCTCGGAATAAGAAAAAAGAAAAATTATCTATTTAAATTTAATCTCAAACGGATAGTCTTTTTTGTCAGTTTAATTAGTTTTGTTTGTGTATCCTCATTTTTGATATTTAAAATGGCATACGATGATGCTAATTTTAATATTCATCGCGGATTCAATATGTGCTTATATGCACTCTTTCTCTCAGCAGTGCAATTTGTGGTACCTCCAAGGGCTAAATTGTTGCAGCCGGCGCAATTTAATAGGTTTGAGGAATCTGAAATTTCACAACGGACAATAGCGGTCGATTTGATGCCACTGGAAAAACAAAAAGCAAAACTTTCAGTGCCGCTCATTAGCAGAGAAAAGCAGTTCGAATATAGAAAATCCATTGATTATTTTATACAAACGTTGGCTTACCTGGATAGCGACCTCAATAAGGAAAGCTTCTGCCGGCAAGTCGGTATTCCTGCACATCACCTAGGCGCCTTCCTTAAGGATGAGTTTGATAAAGGATTAAATGGATTTATCAACCAATTGCGATTAAGTTACGCAGCCAAGCAACTCCGTTCACGGGAGTTGGTCTATACAATCAGCGATCTAGCTTTTGTTTGCGGCTTTAATTCCAGAGCGTCTTTTTATCGTAATTTCCAGTCGCAATTTGGCTGCTCTCCCCATCAATATCGTATAGAGAGTCTGTCAATGGTATGTGGCTAAAATCAGATTGTCTCAATTTGTACCTTTTATTTTATCTTTTTACAAAAGAAATATTTTCTTTTTATCGCAAAAACAGCTGTCCCGTTTCGAGGGATATAAAGCTGTTTAAGTTGTTTAATATGCTCTTTATTAGGTATTTGTGGTTTATATATTAAGCATTATCCCTGAGCGGTAAATTTATCTGCCAGGGAATGCTCTTTCTTTGAGACATGCTTTTTCAATCGATTGATAATCTTTGCCAATAAGTTTTTATGCCTTTGAAAATGAATCTATTTGTGTCAGATTGAGCGAAAGGTATAAAATCGAGAACTGTTTATCAACCCAAAAAAAGAAGAATATGTATTACGATTTTTATCTGTATTATTTGAGCTATCTGAGCTCTCTTTACAATGGATATCCCTTAATTATTCGAATGACCTTGGTGATGGTGATGGTGTTGGCAGTAATTACACTATGTGGTATACTGCGCTTACTATTTATCGGGTATAAAATTAATAAGGAAGAGCGGCGAAAGAACAAAACGAAGCAGCATTTCGAGGAGAAGCTGGATTTTGTCATGCGCAATAAAGCAAATTATGATGTTGAGGAAATCCAGGCGCTGCTGGACTACGATGCGAGTAAAGCGAAAAAGTGGAAACTGGAATTAGTGACCGATCTGGTTCTTTCAGTCAAAAATACGGTGGATAGAGTAAGTTCGCTCAATGTAATTAATTATAAGAACTGCCTGGAAGCATTGGGATTGACGCGGTTCTGGGAAAAGCGAATGCGAGTTACGGGTATTGACCGTCGGCGTGAAGTCTTACAGATTGTGGGTGAAATTGATAATGGAGTCAATAGTGGTGTACTCTCCAAGTCAACTTTTCATAAAGATATCCAACTGCGTAAAACTGCACGGGATCTATATACAAGCCAGGACACCTATAATCCATTTCGGTTTATGGAAGAAAATTTTGATGAGGCTTTTACTCAATTGGATAAATTGCGTCTCCATGCTACATTGATAAAAAAATCAAATGAAGGAAAATTACCTAATTTACTCCGTTGGATCAATAATTCCAAAAATCCCAATTACATCATTTTTGTGCTACGAGAGATTGGTTTCTTCAAACAATACGAAGCTTCTACAACATTATTGACTCTTCTCGATAAACAAGAGAACAAGGATGTTCGGGCCCAGATTGTGATTACGCTTGGAGAACTCGATTATTTTGAATGTGCACCTGTACTTATTGAAAGATTTGCCTTGGAGAACAGCAGTGTCAGAGAAGCTATTATTAGAGCGCTGGGTAATCTAAAGGACGAACAAACATTGACTTTCCTGGTCGAGACTTACCAATCTACCGAAGATGTAAACATTAAATTGCTTGTTGCACGATCCATCAAGTGCCATGGCGAGAAGGGGCAGCAAATGCTCAATCAGCTCAAAGAAGATGCCCGTTCCGCTGCAAAGGAGAAAGAGAACGTGCTACTGGATCAGGTATTTTCAGAAAATATTTTCGTATCAGCCTAAACTTTTAGAAAAATGGTATATTTCTTTACTTATCTCATTTATTTTTATGCAACTACGCTTGCTATTTTCTATATAGCATTGCTCGTTATGAGCTATTTCAAAACGATACGTTATCGTTATTCCTATACAAAAAGGGACGAAAATTATCTCATAAACTTCCCGGAAGAGGCGCCCGGAATATCAATTGTTGCACCGGCATTCAACGAAGAAGTTATTATATCTGATAGTGTCAATTCTCTACTAAATCTCGATTATCCAACTTTTGAGGTCATCATTGTTAATGACGGTAGTAAAGACAGGACTTTAGCGATTTTGATTGAAGAATTCGAGCTTGAAGAGGTCCCTTATTACTATGTATATAAGGTCTACTGTAGGCCGGTACATCGTATATTACGCTCCAAAAATCCGGCTTACAGTAAGTTAATTGTGGTCGACAAGGAGAATGGCGGGACAAAGGCCGATGCGATGAACGCCGGAGTGAATATGGCCCAATACCAATATTTTATTAATACAGATGTTGACTGTATTCTGGCCAAAGATACGTTGAGCAAAATTATTTTACCAGTATTGGACAGCGAGCAACATGTTATTGCTGTTGGAGCCACCATGCGAATGGTAAATAGCTGTTCGATAGACAAAGGGCAGATTACACGCGTGCGGCCACCAAAGGGCCTTATTCCACTTTTCCAAGAAACAGAATATCTACGATCTTACCTGGTGGCCAAAATGGGCTGGTCGATGCTCAATGCCATTCCGAACGTGTCAGGCGGTTTTGGTCTTTTTGATACACAGGTCGTGGTATCAGCAGGTGGCTTTGATTCAGCATCTCATGCCGAAGACATGGATATGACTGTGCGGATGGTTGCCTATATGCGGGAAAATAGAAAGAAATATAAAATAGCACAATGTCCATACAGCCTCTGCTGGACGGAGGGACCTCCAAATATCAAAGTGTTGAATAGGCAGCGTACCCGCTGGGGACGTGGTATGCTGCAATTCATTATTGACCATCGGAAATTCTTCTTGAATAAGGACTACGGCCGCCTTGGGTTTCTCGTTATGCCTTATATCGTTTTCTTCGAATTTCTGGCACCAATAATCGAGTTTACTGGATTTTTATTCCTGCTGTTTCTCTTGTTTACGCATCAGGTCAATTTTGATACATTTTGGATGATGCTGCTTTATGCGTACCTCATCGGTCTTTCTGTATCCATCATTACCGTTTCGTATGATCTGGTGTTGAATAAGCTTTACAAAAACTTTTGGGAATATCTCAAGCTTGTCCTGTTTTCGGCGTTTGAAGCTATTATATACCACCCTTTGGTCGTGGTTTTTACCCTAAGAGGATACATTCAATATTTAACCAAGCGAAATTTCAAGTGGGGACAGATGACCCGACAGGGCTTTTCGCCTTCAAAAAATGCTAACACTGCCAATAACAATGTTTAAGAAGTTTACATACGCCAGTTTATTTATCGGCTTTTCTGGCGCTTTACTGCTGGGACATCCCAGTTATGCTCAACGGGCCGGAACGACAATTGAAAGAAATAAAGATGCAAACGAAATTAATGAACTCTATAACCAGGGAAAATGGGAGGAAGGAAAGAAAAAAACGGAAGAATTTCTTCAAAAAAATCCTAAAGATTCAGATATGCGCATGTTGCTTGGTAAGTATTATCTGCATCGGCAGCAATATGACAAAGCACGGTATGAGCTTGTAAAATCGCTTGAATATGCCCCAGCAAATGTAGAATCCAAACATATGCTGGTCGCAGTAGAGACCGAAACACAGCGCTACTCGAGTGCGATCTGTTACATCAATGAACTATTGGAGGTCAATCCGTATTGGAAAGGATTATGGCGTAAAAAAATAGAATTATATCGCACGATGGGCAATCAAGTCGAGGCAGACCGCCTATTGAAGCGTATCTCCCAAATCTATCCGGAGGATGCCGAACTTAAATCCGACCAAAACTATCTCTTGGAGAAACGCAACGGAGAAATAAAAAAATCAGGTAAGATCGATCAATCTATTGACATAGGTAAGAAATTGGTCGAAGAACAACCCCGAAAACAGGATAGTTATTTTTCGGTCATCGATAATTATATCAAGGCAGGGGATTTTAACAATGCATTGGTATATACCGAAAGGGCGTTGAATCAGTTTCCTGGTAGTGGTGGCTTCGTGCAGAAGAAGATTGCCATATTGGAGCATCAACAACGGTATCCCGAAATTTTGGCATTTTTGGATGAACAGCTTAAACATGGCGGTAGCAGCAGTCTGCGGTCTCAATACAGCTATTTTTTGCTTGAAGCGGCAAGAAACGCCAAAAATAATGACCCGGCCAGCCTGTATGGAAAAATATTCGATGGTGCCCCCGGTAATAAGGAAGCTTTTGACTATGTGTATAATGACATGATCGCGAAAGAGCAATATGAGAGCGCTATTGCTGCTTTAAGTAAACATCGACGTAGTGTAGGGGGAAATAAGGAATTAGATATGCGGGAATTGACCGTCTATAAACGCATGGGAGATCAGGCAAAAGTGTCAACGTTGACAAAAACCTATTTTGCAAAATATCCAGGCGATACCGATCTCCGTGAATCTTATGTCACACTCACTTTACAACAGGCGAAAGCCAACTTTCAGGACGGCAAAATTGCAGGCGCTATTACCGACTGGAAAGATGTCATCCGTTATGGGGATGATGCATCGGTATCCATAGCACAGCAGGGATTGTATAATGCTTATGTAGCGGAAGGGCGATATCAGGAGGCAATTGTTGTTTTGGACGACATTCTTCTTGATGAACCTGGCAATACGATACTGATGTTGAAGAAATCGGATCTTTACAATAAACAACGACGGTATGACCAGGCACTCACGATTTATGAACAGGTATTGGGCAGAGCAAATGAAGAAGAGCGCCAGCGTTTGTTGAGTGGTTATAGTGATATCATGATACCGCTGGTCAAAAGTCTCATGGAAGCCTATAAACTCGCTGAAGCGCGACAGTCAGTGGATAGATGGCTGACAATTGACCAACATAATCAAGATGCACTTCTTTATATGATCAATATCTGTTATCAACTGCGGGACAATGATGCGATGTTGCGTTATGCACAGATTGCAGAAGGGCAATATGCCGACGATGTTGCATTTAAAATAAAACTCGCAGAGGCAATGACACATAAGGTTGAAAAAATTGCTGACTCTTGGGCGCTCTTGCATGGTCAGGTAAAGCTCAACCCCTTCCATATTCCTTTGGTAAATACGTTTACAAGTACAACAGAGGAATACGCTGGACGTTTGCTGAAGGCTAAGGAGCATGGGATGGCATTGACAGTCATCGACACAGCGCTACATTACAAAGACAATAAGACGCTGAAATACATGAAAGGCCTGGCCTACGAGGGATTGAAAAGCTACGATTCGGCCTATTATTATCAAAAATTTTATGAACCCTCGCTTTTAGAATTGGATGATTTCAAAAGTCACCTCAATTATCTAGGACAAAAGTCTTTTCATAATAGTGTTTCAATATCACATTTAAGAGCGAGGTTTGGTGATGACTATGCCATCTCAACTATCTCCACAGCTGACTATACACGCATAAAACCGGATGGGACTTCTTATACAGGAAGGGTAAATTATGCTGGTCGCGCCGAGGGGAAGGGAATTCAGGGACAATTTGAGTGGACAAGGCCATGGACCGCGGAGTTGTCCAGCCACGTGGATGTTGCCTGGGCCAATAAGTATTTTGCTAAAATTGCCTTAAATGCGGGTGTAATGTATGCGTGGAAGCCATCTTGGGAGGTAGAAGCAGCACTCGGGTTCCGGAAGTTCTATACCGAGCAAAACCTGTTTAATCTGAATCTCGGAATCACCAAAGAAATCGAAGATTTTCGCCTTCATGCCAAATGGAGCAATTTCTATCTGAATAGCGCCAGTCAGGGACGTTATCTCTACAGTCTGATGGGAAAGGCCCAGTACTTTATGAATAGTCCTAAAAACTATGTGTTAGCCATGGGAAGTATAGGTAATTCACCCGATATTGACCTGTTGGACAATCAGCTATATAATAGTTTTAATGTTTTCAATGCCATGGTAGGCGCCGGATTGGGACGGTCTATTAGCCGTAATATTGGTATGAGCGCGATCGGTACCTGGTATAACTTTCAAACTGGTAAAGGGTTGGATAATAGTGCTTACCGTAATTTATACAATCTATATCTTCAGTTAAATGTATCCTTTTAAGTCGGTAATACTATTTCTTTTGCAGATTTTGCTGTCCGTAAGCTGTGAGGGTAGGGCGAGTACATTCGACTTTGCGTCTCCAGAGCTTGTTATTGCATCCAATGGTGACAGAAAGAGCAGTGAAGCGGCAGATTATTTATACCATCACCTGAAAAAACGGGTTCAAAATGAAACTGCTTTTCACTTACAGCGTTCGGATCAGATGGAGGATCAGCATGGAAGTACGCTGTATATGGAACTTGTTCCTGATCTAACTTTTGATTATGAAATTCGGAATGAAAAGGGGCGGCTGGCTATTTTTGGACGGGAGCAAGCCACCCTGCGCTGGATTTCGTATCTGTTGATTGATCACTTGTCAAATTTCCACGAACTAGATGTCGCAGATCTACCGCCCAATTATCTGAAATTTGAAAGCCAGAAAGCGCTTTTTTCAATGCATTATCGTGAGCCGCATTTGCCATCTAACCTAGATGCAGACGATTCAGGGATATTGTCGACCAGCTCCATTGATCGAGATTGGGGAATTTGGGGACACAAACTAAAGGCTGTTTTTGGAAATACTATACCCCAAAACTGCTATGCACTTGTAGACGGAAAACGGATAAATCAACAATATTGTTTCTCAGCGCAGGAAACCTACGAGGCAATCAGCTCATATATACGCGATCAATATGGAAACGGAGTTGATGGATCAACCTATTTTATGATAGCTCCGAATGATAATGATGTGGTTTGTAACTGTTCAGCATGCCTAAAGAAAGGTAATACAGCGACTAGTGCGACGGCTGCAGTCGCAGATTTATTGAACCGGCTGGCTCAAGAATTCCCAAAGCAATATTTTTTTACCCTGGCTTATCGATCTACCATTGAAGCACCGAAAAAGATATTGATGGATAATGTTGGGGTATTTATAAGTACGATCGATTTACCGAAAACAGCTTCCCTGGATCTGAGTTCGACTGCCGTTTCTATGTTTACAACGCTCGCGAGCAATTGGAAAGCACGAGTAAAGCAATTATACTGCTGGGACTATATTTCAAATTTTGACGATTATCTCACGCCATTTCCTGTCATGGGGCGTGTAAAAAAGCAGCTGGTATTTTTTCAAGGTCTAGGCATTGATGGTCTGTTTCTAAATGGTAGTGGTTATGATTATAGTCCATTTGAAGATGTTCAGACCTATGTGTTCGCTGCTTTGATGATCGATCCGTCATTAGCGGTATCTCAATTGGTAACAAATTATCTACATCGATTTTATCCGAAAACAGGAGGTTTGCTATCAGCTTATTTGAATAATCTAGAAGGGACTGTGCTCAAAGGAAACATTTCGACGGATGTTTATTCCTCTTTTCGCGAAGCATCACGAAAATATGTTGATGAGGACGATTTTCTGCATTTCTACAACGACCTGATTCAGCTGAACAAGCTTACTGTGGGCGATGAACGAAAGAAAATTGACAAATTATTGACTGCACTGGCGTATACTCAACTTCAGATACATTACATCCGGGCAGGTAGACGAAATGGAGAAAGGAGAAGTGGGACAGATCTGGAAACAAGGATCAACGAGAAAGACGTCGCATTAGATAGACTCTCAGCCTACGTAACCTATACTGATTTAAAAAATTATAAGGAAGATGATGGAGCGATTTGTACTTATATCCAGGACTGGAAAACATTTGAGAACAAGGGTTTAATAAGAAATGATTTTTCCCAGATACACACGATAGGCCTTAGTTCAAAGCAAAACTGTGCGGAAAGTTACCTATTAAGTGATGGATTAGATGGTTTTGCCAGCGATTTTAACCAGGGCTGGTTTTTAACGGGCGAAGATATAGAAGTCAATGGCAGCGTGAATGATCGCCCAGATCCGCCAAAGAAATTTGCGCTACGTTGTCTTGTGAATCCCCGGCATCGCATGCTGGTGCCAGATCGTGTTGAACTATACTGTGATGGACACAAGGCCGCAACTTACACCGCTGCTGATTTCGTATTGCAGTCAGGAGTTGCCCTGTTGGAAAAAAAAGTTGAGCTGGAGAAAAATGGAAGCCTTCAGCTTAAAATATATAAGAGTAAGGATATTAAAAATTCAGTAATTGCCTGTGATGAGATACGGTTATATTAAAAATATTATTTTCGCGGCCATTGTGCTGCTGTTGGGGTCATGTATGGATATCGCAAACCGTAAGACCAATATAGAAATTGAAGATAATGAGCGCCACTATTATCCGTTGTTGGCAGGACAGGAGAAGGATCTTTCTTTCAAACTGAAAAATACAGGCAAAAATCCGATGATGATTACAGACATTATTACATCTTGTGGCTGTCTGAAAATAGAAGAAGGACTGGGGGCATTCTCCATACCGCCAGGTAAGGAACGTCTATTGACGTTTAGCTATAATAGCGCAAAAAATGTAGGCTATGTTAAACATTATATTACCCTATACGGAAATTTTGAAAAATCACCCATTCGTGAAATAATCTTTGACATTAATGTTGTGCCGAATGCGATGTATACAAAAGACTATGAAGAGCTCTATGGAGAAGAAATTAAGGCTCAGGGCGGGCTGAAAACGCTTGTCGACGGCACTGAAAATAATAAAGGGTATTTTATGGATGAAGATTTTAATAAGCGTATCCATGACAAGTAGCACTGGGTCAGTTCTCCAGTTGGAGTTTTTTATTAATTATTAGTTTATTATGTTTTAGTGACATCGGTCATTTTTACGATGATTGCTGTCATTTAGGACACAAATTTAAAATAAGATATTTAGCGCCGATTATAGGCTTGCCTATGTGGTTATTTAGCTAATGTATGGATACTGTAATATACGAGCCGAAGGAATTGCTGGTGGCCTTGATTGAATTGGAGAAAAGGTTAGCCACGGCAGTTGGGAAATATTGCCCAAATAATGAATTACTATTATCGGAGGATCTGGATAAGGCCCTTGAAGATTTTTTGCAGTTGCGGGAAGTGGCCGACAATGAGGTGGGGTATCTTTCTTCACAATTAGCGCTTCTACATTTGGGAAGAGAGATCGAACGAACAATTGATGTAGTTGTTGAGTCCAATAATCTGCGCGCATACCACGATTATAATGAGTATATGTTAGGGAATGGTGTCGAAAAATCACCCTGTAAAGGACATTGGCAAACTAAAGATCTATTGTTGGCCGCTTTTCTCGGAGGATTATTGACGTTGTTGCTGTCATGGGTTTTTGTATTGGATTAGACTATATGTTTTACGAACATTTTACTGCTGTATATTTTTATGATGAAGCAATTTAATTTTTTTTGTTTATTATTTTTTGCCTTGCTACAGCATAGCTACGGTCAGAAAATGAAGGTGGATCAGTTTAACAAACGTTACCTGGATGTAGTTGTTTCTTTGGTAGCCATTGACATAAAGGAGGCGGAACGCGTTGCAGACTCTTTGCGACGTGTCGCTAATACCGATGAACAGAAAATTAAAGTTTATATGTTGTGGTCTAAGCTTTATGAAAATAAAGGTGATATGAAACAGAGTATCCAAAGTGCTATGCGCGCGGATACAATCTCCAATGCAACCATGAACTTTTCCTGGCAGGCAACTACTTCGGGCTCACTGGCGACATCTTTCCGTCAGTTGGGTTTGCTGAAAGCTTCAGAAAGTTTTTTGAGAAAAGCGGAAGCTGCCAATGAAAACCAAGCTGATCCTACCATGAAAATGCTTACATCTATCAATATCCTACATGAAAGAGCATTCCATAGTTTTGCGCTGGGCAATTATTTGGACGCGAAAAGATATGTGCAGAAGGCTTCAGTCTATATTCATCGCAATGCTAATGATGATAAAAAAGCGCTGCTCATAAAAGCAACAAATGATCAGCTTATGGGAATCTGTGCATTGAATCTGGGCGAACTTGTGGCTGCAGATTCCTTTTTGAATTCTTCCTTCGCTAAGATCGAAGGGGTAGAGAGCAATCTCAAACCCTATATTTACCGCGCCCAGGCCGAAGTAGCTTTAGCACGCAACGATTTAAAAAATGCTAAAAAATATCTGGATCTGGTACAACCCTATCTTGAAAGTGGTAACGTAGAAGAACTCAGTATGCTAACCCATGAGACACTCTCAAAATATTATAAGGAAATCGGCGATGAAAATAAGTCACTGCATTACCGTTCCTTATTTATTGATCTTAAGGAAAAAAGAGATAATGTAGCAAAAAGTATTTCCGATGATCTCATAGAAAACCTCAATGAAAGAAAGTTCTTTTATCGGAATAGGTTGATCCTCGCTTTGGGCGGTATTACCGTGATTTTGCTTTTAGCAATTGGTGGGATGTTGTTTTTTTATGAAAAACAACGGAATTACCGAAAGAAATACGTTGATCTAATAGAAAAACAACGTACGAAAGCAGTGATAAGCAGTCCTCAGATCAAGACCGAGCTTTTGCTGAATGAGCGTATAGAAAACGTCGGCAATATCAAACCTAAGGACGTTAATATGTCCAAGGAAACAGAAGATCGTTTATATCAGCTGCTACTCAAAAAAGAAGCCGAATTATTTTATTTGGAAAAGGGGGTTACATTGAGCCAGTTAGCAGCTGATATGGGTACAAATAGCCGCTATGTCACCTATATCATCCGAAAATTCAAAGGCAAAGATTTCTACGACTATTTGCAGACAAGACGGATTGACTATATTGTAGATAAGATCCGCACTTCGCCCGAGCTCCTGGATTTTAAACTATCTTATCTTGCAGATATGTGTGGCTTTGCATCATTGAGCAAATTCTCGTCTTCTTTCAAAACCGTTACCGGAATGCCACCCTCGGCCTTTGTACATTTTGTAAAAATGGAAATGGAGCAATACAACGTTTAACAAGCTAGCTAGTTTTGGCACTAGTATCATCGTCATAATGACGCATAATGTAGTGAAAGTAGTCGATCATCTTTAGGTAGTTTTCAATACTGATGTATTCATTGGTACTATGCATACTCTGCTGTTCGGCATGATTAATTTTAATTGGCATAAAACGATAGACATGGTCGCTGAGCTGCTGATATTTGATGGCATCGGTTCCGCCTACGGTGAGGTACGGCGTAACGATAAGATCTGGGTAAAGTCTGCGGATGGAGGTTTCCATCATTTTATAAGCTTTAGCATCTGTAGGTGAAACCTTAGATGCTTCGCGGGCATTGTCCACCTGTTCGATTTCGACATCAAAACCAGCGGTTGCTTGCTTGACATGTTCGTTGACTTCTTGCAGTGTGTTTTCAGGCAGCAACCTAAAATTGACAACAAATTCAACTTCCGGTGAAAGTACATTAGGGGCATCGCTGCCTTTCATCATCGTGAGTGCGGTAGTCGTCCGAACCAGCGCATTGGTGGAATGATTTTTTGTCAGTTGTGCCAGGAGCATGGGATTTAGGAGCCATTGGTTAGCGATGGCAAATCGGGAGGCAAAGGGCATGCTACCACCAACCTGTTGAAAGAAATTCTGAATAATAGGGCCGATCTGTGCTTTCATCTGATGATTTTCTAAGCGCTGCATAATGATTGCCGCTTTACCGATTGCGCTTTCTGTTGGCGGCATCGAAGAATGGCCGCCAAGGCCTTTGACCTTGATTTTTAAGGATAAGAATCCCTTTTCCGCACAGCCGATCAACGCCACATCCGAGCTGATGCCGTTAACCGATCCTTTTTCCAGAATCAATCCGCCCTCGTCATAAACGGCTTCAAATTTAAGCCCCTTTTCCTTAAAATAGTCTGCAATTTTAGCAGCACCACGTAAGCCACCGACTTCTTCATCAAAACCAAAAGCCAGGTAGATATCCCGCTTGGGCTGTACCTGTTCGCGAACAAGCTGTTCGGTAGCTTCCAGTAGGGAAAATAGCATTCCTTTCATGTCTAAGCTCCCACGACCATAAATGCGGCCGTTGGCTATGGCACCCGAAAAAGGGGCATAATCCCATTCTTCAGCTATTTCGCTTACCGGCGGTATGGGCTTGTCGTTAGGCTGAAACACATCGGACGCATTGTTTTTCACAGCAGCAGATCCGGGCGGGACAACATCGGTATGGGAAAGAAAAAGTAAAGGAAGCAAGCTATTGTCGCTGCCCTTGAGCCGAAAGACCAATGCATGGTTATTGACCGTATAAGTTTCCAATGACTGATAGATCAAGGGAAAACTGTTCCTGATATAGGTATTGAATTCTACAAAAGGAACATGATTAAACAAGGCCGAGTCGCCGATCGAAATTGTGGCAATTTTGATACCGCCCGCAAATCGAGCGACAATGCTGTCATTGACTGTGGGCTGCGGTAGCGCAGCATTAGATTTTTTGATAGGGGCAAACGGATAAGTCAGTGTTCTGATCAAAAGCCCAATGATAAATAAGATCAGTAAGATAAAAAAGATGACGAGAATTTTCTTCATAACAGACTTTGCGTTAACTCCTGCACTTACATGACCGGCAGCGAGAAAATCACCGCCGGTTCAAGGATAGCGTCTCTAGTAGAACACCTAAGCAGTCTGTTTGTTTACCTATTCTCCGTTAAATATGCAAGAGCTCAAATTCCACAGGTGCGGTTTCCAGGCCATTGACAATAATGGAGACTTGATGTGTTCCTGCATAAAATTTTCGGGTTGTTATCACTTTAAAAGACTGTTTCCGCTCAACATAGTTTATTTCAGCCCCCTGATAGATCCGTTCACTGATTTTAAAAACTTTTCGCGCCAGCTGGCCATTCGATTTTTTGTAATACAGGCCATATTCCAGACGCAGTGATTTAGGAATGCTGTTTCCATTCTCAATCTGAAAGGAAAAAATAAGATGATCACCTATTTTAACCGTCGGCGTATGGACGCTGAGATTCTTCACCTGGAAATCACGGCTATCCAGCCCGTAAAAGTGTAGGATCTCGGGGTGGCCCTGCTTGAGCAGGGTACGGCTGCCATGTTTTATGATCGCATCCGTATTTTTGCTGATGCCATTCCATTTTCTGGCGATGGACAGCACAAGATGAGGGTGGTCTTTGGCAATATCATTGAGATTGTTGGCGACGCTTCTTCTTACACTGTCAGAGGGATCGTTATTGAGGTTTTCAAGTATGGACAAAATGGGAGCTGGGTCGTTTTTTAGCGATGGAATGGCCATTGCCCAGGGGAGTCTGGGCCTCGATCCTTCACTTGCAAGCCGTCGGACCTGTGGATGCGGGCTTCGGGACCATTTTTCCATTTCGCTGATCATACGGGCTCGATATTTTATAATAAATGGGCGAACTGCAAATTCGCAGGTAATAAATTGCGTAGTGATTTCAAATGATTGTACAGCAGTTTCAAAATCATCGATACCGTATGTTTCGATATAGTCCGGAAAAATAACATATTCAAGGCCTCCCGGATGCTTCGTTTTCAGGAGATGTTCCACAACTTGTGTTAGCAAATCCGCTGCTTCGGAAAAAGATGTCGGCATAAATTCGTGCAGGGCCGCTGTGCTGTGTTTTGTACGCTGTTTCCATTCCATTTCATGAAAACTGCCTGAAAAAACGCGTTTGATAAACTGTTCTCTGTTAAAACTGTTGTCAACGCGGTGGAACTGATCGGCAATAAACTGATAAAATTCCGGTGTATATATATCTTTAATTAGCGGCATGAGTTGAAAAATAGCTGTTAAATATCGATTAAGGAAGACAAGATACTATTTTTAGCCTTTAGTATCTTGTCATGTGAGCGGATTAGTTTGTGGCTTCTACGCCAAATTTTTTGATCGCCTCAGGGCTCAGCGGAGTAAAAAAGTTAAGCATGTTACCATCGGGATCACAAAAAAGCAATGAGCGATTGCCCCAAGGCATTGTTGTCGGTTCCTGAATGATTTTTGAAGCACTATTTTTTATCCGAATATATTCATGATCTACATTTTCCACTAAAAATTCAATAATAATAGGGGCCGTGTTGCCGAAGATAGTGGGGCTGTCGCTAAACATTTGCATCGTACGCGTACTTCCAATAGCTATGGTAATTGAACTGGTGGAAAGTTCAGCGAAATCTGGTGTAAACCATTGTGCGGTGATCCCCAAGATTTCTTCATAGAATTTGACGGATTGCTGGATGTCATTTGCAATTAGCCGAATGGATGTTAATTTCATTATGATCTAAATTTATTGATGACAAAATTAAACGGACTATTGACACCAGTTTGTCAATAGTCCGTTCGAAACTGTTCATAAATTTAATGATCACCGCTAGGTCAGTACATCATCAATAATTCCAAATTCCTTTGCTTCAGCTGCGACCATCCAGTGATCCCGGTCGCTGACATCATGTACTCTTTGATAGCTCTGTCCACTATGTTTGGCGATAATATCATAGAGTTCTTTCTTGATCTTTAACACCTGATTGGCTGTGATTTCAATATCGGAAGCCTGCCCCTGAACACCGCCAAGGGGCTGATGGAGCATCACCCGGGCGTGTTCCAGTGCACTACGTTTGCCCGGAGCCCCACCGCAAAGTAATATGGCCCCAAAGGAGAGGGCCATGCCAGTACAGATCGTCGCAACATCCGGGCTGATCAATTGCATCGTATCATAAATGCCTAACCCTGCATAAACTTCACCGCCCGGCGAGTTGATATACATATGGATATCTTTTTTGGGATCGACCGATTGGAGAAATAGCAGTTGAGCCTGTACGATATTGGCGATATTGGATTCTACAGCGGCACCCATAAAGATAATGCGGTCGATCATCAGTCTGGAAAATACATCCATCTGTGATACCCTTAATTCTCGCTCTTCGGTGATGTATGGCGTCATGGCCATTGGAATACGGGAGCGCTCGACACTGGAAATATAATGATCTACCAGATCTTTTTGGGCATAGCAATGCCCCACCGCAAATTTGCGGAACTCATTTTTGTCGATAATCATGCTGTTAAAATTTTAGGATTTGCGAAATAGTCTTATTATTTTTTGGCTGAAAGAGCTATGTTTAGGATGTGTAAACAGCGTTTGCTGTACAGCTTCAATTTCCAATTTCAGTTGCTTGCGTCCAAATTGCCGAATAGCATCATAAGCTTTTTGCTGGGCAGCTACTTTGCCTGCCAATTCTTCATCCAAAAGGAGTTTTGCTTCAAAAATTAGTACATCCTCCGGTTGAGCTATTCCAAAGATATAAGCCTCTATCTGCTGGGTTTCATTCCATGAAGTCATCATAAACTAGTGATTTTTGTTTAACGGATGCTCTTACTTTCTCCAGGCATTTGAATTTCTGCACCGTGGCACTCCTCGTTCCGGAATAGCCATATTCATCGGCAATTTCCTGCAGTGACATTTGATCGTAATAGAAGCTTTTGAGCAGTTCCAGACATTTGCGTCCGGCAATTTCCAAAAAACGGAACAATCTTGTGCGGGATGGAGATTCTTCAACGGTCAGGGCAAGGTCGACATGGTCTAGGGGCAGCTGATGACCTGACTGACCATAACGTTTCAGCCAAAGGTTTTTGGCCGTTCCGATCAGATAACCGATATCGTTCTTTAAGGGAGTGGCTGTCAGAATAACCTGCTCGTAATAAGCGACCAAGGCATCCTGAAATACATCCTTGGCCTCTTCCAAATTACCGCCCCGGCGGCTGATATAGCCGGCCACGGTTGGAAATACGCTCTTATACAGATTCATAAAGAGCTCCTGCCGGTCCATTGTTCGATTTGAAGTGATCAATTGCTGCATAGAAATATCATTTATAGATATGTACCAATTTAGGTAAAAGTATCACCTTTTATCTGAAAATAATTTAAACAAAAATGCTTCCCAAAAAGAGAAGCATTCATTCGCTTATTAAACCACGTTTATTCTAGCACGCTGATTCCAGTTTATATTTCTGTTATTCAAGGGTATTTTTTAAATCCAGCTCCATCTGAATATTACACCGTTGATAAGGGCTTGGATAACCGCTAATTTTTTGGAAGCCCAGCTTATAATAGAGATTGATTGCTGGTTTCAGGATGGTATTGCTCTCCAGAAACAGTTTTGAGGCCCCTAGATTTCTTGCCTCTTCAATAATCGCTTTTCCTAAGAGATAGCCAATACTTTTGCCCTGTACCGTTGGGGAAACAGCCATTTTTGCCAGTTCGTAATCAAAATCTGGATGGTTCATTTTAATGATCGAGCAGACACCTACGGGCTCGTCCTGATAAAGAGCAACCATAATTTTGCCCCCTTTTGCCAAAATATACTCTTCGGGATTGTCAAGTGCCTTATGATCGGTTTCTTCCATTTCAAAATAGGTTGAAATCCAGGCCTCATTCAAAGACTTAAAAGCCATACGATAGACCGGATTGTAGGGAACAATTTTGACGTCCTTGCTTTCGCGCATTTTCTTTTGTTCCTGCACACGTTTCAGCAAAGATTTTTGTTCGAGTAGAAATTCCCATTCCGCCAAAGCTTCCCATAGATTGTGCGTAGCCTCCTGGATAATCCCATCGATGGCACGATCGATATCGCCGCATTGTATCCGCATCCTTTCCCAAAGCACTTTTCCTTTATCGGTCAATCCAACCATATTTCGTCGTTTGTCCACAGAACGAAGATTATCTTCTACTAGACCTGCGTTGATCATTTCTTTGACGATTTTGGTGACCGATGGCTGGGAATGACCAATCTCAGTTGCTATATCAGTAATCGTTTTGGAATCACCTTCAGACAAGATAAAGAACACAGGAAACCATTTGGGCGCAAAATCAATCTGATAGAGTTCATGTAAACGGGTGGCTTCCTCTGTCATGTTCGATGCCATATAGCGCAGTCTGCTACCCAAGGCTATTTTTCCAGTTTTTTCAAATAGTTCCATCGTATTATAAGCAATTATATAACTAGTTATGTAAATGTAGAGAAATAATTTCATGTTTAAAAATTTAGTTTTAAAACATCAATTGCGCTGCGATCAATTCTTCGGAAAGTTTCTACCGAAATAAAAATATATCTTTGTTTTTTTCGTTATATTTCAATAAATTCAAGCCATAAAAAAACCAGAATACCTTAAAATAGAACCAAGAGCATGAACGAGTTAGAAACTTATTTCCGAAATAATGATGCGAAGCTAATCAATAAATGGATGCATTATTTCGATGTATACGACAGACATTTTAATCGTTTTAAGGGCAAAGAAATCGTCGTCCTGGAAGTGGGTGTTTTCCAGGGTGGAAGTCTTCAGATGTGGAAGAACTATTTTGGTGATCGTGCAAAGATCTACGGTATCGACATCAATCCGCACTGCAAGGAGCTTGAAGAGGAAAATGTGGAGATCTTTATTGGTTCACAATCGGACCGAAAGTTCCTGCGCCAGGTAAAAGAATCTATTCCGCCGATCGATATATTGATCGACGACGGTGGCCATACAATGATACAGCAGATTGTGACATTTGAAGAGCTTTTTGACCACGTGAAAGACGATGGTGTATATCTCTGTGAAGATTTACATACTTCTTATCAGGTCTTTTATGGTGGTGGTCATAAAAGGAACGGCACTTTTATCGAGTACAGTAAAAATTTTATTGACTACATCAATGCTTACCATTCCGAGCAACGCGGATTAAAGGTCAATGGATTTACGCGTTCGGTAAGCTCCTTACACTACTACGATAGTATTTTGGTTGTGGAAAAGCACCGAAGAGATACGCCTCCGGTACACATGAAGACAGGGGCGGCGACGGTGAAGGATTTCAATGCGGCTCCCACAGGATTTGATGGATTAAAGTGGAAGATTAAGAAACCAGCTTTGACCATGATCAACAAGTTGCTGCGTTTCTTCCGAATAGGTGGGTTTATGTGGCGCTAAATTGTTTATATTATATTTCCTCTTTCTTCGGAATGTTGACCTGAGAGAAAGAGTTTTATGTAAGACCATAAGCCAACTCGCACTGGATAATTTTTGGTGAGAGTTGGTTTATAGCTTGTCTGGGGCTGAATAAGGAAGGAAGTCTCTGATAAAGCAGCCTATAGTTCAAAGTCTGTATTGCCAAAAGGGAGCTTCATGCCAACGCTGTTCTTTTTTATAAAAAAAGGCTTTGGTCTCGATATATTGACGATAAATTGCATTGATGTTTTCCTGATAATTTGCGAAGGTCCTTTCGTGTCCTAGATCAGCATCGATAATCGCTTTGGCAGCATTGCATGCAGAATTTATGGCGAAACCAATGCCCATGGAGGAAATTGGATCAAATGATGCTATTGCATCACCAACTGCTACAAAGTTGTTTTTCGAAAGCACGTTGGAGATCTGCGAAAAAGCATTTCTTACCCAAGGTTTTCCTTGACTTTCAGCAGGGGCTATTTTATGTTTAATGTATTTCGTTTTCGACAGCATGTCGTTCCAATTTTCTATTTTTTCGAGTCTTTTTTTTCGAATAATAGCAGCATCTGAAAAGAATGTAAGCGTCATTTTTTGATTGGGTAAGGTCGCGCAATACCACCACCCATCTTCGACGGCTTCGATAAGAATATCTTGTTTGACCTGTTGTGATGCTTTGACCTGCAAAAATTTTCCAATTGCGGTTAGTTCGTCATATCGTTTTGATTCAATACCTAATTTCCGACCGACACTTCCTGACCTTCCGGTAGCGTCGATCAAATATTTTGCCTGTACTGTAAAGTTTCCCTTTGTGGCATGTTTTAACTTCACCGTCCAATAATTATTATCGTCCTGTTCAAAATTCAGACATTTCGTCCTTGGGAAGATAACCGCACCTCTTGTAGCAACTTTTTCCAGTAAGAGATAATCAAATTCTTCTCTATTTAACTGAAAATTTTCGCTTTCGGTATTAAAAATAGAATCTCTAACGACCATTTTGTCGCTGCCCCAAGCTGCGATATTGCTGTAGCCCTGTATAAAATGATCGGGGCTGAGATTGTCTTTTTCAATACCCATATATTCAAGTAGGTCAAAAATACTTGAATTGACCTGTTCCCCGATTTTTATTGTTTCTAAATTCGTCTCCTCAACAATAACGACCTTTAGGTTCGAATATTTGAGTAAACTTAAAGCGGCGGAGGTCCCTGCGGGGCCTCCACCGACTATGAGTACATGAGTTTCAAAAAAATGTTGCATTATTTATCTTCGGTTTCGTGTTCCAGAGCGAGGCAATGGCATGCGTTCTGCTGCGAGCTCAATCTTTTTGAATCCAACTTCTTCCAGATGTTCCATCAATAATCGCCCTTTGTTACTTCTTTGCGTGATAACATGAGCTTGCTCCTCGATATAAAAAACAGGAATTGATGTTTCTTGATCCTCCGTATTACCGCTTATTTGACTCACTGGTACATTGTCATACGTAAATATTTCGTTGTTTCTTTCCGTTTCAACAAAAAATGGGAATCCTGTACTATGGGAGTTTTTATCCCTGATGAAGCCTAGTGCATACCAATACTGAACCATCTGTGTAAAGCTATTTATTCCGCGGGCATAATTCATTTGTTGTCCTGCAGGCACGTTTGTTGCCTGCTGTCCTTCAGCGGTAAACTCACCGACCAAAACGTCCCAGGGGCTTTGAGGCGGCCACCAATACGCGTAGTAAGTAGGAGGTAGAGGGGCTGCTGGGGAGCCGGCTTTATTCACTGAAGGATCAGTGAAATTGATTAATTGAATCGTACATTGGAAGAAATCTGCCTGCCATGGACAAGCCATTCTTTTTGTCAGATCACCCGGTTCACAGCCGCCACCTTCGCACTCATCACGTGAAGGTGTTAGGCCCGATGTTGCATACGTTGACTCGTTTCCATACTGCAAAATTTGATAAGGGGCAGCGTAGATAATTGGATTTTGCAAACTCCAGGTAACTTCAATTCCAGGGCACATGGGTAGACCTACACAGTTGCCCACACTTGCAGTATCCATTGGATTTATAGGATATTGCTCATAATTTGGATCGTTTACGAAATTACCATTAGCCCATTGTTGCATCAAGAATAGCTGTGTTTGGTCCAAAGCCAAGAATTTCATGATATTGATATTGCTGACCGAATTGCTTCCGGAATTCATTGGCATCATAGGGAATATATCTGGCCCATTTTCTTTTAGTAATTGCTCCTGTGGCAAATATGTAGGTGAAGGTGGCTGATCATCATTTTGTCTGAAGTATGAAAAATAATTTTGTCTATTTTGCCAGTTTGCTTGAGAATTATCGGTAAAATCAAAGATATTGCTGGTAAAGGCCATCATGGACTGTACATTGGAGACCCACTGATAGCGTCCTATTCGGTTGATAATTGGCAAAATGTCCCGTTGAAAATTCGCGACGTAGTTCGCGTTATAGTAGCCATTGCTGTACATGCCTGGAACTAAATTGAAATTTCTTATAGCGACGTCAAACATCGTATCGCTTAAATTAGAGATATTTACAATTTCAGGTGCAAAGTCAGGAGATCCGACCACAACCCAAGCCGTTAAGTAAGACGAACTTCCGTCATTAAATGTTACGGTACAATAGACTGCGCCGTCAGAAATGTCATCGTGCCAGGTACTTGATCCCCCATAACTGGTTAGTGGAAGGTCGCCACCGGCATTTCCAAAACCACCCAAAACGATGAGCCTACCAGCGTTATCTGTTAGGAGGTCTCCTAAGGTAGTTACCGGCACTCCATAGTGGACATGGTCCGGTGGATATTGGGCAGGATAGCCTGCGGGAACATTGTTCTTATCGAAACCAATTGAATTAGCTCTTCCAGAAATGCTTCTAGGTCCGGGATCTATAATAAGCTTGCTTCTATCTTGTGCGTCTGGGTTTCTGAACGGAACATCCCAGCTTTTATAGCTGTTTTGTGGACCATACAGCAAATTTCCCTTTAACTCACTATACTGATACCAGGCTGCTTTTTTGTTCGCCAAATGCACTGTCCACTCAATGGATTGTACACCAGGGCTATCGAGCGTGATTTCTTCCCCATAATCAGTAAGGATAGTAAATGGCTGGCCTTGTCGTTTGATCAGACCTTTCGCATCTTTGAAATCTGTAATGGGACCCTGGGAATTTCCGTTGCTGTCCGCATCAAAAGGAAGGCCTCCGATCGTAGTCGGAGATAAACAGATATCGGTAGTACTGTTCCCGAGACGGGCAACACCTACAGATGGATGAATTGATAAATTCATGGTTTATTTGTTTGGTTTTTCCTACTCTATTAATGGCTTTTCGGTTCCGCCATATTGAAATGATAATTGAATTGCGAAAAAACAATGCCCGTAAGGCTAAGTAATAGTTTATAAGGGTAAAAATATGCTATTATAAATTTAAATAATAATTCTAATATATATGTATTATTTTATTATTAATTTAAATAAAATCAATTTTAGCTAGTTTTAACGTATTTGTATGATATTTATTTATTGTTTTGCATTTTATTTGAACCGTGTCAATCGCCTTTTCTTTCGATTTTTTTCTATTCCATCTATAGTTAAAAGTCCTATAATTAGTTTTTTATATTTTTTTTGTTCTAATTTTGAACGGTCTATATGTACAATTTTATTTTATGAAATTATAGCGCGGTGGATAAGTAGATTGTGGCAATGTAATAATTAAATTTTTTCCTTGATTGAAATCGTTGCAAAGAAATAACTTGACGTAATGTCGCGTGTGTTTAAATTGGCTTTATTAAATTGGGATTTGAAAGCGAGTGGTTGTGGCTGTGATATTGGTCTCAATTAATATGGCAATATAAAGGGTACAATAAATGATCTGTTTTTGTTAGAATAATCTCCGAATGGTGTGAAACAAAAAAGGCAGATCATTTGATCTGCCTTTTGGGTAAGTAATCGGGCTCGAACCGACGACCCCTAGAACCACAATCTAGTGCTCTAACCAACTGAGCTATACCTACCGTGATTTTGATGTCACAAAAGTAGTATTATAGCTTATATGTTCCAAATGTTTTTTAAACTTTTTGACTAAACAATTGTCTATCAAAAGGTATAATTTTCAAGCATGCCCGTTTAGCGCCCCTAGAGAATAATATTTAGGTAATATTTTCAGGTTAAATGCCTAAAAAAGCAGCTTGGTCTTTAATTTGTATAGTATAGTTTATGGGAAAATTTTTAAAATTTTTAATTATCGTAGCCATTTTGGCAGTGGGCGCTTGGTTTGTGTATAAGAAATATAACAGCGGACCGACCGTAGAAAGCAAACATCAGCTGCTGGTAGACCGTATTGAGGCAATGGGAAAACTGGAATTGGTTAAATACCGTTACAGCGATGTTGTGGAGCATAAAAACGTGAATACGTTTTTACCGGATGCAAGTGTGTTGTTAATCGTTAAGGCGGATGCTGTCGGCTGTGTAAACCTCAGCAAACTTAGCCCGGAAGACATCAAAGTGATGGGGGATTCAGTCTCCATCAAATTACCTGCTCCGGAGATCTGTTACATCAAGATCGATCATGAAGCTTCCAAGGTGTACGATACCAAGATGGCTTTCTTGCGAGAAGCAGAACTTGTTGATGAAGCCTATAAAGCGGCGGAAAAAGCTGTTGCTGATGATGTGAAAAAATCGGATATTCTGCAGCAGACCAAGGCCAACGCAACGACGGTTTTTAAACCGCTCTTACAAGGATTGGGATTTTCAAAAATCAATCTGACTTTCGAATAAGCGCAACATAAAAAAGCTAGACAATTATTTAAATTGTCTAGCTCTCTACAATAAATCTACTTTCCGCCCATCTCACGACGGTGGTACTATCTAATTATGCTATTATCAATCGAAGAACAATGGCCAGCGTACATTCGTTTTATTTTTTTGTGGATGTATCGGGCTGTGGTGTTGGCGGAATTTCTCCCCGGGATTCTGAAGATGTGGTATCGCGGTATTGTATTGTCGTAGTGTCGTTGGGAACAGAGTCGCGCATCAGCTCTTTCGATTTTTGATCATCTGTCTTAGCACCGTTACATCCATATGCTGCACAGCAAACCAGACAGGCTGCAATTAGTTTGGTTGGGTTATTCATATCTATCGTTATTTATTTGTTATTTAATTATAGCATAATATTGCATGCTCTCAGTTGATGAACAGCACTCGGGACAAAAGCGTTTTCGGTTTTTAATTACCTATTGTTATGGCTAAATAACAGATCAGAAGATTACTTTTATTTTTAGATAATTTAAATTGTAAAAAACTTTTTACAATCCGCTCCTGTTCCTATCTATATAGAAGTTCATTAAACAGATAGATATGATTCAGGTAATGCTTGTCGACGACCATCATTTGGTAAGAAATGGTTTTCGGCTGATTTTAGAAACGCAGGATGATATCGCTGTTGTCGCTGATGTTGAAAGTGCGGAGAAGGCCCTAAATTTTTTGAAAAGCAATCGACCTCCAGATATGATTCTTACAGACATTAACATGCCAGAAATAGGGGGGGTAGCCCTCATTCAACTAGTTAAACAGCAATACTCTGATATAAAAATCCTTGCGCTCACAATGGAAATTGACAAGCATATTGCTGCTGATGTATTTAGTGCTGGGGCGGATGGCTACCTGGTAAAGGATAGCAGCTGTGATGAGGTACTTTTTGGTATGCGACAAGTCGCAAAAGGAGAAAAGTATGTGAGTGGTTCTTTAGGTGTTTCTTGCCTCAACGATTACAAAAATTACGCGGATAGGGCACCGGACCGTAATCGCATTCTAGTAAAATATGATATTTCAGAACGCGAATTGCATGTGTTGGAACTTATAGCGGAGGGATATACAAATGGAGAAATTGCAGACCGCATTTTTTTGAGCAAACGTACGGTGGAAGGGCATCGGCAAAAACTTATCGAGAAAACCAATACAAAAAATACGGCGGGCCTCGTCAGGTTTGGTTTTCATACGATGCTTTTACATTAATCAAACAACTATAAATAGAAGGAATATGGCAACTAAGAACGAAAATCGCGTAATCGGCACAGAAATGGAAAAAAAGAAGAAAGTTAAACTCGGTGTAGATGGGGAAGTACTTAAGGACGTGAATCATAAAGATCATGGTGATGCTGAGGCAGGAGTGGATCCGCAGGTCGATCAGCTGAACGATATGCCTAATGATCCGACAGATCGACCAAAGGAGAAGAAAAAATAAAAAAGACCCGTTCGGTACGGGTCTTTTTTGGGACTGTCCCATCAAGTGTGTAAATAAAAAATACGGAGTTCAGTTATGTTCCTTATAACTGGACTCTTTTTTCAAATAAAGTTAAGAACTGATTTAGGATAATAGCCCAGTTACGAA
>JAITTY010000021.1 GCA_031286695.1 Sphingobacterium sp. | reverse complement strand
AAGCCCGCCAGAGCCGATGGTATTGCCGTAACAGGTGGGAGAGTAGGTCGGTGCCTTTTTTTACACGGAAGCCCTTGCTGGAAACAGTCAAGGGCTTCTTTCGTTTATGTACTCCCGTACTTCCTTGTCTCTATCTTCTGTAATCTCCCCCTGATCCAGCACAGTACTAAGAAAGCAATGTAATGCCTCTTTATAGAAGTATGTCGATCAATTTAGCTCCAAATAGCAAGTGGTTATTGTTCATAGCTGAAATTGAAGTAAAGGAGCTCTCTTAGCCAATAGACAGCCTCCATCTCCATATTGCTTTTCTATAATTCTTGTATCTGTGTTTTTTGTATATTGCTGTAAATATTACTTACCGGCCATATGAGAAATTGTTTGATCATTGTTTTTCTTCTATTGTTTAATTTGAGATCAGGTATTTGCCAAGACGGACAGGATTACATTTTTATTTCTTATGAAAATTACCTTCCAACCCCCAAGATAGGTATTGTTGATTTTTATAGGCAGTTAAATGAAAAGTGGAAAGGCAATTGGCCTAATCTCAATTATGAAGCTCATGTTGGATTCGAGGTTTATAAGGATAGCACTGTCAAAGTTGTTTCCAGTAAAATTGGGCATATGGATAAGACAGATGAGATGAATCAGAAATTTTCGTCCATATCAAAGTGGATACCGGCAAATAAAGATGGTAGATCTGCCAATATAGCCCGCGAATATATTATTCATCTCGGGGAAAGATCTTATATAGGGGAGTTTGGTGCATATACAGGGAGTAAGGACACAATGGTCGTGATCGATCCAGGGCATGTCCGATTTACCGGCGGTAAATGGTTGAATGCACTGTATTATCAAACACTTGATTATTTTTATACAGATGGCAAGCTAAAGAAAATTGAAATATTGATTTCAAGAAATAAGAATAAGTTTTACCACTATTTGTCATTTAAAGAATTTGAACAATTTTTCGTTTTCTATTACGGTTTACCTACTTATTATGACAATTCTCCCAATTTAGCCGTTAAAAGGAGTTACTTTGATTTGGAGGATGCAGTTAAGCATAGTTCGTATAAATTATCTTGGAAAGATTTTCGTGATGGCCGGATCAGTTTAACATTTGATCCTGAGAAAGTAATGGTCACATATGATTTTTATTGAGTAACTTTGCAGCGCAATGGGTACATTATTGGACAACGGAATTAAACCGTATAATCATTACGGGGCTTATTTAAAGCAAAAGTATAACGGGCAGAAAGTGTTTAAAGTGATTGTGGATGGTAATTTTACTTGTCCCAATCGTGACGGTAGTAAGGGCTATGGCGGTTGTACTTACTGTAATGTGGACTCTTTTACACCGGATACTGCCCGCAAGATTCCTTCGATACGGGAACAGGTAGAATCGGGTATTGAAAGGGCACGTAATAGCTATGGTGCTGAGAAGTTTATTATTTATTTCCAGCCAAATACAAATACATATGCGCCGACTCATCTACTGAAGATGATGTATGATGAGGCTTTGAGTATCGATCCTGAAAATACCTTAGGTCTTTCTGTGGGTACGCGTCCTGATTGTTTGGATTTTGAAAAGATTGCATTGTTAGAGTCTTATACAGATCGTTACGATGTGGATTTGGAGATGGGGATGGAATCGATCTACAACGATACATTGGAGAGGATTAATAGAGGTTGTTCCCACGACGAATTTGTTCAGGCGATGGACATGCTGAAGGATACGCCATTGGAGCTTTGTGTGCATACCATCTTTGGCTTCCCATGGGAATCTGAGGAGATGATGTTAAAATATGCAGATGAAATCAACCGGTTTCCGCAGATCAAATTTGTGAAATTACATCACCTACATATTGTGGAGGGCTCCATTATGGGGGTCAAATATAAAAGGGAACCTTTTGAACTTTTCTCGATGGAAGGTTACACCGAATTCTTAGCCAAATTTATTCCTCGATTGCGCCCTGATCTAATCATTCAGCGTATTTTCGGGATTGCAGATAAAGAATTGTTAATCGCACCAAATTGGGGGTTTCCGAAGTCAGGTATTCAAACGTATATAGATAAAGGATTGGAAGCACGGCAGGTTGTGCAAGGAAGTCTTTTTGAATAAGGAGCTTCTTCTATATTTACCATATTATAGAGAGCAGTAGAGCAATTGATCTATCGCTGCAAAAACAAAATAAGGCTTCTTAAAAGAAGCCTTATTTTGTTTTCTGCAAGGAAAATTATAAGCTAGTTTTCCAGTTTTATTTATCCCTCAACAATCGTTTTTAGATCCGCTGGAGAGTAATTGATAGATTTTAACGTTTTATTGTCAGCTGTTCTGAATACCAGGAATTTCCCGTCAACTTCTTTGTAATAGGATTCTACACCTTTTAATTTATAGTGCTCCTGTGTAGCGATTGCTTCTGCCTCGTCTTTACATGCTTTGCTCATATTGGAACGTTGAACTTCATCAAAAAGTGCTGAGAATTTATCTTTTAAGCCAAATTCTAATACCGCTCCAGCAAGTACATATTGAATGTCACATAGTGCATCTGCAATCTCGACCAAATCTTTATCCTGGATGGCTTCTTCTAATTCTTTTAATTCCTCAGCGATCAACGATACCCGTAAGGCACATCTTTGTTCAGATGGGATAGTAGGCGTGTCTAGGATTGGATGTTGGAATGTTTTATGGAATTCCGCAACGGATGAAAGTGTTTTCGGATCAGTCATATTCTTTGTTTTATTATTTGAATGAGCAAATATAAAAAATAAAGGACGGTTAACTGAATGACCGTCCTTTATTTTTATTTATTATTAAGGAATTAAATCAGGTGCTTTAATTGCACGATTTCACGCTCCTCTAAATATCTCCAACGGCCACGTGGAAGATCTTTTTTCGTTAAGTTTGCATAAACTACACGGTCCAATTTAACGACTTCATATCCTAGTGACTCAAAAATACGACGTACAATACGATTTTTTCCAGAGTGGATTTGGATACCAACTTCACGTTTCGATCCGCCTTGAACATAGCTCAAGTCATCTGGTTTGATTACACCATCCTCTAATTCGATACCAAAGTTGATTTTGTTAAAATCGCCTTGTGTAAGGCTTTTGTTTAACTCGACATTATAGATTTTGCTGATGCTGTTGCGCGGGTGTGAAAGTTTTTCAGCAAGACTACCATCATTTGTCATTAGAAGTAGCCCCGTCGTGTTTCTGTCAAGACGACCAACAGGATAGATTCTTTCCTTTGTCGCTTTAGAAACAAGTTCCATTACGGTATGACGCTCCTGCGGATCATCTGTAGTCGTGATATAATCTTTTGGTTTGTTCAACAAAACATAAACATTTTTTTCACGTTTTAGACGTTCGTTGTTGTAACGGATTTCATCTGTTGCAGGATCTACCTTTGTACCCAATTCCGTAACAGGTTCTCCATTTACCCAAATGACACCAGCAGTGATAAGCTCATCAGCTTTACGTCTTGAACAGATACCAGCATTGGCGATATAGCGATTTAAACGAACTAAGCCGTCATCTTCTGCATCTTCTGCTTTTTTCTTTGGACGTTTAATATATTGTTTATCACCAAAGTTTTTGTTGTCGTCAAAATTTCTACTTCTTTCGCCGTCAAACTTTCTGTCAGTACGTTTGAAATTGTCTCTTTTATCAAAAGAACGCTCTGATCTATCGAATGATCTTGGGGAGTCATTTCTGTCTGAACGTTTAAAGTTATCTTTTTTGTCAAAAGAACGCTCTGATCTATCAAAAGATCTTGGGGCGTCATTTCTGTCTGAACGTTTGAAATTGTCTCTTTTATCAAAAGAACGCTCTGATCTGTCAAAAGATCTTGGGGCGTCTTTTCTGTCTGAACGTTTGAAGTTATCTTTTTTGTCGAAAGAACGCTCTGATCTATCAAAAGATCTTGGGGAGTCATTTCTGTCTGAACGTTTGAAACTATCTCTTTTTTCAAAAGGACGGTCAGATCTATCAAAAGATCTTGAGGAATCATTTCTGTCTGAACGTTTGAAGTTATCTTTTTTGTCGAAAGAACGTTCTGATCTATCAAATTTATTAAAGGAATCTTTTTTGTCAAAAGATCTTGAAGAATCATTTTTATCAAATGAGCGGCCTCCTCTACCAAAGGATTTTTCTGAATTATCTTTTGACCGGAAGGAATTGTTATCTCCTCGGAAGGAAGGTTTGTCTGAGAATTTTTTAGATCCGAATGATCTGTTCTCACGATTATCATCTTTTCTGAAAGAGCCTCTTTCAGATTGGTCATTTGACCCATATGATTTTTTTCCGAAACTATTGTTCTTATCGCCTCTAGATTTGAAGCTATCTGAGTTGCCTCGTGACTTTCTGGAGTTGTCATCACGACTGTTCCTTTTATTGCTGAATGGCATTGTGTTTTGCTAAAATGTGAACTACAAAGTTAGGGATAATTTTGGGTTTTGCGAAAAAATCCTTATCTTTTTGTCTTTTCTTAAATTTGCTGCGTTTTTACGCTAAAAAAGCCGCTTTAAGTTGTCTAGAATGTAACTATTTGTTTTTTAAATAAATAGTGTTTACCTTTGTACCCTTGAATTTGAACCAAGCTATTTTTTGATCGATTGGAGTCGTGGATAGGATAGCATTAAGGGAGTGAATGATAAGAAAGAAAGTTTTATGTAGTAGTTTGATTTTGTTTGCTTTATTGCTATCAAAATTATACTCAACCCCACACAACAACGCTTCAAACGGCGATAAGATCGTTGGACCGAAGCTCGTAGTAGTTCCCGCTCATCATGGGGACGAAGAAGAAAAAAAAGAAAAAAGCAATTCGTTTGAATCTTATATGAATTCATTGACATTTGCTGAAGATTCATTACCGATGGATCGTCCGCTAGTGGAGAGTAAATTGCGCAAATTTTTCAGTCGATTCTCGTTTAAAAAAACAGGATCATACGATATGCACAAAAAGGCAGAGACCTATTTGCCGATGATTGCAAAGATTCTTAAATCACATGGTATTCCGGAAGATTTCAAGTACATTCCATTGGTGGAAAGCGGCCTTAGTAAAGCTGTTGTTTCATCTAAGGGAGCTGGTGGCTATTGGCAATTTATGCCTGCAACAGCGCGTTTGTATGGGTTGAAAGTCAATGGTACGGTAGATGACCGGAAAGATCTTGTCAAATCTACGCATGCAGCTGCCAGATATCTCAAATACCTGTATGGTCAATTCGGGAATTGGACATTAGTTGCTGCAGCATATAATGTCGGTGACGGAAGTCTGAGAGGTTCCATAAGAAGACAGAAAAAAGACGATTATTTTGCATTGAAATTGAATAATGAAACGGGTTCGTATGTCTACAAACTTGTTTCAATGAAGGAAATTATCGAACATCCACAGAAGCATGGCTATTCGCGTTATGCAAACAAAGAGAGTGAGACGTTGGATAAAGAACCTAACATGCTGTAAAATGCTGTACTTCACAATAAAAAGGGCTTTCCACTAGTGGAAAGCCCTTTTTATTGTGAAGCCTTTAATCAGTCCTGTAGTATATGCTATATTTTTACCTCAGATCGACAACGTCGAAACCTTTGTAATCGTTTTTGTTGAATACGAATAGACTACTAGAAAGCGCTTTATTACCTTCCTGCGAAGTTAATGTATACGTATAGCGATTACCACTTTTATCAAATACAGTGGTATCATAGATCAAATTGCTTGCTTTGTTGATGCGCAGTTTTATTTTTGAATAGTTTTTCTTGCTATCAACTGGGCTTAATTCAACGACACTCAGTGTAAGCCCCTTTACCTTTTCTGTATTGGCCATGGCATATTTAAAACCAGTGGTATAGAAGCTGAATATGTTTGTTGGATTGATCTCGTTGGTTGAATTGCTTGCTTCTGAGATTTCAACTTCCTTTTCGGCTTTCATGATATTCCACTGTGTCTTGGAATCTGATATCAATACTTGATTTTTGGTATTGACCTGGTACTTGTTGTTGTTCTTGTCCAGGTATATTGTTCCGGCGTCAGTATGCGAGCCACCATTAGCTTGTTTAATATCTAATGAGAAATTGGCCTGTATTGTTTTGTATGCATTGTACTTTTGGCTTACTTTCGTCAGTAGTGCTTTGGCAGCGGCATCATTTTGTGCATAACTGTTTTGGCTGTATGCCATGATTAGCAGACCTACAATAAACCATACTTGTTTTTTCATCTTAGTTGTCCTTTCTTAACGTCTCCAAAAATTGTTCTAATGAATATTCATCTGGATAAAGCACCTCGCGTGCCTTACTTCCTTCAAATGGACCTACAATTCCTGCAGCTTCCAATTGATCGATGATTCGTCCTGCTCTGTTATAACCCAATTTTAATTTACGTTGGATTAATGAAGTAGAGCCTTGCTGATGCATGACAATCAATCGGGCAGCTTCTTCGAACAACTGATCGCGGTCTTTGGGGTCAAAATCTACACTACCAGAACCATCTCCGTTTTCGTCTACGTATTCCGGAAGCATAAATGCCGAAGGATAACCTCGTTGCGCACCGATGTAATCGGAAATCTGTTCAACTTCTGGTGTATCCACAAACGCACATTGAATACGTATCAAATCACTTCCAGTTGCTAGAAGCATGTCACCACGACCGATTAACTGATCTGCACCGCCTGTATCTAGAATGGTCCGTGAATCGACTTTCGATAATACACGGAATGCCAGACGTGCAGGGAAGTTGGCCTTGATTGTACCGGTAATGATATTGACGGAAGGACGTTGTGTCGCGATAACCAAGTGTATACCTACAGCACGAGCCAATTGGGCTAAACGTGCAATTGGTGTTTCGACCTCTTTTCCTGCTGTCATCATTAAGTCGGCAAACTCATCAACAATAAGAACGATATATGGTAAGAATCGATGACCCTCCTCAGGGTTTAATCTGCGATTGATAAATTTTGCATTATATTCCTTTAAATTCCGTACCTGCGCATTTTTTAACAAATCATAACGTTGATCCATTTCTATACACAGGGAATTTAAGGTGTTGATAACCTTCTTCGTATCGGTGATGATTGCATCTCCGTCGTCAGGCAATTTTGCGAGGAAGTGGCGCTCTACTTTTTTGAATAGAGAAAGTTCCACCTTCTTAGGGTCAACAAGGACAAATTTTAGTTCGGCCGGATGTTTTTTATACAGTAAAGAGGTCAGAATCGCGTTAATACCTACTGATTTACCTTGCCCGGTAGCCCCCGCAACTAGAAGGTGGGGCATTTTAGCTAAATCGGCAATATACACTTCATTGGAAATCGTTTTACCTAAAGCGATCGGAAGATCCATGTCTGTTTTCTGGAACTTCTCCGTAGCAAGTACCGATCGCATGGATACCATTTCCGGATTGGAGTTTGGTACCTCAATACCAATGGTTCCCTTTCCAGGCATAGGTGCAATAATCCGTATACCCAATGCCGCAAGACTTAAAGCAATGTCATCTTCCAGATTTTTGATTTTTGAAATCCGTACACCTGGTTTTGGTATAATTTCATACAAAGTTACCGTTGGACCTATCGTTGCTTTGATGCTTTCGATCTCGATGCTATAGTTCCTCAGCGTATCAACAATCTTGTTTTTGTTCGCTTCGAGTTCCTGTTGATTGATCGTTATTTTACCTCCACCATAGTCTCTCAGTAAATCTAATGCAGGGTGTTGATAGCCAGAAAGGTCTAATTTGGGATCATACTGGCCAAATTGGGCCACGAGATCACTGGCGGTAATTTCTTTTTCCTCTTTAATATCTTCCACGACAAGGCCTGGAACCACATCATGTTCAATTGGCGGTTCCGGTTCTTGTTGGGGTGGAGTTACCACAACCGGTGGCTGATATTCGCGAATTAGTGGTAAGTCTTCGTCTTCAAAGTCTTCATTCGGCTGATCAATTGTAAAACTGATTGAAGGTGTATTCTCTGTTCGCTCCAGTGGACTGTCGTCGAATGAGAGTACCACTTTGTCTTTCGGATCAATTTGCACTTCAGGTACGGGGTGATGCGTAAAGGCGGGGCGCTGAAGTTCTTCCTGTACATCTTTGTCACGAGCAGCTTGAAATCGTTCATTGATTGATGTTGGCCGTTGAATAGATTCCCGTACAGATTGGATGGAATCATCTTCAATATGAATTTTGTTTCTGAGATTATGTGGAGCGTATTCATCCTCATCCTCTTCATCCATATCTTCGGAGAACGACTTGGATTTTCTGTTACTGAAGAGGACAAATTTAAAATCGAGGTTGTAGAGTAAAATTAATGTCGTCAGGTAAGCAAAAGTCAATATACAGCCAACGCCGACAATGCCAACTTGTGCTTCTAATAATTTATTGGTCCAAAAGCCAAATTTACCCTCGAGCATATGCGGAGTATCGGCCATAAATCCATGCAGAAAGCCCAATGTTACAGAGATAAAAACGATTGCAACAAAAGAATAAACGACTGTACGGTATAATGGAAGCAATGACTTTTTGAATAACAAACGATATCCTAAAATGAATAGTACGGGGATAAAAAGAAAGGATGCGACGCCAAACCATTCGTACATGAATTGATTGGCAAGCAATGCGCCAAATTTCCCTAGTTTATTATCGACCACAGGTAGATCAACAGCTTCATCATGAATTTCTTCTGCAGATCTGAATAATGTCGACCAGCCGCCATTGGTCTTTGCTATATAGCTTTGGTCGTCTTCCCACGTGAATAAGTAGGAGACGAAAGCTGTCGCAAATGCCAATGAAAGTAAGATCAATAAAATCCCTAATATCTTGACAGCCTTTTGCTGTGCATCCGAATAATCTCTTGGTACACTGTTTTTTTGACTTTTTTCTTTTTTAAATGTTGTCGATTCCTTTTGAGGGGCACGTTTGCCGGAAACTGAATTCCCTGTCTGCCTAAATGTATTTCCTTTATTTGACATTGAAAAGCTCACAATTATACTGCTTACAAACTTAGTTATTTTGATAGTATTTTAAAGATGCTGATAGCCTATTATTTTAAGTTTGTCGTTTTTTATGAATGAATAAATTTAGATATAGCTAAAAAGCTTGATAGGTATAATGACTAGCAAATACTATGCCCTGCAAATAGGTTTGATCAAAGAATGTGGATATCTGTAGCGATTGTTGCTGTTTTGGTGTATTCTTTGGAGTTGCTGCAAAATATGTAGTTTTACGAATAAAAATAAGAGATAGGATGAACAAGTTTGAAATACGAAAAGCGACATTAGCTGATAAAGGACGGATTTGGGAAATTATACAACAAGCAATTGCCCTCAGGAAAGAACAAGGTAGCCGACAATGGCAAGATGGTTATCCGAATGAAGATGTCGTTCAATCGGATCTTGATAAAGGGTATGGACATGTCGTTGAAGTCGAGAATAGGATTGTAGGTTATGTAGCTATTATTTTTGATATCGAACCAGCTTATAATGATATTGACGGGAAGTGGTTAAGTGATGGTCAATACGTCGGTATACATAGACTGGCTTCCGCTCAGGATCCGCATGTTAAAGGTGTTGGCACAGGCATTATGCAGGGGGTAGAGAAAATTGCGATCGATCATGGTGTCTATAGTATCAAGGTGGATACTAATTTTGATAACGGCGGTATGCTGCATGTATTTGACAAATTAGGTTATCAATATTGCGGTGAGGTACATTTTAGAGGAGCGTCGAGGAAAGCATTTGAAAAATTATTAAACTAATCAATGGTTGCAGCTGTAGAAGAATGGCAGCTGGCTGCATAAAAAAGTCCCTTTTGATTTGTTTAAAAGGGACTTTTTTATAGTTATGGATTATTAAATCAGGATACTGCTGATCATTAATCTGCGATTATCAAGTAGTAATTCTTTTTACCGCGTTGTGCAACAATATATTTATTGTTTACAAGGTGATTCTCCGTAATCGACTCTTCAATATCAGTTACTTTTTCTCGGTTGATCGAAACACCGCCGCCCTGAAGCATTTTACGAGCTTCACCTTTGGATGGGAATACCTGGGTCTGAACAGCAAGTAAATCAAGGATATTGATACCAGCCGCCAGTTCAGCTTTAGCGATCTGAAACTGCGGAATACCTTCAAACACCTCCAAAACAGCATCATGATCTAGGTTGTTCAAGAACTCTAAAGAACCGTTACCAAAAAGAAATTCAGAAGTTTTGATGGCAGTTTCGTATGCTTCTTCGGAGTGGGTACGAATGGTAATATCTTTTGCCAGTGCTTTTTGGACTAAACGTAAGTGTGGTGCTGCATCATGTTCTACAATGATGGACTCAATTTCTTCCTGAGGTTTTAACGTAAAGATTTTGATCCAGTTTTTCGCATCATCATCTGACGTATTCAACCAAAATTGATAATATTTATACGGAGAAGTTTTCTTTGGATCTAACCATACAGCACCAGATTCGGTCTTTCCAAATTTCTGCCCATCGGCTTTTTTGATTAATTGTGTCGTGATGGCATAGGCTGTTCCTTGATCCTGACGACGGATCATTTCGCTTCCCGTAACGATGTTACCCCATTGATCGGAGCCACCCATTTGAACTTTACAGTTGTGGTGCTTCCAAAGGTAGTAGAAGTCATACCCTTGAATCAATTGATAGGTAAATTCCGTAAAAGAAAGACCATTGTCGCCTTCCAGACGTTTTTTTACAGAATCTTTTGCCATCATATAGTTAACGGTAATCATTTTACCGATATCACGAATAAAATCCAAAAATTTAAAATCTTTGAACCAGTCGTAATTATTAACCATTTGGGCGTCATTTTCACCTTCTCCAAATTCAAGAAATTTGCCTAACTGTTTTTTCAGACAAGCTACATTATGTTGTAGGGTAGCTTCGTCCAACAAGTTACGCTCTGCAGATTTGAAAGAAGGGTCTCCGATCATTCCTGTTGCTCCTCCAACCAGGGCAACTGGTTTGTGGCCTGCATTTTGGAAGTGGATCAACGTCATGATTTGAGTCAAGTGTCCTACGTGTAGAGAGTCTCCTGTGGGGTCAAAACCGATATAACCAGCGACTTTTTCTTTATTTAGTAAGTCTTCAGTTCCTGGCATAATGTCTTGTAACATGCCTCTCCAACGTAATTCTTCTACAAAGCTCATTGTTAAATGGATTTAATTTTTTAATTTACAAGATGCAAAGATAGGAGATTAAGCGTATATTGAGCGAATAATTCCGTATAAAAGCACACGCTAATAAGCTGGTATGAATTTTTTATCACATTTCTATTTTGAGCGGTTTGCAACCAATCCCGAACGTATTGTGGGCGGATTGTTACCCGATCTATTAAAAAATGCTGATAAATCCTTTATGCTAAAACCACGCCAGTATGAAGATGAGCTCTTGGACAATCCTTTACTAGAACAATTGTATATAGGCTGGAACCGTCATATCGAGGTCGATCGCCTGTTTCACAATTCACCTTATTTTTTTCATCATACACATCAACTGAAATTAAAAATACAGTCTAGTTTAGTGGGACTGCCTATCCGGCCGTCTTTTATGGGCCATATAGCGTTGGAGCTATTGCTAGATCATATCCTAACACAAAACAAAGCTGTTTCGATTGATAAATTCTATGCTGCTTTGACCCATGTGGACGAAGATGCTATGCGGAAGTTTTTGAAAATAAATCAGCTGGATGATATTCCTAAGTTTGAAAAATTTTATCATCAGTTTATTGAGTGGGAATATATTTATGACTATGCACAGGTGGAAAAAATTGCTGGTGCACTTTTCAATATTTGTAAGCGATTGTGGCAATTTGAAGTTTCATCCGAGCAAAGACAGCTACTGACAGAACAGTTGATTTCCTATCTGCATACAGAGATGGCCGATTATCAAGAAATTTACCAGTATATTCAATATGAGTTGGTGGACTTTAATTAGTCTATCAGAAAATACCAATAGTATAAGACCTTGAAAATATTTATTTTCGCATAATTTTAAGTATCAAAAACTAATTTTACATGTCACATAGACTTTTTCGGAAGAAAAGTGTTGATCAGATTCTGCATGACACTCAAAAAGAGGGGGGGACAGGCCTTGCAAAGGTATTGGGGGTAACAGATCTGGTTTCGTTGGGTATCGCCGCTATTGTAGGGGCTGGAATCTTTAGCACAATTGGATTGGCGAGTTATGAAGGTGGGCCGGCAGTGTCACTTCTCTTTGTTTTTACGGCTTTTGCCTGTGTTTTTACGGCATTGGCCTACGCCCAATTTGCCAGTACAGTTCCGGTTTCGGGATCGGCATATACGTATGCATATGTGGCTTTTGGTGAGTTGTTTGCATGGATTATAGGTTGGGCATTGGTCCTAGAGTATGCTGTTTCCAATACGGTTATCGCTATTTCATGGTCGCAGTATTTTGTCTCCATGCTGGAGGGCTTTGGTCTTCATATACCGGCTTGGTTATCTATGGCCCCAGGCTATGCGTACGATGCTGTAGACAAGATGAACCAACATGGCGCGGCTGCCCTGACCGCAATCGACCAGCATGGTCTTGATGCTTTTAATAGTGCGCCACGAATTGGAGGACTGCCTATTATTTTCGATTTACCAGCAGGTGTCATTACATTTTTGGTCACTTGGTTGGTTTATATCGGAATCAAGGAGTCCCAGAAAGCGAGTATGATCATGGTGATGATCAAGGTGGCGATTATTCTGGCGGTAATTTTTGGCGGTATCTTTTTTATCAAACCCGAAAATTGGACACCTTTTGCACCGAATGGACTCAAAGGTGTACTCGGAAGTGTAGCTGCCGTTTTCTTTGCTTTTATTGGCTTTGATTCGATCTCCACAACTGCGGAAGAGTGTAAAAACCCACAACGCGATCTACCTAAGGCGATGATCTATTGTCTGTTGATTTGTACTGTATTGTATGTTGCTATTACCTTGGTATTGACGGGGATGGTTAACTATACCGAATTAAATGTAAAGGATCCGCTTGCTTTTGTGTTTAAATATGTCGGCTTTGACCATATGGCCGGAATTATATCCGTGACCTCCGTGATTGCTATTACTAGCGCCTTGCTGGTTTATCAATTGGCTCAACCAAGAATTTGGATGACGATGAGTCGGGATGGCTTGTTGTGGAAGAAATTTGCGACGATCCACCCGAAATATAAAACGCCTTCTTTTGCGACTATTGTAACAGGTTTGGTGGTTGCTATCCCTTCGTTATTTTTTAAAATGGACTTCTTTGTTGATCTAACGAGCGTCGGTACCTTTTTTGCCTTCATCCTTGTTTGTGCCGGTGTATTGTATATGGATTATTCGGGTTTATCTGCAAAATCCAAATTTAAAGTTCCTTACATCAATGGTAAGTATTTAGTTGGTGCAGGGCTACTGATCGCTATTGTGTTCATTTTTATCTATGCACAAGAGACGATACAGGAGTGGAAATCGCTTTCCATCCTTGAAATTATAGAACATAAAATGTTGGTCATTATATTTTGGTTAACCTGGCTTGGACTGGGTATTTATAGCTTTAAAATGAACTTTTCCTTATTGCCTGTCATAGGTATCCTGATCAATTTGTATTTGATGACGGAATTGGGTGCAAGTAACTGGATAATATTTGTGATCTGGCTGGTGATTGGATTGGCTGTGTATTTTATGTATGGCTATAAACATTCAAAGTTAAATAAACAGGCGCAGGCATAGTATAGGGAAGCGTCGTAAATAATGGATCAAAGAAAAGGAGCTATCTGATAAAAGATAGCTCCTTTTTTGAATATCATGGACTTATTAGAATCTCCATAAAAGGATCCGGCTTACCTTATTGCCTTGTTCCATGCGGATCACTTCGGTCTCTTTTACATTTATTTTCTTTAGTTTGTGTTGCAGAAAACGAATATCTTCACGATGGGCAACTAATGTAGTGAACCATTTTACCTGATCTTTGTGAAATTGGCTTTCAAAGATCATGCGTGACAAGAAAGCTTTCTCGCCACCATCGCACCACAATTCGCTTCCCTGTCCAGAAAACGCTTGTGTCACCGGTTTTTCGTCTATTTTAGCGTCTTTAATGCCTGTAGTTTTACGGATGGACTGTTGTAAAGCTTCGGTTTGAGAGCTAAAAAATGGTGGGTTACAGATCACCACGTCATATTTCTCACCAGGAAGGATAATATCTTTAAATATGGCTTTCGGATTATTTTGGAGACGGATTTGTATGCTCTTTTTTAAGCTCATATTTGTCCGTGTAATCTCGATCGCATTTTTGTATGCGCTCTTGATAATTTCAGACCCTACAAAGCTCCATCCATATTCCTGATGCCCGATGATAGGATAAATACAATTTGCACCAACACCAACATCTAGGACGTGTATATTTCCACCTTTTGGAATTTCGCCATTATTGTCTCTAGCAAGGACATCGGCGATATAATGAATATAATCTGCACGGCCCGGAATAGGAGGACAAAGATTCTCTTTTGGGATATCCCAATGTTGAATGTGGTAATATTTTTTTAGAAGTGCCTTGTTTAACGTTTTAACAGCATCGGGATTGTTAAAATCGATGGATTTTACTTTATAAGCATTTTCTATAACATAATCTTTGAGCGAAGGTTCCACTTTGCTCAATTCTTCAAAATTGTAGTTATCGAGATGTCTATTTCTAGGATGTAATTTCTTTTTTGGATTAGCGTCTGCCATGATGTATTATTTGCAACAAAAGTAATGCAATTCTATTGAATAAAAAAGGTGATGCTTTAGCATCACCTTGAGGAATACAAATCTTTTGAAGGGTATTAATCTTTACGTATGAGATGAACCTCTGAAGTTTGTGGAAAATTGAGCGGAACACGCTCAATTGTAACAAAGCTAGAATCCAATCCGAATCCTTTTTCTTCGGATAAACTCATTTTCTTGAGGTAGCCATAGATGTCCATAATAACCTTTTCTATCCATGTCATCTGATTGGTTTTGGAGAGTACTTTTTCCAAAACAACAAATTTAAAGTCGCCGGGGATATTGTGTTTACGTAAAGTGTCGTATTGACTTGTAATGTCAATTTCGCCTTTTTTTACCATTTCCTCAACTACTTTTCTGAACAGTAGACTGATGCGCTGTTCTTCTCTAAAGCCAAGTTTAAAATCAACCCGTATTAATTTGCCCGGGATAAGCTGATCGATCGAATATTCTTTTGTATGTGGATGATCCATTACATCAACGTGGACGAGCCAATATACATCCGCACGTTTCGGTTTTTTATTAATAATTGAATAAATAATTTTAGCCTCTATCTCGGATTTGAAATTTGCACTTGTCAGATATACCAAATGCGATGCATAAGGAGGAACCGATTTGTCCTCGCTCAATTCGGAGATAATGGGGTAGTATTTATTGATATTGATGAAGTTAACGAAGCGATTTTTAATTTTTCGTGCCGTATACCAGCAATACATTGTTCCAAATAACGCCGTGGCAAGCAAAAGGGTTAACCAACCACCATGGGCTATTTTGACACCATTTCCTATTAAGAACGTTAATTCAATAACAAAATAAGCGACCAAAAATACTGCAATAAGTACACGGTTGACTTTTTTCATGGCGAGGAAGTATCCCATTAAGATTGTTGTCATCAATACCGTTAAATTGATCGCGAGACCATAGGCTGCATCCATTCGGCTTGATTCTTCAAAAACCCAGATGACAATCATACAGCCGACCCATAAAATTAAATTGATGGATGGTACATACAACTGTCCTTTATGTTCGCTTGGGTAGCGGATAGCCACCTTAGGCCATATATTCAAACGGACTGCTTCCGAAATTAGGGTATAAGATCCGGATATCATGGCTTGACTGGCGATGACCGCTGCAATTGTCGCGATGGCGATACCGTAACCGATAAACCAATCAGGCATAATTGAGTAGAAGGGATTTTCGCCACCAAGGACACGTCCTTCCTGTGTTAATAGCCAGGCTCCTTGTCCGAAATAATTTAGTATAAGTGTGATTTTTACGTAGATCCAGCTGATGCGGATATTGTTTTTACCACAGTGTCCCATATCCGAATACAAAGCTTCGGCACCAGTCGTACATAAAAATACAGCACCGATCAATAATAATGAATGGGGGTAGGTAATTAAAATATGGAAAGCATAGTAGGGGTTGATTGCTTTCATCACTTCCGGTGCAAGGTGAAGATGAGACAAACCGATAACCCCAATGATCGTAAACCAGATTGTCATCAACGGACCAAAAACTTTTCCTACAACAGATGTTCCAAATCGTTGAATAATAAACAATAAGGAAATAATAGTAACTACAATAGGTACTGTAGGTAATCCTGGGAATTTGAGATCCAAACCTTCAATAGCCGAGGATATGGTGATGGCAGGGGTGATCATTCCGTCCGCTAATAAGGTCGCTGCACCGATCATCGCCGGGAATATTAACCAAGGGGCTCGCTTGCGTACCAATGAATAAAGGGATAGGATACCGCCTTCACCCTTATTGTCCGCCCGGAGTGTGATCCAAACATACTTTACTGTTGTCTGGAGCGTCAGTGTCCAAAAAACACAGGATAGCCCGCCCAAGACTAAGTCTTTTTGAATGGCTCCTTGTCCCATGATTGCTTTGAAAACATACAATGGAGAAGTTCCGATATCTCCAAAAACGATTCCTAAACTGATCAATAATCCGGCGAAACTCACCTTATTGATACTGTTGTGATGACTGTTATCTGCCATTTATCAATTATTTTATTTCAAAATATACTGCAAAAATATACTTTTTGCCTGTACTTTAAGTAGGTACATTTCCTGCGCCAAATTTTAGCATTTCATTTGACATGCGCAAGAGCTGTTAAAATTTGTTAAAAGAAACTTAGAATGAATCTATTTGCTGAAAAACTTTTAAACAAAATACTAACTTTGTTGTTGATAATTCAAATAGTTAGCGTTATATTTGATTAAACCGTAACCAGTATTTGAAGTCTAATTTAACACTATGGGGAGAAATCTACTTAAAGCAGCTTGTTTAACACTTTTATCCGCACTGACATTGTGCAGCGGGGTGACTCGGGTGTATGCAAAGTCTCCTTATGACCATACTATTTCGCAACATATTTGGGACGGCAGTGAGGCATTCGGAGAAGACAACAATATCAAGGAGACAGAGAAACTTATCAATAATGTGAAGGTTTTCTATAATCCTATTGCCGAACAAATAAATCTTTCTTTTAAGTTGGCAAAATCGTCGAGTGTGTCTATCAAAGTAATGGATGCATTGGGCAATGAGATTCTCCAATTAATGAATGGTAATCTGGATTCAGGAATTCAAAATCTTTCCTTTGAGCATGGCGGAAAATTAACTACAGGATTTTACTTTGTACGCGTAGTCGCTGGTTCAGAAACTGTGGTGAAAAGATTTTCTGTTCGATAAGAAGGTAACATATTTCGATTAAAAGGTAACTCGTCATGTAAGTTGACTCGTATACATAAAACAGCAAAGGGAATCATTTGATTCCCTTTGCTGTTTTATGTAAAGCTTCATTTGTTAATTCTAGTCTTGTTGTATTTCTTCGATCCACAGTCCATCATCTTGGATGATCTTGATCAATTCGTCTAAGGCATGTGCGGAACTCACATTTTTCTTAACGATCTGCTGACCTCTATATAGCGTCACTTTATCAGGCCCCGCCCCAACATAACCATAGTCAGCATCGGCCATCTCTCCAGGGCCATTAACGATACAGCCCATGATACCAATTTTTAAGCCTTTTAAGTGATTGGTGCGGCTTCGGATCATCTGGGTGGTTTCTTGCAAATCAAATAAAGTTCTGCCACAGCTTGGGCAGGAAATATATTCTGTTTTGGATATTCTGGATCGTGTTGCCTGTAAGATACCGAAAGAAAGTGAGGCGATGTTTTCCAAGGCTGTTGCCGGAGAGTCAATCCAGATTCCCGAACCCAGACCATCGATTAATAATGCACCTAGATCTGTAGAAGCGTACAGTTGTATTTTTGATATCGGTTCTTCGGGATTCATAAAATCACCAATAGGTCCTGAGAAATCTTCTTCCAAATAAGAACGTTTGATAATGACAGGATTGTCGATGCCGATTTCTTGCAGATTTCGAAAGAACTGCCTTTGATCTGCCATACCATGCAAGTAATTGGTTTCTACTATGAATACGACAGTTTTGTCTAGCTGTAAGGATTCAAACAATGGGGTTAATAAATCTGAATTACTGATTTTGACCATATTCAGAACTTTATCCTTATTGTCTGATTTTACGAATTCGTCTAAGGTAAAGAGGGGATGGATATTGGTTTGATCGGTAAGTTTTGACCAGGTGTTATAGTTATATACTTGCTTCAGATTTGCTGGCATCGTAAAGGACGGCAAATTGTCTGCGAGATAGACAAAGTCTACAGACTGCTCACCCATGTGGTATTTATCTAATAGGATATCATAGCGATAGCCAACTTTGGAAAGGATCTGAGCGTCTTTCAGATTTTCTTTAGAAATGTCGACCACAATCCTTGGTACCAAAGAGCCTCCGATAAAGGTATTTACTTCTTGGCTGGCATAAGGAATATGTGGCGTCTCCGGAGAGAGCAGAACAATCTCTTGTTTGGGTTGATTCTCGATGTTTGCCTTTCTTTTGCTATATCTATTGACGAGTGCTATAGCGACCGGAGCTTCCCGTTCAGGCTCTTCGGTTAACGATACACGTACAGTATCGCCCAGTCCGTCTTCCAACAGTGTTCCGATACCAACGGCAGATTTTACACGACCATCTTCACCGTCTCCAGCTTCGGTTACACCGAGATGTAGGGGATAGTTCATGTTTTCGGAAACCATTTTTTCGACCAGCAATCGATAGGCTTTGACCATGACCTGCGGGTTGGATGATTTCATTGAGATACAGAGATTGTAGAAACTCAGATCTTCACACATCCGGATAAACTCCATGGCAGATTCGACCATCCCTTCAGGGGTGTCACCATAATGACTCATGATCCTATCCGAAAGTGAACCATGGTTGGTGCCAATACGCATGGCGGTTCCATTTTCCTTACAGATATTTACGAGTGGAGTGAATTTTTGATAGATGCGCTCTAACTCGCGCTTGTATTCAGCATCGGTATAAGATAACTGATCAAACTTCTTCTTGTCTGCATAGTTACCGGGATTGACCCTTACTTTCTCGACGATGCGAGCAGCAACCTCGGCAGCATTTGGTGTAAAATGAATATCAGCAACTAAAGGGACCTTATAACCTCTTCTGCGAAGTTCATTTTTTATGTTAGCTAAATTTTGTGCTTCTTTAATACTAGGAGCGGTAATACGAACGTATTCGCAGCCCGCCTCAACCATTCGAATGGTCTGCTCAACTGAGCCCATCGTATCCATTGTATCTACCGTCGTCATACTTTGAATACGGATGGGATTATCGCCACCCATGGGGATATCACCGATCTGAATTTCCCTCGTTTTCCATCTCGAATAATCTACCTTGGAATTGCAATAGATTCCAGGTAATGTCAACATATTACTTGTGTCCATATCTAACACAAAGTTAGCTTTTCTTGACTAAAAATCGGGTGTCAATTAATATCTTCTAATTTTTATTGACGCGATGCCACCGTTGATGTCGAAATCGAATTTTTGAGCGGCAGAGTCGTAATTTGTCGATTTTACTTCGCCTTCACTTTTTAGGAAATCGCCCTCATAATCTGTCGATGACAATGCATTGTCACTTGTAATGCGACAAGCTGCATTTTTGGGGATTAAAATTTCAATAGAGGAAGCTCCTGCGTCCATAGAAATTTTAGTCATCGCTTGTGGCTGGCCTAATTTTAGTTTTAAACTTGTTGCGCCTGCATCAATATCTAACGTTTCGATTTTGTAAGGTGAGAGATCCAAACTCGCGTCGATAGCACCGACATCGAAATTTAAATTCCAGCGTATATTTGGATTTAAAGCGATGTAGGTGTTGTTATTTTTGCTGTTAAAATCCTTGTTTTTGAATTTCCCTTTCAGGTTGATATCGAGCTTTTCCGCAGACTCATCGTGCACGGTAACACCCAATAGGTATTCTTTTGAGGTGTTAAAGGCTGTAAAGATTTCTGATGTCGTGCTGCTGTCATTTCGCAATGAAGTGGCTCCTAAATCCAGGTTTAAAGTCGCGCTATGGATTTTATCGTTAAGCGGTACCGTGAGTTTTTCTGTTGAATAGTTTGTTTTGTCATTGGGGTCGTCAATATTGATATTGACTCCTTTGTTTTTTAAGAGCTGTGTTAGCAGTGGCTCCTTTGGTGTCGACAATCCTATGTAAGTCAAAAAACCTAAAATCACTACGGTAGAACCGATGGCGACGAACTGACCGATCTGCTGATCTTTCGGAACCAGCATACGTATTCCAGCAAGGACAATAAATAAAGGCCAGTATCTAAAAATACCTACCCAGTTAAATGAGATTGTATTGAGCTGTGATAATAATAAAACAACTCCTATAAAGAGAATGGTGATACCAGTTGTTATTCTTCGTGTATTCATAACTAATTCCGTTTGTTAATATATCTCAAAAGTAAGTCGCTTTGGGAGATACCGTATGAATGTTTAGGCTATTATACATAAAAAATCGGTAAATGTGACTAATTGATCGGTAAGTAATTTTGTTTTTCGTATACTTTTTGGGTTTTAGCTTGTTTATATATTTGCTGGAATTAATTACCTTTAATGGATAGCTTGGCTTAGTATAGCTGTATAATTGGTGTAATACATTGAAAATAAATAGATAATATGATCTTTCATCACATTGGTGCATATCTCATACTCCTGAAATCAGTTTTTAAAAGACCGGAGAAAGGTCGAATTTATTGGAAGGAAACCGTGTTGGCAATGACCGATATTGGTATAGGATCTCTGGGGCTTATCGTCATTATTTCCACCTTCATTGGAGCTGTTATGACTATGCAAATTGCCTTTCAGATGGTTTCCGACTTGATTCCAAATTCTATTATAGGTTCGATCAACCGGGATTCAAATATTTTGGAATTGGGACCGACGATCTCGGGATTGGTCTTAATGGGGAAAATTGGGTCGTCTATATCTTCACAGATCGGGTCCATGCGTGTTACAGAGCAGATTGATGCCTTAGAAATTATGGGGATCAATGCTCCTGGTTATTTGATATTACCCAAAATATTGGCGGGTATCACCATGATTCCGATGTTGGTGATTATTTCCATCGTGTGCGCCTTAGTGGGCGGTTTGTTAGGTGGATCCCTTTCGGGCGCTGTGACACAGGCAGATTATATTTTAGGAATTCAAGATGGCTTCAACGGCTTCACGGTGACCGTTGCCCTTGTTAAAGCTGTTGTGTTTGGGTTTATTATTACCTCGATATCAGCTTATAAAGGGTATAATGTGAAGGGCGGAGCGTTGGAAGTTGGGCAAGCTAGTACGGAAGCAGTTGTCGTTGGCTGTATAACCATTCTTGCTGCGGATTATGTGATAACGGCATTAATGCTTTAAAAAGATTTTATGATTCAAATCGAAGATATTAACAAGTCGTTTGGTGACAACCATGTTCTGAAGGGTATCAGTGCAAATTTCGAACCCGGGAAGGTGAGTCTGATTATTGGAGGGTCGGGTTCGGGAAAGAGTACTTTATTGAAATGTATCGTGGGCCTGCACCAGCCGGAAAAAGGAAAGGTGATTTTTGATGGCAAGGATTTTACTCGGATGAATTTTGAAGAGCGTGTTCCTATTCGAAAAGAAATAGGTATGCTTTTTCAAAATTCAGCGCTGTTTGATTCGATGACGGTTGAACAAAATATCATGTTTTCGTTGGACATGTTTACGGATATGTCCAAGGCGGAGAAATTAGACCGGGCAAATCATTGTCTGGAACAGGTTAATCTGGAGGGAAGAAATAAATTGTTCCCTGCGGAGCTTTCGGGAGGGATGAAGAAGCGGGTTGGAATTGCACGTGCAATTAGTATGAACCCTAAATATCTTTTTTGTGATGAACCCAATTCGGGATTGGACCCGGAGACTTCGATTGTTATTGATGAATTAGTACTAAAAATTACGCAAGAGTTGAAATGTACGACAGTCGTTGTTACACATGATATGAATTCTGTGATGGGGATCGGCGAGTATATTTTGTTTCTCTATAAGGGAGAGAAATTCTGGGAAGGTTCCAATAAGGATATGATGCGGTCGGATGTAGAGGAATTGAACAACTTTGTTTTTGCAAGTCCATTAATGAAAAGTGCAAAAGCTTCTATGGGGCAATAAGGGGTGAGAACATGGCTTTATTGCGTGTAATTTTATGTGTTTGATCTGCGTTAGCATCATGTAGATTTCTTTTATATTGAAATTTAGCTTAGTTTTGTCGGAAAATTTTGATTTTGGCAGCAACAAATATACAACTATTGACCCCACAGCATTGGAAGGACTATGAACTCATTGATTGTGGTGATTTTGAAAAACTGGAACGTTTTGGTGATTTAATTTTAATCCGGCCAGAACCTCAGGCTGTATGGCCTAAGGCATTGAGTGATGCGGAGTGGAACAAGCGTTATCATATCAAATTCAAAGGTCGTTCGGCTACTTCTGGAGAATGGTTGAAGAAAAATCCTAAGGTCCAAGACCGTTGGCATATCGAATATAAAAATGAGGATGTGGCCATCAAATTTAGATTGGGCTTGACATCTTTTAAACACGTCGGGATATTTCCGGAACAGGCTGTAAATTGGGACTATATTTCGGAATCTGTTCGTTCATTTAAGACGGAAAAACCAAAGGTTCTAAATCTTTTTGCTTACACTGGTGGAGCATCTTTAATAGCGAAGGCTGCAGGTGCGGATACGACTCACGTAGATTCAATTAAACAGGTTGTTACCTGGGCGAATGAAAATATGGAAATTTCCAATTTGGATAATATTCGTTGGGTGGTTGAAGATGCTTTGAAATTTGTAAAGCGTGAGCTGAAAAGAGGCAATACGTATAATGGGATTATTTTGGATCCACCCGCATACGGGCATGGACCGAAGGGCGAGAAATGGAAATTGGAAGATCACATTATGGAAATGATGACTGAGGTCGTTCAACTATTGGATCCTAAAGAACATTTCTTGATTTTAAATACGTATTCATTAGGGTTTTCCTCTGTTATTGTGGAAAATTTAATTAAGACCGCTTTTCCAAAAGTGGAAAACTTAGAAATAGGCGAGTTGTTTTTACAAGCAACGGCAGGACCAAAACTTCCACTTGGCGTATTTGGTAAATTCCGCAAAATAGCGAAGTAAGACTTGTCAAAAGATTCCTGATAACAACACGGGGCGCTTAATTAAGCGCCCCGTGTTTGTTTAAAATTATATTGGGGTTACATGTGTATGTTTTTTAAACGTAGTGATGCCAATTCAAGCTGTCTGGGTATCGCTGTGCTGATGTTGTTTGGAATAAGCGATAAGTGCTGGGTAAGTTCGTTGTAATAGGCTATTCCAGCTTGTAATTGTGCTTTAAATTTTGCTACATATTTTATCTTTTTATCGTTCATGATGTTTTTATTGTCTGTGACATATTTTTGAATATGATCGATGTACAGGTTGAGTTCGTTAATCATAACAAAAGGTCTGTTGTCATTTTCAAAAACTGAAATACGGCCATAAATGTGGTCTATCATTTCCCGTAGAGAATATTGTTTTTTGAACCAGACAAGATTGGGGCCCGGACAGATGGATACGGCGGTCTGTTCTTTGCTCTTTTGGATATTGTACTTAAGATAGGCTGGTGCTGCAAGCCCTTCACAAAGACAGGTTTTTTCTGTAATGGCGTCAAAGGCTTTATCGTATTCCGCAGCGGACAGGTTTTGTTTTTGTAGTTCCTGGATCTTTTGATGTTGATATACGCGTGATGCGGTGCAGATCGGTTTATCACCAAACTCTGTGTTCGAAATAAGGTATTCTTTTTTGCAAGGGCTACCCGGTCGCCCTTTTTTTATACGTTCCAATCTTAGGTACTCCGCGCCACTTTGTCTGAAATTGTTAAAGGGAATTCCCAATGGCGATGCTCCGCTACAGTAGAAGTCTTCTTTCTTGGCAAGTTCCAATGCTTTCAGAGTTTCTTGATCTACCGTGGTTGCTTCGGGAACCATCAGGAATGGGGATCCCCATCCTACGGCATCGAATCCATAATAGTCTAGTAAGAACTGATGTTCTGAAGCAGTCCCCACACCTCCTTGAACTGTATATTTGATGCGGGGAGGAGTTGTTAATGAGCGCTCTTGGGAAGTCCAATATTCGCGGTATATCTCGAAAAGTTCGGTTTTCAAACTTTCTTTTTTCTCTTTAAACTCTTGAAGGATTGGTCCTAGAAGAAAACCATCGGTTGCGAAAGCATGACCACCACAGTTTAAACCGGATTCTATTCTAAATTCAGACACCCATATACCGCGCTTAGCGAGATACTTTGCCTGGATGAGCGCGGACCGAAAGTCACTTACTTTCAAAACGACCTTTTTGTCAAAACGACCTTCATTATTCGGGAAGAAAGCCGGTAATTCAGCGAGGTAAGCATATAGGTGTGGATTTATGCCTGCGGAAAGGATAAGAGAGGAATGCAAGTTGGAATTTGCGAAACCCCGCAAGGCTGCTAGGGCATCAGAATAACGCTGATCCAATAGGTTACCATCCTGGTAATTCATTTTATCTACTTTGGACATAATATTAACATCGATGTCTCCCGCTTTGAGATAATTGATCAATAGATCTTGCAGCTCGGTTTTAATCGCGCGATTGGTTTCAATTTCCATCGCATGATAAATCGGTTTTGAAGGATGTGAATCGGGTAAAAGCTGAAAATATTTGGTGAGTTCTGAGTTTTCGGTAAAGGGTTGACACTTTAAGGCCGCGATTTGCCTATCGACCACAAATTGCACAAGATTGAGATAGGCTGTAATTCTTTTTGCCCGGTAATCTTCTGCTGTTTTAGCAATCGGATGATAGGGGATTTGATATTGTCCGCAGTAATATTGGCGCATGCGCTCTATGAGTTCATCGTCAACAATAGACATTACGGAGGAAATTCCGTATTGTGCGACTTTGACTGCGGAGTCTATAGAGAAAGCCAGGCCTAGTACGGGGATATGAAAAGTATGCGTCATTCTTAAATATTTCTTTTACGAAATAATTGAAAATAACGCTAAAAAAAAGTAATGGTTGTTTTGCTTGGAGATGATTGTAATCACTATTCAAAGACGATTGTCTTGTAATCGTTGCGCATGACCCGATCTTCACTAAGTAGACGAATTGCCCTGCTCAAAACAGCTTTTTCTATTTCCTTTCCTGCGGTTACCATATCTTTTACGGTGTAGGTGTGATTGACATGTCGTATATCCTGGACAATGATAGGGCCTTCATCGAGCTGGTCTGTAACAAAATGGGCTGTAGCACCAATAATCTTGACACCGCGAGCATGGGCCTGTTTATAAGGGTTGGCACCAATAAATGCGGGTAGAAATGAATGGTGGATGTTGACCAGCTTATTCTCAAAGGTACTTACAAATTGGGGAGATAAGATCCGCATGAACTTCGCCAGAATAATGTAATCGAAATTATAGTTCTGGATTTGTGCGATCAGCTGTTTTTCAAATGTTTCCTTAGTCAGGTTCTCATGAGAAATACAATGGAATGGAATATCGAATTTTTCGGTAAACGAACGCAGTGACTCATAATTTCCAATGACCGCCTGAACTTCGGCACCCCAAGTTTCGAAATGTTGGCGTACCAGGATGTCGGCAAGACAATGATGTTCTTTGGTGACGAGAACAACGATTTTTTTACGGTTGTTGGGGTTTATCTGTATTTGAGCGGATGGCGGAAGTACTTCGGACAGGGAATCGGATAGTAGTTGTTGTTCAGCTACTAGGCCGTTGCAGACAACACGCACGAAGAATTTGTTGGCTTCTTCATCCACATATTCGCGCATGGTGACGATATTGAGCTGATATTTTGCTAGGGTATTTGATATGTTGGCGACCAGTCCAACGGCATCTTGACATTGGATCAGAATTAAGGTTTGGTTGTGCATGAATGTGGTTGTAGGTTGCGAAAAAAGCGGGTTATTTTAACCCGCTTTTTTTGTTAGTTCTTCTTCTAGGTCAACTTCAACACGTAGATTTTCGACGATATGTTTTTGTCTGTCTGGTGTGTTTTTACCCATGTAATATTCTAATAGCTGTTGAATTTTATTGTCTTTAGACAAGATAACAGGATCTAGACGGATATCTTTTCCGATAAATAAACCAAATTCTGAAGGTGATATTTCACCCAAACCTTTGAATCGGGTGATTTCAGGCTTGGCTCCCAACTTTGCAATGGCTTTTTGTCTTTCTTCATCGGAATAGCAATAGATCGTTTCTTTTTTGTTACGGACACGGAAAAGTGGTGTCTGTAAGATGGAAACATGTCCTGCTTTGACTAGATCTGGGAAAAACTGCAAGAAAAATGTCAATAACAGCAGACGGATGTGCATACCATCGACATCGGCATCGGTAGCGATTACGATATTGTTGTAGCGTAATCCATCAAGACCGTCTTCAATATTAAGTGCATGCTGCAAGAGATTGAATTCTTCATTTTCATAAACGATTTTTTTGGACATACCGTAAGAGTTTAACGGTTTTCCTTTGAGACTGAATACGGCCTGGGTCTGTACATCGCGCGATTTAGTAATGGAACCGGAGGCAGAGTCCCCCTCTGTGATAAACAAGGTTGTCTCTTGGTTACGTTCATTTTTATCGCTGAAATGCACTTTGCAGTCACGTAGTTTACGGTTGTGCAAAGAGGCTTTCTTCGCTCTTTCGTTGGCGAGTTTTTTGATACCGGCGATATCCTTACGCTCACGTTCAGATTGCAGGATACGTTTTTGAAGTGCATCTGCCGTGGCAGGATTTTTATGTAGGTAATCGTCTAATGCTTTTTTGACAAAGTCATTGATAAAACCTCTTACTGTAGGGCCTTCTGGACCTACACTTTGAGATCCTAATTTTGTTTTAGTCTGCGATTCAAAAACAGGTTCTTGCACTTTGATAGCGATAGCACCGATGATTGATGAGCGAATATCCGAAGCGTCAAATTCTTTTTTGTAGAACTCGCGGATTGTTTTGACTAGTGCTTCACGGAAGGCTGCCTGGTGTGTTCCACCCTGTGTAGTATGCTGACCGTTGACAAAAGAATAATATTCTTCTCCATATTGCTGGCCGTGAGTCATGGCAATTTCAATATCATCCCCCCGTAAGTGGATAATTGGATAGCGCATGGATTCGGCATCAATATTCCGTTCCAATAGATCTTTTAGCCCGTGCTCAGAAATAAACTTTTGCCCATTAAAGTTGATCGTCAGACCTGAGTTTAGAAAAACATAGTTCCAGATCATATTTTCTACAAATTCGGGACGGTATTTGTAATTTCTGAAAATAGAATCGTCAGGATAGAATGTTACAGATGTACCATTTCGCTGCGTTGTGTCTTTTTGTTCATCATTGACTAATTCCCCTTTAGAGAATTGGGCAATGCGTGTTATATTTTGACGGTATGACTGGACGGTGAACTGGCTGGACAAAGCATTCACAGCTTTGGTACCGACACCATTTAAACCGACGGACTTTTGGAAGGCCTTACTATCATATTTACCACCCGTATTGATTTTAGAAACAACATCAACCACAGAACCAATTGGGATTCCACGGCCATAATCGCGTACCGAAACTTTATTTTCGTTTACAGTGATATCAATAGTTTTACCGGCGCCCATAACAAACTCATCAATCGAGTTGTCAACGACTTCCTTCAGTAAAACATAGATCCCATCATCATAGGCCGAACCGTCCCCCAACTTTCCAATGTACATTCCCGGACGGAGGCGGATATGCTCTTTCCAATCCAGGGACCTAATGCTGTCTTCGTTATATGTACTCATAAATTTTTGTAGAACTTAGCTAACAAAAGTAAAAAAAATAAACTACGATAAGTAGTTTAAAAGGCTAAATTTTTTAGATATCGGTAGTTTGTGAGCTAATGGAGAAAATTGTTGGTTTGCGTGGAAATGTTTACATTTAGTGTAAGTAATTGTAAAGAGAATAATTTATGGGATTATTTGATAAAATCAGGAATGAGTTTGTCGATATTATCGAATGGGTCGATAATAGCACAGATACGATTGTGTGGAAGTTTCCGCGGTATCAGAATGAAATTAAAATGGGTGCACAGTTGACTGTGCGGGAAGGGCAGGCTGCGGTATTTTTGAATGAAGGTGTGATTGCGGATGTCTTTCAGCCTGGTCGCTACGAATTGACGACCCAGAATATGCCGATCATGACAACCCTCAGAGGTTGGAAATATGGGTTCAATAGTCCATTCAAAGCCGATGTTTATTTTGTCAACCTTCGACAATTTGTCAATCAGAAATGGGGGACTAAAAATCCAATCATGCTACGGGATCCTGAATTTGGACCAATCCGGCTTCGGGCTTTTGGGAACTTTTCCTTTCAGGTGAAAGATGTTCCTGTTTTTATGAAACAGCTTGTTGCAACAACTCCTGTGTTTACCGTTGAAGATATTACAGAGCAGCTTCGGAACATTGCTGTGTCGCGAGGGATGGATGCTATTGCAGAGTCTAAGATTCCAGCGTTAGATCTTGCCTCAAATTATGATGAAGTTTCGGCTTTGATACAGCAAAAAATCGGCGTTGATTTTGAGGAGATTGGTTTGAGCTTAACGAAATTCTTAATCGAAAATATTTCATTTCCCGAGGAGGTGGAGAAAGCACTTGATAAACGGAGCAGTATGGGAGTAGTCGGTAATCTGGGAGCGTATGCGCAATTCCAAGCCGCGAATTCCATGGAAAAGGCTGCTGAAAACCCAAATAGCGGCGGGATTGTAGGAGCGGGGTTCGGTGCTGGCCTTGGTGCTGGGATGGTCGGCCAAATGGGGAACGTGTTTCAGCAAAATAGCTTTGATGGGAATAATCCTACTGGTACGGGATCTGCTGCTGCGGCATCTTCTGCAGGGCCTGTTGGACCGCCTCCATTGCCCAAAACGGTAGCTTATTACCTGGCCATTAAAGGTAAACAGGAAGGGCCATTTGATCCGGAACAGCTGCGTGGTCTGATAAAAGAGGGGACGATGACACTTGCTACCCTAGTCTGGAAAGAGGGGCTTGAAAACTGGATTGAGGCTGAAAAGGTAAGCGAATTAAAGGATCTGTTTTCGCAGAACCCGCCACCGATACCAGGAGTTTAGGGTAAAATGCAGGACCGAGTTTTATGAGTTTTGAAGAAAAAACCTCCGAAATAGAGCAGGGGTTAAAATGTCAGGGTTGTGGTGCTATTTTGACTTATCAGCCCGGTACTTCCTATTTAGAATGTTCCTATTGTGGAACCAGAAATGAAATAGCCGATCAGCTACCAGAAGATGGGCATATTGAATCTACAGATTATAAAGTCTTTGGACAAGCAATGGAAGGACTCGCCGATGAGCGCTATAGCTATCTGGCAGAAGTTGTGCATTGTAGTAACTGTGGGGCAAACTCGCGTTTGAATCCTCATGTTACCGCAGATTTATGTGCTTTTTGTGCTTCACCGTTGGTAATTGACCATCAGCAAAAGCGTATTGTGAAGCCACATGGTCTTGTTCCCTTTTCCGTTGATTACAAAAATGCTTTTGGGCTATTGACACAATGGGCTGGTAAGATATGGTTCGCTCCGAATGACTTTAAGCGAATTTTTAATTCACGTAATGATCGTTTAAAAGGGGTGTATGTGCCATTTTGGTCCTATGATGCAGATGTACATTCTGATTACGTCGGGTCACGTGGAGAGTATTATTATGTGACGCGTACAAGACGCAATTCGGATGGTGAGACGGAAGAATACGAAGAAAGACGAACAAATTGGTATCCAGCTTCAGGTAGTATCTATAGTCAATTTAAGGATATTGTCATATCGGGCTCAACATCTCTTCCCGAAAAGTTCTCTGATAAAATAGGGCCTTGGAATTTGGGCTATCTGAAACCTTTCAATGAGCAGTATTTAAGTGGCTTTATCGCTGAAACTTTTAGTGTGGATCATGTAAAAGCGGCGGCAACTGCCCGGACTATTATGGATCGGGAAATCGAACGTCAGGTGGAGAATGATATAGGAGGTGATACACAGGATATCGATTCTATTGATAGTGATTTTAAATCCATTAAATTGAAATATATTCTCTTACCGGTATGGTTGTCTGCATATCAATACAAGGGAAAAAGTTATCAGATTATGGTCAATGCATTTAACGGTAAAGTTTATGGACAACGACCTTATAGCTTTTGGAAAATTGCTTTTTTGGTATTGGCGATCATTATTGTTTTATATCTCTTGAGTTTTATGGGATAACAAAAAAGGTTATAAAAAAGCGCTGTTCTCAACAAAAGAGAACAGCGCTTTTTTTATGCTAATCGTCTTGACTATTTGTTTAGTGAAAGCAGGAACCCAATCGTGAAATTGGCATCCCAATCAAACACGAAGGTGTCGCAATTGGTTGCATCTTTAATTGCTTTATAGATGTTGACGCCGCTTTTTGTTTTTATTTTATCTGCTTTGTAGGATGCTGGATCGTTCAAAACCGTAAAACGCTCTTCACCTTGGCGTGTCTGCGATGCTAGTTCAAAAGGAACCCCGCCTATAATAAAACAAACTTCTCTTTTATTTTCCGGAATTTTCTCGCCTAGTTTTTTTACTTCTGTATAGACAGCATCATCTTTAAGGTCTTTTTCATAATATTTTGCACCAGGTGCTTCTACCGATTTTGTGTCACCATCAATCCAGGAGATTTTGGTGTTACCGGAGCCAATATCAACAACAAATGAATTGTCTTCGTAAGCTTTCGGCAGGACAGATTTTAACGCTAATTTTCCTTCTTGCTCTGCTGTGACCAAGTTGACCACAAAGCCCATTTTTCTTAGTTCAGCACTGATAACCGAAGTCTTAGGTTCTTTTTGAGCTCCGGAGCTAATGACGAAATGTATGTTTTTGGATTTGACGCCTTTATCGAGCATCATGCCTATATAATCTTTTAATCCTTTACGGATGTCTTCCGTATTTGCCAATCCTTCATATGCAAATGACTTTCCAAAGTCTTTGGAAATGATCTCCCAGCGATTTTCTTTGTCCATATTGACGACAAAGGAATTGAAACCCGAAGCGCCAACTTCAACTACACCCTTGTATTCGCCGTCGACTGGTTTTTCGGGTTGATAGTTGAATGAACGTGTCGTTTCTGAGCCTGATGAAGGTGCGATCGCATGACCATTATTGCTTGTTGAATCTGTTTGAACAGTGGGGTTAGCATCAAATTTGCCCGATTGCATGGCCCAGTAACCGATTGCCAGAATAGGTAAGGCGATAATAATTGCTTTGATAGGCCATCTTAATCTTGCCCATGTTGATTTTTCTTCCATAATGTTGAAGTAATATGATTTTGTGTTAGTTAATCAAGTAAGGTAAATCCTTTATCTACTTTTTCTTCGGGTTTGAGTTCATAGCTGGCATCGGCCATTTGCGTTACGTTAAGTACATTGAGATTACGCTCGTCAACTTTGCGGATAAACTCTTCCAACTCACCCTGTGTAGGCGTTCCTCCAACAGTAATATTGTTGTTTTGGTCCAAGAAATCCAAATTGGATCGGATGGAAGCAATATTCTGACTAATGGCACCAGTTGCCGCATTCATGGCCTCCTGAAATGCCCAGCCATCTTTGATATTGAATACATCGGCCAGTCCGTCCGTAGCATTTTTCATTTTCTGAGTCGCTTCCAACTTCTTGGAGATAATGGAAATGCTGCTATCCAAGGTGCTTACATAAATGCGAGCGGCACTTTCATTATCTTTTAGGACTTCCAATACTTTTGCAAATTGATTGGCATATTGGACATAACTGCGTGCATTTTGCTCTTCTGATTCGCCTTCTTTTCCCAATAAAAATGCTTTGGTACGGGTTTCTTTGGCATCTCTTGCATAAGCATTTGCCTTCTCTGCATTATTTTTGCTCGTTTCTTCCTTTGATTTCTCGTCGAGATTTGCGGCCTCTGCTGTAAAACGTTTGGCATAAGTATATTTTTCTTCCGCCGTCTTTTGTGCAGTTTCACCGCTTTGAATCATGTCGATGCGGACACCGTCTACATTACTGATTTTTTCCTTCACACGTTTCAGGGTGTCTTTTGCATCTCTTGATAACAGTTGTAAAGTTTCAATTGGGTTATTTCTAATGATGGATTTTTCACCTTTAAAAAGTAGGACGGTTCCCAATCGGTGCAATAGCGCAATAATCTTTGGGGCTAGCAATAATAAGGTAATCAAGATTATACTGAATATCACAAAAAGTATACTTTTTCCGGCATATTCCAACATAATCGGTAAGTACTTAAAAAAAGCAAAAGCTCCGCCCAGTAAAAGTGCCCAAAAGAAGATCGACGAAGCTGTCTTCTTCGCTTCTGGTGATTTTAATTGCGCAGGCAAATGGTCGCCCAGTACTTGAAATATCGGAAGTTGCGTTTTTATCTCAGCGGGAATATTAACATACTGATCTTTTCTTTCCATTGATTTATTTTTATGTTATTGATTGATTAATCATACGCAATGCAGTGTTGATTTCGGTGACCACTTCATCAACGGCCGCGTTGCCGATGTTTATTTTTTGTTCGATATCTTTAATTCTTGGTTCGTACTTTTCATTAATCTGTCCCAAAGCGAGCTGTTTTTTCTGTAGGTCATCTTGCAATTTGGCGATATTCTCCGTTATTGTTTTGATTTCGGTGTTCAGATTTGCAATCTCCATGGTTCGGTCCTGTTCGGTCTTTTTCTTTTCAGCCTGTTTTTGTTCCGATTCTTTGGCAATGGTTTCTTTCAATTTATTAGCATAATTTGTGCCAGTTACAACCAGTTTATCTTTGGTCAACGAACTGTCTACAAATTTCAGTGAGGTATAGGCTGCTTTTAATGTGTTTTCCTCTACTTTTCCCATTGCTGCTGCGGCGTTCCAAACTTCAAAAAAATCCACACCTTGTTCGTTGAGTTTTTCAAGGATGGCATAGACCTTTATTTTCATTTCTTTGAGGTCGGTTGTTCCGTCATTGGCTGTTATAGGGATTGGAGGCGGTGTTTTTCCAGTTTTAGTGGGTTCTGAGGGCGATGGATATGCCGGTGGTACATGCGGTCTTTCAGGAGCGGCATTAGTGGTTGGATCCGGTGGGGCTTGTACCGGCGGAGTTTGCTGCGGCTGATCGTCCTCAAAAATTAATTTCTTCAGACTGTTTAATATACTGGATCCTCTTTTAGTATCGTCGTTGCTCATCATGTCATAGTTGATTATATCTTTACTAAAATAATAAAAATTAATATTCTCTTCTAATGAATTGCGTTATGGGGCACCTGAAATGGACATGGGATGGAGGAGCTTGGATAAAAGCGATGAAACGCAAAGTAGGAAGAGTGAATCGGCTGCTATGTCACTTTATGTTTGGGGTAAAAACAAAGATTCCCAATTGTTGATTGGGAATCTTTGTTTTGGCGTTAACGGTCCTGTGGGACTATTATCTGCCAAAATCATCTTGTACGCGAACAATATCGTCTTCATCAGAAGGATTGTTGGCATCTGTGTGCTGCCAGATCTCGGCTAAAATACCGAAGCCATCCAATCCAATTAAACGGTGACGTTGCCCTTGACGCAATCTAATCGTTTCGCCTTCTTTCAATGTTGAAACAACCGATTCTTCATCGGTGTCAGAAACCATGACGCCTACGTTACCTTGGATAACACGCCAGATTTCGGCACGACGGTGGTGATATTGCCATGAAAGTCTTTTCTCTGGTGCAACAATTAAAATTTTTGGACTTAATTTCCCTGAGATTCTTAATTCTTGTACATCCATTCCGCCGAAGTACTCATCGGCAAATTCTTGTGCTTGGGATTCGTCGATAACGAAAAATCCTCCCCAAGGGCGTGCAGCATCTGATTTATCAATACGAAAACCTTTGGATGTCAGCATTTCCTGTACTTTTTCAAACAATGCGATTTTATCTATAGCCATATTAAAAATTCTAAAAATTTGTTATTCGTTAATTCAGTTGCTAAATATAAAAAAAATCCATTAATATTTTAAGTTAACCGTTTTAGCTTTATCTAAATCCGTTATAATGGAGCTGTTTTGGATATCCCTAGCTATAATATGTCGCGTGAAGTTAAAAATGAAATTGCTAATTTTGTGATCAATCTAATTTCAGGATATGTCAAACTTTCAAGTCGATCGGGAAAATACTGCATTTATGCAGGCTGTTGCTTTTGTTAACCAAACGAACCAAAACATATTTATAACAGGAAAGGCTGGTACAGGAAAAACGACGTTCTTGAAGTATATCCGTGAGCATAGCTACAAGAAGATGGCTATTACGGCACCCACGGGCGTCGCTGCGATGAATGCGGGCGGAACCACTTTACATTCTTTATTTTGGCTTCCTTTTGGGACCTTTATTGAAGATTATGAGTTACGTTGGGACGAGCAGGATAGTCATATTTACAATAAATCACGTTTATTCAGTACGATTAAACTGACGAAGCAGCGCAGGGCTATCTTGCAGGAACTTGAGCTTTTGGTGATTGATGAGGTTTCAATGGTCCGTGCAGATACATTGGATGCAATTAATGTGATCCTGCAATCTGTTCGTCGCGATATGCGACCTTTTGGTGGTTTACAAGTATTGTTTATCGGAGATTTATATCAGTTGCCACCAGTGGTGAAAGATGCCGAATGGAATGTTTTACGGGATCATTATTCTTCTGTTTTCTTCTTTAACGCTAAAATTTTAAGGGATAATCCTTTGGTGATGTTAGAGCTCAATAAAATTTATCGTCAGCAAGATGAGGGTTTTATTTCCATATTGAATGCCATACGAAACAATCAGTGTACCAGTGATATGCTCACGACCTTAAATGGTTACTATCAGCAGGACTTTGTTCCAAATGAGGTGGAACAGTATATTACATTGACCTCCCATAATCGAAATGCTGATGAAATAAACGGAGCCAAGTTGGCATCATTATCAGGTAAAATGTTAAATCTTAAGGCTGTTGTCAAAGATGATTTTGCGCAGGGTTCCTACCCTGCTGAAGAAACGTTATCCTTAAAGATAGGGGCACAGGTGATGTTTATTCGAAACGATTCGGGAGATGAACGTAAATATTACAATGGAAAGATTGGTACGGTAAAGGACATCGATACGGTGCAGGGCACAGTAACGGTTACATTTCCTGATGGGTCTGAATCTGTAACGGTAAAAAGGGAGACCTGGGAGAATATTCGGTATAATTACGATAAGGGGCAAGATCAGATTAAGGAGGAGATATTGGGGACATTTTCGCAATTTCCACTTCGACTGGCCTGGGCTATCACCATTCATAAAAGCCAGGGCTTAACTTTTCAAAAAGCAATCATCGACGCGGGGACCTCTTTTGCCGCGGGACAGGTATACGTTGCATTGAGTCGTTTAACGAGTTTAGACGGGCTTGTATTAAAATCGATCATCCCATCTTATGCCATCCGTACCGATTACCAAGTTGTCGAATTTGCGCAGCGTACTCAGGGACAGGCTGATGTCAATGAGATTCTAGAACAATGCCAACGGAATTATCTTGGCCAGATTTTAATGCATGGTTTCCGTTGGGACGGTCTATTGGCCGAGACTTCGGAGCTGCTGAAATCACTTGAAGAGCGTAATATTGATGGAAAGGAACAAGCAGTACTATTTTTTCAACAATTGGTCAAGCACCTTCAGACCCAGGAGAAAGTTGCACATAAGTTTATTGTTGTATTGTATGATTTGTTGCGGGATAAAAACGCGATCGATTATGATGTAATCTGTGAACGTTCTACTGCTGCGGTCAATTGGTTTTTACCGAAAATGGATGTAGATCTGATTGAGGCCTTAACCAAACATATCGAAGAGTATCAGATACGAAAACGTACGAAGAAATATATTGACGAGTTAAAAGCACTATTGCTTGATTACAAGCGAAAACGCGAGCAGTTGCAGCATTGTCTGCTTATTGCTGATACGCTTTCAAAACGGGAAGATTTTCAAACAGCGATGCTCGATGTTGCTGCCAGTGTGAAGACCAAAGAAAAAGACGAGTTGGCTGCGCAAAGTGCAGATGAAGAAGGACCGAAGAAGTTGGATACAAAGGAGATTTCCTTAGAAATGTTTAAGGATGGGATGAGCATTGCTGATATAGCTGTTAAGCGCGGGATGGTCGCTGGTACGATATATGGACATTTAATTAACTTTGTTGGTACGGAAGTGGAAGCAACAGAGTTGATCGAGCAGGATAAGTTGGATCGTATTCTTGGTGTTATTCGTGCAAATCCGGATAAGTCTTCTTCGGAACTTAAAATGCTTTTGGGGGCAGATATTGATTATCCGGATATTAAAATTGGACAAAAAGTTTTGGGATTGTAATGGATAAGAATTTATGATGTATATTTGTCAACCTTTTATTATATGCTAATTGAAAGAAGAGAAATCCAACAAGAAAATTAACAAATGGATTGTTTTTACTTCCATGCCCATTCAGATGGGTATTACAATATATTTATTTTATTGGGTCGGAAGTTGGTTAGACAATAAATATGTAATTGCGGGAGAATGGGGGATGAAAGGGCTTACACTTTTAGGAGTTGTTATATCTCTGCTCCAATTTATCAGGCAGGCAAATCAAATTAATAAAAATGAATAGTTATCTGAAAAGCGTACTTGTACTGCTGATCGTTTTTGTGGCAAGTTTTGCTGCACATTATCTAGTGATATCCGGAATGAATACCGGGGGATACTGGGCTCAAACTTCCTACAGTCTTGTCGGGATGTATACCTTTGGCTTCTGTTCTTCTTTGCTGGCTGCGGTTTTGATCTTTTTTGCGAACTGGTCCATGCCCGAGAAATTAGGGGTGATATTTCTAGGGCTGGTGCTGCTGAAAGCTGTCGCAGGGTATATATATATAAAAGACGGGCTAAAGACCGTTGAAAACAACTTTATCGAATATAACTTTTTGGTTGTATTTTTCATCGCTTTATTTGTGGATGTATACATTGCTTTTAGCGCTTTAAATCAAGCAGATAAAAAGGTTTAAACTATTTTTGGAAAAAGTTTAAACAAATGGTGATTTATGCCAAATAAAATTGTATTTTTGCGCAAAATTTTTTATTATTCAATAGTAATCTGAAATGGTGAATCTTAAGAGAGCACTTTTATTATTTGCAGTAATTTTTCTTGCTGTCAATCCTTTTACCTTAAAAGCAGCTGAGGAAGCGCATGGGGATGCGCCTAAAACCCAGGCTGAGGAAATTAAAGAGTATAGTCAACATCACTTACAGGATGATCATTATTTCTCTTTGTTTACCGATAAAAAAGCAGGAAAACATTACGGTTTTCCATTGCCAGTAATTCTTATTGATAATGGATTGGTAGTTTTTTCTTCTGGCGAGTTTCATCACGGTGAATCTGTTGTGGAAAAGAACGGTCAATACTATACACTTTACCACGGTAAGATCTACAAAACAGATGCTACGGGAACATTGAATTACGATGAAAAACATCATCCTACCAATGCAAAGCCACTGGATTTTTCGATTACAAAAAATGTTGTAGGCTTAATACTAGCAGCATTTTTAATGTTTTGGGGCTTTATCGGTCTAGCTAAGACCTATAAAAAAGGTGTAAATAACCTTCCAAAGGGCATCGGTCGTGTTTTAGAACCTTTGGTTTTATATGTGCGCGATGAAATGGCCATTCCTAATATCGGTCACCGTTATAAAGAATTTATGCCTTATCTGTTGTCTGTGTTTTTCCTGATTTTTATTCTAAACTTATTGGGTTTAACACCACTAGGTTTTAACGTAACGGGGAATATTACTGTAACTTTATGTTTAGCTTTATTTACCTTTTTTGTTATCAATTTTAAAGGAAATAAAGATTACTGGAAACATATTTTCTGGATGCCAGGTGTTCCTGTTCCTTTTAAAATAGTTTTAGCACCAATTGAGGTGTTGGGTATGTTTACAAAACCCTTCTCCTTAATGCTGCGTTTGTTTGCGAATATTACAGCTGGTCACTCTGTGGTGATGGGTTTGATCGCAATTGTCTATTTATTCCAGCAACAGTTGACAGTAGGAGGTAGTATAGGTGTCTCCATGGTATTGACACTTGTTTTATTCTTATTGGAACTTTTAGTAGCTTTTCTTCAAGCATTCATTTTTACGATGTTGTCATCCCTATTTATTGGAATGGCAGTAGAGGAACACGCTCATCATTAATTGAATTTTTTTGTTAAATTTTATATATTAAAAACATGGTAATTCCAAATTTAGTAGGTGCAGGTTTAATCGTAATCGGTGCAGGTTTAGGTTTAGGTAAAATCGGTGGTTCAGCTATGGAAGCTATCGCTCGTCAACCAGAAGCAGCATCTAAAATTCAAACTGCGATGATCATCATTGGTGCCTTAGTAGAAGGTTTAGCATTCGGTGCTTTAATCTTAGGTGCATAATCCAAGTTGATTAAAAAAATTACTAAACACAGTTTGCAACGGTTGGTTGCAGACTGTGTTTAAACAAAAAAATACACAAAAGAAAATTAAAATTTACAATTGTATATAAATGGAAGCATTAATTAATCAGTTCTCGTACGGTTTGTTTTTTTGGCAACTAATCATCTTATTGGTTGTGATTTTTTTATTGGGCAAGTTTGCCTGGAAACCTATCGTTAATGCTTTGGATGAACGTGAGCAAGGAATTGCGAATGCATTGGAAGCTGCTGAGAAAGCTAAATTAGAAATGGCTCGTTTGACAAATGAGAACGAACAATTGCTTAAAGAAGCTCGCGCGGAACGTGATGTTATCCTTAAAGAAGCCAAAGAGCTAAAAGAGAAAATTGTTACTGAAGCGAGAACACAAGCACAGTATGAAGGCGCTAGAATGATTGCTCAAGCAAAAGAGGAGATCAACGAACAAAAGAACAAAGCTTTGGCTGAGGTTAAGTCTCAGGTTTCTTCTTTGTCTTTGGATATTGCTCGTAAAGTGTTAAACAAAGAATTTGAAGACCAAGGAAAGCAAGAAGCTCTAGTAGCAGATTTGCTTAATGACGTTAAATTGAACTAATCCGGTCACTCAAATTACGAAATAGAATTATGTCAGTATTTAAAGTAGCATCAAGATACGCTAAGTCATTAATTGACTTGGCTAGCGAGCAAGGCTCACTGGAAACAATCAAGACAGATATGGATTCATTCATTGCTGTTTTAAAATCCAGTACAGAATTGCAAGCTGTTTTTGCCAATCCTATTGTTCCTTTGGACAAGAAGAAAAACATATTGGATGCGCTATTTAAAGATAAGATCAATCCAAATATCTTGGCATTCTTTAAGATCATGATCAACAAAGGTCGTGGCGAGATTGTATATGCCACTGCTCAAGAATTTATTCGTGAGTATAACGAGGTAAAAGGAATTGTGAAAGCTACAGTTACATCTGCAGCGCCGCTTTCTGAAGCTAATTTGGCAGCGATGAAAGATGTACTTGCGAAAGAAACCAACGCTCAAGTGATATTGATCAATAAAGTTGATCATAGTTTGATCGGTGGATTTGTAGTCAATATCGGCGATCGCCAAATTGATGCAAGTATTGCTGGTAAGTTGAATAAATTGGAAAGATATTTGAATCAGAATAATTAATTTGTTCTGATACTTGAAGTAAAATAAATCAAAAAAACCCTTATAATAATTAAAATGATAGAGGTAAGACCAGATGAAGTTTCGGCAATTCTAAGAGAGCAATTGTCGGGCTTTAAATCAGAAGCCGAACTAGAGGAAGTGGGTACCGTACTTGCTGTAGGTGACGGTATTGCTCGTATTTACGGCTTAACTAAAGTTCAGTCCGGTGAGTTGGTTGAATTTGATAACGGATTACAAGGTATTGTATTAAACTTAGAAGAAGACAACGTTGGTGTTGTACTTTTAGGTCCTTCTGATGAGATCAAAGAAGGAGATACTATTAAACGTACCAACCGTATTGCATCCATCAAAGTTGGTGAAGGCTTGTTGGGACGTGTTGTAAATACTTTAGGTCAACCAATCGATGGTAAAGGACCTATTCAAGGTGATTTGTATGAAATGCCTATCGAGCGTAAAGCTCCAGGTGTTATCTACCGTCAACCGGTAACTGAGCCATTACAAACAGGTATCAAAGCGATCGATGCGATGATTCCAGTTGGTCGTGGTCAACGTGAGTTGGTTATTGGTGACCGTCAAACAGGTAAAACAGCTGTTTGTATCGATACAATCTTGAACCAAAAAGAATTCTATGATGCAGGAGAACCTGTATTTTGTATCTACGTTGCCGTAGGTCAAAAGAATTCTACAGTTGCGAATATCGTGCGTACATTGGAGGAAAGAGGTGCTATGGCTTATACAGTAGTAGTTGCTGCATCTGCTGCTGACCCTGCTCCACTTCAGTTCTATGCGCCAATGGCAGGTGCTGCTATCGGAGAGTTTTTCCGTGATACTGGTCGTCCAGCATTGATCGTTTATGATGATTTGTCTAAACAAGCGGTAGCTTACCGTGAGGTTTCATTATTGTTACGTCGCCCACCGGGCCGCGAAGCATACCCAGGTGACGTATTTTATCTACACAGCCGTTTGTTGGAGCGTGCAGCGAAAATCAACTCTTCAGATGATATCGCACGCAACATGAATGATCTACCTGAGTCTATCAAACACTTGGTGAAAGGTGGTGGTTCATTAACTGCGCTTCCGATCATTGAAACCCAAGCTGGTGACGTTTCAGCGTATATCCCAACCAACGTAATTTCAATTACAGATGGTCAGATCTTCTTGGAGTCTAACTTGTTTAACGCAGGTATCCGTCCAGCGATCAACGTAGGTATCTCTGTATCTCGTGTAGGTGGTAATGCGCAGATCAAACCGATGAAAAAGGTATCTGGTACATTAAAGTTGGATCAAGCTCAGTACCGTGAATTGGAAGCTTTTGCGAAATTCGGTTCTGATCTAGATGCTGCTACTAAATCTGTTTTGGATAAAGGTGTTCGTAACGTTGAGATCTTGAAACAAGGTCAATACTCTCCGGTTTCTGTTGAGAAGCAAGTGGCGATCATTTATATCGGAACTAAAGGTTTATTGCGTAATGTTCCTGTAAATAAAGTGAGAGAATTTGAAGAAGAATTCTTGACTCAATTGGAACAACGTCATCCAGAAGTATTGTCAGCTTTTAAAGCGAATAAGTTCTCCGATGAATTAACTGCAGTATTAGAAACAGTAGCTAAGGATTTAGCATCAAAATATTAATAGTAATGAGTATTTGGTATTGAGTCTATCGACAAGGCTCGATACTCAATACTAGGTACTTAATACTTAAAACAAATATGGCAAATTTAAAAGAAGTAAGAAACCGGATTACCTCGGTATCATCAACACAGCAGATCACGAAAGCTATGAAAATGGTTTCGGCTGCTAAATTGAAGCGCGCTACTAACGCTATCTTACAATTGCGCCCATATGCGAATAAACTAAGAGATATTTTGGCGGATGTTTCTGCGAGTGTTGAAGGAAGTAACTCTCCTTTTACAGTAGACCGCGAGCCAAATAAGGTGTTGATCGTTGTTGTTTCTTCTAACAGAGGTTTGGCTGGAGCATTCAACGCAAATGTTATCAAAGCGACTAATAACTTGATCTTTAACAAATATGCTGAGCAACATGCAAAGGGTAATTTGAGTATCATTGGTATTGGTAAAAAGGGTTATGACTTCTACTCGAAACGTAACTTCAATATGGTAGCTAATCACTCTGATTTGTTTTCTGATTTAAATTTTGGTTCTGTATCTGTGGTGACTGAATTTATCATGGAACAATTCAAAGAAGGTAATTTTGATCGTGTTGAAGTGGTCTATAATCAGTTCAAAAATGCAGCGGTTCAAGAGTTGACTGCAGAGCAGATTTTACCTTTATTACCTGCGGAGGAAAACAAACAACATACGCATAAAGCAAAAATAGAAGCTGAGGTGGATTATATCATCGAGCCTTCCAAAGAGAAGATTATCGAGGAATTGATTCCTAAAGCAATCAAGATTCAATTATACAAAGCTGTTTTAGATTCGAATGCCTCTGAGCATGGAGCACGTATGACGGCAATGGATAAAGCTACAGAGAATGCTGGTGATTTAATCAAATCACTTAAGCTATCTTACAACCAGGCACGTCAAGCTGCAATTACAACAGAATTGACGGAGATCGTATCTGGTGCAGCAGCATTATCAAACGGATAATTTTTTTATTCGGAAACACATAGAAAAAGGTGATAATCGAAAGATTATCACCTTTTTTGTTTTGCTTTTATGCCATCATGTTGGTCAATATGGGGGCGGAATAGGATGATATAAAAAGTAACCTATTTTTGATGCTTGCTAAGATTGGAAGAAAATAAAACGATTTCGTTAAATTTTTGTAGCTTTAATCAATGACTTCGTGATGAAATACGCCACACCTAATTAAATGAAAATATTATCTGTGATATATTGAATGTTTCAGTGACAGGTCAACACACAGTTAAGAACTGTGATTTTTTAACTACTGAAAATACTCATATTTTTGAGAAAGGCATTTATTTTAATATAGAAAAGATTTTTGAAGGATATGCGAAGTTATTTGGAAAGAAAGATAATCCATAAAAAGAGCTTGATTTTGTGGTTTATAGGCTTTTTTTCTGTTCTCACGTTATTTTCTTGTACTTATAGCGTGAATAGTAAATTAACAAAATTGGAACTTGTAGAATCTTGTAAAAAGAATATGTATGAAAGTATCCCAATGTCTACTCCGGATTCTATTGTTACCGCTTACTGTCGTTGTTCTACAGAAAAACTGTTGAAAAACTATACAGTTTTGGAGATCGCTAAATCTAATTGGAATCCCAATAGCAAAGAAAGGAAGGAAATCACAAAACTGCTTGAACCCTGTCGTCAAGATTATATGCAGAAATTAAAAAAGCATTTTAAAGATCAGGGAGAGGAAGTGTTTATCGTCTCCCCTAAATAAATTAGCTACCATCGAATTAAGGCCGAACCCCATGTAAATCCTGCTCCAAAGGCAGCCAAACATACGAGATCACCGTCTTTAATCTTTCCTTCCTCCCAAGCTTCACAGAGTGCTATCGGTACGGAGGCTGCAGTGGTATTGCCATATTTCTGAATATTGTTGAATACCTGATCCTCCCTTAATCCAAGTGTTTTCTGTACAAATTGCGAAATACGAAGATTGGCCTGATGTGGAATCAATAAATCGATATCACTAGTTTTTAAACTATTTTTTGCTAGAGCTTCATGAATGACCTCAGGAAATTTAACAACCGCTTTTTTGAAGACGGCCTGTCCATCCATATTTGGAAATGCAGTCCCATCTTCAAGCATCTCCTTGGTCATCAATAATCCCCCCAATTCCTGATCCGGCCAATCGGGCATTTTATCCAGCCAAATTCCACTGGATGCACCGGGGTAATACATAGCAAGCTTTTCGGCATCGGCTCCGTCTGAATGTAAGTGCGTGCTCAGGATGCCTTTGCCATTTTCGGTTGTGGGTTGCACAACAACTGCTCCGGCACCATCACCGAAAATAACAGAAACGGCTCGTCCTCTAGTAGAAAAGTCAAGTGCAAAAGAGTGTTTCTCGGAACCAACTACTAACACATTTTTGTACATCCCAGTTTTTACAAATTGATCGGCAATAGAAAGTGCATATATAAAGCCTGAACATTGGTTTCTAATATCCAGTGCTCCGACTTCTTTCATTTTCATTTCCCGCTGTAGTAGAACGGCACAGCCTGGGAAATAGTAATCTGGTGATAAGGTGGCAAAGATGATAAAATCGACATCTTCAGATGTAATATGGGCTCGTTCGATGGCAATTTTAGCTGCTTCTACACCCATGGTGGTGGTGGTTTCGCCTATTCGGTCTGCATATCTACGTTCTTTAATGCCTGTTCGTTCTTGAATCCATTCGTCACTGGTATCCATAAAGCGTGTTAGGTCATTATTGGTATATACGTTTTTTGGAACGTAATAGCCAATTCCTGCAATTTTTGACTGTAACATAATAAATTCCTCTAATTGATTGTATTCTTCCCCTTTATATTATCGTTAATTTAGAAAAAAATATTCTATTTTTGCAGCATGGGTACCCAAACTGCTGAAGAAACCTTTACGTTAGAAGAGATATTAGCCTCTGTGAAAGAGTCTAATCGACTCATTTTGTGGAATGATGAAACCAATACGTTTGAACATGTGATTCATTGTCTCATCTATCATTTACAATATACCGAGAAGCAAGCTGAGAAGATTGCCTGGAAGGTTCATACCGAAGGTAAATGTGCTGTATTGGAGGGGACCTATACAGAAATGGAAATCTATCGTAAGATCCTGAAAGCGGAAGGATTAACGGTCTCTGTGGAGTAATTTGCCATTCTTTTGTTACCGTAATAATATGGTTACGCTTCAATTTTGTCTATAAGTTTTAGTTTTCTTTGCACTATAACTATAAACTAAGCTGAAGCATGTTTTTTAACGCTAAATCGTTTAAATCTTTCTTATTTTTATTCTTTTTGCCTTTTGTTCTTTTTGCTCAAACAGGCCAGATCAAAGCTATTTTAGTCGATAGCGAAACTTCTAAACCTATTTCATCGGCTAGTGCCGCACTTTTGGATGCCAGCAATAATGCCCTTGTTAAAGGCGCTCAGTCCGTGGATCAAGGATTTCTTTTGTTATCTGATATTAAACCTGGCAAATATAATGTTCGTATTACTTATATCGGTTACGAGACACAAACTATCGAAGGTGTGGAGGTTGTTGCTACTAAAAGCAAAGATCTGGGTCGAATTGCTTTGAAATCTACTGGTAATTTACTGAACGAAGTTGTTATCGAGGCGAGAGCTCCGGCAATGCAAATCGGTATAGACCGTAAAACCTTTAATGTAGGGGAGAGTCTGGTGAGTGCGGGTGGGACAGCAACGGATGTGCTCGCGAATGTTCCCACTTTGCAAGTTGATCAGGACGGATCGGTCAGTTTGCGTGGATCAAGTAGTGTGAAGATCCTGATTGATGGGCGGGAATCAGCCCTCGCTGGGAGTGATGTTAATTCTTTGCTACAAAGTCTACCAGCCAATTCAATCGATAAAGTTGAGGTTATTACCAACCCATCCTCTAAATATGATGCGGAAGGTCAGACAGGGATAATCAATATTGTTCTTAAGAAAAATGTGAGGACTGGATTAAATGGATCTGTAAATACTTCTGCTGGGTCGTATGATAATTATATGGCCGGATTGACTTTGAATTATCGAGACCGGAAGTTTAATTATTTTGGATCTTATAATTTCAACAAGCGCAATATGGTCGGAAGTGGCGCAGTGGATAACATATTTAAAAACAATAATAGCCAGATATCGAATAATTCTGAATCGTCAAGAAAAGGTAATAGCCATACGATAAAAGCTGGAGTGGATTATAATCTTTCCGATAAGACTTCATTGAGTCTTTCTGGTAATGTTAGCGTAAGGGATAATAATCGTGGAGAGGACTTATGGTATCGTTATATTAATCACCCAACCTTATCTGGTACGAGTACAAGAACCTCTAGACAGCTCGAAGATGATTTGGGCTACGAGTTTACGATGGACTTTAGACATCAATTTAAAAGGTCTGGAGAGGAACTCACGGCAAATGCGAGTTATGGAAGGGATAAAGAAGATGGTACGAATGTTTTTTTACAGCAATTTGATTCTGGAACTCCCAGTACGGGCCGGAATAATGTGAGCTCAGAAGATGGAAAAAATATAAATATCCAGGCAGATTATGTTTTACCTTTCTCGGAAGATAGTAAGTTTGAGGCCGGCTATCGCTCTCAGATCAGGAAATCATTTGATACCCAGCTTTCAGATACTTTGGCTGTTACCAGTGGGAAATATTTAACAGACTACGGTATCAGCAATGACTTTGATTTTACTTCTACTGTTCATGCCTTATATGCAAATTATCAGGGCAAACTGTCGGATAAGATCGGTTATCAAGTCGGTCTACGTGCAGAACAGTTTAACCTGAGTTCTACCTATTTTTCAAAAGATCCGGATGTGGCCGATAAGGAGACGAAAGCAAAACAAGATTTCTTTAGGTTATACCCTACCGTATTTTTGACCTATAATGTAGGTGAAGATGGGGATAAGATTCAATTGAGTTATTCTAGACGGGTGCAGCGTGCGAGAGGCTGGCAAGTTAACCCATTTTTGAATGTGTCGGATGATATGAACAGACGACAGGGGAATCCAAATCTGAAACCCGAGGACGTGCACGGATTTGAACTTAGTTTTGCCAAAACCTTTGGGAAGGTGAATTTGATTTCCTCGGCATATTTTAATCATACAAGTGAGGTGATGCAGCCTTATGTTTATTTTGTTGACACATTGAGTAGCGTAACCTATAGTAGATGGGAAAACTTGACAAGCAGAAATCTCTCCGGATTTGAATTTATTTCTAAAGTCAATGCAACAAAGGACTTTGATTTTACATTCAATCTTAATCTAATCAATATTAATTATAAGGCTAATGAGGCTTATAACGTTAAAGCGTCCAATGGATTTGCATACAATACCAACTTAACGGCTAATTATCGTTTCACGCCAACGTTCTCCGCTCAGGTTCGTGGCGAATATAATTCCTCACGGGTGATGGCACAAGGAAAGATGAATGCAATGAAAGGTGTTGACATAGCTTTGAAAAAAGATGTGCTAAATAAGAAAGCGTCTATCATGTTTAATGTCAGGGATGTATTTAACACACGAAAAATGCAGGGCTTTACTGAAACACCGCAATTAAGTTCTAATTTTGAGCATCGTTGGATGAAGAGAATGTTCACACTATCACTTTCTTACAGATTCGGTAGCCAAGATTTAAACAAATCAAAAAAGAAAGTGTCAAATACAAATGAAATGGGTGGCGGAGAGGAATATTAAAAAATATTCCTCTTTATAAGCCCAAATGCTTAAATTTAATTTTAAAACAAACCTAAAACTAAAAAGAATGAAGTTATTAAAAACAGTTCTTGCGGTGTCGGTGATTGCTTTTTCAGCACATCTTAATACGGCCGTAGCGCAAGCCAAAAAAGAGGTTCCTGCTTACAAAATCTTAGATTTACCACGTGTAGATATCAAGAAATTTAAAAAGAATAAAGCTGGTGCTTATGTTATTTTTGATGGTACTTCTATGGAAGGATGGAGAGGCTACGACAAGACTGTGGTCCCCAAAAGATGGGTAATTAATGAAGGAGCGATCAAATTTGACAGCCAAGCCAATGTTGGTAAAGAAGAAGGCGGAGATTTGGTCTTTGCACATGATTTCAAGAATTTCGAATTGGAATTGGAGTGGAAAGTTGCTAAAGGAGCAAACTCAGGTATTTTCTTTTTAGCAAAAGAAGTTGAAGGGCAACCGATTTATATCTCGTCTCCAGAGTGCCAAGTCTTGGACAATGAAAACCACCCTGATGCTAAAATGGGGGTAGATGGAAACCGTAAATCGACTTCATTGTATGATATGATTCCTGCCAAGCCACAGAATGGTAAACCGTATGGCGAGTGGAATAAGGTTAAGATCAGAGTAAACAATGGCAAGGTAGAGCATTTTCAAAACGGTGTAAAGGTTGTGGAATATACTTTATGGGATAAGTCGTGGATCGATCTATTGCAAAAAAGTAAATTCAGCGAAGAGAAATGGCCTCTAGCTTTTGAATTGTTGAGTCATGTTGGTGGGGATAGCAAATCAGGACTTATCGGTCTTCAGGATCACGGAAATGATGTCTGGTTTAAGAATATTACCGTAAAGGTTCTAAAATAGAAAAAGCAGCTTTAAGCTGCTTTTTCTATTTTCTATAGTATCGATTGCAGTTCTTTTAAATCGATGATCATATGAGATACGTCTGCTGGTTTTTCGATGACATTTGGATTAAAGAAAATGGCATCCATGCCTACATTTACAGCTCCACGGATGTCTGCATCAAGGTTGTCTCCAATCATCAGTGATTGATGCGCCTGTGCTTGAGCAGTCGTCATAGCAAACTCAAATATTCGGGGATCGGGTTTGTTCACACCGATGACCTCCGAAATAAAAATATTTTTGAAATATTTTTTTAGGTTGCTCTTTTCCAGTTTGGTCTCACAAGCCTCTTTAAAACCATTAGATATCAAGTGAAGATTGTATCTGTTACCTAAATAAGTTAGCGTTTCATGTGCGTGGGGAAACAGGTTTGTTTTCTGGGGGCAGATAGCGAGATATTCCAGTTCAAATTCCTCTGGAAATAATTCAGGATCCACACCGAGTTCGGTAAATGTATCTGCAAACCGTGCTTTCCTTAATTCCGGTTTTGAGATCTTTCCGTGATGATAGAGTCCCCAAAGTCGATGATTATTAATCGTATAAGTTTCTATAAAACGAGTGGATGAATCTTGGTTGAACAAGTGATCAAACTTGTATTTAAAATATAGCTCGTGCAGACTTTCTTCGGCATTTTTATCGAAATCCCATATTGTATGATCGAGGTCGAAGAAAATGTCTTTTTTCTCGTGATTAAACATATGCAAAATTAAAACAAATTAACCTGAAATTCCAAGTCAGTTAGGTTACCTAGTGATGAAATTAAAGGTTACTTTTATCGATATCGGGTCTCCGATGGTTTATATGACTGTTTGGTGATTTTAGTCTTATTGCGAATCGGTTAATTTTCTTCTTTGTGTCATAATCCTTCGGATATTTCCGAATACATGGGTGAATACCTATTTTTGTCACATGAAGAAAGCGCTGTTACTCTTTTATTTTCTATTGTTCTACGCGGTTATGCAACTGATATGGTGGGGAGTGATGTTTATTCGCTTTGACCCGAGTAAAAAGAACATGATTATAGGAGAAGGAATATTCTTTTTGATTATCTTTTTATGGGGAGCATGGCGCTTGAAGCGACTGGTTGAAAGAGAACAAAAATTATTACAGCAACAGCAGAATTTTCTTTTGGCTATTACACACGAACTGAAATCACCGTTGGCTTCTGTCAAATTGTATATTCAAACGATTTTGAGACGCGATCTGGATAAGGAACAGCAGCAGACATTTTTGAGGAATTCACTAAAGGATATTGAACGTTTAGATGATTTAGTGGAAAATGTATTGATGACCACCAAATTGGACAGCCGCAATTACAGTATGCCGAAAGAAGATTTTAATTTTACTTCTTTGGTAGAGCAGATCGTTGATAGACTTCAAAAGAATTCTTGTAGTTCGCAAGTTTTGAAACCTTATTTGGAAGCGGATATTATTATTCATGCTGATAAGTTTGCGATAAGTAATGTAGTTACCAATCTAATTGAAAATGCTATTAAGTATTCACCGGCTTGTGCTATGGTGGATGTGAAATTATATACGGAGAATAATAAAATAATTTTTTCTGTTGCTGACCATGGTATCGGTATCAGTGATGAGGAGAAAAAACTTATCTTTAATAAGTTTTATCGCGTGGGTAGTGAAGCGACACGGAAAACCAAAGGTACAGGTTTGGGGTTATATATCGTGAAAACTGTGTTGCAGAAACACGACGCGACCATAAAAGTTAAAGATAACACTCCTAAAGGGAGTATTTTTGAAGTAACATTTGAAAGAAATGCAAAGTAAACAAAGAATATTACTTGTCGAAGATGAAGAACACTTGTTAGAAGCTATCAAGTTGAATCTCGAAATGGAAGGTTACCGTGTTACTACGGCTACTGACGGAAAAAAAGCATTAAAAGTATTCAAGGAAGAACGATTCAACTTGGTGGTTTTAGATGTGATGATTCCGGAAATTGATGGATTCCAAGTGGCTGAAACTATTCGACTGCAAAACACTGAAGTTCCTATCATGTTTTTAACGGCGAAAAATAGCAGCGAGGATCGAATTACAGGTCTTAAGAAGGGAGCTGATGACTATTTGGTAAAACCTTTCAACTTGGAGGAACTGATCCTTCGTGTTGGAAATTTGGTGCGTCGTGGCATGAAACCAGACGATTTGAAAGAACTAAATTCTTATCAAATTGGTGATAAAACGATCTATTTTAATTCGTATGAGCTACATCATGCAGATGGTACTATCACCTCTTTGACAAAGAAAGAAACCATGTTGTTGAAGCTGTTGATTGAACGACGTAATGAGGCTGTATCACGGGAACAAATATTAGAGACCGTATGGAATTATGATGTTTACCCATCTACACGTACCATCGACAATTTTATCTTAACCTTCCGAAAGTATTTCGAACCAGATCAAAAGCATCCGATTTATTTCCATTCTATCAGAGGTGTTGGTTATAAGTTTACCGACAATAACGCATAGGTAGAAAGAGATGATGACAATCAGGGCTAGAATAGCCGTTATTTTTATTGCTGCATTATTTTTGGGTTATGGCTTATACCAGGGGCATTATCAAACTTCTGTGCTGATAGCAGGTGGGATAGGCTACTTGATTTGGAGTCATTTTAGAGAAGGGTCCGTTTTTTTGGCAACGCAGGCTTTTCATAGGCAAGATTATGAAAAGACAAAAAGCTTGCTAGCTGAGATAAAGAATCCGGATGCACTTCGTAAAGGCAGACGCAATTTCTATGAATTTATGATGGGAAATATTGCGCTTAAAGAGGAACGTGTCGATGAGGCTGAATATCATTTTCAGCTAGCTTCGCGTCTGCCTTGGAAAAAAGATAATGAAAAGGGTATGGTTATGATTAATTTGGCAAATATAGCATTGCGAAAGTTGGATTATGAAAGAGCTAGAGCTTATACAGATGTTGCCAATAAGTTACATCTGACGGCTAGACAGAACAGCATTATTACAAAAATAGAAAACGAAATTTCAAAACATTTATAGTGAGTACTACTTTACAAAACGACTTATTGATTAGAGCTGCATTTTCGCAGCAAACGGAAAGACCTCCTGTGTGGATGATGCGTCAAGCTGGACGCTTTATGAAGGAATACTGGGATATCAAGAATAAATATTCCTTTTTGGAGATGTGCAAAACACCAGAAATTGCTGCGGATGTTACTATGCTCCCGGTAGATTTGCTAGGCATTGATGCTGCTATTTTATTCTCTGATATTTTAGTTACGGCTGAAGCGATGGGAGGAGATCTATCCTTTGAGCAAGGTGTTGGTCCTCGTTTTTCTAATCCAGTTCGTTCTGTAAAGGATGCAGAAGCTTTGTCCACCGATTGTTTGGATAAATTGCAGTATGTCGCTGATGCCATCAAAGTAATCCAGCAGCGTCTTGATAATCGTATTCCCCTAATCGGATTTGCAGGAGCTCCATTTACAATCTTGAGTTATTTGGTTGAGGGTGGATCTTCAAAAGATTTTAAGCTGACTAAGTTGATGTTGAATAATCAACCTGAATTGGCGCATATGATTCTTCAAAAGATCGCTGATGTAACGGTTGAATATCTGAACATGCAGATTGCTGCTGGGGTAAATGCGATTCAATTATTTGATAGCTGGGCCTTGGCCTTGTCGTGGAATGATTACCGTGATTTTTCACATTATTATAATAAGCAGATTATCGCTAAGTTGAATCGTAAGGATATTCCAGTCATTTCCTTTTGTAAAGGATCTTCTGTTTTTGCACCAATGATGGTCGAAGCGCAACCTGATGTTGTCTCTATCGATTGGAATGCAGATTTAAAAAATATGAAGCAATCTCTGCCACAAGGTATTGCTGTCCAAGGGAATTTGGATCCATTTGTTCTATACGCCGATAAATCTGTGATCAAAAAGAAAATCATAGACTTATTTGAACGCATGAGAGGCGAAAATGGCTTTATTTTCAACTTGGGGCACGGTATTATGCCGGATATTCCTTTTGACAATGTAAAATATGCCATTGAAGTGGTGAAAGAGTTTCGCTATTAGTGTGCTATATTCAAAAAAAAGACCTGCCAACGGCGGGTCTTTTTTTTGAAGCCTATGCTGGAATTTGGGGAACGATTTTATAAAATAAGGTGAAAATCCGTGCAAAATATGTTAAGATGATCACACTTGCTTTTTTTGTAAATCCTGTTTTATTTTATAGCTTAGTCCCAAAACCTAATAAATGAATAAAAATAACCCAATTGATGAACTGCTGATTACTGAAGAAGCACTTAAGGAGGTGTTTCATCATTATTTTGATGAGCTCTGTCATTTCTTGGGGTATTACACTCGCGATATTCAGTTAATTGAAGATTGTCTACAGGATGTATTCGTAAAATTGTGGGAGGACAGAGGACAAATACATATTTTTCATGTAAAGACTTATCTCTATCGAGCGTCTCGCAATCGCGTGCTAAATGCTCTTCGAAACGAAAGTACACGTTCAGCCCATCTAGAACGTTGGTTTAAAGAGGAAATAATCCGCCAAGAAGCGGAAGAGTGTGTCAATATGGAAGAATTTGCTTTGGTCTACCATGAGGCAATTGAAAGATTACCTGAAAAATGTAGGCTCATTTATCAGTATTGCAAAGAAGAACAGAAGACTTACCAGCAAGTCTCACAGGAGCTTAAAATATCAATAAAAACGGTAGAGAATCAAATGTCAATAGCCTTAAAAAAAATAAGAATACATATTCTTGAGCGATACCAGATTCTTTATCCTGATTCGATTTTATTGGTATTAGCTATGTGTGGAGCTAGTATACCGGTGCTTTCCTAAATTTTTAAAAAAAAGATAAAAATCGTTTAGGGGTTTTGTTCAGCTTAGGTGTCTATTTGTCGTAAACCCAAAATGATGAATAACAATTATAAGCCGTCGCTGGAAGAACTTGTCCGATATTTAAGGAAAGAAAGTGATGTAGAAGAAAATGATCGTATTGATGCTTGGCTCATGGCAGATGAGGAGCATCGTCATTATCTTTTGCAGTTAAAAGCGGAGTGGAAGCACCTCCATGAACCAGCTATCAGCATCGATCGGTTAAATCGTACGAAAATATGGGAAAGGATTCAAGAACGTATAGTCCCTGTTGTTAGGACTATTTCATTTGAACGTCGTCGTTTTTTGTGGTTAGGTAGTATTGCCGCTATTCTCATTTTTATGCTTGGTCTTGTGGGAGCCTATTTTATTCAGGCAAATATTGCACTAAAAAAATCCTTAGAAGAACATACAATTGTTTATACGGCGCCCGGACAGAAGTCTTCGATTACTCTCCCAGATGGTTCCAAAGCATGGTTGAATGCAGGGACTAGGCTTACTTATACACAGGCATTTAATCAGTATGACCGAAAAGTTGAGCTGGAAGGCGAGGCTTTTTTTGATGTGGTAAAAAAAGAGAATCTTCCTTTTGTTGTACAAACTTCCCATCTCGATGTTGTTGTTAAGGGAACAGCTTTTGATGTTTCCGCTTATCCTGATGATACAAAGATAGAAGTTTCTTTATTGCGGGGAAAAGTTGCGATAAATGATAAAGAGGGAAAACTTGTAGGCGAGTTGTTGCCAAATAATTGGATCCAATTGGATAAAACCACTGGCAAATATACGCGTGTAGGGCAGAAAGATGCAGTACAATACAGTATGTGGAAGTCTGAAGAATTAGATTTTGAAAATGAACCGTTGGATTTGGTTTTGAAAAAGTTAGAGCGCTGGTATGGAGTGGATATTGATTGGAAAGGCCTAGATACTGGCCGCCGTTATACCTTCAAAGTTAAAACCGAAAGCTTACGGGAGATTTTGGAATTGATCAATGTCATTACGCCAATTCATTATAAGATTGCAGGAAAATCCGTTGTTATCGTTTCAAAAAAATAATAACCTCAAATTGATGATGTAAACTACTTAAAAAATATACCATAAATTATGAAAAAGAAACCTATTCTGATGAGTCTTTTACTCCTCAGCCAGACCTTCTTTGCCGTAAATGCACAGCAGATGGCGAATAAGAAGGAGCTTTCAACTCTCAAATCTCTAATTGAAATTGTTGAAAGGAAGTATGGCTATTCATTTATGTTTAGTAATTCGGATGTGGACATTAAGACTCCGCTTACATTCGATGCACAAGCAACGAGTCTGGAGGCACTGTTAAAAGATGCATTGCAACGGAGTGTAATAGCCTATGATATTTCCGGTAAACGGATTCTACTGAAACGAAAAGAAGCAAACAAACAGCAGACAAGTGAGATAAAAGGTGTGGTTTTGAATCAACAGGGAGAAGCATTGGCTGGTGTAAGTATACATGCACTAAGTAGTGGGAAGACCGTAGCGACAGATCTGTCCGGAAAATTTTCCATAGATATCACTATGAAGGACCAACTTCAAGTCAGCTACGTTGGATATCAAAATCAGCAGATTGAAGTTCAAAGCGGGAAAGATGTTAAAATTACTTTAGTGACTAGCAATAAGGAACTTGAAGAGGTGGTTGTGATCGGATATGGTACCTTGAAAAAATCGGATGTTACCGGCGCGATCGCTAGTATCAATACAAAGGATCTTGCCAAGCGTGCGACAACTAATCCGGCAGAAGCATTACAAGGAGTAGCCGCAGGAGTAAATGTGCAAAAGAATAGCGGTATCGCTGGGGCAGGAGTTCAGGTTAAGATACGTGGGGTTAATACGTTTGGTAGCAATGATCCGCTTTATATTATTGACGGTTTTCCGGGGACGATTAGTAACGTAAACCCCAATGATATTGAGAGTATGGAGATCTTGAAAGATGGTGCCGCAGCTGCAATATATGGCTCCGTAGCTGCCAACGGTGTTGTTATTGTGACAACGAAAGCAGGTAAAGCCGGTAAAATTCTTGTTGATATCAATAGTTTTACGAATGTAACGCAAACATCAAATAGACTTAAAGTCCTGGATGCCGAAGGTTACGTGAAGGTACATCGTCAAATGTATGATGAATATAATAAGTACGTGACGACACCTGTCAAGCTACCCGACTATATCAACAATCCAGGGACTCATAATACGGATTGGCAGGATGAAGTATTCCGCAAAGGCTTATCGACTTCCAACAGTTTGGCTATTCGGGGTGGGCAGGACAATACGCGTTATTCGCTTTCCGCTAATTTAAGCAACGATAAAGGAGTCGTCATAGCAAACGATTTTAAAAAGGAGAATGTCCGAATGAAATTGGCTACGAAGAAGAATATTTTTACCGTGGAGGGAAATATGGCGTACACGAATTCCAAGTATCATGGCCCAAATTTTAGCCTTAAAGAAGCCTATATGATTTCACCTTTGGTTCCGGTTTATGATGAGTCAGAAAAAGGCGGGTTTGGTCTAACGAACTGGGGTGGAATTCCGAATAATGTGAATGTCGTGGCAGACGAACATTTTAAAACAAGCTGGACAAAAAAGCAGGATTTTGCAGGGAATGCTTTTGTCAGTGTCGATATTATGAAAGGGCTGAGTTTTAAGACAAGCTATGCATTTAACGCGATCAATACACAAAACTACTATCATTATCCACCATTTGCTTCGGATGAGAAGAATCCCTATGAATACCCATTCTACAGTGAGGGACGTAGTTATTGGCAGGAACAGGTTTTTGATAATCTCTTGAACTATAAAGGAGAATTTGGTAAACATAGCATTAATGGGCTCTTGGGAACCTCTTTGAACATGCAGGAGTCAAACTGGAATAATGTGGGGGTTGAGGGTAAGAAGATTGTTTACTCAGTAGAGAACGGTGCTTTGGTAACAAAAGAAAATGCAGAAGGCTTTTTGGATCCTAATTTTATGACCATCAGTTCAGGTCAGGGGGGGACGTTTTCGGCCGATGGAACCAAATATGACTATAACCGCATGTCTATATTTGGCCGTGTCAATTATTCTTACGCTAATCGTTACTTGGTTCAGCTGACCTTACGTCGTGATGGGTCCTCCAAATTTGGTAAAGATAGTCGTTATGGAAATTTTCCCTCCATAGCTTTGGGCTGGAAAATTGACGAAGAATCATTTTTTCCGAAGGAAACTTTTCTTTCAAATCTGAAATTACGGGCAAGCTGGGGGAAATTGGGAAATGAAGTAGCATTGGGTTATTATGATCATCAGGCACTTATCAGTACCTATAATAATTTGTACATGGGCTATGTGCGAGGAAGTGGTAATCCCTGGCCAGGAAGTATCGCTATGGGACTCGAAAATCGTCTATTGAGTTGGGAGACGACGGAATCGAAGAATTTAGGCGCCGACTTTGGTTTATTTAATAATAAGCTAAAAGGTTCGGTGAACTATTTTATCAAAACCACAAATGATCTATTGATTACCAAGAAAGTGGCGCCCTCATCGGGCTTGGAAGATCCAACATTAAATGTTGGTAAAATCAGAAACTCAGGTTTTGAACTAGAACTGAAGTATGGGGATCGGAAAAATGACTTCCAATACGATATCGGTTTAAACCTATCTACTTTGAAAAATAAGGTGGTAAGCTTAGCAAATGAAGATCAGATTCTGCTGGGGAATGGCTTGAAGTTCGATACGGAGCATTTTCCAAACCAAACACGTGTAGGTTATCCAATTGGTGCGTTTTTCCTATACCAGACGGATGGAATTTTCCAAAGTATGGAAGAGGTTAGTAAGTACGTGAATAAGGATGGTAAATTGTTACAGGAAAATGCCAAGCCAGGTGATATACGTTTTGTTGACGTTGATGGAAATGGGGTGATCGATGATGAGGATAAGAAATACAGTGGTACGGGAATACCGAAATTGGAAGTGGGGTTAAACCTTGGCGCTTCTTATAAAGGTTTTGATTTTTCGGCTTTAATCGGTAGTGGCTGGGGACATAAACTCTATAATGGCAATCGTTACTTTTTTGAGGCGATGAGCTCAGGATCAAATTTTTTGAGCAGTACCTTAAATGCTTGGACAGAAAGTAACCGGAATACCGATATTCCTCGTGCTGTGTTACAGGATCCCAATGGAAATAGCCGTGAGTCAACACGGTTTTTGGAATCGGGTGACTTTATTAGACTTCGTCAGGTACAAATCGGATATACTTTGCCTAAAAACCTGGTGCATGCTATCCGTTCCGAAAGTTTGAGATTCTACATTAGTGGACAAAATATCTATACATGGACAAAATATAAGGGAATTGATCCTGAATTTGCACCATCGGGTGTGAATTCGAAGCCAAGTGTATTGAATACCGGGGTGGATCGTTATATTTTTCCATTTACCAAGTCTTATTCAATAGGGGTACAATATACATTTTAAGACCTGAAAATTTATTGTATAAAAATCAAAGAAACAGAAAATGAAAAAGAATATAAATACGCTTAGATGGATCATTTGTATAGCTTGTACATTAAGTACAACCTTATCCTGCAGTGATAGATTGGATTTATCCTCCCCAGATAAACTTACTTCAACAAACTTTTGGCGTAATGCAGAAGATGCTGAGGCGGGTTTGGCAGCGGCTTATTCTCAATTGGAAGCGGCTACAGATGTCTGGGAGTTTGCTGAGGTAAAATTCCCTGTGGAAGCTTATCGTGAGGATATATGTGAAATCGGTAGTGATGCGCTGAACTATCAGACCTGGGTGGAACTCTATAATTTTACCTATACGAATGGAAATAGTCAATTTACAAGCTATTGGAGCAAGGCTTATAAAGGGATAACTTATGCAAATCAGGTCATTGAGAAAACCGCAGCTATTGAAATGGATGCTACTAAGAAAGGACAGATTATTGCAGAGGCGAGATTCTTGCGAGCCTATTATCATTTGAAATTAATCCTTAACTGGGAGAAAATTATTATCCGCGACCAATATATAACAAGCGAGAGTCAGATCAATAAAGCCTTGTCTACTCGTGAGGAGGCTTGGGATTTTATTATAAAAGATTTGGAGGCAGCAGTAGGAAATTTACCGTTAAAACAGGAATCCGTAAATATCGGACGTGCAACAAAAGGGGCCGCAAATGCATATCTCGGTTATAGTTATCTGACTTTGGCTTATGAGAACACAGCGAAAAAGGATGAATTGCTTGCTAAGGCAGAGCTTGCCTTCAAGGCTGTGTCCGGTTATAGTTTGGAAAAGAATTTCTTATCGATGTTTGATGGAACAAATAAAAACAGTAAGGAATCTATTTTTGAACTTCAATTTACGGATAATACGGCAAATGGTGCGAATTATCGAACCGCGCTTCATAAATGGATTGCCACAGGAGAGCTGGGGGGATGGGATGAAATTTTGCCCAGTAAGATGTTATTGAGTGAATTTAGAAAAGAAGGAAAGATTGCTACGACAGGACGTTATGATTCACGCATGTACCAGACTGTATTTTGTGAAGATCCGTTCTTTAATGATATTCAGCAAGGAGGTGTTTACGGTTATAGCTATGATGAGATTTTTGGTAAAGGTTCTGGTCGCGCTAGTTTTAGAAAATACCTGCCAAAAACGCTTACAGATTTGAACAAATCGAGAACATCGGTTAATCTGCCATTGATGCGGTATGCGGATGTCCTGTTGTTGCTTGCCGAAACGTTAAATGAGCGGAACCGACCTGCGGATGCCATTCCGTTGGTTAATCAAGTAAGGCAACGTGCAGATATGCCCGCGCTCCCTTTGAATCTTTCTGCAACTGACGTGAAGCAGCGCATTGAACACGAACGTATTGTTGAGTTTGCCTTAGAAAATACACGTTTTTATGATCTACGGAGATGGGGAAAGGCGAAAGAGGCCTTACAGGCCGTTGGAAGAAATAGCTTCGATCCAACGAAAAATAATTTTTATCCTGTTCCATTGTTGGAAGTCAAATCGAATGACAAAATTAATTAGGTTAATGCTTACGGTTTTTTTTATTATGCTTTTAGGTGTGGGAATAGGAATTGGGCTACGGTCCGTTCCTATTCTTAAACATACGAGTCATTTAATTCGTATAGTGATTTTTACACTGCTATTTCTCTTAGGACGAGAAGTGGGACAAAATCCAAGAATAGTTGCTAACCTCGATACATTGGGCTTGCAGGCTCTTTTGATAACCTTGGCAGGAGTAGTTGGGAGTACATTTTTTTCTTGGCTCATTTATCGTCTATTCTTTAGCAAGTATGAAAGGTAGTTTGATTATTCTGGCTTTCTTTGCTGTTGGCGTTCTCTCGGGCCTATGGGATATAATCCCCTCTGATTTATTAAAGGAAGAATGGAATACCTATGTTCTCTATGTTTTGATGTTTTTCGTCGGAATTACCATTGGTTATGACCGTGAGTTGCTTTTATCGTTAAAAAAGGTGAACCTAAACATCGTTCTTGTTCCTTTGGGAACCATCGTCGGCACCTTGTTAGGTACTTTAATCCTTAGTCTGGTTATGCAAGATTGGAGCGCTTCGGAGAGCATGGCCGTAGGATCCGGATTCGGATATTATTCTTTGTCCAGTATATTTATTACACAGTATAAGGGAGTAGCACTGGGGACAATAGCGCTTATGTCAAATCTTATGCGTGAGTTAATAGCACTATTGACAGCACCTTTGTCGAGACGCTGGTTTGGTCCACTGGCACCAATTTCAGTTGCAGGGGCGACAAGCATGGATACAGCCTTACCCATTATCACACAATACGCTGGCAAAAATTATGTTGTCATCGCTATTGTACATGGTATTATCGTGGACTTAAGTGTTCCGTTTTTAGTTACATTTTTTTGTTATTTATGAGAAAAAGAATAGATAGTATATTAATTGTTATTATTGTTTGTTTAATACTAGGTAGTTGCAAGTCTATGAAGACTAGTCAACTAGATAATTATGGTGGTTTGCTTCAAGTTGAGCAGAAACCGGAAGGATCGTCCCGTAGAACTAAACCTTTTTATACCGATCGAGGAGCATGGATTGGCTTTGGAATTCATGAAGATAAGCAGGTAACAGGTTTCTGTGGCCCTTTTGATTTAGATGCTCGTTCTTGGCTGAGTAATGCGATCATTCAAATAAGGACCACTTCAATGAAAGAGAAGGAAGAGTTTTCTTTGACTCGTGACAGTAGCTGTTATTACCCTGATCGATTATGGATGCGTTTAAGAAACCAAGATATGGAAGTGGAGCAGACAATAAAACTGGTGTCATCCACCACAGCAATTCTTCATGTGCGCAATAAATCTTCGAAAATCCTCTGGGCCTGTGGTGAACTCAGTAGAGGAATATGGAATCTGGATGGTAATACATTGTGGAGCAAACTGCCTACAGGGGAGCTTTTAATCTTAGCTTTTAAGGATCGTTTAAAAATTTATTCTGATCAGCGTAAATATGAAGTCTGTTTGGATAAAGGGGATGCCGATATTGTCCTTGCTCATTATGCAAACCCCATCGACTTAAAGAAGGCAATATCGGACGCAAATGTCGCACTTCAGCATATAAAACAATTGAGCGGGCAACACACAGATCGCTGGACCAAATATATCATGACAAATATCCGTCCGGAATTAACGATGAAAGAGCATCGTATTATGGTAAAAAGTATGATTACGCTGATGAGCAATTGGCGAAGTGCAAAAAAAGAGCTGAAACACGATGGAGTTGTACCTTCCCATGTTGCGGATTACTTCGTTGGTTTTTGGGCCTGGGATTCATGGAAACACGCTGTGGCACTTGCACATATCGATCCAACGCTAGCAAAAAACCAAGTGCGTGCAATGTTTGACTTTCAAGATAGTGTAGGGATGATTGCCGACTGTATTTATACAGATCACCGGGAGAATAACTACCGCGACTCGAAACCTCCGTTAGCCGCATGGGCTGTCAATGAAATTTATGAAGCTGATCATGATCTTACTTTTGTTAGGGAGATGTACGATAAGCTTATTAAATATCATAATTGGTGGTTCCAATATCGCGATCATAATAAAAATGGTATCTGTGAATATGGAGCTACAGACGGTACATTAGAGGCAGCAAAATGGGAAAGCGGCATGGACAATGCGATCCGCTATGATAGTACAGAAATGCTTTATAACCGGGAAGGAGCGTGGAGTATGAACCAGGAATCTGTGGAATTACATGCTTACCTTGAGTTGGAACGCCGATATTTAGCACGTTTTTCAGCACTTCTCCATGTCCCATTTGGTCAAAGCGGAAAACCTTACCCAGCCATGGACTACTTTTTTAATAAGGAGAAAGGGTATTATTTTGATCGCAAACTAGATGGGGAGTTTATTGTCTGTTTTGGCCCCGAAGGATGGTCTCCATTGTGGACAGGGCTGGCTGATGCACAACAAGCTCAGGCTGTAATTCATGTGATGCAAGATTCTGCGAAATTTGCATCATTTATCCCTTTTCCTACTGCGGCCCTGGACAATCCTAAATTTATGGACCGTGGATACTGGCGGGGACCCATCTGGCTTGACCAAGTCTATTTTGCTATTTCCGGATTAAGGAAATATGGGTATGAAGAAGAGGCGGATATGTACACAAAACAGGTTTTCGAACGGCTTGATGGGCTGTCCACGAATGAACCAATTCATGAAAATTATGAGGCTCGTACAGGTAAGCGACTAAAAGCACCGCACTTTAGTTGGTCTGCGGCACATCTTTTTATGTTATATAAAGAATTAAAAACTACTTCACAAAGAAAATAAGACGTCAAATCTCACAAATCGTTCGCTTTTTGTGGGATCTGTCGTTTTTTAGCCATCCTTTTTGATCTCGTTTAAAAACCCGCTTCAATAGGTGGAAAATTCAATTTTTGTGTATTGGATGTAAGATTTATGCAATTGGCAATTGAACGTCTTGTTTGCTATTAACTTTTCTTATTTTTGTAACTATGGTCTATTTGTATGCGAAAGCGGTTCATATTATCTTTGTAATCTGTTGGATGTCGGGTCTCTTTTATATGCCTCGACTTTTTATATATCATACGGAAGCTAAGGATAAGAGTCAGGAAGCTTTTGATGTTTTGCATAAAGAATTCAGTAAGATGGAAAAATTATTGTGGTGGGTTATTACTACTCCTGCAATGTACATCACAGTTTTTTCCGCACTAGTTATGTTATGCTACTCCCCTGGTTTATTATCCATGGGCTGGATGCATGTAAAACTGACATTCGTTCTGGGAATGATTATCTATCATTTTACCTGTCAGAAGATCATGTTCAAATTAAGTCGTAAAGAATCCAAATTAACTTCAACAAATCTCCGTTTGTTTAATGAAGTTGCGACAGTTTTATTATTCGCAATTGTTTTTACTGTTGTCTTAAAATCAGCCCTGAACTGGATTTTTGGTGTTTTGGGGCTCTTAATTTTATCTATCGCTTTAATGATGGCCGTAAAACTTTATAAGAAGTACCGGAACAAGAAAGCATAACAAAATGTTAAATTCTCTGTTTTCTTAATCCTTTTATATTCTTTGTAGTCGAACGATTATAAATTGAAGAGGATTATGTACAGAAAAATTTTGGTTATGGTCTTGTTGCTCGTTGTCGCAACAGCTGGATTTGCACAGCGATATAGGCCTGTCGGCGGAGCTCTAAATATCTATTCTACAGATGCTCCTTTTTTTCTTTATATCAATAACGTTTTGTACAATAATAGAGCTTCTGCGGATCTCCGTGTGGCCAATTTGACAAGTCCACGTTATGATTTACGGATCGTATTTGCTGATCGTCAGCGGCGTACGCTCAATGGAAGCGGTGTTCAGCTTGTTAATCGAAATGGACAATATATGGATGTTGTATTTTCTGTCAGCAGCAGACGTGGAAATAGAGGAATTATTTTAGAATCTATGAATCCTATTGGACGTTATAATAAGGACAATTATCGGCAAGATTTACCCTATAATAACCGGGATGGATCGGATAATGTACAGGGGAACGACGATGAATATCGACAATCAGGAGATCGTGAGATTTATCGCAACCGTGCAGAAAACGACAGCGGATATCTGGAGAATGAGGATAACAATCAATTTGACAGTAATCAGATGAATAAAACAGATTCCAATCGATTAAACGATTTGTTGAATCAGAAAGAAAATGATCAAGATCGACTCGCAATAGCCGCTCAGGAGTTAAAAGATATGCGGCTTCGTGTTTCCGAAATTGTCGATTTAATGGAATTGTTTATACGGGATGATAATAAGCTCACCTTTGCAAAATATGCTTATCCGACTTGTGTAGATAAGCAAAATTATGAGAAAGTAGGGGATGCTTTATCATTTAGTTCAACACGGGAAAAATTAATGGATTTTCTAAAAAAATAAAAGGAGCATTCGCTCCTTTTATTCTCCACCGAAGCAGATATATTTTAACTCCATATATTCATCCAAGCCATGTTTCGATCCCTCTCGACCGACACCTGATTGTTTTACCCCACCAAAAGGTGCGGCTGCGTTTGAAATAAGACCTGTATTGACACCTACCATACCGGCTTCAAGTTGTTCAGCAACCCGAAAACAGCGATTTACATTTGTACTATAAAAATAGGAGGCCAGACCAAATTCGGTGTTGTTGGCCATTGCTATCCCATCTTCTTCTGTTTTGAAACTGAAAAGGGCACAGATTGGGCCAAAGGTCTCTTCCCGGAATATAAGTGCTTCTTTGGGAATGTTGGTCAGAACAGTAGGCTGGAAGAACAGGCCTTTGATTAACTTACCTCCTGTAGCCAATTCTGCGCCGTGATTTAAGGCATCTTGTACATGATGTTGTACTTTTTCTAATCCTTTTGCATTGATGAGCGGACCGACCTGAACACCTTTATCAAGCCCATTGCCAACTTTCAGTTTACTAACGGCCTGTGTAAGTTTCATCGCAAACTCATCATAAACATCTTCTTGAACTAGAAATCTATTAATAGATACACATGTCTGCCCGGAGTTTCTAAACTTGCCGGCGAGAGCACCTTCTACAGCAGTGTCAATATCGGCATCATTAAAAACTAGGAATGGGGCATTACCACCGAGCTCCATAGATACTTTTTTGATGTTTGAGGCTGACTGTTCAATAAGTGTTTTCCCTACTTCGGTTGAACCTGTAAAGGACAATTTTCTGACTAGATCATTCGTTGCTAGTTCCTTTCCGATACCAGCGCTGTCTTTTCCCGTAATGACATTAAACACACCCTTAGGTACGCCTGCATCTTCCGCTAGTTTGGCTAATGCAATAGCAGAAAATGGGGTTTGGGAGGCTGGTTTTAGAACAACAGTACAGCCTGCGACCAATGCTGGAGCGACTTTTCTGGTAATCATGGCTAAAGGGAAATTCCATGGCGTGATTGCAGCTACGACGCCAACACCTTGTCTAATTGTCAGCATTCTATTTCCCTTTTTAAGAGAAGGTATCGTTTCTCCATAAGCTCTTTTTCCTTCCTCCGAAAACCATTCTATGAAGGAACTGCCGTAATCAACCTCAACTTTAGATTCGTTCAAAGGCTTACCACTTTCTAAGGTCATGATCTCTGCAAGATCATCTTTATGTTGTTGAATAAGATCGTACCATTTACGGACGATGTTGCAACGTTCCGTTACCGTTATGTTTTTCCAGCTTCTCCAAGCTTTGTCCGCAGCAATTATAGCCTTCGTACAATCAATTACTTTTAGATCGGGCAACGAAGCAATAACTTTTCCTGTTGCAGGATTTACCACGTCAAAAGTATGTTTTGATGTAATAAATTTCCCATTGATATAGGCACTGTCAATTAAAAGTGTATTTTTCATCGATGTAAATTTAATGGTCACAAATAAAATTTGAAGTTTGCTAAACTTCACCTTCATATGATTGTTGCCTTGTTAAATGAATCTTTGTCGCTCAGACTTCGTCGGTATGGCACAAGATTCATTCTTTCCAAACCATCGATAACGGTTTTTGGCAAAGTAATCGTAAAGTGCATCTCTCCACTTGAGTGGTAAGATCTTGAATAAATAGCATGCAGTGTAAGGGAAGCCCAATTGATTACAGATCTTGAGAACAGCTTCACTTTTGATATAGCAACCTGCTGAAGAGAAGTAAACGATGGAGTCAATGTTTTTGGGAATATTTGTTAGCGCACGCTGTGCTAATTCAGATTGCAAGGAACTAAATAAGAATTTCTTTTTGCGATCTATCCTTAATAGTATTTGAACAAAGCGATTACAAATCAAGCAATCACCATCGAAAAAGATGATATGTCTTCCTTGTTGTTCCATAGTATAAAGTTACTTCTATTTATTGAAAGTACTGCCATTGCAAGATCATAAAAAGAGAACAATTGTTACTATGAGGGAAGCTTGTTCAGCTATAGTCCAAAGAAAAAGCGGTGTTTTTTTGACACCGCTTTTTTGAAAGTTTTTATAGATTTTTCATGATTGTATGCCCCATACGATCCCTTTTAGTTTTTAAATATTCTTCGTTAAAGGGATTTGCAGTTATTTCAATGGGCACATTTTCTACGATTTCAAGACCATAGCCAACTAAGCCTGCTCGTTTTGTTGGGTTATTTGACATCAGGCGCATCTTGGTGACACCAAGATTTCTAAGAATCTGGGCTCCTACACCGTAGTCTCTTAAATCAGCCTTGAATCCTAATTGCACATTGGCATCTACCGTATCCAAGCCGCTCTCTTGTAATTTGTAAGCATGTAGCTTATTGATCAGTCCGATACCGCGACCTTCTTGATTCATATAGACAATAACACCTTTGCCTTCTTGCTGGATCATTTCCATTGCTTTGTGCAATTGAGGGCCACAGTCACAACGGCAAGAACCAAAAATATCACCTGTAACACAAGAGCTGTGCACCCGTACTAAAATAGGCTCATCTTCATTCCACTCTCCCTTGTAAAGCGCTAAATGTTGTTCGCCAGTGTCCTTTTGTGTAAAGGCTTTCATTTTAAAATCACCAAATTGCGTTGGCATATTAACAGTGACTTCTTCATTGATTAAAGAATCATGCTTAAGACGATATTCAATGAGATCTTCAATACTAATGATCTTTAAATCAAATTTTTTAGCAACTTCCATTAGTTCCGGAAGTCTGGCCATTTCACCATCTTCTTTTAGAATTTCAACCAATACACCCGCTGGTTCAAATCCTGCTAATCGAGCAAGGTCAACTGTAGCTTCAGTGTGTCCTGTACGACGTAATACGCCACCATCTTTTGCTATTAGCGGGAAAATATGTCCTGGTCTACCTAATTCTTCATAATGAATATTAGGATCGATCATTGCTTTAATTGTTTTTGAGCGATCTGATGCAGAAATTCCAGTTGTACAGCCATATCCCTGCAGGTCAATGGAAACTGTAAAGTTCGTTTCATATACTGCGGTATTTTGTCCCACCATTAAATCGAGGTGTAAAGCATCTGCTCTTTCTTTGGTAATTGGTGCGCATACTAATCCACGGCCGTGGGTTGCCATAAAGTTGATGATTTCGGGAGTCGCATTGCGGGCAGCAGTGACAAAATCTCCTTCATTTTCGCGATCTTCGTCATCCACGACGATTACTACTTTTCCTGCTTGTATATCAGCGATCGCTTCTTCGATCGTGTTTAATTTGAAATCCATTTATTGATATATTGTAATTGGTACAAAGTTAGTGTAGAATCTAAATTTATTTATAATAGCGTTGTCACAATCTAATGTGACTCTTTTAATTTATTCTTTTTTGCAAGCTTTTCCTTAATCCATTTCCAAGCGGCTTCTACTTTTAATTTATATTGATCAATATCAAATAAGGCGGAATCTGTTGTTGACTTGTATGTTAGAAAAGCGGCCAATGGTGTTAAGACAATAATAGCCATCCACATGCCTACGGCTGATGATATGGCACCATCTTTAGCCGTTTTTTCTGCTACTGTCGAGATAATATGGTAGATCAAAAAGAAAATAATGGCCATAACAACAGGAAGACCGAGGCCGCCCTTTCTGATGATGGCTCCTAGCGGTGCTCCTATAGCAAATAATAAAAGACAGGAGACAGCTAGGGTAAATTTGCGATGCCATTCAATACGATAGCGAATATCTTTCGATTTGTAATCTTTAAACTCAAGTGTACGGCCATTTAGATCTTCTTTTAAATAATTAAGCTGGTTTAACGCATTCATCGTGATCTGAGAACGCTGCTCCTGGGGTACCAGGTCTGTGAGCAAATTTTTAAAAGGCTTGATTTTAGCTTCTTTGACTTTTGGCTGTCCGGGTTGATTGGCACTAAAATATTTCGAATAGATATTATATCGGGTATCTAATGTACGGGTGATTGCTTTGCCCATACTGTCTATTTTGATATGGTTGGAGTCGATGTACATATCCAACTGTTTCAAATTTAACATGGCATGATGGCTCTTGAAAAGATTTTCATCTGTTTTGCCCTGTTGGAAACTGCCCATATCAAATTTTTGTTCCGTTTCCTTGAACTTAAATCGGGTAAATTGCTGACGTGGGTCGTAGGTTTTGGAGTTTTTTGTCCGAGCTTCCTCATAACGTATACCATCCTTAAGTTTTAGGATCATATAATTGTTGTCTGGGGAGTTATAGATATAGCCCTCTTTAGCTATAAGCACATTGTTGGCCGTATTGCCACCACGATGGTCATAGATCATCAGGTCGTAAAGAATTGTTCCTTCTTTGTTTTTTCCTTTGGCGCGAATGGAGTAACCTGGAATAGTATTGTTAAAGATTCCGGGCTTAATCAGGAAATCCGCCTTTTTATTACGGACATCTGTAAGTAAGGTTCCCATTTTCAAATTCACGACGGGAAGAATATAGTCAGAGAATAGGAAAGAACTTGTTGCGAAGATGGCAACGAGGACAAATAGTGGAGTCATCGCTTTGCGTAGAGATACCCCAGCCGCCTTGATCGCAACCAATTCATAGCTTTCACCCAGATTTCCGAAAGTCATAATGGAAGAGAGAAGCATGGATAAAGGCATTGCCATCTGAATTTGAACAACGCACTGATAACCAATTAACTCCATGATTGTATACCATTCAAATCCTTTGCCAATCAAATCATCAATGTATTTGAATAGGAAAAGCATTAATAAGACAAACATCACAATAAAGAATGTGACAATGAATGGTTTTATGAAAGCTTGAAGAATAAGTAAATGAACTTTTTTCATCCGTGACGCAAAGCAAATTGATGCCTTTACATTAAAGCATCTTCCAGAGAAGAAGCTCCTATAGGAGCCCTTCCTAGAAATATATTGCAAAGATAGGCTTTTTTATGCACCTATAACACTTTGAAGATAGACTATTGAATTTTTCCAAATTAATTTTCTATTTTCAAGGTCTTCTTCTTTAGCGTAATCTGTTATTTTAAGAGCAACATCATTCGTTAGCTCGTCTTGATCGATCTCCAGATCGAAATAATAGGGATCGTCATCGAGCCATTTAAAGCGTACAGATTTATTTTCTCTCGATGCCACAATTTTTGCTCGATGAGGTTCATCATCCCAAATGAAAGTATAAACGGTGTCTTTATAGTTTACATCATCTGCAAACCATTGCGCCAATTCGTTTGGTTCTTGCAAATACGGAAATAAAATTCTAGGTGAAGAGTTGATGATATATTCTAGATGGAATTTTATTTTATCTGCCATATAAATGTTTTTTTAAATTTTAGTTTGTTTAAATCAAAAATAAGCTATATTTGCATTCCCAAAATGGCGGGGTAGCTCAGATGGTTAGAGCGTTGGATTCATAACCCAAAGGTCGGCAGTTCGATTCTGCTCCCCGCTACAAATCTCTTCCAAAATTGCTTTTTACTGCATCAACTTATTATTTGTAATAATACATATTTATTTTGTTATTGCAAGTTTTTTTGTGAAAAGTTGCCCCGTTTTTTGATAAATATCTTGTTTTTAGTTTCACCAACTTTTTTGGCTTTATATTCTGTTTTTTGGCAATAAATTTACTTAGTTAAAAATGAGTTTGTTGCGTTTAGCAAAGGGTTTTAAAGTGACATAATTAGTAAAAAAATAAAAAAATCTTTTGAATTGACGCATGAAGTGGTATATTTGCATACCGAAACGGCGGGGTAGCTCAGATGGTTAGAGCGTTGGATTCATAACCCAAAGGTCGGCAGTTCGATTCTGCTCCCCGCTACTAAAAGCATCAGTCTGTTAAGACTGATGCTTTTTTTATGATTGAATGTATTTCCTTTTTACCGCAATACCTTTTTTTCGCCGTTGACAAGAGTACATCGATCTTTGTATTGTTTCCTGGGTAATATTTTAATGAATGAATATAAGATCTATACTGACCCTATTTTGCTATTTTATCTGCTATCATGTTTTGGCACAACAGGCAATAACAAGCCATGTCATCACACATCAACGTAAGACTATTGTCTGTGATGCACAAAAAGGTGAGAATTCCTATCCAGCCTGGGGGGTGTTTCCAAAAGATAACGATCCCATAAGAAAGATAACCATGTTTGTCACATTAGGGAGTCCAGATAGTTTACGCACGGCGCATTGGGATTATTTGGATCATATTATACTGCGTCGTAAAGGAGGTAAGGATGGACCTGCGCTAAATTATGAATTAGGAAGAATGCTTACGCCATATGGTAGCATCTACAATAAAGGTTGGAGTTGGAAGTGGCAAGTCGATGTAACTGATTTTGCTCCTTTTCTACGGGATAGTGTGGAAATTGTCTATACCCATTCTGGTTTTGAGGACAAAACTGTCGGTTGGGCGCTTACCGTGGATTTTGAAATTTTGTCAGGCCCACCAGTTGTTACACCCCTTGGTATCACACCCCTTTGGAATAAAGCTTATAAATATGGAGATGCCAACGAGAAGATCGAGGAGCATTTGTTGCCGATAACATATACCTTGAATCCGGGAGCTGCATTGAGTAGAATACGTATTCAGCATACAGGACACGGTATGGATAAACCGCGTGGCTGTAGCGAATTCTGTAGCCGATGGCGCGAACTAACGTTAGATGGAAAGACAGTGGATCGGCGTGATATGTGGAAGAAATGCGGTGGTAATCCCCTTTATCCACAAGGTGGTACCTGGGTACATGATCGCGCATATTGGTGCCCTGGAGATTTGCAGCAACCTGATTTTATTGATGTATTTACCAAGGTTGGTACGCATAAAGTTGCCCTGCAGATGGAACCCTATACGGCGACAGATAATGTACAGGCTGTCGAAAATATATCTGCTTATCTGTTTCAATATTCAGCACCCAAAGAAAAAGTAGATGTTGCAGTAGAGTCAATAATGGTTCCAAGTGATGAACAGCGTTTTTCTAGATTAAATCCGGCGAGTGCTGGCCCAAGGATCTCTTTTAGAAATTTGGGTTCTGATCCGATTCGATCCTTGACCATTGTTTATGGAACAAATGGATTTCCATCCAAAACTTTTCATTGGAAAGGTAATCTTTCTTTTAATCAAGTTGCCGAAGTGATCTTGCCTGGTGAAATAGCTGAAAAGGATGGCAAGAATGTGTTTTCGGTATCACTTTTAAAACCTAATGGCAAGACCGATGCATGGTCCGCAGATAATAAGGCACAAAGTGTCTTTTCAGCTCCACAAAAATTCCCGACTGATTTTGTTTTAGAGTTTCTTACGAACAATAAACCTGCAGATAACCATATCTTTCTGGTCGATGCAAAGCAGGATACAGTTTTTCGCAAAAATGCATCGCAATTGACTGCCGCAACGATTTATAGAGATACTTTACACCTGACGGAGGGGAATTATTCGCTCTCCCTAATTGATACGGCCGGAAATGGACTGCAATTTTGGGCGCAGCCCGAAAATGGCGATGGCCATCTACGTATTTTTGATCTGAAAGGTAACCTTATCCATAGTTTTGAAAGTGACTGTGGCAATGGTGAAATGTTCAGCTTCAACGCGAAGAGTGGATTTGAGCTAGACACGACTTCGGCACAGTATGCATTTTCACTTTATCCTAGATCGGTTGTCGATAAGACTCAGTTAAGCGTAGTGTCTAATAAAAAAAGTGAGATGACTGTGCTGATTATGGTCGATGGTGTATTGTGGCAAAAGCACGTATACAAATCCATCCAGCAGGCTGTCCTGAACTATGATCTGAATGACTTACCTTCGGGAAGAATAATCGTTGAAGTTTTCATGGATGGTGTTAGCCAATTTAAAGGACGAATAAATAAGAGATAACAGAATAGAAGCTTGAATACATTTTGTGCTCAGATTTTTAAAGATCAAGAAAAAAAGCTCCACCAGTGGAGCTTTTTTTTCTAGATTGTTAATTGTCTTCGTAAGCTAGGCTTTTCCAATCCTCTTTCTGTAAGTATTTTAACATTAAAAAGAACACGACCCAACCGAGTCCGGCTAAGACCCAAATTAAAGTTTCATAATGGAAGATTGTTTTATGTAAATAGCCCAAAATCCCCAATAGCCCTAATATCAGTAGATTTGTTACTGTTTTTGAGTTGGATTGATTTGCTTTTGAAAATGGATAATTTTTAACAAGGAAAAGCATAACTAGAATGCTTTCTATGCCACCGATTGCAGATGACAATAATAGATCATTAAGAGAAGAGATCCCAAATAGGGGTATGCAGATACAAAGAAACAGGATATTGAATGGCAAAACATATTTAATAAGACATGCTTTAAGAACGCCAGTCATTAATTGCCCCGGTTTTTGTATAGGTGTTATGTGGTATATCCAGGCGGCTTTATATTTATTACTTTGGGTAATAAGGTGAAAGACGGTTAATATCGTGAGCAAAGAAAGATAAAACATAACTATATACAGACCTGAATCTCTGAGTTTTAGTATTTTCCCGGCCATGGGAAGATCATCTCCTGTACGTAGAAATAGAAAAACAAAGTAAATAGGCAGATAGGCCAATGAGGGATAAAGCTGCTGTTTAAATTCTCTTGTTTTCGAACTTATAAGCCATACAATACTAAATCCGGCCTCTTCAACCGGAGATGAACATACTTTTGCAGCAAACTTTTTATATAAAGGCAATTTGATTGTATTATCCCGGGGTATCGGCGAAGTATCGTTCGGAAGGTTATCGGCACTTGCGAGCGCAGCTATTTTGGCATTAAATCCTCGTGAAAATAGTTTGCTACAAGCATAGATGCCTCCAAGAGGAGCTAATATACCTAGTGCTGATAAGACGATAATTGGCAAACTGCTGTCCCCAAAGATCAGCGGCTGAAAAGATGCGATCCATGTGCTTGGGAATAGCCAAAGGAATCGAAGCTGTTCCATGGTTAAATGTGATTCTACAATAGATTGGATCAAATTTGGACCGACATAATAGGAGAGGAAAAGAACCAGCGAGAGACCGATCTGTATATAAGTAATAACATCTTTAAACTTTTGTATAGGGAGATATTTGATGCTAATCAGATAAAATCCATTGACAAATATTAGCGCGATTAATGTACTTAGTATAAGCTGTAAGCATAAAATAAGGACAGCGCCTATATCCCAGTCGAATGCGACATAGATAAGTACCGGCAAAGTTAAAGCTATGACTTGATTAAAGAGCTTAATTGCAATAAAAGTAATTCGAGAAATAGCTAAGGTCTTATCATCGACCGGTCTTGGCATAATGATATATTGATCCCGCGTATCTAACAGTATAGGAGAAAAATCGGAAACCAACGTAATGCTCAGCATGCTGATAAAACTTAGTAGCATAATCGAAACGGACAAGTATCTATCTGGAATTGATAAAATAATGACCATGAATATCAAGCCGAATATGAGATATAATACAAATTGTAAAATGGAGGAGGAAGAAGAGGATTTGCCTGAGTTGCGCTTCCGGAAGCTAATAGGTTTTCTATTTTCTAAAGTCATTTTCGTTTCTAAAATGACCTTAAATTGTTCATAGTTAATTCCTAAACTTTTCCAGATGCCACGGAAAAGAAGAATAAACCGTAAGATGAATTTTTCCATGTTATTGTATTGCTGTAATGATATTTGAAGCATCTAACGCGCTACTGTCATTATTGGTTAATTTCGCAAATATATGTTCTAACGATTCGTTGGGGTCGGATTTTAATTCCTCAATAGTACCATCGGCAATAATACTTCCCTGGCTTATCAGTAAAATTCGATCGGAGACCTTTTCAACAACGTCCATCATATGCGAGCAATAGAAAATTGTCTTTCCTTCCTTTGCAAGCAAAGAAATGAGTTCCTTAACAAATATAACCGCATTGGCATCAAGGCCAGATAGTGGTTCGTCCAGAATGATAATTTGGGGATTGTGTATAATACCTGAAATAAGAAGTACTTTTTGGCGCATTCCTTTGGAGAAGGTATCCATTCTATTATTTGCATTGGGTTCAAGACCGAAGGCACCCAATAACTTTAGTGAGCGTTCCTGAATGATTTTGTCTTCCATTCCGTACAGCTTACCTACAAAATCTAAATATTCGATAGGAGTCAGGACTTCATACAACTCAGCATTTTCAGGGACATAGCCCAGCAATGCCTTCACCGCAAGTGGATCTTTTTGAATATTGATGCCATTAATCTCTACAGTACCCGTGAAATCTTCGATCAGCCCTGTTAGTATTTTAACAGTAGTGGACTTGCCGGCGCCATTTGGGCCTATATATCCGATGACTTGGCCTGGGAATATATCTAAATTGATTCCTCTTAATATTTCCTTTGTTCCGTATGATTTTTTTAGGTCAACAATACGAATGAGGGGTAATATACTTTCCATATAATTATAATCTTCAAAGTAAACTTACATAAAAATCTGGAGTTATTAGTTTATAATTGAATGGTACATAGATTGAATATCTGAAAAAAGTCTAATTGATTACCTAATAGAAAAGGGACCTTTTGGTCCCTTTTTTCGCAATATTTATTTTTGGAAAACTACCTGTCATTTTTTGGATATCCTTCTTCATCGAGGTCATCTCTCAAATCTTCTTCATTCTCGGCCAATTTCTTATCTAATGGCGAGAGCTTTTCATGGCTAAAAGTCTCGATTCGCATATTTGCATCATCAAGATCCTCCTCTTCGAGTTCATCTTGAGTTGCATATTCGTCTCCTACAAAAGGATTTGAATCGTCATAGGTTGAATCGTCATCGACAGCGCCCTCAGCTATTGTATCGTAATCAGCGGGGTGATCATAGTCTGGATCATTGTCATCGACGTCCATTTCATAACTGTCAAGCTCTTCATTAAAAGCAAGGTCCTGTTCCATATCAGGATAATCTTCTTCGACTTTCCCATTTTTACGTTCTTTTTTCGACATAATCCTGCTAATTTTTATTCATATGTAAAACAGTTCTCAAAATAAAAAGTTTTGGATTTATTTGTCAAAACGATTACTCCTGCTGTATTAGACGATTAGAAATCTGAGGGCTTATTTGAAAAATAAAAACACAAAAAAATGATCGAAGTAGCCAAACAATGTAATTGTATCTTTGTTCTATTTTAAAATAGGAATTATGATCTTCAAGCGTTTAAATTATCAGACTTTACAGAGTTTACGCCTACAAGGCTACAATATTTTATTGACCATCGGGCGCGCTGAAGATGAGAATCCAATTTATTTCCCCATGAAATTAGAGTCTTTGAATGCTGACCGTTCAAAATTTGATAGTAATGATACTGCTACCTTTCAAGGGAAGAAGATTCTTATATTGGACGACGCTATTCAACGTTCTTTAAATCATGATCTTAATGGTATAATCCAACTTGACAATTAGGCACTATTTTTAGATTTTTTATAAGAGCTGGGTGTAATATTCCTCTTTTTCTTATAGAAATTGGTCAGGTGACTTTCATCGTTGAACCCTAGCTCCTCTACAATTTGTCTCATGCTGTATCTATTCGAAGCTAATCTGTCTTCAATTAGTTCAATACGAATATCATCTATGTAGATTTTGTAGCTTTTTGAATATCTTTTCTTAAAAAATGCACCAAAATAATTTGCCGATATCTGAAACTGATCTGCGATAGATTTTATTTGCAGTTTATCGGGAAAATAAATATTCTGCTGGATGTATTGCTCGATCTCTTGAGACATTTCAGAAGACTCGTTAATAGGTAGCTCCAGATCCTTCAATATATTTTCGATTAAAGCGAAAAGGGACATTGTCTGGTGAAAAACAAAGCTAGAAACCACTGCTTCCTCATGTTCATATTGTTGAATCAGGGAAATTACGCGTTCAATTATTTTTTTATTTTCCTTTTTTAGTGAAAGACTTTTATTTAATAAAGTCTTTGAATGAAAGATATCGACTGGGTTGTGGGACAATCTAAAATTTTGCTGTATATAGTGGAGGTCTTTAAAATAGGAACTGGAGAAATAAAGTGCGGATACAATTGAATCTTTTTTTGTTTCAAGTATTTCGGAATCTCTGTTCATAAAAAGCAGATTTTCTTTCGGGAATTTTAAATTATTTCCCTTCGAGACGAGTGTTCCTTCGGAAATATAAACTAGCGCAAAATCAAAGCCCGCTTTGGCTAGTTCTATTTTTTGTTTGTGCTTGATTTTTTGAGAAGCGATAGATAAATTCATACGTATGAGCCTATTTGAGAAATAATCATTACAAACCTAAGCAAAATGGATCAAAGGCTTTGCTTTTTCCCTCCTAAATATTGTTACATTATATTATATATAAACTATTTGTTACCAGAATATCTACTAGGTGCTTTTTGCATTTCTGGTCATCTTTTCAATATTATCCCATTGATCGTCGGGAATAATATCCAGCCCATTGAACTCTCCAGCTCCTTTAAGCCACTCGCCGCCATCTATTGTGATAACGTCACCGTTAATATAACTGGCATAATCGGATACCAGATAGGCCGCGAGGTTAGTCAGCTCCTCCAGTTTGCCCAAGCGGCCCAAGGGGATACGTTTGGTAGGTGAGAGAAGTTCGCCTAGCTCGCCCGGGAGCAGACGCTCCATGGCACCTGAGGTTTGAAATGGACCAGGGGCTATCGCATTGAGGCGTATTCCTTTTTTACCCCATTCTACTGCGAGAGATCTAGTGAGTGCAAGAACACCAGCTTTAGCTGTCGCAGAGGGCACCACATAGCCTGAGCCGGTCCAGGCATAGGTTGTTACGATACTAAGTATCGCCTTATTCTGCTCGTTGGCTTCAATCCAGCGTTTGCCGAGCGCCAGGGTATAGTTTATGCTACCTTGGAGAACAATACCAATCACAGATTCGAAGGCTCTGTGACTTAAACGTTCTGTTGGCGAGATAAAATTTCCGGCTGCATTGTTGATGAGGACATCTATTCCACCCAAGTGCTCATAGCCATAGGAAACTATCCGTTCGACATCTTCATAATTGCGGACATCCCCAGCAACGGCAAGACATTGCGCTTGATGTTTTTCGGACAATTCGTTTGCTGTATGTTGGATAACGTCATCTTTACGACTTGTGATCAGACAGGATGCTCCAAGCTCGAGGAAATAATCTGTCATCGCTTTTCCTAGGCCAGTGCCGCCACCTGTAATTAAAATGCGTTTTCCTTTTAATGCGTTTTCCTTTAACATGCCCATATGTTATCCAGTTTTTATGTATCCTTAAGTTACACAAATTTGGAATAAAATGAAAGGCGGGGTGAAGCGTGGGAAAATAGCTTGGAAATAGATGGTGGGGAGATATAAACAAAAACAGGAGCTATTCACCGAATAGCTCCTGTTTTAAAATTTCCATTCTGAATAGAATGGTTGTAAACTTATGCGCCTAATTGTACGCGTTTGAAAGCAGTTACAGTTAATCCTTTGGAAACTGAATCCAAGAATTGAGCGATGTTTTTAGAAGAATCTTTTACGAATTCTTGGTTTAACAAAGTTGTATCTTTGAAGAATTTGTTCAATTTACCTTGAGCGATTTTCTCCGCCATTTCAGCAGGTTTGCCTTCAGCAATGATTTGCTCTTTAGCAATAGCGATTTCACGCTCGATTGTGTTTTGATCAACACCATCTTTGTCAATTGCAATTGGGTTCATTGCAGCAATTTGCATTGCTACATCTTTACCAGCTTCTTCAGCGCCAGCTGCATCAGCAGAAAGACCTACTAATACACCTAAACGATAGTTACCGTGGATATAAGCGATAACTTTTTCAGCAGTGATAGTTTCGTATTTAGAAACGTCAATTTTCTCACCAATTACACCAGTTTGCTCGATTAAAGAATCAGCGATGTTTTTTCCATCAAGTTCCAAACCTTTTAATTCTTCCAAAGAAGCAGGTTTATTGTTTAATGCAAGATCTGCAATTTTTTCAGCGAAAGCTACGAAGTCTGCGTTTTTAGCTACGAAGTCAGTTTCACAGTTAACTTCAACTACGATACCTGATTTACCATCAGCAGTAGCTTTAGCGATGATAACACCTTCGTTAGAGTCGCGATCTTGACGGCTAGCAGCTACTTTAGCGCCTTTTTTACGCAAGTAATCTACAGCAGCTTCAAAGTCACCATTAGACTCAACTAAAGCTTTTTTACAATCCATCATACCAGCGCCAGTTTGTTGACGCAATTTGTTTACATCTGATGCAGAAATTTGTACTGACATGTTTATTTCTTTTTATTATTATTTACGACTGAAATTTGTACAATATTAACTTAAAACATGTTAAGCTAATATGAAGTTTAACATTCCTTGATAAACGAGTGTTGTTAAACCAAAAAACCGGACAGAGAGGCTAGCTCAAGAAAAGTAAACTTTTCCAGAAACTAACGCTACGCCATCCGGTTTGGAATAAAAATATTATTCTCCGTCTTTCGCTTTGCGAGGACGTTTAGCTTCTGAAGCTTCTCCATTGTCAGCTTTTGCTTTAGCAGCAGCAGCATCTTTTTCAGCTTCTTCTTCTTTGTCGCGTTTGCGCTCGTCCAAACCTTCTTGGATTGCTTGACCAATGATACCTGCGATTAAGCTAATCGATTTGCTAGCGTCATCATTTGCAGGGATTGGGAAATCAATGTTTGAAGGGTCAGAGTTTGTATCTACCATTGCAAAAGTAGGGATGTTCAATTTCATTGCTTCAGAAACAGCGATGTGTTCTTTTTTCACATCGATGATGAATAAAGCTGCTGGTAAACGGTTCAAATCAGCGATACCTCCTAAAAGGTTTTCTAATTTGATACGTTCACGTTGAATCATCAATTTCTCTTTTTTAGACAATACATCGTATGTACCATCTTTTTGCATTTTGTCAATGTTAGACATTTTTTTGATAGACTTACGCACTGTAGCGAAGTTTGTAAGCATACCTCCTAACCAGCGCTCAGTCACGAAAGGCATGTTAACCTCTTTTGCTTGTTGTGCGATGATCTCTTTTGCTTGTTTTTTCGTAGCTACGAATAAAACTTTGCGACCTGATTTTACGATTTGTTTGATAGCTGAAGCAGCTTCTTCTAATTTCGTAAGAGTTTTGTTCAAGTCAATGATGTGGATACCGTTGCGCTCCATGAAAATGTACTTAGCCATTTTCGGATCCCATTTACGTGTAAGGTGACCAAAGTGCACACCTGCATCCAATAAATCTTGATAAGTAGTTCTTGCCATTTTTTGATCCTCCTTTGATTAACGTTTACTGAATTGGAATCTTCTACGAGCTTTACGACGTCCTGGTTTCTTACGCTCAACCATACGGTCATCACGTGTTACTAAACCTTTAGCGCGTAATGCAGGTTTAACTTCTGGGTTAAGTTCAACCAAAGCTTTTGAGATCGCTAAGCGAACAGCTTCTGCTTGACCTTTAACACCACCTCCGTTAACGTTTACTTTTACATCAAAGTTTGCTAATTCACCAGCTACGTTCAATGACTGTGTAGCGATGTATTGCAAAGGTAATGTTGGGAAATACTCTTTGTAGTCTTTACCGTTTATGATAATGTTTCCGCTACCAGCAGTTAAGTAAATGCGGGCAACAGCAGTTTTTCTTCTTCCTGAAGTGTTAGTTGTTGACATGTCGATTCTCCTTAAAATTTAACTGGTTTTGGATTTTGTGCTTCATGCTTGTGCTCAGTACCAGCATAAACGTAAAGGTTTTTAAACAATTGACGACCTAAACGGTTTTTAGGAAGCATACCACGAACAGCTTTTTCAATAATGCGCTCCGGGAATTTAGCCATTAACTCTTTTGGAGAAACAAAACGTTGACCACCTGGGTATCCAGTGTAGCGAACGTAAACTTTGTCGCCCAATTTGTTTCCTGTCAATTTGATTTTGTCCGCATTGATAACAATCACGTTATCTCCGCAGTCTACGTGAGGGGTGAATGTAGGCTTGTGCTTACCACGAATTACTTTCGCGATGTTGCTCGCCAAGCGCCCCAAAATCTCTCCTTCAGCGTCAACAACGATCCACTCTTTGTTAACGGTGTTCTTGTTGGCAGAGACAGTTTTGTAACTTAACGTATTCACTTGCTTTTGTTTAAATAATTTATTAAAATATTTTTCCTTCCCTTATCACAAGGGTCTGCAAAGGTACATCTATTATTCTATATTTTAAAATCTATTTTACTTATTTTATTGAAAACGAGGTGAATTTAAAACGAACCCCGCTAATCTCAATATTTTTACAACTTCCTCGAATGAATATTGTTACATTAGTTAGTATATTGCAGGAAGAATTTTTAAATTATTATAGCGGAAGTAGATGAGATTGAATTTTTTAGATAAACGAGTTTTTTTAAGTTTTATTGGTTTATTCATTGTGGCTCTGGGTTCATTGCACGCACAGTCTACGGATAAGAAGCCTAAACCGTACGATGCACGATTCAAAAACGTACAGGAGATATTAAAGCAAGGGAAAATTGGTCCTGGAATGGACTCTCTGGACGCCATAATCGCAGATTATCCGCAAGCCGATGATATCTATTTCACAAAAGCAATTCTGCTTGCGCAGATGAGAAATCAAGATGGTGCGATCGAAGCCATAAAAGAAGCTTTGGGAATCCAATCTAAACCCGAATACCTCAGTTTTGCTGTCGATGCTTTTAAAAGTAAAAACGACGCTGATAGTGCATTAATCTATCTCGATAAGCTGATTGATCAGGATGATAATAATACCGCTTCGCTCAAACGTGAACGTATTATGCTTCTTTTCAACGGTGGCTACAAGGATGTCGCACTGGAGTATTTCTATAAAACAAAAGAAATTGCAACGGCGTCAGATACATTGGATATGGTTGGTAGCGTGTTATTAAACGATGCCGGGAATTATAAGGCTGTAATTGATCTGTTAAAACCTTGGGCAGATAAGGGGACCTCTCTTGCGCAAGTGTATGGTCAGCTGGCTCAGGCTTATAATCTTTCTAAAAATTCGAAGCTTGCATTGGACTATATTAATAAAGGTATTCAGACGACAAAGGAGGATTTTCTTTATTTTGATTTGGCAGATCTTTATCGATTTGATAAAAAGATAAAATTATCTTTCGATGCCCTTAAACAAGGATTTCAATCTAAGAAAGTTGACTTCGCAGATAAGAATCGAATTATAATGACCTTGTTGAATCCGAAAGGCCCCTATACAAAAGACCAACTTTTGGAATTGGCCAATATCTTGGTTGAAGTTCATCCGCGGATTGCGGAAAGCCATATGGCCAAGGGACAAGTACTCTGGTTGAAAGACGATAAGTCTGCGGCACAAAGTTCCCTAGCCGTAGCTGTCAGTATGAATCCCTATCAGATTGATGCTTGGCGAATGTTGATGAGCTTGGATATGGACAAGGGAGAATTTGATCAGGCAATTGCTCATGGTGGTGAGGCATTACATTATGTCGCCAACAATGCAACTATACTTTATTTTACAAGTATGGCTTATCTGATGAAAAAGGATATGGATAATAGCCGTAAATTTATGGAAGCCGCGCTTAATAATGCGCAGGATGATTCTCCTTTTCTACAAGCTAATATTTATGGGGGATTAGGCGATATTTATAACTCCCTTAAAATGTATAAAGCTTCTGACGCTGCTTATATCGAAGCTATTCGGCTGGATAGCACAAATGTGACGGCTATGAACAATTTAGCATACTATTTGTCGTTAAGAAAAGAACGGCTTGATGACGCAACAAAGTATGCAGCAATGGCGACGAAGTTGCAGCCTAATAATGGAACTTTTGAAGATACGTATGCTTGGGTGCTGTTCGCGAATGGAAAATATGAGGATGCGCTTGTATGGATTCAAAAAGCATTGAAGAACACAAATCCTCAAACTTCGGTTTTGCTGGAACACTACGGTGACATTTTAATGAAACTGGGAAAAACAACCGAGGCTATTAAACAATGGAACTTAGCTTTAGAAAAAGGGGGGGATACGGAGGAAAATAAGCTGAAATTGAAAAAGAAGATTGAGACTAAAAGTTATGTGGAATAAAATTGTTTGGGTATGTGCGGTGGTCTTTTTGCTTTCTTCTTGTAGTTCTAAGAAGAAGCTGCTAAAAGGTGCTGACCTCAAAGCTGAAAATGAATTGATCATAAAGGATAATACAAGGGAAGCAAAAAAAAATAGCTTACGAAATCTTTTTTTGACCAATTTGAATTATTCTACTTTTTCCGGAAAAGCTAAAATGCGTCTTGACCTTGGAAAGGACAATTACGATGTCACTTCGAATATTAGAATAGAGAAAGACAAGAGAATCTGGATTTCCATTTCTGCTACATTAGGTATCGAAGTGGCACGTGTGCTGATAACGCCCGATAGTGTACAGATCTTAAATAAATTCCAAAGTGAATATATGGTTAAACCATTTGATTATCTATATCGTTTTGCCAGTCCAGATCTGACTTTTGGAAACTTACAGGATCTATTGCTTGCCAACCTGTCCATGAATCTACTGTCCGATATCGATCAGGTAAACTTTAAACAGGATTCGATGTCTGTTCAGCTTGATGGTAAACTGAATGAGCTGGATTTCCTATATAAATTAAACAATAACAATAGACCTTATCAATTTAGATTAGCGCAACTCTCCAAAAAACAGTTGCTGGAGGCTAATTATGGTGAATATGCCATGGCTTCCGGACAGGAGTTTCCGATGCTGTTAAAAATGATTATCTCCGATGGCCGCCAAGAGATAAAAACAGAGATAAATTTCAACAAAGTGACTTTTAATGAACCAGTCGAAATGCCTTTTTCAGTATCGTCACGTTATAAAGTAATCCGATGAGAAGCTGTCTATTTCCATTAGATTTATTACTTTCGCAATTAGTTTGCTAAAGTTAAGCGTAAACTGATAGGGTAGAAAGATGGCAAACACAAAAAAATAGTACTGTAAATGAACTTTAAAAAGACGATACTTAGTATAGCTGCTTTCCTATTCATGATTGGAATTTCATCGGCACAGACTCGGGCTGAACTTGAAAAACAGCGCGAGAAGCTCAATCGTGAAATTGCTGAATTACAGAATACGGTCAAAGAGATTGCAAAAGAAAAATCACTGACCCAACAACAAGTGACAGCATTGAGTAAGCAGATTAATTTGCGCGAGCAGAAGATAAATACCATTACTTCGGAAGTCGCTGTCATCAATAAGCATATCAACGCAAATACGGCTGCCGTAAGTAAGTTGAAGGCTGAGTTGGAAAAGATGAAACGTGACTATGAGAAGATGGTGATGTTTGCGTTCAGAAACCGAAATGCATACAATAAATTGATGTTTATTTTTGCGTCGAAGGATTTCAATCAAGGGTTCAGACGGGTAAAGTACCTACAACAGTTTAACGATTCCAGAAAGCTGAAAGCTGCTGATATTGAAAACACCAAGAAGCAGATTGAACAAAAAATCGCTCAATTGCAGGCGGATCGAAATAAACAGGTTGCCTTGATGAAAGAGCAGGAAAATGAAAAGAGAACCATATCACAGCAACGATCTGTTTTTTCAGGACAATTGAGCGATCTGATTGTTACAGAACGTGGGGTGAAAAAAGATATTACGCAAAAGCAAAAAGAAGAACGTCGTATTAATGCAGCCATTAAAGAAATCATTAGAAGAGAGATTGAAGCTGAACGTCGACGAGCTGAGGCGGCACGTCGTGCGGCAGAAGCAGCAGCGGAGCGTAACCGCAAAGCGAATGAATCTACATCGAATACAAAAGGTAAGAGTAATACAAAAACGAATAGTTCGAAAATGTCGGAATCAGAAGTGCTCCGTAGTACACCAGAGGCGGTAAAGCTTTCGAATGATTTTAGATCCAATCGTGGTAGTTTACCTTGGCCTGTTTCTAATGCGAAGATCATGCAGGATTTTGGAGGAGAAAGCGTTGGAAGGAATGTGAATGTGGAACATATATCTGTGAAGATTCAAACTTCTAGTGGCGCAGCCGTTAAAGCAGTTTTCGCAGGAGAGGTAAGTAGTGTTTTAACAATGTACGGTCAGCGAATAATCATGATTAAACACGGTGAGTACTATACTGTCTACAATAATATGGGAAGTGTAAGTGTTTCTAAAGGACAGAAGGTAAGTACAGGTCAGACTATAGGAACGGCAGATGTGGACTCAGACACAGGTGTACCAATGGTCGATTTCTCTGTTTATCAAGGGTCAACACCACTGAATCCGATGTCGTGGTTGGCGAGATAAGAAATAATTACTATATTTAATAATTATCATTACATTTGTAAAGAGAGAGAAAAGTTTTAGTTTAAAAGAATTGAAAAACAAGAAATTATAGTTATGTCAACATCATTATTAATCATGGGAATCGGGGGGCAAGAGTTAATTGTCATTGTAGTAATATTGTTACTATTATTTGGTGGCAAGAAGATTCCTGAATTGATGCGCGGATTGGGTAAAGGAGTAAAGGAATTTAAAGAAGGCCAAAAAGATGAGTCTTCACCTGAAAAAAAATCTGAAGTAGAAGATAACAAATAAGGGAGATTTTGATCCCATATAGTATAGATACGATTTTGTGAGGAACAAAATCGTATTTTGTTTTATACTCGACCTGTTGCAAAATAGGACGAAAACCATTTTTATACTAAAATCCATTTCTAAGCGTTTAGATTATTGTTGATTTTTCAGCAGATGAATCAAACTCGGATTTAACAGTAAATTTATGATCGGAAAACAGACGTTAATTTCAATACTAGGAGGGGTATGCTATGTGCTGCCACTCATGGCCCAAGAAAGCGCTGTAGAAGGCATGAAAGAAGCCGCCCATACCTTCTTTCAAAAAAGCATCGAAAAAGAAAAACAAGAGATTTACCAGTACCTAGACAGTATAAAATCTTCCGGAAATAACCGACAGCATGATGGAGAAATTACAGATGAAGATATACAGCTCGTACGGAAATTAAAGGCAATAGAACGTGAGGTTCCATTGGACTACTCGCCACGAGTGAAAGATCTGGTTGCTAAATATACGTCGGATAATTATAATCCTTATATGTGTAGGATGATGGGACTAGGACAATACTATTTCCCATTGTTTGATAAAATCATGGATGAAGTCGGCGTGCCACGCGAACTTAAATATTTAAGTGTCGTTGAATCATCTTTAAATCCACGTGATATCTCTAGCGCCGGAGCAACAGGCTTATGGCAATTGATGTACTATGAGGCCAAAACCTATCATCTTACTGTAGACAGTTATACTGACCAACGTATGGATCCGATTGCTTCAAGTTATGCGATCGCAAAGATCTTGAAAGAAGCTTACGATGAGTATGGTGATTGGTTATTAGCGATAGCATCCTATAATGGTGGTAAAGGCGCTGTTAGTCGTGCGATTCAACGCTCTGGAAAGGATAAGGCTACCTTTTGGGATATCGCTCCATATCTGACGCAACAGACGCAAAATTATATCCCTAAATTTATTGCAATGACATATGCGATGAGATATGCGGATGAAAATGATATTAATGCGGCGGATACCGAACTTTCATTGCGGACGCAGGCATTAGATATCAATAAACGGATTTCACTGAATCAAATAGCGGATGCTTTGCATGTGTCGAAAGAGACATTACGCGCATTGAACCCTAGTTTTAAAAAGAATGTATTAAACGGTACTGAAGATTCTCCATTACGACTAGTTTTACCTGTAGTAGATAAAAAGATAGCCACAGAGGAATTGTATGCCGCTCTTAATACGCCAGTACCTTCGGCAGATATCAGTCAGACTGAAAATTTAGGAGAGTCCCTTCGAAATGGCAGATATAAGGTTAAAGTTGGGGAGACATTTGCTTCCATCGCTGATAAGTTTGAGGTAACCGTACAGGATATAAAATCCTGGAATAATCTGCGTGGCAATCAGATTGTCCCTGGGCAAAATCTACTGATAAAAAAGGAGGATGATTTCGTAAATGCTAAATTAGCTCGTAACACAGAAAGATCTTCAAAGAAGAGCCAACAACGTGCCTCTAATGCTACGCGTACAGCGTATTATGTTGTGAAGAAAGGCGATACATTATCTGATATTGCAGAGAAAAATGGTACGTCGGTCGGTCGGCTTAAAAATGAAAACGATTTAAGTGGAAACCGGATAAAACCGGGGATGAAATTGAAAGTCTCAAAAAAATAACAGCATGGTTAAATTAACCATGCTGCATCTTCTTCTTTGTCAAATTCTTCAAGAGTAACAGTAACATGTTCTCTTAATATCGTGGAAAGCTTCGTGCCATAGTAGTCACTAAATATTGGAAACTTATGGTGGCTTCTGTCAATTAATACAGCCGTTCTCATTTTCTTAAGCGGAACATTCAGGAATACCCCTAATCCATAAGCTAATGCTCTGCCGCTATTCAGTACATCATCAACGAGGATAATCGTCTTATCTTTTGCGATATCAACAGGCAAGTCTGTGCTTGCACTTAACGATCTACTGGTTTTTTTCATAGTGACCTTAATCAACAGGATTTCCTTGTTTGAAATGTCCTGCAAGATTGCTTGTAGACGTTTCGCAAATACATAACCCCGGTCAGCAATACCTACTAATACGAGTGTTTCATCTTCAAAATTGTCTTCCAAAATTTGATAGGCAATTCGAATAGATTTTTGTTTTATTTGTTCTTTATTTAAGATGAGCGTTTTCTTTGAAGACATAATAGTATTCCAATGATTATAGAGTAAAAATAGGATATTATATTGTATAAAAAAAGTCCAAAACGAGTTAAACGCTTTGGACTTTTCCGAGATCAAATCAATTTTTATTAATTCAATTTGTTATCTTTTTCTGCTTTTAATATTTCCGCAGTAAGCGATCTATTATCTTCTGGTAAACGACCTCCATTGTAATAATAACGTCGCCAGTAAGGTTCATCTAAATTGCTGATCATGACGCCTTTGCTTGAAGATGCATGTGCAAATTTATTGTCCCCGATATAAACACCCACATGGGTGATACTTTTACTTCTAATTTTGAAAAATACCAAATCGCCTGCTTTAAGTTCATTCTTTTCGACAGTTTTGACTTGAGAATACTGATTTCTGCTATTATAACCTAATGAAGTGTTAAACACTTTATCGTATAATTCATAAGAAAATTTAGAACAATCAATGCCTCTTTTTGAATCTCCCCCTAAACGGTATGGAGTACCTAGCCATTCGTAAACAAATTGATAGAGTTTGGTATTTGTTGTTGCTGAGACTGCAACTCCCATGATTTGTGAAAAGTATTCTTTCGCTAGGTTATCAGGATCTGATTCTGGTTTGGAGTTTCTGTTGGTTTGTGCCTGCGACACTAGACATAAGCCGATAAATAGCATTGACGCTATAAATTTCTTTGTTTTCATTAAATCGCTTTTTTGTACAACATTTAACTTTTAAAAATTCAACACTGTCATCTATTTTGGACAGCACTGTTGCGAATATAATACAATATCAGTTTAAGGTCAAATTTATTTTAAGCTATTTAACGAAATTTTAACAATTTTAACATCTTGGTAAGGCTGTTTTGGGCATATTGTGAATTAATAGTACTGTCAATCATTGACTACATAAAGTAGATCCTTTGCTACATCTAAAAACAATGCTATTATGATAGAATGCCACTTTATTGGGGTTCCTGTTGTGAATCTTAAAAAAAATATTAATTTTCTTTGGTAAAGTGATAATATTTGTTCTATATTTACAAAACATAAGCAAAAGCAATGAACACAAATACAATTATTACATCGATTATTATTACCACCGGGATAAAACTTAGGAGGAAGTAGTTTCGTTGTATATAATTGTAGACACAATATTTAGAAGCGCTTTCCTCAACAAAGGAAAGCGCTTCTTTTTTATCACAAAAATCATCAATCTAAACAAACAGTATAAAACAGTATGAAAGTTTTAAAATTTGGAGGAACATCGGTTGGAACGGTAGAAAGTCTCAAGGCGGTCCTGAGCATTGTTAAAAAATCTTATGATGCAAAGGAAAAACCATTAGTTGTATTGTCAGCCATGTCAGGTGTAACAAACTTGCTTACTCAGTTGGCTGAGGACGCAGCGGAAGGAAAGTCCTTTTCCGATGGCCTAAAGTCCTTAGAGGATAAGCATTTTACGGTTGTGAAAGAGCTTCTGGCTGTGAAATACCAAAATCCTGTATTTACAAAGCTGAAACTATTTTTTAATGAAATAGAGGACCTTCTCCAGGGAATTTTTGCACTAAAGGAACTAAGTAATCAGAGTAAGGATTTGATCCTTAGTTATGGAGAACGTTGTTCGAATTACATGGTATCCAAGGTCATGGAGCAATATATTCCTGAGTCTCTATTTGTAGAAGCCTCTCATTACGTGAAAACTGATTCAAATTTTGGTAATGCTCATTTAAATGAAACGCTAACCGAACAATTGGTGAAATCGCTGTACATCACGCATGGCGATAAACTTCTGTTTGTCACTGGTTTCATTGGAAGTAATGAAAATGGCCGTATCACAACATTAGGACGAGGGGGCTCGGATTATACCGCAGCTATTTTCGGATCAATACTGGATGCGACAGCGATCGAAATTTGGACCGATGTAAATGGCATGCTAACTGCTGATCCGCGGATTGTGAAGAAAGCTTTTTCGCTACCTGTATTATCTTATACAGAGGCCATGGAACTATCATATTTTGGTGCGAAGGTGATTTACCCGCCGACAATGATTCCGGCCTTTTTAAAGAAAATACCGATTGTTATTCGTAATACCTTTGAACCTGATTTCTCCGGGACAGTGATTCAGTTTGATAGTGGAAAAACTGCGCTACCAATAAAAGGAATTTCTTCAATATCAGATATTTCGGTAATTAACCTGAGCGGATCAGGTATGATTGGTAAATCGGGCTTTAGTGGACGTCTTTTTACACTCTTGGCTAGAGAACAGATCAATGTTGTATTGATCACACAGTCTTCTTCAGAACATAGTATCACATTTGCCGTCAATCCATCGGAAGCCAAACGCGCTATACAATTGATCGAAGTTGAATTTGAACTGGAAACTCAAGCTAATAAACTGGTCGTTCCGGCGATCGAAGATAATCTATCTGTTTTGGCCATTGTGGGTGAAAATATGAAAAGAACACCAGGTATGTCTGGGCGGTTATTTGCCGCTTTGGGCCGTAATGGGATCAATGTTCGTGCTATTGCTCAAGGATCATCTGAATACAATATATCTGTTATTATTGGTAAAGGTGATTTGGCTAAGGCGCTCAACGCTGTGCACGACGCTTTTTTTGCGGAATTAAAGAAAACGCTGCATGTATTTAATATCGGTACAGGTAATATCGGTGCAACGCTATTTAAACAATTGGAAAATCAACACGATTTCCTACTGGATAAGAATGATATTGAAATTAAGGTTGTCGGAATTTCAAATAGCCGTAAGATGCTTTTTAATACCGAAGGTGTCGACTTAAGCAATTGGTCCGATGAGCTTGCTAAGAATGGAACCGAATCAGACTTAGCATTATTTGTTGAGCGGATGAAAACGCTGAATTTACCAAACTGTGTATTTATTGATAATACGGCTAGTAAACTTCCAGCAACCTACTACGAAGATATTTTTAAATCCAATATTTCGATTGTCACTTGTAATAAAATTGCCAATTCAGGCAAATATGAACAATACAAAAACCTCCGGGATACTGCGCATAAACATGGTGTAGATTTCTTTTATGAAACCAATGTAGGGGCAGGGTTACCTATTGTCAGAGTTCTTAAAGATTTGATGTTGAGTGGTGACCGTATAGTGAAGATTGAAGCGATTCTCTCCGGAACAATATCGTATATTTTTAACAATTTTAAAGCGGATGCTTCCTTCTATAATGTGGTAAAACAAGCGCAAGAACTGGGATATACCGAACCAGATCCAAGGGATGATTTAGGTGGTATAGATTTTATGCGTAAAATGCTAATCTTAGCAAGAGATGCAGGATATGCTATTGAAGCAGAAGATGTGGACCTCGGTGCAATTTTACCTCCAGCTTGTTTGAAAGCGGATACAGTCGATTCTTTTTATACAGAACTGCAAAGGGAAAATGGATATTTCGAAGAAATGAAGAAGAAAGCTGCCGATGAAAATAAAGTAATCCGTTACATCGGAAAGCTGGAAAGTGGAAAGGTTTCTATTTCAATTCAGTTTGTTGATGAAAACCACCCTTTTTATGCATTATCAGGTAGCGATAATATTATATCATTTACTACAGAACGCTATAAAGAACGTCCTCTTGTAGTGAAGGGGCCTGGAGCAGGGGCTGAGGTGACGGCCGCAGGTGTATTTGCAGATTTGGTAAATGTTGGAGCATAAAAGAACAAGGGAAAATAATTATTACGTGATGGCCAATAATTTAAATGTAGAATATCTGAAGGGTAAAGTAATCAATTTAGACAGCATGCTGTCGGAAGTTCGTGTCTTTGCACCTGCAACTGTCGCAAATATGATTTGTGGTTTTGATATATTGGGATTTGCTGTTGAAGAACCCGGCGATGAAGTGATTATGCGGCGAACGCAACAGCCTGGAGTTACAATCCGGACAATTACAGGTGACGATGGAAGACTACCGCTGGATCCTGGCAAGAATACTGTTTCCGCCTGTGTTCAATATCTACTACAGGCATTGAATATATCTTCAAAGGTAGGGGTCGAAATTGAGTTGCATAAACATATGCCTATTGGTTCTGGATTGGGATCCAGTGCGGCAAGTACCGTCGCAGGGCTTTTTGCCATAAATACCATGCTTGGCAATCCGTTGACTAAAGAAGAATTGTTGCCATTCTGTGTGGAAGGTGAGCGTTTGGCCTGTGGAACAGGACACGCTGATAACGTTGCTCCAGCGCTCTATGGGGGCATAACATTGATCCGGGGAAATGAACCCCTAGATGTTATCTCCATTCCTTCACCAAAAGAACTTGTTGCAGCAGTTGTTTTCCCCCAGGTGGATGTACCGACACGCGATGCGAGACAGCTTATAAAAGATAAAGTCTTATTAAAAGATGCTGTGACCCAATGGGGTAATATAGCCGGGTTAGTAGCTGCTTTATTCAAAGAAGACTACGGCCTCATTGCAAGAAGTATGAAAGATATTCTTATCGAACCTACCCGTGCAATTTTAATCCCCCAGTTTTATGAGATGAAAGAAATTGCTTTGAAAAACGGGGCATTGAGTTTCGGTATCTCTGGCTCAGGACCTTCTGTCGTAGCAATAACACGGGACGAAAAAATTGCGAAGGATATTGCAGACAAAATTCAAGCTCATCTCAAAGAAAATGAGATTGAAAGCTTTGGATATGTTTCCCGAGTCAATGTGGAGGGCCCTAGAATATTGGATTAAAAATTATTTATAGAATCGAGGTCTATAACTCTGAGGTTAAATTGATACTTACCTCGTAGAAGATAACAAAGTGAAATATTCATGTTCTAAAAACACAAGTACGAATGAAGATACCTGGATATTCCATATGACCTTTAAAAAACAGATTATTAGCATATGAAATTTTATAGCACAAATAATAAAACATTAGAAGTTTCTTTTAAAGATGCGGTCTTCAATTCTCTTCCTGCAGATAAAGGATTGTATATGCCAGAAATGATCCCTCAATTGGATCCGCTATTCATTAAAAATATTCAACAGTATTCCTTGCAAGAGATTGCATTCGAAGTCGCCAATACTCTATTGGGAAATGATATCCCCAAAGAAGATTTAAAGCAGATCGTGAACGCTGCCATTAACTTTGATGCTCCAGTAAAATTCTTGACCGACAGCACAGCTGTACTTGAACTATTTCATGGACCGTCTTACGCCTTTAAGGATTTTGGAGCTCGGTTTATGAGTAGGGTCATGGGCTATTTTTCAAAGACGGATGATAAATTACTGGATGTTCTTGTCGCGACATCCGGCGATACCGGTGGTGCTGTAGCTTTAGGCTTCCTTGGTGTAGAGGGGACTCGCGTAACGATCTTATACCCCAAAGGTAAAGTCTCTGATGTGCAGGAATTACAGCTAACTACAAATGGTCAGAATATAAGGGCGATTGAAGTAGAGGGAACGTTTGACGATTGCCAGGCATTAGTAAAACAGGCTTTTAGTGATGCCGAACTCAATGCCGTGTTGCGTTTGACCTCCGCCAATTCAATCAATATAGCACGGCTGATCCCGCAGACATTCTATTATTTTTATGCGTATGCACAATTGAAATCACAGGGAATTAATGAAGTCGTGTTTACGGTGCCTAGTGGTAATTTTGGTAATATTGGAGCAGGTCTATTGGCTTATAAAATGGGACTTCCTGTAAAGCATTTTGTCGCTGCAACAAACGTCAATGATACCGTGCCCAGATTCCTTTCTTCTGGTAAATATGAGCCATTGCCTTCTATTCAGACATTAAGCAATGCTATGGATGTTGGGAATCCGAGTAACTGGGTACGTATCCAGGATCTCTTTGGTGGTCAGATGGCCAAATTAAAAAATATGCTCTCTTCCTATACTTTTACAGATGAAGAAACAAAAGAAGGAATGCAAGAACTGTTTGAAGAATTCGGGTATATCGGCTGTCCCCATACGGCAATCGCATGGCTTGGTGCCCGATCTTATGCGAAAGAAAATCCTGGCCAGTACGCGTCGGTGTTCTTATCCACAGCACATCCCTGCAAATTCCCTGATGCAATAGCTGCAGATGTATTCGGAAAAATAGTGTTGCCTGTCGGTGCAGAAACATTGCAAGGAAAAGAAAAATTAGCGGAACCTTTGAAAGTGGATTTTGAAGCGTTCAAAAAATATTTAATCAACCATAACTAAACGCCGAGGGCTCCTTTAGGAGCCCTTTTTTATACCAAGATAGGCATCAATGTAATTCTTTAATTCAATTTTTTTGTCTTTATTCGAGATTAAATCATAGATCGGTAAGGGGGCATATCTGTCAAAACTGACGAAATCTCCATTCTCTTCGGTTAATGTGTTTAACCATGCGCTGACATCAATGTTATTTTTTATCGGATGCATATCAAATAATCTAAGATCAGCACCTGAAACAAAAGCTAGAATTTTCCAATCTTTAATGACTTTGTCTTCAAGTACAGTTTTTTTGTCTAAATATTTTATGAGATTTACGGATGCTCCCTTTGAACAACTCAAAATAACATGTGTCCCGTACTTTTTTATAATAAGTTCAGGGCTGTTGTTTTGAACAAAATCAATGAAGTTTTGATTTTGAAATTTCGACTCTTCCGCTGCAGAGAAAATAGCACTGTATTGAAATCTTTCAGAATAATAGTTTGTTAGTTGCACTGTCTGGTCTGAGGGAATGCGTGCCAATGCATCTGATTCAGTTGTAGTGAGTTGCTCCCCGTCAAAATCAAATTTTAATCTCAGATTTCTCAATAGTCTTTCCTTACTAATATCTTCGATAAATGTTCCTCCGCCTGTAGAGCCTGTTGTTCTGAAGATATAGGAAGATTGTTTTAGTTTTTCGGTATCAAGGATTTTCGCGCGTAGCCCCTTGTTGACAAAAAGTAGGTTTTCTTTTGCATCATATCCGTAACCAACCAGAAAATAAGGCTCAGCTTTAATTTCTTGGCTGACTTTCATCTCTATTTTGTCAAATGTAGATGAATTAACAAGCTCGAGATCTTCCTCATTTTTAATTTTGAGTTCATGATCTGATTTTTTACACGAAAATAATAGGGTAATAATTGTTGTGGTTAAAAATAAGTGTTTTAAATTCATTTTGTAAATATACGAGAATAATTGTTTCTTTTGTTTTTTATGACAAATTAAGAAGCATGGTTTTGCAATTAATAAGTTAATTTTGCAACAATGAAATCAGTTTATTTGAATAAGGGTAAGGATAAAGCTGCCTGGCAATTGCATCCTTGGGTATTTTCTGGAGCAATTAAATCATTGTCCGATAAAATTGAAGATGGCGAAGTTGTTGGCGTTTACAATGCTGAACGTGAATTTATCGCCTATGGTCTATTTCACAATAGCTCACGTGTAGCCATTCGTCTATTGGAATGGAATCCTCAAACACAGATTGATGCAGATTGGTGGCGTGCCCGTATTCAAAAGGCAGTAGCTGCTAGACAGCATCTGCTACAAGAAGGCGTTACGAATACTGTACGTATGATTTTTGCAGAAGCAGATTTCCTTCCAGGACTGATTGCAGATAAATATGCTGATTTTATTTCCATTCAAGTTCACTCCGTAGGAGTTGAAAAAGTCAAATCAATTATTATCGATGAACTGAATGCTTTATTGCAACCTAAAGGAATCTACGAGCGGAGCGACCTGAAATCGCGCGAACATGAGGGGCTTCCCGATACAAATGGTCTTTTGCATGGCGAGCTTCCGTCTGAGTTTGTCGATGTTATCGAAAATGGTATTCATTATAAGGTTAACATTATTGATGGACAAAAATCCGGATTCTATTGCGACCAACGTGAAAACCGCCAGCTGACAGCCAATTACGTTTCAAATAAACGAGTCCTAGACTGTTTTTGCTATTCTGGAGGCTTTACGTTAAATAGCTTGAAAAATGGAGCATCAGAAGTGGTATCCGTTGATAGTTCGGCTCTGGCTATTGAAACACTGGAAAAGAATATTACTGAAAACGGTTTTGAACCGGAGCGGCACAAAGCAATATTGTCTGATGTAAATAAACAATTGCGGAAATTCATCGATGAGGGTGAGAAATTTGATCTGATCGTTTTGGACCCCCCAAAATATGCGCCTTCCCGATCTGCTTTGGAGAGAGCATCACGGGCTTATAAAGACTTGAACCGTCGTGGGTTGATGCTGCTAAACAGTGGTGGGTTATTAGCGACTTTTTCTTGCTCAGGTGCGATGGATATGGATACCTTTAAACAGGTACTCGCTTGGGCAGCATTGGATGCCGGTAAGGAAATTCAGTTTATCAGACAATTTCACCAACCTGAAGATCATCCTGTGCGGGCATCATTTCCCGAAGGCGAGTATCTGAAGGGATTATTGGTACGTGTAGTATAGATATATGAAGATAGTTTGGGTTGGTTTGTGAAAATCAACCTTTTTAATTTTTGAATGACGTTATGATCCAAGAGAAAGCGAGTAGACCTATTTTTTCGATTTTGTTTGCCGTGAGCATGGTGCATCTGTTGAATGACATGATTCAGGGAGTGATACCAGCAACCTATCCTTTACTCAAAGAAGAGCATCATTTGAGCTTTTCTCAAGTGGGGATGATTACAATGGTTTATCAGATAGCCGCTTCAATATTCCAGCCTGTTGTAGGCTCATTTACAGACAAACATCCTGTGCCATATTCGCAGATTATAGGGATGTCTTTTTCACTCCTTGGTATGCTTTTGTTTTCGAAAGCGCATAGCTACGAATGGATCTTATTTTCTGTATTTCTGGTAGGGATTGGATCTTCAATCTTTCATCCCGAATCTTCGCGCGTTGCCTATATGGCATCGGGTGGACGGAGAAGTATGGCGCAGTCTATTTTTCAGATCGGTGGAAATGCGGGTACCGCTATGGCGCCCATCATTGTCGCTTTCTTAGTTTTACCGAGAGGCCAGCAAGCAATCGCTTGGATGTGTTTATTCACGATTCTCGGTCAATTTATATCTTATTATATTGGCACCTGGTATAAAAAGAGACTTCAAAGTACAGCAAGATCAATGAAGCGAACGATACGAGTCCCCGATTTATCCAATAGTCGGATTGTTATGACTGTTATTATCCTCTTATTATTGATCGTGTCGAAATACTTCTATATAGCAAGTATCACAAACTATTTTCAGTTTTATACAATCAAAAAATTTGGAATTAATGAAGTAGAAGCTCAGGTTTATCTCTTTTATTTTCTTATTGCAGTTGCTGTTGGAACTTTGTTGGGAGGGGCATTTGGGGATCGATTTGGCCGCAAATATGTCATCTGGTTCTCGGTCTTGGGCGTTGCACCATTTGCATTGGCATTACCCTATGTAGGACTTACGATGACGGGTGTATTAATTGTAGTGATCGGTTTAATATTATCTTCGGCCTTTCCGGCAATTATCGTTTACGCACAAGAACTGTTACCTAAAAAGTTAGGTATGGTATCAGGCTTATTTTACGGTTTTGCATTTGGAATGGGAGGGATTGGCTCTGCTGTACTTGGCTGGCAGGCAGATCATACTTCCATTGAGTTTATTTATCACCTATGTTCCTATCTGCCATTGATTGGTATTGTGGCATATTTTCTTCCCAATCTACAAAAAACATCTTACAAAGAAATTTAGATTTGACATACAGGCACATATTAAAGAAAGAGCGGATGGTCAAAACATCCGCTCTTTTTCTTCTTGTTATCTCTACTATTTGATACAGTCCATCCATGCGGATGCCATCATTTGTGCCCCAGCGAGTGTCGGATGTACGCCGTCCGCAGCCCAATAGGCACCAGAGGCGTTCTTTTGGGCATTGTCAAATACTTTTTGATAAGGGATTAGAATTGCTCCAAATTCTTTGGCGATCTCACGAGCGGATTCTTGGTAAGCCAAAAATTTTGGATACCAAGCTCCAGTAATGTGACCTACACCCTTTACTGCAAAAGGTTCCCCAATGATTAGTTTGACATTTGGAAGCTTTTGAAGTGTTTCCTGTAGTAACTGTTGGTATTGGGATTTATATTCCTCAACGGTCGTTTGCGCTCCCCGGTCGATTGTTCGCCAGAAATCGTTTACACCGATCAAGATGCTTAATACAGTTGGTTTAATAGCTAAAGTGTCTTCCGACCAACGCTTTTGAAGATCGGGTACACGATTTCCACTAATACCTGTATTATATACCTTTAGTTTCTTTGCCGGATATTTATTTAAAAGTTGACTGGCCGCCAATAAAGCATAACCATGCCCCAGTGCTGCGGTGTCATTGGCATTTTTGTTATTTCTATCACGGCCTACATCTGTAATGGAATCGCCCTGAAATAAAATAATGTCGTCGTTATTTAAACTGATTTTTGAGGAATTAGCTGCTGATTCGTGCGCGAATACATCGTTTCCCAGTAAATTGGCGCCAGTCAATAGACCAGTGCCAATAATGCTTTTTTTGATAAAAGATCTGCGGTTTGTGTTCATTATTAGGTTTTTGTTATGTTTAAAGTTACATACTTTAAGCATATTTTTCCAAACCTTTTATAATGATGTTACAAGCTTTTTCGATTTCAGAGTCTGTAATCGTCAATGGAGGTGCCACACGCAGTGCTGTTTCACAATGCAGATACCAGTCTATCATAACACCGTTTTCTGCACAGTACTTGCTGACATTGTAAACTTGATCAAAAGAATCCAACTGTAGACACATCATAAGGCCCAATCCTCGGATTTCTTTGATTGCAGGGTGCTTGAGCTTCTCTTTAAATAAAAGTGCTTTTCGTTCTACTTGTTCAACCAGTTTTTCTTCTTTGATGACCGCTAGTGAAGCCCGTGCTGCTGCACAACTCACAGGATGGCCCCCAAAAGTCGTGATGTGTCCAAGCATAGGATTATCCTTAATAACTTCCATCACTTCTTTGGCTGCAACAAATGCGCCCAAGGGCATACCGCCACCGATGCCTTTGGCAAGCATCAGAATATCCGGAACGATAGCAAAATGCTCAAAAGCGAATAAACGACCCGTGCGGCCAAAACCAGTTTGGATTTCATCAAAGATCAGTAGAGTACCTGTTTCATCACAGCGTTTTCTGACGGCTTGCATATAATCGATATCAGGTACCCGAACACCAGCTTCCCCCTGAATAGCTTCAAGGATAACAGCAGCAGTTTGTTCGGTAATCTTTGTTAGATCTTCCAGGTCATTAAACTGGATAAAATCTATTTCGGGTAGGAGTGGAGCATACACTTTACGATACTCGTCGTTTCCGATAAGACTGAGTGCACCCTGGGTACTTCCGTGGTATGCTTTTTTCGCCGCGATAATCTGTTTGCGACCCGTATATTTCTTTGCTATTTTCATGGATCCTTCTACCGCTTCCGTACCGCTGTTGGTGAGGTATACCGATTGAAAATTAGCAGGGAGTTCTGCGAGTAATTCTGTCGCAAACTGCACCTGAGGGGCTTGTATAAATTCCCCATAAACGGTGACATGTAAATATTGATCCAGCTGTGATTTGATGGCTTCCAGAACCTTCGGATGACGATGACCTATATTGCTGACATTAAAACCGGAGACCAGGTCCATGTATTCTTCTCCATTGGGGCCGTAGAGGTAGACCCCCTCCGCCTTGACCACTTCAACTAATCTAGGTGAGCTAGACGTTTGAGCGGTATTCATTAAAAATAATTCTCTGTTGCTTAACATGATCTTACAAATGTCCGAAAATAAAAAAGAAGTCTTCAAGACTTCTTTTTTATTTTCGGATTATTTTCTTCTATTCTGTAGGGATTTGTATAGATGTTCTCTAAATTCCTGTTCTACTTCAAAAAATTGGGATGCCCGGGCATTGCCTATGACCTTTGCAAATTTGGCGCGGTATTCTTTTTTGATTTCCACTTCCTTTGCATCATATTGCAATACATCCCTGGAACCGCCTCTGAAACTATTTTTAGGAGCGCCATTCAATTTCTCTTTCCTGATATCCCACAATGTCTGGCTATACTCGTTATAGAGCGGAAAGAATTGCTGCGCCTCTCTTGGAGTTAAATCTAGTTCTTTAGTAATGTAAGCTATCTTTTCATTTTCTATAGCTTGAAATCGATTTTTGTCTTGCGCAAAGCCCAAGGCAATAGAAAATATACTAAAGAACAATGTTATCCATATGTTTTTTCTATTGAACATCATTATAAGGTATAGTTTAGATAATCTTCTATTTCTTGTTTAGATATATTGCTCCCAAATCCTTTTGTAGGGAGATTTGCTTCATCAGTATACTGAGACATATAGATCATATCGTCACCAGAGGCTGATGCTGCAAGGTAATTGATAATTTCCTGCTTAGGAATTTCTGATAAATGCTGGCTCAATTGCTCTTCTGCAATAGTTTCTACAGGAGCTGTATTTTGTTGTTGATACTGATAGCCCCAATATCCTCCTATACTTAACATGGCTGCAAAAGATGCTGCAACAGCATAGCGTGCATACCAGTTTTTCGGTCTACCTATTTGATGGACAGGCGTATTACCTTTTTCAGGTTCCTGTACAGTATTAATAATTCTGTCCGAAAGCGTTTCAAAATAATATTGTGGTAGGTCAAAACCTGGCTCAACAATCGATTCTTTTAATTTTTCTTCAGCAATACGCGCAAAAATAGCAGATTCTAATGTTTGCTCATAGCCAGCTGCAACTGAGAAACCATCTTTAGGAGTAGTTTCCTTTAATTTTTGCTCAGCGATACGGGCGAAGATGGAGTTTTCAAGAGAATGACTGTAATCAGAAGGTAGAGTAAATCCTTCCGATGTAATCATTTCTTTTAATTTATATTCAGAAATGCGATTGAAGATGGAGTTTTCAAGAGATTGATTATAATCAGAAGGTATTGTAAATCCATCCGATGCAATCGTTTCTTTTAATCTGTCTTCAGAAATGCGGCTGAATATCGTTGAAGATAATTCGGAAGTATACTGTGATGGAATTTCGAAACCGTCAGAAGAGACTTGATTTTTAAAATTGTCTTCTGCTATTTTGCACATGATGGCATCAGACAGGTTATCAAAATATCCTTCTGGAACCTCAAAGATGGATTCGTCCTTGCATTCAATCAATTTGACTTGTGTAATTATTTTTGATTCTAAATCGTTGAAATAATTTTCAGGTAAGCCAAATGGATTTTCACGCAATGATGCTGGAAGATTGGTAGGCTCCAGCCCATCATGATATGTGCCATTTTCCTTCATAGTATCTGTTAGAACCTAATTTCGCTAAAAGGTTTAATCATGATTGTTAAAAAAAGACTCTATTTTTTTGACGGCCAAATGATAGGAGGCTTTTAGCGCACCAACACTTGTCCCGAGTACTTCTGAAATCTCTTCATATTTCATGTCTTCAAAATATTTCATATTAAAGACCAATTTCTGCTTCTCTGGTAAGGTAAGTAAAGCCTGTTGTAATTTCATTTGGGCTCTATCACCATTAAAGTAGTTGCCATCTGCAAGTGTCTCTGCCAGATAAGCAGTCGTGTCGTCATCCAACGACACGTTCTGCTTTTGCTTTTTCTTATTTAAGAAGGTGATACATTCATTTGTCGCAATACGATAAAGCCAAGTGTATAGCTGTGAGTCTTCACGAAAGTTCCCAAGGTTCTTCCATACTTTCACAAAGATGTCCTGTACTACATCGTCTGCATCGTCATGATCGATGACCATTCTTCGCACATGCCAATAAATCTTTTGTTGATATTTCTTCAACAATAAACGGAAAGCTTCTTCTCGCGTACTCTCTTCGGCGAATTTTGCTATAATTAAAGCGTCATCCATATATTGACCTGCGTAGTTTTGTTATTTTCTTTTCATTACTTTTTGAGCTGCAGCGACAATCGCATTTGCATTCAAACCGTATTTTTCCATCAATTGAGCTGGTGTACCTGATTCTCCAAAGCTGTCATTTACAGCAACATACTCTTGTGGAGTAGGTAGCTCTCTTGTAAGTACCTGGGCAACGCTATCACCTAAACCGCCTAGACGATTGTGCTCTTCCGCCGTTACGACACATTTTGTCTTCGCAACAGATTTCAAAATAGCCTCCTCATCCAAAGGTTTGATCGTATGAATATTGATAATTTCAGCATTGATTCCTAATTCAGCTAATTTTTCACCAGCTTGAATAGCTTCCCATACTAAGTGACCGGTAGCAATGATTGTTACATCTGTTCCTTCGTTTAATAACACAGCTTTGCCAATCACAAATTCTTGATCAGCAGGAGTGAAGTTAGGAACTACAGGACGGCCAAAACGTAAATAAACTGGTCCTTCATATTTTGCAGCCGCAATTGTAGCCGCTTTTGTTTGATTGAAATCACAAGGATTGATCACTGTCATTCCTGGCAACATTTTCATCAAACCGATATCTTCTAATATTTGGTGAGTTGCACCATCTTCGCCTAAGGTTAGACCAGCATGCGACGCTGCAATTTTTACATTTTTGTCCGAGTATGCAATCGATTGGCGAATCTGATCATAAACACGTCCTGTTGAAAAATTTGCGAATGTACCTGTGAATGGTATTTTACCACCGATCGTAAGTCCGGCAGCAATTCCCATCATATTAGCTTCCGCAATACCGATTTGAAAAAAACGTTCTGGAAATTCTTTGATAAAATCGTTCATTTTTAATGAACCGATCAAATCAGCACATAATGCAACGACATTCTCATCTTGCTTTCCTGCTTCCAATAAGCCTGCACCAAATCCCGAACGTGTATCTTTTGACTCTGTATAAGTATATTTTTTCATTCTAGTAATCTCCTAAAGTTTCTGTAAGCTGATTCAACGCCGACGCCAATTGTTCGTCATTTGGAGCAACACCATGCCATTTATGAGAACCCATCATAAAATCAACACCGCTTCCCATTTCTGTATGCATCAGAATAATGACCGGTTTGCCTTTTCCTGTACGTGATTTAGCTTCTGCTAGACCAGCAACAACAGCATTCATGTCATTGCCTTTGGCAATTTCCATGACATCCCATCCAAAAGCTTCCCATTTTGCACGTAGATCACCAAGAGATAATACTTGATCTGTAGATCCGTCAATTTGTGCTTTGTTATAGTCAACGGTAGCAATCAAATTGTCGATTTTGTTGTGTGGTGCGTACATTGCAGCTTCCCAAACTTGGCCCTCTTGCAATTCGCCATCACCCATTAATACATAAACTAGATTATTGTCTTTATTCAATTTTTTTGCCTGTGCGGCTCCAATTGCAACAGATAATCCTTGGCCCAATGACCCCGAAGCAATACGGATGCCCGGAAGGCCTTCGTGTGTTGTTGGGTGACCTTGAAGTCTGGAATTGATTTTTCTGAACGTTGCTAATTCGCTCACTTCAAAATATCCCGCACGCGCCAATGTACTGTAGAATACAGGAGAGATGTGTCCATTTGACAGGAAAAATAGATCTTCTCCTTTTCCATTCATGTCAAAGGAAGGATTGCGTTTCATTGCATTGAAATAAAGCGCCACAAAGTAATCTGTACAACCTAACGAACCACCTGGGTGTCCTGATTGACAAGCGTGTACCATACGTACGATATCACGTCTTACCTGTGATGCAATTTGTTCTAGTTTGTTAATATCTGCACTCATTTTTTTTGTTGGTTTCACAATTGGACGTAAAGTTAACTATTTTTAAGCTAGATGCTTGTTAAAAAATGAATTTATATTGACTTATTCCGAAACGATGATGTGTTTGATCTTGGATTTTTAATTTTTTTGTACCTTGCTTCACTTTATAAAACCAACAATTTTCAGCATAATGCCTAATCAACTCAAAAGCTACCTTATTATTTCAGCACTCTCGGCCCTTTATTTGCCTTCTTATGCGCAGCATAGCAACATTCACCATAAGGACTGGATCGATTTTAACAAAAATGGGAAAAAAGATATTTATGAAGACTCCAAACAGAACATAGCCAACCGCGTGGAAGATCTGTTGAGTCAGATGACTGTCCAAGAGAAGGCCAATCAGACGGTTACGCTCTACGGCTACGGAAGGGTCTTGAAGGATGAACAGCCTACAGCGGCTTGGGATAAAGAGATCTGGAAATATGGCTTGGCCAATATCGACGAAATGTTAAATAGCTTAGCTTATAATAAATCTGCAAAAAGTTCGTTTTCATACCCTTTTAGCCGTCACGCGCAAGCGCTGAATAATGTTCAAAAATGGTTTGTTGAAAATACAAGGCTTGGTATTCCCGTCGACTTTACAAACGAAGGTATTCATGGACTCAATCACGATCGGGCAACCTCTTTACCAGCACCGATCAATATCGGAAGTACATGGAATACGACACTTGTACGTAAAGCTGGGGAGACAATAGGAAGAGAAGCCAAGTATTTAGGTTATACCAATGTCTATACACCTATTCTTGATGTTTCTAGAGACCCACGCTGGGGAAGAGTTGTTGAAACCTATGGCGAAGATCCATTTCATATCGCCGAGATGGGGAAACAGGTTGTTTTAGGAATCCAGCAAAATGGTGTCGCCTCTACATTGAAACACTATGCGGTCTATTCTGTACCCAAAGGCGGAAGAGATGGAAATGCACGCACGGATCCTCATGTTGGCTTTCGTGAAATGCATTCTCTGCATTTGTACCCCTTTAAAAGAGTCATAAAGGAAGCCAAACCGCTGGGAGTCATGAGTAGTTATAATGATTATGATGGTGTACCTGTATCAGCTAGCAGCTATTTCTTACAGGATCTATTACGCAAAGATTATGGTTTTGAAGGTTATGTGGTGTCCGATAGTGAGGCCTTGGAGTTTATTAACAATAAACACCATGTTGCGGCAAGTTATAAAGAGGCTATTAAACAGGCACTAGAGGCTGGGCTGAATGTGCGGACGAATTTCGATCCGCCAAGTACCTATTTAACGCCATTAATGGAATTGATCAACGAGGGAGGCCTCGATATTAAAATATTGGATCAGCGGGTTCGTGAAGTACTGACCGTGAAATTTAAACTGGGTTTATTTGACCATCCATTGCGAGAAGATACAGCGATTGCTGATAAAAAAGTGCATACACCCGCAGATGAAGAGGTTTCGTTTCAAATGAATAGGGAGTCTATTGTTCTTCTGAAAAATGAACAGAATCTACTTCCAATAGACGTGAATAAATACAAACGGATTTTGGTTACCGGACCAATGGCAGAAGCAACAAATTATACGACAAGTCGGTACGGACCTTCCAATAACCCGATTACAACCATTAAAGATGGGATCATAAACTATGCAAAAACAAAGGCACTTCGGGTTGATTATACCAAAGGAGTAGACGTAGTGGATAAAAATTGGCCCGAGAGCGAGATTATTCCAACAGCCTTGTCAAGCGAGGAAATGGATAATATGGCGGAGGGCGTTCGTCTCGGCAAGGAATCTGACCTGATCATAGCAGTAATGGGCGAGTCAGAAAGAGAGGTTGGTGAAAGTCGATCAAGATCAGATCTAAATTTGCCAGGTAAGCAACGCGACTATTTGATGAAATTGAAAGAAACAGGTAAACCTATTGTGCTGGTACTCGTCAATGGTCGTCCACTTACTGTCAATTGGGAAAACAAGTATCTACCAGCAATTGTGGAAAGCTGGTTTCTGAGCAATCAATCTGGAAATGTGCTCGCTGGAATGTTGTTTGGGGAGTATAATCCTAGCGGAAAATTGCCTATTTCTTTCCCAAAGTCCGTCGGACAAATTGAAATGAATTTTCCGACAAAGCCTGCGGCACAGGCCGGACAGCCCGGGGTTGGCCCCAATGGATGGGGGAATAGTCGGGTTGTTGGGTTTTTATACCCTTTTGGTTATGGCCTTAGCTATACAGATTTTAGTTTCTCTAATTTGAAACTCACAAAGAAACAGATTAAACCAACAGATTCTCTCACAGTTTCGGTTGATGTTGAAAACGTAGGGAAGAGAAAAGGTGCTGAAGTTGTGCAGCTCTATATCAAAGATGTGTTGTCTTCAGTAACGACGTATGAAATGGATTTGCGTGGATTCGAAAAAGTTGAACTTAATCCAGGGGAGAAGAAGACCGTACAATTTTCTATTTTACCTGCCCACCTAGAACTTTTGGATAAGCACAATAATTGGACAGTAGAGCCCGGTAAATTTGAAGTATTTATCGGCAATTCTTCTGTTCATCTTCCACTTAAAGATTCATTTGATGTTATCAATTAGGAACAGAGTAATTGTAACTCTCCGTCGCTTGGTATGAAAAAAAAGGATCCAGCAAAATACAATGCTGAATCCTTTTTTATGCTGTTGAATAACAGTGATTACATGGCTTCAGCAACAACTTCAGTCACTTCTGGGACCATGCGTTTCAATAATCCTTCAATACCTGCTTTTAAAGTGATTGTCGAAGATGGACAACCGCTGCAAGAGCCCTTTAATTCAACCGTTACAATACCTTCGTTGAAGGATTTATAATGGATAGCTCCGCCGTCTTGTTCAACAGCAGGTCTTACATAATCATGTAATACTTGTTGAATCTTGACTTCAGTTTCAGTACCCTCGAAATTAACTTCCGTGTCATGGTGTACTGTTTTTACAGCAAGCTCAGACTCTACAGCACCTTTTACAAAATCTTTTAGCAAGGCCTCAATGTCTTCCCATTCCGCATCTTCAGTTTTGGTGATGGTCACGAAGTTACTTGCAAAGAATACCCCATTGACAAAGTTAAATTTGAATAATTCAAGCGCAAACGGAGAATCTTGTGCTGCCTCTTTATTTGGAAAATCCACACTACCGTTGATCAACAATTTATTGACCAAAAACTTCATGGTAGAAGGGTTGGGTGTAGACTCTGTATATACGTTAATCGTAGCCATGTATTATCTATTTTTATTCCAAGCAAATATAGGTCAAAAGAAGCTTTCTTAAGGTCATCTATAAGTCAAAGCTTATAAACTGACACCCGTATAGTTAGCAGGGCTAATTGCTTTCAATTCCTCTTTCACCTCTTCTGATACATTTAGATTATCAACAAATGTTGCAATGGTCTCTTTCGTTACATGTGTATTTGTACGTGTGAGATCTTTTAATGCCTCATATGGTTTTGGATAGCCTTCTCTTCTTAATATAGTTTGCAAAGCTTCTGCAACCACAGCCCAATTATTTTCAAGGTCGTTGGCCAAAGCCTGTTCGTTTAAGATCAATTTACGTAAGCCTCTTAAAGTCGATTTAATGGCAATTAAAGTATGCGCAAAAGGGACACCGATATTACGTAATACCGTAGAGTCTGTTAAATCTCGTTGAAGTCGCGATATAGGTAACTTAGCAGCAAGATGTTCAAAAACAGCATTTGCAATTCCTAAGTTTCCTTCAGCATTTTCAAAGTCAATTGGGTTGACTTTATGTGGCATCGCCGATGAACCTATTTGACCAGCAGTAATTTTTTGCTTAAAGTATTCCATCGAAATATAAGTCCAGATATCACGACATAGATCGATGATAATATTATTGATCCGTTTCAATGCATCACAGCTTGCCGCAAAATTATCATAGTGTTCAATTTGTGTCGTCGTTTGTGAACGGTCCAAACCTAAAATATTGTTTACGAAGTTATTGCCAAAATCAACCCAATTGGTTGCTGGATAGGCAACATGATGTGCATTGAAATTGCCGGTTGCTCCACCAAATTTGGCTGAATAAGGTACTTGATGTAATAGTTGCAATTGACGTTCTATTCGTTCAATGAAAACATAAAACTCTTTACCCAAACGAGTAGGAGAGGCAGGTTGCCCATGGGTACGTGCCAACATTGGAATGTCTGACCACGAAGTTGCTAGCGATTTTAATTCATGAAGCAATTCTTCGATCGATGGCGTATAACTCTCATTGATGGCTTCTTTCCATGAAAGTGGAATCGCCGTGTTATTGATATCTTGTGAAGTCAAACCAAAATGGATGAATTCAAGATAATCCTGCAATCCTAATTTTTCAAACTGATCTTTTAGAAAATATTCAACAGCTTTAACATCGTGATTTGTAACTTTCTCTGTATTCTTGATCCAGATAGCATCTTCTTGAGAAAAATTTCTATAGATATCGCGCAATTTTTCATTTAATGTTTTGTCAAACTGTTGCAATTGAGCAATACCTGATTCACTTAATGCAATAAAATATTCTACTTCTACGCGTACTCGATATTTTATTAAGGCAAATTCAGAAAAAAAAGCTGAAAGTTCGTGAGTATTATTGTAATAGCGTCCGTCGATAGGCGTAACTGCTGTTAAAGATGATAAAGCCATAGATTGAATGATTTTTGGCAAAGGTAAAAAAATGCTTGGAGCTTAGCAATTTAATTGGTGTAGATATAAAAAAAGCCTCCTGGTTAAAGGAAGCTTTTATACGTTGTAAATTCTATTTCGAAGAATTAGTGAGCAGCTTGAGTTGAATCAACTTTAGCAGCAGCTGAATCTACAGCAGTTTTTGCTGAATCCAATTGAGTGTTTGCTGAATCTAAAGCAACATTAGCTGAATCAGTAGCAGCATCAGTTTTTTTAGCTGTTTCACCACATGATGCGAAAGCTAATGTTAAAGCTAAACCTAAGAAACCGAATTTGAATGCGTTTTTCATTTTATTAAAATTAAAATATTTTTAAATCTTGTTATTTAGGAGTTAATACCATTAAACCAAAAAGGTAACCCTACTTTTTCTCTTTTTTGAAAAAAAGAAAGGCCTTTCGTAAAAAAGGCCTTTCAAAAGCGTTATTCAGTCCTAAATTATTTTTTAGTAGCAGCTGAATCAACTTTAGCAGCAGCTGAATCAACTTTAGCAGCAGCTGAGTCAACTTTAGTAGCAGCTGAATCCAATGTGTTAGCAGCTGAATCAACTAAAGCAGAAGCTGAATCTGCAGCACCTTCAGCTTTTTTCTCTGAATTGTTACAAGATGCGAAAGCTACAGTTAAAGCTAAACCTAAGAAACCGAATTTTAATGCGTTTTTCATTTTCTAATTTTCTAATTTAAATTGAAATAATTTTCTTTTTCATCTGTTAATACACGTAACCAAAAAAGGTAACCCAAAAAAAAATATTTTTTTAAAAATATTTGTAAATCGTTGTTTTTTAGATGTTTAATTTATTTTAAGTAAGAAGATATATCTCAAGCTCTCTATTCAATCCGCTTGTGTTATCCTTTAGCTTAACAAGGGTGAAGGGAGGGTGATCGTCGATAAGATTAAGTTAGTAACAAACAATTTTACATTATTTTTCTTATTTTAAGAAGTGAACACTTAAAAAGAAATTGCAATTATGTTTGATAAAGTAAAGAATATAATGGATTTGGCAAAATCAATAGACTTTGGCAAATTGGAAGAAATATCGAAGAAAGTGGATTTGGGAGCAGTGATGGATGCCGTATCAAAAATGGATGATAAACAGCTTCATGGTTTAATGAAAATGTTGAGTGCAGGAAAAGAAAAAAAAGAATTACCTCCTATTAATGGTGATTTCTATGCTATGGATAGCAAATTAAACGATTCAGACCGTGCATTGCAATTGAAGGTGAGGGAATTTATGGAGACTGAAGTCAAACCAATTGTCAATAAATATTGGTTAAGAGATGAATTCCCTTTTGAAATTGTACCGAAACTAGCGGCTTTAAATATTTGCGGCTATACCTATGATGGATATGGCTGTATGGGTGGAAGTTCTTTAATGGAAGGGATCATAGCGGCTGAGATAGCACGTGTAGATGCTTCTGTGGCGACGTTCTTTGGCGTACAGAGTGGTTTGGCTATGGGATCAATTTATATTTGTGGATCCGAAGAACAAAAACAAGAGTGGCTGCCCAAAATGCAGCAAATGCAAGTGATTGGTGCTTTTGGTTTAACAGAGCCTGAAGTAGGATCGGGAGCAGCAGGTGGATTGACAACAACCTGTAAGAAGACAGCTGAAGGTTGGGTGTTAAATGGGCAAAAAAAATGGATCGGGAACTCCACTTTTTCTGATATCACCATTGTTTGGGCTAGGGATCTTGATGATGGAGAAGTTAAAGGTTTTATCGTACGAAAAGACAACCCAGGTTTTTCAGTTGAGAAAATTAAAGATAAGATGGCTTTGCGTATTGTACAGAATGGTCTTATTACTTTAACGAATTGTACCGTTCCAGAAAGCGATCGCCTGCAAAATGCAAACTCCTTCAAAGATACAGGAAAGGTTCTTCAGATGACTCGGGCAGGGGTCGCTTGGATGGCCGTAGGATGTGCGAGAGGTGCCTATGAAAATGCCTTGGATTATACGCGTAAAAGGAAGCAATTTGGTAAGCCAATCGCTTCTTTTCAACTTATTCAAAATCATCTGGTTGAAATGTTATCCAATTTAACAGCTATGCAAACGCTTGTCTTCAGATTATCTGAATTACAAGATGCGGGACGGCTAAGGGATGAACATGCCTCGCTGGCCAAAGTCTTCTGTTCTTTACGTACGAGAGATATTGTTTCCAAGGCTCGAGAGGTCATGGGCGGAAATGGTATTTTGCTGGAGTATAATGTTGCGCGGTTTTTGGCCGACGCCGAAGCAATTTATTCTTATGAAGGCACAAAAGAGATTAATTCATTGATTGTAGGTCGAAGCATAACCGGATTTAGTGCTTTTGTTTAACTGTGCCCTAGCTGATTTGGTGCCTGAGAAATAACACATATCGATAGATATAAAAAGGCTTTGTTTTTAACAAAGCCTTTTCAGTTGAATTTAGTATAAAAAATTCTTCTATTTACGTTTAAACCGCATGATCGCGATATCACCCATAATAAATGTCAGCGTATTTTCGTTAATACTGTAAGTATTTACCTTTTCTAACGTTGAAAAAAAGGTAGCTTCTCCATTCCCTTCGCAGGCCATTTTCGTCGACATAACCGGCCCGAAATTAATGGCGTTCCCGTTGGTTTTAAATGTCATATTGTAATTGTTGCAGCTGCTATTTCCGCTCACTTTGCTACTGGTAGCATCAAATGTCATTGTTGGTTTGCGATTGGGATATAAACCATCAAAAGCAATCCTCGGACCGGATATATAATCAAGTTCCCAGGTTCCGCTAAGTGCTTGCTTATTGTCCTGAATTAATTTAAATTTTGCCAGGGGAGCCATTTTGGCCTTGTTCAGGCTAAGAATACCATCCTTAACCGTATAATTATCTGCAGCAATAAGGTTTTTGGACAATGCTTGTTCGATCGACATATCCGGACAGGCCATCATCGTGGACATACCCTGAGCAAACTTAATTCGTCCATTGTTTGACAAAGTCAAATCTCCGCCTATGCCATTACAGCCTCCACTTGCACTGTAACTTTTTTCGTCCAGTTGAAGGTAAGGCATTTTGCCGTTGACCTGATCCGCAACAGCTTGACCATTAATCTCAATTAATTGCCATTTCTTTCCCGTCACGGCAGATAGAGTACTAGCTGATTTTTGCTCATCAGTGTTCTTTTTAATCACCGAGCAGCTTCCAAGACCAACGATCAACATGGCCAATATTCCGATATTTCTAAAGTTCATATTTTAAATTTAACCTATTAACATCCTTTCTAACGTTTGGTTTGACAAAGTGCTACAAAAGTTTATAAACAACGAAGGCCTCCTGTCTGGAAGCCTTCGTTTTCAATACGATAAAATCGCACTATTTATTTTTGTTTTGTTGTGCCTGTTGTTGCGCACGCATCATTTCCTCCATTTTCGATTGGAAACTCGATTTTTTATCTGCTTTTGGATTCTTTTTATTTTCCTCCAATTTAGCTAAGATTTTCTCATCATTCACCATGGTGCGAATAACCAACTGAGTTAAGAACGTAAATAACGCACTTAAGAAATAGTAGTAGTTCAAACCTGCAGGGAAGCTATTCAAAACAAAAAAGAAAATCAAAGGCATGATATAACCCATGTACTTCATTTGTCCTGTAGCACCGGATGTAGCGTTGTTATACCAAGTAGTTAACAATGTTGTCAACGTCATCAAGATACACATCAAAGAGATGTGATTGAATGATCCGAAAATAGGTGCAAATGTAAACAGCGTATCATAGGTTGACATATCCTTCATAAACAAGAAGCTTTGTCCTCTCAATTCAAATAAATTTGGAAAGAAGTAGAAGAACGCAATTGTAAATGGCATTTGTAAGACAAGAGGAAGACATCCACCAAGCGGATTCACACCAACCTGTTTGTACAGTTTCATTTGCTCCTGCTGCATCAACATTTGATTATCCTCACCCACTTTTGCTTTGATCTCATCCAGCTGCGGTTTCAATACACGCATTTTGGCCATAGAGACATAAGACTTGTAGGTCATTGGTGAAAGGACCAATTTTAACAGCAATGTAAGTAACAAGATGACAATACCATAACTCATATGGAAGCCATCCAGAAAGTTGAATGCAGGTACTGTAATCCACTGGTTGATCCAGCGCATTGGACCCCAGCCCATATTGATGATCGATTGATAATCATTTCCCTCGGCTTTCAATACATTGTATTGGTTTGGACCAAAGAAGAAATTTAAAGAATAGTTGTTGTCCTTATGATTATCAAATGCTAATTCTGCATTGGTATTATAGAATTTGATGATGTCGGTTTCTGATGCATGTTTTACATCCACTTTTGCATTGACAAAACCATCTTTGGCATTTAGGATACTGGAAAAGTAATGTTGCTTAAATGCAATCCATTGCACTTTTTTCTCCAATGCTTCATCGGCATCTTTTGATTCGGACAAATGGTCTACTTTATTATCTTCTTTATAATAAAGAGTAGATTTCTGTCTTTCAGATTCTATGTTTTGTTCTTTTTGTCTCAACGTGGTGTTCCAGTTAAGGGTCAACGTTTTTTGACTCTGCGGAATTAAATTCTGTATTCCTTTTGTGTTAATGTCCAATCCTACATTATAGCCTTTACCTGCAATTGAGTATACATATTCAATATACTGGTCGGCACTGTAATTCAGTCTGAATTTTACAGATTGTTTACCTTCGCCAGAAACTTGAATATCCGAAGATTCGGTGTTGAAGTATAAATCATTTGTTGATACATTTTGACCTGCTGCATTAAACTGAAATCCAAACTTGTTGTCGTCGCCATCAAAAAGCATCAAAGGTTTTCCATTGAAATTCTTTTCACCTTTTAGTTCCACGGATTTAACTTTACCACCTTTTGTACTGATTTTGGCAATGATGGTTTCATTTTCAATCGTAACGACTTTCTCGGTTCCAAATTTTGTGGCGCCAAAAGGCTTTTTCAATTCCGCCGAATCAGCAATCACTGCTGTTTGTACTGCTTTGGCTTTAGCGGTAGAGTCACTTTCGGCAGGCAGTCCTTTTTCTGTACGCGCTTTAGCCTCTTGTCTCGCTTGTTCTTGTTTGATTTCTGATTCTGAAGGCTTCATCAGGTAAAATGAACCAGTGATGATAGCAAACATCAGGACCAAACCAATTAGGGTATTTCTATCCATTTTTAATAATTAAACTTAATTAATTGTATCCTTCTATTACTACTTTGATTTTTTGTTGGCCAAAGCAGCGGCTACAAAGCTAACAAAAAGTGGGTGAGGATTTGCAACAGTTGACTTTAATTCTGGATGAAATTGTCCGGCAACGAAAAATGGATGGTTTTTCAATTCCACAATTTCAACTAATCCAGTCTCCGGATTGAATCCTGAAGCAATCATTCCAGCTGCCTCATATTGTTTTAAATAGTCATTGTTAAATTCATAACGGTGACGGTGTCTTTCAGAAATTTTTGTTTTACCATAAATGGCAAAGGCTTTAGTTCCTTTTTTAATTTCACAGTCGTAAGCACCTAAACGCATTGTACCGCCCATATTGGTGATGTTTTTTTGTTCTTCCATCAAATTGATGACCGGATTGCTGGTGTTGGCATCCATTTCAAAACTGTTGGCATCTTTTAGTCCCAATACGTTTCTTCCGAATTCGATGACCGAACATTGCATGCCTAAACAGATACCAAAGAACGGAATATTATTTTCACGAACGTATTGGATAGCATTTAACTTTCCGTCCAAACCGCGTTCACCGAATCCCGGGGCGACCAAAACACCATCCATACCTTTCAGCTTTTCAGCAACATTTTCTTTTGTAACACTTTCAGCAGCAATATAGCTCACTTTTACTTTACATTCATTTGTTGCGCCCGCATGGATAAATCCTTCGATGATGGATTTATAAGCATCTGGCAGCTCAACATATTTTCCAACCAATGCAATATTAACTTCACTTGTTGGGTTTTTGAGCTTACCTAAAAAGTTTTTCCAGTTTTCTAGATCAGGCTCATTTTTGTTGGAAAGTTTCAGCTTCGTTAATGCCGTTTTATCCAGATTCTCCTTCAACATCAATAATGGCACATCGTAAATAGTCGACGCATCGATAGATTCAACTACTGCATTAATATTGACATTACAGAATTGCGCTAATTTTTTGCGGATTTCTTGTGATAATTTATGTTCAGTACGGCATACCAGAATATCAGGTTGTACACCATATTCCAATAATGTTTTTACTGAATGTTGGGTAGGTTTGGTTTTAAGCTCACCAGCAGCAGCCAGGTAAGGGACTAAAGTCAAATGGATAACCAGCGAATTATTTGCGCCCAATTCCCAACGGAGCTGCCTTACCGCTTCCACAAATGGTAAAGACTCAATATCGCCAACAGTTCCGCCCAATTCAGTGATGATAATGTCATATTGACCAGACTCACCCAACAGTTGCATTCTGCGTTTTATCTCATCAGTAATATGAGGAATTACTTGAACGGTTTTTCCTAAATATGCACCTGCACGTTCTTGTTGGATAACGTGTTGATAGATGCGACCTGTCGTGACGTTGTTTGCTTGTGAGGTAGGGACATTCAGAAAACGCTCATAGTGGCCTAAGTCAAGATCAGTTTCAGCACCATCTTCTGTAACATAACATTCACCATGCTCATATGGATTTAATGTTCCTGGATCGATGTTAATGTAAGGGTCGAATTTTTGAATGGTAACTTTATAGCCACGCGCTTGGAGAAGTTTAGCAAGGGAGGCAGCAATAATACCTTTCCCCAACGACGAAGTAACGCCGCCCGTAACAAAAATATATTTAGTCATAACAATTAAAGGATTTTCAATTTTATGTGGTCAAAATGACCAATAATAGTTGCTCTATGTACGGGATACAAAGATAGCAATTTTTATTCAAAATCAGAATTGAAGATCGTTCGAATAATTAAATTAAAAATAGATATTACCTCGGCTATCTATTGTCGTCTTTAATGTAGGTTGCGTTTTTGACTTGATTTCAATGCGATAGAAATTATTGCTGTTTGAAAACACAATATCATAACTTTTACGTTCATTCATAATTTCAGGATATAATTTGCTCAATTCCTGAATTGACGTAGCGTAACGCTTTTGGTCGTTTCTATAGATCTGTTGCAAGTAAAAGATGTTCCAGGCCGTTCTTTCAAGAGATAGGAATTGCTCGTCGATCGGTTGCTGGTTTGCAGTATCAACAAATTTGATATGTCCCCATCGTTCCGGGTAGTGCATGTTGACAAGTCCAATAGGTGACCATACCCAATTCTCTTCAGGGAGCGTCCTACCGGTATCGTCTTTTCTCTTACTATATGCTGTTTCACTATTGTCATAATGCCATTGTACACGAGAGAAATTTATCTTCCAGATTTCATTCGGCTTAATTTGATTTCCTTCGCCAAAGTATTTCAGACTCTTTACGGGTATTTTCATTTCCACGGTCCAATATTCATCCTTGTCTTGTGGATTGTTGATGGAGCCAGCATGATAAACGGCACTTTCAAGATCTTTTGTGTCCCAGTTTAGATTCGCCCTGCCACCAAAGCGATAAGGTTTAGTCATCAGAAGATCCATTACTGTATTTAATGCGTTTATTTCAATCTCTATATATTCCGGAGATACTAGATTTGGTTTGAGAAAGATCTCAAAGTCATTGTCATGATAAATGATTGTATCTTTTTGTCTTAAATAACCTTTGATATGAGGTTCGTGAAGCTTCGCAAACAGATACAGGTTTTCCTTATCCCAAAGCATCTTGACTTTTGTTTCAAAGGCTGGGACAGGTTTAGTTGATCCCTCAATATCCTTAAAAGAATCTGTCCAAACCGCTTTAGACCAGCAAGCCTCATTGTCCTTTCCATCAATCGTGATTGTATCTGTTACCGGATGTACATAATACGTTTGAGGGTGCGACTGTAACTGAAGAAATTCATGCAGATTTCGTTGTGCAAAAGTAAAGGTCGGATAGATTATAAAAGTGAGGATAAAAGCTATAATTCTCATCAAGGTACAGTTTGATTTTTAACGGTAGTAAAGTTAGGATGAAACAATCTCAGGTTGTTTTTAGCTATTGTAATCATCTACGATTCTACCTTTCAGATACGGTGCTAAAAGTAAGTAAAATGTTTTAGCGGGGCAAAAGAAGGGTTGGGATTTTAAGGGACATTATGTAATTGTCGTGAATTTATTACAGAAGGAGCTTAGTGATATTGCCTATGTTTTGAATGGGGCAAACGATAGGGCATAAAAAAAGGCTTTGAATAAACTCAAAGCCTTTTTTTATGCCGTGGTAGTCGTAATTAGATTCTTTTCGATTTAATACGAGCAGCTTTACCAGTAAGGCCGCGTAAATAGAATAATTTCGCGCGACGAACTTTACCGTAGCTGTTTACTACAATTTTTTCAATGTTTGGTGAGTTTACAGGGAAAATACGTTCAACACCTACACCGTTTGAGATTTTACGAACGGTAAAAGTAGCGTTAGCACCTTCGCTGTTTAATTGAATTACTACACCTTGGTACACCTGTACACGCTCCTTATTTCCTTCGCGAATTTTATAATGAACGCTGATGGTATCTCCAGCTTTGAAAGCGGGAATTTCATTCTTTACTACCGCTTGTTCTTCTACAAATTTTACTAAATCCATGATTTCGAGTAATTATTAACGATTTATATCCTGTAAAAATCGGAATGCAATATTACGACTTATTTTCTGAATATAAAAATACTTTTTTAAAAAACTATTGACTGATATTCAAATCGGATGCAAAGATATGAAAATGAAATGGATAATCTAAAGATATTTTGAATATTCCTTTGTAGGCTATATGGAGCGGATTTTTGAATACTAAATTCAATAGAATATGTGCTTTTTGTAAAAATATTGTGCAATCAATCAGTTGTTTAGTGATTAATTTTCTATAAGGTGTTGACAAAGTCAAAAAATGATTCGATATTTGTGCCACACAAAACAAAGGTGATACCTTTTCGGGGTGTAGCGTAGCCCGGTATCGCGCCACATTTGGGATGTGGAGGTCGTAGGTTCGAATCCTGCCACCCCGACTAAAAAAAGCT
>JAITTY010000017.1 GCA_031286695.1 Sphingobacterium sp. | reverse complement strand
AAAAACGATTGCAGCTCTAAACCGTCCTTAAAACTCTTTAAGAACTCCTTGTCGTTTAATAGTGACTCCTTGTCAATCATACTCTTATAAAGTTAATAAATAAAAAATGCGAAGTCCTTTTAAACTCCGCATTTCTATAACTTACACACTTTATGAGACAGTGTCACTAAACTTAAACATATGATTCACTAGTGGTTTGTCTTTTATTACTGGCAAACCACCAGTTGCAAAAATTCTATTTATACGAATTGATTGATTTGGATACTTTCCAGTCATTACCCACACGCTCCAAGGTCACTAAATCTGTTTTGGTAAAGTTTTCAAATTTCAAAGTCACTTTAGCCACCATATAGTCTGCCAATTCCTCGATGATATCAGTGCTTACTACACAATTCAACTTCTCTCCTTTTTGCTTTTTCAATGATTTAACCACTTCGCTACGGCTGTGATTTTGTGCATTGGTAGCTTGGATCTTTTGATTAAAATCTTCTGCAAATAACTGCTCTACGCCTGCTGATTCTCCCTCGGTAGTTATCGCCACATAGTGATCAAGTGCCAAGTCTGTTGTGGAAAGATTAACGTTTACTCTTGTTGCTTTTGCTCCAGGTCCTTCAGCCGCCATAGCGAAAGTTGATACTGCGATTAGGGCTGCTGCTGCGTATGTTTTTACTAGCGTTTTCATAATGTCTTTATTTTATTGTGTTAGTTCTGTTGTTCTTATTTATTGACTCAAAACTACAACACAATACGTCCTTAGCCTACGGGCTTTAGACTAACAGACCGGAAAACTCGGTGAATGGCGGGAATCTGGAGGTGAATTTTAATTTTGTGATGTAAGTCACGGTAAATTACCATACAAAATCAAGAAATTTGTTCCAACAAGAAAAAAGTCAAATCGATATGAAAGCAAAACGACTCTTTAGGCAAATAGGAATATTTTCCGCTTTATTAATCCTAATAGTAACGCATAGCTATGCAACAAACCAAAAACCAAAAATTCTATTTGTAGTGACTAGTCACGATACAAAAGGCAATACAGGCGAAAAAACAGGTTATTATCTCGGGGAAGTCTCGCATCCATGGGAGGTTTTAACAGCTGCCGGATATGAGATTGATTTCGTTAGCCCACAGGGTGAAAATCCACCTGTGGATGGATTTGACCTAAATGATCCCGTTAACAAAAAATTCTGGGAGGATAAATACTATCACAGTAAAATCACCCATTCACTCAAACCTTCTCAGGTAAAACCTGAAGAATATAAAGCTATCTTTTATGCCGGAGGACATCGTGCGATGTGGGATCTTCCTTTCGATTCATCAATCGCAAAGATTGCCAGCAAGATATACGAGGCAAATGGGCTTGTCGCAGCTGTATGTCATGGACCTGCAGGCTTAACCAACATCAAACTGAGCACCGGCGAATATTTGATAAAAGGGAAAAAAGTCAATGGCTTTAGCAATGAGGAGGAAGAGCTTGTAAAGCTCAGCAATGTCGTCCCCTTTTTACTAGAGGATAAGCTAAAGGCAATAGGTGGGATTTATGAAAAATCCGAACCATGGCAGTCGCATGTTACTATTGACGGCAGATTGATCACCGGCCAGAACCCTCAATCAGCCAAGGCCGTGGGCGTGGCTATCGTCAAGGGATTAGGTAAATAAGGTATCCAAAAAAAGCCACATCTCACGACGTGGCTCCTAAACTAAACTTAAAACATATGAAAACTATAGTATTCTTCTACAGTCAAGCCTACCCTTTTAGATAAGCTATGGACATATAGCAAGAATAATTTGTATAACTAATGCGAAAAAAACTCGGTAAATTCATTTTGAACTAAAAAGCCATAGTTATCCTCTGCTTTAATTCGGATCACTTTTATGCTATCACCATTTACGTTTTGCAACGGAAATTCCCAAAGATGACCAGAGGCCCGCTTTCGTAAAGGATTCGCCGTGCTACCTAAAGTGGGATAGATCTTTTGATTATTTTTTTCGATGATATCGGATACAAAGGGATCTACACTTTTACTTTTCCGCATCTGGACCCATTCTCCATCATTTATCTGTACCATGACATTCGTACTATCTGCCGCTCCAAAAACATTTGCTAGCAATACGCCCGCTCTAACAGCAATATGCATTTGTTTTTTAGCATCCTGATCTACGGCTTTGAACTGAAACGAATAGCTATTGTTTTTAATATTAATCACAAAATACCCCCTTGGGCTACCGCACAGCATCCTGGCATCCGGAACTCCTTTGGCATCCTTCTCACCACGCCACCAGTTACCACAGGTTGCACCAGCACCCAATTCCTGTATCGCTTTATTTTTAAAGAAATAACGATCCACTTGATGGGTATGTCCAGACAAAATCAATACATTTTTATAATCAGCCAACAGTTGAAGTACGTCCGTCCTATTTCGTGTAAAAGCCATAGGAATATGCTGACTAAGTACTATTAAAGCATCTTTTGGGATATAGGAAAGATCATTTTTCAAAAATGTCAACTGCTCATCAGTTAATCTTCCTTCATAAGAATTTTTGCCTGTAGCAAAGACATTGTTTAACACGATAAAATGTACATTACCATAATTGAAAGCATAATTATCAGCTCCAAAAACTGCATTGAAACGGTCGTTCATATAATCCGGATTGGCAACGTTCCGATCATGGTTGCCGACCATTGTGTAGGATGACATCGGCAGTGCATCGATCATTTTCCCCACTTCAGGCAGAATCTCCATATTATTGTTGACTAAATCTCCCAGAACAAGATTAAAATCAATATCCTTCCTTTCTATAAGTTCGGAAAATATACTTTTGGCCGCAAATCCCAATTCCTCCTGATCGCTCACCTGCACATCTCCAATGGCGGCAATATTGAATTCGAGAGAGATATTTTTCCTCTTTCTTAATGGTATATCAAACACCAAAGTATCGGGAATAGTATGATTAGGATTGAGGTAATATGCATTTGCATTTCCTATTTTCTTTTCCTTTGCCCATACATATTCAGATGGAGTGATAGAAAAAATGGATTGACCAATCTTAGCTTCAAAGCTATATGCTCCGGTTTTATCGGTGCTTATCACATCAATACCATTTGATACCCGTATTTTAGAAAGCCTTCTCTCTCCTTTATCCAAAAGGCCATTGTTATTTTTGTCTTCAAAAGCATGTCCTTCAATCAAGACTTTCTTAGCTACTGCTACTTGGGCTGTGACCTTTATTACAAAAAGTAATCCCAAGATCCAGATAATGCTTATTTTTTTAATCATATTGTTCATTGCTGATAGATAAGTCACGGTCAGATAATTTTATACATCCGACCGTGACCTGAACTATGTTATAATCCTGGAATATCGTATTTGAAAAGGGCAGCTTTGCTGTTTATCACTGTGATCAGATAAGGTATTCCTTGATCACTTATCTGCATCACAAATTTATTTCCATTTTCTGGTGAAACCTGCACTGCAGTATTCCAGTTTCCTGTAGCTTCATTGTAGGTGCAGACTTTTATTCCATTGATTGCGTCTCCGTATGCCAAGAAAATTCGACCATCGGGGTGTATACGGATCGCCACATTGTCGCGGTTTGCGGAGCTACTGGTCGTTTGGCTGATACCGTCACCCAACTGTTTCCAACTGCTCCCATTCCAATGCATAACAAATGTTTTATAAGCCGGTGAATTGGACTGGTAAACCATATAAATTTGACCGTCTTCTTTTACGTCAAGATCAATATTGATACCTCCTGAATTTGACTCTGCAGGTCCTACATTAACATTCCCGACCAAATTCCATGCACCATTTTCAAACCTATATACAGAAGGTTTACGGCTTGCTGTACCGCTTGTTAAATCCATGACGACATAATACAATTTATTATCCCGTCCTTTAAACATTTTTGAAAACCAGCCTGTAGTTGACTGTGCAAAGGACTGCCCCGTCCACTTTCCATTACCTAACGATTCAACATATGTACCACGACTAGGGTAAGGAGAAGACGCACGTGAGAACACATATCCTAGATAAGGCACATTATTTTCATCCAACTTTAACGTTAAATAATTCACCCTGTTGAAAGATCCCTGCTGCTCGCCTACAAATGACCAGGTATTATTCTCATACTTCATTAATGATGCATATTGTGCATTAGTTCCTGCCGTATAATCTCTAAATGCAACATATGGAATCCCTTGTTTCGAAAAATCTAACGAAATGTAATCGGCTCTTGTTGGCGTAAAGCCAGATTCATTCCCTAAAGTCTCCCACTGTTTGCTTTCACTATTGAACGCGGTAATTAGCCCTTTTCGTAAATCATCTGTACTGCCGGAAAATTGAACGGATACATACGGCTGATTATTTATTGGATTAATTTCAAGCCCTGCCTCCGCAACATTGTTGATTTGTAAAAAGTCTGGAAGCTGCATCGCTGTCCACACAGGTGCTGTCAGCCTGCCTACCTGAACAACAAAATTTTCAGATGTCCCGCTTTCCAAATCCTGCAATGTCAGGGTTTGGGGATTGGAATAATCTAAAATAGTTTCCTTGCTTTTGAAATCTGCACCATTGGACTTCAGTACTGTGCCTTCGTTGACAGTATATCGGGCAACCAACTTGGTGATATCGGCATCTACAGGTAGGTCTACTTTGATATCAAGTTTGCTTATTGTAGCGGGATAATCGCGAAACAAATAATCTGGATTATCAGCTGCATAGAAACCAAAGGAAAGAATAGATCCCGACTTTTGTGCCGAAACGCTATATTCCGACATTCCGTTTGGTGTCACAAAACGGTAGACCGTTGCTTTGGAAAGATCGACGGCCGTAACCCCAGATTCCTGAATATTTTTCCCAACGTATGCAACCATTTTCTCCGACGTACCTTTAAAGGAAGGTACTGCTTTTGTAATATCGACAGAGTTGGGCACACGAATAGAAATATGCTGTCCTTCGATGGTACCATATACTGCATCTTTAAGGCCCGGATTGCTTGCTGGGTCAAAAGAAAAGGATTGCAACTGTACATTATCTGCAAGTAATGCATCCTGTTTGCATCCGAGAAGAAACTGACTAAAGATCATTGTGATCAATATTAAACAATAGTGTTTTTTCATCCCTATATTTTTATGATGATGAAGCTTATGTCTTATCTTTATCAGACTTGTCTGATATGTCGCTGACCATTTCATCTGTATGAATTATTTCTTTAAATTTTCCGGTAATAATACCGCCTTTACTTTGTAGGCTTTATTGAGCTTCTGTTTAGCATAATCGGCAATGTCTGCAGCTTTTATCTGATCAAGCATTTGCTTATAACTGGTAAAAAATGACCAAGTTCCAAAACCATAATAAATATGGTTGCGCAGTTCTGCACTCCAAAATGTATCTTTTCCAAATTGTTTGTCGTATACCTGGTGCATTTGCACTTTAGCATTATTGAGTTCTTCAACAAAGTAAGACGGATCTTTTATGATTTTATCAAGCTCAACCTGAACTTGTCCGATCAAAAACTCTGCTCTTGAAGGTTCGCAGGTAAAATTAATACGTGTACGCATCAAATCGGTCGGTTCAGAAGTTGCACTGACACTAACGCCTACGCCATATACGCCTGACTGCTCTTCTCTCAAATTCTTTCGGAGTTTAACCTTGAGCACATTTTCCAAAAGTTCATTTTTTAGTATCTCAGGGTAATCATAATGTGTAGAAGTGGTCTGATAAAACAAGTTAACCGTGGCCTTTTCGGCCTGACCTGCATATTGGACAATTTCTTGATCTTGGCGTTGTTTATAAGCTGGGATCCGCTGCTCACTGCGGTAATATCCTGTGGGAAGTGCCGCTATATACTGTTCTACAAAAGCTTGAATACTATCTATATCAAAATCACCGACGAGCACAAAATCAAAATCTCTAGCTGAATGGAAACGTTCTTTGAATACTGGTACAATACGATCGATCTGCAGATCCTTTTCAATGCGTTCGACCGAAAGTGTATTTTCATCCAAATCGTCCGCCCCTATAGCTTTATTGATCGCTTGATTATAGGCATCCATCACATTGAATTTTTTATTCCTGGCGGCATCTAACCCTTGCTTTTTGATGCTTCCAAAAATTTTCTCATCGACACGAGGCTGAGTCCATTTGAGGTAAATCAGCTCAAACATAGACTTGATATCCTTTTGATTAGCTGATGCTGACAGCCCTTCTCGATTTGGCGCTATCATAAACGTGGCCGACGCTGAGTTTCCATTTAAAAATTTTGTTAATGCCGCCCGCGTGAATACCCCCGCACCACTGGCTCCAATTATATTTTTGGCATACACAGCGTTTACATAATCGGAGCTGTCCATAGCAATAAAACCGCCTTTTCTAAAGGCTGTTAGTTGAATATGATTTTTTCTACTATCATTTTTCTTTAGAAAAAATCTGGCGCCATTGGAAAGTTGCCATTCAGTCACACCGACCTCGTTGATCAGCTTCTTTTGTATCACCTTACCGGATATAGGCAGATCGCTCAGCAATTGCCGGGGGATTTCAATATGATCTGTCCATTTCTTCAAATCTGCCTGAGTGGACTCCGCAAACAACTGCCGCAAGGCACTTTCTTTGGGCACCTCTGCCATTAGGCGTTCAGGGGCGGTTAGCATCACAGCTGTATTTCCCGGCTCAAAATACCCCTGGAGATGATGCAGGAGATTTAAAGAATCGAGTCGATCTAGATCACGTAATATCTGCCCATTACGGGCTTCCTTATCCATTAATATTTGGCCAGTAAAAAAGACATCTTTTAATTGGCTCAACATCATATTGGCATTCAGTTCTTTGTTCTCTGGCGCGCGTTGAAGCTGTCTTTTATATTGCTCTCTATAATCAGACAGTTCCGAAGAGGTAAATCCGTAGCGCAAAATACGTTCGCGTTCTTTCAAATATTTAGAAATTCCAGATTTGATCTGCCCCTCGTACAAGGTAGCTCCACCAACAGAAAGTCCATTGTTCAATAAAAGATCAGAGACCGACATGGAAGCACTTTTGTAACTGTCGTCTAACTGGGCAATTCGATCAAATCTTTTCTTTAAAAGTGCATTTACTGTACTACGTTTTAAATTTTCAAAAAAATCGGCTTCGGTCTTAACAGCTTTGCTGGCTGGCAAAATCCCAATATAACTAAAGTCAATACTATTGGCCTCTTTATCGGTATAGATATTAAAAAGTGTATCTGTATGATTTGCGAGGCTATATGAAATGCGCTTTGCCTCTGGTTTTCTATTTTTAGCTTTTCCAAAAAGCTTTTTGATCATCTTTTCAACTGCTTTTGGATCTTGGTTTGTTACGACAGCCAACCCCATTAAGTTTGGCCTATACCATTTTTGATAAAAATCTACCAGTGTCGGTTGACGAAAATTACGCAATATATCCAGCGTACCAATCGGTTTACGGATGCCGTAACGGGAATGAGAAAAAATCAAAGGTAGGGTCTGATCGCTTAGGCGGGCAGAAAGGCCTTCCTTGGTCCGCCATTCTTCTATAATGATGCCGCGTTCCTTTTCGATTTCCAAAGAATCGAAACTAAGATTGAATGCCCAGTCACTAACGATATCAAGAGCTTTCTCTAAGTTTTCCTTCGACTTGCTATCGATCGTAATTTTATAAACCGTTTCATCATAGGAGGTGTGTGCATTTAAATCAGCTCCGAATTTTACGCCCAGAGACTCCAAGTAGGTGATCACTTCATTTTTGGGGTAGTGCTTGCTGCCATTAAAAGCCATGTGTTCTACAAAATGCGCTAATCCCAACTGATCGTCCTCCTCCTGTAGACTGCCGGCATTGACAAAAAGCTGTATAGCAGTCTGCTGATTATTCGTATTATTAGGATAAATAAAATACTGAAAACCGTTTTTTAATTTTCCGCGCACCAATTTTGGATCCTGTTTAAGGTCCTGAGCTTTCAACTGTATGAATGATACAAGAAGAACACTAAATATCCCTATTGTTTTTTTCAGAATATCCATATGTTCTATATTTTAGTAATTTTCAGACTAGATTGTTTATGATCAGGGCCGGGTAGCCCAAGCGTAATATTCTTATCATTTCTGAGCAGACGAATAGTCAACGTATTGTCTTTACCTTCTTCTATCGGATGATTAATCCAGCGTATTTTTATAGGCATTTCTACGACACCTGGCTTAAATAAAAGCGACGAACCAGTATTAACAACTTCGAAATCTACGCCAGCTTTAAGCCCTTCGCCCGCTACCACTTCATAATCCAATTCTATGGCTTCAAACTGTGTTTTTGTACTGAAATAAACTTTATAGTCAACCGACTCATTTCTGTTGGCTTGCACCGTTATTTCTGAAACGTTATTTTGGTGGATATAGAAAAAAGGATGATCATAGGGAGTTTCCAATTCTTTATTACAAGCTAAAAATAGCAGGGAGATGAAACTCATTAAAAATAGGATATTTTTCATTTTTATTTATTTACAGTGGGATTGGGGGTAATGGATTTATTGGCATCTAATTCTGACTTGGGAATAGGAAGAATAAACAGATCATTTGGATATTTTACCAAACAGTTTGCCGAGTTACATCCAGCCCCACGATCCAACGATTCTTTATAACGCATGATATCGTAGATACGTTGGCCTTCAAAAGCCAATTCCTTGCGTCTTTCAAATTTTATTAATTCCAATAATTCATTCGGAGTACTATATTCGACAACAATGTCTCCAGTATTTTTACCTAGCGCCCTCGCTCTAATGGTTTTTAAGTCTTCAATCGCCAAATTATATTGTTGGGTATGAAAATATGCTTCCGCCCTATTTAGATAGAGTTCGGCAGAACGGATCACTTTAAAGTTGACCGGCCAATTCAGATCACTTGTTGTTGAATACTTCCCATTCTTAAGAGACATATATCTCTCCGAGTTTGACTGTAGTTCAAACATTGATTGCCGAACATCATCTTTCGTGAATAAATTTAAAAAACGGTCAGAAGGATAGGCTAAAAAAGTAACTCTATCCGAATAGAAGCTTGACATAAAATTTGAAGATCTAATATTCAGATTCAGCTGCCAGATCACTTCAGATTTAATACTGTTAAAATCTGAAAGTTGGCTATCCGAAATGAACATATTTTTATAATCTTCGGCATTCACCAATTTGTACTTTCCATCGTTCAATATTGACGATGAGTACTTAATCACATCTTCATAACGCCCCATGTATAGATATATCCTGGACAAAAGAGCCCTTGCGGCATCTGCTGAAGCATATATCTTAGTCTTTGCTGTGGAATTTTCCAAAAAGGTAATTCCTTGTTCTAAATCAGCTATGATTTGCGCATAGGTATCTTTCATACTTGCCCTAGGCACGCGCTCACTCGGTAATGGTGTTACTGTAGGAATAGGAATTCCCGGATGACTTCCATCCGCTGTATACGTATAATGCTGTGCATAAACATTTGCCAACGCAAAAAATAGTAGTCCGCGCAAAACATGGCTCTGCCCCATATAGCTATTAAAATCGTCAGACCTGCCATTTAGTGACTTACGTACCGTTTCAGCAGAGTTAATAATATTATTGATATTATTAATCGCCTCATAGCCTGTTGACCATATGGCTAAAGTCCCACCAGTTCCATCTTCTTCATCAAAAGTATAGTTATAGTCCGTTAACATATAATTTTGCGTACCATTTGTGATGCGCTGTACATCATCGCCTCTTAAATCGCCATATATCCCATACTGTGACTGAAAAAAACGTGAGGTCAGGTTATAACTACCGACAAGTGCATCCCGCATACCATTCAGATCAGAAAATAGTTGCTCTTTGCCGAGTTGCCCTATGGGTTCAACCTCCAAAAATGATTTACCGCAACTCGCAAGCGTCAATGATAATGCAATTACTGTATATTTAAATAATTTCATATTAAATTCTGATTAAAAACCAATATTGATACCCAATGAATAATTAAGCACGCGACTAGATTCTGAAAGCATATTTGCATAGGTATTGTCAACTACGCTTCCACTTGTTACGCCAAACTGTTTAGCTAAGGATTCATAATTTTTTATTGATCCTTTTTTAGATGAATATGGAGTCCACATCGCAATATTACTTGCCATAGCGGTAACTGAAATATGATCTAATTTTAATTTGCGAATTAGACCGCTATTAAAAGTATATCCCAAACTGATATTATCTAACTTAAGATATGTTTTGTCCAATAAAAAACGGGTGGAGTTCATAATAGATGAGGTTGTTGTATTTGAAAGTCGTGGAGAAGTAGCCAGTTGGCCCGGAAAATACCAAGAATTCAGCATATCAATGGATTGATTGCCACTCAAAATATTAAGACCATCCAATCCATTATTTCTAGTTGCCTGATCAAAATAATAGCCCCCTTTTGAATATTTGAAGAAAATTGAAAAATTCCAGTTTTTGTAATTAATATAATTCGTTAGTCCTCCATAATATTGCGGTGTTGAATTCCCAACAAGTACACGATTTTCTGTATTATATACTTTAGTCACATTGCCGTCCAAATCATACCACATCGGGTCTCCTGTAGAAGGATCCACACCTGCCCAACGCACAAGATAGTAAGAGCGGGAATTATATCCTTTTCTCATGATCGTATTGCCCGAAACACGGTCAATATCTTCATTTAACTGCAACACTTTGTTTCTATTTGAAGATAAAATGAACGTTGCATTCCAATTAAAGTTTTCCTTTTGTAGTATTGCTCCATTGACACTCAGCTCTACACCTGAATTTTGCATTTTTCCGACGTTCTGATAAGTACGTCTAAATCCACTTACCATAGACACATAGGCATTATCAATCATATCATGGGTGACATTTCGGTAGTATTCGGCCGCTACATTAAACCTACCAAACAATCTAAAATCTATCCCTGTATTGAGCATTTTTGTTGTTTCCCATTTCAGTCCGTCATTCACACCTCTCGACATCGTCGTTCCAGAACTCCCCCCGTAGCTATAATTGGAATCGTATTTGTAAATACCACTGGCATAAGCTGAATTAAATCGAGAGTTACCATTATTACCGTAGGATGCCTTAAATTTCAAGAAATCAACAATCTTATTTTTTGGCCAAAAAGCCTCATTGCTTACGGTCCAGGCCGCACCGACAGAACTAAAGGTTCCCCATTTTACATCTTTACCAAAATTGGAACTGCCATCTTTTCGATAGGTATAGTTTATTGCATAACGTTTATCATATACGTAGCCGGCACGCCCAAAATAGGAAAGTAACGTTTGTTTATCGCGACTCGTTGTCCCAAGACGATTATCTGTGGATACAAAGCCGACTTCTCGGATATAATCATTTGGAAAATTAGTTCCCGTGGCAGAAACAGATCTACGTTCTTCTTTTCGTGCTTCGGTTCCCAGTACAACATCAAAGTCACCTTTAAAAATAGTACGTTTAAATGCTAGGGTATTTGTACTGATTAAGTTTAAAACCTGTGATTGTCCTCGGTAGGCCTCACCGTTGCTGGAAGAGCCCGTATAATTATACATCGAAAAGTACTGATCTTCATTGGCGCTGGTAAAATCTGCACCATTGAGGTTTGTAAAGACTAATCCATCCCATAATTGATAAGTAAATCCTAAGGTTCCCAAAACATGTGCGGTTGCTTGTTTTTGTTCATTTTGATCGATCAAACCCGGCATACCCTGCAAAAGCCCGCCATTTGGATCGCGCTCAATATACTCACCATTTGGACCAAATGGGCTAATCAATGGGCTGTACTGAAAATAAGCATTGCCCGGATTGAACATATCATCTTTAGAATAAGAAGCAGCAAGTGTGCTGTTCAAAACCAAGCGTTTGCCGACATTCCCGCTTACGTTTGAACGCACATCATAACGTTTTGTAGAATTACCGATAATCGTCTGTTTTTCATCATAGATATTGGCTGAGAGGAAATAATGAACAGCATCTGTTGAACCCGACAGTCCTAAGCTGTGGAGATTAGTAAAACCAGTACGATTATAAACATCTGCCCAACGCGTATCCTGTGTGGTATCAATTTTCCCCAACTGATCAACCATACCCATGTCTTTCACCAAGTTTAAATATTGGCGACCATTCAGTTGGTTGAGATGACTTGACGGCCGTCTATTTATCCCTGTCCGAAATGAATAAGAAAGTTTTGGGGCTCCTTTTCCTCGTTTGGTTGTTATCAGGATAACACCATTGGATCCATTTGCGCCATAAATTGTCGTTGCACTGGCATCCTTAAGTACGGTGACACTTTCAATATCATTCGGATTTATATATGTCAATGGACTGATCGAATTTTGCATCCCAGGAATTGAATTAGTCGTTCCGCCAGTATACAAAGGCACACCATCCACGACCCATAACGGCTCATTTGATGTTATACCGCCAACGGTAGATGCTTCGCCACGTATTCTAGTGCTATAGCGTGATCTTGCGGAACTATTTGTACCCCCATCTTGTGAATTAAATTCGACCCCAGGAACGACACCTTCCAGTAAAGCATCTAATCGGAGCGCAGGCCTATTATCCAGGTCCTTTCTTGTAATTGTAAAAGCCGATCCTGTTTGGTTCTCTCTCGCTTCTTTGGTACCATATGCTGTTACAATTACTTCATCTAGATAATCCATACTTTTTTGGAGCACGATAGCTAGGTTTTTTCTGATATCTTTAGCAGGAATTTCTCTGGATTTATAACCGATGTAACTGACCACAATAGTCGCCTCCATAGGTACTTCCAAACTAAATTCGCCGATATTATTAGTACTGGTAACTTTATTAGTTCCTTTGATCGCGACACTGACACCAGCTTGATATGAAGGAGATTTACCATCCTGATCATCGATGGACACACGTCCTTTCAACAAGATTGTTCCCTCCTTTTCTTTGATCCGAGTTAACGTAATAGTTTTATTAACAATCTTATATTCAACATTAAGCTCTTTGGATAATTTCGACAATGCAGCTTGAATTCCGTCTTCATCAAGTGAAATCTGAATCATAGCAGTATTTTCTACAATACCTGCGTCATAAACAAAAGAATAACCTGACTGCTCTTCTATCTGCTTTAACACTGTTTTAAGTGGCTTTTTAGTTGTATCAATATGAATTCGCTGTGCGAAACTTTGCTGTATGCTACAAGACAATAGCCCAATTGTCATTAAGGTGGTTAGTTTAACCGAAAGCAATTCCGGATTTAAAAAAGCCGGGCTTCGTTTAAATAATTTTTCATTCATTGTATTAAGGTTAATTATTTGCGAAATTCACATAGAGGACCTTGCCTTTCATCTGAAAATTTCCATTCGTTAAGTTTTTCATAATCTCAAGCACATCTGAGGTTTTTGTGCCATTTACTATTTTACCAGAGATATACTGATTAGGAACAGAAGACTGATAAGAAAGCTCAAAACCATACCACTGGCTAAGTTGATGAAGTACAGTCTTAATGGATTCATTATCAAATTCAAAATCTAGTTTACGCCATGCCTCTTTCTCTAGCTTCGCCATCCGTTGAAGAGACAAAGCTCCATCTTTGTTGACAGCTATATTATTGGGTTGCAATATGACATTTTGGTTCCCATTGCTTAGCTCAATTTTCCCCTCGTGTAGTGTGGTAATTGTTTTATCAAAACTAGGATAAGCTCTGACATTGAATTTTGTACCGAGAACTCTGATCTGCTGATCTGCTGTTTTTACGACAAAGCTGCGTCCAGGTATTGTTACTACTTCAAAGTAAGCCTCCCCTTCCAATGAAATTGTCCTTTGTGCCGCCTTGCCATAATCTGGGGACAAGACGATCTTCGATCCGGCATTCAAAGACACTTTAGTGCCATCGGGGAGAATAACTTTGGTAAACTCTCCTGCAGCTGTTGCCAAGGTTCTTAAATTATGATGTTCTTTGAGATCTACATATCTTGTCGAATCTAAAAAATCATGTAAACTGCTATTGATTTCTTCAGTTTGGCCTGAAGTATCTGTAATCCATGCCGCCGATCTAAAAATTTCATTATTATTTTCCTTTTGCTGAATTGACCAGATCCAGACTGCAGCTGCGGAGAGCAGCAGTAGTGCAGCGGCAACTCGCCATACCCATTGCAATCTGGATATTTTGGAGGGAGCAATACGTCGGTTAATCTCTGCCCAGTTTTTATCTTTAAATTCGACAGTCGAGAGATTACTATCGAGTATTGTTTCACTATCGTCAAAACTATTGTACCAAAGCTGGAATTGTAGAATATCTTCCTCAGAGGCTATTCCCTGGTTGATACGGGAAATGATTTCTTTAATTTCTTGTTGCGTCTTCATATGATTAACAATTGTGGTCTATATAGAAGTACCACAAGGGCTGAGCAACGCACGCTAAAAAATTAAAAAAATAATAAAGATTTCAAATTATTTATAAAAATCCTTAAATGTTTTAGGCTTTTGCTGATTTGATTTTCAACAGTTCGATGGGAGATATTTAGTTTTTCAGCGATTTCTCTACTGTCCAAATTATCTATACGGGAATAATTAAAGATAATCTTTGTTTTCTCCGGCAGGCGCTCTACCTCTTGGAAAATAAGTTGCTGAAGTTCTTTGGTGTATAATGCATCGTCCAAGCCAAGCTCTTCCACACGATCCAATAATCCATAGGAATTAGGATCAACAAAATCGATTCTTGAAGATCTATTTAGATATTTAATTATAGAAAACTTGGCTGCCTGAAATAAATAAGCTTCAAGATTTTGAACCTCTTCGAGTTTGGGATTATTCCAAAGTGAAATAAAAATATCCTGTAAAAGATCTTCCGCAATATCTTTCTGTGGGAGACGGTTATTACAAATCACAAATATTTTGTCCCAATACCTTTCATAGATTATCCTAAATGCTTCTTGGTCTCCAGCCCGTATTAACTTTTGTAAAGTTAAATTTTCGAGTGAACTATAGTTGTTTTTCATTTTTCGCCTCGTTTTATCTCATTACGGCAAAACAGTTCGATGTGAGGCACCAAAACTACAACAATAATTAAAAGAAAACAAGATAGTTAGCAAGACAAAAAAGGTCAATCTTATAAAACTATTTCAAATGGAGTATTGTTCTTACGATACAAAACGGCTACAAGCTGCCTTTCGAAGGAAAGGTTCAACATAAAAATTGGCGTCGTACAGTGAAAATCCAATAGTCTTTAAAAAAATTGGATGACGAAACAAAAAAGAGGAAACGATAGGAAACATAAAAATTACTGTACAAATTAACGCTAAGAGAAAGGGTCTGATGAGAATCAGGCCCTTTTTACGTAAAAAAGCCAGATCTCGCGACCTGGCCTTTAAACTAAACTTAAACATATGATTTACTAGTGGTTTGTCTTTTATTACTGGCAAACCACCAGCTGTAAAATTTTATTTATACGAATTGATCGATTTAGATACTTTCCAGTCATTGCCCACACGCTCCAAAGTAATTAAATCAGTTTTGGTGAAGTTTTCAAATTTTAGAGTCACTTTAGCCACCATATAATCTGCCGATTCCTCGATGATATCAGTGCTCACTGTACAGTTTAACTTTTCGCCTTTTTGTTTTTTCAATAGGTTAACTACCGCACTACGGCTGTTAGACTGCGCATTGGTAGCTTGGATCTTTTGATTAAAATCTTCGGCGAATAATTGCTCTACCCCTGCTGATTCGCCCTCTGTGGTTACCGCCACATAATGTTCTAAAGCGAAATCTGCTGTAGAAAGGTTAACGTTTGTTTTTGTTGCTTTTGCTCCAGGTCCTTCAGCCGCCATAGCGAAAGTTGATACTGCGATTAGGGCTGCTGCTGCGAATGTTTTTACTAGCGTTTTTTATCGAAATGATTTGTTTTTAATTGGTGATAAAGCTATCATGAGTGCCATTTTTAAGCACTCATGATGGTTCATAATGTCTTTATTTTATTGTGTTAGTTTATCTGTTCTATTTGTTGACTCAAAACTACGACACAATAGGCCCCTAGCCTATTGGTTTTAGACTAACAGACCGGAAAACTCGGTGAATGGCGGGAATAAAAAGGTGAGTCTGCTTCGTATCAGATTCGTACCACGTTCGGATCATCAATAGATAATGTACAGACACTCAACAGACCTTGACCAGTCTCTGAACAGGGAAAAACTGGTCAGAGACTGGTCAACAATAGAACCCTACCCGACCTGATCCGAAGGCTATACGAAGCAGGTACGAACAAGACCCCTATAAAGGTTATTTACACTCATTCCCAAATGACAGATTTTCATAATTGCTAAAATCAGGATTTTATATTTTACAACATGGACAAACAGACCCCGTTAAGCATGATAGTCCAGGCCAAACCAATAGTGATCGATAGATGTTGAATACTAATCGTCTATCTCTGTTGTGTAAAAGTCCTCCAGTTCAGCTATATGATACTGCAGGTTTACTAACATGTCTTGATGAGGCTTAGCATATTTTTTATAAGTATAGATGTGCAAAAAACAGACAACTACTCCGAGGACAACGAACCTAGAAAGTACTGCTGTATCGAATATTGAGGCTAGATTAAAAGTTTCAATATTTTCTATTACAAGTGCCGTTGTCAATAAAATGCAGAGCGTAATTCCTGCTAAGTGATGTAAGCATAAAATTGCTGTAGAAATAAACGCTAAGAGAAAGGGTCTCATGAGAATCAGACTCTTTTGGCGTAAAGAAGCCACATCCAACGGCTTGGTTTTACAACATCTATATATTTACTTTAGATGGCTCGTATTTATACGAAATAAACAAGCTCGCATATGCGGGCTTGTTTGCTATAATTAACCATTATTTTTATATTTAATTAATATATCTGGATAATCATATCTATTACAAATTGACTCCAAATATTCTTCAAATCTTTTTGTATTTTCTCTTTTATCTTCTAGAATTAAGACTGGGAGATATTCTAAATCATCCAAAAAATCGAACATAACTTCATTTGACACCTTTTCAAAAGTCATTATTCTAGCACGGATAATTAAATCATGGATTGCCAAGATAGCGTCTCTTAACTTTTTCTCATCTACCATATTGCACTTTATTTAATTAAAGATATATCCTTTACTTTTATTCCTCTACCGCCTGGTTGAACGTATATTGGAAGTAGTGTTTCTTTTGCTTTAGTAACATTATAAATATCCTAGCATCGAGAGGGTTCTTTATTTATATCTGGCTTGATCGACACCATTGTTCCATACATAGTGTATAATGGTGTGAGGTCTCACGAATATGATTCAGGCTCCATTAGTCCGCTGCAATTTCAGAAAGTTCCCATGAACACCTTGGTCCCATAAGGCATAGCTAAACAATACTAAATGTTTTTGCGACAATCTTTATTTCGCTAGAAGTAGAAGCTGTTTTGATTACAAAACAATATAAGCGTAGATCCCATATATTCCTTACCTTAATAAGATCAACATCATCTTCGGAAGCAATATATGCATAATCGATACAATCATTTCCATGAATACCAAAGTTCAATTCCAATCGTGCCCAATACACGTCCTCAAATATTAACTTCTTCAATCCTATATCATACCAATCAATTTCAAAGCAAATTGTATCATTGATTCCTTCCTTATCAACTACAATGTCTTTTAAAATCGAATCGTGCCAATATAATTCTTCAAATTCTATAACCATCAACCTTTCATATTAAACATAACCAACTTAAGTTATCAAAAATAATTTACTCCAATAAAACTATTTCAATCAGCCGTTGTTCTTATAATACAAACTGGCAGCAAGCAATCCTTCATAAGAAGGTACAAACATAAAAATTGGCGTCGTACAGTGAAAATCCAATTGTCGTTAAAAACATTGGATGACGAAACAAAAAAGAGGAAACGATAGGAAACATTAAAATTACTGTACAAGTAAACGCTAAGATAAAGGGTCTGATGAGAATCAGGCCCTTTTGACGTAAAAAAGCCAGATCTCGTGACCTGGCTTTAAAACTAAACTTAAACATATGATTCACTAGTGATCTGACTATATACTGCCCCAGGCAGATCACTAGTTATTTAGATCCTATTTATACGAATTGATCGATTTAGATACTTTCCAGTCATTGCCCACACGCTCCAGGGTAACTAAGTCAGTCTTGGTGAAGTTTTCAAATTTCAAAGTCACTTTAGCCACCATATAATCTGCAGACTCCTCAAGGATATCGGTGCTTACCGCACAATTTAGTTTCTCTCCTTTTTGCTTTTTCAATAGTTTAACTAAGGCATTACGGCTGTTACTTTGTGCATTGGAAGCTTGGATTTTTTGACTGAAGTCTTCGGCGAACAATTTTTCTACACCTGCAGATTCTCCCTCGGTGGTTACAGCCACATAATGATCCAAAGCCAAGTCTGCTGTTGAAAGGTTAACGTTAGCTTTTGCTGTTTTTGACCCCAGTCCTTCAGCTGCCATAGCGAAAGTAGATACTGCGATTAAGGCTGCTGCTGCGAATGTTTTTACTAGCGTTTTCATAATGTCTTTATTTTATTGTGTTAGTTCTGTTGTTCTTATTTGTTGACCCAAAACTACAACACAATATGCCCCCAGCCTACGGGCTTTAGACCAACGATCAGGAAAACTCGGTGAATGGCGGGAATAAGGAGGCGAAAGTTCACGAATATAGAACAGTTCCGATTGTACTATACTTCAGTATCAACAGTATCGCAGGCCTTTGAGGTCTGGATTAAGTTGGATTCTTTTCCAATCGGGATCTTAGACCGATCATTAAAAAAGCCAACACACCAAATAAAACGGTTATCCAAGGAGTAAACTGTACGCCCTTCGACACAATTATCAAACCACCTACGGTGGTTCCTAGCGTTACGCCTAAGTTTCCAAATGATGTAGCCAAACTATTGGCAAATTCCATCGCCTCTGGTGCAGATGAAATCATATAGGTCGAGGCATTTAAGAAACTTGGAGAATATAGAAACCCCCATAAAGCGATTACTATAACTGTAGCCATAGTATTGCCTCCCGAAAAATGCAGGAGTATAGGAACTATTATAGTCCCCGAAAGAAAAAAAACAGTTGTGTAGGTTATGTTCTTGTTTAATAGTTTACCAGCTATCCAATTAGCAAACACACCGATAATTCCGAATACAAACAGCATATAGCTGACCATGGTTCCGTCCATATCTTTGGCTTTATTTAGATAATCGGCAAAGTAACTATAAGTGGAAAACCAAGCTGCAATCATAAAGAAATTCATTGATGTACTTACAATGAACATCGGTTTTTTCAATATTTTTAATTGACTTCCATAAGATTTTTTTTCTCTCACAGGCATTGCCGGCAACACAAAGTAAATAGCCAATAATGCCACAATGCTGATGATAGCCTGTACTATAAACGAATCTTCCCAATGAAAAATGCTGGCAATATAAGTAGCGAACGGAACAGTTGTTACCATTGCAATGGCAACACCGCTGAACACGATACTCATCAATTCATTTTCGTTCTGTTTATTACCCTGCGAAACCGCTACGGATAAAGCTGTAGCGATATAAACAGGCTGTAAAAATGCCGGTAATATCCTTACAAGCATTAATAGCCAAAATGGTGGTAAAAATGACGATATAATTCCAGTTAACAGAAAAATAAAAATAGCTATCAACATCACTTTCTTACGGTCAAATCCTGATAACAACAAGGTCATAAAAGGTCCAGTAAGCGCAATCGCTAATGCAAATGCTCCTAACAGATAGCCAGCCTTATCAATGCCAATTTGGTAATGTTCCGCTATTTGCGGCAAAATACCAATGATACCAAATTCAGTTGTAATAATAGCTAAAAAGCCTAATGCTCCTATGTATGCGTACTTCTTCATCTTAAAATTCTATTTTTCTAAGCTTTTGGTTATAAATTCAGTAATTTCTTTAGCTGCTAATTGTGTTTCAGGTAAAAGAATTCCCATGTGCATAAAGCCGTGAACCATGTCTTTATATAAACTTTTTTTAACGGATACTCCTGAATTTTTCATGTTTTGGGCTAATTTCTCTCCTTCATCTTTTAATGGATCATGTTGTGCTATAATGAACAAAGTTTCTGGAGTTTTTTTGAAATCTTTGATTAAAACTGGAACAGCTAAAGGATTTGTCTTGTCTTCTTGGGATTTCAAATACCAATTCCAGGCTTGTAATCCCCACTCTTTATTTAAGATTGGACCATTTTTATAATTTTCCCAGGATGCGGTACTTAATGAGTTATCAGAAGCGGGATAAATTAAAACCTGAAATTTTAATTGACTTCCTAATTCAAGAGATAAGGCTGTTGCCAAAGCTCCGCCCGCACTGTCGCCAATGACTCCGATTTTTTGAAAATCAATTCCAAGCTTTTTTGCATTATTGATTAACCATGCTGTAGCATCTTTACAATCATTTAGTCCTGCAGGAAAAGGATTTTCAGGAGCGAGACGGTAATCGACAAAAAGGAGGACAGCTTCCGTTTCATTACTCAGTTTTCGAGCGATTGCATCATGAGTTTCATAACTACCAGAAATAAACCATCCTCCATGAATGTAGATAATGGCAGATGAATTTGATGTTTTGCCTTTAGGGCGGTATAATCTTACAGGAATTTGATGATTTTTTGAAGGGATATTAAATTCCTCAATGCTGAAAACAGCTTCTTTTCTTCCACTTAATTGTTGAGCCATCGCATCATAATTTTTCCGGCTTATATCTAAAGGATTTTTGCCTTGAAATACCTGTATTGTTTCTAAATGACTTAAGATTTCTTTAATTTTTGGTGTTAGTTGCATAGTCGTTTCATTTTTGATTGTGCTAGTTGTCTTGCATGAAATAGTTCCTAGAATTATTATCGATAATAAAATTTTTCTCATGTTTATTGATTTTGATGGAACAAAATTAATTTGAAACAATAAATTTGCATAGTATACAGCTAATTGTATGATACTAACAAATTTGTAAGTAATGGGAAAGAGAAAAGAAAATTCGACTAATTTGTTGAATGAGAGTTATATCATGGAAAGCTGTGATTTGACTTATGCCATTTGCAAAATTGGTGGTCGTTGGAAACTGCTTATTCTTTGTAAGTTAGAAAATGGGACATTACGTTTCAGTGAATTACGCAATCAGATTAATGGAATTACTGAACGAATGCTTACGCTCCAATTACGTGAACTGGAGAAGGATGGCTTGGTAAAACGTACCGTTTATGCAGAAGTACCTCCAAGAGTGGATTATGAGCTGACAGAAATTGCCAAAGAACTAGTTCCTATATGGGCAAAATTGAGTAAATGGGGAGCAAAGCATAAAATTCTAGTAAGTGAATTTTGACAGGTTTTTTGTCAACTAGCGTTTCATCTTGCTCACCAGAAAACATATGCATTTAATAATGGCCAGTCAAAGACTTTATTAACAATATAAGATTTATTTATTCAGATATTTTCGAATTCAATAGTGCGTTAGGATTGACTACAGGTAAGATGATTCCATTTAAATTGGTTTCAGCTAACCTGCTGTATAGAATTCCTCTAAGAGTAGAATAGGATAAGCCAATCAATGTACCCAATAGCTGGCCTGTAAATGCGGTTCTGCCGTCTTTTTCACTAAGGAAATCTAGTATATTCTCAACCTTGAAATAAAATTCATATAGGTATTCAGCAAATACCTGCTCTGTACAGGAGAACGACACCAAAAGAGATATTTTAAAAGATTTCCTTTCTAAATTATGCTTGATCGACTGAGCAATATTCATTTGGAACTCTTTGTCTTTAAGATCAAATCCTAATTCTAGATTTTCTCTTATTGGTTTTATTTTTTCAAGTGAAATCTTCTCTGCAATAACTTTTGCCTCGATCATAACCAATTAATTAAGCTGATACGTATTCACCAATAGACACGGACTCTTCAAACACTTCGTCCTGAGCGAAGTCGTTAGAAGGAATTCGGCTATGAACAGTAAAATATATGTTCTTATGAATAGGTTCTACAAAAATAATCTCTGTATCTAAAGCAGCTTCAATCGCTACAATAGTTTTGGTCGTAAAAGTATGCTGACCAGAAAGCCATTTCGAAATTTCGGACTTTTGCTTATTCATCAAAGTGGCTAGATCCGAAGCTTTCATACCCTTACTTGCCAAAATCTGCGATATTTTATCTGAAATAGCCAAGTTTTTCTTGACCAATCTTTCGATTGCTGGATCGCCATGTTTCTCCAACCATTGGTCTATTACATTCACCTCCAATAGACCACTTTTCTCTTGGTTGGCTTTTCTTCGTGAAAGTTTCATTTTAATAATTTATTTTAAAATCTTCGTTATAAAGAATATCCCGATCATCATCATTCCACTCTATATCATCATCTACAAAGCCCTGATCAATTAATCTGGACAATATGTTTGCCAAATTAAAATGCTCCTTTACTTGCGGGCAATCCTGCGCTTTTCCAGCTGTCTTAATAGCTCCCCCATATAAAATCACTACATGATCATTCAATCGATGGCAATATAAGCGTAAGTTATTGCTCGTAGTCTGGTCTTCTTCGATATAGGTCGGCTCCTTGTTCCTCATCTTCCCCACCATTGATAACAACAGAGTAAAAAACTACTTTTTCATATTCTTTAATGAACTTTATTGAAGCAAAGCTACTCATATAACCGTATTATTCAAAATTTAGTTTACTTAAAAGTGAACTTTTAACATTATTTTAAGAAATCTCGTTTGGGTTTTAAGGCTAATAATTATAGCATCAAATATACAAACAAGGGTAGAGTTATACAATATCTAGTACTTCGACTTTCTCAAAATAATTGACTTTATATCCAACGGCAATAATGGTCGTAAGGTGCTACGTGTTGGATACTATTTATACGAATTCCATACTTATTCCTTCTATCATATCTTGAGGTATTTTCTTTTATACGCTGTACATTAAGAAAGACGATAAAGCTAATTAAGGCTCGATATATTCTTGGTAACTCTTTTTGATGTACAGGATAATATCATAATCGGACATATATTTTGCTGTGTAAATATCCGGACGGTACAACTGTATGAAAGTTTGTAGAGAGTCACCTTTAAGGCCCGTCAAATTTTGAACCATACGCTTTGAAAAGGTATTATCAAGATACCGCTCTTCTTCTTCCTTTATCAATTTCTGTTGGAGTTTAGATTGCGGGTTACGTTTTTTCCCCAACATAGAAATAACAGAAAGCACATCAACACTAATCAGCGAGGCGGTACTATTACTAGCTTGATTAGGGTGTCTAGGGACATTTGAAGAATAGTTTTTGGTGATGAAAATGTCTTTAAATTGGGGTTTGCTATAATTGAAGGTCTTGGCAAATTCTTCCCGAAACTTTAAGGAATCAGCCTTATAATTTCTTAAAGGATTGATCTTGACTTCATCCAACAAAATTGATGTTTGCTCCATATATATAACCAAATTATCAAGATTGCTATTGCCAACTATATATTTTTCCTCACTATATCCGATTGAAGAAAAGGTGATTGTATCTCCAAGCTTAATGCCTGACAATGTAAATTTGCCATAGCCATCGGAATGGGCGCTGTGCGAAGCTACTTTGATCGAAACACCTATAAGAATATCGCCCGAGCGCTTATCTTTTATCGTACCTTTCAGGTCTTGCGCAGAAGATAAGTTTGTGATAAACAACAACAGCAGCACCAACCATAGTCTACTCATTTTTAGTTAGTTTTACAATAAAAATATTATAAAACTAACCATTAAGCAATGTCATTAACTCTTTTTAACGCATGACGCGTTGACAATAACCTACGTCTATTCAAATAAAAAAGCCACATCTCACGACGTGGCCTTAATAAACATATGATTCACTAGTGCTCTACCTATAACTTGGTTTCGAAGAGCACTAGTTTTTGAGATTTATTTATACGAATTGATTGATTTGGAAACCTTCCAGTCATTGCCCACACGCTCCAAAGTCACAAGATCTGTTTTAGTAAAGTTTTCAAATTTCAAAGTCACTTTAGCCACCATATAGTCTGCGGACTCCTCGATGATATCAGTGCTTACTGTACAGTTCAACTTTTCGCCTTTTTGCTTTTTCAATAGTTTAGCTACAGCACTACGGCTATGAGACTGTGCACTGGAAGCTTGGATTTTTTGATTGAAATCTTCAGCGAATAATTGCTCTACCCCTGCTGATTCTCCTTCGGTAGTGACCGCAACATAGTGATCTAACGCTAAGTCTGCTGTAGATAGATTAACGTTTGCTTTTGCTGTTTTTGCTCCTGGGCCTTCAGCTGCCATAGCAAATGTAGATACTGCTATTAAAGCTGCTGCTGTGAATGTTTTTACTAGAGTTTTCATAATGTCTTTATTTTATTGTGTTAGTTTTCTATCTTTTCTTATTTGTTGACTCAAAACTACAACACAATCGCCCCCTAGCCTACGGGCTTTAGACCAACGACCATCAAAACTCGGTGAATGGCGGGAATGGGGAGGTGAAAAAGATCTATTAGGTTAAACTTACAGAGCAACCTTTAAAATCATATTATCTATCTATTCTTCTGAAAAGCTGGTATTGATCGTCTTAAATCCCAAGATATTATTGCATTCAAACCAAAGTGTCCCTGAATGGATCTAAATAATTTAATCCTTGTTCTTCAAATATTTCCTCAAGCTTTTCGGCACCATTTTCCTTTTTAAAAGTTACTTCCTCTTCCGTAATAGGCAGCAACCAATAGAAATGGACTGATTTATTGTTATCAAGGATAAGAATTTCTAGTTTGGATCCGTCGAGATAAGGCAGCGAAATAAGGCCATAAGAGCAAGAAGAATCCATACGCCAACCTCTTCCCCAGTTGATGGTATGCCAATGCCCCAATTTTGCGCCAAATCTATGATAATGTGCTACGACTATTAATGATTCAACTAGCGTTTCATCTTGCTCACCAGAAAACATATGCAGTTCGAGAGCAAATTCATCGTCCAAGCACGACATACCTATAGTGGCATAAGCCCACATATTCCGTTCGGTTATTGGGGGAAATTCCAGTATCCTAAAGTGATCGCCTAGATCCTTATAAGGGCCTTTCTGCCAAGTCAATATATTATATCCCTGGCCCCAATTACAGGTGTAGTGTTCTAAAAGCTTTTGATGATATAAGGCTGTATCCATTTTAATTCAATTTATCAAAAAAAATCTACTCCAATAAAACTATTTCAAATCGACAACTGTTCTTACTATACAAAAAGGCTACAAGCTACCTTTCGGAGGAAAGGTTCAACATAAAAATTGGCGTCGTACAGTGAAAATCCAATTGTCTTTAAAAACATTGGATGACGAAACAAAAAAGAGGAAACGATAAGAAACATAAAAATTACTGTACAAATAAACGCTAAGAGAAAGGGTCTGATGAGAATCAGGCCCTTTTGACGTAAAAAAGCCACGTCTCTCGACGTGGTCTTAATAAACATATGATTCACTAGTGGTCTGCCTGAGAATGCTGCGACAGACCACCAGTTATTGGATATTATTTATACGAATTGATTGATTTGGATACTTTCCAGTCATTGCCCACACGCTCCAAAGTAACCAGATCTGTTTTAATAAAGTTTTCAAATTTCAACGTTACTTTAGCGACCATATAGTCTGCTGATTCTTCTAAGATATCAGTGCTTACTGTACAGTTCAGCTTCTCTCCTTTTTGCTTTTTCAATAGTTTAACTACAGCACTACGGCTATGAGACTGTGCATTGGAAGCTTGGATTTTTTGATTGAAATCTTCGGCGAACAATTGTTCTACACCTGCCGATTCTCCTTCGGTAGTGACCGCAACATAGTGTTCTAAAGCAAAGTCTGCTGTAGATAGATTAACGTTTGCTTTTGCTGTTTTTGCTCCTGGGCCTTCAGCTGCCATAGCGAAAGTGGATACTGCGATTAAAGCTGCTGCCGTGAATGTTTTTACTAGAGTTTTCATAATGTCTTTATTTTATTGTGTTAGTTTTTTATCTTTTCTTATTTGTTGACTCAAAACTACAACACAATCGCCCCCTAGTCTACGGGCTTTAGACCAACGACCATCAAAACTCGGTGAATGGCGGAAATGGGGAGGTAAGAAGTTTGTCCTTTTTTGTTCAATATCAAATAACTATTTTAGAAGGAGAATAGTGCGCTTATATTATTAATGTAACTTAAGTATTTTTTATGATTTCTTCTGACAAGGCGAAAGACTTTATTCAAAAGCATAAACGTATTTCAATAACAAAAAGTCAACTCGAACAATTTTCTGAACCTTATAAAACTTTGGGTCTTATTATCATCAATCAATTGGTAAGAGATTATTCCGAGCATTTTGCCGCACTCAAAGCTTACCAAAAGCAATTTGGAAGTGATGCATCTCTAAACCCTTGGAATAATGAAGAAGGACTTAAATTAGCTACGCTATTATTTGGTCAGGTCCTAGCTCCTTATATTGCACGGATATGGAATTTACTCAGCGACTTGCCCTTTCAGGAAGGCTACAGTAGACGGCCATTCCGTATAGACCCAACAATAAGCTATACCCAGGCAAAACTCCATATTTTGCAAGCGGTCTACATTGGCGGGGCTTCGGGATTTAATTCAATGGATATTGCAGACCAGTTAAAATATGATGTTTATCAAAATATTGCCTATAAAGGGATATTTTATTCCATCATTATGGAAGAAAACCTCTCAACATACTATCCTATACTCGAAGAAATATTTCTCGGAGAGGATGAAATCGGGGGTGTTTCTAAAGAGCTGATCAGAGGACTACTTTTGACGGATAATAAAGCATGCCACCTCCTGGTTGAAAAGTTGCTACTGGCTGCGCAACAACAGGAAGGATTGAGGCAGACTATTCTCGAAACTCTTGACTACACCTCTATAGCTGCATTAAAACACTTTATCAAAGTGATATTGGATCACGACTTATCGCGTTTTTCGGCTGTGGTCAGAGCGGTAGATACCTGGTTTGGGTTTGGTTGGGATGCGCCTAAAAAGAATACTATTACCCGCGTTCTTCAGCTGTCGCTTGATTTTTTTGAGCGGCCTGATCAAGTTGAGGTGGCACTAAAGAGCGACGATCACCTCGAACTCTACGTAGCACTGTGGAGCCTTGGGATTAAAGATGTCAACATTGCCAATCATTCAGCTTTCGAACTGGTGTTTGCAGCGGATACTCCTCTAATCAAAAAGATCATCTGTTTGTATTTTATTCAACAAACCCAGTGGTCGGATACGGAACTGATAGGTTATGCGGAAGAACATTTTGGCGAAAATATCGAGCTCGATTATTGGATATCGACCCTCTTGCTCCCTCACGCTCTTTCGGACAAACTCTTCGACAAGATTGTACAATCAGCCTCTTCTCTTCCGACTGCAGGCAAAACGTTTTCAGAAAGAGGATTCCCCTGGTTATCCTACACCATCAAACCTGACCATTTTTATAACGTAATTATTGAATTTGGCCAGCCTCAACAATTCATCAAATTATCGGCCAATCTGAGCGCAGTTCCTTCGGGTTCACGCGAGAAATTGATACGTAAACTATTTCCCGATTATGTTACGTATAGCTACTCCTCGCAATATGATCAAAATCAAACAGAAGATAAACTTCACCTTGAAGAAAATGATTGGCAACGGCAGGTTATACGTCAGGCTATAGTGGACCGCAATACCACGGTCGCTGCGACCGGACTAAAATTAATGCGCGCAATTGAGCTTTTTGCCGATGATATTGCACAGCTTGAACTTATACTGTCCAGAAAAGGAAAGGATCAACGTAAGGCAACGATCCAATTGTTGCTCCTTCAAAAAGAGGAAACATTAAAAGAAGTAATTCTTCGACTTATCAACTCCAGCAATATCGATCAGCGACTGGCGGCATTGGAGATATTAACAATCCTTCATAAACGTGAATCATGGGGATCATTTGTAAAAGAACAAAGCGAAATCTACCAACTGAGAAAACTCAATAGAAATGAAGAAGTATTTCTCGAAAAATTAAATACGGCTTCGGGAACACCACAAAATGGATTACTGAATGGTTTCGGAGCCATTGATTATACCAAGCTCACGGATTTCAAAAATCCGGAGATTCAATTTCCAAGACCAAAGAAAAAGCTGCTCTCTTTTAGGCAAAATCGTTTTCTATTTCAAAACCTCATCAATGTGGATAAGGTCACTAATGCTATTAACCATCTGTTCGATTTATTTGACCGTAATAGAAAGTATGAATACAGCTTCGAAGGATATCAGGGATCACAGGAAACAACTTTACTTGAAAATAGCCTCCAGGGACTAAAGCGTCTGGATCAGGATGCCACAGATGAACAAAGGCTGGACAACCTGCCATTGGCACATGTCTGGAAGGAATGGTATAAACAAGCTGAATTAAACGACTTTGAGATCCATGCAGCAATACGTTATTTATATGGGCGTTACCATGACAATAACCTGCACGAAGGGCTTAAAGAATTTAAAGAAATATACCTACCCGAATTTAAATCGATTAAAACCGAAAAAGCAGAGTACTTTTATTTTAGTGATTCAGAAAAAATCACCAGAATTCTGAATCATATTGCAGATGTATCTGTAGACAGGCCTACATGGTCCGCATACAAATTGGATATTTTGGAAGATGCCCTAGCTGATTTCCCTGACGATTTAAAAAAGCAAAATTTCAAAAATCAGCACTATTTCCATAGTCCCGATATTTATTGGACTGACCTGATCCGTACACTTTTTTATCAAATTGACGATGAGGACTATCGTTATTATTCTAGCGATCAGCTATTCCGATTATATCAATTGGATCTCTATATCCTGGCCCAAAAGTTAGCAACAGACAAGCCCATAGCCAGCATCGGAGAACTGATCCCCTACCTAGCAAAAGCATCGGAAGGAGGGCGCTGGAACAAAAGAAATATTCCGGATTTTAAATTAATCTTTACATTATATCAACAGCAACAGATCAATTCGGATGATTTACTCTTCTTATCGTTAATTGACAGGGACCTATTTTTCATTTTGGATGGTGGACAGAATTACCACACACATCGCTTAAAGGACTTTACCATTCCTGAAATAAATCAGTCATTGAAAAAAAACATGCTGGATCTTGAGCTTCACCGTGGAGATATACCGACCGAAGCCTCGCCATTTATTGGTAAAATTCAAACTGTGGAAGGTATGGATTATTTTTTTGATGTCATCCAGCGCATGGGGAAGGATAATTTTAATCGCGGATATAGTTATGGTATTGATATCTCAAAGAAACAGACCTTTAGCCATATTCTCAAAAAGAGCATTCCAACCGAAGAAGAGGAATATGGTGAATTCGCGGCCCTGTTAAAGAAAAATAAAATTGAGAAGAAAAGATTGATCGAAGTTTCCTGCTATGCAACACAATGGGCCAATTGGCTCGGTGATTATATGCATATACCAAGTCTAGAGGAAGCTGTATGGTGGTTTCTGGCACATACAACGGACTACATGGACGCTGAAAAAGAAACGATATTGTCACGTTATTCCAATATACCTAGGCACGATTTCCAAAAAGGAGCTATAGACATCGATTGGTTCCACCGCGTTTATGCGAACCTGGGCAAATCCAATTGGAAAACTGTCCATGAATCGGCCAAATACCTGTCAGACGGAATGGGTTATAGAAGGGTGAAGATATATTCTTCAGTATTGCTCGGTGAAACGAAATTGACTGAAACACTTCAAAAAATCAACGAAAAAAGAGACAAAGATTACGTAATGGCTCTTGGTCTCGTACCAATATCTAAAGCGAATCCGGAATCGGATCTGCTTAAAAGGTACAACCTCCTACAAACATTCCTGAAGGAGAGTAAACAATACGGAGCCCAACGTCAGGAAAGTGAAAAGAATGCGGTGGAAATAGGATTGGACAATCTTGCACGGAATGCCGGCTTTCAGGACAGTGTACGATTTACCTGGGCCATGGAAAGAAAAGCGACACAGGAAATTCTCAAAAATTCAGTCCTTGAGATTGACGATCTGCAGGTACAACTCCATGTTGATAATGAGGGAAAAACAGAATTGTTATTATCCAGAAACGGAAAATCAATTAAGAGTCTGCCCGATAAATATAAAAAGAACAAAGAAATTGAAGCCTTAAAACAAGGAAAGTCTTATCTCACCAAACAGTTTTCCAGAACGAAATTAGCGCTGGAAAACTCGATGTTGCGACGTGATGAATACGCTCTAAAGGAATTGGAACAAATCATGGAGCACCCGATAGTCAACGCCATGTTGAGCAAATTGGTACTTTATGTACCAGGTACCCAGGAATCGGGTTTCTGGAATGATGGTAAACTGATCAATGCGGACGGGAAAATTTGTACGCTAAAAGAAGATGCCAAACTGGTCATTGCGCATCCCTATGATTTATTTGAAGCAGCACAATGGGATCTATATCAACGTTATCTATTTAGCACTGCCACCCAACAACCGTTTAAACAAGTGTTTAGAGAGCTATACATTCCAACTTCGGATGAGCTTGAACAGTTAACCCGTTCGGCACGTTATCAGGGTCATCAGATCCAGCCTCAAAAAACAATTGCTTTGTTGCGCGGTAGAGGTTGGACAGTCAGTTATGAAGAGGGGCTACAGAAAGTTTTCCATAAGGAAGGTTATCTGGTTACCATGTACGCCATGGCAGATTGGTATACCCCTTCGGATGTAGAGGCACCTACGTTGGAACTTGTCTGTTTCCACTCGTTAAAGAACAATGAGCTTGTCCCGATCCCTGCAATAGATCCAGTTATTTTTTCGGAAGTCATGCGGGATATTGACCTGATCGTCAGTGTGGCACATGTTGGCGAGGTGGATCCTGAAGCAAGTCACAGTAGCTTGCAGATGCGAGGGGTACTAGCAAGGGAGAGCGCTCTATTATTTGGATTAAAAAATGTCGAGGTGAAAGAACGTCATATTCTAATCAAGGGCGAACTTGGCGATTATTCCATTCATCTGGGAAGCGGAATGGTAAGCAAAAATGGTCGACAGCTTGCAATTATTCCCGTACATAGTCAACATCGCGGAAGAGTATTTTTACCTTTTGTAGATGACGATCCGAAGTCCGCGGAAATCATCAGTAAAATGCGGTACCTGGCTCAAGATAACCAGATTAAGGATCCGACTATATTAGCCCAGATCAACGCATAAATTCGGGTATGGATATTCATATGGAAAGTAAGCCATTGGATATCCATACTTTATATCTTATACCATCAATAGCAAATGCGACTAATTATACAGTTAAAGCGACTAGGAAAGAAAAAAGTCCATCATATCCCTTTTCAGCTCTCTTCTGTACCGAAAAATCTGCAATCACTCATTGCAGCTTGTGTAACTACAGAGGTGGAAAAATATAACCAAAAACGACAGAAAATGGAGCTGGCGACATTCCTCAATCCACAGCAGATTCAAGAACAAGCCGAGCAAGGAAAAATAGCTTTTGGAGAAATTCACAACTTGACATTGATAGATGTCGATAAAGCCATTTCTACTGCCCTATTGGCGCATAAAGACGGTTTGTATGTGATATTTATCGATGGTACGGAGATCAAACAGCTTACGGATCCTGTCGAGATCAATGAAAAATCTGAGATCGCTATCATTAGATTAACATTCCTTGTGGGAAGCTTGATGTAGGTCAATTTTTCAGATACACAAACTAAAAAGCCACATCTCACGACATGGCCTTAATAAAATAGATGATTCATTAGTGGTCTGCCTATGACTTAGTTTGGCAAACCACTTGTTATATTAGATCCTATTTATACGAATTAATCGATTTGCTTAATAAAAATCCATCCATAAATAAGGCTGAGGATGGGTCAGTTGATATATCGTTTGGTCCCTTTTAGATAGATTATTATAATAAGCACCGAATTCAGTCAAATATTCCTCCCCAGATCCCATTCTCCAAAACATATCCGTACTGTCCTTATCGGAAAACTTCGACCAAGGCGGCTGCATAGCGTTTTGAAGAGCTTGAAATTGTCCAAATTGACCTAGAAAATCCCGTACTTCCATCAATGCAAAGCCCAATAAATTTTGACCACGCCAGCAATAGATGTTTTCAATATCAACGTTATCCTGCGCAAGTCCAATACCCCATATGGCATCAACGGGACTTGCCTCAACAAGAATTCTATTTTCTGTTTTTAACAGATATTCTGCCAATGCCCAATGTTGATTAAACTTATGGATGTTTCCGTTCCTGACAATCTCAAATTTCCGTTCATTCCAAATCTGATCATCATAACCGACAACCTGTCGTCCCAACTCTTTGGCCTCCCCCGGTTTAATACAGTTTATGATTTTCTCAAAATTCTTTTTATCATCAAAAAGCAATGCTTTTTGGGCCATCATCCAATGCTCCGCAGTCCTATAGATAATATTATCTACTATAAACGGACGCTCATACCATTGGCTGAAAACAAATTTTCCAACTTCCTGATTTTGCTTATCCGTATGCCCCCAAAAAAAGAGAAATTTGAACTTATCCCCATTTTCAAATCTATCTGTTAGCCATTTGATATTATAGTGTGCCATTTTCTTAATTCAAAATCAATTAATTCGAAACGATTTGACAGTTATTAAAAAACATAGAATACTGCTAGCGTATTTTATCATCGCCTAATATGCATCGACATACAATGATACGGAAAAAATTAAAGCCACATCTCACGACATGGCCTTAATAAAATAGATGATTCATTAGTGGTCTGCCTATGACTTAGTTTGGCAAACCACTTGTTATATTAGATCCTATTTATACGAATTGATTGATTTGGAAACCTTCCAGTCATTACCCACACGCTCCAAGGTAATCAAGTCTGTTTTGGTGAAGTTCTTAAATTTCCAAACTAATTTTTAGGGTCAAGTTATAAGCTTTCGCGATGGCTGAATTCTTTATTTAAGAACCTTAAGTTTTTATTCCAGCTTGCGTGTTATTTAGATCTAATAAGTGTTACATCATCTATATGGCAATAAGCATTCGCCTTTCCACTGGCAATAAAACCTATTTCAACCCGCCCATTTTTTATGGATATATTCTCTAGGATAATATTACTCCAATTCTGATCTGCTTTGCTCAGTTTCTGTTTATACACTTTACCATTACTTAAGGCATACATGTATAAATCCTTAAACCCGCTACCGCGTTTAAATTTTGCTGATAAAGTATATTTTCCATCCGCTAGTTTCACATCCTGGCTGGACTGAATAATTTGTGAAACCTTCCGTTTAAAATCTATTCTATCACTAATCTGCAGACTCTTTTCTCCAATTACCTGCTTTCTATCCTCGGTAGTATTGAAATAATTAAGCACGGGAGATAAAGAATCACCAACAGACAGCAGATTTCCCTTGATGATAGTGGTTTGCCATCCTAATAACTGTTCCTGAACGGGTTTTACTGGACTTGGTATATGTCTTCTATCGGCCTCGAAACTCCCGTTCTTCACATAATTATTGTCACTGTTCACGAGCCATTCTCCTGTTGCTGGATGAAGACTCCATGAACTTAAGGAATTAAAAATAGGCTTTTGGCCATCAAAAGAAAGGGGACACCACTGGTTATATCCTAGACCATTGCCCGCAAAATTAGCCCATCTGTCGCCACAATATATAACTGTCTGCTTTTTAGTCCCTTTTAGCGTGACAAAAAATCCTGTTTGCGTGACATGGGCATAATCTGCCTCTGAGCCCTCCATGATCAGCATTTCATTGGTTGGCGTATATGGACCGTAAATATTATCTGAAACTAAGTAATAGGCAAAAGATGAGTCCCAGCCGTATAAGTTGGAGGCAAATAAATAGTATTTTCCATTATGTTTGAACATACAATTCCCCTCTCGTCCCTCACCTTGAAATACCATATTGCAATCCAATAGTCCTACCTTACCATCCTTTACACCAATTTGTGAGATGTAAATCTTGTTTCTTCCTCTTCCATAAGAATACACCAGGTAAGACTTTCCGGTATCCTCATCGGTGAATACCGTCTGATCTCCGGTGTTGCTGGTGCCTATCATACCCGTCATATTGATGCGCTGGTGCCATTTAAATGGGCCATTGGGACGCTCTGATAAGGTAACTAATAATTGATCATTATGTTGGATGAGTAACGCATACTTGTCTATTTCCTTGATATATGCAACACCTAAACGTCCTGCCCAGCGCGTCTGGGTAGAGTTTTTATTGAGTTCATCAAGAGTCAGTACATCTCCACGAGAGGTCCAGTTTACCAGATCCTTGGACACATAACAAGTTACAGAAACAAAATTGTCACGTTCAGGAGTAACACTAGGATCATTTCGGTATTTTTCAGATTCCTGATATTTTGCTCCATACCAAAAATATTTAGTCTGCCCATCTTCAGGGTCTTTGAAAGAAAAAATACCTCCTCCTTGGCTATATAAAGGACCTCCATCTTGAGTGTCCCAAAAAGTATCATTTTTAATCTTCAAAAATCCTTTTGTAGCATCCGACTGACCTTGCAGCTGCGAAAATAACAGGCAAAGTATAAAAGAAAATAATATGTGTTTAGATAAGCTGATCATAGTTTTTGGTCCAATGGAAAGATCCAAGATAAAGCAATAATTCCTAATAGCCATCATGCCCCGACCTGTACTTTCCCTAAGGGCAAAAGGCTTTTTGCATTTAAAACTGGGAAGTCTACCAAAATAAAAAAGCCACATCTCACGATGTGGCTCTACAACATATATATCATGTTATTGAAAGTATTCAATAACATGATAAGTGCCATCTTGATATTTTTCGAGCAGTTCTTTTAAATAATACTTGTGCTGTACCCCGGTCAGGACAACTATTTTTTTTCCATAATACTTATTAGCGTGTTTAATGATATTAATAGCCATTGTATTATTTCTTAGGTCCCAAAAATTACACCAAAGCTGATAACCGTCACGGTAAGAAATCTTTTGACCATTGGGTTTCACTATATATTTCTCTCCAAAAATTACTTCGGAATTAGCTATTTTCGGGATCTCATGATGCTGAAGAGTTTGTCTATATCTATTCAAAGTTTCAAAAGCGACGGAATTCAATGTCTTTATATCTGTTTTTGAAAAGTTTAACAGCGCTTTATTCGCTTCTTTATACTTCTCATAGATGGCTTTATTGGCATCACTTAACTTACCGACTTGATACAAGCTATCGATAAGCTTTACTGTAAGGTAATCAGCCGGTACCATCCCCCTATCTTTTCTATACTGATTTCTGCCCTCAAATTCAAATGGTAAATTGCGTGTTTCAGGATATTTTTTAAGATATCGTAAGGTAGCAGTCTGCTCGTTGGAAGTTTGACGGATTTCCTTTGCGTAATCTTTAATCTGTTCGCTATCATTTTCTTGTAAGAGTATATCTGGCTTGATCTTATCTACAATTTCAAATAGCATATCTGGACTCAAAATGGCAGAGGAGTCATGCACCATGCCAATGATATAGAGTTCTGTCTTAATCGAGGTCTGAGCTTGTACCAGATTTAAAAATAAAACTGATAGACTTGCAAAAAGATATTTCATTACAAAATTGATATTTAGGCATTGTTAAACGTGATACTGCCAAATATAAGAAAATCAGTATGCAGGAGAAAATTCTTATCCATTTGAATCGATTTGATCGGTGCATTTAAAAAATATTTTTCATAATTCTATTTCAGATTTGCCCTTGTTCTATTGATATAAATGCATCAAGCTAGCCTTTTTAGACGAAAGGATGGAAATGGGGAGGTGATTCGTATCAGATTCATACCATCAACAGATAACGCATAAAGAACGACTATTTATTGACCAGTCTTTGACCATGAAAAATTTGGCCAATAATGGATCAACTTTCGTAACCAATTCGAGCAGTTCCCAAGGCTTTCCGAAAGCAGGTTCAAGCACAACCCCTACAAAAGTCATTTCCAAAATTGATTTTAATGTAAATAAGAGTTGCTTTTTGCGTCTATTATTATTTTAACTAAGCTATGAATCACAGATCTTCATATTGCTTTTAAGAGACTAGTTTATTAGCTTTATAAATATTTCTTTGCCAGGATGACGAGGTATCATTTTTCAAAATTTTGATGCTGTGAAGTGACATTGTTAACCAACTAATTACTATAAAAATGGGGATGATCCAACAATACATACGCGTAGACAACAAAACCCTTAACTCTTTTATTGAAGATAGTAGCCGTCTAGAAGACATTCTATCTAAACAAGACAATACCGATAACGAAAATTTCCTTGACTTGGATAAAGCTTGGGAAGGAGTTTTTTTTATAATCACCGGACAGAGTTTTGCCGATGCAGCTGTAGAAGAAGCACCACTTTTAGGTATACTTATGGGACCAACAGAAGTTGACCCCGATCAAGATATGGGCTATGGCCCTGCGACATACACCACAGCTGAGCAAACTAAAGAAATATATAACGCAATAAAAGATCTTACAAAAGATGAACTTTCAGCAAATTATGATCCTAATAGAATGACAGAAGACAGTGTCTATCCTGTCATTTGGAAAGATGACGAAAATGCGCTGGAATATATTCTGGATTACTTCAATGATCTCAAAAATTTCTATAAAAAAGCAGCGGAGAATGGAGAGGCTGTGGTGATGTTTTTGAGTTAAAATAATTAGACCTCCTTTTAAAACTTAGAAATATCTTAAACAAGCAATAAACAATTTGAATTAATCGACATGAAACAGATTATACTTACACTATTTTTCGCACTAATATACTCAATAAATTACGGCCAGACGCCAGCTCAAGAATCAAAGGCATCGAAAGGGGTACCCGTTATATTTGTCGATAGTATACGGATAAGCCAAGCAGACATGCAGAAATATAAACCTGATGATATAGCTACAATCACTGTGTATAAAGACAGTATGGCGTATAGGCACCTCGACAGCAACGCGATCGGAGTCGTGTACATTGAAACGAAACAATTCAGCAAAAAACGCTTCCTAAATTACTTTAATTCTAAATCATCAGAGTTCAAGCACCTATTGATGTCAGAGCAAAGCGACGACAACTTTCTGTACATCCTTAATGGGAAAGTCCTGGGTAAAGGCTATGAGGGTAAGCTAACCGCCATTAACGACAAAAATTTTAAATCTATAACAGTAATGAACAAAAAGGAACTTGCGAATAAATATGGTAATACTGAAAAGAATTTTGGGATATTGATCGTCGCAGATGTTCCAGAGAATGCACCGAAAAGGAAAGAGTAGCGTAATGCATTTCATTTATAAAAAAATCAAACGACTAAAACTATTTCAAATCGACAACTGTTCTTACTATACAAAACGGCTACAAGCTACCTTTCGGAAGAAAGGCTCAACATAAAAATTGGCGTCGTACAGTGAAAATCCAATTGTCTTTAAAAACATTGGATGACGAAACATAAAAGAGGAAACGATAGGAAACATAAAAATTACTGTACAAGTAAACGCTAAGAGAAAGGGTCTGATGAGAATCAGGCCCTTTTGACGTAAAAAAGCCACATCTCTCGACATGGCTTCACAACTTATATATTTGTAAGGGATGGCTTCTATTTATACGAATTGACTGATTTGGATACTTTCCAGTTATTGCCCACACGCTCCAAGGTAACTAGATCAGTCTTGGTGAAGTTTTCAAATTTTAAGGTCACTTTAGCGACCATATAGTCTGTTGACTCTTCAAGGATATCGGTGCTTACTTCACAGTTCAGTTTTTCGCCTTTTTGCTTTTTCAAAGATTTAACCACTTCGTTACGGCTGTGATTTTGTGCATTGGAAGCTTGGATTTTTTGATTGAAATCTTCGGCGAACAATTGTTCTACACCTGCTGATTCTCCTTCGGTCGTTACCGCAACATAGTGATCAAGTGCAAAGTCCGCTGTGGAAAGGTTAACGTTTGCTTTTGCTGATGTTGAACCTGGTCCTTCAGCTGCCATAGTGAAAGTTGATATTGCGATTAAAGCTGCTGCTGCAAATGTTTTTACTAGCGTTTTCATAATGTCTTTATTTTATTGTGTTAATACTTTTGTTCTTATTTGTTGATTCAAAACTACGACACAATACGCCCCTGGCCTATCAGCTTTAGACCAACAATCAGGAAAACTCGGTGAATGGTGGGAATGAGGAGGTAAGAATGTTGGCAAGCTCGCTTGGATATTTTTAGAAAGCTTTTTTGATTTCCCGGGTAAGCTAAATATCGAATAAGTAAGAGCGAATACTAGATCAGCTCTCGCGAATACTAATCGTTCACATCAGTCAATTTCCTTGTTCTTACTTTTATTATTAGAGAATTAAAATATGCCCAAAAAGCATATATGGTTTAACACAAAAACTTAAAAACAATGAAAAAGTTATTGATGAGTCTGATAGCCGTAACCGCGCTATCAACTGCGGCTTTCGCCAGCACAAGTGCAAAAGCCCACAAAGAAAATGTCAACGTGAAGACAACCGCTTACAAGCCGGCCAAAAGCAATGCCGATGCTAAAACTACCGAAGAAACAAAGAAAAATAATTCGAGATTGATAAGATGTGTTTATGTATTGAATGTTTACGACAGTAGTGGACAGGTGGTAGGTACCCACACTTCAGAAACCTATGTCCAAAACTCGTGCTCAGGATTCTTCGGAAGTTGCAAGATCATGTATAGACATATGCTTGCCAATGGCGACCTTTAGTCTGGGAGTTATACTGGTACACGCTAAAAGAAAGGGTCTGATGAGAATCAGACCCTTTGACTTAAAAAACCACATCTCCCTTCCACATTTAATTTCGGCTATAAATCTTTTTTGTAAATAAAGGTAATGGTGTTTGCCTGGATCGTGTCTTGATTGAAATTTAACAGCGCAACTTCATAGCTCATTTTCTCTCCGTCTTTAAATGTCAAAATCTGATCTACATCTTTCGTTAAAAGGAGTTTATTCAATGCAATTGTTCCGGCGTTAGCATATACCGTATCGCGTGTTGCTGTATTCTGTTTTTTGATCTCCCAGGAAAGTGGGCTGTTGATGGCTTTATTGCGATCGTTAAATTTGCCGTCACAGGTGAACAAGGCAAATGAAACAGTACCTGCGTCATAATAAGGTAATCGCCGGAGATTATCATTTATCTTGATGTAGAGTCCAGTTTCATTAACAAGGAAAGTATCGGGAAAAATCTTATAAATATCACCTTTTTTCGGACATACGTAGCTCACAGAAGGTTCAGGTTCGGGTTGGGGTGTTGGATCAATAGGCTCGGATTCTTTGCACGAGGCCACAGCTAAAAATATCAGGCTGACAAACGGACTGATCAGGTTTCTTTTCATTCTTTTAAAAGTATTTCAATGGTTTACAACTTATTAATAGAGAAACGATAAAAATAATCAAATTGCTACATAAAACCCTGTAAAATTTCATAAATACAACTAATATTTTTACTTAAGTTATTTTTATAAAAAATCACATCTGGCGACCCAGCCTTAATAAACAGATGATTCATCAGTAACTTTTACTCAAAAATCGCTGAATGGAAAAACAGCTACCAATCAATCGCTTGGTAGCTGTTTCTAACAATCTCTACTTAATTTTATTGTACTTGTACTTTCAATAGTTTTAACCATCCGGTACTGGTAATATCCCCATTTACGGCAAGTTTTATGCCCGGCTGATTTTCATTTGTGGTATCTACAATGGCGACGGCCCAGGTATAGTTTCCAGCAGGGACGCCGACCTTGGCTTTTAATTCGTACGCTATTGGGTTATTCTTAAGCCAGGTTGAAGGTTCTCCTTTATCATCTACAAAAACTTCTTTCACATTATTTTCTTCATCTAGGAGTGCAAAGGCTACTTTATATTTATAGTTCCATTGGGGAATATTGTTCGGAAAATATCCCCAACCCATATTCCGCCAACGATGGTTAATCGTCATTTCGGTACCGGTATTGATTTTCTCCGGTAAATAGACCCGATCGGGATATAAACGATACCCCCCTTCAGAAATAAAACGCTGGCATAATGTAAAGGACTTGGTGAACCAGCTGTCAATTTCACCGATACGGAAATCCATCATGTTTACAGCGGCTTCCAAAGAGCTGTCAAATTCGCCCTGCCGAACATCTTCGGGATGGTCTTCCCTATATTTACCACTTGAGTCAGTCCAGTAGCGATGGGTACCTGTGGTAATCCAACCGCCTTCCATAATAATAGGACGTTTAAAATTCCAAACCTTGGCAAAGTTCTTCTCCCAACTTTGATAATAATCGGTCATTCCAAAGGCATCCTGGCGCAGACTATATCCTTTATTGATCATCTTATTCAACAGCCTTTCCGAATTAGGATTGGGAGCTCCATTGCCAGCTGGATCGCCAACTACACGATGATAATTGATTAGCAAAGGTACTTTCGTAAAGTTCTTTGTATATACGTCCGAAATCCAATCGATGACTTCTTCTTTGATGACCTCAATACTTTGACCAGAGGGATTATTCGGGTCTTCATAAATAACACTGTGTCCCTCACCCCATAAACCAAGTCCATAAGCATCTACAAAGGAGGTCTTATTTAAATCGTTAAAATCCTTTGCCAGTTCTTCGATCAGCTTGCTATAATATTTTCTAAAAATAGGATCTTGCAACACAGGTGTTTTTCTATCCGGAAAAGAAGTATTGGCGACATAATACTTGGCACCTGCATCGAACACAAACTGGGGCGTATTTGCCCCTTGGTCGCGACCGTCGACAACGATACGAAAGGCGATTGGCAATCCTTTATCTTGCGCTCCTTTAATCATTTTATAGATTGCCGTACTAGGGTCTCTCCAGGCGTACACGCCATCGGCAGGATTAAAAGTTCGCCAACTGGTACGGATATAACAGGCGGATGCATAATCAATCGCTTTGACTGTTTTACCCAAATCAGGTACATAGAATTGCGTGTCCCAATAAGAGGGGTTGCCCGAAGCTGAAGCGTACATGACCCAGCCGTTTAAAGGGTTACGAAACATGGAACTCCGGTTGTAACTAGGTTTCACCAAGGTTCCGGCTATATCTTTTTCCTTATCAGCACTATCTTTCTTGCATGAAACTGCTAGAAAGCAAAGCATGACAGTAAATGCTTTGAGACAGGCTTTTTTATAGTTTATATTTTTCACTTTCAGAAATGTTACAGTTAATTTATGTGCTTTTATATGATTGCCTACCGTTTTAACGCTAGAATTGTCATGTTTCTTAAATCAAAAATCAGCACATTGGTTGTAGCTGGAATAGTGAAATAAGAATCGCGATTACCTTTTACCGTTCCCCCTCCCATTTCGGTTACTTTTCCCAAAATGAGCGTCTGAGTCTGGGCCACACCACCAGATGTAGGCGGAGCGCTAAATGCGTAAGCCAAGTTTTTGTTGTTACTATTATCGCCAGTGACGATAAATTTTGAAGTTCCCACTTTGCCGCCGGTATATACTAGTATTTGCGGATCGGCCAAACTCACCGTACAATCCATTTTAACGGGAGTTCCCCAGCCATTAATACTTCCGTGCATCCATAAATCAGTCACAGTGGTTGTATAAGGTTGGTCTCCTGTCCATGTCACTATTTTGGGTGCAAGTGCTTTTGCTGGTGAATAAATGGTTGCTGTAGCTTTTTGCATATTAACCACCACGCGATATTCGCCTGCAGTTTCTATTTTCCAGGAGAATACATTTTCTCTCATCTTGATGCCAACAGCATTTCCATCGTTTAGTTCACCGCTTCCATTAGAGGTAACTACATAATTGGTCTCACCGTCAAATTCGACCGGAATTTCCAGTTCGCCGGGCTGTAAGTTCAATACATAGGCATACTGATCTAGATTTTCCAATGTTTTTGGCATCTCCACCTTGCTCCCTCCAACCGCACTTCCGCTCAAGAACACTTTATCAGCATCAAAAACAACCGTCTTAATTGGGTTTACTGTAATTCTTACGGTCCGCACTTCGGGTGCCTCAAAAGTAGCGCCACCCTCCCATTGGGCAACTACCCTAAATTCCAGCGTAAAGCTCTTATTTGCTGGTATGCCCCACTTTTCGTTGGCCCAATTTTGCAACTGCTCGGAAGTAAAGCTTCTGCTGAATACATTATCGTCTTCATAGTTGAATATGGCTGTACCGGTACCAAAATTATTACCTACGACATCCAACATGGTGCTATAGCTGACTAAATGATCATCTGATTGTGCCCTAGCGGGCTTCCAGTTAAATGTGACAATATCTTTGGTCAGATTGACCTCGTCCAACGTAATGTTTTCTGACGAGGGTTGAAGCTCCATCGTTTCATTAACTTTGGGTATATCCTGAATCTCCTGTTTGCACGATAACTGGCACAGTATCATGCATAAGAAAAATAAAGCTTTGTATAAATAATTGATTATTTTCATTGATTTATGTTTTTACTAACATTTGGATAGTATCATGCGCTTGACTGGCGCAACTGCTGTTTTGTCATCAAATCGGGAAACTGCCGAAAATTCGACTGCTATTCGTACAGCTTCCCGCTACTATTAATTATACCCCGGATTCTGAGGGAATGGTGCGCCTGTATTTGCATCCCTAATCACCTGTGGAATTGGCCACAGGATATTGTTTTCCGTGATTTTATCCTTGATCGCATTATTATACTTTTTGACACGCTCCACCAAGGTATTGGTACGCACTAAGGTGAATCTTCTACTTTCTTCTCCAACTAATTCGCGGATACGCTCATCGAGCAGGAAATCCATATTCATCTGTGCGCCCGTGATTTCAGATGCTCCAGCTCTTTTCCGCACCTCATTGACGGCTTGCGCAGCTTTATCAGGCATATTTTGCCCCAGATAGGCTTCGGCCAGCAAAAGGTAAGTTTCGGCTAAACGGAATTTCATGCGGTCTTTATAACTACCGGTCAGGCTTAGATTTTCAGTACGCCCGTAAAAGAATTTTGTAATTGCGGGAAACAGGCTCTTTGTCGTAAACCAGGTCTGTTCGGTAATATTGGCTTTTTTGCCGTATAGCGAAGCCTCGTTCGCGTTGTTATAATACCAGTTGCGTTTAATGTTATAACCTGAATTACGGATATCATTTGCTTCGAAAATACCGGCCACATTGCCTGTCGCATTGGTACCTGTGGTACCTACCCACCATTTCATTGGGACTAACTGTGCGATACCGCGACCGCCCAGGGTATCCGCCAAAACAAATCCTGTAATCGTCGAGTAGTTCGGTATCCAGGCCCTACGGGTCCAGTCATCCGAATTGGTACCACCGCCGATCGTGTTAAACTGGAATTGCAATACCCAGATACTTTCTTTATTGCCACTTTTTCTATTTTGATTATTTTCCAGAAATAAATCACTGAATACATCACCCGCTTTGCTGCCATTTACACCGTATCTGCTTTTCATCAGGTTATAATAACCGCTATTGATAACGGCCAATGCAGCCTTTTCGGCTTCGGCATGATTGCCCTGCAATAAATAGATCTCGCTCAGCAAATGGCTTGCCGCCCATTTGGTCAGCTTCCCTTCTTTGACGCCGTCCGGATTGGTAGGCAGGTTATCCACGGCAAACTTCAGGTCATCGACCATGTGCCCGATGACTTCTGCTTTTGGTGTACGTGTAAAATTAAGCTGAAAATCATACAGAATGGTTTCCACATAAGGTACGTCGCCGTAGAGATAAACCAAGGTGCGGTAAGCATAAGCTCGAAAGAAACGGGCTTCGGCCTGGAAGCGGGCTTTATCTTCCGGTGTATCCCAATTGGTGTTTTTTTCGGAATAGACCAGCATGAGGTTTGCCGATGAAATAAGATTATAAGCCCAATTCCAGTAAGTCCCTACAAACCGCTCGGAGGCTGTAAGTGTAAGGTTTGCAAATGCAGTTAAAGAGCCATCACTATTAATCGCATCGGCGATATCCGTAGAGACCTGTAAGGCTTCGTATGGGCACGCACCATTGTGGATAAAGGCACCACCCTCGCCATAGGTGTTATATTCTGAACGAGTGAGTGCATACAGACCCGCGCTACCCACCTCGAAACCGTAGGTGCTGGTATAGGTATTGGATGGCGCCAATTCAGTTTTCAGTTCTTCCTCCAGAAACTTCTTACAGCCTCCTAAGGTAAAAAATACGATAAGCCCCAAACTTGTTGTGATAATATTTTTCATTTTCATGTCCTATTCGATTAGAAATTTACATTTAAGCCAAACATATACGATCGTGCCGTGGGATAAGAGGCCATCCAAGTGTTGTCGTAATTGAGTACCTCTCTGATATTAGAAATAGTATTCAGATTGTTGACGCTGACATTTACATCAATACCATTTACACCTACCTTTTTAGCAATTTTGTGTGGCAATTTATAGCCAAAGGTGATGTTTTTCACCTGTACGTAGCTCACCTTTTTATAATAGCCATGTCCTAGTGGATTAAGATAGCCAGGCGAAACGATCGTTGCATTGGGATTCTCCGGCGTCCAATAATTGGCATCATGCACATAGTTGGTAATTCCGAAAGTCCACGCGCCTAGATTGGCCATGTGATCATCGCGCCATACATCAAAAACACCGGTCACTAAAGCAGATGCATAAAAATTTTTGTAAGAAAACCGGTTGGCTAAAGAAGCTGTGTAGCGGGGATTTTTAGACCCGATGACCACCCTGTCACTGGCCTCTATCTTGCCGTTACCATCGCGATCGTACAGTTTGGCGGCTCCGGGCGCTGCCCCATCAACAGTAATGGTTTCTCCATTTTGCCATACACCGATCATTTTATAATCGTAGAATACTCTCAATGGCTGACCAATAAACCAGTTATTGGCAATATCATCGATACCATCCCCTCTCAACTCGACAATTTTGTCTCTGTTCAAAGAAAACACAGCCGTGGTATTCCATTGAAAATTTTCTCCTTTAACATTCGCTGAGTTTAAGGTGATCTCAATCCCCTTATTTTGAGTCGCACCAATATTGTCCCAAATTCGGTTATACCCGTTCATAATAGGTACTGTGCGTGTCATGAGCAAATCTTTCGTTTTAGAGAGATAAGCATCAATGGTACCTCCCAATCTGTTATGAAATAACTGAAAGTCCAGGCCCAGGTTGGTCGAATAAGTAGTTTCCCATTTCAAATTAGGGTTACCCACACCATCTCCGGCTAAATATGCTGTGGTAACTGCAGTTCCATCATCTCCCCAGATATATTTTACATTGGAATATAAGCGGTCTAACGTGCGGTACGGTGTAATCGCTTGATTACCGTTAGCACCGTAAGAAAGACGGATTTTCAGCATGTCCAGCCATTTGACATTATCTTTCAGAAAACGCTCTTCTCCAATTTGCCATGCCGCTGCCGCAACTGGAAAGAATGCGTATTTATTGTTGATACCAAATACCGAGGCTCCATCCGTACGTCCAGTCAAGGTCAATAGATATTTACCTTTATAGGCATAATTTATCCGGCCCATATACGATAGCATAGCTGATTCCGATAAGGATGCACTGTTGGAAACTAGGCGGCTGGCCGAACCTATCATAAAATATTCGGTATCATCGGTTACAAAACCCGCTCCGCTCTGCGCTGTTGACCAGCTTTTCGTTTTTTGCATACTGAATAAACCCGTCACATCAAAACGATGATCGCCGATCTGCCGTTCGTATTTGAGCAGGTTTTCCCAGGTATAATCGTTATAGTTGGAATTGTTGATGGAAGCACTACCTCCGGCCTGTGTACCTTGGTCCCTGCCCTCAAAGGTATTACGTCCATAATAGGTTCCCGTAAATCCATTCCGATAATTATAACCAAAATTTGATCGTAAAGAGAGACCTTCTACGGGCAACAAAATATTGGCATAGCCAGAAAGAAAGAAGTTGTTGTTATATCTATCCTGAATCGCATTGACGTTTCGCATCGGATTGACGATCAAGGAATACTCCATGGGCTCGGGCACATACTTCCCCGATTCGTCTTTATAGCTACCATAAGGACTTTGCTTAATGGCATGTTCCAAATTTGGTGTAATACCACCGTCACTCTTCCGGGTATATTGCAACCCTATACCAGTTGTCAACCATTTATTAAAAGTCTGATCCACATTTGTGGTTATATTTAAACGTGACAACTTGGAATTGTACACCACGCCTTCTTGATCTAACGCTGCTAGGGCAGCCATATATTTTGTATTTTCAGTACCTCCCGAAATGCTCAGCTGATGATCCATGGTCAAAGCTTTCCGAAAGACATAATCCTGCCAGTTGTTGGTAATGTCTTTCGCATAATTGCCACGCTCCGTTACGCTGATAATATCGCCTGCAATAGGATCCAACAAAGCGCCGGTGTAACCTTGCTTAATACGGGCTATATCCTGTTGAAAGCGTATATATTCGTTGGGTCCCATGACATTGATTCGCTGCATAGGCTCGGCCATGCCGATCAAACCTTTGTAGTTTACCTGCGCTCTACCCAGCGCGCCTCGTTTTGTTTGTATCAGAATAACCCCATTGGCTGCACGCGAACCGTAAATAGCCGAAGCGGAGGCATCTTTTAAGATGGAAAGGTTTTCGACGTTGTTTGGATCAATATCTGCCAAGGATCCGCTGTAGGGAATACCGTCCAGAATAATCAAAGGACTATTATTTGCTGAGATTGAATTTTCTCCCCTTATCAACAACGTTTGTGATGCTCCCGGAGCAGCTTCACCGGTAGTGATGGAGAAGCCTGCCACCTGTCCCACCAAACGATCCATCAGGTTGGAGGTCGATACCATGCTTAGCTGCTCTTTTCCGACGACAGCCAAACCACCCGTTAAATCTTTTTTCTTGGCCGTACCATAACCGACGACAACAACCTGATCCAGAACATTATTTCCGGACATTTTCACATTGATGACTCCTGATGGGTTGACCTTTATTTCTTGGCTATTAAAGCCGATGTAGGTAAATAGCAGCGTGGCTGTAGGGGCCGCCTGAATGGTATAATAACCATTTGCATCTGTCTGCACCCCGTTTTTCGCTCCTTTAATCATGACGGAAACACCCTTAAGTCCCTCTCCCGCATCATTGGTCACCCGACCTTTGACTTGCATCTGATCTGCGGCTTGCGAATAAGCGTAATTTGATGCCACCGACAATAGGGTGGCACTCATTATCCAGCTCCTGAGCCAGATATGTATTTTTTGTATCATTGATTTATATTGGTTAGTTAAAATTTACTTAAGTTCTTTACTTTCCCTTTCTCGTAAAGAATATGAGTTTGAAATAGGTGTGCTTCAATAGGCTTGGATTTTAAATTTAACCTCTTGTGATAAATAACATCGCATTGCTGCTAATGCACACAATGCTGATGGCAAGACTTCGTTTTCGGACTTATTGACGAAGCGTAAAACTCAGCCGTACATTGCCAATGCTTTTTGTAAAGTTCGGATTACCCTGCGTGAGCCTGATCACGTGGTCGGGAGGAATTTTAATACACATATTTTGCTTTTTTAAAATTGGTTAAGACAAAACTATAATCCTCCCCAATTCATAGGGTTCGTTTTTGTACGAAAATGGTTTGATTTTGTACAAAAGGCAAAAACAGGTGTTTTTCGCGCTAAAATGGAGATTAAAAGCGCTTTATTATTCGTTTTTTAAACGTATTACGTGATCTAAAATAACCGTATCGCTTTGTTGCACATCGATAGCTTCCCCCTCGCCTCTGTAAATAATATCTCTGAAACTGGCCTGCGAGATACCTTTAGCTTTGATAGGCTGATGACTGATTAAATTTCGTACAAATAAGCACTGCACATGCTCGGCATACTCGACCACCAAACCTTGCTGTGCTAGCGGGCTGATGACCATATTTTCGATAAAAACATTGCTTATCCGAAGTTTACCCACAGGCATAATCCGTATGGAACGATGTGAAATTGAATAGAAGTCCTGCCAGTTTTGGAGATAAATAGTTGAAATGTTGTCGATTTCGCCCCTATATATCGAGCCACTGACCACATTTACATTTTCTTCTCCTGCTCCCACTCCAGTATCTGTCAACCCTATATTAATAAAGTCGTCACCACTTTTACCTCTGCAATTCGCAATAAGAATATTTTTACAGCCAAAACGTATACCCATGCCGTCTTGGTTTAGGATCTGTTTGTCTGTCCCATCAACAGTTACCGCCTGCCTCACATTAAAAGTAATATCGCTGACCTTTCCGTTTGTACAGCGTTCCAGTACCAGTCCATGTCCATGATAATCTTTTAATGTAATGCCGCTAACCTCAAATACATCAGTATGCGCTAATATGATGGCGTGGTTTCGCCATCCGCCTCTTTGGTTCACTCCGGGTTTGCCTGCATCGGTACCATAAGATTGTCCAAATCCGCTGGGATTGAGGGACAAGGTTTTATTATGGTCACCCGTGGCTCTGGGATGATCAGCTCCTTCTAAAAGGACATTTCCTTTTCCAATAATCCTGATATTCTTTGAGGGAGTTATGTCTTTGATTTTCAGTCCGGCATTTGCCGAACGAATAAAATTATCCCGGCATTTATCCGATAGCTTAATGGTGCAGTTATTCAATTCAAGTTCAAAATCGCTGGGAAGCAAAATGGCCTGATCAATGAGCCAGACACTTTTTTTCGCTACCGCATCATATTTAGGGATGACTACTTTTCCAGTCGTATTTTTTGCCTCATTTATGGCTTTTTGTATCCGCTCTGACTGGGAACCAGTGCTGTATTTATTGGGGCTGATAGAAGTCTCATCGACCTTCTGGGTGACTGCTGCTGTTAGATAAATTATGTTACACAAGCAAATAAAATAGGTGAGCAGAAGTGCTTTTCTAAAAATTATCATTTTCATCATCGTTAGGATTTTAAAAATATAGTATCGCCTTTACCTAGTCTAAAAGGCTTTATCGGTCAATTATGGCCTATTTTTCTTATTTCTTTCGCTGGAAACCTTTTTCTTAAACTCCGAAGGACTTAGTTCAAACTGTTTTTTGAAACAGACGCTAAAGTATTTGGCGTTGTTAAACCCAGTCTGATAAGCTACTTCCGCTACCGTCAAGTCCGATTTCTCCAACAGATAAGCACTTCTTTTCAGACGCATATTCAAGATAAATTCCTTGATTGACATCCCTACGATATCATGTATTTTTTGATAGAGAATAGTTCTGCCCACATTCATATCAGCCACAAAATCTTCTACGGAATAACTGGCATTGTCAATGTTTTCTTCAATGACCTGAATGGCTTTGACCAGTAGCTCCTCGTCCATGGAGGTGACGGTAACATTGGAGGGATCGACCTGAATATGTTTGCTGTACTTTTCTTTCAGTTCCTGCTGATTTCTTAGAATGGTTTCAGTTTGTTGCAACAGATAGTCAACATGAAAGGGTTTATCAATAAACACATTTGCCCCATATTCCAATGCCTTTATTTTATTCTGATTGTCATCTCCGGTACCTGAAATCACGATAATAGGAATATGGCTAGTCTTAAAATTTTGTCTAAGGCTACGACAGACTTCCAGACCGTTGCGATTTGGCATAATCAAATCGGTAATAATAAGTTGCGGATAAATTTTTTCAGCTTTTATTAAACCTTCCTCACCATCACTTGCAGTATATACATTATATTTTTCGGCCAGGCGCTGTTCCAGATAGACACGAAGCTGCTGGTCATCTTCAATCAGCAGGATATTATCTGTTTTTTTGATAGAGATAGATCCGCTTTCCGGGGCTGTAGTATCCTGTGTGATGATTTCATCAATTTCAGACACGGTATAATCATATACATTAGACTGCATATCTCCTGAACTGGCCTGCTTTTTTAAAGGTAAGGAAATGGTAAAAGAAATTTTATCGGCCTTATTGACCATCCATATTTTGCCATCCAACACATCCACCAGTTCTTTTACAATGGCAAGCCCAAGTCCTGAACTTTCTTCAAAAGTTGGCCGGTGAGACGATAAGCGGTTGAAAGAAGTATAAAGCGTCGCGATCTGCTCTTCCGAAAAACAATCACCTGTATTTAAAACTTCGATGGAGATATATTCGATTTCCGTCGGGTTTAAGGATGAAAACCGTTCCTTTTCTTCCCCCGTAGCAGGATATATACGTACACCCACATATCCATTATCAGGTGTATATTTTAAGGCATTAGAGAACAAATTAGTCAATATTTTCTCGATAATATCGTAATCAAAAGCGACATATAAATTGTCCTTATATGCGGAAATATTGGTTTCAACGCCTTTTTTATTGGCATAGAGCTCAAATAGGCTAAATATATCCCTTACAAAATTGATAAAATCGCCAATTTGCGGATTGAGCGTAATTTTTTGGCTTTCGATTTCGCGAAAGCGCAGCAATTGGCTAATCATCCGTTGTATTCTGAATACATTTCGCTCTATTAAATCCATATAAACCAAAGCAGTATCATTGGCTACAATAGTTTCTTTGAGTTGCTTTAGCGGCTGTAACACCAAGGTCAGCGGTGTTTTTAAATCGTGCGAGATATTGGTAAAGAAGTCGGTGCGCGCCTGGTTCAGCGCTTGCATATTCTGTTCTTTTAAGCGCTCGAGCGCCAAACGCTCTTTAAACACTCTTTTATCGCTATAATATCGCATAATAAAAAAGAGCAAGGCAAACACAAGAGCCGCATAGAAACAATAGGCCCACCAAGACAAGAAAAATGGTGGATCTACGTGAATGTACAATCGCGATATTTGATCGCCCCACTGTCCGTCATTGTTGGAAGCCTTGATTTCGAAGGTATAATCTCCGCCCGGAAGATTAAGAAACTGTACGGATTTCTGGTTGGCATGACTAATTTGCCAGTCTTCGCCAAGCCCCAGCATCCGGTAAGCAAACTGGTTCTTATCTGCGGATAGATAACTATTTGCCGAAAACTTAATTTCGACATTGGACTGGTTACTGGAAAGCCTAATCTTATCTCCTTTTTGATTGGAAAGGCTACCAATGTCTTTCGTTAAAATTGATGTACCGTCCTCTGGTTTCACAAGTTTATTGTTGACCAGAAATCCTGTAAAAAACACCTTTGGTTTTTGCGGATTTTTATTGAGGTATGCGGGATCGAAAAGTAAAAACCCATTGGTGCCACCAAACAGCATTTCGCCCTTGGAAGTTTTGTAAGCGGCATGAATATAAAATGAACCAATGTTATTTTCCTGATAGAATCTGGCTTTCTCAAATTTCCTGAATTTCCTATTGAAACAAAAAAGACCATCACTGGTACTTAACCAGACATTTTTGGTAGCGTCATCTTCTAATATGCCAAATACCATTTTTGCTGGAAATCCGTTACTTAGACTATAATTGATGTATGTTCCGTCTTTTTTGAGCACGTTTACTCCTTTCCCCAAGGTTCCTAGCCATACTTCGCCATCTGAAGTCACAGTATAGCAGCACAGGTAATTTGCAGAATAGGAAGCATCTTTGACCATGTAGTGCTTCAACACGTTTAACGTATGGGGATTTACAATAAAAAATCCTTGATGGCTAATTAAACAGAGCTGATTTTGGTTATTCACATATAACGCTTCAACTTCGATATTTAATTTTTTGCCTCTGGCATCATTGACGCTTACCATTTCTAAATGGCCTAGCGATTTTTTTCGATATAAAAAAGATTTATCGGGATCTGTCATCCACCAAGTACCTTCCTTATCGTTTACAAAATCATAAACGGTTAGCGGCTGCTGACTTTCCGGAGAGCGGAAATTGAAACTGCTGAAACGCTTGTTGTCCACATCATAGCTGCCAATACCACCGTTGTAGGCAGAAATCAGCAGGCTCTTGCTTGCTCCGTCAAATTTAAGGCGTTTAATCATATTAGGTCCTGACGGACTACCATGCGATTGTTCGGGACGGATAAACTGATCTTTTTTTCTATTCCAGTAATTCAGGCTTCCCCCCTCCGTGCCGATCCATATATTTCCCATATGATCTTCCTGAAAACTACTGACAATAGGGTGATTTAGGCCTCCCGGGCTGGGCTTAAAGTAACGCACCCTAGAATCGTAAAACGAGCAATAAGCTATTTTACCACCATAGGTGCCTATCCAAACACCTTGGTCCGGATCTGCATAAATTGTCCATATCGAGTTATTGGGCAGTGAATAAACATCATTCAGGTTCATCTGCAAGACGCTGCTGCTTTCGCTGGCGGGATCATAAAGAAATAATCCGGCTTGGGTAGCCACCCAGATCACCCCGGTTTGGTCTACATACATTTTTTTTGTTAAAACGGATGAATTTCCCGCTATGCTTACCGAAATTTTCTGTTTTAACGCGCCCGTCAGATCTGTGACATGAATTCCTCCCCGCTGTGTTAAAAAGTAATATAACCCACGGTATGCAACCACATCATTCACCTGATTTGCCGTACCGCTAAAATCCGCAAAGGGGACCAGGCTTTTTTTTGCCATTTCTACCTTGTACAAGATTGCACCCTGGGTTAAAAACACCTGGTCTTTGGCACTCAATATATTTTGAAAAGACTTGTTGTTGGGCAATAAAAAGCTTTCTATATGTTCATTTTCTGGATTATAGCGAAGTATACTCTTGTCCGACAGCATGTAAACCTGACCATCGTTATGTGCACAAATTGAACGGATCATTCCGGGAACCACCATCTGAAAAGAAAACAGTTCGTAATCGAATTTTAATAACCCTTGCCCGGAGGCTAAAAATAGATTTCCTTTTTTATCCCGGATTAACGAACCATAGCCCCATTTCTGCGTTGGTTTCTGTACAGAAACAATATCGTTTAACTGATAAAAGCTGTTGCCATCGTACATGAACAGTGCATCAGGCCCCGTGTACCAGATACGCCCTAAACTATCTTTTGCGATGCTTTGTATACCACCGTAATATGACGTTTCGGGCATCAGATGAAACCTGTACCTCGAAAGATCAATACCGAGAACAGATTCTCCAAAAAAAACAATGAAACATATGATCAAACTGTATTTATTCATTGAACGATGCTACTAATGCTATTTAAATTTTAATCAAAGATTTCTGGATACCAGATACCATTAAAATGCCCAGCTATATTTTTCTGACAAGTATTCCATTAAACTACGATTCTCATTTTATTATGTAAAGAGCTGCGTCGAAATTTCTGCATCAGCTCTTTTAAGCATGTCAGACCCATCCGAAGCCAACAGTAGCAATTTACTTAAAAACAGGCGTTGGGGACAAACTTATCTTCTTTTGCTGATTGTTTTTGAGTTCGAAGATCACTAGCTCATTTTGACCGGATATCAAATACTCCGAAGGGATTAATATCGACTGTTGTTTTTCTTCTTCCCAGTAAGACCCCAAATATTTTTGATTTAGCCAGACTTCTCCCATACCCCAACCTGTCATATTGAGATAACTGTTTTCTGACGGATTGTGCTCGAATTTACTTTGATAAAAACCAGGGGAGCTATCGGATGCTCTTCGTTCAAAAACGAGATCCTTCAGTGGGTAATTGCGCACATTCAAGGGAATCATTTTCCAATTTCGGAGGTCGTTTCCAGCTAAAGTAATTGTACCAAACAGCCCTTTCGAATTATCCGTAATTTCTGGCCCATAGGTTATTCGCCCTATGTTCTCTACATATAGCTGGAGTATATGCGTGCCCGGATCTGCTTTGATCGTTAACTTTTTACGCTGATCAGTCAAGGTGCCCTGTAACTTACCGTCCACATAGACCACGGCATAGTCACGCACGTTTTCCAATTCCAGTTCTTCATTTTCGGCATCGGTATTTATCTCGGTCTGATAAAGCACATAGCCAAATTCGACGTTCAAATCGTTAAAAGATAATATACTTTCGGCCTCGACAGTTTCTTTATAAACCTGCGATACAGGGGCTTTCCGTTCTATCCTAATTTCCTGTGCCATTAGGGTTGAACCTAAAAGAAACGTCATCATCGGAAATACAACTGTTTTTAACATCGTTTAAACCTTTCTTATTTTGTTAAAAATGATTGAATAAAGTTCTCATCCACGGCCACTTGTGGTGAGAATTTAGCACTTTTCACATAGTTATCCATACTGTACAACAATTGTTGGGTGGCCGGCCGGTTATCCATATCGGTTTTGGTATCCAATGCCAGTACCAGCAGTTTCCCACCGTTCAGTTTAGCTTCGAAACCGATACCTAATTTTTGGTTGTTGTCGTAACTGTCAATGACCTGTATAAATGGACGCAGTTGTTGTGGTGCATTTTGCATCTCGATTACTTTTGCATGGTTCAGGATATCCCACCATTGCCAATCGGTATGGTATGAAGTAAGAAAATCCTTAAACATGGCCTGTTCATGATGGACCAGATTGCCGATCGTCATCGGTGCCCAAGCAAACATAATGGGGTTCCAAAAATGATTATGAAATAGTGATTTCCGACCTTTTACATGGTCTGGCGACGGATAAAGAACCACAGTTTTCCCCTGAGCCAACTGCCTTTTTGCAACATCATCGTACACTTCAGTATACAACACGTTATCTGTAGACTGCATCAGATCTTGATGTTTGGGATATACCCAGATGTCCCAACTATTTTTAATAGTATCATTTACCGCGAGATGAACCGTAACCTTTTGGCTACTGATGTTTTTTAGAGGAATCGCGAATTCACCTACCGGAGATACATTTTCATTGGCAATAGTTTGCTTTTTCAACGTTCCCTTTTTCAATACGTTGCCTGCGGTATCGCTCAACCACCATTTAATTTTGGCGTTTTCAAGTGTGGAATTGCTGAAATTATAGACCTCGGCTTTGCCTTTAAATGTTTCGGTGTTGAAGTAACTACTTTTATCGTAACGCAATAAGGCGACAGTTGGCGCGCAAAACTCCCTAAATTTTTCGGCAGTCACCAATCCTTTCGAATCCCAAAAAGGATCGAAAATTCCTACGGGAGCATAGCCTTGTCCCGGAAAATCATTCATCGACAAGAGCTGGAAGCCCGCCGATTTACCCGAGCGCAATAAGGCTTCGATCACCGCTTTGTATTCGAGGACGGTCAGTGCTCCAGATGCCCTAAAGAAATCCTTTGCCTGATCCAGCATGCCATTTTTTTGCAACAGGTCTCGAAATACCTCGAAATTGCGTGCTTCTACGGGGCTGTTGGCATATTTCTTTATCTCATCAAAATTTGGATAGATACAACGTTGTCCCGACTCGTGCGATATAACAGGTACATCGACATCAGATTCCACATTCTTGTCCCAATCTGTACCCGGCAGACCTTCGTAAACCTTTACCGGCCCTTTGTTGGTTTGCTGGGACACGTAATATTGATCTGATTTAACCCGTGTACGTGCCGTAGAACCGCTATACAAATGGCGGGGATCAGCTTTTCTGCCTTCTGCGGTTAATTCCTCGATAAAGTCGAAGTTGCCAGTAATTTCATTGCCGTTGCAGTAAAGAACAAAGGAAGGATGGTTGCCGTATTCTTTTAAAATAGCTTTAATTTCCCGGCGGAAGAAGTTATATCTGGCTTCGTCGGGTTCGGCATCTTTGCCCCACATAGGCATTTCCACCTCAAAATATATTCCATGTTTGTCTGCCATACGAAAGGCCGCCGCAGGCGGACACCAGGAATGGAAACGTAAATGGTTCATGCCGTAGTCCTTCATCAGCATCATAATTCGTTCCCATGAGGCATCATCAAGCGGAGCATGTCCCGTTTTTGGAAACACCGCATTTTCGACATTGCCTCTTAAATGGATAGGGTGGTTATTGAGCAGCACATGATTTTTTCCTTGTTTTACTTCACGCATACCAAAGGTGGTCGATTTTTCATGCTGATAGCTATTTTTACCGTCGGAAGTATTCAGCTGGCAGCTAATCCGATAGAGATTTGGGTTAAACTCATCCCATAGTTTAATGTGTTTCCCTAACGGAATGTTGGCCTCTACAAAACTCACCGAATCGCTACTTACCAATGCAACTTCATGTTTAAGGCTGTATTTTGTTCCGGCGATAGCAAAAGAAACCTTGCCCTTTACCTGTTTTTTTGTCGCATTGTTTACTCGCAATTTTACTTTTATGGACTGATCTGTGATATTTGGATATACCTGAAGGTCTTCTACATAAACTGGATCGATGGCCATCAGTTTCATGTCTCCCAAAATACCGTTCCAGTTAATCTGCGTAAATTCGGTATGTGCATGGTTCCATTTGTGCGTGTTGTACTGAAACCGATTATCGATACATATGGTAATACGGTGTGTTTTTCCGGGCTTTACAAATGAACTCAGGTCGTGGTTGTGGGGTACGCTCACATAATCGATGCTGCTGACTTCTTTGGTATCCACAAAAATTGAACTTAACCAGTGAGTACGTTCAAAATATAGAAATATTTTTTTGCCCTTCCAGTCGGCGGGGATTTCGATATCACGCTGGTACCATGCCGGCCCCATGTATTCGTATTTTCGGGTCAGACGGTCAATATATTTATAGGGATTTTGATACCCTATCTGATAATCATCGGTAATAGCCGGGAGTTTAATTGTCCCTTGTAAAACGTGATTGTAGCGAGGGGACAGCGAACCTCTGCGAAAATCCATCACATCGGTCTGGAAGCCCCAAGTACCCGATAAATCGATGACATCTTGCGCTTTTAACAAGGTTGCTTGTACTAAAAGCCCCAGTAAGCATATCATTTTAACGTATTTGTATATACTGATCTTGTATTCGTCCATTTCGTATTTCGATTTTTATGTACTTTTATTCTATTCAGTAAGTTATTTTTGCACGTAACGACAAATATCTATTGTCGTTGTGAAATCTTATTTAAGCTCAGCTTCAGAATTGAGGTCTTATTTATTATCATAATAATGCTTCATCAGAAACCAGGCTTTCTTTCGGTAGCCTTGGTCTGAGATCAATCCTTTGCGGTTCCAGCCATCTTGGTTCGTCGGATGAAAACGGAATGGCGAACGGAAATCAAATAGTACCCAGGGGGAAGTTCCGCGCAGGTTTGGGATATGCTTAAACATTTCCAGGTTGTTTTTATACAAAGTCTCTTGGTAATCTTCACTCCATGAACTAGCAACATCCTTTTCGCCCGTTTTGCCATACAGGGCCTCGCCTCCAAATTCAGAAATAATTAAAGGTTGGCCTTTTGCCACATCCCATACGGCTTTATCAGGAGAAACTGGCCAGGAGTGGTACCAGCCTAAATATTTGTTGACAGCTACGACGTCCAATTCTTTAGTAAAAGGATCGTCCATGACAAAGGTCTGTTTCTCCTTATTGAAACGAACCAGATCAAAAGCAGCGATTATAAGCCGGCTAGTGTCAATGGCTCTACATGTTGCAATCAAATGTCTGATAAAAGCATTTCTGGGTTCGGACGGCTGGGTCTCATTGGCTACCCCCCAAAAGGCGAGCGCACAACGATTTTTGTCACGAGCGACCATTTCACCCATCATTTTGCCCGCTTTCTCTTTGGTCGATTCATTTTCAAAATCAATACCCTGCCATATAGGAATCTCTTCCCACAACAAGAAACCCATTTTTTCGGCCATTCTCACGATATATTCATTTTGTGGATAATGTGCCAAGCGAATCATATTACAGCCCAAAGCTTTAGCTTCCGAAAGCAGCACCACCGCATCTGCCTGTGAAAAAGCACGACCTTTTCGTTGAGGTATTTCCTCATGAAATGAAATGGACTTGAGAAAAATAGCTTCGCCATTCAGAAAGATATCTTCCCCCTTAACCCAAATATTGCGAAAACCTATTTCCTCCTCGATTTGATCATCTTGCGTTGAAATCTTCACCTTATACAGTTTAGGTGCAGCAGGCGACCAACGTTTAATTTCCTTTGATATGAATGAAGTTTTCACCTCTCCCTGAGCATTCGTTTTAAGCGTTTGTTTTAGTCGTAGTTCCGGTATTTCGATGGTAATGGAGGAATTGGCCAACTTATCCGAAAGCTTTACATGGGCGTTGATTTTATCTGCTTTGATTTTGTCTAATTGAACAAAATAATCGTCGATAAAAATCTTTGGAGTGCTTACCAAAAAAACATCGCGAGTGATGCCACCATAGTTCCACCAATCGAAGGCCATCGCCGGAATAGCATCTACCCGTCGGGTATTGTTGACCTCAACAGCCAAAAAATTATCGTTTTCTTTAACAGCATCCGTTATTTCAATCTGAAAAGGGGTGAAACCACCTTCGTGTTGTGCGATTTCTTGTCCGTTCAGGTAAATCCGACAACGGTAGCTTACAGCTCCAAAATGTAAGAACAGCCTATCCCCACTTGCTTTGACTGCACCAAACTTACGTCCATACCAAATCGTACCTTCATAGTATTTAAGTTCGGGCATCTGGCTGTTCCAATCCGAGGGCACGTTTAAACGAAGGCCATTTTCGAAAGCATATTCATAAAAATCGGTCTTGTTTTCCGGTTTTTTATTCAGGTAGATTTTATTTTTTCTGCCCTGGTCGTATAAGTCTACAATGGCATCCCATTTTCCATTTAATGATTGTATGCGCCTACCATATACATTAGTCATATTTTGCTGTGCGATAAGGTTAAAGGCTGTCAGACTAAAAAGCAGGGACAATACTAAAGAGAGATTGATCAGTTTTATCATAATAGGTGTTAGTTCTTAATAAAATTTGCTATTTTACCTGCAACGCTGACAGCTTAGTCCAGCCTTGAGCCGTTAAATCTCCGTCAAGGGCAAGTTGAATTGCTGGCTTATTTTTCTTTGTCATATCAACAATAGCTACTGCCCAGCGGTAAATTCCTACAGGTAAATCTATTTTTGCATTTAGTTTATAACTCGCAGCAGTACCTTTCAACCAGGTAGACGGTTCGCTTTGGTGGTCTACAAAAATCTTTTTGACATTCCCTTCGGCATCCAACAATGCAAAAGCTACTTTATATTTATAATTCCACTGTGGGATATTATTGGGTAAATAGCCCCAACCCATATTTTGCCAACGATGAGAAATTAGCGCAACCTTGCCCGGCTTAATTTCTTGAGGCAAGCTGATTTGGTCTGGATATACGCGGTAGCCCCCTTCCGTATTAAACCTTTGAACCAGATCAAAGGACTTAAACCAGGATTCAGTTTCTCCACCTGCTCTAAAATCCATCATATTGACATGGGCCTCGGCCGACAGGTCGAACTCTCCTTTCCTGACATCCTCATCGTGCCCTTCCCTATATTTCCCGCTCGGGTCTGTCCAATAACGGTGTTTACCCGGGGCGATAATCCAACCGCCCTCCATAATAATAGGGCGTTTAAAATTCCATTTCTTGGCAAAATTCTTTTCCCAGTCCTGGTAATAGCCGGTCATACCAAAAGCATCTTGGCGCAGACTATAACCTTTATCAATAGCTTTGTCCAATAAGCGTTCACTGTTTGGGTTAACAGCTCCCCAACTTTCGGGATGCCCCACCAAACGATGGTAATTAATAACCAGAGGTACCTTGGTAAATGTGTTAGCATACAAACTGGTTACCCAATCCAAGGTTTCTGCCTTTATCTTTTCGGTACTTTCGGACGTTGCCACTTTTGGATCTTCATAGACAACATAATGTGCTTCGCCCCATTTTCCCAAGCCATAAGCATCGATAAAAGAGGTCTTTTCAGGATCATTAAATTCCTTGGCCAAAGCTGTAATAAATTTGGTATAGTATTTTCTAAATACCGTATCCTGAGGATAAGGTGTTTGTCTATCGGGATAGTTTTCATTTTCCAGGTAATATTTGGCTCCAAGGTCAAACACAAATTTGGGTGTATTTTGACCTTGGTCGCGACCGTCCACCACAATACGTAGCGCGATGGGCAACCCTCTCTTTTGCGCACCTTTAATGAGCTTTCCTATTTTAGAATTTGGATCATCCCAGGCATAAACACCATCACTGGGATTCAGAGAAGACCAGCTGGTACGTAAATAACATGCCGACGCATAATCGATGACCTTGACCTTTTTACCCAATGCCGGCACAAAATATTCGATATCCCAATACGTATCATCTGCATTCCTGGGCGCATACATTACCCAAACATTTAAAGGGTTGCGCAAGACTGAATGACCATCGTATTTTGGCTTCAGTAAGATATACCCTGAGTTGCCGGAATCGCCTTGACCTTTATTTTTTTGAGAAAAGCCAAGCGACGCGGAAATGCAAAATAGGAGGATAAAAACACTTTTTATTAAGCTATTTGATATTATCTGTCTGTTTATCATCTCGTTTCTAAACATATTTTTAAGTCTATTGCCCATTGGTTATTGTATTCCCCTTTCATCAACACCTATAGTGTATTGGTATTGTTTAAATCAAATTGATTTATTGGAGTACGACACAAAAATAGCAACAGCAGGTTTCCGCTATGGTATTGATTTGTTCAGAAATGGTTCGTTTTTGTACAAAAATTGGGTATAATCGTCGTAAACCAGCTGAAGTCATGGAAATCATTTCCTTGAGGAGACGAAAAAAGCCCGACTGTTGTCGGGCTCTTACCACGGTAGGTTCTCTACAGTGTCTTTATTTGGTCGCATTGAAAAGCTTCATCAATGCTTATGTACTGGCAGATCTTGCGAGCTGTTACTTCAATTTCTGTAAGCGTTCTTTCGCTGCAGGCACGATATCATCGTTTTTGTCATAATTATCAATCACGCTTTTCAAGGTGCTTTTCGCCTGGAAAGCATTGCCTTTACGCGCATAGGCATCGGCAAGTAATAGAAAGCTCTTGGCCACCCAGTATTCTTGTGCTTCCCTATTGTTGATCACATCAAAGGCTGTTTCCAACGCCTTATCATATTCCTTGTTATCATACTGCAAGAGCGCCACGCGGTACCGTGCTTCTGCACCAACAGCCGATTGGCTCTTCAGCGCGGCCAGGTTGAATTCTTTCATGGCAGACGCTATATTCTTTTCTTTCAACGATGCTTTCCCGCTGTACAAATGCGCCTTGGCAATTTCCTCCTCAGTTGCTCCGCTGTAATTCTTGATCAAGCTCACGTACTTGGCCATCTGTTCCATATCGCCGAGTTCAAAATAACAGACCATCAGGTTCGTTACCGCATAGCCATAATTTTTTTTATATTCTTCATTGAGCTCCAATTTTTTAAGGTGCACAATGGCCTCATTGTATTCTTTAAGATCCAGATATAGCGCAACCACCGTCAGCAAAGTATTCTCTGAATACTTGCTCGTCCAGTCGTTCAATATGATATTCAGATCGTGCAATGCTTCCTGTGGATGCCCGGTACGATACGAGCTCACCCCACGGATATAACGAGCGAATTTTTCTTGTTTGGGTTTGGAAAATTTATCAAAATAGGCATTGATCGCCTCTACTGCCGCACCGTATTCTCCTCTGGCAAACAGAGACTGGGCGGCCTGAAAAGCCATGTTATCTAACTCCGCAGGACTCAGATTACTGACATTGGTACCGACAGCGTAACGAATATAGCTCGAAGCATCTCCCTGATCGAGGTAGATGTTTTCAATGAAACGCATTGCCTGCTCTGCCTCAGCGGTTCTAGTATATTTCTCCACCACTTTTTGGAAGGTGGCTTTCGCCGCCTCAGGTTCATCGTTATTGTATTGCACGAGCCCTATCGTCATTAGGGCACGGGGAATATAACTACTGCGAGGATACTTCTCGATCATCCCCTGTAGCCCTTCGATAGCACGGCTATAATCTCCCATCGTGAAGTAAGTGTAGGGAATTTCAAAGGCTGCATCATCGGCATAGTTCGACGACGGAAATTGTTTCAGAACCGACCGCAGCGTACTGAGCTTGGTTTCATTGTCACCCTGCAAACCAAAGATCACACCGCGTTGGAAGAAGGCATAGTCCTGATTGGGCGCTTTACTATTGATCAGCTGGTCATAGTATTTGTTGGCCCGCCCATAGTTGCGAAGGCACAGGTATGAATCGCCCAGACGTGCAATGACGTCATACCGTATATTTTGATCTACTGTACTTCCTCCGGCAGTTAGAAAACGTTCAAAATAATCGGCAGCCAGCTCAAAACGGTTGTTTCGGTAGGCAGCATAGGCCAAGCCATAATTAGCATAATTGTAGACGTCGCTGTTCCGTGCGGCGGGCAAGCTCAGAAACCGGGAGAAGTTTTCTACCGCTTCTCCGAATTTGCGCACTTCATACATCGCCTCCGCCTTCCAGTAGGTTGCAAGAGCCGCCATTTCTGCATTGATCGAAAACTTTTCCGATCGCATAAACATGGATATGCTATTTTCGAAAGCGCGCTCGTTATAAAACTCAAGTCCGCGGTAGTAAGTCACCTTTTGATAGATCGCATTGACTTCCCGACCGCGCTCCTTAAGCGATTCTAACATACTGACCCCAGCATGGAAGTTGGTTGTCCCCCGCAGGATTTCAGCCGATAATGTTTCCGGACTTTCTTGTCTTTTTGCCCCCGGGTCGATAGGCTTCACTTCCTGGGTGATATATTTCTCGAGGACTTTTTGTGCAGCTTGGGTGGAGTCCATAGCAAGCAGGACTTTAGCATAGTTAAATAGCGCATCGGCTTTCACTTGCCGGTCGAGATCCAGTTTTGTCGCTTTGACAAAGGCGTTTCGTGCGGCTTGCTTGTCGCCAGTTTCCAAGGCAATATGACCCAACGTCATAACCGCTCCCTGATAAAAAGCGTCCGAAGGTTTAATCGCTTCCAACATACCGCTCGCTCTTTTGTACTCACCGGCCCCGTAGGCCAGATAGCCGATTCGGTAATTATCGATATTACTTTGCGAAGCGTCAGGATGCCGTTTCATCAATTCATGGTAGTACGCATGCTTATATTTTTGCTGTGCTAAAAAGGTAGTGGTGGCGATCTGACGTAACTCCGTCTCGATAGCGTCGCGATTGATACGTTGCATATCGGGGCTCCGGCGCACCTTAACGGCATCGGCTAGCATGGGCCGGTAGTCGCGTACGACATCGATGGAATCCATGGTTTGAACCTGTCCCCTACTGCCTTGCTCGATATGTTGCTGCGACTCTTTCTTATCCTTCTGCTGTTTCTGTACTTCCTGCGCATACCCTGTAGCCAGCAAAGCCGAAAGCGTCCCCGTAAACAGGTATTTCAGGTAGTTGTAGCCGATTCTTTCTTTCAATATCATTGTTCGCCCGTATTTTTTGAGTTTTCCAAACGTTTCTTTGCCGAGGAGGCAATAGTGTAATTTTAACCTAGTATAGTCAAAACTAAAGAATTCCAACCACATTAGGTAAATCGTCAAAAAAAAAGCACAAAAAGGTAATTTATACCTCATACCTCTTTCGTTTCCACGATTTAGAATAAAAAACCCTATTCCACTGCTCCATCGGCAACTGAGTTGGTACAATAATGGAGCCAAGAAGAGAAATCAAAAGGTCTGCTACTGAGGAATAGTGTTTTAAAAAAAAGCCACATCTCTCAATGTGACTCTACAACTTATATATTTGTGGGGAATGGCTCTTATTGATAGGAATGGATTGACTTGGACACCTGCCAGATGCCATTTTCGTAAACCAAAGTCACTAGATCAGTCATACTAAAACTGTCAAATTTTAATACAACTTTTGCAATCATATAATCTGCAGATTTTTCAACGATTTTGATATTGGTTTTGCAGTTCATAATTTCTCCCTTCTGTTTTTTTAAAGATTCAATGACTGCCCGGCGTCCGTAGGTCAGCATATTGGAAGCCTGGATCTTCTGGCTGAAATCTTGAGCAAATAACTGCTCCAGACCAACAGATCCACCGGCTGTCGTTACCCCAACATAATGCTGCAAAGCGAAGTCTGCTGTGGACAAATTAATGCTAACTTTTTCTGGTTTTGATACAGGTCTTTCAGTTGCCATAGCAAATGACGATAAGGCGATTAATGCTGCTGCTGTGAATGTTTTTACAAATGCTTTCATAATATCTTGTTGTTCGATTGTGTTAGTTTATATATCCTTACTTGTTGATCCAAAACTACGGTTCAATATGCCGTTAGCCTACGGACTTTAGACCAACGGAGACCAAAAACCGGTGAATAGCGGAAATGAAAAGGTAAATTTTCATTTGCTGTCCCGGAGAGTTTCCATACTAAAACGTAAATAAAGAATATAAGAACTACTTTAGCAGCCGTATGCCAAATACTATACCAGTGGGTATAATAAGCACATTTATGCCTCAGAATCCTATTAACGGCGTTTTTTTAACTCTTCTTCTAAAAAGGAAATGTGCGCATACGAACAGTTTCAAAATAGATTGTCCGCATGCGCACACCACATAAAAAGCCACATCTCTCAATGTGGCTCTACAACATATATATATACTTGTTTGAAATGGCTCTTATTTATATGAATTGATCGATTTGGATACTCTCCAGTCTTTACCTTCACGCACCAAGGTAACAAGATCGGTTTTGGTGAAATTTTCAAATTTCAAAGTAACCCTGGCCACCATATAATCTGTAGACTGTTCAACTACATCTGTGCTAACCGCACAATTCAGGTGGATATTTTTTTGTTTTTTCAAGGATTTAACCACTTCATAGCGGCTATATGACTTTAAGGTGCCCGTTTGGACCTTTAGATTAAAGTCTTCAGCAAACAACTGCTCTATTCCAGCCGACTCACCTTCTGTGATCACAGCGACATAGTGCTCCAGTGCAAAGTCTGCGGTCGATAGGTTAACGCTGACTGGGTTTGATTTTGACCCTGGTCCTTCAGCTGCCATAGCAAATGTAGATACTGCGATTAGGGCTGCTGCTGTGATTGTTTTTACTAGCTTTTTCATAATGTCTTTTTTATATTATTCGTTTTATTTTCTTATTTGTTGTCTCAAAACTAAAGTTCAATATGCCTATAAACTAACGGATTTAGACCAGCACCCAACAAAACTCGGTGGATGGCAGAGATCGAAAGGTGAAAGTCAGCATACTTAAAGAACTTATTATTCATTTTATAGCAGCGGGCCAAATACTATACCAGTTGTCCATGGAATTTAATTATGCTCCCTATGGTACCATAAAGCCCATCTAGCGCATTTTTTAAACAAAGCAGATGTACGGATGCGAACAGTTTATAGTGATATTGTTCACATGCGTACAGTATATTAAATATCAAAAAAAAATGAGCTGAAGACATATCTTATGAGCTTAGGACTCAAATCAACATAGGTCCCCCCTTAATCTCTCCTATGCGCTCAATCCTTAACGCAACATAGTGTGTTAAGGTAAAGTTAGCTGTTGCGTAATTAATGTCGTCTTTGCTGAATTAGAGGTGATGGAGTTGGGGCTGATCCTTTATTGGTATGGTTACCTGAAACAGGATTAGTCTTCCGTTTTTCTGCTGGAATGGGTCTCAATCTCGACGGAAGTTCAAATCTAGGGGTAAGGGCGATTCCAGATTTTCCAATCGAAGCGAAGAACAGCGAAGAACGGTTAGAAAAGTTATTGGTATTTTTTACAGTGAAGCCTTTTCTAAGGCTTTCTATTTTTGACATCGTGCTTGATCTTACCTATAGACGTAGATTAGTAAAAAATGTCAGGGTATCTTCTTTTATGAAAGCCTAGTTAATTATTCTCCGTTCGCAAGCGAACAATATTGTTCAAAACCGAACAGTAGCCTACTATTAAAAAAAACAATAAAACACTGAATATCAACAATTTTTAATTTAGGCAAAACTATTGACACATTTAAAATTAATTGATCTTAAACATGTTGCATTAAATAAAAATGATATGCAATGAGTTTTTATCATTAAAATTAGGATACCATGTATAATTATTTAAAAATCGGTTGGCGAAAATTGTTCAGAAGCAAGATCTTCTCCTTGATCAACATACTAGGGCTATCATTGGGATTGGCCGCATGCTGGATTATCCTCTTATTTGTCAATGATGAATTGAGTTATGATCGTTATTTTACACATACAGATCGTATATATCGGGTTGTTTCTCACGGAAAATGGGATGGTGGTTCCTTTGATATAACGGGAACTGCAGGTCCCCTTGCCAATGTCATTAAGGATGAATTTCCCGGCGTAAAAGAAGCTACCCGATTTGATGTGGAAGGCGGCGGTATTATCACGATCGGTAGTCAACAAACAAAGGTGGACGAGATTTTCATGGCTGACAGGAATTTTTTCAATCTCTTTGATTATAAATTTCTTGCTGGCAATCCTGCAACTGCATTAAATAATCCACAGTCTATTGTATTGACAGAAGACTTAGCCATACAATTATTTGGATCTGCGGCAACAGCGCTCAACAAAACCCTTTATTTTAATAAATCAGAGCCAACTCTCGTTACGGGTATTATCCAAAATGTACCACAAAATACTCATTTCACTTTTAGAGCCATTCGTTCTTTTTCAAAAGACTTCAATCCGGATTGGAATCAACTTTATCTCTATACCTACATATTGCTAAAAGACCAGTCTTACTTGCCGCAACTTCAAGAAAAACTTCCCTACATTGTAAAAAAATATATCCATGGGCGCGATCTCGATTTTGATTATAAAATCGAATTACAACCCATTACCGATATCCATCTACATTCTAACCTAAGCTATGAGCTTGGCAATAATAGTAATATCAAATATGTGTACATTTTTTCTATTATCGGTGTGCTCGTCCTATTGATCGCTATCGTAAATTACATTAATATCACAACAGCCCAAGCTTCAATAAGAATGAAAGAAGTTGCTGTTAGGAAAGTGATAGGCTCCAGCACATTAAATCTGACCAAACAGTTTCTTGTCGAGACATCACTAATTATTTTGTTTGCAACATTGCTAAGTATATTACTGGCATCGTTATTTCTTCCTTGGTTAAACCAGATGATCGGCAAGCAATTGGATCTGTGGCATTTTGGAATAGGAAAATCGCTGCTTTTTGTATTGCCGTTTATGGTATTTTTAGTGTTCACAACCGGTATTTATCCCGCATTAGTATTATCCGGACTAAAAACAATTCCTTCTCTAAAAAACCAGATCGGAACGCATGGATACCAACATCTATTGAGAAAATCACTCGTGGTTTTTCAATTTGTAATTGCGGTATTGCTTATTGTATCCACCATAGTCATTTTTCTGCAATTGGATTTTATGACGACAAAAAATCTAGGCTTTGACAAAAATCAGGTCATGGTTTTCCATCTGGACAATGAATCAACCCGTAATAAAGGCGATGAGCTCCGGAATAGCTTACTTGAGGATAGCCATATCACAGAAGTCGCGTTCGCTAGTAATCCTATTGGAAAAAACGACATTGGTGTGGGAACTTTCAATGTTGAAAATAATGGTAAAATTGATCCCAACTTTACACTCGCTAATACCTTAAAAATTGATCCTAATTTTATCCCAGCTATGCATATTCAACTGGTAAAAGGAAGAAATTTCGACAGTACTATGCCAACAGATAGTGCTTCCGTCATTATAAATTCGGCATTCGAAAAAAAACAGGGCTGGATAAATGCTGTAGGGAAACGAATTGAATTTGGAAGGGACAAAGCTGGCAAATCAATTTTGAAATCTGTTATTGGGGTAGTCAGTGATTTTCATATTTACTCACTCCAGCACAAGATTGAACCCCTTGTTTTAGTACTTCCGACCAATAAAATGGAAATGGACAATATTTATATCCGCATGAAATCGACAAATATGAATCATACGATTTCGTATATCAACAAGGTATACAGTAAATACGTCCCCGATTATCCTTTGGAATACACATTTTTAGATAAAACCTATGAGCACCAATATAATTCAGAAGTAAAGCAGGGCCAGATTCTCTTAATTTTTGCATTGCTGTCTATCGTTATTGCCTGTTTGGGCCTATTTGGTGTGATTACATTCTCTATTCAATTACGAATAAAGGAAATTGGCATACGTAAAACATTGGGCGCAACACTTAGCAATTTGGTCTATCTGCTGTGCTCTGATATGGTTAAACTGGTCGGTATAGCTCTGTTGATTGCACTACCTGTAGGATGGCTGCTAATGAATCAATGGTTACAAGAATTCGCCTATCGCATTACAGTAAGCTGGTGGATACTTGCCAGCGCAGGAATCATCGCCCTGGTAATTGCTATTCTCACGCTATGTACAAGAGCAATAGCTGCTGCGAAAGCTAATCCGGTCGACAGCTTAAAAGTGGAGTAAATTTTTAAGACAATATGTTGATACTTACCTTTGCTGGAGGAGAATCTATCACTTTATACGATATCGGAAATACCATACTAACATCCTTGCTAACACGCCTAATTTCAACAGACTCAAATATTCTGGTCAGGCCATTTTCCTGATATAGGTTTTGATTCTTGTCTACAGCAACATGCTAACTTTTGCGCAATTCCGCCAGAATTACAAACTCATTCCTAAGGTAAACGCTACGCCTTTAGATTCTAGATCCACATTTCCGTAACCAATCCCTGTCAATGGCATTTTAACAAAAGGTTTTACACCGATATTAATTTTATCATTGATTTTCTTCTCAATGGAGATTGAAAAATCGGCTACACCAAAAATATGTTGGTTCTCTCCATTCACTTCATAGACGGCACTTTTCTGAGCTCCACCGTAGCTACCTCCGCTTTCATAATCAAAAGTGTATTTTTCCTTTAGCATAAAATAGCTCGAAAGTCCTGCGCTAACATTAAACTTCACTTTTTTACTTTTCAATACCGTATAACTTGCTGTCAGTGGTACATCAAGAACATCACATACTGCGCTGACATTGCTCGGCAATTGCGTCATTTCTGGTGGATTTGATGGCGTATAAAATTTATAAGCTGACGTATAATTCTTTTTAGCATAGGTAGCCCCCACAGATACACGCAATGCTTTTGTGAGGGGATAGGAGTAGGCCAAACCTATATTCTCACTAAGGGATGATTTGCCTGCCCCGCGTACGCTTGTCAAATCTGGCCCTGCCAAGAAACTAACAACCGACCGCTCTCTTTCCTGTGCATTGGATCCGATACTTTCTTTGGGCTGATAAATGGCTGCCAGACGCTCCCCTGTCCCTTCAACCGGTTCTTCTCTTAAGTTGAAATGAGGCAATCTCTGATTGTTATATTCCATGCGCGGAATAGTGAATGTAGTATTTAGTTTTCTTTCTTGCCCGCTTATCGGATTTGCATCCGCTATCTTCGCCAAACGAATATCCTGCAGTACGATGGTTTCATTTGAAATCTGGAACACATTATTCGTACGTTTGATCTGTTGAACTGCAATCCAACCTTGCCCCCGTTTGGATTCCTCTAGCGAATGCTCCTTAGGTTGAACTATTTTGCTCTCCGGAACCTCTTTTTCAGGCGAAATACCCGCCGAATTTATTTCACCTTGTAAATTATTGGTTTTAAATAAAGTGCTATTCCAGGTAAAAAAGATCGTTAAAACTGCTGCAAGTGTAGCAGCCAAGGTCGTTAAAACGACGATCTTTCGTCTCTTTACACGCCTTTCATTGTCTAACCGCGATTCTATATCTTGCCAATGTGATTCATCAAATTCAAAGTTAGCATCACTTAAGCCTTCCTTAAATAGCTCATCAATCTTGTTCTTATCCTTTTCCATCATCTTTTCTCTTCCGTTTTACCAAATTTTACACCTTGAACTTCCACCATTTCTGCCAGTCGACCGCGTGCCTTATGCAGATTAGATTTTGATGTTCCAATAGCAATCCCCAACATGCCACTAATTTCTTCGTGTCCATAACCATCGATCGCGTAGAGATTGAACACTGTCCTGTAGGCAGGTGGAAGCTGCTGTACCATCGCCAACAAGTCTTCATAGTTTAACTTTTGACTGATGCTATCATCTTCAACAATGGTATGCTCATACATGGATACATCTACCAGGATGCCCTGTTTAATCTTTGCCCGATAAAAATCAATTGCAGTATTTGTCATGATTTTTTTGATCCATATGGAAAAAGGCTTCTGAAAATCATATTTGTTGATATTTTTAAAAACCTTGAAAAAGCCCTCATTTAAAATACTTATGGCATCCTCTCTGTGATTAGCGTAGCGCAGACATATCCCTAAAGACATAGCGTAATAGATTGTATAAAGATCTTTCTGAGCCCTACGGTCCTCATCAATACATCCTTTAATAATATGGATAGATTTTTCGTCAACTTCTGTTATCGCCACTCGATATTGCTTCTTTCTTTTGATAAATATAGTATTAAGTCTAATACGAGAGGATAATCGGAAAGGTTGCCTCCATAAAATATTTTTTTTCAACCCGATTTCCAAGCAACCTTTTCGCTGACCTGATCGTAGTATCAAGACATTATTTTAAAACATACAATTATGAAATCAAACCAAAAACAAGTCAAATTAACCTTTATAGGTGGTCTATTGACCTTAGCCATGTTTTCTGCTTGTTCAAAAAACGATGGTGAGCCTGGCAATGTCGAAAATAAAAACAAGGGCGTGCAAATGTCTGCCAATACTCAATTTGGCAATATTTTGACCGATGCCGATGGTAAAACACTTTATTTCTTTTCGAATGATACAAAAGGAACTTCGACCTGCAGCGGTAATTGTTTGGCTACTTGGCCGGTTTATTATAGCAGCGAAACAAGCACAGACCTAAAAATTGACAAAAGCCTGCTCGGTGAAATAACCCGTGAAGATGGTTCCAAACAAAGTACATTTAAAGGCTGGCCGCTTTACTACTATGCAGGCGATAGTCAATCTGGTCAGGTGAAAGGAGATGCTGTAAATAAAATATGGTACGTGGCCAAACCCGATTATTTACTCATGGTCGCCAATGCGCAACTTATCGGTCACGATACTAAAAACTATTTAGGCGACTATACGGAAGGAACAGGAAAAACAATTTATCTGACAGATGATAAGGGCAGAACATTATATGCCTTTAAACCCGACAAATTCAACAAAAACAATTATACTGCTGCAGATTTCAGTAATGATGCGATCTGGCCAATCTTTCAAAAAGAGACGGGAGCTCTGCCTTCGCTTGTTCGTACAGCTGACATCGCTGTCATAACCGTCTATGGAAAGAAACAATTAACTTTCAAAGGATGGCCCTTATATTATTTCGGCCAGGATATACAACGCGGAGACAATAAAGGGATAAGTTTTCCACGCGTTGGCGTTTGGCCAATAGTAAATGACAACACAGTCGTTGCTCCTGCTAACTAAGCCAAGACTAACTAAGCCAAGACTAACTATTCAAACTTATGGTACAAAATCTAAAAACGGTAAATCCTCGCCTCAGCGCACATCGTTACGTTGTTATTTCACTCTTTACCTTAACAGTTCTCTCATTCTCGGCCTGTACCAAAAAGCAAGCGCAAGAACTTACGACCATTCCGGATAACGGAACTGAAACGGTGACAACCCAGAATGTGTCCTACACGAATTTTTCTAAAGCACTTTTTGAAACGAAATGTAGTTCATGCCACGCAACAGGACGTTCGGCAAGTGGGCGATGGGCGTTCAGTGGTTATACCTCTGTCAAAGACAATATTGCAAAGATTAACAATGCGGTATTGGTGACCAAATCCATGCCATTAGGCGGCTCACTCACATCAAAAGAAATAGAGCTGCTGGATGCATGGATTAAGAAAAATTCACCTGAAAATTAATGTTATGCATATGAACAAAATCAACATTTACATAGCGCTCTTCATGATGCTCATCAGTATGACGACATTTGCGCAACAAAAGGCTTCCTTTGTTTCAAAAGAGACCAGCATCACTTTTTTCAGTAATGCACCATTGGAAGACATCGAAGCCAAAAGTATCTTAGGCGCTTCGGCGATGAACCTTCAAAGCGGAGATATCATCTTTCGGGTAAAAAATACATCTTTTCAATTTGACAAAAAGCTCATGCAAGAGCATTTCAATGAAAATTACATGGAAAGTGACCGATACCCCCTATCAGAATTTAAAGGGAAAGTCGAAAATGCAGACAAATTAACAAAAGACGGCAGTTATACGCTGAACGTAACGGGCACACTTCAGATCCATGGAGTTACCAAGCCGTACAGCACCAAGGCTGCATTTATTGTTAAAGATGGGACATTAAAAGCTGTTACAAGTTTTCAGGTAAGACTCGCCGATCACAAAATTTCTATTCCTTCCATCGTCGGAAAAAAAATTGCTGAAGTAGTGAAAATCACAGTTGATGCGACCTATAAACCATAATCACCCGAATTCATTGCAAATGAGAAAAACGCTATTTATACTCCTGTGCTTTACTTCCGTAAGGTCATTCGCTCAGGAAGACCTTGATAAATTAATCCATATCGATGGGGTTAAAAATGAAAAAGTCACTGCAACCTTTAAATCCGGTAACCTGATCAACCTCAAGACGACGGAAACAATTCACCGCCATGAAATGGACTTTAGAGTAGATCACCGTTTTGGCGATATAGCAGGCAGTGCCGGTGGAGGGAAGAATTTCTTCGGTCTCGATAATTCGACCGACATCCGAATAGGTTTTGATTACGGTCTATTAGATAACCTAAACATTGGAATCGCCCGCTCGAAGGGTGCAACAGAGGTTAGACAACTATTTGAGGGGAATGTGAAATATAGATTTATCGAACAAACTGTCGACAATAATGTACCTGTTTCTGTTGCTTTTTTTGGAAGTACAACACTATCTGCCATGGAAGCCAGCCCGGATAAGTCGTCGGCAGCAAGCTTTGAAGACTTTAATGATCGATTGAGCTATGTGACGCAGCTCATCATTGCCCGTAAATTTAGTTCAAATCTATCGCTCGTTGTGGTCCCAACCTATCTTCACCGGAACTATACTGCTTATAACGATCAGAATGATGTATTTGCTCTTGGTATTGGTGGGCGGGCCAAGGTAAGCAATAGGATAGCATTAGTAGCAGACTATACATTTCCTTTCCGAAAGTCGTCGAACAAAAAATACCGTGAAGATGTAAGCGGACAGCATTACTATAATGCACTAGGTGTCGGTTTGGAAATGGATACTGGAGGCCATATCTTCCATCTCAATTTTACCAATGCTACCGCAATACAAGAATCTCAGTTTATTAGCGAAACAAATAGCTCATGGGGTAAAGGACAATTCCGTTGGGGATTTAGCATTGCTCGCCGTTTTAATTTTAACAAAAAGAAACATATTGAATAAAAAGCTATTCAAAGCAAAAAAATATAACGCTTCATCTTACGACTGGCTTATAAACTAATAATTCACTAGTGTTCTGCCTCTAGATCACTAGTGAATCACTATTGCTATTTATTATCTCCTTCAGCTGCGACATCGTGCGTTAAGGCCAAAAAAATATTTTTTTATCGAACCCTACCAAATCTAAATTCAGCTCTATTATAGGGTATGATAGAAGATGATTTTTTAATACTGGTTCAAAAGTTAAACGATAATTCGATCAATAAAGATGAACTCATTCTGCTGGAGTCTATGCTCCGTAACCGAAAGAATTCACAAAATCTCTTATTGAGCGTACGTAAACTATTCGATGAACTTACAACCAACGATACCAACCTGCCTGATAATCCCAATAAGGAGAAAACTAAAAATCGGCTCTTGTCTTCCATTTCCGTGGAAACAAATCACCGCACAAAAAAATCTGTGTGGGCAAATAGGGCGATCAAGCTTGCAGCTATCTCTCTTATCGCCCTTTTTACAGCATTATACTTCTATACTTCTTCAAAGAGAAATCATACAAAAGTACAATGGGCGACAATACACACCAATTACGGGGAGCGCAAAAAGGTAATATTAAATGATTCAACGACTGTTCTCCTAAATGGGAACAGTACGCTGACCTACCCACTCCTACAGATCAGCAATATGCGGATCGTAAAGCTTAAAGGCGAAGCGTTCTTTGAAGTGAGTCCCGATCCTGCCAAACCATTTCTTGTCATAGCAAAAAATTTCACGACACAAGTTGTCGGTACGGCATTTAATATCGATAGTGATATTGAGCGACTGGTGGAAGTCAGTTCCGGAAAGGTCAATGTCTACCGTATAGATGAAAAAGATCTTATCCATATAATTGCCAATCCAACTGACGAGCCACAATCTGGCGTAGGACGCTTTTTTGGGAAAATTAAATCCACACTTTCCCTTTCTTCTGGGGACAAGGGACAACTACAAAATGACGATTGGCATAAATCTCCTATCATTGAAAAACTAGTTACTGTTGAAAACAAGATCACGCTTATAAAAGGTGAACGTGCGAAGCTGACTTCAACCAACGACTGGGCTAAAACAACGCACAATAACATGATGTGGTTTAACAATGAAACAGTACATATCAATGAACCGCTTAGCCAGATCGCCCAAAAAGTTTACCGTATTTATGGTGACTCCATAGCTGTCGACCCAGCCCTTGCTGACACTAAAATTTCAATAACATTCAAAAACAAAGATAAAACACAAGTAATAAAAACATTAGCAGAATTGAGCAATGCTAATTTGACATTTGATAAGAGTAAAAATATATGGAATATTAAAGCTACCAATTAGAAAAAACTAAGCCAGAACTGCAAGGCAATTCTGGCAAATGATCCAGATGTTATCAGATGGCCTGAGAAACTATTGATATCATCTCATCCTTAACAAAGTACTAACCTTATTAATTATTGCAAAGATGCAAAAAAAAAGACATTGTTGTCAAAATCATAATCTTAAACAGTTTATGCGTATCTCTACTGTATTATCAGGATTTTTAATGACATCAGCTATCGTTTGTGCAAGCACAAAGAGCTACGGTCAAAAAGAATTGAATAATGCTGTTTCAGTAAATTTCAAAAACATCAGTCTTCAGGAAGCGCTTGAGCAACTTCAGACCAAATACCATATTCCTTTAGCCTATAACAACCAGGATAGCTTCTTAAAAGTCAAAATAAATTATAGGGGAGCGAAACTCGCAAAGGAGGTTTTAAAGGAAATGCTCGAACCTTATCACCTGACCTATGAAGTAAGACATGACTTTGTACGAATTCTGAAAGCAGCAAATCCAGTTTCAACAGTCAGTCATGTTCAGAAAGATATTACCGGAACAGTAACAAACACCAAAGGTGAGACACTAGCAGGTGTTTCCATCACGCTGAAGGACAAACCCAACGTGGGTACTACGACGGATATTCATGGTAAATTTATTCTGGCAGCACTCCCCGGCAGTGTGCTGGTCTTCCAAAGTATAGGTTACAAAAAAATTGAGATTACAGCTGACGGTCAAGCTCCCCTACAGGTGAGCCTTGAACCGACAGAAGCCGGACTTGACGAAGTTGTTGTGGTAGGATTTGGAACACAGAAAAAAATATCTGTCGTCGGTGCTCAGTCTACTGTGACAGCAAAGGATCTTCAGGTTCCTGTTGCAAACCTTACGAATGCGTTGGCAGGGAGAATTGCCGGTGTTGTTTCCGTGCAAAGAACCGGGGAACCGGGGTTTGATGATTCCAGCATCTGGATTCGGGGGATCTCGACCTTCAGCCAAGGATTGAGTGAACCACTTGTGCTCGTCGATGGTACACCCCGAAAAATGTCTAATGTCGATCCCGAAGATATTGAAAGCTTCACTGTACTCAAAGATGCTGCCGCAACAGCTGTATACGGTGTTCGTGGCGCAAATGGTGTTGTGATCATAAAAACAAAATCAGGAACACCCGGAAAACCCAAGTTCAATGTCCGTTATTATGAAGGCCTCACGCAGATGACCAAACTGCCTGAATTTGCAGATGGTATCACTTATATGAAAATGTCGAACGAAGCCTTGACAAACCGTGGTGCAGCACCGATTTACAGCGATGAAAAAATTCAAAAAACAGCCAGTGGTGAGGACCCCTATTTATACCCAAACGTAGACTGGATGGGGGCATTATTTAATAAATTTGGTCATCAGCGCCGGGGAAATATGAATATAAACGGGGGCTCTGATATGTCCAATTATTATGTAGGTGTCAGTTATTTCGACGAAGTAGGGCTCTATAAACAAGATAAGTCTGTTAATTATAACCAACAAGTAGGTTATAAAAGGTATAATCTTACGTCCAACTTAACCGTACGACCTTCCACACTGACCAAAATTGAGTTGGGAGTACAAGGCTATCTTGCCAATGCAAACTATCCCGCATCAAGCCAGGGGACAATATTTGAAAATGCCTGGTTAATGACTCCTGTCATTCATCCAATCATGTTTGAAAATGGAACAGTTCCAGACCAACGAGCAGGCTCTTTAATGAATCCCTACGCCCACCTTACCCAAACAGGATATGCAAACCAGTGGCGCAATCAGCTATTTTCCAATTTGCGTGCTACCCAAGAGCTCCCTTTTATAACCAAAGGTTTATCTGCGACAGCGATGTTCTCATTTGACGTCTACAATTATACAAGTATGCGCAGAACCAAACGTCCCGACTCTTTTTTAGCAACAGGCAGGGACGAAAATGGTGTGATGCAATATGATCAGACCTATGTTGGCGAACGCTTTCTAAGTTTCTCGAGAAACAGTGAAGGGGAAAGAACAATATACCTAGAGGGTGCACTAAACTATAAACGTGATTTCGGCAAACATTCAACCTCCGGAATGGTGCTCTACAACAAAAGTGATAGGTTAAATTCACAGGCGAGTACACTGATCACCTCACTTCCCTATCGGTTTTTGGGTGTATCGGGACGTGCAACTTATAGTTATGACAGCCGCTATTTTATGGAAGCCAATTTTGGATATAACGGTTCGGAAAACTTTGCGCCCACTAATCGATTTGGATTCTTCCCCTCATTTGGACTTGCATGGGTACTGAGCGAAGAGCAGTTTTTCTCGGGATTGAAAGACAAAATTTCACTTGCCAAAATAAGGTTCTCACATGGTAAAGTAGGTAACAGTAAAATTTTAATCTCCAATGATGAGCTCCGGTTTGCCTATATCTCTACCATTAAAGATGACGCTGGAGGATATAATTTTGGAAAAAATAGCCAGACAAAATTTGACAAAGGTGTAAATATCGGCGAGTACGGTGTCAACGTAACTTGGGAGACTTCCATCAAAAGCAACTTAGGCCTAGATCTCCAAACCAAAAACAACGCGGTGAACCTCCAACTCGATTTTTTCAGAGAACGTCGAAGCGGCATATTTCTTAGACGCGGCAATGTACCTAGTTATGTCGGACTTCAATCTGCACCTTCAGGAAATTTGGGAATAATCGACAATAAAGGAATCGATGGATCGTTGACATGGAATAAAAAGTTCGATGATTTTAGTTTTCAGTTGCTCGGCAATATTACCTACAATAGAAATAAGGTCATTGAAAATGATCAACCTAACCCTCTTTATCCCTGGCAAGACGATCGGGGTAGAAAACTCGGATTAAGAAAAGGTTATATTGCACTCGGATTATTCGATTCTGAAGATGATATCAATAATGGCCCATTGCACCCCGGACTGGTAAAGCCGGGGGACATCAAATTCCAAGATGTCAACGGCGATGGGAAAATCGATGATTTTGACAAGGTACCTATTGGCTACGGAACAATTCCGGAGCTTGTTTATGGTCTTGGTTTTTCTTTCACTTATAAAAATTGGTCCCTATCAACTTTATTTCAAGGTGTAGGAAATGTTGATGTCATGATGACCGGAGAAGGACTCAATCCATTCTCGGTATCCATGAGCCGCGGAAATTTATTAAATAACATCGAAGATCGCTGGACCATTGATAATCCCCGACAGGATGCATTTTATCCACGACTGTCAGACGGAAGTCCCAACAGCAATTTTGTACCAAGTACCTGGTGGCTAAAAAATGGTCGATATGTACGTTTAAAAGATGTACAATTAAGCTATCAGCTACCCAAACATGTTGTCAAACACGCAAAACTTGACGCGGCCAGCATTTTCTTTTCAGGCTACAATCTGTTTACCTGGAGTCCTTTCAAATTCTGGGATGTGGAACTCGGCGATGGAAAAGGGTCTAAATACCCCAATATCAAAACCTATTCACTGGGCTTAAATATCAACTTCTAATTCAAGCAAAATGAAAACAGTATTTAAAAATATTATATATAGCACACTAATAACTGCTCTGTTTACATTCCATATATCGTGCAGTAAAGATTACCTAGATCAGGTTCCGGACGACCGTCTTTCGCTCGAGGAGGTTTTTAACAGAAGGGATCTTTCAGAAAAATGGCTGGCAAACACCTATAGTTATATCCGCGATGAAGCCCATCGGACCAATGACACCCCTTGGGATGTGTTGTCTGACGATAACGATGTGTCGCAACGAAACAATCCTTTTCGCGTAAACCTGGGGAACTGGAATGCCTCCTCAAATTATTGGAATTTTTGGGAACATTACTACAAAGGAATTCGAACAGCCACTACTTTTATCAATAACATAGAGGGTAATAAACAAATATTAGAGGACCGCGAAGGGCAGAATTTCATCAAGAGAAGAAAAGCAGAAGCACGGTTTTTACGTGCATTTTTCTACGCTGAATTGCTCAAGCAATACGGACCTGTCATTTTACTTGGCGATCAGGAGATAGATCCAGATCTACCTCTTACCGATCCGGCAATGCAAATACCAAGGAGTTCATACGACGAATGTGTAGACTACATCGTATCTGAATTAAATCAGGCTGAAGCTGATCTTGATATAGAACATTACTATTCCGGAGACAATGTACTTGAAAATGATATGGGCCGCGCAAGCAAAGTACTTTGCCGGGCAATCAAGAGCAAGCTACTCCTTTATGCTGCCAGCCCCCTTTTTAATGGCAATCCGGATTTTAACGGTGTGTTAAACAATGATGGGAAGGCACTATTTAACCCTACATCTGATAATAACAAATGGAAAAAAGCAGCAGATGCAGCGAAGACAATTATAGACTACGCTGAATCCTCAGGTAAGCTCGGCCTATACAAGAAAACAAAAAGTGATGGTTCAATAGACGGTTTTCTCTCCTACAGGGATGTGTTCCTTGATTCATGGAATATCGAATGGATACTCGCTCGCAATTCGAACAATCTCGGTAGTTACCAAAGATCCTGTACACCACGGTTGGCTAGTGGATACGCCTCTATGGGGCCTACGCAACAACTGATCGACACTTACAGAATGGCCAATGGAGAATCTCCGATCACTGGTTATGCTAGTGATGGAAGCCCCAAAATAAATACAGCGAGCGGTTATACAGAATCAGGCTTCAGTACGTTTACGGCTCCAGGCGCCACACGGTCAAAGTCAACTTTCAATATGTATATCAATCGGGAACCACGCTTCTATGCCGCCATCACCTATAGTGGCAGCGATTGGATAAATACGACCTCTAGTCTCGGTGTACGGGAAATACAACTATACTACTCAGGTGAATCTGGAAAAGGTGGTTCACACGATTATTCGGAAACCGGCTATTTGTTCCGAAAAAATATATCCCCAACATACCACCCCACCCAAAACAATGTAGCTCGTTCACTGGTGATGATGCGCTATGCTGAAATCCTACTTAACTATGTCGAAGCGCTGAATGAATATACCCCAGGACATGCAGATATCTTAAAATATTTAAACCAAATCCGTTTAAGAGGTGGAATTCCGGCGCTAGGCTCGGGACTCAACCAAGCTGAAATGAGGCAACAGATCAGAACGGAAAGACGGATAGAGCTTACGATGGAGCATTTGCGTTATTTCGATACCCGTCGATGGAAAATTGCAGAGCAAACAGATGGGGGAGCTTTTTACGGAATGAACGTCGAAGCAGGAACTTCCAATACCGATATGGCGTTTTTTAAGCGAACTAAATTCGAAACACGAGTTTTCCGCAAGAGCTTCTATTTATTTCCAATACCGCAGACAGAAATCCAACGTAACATCAACTTAGTTCAGAATCCAGGCTGGTAAATTAATCCGTTTAGTCACCATGAAAAAATTCAATAAAAACCAACATACAAATCGCTGGAAGTACTCCGGCGTCCTTCTATGCTTATCGATCATAGCCTTATTTCAGGCTTGCAAGGAACCTGAACTGAATATCGAAAATTCAAAGCAATATGGAAGTGTCTATCTACAATCTGCAGCTAATGGCGCTATCCTCCAATCCTACAACATAAAAGATGAATGGGTTGAAACCACTATCGGTGCAGGATATGGCGGATTGGACAAACTTGCACAGAAAATCAGCATTGAGCTAGCAATTGACGCAAGTAAAGTCGCTGAATACAACATTCAAAATAACAGTAACTATGAGTTACCACCTGCGGGAAGTTATGCCCTTGAAAGCCCCACAGTGGAAATTAACCGAAACTTTGGCGGTAGCAATTCAGCCAAACTCCGGGTCAATGCGATAAATCTAGGGGGCACAAAATCGTACATTATCCCTGTAAGCATAAAAAACGTGTCACCAGAACTTCCAATTACAAAGGGGTTACAGACCACCTATTATATTGTTAACGGTGTATACGAGAGCAATCCATTTCCTCCGATCCCATTGACAGGATGGAAAATAATTGACTTCTCTGACGATGATTATGATGCCATTGGTGGAAGAGCACCTTTCTGTATCGACGGTGATAAAACAACATGCTGGCTCTCTACCTATAGAAAAGTAAACGGCTGGCGTCCAACACATCCGCACCACGTAACAGTTGATATGGCTCACGAACATACCCTTCATGGCCTAAAGTTATATGGAAGAACTGGAACCAGCAATGCCTATCTATTTCCTAAGACTGTGCAAATCGAAACAAGTATAGACGGTCAAAGCTGGAAGAGTGCCGGGATTTTTATTATCGGAGCATCTTCAGAAGAAACCGCAGCGACCATGTACTTTGAGAAGAGTGCAAATGCCAAATATTTTAAAGTTACTGTACTCAATAGTGCCGGAAATGGTGACACCACGGCTATTGCTGAACTTGAAGCCTTTTAATTAACCACGAAAAGCTGCTCCACAAATTTATTGGGGCAGCTTTCATAAAATAAAAATTTCCAATGAGACACTTCATCGTAGCCTGCTTGGCAATACTCCATTTTGCCTGTAGCAAAAGTCCATCCCTACCAACACCTGAGCCAGAAAAAAAAGAAACAACGGTAAAAATAATGACCTATAACATTTTTGGAGCCCGTACCGGAGGGATACCCGATCTTAAAGTAATTGCAGATGTTATCAAGCGTGCTGACCCTGACCTACTGGCATTGCAGGAGGTGGATAAATTTACCGATCGAAACAAAAACAATGGCGATATTGCAAAAGAACTAGCCTTATTAACAGGGATGAATTATTTCTTTGCTAAAGCCATAAATGTACAAAACGGTGAATATGGGGATGCAATACTAAGCAAGCTCCCCATTAAGGAGCGAGTTGCCTATAATCTGGAAGTAGATCCCACATTAGGCGGAGAGCGCAGGTCGGTGGCCCGCATTTTAATAGAAAAAGATAACAAAGCTTTTTATTTTATCAGCACGCATTTTGATCACTTAAGTGATGAAAGAAACCGGATTAAGCAAGCAAATGACTTTGTTGCATTGGCAAAGTCTTTTGACAAACCCGTTATCGTAGGAGCCGACTTTAATTGCCTCCCCACCTCCAACCCGATGAATGTTTTACGTAAATACTTTTCTGTGGGCTGTCTAAATGGAAACTGCGATCAATTTACCTTTCCAACGACGGGTGCAAATCGAACAATAGACTACCTGCTATATGCCCCTATTGATGCGATTAGTCCAAAAGCATATGCTGTGTATACCTGGGCAAATAAAGAATCTGACCATTTTCCTGTTCTTGCTACATTTAAAATCAACTAATCTCCGCTCCTATTATTTTTTTTAAGTTGGATCAAAGTACAAGATTCCATATAAATCGTTCCAGCCAATTAAAATATAGTTGATCAAAGCACCCAGAAAACAGGTCATTGGAGATCACCGACCTAATGTATAAAGAAAAAGAAGTGCATAGATAATACCATGATCCTTGGCAATATATTCACGAATAGTTTTCATTGCCAAGGACATATGCTCTTTCACTGTGTTGGGTGAAATTTTTAAATGATCGGCAATTTCCTTATAGCTCAACCCCTCTTCTCTAGACATCATAAAAATACGCTTGCGCTGCGGCGGCAATTGACCAATGGCCAACTCATAAATTTTATCATACTCACTACTTTCAAGTGAATAATCAGCAGATGGCGAATTATCAAAAGACTGAATATTACTTGAGGTTTCCAGAATTGCCTCGGCAGACCTCATTTTTTCTTTCAGATGTTTGAATATAATATTCCTCGAAATGCGGTAAAGGTAAGCTTGTAGCGATAGGTTATTTTTGATATTAGATCTATATTTCCAAAGGTTGAGAAATGCATCGTGGATAATATCATCAATTGTATCAGTATCTTGAATGAACTTATTTATAAAGTGATATATTCCTTTATTGTACTTTTCATAAACTTCCATAAAAGCGTTATGATCCCCTTCTTTGAGCCGTACATTCAGTAAAAATATTTCTTTAGTATCACTCATGGTTTTTCCTAGTCAGTCGCAAAAATATTCAACTTATATTAAACAGGCATTAAGCACATTTTAAAGAATTAAAAATTTTATCGGTTCATAAATTGATTACTCAAATATAAATTAAAGTGACGACTAAATCAAATAGAGAGTATCCCTAAAAAATGTTACATTGCTCATTATAGCTTATGAACTTTAATCCAAATAGCTTATGAACTTTAATCCAACGAGCAAGAAAGCTTTCCGAAAAGACGGAAATAGCTGTATAAGTCTTTTATATAAAAAAAGCGGATAACAAATGCTGTTATCCGCTTTTTTATCACACAATATTAAATCTACAAATCATTTAACCACTTATTTACCTCATCTTGTGTTTTACCAGTCTCCTTTTGAAGCTTACCTACCAATTCGTCTTCTTTGCCCTCGGCATACAATAGATCATCATCAGTAAGATCAGCATATTGTTGTTTTACCTTACCTTTGATTTCATTCCAACGGCCTTTCCATGTTAATTCGCTCATAATTATTTTCCTTTTATTGTTTGTTAATAGAACAGTATTGCTCTGCAAATCGTTTAAAAAATAATGTTATAAAATGTTAATTTCACAACATTCACCTGGTAAACAAGCACTTTCTACTATTCGTCGTATTATTTCCGGTTACAATTCGCTGTCCACGCTTTGCCGTCTTTTGTATAACCAATAGTCAATTTACCGGCATCAATACGGATAACTCCCGTACCTGCTGAACCAATGTTGACCAAGACGTTATCCTTTTTTTCAAAATCTACTCCGTTGAGATTTGGAATGCCATTTCCAAAAGCAAAATTATAGGTATCACCCACCTTTGTTACGGTAACCGTTCCTTCTCCAGCAGCAACATCATTGTCATTGTTGTTCATATCATCATATGCGATAGTACCTTCATATTTTCCTAAAAAAAGATCGTTATCAGCCGGATCATCATCTTTGCTACATGATGTAAAGCCTACTAATACTGTTAAAATAAGCATACCTAGTCCCAGTGTTTGAATTAATTTTTTCATACGTCGATGTTTTAATGTGAATATTCTGTTTTATTACAGCTGGGTGAATTTCAAACTTTATGCCAGTCCAAATACGACTTTAGAAACACCCGTATCAAACAACCAAGAAGGGGTATAAATACTTCAAACCTGTATTTATACAGAAATTAAGCATATTACTTCCAAGGTAGCTATTTCGTATGATTTTTCTTATTTTTATAGCGACCTGCTACGTTCTTATCTTTTTACTGCAATTATCCAAACTGGAGCAATGTTAAAAGATGGCCAATACAGGATATGAAGGGTCTATATTCCAAAACGCCTATAAGTATGAAATTATTTTCCGTTTTATTATTTTTTATCACTTTACAGTCCTGTACAATTCACGGTATAGGAAAAAAAGAAAAAGATTCATTGTACATCAATACATCGATCCCAGCACATACTTCTTTGACTATCGCAAGTGAAGATGCCAGTTTATTTTCTCTGGATGCCGTAGAAAAATCAAATACCACTTTGCAAATTCACAATGATACCCAAAATATCAATATGGAAAAAAACAAAATATATACCTTAAAAATTGCCCAAAACAGCAGTGTAACCTTCCAAAATTCATCCAATCGAGGAGCCACCATCACATTAAGAGTATACAATCACAGCGCCAAAATTATCCAGAAAACGGGTCAAGCTCAGTAAAATCAGATCAAAATATTCCTTGAAAAACTTGGAGCGAAAGCGCATTATCGCTAAATTCATTTATTCCAAGCCTACACTATGGAAATCAATTATACGTTTATTGTCCGAAGATTTGAGGAATACTTTGACCTATGGAGTTCCAAAGTATACCAATATGCACTCAACAAAACAAAATCTTCTTATTTAGCCGAAGAAACCGTACAACGTGTATTTATCAAACTCTGGAAAAATATGAGCGCTAAAAATATCGATGCCAGCATAGAATCCCAGATTTTCTGTATCACCCGAACAGTAGTGCTCGATTTGGTCAAAGCAGAGTATAATCGAAAGAAACTTTTGGATCACAATCAGGCAGTTGTCTTAAGGCATAGTCCTCATGATGATTTTTATGCCAAACAACTTTCATCCACACTTCATGAAATTGTCGATAAATTACCAAAGAAACGCAAAGAGATCTTTATGCTAAGCCGATTTTCCAATCTTTCGCATCAAGAAATTGCTGAAAAGCTGGCCATATCGACGAAAACCGTAGAAAACCAACTGACGCTAGCACTAAAAACCATTCGGAAGGCTTTATTGTTCAGTATGCTGGTGCAAATTATTTTTTGATTTCTTTGGGGGCTACCTCATTTTCGATCGTAATCTTTATACATGAAGATTACAAAAACACTCATCGACAAATACCTCAGCGGTAAAGCCAATGCGGAAGAAATTGCTGCAGTAGAGCATGCCATCGCCAATAAAGAGTTTTATTGGGAGGATTTTATGCCGGAGACGGAATGGCAAGAATATGAGGTGGATTCGGATTTTAAAAACCAAAAGGAAATAAAAGCGCATATCTTCACACAAATAAGGCAAAAAAACAAGGATCGTTTTAACTGGTTAAAATATGCGGCCATTATCATCTTCATTGGAATCGGAGCTTTGCTGGGGTTAAATCAGATCGATTTACCTGAACATAACACTGTACATCGCAGCACCAAGAAAGTCCATACAGCACCGCAGGAGCAACCAAGTAATTTATATTATATCAATTCAGGTAATACCATTCAACAAATTGCAGTACCAGACGGATCCACGATCGATCTATATCCCAATTCTGAAGTAAAATTCAGTTCAGATTTCACAACGATTAGCTCGCGAGAAATCCAATTAAAGGGAAAAGCCAAATTTACTGTAGCAAAGGATAAGGCGAAGCCTTTTCGCGTTCATACGGCAGGTTTGACAACAACGGCACTTGGCACCGTTTTCAGTGTCGACGAAGAGGGTACCGCGATTACGAAGATAAAACTATATGAAGGTCGTATTGAAGTCAAAAGCAATAAGAATCCTGAAAATAAACAGACCTTAAATCTACAGTTTCAACCCAATGAAGAAATCAGCATTGACCGCAAGCAGCAACAGATCGTCGCCGAAACCCGAATCAATGCTTCTCAATCCAGCAAAAGGGGATCATATCTAAAGACAAGTGGACAACTCATCTTTAAAAACCTCCCTTTGCAAGATGTACTTCATATCATCAGTCATAATTATGCGGTTAAACTAAGCTTTGAACCTTCAGATATACAAGATAAATACTATAGTGGGACGTATAAAAATACGGCATCCGCATACGTCAACATGCTAGCTGATATCCAAGCACTTCATAGCATAACCATTCATGTACAAACCGAATAAAATTCACTCAATTAACCCACAAATTATGCACAATTATTTACCTTCCAAGCATAGTATCCTGACTATGCTATTGTTGAGATCCAACATTAGAGCCGACGTAAACTGGGCACTACGTTTAGGCCTCATGGGGCTTTTGTCAACAAGCTATCTTCTTGCTGACGCCCAACAAAATGCTTCTATTAACGGAATAATCAAAGATGAAACCGGAAAGCCCATCCCTTCAGCAACGGTTACCGTACGTAATGCGACAAGTGGATTGAAAAAAACAACGACCAGCAGACCTGACGGAACTTTTTCGTTCGATCAGATTCCAGCCGGACAGGGCTACCAGATCAGTGTATCATCTATCGGCTTTAAGAGCAGAGAATTGTTGGATTACACCATTACCGACAGAGACAAGCTGGCGATTAATATCAGTTTGGAATCGAGCGCACAGAACCTACAGGAAGTTGTCGTTACAGCGCTTGGTATCAAACGCGAAAAAAAAGCGCTCGGATATACGGTTGCTGAACTCAAAGGCGACGAGCTGACACAGGGTAAGGAAACCAATGTGGCTAATGCCCTGTCAGGAAAAGTTGCTGGTGTACAAGTGAGTCGTGCTGCATCCGGTGCTGGAGGTTCATCCAAAGTCGTCATCCGTGGTAACAACTCACTTATCGGAAATAGCCAACCCCTCTATGTTGTCGATGGCGTACCGATAGACAACCAAAACATTTCATCCCCAAACCAATCTGGGGGAACAGATTATGGTGACGGAATCGGAAATATCAATCCTGAGGATATCGAAACAATGTCGGTATTAAAAGGCCCCAACGCTGCAGCCCTCTATGGTCAGCGAGGAAGTAACGGTGTTATCTTGATCACGACGAAATCTGGTCAAGCTGGTAAGACTCGCTTTAGCTATGGTACAGATTTTTCATTGGGTAATGGATTGGTCTTACCTGATTTTCAAAATGTCTATGGGCAAGGGTTGAATGGTACATTTACACACTTCAGAAAAGATGACGGCACCATTGTTTCCATGAGTGAGGCACTGAAAAATGGCTACAGCGGAATGCCTAAAATGAGTGCTGGACGTGACCGTACAACACGGGCTAGCTGGGGGGCAAAAATGGAAGGCCAGACTTATGAAGACGCTTATGGCAACATCTTACAGTTAACACCAAAGCCTGACACCTATTCGTCATTTTTTCAAACAGAGAAACAGTTTGTCAACAACCTTAGTATCGATGGCGGAACAGACAAAGTAAATTACCGTTTTTCATTCGCCAATACAGATGTAAAAGGGTATATTCCAACCAATACACTGAAAAGAAACAATTTCGGTCTACGCACCCAAGCTAAAATAACGGATAAATTTCATATCGACATCAAGGCGAACTATATCGGTCAAAAGGGACAGAACCGACCTACATTGGCTGATGCAGCAGACAATCCAGCGTATCTATTCATCAGCCAGCCGCGGAGCTTGGGCAACGACATCATGGCACAGTATAAGTGGACAGCACAGGAGATCAGCAGACAGCTCGGATTTTCGGGATTGACGGAAGGATTGGAGAAAACTTATGCCACCAATAGTTCCACAGCCAACCCCTTTTGGACCATTCATGAAAACCACAATGAAGATCGTCGTGACCGTATCATTGGATTGCTCCGCCTGAGCTACGACTTTGCTCCTTGGCTTAAGGTCACTGCGACAGGGGGGACTGACTTCTACACCGATCAACGGTTCCGCTACCGTCCAATAAACACCTACCAAAGTTTGAACCGAAAAGGAGATATCCGAGAAGAGGTCATCAGAGCCCGGGAAGACAATTTTGACGTCCTCGCTAGCTCCAACTTTAAATTGACCGACGACATTAAACTCAGTGCCAACTTAGGCGCTAGTCACCAAAGCAGATATATGCGTATGACAGGAAATTCAGGCAATCAGTTTATTGTACCCAATCTCTTTGTAATCAACAATACCACGACAAATAGTTACATATTTGACCTGATTGAGTCCAAGATTAATTCGGCTTATCTATCAGGACAGTTCAGTTACAAGGACTATTGGTTTGTTGATTTCTCTGCCCGTAACGACTGGTCTTCAACCCTATCAAAGGAAAACAATTCGTTCTTTTATCCTTCTGTAAGCTCCAGTTTGGTCTTATCAGATGCTTTCAAATGGCAGTCTGAAGCCCTGTCATTTGCAAAAATCAGGGCCTCCTGGGCACAAGCTGGAAGTTCAGGAAACCCCTACCAGCTGACAGGAGCCTATAGTCTCAACCAGTACACCCACGGTGGTATACCCATGGCCTCTTATACGGAAATCATACCTGATCCGAATCTGAAAAACGAATTGACCACTTCGATCGAAGCTGGAGCAGATCTGCGATTCCTAAAAAACAGACTTTCGTTCTCCTTTACCTATTATCAGGCAAAGACAAAGAATCAGATTCTGGATGTACCCATTGCCCCTTCTAGCCTCTATGTAAAAAACAGGATCAACGCTGGAGAAATTAGCAACAGAGGTATTGAATTTGTATTGGGGGCAACACCTATCAAAAGCGAATCGGGATTTGAATGGAATACCACCTTCAATTACAACCGCAACAGGAATAAAGTTGAATCACTCTATCCTGGTGTAGAAAGCTTTTTGCTCGCAACAGACCGTGGGATAAATGTTGTGGCGGAAGTCGGAAAACCATTTGGCCAACTAATTGGGACACAGTTTGCCTGGATCAAAGATGAGCAGGGAAATAGACTGATCGATCCAACTACTGGACTGCCTTTGCGCACAGCTGGGCGTGTAGAAACCGATCTTGGAAATGCGCAACCCGACTGGCTGGGAGGTTTTGCCAATACCTTTAAATATAAAGGTTTCAACCTCTATGCGCTTGTCGATATCCGTCAGGGCGGGGTGATCTTCTCCCAGTCGAACCGTGAACAAATTATTTACGGGACTTCTAAAAAGACCTTGGAAGGACGTGACGGCACCTACATTGCCGAGGGGATGGTCGGACAAAAAGATGGATCAGGAAACTGGACAAGCACTGGAACAAAAAATAGTAAGCAGGTCGCCGCACAGGATTACTGGAACATGGTTGCAAGTGACAAAGAAGTCATGGTATCCGAAGAAATGATCAATGATATGAGCTATATAGCCATGCGAGAAATCAGTCTATCCTATTCTTTCCCTAAAAAGATGATGCCACATAAACTTGTTAACTCCCTAAAATTGGGCTTGTATGGGCGGAATCTCTTTTATTTTCAACGGAAAACTGATGGATTTTCACCAGAAGCTTCTGCTTTCAATGTAAACAATAGCTCCATTGGTATTGAATCAACTTCGCTTCCAATGATGCGTACATTCGGTATTAACCTAACTGTAGGTCTGTAAACCCTTTATCATGAAAAAGAAACTATTTAAAAATACATTTATCGTCGGACTTATTTCTGTGGCAGGACTAGGTTCCTGTACCAAAGATTTCGAACGAATTAATACACCACCAACATCTGTCACCACTGTGGATCCTTCCTTACTCATAGCCCGCATTCTACGTGATGGTACTTTTCAGGAGTCCGGAGAATTACCCAACAACAAGTTCGGCTCTTGGATTCAACATTGGGCGGGGGGGCCAGTAGTACCTGTATCTCGATATTTTGAAGGACCCGAAAATCTTATTTGGTCACAGCACTACACCTTGCTCCGCAATATCGTTCAGATTAAACAGGAATTGAGCGGCCAGGAAGACAATGTTGAAGGCAGGAGTAAACTAGCTATTGCCGAACTTTATGAAGCATATCTATATCAACGCCTTACAGACTTGTTTGGGGATATCCCCTACTCCGAGATTACAAAATCCAATAAGGAAATTAACCGCACACCCAAATTTGACAAGCAAGAAGATATCTATTCGGCACTCATTCAAAAGGTCGATGCTGCTATAGCGAGGCTGACCAGCGGAGACTTGTCTTACGGCTCTTCAGATTTCTTTTACAAAGGCAGCATTGACAAATGGAAAAAATTCGGCAATTCACTCAAACTAAAGCTAGGCATGCGCATACGCTATGCCAACCCTGCTTTGGCGCAGAAAACGGTTACCGAAGCCATGACCTCCACACTAGGTCTATTCAGCAGTAATAGTGACAATGCGGCGGTGCCGACCTACAACGATGCTCAAGCTGAAAACCAAAACCCTATCCTACGTCAAATGACAACAGGAAGTGCCGATCTGCGTTATTTGGCCAATACGTTGGTCGATAAACTAAAAGAATATAACGACCCTAGGCTTCCACTACTTGCCGAACCAGTCAATGTCAATGGTACGGCAACCTATCAGGGCATTGGGGTCTCACTGACCGATAATCAACTATCACAATTGATTCGAGCCAATTATTCAACAGCAAATAAATCAACTTGGTTTAGTCTTACCTTTGCTCCAATTCCGAGTTATGCCTTTACTTATTCGGATATCTGTTTCTACAAAGCCGAAGCAGCTCTATTAGGCTGGGGAGCTACAAGTGCCAATGCCCAAACATTCTTTACAGAAGGGGTGAAAGCTGCGTTGGCACTTCCGCCCTACAATATGGCGGCAATTCCAACTTCCTACGAACCAATATTAAGTTTAAACGGTCTGACTGACGAGCAGAAGATGGAGAAAATAGCGACACAAAAATGGATTCACCTATTTGGCAGAGATATGGAAGCCTTTGCCGAATGGCGGCGTACGGGATATCCGAGATTAACACCTGGTCCCAATCCGGGTTCAACCAACGGACAAATCCCACGTCGGGCGATTTATTCCAGTGAAGAAGCTGAGCTGAACGCTGCGAACCTCAAGGAAGCCGCGGCACGAATGACAAATGGCGATTCTTTCTTATCGAAAGTTTGGTGGGACAAGAAATAAACTGTCCCATATAGAAGTGGCCGAAACACAAAAACTTATTTATTATTACAAATTGGTCCTAGCAAAAGGTCCTGATATTGATATCAGGACCTTTACTTCTACCGTATAAAATTGGCACCACTGATAGATCCGGCCGATTTAAATTTACTCGAAACGATATTACCGGATCCTCTTAAATATCTCTTCTTTGTTATGATGAATAATCTTGAGTTCTTTACCTTTGATGGAATATTTTCCTGAATAATAAATTAAGCTGTCTTTATGAAAGCTCTCATTCTCCTTTGGAAGATAAAACAACAGCGAATCTGCTGAAACACGGTAAGATCCGTCAGTACCATTTTTTACCGAGCATGGCAATTTTGATTGAAAATGCTGGGCGGCCTCGAAATATAATCTTTCTTTCGTAACTGAATGTTCCCAGGCTCCATACAGTTCATCTTTCGCAAGGTACTTATTTTTCAAAACCGCTAATAACGTAACAATCCCAATCGCTGCCAACGGAATATAAATGAATTTAATTTTACGGATTTTATTTATCCAATTAGGTCTATCTGTATCGGTGAATAAAGGTGGTGTATCAATAAAAAAGGCATAAAAAGCTTTAAAATCCGACAAAAGAACGAAAACAGCCATAAGGGTAAGGAGAGTTGCCATACCTTTTGCTCCTTGTATATCAAAAGCAAAATCCATCAATAAAATATTGACGATAAAGGTCAGAAAAAGTATCACACCAATCCTGGTGGTTTTCCGAAAAAAGAGTAAAAGCGCACTGATAAGTTGTGCAACAGCTATCGCATTACCATACCATTTGGAATAGCCAAAATAATACCAGGTCAATTCGAATCCTGATAGCGCTGAAAGTGGTTTATCAAAAACGCTGGGCTGCGAGGTAAACTGTGTTTCCATGAGCTTAGCCGCAGCATAGGAAATGATTATCGTTGCCATAAAGTACCGGCAAAATGTATACAGATAAAGATGTAGTGTCTTCCAATTCATGTTATAGGAATACGAGGTTAAATTTAAAGTGAAAACTGATGATACACATCGAATCATCAAATTTATTGTTTTAGAAAAGAGTAAAATTGTAAAAATGGAAACTACGCAACAATTAGCCAAACATTTTCTTTATTCACATCAACATCTTTAAAAAAACTATTAGGGTTCAATGCTGTAAATGCCCTGAAATCCTTAATATAATGTGATTGGTCGTAAAACCCTGTATTTAACAAAAGTGAAAATCGTTTGTATTTATGCTGTATTTTCAGGGCCTGTCTAAAACGATGTATTTTTTTGTATTCAGAAGGTGATTTACCTAAATTCCGCAAAAATAATCTGTTGATATACTGTCGGGAGAATCTATATTTTGCCGCCAATTCATCGACCGTAAGTTCATTTTCGAGATCAACAAGCATCTGTCTAAAGATCGTAAAATCTTTATCCACTTTGAGCTTAGACAATAAGTAGGACTCTAACTCAGTAATTTGAGTCATTCTATCCAAGGAAAAGAGTATCCTCATCTTATCATTAAATCCTTCTAAAAAATTTATATCAATCTGTGTGTTTTTAATAAAAAGGCTGGTGGGATCTTCAACAAAATGATTTATCCCTAAAGGATGAAAATAAATAGTCAGTTCATCAACGAGATCTTTATAGTAAATCTGCATCGGTCTAGTATATCGGGAGACCACGCAAGTCATAATATTTTTTACTTCGGAAGAACTTATAATAACGAGGTCACCCTTATCTTCTACTTCGAACTGTTGATTAACCGTTAAAATACAGTAGTTATTAGGAAATGTCCAATACTTGATAGGCCCCTTATCTTGATCTTTAGAAATAAAATAAAATCCTTTGATATATTTTCGCAGTATTTGGCTATTCGGCGTGTAAAAGTCTAATTTCATGCTTAAATGACGAATACTATTTACAAAAATAAGGTTGCATATCGTCTGATGCTTAAGTTACAGCAATTGTTACATAAAACAAATACTGATTATTGGATTAAAATGGCAAATAAATCTATTTTCATTACTACAGTAAATTTCACTTCACAACCCTATGGTATTACTTTGTGTTTTACGTCAATTCCAGATCGTCAAGACTAATTGTCTCTTTTTTAAGTGTTGCGATCTCCTCCTCTAATTTTTTCAGGTTTTTATTGATCATCTCCATACTGCTGTTGGGAAGAATAATCTCCTTACCATCCGACTTAATCGATTGTGTGCTAACCATCAATTCCAAGTCGTAATTTGCTAAGTTGATGCCTTTAACGGGATAACTGGCAAATTCCCAAAGCTTAGAGAAGTCCTTTTTGTTCTGGTTGAAGACAATGGTGTTAACCCGCGACTCACCCGGCTGGAGCACACTTTCAGATTCGCCATAAACAGCCTGTTCATCGCTTACAATAGTTTGTGTTGAACGTTTTTTCAACGTATACGAAAAACCTTGGCTTCCTTTCAGAGGCTTTTTCCCAATATACTTCATACTGATAATGATCCTTGGAACAGGTTCACCAAAGAAATCTTCGAGATCGAGTTCAACAGGTTCCAATTCAAAGACTGCAAGTTCTTTTTTAATCAATTCGAATTCAGTTTTATATTTTTGCAGACTATCAATCTCATTTTGAAGATGAGTAATCTTTCGTTCCTGTTGTTTTTGAAGAATATCATCAGCCAGATCTAACATGGCGCCATAAGATTTCCCATCGACCAGCCCCATCGATATATGATTTATTGATTCTCCTGTATATTTCTCAGCGTCATTCATCTTGAGCCACATGGCTTCTGACAATGTTACCCGCAATGCTTTTTCCAATTTCTCTTTTTCTTTGTTATTAAGCTTGGCTTCCACTTTTTTACGGGAACTGTCAAAAGACGATTCATCCTTTCCACTTAGTTTCTCCCCACAAGAGATCAAAGAAAATGCGAAGAATAATCCGATTAGCGTGATTTTTATAACTTGTTTCATTTAAAAAATGCTGTTTTTAGATCAATTTTACTTTGCCATATTTTACATAACCTCCTTCATATACAGTTCGTTCTTCGTATGACCACAGTAACTTCAAAATTGGCTTCTAGTAAGTTTATAAAATTATGCAAAAAACTTAATCTTAAAAATATATTTATTGACGACAACTAGTTTATTAGATCGAACAGGCTCGACTATCAAATGCTATTCATATAAAAAGCCACATTTTGCAATGTGGCTTCTATTTATATATTTAGTTGAAAAAGCTCTTATTTATAAGAATTGATCGATTTTGATACTTTCCAGCTATCTCCCTCACGGACAAGTGTAACAAGATCAGTCTTGGTGAAATGCTCAAATTTCATTGTTACCTTAGCGATCATATAGTCTGCTGACTCATCAATAATCTGTGTAGTAACCCGACAGTTTAGCTTTTCACCTTTCTGGTTTTTTAAAAATTTAATCAGTTGATCGCGACCAATAGCTTTGGACTCTGTTGACTGGATCTTTTGATTGAAATCCCCAGTAAACAATTGATCCACTCCTACCGATTCTCCTTCTGTAATAACCGCAACGTAATGTTCGAGTGCAAGGTCTGCCGTAAAATGATTAACGATTGCTTTCTCTGATATCGATGCTGCTTTATCAGCTGCCATAACGAAAGTTGATACTGCAATTAAGGCTACTGCTGCGACTGTTTTTATAAGCGTTTTCATATTTTTCATTTTTATTGTGTTAGTAGTTTTCGTCTTATTTATTGATTCAAAACTACAGCACAATACCTTCCTAACCTATGGAGTTTAGACTAACACGGCTGAAAACTCGGTGAATAAAGGAAATAGGAAGGTGAAATTTCAATTTTTCCTTAGCAAAGGATGTAATTTACCGTAATCATCCCAATCACCGAAACCTGCGAAATTAAGTTTTTCACTCCATGAAACCATGGTCTTACAATCCGTTGCAGAGATAGCTTAATCATGCTCTTGTTTGATAGCGATTCCTATTTTACCGTAAAAGTCCTTCTCAGTAGCTTTTGTTTCAAGCAGGTCATGGGCTTTGCCTATTTCAGCTAAAGGAAAGACTTTAGTCAATATTGGTTTTAACTTTCCACGTTCTACCAATTTAGTCAGTTCATCCAGCTTATTTCTATTCTGCCTTGTGAAAACAAAATGATAGGTTGCATTCTTTCCCCAGGCTTCAATCAGGTTTTGAGGTTTCTCAATATCTACTAAGGTAACCACCTGTCCAAATTGACTTAGGATCTTTCCACTATCAGAAAGTGTGTTTCCACCAATAGTGTCGATAATGACATCCACCCCTTTATATGCAGTCAATTGATTAATGACCTCTATATAGTCTTCATTCTCGTAATCTATTACATAATCAGCACCTAGTTCAAGAAGAAACGTATGATGAATTTTCCTTGCTGTCGTCATTACCCTCGCCCCCATTTCCTTAGCAATTTGGATAGCTGGTATTCCGACACCACCGGCACCACCGTGGATTAAAATGGTCTGATTAATCTTAAGTTGCGCCCTACTGACCAACATTTCCCACGCCGTGCCTGCAGCCAGAGGCAGTGTAGCCGCCTCTAAATGAGTAATATTTACAGGTTTTAACCCCACTATAGACTCTTCTGCACAATGATATTGTGCATAACTACCTTGCCCATTGAAAATCTCAGGAGAATAATAAACCTCATCCCCAATTTTAAAATTTTGAACTCCCGGACCAATTTCTACGATTACACCCGAGATGTCGTGTCCCGTTATAACCGGAAGTGCTAATTCATTTTTATAATCGCCACGACGTACTTGATAGTCTAGCGGATTGACGGACGAAGCATAAACCTCAACCAAAACTTCCCTAAATTGAGGTTTCGGACGAGATACTTCGGTTATTTTAAAATTTTCTATTGATCCGAACTGTTCTAATAATGCTGCTTTCATTGTTATATTATACTATGTTGTTTGCAAGATGTTATCTGTTATTATTTCGCTAAAGTTTTCATAAACGCTAGAATTTCCACTCCAATTTCATGAACATGTGTTTCTAATGCAAAATGTCCCGTGTCATAGAATTTCAGCTTGGCATGAGGTAAATCCCGTCGATAAGCCTCTGCACCCTGAGGTAGGAAATAAGGATCGTTTTTCCCCCACACGAGCAATGTTTTCGGCTGATACTTTTTGAAATATGCATGAAATTTGGGATATAATGCGACATTAGTTTTATAATCTTTAACAAGATCCAATTGTATTTCAATATTTCCGGGCCTATCTAAAAAATGTTGGTCGAGGGTATAAGATTCAGGTGCGATCAGAGATTTATCAGCTACACCATGATAATATTGAAACCAAGTAGCTTCTTTGGCAACGAAACCTTGGAGAGCCTTTCGATTGGCTTGCGTACTATCTCGCCAATAACGTTGTATTGGATCCCATTCTTTACTCAGACCTTCCTCATAAGCATTTCCATTTTGTGAGATGATGCCTGTTATTTTCTCAGGATTATTCATTGCCAACCTCAAACCTACTGGAGCCCCATAGTCAAATACATAGATAGCAAAACATTCAATTTTAAGCTTATCTATAAACGCCTGCATAATTTCCGTTAAATGATCAAAGGTGTAACTAAACTTACGATGATCCGGCGCATCAGAAAATCCGAATCCTGGTAGATCAGGGGCTATAACATGATAATTGCTACTCAGCAGGGGAATCAGATTTCTAAACATATGGGACGAAGTAGGATACCCATGAAGCAAGAACAAAATTGGTTTGTCTATATCTCCTGCTTCCCGATAGAATATATTCAATCCATTCAGTTGGATATTCCGATAGTGAGTTAAATGCTGTTTCATATTTTTATCTTTTAAAATTAATTTTTGCGTTGTCTGTGCTATTCCATGTGCATCAGCACCGAGTACCAATGCAACAACGATTATCCATCCAAATATTTTTTTCATGTGTTTATTTTATAGTGTCAAAATTATAGGTGATATTTGATTATTAAAAACGATTAATAATGATTATATAAATCATAAAAAATGATTTTAACACATGAACACAAATGATTTAAAAATATTTGAAGCTGTGGCGGAAAGCGGTAGTTTCACAAAAGCTGCGGATAAGATGTTTACTGTTCAATCCAATGTCACGGCAAGAGTGAAAAGTCTTGAAGAAGAGTTTGATGCCAAACTTTTTTCACGTACTTCACGTAAAGTAGAACTCACTGAAGCCGGATTTGTATTGATGCGCTATGCAAAACAGATTAAGCATTTGGTCGAAGAAGCAAAACATGAAATTAAAAGCAATGATACTATCAACGGACATTTAAGTATAGGATGCATGGAAACTACTATGGCCTTAAAAGCACCAGAAATTTTACTGGCTTTTGGCGAAAAATATCCCGCCGTAGACCTCGAATTTAAATCTGACAATAGAGATGTTCTTATTGCTGATGTCCTAAATTACAAGCTTGATGCGGCTTTCGTTTCGGCCCCACTGAGCACAAATGGGTTGGAAAAAATAAAGATAAAGGAAGAACAGCTAGTAATTTTAACAGCTTCCAAAGAAGCAAGTTTAAATCAGCTTGTAGCAAGGGAGCCTTTAAAAAGCATCGTCTTTGACAATGGATGTATTTTTAGAGAACGTCTAGAATCCTGGTTTAGCCATAAAGGTATTCACAACTATAAAAGCATTGAACTCAATTCTATTGAGGGAATCATAAATTTTGTTGAAGCTGGTCTCGGGATTAGCTTATTACCGGAAGAAGTTGTCTCTAAGTATTACCCCCGAAGAAAGGTCTGTACCTATCCTTTAAGTAAACAGTTAGGTACTATGACGACTTTATTGGTTTATAGAAAAGATAAAACTCCATCAAAAGCTCTGCAATGTTTTATCGATATGTATCTGAAAGATGTCGTTTAGCATACTAATTCAGTTTTACCAAGTCCTCTAAAAGAAAATGTTAATTGACTACGTAATAAAGTGGCAGTATCCCCACAAGTTAGACAAAAGGAATACCCAAAGATCACCAAGTTATATAATTTAGATACAACTAAAGCAAGAGAAAACGATGCGGACTTCCAAATATGAAAGACTATATTAAGGATTGGGACTTGCAAGATTACAATGTGTATCAGCCCTATGCACAAGAACGTCTAAAGAAACATATAGTTCTATAAGTCACGGATCTGGACAAATAACAAATATTGCGCAATCGTGTGCGCTTAAACAAAAAGAGAATAGATTTGCTCAACTATGCATTGTTTACTAATATTGTCCATTAATCATGTACAAAACGCAAAAAATAGAGGAGATAGAACTGCTGCGGGAGCTACAGGAGGGAAACGCCATAGCATTTCAGAAACTCTATAACAATTATTTTGCACTATTATACCTTCATGCAACACGTAAACTACAAGATCGCGAAGCCGCTAAAGATATTGTACATGACTTATTTACTTCAATTTGGCAAAACAGATATACGCTCTCGATCCAAGGAGAAATATCCGCCTATCTTTACAGTGCCATACGATATCGTGTAATCGACTATATTGCCAAAGAACAGTCGAAAACCAACTATCTGGCTTCCTTACCTCCAATCACTGCACATCACACCGGAGATACTGACCATTCCCTACGGGAGAAATTACTCCAGGAACAAATAGAACACGTACTTGATAAACTATCTCCACGTGTGAGGGAGGTTTTCGAACTTAGTAGAAAGCATTATCTCAGTCATAAAGATATCGCTAAAAGGCTCAATCTATCAGAACATAGCGTCCGCAGTTATATGAAAGAAGCTTTACGCCTCCTTCGCAGTAAATTAGGAAGCCTGCTATGGATAGGTTTACTATTTTTTTGCAAAAATTTTTAATTTACCCCCCCTCTTCCCTTCTTTCGTCCGTCATATAGAAGTAACCAAATTATTGCATCATGACGAACAACAGGCATTCAGATGGATCTTCTTTGCTAAAGAAATACTTGGAAGGAAAATGTACCGCACAAGAAAAAGCACTGGTTGAAGAATGGTATCTCAACCTTGGTGAAAACAAAGTTCCAGCTGACAATGAGATGATTGCTGATCTAGAGGAACTGCAAAAGAGATTAAAACAAATAACTGCAAATCAACCTTATGCTAAGGGTTATATCATAGCTCTTGCAGCAGCTATCCTTGCCTTTTTTACAATTGGAGTAATTATATATTCACAACGGAATAATGATCAGCAAAACAAACATGAGCTTTTTGTGGACGATATCACACCCGGTAGCAACAAAGCGCTGTTGTCAATCGATGGTCAACCAGCAATTGCACTAGATGGAAAAAATGGCGGTATTGTTTCAAAAGATAATTCGGTAGGATATAACAACGGAACTACAATCACTGAAACAGAACATGTTAAAACAATTACACTTTCGACGCCAGCAGCGGGACAATTTGAGGTGATACTTTCAGATGGAACCAAAGCATGGTTGAATGCATTATCGTCCATCACTTATCCAGCAACTTTTACCGGTCACGAAAGACAGATTCAACTGACCGGCGAAGTTTACCTAGAGGTCGCTAAAAATGCACAGAAACCATTCGTCATCCATACAGCACAACAGCGGATTGAAGTTCTGGGTACAAGTTTTAATGTTAACACCTATAACGACAATGGCTACACCTATACGACATTAGTCAATGGAAGTCTACGTGTGACGGATACAAAGACAAGACATCAAGTCCTCTTAAGTCCGGGCCAACAGGCAATTGTTAATGGAAAGGACGCTATCGAAGTTTCCACCAACGGTATTGAAGATAGCTACACTTGGAAGGATGGTCTTTATGTGCTACATGAAGAGACTTTAAGTCAATATGCGCTAAAAATCGAACGTTGGTATGATGTTGAAGTCGACATGGGGCCTTATGGCAATCGGAGGTTCTCAGCGATTATCCCCAGAGATGCCAAATTATCAGAAGTATTACAAGCTATTGAATTAAAGTCAAATGTGAAATTCACAAGAGAAGGAAGGAGGATTGTAGCGATGCGATAACTGAACAAAAAACAGCTCATTCTTCGAAATTCAAGAAGGACTTCAAAACCAATTATAATGAGTTTGTCTCACAAAGACCTGGGATAAAAACCTATAACCGCCAATGCAAAATTGACATACATAGCTGCATCTACCAGAAGCTATTTATCCGCCAAACTGCATTGTTTATTAAACTTAAAAGAATATGAAAAAAGATAATCCAAGGCATTATTACCGATACCTGAAATCTTACAAGACACATCTGTCTATGAAACTAACCTTTGTTCTACTGTTAGCTTCCATTATGGTTGCTATGGGAAACGTTCGTGCACAGCGCATCAACCTCAATCAGAATAAGGCACAGCTGAAAAATATACTGATTGAGATCAGCAGACAGTCTGGCTACACGTTTATTTACGATGAAAATGACCTGAAAAATATAAAACCAATTACAATCAATGCAAATAATAAAACAATAACGACTTTATTGGATGAGCTCCTTTATGGAGAGTCTTTAGGTTATCAGATAAAAGGCCGATCGATCGCCATTGAGCGCAAAACTGCTACACCGGCTATTGTTAAAAATACCGATGACAGGATTCAAAAAAGAACAATAACTGGTCGTGTGACAAATGAAAATGGACAGGCCCTCCCAGGTATCAATGTGCTTATCAAAGGAAGTGCGGTTGGTACAAGTACCAATGCAAAGGGAGAATTTTCTCTTAGCGTTCCAGAAGCGAATAGCTTATTAATCATCAGCTCTGTTGGATACGCAACAGCAGAAATACCCACACAAGGAAAAAGCGAAGTCAATGTTGTCCTAAAAGCAGCAAACAGTAACCTCCAAGAAGTCGTTGTTGTCGGATTTGGTACACAAAAGAAAGAGAATCTAACGGGGGCGGTCTCAACGGTCAGTGCCAAACGACTAGCAGACCGCCCAATTGCAAATCTAGGGCAAGGCTTACAAGGTTTAGTGCCTAACTTAAACATTACTTCTGCAAATGGTAAACCAGGAACGGGATCCCAATTCAATATACGCGGCACCGGATCAATTAATGGCGGCACAGCGGGTCCACTGATCTTGGTAGACGGCGTACAGCGTGATCCGAATTCTATTGACCCTTCGGATGTGGAGAATGTGACGGTACTAAAAGATGCAGCAGCGGCAGCTATTTATGGCGGTAGAGCGGCTTATGGTGTTATCTTGATTCAGACCAAGAATCCCAAAAGTCAAAATCCTCAAATCAATTACTCTGGTGAGTATACCATCTCCAGACCGACCAAAATGGCCAAATACATCAATTCGATCGATTACATCAGAATGCATCGCGAAGCAAATCGTAACGGACAAGATGGTGGAACCACAGCATCAGAACCCTTTACAGAGCAAGATTCCATTCTTGCTAATGCCTATTTTAATGATCCAATTAACAACCTACCTGTTTATGTAGACCCGGCCAATCCTAATAAATACCGTTATGTGGGCAATACTGACTGGATCAAGGAACAATATCCGGGTTGGGCACCCATGCAACGACACAATCTTTCGATACAAGGTGGTCGCGGTGCAACCTCGGTGATTACCTCCCTCGGTTATCTACAGCAAAAAGGATTATTTAAAGAGGCTGGTCAAAAGTATCAACGCCTAAATCCATCCATGAAAGTCAACTCCGAAATTACAGATTGGCTAACCTTAACAGGAAACTTTGCACTCACACATATCGACGACAAAGAAACAGCCGGTGTAGTCACAGGCGGAACATCTTCCGGATGGATCTCCGGAGATTTAAGACCTATCATGCCTATTCGACATCCTGACGGCAATTTCTCAGGACAGGGAAACTTTACCAATCCCTTTGCTGTAGCAGCCAACAACGGAAAAAGAAAACGATACTCGAATGACCTATGGTTAACTGGAGGCGTAAAAATCAAACCTATCGAACATGTTTCGGTCGTCGCTGATTATACCTGGAATGCTTACAACAATTTCCTACAAAGCCATCAGATTCCGTTTAAAGAATATGGCGTGAATGGAATTTTGCTTGGAACATTTCCTTGGACAAGCCCTTCATCTGTAACGGAAACAACTGATAACCACAATTATTTTGCCTTAAATGCTTTTGCAACTTACGAAAACACCTTTGCCGAAAAGCATTATTTTAAAGCAATGGCAGGTATTAATCGAGAAAGTAGTCGCTACAAACGATTGGGCGTATTTGCGAATAACCTTGTAGACCCCACCAAACCGGCTATTAACTTAAATAGTGATTCGCGACCAAAGATCACAGGCGCCGAAAATGAGTGGGCCATCTTTGGAACAGTATTCAGACTGAACTATATTTTCGATAAGAAGTACTTATTAGAAGTCAATGGTCGTTACGACGGCTCTTCCCGCTTTTCTGCAGATAAAAGATATGTTTTCACCCCTTCTGTTTCAGCTGGCTGGAGAATTTCCGAAGAAAATTTTATGTCGGGAATCAAGAATGTTATCAATGATTTAAAATTGAGAGGATCCTATGGTGAATTGCCTAATCAGGGATTTAATAGCGATGATTTGTATTCGGCTACCAATTTCTATCCCTACCTTGCCACATTACCTGTCAACAATAGCATAGACTATATTTTTGGCAATCAAACCGGTGTAAGTGTAGGTGCCCCCGGACTTGTCAGCACAAACTTTACTTGGGAAAAATCAGCTACGACAAATATTGGACTCGACTTCGCCTTTCTGAAGAATCGCCTAACTGGTAGCTTTGATATCTATGAAAGACGTACAAGGGATATGCTTGTTACAGGCTTTCCTTTGCCGGCAGTATTGGGAACAACACCACCAAGCCAAAATGCAGGTACGTTGGTAACCAAAGGATGGGAACTTAGCGTAGGTTGGAATGACCGCATAGGCGATGATCTTACTTATGATCTTATGCTTTCGTTATCAGACAATCATACCAAACTCACCAAATACCCAATGAATCCATCCAAAGCATTCAACAACTGGTACGAAGGTAAATTGGATGGTGAAATTTGGGGATTTGAAACACAGGGATATTTCCAAAGCCAAGAGGAAATCGATGCGGCACCAAAACAGACCCAAGTCTGGGGAGGAACCTGGAGACCCGGAGATATCCGTTATGTAGATCTGAATAATGATGGTAAAATAGACTTTGGCAACAATACAGTAGGTAATCCAGGAGATCGAAAAATCATCGGTAACTCTACGCCTCGCTATTCCTTCGGACTTAACATGGGCTTAAATTATAAGAACTTTGATTTTTCGGCTTTCTTACAAGGTATTGGCAAGCGAGATACCTGGATCAGTAATAGTGCTTTTTGGGGATTCACCAGCGAATGGAATGTTCCGTTTGTCTATGCAACAGATTATTGGACACCAGAAAACAGAGATGCATATTTTCCAAGATTACGATTTGGCAATGGAGGAAACTCGCAGCAACAGACGAAATACCTACAAAATGCAGCCTACCTTCGGGTGAAACAGCTTACGCTTGGTTATTCATTGCCTAAAAAATGGACGGAGAAAGCCAAACTCGGACGTGCACGCGTCTATGTTTCAGGACAAAACCTACTGACATTTACGAGCTTGTTTGATGCCTTCGATCCCGAAGTACTCAATTTTCAAGACGCTCCACAAAGTAAATCGGTAGCATTTGGATTACAACTTGGATTTTAATTGATAAAATTTAGCTTTTAGAATATGAAAATTTTAAAAACACTGCTTATACTTGGTTCGTTGGCAATGCTTGCTTCTTGTAAAGACGACAGCTATTTGGATAAACTTCCTTTATCGTCGATCACTGAACCAACGTTCTTTAAGAACGAAAATGACCTGATGCTCTATGCCAATCAATTTTATACTTCCCTCCCTGCCCAAAACTTTATCCAAGACAATCAGTCAGATGATAAAGTCCCCAGCAGTGTCAACACCTTTTTGGCAGGACAATATGTAGTCCCCAATACGGATGACGCTTATAACTGGACAAACATCCGCAATGTAAATTATTTCTTACAGCGGTACAATAATGCCGATGCAAGTCCTGCCATTAAAAATCAATATGCGGGAGAAGTTCGCTTTTTCCGTGCACTATTTTATTGGGGGCTTTCCAAGCGTTATGGTGACGTCGCTTGGTACAGCAAAGATTTGACCGAAACAAGTGAAGAACTATATGCTCCAAGGACACCGCGTAACATCGTCATGGACTCTATCTTAGCAGATCTAAATTTCGCTCTTGAAAATATTCCTGCCGATAAGGTAGCCGCTGGACGCTTACACAAATATGCTGCTGCCGCCTTAAAAGCCAGAATATGCTTATGGGAGGGAACACGAAGAAAATATTTTGGTGTTGAAGGAAGCGAAAAATATCTGCGCGAAGCACTCAGTGCTGCTGAACTTATTATGGACTCAAATAAATATTCCTTATACTCCACCGGCAACCCATCAACGGATTACTACAACCTCTTTATCCAGCAGGAACTCATTGACAATACCGAATCTATCCTCGGAAGACGCTACCTTCAAAGTATCCTAATGAACGGTATCAGCAGAACGTTGGGCGAATCAGGAACAGGATACAGCAAGGATTTCGTTCAGAACTACCTTTGTTCGGATGGGTTGCCTACAGCGCTTAGTACAAAATATAAAGGCGACAACAGTCCCGAGGATGAATTTACTGATCGTGACCCACGGGCTAAACAGACTATCGCAACCAAAGGATTTGTATTATTGGAGAATAGCAACGGTACCAAGGATATCATCGATCTACCTCGAATTGGAACAAATACTGCCAATACAGGATATCAATTGATCAAAGGACGGAGTTCAGACCCTAATATGTGGCAAGCCAATCAGTCTACATTAGACTTCTTCATCTTCCGTTATGCTGAAACACTATTGATCTATGCCGAAGCGAAAGCAGAACTAGGGGATATTCAGCAAACCGATATTGACAAAAGTATCAATCTGCTCAGGAAACGTGTAGGCATGCCGGATATGGTCATTGCTTCCCTAAAAAGAGATCCTAATTCAGCATTTCCGGAAGTACCGATCCTGATAGACGAAATTAGAAGGGAGCGAAGGGTCGAACTCGCCGACGAAGGATTTAGGTTTGACGATCTATTACGCTGGAAGGCTGGAAAGAGAATCGAACGTCCAGAAACAATATTGGGCATGAAACTTACGCCTGCTTTAAGAGCTAAATATCCAACGGACCAAGTCAAAGGTATTGTCGTCAATAGCGATTTTTATATTCGGATCTATACCGCGCTGGAAAAAAGAACATGGAATGATAAAATGTATTTATTCCCGATTCCTTTAGAGGAAATAAGTTTAAATCCGGCCTTAGGACAAAATACTGGATGGCAATAATTATGATGAAAATGCATAAATATATATTAATGATCAACTTTTTTCTGTTGGGCTTCCTTTGTGAAGCTCAACAAAAGGAAGTTGTCCCTTCTCCGGCCCATGTAGCATGGGCAGAAGCAGAGATCGGTGTGATTTTTCACTTTGATGTCGTGAATTATGTACCTAACTACAAATGGCAGCAATGGGGATCGCACCCTCCAGCTTCAGTCTTTAATCCGAGTAAATTAGACACAGATCAATGGATCCGGTCAGCCAAAGCTGCTGGCGCAAAATATGCGGTTCTCGTTGCAAAGCATTGTTCAGGCTTCAGCTTATGGCCAACTAAAGCACACGACTACAACATCAGCAAATCACCCTGGAAAGACGGAAAAGGCGATATTGTAAAGGACTTTATCCAGTCTTGCCAAAAATATGGCATCAAACCGGGTATCTATGCCAGCGCTTCAGCCAATGGATATTTACATGTAAACAATCCGGGCAAGGTTCAACCTGGAGGCCCTCTTACCCAGCAGCAATACAATGAAGTTGTGAAAACGCAGCTATCCGAATTATGGTCGAATTATGGTAAGCTTTTTGAAATCTGGTTTGATGGCGGAGTATTACCCATAAAAGATGGCGGGCCAGATATTGCTCCGCTGTTAAAAAAATTACAGCCTGATGCAGTGGTTTTCCAAGGTCCAAGCGATGCCAAAAATCTAATCAGATGGATAGGAAATGAAGAAGGCAGGGCCCCGTATCCCAATTGGAGCCGTTCAGATTTCACAACATCGGCTACAGGGACTATTGTTATTGACGGCTTGAATGGCGATCCCAATGGTGCAATATGGTGCCCTGGAGAAGCCGATTTCCAAATGCGCACAGGCTGGCAAGGGGGGTGGTTTTGGAAGGAAAATGGACAAAAACTCCTTTCTGTGGAACAATTGGTAGACTCATACTACACTAGTGTAGGCAGAAATTCCAACATGCTACTTGGTATAGTAGTCGATACGAGCGGCTTGGTACCCAAAGAGGATGTTGATCGACTAGCGGAGTTTGGCAAGGAATTGTCTAAAGCTACATCACATCCAATAGCATCTATTAAAAATAAAGCAGAAAAGGAATTTACCCTAGAGCTGAAAACTCAGGCAGTTAATCAAGTTATTTTTGCCGAAATGATACAGAAAGGAGAACGTATTCGAAAATACCGAATAGATGCCTGGATCGACAATCATTGGATAGAAATAGCAGCAGGTGAATCCGTAGGGAATAAAAGGATACATAAGTTTAAAGAGATTAAAACATCTAAAATTAGGTTAAATATCATTGAATCAACAGGCACCCCACTAATTAAAAGCTTTGCAGTTTATAATATTTAAAAGCGAGCGACCACCCAATAGATATCCTATGAATCTCCCCATGCAAAATGGTCTGATGTACATCAGGCCATTTTTTTATTATAATAAATTCCGTTCTAGCAATTTGTAGAATATTTTATTTCCAACGAAACGCAATAACCGATCTAGTGTAGTAGAAAAATAACTACAATCTCATAAAATTTAATTTTTAAAAAACTTAACTACAAGATTTTTGGTTTACTTTTGAGACAGATATATAATATTATGAAAATGAAATTTTACCTGCCACTTCTAGCATTGACTTTGACTGCTTTTATCAGCTGTAATAAGAATAAGGATGATATCGACAATCCTAAAAACCAGTCTGTGGTCATCGACAATAATTCAAGTCAATTAAATGCACGTTTAGATCACCAAAATGCGGGCTTATTACCATTAGCTAACCTGATGGCGACGGGTAAACGGGCGGCCAATAACGCAACAGTCACCGCAACTCAAAATCCAGACTTTTCTCTTGCTCTTGTCGCACAGGTTGCCCCTCCTGATTATGAAGGAAATAAACTACGGGCGACCCATGTAGCTGTTTCCGGCAATTACGCTTATGTAAGCTACAATACCGAAGGGGATCGTTATCTTGGAGGCGTAGATGTCATCGACATTGCCGACATCAATAATCCTCGCCTTATCGTGAATGCTAAATTACCGAATATCGATATTAGTTCTTTGGCGGTTGACGGGAATAATTTATTGTTGGCGGGTGCAGCAGATGAAGGTGTATTGGCAAATATGAAATCTCCTGCGGTGCTTATTGTTTTACCTCTTCAGAACGGCCTTCCTACGGACGCTTATCGCTATACAGGTTTACCTAGTTATGTGGCAACCGATGTAGCAGTTAATAGCGAAAGTCATTATGCTGTTTCTGGCAACTCAGGTTCAGTTTCTAAGATCAACAAGTCTTCTGGAGCAATTGAAAAATCGGTAAATATTGCTGATCTGTTATCCGTTAGAACCTACCAAAATCAGGTTTATGTTCTTTCGGGAACACAGGGGATAAAAGTTGTGTCCAACAATCTTGATCCAGTTAAAACAATCAATGTAAGCCAAAATCCAACTTCGGCGAAGCGCACAATCGATTTTTATAACAACTATCTTTTAGCTTCTGAGGGCGCACAAGGATTGGGAATATATAATATTAACACAGGAGCATTGGATAAACGTGTAAGTATTCCCGTAAGCCCAGATGATAGCAGTATAGATCCGGAAGATATTGTCACCAATGCTGTATCAACAAACGACAAGCGTGTATTTGTTGCCAATGGTGGTGCGGGTATCGCAGCTTATCAATTCGATACTCAAAACAACTTTTCCTATATTGGAAGCGCAAGCTTCAATGCCATTGACGCCAGTTCAAGCAATTTTGTTATCAGTAGGGATAACTATGTATTTGTTGCAACTGGAAAAGGTGGTCTAAAAATTTTAAAGCTTATCGAGCTGAAACCCACTACTCCAACCTGTAATGGTACTTATCCAGCTTTCACGGGCAGCACACAAGGAGATCTTAATGTAAACAGTGAAGCGAGCTACTCGGATACAAAAACATTTGCCTCAAATGTCAATATCAACCGTAATTTTAACTGGTGTGGAACCCTTAATATCAACGGAAATTCTGTCAACATAAACAATGGTGTATTCAACATGTATGGTTCCATTGCTTTGAAGCAGAATATCAACATCAATACAACAATGAACTTAGTTGGTTCGGGTGTTATCGGTGGAACCTTTACTGTTAATGGAAATGGTGTATTCAGTATAATGGGTTCACTTTCTCAAGGAACTGTAGGGTCTAAAGCAACCTCGTTTATCAATGGTAAGATGATCATTGACGGTGAAGTAGTCGTGTATGGCAACCTGACGATCAATGGTAGCGGAAAAGTAGAATTTGCCAACAATAAGTCGAAATTAATTGTCTATGGAAGTCTTACCAACTGGGGTAGTGTAAGCAACGGAACCATTACACAAGTCAAATAAGGCATTTTCAATGCATTAAATAACCTCAAAAGGGCCTGATTAATTTCAGGTCCTTTTGTCATAATAAGGCTTTCCCTTAGCTTTAGACCTCATTTATTCCGAGCCTGACCCGTAACATCTGATACCTATACAGTCAATTCTTCAACGGATGTGTTTCAACCAACTATTTCATCCGCTTATTTTCTGAGGACGACGGCCAATTTCTTTATGCCAAATTTAATCGATTATTAGACGTTAGTATTTATAAAAAAGTCTACAGTTAAAACAGTACCTAAGCTATGATAAGGGAGTTAACTTAAAGGGACTTGATACGGACTTAATAGGGAGCTAATAGGGACCTCATTCGGATGAAAGCGTATAAAGTACGAATAATCTACGGTTCATATAAGCTTAAAACATGTAGATGGGTACAACCTGTCTACTGCCTGTCTCCTAAAAGAAGGGGTATTGGTAAAAAAAAAGCCACATCGAACGATGTGGCTTTAAACATATTTCGTTAAAACCGCAGACTGAGCTGTACGGCAAAATTGCGCGGCATCTGAGCCACGATGACCCCTTGTCCTGCAAAATATTCGCTATTGGTCAGATTATTCATCCGCACAGCGAATCGATATTTGTCTCTTTCTAGAAAAACTGATGTATTGACGAGCGTATATGCCGGGAAGGTGAATCGACCTGTCGCTTCCTGATCCACGGTAATCTGCTCACCGACGCGGTTAACTCCCACTCCTATCCCCAATCCATGAAGCACTCTATTTTGAAATACATAACTAAGCCATGAGTTAAAGACATTTCCCGGTCCAGCCGATGCGGGTCTTCGTCCTTCAACAGAAGCATCCGCTTTCTGGAATTTACTATCATTGTACGTATATCCGGCCATAACATTAAGCCCTCTTACAGGATTGGCGATCAACTCGAATTCAACACCTTTACTACGCTGCTCACCATCCTGTATAGTGACAAGAGCAGATTGCCCATCCTGCGTAACCTCGATATCTCTGCTCATATTATTCACGGTTATATCATAATAAGAAGCTGTCATGTTGAAGCGATTTTTCCATAGATTGGCTTTTATCCCAGCTTCCCATTGTCCGGCCATCTGAGGTTTTAAAACATTACTATAACCTACGATGCCTTTGTTATCTACAGGAGCAACATTGCTAAATCCATTCATGTAATTGGCATAAGCCGAAAGCTGCTCTTTGACTAACTGGTAAACCATACCGAATTTAGGTGATAATGCGGTTTGTTTATATTCACCGTCACGTACGTTGGTGTTCAGATTTAATTGTCCTCTTGAATCAAAATGGTCTACGCGTAGACTTAATAGCGTTGTCCAGCGATCGGTCAAGTAGACTACATCTGAAATATATGCACCATATACATTATTGGAGGCATAAGTTCGAATCATACTGCCTTTTGATTTCTGAATACTAGCCGTTGCCAATTCTCTGGAAATAAAGCCATAGCCGCTTGTCAGATTCTGGGCATTTACAGTATCGTATTTCACAATAGGTGAATGGTTGTTGCGCAATGATTGATTTAGATAATCAATCCCAATAAGCAGTTTATTTTTGATACTTCCCAATTGAAATGTGCCATTGAGGTTATGCTGTATGCTTGTAGAAGCGGCCTCAGAATTATTCCATTGCACATTTCGTTCAAGCAATGCATCGCTGGAATTCCCTCTGATAAACTGATATTGATAAAGTCCTTCTGTTTTTCGAAAATTTCTAGAAATAATAGTTTGTGAAGACCAGGAGTCAGATATGCGGTAATTAATCTCACCTTTAATATTAATTGCCGGAGCTTTCAGTGTCATGTCATTATTGGAATAAGACCTTGTCCAGTCAAAACCTAATTCTTTAGGTGTTCTCGCAAAAAACTGACGATTTCTGCTCAAAAAGATAATCGGGGTATTGGTACCTTCGTAATTATAGATTTGTGCACCAAGATTAAATGTAAGACGGTCACTGACCTGATAGCTAAAAGTTGGTGCAACAAAAAATGATTTTCTGAATTCGGAGTCTCTGAATCCATTCTGGTACTGATAGGCACTATTCAATCGAAAAAGCGTCTTTCTATTCCGATCCACAGGACCATAAACGTCGGCTGTAAGTCTATTTAAATTAAAACTGCCAAATGTATAGGCTACTTCACCGCCAAAATAATCGCGCGGTTTCTTTGTTGTCACATTGATTAATCCCCCAAAGGATGTCACAGCACCTCCATACAAAGTTCCCGCAGGACCTTTAATAACCTCTATCCGTTCGATATCAGCCGGATCAATTTCTCCATTGGTCGTAGCCGGCACACCGTCCACCATAGAAACTTTAGTTGTAAATCCCCGCAAACTGTAATAGAAACTACCGTCACCACTACCACGCCCCGGACTGCCTTGCATCTTGATCATACCCGGTACGTTGCGCAAAGCATCAGAAAGATCCGTCGTCAATTGTTCCTTCAGAATCGTCTGGTTGATACTGGTATAGGCTTGTGGATTTTCCATATAAGACAAAGGCATCTTAGCAATCATACTGGTATCCTGATCCAGAAATTTGTTTCTCTTATACCCGTATACGGTCACCCCATCCAAATTATTCATTTTCTTGATAACATAAATGACAGGAAGGCTTGCCATCTCTTCGTTAATTTGGATGTTTTCCCGAATGATTTCTACATCATTAACAGAGGCTTGAAGAATGTACTGTCCAGGAGGCACATCGCTAAAATAAAACTCTCCCGATGCATTGGTCCTTGTCTGAAAGGCGGTATTTAAAAGCCTTAATAACGCATCTTTTGCAGGAATGCTTTCAGACATCATAATCTTTCCTTTAACCCTATCCGGTTTTTGCGCCATGGCAACAAAGGATAATAGGCAACATAAGAAAATTGATAAAATTGACTTCATATCAAAAAAATAAAAAACATTAATAATATATGTACAACAATAAATATTTACACGAAACGAAAACACAGGACAATAAGATTCCCCGTACTGTCAAAAAACAGCACCTTAAGCATTCGATAATTATTTTACGACTATCTGATACGGGCTATATAGATACCACTTCCGCCAAGGACTTCTGTTGTTGCTTTGAAAACCTGGTCATCGTCCTGTTCAAAAAAATGATAAGTCCCATCTTTTGCACCGAAATTTGCAAAATATTGTTTACCATCTAACTCTCCCACTGGATAGATCGTACCATAGTGATCCAAAAGCGGGGTATTTTTATAAGTCATCTGGTGGAGGTCGACCACAGCCAGTTTTGTAGGACAATCAAACCATTCTCCCGGATCCTTCGGTATCTGCCATCCTTTTTCAATATACTGAACCAATACATCTTTCCCCTTGATATAGATGACAGATACGATGCGATGCGCGTCCAATACTTTCTGGAGGTCGACAAAGAAATCCGAAGCAAAGTTTCCATCTTTTTTAACCTTCAACAGGCCTCCCGTTGGCGGAGAATCGGAAACAGGAGCATAATCCTGTGCTCGCGCGATGTACTTCGAGGGTCTATAATAGAGGTCACCATTCAAGATATCTACAGCGAAATTGTTATATCCCAAAGACATGCGAGAATCACTGCTATAGCGGATTGACCTTTCACGAGAATTGAAAACTGCCACCTGGGCCACCGTCGGAAATTTATCAAAATTATTGGGGTTTATCCCTATAGGCAACAATATCGTATGATCATCGGTTACAAAAGAATAATAGGTATTGGTATTTACTTCTGCCGTTTTCCCCATTGGTAGAGCGGGCACCGTTAGAGATGCTGTCATACGCATTGTACTGGGGTTGAACTGAATGACCTTTCCTTCAGCAAGAAAGAATGCATAGGCTTCTTCATTGGAAATAAAAGCTAGGGAGCCAAAAGATTCAGCTTTGACTATATTTTTGAATTGCATTGAATCAACCACCTTAACCTTCATCGCGTTATCTACAGCATATTTTCTCAAAATAGCTGAGCTACCGTCCCAAACATAGGGATGCTTTCCGTAAGAATATATTGCATTTTCGCGTCCCAATAACACCATTTCCTTGGGATCAACCCGTGTAGGCATATCTTGATAGGCCCCCAAATAGAACATACGTCCCTGAGGGGTCTTCACACGCGTTCCGATCAGAATCAGTCCATGATCTTTATCTCCATGACCATTTGAGGAACTTCGACAGGCCACAAAAAGGAAAACGAATAGCCAAAGGAGCACAATAGCATAGGTTGTTAATCTTAAGCTGGATATATTATACATTATTTTTGGCTTTTTCTGGATATATTTTCACATCCCCGCGAATGAAACGTGAGTAATTGTCGTCTGGTGAAAGATGGCTTTCTGGTACAATTGAATGCTTACCATCAATTGTTTCGAGATAATAAGTCTCCCCTGGCGCTAATGTGTATTTTTCTCCATTGGTACATTCAATGGACTTAATCTTCGAAGAGCGATTGAAAACTTGTAGATATCCCGAAAATTGCAATTTGCAATGATCCTCCAAAATCTCAATATCGCCTTGTGCGGAAGTAATGACGATCGCATCTGAATCATTCGGATAAGATCCAGTCCAGCGCTGGTAAGCTACAGTAATCAACAAAAAGATCGCTAAAGCAGCTGTAAGCGGCAGCGCATAGTTCTTTTTCCTAGGCTTGGTAAACTGGACTACATTTGCCCCATTTGTCTTCTGTTGGATCTGCCGCCAAACGGAATGTTTCATGCTGTGCAATTCATTCGAAGAAAGAACATTCAGATCCTCTGAATAATCATTGAGCCAATCCTCCACAGCTTTACATTCAGCTTCATTTGCGGTATGCTCATTATATCGTTTTAAAATTTCTGGGTTAATTTCCAAAATATAGCAATTGTATGATACCAACTTTTTATAGAGAAAGCCAAAAGCTAATTTTAGCCTCCTTTATGAGTATAGTTGGTCAAAGTGCATAATACCCTTAGTTCGATTTTATTTTTTTTATACTTTTCTTTCTATACTATTTCTTATGGCTTTCAAAGCTTTGGTTAAATGTGCCTCTACAGTCTTTTCAGCAATGGATAATCGCTGCGAAATTGTACGGGTATTGAGACCTTCTTCTCTGCTCATAACAAATACTGCCCTGCACTTTGGAGGAAGCTGATCTGTTATTGCATGAATTCGTTTCTTTAGATCCCTGAAAAAAATCGTTTTTTCGGTGATATTATCAGCTTCGTCTTGGTCAAGACGCAGCTGATTAAGGTATGTATTTCTTCGATGGTTTGTTTTAAGGTAATTTAATGCGGCGAGTTTAGCCGCACGATTCAAATAATGCTGGATGGGAACCGTAAGCTGGATTTCAAATCTTCTTTCCCATAATCTTAGGTAAATATCCTGTACAAGTCCCTCCGTGATAGACCGATCTCTTATCTGTTTGAAAATAATATTGAATAGTTGCTCCGAAGTACTCTTGTAAAGAACCTCAAAATCGTTAGGTGTTTTAAAATCAATACTTATATTACTTCCGCTTTTCACAGTTATTTAGAATAAATCTAATTTAATGCAAGTATAGGAAAAGTTCTCCATGTTATCCTAATTTTTTCTCAATTCGAATAATTTCTTTATTCTCTGTTTCCCATCGGAATTGAGATTTATATATTTGTTGAATTTTAAAATCGATCGGTATGACAAAAGAAGAGAAAGATGCTTTTCGCAAGAATTAATGATAGTTTAGAAACTATCTATCAATATTTTAAACCATATTTAAGCTTTATTGACTTTCAAAAATTTAAATATGCTTTTTGGGGCTGTGTGAATGTTGGCTTGAGCTGGCTGCTTTATTTTGCTATATTTAATTTTATAATAAAAAAAGAGAACGTATCAGTTTTCGAATTAATCACCATTAGTCCGCACATTTTTTCTTTTTTATTATCCTTCGTAATTACCTTTTTCACAGGATTTTGCATCAACTGTTATATTGTGTTTGACGAAAGCAAAACCCATGGAATCTATATAATGTTACTTAGGTACCTTATTTCCAACATAGGCTCTATTTTGATCAACTACCTTCTGTTGAAACTGTTTGTCGAACAATTTCTTTGGTATCCCACACCATCCCAGATTCTATGTACTTTTATCGTCACGATCTATAGCTTTTTAATGCAGAAAAAATTTACTTTTACCTTCTCCTGAAAACAGTTACACAGCACTAAATATCAACAATCTACAAAAAACATTATAATATACCCTGCTCTGTAGAATTCTAACTTGCAGCTGTTCATCTGATCTACCAAAGGGGTTCCTTTTACCTGGCAGATAATAAAAATCCAATGAAAGTACTATTCAAATATTCGAGCCTTAAATAGCACTTTCATTTGATCAAAATCCTGTTTTGGATGCTTACATAGATAGATTGTCTGCTCAACCCAGCCCTCACTGCTGGCATACGGACTATATAGCTTTCGTATTGGAACCACTTCTTTAAAAAAGGGATAAAAGAATTCATCGCTGGTATCATTGTAACAAATGGCTATTATAGTTTCAGGCATTTTTCCCCGAGGAGCCCAGCTGTAAAAACTTCCGTGGTAAGAAAAAGCATTCGGAAGTCCATAATTATTTTTCATCAGCTCCACAGCGCCTGCCTGAGAATAATGTTTCCCCCAAATGAGACATCTTTCTCTTTCTTGTGCCGGTAGACTATCATAAACCATTGTTAACTGCTGCATGACTGTTTCCCACTTTTCTTTCGCTTTGTACTCCTGCATTGGTAGTACCGTTTTGCCATTTTTTATCGTTTGAGGATAATACTTGTAAATCGTATCCATAAAATAGGAATAAGAGTAAACAGGTATGCCAAAGGGAATCATTATTGTTCCAAGCAATAAAACCAAACTCAACGGATACAGCAGCCATTTCCTCTTTAGCTGGATGATCCGTTCATAGAAGACACCACAGAAAGGCAGTATTGTAAGCACAATTGGAAAGAAATAATAAGCTTTCCCTTTCGCATAAGCGAGAAAAGCAATAGACAATAAAATGGAACTCGCGATTGGTCGGTAAAAATCTTTACTTGTTCTATCCCGCCACATAAACACAAAAGCCGGCAGCATCAGCATAAACACAATGGGGTTTAAATCCAAAAATAAGCTATGCAGTACTTGTTTAACGTTTAATTCATCCAATTGGGTTTCATAAAGTCTATGAAACATTTGTAGTGCTGGAAACTGATGTAAATACTGCCAGATTAAATTTGGCAGCAAAATCAAAAAACCGACCAACAAACAGCGCCAATAGTCTGCAGAAATCAATGCTGCTCTAGTTCTTCTAAACAAAAACAATGAAGATAGCCCAAACAAGAAAAACAATGCGTCATATTTGGTCATGAAAAACAAGGCAACAAGAATAGCTAAATACCATAGGTATCTGGGGTTCTCATATTTTACAAATCGTACGAGCTGATAAAATGAAAGTATCCAGAATAACTGGCTAAAGACAACCGGCTGAAATGTCTGTTGCGAGCCTCCGAACCCCGGCGAGATTAATAAGCAAAGTAATGTGATAAATACAGCAATACTACCTCCACCCAATTCGATAGCCGTTTTACCTAGATACACGACGATCAGTAACATCGCGATATGCGGAAAAATATGATGAACAAATACAGATTGGCTGTGTAATAAATTTTGAAAAAAGGCCAGTAGTCCAATGATCGGTGGAAATTCCATATAGCCAAAGGCCAAATGCTTTCCTGTCTCAATATGCAGCAATTCATCCCCCTGGAAACCCGAATGGTAATCAGCAATGCTGTGAAGCGCAAGTTTTATAAGGCAGAAAACAAAGATGATGATTTTGCTTCGTTTAGTCATTTTGGCTAAGAAAATTTTAGTAAACCACAAGGTAGAGTATACATCGAGAAAAAAGTCTATCGCGGGTGCAATCTGAAACAGATAATTTCAGCAAAGAGTTATTCCATAATTGTATGTGGAGTTAGCGGAACCTTTTGTTTCCAGATCCCCTTTACGATAAACTCATGCCCCGATCCTCTATTCTTAATGGTAAAGATGTAATTGCAAGTTCTTTCTAGATATTTAAACTCTCCCCTTACGGCGATACGCGCATAAGGTTTGAGTAGCAGTTCTTGTTTATCGCCCGATTTAATATAATTTTCAAAAGTTTTGCCCTTGGTATAAGGCACCTTTCCCTGCCAGCGCACAGCCCCATTTATCAACAGTTCATCCATAAATAGTGAAGAATCTGCACTTTTGAGCCATTCGAAAGCACCATAGTTTTCACTTATAAATTCGGAGCTATATTTTACGTCTTTAAAGATAGCAGTGATGTCGGCTTTCCGCTCTTGGTTTGAACTGTTTGTCAGCGTTATAGCAGCACAACCTTCGGCACTAACATAAATTTTTCGACTTCCTTTCACTTCTGTAATTTCTTTTTTAACCAACTCATATCCCTCAGCTCTTGTTTGGATAAAGTTCACTTCATCCTGTTTATCCGCAGACAATATGCCAATGACAAAATTACGCGGCTGGTCACTAAAATTCTCCAACAAAGTTAATCTGAGCTTATTATTAGCCGTTTTTTCCAGCTGTAACCAACCGTCTTCAACTTCTACAGCACCAGTATGTTCCAATTTGAGTTTTTTTCCGGTAGAATCTTTCAGCATTTCACCAGTAACCGCATCTTTTACATAAGAAACATACCAAAGATCAGCTTTGATCGGGATGATATTCCCAATAATTCCGGTTTTCAAAGTGACAGTTCTGGAATCAGGATCTATTAAACCTCCTCGGGAATTCAGTCCCTCTTTTGAACAGGATATGAGCACAAGCAGACAAAAGAACCATACCAGATGAGGAAAAGGGGATGTAGGCTTCAACGGATTTTTCATGCAAAATCGATTATTTGTACCAGGCAATTGATTAGACAGCATCTATCTTGTAAGTTAAAAAAATAATCATAATTTTCCTACTATCGCTAACAGAAATGCTCATAAACCATAAATTTTGACAAATAAATAGAAAGATTCTATTTACTAATCTCTCTTATATTAATCTTCGTCACCACAGAAATGCAGTTCGTCAAACACTTTTTGCCAAGGAATTGATCCTTCGTTCTTTTGGACAAATTAAAACAATAAAAAAATGAATAAAAACGCAATTTTATCCTGCATCGTATTATTTGCTATGATGTTTAGCAAAAAGCTGTTTGCTCAGGAACAACCTTTCATTCAACTGGGTATTAAGGGTGGAAGTAGTCTCAACAAACTCAATACAGAATTAGCTGATTTGGATGACAAATATGCCATAGGATTACACGTAGGCGGTATGGCAAGAATTAATTTTGGAAGAGCTTATATCCAGGGTGAGGCTCTTTTCAATAAAAGGAAAGCAGCGCTTAAACCGCAAGGACAAACAGAGAGCAAACTAAAATGGAACGCAATCGATATTCCCGTGGTTGCAGGTTACAAAATATATCAAAATCAGGAGCTCAATTTCCGGATATTGGGCGGTGCAATTTACAGCTACACCCTAAATGACAACCTGCCGCCTCTAAAAGCAATACAACAGGGAATCAAACATTTTGACAAATCAAACTTACAACTTACAGGCGGTCTTGGAGTAGACATTCAGCGATTTACACTCGACGTTCGCTATGAACGCGGTTTTTCTGACCTCAACAAATCTTTTAAATCCAAACCACAGGCATTTTCTATTGGATTGGGTTACTTTATCTTCTAAAACAATGAATATGTTTTACCTTTGGAGCTATCTGGGGATCAAGCTCCAAAGGTATTTTTATAAAATCGCTATATGTTCAAAAAAAACTATCTAACTAAACATCTTTTCCTTACCTTATTTTGGCTTGTACTCGGATTTGCAGTATGGATTCAAATAAAAGATGAATTCAATGCGCTACAGGCTCTATTCCATACTTCTTTGATTATGGTTTCTTCCATTATTGTTTCACAATGGCTTAGTGACCGGGTTCTGCCTCAGGCGATCAAGACTCGACAAATGAAACCTTTTGTCCTGAAAGCGATCGTTTTTGTAATCATTTTAGCAATTTTAATTGGCGGTATAGATTACTATTTCATCCTTTCTAAGGAGGGTATATCTATTCAACAAAGGACAGATCTCATACTCACTCATTTCTATCAAGCAATTCCATCTTCTCTACTTATTAATGGCACAGCCTGTGGGATTAGGTTTTATCAGGAACATGCCGATATACAACGTGTTCACAGCCAGCTGCAGCAAAATTTTTTAGAGAGTCAGGTAAAATTTTTACAGGATCAAGTTAATCCTCACTTTATGTTTAATGTTCTGAACCACATTCATATTCTGATGAAAAAGAACGTGGAAATGGCCGATTATTTGCTTCTTAAATTTTCAGATATTTTAAGATACCAACTCTATGAATGTAATCAACCGCTCGTTCTTTTAACACGTGAACTGCAGTATTTACAAGATTTTATAGCCATAGAAAAAATGCGTTGGGGAAACGAGCTGGATGTAAATTGCTCCTGGGCACAATCTTCAAAGGATTTATATATTGCGCCCTTGATGCTCATCTGCTTTGTCGAAAATGCATTCAAACATGTAAACCGGCTTCCAAATCAAAAAGGAAGTATCCTCCTATCTTGTGTTGAGGAAGAGGGAAAACTCCAATTTAACATCAGCAATAGTTATCAGGAATATCCTCATTTAGCTTCAACAGGGCACTCCGGTATAGGGCTAGAAAACGTAAAAAAGAGATTGGAACTGCAATATGAAAATAACTATTCTTTAACAATCCACAAACTTGATAGCAGTTTTGCTGTCCAACTGACAATTGATCTTAACAGCTAACTTTTGACAATGGAAGAAATGAAAATGAAATGTATCATCGTTGACGATGAACCTATGTTGCGTCAACATATTGCTGAAATGACCGAACAGATCGATTTTTTGGATTTAGTAGAAACATTTCCTTCAGCGCTTGCTGCAACCTCAAGATTACAGCAGGGAGATATAGACCTTATTTTTTTAGATATTAATATGCCCTATCTCAATGGCATAGACTTTTTAGACTCGCTTGAGAATCCACCGTTATGTATCTTCATTACAGCTTATTCAGAATATGCCTTGGAAGGATTCAGGCTGCAAGCTGTTGATTACCTACTCAAACCTATAGTTTTCCAGCGTTTCTACCAGGCCAGTACCAAGGCTTTTCAGCTCTTTTTGCAGCGGAACAAACCTTTACAGGAGAGCAATCCCAATGATCACATGTTATTTGTAAGACAAGGAGATTCTTTTGTTAAAATCTCCTGGACAGATATTCTATACGCTGAAAGTATGCAGAATTATACAAAACTTCATTTTAAAGAACGTACAATTACAATCCATCAAACCATGCTGGCTTTGGAAGAGGCATTACCCAACAACCATTTTTTTCGCATTCACAAATCCTATCTAGTCAATGTAAACCATATCGATATCATTACTGGAGGGAGAGTGTACATACAGGAACGAGAACTGCCTATTTCGCGTACAAAAAGAGAGGAGCTTCTCCAAAATGTTGTTTTTAAGAAGCTCCTCAGCCGATAATTAAGGCATATTCCATTTAATTGCTATCGAAGTATAAAAGGTTGGTGAAAACCGGGGATCTTCTTGCGTTTTATTCTTAAATAAACTTTTTAAGGATCGATCGTTTTCAACATACAATCTGGCCAATGTACTTCCTCCTGTCAGCTGGAGCTTGAGGCTCTTACCTAGATTGAACTGTGGCTGAAGCCCAGCTGTCAATAACATAAAACCGCCTAAAGTAGATTTTCCATTCTTTTCGCGCTCTGCCGTCATTCCGTCTAAATTAAGGACAGCGCGTAGATCCATCAATTCATTGACATGGTAGGATGCGGATAGACCTTGCGGGAAATTCACATTAAACTTCACTTTTCCATTTGTTTTCCAGTCAAAATACAAACCTGGCAAGATCATTGGTACGCCAAAACTATTGCTCAATACAGGTCCAAAACCAAAAGCTAAATTCGGTCTAAATTTTTTGATAAAAAGCACGCCCCCCTGTCCCAGCACATCCTTGCCATCGACCTTAACGAGATCTGAATAAATCCCTACAGAGGCAAAAGTTAATAAAGACCAATTTTTCCTTAATGAGGTCAGATATTGAAGTCCCATTTCCGCATTTAACATTTCAGTCGGAAATAAAGGTTCTTCGTACCCTCGATTTTCCATTCTTGCATAAGCTGCCCCTATTTTCCATGACCAACGTTTGATATTACCCAAAGAATCTATTTTAGTGGATAGCGGAACTTCCAGATTAAATTGTATCCTCTTGAAATCACTTTTTGACCCCGTCTTAACACTATCTTCAGGTCGAATATAGTTTGAAAGCGGAACATAATCTACGGCAACCTGCCCCGATACGGCATTTTGAGCATGTGCAGCCAGCGTCGTCAATCCGCTGAGTATAACTGCACATAATACTTGTTTCTTCATGTTTTTTCAACAAAGGAAGCTTTTGGCTTGCTCAAGCACCAATTTTTTTGATATAGTGCATGTAGACTTTGACCAAATGCAAATTTATCGCGATGTCAAAATTTCAAAATGTTATGAGATGTCTCTAGGAAAGGATCAAAAAAACTTATTTAACGGCCTCTACAGTGAATCCTTTATCACGCAGTAGGCTAATCAAGCCCTTATCGCCAGCTAGGTGACCTGCCCCAACAGCAATAAAACAAGATTGATCCTTAATAACTTCTGGTATCAAGTTGCTCCAATTTAAATTTCGGCCAATTAATAATTTATCTTTTTGCTCTGCTGTCATCCATGCTGAATCTTCCAATAATTTTGTTAGCTCTTCCAAATTTTCGCTCTTATAGGTTTCAACCATTTTTGCAGTTAATGCCGGATATTTGTCCAACTGAAAAACCGACTCCATAAACAATTTGGGCGTAATGAGATCTTTTAATAAATTAAACTGAAAATCAGGCGTTTCCAGCTCCCCAATTATCTTTCCTTGATTGGACGCAAGTGCAGCTAATTCAACCTCATAGGACTTCATCTTCGTTGGATCTGGGCAATTAAACCCTTTCATCGAGAATAATGAAATCACCGCAACAGGCGATACATAATCCAACAATTTGATTGAGAGCTGCTGAGCAATCAACACACTATCCATTTTTTTGATCTCCTCTTCAGAAAACGCCTTTATAAAATTTGGATCCGAAACAGCAAATGCTTGCAGAGATTTTGCATTTTCCGGTTTAGAAAGGTCAACTTCAAAAATGAGCTTTTTACACGAATTGAATGCATCCAAATTCTTTTGTTTGATAACAAAATCATCTGGACATAACATATGGATTGTACCGAACAAATATGAATCTTGTTTCAGACCATTACCGGAAATTTTCCACAACATAGAACTGCCTTGGGCGAAGCTGCAAAAAACAACGAAAAGAAGCAGCCCCAATAGGCTTGATATTTTTTTCATATGATCGTATAAATTGATTTTATCTATTAAAGAAGCAAAAAATTGCCTTTTCTGAAAAACTGTCATCCTGTTTAAAGGATTAAATGCTTGTCCCAAAAAATTCCTGATGCTGTCTATTGCTCTTGATATCTTCAATATTTTTTTCGATCAGCCAAGCCTTAAAATGTTCTGGATCCTGCGGTGTAAAGTGGATCACATCACCGGATTTTAAAAGTAGGGAAAATATTCCGCAAGAGGCAGCGAATTTTATGATTTCATTAGAATGGTATCCGAGTTGGGAAAAATATTCCATTTTTTTATTCAATTCTAGAAATATATGCTTTGCATGCCAATACAAGTCTATTTGGACAGCTATCGTTCAGAAAGCATGTTAATTTTTATTTTCTCTCAGTTTTATAATTCATTCAAATATCGTAAATTATTTCAAGTATTTCACCAAACAGATTATTAATTTAATTGTTATTTTCATAAATTAAATAAACAATTAACAACCTCTTCAACTCAAAAACACAAGAAACTACAAATCAAACACATAACACGAAGTAATTATTTTAATATTCTTTACAACAAGACTTACAATTAATCGATATGGAGCAACAACCGAATCTGTCAAATAGTATAACAAATAATTCTTGTATCCTCGAAAGAAGCAGAATTGCAGGTGCTTTGTTTGGTCTGGCCGTTGGGGATGCTATTGGTGTTCCATTTGAATTCAGATCTAAAGAAGATATGCAAAATAACCCAGCGACTGATTTGACTGGTTACGGTAGTCATCACCAAGCACCTGGGACCTGGTCAGATGATAGCTCCCTATGTTTCTGTCTTGCTGAATCTCTTATAAATGGTTACAATTTGGTTGATATTGCCAAAAAATTTATTGAGTGGAAAGAAGAAGGTCTATGGACGGCCAGGGGTAGCGTATTTGATATAGGTACAACGACCTCGAAATCGATCAGTGAACTTAAAACTATCCTTGAACAAGATAAAGTGGAAGACTTAAAGACATTACGGTACGCTGCTAGAGAACAGGACAATGGAAATGGCTCACTGATGAGAATACTTCCCTTGCTCTACGAAATCAAAGGGATAGCATCTTTGGATCAGTTTCAAATAGTCTGGGAAGTCTCGGCCTTGACACATAAGCATATTCGTTCGGCAATGGCATGTTTTATCTACATTAAGTTGGCAGAAATGTTATGCAATGGCCTCGACAAAGAACAAGCTTATACAGAAATGCGCAATCAAATTATGCATTTCTGGGGCGAAATAGAATTTCCCAAAGCAGAAAGGTGCCATTTTGATCATGTCATTCTTCATGATATTAGGAGTAAAGCTGAAGATGAGCTGAAATCCAGTGGATACGTAATCGATAGTTTAGAATCAAGCATATGGTATTTTTTGGAAAAAGAAAATTATAGAGACACTGTTTTAGGTATTATTAATCTTGGAGGAGACACAGATACCGGAGCAGCCATCGCTGGAGGACTTGCAGGTCTATATTACGGTGAGAAATCCATTCCTAGAGATTGGTTATTACATTTAGCCCGTTATGAAGACATTAACAACTTAATCAATTCACTGTTGGCTAGCTAACAGTGAATTGATTCAAAAGGCTGTCCTTTGCCGGTTTCGATATAGATCTCTAAACTCTTTAAAAATTGTTTCCATCCACCTATGCAAATATCATAACATTCGATTTTAGGGTGTAAGCCAATATGTTCGAGTTGTAATACAGTTCCATTGTCTCTTTCAATGATATTCCAAACGATCGTTGTACCGATCCATTCCTTTTGATTTTTCAATCCAGGAACCACGATCAATGAATCTTCGACATACCAAACAACTTTTGCATTTTCCTGTAATTCTTCGACCCGTATTCTTTTATAAATTTGATCCCCAAAGCGAACGGTAAACCGATCATTTTTGCTATTTGAAGCCCCTTCAAACAGTGCTGTCCACCAAAATGGTATTTCGTCTGTCAATGCCTTAAATACCTGACCTGCTGATGTGCTCAGTTGAATTGTTTGGTTATAATTTTCTATTGTCATCCTATATTTTCTTTGAATATGACATAACTGTCTCGATTTCCCCTTATGATTCACGAAGTTATAGATACATTTTCCATTTGATCTTAGCATAAGACAAGTTTTTAGTTTTCCATCAGGACAGTACATGACGGATATTTCGGATTTATTACGGATAATAGCTATATTGCTTTTATATTCCAAACAACAGGTTACTAATCAAATCTTAAACCATCCATGAAGACTGTGCTCCAAAAATTAGGAATATTAGGATTTCTGATCATACTGAATTTCTCCGCCTTCGCCCAGAAACTCGGCGTAATTGATCTTAAGGTAGAACATTTAAAAGATCCATTAGCCATTGAAACCGCAGCTCCGAGATTGAGCTGGAAAATAACTTCTACCGAAAAAAACACCCAACAATCTGAATATGAAATCCGAGTCGGAACCGATAAAACCTTATTAAATAAGGGAAAAGATCTAGTTTGGGAAAACCACACTGTCACTGACCAATCTATATGGATTGATTACGCCGGATCTCCCTTGCAGTCAAAGAAAAAATACTTCTGGCAAGTCCGGGTGAAAGATAATCAAGGGAACAGATCAGCGTGGTCTACCATTGGATTCTTCCAAACGGGAATGGCTTCCTCTGATTGGCATGCACAATGGATCACCGTTTCCGGAAAGGACACTTCGGCCCGCAGTCCACTTTTCAGAAAAGAATTTACACTGAAAAAAAAGATAAAGTCTGCCATGGCATATATCACAGCAAAAGGGCTATATGAAGCCAAACTCAATGGGCACCGTATAAGTGATACCTATTTTGCTCCGGGATGGACCAGTTACAAGAACCAGCTGCAATACCAAGTTTACGATGTTACCGCATTTCTTACAGTCGGTTCCAATGTGATCGGTGCAAGTCTTGGCAATGGCTGGTATAAAGGTCGTATTGGATTTGGAAACCAACATAATTTTTATGGCGATACACGTGGACTGCTTTTGCAGCTTGAAGTCGAATATACAGATGGCACAAAGCAAACGATAAAGACAGATGAAAGCTGGAAATACACCTATGGGCCGATTATGGCTTCGGACATTTACGATGGCGAGCGCTATGACGCAGGAATGGAAATCGCTGGCTGGGATACTGCTGGATTTAAAGAAGATAACAAATGGACGGCAGTAGGTTTAATGAACAAAGGAACAGAAAAACTTATCGCTATGAGCGGTCCTCCTGTAAGGAAACACGAGCAGTTTAAAGCCCTTCGGGTTTTCAAAACGCCGAATGGAGATACCGTTGTCGATTTTGGCCAAAATTTGGTAGGTTGGGCGACGTTGAAGGCTCAAGGTCCTGCCGGAACAAGGATTACACTAAGTCATGCTGAGGTACTTACAAAGGAAGGTAATTTCTATACAGAAAACCTACGATCGGCCAAGGCCCAAAACAGTTATATTTTAAAAGGAGGAGCCGAACAAATATTTGAACCGCATTTTACTTTTCAGGGTTTTAGGTATGTGAAAGTCGAGGGCTATCCAGGAGAGTTAAACGTCGATAACATAACGGCTGTTGCCCTCTATTCAGATATGCAGACAACCGGTAAATTTGCGACTTCCAATCCCCTGATCAACCAATTACAGCACAATATTCAATGGGGACAAAAAGGAAATTTTTTGGATGTACCGACCGACTGTCCACAACGTGATGAACGTTTAGGCTGGACAGGCGATGCGCAAGCTTTTGCCAATACAGCGGCTTACAATATGGATGTTGCAGGGTTCTTCAGCAAATGGTTAAGCGATGTGAAGGCTGATCAACAGCCCAGTGGACTCATTCCTCATGTCGTACCGAATGTGCTCGGGGCCAACGACGGTGCATCAGCCGGTTGGGCCGACGTCTCCACAATCATTCCTTGGGATATGTATGTCGCTTACGGAGATCGCAGTGTACTGGAAACACAATATGAAAGTATGCAAAAATGGGTGAATTATATTCGTTCTGTAGCGAAAAATAATCTTTGGAATTCAGGTTTTCATTTTGGGGACTGGCTTTTTTACCGCCCGAATGACGATAATGATGGAAGAGCTGCCGTAACAGATAAATATCTCATCGCACAGACCTTTTATGCCCACTCGACACAACTACTGATTAACGCAGCGGAGGTCCTAGGCAAACAAGAGGACGCTGCAAAGTACAGGGCATTACTTTCTGACATCAAAGCAGCTTTTGCAAAGGAATATATGACCGCAACTGGCCGGTTGGTATCCAGTACACAGACAGCTTATGTATTAGCGTTGCAATTTGATATGCTTCCGGAAGAACTCCGAGCTGCATGTGCTGATCGCCTTGTTGCCAACATCCGTGACTATGGCAACCACCTCACCACCGGTTTCTTAGGCACCCCCTATATATGCCATGTTCTGACAAGATTTGGGTATAATGATGTTGCGTACGATCTGTTAATGCAGGAGAATTACCCGTCGTGGCTCTATCCTGTAAAAATGGGTGCCACCACCATCTGGGAACGATGGGATGGTATTAAACCCGATGGTTCGTTTCAAACTCCAGACATGAACTCCTATAATCATTACGCCTATGGCGCTATTGGAGACTGGATGTATCGAACAATAGCAGGAATTAACTCCGTAGCTGCTGATCCAGGTTATAAAACTATTGTTATAGCCCCAAAACCAGGTGGTAAATTAACTAAAGCCTCGGCAGAACTTGAAACGATGTATGGCACTGTGAAATCGGCTTGGGTGCTAGAAAATAACATACTGAAACTAGAGGTCACCATCCCTGCCAATACCAAGGCAAAAATTGTGCTTCCCAGTTCCAGTCATGAGATAGGTTCCGGCACCTATCATTTTGAAAGCAGCATCAAGTAGTCATAAAAGCCACGTCATATGACGTGGCCTTAAACTAGATATATGGAACAATCATGAAACACGGGGACCTTTTGCCATTGCATATCCCAAATATTTTCCAACGCCAACAGGTAAACTGTATTATCAAAAAATGGATTTGCCCCCGCAAGCTAGTCAACGTCTCTAGACTTCCAATCTATCTGCTGTAAAGATAACATGGACAATAAAATAATGCAGGAAACTTAACAATTAAATAGAGGATTAATATAACAATTTCAGATACACGAAGTATTAAATAATGATCAGTTTAAAACCACTATCGCTTGACGATGTCTCACCATTTTATGAATGGATCAATGATGATATGTCTATAAAATATTCGCTCTCACTTTTTCAGTCGCTAAACACAAAGGATCAAATTGACCATTGGTTTCATTCAGTTGTCAATGATTCAACAAGTTTTAACCGGGGAATTTTCCTGACCGATTCAAATAGATTGATAGGCTATGCTGGCATTTGCAATATTTCCAAAGCAAATAGATCTGGCGAGTATTTTATCTTTATCGGAGACCGTCGAGAATGGGGAAAAGGAATAGGCTCAGAAGTCACTAGATTAATCCTAGGCATTGGATTTGAAAAACTAGAGCTCCACAGGATTATGCTCACTGTATCCGAACCAAATTATGCCGCAGTAAAAGCATATCAAAATGCAGGCTTTAAACTCGAAGGGAGAATGCGTGAAGCCTGTTTTAGAGACAATCAATTTCACGATAAGCTATTCATGTCAGTTTTGGAAGAAGAGTGGCACAACGCAGCACAACTCAGTGTAAAATGAAATTAAACACCGTATAACCCAGCTACTGCTTTGAATAGACAGTTTTTGGATAAAGCTTCTTAAAAGCATTGTAGACGGCTTGGTGTATTACTGTAGAATGCAATTCATCAGGCATATAGTCAAATACAAAATGAATCTGCTTATTGCTTTTAATGACCTCGGATAACGCTTTAGATTCATCATACATTTTTACATCTTCTTCTCTATTGGGTACACCAAGGTAAACATTTATATTTTTTTTCAAATTACGTTGCAAAAACTTGTCCGCATTTTCCAATAAAAATTCATCTCCCCACCACAAACTTGGACTAATAATAATGTAATCATCAAATAGTTCGGGTTGTTTCAGTAATATTTCTACCGAAAAAAGTCCAGCTAGTGATTCTCCGATTAAGGTCTGTTTTCCATTCGTTTTATAGTTGCCGCTCATGTAAGGGATCAATTCATTTTTTATGAATGCCCTGTATTGTTCAGAACCGCCATAAGAAGGAAAATTAGCTTTCTGAAAGCCTTCCTTTTCTATAAAATCAGTATTTTCAACGGGGAAGGTAAAATCTCTTCTTCGCGTATTCCCCCCTATCCCAACAACAATACTTTGCGGGAATCTGTCGATCCAGGGTTGTGTACTGAAACGTACAATACCTGCTATATGGAAGAAATCTTCATCAACTCCGCCATCCAGAACGTATACGATAGGATACCGAACAGAATCACTTGGATTATAATTATCAGGTAGACAAATATTGATCGTTCGATCTTCACCCAAAACCTTTGAATGCAATATTTCTGATATACCTATTGATAATGGTATTCCTTTTTGTGCAAAACAAGCTGTGTTAAAAATAAGGAGTATAAAAAAAAGGAGCATTCTACCTATCATATTCGATATATTTTGCTTTAACAATGGACATGTGATTAATCTTTTGAGATCGTCAGCTATCAGACATAACAACTTCAAAGTTTGTAGCTAGCAACGTTCAGCAGATTACTGCCGTGAATTTACAATGAAAAATAAATATAATAGATAGGTTTTTATTTTTAGCGAGTGATTAAATGATTCTTTCACAGCGATAGCCCCACTCAAACATCTTTCTAACGATACTATTGGTCTCGATTTCCAATTGCGAAGATTCCACTCTGAGAATACGCTCCTCATCGTCAAGATCGAAGTTAATTTTATAAGAAGAAAACAAGCTGACAAGAGTTGCAACGATTCGCTGCGCATCTTTCATTCGATAAACATTGGTTTTAAATATTTCGACTCGTTTCATTAGATCTGATTAAATTCTGTTCAAGATACATTGTGCTAGTCCAATTCCATTTACTGATTCTAAACTACAATACGATTCGCACAACAGCTACAAAGTTTAGATAAACACAACAAAAAAATCGGCGAGTATGTGGAATTAAGCGGTAAACATCGTGTTGTTATTTAACGACCAAATTGTAACTGTTCATAAACCCCTGAATAAGTTCAGGTAGATTCAACAACAGAACTACACAAATGACAATAGCAAGAATGGCATAAAAAAACCACGACGAACTTTTCTTTTTCATAATAAACTATCTTAAGTTTAAAGATATAGGCTACACAAACTAATACGCTATAGAAAAAATAAACAGATAGACCACATACCATATCCGCTTGATTTCCCAATATAGTTCAATATATAAAAATTAATTTATATAACAATAAAGTAATTTTAGAAAATATATTTTTCAAAAAAAAATCTATAAAAGCTTTAATGAAGAAAAGTCGTTTTACAAAGCTGAATTTTTGGAATCCGCGTATCCCTGAATTTTATCCTGTTGCATTTTTTTTAGGGACGTATTGGTTTTCGTCGCATTATTGACCTGTAAATTATATTGGATTCTTGTATTCACGGTAGTAGCCGCCTCTTCTTCGGATTTCAATCCACTAAAGAACGTAGTCACTCCCACTACAGTTAAAATTGCCAATGAATTAAAGAAGTGTATCATAAATAAAGATTGAATAGTTTATCAATCCAATTTCAAGAAACAAACTTTAAAACACTACAACTTTTCGGTGAAAGAACAATTTAAATCGGTAAACAACAGACTTTTACCTATCAACCGTTCTCTTATTACTATTGATGCTTAAGTAAAAGGGTTCATATTAAATTTCAGATCAATCATATATTAAAAAATTTTTATAACCTTGCAGTCAACAAATATTTTAGAAGAATTTGATTTCAAACATAATTTCATTATGGCTATTAATAAGTTATTGCCAGAACAATTATTCAAAGATCCCTTGTTTTGGAGTGTACTTCTACTTAACTTACTCATTGTTTACCTCTATGCTGATGATGCCGTATATAATTATAATATCGTTTTTGCACAGGCACTACAGACTTTCGCCTATGGCATTTCGCATTACTTCCTGTTAAAAGATACACCAATCAAGTATATTGTAAAAAAAGTAAGGCTCAATCGTACACGAAAAAAAACAGATAAAAATAGAAAATCATTTGGCACCTATGTGGAAAGGGATGAAAAAGGTAACACAACCTATGCCTTTATATTTCTTATACTGCTCTGCTTCATCACATTATTCTTAGTTGCTATTGTGTTTTTTATCAACTGGAAAATTCATGAGGGCTCCCTTGTCTTCCAGATTTCAGATTTTTACACTTCAGTTTGGGCGATCTCAAACGCATTTTTTTATTATAAAAACAACAAAAAACGTCTGACTTATTCCAATAAAAACCCAAGTGAACTCATTGCTATACCATTTTTTAAACTCTACATCCCTATCTTTTTGATGTTTTCTGGTTATATACTTATGATGAAAGTCGTCGGCGATTTAGTTAGCTTTATACTTTCCAATCCAAAATATTGGAAACCAGAAAATGTGACCAAGAACGAAAGTGGATAATCTTGCTAATGAATTGACAGATTATTTATTCACAAAAATACATTTTGACGACTGTCTTGACTATGCTAAAAAATAGTTGGCGATAACCTATAACAAGTGTGCACTCCAATATTAAGTTTTCTTTAATTCTGACACTCCCTCTTTAGCCTGATTGCTCAATTTCGTAAATATGTCCCATGAAAAGAATAGGATCATTCCTCTTGACGACTTGTCTGTTTGCAACTTCGCAACTCACATTTGGTCAAAATAACACACAAAGCAAAATTATTGCAAGTTTGGAAAACAACAAAGTTGGACTACCGAATGGTTGGACATTAACTCCTGTTGGAAAACAGATCGAACTAGGAGACTTAACTTTGAATTTGGTTATCAGTCACAATAAAAAATTTGCCGCAGTAAGTAATAATGGACAAAGCACACAAACAATAGATTTAATCGATCTCGCTTTACAGCGAAAAATAGATAGTATTCAAATACCAAAATCGTGGTATGGATTGGCCTTTTCGAGCGATGATAATACGCTGTATGCTTCTGGGGGACATGATAACATGATTAGAATTTATAAGATCAACGGTGGAAAAATTGCATCCAAAGATTCTATTATTCTGGGCAAGCCATGGCCCAATAAAATAGGGATAGCCGGATTGGCTGTAGATGATAAAAACAAACAGCAATTATACACGGTCACCCGAGAAGATAAAAAACTATATGTTGTAGACTTAAAAACCAAAGCAACGAAAGCAACCTATGATTTGGGGGCGGAGGGTTATACCTGTCAGCTAACGCCTGATGCGAAACAACTTTACATTAGTGTCTGGGGAGGGGAAAAGATTTTAGTGTGGGATGTAACGCAAAATAAGATAACTAAAGAAATCTCTGTAGGAAACCATCCGAATGAAATTACGTTTAGCAAAAACGGTAAATGGTTTTTTGTCGCTAATGCAAATGACAACTCTGTTTCTATTATCAACACCAAAAGAGGTACGGTAGTAGAAACATTAAATGCAGCATTGTATCCTAATGCCCCAAGCGGATCGACAAGCAATGGTGTTGCTTTGTCTGCAGATGATAAAACCCTCTATATTGCCAATGCAGACAACAATTGTTTAGCAGTTTTTGACGTAAGTAATCCCGGTCGATCTATTTCGAAAGGGTTTATTCCAGTGGGCTGGTATCCAACCAATGTAAAAGTGGTAGATCGAACAATTTTAGTCACCAATGGTAAAGGCTTATCATCCAAAGCTAACCCACAAGGCCCCAATCCAACAGATCAAAAGGAAAAAGTCGATCGTCATGCAGGCGACCTCAACAAGCCAAAAGATATACAATACATTGCTGGCCTTTTTAAGGGAACTCTCAGCTTTATACCGGATCCTAAACCGGAAGAACTGGCATTATATTCTCGTGCGGTATACCGTAACACCCCTTATTCAAAAGAAAAAGAGCTGCAAACAGAAGGAGAGGCCGGAAACCCTATCCCAATGAAAGTTGGTGATCCCTCCCCGATCAAATATGTATTTTATGTTATCAAAGAGAATCGTACATATGATCAAGTTCTAGGTGATGTCAAACAAGGGAATGGAGATACGTCACTTTGTTTATTTGGCGAAAAAATCACGCCCAACCAACATAAAATTGTCAATGAATTCGCGCTCCTCGACAATTTCTATGTTGATGCAGAAGTTAGCGCGGATGGCCACAATTGGAGCATGGGCGCTTATGCCACTGACTATCTTGAGAAAACCTGGCCATCAAGCTATGGTGGTCGCGGCGGTACATATGGAGGAGAGGGCGAACGGGAAATAGCCAACAATAAAGGTGGATTTATTTGGGATAATGCTAAGCGGCACCAGATATCTTATCGTACCTATGGTGAATTTGCAGACAAAGGAAAGCCCAATGTAAAATCTTTGGAGGGGCATGTTGCCACCGGATATACAAGCTATGACCTCAGTATTGCCGACACTACACGTGTAAGACAATGGAAAGCTGATTTTGATCAACTCATTCTAAAAGGAGAAATGCCCCAATTGACAACTATTCGAATCAGCAATGACCATACGGAAGGGATGCGGGCAGGCAAAAAGTCTCCTTATGCGCATGTAGCAGACAATGATCTCGCTGTTGGGATGTTTGTCGATCATATCAGCAAGAGCCCGATATGGAAGGAATCTGCAATCTTTATACTGGAAGATGACGCCCAGAATGGCCCTGATCATGTGGATGCCCACCGTAGTCCGGCCTATTTGATCAGCCCCTATGTAAAAAGAAAATCCGTAGATCACACCATGTATTCTACCTCGGGGATGATCAGGACAATAGAGCTGATCTTAGGAATGAAACCAATGACGCAATACGACGCTGCTGCAACCCCCATGTGGCGGTCGTTTAGCAATAGCGCCGATTACACCCCATTTGACCATGTTGACGCAAATGTAGACCTCAACGAACGTAATTCAAGCAAGGGAAAACTGGCTACATGGAGTGACAAATATGATTGGTCGAAAGAAGATGCTGTACCTGATTTGGTATTCAATGAAATTCTATGGCAGGGACTTAAAGGTGAATCCGCTCCAGCCCCCAAAAGAGCGGCCTTCTTAAAGGTAAGCGAGAAAAAAGAGGACGATGACGATTAAAAAATACACATTCGACGGACTTATTAAAGAATACAGGCGTGCCTACTAATTCTTTTTCAGAATCCCCCGCATCACTCCTGTATCTATCAATTTTTCAGCATATTCCCAGAGTACTGTTGAACTATCCTTAATGACAGATTTCTTTGCATAAACCTTTTCATAATTTACACCAGGTTCATTCCAGGTTCCACCATTATTGGAACTATTTTGCAAGAGCGGCTCCAATCGATCCATGGCGCGGGCAAACTTCGCATCATGAGTCTGGCCAGCTTCGAATTCTTCCCATAAGGCGATAAGTTCTTCGGTCTGCTCAGTTGGGAGAATTCCAAATATCCGCTGAGCTGCTATACGTTCCGCAGCTGTATTGTTATGATTTTTTTCTGCATCATAGATAAAGGTATCACCGGCATCAATTTCAACAATATCATGTATCAATACCATCTTGATCACCTTCAAAAGATCTACCGATTGATTTGCATGTTCTGAAAGCACCATGGCCATTAGTGCGAGATGCCAACTGTGTTCGGCATCATTTTCGGGTCGATCGCTATTGAAAAGCTTTGTTTTTCGCTGAATATATTTAATCTTATCGATCTCCTTAATGAACTCAATCTGTTTTAATAATTTATCCGAAAAATCCATCCTCAATCACTTATTTAATTTTATAATACACAAATTTACCTTTTTTGGAACACAGCTTACTTGTCATTTGGCAAATCAGTTCAAATCCGATATTATTTACATCCACCGGACAATCCATATCACTGAGATAACAGCAACATTTGTTAAATTTGATTGACATCAAATCGCTTTGTGATTTATGAAAAAACTAGGCTTTTTATCTTTTGGACATTGGTCCAAGCATCCTGCATACAGCACGCAGACGGCGAGCGACACCCTGCTGCAATCAATAGATTTAGCGGTAGCAGCCGAAGAAATAGGATTAGACGGCGCTTATTTCCGTGTACACCATTTTGCGAATCAGTTAGCTTCCCCTTTTCCATTATTATCGGCCATTGGAGCCAAAACCTCCAAAATCGAGATTGGAACGGGTGTAATCGACATGCGTTATGAAAACCCGCTTTACATGGTGGAGGATGCGGGAGCTGCCGACTTAATTTCGGGTGGCAGATTACAGCTAGGTATCAGTAGAGGCTCGCCTGAACAGGTAATAGACGGCTGGCGTTATTTCGGTTACGATATAACGGAAGGCGAGACAGATGCCGATATGGGCCGGAAGAAAGCGTTGGAGTTTTTGGAAAAACTAAATGGTATTGGTTTCGCCGAACCAAATCCTTACCCAATGTTTCCAAATCCCCCAGGCTTACTTAGGCTAGAACCTCATTCGGATGGATTACGAGATCGCATATGGTGGGGAGCAGCATCCAATGCCACCGCGGTATGGGCTGCTCATAATAGAATGAATCTTCAAAGTTCTACCTTGAAGTATGATGAAAATGGCAAACCTTTTCATATTCAGCAAGCAGAACAGATTCGGTTATACAAAGAAGCTTGGAAGGAATCTGGGCACCCCGGAGAACCCAGGGTTTCAGTCAGCCGATCCATTTTTGCTTTAGTAGACGATTTAGATCGCTATTACTTCGGACAAGAAGCGGACAAATCGGATAAAATTGGCGTTATTGAGTCAGACAAAAGAACCATTTTTGGTCGAAGCTATGCTGCTGAGCCAGATCAGCTCGTTAAAGAATTAGCACAGGATGAAGCCATACAGGAAGCTGACACGCTGCTTTTGACCATCCCGAATACTCTAGGGGTAGATTACAACGTACATATTCTCTCCGCTATCCTGGAACACGTGGCTCCCGAACTGGGCTGGCGCTAATTATACTGCATTTATGCTAAAAAACATTCGTTATAAAACAAAAATTGCAGTCATCGGCGCTGGTCAGGCAGGACTTTCCGCTGCTTATCATTTAAAAAAACTGGGGCTTAAAATCGGGCAGGATTTCATTATTTTAGATGAAGCCCCCAACGCTGGTGGTGCCTGGCAATTTCGCTGGAACTCACTCACCTTAAGCACTGTCAATAAAATACACGATTTGCCAGGCATGTCGTTTGAGGAAACTTTATCGACAAATAATACCGAAGTTCAGGCCAACACCGCCGTTCCCCATTATTTTGAACTTTATGAAAAGAAATTTGGACTTCAAGTATATCGACCTGTTAAAGTAGAAAAGGTATATGAGGCTGGGGATCGCTTTTATATTGATACCTCAGAAACACTTTTCTCTGCTCTTGGTATTATTAATGCAACGGGAACATGGGGAAGCCCTTACATCCCTGCTTATCCAGGAGCAGAGTTATTTCAGGGAGAACAGCTCCATACAAAAGACTTCAAAACTGCAGATTATTTTCGAGGCAAACATGTAATTGTTGTTGGTGGTGGCATCTCTGCCATCCAGCTACTCGATCAAATCTCACAAATAACGACCACGACATGGGTTACAAGACGGCAACCTTTATTTAGAGAAGGGCCATTTGATGACATGGCGGGACACAATGCTGTTGCCATGGTAGAGGAACGCGTTAGGCAAGGACTTCCTCCTTTATCAGTGGTCTCCGTTACAGGACTTCCCTACTCCGCTGAAATCCAGGAAATGGAAAAACGCGGTGTACTTAAACGTTTTCCCATGTTTAAAGAAATAACCAAAACAGGAATCAAATGGGAAGACGGACGAGAAGAAAGAGCCGATGTTATATTGTGGAACACAGGCTTTAAAAGTTCTTTAAGCCATTTGGATACAGTGCTACCAAAAGAAGAGCAAGGCGGTATTCAAATGGCCGGCAGGCTGGCTACCATGGTCGCTAAAGAACCTAGAATTCATCTCGTCGGTTATGGCCCATCCGCATCAACTATCGGTGCAAACCGTGCCGGAGGCGCTGCGGCGAGAGAACTTCTAAAAACGCTCTCAATGGCCGACCTGAGCATAAACTCTTATACAAGAAGCCAACCGTAGCGATAAAACCATTTTAAACATAACAACAAAAAGCCACTTCATATTAAATAATTAGCAACTCGACTAATCTTAAATCACCTCCTATCGCTGTTAACAAATGATTAAAATAGAAACTTAATCCTTCGATCAATAAAACCTAACGACAAACTTAAATTAGCATGAGCTATCTCAAACAGCAGACTCGCCCCAAAATAATAAAGCAACACTGGTTATGGTTGCTGGGACTATTTGCCATGGCATTTTTTAGTTGTACCTCTCAAAATAAACAGGTGCACCTACCAGATTCGTTTCTGGTCTATCAGGAAATTGATAGCCTGAAAATCTCGGAGTACAACCTCAAAGAACAAGACTGCACTTTGATAGCAAATAAGTGTTATAGATTATCCGTCTTTAAGAATGACTCAAACTGTTTTTTTCAGATTGAAAAACTGCACAATCATCAATGGCATCTTATTATGCGAGATATGGAGTATCAGACCAATAATTCAGGACTGTCTTTTGCCGATCAGAATAATGACGGTTTTAAAGATATTGTATGGAACAAGAAATGGCAAGAACATACCTATTTGTTTAATCCAAAAGTTGAAAACTTTATTGAGGTAGGTGAATATCACAATAGCAAAACAGTTAAAATAAATGGTAAAACCGCATTTTATAAGCAGAGTTTTCCCATTCAATACCTCTGGAACGAAGAAAAATCCATGAACTCAATTTGCGGAGAAATAATCGAAACACATTCAGAACTCTTTGCAATAGATGCGGATTACCGAAAAATCAGCATCGCAACAATAGATAATTTCGACAGCTATAATTATTCCGCTGGTGATAGTTGTGTACAGGTTATCAAATGTTATATACCTCCTTATAAGGGACGTTACGGCAAAATCAGCATTTGGAATATTGGAATACCGGTGGATTCTATTGTTTTAAAAAGTGATCTAAGTCATTATAATCCTTCATTGGATTCGAATTGGATCGCCAACTATTGGCAAAATAATTGTGTTAAATTATTAAAAAACGCACAATTATTTCAAGTGAGAAGAGAAAAGCCCCTTTATTATTTTAAATAAGCCGGATTACATTCACATATGTTTGAAATGTGCTATATCATGATAAATCAGCTAATGAAAATCCGATGGCAATATCAGCTCTTATTGGATATTTCCGTATAAGATGTATATGACAATTCGTAATTCAAAGCCAATACAGTTAATTGATGAATCCTAAAATTATCCATCCCGACAAATCCATTGCATTATTTGTAAAAGAAATCTTGGTATTTGAAAGTACCGATGAATATCGTAGTAACTTACCTTTTTATGCTGACGGATACCCGGGCTTGTTATTCCAACGATCAAAAGGAGACTTTCTCATTAGCCCCCATAATAAAAAAATGCCCCATATTTTCTTATATGGTCAAACGATAACACCTATTACGATCAATGTAGCTGGCCCCTTTCAAATTATAGTTTTCAAATTTTATCCTTTTGTGTTACGTGCGTTTTGGGATATACATCCAGAAAGCATAAATGACAGCTGTTATTATTTAGAAGCCACGCCAAATGCAGACATCCGTCAATTGATTACTGAATTATCTTCCTCCTCAAACTATAGCAACAACATCCGCGTGCTATCCGATTTTCTTCTCCACCTTTTTAATACCAAGAAGGATCATCTAGACTTTTCAATTAAACAGGCTATCCTAAATATCATCGAAAACAATGGTCAGGTTGCCATTGGAGAAATTGCCAAGGAGGAGCGACTGAACATCCGAACCTTTGAACGCAGATTTCTTAAAGAGACGGGATTGACTGCTAAACAATTTGCTAAGATAGTACAATTTCAAACCTCTCTGAAACAATTAACCAGTAAAGACTTTCACAGACTAACGGATATTGTTTACGAAAATGGCTTCTCGGATCAGTCTCATTTCATCCGTGTATTTAAAGCCTTTACAGGTTCAACTCCAGCTTCCTTTAACAAATGATAAACTGTGTCGTTTTTATTCTATTTTACTTCAGCGCTTATTCCAACCTTTGTACAGATGCCGGGTAGATCAACATCGGTATTGGTGTTTTTTCAAAGTCTATACTCTTTACGAAATAGACTTTAAAATAATATTTTGATACGCCTGCATATCAACTGAAGTAAGTTTAGCAAACGAATCTCACAATTAAAACAAATAGAAACATGAAATTACAGGACATCATTTTGGCGCTGGCAACAATCTTCTCGGCCATCATATCTGGTTTATTCTTTTCTTATACATTTTCGGTCAACTTGGGTCTGCATAAACTTAATGACAGGGCTTATCTGATGGCCATGCAAAATATCAATAGAGAAATACTGAATCCTGCTTTTTATTGTTGCTTCTTGGGAGCACCAATTCTATTAGCAATTTCTACAGTATTATTGTTTGATATCCATTCACCAAAGTTCTATTTAATACTGGCAGCGAGTTTGAGCTATATCCTTGGAGTATTTGTAATTACGGGAATACAAAATGTCCCTTTAAATAATCAATTAGCATCAATAGACTTATCGATTGCTTCAGAAAAATCTATAAAAATTATGCGTGAGACCTTTGAAAGACCTTGGGTATTCTGGAACAATATCCGAACATACTGTTCTGTTATAACCTTAGTCTTCTTGATTATTAACCTCGTCTTCTTTAAATCAAAAACCTAGTTAGAAAACGGTGCCAGTTACACAAAATCAACTCAATAGCGCTTTATTACGAGCAATAAAACCCAAAAGCTTCCCTTTCCACAAAACGAAAACAATTGTTGAGTAAGCGAATTTAAATTTGCACCCAACGAATTTAAATCATACGCTAATATCTATTTTCCAATATATTACCTTTATAAAAGATAACAAGTAGATCGTATAAGTCAGCGTCATTTTGGATGCAGATCTATTGAGCTACAAAAAAAGAAGCTTTAAATATCTCTCAATTAATAATTTTTGACATGAAAACAAAACACTTAATTTCAGCATTATTATTAGTGTCATCTGGTTTGACACTGTTAGCGTCTTGCAATGGCGGTTCTGTTGATACGGTAAAAGCTATCGAATCAAACTATGACAATCAAAATAAAACCATTGAATTAACAGGTGAGTTTGATGCGCCTTCTTTTACCTTCTCATCAGGCAAATCAAAAACCATGGCTATGAATTTTGTGGTCAAATCCCATGCCTTCAGCTCAGAAAAATTCACTGCTTTCAGCGTGATCTTACCAGTTGGAACAGAAAAAAACAATGTGTTATTTGACCTTCCTGCTGATCAGAAAAATTATACACTCAAAAATTTTTACGTATTTGACAATAATGGCGAGAAAAACAATCTAGATTCCCATACAACGTTCAAGATGACCGGAACAGTGCATTACAGTGAATTGGAGAAACCTGAGAATGAGCGGGAAAAAGATAACTTCTCTTATACAATAACTGATGTAAGTTTTGTAAAAGATTAACATTGGTAGGGACGTATGCAGCGCCAAAAATAATCTTTATATATATCCTATTATTTCTTTTGAACGCTACGAACATGCTTGAATAATGAGCAACCAATATTCTTGTTACGTTATCAGCTGTCTTAACGCTATATATATACTAGGAACGCTAAAATAGCACGCAACAACATGTTCGTATACGTTCAATTGATAGTCAAATATAGAAATAAAAACTAATTAAATTAGCTTTTATTTCTATATTTTTTAGCAAAAAGCAGTAGAAAGCTCAAACTAAGTACTTTTAGGTTTAGAAGAGTACAATTGAATCAATTTACTGAGCACCTATATATGACGTAAAAAGATCCATTGCCTAAACTTTGGTGTTAAAAGACGAACCGTAAAAACGATAAAAATTGAGGGTTAAGCTCTTTCTAAAGCGAACGGCTAATATCTACAACATTAAAAATCTGGTCTACATCGTCCAGGCTTACCTCAAAATCAGGATATCTTGTTTTATCAGCATTAAGAGAGCGAAGTGTAAGAATTCCATTGTTTACATCATGATGGGCAATCTCTTTAATAATAACGCCTTCATATTTGTGGACAACAACCCAATAACGATATTTATGGGTATGAAATTTTGATTGCCATAGCTCCCTTTTTATCAGACGGCCAGTTACAATATCACCGTCTAAAACACTCGCATCAGTCCCATCGGTCATACTATCCCCACTGACTTCAAAAGAACGATAAGCTCCTTTATGAAACTCATTAACCGTAATAAAATGTGCCGGTAAATCGTCCATATATTCAGCATCTCCAAAGCCAGACAAATATCCTGCTTTAGCCTTCTCTGTAACAAGTTTAGTCTGCATCAGATATCGTCCTGGAGAAACTTCAAAAAATATATTGTTCTTGTTTTCATCGATAAACTTGACATCATCAGAAAAGTATCCTATTGATTTCCCATTGCCGATGCTAACCATCGATATGGAGTCAGACTGAACCAAAGTTCCACCTCCTATCCTTTCTCCTTTTCCATACACTAACCAATCATACTGAATATGAGGAAAGGCTTGTTGAATGCGCGTTTTCATCGTTAGACCAATAGGATACTCTCCTTTTTTTATACGCGAGTAGACTTGTTCACGTACACCTAACAGCGACGCAAATTCACGGTTGGTAACACGCATCTCCAAGCGTAAAACTTCAAAATTATTATTGGGATAAGTTTCCATAGTCCATAGGATATTTAACAAATGTTACACAAATACATAACATTCTGAGACTAAGTTACACAACTTATTAAACCTAAACAAACAGGCAAACATATTTAAAGTCTAAAAACCTAATTATCAACAAATTAAAGTTAAACAAATAAGTTTAAAAACCCAAGGTAACACACAAAAAATAAGTTTAAAAACAACTTGAATGATTAACAAATTTGTTTAACTTTGTTTAACAAGTAATAGATTAAAATAAACTATAGATCCACAGCACAATCAAGCACCTACTGGTGGATTGAGTCATTTGTAGGATCACCAACTCAAGAAACGAAAAATCAGTTCATACTTAAACGGAAAAAGAAAATGGAACAGCTACTTATACACAGTCTAAAACAACACATAGTTTACGCACTGGATCACAATCAGTCACACGGACAAAACAATATTTTAAGAAAAAAAGAAACAATCGGATTAACAGAAAAAAATAGTTCACAGCGTATGAACCCATTATATTATTCATTCATTATGAATTTCTTAAAAGAAAATCACCCCGAAATATTAAGGTCCATCGATAAAATATACGAGTCTGATCTTTCTAAAATCAGTAAAGTTATAGATTGTTATTGCCAATTTGTAAATATACCTGCTAAGCAAATCATGGGAGAATATATCAATTATAAAGATATACAGCATCGCTACAAAGCAATAGCCGTTGTGCTTCGCATTTTTCAGCCAGAAAAATTAGATAATCTGAAAACCAAAGTAAAAAGTAGCATATACAAAGAATTAGGTCCCTATTTACAAATAAATAATGACACATTACAGAAGTCCATCATCTGTGCATGCAACCAATTTGACCTTTACCGTGATTTCAAAAAAGAGATCAAACAAATTGCAAATTATTACCTTATTGAGGCCCGTTTCAACAATGACTAATTACACCCTCATAAGTATCCAAATCATTATCAACACCTTAAACCTTCCCTTCATAAAAAAAATATAGTCCTTGAATATTGAATACTCAAGGACTTTTTTGTATTAAATCAATTAACCTGCAGGACTATTACCAGTGCACAGAAACTCGACCTTTTCTTATCAACCAGATAACCAATGCGATTAAAATCCCCAAGCCCATTGAAAAATAAAGCATCCTTGTTATAGCCGGTTTAACTACCGATTTTGACTCCGCATTATGAAGCTCTATTTTCTTATCGCTTTGCTGACTGCTCTTCATTTTATGATCTTTCCAGCCTGCGTCAAATCGGCCCTTAGTCTCCAGTGTCTCACCATGTACGCTTTGTTTCTGATAGATTTTCCCGCTTCGAAGCTGTACAAAACCGTCTCGCGTGATCTGAATCCCCTCGCCTTCAATTTGAAGAACGCTCTCGTTTTTAGTTAAAGCTTCAGCATATGATTGAACAACCTGTACTTCACCTGTATCCCGCTCAACCTGCAAATTTTCATCTATTTTTTCTGTGACAACCGCTTGTTTGGATACGCTAGATTTTAAAGTCTTCTTAAATAGACCGCAACTGCTAACCAGTAGCAGCATTGCGATCATCTGTAGTGTATTTTTCATTTTTTATGTGTCTTAATTCAATTTGTAATCTGTTATAGAGCTTCATGAGATCATCATATTTTACTTGCAAATCTCCCAAGGTCTTCGTACAAGTAATACGTTCATCATTTGCCAAGCGTAAACCTTCATTAAGATCTTCAATAATAGCTCGCAATTGTTCGATATCTTTCTCTAACCTATTCGCATATCCCTCCCATTTTTCAATTACCTTTCCGGCATTCTCGACATTCGTTGCTTCCACTTCGGCTTGCTGTTTAGGTTTTCCCACCAAGTAGCCTCCAACTGCGGTGACCACCGGGATAATTAATTTCTCTAAAATTTCAAGTAATTCCATTATAAGTTCCTTTCGTTAACAGTTTAAATTTCTCCCAAGGAAACTGTGTCCCTGGATCCTCCTTTCTTCCTGGTGCGATATCAGAATGTCCCAAAATCGCTCTAATTGGATATGTAACACAAATGGTTTTACATATGGTTATCGCCGCATCAATCTGTTTTTCAGTATAAGCTTCCTGGCCTTTATTTTGCAGCTCTATCCCGATACTACAGTTATTGAGATCTTTCTGTCCGGCCCAGGCACTGACCCCAGCATGCCAACATTTAATATTAAATGGAGCCAATTGCGTTATAACACCATCGCGGCTTATATGAAGATGTGCCGACACCTTACTCCGCGAATCTGTCATCCAATCGATCGCACTTGTTCCATTAGTTGCACCATCGTAATGCATTATAATATAAACAGGCTTAATAATTCCACCTTTGTTAGGAGTTTCTCTATAAGAAACACCTACTAGTTTGTTTTCTTTAATTTCCATAGCGCTATACATTTACAATTAAAACTTTGTTTCTTTTTCATTTAGCTCTTATTTCAATACAAAGTTAGGCGCAACAGCTTGCAAGCAAATGGAATATCAGACCTATGTAGGCGGTACATCGCACCTACCGAAAATATAGTCAAGCCTACTATTTCAACAAAAAAAACCTATCTCGTCGATAAGGCTTTTTGCTAAATAATAGCAAAGAAAGAGCGGCTTAACCAATCCCCCTTGAGAATTGACTGTTTACGTTGAATACACAAAAAAATTGGTCATTTCAGCTGGCTATCTTAATTAGAGTTCGATACCATAAAACTTAACATTCCGAACCAAAAGCACAATAAATTGAAAAAAAATAAATATTCTAAAAGTATATATTAATTTAGCGTAAAAGACATTTTACTATGCCAATGACCAAAAATGCCATATATTTTGACAAAAATGAGGATTACATTAGGTTTGTTATCAAAATGGTACATCCTAAGTTATATGTATTCATCTTCGCCAGTCTATGTATCCTGTCAATCCTAGGCACATTGTCCCTCATTGTTGTATTCAATATTTTTGCAGAACTAGGACCTTCCTCTCTATTAGTATTGAGCCTAGGCCTGCTCATTTCATTTGGATTTTTTAAAATTTACAGGTGGCACCATGCGGGTGAAGAATTTTTCATACTAGCAATAGATAACATTAGTTATCAGATTAACAACGGCATAAAACTATCAGAGCTTAGATCATTTGAAGCAAAAGATTACAAGATCGGTTTCCACAAGACGAACAATTATGAATCGAGTATCTGCGGTAGAATTTATTTTTATCGGATTGATCCAGACACTAAATTGGTTACGATTATTTTAGATAGCACACTGGAAGTAGCTTTAGAGGAATACGAACTTCTAGAAGAAAATTATCTTCAAATGACACGAAAACCAACATCGCTTTTCGATTTCAATTTGAACTAACCCAAAAGCCTTGAAAGCGTTAATCCCTTTTCGGTGATTATAAACTAGTTAAAGGCCAGCTATTATTTTGCGACGATGTTGCTGCCCCCATTGCTCCATCTCAATCAGAACCTGCTCTAGCGTCTTACTGTATTCGGTCAGCTCATATTGTACCGTTACAGGTTTGGTATCGCAGACCATACGTTTCACAAGTCCATTCATTTCCAATTCCTGAAGTTCTTTCGACAAGATTCTCGGGGAAATGCTCGCCTCACGTGAAAGCTCATTAAAACCACGCTTTCCATTTCTCAAGACCGAAAGCAGTACGAGTTTCCATTTACCACCAACGACATCTAAAGTATCCCGAATAGCCAAATTTGCTTTAGCACAACGTTCTGCAGTATGTTCCATATACTATTCTTTTTGTAAGTACTATCCTTTTTGTAACAGATAACAAAACTATAGTATTTATCTGGAAATTTGTCAAAAGAAAAATAAAATAAAAAATGAAAATATTACATATCATCTCAAGCTTAAGAGGCCAAGCATCCTTCAGTAATAAATTAGGAAATTCTATTATTGAACAAATAAGAGCCAAACATCCCGTTGAAGTAAAAGAGCGGAACCTTGCGTCTACACCACTTCCTCATTTATCTGACAAGCATGTTACAGCTTTCTTTACTCCGGCGGACGAAAGAACTAAAGATCAACTTGAAACAATACGTCCTTCAGATGAGGCTATTGCCGAACTTATGGAAGCAGATACCCTGGTGATCGATGTGCCTATGTACAATTTCACTATACCCTCCACAATAAAAGCATGGATCGATCAGATAGCCAGAGCAGGGGTGACATTTAAATACGGAGAGAACGGTGTAAAAGGACTCGTAACGAACAAAAAGGCCTACCTGGCGATTTCTACCGGCGGGATCTATTCAGAAGGCTTCATGAAAGATTTCGATCATACGGAGCAATATCTTCGACATGTTTTAGGATTTTTGGGTATTACAGATATTGAGGTTTTTAGAGTTGAAGGTGTTAACCTAGCGGAAGCAAAGGACGACGTCTTTTCCAAAGCAAAACAACGAATAGAAGATTTTGCATTTTAACCCCAAATAAAACATTTTCTCCCCACCTTTGTTATTTGTGTGTTATAGCATAGGATGAGTTATACCGTGAAGGCTAGGAAGTTGGTTCGCCTAGCCTTTTTTGTCGCGTAGAGAAATGCATTCGACAGCCTTCAAGAATAGAAATGATCTTGTCAAGGAGACGGGAGCTTTAACCTCATTGCCAGATAATAATAGGGTTCGATCGAATGATGCAACATCATACCGTCATCACTCCTTTCATTAAACAACTTGAAATACTCCTCATCTAAAGACAGAATGATCTGCGTACCGGTTCGCACATAATCATTGCTTGGAAAGTATTTTGGTTCTTTAAAATTAGGCAGGTACTTCCTAACCATCTTTGAAACTTCCTTCCCAAGAATTTTTTGATAATTTACCACGGCTTTCTCAGATGGATTTTTCAACATTTTGAATGCAATTCGCTTTTTTAACCCCTGTTTTTTAATAGTCGATGCAATCGGTACAGTTGGATTTCTGCCAGGAAGATCTAGATGCTTTTGAACTGTAAATGGTACCTGAGGGACCCAATCCATTGGATTTACAACTTGGTATGCCCACCCAAAGCTTCTGTTTTCATATTCGTAAGCAAAATAAAGATTACCTGGTTTGGGAGCTGCAGAACAATAAGTCTTGAATCTAATATCTCTCGGCAATCTACCTGCATCTTGCAACTGATAAAAATATGCGGTCAGTAAATATCCGATTCCTCCCCCTTGACTATGTCCAACAATTAGAATATCTTTCGTTCCTGACTGATAAAGTGAGTCTATTTTTGACAACATATCTCTGGAAATAAAGGCTGTACTGATTAGATACCCGACATGAACTGCTGCATTCGAATCGTTCGACAGCTTGTAGTTAAAAACAAAATCAGTATCAATATCTAATTTCCCTGAAGCTGGAACCATTGCTGCGTACAAATTAGCAAGCCAGCTCAAATTATTGTCAACCGATCCTCGAATACAAAAAACTGCAGCCCCTCCATCTGTATTCCATAATTCATACAAATTATTTAATCCCATTTCCGGACTCCTATACTGAAATGTCGCATGCATCGGTTTTGAAACAGCTCCACTTGTACTGTCGACTGTTTTATAGATACCAGCATTAATTCGCAGCATTTCTTGATATTCAGCAATATCAAATCCAGGTTTAAGATGCTGAGCATTTGCAAAGGACAGGAAAAACAACATCAAAAAGAATACAAAATATCTTGTCATAGTACATGTGTTTTTAACTAGATAAATTTAAGAAATTTCATTATATATCCCTTTACTGGATCCAAAAGGCTTGCTCTCTATCTGGGATCTGTCGTATGTGTTTCGATACAGAATATGGTCATAATACAACTTTTTTTTTGTAAGTTAGTCTTTATGGACGACCCCCACTTTTTAAATTGTGATCAAGAAGCTATCCATCTCTGTGGTCACGTACAAGACTTTGGTTTCCTGATCGTATTTGATAAATTTCATCGCTGTATTTGCTGGAGTCAAAACTGGCAAGAGAGCAGCTTACCAGAACACAGCATACACAAAGGATTGCTCCTATCAACCTTCATCAACAGCCTTAAGCTATCTCATCCTATCGATCTAGACCAGATACTACGGGACAACATGGAGATTTTCAAACATCGATATGTAGCCGATATTCAGCTACAGGATGGAACTCATTACCTTAGTATTTATCCGTTTGACGATAAAATTTTTATTGAAATAGAAAAGCACCAATCGCAATCCCATCAATTCAAAAATATTTACCACTACGCCCAACATATCAACAACAATAAAGACATCTGGAAAGCGCTGGCAGAAAATATCTATACCGTAACGGGATACGATCGTGTGATGATCTATAAATTTTCAAAAAGTGGAGACGGCAAAGTTATTGCCGAGCACGTGTCTGAAGGGCTAGAACCTCTTTTGGGATACCATTATCCCGAATTCGATATTCCTCAACAAGCCCGCCTGCTTTATACAAAAATTTTTGCTCGGGTCACTCCTGACGTGGATGCTAAGCCAATCCCTGTACTTGGTATCAATCCAGAGAAACTAGATCTTTCCATGACCGGGATACGAGCCATGTCTCCAATCCATCTTCAATATCTTCGTAATGCACAAGTTCGTGCAAGTGGAAGTTTCTCTATTGTCATTAACGGTCAGTTGTGGGGCTTAGTCGCCTGCCAAAATAGAATGCCCAAAACGATAGATTTAGCACAAAGACATCTCTCCGTATTTATTGTCCAATATGCAGTAAACAGCTTTTTGGCCAACAAACAAATTGCAGAAAACAACTTCAAGCTGAAGACAAAAAGTATAGAATTTGAGATCAGACAAAGTCTATTCTCAAAGCAAGATCTCCATCAGGTCATCGGAAATCTTACTTCTAGTTTAATAGACATCCTGAAAGCGGATGGAATGGCATTCAAATACCGCGGGAAATGGCATATGATAGGCAAAACGCCCAACAAAGACTATATTCAACAGCTGGAAAATAATCTGGCCAACCGCTGCAAAGACGAATTATTTTGGCAATCTGATTTTAAATGGCCTCAGAATTACAAAGAACAGTGGTTTCATTTTCCAGGCATCGCAAGTATAGATCTGGAGCATAAACTGGATTTTAAGATTTACTTTTTTAGAGAAGAAGTGAAAATTGAGGAAGTTTGGGCAGGACAACCTGAGAAACAGCTTATTTATGATCCTAACAAATCGGCAAATTTTCCATCTCCGCGCACGTCATTCGAAGCATGGAAGAAGACTATTAGGGGGACTGCGCCAAAATGGAAAGAATGGGAGATTGATTTTCTTAAAAACCTAAGTTTTATTATACAGGAAGCCTGTTTAAAGAAAATCACGGAAATTCAGGCGTTAAATGAAAAATTAGTGGAAATCAACAATGTACTTGAAACTTTTAGCTATACATTGAGCCATGATCTGAAAAATCCGCTAGCGGCTTTACAGATGACCGCGCAAATGATCCGGGACCGAGCTGGATTAAGTCAGGAGTTCCTGACAAAAGCAGGTAAAAATATGATGGAAGCAATTTTGTTGATGAATAATATGCTTGATAAAACCGTTGATTTTGCCCGTACAAAGAGTTATGATTTTGAATATGAGCCGGTGTATCCGGAGCGCTTCATCCAACATATTATTGATGATTGTAAAGTCAGATATCATATCGATAAACTGGAATTTCAAAAAGGCAGAATCCTGCCTATCGATGGCGAAAAAACATTGATTTATCAATTGTTTTTAAACCTTCTAGGTAACGCAATAAAATATAGCAGCAACAAAGGGATCCCAATTATAGGACTGGATAGTGAAGACTATGGTCATGCTATCGTCTACAAGATCTACGACAATGGCATTGGAATTTCGGCAGAAGAAACAGAACGGATTTTTGAAATTTTCCATCGCCTGCCCAATGCTGTCGAATTTGATGGTTCGGGAGTTGGATTATCCATTGTCAAAAGAATTCTGGAGCGGCTTAATGCAACCATCACCGTGGAAAGTACGCTAAATGAAGGAACAGCCTTTACGATTCATTTCCCTAAAAGAAGCAATACGCTAAAGTCTACGCCAGCTAAAAATCCATACCAAAATTAATCGGCCTAAGTCCTTCAAGATTTTTTATTAAATTAGTGTAGGGCAGATCCAAATTCAACAAATTATTACCCCTACAACTAAATACGTGATTGTTTAACATCACCGGGAAACTTTTTAGTCGGGACTCTTGATTTATAGTACAATGACCAAGTTCACTTTATTCGTTGGAAACGACATAAATAATATTTCACCAGGAATTAGCTGGAGCGATTTACTCCTCAATATCAAAGCGAAATATAACGTCAGTTCATTAGAAAATGGACAAAAGCCTTTCCCTATGCTATATGAGGAAATATTTCTTAATGCAATTAAAGACAAACATATCAATGAGAGAGAACTCAAAAGTTATATATCGGATTGTGTTTCACAGATCAACCAAAATGAAATACACCAATTAATTCGGGATGTTCCGATCCAGAATGTCATTACCACGAATTATGAATTTAGTTTGGAAGGGAAAACGGCGACGACAAATACTGGTCTAATCCGTGAAACGACCTATAGTGTATTTCGCAGACACGAAAGCGACAACAAAACCTATTGGCACATACATGGAGACTGTCTAAACCCATCGTCCATTAACCTTGGCTATGAACATTACTGCGGTCAACTGCAAAAAATGAGAGACTATGTCGTTAACGGAACAAATTACAGTTCGGAAACTGTTTATAGAGCCCCATTGATGAAAAGATTAAGCCAGCAAAAGGACACCAAACTCCAATCATGGATTGATCTATTTTTCACGCAGGATATCCACATACTTGGTCTTTCGCTTGATTTTGTAGAGATAGACCTTTGGTGGCTCCTTACTTATCGTGCAAGAAATAAATATTACAAACGAAGTACCTTTATTGTAAATCAATTATTTTATTACACAACTAAAAAATGGCATGAACTTTCCAAGGATAAGATGCAACTGCTTCAGGCAAATGATGTTGAGATAGTTGTTATTGATGAAGCCGATAAAACTAAATACTATAAAAAAGTACTTGCTGCAATAAAGAAGAGGTACGGGTTATCCAGTAAAGCGTAAATTAGACTACAGACTCATTAAATCCCCTTTTAAGCTTTTATCATCATGTCTTTAACAGAAAAAGAGTTTCGTGCGGCTAAGAGAAATATGTTTACCTTATGTATTGAAAGCTTTTTGAATAGTTCACTCTTACGGAAAACAAAATTTGCGCTTAACAAGCCCTTTTCAATGATAAAACTGAAAAGTGAAATTAGTCATGCTGTTTACTTAAACTGGTTAATTCCCGTTAGTAAAATTCAGCAATTCGTTCCACCTGAAATTGAGCTTGATATTATTGATGGCTGTGCTTTGTTTTCTGTCCTGACTTATCGTCACGGTCATTTCGGCCCCGCAAGGTTATACCATTTCAAGTCCTTCTATCGGTCTCCTTTACAGTGCAACTGGCGGCTCTATATCACGCAGGCCGAAAGGCAATTTAACGAACCAACAGTTCTATTTTTGTCAAATACGATGAGCAGCCAAGTTTATGGCATAGGCAGCCGCATATTCAGCGGTATGATGTATACACATCATCCTTTAATTTTCGAGCATGAATACATCGGCCGTCAAACTCAAACAAAAATTATCCCCGGAAGCAGTAATTCCCCTGATTTGGAGGTAGTCTGCCATCCCTGTGAACACTGGGATATTCCAGATAAATTCCGAAATATATCGAGTAGTGTCAGTCAACTATTGAATAAAATAATCATTCAGGATCATGCTTTGACGCCACTGGGAAATGGATATTTTCGGATGGCAGATATTGCACTGGAATTTAACACCAAAGAAATAAGACCTTTGAAAATAAAATCTTTTAAAAGTAAAATCCTGTACGATATTGTACAGGATGAGGTTTGTTTTGCATTTGAAATACCTTCTGTTACATTCTTTATGCATCATGAAAAAACAATAAAACTATGAATTACCTCGATTTCTTTGTCGCAGTATTGTTAGCGAACGCAATCCCACATTTTATCTTTGGTCTAGCAAAAGTTCGCTTTTTAGGTCTTTTTGGCTACACAGCTACTGGAAATATTTGCTATGCGCTATTTCAGTTTGCCATTGCAATTTGCTTGTTTATTTACCAATATGGGATAGCTAAACTGTTTGCCAACGGATTTGTACTCGGGACAATGTTAGTTCTTCTGCTCTATTTTATATTTGGCAGATTATTACTTGTTAGATTTCAGAAAAAGTAATTATAACCTCAGCAAAACTGTCTCTTTATCATATTTAACGCAACATCTTTATAAACAGCTAACTTTCTGCCGGTTGGCTAAAGAAATTCAACATATCTGATAAAGCTGTTGTCGAATGCATCCGATCACTGTTTTCCAATGTATCTTTTGTTGCTTCAGCACCACGTTTTATCATATCTTTTTCAAAATAAGATATGGCCTCCAGTAACGTTTTATGTTTTCCATTTGTTAGGCATTCAGCTAGCTCAAATGCATCTTGCATCGCTACATTGGCACCCTCACCGGCAAATGGCGGCATACGATGGGCCGCATCTCCTATCATTGTAAGACTAGCTTGTGTTTCCCAGTTTTGGTCGAGCGGAAAATAATACTGTGGCCGAGGTATAAATTGAACACTATCATTGGTAAAAAATTCCTCCCAACCCAAGCCCCAACCTGAAAAGTACTTCCTGAACCAATTTAAGACCTGTTTTCTATCCTGAAAATCACGAATAGATTCGCTAAGTTGATTTTCTAGCATTTTTGTACTTGCAACAAACATGATCGAACCATCCTCCTTGGTACCGTATCCGATAAACTGTTCTTCGCCAAAAGCCATAATCTTCCCTCCCTTCGTCAATTCGAAAAGATTCGGTACATTTTTTTGAGCCTCATAGATATTCCCTTCAATCAATGTTATTCCAGAATATACAGGTTTTATATCGCTTAGATAAGGACGGACCCGTGAATTAGCACCATCCGCCGCAATAACAAGATCTGCATAAGCATCCGGTGTATGCTTAAAATGCAACAGCCAGCCCTCTCCAGATTTTTCCATCGCAACAAATTGACTATCCCAAACGACAGTCTCCTCTTTCAGGGAATTTAACAGGATAGCGCGCAACGGAGCCCGATCTATTTCCGGTCGATTTTCGGCAACTGATGCATGTTCATCGTGATCATCAAATTTTACGACAAGTTGCTTGTCAACGATACGCAGCTTACTGGCATTGGGGCGATAATATTGATAGAATTCTTCTAAAAGTCCAGCGCGTTTCATTGCCTCAAGTCCAGTTCCTTCATGAAGATCCAAAGTTGAGCCCTGAACACGAACGTTTTGATTTAGATCCCGCTCGTAAACAGAAACATCGGCACCATGTATCTGCAGCAAACGAGCCAAAGTCAATCCTCCAATGCCACCTCCAACTATAGCTATTTTCTTATTTTGTATTAACATCTTTTTTTTGTCTTAAAACTTATAAAACAAAATTATGATGATGTTAAGGAGGATAATAGTATAAATCGGTCGTTTTTATTTTTTAACAGTTCTTTGGGAACTACCCCCGAAAATTTTTTGACCTCTTTAATAAAATGAGTCTGATCAAAAAAATGTTCCTCGGGGAAAAGCTTCCCTTGAGCAATATGATCCAATGAGGATCTAAAACGTAGAATGCTACAATATGACTTTAAGGAAAGTCCAAAGCGTTGATTAAAATAACGATTGATCTGTCTGCTGTTCCAAAAAACCCTTTCGGAAAGTTCTGCGATGGAAACCGTTCCATTACTCTCGTAGATAAGCTCAAATAATCTTCGCTTACGTTCATCAACCGCAACTGGAAGAAGTGATTTGATTTTTCTTTCAGATTTAACTACAAACTGATCAAAGTCCACTAAATCCTGCTCGCAGAAACCCCAAAAATCCTTTGATAGAAATTTCCCTGTATTGATAATATCGGCGATTTCATCCTTTAAAAGGTACTCTACAGCAAGTAATTTAAGACTAATACAAAATATCTGGCCATCAATAGGAATAGAAGCCTCTTCATGAGGCAATGTCCCTAGGCCAAGTAGAATAACCCGGAAATCATCAACCGACGACTTAAAAAGAAACAAATCGACACGCCCGTCTGGTAAACCAACAGTTTCTTTTATCTTCCCTGATTCGTTGTGTAGATACCAAAAGCTGTCCACAAAATCTGTGAGTGCTTTATCAGGTTTAACCAATGCATAATGTAGACCATCTTCCATTCCCAACTACTGTTAACATGCTTATTTTATTGAACATTCACATGAATTCAATAACTTAAAATTAACGATTAAATCTTAAGATTATCTTTGGCACGCAAATTCATTCGAACCTCTTTCCAAATACTTTAACAGGACCAGTTTATTTCACCAATAAAACACACAAAATAAGACCGCACACAAAGCTTTCATGAAACAATAATTTTGCAAAGCAGAAGCTCATCTAGATAGCTTATGAGTTCCCTTTATAGTCCATCGGCAAACTGTCCGACAGGCAGTTTAACAACAAATAAATAGCCCGAAAATACAAGTCATAAAGACACTTATACTCCGCAAAAACAAAGATTTATAGCAATTAACATATTTTTTCAAATCGATTTTGAGAAATAAAAAAAATAGATCATTTTTGCTGTCATTAGCTAAGATTAACAGAAAAAGTAAGACCATAACGAATTACCATTCGCATTTTATTTTTATTGATTCCATATGTCATTTCAAAGAATTACCTATTTCTTTTTGGGAATATTATTGTTTGTCGGTTGTAAAAGAGACATACATCCGGGCGTTGTACCTCCAGATCCAGAAGTCATCGAAAAGGATAAATTACCTATTCCAGCAGGTTTTACCAATGACCTTGGTTCTATAAAAATCAATACGATTGCCAATGCAAATCAGCCAGGTGAAGAACTGCCTGCTTTGATACGAGACATTTCGGGCAATAGTGCAAGTTATTGCCATCCTGATGTAGAATATTTTCCTGCCGGTTTCAATGGATACAAATATTGGATGGTATTTACCCCTTATTTTGGAATAATAGGCTCCGACAGAACAGCTTCCCTGTATGAAAACCCAACTGTAGTGGTGTCTAACGATGGAAAAGAATGGATTACTCCGGCGGGACTAATAAACCCTATTCAACGACGTCCAGCATTGGAGGATTCGTTCATCCAAAAAGATGGTAACCCCAATCAGGGTTACTGGTCTGATGTTGACTGGAATTTCAATGGCCAAGAATTCGAATTATACTACAGAGGTTGTTTTTTCTCAAGCAAAATTTTGAAAAAATGGGGCGCCAAAAGCGAGAACAACAGTAGAAAATTAAACGAAGAAGCTGAACGGGTCGTTGTAAGACAAACATCGAAAAATGGGATTAACTGGACACCTCTCGAACTTGTATATAATAGTAATGAGCCAGCTTCATTCCAGGACAATCATATCCTCTCTCCTACCTTTGTTAGAAATTCTACACATGTAACGAGCTATGAAGTGGATTTTAGCCCAACATACAAGGCTCCCATAATGACTAATATTTTATCCCGTAGCTCTACAAATGGACTAGATTTCACACCTTATCGAAATAGTAAAAAAGTTGAATTTATCAATAAACCCTGGCTTGAATTTAACAAGGGATATTCAACTTGGCACTTGCAGGGATCTTACATTGACGGCTATTATTTCTTATGTCTGGCTATTGGGAATGTAGATCGATTTACCTCAGATATGAATTATTTGGCCTATTCAAAAGACGGCTTACATTTTCGCGTCTTTGAAAAACCTTTAGCTTCATCCAATGTATACCGTTCTTCTGTATTTCCGAAGACCTCTACTTCAAAAAACATTGAATTTGGAGCAGTAATTGGATATAAATCAGGCGCTTTTGGCTTTAGGGAGTTCACCATCAGCAAACAGGTGCTGGAAGATGGTTTAAAATAAAACACCTATATTTAGTTTTAAAAGCATTTGAATGGGATTATTTCCGACCATAGATATTCAAGAATTCAGAAAAGACCAGCTAGCGGGTAATCAAGGATACCTATATGCTGAATTGCGTGGCGAACATCATATAGAGCGTCCTCATCAGCACCACTTTTTTCTACTGGTACTTTTTGAAAATGCAGAGGGTATCCATACAATTGATTTCCAAGACTACACTATTGATCGTCACCAAATTCATATCCTATTTCCAAAACAAGTCCATAGCTGGAAATTAGGTGCGAATACAACTGGATTCCAATTGATGGTCGACAAAGAGCAATTTGAGAAGTTTTCCCCCAATTTTCGTTATTCATTTGCCTATTATCAACGTAATCCAGTTATCTCACTCTCCAATGAAACATTTGCACTGTTTTATTATGAATTTAACGCAATTAGACAAGAACTTGAAGACCATAGTTGCGCAGCCGACATCATCTATTCACGAACTGCCGTCATTGCTTCTTTAGTAAGCAAAGAGGTTAAAAAAATGTATCAGGATGAACAGAACAATGAATCCAATCCGCGCCTTTTAAAATTTCAGGAGCTTATCGACATTCATTTTTTAGCAGAGAAGTCTGTATCATTTTATGCAAAAAAACTTAATATATCTCCACCGCATCTCGCTAAGATCTGCCGTCAAAAACTCAGCGTATCTCCAAGCCAACTCATCCAGCAACGTACAATTCTAGAAGCAAAAAGGTTATTAAAATCAACCGATCTGTCTATTAAAGAAATTGCCTTCAAACTTGGTTTTATTGATTCTCCCTATTTCTCGAATTTCTTCAAACAATATGTTGGCATGAGTCCAAAGCAGTTTCGAACTTATTAGTTTTCAGGTGGAATCACCCTTAATGATCTTGCCTATTTCTGTACAATTCACTACTTTTACGTTTTTAATCGCCAAAATATATAGCGCTATTAATATGATTTCCGACCTAATTGACATCGTAGTTGAAGGCACTTTTTTCATTCTTGGACGAGGTTCCGGTAAAGAACGTCCGGAGAAAGAAAAAATAATTTCAAACTGGTGTTTCTATTTGGCCCTCATTATCGCTTTTATCATCACTTTGACTTATTTTGATCGAATGCCGATGAATTACTTTATCTGGATAGCCCTACTCTGCTTGCCCACGGGGTTTATTCTATTTTTCATTCCTCTTCGTCTTCACTGGATAGCGCCATGGAAAATAGCAACGTATATAAAGGCTTCTTTCACTTTTTCATGTATAGTCTGGAACGCAATACTTATTTTTATCTTTTGACCTTAAATATCCACAAAATGGCAATAAAAAATATTGAAATTGTAAAAACAGAAATTCTATCAGATAATTGGTACACATTAAAAAAATTAACTTATCAATATACCAAACCAGACGGAACAATAAAGCAACAGAGCCGGGAAGCCTATGACCGCGGTAATGGAGCCGCCATCCTGCTCTATAACACAACATCCCAGACAGTAATATTAACTAGGCAATTTCGGATCCCCACTTACATAAACGGTAATGAATCCGGGATGCTAATAGAAGCTTGTGCCGGTTTGTTAGATCAGGATTCACCACAGGACTGTATCCGTAGAGAGACAGAAGAAGAAACGGGTTACCAAATCAAGGAAGCAAAAAAAATATTTGAAGCCTACATGTCTCCAGGGTCGGTGACTGAAATCCTACATTTTTTTATCGCAGAATATACCAACAATATGAAAGTGAGCGATGGCGGAGGATTAGAAGAAGAGGAAGAGCATATTGAAATTCTTGAAATCAATATCCAGGACGCTTTACAGATGATTGATACAGGTGAAATCAAAGATGGAAAGACTATTATGCTATTACAATATATTAGATTGAAAAATATCATGTAAATCGGAGCAATAGACTTCTCTTTAACGATCAATCTCCACAAAAATAAACTTCGGATCCCGGAAATTGATGGTAGACGGTATAAAATGGGGAATCCCCATATACACTTGCTCCGTACCTGTACCCAAAATATATTGAGACCCTTTTTTTAATAAAACTAAGGGTCTCCTTTTTTTCTGCCCCCAGCCGAATGGCGTATAATAATAATCCCCAATTAGCGTATCTTTTTGGATATTGCCCCGAATATCGCCAGAATCAACCTCACCTCCAGGTCTATAGAACCACAATTTTCCGTGAAAACGGCTCTCGAAAAGATTAAGGTCCAACCGGGCACTATCACGCTTACTCTGAGCAACATAAGTCAAATCCTCTGTATCTTGCCTCCGCTCTTCACAGCTGCTCAATAGCAGAACAGACAAAATAAAATAAACAACAGTCGAAAGTAAACGCATTTTTCTTTTAATCCGAAAATTAACCTTGACCAAGATAAAAACAAAAATCAACAAAGTACAACGAAATTGCGATAAGCCCCTTTTATTGAATTCGATTTACTTAGATTCTCTATAAAATCAAATGAAGATGATTTATAAGATATCTGATCCTCTATTTGCTACTTTCCATTTCACATAATCGGCCTTCAAGCAATGCCCACAAGGACGGTAGTGATGTTTTAACGCATCTTGTTCCGAAGTAAAAAAGACTCTGTTGTTCCGCTTCATCCGCTTGCCTGATGTGCAATGAAGCAATCCATAAATTCTCAACTTTTCATTTCCGCCAAAGCAAATTTCTCCATTGCGAATCTTAGCATGCAATAAAGCATCTGTTATATTTTTGTGCCATTCCATTGTTTTATCTATTTCTCAGCGTCATGAAAAATTATACCCAAAGCATGTCGCTCCCCTGATGTGACCTCACTCACTCCATGCTTCATATTAACCCTGAAATATCCCATACGCCCCTTCTCCGGTCTAAAATTTGTCGCAAACAGAACGAGCTCTCCCTTTTTAGGTTTTAGAACAATTGCTTTTGATTGTGCTCTTGGAATTTGTTGCGTTAATACAAACTCTCCGCCGGTGAAATCGAATTCGGGTTCATCCAACATCAGAACAACCTGCATCGGAAAATATACTTCTCCATATAAGTCCTGATGCAACGTATTGAAGCCCCCTTCTGTATATTTCAAAATCAATACCGTCGCCTGCTCTTGACCGTGGCGCCGACAATGTGCCAAAAAATCTTCATGTTTTGGAGAAAACGATAGTTCTATTGCCAATGCCCGAAACCAGGCATTCGCAATAATTGCCAAATAAGGATAAAATTCCGATCGAATGGTTTGGATCAAGTCGGGCAAAGGATAATCAAAATACTTGTACTCTCCTAATCCAAATCGATGTCTCGCCATAATCACAGTTTTGCGATAGCCCCCTGAATCGCCATACCCTTTTTTTAATAAGTCACATTGCGAATCTGTGAGTAACTTTGGAATGATCACATACCCCTGGGTATGCATTGCTTCTGTAATCGCCGACCAATCCAGATTCTTTATTTTTTGAATGATATTTTCCATTCAGCGAATCTCCGCATTACAGTGTTGCAAAAAAATCCGAAACATGCTAATGTGAAATGAGCATCTAGAGGCGAACTATCAAAAAAAAAGATCGAACACAATTCAACTGCATTCGATCCTTTCTTTTATTTTCACATACTACAAACAGCTAACTTTCTCCAGCATTTTTGACTACCTTCTCTGCCAAAGCCTTAAGCTGAACCATATCAGCATAATCCAGCTTTAATGCATCAAAAATCTGCATCGGGATACAGCTCGCCTTTTCTTTCAATGCTACTCCCTGTTCAGTTAACTTTATTTTTACAACTCTTTCGTCTTCTTTACTCCGTGTCCTCGTAAGCAAAGATTTGCTCTCCAAGCGCTTCAACAGCGGTGTAAGTGTTCCATTATCCAAATATAGTTTCCCACCAAGTTGATTTACCGTTTGCTCATCGTTTTCCCATAAAGCCATCATAGTGATATACTGCGGATAGGTTAAATCAATCTCTTCAAGAATAGCACGATAGCGTTGCATAATTTCCCGGTGCAATACATACACAGAAAAACAGAGCTGTTTGTCTAATTTTAATAAATCATCCATCTCGCAAATATATTGAGTTTATTAGGGATTGAAAAGCTGTATACTGTTTATTTATACGCAACAACAAATTCTTCCTTGGGAACTCGAACTTTCTTCATTGTGGAAATCCAGTCACGGGAAGCATCTGCCACACCGACATACATCAACGAAACACTTTTCAATCCATGTTTTTCCAATTGTAATACCTCATCTACCACACGGTTATCGAAGCCCTCAGCAGGAGTAGAATCGACGCGAAGCTCTGCGGCCTGAGCCAAGGCCAGACCTAAAGCAATATAAGTTTGTCTCGCGGTATGTGCGAAGTTTCGTTCAGCAGCCTCGTTCAGATAAATCGATTTCAACTTCTCAGTATAGGATCCAAAACGTCCCCGAGGTAAATCGCGTTCATCTGTGGTGAAATCATAAACTTTATCAATACGTTCCTCTGTATAACGATCCCATGCAGCAAAAATCAACACATGCGAACATTCCCGCATACATTCAGGATTTAGCGCTCCTTTTGCCAATTCTTCTTTTAATTTTTGGTTTTCTACAACCAATATTTTAAATGGTTGCAAGCCCGAAGAAGTGGGTGCAAAGCGCGCTGCCTCAACGATTTTATCTATATTTTCCTGACTAACTTTTTTTGTTGGATCATATGCTTTCACAGCATGACGCCATTTTAAATCTTCTATTAATGACATATTGATAATAAATTTATTTTAAGAAAATAACAGATAACAATGCCAGCAATGCTGGAACCCCTTGTACAAAAAATATTTTTTTACTTGCAGTAATTCCGCCAAAAATACCGGCAACAAGCACGCAGCCTAGAAAGAACAAACGAACGTTATCACTCCAGACTGGATCGTTAATAAAAAAAGACCAAGCTAAACCTGCGGCCAAAAAGCCATTATAAAGCCCTTGATTTGCGGCAAGCCCCTTTGTTGGTTTAAATAGCTCAGCGGAAAGGGCTTTTCCAAAACTACGTTTTCCAGCAGTTTCCCAAGCAAACATTTCCATCCATACGATGTATAGATGTTCTAAAAGTACAAGTGCCGTAAGCACGTTGGCAACATAATTCATATATTATTCGTTTGTTGATACAGTCAGTTTGACTTCCATATTCCCTCTTGTGGCATTTGAGTAAGGACAAACTTGATGTGCTTTCTCGATCAATTGCTGCGCTAATTCCAAGCTTACCCCAGGGATATTTGCATGCAATTCTGCAGCAAGCCCAAATCCGCCATTCTCTAGCTGACCTATGCTCACTCTTGCCGTCACTGAAGTCTCTCCAGTTTTCACCTTCTCCGTTCTAATGACTAAATTCAGTGCGCTATCAAAACAAGCTGCATATCCCGCAGCAAAAAGCATCTCTGGATTAGCATAATCGTCATTTGCCCCACCAAGACCTTTCGGCATGCGGACCGCCAGATCCAATACACCATTTTCACTTTTTACTTGACCATTTCGTCCTCCTTTAGCCGTAGCACCGATATTATATAACGTTTTCATATTTAATTTGTTTTTGATTATACAAATGTATAGTTATAAATTATATTGTGCAAAATATAGTTTGACAATTTACATTAAAATGAAAATTTCCAGGATGCAAAATATTTTCCATAAGTTTGATTATCGCAAATCGTTATTTATATGAATACAACTTCCATCGAACAGTTCTATCAGGAGATCAATGCAAGTATTCCAAAGCAAATAGCTAAAGAAATTGGTCATTTTAATGTTTTCAGTTATGAGGAACTAGCAAAAAAATTGAAAGATAAACCGGTCATGCCCTATAACAAGCGTACTTATTACAAAATCAGCCTAATCACAGGAAAAAATACAGCCGAGTATGCTGACAAAGTAATCGAAATAGATGAATCCGCACTTGTATTTGCTACCCCAAAAGTCCCTTATCACTGGATACCGAAGGATGAGCATCAAAAAGGTTATTTTTGTGTTTTCACCGATGAATTCCTTACTCGAAATAAAAGTGGAGTTGTAATAGACGATCTCCCCATTTTTCAACCTGGAGGACTTCCGATTTTTCAACTATCTATAGAACAACGAATAGAAATTGAGAATATCTTCTTAAAAATGAATAAAGAACTATCTTCTGAGTATGTGTTTAAATACGATCTTTTGCGCAATTATGTATTGGAAATCATCCACTATGGACAAAAATTACAACCGAAAAGTATCACAAACCCAGCACACAATGCTTCCAATAGAATTACGTCGCTATTTGTAGAATTACTAGAAAGACAATTTCCAATTGAATCCCCAATACAACGGGTACAACTGCGTACAGCAAATGATTTTGCTGACCAGCTTGCCATCCATGTCAATCACTTGAATAAAACCCTGAAAGAAAATACAGGTAAAACGACAAGTCACATTATCGCTGCAAGGGTAACACAGGAAGCTAAGATTTTATTACGGCAAACCGACTGGAATATATCCGAAATCGCCTATTCACTTGGTTTTGAAGAAATAGCACATTTCTCCAATTTTTTCAAAAAACAGACCAGTCTCGCACCAAACAATTTTCGTTCCCAAACGTTATAATTTGAATTTCGCAATTATCCATTTGCTTTTCGCAAGGAAAGATTTATTTTTTCAATGGATCTTTGTCATGTTAAATTTAAAACAAATCAAAAATGGCTACAAATAAAATAGCGTTGGTGACTGGAGGAAGTCGCGGGTTAGGTAGAAACATGGCAATTAGCCTCGCAAAAAAAGGGATTGACGTCATACTCACCTACAACAGTAATCAAAAAGAAGCAGATCAGGTTGTTGCTCATATAAAGTCTTTAGGACAACATGCTGCAGCCTTTCAATTGGATGCAGGTAATGTATCGTCCTTTGATAGTTTCCTAGAACGAATTACCCATCATTTGAAAGAACAGACAGGGCAGTCTAATTTGGATTTCCTAATCAATAATGCTGGAACAGCATTATATGCTCCTTTTCTGGAAACGACCGAAGAACAATTTGATACAGCTTATAACATTCACTATAAAGGAGTATTTTTTCTCACACAAAAAACACTTCCTCACTTAAATAATGGAGGACGCATTATTAATATTTCCTCAGGCCTGGCTCGCTTTGCATTTCCGGGATCATCTGCCTACGGCTCTATGAAAGGAGCAATTGAGGTCTTAACAAGGTATCTAGCCAAAGAACTGGGCCCACGTGGCATTGGGGCAAATGTAGTTGCTCCAGGCGCGATAGAGACAGACTTTGGAGGTGGTCATGTGCGGGATAACAAAGAAACGAATGCGCATATCGCCGGTGTAACAGCTTTAGGACGTGCTGGGGTACCTGACGATATCGGCGGTGTTGTAGCTTTCCTATGTACAGAAGAGGCCAGATGGATCAATGGGCAACGCATCGAAGTATCTGGAGGAATGAACCTTTAAATAACAGATGAATTGAATGGGCTCGTGTATAAGGTCGAAGCAAGAAAACATGAGCCCATATAAAATATGATGTCGATAGTTCCCTCCGAGTTTTGTTGATTATAACATTGAATATAATAGCAGTCTCATTTTCTCATTAAAACAACAAACAACGTGATTAATTCGCATAGTGAATTGTTAAGTTTGTAGGGTAAAATGAAGATACAACTCGCCATAATAAGTGATATTCATGCCAACATAATTGCATTGGATGCGGTTTTAGCAGATATCAGTAAAAGAGACATAACACAGATCTACTGTTTAGGTGATCTCGTTGATTTCGCCCCTTGGGGCAATGAGGTGATAGCCCGCATACAGGAAAAAAACATACTATGCCTCTTGGGAAACCACGACCAAAGAATTGCTTTTGATGAAGCGATTATACCTTTGCCACACCATGATGCGAAAGAGACCTTAAATCGTGAAATAGCGATCAACCTCAGTAAAAAGGAAATCTCGGCTCCTCATAAAAAATGGTTGGCCACTTTACCCTATAATATTGAACTGACGTTTAAAATAGGAAAGAGCTTAAGAAAAATACTGCTCGTACACGCCAGTCTCCAAAGTAACGATGAATATATTCATCAATCATCCCCTAAGGCTGATTTATCCGCTCAATTAAAGAAAAGAACAATAGACATTCTCGTGATGGGACATACCCATCATTCCTATGTCCAGCAATCGGAAGATATTTTGTTTGTCAATTGTGGATCTGTCGGGCGCAGCAAGGAAAAAGATAGAAAAGCGACCTATTCCATCATAACACTTTCCAAAGAGGGGATGGAAGCTCAAATCGTTAAGGTAGATTACTCAATAACAGAGGTCGCCAAGGCTATCTACAGCAGTGATATTCCCGATTTCTATGGCGATTTTCTAATCAAATAGATAAAACACCGCGTAAGTCGATCGATGATCCGGATCTTTCAGAATAACTTCAGCTTCCTATTGTTAAGATAGGAAGTTATAACAAAAAATATCCCCGAAACAAAAACGTAACGGGGATATAAAGTTAAAAACACAATAAATCTTATTTAAAGAAAATCTTACGCACAGCTAGATTTCCGTGCTCTGCTACATAAACATTTCCTTCCTTATCAATGCACATGTTCGTCACGGTATTAAAGCTAGCCTGTTGAAAACTACCATCAGTAGAACCAAAGGCCCCTGAAGCATTTGTTAAGGTTGTCACTATTCCATTTTCAAGTTTACGCAAGGTACGGCCTCCATCCATAAAATAAAGAACCCCCTCCTTATTCATTGCCATACCTGTTATTCCTCTTAAAGAAGCCTTTAAAGCCGGGCCATCCTCAATACCGCCTATACCATTTCCAAAATAAGTACTTTTCACATTATTTATCATTGAAAAAGCCTTCATATAATCTGTACCTCCAGGGGCATAATAGATTTCGTTGGGATTAATGGGGACAATATAATCACCCGACTCATACATAGCCTGTCCCAGCTTGGTTAAACCACCAGTTGCTTTATTCAATAAATAGACACCATTATATAATTGCCCCACATAGATATTTCCTTGTTTATCCGAAGCCATCGCTATTGGATTAAAGGAAATCCGTCCTACGGTACTCACAATTCCCTGCGGTGTAACTTTACGTATGCGTGCGTTAAAACGATCTGCAACAAATAAGTTATCGTTTTCATCCATCGTCAATCCTCCTATAGAATTGAACCTTGCCGATATACCTTCACCGTCTGCCGTACCCGCTTCTGAAGCACCTGCAAAAGTAGTCACTACGCCGCTTGGCGTAATCTTATGGATACGATTTAACGATCCGACGTAAACATTCCCTTTAGAATCTACTGTAATACCGCTACCCTGTAAATTGGCAAATACACCTGTTCCCGCTCCACCAGCCAAGGTAATAACACCTGCCCGTTTAAACGTTTCAGGTGATATCGCATCCTGATCACCGACAACAACACGAACTAAGCCGGTACTTAAAGTTGCCGGAGCATCCAATACCAGCTTGTTTTCAGTCGCCATTTTAACAGCCGTCAGCACACCATTAAAAAACACTTTATTTTCACTCACATTGGTACTAAATCCTGTTCCATTAATAGTCACTGTAGTTCCCGCGAGACCATTATCAGGTGTCAATGAGACGATCCCCAGATTTTGATCTTTAAACTTCGGTCCATTAGTTACTTGGTCGTTTACAACCACACGCACTTCACCTGAGCCAGTCCCGCCCGGAACCTTCAATTTCAACTGACTTTCGCTAGCAGATTCTAAGGGAATTAAAACATTGTTGATGTAGACTTTATTTTCATCCAATTCGTTACTAAACAAAGAACCAGAAATTGTCATTATAGAACCTTTGGGTCCGCTCAACGGAGTGACCCCAATAATTACGGGTTTACCGACAACGGTGAATGTGGGGCCCGTCGTTTTTTGATTATTGATTTTTAACGCCAATGGTCCTGTCTTTACTTCGTTCGGTGCCTGTACTACTAAACGCTGAGCACTTGCTTCGATGACAACCCCAACTTGACCATTAAACTCCACAATATTATTTTGTCCAAGTTCTTCAAACCCTTCTCCGGTAATGACTACCCGGGTACCCGATCCACCCGATAGTGGTTTAATGGCACGGATAGCTTGATAAGTAAATTGTTGCCCTTTTGCCTCTTTACCTTCCACTTTTACCATGACAGCTCCTGACCCCGCTTCTTCGGGGACTTCTGCGACAATAAGTGTATCACTCGCACTGACAACCAAGGCTTTTTTAGCATTGATATATACCTGAGCAGGATTTTCGGTGCTTCCAAACCCTGCTCCAGAAATACGAATTTGAGATCCTGCTGGTCCATTTGCTGGAAATACCTTGGCTACGCTGAGATCCTGATATGTATAAGTACCTATTTCAACTATTTTACCATCAGCCTTGAGCTCCAGTTTTCCACTCACTCCCCCTTCTGGAATACGGATCACCAGCTTTTTTAGTGTCGCACTGATCACCTCTGCAGCAGTTCCCCCAACTGTAACCTGATAAGCGGAAACCGAAGTATCAAACCCCTCTCCTTCTATTGTAACCAAGGTACCTGCATTACCCGAGTTGGGATAGTAACTTTCCACCTTAAAGATGGCATGGCCACCAAGGTCCTCGTTTTTCTTACATGCTGAAATCCCCAGAGCTAGTAGCAGAAAAACGATATGTATACTGAATATTGTTTTAATTTTCATTGGAATATGATTATTTATCTGTATGTGCTTTCAAAGAATTAAAAAGTCCGGAGGTTCATTTGCTATCATGACCAAAATCCTCCGGCCGGTACTGCTTGTCTTATCTAGCTTATCCTTACTAAAAAGTATACCGCAGCCCTAACTGAACCTGTGCCCGTGAATTGAAATAGTCAATGCTATAAAGCTTTCCAGGATTTCTAAATTCAAATACTGGCCAGTTTTCAGCATTTTGTTGTGGCGGGAACAATGATGGAGTCAATCCTACCGAACTAGTCGAATTAAACGTATTTGGCGAGAAATACTGTACTCCCCATTCACGATAAATCAAGTTGGTTAAATTGACAACATCTGCGGAGATCGTTATAAACTGCTTTTTGGAATTTCTCACAAAGACGTCATGTGCAATACGCAGATCTGCCTGCACATTCCAGGGAGTGCGGCCCATATTACGTTCCGTAAACTGGCCACGTCTCGAGCGTAGGTATTCGTTTCCATCAATGAAGTGATTAAATGCCTCGGCCTGTTGCACCGCAGTCTGTCCCTCCGTAATATCTTTGAAATAACGAATTGCCTCAGCCGATTCCGGAATATAAACCAGTGACACTTGTTGTGGCAATCCTTGAATGCTATTATTGACAATGCCATAGCTGAATGGTGAACCTGACTGCGCAGAAAAGAACAAAGTCAAATTGGTACGACCCGCCCGATTCCAGTCACATTCATAGCTTATACTGGCTATAATACGATGACGGATATCAAAATTACTATAAGCAAGTTTTGGATTATTCGGAATCAATGACTGGTTCAACTGCCAATTGCTCTCCATTGAATTACGTACACCATTTGACAAGTCTTTTGATTGACCATAGGTATAACTTGCCGTCGCGTTAATCTGTTTATATTTTTTTGCTATGGTCCCTGTAATGCTATACCTGTATCCTTGACTCGTATTCGATAATAGATAAATATTAGAAAAACGACTGTCTACCGTACCACTGTATACGGGTTGTTGCTTATCCCTGTCATAACCATACCAGTGCGGGTTATCTTTTGTATTTAGCTGTTGAAATAATACATCACTGACGTTTTTGGTGTACATCCCTTCGACGGTAAATTTCCAATCATTTTCCAGTTCGTAATCCAGCGCTAAACTGCCACGAAGTACCTGTGGTAGGGTAAAACCATTATCTACAAGGTCTACTTGCGTACGTCCACTATTGGGATCATTGATCACAGCACCATTTTGCGCAATAAAATCACCTAAGCCATTTTCATTTGGACGAATTGCATCACTTCCGGGAGTAAACGGTTTTTGATCAGCACGCTGATCGAAAGCACCATAGCTATTACCTGTATTATAGTAGGCGTATGCCAGCCATGCAAACGGTATGCGCCCCGTAAACAGACCGGCACCACCCCGTAACACCAATTTTCGGTCTTCAGTTATTTCCCAGCGAAAGCCTACACGTGGAGAAAGCTGTACGCGGTTCAAAAAATCATTTTTAATACGTGATAAAGGTGTATAGCTATATGTTGTTCCAAAATTAGGATCTGCCTGTATTTCTCTCACCTTATTACTCAAAGTAGGCATATCAGGAAGCTGAGCAAAATCTGCGCGAAGTCCCGGTGTAATTCTTAAGCGATCATGAATACGAATTTCATCCTGCACATATAAACTGTACATATTGACAGAAAAGTCTGCTGCAGGATGATCAAGAAGATAATCCCTTGTATTGTTCATATAACTATAACTTCCTCGCACACGATAAGGATTATTGTTCAAAAAGTCATCGATACTGTTGTAATCTACACGACCGTTCCATCCGTTTACAAAACCATAGCGAATACCATAGAACTCATTATGCGTACCAAAAAGTAGTTTATGCCGACCTAAATTCCAGTTCAAATTTGCTGTGAGTTCCCAAGCACGTTGCCGCATATTAAAAATACTTGCCTCACGATCCGTTCCTAAGTATATAGTCGTACCCGGAGTTCTTCCTTGAATCTGCACCTGCGGCAATGTCGGATCTGAAAGTGGATCCCGTCGATCGTTTACGATAGTATATCCCAATACGGCATTGGCAGAAAGATTGTTGGAAAAACGGCTTTTCAATTCGGCAACGGTGGAACTCTGATTATTTGTTTGCTTAAAAGCCATACTGGAAAAACGAAAATCCTGCTGATCACGATCCATGTGTGTCGCACTGCTCCGAATGGTATTATTACGAATCGCGAGCTGATGCTTATCGTTAATATTCCAGTCCAAACGATTAAAAAACTTCAATGATTTAGACCAATTTGTATAGACCCCAGCTGTACCGGCATCAAAAATATCGCCATAACGACTGCGCACAGCTGAAGATATAGCGTCCGCATCGGAAACGTCCAATATATGAGCCGTTTCTGATGTACCGATATAAAGTTGTGTCGGATCTTGCCGCCGGGTCACCTCCTCATTTGAAAAGAAAAACAATTTGTCTTTTATAATTGGGAACCCCACACGGAAACCTGTTTGATAATCGTAAAAATCAGCATTCATTTTACCCAATGTACCCACACGGTCTTTTCCAGTAATGGCCGCAAAACGTCCAACCCCATATACAGACCCTTCCACCTTATTTGTTCCGGAACGGGTAACAGCGTTCACCGATCCACCGGTGAAATTTCCTATTTTAACATCATAAGGTGCCAGGTACACTTGCATATCCTGTATTGCATCAATAGAAATGGGATTCGTACGCGTTGAGCTTCCGGCCATTCCAGAAGTTCCCGTCTGCCCGCCTAGGGAAGGTGAAAAACCGATTGCATCATTGTTAACCGCACCATCAACTGTTACGTTGTTGTATCGAAAGTTGGTACCACCGAAGCTATTATCTCGACTCCCTTGTGGCGTTAGCCGTGTTACATCTGTAATTGAGCGAGAAATAGTAGGCATATTGCGAACCTGATCAGCACTGATGGTTTTGCCTGCGCCATAAGTATCCGCTCGTTGTTTTACCGCACGCGCCGATACGACAACCTCTGCTAGTGCTTGGTTACCATCGGTCAATACCAAATCCAATTGTTGCGCCCCACCAAGACGAACCTGAATACCATCCCGGGTATCTGTCTGCATTCCAATCATGCTTGCCGTGAGCTTGTAAGGTCCACCGATACGTAAATTATCCAGTGTATAACGCCCATCTTTGTCCGTTGAAAGACTATAACGTGTCCCTGACGGCGTATGAACTGCTGTAATAGATACGCCGGCCAGGCCTTGACCGTTGCCATTACGAACCTGTCCGGTCAATGCCCCGGAAGTTTCTTGAGCAAGAGCTTCTCTGCCTAACAAAAGTAAAGCACAAAAGATCATTATTTTTATATGGGTAAGCCAAATAGGACATTTCCACTGTCCGCGATCAACTCCCACCAATAGATGCTTAATCATCAGTTTTCTTTTTAAACTATTTTGAATTGGTTATTGTGTAATGCGTAGGCCTCCGTTGATCACATGAAGAATGCCATTTCCTGTCAACATATCCTGTTTGACCAAAGTCACATCACTTGTATTTCCAGTACCACGAAGCGCAATGCCAGTAAAAGATCCCGGAGCACTGCTATTGGGTAGCAATCTGATTGTTATGCTATTCCCGTCCATCATTCCCTGTTGTGCTATGTTTGAAGCACCTGTGCTTAAGATATAATCGTAAATAAATCGTCTGTCTTCTACAATATGGTAAGTCAGCATTGCTTTTAACACTATCGGATCTGTTCCCTGGATTTGTTGAACACTCGTATAACCAAGAGCTGACATTGCTGCATTCGTCGGTGCAAAAACAGTGTATGGACCTCCCTTACGCATGGTTTCCAATAGACCAGACACTTTTAATGCTTGAGCAAATAACGTAATATCGCTATCGGCTGAAATAGCTTCGCTGATTACATCATGTACATAAGGTATCAACATGCGGTCAAGTACCTGTACCAATCCATTCGATGCTGGTAAGTTAACCGACAACACACGTGCACCGTTGAGGGTCAATACTGTATCTACGCCTTTTATCCAATGCGTAGCATACATCTTTCCGCCGCGAGAAACCAACTCCTGATTAAACAGATAAGGTAATTTATTGAGTTCGTATTTGCCATCTAGCGTATGATAGTTTGCGATAGACGATATGATCGCATGACCTGTACCCAATACAACGGCAGGTCCATTATAACCAGCTTTTGCAAACGCCGCATCGGAGGGCGCCAGCATGGTAAATGGCCCTTTTTCCTCCTGCAACACCCGATCCAATCCGCTTTTGCGCAACACAGCATTAAAACTCGAAAGGTTAAAATTATCTGCGATAACCAAATTGATTTTATTGTTATCGAAAGCAGTTGCTTTCTCATCTTTTTTACAAGCTACAATTACGAATGCTATGAATAGTAAGCAACCCAAGTGTATATAATATTTTGTCAATCGTTTCATCTTCTATTTCAAATTAAATCCTTTGGGTAGGAATAGATTATCTACCACATGAATAGGTCCATTGAGACTATTGATATCTCCGCCGACTATATTGATCGGGGACTGTTCGGCATTCTTGATCTTCATTTGCAACTGTCCATTATTCTGAGAAAAAAGAAAGGGCATTCGATAGGCATAATCCAATGAAGCATTGCCCCCCAGGTTGACATAATAATTGTTTATTTCGGATGAACGGAGGTCATTGCTAAAGAACACTGTCGAATTAGGTGCACCAAGCCCATAGCTCGGATCTTTGGGGGCAAACATACGTCCCCAATCACGATGATAATTAAAAACTGTATCCATCGGATAACTCCCAGCCGGCCCGAATGTATCCATATCGAAACGTACATCTCCGCGGCGTTCATTAAAAGCCAAAACAGCTGCTACAGAAGTAAAGCCAGCATGTTTAAATGCATCGTTTGTGGGTGCGAATAAGGTAGAAATATTGATATTTAGCCGCGCATACTCCGGATTAGGCATGGGAACGATCGTCCACAGGGTTCTGTACCGTTCACGCAAATAACCATAGCTAGCCCAAAAATCTTCCGGTGTAAGCTCAATACCGAACAGGTCGCGATAAGCAACAATCGTAGGTTCAGCATATTGATCATCCAATTTTTTCATCACTTCGACAAACCAGCTGAATCGATCATCATCCTCAAGCACTTCGATGGCTGTTTTCGTCGGCTTTTCAATGGTAGCCGTCATGAAATAAATCCCGCCATCTACGGCTATTTTATAATTCAAATTACCTTTGGATTTTCCATTTACCAACAATTCATTCCCGCTTACAGCGAGATAGTGCTTAAATTGGTACAGGTCAAAAAAACTTGAATTTGGATTTTCGTAATGATTGACAAAGAGTCCAGGTTTGTCCAACATACTTTTAACCGGTAGGCTTTCGGGTTTCAACTGATCTGCACGTAATTGTCCTAACATGGTGTAAAACAAAATCAGGCTATCAATATCTGCTCCTTTCATCTGTTCGAGAACCGATGCTGTCAGTCCACTTGCGGTCATCGCCGCATCGTTTGGGACGAGCAGTGTATAACGAGTATTGGCACCTATTTCAGCCAAACGTTCTTTCATGGTACTCTTTTCCCATGCACGCTTAAATAAACTGGCATCTGTTGATTTTTCCAGCAATTGGACTACAGTTTCAGTAGCCTCCGGCTCATAAGCGACCTGCTCGCCCTCAGCTGCCGGCATAAATTCTGTTTTTTTACAAGCAAAAAACATCAAAAGCACTGTAAAAAAACCTATTAGACTCAAAAAATATCTCTTTTTCATTTTTTTGTATTTATAGCGATGCATCTTTTTGGGCTAAATCAACTGTTATAAAACCTTGTTCCAGGTTATGAATTACACCGTTACTGCACAAATAATCCATTTTGGCCTCCACATCATACTCCGCCTTAGCCTCAATTCGCCCAGCACTTATCGATGGAACACTATATAGCGTAAGGGTATAGGTAATCTTATTAAAAAACACCGTGGAACCGAATTGGATACCACGCACTCCGTCTCCTGCCAGACGCATATAGCCACCATCTGTCGCAATCGTAGCAAATGCATCTGAATCCGAAACAAAGAAATGCTTGCCCTTGATGACATAACATCCAAACAGCATCTCTCCATTATAGCCCTCAGTTTTCAATTCACCCAAACTTTCTTCGGTAATACCTATCTTCGCCAAGGCATCATTGGTCGGTGCAAACACCGTGTAGGGGCCATGCTCAGCCAATTGGTCCCACAAGCCAAATTTCTTAAGACCAGCAATGAAAACACTGTATTCGCTACGAGCGATCAACCAAGCCTGCAGCGATACCTCAAATTGTGGTTTCATCAGTTTTCTTATGCTATACAGTACCCCATTGGAGAGTGTCACGTCTTTACGTGTTGCCTGTGCCCCCGAGAAAAAAAGCTTGTTGGCCACATTATTACCGTCGGGGCTATAATTTGCGTATGTAGCATACAGTTCCGATCCTTCCATTGTTTTGTATCGGATATCCGCAGAATTAATAGGGATATCCTGATCGCGTAAACGCCTCGGCAGAATATGGTAGCTCATCACACGCTTTAAACTATCCTGATCCATGCTGTCAAAATCGGAAGCACGAAAAACACCGACCTCATTAAAAGCCTCATCAGTGGGTACCAATAGTGTATACGGCCCCGCTCCATTTAATTCTTCATAGAGCCCTACTTTTTTGAGTGCAGCACTAAACAAGGTCATTTCAAAGTTATTGTTAACGAAATCCGCAGCTGGACGAAGATTTTCATTCGGTTTCTCCACCGTCAGATCAGGCTTATCGCAGGAGAGCATTGATAAGCAACATGCAATTGCAAGTAAGTGTACTATCTTGCTTGAAAATTTGGCCAAATAAAATATACTAGTTATCATATCTATCATTTATATAAAAGAACCCGCTACTAATAAATCGGCGCCGGATATTTACGCTGTATGGTGGTCAAGTATACCCTACCGTTAACAACCTCAATCGTATTTACCGTAGCGAAGGTTTGCGGATTGTTTATCCCCGAGTGTACGTTGACCAACAAATTCGGTAAGATAGTTCCATTATCCCTACTCTGTAATTCAATCTTTCCATTTCGCAGGCAATTGACCACAGCCCAGTTTCCGCCGGTCTCTGACTCGGAAGGAAATATCGGATTAGCGGTAATATCGATTCCCGGAGCAAGAAATTCAAACCGTTGCCAAATAGGTGTATAAATCCGATTACCAAGCGTACTGGCCCAGAGTGGGAAACTCACATATGGGCTTACGGCAGTCGAATTCGTCTCCCGTTTTAGATTGGTTAAATATTTCCCCTTAAAGCCTGGAATCGTGGCTCCGTTATGATTTAAATTGGCTTCAGTTTCATATAAGGAAAAATAGACGTTCATGTCATCCTGGATACCACCTTTAAAACTGCGCAAGCGATAGTCATTGTCTTTCAGGCTTGCGTCCGCATCCACAAAGCCCTTCGCGCTCATGTTATAGAAGTTCACATAAACCAAGGAGTCCGAAAGCGGCAACTTATGAAAATTTTCCTGACGAACGACAAGACCGTGTGCCTTCGTGTTAAAATCGGTCTGCAGTAAATGCATGGTATAGACCTCTTTGCTACCCAAATTCAAAACAGTATCGATCAATATATCCTGTCTGAGGTGCCGCTCAAGCTTTAGAAAAGGGATTTCATTTTTGGGACGGTAAGCGAACATGACGCGCACGTCACCCGATGGCACCTGAGCCCAGCTACTTAGATCAAACCCGTTCAATACTGGAGCGACCAACACATTTTGTTTTCCCGGAAATTCGGGATTATCCACCGTTGTGCTATTTCCGATATGCGAAGGATAGGGTGGCGCATAGGCATCTCGTTTATTGAGGAAATCGCCGACGATCTCCCCGCCTGTAATTGTACCATCGGCGTCTACCGTCGGATTGATCAATAGACAGAAATAAGGTAGTTTTTCATCCTTATTGCCCATCGTCTGTAAATAATTTAAGTTGTTAAATACACGCAGATAAGCCGGATCCTTAATTTCTGTATAATCGACTTTCGTACAAGATGAGCAGCACAGTATAAAAAGTAAAAAGAAAAGAACAGCTTTAGATTGTATCAATTCACGCATCATGGCTTTCGTTTATTTATTATGTTTAACAATGATCATTTTTGCCTTATCATTTTGACTAGCACTACTGGCACTCTTACCAATCAAAGCAACCGTATATACACCAGCTTCCTGCACTGGTCGAGGTCTGTTGACATGATCATATAGATTTTTATTGGCTATAAATACCTCACTCGATAATACAGGGATGTCATCGGCCCAAACACCGGGAATCATATTTGGTGTAGATCGATAAGCTAGAATTTCGAACGGATTTCGGTATTCACCCATCAGCAAGTAAGGGCGATCTATCTTCGGAACGCCAGGTTGTAAGTTTTGCGCAGCTTCCACGTTATCAAAAGACTGTCCAGCCCCCTGTCCATTTCCCAAGGTAAAGGTGACATAGGGGTTCCCGACCGAAAGATTTAAAAAACGTTTAAAAAAATAAAAGTTATTTTCATAGCGACTGAAAGTAGCATCATCCCCAGAACCTCGAGGCAATACACCACTCAAATCATTTGCGACGGCCAATATATTTGGATTGCCCTGCTCCGTCGGGTGCAACCAAAACGTATAATTCTGCGCAGCACGCAAAGACTGCTTCGTGGTCGCTAGCACTTTACCCGTAGCATCCTTCGCTTCAATGGTATACTCCCCTTGAACCAGATTGATATAGCTGGAGGCATTTCCAAATGACACATTATTGCCCATGGAATTTCCCGCAATACTAAAGTTTACAGCCTGATTTTGATACGCATTGACTGCCTGCGCTCGAAAATAAGTACGGTTGGCTTCAGGAGTAACGTCAGTGATGATCTGAAAAGAATTTTGGAAGACATCAGCCGTATTATCCACTTCATCCATAAAGTAACCAAAACGCCGAGGAGAAACGACAATAGTATACACTCCTCCGGGCTGATATGTCATAATAGGTGCATAATGTAAATTACTTACTTTGTCATAAGTAATTGGAATCGTAGAGCTTGCCGGATCAATCAACGTATAATTGTGCGATTCACTGCCTAAAGATGGAATTTGACGTCCATCTGCTAAAAGCAGTTTAAATTGGTATGTTCCGTAAGGCAATTCAATGTAATCCGATGCGACCGCTTCGCTACTTACATTATTGGTTTTATTATGAACTAAAGTTCCATCAGCATAGGCTAAGGAAACTGGTCCATTGATATCCTCGCGTCCACCATTGGGGCCAAGGATAATCTCAGAAATCTTTACACCGAGATTAACGATCCTAATTTTAAAATGATCTGGTTTAGACGGAAGTGAAACACCACGGGGCACAGCAACCATATCTTTCATGCCAGCCACAAAATTACTGGGCAGCAGAAAATAGTCAGTCGGCTTCGTATAATCATCCACAGCAGTCAGTTTCAAATCTCGATTCCCCACTCCTTGATAATTCCGCGTACCTATCATTAGACTGACCTGGTTATTTTTGTCAAATAGGTCCTGCGGTAATGTCCACATTTTCCCTAAACGTCCATCTGTTGGAAAGTAACGTGTCCCGGGATACTTGTAGTAGTCTGGATCAGTTGAATTCCGCGTGATAAAATTAGTCAGGCTGTCAGTCCCTGCAATGACTTGGTTATATTCACCAAAATTAATGATTCTCGCTTGTGATAAGGACCTGCTTTCCGTCACTGCTCTATTATCAACCTTCATATCCAGCTTATCCTTTTTACAAGCCGTAAAAGTTAATACGGTTGAAGCGAGCCCACACAACATGAGAGAGTTATAAATAACGTTAAATATCTTATATCTCATAGCTACAATATATTATATGTAAAACCTACCATTACTTCAGATCCTCGTTTGAAGCTACGGTTGATGTACTCATTTCCATACCATTTACCACCTGTTTCCGGGTTTGCATACACCGTTTTAATAGCTGGGTTCATGATATTTTTTGCATATCCTTTAAAGAGGATACGCTTGTTGATACGTTGGGAAAACACAAAATCAAGGTATGGGACAGGCTGCGTATACAGATCAGGTTCACCTGTTAGATTGATTTGAACTAAGCGCTCACCGACCATATTAAACGTCAAGGTCAAATCAGTGCCTGATTTTTCATTGTCAAAATTCAGCCAGGCGTTGACTGAATAAGGAGCCTGTTCAAATAGTGGACTATTTTTTGGCGAATGGCGGTCCAGTGAGCGGTTAGCTTCATAGCGTTCTTCAGATTTCTTGATTTCACTTTGTGCAAGCAATAAATTAGTTCCCAAGAAAAAATTACGCAGCGGGTCACTGATAATTCCCAAATTTTTCACGAGTTCCAATTCCACTCCCCAGACCTTACCGATATTTGGATCGTTTTGGAATTGAATCGTCGGAAACTCCGGATAAGTAGCCGCTAAGCCAGCTGTCTTCAGATTAAATACTTTGACCAATTGATTTTCGATCCGCTTCCCAAAAGCAGAAACAGCGATCACCTCGCCTTTCGCCGGGAACCATTCCCAACGGAAGTCCGCATTTTGCGTATATTGATTTTTCAGGTTAGGATTACCGACGACAAGCCCCATCTGGAAGGCATCAAATTCAAAAACATTGGTAATCTCCCGGAGTTCAGGACGAGCCAATGTCGTATTGAACGCAGCCCGAAAATTCATATTCTTATTCAAGGTGAATGTAGCATTGACAGAATAGAATGGTTTATATCCCGTTTTATAAACAGAATTTGGATTAATGGGATTTAAGGGAATTGCGGCCTCGCCATTCGCTCCTGTCGTCAAAGAAGGATCTAAGAAAACACCAGCGGTATCTACGGAAGAGCCTATGTTGGTCATTTCAAAACGTACACCACCGGCCATTCTGAATCGTTCTGTCAATTTTAGATCCACCATGCCATAAAGTGCATTCGTCTCGAAATAACCCGTATAATTGTTGGGCGATTTTTGACTGTTATACAAAAATCCACCTATCGGCATCATACCTTCCCCTTGAGCTGGGGCAGGCACTTTAATTCCCACGAATTCATTGCTGACCAATCGATCCAAATTACCTTCAGCATCATATAGCGTAACAGATTTATTGGTTGTAAAATTTGAACCGGGTAAAAACAGTTGATTTTCCGTAAAATTGCGATCCCGGAACAAATAGTTTACTCCAGTTTTAAACTCTTGCTTTTGTCCAAAAAAACGGAACGGAATGCTGAGATCAGCTTTATAATTATAGTTTTTTTCATCTAGATTACGCCATCTACGGCCATTCGGTTCGGCCTGCATCAAGCCATAGGTTCCAAAGCCATTTACATAACCCGACATCAGCGCATACAAATGCTCCGAATACACTTTTTGAGTGGTTTCTCCATTAATAGCTCCTGGTATAGGTCGGTCATACCAGCCACCACCTCGGGGTGTATAATCCACAAGGCTTGCAAAACGAAAATCAGGATCATTTTGTTTTGATCGAGATGAAGCAACATTATAACTTAGACGTGGCGAATAGCCTCCTTTAAGAAACTTATGCTCCCCCTGTAAATTAAACGTATTCAAATTACGGAAAGTCTGCTTTAAAGAATAGGTGGTATTACGCACCTCACCCGGTAAGCCCGTATATTCGTAACGTCCTGAAAGATTGGATGCCGTGGATTCGCCACCCCAACTTCCTAGATATTGCATGCTGATTTCATGTTGCGGATTAAAACGATAAGTTAACCCGGCTAGTGTCCCATAATTAAGTGTTTCTGTACCGGTATTCTCCTTATATGTTTGGTATTTACCCATAAACAAACTGTTCGGGGTAATATAATTGGGGATATTACGCGGACTAAAAATATCGGGATTGCCAGTTACTACACCTTGATAAATACTATATTGAGTTAAATCACCGCCGCTTATATCAGTAGTACGACGGTAATAATTACCACCCAAAATGACTCCCAGTCGGTGTTTTCCGCCAAATAATCCATAGCTATTGCCAAATGTTGCCGAATACAATTGATTCAGCGGAGCCCGTTTATACGAACTCGTCATTACAGGGTCAAAGCCCTGCATGATACCGTTTATTCGGTTAACTTCTTGATGAGCTTCAGGACTGTAATTACTGTTTGCAATCAGACGCTGAATGGAAGAGAGACCTCCAGGATATTGCTTAGAGAGATTTAAAAAATCTGACGAGAGATTTTTCCCGTTTATTTTCGTTCCCAAAACGCCCAGTTCGCTATTCCAAAAACTATTGTATTGACCGCCAAGCCCAATATTTGAATTTAGTCCCGTCTGTGCGATCACTTCAAAAGTCATTTTGTCGGGAACGGACTTTGTTTTCAATTCGACAATACCAGAAGCTGCGTCAGCGGGCTTGTCGGGCGTTACGGTTTTATATACAGTAATATTGTCGAGTAAAGAGGCTGGGACAAGATCTAATGGGATCGTGCTTCGATCTGGATCGGAAGATGCTAAACGGACACCATTCAACTGACCAATAACAGAACGGTCTCCAAGACCGCGCACCGCTACATACTTATCATCCGTCACAGTGACTCCCGTAACTCTTTGCAGTGCCTGTGTCGTGGTGATACTTCCCGTTCTTTCGATCAATTCAGCAGAGATTGCATCTTGTAGGATCGCGGCTTTTCTGCGTTCATCCAATACCGCGGACTCCGTATTTGCTTTTACGCGTGCCTGCACTTTTACCTCCACCTCTTCCAGAGCTGTCGAAGTTGCCCGCAATTGGATGATTACATTCTTATCTGCCACATGAATAGTCTGTTCTTTCAGTTCATGGCCAATAAGGCTAAAAATTACTAAGACACTATTCTCCGAAACGGCTATGGAAAAATTCCCTGATGCGTCCGTTGTCGTCCCCGATCGTGACCCTTTTAATTTCACCGACACACCTATCAAAGGGGCTTTACTCTGTGCATCAACTACCCGTCCTTTTATTTGTAGCTGTTGGCGCATGACTAAGGGACTTCTTTCCGGCAGTGGATCAGCGGTCAACACCACTAACTTATTTTTGATAACATAACGAAAAGGGAGCCCCGTAAAACAAGCATGCAATGCCTCTTCAATAGAAGCGTTTGACAGGTTGATACTGACGACATTACTTTTCTTAAAAAGATCCGCGTCATAAAAAAAGTCATAGCCACTCTGTTGCCTGATTTCTCTTAAAACAGTAGGGATATTGCTATTTTGTTTGTGGAGTGTAATCCGTTGACCATAAGTAAACGCACTGACTTTCACCAACAAACAAGTTAATAATATCATGGTGATTTTCATAACACGCATGCATTGATAAAAACTCATATATTTGTTGTTGTTAATATTATTTGATGATTAGTGAATCGCAACATTATCGATAAGCTTGACACATTGACCAAAGGTGTTACCAGCACCTTTGGTTGTTTTTATCCAGCTTACCGTAGATTAGATAGGTCAATCTATCACAATAAGCCTCCTTCCATTTAGTGTTAATTTTACTTTACCTGTAGTTTGCAACATATCGATGATTGTACTCAGCGGTTGAGAACGGGATACCATACCATCAAATTTTAGTTTATCAAGCCTTTCTGGACATTCAACATCTACATTGTACCATCTCGAAATTTTACGCAATAGACTTCCCAGTTCTTCTCCCTTAAATACAAAATCACCGTTTATCCAGGCTACTTCCTGAGCAACATCCACATGCTCAACATGTAAAGTTTCATTTAACAAAGCACATTGACCAGGTTTCAAAAGCACAGATTCATTCCTCTTTTTTGAAATAACCTTAACACTTCCTTCCAGTAAGGTCGTTGTTGTAGCAGGCTCATCTTCGTAGGCATTGACATTAAAATGCGTACCGAGCACTTCAATTTTTTGATTTGAGGTTTCCACATAAAAAGGAATTCGCTTTTTATCTTCCGATCCTACTTCAATTTTTGCTATTTCAAAGTAGATCTCCCCTGTCATACGCACCGACCTTTCATTTAGATCAAATTTTAGAGGATATGTCAAGGTTGAGTTTGCATTGAGAAAAGCTTTGGATCCGTCGGGCAATATGATCTGATACTGGTTTCCACGGTTGGTTGTTATTGTATTTATGGCATTGCTCGCAATCCGCCCCTGTTCTACTGCCTTATAAATTACCTCACCATCTTTATTTTTTTGTATTTCCACACCGCCCTGAAGTGCAATAACACTTCCATTCTTTATATCAACCAAAGAGACAATCGAACCATCTTTCAATGTTAACAAAGCGGCATCCTTGCCCGGAGAACCAATCTGCTGCGCACTTTCGGAGGGCTCTGGAATCAGCTGTTGTCGAAATAAGAACAATGAAATAGCGCCAACTACAACAAGGAAAGCTGCGATTTTAAACCAGACTGTTGTACCAATTGTAGCAAAACGGTGCTGGTTAGAACGCTTTTTTATCTGCGACTGTAAACGCGCATAATTTGTTTGGACGGATAGCTCACCCGCATAGTGCCCCATAGCCACAATAACATCCTTCAGCTCCGCAATAGATTCTCTATGCTCAGGATATTTTTGTAACCATTTCTCCCATTTTTCGATGTCCTCTTTATTCGTTCTCCTGCAAAAGTTCACAAAAGATTCATCCAGCAACAGTGCTTGTAAATTAAGTTCGTCCATACTACTCTAATCGTAATTTATACAATAGAGCACGGGACATCATTTTTTCACTACTCGTTTTTAAGAAAAAATCAATAAAAATGAAGAGAGTAAGCCTACGGCTACTTTAAGGAAGATTTCTTGTTCACTAGAAAGGTTATTTTTTATCTTTTCCAGCGATTTATAGATGGTATTATAGATGGTATGAATCGAAACCTGATTCGCATCGGCGATCTCCTGATAAGAAAGATCGAGAAAAAAACGTTGATAGATTACCTGCTGCTGCTTCGTGCCCAATTGCTCCATATGCTCTTGAACCAGCTGAGCAACAGTATTTGTTGTAACTTTACGAATATGTTGCTCTTCAACGGACTGATAAATCGCAGGGTCATAGAATTCCTCCTCAAAATCCATATCCGCCAAGTGCAGTGATTCCTTTCGGAAAAGCTTTTGGAAGAATACCGTAATAATATAATTGTGATGGTTACGAATTTGTCGATTGTTGTTTTTTTTCTCCCAAAGATGTAAAAACACATCATTTACACTATCCTGGACGCGTTGAACAGACATTTTCTTTTTCAATCCCAAATAAGAAAGATAATGGTGGTAATGTTTGTATAAAGTATAAAATGATTCTTCACTCTCATCTTCCACAAATTGGTCCCAAACGCTTTTTAAATCTTTTCCGGTTAGTGCAAACATGATATTTTGGTAACAATGACTTTATACAAAAAAAGAAAAGTCTTATTAACAAGAAGTTAACCAAAGATGAAGAATAAGGAAATTGTATGTAAATTGGACATAGGAAATCAATAAGATTCCCCTAAGGCGATTATAAAATGTAAAAAAACACCTATTTGCCAGAGAGAGGAGCAAAAACCGATCATTAAAAAATTTTAAGAGAAAATGGAAAGACGGATATTTATCGCAAACAGGTTGCGCGAAGTTTTACTGAATGGACACTGGATTGCGAATACCAATTATCAGGAACAATTACTGGATACCACCTGGGAACAGGCCATATTCAAAATAAATAACTTGAATACCATTGCTGCGCTAACTTACCACATCAATTATTACCTAGAGGGGCTACTAACTGCATTTGAGCGTGGTAAGTTGGAAATAAGTGATAAATACAGCTTTGATGTTCCTGTCATCGCATCAAAAGCAGATTGGGACTCCCTTGTAAATAAATTCCTAAAAAATGCGGCAGCATTTGCCGATAGTATTACCACGTTTGAAGAAGAGCAATTTGACCAACCTTTTATTGATGAAAAATATGGATCTTATCTCCGAAATATTGAAGCTGTAATAGAACATAGCTATTATCACCTCGGTCAAATTTCACTCATCAAAAAAATGATCATTCAATCGAAATAAATTACTTTTTGGATATTATTGTAATCTCCTGTTTCATTTTTTCTCGGTATTCCAGCCCCCAATCGACTAGAGATTCGGTGACCGGGAATACACTTTTTCCATAAGCCGTGATTTTATAAAACACTTTTACAGGATCTTTAGAGGATCGACGGGAGACCAGTAAATTTAACTCAAGATCCCGAAGTTCTTTTGTAAGTACTTTAGCAGATATTCCCTGAATTTCTCGTTCCATTTTTTTGAAATGGATTTCCTGCAGTTCCCGATTCGCCAGATAACGCAATATCATCAATTTCCATTTACCCCCCAAAATATCTAATGCATCCCGCATAGCGCGCAGTTCTTCCGAACAGGTTACCTTCCGCTGTTGATTCCCGTCTAAAATTTTATCCATATTGCCATTAAATTCTACTAGTTACCACTTGTTAACTAGCAACAAATATATAGTAAATGAAAAGTAGATTTGTCAAATCAATTATGCAAGAAGAAAATCTTCCGATTACCTACGCATTGTATCGGTCATATTAAAACCGAAAAGATTGAGATACGACATCAATTTATTAAATAGACAAGAAAAAATAACTAAGACAATGAACACCATACCTAGAAGAATCGTGACAGGCACACAAGCTGGCAAGTCCTTTATACAAATGGATGCCTTGGTCGACAATGTTTCTGAGCACTTCCCAAACCTTATTATCTCAGATATCTGGCAAACTAGTCAAATGCCCGCCAAATTTGAGCAGGAAAACCCAATAGAAAATTCAGCAATACCACAGGTCATCAAAAATGGAACTTATTTTCGCTATGTTCAGATTCCTCCGGACAAAGAACTCGGGATTGAAGCTCCGGTCGGTCAACCTCATCCCCTCATGCATCAAACAACAAGCTTGGATTATATCGTCATTCTCTCGGGCGAGATTTATCTCATAACAGATACAGAAGAAACCAAGCTTTATGCGGGCGATATTGTTATCCAACGTGGAACAAACCACGCCTGGAGCAATCGTTCTGATCACATGTGCCTACAATTGGCAATTCTAATTGATGCGCAATAGAAGTGCTCATTTTTAATCATTAGCCGGTATAAGATATTGACCTTTTGAAGCTGGCCCTATTGGATTTATCTTGCATTAATACCGCAATTTAGTTAAGTTTGGACGACATGATAGCAGCATATTTTCGGTCTTTGCGTCTATTCGAGGAAGAAGAGATCAATGAAATTATTCAGCTTTTTGAATACAAGAAGCTGAATAAAAACGATTTTTTTGTCAAAGAAGATCAACCTTGTCATGAAGTAGCCTTTATACAATCGGGTATCTTTCGCTCCTATTATAGCAGTGCAGACAAGGAAGATATCACCTATTGTTTCCGCTTTCCCAATACCTGGATAGCAGCGTACTCTTCTTTTATCACAGGAGGACCAAGCACCGAGACTATGCAGGCCATTACTTCTGCTGAGCTTTGGACCATCAAAAAGCACACAATTGACAAACTTGCTACAGACAGTTTAAAATGGACAAAGTATCTTAAAATGGTTGCTGAGGAACAATATCTTGAACTCGAAAAACGTGTATTCCAATTGCAAAAAGAAACCGCTTCCCAACGGTATGCAAATTTGATCAAAAATCACCCTGAGTTTATCCAACAGCTTCCATTACAGTACCTCGCCTCCTATTTGGGCATTACACAACGTCACCTAAGCCGTATTCGCAGCGAAATTTCTTTTTAGACATTTGTCCTGTAAAAAGAGGTTGGCCAATTCTATTTTTGTGATGTAAAACAACATCATGCAGAAAAAAATACTTATCATCAACGGCCACCCGAATCGGGAATCCTTTAATTTTGGGGTTGCAAATGCTTATCAAGAAGGCGCAATAGCTTCTGGAGCTGCGGTGCGGACAATTCATATCATCGATCTCAAATTCAACCCTAACCTTCAATTTGGTTATCGTAAACGAACAGAACTCGAACCCGATCTACTTCTTGCCTGGGAAGACATAAAGTGGGCCGATCATTTAGTTTGGGTACATCCTGTTTGGTGGGGCGGTCTTCCAGCACTCATGAAAGGCTTTATCGATAGACTTTTTTTACCGGGGTTTGCTTTTCAATATCGGGAAAATTCTCTTCTTTGGGATAAATTACTGAAGGGAAAATCTGCCCGGATCATTACAACACTCGATCAACCCAGTTGGTATTATACACTGGTTTACGGTAAACCCAGCGTTAACCAACTAAAGAGATCGACACTGCTATTTTGTGGAATATCGCCAGTGAAAGTTACTTATATCGGCATTATCAAAACCTCAGATCCTATTAAACGGGATAAGTGGCTACAAAAAGTAAAACAGCTGGGACACAAACAAGCTTAAACTCAATCGATGTGCCTCAAGGGTACTTCACAAAAATATCAAGCTTCACTTTTTGCCAAATGACAATTGCCCCCAGCTTCTCAAACCCTAGCTTTGTACATAAATTCAAGACAAAAGCAACATGGACATTTTAATTGGGCTCCAATGGGGAGATGAGGGCAAAGGAAAATTTATCGATCTGATCGGGCGTGACTATGACATTATCGCACGGTTCAATGGTGGAGCAAATGCCGGGCATAGTATCTATTATCAAGACGAAAAGATTACCCTAAAACTGCTTCCTTCGGGGATTTTTTCTCCCCATATCAAAAACATCATTGGTACCGGCGTAGTCATTGACCCCCTCTCTTTGAAAACAGAAATTGAAGAAATAGCGCAAATTATCCCGGAACAAGATCTCTTAAATAGAATTTTGATATCCCAAAAAGCACATCTTGTATTACCCACTCACCGGTATTGGGATATCTATATGGAAGAGTCTGCATTATATCGGACGATAGGAACGACCAAGAATGGCATTGCTCCAAGCTATTCCGATAAAATAAAAAGACAGAATCTACGCGTGGAGGATATTTATTCCGACAATTTTAAGGATGACGTATATCAAATTTTAAATCGTCAATACAATGAACTGCAACATTTTGGACAGGAAATGCCAGCCTTAGAAGAGCTTTATCACAGTTTTATGCAAGGATGTATTTTCCTCAAAAAAATACAGATTACAGACACTGAAATCTTTCTAAATAAAGCGCTTCGAAATGGACAAAAAGTATTGGCAGAAGGAGCTCAGGCAACATTACTTGACATCGATCATGGTAGTTACCCCTATGTTACCTCTTCCAATACCCTTGCCTCCGCAGCCTGCGTGAGTCTAGGAGTATCACCGAAGCTTGTGGATAAAATATACGGCGTGACAAAAGCCTATTGCACCCGCGTGGGTCATGGCGTTTTCCCAACAGAGATAACAGGCCAAACTGCCAACGATTTGCGTGAAAAAGGAGGCGAATTTGGTTCCAATACAAAACGTCCACGTCGAATAGGCTGGCTCGATCTGCCTGCATTGAAATATGCCATCATGTTGAATGGGGTTACCCACCTTGTATTGACTAAAGCGGACATTTTAAATACAATAACCGAGATTCCTGTTTGTACCCATTACGAAACAAAGGGTGAAAAGATTGCTTTGGCATTGCCTGCATGCAAGGATCAAGAAATTAAGCCTGTCTGGAAATATCTGAGCGGATGGAATACAGTGCTGACGAATGTGAGTCAGGCGAAAAATCTTCCAGAAGCGCTAGCAACATTCATCACGTTTCTCGAAGCAGAACTAGAGGTTCCCATAAAGTACCTTTCAACAGGCCCTCAACGAGAGGAATTGATTAACTTAGCTATATAATATAAAGTAAAATGGAGCAATTACTGGAATACATCCGAAAATTTGGACAGCTCGATTTGCGGGAAGAGAATCTCATCCGGCAGGCCTTTGAAAAAAAAAGCATCCCAAAGGCAAGCTATTTTGTCGCCTGCGGGAAAGTAAATAATAGCATTGCTTTTGTGGAATCGGGGGTATTCCGTTCGCTCTATTACAATAGTAAAGGCGACGATTTTACGCGTTATTTTATCTATGAAGGTCGTTTTATTGGCGATCTGCAGAGCTTCTTGGATCGAACACCTTCCAATGACTATATAGAATCCCTGACAGACACTGAAATCTGGAGTTTGGACTTCGATAACTTCGCCCTGCTGGAAAAAGAAATTAAAGTTTGGCCACTGTTGATGGCCAAACTTTATGGTTTTGTTGTTGAAAGCAAATTAAAAACCGCGAATACCATGTTGAACCTCGACGCCAAAGAACGGTATCTGCTCTTCTTGAAGCTCTATCCCGGTTTGGCCAATCGCGTTCCATTAGCGATGCTAGCTTCCTATTTAGGTATCACCGCATCTTCACTGAGCCGTATTCGAAAAAACATCTAAGTTTCGTTTCAGAATTTGAAATAACACAGAAATCACCAATCAAGAATCGCTTAGGTTCAATTTTGATTTGATACAAAGTTATCCTCGGGATCTTGCTAAATGTAGAAACCAGACCTTCTTTTACCAACGGTATTGCATTCTAGCCGTAAAAACATTGTCTTTAATATCTGTGGAAAAATTTGTTAGACTTGTTGCCTCATTTGTTATATGTTCATTGTACACCGTAAATTTAAGCCTATTGCTAAATTGATAAGCGACACCATAACCGAGCGTGCTAAACTTGACATCACCATCAGCGGTAAAATTACCAGCCATGCCTATCGTTGAGCCACTCGCCTTTGTATTGGGATCATATACGTCATAGGCAACCATTGCTGTAAATCCTGTATGGCCAATTTCTTGTGTTAACCAAAGGTAGTAACCGTTAAATTTACGTTGATAAAGGTCTGTGGTCGGCTGAGTCGTAAAACTTCGACTTGCATAAGGTCCTTTGATATCGGCACCTCCCGCGACTCCTGGCTGGTCACCTGCAACATATTCTGTTTTGAAACTAGATTTTCCAAAGCTATTATCAAATTCAACCTGTAAGTTTGCCCCATAATAATTGCGGCCGATTGCCTTGCCTTCATTGTCATCGCTTGTATGTGCTGTATACCCATTATTGTTGGGCGTATAGTAGGTTTTGGTGTCGTTACGGACCGACCCTTTATAGAATGAACCACCAAATCCAAGATGAAGTTTTTTATCGGCGAGGCTATCAAATTTAAAAGCAAGATTACCAATTAGATCTTTTTTAGAATCATAGTCCTTAGCGGAATGGCCACTACCGTTCACCAAGGCCAGATCTAAGTTTAGGAATTTAGCTTTACCCCCGGGATGATAACTTACCATTCCCCCCAAGTCGCGTTCCCTAGGCATCAGCGTCTGAAATACACGAGCTCTTTCTGGAAAATCACGGTAGCCCGACGAATACACAATAGAGTATCCAAAAGGTCTATTGAAAAGACCGGCGGTTAAGCTCAGACCCTTTTGATCGGGATGCCGCAATTGAATAAAGGCATCCATTAACTGTACGCCATCCTGGGTTGCATCCAATTGAAAGACAATACTGGAATATGTATCCACACGATCAATTTTAAGACGCCCCCTGCGGATCATAAATCTGTTATCCGAATTCTTTGAAAAATCACCGCCCGAAAAAGAAGTAATTCCCGGAGACTGCGCTTTTTGGAACTGTGTCTGTAGATATCCCGTAATCTTGATATCGTGCGGATCATAGCTAGAAGGCGCATTGTTATTTTGCGCAAGAGCTACAACAGGCCCTATCAGAGCGGTGAGTAGAAATACTTTTTTCATTAGCATGCAGAATAAATTATTTTTTCAGATATGATGAAGGCTATTAGATCGTTTTTATTGGTCCAGCGACTCATCATTTCAACGGCGTAAAAATAGATTCTCAATATTAAGTTAATATTAATAAATTGTTAGTCTATTAATTTATATACATAAAATTAATGATTTGGTAATAAACAAAAAATCACCTCAATTAAAGTTGGCGCACAAGAGAAGTTAAAAATCATTGATTTTATTCATATTTGCTAATACATTAGAATATTTTGACGGGAATAGACTGTAATAACTTCGGAAATGTTACTTTATAATTAGTATAAAAATAGTAGCAAAAACTTGATCTCTATGTAGCATAGATATGACCACTGTCGTCTAGTTACTAACTACATCACAATATTAAACTTTAAAATTATGAAGATAAGTAAACTATTTGCATTAGTTGTTCTTTTTGCTTCCTGCAAGAAAGATCATGAATCCTATCAAGACCTATATAGTAAAGCGGACAAAAAACTTACAGAAATAGAAGATTTAATTAAAAAATCTTCCTGCAATAATCTAGGCAATTGGCAAATTGACACAATAATAGATGGCCAAGGAAGGTATAAATATTTCCCTGTCGACAATTTAATTAAAAGCGATTACAGTAAATTAAAAGATGCTTATGTTATCTTATTAGATGCTGCACAAAAAGCAGACACCCGACCTAAATTGGCTTATACTATTCCACCAGAGGTTCATTTTGAAGTAGGATGTATTGATGGTCGTCCCAAAGTTCTCTTGACAACGGATTTTACTTTTGAGCAAGTTCGAGAGCGATTAAATACCAGTTTAACAACACTAGAAACGTTTTATACTAACCCAAGCTGCGACGGTGAAAACAATTGGTCAACGCTACCAATTGTAAAAGACTGTACACTAAAATATGTGTTACATCAAATGGGGGGTGATTCTGAAAATCAGGCATCTTTGAACCTTAAATATCGTCAATATAAAGCGTTATCCAGCAAGTTGGCTCAGATAGATCCTAACTATGTTAAATGTGACAACATGCTGTTAGCTCCGCAAAAAGATGTTACATGCGAAAACAATATCCCCTTAATTAAAGACTAATTGATAGCCTGTGGCATATTCGCCAACTCAGCTATCTAAGAGCGGTCTCTAATCTGATAACCCTATTTAATAATGGGATACTAAATCAGATTTTAAGAATACCAAAGAGAAAGAATTGATTCATCATAGCATAGAAAAATGTATCCATCTGACTAGTCCTGAAAACCTGCATCGATTTTTCAGGACTAGTCATTATTGATCAGATAGACATTCGTCCGATCAATCGAAAGTATAAAGGAGGCGGAGCCTCAAGCTGCCATCCCTAGATACTGCTGACAGTTCTTGTTTATGGATACCTGACCAATACATATTCAAGCCAGAAGCTTAAAGAACAGGTTCGCCAAAACATCTACTTCATATGGCTATCCGGGATGAAAACTCTGGACCAAAATACGATCAACCTTTTTCGGGGCGAAAAGCTTTCCGATATCCTCAAGCAGATCTTCTCCCAGATTGTACTTTTACTGGCCGAAGAAGGGATCGTTTCGTTGAAAGAAGCGTTGTTTACAGACGGTACGAAGATCGAATCGGTTGCAGACCGATACACCTTTATATGGGGCCAAAGATGAGCCTGATGGGCTTTACCAAAAGAAGCACGGCCTCGGATTTTCAGCAGGTCTCCAGTCGCTACCAGGCCCTTAACTGTCACGGCTGCCCGTTGAGGGGACAATGTCACAAATCAAAGGAAACCGGATCGTGGAAGTCAATCACCGATTGAAAGCGCATAAAGAGCGAGCAGGGGATCCGTGATCGCAAGAAAAGGGCCATTGATCAAAAATAATCATGGCTTTAAACGGTTCCTGCTTAAGAGGATGATAAAGACTGAAGTCGAAATAGGATTACTCTCAATCGCTCATAACCTCAGAAAGTGGAAGGCGTAATACCTTCTCTAACCTGTTTTCCAGCTCTTCAAAGTGGAGAAAAACAAGAAATGACTAAATCAAATCTAACTTAGCTGGATAAACCAAAGTCATAGCTTCAAAATTGTACCAAATGAAAAACCGTCCCGTAATTACTTACGAGACGGCCTCTTCAATATAGATAATATTAAATTCTACAAATCAAACCAAACCTTATCGTAGTATTTCGGTTGTGGGTTTGGAATATTCGGGTTAGCAGCTGTTTCATCTGTAGACAATGGAAAACGTCTAAATAATGGGCCGGATGTAGCACCTTTTGGAACTTCCATTTTTGGAACTTCATTTCCATCTGTCCCTGATCTTCTCCATTGAACGAACGCCTCCATAGGTCGATCCATTAAATCAATCCATTGTTGAGTATGAATCTCTTTAAGAGGATCAGCAAGTGTATTTAAGGCTGGCAACGCATTAAGATATGCAGACACCGCAGTTGGGTCAGCCTCATAAAAATTCATTGCTGCTTGAAGCCCTTTCCTATAAAGATCATTCGCTTTTGTCATATCCTTAGAAACACCTAAACCTCGTGCATATACTTCAGCCTCCAAAAAGAGCATTTCTTGATAAGAAAGCAATAAAGATGGTGCATCTTTCCTATATAAATATTTTGATATCAAAGAAGTTTTACTATCGGCATCAACATTAGCCAACACACCAACATATGATTTTGAATCCGGTCCCAAGTCGAAATATCTTGGCAATCGAGGATCATTTTTTGGAACCATAATATCTGTCACCAATTTATTCGCATAGGTAAATGGATTTTCACCTAGAAAAAGACGATATTTTGGATTTTCATTATTCACAGTTGTTGTATACGGCACTTTCCAAGTATCTGCCACAGCATTTATCATAGTCTCTGGAGTTGCAGCTAATTTTCCAATTGCATCAGCTTTCGAAGGATCTTTATCCACCATCACCATTAAAGTCTTAAACTTAATTGAATTAGCCAATTTTTTCCATTGACTTAAATCTCCTTTGTAGAAGACGTCATAATCAGCTATTTTCAGTGAACTATTGGCATCAATTTGTGCTGTTGCTTCATCCAAAAGTTTTATTATATTTTCTAAAACATCCTTTTGCGCATCGTATTTCGGATATGGAAAACTCTCAGGATCCCATGCTTCAGTATAAGGCACATCGCCGTACAGCGTGGTGGCTTCAAACATCAATTGGGCTAATATAATCTTACATTGAGCAGCAGCATTATTTTGAACTGGGCTTGCAGATTCTGCAATCTTTATAGCCTGTTTCAAATTATTACCAGAAGTGCTATAATATACTTTCCAAGTATTTCCAACAAAATTGGGACTAATATTATATAAATTAGAAGATCCCCAATTATCTGAAAAATCTCCACCTGATGCTAGAGTTTGACCTAGAAATCCCAATGCAATATAACTGTCACCACTATTTTTACTTACATCCCAAGCTGTAACGGCATACCCAAATAATAGCTTGGGTTCAACTTTTGTTGCTGTTAAGGGATTACTATTTATGTCTAAATATTTATTACATGAAACTATGCCTGAGGCAGACATTAATATTAAAGCCCCCGCCAGTATTTTATTTTTCAATTTCATAATGTCAATAATTAAAAGTTTAATCTCAAATTCATACCAAATGATCTTGTTGAAGGAATACTATTAAATTCGACACCTTCACCTACACTTCCTGATCCAAAGAAATTCAATTCAGGGTCTACGTGAGGAACATGGCTCTTAATTAACCATAAGTTTCTACCTTCAACACCAATTTCTGCTCCTTTTATAAATTTAGATTTTAAAATACTTGAAGGTAAGGCATAAGCAAATCTAACCTCCCTCAATTTCACAAAGCCTGCGTCAAATACATTGGATACAGTATTTGTTGTACTTGCCTCCCAAACCCAGTAATCTTGTGCGCTAATTTCTTTTGTATTAGGAACATATGCCCCATTAGACAAAACAACACCTGGCGTTACGATTTTATCACGATTAGCAGTTTCCGCAGCTAAACCGCTACCTCTCAAATTAGCAACTGTTCCTGAAAAAAATTTCCCACCTTTACGAATATCGATGAGTGCGCTCAGAGACAACCCTTTATAGCTAAATGTATTATTTATCCCCATTGTCCAATCTGGATAAATACTGCCCAATCTTTGATTTGCTACGGCAGTTTTCAATCCCGTTTTACTATCGATAATAATTTGTCCGTCATCAGTTCTCGCCCAATCACTTCCATAAAGTCCAAAACTTTCTCCTACACTTGCTTTGATCTGAAGACCATTATAACCACTAGCTAAACTATATTGAGTCAATCCAGGAGCAAGTTCATTGACTTTTTGCTTATTTTTAGAAAAGTTAAAATCTACACTCCAGTTAAAATCTGTTGTTCTAACAGGTACTATATTCAAGCCAATTTCAACCCCTCTGTTTTGAATCTCCCCTACGTTTATATACTTTGAAAAATAACCAGTAGAGATTGCAACATCGATAGGAATTAACTGATTTCTTGTTACATTATTATAGTATGAAAAATCAAGTCCGATTCGATTCTTTAAGAACTTCATTTCCAATCCTGTTTCGAATGAATTTTGCTTTTGAGGTTTCAAATTTGCATTGGGCAATATTTTTGGAGCGGTAAAAGCTGTTTCGATTGGTCCTGCAGGGAAAACGGTTGCAGTTGATGAAACATATTGCAAAAAGACTGTAGAAGTTGGAGTATATTGATAGTCTAAATTATAAGCAGCTAAATCACTACCCACTGAAGCCCAGCTCGCTCTTAATTTTCCGTAGTCTAACCAATCTAGACCTTTATTTTTAAGTAATTCTGAGAAAATAAATGAGCCACCCACAGAAGGGTAAAAATATGATCTATTCGCCACAGGCAATGTTGAAGTCCAATCATTCCTACCGGTAACATCCAAGTATAAAAAGTCCCTGTAACTAACACTTAAGTTACCATAAGCCCCCAAAAGACGTCTTTTACTATAGCCCAAAGTAGGAGTTTTACTAGAAGCATTAGTGTAGTTCCACAATTGATCAATAGTTAAACCTACGGCCTCAACGTTAGTACTTTGAGTAGTCCGTTCATTAATATTACCACCGACAATCAGCTTAAATTTAAAGTTATCAACCAAATTATTTTGTTCGATTGTAGCAATTAAATCATCATTAAATTGTTTACTCAACAAGTCATAATTGATAAATTTCCCAGTCATGAAGCCCGCTGTGCCTTTACGCACATGTTGAGATCTCTTTTCTGTATAAACATCTGCACCGAAATTATTACTAATAGTAACCCAATCAACAGGTTTATAGGTCAATGTATATGTTCCCAAAAAACGATCTACAGTATTTCCATTTCTATTGTAATTCATTACCCAAAAAGGGTTATTACCGTTCCTATTAGGACTTAAGAAAATTTGATCACCAGTTTCTGGATTTTCAAAATTATTTTTTAACAAGTTAATATCTACTGTCCGCGGTAGACCAAAAATAGTGGAAATAATTGCATTTGTATTGTTTGAACTTTGGGCGGGTCTACCATCTGATTTTAGATTGGTATATGAACCTGTAAACCTAGAAGATAGTTTAGGATTAAAGTCTTTCCCTGCGTTGATCGATAAAGTATAACGATCTAATTTCGATTCAGGAATAATTCCCCTTTCATTTGCACTAGAAAAACTAATCCGATAATCAGAGTTGTCACCTCCGCCAGCAAATGCTATATTATTCATCAAAGAAGTTCCAGTTTGAAAATAATCTTTGACATTGTTAGGATAGGCTTGCAAAGTGACATCTTCACCCAAGAAATTTTTAAATTTTTGTCCACTTACTTCAGCGATATTTGGTCCCCAACCATTTGTCTGGGTTAAAGCATAAACGCCCTGATTTCCTTGCGCATATTCATTTTGAAATTTTGGCAAAATTAGTGGATTATCAAAGCGTAATGACGAGTTTACACTAATGGAGCTACTTCCTTTTGCGCCTCTCTTAGTTGTAATGATAATAGCACCATCTTTTGCTCGTGCACCATATAGAGCCGTCGCAGCAGCACCTTTAAGAACAGTCATTGATTCAATATCGTCTGGACTTAAATCTCCCATTCGATTTCCAAAATCAACATTACTAGCTGTAGTTCCGCCTACAGAAGTCGCATCACTTACGGTTAGCCCATCAATTACATAAAGAGGAAAGCCTCCATCCAAAGAATTTACACCACGAATTACAACTTTAGTAGATCCTCCAATTGTTCCAGACTGAGCGTTCACCCTTACGCCAGCAGCTTTACCAGCCAACGAATTTAAAACATTTGAAGACCTGGCTTTTGTTAATTCTTCTGACTTAATAGTCGACGCTGCATAACCAAGTGATCTCTGCTCTCTTTTAATGCCCATTGCAGTTACAACAACTTCTTCTAATGCATTATCCGTATTAGCTAAAGTGACATTAAATGCAGATTGAGCTTCTTTTACAATCAATGTTTTATCGGCGTACCCCACCGACCGGAACACAATCATTTTACCTGTAGGAACAGATAGTGAATAATTTCCATTCTCATCTGTTTGTGTAGCTATGTTTGATCCCTGTACGGCAATCGTCACTCCCACTAATGGCTTTCCATCAGCGCCAGTAACACGACCACTTACTTTTTTCTCTTGCGCAAATGCAACAGAAGTAAGAATCATACTACCCACGAAAAAACTGAGTAATTTGTGTTTCATATGTTTACGTTTATTAAAAAATGTTTATTCTTGATAAAATACTTTGGCTAGCAATATACTTTCCAATAATTTATATATATGTTATAGTTAGTAACATTTTTCTTCTTGTATTGTTTCTACATGTTAAAAAATGTTAAAGGCAAAATTATAACTTTTTTTAACATTTGCAATGCAAGCATAACTTTGTGATAACAATTAATTCACAAATTATTACAACAAACTGAAAATGAATATCTTATTTTTTTTAAAAAAATAAGATAAGTAACAATACAGGTATATATACTAGAAGATTCACCTTTCCTGGAAACGTCGATGTATCTCTAAATTTTAGAGTTTAAAATAAAGCGATATTTTAACTCCAAAATTTAATTCAGTAAAAAAATAAGTTTGGTCAACGAAGAAAATTGACTAAAAGCTAGTTATACAAAAAAGCAAGATTAAAGTATTTATTGACACAGCTTTTCGCACTAATATAACTATCCGATAGCAAGTTATAAAAACATTAGATAACTTCGAAGAAAGCTAGTTAGATAGCATGTTAAAAATAAAAAATTATGATTTCCAATCAAAAATATCTTCAAAATGATTTAACATTGAAAAAATAGACCAATACCTATTCTACTTTTTTCACAGCTTATCACTATTATTTTCCTACGAGTTACAAATCATATTCTATTTAATCTTAAGAGTAAGTTGATCCCACTCAGCTTTGTTATGCAAATTTTATTAAAGACACATCTTTATATTCCCATATAATATTTGCTAATAGCTCATTTGATCAAAATTTTGCTTGATAAAATTTAAAGGATATTTATAATAGTTCTAAATCATATGCAATTCTTACTAATTACAATTTCATTCAAAAAAAAGAGATTAGGCTGCTTATAAACCGATTATCAAACATGCTCGAACATAGTCATATTAAAATTCAGGATATTTTCAGCCACCATTATGGCACAGATAGAGGATATTGTACCCTCCTCTAGGACAATCCTACAACTATATTAAAGCATATTACGACCATAGTTTCGGATATCACAGACCTGCTTTTCCTAGACATCATCCCTTACATCAAAAGGCCTCGTGTATCCCTTTATATCATTAGATAATAATAATGAGCTTGCACATAATTACAATCGTATTGGAATGGTATAATTTATTGCCACAGGCTCTCCTTGCAGTCTCCCTGGCTTCCAAGGACCGACAGCCTGAATCGCTGTTGTGATCTGGCTACTTACCTTAATAGGAATATCCTGATCATATTTAAATTTACTGAGCCGACCATCTTTGTTGACTACAAATGTCACGTTAATAAGCCTAGACCTCAATTGAGTAATTAAATTGTCCGGTATATCGATCTGCCGATAAACGGCTTCCATAAACTGCTTCAATTTAAGCGGAAGAATCGGTGCCGATTCCTTTGTCTCAGCATCATATGAAATCACTTCTCCATTGGCACGAAATCTTTTCCCGCTTTTAAGAATACCAGCTGAATATTGCTCTTCATAATGACTTCCCATATTAAAACCTTCCCATCTACCTTCTTTTTCATTATCTTTAAGCTCACCTTCAAAATAAGCACCCTCCGAATAATCCAGTCGAAGGAATCCAGTTCCGCGCTTCAAGAGATAATTTCCCAAAGAATCCATATACAACAAGTAATATGGTTTTGTCATTCTCGAACCCGTAAACGGATTTTGTGCAGTATCAATATGCGTCACGAGCATTTTCAATTTTCCTGTCGGATAATAATAGTATGAAGAATCCATAGGCACACCGTCTGCATCAAATTTCTCTAAGCTTTTCAACTGTCCATTTGGATAGTATACTGTCGACTCCCCGACATACTTCCACCCGAAAAACCCAACTGTGCTATCACGGCTATAAGCGAAGGACTTTATGGAATCAGTATCTGAATAATAGCTAACAATATTAAAAAATCTATTCCCTTCATCTTTTACAGGAACAATACATTGATAAGAGTAAGACGCTAGTTTTGTCTTAACTGAATTTCCTGATTTATCAAAGTAATTCACTATCGTATCGCTAATAAACACGTCTCGCCTTGCTTTAGAAGAAAAAGCTTCCGTATGAGCTCCTATCAAAACAAGCACTATTAAAACTAAAATCGATCCTTTCATAAAATATAGCAACGTTAATAAGGACGAAAATACAGCTTTTTCCATAATTTAACGCCAAAAATAAAAGCGGCAATTTCTTTCGAAATTGCCGCTTTTATAAACATATAATCTAAAAGATTACTTAACATCCCACCAAACCGGTACGGTAATCGCTTTCGTACCTGGATAGTTTAAGTTAGTTGTCAACTCAGTATTTGGATACAACAAACGCTGAGGCATTTCACCATTAGCCAAGATTGATGCTTTTGATTGAATCAAGAATGTAGGATATCCTGTTCTTCTATATTCAGTCCATGCTTCAAAGTTTTGGAAACCATTCATTGCATAGTATTTCTGCGTAATGATTGCTTCTAATTGTTTTGAGGCATCTGTTGGAAATTTCCCAGCAGCAGCTAAATAAGAAGACAGTCCTTCTGTACCCAAATAGGCAAATGAAGCTGTAACACCTTCATTGTACAATGTTGAAACGGTTCCTGTCCCCCATCCTTTCAAAGCAGCTTCGGCTTGCAAAAATTTGCTTTCAGAAATAGAGAATAATTTTACAGGAGCAGTTGCAGACGCTGTATTTTTCGCATTTGCGCCCGTTACTGGAGAAGGTGCAGAAACTTTCTTCGTGTTTTGTCCTCTAAAGTCGCCTTGTTCTAAGTAGGCTACAGTATCCTGCAATGTGACATTATCTGCTTTATACAATCTGCTGTACAATGCAAATGATCTTTTATCACTATTGGCCGCATAAGCTTTAACTGCGGTTCCACTTGCAACCACATTTTGAACATATTTTAAACCGACCATTTCTGTATAGAAAGGGTTTTGGTTACCACCTGTTGTCGTAAATGTGATGGATACATCTTCATTTAAGAATGTAGGGTTTGTAGCATACAATGCTTTGATACCTGCTTGAGCGGTAGCTGCATCGACATTAGAAATACGTAGATACGCTTTTAATTTCAAGGTATTCGCGAACGCAATCCAAGAAGCCTTATCACCACCGAACAACATATCCTGTTCACCCGGTGTAGTACCAAGACTACCTTTCAACAATTCAACACCTTTATCTATACTTTCGAAAATACTATTGTAGATCTCCTTTTGAGTTTGATACTTTGGACTTAAATTAGTCGCTCCTTGCAAAGCTTCATCCAACGGAATATCTCCAAAAGCGTCAGTAGCTACTTGCAATGTATAAGCTTTCAACAAATACGCCATACCTATTGTATAGTTATTAGCACCTCTCTCTGAATTGATGATTATCTCAGCATTATTTAAAGCACTTCTATAAATTGTTGACCAAATACGATCTGTAGCTGTATTCTTGATATTATACTGATCAATAGTTTGATACTGTGATGAGGATGGAGCCTGTGTCCAATATTGAGCCCATAAACCACCATACACTTGAAGCTGATTACCTACAATCTGACTTAATGAAGCTTCAACTGTCGGCAGCAATAAATTCGGTTCTACTTTTTCTGGATTATTTGGATTTTCGTTAACATCCAAATATTTATTACAACTTGTAAATGCTACGGATCCAACCAATGCAGCAAAAACAAACTTTTTAATATTCTTGTTCATTTTATTATTCTTTATAGTTTAGAAGGATACCTTCACATTAATACCATAGTTACGCAAAGACGGTTGAGCAGTATAATCAAAACCTTGTGCATTCCCAGCACCAGCAGAGTTTACTTCCGGATCTGCGTATTTGTTTTCACTTGGCGTCCAGATAAATAGGTTATTTCCGAACACGCCAACAGTCACATCTCCAAATGGTGTATTTTTTAGCATATCTTTTTTAAATTTATAAGAGATAGCCAAGTTGCGCAACTTCACATAAGAAGCATCTACTACATTCATACCTGCTTCCAAATATGGATAGTAATCCACTTTGTCATAAGTAGCTGTCGTATTTACAACGGAATTACCATTTGCATCTAAGTAAACAGAGTTAGGGAAGATCTGACCAAAACGTTCCCCCCCTGTTTCAGCAGATGTACCTGTGAATGCCATGATATCTTTAGTACGTGAATAGAATACACCGCCGTGTTTCATGTCAAACAAAGCAGTCAATGACCAACTTTTGTAATTGACAGTCGTCCCTAATGATGCTTGGAATTTAGGATTGTAACTTCCTAAATATTTAGCTTCCGAAGTTGATACTGGCAAACCAGTTTCTTGGTCAACGATAGTTCTACCTTCGGCATCAGTTGCATTGGTTACTGCATAAAATTCTCCATAAGGGCGACCTTTTGCCGCAACAATAGACATACCTGAGAAACCGCCTAGAGAAACTTGATCAATACCATCCATCAATTCAACAACTTTATTGTTGTTTTTAGTGAAAGTACCCATCAATTCCCAGCTAAAGTTTTCAGTTTTCACTGGAGTTCCACGCAATGCAAGTTCGACACCCGAGTTTTTAATTTTACCGGCATTAACAACATTGAATCCGTAACCTGTAGAATTCGCAATAGGAATTGCTAAGATTTGATTTTTGGAGTTGTTATTGTAGTAGCTAAAATCAACAGTTAAGCGATTTTTGAAGAAACCTAATTCTGCACCTACTTCAGCAGATGTTGTGATTTCAGGTTTCAACTCTGCATTTCCTAAGGTAGAACCCGACATGAATGCGGAAACATTACCAAATGGAAATGTTGTTGTTCCAAACCCACCATTGATTTCACCTCTAGAGAATGTTGTCAACAATTGGTATGGATCCGTATCCGAACCCACTTTTGCGTAGTTGGCACGCAATTTACCATAAGAAAGAATGTTCTTAATTTCGGGATTTAACAATTCGGAGAATACAAATGAACCACTCACACTTGGATAAAAGAATGAATTGTTTTTCTTAGGCAAAGTAGACGACCAGTCATTACGTGCAGTAGCTTGTAAATATAAGAAGTTTTTGTACGACAAGTTCAAGTCTGCGTAAACACCGACTAAACGACGTTTTGACCATGAATCTTCAATCAAGTTCAATGGTCCATTAGAGTTAGCTAAATTATAATAACCTGGCTGTACCAAACCTCCGCTTTCGTTTGTCGCTGTACTTAAATTAGAAACATTACGTTGACGAATGTTGTTACCCAACATTAATGACCCTTTAAAATCTTGATTAAACTCATGCGTAGCTGTCACCATGAAATCGTGAATGACCTCTGTTACATTGTATTGATCAATGCGGTACTCTCCATTGTCAATAAGATCATTAGCAGTCGAATAATTACCTGAAGTTTTATCGATCGGCGTAAAGTTATATTTTGGAGACTCTGAACGTCTACGGTCGGTATAATGATCTACACCTACACGCTCTTTGAAATCCAACCACTCAAATGGCTTATAACCTACATTAAAATTACCCATAATGCGATTTACATTATTGTAATTGTTGTAATTTGCCAATGTCCAATATGGATTCATTGAATATGCTCCATAATAGCCATACTCATTACTATGGTTTAGACCATTTGCATCGATATAACCATATCCATTATATGGATTGCTTAAATCTTTCATGTCAGCAACTGGAATATCACGGGGAGTTTGTAGCAAGTTATTGTATACAGACGAATTTCCTTGTCCACCACCAACATTGTTCGAGTTTATCTGACTATAGTTCGCTGAAATTCCTGCATAAAATTTATTGGAGAATTCAGTTTGGCCATTGAAACGAACACCGTATTTATTGTAGTTATCTTTACTTCCGGGGTAAACTCCGTTTGAGTTCAGGGAATTCAGACCTAAATAGAAGGAAGACTTTTCACTACCACCTGAAAAACCCAAATTGTTGTCCGTTGCAAATCCAGTATTAAAGAAATCTTTAACATTGTTTTTTACTGCAGAATACGGTTTTGTTTGTCTTACACCATTTACTGCCTGTCCCCATTCCTGTGATTTCCCTGTAAAAGGAGCTCCCCAAGACCAGTTTTCTTTTGGATCATTCACAAAAACCAGATCTCCATTTTTAGTATAGCCAGAGTAACCTTGACCATATTCATTTTGAAACTCAGGCAATTTCAAAATGGAAGAAAAAGTATTTGTTGTGTTAAAGGTAATATCTGTTTTACCACCGCCTTTTTTACCTGTCTTTGTTGTAATGATCAAGGCTCCATTAGATGCCCGTGATCCATATAATGCAGCAGCAGCAGGACCTTTCAATACAGTCATCGAAGCGATATCGTCAGGGTTGATATCATTACCACGGTTACCAAAATCAACGCTAGATAACGATGAGCCACCACCAATCACGCTGGAATTGTCAATAGGAACACCGTCAACAACGATTAATGCCTGGTTATTTCCTGAAATGGAAGAACCACCACGTAATACTACACGAGATGAGCTACCCGGTGAATTAGATGTCGATGTAATATTCACACCAGCCACTTTACCAGCCAATGCATTAATAGCACTCGAGTTTTGTCCTGATCGTAATTCTTCATTATTCAATGTCGGTGCGGAGTAACCCAACGTTCTTTTTTCACGTTTGATTGCATTAGCCGTTACAACAACCTCTTCCAAGGCATTGTCATGATTTACTAAAGAGACATTGAATACCGCACTGTTGTTATTAACAATAATGGTTTTATCATCAAAACCAACGGAACGGAATACCACAACTTTTCCTGCCGGCACATTCAATGAATAATTACCATCAGTATCAGTCTGAGTAGCCTGATTAGTACCTTGTACAACTACTGTTACCCCTGGTATTGCTTTACCGTCAGCAGATGTAACACGACCACTAATCTTTTTTTCTTGAGCGAATGCAACCGAAGTCAGAATCATACCGCCAACAAGAAAACTTAGTAATGTTTGTTTCATGTTTTAGTTAGTTAATTTTATTATTTTTTCTAATCCTATATATTGATATAAATTATATCCGTTATCATAATCGTCTAAACATAAATTGTTTAGACAATAAACTACAATGCGCCAAATAGCCCCTTGCAGTTCATTCAGTAACAGTTGAAAATACTATTGGAAAAGTGAGCCCAGGTAGATGCAGGGTCAGTCCTTAGATAAATATCCAGCTGTAAAATTTGCTCTTTTCAGCATTTACAGTAAATAATAGTTAGTGCGATTTTTATTAGCGGTGTCAAATATATAAAGCCAAAGTTGCTTTTACAAGTTTTTTAACATAATCTCCAGAAAACAGGAAATACCGCAATAATAAGTTCACAATCTTACAAATTAACACAAGAGAATCATTTTAGAATAAAAACTCATCAAACTATTTTCAAACAGAATTTTATACGGAATCAGCTATATTTAACAAAACATTAACAATGCTATAAGAAATCGTTAACACACTATTCTGTTATTTTTTTGCATTAGAAACTCATGTAATTTATAATGATTCTAAACACTTTAAAATCGAGTTATAACAAAAAAAGACGCTCTACCTTCTCAGGCTGAGCGTCTTTCGTTTTTATATTAAACAAGCGCAAAAGCAACTTATTTATTGCTATTTAATCAATATACTCAAATTTCGTGTACGGAACCAAAACTGCAGGAATCTTAATTCCTTTTTCCGTTTGATTATTCTCCAATATTGCCGCCACAATACGTGGCAAAGCCAATGCCGAACCATTCAAGGTATGTGCCAGTTGCATCTTGCCATCGGCATTTTTAAAACGTACTTTCAAGCGATTTGCTTGGTAGGTTTCAAAATTAGAAACCGAAGACACCTCCAACCAACGTTTCTGAGCAGAGCTATATACTTCCATATCATAAGTCAATGCAGAAGTAAAACTCATGTCTCCCCCACAGAGACGCAATACACGGTAAGGTAGCTCTAACTTCTGCAACAGTCCTTGTACATATAAACTCATCTCTTCCAGCACCGCATAGGATTTATCTGGATGCACAATCTGCACCGTCTCTACTTTATCAAATTGGTGTAATCGGTTTAATCCACGTACATGTGCTCCATATGAACCTGCTTCACGACGAAAACAGGGTGTATAAGCACAATGTTTGATTGGAAACTGTGCTTCTTTCACAATCTCGTCTCTATAAATGTTGGTGACCGGAACTTCAGCTGTAGGGATCAAATATAGGTTGTCGTTACCCACATAGTACATCTGCCCTTCTTTATCCGGTAATTGTCCCGTAGCAAATGCAGAATCTTCATTGACCAAAATTGGCACCTGTACTTCTTCGTATCCTTCTTCTGCAGCCTGATCCAAAAAGAAATTGATCAATGCGCGTTGCAATTTAGCACCTTTACCTTTATAGATGGGAAAACCTGCACCTGCAACTTTTACGCCAAGCTCTAAATCAACAATATCATATTTGTTCAACAATTCCCAATGAGGCAATGCATCCTCTGACAAGGCAGGGATTTCCCCATGAGTCAAAACAACTTCGTTGTCCTCAGCACTTACACCCGCCGGAACGGATTGATGCGGTAAATTAGGTAACTGTACGATCTTCTCATTCAATTCTGCCTCAATTGTACCCAATTGATCCAAAAGTTGCTTCACTTGCTCTTTATATCCCGAGGATTTGGATTTAACGGTTTCAGCTTCTTCTTTTTTTCCTTGGCGCATCAGATCTCCAATCTGTTTTGCTGCCGCATTAGCCTCTGCCGAAAGTGCGTCTGATTCCGATTGGATCTTGCGGCGCTCTTCATCTAAACTGATGATTTCGTCGACCAATCCAATTTCCTTGAAATGCTTGACAGCCAATCTTTCGATTACCGTATCCCTGTTCTCACGGATATAATTTAATTGCAACATAATATAAATGTGTTATTTAAAATAGTGAACAAACTTAGATAAATTTGCCTTTATTTACAAGCAATTTTATTCCTAAACCACCATCCAAAAGCCTTTTTAGCTGCTTTACGGCTCTCTATTTCCTTTGCACCGCACCGGTTAACATCCGTCAACCTATTGAAGACTGATCTTCAACGGGATCGGTATTTACAAGCTATGATCCATAGAAAGAGCGTATCCATTAGACTGCTAATCGATACGCTCTACAATTCGATCTATATGACAAACTCTGTCGTAAGATTCAACCTGATAGATTCATGGAACGCGCATTTGCTAAGCTATGCTTACCGCATCGCATAAATAAACATCCTGAATGGCGTGTAGTAGCTCTACACCTTCATTCATTGGCTTTTGAAAAGCCTTACGGCCGGAGATCAAACCCGTGCCACCTGCACGCTTGTTGATAACCGCTGTTTTTACAGCTTCCTGTATATCATTCTGTCCGGAAGCCCCGCCAGAGTTGATCAATCCTGCCCTACCGGCAAAGCAATTGAGGACCTGGTAGCGGCACAGATCAATAGGATGATCGGAAGAAAGCTGTGTATACATACGTTCATCCAGCTTTCCATAACTGCTTTTGCCCATATTCAGTGCTTTGAAACCGCCATTCAACTCGGGGAGTTTTTGCTTGATAATATCCGCTTTAATTGTTACGCCCAAATGATTGGCCTGTCCGGTAAGATCCGCTGCTAAGTGATAATCTTTATCCCCTACTTTAAAAGCCGAGTTGCGCAGATAACACCATAATACCGTCGCCATTCCCAAGGAATGGGCTTCCTCAAACGCTTTTGCCACTTCTATAATCTGACGGTCGGATTCCTCAGACCCGAAGTAAATCGTTGCCCCTACCGCAACAGCCCCCATATTCCAGGCCTCACGAATTGTTCCGTACAAGATTTGATCGGCTCGATTAGGATAGGTCAATAGTTCATTATGATTGATTTTAACCAAAAACGGAATCTTATGTGCGTACTTTCGGGCAACAGCGCCCAAAACACCAAAGGTAGAAGCTACAGCATTACAATTTCCCTCCAAGGCCAGTTTCACAATATTTTCTGGATCAAAATACTGCGGATTCGGAGCAAAAGAAGCTCCGGCACTGTGTTCGATACCCTGATCCACTGGCAATATCGAAAGATACCCGGTATTGGCTAACCGCCCCGTTCCAAAAAGTTGACCCAAACTCCGCAAGACCTGAGGGCTCCGATCACTTGAACTATATACTTGGTCGATAAATGCCGCTTGTGGAAGATGAAGCATTGTTTTGGGAACTGCGGGTTGATCAAATTCTAACAAATAACTCGCTTCAGCACCTAGATGTGCTTGTATTTTTTCAATGTATTGCATAATTTATTTAAAATAAAGTGATGGAGTTTACCATTATCTTTAAAATAGAACTCCAAAAAGCACAGAATGTTTTAGCGCAAATTATATAGTAAAAAAAACTTAACTTTGACCATGTTATATTTAGTTCCAACACCTATTGGCAATCTGGAGGACATGACGCTCCGTGCGATCAATGTCCTGAAAGAAGTGGACCTCATCTTAGCAGAGGATACAAGGACCAGTGCTCCGCTATTGAAGCATTTTGGAATCGACAAAAAGGTATTTGCGCATCATCAGCACAATGAACATAAAGCCGTATCTGAAATCATTAAATTCTTGAAAGAAGGGCAAAACATTGCATTAATTTCGGACGCAGGGACACCAGCGATCTCGGATCCGGGTTTTTTATTGGTACGTGAGGCCATTAAAGAAGGGCTCGAAGTACAGTGCTTACCAGGTGCAACAGCTTTCGTGCCTGCGCTTGTCAATTCGGGACTTCCCAACGACCGTTTTTGTTTTGAAGGTTTCCTACCCGTAAAAAAAGGTAGACAAACACGCTTAAAAGCTTTAGCAGAAGAAAAACGAACGATGATCTTTTACGAGTCGCCACATCGTATTCTTAAAACCATAGAAGAATTTATCACAGTTTTTGGAGCTGAAAGACAAGCTTCGATATCACGGGAATTGAGCAAACTCTATGAAGAAAATGTTCGCGGAACATTAACTGATTTAAAATTACACTTTGAAAACAATCCGATTAAAGGAGAATTTGTATTTTGTGTAGCGGGATTGGAATAAATTTTGACAATCTTTAGGTATTAAAAAGTATTTGACATGAACATGGAACAATTTGCACAGGACGGGCAGGACATAAAAATCATTGAAAAATTGGTTACTAAAGTCCAAGATATGCTTACTCCAGGGGAAAAAATAGATTATATTGCAGTTCAAAAAAAACCTGCAGTAACCATTTTACCAGACAGTATCACCATCAGTAATAAACGCATTTTTATGTGTGAATTTACTAAACTTGGCTTGGCTACTGATTTTGAAATCTTTGGTTGGCAAGATATCAAAGATATAGCCTTCAAAGAGGAGATATTTGGATCGAAAGTTACGGTTATCCCTTTTACAGGAGAAAATCTAAGTATAGACTATATCCCAAAAGTTCAGGCCAGAAAGCTGTATCAATATATTAAAGCCGCTCTTGAAAACTATAAAAAAGCCGAATTAGCTGCCGAAAAAGAAAAAATAGTCATCGCTCCAACAGTTGCGAAGGAAGTGGTTTTTGAACGGCCAGAAAGTAATATACCGGTTCAGCCAGCGGTTACTGCACCTGCCCCATCAGCACCACAATCTTATGGGTCTGCTCAGCCAACTCCACCGGCGCCTATTCAGGCACAGCAACCGATCGGATCTACCCCTACTGTTCCTCCAGTTTCGGCAGCTCCTATCGTCCCACCAACTGCCGCAAAAGAAGAGGAAGATGATGAAATTACCTTAAAGCTCAAGAAATTAAAGACACTCTTCGACAAACAATTGATTACCCAAGAGGAATACGAGAGTAAAAAGAGAGAAGTTTTATCCAGTTTATAATCATAAATGGGAGAAAATATATAGTGAAAAATAACTATCTACTGGCACTTTTAAGTGCCTTTTTATTGTGGTTGGGTTGGCCTCCAATCCCTTATTCCAGTCCATTGTTATTTATTGGTTTTGTGCCTTTACTCATTGCTGCGGAAAATATTATCCGCAGTGAAACATTCAAAAAGAAAGGCCGAAAAGTATTTCTTACTGCAGGGCTCACCGCAGTTGTCTGGAACACGGCCTCAATTTACTGGGTATATAACTCCATTTCGGCAGTTATGCCGCCATTTGCCGCTGTTGTGATCAGTCTGATCCCTTTTTGTCTTGGAGCTGCTCTAATGGCACTGGCTTTCAGACTATATGGGCAATTACGACGTAAAACGAACATCCTGTTATCCCTTTTCGGGTTAATGGGATTCTGGATAAGCTATGAATTTCTACACGAATCCTGGGATTTAGCCTTCCCTTGGATGACATTAGGCAACGGTTTCGCAAGTTTCCACCAATTGATCCAATGGTATGACATCACAGGAGTCTATGGCGGAACAATATGGATCTGGCTGGTCAATATCTTGGTATTTACACTTTATCTCAATCGAAAAGGACTTTATCCGATCAAACGTAAGATTGTTCCGATTGCTTCTTTGGCCGCAGTATTGCTACTTCCTAGCGCCTACTCGTTAATGCGGTACTTCAACTACGAAGAACATCAGAACCCTGCACAGATTGTTGTTGTACAGCCGAACATTGATCCTTACATTAAATTCAATTTAAGTCCCGAAGAGCAATTAAATATCTTATTCTCCTTATCAAATTCAGTCGCCAAACCCAATACAGAGTTTTTTATCTGGCCTGAAACCGCACTTTCGCAGAACGGCGATTTTGACGAGGAAAACTTTAGGGAAACCTATTCTTATCAGCGTATCTTAAAATTTTTAGATCAATATAAAAATGGCAATGTACTTTCAGGTATTGAAAGTTATCAGTTGTACAACTATGCAAAAACACCTACTGCGCGTGAAATAGCTCCTAATGTATATCAGGATAATTTCAATGCCGCAACATTGATCGATTATTCCTCCAAACTTCAGTTTTACCATAAGTCTAAACTCGTGCCGGGCGTAGAGCAAATGCCTTTTGGCGCAGCGATGAACTTCTTGAAACCTTTATTTAAAGCGTTCGGTGGTACCACAGGTGGTTATGGAAAACAGGCTGAACCTTCGGTATTCTATGCCCAGAGTGGTATTGGCGCTGCACCCGTAATCTGTTATGAATCCATTTGGGGCAATTATGTTTCTAAATACGTCAAAAAAGGCGCTCAATTTATAGCGATCATTACCAACGATGGCTGGTGGGGCAATACTTCGGGTAAAGACCAGCATTTACAATATGCGAAACTCAGAGCGATTGAAAACCGCCGCTGGGTTGCTCGCTCAGCCAATACAGGGATTTCTGGCTTTATCAACCAACGTGGCGATATTATACAGCAGACCAAATGGTGGCAGCCTGCGGCCCTAAATCAGGAAATTAATTTAAATGAAGAAATTACTTTCTACACACAAGCAGGTGATATTGCGGCCTATTTGGGTTTGGCGCTCGCGATTGGAGGAATTGTGATGCTCATCGCGGTCAGACGAAAAAAAGAACTTATCTAAATAAAAAGTAGCGCCAAACTGAAATAATAGATTGGCGCTATATTTTTTTATCAGATCGGAAAATTACTCCTCCTATACCATTTACGGCAAAAAGAACCTAATTCTAACGAGACCCCATCACGCCAACACCTATCAGCTATAATTAGGAAAATAAAATGATAAAAATAAGTCATTTAATACCTTTAATTTACTTTGGAGATTTGTAATTTTGCAGCATGCAAGTATATTTTGATAATGCAGCGACTACAGCCTTAGATCCTGAAGTAATAAAAGTAATGGTCGATGTGATGGACAATAACTTTGGAAATCCATCTTCTATCCATAGTCACGGACGACAAGTAAAAACAATTGTAGAAAAAGCTCGTAAAACGATTGCCAATCTACTTCATGTATCTCCAGCAGAGATATTCTTCACATCGGGTGGAACCGAGGCCGACAATATGGCCATTGTCAGGTCAATTGCCGACTTTGGGATAAGCCATGCCATCACCTCACCAATAGAGCACCATGCGGTATTGCATACTTTAGAGGAGCTGGAGAAAGCCGGTAAAGTACACCTTGATTTATTGGAAGTTGACGAAAAAGGTAATTTAAACCTCAACCAGCTGGAAGAACTTTTAAGTACCAATCCGCGTACCTTCGTTTCCATTATGCATGCTAACAATGAAATCGGAAATCTCAACGATATTCAACGTATCGCCGAATTATGCCAAAAATATAATGCGATATTCCATTCGGATACTGTACAGACTATGGGTCATTATCCCCACGATCTTGGCAGTCTTAAAATAGATTTTATAACAGGAGCTGCACATAAATTCCATGGTCCGAAAGGAGTTGGTTTTCTTTATATCAATGCCAATAACAAGATCAAACCATTGATCTATGGCGGAGCGCAAGAACGCAACATGCGCGGTGGAACAGAAAATGTCTATGGTATAGCAGGACTTGCCAAAGCCCTGGAACTTGCCTATGAGCACATGGATGAACATCACGCTTATATTCAAAATCTAAAATCTTATATGATCGACGAATTGCAAAAAGCGATCCCAGAGATTGATTTTAATGGTGTTATTGAACCCGAAAAATCACTGTATACTGTACTGAATGTTTCATTCCCTTGCAGCGACCTTGCCGACATGCTCTTATTCAATCTGGATATTGCAGGTATATCCTGCTCGGGTGGCAGCGCCTGCAGTTCAGGCACAGACATCGGATCGCATGTATTAGGTGCTATCAAATCCAGCTCGGAGCGTCCTTCAGTTCGTTTTTCATTCTGCAAGCATAATACAAAGGAAGAAGTCGATTTTGTGGTAGCAACGTTGAAAGAACTTTGTACAAAGAACAAATAGCATTTACAGGTAAAGCTTCAAGAATGACCCGCAAGTGAAGAATAAATTATCAGGCTTGCAGCGAGAAAGAACTTATCTATAGCCAAAAAACAGCTATAAATCCAAAAACATAAAAAGCCGAAAGTATACTTTCGGCTTTTTATGTTTTAATATATCCCTTAGGCTACATATCAATTTTTTGTCAATACATAATATTTGGAAATATCGCCCGTAATGTCATTTCCAGAGAGATCCAGCTGACTGAGTATCCGATTTCCTAGTTTGAATTTATAATCAACCCCATCCAATGTGACGATATTGCCATCTAATTTCCATTTTCCCTCCCGCACAAAGACATCATCACTCTTATTTAGATATTTGGATGAATATTGGTAGGTGTTGTCAGCATGTAATGAAATAAGTGTTTCAATCCCATCACAATCCGCACAAGGCATGATACCTTTATATTCTCCAATTACTACTTCCGCCTTATCTCTTCCTTTAAGGTCTTGTAAATTATCCTTATAGGCAGCCACACTTTGTTTGGGATTATCACATCCCACCATTCCAATTGTCAACAACAAACCCACAATCCAAATATACCTTTTCATCTCATTCCAAATTCAAAAAAAACAGCATCTAACAGTTACACCAATAAATTCATAACAAATTAAATACCAAAAATTTAGAAAAGATTAAAAATCATCTTCATCTTCGTCTGTTATAAATGATAACGCACCCTGTAACTCGCCCAAAGCATGGAAATTGCGGGTCTTACGAGCGATCTCAATTCCGGCTCTATAAATAGCAGTCGCTAGTTCCTGTTTATTCAGTTTTTCGTATAGCTTACCCAAGTGATAATAGGTTCCTACATAATCTGGGTCCGTCTGTACTAAATTCTCAAATCTTGACATGGCCTCTTGCTCATTCTCCTGCTTGAGATATTCCGCTGCAATCGCGTATTTTAAAAAAGGATCTTCGGGGCTCTCTTTCAAAAATTCATTCAGTTGATCCAATCGTGTCGACATATCTTTTTTATTTCAAACTTAGACAAATTGCATTTTATATGCAATTTAATTGTGTATCCCCTAAAATAATCACCGCCCTTTCCGAAGTACCCAAAAGCTTTTCCAAACCGAACCTCGGACAAATTTGCGCGGACACCCAAAATTACTATGCTAGCATATAAAATGACAATTTACTGACGTAGTAAATCTATTGTCAAAAACCAGCTATTTAAAATAAAATTTTACAAAAAAGACAACAAAACACCTCAATATCATATCACATCAAAAAAAATACAAGAAAAGAGCTGGTAAAATTAAAAATTCATCAAAATCACAAGAAGACTCTTTAGCAGAATTTAAAACGCCCTAACGCTTTTTAATTGAAAGAAAATATGGTAAGTTTGAGTAAAACCAATCGTATATGAAAATATTAGTTTGTATAAGTAATGTCCCTGACACTACATCCAAAATCACTTTTACAAATGACAACACTGCATTTAATACAGCTGGTGTACAATTCATTATAAACCCTTATGATGAAATTGCTTTATCCAAAGCTGTTGAGTTGGCCGAAGGTGGAAAAGGAACCGTAACTGTCATCAATGTGGGCGATGCATCTACAGATGCAACCATTCGAAAAGCATTGGCAATTGGCGCAGACAATGCTGTACGGATTAACGCCGTTCCGCGCGATGCTTGGTTTGTCGCGAATCAAATTGCACAATATGCCAAAGACAATGCATTTGACTTAATTTTAACTGGCCGTGAATCCATCGACTATAACGGTGCTCAAGTGGGGGCAATCGTAGGAGAACTGCTGAATATCCCTTCTGTTTCCATTGCCAAAAAAGTTGATATTGCGGGCGACGCAGTCACAGTTGAGCGCGAGATTGAAGGTGGAAAAGAGGTATTGACGGCCAAACTACCCATTGTCATTGGCACAGCAGAAGGTGTTGCCGAGCCAAAAATACCGAATATGCGTGGTATTATGAGTGCGCGTACGAAACCATTAGATGTGCTGGAACCTTCCACTATAGACGTTCTTGAACACATTGTCAGCTACGAGACACCTGCTCCACGGGGTACGGTCAAACTTGTTGACGCTTCCGAGGTGGAAAAATTAGTTTCTCTTCTTCACGACGAAGCTAAAGTTATTTAATCTTTAAACGCTAAAACACTATGTCTATACTAGTATATGTAGAAAATACCGATGGGAAGTTCAAAAAATCAGCTTTTGAAGTTGTTTCTTACGCAAAATCCATCGCCGATAACATACAGACTGACCTTGTTGCCATTTCAATCGGGAATGTTGCTGAAGACGAACTTGCTGGTTTGGGCAAGTATGGTGCTTCCAAAGTATTAAATGTCGATAACGAACGGCTTGCTTCTTTTGTAAATCAGGCCTATGCAAGCATCATCGCTGAGGCTGTAAAAAGCACTGGTGCCAAGCTACTTGTCCTATCCAACTCGTTTTCGGGCAAAGGACTTGCTCCACGTATTGCAGCCAAATTGGAGGCTGGTCTTGCCGATGGCGCACTCGAATTACCGACAATCAATGGCGACAAACTAACTGTCAAAAAAACTGCATTTTCCAATAAGGCTTTCGCGACACTAGAGCTTACTTCGGCCACCAAAGTGATCGCTTTAAGTCCAAATGCTTACGAAACCAAAGAAGTTGGTGGCACGGCGACAGTCGAAACTTTCGCGCCAAATATTGATCAACTCGATTTTACAACCTTAGTCAAAGAAATTGTTCGTGCAACAGACAAAATTTCCCTACCGGAAGCTGAAATCGTCGTCTCTGCAGGCCGTGGACTAAAAGGACCTGAAAACTGGGGAATGATTGAAGAACTCGCCGATGTGCTTGGCGCAGCTACAGCCTGTTCAAAACCAGTATCCGATGCTGGCTGGCGCCCCCATTCAGAGCACGTTGGCCAGACAGGTATTGTGGTGAGCCCCAATCTTTATATTGCAATTGGTATCTCCGGAGCAATCCAGCATTTGGCTGGAGTAAGCTCTTCTAAAACAATCGTTGTCATCAACAAAGATCCAGAAGCGCCCTTTTTCAAAGTGGCCGACTATGGAATTGTAGGCGATGCCTTCGACGTCGTTCCGAAATTAACGCAGGCATTGAAGGCTTACAAAGGTATTTAAAGCTTTCATCCGATATATTCTCCCCATTTATCCAAAATGAATGGGGAGTTTTTAGTTGTTATAATTGCATATAAAAGCAAATTTATCTAAGTTTGTAGACCGCTTTGGAATTAAAATGAAGAAAATCAGATTAGATATCGTTGGTTTATCCTATAGTCAAACACAATCTGGCGCTTATGCTCTTGTATTGGGAGAAGTGGAGGGCAACAGAAGATTGCCCATCATTATCGGCAGCCATGAAGCTCAGGCTATTGCTATTCGGATAGAGAAAATGATTCCTAGTCGTCCGCTCACACACGACCTATTTCAATCTTTTGCAGATTCTTTTGGTATTAAACTCATTGAAGTACTGATCTATAATTTGATTGAAGGTATATTTTATGCTAAAATTATCTGTTCCGACGGCAATAAGATTGTCGAGATTGATGCCCGCACATCCGATGCTGTTGCATTGGCTGTACGGTTTGAAGCGCCGATCTATGCCTACGAATTTATTATGTCCTCTGCTGGAATTATCATTGAAGGACATGAGTTTGCATTTTTGGAAAACCTGGACAAATCCAACAAAGTTCAGGATCCAAGTGTTGTTGAGGTCGAAGAAAAAACGCCTTCAAAATCCCCACAAAACCCTTTCTCCTCGTTGACAGATGAGCAACTGGAGCAAGCACTTAATCAGGCATTGACCGAAGAAAACTACGAGCAGGCCGCCTTGATTAGGGATGAGATTTCCAAAAGAAAATAACTCCTTTCATTAAAGCGAAACAAAAATTTTAAATAACATCGATTTATGTCTATTAAATTAAGATTGACCATTATGAGCTTCTTTCAGTTCTTTGTCTGGGGAGCATGGTTGATTACAATAGCAAACTATTGGTTTGGCACAAAACAATGGGATGGCACACAATTTGGAGCTATTTTCGCAACCATGGGGATCGCTTCTTTATTTATGCCTACCCTGATGGGAATTATCGCCGATCGTTGGATAAATGCCGAAAGATTATATTTTATTCTTCACTTATGTTATGCAGGTGTTTTATTCTATTTACCGCAGGTAAATGATCCAAACACCTTTTTTTATGCAATGCTTGCGGCGATGTGTTTTTATATGCCGACTTTGGCCCTATCCAACTCCATTGCATATACGGCATTGAATGAAAATAACTACGATTTGGTCAAGGCATTCCCGCCTATCCGGGTATTCGGAACGATAGGCTTTATCGTCGCCATGTGGATCACTAATTTAACTGGCAACAAGGCTACAGCTTATCAATTTTATATCGCCGGAACCGCAGCCTTGGCCTTAAGTCTCTATGCTTTTACATTACCTAAGTGTCCACCGAAAAAATTACAACAGGAAGATGCTTCCTGGACACAACTATTAGGCTTGGAAGCATTTAAACTTTTTGGAAATTATAAAATGGCTTTATTCTTTATTTTTTCCATGTTCTTAGGTGCCGCACTCCAATTGACCAATGCCTATGGTGATGTATTTTTGGATGAATTTAAATTCTACCCTAAATTTGCAGAATCTTTCGTTGTGAAATATTCGACTATCATTATGTCGATTTCGCAGATATCCGAGACACTTTTTATTCTTGCTATTCCATTTTTCCTCAAAAGATTCGGTATAAAAAAGGTCATGCTGATTTCGATGTTTGCCTGGGTATTACGTTTTGGATTATTCTCATTTGGTGACCCTGCAGGCGGACTTTGGATGATTGTATTATCCTGCATTGTCTATGGTATGGCATTTGATTTCTTTAATATCTCAGGTTCCTTATTTGTCGAAACCTCGACAACATCAAGCATCCGCAGCTCGGCACAAGGCTTGTTTATGATGATGACAAATGGTTTTGGTGCCGTTGTAGGCAGTTTTGCATCAGGTTGGATCATTGACCACTACTTTACCAAAAGTTTTCAAAACAGCAAAGATCTCGCACAATACCTGGATACAACAATCGACAATACCCATTTTCTACATTTTCTGCAGGAAAAGAGTATTTCAATCTTACCTGACGGCATGTTAAGCGGTAACCTCATGCTAAAAGACTGGCATGATATCTGGCTAGCTTTTGCCATCTACACCTTGGTTATAGCCATCTTCTTTGCTGCATTCTTTAGACATAAACACGAACGTGAACCGCTAAATTCAAAATAACAAAAAGCCGCTAATTGCGGCTTTTTGTATATTTGTAGCATGCAAAGTACAGCAACGGAATTATTCAAAGATTCCCAATCCCACATCTATAACTGGACATTTCAATGGATTAAACAACTTGGCCTTGATAATCAGAGCAGTCATTTTGTTAACTCTATTGTTTTGCTCTTACTGGTTGTCTTGTTTTTGATCATCATTGACTATTTCACCAAAAGAACATTATTACTGTTAACGATCAAAGCGATCAGACGTAGTACAAACCGCTTTGATGACCTATTGATCCGCAATAAAACACTGAAACTTATTGCTCATTTTGTCCCGATCTTAGTGGCACAATATATCATGCCCATTATCTTCATGGGGTTTCCAACCTGGAAAGAAAATAGCAATAAAGTACTTGACATAGCGACGACTGTCGTCAGTTTAATGATTATTCATTCGCTCCTGAAAAGTTTACGGGATATGTTGCGCATGAAAAAATCTTTTGCCGACAAGCCCCTGGAAAGTTATTTACAGGTCTGCCAGATTATCCTATTATTTATCGGTGGGACGATCTGCTTTTCGATATTGACAGGAAAATCCCCTTGGTCCTTCTTATTATCCTTGGGTGCCGCGTCAGCAATCTTGATGTTGGTATTCAAAGACACTATACTGGGATTTGTTGCCAGTATACAAGTTTCGGCCAATGATTCCATCCGTGTAGGCGATTGGATAGAAATGCCCAAATATGGTGCTGATGGAACGGTCAAAGAGATTAACCTCAATAATGTGAAAGTACAGAACTTTGATAAGACCATTACCACAATACCAACACATACGTTATTGTCGGATTCGTTCAAAAATTACAGGGGCATGCAGCAGTCGGGCGGAAGGCGCTTAAAGCGGGCCATAAATATCAAAATTTCCACGATTCGCTTTTTGGAAAATGAAGAAATTGAAAGGCTCAAAAATATACAGATCCTCAGGCCTTATATCGAAGAGCGTGCCAAAACAATTGACGAATTCAATACGGAACGACAGATCGATCAGTCTAGTCCCATAAACGGTCGAAAAATGACTAATTTAGGAATGTTCAGAGCTTATACGCTCACCTATCTGCGGCAGAATCCCAATATCCACAAGACCATGCCTTTGATGGTGCGTCAGCTTGCCTCTACCGAACATGGTGTTCCAGTCGAGCTATATTTCTTTGTAAACGACATCCGCTGGGAATATTATGAAGGAATCGTTTCGGACGTATTCGACCACCTATTTGCCGCCACAAAATACTTTGATCTGGAGATCTTTGAAAATCCCGCATCGGATGATTTACGGCATGTTATCCGGCAACAAAGCCTTCATGACTTCGCAGACCAACAGCGGTAGAAGCGAACTGAAAATTCTTTCCGGCGAATAACATCAGTCGCTTTCAGAAAAAAAAGCAGCTACCGCACTAACATTCATATACCAGGTTAACGGTTTAACAAAGTTTGTAGCTGCAAACCGAATAAAGTGTAAAAATAGATTGTAGTATAAGGACTTAAATTTTGGCAGTATAATTTAAAGTGAAAGGTCTAAAAACAGTGAAAGGTAATCTGGGGAGATTACCTTCACTTTAAAAACAAACTAAATTTTCAGACGTGTTTCACAACAGATCTACACATTAACCCTAACTCTTTATGAATCAAAAATTACTCTACACAAATATAGGATGGTTATGTTAAGTGCATCTTAAGCTATCTTTAAACTTAAAACAACTCTACAGTCGGTTATTTATCTCACCTCAATAGTCTTCGTTGCTAGGTGTACTCTATTGAAAAGATCAACTGCTTGAACCTCAATCTGATATTTACCAGCTTTGAGTTTTGGCAAATTAGCCGTCCACAAGTGACTGGATTTTTCAGGGTTTGAAGGTCTACGGGTATTCTTTAATTCGGTTGCTGTATCGTACTTCGCCAAAGAATTTAGAAATGCTGGATCGTTTTCATTGACAAAGTCCATTTCTTTCCATTCGCCCTGATTGATTCTATAGGTTACCTTGTCACCTTCCTTTCCAATAAAAAAATTAGCGTAGATTGGATATCTCTTTGTGTACTTTTCTGGAACTACCGAAGCACCATACAGATCTATCTGATAAGTAGCGGGTTTACCTACAACCTTATAATCAAAACTGTATTGGTTACCCTCGATTTTTAAAATGGCATACCCTTTTGGTGTACCATCGCGCATCGTAGAAACAGGAATTCCTTTGTCATTCAACTCACCCGAATACCAGTCGCCAGAAGTTGTACCCACATTATATTCGTGATGTGGCTTTTCTTGTTTCCATCCGTCCTTTTGTCCATAAAAATATTGGCGCTGAAAGTGGGTATGCGCGGATAAAGACAAGCTGTGCTTAAAGGGAGCCAAAATATCGAACAGACGTTGTCTATCTTCGTTACGAAAGACATCCGAGTTTTGATGATATAAAGGAATATGGAATGCCAACACAATCAATTTGTCTTTAGCAACGTTTTTTAAGTCATTTTCCACAAAATCAAGCTGATCTTTACGAAATCCGCCTAAATAGCCTTTACCTGTCCGTGGATTCGGATAAATGATATTATCGAGAATGATAAAATGCGTGTTTCCATAGTTGAACGCATAGTTATTGGGACCAAAAGTTTGTTCGAACGATTCATCGGAAAGACTATCCACTTTAGCATCATAGTTCATATCGTGGTTTCCCATGACATTATACCATGGTAAGCCCATCGTGGAAATCACCGATTTATATTTTGGTTGAAGTGAAAGATCGTCCCCCACCAAGTCGCCTAAGCTGATGCCAAATTTCGCAATTGTCTTATCGGAAATTTCATTGATAACACCATTTTTGAAATAAGCCAGCTCTTCCTCCGTGTAAGCTTGTGGATCACCAAAAACAAAAGCTGAAAAGTTAGGATCCTCTTCTTGCTGGTACAATGCAAAATTTACAGCAGCCGGGATTTTTCCTGTAGCAGCAACAGCAGGGTATTTTGAAACTGGACTACCGTTTAACTTATGGATATAATAGAATTTTGGATGATTATTTTCATCCAAAGGCAAAGCATATCCTGTCGGTTTAATCACGAAAATGATGTTATCATTTCCAATGGGCAACTGATAATTACCATCTTTATCAGTTGTCGTCACCTCACGTCCATTACTAACAGCAACGGATGCAAGGCCCTTTTCGTTTTTATCCAATTTTCCGTTTTTGTTTACGTCCAGATAAACTTTTCCTTTTGCAACATCTTGTGCCTGTACAGCGTTGACGCATGCCCAGGAAATTGCTAATGCCAAAAATGCTTTCATATGAAATTTTGTTTTGGCGCTAAAGTATTCGATTCAGGTTAAAGGAGTATAAAGAGAATATCAAGAATTCATCAAGAAACAAAGGGTATAATATCATATCAACTTATTTATTAATACATATTTAATACTAAAGTTATAGGGACTTTATCCGTATTTTATACGCTTTTATCCGAATGAGGTCCCTATCAGGTCCCTATTAAGTCCGTATAAAATCCCTATTAATATAGATATTGTTAACTACTTAAATCCTTCCTCCCCCTTTGTTTTCAGACGGATATTGGGCACAAAAAAAGAGAAACCAATTGCTTGATTTCTCCTTTTACCTTCAGTGTCTATTTTTTAACTATCTTGCTTGCGCAGTTGCCAGCATGCGGTTGATTTCATCAATCATTGATTTTGCGGCGTCATGCATACGAGGATTACCTGCGAAATCTGCATCTAAAGTTACATGTTTAGATTTATCTTTATAGTTGAACTCTAGATAAAAACGTGGAACCTTAGAATTTGTCGAATCCTGCTGCCATTCGGGACCTGTCATATCTGTATCCAGATTCCAAAAGCCGAGCTCCATTGCTTTGCGATGCAAGTACAATAAATCGTCTTTTGTAAATTTTACAGTATCGGTAATTAAAGAATCTTTTTTGTCTAAATATTTATAGATACGCGTTTTTGAATTGTATTCGTTGACCATATGGTTCGGCTCGCCGTATTTGAATTCTATGGATTCAAAATCAGCAAAACGAAAAGGGGCATTTTTGATCATATTACTATAGTAATAAACACAATACATCAAAAACGGCACAATAATACAAAGGCCCAAAAAAATCTTCTTACTCTTTATTGTCATTTCTATAAAATTTTGACAAAAATAAGGATTTATATAGGGTATAAAAGTTTATGTCAAGATATGACATAAAACCTACATGAAATTCACGTGTTTAGATATTTGGAGAGCCCGCGTCAACAAAGGTCTTGGCATACCAACTGTCAGAAAGATCAGAGATAATAACGCCTTTGCGTGTTGAAACATGAACAAACTTATTATTATGAAGATATACCCCCACATGATCTATCCCATTTCGTCCGAAAGAAAAGAAAACGAGATCTCCCTCTTCAAGTTTATCGACCTTTTTTCTTTTTACTATCCCTTCCATGTCACGTGAAGTCCGCGGCAAATTCCCTTTGTATACTTCGATATAGAGCAAATTAACAAATCCCGAGCAATCTACCCCCGATTTGGTCTGTCCACCCATACGATGCGGTATCCCCATCCAATCGTCGATAAATGAGTAAAGGTGCGGATTTAGTTTTTTGGTACTCACATTGAGTAAGTCTGCATAATTGTCAAGCCGTGATCCGGAAAAGGTTTTTCCGCGCGCTGAACTCGCATCTGTCAAAACAGAACCATTGGAAGAATGTGTATTGGAGCTAAGTACCTTTTTCTTCGTTGAACAACTGCTCAAAAATAGAACTGCACCTAAAAAGAAGATAAAATAAGATCTGACACTCATGCTGTTCGATTTACGTTCTTGCTTAACAAACTTACTTGCACAACAAACTTAATTAAATTGCTGTTTATATGCAATAAATTTGCTTGCCCCCCCCGGGGATTGCTTTTCTTGATAAGAACGTCAGATAAGAAAAAGAATTGTTCAGAAATCGTAACTTTGACGCCTAATTTATTTGAGAATGGAAAAATTAAAAGGTGCATTAGCTGTCTTTTTAGGTGCGAGTAGTTTTGGGATACTATCAACGTTTGTTAAAAAAGCCTATGGTAAAGGGTTGACTTTAGGAGAGGTAACGGGAATTCAGGTATTGTTTGGCATGCTTATACTGTGGCTTATCTATATTGTCATCAAAGTCTTTTCTGCAAAGTCATTTCACTCTTCAAGCAAGAAATCTTCATGGATCAAGATATTAATCAGTGGTACTTCGACTGGTTTGGTGAGTATTCTCTATTACAAATGTGTACAGCTCGTTCCCGCCTCGTTGGCGATTGTACTGTTGATGCAGTATATCTGGATTGGTGTGGTGATCGAGTTTATCTTTTTCAAGGCAAAGCCTTCAAAAAACAACCTGATCGGCATTGGCATTGTACTCATTGCAACATTATTAGCGACTGGACTTCTTGAAAAAGGATTACAACACCTCAACTTAACAGGTGTCTTATTTGGTCTATTAGCAGCGACGGCCTATTCGGTCTTCATGATCGTCAATGGTCGTGTCGGCAATGACTATCACCCTATTCAAAAAAGCGCTATTATGGTAACGGGGTCCTCTATACTGGTCTTCACCTTGTTTCCACCGGCCTATTTATGGAATGGTCAATTTGATGGTAACTTCCTCTATTTTGGCTTGATCCTTTCGCTATTCGGCACCGTCATCCCGCCTTTATTATTTGCTTATGGCTTACCCAAAACGGGCTTCTCCTTAGGCGGAATATTGAGTTCGGCTGAACTGCCTGTAGCCACCTGTATGTCGTTTTTTATACTTCATGAAAGTGTATCTACAATACAATGGCTCGGCGTACTTTTGATCTTGGGTACCGTCATCTGGTTGAACGCTGCAAAGAGCAGTACGCATTAGAGGTACCGATCAACTTCCGGTCAGATTCCTGCCGTCAATTTGATCAGAAATACAACAGCATACTGCAATCAACGGGGGAATTATGGAATTCCCTTTAATGAAAAAAGGCAATCTTCTCTAATAAGATTGCCTTTTTTTATGTTATAAATCTTTCGTGGACTAATGTGCCAATGTCTCCGGAATTTCTTCCACCTCCACTTCACAGGAATCCGTTACTTCCATAAATTTAACTGGCACGACCTCATTCACCAATAATGGATCGTATAAGGTCCGTACTTTGACATAGTTTTTAGAAAAACCATGCATATAACCGTCTTTCTCGTCAGCCTCAAACAAAACATCACCAGTCTCACCAAGCTGTGACTCATAAAAAGCACGGCGCTTCTTCTCCGAAAGGATGTGCAACATTTTGCTTCGGTCACTACGCTGAACTCCCGGTACAGCACCGTCCATTTGAGCAGCAATGGTATTCTCTCTTTCTGAATAAGTAAAGACATGCAGATAAGAAATATCCATATCATTCAAGAAATTGTATGTATCGATAAAGTCTTCACGTGTTTCTCCCGGAAATCCGACAATAACGTCAACACCAATACAGCAATTAGGCATCAATGACTTGATAAATGCGACGCGCTCCGTGTAAAGCTCTCTTTTGTATCTTCTGCGCATCAAACTCAGAATTTTATTACTTCCAGACTGCAATGGCATATGGAAATGTGGAACAAAACGTTTTGATTGTGCCACAAACTCAATAATATCATTGGAAAGAAGATTGGGTTCTATCGAGGAGATACGAATTCTATCAATTCCTTCGACTTCATCCAATGCCCGTACCAAATCCAAGAATCGGTCTTCACGCTTGCCATCCCGAATACCAAAATCGCCAATGTTTACGCCTGTCAAAACGATTTCTTTGACACCTGATGCTGCAATTTCTTCCGCTTGACGGACAATATCTTCGATCTTACCCGAGCGGCTTCCGCCACGTGCCAAAGGAATCGTACAAAATGTGCATGAATAATCGCACCCATCCTGTACTTTTAGGAAGGTACGCGTACGATCACCAATCGAATAAGCCGAGACAAATTGATTGGTCTCATCGATTGGACCATTATAAACAATCGTTTTTTCCTGTTTCGTCAAATCATTGATATGCTCAATGATATTAAACTTTTCAGCTGCACCTAAGACCATATCCACTCCGGGAATCTCTGCAATCTCTTTTGGTTTTAGCTGTGCATAACAGCCAACAATCGTAATATAAGCATTGGGAGAGTGCTTTAAAGCTTCCTTCACTACTTTTCTACACTTCTTGTCTGCATTATCCGTTACCGAACATGTATTGATTACATAAACGTCTGCACGGCTATTGAACGCAGTGGTATCATAGCCCGCATCTTTAAATAAACGACCAATGGATGATGTCTCCGAATAATTCAGTTTACATCCAAGTGTATAAAAAGCTACTTTTTTATTCTCCATAATATTTTGCAAAATTACATTTTTTTTCAGTAACCCCTCTTATCATTTTAAGTTTTGACTTTCTCGTTATAAGGATTTTCCTTAGTTTTGACTATCTTGAAAGGCTGAATGCATCAATAGCTTATTAATGGCTGAAGAAATCAATTCGAACATCATGTATTCAAATACCCTCCGATTGAGAATCAAACATATAAAATAGCGCTATTCGATCCATTACAGTTCGATGATAGCATTGATATTTAGTATTTAATAATTACTTTTTTACAGATGAAACAATATTTAGATTTACTCAGACATGTATATACGAATGGTGTTGTAAAGACAGATCGTACAGGCACGGGCACCAAAAGTGTCTTTGGATATCAGATGCGTTTCAACCTTCAGGAAGGTTTTCCTTTGGTTACTACCAAAAAATTACACCTGCGATCCATTATCCATGAGTTGATCTGGTTTCTAAAAGGTGAAACCAATATTCAGTATCTCAAAGAAAATGGCGTAAGCATTTGGGATGAATGGGCTGACGAACAAGGAAATTTAGGTCCTGTATATGGATCACAATGGCGTTCTTGGCCGACACCCGATGGCCGTCATATCGATCAGATCGCACAAGTTATCAACCAGCTCAAAAATACGCCAGATTCCCGTCGTATTATTGTATCTGCATGGAATGTCGCCGAAATAGAGCATATGGCATTACCGCCCTGCCATGCTTTTTTTCAATTTTATGTCGCTCCAGCACAACCTGAAAAAGGAATTTTTAAACCACAATTGTCCTGTCAACTCTATCAGCGTAGCGCAGATATATTCTTGGGGGTACCTTTTAATATTGCTTCATACGCACTTCTGACTATGATGGTTGCCCAAGTGTGTGATATGGAAGCGGCAGAATTTATTCATACCCTGGGCGACGCACATATTTATAGCAATCACTTTGAGCAAACGGAATTACAGTTGAGCCGGGATCCAAAACCCCTGCCGCAACTAAAAATTAATCCTGACGTGAACGATATTTTTGCGTTTAAATTCGAAGATTTTGAATTGTTAAACTACGAATCACACCCGCATATCAAAGCGCCGGTGGCCGTTTAGTAATCAAGGCTGACAATTTTGCAATAACGTTATATTAGAGGACGACTAATCACCCTATCAAAAATGAGTAATCCAACGATCACATTAATCGTAGCTGCTTCGGAAAACAATGCGATTGGCATCGATAACCAGATGCCCTGGCATTTACCCAACGATTTTAAATATTTCAAAAAAAATACCATTGAGCACTCGGTTCTGATGGGTAGAAAAACCTTTGAAGCCATTGGCAAAGCATTGCCGGACAGAAGGAATATTGTCATCACACGCAACGCAAATTTTCAGGGCGAAGATATTGATGTCGCCAATAGTATCCAGGAGGCACTTTTATATTGCCGTGACGAACGTGAGGTATTTATTATTGGCGGCGCAAACATCTATCAACAGGCCCTTCCACTGGCGAACAAAGTGCTTTTAACACGGGTGCATACAACCATCAAAGGAGATGCTTTCTTTCCTGAATTACCCGCCGAAGAATGGGAATTAGTTTCTTCAGATTCACATCAGGCCGATGAGAAACATGCATTTGCTTATACCTTTGAGGTTTATACAAGAAAATAGATTCATGTGTATTAAAAACAAGTTGCGTACATGCTCCGGAACGTCCAGTTATGCATTGTCTATGTTATGTTTCGGGCTTGTTATGCTAAGTAATCTGTCGCAAGTTTCTGCGCAATTTCGTCCCCCATCCAGTATGCGTACACCAGGAGGAAATATTACGATACCAGGGTCGTATGCTCCGATGCTCTATTCTTTCGACCGCGAACCGATTAGCAGTAGGTACAAATTTTATATCGTTTTAAAAAATGACAGCACTGTCGTTTCAAAAACCAAAATAAAATTGAGAACGGCAACCAAACCCAGTGAGATATCTTGGCGGGAAAAAGGCAAAAAATACACCGTAACACCAGATCAAACAAAAGAAATTTATCGGATAGATTATTGGAATAAGAAAATTAAAGGCATTCCACAAGATAGCTGCTGGTTATTTTTGGTGGACACCGTTAGTTACGAAAGGCGAATCCGTCGCTATAGCATGACCGCTGATATCAATCAGCCCGCGATATCGCATTTCAAGATGGAAAAGGCGAATGAAATTTTACCACTAAAAAAAGAGACCCTAGAGCCTTATGTTCAGGAAAATGAAAAAGCAAAGAAGCTGCTATTGAAAGACCAGCTCTTAAAAGCCATAGAAGAATTTAACCGATAAGGCTACACAAGCGTAAGACTTAGATTTAATTAAGCTTTCTTTTGATTTACCTGTCTTGAAAATTTAAAACACGAAATGATTAGGCACATACACAAATTTTTAACCCTCATTTTTATCTTATTCATGTCAGATGCATACGCTCAAAAGGTAGACACCATATACTTGGAAAAGCTGCTTCAAAGCCATCCGGATCTATTTCAGAAGATATTAAGTCATCCGACTAAAAACGAGGTACAGATCCTTTACACGCGGATTGATCGTGATAAATCTAATATACCGCATTTTAAAACCTATAGCTATCGCCTTAATCCACATTGGTATTTTTATCCGGCAAGTACCGTAAAACTTCCGACAGCAATTCTAGCACTGGAAAAAATCAATGACCTACAGATTGCCGGTCTCAGCAAAGACACTCCGCTACGCATTGATTCTGCCTTCGAGAAACAGACAAGAGTATCCGTTGACGAATCTGCTGCCAATGGTCTTCCTTCCGTAGCGCAATATGTAAAAAAAATCCTATTGACCAGCGACAACGATGCCCAGAACAGGCTCTTTGAATTTATTGGCCGTGCTGAGCTCAATGCAAAACTTAAAAAATACGGCACTCAATACAGCCGGATCGTCAACCGTCTCGCTATAGGTGACAAGGGCATCTGGGCCAAACATACCAACCCGATCACCTTTTACAATGAGAAGGATATTATATATAAGCAAGAAGCACAGTTCGATCCCAAAGACTATACCATAGAACTATCAAATACCCTTCAAGGAAAGGGCTATATGAATGACAAAGATGAGCTAGTCCATGAGCCATGGAGTTTTGAGGGGCTTAATGTCTACGCACTTGAAGATCAACAGCTCATCCTGAAGAAATTGTTATTTCCTGAAGTGTTTCAGCCTAAAGATAGATTTAATCTAAAAAAAGAGGATTATGCCCTACTCTATGACTATATGTCGCGCTACCCCTTTGAATCGGATTTCCCGAAATATGACTCAACAGAATTCTGGCCAACGTATAGCAAGCTCCTTTTTTATGGTCGCGAAAAAAATGCAACCTTAAATCCCAACATCCGGATCTTCAACAAGTATGGCGATTCTTATGGCTATAATATTGACAATGCCTATATTGTTGATTTCGAACATGGGGTAGAATTTATGCTCGCTGTTGTTGTGCAGTCCAATGAAAATGGCATCTACAACGATGGACTCTATGAATACGAAACGGTAACCTACCCATTTTTAAAAAATATCGGGCAGGTAATCTATCAGGAAGAGCTAAAAAGGGTGAAAAAATTTAAACCTGACCTATCTAAGTTTGATTTCAGAAAATAAAATACAAAAAGAAGGCTTTCAATTTTTGAAAGCCTTCTTTTTGTATTTTTACTTACCGCTGCATATTTTTATCAGCTGCAATCCCACAAACCCTCGTTTCAGGCCCATTAAAAAAAGACAATACTATTTCGATTGCAGGGCTGTTTCGATCAATTCGCCGTAGAAATCACCTTCCTTCATTCCAAAAGCCCTTACTTGCTGCGGGATAAAGCTTTGTGGAGTCTGCCCAGGAATAGTATTGATTTCGATAAAATAAAATTTATCGGTTTCGTTTTCCAAAAAGAAATCTACACGGACCATACCTTTGCAGTTCAATCTGACATAAACCTCTCTCAAAATACGTGCAGCACGCTCCTGCTGTTCAATAGTCAGCTCTGCCGGAGTAATCTCTTCGGTCAATCCGGGTACATATTTCGCTTCGTAATCAAAAAACTCACGTGTAGTCCGTACTTCCGTAGCAGGTAAAACAACCAGCTCCCCTTTCGAATTGCGAAAAATTCCTTCCGAAAACTCACGTCCGGTCACAAACTCTTCGACAATCACCTGTTTCCCTGTATTTTCTGCATCAAAAGCTTTATCGATCGCTTCTTGCAGTTGTGCCGATTCCTTTACTTTGGTCATTCCGATACTACTTCCACCGGCATTAGGTTTGACAAAATAAGGGAGTGAAAGATTGCTTTCGACGATTTTGAGCGCCTCAGACCGCTGCGATTCGAATAATAGGACCGATTTTGCTAAATGCAATTCTGGAATATCCGTTAAGATCGCTTTTGTATACCCTTTATTCATCGTCAGCGCGGAAGTCAGGGCATCACAAGATGTATAAGGAATATCTAGCAAATCAAAATAGCTCTGAAGTCTTCCATCCTCTCCAGGTACACCATGCACCATAATAAATGCCAAGTCAAAGGTCAGGGTTTCCCCGTTCAATGGAAGCGTAAAATCTGCTTTTGAAATCGGGTGACGCTTACCATCTAAATCTTCATAGTACCATGCTTCTTTGCTCACTGTAATTAGATACACATCATATTTGTCGTGATCAAGCTGAGAATTGACAAAGGCAGAACTTTTAAAAGAAACTTCTGCCTCCCCTGTATAACCTCCAGTTATTAATGCTATTTTTGCTTTCATAAATTTTAGCGATTCGAATAGCAAATATAATTTGCTATACACGGAAAAACGAATAATTTTGTGAGGAATAATTTTATTTAATCATTCTGCAAACTTGGCTTTAATATTGCGGTTCTATGCAGAATTAATTTTTATCAAACAAAGAAATGTCCAAAGTCGTACAATATCTTCAGACCCCCACTTTCAGGAAAAATCTTATTGCCGCTCTCATTGCGATAATATGTCTATTCCTTTTCGTATATGTAGGACTGAAAATATATACCAAACATGATGAATCTATTGCCGTTCCAAAAGTGAAAGGCTTGCATATCAGTGCAGCCATTCAAGCACTTGAGGATGCTGGACTGGAATATCAAATTGATTCCGTTTATCAGATGGATGCCAAGCCAGGTCTAGTCATAGAACAGGATCCTGAACAAGGGTTCCATGTAAAATCGGGCCGCACAATTTATTTGACTATTATCACGCAGGTAGCCCCTGAAGTTGCCTTTCCAAATATAAAAGACAAAACGCTGATCGAAGCAACTGCGATACTGAAAAACCATAACCTTAAAATTGGTGATACTTCTTATGTCGCGGATATCGCAAGAGATATTGTATTAGACGCCCAATTTGCGGGGCAATCGATCCGCAATGGACGTATGATTCCGAAAGGATCACGTATAGATCTAGTTTTGGGAAATGGGCTTGGAGCAAATGAAGTTGAAATACCCAACTTAATAGGTCTTCCTTTAAACGAAGCGAAGTTTGCCTTGTCTGGCGCCGGCCTCGGTCTAGGTACCGTGACATATGATCCGAATGTTACAGATACAGCCACCGCAGTAATCAGTGTACAATCGCCAGGAATAGAAAAAGGCCTGACCAGCTTAGGTGCCAAAATTGATGTTACACTTTCGTTGACCGCACCGGCGCCAACCACAGGTACTCCTTCTGGCACAACAACACCTAAACCACAGGCAAACCAAACTCAAGTTACTCCACCAGCGGCGAAGCCTCCGGTCCAGTCGAAACCTGTTGCTCCAGCGAAAAGTACAACAACGAATACGCCAGTTGCTAAACCGACAACGACGACACAACCTGCTGGACAGAAAAAAGAAAAAGAAAATAAAGGGAATAGTCTAGGCTTTTAAGTTTATTGACTCAAAAATGAAACTGCATTGAATGATCTCCACAACAATGGATTAGCGTCCTTGGCAGATTCAGGAATAGTATAAAATATAAAGATGAAACCGATCTATATGTGTGCGATTTCATCAACCAGTGACCGCTAAAGGCTGTATAAATGCCATGAACAGCGAACAACAGTTGAATAAAAAATTTTAGAATGGAAAATAAAAAAGGAATACCAAGTTGGTTAAAAATCATTGCGCTGATCGTTATCGTTGTCGGAGGTTATTTTGCTTGGACATTTTATAAAGCATTTTATGCTTCGAATGTATCGGGAGAGAAAAAGTACCTGTACATACACGAGGGTGAAAAGTATGAAGATGTACTGAAATCAATCAAAGATTCAAATCTATTGGACGATATTGCTTCATTTGAGCGTGCAGCACAATATAAAAAATATGAACAAAGTGTAAAACCGGGACGTTACCTACTGACACCTGGAATGAACAATAGACGCTTAATTGGCAATTTAATGGGAGGCTACCAAGAACCCGTAAAATTCAGATTCGCCAATGTTCGACTAAAAGAGAATATGGCGGCGCTTCTTGGAAAAAGTTTTGAAGCTGATTCTGCACAATTTATCGCTGTACTAAATGATGAAGCTACCGCGCAGAAGTACGGATTTACAAAGGAAAATCTGATTTCTATGTTTATTCCTAATACTTACGAAATTTACTGGAACACCAATCCAGAAAAGGTCATTGCCCGTTTTGATGATGAATGGAAAAAATTCTGGAATGCGGATCGCACGGCGAAAGCAAAAGCGCTTAATCTGACACCACAACAAGTCAGTACCTTAGCTTCCATTGTCAAAGGTGAAGCCTTACATCAAGATGAAATGCCCATGATCGCTGGACTTTATTTAAACCGTCTGAAAAAAGGAATGTTATTGCAGGCAGACCCTACCGTGATCTTTGCTAATAATGACTTTACCATTAGAAGGGTATTGAATAAGCACCTGAGAACAGACAATCCTTACAATACTTATATTTATAGAGGATTGCCTCCAGGTCCGATTTCTATCCCAAGCATCGCGGCAATTGATGCGGTCTTAAACTTTAAGCAACACGATTATATTTACATGTGTGCAAAAGATGATTTCTCAGGTTACCATAATTTTGCCAAAACAGAGGCTGAACATCTGATCAATGCGCGCAAATTCCAACAGGCTTTGGACGCTAGAAATATTAAAAAATAATGTTTGTATTCGACCATCAGATTCGCGTTCGCTATGCAGAAACAGACCAAATGGGCTATGTCTATTATGGCAATTATGCAGCATTTTATGAAATAGCAAGAACTGAAATGCTGCGGAGCACGGGGATATCGTACAGGGAACTGGAAGAAATGGGGGTCATGCTCCCCGTTGCCGAAATGAAAACCAAATATCTGAAACCGGGCAAATATGATGATTTGATCACCATACGGGTAACCATCCGCCAGAAGCCTGCCGTTCGTATTATTTTTGAATACGAGCTCTTCAATGAGGACGGAGAATTACTCAACCAGGGAGAGACAACATTGGTCTTTGTCAATATGGAGAAAAACAGACCTTGTATGCCGCCACAGGTCTTCCTGGATAAAATGAGTAAATATTTTAATTGATATGGGGAAAATCCACCAATGGCTATTAAATTTTGAACCTTATTTTAGATTAATCGAATGGAGTAAACGTGTCGTATTGCCGGGCTTTGGCTCACTACCGCTTTATACAGTGGCGGTATTTTTCTTCCAGGAGCTTTCTAGAGATTCGATAGTCAGTAAGGCTTCTTCCCTATCCTATAGCTTTCTATTAGCCATTTTCCCAGGGATTATCTTTCTCTTTACATTGATCCCCTATATTCCGATCAATAATTTTCAGGAACAGTTGCTGGATTTCCTTGCGGTAGTAATTCCCAAAAATGCTTTTTTGGTTGTTGAAACGACTTTGGAGGATATTATCAAAAACCAAAATGGCGGGTTGCTATCTTTCGGTTTTGTGTTTGCGGCCTATTTTGCGACCAATGGTATGGCCTCTCTTATGAATGCCTTCAATAAGGCTTCGTTGATGACGGAAAGAAGACCCTGGATCAGAAAACGATTGCTTGCCCTAGCCTTGGCTTTCCTGATTATTTTTGCGTTAACAGCGGGGATGACGATATTTACCATAGCTGGCATTACGATAGACTACCTCAAGGAAACGACAGGTATTAAATCCAGCTTCTGGGCTATTCTACTTAAAGTAGCCCGATGGTTGATCATATTTGCTATCTACTTTTTCACAGTAAGCTGTATTTACAAATTTGGCCCCTCCAACTCCAATAAATGGAAACTCTTCAGTCCCGGAGCATCTATGGCTACCATTTTAGCGATATTGACGTTTTCCATATTTACCTTTTATATCAATCATTTCGGTGCATATAACAAACTGTATGGATCCATTGGGACATTGATCGTCATTATGCTCTGGATTTACCTGAATACGCTTATTTTATTATTGGGGTATGAGCTTAATGCGGCCATAGCACTATCTAAACAAACCATTGTTATTGCCAAGCCACGCATTTTCAATTCTTTTAAAAGAGAAGACTAAGTTGTCTTAAGTCACTTAAAATCTATTTTATCGGAAAAGGATTTCCGCAAATAAAGTCGAGAATTAGCAATAGTACAATTCAAATACCATCCCTTGCGGGGTTGGCGTGCAAAAAGTCCCCTATAACTGAAAGTCTTTCAATAAAATAAGAAAAATAAAATTTTGCATTTAAAGTTTTTTTGTACCTTTGCAACTCCTACAAAGTAGGAAAAAGGAGAAAATTAATTAATGGCAAAAAAACAAGAAGCAGAAAAAGAATTAGCAGCGAAAAACGCAGAGCTACAAGGGGCTGACACTAAAGTAGTGAAAGACACTGAACAAATTGAATCAGAAGCTGATTCAAACTTAATCGACGAAATCAAATCAAACACTTGGATCACACCAGAAGGTGAATTTGACTGGGATGCAAATGATAAAGGTTTCGGAAATTATAGCGAAGCTGAACGCGCTAAACTTGAAGCACAATACGCAGATACTTTCAACCAAGTTAACCAAGGTGAAATTATTGAAGGTACTGTAGTTTCTATCAACAACAAAGACGTAGTCTTAAATGTTGGTTTCAAATCTGACGGTTTAGTTTCTTTATCAGAATTCCGTGACTTACCAGAATTAAAAGTTGGTGACAAAGTTGACGTATTCGTTGAATCTCAAGAAGATGCTAACGGTCAATTAGTACTTTCTCGCAAACGTGCTAAAACTCAAAAATCTTGGGAAGCTATCAATGAGGCATTGGAAAATGATGCAATCATTACTGGTTTCGTTAAGAGCCGTACTAAAGGTGGTCTTATCGTTGACATCAAAGGTGTTGAAGCATTCTTACCTGGATCTCAAATCGATATCAAACCTATCCGTGACTACGATGTTTACGTAGGTAAAACAATGGAATTCAAAGTTGTGAAAATCAACCACGAATTCAAAAACGTTGTCGTATCACACAAAGTATTAATTGAAAACGACTTAGAAAACCAAAAATCTGAAATCGTTGCTAAATTAGAAAAAGGTCAAGTATTAGAAGGAACAGTTAAAAATATCACTGACTTCGGTGTGTTCATCGATTTAGGTGGTGTTGACGGTTTATTGCATATCACAGACATCTCTTGGGGTCGTATCGAGCATCCAAAAGAAGTTTTAGCGCTAGATCAAACAATCAACGTTGTTGTATTAGACTTTGATGATGAGAAAAAACGTATCGCTTTAGGCTTGAAACAATTATCTGAGCATCCTTGGGAATCTTTAGATACTGCGTTAGAAGTTGGTTCTAAAGTTAAAGGTAAAATCGTAACAGTTGCTGATTACGGTGCTTTCTTAGAAATCATCCCTGGTGTTGAAGGTTTGATCCACGTTTCAGAAATGTCTTGGTCACAAAACTTACGTTCTCCACAAGAGTTCTTGAAAGTTGGTGATGAGATCGAAGCGCAAATCTTAACGTTAGATCGCGATGAGCGTAAAATGAGCTTAGGTATCAAACAATTGACTCCAGATCCTTGGAAAAATATCACTGAGCGTTACCCTGTAGGTTCTAAACAAACAGCTGTTGTTAAAAACATGACTAACTTCGGTGTATTTGTTGAATTGGAAGAAGGTATCGATGGTTTGATCCACATCTCTGATTTATCTTGGTCTAAAAAAATCAACCACCCTAACGAATTCACTAAAGTTGGTGAAACATTAGACGTAGTTGTTTTAGAATTAGATGAAGAAAACCGTAAATTATCTTTAGGTCACAAACAATTGGAAGAAAACCCTTGGGATACTTTCGAGACGATCTTTACTGAAGGTTCTATCCACGAAGGTACTGTGATCAAAGTTGGTGACAAAGGTGATATCGTAGCTTTACAATATGGTGTTGAAGGTTTCTGTCCTTCTAAACACTCTGTTAAAGAAGACGGTTCTTCATTGAAAGTTGATGAAGTTACTTCATTCAAAATCATCGAGTTCAACAAAGAGAACAAACGTTTGGTAATTTCTCACTCTCGTATCTGGGAAGAAGAGAAAGAAGAAGCTCGCAAAGAAGAGTCTAGCAATCGTAAAAAAGACGCTAAAGCTGAGTCTTCAGCTGTGAAAAAAGTAAAAGATTCTGTTGAAAAATCTACTTTAGGCGACTTAGACGTATTAGCTCAATTGAAAGAGCAAATGGAAAATGATAAAAACGCTAAGTAATTAGCAATTTCAATCCATAAAAAGCGGCTGTTCCAAAAGGACAGCCGCTTTGCTTTTATAGGGATGCTTTTGTAATTTTGTACCAATAAACTTTATTGTTATGTCATTCAAATCAGCCTTAATTAACCCCACCGAACTTCATGAATCATTGGGACAGCATACAGACATTGTCCTCCTTGATTGTACCATCGACAAAGTTGGCCAATCCATCAAGGATACCAAGTTCGAAGTACTTCCCCATTCTCAATTTTTTGACATCGAAGGAAAACTCTCGGATGCTACTTCTAAATTACCGCATACTCTTGTATCTGCAGATGTATTCGAACGGGAAATGCAAAACCTCGGAATCAATCAGGGTAGTACGGTCGTATTATATGACAGATGGGGCGTTTATTCAAGCCCAAGGGCCTGGTGGATGTTTAAGGTCATGGGTTTTGAACAGGTATTTATTCTAAATGGTGGTGTTCCTGCTTGGAAAAAAATCAAATTGCCACTTGTAGACCAGTATACAGCTGCTGTAAAGCCTGGTAACTTCAAAGCCCAATTTCAAGCAAACCGTTATGCTGACAAAGAATATATCTTAACACATTATCGAAATTCCGACGTTAATATTTTCGACGCTAGAAGTAAAGGTCGCTTTAGTGGTTTAGTCGCTGAACCTCGTAAAGGCCTCCATGGTGGGCATATCCCCCATTCCAAAAACCTCCCTTTCGACGAACTATTTGATGGAATCGTTTATAAACCCATTGATGAACTGAAACAGCAATTTGATCATTTTAATGTGACCGGAAATGAATATGTATTCTCCTGTGGGTCTGGTATCACGGCCTCAATCTTAGCATTTGCTTGTCATCTTGCTGGTCACGAGCAAATCCGCGTATACGATGGTTCCTGGTCAGAATGGGGCCAAGAAGAGCTTAATCTTCCCATCGAAAAATAAGTTAAAACAAGGTATTCCAAGAATAGAGATTATCCTCCAAGCGGATTTTTTCCGCATCTAGGAGATCACGGATAATCTCTATTCTTTGATTTTCTGTACCTATCGTCAAGCTCGCCACCAAATCGTGAATATTTTTAGGCCCAGCGAGCAAACTGTTTTTAATTTCGGCTTTTATGCTTGTCCGTTGCTTTTCCTGATGATTACGGATCAGACACAGATCGCATACCTGACAGAAACCAGCATTTTTCTCACCAAAATATAACAACAGCGACTGGCTGCGGCAATTGCTGTGTTCAATGTAACCGATCATGCCATTGACTTCTTCTTCCTTCACCTGATGGCGATCGCGAATAAAAATATGATCGATATGCAGGTGTTTGTAATCGACACGGTTTTGTAAAAAGGTCAATTGTGGCGCATCTGTAGAAGGTAGATAACTCGCTATTTCCAATGTCTCTAACGACTTCAACAGCTCGACAACACGATCATAAGACAGACCTAACTTACGTGCAAATTCATATTCATTGATCAGGATATAGTTCTCAAAAACACCGCCATAGCTGCGCAAAATAGCCTTAATGAGCTTATCATATTTCACATACTGCACTTGAACTTTATACAATTCGGCACTATCAATCTCAAACTTAAAGCGGGAAGGTATTGTTACAGCTTCTGACAGTACCAACCAGGTATCCCGCTCCAAAAACTTCAGCGCATTCATAACGGGGACCAAAGGCAACTGATATTTTTTGGCAAAAGTCACAACATCAAAATCCACAGTCACTCCTTCTCCAGAACCATAGGGAATTTGAAAATGATTACATAGGTAATGGTAAGTCTGCTGAATAAATGGAATATCAGGAAAACTAGCTTGCAAATTATCAACAAGTTTCCGCTCGTCGGTCTTTTGATAAAGAATAACAGGATACGCCTTTTTTCCGTCTCTTCCCGCCCTACCCGCTTCCTGATAGTAAGCCTCTAGGGAATCTGGTAAATCGAGATGGATCACAAAACGCACATCTGGTTTGTCAATGCCCATCCCAAACGCATTGGTAGCAACAATGACGCGAACAGTGTTCGCCATCCATCCTTTTTGTTTCTGATCTCGCTCCTGCCCCGAAAGCCCAGCATGGTAATAATCTGCCGAAACGCCATTATTGACTAAAATACGGGCTATCTCCTGCGTTTCTCGTCTATTTCTGACATAGACAATACCGGATCCCCCCAACTTATGTATAATCCGTACCATGCGTCCCATCTTGTCCTCTTCTTCAATGGCCATATAAGCCAAATTGTCGCGGAGAAAGCTTTTGACAAATACATTTTCTTTCGGAAAATTCAGTTTCTGCTGTATATCGCTAATGACACGCTCCGTTGCGGTCGCTGTAAGAGCCAGAAAAGGGATCTTGGGATGTAGTTCCCGTAGCTTCGCAAGCTCCAAATAGGGCGGTCTAAAATCGTATCCCCATTGAGAAATACAGTGTGCTTCATCTATGGCGAACAAATTGACATTCATAAATCGAATGCGCTCTTTCACCATATCATTGTACAAACGTTCAGGAGAAAGGTAGAGAAATTTAATTTGCCCATAGACGCAGTTATCCAAGGTAATATCCACCTCTCTCTTTTTCATCCCAGCATAAATGGCGACCGCCTGAATTCCATTCTTTTTCAAATGTTCGACCTGATCTTTCATCAATGCGATAAGCGGTGTAACAACAATACAAATCCCTTCTCGCATCAAGGCCGGTACTTGAAAACAGATCGACTTTCCACCGCCAGTCGGCAATAAAGCCAAGGTATCGTTACCTGAAATGACCGATTGAATAATTTCTTCCTGCAGGGGTCTAAATGAATCGAATCCCCAATATTGCCTTAAGATTGATATACTATCTTGCGTCATAAGTTCTCCTTATCCCAAACATACGCAAAATTATCTTTCATGAGATAATTCTGTACCCCCAAACTATCTAACATACGTTGTATTTGCTTGGATTTTTCTATTGAATTGGACCCATCGAGTATAACAAGTTTGGGTCTAATTTGCTTCAATAACAGGGGTAAACCATTTAATAAATTTTTCCTGACAATCACGAGATCAGCATGGGGCATTGAACCTTTAGCATGGGACAGAATAGCTATTTTACCTAGAGGGAGCGTAACTAGATAGTTCTTCCGTTCCCGACCATTCAAAGCCACAAACTGAACTTCTTCTTTCGTCAATAATTGGATTTCTCTTCCACATGCATATTGCAAGCCCGAGGCTTGCAAAGAATCAAATGTGCTGTAAACGATACCTCGCCCGTCTTTGAAATACCCTATTGTCAACTCACGTCTCGTATTATAGACCCGAAATCGTTCTGAAGCCTTATTTTCCAACCACTTTTGCCCTGAGATCAAGAACATTCCAATCACACAGCATCCCCCTAACCAAACATATCTTTTATCTTTCCATTGGAAAGCGTATAAAAAAGAAAAGATTACACCGTAAGCCAAAAATAAAAGCCCCATTCCCATAGGATCAATTTTTATTGTCGAAAAGGCCAAATGATCAATAAACTTCAAACCGCAAACCATAAAACTAATGAGATGTTCCAGTAAAAACCCAAAGAAATCGTTAAGCCATTGTACCGGATTAATTGTCATGACAAAGCCCAGGTACATGATTAGGGTTGAAGGAAAATCGACTAGTAAATTGGCTACTAGAAAATAAGTCGGGAATTGTCCAAAATAATACAGACTCAGCGGCGTTGTCAGGACCTGCGCTGCAATAGAAACCGCCAATGTATCTCTCAAAAGCCGCAATACAGGCTTTTTAACCGGAAGAAGATCCTCGACAAGCGGCGAACATACAATCATCCCTAAAACGGCTAGAAAAGATAGTTGAAATCCCACATCAGTAATGGCCCGAGGCTCCACAAGCAATATCAATACTGCCGCAATAACCAGCGAATTCAAGCTTGAGAAACTTCGTTTAAAATGCTGTGCACAGAGCACAAAACTAATCATGATAGCTGCTCTCGTAATCGGCGGATCAAGTCCTGCAATAAAAGCATACATCCAGATGATACCCCATAACAAAATTAAGGGCAGCCATCCAAAACAGGGAGGCCATGCAATTCGCTTAAAGATAAGGGACAAAAAACCGAATAAAACAGCGACATGCATTCCGGATACACTCAGCACATGTATCGTCCCCGTATTGGTGAAGGCCTGGATGTTTTCGGCACTGATATCGCTTCGAGATCCATATAATAAAGCTGACGCTATAGCAAAGTTTTCATCCTCTTTGAGATGATGTCGAAGCTTAGCCATAAAATATCGTCTCGTTTGCAAAGCGAGTCCTATCAACGAAAAACCTCTTGTTCCTTCCAGACTGATCAACTTATATCGACCGTCAACCACAAAAATCTCATGCTGAATATAATATCTCCGCAAGTACTTCCGAAAGTCAAATTCCATTGGATTAAGTGGTGGAGCAATTTTCCTTACTGAACCTTTTAGCCACAATAGGTCACCAAACTGCAGGTTATTTTTCTCATTGGATTTTAGTGATAACATGAGCACACCTGCAGTTTCTACAAATTCACCTTTTTTATAAGCCCCAACCACCTCTACAGAAAAACGGACAATATTCTGTCTCACCCTGGGTTCCTCTATAATTTTGACTACGTAACTATCCGCCTTTAAATGGGCGAAATGGTTACTTACAACCGACGGATCATTGCGCCAAAATTGGTAAATTCCAAATAATACAACAGACACATAATACCCACAGATATAACCGTATTTGCGAGCTGATCCTTTTAACAAATAACAACAAATCGTTAGCAGCGTCATCACAACCAAAGCCTGTTGTACATATTGATATGCCTGAACTGACATTGGCAATCTAGAAGCTAAAAGAAGTATCACAACATATGGGGCAGCAAGCTTAAGAATAGGAACACGCTCTAATCTTTGCAGAAAACTCAACTCTTTCATAATTGCCACCTCAACTGTACCTTCACTTCCGATTTTCTGTTGCCCTCAATCTGATCCAACCCAGTTCCAACAATCTCCCTTCCCGGATAATAATAGAGCGCATATTTGACCCATACCTCGAGATGACGACTTAAACGATATTGTAGATTAAGATAGGTTCTCCATCCCTTTGTATTGTACATTCCGAAACCGGAGGCATACAATATATCCTGTTCATAGGCATAGATCCGATTGTCATAGCTTGCCGCATCGAAATACGCAATCCGTATATTCGAGCGGAACTTCCCAACTCTAGATTTCCAGAATACATCCTGGTAAAACATATATCCGAAACTATTTTCCTGGTACTCTTTTTGGAATATATTAGCTTCCACACGGGAACGAATAGTCCATATTGAACTTAGGCGGTAATGAAAATCTACCCTTAACTGCTGTTTGCCAGTATTCACAAGCCCATTCTCGGTTTGTCCCTTTCCCATGTAGTTAACTTGTTTCAATCGGTTTCGATAGCGCAACGAAAGTTGGCCTTTTTTATACCACATGTAACTCAGCTGACTAAAGAAATCAGCGCCGGTAGATAGCGTATCAGCCTGATACTTTGCTCCTGGAAAACGAAATATATCGGCATAATTCGACCAGAGCAATTTTCGTCCCAATTGATACGTTAGTCCCAAATAAGCTCCCTGTTCGTTGGAGGTGTTATCCGATTCACCAAATCCCTGTCCATAAAAAGTATGAAAGTTCTTCTTATAGTCTCGAAGCAATATAACCGATGATAAACGTGGATGTAAACTGATGATAGATCCGGCTAACGATGATGAACCTCCATCTATACTGTTCGCATACTCACCAAATAAATAGGTATTTCGAATGGTATAGTTTGCATACAGACTTATATTTCGCAAAAGATTTCCCTCAAAGTCAGCTTCCTGCCGTAATCCCATTCCCTTTGTTTTAAAAGCATCCAACTTTGTCTGATTGAAATGAACACCTACTTTGAGCCGTCTATAACGCCACAATACATTCAATCCATAGGTCATTTGAGATGCCGCATGACGGTATCCCTGTTCAGTTGGAGTACGATGCAGACCTGTACTTGCGATTGTTGAAATCGTCGCTGGAAAAACTGTGCGGTTAACTTTTCCATCAATGGATTGGTAAGAAAAGTACGGGGTAATTTCAATGTGATTTACCTGTAAGGTCCCAGCTATACCACGCATAAAATTAGCTTCATTTAACGAAGTATATGACCTTACACCAATACCTTGCCTTGCCGTATTCTGTACTAATCCCCCTTTTCCGAAATTCAGACCATTCCACATGCTAAGTCCCTGACCGAATTGTAGCGCATAGTCGCCGATCACAATATTCTTGAAATGGCCTACGGTCTTTATTGATAAACTCAGGCTATAGAAATCAAATCCCATCTTTTGCTTATCCCTAAAAAAGGGTTCCCCTGCATCTTTCTCCATATTGACGGCTAGGTGAATTCGATCGTTTAATTGGGCTCTGTACCTTAGCGCGTAGCGATTGGCATCACCGAGATAACGGGATCTCATGGTATCAGCGATACGATACCCCTTTGCTTTTTCAAGTATCCGGGCACATCTTACCGTAAATTCCTGTTTAAAATTTCTTACTTTCAGGGTTTCAAGAGGAGATTCAGCGCCTATCCTGACAAAAGGTAACAGTAAGCTGACCATCCGTTCATTAAAACCATCAATGGATTGTAATTCAAGCAGGTTGATAAAATTACCTGAAATGGTCCGATGTTCCAGCAGCTGCTCAATTAATAAAGGATTCAGGAATTGCAATTCAGCGAGTTCTCTTCCATCGGTCTTGTTGAGATCGATCGGATGTTCGAGATAGTAGTGCCACTTTTCCGTCAGTTCGCTCAAATCGGCATCCTCTGGAAGTTCTTCCGATAAGCTTTCAAATAAATCTTGGAGATCGACTTTTTCTTTTGTCTGCGCCATACAGGTTATGCCAATAAAACAACCTATAAAGAGCAAAATCTTGCTACAATATTTCATAATAGGTTTTAATTAATATTGGCTAAATGCTAGGCCATGAACCCTTTATCCCGGCAGAAAAGTGATTCACTCTTATGAAATTAGGAAATATAAAGGAATAAAAAAAGCCCGATGAAAAATTTCATCAGGCTTTTTTTATTCCTTTATGAGAATATCAATTAAATATCAATTTTAGCATAACGCGCATTTTTCTCAATAAATTCACGACGTGGAGCAACTTCGTCCCCCATTAGCATTGAGAAAATTCGGTCACATTCCGCAGCATTTTCGATAGTTACCTGTCTCAATGTACGCGTTTCAGGATTCATGGTTGTATCCCATAACTGTTCTGCATTCATCTCTCCAAGACCTTTGTAACGTTGTACGTGTACACTGTCCTCTTTACCGGTTCCTTTCAAACGCTGAATAGCATTGATACGTTGGTCTTCATTCCAAGCATATTCATGTTCTTTTCCTTTTTTCACCTGGTACAGCGGCGGTGTCGCAATATATACATATCCTCTTTCAATCAATTCTTTCATGTATCTGAAATAGAATGTCAAGATCAATGTTGTAATGTGGGACCCATCCACATCGGCATCGGTCATGATAATGATACGGTGATAGCGCAATTTCTCAAGATTCAATGCTTTAGCATCTTCGGCAGTACCTACGCTCACCCCCAAAGCTGTAAACATATTTTTGATCTCCTCATTTTCGTAGATCTTATGTTCCATCGCTTTCTCGACGTTAAGTATTTTACCACGCAAAGGCATGATTGCCTGATGCTTTCTATCCCGACCTGACTTCGCAGTACCGCCCGCAGAATCTCCCTCAACAAAATAAATTTCGCATTTTGTAGGATCATTATCTTGACAATCGGCTAATTTACCAGGAAGTCCAGAACCGCCCATTACGGTTTTACGTTGCACCAAATCACGGGCTTTACGTGCAGCAGCACGTGCCTGAGCAGCGATTACAACCTTCTGAACAATAGACTTTGCTTCACGTGGATTCTCTTCCAAATAAACACCTAAGATCTCGCCTACGGCAACATCAACAGCGCCCATCACCTCGGAGTTTCCTAATTTTGTTTTCGTTTGACCTTCAAACTGAGGTTCTGCAACTTTGACCGAAATAACGGCTGTCAATCCCTCACGGAAGTCATCACCTGTAATTTCTACTTTTAGGTTTTTAAGCAAACCCGACTTATCCGCATAAGCTTTCAATGTACGGGTCAAACCACGACGGAAACCCGCCACATGTGAACCACCTTCAATCGTATTGATGTTGTTCACGTAAGAATGGACATTTTCAGAATAAGTATCGTTATATTGTAAAGCCAGTTCGACAGGAATACCCTGTTTTACACCTTCAACATAAATAGGCTCAGGAATCAACGACTGACGGTTACCATCTAAAAATTTTACAAACTCTTTTAGACCACCTTCAGAATAGAACGTTTCTTTCTTTTCAGAGCCATCTTCGTTGGTTTCGCGCTCATCATTCAAAGTCAAGCTCACACCTTTATTTAAAAATGCAAGCTCACGAAGACGGTTTGCTAAGGTATCGTAATTATAGACAGTAGTCTGCGTAAAAATCGTTGCATCCGGATGGAATGTTACAATAGTACCAGTCTTATCCGAAACACCAACTTCCTTCACATCATACAAGGGCTTACCAATTTGGTACTCTTGTTGGAAGATCTTTCCATCGCGATGGACTTCAGCTTTCAAAAGGGTAGACAAGGCGTTTACACAGGAAACCCCAACACCATGCAGACCACCAGAAACCTTATAGGTATCTTTATCAAATTTACCTCCAGCGTGCAATACTGTCATTACAAGCTCTAAGGCCGATTTATTTTCTTTTTTGTTGATTCCTGTAGGAATACCCCGACCGTTATCGCGGACAGAAATCGAATTATCTTTATGGATAGTAACAAAGATATCTGTACAATACCCTGCTACAGCTTCATCGATTGAATTGTCAACTACCTCGTATACCAAGTGGTGTAATCCTTTTACACCGGTGTCACCGATATACATGGATGGACGCTTACGAACCGCCTCTAAACCCTCTAATACCTGAATATTATCGGCCGAATAGGTGGATGCATTTTTATTTTCTTCGCTCATTGAAAACCTCTTAAATGTAATATTCAAAAATACGAAATTTTGGCCGATTTATCAAGTCCGTGAACAAGTATTGAACCGATATTCTGAATTGGCAATAGGTCGTATAATTTTACTTTTTTATTACTAAAAACTAAAATTTCGATTTTTTTATGTTAGGTTTGTTTTCAGTAATAATTTGCAAATAACAAAAAAATGAACACTATATTTTCAATTGTATCGAAAGTTTCCTTTGGCCTTTTATTGGTTGGAACAATTGCATCATGTAATCAAGGTGCAAAAACATCAAACGAACCTGCTAAAAACGATTCCAATACGGTAAGTAAAGAAAACCAAGGAAGTAGCAAAGATAAAATCGTCTATTTAAACTCGGATTCCCTTTCTGAAAAATACCAATATTTTAAAGATATTAAATCAAAGCTTGAAAATAAGGTAAAGAAAGCACAAGCGGATCTTCAATCAAAAAGTACTGCTTTCCAACGTGAAGTTGCCGAATACCAAAAAAATGCTGCTACAATGTCTGCTGCTGATAGACAAGCTACTGAACAGAAGCTAGCACGTAAACAAGATGAGCTTGCGCGTTTAGACCAAACGGCTTCTTCCTCTATTGCAAAAGACGAGTCTGAAGAATTCAACAATGTTTATAATAAAATTACCGAATTCCTGAAAAAACATGCAGCAGAAAATGGCTACAAATTGGTGCTGACCTATTCAAAAAGCAACCCAACTGTATTGTATGCTGACCCATCTTTGGAAATCACGAATGAAGTAATCAAACAGTTAAATGAAGAATATAAAACTTCAAACAAATAGAAGATCATAAAAATTCAGAAAAGCCATCAACTCCGTTGATGGCTTTTTTTATTTTCTTTCTTATCTTGTCCTTGCTAAAATTAGATTTATGGTCAGAACGATTGTTGAAAAAGAAATCGCAAACTACGAATGGATAGATATCTCTGAACCGACCTCAGAAGATTTCACCTTCATCAAAGAGCGCTACAATTTAAATGAAGCTTCTATCAAGGACTCCAAAGAACCTGAGCATCTACCTAAAATCGAAGAATTTGAGAACTATACTTTCGTTATTCTTCGTGTCATGTCAGACAATTTCAAAGAAAATTCCGACAGCATCGGCGAGATTACTGACCGTCTGACCATATTCTATGGAAATGATTTTGTCATTACAGTACACAAACGTCGAATCGAATTCTTAGAAAAGCTGAAGAACATTGAATTCACATCCATCAAAACAAAGAATAGTCGTAAACTAGCTGTATTTATCACGACTGCTGCTGTATTCACCTTTAGCCAAACTTTGGAGCAGCTTTCAACCCGAATTGATGCATACGAGGAATTGATATTTTTGAAACGGATGAAACAACAACCTATATTGAAAAACCTCTATTTTATCAAAAGGCAGATTGATGTTGCACGAAAAGTGATCTTTCTCTACAAAGAGGTTGTCGAGCATTTTCATTCATCATCCAAAAAGGATGTATATACACGAGATTTAAAAGATCTTCAGGTCCGTACATCGACTTTATACGAAAACTTATCGGAGAATGTAGCTCAACTGCTTAATGTGTATTTCAACATCTCGTCTAATCACACCAATGAGATTATGCGTATCCTGACGATTTTCTCCGTATTTTTTATGCCCATCACTTTTGTGGCAGGAATTTATGGTATGAACTTTAAAAATATGCCGGAACTCGAATGGTACTATGGATACCCGGTCGCCATGGGGATCATGGTTGCGATATCCCTGGCTATTTATTTATGGTTCAAAAGAAAAGGTTGGCTATAATAAGCCAACCTTTTTCTTTGCTGGGGTAACCAAAAAATCTTTAAGATAGAATGGCTCGAAATAAGCAATATCCTCAAACTCTTTCCGCTGAAATTTATCAAAAGCCAACGTCGATAGAAAAGCCGCAGAATCATTAAAGCCAGTTAGGATATTCACACGGTCTGTTGAACTAAACAAATCTTCAAATTTATCGGCTCCCGAACCAAATAGATGAACACGGCTGTAGCTTGACAACAATTCATTAAAATAATCCGCATCGATAATTTCTGCTGATGTTGCTTTCACTAATGCAGCATTATGGTCATAAACGGCCGTATATACCTCCATACGACGGGCATCGATCATGGGAAGATAAACTTCACCTTCTGTTGTATCAAATTGCCCCTTATACCCTAGAAACAAAGCTTCTAACGTATTAATAGCGATTAAAGGTATATCTAACGCATAACAGAGACCTTTGGCCGTCGACACCCCTATACGTAAACCTGTATAAGAGCCCGGTCCCATGCTCACCGCCACAGCACTTAAATCCTGCATCGTTCGATTTGTCTGTGTAAGGATTTCCGCAATCAAAACAGTCAATTTAGCGGCATGGGCATTCGGTTCATCGAGATCGATAACCGCTAGTGTCTCACCATTTTCACTTAGGGCAACCGAGCAAATCGTGGTTGAAGTATCAATTTGTAAAATTAAATTATTCATCGTCATTATTGAAATCATGGCACAGGATCATGTCCATGCCCACCCCAAGGGTTGCAACGTGCAATTCGTTTTAAAGCCATCCAGCCACCTTTAAAAGGTCCATATTTCAGAATAGCCTCCTTTCCGTATTGAGAACAGGTCGGCGTGTATCTACAATTAGCACCCAAAAATGGTGAAATAAAAACCTGGTAAAACCGAATAATAGCCAAGAAAATAAAACTAAACAGGGGTTGAATCCCCTTTTTCCAAATAAGCTTCAGCACATTCATCCTGCAATTTTTTCAGCATTTTATTCATTGCGGTGCTAAACACATCATACGTTAAGATCTGCTTGCCTACATATTGAATAGCCAAATACAAAGTTACATTATGTTTCAACAAAAACGGAATCAAATCATTCGATTTTTGCAAACGGTAACTCTCACGCATCATTCGCTTAATCGAATTGCGATCAACTGCTCTTTTGAACCTACGTTTGGATACGGAAATAATAGACTGACTGGAGGGAATATCGTCAGCCCCATTGTTTTTTTCGAAGAGAAAAACAACTCTAAACGGATACAAGACAAAAGAAGAACCGCTTTTAAAAAGCGTATCAATACGCCTTTTCGCACATAACCGTTCTTCTTTTGTAAATGTATTTTTCATACGATGACTTAATCTTATTAGAAAAAGCTCTTATAAGCGGCCACCGATCCTTGTCAAAGATTAACCTTTGTGACGGTATTCGTCAGACACTGTAAGACGTTTTCTACCTTTGGCTCTACGTGAAGCTAATACTCTTCTACCGTTTGCAGAGCTCATACGCTCTCTAAAACCGTGTTTGTTTCTTCTTTTTCTTTGCGATGGCTGAAATGTTCTTTTCATGACGCTATTATGCTAATTTGTTCTTACTTCAATTAATACAAAACTCCCCAAGAGGAATGCAAAAGTAAAGTTTATTTTAGACAAAAACAAACAATATTACGAACATTTAAAGTTAATGTGAAGCAGACAAGCTAATTTATTCAGCTACAGCTTCAAAAAACAATTTTTCAACTACCATAAAATAAAAATCAGCACAATTTGACTGTGCTGATTTTTATAAATGAAGTATATATCCTACCCTATTTATTTTTCAGAATATCTCTGATCTCAGTCAAAAGCGTTTCTTCTTTCGTCGGTGCTGCAGGTGCCGCTGGAGCTGCTTCCTCTTTACGTTTCAATGAATTTAAAGCCTTAATAACACAAAAAATACAGAATGCTACAATTAAAAATTGAATAATTACATTAATAAAGTTTCCATAATTAATAGATACTTCAGCTTGTTTAGTAGCTTCATCAGCAGCTTTCAAGATCAATTTTTTGGATGAAAAATCAACACCACCTGTTAAATAACCAATAGGCGGCATGATAATATCGTCAACCAATGAGGTGACAATTTTACCAAAAGCTCCACCGATGACAACACCGACAGCTAGATCTACTACGCTGCCGCGCATTGCAAACTCTTTAAACTCTTTTAAAAATCCCATATTTAAATTTTTTAGTCCATGAATTATGACAAAACTAATAATTGTCACATAAATCTAATTAAAATATGCTAATTTTTTATCGTTAAACTCATATTGTGCTATATTTTCTGGCCCATGTCCTATTTTATAAAAAAGATATGTACCTCGCACCCCACTAATTTTTATTAACTTAATTTCTTATATTTGCCCGTTAACTAGTAAAATATCAAGATATATTGTATATTGTTAGTACTTTATTTCATACAGTGATTAAAGCCCAGCATCAGATAGCATATCTATGAAAAAGATTCTTATAGCAGACGACCACGGCATTGTACGATTAGGAGCCTCCGTTATTATTAAAGAAACTCTTCAAAAAGCAGAAATATTCCAAGCTGAAACCTTTGACGAGGTTCTTGAAAAAATAAAGGTAGAGGATTTCGACCTATTATTATTGGACATTAATATGCCGGGAGGAAATAATATACGTGTCGTTGAGGAAATCCTTCAAATTCGGCCAAGCATTAAAATTTTGATTTTCTCATCTTACGACGAATCACTTTATGCTTTACGTTATATCGAAGCCGGAGCAGTGGGTTATCTCAATAAAACAACAGCAATGGCTGAACTTTCCAATGCTATTTTGGCTATTCAGGATAGAGGGAAGTACATGTCGAGCACTGTACAGGACCTATACATTCAGAAATTGACTCAGAGCAAGTCTGAACTGACGAAACTAAATCCGTTGGCACGTTTGTCAAATAGAGAGGTGGACGTTGCCAAGCAATTGATAAAGGGACTGGGAATTATTGAAGTATCTAGCTTGTTGGAGTTAAGCCCTTCAACTGTGAGCACGTATAAAAGTAGAATCTTTGAAAAACTCAATGTTTCTAATATTCCTGAATTGATCGAGCTTTTCAGAATACACTCCAACAACTAGTAATTTTGTTGGAGTGTTTTTTTATTCGACTAACTTAAGTCAGCCATTGTAACGACCGGAATATCTTTTACGTTCAGGTCTTTTAAAGGTTGAGATTTCTTATAAGAGTAGCCCACCTCAGCTTCTAGATCCCATAACATCGGCGCTAAAAAGTTAAGACAGGTAGTAAAGCCTTGAACTGTTGCAGAAAAATCACCTGTATCTTTCGAATTTTTAGCTTCATTTTCAATTTCAAAAGGCCCACTGAAACCACGTTCTTGCAATAAGTCAACAAAACCTCTCCAATCCATACTGTCAGAACCACCAAAACCCGGCAACATGGCTTCGTAATGATGTCTATCCCAGTCATGGCCTGGTATACTTACATTGGCTTTTTTAGCCAATTCCGCATCAACATGTTGCATTGGATACATCCCGCCCCAATCAATGCGTGCTGCAGTCTGCAAATTACGTGTGGTTTTCACATGTATACGTTGCAGTCGTGCAATATCCGTATTGCGGATTACCTCAATTGGATTTGTATTTTGCCAGACATCATGTGAAGGATCATAGATTTCGCCATGAGCTTTGCTTGGTATCATCGCATACATTAATTTACGAGCGGCTAGCACTGCAGGAAGATTGTTATAGGTAGAGCTATAACGTGATGAACGCCAGCCTTCCATTGGGCAGTTCTCATAAAGAATGGTTACACCTAAACTCTCTGCATAATTCACGATAGGGGCAAATACACGTTTGTATTCTTCAAGATTTTTCTGAAATCCATCGATTTGATTTCCCAGTTCGTGATTATAACCGACAAATGTCCCTACCTTGACGTTATTTGCGTCACCACCAAGCAAATGTGCTATGCGGATCAGTTTTAATAAATGATTTTGATTCTTTACGCGTTGTTCAGGATCTCCACCAATCATATTTTCAAAAGCACCAAGCGAAAGTTTTAAATCAGCCTGATTGAACAGCTCAATTATTTCCGTCGCTTTTGCAGGAGTAAAATCATCATAATCCAAATGTGTTGCGGTATGATCTTCACGAGTACCATCTTTTCTAAAGACACAAAGGTCTATACCACCGGCTCCAATTCTCTTGGTTGTCTGAATCAACTCTGGTAAGGATAATTTATCAAATGCAGAACTCATCACCCATACAGGGTTATTTAATTTTGTAGTCATAGCTTATATAGTTGTCTTATATCGGTATTTAAAGATACTAAAAAAGCCATCCGATCGGATGGCTTTTTGTTATTTTATAGCGAATCTACTAATCTACATTATCATGTAGAAAAGAATTGTTCGGTCTGATTTCAGTATTTCCATCTTCAAAAGAAAGTGTAAAACGCGATACCTGAGACTGCGAAGAATGTGGTGTATCTTCCAGCGACATTTGCTTTCTTTTATAAGCAGGCTCATTTTCTAACTCATGTAGACCATTAGAGGATTTTAGCTTCATGCTCAATTCCTTAAGACGTAAGATGCGTTCTTTGGTACGGACCAACTGATCTTCAAACGAAACCTGTTCTTCTTCCACTTGAGGAACCTCTACTTGCTCATTTGTTGTGCTTGATGAAAAGGTAGGTTTCTCTTCATATGCCGATGCAGAAGGAGCTGTGTAAGAATCAAAAACTGTTGGCATCTGGAATTGAAACACAGATGGCGAAGTTTTCAATTGAAAATCACTATCTCCAAATGAAGTCTCTTCTTCATAACCACCATCAAAACCCAAATCATGACGTATCACTTGTGGCTCCTCAACAGCTACTTGTTGTTGTACCGCATTTCTTGGTGAAGTGAACAAGTCAGATTGCAAATTATTTGGAGTTGAAGTATTTGTAGAAGGTGCTGGTGTATCCACACGTTGAACCGGAGTTACGAAACTATTCGTAGCTGGAACTTCTCTTGGTGCTACCTGAGAAACAGGTTTGATAAAAGAATTAGCCGGTTCAGCGGTTAAGGGCATAGACACCTTTGTATTTTCACGTTCTTTATCACGTTCTTCAGATGTTTGAAAACCAGTGGCAATAATTGTTACCGACAATTCGTCTTCAAAGTTTTCATCAATACAGTTACCCCAGATTAAATCAGCTGACAAACCAGCTTTTTCCTGAATGTAATCCGTAATGATCGCAACCTCATCCATAGTTACCTCTTTCGTTCCAGAAGTAATATTTAATAAAATATAGCGAGCACCTTCAATCTCGTTGTCTTTCAACAATGGCGAAGCTAAAGCTCCTTCCACCGCACGTAGTGCACGATCCTCACCTTCTGCAATTGCATTTCCCATAATGGCAACACCACTATCGTTCATAACCGTGCGAACATCTTTAAAATCGACGTTTACATAACCAGGGATAGTTATAATTTCGGCGATACCTTTTGCCGCAGTGGTCAATATATCATCTGCTTTTGCAAAAGCCGCAGTCATCGTTAAATTACCAAAGATTTCGCGAAGGCGGTCGTTTGAAATCACAAGATAAGAATCTACATATTTACGCAATTCAGAAAGCCCTTCTTCCGCTTGTGAACGACGACGTTTACCTTCAAACGTAAATGGTGTAGTAATAATCGCAACAGTTAAAATACCCAATTCTTTGGCAGCTTTCGCCAATACTGGACTAGCCCCAGTACCAGTACCACCGCCCATACCAGCTGTAATAAACAACATCTTGGTGTTGGTACCCAACATACGTTTGATATCTTCAATACTTTCGATAGCTGAATTTTCACCTACATCAGGATCAGCTCCTGCTCCCATACCTTCGGTTAGACTTATCCCCAATTGAACTTTATTTGGGATCGGGCTCAATTCCAATGCCTGCGCATCAGTATTACACACGATAAAATCTACCCCACTAATTCCTTGCTTATACATGTGGTTTACGGCATTGCCGCCACCACCACCAACCCCAATAACCTTGATTATTGAAGATTGTTCTTTTAACATTTCAAACTGTATTGACATAACTTATCCCTATTTAACTTACAATGAAGATGATATCAAACCGAATCAAACCCACTATATGTAATGTAATAATAATATAATTTCAACAAAAGTTTTCCACATTTGTGAAATTGTGGAAAACTTCAACTATTGTGGAAAACTTACTTCTTATCTAAAAAACTTGCATCATCGATTTCATTGCCGTCTTTGATAAAACGTTTGAACCATGACAATAATCCTTGCTCTTTCTGTTGTTGTTCAGAAACCTCTTTTGTCGTCACCGTAGCGGCCTGCACTTTTTTAGATGGGGCGTGCATTTCTCTACGACTATCTTCCTCTTCCTCATGCGATTGGATTCCCTTAATCAACAAGCCGATACTTGTCGCATACAAAGGACTTTTCAATTCTTCAAACAACGGTTTTGGTAAAACTTCATTCTTAGAAAGATATTCATTCGGAAACCCGATACGGCAATCTATTCCAGTAATATATTCAACAAGTTGTACCAGATGTTTCAATTGAGCACCACCGCCGGTAATCACAATACCACCGATCAGTTTATTTTCGTATCCAGAAGATTTAATTTCATAATACACATGCTCAATAATTTCCTCCATTCTAGCTTGAATGATATAAGCTAGATTTTTAACGGAAATTTCTTTTGGCTCACGACCTTTCAATCCGGGCACACAAATCACCTCATTTTCTTTGTTTTCATCAGCTAAAGCGGATCCAAAGCGAGTTTTCAACAATTCAGCTTGGGAGCGCAAAACAGAACAGCCCTGACGGATATCTTCTGTGACGATATTACCGCCTAAAGGAATCACAGCCGTGTGACGAATAATTCCTTCATGGAAGATGGCAACATCTGTGGTTCCACCACCGATATCTACTAATACAACACCAGCATTTTTTTCGTCTTCATCCAATACAGCTTCGGAAGACGCTAAAGGTTCGAGAATCAATTCAGCAACTTCCAGATTGGAATTATCAATACATTTTTTGATGTTTTTAATATCTGTTACACGTCCCGATATAATATGGAAATTTGCTTCAATACGACGCCCTGCCATACCGATTGGTTCGCGAATCCCCGGTTCGTTATCTACCGTAAATTCCTGTGGTAAAACATGTATAATTTCTTCTCCTGGAGGCAGTACCAGTTTATACATATCCGAAATCAGTCGTTCGATATCGCGTCGAATGATTTCATCGTCACCATCGGTTTTGGTAAATATTCCCCGGTGTTGAATACTTTTGATGTGTTGGCCAGCAATTCCCACATTCACCACTTTAATATCCACATTGGACTGTGCTTCGGCTATCTCAACAGCCTCTAAAATACTTCCCACAGTTTTCTGGATATTAGCAACTACTCCACGGCTTACACCGGCAGAGTCAGCTTTCCCCACACCTAATAATTCAATTTTGTTTCCTGAGCTACGTCTCCCAACCGTAACACAAATTTTGGTAGTACCAATATCGAGTCCCACGATAATTGGGTTTTCTCTTTCAATTTCTGCTGCCTTTGAGTTCATAATTTCCTGTATTGTTGCTGTATTACTATAATGTATTATTTGCTACTTTTTTTGTTTGATCATCCGAAAAACTCCAGTTTCCACGTTTTTCGCAGATGATCTGACCTCCATATTTCACGTTGACGACACCATAAGCATTTATACCTACCTTTGGCATGATCTGCGTATAAAAGGTCTTTAATAATTCAAATTTCTGTTCCAATGAATCTGCAGATCCAACAATCAATTGCTGTGTCCCTATACGGGGCACAAGTTCAATATCCTTATCCGAATTCACATATATCTGCACCACCTGATTACTCCATAATTCGTCGTTTTTGATAAACTCCACAACCTTCACCAAATCCTTAACTAAAGGTGTTGATATGGTATCCAGTGCTTCATTATATCCTTCCGCGATGTTACCTGTAGCGACCATAATGTGAGGTATATACTTCAATGTTGTCGGTATTTTCAATCCTTTGGGATCCACATAAAATTCCTTTCCATTTTTGTTGATAACCCGCATGACAGCCTCGCGCTGACTAATGTTAATTCTGATCGTACCATCCATATCGGCATGTATACTGGCATCGGAAACATAAGGTAATTTACGTAAGGTTTTTTCAACCTTCTGAAAGGGGATTCCATTGACTTTCTTCCCCACGAAACTACCATAGTTCTGTTCTATTAACTTAGAGATATCCGCCTGATCAATAAAGGCTTCTGTACCTTCAATGACAATCTTAATATCTTTACAGGACTGCTGCTCATCACGTTTACCCACAATAGTCATAATCACGACGACAACAATTACACCGATAAAAAACAGTGTAAAGTAGAGGACACGATTCCATTGTATGTTACGTAATTTTTTAAGCATGCTCTAAAATTGCCTGTAACGGTTTAACCAATTTGTCAATATCACCTGCCCCAACTGTAACAATTAGTTCTGGCTTTTCATCGCGTGCGAATTCCAAGACTTCTTCTGCTGTTACAAGCTGTTTTTCCGCTGCCGTAATTTTATCCAATAACCAACCCGAATTGATCCCTTCAATAGGAAGCTCCCGCGCTGGATATATTTCCATTAACAACAGCTTGTCAGCCATGGACAATACCTCCGCGAAACCATCCACAAAATCCCGTGTACGCGTAAATAAGTGCGGCTGAAAGACCACATTTAATTTTTTCGTAGGATACAATTTCCGCATCGAAGTCAAAAACGCGCGCAGCTCTTCTGGATGGTGTGCATAGTCATCAATATACACTGCTCCAGGTCTACGGACAATATATTCAAACCTTCTTTTCACACCTTTGAATGTCGTCAACGCTTTCTTGATAGCTTCGTCTGCAATCCCAAGTAAACGTGCCACTGCAATCGCAGCTACCGCATTTTCAACATTGTGGATACCAGGAATGCCCAAATGGATATCATCGATCCCCCCATGGGTATCTTGGTAATCAAAAAAGAACTCTCCATCACGTACATGCACATTGGAAGCATATGCATCAGCGATTTCATGGCCCGAATAACTGATTTGCCCCTTAAACTCGAGGCCTTTTTTTATAATACGTGTACCTCCTTCAACAACTTTATCCAAGAACAATTGGAACGATTCAAGCAAATGGCTCCGATCGCCATAAATGTCTAGATGATCAGCATCAGAAGAAGTTACTATTGCGATATTGGGGTGAAGCGTCAAAAATGAACGATCAAATTCATCTGCCTCAACCACAACTGTATTATTATTACCATAAAGCACATTAGTACCATAGTTAGAGCTGATTCCACCCAAAAAGGCCGAACAGTCGTAACCCGAATCTTTCAATACATGTGCCACCATTGTAGAAGTTGTCGTTTTACCATGTGTACCCGCAACCGCTACCGTAAATCTACTCTCACTAATGATCCCCAAAACTTGAGATCTCTTATAGAGGATATGTTCCTGGGATTCAAAAAAAGCTTTAATCTTTGAATCTTTAGGAATTGCCGGAGTAAAAATGACTAATGTCTCCGCTGTAGGAGCATGGAAAATAGCATCAATCGTATTGACATCGTCTTGATATGATATAGCAATACCTTCATTGACCAATGTTTTCGTCAACTCAGTTTCTGTACGGTCATATCCATTCACCTCACAGCCCAAATGCTTAAAATAGCGTGCAAGACCGCTCATGCCTATACCACCTATTCCGATCAAGTAAACTTGTTTTATTGCATCGAGATTCATACGCTTCGTCTATTTTTTATTTACCAATTTATATACCTCCTCAGCAATCTGCACATCAGCATTCAACTTACCGAGTTTTTTAATATTTTCACTTAATTGCGCGACATGATCGGCTTCATTTAATAAATTTAAAGCAGCAGGCACCAAGTCTTTTTTCGCATCACTATCCTTAACCAACAATGCAGCATCTTTATTGACCAATGCCATCGCATTCTTGGTCTGATGATCTTCAGCAACGTTGGGTGAAGGCACAAGGATGACAGGTTTACCAACCACACAGAGCTCAGAAATCGTCCCTGCCCCCGCCCGACTAATAATTAAATCGGCAGCGGCATAGGCATAATCCATATGCTGCAGAAAGGCCATCATCTTGACATTGTCCGGAAGCTCCCCAATTAACTCCTCACGTAACTTTTCAACGTAGAAACTACCGCATTGCCAGATCAGCTGCACTTCCTCTCCCCTTAATTCATTCAGGTAAGCAACCACGCTTTCATTTAATGTTTTAGCACCCAGACTACCTCCGAGTATCAAAATTGTTTTTTTGTGTGGATCTAACTCAAAGAACGCTAGAGCCTCTTCTCTTTTTCCCGCTATCGCAATGGACTCTCGTCTTATTGGATTGCCCGTGAGCAATACTTTCTCAGCAGGAAAAAATTGCTCCATCCCTTCATAGGCTACACATATTTTTGCTGCCTTTGCCCCAACTTTTTTATTGGTCACACCTGCATAGGAATTTTGTTCCTGCACAACGGTTGGCACCCCCAATTTATTAGCCATCATTAACAAAGGTCCAGAGGCAAAACCACCTACACCAACAGCCACATCCGGTCTAAAATCCTTAATTATGCTCTTTGCTTTATTTAAACTTTTCATAAGCTTAAACGGCAAAAAGATATTCTTCCACAGCTGCTTTCTATTTATCCCCTGAATATCGAGTCCAACAATCTTATATCCCGCAGCCGGCACTTTATCCATTTCCATCCGGCCATTGGCACCAACAAATAGAATTTCATTTGCAGGATCCATTGCCTTCAACGCATTTGCAATTGAAATCGCCGGAAAGATATGTCCTCCGGTCCCACCACCACTGATAATTACGCGAATTGCCATGCTTAATTTATTATTATGCCGGAATAGATCCTATCACCACTTTTTTGGGTTTAGGCTTTTCATCCAATTCCTCTTTACCTTTTAATTCTTCTATATTTCTACTCACGCTCAGGATAATTCCCAAGGCGACACTCGTAAATAAAATCGAGGTTCCTCCCATACTTACCAAAGGCAACGGAACCCCCGTAACTGGACCTAAGCCTACAGCAACAGCCATATTTGCTAATGCCTGAATCGTCAAACTAAATCCCAGACCCGCAGCCAAAAAAGTACCAAAAGCTTTGGGACTCATCGTGACAATACGTATACATCGATACATAAATGCCAGATACAGAAATAACAGAATTACCCCGCCGACTGTTCCATACTCCTCGATGATGATCGCATAAATAAAATCGGAATAGGGATGCGGCAACACGTTACGCTGCACACTGTTTCCCGGTCCTTTTCCAAAAAGTCCTCCAGTTGCTATGGCAATTTTCGCATTATTTGCCTGATAGTTTTTATCATCCTGGAAGGACACGGTTTTATCTACTTTTTCAGTATGAAAAAAAGACTTTACCCGGCTAATATAGGTCGTCCTACGAGGGCCAAAGAAGATGACCATCATTAGTAGCACTCCTCCACCACAACAAACAATGGCAATCTGCTTAAAACTGATCCGACCGATCAAGAGCAATAAAACACTCACACCAAACAGCATCAATGCTGTAGATAGATTGGCCAAGGCAATCAGGATAAATACACCACATACCGAGCCCATAATGGGTAGGAACGACTTTTTCACATCTTTAATCTCTTCCTGTTTCCGGGATAACATCCGCGCAAGAAAGACGATAAGTGACAACTTAGCTAAATCTGACGTTTGAAAGGTCAAACCTATACCGGGGATAGTCAACCAACGACTAGCCTCATTCACTTTACTACCAAATAAGAGAGTAAACAACAACAAAGGGATTGTAATACCCATCATTATTTTAGATATGCCCGCATAATACCGATAATCCAGCTTATGGGAAAGATACATCAGGATAAACCCAATGGCAATAATAGAAAAGTGCTTTAACAGATACATTTCAGTCCCTTTCCCCTCTTTATAAGCCAACGTACCTACCGAACTGTATACAGCCAAAAGTGACCATCCCGATAAGATAATCACAATGATCCATATCCATCGATCACCCTTCAATTTAGACATTATATTCTGTAGCATATCCTTCCTCCTCTTATTGGGTTACACCATTTATAATTCCATGACTGCAGCTTTAAATTTGTCGCCACGATCTTCATAGTTCTTGAACCAATCAAAACTAGCACATGCTGGCGATAGCAATACCGTATCCCCTTTTTGCGCCAAATGCGAAGACAATACTACGGCATCTTGCATGGAGGTACTGTTGACAATAATCTCCACATCTTGTTCAAATGCTTTATGAATTGCTGCCGTATCTTTTCCCAAACAAACAATAGCGCGCACTTTGTCTTTGACCAAATCAGCAAGCATACTGTAATCATTTCCCTTATCTACACCACCTAATAACAATACAATTGGCGTAGAGAAACTTTCCAAAGCATACCATACCGAATTTACATTCGTTGCCTTTGAATCGTTAATGTAATTTACACCGCCGATACAGGCTACATGTTCAAGGCGATGTGGAATATTCACATACGAACCCATGCTCTCTTTCATCACTTGATTTCTCAATTCCTGCACTTTCGCAATTAACCCAGAAGCCATGCTATTATAAATATTATGCTTCCCCTGCAATGACAATTCCTCAGCTCTCATAGTGAATGTATCGTTATTTGGTGTATTAATAATTATTGTTTTATTGGCATTTAAATAAGCGCCCAATTCAACAAGTTGTTCCTGTGTAAAAGGCAAATAGGTCCCTTTACTATGATGTCTTTCCAATCCTTTAATTGTTTCTGGATCGTCCAGGCAGTATATAAAATAATCGTTCTCCGTTTGATTCTGAATCATCCTGAATTTTGAATCCACATAATTTTCCATTTTATGGTCATAGCGATCCAAATGATCAGGCGTAATATTCAATATAACAGCAACATCTGCTCTAAAATGGTACATATCATCCAGCATAAAGCTTGATATTTCCAAGACATAGCAATCAAACTTTTCTTTAGCTACCTGAAGCGCAAAGCTCTTTCCGATATTGCCTGCCAGTCCGACATTTAAGCCTCCGTGTTTGAGCATCTCGTAGGTCAGCATGGTTGTCGTAGACTTCCCGTTTGATCCTGTGATACAGATTAATTTTGCATCTGTATACTGCGCTGCAAATTCAATTTCCGCAATCACAGGTATATTTTTTGCTTTCAACGCGACCACCAAGGGCACAGTCTCTGGAATACCAGGGCTCTTCACAACCAGCGCAGCATTCAAAATCCGTTCTTCATCATGATTACTTTCTTCAAAAGCTATTCCCTCGGCTTTTAGTTGTTCCTTATAATGGTCTGCAATAAGCCCTTTATCTGACACAAATACATCAAATCCCTTTTCTTTTCCAAGAATAGCCGTTCCAACACCGCTTTCGCCGGCGCCTAAAATGACCAAACTTCCAGATTGAGGATAATATGTTGTTGCAATGTTTGACATCATTATCTAATTTTCAATGTTACAATAGTAAGAATGGCCAATATGATTCCTACAATAACAAAACGTGTTACAATTTTCGCTTCGTGATAGCCCTTCTTCTGAAAATGGTGATGTAATGGCGACATCAAAAAGATCCGTCTGCCCTCACCATATTTCTTCTTTGTGTATTTGAAATACGACACCTGAAGAATAACAGAAAGATTTTCCAACAGAAATACACCACACAAAATCGGAATCAACAATTCTTTCCGGATCAGGATAGCAAAAGCAGCAATTATACCTCCTATTGCCAAACTTCCCGTATCACCCATAAAAACTTGGGCAGGATACGTGTTATACCATAAGAAACCTACGCAGGCCCCCACAAATGCCCCGGCGAAAATCACGAGTTCTCCCGAATTGGGGATATACATAATATTGAGGTAATCTGAAAAGATTACGTTACCCGACACGTACGCCAAAATGGCTAAAGTAACACCAATGATAGCGGATGTACTCGTAGCTAAACCATCGATACCGTCCGTAATATTTGCACCGTTTGAAACTGCCGTAACGATAAAAATAACGACAACTAAAAAGACGACGAAAGTCAGATAATCGCTCTGTAGTCCGAATATTTTAAACACCTTAGCATAATCAAACTCGTTATTTTTATAAAACGGAATATTTGTCTTAGATGATTTCACGTTTTCAGCATAGGTCTTCTCCCCTGTGCCTTCATTGATAACCACTTCAACGGGCTTGGTAGAGGTTGGTTTATCCACCCCTTTGCGAACAACGATATCTGGATGAAAGTACATCGTACAAGCAATAATAGCTCCCAAGCCAACTTGTCCAACTACTTTAAACTTTCCAGCTAAACCTTCTTTATTATGTCTAAAAACCTTAATATAATCGTCCAAAAATCCAATTGCACCCATCCAAAGTGTTGTCACAATCATGATAATCACATAGATATTCGTCAATTTCGCAAATAACAAGGTAGGAATAAGGATACCTGCAATGATGATGATCCCACCCATTGTTGGCGTACCAGCTTTCTTTTTTTCTCCCTCAAGCCCCAAATCACGAATTGTCTCTCCGACTTGCTTATTGTGCAAGAATTGAATCAATTTTCCCCCAAAAACCGTGGTAATAATCAATGAAGCAATTACAGCCATAGATGTCCGGAAGGAGATGTATTGAAACAAGCCTCCCCCTGGTATATGAATGTATTCACTGAGCCACGTAAAAAGATGGTATAACATATTTCTATTTTTCGTTAAATGTATTCTCTAAAACTTCTTTGTCATCAAAATGATGTTTCACACCATTTATATCCTGATACTTTTCATGTCCTTTTCCTGCTACAAGGATAATATCACCCGGATTAGCCAACTGATAGGCTACCCGTATCGCTTCCTTCCGATCAGCTATAGAAAGTGTCTTCACCTTTTGATCTGCTGCCACACCAGCCTCAATATCTTTAATAATCTGATAGGGATCTTCTGTACGTGGATTGTCGGAGGTAATCAAAAAACGATCGCTATAAAGCAAGGCCGCTTCAGCCATTTCAGGCCGTTTGGTTTTATCCCGATCGCCTCCACATCCCAATACAGTAATGATTTTTTGTTCTGGGCGTCTCAATGAACTGATGGTCTTCAACACATTTTCCACTGCATCAGGCGTGTGTGCATAGTCTACAATTCCAAAAACACCCGAAGCCGATTTCATCGTTTCAAATCTTCCTTCAGCTCCCTTTAGCGTACTTAGTGCAGTCAATACTTTCACCGTTTCCTGCTCAAGCAATATCGCAGCAGCATAAACCGCCAAAAGGTTATATGCATTGAAATCGCCGATCAATTTCACCCATACTTCCTGTCCGTCAACACTCATCAACATACCATCGAAATGGCTTTCGATCACCTTTGCTTTAAAATCTGCACCAGAACGCAAACCATAGCTTTTCCGGTGTGCCACTGTATTTTGAAGCATGACCTGACCATTTCTATCGTCAGCATTTGTCAAAGCAAAAGCATTCGCGTCCAAATCATCAAAAAACTTCTTTTTCGCTTTAATATAGTTATCAAAAGTTTTATGAAAATCCAGGTGATCATGTGTAATATTCGTGAATATTGCACCCGCAAATACCAATCCTGCAATACGTTCCTGAACGACAGCATGCGAACTAACCTCCATAAATGCATAGTCACAGCCATCATCAACCATATCCCGTAACAATTTATTCAATTGAATAGGGTCTGGGGTTGTATGCGTTGCAGGTATAATCTTCGTTCCAATCTGGTTTTGCACCGTAGATAATAAGCCTACATGGTAGCCCAACTCAGTAAACAGTTGAAACAACAAGGTAGCTACTGTCGTTTTACCATTTGTACCGGTCACACCGACAAGTTTCAGCTGCTCAGCAGGATTTCCGTAGAAATTAGCAGCAGCCACCCCCAAAGCATAAGCAGAATCGGCCACTAAAATATAAACCACAGAATCCAATGTTTCTTCTGGTAATTCCTCCACAATAACAGCTCTGGCTCCCGAAGTAATCGCTTTATCAACAAATAGGTGACCGTCTGTTTGAACACCCCGCACTGCGATAAATAAACTTCCCAACTCCACTTTCCTGGAATCAAAGCACAAAGAGTGCACATCAACCTCTTCAAGGTTCCCTACAACCTGCTGTACAGGAATAGCATGCAATACTTTTTTTAAATCCATCATTACTTAAGTTCTAAATTTATCGCCGTTCCAAAAGCCAGTTTCTGTCCTGCAGCTAACGACTGCATTCCCACTCTTCCTTTTCCTGTCACGTGCGCTTTAAATCCTGCATTCTCCACAACATATAAAGCATCCATCAATCCCATTCCGACAACATTCGGAACGATTCCTTCTTTATATTTTAAATCTATGAATGGTACGCCCCGTGTCGATGTATCCACCTCTCCCCGTGCAATTGTATCCCAATTCACGGTATTAATTCCCAACCTGTCGTATACTTTTTTACTAGCTTCCTTCGACCCTTGTAAAGTCAATGGCATTCTTCCGCCCACATTGACCGCTTTAAACGTCTTTTTCCCTTCCATCTCCATATCGTTGGCATAAACCATATCGGCAAGCTCTTTAAACACTGGCCCCGCGATAGATGCACCATAATATCCATTTCTCGGGTTACGGATCACCACAATAATGGAATATTTTGGATCTTCAGCCGGAAAATACCCTGCAAATGAAGATTGGTATCTTCTTGCACCATACCCTCTCGAGCCATCAGCCATCTGTGCGGTACCTGTTTTACCACCAGAGCTATACAACGGACTGGCAACACTTCTGCCAGTTCCTTCAGTCATAACACCTTCCATCATTCCCCGTACCTCTGCTAAAGCATGGTCTGAGGCTATCTTTTCGTTAATCACTTTCGCCTGAAACGTTTGAATTGTATTTCCTAAATGTCGAATTTCTTTAACAAATAGTGGCGCTATCAATTTACCGTTATTGGCGACAGCATTATAAAATGTCAAGGTTTGCAATGGCGTTATTTTCATTTCATAACCATAAGCCATCTGCACAAGCGACAATCCACTCCAGCTCTTGCTTTTCGATGATTTTACCAAGGGTACACCTTCCCCTGGAATCTGTAAATCTAAAGTCTTACCAAAACCGAAAGAATGCAGTTTCGAAGTAAACTGATCTGGATTATCTTTATATGCCTGATAAACAAACTTAGTGACACCCACATTCGACGATTCCTCAAAAGCCCTTTTAGCCGAAATTATCGACTTTTTGGGCGCATGCGAATCACGAATGGTATGCTTATAAATCGGCCAATTACCATTACCAATATTCACAGTTGTACTCGAGTCTATTTTCTTATCATCAATCAAAGCTAGATAAGAAGCCAACTTAAATGTTGAACCCGGGTCTGCACTTTGCGCAATTGCAAGATTGAACTTTTCACGATAGACACCATCTTTATCTCGCATAAAATTAGCCACCGCACGCACTTCGCCTGTTTTCACCTCCATCATCACAACACAGCCCTCATCCGCATTACTCGTAATCATCTGCTTCTCCAGAGCCCTTTGCGCCATATCCTGCATATTCACATCAATGGTAGAGATAATATCAGCCCCATCTACCGGAGCAACCTCGATATCTTTGTTAACGGGAATCCACACCCCACCGGCGATCCGTTGCATCAACCTCTTTCCACTTTTTCCGTCTATATATTCACCATATGCCCCCTCCAGTCCAACATGAATATTTTCCTTCACATTTTTATAACCGATGGTTCGAGCAGCGAGATTGACAAAAGGTAAAATACGTTTGTTCTGCCGATCTGTGATCAAACAACTTGGAAAACGCTCCTTGTTGACACGAGCAGATTTAAGCAGAGGAAATTGTTTTATCCGTTTTAAATCCTGATGCGACACATTCCGTTTCAACAACAAGTAGCGCTGTTTTTTATTTCGCGCCTGTTTTAATAATGTCAAATACTGCCGAGATGATTTATCTTTAAAAAAATCAGCAAGTTTAATAGCCAAGGAGTCAACCTTCAGATTGAAATACTCTTCACCTTCTTCCGGAATAGCCATTGCATCAAAACGAAGCTCATATTCAGGTACTGAAGTAGCCAACAAGCTCCCATCATTTGAATAAATATTACCACGAGCAGCTTCTACCTCCCGTTCCTGAATAGAAAGGCTATCTGCTAAAGCTTTCCAATGTTGCCCATCGACATATTGCAATTTGGTCATTTTCCCAAATACCAAAAACGCAAGCAGTACAATAAGCCCGAAAGCAAAGTAGACGCGAACAAGAATCGTATTTCTGATACTCATAACTCTTCCTATTTATCTTCTTTATTCTCTATAACTTCAACTTTGATCGGCGGCTCCACACGCTCTTTCAATCCCAAAGAATCCACTCGTTTTGCAATTTCTGTCTGTGTAGACATCTTCATCAGTTCGGCAGAAAGAGACTTATGATCCCAGCCCAATTCCTTCACCTCTTTACTTACTTTATCGATACTCCGAATAGTTCGCTCTGCAAAATGACGATTGGAAATATACAACAACATCAGAAAGGCGATAAAGGCTCCGAAAGGCAAGTACTGCAATATTTTATTTAACGAAAGGTCTCCAACGGTAAAAAGCGTTTTAATAAACGCTTCTGTTTCTTCCGCCTTTTCTTCGACAGTTTCTTGTAGTTCTTCCTGAACTTCTTCACTCAATTCTTTCTGTCTTATCGTATTTCTGCTCATCCTCTCGCTCCATTTTAAGACAAATCCAACTTTTCAGCAATACGCAGTTTCGCACTGCGCGATCTATTATTTACCGCCAACTCTTGCGCAGATGCCGTAATTGCTTTACGGCTCAACACATGAAATGGCTTAATTTCATTTCCAAAAAAATCCTTTTCAACTTCCCCTTTAAACTTACCTTTGGCCATAAAATTTTTAACCAAACGATCCTCCAAAGAGTGATAGGACATCACAGCCAATCGACCTTCCACACCGAGCACATCAACTGTCTGCAACAAAAATTCCTGCAAAGCCTCCAACTCACGATTCACCTCTATACGAAGAGCCTGAAATACCTGCGCATGGTACTTATGTTCTTTACCTTTTGGAACCAGACGTTGAATCACCTCTTTCAATTCAGCAACAGTCTGGATCGGCTGTGATAAACGCGCAGTAACAATTGTTTTCGCAAGCGACTTGGCATTCATGATCTCACCATACATACCAAAAATACGATGAAGATCCTCCTCCGAATAGGTTGCCAACAGCGACTTCGCATCCAGATCACCAACTTGATCCATACGCATATCCAGGTCTGCATCAAAACGAATGGAAAAGCCACGGTCCGCAGCATCAAATTGATGCGAAGAAACACCCAAATCTGCCAAGATACCATCTACAGAACGCACACCTTCCAAACGAAGACTATTCTTTAAAAACCGAAAGTTTTGATGTATCAATGTAAAACGAGGATCGTCAATTGCATTTTCCAATGCATCCGGATCTTGATCAAAAGCAAACAGCTTCCCCTTCGGCCCTAATCTCTTCAGAATCTCCCGAGAATGACCACCACCACCAAAAGTCACATCCACATAGATACCATCCGGCTTTATAGCCAAAGCATCCATGCATTCTTGTAACATTACCGGAACATGATATACATTCTCCATACACTTATAATCCAAAATTAATATCTCCCATTACCTCAGCCGCCAAAGATGATATATCCTCCACTCCGCCATCACCCATCAATTCGTCATACCCTTCTTTTGACCAAACCTCAATCTTATTAAACTGACAAGCCAAAACCAACTCAGTGTTTATACCCGCAAATTCCAACAAACTTTTGGGTAACAAAACACGACCCGCAGCATCCAATGTCAATTCTGTGGCGCCACGTGTAAAAGCACGGACAAACGCACGAACTTTAGGATCAAATTGATTCAATTTCGCCAGCTTGGCTGTCATCAAATCCCATTCCTCCCGCGGATAAAATACCAGATGTTTCTCAAAACCGCGATTCACCACAAGACCATCCCGCTCTACATGAGGCATTTGCCTCTTGAGCGCAGCTGGCAACACCATTCTTCCTTTGGCGTCTAACTTGCATTCGAATTCTCCGATCAACTGAGTCATATCGTCAATTATCCTATTCTAATTTAAATGTAAAAGTATACACTTTCTCCCACTTTCCCCCACTTTATCACATAAAAAAGTTTTCCACATCGAAAAATAGCTACAACAAACAGAAGTCGACTTCAGAAGAAACATGTATAAAACCTTATTTACAAACAGTTAAACACCTATTTATCCGAAAAACAAGCTATTGTACAAAACATGATTTATCGCACTTTTTTTTGTCAAAAACAGAAATGAATTGTAAAAATTTCCTCTTTAGAAATTTAATTTTACCTAATTTTTCTCAAAAAAGGGGGCAAAGTGGGAGACATCAAAAACAGAAACAAAACATGTGGAAGAAAGTGGGAGGAGGCTACTCAAATAACCTAAACAGAATTCGTTATTGTCGAGTAAAACCAATAATTTTGCGTCAAATATAATTTTCATAACGATATGCACAGAACACACACTTGTGGAGAATTAACACTAGCTGACTTAGGGAAAACGGTTACCCTAAGTGGATGGGTTCAAAAATCGCGCGATTTGGGCGGTATGACTTTCATCGATGTTAGAGACCGATATGGTATCACACAATTAACGTTCAATGCAGATGATGATGCTTCCCTGCGCGCAAGTGCCCGTGAGCTCGGAAGAGAATATGTCATCAAGGTAACCGGAGAAGTTATCGAACGCTCTAATAAAAATGCTAAAATCTCCACTGGAGATATTGAAATCAAGGTTTCAAATCTTGAAATATTAAATGCCGCTAAATTACCCCCTTTTACAATAGAAGATGAAACAGATGGTGGTGATGACATCAGAATGAAGTTCAGATACCTGGATTTACGTCGTAACCCCGTACGTGAAAACCTTATTTTACGTCATAAGACCTCACAAGAGGTACGTCGTTATCTTGACTCCCAAAACTTCCTGGAAGTAGAAACCCCCTATCTGATTAAATCAACTCCAGAGGGAGCGCGCGACTTTGTCGTGCCTTCCCGTATGAATCCTGGAGAATTTTATGCGTTACCACAATCCCCACAAACCTTCAAACAATTATTGATGGTTTCAGGTTTTGATCGCTATTTTCAAATTGTAAAATGTTTTCGTGATGAGGATTTGCGCGCAGATCGCCAACCAGAATTCACGCAAATAGACTGTGAAATGTCTTTTGTAGAACAGGAAGATGTCTTAAATATCTTTGAAGGTCTTGCAAAACACATCTTCAAAACAATCAAAGGTATCGACTTAGGCAATGTTCCGCGTATGACTTACGCAGATGCGATGCGCCTTTACGGATCAGACAAACCAGATATCCGTTTCGGAATGCAGTTTGTTGAACTAAACGACGTTGCCAAAGGAAAAGGTTTCCCTGTATTTGATGCAGCGGAGTTAGTGGTTGGTATCAATGCGGAAAATTGTGCGCATTATACCAGAAAACAACTGGATGCATTGACAGATTTTATCAAACGTCCACAGATTGGTGCAACGGGCTTGGTATATGCGCGTGTGAATGAAGACGGTTCAGTCAAGTCGTCCGTTGATAAATTTTTCACGCCAGAACAACTGTCGGCAATTGCAGAAGCGTTCCACGCGAAACCTGGCGACTTATTGTTAATTATGGCTGGTGGAACAGACAAAGTTCGCAAACAACTCAATGAATTACGCCTTGAAGTTGCGTCACAACTTGGTTTCCGCAACAAAGAAACCTTTGCTCCATTATGGGTCGTTGATTTCCCACTATTGGAATGGGACGAAGAAAGTGGCCGTTACCACGCCATGCACCACCCATTCACGTCACCAAAACCGGAGGATATTCCGCTTTTGGATACCAATCCCGGAGAAGTAAGAGCAAATGCCTATGACTTTGTTTTAAACGGTGTAGAAGTAGGTGGTGGATCAATCCGTATCCATGACAGAGATCTCCAATCGCTCATGTTCAAACATTTAGGATTCAGCCCTGAAGAAGCAAAAAAACAATTTGGATTTCTGATGGAAGCTTTTACCTATGGGGCCCCTCCACATGGCGGATTGGCTTTTGGTTTTGACCGCCTGGTATCTTTATTGGCTGGCTTAGACACTATCCGCGATGTCATCGCCTTCCCAAAAAACAACTCGGGAAGAGATGTTATGATTGACGCACCGTCAACCATTCACCAAGAGCAGTTGGACGAACTAAGCTTAAATATTGCGATAAAAGCATAAATTATTTAACTCGATTTTCGAGAAACAATTTATTAACAGTATATTTAAAAGTTGGTAATTTTTACCAACTTTTTTTGTGAAAAATTAGCAGATTAGATGGCAGAGAGTACCGCTAATACGTTTATTAAGGAAAGTGCGCAAAAAGCATTTGACACCAAACACCGCGATATTATCAATTACAATATCGACAAATACAGCATGGCTTTCGAAAAAGGCAAGAGCAAATTTGCGGACCTTGAAAATAGCAAGATAAAAGCGAATCTGATCAAATGGAAGGTCATGGAAAATCTCGATCGTTATTTGTTGCAATTTGAAGCAAACTTCACGGCTCGAGGCGGAAAAGTAATCTGGGCCAATGACGCCGCGGAAGCCTTGGACGAAATCTATTCGATCATTGCGCGTAAAAAAGCAAAATCTGTCGTAAAGTCAAAATCGATGGCGACAGAAGAGATCGAGCTTAATCATTTTCTGGCCTCCAAAAATATTGAAGCCATAGAAACTGATCTTGGCGAGTATATCATTCAGCTTCTGGATCAAAAGCCTTACCATTTTGTTACACCGGCCATGCATCTGAGCTTGGAAGATATTGCGAAGCTTTTTCATGAGAAATTTGACACACCGCTAGATGCATCTGCAGAGCAACTTACAATGAAGGCCCGTGAACTACTTCGAGATCGTTACCTATCGGCAGAAATTGGGATTACCGGAGCCAATTTCTTAATTGCAGAAACTGGAAGTATAGCAATTACCGAAAATGAAGGAAACGCCCGATTGACATCAACCTTCCCCAAAACACATATTGCCGTCGTTGGAATAGAAAAAATCATTCCCAACGTACAAGATTTAGAAGTCTTTTGGCCACTCCTATCCACACATGGCACGGGTCAAAATTTAACGGTATACAATACGTTACTCACTGGGCCAAAACAGCCTTATGAATCAGATGGCCCCGAAGAAATGTATGTTATACTTCTTGACAATGGCCGCAGCAAACTTTTAGCTCAAAAGGAACAACGCCAGGGCCTATATTGCATCCGTTGTGGCGCCTGTCTGAATGTATGCCCAATCTATCAGAATATTGGCGGACATACTTATGAAACGACTTATCAAGGACCAATTGGATCATTGATATCGCCACATTTAAATGGAATGAAGGAATTCAAACATTTGAGCTATGCATCTACGCTCTGCGGAAAATGCACAGAGGTCTGCCCGGTCGGCATTGACATTCAACGCATGCTCCTTGTTAATAGAAAGGATTCTGTTGATCAAGGCTTAGCAGCAAAAACAGAACAAAAAGTCTGGCAATGGTTTACCTATGGTATCATGCGAAGAAAACTAATCGATTTTTTTGGTGGGAAATTCAAAAATTTCTTCCTCAAAAAGCTCTTTCAAAAAACCTGGGGAGATCAACGGGAACTACCCAAATTGGCCGACAAATCTTTCTCCAAACAATGGAAAGAACATCAAAAAAATAAAGAATAACAAAAAAGTGGCATTAGACGATCAAGCTAATGCCACTTTTTTTGTTAGCTTCGCTCCCAAACCTCATTACAAATGACTTCCGAAAACACAAAAACTTATCTTCCATGGATTGATTTCTTGCGCATTCTCGCCTGCTTCATGGTACTCATATCCCACAGCTGCGACGCCTTTGTCGGAACCTTCGATAACAGCAGCACCTTTCATCAAGGTGTATTCTGGGGAAGTATTGTCCGCGCCTGTGTACCCTTATTTGCGATGATGTCAGGTATACTCCTTTTTCCCGTTAAGACCGATCTGGCCACCTTTTATAGAAAGAGAATTGGAAGAATAATTGTTCCACTTATCTTTTGGTCAATTGTATTGCCAATCGCTTTTTTTGTATACCTGAATTTCATTAAAAGTAGCCCCAGTTCGTTGATCGATATGAATAATTTTACGATGCAAGCAACAATTACAAAAATTTATACCGCAATATTTAATTTTAACTACGATACTACCCCCCTATGGTATATGTATATGTTAATTGGTCTATACCTCATCATACCTATCATCGGCAGCTGGTTGAATCAGGCAACAAAAAAAGACATTCAATATTTTCTTGCATTCTGGATAGTCACACTTCTCATTCCATACATCAAAATGATTGCTCCAACATTGGGATATACGGGAAATTATGAACAGATGGGGATCTGGGGAGTCTGTAACTGGAATGAATTTGGCACCTTCTATTATTTTTCAGGTTTTCTTGGCTACATTGTATTAGCTTATTATCTGGTCAAATATCCATTTCAATGGTCTATCACCAAGACCATAGCGATTACCTTACCTTTATTTATCGTTGGATTTCTGGCCACATTTTTTGGATTTCTGGCGACCCAAAAGTACTATCCTGGGAATTATGCCAACCTTGAGGTGATCTGGTATTTTTGTAATATCAACGTTGCGCTGATGACCATAGCCATTTTCCTTGTTGTACAAAAACTAAAGATACCTGAATCTACATGGATAAAACGTATCTCTTCCGCCACCTTCGGTATCTATTTATCGCATTTTATTATTGTTCAGGCGCTGACGGATACCTTCTTAAACATTCCTAATCTTCCAGCAACATTGAAAATCCTCTCCATAGCGGCACTTGGCTTTAGTCTTAGCTATCTGATCACTAAACTAATGGATAGCAACTCGATAACGAGAAGGTTTATCAAGTAAGTGTATCCTGATGGGAATACCGAAGCATTTTGCAATCGTGTAGCCTTGGGCTAGAAAAAACAGTTCTAACAAATGATGAGCTTACATAATAAGAAAGAGGGAACCAACGGTTCCCTCCTCTACTAACACTCACCAATATTTAATATGAAAACTATCCTTGTTTAATTTTTTATGATGCTTTTACGTCGGCATCATTTGTTTTAGTTACTCCACCTTTTTTAAAGTCTTTTCTTTTTAGCTGTCTGTCTTTTTTCCAATGCTCTTTGTGCATTTTACGATTTTCAGCGTAGGAATCCTTTAACGTTTTTTGTTGCTCTGGAGTTAACATTCCCATCATTTTTTCATGTTCTGCCACACGTTGTTTTTTCATTTTTGCGCGATGTTCTTTATGCTCAGCAGCTAATTTCTGATGGTCTTTTGCTTGCTTCAAATTAAAGGCATAGATATCTTTACGCTGTTTATCTGTAAATTTCAACTTTTGATCCATGCGATCAGTTTTCATCTTAGCAACTTCCTCTGGAGTTTTATTTTTAAAACCATCATGCATTCTTCCGCCTTTGTGTTTATGCATAGAAGTTTGCATTTCTTTCATTTCTGGCTTAACATCTTTTTTTTCTTGAGCGAAACCGGCTAACATCAATCCAGATAACGCCAAACTTAACATCAACTTTTTCATTTCTTTATTTTTTATAAAACCAACAATCATTCTTTTTAATAAGTACTCTTTTTCAACTTATTTATTAGTAAGAGTCGCCTCAGCTATCGAAAGTTTAATTGATGATCTGTTAAATAAAGTTAAGAAGCATTTATTGTGAGACAGCACTTAAACGGATCGGTAAAGTATACGCTACACGCACTTTAAGTCCATTTTGTACCCCTGGTTTCCATTTTTTCGCTTTCTTCAATAAGTTTATAGCAGCATCTCCCGTACCAAATTTCATATCACGTTTAACAGCAATATCTGTTAGTGACCCATCTTTCTCAACAACAAAAGAAACCTCTATAACACCAGATACTCCCTGATCCAAAGCCTGTTGTGGAAAGTTATAATTCTCGGCAATCCATTGCATAAAAGCCGGCAGTCCCCCTACAGGTGTAGGCATAATTTCTACCGATGTAAATGTATTGTTAGAATTATCATCGGTCCCACCTCCGGATATAGAACCAATCCCTGTGCCCGTGATAGCACCATCTCTTTTTGAAGAACCAAATTCACCACGCGCAATATATGTACCCGATGGACTTGCTTTCAATGTGATCCTTGAAGTCATTGTATTGGGATTTTTCAACTCATCCTGACTCACAAGTTCTTCCGTAACTTGATTTGCTTTGGCCACTTTTATATCAGGCATTCTCACCAGATCAAATTTGGATACATCTTGGGCAACCTGCTGCGGGGCTTTCTCTTTCATCATGACAGGTTCTTCAGGAACCTCTTCTTTCTCCTCTACCTTCTTTTGAATTTCTTCCAATACCTCAGGTCCCAGATCGCGGACGGTATATGTCACAACAGGAACAGTTTTCCTAAAATATTTATTATACCCATAGGAACCTGCGATCAGTAAAACTGCAAAAGAAACAACAATTCCCAAACCTATATTTGTTGCTTTATTAGACAGATTGCGCAACTCATAGGCGCCATACATTTTGTTGCGACCAGCAAAAATAACATCCAGCCATTCTTTGCGGTAGATATTCAATTTAGAGTTCATCATAACATTAAAGTTTAAATCTTTTCATTATGATGCGCGAAAGCCTTATATTTCACAAAAAATTTAAAGATGCTTATGAAATCACTTTTTTCAGCTATTTTTCTACTTACATTATACGCTTGCGGAAACAATCAAACTCAATCCAAAACTGCAATTAAGAATGAAAATAAGGAAAAGACAATTTCGCCATATTTTGGTTTTCTAAACCAACAAAAGGATTCACTGATTGCACTTCCAATGGATCAAGCAATGGAAGGTCCTGAGAAATACAATTATGTCATTGTGGAGAATCAAATCAGTCCGCTTGAGTTTGTACAGAATAAAACAGATAACAAAGAGAATAACGGCAGACAGACGGCTCAGAACTTTGCAAACAGCGAAGGCTCCTTGTTTAAAATTAGGGATGTAATCAGATCGGGCGAATTTGGAATGCTTGTCAATAAAAACTTTATAGATCAGTATAAAGTAGAGAAGTTTACAAAGGTTCAAAAAGAAACCTCCCCAGAGATTAAGGAGCTGCTTGAAAAAAAATATAACAGGAAGATTAACAAAAGTACTACTGTTGCAGTCCTCGATGATCAATCCGAGTTTAATCTTACCGTGTTTGAAAATCAGCAAGATTCTGCTTTAGCTGTATTTTCTTACGCAAAGGATGAACAATTGATCAATTTGGACTTTCCTGCTTTATATGATGATATCAGTACCTGGCGTGTTGATGACGGTGGTCAATTTGAAAATGACGCTTTTCAGATATTAACTGTATTGCGTTCTGAGCAAGGGATTAGTTTTATCAGTATCTTTTGGGGAGCTGAAGGCTATGAACTGAATTTCTACCAGCCAAATAAAAACGTATTTACCTCGGCAGCACAAGCCTATGGATATAGTTCCCCTTTATAAAATATAACTATTTTAAGTTTCCCTTGCACAATGAAATTGCCAAGGGAAACTTAAAATGCCTACTTAACTAAATATGCATTCTAGCCATAGGAGCAACATCTTGGCCTACAAAATCTTTCTTTAAAAATTTATGATAACCGGCGATAGCAATCATTGCAGCATTATCGGTGCAATATTCAAATTTAGGAATGAAAACCCGCCAGTTGTATTTCTCCCCCATCTCAATTAAGCTTTGTCTCAAGCCCGAATTGGCCGAAACTCCACCCGCTATCGCAATATCTTTTACACCTGTTTCCTTCGCCGCCTTTTTTAATTTATTCAGCAAGATCGAAACAATACGGGATTGTACACTTGCACATAGATCGGCCATATTTTCAGTCAAAAAATCCGGATTCTGCTTCAATTGATCTTGAACTAAATACAGTATCGCCGTTTTCAATCCTGAAAAACTAAAGTTAAGACCCGGGATCTGCGGTTCAGGTAATTTATAGGCAGCAGCATTACCTTCTTTCGAAAATTTATCGATAAGTGGTCCTCCAGGATAAGGAAGATTTAAAATTTTCGCTGTTTTGTCAAAAGCCTCTCCCGCAGCATCATCCAATGTCTCTCCTAAAAGTTCCATTTCAAAATAATCCTTCACCAGCACGATCTGGGTGTGTCCACCAGAAACCGTAAGACATAAAAAAGGAAAACTAGGTTTCGGATCATCAATAAAATGCGCCAAAATATGCGCCTGCATATGGTTTACATCAATTAAGGGGATGTTCTGCGCAAGTGCAAATGATTTAGCGAAGGACGTCCCGACCAAAAGTGCACCTAATAATCCCGGTCCTCGCGTAAAACTCACTGCATCTATTTGATTTTTGCTTACTTTTGCTTGGCGAATGGCTTCTTCCACCGTTGGAATAATATTTTGTTGATGAGCACGTGAAGCGAGCTCGGGAATCACTCCACCATATTTTGCGTGGATTGCCTGAGTTGCAATAACATTTGAACGAATTTCACCGTTAATACAGATAGAAGCGGAGGTTTCATCACAAGAGGATTCAATTCCTAAAATAATAGCCATAGCTGGAGGTAATAAATTTTAATACAAAAGTATCAAAAAAATAATTAAAATAGTGTCAATAGTCCTTGGTGGTATATTCATTATACTGCTTGCATTGGCGTTATCACTACAGTTGAAACCGGTACAAAATTATGTTGCCCAAAAAGCAGTCGACTATTTATCCAACGAACTAAACACTAAAATAAACCTCAAAAGCATCTATTTCAAACCTTTTAAATCTATTGTAGTAGAAGATTTTCAACTCTATAGTCCACAGGGAAAAGAAATATTAAAATCAGGACGGTTAGAAGCCAACGTCAACCTTTCTCAGTTCATTGAACTGAACAAGATTGTGATCAACAAACTAACCATTGAGGATACCCAAGCTACTTTTGAGCAATTTCAGGATAGCTCAAATATCTCATTCTTAATTCGTTATTTTAACCCGCCTAAGAAAGAAAAAAAGAAAAGTTCAAAAAAAATCATCTTCGATATAAAGGAACTTGTTATTAAGAACAATGCGTTTAACTATGTTAACCATAGACGCAAACATTATAATAAAGTGGTCGACTTTGGCGATTTAGGGATTTCCAAACTTAACGCCCATTTTGATAAGATAAAAATCGACTCCAATCAAATTTCAGCAGATATCAAGACATTCAACCTGCATGAAAAAAAAGGTTTGGTGATCAAAGGTCTCCTGGCCCACACGACGATCAGCAATACAAGCATCGAACTCAGTGAGCTTATGTTAGCCACCAACCGTTCTACATTCAAAAATTACATCAAACTTAGCTACAACAGCTTTGACGATTTTTCGGACTTCATCAATAAAGTTCATGTCAAACTTCGTGCACGGGATTCCCGTATTCACTCCGAGGATATTGCTTTTTTCTCTTCGCCTATGCACCAAGTCAAATTTGACGTCAATATCAAACGTGCAAATCTAGAAGGAACTGTATCTTCCATCAACGCATCACAGGTCGATTTAACGATTGGAAAAAAAACGAGTTTAGCAGGTGACCTTCAGATTATCGGTCTACCAGATATCGATAAAACTAAATTTATCGTTCCCAAAATAGCAATTTCATCCGAGCACAAAGACTTAAATGCAGTTATTAGCGATCTCGGAAACCTAAAAAATTTTAAACTTCCTGAAATTGTCCAGATCTTCGACAAATTTTCATTCAGGGGTAGCCTGAATGGCCTATACAACAAATTTAAGACAAAGGGAGTTTTCACGACTGCGATCGGTAATATTGAGGCTGATGCCTTATTGGATATCCAGAAGGAAATAAAATATGCGGGCAATTTTCAATCTAAAAAGTTCGATGTAGGTACGATAACAAAATTAAAAGATCTGGGAGCAACAGGCTTCAATTTACAGGTTGACGGAACAGGTACCGATCCTAAGAAAATGAGCTTAAAGATAAAAGGAGATCTTAGTAATTTCAATTTCAAGAATTATAGCTATCAACATATACAAATTGAAGGAAATACAGATAAACAGTTATTTCTTGGCTCGGGGAAAATATACGATCCAAATTTAAAACTACAGTTTACCACAGATATCGATTGGTCTGTCAAACCCAACTACCACCTGGATGCTGATATCCAACAAGCTAATCTAAAAAAACTCAACTTCTTTCAGGGGGATTCCATCAATATTATTAACACAAAATTTCACACCAGTTTAATTGGGGACAATATCAATAATATTACCGGCGAGTTTAAATCAGATAGCGTCAATTTCACTTCCTCCAAAGGGCAATTTGTCATCCGAAACATCAACTTTCTGGCCGAAGGAGATGAAAATGCACGCTCCCTAACCTTACAGTCGGCTATCGGACATATTGATCTCAAAGGTAGGATAGACCTCAATACGATAGTTCCTTATTTTAAAGCGTTAGCTATGCGTTACGCTCCAGCGATAGGGTTCGAAAAAAACACTTTCAACCGCCAGGACTTTGACCTGAATATTAATATAACTTCTTTTAAACCGATCGCGACATTCTTTAGAAAGGACATTGCTTTAGACAGCGGTGCAACGCTCAATGCAAAATTTGAAAGTGAAAAACAAACGGCTAGTTTTAATTTTTACGCACCTGAATTCAAATACAATGGCATTCGACTAACTCACCTGATTGTCGATCAAAATGCCAATTTGAAGAATATGGAACTACAAACCTCCATAGACCGAATTAATTTTACTGACAGTACCTATATTAAAAACGTCAATATTTCGAATACCTTAGCAAACGACAGTTTACAATTCAATATCAAAATGTCGGAACTGGAAGCAAGTAACAGCCTGGATCTTAATGGCGTCATTCGCTTTGCCCATGCCCAACCTGCCTATATCAATTTCTATCCATCGAATATCTTAATCAATAAAGAACGATGGCTTGTCAATAATGATGCACAGTTGAAAATATCAAAAGGAAAATGGTACTTTGAAAAACTGACACTGAGTCACGACGAACAAAAAGTTCATATCGACGGCATCTTGTCCAACGAAGTCAGCGATCAGATCAATCTCAAATTTCAGGACTTTAATCTTACGTCCTTAAATGGGGTCACCAAACCCCATGGCATTAACCTTTCTGGAAATTTAAACGGAAGCATCGAAGTTAACTCAGTCTTCAAGGCCCCCTTTATTGTGGCCAACATAAAAACATCACCTATCCTGTATAACAATATTCCGATCGGATCACTAGCACTGAATGCGAATTATGATCCCGAAAATCAATTGGTCAAACTGGACAGTAAGATAGAAGAGGGCAATAAATTGATTCAGTTGCAAGGTTCCTATAACCATTTAAGCGAAAATAATAAGCTTAATCTCAAAGCTAAACTCGCAAATACAGATGTGTTCGTCTTCCAGCCATTTTTACGAAGCTTAGTGTCGAATATTCAAGGGAAGGTTAACGCAGATCTCGATATTGAAGGCGATATCCTACATCCCAAAATTACGGGCTCCGGTAAACTGGATAATGCCTCAATGGTCATCAATTATCTAAAGACGCCTTACCGGCTTTCCGACGAAATTTCGGTTACCAATAACCGAATTTTTCTGACAGGGCTAAAAGTATACGATCCCAAAAACAATGTAGCAACCATTGATGGCGTTGTAGATCTCAACAAATTGAGTGATCCCGATATCGATGTAACTGCAGAAACCAAGAATTTCATGGTATTGAATACCACGATAAAAGATAATAATATATATTACGGAACTGCCTACGCTTCGGGCACCTTTCAGTTCAAAGGATTAACTTCCGCCATGAACATCAATATACGTGCTAAATCCGAAGAAAATACGATTATCAATATTCCCTTCAATAGCGCCAGTACAATCTCAGATACCGACTTTATCTACTTTATTGAGAAAGACTCAACTAAAACCAAGAAAAACGTTAAAAAACGAGATTTCAATGGTCTGACGATGAATATGGACCTTTTGATCAACCCAAATGCAGAAATAAATCTATTTTCCAGTATGGGCGAGTTATCAGGAAGAGGAAACAGCAATCTCAACATGCGGATATCTTCTTTGGGCGATTTTGAAATGTTTGGGGATTTTATCATAAACAGTGGAAAATTCAATTTCACCGCCCAAGATTACATCAATAAGATTTTTGATCTCAAAGAGGGCGGTACCGTACGTTGGGCAGGAAACCCGACAGAAGCGAATATCAATATCAACGCCATCTACCAACAGCGAACAAGCTTGGCCCCTTTGTATAATGCAGCTGGGCGGGAAGAAAACCCAGAACGTGTATTAGCACAGGCCGACATGATTCTAAAAGGGCAATTAAGTCAGCCTGAGATTACATTCGATATCAACTTTCCACAAAACCCCGGGGTTAAAGATGAACTACAAGGATACTTTTCAGATGCCAACAATGTCAATCAACAAGCGCTTAGTCTAATCGTAAGACGAAGTTTTACCCCTGGTACACAGACAGACTTCGGAAAGGAAGTGAATAACACCTTGTTATCTGCAGGAACTGAAATAGCATTCAACCAGATCAACAACATCATCGCGCAGTCGCTCAACATCAACTTCTTTGATATTAATATCAAATCTTTAAACGACGCATCAGCCTCGCTTCGCTTGTTCAACGATAGGCTTGTTTTGACAGGCGGTATCTCCGACCGAAGAAGTCAGGCCCTAACAGATTTGAATGTATTTTCAGATCGGGTCTCAACGGATGCCGAGGCCATGTTTTATTTACGAAAGGATGGTCGCTTAGTCTTACGTGCTTCCAATCGACTCAATACCCGCAACTTTCTACTCAGCCCCAACGATGGTGAATATATCAGCGCTTTTGGATTACTCTATCGGCAGGAATTCAATACGTTCTCGGAGTTCTTAAAAAGATTATTCCCATTTGGTAAGAAAAGTATCCCTACTACCCCCACCGATACAAAGAAAAGCAAGGTTAATTAACCTTTCCGAATAGTCCATTTGCTATTTCAACAGGCCTCTTCCAATTCAAGCAGACCTCTTTCAATTTTGGCAGTCTACCTCTAATCCTAACCGCATTGCCCCTATTTTGGGAGTCCGTTTCGATTCCACCAGTAGATCTTTTTTCCAGCTCCATATAACGGCCAACACAGGCGATCTGTGGATGATCTGAACAACAATAAACGAATAGTGTCTAAGCTGCTACCACGCGACGCGCTGCACTGAAAATAAAAAAGTCCCTCCAAATAGATTGAAGGGACTCTCTTTTTATCTAAAAATAGCTTATGCTAATTTCTCGAATTCTTTGTATTCAATATCGCTAGCGTTCAATTTCACTAAACCTTTCAAGTGATCAAATACTTTTAAAGCTTTAGCTTCTTCGAACAAACGGTTACCTTGTTCTCTATCTTGCAACAATTGAATTGCAAATTGGTTCAACTGCTCATCAGAAGGTTCTTCGTTGATGTTATACATCTTGATTTGCGCGTAGATACGTTCTTTTGCTAAATTGATAACTTCATCATATTTAACTTCAAGACCATTTTCAGTAACAACGCGGTTTTCGATGATCGTCCATTTCAAGTTGTTCAAGAAATCGGCAAAACCTTCGTTCAATTCTTCTTCAGAAATGCTTGGGTTAGTTGCTTTCAACCATCTTTTCAAGAATTCTTCCGGGAAAGATACATCAACCTTCTCCATACCAAAAGTATACATATCATTACGTAATCTTTGATCTGAATTTTGCTTGAATAAGTTCTCCACTTCTTCCTTCACTTTTTCTGTGAATTGAGCTTCTTCTGTTACTTCACCTTCTGTGAATAATTTATCGAAAAATTCTTGATTAAGATCAGCTTCCTCTAAACGGTTGATGTTCTTAACAGTCAATTCAAATTTAGTAACGTCTAAAGCAGTTGCTTCTTCTTCAGTGATGCCTAAGATACGTGCTAAATCTTCAGTTTTGAATGCTTTCTTAACATCAATCTTAACAACATCATCCTTTTTAAGACCAACCAATGATTTTTTGATCTTTGCATCTTCTACGATATCTGTACGGATAGAAGTTGTTTTTTCTAGACCTTCTTCTTTATCTTGCTTCAATGTTGCATACAATACATCACCTTCTTCAGATACTTCTGGATTAGTCATTTTTCCATAGCTACGACGCAAGTTTTTGATACGATCTGCCAATGTCTCTTCATCAGCTTTGATTTCGTACGAAGTAAATTCTGTCTCAGCAGTAAAAGGTAATTCAAAAGCAGGTGCAAGACCAATTTCATATTTGAAATTGAAATTGTCTTTATAATCCCAACTGTATTGTGCATCATCTTCCAAAGGAAGTGGTTGACCTAAAACTTCTAATTTATTTTCAGCAATATAATTGGTGATTTTCTCATTCACTAATTTATTGATCTCATCAAATAAAATAGATTTACCATAAGTACGTCTGATATGTCCCACAGGAACTTGACCTGGACGGAAACCTGGTAATTTTGCTTTTTTAGCTTGCGCTTTAATCTCTTTGTCGACTTGAGGATTATAATCTTCAGGTGCTAATGCGACGTTAACTACCGCATTGATTGCATCTACATTCTCGTGTGAAATATTCATACTCTTTTTAGCTATATCGCATTCATAAAAAAATCCTCCCGAGGTTTTAAGTTCGGGAGGACATCAAGTGCGGAAGAAGGGACTCGAACCCCCACGCCTTGCGGCGCCAGATCCTAAGTCTGGTGCGGCTACCAATTACGCCACTTCCGCATTAGGATTTCTTTTGATGCCACAAAGATAGAAACCAAACCTATATCCTGCAAGTATTTTTTACTCTTTTTTTTACTTTTTTTCAATATTTTCTTTTGCACTTGTATAATTCATTATTATTCATTTACTTTGAATATCAAAGTACTTTTATGGAACAGAAAGATTTATTTAGAGAACTTGGGCAGATCAGATCATTAATGGAGAAATCGTCCAAATTTGTTTCTATAAGCGGATTATCGGGTGTACTCATGGGCTGCTACGCTTTAGTAGGAACGCTATTGGCATACTATGTAATAAAGCAGCCCGAAAGTGTCACCGCTTTCGTGGGAGAAAACTCGAATAGACCTATGCTGTTTTTGGCAATCGCTCTCGTTATCTTGTTATCGTCCCTGATCACGGGCTGGCTGATGGCACGCAAAAAAGCGAGAAAAAATAAACAGTCCATTTGGAACATTACCAGCAAATCTCTTTTATTTGCAGTTTCAATCCCCTTGTTAACAGGTGGCATCCTATCGTTGTTATTTTTTGCCCAAGGCTACTATCATCTGATTGCCGCTATGCTTCTTATCTTTTATGGGCTAGCGCTAACTGCAGGTAGCATCTATACCTTTGCCGAAGCAAAAGGGCTCGGCATATTAGAAATCGGCCTAGGTTTGATTGCTTTATGTTTTCCAGACAAAGGATTGCTAATATGGGGTTTAGGTTTTGGTGTGCTACACATCATCTATGGTTTTATCGTTTACAAAAAGTACGAATCGTGAAATTAGATCTTTCTTTATATGACAAAATATTTGAAAACAGAGTACGCCTTCAGATTATGAGTGTTCTCGCCGCAAATGAAGAATACGATTTCAATTCATTGAAAGAATTATTGGATGTAACCGATGGTAACCTTGCTTCCAATCTGAAAACGCTGGAAAAGGAAGAATATATTATAGTCGAAAAAAGCTTTGTCGACCGCAAGCCAAATACCAGATACAAAAGAACAACAAAAGGGCTAAAAGCATTTGAAAACCACCTTATTGCGCTTGAAAATTTAATAAAACAGCAATACAAATAATTTTTTTTATCCACTTACTTTGAAAATCAAAGTACTTTTAAAAACAAATAAATGAAAGGAATTAGACTGAGACTGATGCTGCACCTCTACAATTGGTCTTCCAAAGTGTATGCAAACATCTTTAAATGGAACAAAAAAGCTTGGGGAATTTCTAAAGCAGATTTCATGACCTACCCCATCGGAAGCATTGGCTACAACCTGGGACTCTTTTATGAAAGTAAAGGTTTCGATGTCATGCCAAAATTGGAAAACCATGATGTTTTTCATATCCTGACTGAAACCGGAACAGAGATACAAGATGAAATTGCCATGCAATTCCTTCTGCTTGGTAATGGAAAGATGAGCTTGTATCTCATGGCCATGATTTTTATTGGCAGCATCTTATTTCCGGAACATTTCGGCTATTACAAAAAGCATTTTCAGAAAGGTCGATCGCTTCAAAGCTTTCACCATTTAGAATTTAAAGAAATCTTGCATTGGCAGCTAACAGAGCTTCAAATTGCCTTATACAGTAAAAATATTCAAATAAACTTAAACAGCTAAAATCATGGACAATAACAATTCATCACCGATAGAGCAATCAACGCTATTTGACAAAGTCAGCAATTCTACTGTCTTAAAGCTATTTATCATCTTCTTCCTTTCCTTAATATTGCTCATTCCGCTTTCATTAATAAGTGACTTAATCGAAGAACGGAAAAACAGGGAACAGGAAGTCTCTGGCGGAATTGCATTAAACTGGGGGAAGGATCAGGTTATCTCCAGTCCTGTGCTAGCTATCCCCTATCGCGAGACTATCCCACTTTCTGCCGAAAAAGCGGAAAAATCTAACCTTAGAGAAGAGCTAAAATGGATATTTGTCTTACCCAAAACGTCCAATATCGCAACCGATATAATGCCACAACATCTTTCAAGAGGTATTTATAATGCCGTAGTTTACAACAGCAACATGACATTAGAAGGTTCCTTTGACAAAATATCACTAGAAAAACTCGAGATCCCGCATGAGCAAATTGACTGGAAAGGCAGCAAGCTTATTTTCGGCATCCAGGATTTTAAAGGCTTAGGTAAGCGCCCATCCTTGAATTGGGATGGCAATGAACTGACTTTCGAACCAGACTTTAATAATCTCAAATTATTTACTCAAAATTTGGTTTGTCCTGTACCTTTGGATCCACAGAAAACGGACAATCGTTTCAAGATAAAACTAAATCTAAAAGGATCCAAATCATTAAATTTCCTCCCGCTGGGCGACCAGACAAACATCCAGGCGAAGGGTAACTGGGCCAATCCAAGTTTCACTGGTGCATTTTTACCGAGTAAACGTAATACCGAAGCATCCAATTTTTCAGCTTCCTGGGAAATCCCTTCTTTCAGTCGAAAGCTACCTCAACAATGGACAGGCGATGCCCGTCCAATCTTTCAGTTCGATAACAACAACCTCGAAAATGCAAATGAGGGCAACGAGCAAAAAGCAGCACAAACCGTCCCCGCTACAGTTGTCTCCGCAAATAACCTATTGGATAATACGGACATGATTACAATTAACTTCTTACCAGATATCAACAATTATCAAAAAACAACACGGGTTGCCAAATATGGTATTTTAGTCATTATTCTGACTTTTACTTCGCTCCTATTCACCGAGGTGATCAAGAAAAAACGAATCCATATCATTCAATATATTCTGATTGGTGCAGCGATGGTTCTTTTCTATACATTGCTACTTGCGCTATCCGAGCATATTGGATTTAATCTAGCTTACCTAACAGCTTCCGTGGCTACAGTTTTGTTGATTGGCAGTTTCATTAAATCAATTACCAAAGACCAAAAATCGGCGCTGTTGCTGAGTTCAATTTTGGCTTTATTTTATCTCTTCATCTATATCCTTATGCAACTTCGGGATTATTCCCTTATCGCCGGAACAATTGGCATCTTTATCATTTTGGCGATTTTGATGCGCGTTTCAACAAAAATAAACTGGTATCAATTTGACAATAGCCATGTGGATCAATAGACAACATCTTCGACTTTATTGGGTCTTGATCCAGATATTACTTAAAAAATAAGGATTTACAACCCGAAATAAGCCATTTCTAAATGAAAGAGATGGCTATTTTTCTACTTGCCTTAGCATTTATGACCAAATTCTGTAACTTGCGAAGAAATTTTTCAGCGGCATAGATATGTTTAAACAGATGAAAAAACTTACAATACTTACATTAGCGATTATGGCGTGTAACCTAAGCAATGCGCAAGAAAGCAAAGGTGGAAAAAGCAATTTTAAATTAGTGTCGGAATCGCCACAACCGATCAACCCAAGTACACTTTGGGATCTTGGTCGTGTTTCGGCCGAAGGACTTTCTGCAGATGGCAAAACATTGGTATATGGCGTTTCCAATTATAATTTGGAAAGCAATTCAAGTGAAAAAAATCTATATACGATTTCACTGGCCAATGGCACCAACCATCAGTTCACCGATCAAAAAGGTGGTGAAACAGTCGTTCAGATCGAACCCAACGGCGACGTAATTTATTTACTAAAAGGGCAGTTATGGAAGAAGAACCTATCTAAGGGTGAAGCACTTCAATTGACAAATGGCGATATCGCCTTAGAAAATGTCAAATTTTCGCCTGATGGAAAACAAATACTCTTCAGTCAGTCTGTTCTTGTAAAAAAATACCACAGCACAGATAAATATCCCGAATTGCCAAAGTCAGACGCTTATATCTATGACAACTTAGATTATAGGCACTGGGATACCTTCAATGATGGTAAGTTCAGTCATCCTTTTGTGGCGAGTTTTATTGATGGTAAAGTTGGTGAGCCGGTAGACCTATTGAAGGACCAAGCCTTTTATAGCCCCCAGGCACCATTTGGTGGCGCCGAAGATTTTGCCTGGTCTCCAGATAGCAAAGCAGTGCTGTATGTCTGTAAAAAGAAATTCGGAACCGACTATGCCGTCAGTACCAATACCGATATTTATCGCTATGATATCGCCAGCGGAACGACTTCCAACCTGACAGAGGGCATGAATGGCTATGATACAGCTCCAACCTACTCTCCCGATGGAAAAAGCCTAACCTGGCTCAGCATGAAGACTGACGGTTATGAGTCGGACAAAAATGACATCATGCTATTTGACAAAAACAGCTCAATTCGTTTAAATCTAACAGCACATTGGGATGGTACGGTCAATAGTTTTATCTGGAGCAGCGACAACCGGAAAATCTATTTTACAGCTGCAACTAAGGGTACCGTTCAATTATTTGAACTTGAAGTACCGACCAATATCAAAGCTAAAAGTTTACCAAAAATACATCAAATTTCAGAAGGAGACTTTGACATCACCGGTATTGTAGGCCAAGTAGCGGATAAATTGATCGTAAGCTCAACAAAGTTTACCCGCGCAACGGAAATCTTCAGTTTTGATCTAAAAACCAAATCTTTAACGCCAGTTACGAAGGTCAACGATGCAAAATATGCAAGCATCAGTGAAAACAAAATTGAGAAACGTATCACAAAAGCATCCGATGGAGCCGATCTTTTTTCATGGGTAATCTATCCGCCAAACTTTGACCCTGCAAAAAAATATCCAACCATACTTTACTGTGAAGGCGGACCTCAATCTGCGCTGACGCAATTCTATTCCTTCCGTTGGAATTTACAATTGATCGCATCACAAGGTTATATTGTCATCGCTCCAAACCGCAGGGGTATGCCTGGTTGGGGGGTAAAATGGAATGAAGCCATTTCCCAAGACTGGGGCGGTCAGCCAATCCGTGATTACTTAGCAGCCATAGACGATATCTCCAAAGAATCTTACGTGGATACAGCACGCCGCGCCGCAATTGGAGCAAGTTATGGTGGATATTCTGTTTATCAGCTAGCTGGTGTACATCAAAACCGTTTCAAAACTTTCATTGCGCACAACGGTCTATTCGACATGAGAAGCTGGTATGGTACCACAGAAGAACTCTTTTTCGCCAACCACGAACTAGGCGGAGCGTACTGGGATAGCAAAAATGAGAAATCCTATACCGCATTCAACCCGATTGAAAAAGCAAATAATTGGCACACACCAATTTTGATCTTTCAAGGCGGAAGAGATTACCGTGTCCCAATCGGACAAGGACTGGCAGCATTCCAATTGGCTCAGCTCAAAAAGATTAAGAGCCGTCTTGTATACCTTCCAGATGAAAATCACTGGGTTCTGTCAGGGCAAAATGCACAGGTCTGGCAAAGAGAATTCTTTACCTGGCTTAAAGAAACCTTATAGACAGTTCCATGATATCGGATTGTAGGACCATCAACTTTCACGATCAATAAAATCGCTAGTCAGGTTTTCAGTTTTAGCGGAATAGAAACGCCACTCAATGAGTGGCGTTTCTATTTCAATTCGATACTGACCATACCATACCATACCATACCATACCATACTCTTATTAACCATTGATTAATATCAACTTTTCCTTTAACTAGGGTTTTACAGGGGGTTAACAGGGGTATAACAGGGGGTTAACTGGGGTCTACCCCTATTAACCCGGTGTTAATACCCTGTAAAACGGCAGTAAAAACTCTGTTAGTTTAGAACATGAGATAAGCTTAGCAATAGGAAAGTCCCGATCGGGAAAGCATAGATCGGGAAAGCTAATTTATGGGATTGGAGCGACGACAAATTCAATCGCCAAAAAGGTGGCTCATGAAAACAAAAAAGCCTGCTATATGCAGGCTTTTTATGTATATCATTTGATCTGATTGCTGAAATTTATTTTTCGCCTTTTTTCCCAAAGATGGAAAGTTTGATATATTTCCCGGGTTTCTCTTTCACGTCCTTCATCAAATTATCCATTTCCTTTGAAGCATTATTAAGATTATTATATAAGGCTTCATCATTTAACAGTAAGCCGATAGAACCTTTACCGCTATTGATTTTTCCAGTGATTTCCTGAAAATCATTGACTGCGGCATTCACTTTGGTCATCGTTTTTTCAAAATCCAATCGGGCAGCCTTATCCGTTATATTATTTAAATTGGACATAATCGCATTGATCTTCTCGCCATTTTGTGAAAAATTGGAGGTAATTGATTCCAAATTGGCCATGATTCTATTTAATCTTCCTTTTTCATTTCCAACCAGACCTTCAACATCCTTGGTAATCCCTTCTACATTTTTTAATGATGTGGAGATACTATGGATACTCTTTTTAAAGTCATCCTGAAACTGTTTGTCCAATACGTTGTTAACAACTGACAGCGTTGAGTCTAATTTAATGGTAATTGTTTCAATCCGTTTTTGAATCGGTTCAACCTTATCCATAATATTCGGTTGAACACCCGAAGCTAAAAAATCGCCATCCTTTGCTAATTCCTTGCTGTTCCCCATTTCAAAGACAATGGCTTTACTGCCCAACAAATCTGTGCTTGAAATTCTGGCAATTGTATTCTTCGGAACATCATAATGAGAGTGGATTTTAAACTCAGTCTTAATTTTTCCATCCGGCTGCAGGATCATTTTTGACACCCGCCCGATTTGATAGCCATTCACTAAAACAGGCTTGGATGGTGTTAGACCGTCTACAGTCTCATAAGTTGTGTAAAAGGTATTATCGCTACTAAAAACATCATTTCCTTTTAGAAAGCTATATCCAATAAATAATAAAACTATTGCAACTGTTGCTAATATGCCGACTTTTGTCTCGTTTGATATTTTCACAAATAATCTATTTAGTAATGATCATTAATTTAACTTTAAAACAGCATAAAAGCAAATCTGTTTAGCGTTCTACAGAATTTTTATAAATTTTTAGAGCAGAAACCAAATTATCAACGATCTCCTGCTGTCCTTCGTCGGACAACAAATAACTTTCCTCTTCTCTATTACTGATAAAACCAATTTCTGTCAGCACAGCAGGCATACCTGCTTCCGCTAGTACAGCTAATCCTTTCTCCCAGAACCCTCTGCTGTATCGGCCTGATTTCACATACTCACCTTCGATCATCTGTGCCAAACGGATACTTTTTTCACGGAATCGGTTTTTCATCAAGGAGAAGATAATGGCACTTTCAGGGTCTTTTGGATCAAATCCCTGGTAATTCTCTTTATAGTTTGATTCCAATAACAAGGAAGCATTTTCACGAACGGCTGCATCCTGCTGTCCCAAACGATGCGAACCAGAAACCAAAGTTTCGGTACCATGTGCACTAGCCCCACTGGAATTGCAGTGTATTGAAATAAATAAATCTGCTTTATTGGCATTCGCCAAACGAATACGTTTGTAAAGCTCAACAAATTCGTCGGTCGTTCTTGTGTAGATGATCTTGATACCTGGAATATCCTTCTGAATCTGCTTTCCCAATTTTAACGCAACTTCAAGGGCTACATTTTTTTCCAAAGACCGTCTTCCCTGCGCTCCAGTATCTTTACCGCCGTGGCCAGCGTCAATAACAATTGTTTTTATTTGGTAGTCAGGAGGCGCAGGTTGTCCATTGTTTAATTTGAAAGAATTCAACAAAAAAAATCCCAAAGTAGCAAATACGATGCTACACCATTTTCTAATTCTTAAATCTGATTTCATTGAATAATTATTTGCTCTACTATAAACGAATCAAAATGAGTCTATATTATTTCTTTAATAGATAACGATATTTAACATATTTTCTATTGCTTTTTTGACTAATTTTGTCTCTCGAAGTTTAACATTATTTCACAAAAATAACATTTGTCTTTAATTTTGAAGTCGTTAATCAACATTTTAACACTATTTATCATTCTTGCAATGAGCAATTCTAGCGTTGCTCAGAGTAATATTCCATTAAAACAGAACGGACTTCAAGGTAAGGATCCTATTTCGACGACCAATAAATCGCAAGATACCAGTAAAACCAAAACTGCGGATACAACCAAATCTGTTACCGACACAACCAAGAAAAAAGGTAGTGGCTTGCAGGCAGAAGTGAGTATCATTGCTGTCGACTCGCAGAAATCTGAAGTTGCAAAAAATATCAGTCACCTTTATCGTGGAGCAAAGGTAAAATATCAGGATTTCGAACTTTCCGCCGATTATATCCGTCTTGATCGAAACAAGAAAAAGATTTTTGCTTCGGGGATCTACGACAAAACGGGTAAGTATGTCGGGCGTCCTATCGTCATTATGGGAAATGGAGAGTCACCTAAAACAGTAGATTCACTCTACTACGATTATGAAAAACAAGAGGGAAATACTTATGGTATTATGACCGAAGTTGATGGTGGATATATCCAGGCTAACATTGTACGAAAGAATATCTACGATGAAATGTCGATCTATAAAGGGCTTTACAGTACCTGTAACCTACCTTACCCACATACCCATTTTGGTATCCATATCAGCAAAGGGATTGTCACTAAAAACCAAATTATTTCAGGTCCAGCCTATCTTGTTGTGATGGGGGTGCCCATGCCGGTAGCCTTTCCTTTTGCTTTTTTCCCAAAACCAGATAAAAGAGCATCCGGGTTTCTTTTCCCTTCTTTTGGAGAAGACTATACACGCGGCTTTTCCATGCGGGATATAGGCTGGTATCTGGCCTTTAATGATTATTGGGATAGCGAGATTAGAGGTTCCTTGTATTCAAAAGGTTCGTGGGAAGCTTCCATCAATACACGCTATACTGTCAACTATAAATTTAACGGTGGTTTTAATATCCGTTATGCCAATACCAAAACAGGTGTTGAAGGAACCCGCGATTATGGTTCCAATAAGGATTTTAATGTCACCTGGAACCATACCCAACGCCAGGAGGCTAATCCAGGAACTTCTTTCTCCGCCAGTGTAAACTTCGGTACGGCATCATATTTCCAGCATACAGGTACAGGCAGTAACCAGACCACCTATCAAAACTTGGCACAAAATAGAATGGGATCTTCCATCAGTTACGGGAAAGTATTTGCCGATGGTAAAGTCAACCTAACAGCCAGCTTAACGCATAATCAAAATATGGCTGATAGAACTATACAGATGAGCTTACCAAATATCAGCTTGAACGTATCGTCTTTCAATCCATTTGATAGCAAAGACCGTGTCGGTGAACAAAAATGGTATCAACGCATCAATGTCGGTTATAGTTTCCAGGCACAAAATTCGATAAATACCATCGATTCAATGTTATTTAAACCGGGAGGCTTCAAAAAATTTCAAAATGGTTTCCAACACAATATTCCAATCAGCTTATCCCTGAACGCCTTTAAATATTTTCAGTTCAATACCAGCGTTAACTACACCGAGCGATGGTATTTACAAAGTACCCGACAACGCCTCGACAATACAGCAGCAGGTTATAAACAACGTATTGACACCGTTCAAGGTTTCAACCGCGCTTACGATTACTCCATATCCACCGGACTTTCAACAAAGGTCTATGGTAATTATTTCCCTAAAATAGGTAACCTTCAGCAGATCAGACACGTCGTTACACCCTCGATCAACTTCAACTATAGACCCGACTTTTCGGATCCTAAATATGGCTTCTATCAACATTATAACGATCAATATGGAAACCGAAATGTATACTCGATCTTTAGTCAGGGAATCTATGGCTCTCCTTCCGCAGGAAAATCTGCAGGTATAGGTTTTACCATAGACAATAACATCGAAGCAAAAATCAAAAGTAAATCTGACACGACAGATGGCGGTATTAAGAAAATCCCCATCCTTCAAGGTCTGACCTTCAGCGGAAATTATAACTTCGTTAAGGACTCTCTAAAATTAGAACCCATTACTTTCTCTGGCCGTACCGCTTTCTTCGACCAAAAGATGAATGTAAACTTCAACGGTACATTTGATCCTTATTCGGTCAATGAAAATGGGGTCCGTATTAATCGTTATGCCATAAAGGATGGTAGCCTGGCGCGGCTGACAAACTTTGGTCTTTCTTTTGACTATAGTTTAAACCCTAAAGCTGCAAAATCACGCAATAACAACATCGATTCTTTAAGAAAAGAAATGTCGGGAGCAGGCATGACTCCCGAACAGGCACAGGCCTTAGCACGAATCAGTTCTGATCCGAACGCTTTTGTCGATTTTAATATCCCATGGAACCTTGCGGCATCGTTCAGTTTCAATATGGCAAAATCTTTTAACTCCAGTACAAGGAGAATGGAAAGCCAAATCACAAGTACTCTAAACTTACATGGTGATTTCAGTGTAACACCAAAATGGAAAGTCACTTTTCAGTCGGGATATGATTTCAAACAGAAGCAAGTTGTCATGACCTCCTTCAATATTTATCGTGACCTACATTGTTGGGATATGTCATTCGGCTGGATGCCCTTTGGCCAATATCGAAGCTACAATGTTACCATTCGTGCCAAGGCATCGATCTTACAAGATCTTAAGCTCACAAAAAGAGCAAGTTCAGGAAGCGGTTATTTTTAAAATAACCGCTTTTTTTCTAAAAGTTTCTACTCTTAAAGGCCAAAAAGAATCATTTTTCGCTTTCATAGCGGTTAATATCTGCTAAATCATGATGACTGTATTTTATTCAACGAGCATGTTACCTTTTCAATAACAGCAAACTCTTCTACCTAATGCATGTTAAACATTTCGTTGAGCCACAATTTTACGTAAGTTTATATCCGGAAACGTCCAAAACTAGAATTTCACTTTTTGGATATGCAACATGCAGGTTTTAACAAGAGCAAGAGGCTAATATAATTTTTTTCAGATGAAAGCAGAGATTATTACCATAGGCGATGAGATCCTCATCGGTCAGATTATTGATACCAATTCGGGTTGGATTGCCAAGCAGCTTCTCCGATTTGAAATCGACATCGTTCAGATGACATCGATCCCTGATACAGAAGAGGCGATTTCAACGACGCTCAAAGATGCTTCAGCTCGAGCAGATCTTATTTTAATCACGGGCGGCCTAGGTCCGACGAAAGATGATGTGACTAAAAAAACGGCAGCAAAATATTTTGGAACCACATTGACCCGTGATGAAAACGTACTCCGTCATGTGACCAACATCTTTGAATCGCGCAACCTGAAGATGCTCGACATCAATCTTCAACAGGCCGATGTCCTGGCAAATTGTGAAGTGTTATTTAACAACTATGGTACCGCACCCGGTATGCTGGTCAACCAAGACCAAAAACAGTTTATTTTTATGCCCGGAGTGCCCTTTGAGATGAAATTTCTGATGGAAAAACATGTGTTGCCACTATTAGCCAAACAGGATCCTGACTTATTTATCTGTCACGAAACAATCTTGGTCGGCGGTATCGGAGAATCTTATCTGGCAGAAGAAATAAAAGATATCGAAGCAGAACTTCCTTCAAGCATAAAATTGGCCTATCTGCCAACATTAGCATTTATTCGCTTAAGACTCTCCGGAAAGAGCAGAAACAAATCCGATATTACACTCCAGGTTGCCCTTTTTAAAACAAAACTGCTTCATCGCTTACAGCAATACGTCATTGCAGATTACGATACGAGTATCGAACCCTATCTGATTAAAGAGCTTAGCCGTCGAGGTGCTACATTGACTACCGCAGAAAGCTGTACAGGGGGGAGTCTCGCCGCTTCAATAACCTCGGTAGCGGGAAGCAGCTCTGTTTTTCTTGGCGGTACCATCCCTTACTCCAACACGTTAAAACAACAATTGCTGGAGGTCAATGAAGAAACATTGATCCAATATGGTGCAGTGAGCGAACAGACAGCTATCGAAATGGCTTCCGGTTCAAAAAAAGTATTTTCTTCAGACTATGCGATAGCGACAACCGGCATAGCTGGCCCAGGAGGTGGAACAGCTGAAAAACCAGTTGGAACGATTTGGGTAGCCGTAGCGGGGAAAAAAGAAGTTATCACCAAAAAGTTTCAATTTGATAACGACAGACTGATTAACATCGAACGTACCCGTATGAATGCTTTACTACTTCTATGGAAGTTGCTTGTAAAAGAAAAAGAACAAGACATACAATAAAGTAAAATAATATTTCTAAAAATACGTTATTTAAGGAATAATATTTTAAATTGTTGAAAGTAAACCACAATTTAATTAACTTCGTTTTTCTATAACGAGATTGCTAAAAAATATGGCTTTATATAAACTCTTGCTCCCAAAAATGGGAGAAAGTGTATCCGAGGCAACAATCACAAAATGGTTAAAACAACCTGGTGACCTGATTGATGAAGATGACACCTTATTGGAAATTGCAACTGACAAAGTTGATTCAGAGGTACCTTCTCCTGTAAAAGGTATTTTAAAAGAGCAGCGCTATACCGTAGACCAAACCGTCCAAGTAGGAGAAGTTGTTGCAATTATAGAAATTGAAGGACAAGATGAAGAACCTGTGATTCTACAGGAAGAAAATACAGTACCTGTAGTGACAGCTCCTGAAGAGCTTATAGATTTGACCATACCGGGTGTAGACCAGCTGCCCAACACAGCGGCTGAAACTGCATCCTCACCATACGAAAATGCGCTTCGCTTCTATTCACCTCTGGTAAAGAATATCGCACGTCATGAAGGCTTATCGCAAGATGAACTTGACCGTATCCAAGGCACTGGTGCCGAGGGACGAGTGACCAAAGAAGATATTTTAGCTTATGTAGCGCATAGAGATTCATCGTCAATGTCGCAAAAGTCAGTTCAGGCAGATCAGGCAAGCACCGGCACAGAGGCCCCAAAAATCACTCCTGCAACTTCATCTCATGTACACACCGTTGCCAATGGCAGTGATGAAATCATTGAAATGGACCGCATGCGCAGATTGATCGCAGACCATATGGTTAAAAGTGTGCAAACTTCTCCCCACGTATGTTCCTTTGTTGAGGCAGATGTAACCAACTTAGTTTTATGGCGCAATAAGGTTAAAGATGCCTATAAAAAACGCGAGGGAGAAAATATCACTTTCACCCCTTTGTTTATCGAAGCTATCAGCAAGGCACTTAAAGATTTTCCATTGGTCAACATCTCCATCGACGGTTACAATATTATAAAAAAGAAAAATATCAATATTGGTATGGCTGCAGCATTACCTAATGGTAATCTTATCGTCCCGGTAATCAAAAACGCAGATCAGCTAAGCTTAGTAGGATTAAGTAAAAGTGTCAACGACCTTGCGCAACGATCACGAGCCAACAAATTGAAACCCGACGATACACAAGATGGTACCTTTACATTCACCAATATCGGCGCTTTTGGCAATATTATGGGGACTCCTATCATTAACCAACCACAAGCGGCAATCTTGGCAGTAGGTACGATAACGAAAAAACCGGCAGTAATAGAAACGGAATATGGCGATATGATTGGTATTAGACATATGATGTATCTATCACTCTCCTACGATCACCGTGCAATCGATGGAGCACTTGGGGGTACTTTCTTAAAACGCGTTGCAGATTATCTGGAAAATTGGGATAGCAATCGAGTCATCTAGCTTCCCTTACATTGATAAACAAGAAAAGGCTCTTAACAGAGCCTTTTCTTGTTGTTTAGAATATACTTTTTGTTACTTAAACATACTTTGTTCGAACTGTATTTTCTTCTTCTTGATCACCAATTGGAACCGCAGGTAAAGTAAAAGCGAAGAAGTCAGCAAGCCTAATGTTAGCCCATACCAAATTCCCTTGATCCCCCAGTTAAACACTATTCCCATAAGATACCCACTTGGCAAACCAATAATCCAATAAGCGATAAATGTAATAATAGTTGGAATATTGACATCTCCCATCCCACGCAATACCCCCAAACCGACCACTTGCGTACCATCAAACAATTGAAACAGTCCCGCGATGATCAAGAGTTGCGAGGCGATAATCACCACAGCATGGTCTGAAGTAAAAATATAGGGCAAATAATTGTTCAGCAACGCGAACAAAGATGCTGTAATCAACATAAAGATCAACACCAATTGATAAGAAGTTATCGCAAATCTTTCGAGACGGAAGAGATTTCTATTGCCATAACTGTTGCCCACCTTGATCGTTGCCGCAGCAGCAATACCGCTTGCCATCATATAGGTCATAGCAGCCAACTGAATTGCAACTTGATGGGAAGCTTGCGCCGTCGCACTTATGGTACCTGCTAACAGTGATGCTCCGGCAAAGGCTCCAATTTCAAATACATATTGCATAGCTACTGGCGCCCCGATCCGCAATATTTTGAGCAATCGTTCCCGGTCAATCAGCGTCACTTTAAAATACTGGATATATCCCCTAAATTTCTGGGATCGCAATACATAAATCATCATCACCGACATCATTAACACACGGTCGATCAGCGTACTGTACCCGACCCCTTTGACCCCCATGGGACTGATGCCAAACATCCCTTTAACAAAGATGATCGCCAATATAATATTCAGCACATTCCCCCAAATCGTCACATTCATGGCTTGCTTTGTAAATCCCAGACCTTCTGCAAACTGCTTGAATGTGCTAAAGACCATCAGTGGCAACATCGATAAACTTAAAATAAGCAAATATGGCTTTGCCTCTTTTACCACAGCCGGATCTTGGTTGAGATGATCGATCGCCAACATAGAACCAAAGTAAACCAAACAGAACAACAATAGTCCGGCAATAATATTTAACCAAAAACTATTAGACAACAGAATGGCACATTCTTTCTTATTATCACGGCCATTTTCCTGCGCAATCAATGGCGTTATACCATAAGCGATCCCCAACCCCATCACCATCACAATCATAAAAACGGCATGTACCAGCGAAACCGCCGCCAATGGAATAGTCCCTGCAAAATGCCCAACGATCACACTGTCTGCTGTATGCACCAATGTATGTCCCAATTGTGAGATCACAACCGGCGCTGCCAACACCATCGTACTTCTGTAATACGGCTTGAATGTTTTAAATTTTCCCAACATAATCGATTTCTCCAAAAAAATAGCCACAAAAATACAAAGATATTTCTGTCCTATCGTCATATTATAAAATATTTAGCAAAAATATAACAAATTACACTAACTAAACAACCGCGCTTGGTTAAGTAATTTTTATGTTTCAAATACCTTAAAATTATCTTAAATTTACTTTTGGGTCTAAGAACTATTGAAATATAAATGTAACTTAGCATTTAGTTAGTAATCAAAAGAAGAGGAAAAAGAGTATGTACAATCCAGTAATAGCATTTTTAAACATTGGAACACAGGAGATGATCCTCATTGTGTTTGCAATCTTGTTACTTTTTGGAGGTAAAAAACTTCCTGAATTGGCGAGAGGTTTAGGAAGAGGAATACGTGAGTTCAAAGATGCGTCAGAAGGTATCAAACGTGAGATTTCAGATCAAATCAATAATTTCGAGAAAGACATAGACGTTAAAACAGAAGTAAAAGAAGAAGCTGTTCCTACCGATGTGCGTGTGGCTGAAGAGAAGGCTCAAGCAGCACATGAAAAGGAAACAAAACCACAGGAAACAGCAGAAGGTTCAGAAACAGAACAACCAAAGAAAAAATACGAGTTCTCAACACCAGCAGGTGTTGTTGAACATAACCCACACAAACAATTGGATTACGGAGAAGAACCATCTCACATCTCCTACGGGTATAACGATCATTTTGCCGAAACTAAAAACAACGAAGTAGAAGAAAAAAAAGTGCCTGAGCAGGACAACACCAATAAACCTGCTTAATTTTACTACATTAGTTTATAATTAGATATACTTAGAGCTGTTGAATTACCATTCAACAGCTCTACTTTTTAAGATTAAACCACCAATGAGCTTATCAACACATGAAATTATTATTGCTAATGAGCTTTCTATTAGCGAAAAACAGGTTCGCACGACTATAGCATTATTAGACGAAGGCGCGACGGTTCCATTTATCTCACGTTATCGAAAGGAAATGACTGGCAGTCTGGACGAAGTTCAAATCACCAATATCAGAGACCGCTTTCAACAACTGCGAGATTTAGATAAACGAAAAGAAGCGGTTCTGAAATCCATCAATGATCAAGGAAAATTGACACCAGAGCTCGAGCAGCAGATACTGGGGGCCGAAACCATGGCCAGCCTGGAAGATATCTACTTGCCTTACAAACCGAAGCGTAAAACGCGTGCCAGTGTTGCACGTGAAAAGGGTCTACAACCCCTGGCTGATCTGATTTTGGCACAGGAATCAGGAGATTTCCTTGCCTTAGCCGACGGTTTGGTCGATGAAGAAAAAGGTGTAAAAAATACAGAGGAAGCACTAGCAGGTGCCCGGGATATTATTGCCGAAGTCATAGCAGAAGATGCAGCTGTGAGAGCCAAGTCGAGAGCAATATTCCTGGAAAAAGGCTCGTTTGTTTCAAGAGTAGTTCCTGGAAAAGAAGAAGCAGCAATAAAGTATAAAGATTATTACGAATGGTCGGAATCATTGAAAGATGCGCCTTCCCACCGAGTGCTAGCAATGCGCCGCGGAGAAAAAGAAGAGTTGCTCTACTTGGATATCGATATCAATGAGGAAGAAATTCTACCTCGTATTGAATCCATTTATATTAAGGGCGCCAATGCTGCCGCTGCTCAGGTAAAACTCGCTTTGACAGATAGCTACAAACGTCTGTTAAAACCTTCCATGGAGACGGAAATCCGTGTCCTGACACGCCAAAAAGCTGATGAAGAAGCCATCAAAGTTTTTGCCGACAATGTTCGCCAATTGCTTCTAGCAGCCCCATTGGGACAAAAAAGACTGCTCGCGATCGACCCTGGATTCCGTACAGGCTGTAAAACCGTTGTATTGGATGAACAAGGACAGCTCAAAGAAAACACAGCTATCTTTCCGCACAATGGCGCAAATGGATTAGCGGAAGCAAAGAAAACGGTCCAATATCTCGTATCAAAATATGATATTCAGGCGATAGCCATTGGAAACGGGACTGCTGGACGTGAAACCGAAGAATTTGTTAGAAAACTGGGTTTAAATAATGTTACCATCGTCATGGTCAATGAAAGTGGAGCCTCTATTTATTCAGCCTCTGAGACTGCACGGGAAGAATTTCCGGACTACGATATTACGGTCCGTGGAGCTGTTTCCATTGGTAGAAGATTAATGGATCCTTTAGCTGAACTCGTTAAAATTGACCCCAAATCGATCGGTGTTGGACAATATCAGCATGATGTGGACCAAAACAAGCTCCAGACCTCATTGGATGATACCGTCATCAGTTGCGTAAATGCTGTCGGTGTTGAACTGAATACAGCTTCCAAACAAATTTTAGCCTATGTATCTGGTTTAGGTCCTTCCCTGGCACAACAGATAATAAAGTATAGAAATGAGAATGGTCCATTCGCTTCCAGACGTGAACTAAAAAAAGTTCCTCGTCTTGGTGAAAAGGCATTTGAACAGGCTGCAGGTTTTCTCCGTATCCGACATGCAGCCAATCCACTCGATTCATCTGCTGTGCATCCTGAGCGATATTCGTTAGTTGAACAAATGGCTAAAGATCTCGGCAAAAAAGTCGAAGACCTATTGACTGACGCGGACCTGAGAAAATCTATCCCCTTGAAAAATTATATTTCAGAGGAAGTTGGACTACCGACGCTAAATGATATTTTGAATGAATTGGCGAAACCAGGATTAGATCCAAGGGAAAAATTTGAAGCTTTCTCCTTCACGGAGGGGGTCAATAGTATTGGCGATTTACGGGTTGGCATGAAGCTACCGGGTATAGTGACCAACATTACAAATTTCGGAGCCTTTGTTGATATTGGTGTACATCAAGATGGCTTAGTACATTTAAGTCAGTTATCGAATCGCTATATATCAGATCCCCATGAAATCGTCAAAGTTCAGCAACACGTCATGGTGACAGTAACAGAAGTTGATGAAAAACGTAGCCGTATCGCCCTGTCAATGAAAACAGATGAAAAACCTGCGCTGACCAAAAGCAGGAAAAATGATCCTAAAAGACAGGTGGAACCTGAAACTGATATGGCGAGCAAGCTGGCTGCATTAGCCAGTAAGTTCAAATAGGTTCATGTAACTTCATGATAAAACCTTCCTGATTTCACAGCTGTTGCTACTTGCGAAATCAGGAAGGTTTTTTACGAATCAAATCCATTGACAAACATTTTTGACGACAATTTATTTCGTATCTTTAGAGGAGAACAAGATTTGACTCATCATGAGAAATTATACCCTAATCCTCTTCCTTTTTTTCGGAACGATATTTTCCAAAGTCTATGCACAGCTTCCTGATGGTGCATATATGTATCACGATGGTCTGTGTAAAAATTTGATTTTAATCAAAGATCAGTATATCTCATTTATATGCTTTGATGATATCAATAAACGCTTCCACTATACCTGGGGCGGACCCATCGAAGGGCAAAACCAAACTGTCAATGTCTTTGTAGAGTATAACTCACAGGATTCAACTGCTATTGGTAAAAAAACTCTTTTACCCTATCGGATCCAAAACGACTCTCTACGATTAAAGACAGCAAATGCTTATCATTTATATATCAAACAAAAAAACCTTCCTCAAGATCTAGATGCTTTATGGAGAATAACAAGCCGCCAACAGGAAGGAAAAATGCACGATATACCCAAAACTGATCGCAAAACAATTAAAATATTAGTGGATGGATATTTTCAATGGATAGCGATCAATCCCGCACAAAAGGGGTTCTACGGTACAGGTGGTGGCGATTATCAATACGGCAACAATCGATATACGGAAAAAATACAGTTTTTTTCGAGAGACAATAAGCGCGTGGGACAAGAACTCAAATTTGAGGGTGCACTTGTGGATGGCGCATGGCACCACAAAGGAAAAAGTTCCAAAGGAGACGATATTTATGAAATCTGGAGTAAAGAAATAACAAAATAATATATGACAATCGAAGAATTTCAATCCCTTGAAAGTCCACCTCAGCACTGGACAGCAGTACAAAAGTCACTCTGGTATGATCTGAAAGGAAATTGGAAAAGCGCACACGACCTGATCGATCAGCTGGAAGGAACTGCAGCAGCACATGTGCATGCTTATTTGCACCGCAAAGAAGGTGATCAATGGAATGCTGAATATTGGTATCGCCGTGCCAAACAAAACGTATATAGGGGTAGTTTAGACGATGAGTGGAAAGATTTGTTCGAACGTTACGTTGAATATCAGTGATAGTCCTATTTTTTCTGAAAGTGTCTGATCTCATTGGCCAGAAAAAACCTTCTTTCGCTTTCATTACTGTTGATGCCCAGGAACTCATGAAGGTTTTGTGAATAAGAACTGTTTACTTTTTCATACAGATCAAGCAGTGCAGTAACCGAAATCATTAGGGAGATTTATAAAATTAACTCAACACACCCAAAAAGCTTTTCATATTTAAAAAATATTGCCAATTAGGAGAGAAAATCAAGGGATAACTGGTTATTTTACGTAACAAATATATCACAAAGAAAAATATTATAAAACTAACAAACAGAATGGCACAGATATTGAATGTAGTGTACTATACTTGAGAAAGTATACTTTTCATAAATTTAGGTTAATAATTGGTTAGGTTAAACACTTGAAGTTCCCCACTTCAAGTGTTTTTTGTTTAATGTCACCTGCAACCCGCCCCCTCCGTACTACTTTTTAATATGTTGCACTCCTAGCAACAGTGCATTAGATCGAAATGGAAAACTAAAAAACAAATACATTGTATTACTATGTATTTTGTTATATATTTAACATGTCCACTGCCGCAACTCATCTCAAAAAATCTTATTAAACATAAATTATGAAAAGAACCGCAACCCTATTATTCCTATTCGGAACATTATCTAGCCCCATCCTCAAAGCACAAGAATTTAACACTAACCGTATGGATAGTCTCCTTTCTGTCATGGATAAAAACAATGTTTGGATGGGGAGTATTGCAATCGCCCAAGGAGATCATTTACTTTATCAGAAAGCGATTGGATATACAGATCTGGCTCAGAAAAAGAAAGCGACCATAGATACGCGTTATGGGATAGGCTCGATCTCCAAAACTTTCACCGCAACACTTGTTCTAAAAACAGCTGAGCTCAGAAAACTGAAGCTAGACGAGCCGATATCCACATTCTTTAAAGATATTCCAAACGCTGGGAAAATCACCGTTCGCCAATTGTTAAATCATAGCAGCGGAATACACAATATCACGGATAACAACGATTATTTGACCTGGAATACTAAACCACAGACAGAGAAAGAACTTGTTGAACGTATCATAAAAGGCGGAACCGACTTTGCTCCCGGCAGCAAACATGCATATAGTAATTCAAACTACATCCTACTTACCTATATCTTAGAAAAAGTTTGGAAAAAGGACTATGCTTTTTTATTGAAACAATACATCTGTAAGCCATTAAACTTACAAGAGACAACCTTCGGCCGACCTAAAAACAACAGTCAAGATGCCAGCGAATCGTATCGGTTTACCCAAGAATGGACATTAGAACCACACACAGACAATTCTGTTCCCCTTGGAGCAGGCGCCGTTTGGTCAACTCCCACAGATCTGGTCAAATTTTTCAATGGTTTATTTGGCCATAAAATAATCAATTCCACTAGCCTGGAAGAGATGAAAAAAATAGATCAAGGTTTTGGAATGGGTTTGTTTCAATTGCCATTCTACGAACACTTAGGTTTTGGTCACACGGGCGGTATAGATGGTTATTCTTCTGTTGCGGGTCATTTTGATGACGGCAATTATAACGTCGCACTTATTAGCAATGCCAACAATTATAATAATAATGAAATATTAAAGTTCAGCCTTGGCGAGCTTTACAAAAAACCTTTTCCACTTCCTGATCTTGCGGAAATACAATGGACAGAGGAAGAAATTTCAAGTGTCGTTGGCGAATATAAAAGTGAACAGCCTCCAATCCAGATAAATATTACCAGAGAAGGCAACAAAGTGCTGGGGCAAGTTGTCGGTCAGCCGGCATTTCAACTGAAAGCGAAGGATAAAAACACACTAGTCCAGCCACAATTTGGTGTAAGAATTGTTTTCGAGCGTAGCGAAAACAAAATGACACTCTACCAAAATGGCCACACGCTCGTTTTAAAGAAATAAGGAAATGCTACGTTAACTAAAGCGAAGATTCATGGTCTTAAAAAGAGCAGTGGTTGAATCCCACCCCTGCTCTTTTCAAGAACTGTGTTTTACAGTTTTTCTAAATAGAAATCATCGCCGTAAACTGTTCCGCTTAAAGGTTTGTAAAAATAGACTGTCGCTGTTGTATTGTTAGCGCCGGTTGTAAAAGTAACCGAACCATTGGAATAAGCTGTGGTACTGACCGTGGCATCAACAGCATTTCCGCCATAGTTTTTAACACCAATATTTACCGATTGTCCAGTGGCAGCAACTTTGGCATACCCGCCAAATCGATAAGTTGTATTCGGTGATAGACCTGTTAAATACTGTTCTATCGAAGTCTCTCCTCCAGTTTCCCGAACACATTTCGTTCCCGACCGTGCATCTGTTGACACAACGGAAGAGCCACCACCCCAAGTTGTCCAAGGATAAAGAGTACCACTTTCAAAATCGCCATTACTGAACAGCGGCAATTTATACACCCGCACATAATCAACCTGCATACTAAATGGCAAATCGGCGTTTGTGATCGCCCCCGGCCATCCCGCACCGCCTGCTTGATTTAAAATTAAATAAAATGGGACATCAAACGGCCACTGCTGGGTTCCCCCGCCAGCTATTCTTGTATAGGTATACTGCAATACATTATTAACGTAAAATCGAATATCATTGGGACTCCAGATCATTGTATACAGATTATAATCAGTTGCATTATAAGATGCAGATTTTGAAGCTGTACTCCCGCCATTTGCATTGGTAACCGAACTATTATGGATCGTGTGGTACATCACGCTTTCATTGTTAACATGCTCCATAATATCTATTTCTCCACAAGCTGGCCACCCTCCATAAGCTGTAGCCGGTTCGGGCATCATCCAGATCGCTGGCCAAGAACCTCTTCCCTGTGTAAATTTAGCACGTACTTCCACCTTTCCGTAAGTTAGGCTAAACTTTCCCATCGTCTTAACACCACCAGCATGATAGGCAACAGGGTCTCCTGAAACAGCAGCATTATCCATCCGCAAGACGAGATTGCTCCCATCCTGTGATGCATAAGCCGGCAGGGAGGTCATATACTTATTCCATGCAACTGTCCCCCTTTCGGCATAAAACCACTTGGTGGAATCGAAATTCCCGCTACTATTAAACTCATCCGACCAGATAAGCTCATAATCGGTGGTAGCAACCGAAGTCAATGCTGACAAATTAGCCAGGGCCTTTTTATGACCAATCTGCGATATAGATGCTGTTGAAGTAGAGTCTTTTTTGCAAGCAAAAATAGACAGACTTGTTGCGATCAGGCCCAACGCTAGCCAAAATTTAGTTTTTCTCATTTAGTTTTTGATTATTGGTTTATTTAAGTTTATAGCGTTATTTGACAGCCTGTGGAGCAAGCTGTATAAGAAATGACACTTGAATTCTTTCACTCAATCCTTTCGATTAAAACGGAAAGGAATGAGTGGAAGAAAATGTATATTATATCGGCAACACAATGTGTCTGATTATTTAAAATTCACTGGCAAAAAGACAATTTTGCTATAATTTTCTTTTTCAAATAAAACACCGAGTTTATTTTTATTTAAAAGCACTAAATCGGAATAAGCGGCATAATCCCCTTTTACACCCTCAGGTGCTTTTGCAATGACCTGATTGAAATACCAGGTTTTACCCTGATCTTTACTTAAGCGAACGGTTAGATTGTCTCTTCTATTGGTCGATGCAGCATTACAGACGGCTAATAGGTATCTTCCCTTCTTTTGCCAGGAAAGTACCGCACCCTGGTTGACTGGATCGGGTAAGTTTTTATCATAATATGTTGTATCCCAAGTAACACCACCGTCGTTTGAATAAGACACAATCCTTGATTTTACATTACCTTGCTGATTGCGGGAATTCATGTATAATCCTGTCCCCGATATTTGTGCGGCCATTGTTTCATTTGATCCTTCAAATTTTACACTCGCACCGATTTTGAATGTTTTTCCATGGTCGTCCGAATAATAAGAATGCGCAAAATAATCTTTGCCATCTGACTTCGGATTTCCTTCGGAGTGATTAGCTGGAATGTATATACGTCCTTTATATTTACCGGAATCAAATTGTAATGCATGTCCTGGTGTATTCGCATAAGTTCGCCAATCCTCCTGAAAGTTATACTGCGCATTTACCGAAGGCTGATTGGGGCGATGCGTCTCAAGCGTAATATTCTGTGGATTGGACCAGGTTTTTCCGCCGTCGGCCGAGCTAATGGACCAACATTCTCTCAAGCCATTGCCTTTGCGTACTTCGCCTTCGTGATTATTGCCCGTATTATAAAAAAGTAACAGACGTCCTTTGGGATATGCCGGGTCTAGCAGATCAACTACGGGTGCTGGGTTGCCGACTTGCAAATTATCGTTGTCAACGGCAACATGCAGCGGACCCCATGTTTTCCCATTATCCTGACTGATTTTATAAACAATATCCACATTACCAAAATCTCCGGCATGATCTACCCTGCCTTCTGCAAAGGCGATTAGCTGTCCCGTTTTATCCTTTACAATAGCAGGGATACGGTAGCTTTTATAGCCTTCTTCGCCTGAAACAAATACATTTACTTCCTGTGCCTGACAAATCCCTGCTAACAGCGCAAATGCCCCCATTATACATAGTCTCTTCATATCTATTTATGTTTATTGTTACTTATTTTAAAATTCATCCGCTCCATCAATGGAAGGAAACATGCTACTTTTACTCCTTATCAATAGGGAGACAAGTAAACATCCATTTCAATGGATTTTGCCAGTCTTTCCCTTTTAATTTTCCAACAGGCAACTTGACCACAATTGTATTCCACCCTTTACGCAATTGAACTATGGCAGGACTTCGATAACTATACCCCTCATCAATCAATGGGATTTCCAGATCTCCCTTCTGGCCCGCATGCTGCCAATCCGGAGGGAGCACTTCATGTTCATTGACCCAAAGTCTACTCATCCTGTCGTCCCATGTGCCCAAATTTGGTGAATCACTGGCATACGAACGGGAAAGATCATTAAAACCGATCCAAAATTCCTTATTGCCCTGCACGTCACTCCAGATCCGACTCACAGCATACAGTGTGCTATTTTCAGCAGGATCATCTATGGCCCCTTTTACGACATCAGACCACCAATGGCGTAATACGATTGTGCCACCATAAAACTCACCGATCTTTTTTAAAGAAGTAAAATTTCCTTTCGCTTCCTCCTTTAAACTCATACTTAGGTTGCCTTTATTTTGCAGAGGTCCATACAATACCCATTTCTGTTTACTTTGCTGATAATAAGGAAAAATAAGATCTCTAAAATACAAATGCTTATGCTGGATCAGGCGCTCCTCAAATGCTGTAAATTCGGCGAGCCCTTCCCGATCCGTTTTGATATTGCTACGCCATTCAAAATCTCCTCCACCGCACCAGCTACGTTCTGCGAAAGTCAACAAAGCAGGATAAACTGCATTCTGATGAAATATATCCTGTTCATGATTGACCGCACGATCAGGCCATGAACAGAGTGTTGCCCCCATTAACTTTTCATTTTCCGATGTCTGCCCCCCCAATTGCCTGTAAAATAACGTCGTCACAGCTTCCAAGGGATCCATATGGTTTATATACAAGTGCTTTGAATCAATTACCTCGAAAGGAGAATCTTTCGTCATCGCTTGTGGTCCCCCCATCCAAAGCTGACGAATTGTCTGTGGCTGCAGGTTGCCACCGGGTTCCCAACCAATAGTCTTCATCCCCAAGCTTTCTGTCCATTTTGTCATAAACGGTAAAAATTGCTGATTGTGAATTTTTACTTCATCTCCTCCGATATGCAAATAAGGTAATCCTGGATAAGTGACAGCAAACTCCCTCACTAATTCCTTGAGAACGGCTAGACCACTATCGCTCTGCATATCAGTTTTAAAATACCGTCGAAAGGCAGCCGAGTGCCCCGGCATATCAATTTCAGGTACGAGCTGAATATGTCTGTCCCGACAATATCGGATCAGCTCCCGCATCTCGTCAATCGTATAATACTTTCCACGCCACCGGTCCATGTTGGAAGAATCAGTCAGACCTGGGTAGTTCTTGCTGGCAAGTCGCCAGGCAATATCCTCCGTGAAATGGAAATGGAAAATATTAAGTTTATACCGCGCCATGATGTCGACTTGCTCTTTGAGTACATCTAGAGACTGAAAATTTCGTCCTACGTCAACTAGATATCCGCGCCAGCGAAAAGAAGGATAATCTGTAATGGAGCAATAGGGTAACTGCCCATCCTGACCGCCCAGTTGCCGCAACGTTTGTAAGGCGTAGAAAATACCGGCACTCGTTCTGGCCTCAATCCGTATTCCCTGTTGATCCACAGCAATACGGTAAGCCTCTAAAGATGCAGATGGCAGATCCAATTGCTTATCACAAAAGATAGCGATATCACTATTCTTGAAACTCTCAAAATCAATCTTAGTTACATTCCAATCTTTTAGCAAGACACTTAGTGTCTGTCTATCAAAATCTGACACCTCGCCTTTGATATGAACACGAACAAGATGCTGAATAGAATAGTTTCCTGTTTTCCATTTCACAGAACGCGGCATAGGAAGCAGTGGCCTGATTGAATCCGGCAGACAACGTAAAGGACTGATAAAAAAAAGAATAATAATCAGCGTAGAGAGGAAGATATTTCGCGTAGCTTCTTGTCGTCTCATGATCTTTTACTTAATCGAGTTAAATTCCTTCAATATTTGCATACAATACCACTCTTGGCGAGGGAGGTGAAAAGGACCTTTAAATAAATTTCCCTTAGCCGTTTGCGCAATCTTTCCGTCGCGATGGAGGTAACCATACCATTCACCATTGAGTTTATCGTGGAAATGGTCATAGGCATATTGATTGATCTGTTGATGCCAGCTTTTATATTTTTCATTGCCGGTTACCACATAAGCGAGCAATGTTGCTATAATTGTTTCATTCTGTGGCCACCAGAATTTCATATCTTGCCAGTATTCTTGTACAGGTTTTCCGTATACATCTCTAAAGTATAGAATACCACCATATTCTTTGTCCCAGCCACGTTCCCACATATAATCCAGCATACGGCAGCCTAGACCAATCAAATGCGGATCATTGTCTCGGTATCTAGCTTCATGGAGGATAAACCAAGCTCCTTCGATGGCATGCCCGGGATTGAGAGTACGGCCGTCAATATGATCGACAATTTCACCATTAGGCCCTACTTGTTCCATCACACAACGGATATCATCTTTAACAAAGTCACGTTCAATCTGTGCAATACAATCGCTGATAACGATATCACAGCGCGGATCGCCAATCGTTTCGCGAATCTGTTGCGCGGTATTGATCATGATCATCGGTACACCGATTCCCTTCATGGGTCTCGTCGCTTCATACTTTGGTTCAATCAGCCTTTCTCCATTTGCATATGCGAGACAAATTCCTAAAAGATGACGAGCTTCATCTGCAATATCTTCGTCTCCAGTAGCTTTAGCATAAGCTGCGAAAGCGATGGCGGCAAATGTTTCCGAAAAGAAATAGCGGCGCATGCGAATAGGATTCCCCAGACGATCGACGTGAAAATACATTTTCCCATTTTCGTCAAAGCAATGTTTTTTCAAAAATTCATAACCTATCCGGGCACCTTCTAACCATTCTTCTTTCTGTTCTACAGTTGTGTAAAGGGTAGACAGCAGCCAGCAAGCACGTCCCTGAATCCATACGGCTTTATCTGTATCAATTAAAGTACCATCGTGGTCACGCATGAATAGGTACCCACCACATTCATGGTCAATCGATCTTGGAAACCAAAATGGTACAGTATCTTTTAAAAGCTGATCACGATAAAAAACTTCCATCTCCTTCAAGTAATCAGTGTCTATTATTTTTGCAGTATCTTTTATGCTTATCTGTTTCATCTTTTCTAATTTTTATAGCAATTCATTTTGTGTTTATTTAATCGTCAAATCGAAAGTGGACACCGGTGTTCCGATTTCATTTTGAAGATTTGCCCTGCTAAAAGGCTCATATCCATACAGAATTCTCGTTACTTCGCCATTTGGCTTATTTATTTCGACAGTATTGTCAGAAAGGATATTTGCCCGTACATTAAAAATCCTTCCCTTATTGTCCACCACCTGAAAGCCTTTCACAGTTGTATTTCCATTGGTTTTTAATTTTGTACAATGATCAAATGTCAATAGCAGCCGATCATCGTAAACCCGATATTGAATAGGGTTTGGATGATCCGCATTTAATACCGCCCCATACAGATGCTGACTTGCTAGATTTGCCAAACGCTGTCCTACCAAGATCTTTTCTCGGGGATGCACATCCAAAGAATCGCCCACATCGAGTGTCACTGCCATATAGGTACCTGAGATCTGTTTCTCCAGTAAACGTTGAGAGTTTCTAAAATTCCCCCAGGATGGTCTATCTAGACTTGTTAACTGAACAAAGAAGAAGGGCAGATCCTGATGAAAACTTTTGCGCCAGGAAGAAACCAATGTTTTAAAAAGACGCTCGTGAAGTTCAATATTATGCGCATTGCTTTCACCTTGATACCAGAGTATGCCTTTCAACCCTGTGCCCAACCACTTGCTGACCCCCGCTTCAAAATTATAGGCAGGTTGATAAGGATGGCGTTGATTTTTCACGTTAGAATGGACCAAATTTTGACTGGCGCGCTCTCGGCAGAAATCCTGCAGGAAATCTGATTTTTGCCAGCTATGGATATACGATGCCAGCAAATCATCGTTTTCCAGGGATTTCCGGTCGATCCAGGATTCCGTATTGGATCCTCCAACGGACAGATCGATAATACCGATAGGAATATGTTGTTCTTCGGTGAGTTTTTCCGCAAATGAATAGGCTACCGCTGAGAACTTTGCTGCTTCATCCGCTGTTACTTGACTCCAGTTGCCATGGAAATACGTAAGGTCATTCACCTTTTTTAATGTAGTAGAATCCCAAGCCACGGCATCGGTTTCCACTAGATTTCCACATTTAAAAAGGCGTAGATTCTTTCGCGAAGATGCATTTTTGATCAGCGATTCACTTTTTAGGGCCCGACGCAGTGGAAAAGCCATATTCGATTGGCCGGAAGCTAGGTAAACATCGCCAAAAAGAATATCTTTCAATTCGATGTTCTTTCCACCCGAGCTCACCTTTATTTCATAAGGTCCTCCTGCCTCCATTCTAGGAAGCTTTATCTCCCAGAATCCATCCAGATTCACATGGGTCCTATAGCTCTTCTGATTAAATGCAAGTTTGATCTCAGCAGCTGCAGTGCCCTTACCATAGATACGATTTTCCCAGTTACGCTGAAGCACCATATTTGAACCAATCGTTTCGGCCAGCTGCAAATCTTGCGTAATCGGGGTCAGTACATGAGCTATTTGTGCAGCAATCAATGCAGCTCCTTGCTTATTTGGATGTAAATAGTCGTCAAAAAGATCTATTCGAGCACAGAGCGGGTTATTGAGGTCGATAAGTCCGACCTGATTATTCTTTGCAATCTGAGGAATCAACATCTGAATCTGGTCATACCAATCTCGCGTACCAGATAGAAACCGGGGATGACCGCTAAAAATAGGAGTCAACCGACAGATGTAAATTTGTACGCTGGGATTAACAGATCGTATGGAATCAATCAGCGTCGCGTAATCTGATGCAAAGGAGTTCTTATAATTCGGCCAGTTTCTCGGATCGGTATCATTGAGACCCAGATGTATAATGGCAACATCAGGTTTAAAATCCAATGCTTTCCGATATTCTTCCGTTTTATAATAAGGTCTATGCCCCTTTCGTAGAAGTGTAGCCCCTGAATGGCCAAAATTCCTCACTTCAAACCGTTGGCCCAGCAATGCTTGAAGCTGGCTCGGATAAGAATCCTCCACAGGATTGCCGAGCCCATAACCAAAGGTTACGGAGTTACCTATGCAAGCTATTTTAATTCGCCCCTGCCCCAGGGAGACAGAGATCGAGATAATCAAACATAAAAGCAAAGCTCCCTTTTTTGAAATATAGATTGGCATCATGTCGATTAAGGATTTCATATTCATGATCTATTAATTCAGTATATCGCTACGATTACTTTTCCATTGTTTTCGGTTTAAGAAACAGGAGTTGCAACAACAGTGCTAGCAGTACCGCAGCCCCCAACAATGCAAAACCTAACCCAAAATGGCCTTCATCCTTAAATTTCCCCAACCATTGTGTAATGACAGCTCCTGCAAATACACCAACCATATTCATAAAGCCATAAGCGGTTGCCCGCAAATTTTTGGGAACAACCTGACAAAGAATAGGCATATTGTTGGCATCGAATATGCCAAAACCAATTCCAAAACAGACTGCCGCTCCCACAACTGCAGGTAAGGTCTGGCCTAATCCCAAAAACAATAAAGCAGGTATGGTCAGTCCAAGGCCAATTGCGCTGGTATAAATACGTCCACGGATATGCTTCTGTACCCAGCGGTCGCTCAGTATTCCGCCGGCTATAACCCCAATAAAAGATGAGATAGCGATTGTAATCGTAGACAATGGGCCTGCGTTGGCCATTGGGATATTCAGGCTGTCAGCGAACAAGGTTGGAAGCCAATTTTTGATGGCCCAGCCCGGTAAGCTTGGAGCCGCGAAATAAAACAATAGAATCCAGAATGCAACATTGGAAAATAACAGCAATAAGCTTTTGGAAAGAGGTAATTGGCTTTCCGAAGTGCTTTCTTCATCTGAAGACGTATGTTTTTTCTCCATCAATAAAATCGCGAGCAGCAATGCATAACATATTCCGACAATTCCAAACCAATGAAAAGCGGTATGCCATCCTTTTGATGCCGCCAATGTTGCACCAAAGCCACCTAAGGCTTGACCTGTATAGAGCCCCGTCATATGTAGTCCAATAGCCAGCGATCGATTTTTTCCGGTATGGTAATCTGCGATCAAGGAAAGGGCAGTCGGGATATACAGTGCTTCACTAAATCCCATAATTGCCCGCAATACCAATAGTGTTGAATAATCATGCGCCATCCCCATACCATAAGTAACTGCTGACCACACAAATAGACTACCCACGATCAGCCATTTTCTATTGCTTCTATCAGCGACAATACCAGCGATGGGACTCATAATGCCATATATGTAGAGAAAAACAGCCATCAATACACCAAAAGTTTCGGCACTTTGCAATTGCGGAATATCGACCTGCATCGCATCACGCATAGTCGACAGCATCTGCCGATCCATATAATTCAGCAGGGCTACTCCCCAAAGGAGCGCTACAACCAGCCACGGGTAAAAAGATTTATGTCGTAAAGAAGAGATCATTTCAAGCTTTATCAGGTTTATATGAGTTTTTATATCTTATTTTTTCAATGCTATTTGTTAGAAAATGTTGCTACTAAAACCTCAGGAGTACGAACGCCCGCCTTAATTTCACCACTGGGCAAAATGATCATGTCGTCCCAGACAACAGCTGTCGTGGTTACAGGTCCATTCGATGGCAAATCCCCCATCCGGTTCCATTTATCCGAATGTAGATCGTAACGCCATATTGCTCTACCGAAGCCAGGATGGTTGATTTGTAATTTATTTTTAGCATCAATGAGTTTCTGTCGCTGCAATGGGTTTGTTTCCTTTTTAGCATCAAAGATCAGCGCTTCTACCTGATGGAAGGTATTGCCCCGATCAGCACTCAATAACCATATCCCTTGGTCTGGTAATACACAGGCAGTTCCTGCTGCCGCGGAAAAAGGAATGTCAGTCCGTTTGGACCAAGTAATTCCATTATCGGTTGAGCACCATAATTCATGATATAACCTCGAAGGGCGCTCCGAATGAGCCTTTCTTCCACCAAGTAGATAAAGATCATTTGGGCTATTGGACAACAATTGCAAATGGGAGACTGCATAGGGTAATTTTCCTATACAGACCCATCCCTTTTCAAGATTCTCTAGATCCAATTGCAACACCTGGTCTGATACAGCATCAGGCGTTTCACCACCGGCAACGAAAAGTTTATTCCCATGAGCTACCGCTCCCATATTGGCTAGCGGAAATGGGAGATTCGGAAAGTCTAACACCGTAATTTTCTTGGCGTAGCTATCATAATTAATCAGTCTACAAGCAGCTGTTTTACCATCAGTAGTCTCTCCTCCTATAACCAGCAATCCATCGGGTAGGCTCAGGCTAGCAGCATAAGCAACCGCCACAGAAAGACTATCCTGCGCTGCTAAGCGTAGTCCCGCTCCCTCTTTTCTATAAATAAATACTTCTTTTTGGATCTCTTTCGTTCCGCCTTCCCAGGGTGGTAAATGTGGGAAATTCGCTCCACCGGCAATCAGGAGACAATCACCCGTGACACCAGCAATTGGTCCTGCCAGACCAATATGCTTCTTTCCATCTTGCATAGCTGGCAATGTAATGCCTTTATGCCATTCCAATCGACCAACCTGTGCATGAACAGCACCTGTAAACAGTATTCCCACAATAACTCCCATCCAATGTTGTTTTGTCATATCTATTTATTCTTGAACCTACAGTCCAGCCTGTAATTTCCCTCTCGATATAAGCACCCATGATACTCATCTCGAGAGGGAGATCTGTTTTACTGTGCACAAAACGTCTGAAATTTAAGTTTGTTCACATCACTCTTAAAGAGTTCAAATTGCTCCGCCGAAATATTCTTTACAGGCAGTCTAAATGCTCCGCAGTCTAGGCCAATTAATTTCATATACGATTTTCCTACTGAAATACCACCGTACTTTCCTAACAATGTGATCATATCGATGGATTGCTGCTGCAAAGCATTAGCTTTTTCAAGATCTCCCCGATCATAAGCCTCAATAAGCTCAAGATATAAAGGTGCAGCGTAGTTATAGGTACTTCCAACAGCACCTTTGTTGCCCAATACTAAGGCAGACAACATATTCTCATCCCTTCCCCATAACATGTCGTACTTGCGATCTGCATAATTCATACAGCTTAGAAAATCCATAAAATCTTCATGCGTATATTTGATTCCTTTAAAATTGGGTATCACTCCATCAATCTTCTTCAACAAGTCGATCATCTGGAAATTCCCGCCGGTCAATACTGGGATATGATAATAGTAGAAAGCCGTATTCGGGGCTGCACTAGCAATTTCGACACAACACTTTGCCAATTGATCCACATTAGCAGGTTTGAAATAAGATGGTGCAGTAAATGACACGACATCTACACCTGCATGCTCGGCCAGCCTAGCCAATTGTTGGCATTCTTTGATATTGGTTCCTCCCAGGAGCATCATGAGTATAAATGCATCATCCTCTTTTGTTAATCTGGCCCAAGCTGTCATCACCGCAACTTTTTCCTCAAAAGTCAACGATACACCTTCTCCGGTAGAGCCACAGATAAAGGCACCCGTTACCCGGTTGCGCTTTAACATCGCATAGTATTCCGGAATCAGCTCAAGATTCAATTCTCCGTTTTCATCGAAAGGAGTAAATGGCGCTGCAATTAATCCTGAGATTTTTTGATTTAGCATATGATATTTTTATAAGATAGTAATAAATATCCTGTCTCAACTTTCAAATCAGTTGAGACAGGGTATCAGTTTTAGGTTCCTTTATAACCTGGATTTTGCTGATCATTTAATTTAGGATCTTCAGCTAATGTTTGTAAATCAATAGGCCACAATATTTTATGCTTCTGACCGTCAATGTTATTTAATACGCCGACCAAGGCTAAATCTTTACGAAACACCAAAGGCTTTCCGGATGCATCCTGCATACGTCTCAAATCGAACCATCGCTTACCCTCGGATACAAACTCTTTTGTACGTTCATAAAAGATCGCTAATTCGTTTGTCTCGAAACTGCCATTTGTAAACAAAGGCGCTTTTCCGGCATACGCCCGGTTACGTACAGCCATGATTTCGCCGGTTGGGTCCTCTCCCAATTTATTTTTAATTTCTGCCAACAATAGATAAGCTTCAGATAAGCGATAAACAGGATAGTCATCCGAATAGTTACGAACCCCGTCTATCAAAGTTCCCAAGAATTTTCTAAATACTACCGCCGATGTATTCCCTTTATTAAAATTCAGGAAAGTTGCATTTGCTCTAGTGTCAGTCTTTTCATATAATCTGTACAGATCAATTTTATACTCATAACGGATCAAACCCGTAGATCCGGCCTGTAAAGGATCTTTTGAGATAGCTTGTCCATTATCATCTACATAGCCTGTAATATCATCGCTTGCGGCATAAATGAAATTATTGAAAAATGAAGTCGCTTCTCCATTTAGATAACGAAGTACAAAAATCATCTCGGAATTACCTTTCATAGCCGGTACACTTGCAGATTTAAATGCATCTCCAAAATTACTGATGAGTGTGTATTTAGGAATTACTTCCTCTATAGCGGCTTTTGCAAGTTTTAAATCCGCCGTGCTATTCTCTGGTGCTTTTCCATCTATATCTACTTTGGCCGACCATAGATACACTTCTGTTTTCAACATTTTTGTTGCTGCCAACGACCATTGTGCTTTCTGGTTTTTAGTTTCGTAGTTCCCTGAAAATGACTTTTCCGATTTATCAACTTCAGTTTTAATAAAATCCAGTGTTTCTTTCTCCGTTTCGGTTCGAGCTTTGTAAGCTTCCTCTGCGGAGGTCGGTGTGTTAACAGCTGCCTGAGGTTCCGTTACTAATGGCACCCGACCATAAGTTCTAAATAAATAAAAGTAATAAAAAGCACGTAAACCATAAGCCTGTCCCAAATAATAGCCTTTTTGCACATCTGTCAAATAATCAGCTCTCTCCACCTGATAAATAAAATTATTAACCTGAAAAATTGGAGCGTATAATCCTGCCCAACCTGATATTCCAGGAGAACTTTCGCGAATATCCTGCGTTATTATTCCAGCGGAGTTTAGTGATGCTGTTCCTGTAAAACTAGTACCATCACGAAGCGTTCCACCACGTAGTTCACCCAGATTCCATAGATTTTGTTGCTGCTCACGCAATTGTACATGAAGTCCCAACATAGCTCCGGCGACCTGCTCGTTTGTTTTCCAAAAGCTGCCGCTCGCAAAATAATCTTCTGGACTAATTTCAAGATCGATTTCTTTACAAGATGTGAATGCCGCTATGATTATACAGCAATAAACAAATATCTTTTTCATAATTTTACGATTAAAAGGTTAATTGAAGACTAAAAATAAATGTCTTAGGCAGTGGGTATCCGCCGCTATTTTGGTCGACCCTACTACTTTCTGCTGAAAACAAGGTGTTTTTAGTCCAATAATGTAGATTTTGCCCTGTTAATGAAACCCGCAAGCCCTCCATCTTGAGCCTCTGTGCAACGGAATTAGGCAATTTATAACCTAAAGAAATCTCACGTAATGCTAAATAATCTCCTTTATTATAGAACATGCTACTTTCACGGCTGGTATTATTTTTAAATAATTGATCTGCCCAATAGTATGTTGGATATTTGGCGTTAGGATTTTCCGCAGTCCAAGTATCAAAGACTGCATCGGTTGTGTTAAATGTACCTTGCATCATCCCCAAAAACCATGCCCTTGGACCGTCGTAGGCAACAAAACCTAAAGCATAATCCAATCGCGTATAGAGACTAAAATCCTTGTAACTTAGACTTGTTCCGAAACCACCGGTCCAACGTGGAATAGTATTACCCATGTAAACCCGATCATATGAGTTGATTATACCATCTCCATTGACATCCTTCCACATCACATCACCTAACGCAAGGGGATAATATAACTTCTGTTGATCTTCCGACAGTGCATTGAATGCATCCGGATGAATCAGGGTTCTGGCACCAATTAAATCTTTTAATTGCCCCGCATAACGATCTAAGTCTCCTTGGTTCCGAATGATTCCAACCGCTTCATATGCATAGGCAACATTTGGATCCTGACCTTCCTGAGTCCCACCAACCCAAATCAATTCCTTTGAACTAGTGTCGTAAACCTGAATTCCTCCTTGACGATTATTCGCTAAACCATTATATGGAAGCTTTAATACTTTATTTTTATTATAAGCAGTATTCCAATTAAAACTTAAATTCCAGTCTTTACTACGTAATATCTGATAATTTAAATCAACCTCAATACCTTGGTTGGACATATCGCCATTATTGGTCCGAATCGTTCGGAAACCTGCAGATTGAGGAAGCGTCAATGTTGCAATTTTATCCTTGGTCGTTCTATGGTAATAAGCTAAGATCAGATCTAAGCGATTAAACAATTTTGCTTCCAGACCAATCTCTTTAGTCTTTAAACTTTCCCATTTTAAATTAGGAATGGACAACGAAGTCATCCTATAGCCTACAGATCCATCATATTTTGAACTACCGTAAGCTCCTTGCAAAATATACGAATCTCTTGTTGTCTGCCCTTTAAATACGGCATCCACATTTCCATTTTCACCGTAACTTGCCTTTAGTTTAATTGAATTAACTGATTTATCAATACCTATATAATCCTTAAGGAACTCTTCATTATGTAGGTTCCAGCCAATTGAAATCCCTGGAAATGTTCCCCAACGATTATTTAAAAGTGTAGAATACCCATCGCGACGTGCTGTCAACGTCATCAAATATTTTTGTTGATAGTCATAATTGACACGACCAAAGAAAGAAGTAATACGTTGACGATCATGATAGGAGTCGATACCTCGTTTATTGGCATCAGGACTAGTCAATCCTAAATCCATAAAGTCATCTGTAGGTGCTCCGCTTCCCGAAGCGGAAAAACTTGTGCGATAGGAATCAAAAAATTCAGTCCCCGCCATCACGTTAATAGTGTGATCGCTAGCAATAGTTGTATTATAGTTTAATACAGCATTGTAAGTTTGATTAAAATTTTTGTAGTAAGATGCACTTGAATTTCGAGTTCTCACATAATTCCCAGGACTAGCAAGGTAATCCTTATTAAAGGACTCGCTTGTTTCCTGATTAAAAAACCAGTTACCGCTAACTCTTAAGCTCAGATTATCTAAAAAATTAACAGTAAAAGCCTGTCCTAAGGTTAATTTTTGATTTATATTCTTGCGGATAAACTTATCATCATTGACGAGCGGATTTCCATCCTGCCAGTCACGTCCCACTAACAGGTCTCCATTCATATTGGTACCACGCATAGTGGGAGGAGCTCCCAACGCCCTCGTCATATAATTAGCTTCACCATTTATTGCATCTCTCCATTTTGTATAGGCAAAATTCACATTCGAATTAGATTGTAACCAGGGTTTAATCTTATAATCGCCATTGAGAACAAAGGTTGTTCTATCATAAAAAGTATTGATGGGCAATCCTTTCTCATTATACTTTCCTACGCTGGCATAATAACTTCCCTTTTGTGTCCCACCCTGTAATGCAACATTGTAGTCTTGCGTCAAGCTATTGTTCCGTAATGCATAATCCTCATAATCAAAATCTTTAAAAATCAATTCCTTACCTGTTATCGGATCAATCATTGTCTGCCATCCCTGTTGTAGCAATTCACGATTGCTATCGTCCAGATACATCGTACTCCAGACAGCGTTACTTGTAACATTACCGTCAAGGTAATTTCCTTGATCATCCTTAAATTTGTTACCTGTTCCGAAAGGACCGACCGACGTCAATTGGTTTAGCTGATTTGGCTGATAAATTCCAGAGGTCTGCACCCCTTTTCTTGACCAGTATAAATAATCCTTTGCACTTAAGAAATTAAATGGATTATTCAATTTATTGACACCAATCTTCGACTGAACAACAATATTAGACACCCCCTCTTTTCCACGCTTTGTGGTAATAAGAATTACGCCATTAGAAGCCCTTGCCCCATATATGGCAGTTGCAGAAGCATCTTTGAGAACATCTATTGATTCAATATCATTTTGATTGATATCATTAAATCCATCTCTTATTATACCGTCGACAATAACTAAAGGAGTTCCACTTCCATCATAATCTGTTCCCCCACGTAGGACAATCTTAGGTACAGCTCCCGGTCTTCCTGATGTTTGCTGAACCCGAATACCCGGTATGGTACCCGCTAAAGCCGAAGCTGGGTTCGAACGAACTCCAGTTTCAAGCACCTTTTTATCCAAGCTGCTTACAGACCCCGTTAAATTCGACTTTTTCATTTTTCCGTATCCTACCACAACAACCTCATCCATTTGCTCAACCTTAGATTCAAGCTTAATATCCAATTGATTTAATTGCCCAACTTTTACCTCGTATGGTCTATACCCCGTAGACGTAATCACTAAAATAGTATTGGGATTGGTACTGATGGAGAACGTTCCATCGGTATTTGACTGCAGAGATTGGCTGGATCCTTTGACCTTTACAGTCACATTTCCTAGTAATTCTCCAGTTTTTGCATCGGTAATTTTTCCCCGCACGGCATGGTCCTGTGCTTGAGCCAAGAGCATATTGCCCGTCAATATAGACAGGGTAAGCAGGGTTCGTAATTTTAGGTTTGAATACATATTGGTTTGTATTAAGTATTACATATATGCAAATATATAAATTACAAAATATAAAAAACAAATTTAAATCAAATTATGTATAACATATTAATCACTTTTATTAATTATCTTTGTCTTAACGCGCCTAATGCGCTATATGTAATATATATGGAACCGAATTCTTCGCTGATAGAACATCTTAATACAATTGATACCTCTTCGCTAGTAGATCGTGCAGAAAAAGAAATCATCAATCTTTTTGTCAATCAGGGCTTAAAAGTTGGAGATGCATTACCTAAGGAAATTGAATTGGCCGAAACCCTTGGTGTAAGTCGTACAGTAGTTCGCGAAGCCATGTTGCGGTTGCGTATGGTCGGATTGATCGAATCCAAAAAACATCGTGGGGCCGTTTTAACAAGTCCAGATCTTATAAAACCGCTACGCAAATCACTTTATCCAACCATCATGGAAAATAAGACCCTACAGGATCTTTTTGAAATGCGCATGGTTCTGGAAGTAGGTATGGCCGATATCCTCTTTGAACATATACAAGAAAAAGATATTGAGGAGCTCGAAGCAATCGTTGCAAAAGAACCTATACAAGCAGATAATACAATTTTTGATATTGAAACCGAAATTGCCTTTCATGGTAAACTTTATGAAATCACGGGTAATACCATCCTGAAAGATTTCCAGAATATGTTGTTACCTGTTTTTCAATATGTACATAGTAGTGGTCTACTGACCAGCCCCAGCCCTTCAAAAAGCTTCATCTCGCACCGGGGATTAGTCGATATATTGAAAGTAGGCAATGCTGAAGTATTCCGAAATGCGATGCGCAAACATCTTGATAATCATTACCAACGGCTCTTTTTGTATAAGAAATCTGTTGGGTAAACGGCACTTAAATAGCAGCATAAACACATATAAAAGCCCAATAGTTAGTATATTGGGCTTTTTTTTTACCTGCGTTATTTAATTTTAACCATCCAATTTATCCTCCTTCCAAACTAGCGTAGCTGGTGAAATTTTTGCAGTTGATTCGGTATCATGAGTAAATCCGTTATATCCTTAAATTCAATCACGAAAAACATGAGGCATGTATGACATAAAAACATTTTCTGGAGGTTCATTTGGTCTCAATGTCTTTATCGCCCCACCTATTCCGATAGCAAAAGTACGACTATACCATGGGGAGGAAGTGTGAAGTTTCTATTTTGGCCAAGCTTCCCATCCTCCTGATGACGCCATAAATCTTTCACTCTATTTTTCGGCGACAAGCTCAGTGCTTTTGCATCCAATGTAAATTGGGTTTCAATATTCGATCTATTGAGAATTGCCAGTGCCTTATTCTTTGGATTGGCCAATTCTTTCTTCCATACTTCTACCTCTCCTTCTTTTAGGACACATTGGGCCTGTTTAAAAGCCTTGTCCTGATTTAGCGCAATCATTTCTTTATTCGTCAATATAGCGAGTGTCTCCTTCGAAATTTTACGCAGATCATTTCCCGCCATCAAAGGTGAATTCAGCATGCACCACATTGAAAAATGTGTTTTATCCTCTTCATGAGTCATCCCATTGCCCACTTGAAGCATATCCATATCATTATAATGGCCTGGTGAGCTATAAGGATATAGATTACGATTGAGATCGATAATATGCAGCACCGAAGCAAAATTTGGCTGTATATCTTGCGAGATACGCCAAGAATCTACTTGCTTAATTGCCCAATTTCCAGGAAATTGCCAGCGGCAAAGATTAAACCCTACATCAGGACGAACCGCCCGCACCGCTGTTATTATTTTTGTGTATTGCTCGCGATCATCTAGTTTCATTTCCAATCCACCACACCAGTCTACTTTGATAAAATCAAAATTCCATGTTTTAAAAAACAACGCAGCATCCTCACGTTCATGGCCATACATACCAACACCAATGCCCTTAGGATCTTTATCCCAAATTGAGCCGCAGGTATTTTTTCCGCCTTCCGAATACAATCCCGCTTTTAACCCCTTAGAATGAATATAGTCGGATAAGGCCCGCATTCCATTGGGAAATTTTGAACGATCTTCGTAAAGTTTTCCTTCCGCATCTCTCCCTCCAAAATATCCATCATCCACATTGATATAGCTGTACCCTGCATCATGCAAGCCAGTTGTGACCAGGGCATCGGCCTGCTCCCGAATCAACTTTTCGTCAATATGAATCCGAAAACTATTCCAACTGCTCCAACCCATAATGGGTGGTTTTGCCTCTTGCCCCGCTGCCCTCAGGCTCCAATTACCTATTAGAGCCGCTAGTAGAACGCTCTTGAATAATAAATTAAATCTCATAACTTCTTATAAAAAATTGATTTGCTTGTCCTTTTCTCTATTTTCCAGCCTTCAGCTCAAAAATAGCAATAGGTAATGATATGGGAAAGTAAATTCAACATCACAACTATTTTATGTAACACATAACAATTAATCGGTAATTATAAATGTATCAAAAAAGAAAGATTTTTAACCTTCAAAAAGCCCCAATGAACTCCATAATATATACAATGATCCTGCTTACCAGTGCGTTTTCAAAATGAGGTCTCCAATAGATCGGACGCCCTCGCTTTGCTACTATAGTCTTCTTCTAACTTCTTATCCTCTGCAAACTATTCAACCAAGCACAGCAGGTTCCTTGTAAAAAAGATTGCCCCTCGAACAAAAAATGTTAAAAAAATTCTAATAAATAAAATTCGCAATCGATTGTCTTAAAAATAAATTTTCATTTATAGTATAATTTTCATTTCTTTAATATTATATTAAAATGATTTACGAAAAATCATTTTAACCCCTTATATAACCAAGACATAGGCCCTTAAATTTTATGAGAATTTACTTATTTTTAATTTTATTACTTACATCAAATATAGTTATAGGTCAATCGAAGGGAAAAGTTCTCGGAACTGTATTTTCTCAAAATGCAGAACCGTTGGAAAAAGCGACTGTAACGATTCTCAATTCAAAAGACTCTTCTGTAGTTTCCTACCTCCTTACTGATACAAAGGGCAAGTTTGAATTTGTCAAAATTCCCACAGGGACCACTTTAACGCTTTTCATTTCACATGTCAATGCAAATCCTTTTCGCAAGGAGTTTATTATTCCAAATGGAGAACAATATGATTTCGCCCAGTTGAAGCTTGATTCCAAAAGTCTCGATGAGGTAGTCGTCAATATTGTCCCGCCCGTACGGATGAATAAAGATACCTTAGAATATAATACCAATTTCTTCAAAACACGTCCTAATGCTAATGTAGAGGAATTGCTCAAAGAACTACCCGGTCTGCAGGTCAATATGGACGGTTCTATTTACTATCAGGGCAAGGAGGTTTCCAAAGTAAAGGTCAACGACAAGGATTTCTTTTCAAGTGACGTACGTATTGCTACGCGAAACCTAGACGCTTCCCTGATCAAGACGGTACAGGTATACCGTGATAAGGGGGAAACAAAGAAAGATAACGAAGATGAAGATAAACTACCGATTACGATCAATCTAAAATTTAAGAAAGATTTCCTCAGAGCCAGTTTTGGCAAACTCTATGGCAGTGCGGGCACGCGGAGCAGATATGAGGCCGGCGGTTTATTCAATACGTTTAAGGATACGCTCCAGCTGAGTTTAATCGGTTTCGGAAATAACATTAACCGCCAGAGTTTTGATTACAATGAGTTAAACCAAGAAGCTGGACTCGGTCGTTCCGAAAACTATGGTTTTGATAATTTTGGTGGCAGAAACTATTCCGGCAAGGCCAACGATATTGGTCTGGGATTTAACCTCAACAACGACTGGGGAAAGAAAACCAAGCTGAATATCATGTACATGCTGAAATATAATAAAGCTGAAAATCAAAATACTGGCAATCAAATATCCTTATTCGACCAGGAAAAACAATATTCAGAATCCAATTACCGACAACAGGAAAAAACTGTAGGACACAATATCAAAACGCTCCTCCGTCATCGGATGGATACCACAGCCTATTTCGAATTTACACCGAATCTGGGTATAAATTCCAAGAAAAATTCAAGCTTCGGAATGAACCGCTCCTATACGGACATCAAAAAACTAAATGACGCTACCGGTACAGGTGAAGATAAGGAAAATACACTGAACTATTCACATGGCTTCTACATCGAAAAACAGCTCAATAAAAACCATATTGTATCGTTTAGAAATACGATTTCCATCAACACCAATGAAAAGACCGACAGCTCTTTTCAGTATACCAATATCTATGATGCTGCTAAGCCCCAAACTAGTTTAGGGTATAAAAATCTAACGCAGAATAATTCCAGCAATCTATATTTTAGTGCTGCCTATTACAATAAAATTATTAAAAAACTCAACTTTGATTATTACTTTACCTATGTCACCAACCGCCAGGGACCACAGGAAACTGTCTATGTCGACCGCGACAGTACTGGTGAAGTACATGCAGCCCCCTATGAAAATAGTTACCGCTACAAATACCAAGATTATATCACAGGTATTATATTTTACTGGAGACCCACAAAAGATTTTAACGTAAAATTTGGAACTGCTTATCAAGTGAAAACAAATCATTTTGATCTACTTAAAATTAATTCGGTCGAGAAATCATCTTTAGGCTACTGGTTGCCCAATATTAATATCCGTTATAAAGATCTAAACCTTGGCTGGTATAAAGATCTCGAGTCTCCCGAACTCTATGGAATCCAGCAGCTCGTTATGGATCTAAATCCATTGTATACACGAAAGACATCCTTTATATTCAACAATATCGAAAAACAGAATGTCAGTATATCATACTATAAATACACCTCGAAATTGCAGTTTAATGTAAATGGAAATATCAATTATGTCAATAACAGCATTGGGACCCGTAGCTGGCGAAACAACAATACAGGACAAATGACCACCCAAATGTTTCTCGCTGGCTCAAAATATAACTATAGTGCCTATACTTACCTGAGATATAACCTAAAAGCGAGTAAAAATTGGTCATTCTATCTATCGCAAAACAACAGTATCTATACTTATGAAAATTATAGTTCCATCAGCGATGTAGATAATAAAGGGACCAATGTAGGGATCAATGCCAGCCAGCAATTTTCCGCGACGTGGAAAAATCTGGTGACGATATCACCGCAGTATACTTATTCTTGGAACAAGAATATAAATTCGGTAAAAGATAACTCCGATTTTATTGAATCAACCTATTCAATACATAAAATTGGTGCAGGATTGAATATTAATCCGATCCACGGATTTTCGTTGGAATCAACCTACTCGTTGGATAATCGAGCCAGCGGACTTAGTGGCAGAAAAAACTATCATATTTTAAATGCATCAGTCTATTATACCCTGAAAAATAATTCACAGCTAAAATTGACCGGTTTCGATATCTTGAATCAGAATACGCAAAATTATTGGGGCAGTCAAGACAACAGAACATATTTTGGAAATTCACTTACATTGAAACAATATTTTATGCTAGGTTATATTCATAAATTTAATATTGTAAAAACAAAGAAGTAGCACATTTAAAGATCCGAACCTTGTCTACAAGACGTACTCCAGGGTATCAAATCAATACCTCTTCTTTTGCAAAGAGGCAATTGAGCGCTGGTTTAAACCTTGTTATATATCCTTTGGGTTTCCTTGACAACAGCTATGTTACAGCGTTGCTATTTGTTTGTTCTTTCGTTGCTATTTGTTTTCTATAAGACCGAAGAATATGTAACGAAACAGCAAAGGATAGGCAAAGAAACGACAATGAAACAGCAGAGAAACGACAACGAAATGGCAGAAAAACAGCAGAGAAATAGCAACGAAATGGTAGAGAAATAGCAAACCAATACGCCGGCAATACCAACGGAGGTAGCCATAAGAAGCAAGAAAATGATCTTTACAATCTTTCAATGCTTGCTATCCTATTTTTCATATCTTCCAGTTCAGCACGAGATACTTTTTGCTTTTCAGAATAACTATTGGAATGCTGCTCGCGCAATTTACGTAGGCCTTTTCGGCTATCCGCTTCATAATCGTTAATGTCAAAGGTCACAGAATCTGTGGTCAAATTGGCAATACGATAAAGCGTACGCATCGTCTTTCCATCTTTTGCATAGGAAAGTTCGTACACATCGCCAACCTTTGGATCTTTCAGGTATTTTTCTTTCTTTTTTGCGCCAGAAATCCCAGCTATAACAATAGCAGCTGCCAAAAGTCCAATCAGCATTAAGCCCGCAAAATAACCGATAGGCGTTTTACGGATAGTTCCCGGCGGCAAGGATTGAAGTATCTGTGGATTGATTTCAGATTGGTAGCTCAACTTTTTGCAATGACTGCAAATCGTAATCATCTGCGCGGAATAGGGAAATATGGGTATCCAAAAAATGTGAAAATACTTAATTTGTCTATATGCAAAGAGGGACTGAGCAGTGCCACAATAATCACAGTTACCGATCGCTAATTGTGATTTGTTGGTTAATACCTTGGTTCGTGTGCCAAAAATAATCATAGTATTATGCGTTTTAATTCTGTATAATCGAAATACAAGAATGCTGCCCTTTCCTAACAGAAAATACGAGGATTTACAATTCGCAGGTCGTCGTTTACGATTCGCATATTCCGAATAAATATCCTGACAAGCAATATATTATAAAAACAAGATAAAGCCATTTCAGAAAAAGCAGCTGAAATTGATCACCAATGCCCCTACACCTTCCTCATTTCACTATTCTGACTCAAATATTACAAAAAACAAAAAAACAAAGTATAGTTATCAGGTAGATTTTATATATTTGCATTAACATTTTTTAACACATGAAACAGCATACACACTACATCCTCGAAAAACGAATGCCCTAAGGGGATGTTTTTACAAGTAAATTTCAAATATCTCCTATAACCCAAATCAACAAACTCACTATTATATTTAATATGGCAAAAAACAACATAAATTTTGTCGTAATGGCTGCGCTTTGCCTTAGTACTGGCGCACTATACGCACAAACCACTATAAAAGGAAAAGTAGTCGACAACAACAACAATCCGATTCAAGGGGCTACAGTTACCGAAACAAGCAGCAAAAAACAAGTACAGACAGACGCTAATGGGTTATTTGAACTCCCTTCAACAGGGACTTCACGTAGTATTCAGGTTCAATACATAGGCTTCGATTCCAAAACTGTTCAAACCAATCCGACGGGGCTGACTACAATCCAACTTTTACCTTCAACAGCCTTATTGGATGAAGTTGTGGTCACTGCATTGAATATTTCGAAAGAAAAGAAGACGTTGGGATATTCTATTCAGGAACTAAAGGGAAAAGATCTTTCCGAAGCTAAAGAAAGTAATCTCGTAAACTCCTTAGCTGGAAAAGTTGCCGGTGTTCAGGTAACAAATAGTCAAGGAAATATGGGTTCTTCGAGAATTATTATCCGTGGAGAAACCTCCATTGCGGGAAACAATCAACCTTTATTTGTGATTGATGGAACTCCCGTGGATAACTCTCAGTTGGGGACCAGCGGCAACCGTGATTATGCCAATGCAATCTCCGATATCAATAGTGAAGATATTGAATCGATCAGTGTGCTCAAAGGGCCCAATGCGGCCGCATTATATGGTTCAAGAGCCGCTGCCGGTGTGATTTTGATTACGACAAAATCCGGAAAAAAACGTAAAGGATTGGGAATAAACATCAATTCAAATAATACAATTGAACGACTCGCCGTTCTACCCGATTATCAAAATGTATTTGGACAAGGTGCCGACGGAAAGTTTAGCTATGTCGATGGTAAAGGTGGCGGTATCAATGATGGTGTTGATGAAAGCTGGGGCCCAAAAATGGATGGCAGACTCATCCCACAATTTTATTCACATGGTGAAGCCGTTCCTTTCCTCCCTCATCCAGATAACGTACGTAGCTTTTTTGGAACTGGAAGAACATTAAACAATGGAATATCTATTGCCGATGCCACAGATAAAGTTGATTATCGTTTTTCTTATAACAATAGTAATCAAACAGGAATTATCCCAAATTCTTCGATTGAAAAAAATAACTTCAATATTAACACACGTTATAAAATCACGGAAGATCTGACACTTACAGCAAATGCAAATTATGTACGCACAAACTCAGGTAATTTACCAGGTGTAGGGGGCTTTCGATCGAACGGCTATATGCTCCAATTTACTTGGTTTGGCAGACAGGTCGATGTTTCCCGTCTAAAAAATTATCGGGATGAAAATGGTAATTTAGTCAATTGGAACAATAGCTATTATAGCAATCCATACTTCATCGCGGAGGAAAATACGGTACAGCAACAACGCGACCGAATTTTTGGAAATGTTGGTTTAAATTACAAGATCAATGAGTTTTTAACAGCCAACTTCCGTACTGGTAACGATTATTACACCGATCGCCGAAAAATACGGGTTGCTTATGGCACTAATGGTACACCCTACGGTTCCTATGAAGAAGATGCTTACACAGTAAATGAAAATAACACAGAATTTACATTAAATTACAATAGACCACTTTCAACAGACTTTACATTAGATATATTGGCGGGAAGCAATATACGTAGCCAATCGCGGCAACGCAACAACCAAAAGGCTCCCCGGTTAGCTGTTCCTGAAGTGTATACATTAGCAAACTCTAGAGATGCCTTGATTTCAACAGGTGAATACAGCCCATTGAAAGCTTACAGTATTTTTTCATCGGCACAATTAGGTTACAAAAATTATGCTTTTTTGAATCTAACAGCTCGAAACGACTGGTCCTCTACTTTGCCTGTTGACAATCTTTCGTATTTCTATCCATCGGCAAACGCAAGTATCGTACTGACAGATGCATTCCCTATTCAAAGCGATATATTGTCTTTCTGGAAATTACGGGGAGGTTGGTCCAAAGTAGGTAAAGATACAGACCCTTTTAGTTTAATTGATTCTTATCTATTTAGTGCACCATACGGAGACAACCCACAATTATCGGTCAATGACATCAAGAAAAACCCAGACCTAAAACCCGAAACAACCACCTCAACTGAACTAGGTACCGAACTGGCTTTCCTAAAAAATAGAGTGCGATTAGACTTAAGTTTATACGATATCAATAGTATCAACCAGATTTTAGCCGTCGATGTGAGTCCATCGACAGGTTATAAGAAGAAACTCATGAACGCCGGAAAGATCAACAATAAGGGGCTTGAAATTCAATTAGGGGTTACACCGGTGAAAAAACAGGATTTCCAATGGGATATCAATGTCAACTTCGCAACAAATAAAAGTAAAGTTGTAGAATTAGACAATGACGGATTATTACAAAGTTATACGATCGGATCATCAGGAACCGTGCAAGTTTTGGCCGCAGTCGGAAGACCCTATGGAACTCTTTACGGAACTGGCTTTTTACGCGATTCACAAGGCCGTCTTATTTTAAGCGATGGGATACCTACTGCTGATCCGGTTAATCATTATTTCGGTAAGTTTACGCCAGATTGGTTAGGGGGCATTAGCAATCAATTTCGCTATAAAAACTTCGATCTAAGCTTTTTGATTGACATCAAGCATGGGGGCAAACTCTACTCGGGGACAAATGCGACCGGTAGAGGAACTGGGGTATTGGCCTCTACTCTTCCGGGAAGAGATCCTGAGCATGGCGGACTCAACTTTACCACTATAGATCCAAAAACACTTGTAGAAACCGCACATGATGATGGTATCCTTGTCGATGGCGTCAATGCAGATGGCTCCGAAAACACAACCATCATTTCAGCACAACAATATTATAAAGCATTGTATAGAATCAATGAGCCTAATGTATTCGATGCTTCTTATGTTAAATTGCGCGAGGTAAAACTAGGTTACCAATTGCCAAATCATTGGATTTCCAAAATCGGCTTTCAGGGAGCTTCGTTCTCTTTAGTAGCTCGAAACCTGTGGATTATCCATAAGAATGCACCCAATATTGATCCAGAGACAGCCTTTAATACAGGCAATGCACAAGGGTTGGAAAGTTTACAGTTACCGACCACAAGAAGCTTTGGCTTCAATTTAAATCTTAAGTTTTAAGTAACTGAAATCATCAATGCCTAAGGCAGCTCGATTTCTTACTAGCAAACAATTGAAGAACAAATAATTATTTTGAGCATGAAAATAAACAGCAAATATATAACAGGACTTGTTCTCTTACTGGGCCTAACCACGTCCTGTAAAGATGAATTAGCAAAAGTCAATCAAAATCAGAATGAGGCAGAAAATCCTCAACCTGCCTACCTTCTCACAAACGCGATTAAAACAACAGCCGACAGCTACTGGGGCGTAAGCAATAATCTTGCTTCTAGTCTGTTGTTTGTACAGCATTGGGCTAGGATCCAATACACGGACCCCGACCGCTATATTTTCACAAACAATGATTTCACAGAAGGATGGTCAACCTGGTACTCAAAGAGCATCAGCCAATTAAAGATCACGCAAAAATTAGCAGCAAATAGCGGCAATGACAACTACAAGGGTGTAGCACTTATCTTGCAGTCATGGGTATTTTCATTACTTACAGATGCCTATGGAGATATTCCTTATACTGAAACAGGAGATATTGATGCTTATTTGACTCCACGTTACGACACACAGGAGAATGTATATAAAGGCCTATTGAACGATCTCAAAAACGCGCAAAGTTTATTGAAAGCTAATGGTGAGGCTATCCAGGGTGATATTATTTATGAGAATAAAATCATTAAATGGAAACGTTTTGCGAATTCACTAAGATTGCGCTTTGCATTACGTATTGCTGACCGCCTACCGGATCTAGCCAAAACTACATTGCAGGAAATCGCAGCAGAAGGAAGTGGTTACATTAGCTCCAATGATGAAATCGCTCAGCTGATCTACCGCGATGCTCCTTATCGCAATCCCGTCAGTGCATCTTTTGAAGCAAGAGAGGATTATCGAGTGAGTAAAACGATGGTTGATAAGCTTTTCGAGTTAAACGATCCACGTTTACCAATCTATGCGGATGTAACTGATAGCCTTACGAAGGAACAATATATTGGTCTCCCAAATGGTCTCACTTCAAGTGAGGCTAGCAGTATTGGTTTCAATCTTACATCCCGACCAGGAAAATATTTCCGTGAGCCAAAAGCACCTGCAGTGATCTTAAGTTATTCGGAGGTTCTTTTTGATCTTTCCGAGGCCGTAAGCAGAGGATTGATTACGGGTGATGCCGCAGATCTCTACCAAAAGGCCATTCGTGCATCTTTTGAGCAATATAAAGTCAGTAATAATTTAATCGATGCCTACCTTAGACAATCGTCAGTAATTTTCAACCCCAATAACTATAAAAAGTCAATTGGTGAACAAAAATGGATTGCTTTATATGGGCAAGGTTTGGAAGCATTTGCCGAATGGCGCAGATTGGATTATCCTAAGTTAACACCTGCAAAACAAGGTGCTTTGGGTGGAAAAATCCCATTACGCTTTTTATATCCGGGAACGGAACAATCGGTGAATGGAACTAATTACCAAGAAGCAATCAAGCACCAGGGCAGCAATACATTGTTAACCAAACTGTGGTTTGATGTAGAGTAAAACACCGATAAAAATTATATCAAAGAGCGGAAGAAGTTTGTTTTTCCGCTTTTTTGTTCTATAGATTTCTTATCTTAGTAGGGCACTCTAAAGAATAACATGTCATGGATGATCAAACATTAGACAGAATAGACCAACTCAGCGAAGAAGGAAACATCCATTGCGATGAAGGCAACTATCAGGAAGCAATCCGGGTGTGGACCGAAGCATTGGATCTAGTCCCTAGTCCACAGAATGTTCACGCTGAAAGTCTTTGGCTCGAAGCCTCTATAGGAGATGCCTTTTTCTTACTGGACGATTTTGGCAATGCGCTCTCCCATTTTGAAAAGGCAAAACAGAACATTATCGAAAATGCCTACGAAAACCCTTTTATCATGTTGCGCTTGGGGCAATGTTACCTCGAAGACAATAATAGTGAGCTTGCCCAGGAATATCTTCTCCGTGCTTATATGATGGAAGGAAGAGACATTTTCGAAGATGAATCGCCCAAGTATCTAACATTTATAGGTAATAATATAGATTTGGATTGATACTCATCCGTCAAAGCGAATCGATGACTCCGCCGACTTCCATGGGGAGATCGGACTCGAGAATTGAGGCTCCTTCTGCAAATACAGCCTTATATTTTTCAGCGCGTTCTGCTTTTGTCTTCAATTTATCGTAAGTAGGTGCAGCCGAAATCATACACATCACGCCCTTACTGTTGAAAAATTGATACATCGCCTGATTGGCACTCTTTAGTTCTGGCCCGATATACACGATCATACGGTCATAGGGTAATCCAGAGGCTTTAAATTTTTCTAAAGCAGCCTGATCTTTAATATGCATAGACATATACTGCTCGGGACTTTGCCCCAAATAATAGCTCGCCTGCGCAACATCATGTACCGTAACCCACACCCAGCTGTAAGCATTATACTTTTTCAGTATTGCTGCGGTAGCTGCTAGCGGTAGGTCTTTCTTGTCAAGATTCAGAATAGTTTTGCCTTTTGCCCATTGAATGACTTCATCAAGTGTGTTAATACCATATCGAGTAATATTTCCTGCCTGATCCTTTAATTTCAGCTTGCGCAATTCATCCCAAGTATAATCTGATACTTTTCCTTTTCCATTTGTGGTTCGATCCAATGTCGCATCATGCATCAAGATAGCAACACTATCCTTGGTGTACCGCGGATCGATTTCAAAAATAGCCGGTGTCTTTTGCAATACGGCCTCAAATCCCGCAATCGAATTTTCAGGAAGTCCCGCCTCAATTGTCCCCCGATGGCCACTCACCACCTTTTTTTCTACAGAATACGTAAAATAATCGCGCATCGCCTGCGGAGATTCAAACTGTAGGGAATGGATTTTCTGCCCAAAGGCTACTGAGTAGGAGGACACACAAAGAAATAAAAATAAAAATGTTCTTCTCATTAATTTATCATTATGGCCGAGTTGATCAGCCGAAACTATCAAAAAATACAGGACTAAATTAACTATTCAAGATCAATAAATCTTTAACAGGGTGTTCAATTAATGTAAACAGCCAATCCATCGGATCATACTCCCCGATCGGTAAAAACACCTAAGCTAATTTTATAGCAGCCTGTAGTTAAATAATATACCAAATCAGTCTGAAAATCACAGAATAACAACTAAAAAAAATCAAAAAAAATAGAAGATAGATGTTAAGACAAATATAAAATAACCTATATTTGCGCATTAATTTATATTTGATCTAAATAAATTACCATGAAAAACAGAACACGCTATATGATGTTCAGCAGTGGAATCCTTTTGCTTTTAAGCGCACAACTTCATGCGCAAGAACTATCCATAATCGTAAAAGACAGGGATAACAAACCTTTAAGCCAAGCCAATATCAAAATTGACGGAAAAAGTGCTGGCTATTCCAATCAATTGGGACAATTCACTTTTGCCAAAAGACCTTCAAGCAATCCAATTCAATTGCGCGTTTCTTATACCGGTTTTTCAACCGTTGAAAAAATGGTTAATTTAGATACGGTTCAACGGCCATTATTATTTCAGCTAAATTCCACCCAGGTATTAGACGAAATTATCGTGACTGCTGGGCGTAAACCAGAGAGTATCTCAACCGTTCCCTCATCTGTTTCGATTTTAACAACAAAGGAAATCGAAGCTCAGAGTCAAATTAGCACCAACCTTTCTACTATTTTGGGTAATACGATTCCTGGTCTGGGAACCTCGACCAATAAAGCGACCAATTCCGGGCAGACACTCCGAGGAAGGTCCGTATTGGTTTTGATCGATGGAATTCCGCAATCTACGCCTTTGATGAATGGACAACGTGATCTTCGGACCATTGACCCGAGTGTTATTGAGCGGGTTGAAGTTATCAAAGGTGCCACATCAATATATGGGAATGGATCTGCAGGCGGTATTATCAATTACATTACACGCAATCCTTCAAAAGACGCTGCACCTATCCAAGGAATTACCAGCCTGCGAACAACATTTAATCCCATACATAGCGCCGGCACCATGGGATATCGCATAGGACAGACATTATACGGACAAAAAAACAGATGGAATTATACTGTCAGCGGTTCGGCCGATTATGTTGGTCTGCAGCGCGATGGCGACGGAGTTCCACTTGGTCAGACAGACGGTCTTTCGAACACCTATCAATACAATGCATTTTTAAAGGCCGGATACCGTATCGATAGTAGCTCCAATATTACGGCTGTATACAACTTCTACAGAAGTAACCAACACAACAGATACATCAGCCAAACAGGTGTCTATGGTCAAACTCCAACGATAGGCGTGAAAGGCGAAGATCCAGGTAAACCTGCTGGAACTCCGTACAACCACAATGCCATGTTGACTTATACTAAAAGTAATCTATTCGCCTCGACATCTTTAACTGCTTCTGCATACTATAATACATTTCGATCCATGAATCGTTATGTCGAGAAAGCTTCAGCATGGTATGGCCCGGGACAAACACAAATCAATTCGGAGAAAAAAGGCCTACGCGTTAACCTAAATACACCTTTTCAGGTATTGGGTTCAAATGCAGATATCACCTATGGTGTAGATTTACTTAATGATGTAACCGATCAAAATCTGACCGACGGCAGGGTCTATATTCCCTATATGAATATGTTAAACGTTGCTCCATACGCCCAGGTAAAAATTGACTTCCTAGAAAACTTAATCTTTAAAGGTGGTGTACGCTATGAAAATGCAACAGTTAAAATCAAAGATTTCAATACCATTGCCACAGGTCCCAATAACGAAGGAAGCATTGCTGTAAAAGGTGGCAAGATCCCTTACAAAGGAGCAACCTTCAATGCAGGTTTGCGTTACAATAAATACGCAATCTTTAATCCATTTGTTAGTTTCTCACAGGGTTTTGCAATCAATGAACTCGGCCGTATCGTTAGAAGGGCAACCGACAATGATTTAGATAGCCTAAAAACTGATCCGATTATTACCAATAACTATGAAATAGGATTTTCCAGCAATTATAGCATTTTCCAGCTATCGACATCTTATTACTACAGTACATCCAAAATGGGCGTTGAGCTCGTCGATATTGGGGGTTACCTGATGCCACAACGTCTTCCGGAAGATGTGTATGGATATGAAATAGCCTTGAGCGCTACTATTTCCCCACAATTAACCATCGGTGGAACCTATGCTCATGTGGAAGGAAAATCAAAAAAAGACGACGGAACAAAATCTTACCTCAATGGTTCACGCATCTCGCCAGACAAAGCAACGGGATACATCTACTACACTCCGATCAAACCCTTAACCTTTCAACTTTTTTGGGTGCATACCGGGCCCCGGGATCGCTTTCTTCCAAACGATAAAGGCGTCTACAAAAACAGCGAAGGCCCCGTTAAGACTGTGGATCTATTTAACTTAAATGGCAACTATCAAGTCAACAAACAATGGTCTATCGGTATGGGAGTAGAAAACTTATTCAACAAAAACTATTACCCTGTTGTCAGTCAATATCGTGCCTTAAACGAAGAATACGTCAAAGGACAAGGAATGTTGGCCTCATTTAACATCAACTACAAATTTTAATATGTTTAAAACCGTCATTCTTTGGTTGCATAAATGGCTCGGAATCATCACTGGCGTTGTGGTATTCATCCTAAGTCTGACGGGAAGCATATACACCTTTCAGGATGAGCTCAAACTCTGGGCTTATCCTGAAAAATATTTTATCGCCGATACAACCAATCAGGCAACAACTCCACTGCCTTTAAGCACACTTCTTTACAGCGCACAGAAAAGTCTTCAAAAAAATCAAAAAATCACGCGGGTTGATCTCTATCCTTCCAAGAATCGTACCTGGGTATTTCGTGCTATAAAAACAGATGAAAAAGCATTTGGCCATTGGAACTATTACCACTACTATAAACGGGTATTTATCAACCCCTATACTGGACAGGTACAACAGATAGAAAATTCAAAAACAGAATTCTTTCAGCTGGCACTTCAGCTTCACCTAAATCTCCTTTTGGGTAAAAAGTATGGCCATCCGGTTGTCGCCTGGTCAACGGCCATTTTCGTCCTTATCTTACTTAGTGGCATCGTTCTTTGGTGGCCAAAAAAATGGAAGGGCAAGAATCTCAAGCGCAGTTTTTGGTTAGACACTAAAGTTAAATGGAAGCGACTGAATCATGACCTTCACAACGTCATCGGCTTTTACAGTTTATTGATCGGATTGATTTTTGCCGTTACAGGGCTTGCTTTTGCCTTTCCAGGTTTCAAAAAGACCTATATTGCTACATTCAATTTATTGCAGCCTCGGGCAGAGGCCGCCACGGTCGCCTCGCCGATACCATTGCCTGCTGTAGAAAAAAAGTTTCAAGACAACGCGCTTCGTTATGCTTTGACAAACTACCCAGATGCTGAAATGATGTCCATCCGACTGAAAAAAGAAATCGAAACAGAAATGGACATCCAGGTACGGCATGATGAAAAACGAAGCGGTACATTTGACTGGCTTTATTTTGACAGAAAAGACAATAGCCTACGAGAAATCAAGTCTAGCGAAAAGCTACATTATGGTGATAAATTGGGCGCCCTTAATTATGATATTCATACAGGCGGTATCGCCGGCATGGGGACGAAAATAATCGCTTTTATCGTCAGTCTTTTTTGTGCATCGCTGCCCATCACAGGATATGTGATCTGGCTAAACAAAAGCAAAAAGAAAAAGAAAAGGTTATCAACATAATGTGGATAAGTACTGTTAATAACCTAACTTTTCTTTTAAACAGGTTTTCAACAGCGTTATTAACATAATGTGGAAAAGTCAATATTAACCAGACATCCTTATACTGACCACATGCGAGAATAACCAGTAAACAGGCAGGAGAAACACATAATCTTATAAAAAGAAAATCCGGTACGAACTGTGCACCGGATTTCTTCCATAACAAATCAACAATCAATATACTAAAGATTCGGATTCCGAACCGTTTCTTCATAGGGAATGGAAAACAGATAATAAGGACTGTTTGCCACGAAATCAGAACCATTAGGAAATTTAATGACACGATGCCCCTGACCATTTACCAGCTTAGGTTTACCGTCTGCACCTACAATTTCTACTTGAATAGGTTTTCCCTCAGCATCAAGATAGGATTTACGCACAACCTTTCCTTGGGTCCTCAGTATATCTGATAAGGCAAACCCTTCGCCCCAGAGCTCCTTACGTCGTTCAATCAGGATCGCTGAAATTAATTGATCCGTATCATTTCCCAAAAACAGCTTTGCATTCCTGGCTATACGCAGCTTATTCAAGGCTGCTACTGCTTTATCTTTTTCACCAGCCCTGGCGTAACCCTCGGCGGCAATCAAAACCATCTCCGAAGCACGCATATATACAATGTCACCGATCAGATTTGATTTAAATTTAAACTTTTTATATCGTAGAAATCCTTCCCGACCCGGCAGATTATCCCATTCAAATAGGGCATAACGGACATCGCTGGTATCGAATAGATCCTTAAAATAGGGATCAGCCATAAAGCTATAGTAATAAGAACCTGCCGATGATACATCTAGATAATGAAATGTATAACTTGCGACGTTCTGCTCATTCGTTTGCTGATGTCCCCAAATCCACTCTTTATTTCCAAGATCATTAAAACCATCCTGATAATCTGACGGAGTCATTAAACTATACTTCTGAGCTGCTTTTTCAGCATATTCTGCCGCTAGCTTCCATTCGCCTACCTGCAAATAGGTTCTGGCAAGCAGACCGTATACAACATTAATATTAATTTCATATTTTGCACCTATAGCGGCTGAAGCTAATAATCCTTCGCTGTCTTTTAGATCTTTCAAAATCAATTCATACACTTCCGCCTGGGTTGATCTTGATTTTCCTTCGGTCGACAATGTACTTGGTTCGGTATAAATCGGAACCGATTTTGCATTTTTATCCTTTAGGTAGCTAAACTGGTAAAACGTTGCCAGATTTAAATAGGAAAAGGCGCGCAAAGCTTTTGCTTTTCCCTTTAATACATTCTTGGCTTCAGCAGATCCTTCAGCGCCATCTACCTTCGCAATGACATTGTTCATGTTATCGATCACCTTATACAGCATAATCCAAAAAGAATTGACACGATTTGATCGATTATTTGTTAATTCCGTGAAGGCATAAGCATCGCGATAGCCATATTTAGTTGTCACCGCCACATCACTACCCATTGCATCACTTGTACGCATTACTGCCGTATAGCCGGGATTAGCGTAAGTAAAGTAGGTATCATTTAAGTACTTCCAGGTACCGTTGATCACAGTAGCAACATTGTCGGTATTTTTAAACACTTCACCTTCCGGTACGGAAGTCGTCGGATCCAACTCAAGCGCATCTTTACATGATGCGTTTACCAGGGAAAGCGCCAATACAATATATATAATTTTTAATTTCATGATTTTCCTTTAAATTCTCAGATTAACAATACACCCTTAAAAAACAAGCTGAATACCACCAGATATTGTTCGCATTGCCGGATAACGGAAATAGGTCGCTCCATTTACCGTCTGCTCTGGATCCATCCCCTGATGCCCATAAAATGTCAATAAGTTTTCGGCAGTTGCAAAGACGCGAAGTTTTTCTACCCCAATGCGTTTCAATAAATCTGATGGCAGTCTATAGCCCAAACTCACATTTTTAAGCCTGGCATATGTACCACTATAAAGAAAACGCGTAGAGGCTGAAGTCCAATTCAGATTGTCGGTAGTCAACTTAGGTACATCCGCTTGCGTATTTTCAGGCGTCCAGCGCTCGAGGATCTCCTTGGACCAGGCACGTCCCGGATTATTGCCGCTATGCATAAGCTGAATGTAATCGTTATCCAATATCTTTCCACCCAAACTAAAACTCAACAGAGCAGACAAATCAAAATTTTTGTAGGTGAAACTATTTTGAATCCCACCGACAAGATCCGGCAGTGAGGTGCCTGCAATAAAATTACCGGCCTTACTGTATTCTGATGTTTTTTCTCCGGTTTTATTGCCATCCTTATCTGCGGTATACCACTGTGGTAAACCATTTTCAGGATTTACACCCGCCCATTCCGGCAAATAGAAATCATAGATGCTTCCCCCCACCCGCAGCAATTTATTACCGGTGATGATTGATTTATTATCTTTGGGCAATGCTGTAATCTTGTTTTTATAATGCGAAAGATTGACATCCAGATTCCATTTAAAATTGTCGTTCTGAACAGGTACTGTACGAATATCGACATCAACACCTGTATTTTTCAACGCGCCAATATTAGCATCGTAACCTGTATAACCAGTCGAATAAGCCATTGGCATTGTAAATAGCAAATCCTTGCTTCTGCGGTTAAAATACTCTACACTTAACGACACCCGATTCTCAAAGGCGGATACATCAACCCCAACATTCAAGTTCAGATTCGACTCCCATTTTAGGTCAGGAGTAGCTAACCTACCGGTATAGGTGCCGCCCTTACCCAAGCTGTTGGCAATGGTGTAAAGTCCTTTATAAGCATAGTAGGTTCCCAGATTATCATTTCCCTGCCCACCATAACTTGCTCTTACAGTCAGCTGATTCAACGTTGTGTTATCCTTCAAAAACTCTTCTTGTTTCAGCTTCCAGGAGCCACCTACAGACCAGAATGTCCCCCATCGTTTATCCGGAGAAAAACGGGATGATCCGTCGGTCCGTAGCGAAGTTGAAAAATAATACTTGTTATCATAGTTATACTCCGCTCTTCCCAAAAAACTCAACAATCTATAATCAACACTAGATCCTGTAAAATTATTGAGCTGTGATGCAGCAGCCGGCTCATCAAAGTAAGGAAGTACAAACTGCTGTCTGCTACCATTTATATTACTGCTGTTAAAATCATAGTATTCCTGTCCGGCCAGCACATTGAGGGAATGTAAACCAAACTGCCTTTCATAAGTCAGTAAGTTATTCCAGGTCTGTGCGACAGTACGTACATTTGAGCGATATACATAACCTCCGGTGTTGACACCATCGCCCAACAATGGATTAGTATAGTCGTGCGTATTCCCATTGAGGTAATCAACACTATACGTCGACTTAAATTTCAAATTTTTGGAAAACAACACTTCAAGATACGTTCGGGCGGATAGATTTTCCCGACGGATATCATTGCGGTCCAATGGCAGGGAAGCCGCTAAATTATTACGCGGTGTCGCCCCACTGGGACGGTATTCTCCAAAATCGTAAATTTTATTTCCCGCTCCATCAAGGACATATGAGCCATCCGCATTCCGCTCATAGTACGGATAAAAAGAAGGGACCAATCTTGTGAAATTGATGATGTTAGCCGTATTACTGTCTTCAGACTGCGGATATTTTTGTTGTGTACTACTACCGCCAATATTTAGCCCGACATTTAACCAGGATTTGACTTTGCTATCAATATTCGCACGCAGATTATAGCGTTTAAAACCTGATTCAATAGCAATTCCTTGGTCATTGAGATAACCTCCTGAAATGTAATATGTACTTTTTGCACTACCACCACTAAATCCAAGATCCGCCTGCGTACGTACTCCTGTACGTTGTAGGACATCCGTCCATGGATCATTCCAAAGCGTCTTCGCTCCGGCTACCAATTTACCATCTACTCCGACCGGCTGTGGGTATTGACTTCCGTAAGGGTTGATATTTAAATCTGTCAAAACTGTTTTACTTGCATTTGAAGCAGCTTGCTCCGCTGTCAATCCATTCGACAAATTTTTATTCCTGAGGGCTTCCCAATAAAGCTGGAAGTATTCATCTGTAGACACTTGATCATAGTCACGGACCGCCCGTGTTGAATACCCCTGTGTAAAATTGAGATTAATCTTGGTATTGTCCGAGGTCACGCCCGACTTTGTCGTAATAATAATCACTCCATTTGCTCCTCTGGAACCATAAAGTGCACTAGATGCCGCATCTTTTAAGACAGAGATGGACTGGATATCATTCGGATTGATGGAGTTTATATCACCAGCGTAAGGACTTCCATCCAATACGATCAAAGGTGCACTAGATGCGTTAATCGACCCAATACCTCTAATGCGGATGGCTGCCTCTGTCCCCGGCTGTCCTGAAGAGGCAACGGACTGCAAGCCCGGAACCTGACCTTCCAATGCTTTGGTAATATTTGATACTTGTCTATTTTCAATCGCTTTGCTGCTTACTGTACTTACCGAGCCCGTAATACTCGTACGCTTAGCAGTACCATAAGCAACCACAACGACCTCTTCCAAATCTGTACTTGATGGTTTTAACAATAAAGTCAGGTTTGTGCCGCTAGGTTTTACCCGTTGAGATTCATACCCCACAAAGGAAAATTCCAACTGAGGTAGTGCATCACCAGTCACATTAAGCGTAAATTCACCTGTTGCATTCGTTAGGGTCCCTTGATTTTGGCCGGAAATCCGGACATTTACACCAGGAAGTGCCTGTCGGGTATTGGCATCAACAACTTTCCCCTGTATAGCCCGCTGCTGAGCATAGAGCCGGTTCATATTGACACCAGACAATGCTATCGCAGCAATAGGAATGTATTTAAATTTTGCGTACATATAAAGGATGCTTTAATAAATAAGTTAAGTGTGATTAAATACAAAAAGCGTGATAACCTTTTGCTTAAATAAAAACTACATATTCAATAGATTTTATTTGAACGCAAATATATAACAAAATCTATTGAATTACTAGATTTTGTTAAAAAAACAGAAAAACACTATTAAAAAGCTATTTAATTTAAGAAAACCTTAGAAAACGAATTATTTAGTTAGCTAACTTACTATTATTGATCAAGCCATCTTTGAAAATTTGGGGAGCGTTCTTCGCTGACAATGACGACAATACCTTCGGGGGTCGCTGGTATTAATTCTAACTTGATCCGATTTCTGCTAATCTTTAACATGGACTGGATCGCATCGATCCGAACGAGAAATTTTCGATTGATCTGGAAAAAGACCATTGGGTCTACCTGTGTGACCAGATGGGTGATGGTATCTTCAATAATATAAGCGATGCCGGAATCTTTTTCGACCGCGTACAATTCTTTGTCTTCGGCCATAAAATAAGCAATATCAGCAATGGCAAGCGATTTTAAAAAATTGCCATATTTCACTAGAAAACGCTGTTTAAGCCGAGGTTCGACTTTGGGTAGTAGCGGCTCGATACGATTCATTACCTGTGCCAGCTCATCGCTATCAAATGGTTTTAACAAATAGGCATAACCCTTGTTTTGATAAGCCTCCAAGGCATATTGTTCGTAAGCGGTTGTAAAAATAAGTGGAACATCGATAGTCACCTGCTTGAAAATCTCAAAGCTCAGTCCATCCATGAGGTGGATATCCATGAAAATCAGGTCAAAATGCTGCTTATTGATCGCTACCACAGCCTCCTGAATCTCTTTTGCATTGGAAAAAGTCAATACAGTTTCGCCGTATAGCGTTGTCAGCATTTCCTTTAAACCTACAAAAGCCCAATCTTCGTCTTCTACTATCAGTATTTTCCATCCCATGGGTTGAATGTAATAAAAAATCCATTTCCTTAAAAAGAAAATGGATTAATATATATAGGATTTAAAAAAAATCAATTATTTCAACAGATCGGGATTATTGTTGATGGCTTCCTGTGGATAGCGAATCACATAACGCGGATCATTCTGCTGCAGGGTTACTGTTCTGCCGAAGCTACTATGGGTGATCGTCGGTCTTGTCGTCCGTTTCAGATCATACCAACGTAGTCCCTCCAACGCCAGTTCACGTTTGCGCTCCAGCATAACCGCATCTAGCAATTGCTCCTTTGATAAACTTGCATCAGCTTTAGTTTCTTTGGTATATGCATCTGCGGTAAATCTATTTTTCTTTAATGCAGACAGATATTTCAATGCTTCAGCTGTATTTCCCAGACGAACGTAACATTCCGCCATAGTCAAATAAAGATCAGCATTTCTGAAACTTACATTGAAACGATTGTCACCACCTTTGAGGGATACATAATCGCCACTTCTTTTTTGGAAATAGCGTTCTTTTCTCAAATCACCATCCGAATAGGCCGACAATAAAGAAGGCGAAATAAATGAGCTTGAGCGAACTTCTGGAATGGAAACTTTTTCAAGGGCCATAATCATCTCTACCGATTCAAAATCGTTCGGAAGTTGACTTCCAGCAACATTTAAATCAACCAATTTATCATTTATAGCCAAAGCTTTTTTAGCAGCATCAATTGCTTCCTGCCACTCTCCGCGATACAAATGAACACGTGACGCCATCGCGTGCGCAGCGCGCTTGCTAAAGCGATAATTAACGCCTTTAGCCTGATCATCCACAGTCAATAAAGCTGTCCCTTTTTCCATGTCCGTCAGAATCTGCGCATAAGACTCTCCAATAGTCGCAGGAACAAAACGTTGTTCCAGGTCGATCTTGGTCGATAAAGGAACACCCCGAAGCCCTGCATTGCTCGCTGAATAGACCTCGCTGTAAAGATTTAACAACTCAAAATGAGCATAGGCACGCATCAGGTAGGCTTCGCCTTTAATCTGATCTACCGTGGCATTACTTCCTAATTTCTCATCAATTGTACTGATGACCTGGTTGCTATAAAAAATACTATTGTAAAATGCCAAATAAGGATAAGCAATTGTTGCGGGATCAGGGTTTTGATCGTTCCAAAGATAGATATCTTTGGTTCTAGCCGCATCTGTCGAACTTTCATCCAACAATAGTTCATCCGTACGTAAGGACAAATAGGACTTATGCGCAGGAAAACCAGTATAACTACTTGTCATTAATCCTCTAAAATCACTTTCCGAGGCAGGAATGACAGTTCCTACCGGTTGTATATCTAAATATTTATTGCAGGATGTCAATGCACTAGCAGCCATGACCATTCCAAAATAAACTATTTTTTTCATGTTATAAATCAATTAAAAGAATTAAAAACTTGCTGACAGACCAAAAGCAAAAGATTTGCTGATCGGCTGCGCATAATAGTTTCCATAAGTCTCCGGATCAAAATACCCTTCATAATTCGCTCCGAAAACAAATAGATTACGTCCTTCTACATTCACGCGTAAATTGCTTGCACCAATTTTTTTGCTTAGTGCAGGAGGTAGTGTATATCCCAAACGTACGCTATTGATACGGACATAACTCATTTTCTTAGCCCAAATATCATACTGGCTGAATGAATTGATTGGATCATTACTCTCCAACCACGCGTAGGCCATCCAGCGGTCATTTAATTCAGAACTTATACTTCCCAAAGCAGGCATATTACCACCCTTTTGTAGGGCATTCAAAAGATCTGTTGTATAATTCTGTCCTCGGTCTACCTTCGCTGGATTATAAGTCGGTGTACGGCTTACCCAACGCTCCAGATTGAAGACAGCTGAAATCGCCAAGTCAAAGTTAGCATAACGGAAACGGTTGGTCATACCAACGATAAACTTCGGATCTTTACTGCCTTTGTACTTAAATTTAGAACGGTATTCTGCAGCTGTCATGTCGGTTTGCGACATATAACCCGGCAAGAAATCAGCCCAAGGATCGTATAAACCATAAAACTCTTCAAAGCTTGAAACCGATCCATCTTGATTTCTAAATTGCATCACACCATCTTTATCCAGTCCAGCTGTTTCCAGCACATATAGGCCACTGATTGGGCGCCCTTCCTGTGCCTCTGGTGCATAAGCCTTCGGATCATTCATAACCTTCAATAACTTATTGTCATTATGTGCGATATTAAAGTCCGTTGACCAGGAGAATTTATCTGTTTGAATCTGACGGCTTGATATGGTCAGTTCTACACCTTGGTTTCGTGCTGAGGCCCAATTGACCTGTACATTCTGGAAACCGTTTTCTAAAGGCAATGCACTATAAGCTATTAGGTCGGTACTTTTTCTGTTGTAATAGTCAACAGTAATATTCAATTTATTCTTCCATAGACCTAGATCAACTCCAGCATTATAAGATTGCGTACGCTCCCAACGTAATTTATCATTTGCAGGTATCTCAACCGTAACTGTTCCTTCATTATAACCCGGAATTAAAGTCGAATTTCCATACCTTCCAACGATAAATGGATAGGTATTCCGATCCACATTGCCCTGAATACCGTAGGAAGCACGTAAACGGAGATCCGATAACGCCGTTTTTCCTTTGATGAAGTCCTCCTCAAGTACGTTCCAGGATCCGGACAAAGACCAGATTGGTAAGAAACGATATTGCGGATCTACACCGAACATATTTGAGCCGTCATAACGAATACTACCATTGACGTTGTATTTACGATCAAACGTATAGGTCGCATTTCCATAAAAAGAGGCATATGAGTTCTCAATATATCCCTTACTATACTGAAGGAATTTGGAGTTTGTTTGATCATTACTATTTGGAAAAACAATACTTTGTGTAGTTAAAGTCGCTGGATTGTAGCCAAAACCTTTGGTTGATACTGCTTTATTCGTACTACGGCGCAGCTCTGTTCCTCCCATCAATTCCAGCTCATGTCTGTCGTTCCAAGTTTTGTTATATTTTAGGTAAGTTTTCCAATTATATTGGAAGATACTATTATTGATATTTTCGATCTTACCTCCTGTAGGCAAGAAATATTTATACGTTTTAGTTGCAGAATCGTAATACCGCGTCGAAGCCCGCAACTTGCGGGTATTATAACTTTCCTGATCGGCAAATTTTTCTGTGCTGTTTTCATCAAACTGCAAACCAAATTCGGAGCGTAATGACAATTGTGGAACAATGGTATATCCCAGGTAACCAATCGCTTTCAGTGCCTTATTCGTTAAAGTATATTTAGTATTTTCCCTTTCTTCTATAGCATTGAAAGGAATATAGGTATCTTTTTCATAGCCTTCAATATCCGGATCATAATTGTATTTACCAGATTGATCACGTACAGTCAAGTATGGATTAACCAAACGCATATAATTACTAGGATTAGTAAAGGCATCGTCATCCTGGATTGGGTTCTGCCTATTTGAAACGGATCCTAATAGATTGATTCCAGCTTTGAATCTGTCGTTAATATTGAAGTCATTATTTAATGTCAAAGAATAACGACGAAGATCTGCTCCTTTTGTTGCTCCCTTCTCATCGTAAAAACCGCTGGACAAATAATAGCGGTGTCCGTCATTACCGCCTGAAATTGATGCCGAATACTGTTGATTGACTGCCTGACGGTATAATTCTTTCCCCCAATCCGTCTGTTGTGTGCGCAATTGACTAATCGACTGCTGTACTTCCGGTGATAAGGCTGCCAAACCACCCGAACGGTAAGCATCCAATGCATTTGCTTTAGTTAGGATACGCATAATGGCACCCTTATCCGTACGATAATTTAAATCGGTGCGGTCGGCCATCAAGAGTTCAAAGTCCACTTTTTCATTGGCATCCATCAGGTTGAGTTTACCGAAATCCGGACGTTGCGTCACAAAGGTATTTGCTGATACCTGCAGTTTTGCAGGTCCAGATTTCCCCCTTTTTGTGGTAATCACAATGACTCCATTTGCCGCCCTCGCGCCATAGATGGAAGTCGCCGCTGCATCCTTTAATACCGTAATATCGGCGATATCGTCAGGATTGATACCCGCAATCGGAAGATTACTCAAGCTATTCAAATTGTCTTTGTCAATTCGTTTGGGCAATTCAGCTCCTTCAATCGGTAAGCCATCGATGACCCATAATGGGTCTTGTGTGCCATTGAGTGATACCGTACCCCGGATGCGGATCTGTGGCGCGCTGTTAGGTCCGCCATTAAAATTACTTAGCTGCAAGCCTGCGACCTGACCGGCCAACATTTCGTCGATTGACGCGACACCTGTTTGTTTGATATCAGCGACATTGATTTTATTGTATGCCGTCGTATTCTTACGTTTTTTGATATCCGTATAACCTGTTACGATCACCTCATCCAAAGATTCACCACTTGGCTGAAGCAAGATTGTCTTATGATCCTGAAATACCGGTACCTGAATACGCTGGTACCCGACATAGCTAATCGTTACATATTTTAAATTATTAGGAACTTTTAAGCGAAATTCTCCAGCTGCATCGGTCAATGAACCCAATGCCGACTGCTGCACCTGATTAGGTACACCGATATCTTCTGCTACTGCCGAACTTTCAACGACAACCGTCGCCCCCACGACAGGTTTTAACGTGACCGCATCCAGAACCTTTCCTTTCAGTTCTCTGGATTCCTGCGCATGCGCAACGTGCACACACATGAAGGTCAACGGTATTAAAAACTTATTCATTTTGGTAGATGTTAATATATTAGTTTAATTCTAAGGTATTTGCAATACGTAATAAAAGATCCATATAATGCGATTTGGTAGTCGCGTCACCCGTCCGCTGCTTTTGTTTCAACAACTGGTAAATCTCATATAATTCAGCACGTTTATAGGTCAGCATATCGGAAGTGCGTATCATACCAGTGACATGTACATTCCGTAATCCAGTTTGTGAAGAAGATGCATGTTGTGGATGTAAACATAGGTCAGGTTGTGTCGCTTCAACCAGTTGTTCAACGCCTGCCAGTTTCTTCGCATTTAATTTCTCCATCGATTTGTTGGTAGAGACCATCAGAACATCCACATAGTTTTGTTGCAGCATCCGTGTTTTAAGATCCAAGGATTGTCCACCGATGGTTTTAGCAAAGACTGTCTGACGTACAGAAGTTAGAAACTCCGGTGCACTCCATGCTTTCTTACTTCCGAAAAGATTTTCCATCTCAACCATACGCAGCAAACGTTCATCATTGACCAGTTTATACAACATAGCGTATTGAAATTCACGTTGTAAGTTATAAGGCGCATACTCAAATGGCCCTATCGGAGAATCTTTCAATGGAAATGTTTTTGCCATCAGCTCTGGAACGAACAACCACTCGGGCATGTAAAAGACATTCTTCTTGAGGTACTCTAAAGCGCGCACTTGTTTTTCTTTAGGCACCGGGCTATAAGCATCTTTTTGATCACCTAAAACAGCATTTTCCAGATAAATACCGCCGATATTATTTAAGACGTGATCAGCATAGGCATACCATTGTCCGACCACACCCATATACAGCTTACCCGCGCGATAATAATCATCGCCGACATTGGTTGTCCAATTGATGATATTAGGCATCATGCGACGCAGGTTCAGCATACCATATTCACCAGCTTTCATGGCGTCATCACCAAGATCTTCCGACTGTGCCCGCGGATCAACAATATTTTTAGAATCTTGCTGTTCACCATAATGATAAATAGGATCATGTACATGGCTATCAATTTCCTTTCTCAGCAAAGGGAGTTCATCCCAAGGTTGTGTTTTGCCGTACCAGCGGTAGGCCCAGCCAATGGCATACTTGTCGTAAGCACCGATCACGGGAGTAATTTGTTCTACGCCGTCCTCAGGCTGTGCGACATAATTGAAACGGGCGTAATCCATGATGGAAGGAGCAGTCCCCCCCATTTTGGCGGTAAAGCTTTTGCTGCGCAACGAATCAACAGGGAAACTTGCCGAAGAGCCCATATTGTGCATCAATCCGAGCGTGTGTCCGATTTCATGGGAAGAAACAAAACGAATGGCATGTGCCATTTTCTCATCGGAAAAAACATTAGCACGTACTGATGTATCGACGATACCGGTCTGTATGCGCATCCAGCTGTTCAGAATAGTCATGACGTTGTGCCACCAGATTACATCAGCTTCTAATATCTCTCCCGAGCGCGGGTCTACAACAGATGGCCCCATGGCATTAGCCTGAGCAGAGGCGGCATACACAATAGAAGAAACATTAGCATCATCGGGATCAAATTTGACACTATCGGGCTGCTGTTTTGCAAGAATTGCATTCTTGAAACCGGCGGCTTCAAATGCGACCTGCCAATCATGTACGCCATCAATAATGGCCTGACGCCATTGTTTTGGTGTCGCCGGATCCAAATAAAAGACAATCGGTTTCTTTGGTTCTACCAGCTCCCCTTTCAGATAGCGCGCTTTATCTTTATCACGTGGTTCCAAACGCCAGCGATTGACCAAGTTTTTCTTATCCAGTTCTTGCTGTTTATCATTGAAATACCAACGCGGTGAAGTAAAGAAACCAACTCTTGGATCTGCAAACCGTGCGACCATAGGCGTCTCAGGCAGTTCGTAGAGATTACTTGTAATTTCCAAAGAAACCGGTACAGATTCATTACCCTCGGTTACTTTGGTAGAAAATACAGATTTCACCACAATATTATTCGCATAGGATTTGATATCCTCAACCGTAGAGATACTGGTTTTAGGTGAAGTTCCCAAACCCAAAGAAGTAAATACATCTGTAAAGCTCTTCTCAGAACCATCAAATACCTTATTGACTTTGATCACAACAGCACTTGAATCTTTTGAATAACTTTCAATTTTAAAAGATTCAATATAAGAAGGGCGGTAATTATCGTGTACTGAAGCGGCTATGGCGTCACCTTTAGGAACTTCGACCTGAGGCTTAATTTCCGAAACCCACACCTCTTTCTTCTCCTTGCGGAGTGTAAACCGGATGACCTTATTTTCATAATTCATTCCTTTGTTTACCCCAGCCTCATTTAAAGCCAATGGAACGGAAGACAACTTCTGTATCAGCAGAATATCCTGCCCCATTTTTTTCAATGGAATTTCAAAATAGTAATTATTTTCCTTGTGGATCACCCCAAACATACCACTGTCAAGGCGAGCATCTTTCAACAATTTGTCGTATGCGGCTGTCGAATCTTTCTTGGCAGTAGAATCTTTGGCAGAAGTAACCGTTTCTTTTTTTCTCAGGCCTACAGTTTGCAAGATTGAACAAGATTGCATGAAACCGGCGGAAAATAAAAGACCTATGGCTAGCTTAGTATAAGTGTTTTTCATCAAATAAATATTTTGAGCCCTCATTTTCAAAGGTATAAAGGGGCTCGTTGCACTCCCTGTGTTTTTCAAAAGTGATGACGGATCATCGACCTATTATCTAGTATTATCTGTAAGCTAATTTTAACTTACTCCAACATGATTAGAAGTAATTTTGTCTATTCCAAGCAGGTCAATCCCAAGGCATTTATACTTAAAACGCATGCTATTTGATCGGATAGGATTAGGCTAATCACGAACTAAAATTCCTAGATTAGGAGCCAAATTTGTTAAAAATATTATATACAAAAGTATGCAAAGGGATGAACGCGCATTTTAGAGGTATGAACGCGTACTATAAAAACATGAACACGTAAACCCAGCACCTTTTATTCTTTATTTTCAAGCTTATGAGAGTGGTAAGGATACAGAAAAATAACCCGCTTCTATCCCATATCGAAAACCAGACATCGCATAGTAACTATAGATAGATGCCAAATAATTAAGCCCATACCCCTCGCCTTCAAGCTCTGCCCCCTGTCTGGGCTGCCAGTTATTGCGGATCTCCAGGACGTTTCCTTCAGCAAGGAAGAGAACCTCAATCGTAAGTGGATTTTCGGTCGAAATGCGGGTATGCTTAATTGCGTTTTCGACGAGCATCTGCAGACCCAAGCGCGGGATCTTCTGCGCGAATAATGTTGCTGGAATATCGATCTTCATATCACTTAATGCCGCTCCAAACCGCACCTGCTGCAAAAAGAAATAAGCTTTAGCCAGTTCCAGTTCCTCCCCCAATGACGACCATTCGTTCTCATCTGTACGAAGCATCTTCCGATAGACCTTTGTCATCTTGCCAATAAAAGACTTCGCAAGATCGTCATCCTTTCCGATCAGGTATTGGAGTGATCCAAAGGTATTGAATAGAAAATGTGGATTGATCTGCTGCCGCAGCTGAACCAGCCGCATTTGTGTATACTCATTTTCCTGTTTCAAGGACTGCATTTTCAATTGCTGGATCTTACGCCTTTCCATGGCATTAAAGTAGATCAACACCATGGCCACCAACATCAAACCTACGCCAAGCAAAATACTATAGGTCAACAGCTCCTGAATTTCTTCCTCAATACTCAACAACAAGACGTATACCCTGATTTCACCGCCCACAAACAAAATATTGCAGGGATAGGCATTGACCATGACGTCCAATTCAAGATAATCGGACTTGACAATTCGCCCCTGTTTAGTAATTTCAGCATCTTTTCGCTTCCCCCACTTGCGATTGTCCGGCGAATACACACATATCCCCTTATCATCATAAAGTTCAAAATAGGCTCTTCTTCCAAAATTGAGCCGCGCGAAATAGGCGTTTAACTTTTCAATATCAATATAGATATGGTACAGTCGATGCTGTACCGTACGGGTCTGCAGCAAGGTCAGCATCCGGCCGCCTTGCTGATCCGATTGCCCCACGGGCGCAATGACCAGCAGCGAATCGCCATTTTCGCTCGGATCAAAAGCAGACTGATCAAGTATTTTTTTTTCTGAAAGGTAGATATCCTGCTGCAACAATTCCAGCTGCTTTTTTACCAGCAACATATTCTCATCTGCAAAATCCATCAGGATCCGTTTATTAAGACGATCGACCTTATGATGGATAACACCGAGCAAACCTCCCCCTATCAGCAACAACAAAAACAAACAGACAATGAGGATAATACTATTTTTCTGTTCGGCATTTTTAAATCGAAATTTCACGCCGCAAAAATACATGAAAATTTTCAAAGCATACGTAAACCTCTTCATAAGAAAGGCTTTAGCTCAGCCTTTTGTCAATGAAACACGACATATTCCAAGAGCTAATCAAAATAAATAGGGCATTTAACCGAGATTAATAATAATTTTCTGATTTTTGTAACCACAAAAAATTACAAAGTGTCAAAAGCAACATTCATAAAGGTTGTGAAGCGAATCTCTATCGTTTTTGCAAGTATCATAACATTGGTCGTTATCAGTATATTATCTATTCCCTATATATTCGAAAATGAAGTAAATAGCAAGGTCAAATCACTCGTAAACGAACATATTACAGGCGAGTTAAATTATGCCAAAGTAAGATTGACCTTCTTTGATCAGTTTCCCTTGCTTACAGCATCGATGGATGATGTTTTGCTAAAAGGGGCCGAACCTTTTAAAAACGACACCCTGCTCGCTGCAAAACAAGTCAGTTTTGGCATCGACCTGATGAGCCTGCTCAAATCCAAAATTGTGATCGACAAATTTATCGTTAATAGCGGAAAGGTCAACATCTTAGTCGATTCTTTGGGAAATGCCAATTATTCTATTTATAAATCAAACCCATCGGATTCCACTAAAAAACAGGATAACGCAGAAAGCAGCGCTCTGGCTTTTCAATTAATTAAGCTTGAAAAAACAAATCTTCATTATGAAGATCGTTCCATTCCCCTTCAGATCGAAGCAAAAGATCTGGAATATGAAGGTAAAGGAGATCTTATGTCAAATATTTTTGATTTAAATACACGTGCGAAAATTGCATCCTTTTCATTTTCCTTTGACAATGAATTATATGTAGACAAAAAGTCGATCGATGCCAATTTACTGACACGGATCAATACCAACACATTATCCTTCGTCTTCGAACGAAATGATATTAAAATAAATCAATTACCGGTTCGTTTCCGTGGGCTGCTGTCTTTTATTTCCCATGGCTATCACCTAGATTTCAAATTAAAATCACAGGAAAGCACCTTGGCCGAATTGCTTTCATTAGTCCCAAACAGCTATGCTTCTTGGATCAAGGATCTCTCGGTGAAAGGAACATCTGAGGTTTTCGTCAATTTAGAGGGAGATTATATAGTCGATAACAACAAAATGCCTGATCTTTCCCTGGGGCTTATGGTCAACAATGGCTATCTCGCCTTTAAACAATCGGCCAATCCGTTAACTGACTTGAATGCAAAATTACGGATAGACCTGCCGGCATTAAATCCCGATTCCCTACATATTGACCTCAAACAGTTTGATTTTAAAGTTGCATCAGGTTATTTCAATGCACAGGGCAATATTGCAGGACTACATCCTGTAACGGTACATGCCAACATAAAAAGTGACCTTGACCTGGATAAACTCCACGCCTCATTGCAGTTTCCAGATTTCTCTTTTGGTGGAAAATGGAATCTTGATGCCAAAATCGACGGCACCTATGCCAAAGCTATCCGTAAAGTAGGACTTCAAAAACGCGAGCAGGAATATATTGCATCCATCCCTACTTTTGATATCAAAAATACACTGATAGATGGAAAATTCAAATTGGCCAACCTGCCACAGGGGCTTGAAAAAATTGCTTATCAGCTTGAAGCTAAAGATCCCGATGGCCAGTTAAAAAGTGCATCCATATCAATACACGATATTTCGGTGCAGGCACTCAACAATTATATAAAAGGTTTTATTTCGATAACAGATTTTAATAAAATCGCAGTTCATTCAGATCTAAAGGCATTGGTTAATTTAGCGGATATCAAGAATTTCTATCCAATTAAACAAGTCGAATTAGCTGGACTGGTTGACATCAACTTAATGGCAAAAGGATACGTGGATCTCAAACGCAATATTTTTCCCGAGACCAATACGTCCATCACGATGAAAAATGGGTTAATCAAATCAAATGACTATCCTATCCCGATGGAAAACATTCAGGTCGAAGCTTTTGTCAATAGCGAAAAAGGCTCGCTTAAGGACCTCAATGTCAAAATCCTACCAGTATCATTTACATTTGCAGGCGAACCTTTTTTCTTAAATGCAGACCTCAAGAACTTCAATAACATCAAATACAGCATACAATCCAAGGGTAAGCTCAATCTCGGCCCTATTTATAAACTCTTTGCATTGGATGGCACCAACGTTGACGGTTTTATCTATACAGATTTCAGTTTAAAAGGCTTACAGAGCGATGCCACCAATGGTCATTATGCCCGGCTCCAAAATAGTGGCCGGCTAAGTATTGGAAATATCCAAGTTCAGTCCGACATGCTGCCACAGCCTATTGCAATTAAAAGCGGAAATTTCAGCTTTAATCAGGAGAAAATGAATTTTGATAAATTCTTGGTTGGCTATGCTAAAAATGATATTTCCATCAAGGGATATCTCAACAATATTATTAATTACGCAACAAGCAGTCTAGCACCATTAAAAGGTCAATTTACACTCAGCAGCAGGAAAATCAATGTGGATGATTTTATGGTTTTTGCTTCTCCGGCCGCGTCGACAACTGCAAGCTCTTCGGAAAGTGGTGTAGTTCTTCTACCTAAAAATTTGGACATTCAGGTATTAGGTCTTGTCAACACGATATTGTACAATAAAATGAATATCAGAGACTTTAAAGGCGACTTACAGGTAAAAGATGGTAAGATGATCCTGAACAAGACCAACTTTGAACTAGCGGGACTAAAAGTGGGTATGAGCGGAAATTATCGTCCTATAAATCCACGTAGGGCAAGCTTTGATTATGCTGTAAAAGCCGACAGCTTTGATATTCAACGCGCCTACAAAGAGATACCCATGTTTAGAGAAATGGTCAGCTCTGCAAAAAATGCGTATGGCCTCGTTTCGCTGGATTACAAATTGGGCGGTCTATTGAATGGCAATATGCAACCCGTAATGCCTTCAATCGTCGGTGAGGGATCCCTGACACTAAATCAGATTAAGTTCAGAGGCTTCAAACTACTTAATGGGATCAGTCAATCTACTTCCAAGGAAAAATTGAAAGATGGCGAAGTGAAAAAAGTTGTTATTAAATCCCATATCAAAAATAATGTGATGACCATCGAACGTACGAAAATGAAAATGATGGGTTTCAGACCCCGGTTTGAAGGTCAGGTTACCTTAGACGGACGGATGAACCTGGGTTTCCGACTAGGTCTCCCTCCTTTTGGAATATTTGGAATACCGATGCGTATCACGGGTACAGCCGATAACTTTCACCTAAAGATGGGAAAATACAAAGAAGAAGACCTCGATATGGAAATGGATGACGAGGACAGCAAAGTATATAAAGAATCTCAAAAAGCGCAAGAAACGGAGACAAAGTAAAGCGGTAATTATTTTCAATAATTTCAACCGGCACAATAGCGTTGAGTTAAAAACGTTGTTTAAGATAATCATTCTTTTTGTTATCTTAAACAACGTTTTTAATTATTGGGAGCTATGAGATATATACTAATTATACCCATTGCGGTTCTATCGATCTGCAGCTGGTCCAGTTTCAACACCGTTAACGACCAGAAAAACCCGTTATATGGCAAGGTATTCCGTGAGATCAATGAGATCGCTGAATTAAAGTCCTATACCTACGCGACCGGTGCGGTCATCGAAACCGACAAAAATACAAAAGGTGATTATCGCTTTGCTGCCGGCTATTTTACAAATTCCAAAAACGGTGTTTGTATCTTGGAGGAATTATTGCCGGATGACAGCAAAGGCAAAGTCAAATATAAGATTTTGGATACCATCAATATCCAAAGACTGAAGCCCAACGAGCAGCTCAGCCTATGCAACTGCAAACAGGGTGATAAGCCAAACAGCGAAATTATAGCCATTAGCCGGGTCGATGAAAGCAAAGAATATTTTGACAAAATTGTCAAAGCATGGCGAATGGATACCAAAAGCCAAAAAATTGTTCCTTTAAAAGACACAAAAGGTATCAGCTGTCTCAATGAGGGCTACGGAATATAGAAGCAGCAATATATATTAAATTAATCCGTCGGCTTTCAACTTATCAAACACATGCAAAACGCCAACTACCTGGATGGATTCTTCCAGGTATTCCTGGTGTGAAAAATAACGAACGGCACCGATCTCATTACTGGGTTCGATCTGCTCTGTTAATGGATATAGAAAACAATCCTGCTCCATAATGACTTCAGGCACCAGCCCATATGCCGGGGCCGTGACATGACAGTAATACGAGATTTTATCCGGATCCAGAACGATATTTAACTCCTCCAAAATCTCCCGCCGAAGGGATTGCAAAGCCTCCTCTCCAGCATCAATCTTTCCGCCCGGCAGATACCACGCCTTTCTATTGTTGCTATATGCTAATAATAATTTATCCCCGTTAATACTCACTAAACCCGCTGTAGGCAAAGATTTTGCTGTTGTCATGAATTGTTTATAAGCTATACTGATTAAACACTATTGTTGTGAAATTACTTCTTTTGCGACATTTATCAAAGCGCAAAAGCTAATCTGGGAAATTCTTCATTAAAACTTTGCAGAAAATCAATATTGAGCGGACAATCAATCAATCAATCAATCAATCAATCAATCAATCAATCAATCAATCAATCAATCAATCAATCAATCAATCAATCAATCAATCAATCAATCAATCAATCAATCAATCAAGCAATCAAGCAATCAAGCAATCAATCAAGCAATCAAGCAATCAATCAAGCAATCAAGCAATCAATCAATCAATCAAGCAATCAAGCAATCAAGCAATCAATCAAGCAATCAAGCAATCAATCAAGCAATCAATGTACCGAAACAGTGAAGGATGATTTATCTTGTTGTATGAGCTTCCGTAGACTCTTCAAAAACAGCACAGCATGTTCTCTGCTGAAACATAATGGCGGCAATAAACGGAGGGTGTAGTGTCCTGCATATCCTGTAAAAATCTTTTCAGAAAAAAGGAGGTTCTCTCTAAGTTGCTGGATATCGTTCTCAAACTCGACACCAATCATCAAACCCTGACCTCTCACCTCGCCCACACCGTCCATTTTTCTCAACTCAGCCAACAAAAATTCCCCTACAGCTGCCGCATTGTCGATCAGCTGTTCATTATGGATCACATCGAGTACAGCCAACGCTGCCGCGCAGATTGCATGGCTTCCGCCGAAGGTCGTCCCCAGTTGCCCGATGACCGGTTTAATTTTAGGCGAAATAATTGTCGCTCCCATAGGCAGCCCATTAGCAATTCCTTTAGCAACGGTAATTAAATCAGCTTCTATTCCTGCATGCTGATGCGCAAAGAAAAGTCCTGTACGTCCATATCCACATTGAATTTCATCCAAAATAAGCATGGTGCCAGTTTTCGTGCAGATTGCTCTTACTTCCTGCAAGAAACTATGACTGGCCCGATGAATTCCCCCGACACCTTGAATAGGTTCAATAATGACAGCACAGTATTCTTCGGTTTCCAATTGTTTTCTTAAACTGGAGATCTCGTTGAAAGGTGTAAAGACAAATTGTTCACTGTCATTTAATGGTGCCCGAATTGACCGGATGTCCGTCGCTGCGACCGCTGCTGAAGTTCTTCCGTGAAACGCATTGGACATTGCCAATACCTTCTTCCTTCCGGTATGGAAAGAAGCGAGCTTCAGTGCATTTTCATTTGCCTCGGCGCCTGAATTGCTAAAAAAAACAGCGTAATCGGGATAACCACAGGCAATGCCCAAGCGATGGGCCAAACGATCCTGCAGATCGTTTTTGACAGCATTCGAATAAAATCCAATTTTATTCATCTGCTGTAAAACCTGTTTAACAACATGAGGATGGCTATGCCCGACAGAAATAACAGCATGACCGCCGTACATATCCAGATAGGCCTGCTGCTGGTCATCGTAAACAAAGCAGCCAAGAGCATGCTCAATGGCAATATCAACTTTCTCAAAAACGGGAAATGGTTTCATGGATCGCTTAGCATTAGTAAAATTCAAAAATCTATTTAAATTACCTCTAATTCCTAGTCCAAGACGGTTATTTATTACTGGTCCAGACCATATAGACAACAAACAAAATAGCTCATCTTAAATAAAATAGCAGATCAGCGATCAAACAGCAGCTATCCAATATATTTTAATCATGAAGAACAATTGTATCTTTGAACAATTACCCGATACCATAGCCTCATGCTTAGACCTTGGAATTTAACACTGGATATTGACAGATCCTCCTCAAAAGCGATTTACATCCAAATAGCGGATGGTATTGCTGCTGATATACAATCTGGCAGGCTGCCAAAGGGAACAGTGTTGCCCAGCAGCAGATCGCTGGCCGCCCAGTTAAACTTAAACCGAAATACGGTAGTTGATGCCATTCAATTGTTGCTCAGCGAAGGCTGGCTGGTTAGTCAAGCCCGCAGGGGTATATTCGTAGCACAACAATTACCCTATGGCTCCAACCTCTATATCGCACAGAGAAACGAATTGTCGGATCATCAGCCTCCTACACGTATTATCTTCGATGACGGAAATCCAGACAGCAAGATCGCACCGGTAGAACAGCTTGGCCGGGCCTATCGTCAGATTTTTAAACGCAGTGCGCGCTGGAAAATGATGGGTTATGCCGATCCGCGGGGACATCTTGATTTTCGGGAAGAAATCGCCAATATGCTTAACATCGAACGTAAAATGCATATTAATAAAGATAATCTCTGTGTCAGTCGAGGGAGCCAAATGGCCATGTATCTGGTCGCCCAGTGCCTGTTACAGCACGATGATTATATCTTTGTAGAGTCCCCAGGATACCATTCGGCCTGGAAGATCTTTGAAAAAGCCGGCGCAAGATTGATTCCAATCCCCGTCGATGCCGATGGTCTTATCGTTGAAGAACTGCTGCCTCATTTAGTGAAAAAGAGTCCTATTAAGGCGCTTTACCTTACCCCGCATCGACAGTATCCAACCACTGTCACCTTAAGCAAAGAACGAAGATCACAATTAATAGCGTTATCCAACCAATATAACTTCACTATCATTGAGGATGATTACGATTACGAATTTCATTTCGAACAAACGCCTTATTATCCGCTTGCTTCCCAGCAGGAGCTGATCAATACCGTTTACATCGGGACACTAAGCAAAGTTGTCGCTCCCGCCCTCCGTATCGGTTATCTTGCGACACGAAACGAGCAGCTGCTGCAGCAGGTTGTCGATCTCCGCTACATCATCGATATCCAGGGCGACAATATTATGGAGCAAGCTGTACTGGAACTGATTCAGGATGGAACAATCCGCAGGCATATCCGAAAAGCTACTCAGCTTTACAAAAAGAAGCGGGATTTTATGATCAGTCAATTGGATAAGCACCTTAAGGATCATGTTGATTATACCTGTCCGCAGGGTGGGCTAGCTGTCTGGCTATCTTTTAAACGTCAAATCGACTGGGCATTCCTCTTTAAAAAACTAACCGAAAAATCGGTCCATATACCGCATCCTGAAAACTACAGCCGAGGAAATGTTTTTGGTGGAATTCGACTGGGGTATGGATCCTTATCGGAGGAACTGATTGAAGAAGGGATCGTTATTTTGGCAGCACTTTTGGAACAGGCTCGACGCTCTTCCTGACCAGGACGACAGGCAAAAATTGCTAGACTATTTTTCAATTTGGACGCACCTGATTAGATTAAAATTTTGAAAAAACAAGCTCATTCAATATTTAATTCCGCTCCATCAAGACCGATTAAAAGATTAGTATAGCCAATACGTAAAAAACAGTTAAAAGTGTTGTCAAAACGTAATTATTTTGTCAAAAATCAACTTTTTCACTTATTAATCGCATAAATTAACCGTAGTTTTACGGCGCAAAAAACGCACGGGCTATTTCTAGTGGGATAGCTATATAATAAGAGAGAGAATAGAGTACATTAATTTATGACGGAGAGAATACCCAGCAGGCCATATGCAGCAATAACTGGTGTTGGCGGATACATTCCACCAAACAAAAGATCGAATACAGATTTAGAACAGTTTTGCGATACATCCGATGAGTGGATTATCAAACGTACAGGTATTAAGGAGCGGAGAATTTTAGAAGAGAATCTTGCCACGTCAGACATGGCTGTGAAAGCTATACACGATTTGGCGAAACAATATCATAAAAATCTGAATGATGTAGATGCCCTAATTGTGGCTACTTCGACGCCAGATATGCCTATGCCGGCGACAGCAAATATCATTTTAGAAAAATTAGGTCTTACGAATGTTTGGGCTTTTGACGTCAATGCTGCATGCTCGGGATTCTTATACGCCCTGGATATGGCTTCTGCGCTTGTGGAGACAGGACGTTATAAAAACGTGCTCGTCGTTGGTGCAGACAATATCAGCACGTATGTAGATCTAAAAGACCGTTCAACCAACATCCTTTTTGGTGATGGTGCTGGCGTTATATGGCTAGAACCTTCCTTAGAGGGCGGAATCATGGATGCCTATCTTTGTAGCAATGGTTCAGGAAGAGAATTTTTGAAAATCGAGGCTGGAGGTTCTTTGTATCCTATCGATAGCAATCTTCCTGTTAATGACAACAGATTTCTGAAGCAAGATGGTAAGACCGTATTCAGACATGCAGTACAGTCCATGAGCGATGCCTGTAACACCGTTTTACAACGTAACAGCCTTCAGATTGAAGATATCAACTGGTTAATTCCCCATCAGGCCAATCAGCGCATTATTGATGCCGTTGGGCGCAGCCTTAATATACCAGAAGACAGAGCCTTGAGTAATATTGAATATTTAGGAAACACTATTGCCGCCACGATCCCATTGTGTATCTGGCAGAATATTAAAAAATTAAATACAGGTGATTTAGTCATGTTAACCGCCTTTGGCGCCGGTTTCTCTTGGGGAGCCAGCATATTTAAATGGATGATTTAAGCGTCGTCATAAAATTCACACTATTATTGAACGCCAGGAATTAACCATTTCTGGCGTTTTTCTTTACAAGCCCTACACCAAAACATACTCTCTATTGCTAAACTGCTTCCAAGCATCTTCATCATGAAAGACCATACTACAGCTATGGCATCTAAGTAAAAAGAGAGTTGGTATAGGTCAAAATGGCGTTGGTCGAGATTTTTTGATTAATCGAGAGTTCGATGGTATTTTATACGATTCAAAGCAATCAAATATATGGAAAGTATAAAACCATTTCAAGAAGACAGTTACAATAGACATTCCAATTGGTATACGAATCTCTTCCCCGAAAAAAAACAGAAGATAGCCTTGCTAAATGGAATAAAAACATATAAAGGTACAATAAACCATTGGTTACAAAATCAGTTTTTTGAATGTGTCAAACCCATTACAAAATATAAGAATGCATCTTGGCTGACCGTAGGTGACGCTTACGGGCATGATGCAAATTATTTAATCGAAAATGGCGTTCAGCATGTAATTGCTTCCGATATAAGTGACGAATTTCTTGCCGTATCTAAAGAAGTTGGCATTATTGAACACTACTCGGCCGAAAATGCAGAAAATCTCTCGTTCGAAAATAGTAGCATAGACTATATTTTATGTAAAGAGACCTATCATCATTTTCCACGGCCCTATGCCGCTCTTTATGAAATGATCCGCGTAGCAAAAAAAGGAATAGTTATTATTGAGCCACAAGATCCAATCATGAAAATGCCCTTTCTGTTATTTATGACCAATGTTTTAGAGAAGATAAAATATAGTTTAGTAAATAAAATATGGAAGAACCGTTTTTCTTACGAAGCTGTGGGCAATTTCGTCTATAAGGTCTCCGAAAGAGAAATGGAAAAATTTGCAGCCGGTATTAATTTGCCCATGGTAGCGATCAAAAGTTTCAATCCAAATTTCTGGTTCCCTGGAAGTGAAAAAATACCCGCGTTAAAGTCTGAGAAGAAGTTTAGAAAAATTCTCCTCAAAAAAGGTCTCAGGGATTTCTTATCAAATTTGGGCATAGTACCAAGTCAGTCTTTAAGCATTATCATATTTAAAACCCTTCCAGACATAGAATTACAGGAATCGCTAAAGAAAGAGGGATATAAGCTAGTCGAAATACCTAAAAATCCATATCTCTGAAATTAAAAACAATTTATGTAATAAAGTGTCCCTATTCGCTTTATTATATAAACTGATGAAAACCCGCAGAAGTCATAACCTTTTTAAACCAGATGCTTTTAAACAGGATCTAATTTCAGCTTATTCCTAAACGTTTGTACAGTTCAATTTTATATTGACCTCCTATTGGAATATCGTCAAGACTTCCCCTCATTTTTATAACATTTCCCTCCACTCTTTTGGCAAAATCCAAGTTAACGATATAGGATTTGTGAACGCGAATAAACTGTTTAGCACCGATCAAGGCTTCTTCCATATCAATCAGCTTCTTCCAAACATTATATTTTTTTTCTAAGGTTTCAATCAGCACATAATCTTTATCGCCTTTGATATAAAATACTTCATTGTATGGTGTAATAATAATATTTGATCTATCCTTGATTATCAGAAAATTCAATCCGGATTTATTATTTCTTTCGGATTCTAGAAATGCCTCAGCCTTTTCAATAGTTTGAATAAGTCTTTCTACTCCAAAGGGCTTTAAAACATAATCTAGCACATTTAATTGATATCCTTCAATAGCATAATTTGGATCCCCAGTCACAAATACAAATAACGGTGGATTTTTCAAGCTTTTTAGAAACGTTACTCCATCTAGATCTGGCATCCGTATATCACAAAAAACAAGATCGACTGTATTAGATTTTACAATCGCCATAGCGTCTAGCGCATTGCTATAGCCCCCTAACACTTCGACATTAGGAATTTTCCTTAAATGCGACACAAGTATATCTTGCGCCAATTCTTCATCATCAATTACAATACATTTAATCATTTCTCTCAATTATTCATGTCAATTTTCAAAAAAACAGTGTAACTATCAGGCTCTTCTTTAATATCCAGAGAATATTTGTTACTATATTTCAATTCTAATCTTCTTTTGACGTTTTGTAAGCCAATCCCCCCTTTTGGAGGCTCTTTACTATCTCTATTTACACCATTTGCAACTACAAAATTTAAAATTCCATCATTTAAACCTAATGATATTTTAATCCAAGCATTAATTCTACTTCGTTCGGGACCGTGTTTAATAGCATTTTCAATAAATGGTAGAAGCATAAGCGGGACAATCCAATAAGGATCATTAATTTCATCTATTTGAAAATCTAATTTTACATACTGTTCAAACTTAGTTGTAATCAGATTAAGGTACGCGCGCAGGAATTGAATTTCCTTTGACAGATATATTTTATCGTCATCGGTTTGATATAGCGTATATCCAAGCATGTTAGAGAGCTGCATTATTGATTCCGCGGTTTTCGGGGAATCCTTTTCAGCCAATCTATAGATACTATTCAATGTATTAAAAAGAAAATGTGGAGCCACCTGAGATTTTAATATCTCTAGCTCCAATTTCAGATTATCTCGCTCCAAAATAGATTTTTCAAGCTCTAATCTGGTCTTATTTCTTTCCATTACTAACACTATATTTGCGTGTTCTACAATTGATTTAACTAATTTGGGTGTCAAAGGTAATGAGACCAGAAATAAAAAGTCTAAAATTAGTACTGGTGCTTTATCAGGGTTATATATGCCTAAAAACCCATCTTTAAGAAAGTAATTCACATATCTATATATACGTTCATCTGTAGATGGAACCGTATTCTTCAACAAGTCACATGTAATATATGTGAATGCCAGCCACCAACAATAGGAAAATATAAAAAAAAGCAAAATTGGTATTACCTGTCCTTTTGCCACCCACTTAGAAATTAACCATGTGGCAGAATAAAAAAGACTTGTTGTAACAATAAGTTCCTTAATTACAAATGCCCAAATATATGAACCACCTAATCTCAGGAAAGTTAAATAGTAAATAGTGCACACCAAAGCCCAGAATACAACATGACAGATTACCCTGACAGGAGGTATATACCATTTTCCCCAAATATTCTCACTCCTCATTTACCATAGGATTAAATTTATTAAAAATATTTACAACAAAACATATAAGTAAATTATAAAAATTATCATAAACTTTCTATCTATAAAAACGTACAGATTCTACAAAAGCTATTCTTGTAGTCTGGCCTATGCAGGGTCTTTTTCTCTCAGAGTACACCTCTACCAAAAGCCAAGATCGCACGATTTATTACAATTTAATTTCAAGTACTACGGAGTAGCTATTCAGATTATCGGACATGTTTAACGTGTACCTATCCTTATATCGAAGTTCCAGTCTCCTTTTAACATTCTGTAATCCAATTCCGCCTTGGGGTGATTCAGCACTGTTTTTGTTTACGCCATTTGCAACAACGAATCTTAAAATACCATCTTCTATTGTTAATGAAACATCAATCCAGGCATCCTTTCTGCTTCTATCTGGCCCGTGTTTGATCGCATTTTCAATAAATGGCAACAAGATCAGCGGTACGATTCGATAAGGCTCATTTATCCTCGTTATATTAAAATTTAGATTAACACTGTCACCAAATCTGATCCGGATAAGATCCAAATAATCATTTAAAAACTGAATTTCTTTAACAATAAATATTTTATCATCATTAGCCTGGTAGAGCATATACCGCAGCATATTCGACAATTTCATAATGGTATCAGCGGTACTGGTTTCTCTTTTTTCCGCTAGCCTATAAACGCTATTTAATGTATTAAATAAAAAATGGGGAGAAATCTGAGATTTAAGGATTTCCAATTCCATTTTAAGGTTATCTCGTTCCAGACTTGCTTTATCCAATTCTAGATTAGTATTCTTTAATTCTAACTTTGCTTTTTCGAGTTTCAGTTCTGTCTGATCCTTTTCCAACAAGAGTACTTTGTTACCTTGGGCAATAAGAAGCTTAATCAATTTTGGTGCTAACGGAAGAGATACAAGGGTCAAAAAATCTGGAAATGCACTAGGAAATTTTTTAAGTTGATAAATACCAAAATAGCCATCACTGGTAAAGAAATTTACATACTTATAAAAACCACTACCTTCCTTCAATCCAAAATCGTTGAGCATATCGCATACCAAATAGGTAATATTTAGCCACCAGATATACGATAAGACAATAAATATTATGACAGGGAATCCTTTTCTATTTTCTACCCATTTTGAAACAAGCCAAATACCAGAATAGAACAGGGAAGTTGTAACAAACAGTTCTTTCGCCACCAAAATCCAGATATAGCTTCCGCCTAACCTTCTATAGGTAAAATAATACGTACAAAAGACCAGCATCCAAAAAATTATATGCACGACCACCCGAACATACAGTGTATACCATTTTCCCCAAATAATTTCACTTCTCATTTAAGATCAGTTTGCTTAGTTATATCATTTTATTCAACATTATTTTCTGATATAAAAGTTAGCGTTTTGAATCCAGCAATGAAATTCCCCTGACATCTTAAGATCCTTTATATTTGTATCCCAATTGTCATAGGGAATAACAAACTCCACCTTGCCTTTTGCCTTATTTTTGACAAGATCATATTCAGTTAATACTAAAGTGCCAGTTCCATAATACTTCGTATCCACATTGAATGAAGTGGAAGAAATGGAAACAAATTGCTTTGCTCCTTCCAGATAGATCAAGTTGTCGGAACCAGTCACCTTCTCTTTGCCAGCTATTGGACTAAAGGAATATTTTTTATTCAACTCTATCTGCTCGCTTAAAGAAACTCTTATATTCAATGAAAAGTCTCCACGTTTGTCACTGTCATCTTCCGGTTTTAAAGAGGACCGAATGTTAATATAACTGTGATCGCCCTGTACAATTTCCAAAACTGGAGTTCTTTTTGCGCCCGGCGGAATTACCATCGGCATTACATCCTTATATTTAATACCATTCAATTGTGCAGTGAATATAATATCAGAAGGCAACGGATTTCCTTTTTTGTCACAACCAGCAATCAGAAATATCAATAAAATACTAATATTCCGAATTTTAACAAATATTTTCATGATATATTTATTTAAGGATTTGAATAATTTTCTTCGCCTCCCCTTTCCAAGTACCGTCAGGATTTTGCTCACCACAGCTTGTACCACCTCGGACCACACCTACCTCCCAAACATGACGACCATCATAAGTATGAAGAATAAAAACGATTTTGTCACTATTAACTACCAAGTGGCATTCCATTACCGATTGCCCATTTTCTACTTCTCTTCTCTTTTAACTGTCCCTTTTCATCATAGATATTATAACTAGCACTTACCACATTATTCTGAATATTATAATCGGTAATTTTCACAGAATAATCTGCCGGAATATTATTTGTCTCCTTTAGGTTATCTCGCCAGATAATAACCTGTTTTCCAGACCACTTATCCTCTACACTGGTGACTATTTGCATCCGACCCACGTAGCCGTCATTTAAGAACAGCATATATTCATAGTTGTTAATCGGTATATTCGATAAACCACCAGAAGGATAGTAAGCATCAGAAGCATCTATATCCTTGGTATAACGAATGGAAAAATCCCGCTCATAACAGACCAATTGACTTCCACGTTGCCCTAGCCCCATATAACTACCTCCTCTATTGAGGTCTTTATCTGTTCCCTCCCTAACCAATAACGAGTTTTGATACCATTGGACCAAAGAAATATTATAATCGACATAGGACCAATCTAGAGGCTTTTCAACCTTATACTTTTTAGTATAAATTTTTTTAGTATCTAGATCTATATTGGCAAGAAGTTGAACGAATTTACTCGGAATTTCCAAATCATCAAGAATGAGACGTAATGAAAGCGTAGCATGATTGGCATTGATATATTTACTAGGCGCAACAAGATAGGTAAAAAGCTTACTCGAATTTTCAGGAATCTCACTTGCTTCAATTGTCGGACAAACTTCTGAAAAGATCGTCTTCCCATCCTTATTATCGACCCGGACTTCCAAAGTATTATCCAGTGTACTCACTACATAGTATTGATTCCCCATGCTATCCGTTTTAGCTTGGGTTCTCCATTTTTCATTTCTTTTTACCGGAACATCTGGCGTATCTTTTTTACATGAGAATAAGAAGCATGCTATTAGTAAACATACACTTATAATCCCTAAACTCTTTTGTCTATATGCTGTATTCATCATCATAAAATATATTTAATGGTCAGATTCACCGTCAGAACTTGGACTGAATACTTTCATTCGGATGATAAAAGATCTTCTTCCCTAACTATTGATAATTCTAAAGATTATCTTATTAATTACCAAATTATTTCTACAAACGGTGTTTTTACCCATACAAACACATCGATTGACACGATGAGAAACTTACGACTTTATGATTTTCTCTTTGGTTAACAGATTTTACAAACTCTTACCTCATAAGGAGCAAACAATACGGTACTTTTTTATTAAATAACAGGGACTTTATAGGGACTTCATACGGACCTTATAGGGACCTCATTCGGATGAAAGCGTATAAAGTCCGGTTTAATTCCGTATAATGTAAGTTTGAAATCTGTTTTATTTCAGAATCTATCTGGTATTTGCTCCCTGTTTTAACCAAACAAGAAAAGGGGTCTCCGCGTGCGCAAAGCCCCCTTTTAAAACTCCAATAAAATCTACTTGTTAATAATTTAATGACAAGCCCACACCAAAGCCCATATCACTATCGTAATGCGTTCTAAAGGCCATATTTTTGGTGATGACATAATTAAGTCCTGCCATATATTCTAAGTCTGAATTGACCATAAAATCGCCGCGGATCCTTCTCGAGATCGGGATATCTTCACGCATCAGCTGCAGCCGCACAATACCATCGTGATACACCTCCGCCTGAAAATTGACCAACATGGGCAAAGTGTACATAAAACCGAGGCTTACAGCTTTGCGGCTATCTTTTTTATTGGCTTGCCCAAAAATATTTTTCTCGTGTTCGTCCTCGCCCATGCGGCGGTAGCGATAATCAAAACCAACGAAAGGCATAAACCATTGCATTTTCCCAAAGAATCGTCCCAAATGGGTTTCTACCTCATAGCCATGCATATCGTTATAACCCAATCGCCATTCGGAACCAAGTTGCCAACGGGCATTCTGAAACATCGCCTGACCGTCATTTCCATTGGTAGCAAAGTCATTTTGCGCCATGAAATGAGTCATATTGCTTTCCATCTGCAATTCTTTATAGGCTTTAGCTTTGTCCGGAAGATAGGGATTTTTATAATCGTCTACAGCAAAAACGCGATTCATCCCGGCCATCATATGATACAGAATGTGGCAATGGAAAAACCAGTCCCCTTCTTCATTCGCCAGGAATTCGATTGTATCCGTTTCCATTGGCATGATATCAACCACATTTTTCAGTGGTGCTTTTGCCCCTTTACCATTCAGCAATCGAAAATCAAAACCGTGCAGATGTATCGGATGACGCATCATTGAATTATTATAGATGGTAATGCGTAATACCTCGCCCTTTTTTACAGGTATCTTATCCGTTTCAGAGAGAATTTTATTGTCCATGCTCCATACATAACGACTCATATTTCCTGTAAGGGTAAATTTGAGATCTCGTATCGGCGCTTCTTTAGGCAGTTCAGTCGCTTGAGGAGACTCCAGCATCGCATAGTTTAGCGTGACAATATCACCCAATGCATTGGCATTATAACGATTAGGATCTTCGTCCATGTTCATTTGTCCATGATCCATACCGCTATGTTTGTTGTGATCTTCTTTTTTCTTTCCATCACCTGTAATTTCGGGATACATCACCACATTCATGTCCATCTGATTCAGACTCATCTTCATACCCATATCATTGAGATCCCCATTCATCTTCATCATGTCGTTCATCATCTTCATCCCTTCAAAATATTTAAGGCGGGGAAGTGGGGAAATCAACTGTTTGATGCCATTTCCGACAAAATAACTCGCAGATTGTGTTCGATCTTCTGTTGTTGCCATGAACTCGTAAGCTGTACCTTCATTTGGGATTGTTACAACGACATCATAAGTCTCCGACACTGCAATCATTAATCGATCGACCTCAACAGGTACCACATCATTCCCATCATTTGCAACAACGGTAATTTTACCGCCCGCATAGCGCAGCCAAAAATAAGACGAAGCACCACCATTGGAAATCCGTAAACGCACTTTATCTCCTGCTTTCAATGCCTTACCATTCACCGACTTTAAATCCGTGGAATGAGCCCCGTTCATCAAGACCTTATCATAATAAACATCACTGACATCCATCGCAAGCTGACGTTTCCATTCATTCGTGACTTTCGTCTTAAACTTCCCTTCTTTAATAGCTTCAACGTACGATTGTGTAGCCCCTTTTTTTATCGCGGCCCAATCATTGGCCGTGTGTAGCATCCGCTGAATGTTATCGGGGTTATAATTTGTCCATTCACTCAATATGACGGGAATCGTGGGTAAATCATCAATTCCTTTTCGGAAAGTCTTATCATCAGCACGCTTGTTGAGGATAAGGCTACCATACATACCGATCTGTTCCTGTAGGCCCGAGTGCGAATGATACCAATGTGTACCGTGTTGAATTATCGGAAAACGATAGGTATAAGTCGAATTCGCCTTTATAGGTTCTTGCGTCAGGTGTGGCACGCCGTCTTCTTTGTTCGGCAGAAAAATACCATGCCAGTGTAGCGAAGTACTCTCTTTTAACTCATTGTGAACAACAATTTCCGCCGTATCTCCTTCTGTAAAAGTCAGTGTAGGCATCGGAATCTGTCCATTTACAGCGATTGCCCGTTTTGATTTGCCGGCATAATTGACAATTGTATCCCGTACGTAAAGGTCATGACGAACCACTTTCTGGGCCAGTACTGTCAGTTGTGCCATCAATAGTAAAACAACCGTTAATATATTACTCTTTTTTAGCATGTTCATTCATTTAATTGATTAGTATTCCATTTCCCATCGGTCCTACGCCATATTGGTAGACCAGTCTCGCACCGTGATGCCCCGTGATAAACAGTGTCACCGACAAACTTATCAACAAAATCAATATCAAATAGTTTATCCAGGCACTTGTCTCTTTTCGCAATCCAACAAAATGCAGGACTGTTGTACTACTTGCAAGCCAAAAGCTGATCCAGGCAAAACGTTGATGGATCTCAAAAACCGCAAAGGCATTTTCATCTGCTTCTCCCGAAATATGGGTTGAGGTTTGAATAGCTGCAAAAGCTCCCAGTGATCCCAACAATAACAATCCAAAAGTCAGCAGAGATAAAGCCCGTCGGTGATTTTTTAAGCATAAAGCTCCGACATGGCTAAACAAAGCCATCAGTAAAAGCACAATTGGAAAATGTACCCATAGCGGATGTAAACTAGGCAGTTCTTCAAATAAACTTTTCATCGCGCTATTGTATTATTTCTACGGTAGATCCACAGCTCGGCATTGATCTACCCAAATAAGGATTTTGAACTGCCTTTTGTTTACTGAGCCAATTTGCCCCTTTTCCCTCCTGATACATCGGACAATGCTGATAATAGACTGGAGCTCCCAGTCTAACCGATTTCATCAACACATACATATTTTTGGAAAGGGTCACAAAGTGCTCGCGCTGATGTTCATTTTCCTTAATTCCAGCAATATGCTCTGCATCGAAAGCCAATTTCCGTTGGTATTCTTTCCAAAGTTTTCCTTGAACAGCATCCAATTGTTCGCTATTAATTTTTTCAATGGCAGCCTGGATTCCTTTCGCGGCTATCTGTGCAGCTGCTCCATTATCCTTAACCAATGCATCTTTCAGTTCAAAATAGGCGCTATACAAGCCTGCAAAAGGATTGCTAGCCGTTGCTAGATCAACTTTCCCTGCCGACGGTTCTATTTTTGCAGCTGTATTACTTACGTCGGCCACCTCATTAGTCAAAGCGGTATCGCCTTCGCTTTTGTTGACAGCTATCGTTGCGGTATCCTCAGCAACAGTGACCATATGATCTGCATGTGTATTTTTCGACGTTGAATTGTTGCATGCAACGAATATCAGAGCGATCGCCACAATTAGCATAAACTCTTTCATAATTAAGTGTATTTATAGGTTTAGATTTTTAATGTAATTTCTATAATTTGCTTCATTCTCAAAATAAGAAACCTCTCCCTGATCTCCGGTAATCGCAATGGAAGCCGTGGCCTTATCGATCTCTTTCTTAGAGAACGGATCAATTGCGACACGTACCGCAGCTTCTTGAGGTATACGCTTTTTGCACATTTCACAACAACCATAATAATCCCGCCCCTGGTGTCTGACCAACAATTGTTTTTTTCCCATAAAAGCATCATTGACCATACAAACCTGTTCCGTCGGCACAAGATCACCCCGTCTATATTGAACTGACTGTGCAGATAAACCAATCGCAGAAGCTGCCGGTTCCTTTTGATCTTTAACATTGGTATTCTTTTCCGAGCCGCTGCAAGCAGCTAATGAAAACAAAGCGACTGCTATAACAACATGAAAATAATTCATAGGGAGGGCGATTAGTTTAACGTTTCTACTATACTTCCACAACTAATCATTTGCGCACCAAAGAATGGGTTTTTCACTGCATTCTCCTTACTTAGCCAATGCGCTCCCTTGCCTTCATTAAACATCGGGCAATGCTGATAATAAATAGGACCATTCAATTTACTCACCTTCAGCAGCTCATACATAGCATTTGAAAGAGATGCAAATGCCACACGTTGCTTAGCAACATCTTTATTTTTACTTATACCTGTCGCGTCGGTTGCCAGCTTACTCATAACCTTCATCCATATGGTATGTTCATCGTGGCTAAGTTTATTCATATCGACAGTTTTGATTGCAGCTTGAAATGTCTCTGCTTGAGCTGCTGCCGCCACTGCATCTGTCTTCACCAAAGCATCCTTTAGCGCAAAGTAAGAATTTACCAATTGCGCAAATGCGGTCTTTTCATCTGCTAATTTTGCTTTCTCCGCAGCTGAAACATGATCTGCTATTTGCCCGCCCTGACTATGATTATTATGATCGGCCTGTTGTTCAGCTCGATTTTTTGATGCTGGCTTTAGCACTCTTTCATATTGTTCAGCTTTTGCCAATTGGGCATAAGCATCATTTGGAGCCAAGAACTTTTCATTATCGAATCCCACTAAGGCAACACGTTTAAGAACCTCATCCTCACTTGTCTTTGAAGAGTCATAGGTAATAACCGCAAGTTTGGTGGTCTGGTTCCAGTCGACTTTAGCGGACTTGGTGCTGCCTTCTTTTTCAATTATCGTTTTAGCAGCCGTCGTATTTCCAAGAATTTTTGCAGTTGCTATCTTTGCATTTTTAATTTGTGCATAGGTATTTTCGTTGGATAGTAATGCTAGGGTTACTAAACCAAATAATGGAATTAATCTCATGATCATAATATGTTTTAGATAAAAAATACTGACGAAAACCCCAGTTGCAGCGATTTGCTGCGTTCGAGTCTTTAATCCAATGGATCAACAGGGGTTTTCATAAGCTAAATAAACGGGGTATTGGATAGAACAATCTACCCAAAAAGACATAGCACGGGCTATCAGTTTATTATTAAGCTATCTGAGGAGGTTGCCAAATGGAAAAATAGGCATCTGCGCAATAAGGTTGTTTATAGCGCGCATAAGAATTTAAAGCATCAGCATACAAGGGTAAAATAGACTGTGCTTCGATCACTGAAACGATAGGATTGCATTGCGGAGATGTACGGCATGATTTTTCACCGCAGTGTTTACCACAGTCGTTTGCATGGCGATCTGATTTTTTCGACTCAGCTGTTCCATCTTTACAACAATCTCCAGTTTCAGCATCCTTTGTCGTTTGTTTTTCATCCAGACAACAGGATTTTTCTTCCTGTTTTGGCCTTTCTGACGTTTCATGGCAGGCAAATAACCTATTTGGTGCTAAAAAAAGCCCCAGCATACAGATTATAAAAACGATATTGCGTTTCGCCCACATAACGGATTAAAATTTGCAAAGTAAAGGTATATACTTTGGAGGTAAATGTCGGTAGAATTTTCGAATGGACAATTGTAATATTTTTTATTTTGTTTATAACATTTTGGTCCACTGCATTTCCGTCCGTCTTTTGAATGCATCAAAACTATTTTTCAAGCCTGCCGATCCAGTTCATCATCAGTAGGCAGCCGGGAGCATAGACGCCCCCATGATCGAAGCCCTGCAGCTGGTACAACGAGGTTTTGGTATGCCCTACCTGCTTTAAGATTGCTGCCAAATGTGCATTTTCTTCGAATCGTGCAGCCATTTCCAATTGTTGATCGCCAGTAATCAGGAGAACTGGAGGTGCATCTTTCCGTGCAAATGAGAGCGGCGCAAACTGATCAATCTGCGGGATCACCATTGATTCACCACGTTCCTTTTTAATTGTATAATGCGTATTAGTCTGTCCACTAATCGGCGCCAGCCCTTTTATGCGATCTGCATCAACACCATATTTTTGAAGATAATGTTTATCCAAGCCAACCATTAAAGCCAGATACCCACCTGCGGAATGACCTGATACATAAATCTTTGAAGGATCACCACCATAGCTAGCGATGTGCTCAAACGTCCAAGCGACGGCTTCTGCAGCATCTTCGATATAACCAGGTGCTTTGACTTTTGGGCTCAGCCTATAATTGACCGCCACTACCGCCACACCTTTCTCTTTAAGTTCAAGGGGAATAAATTTGTTTCCTCCCTCTAGACCGCCGCCATGAAACCAGACAATGGTAGCAAAATTTTTACGATCAGTCGGGATATAGATATCCAATTTACAACGTTCTTTCTTATAAGAATCTGGTTCATCTGGTTTGCAATAAGCAACATCAGTTGTGGTTTTATACTGCTGCGCAAAAATCAAACTTGGAGAAAACAGAAAAAAGAAGATAACAAGCAATTTGGAGGACATATAAATGATGTTTAAGTCTTAAATATCTTAAAGTTAACAAAACTCTATTAAAACCGTCTAGTTAGGTTAAAATAAGTTTCAGCTTTACACTTTTTATTATATCTTGCTATTTATCTGGCAACAGATATAACAAAACACAAATTTTCCTGTTATTACTTAGAGAACATTATTAACATTATATGGAACAGATAAAGATTGAAACCCATATCAACGTACGCGTAGAAACGATCTGGAATGCATATAACTCAGCGGAGGATATTATGCAATGGAACCATGCTTCAGATGATTGGCACTGTACAAGTTCAATCAATGATTTACGCATTGGCGGAAAGTTCAAAAACCGCATGGAGGCAAAAGATGGATCTATGGGTTTTGATTTTGAAGGTACCTATACCGCTTTGGATCCTTTTAAAAAAATAGCCTATGTCATGCCTGATGGCCGTCATGTTGAAGTCAGCTTCCATTCAAAAAAGTCCGGCACAGATATCACCGTAGTTTTCGATGCAGAATCGGAAAACCCCATTGATATGCAACGCAATGGATGGCAGGCCATACTCGAAAATTTCAGATCCTACGTTGAAAATACCTATGGTAATACGCAGACAATGCAGTCGCATTGAGGATAAACAAGCTTTGCCGGCCCTATGTAAATAATTTGTTCTTTAAAGACTGCATGGAATATCCAGTTTATCTTCATCAGTGTTGGTGTACCAAACTCGTGGATATTTGATTTGATGATCATTTGAATAAAGGAAATGCATAGGATTCCTAAAACTATAGCTATATTTAGCCACTAATTCATATCTCCTCTTGGTAAATTAGGGGATCGATACCAACAAAACGCGATAAAGAGATCACATATGACAATAATTAACAATTATGAAGAGTACAAAGCCTTTGAAGGAAAATCATTAGGCGAATCCCAATGGCATGTTATTGATCAAAAACAAATTAATCAATTTGCGGATGCAACCCTTGATCATCAATGGATTCATTTGGATAGCGAAAAAGCAAAAACTGAAAGTCCTTTTAAATCGACTATTGCCCATGGCTATCTGACTTTGTCACTCATTCCTTATTTATGGAAACAGATTGCTGAAGTACGGAATGTTAAAATGGAGATCAACTATGGGATTGAGAATTTGCGTTTTGCACAACCCGTTTTGGTTGACAATGCTGTACAGCTACATACGCAAGTAAAATCGGTCGTCAATTTGAGAGGGGTTATTAAAGTTACCATTGAAGCTACATTGAAAATCAAAGACAGTGCAAAACCGGCTTACGTGGGTGATGTTATCTTCTTATATCATTTTAATTAATTCAGGCTTTAGACGCAAGGCAGTTAGCGAAATCTTTATAAATGCGCGATAGCTTTCAAATAAAACTTATCACAAATCATAAGGATTACCCTTATGATTTGTTGCTTTTAGCAGACGAAACAGTTGCTGCGATCGACAAATACCTCTATGACTCTCTAGTTTATGTTGTATTTGAAACAGCAAAGCCGATCGCTGTTTTCTGTTTATATCCAGTCGATTCTGAAACCTTGGAAATTAAAAATATCGCTGTATCGCCAGACTTTCAATCCATGGGGTTGGGAAGTCAGTTACTTGAGTTTATCAAAACGAACTACCAGCAATATCCTAACCTAATTGTTGGCACTGCAGATTGCGGATTGGCCCAAATCCGTTTTTATGAACGAAATGGCTTTGTTAAATACGCTATCCGTAAAGATTTTTTCATCGAAAATTATGAGCGGCCTATTTATGAAAACGGCACATTATTGAAAGATATGATTATGCTGCGATATACTTTAGATTCCTAGAGACAAAAATAGATATAGACAAGCACTGGTATTGATAGGCCCAGCCACAGTATTACGCCCTGTAATATAGCCTTAAAGCCTACAGACAACAGGACTTCCCTAGACAAACTTGCTCCAATCAAAAACAACGTCAAGGTGAGCCCCATTTTGGAAATATGGACAACATAGCTTCCGATATGTTGAAAAAAAGGGATATAACTCGTTAAGATAACGGCCAGCACAAATAGCCCGATAAAATAAGGTATTTTAATTTTTGCTCCCTTGGTTTTGAAAGCTAATGCACTTAAAAATGCGATTGGAATAATCCACAGGGCTCTTGTTAATTTCACTGTCGTCGCGACCTGCAGTGCCTCATTGCCATATTTACCCGCTGCGCCAACTACTGAACTTGTATCCTGTATAGCGACCGCGCACCATAGACCAAACTGTGTCTGTGTGAGTTCAAGCAAATGACCGATGACCGGAAAGACAAATAAAGCGACGGCATTGAGTAAAAAAATCGTTCCTAAGGCCACACTGACCTGTTTCTCATTGGCTTTTATGGTCGGTGACACCGCGGCAATAGCGCTTCCGCCACAAATTGCTGTACCAACGGAAATCAAATAAGCAGTCACCTTTTCCAACTTAAGCAGCTTCCCCAGGAGATACCCCAATGACAATGTTCCGATGATGGAAATAACGGTCAACACAAATCCCTGCTTCCCAGTCTGAATAGCCGAGTCGATATTCATCCCGAATCCAAGTCCAACGACAGAGATCTGCAATAAAATCTGTGTAGCCCTGTGATTGATTGCCAAAAAGGGGTGGCCGATCCATTGCGCCACGATAATGCCCAATAATAAGGCCAGCGGTGCTGAAATGAATGGTGTTAGACACAAGATGAATAAGACGATAAAAATGATTTCCCGAACGGATACTTTGCGATTGAGCAATTGTCGGTAACGAATTGCTGTATTTATTTTTTTGTCCATGACAATGATACCTTGATTTGGTACAAAATTGAATAACTCTTAATTATTTTAAAAGACACAATTACAAATAAGTCATAACCAAATGTTATGAATAAAAAATTACAGGTCAAGAAACTCTAAAAAAATCAGGCATAAAACGAGCAAACCTAACAGAAACGAGATTAAAGTATTACGATAAATGATTATATTTCAACTAGGTTATTCATATGGATTAAACTCGACTTATTAATTATATACAGATGACACTGACAGCCATTCATCCCAAACTGCCCATGCGCAACAAAACCATCACAAAAGATTTTTATCTACATAAACTTGGATTTTCATTATGTGAAACAGTCGATTACGAAGGTTACCTGATGCTAAAAAAAGACCATATTGAAATTCATTTTTTTGAATTCCAAGAACTTCCACCCGAAGAAAATTATGGGATGGTCTATATCCGTACAGACGATATTGATCGTTTATATCAATCTTTTCAAGAAAATAGCGTTGCCATCCATCCCAATGGCCAACTTGAAACTAAGCCATGGGGGCAGCGTGAGTTTTCGATTTTGGATCCCGACAGCAATCTACTCACATTTGGCGCTGATGGTTAGCGGCAAAAAGCCCACTATAGATCGCTTTAAGTAAGCAAAGATCGATAGTGGGCTTGGTATTGTTCGTATTGGTTCTTAGCCAAAAAGATCTGAACTCAAATAGCGATCCCCACGGTCGCAGGCAATAAAGACAATAAGACCTTCTTCGATTTCATTGGCAATTTTTAGTGCTCCGGCAAAAGCTCCGCCGGTACTCATTCCTGCAAAAACGCCTTCACGCTTAACGAGCTCGCGAGCAAGCGCTGTAGCCTCCTGCTGGGATATATCAATGACGCGATCGACCCTGCTTGGATCAAAAATTTTTGGCAGATAGGCTTCGGGCCAACGCCGTATGCCTGGTATGGAGGATTCAGGTGTGGGCTGGCAGCCTACGATCTGAATGGCTGCATTTTTTTTCTTCAGATAGATGGAGTTTCCCATAATTGTTCCAGTAGTCCCCATAGCACTGACGAAATGCGTAATTTTGCCTTCGGTATCGCGCCAGATTTCAGGTCCCGTTGTTTTGATATGCGCTTCGTAATTATCTGGATTTGCAAATTGATTCAATATAAAATAGCCTTCTTTTTCGGCTTTTTCCTCTGCATAATCGCGACATATTTCCATGGATTCCAATAAAGTAACTTTCGCCCCGTAAGCCTCCATCGTAAGCGTTCGCTCCCGCGTTGAAGAAGCTGGCATCACAAGCTCAAGGTTAAGTCCATATATACCTGCAATCATTGCCAATGCGATGCCTGTATTGCCACTCGTTGCCTCGATCAATTTGCTATCTTTTGTAATATCGCCCCGCTCCATTGCCGAACGGATCATATTTAACGCCGCACGATCTTTAACTGAACCAGCAGGATTATTCCCTTCCATTTTCGCAAAGATCCGCACTTTGGGATTTGTATGAAATTGTGTAATCTCTACTAAGGGAGTATTTCCTATGGTATCTATGATATTTCCCATGGTATCTATATTATTGGTTTTGAGTCTATAAATTTTGATGAAGCCTGGTGATACACGGTAGTATAAGGCTCTACAGAACTAGTCAACCACACATTCCCGCCGATAACCGAATGATGGCCGATGTGTGTTTCACCACCGAGGATTGTGGCTCCAGAATAGATGATCACATGGTCACCTATCGTGGGATGGCGTTTTACATTGGAAAAAACCTTATCCACACTCAACGCTCCTAAGGTTACACCCTGATAAAGCTTCACATAGTTACCGATGGTACAGGTTTCGCCGATCACCAGCCCAGTTCCATGGTCAATATGTAAATGATGACCTATCGTTGCTCCGGGATGGATATCAATCCCTGTTTTGGAATGCGCATGTTCTGTCAATATACGGGGTATCAAAGGTACACCCAACCGATGTAATTCATTGGCCATACGAAAGATACAGATCGCAAAGAATCCCGGGTAGGTGCGTACGACTTCTCTCTTATTCTGTGCGGCAGGGTCTCCTTCCATTAACGCGTCCGCATCCCAGCACATCAATTCATAAAGCTGCGGAATCCGTTCAAAAAACCGGTGTGCTACCTCCGAATGATTGCAGCTTTGACAAGCCTTGGATTTACTCAAGAGCTGCTCCAACTCCAATTCAAATTGTTCAAAAGCGAGCTTCACATCATCGACCGATTTCATCTCGCCAGAATTTCGCTCCGGGAAGAGCACATCCACAATTCGGATAGCCCATCCACAGATCTTCTTATTAGAAGGCATTTCTAAGACAGCCAATTGCTGTTCATAGATATGTTGATAAAAATCATGCATCTTCACTAGTTTATTAAAACAAATATACTATACAATATTGATAGATTAAGCCTTATTATTAAATCTTGAGTCCATTGACCATCATTTATTGCCCCTTAATAAAAGGCGCAATTCTTTCAGCTTAAAGGACCAATCGTTCAAACAGCTCTTTCAATGTCGCTTCGGGGTCCTCACACAATCCGGGATGTGATGCCGAACATTGAATCAGGGTACTCCGCTTGGCTGTCAGCCAACGGAATCGTTCGGTCATATCCAGTGCCGCAAGTTTGCCGGCATCCTTTTCCCCATGGCAGATTCGCTGGAAGGAAGAAAGATGATTCTCAATCAATTCCAATTCGATATCCGGACAAAGCGATCGGACCTTTTGTTCATTGACCAGATAAACCATCTTCGCAAAACGATGCTTACGACAGTAAAGAGCTACACCTACATTGATAAATTCCTCTCGCTCCACTCGTGGTATTAAACGTACCACAGCATACTCATATACGGTCTTTTCTGGCATCTTCTATTTGTTTTACAAAAATGGATGAATGTCCTACACGTCTGTTCAGGAAAGAAACATACACTTCGCGCGCATCGGCAGCCGAAAGCTCGCGTTCAGGATCTTCCAGCCATTCATCAGGTACCACAGCTAATATTCCCCGAAATGCGGCTTCCGTAAAAAGAGAACGGTATTCCTGATCTATTTTCTCCACCATACTGGCATTTTTCAGCAATACGTGATCTTTAATCTGAACAAATGGTTTTAGGGATTGTTCTTCCCAGTTATCCCAACTGTGATGGAAATATAAGGAAGCGCCGTGGTCTATCAACCAAAGTTCTTTATGCCATATCAGCATATTTGTATTCCGCACGGTACGGTCAACATTCATCAAGAGAGAATCCAACCAGACAATTTTCGATGCTTCCTCCGCGCCTATAGCATCAACATTCGCATCAAATGTGATGGCTCCACTCAGAAAATGAAGTCCCAGGTTTTTGCCTACACTAAATTTGAGCAGGTCCTGAATTTCCTCATCGGGCTCCGTCCGGCCAAAGGATTCGTCCAACTCCGCAAATACAATTTCGGGAACTCTCAATTTTAATAATCTTGCCAGCTCTCCGCCGATCAGCTCAGCGATCAATGCTTTTCGTCCCTGACCTGCCCCTCTAAATTTTATAACATAACTAAAGCCGTCATCGGCATCGACTAATGCTGGTAAAGATCCACCTTCCCGAAATGGCTGAACATATCGGATGATCTCTACTTCTCTAATAACAGGTTGTTTAAAATCCATGAATTTATATTTTTACGATCTTCAAAGTTGGCAATACCATGCAAACTGATCAAACTTATCTAAAGTTACCTATATTTAAACGTTTGAGGCTATAGGAAACGAGAAATTGACGCCATGCACTTGCACAATACAGCTGCCCCTTGCTATTGCGAACTTTTAATTGTGGTAATATCCAAAATTATTGCTTATATTTTAGCAATAAAGCACAAATTGTACATTCATTTGACCGTTGGAAGTATTATTTTCTAATTATATTTGTAGTGTAATCACAACTTGTCTCATCAAGTTTCTTCAATCAACGATATGGATACCATTCAGGAATATAACAGTGTTATCAAACATTGTCAGGATTTATTTATTAAAAAAACAAAAGATTATGGAACGGCATGGCGGATTATGCGCCTATCTTCCATTACGGATCAGATTTACATTAAAGCACAACGTATACGCACGCTAGAAATCAAAAAGGTTTCCAAGGTAGGCGAAGGAATTGTTGACGAATATATCGGTATTATCAATTACTGTGTCATGGCCATGATTCAGATTGATTTGGGTGAAGATGGCGAAGAAAATTTGGATCCTACCTTTGTGAATCAGAAATATACCGAAAAGGTTACTGAAACCAGAGACCTCATGCTTGCCAAAAATCACGATTATGGTGAGGCATGGCGCGATATGCGAGTCTCTTCCATGACGGATCTTATTCTGATGAAAATACACCGCGTTAAACAAATTGAAGATAATGATGGGCAAACCCTTGTCTCCGAAGGCATTCATGCCAACTATCAAGATATGCTCAATTACGCAGTTTTTGCATTAATTAAATTAGGAATCGCATAACAATAATCGGATTATGACAGCTACACAGCAGCGTACCAAAACAAATTATCTTTTAGGATTTTGCCGGATTTTTACGGGACTTCTTTTCATATTCTCAGGTTTTATTAAAGCAAATGACCCAACAGGGTTTGGCTATAAGCTTCAGGAATACTTTGAGGTCTTTCATCTCACAGCTTTTAACGAATACGCTACTGCCATCGCTGTGGTAATCTGTGGCTTTGAAATTTTGTTAGGAGCACTGTTATTACTGGGGGTCTATGCAAATGCCGTTGCTTGGGGCCTGCTGCTGCTGATCCTGTTTTTCACCTTTCTAACCTTCTATTCGGCATTTTTTGAGGTCGTTACCTCATGTGGCTGTTTTGGGGATGCCATCCCACTCACACCTTGGCAATCATTTTCTAAAGATCTGGTGCTCTTGGCGTTGATCCTTATTATATTTTTTAACCGAAAACAATTACGATCAATTATCAAAGGATCAGGCAATCAATTCGTTGCTACTTTGATTACTGCGATCATCTCCTTAGGTATTGGTGTTTACACCGTAAACTACCTCCCCTTTATTGATTTCTTACCCTACAAAGTTGGCAACAACTTACCTTCATTAATGGTATTACCTGAAGGCAAACAAGGTGATGTGTTTGAGCAAATCTATACCATGAAAAATAAAAAGACGGGCGAGACAAAAAAGGTCAATGACAAAGTCTATATGGCTGATAAACTATGGGAAGATGAATCATGGGAAATTATAGGTGAGCCTGAGAGTAGATTAGTAAAAAAAGGATATGACATCCCTATTCCTGATCTCTTAATTACAGACGCTGATGGTGCAGATCATACACAGGAAATCATTGCCAACCCTTATTATAATCTTGTGATCGTTGCAAAAGATCTCTCTTCAACCAATATTGACGCTATCCAAAAGATCAACCAGGCAGCCATCCAATTAACAAAAGATTATAATGGACTCCGCGTTGTTCTATTGACTGCTTCTGCATCCAAAGACGCTCAATATCTGAGTGATAAAATGCAATTAATTGCGGAGATCTTCTATGCCGATCTCATTCCTTTGAAAAGCATGGTCAGAGCAAATCCTGGCGTACTGCTGCTAAAGGGAGGCAATGTCGTGGGAAAATGGCATTACAATAATTTTCCGGATGCCAAGACCATTGAAGATAAATTTCTAAGTAAAGACAAATAACAAACATGCCTAAACCTATATTTTTGATTGGTTATATGGGAAGTGGAAAAACTACCCTGGGTAAGAAACTTGCCGCCAAACTTGAACTCCCTTTCATTGACACAGATGAGGAGATCGTAAAACAAATTGGCATGAGTATTACCGAATATTTTGGTCAACATGGTGAAGACGCATTCCGGGCTTTAGAACGCGAACAATTACGTAAATTTGCTGAGAATGCGGCCGTAATATCTACCGGTGGTGGTGCCCCCTGTTTCTTTGATAACATGGAATGGATAAAGGCGAATGGTTATACCGTCTATTTACAGATGTCCCCCAAAGCACTTTTTGATCGCCTTTCTCAATCAAAATTACACAAGAGGCCTATTCTGATCGGAAAATCTCCTGAGGAACTCCGCGTATTTATTGAAGAAAAGTTGACCGAGAGGGAACCCTACTACACACAGGCACATCTGACCATCGACCAGTTAAATACGAGCTTGGAGACATTAGCCGATCTAATTAATCAGCACAATAAATAGATGATGAATATCCGTATACGACACTACTTCCTTTTATTGATCTGCTTTGTGGCAAGCAGCTGCTTTCGTAATGGAGCCAATACAGATGGATTGCCAGTGGGTAAACGTATACAGCTTCAGAATGTAGAGGAATTATATCAGTTTCTGACCTATGACGATAATCGCTATCCTTTGGTCAGTTTACATCGTGGTGGCCCGGCATCCGGATACCCTGAGAATGCTATCGAAACATTTTCATATAACGCGAGTCTGCAGCCTGTTCTTGTTGAGTGTGATGTCCGCATCAGTAAAGATTCAGCATTGGTGTTGATGCATGACAATACATTAAACCGTACAACCACAGGCAGAGGACCTGTAAATGCCAGCACTTTATCGGAACTCAAACAACTCCGTTTATTAGATAACAACAAAAAAATAACGCCCTATAAGATCCCGACGCTGGAAGAAGCCTTATCCTGGGGAAAAGGAAAGGTAATTTTCACGTTAGACATCAAGAACGATGTGCCTTATGAAGCTGTTATCAATGCTATTCGTAAACAACGCGCAGAATCTAGTGTAGTCATCATTACGTATAGTGCCAACCAGGCAGCCAAAGTCCATAGCCTTGCCGGAGACTTAATGATTTCGGCTTCTATCAATACGACAAATGATCTGGCAAGACTTAATGAAAAGGATATCCCAGACAATCGTTTATTGGCCTTCGTTGGAACACGGGAAGCGGACCCTCAATTGACAAAAGTACTGCATGACCACGGCATCATGTGTATATTGGGTACGCTGGGCAACTTGGACAAACAGGCCGACAAAAAAGGCTTTCAAGTTTATGCCGGATTTATTGATCGCGGCGCCGATATATTAAGTACAGATCGACCTACAGAGGCTGGTCGAGCGCTGAATTTCTATATCAAGAAAAGAGGGATTACTTCGAAATTTATTCAATAGTGCTCCTAGAACTTTTTTCCTTCGAATCAATATAGAAATCATTGCGGCATATTAATCATTACTCCGTCAAGTGAGCGCATTGAACGCCATATTAAATCCTATCGTTAGATCTTCCAATGATCCCTTTGCCCTGGATAAAGTAGTTACCTAAGCTCGTCGCTGCCCGTATAGATTTTAAATCATCAACTTAAATCAAGGTTCATCAGACGTTCTTTTTGCTGCAATCCTTTTGACCAATTTATAGATTTCGAACCATAAAACGGATACCGCAGCGACTGCGAGTGCAATTCCCAATTCATACCCACTCAGTGCCATTACGTCAAAGAATAGGGCGACTGGCGGTACATAGAGTATCACCGCTAAAAATAGCAGCACAGCCATCGAAATCCCCACGAGCAGTAAGTTTCGATTTTTAAAACTTTCAAGGATACTATAATGAAAAGATCGGTTGGCATAACTCAGCAAAATATTAGCAAAGATTAACGTAGCGAACACCATTGCCCTCGTTTTTTCCTCAGTTCCTCCCTGCTGAACAGCAAACTGATAAACAAATAGAATCCCTATGGTGATGATCAGGCCTTGAACAATACTTATTCCGAGCTCATTTATACTCAAAAAAGTGTCGCTCATAGCCCTAGGAGGTCGCTGCATCGTGTCCTTTTCAATAGGTTCATTTTCATATACAATCGAGCAAGTGGGGCCCATGACCAATTCGAGGAAGATCACATGCACAGGGCTAAAAATCTGCGGAAATACCCAGCCTAAAAACAAAGGCAGGGAAACTGTTAAAATAATGGGGATATGAATAGAAATGATGTATTGAACTGCCTTCTTGATGTTTGCATAAATTCTTCTTCCGGCTGCTATACCTATGATAAGCTTTTGTAAATCGTCATTTGTGATAATCAGTGCTGCAGCTGATTTTGCTATTTCAGTACCTTTATTGCCCATGGCCACGCCGATATGGGCTGCTTTTAATGCTGGGCCATCATTTACGCCATCACCAAGCATCGCCACGACCTCACCTTTCTTTTTTAGCGCATTTACAATAGCCAATTTAGCATCCGGAAACATTCTAGTAAATAAAGTTGTTTGCTCTGCTATCGCCATAATTTCAGTTTCAGACCTATCCACTATTTCACTGCCATTGACTGGCGGAGACAAAACATGAATTCCGGCCTGAGTCGCTATTGCTTTAGTTGTATCGGCATTGTCGCCGGTAATCACTTTGACTTTAATCCCAGCATTATAAATATCTTGGAACACCTCTTGAATACCTTTTTTGGGTGGATCATAAAATACGGTCAACCCCAAAAATTGGAATTCAAAATCCTGTTGCTTCGCGGGGAAATTATTTCCTTCGAATTTCGCTTTCCCCACACCCAATAAACGAAAGCCCTGCGCTCCATAGGATTTAACAATAGCCCTAATTTTTTCTTTCTCATGATCAGAGAGCTTGGATACACTGAGTATAGCCTCCGGTGCACCTTTGGCAGCAATAATCCGATCTTTTCCTATATTTTCGAAGAGATGGGTCATCATCGGCGGTTTACCTTCTAAAGGATATTCATGAGTTAGTGTATATTCCTTTCTGAGATCCTGTTTTTGCGTTTTTTCATATATTTTATGCAACGTAATTTCCATAGGGTCAAAGGGCACAGGCTCACTGCTCCACATCGCATAATCGATAAGTTCACTTAAATCCCCGTTATCAAACCTTTCCTGTTCATAGGATGTATCAGTAGCATAATCGTATAGGTATTTTAATTGCATCGAATTCTCCGTAATGGTCCCGGTTTTATCTGTACAAATCACTGTCGTGCTTCCTAAAGTCTCTACAATACTACTTCTTTTGATGATGACCCCTTCACGCATGAGTTTCCATGCGCCAAGTGCCATAAAAGTCGTAAACGCAACCGGAATCTCTTCCGGCAATACAGACATGGCCAAAGTAAGTCCATTGAGCAGACTTGCAACTAAATTGCCGCTGTCAATAAAACTGTATAGACATACCAATAAAAAGATAATGATGCCGACAATTGCCATTGCTTTTACAAACTTTTGAATTTGCACTTGCAATGGCGAGATTTCTTCTTTGATATTTTTAATCGATTCACCTATCTTCCCAACACGGGTCTCTTTACCGATTTTTGTTACTTCAAACACAGCAAGACCAGAGACTGTCACGGTCCCGCTGTAAACCAGATTATCTTCGGATTTACTATCCTTAAAGACAGAAAAACTCTCCCCCGTTAGCGAAGATTCATTGACAGAAAAATCATTGCTATGTAGAATACGACCATCGGCGTTTATAATTCGGCCCTCTTCTGTAATACAGAGGTCGCCGACAACAATTTCATGCGTGGGAATTTCTATCACATTACCACTTCTAATGACAGTACTTAACGGTTCATTCAACTTTTCCAACTCCTCCAGCGCTTTTTTGCTGCGATTGTCCTGATAAAAAGAAATTGCCGTAACAGCAATGATAGCGACAAACATAAATACCGCTTCACCATAATTCCCTACAAGGACATAAATGATAGAGATGATAATTAACAGAATCAACATAGGTTCCTTTAAGATATCCACAAGCAGTTCATACCAGGTACTCTTGTGATCGTCTCTCAATTGATTCCAGCCATGTTTAGATCTGGAGGCATTCACCTCTGTTACAGAAAGACCTTTCAGATTATCGGGAATATTATATGACATATCGAATGAACTAGGTTGACTAAATATAATGAATAATTCTTGTATCCAGGGTTAATTCATCTGTCGACGATCATCTCCTTTATACGTAACATAATGTTACAATCTTTTTTTTGTAACCTTTACAGTTTGTAAAAAAGAAAGGCTACACAACTTATCAGCAACATATTAGCATAAAATTTACCTTCTAATACTTTTCTTTTATTGAATATTTCTATTACAATGATATCTTTGCGCAGAAATTCATATGGGGACTTTGAATTTCATATTAGCCAAAAGCAATTTTACGATCATTTTTCCAATAATGCCAAGACAGCTTCTTGCGATTGAAGTCCTTCTTTGCTACCTATATTTTCAGATCATGTAAAACACAAACAGAAGCTGGAAACTAAACATATATTGTAAAATATTGCTACACCTATCATAAGATATGGAATAGCATCCAAACTTGTTATGGCTTCCCTAGTAGTATTTTAATAATAAAAATAAAATGGTAATCTTAATTGCAGAAGATAATGAGTTGATATTACGGACGGTTGAATATAAACTGATGAAGGAAGGTCATGAGGTTATAGCCACCACCAATGGAAAAGAAGCAATTGAAAAGATTAGTACGATCGATCCGGATTTAATCATTACCGACATTATGATGCCATTTGCTTCGGGGATAGAAGTGCTTTCTTCCCTCAAAAAACTCGAGAAAAAAATCCCCATTATTGTACTTTCCAACATGGGACAAGAAGAAGTCGTCATTGAAGCTTTTGATCTTGGCGCTTCAGATTTTATGGTGAAGCCGTTTAGCCCGGAAGAACTCCTGCTGCGGGTCAAACGACTGACGAGTCACCGAATGGAAGCCAAACCCATTCCAGATAATCTTTCATGAAATGTGGACGCCTGTCCTCTATATACACTTCCAATCCTGCATCACATCGCATCCTTACGCTATCCAGTTTTCATTTTTTTATATTGATCTGTAATTTCGCTATCGTTTCCTTCTTTGCGAAATATTTCAACAGTTAGTGATAGAAAACAGTCCCATCGCTAATTATTTATTGAAAAACAGCCTTTTTGCAATTGGAAAAAGGCTGTTTTTCATGTAGTTGGTTTTATTTTTAGATTATCAGCAAAAAAAACACATTAAAAGATAAGCAGTTACGGATCATTTATTGTTTATCAAAACATTAAAAAAAATATTTGGCAAACTATTTGTTTCAACAGCGAAAGTTTTCTAAGCGAAAACTCAATACTCAATTTTTTTAATTTATCATGAAAAAAGTAATTCTACCTTTTCTAACACTTTTTACACTACTATTTATTGCTCATCAGCAAGTAAATGCACAAACACCTTATCGCACAGCTATTGGTTTAGGAATAGACGTTGGCGACGGTCAAACACTATTCGGTCCACAGATTAAACACAATTTTGGTGGAAATGATGCCGGGAACGCACAAGTATTATTTGGAGACAATATTACTGTTATCGGCGTTGATTATTCATACAACAAACGTATTCCGGGATCTCGCGGTCTTTCTTGGTATATTGGTGTTGGTCCGCAGGTCTCCTTCATTGATTATGGCAAATGGCATGATGACTGGTATGACGATTATCACTGGAAAGATGGAAAAACACATACGGATTTTGCAATCCGTCCAGCCTTGGGTCTAGAGTTCAAAATCCCTTCTGCCCCATTGGCGATGCATTTCGACTGGAAACCTTGGTGGAATCTTTCTCATGGTTCTAATTTCGAGCCATCGCGTTTTTCTTTAGGATTTAAATTCGTTCTGAAATAGAATAAAGAGAATATAAGAAACAAAAATCCTGCACATCATCCATATGGCAGGATTTTTTATTTACCAAAATCCTATTTTACATTTCTTGGAAATACATAATTCTTCGATAATGCTCGTCTTAAGGTGTTTTGATCTTTACACCGACCAAGTATGTCCTTGGCATATTGGGTCCATAAATATAATTGCTGTCGCGATTTTTTCCTGTATCAAAATCATTTTGATAGGCATTGAAAATATTTTTCACGCCCGCATACAGTTCAATGATATTTTTATATTTCGATAAATTAAATGCATAGGCGACTTTGCTATTGAACTCTGAAAAAGCTTTCGTCTGCACCATTTGGTCATCAGGAAAATTAGCTGCACCTCCGACATGGGCAATCCGCATACCTCCTGTATAGACATAGTTTAAATTGATTGTCCACGGTTTACTAGGCGTAAGATTGAGGTTTGCAAAACCGTACTCATTGGGTGTGCGCAAAAATGATTTAATCGGCGCGACTCCTTCCAAATACGATACAGGACTGTCATAGCTGCTTCGTTGCACAGTCAATCCTGTTTCTAACTGCACTTTCTTATTATAATTTGCACGCAATTCCAGCGTTCCGCCGGCAACCGTTGCATTATTGCCATTTCGCTTTTCAAAAATCTTTCCAAAATTATCAGCACCTATTTCCTCCAGTAAAAATGCATTCTTCAGGTGCGTATAAAATCCTTCCAGGGTGAAGCCAGCGATCCATTTTTCTGTTGCTTTGTCATAGTTTATTGAACCGCTAAAACTTTTTGAACGTTCTTCCCTTAAATCTGGCGATAACTGCACGCGTGACACCCCGCCACCAGCAAATGCAATATGCAGATCAGTGTCGAACGCCTGCGGTGCTCTAAAACCGGTGCCATAACTGAAGCGAAACTGAGTCGTTGGAGCATATTTATAAAGAAGTGCTATCCGTGGACTAGCTACAACCTTATTCAATAAATTGTGTTTATCAATACGGACGCCCGACAAAAGATTAAACTTAGGAGCAAAATCCCAATCACTCTGAAAAAAGCTGCCCCAATCTTTAGTATGCTGATCTACCAAATAATTATAACTTGGAATTTCATCATAAACTTTATCCGACACATATTCCGATCCAATGGTCAGCACATTGCGGCCATTTAGAAAATTGCTGACCTCATGGTTCAACTGGAAACCACCCTGAAGCGTTGTCGTCTTTGAATCACCATAGGGTGGATTCTTGAGGTGGTTTTCAATCGCCTCAGGATCATCTGGAAATACGCCTGTGTAATGCTTTCTATTGGTATTTTGAAAAGCAGTATAGACGATCAATGCCGATTTATCCTGATTAAAATTTAGCTGATAGTCTGCACTTCCCATCCAGATCTTATGATGTCGTTCTTCAGACTGTAATGTCAGATAAGCCGGTTTATTAGTCATTTCACCACCAAATCGATATTCGTTTAGATTGCTTAGCGAAACTTCTAATTTTTGGTTATCCGAAAACTTATAGAATGAATTAAGTCCTAAAGAAGTATTTTCAATTTTAGGTATCTCAGAAAAATTATCAGCATTTGCATCATAAAAGCCACGGTCACGTTTATTGAAGAAGAACGATGTTCCGGCATTGCCTTTCTCGTTGACTAAAGTTGCGTTGCCACCAAGATTGAAATCATTGGTCTTACCTCCTATGCTTTGGTAGAAAGAATTAATTTCATAACCATTTGTCCGCGGTAGTTTTGTAATTACATTTACTGTGCCGCCAATCGCACTTGAACCGTATAATGATGAACCGCCGCCACGGACAACTTCGATCTTTTCAATCATATTGACAGGCAATTGCTCCATGCCGTAAAGTCCCATTAGTGGACTGAAAATCGGCCTGCCATTAATCAGAATCTGTGAATAGCCTCCCTGAAGTCCATTCATCCGCAATTGTGTATAATTACAGGTCTGACAGTCTGTTTCTACGCGCAATCCAGGCTGAAATTTCAGGCCTTCTGAAAGATTGCAGACCTGTAGATTATCCAGGGTCTTGCTATCCAAAACATTCACCATCACAGGGCTCTCTGTCTTACGCTTGAATGTTTTGGTTCCCGTTACCACAATCTCATCCAGTAAGAATTCGGTACCGTCCAGCTGCACATCTTTGGTCGATAACTCATAACCGACTTTTATCGAATCGCGGAAATCTTTAAATCCGATATGTTTGACTTCCACTTCCCAAGTACCATACGGAATATTTTCAAACACATACTTCCCCGAACTGTTCGACTTGGTTCCTAGCTGTAATTTTGGAATAACAACGGAAGCTGCTCGTAATGGAGCGCCATGCTTATCGTAAATTTTACCCATAATCTTATTTGTCTGTCCAAAGGAAATAAATCCTGTAAGCATCATTGCTGCGGTAAAATGAACCTTGTATCCTTTCATCATGTTTTGTTTTTATATTTATTAATTTAGATTGACAAATCTAACAAGTTAGATTAAACTAACAAAATAATTTCTAACATGATTATTAGACGTGGCTAATATTTAATAAATTTGTCCTATGATTTCACAAACCGAAGAGAATTATTTAAAAGCATTGTACAGTCTTACCTATTTAAAGGGTGACGCGAATGTCAATGAAATAAGCAAACGGCTGGACATCAAAATGCCCACAGTAAATAGTATGATGAAAAAACTAGCTGACAAAGGTTTTGTTCATTATGAAAGCTATAAACCGCTGCGACTAACTGAAGAAGGTAAGAAAGAGGCAGCCCTTATCATACGAAAACATCGGCTTACTGAAATGTATCTATTTCAAAAAATGGGTTTTGCCTGGGATGAAGTCCATCAGATTGCGGAACAGGTAGAGCATATTCATTCGCCAGAATTCTTCAGCAAGATGGATGAATTATTAGGGTATCCAACTGTAGATCCCCACGGATCGCCAATCCCCGATCAGAATGGGGTGATGCCTTTGGAAAACTATGTTTTTTTAAATACTTGCAAAGCAGGCGATATGGTCACATTAATGGCGGTGCAACCATCATCCAAGGAGCTTTTACAATATTTAACAGCCAAAAATCTTGAGCTTGGCACCACCTTAACTATTAAATCAATAGAGCCCTTTGATGAAAGCCTCACCGTGGCGTACAAAGACAGACCAATAGAAGTTTTAAGCAGTAAAGTTACCTCAACATTACTTGTACGTGTGATAACCGGACTTGCCTAAGTATACAACCCAAGAGGTATTTTCTGGAAAGAATCGGGCATCTTTTTCCCAAAACCTGACAAAATATATTAGACTAAACTAACATTTAAAAATGAATCCTCAAAATATCAGCCTGGTTTATGGCATTTGAATATTTTATGGTATTTGAATATTTTGCTTATCCATCAATTTGATACGTGATCGGTTGCCCGGTAGCAATCTCCCGTTCCAATATCTGTTCCGGAGAAAGGTGCTCCAAATACATAATTAGTGCCCTTAAGCTATTGCCGTGCGCAACAACAAGCACATTCTGGCCTAGTTTCAGCTGTGGAGCTATAATATGTTCATAGTAGGGAATAACACGCTCGTACGTATCTTTTAAGCTTTCCCCTCCTGGTGGCGGAACATCAAAAGACCTACGCCAGATATGCACTTGCTCAGCCCCATATTTTTCTGCTGTTTCATCCTTGTTCAGCCCTTCAAGTTTTCCATAACCACGCTCATTTAATGCCGCATCTATCACAATCGGAATGGGAGGATTTCCCATTTCGTCCAAAATAATTTTTAATGTATGCTGTGCTCTTATAAGTGTTGAAGTATAAGCAATATCAATTGGTTCATGTGCTAAGGCCACGCCGGCCTGTCGCGCTTCCTGCTGTCCTAATTCGGTGATATCAATATCTTGCCAGCCCGTAAAGCGATTTTCTAAATTCCATTGCGACTGTCCATGTCGGACTAAAAAAAGTTTTGCCATTATTTATTTTTAGTTTGCCTGCTGCCTAAATTGATTTATCTATCCAAAAAAAGCCAATTTTTCTATGAAGAGACGATAAGGTTACATTGTATTCGCCCACAGGTATATAATAACAATATCCCCAGTTTTGTTTTATTTATACCCTTTCGCACGCACTGAACCGTCTAAAGTTTTTATCCGCAGCTTATCCAGATACAAGGACAGATTCTTTATCCCAAAAGCTATATTACCACATCCTGCCCCATTCCTATTTATATATACTTAGCGCTGATGATCAAGCTAAAAAGAAGAAACCTGTTGCCAAAATCTCACCTATTTTCAGCAAAAAAAACAAATTAACACACTTATAATCAGTAAAATAAAATTAAAAATAATTATTTAACATATTTTAATTCTACAATATGTAGAATGAATTCTATATTTGTAGTATGAATAAATTATCAGCTACGGAAGAACAATTGATGGGCTACATCTGGGATATGAAGAAAGCTTTTATGAAAGATCTTATGGAAGCGTATTCTGAACCTAAACCGGCGCCAACAACTGTTGCTACATTATTGAAGCGAATGACTGAAAAGGGAGCGATATCTTATGTGCTTTATGGAAATTCGAGAGAGTATTATCCACTAATTGATAAAGACAACTATTACTTAGCACATGTCAATGATATCGTAGAAACCTACTTCGACAATTCTGCTTTAAAATTTGCTTCTTTTTTCACTAAACAATCTCAGCTGAGCAAAGAGCAATTGGAGGAACTGAAAAATATAATTGATTCCGAAATTAAAAACAAAGAGACATGATGCTATATATTGGAAAACTGATAGCCTGTTCGGGTTTACTTTATCTTATTTATTGGTCAATACTACGCAACCAAAAACTACTGCTATTCAACCGTTGTTATTTACTCGGGATTATCCCTCTATCTGTTATCATTCCATTGGTGCAGATCGCTGTCCCATTTGATGTTTTCAACTTACTGAACGACAGAAACAGTGATGTTACCCCTGTGGGGCCGATCATTAAACAGCCCGCAACAGATTCAGCGCTCTTCAATAATTATTACGTCGATTGGTACGATGTTGCTCTGCTGATGTATGTAATTGTCACCATTGCATTACTTCTGAAACAAGTATGGTTATACCGCAAATTCCTATATTATATCCGAAGTGCCACACCAACCGATGAACAGTCTATTTATTGCATACGTGGTTTAAAAACACCATTTTCCTTTTTTCAAAAAATTTATGTTCCCAAAGATGCCTATCAACAGGGCGGTATTGATCAGTCAATTATAACTCACGAACGGGCCCATGCCAATCAACGCCATTCGATGGATGTACTTTTCATACAGATTTTGGGTATATTTTTGTGGTTCAATCCCTTCATTTATTTCATTCAGAAATCGATCCGACAAACTCATGAATACCTTGCAGATGATGCTGTAGTCAAGATTCATGAAAAGTTAAGATACCAACATTTGATTATCGAGTGGAGCATGTCCACCCCTGATATAAACACATTACCGGCCAGTAATTTTAATTTCTTAACAACAAAAAAACGATTAATTATGTTACAAAAAAGAACAACCCGAAGTAAACTCTTGCTAATGCCCGGGCTTACTTTATTACTGACAGTAGCGATATCTACATTGTTTTCAACGCAGGTGGAAGCACAGAAAACAACGCCGACCACGACAAAAAAAGCAGCGACTGCCAACACCGCAATAACGCCGCCTGAATCAAAGCAACCGGACGCTCCTAAAACTAGTGGAAGATCTCCTAAATCATCGACAAAGGAAATGGTTCCGCCAATGATATCCCAGCGCAGGTCTTCTTCCCAACAAGAAGGTAATGTACGTTTCCCGGAACCTAGGAAAAGACCTGCTCCACCTCAAAAATCACCCAAAATAATCGAGGAAGTAAGTGTTGAAGAGGTCAAATTTCCGGAACCTCAAAAAAAATCTACCCCATCAAAAAAAACTTCAGCGATAATTGAAGAAGTGCAAGTAGTACCTAAAATTGAGGAAGTAAGGGTTGAAGATATTCAATTGCGTCAACCAAAGCGGATCAATCTTTCTGCCAATGCCAATGTCAGTTCAAATCAAGATCAAAAAGACATTCAAGTTAAAGAGGAAACGCCCCCAAAGATCGTCCTTAAAATGAAACCCGAAGTAGAAGTAAAATCTGTAAATAAAAAATAAATAGCAGAATTCTTTGGAATACAATAAGAGGAATACTATTCCTCTTATTGCGATTTTCGAAATCCTCACACTTACTCGACTGTAAATCTCCAAAAGGTTACGATATCAAATTCTCACTATAGCATAAACCCATTCGATGACGCAACCCTGCAAAAAAATATTTTTTTTATTACCTTAGATAAATAAATCGAACAAGAAAACAACTTGTTTTTTCATTAACTATAGTTCACATATATGAAATTATATGCCTTTGTTTTGGGAGCAGGCTTACTTCCGGCGGTAGGATTATGTCAAAAGATCGTCACCCCTGGTAGTAGCGATATCAATACCAACTATATAAAACCAGAGAAATCACTGTATACGGTCTATTATGTTAAAGATAACAATTGGGACAAACAAGGATCATTGACCTACGATATTGTAGCAGCCAACAATCAGCTGACCTTAACCAATACCTATGTTCCGAAAGACAATGCCTGGACTTCGATCCGTACTACGATTGCCGACGCAAAAACACTTCGGTCAATCAGCTATTCTAGCGATGGCAAGGAAACAAAAGTAAACCTCAACTTTGGAGAAACAATTACAGGTAATTATTATTCGAAGAAAACCAAAAAGGAAAAAAAAATCAACTTACAGCCTACTAGACCTTTTGTGGATTTTAACTGGACAGATCATCTGATTTCAACTCTACCTTTAGATCTAGGGTATAAAGCGCGCATCCCACAATTTTATTACAATAGTGATTCGGACATTTTTGTCGAAGACTATACCATCAAGGAAGTAAAAAGCTACAGTTATGGCTCCCCAAAAACAGGTAAGCACAACAGTTGGCTGGTTACACTTCTAGAAGAAAGTACCGGAGCCATCTACAATTATGTCATCGATAAGAAAGATCGCCGATTATGGCAAAGGGAAATGTCCATGGGAAACGGCAAATGGGAAATTACCGTAAACGAAGAACTGGACTATCAACCCATTAAAAACAGATTCAACAAAGAACAGGCTGCCCAACAGATTTCCCAGGGGAACAGTGTTATTATCGGGACGGCTTACGCACGGTCTAGCTCCGGAAAAAAACTTGGCGGACTCGTGAATACAGCCAAAAAGCAATATGCTCCAAAAGGTACAGAAATTACGCTCTTCGCCAACTCTGCCTATTACGAAGAATGGCTGGAAGTCAATAAAAAGATCCGAAAACAGAAAAAGGTCCAAGAAGTTCCATTAGATCCCGATTTCGGCTATGCTGTTAAAAAAGCAAAAGTTTATGATGATGAGGGGCATTTCGAATTTGCAGATCTCATGCCAGGTGCATACGTGATTATGGCGAGCTTCGATTTCACCAATTCTTACAACTATTCCTATGTATCGGGCTATACCAATTATTATAACTATTGGGGTTATACAGGTTCCACGACAAATTATGGTACGGCAAGATCATCTTATGTCGACAAAGCCAATGTTGAAAAACACGTCAACATTGACAAGGATGGTGAAAAGAAAGAGGTAAATTTAAAGGAAATGTAATCAAAAAATGCTGTTAAACTGGTTTGCTTAACGGCATTTTTTATGCTTTTTGAAACGTATTTCTAATACGATAAAATCTTCGCCCCTTCATTTACCTATCCATTTACTTTTTTCGAAGTTCAATATACCGGTCTATGCTAATGGGAAAGTTATCGGCAGTACGCAGTAGAAAACAGGCAGCCGCTCCTACCCAGACCGAATAATCAAAAGTCGATTTGATCCCTAAGGATAGGGTCATTACCATCGCAAAGCTGATCAGTAGAATCCCAGCAACGAATGCAGTGAAACGCAGTTTATAGCCAATCAGCAATAGGATTGCTAAGACAACCTCTAATAATGTTGCACCGATAGCAAGTATATTACCGAAAGATTCAGGCACAAAAAAATTAAGGGTATTTGAATAGGCTACAAAATTAGCCCAATTTCCCCAGGAAACATGGGCTGCCCCCGGTGCTCCCCAGAGGCCCAAACGATCTGCCACAGCGGATAAAAATGCTGTAGACACAGCTATACGTACAAAAAGTTGACTATACATGGTATAAATTATATAAATATGGTATAAACGATATAAATCAAATGTAAGAGAACAAAAGCAGTTCAAACTTAAACCAGTTTAAGAAATTAGGCTCGATCATCCAATACCAGCGAAGTTGCGCCCTCATCTTTACAGCTGTGGTTGTGACTTCACTTCCATTCACCATTACGCACTGTATTTAATTCTTTCTGCTTTTATACTTAGACTGTCAAGCTCCTCACATTTATTACAGCCCGTTAAACCATTGCTGCTTTATACTTTCATATACCCCACCATTTCCCCTCTTTATTAGATCTATTTCGGGGTTAAAACAATAAGGCTGCCAACACATGAGTGCTGTACAGCCTTATACATCAATTAATACGAATAAGAATTTAATATCATGTGTCTACTCCATTAAGTGATGACACACTGCTATAATGACGACCTAGATGCTCAATAGTCCCAATGGAAATAATAATTATAAACAAAAAATAAGCTTCGTCATAAGATGATCTATCACAACTGCTATGGTTTAATGCTAAATCATCACAATAGCAATATCACATGCCTGCAAACCAAAGTACAATGTTATATTTCAATCAGCCCATAGAAAATGTTACTACAGCTGCAGGGTTAATTCCTGCTGTTGTTGGTTTCTAAAAATTAACACCTTCGGCTGGTCGGCGTGTACATGCTTTTTAATCGCTTGTTGCAAGTCTATTAATTGATCTATTTTCTCGCCCTGGTAATTCAGCACAACATCACCGACACGCAAACCGCTTTTATAAAGATTGCCTTTTTCATCCAACTGAAGTAGCAGCACGCCGTTTATCGAGGGTAGGCCCGCAGCCGACTGCTCTCCCAAAGTCTCCACTGATTTAAATAAGCCCGACTTCCATGCCCATCTGTTCCCTTGTTCCTTTGCTTCGGATTGGATCAACTGAGGTATTCCAGGACTAGCGGCAAGAGTTTTAAGTCTTTTACTCATAACCCCGAAATGCAGCATGTCAAAATTTTTAAAATCCTGATCTTTCCAGTTCTTCAATCGGAAATCGCCATGTGCAGGATTCGTAAAGTTCAATTGAATAACACGACCATGTTTTTCTATGCCTTTCGCCCGATCTTTTTCTAGGTCATCCTGCCTTCCGTAGATATTATGGTCTACCTCTTCCCCCCAATATTTGACCTGTATATCCTGATGGGACTCCATCACGATATTATTACGGAATACATCGTGACTATGCTGAAACCACACATGTGGATGAAAACCATTGTTGATCATCACGTTGTTATACACTTTGCGATAAAATCCTTCTCTTAATTTCAGTCCCCCACTTAAACAAAGATTGTTGTAAATTTCATAGTTGGAAGATCCGTCGTCCAAATCAATATCCCAACCGTGATCACAGCGAAATCTATTATCATGAATTTTGGTTGTTTTGACTGCATCCAACAATATTAAATTGGGATGTTTCTCCGTCAGTTCATCCATCTCCTTGCGATTGGGATGCCAAAATCGGTCGCGACCCCATGAGTTGAAGGCTCCATGATCGCTGGTTTCCAGGACTGTATTAAAAACATCATTGTAAGCTATCTCATGACCACCCCAGGTACCATCACCTACATTAATACCTGCTCGCGGCACATTGTAAATGGTATTATGCAAAATTCGTAAAGATTCAGCCATAGAGACCTGTACACCTGCTACTTGTTTTTCGATCAATCCAATGTTATGAATCAGATTGTCACTCGCCTCACAATTCATAGGATAATTATCGGTTTTTGGCCCTTTGATAGTATCCATTTGGTCAAACGGAACAAATTTTTCATATCGAAACTCCGGTGAGCGTACTGCCGCTGGATCTCCTACAAAATTGATCGCTCCGGCACCGATCTGTTCAATCCGGTTGCCTTCGATTTTGACCCCGCGATTGTAATTATTAACAAATATTGCATTGCCACCCAAAGCGATAAAATCATTCGCACGGAAGATACAGTTTTCCGCACCTTCAATCTTTACGGCTCCCTGTCTATAGATCGTCCAATCACTACGTAAAAGTGGTTCGCTTGTTTTCATAAAGGTAGGAGCAGTATACATGAAGCGAAAGCCACTAACCTCAATATCATGCACTGGTCTGGAAGATGAACCTGAAAGATAGATTAGATTTTCCAATTGTGGTGCTACAAACTTCAGCTGGTTGGGATCAACTCCTTTAGCAGGCATATAATATAAGAGTGCCTTCTCCTCATTCAAATACCACTCCTGAAAGGTATCGAGTTCTTCAAAGATATTTTCTACAAAACGATAAGTCTCGTGCATTTTGCTGGGACGATTATTTTGCTGCCCACCTTCAAGTGTAACTGTTGATAGGCCATCTTTTCCGGTAATCTTATAATGGAATCCTCCCCAGCGACCAGCATGCAACGCATGTACAATTCCCCCCTTAGGGTTTTTCCAGGTTGCAACACGTTCGGGACTTAATGCATCTGCAGCATAGCCTTGAAATGGCAAGACAGTGGGATCGTAGTTTGGATAACGTGCCCGAACAAGATGCTTATCATTAGCATATAGACTTTGGAAGTTTAATCCTCTTGGGACCTTAGCCTCCCAAATACCATGATCGCCCTGTTTCCATTTGAGGTTAAGCGATTTGGCACCACTCAACGTAACTTGTGCTCCATCCTCGGCTTTAATCCGCAAGGGTTGCCTTCTTGTACCCGATATCCCAGCAGACAATTCAATCGGTTTATCCAGCTGATAGGTACCTGCCATAAAGATGATTTCGATGCCTGGTGTATTTTTCCCTTGTTTCTGTTTTTCTACCGATCGCAATGCGGCTTCAGCTGTGGCATAGGGACTGGCCATAGTTCCTTGGTTTCTATCGTTTCCTTTTGTACTGACATAAATACGTTTGACTGAGCCAGCCTGTTGCCCATGCACACTAAGTGAAGTGACACCGGTAAGGCCAATAAATAATAATTTCGGAAATAGCATACAAGATATCTTCATAATTTTAATCGTTCATATAGTTTTAGCTAGATTACATCGACTATAAACCCGCTATATAATTAGGTCTATAAGTCCATAAAAATAAAGTCGTTTGCTATGCACAAACGACTTTTTCAGTTCGTGTTTCATTCGATCAGATTTATATTGCACAAAACAATAGTATTTCGCCTAATTAACGAACGTTCTATTGAATCACTTCACTGATCTGTACCTCTGGCGTAATATTCGTGTACTTTGGAAAATCTTCGGCAAACTTTTTCCCATTTTCTTTTAAAGGATCCTGATAGGCTGCAACAGAATCAAAATACAAATGGCAAATGGCCAAATAGATCGGACCTTCTACTGAGCTACCTCCCGAAAGCCCTTTATCAATGGTTACGCCTTTCAGTGCTTTACCGTAAACTTTTTTGACAAGCGCAATATGTTTAGGGAGATAATAATTCCAATCAAATGTCTTTCCAGGTCCATTACGATAAAAGATCGATACCTTGATCATCCCTTTTTTATGAAAAGGTGGATCTGCCTTTACATTGCACTGAAACCCCAACAACATGGTTATCAAAACCATAACTAAAATGATCTTTGTTTTCATATTTGTTGATAAGTAAGATTAAATAACACTCTTTTTTCCAAAAACATTAGCCATGAGTCAATAAACAGCGAATATAGCTTAGATTAGTTCTTTTTGCGCTCTGCGGCCGCTTTCAACAAAATTTCTTTACTAGCAACTGGCACGTTTCCGTTAGCATCAGGTCCAATATTGAGCAGCAAATTTCCACCTTTTTCATTTATCTCTCGCAGCTTAGTATTTACTTCGGTAGGGGATTTCCAATTATTATCGGATTTTTTGTATCCCCAGGAATTGTTCAAGGTATAGCAGGCTTCCCAATCGTAATCCAGTAACGCTCCAGGATGTTCTTGTTCAGGCGTTCCAAAATCACGCTTAAATTGATCACGCTTCGCTACGCGGTTATTAATGATAAGAGAGGGCTTCAATTTGCGTAAATATTGATAAAGATCTTCTCCTGCGGCCATATCCCACCAATTCACCCAGTCCCCATCAAACCAAAGGATGTCGGTATCATACTTAACAACCAATTCTTTCAGTTGATTTTTCATGTATTGAATATAAGCAGCTTTCTGTTCTGGCTTAATGAGTATCTGGCCCCAATCGCCTTTACCATTGGGATCGACATATTGCGAATCGTGATGCCAATCGATAATACTGTAGTAGGTACCAAACCTAATCCCAGCTTTCTTACAAGCTGTGGACAATTCCCGCACGAGATCTCTTCCTTTCATTGGCGTCGAAGCTATATCATAATCTGTGTAGGGGGAATCCCACAGACAAAAGCCCTCATGGTGTTTGGTCGTCAGGACAATATACTTAATTCCAGCATCCTTAGCCAATTGAACAATACGATCTGCATTAAAGTCCTTGGGGTTCCATGTGTTAATCAGCTCCGAATAGGCTGCCTTCGGAATATTCATTTCCGATTGTATCCACTCGGCATATCCTTTGGTTGAATTCCCTTTATATATCCCTCCAAGCTGACTATAAAGCCCAAAATGAATAAACATTCCATATTTTGCTTCCCTAAACCAATGCATCCGTTCATCAAAATCCTTTTTGGATTCCTGTAAATTATTAACTTGGGCGTTTCCCATGTTCATAAACAACATGGCTAGTAGAGAAAGAATACAATGTGTTGCTTTTATCATATTTATTGTAATTGGTTAATCCAACAAGCTCAAGCGGCTGTCAAATCTTCTATTGGTATCTTGCGCATTCGACAAATGCTAAACCATTCTGCTATTGCAGAATAAATATAAAAAATATGAACAACACTTTTTATTTATTTCAAAGAAGTTACGCTTAGCGTACAGGTCTATACCTGCCTCGATTTTACAAAAATGAAAACTTCCAAAGCAGCTTATCAAACAGTCTATCTGCTATGAAATTTAATATAAATTCTTTCCAAAAAGGATTTATATTTAGTAAATATTTCATTAAAAACCATACTATAGATTGAAATTATGAGTTTAAAGACCTTAATCACAAAAAGTGCCGAGTATAACAACTGGGTTGTCAATAAATACATCAATTGGCTGGCTGATAAATCGGACGACCAACTTAATCAGGAGGTACCTTCAAGCTTCCCGACCATTTTGAAAACCTTAAACCACATCTTGCAGACACAGGAATATTGGTGGAGCCACATTTCAGAAAGCAATGATTTCGATTTTGAAAAAAAGCGAACCACAAAAGAAGAAATATTTGAAGCGCTAAGAAGAAGTTCAGTCCAACTTGTGGATTATATAAACAAGCTATCGGAGTTAGATCTTGAAAAAAATATCAAAGTGGAATCACCATGGTTTCAATGCGATTTCACAAAGTATGAATACATACAACAGCTGATCCTCCACGGAACATATCACAGGGGACAGATCGTTACAATGGGTCGAGCTATTGGAATTACGGATGCCCCAATGACAGACTTTAATTATTGGAATATTTATAAAGATCAAGGGTAGGGATTCGAGCAGCGCTATGGAACAAATTACCAGTAAAGTACAGATCCGAGAAATTGTCGCAGCGGCGAAACAGCAAGGACAGCAATCCGGTATTGAATGCCTTATATTAAGCTTACAAGAGTGTTTACTAAAAAAGAAAGTTCGATTTCCACTTCTGGAGTTTGCGGCCAGGGAAATTATGCTATTCGTGCCTGAGGCACAGCAGTTACACTTGACAGATCGTCTCATTGCCACAACAGAAATGGGAAGTTATGTTTTAACGGGAATAATTCTTCAGCAACGTCTCCCCGAACACTTTGAAGAATCCATCCATAAAGCCTGCACCTATATAACCATAGGCAATCAATGGTACGTCTGTGATATCATCGGCGAACGCGTACTTGGTCATGCGCTGTTGACTTCACCTAAAAAAGCAATACCATTATTAGAAGAATTAGCTCATCATCCTGATAAATGGGTTGTTCGTACCATTGGTGTAGCTACGCACTATGCTGTAAAAAAGGGACTACCAGCCACATACGTAGACATTTTGTTGAAGCTGCTGATTTCATTGTCAAACACGACAGATTTCCATGTGAAGAAAGGAATCGGTTGGGGGGCCAAAACAATCGCAAAGTTTCACCCTAAGCTAGTTGCTTGCTACAGTAAACAAATTGAATCGCCAGAAACCAAACAATGGTTTCGGACAAAAATTACGATTGGTCTCAATCGCCACAAATTGAGGGCTAAACAGATCCAGTAGGAAGCCCCAATGGTTCATCATAACCAATGAAATGAATGCGTTATTTCCTTTGTGATAGTTATACATCAAGAAAGGCGAAGTCTACCATTAAACCTCGCCTTTCTTTATACATTTAGTCTATATGTAACCGCGCCCCCTCGGTTAGTGATCATTTTTCATTGTCCCTTTTTCACGAAGATTAATATGCCAGCTAAAAGCTTCTTCTAACAAATGTGGTGTATGTCCTCCCCGCTCACAAGCGCGGTTATAGTAGTCTGATAGCTGCTCCCTATAATCGGGATGTACGCAGTTCTCAATAATTACTTTCGCTCGCTCACGAGGGGCTAAACCACGCAAATCTGCTAAGCCATAATCTGTTACCAAAATATCGACATCATGTTCGGTATGATCTACGTGAGAAACCATAGGAACAATATGAGAAATTGCATCCCCTTTAGAGGCTGCCTGTGTAACAAAGATGCTCAAATAAGCATTACGTGCAAAGTCCCCTGATCCACCGATACCATTCATGATATTTGTTCCCGAAGTATGGGTAGAATTTACGTTTCCATAAATATCAAACTCTATGGCTGTATTAATTGCTATAATCCCCAAACGTTTGATCAGTCCAGGTGTATTGGAAATGTTCTGTGGGCGCAATACAATTTTATCGCGGTATCGATCCAAATGATCGAACACTCTTGAATAACACTCTTCCGAAACAGTAATTGAAGAAGCAGAAGCAAAATCCAGTTTTCCAGCATCGATAAGGTCAAAGGTACTATCTTGCAACACTTCAGAAAACATCGTTAGATTACGGAACTTACTATGTATAAATCCGGTCAGAACAGCATTAGCTACTTTTCCAATACCAGCTTGAAGGGGCATCAGGCTTTCAGTTAAATGACCTAGCTCTACTTCATTTTCGAAAAACTGTAAAATATGCTTCGCTATTGCTGTAGTTTTGGTATCCGGTTCAGCAATATCGGCTGGGCTATCAAGCTCATTCGTAAACACAATTCCCACCACCTTGCTTGCGTCCAAAGGAATAGTTTTACGCCCTATTTTATTTTCAGGAGCTACGATTGGAATAACATTACGCCGAGGGTAATCTTCTGCTTGGTAAATATCATGTATCCCTTTAATAGTCATGGGTATCGCAGTATTGACCTCCAAAATAACCTGCTTAGCCAATGCAGCAAAAGTAGCCGAATTTCCCACAGAAGTCGTTGGAACAATACTTCCGTCTGATTCTATTGCTGCTACTTCCAAAACAGCAATATCCACCTGAGGCAAATTCTTATTATGCAGCAATTCGGCTGTTTCGCTTAGATGCTGATCAATAAACAGCACATCCCCGGCATTAATTTTATTACGTAAAATACGATCTACCTGAAAAGGCATCCGCTTGGATAGTGCTCCCGCTTCCGCCAATTTACCGTCTGTTCCATGTCCCAACGAAGCCCCAGTTATCAGGGTTATTTTCAATGGATCCACTTTTGCACGTTCAGCCAAGGCTGGTAATACAACCTTACTGTCTCCAGCCTTAGTAAAACCACTCGATCCAACGACCATTCCGTTTTGAAATAGCCTAGCAGCTTCTTCCGCTGTAATCACTTTATCATGTAAGCTTTGAACTTTTATTCTTTCGTAAGCCATATTGTTATAGTTTGATTTTATTCCATTATTGTAAACTTAAGAAATTGAAACCTATATATTTCCCTTAGTTGAAAAGTTCTTTGTTATATTTCACAACCTCTTAACCAAACAATTTTAGCATTTTTTTCAACTGCATATTTATTATCATTCGACACAAAATTATCCAAACACGACTAAAAACACACAACTTGCTACAAATCAAAAATATACAACAAATCATAATAAAAAAATATTTTATATCACACGCATTGATAATATATATCACCCTGAAAACAAATAACTTACAACAACAAAGATAAACCTAAAGTAAGTAAATACTAACTCTCCAGCCGATTAATTGCCATTTTAACGTAAGCATACACTCACTTTCAAGAAGTAAAGGTCGGGTCTAGTAAAAAAGTCTTACCTTTGTGACATAGTATTATAGGTTAAAATGAATACACAAGATATAACGACAGATGCTAAATATGTCAACCGTTATTACATGACGGAAGTAGACTCATTTGAAGATAGCATTTACTGTCACCACGCTATTATTGCAGAGAATCATATTTCCGAACATTGCCACGATAAGGACCAATTTTTATATACAGAAGGCGGTGTCGTATTTGTTAAAACAGAGGAAAAATCGTATTTTCTACCTGCCCGACATTATTTGTGGATTCCCGCTGGCATAAAACATAGTATTCATCCAAGTACCCCGGAGGTCGTTATGCGTAATTTGTACTTTCCCAAAACCAATAATGACGCACCCTTCTACAGCAAAATGGGAATCTATCCAGTAAATGATCTTTTGATAGAACTGATTATGTTTACCAACCGCTGGAATGGCAATATCTTTCCGGTCGAAGAACCTAAATATAGTATCGCCACAGCATTTAAACTTATCCTGCCGGAATTGTCGCTGCATGAGCTTCCTTTAGCCTTGCCCTATCCTAATCATCAGAAATTAAAGGATATCGTCACTTACCTCGAAGAAAATATAGAGGAAAATGTCAGCTTTAAAAAACTTGCCGGATTATTTAACATTAGTGAACGTACATTAGCCAGACTATTTCAAAAAGAATTAAATATGTCTTTTATCCAGTACTACACGATTCTCAGAATGCTGACTGCTCTTAAGCTCCTTTTAGACGAAAAACTAAGTGTAAATGAAGTTGCACTCAAAGTTGGATACAATAGCCTCCCCACGTTTAGTAACACATTTAATAAGGTCGTCGGTATCCGTCCAAGCGAATATGTCAAACAAAAAGAATTGCTTATTTAAAAATGTTTACCTAATTTAGGTCAATAAACCTAATTCAGGATGAAATTCAAACATATCATTTATAGTGCTGGAATTTTATTGCTCAGCACTTCTTTATTTGCCAAATCTCAAGATAAGAAACCCAAACCCATTCAGTTATTTAATGGGAAAGATTTGAAGAACTGGACCCCAAAAATCAGAAACCACAAAGTTGGGGATAATTATAAAAATACATTTCGTGTAGAAGACGGCTTACTCAAAGTAAGATACGATGGTTATGATAATTTCAATTTTCAGTATGGCCATCTATTCTACAATAAAGAATTCTCAGCTTATTTATTGCGCGTCACTTACAGATTTGTTGGTGAACAGGTAAATGGTGGAGAAGGTTGGGCTTGGCGTAACAGCGGAGCCATGCTACATGGACAGGATCCTAATACCATGGGTGTGGATCAAGACTTTCCAATATCGATCGAAGGGCAACTGCTGGGTGGAAATGGCAAGGACGAACGGACCACAAGTAACCTTTGTACACCAGGCACAAACGTGGTGATCGACAATAAGCTATTTACACCACATTGCATCAGCTCAACATCAAAAACCTATGCTGGAGATCAATGGGTAACTGCTGATTTCTTGGTATTGGGAGACTCACTTGTTCAGCATATCCTTGAAAACAAGGTCGTATTACAATATAATAAACCCCAAATTGGTGGTGGTAATGTAAGTGGTTATGATCCTAAAGTGAAAAAGGATGGTCAGCTTTTAAATAAGGGGACTATTTCTCTGCAAAGCGAGAGTCATCCCATTGATTTTAAAAAAGTGGAACTTTACGATTTAGAACCTTACATGAAAGATCCCAACAAATTGAAAAAGGTCATCGCGGAGTTACTTCCAAATTTGCAGCAATAAATACACTGCAAGTCTATTTTAAAATAAAAAAGCATCGAATATCGATGCTTTTTTATTTACCATTCGCTTGGAAAGAGAAATCCAAAGTATATAACATAAAGAAAAGGGATACAGCGAGCTGTACCCCTCTATATCTATACGAAAAGCTTACGCTAAACCGTTAACAAATTTTGTTAACTTAGATTTGTTGTTAGAAGCTTTTTTCTTGTGGATCACATTTTTCTTTGCCAAACGATCAAGCATAGAAATTACCCGTGGTAACAATGTTTTTGCTTCTTCTGCAGAAGTAGTGTGACGTAATTTTTTGATTGCGTTACGTGTAGTTTTTGCTTGGTAACGGTTTCTTAAACGTTTAGTAGCGTTTGCTCTAATTCTTTTGATCGCTGATTTATGATTTGCCATTTTTTTTAGCTAATTTTTATTCAATTTTTTCTTGTAATTCGGACTGCAAAAATAACACCTTATTTTCAATATTCAAAATCTATTTTATTTTTTAGGTTTAGTATATTTGCGACATGCAAAAATTATCGATGGATGAACTTCAACGTACAGATGTTGAATCGTTTAAAAAACAAGAAAAAACTCCTATCACAATCGTTATGGACAATGTACGGAGCATGCATAATGTGGGCTCGGCCTTCCGTACTGCAGACGGATTTGCTATTGAAAAAATATACTTGTGTGGCATTACCGGCACACCTCCCCATCGTGAAATCGAAAAGACCGCCCTCGGGGCAACTCAATCGGTCGCTTGGGAATACCATAAAGATACTACAGCTGTTGTTGATCAGCTTCGGACAGAAGGGTATGTCATTATTGCCATCGAGCAAGCAGATGATAGTGTCATGTTACATCAGTTTGAACCAGAAAATGACAAAAAGTATGCATTGATTTTTGGAAATGAGGTTAATGGAGTAGATGAAGATGTCATGGAAAAAATTGATACCTGCATCGAAATCCCCCAATACGGGACCAAACATTCCTTAAATGTATCTGTCGCAATTGGCATTATTCTTTGGGATTTTATCCAGAAACGCAATTTCAATTAAAAATTTATCAATAAAGGTCACATTCCTATTCACATTGCTTCCATTTTAGAAAGCAAAATAGTAGATTTGTGTGCAAAATTTAAAGAAGAAATGAGTGTATTAGTTAATAAAGATTCAAAAGTAATCGTTCAAGGTTTCACTGGAAACGAAGGTACTTACCATGCTACTCAAATGATTGAGTACGGAACAAATGTAGTTGGTGGTGTTACTCCTGGTAAAGGTGGTCAACAACACTTAGACCGTCCTGTATTCAATACTGTGCAAGATGCAGTTGACACTACAGGAGCTAATGTTTCTATTATTTTTGTACCTCCAGCATTTGCTGCAGATGCGATCATGGAAGCTGCCGCTGCTGGTATCGAAGTGATTGTTTGTATTACAGAAGGTATCCCAACAAAAGATATGATCCAAGTAAAATCTTACTTGAGCGACAAAAACTCTCGTTTGATCGGTCCTAACTGCCCAGGTATCATCACTGCAGGCGAAGCTAAAATCGGTATCATGCCAGGATTTATCTTCAAAAAAGGTAATGTAGGTGTTGTTTCTAAATCAGGAACTTTAACTTACGAAGCCGTAGATCAAACTGTAAAAGCAGGATTAGGCATCACAACAGCTATCGGAATTGGTGGTGACCCTATCATTGGTACAACAACGAAAGAAGCTGTTGAATTATTAATGAATGACCCTGAAACTGAAGCGATCATCATGATCGGTGAAATTGGTGGTGGAATGGAAGCTGAAGCTGCTCGTTGGATCAAAGAACATGGTACTAAACCTGTTGTTGGATTTATCGCAGGTCAAACAGCGCCTCCAGGACGCCGTATGGGACACGCTGGTGCAATTGTAGGTGGTGCAGATGACACAGCTGCTGCAAAAATGAAAATCATGCGTGAGTGTGGTATTCGTGTTGTTGAATCTCCAGCTGAAATTGGAAAAGCAATCGCAGAAGAATTGGCTAAATAATTAGACCGTCAAACATATAAAAAAAGGGAATCAAATTTGATTCCCTTTTTTTATACCTAATAATTAGATGACAAAATTAGATAGACATTGCTTCATCTGCCGATGGTCCATATAAGCCCGGTACAGCAATATCCAATAACCGCAAATAAACAGTCAACTGACCACGATGATGAACAATATGATTATTGACAATAAAACGTATCGCTCCGGCTCGTGGCAAACGGGCAATCTCATGGTCCCCAGCTTTAAGCACCCATTCATTAAACCAATCCGATTCGGCGATATCCGCTAGTGTTGCCTTGTTCTCTTCCAGTCCAAGAGTGAGGATTGTTTTCAACTCTTCTACAGAGGAGACTTTGAGAGGCTTATAATCTACTTTAAAATCAAAGACGTCCTTTGGTATCGCCTTATGTACCCAGTTATGTAACTCGACGACATGGGCGGCCAATTCGCCTAGACTCATCGATTTTTCGTGCGGACGCCAATCCAATTTATCATCCGGTATCCTTTCCAGAATACGTTTGGTATTTTTTGTTTCGTGATCCAATTCGATCAAATAGCTCTTTTTGATACTCATATAAATACTAATTCATTAATTGAAAATCTTTTAATACGGTGACAGCATAGGGGAATTCCACTGCCTTATGTGCTGCTGCTCGCGCAATTTCTCCCTCTACATAGGTTACCTTGAGCGGTAAAAATGTATTGTTCAGTACATTTTCATGGAATAACGCCTCATACCAGGTGCAGGCGGCAACGAAACGTCCATAGTTCAGATTTAGGTGATAGCCATCACGCGTAAAATTATCCCCTACAAAACTCGAACGCGCATTTTGAACAGCTGTACCCGAAGGAATCAAAAGATCGAAATTACCCCAGTTAAACACCTCTTGCGAAGTATTGGCAATAGCCCTATACATACTATCTTGACTACGGTTATAACGAACAAAACCCTCATGCGATGAACCGTTCTGATATGCCCAAGTTTGATGCAATATATACTTCGTTTCAGGAAATAGAATATGTTTTGTTACATAATCATATAAAGGTGGTAGATCCTTCGCATACGAATCATAATCTCCTGATAGCGGACTTGCTTGCTGAAAGCTAATATAATCCCAAGCCTCATCTATAAGTGCTTCAGATAAGCGCTCATTTGCTTTCTCGGACATTTGCCCGTCAAGATTAATTTTGCGGTAACGATAAGCCGGCTTATCTTCTTTTGCGTTATTTACATGTAGACTTAAAGGAGCTCCTCCAATATAAAGATTGCCGATCACTATCTTTTTCTTCCCAGCTTTCGCCAATTCATATAAATTCTGTTCAATAGCATCTTCCGAAAAACTATTACCGATGGCCAATACTCGTAGCACACCATCGTCTAAAGATTTATTTTGCGCATTTAATCGATTATTCTTCAAAAAGAACACGATTAAAAAACCGAAAACCAATACCTGTTTTACTTTTATCATAATATAATGCAATAACAACTAAATTAGATAATATCTCGTACAAATACTAATGATATACCAAGAAAGCGAGACTTTCTGCCATCTGTAAGCTATCGGGATAGCAGTTGGGACAAGGTAGGCTCCTAGTCATTACAAGTAGCTTTTGCGATAGTTACCGAACACCTATACAATATTGGTGAAAGGCTATTTGGTTTACAATAAACGGTGGCTATAAAGATCTACCATTACAGCACAGTAAAGGCTAAAGGACAGTTGTGGGACAGTGACAGTTGCAGGGTAGCGACGGTTGCGGAACAGCTTCCGATGGACCGGGCTCACCGAAGGCCATGTGCTGTGATAACCAATAGGCGTAGGATATACAATAGCTTGTACATGGAATTACGGGAGTACTTAAACGAAAGAAACCCTTGACTGTTTCCAGCAAGGGCTTCCGTGTAAAAAAAGGCACCGACCTACTCTCCCACCTGTTACGGCAATA
>JAITTY010000011.1 GCA_031286695.1 Sphingobacterium sp. | reverse complement strand
ACTTCCAAGCCTTTTGTTCTTATTATTTTCATTTTTCCCTTAACTGCCTGTAAAGGTGCGAGATTCTTTTTGGTTTTTGGTAGCGGCAGGTGCAGCAGCTGGCAAATAACGGCTGATCCCGGCGCAGAATAGGGCCGCAGAATAACCCCTTTCATAACTATACTTTCTTACCCTTTTAGTTAGGGTTTAGTTAGGGTTTGTTTAGGGTTAGTTTAGGTATAGTATAGGTAAAACCTAAACTAAACCTAACTTAATGCTAGGCTAAACATAAACAAAAGCTAAACTAAGGAATAAGAAGTCCTCAACTCTTCTTTATTTAGAGGGGGCGGCTTAGACACCTTGAAAACATCAGAAAAAAAATGAAGCTATATTAGATTTGAGCTGATCTCCTTAATTCTCCTCAGACCTAAAGACCCAAAAGCGCTGAAGCGTATAGTTGAATCCCAGAGAAACGAGCAGCTCTACAACAAGTTTTGAAAACAGAAAATTCAGATGATATATATCAACCAGAAAATGAATACCAGTAGACTTCAATGTAATGCTGCCACAGACAACAATCACAAATTTCCATAATTGACTCCCCACTGATTTTTGTGTGCTACCAAAAGACCAATATCGATTGATCAAAAAATTAACAACAGCACCAAGGCTACCACTAATAGCATTAGAAAAAGGCGCACTGATATGAAGTAATTTATAACAAGCAGAGTATACTCCAAAATCAAACAATCCGCCTAAAAAGGCGGAAAGTTGAGCTTTTAAAAAAGTAATAATTTTTGAAGACATCGCTAAATAGCCTCCTCCTGCTGTTTTTTCAATTTATCCTCTTTATCTTTTTCATCACCTAATTTAAGAAGTAGGCGCGTATCGTTTGTATTAATGATAAAAAGTGCTATACAAATCGCCAGTACACACCAATTAATAGATCCAGGCATTAAAACTTCCAACAGCATAACCAGTGAAATAATTACTCGAATTTCAGTTGGTCCCAAAATTCCGGCATCTATTGTATACTTATCTGTAATTCGGTATCTAAGCTGAGAAATGATCATTGCCCAGCCATACAATGCTACCAATGTAAATCCCAGATATTTGAAATCCCCTACGGTGTACAAAACATAGCCCAGTCCAATAAAAACCGTACTGATCCAATCCATTACAATATCCAGCGCGAAACCGTACCAACGACGGGATTTATTGCGATAGAATGCGATACGCCCATCTAATGAATCACCAAACCATTGCACAAAGAAACCAGGGATTCCTAAAAGCAAATATCGAATATCAACATATTCAGCCAAGATAAAACTCCCCAATATCATTAAGGAGCCTAAAAACCCAATTGCTGTAAGTCCGTCCGAAGTAATCCAATTTGGAATTCGAGGAACGAGGTACGAAATAAGTTTTTGTTCGGGTTCACTTAAGATATTTGTTCTCTTTCTATCCTGAAAAAGTTTTTTATTTATTTTTAACTCACTCATTGTCTGCGATTATAGCCATTTATTTTCTTTATACCAAGCCAATGCCTCCATTAAACCTTTCTTCAAATCATATTTAGGTTGGTATTGTAACTGACATTGAGCCGCCGAGATATCACAGCCCCAGTTTTCAGCTGTAAGCTCATTCAGTCGTTCGGGATATAGTACAGGTATTGCTTTAGAATTTTTATACAAACGCTCAAAAATAACGGCGATAGTCTTCACAACGCCTAAAGGAATATGCATACGGATCATTTTCCTTTGGCTAAACTCTTTGAAAAACTTTGCTATCTCATAACGACCATAGACCTGCCCGTCACTGAGGTTATACACCTGTCTTCCTCCTTGGTCAAAACGACAGGCATGAATAATTGCTTGCACCAAGTCGGCAACATAAATAAAGCTGAGCTTTTGAGGAGAGCGGCCAACATAGGCATCCAGACCTCCGTTCATTGTTTTAAAAAGAATAAAAATATCCTTTTCCCGAGGGCCATATACTGCAGTAGGGCGCAAAATCGTTAGTGGCTGATCTTTAAAATCATTCAAGGCGAGCTCCGCTTTCCGCTTGCTACGACCATAGGCCGTAACAGGACAATAAGGGTTACTTTCATCGATCAACTTAGCATCATAGCTCACAGGACCAATCGCTGCGAGACTACTGACGAAAACAAATCTTTTGACCGGATTTTTCAAAGAAAAACAAGCAGAAGCCAAGTTTTTAGTGTAACCGACATTGACTTTTTCGAGATCTTCTTCATGTTTGGCACGAGTCATTGCCGCAGCATGAACAACATAGGTATAATTTTCCGCTTCCAGCAATTCACTAATGGATGCTTCATCGGAGAAATTTGGATAAACAAATCTATCCACAACGGAGCGAATTTCCGAGACATCACTTGACTTCCTCACCGCAGCATGAACTTCCATTCCTGCCTCCTTCGCTGCTCTTGTCAAATGATAGCCTACAAAACCACTCGCTCCGGTGATTAATATTTTTTCTATCATAATGATTTTTGATACAAACGATAACGTTTGTACAATTCTCCATTCATTTGTTCAATGGCGTGATTCATCATATAATTATGCTCCAACATCCATGAACATTCGGCCCCCTTAATATTAGAATCTTTTGATTCTTTTATAATTCGGCCATACAAACATGCTTCGATCCCTAATTTTCGGTAATCTTCCAATACACCTAACATCAATACACGAAGCAAATTGATTTTTTTCTTTCCAAACAACAATTTAAAAATACCTGTAGGAAGTAAACGCCCACGCTTAACTTTGATAAGGATCTGGTTAATATCCGGTATACCCAAACCAAAACCAACAAGTTCTCCATCTTTCTCTGCCACGATAGCAAAACGTGGATCGAGAATCATTTTTAAATCTTTGGCCGTGTAATTAAATTCATCTTCTGTCATCGGAACAAATCCCGAATTTTTATCCCAGGCTCTATTGTAAATGTCACGAACTTTCGCTGCTTCGTTTTTAAAATCCTTCACATTGAATTGACGCAATGTAATACCAGATCTTTTCAAACGCTCTTCCAGCCTATCCAAAAGCAATACAGAACGCTTATCCGCCGACTTTTCCATAACCAAGTAAGCTCTCAAATCCACTTTATGCCCATAACCTGAATTGGTAATCAAGTCGATGTAATAAGGCGAATTGTAGGGCATCATGGCCACTGGAGGTTTATCAAAACCGTCAACCAATAGACCAACGGTATCATTGGTCGATAAATTGATCGGCCCAACGATCGTATCCCCACCTTTAGCTTTAACCCATTTCTCTGCGGTCTCAAACAACGCGTTTGCGACTTCTTGATCATCTATACAATCGAAAAAACCCCACTGTCCTTCATTCACATGATTAAAGGCATTATGGTTGTTGTTCCAGATGGCACATATACGACCAACAATCTTATCGTTACGATAAGCTAGAAAAGGTTGTGCTTGGGAATGTTTATAAAAGGGATGCTTATCAGGGGAAAGCAAATCGTTTTGTTCAAGAAATAAGGCAGGTACATAATTAGGATTTCCCTCATAGAGACTATGAGGGAAATCTATAAACAGCCGTCTTTGTTTCTTTGTTTCAACGGGTATAATCTGAATCATACGATTAGATTTTATATTAATGTTTCAACTTCAGCTTGTTTGAATACTTTAACCATCTTCTCAATAGCTTCGTCGATTTGGTCATAAGTATGTGTCGCCATCAATGAGAAACGAATCAAAGACTCTTCAGCAGGAACTGCTGGAGAAACAACCGGATTAACAAATACACCGTCATCTTGGAGCATTTTTGTTACCCAGAACGTTTTTTCATTGCTACGAATAAAGATTGGTAAAATAGGACTTTCCGTAGCACCTAAATCAAATCCATGATCTAATAATTGGGCTTTGGCATAGTCTGTATTTTTCCACAATTTTTCTATATGCTCTGGTTCATTTTGAATAATTTCCAACGCTTTCAATGTTGAAGCTACTGAAGCTGGCGTCATTGAAGCACTGAACATCACCGAACGTGCATTATGTTTTAAGAAATCAATTACATCTGCATCACCTGCCACAAATCCACCTAAAGATGCCAAAGATTTACTAAAAGTACCCATGATCAAGTCTACATCATCATTAAGCCCAAAATGCGAAGCTGTACCAGCTCCTTTGTGCCCAATAACACCTAAACTGTGTGCATCATCCACCATAACGGCAGCGTCAAACTCATTGGCAATCGATGTAAGTTCAGGCAAATTAACAATATCACCCTCCATACTAAAGATGCCGTCCGTACAGATTAATTTCGCACTATCCTCAGGTAGACGAGATAACTTCGCACGTAAGTCTTCCATATTATTGTGACCGTATTTGATTACTTTAGAAAAAGACAAACGGCTACCATCAATAATGGATGCATGATCACGTTCATCTAACAAAATATAATCATTACGTCCCATTAGGCAGGACAAAGGCCCTAGATTTGATTGGAATCCTGTACTAAAAAGAATAGCGGCTTCTTTACCTACATAGGCAGATAATTTTTCCTCCAGTTCCACGTGAATATCCAACGTACCGTTTAAGAAACGAGATCCAGCACATCCAGTACCATACTTTTCCAAAGCATCTTGCGCTGCTTTTATAATACGTGTATCAGTTGTTAACCCTAAATAAGAGTTAGAACCAAACATCAATACACGTCTACCATCGATTTTTACCTCGGTATCTTGTTTCGATTGAATAGGTCTAAAATAGGCATATAAGCCTTTAGCTTTCAACTCCTCAACAATCTTAAATTGCGATATTTTTTCGCCTAACTTTCCTTTACTCATGCGATAAAAAGGTATTTCTAAAACTATTTCTAACTTTTAGATGTTATTGTAACAAACAAAATTATCGAATTGGACTTTTATATAAAAAACTCGGTCTCCGACTAAAAATCTGCTATATCCACAATGTAAGTTGAAATTCTACGTTGTATATATTCACAATAATTCCAAAAAACGTTGCAAACATACGAAAACATAATCTGACTTTCACTTAAATTTAGTCATATTTTTAACACATCGCCCAAAACAGTTAATTTTATTTTAATACTCCGCTAACATCTACCCACACAATTCTACTTTAAAATAAGACAATTTTAATAATTATATTTGCGAACTTTAAATTATCCTATAATTAGTTACATTTAGGTTCATTGCAATAGCAATGGTATAGACTTACTAATATACAACAATATATGGCTTTATCTTCAGATATCAATATAAAAAATAAAAAAGCTTCTTTTGAATATCACTTACTGGACAAGTACATTGCAGGAATTCGATTATTGGGTACAGAAATAAAATCCATACGCGAAGGAAAGGCAAATATTAACGATAGTTTCTGCAGTTTTTTTGAGGATGGATTATATATCCGTAACATGCACATCGCTGAATACTCCATGGGATCTTTCTATAACCATGAGGCAAAACGTGACCGTCAACTACTATTGACAAAAAGAGAATTAAAAAAACTAAAAGAGAAAGGTGAAGAACGTGGCTTTACCATCGTCCCCCTACGCATCTTTATCAGTGCCCGTGGTTTTGCCAAAGTTGAAATCGCCTTGGCACAGGGTAAAAAAGATTTTGACAAACGAGAAAACATCAAAGAAAGAGATGTTAAACGTGAGCTTGATCGCGTGATGAAATTCTAGATTAACGCGCCAGGACAAATGCGCCTGGCGTCATTCCTACCCTGCTTTTAAAAAGCCGGACAAAGTAGTTAACATCATTAAATCCAGCCCCATAGCAAGACTCCTTTACATTACGGGTGAGTAAAAGCATTTTTTTTGCCTTCTCGATACGCTGTTGGATCACATACTCCATCGGACTAAGTCCAAGTTCACGGTTAAACATCCGCGTAAGGCTCGCTTTGCTCATGTGGGCAGTCCGCTCCAATAAACCAATTGAAATTTTCTCGGTAATATGTTTCTGAATAAATTCCTGCACATGTAACAGTACTTTGTTGGGCGACTTCCCAATTTTTAATGCAATCAGCGACTGTGACTGAAGTAGCCGAATCGTAAGCTCTTTAAAAGTCAAATCTGCAAGTACATCTTTCAACGGATTTTCGCTGATAATAATTTGAAACAACTTGTTCACCAGGTCGGCGAGCTCAGTCGAATTGTACAGATGAAAAAAATCCGGATCAAGCCGCCACTGACTAAATTGTTCTTTCGGATAAAACTCATTTAGATAGTCCAAGACTGCTGCTATCTTCTCTTTATGAATCGTTAAAGCGGTACACTGTGTGGGCTGGTCGAGGGTCGCTTCCGGAAAGTCAATATGCATAGCCACCGATGCAGGCAACACCATCATCTGACCGGGCAAATAGTCAAAAGCCTTTATATTCTCCAAATGCATGATTTTTTTCCCCTGGATCATGTTAATCATAACCAGATCATCAAAACACAAAGGCACATGCTGCGACACCCGGTACGTTTCGTAAATATTAAGTTCCAAGCTATCTAACGTAAATGCGCGTCGGTTCTCTACTAATGTACTAAGCTCCTGTGCCTGCGAAAACGGCAATGTATGAATCAGCGTCCTATCTCCCATAGTGCAACAATTAAATATAATTGGCAGTCAATCAAATATAATAAAAAAAACAGAAAGATGCCTGAAGGTCATTTGCGACAATCGTGCTATGCTTTGGATCAATACTGCTACAGGAATGAATAATTGCTGACTAACTTTGATAAGAAGGGATTAAAAAATAATTAATAATAAACCATATGAGCACAATTAAAAGACCGTCGTTCAAAGAACGATATGACAACTACATTGGTGGTAAATTTATCGCACCAATCCAAGGAAAATATTTCGATAATATCTCCCCGGTAGACGGAAAAGTGTTTACCCAGGTTGCACATTCAACAAAAGAAGATCTGGATCTCGCGGTCAACACTGCAGCCGAAGCTTTTGAAACTTGGGGTAAAACTTCCGCTACTGAACGAAGTATCATCCTGAATAAAATCGCGGACCGTATTGAAGCTAATTTAGAATATATCGCAGCCGTTGAAACGATAGACAACGGAAAAGCTGTACGTGAAACACTCAATGCCGATATCCCATTAGCCATCGACCATTTCCGATATTTTGCCGGTGTAATCCGTGCTGAAGAGGGGTCCATAAGTGAACTGGACAGTAATACGGTATCGCTGATTGTACACGAACCTATTGGTGTTGTTGCACAGATTATTCCATGGAATTTCCCTATTTTAATGGCAGTATGGAAACTGGCACCTGCTCTTGCAGCAGGAAACACTGTTGTGTTAAAACCGGCTGAAAGTACACCTGCATCTATTCTTATCCTGATGGAGATCATCGGTGACTTAATTCCTGCCGGCGTAGTCAATATTGTTAATGGTTTCGGTGCAGAGCTTGGCCGCTCATTGGTTACAAACCCCAAAGTTTCTAAAGCAGCTTTCACAGGTTCAACAGCAACAGGACGTTTAGTTATGCAATATGCTACTGAAAATATCATCCCGGTAACGCTTGAATTGGGCGGGAAATCGCCGAATATATTTTTCAGTTCGGTTATGGATGCAGATGATGCATTTTTGGACAAAGCAATTGAGGGTGCAGTATTGTTCGCGCTCAATCAAGGAGAAATTTGTACATGTCCTTCCCGTTTACTGATCCAGGAGGACATTTATGAAAAATTCATCGCTAAAGTGATCGATCGGGTTAATCAGATCAAAGTGGGCGATCCTTTAGATCCAGCAACAATGATGGGTGCGCAGGCATCGAAGATCCAAAAGGACAAAATTATGTCCTATATTAAGCTTGGTAAAGAAGAGGGAGCCGAAGTATTGACTGGCGGTGATGAAAATAATGTCGGCGCCGGTTTTGAAGAGGGCTATTACATCAAACCTACCTTATTCAAAGGCAATAATAAGATGCGCATTTTCCAGGAAGAAATCTTCGGTCCGGTGTTGGCAGTCACCACATTCAAAGATGAGCGGGAAGCAATTGCTATCGCTAACGATACCATGTATGGCCTAGGAGCGGGCGTATGGACCCGAGATGCACATCAGCTTTATCAGGTTCCACGTGCCATACAAGCAGGCCGTGTATGGATAAACCAATATCACTCCTACCCGGCTGGTGCTCCATTTGGCGGATACAAACAATCAGGAATTGGACGGGAAAACCATAAAATGATGCTTGCCCATTACAGACAGGCCAAGAATATGCTGATTTCCTACAGTAAAGAAAAACTTGGTTTCTTTTAACTGAAACATACCGGGCATACTTTTCGAACAGCTTAATGCCCGAGTTTAGGGGAAGCAAATGCTGCCCCTAAAGCTAAATTTCGTATAAGCCAACGCTAAAACACATAAACTGATTTCACCATGATAAATAGACTAGACATCACTGAAAAAGCCAGGGAGCTCATTCATGAACTTGAAGCCAAGCATGGTAAATTAATGTTTTATCAGGCCGGAGGCTGCTGCGAGGGTACGCAGCCACAGTGTTTTGAGGAAGGAGGGTATTTTCCGAGGACGAATGATGCCATGATCGGATTAGCGGAAGGATATGAATTTTGGGTGGATCGTGATCTCTTCGAATATTGGAAACATGCGCATTTTACACTCGATGTGCTGGACGGATTTGGTCCGGGGGGATTCTCATTGGAAACTCCACTGGGTAAAACTTTCAAAGTTCATTATAGACTATTTACAGCTGAAGAGCTTAACGACCTCAGTCCAATCAAGCGGAACGAATGACAGACAAAACATAAAACACCATAGAATCACAACACTGTAGAGATGACCTATAAAATTCTTGGATCACTCTCTAAAAGAAAAAAGGGGCGCAGATGCGTCCCTTTCCAATGCTATAATTTTTATAAAATCTCTGAAGAATGTGCTCATTCGGAACGGGTATTTTATTCAATATCCAAGCCTTCAAGGACTGGAATCGGCTGTTTGTTTTCATCCAGGGCAACAAATGTAAAAACACCCTCAATGGCCAGTTCTCTTCCTTCCTCGTACATATGCTCCAAAAATATTTCCACTTTCACCTTCAAGCTGGTTCGTCCAACATTTTGAACTCTTGCAATAGCCTCTATAATGCTCCCGGAGGGAATGGCCTTATTGAAGTCAATACGGTCTGTTGATACAGTTACCAACGTTTTGCGGCAAAATCGTGTTGCAGCCATAAAAGATACTTCGTCCATAATGGACATCGCCTTACCGCCGAACAATGTATCGTGATGATTCGTCAAAAACGGAAACACAGTACTGCAAACATGTGTTTCTGATAAATCAATACGTTCTTGTAAAGTCATTTATTATTTTTTAGTGTATTTAAGAGGAGACAAATGTAAACCAATCTAGCTTCAGTTACGTCATTTTTATCCCATATTTTCGTCGATATCCACACCTATCCCCTTCAACAAGAGAGAGGCATTGAATATCTTACATTCTCCAATTTTGAGCTTATAATCGAACAGCATCTGCCCTTCATCGACACGAATATCAAAATGATAGTTTTTGATGTCCCCTGGAAATTCCTCTTGTAAACTCGAAAGCTGCAGATCATGTGTAGCCACCATGCCCTTACCATCCAGCCGGACCAGTTTTTTTATGATCGCCCGGGATCCAAGATATTTATCCACCGAATTTGTTCCCCGAAGCATCTCGTCAATGAGGAAAAAACTATCGTTATGGATTGCAACAGTATCCAATATAAACTTCATACGATTTAGCTCGGCCTTAAAAGTTGACGTACTTTCATTCAAGTTATCCTTAATCCGCATATAGGATATCAGTTTGTAAATCGGCAGCTGAAAGGAAGTTGCTGCAACTGCTGCCCCCGCATAGGCCAAAATGGCATTAATACCTACTGTCCGCAGAAATGTACTTTTACCAGCCATGTTGGACCCTGTTACCAAAGCAATACGATGATCCTTACTATCATAATCATTGGCAACGACCTGATCAATTGGGATCAAGGGATGATATAATTCTCGTGCCTCAATCTTATCTTTTAATGGATTGTCCAAAATTACCGGATAACTATAGGACGAATGGTTCCTCTTCCAAATGGCCAGACTCGTTACCGCCTCAACCTTGGCCAGGGTGTCGAATGAATTTAGGATCTCATGCTCATATTTATTCTTCCAGTCGACAATGGCCAACACCTGTCTGAAATCCCAAAGCAGAAATAAGTTCAGAAATATTCCAACAAAAACATTATTCCGGGCATCCAAATTATTGATCAAGCCAGCAAGTTTTTTAAAAGCAAGGGAAATGGATCCTCCACCATGGTTCCGTTTAAGCTCTCCAGCTATTTCCTGCATGGAAGGGGACTTCCAGTCTTTGCTTTCAATAGATTGAATGGCATCGGCATAGGATCCCAGTACCCCACCGATCTTGTCTATCCGAGAGGAGAACAGGCTGACGCTTCCAGCTTTTGCTAAAGCCCATAGAATATGAAATAACCCCAGTAATGTTGCTACTCCGGCCAATTTGGGAACGAAGAAACTTCCAGCTAAAGCGACCAAAAATAAAATGGGACCTGCTTTGATATAGAATCGCATAAAAGAATTTCCAAATTGAAAATTTCGGTCTTGAAAGTAATTCGTTAAGAAAGTTTTGATATCCAGTTTATGATTCAGATTCGCCAAAAGTTTCGCCTGAAAATCCCATATCCATTCAGATTCGGCTTCCAGCTCCTGGGAAGCCTCCTGATTGCATTGAATTTGCCCTTTAGGAAGAGGTGCATCAAGCCATGAGGCCAACAGATCAATTCCTTGTCTGGTTGTTGCCCGATTTAATTGCGCAAATAGGGAGTATGTTCCAAAGACATCCATATCAGAACTATAAGGATGATTTCCTTCTTCAAAATGCTGACCATGGTCATACATGTTTAATTTCCCATCTGCAAGAGCCTGTTCATTTTCCAAAACTTTTAAATAAGCTTCAAAATAGTTTTTTTGCAGCTCAAGCTTGCTCTGCTTCCGCACGAGATAAGCGAATAAGAACAATAGTGCAAAAAAACAGAAAAAGACCAGTGGAAGGCTTTCCAGTTGAAATGTATAAAATAACAGTGCCCCGCCGCCTAGGATAACAAATAGTCGCGACAAGCTCAGTGTATTGACTTGCTTATTTAATTTGAGAACAGTTGAAGCTATTTCTTGATGCTTCTGGTTATATAATATCGCTGTTGGAGTCATAATGTGAATAGTTATTCTTTCACGTTCATTTTAATTCGATCATGGATTTTGCATATGTTTCATAAAACGAGCGCTCTATTGCCGCTTAGAGACCTTGGCAAGCCCATGTAAGCAGGTTGAATGGTCCTACCAGGCTTGATCTCCCACCAAAGGCACAAAACGAAAGGTATCCAATTCAATACGGTCAAAATCATTTTCACCTACCCGGATGATCGTCATCATCTTTTGCGACTTCTCATCGCCCACCGGAATCACAAATATCCCGCCCATCTTCAACTGTTTCAACATAACTTCCGGTACAAAGGGAGCCCCCGCGGTTACGATAATCTTATCATAAGGAGCATGTGCTTCAATTCCCTTCGAGCCATCACCCAAAAAAAAATTGGGTTTATATCCCATATACGGCAATACCTGAATTGTTCGCTGATACAGATTTTCCTGACGTTCGATGGTATAAACTTCAGCTCCAAGCTCCAATAGAATACAGGTTTGGTAACCGGATCCTGTTCCGATTTCCAGCACCTTATCCCCTTTCTTCACGTGGAGCAATTCAGACTGATAAGCAACCGTATAGGGCTGTGAAATTGTTTGACCATCACCTATTGGAAAAGCAATATCCCGATAAGCTTGATTCCAGAACGTTTCATCAAAGAAATAATGACGTGGTACCTTTCCAATGGCATCCAGGACTTTTTGGTCTGCAATACCCCGACTTTTTAGATGTTCAACCAATTTCTTGCGAGCACCTTTCTCCCGATAATTATCAATAAACTTGTACGCCATGATTTTCAAATTTACTTTTAAAAAGGCAGATTCAACAGAACTAATCGCAAATAACTAAACACCAAGCAAGTACAAATATTCCAGCGAACTTAGCATCCCTGTTTTATGAAGACGGGTGGACGTCGTGTAAAACACTCCCCTATTAATACGGATCAACATCTACTTGTACGCGCACTCCGGTATTGCTTTTATCTATTTCAAAGTCCAATAACACAGAACGGATCAACTCTTTGACTTTGGCAATACTGATATTTGTACGTTCTATCTTTAAAGTAATCGTCTGAATAAAATTGTTCCGTACACGCGAAACTAAAGGTGGTTCTGGACCTAAGACCCTTGCTCCCAGCTGCTGTCGTAGTGCCGAAGCGAAACGATTGGCCGAATCGTAGCATTTCTGAAAATCGGCATGTTTAATATCAATCCGGATAAGACGATAGAAAGGTGGATAAAGGTAGTTTTTCCGTTCGGTAATCTCGGTCATAAACATCCCCTCGTAATCATTGTTGACGACCTGTTCTAGCACCCGGTGGTTTGTGGTATAGCTTTGAATAATAACTTTTCCGCCTGCTTCCCGGCGCCCTGCACGGCCCGCTACCTGAGAAAATAGAGAAAAAGAGCGCTCATATGAACGGAAATCCGGAAAGTTAATAATTGTATCTGCATTGACAACACCGATAAGGCTTACTCGTCCAAAATCGAGTCCTTTTGCAACCATCTGTGTACCGATTAGAACGTCAAATTCATGTTCATCAAAAGCTGTGATAATCTTATCAAAACCGTATTTACCTTTTGTGGAGTCAAGATCGAGCCGACCGATGCGAATTTCAGGCATCAACAGTTCAAGTTCCTCTTCTACCCGTTCGGTACCAAACCCTTTACTTTCGATATGTGGCATACCGCAGGCCGGGCAAACACGAAGCGGAGGTTCCACATGGCCACAATAATGGCAATGCATCATATTAGAGCTCTTGTGATAGGTTAAGCTCACATCGCAATTGACACATTTCGCAACAAATCCACAGGTATTACACTGGATCATCGTCGTGTGTCCACGTCTATTCTGGAATAAAATAACCTGCTCTTTGTTTTTTACCGCTTCATCGATTGCTTTTAACAATGTCCCTGAAAAATAGGAAAACATATTTTCTTTTCTTCCTTCTTCTGGAATATTAACCAGTTCAATACTTGGCAATTGTGCATTACCATAGCGTTCAAGCAACTGAACAAAGCCATACTTCTTGGCCTTCGCATTGTAATAACTTTCCAAAGAAGGAGTTGCTGAGCCCAATAGGACTTTCGTTTGGTGTAAAAAACCAAGATAGATTGCTGTATCACGGGCATGGTAGCGAGGAGCCGGATCAAATTGCTTATAGGAACTCTCGTGCTCCTCATCAACAATGATAATTCCTAAATCCTGAAAAGGTAAAAACACAGAAGAGCGTGCCCCAATAACAACCTGAAACTCGTTTTTCATCACTTTATGCCATACTTCAGCACGTTCATTATCATTAAATTTCGAGTGATACACTCCCAGCTTATCACCAAAATGAAGCTTTAACCGCGCCGTAATCTGAGCTGTCAACGCGATCTCGGGCAAGAGATAGAGCGCAGATTTTCCTGCAGCTATTGCTTGCTCTATAAGCCGTATATAAATTTGTGTCTTTCCTGAGGCTGTCACCCCATGCAATAGCGTCACTTCCTTCTCGTCAAAAGACTGTTGTATTTCATCATAGGCACGTTGCTGATTCTCGTTAAATTGAAAATTAGCATCCAGTTCGATATCTTCTCCTTGAAAGCGGGATACAACCTTTTCCTTTATTTCAAAAACCCCCTTATCAATCAAGGCTGTAACTGCACCATTTCCGCAGCCAGAAGCTTCAACCAGCATTGGCCGAGTAATTTCCTCGGTCTTTTTCAAAAGTTGCATAAATGCCAGGACGGCATCCTGTTGTTTCGGCGCTCGGTTTAAGCTATCTAATAGTTCTCTTTTTGCATCTTCATTCCTGAAGTCTGGAGCAAAACGTAGAAATGCTTTTGTCTTAGGTTTATATCTTTCCGTAATCTCTTCCGAAATCAATACGATGCCCTTATCAAACAATTGCTTCAATATAGGAAAAACTGTTTTTTGACCCAGCAATTTCACAATATCGTTGACCTTAAGTTCGCCAGCCACTTCCAGGGCTTCGATAATGAGATATTCTTTATCCGAAAGTGTCGCACGATCAAACTCTTCGGAAATCGAAGAAACCACCTTGGTCTCGCTAGCCAGTTTTAATGCAGAAGGCAATGCCGCCTGCATGACCTCACCTAAACTGCACATGTAATATTCAGCCAGCCAGTCCCAAAGTTTAAACTGTGCTAAATTGACAATGGGTTTTTCATCAATGATGTCCAAAATATACTTTGCCTCATAGTGCTTTGGTGCCTCCTGACTGATTGACTTTACCACCGCTGAATAGATCTTATTCCGTCCAAATTGTACGATCACCCGTACGCCAATCTGCACGCGATCGTTCCAATCAGCCGGAATACGGTACGTATATGTTCTTGCCAATGCTAACGGTAGAACTACATCAATAAATAAAGTATCTCTTTCGCTAAAAATCGTAGCTTGTGGAATGGACATAAATTCAAATTATGGTATAAAAATACAAAAAACCTTCAAGCAAAGAGCCATCACGGTTTCAGCAATCAATAAAATAACCCAAAAAAGCCTTCCTGAAATCGATTCAAGAAGGCTTTTCTAATATTCGATACGAATACGCATTCGCATAGACCTATTCAATGGGAAAATTATGATTTATTTTTAAGCGCCGCAATAAAGAGTGCCACCCAGCCTACGATAAAAGATAGCCCTCCTAAAGGGGTAATCGGTCCCAAAATAGATGGGCTACCAAAGCCTGTAATCTCTCGAACGCTCAATACATACAAAGACCCCGAGAAGAACAGAATCCCAATAAGAAAAGCAATAAATGATACTTTAATGGAGTACGTTTTTGCGCGCGAAAAAGTTGATAAAAATAACAGTGCAAAGGTATGATAGAAATGATACTGATTTGCAGTTTTCCAAGTGTCAATATGATATGTACTTACCTTTCCTTCTAGACCATGGGCACCAAAGGCACCTAATATTACAGCTAATGCTCCCAATAAAGAAGCGGCTAAAATGATTTTCTTATTCATTATGTTAAAGTGAATGCTGAAAATGAGTTTCTAGCGATAAATGTATTAAAAACAGAACAAAATAAGGAATTTTTTGTTAAAATTATATTACAAAGGCGCATTATTGGAACGATTATCTACCGCTTCCCATATATTTTTATTAGGTTTGTTTTACGTATGAATCATCATGAGCAACGTGCTGCTCACCGACATGTTGGAACACGTATAAGGATAGGTATATCCTTGATAAACATTTGCCTCATGATCGCTTCATCAAAGTTTAAAAATTCGAGTTCAGTGTACTTGCTCAAAGTCAAAAAAGTGAGTACTTCTTACATATTTGTTCTGATGAAATCCGGATTCACTCGTATTGGTCAATAGATCGATAAATATGCATTCGGGATTAGTCAGTCATTGAAAAAAATAAAAGGATGAAAAAAACAATTATCATCACTGTTCTATTATTCATCGCGGTCATCGCGGCCACGATCTATCTTTTCGGAGACTTCAATAAAAACAATAAACAAGATTCTAAAGCTTTACAATACTTACCTGAAAACACATTAGCGATTACCTCTTTTGCCAATGATCAGACAGTAGACACGATCTTTAACGATTATGAACTTTTTAAAGCTATTATTGGTCAGCAGAATTTCAGCAATTTGGAACGGCTAAAAGAGGAGCTGCTCCAGAGTGAACAGCTAGCCCCTCTTGTATCCGGGCAACAAATATTACTCTCTTTTCACCAGGAAAAAGATCAGATTACCCCCTTGTATAGTGTTCAGGTTGGACAAAGTATCGACAATAATTCGTTGGCAACACTAATCGAAAATATCGGAAAAAACTATAAGGTACAACCATTCGACACGTTAGGGCAACGTTTTTATGGTCTTCATCAAGGTGGTAAAGATAGTACGCTTTATTGTGCCTATGCTCACGAGATCATTTTTGCTAGCTATTCCAAAAAAGTACTCGCTCAGATCTTTGACAAAAATGTCAAGAAAATAAATGCCAAACAGATTGAGTTCTTCGTCAACCACAACAATAAAAACACACCACTTAGTCTCTATTTTTTCAATGAGCAATTGTCGCAAATTGCTCGAATATTGATGAAATCCAAATTTGGTACTTATCTTAACCTTATCGATTCCTTAAAAGGACAAACATCCTGGAATATGAATTTTAAAAAGGATGCTTTTATCTTTAAAGGTGAAACAGACCTCACGGCGAGCAAAAACAGTTACCTCCAGTTGTTTGCGACCCAGACAGCCCAGGTTCAAGCTTTAGGAAATTACCTACCTAAAAATGCAGCATCTTATATAGACTTCAGTATTTCAGATCCGCATAGCTTTCGCAGCGGACTAAAAGCATTGTTGGTGCAGCAAAAAGAAGATGGCCGATTGGCCAAGAGCATAAAAAACTTTGAAGAGGATACCAAAGTATCTTTTGACAGTATTATTGCGCCCATTTTCAACGATGAATTTGCACTCGCGGAGTTGGATAATCAGGATGCGATTGGTTTGATCAGTATTTCCGATTCGACACAATTTGCAGATAACTTTAAGAAATTTAGTTCCTCTGTCGGTGATTCGATCTATCAATTTAAATATTCGAATCTCTTGCATGCGCTCTTTGGCGAACCATTCAAGAGCTTTAGCAGACCATATTTTACCATTGTAGACAATATTATGGTCGTAGCCAGCCGAACAGGCATTTTAAGAGACTATCGTGAATCTTTTCGGGAAAAGCAATTTCTCTCAGGAACAGCAATTTTTAAAAATCACGCAGCATTACAGAACAGCCGCAGTAACGTAACTTTCTATTTAGAACCTAAAGCTGGTAAAAGCAACATTCTAGATAACTTAAAATCTGATTTTGCGAAGAACTTCAAAGACGAAGACGAATATGGTTTTCAAAATTTCTACTCATGGTCTTATCAGCTAAGTGGCAATCAAGGCACATTTTCATCCAGTTTATATGCACTTTTTAAGAGTGACACAAGACTTGGCGGCAAACCAGAATGGACTGCCCAGCTGGAGAGCCGGATTATTAATAAACCTTGGATCTTAGACCAGGATGGTAAGACCAAATTTATCCTGATTCAAGAACAGGATCATACGGTACACGCCTTTTCACCGGATGGAAAAGAACTTTGGCAAAATCTCTTCCAAGGTGAAATCTTGGGCGAGCCAATTCAATTACAGGATCTCAGTATTGTTGCCGTTACAAAAAGCCGTTTATATCGTTTTATGCCAGATGGTAAAAACAGGACCGGTTTTTCAGTTGAATTGCCATACTCGGCAACATACGGGGCTACGATCGCCACCTTCAATAATGAACAACGTATTTACATTCCCGCAACAGACCGAATTCTTGCCTATACCCTCGAGGGCAAAAAAGTGGAGGGCTTTGAAAACAATAGCGTAGATGGTCGAATTTTATTCGATTTAAAAACAACCACTCTAGGTCAGACAAATTATATTATTGCGGGTACAAGCACGGCTTCCGTGTATTTCTTTGATCAAAATGGTAAGATCATCCGTAAAAAAACAATGGATACGGATGGCGAAAGCGTTAAAAATCCGATAGGCTTAGTTGCGGCGTCGGATGAAAAGAACTCCTTCATTTACTTGGCAAATAATAGAGGTAGCGTATTCAAAATTCCTTTCGAAGGCGAAACAAAAAAAATAAAACTAGGCGACTGGAGCAAAGATGCTTTCTTTAATTTTGAAGATATTAGCGGTGGAGCAGACAGAGACTTTGTTATTCTAGCCAACAACAAACTGAATGCATACAGCGCAAGAGACTCCTCTTCTTACTTTGAATATAAATTCATCGAAGAGGCCAGTAACAGACCTTTGTTTTTTAAACGAATAGGTAAATCTGATATCATAGGCGTTGGAACCGACAACCGCATGATCTATGTGTTCGGATCTGATGGATTAGTCCAGGAAGGATTCCCCGTAGAAGGCTTCTCTAAGTTCTATTATGGCCCGATTAACTATGGCGACAATGCCAATTATCTAATCTGCATGAAGCGGGATTTCAAGGTCTATGTATATAAGTTTTAAGATGCTGAAAATCAATTTTTTAAAATCAACACCAAATACAATAAGATGCTAAAAGATCTTTATAAAAAATTTGTCTAATCTAATTTTTTTATAGTAGGTTTGCAGACTTAATATGACTATGCTGAAATCGGAAGAATTAAAAGAATTATTGGCTGAACCAAAACGTATTGTAATTACAACGCACTACAAACCAGATGGCGACGCATTAGGATCATCTTTAGGATTATATTTTTGGCTGACCGCTAAGGGGCACCAAGTAAATCTCATTGTACCATCAGATTTTCCTGCCTTTTTGGATTGGTTACCTGGCTTGGAAAATGTACAAATTTACACGCAGGATATTGACCTGCACAATCAACAGATTGATGCAGCTGAATTAATTTTCTGCTTAGATTTTAATGGTCTTGCCCGGATCCACGAAATGGGCGAACCAATTCGTCAAGCAAAAGGGATCAAATGCATGATCGATCACCATTTAGATCCGGAGGGGTTTGAAGATTACGCTTTTTGGGATCCATCTGCCGCAGCGACTGCACAATTGATCTATCGTTTCTTAGTCCATGAGATGCAAGATCCAGATCATATCAGTGCTGATATGGCAACCTGCCTATATACCGGCATTATGACCGATACTGGCTCTTTTCGTTTCCGTTCGACGACAGCTGAAATTCATCGCATCATCGCATCACTCATTGATTGTGGCGCACAAAATTGGGCGATTCATGAAGAAATTTATAATAGTTCGTCTGAAAGTCGTCTAAAGTTCTTGGGGTTCTGTTTACTTAACCGTCTACAGGTTATCCATGAATATAATACCGCCATTATCCATGTGACTAAAGCGGATCTCACTCAGTTTGAAGTTATCACCGGTGATACCGAAGGATTAGTCAATTATGCACTTTCTATCAAAGGAATTCGATTGGCTGCGTTAATTATTGACAGAAATGAACAAATTAAACTATCTTTGCGTTCGATTGGAGAAGTTCCCTGCAATGAAATCTGTAAATTGTATTTCAATGGGGGCGGGCATCTTAACGCTTCAGGTGGTAATTCAAAAGAAAGTCTTGAAGCGGTAATTGCAAAATTCAAATCGGTTTTACCAAATTATAAAGAAATATTAACAAAATAAGATATCGTAACATACATTAGAAAATGAAGAAAGCAATTCTATTTTTCGCGGCTGCCGGTCTTTTGATGACGTCATGCCAAAAATTCAAAAAGGCTGAAGGTGGTCTTGAGTATAAAATCGTTGATGATAATGCCAAAGAAAAAGCAGTATCAGGCGATTTATTAGCACTTGACATGGTTGTGAAAACGGACAGAGATTCTACAATGCAAAGTACATATGACATGGGAGTCCCTCAAATCGTTCAATTATATCCAGACAGTATCATTGCAAAAAATCCAGGTGACCCTACTGGTTTATTCAAATACGTAGGTGAAGGTGATAGCTTAGTATTCAAAATCAACTTGGATTCTATGGCTGCTAAAACACATCAACCAAAACCAGAGTTTGCAGATAAATTCATTGTTTATTCGATCAAAGTCAAAAAACACTTCAAAAAAGGAAAATTGACTGATCAACAATTGGGCGAACAAGTTCAGAAATATTTTGAAGAAGAATTGAACAAGCACAAAGCTGCTGAACCAGCTAAGCTTGAAAAATACATCAAGGATAAAAGCTTGAAAACAACAAAAACAGCTTCAGGTCTTCAATATGTAATCACTAAACCTGGAACAGGTGCAAATGCTAAAGTTGGAGATTCTATCCACGTTAATTATGTAGGTTCATTGACTACAGGAAAAGTATTTGATACTAACCTTCCAGATGTGGCTAAAAAAGAGAAAATTTTCAACGCGCAACGTCCTTATGAAGCATTGAAATTCCAATTGGGTGTTGATGGTGTTATCCCAGGATGGACTGAAGCTTTCCAATTGTTTAACAAAGGTACTAAAGCAACGTTGGTAATCCCTTCATCTTTGGCTTATGGCGATCGCCCTTCTGGTGTTATCCCTCCATATGCTCCTTTGGTATTTGAAGTAGAAGTATTGGATATCAAACCAGGAAAAGTTCCTGCTCCTACAGCGACAACTCCGGGTATGGTAGCTCCAACTGGAACGACTGCTCCAGCGACAACAGCACCTGCAACTAAAGCTCCAGCAGCAAAAAAATAATTTGACTGTAATTTTCAGTTAACAAAAAAACGGTTTCATCTCGATGGAACCGTTTTTTTTTTGAAAGTGTCTGCTGATATTGGCTAGAAAGAATCTTCAGTTCGCTTTCATTGCTGTTGATGCCTGCAAAATCGTGCAGCTTTTGTTGGTAATGGATCCGCTATGCGGCCTTCTTCTCTTCTTTTTTAATCTTCCTTATCTTCATCCAAAGCACGACAGCAGCCAATATAAAACTAATAACCATAATGATCGTCAGTGCAATAAGCGCCTTATCGGTATGATAATTTTCCGCATGCTGAATAAACATCAACCTAAAAATCCGAAGATAATGTGTGGATGGGATAACATTTGCGATAGCCTGCACCCATTCCGGCATCAGACTCGACGGCCAGGTAAATCCGCTCAAGATAAATGCTGGTGTTGCAATAACCATAAGGACTTCCGTCGATTTCAGCTGCGATGGCAGTAGGATACTAACGAGTACACCTATAAAACAGACAGCGAGTAAAAAGACAAAAGTACACAGGACAAAGCGACCAAAATCAGCATGCAAAGGCATACGGTAATACTGGCCAAAGCCCCAATATAACAACAAGATCCCTATGGACATCAGCACATAGGGCAGTATTTTGACAAGAATAAGCCCCACCGGATTAGAGATCTTCTTTACAAGCTCCGGAAACGTATTCCCTTCAAATTCCGACGAAAAAGACAATGCCAGCCCCAAAAGCAAAACCTGCTGCAACACGGTAATCAGTACCCCGGGCAGCATAAAATAAAGGTAATTCCCACTTCGAATATTCTGCTTAACAAAAGTTGTCTTAAAAGGTTCATACTGCTGTGCGGCAACCTTTGCCGGAACACCACGTTTCATTTGCGCCTGAATCTGTATCCCTGCCTTAAGGGTCGAAGCACAAACATTGACAGCCATCATCGCAGTATTAGAGGTCAGTGTATTGGCTCCATCGACAAAAACCGTCATCTCCGGCAAACGCCCTTGCTGAACTCCAGATGCAAAGCCATTAGGAATATGTACAATCGTTGTTGCCTCATATTGCATAGCAATATCTTTTGAATCAAATAAAGAAGGTAATACACGGGCAACTTCAATACTCTCATTATCTGAAAGCATATCAATAAATGAACTGCTTAAGGGACTATGATCCTCGTCGACCACAATAATTGGCATCTGAGTTACTTTACCTTGTTGATAAACATGCCCCACTAAGACACCATACAATACAGGTGCCCCCAGAAAAAGCATCAATAACACTTTATTATTGAAGAAGAGCTTAAACTCCCGTTGGATCAATTCTAAAAATTTTTTCACAGTCAAGCCCTTTAATTTGCATGGAGAACCACAAGCGTTTTAGTTAACAAATCCTTTGCCTCTGCAGCGTCCACAGGTACAACTTTTAATTCAAACACAGCCTGTTGCGGATCAAAATCAGGATAAGCAGAGGCAATGCTTGCATAAGAATTCAAGGCTTTAATGCTAATCACCTTCGCTTTAACCTTTTTATGGTTCAAATAAGGAATTTCTACGTCGACAGATCCGCCTTTTTGGACTTTTCCAATTTGATTTTCGGGCAATGTAAACCTAAAATAGGTTGATCGGTCAAGAAAGCCATTAATAATCGGATAACCTGCCATGGCCAGTTCCCCGACCTTTAGGTTAATCGTCTCTACGCTCATATCTTGTGGTGCAATAACATATTTCTCCTGTGCAGCGACACTAACTTCAGATACTGCACCTAGCGCACGTTCTTTCTGCCCCAAGGCCATCATCTGCTGTTCCTGCCTAGCGCCGCCTTTCGCTTCGGCCAATTCAGCCTGAGCAGCGAGGTACTGATTTTTTGCACCTTGGTATTTCGCATAGGTTTCATCATACTTCTGCTGCGGAATGAGACTGTCTTGCAAAAGCGCATCCAGCCTACCTATTGATTTTTTGGCAAATTCATATTGTTCCTTTAGACCGTCTACTTTAGCCTGCAATTGGACCAATTGTCCTTTTGTAGCTCCCTTAACGGCCATATTATATTGCGCATCAGCAGACTGTAAAGCACCCTTTGCCTGCTCCTCTTTAGCATCCACCTCGGGAATACTCAAAATGGCCAGGGTATCGCCCGCATGCACGAAATCCCCTTCCTCAACCAGAAGTTTTGCGATTTTTCCCGGAACTTTGGTTACAACTGTCACTTGCTCACGCTCTACCTTCCCTTCAATAGCCTTCTCTTTCACTTGATTTGTACAAGAAACAAAAATAGACAGCGATAATATCCCATATAAATTCTTCATCTTACTCATGTATAGTTTGCAATAATTTTCCTGATGTATGTAGTAATTCAACTGCAGCAGTGCGTTGCTGCAACACATTATTAAAATAGCCCAAATTAACTTTGTACCAATCGTTTTCAGCAGCCAGCAGCTCGGTCACATCAATCAATCCTGCTTGATACTGTTTGACAGCCATAGAAAGGTTATTTTCGGCAACTTTCAGCTGCTGTTCCCCTACTTTCAACTTTTGGTTGCCAGTTGTATAGGTCACTGTATTCTTGCTCAATAATAGATTTAACTTTTCCTGCGTATCTTCCCGTTTGGTGGTATTGATATTTTGATCGAGTTTAACTTGTTTAATCTTATTGTGATGCTCTCCACCGGTATATAGATCCCATTTTATCCCCACTCCGACTAGTAAGTTAGGACTACCTTTTATTGAATTGAGCGGTAAGTTGACGGTACCAAATAGCGGTTGGTCTTTCACCGTGAGCTTGGAGTTGAATACATTCAGATAGTTTGCTGATCCGAAGGCAAAGACAGCAGGAAGAGCTCCCCCCTTTTCTTTTTTATACAGGTACTCATACGCTTTTGAGGAAGCATCTAGTGCTTTCAATTCGGATCTTTGCTCAACGTCACCTGGTAGCTCCGACAAAAATATAGGTTTAAGGCCATAATGAATTCCACCTACTTCTTGAAAAGACACCCCTGTTTCCTGTTCGATCTTTTGACATAGTAGATCCCGATTGCCCGAAACTTCCACCTTTTTCTCTTCCAGTTCAAGCAAGGCCAATTTCAATTTATCTCGATCGTAAGGAATTGCAAGTCCGTTTTGAATAGCTTTATTTACCTTTTCCTGCTCTTTCTTTAATCGCTTTTCAGAATCTACAATTAATTTATCCACCTCATCTAACAACATTAACTGATCAAAAGATGCTATAATATCCTTTGAGAGTGTCTCTCGACTGGCTGATTCTAAATATTGTTGAGCTACAGCCTTCTCCTGCAAAGCTTTTATTCCATTCGGAATCTGTAAGCCTGAAAAGATAATCTGCTTTACAGACACCCCCGCATAAGCAGCTTGCCCATGCATACTAAATCCAGTTGCTCCCTCAAACAAGCCTAAATTTAATAAAGGAATATTAACCGTAGGGATGTCCACACTCCCATTGCTATGTACATAACCGTATAAGCCAAGTGCTGAGACATGTGGTAGCCGGTTTGCTTTCACCCCCTCTGCCTCCAGTCTCGCTTTATCAACCTCGTACGCCTTTAATTTCAATTCTTTATTTGTTTGAAAGGCTTTTTGAATAATATCTTTTACCGATGGGTCAATCAGGGATTGTGCATGTAGTTTGTTTAAAAACATAACCGACGCCAAAGTCAATAAACCCAGGCATAACTTCTTATTCATCATATGATTCATTTATTCTTATAAAAATAGGACAACAACCGCCTCGTTTATCTGTTTAACAGTAAATCTTACGGTATGTTTGACTTCTGACTCTTTTTATTAAAACCTCTCTTTTCAAGGACCAATAATAATCTTTGCAAATGCCTCCATGGCATGAAGGTCGGAGCTCCTGTTGATGGCGTTTTCCAAGATACGAAAAAGGAATTCATCTCAATCGAAGGAATCCTGTATTAATTTTCATTTTTGCTAATTAATAAGTTATCTTTGGAGAGCGAATTGAAATTTTGGTAATTAAGTAGACCACTTTATTCGATAATAATAAAAACAAGTTTTTACCCTAACCCGCTGCCTCCACGCAGAAAACTATGTTGCTTACAGATACACATACACACATTTATTACCATGCAGGAACCGAAAAACTGCAAGAACACCTCCAACGTTGCTTTGATAATGGCATACAACGCCTTTTTTTGCCGAACGTGAATAGCGCTTCCATAAAACCTGTATTTGATACCGTAGCAGCTTATCCAGAACATTGTTTTCCCATGCTTGGATTGCATCCCTGCGATGTAAAGGAAAACTATGTGGAAGAGTTAGACACCATCCGAAAGAGCTTGGAAACAAACAAAGTCCATGCCATAGGTGAGATTGGGCTGGATCTTTATTGGGATAAAAGCACGCTTGAAATTCAAAAAGATGCCTTTCGAACTCAGGTTCAATGGGCTAAGGAATTAAATTTACCAATCGATATCCATTGTCGGGAAGCCTTTACAGAATTGTTCGAATTATTGGAAGAACTGCACGATGATAAATTGTTTGGCGTACTGCATTGTTTTACGGGCACCCTCGAGCAGGCCCATCAGGCGATCGATTTAGGCTTCGCTCTTGGTATTGGCGGAGTCGTTACCTTTAAAAAAGCGGGCTTAGATCAAGTGGTCAAAGAAATCGACTTGAAGCATATTGTTCTTGAGACCGATGCGCCATATCTGGCGCCTGTCCCTTTCCGCGGTAAAGAAAATGAAAGCAGCTATTTGATTTACGTCGCGCAAAAAGTAGCTGATCTGCATCAGATTTCCGTCGAGAAGGTGGCAGAAATCACAACAGAAAATTCAAAACGTATATTTGGTATATAATTTCAAAACTCAATGCATAATATCTTTATTATCTACACAGGTGGGACCATTGGAATGGTTAAAGATGAAACAGGAACATTCGTTCCTTTCGACTTTGAATTAATCAAACGTAATCTCCCTGATTTAAGTCGCTTAGACTATAAGCTGACCGTGCACTCTTTCGAACCCATTATCGATTCATCTAACATGAAGCCTGAAATATGGATTGAAATGGCACAAATTATTAAGGATAACTATGCAGACTATGACGGATTTGTTATTCTACACGGTTCCGATACAATGGCTTTCACGGCATCAGTATTGAGCTTTATGTTGGAAGGCCTCCAAAAACCGGTCATTTTATCCGGCTCTCAGCTACCTATCGGTGAGATCCGAACGGACGCAAGGGAAAATATGATGACAGCGTTGGAAATCGCTTCGGCGAAGCAGGATGGTATCTCCATTATCCAAGAGGTATGCATTCTTTTCGACAATAAATTATTCCGTGGCAATCGCTCTTTTAAATATAATTCGGCCAAATTTGAGGCCTTTAGATCGCCAAACTATCCCGTATTGGTTGAAGCTGGTATTCACCTGCAATACAATACAGATGCTTTATTAAATAATATTGATAAGGAATTTATTTTACATACCAAACTGGACAACAGGGTAGCCGTATTGAAATTATTTCCGGGGATCTCTGCACAAACAATCAAAGCCGTCCTAGATTCCGATGTCCGCTCCGTCGTTATGGAAACATTTGGATCGGGCAATACAACCACCGACACTTGGTTTCTGGATCTACTAAAGGAAGCAATTGAACAGGGTAAAAATATCCTTAATATTTCCCAATGTAAAGTTGGATCGGTAGAATTGGGGCGCTATGAGACCTCACAAGGACTTAAATCCATCGGTGTACTCAATGGCTATGACCTCACATTCGAAGCAGCTGTCACCAAATTAATGTACCTTCAAGGTGAATTGGAAGATCAGAAAGAAGTTGCTTATTGGATTGAAAAGGATATTCGCGGTGAATTGACTATCAATGACTAATGACCAACGGCACAAAATAACAAAAAAGGGAGCTGCAGTTCATGCAGCTCCCTTTTTTTGATCGATTTCTATGAATTCCTCCCGCAGATTTATTTGTGAGAAAAGTGATATTCCTATTCCTGCGTCAAACGAGCAAGCACTTCCGCAACAACAAAATTGCTTCCGCCAACAAAAATAAGGTTACCTTGCTGATACGCATCTTTGGCAGCATCAAACGCAGCACCTACCGATGGGTAATCTAGCCCCATTAGACCAAATTCCAAAGCTTCTTTCCGCAGCTCCTCGGATGGCATTGCACGCGGCATATCCGGAGCTGAGAAATAATAGATTGCATCTTTCGGAAGATAAGGCAACATATGAGACAAATCCTTATCCCGCATCGCTCCTATGACGAAATGCAACTTATCATAAGTTGTCGTAGCCAAGTTTTTCAGTACTTCATGAATTCCATCTTCATTATGCCCCGTATCACAGATAATAAATGGATCTTTAGACAGTTGTTGCCAGCGGCCCTGAATTCCTGTACTTGCTTGCACGTTTTTAAGCGCGCGATGAATATGTTGATCACTGATCTCAAAGCCCTGTTTACGTAACTCATCCACTGCCAATAGCACACCTGCAAGATTTTTTACCTGATAGGAGCCTTTCAGATCGAGCTGATAGGCCACCGAATGACCTGCAGGATCAACAGCTTGTACTGTTAGGTAATCCTGGTCTACTGCTAACATCTTCGTACGGTATATATCTGAAGCGAATTGGAGAGGAGCCTGTTCTGACTGTGCTTTATTCAAAAAGACGGATGCCGTCTCTTCGGCATATTCTGAAATAACCACAGGGGTATTTTTTTTGATAATTCCCGCCTTCTCAGCAGCAATTTCTGCCAGTGTATTACCAAGAAGATTCATGTGATCAAAACCGATATTGGTAATTACCGACAGCAAAGGCTGAATAATATTGGTGCTGTCCAAACGCCCGCCAAGGCCGACTTCAATGACAGCGATATCAACCTTATTCTTCTCGAAATAATCAAACGCCATGGCTACCGTAATCTCGAAAAACGACGGACTGACTTCTTCTATAAGCTCACGATGGGTATTAACAAAATCAACAACAAATTCTTTCTCACATAACTGACCATTGACGCGGATACGTTCTCTGAAATCCAGTAAATGTGGTGAAGTATAGAGACCTGTCTTATATCCTGCTTCGGCCAAAATAGCGGCCAACATATGGGAGGTAGATCCCTTTCCGTTTGTGCCAGCAATATGTAATGTTTTGAATTTTCGCTGTGGGTTGTCCAACGCAGCGCAAAGTTTGATGGTATTGTCAAGGTCTTTTTTGAAGGCTGAGGCGCCATCCCTTGTAAACATAGGCAATCGAGTATACAGATACTCGATTGCCTCATTATAAGCATTCATGTGAATGATTTTTATCTTAATCTAAAATTGAATACAATCCGTCCAGTTTGCGAGTCGGGAGCATTCGGCAATTGGTTTAGCCGAGCGCCACGCACAGCACGCTCACATTTCTCCAATAACGATGGATCGGTTATCGTAGTTCCCTTTACACCAGCACGCGCATAGGTGATAACCCCTTGCTTGTTGACTCTAAACTCTACAGCAACCTTTCCTGCTTGCTGTCCATTATCGTCGATACTTGGTCGTTGCGTAAAGCTTCGGTTTTCAATAGACAACATCATGTTACCGTTTCCAGATCCCCCTTCGCCGTAATTACTTGCTAAAGGATCACCCAATTTGGAACCCTGATTTCCAGGAGTTGTCCCTGTACCATCACCAGCTCCAGTACCATTATTTTTATTGCCTTTAAAAAGCGCTTTGGCGTTAGCCTGAGGTGCCACTTCTTTTACCGCTTTAGTAGTTTCCGGTGCTTTTGAAACGACCTTCTTTTCAGTTTTTGTCACCGCAGGGGCATCTTCTACATCCTGTGTGACGACCGCTTTCTCCGCAACTTGCTGCGTTGGCGTTGGGGTAGGTGTTTCAACAGGATCAATACGGTCGGGACGTTCATTATTGGCGTTTGGATCCACCGATGGTTCCTCAACACTCATATAGTCATCTCCCATTCCCTCAGGTGAAGTCCCGTAATTGACGATCATTCCTCCCATTCCGTATTCATCGGGTACCTGAGCTTTAAAAACAACAAAAAATCCAATCAAGAGCAATGATGCCATGACCAAAGTCGATATCCCCAATGCTTTGGGGAAATTATTTTCTTCATGTTGAAGGTGATATCTCATCGCATTAATCTCCTATATTAATAGCTGACCAATAAACTTTAAAAAAGTTTAATTGTTCCTATTTATCTTTTTTTGGTTCCGTTGCCAATACCACTTTAATCTTCAATCGGTTAGCGACATCCATTACAGAAATAACATTTTGAATGGGAACTGTATTATCGACATAGAGCATAATTGTCACTTCCTCACCCGCAGCCATTTGCGATTGAATTGCAGCTTCCAACCCTTCAATGGGAACTGGAGTTTTGTCAATAAAATAGCCCAAATCTTTTGTAATCGACACCGTGACGGTCTTTTTGGCAACAGATTGTTCTCCCGCACTTGACTTTGGTAACAATAGCTTCACCACTTGCGGATTAGAAACTGCAGAAGCCAACAGGAAGAACAACATCAGGAAAAACATGATGTCATTCAGCGCTGAAGTATGTACCTCTGCAGATGGTTTATTTTTTCTACTTCGTAAGTTCATTATCGTCCTGGTTCATCCAATAAATCAATAAATTCTACTGCATCGGTTTCCATACGTAAAATCAAACGCTCTACCATCATATTTAGAATATGGTAACCTAGGTAAGCTAAGATACCAACGGCAAGACCTGATGCAGAAGATACCATTTTTACATATAAACCTCCGGATACAGAAGCAATATCAATACCACCAGCTAATTCCACGTCATGGAAAATCTTAATTACACCAAAAATAGTACCCACGAAACCAAGCATTGGAGCAATACCAGCAATAATACCCAAAATATTGATATTCTTTTCTAGCTTGGCAACTTCCAATTTACCTACATTTTCAATCGCTCCTTCAATATCTTTGATCGGTCTGCCGACACGCAATAAGCCTTTTTGCAACATACGTCCCAAAGCTGAGTTACTTGAACGAACTACAGCTAATGCTGAATCCAGGTTTCCGGACAAAACATTTGCCTTTACTTGCGACATTAAGCTGTTATCATATTTTGCGGCACGACGAATGGTCAAATAACGTTCAAAAAAGATAACCAATCCAATAAAGAACAACAGTAAGATTGGAACCATAATCCATCCCCCTTTGATCATCATATCGATCAAACTCATGTTTTCTGTAGGCGCAGCAGCAGGTAATGGTTGTTGTGCAGCTTGATTAAACGAATCCACAGCAGCCCGTGCTGTATCTTGTACTAATGACATAATTATTAATAGTTTTATATAGTTTCTATAATGTTTCTACCCAAGCACCTTCAATCTTTTTCTCTACAGATTTCTTAGCGAGGTCTGCCTCCGATTTTGTCATGTAGGTGTTTAAGATAATTTTCTTTCTATTTCTTTTAAACTTTCCCTCTACAGCTCGTGCTGTTTTATAGCCCATTTCCCGAAGGCGCTTGGCTTCCTGCTCTGCTTGTGCCATTGTCTTTGCAGAACCTATTACCAATTGATATCTGGGTTGCGCAACAGGAATAGATTCTTTGATCACAGGATTTGCTTCCAAAACCGGCGTTTTTGCTGCCGCATTGGTCGCTGGTACAGCTGCTGTCTTTTTAACAGAATCTGTTACATTACGCTTGGCCAATGAATCGACTTTCTTCAAACTATCAGCTTGCAACGTATTGGACAATGTATCAGTAGGCACAATCGGTTTATTCTGAACAATTGTATCCGCATTTTTGACAACTGGTTTGCTTGCGCCAAATAGTGAATCCTTTAAGGCAGGATTCGTGTAAATGACCCCTACAGCAACCATAGCCAGCACAATAATGCCGGTGATCCAATACCAAATCGCATTGGAATGGCGGGGTTCTTCTTCATAGACATTTGGCGCGTATGTTGAATTGGCATTAGCCGACGCTATAGCTCCGATTTCTTTTTTTGAAGTGTTTTCTTCTTTCGGAGTAACCGAATGACTGCTATCAGCTATCACAGCAGCATCCACAGGTTCAAACTCTTCAGTTTCCTTTTGCGCTAACAACGATTCTTCAGCTTCAAGATCGGTACGATCGTTTGTTGGTGCTGTCTCCTGCGAAAGCTCATCCGCTACCGGATCCGTTACCGCGACCGGTTCATCTGCAGACTCCACTTCTTCTTTGACCTCTTCAACCGCAATTGTTTCTTCCGAGACCTCGGTATCCGAAACAAGTTCATCCTCAAGTTCCTGTTGATGATCAGCGACCACAGCAGATTCTTCTTCTACTGCTAAGGTCGTAAGTTCTTCTTCTTTCGCTTCCTCCAAAGACGAAACAACTGTTTCAATCTCCGGTGCAACAAGATTTGTAACCGGCTGGAAGTCAAACCCCGATAGGTCCAAAGGTTTGAAGACTAAACTCGCACCATAACTAATCAATAATCCAAGATCATCTAATTTAGCCTGTCCGAATTGCCCCAAATCGGCCCGCAGCTTATCAACAGTTTCCGACAAGATCTGTTGCGCCTGATTGAGGCCCAAGTTTTCCTGTTGCTGGATATAATGCACAATATTAAATCCATGTTGAGCAGAATAGTCCAGCTCAACATAAGAAATCGGGGGCAAAAACACATTATTCTGTTTATCGAACTGAGCCGGAGAATGAATTCGTTTGAACACACCTATTCCGGGCACGTATACTTCCGCATAACGTTTTAATAAACTATTGATGTTTTTGCCTAGATTCATCGCACACTATGTTTAAGATGCAAATTTATAATCTTAATTCGTTAAAACGAATAATTAAGACCACCAATTACATTAAAGCCCAATCTTGGGTAATACATATAACGTTCGTATTCTTTTCCAAAAATGTTATTTGCTTTGACGAAAATACCAAATTGTTTTTTGATTCGGTATTCTGCGCCTGCATTAAGATCAGCAAACGAGCCTATTGTTGCCTTATGCCCACTGTTGGCAATACGACTGCCATCTGTGTTATAATCATAAATATACGCATAGGTATTGCCTTGTGTAGAAAGTTCAGCATCTACGAAAAATTTATCGGAAATGTTGAAGCGTGCATTAGCCTGCATACGGAATTTTGGCAATCCCCATGCTTCTTCCTCGTCACTCAATTTATAATCATCTATATACACTTTTCCGCCTAGATTAACCAGTTGAGAAAGACGTACATTGATTTCTCCTTCCAATCCCATATGTTTAGCCTTATTGATCACGCCATCGTAAACAACATCAAAAGCCCAAGGAACATAACCATTTTGACTATCGCCAAATGCACTATTTTTAAATAAAGGCAGTCCCTCTATCTGCTTGTAGAATACCTTTACTTTATACCCAAATGTTGCGCCAGCATTTCCTTTTAAACCCGCATAAACATTCATTTTCTCTATCGAGTTGATCATTTTAGCGTTAGGAGCCAAATACGGATTCTCTTTAGCGAAACTACGGAAAGACGCTTGTTTTACGCCACCATTAATTCCGGCAAACAAAGAGATGTATTCAGGTGCCAAAGCAAAATCAGCCTCCACTGATGGGAAAATATTGAATCTTGAGCTATCGCCAAATTCAGAAGTTAAATTCGCCCCCAAGGTTACGTTATAGTTGTCGCCCTTAAAACGAATATATGGATTGATAACTGCTAAGTGATTTTTCACCTCGGCACTATCTTTCACGTTATTCATTGTCACGCTTAAATTTGCACCAACATTGAATGCACTTAAACGCTTGTTCAAATAACCAGATAATGCAATCGAATTTTCTTTGGCTTTATAAGCGTCTTTAAACAAATAACCATCAACTTTTGCGGAATAGCTTAATGCTTGCTCATTTTTTGGATCCACATTACTTGATAGCTCTCCATTCAAGTAGATATCTGTAAAGGTCTGTTTATCCGGAGTTGTATTCAACAAGGTTGTTCCTGATTGATCAAAGGTCTGACCGTAGAAATTTGTTCCATAACGATTGTATCCAAGGGTACCTTTAACGGTGACGGCATCCAATACACGGCGGCCAAAGATACCGATATCCTGTGTACTGAACTTCTGTCCATCAATATTACCCTTTTGGCTCAAATGCTTTGCAAATAAGCCAAAACGTGTGTTTTCAAACTGTTCAGAAGCTAAATAAGCCTCGCCCAAGATACTATTATAGTTACCGATACCAAATTTGACATAGTTGCTACTATGCTCAAAAGGTTGTGCAAAAGGAATCTCTTGTACATTCAATTGTTTCAAACCCGTATTGATATCCAATTTCTTGTCCAAAATATTATTGTAGGACAATTTGGGTTGGTATTCCCTTTTATTGGTCATATCCGGGCTGCGGCGGATTTTTACAGCATCCGCAAGAATTGGCTTATAATCACGAACAACATCAAAAGAATCGATAGTGACCGGTTTTTCAGGATCATTCTTCTTGCCTGTTTCCTGTGCAAAAGAATTCAATCCCACGCCCATCAAAAGCGCTGCTAAAGTATATTTCTTCACGTTTCTATTTTGCAACTTCTTCATTATATCCTATTTCTTTTTGTTGTTCAATTTATTTAGACGTTCTTTTGCTGCTGGCAAAATATCGTCTTTCGCATCATAGTTATCCACAATCGATTCAAGTGTAGCTTTCGCCTGGAAAGAATCTCCTTTACCTGCATAAGCATCAGCCATGGTAATAAAGCTTTTCGCCACCCAATATTCGTACGAAGAGAAATTATCGGATAGATCCATTGCTGTTTTAATACAAGCATCGTACTGTTTATTTTCCAATTGCAGAACTGCAACATTGTATTTTGCTTCCGCCCCAAAGACTGTACGGCTCTTTAATGCTGCTAAACTGAATTCTTTCATTGCTTCAGTTTTCTTATTCTGCTTCACATAACATTTACCGGCATACAAGAAGGCATTTGCGATCTCCTCTTCCGAAGACTTCTCGTAATTCTTAACCGCATTGGTATAATTTAAGGCTTCCTTATAATCTCCAATTTGGTAATAAGAGACCATGAGGTTGTTGATTGCAAAACCATAGTTAGACTTATATTCAGAAGTAAGCTCCAGTTTTTTCAACAGCTGTGTCGCTTCGTTATATTTCTTTTGTTTCAAATACAAATTGGACACCGAAATCAACGTGCGTTCTGTATAAGGAGATGTCCAGTCATTCAAGATAATATTGTAATCATGTAGTGCATCTTCTGTATTGCCCAAAGCTGCGTTACTTTCAGCACGAACAAAACGCGCATATTTCTCTTGATTTGGTTTCGGGAATTTGTCGAAATATGCATTTACAGCTTCCACTGCACCTTGATAATTACCTCTGGAGAATAAAGTTGTCGCAGTAGAGAATGAACGTGAGTCTTGCTCAGATTTCGAAGCGTCACCCAAATTTGTTCCCGTAGCATATTTGATATATCCTGTTGCGTCGCCTTTGTCCAAATAGATGTTCTCAATGGAACGCATGGCCTGTCTTGCTTCGTCGGTTGATGCATATTGATCGACTACACGTTGGAAAGTTGCCAATGCGGCATCATTGTTATCTTGATTGTATTGAACCAGACCAATCGTCACCAAAGCACGCGGCACATAACTGCTACGCGGATATTTTTCTACCATCGTTTGAAGACCAGCAATTGCTTGATCACTTTCCCCCATCAAGAAACGAGTATAAGGAATCTCAAATGCAATGTCATCGGCATAATTAGAACTCGGGAATTGTGAAATAACAGCATTCAATGTTGAGATCTTACCATTGTTATCCCCTTGTAATCCTTGAATAATACCTCGCTGGAATAACGCGTAATCCTGACTAGGAGCTTTAGAGGAGATCAGTTTATTGTATTCTGTTAATGCTCTACCGTAGTTTTTCGAAGAGAAATAAGAATCACCTAAACGAGCAATTGCATCATTACGTGTGTTCAGTTCTATTCCTTTCGAACCACCAGACGCTAAGAAACGCTCGAAGTAATTTGCCGCAGTGCTGTAGTTACCGTTACGGAAAGCCGCATAGGCTAATGCATAATTGGCATAGCTGTAAACATCCGTTTTGCTGGCGCCTGGTAAACGTAAAAATTTATTGAAGTTTGTAACCGCTTCACCGTATTTACGAACTTCGTACATCGCTTCCGCTTTCCAGTAGGTTGCTAAGGCATAAATTTCCTCATCGTAACGGAACTCTTCGGAGCGCATGAATAGGGAAATTGCATTTTCAAAAGCACGTTCGTTATAATATTCCAAACCTCTGTAGTAGGTCACCTTTTGATAAGCTGCATTTGCTTCTTTTCCACGTTTAGGAATAGATTCCAAAATATCAACTGCCTCGCGGTAATTCTTTGTGCTCAGTAATACTTCAGCAAGCAAGGTTTTTGCTTCCTCCAAACGTTTCGATTTTGGATAGGTTTTCAGGTATTCCTGTGTCGACGCCAAGGCGACTTGGTGAAATTCCAATTCATAGGAAAGCTTTGCATAATTGAATAACCCTTCTTCTTGCATCGCTGGATCAAAATCCAATTTCGAAGCACGGAAAAAGGCGTTACGTGCAGATTGCTTGTTACCTTTCTTCAAGAAAGAATCACCTAGGGTAATCATCGCAGATTGATAATATGCATCAGGATCAGTCATTTTTTCCAATTCGGTGATCGCCTTATCGTAATCCTTCAATTTATAGGCAATGTAACCAATTTGGTAGCTATCCTGATTATTCTGCGTCTTACCTTGATCTTGTGCCTGGAATTTATCGTAATATTCTTTTGATGTTTTTAAATCACCCTTAATAAAGTACGTTGCCGCGATAATACGGAACATCTCTGTTTCGTTTTCTTGTTTCGTTCTTGAGAGAATTGGCAATGCGTAGTCCAGCACATCATCATAGCGTTTATCCAAGAAATACAAGGCCGTGATATAGTAAGGATAGCTATTTTCGAATTGTTTCGATCCATTCAGACGTTCAAATTCATTCAATGCGGTTTTATACTCTGCGTCTAAGTACGATAAGTAAGCATAGTAATAAATCGAAGCTTCCTGAAATTCAGTTTTTTGATCTTTCAATCCTTCAAATAATGGTTTCGCCGTTTTATAATCCTTTGTCATAAAGGAAGCATATCCATATTTAAAGCGATATTCGACATTTTCCTTACCTGCCAAATTTTTGCTATCGATTTTGTTAAACCACTCTAGTGCTTTAACATAATCTTTTTTAGCATAATAGGATTTACCGATCTGAAAATAAGCCGCTTTAGCATTTGCACTGACAGGGAAATCTTTAATGTATTTTAGAAAACGGTTTTCGGCATCGGATTCGCCCAATTCCAAGGCACAAACCGCTTGATAATACCGTACGTTCTCTTTCAACAAAGACAGTTCCTCTGTTTCGTCCAATTGTAAATTGGATTTTGTCCTCAACGCTTCAACCCGGTCAAATTGTGCTGAAGCAGAACTAAATTTTCCGCGTTCATACAATTCCATCCCTGTTTTGTACGCCTTGTTGATTTGTTGCCATTCTGTCTGTTGCGCTAATGCTGGCGTCGCCATAACGGTTAATGCAACTCCCACCTGGTAAATCTTCTTATACATAATATGTGAAACCTTAATATGTTATTTATCTGCAAATGTAAATGAATCTCCCTCCAAAAAACGATCATTTGATTTAAATTCAAATTCATCAAAACTCTACCGCCTTTGATGGCTTGAAGATAGATCAAAATTTATTGAAAATCAATTCAAACCTCCACTTCTCAGGGAGATAGTTTTATTCATTTTACTAAATTATACTTTAATTGAGCTATTTTACACAAAAGTTATTAACATCTGTGTATAACCCTGTATTATAACGGAAATTTTGCACAAAAAATATGCCCGACAAAAAATAAAGTCAGGCATAATATTGCTGAATTAGAAAACAGTATAACCTCATTTCGAATCCCCACAGGGGTAATAGAACGAAGCTTCAACTATCCGCGTTGTCCTGCTAGTAGATACAAGACAGCCATACGCACAGCAACACCATTTTCAACCTGATCCAAAATAATGGAATGTTCGCTATCCGCGACATCCGATGTAATCTCAACACCCCGATTGATTGGTCCGGGATGCATAATTGTGATCGGCTTCTCCAGAGAATCCAGAATTTCTTTATTGAGTCCATATAGCATGGAGTATTCTCTTAGGGAAGGAAAATAGGCAATATCCTGACGTTCCAATTGAATCCGTAACATATTTGCCACATCACACCAGTTCAGCGCTTTCCTCAAATCGTGCTCAACTTTTACACCTAATGAAGTAATATGTTTGGGAATTAATGTTGTTGGACCACACACCATCACTTCTGCCCCTTGCTTTTGAAGACATAAGATATTGGACAATGCAACACGTGAATGTGTGATATCTCCAACGATAGCGATTTTACGGCCGGCTACATCACCATAGCGCTCACGAATCGAAAAAGAGTCAAGCAAAGCTTGCGTAGGATGTTCATGTGCACCGTCACCTGCATTGACAATCTGTGCATCCACATGTTTACTTAGAAATACCCCTGCTCCGGCATAGGGATGTCGCATCACAATCATATCGACCTTCATGGCAAGAATATTATTGACCGTATCGATGAGTGTTTCGCCTTTGCTTACGGAAGACGAAGATGCTGCAAAATTAACAATATCTGCAGAAAGTCTTTTTTCAGCAAGTTCAAAGGACAGACGTGTCCGCGTTGAATTCTCAAAAAACACGTTTGCAATCGTAATATCCCGTAATGAAGGGACTTTTTTGATCGGCCTATTTAATACCTCTTTGAAATTGCTTGCTGTATCCAGGATCAATTGGATATCTTTCTCATTTAGATCTTTGATCCCCAATAAATGGCGGGTGCTTAATTGTTCTGCTACAGATGACATTTTATAGTATATTCAAATATTTACTAATCATTTTTTATTGACAGTGTGCTTCTCCAAGAGTCTACAATACCTCTAGAATCTTGCTACACCAATACTAGTCGCTAGCTGAAGTTTTCTTCTCCGTAATCAAGATAATACTATCCTGATCCTCGGATTCTTTCCAGTTAACAATTACTTTTTGTGAATCAATAGAATCTACCTGTATTCCGATATAATCAGGCTGAATAGGGATCTGTCTAGAGAATCGACGATCGACCAAAACAAGCAACTCTATGCTTCTTGCCCGGCCGAATGCCTGTACAGCATCCATCGCGGCACGAATAGTACGTCCTGTCCATAAAACATCATCTATAAAAATGACGTCTTTACCTTCTACAATAAAATTGATATTTGTGCTATTTGCTAAGAGTGGACCAGCATTCCCTTTTGTTCGGAAGTCATCACGATAAAAGGTAATATCCAAATCACCAACTAAAATTTCTTTTCCGATCATCTGCTCGAGCTCTTTGACAATACGTCGAGCTAAAAAAGTTCCTCGGGGCTGAATACCTATGACGACAGCATTTGAAAAATCACCGTGATTCTCAATCAATTGACGACATAGTCTTTGAATTGTGATTTGAAATTTTGGTCCGTCTAATAAAATCGACTGTTTCATTATGGGAATGTTTGAGCAAAGCTACACTTTTTTTAACAAAAATGAAGCTATGAAGGGCAATTAATTTCAATATTTGCATGATTCCCTGCTCCTATGTCCATCTGATTTTAGCGATGCAGATTTCCCATTTCTCTGCAGACAGCCCTGTGCGAAATCGACACTTTACAGCGTGTGATCACTAGTCTGCCTGTGTATTTTTATTATTCCGTGCAAAAAAGTATACAGGCACCCCAATGAGCACCAATATAAAGCCAGGCCAGGTATATTGTGGTTTATAAATAATCAACAACACACAAAATACTGTACCGATCAGCAAGTACAAGATTGGTGTCACCGGAAAGAGGAAAGTCTTATAGCTGCGTTCCAGATCCGGTCTTCGGAGACGTTGTATAATAACACCAAGCACAGTAATCATATAAAATATCACGATAACAAAGGATATCATATCAAGTAAATTGCCGTATTGTCCGCTTAGACAAAGCAAGGAGGCCCAGATTCCCTGTAGCCATAGTGATCTTGCAGGCACATCATATTTGTTATTGGGAATAGCTTGCTTCAGAAATAAACCATCTTTTGCCATGGTCTGAAAAACACGTGCTCCTGAAAGCGCAAGTCCATTGACACAGCCAAAGGTAGAGATCATAACCAAAATTGCCATGGCGATCGTCCCGCTATGCCCCAACATTTTTTCCGCGGCAGCAATGGCAACACGATCATTGGCTGCGAAAGCAATCTCCTCACGATTTAAAGCCGCCAGGTAAATGTAATTACAACTGATATAAAGCAACATTACCAGGCTCGTACCGATAACCAATGCCCGAACAACATTACGCTGCGGATTGACAATCTCGCCGGAAACAAAAGTTACATTTTCCCAGGCCACACTGCTAAATACCGAACCGACCATTGCTGCAGCTAATGCCCCCATCAATGCTCCCCCGGAGATTTGCGACCAGCCAGCACCTTTTAAATTTTGAAAAGAATCCCAGCCATACGCCATATTTTCCGAAAAGTGATTTTCTTTAATCAACAACAAGCCACCTACAATCAATAAAATCAGCGCAATGATTTTTGCAGAAGTAAAAAAGGATTGAACGGTTTTCCCACTTTTGATCCCTCTTGTATTGATAAAGGTAAGCAGCATAATAACCCCCATAGCGAGAATCTGGATCCAGGTAATCTTAAACTCTCCACGCTGAAACAGCGGAGCTGCGTCATTCAGCCGCGGAATGAGGTAGGCGGTAAACTTACCAAAGGCAACAGCTACCGCAGCGATAGTCCCCGTTTGAATGACGGTGAACAAGCTCCACCCATATAAAAAGCCAATTGGCTTCCCAAATATTTCTGTCAGATAGGTATATTGCCCCCCAGCCTTCGGATACATGGACGACAATTCACCATAACATATTGCTGCCGCAACTGTAGCCAATGCAGTCAACAGCCAGACGACCGCCAACCAATATCCGGAGCCCAGCTGCCGCATCATATCACTCGAGACAATAAAAATACCGCTTCCGATCATTGATCCCATGACCAGCATAACTGCATCCCACAATTTTAACTGACGCTTCATATGCAAATAATTATTTAATTAAGTATTGATTTTCACCATCATTGGGGCAGCTATACCACCTTCAGTGGTTGTAAAGGCCATATCGAATCCCCCATATTTTTCATAAGTAAATATGCTTTTCAACAGGGGTGTTTCATCCTAATTCAGGCTGGTTTATACGCCCTTAAGCTAAGAAAAAATAATCAAAAAAAAGCTGCCCTTTCCTACATCGCTTTCAAAAAATAAATTTCTTTTTTTGAAGGCCTGCAGCAAAGGGCAGCGTCTTATAGTAAAATAATGTCTTTAACTGTTATTCGACACCATATTGTTGTTTATATGATTTCTCTAAATCGGTCACTTGCTGCAGCAATTGCTTCTCCGAAGTAGAGGCCAAGATACTCTTATAAGCACCCAAAGCCCGTAAAGCAGTACCAATATTTGAATACTCGAGTTCAGGTTTGGTCTGGGCAATATCCTGATACCAACGCATATTCTGTGTCATAAACTTCAAATTGCGGTTTACGATCTCATTTGCACGTTTGGTTTCGCCAGTTTCATACAGTACATTGATAATTGGAATATACCCTAAAACATCACGCATCAAATAAACACGTTTTGGCATCTTCTCATAAGTTTCAACAGCGACTTTGCGTGCCTCATCCTTATGCCCTTCCATCATCAATTGTGTCGCTGTACCACCCATTACTGTATTTGTAATCATGGTAATCATACGATACGATTCCGGATCCAAGTAAGAAGCATGCGCCATATTGCCCCATTGATATTTCGTTGTAATATCTTTAAAAGCAGACTGCGTATCGACCAGTGTACCTTCCGCTCCAGCAGGCGTAGCAATCGGCATTAAACGCAATGCAAAACCTTCTTGCACCAAATATTTATCCAGACCAAGGTAATTATCATTTGGAACGGTCGTTGCGAAATAGATCGGACGTTTCCAATCGTTATTTAACAACACATTTAGGATAGACAGTTCGGCTCTAGAGATATAATTTCTGTTATAGGTCCAGCTCATTGTATCTACAATGGATTCCTGCCAAGCTTTAGGCACTACATTATTTTTGAGAACAGACTCTCTATTCACCGGAAGGCTAAAGTTCTTCGTTGGCAGGAAGTTTTCGAACTTACCCCCTCTCAACTCCAATTTGTTCTTTTGATCGTCGGACAATAAAATCTGCATAATCAAATCCAGATCCACATGCCCAGGTACTTTCATATCCTGATAGTAAAGGACTTCACGCACGCCTTTTTTGAACTTTTCGTCGTCGATATTGATCGGTAAGCCGTCTGCCTGATTCACTTTCTGTTTCATCTGACGCATGTACCAGTCCGAACTCAACAAACTTAAGTTCACCACGCGTACATCCGGACGATAATTCTCAACTTCCTGTACATACCACAAAGGATAGGTGTCGTTATCACCGTAGGTGAACAAGATGGCATTTGGCGCACAAGAAGCCAAATAATTTTTAGCAAGATCACGTGCAGTAGTTTTTTCCGAACGATCGTGATCGTCCCAGTTTTGAAATCCCAGCAATACTGGAGCACCCAATAGACAAGCTACGGTAGCAGCACCGGCAGCCACTTTACCATCTACTTTTTTGCTCAAGTAATCAGCGATTGCAAATACCCCCAAACCGATCCAGATCGCAAAGGCATAAAATGAACCTGCATAAGCATAATCACGCTCACGGGGTTGAAGCGGACTTTGATTCAAATACAATACAATTGCTAAGCCTGTAAAGAAAAACAACAAGCCCACGATTCCCGCATCGCGCTGTCTCTTTCCAAAATGCCAAAATGCACCGATTAAACCAATAATCAAAGGCAAAAAATAATATTTGTTATTCGAAGGATCAGTCTTCAATGAATCTGGAATGGCATTTTGTCCACCGACATGCATTTGGTCTACAGGTTTAGCACCTGAGATCCAATTACCTTCTGTAAACGACCCTTGCCCCTGTTGGTCATTCTGACGGCCAGCAAAATTCCATAGGAAATAACGTCCGTACATATGTCCGATCTGATAACTGAAAAAGAACTTCAAATTATCACCAAACGTCGGAGACTGCCCTTCAGGTATTTTTAAATAATCACGGTAATAATCAATATGGCCCTGATCCCTAGAACTGTAAACACGCGGAAAAAACATGGTTTTATCATATTTATAGTCCATGCCGTTCTCCACTTTTGTATACTTATCCTTATCTTTTCTATACGTATAAGTCGGCTCCGCATCAACTACCTGCGCATCAAATGTAGGCCCGTTTAAAAGAGGCTCACTTGCATATTGCTCACGTCCGAGATAACTTACAAAGGAGAACGCATTATCCGGATCACTGTTATTTAACGTAGGATTTGCTTTGGCACGTACCATGATCATGGCAAAAGAGCTATAACCAAAAATGATAAATGCTGCACTGATCAGGATCAGATTCAGCATAGGTTTGACCTTCTTGATCGAGTACCAGATACCGTAGACAAAAAGGGCTATGGCCAAAACCATAAATAGGTTGAAGCCTGTACCGAAGCCCATGCCCAAACTATTCACAAAGAACAGATCAAAATATGCCGCCGCTTTAACGGTATATTGAATAATACCCCATAAAATCAACGCCAAGACAACGACACCAATTAAGAATGCTTTGATTGCCCCTGATGATGTAACTGTTTTCGACCGTTTAAAATAAATAACTAAAGCAATTGCAGGAATAACCAAAAGGTTCAGTAAGTGAACTCCAATGGAAAGCCCCATTACATAGGCGATAAAAATCAACCAGCGGTCCGAACCAGCTTCATCGGCGTGGTTTTCCCATTTTAGAATGCCCCAAAATACAACCGCTGTACATAAAGAAGACATGGCATATACTTCAGATTCCACCGCAGAAAACCAAAATGTATCTGTAAATGCGTAAGCTAAGGCGCCTACAGCACCCGAACCGAATATTTTGATTAAATCGGTTGATGTATACGATCCATCAACACCCTTTACAACGATTTTCTTTGCTAAGGCTGTTATTGTCCAAAACAAAAACAAAATGGTCAGACCACTACATACCGCCGAGCCTACATTCATCCAGAACGCAATTCGCGTAACATCCCCACCGGCAAGGTTTGAGAAGATATTTTGAATCATTAAGAATAAAGGTGCTCCTGGCTGGTGCACAATTTGAAGCTTAAAGGCTGAAGCGATAAACTCACCACAGTCCCACCAGCTCGTCGATCGTTCGGCAGTCATGACATACGCTACAGTTGCAATTAGCGCACATATCCATCCTAAAAGATTGTTGATTTTAGTATAGTTCATAAAATGATAACTGTAAAAAGTATTATTAATACGGCTCGAAAATAAGGATAAGTTAATAAGAAATGAACTTTATTCTGATTTTTTAACACATCTTAATTAAAAAAACATTTCTGTCCCCAGCGATATTAGGCACTTTACAGGTGAATGATACGCATCCTCGTCTATTGGGAATAAAAATTCGGAATGAAAAACAGCAACCAGACCCTTCATTTTAGATAAAAACAAAAATTATTTCTTTGAAAATCAGCCCAAATGCACTTTTGAGTTCATTTTTATTTGCAGAAATAAGAATAGTCCGTATATTTGCATCATCAAATGTGAACGACATCATCACGATAGAAAACACTTTTGGTATTGTTTGTCCGATAGTATAAGGGTAGTACAACAGTTTTTGGTTCTGTTTGTCTTGGTTCGAATCCAGGTCGGACAACAAACAATAGAAAAGGCTTGCAATTGCAAGCCTTTTCTGCGTTATATGCAAGGCTTATTATTTATAAAAGGGTTCAGATTTTTTTTAATTTACATTTTGATTTTTAAAACAAATCTCTATCTTTGCGTCGTCAAAAAGAAAAAGACGGAAACGTCAACTTTTTAGAGACATTGTCCGATAGTATAAGGGTAGTACGACAGTTTTTGGTTCTGTTTGTCTTGGTTCGAATCCAGGTCGGACAACTTTTAGAGTTAAGCGTATATGGATTGTGAAAACAATCCATTTTTTTTAATGTTTAACTTTAAAAAACAGTAAGGGAATAAAAATATTGAATAAACGACAATACAATAACCCAACATAAATATACAAAACCATGCCTTTGCAATTCAACACGGTTAAACTATTTGCAGGTTCTGGCACTACAGAACTAGCCGAAAAAATCGCACAATCTTACGGGAAACCACTAGGAGACAAAACATTATCGCGTTTTAGCGACGGTGAGATTCAACCATTCTACAATGAATCAGTTCGCGGAAGCGACGTGTTCATCATCCAATCTACCAACCAACCAACCGACAATCTTTTTGAATTATTGTTAATGACAGATGCAGCGAAGAGAGCTTCAGCGCATTACATTACAGCGGTAGTCCCTTACTTTGGTTTCGCAAGACAAGATCGAAAAGACAAACCAAGAGTTGCTATTGGCGCAAAAATGATCGCCAATCTGTTGACTGCAGCTGGTATCCACCGCATCATGACGATGGACCTACACGCAGCACAAATCCAAGGTTTTTTCGATATCCCTGTTGACCATTTGGATGGCTCTATCATTTTTGTTCCTTATATCAAATCGTTAAAACTTCCAAATCTAACGATTGCTTCACCAGATATGGGTGGTTCATACAGAGCACGTACCTTTGCTAAATTTTTCAATGCAGAAGTTATTATCTGTGACAAACGTCGTAAACGTGCGAACGAAATCGAATCGATGTCTATCATCGGTGACGTAACAGGTCAGGATGTTGTATTGATCGATGACATCTGTGATACAGCCGGTACACTTTCAAAAGCAGCGGCATTGATTATGGAAAATGGTGCAAGATCTGTAAGAGCAGTTTGTACGCACGCTGTGCTATCAGGAAAGGCTTATGAAACAATTGAAAATTCTGTATTGTCGGAAATGATTGTGACTGATACCATTCAATTGGATCCAGAAAAAGCAAAACAGTCAACCAAAATCAAAGTGTTATCAACAGCTGATTTATTTGCAAAAGCTATCAAAAGCGTAAATCAACACTCTTCTATCTCCGATTTATTTGAAGTAGAATAAACGTCTCGTTGTAGCTATTAAATATCGGACTCTGGTACGGGAAGCATTTGGCGGAACGACCAGAGTCTTTTTTGTATGGCACCAGCCCACCCTTTTTTAAAAGCGACAAACCTTTAGAAGCACTATTCCGCTTGCCCCCTATCTTTTAACAACAAGCGAGCAGCTTTTTTAACTCGTATAGGAGTTAACACTTGATTTATATTAACTCCTATATTAACAAGGTATTTACAGGGGGTTAACAGGGGTATAACAGGGGGTTAACAGGGGTAAATCCCTGTTAACCCCCTATTATACCCCAGCTAAAATAGTTTTATTCCAGTCTTAACATAGGAAATGGTATCAATTTGGTCATACATTAGGCTAAACAAGCAAAGTTGAATGAGCGCAATCATGAACATAGAAAAGTTGAAGATCTTGAATAAGTGCCTGTTTTCGAGCTAATATCGATCACATTTTTTGGTAATATCAAAAAATAGATTATCTTTGCACCTCAAATTTATAAAAAATTAAAAGATGAAATCAATTGCTATTAGCGGTTCTGTAAGACAGAACGTAGGGAAAAGAGATGCAAAAGAATTGCGTTACCAAGGTTTAGTACCAGCAGTACTTTACGGTGGTACCGAGCAAACAGCTCTTTCTGTATCCGCAGCTGATTTGAAACCAGTTCTTTATACTGCAGACGTAATCATTGTTGAATTAAACATTGAAGGTCAAACTAAAAGAGCTATCGTTCAAGATGCACAATTCCACCCATTAACTGACCTAGTTACTCACATCGACTTTTTAGAATTATTTGATGACAAAGAAGTATCATTAAATATTCCTATCAAATTGACAGGAACTTCTCCAGGTGTTAAAATGGGGGGTAAATTAGTTCAAAAATTACGTAATTTACGCGTAAAAGCATTACCTGCAAACTTACCACAAGAAATTGCTGTACCAATGGAATCTTTAGAAGTTGGTAAATCAGTTCGTGTAGGTCAAATTCAATTGGAAAACGCAAAAGTATTGAACAATGCTGATGATACAATTGTATCAGTAATCATGTCTCGTGCATTGCGTCAAGCTGAACAAGAAGCAGCTAAAGCAACTAAAGGTGGTAAAAAATAATCTGAACAAGATTCTTAAAATACTACAGAAAGCACCGAAATTCGGTGCTTTTTTTTTCACTTTCATTTCTGTTAAAATTTCTATTTTTGCGTCATGAATTATCTTATCGTTGGATTAGGCAACATCGGCAGTGAATATGCCGACACACGGCATAATATAGGTTTTATGGTAGCTGATGAGCTTGTTAAACAGGCCGGTGCCAGTTTCTCCTTACTAAAATTAGCTTATTATAGCGAGTTTAAGCAAAGAGGGCACAATGTCACCGTGATTAAGCCCACGACTTACATGAACTTGAGTGGTAAGGCTGTCAACTATTACATGCAACAATGTAAAGTTCCAATTCAGAATGTATTGGTTATTGTGGATGATCTGGCTATTCCATTTGGCTCATTACGCATGAAACCCAAAGGAAGCAGTGCCGGTCATAACGGGCTCAAATCCATTGAACAACTCTGCGGCGGACAGGTGTATCCCCGTTTGCGTTTTGGGATCGGAGATAATTACCCAAAAGGCAGGCAGGTAGATTATGTCCTTGGCCCTTTTGACAAAGAGGAACAAGCTGAGCTACCAGCTTTAATTGACCATTCCGTTAAAATGATCCAGAGTTTCGTCAATATCGGCATCGAGCTGACCATGACGAACCTTAATACAAAATAAGTCAGAAAAAGCCGAATAAATCGGCTTTTTCTTATTGAATGGACTATTGCCCCTGTTCTTTCTTAACCGCTTCACCTTTTTCCTTCTCCAACTCGGTCTTAATTACTTTTTTCACTTTTCCAGACAGACGATCCTCTACATCAGAAGACACCGCTTCAGGATGTTCTTTTGCATATGCCTTGGTGGTAATAATAACAACGCCATCCTTTCCCTGATCACCATAGAGTGCAGTGGCAGGTTGATTTTTTAAGACCGATATATGACCAATTGTATTCGGATCGATCTCTTTAGCCTTGCTGTAGTCCGCGACAATTTTTCCGTCAACAACAAATAGCGGATCTCCTTTAATCCCACCAATACTACGGGCACCAAACTTGCCCGGCTCAAGATCTGTAGATTGTCCCTTCATATAGACTACAACTCCTTGTACCTTTCCCTTGAGCTCCGGTGCATTCGCATCTTCTTTTTTATAACCCGTCACGACAACTTCCGAAGGCTCCCCTTTCGCCACCGTCTTGACAGCGTTACCGACATCTTCTTTTTTATCATAGGTAAAGGTAAGTGTCTGATTGGTGATCGTAGGTGAACCTTTTTTCTTCAACGTAACAAGAATAACTCCATTCTTACCCTTTTCGCCATATACTGCCTTTCCATTATCTTTAATCACATCGATCGACTGGATTTCCGATCCCGGGATAGCAGCCATAATAGTTGGATTAACCTCCTTCCCTTCTACAATATAGAGCGGTTCCTTTTCGAATTTCATACTTGTCCGAAAATGAATAGTATCTGCTCCACTCTTGGATTTTACAGTATCTTTTTTTAATTCTATGGTATTCAATTCCACCAAAGGCTTATTTACCTTACTGACCATCTTTGCTGGCAAGGAAACATCAACCTGTAAATCTCTGTTCAAGTCGATAACAGCCGTCTCATTTACCTTCTCGACCACGTTTTCTATACTGCCCTCGGCTTTACTTACCGTAAATGCTGCCCCAGTCAATAAAAATACAGGTAAAAGAAAAGCATACTTACTCAATTCTATTTTCGATGATCGTTTCTTGTTCATCATCATAATGCGACGTTTTAAAAGTTTAAAATTAAATTGATTGCTCAACCCTACTGAAGTGCCCTTTTTGGACACATTCAATAGGCTGTATTGGTACGTCTGCTTGTCAATTCCTTTATCGAGAACCTGTTGATCAGTCAGGAACTCCAAATTTTGGCGAATGGCCCTGCGCATGAGCCAGACGAAAGGATTGTACCAACAACACACCAATATCATTTCAAACAATAAAATATCCAAACTGTGAAGGCCTTTCACATGAATATCCTCATGCTTAAAAATATCTTTTAGTTCAGCATCCAGATGCTGTTCCTTATTAACATAGATTTTATTCAAAAACGAAAATGGAACGATAGGAATCAATACATTCCTGAATAGGTAGGTCCTCCATTGATCGGACCTCGAATTCAGATGAATCCGCAATAAACTCACTAATTGAAATACAAATTTTAATAACAATAAAACGGCACCGACCATAAACACGATTTCCACCAACCTTCCTAACGTCAGCTGCTGCTGAACCTCCGGTTCCATCATATAAAGCGAAATCTGCTCGCCTACCACCCCCATATCCAGCCCACGCTGTACAAACAAAGACTTTAAATCCAGAAATGGATATACAAAAGCAAATAGCCCACCTACTAAAAAGTAGACTCTATTTAAAAAATAGAAGGTCAAGCCTTTCAATAGCCCCATATATCCTAGATAGATAATACCCAACAAGAGATTGACTTGTATAATATAGGTTAGTAGACTTTCCATGCTATTAAGATTTATTATGCTTAATCATGTCCATGATCTCCTTTAACTCATCGGCGGTCAGTTTTTCTTCCTGTACAAAAAAGGAAACCATCTCCTTATAGGAATTTTTGAAATAATCGCCCACAAAGGAATTCATAAACTTAGCCTTATAATCTTCCTCACTCACCATTGGCTCATAGCGTTTGGCATTGGCATAGCGTACTGCTTTCACAAAATCCTTGCGTTCTAAATTCTTCACTGTCGAAGCCAAAGTTGTATAGGGCATCTTCTCGCCTTTTACATTATCCAAGATCTCCTTTATAAAACCTCCATTTAGGCTCCAAATAGATTGCATTGCCTGCTCTTCCTGTGCTGTTAATTTTTCCATGTCTTTATCTTCCTTTTTCTAATCTTTCACTAATCTACGAATAATTCGTAAATACAAAAAATATTTTTTCCTGTTTTATAAATCCGTGCTAAATAGCAGTACCTCCAACGCTTAAAAAAAGAAATGGCTCATTTCTTGCGTATTTAAACTCAAATCCGACGAATATAAGTTAGCTGGCAGAAAATTTGTGATACGTTTATTTTAATACTAAATTCATTCATCAATCGTTCATCAATTGAAAAAACAGGCGTTTTCACTGTGCAAAATTGAGAGCAATCAGTCGGACCTTCTGCGCTAAATGCATGGTTCAAAACAAATACAAAAAAGATAAATGGCTAAAAATATCAAAGCGATCAAATGTCCGCATTGCGGAAGCATAAAAATCACTACATTACGTCCCGATTATTACAAATGTGATAGCTGCGGAACAGAATTTTTTCTGGATAGCGATGACATCAATATCAACCACAACTATAACTACCCACGTAATAACCAAGATCAATATAAAGCCATTCGAATCGTATTATTTGCGATAGTAGGTTTTGTTGCACTTATGTTCGTCATCGGTGGTTTAAGCGCTATTTTTTCTAAAAAGCCGGAACCTAATTATTCAACTTACAGCTCCTCCAACACAACAGAAAAAAAAGAAGAAGCCGAACCATTGGAATGGAATTATGCGAGCAACATGTTATTTCTGGACAAAGATAATACGCCGCATGTCGTTGTCGTCGGTAACGTTGGAACGTTCAGGAATCGAATGGACGAAGGCAAGGACAACAAAGTTTATATTGGACTCTTCGACCCCAAAACCGGTAAAAAAGAATGGGTAAAGACGTTGATGGAAACTCCTGTCGAACTGTCGAGCAGCGATGTCAAACTTCAGGTATTTGAAGATCAGAATCTTTATATTATCGTCAAATCCAAATACATTTATCAGCTTGACAGAAATACACTCACTTATAAAAGTGTACTGGAGAACTATGTAAAAGATGCGCCGTCTTTAAGCACAGGCATCGCGAAAGTTGAATTTAAATACGAAGACTATGGTTCTGCCTATCAAATTATCAACAATGAAGGGCAAAATTTAGCTTACTATCCCTTAATCAACAAATCTATTCCCGATAAGCAGCTATATGACGAAAGAAGGAAAAAACTGCCCAATCCAACGACAAAAACGGAATTCACCTTTTCAAGTAAATCCAGTTACTACCCAGAGGAAAAAATTCAGTTAATCCAATACAGCTACCAATACCAATATGGATTTCCCAAAGATAGCCCGCGCTTTTCCTGGGATAAGGACTATGGCGGATCAGGTATTTTTACCGACCGTGACCCCTACAAAAAGGTGCTGATCAATCCATGGCAATTTAAAGGAGCCCGTCTGATTAGTTTCAAAGACTTTACACCGGGAAGGCTCTATTTTCAGCCCGTGGTGGTCGCACAAAACGACAAAACGCTCCTCATTGCGTATAAACCGACACCTGCTGAAGACGACCCCTTACAGATACAGCTGCTGGATATAACAACAGGTGCCATACAAAAAACGATCAGCACAGACCTGAAGTCTATTTATGGAAATGGGTGCCTATTAAAGGATGGTTTTATCGTAAAAGACGGGAGCAGCTATTATTATTTTGATAATAATGGCAAACAAATCAACAAGTTTGAAGGGTATAACCCCAAATTCGACACACTAAATTAAACACTATGGGACTATTTAATCTTTTTAACAACCAGCTTTCTGAGGTCATCGAGTGGAAAAACCAGGATCCTCGATTACTATGGTATAAATTTCCATCGGAGAAGAATGAGATCAAAAATTCCAGCAAACTGATCCTCGCTCCAGGCCAGGGCTGCATCCTTGTCTACGAAGGCAAAGGTGAAAACCTCCTGACCGAGGCTGGTACATACAACCTAAAAACGGATAACCATCCATTTTTCACCACTTTAGCGCGCTTGCGGCAAAATTTTGAATCCGAACATAAACTTTACATTTACTTTTTTCGCACGGCCGCTATCGTTAATCAATCCTGGGGTACAGGATCTCCGATTAAATACATCGACCCGCACTATAACTTACCCATAGAAATCGGCTTGAATGGAACATTCTCCTACCTGATCAAAGAACCCGTGCATTTCTACAAAAACATTGTGGCTAACCAAAATACGGTCAGCACAGCTGTCATTCAAGACATCATCAATAATCGGATTCCCCAACAAATTATTGCGCAGATTGCACAAAAGAAACTAGGTTATAATGAGATTGACAGTCAACTGGGACTGCTATCCAACGACATCAAGACCGCTGTTGAACAAGACTTTAAAGACCTTGGTCTCGACATCACGGATTTCAAAATTTTAGGGACTCAATTTGATGCTAATACACAACGAAGAATTGGAGAAATAGCAGATTTAAGCACACAGACACAAGCGGCACAACAGGCAGGCTTAAGCTATGTTGAATTGGAAAAATTACGGGCACTACGCGATGCGGCTAAAAATGAAGGGGGAATCGCCGGTGTAGGTGCACAACTGGGAGTCGGTATGGAACTCGGAAAGCAATTTGACCTTCAAAAAGAGGAGATCAAAGATCATATTCAGCAAGAGGGCGACTTTGTCGAGAAACTCCAGAAGCTGCAGCTGCTGCTCCGTGAGAATATCATTACCCAAGAAGAATTCGATACATTAAAAAAACAGATTCTCAACAAAATATAATGTATTAAGGGATATTCATCGGACGATTCGACTCAATTATACTGTAGCGAATCCATTCATAACAAATAAATTAATTCAGGTATGAAATACATATTCGGCATATTATTCACACTGGTGATACTTTTCGTGGCCACCTATTTCCTTTTGGGGCTCTGGGGCATTCAACTATTAGATGCAGAAAATTTCAGCAAAATATTGTGGACCACAGGAATTCTGACACTGACTTCCATTATTCTGGTTTGTTTTGTCATCATACCCTTTTTCGGATCAGGTAAACAGGGCAACTATGAAGACAAAGGAAAGGTTGCACAAAGAAAAATCGATTGATATTTTTGCAGAATAAGATAATGTTAAATTTGAATAAATTATTTGCTTATTTAAGTAAATAATTAGTGAATATTATCCAAAATGACGCAATCATGTCATTTTAATTCTAAAAGAACTTTCAATTTTAAATATCAAATAGTTAAATTTGTGAGATTAGCATAACAAATCAGATATAAGATAATATATAAACATGTCAGATAAAGCATCTATAAATTTAGACGGCACTTCGTATGACCTTCCGGTCATTGTCGGTACTGAAAATGAAAAAGCAGTTGATATTTCAAAATTAAGAGATCTAAGCGGATTTATTACGTTAGACCCAGGATACAAAAATACAGGTGCAACGAAAAGTGCGATTACTTTCCTTGACGGTGAAAAAGGCATATTGAGATATAGAGGATATCCAATTGAGCAGTTGGCAGAGAAATCAACTTTCCTGGAAGTTGCTTATTTGTTGATTTATGGAGAGCTTCCGAAAAAAGAAGTATTGGAAAAATTCAGAGCTGACATCAAGAAGCAAATGATGATCCACGAAGACATGAAAAATTTCTTCGCTGGATTCCCGTCCAAATCTCACCCAATGGGTCAGCTTTCTTGCTTAGTAGGCGCATTGTCGGCATTTTATCCAGAATCTTTAAATCCAAACTTAACAGACGAAGAAGAAGATCAAACGATCATCAACCTTTTGGCAAAAATGCCAACAATCGTTTCCTGGATTCAAAAGAAATCATTAGGTCACCCTGTTGTTTATCCAAAAAATAATCTTGGCTACATTGACAACTTCCTAAACATGCTGTTTGGAGAAGTGAATGATGAAAAAACATTTGATCCCGTTGTCATTGACGCCATGCACAAATTGTTGATTTTACATGCTGATCATGAGCAAAACTGTTCGACATCTACGGTTCGTATCGTTGGTTCATCCAATGCAAACCTTTATGCATCTGTTGCATCAGGTATCAATGCATTATGGGGTCCATTGCATGGCGGTGCAAACCAAGCCGTAATCGAGATGCTTGAAGCCATTAAAAATGATGGTGGTGATGCTGAAAAATATCTTGCTAAGGCAAAAGACAAAAACGATCCTTTCCGTTTAATGGGATTCGGTCACCGTGTTTACAAAAACTTCGACCCTCGTGCTAAAATCATCAAAAAAGCATGTGATGATATCTTGGAAAAATTAGGTGTTCAAGATCCTGTATTGGATATCGCGAAGAAATTAGAAGAAGCGGCATTGAATGACCAATACTTCATCGACAGAAAACTTTATCCAAATGTTGATTTCTATTCAGGTATCATCTACCGTGCGTTAGGTTTCAAAGCAGATATGTTTACCGTATTATTTGCTTTAGGCCGTCTACCGGGATGGATTGCACAATGGAAAGAAATGCGTGAAAACAAAGAGCCTATCGGTCGTCCAAGACAAGTATACGTTGGCCACACTGAACGCGACTACGTTGAATTTTCAAATCGTTAATCCGATTTTGATTTATATCCTAAAAAAGCATCCTTCGGGGTGCTTTTTTATTTTCATACCATTTATATTGTTCCTTCCAATTGATCCAAAATCGTCCATCCGACCAATATAGCCTTGCTATGCGTTACGTTATTGTCACGATAATCTACTTGTTAAGTATATTTTAATTTTTCCTTATCTAAATTCCCTGTTTTTCGTTAAGTTTGCGTATTCATTGGTCGCTTATTAAAAATCATTATAAATAAGACTTGTTAGATACAATACTACATATCTTGGTTCCCATTGCTATTTTCACCTTTATAGCAGCCTTCACCTTGTTTGCAGTATACGCCGAACGAAAGATTGCCGGATTCGTACAAGATCGCCTAGGACCAATGGAAACAGGAAAGTATGGCAGTCTCCAAACGATCGCCGACATTCTTAAACTGCTCCAAAAAGAATTAATCACCCCCTCATCAGCCGATAAAATTCTCTTTAGGATTGCTCCTATCATTATTTTCGTTGCTGTATTTACAGGTTTTGCTGTTATTCCCTGGGCCAAAGATTTTATCCCGGCGAATACACATACGGGCTTATTCTTTATTATGGCCATCATCTCCATTGACGCCTTAGGCATTTTAATGGCAGGCTGGGGATCTAACAACAAATATTCTTTATTGGGTTCCATGCGTGCCATAGCACAAATGGTATCCTATGAAATACCGGTAGGCCTTTCGTTGATTGCTGTAGTGATGCTTACCCAAACCCTAAACTTGAATGAAATCGCCATTGGCCAAGGTATTGTAACCAATGGAAGCATTAAGTTCCTAGGCATTTGGGAGGTCAATGAAATTGGCGGTCTCTTCGCTTGGAACATTTTTCAGGCCCCACATTTGATTATTACCTACATTATATTCTTTATTGCAACCCTCGCCGAGTGTAATCGTGCTCCTTTTGATATTCCGGAAGCCGAATCTGAGTTGGTGGGTGGTTTCCATACAGAATATGGGGGGATACAATTTGCCTTTATCTTTTTGGCGGAGTATGCCATGATGTTTTTGGTCTCCATGTTGGGTGTCGTTCTCTTTTTGGGGGGCTGGAACACACCGTTACCCAATATTGGCGCGATAAGGCTGGCTGATTGGACCACGGGCTTAGCTTGGGGAATATTTTGGACCTTAGCCAAATCATTATTTATTGTCGGTATCCAAATGTGGATTCGGTGGACATTACCGCGGTTACGTGCAGACCAGCTGATGAGTTTATGCTGGAAAGTATTGACACCGCTGGCTTTTCTTTGTATGGCCATTTCTGCAATTTGGCGAATTTTAGTTATAGCATAGGATATGATATTTAAAACGGCTTCGCATGCATTTCGCACGGCAATCAAAGGATTATCTTTGACTGTTAAACACTTGTTTGGTGCCCGACGTTCGCGAACGGAATTAAATATCAAGAAAGACAATTACTTTGATCAACAGGAGGGTATTGTCACAGTGCAATATCCACGTGAAAAAATGCCTATCCCCGAGGTTGCCCGCTATCAATTGCAAGTCGATATTGAGGACTGTATTGTCTGTGATCTATGCGCAAAGGCTTGTCCTGTTGACTGCATCGAAATCGAAGCTATCAAATCACCGGAAGCGATTGGAAAAACCTCAGATGGTAGCGTTAAAAGACTATACCCGGCCAAATTCAATATTGATATGGCCAAATGTATGTATTGTGGATTATGTACGGTCGTATGTCCGACAGAATGCATTACCATGACCAATGAATATGACCGTAGCTCGCAAAAACTGACTGACCTTATCTATGGATTTTCAGATATGACCGATAGTGAGGTCGCACAGCGCAAAGCAGAATGGACCAAGTTTCAAGCTGAAAAGGAGGCAGCAAAGCAAAAATAAAAGATGGAAAGTATTTTATTCTATGCCTTTGCTACCCTAGCAATCGGTTCAGCACTTTTGCTTGTCAATCTTAAAAATATTGCACGTGCCTTGTTCCTGTTTTTTATTGTGCTATTTGCCATGGCAGGACTCTACTTATTTGCTTTAGCTGATTTTGTGGCTATTACACAAATTATGGTCTATGTTGGTGGCGTGCTCATCCTCATGTTGTTTGCCTTTATGCTCTCCAACAAAGAACTCTTGAAAGATCTCCAAGATAGTAGCGGTTCATTCTTAAGCATGCCCAAATGGCAGACGATTCCAGTAGTACTTGGCTTCCTGCTCCTAATGCTATATGGCATTATTGAATGGCAACAAGCCCCGCCTACATGGATTTTACAAGCTAGAGAAAATAATACCGAGATTGTCGCAACAGATAATAATATTCATCAAATCGGATTACGGTTTATGACTTTTTATGTATTACCATTTGAAATTATATCTGTGTTTTTGATGATGGCTTTGATAGGAGCATCACATTTATCCAGAAAGGAGCGTACGACATGATTACACTAACCCATTTTTTGGTGGTAAGTGCTTGTATCTTTTGTATTGGGCTCTATACGGTTCTTTCCAAGAAAAATGCAATTATGATTTTGGTCGGTATTGAGTTGATGATCAATGCCGCTATCCTGAACTTTGTGGCCTTTGGAAAATACGATAAATTGAGTTATGGTGGACAAATTTTCGCATTATTTGCCATCGTTCTTGCAGCGGCCGCAGTCGCCGTTGGATTAGCTATCGTATTAAATGTCTATCGACATTACAAGACCATTAATCCGGATGAGATAAACCAATTAAAAGACAAGTAAACATTGGATCAATTTGTTCACATATCACCCCTTCTGACTGCGCTACTTACCTTGGCGGCACCATTAGTGGCATTCCTATATCAAGCAATAATAGGCAAACGCGACCAGTCTGGCCTAGTTTCTCTCATGGCTATCACCCTCAGCTTTATCGCTGGTGGGTTTACTTGGTTCTCCATATGGAATAATCCCGCGGTATCAATTCAAGTAAATTGGTTCACCATTGGTGAAACAACATTTAAAGTTGGTATCCTGCTGAACAATTTGAGTACTTTGATGCTCTTTTTGGTACCTACTGTTGCCCTGCCCGTACATATATACTCCAGAGCCTATATGCATGGCGATGCGGGTATCCACCGCTATTGGATGTATCTCAGCCTTTTCTGTTTTGCCATGCTGGGATTGGTCATTATGGACAGTCTTTTACTAATGTACGTCTTTTGGGAACTGGTCGGCTTTGCATCCTACCTTCTCATCGGCTTCTGGTTTACACGTGAAACTGCTGTACAAGCCAATAAAAAGGCATTTTTGGTGAACCGCATCGGTGACCTTGGTTTTCTAATCGGCCTTGCGATCCTATTTACGCAATTCAAGACACTCAATTTAATCGATTTATTTGGTGACAATGGGTTAATCTATCAATCCACAATCACGGATGGACTTTGGACATCTCCAGTCAATAGCTTACCTCAGATCTGGCTAACCATTGCTGGACTTGCCTTCTTCTTGGCAGCTATGGCTAAATCTGCACAATTTCCATTACATGTATGGCTTCCTGACGCCATGGAAGGACCGACATCTGTATCGTCATTGATTCACGCTGCGACCATGGTTGCTGCAGGTGTATTTCTTTTAGCTACTGTATTTCCATTATTTAATGCGTCGGCGTTGCTATTTATAACCATTATAGGCACAATCACTGCTGCATCGGCAGCATACTTTGCGCTTGGCCAATACGACATCAAACGTATTCTTGCATTTTCCACCATATCGCAGCTTGGTTTTATGATGGTTGGAATTGGCATTGGAACTTGGGATGCTGCACTATTTCACCTGACTACCCATGCCTTTTTTAAATGCCTTCTATTTCTTTCGGCCGGAGCTGTCATTCATGAAATGGCGCATCTCAAAGCACATAGCCAATTGGACTTTGATCCGCAGGATTTACGGAATATGGGTGGATTACGTCAATATATGCCAAAGACCTTCGTGCTGATGAGTATAGCTTCGCTAGCACTTGCAGGCTTTCCGTTGACTTCAGGTTATCTATCCAAAGATAGTATCGTTATCTCATCCTTTGAATGGGCTATTTCAAAAGGTAACTTATACCTTATCATCCCCGCGATTTTAATTTTGGTAAGTATTTTAACAGCTTTCTACATCGGTCGCTTGATATTCAAAGCCTTTCTTGGAGAGTTCAGACTGTTGAAACAGCTGCAGGGCAAACTACATGATCATCCGCTCCATGAAGCACCAAAGACTATGTTGATCCCCATGTTTACGTTGGGTCTTTTCTGTCTATTTCCGGTATTCTCTTTCAATCCGTTTTCTTATCATGATTCCTGGTTGATGGATGGCCTTTTATTGGATGAATATGCTTTTGCACCAAGCCATAGCGCACACCTTATTATCCCTGCGATACTGCTCCTTGGTTCTGTTATTGGCTGGATCATCGGCTGGAAATGGTATGTCCAAAATAAATACCCGCTAAACCCCAATAGCCAAGCATTAAAAGCCGCGTTCAACCAGGGGTATATTAACGAATTTTACCAATCGGTCTTTGTTAACGGGACATTAAAATTAGCGCAGTTCTGTTATTGGTTTGATCGCCATATTGTTGACGCATTGGTTTCATTGATTCAGTTTATCGTCCTATCACTTTCACAGCTTAGTGTTTGGATTGACAAATATATTGTAGACGGTTTTGTCAATACGGTTGCTTCTGTCGCCTATTGGACGGGCAATCAAGTCCGCTTGGTCCAAAACGGAAAGCTACAGACTACGTTGTACTCCGTCTTTTTATTAGTTTTACTTGGTTTAATTTATCTTATATTCTTTTAGGAAATGCCTATTCTATCCTTATTGATATTTTTACCGCTATTGGCTACGGCGCTCATTCTCGCCTTACCAACACGCTATAAATCGAGTTACAAATATGTTGCTTTAGCATTCACAGCAATACAATTTGTACTGGCCGGAATATGTTATGCACAATTTGATGCAAGCAAAACAGGAGTCCAAGATCTGGCGGGCTATCAATTTGTTGAACAGCTTTCCTGGATCCGGTTAGATTTAGGATCAATAGGTAAATTAGAGATCGATTATCTTATCGGTATTGATGGAATCTCCATGCCCCTCTTGCTATTGAGTGCCTTCGTTATGCTGATGGCTATCGGTGCATCCTGGAATATACAGAAAAGCCCTAAAGGATACTTTGCCCTGCTCATGGTGCTCAATATGGCCGTCATGGGGATTTTCTGTGCACTGGATTTCTTCCTGTTCTATTTGTTTTACGAAGTCATGTTACTGCCACTATACTTCTTGATCGGTATTTGGGGTGGTGCAAGACGCGAATATGCAGCCATAAAATTCTTTTTATATACCCTATTTGGGTCTGTATTTATGTTGTTGATCATTGTAGGCTTGTATTTTTCAGTTATCAACCCGGTGACTGGTGCACATACCTTCAATATGATCTATATGATGAATCCACAGAATTATCTTGAGGGTTCTATTTTCGGTTGGGAAGGTTACCAGGAGATTTTGGGCATTTCGGCCCGATTGGTTGGTTTCATTGTGCTTTTCTTTGCTTTTGCCATTAAGGTACCCATTGTCCCTCTACATACCTGGCTACCGGATGCCCACGTCGAGGCGCCAACTCCGGTATCTATTATCTTAGCAGGTATCCTTTTGAAAATCGGTGGTTACGGTATCATCCGCATCTGTTATAGCATCTTTCCCGACATGGCAGCCTTATCTAACTGGTGGCTTGGATTAATTGGAGTTGTCTCTATTATTTATGGCGCATTAAATGCCTTATCACAAAAAGATCTGAAACGGATGATTGCTTATTCATCGGTTTCACATATGGGTTTTGTGTTGCTTGGTATTGCATCGCTGACAGCAGAAGGTATTTCTGGAGCGATGTTTCAGATGATTTCCCATGGATTTTTATCCGCTGCACTCTTCTTCCTGGTCGGCGTGGTCTATGATCGTGTACATGACAGGAACATCTATAGTTTCCGTGGCTTGGCGCAAATTATGCCAAAATATACAGGCTACGTCGCTGTTGCATTTTTTGCTTCTTTGGGACTACCAGGCTTTTCAGCCTTTATTGGCGAAGCTTTTGTCATTATCGGCTCATTCAATGCCGAAAGTGTAGGTACAGGATTACCACGCTGGATGGCCTTGGCAGGTTCAATAGGTATTCTATTAAGTGCTGCCTACCTCCTCTGGACTCTTCAACGGATGTTCTTTGGACAAGTCCGTTTGAAAGGTGGAGAATCCTGGAGCAATGCCCTAACGGATGTGAATTCACGAGAACAGCTGATCCTGTTTCCGACCTTAGCACTCGCTTTATTACTCGGTATTATGCCAGCATTAGTATTTAACAATCTAAATGCCAGCGTCCTGAATCTCGTGAGCTTTATTCAACAATTTATTTAATTCAGCATGCTTGCATTCAGTCCATATATCAGTTCATTCCTCGATCAGATTATCGTCAGTATCCCCTATTTTAAGCCCGAACTGACATTGATCGTCACTTTTATTGGTACTATCCTCGCTAGTCTTTTTATTGACAAACACTGGAAGCATACATCTTTTACCATTACCCTCATCGGACTGTTGCTGAGCGGCTGCTATCTAGTGGGACAGGGAATTAGTCAGGTAGAAATAGCGGGCTTCTTTGATATGATTCATATTGATGCATTTGCTATAGCTGCTCGATTGATTATCTTGCTATCAACAATCCTCATCGCTGTTTTCATTCAACAACGTCATCAAGAACGACCTTTAGGAGATCTTTACGCCGTATTGCTTACGGCAACCCTAGGCTTAAATCTGTTGACGATGTCGAGCAATTGGCTGATGATCTTTATCGCCGTGGAAACCGTTTCGATCAGCTCTTATATTATGGTCGGTTATTTTTCGACCACTAAAGTTCAATCGGAAGCCGCTTTAAAATATGTACTCTTCGGATCGATCTGTGCTGCCGTTATGCTTTATGGATTGTCTTTACTATACGGTTTCACGGGAAACTTGAATTTTGATGCCCCTAGCCACATCGCTGGTTTGATGGAAGCGCCACAGATCATGATCAGTATAGCTTTACTCTTTTTGCTGACAGGTATTGGTTTTAAACTGAGCTTCTTTCCTTTTCATGTGTGGAGTCCCGATGTTTACCAGGGAGCCCCAACAGTGATTACGACCTATCTTGCCACTGTACCGAAAATTGCAGTTGTCGTCCTGTTATCCAAAATACTCTCCGCATGGCTTAACGTTTCCTTTTATTTCAGCGATTTCCTAACGTATGTCATTATTGCGATCGCCATTGCAACCATGCTGATCGGTAACTTAGCGGCCTTACGTCAACAGGATGCCAAAAGGATGATGGCCTATTCTTCTATTGGACATACTGGTATATTACTGATGGCTGTATTGGTTTATCAAAATAATGAATCAAATGTTTTATTATTTTATCTTTCCATTTATGCCTTGATGAATATCGCAGTATTTATCTTTATTGACACCTTGGAAGCAAGTCTGGGCAATACATGGATTGAATCCTATCGAGGATTAGGAAAACAATTCCCACTACTGTTCACATCATTTTCAATCGTTTTAATAGCCTTGATTGGTCTTCCTCCGACTGCCGGTTTTGTCGGAAAGCTTTTGGTCTTTTCCAAAGTGTTTGAACAATACCAAAACTTCCAATCTTTCAGTTTATTGGTATTGCTAATTGTCGGAGCGCTCACATCGGTTATCTCGCTGTTTTACTATTTTAAGATTCCCTTGAATGCCTTTCTAAAGGACAGCACGGCATCTCCAGCGGTTAAATTCAATGCCGTACTTTTGTGTATTGGAATCCTATGTACCGTAGCAGTCTTGATCTTGGGTATCTTTCCCAATTTATTACTTTCGGCATTTTAGAAAACAGGGATTTTTTTTCATTTTAAACAAGGTTATCGTTCCATTCTCTGGCTTAATGTCTCAGCCGAATAGTAAGAATAACTCCATAATATATTTTATATTTGTACCATGATTAGTGCAATAGCAAATCCAATTTTTCAACGTGCTATCCAGGATTACCACGTATACGACCAGATTGATCATCCAATCCAAAATCCGTATGACAAACAATCCCTAGAACATCTCCTCTATTTAAAATGCTGGATTGACACCGTACAATGGCATATGGAAGATGTTGTGCGTAATCCCGCTATTGAACCCCAAGAAGGTTTATATTGGAAAAGACGGATTGACGAATCCAATCAGTACCGCACAGATACAGTGGAGTATATTGACAGTTATTTCCTACAAAAATTTCAAGATATACAAGCTCGTCCAACAGCAACAATCAATACAGAAAGTCCAGCTTGGGCAATTGATAGACTCTCTATTTTAGCTTTAAAAATCTACCATATGGAGCAGGAAACATTACGTACAGACGCTCCTGAAGCCCATATCAATGCTTGTCAGGAAAAACTGAATATTTTATTGGAACAGCGGAAGGATTTATCACAAAGTATTGACGATTTGATGGACGCCATCGCTTCTGGCGATAAATACATGAAAGTCTATAAACAGATGAAAATGTATAATGATCCATCATTGAACCCAGTATTATATTCATCAGGAAAATAAACGATGCCCTTACCGCAACGGATCATAGTTACACGATTTTCAGCTATGGGCGATGTTGCCATGGTTGCTTCGGTCTTGAAAGAATTCTGCATGCAGTATCCTTCTGTAGAAATCATTATGGTCAGCAGGCAATTTTTTGCCCCGTTTTTTGAAGGCATAAAAAACATACGCTTTCACGCGATTGAACCCAAAACAACGCATCAAGGTTTTTGGGGGTTGGTTAGACTAAAAAAGGAACTGGCCAGATATGGTGCAGACGCTGTCGCTGATTTACATTTCAATTTACGTTCACGTATAGTTGATCTCTTATTTTCCCTATCGGGCGTAAAAGTCAAGCAGCTTGATAAGGGACGTGCGGAGAAGAATGCGCTAACCCGGGAGAACAACAAAATTAAAGTTCCTTTGAAGTTAACAGTCGAGCGTTATGCAGATGTATTTCGCGCATTAGGCTTTAAATTTGAGCTCAGCAATAAATTGGTTCCTAATTTGCAGGACGTTCCCAAAGCGGCTTTTAGTATGTTTGGTAACTTCGATCGAAAGAAAATCGGCATTGCCCCCTTTGCACAGCATCGTTATAAGATTTTTCCACAGGTAAAAATGGAAAAAGTAATAGATGCTTTGACGCACAATGGCTATGACGTACTGTTATTTGGCGGTGGTGAAGAAGAATTTCAGATTGCCCAAAACTGGACCGAGCGATTTCCCAACACCTATAATACAATAGGCAAATTTTCGTTAAGGGAAGAGCTCGATTTGATCTCTAATCTAACTCTCATGATCAGTATGGACTCTTCGGGGCTCCATATGGCGTCTCTCATGGGCGTGCGGTGCCTTTCTTTGTGGGGAGCAACGCATCCTTATGCTGGATTCACTGGTTACGGGCAACAGCTAACGGATTGTATCCAAGTAGAACACCCCAATCGACCGAGTTCAGTCTACGGTAACAAAGCCTGTAATTGTGATGGCATAGAAGCAATTGATTTAATTACACCGGAAATGGTGATCGAAAAAATAAATGGAGTAAGATGAGGATTGGATTCGATGCAAAACGCTATTTCTTAAACAAGACCGGTCTAGGGAATTATAGCCGGGACCTCATTCGCATACTCGAAAAGTACGCTCCCGAAAATGAGTACCTAAAATATACACCAAAAATTGGCGATCAATATATTAATCAGTCTGCAACGCAAGACAATATCCGCTTGCCTCAGGGTTTTATCAATAGCACCTGGCCCAATCTCTGGCGCAACCAGCGTATCGTTCATGATTTAAAAAAAGATAAGATTGATATTTTCCATGGACTGTCAGGTGAAATTCCCTTAGGATTAGCAAAGGCACACATTAAATCCATCGTTACCATTCACGATTTAATTTTTTTAAGACATCCTGAACTTTATCATCCAATTGACCGTTGGATTTATAAAAAGAAATTCAGACATGCCTGTGAGGCGTCCGATCGTATCGTTGCCATAAGCGAATGTACTAAAAATGACATTGTCGACCTATTTCATATCGCTGTAGAAAAAATAGATGTTGTTTACCAAGGATGCCATGAAGCATTCAAGACTATCAAAACTGAAGAGCAGAAGGCGGAACTTAGAAACAAGCTAAAATTACCAAAGGAATTCTTATTAAATGTTGGAACAATTGAACCCAGAAAGAATATCCTACCAACAGTAAAAGCGATCAAAGACATCGATATTCCCCTTGTTATTGTAGGAAAGCCGACACGCTATCATCAGGAGATCATGAACTATATCCGACAAAATAATATGGAGAACAGGATCTTCTTTTTCCAGGGCCTGGCTATGGAAGAATTGGCAGTTCTATATGCTTCGGCAACGATTTTTATCTATCCCTCAATTTACGAAGGCTTTGGCATTCCTATTATAGAAGCGCTCTACTCAGGTACCCCTGTGATTACAAGTAAAATGGGCGTATTTCCAGAAGCAGGAGGTCCGGCATCTTGTTATATTGATCCTAAGGATGTATCGCAGATACAGCGTGCTATAACAACGCTACTTGCAGATTCTGCCAAGCGGTATGAAATGATCGAAAAAGGGCTTGAATTTGTGCAGAAGTTTAATGATGACCAGGTTGCCAAACAAATGGCTTCCATTTACGCTAAATTATAAATTGACCGATTGGCCCGTTGAAATAAAATACTTCTGTAGTACCCTTAGCGATATTAGATCTTCAAGCTTCTTATTCTTAAACTGGGCAACGTATTCATGCGCATTTTTCACAATACATTTAGCGGCGTCTTCATGGTTAATAAAATAATTTAATTTCTCTTCCAAGTCCGAATAGTCTTCTTTAATACATATAAAATGATGGTCAGGGATCAGGCTGCCCTCCATAAACCAAGTTTCATATTTGGGCATTGGCATGACAGCTATCGAATTAGACGACATAATCCATTTCAGATTTGTCGCCACATCGTTTCCTTCCAAGGCAAGAATAAATTTATAAGACAAGTGTCCAGTGATCGATAGATAATCTGGATCTGAAGACTTAAACGCTCTTTTTAAATCACATAATGGATGTTTGTGGTATTTCTGAAAGAAAAGTTCCCGATGGACCTGTGCAAACTCACTCCTGCCAACAAGCGCATTTTTTTTCTTCTGAAAAGCAACATGGTCAGTAATAAAGTTAAAGTGCCTGCTCTTATCCAAGTTTAACAATACCGCGTTGGCATTATCACCTGCAATTGGCCTACTTTTCACCAGCGCAGGTTTATCCGGAATATCAATAATATCTCCAGGAAGAATTTGAAATTTCAATTGTTGATCAAAATAATCAAGATATTCTTTACTATCAAAATAATAAACACGAATCTTCTCGGGCATTTTATAATCTTTGATTTGAATCGCTTGATCTGACAAAGGCTGCTGTGGCGATAATTTATTATAATAGTTTATCCGAAATCGGACCCATTCAGACTCTTCTGTTAGGTTTTTGTTCAATAGTACCGATGCTTTCTTCCGTAAGAGTAGCTTCGGCCTCAACTGCCGTCCAAATACACTCAGATAATAAAAGAATTTAACATTCTTATTCTTTAAAAAGATCTTTTTGAAATTCAAACTCATAGCATATAAGAAATAAGAGCTGTCTTAACTAATCGTCCTCAGGTTTGACCACGGGCACACGAAGCTGCATTTTTTTCCAATGCAGTGAGCGATCTCCGTAAATCAGAATCTTACTGAGTTTATACTTAAATTTCAGGAGCCCTTGATAATCGTCTGTTATCCGGCGATAGGAAACTTGAGGATCTTCTTTTAAGACCACATTTATAGCTTCTGTATATACAGTTGGTCCCGTCATCTGATGGACGTCATGGGGGTATCTGTTTTCCTCGATATTCCGTACAATTAATTCGATCGTCCTTCTCAGGAACGGGTGTCCTTTATCGTAGATCAATGCCCATTGTGCATAAAGACTTCTATTCTTTTCATGGGTAATAACAGCAGTATCATCAGGCCTAATAACACGATCCAACACACCGATAATATCGCTATCCAAATCTAAATAAATACCGCCATAAACATATAAAACCGCGTACCTGAAAAAATCCGCCTTAGCGGCTCCGATCTGTAAACGGGCAAAGGCCTTATACGTACGTTGGTCAAAATTTTCCCTGATAAGTGTATCAATTTGAGCATCATCAAAGAACTTCCTACTATAGCCTTTATTTCGCTTCAGAAATCGCCAAATATAAAACTTCGTCAACAAGGGTATCTTATTGGTTTTAAAAGTCTGATAGATAACTTTTGGAATAGCCACTTGGAATAAAAATTAAATTATGGTAATAAATAGCGTATACAGTGTTGTAAAAATAGATTCAAAACTATAAAACATGCAAAAATAACGATATATCCCTTACAAATATGTATTTTCTTGTATTTAGTTAATCACATATTGTTCTAGAGAACAATAAATATTCGCTTCACAAACATTTCATTTTTTTTATATTTTATTACAAAAAATATGTAATATATTTGTCACAAAGCAATAAAGCCCACTATAGTGATCTACATTGTGAAAACATTAAATGTCATTTTTTCAATTAAATTGTAACGAATTAGCGAACTTTCACGTTACAATAAAGTATGGTCCAATTTTTCAATTATATCGTATACCTTGAGTCAAAAAATAAGCGCTTTAATCATTACATACAATGAAGAGGATAATATAGCAGAAGTCCTCAAAAGCATGGAGTTTGCAGATGAGATCATTGTTGTGGATTCATTCAGTACCGATCGAACAGTTGAATTAGCTGGTCTGCACCCCAAAGTGAAAATTTATCAAAACAAGTTTGAGGACTTCACCAAGCAGCGCAATTTGGCCTTGACTTATGCGAATAACGATTGGGTACTTTTTTTGGATGCCGATGAGCGTTTGACTTCGGCTTGCCAAACGGAGATATTATCGACAATAAACGATCCGCAAGCAAAAGATGCTTATTATATGTATCGGCTATTTTTCTTTTGTGGCGAACGCATTAATTTTTCGGGAACACAAAACGATAAGAACTTCCGTTTGTTCAAAAAAAGTAAAGCAACATACGACACGAAAAAGAAAGTGCATGAGACATTGCTTGTCAATGGCACAATTGGTAGCTTAAAAAACAAGATATGGCACTATTCCTTTGCAGACTATGCGAGTTATAAGGAAAAAATGATCCATTATGGTCAGCTTAAAGGTAAAGAGCTATACGCCAAAAATAAACGGTATTCGCTCTTAAGTCACCTAGCCAAAGTATCCTTTAAATTTTTTAAGGCATACTTTTTGAAACTAGGAATATTAGATGGGCGACGAGGATACCAACTTTGCTACTTACAGAGTCTCAGTGTACATGAAACTTTTAAGTCATTGAAAAGAGAAGGAAAAAAATGAAGATTTGCATTATAAGCTTTGATTACTGGAACTACGACCACCATATTGTAAAGAAATTACAAGAAAAGGGGATTGATGCATCACATATCAATATGGGTGCATATAAATACAAAAATTTTGGTGAACGGGTCTCTAATGCGATAAGCAAAATTTTTCTGAATAAAAACATCAAACATGTGAAACGTCAGGAGTACGTAGTAAATACCCTGAAAGAACTAGGCCCTCAAGACCAGATACTCGTCCTAAATCCCCATACATTAGATTATGGGACTATTAAAGAGATCAAATCTTATACTCCTTATTTAATCTCTTATCTCTATGACAACCTCGATCGTTTTCCGGTAGAAGAAAAATTGGAATTGTTTGATAAGATTTACTCTTTTGAAGACAAGGACGTAGAAAAATATGGTTTTGAGAAGATAACAAACTACAATTATCTTTCTGAACAACCAATTCCGGCTGAGGAAATTGAAAACGACTTATTCTATATAACATCCTATGACAAACGGCGCATCAAGCTTTTGCGTAAACTCGCGGCTCGTCTTTCCGCTCTTCAAGTACGCAGTAAGATTATTGTGGTCGGAAAACAGATCTGGAAGGAGAAACTAAAGCAATTATCTTCTAGCAGACTACTTAGTAAGTATATTCAACTAAGAAAAACCCCGATATATATAGATGAAGTATTAGCCGAATATAAGAAAAACAAAGTAATTTTGGATCTTATGCGAGATGGCCAAGAAGGATTAAGCTTTCGTATTTTTGAAGCGATGGCTTTTGAGAAAAAACTCATCACTGACAATCCTAGTATTCTGAACTATGATTTTTACGATCCTCAAAATATTCTATATATCGATAACGATCTAGAAATTCTAAACGAATCTTTTTTTCATACTCCATACAAAAGAATTTCCACCGAATTATTTAGAAAATACACTTTAGATAATTGGCTTGACAACGTATTTGGTCTTGAACAAATCTTAAATGAAAAAAAAATTACTCTTTATAGCTCCTAATTATTACGGATTTAATGAAGTTGTCTATCAAGGATTACAATCCTATAGCGATTATGAAGTAATTGAAATAGACTCAACAAAACCCTATAAGTATAAAAATATTGGTGAAAGAATATTCAATTTTTTCCTAAAAACTTTTAAAGGACATAATCTAAAAAAGATAAAAACTGAATTATATATCCAGCAGACCATTGAAAGATCCGAAGAATATGATTTGCTCCTTGTAAATCGACCAGATATGTTAACAGAACAGGCATTAGAGACTGCTATTGCTAAGTCAAAAAAAAGCAAGGCAATTCTGTGGGACAGTATCAAGAAAATTCCACAATCAAATGAATATCTTGCTAAATTTGACAATGTATTAAGCTTCGACCCTGATGACTGTTATAATTATGGATTTACCCCTATCACTAATTTTTACTTTAAGGAAGCTCAAAATTGGGAGATAAAATTTGACGTCGCCCTATTGATAACATATGACAATAGAATTCATGATGCTATCAAACTATTTCAATACTTCAACAGCCAAGGGATAAAAGCAAAAGCACGAATTTTTGTCTATAAAAAAGACCAAATCAAAGAAAAACTTCCGGAAAATATGGAAATAATTGAGCAAATTATCCCTTTTAAAAAATCCTGTGAATATTATTTCGACAGCAAGGTCATTTTAGATCTATCACATCCGCATCAAAAGGGACTTTCTTTTCGCCCTTTTGAGGCGCTAGGATTAAAAAAGAAACTGATTACAACAGCTGAAAATGTAAAATCCCTGGAATTTTACAATACGACAAATATCCTATATCTTCAAGATATCAATAACATTGAGATCCCTGAGGATTTTCTAAAAGATGAGTATCTTAATCCAGATTCACAAATAACAAAAAGGTACTCTTTAGAAAATTGGGTGGAAAACGTTACATCATAATGGAAAAAGATTTTATTATTTATTTTATCTGTCCGACAAATAAATATGCTACTGGTGGGGTTAAACAGATGTATAGGCAGGTAGATATATTAAATAGTGCTGGAATTAATGCTAAAATCCTACATAAATGGCACGGGAATAAAGAGAAATGGTTAGAAAATAATCCTCCAATTTCCTATAATCCATATATCTTTAAGCAAATAAAGTACATTGCTAAGTCAAAAAGCATCAATATCCTCAGAAGAATAACATTATTTCTTCTAAAGTTGGTCAGCAAGAAATTAGAAAGTAATTCCATATTGGTCTTTCCAGAATTTTATGGCTTAAATGCACATAAAATTACACCAAATTTATCGCGGGTAATATTTAATCAAAACTGCTATTATACATTTGACCATTCAACTAACTTTGAATTACAGAAAAACACATATACTGACGATAAGACTCTGGCAGTAATCACAGTATCTGAAGACTCCCAAAGTTACCTGAAATATGTCTTTCCTGAGATCTCAATTCATAAGTTAAGGTTAGGAATAAACAATGAACTTTTCTTTTATTCTCCAGACAAGAAAAGACAAATATGTTTTATGCCTAGAAAATTGTCTCACGATATCTCACAAGTCATTAAAATACTCCAACTTAAAGGGATCGACGATTCCTGGAGGTTAATCCCTATTGAAAATAAATCAGAAAAAGAAGTAGCGCGGATTATGCGTGAAAGTGCAATTTTTTTAAGTTTCAATCATCGGGAAGGGTTTGGTCTACCACCCGCCGAAGCAATGGCCTGTGGCTGTATTGTTGTGGGATATAAAGGCAGAGGAGGCGCGGAATATTTTAACCCAGAATTTTCATATTCGATAGAGGAAGGAGACATAATAGGATATGTCAATAAAATTATTTACATAGTAGGTTTATTTGAGACAAACCCAGATCTAGTAACACGTCAAAGAAAACAAGCTTCAGATTTTATCTCGACAAATTATAGTATAGCCAATGAAAGTGAGGACGTAAAGACTTCGTGGAAAAACATAATCGAAAGATACCATGAAGTGTCTTAAACATATCTTAATATCCATCGGCTCTTACTATCTTTAACACTTCAAACAAACTTTTCATAATTCATTGAAATAATACATGGGACTTCGCACAACAATTAAAAATTGGATAGAAAAAACAAAATATATTAATAACCTACACGCAGAGCAAGTTACAGTGACAGATATACCCGTAAACTTTAAGCGTAGTAAATTGGTCTTTCCATATTTCTCGAATCCTACAGTTTCTATAATTATTCCTTTCTATAATCAAGAAGCATATACTTGGGCATGCCTTAATTCGATACACCGACACCTACCGACCGTTAGCTTTGAAATCCTTCTGATTAATGATAAAAGCAGTGATTCAACCGACTTTTCGCTTATTGAAAATATCCAGATTATAAATAATTCAGAAAATTTAGGTTTTTTAAAGAGTGTAAACCAAGGGATTTCAATGGCGCGAGGCGAATATATTTATTTACTGAATAACGATACTATAGTTAAGGAAGGTTTTTTAGATGCACTCTACGAAGTTTTCGCAACCTTTCAAAATGTTGGTGCTGTTGGCTCAAAACTATTAAATTCGGATGGCAGTCTCCAAGAAGCCGGCTGTGTTTTTATGAAAGACTGTCATATAAGTCAAGTTGTTAAAAAAGAACATTATTATCCGGAAGTAAATTATATTTATAAAGTGGATTACTGTTCCGGATGCAGCCTCCTATTCAAAAAGTACAGCGATATTCATGAATTAAATCTTTTTGACGAACAATTTTCTCCGGCCTATTTCGAGGAAACGGATTTATGTTTCTCTTTGAGATATCTTCAGGGTAAAGATATTTATTATACTCCTTTTTCTAGAGTAGTTCATTTTAATGGCGTATCATATAACTCCAATGATGAAAATAAAATCCAATCTAAGCAACAGCTTTTTCAAAAAAATCTGGAAAAATTCAAGCATAAATGGTCAACAGAAATAGGAAATATTTCAGCCTTGAATGTAGAACAACGTATATTAGAACTTTACTCCAACAAAAGCATTGTTTTTTTCTATTATCGTTTGCCTGAATATGACAATAATTCGGGAGACCTAAGATTTTCAGAAATAATTAAAGCAGTTAAGGCATTAGGTTACCATATTACGTTAATTGTAGACTCCAATAGAATAAATAATCCCTACTTATCTTTTTTTCAAAAAATGGGGGTATTTACTTATTATGAATATAGAAAAAGAAAAGGGCTCCGAAAATACTTTAACAATATACAACATATAAATCCCATTTGTTGGTTCTATACGGCAGATGTCTTCATTAGTTATTATAAAACTGTTCGGAAACTGCTGCGAAATCCTACCTTGGTATTTGACATGGTTGATGTTCATCATCTCAGATTGCTGCGAATGCTAGAACGCGACCCGTTAAATAAAAATTTAAAAAAATGGTACCTCAAGGCGCTGAAAAATGAAAAAATTGCATCCTCTGAAGCAGACATCATTATTCCAATTTCCGATGAAGAAGGGGTATATATGGAAAAATTTTGCGCTCGGAATAAGATGATTGTCATTTCCAATGTACATTATCCAAAAGTAAACATTGAGAAGATACCAGATTTCACACAGCGGAGCGGTTTACTTTTTATTGGATCAAAACACCTCCCCAATCTTGATTCAATGCAATTTCTACATGAAGATATCATGCCTCATATCTGGAAAACAAATCCCGAAATTGAGCTTTATGTTATTGGGGATGTAAACACATTATTGAATATATCCCATCCTAAGATAAAACTGCTTGGCCATGTACCTGATATAACTGATTACTTCCTCAATACTAAATTAATGGTAGCCCCATTACGATATGGTGCGGGAGTCAAAGGTAAAATTGGTCAAGCTTTCGAGTATTATCTTCCGGTTGTTACAAGCAAAATAGGAGCAGAAGGAATGCAATTGGAGGATGGAGAAACAGTTCTATTGGCTGAAACAGCAGAAGAATTCGCAGAAAAAATCTTGCTTTTATATACTGATGAAGATTTATGGAAAAAAATTCAGATGCACTCCGAAAGAGGGCTTCGACCATTTTCTAGAGAAACCTTGTTTGATAAAATCAAAGCAGTAGAATTACAATCAAAAAAAAAGCATCATGTTAATTAAAATAGGTTATTTATTATCTTATGACTACAAGTATATCATCACCTCACTTAAACAGGTATATGCAGAGGCTGACTGCATTACTATAAGCTACGACATTAATAAAAGAACGTGGACAGGTAATCATTTTGAAATACCGGAAAGTACCTTCGAAGAGATAAGAAAGCTTGACACCAATCATAAAATTCAGTTTTATGCTGATGATTTCTATGTTGCAGGACAAGCCCCCTTGGTATCTGAAACTAGACAACGCAATATGCTTGCTCAATATATGGGCAAGGGCGGATGGCATATCCAATTGGATAGTGACGAATACCCTTATGATTTTAAGAAGCTAACAACATTTCTCAAAAAGAATAAATTTCTTTTGAAACAACCGGATAAAACACCCGTTACTTTTCGAATCAAACTTATCGTATTATTCAAAAAAACAATCGATGGCTTTTTCATTATATCCCCATATGATGAATTGTGCAGTTTAGTGACCAATCGCCCCATCTATAATAAAGCAAGGGCTACACAGAATACAAAAGAATATATATTAGACTATTATGTTATTCATCAGTCCTGGGCTAGAGATAATTCCGAAATACAGCAGAAAATCAGTAATTGGGGCCATGTAAATGACTTCGATACTATAGAATTTTATAGAAGTTGGGATAAACTATCAGCTGAGAATTATAAAAACTATCTGAATTTTCATCCTTTACCGGCCTGTAGCTGGGAAAAATTAGAATTTTTCCCAGCTAGCAATCTTGATAATCTTATAAAATCTATAAATCTTAAGCTACCCCAAAAGAACATAAACTGGCCAATATCCACCTTCAAAAAAGCTATTCTTTATTTAAAAAGTATTTTTTAGATACGGCTCAATTTTTCTTTAGAACTAGCGAAGCGAAAGCTGAGAAGAATATATCTATGTCAAATAAATAAGATCAATCTTTTAATTATGTCGAATGAAATAGAAGTTACCGTATTAATGGCCGCCTTTAACGCTTCAAAATTTATTGCTGATTCCATAAAGAGCGTTTTAAATCAAACATATCAAAACTTCGAATTGCTTATCATTAATGACGGTTCCACTGATAATACAGAAACAATCATTCAAAGCTTCAATGATCCCAGAATAAGAGTTATAAAAAACGAGACAAATCGTGGATTAATTGAAAGTAGAAATATCGCTTTACTTGAAGCGAAGGGGAAATTTATTGCTATTTTGGACAGCGATGACATAGCTATACCAGATCGTTTAGAAAAGCAGCTAAAAGCTTTCCAAAATAATCCAGATCTTGCTGTTGTTGGCAGCCGAGCGCTCATTATTGATCAGAACGGTAAAGAGACTGGAGAAAGACTCGATGTTTTCACGGATATAAATAAAATAAAAATCACCTTGTTTTTTGAAAATACAATTGTTCATTCTTCTACAATGATCAAAACTGAAATATTCAGAGAAGTGAATGGATATCAAGGAGATACCCTGATAGAGGACTACGATCTCTTCTATAGAATTTCCCAAAAATATGCAATTGAAAATTTAGACGATTACCTAGTGAAATATAGGATACATGGAACAAATATTTCAATACAGAAAAGAGATCAGCTTCATCAAGCGCTCTACAACTTAAAAATTAGACAGCTTAATCAATTTGCTTTAAATGTTGAATACAAATATATCGCCATTCTTTTAGCTAACTTTAGAAACGATAATTACACATTAGATGAAAATTTTCATATCCTTGCATTACTTAAAGAAACAAATAAGCAGTACAATATCTATAAACAGGCAGCTTTTTCAAATGAGCTTTACAATAAGTGGTTCGAACTTGTTATAAAAAGAGGAAAGTTCCAAACAATAAAATTATTATTTAGAAAACCTTTGTTTGAATGGCATGTATGCAAATTCAAGCATCTAAGAAAAGGACTTAAACAAACATTATCGTCCTTTCTCAAAAGATAACTTATGAAGATTGTAAAATTCTTAGGTGGCCTAGGAAATCAGCTCTTTCAGTATGCATTTTTTTTGGCATTACAACAAAAATTTAGGAACGTAAAAGTCGATTTAGAAGATTTTAATAGTTACCACCTACATAATGGTTTTGAATTAGAAGCAGTGTTCAACATTAAACTTCCACAACTCAACACTTTTGAAAAAAATATCTATACCAGAAATAACAATAAATGGCTGTGGAGGAAATTGAGACGACTGTATAATACGAAACATATCTATTTTGAAGAAACTTCACCTTTTTCTTACACAAAAGATATTTTTGAAGACAGTAGAAGTCGCTATTATTGGGGATATTGGCAACATATTGACTATATTGATCACGTAGCATCACTTCTTCGTCAACAGCTTATTTTCCCACCATTTGAACAGCCTAAAAACATTCATATCCAGCATTTAATAGAACAACAAAATGCGGTATCATTACATGTCCGGAGAGGCGATTATCTAAAAGAACCCTTATTTAAAGATATATGTACGGAGGAATACTATCAAAAAAGCATACAGTATATACTTGAGACACAGGATTCACCGCTTTTTGTCGTATTTTCTAATGATATTAAATGGTGTAAATCAGAGTTTAAAGATATAAATGCTATCTTCGTTGAACATAACTCCGGCTCTAACAGTTTTCGCGATCTACAGCTCATGTCATTGTGTAAACATCATATTATCGCGAATAGCAGTTTTAGCTGGTGGGGAGCTTGGTTAAACGATAATCCGGATAAAGTTGTGGTATCGCCAAAAAAATGGATTAATGATGCTACGATAAAGACTACGGGATTAATCCTACCAACTTTTGTCACATTTTAACTCATCTAGATTCTCTAGTGATGCAATTATTTATAAATAACCCAAACTACGATATTGTCATCTGCGTAGGTCCGCAACACATCGAAATTGCAAAGATAGTGATCAATCAGGTTAAGCTATTTTTTCAAGCGCAACAAATTTATGTCATAACAAACCCTTCTCATTTCGAAAAATTTCAAGCGCTCAATCTAAACAATTTACTTCTTATTAATGAAAATAAATTGTTTGACCAGTTTAATTTTCAATCTGTAGCTGACTTCCTAAAACGCAAAATAGCGAATGGAGATAGAGCTGGCTGGTACTTCCAGCAATTCTTAAAAATGGAAGTTTCCAAAATCATTCAAAGTGACTATTATCTAATATGGGATGCAGATACAATCCCACTAAAACCAATCAATTTCTTTGATCAAAAAGATAAGGTACTCATCCACAAGAGTGAAGAAAATCATAAACCTTATTTTGAAACATTAGAACATATACTTAGCATAAAAAAAACAGTCAACTACTCGTTTATATCTGAGCATTTTATGGTCCAAACAAAGCTGATGCAAAAAATGTTACTTGAGCTGAGCACAAACGCTGAGAATCAGGTCTGGCCATATTATATCCTTGAAAATATAGCCACAAAAGATATGGCACTTTCTGGATTCTCCGAATATGAAACTTACGGTAACTTCCTTAAGTCAACCTGCCCTGATGCTTTTCGTTTACGGACCTCGGCTTCGGAATTATTAAATACAACCAGAAATGGAAGCATGATTTTGGGCACTCTACCAAATACAAAAGACCTCAATTTTTTAGAGATCTTAGGGTTACATTATGCGACATTCGAAATTTGGCAAGATCTTAATCCTAAAAAAATTAAAGCCAACAGAAGACGTATTGCCCTATTTTTTTTCTTTAAAAAAATTCCATTGATAAGGTCTCTCAATAATTTGCTCGTAAAAAATTTCAGGAAAACTTATTCATTACCTCGACCACTCTATTAATATCATCCTCCGTATGTCCATAAGAAATAGGAAGGCTCAATATCGTTCGATGAAGTTCCTCAGAAATGGGATATCTATCGCTTGATAAAATTCCTTTCATCGCTTTTTGTTGATGCGGTGCAATAGGATAATGAATTTCCGTTCCGATACCATTATCCAATAGATATTCTTTCAACCGATTGCGTTCAGGGTGACGGATTGCAAAAATATGATAAACATCCTCTTGTTGAGGCTGTACAACCGGAAGTATAAAATCAGACTTTAACTCACGCAGATAGACTGCCGCCAGCTTTTGTTTGTGAGCTGTAATCTTATCTAGAAATTTTAATTTCACAGATAGAAAGGCAGCTTGCAACTCGTCGAGCCGCGAGTTATAACCTACTTCATCAAAGACATATTTAGCAGACGAACCATAATTACGTAGGGTCCGAATCGAATTATTCAGTTTATCATCCTTACATGTTATAGCTCCAGCATCCCCTAAAGCGCCTAAATTCTTAGTCGGATAGAAGCTGAACGCTCCAAAATCGCCAAATGAACCCGCCTTTTGGCCATTGTAGCTAGCGCCATGTGCTTGGGCGCAGTCTTCAATGACACGTAGTCCATATCGACCCGCGAGAGAAATGATGGGATCCATCTCACACAATTTACCATAGAGATGAACAACTAAAATCGCCCTGGTCCTTTCTGTAATAGCTGACTCAATTTTTTTAGGATCAATATTGTAGGTATCCACATCGGGCTCAACAAGTACGGGTTTTAGCCCCACCTGCATAATGGCAAGAATTGAAGCAATATAGGTATTAGCAGGAACGATCACTTCATCGCCGGGAGTAAAGCCAAAATAACGTAATGACAAAACTAACGCATCCAGTCCAGAGGCTACACCGATGCAATGTTGCACACCACAATAAGCCGCAAATGATTGCTCGAATTGCTGTACTTCTTTTCCCAAAATATACCAGCCTCCATGCAATACGTCATGAAAAACCTGCGTATACTCCTCCATAAATTCCTTATTGACCTGACGTAAACTCTCGTAAGCTATCATGTATAAAATAGGGTTCGTAAATATAATCCGTTGAATCAAAATATTCAGAAGCAAGTACCATAAGAATAGCATCTTCCGAAAAGTCAAACATCTGATGCCAATCCCTTGGTTCTAATATTAAACATTGATCAGGTGAGTTCAATTCAAAAATCCGTTCATTATTTCCTTCTTGATTATAAATAGCACAGCTTCCTTTCAAGCAAATAGCAGCTTGAATAGTCTCATAATGCCGATGCCCACCACGAGTAGATCCATCTACTCCATAAATATAAAATATCCTTTTCACATCAAAAGGAATTACTTTCTCAATCACCGTTAGATTCCCTCGATCATCGGTAAATGTTTTTAAATCAATTTGATAAGCCATTATCTTAAGAAATAGGATTGATGGTAGTATTCTCTAAATTTGCCAAGTACATATAAATTAAACATTCGGCGTAGTGATTTACGAATACGCGGAATTTCATTCATCTCATGGAATTGGAGTAAGCGTGATAAAGACCGTATTTCACGACCTGAATTTTTTAATGCTTTTACATAAGGTTTATACAAAAAATGGATGTCATTATCACTTATTAAATTGCCGCCTGCAAGAGTAAAAGAATTCATTTCTGCATATTTTAGCGCATGAAAGTGATAAAACACCACGGGAAATAAACGCTGACTAGCAAGCTCTTTGCCCCAGACTTGCCCTATTTTATGTTCAAAATCATATTGCTGAACATTCCAGGGCGCTACACCTCCGCCTAAATGTTCCAGGACATGCACCCCTGTAAACCTAGTCGTCCATACATCCAGGTATTTTTGATCGCCAAATCTTCCGGGTTCCCTGCGATTGTAGCACCATTCAATACACGCTGAACGCCACCACTCCAAAACCGCTATACCTTCATCTGAATTCTTAAAGTAAACAAACTGCACACAATAGATCCCTCCCGATTCGCTATCTTCATACATTGGGCTGTATCGATGTGGGGTTATAATCACGGATGCTCCCCCTGCCTCGTCAATTAACACCAGTGGATCGGCATAGAAAAACAAATCCGCATCCAGGTACGTGCAATTGGATAAACCAAATTTTCGAATACTATATAGAATAATTGAAGGCGTACAAGTCCAACAATATTCTCCTGTAGTACGAGTGGATTTTATAGCCAATAATTGCTCATCTTCAAAATCAGACAATCGGATGATAGTAGCCTTAGCCAGCTGTAATTCAGACAGAATACGATAACACTCATCATCAAATGCAAAAATATAGAGGTGAAAGTCCCTTGCACACTTTTCAAGTGACCGATACATGGTCAGCCCCCTTGAGAGATACAAAGAATTAAATAAAGTGCAATAATTATTCATATAATATTTACTTTTCAAAACTTGATTTATTTTTATTTGTATTCATAAGCAATAACCCCTTGTCTCCCTTGGCAAACACAATGAACAAGGAACAAAAGCGTTATTAGTATAGAATCAAAAATTTTAATCATGGACAACAGTAAAAAACTCTATATCATCCGACATGCCAAAGCTGAAACCATTCCGGGCATAAACGATTTTGACCGCGCTCTTACTTCTGATGGAATTCAGCATGCAAAACAGGTTGCTGCCAAGCTCGCTACGAAATTGACCCTAGATGAAAACAGTATTGTAATCAGCTCGCCGGCCAACCGGGCACTCCAAACAACACGTATTTTTCTGGATGTGATGGGCGCTTCTTCTTTTGATATTCAAATTGAAGAAACAATTTATGAATGCACCTACAAACACCTGTTATCCATCATCAATGCAATTCCCGATCATATCAATCATGTTTTGCTCTTTGGCCACAACCCCACATTAACTGATCTCGTGGAATACCTGACCCGAAAAGCGGCGTACCTACGTACGTCATCATGCGCAGAGATAAAACTCGATACCGGTTTCACCTTTCAGATGCTCAGCGGCAATTGTGCCGATCTTGTGCAAATAATTGATTAAAATTCTATTCAAAGAACAAACTCACTTTCAGCAAAAGTCACCCCCTATCACTTACCCGCATTTGATTTCATTGCCTTATCAATCACCAAAGGCACTGAAATCAAATCCAAATCATGTGAATACACTACAAATTTCTCGACCCAGCAAGGATCAAATTTTTCCTTAAATTCTTTTAGTCCCTTTGGTTGACGGAAATACGGGTTATTCTCATATAAAAAACTAATAATGCGTTCAACGAGCCCTTTCTTCTTGTCAAACCCCGAAAAAGGCGCCAACCCCATATTTAGAAAAGAATAACCTTCCTCTTTGCAATACTCCAAAAAACGAATAATCAATACATCCATATTTCCGCCAGGAGCATCTTGCAATTTTCGAATAAGATCGTAAGTTGCCTCGTCCGGAGCATAATTGGGAATGATATTCAAAAAAGCCAAAATGCGTCCTTCATTATCCTCCAAAGTAATTACATGACTGTTTTTAATCTTTCCAACGTCAAACATCCCCTGAGAAAAAACACGTTCTGAGCGCTTCATATCCCGCAACCAATGATCCGATACAACCTGCAACTTCTGAAGCAAACCATTTGACAACGGTGCCCGATATAAATTCGAAACAAATCCTTTTTTCTCAATACTATTCACCGCATTTCGAAGCGATTTTCGTTTCTTACCTTCCAGTGAAAAATTATCGACATTGACAATCGCTTCTTCTCCGATCAGAAAAGATTTTTTGCCAAGTTGTTTGAAAATCCCTAAATGTCTACCGTCAACTCGGTAATAGGCTGTTTTCAAACTCGATTTGCGACAATAGCGTTCAAATGCATTAATCAATTCTTTCATCGCATCCTCCCTGTCCTCACAAACGGGTCCCTCCAGTACCATAGCAAAACCATAACATTTTTTGTACGCAATAAAACCCGTCTGCTCAGCATTAAAGAAAAGATCTTTATCTCCATAGGTCTTGAAATAATCGACAGGCGATTTACCATAACGCTCCAAAAGATGCTGCGCAATTTCAATCTGTCCACCGGCATCTTCTTCCGCTAACTGACAAGGATTTACCATCCAGTAGAATAATGCTGAAAGACTAACGACACTAAAAAAATTAATGGAATACAAGAAGTACTGTCCTATGGCAGTCTGGGGTTCTGCGACATCACCATTCAGCAATAGAAAACAATGCAATGTATTGTTCACCGCATTTACAATGGTAAAGTCCATATTGAAATGCTTCGCATTCAAGAAATAGAACCCAGCAATCCCATACATCAGCACAACTCCGATAAGCCACAGGACCAAACTGAGATTTAAGGAGCTTAGCCTTCTATTGCTTTGTATAAAATAATGTTTTGATGAATAAAGGAGCATCAACAGCACCAAAAAAGCGAACCAGGCTTCTTCAAAATCCAGACCTTTGGAAAGATTGGCAATAATAGAAAGTGAACATAGTGCCACCGCAGCATACCAGGCCATGCGTAAACCTTTCAATAAAAAGCCCGAGCACATCACCAGCAGTATGCCAAAGAAAAGCACAGCTGCATTAGAAAAGTTTAGCGCGTCGTAAGATATAAATTGTTTTAATGCAGCTACACGGCTATGGATAGCTGGCGTCAATACCGAAATGATATTTATAAGTCCCATCACAAAAATAAAAACAGATGGAAGTATCCGAACAAAGATGTTATTCTTATTTACAAAGAAACTAATGCCGCCCAATGCCAATGGCCCCCAGAATTCAAATAAACGGTATAACAAGGATATCGAAATAGCCTGTTCTTCGCTGTAGCCAAACTTACACAGAATGACAACCATAGACACTTCGATAAGTCCCAATCCCTTCATCAATGGCGAAAAACAATAGACCAACGTTCCGACTGCATAGGTTACCGTACAGGCCAATAACGATGTTTCAAAGCCTAAAGCAAGCATAGCAATATAGATATGTAAAATCCCGACTAGCTCAATGGCTGTTGCCCAAATTAGACTTTGCAATACTGCCCAGAAATTTACGCCCTTTTTATGCAATTCATCCCAGGTGCCTGCTATCGACGGGAAATAACGTATGGTGAGCGTATATGCACTTCCGCCTCGATAAAACGACCTGCAGTACCAGCCAAATCCCAACAATAGGACACTAAAAACAAACATAATCCCTATGATCTGAACATCAAGACCTGCTATCCCTACAAACAGAAAAACAAAAAGACAAAGTATAAATAAGGATACTAGGCTAATGACGGCATAGATAACCGAAGAAAGATTGGCGTTTGAATCGTCGATTCCTTCCTGATTGACTTCTTTTTTAAAGAAAGCCAGTGAGGTAAATCCACCTACCGGAAGAAAGACACTGATAAAGTTTCTCTTTAGAAATAAGCGAGTAGCCCCACCTAGGGATAGCTTTTGTTGCAAAGACCTGAAACTATATACATAGACCAAACCTTGCATGGCGATGTAAGCCAAAGAAACAACGATACCTATTGCCACCCAAAACAACGAACTTGACTGGATAAGCCCTACAGACGATGCCAATTCCTGTCTTTGATTCACAAAAAAATACACAGCCCCCAAAAGAACCAATAGCCCCAATAAGGATTTCCAGATCAACATTTTGTTTTTCATCAGCATAATTACATCTTGAACTGACAAGCCCAATTCTTTAATTTTTCTAAACCGCTTTTACTAATGACACCATTTCCTAAAAATAGTCCCAATTCCATTTGTCGATTTTTATAGCATCAAAAATCAATACCGATCTTCGCCCTAACGCCCCAGGGAGATATCCTGGGGTTATTGAGGTATGTAAAACGACGAACCAGGTCTACGCGTAGAATTTTAAAAATATTACTCAAGCCGAGACTGCCTTCTATATAAGCTCCATTGTTAAGCGAGAACAACTGCGGTTCCCGCGGATCTTTGGGCAATTCATCAAAACTTTTGGTGTATCTGTTGGAAGCATCGACAGCTCCATACAACATCTTTACTGACGCTATTTCCCGGAGATCCAGTTTTTTTAGCAAGGGAACCTTATTGAGAAAAAAGCCATTGAATGAATGTTGCAACAATAAGGAAGCATACTTATCACTCATAAACTCCATCGAATTCATCAAATTGTATGAGTTGAGCTGGTACGAATACGTTTGGTTTGCACGGTGAATAATCATCAACGGATAAGGTACTTTTCCAAATTGGATTCCGGATTCAAATACAAGATCCGCAAAGCCAAATTGTGAAGCGAAAAATCGCTTATTGGCATTGACTATAAAACGCTGATAATTATAGTCTCCTCCCAATAATCCCTTTACGCCAATCTGCGCTGCTAACGTGAAAATAGGCTGGCCAGTATTGATAATACGTCGGTACCGTTTACCCTGATATAATTTCTCATGTGGAGCCCAGCGTATTTCTCCAGTGAAAGCAGAAGTCCAGAGCTCATTACCGTTACTTCTTCTGAATGCTCTGCGGTCGAACGCCAAAATCCCACCTGGACTAAGAATCTGATTGAAGAATCCCAATTTAAAAGATAAATAGTTTTCAAACTCCTGCCAATATTCGATCTGCCTTCTTTGTAGATAAAACATTTTATCATTTTCGCCTCTTCTGAAGGAAAGTAGAAAATTATCATTGTCGATAAAATTTAGATCCTGTCCCGGCACTTGCACCTCTTTACTAACTTTTGCTGTGATTAACTTTACTGGAAATTTATAGACCGATTCACCATTAAAGGAGTATGTGGCACCCACATTATATTTCCATTGCCTATCTTTCGTACCATAGGCACCATAACCATCGAGAACCAATGTCTTGCTAAAAATATCTGTCGTGTTGCCCCCGAATTTAAATCGGCTTCCTTCAACGGGGTTAAAACTATAAAATGAAGGTACTGGCCCTATTTCGATAACACCGCGCCCATAATATCCCGACATGATAAAGGAACCCAAAGCCATCAAGTTTTTAAAAGATTTTGACTGTTTTAAACTATCGATATTCGTAAAGGCCTGCTGCTCCAACTTACTCAGTTTCTCAGGTCTTGCAACATTCCAGTCAATCCCATTTGGATTTTGTGGCCCAGTTCGAGTCAATGCTTTACCACTGACAATCAGCGGACTTTCACTAGATAATGATCTGCTGGTCACTTTCTCCCCAAACAAGCCCATACCATCCTTAAAAATTCCCAAATCTATCGTCAGCACCCCTCTACTCAGAAAAAAACGCTGTGCTTGATTTTCCGAATAATTCAATACAATATTCAGCCCCTTTACCCAGTTGATATTGGTCGCTTCGTTGATGGTCAGCTCCGCTTGATCCAATGCATAACTCCCATCTAAGCGGATATAGATGCAGCCTGAAAAAAGTGCATCCTCCCTATTCCGTGGCTCTACGCGTATTTTGGCATGCCAAGGTTTGCTATCCTTCAAAGTGTCAACCAGGTAATATTTATAAAAGGAAGGTCCCAACGTCGCTATAGGGCTCAAAAAACGTCTATTCCCAATAGAGACATCCGTATCATAGATATTTGTTTCGCCATAGATCTTATCCAAATACTCGTCGATACCATCTTCATCCAAATACTGATCTACGCGCGACTGATTCTCACCCAGTAAAACAAAGCTAGAACCTTTAGCAGCGTCTAATTGTCGCTGACCTATTTTCTCATCCATAAATATGGGTACCAGCGACCTACCGGGATACTTTAGCGTATCCATCCCCTGTTTCAAGAATCCGAAACGTTTGAGCAAGCGAGATTTATCCACCTTTTGATTTTGGATAGACAAAGACATCGATAGTTTTTCATATTCTTGATAGCTACCGGCTGTTCCATTTAACGCATTATTTTCATCTCTTTTCTCAATTACTTTACGGATTAAATCTACTGTTGGGTTATGTTTATTGGAATATTTTCTCTTTTTAGGCGCGTTCACAACAACCTCATCGAGGCTTTGTTGTTCATCTTCCAAACGGATAATAAGAACTTTCTTACCCTGCGCAACACTCATCGGGAATACCTGTTTTTTATAGCCAATTGCACTTAACTGTAACTCCCAGTTGTCAGGTACTGAAGGTAGCTGAAACTGCCCCTCTTTATTTGTTGCTACAGATTTGGCAGTATTGGAAAGCTTGACAGTCACACCTTGTATAGGTTTCGCTGTCGAGGCATCTAAGACAATTCCTGTTAATGCAGTTCCTTGTCCAAATAGTCGGGAAGTAAAGAACAGTAAGACCAATAAAAAACGGTATCGCATAAAAAAAACCTTGCATCTAAAATTCAGTAGAATGACAAGGTTTTAATAAAAAGGTCCTAATAGAATGTTATCTTAATCGAATCGTATTATAAATAGTCTTAAAATCGCGATTATAATTATGCGGTCCTGCCAGTACTTCGACTTTCAGGCCCGCATTTCGAAACATTTTCACAAGATCCTCCTCTCCTTCTTTGCAGAAGACATAAGTAGAGGAGAATTGCTTTAGCTTCATGACTTCAGCGAGTACCTCATAGCCATTGGGTTTCTGTTTCCAGTTGAGCATCGTCGAAACCGTTACCTCAAAACTCGCATACTGATCTGGTGACAGATAGGTCACGTGCCGGATGGACTTTTTCAATGGATCCGAGAAATTATTCAGGACAAAGGGTAACACCCCTGCCGAGAATGAATGTCCTATTAAATAAATCTGATCACAATCCCACTCCTTTTTGAAATGGTCGATATACCGTTCAAATTCTCTTCCCGCTTCCTGTGGGGTTTTCTTTTTCCAAAAATATTTTTTTGCATCGATAACCAAACGGGGATAGCCATCGAGCGAGAAATAGGACAGCAGGCTTTTGCTGAAATCATTGTAGCCACCATCACCCGTAATAAACACAAGCATTGTTTTTTGTTTATTATTCGTATCCTTAAGTGGGATAACATAATTTGGTAGCACCTCTGCATACATTGGTTTTAGGGCAAGACATAACCAGAAAAATAGAAATAGGAATAATCTATCTGCTTTATATTGTGCAGTTTTCATGTGTATATATTATGTATAAATAGTTGCTTTGAATGATATCAATTATTTAGGACAACTCGGCTATCTATTCGTCGCTAAAAATGCTTTAGTATCCTTCCTTAAGGTATTATTTACTAGTCCTGATAGCCTTTACCGGAATAGATTTACGGACTCCGTCCATGACATAAAAAAAACCAAGGGCATTATTGGAAATATTACCTTCAACATTGGCTGGTACTGCCGACAACAACCCTTTCCACTCTGTCTCCTGAAATAGATTATAAAGAAAACGGGAGTAACGAGGCGATTCGGAAAACTTAGAAACGATTAAACTATCCTTCATCGAAACTTCATAGTTATATGTCTTGCCAAGTAGATTATTTAATACATTGGGTGCTCCCAAGCGATAACTATAACTAAAAGGAGATCGAAAAGAAGAGACATCACCCTCTGAAAAATCCTTTTGAGGGATGATGAGCCATTTATTGGGGGTACGCATCCCAAATAAGTGTTTGCTGACCTTTACCTCCCATTTGTTATTCAAACTACTTTTTTCTACCGGTAAAAACGCATTTTCAATAGGTACCACAGGGATCAATTGATCCTGAGCTTCGTACGATTTCCCATTCAATGTAATGGTCAGCAGAAATACGTTGCCGACGGTGTCTTTCAGATTGAACAGCTCACCCAGATAAAGTCCCCCGCCCAAATCGTTGAATTCAATCACATTGGGACCATTCGCTACACGCACGGTAGCTCCGCTGATCCCGACAGTCCCCGCATTTGACTTTAGTCCTTCCAATTTCTTTAATTGGATATACTGCTCTTTATACATCGTATTAATTCCCCCTTCAACAATCATATCGTATGACTGCCCTTCGTCTACAGCTGATTTCTGGCAAGAAACCACTAGAAGATAAGTAACTAAAATCAACAAGAATCTCATATCAAAATCTCATGGTGTAATTAATTGACGGTACTCTCCCAGAAAATGATGTTTTCTGAATCGTTAAGTTCTCATTGCCATCTTCGGAGAAACTATAATATAGTGGATTACGCTGATCAAATACATTATACAATCCAAAACTTAAGGTATGTTTTCTTCCGCGTTCCCGCTGCTTTATCGTTTCCAAATCTACAGAACAATTCAAATCAAAACGACTGAATGTAGGCATCCGATGCGAATTACGGCTTGAATAAACCGGAACATAGATTCCTTCATATTCCATAAATCCCATTGGATAAGTCAAAGGCCTTCCTGTATGAATGGTATAAAAAGCACTGAGATGCACCGAACGTCCTAGATCATAAGACAAGTTACTCTTGAGCACATGTGGAATGTCGAAATTGGCCACATACTCCTTTCCCTTATTGATGCCATTGATCTTGCGAAAAGATCTCGACCAACTATACAAAATATTCCCTGAAAAATCACCGATACGCTGATTGATGGATAATTCCAACCCGTACGCATGCCCTTTGCCTTGTCGCAATTGTGTTTCGATAAAAGGATTGAGTATTAGTTGTGCATGATCGATCAATTCGACCTGATTTCCCATTTTTTTCCAATACCCTTCCAATCCAATATTTCCATAATACAATAGCCTGTTTATTCGAAAAGAAATTGCATCAACATACTGTGGTTTAATATTCAGTCCTGCCGGTACCCAGGCCTCCAAAGAGGAAAAAGCCAATTCATCATTCTGCAATAGCTGCAAATACTGATAGTTTCGATTATAAGCCAATCGGAAAGCATAATCTGTCCCCATTTTATATTGCAAAGACAAGCGTGGCTCCAAACCATAGTACGACTTTTTCTTGTCGGCATCGTTAGACAGTGGCTTATACGAGTTACCATCCAATAAATAATAGCGTCCAAAAGAGGCATTAAAAAAGGCATTGGCGCGCATTCCCGCAACAATCCGGAAGGCAGAATCAATCTTCCAGTTAAAAGAAACATAACCCGTATAATCATAGGCTTGTGCCCTGAAAATATTATCCTCCGTATTCGAATTTATTGGTGATATCTCACCGGGATTGAAACGATGTAGGGTCCCCTGAAGACCAAAATCTAAGGTACGATCCAATCCCATAAAATAAGTGAAATCCGATTTCAAACTAAAATCACGTATACGTGTCAACCAGATTTGATTATCACTCGATTCAGGCTTACTGACATCCAATTTATTATGATAATCACTGAAAATAGCCGAAAGGTTCAAAAATAACCGATCACTATGTACATGGTTCCATCGCAAAGTGGACGTCCAGTTGCCCCAACGATTTGTATTCTTATTTGGTGAAATCACCTTATCTTGCCCATAGTACCCCGAAAGGTAGACTCGGTTTTTTTCATCAAATGTATAGTTGAACTTCACATTATAGTCGCTATACTTGCCTTTGACATTAAACAGACGGTAATCCATATTAAAAGCATTTAATATGCTCCCCCGTGCAGTGGCAATGAAAGCACCTTTTCCCTTTTTTATAAAGGGCCCCTCAGCTCCCACCCGAGCTATCAATAGGCTCGATCCACCAAAAACATGAAAAGCATTGGCATCACCGTCTCTGGTACTCATATCCATAATGGAAGAAAGACGTCCGCCTAGACTTGCAGGAATAGCATCCTTATAAAGCTGTGTATTCTTCAATATATCCGAATTAAATACGGAGGTTAAACCGAATAGATGAGACGGATTATACACAACAGCTTCATCAAGCAAAATAAGATTCTGATCCTTCCCGCTTCCCCGCACAAAAAGATTGCTACCACCTTCCGTCAATCCATTAATTCCATTTTGCATCTGTAGGACTTTCATGATATCTGCCTCGCCCTTATAAAAAGCATTTCTGCGTGTTTGAGACCAATTGATCTTGTCCGTGAAACTTCCCAAATGCTGCGCTGTCAATGAAGAATCAACATTCACCACCACCTCACTCAGGTTAAAATCCACTGGAGCGAGCTTAATGACGAGATAATTATTTGCTAACTCAGCATTCAATGAGACTACTCTTGTCTTATAGCCCAAATAACTTACATAACAACTGTATTCTCCCCGCGGCAATGTCAGCGAGTAAAACCCATATTTATTACTTGAGCTACTTTTACTTTTCTCTGCAATCAACAAAGTAGCGCCGATCAGGTTTTCACCGCTTAGACTATCTACAACGCGCCCCTTAACGGTAAAAGTTTTATCTTCTTCATAGAAGATAAGCGCCCTATTAATAATCGTAAATCCAACATTAGAATCTTTCAGCAAATAATTAAAAACCTCTTCTAAGCTCGATCTATTAAATGATCGACTATAGATAATGTCCTTGTTAAAAATCTGCTCATCGTAGGACATAGATATATCGTATGTTTTATGAATTTCAGCAAGTATCTGAATGATCTGTTTGTTATGTGTGTCAATTGAAATTCGCCAGTCTGCAGGGGAGTCCTGGCCCATGGATTTCGAACACATAACTATAACCAACCAGCAGAAAAAGAGCAGACGATACAGAACCCTATCTTTCATATCAGCAACGCGAAAAGTCTATTCGTAGATACTATATCCTTTTTTACCCGTTTTCCATTTCACATTTAGGGTCTTGGAGAGAATCTGAACAATCTCATTGAGCGTTTGCCCATCAAAGTACATACTCAGCTTACGTGCCTTTAGGCCATCTCCAACAACAGTTATATTCGCTCGAAAATGCTTTTCCAGATCCGCGCAGATACTGTCCAATCGAACATTCGAGTAGCTTAGTTTTTGTGCTACATCAGTATCATATTCTGCCGACAGATCGATTTTGGATAAGGACGCTGTCTGCCTTTTATAGAGTCCTTTTTGATTTTTTTGTAAAACAAGTTCTTCCGCATGATCGCCCTTTCCACTGCTCAGGGCTACAGTTCCCTCCTTAACAAGTACTTCAACATCTTCTGCCAGCAAATTTACTTCAAAGGTAGTACCGATATCACGCACATAATTATTTTCAAGATCAACCATAAAAGAGTTCCCTATTTGATGTTTGACATCAAATAGTGCTTTTCCCTTTTTTAGTGCAACAATTCTTGCTTCCGAAAATGTTCGTTTATTGAACACAGCTTCTGCTCCTGCATGCAGTATCATGACCGAACTATCAGGAAGCAAAATAGGTTGTTGCGCTGCTGAGCCATATATTCGGATTTCATAGCCCATCCAACGGTCAAAGTTCAAATAACAGGCAAAACCTACGATAAATAACACTGCCGCTGCCGCAAATTTTGTCCACGGTCTCCAGATCGTTCTGATTGGTATGGCGATCTCTTGGTCTTGAACATTGGCTGCTCTATCCAGCTTCAGTTTAAATTTGTTCCATTGAATATTGGTATCTACTTTTTTATAGTGTTCCAATGCAATAAGGTCATCGGATATCGTTCTGATTTCGTCATATAATCGATGGTTCTCCGTATCTTCAGAAATCCAACGTTCAAGCAACACCCCTTCCCTTTCGGAAATAGTCCCATCCAGCTCTTTCTGAATCAAGTCATAAGGAATAAATCTTGAAATATTGTTTTCTTCCATATCTATAAGATAATAAACTGGACAAAAAGTCCCAATGAAAAAAATAAAAAGCCGATCAGAAGCAGTAAAAATGTTTTTTGCTTTGCCAAGGCTACCCGAATTTTATCGTAAGCGATGGTCAAATGATTTTTTACAGTTTTAATGGAGATTCCCAACTGGTCTGCAATTTCCTGCTGTTTCATCTTATCGTACTTACTCATGAGGACAATTTTTCGACACTGCGGCGGCAACCCGTCCAATAGGCTTTCGATCATCAATAATTTGGATTCGTAAAGTGCGGCGCTATCGGTCTGATCCTCCTCATCTGTCAGATCCAATTCTTTGCTATAATCATTATTCCGTTCTAATAAACGTTGATTCTTTTTGAGGTAAGTAATCGAGAGATTGATAACACTCCGGGATAAGTAAGCTCCAAGTGATTGATTAATGGTCAATTTTCCTGCATTTTCCCATAACATCATAAATACATCGTTGGTGAGCTCTTCGGCGATTCCTTCCTCTCGCACGTAACGAAAAGATAAGATATACAATTTGCGGAAATGGGCCTTATAAATAGCTTCAAAAGCATCACGATCTTTTTGGACTATCTTTTTAAGCAGGTCAACGTCATTTGACATAGGACTTCGGTAAAGCTAATAATAAACGTATGTAAAAATAATCAAATTCTATGGAGATTTTATGCATCTAGTTAATTTACAAATCGATGAGTCGCCAAAGTCATTTAACGTAAAAACAAACAACAACGCCACACAATTAATCAAATTTTAAATAAATTTTCTATTTTTACGAAAAATCAAAAAATATATTAAAAACACACCTTTTCATAATTTTAATTTTATTTATTTTCACCTCGTGTTCCAAAGAAAATTATCCTGAAATACCGGAAGTTGGAACTCCGAAAGATATTATTGAACATTATATGATTATCGGAAAGCCTAAATATTAAAATATGTTTTTAATACTTAGAAAAACAAAAAATATTTAATACACTAATTTTAACTGTTATTTTTATAGTTTACACAAATACTCAAATTCAATTCCTTACTAATGAAATTATTTTTTTTAATGACTGTAGTCGGTCTTTTCTTTTTTTCTTGCAAGAAAAATCAAACCGAAGTTAATCCGGATGATAATATAAAAGAAAACCTAAGCCTGAGCGATAGTATTTCATATACAATTAACGGCATCAAATATATTTGTAACGATCAATATGCGAATGGCTTCAGTAATAAACAAGTTAACATTAAACCTTATAGCCAGGAATTGCCGAATAGAGATTATGCTTATAGTAGCGGAAATACTTGGTGGTATGGTGAAAAAGATTCTTTGCTAGTTGAATATAATTATCAGTTTTCTGGCGACGCGTTTGTGAAGATTGGTTTCACTAAAAAATACAATATCGCGAAATTGCAAGAAGGATCAATAGGGTACGAACCCATAAATGGATTTCAATTAGCAACAGGCCCGCAACAATTTATAACAGATTATGCACGTGAAAATAAAACATCAGGTATATTTTTAAGTATTTCTTCCCAAACGGAAGAATCCTTGTTTTCGTACATTCCCACTCGATCCATGACAAAACCAGTCCAATTGAATAACAACATCCAAGATGATTCTAAGTTTACGATTTTGAAATTTGAAAAACTCGACGGAAGGTTTTTTTTATTGGAAGCTGAGTTTGAACTCAATGGATATACAGAAAACAATAAAAAATACCGCATAAAAGATGGTTTTATACGATTAATAACGACATTTAAACACTTTTAACATATAAATAATCTAAATCAACTAGCATTGCCTTCCAAATCAATGTTAGTTGATTTAGATTTTCACTACCTTCGTCTTATGGCGAATCAATTGCAATTTGAACATTCACCGTACCTTAAACAGCACGCGCACAATCCAGTAGATTGGATGCCTTGGGGGCCGGAAGCTTTAAAAAAAGCAAAAGACGAAAATAAACTGATCATTGTAAGCATTGGCTACTCGGCCTGCCATTGGTGCCATGTGATGGAGCGTGAAAGTTTTGAAAACTCAGCCATCGCCCAAACCATGAATAAGTTTTTCGTATCGATCAAAATTGACCGCGAAGAACGCCCAGATATTGATCAAGTTTATATGCTTGCTGTGCAACTGATGACCAATGCCGGCGGCTGGCCCTTGAATTGTATCTGCCTACCCGATGGAAGACCAATTTATGGTGGCACCTATTTCAAACCGCACGACTGGCAGAATATCTTATTGCAAATTGCTCAAATGTGGGAAGATAAACCCGAAGTCGCATTTGACTATGCCGAAAAGCTAAACAACGGTATTCAACAGGCCGAGAAACTACCTATCAATCCCATTCCCGAGCAATATACTTCCGAAGACTTAAGCGCAATTGTTGAGCCTTGGACAGAAACCTTCGACAACAAGGAAGGCGGCTATCAAAGAGCACCTAAATTTCCGTTACCAAACAATTGGCTATTCTTTCTAAAATATGGGGTGCTTGCAGACAATCAGGAACTATTGGAGCACGTTCATTTTACGTTGAAAAAGATCGGATCAGGTGGAATATATGACCAGATCGGTGGCGGTTTTGCGCGCTATTCTGTGGATCATTATTGGCATATTCCACATTTCGAAAAAATGCTCTATGATAATGGACAACTACTTTCCCTATATTCCGAAGCCTTTCAACAAAGTCATGATCCATTCTATAAACGGATTATCGAAGAAACGATTGACTGGGCCGAACGGGAAATGCTTGCACCTAACCACGGTTTCTATAGTGCTTTAGATGCAGATAGTGAGGGGATCGAAGGAAAATACTATTCATTCTCTAAAGCTGAATTTGATAGGGTATTGGGCGATGATGCTCCCCTCCTTGGCCAATATTTTAATATGACCGAAGCAGGCAACTGGGCGGAAGAAAAAACCAACATCCCTATTTGCGCCATAAATGCAGACCAGCTAGCGGCAAAGGTCAATATGTCACCTGACGAATGGTCAGATTTTCTAAAAATTTCAAAGAAAAAATTATACGACTACCGTGAAAAACGCGTACGTCCGGGACTCGATCACAAACAGCTTACCACCTGGAATGCCCTCTTTCTAAAAGGGCTCATCGATGCTTATCAAAGTCTTGGAAACAGTCATTTTCTTGAACTCGCTTTAAACAATGCCGAGTTTATCTGTACGCATCTTATTCAGGACGATATCCAGTTATTGCACCAGCCAAAAGATAACAATAGAGCGATCAAAGGCTTCCTAGATGACTATGCATTCACTATTGAAGCCTTTATAACATTGTATGAGGCTACATTTGACCTCAATTGGCTAAGCAAAGCAAGGCAGCTTGCTGATAAGGCCATTGCATTGTTTTACGATGCATCACAAAAAACATTCTACTATACTTCGTCGGAGGCGGAGGAACTCATTGCACGGAAAAGCGAAATTATGGACAACGTAATCCCATCCTCTTCGTCAACAATGGTTCGTCAGCTGAAACGATTAGGATTGCTTTTTGACGACGAAAATTACATCGCCATTACAGACCAATTGTTGGCGAATGTATTCCCGCAAATCAAGACCTATGGATCGGCCTATTCAAATTGGGCAATATTATTGCTAGAAGAAATATATGGAATCAATGAAATTGCATTGACGGGGGATGGAGCAACGGCTTTAAAAAAAGAACTCGATCAATATTATATTCCTAATAAAATTGTGCTCGGCGGTACGGAAGAAAATCTTCCACTCCTGGAGCATAGAGTCGGAAAGGAGACAAAAGCATATCTTTGTAAAAACAAGACCTGCAGTCTACCACAGGATTCAATACAAGCGTTAATAAATTATATTTAATAAACGGTAGCCTCGGGCTTCCAAAAATCAAAATCAGATGGCTATAAAAGCAAACGACGTCGTAGCATTGACGTACAGACTTCACACAGTAGAAAACGGTGAAAAAGTTTTCGTTGAAGAAACAACTGCAGAACAACCTTTAGATTTCTTATATGGTGTAGGTATGATGTTACCTAAATTTGAAGAAAACATCGCAGACTTAAACGTTGGTGATAAAATTTCATTTGAATTGGCACCAGATGATGCTTACGGTCAAAAAGACGAAAGAGCATTTGCACAATTGCCAGTAGATATGTTCAAAGAAACAGGTTTGCCTCCAGTAGGAGAAGTATTGCCTTTGCAAGACAACCAAGGAAACCAATTCCGCGCTGTTGTAGCTGAGGTTACTCCAGAAGTTGTTGTTGCTGACTTAAACCACCCAATGGCTGGTAAAACATTAAATTTCGATATCGAAATCTTAACTGTACGCCCTGCTACTGAAGAAGAGTTGTCTCATGGACACTCACATGGTGTAGACGGTACGCAAGGTCACTAATCCTGACCCAAGATAAAGCATAAAACAGGGTGCCAAAATGGTGCCCTGTTTTGTTTTATAAAAGCACAATCTCCTCTTTTATTATCTCTAGGCCATCCTTCTAATTTGAACGCCAACAGCAATGTTTTATAGCTTTTAATAAAAAATAAGAAAAGAACTTATTAGCATATTATATTTGCTTAATGAAAATAACAATTAACAACATTTTCCAGAAAGCCACACTCAATAGTTTAACAATTTCTATACTTATTTTATTTTTCGGATGTAAAAAAGAGCCGAAAGAAGATGAAATTATTTCGCCCATAACAGGATCAAGAACAGAATTCACATTAGATTCTTTATACTTATATGCTAAAGAAATATATCTCTGGAACGATGCACTTCCCAGTTATAGTGCTTTTGCACCTAGAGAAAAATATGCCCATATAGCTTCTGAGATCAACGCAGTTAATAACGAGTTATTTGATCTCTCTCAATTTAAAATCAACGAGAAGACTAAACTACCCTATGAGTACCGAGAATTGTTAAATCCAAAATATAGTTACATAGAAACCAATTATAAACAAAATGCAAAAGCAACATTATCTGCTTCTGCTGTTCAAAATAGCGGGATAATAGTTAACCATATTGACAATGTAACCTATCTTTATCTACCATCATTTCCCAAATTAAATACACTAAGAAACGATTTGGACAATATATTCATAGATATAGCTAAGCAGAAACCAAGCACAATGGTAATTGATTTGCGTTACAATAGAGGAGGATATATAGAAACGGCCGAGTATCTAGCTAACCTGATTGCCTCAAGTAAGCTGAATGGAAAAATAATGTACGTAGAGAGTTTTAACAGCACGTTAAGCGCAGGAAAAGCAAAAATTTTAAAACATCAACCCTATCTAGATATCAATGGGAATTATGTAAGAATCAATGGACGACAGGCCACCATGGCAGATATAGACTTCAGTGAAAAAGGAAACACCTACTATTTTGATAAAAAAGGACAACTAGAAAGCGTGGAAAATATATACTTTATTACATCGGGATCGACAGCCTCAGCAAGCGAATTATTAATTAGCTTATTTAAACCCTACTACAACGCAAAACTAGTCGGACAAAAAACTTTCGGAAAACCCGTAGGTTTTTTCCCCATTGATATTGATAGATATTCACTATATCTAAGCAGTTTCCTATTAAAAAATGCAGATGGTTGGTTTGATTATTTTGATGGGATCGAACCAAATATTTTTGTAGACCTTCCGATAAGCCCGACTCTCGGTGATCCAAATGAAGTGGGTTTTAAAAGTATATTGCTCGATATAAGAGCAGACAGGAGAAATGCATTTATAGCAAAAGATACATTATCAAAAATGACCAAACCAGCAACAAATTTCACTCTAAAAGAAATACTCTCTATCGAAAACAGACTTAAATTAAAGTGATACTAGCGTTTCTTATCAAAAAAAGCCCAAAAACTATCTAAAAGAAATAACAACTCAATATCAATAAAAAAATAATTAAATAAAGAAAAAAAGACATTTGTTTACAAATAAATTAAACTAAAACAACCAAAAACATTGAAATACAAACATTATTACGTTAATTTGCACCAAAATAACATAATAATGAAAAGAATTAACTTAATTTACACGTTGATAGCCTCAACAATGCTTCTTACTAACTGTAAGAAAAATGAAATTTCACAAGACAAATCACTTAACAATAACTCGGAAAAACAAGCGAGTGGCGGTGACGGAAAATGGGATTTATTGGGATATGGTCTAGATGCCACTGGCGATATACTGAATTTGAACAGCATATCTGACGCCCCGATTTTCGATATGGAAAAGTTCGAGAAAGATTTTAAAAGTAGGATTGATATAAATACGACTACTGAGGGCAAAGAAAGTTATTATGGAGGCGCATCGGCTTATGAATATTTAAAGGACCTCAGCACTGGAAAATCCTTTGACGCAAATGGCTCAGCCATAATTAAAGGAACAAATAATCCAACAGGACAACCAGCAACTGATTTATTGAATTTTACAGGTAGCATTAAAAAGAGTAGTTCCGACCAAAGTATCAATGCATACTCCACTAAATACGCTTATGCGGCGTACGAAGTTTCTCAAAGAATAAAAAGACTACGCTTTACACAAGATGTAAACATAGACCTATTACTTAATTACTTAACTCCCGAATTTACCAATAATATAGCTACGCAAAGTGCCGATCAGTTAGTTAATAGATATGGTACACATGTAATGTTAGATATCAGTCTAGGAGGTAATTTAAGATTCAATTTTAGTGGAATCCTACGAAATGAAAGCAATTATGAAAAGAATACACAAGCTGCAAAAGTTGGATTAGGATTTAGTTTACTTAAAATAATTGGTGTAAACATTTCCGCAGATAAAAGTAAAGAAGAAATAACAAAAATTGTAAACGAAACTCGAAGCAAGGAATATACCGGACAGTTTTTTGGAGGAACAAATTCCGGAAAAACAATTGCTATTGATAAAGACGGGAATTCAAGTGAAACCATCAACATCCCGGGTTGGCAACAAAGCATTACCGATCGAAATGCTGCGTTGATTTCTGTAGGTAGAACTATTTTTCTTTATGATTTGATAACTGACCCAACAAAAAAAGCTTTAGTTAAAACTGCTGTTGAAAAACATATTAAAAATGCCCAGATTAACCTGGCAGCAATGGAGGTGTATGGCTTCTATAATCCGATTTCAGAGAGAAATGCATACTCTTTAGATCCAAATATGCATGACAAATATCCAGGCTCTGGATGGCAACCAGACAATCAATCATTCAAAGCCTTCCCTTTTTCGTATTATAGCGCCGTACCGATTTATCAGTTCCATAGCGAGACAAACAACGACAGAATATTGACAACAAATATTAACTTTAGCAGACCAAGCTACCGTTATGATGGAATCATGTTTTATGGATATGCTTCACAGGCTCCCGGTACAATTCCAATTTATCAATTTTCCATAACAAGATGGGGACCAAATCATTTTTATAGTTCAAACCCCAACGCCACAAATTCTTGGCCTGGATGGACTAAAGACGGTGTTGCTTTCTACGCATTTCCAAATTAAGTCCAGCTCGAATGAAAATAACTTGATTCAAATAGGCTAGATACCTGCGAAAAATATAAGTTTGAAGATAGTCTATTTTTTTATGCCTCAAAAAGTCAAGTACTTTTTGAGGCATTTTTATTGTAAAATATTAAAATTTAGTGATATCTTAGACATACAACTCGATCAATACTATTTTCCTTTTTTAAATTGCTATCTTGCTTCAAAACGCCCATCATGCTGACATTTGCGGAGAAAGTAGTTTTATTTAACAAACAACTGCATTATCGAGGGAATCTACCTTCGGAGTTCAACGTAATTAACCCTTACCTTGATAATCCCGAGACATTGATGGTGATGGAACAGTTTTACAACAAATACTATAATGACAATTTAAAAAGAAAATTCATTATCGGTATCAATCCAAGCAGACACGGTGCAGGTGTAACGGGAGTTCCTTTTACGGATACCAAAAGATTAGCTAGTGCATGTGGCATACAAATGCATTCTGCGCATACCCATGAAATATCTTCGGTGTTCATGTACGATATGATCGAAGCCTATGGCGGCCCCGATGTTTTCTATAAACAATTTTATATCAATTCGCCCTTTCCTCTAGCTATAGTCCGAGAGACAAAACCCAACAACTGGATCAATGCCAACTATTACGACGACAAGCAACTTTTTGACATGGTCAGACCCTTTATGCTTGATTCACTAAAACAACATATTTCCATGGGACTGGAGACCGATGAAGTCTTTGTTTTAGGAAAGAAAAATGCAACCTTTCTTGCTAAGATCAACAAAGAAGAAAAGTTATTTGGGAAAATGACCATCTTAGACCATCCGCGCTATATCCAGCAATACAAATCCAAAGACAAACTACACTATATTGATAATTATATCAGCTTACTAAGCGGCCTATAAATAAGATAAGCTGATTGATTTTACGGAGCATTTAGTATCTTTTTCCGAGTGATATTCGTATGTATTATGTGTCTATTTATTGATGATCGTTTTCTTCTGACTATTATTCGACACAGCTTCCCCCTTTAATTGGCTCTTATTCGGTTCTTCTTCGCCTCAGCGTCTGAACATAGTCGCTATTAGTGCGTCTTCCCATCATCATGCTTTAGCCTTCCTTCCGTCTTTAACTCGGAGACAACACGGACGCATTTCGTATTCATCCCGCTAGCATATCGAGCCTGACACGACGCTGTCCCGAAGCTGCTACGAAACTATGCCGAGGCTTTATTCCACCCAGTACTTACAGCATCTTTAGCTCATTTTTTTACAAATTTTACAGCACCCTTTTGCTGCTTATTTCCAAATTTTCAATAGGAGTCAAATAGCAATTTTCATTCCTACAAAAATTAACAACAAGTTGTTTTTAAAGCATTTAACAGGTAATTTCACCCTATGGGAACATTAAAAAATGGAAATCTGAAAGGCGTCGTTGGAAACGTCGTCATTCGACAATCAAATGAACAAACAATCGTGCAGATGATGCCGAAACCTGTAAAGAAACCGACTCCGGCCAAAAAAGCTATTGGAACAGATTTTGGACATATCAGCACCGCCGGTGCCCGAATCAGGGAATTCATGGGGGATATACATTTGGATCTGCACGATAGCAACATGCATAACAGGTTAATTACACAGCTCAAAAGAGTGGTGCGTCCAAATGGGCGCCCCACTGGAAGGAAAACCATTCATGGCGGAAAAATAGATCGTTTGGTAAATTTTCAATTCAACAATAAATGCCACATCCATGATTTTATGCATTTTGATCCGGAACTTCGCTTAGTGGATAAGCAGGTCCATATTCAATTTCCAAAGTTTGACCTTCGCAATGATATCCTATTGCCAAAACATTGTGATGCCCTTGCAATAAACTTTACCGTCGCAGTATTTAATTTCGAGCTACAGCAGCACATCCATTTTTACTCCCATGAGATTCAGTTCGACCTTCATCTCTCCGAGAAAATAATCGAGCTTGAGGAGCTTATTTTTGATATGGATTTTAAAAACGCCGAAACAATAATTGTGGGCATGAATATAGAATATTATCAATTATTACGTCAAAAATACCTATTACTTAACAATAAAGAAGTTCATCCAGCCGCTATCGTGGGCGCTTGGCTTATTTAAAAGCTAGGCGTTTCCGCTACCCTATTCTTGCTTGCATCATCATACAGAATAATAATTCTGTTGTTGTCAATGCATAGTCCACGGCTACGGCCTTTCAGGCGATTGGCTTCATTGGCAACATTCACAGCATACACCTTGCCCGCATAAAAATTACTTACCTCAGGAAAAATGGTATGCCCAACGAAGATTCTTTTAGTCCCATAGAGATGCATCAGTTTTTCTAGATCTATTTTTGACAATGGAAGATACTTTTCTTCTTCCCGAACCATTCCGCGGTACCATAATGGCCCCTCACTACCAAATAAGAAACGCGCTGCTTTTGATTTTTGTCGCTCTTCTTTCTGTTGAAACAGATGATAACGTACCGAGTCATTGACAGCAGAAATGGACCATGTTGGATCCAACATCACTGTACTTAATCCCGCATGTACAAACAGGTTATCCCCGATCTTTTCCATCGTGTTTTTTGTCTGTAACCATTTTCCCAACTCCGTATTTACCCTCCAAAAGTCTCGGTAATCTTTGCCGACCTTCTCTGCCAAAGCGCTGTATTTTTCTTGCATGTACTTATAATTTCCGCGCAAGATCATCTCTTCATGATTACCGAATAAAAAGTGAACCTCGCCTCCAGCTTTTGCCGCCTCGTATTCAAGTTTATAGATCAGCCAGAAAATAGGCAATACATCTTTCCCACGGTCGAACACATCGCCAATGACGACGAGTTGATTGTTTCCAAATTTCCATTCGTAATTTGAACCAACAACCTCCTGTGCCAGCAAAATTGAATAGAAAGATTCAAAGTCACCATGTGGATCTGACAAAACCACAATCTTTTCACTAGGACGATAGGACCAGGCCGGTGCCACTATGGGATGACGCCAAACGTCAAAATGGTGCTTACCATCTTCGGTTGAAACCTTAAAAGCCTTTGTATGGTCCCATTTTTCAGTCAATAGTTGACCATGCTCCACACGGATAATACTACTGTCACCTTTTTCATAAAACACATAAGGCCCGTCAAAGTTCCCCAATTTCAACTGACTTTGTGCTAAAACCGCTTGTACAGGTGCCAATAGGGTGAACAAATACAGGATCGCGGCGATTCCATAGGAACCGCCGTGATTTGTTTTTAAGAGAATTTTCATATTAAATTAATACCCTTCATTCTGAATAATATTATTATTTGCATCGATTTCAGCCCTAGGAATAGCCATTAAGGTTTTGAAGAATGTCCGATCATAGGATCTTGTCTCCGGTCTCAATGAAGGTGAAACATGTGCGATTCCCTTTCTTTCAATCCGCATATTATTACGCATAGCATCAAACAGACGATGCCCCTCTCCGACAAATTCGCGACGACGCTCTTCCATGACACGTTCCAGCGTTACGATACCACTGATAGATTTCGCTGGATTTGCACGGGTAATAATTGCATTAAGGTACTTCAACGCATTGACATTATCGCCTAGTTTTACAGCAGATTCTGCAGCAATCAAATATGCTTCTGAAAGACGGAGAACTGGAATATCCGCAAACTCCGGATTTTCACCCTCAGCTATATTTCCTGGATACTTATTTAAGTAGTAATAGTCAACTTGCTTGCTCGTATATTTGGTAATGATTTTATGACGTACATCGTTTGCATCATTCTTGATCAGATTCATATAGTCATCAGACAAGATAATATCATTATACCCATTACGCCACAATAAATTACCTATCCGCTCTTTTGCTTGATCACCTTCCGTCTTTAGAATGGATAGTTGAAATAAAATTTCATTGGTAAAATCCTTTGACCAAACAGTTGCATACTCACTATTTGTCCATAGTATGTACTGGCCTTTCGTCGAACTCTGTGCAGTTTCGGCATCTTTAATCAATTGATTGGTCAGGGCAAAAGCCTTTGCATTATCTCCCGTGTAGAGATAAGCTCTAGCGAGTAGCAACTGAGCGCCAAATTTATTCAACTTGCCGTTCTTTTTCGCTGCGCTCAGCAAGTTTACAGCATTTTCCAGATCTTCAATCACCTGTTTATAAACATCCTTAACAGAATTCCGTACCGGTTTATTGGTAGACGCATGTTTTTCAGTTTCGATGGGCACCCCCAAAGAAGCACCATTGTCTTTTGTATACGGGGCTCCAAAGACTTTCACTAAATCGAAATGAGCCATCGCTCTGAGCGAAAGAGCCTGACCTTTGATATCGGCCAATTCTTCTGTCATTTGCCCTTCCGGAACACTATTCACGTAGCCCAAGATACCATTGGCATTTCTTAATACGCGATAGGGTTGATACCATAATGAACTAGGTGTATTATCTTTATTGAAGTCAAAAAGATAATACTTTGCAGCTCTTTTTGTATCACCATTAGCCAGCATATCTTCCCCTGTTACATCTCCATAATAGGTCATTCTTGCGCCATAATACTCATATCCGCGCATAATATCATAAATACCATTTAAAGCATAACCCGCATCCCGAACAGATTTTATGGCCTGCGAGCTTTCTGTTGATGTACTCGGCTGTGCTTTCTCCAACCATTGGTCACCGCATCCCACCAGAAAGGTGCAAGATAACAATACCGTTGATAATATATTTTTCATAGTCGTTTTTTAGAATTTAACATCTAAACCAAAGGTTACTGTCTTCAATTTAGGGGACTCAAAATACACAGTACCATTTACAGGTACTTCCGGATCATAATTCTTATAGGCTGCAAACGTCAAAAGATTTACGCCCGAACAATATGCCCGAATATTACTTACTTTGAGGCGACGAGCGATCTGCTGTGGCAAAGAAATACCAAAAGTCATATTCTTTAATCGGATATGATCCGTCGAATGTAAACGTCGTGTGTTGGCCACACTGCTCATATCGTAGGTATTACCGACCATAAACATTTCAATATCGGTTTCATCGCCAGGCTTCTGCCATCTCCGTTCATAATACTGTGGTATATTATCATAGCCAGTTTTTCCGCCTAGTTCAGTCTTGCTTGCACCACTGTCATAAGAGTTTCCGCCTAGAGAATAAGTCCAGGTGAAATTCAGATCAAACATCTTATAACGGAACGTATTAGTAAACCCACCAATCAGTTTTGGATCTACACTTTTGTAAAGAATACGATTGGCTTTGGTATAATCTTCTGTAATATCCCGCGATCCTAAATTTGAAGGATCATTGACATAATATTGAGGTACCCCTGTCTCCCGGTTTATTCCAGCAAACTCAATCAGGTAACAGCTATACCAAGGCTGGCCTATACGATGTATTGACGTACCATCACGTAATTCCTCACTACCATCGGCCAAAGCTATTGTCTTATTTTTGTTCATACCGAAATTCAAACTCGCATTCCACTTGAATGCTTTATCACGCAGAATATCCGCATTCAGATCCACTTCGATACCCGAGTTTCGAATCGCTCCAATATTCGTCAAATAAGACCCAAATCCTGTCGTTAAGGAGGTCGGCATATCATTCAACAAATCCGATGACTGCCTTCTATACCATTCGAATGTAAGTCCCAATCGATCAAATAAACGAACATCCAAACCAATATTAAGGTTATTCTGCTTTTCCCATCTTAGGTTTGGATTTCCGATCTGTGTTTCCCTGATACCTGGATTATTTCCATATGGGAAACCAAAACCTGTTAAATCCATATAGGTAAAATAACTCGAAGGTAAGGTACCGTTGGTACCATACGATACACGGAGTTTACCATCTGTCAGCACATCATTCAAAGAGGCCATAAAATTCTCTTTCGTAAACTTCCATGCACCTGAGAGTGACCAAAATGTACCCCAACGACTGCTCCGATGAATCCTTGAACTACCATCCATGCGCACACTTCCTCCTAAGAAATACTTATCATTATAATTGTAATTGACGCGCGAAAGGTACGAAAGCAATCGCCATTCCGTATTCGACCCTGAAAGATCAGTGAGCACCGAACCATTAGAAAGTACAATCTTTTCTACCGAAGGGAAGTTATCTTTGGCCCCATCCATCCCATCTCTGCGGTAACGGTTGACTTCATAACCGCCCAAAACATCCAAATGGTGTTTCGTCGCAAATGTCTTGGTATAAGTCAAACTGTTACGCCACACCATTTGATTATAGTCTGTAAAACTTGTAGACAATGAACCATTTGTCTTCTCACCATCTGAAGTCCGCGGATCAGACCAGGAGTTGTATCGAGTCGTTGTATGATCTAAACTAAAGGTTGTATTGAAAACGAGACCATCCATAAACTTATAGTTTGCAAAGACCGTATTGAATGATCGGTCTGCTTTCTCCCGACGGTAATTATACAATGATGATGCTTTCGGATTACGTGGGCCATTGGAGAAGAAATCCAAAAAGAAAGTACCATCCTCATTATAAACAGGTTCGGAAGCCGTCAGTTTGTGACGCGACGAATAAATTGGTGATGTGTAAGTCCCGCCTTCGGAATTAACATCCTGGTTAACATTTGAATATAAAATATTAGCCCCAAGTTCTAGCTTGTCGCTCATTTTGTATTTCACATTCAAACGACCTGTTAACCTTTCAAAACCAGATTGATAAGACAAGCCTGTTTGATTAGTATAACCCAATGATGTATAATATGATACTTTGGAATCCCCTCCCGAAGCTGATAAGTCTGCATTTCTAAACGGTGAATTGCGACGAAATAGTTCCTTTTTCCAATCTGTCCAGCCGCTCCAGGGTTGCGGCGCATATTTATCAATATTGTTTTGTGCAAAATTTTCAATCAGCGTTTCATCAGTCAACTTGTCGATATAACGCGCCTTGTTGCGAAGTCCTTCAAGCAACATTTCGCGGCGTTGGGGACCATTCATTACTTCACGAAAATCTGTCGCTTGACTGGAAAGTCCATAGTCCCCCTTAAACGAAAATACAGGTTTCCCTGCCTTACCCGATTTTGTTGTAATCAAGATAACACCGCCTGCTGCCCGGGAGCCATAAAGCGAAGCTGCTGCCGCATCTTTTATCACCGTAATCTGCTCAATATCTGCATTACTCAAGGTAGACATTACATCAAGGCCGGCATTGTTTGAACTGCTAGAAGAGATATCGCCCGACATCACTGGCACTCCATCGATAACAAATAGTGGCCTATTGACAGCATTGATAGATCCCATACCACGTATCCGAATATCCGTTGAACCTCCAGGTTGTCCAGATAGGGAATTAACTTGTACGCCGGGAGCATTACCCTGGAGCATCGTCGAAAAATCTACTGCTGGGACATCTGACATACGCTCTGTACGTATTGTTGAGGCAGAACCCGTATAGTCCGATTTCTTAAATGTACCATATCCGGTGACAACCACTTCTTCCAGATTCGATAGACTTGGATGCATGTTAACATTCAATACATCTCCGTTCACTTCTACCTCTTTACGCTCATAGCCAACAAAACTAAATACCAAAATTGCTCCTCTGCTTGCAGCAATTGTATAATTTCCATTGGCGTCAGATGCAGTTGCTATTTTTCCGCCCTTTACGGCCACACTTACTCCAGCAAGCACTTTACCATCCTGATCGGTAATTTTACCCTGAACAGGACTTTGTTCTGCTATCCAGCCAACATTTGTGAGGGGTGCATACCTTTCGATACCGCTGTTTTCACCTGCTTTAACAATAATGGAATTGCCCTCTTTGATGTAGTTAAGTCCTCTGGGCGACAACAGTTCGTTTAATGCCCGGTCTAAGGATACATTGTTAAAATCTACGCTGACATTAGGACTATTGCTGATAATTTCTGATTTACATAATACGGTATATCCAGTTTGTTTTTTGATTTCCCGAAATACATCAACAATAGGACTATTCTTCTTTTTTATACGCACCGTCTGAGCGAAACTTCCAGCTTGAAGCTGCACGACACTAAACAAAAGAAGCATAATAATCATTTTCATAATAATGAGGTATTTATACTTTTTCATTACATTTGGTTGGTTTTGTTAGTTTAATAAACAGTTGAGTAAGTTTTATTATATCTCGAACCAATTTGCTGGGGAAGTGCCACCTTCCTCAGCTCCTTAAAAGGACGAAATAATGATTTAATGTATTCTTATTTCATCAATTTCACCCTCCTTCCTTCGATTTGAACTTTTATTTTATCGTCTGTCATTTTGATAACATTAAGTACCTTATCAAAATTGTCCAAACGCGATACTGATCCCCATAGCCTAATTTTTGACACACTTGGAGCTATTTCGATATCAATATCATACCATCGCGCGATTTGTGTCAATGCCGTTCCCAAAGGTTCATTGTTAAATGTAAACTCATTATTTTTCCAGGCAATACTTTCCTCTACAGCGGCTTGCTGAACAGAGAGCTCCTCGCCATTCACTAAAGCCTGTTCTCCGGGAACAAGCAGCCTTTCCTTTCCTATAGGCAAAGAAACTTTTACTTTACCTTCCAACAAAGACACTTTTGATTCCTGCTCTCCCGGGAAAGAATAGACATTGAAATGAGTTCCTAAAACTTCAACTTTCTCTTTATTAGTCACAACCACAAAAGGTTTATCCCGCATCTTCTCGACCTCAAAGTAGGCTTCTCCATCTAATTCTACGACACGTGTTTGGCCTATAAACTTGTTGGGATAACGCAAGCGCGTATCGGCATTCAACCACACCTTAGTACCATCAGACAGGACGATCTGATATTGCCCCCCTCTAGGAGTTGACAGGACCATCATCTGTCCTTTATCTTCTTGTGCATTCACTGCGACCGAACCATCGCTATACCGGATCTCACTTCCTATTGAGATCCCGCTATAACGACCATCCAGATCTACATGTGTTCCGTCGGCAAGCTGAAGCCTTGCCTTATTGGCTCCGGGTACAAGATCTTTAGCCAAGAGTATCGGATCAACAACAGTTTGAGCTTGTTCATCTTGTTTCATTTTCCAAGTCCCCAGCCCAATTAAACCGATGATACATGCCGCCGCCGCAGCATACAACCGATATTTTTTGAACCAGCTCACCTGCTGCTCAGTCGACTTTGCGTCAATTCGATCTAAAATGGTCGACAAAACCCTTTCTTCTGCCTTTATTGCATCAGCCTCAAGGAGACTTTCATAAATTTTAAGCTCTTGCTGAAGGTTTTCTGGATTTTCCAACTCCATTAACATGCTCTGCAATTCTGGGTATTGTTCAAATAACAACCGGAGTTCCACATGCGTATCAGGATGAATTTCACCCTTTAAATAGGAGTTCAGAAGTGTTATAATGTGGTCTGTACCATGCATACTTTTCGTCATCGTTTCTTTCGTCAATAAAAACACGGCGGCTCACAGAATCTTACATAAAAAAGTAAAAAAATATTAAACAGGTAAAAAAACAGCACAGAAGCTTAGAAAACAAAAGGATAAGGGTCAAAGAAAATAAATAGCGAGGCATAGAATCGGGCACACCCCGGCTAATTCTCGCCGACTAAAGATAAAAACGCGAGGAGCGTTAACGCATTTTTGGTCCCCAACAAGGTTCGTATGGTATGTATCGCACGGGAACGGTTTGTGTATACAGCAGTTGGGCTCATTTGAAGTTCCTCTGCAATCTCTTCGACAGTCTTGTCTTCAAGATAGGTCATATTAAAAACTTCCCGTTGTTTTTCAGGAAGCTTTACGACCTCAATAAATATAGAGTGGATTAACTCAGCATGAATCATTTTTGAGAAAACGTCGCGGTCATCTGCCAACAGATCTTCATAATTTGTCAAGGACTCATGGATGCCTTTAGAACGCTCCGATCGAATAACATTCAGACTCGCATTCTTTGCCGAAATATAGATAAAGGCCTTTAAATTTTCCATTGTATGAAAATCAGACCTACGCTCCCATACCTTAACGAAAACATCGGCCACGATTTCCTCGGCCACACGGTTTTCCTTCAGATAACCAAGTATAAAGAATAACAGTTGTTTATAGAATTTACGATAAATCGCAACAAATCCTTCCTGGCCATCTGTCTTCAAACTGTCTATCAACTGCGAATCTGTCATTAGGTAGTAAAATATAAACCACAAGTGGTGAATAGGTTAGCGTCTCTATTTTGGGCTAAATTAGAAAACACTTTTTAGAATACCAAGCAGTTAACAATAATTTAAAGTCGGCAATAGTCCTCTACAACTTTGTCGCACGAAGCATCTCCCGTTTACCTGGTGCTCCGGGTGCCTTTTCTATTGAAAAGCCCAATGCTTTCATGCTGCGTTTGAGGTTTCCGGTAATAGCGTAAGTCACAAAGACTCCACCAGGTTTGACAAACTGCGCAATATGCCCCAAAGCAGCATCATTCCACATCTCAGGTTGATGCACTGCCGCAAAGGCATCAAAGTAAACGACATCAAATAACCTATCCGATTGAAAATTCATTAATAAGGTATGGTCAATATAAAGCTTTAGCCGTTCATTAAGCTGTACATTTTCCTTCAACGCTCTTTCATATGTATCAAGATAATCAGCCCATACCGTCGCATCCACCGTCGCATCATAACCCGTTGCAGCAATAGTAGACAAAGGCAAGGGAAACCCTTCAATTCCGACATAGTCCACCCGAAAGGATTTATCCTGAAGAAAGTCGGCAGTTTGCAAAAAATTCAAACCTGTCCCGAACCCGACCTCCAAGATACCAACAGCTGTTGCTCCTGTCGTTTGTACATAGTGGTCAAGCCCTGTTTTTATAAAAACATGTCTGCTTTCCTGTACCGCGCCGTGTTTAGAATGATAACATTCACCTATTTCGGCATTAAACAAAGTTTTCGAACCATCTCCTGTCGTTACAAATTCCATTTTACTACAAATACTTTAAGTTCCAATTTTCACGCATGAAGTCCAAACAAAGAAATGGAAGCCAAACAAATGGCGCACTCCTTATCCATGACACTTATCACTGCTACTGTCCAAAGATAAAAAAGCCAATTCGAGTATCAAAACCTTCCTGATTTCAACAGCATCAACAGCTGTGAAAGCGGATAGAAACTCTTTTGCAGATCATAAAACGAGTGTAGCAAGCTCTTTGATACCTTAATGAAAAGATACGAAGCAATCAAGTAGACATTTGTAGAAAAAAGCGGATTTTTTCAGCAAGGTAAAACAAAAATGAACAAACACGCATAAATTCAGCTCGTTTTAATAGACCTATTCGAGAAAAACACTATTTTAGCAATCTAAATACGAAATATTCACAAAACCTAATGAAATATCCAAACCTAACAAGCGCAAGCAATACAACAGCATTGGATATTCTCAATGTGACCAAATACAAAGACAATATAAGCAGTTCTTCCATGCGAATGAACTTCTTTTGAAATAACTAATCATACACCTATGAAATACGCTACAAAAACTTTTGTGCAGAACTACGGCAGTATCTTACTTCTACTCCTTGGGATCAGTATTGGAAGTTTGATCGGCATCTTTTTTCCTCCTATCGTCAACAATCTTAAACCGATCGGCGACATTTTCCTAAACCTGCTCTTTGTCAGCGTCATACCCTTGGTATTCTTTGCCATATCCTCATCTGTTGCCAATATCGATGGCGACAGTGTACTGGGAAGGATCATCGGCATGATGTCATTCGTATTTGTATTGGGTATTGTCGTCGCCGGACTATCAAGTATCTGCTTCCTTTACTTCTTTCCAGTCGATGCTCCACTGCCTATTGAACAAACAAACAAGATCATGGAAACAGTTGTTCATGATTCTTGGGGTGAAAAAATGGTCCGCTTTTTAACCGTTAGCGAATTTTCAAGTTTATTATCACGACAAAATATGCTGGCTTTTGTCATCTTCTCATTCCTCGTTGGCATTGCTACACGCAAATCAGGGGCATCTGCAGAGACCTTCCGTAAATTTATAAACTCGGGCAATGTTGTGATGGGAAATCTGCTCGTGATGGTCATGAACCTCGCTCCTATTGGTTTGGGTGCATATTTTGCCTATCAGGTTGGAACATTAGGCCCGCAGCTCTTTGGTTTTTATGCTAAACCTATCGGTCTATATTACTTTTTTGGAATCTGCTATTTTTTTACGGTATTCAGTATATTCGCTTTTCTAGCATTCGGGCTAAAAGGTGTTAAAAGATATTGGCAAAACAACATCCTGCCTTCTTTAACGGCATTGAGCAGCTGCAGCAGCCTGGCCACCATGCCAGCTAATTTACTTGCATCCAAACAAATTGGAATCCCCGACAGCGTCGCTAGTGTCGTCATTCCGTTAGGCACCACATTGCACAAGCATGGATCGGCAATTGCCTGTATCTTTAAAATCTATATCGCACTTTTATTAAGTGGAAAGGAATTTTTTGATCCGTCCAATCTGATCATGGCGGTAGGAATTACCCTACTTGTCAGTATTGTGGCAGGAGGGATTCCTAATGGTGGTTATATCGGAGAAATGCTGATCATATCGGTTTATCAGATGCCAACTGAAGTGATTCCTTCCATTATGATTATAGCAACCCTGGTCGATCCCCTCGCAACAATGCTCAACGCTACGGGAGACACCGTAGCCGCTATGCTCACTACCCGATTAATTGGGCAAAAATTGGCTGATCCTGTTCCAGAAAATCCTGGTTAAACAAGCTACAAACGAAAAGCATTTCACAGGACAACGGATCTAAGGAGACTCTATCTATAAGCGGATCAATATAGTCACACCTATAGCTGACGGATCAAAAACGGTACGCAAAAAACAGCTCGCCATATTGATGCCGATGAAACACCGATTTGAGCTCTTTCGAATTGAAGATATAATTGATACCGTAATTGACCTTATGGTTAGACCAGTTAAAACCAATACGGTGACTAAGCATCCATGGCTGGACAGTGTATAACTTACCTATGGGATCATCTTCGCCCCTTCCTCCCTCTACCGTTGCACTGTAAAAAATGCGGGCTACACTCGGTTGATAAACAAAGTACCATTCTTTGTCAGCATCTTCTCTCACCTGTGTCAAATGCCCATGTGTAAAGGTCGAGGCATGATACGATTTCAGCTTCCCCACGCGCAGGGGAACCGCCATAACCATATTGGTATTATTCAGACCAATAGTCCCCTCACCAATAATTCCCACATCGAATTGTTGGTTTTGACTGCGATATAGTCCTTTTTTATAGGTTGCACTTAAATCAATACCAAAGGAATTTCGAAGCTGCGTATCCCAACCTGTAGCCTCATACATACCAAAGAGATGATGGATAAACTTCTGCGCTTCTTCACCGTATGATTTTGGACCGATCTGCGCCAATTCGGTTTTGAGTTCAAGAACCTGATCGTGCGGCAAGAATCGTGTTCCCGCTGCACTAAAATAGAGGTAGCCCGCAAATGGCCTATCGTATTTCTTTTCCTGCCGTTTATAATCAATGATACTGATACCATTGTAAATGCGTTGGCCTAGTTCAAAATCCAACACGGTATTTGAAGACTGCCGATCCAGCTTCCCCGGCAACGCAATCCTGTAATTGATATTGATACCATTGGTATAATACCGATCTTGACCTGTCAAGAGATAAACATCATTGTCATTCTGGATGGAAATTTCCTGGTTACGGAATTTCACCTGCCCAAAAACAAAAAAACAGGGAAATATAACACCCCAAAAGAGGCCTAAAAATCGCAAAGCAACACTCATATTAACAGGCAATTGTAAAATTCATGCGATATCATTAGAACCAAAATAGCAAATTTCACTTCAAATTATTCAAAAGCACTCGAATCTAGCTTATTTTTCCAATTAATTCAAACTATTTAGAATAGATATAAATAATATGGAAAAGTTGCATTATTCCTTTCTTAGCGAATCTATTTGTAATTTTGCATTCGATTAGGTGTCAAATGTAAACAATTTGGGATTTTAGCGCGCATAACGTTGTCAGGTTTTGGTAATAATCTTTCGAAAAAAAACAGGAAGATATCTGACAGATCGGAACAGCCATTAATTGGTAAAAAAACAAACCGAGTGAAATGAGCTCATCGATACGATGAGTTCAGACACTTATAAATAAGTAAATACAAATGAAAAAAAGTTCAATTATTCTAATCGCTATCATTGCTGTCGCAATTGCCATGATACTTGTTATCTATACCGATTCAAGTACCTATTCGACATTTACCGAAGCTAAAGAAAAGAAAACCGAACTATATGTGGTAGGTCAATTGAATAAAGACAAAGCGCTTCATTATGATCCCAAAACTGACGCCAACAAATTTTCGTTTTTCATGCGTGACAACGATGGTACAGAATGTGAAGTCATTTTTAGAGGCGCCAAACCTCAAGATATTGAACGTTCAGAGCAAATTGTATTGACAGGAAAAATGGACGGGAATGTGTTTAGGGCAAGTAAGATATTGATGAAATGTCCGTCAAAATATAACGATAAATCGGTCGTCACCGAGATCAATGCTACTGCTTTCAATAATTAATTCGTAAAATCAATTTTCAATGGACGTTAATTACGTTGGTGAGCACCTGCTACCAGGGCAGATCGGACAATTCTTTATTGTACTTTCTTTTGGTGCTGCACTTCTATCTTGTATCAGCTACTTTTTTGCAACAAAATACCCTGAAGAGAATTCATGGAAAAAAATTGCACGTATTGCCTTTTGGGCTAATGCGGTCTCCGTAGTGGCGATTGGTGCAACTTTATTTTACATTATATACAATCATCTTTTTGAATATAATTATGCTTGGGCGCACTCGTCCAAGACACTCCCTACCTACTATATCATTTCCAGTTTTTGGGAAGGTCAGGAGGGTAGTTTTTGGCTCTGGATGTTCTGGCAAACAGTATTAGGTTCTGTTTTGCTGTTTAAAGCAAAAAGCTGGGAATCGTCTGTCATGACTTTCGTCATGTTATGCCAAGCATTTTTAGCTTCCATGATTATTGGTGTGGAAATCTTCGGTCTGCGTATCGGTAGCTCTCCGTTTATCTTATTGCGTGAAGCAATGGATATTCCAATCTTTAGAGAAGCTAATTATCTTTCACTCATTACGGACGGTAATGGTTTGAACCCTTTGCTTCAAAATTACTGGATGGTGATTCACCCACCAACACTATTCCTTGGCTTTGCGTCAATGATTGTTCCTTTTGCTTATGCAACAGGTGCTCTTTGGACCAAACGTTACAAAGAATGGATCAATGCAGCACTTCCTTGGGCTTTATTTGCCGTGATGATTTTAGGTGCAGGTATTATCATGGGCTCATTCTGGGCATACGAAGCACTTAACTTCGGTGGCTTCTGGGCATGGGATCCGGTAGAAAATGCATCCATTATTCCTTGGTTTACCTTGATTGCTGCTGTTCACGTCATGATTGCTTACAAGAATTCAGGCCATTCCTATTTCACCGCTACATTTTTGGCGATGATCAGCTTTGTTCTTGTTATCTACGCATCTTACCTGACACGCAGTGGCGTACTTGGAGAGACTTCGGTACACTCCTTTACCGATCTGGGCATGAGCGGACAATTGATCTTATTCAATGTTGTCTTTTTGGTTATCATGGTGGTATTTCTTACGGTCAAAAAGAAGGAGATGCCCATCACAGAAAAGGATGAAGATATCTATTCGAGAGAATTTTGGATGTTTATTGGCGCATTGGTATTGACTGTAGCCTGTGCACAGATCATTGCTTCAACATCAATTCCCGTGTTCAACAAGATCTTTGGTACCAAGGTAGCTCCACCTTTGGATCCGATCCAACATTATAACAAATGGCAATCGGGTTTTGCCGTCATCGTGATGATCTTAACCGGATTTACGCAATTCTTAAAATACAAACGTACCGATAGCCGCAAGTTTTTGGCTTCTACTGTAGCATCGTTGGTTGTGTCTCTAATCCTAACGGCTGCTGTCGTCTATTTTACGAAGACCTATACCAACTTGATCTACATTTTGATCACCTTCGCTAGTATTTTCTGTATCCTGGCGAATATTCGCGTATTGGGTGACGCTGTAAAAGGTAAATGGAAACTGGCTGGCTCTTCGGTAGCCCATATCGGCTTTGGTTTACTACTTATCGGCGCTATGGTTGCTGCGGCGACCAACGAGGTCATCTCAGTCAACAACACGGGTTACATCGCTGTATCGGGATTTGACAAAGTAGAAAAGCCTGGCGACAACTTATTCTTGACTGAGGGTGAACCTGTACAAATGGGTGAATACAAAATTACCTATATCGGTGATAGCATTGTTGCACCGAATACGTTTTATAAAATAAAATATGAACGTATCGACGAAGAAACAGGCAAAGTGAAGGAGCATTTTGTACTGCAACCTTTTGCACAAAACAACGCGAAAATGGGTGGTTTAATTGGTACACCAGCGACCAAACATTATATCACACATGACGTATATACACTGATTACTGCCGCTGCAGCAGAAAGTCAAGCAACACATGCTAAAGTTCCAGCCGAAGAAAAAACTGGTTTCGAAGACTACGAGGAGCCAGCAACCTACCAGGTGAATATCGGCGATACCTTACGTTACCGCAACGGGTATTATGTCATTGAAGGCTTAAACAAAGAGGCTCACCTGGAGAAAATTCCAAAGGGGCCTAATGACGTCATGGTGGGATTGAAAATAAAAGTATTTTCGGCCGACAACAAACAGTATGAGGTACAGCCTATCTACTTGATTAAAGAAGGCGGCGTTTACGACTTCAATAAGGACGTCAGCGAGCAGGGGCTTAAATTCAGATTTACTGGAATTAAACCTGACAAAGATAAACTGGAAATTATGGTCTATCAAAAGCCACTTCCGGAAAAGAAATGGGTCGTATTTAAAGCCATTAAATTCCCATACATCAACTTCTTCTGGTGTGGAACAATTGTTATGACCATTGGTTTTATCATGTCCATCGTGAGAAGAAACAAAGAGGAGAAACGAAAAGCACTTAAATAATGAACATTGTGATCTTAGGAAGCGGTAATGCCGCTACGCATTTTGGACAACAGTTTCAAAAAATAGGACAGCATATCGTTCAGATCTACAGTAAAACAAAGGCCAATGCAGATGCATTGGCCTTTGCTCTTCATTGCACTGCAATTGACCAGCTGTCTGAGCTTGACTTACATGCCGATCTTTACCTTGTTGCTGTTTCGGATCAGGCCATCTTACCTGTAATAGAAGCGCTGCCGAAGAATTTAACCGGCATTGTTGTCCATTGTTCAGGAGCGACCGATCTATCTGTACTGACTGAATTTAAAAATGCGGGAGTCATTTATCCACCGCAGTCCCTGTCAAAAAACAAAGCAGTCGATTTCTCGGCTATTCCATTTTGTGTTGAAGGTAATACGGATCAAAATAGTGCCAAACTACTTCAGCTTGCACAAACATTTGCCCCACAGAGCATCTATTGCAATTCACAGCAGCGACTCGCAATTCACCTCGCCTCTGTCATGGTCAATAATTTTTCGAATATCCTCTATCAAATGGCTTATGAATTGTTGGAAGAAAACAACTTATCCTTTGATCTGATCAAACCAATCATCCTGGAGACGGCAGAAAAAGTACAAAATCATATTCCAATAACAGTTCAGACAGGGCCAGCGATCCGACAAGATGTAGCGACAATGCAAAAACATTTGCAATTTATTAGCAATAAACCAGATTTACAGCAAATCTATCAACTTTTGTCGCAGGAGATTACTAAAAGAAAATAGTTTGTTAGAAACGATTATAAACTTATCAAAACTTACCTCCAGGGGGTAAATATATCCATTTACTTCAGGAACTTTAGTACATTTGCTTCGTCCAAAAGCGCATTTTGGAATGCTAATTGAGTACTAAAATAATCAGTTGGGCTAAATATTAAAATAGCGAATTAAAACTAAACAATCGTATTTTCTATGGAAGTTAGAAAACTCATTCTTTCAATAATGATTGTGATTAATTTAATCATTGTATCATTTGGATTTATATTTACATCAAGCTGGTTTTGGCTGCTTATCATTCCATTTCCATTGCTATTGATCGCGTTATATCATAGTTTCCAGACCAAACATGCCATCCTACGCAATTATCCCTTAGTTGGATATTTCCGTTATATCTTCGAATCTATTCGTCCTGAGTTGAGACAATATTTTTGGGAATCAGACATGGATGGACGTCCTTTCAACAGAAGACAGCGTTCGATCGTATACCAACGTGCTAAAAATCAGCGTGAAACTGTAGCATTTGGTATGCAGACTGATCCGCAGGCTGTGGGGAACGAATGGGCTGCGCACTCTGTTTTCCCTTGCCATATCGAAAACCACGATCTGCGTACTACCGTTGGAAATGCGGCCTGTAAAAAGCCTTATAGCCTAAGTGTGTTTAACATCTCGGCAATGAGTTACGGAGCGTTGAGTAAAACTGCAATCACTGCATTGAATAAAGGTGCTGCACTTCAAAACTTTGCACACAATACCGGAGAAGGGGGGATCAGTGACTACCACAACAACGGTGGTGATTTAATTTGGCAGGTCGGTACAGGTTATTTTGGCTGTCGTAATCAGGAAGGAAAATTTGACGCTGAACTTTTCAAAGAAAAATCCAATCGTGAAAATGTGAAGATGATCGAGTTGAAACTTTCGCAAGGCGCCAAACCTGGTCACGGAGGTATTCTTCCAGCGGCAAAAAATACACCTGAGGTCGCTGCTATTCGTCACGTCATTCCTGGAACAGATGTGATGTCGCCTCCAGCACATAGCGCTTTCTCCTCGCCAACTGAAATGATGCACTTCATACAACAGCTACGCGAGCTATCGGGAGGAAAGCCTATCGGTTTTAAAATTTGTATTGGCGACAAACATGAGTTTATCGACATCTGTCACGCCATGCAAAACACGCAGATCTTCCCGGATTTTATCTCCGTTGATGGATCAGAAGGTGGTACAGGAGCTGCTCCACTGGAGTTTACAGATAACTTAGGGATGCCACTATACGATGCATTGGCATTTGTAACGAAAACCTTGATTGCCTTTGGTTTAAAAAAACACGTTAAAGTTATTGTATCAAGCCGCATTGTAACGGGCTTCGACATCTTAAAAGTCATTGCCTTAGGCGCAGATGCTTGCTATAGCGCTCGCGGCATGATGTTCGCGTTGGGTTGTATTCAAGCACTCAAATGTAATGAAGACGTCTGTCCTGTAGGGGTTGCCACACAACAGCCGCATTTATACAAAGGACTCGACGTAAACGACAAATATGTGCGCGTTGCTCAGTTCCACCGCAACACATTACGTGCTACGGTCGAAATTATGGAAGCTTGTGGTTTCAAAACACTATCAGATGTATCAGCCGATAAATTCTATCGTAAGGTGGATGCCATCCGGACACTAAGTTTTCAAGAAATCTATTTCGGAACCGAAGGTAAATTAGTCAATAGCCATACAGATTTCGAAAGTAAACTTTTTGAAGATTAATGCTTAACAATCCCATAAAAAAAGTCCCCTATGTTATCTTACATAGGGGACTTTTTTTATACCCTTAGATTTCTCACAGGCACCAACAGCAATGAAAGCGAAAGAAGGTTCTTTCTGGTCAATAACATTAGACACTTACAGAAAAAACAGTCAGCCAACTCGCTATCTTTATTTCAGATTAAACAGTACACGGTGCAGAATGGTATTTGACAAAGCAATCTGATCGTCGGCCAATCCCCCTAGGGCCTGTTCAATGGTATTTTTTGCTTGCTTCATCCCTTCATCCTTCATCTTTCTTCCCGTTTTTGTCAAATAGATCAGATTGGACCGTCTATCATTTTTATCGTTAACACGGATAACCAGATTTACCCGTTCCAGGTTATTAATTAATCGAGTCACACTGGGTTTATCTCGAAATGTGCGAATAGCCAGTTCCTGCTGGGTAAGCCCCTCTTCTACCCACAGATTATACATGATACTCCATTGTTCAGAAGTAATGTTTAACCCGGCCTCCTTGAGATTACGCTGTAATCTCCGCATAACTGCAATTGAGTATTTTCCAGTTAGGAAATTATAAAAATACTCTTGTGATACTAAATCTTGGTCTAACATATGAATAATGGTTATGGTTGTTTACGCAACTTATTACAACAATAAAACGTCGGCTTTCATACAACATGAGAAAAAAACTAAACGTATTTTGGCTAATAGTTAGCCTAAATTACGTTTTAATATAGCTCTCTCAAACAAAATTTTATCAACATGTCATCAGTAGATGTTGATAAATCATAAAAATTTGATTTATACTAGACTGAATTTAATAAATAAAAAGGATACAAACAAAATAATTGCTTGCAATTATACCTATTTTAGAGGGAGTTAGCCAATAGTAAAAGAGTCAGAGTCTTTCAGGAAAGGGAATTTCTCACGAGCTTCCAATAGATCATTCGGATTTAAGGTAAACGTATACAGATCCTCGTCTTCCGGTTTGTAATACACCACATCACCAAGTGGCGATATACACATCGAACCGCCAGAATAGTAAATATCATTACCATCGTGCCCAACGCGGTTGACCCCAACGACGTAAGCCTGATTTTCTATCGCACGCGCAGGAATAAGGGCTCTCCAGTGCGCGGAGCGTTTGTCTGGCCAGCTCGCCGTATAAACTAAGATATCATATGCTCCATTTTGATTTTTCGACCAGACTGGGAATCTAAGGTCATAGCAAATCATTGGGCAAATTTTCCATCCTTTGATATCCACTAAGATGCGTTCATTACCTGGCTCGAAGTATTCGCTTTCTTTCGATAATCCAAAAAGATGTCGCTTATCATATTTAACATATTTCCCGTCTGGAAACATCCATACAAAACGATTATAGTATTTTCCACCTTCTTCAATGATCAATGAACCTGCAACAACACAATTCAGCGAGCTTGCCATTTCAAATAACCATCTTGTGGTAGGCCCATTTGCAGGTTCAGCACATTTTTCAACATTGTTCGTGAAGCCCGTATTAAACATTTCGGGGAGAATAATAACATCCGTTTTCTCACGCAATGAGGAAAGTCTCAATGCGAGATTATTCAGATTCTTCTCTATATTTTCCCAGAATAGATATGCTTGAAATACGGTGATTTTTAAAGGCTCCATGAACGTAATCTAAAAATTTATTTAATTATTTTCTTACAAAATAACCATTTAATGGCAAGATACGAATTTTAATAGAATTAATACTTATTGCTGTCTCACCAAAAGGTTATTTGCTAACACTAATAACGCTTCTTTACGATCATTTGGTACATTCAATGCTTCCATTTTTTCAAAAGCCCGCTGTGTATAGATATCCTTCAATTCGTCCGCTGCTGTTTTAATCTCATACTTCTCGTATAATGCAAGCATATCATCTATTTTGGATGGAGCAGTCTCCATTGAAGCCTCCAATAAACGTTCTAAGCTAGGCTTGTCGTCTGCCGAAATCACCTCCATTAACTTGACCAGTAAAAAGGTTTTTTTATTGATCATAATATCGCCACCAACGATCTTTCCAAAGGTGTCTGGGTCTCCATAAGCATCCAGGATATCGTCCTGCAATTGAAATGCTAAACCTACATTCTCGCCAAATTCGTAGATCAGCTGCTGCTGCTGTTCATCTGCTCCAGACAGAATGGCACCGAGCTGCAATGCTCCACCCAATAACACTGAGGTCTTTAGACGGATCATCTCCAAATATTCAGACATTGTCAGCGCGTCCCGGCTTTCATAATCCATATCCAATTGTTGTCCTTCACATACTTCCATCGCTACTTTGCTCAAAATTTTAAGGGTCGCAGGCAGGTAAATTGGATTACACTTTGAGATTTCCTCATAGGCTTTAACCAACAGTCCATCGCCAGACAATATCGCAATATTAGCATCCCACTTTTCGTGAACTGTTGTTTTACCTCTTCTCAAAGGAGCTTTATCCATCAGATCGTCGTGGATCAGTGAAAAGTTGTGAAAAAACTCCACTGCTTTGGCAGCAGGGATAATTTCATCCATCTCTTGCATGCCGAATAATTCGGCGGCCATCAATGTCAGCACCGGTCGAACCCTCTTTCCGCCCAAAGTCAATATATACCGTATTGGATCATATAAATTTGATGGTGTTTCAGGAAATTGACTTGTCTCTATCGCCTCTATCACGAGTTGTTGTAAATGTTGCATATATCTTTACGATCGAATCTTGCGAATATAGCAATAATCATATAGAAATGGCAATTTTGTCCCTTGAAAGGAAGTCACCCCAAAATTGTACATTTGTATAAGTCTTTTATTATGCGCATACTGATTATCCATACATTTTACCAAGCTCCTGGTGGTGAAGACACTGTATTCCAGCAAGAATCTTCTCTCCTCGCTCAGGGACATGAGGTCCACAGACTGACCTTTCAGAATAAAAAGGGCTGGCGGGGTGCACTACAGACATTGGGATCTTTTTGGAATATCTGTGTAGCTCAGCACATCAAGAAAACAATACAAGCATTTAAACCGGACATTGTTCACATTCACAACACGCATTATGCTGCGGGTCCGATCATCGTACGTACGATTGCTAAACTTGGCATCCCACAGGTCATGACCTTACATAACTTTCGTTTACTATGCCCCTCGGCGACGTTGTACCACCACAACCATCTTTTTCTGGACTCACTCCAAGAAGGATTTCCCTGGACGGCCGTTCGACAAAAAGCATTTAATAATTCGACTGTAAAAACATTTCTTCTTGCGCTGAATTATTGGTTTCATCGAAAAATCGGAACTTGGAAAAAGGTAAATCGCTACATCACCTTAAGCTCCTTTGCAAAAAAAATCTTTGTTGGATCAACTTTAGGACTTCCATCAACACAATTTGATATTAAACCCAACTTTGTCTTCCCTACTGCAATAACACCAGACATTACGCCGCCTTATTTTATTTACGTCGGTCGTCTTTCGGACGAAAAGGGGATATTAAATCTGATTGACGCCTTTATTGGCACAGATTTTCAATTACGAATTATTGGCGGCGGCCCGCTCGAAGAGGAGGTCATTCGGCGGATCAAAGATCAACCTAATATTTCCTACTTAGGCTTTAAAAAAAGGGCTGAAATACTTCCCTTGATAGCAAATGCACAGGCGCTGCTCGTTCCTTCAATTTGTTTTGAAGGCATGCCAATCACTATCCTTGAAGCCTACTCCGTCGGGACTGCCGTGCTTTGCTCCAATCTAGGTCCATTGCCCGAACTGGTCATTCCCGGCAAAACAGGAGAGACTTTCGACCCCCACAATAAAAAAGATATCATCCAGTGCCTGACAACCTGGAGTACAAAGTCGACAAGTGAAAAAGATGAGATAAGAAAGACCAGCAAAGCTTATTATTTTAGTAATTTTACTCCTGAAATAAATGAAGAAAAATTATTGGCGATCTATCAAGACGCTATTAACGATAAAAAATTGAATAAATGAGTATCATCGTATTAGATAAACTGGGTTTGGCACCGCAAATCCAAGCTGTACTGGAAACGATTTATGATCCCGAGCTAAAACCGGCAAATATTGTAGATTTGGGGCTTGTCTATGAAATCATTACCAAGGAAGAGGGGGTTGCAAAGATCGTGATGACGCTAACTGCTCCGGGCTGTCCGGTAGCTGGCGAAATTATGAATGAAGTACAGGAAAAAGTTGCTGGCGTTGAAGGCGTCAAAGAAGCATTGGTCGAATTGACGTTTGATCCACCCTGGACCAAAGATATGATGTCTGAAGAAGCAAAGCTAGAATTAGGTTTTCTGTAAAATTTAGCACCTAATCATACAAACAGGGCTATTCAAAAATATTGGATAGCCCTGTTTTGTTTATATATTCTATATACCTCTTCTAAAAGATCGTTTGAGCTTTAGATGCTCAAAAAGTTTGGCTTGATTTTTTTAGCACCAGCTATTTTGTGACCAACCCACAAAAAGCTGTAGCCTATCCACGGGTTTACCTTCCCTGATTATTTTCCAAATCACTCAGCTTTTTCAAAGGCTTGGCGCTATTGGCATCCGCACCGAAAAGCAGTTTCCACAGATTGCGTGACTCTTTGGTCAATAGTGGGGAGACAATGGAAAGAATCAGTACATAGACGACCACAAAAGATTGAATAACGGGCAATAGAGCTCCGGCTTTACCTATATTCGCCATAATAATAGAAAATTCGCCACGGGCTGAAAGAGTAAAGCCAATATCAAATGAGGTTTTTGGTTTCATACCCGAAAATTTCGCCGCAAAATATCCCGAAGCAAGATTGCCCATCACCGTTACCAGCGCTGCAATCGAAGCCCACAATACAGCACCTCCAAGCGACATAATATCAATAGACAATCCGAAACTAAAGAAAAACATAGCCCCAAAGAAATCCTTATAGGGTAGCACCATCGATTCGATCTTTTTGATGTATTGCGAATCCGCCAGTACCAATCCGGCCATCAACGCGCCAATAGCCTCTGCCACATGAATCGTTTCGGAAAATCCCGCGACAATAAAAAGGAGCGCAAAGATGATCAATATGAATAATTCGGAAGTTTTCTCTTTCAATAGACGGTCGATCGAAGGAACCAGTTTTCTGCCCAAGATCAAAAAGGTCAATATAAATCCCAAGGCAAGCAGCGAAGTACCGGCAACTGTCCAAAACGAACTGCTCCCCGTCAGTATCAGACCCGAAAGAAAAGAAATATGCATTGCGATAAACAGATCGTCGAACATAATCATCCCCATAATAACCTCTGTCTCAGGGTTAGCCGTACGTTTAAGATCTGTCAGAACCTTTGCAACAATAGCTGTGGATGAACTTGTCATAATGCCACATAGCACCATCATTTCTTTAAAAGGCATATCCATTAACCATCCGATCAATAAGCCTGAGGTAAAATTCAGTAAGACATAAATTGTCCCTCCGGTCACAATTGCTTTACCGGACTTAATAAGCCGATTGACTGAAAACTCAAGGCCAAGGTAGAACAGCAGGAACAATACGCCCAACCGCCCCATGAAATCTATAAAGGGCTTACTTTCTGTAAATGTTAAATCCACCATGCCAACTTGCGGGGCGTGCTGCCCCAACACCATACCTATGATAATGAAAAACGGAATAACAGAAAACTTAAGCTTATTGGCAATCAGGCCAACAATGGCAACAAGTCCTACAGCGATTCCAATTTCCAGAATTAAGGTATGTGATAGCATAAATTACAGTAAAATTTCCTTTAAAAGTTTGATATTATTCTTCTTTCCGGCAATGACGAGGGTTGTACCCGGGCTAATCAAATAAGATGGTCCAGGATTGATAACCGTGTCATCATCCCGTATGCCAGCAATGATCGAAGCACCGGTACGCTGACGAACTTCCAGCTCGCCAATTGTCTTTCCGGCACCTTCATTTTTACCCTCTACCTTGTACCATTCTATACGTAAATCGTCCAAAGCAACCTCAATTGTCTCCAAAGCCTTTGGCTTGTAGGACAGGCCACCAATAATACCTGCGATCTGACGAGATTCATCGTCATTTAGCGTCATAACGCAACGTGACTCGTGCTCCTCGTCATCATAGCGATAAAGTTCCCGTCTGCCATCGTCATGGATAACAACAACCATGTTGTCTCCAGCATCGGTTTCAATTTGAAATTTTTTTCCAATTCCAATCAGATCGGACTCTCTTACAATAGACATAATCTTCTATTTAAATAAATACTAATAATAAAACCTCCAAAATTTTGTGTGCTCCAAAAGTGATGGAAACAAAAAAGGTTCTTTCTTGCCAATAACCAAGTGCAACAAGCTCATTGATACCTCTTAAAAAAACACGAATCAATAAAAATAACTGCTTTCAGAAAAAACAGCGTTAGCCCTTAGCTACTAAAATACAAATTTACCCAAAAAATCAATCTTAAACGAATCCGCAGGCATCTGACGGAATGGGCTAAAAGAAGCAAATTATCCCAAAATACTAAAAAAACAGCTGAAAAACAACCTTTTTAACCTATTTTTCCAGATTTTCTACCTAAGACTACTTGACAACTCCATCTTAAACACCCTACTAAGTCTACTTCCTAGCTGTTAAAGTGTCAGCTCAAACGCTTAGCCTGTTAGATCAGATCGGACCAGATCCAATTAGCTTCCATTTTCATTACAAATGCCGATTTCTATAACGTTTTCGTAGTTCATGCAATCGTTTGTTCCAACAAGCAAAGAATTGACAACGCTTTATTTCTTTATAATTGCTGAATCTAAATTACACACTTACTGAATCTAAATTACACACCTATGGTCAAAAAGAGTCATCTCATCCTACTGACACCCTTATCAATCTTGTCATTAGCAGCACCTATTTGCGGGGTAGCAAATCCACGCAATTTGGTTGCTATAACCGTTCGTTCACCTTTCCAGCAAGTTATCTCCGGCAAGGTCGTTGACGAAACCGGAAAACCAATAAGCGGCGTTACCGTTTCCGAGAAAGGCAAAGCGGCAGCAACAACAACCAATCAAGACGGCGTCTTCTCCCTGAGCGTCAGTTCAAAGAGTGCCATCCTCACATTTAACTCCATCGGATTTACAGCGAAAGAAGTTTCTGCATCACAAGCAGCACAAATAACCTTGACGAAGTCCGAGGATGTTTTGGATGAAGTCGTGGTCGTAGGTTATGGAAAGCAGAAGAAAAGCGATTTAACAGGAAGTATCGCGACAGTAGAAGCAAAATCACTGGAACGAATAAACTCTCCAAATGTTGTCGACAAACTTCAAGGTAAAATTTCTGGTCTAGCGATCAATTCAGGATCTGCCAAACCCGGAGAAACAGCATCCATCAATATTCGGGGCGAGAACTCGATCTCAGCTTCCAACGCCCCGTTAATTATCTTAGATGGTATTCCTTTTAGCGGTTCCCTAGGTGATATCTCCTCCAATACAATTGCCAGTATTTCCGTATTGAAAGATGCTTCGTCTACTGCAATCTATGGTTCAAGAGCGGCAAATGGTGTCATCCTAATCACATCGAAAAAAGGAGCAGCAGGAAAAGCGCGCATCAATTACAATGGTTATTTTGGGGTTCAAAGTGTAGAACGCCGCCTTAAATTGATGAATGGCCCACAGTACATCCAATTTATGCGTGATTACCAGGCTTCAAAAGGAAAAACCGGCGACCAGCTGAATCCGGAGAATTATCTTTTTGCCAACGTTTTGGAACAGTACAAAAAAGGGGAAGAAGTCAATTGGCAGGATGAAGTATTCAATAGCGGAGCGCCAGTTCAGGAACATCAGCTCAGCTTTTCAGGCGGAACGGATAAATCCGATTATTATGCTTCTGTCAGTTACCTCAATCAAGATGGCGTGGTAAAAAACACCCCGTATGAAAGATACAATGTCAACCTAAATCTCAACCAGAGTTTAAGCTCCTGGTTAAAGTTAGGAATGACCATGCAAGCGTCGCAAGGCAACCGCGATGGCGTGCAACCCAACCTTGAGAGCGTTGTCAAACTCGCTCCTTATAGTAAAAACCGCGAGGCTGATGGTACTGCTGTTACGTACCCAATGTACGCACAAACACTTTGGGCACATCCTTTCGCAGACGAAAAAGGCCAATGGGATCAGACACGAAGAACAGTCTATGCCAATACCTGGCTTGATGTGAAACTCCCTATTGAAGGATTAAGTTTCAAAACTACTTTCGGAACAAACTACAGAAATATCAACGAAAACTCTTACTACGGTTCAAATACAGTTACTGGACGTGGCGTGAATGGTACCGGTTCAATTTACAATGAGCATTTCTGGGATTGGACCTGGGAAAATCTCTTGACCTATGATCGTACCTTTGGTGACCACAAGATCAATGTCGTGGGCCTCTATTCTTCACAGAAAACAAATCTCAAAACCTCGAAGATGAATGGAGACGATTTTGTATCAGATGCTGGGTATAACAACATGGCTTCTGCGTCAAAAAACCTTAAGATCGAATCCAACCTCCAAAATACGGCCATGATTTCCTATATGGGAAGAATCAACTATGCTTTTAAGGATCGTTACCTATTAACTTTGACCGGTCGTTCGGATGGTTATAGTGCATTCTCTGTCAACAACCGATATGCATTTTTCCCATCCATTGCAGGAGCCTGGGTAATTTCTAAAGAAGGAAATGTGCAGGACTATTTCGATCTGTTAAAACTTCGTGTTTCTTATGGTAAAAATGGAAACCAGGCCGTATCACCTTACCAAACTTACGACCGTCTGACCAACGTAGATTATATCTATGGTCTTGACCCGGTCAAAGGACTTGTGATGAATTTCAATGGCCGTGGAAGCAATCTAACTTGGGAGACTACAGCTTCGTTAAACCTTGGTTTAGATTTTGGTATCCTTAAAAATAGACTTTCCGGAACGATCGATTACTATTCATCCAAAACATCGGATCTTTTATTAAGCGAACAGGTCCCTGTCATGAATGGTTATAATACCATTTTAACCAATATCGGGGAGACCTCCAATAAAGGAATCGAAGTTACTTTGAATGCCATACCGGTCAAAAACGATAATTTCCAATGGAATGTTAATACAACCTTTGCCTATAACAACAACAAAATCACGAAACTGCGCGCTGATGGAAAAGACGATTTGACCAATGCCTGGTTAATCGGAAAGCCAATTCGTATTTTCTACGACTATAAGGTCATTGGTGTATGGCAAGAGGGCGACGACATCGCAAACTCCTATCAACCTAAAGCGAAACCCGGCGACGCCAAGCTAGCAGATTTGAATAACGATGGTAAAATTGATGCCAGTGACCGCACCATGATGGGAAACAAAATATCCCCTTATACACTAGGTATCGGCAATGATTTCACCTATAAGAATTTCTCCCTATCATTCTTTATGAATGGAGCTTTTGGTGGGACGAAAGTAGATGATTTCAAAAATATCGAACGTTTCTTACCTAATAATGGGGCAAATTACCTTGCTGATATGCCTTACTGGACACCAGAGAATACAAATACAGATATTCCATCGCCTGGATACACTCCTGTAAACAACCACACCTACTACATCAATTCATCGTACTGGCGAATCAGAGACTTTAGCCTAGGTTATACCTTTGATGGAGATTTTCTAAAAAAACTGAATCTATCTTCTATTAAAGCATTTATCAACGCCCGTAACCTTTATACATTCTCCAAAATCAAAGGTTACAACGTAGAGGCATTGAGCGTAAGTTCGACGACAGGTAATCCAACAACGACAAATATTGCCAGCCCTTATCCTGTTGCGAGAACATTCTCATTGGGAGTAAATGTCCAATTCTAAACACATCAACATCATGAAGAAAAGAAATACAACTTTATATACAATGCTAGCTGGCCTCGCCTTACTTTTCACAGGCTGCAGCAAGAACTTCTTAAATGAAGACACCAGCAGTTTTCAATCGCCAGATAATACTTATATTAATACAAAAGGATTCGAAACTGGTCTAAATGGCTTATATTCTTATGCCCGCATGGAGTTCCTGACCTGGAACGGAAGTATTTTTTCCCAGGGAGCAACTCCGCAAGAGGCACTACAGGTTGGAACAGATATTGTTGCCATCAAAACCACAGGTACAGACGCTACATTGGCTCCTTTTAGCAATTATACGCTAAATCCTGCTTCGTCTTATGTCCGCAATTATTGGAAATATGCCTACGGATTTATTGGTAATACCAATACGATCCTAGAGGCCCTAAAAAAGGATGGTATCAGCTGGACAGACAAAGAAAACGATCCAAAACGTGTGGAAGCCACGGCCCGTTTCTTCCGCGCCTATAGCTATCGTTACTTAATCAATCTGTATGGCGATGTGCCTTGGGTAGACAAAGTATCCGAAACACCACGCCGCGATTTCACCCGCACACCGAAAGCTGAAATCTTGACGCACATGATTGAAGACCTTAAATACGCGAGCGAAAATCTACCTGACAATCCAGGAACCATTCAGGAGGGTAAATTGACAAAATGGGCTGCCTTACACTACCTTGCAGAGGCATATATCGAAGCTGGACAGCCAGATCTAGCTGCGGAGGCAGCCAACAAAGTGATTCAAAGCGGTTTCTTTAAATTAAATGACCAGCGATTCGGCGCCGAAAAAGATAAAGCTGGAGATTATTTCCACGATATGTTTATCGAAAACAATCAAAATCGAGGTTCTGGTAACCAAGAAACAATCTGGGCCATCCAATTAGAGTACAACACACAAGGCGGCGGTGACCGTTACACCGATTGGAGCAAACGTGCCTGGGTACCTTTCTATTCACAGCAAAAAGGATTTGCTTTGGCTGATTCCCTTGGTGGAAGAGGTCTTGGTCATGTACGTCCTTATCAATGGTGGCTGGATAGTTATGAAAAACAAGATGTCAGAAACTCCTCTTTCAATATCAAACGTGATTGGTATTATAACGATCCTTCCGTACCTGAACTCTATGGAAAGAAAATCGAACTTACAGACGCGATCAAGGAGTCGGGCAATGTCTTCCCGACAACAACCAAATTTTTCTATGGAAAAACAGCTGTAGATCCCGCATTTGAAGGAAATATGAAGGATCGCGTGAAAGTGCGTTTGGCGGAGACTTACCTGCTGTTGGCTGAAGCTTACTGGCGTGCCAATAAACCCGCACAAGCGAAAGATGCCATCAATGCTGTCCGTGCCCGTGCGAAAGCCTCACTAATCGATGCTTCAGCGGTTAATGCAGACTTCATTCTAGACGAACGCGCAAGAGAACTTATTGGCGAGGAAATGCGCCGCATGACACTTGCCCGTTTTGGCGAGGATATTTTCCTACGTCGGGTGCAAACACTGAATCCGCAGTCAAAAGCCGTCGTCAAGAAAGAATTTATTCTTTGGCCGATACCACAGGAAGTTATTGACAGTAATACCGGTGCAGCCTTCCCGCAAAATCCAGGCTACTAAAACCTTCCTAAAAACCTTCATGTGCCGAATAGGCCATGGAGGTTTTTCTTTTATGACTTCGCGTCAATCAGTTTATAGGTTCCATCTTCTCGGATCTGACTACGGCCAATGGTGATATTTTTTGAATGGTAAAATAAAAAAATCCAGCCTGCTACTGCACCTTCAACCCAGTACTCCTGACGCAGCTCTTTAGAGTGCCGGCCATCAAAATCATATTTGGCAACATAGTTATGAAAAATCTCTTCGGGCTCAGGCAGCACATCACCGCCAAAGAAATAATGCTGATCACTCGTTTGAATATGAAATGCCTGATGATGTGCGGTATGTCCACCATTGAGCGCGAAGCTGATTTCTGTATTTATTCTTCCTTCACCTTCCACCAAAACCAAATTTCCACTGCGTTGAATCACATCAAAAATCTCGGTCCTGTATGAACTGGAGATGCCTGAATAGGCGTCTTCCCATTCGCCACGTTGGACGATATATTCGGCTTCTGGAAATGCAATCCGACCAGTCCCGTTTTCAAATGTCACCATCCCACCAGTATGATCTTTATGAAGATGAGACATTAAAACATATTTCACATCATCTGGTCTGAAACCCAATTTACGGATATTATGATGCAACTGCAGCCCGCCATTTTTATCGGTATAGCCCAAACCAGTATCGCATAGCACAAGCCCTGCGTCAGTTTCAATCAAAAAAGGGTGAACTTGGATAAATAGGGAACCTGGCCGGTCCTGTGGATTGTCTATTGACGGGTCAAAAGGTATAAATTTTCTGCTTTTGTCTACTGAAAAAGAACCTTCATATAAAGAATAAGCCTGCACCATATTTAAAACATTGGGAATATGCACGTTAAGCAACAGCAGACCAATACCAGGTTTAGGAATTAGGTAAGTCCAGCCTTAAAACGTATATTTACACTTAAAATATTGTGCAAAGATATGCAAAAAAGGTGGGTACTAAAATCTAAAACTGATGTCAAAATAACCAACAACCTGCGCGAGGAATTAAACATCAACACTGTATTAGCAGAGTTGCTCGTAAGCAGGGGAATTGAGACCTTTGACGAATCAAAGCAGTTTTTTAGACCTCAATTATCGGATTTGCACGATCCATTTTTGATGCGGGATATGGAGAAAGCCATCACCCGTATTATCCAGGCCATCGGCAACAAAGAAAAAATTCTGATCTATGGAGACTATGATGTGGATGGTACAACTGCGGTAGCCGTTGTTTATAGTTTTTTCAGGGAATTTCATAGCCAGCTGGAGTTTTATATCCCAGACCGCTATGCCGAAGGTTATGGCATCTCTACACAAGGAATCGACTACGCAGCAGCCAATGGTTTCAGCTTGATTATCGCCCTGGACTGCGGTATCAAGGCAATCGATAAAATAGATTACGCAAACAGCAAAGGAATTGATTTCATTATAGGCGATCATCACCTCCCTGGTGAAGAGCTACCCAAGGCTTATGCCGTATTGGATCCCAAGCGTGTGGATTGTGAGTACCCTTACAAAGAACTTTCGGGCTGTGGAATTGGCTTTAAGATAATTCAAGCTTTTATCCTGACCAACGGCATGGATATCAATGCCTGTTATCAGTTTTTGGATCTTGTCGCCGTGAGTATTGCTTCGGACATTGTTCCTATTACCGGTGAAAATAGAATACTCAGCCACTTTGGCCTTATTAAACTCAATACGAATCCCTGCGTTGGACTAAAGGCACTGATTGATTTATCAAATAATCGAACAAAGATCTTTACTGTTAATGACATTGTATTCCAAATCGGACCCCGTATTAATGCTGCGGGCAGAATAGATCACGCTAAAGATGCCGTCAAACTGTTGATTTCCAAATCGCTGCAAGAAGCCAAAGATTTTAGTTCGAGCATAGACGATCAAAATAATGTCCGTAAAGACTTTGACCTCAAAATAACAGAAGAAGCACTAGCGCTCATTGAAGATAATGCCCTACTTAAAAGCCGAAAATCCACGGTATTGTATAAAGCCGACTGGCACAAGGGGGTCATTGGCATCGTAGCCTCTCGCCTGACCGAGAAATATTACCGTCCGACAATTATATTGACTGAAACAAATGGTCATATTGCAGGTTCCTGCCGTTCGGTACTGGGTTTTGATTTATATGAGGCGTTGAGTGAATGCGCTGATCTATTGGAACAATTTGGTGGTCATAAATATGCTGCTGGACTAACGATGTCCTTAGATAATGTCACATTATTCCAAGATCGTTTTGAGGAAGTGGTATCGCGACGTATCAGTCCGGAAATGCTTACGCAGGAAATTTTAATCGATGCAAAATTAGCATTGAAGGACATCGACGCTAAATTCTTTCGGATTCTCCAACAGTTTGAACCTTTCGGTCCCCAGAATGAAGCCCCTATTTTCCTCAGTAAAAAAGTAAACGCAGTAGGACAAGCCTTTATAGTAGGTACCAATCATCTCAAAATGACGGTTGTTCAGGAAGACTCCCCTTCATTTGACTGTATCGGTTTTGGTCTGGCCGAACATATCACGCATATCAATTCCGGACAAAGTTTCGACATCTGCTACAGCATTGAAGAGAATGTGTGGCGCAACAAAAGAAACTTACAGCTAAACATCAAAGGGATTAAGTATTAGTATTGCAATAGTAAGAAGATATTAAATATATTTACACAAGATTTGTCCGAGGCAAAGAACCCACATACTGGATTGAATACCACGTATGAAAGCATACCATAAAACACAAGACATTCCACGAAGATGATTTTAAAGGCAGAACATCTCATAAAAAAATACAAACAACGCACCGTTGTCAACAATGTTTCCTTCCATGTAGAACAAGGAGAGATTGTCGGACTATTGGGGCCTAATGGAGCAGGAAAAACCACCTCTTTCTATATGATTGTTGGTCTTATCAAGCCCAATGAAGGTAAAGTATTCCTCGATGATCAAGAAATTACGCAAGATGCAATGTACCAGCGTGCTCAACGTGGCATAGGGTATTTAGCCCAAGAGGCTTCCGTCTTTCGGAAACTTTCTGTAGAAAACAATATCTTGGCTGTATTAGAAATCCACTACCCGAATAAAGAGGAGCGTCTGGCGAAACTGGAAGAATTGCTTACCGAATTCAGTTTACACCGTGTCCGTAAAAACAGAGGTGACTTATTATCCGGAGGGGAGCGTCGACGTACCGAAATTGCGAGAGCATTAGCTGCAAATCCATCCTTTATACTTTTGGATGAGCCTTTTGCAGGGGTTGACCCGATCGCCGTGGAAGAAATTCAGACGATTGTGGCCAAACTCAAAACCCGTAATATCGGCATTTTAATTACCGATCACAATGTACAGGAAACATTATCCATCACGGACAGGGCCTATCTCCTGACTGAAGGAAAGATCATGCTGACAGGTACACCTGAGGAAATTGCAGATAATGAGCTCGCCCGTAAATTTTACCTCGGTCGGCATTTTGAATTAAGAAGGAAAAAATTTTAAAGATTAAAGCAGATCTCCCCCTATGGCCTTATTAAACTCCATTTTTACTTGGTTCATGAAAAAAAGAATCCACCAGATTGAACTTTTCATGAAATACCCACACGATGTACAAGAAGAATGGTTTCAAAGTTTAATTGCCACTGCTGAGGCGACGGAATGGGGGAAAAAATACGACTACACCAGTATATTGACACCAGAGATTTTCAAGGAACGTGTCCCAATACAGGATTATGATGATATCAAAGGTTATGTTGACCGCATGATAAAAGGCGAACAGAATATCCTGTGGCCCTCCGATATCAAATGGTTTGCAAAATCCTCGGGTACCACATCTGATCGCAGCAAATTTATTCCTGTCAGCGAAGAAGCGCTTGAGGAATGTCACTTTCAGGGCGGCAAGGATATGCTGACGATCTATTGCCATAATAGACCCGAAAACCGCGTTTTTACCGGAAAATCTGTCGTTATTGGCGGATCCTCGCAAATAAACAACTTCAGTCCAGATTCCTATTATGGGGACCTTTCATCGATCCTCATCCGTAACCTTCCTTTTTGGGCTGAATTTAAGCGAACTCCCAATATGGAGGTTACTTTAAATCCCAACTTTGAGGAGAAAATTGAGCAAATTGCCCAAATAACGATTAAAGAAAACGTAACCAGCCTAGCCGGCGTACCGACCTGGAATATTGTTATGGCCAAGCGTATCCTTGAAATTACAGGCAAAGACAACCTCTTGGAGGTCTGGCCAAACCTAGAGTTTTATGGACATGGCGGGGTGAGCTTCAAGCCATACCGCGAGCAATTCCAAAAATTGATCCCTTCGGACAACATGTATTATCTTGAGAATTATAATGCCTCAGAAGGGTATTTTGGTTTACAGGATCAATCTGATTCGGAAGATCTTCTGCTCATGTTAGATTATGGTATTTATTACGAATTCTTACCGACAGAGCGAATGCACGAGGAAAATCCGTCCACTTTACGTTTGGATCAGGTGGAGCTCGGTAAAAACTATGCATTAATCATCTCGACCAACGCTGGTTTATGGCGTTATAAAATCGGAGATACCATCAAATTCACTTCATTATCGCCATATCGTTTTCAGATCTCTGGACGAACCAAACAATATATTAATACCTTTGGTGAAGAGGTTATTGTTGACAATGCCGAACAGGCGCTGGCCGAAGCGAGCAAATTAACACAGGCACGTATAAAAGATTATACAGCCGGACCTGTGTATTTTAAAGATGCTGAAGCTGGAGCACATGAATGGGTGATCGAATTTGAGCAACAACCCAATGATTTTAAGCGTTTTTGTGAAATATTAGACGCAAAACTCCGTGAAATCAATTCCGATTACGACGCCAAACGTTTTAAGAATATGGCTCTTCGTCCACCTATTGTACACAATGCGCCCGAAGATACATTCTATAAATGGATGAAATCGAGAGGTAAGCTAGGTGGACAAAATAAGGTTCCAAGATTAAGCAATAGCCGCGAATACCTCGATCCTTTATTAAAGATATTAGCTGAATAAAATCAGTGCTTTCGGCTGGAGATTAGCCAAAATTTCCTGGGTTTCCCTATATTTTGGCTAATCTCATATTGCTGTTTTGTTGTTTTTTGAGAACGGCTTTGCGTTCGTCTGATGGCTAAGCTAAAGAATGCTTAGACTATAATGGAGGTTTGTTAAGGTTTAATTGCCGTTTTATATAAAAAAACAAAAAAACCAAGGATAAAATTCATAGAAATACCTTTCTTCTGAACTTCAACTTCACCCTGTAACACTGAGCGATTATCACCTGATGTTACTTCACTACTTTTGTTAAGACTGTGAGTCAATTCCATACTAAGTTTATTTTTATGATAAGTGATTTTATAGCGTTACTGCGGACCAAAAAGCCCATCTAAAGGACCGCATTCTTTACAGCCAAACTTTATGCCATAATATGAAATAACCGTGTTAATTAATAAAAAATTAACACATTTAATTATTAATACAGACTAACCGAGAGATATGAAGTTAAATTCTTCCATTTCAAAAAAAAGTGTAGTAAAATAGGGAACAACTGTCCGAAATAAAAGGCATAGCCAAGCGGGTAAATTATACACGTATACGTGCAACTTATATTTCATTTTTTTCCTAACTTAGCCTAAGTAATTAAAAAATAAGATGAACGCGACAGAGAACTATTCAATTCGCGTAGAGCCAACTCAAAATTCAAGACTCTCGCAAGTAGATTTCGACAATCTAAAATTCGGAAAGATTTTATCCGACCACATGCTGGTCGCAAACTATGATGACGGTGAATGGAAAGATGTCAGCATCGTCCCTTATGGAGATATCAGTATTAGTCCTTCGATGTCCGCATTACATTATGGTCAAGCGATCTTTGAAGGAATCAAAGCTTATAAATTTGCAGATGGAACAGTGAGTATCTTCCGTCCGGACAGAAACTGGGAAAGATTCAACAAATCTGCCGCACGTCTTCAAATGCCGGAGGTACCTGAGGAAATTTTTATGGATGGTCTAAGCAAACTATTGGACATCGACCGTAACTGGATCCCGGCAAAAGAAGGTTCATCATTGTACATCCGTCCTTTTATGTTCGCAACAGAAGCAGCATTAGGTGTACACCCTTCTAAGTCATACAAATTTATCATTATCACTGGCCCTGTAGGCGCATATTACAGCAAAGCAATCAGCTTAAAAGTTGAGACCTACTATACACGTGCAGCAGAGGGTGGTGTTGGTTTTTCTAAAAATGCAGGTAACTATGCCTTATCGCTTTACCCAACACAATTGGCTAATGACGAAGGTTATGACCAAATTATGTGGACAGATGCTTCTGAACATAAATATATTGAAGAAGCAGGTACGGCAAATCTTATTTTCCGCATTGGAGATACGATTATCACACCACATGGTGATACCATCTTACACGGTGTAACACGCCGTACAATTATGGAATTGGCGGAGAAATGGGGTTATAAAGCCGAGCAGAGAAAGGTATCTATTCAAGAACTAATTGACGGTATTAAAGCCGGTACAGTAACGGAAGCTTTCGCAGCTGGTACTGCAGCAACGATCACAGATATTAGCCGTATCGGTTTTGAAGGCCAAGACTATCACTTGCCGCCAGTAGAGGGCCGCGAGTTTTCAAATCGTGTTTTGAATTACCTTAACGACTTGCGTTATGGCAAAGTAGAAGATCCATTCGGATGGAACTATTTAGTGAAGTAATTTCCACGATGAAATAAAAAAAGCCTTTGTTATTAATAACAAAGGCTTTTTTTATTTCATCTATCTAAACCCCAAGTTCTCTCCAGTCAGATCCTTAGGAATGCTCTCCCCTCAGCTCCTTTTGAATAAAATCAATGATAGCGTCTGTCTCCTGGGATTGGAACCAGTGTGTATGACCATATTTTTTAAACCAGGTGATCTGCCGCTTGGCATAACGCCTCGAATTTTGCTTGATTTTTTCTACAGCTTCTGCCAAAGATTGTTTTCCATCCAGATAATCAAACAATTCAGCATAACCAACAGTGAGCAATGCAGGCTTCGTCCTGAAGGGAAGTAAAGCTTTCACTTCATCCAATAAGCCCTTGGCCAACATCAAATCCACACGCAAATTGATCCTTTCGTACAACTGAGCCCGATCCATATGCAATCCTATTGTAAGTACGTCAAAAGGTCTTTTCTCAACTTCCTTTTTGTGATAAAAGGACATTGGTTTGCCTGTCGCCTCAAAAACTTCAAGAGCCCGAACTACACGTTGTGGATTATCGATGTCTGCAGTTTCAAAATAGGCAGGATCGATGCTTTTCAATCGATCTTTTAAGACTTCCAATCCATTAGTGGCAAGTTCATGATTAAGTCGCTCGCGCACTTCATCACCAGCCTTAGGCAGATCATCCAATCCTTCACATAAAGCGCGGACAAATAAGCCGGAACCACCTACCATAATCACGACCTCATGCAATTGGAATAACTCTTCTAGTTTCTGTAAGGCCTCCCGCTCAAAATCTCCTGCAGAATAATCCTGCGTGATCGTATGCGAGTCGATAAAATAATGTGGTGCAGCCTGAAGTTCTTCCGGATCAGGCTTTGCTGTACCTATAGACATTTCCCGATAGAACTGACGGGAATCTGCGGAAATTATCGCTGTTTTATAATATTGAGCCAATGAAATAGCCATTGCAGTCTTACCAACAGCAGTTGGCCCCACAATGGCTATCAATGTTTTTTTATTTGCCATATAATATAGCACTCCACAGACTGAAAAGGGCCTGTGAAGTATTCTTAATTAATATTCGTCTTCGTAGCCGTTGGATTCCTCACGCTCTTCTCCCCCATCTTCATCTTCCTCCTCATCATCGCTATCAAAGCCGTCCAGTTCGTCTTCGTCGTCTACACCATATTGTGTATCATCCTCCTCCACATACTCATCCTCTTCAACAGCATCTGATACTGGAAAATTAGCCGCAGTCATTGTTTTAGGAACCTGACCCATAGACTTAAACAGCGCCGGATAATCCTTGCCATCCTCTTCTTTTAGAATCTTGATCAGCTCAACCTGAAAATCATAAGGACGATCAAAATTGTAAACGTAGTAAAATTTCTGATGTGGATCATCGATAAACTTACTTAAACGGATATTCTCCATCAACAACACCTCAGCATCTTTCTTACGCTGTGTAGGCTTAAATGCGATCTCTGTTCCCTTTTTCCATTGATCATTGCTCACATAGAAAGAGGAAGATGCATCTGCAGCATACCCTGTTGATTTATGGATTTCCTCATGTAGCTCTATAAATGTACTTTTTGAAGGCATGTCGATTTCACGATATACATCTTCATAATCTTCAAAAGTAACTCTAAATCTATAAATTGCCATCTCTGCTATTTTCTTCTTTTAACCTTTTAAAAATAATACTATATTTTAAGAATTGGAAATTTCCAATGGGATTTCTTGTTTGATCGTCAGGTTCATTTCCCCGCCTTTTTTCACCAAAAACTGATAAGCCTCTACCCGGGAATTTGGAATTTCACCTTCCAGAATGGCTTCTCGGATCAAGTTTTTCAGTTGTCCTACAGTACGACCCGGAGCTAAGCCAAACAAGACCATAATATCTTCTCCGCTAATTGGTGGCTGCCAGTTCCGGACTTTATCCCGTTCTTCCACGTCCTTCAGTTTTTGTTTGACAAGCTCGAAGTTCTGGCGATATTTTTTCTTTTTAAACTCATTTTTTGTCGTCACATCTGCATGACACAGCATCATCAGGGCTTCAATATCATCGCCAGCCTCAAACAGCAGACGACGTACCGCAGAATCTGTTACGATATCTTGTGCCAAGACAATCGGCCGAAGATGCAATTGTACAAGTTTCTGAACAAATTTCATCTTCTCATTGAGCGGAAGCTTCAATTCAGCAAAAAGTTTAGGCACCATCCGGGCACCACGATCTTCATGGCCGTGGAAAGTCCAACCGAGCTTTTTATCAAAACGTTTTGTAGCCGGTTTAGCAATATCATGCATAATGGCTGCCCAACGTAACCAGAGATCATCTGATAGTTCGCACACATTATCCAGCACTTCCAAGGTATGATAGAAATTATCTTTATGCCCCTTGCCATCAATAACATCCACACCATGTAAATTATACATCGCCGGAAATATCAATTCCAATAGCCCCGTATCAAATAGGTATTTGAAACCTACCGACGGTTTTGGGGAAAGAATAATTTTATTGATTTCATCGATAATCCGTTCTTTAGAAATAATTTTTATACGCTCTTTGGTATCGGTGATCGCTGTAATGGCTTCGATAGCAATTTTAAAATTTAACTGTGTAGCGAAGCGAATAGCCCGCATCATCCGCAATGGATCATCAGAAAACGTTTCTATCGGATCTAAGGGCGTCCGAATTAGACGGTGCTCAAGATCTTGTATACCTTCAAATGGATCAACTAAAGTGCCGTAATCGGACTTATTTAACGAAAATGCCATGGCATTGATCGTAAAATCACGGCGATTTTGATCATCGGCTAAGGTACCATCTTCTACAATAGGTTTACGTGAATTGGCACGGTAGGATTCCCTTCGCGCACCGACAAACTCTACATTCAGTCCTTCATAGACAAGCATTGCTGTGCCAAAATTCTTATATACTGCAACTTTAGTATGCAACTTTTCACCCAATAAAGTCGCAAATTCAATACCGCTACCGACAACAACAATATCAACATCATTCTTAAAAGGACGCTTCATGATATAGTCGCGAACATACCCACCAATGACATAGCATTCGGTATTTGTTGTCTCGGCGAGTTCCTTAATGATAGAAAAGATTGGATGTTGTAAATTATCGTACATAGTCAAAACAGCAGGTAAAAAACCAAACAGTTTGCAAAAGTAACAATTTTTTCCCCTAATCCCTATCTTTGGATAATTTACGGAAAGCAAGTGGATTTTTAAGTAACTCGGCTTGTTCACGACGGTGCTTTACAATGTGCAAAGCTGAAAAAATGGCTTCTACAAAAGAGCTTTCGGAAGCTAGATTTTTTCCCGCGATATCATAGCCCGTACCATGATCCGGCGAAGTACGTACGATGGGTAGACCAGCAGTATAGTTCACACCAGCGCCTTTAGCGATATGTTTAAAAGGAATTAACCCTTGATCGTGGTACATCGCCAATACCGCATCAAATTTTTCATAAGCCCCTTTTGCAAAAAAACCATCGGCTGGGTAAGGGCCAAAACAGAAGATCCCCTGTTCGTTTGCCTTTTCTACCGTAGGCCTAATGATTTGATCATCTTCGGTGCCAATAATCCCATGATCACCAGCATGCGGATTAAGTCCCAATACTGCAATCTTAGGTTTTTCAATCCAAAAATCTTTCTTTAAAGAGTCATTCATCAGTGCAAGTTTCTTAAGAATGGCTTCTTCGGTAATATGAGTAGCGACTTCATGCAAGGGGATGTGACCTGTCACCACGCCAATACGCAATTCATCACATACCATAAACATCAGCACATCATCGGCTCCAACTTTGGCTTGCAGGTATTCGGTATGACCCGGAAATTGAAATCCCTCCTGCTGAATGTTATGCTTATTGATAGGAGCCGTCACCAAAGCATCGATTTTACCCGCTTTTAGATCTTCAACGGCTTTCTCCAGGGATAGAAAAGCATATTTACCGCCAATTTCGTTTTCTTCACCCAACGAAATCTTGACATCTTCCTGCCAGCAATTGATCATATTTGCTCTTTTGGAATGCGCCTGCTCAGCATCATTAATAACATTAAAGCTAAAATCATTTACCCCGATCGCTTTACGGTGAAAAGAAGCAACCTTTGTGTTTCCGTAAACCACTGGCGTAAAGAAGTCACACATACGTTGATCTACCAAAGATTTAATGATTACTTCAAGTCCAATGCCGTTAATATCGCCTACGGTAATTCCGATTTTTAATTTATCGCTCATTCTGTTTAAATGCTTTGATTCAAAAATAGGGATTTTTTTTCTTAGAATAACATATTAAGTATAGAGTAGTAAGTATAGCGTAGTTCTCAGCACGACATGAATTCATACAGCCAGGGCTTATTGTTCTTTTTCACTTATTTATTTTTTACTTTTGCAACATGAGTACAGTAAGAGCAAAAAAACATTTAGGACAGCATTTCTTGAACGACAAAAATGCTGCACAAAAGATTGTGGAAGCATTGGATCCTAAATTGGGTTTTAGCCAGGTGCTTGAAGTAGGTCCAGGAATGGGGGTGCTTTCGGATTTTCTCCTGCAGAAGGAGGAATATGAGACCTATTTGATCGATGTGGATGATGAATCTATTGCTTATTTGGATGATAAATATCCCCAATTGGGCAAACGATTGATCCACGGTGATTTTCTAACCCTTGACTTTTCACAGTATTTTGGTGAGAAAATGGCTGTTATTGGAAATTTCCCTTATAACATCTCTTCGCAAATTCTCTTTAAAATTTTGGATGAGCGCCAGCGCGTCGTTCAAATGGCGGGTATGTTCCAGAAAGAGGTAGCCGAACGCTGTACGGCTAAAGCGGGCAGCAAGGAATATGGCATATTAAGTGTCTTTTTACAGGCATACTATAAGGTAGAATACCTATTTACCGTCAAGGCGGGCGCATTTAACCCACCACCAAAAGTATTGTCGGGCGTTATTCGCATGACGCGCAATGACCGTGAGCAATTGAATTGTGATGAGAAATTATTTTGGCGTGTTGTAAAAGCGGGTTTCAACCAACGTCGTAAGACCCTCCGAAACTCACTTTCGGGTGTCGTTCCCAAAGATAAAATGTCCGACAATCCACTGTATGAACTCCGTGCAGAACGACTGACGGTCGATGATTTTGTGGGCTTAACAAATGAAATAGCAAATAGTCTTTAATATGCGGACAGCAGACAGCACATTTATTATCGTTGGTGGAGGTATCGCGGGATTATGTGCTGCAATAGGACTCGCAAAGCTGGGCATTGAAGCACATCTCTATGAGAGTGCTTCCGAGCTCAAGGGCATAGGTGCAGGATTCGGACTTGCGGCCAACGCCATGCAGGCTTTGGAACATTTAGGCTTGAAAGACGAGATCATTCCAATAGGACATTACCTTGCATCCTATAATATCCTGGATCAAAAAGGAAATATGCTGGCTGAACCAGACACCAAATCAATCAGCCGAAAATACCAACAGGACAACTTTGCTATCCATCGGGCAGACCTGCATCAGTTTCTGTTATCCAAAATCCCAGACACACAAATCCACCTTGGCAAACGCGCTGTTTCCTTGGAACGTGTGGGCGAAGATATTCATGTTTATTTTGCGGATGGAAGCCATGTACAGGGCCAAGCCCTTTTTATTGCCGACGGAGTACATTCGCTACTAAGGCAGCAACTTATCCCGGGCTCCGCCCCTCGCTATTCGGGCTATACCTGCTGGCGGGCCACCATAGACAACAGCAGCATAAAGCTGGAGAAAGGTACGGAAACCTGGGGCGCAAAAGGACGCTTTGGCATGACCCCGCTTGTCAATAACCGTATCTATTGGTACGCTTGCATCAATACCGAAGCACAGAACCCTGTTTTAAAAAATTGGAAAACAAAGGAGTTGCTCGACAACTTCAGTGATTACCATACTCCTATTCCAACAATCCTCTCGGAAACGAAGGATAGCGAGCTAATAGCAAACGATATCATCGACATCGCTCCGCTCAGGCAGCTTGCATTTGACAATATATTATTGCTTGGAGATGCCGGGCACGCCACCACACCAAACTTGGGCCAGGGTGCCTGTCAGGCTATTGAAGATATTGCTGTACTGATGGATGAGCTGCGAACTGCAGCTTCGATTACCTTAGCCTTTCAACGGTTCGAAAAAAGACGATTGGATCGGGTAAATTATATCTGCAATACATCCTGGAGGATAGGCAAAATTGCACAATGGGAAAATCCATTCCTGATAGGAATACGAAATTTTTGCATGAAAATCATGCCGAACCGCATGAAACAACAGCAGCTAAACAAACTACTATCTGTAGATTTTATGCAGATTAACCGTAATCATGACGTCGGGAGCTAAATTATAGTGCTCAACTGAAGCACTATGATTTAGTTCCCGCATAAAAAATAATTGGATGAAAACTACTATTCTGATCGTCGACGACATTCATGAGATTATGCTTGAGAAATTTGAGCAGGCCGGTATCCATTACGATTATCAACCTGATATCAGCCGGGAAGAAGCCGAGAAAATTATTCACAACTATTCAGGCCTGGTCATCCGCTCCAAATTTCAGGTCGATGAAGATTTTTTTGACTTAGCGCCAAATCTCCGCTTTATTGCCCGTGCCGGTGCTGGCATGGACAATATCGACGATGCAATTGCTGCACAAAGAGACGTGCAGTTAATTCCGGCCAACGAAGGCAATCGGGATGCCGTGGGGGAGCATATGATCGGCATGCTGTTAAGTTTAATGAACAATCTGAATCGTGGCGACCAGCAAATCAGATCGGGACACTGGCTTCGGGAAGCTAACCGTGGCTATGAACTTAAGGGGCGCACCGTTGGCTTAATTGGTTATGGGCACAATGGGATGGCGATGGCAAAAAAGCTATCCGGTTTTGACGTCCATGTGCTCGCCTATGATAAATACCGGACCGACTACACAGATCAGTATGCAGAAGCGGCAACTATGGAGAAGATCTACCAGGAAGCCGATGTGGTCAGTTTCCATATTCCTTTAACAGACGAAACACGCGGAATGATTGATGCGGATTATCTGGCTAAATTTGAAAAACCTATTTTCTTTTTACTCGGAGCACGTGGCGGTATTGTGCAGGTACCCACAGTGCTTGATCATCTCGATTCTGGCGCTATTCTCGGTGCGGCATTTGATGTGTTACCGGTAGAAAAGTTTCCGAAACTAGCTGAACAGACATGGTACACAAATCTTATTCAAAGAGATAATGTAATCTTATCACCACATGTTGCCGGATGGACCTTTGAAAGTTATTATAAATTATCGGAAGTGGCCGCAGATAAGATCATCGCCTTTCTGGCATCTTAATTATTACAACGGTCCATTTGCCAAAATATCCAATCAAGCGGGTCCTATGCTTACAGACGTCGAACGTTAAGGTCGTCTAGTTGTTTTGAATGTATAAAAACTTACGTTCCGGGATTAAAAATGCCAACAAGAACAACGATCAGAAACTGCAGCACCAGGCTACCGTCTAGCAGATAAGCGTAGTGGTAGTGACCTTTTGTTTTGAAAACAGCCAATTTTAGCAGGGCAAATACGAGCAAGTTCGTCAGAATCAACCCAATTTTAATAGGTACTGTATAGGGTACGGTCAAGATCAAAATAAAATGAAGACCCAACAGCAGATAAGTTAGATTTTTAGCTTTTTGTTCGCCCAGCATATTGGGCAAAGTACGTAAGTGATAATAGGAATCCTGTTGGATATCCCGAATATCAAAAGGCAAGGTGCAAATAACCAAAAATATAAACTTCAATCCGCAAAGGGCAATAAAAACCCACTGATCTATTTTGACACCTACGTTGGCCAATTCCACGTAGGGGAGTACTACGCTACTGCAGACCCAGACCAAGGCAATATGGAAGATCTTGACACCGGGAATTTGTCGAAGCCCCACTTTGCGATCACGGAAAGTAAACAGTGGCATTCCGTATAATAAACTTAGAATTCCAATAAATCCTAAAAACAGAAAAGAGTAAATATGGATATACCACAAGCAATACCCCAGCACCAGTAAAGCTACACCATTGTTTAACCACATGACCCATTCATGATTAAAGATCCAGCGTGTCCGGGGGAACTTTGATTCTTTTGGCTTCTTCGGCTTGGACCACCACAGGCTAAAATTATAAAGCAATAAAGTCGCTGTCCCCTCTACTAAAACGATATACCAATTGATTGACCGTTCGAATATGATATAAGTCAGTGCACATTGTGCCATGGCCGCCATAGCGATCAGGAGATTTGTATAGATTGTAATATAGAATAGCTTTCTTAGAAAAGACATCTTGGTAAATCTTGCTGCAAGATAACAATCTTATAGATAAAAGTAGTTTAACATTATATTAAACATCAATTTTTTGATAAAATGGGCAAAAACCGCTAAATTGTACACCGAAATCGAAATATCAAAAACAATTTCGCAACGATAACAATATAAAGTAAAATAATTCATAATAATCCTAATAACGATGAGCCTACAAATAAAATCATTTGAAGAATATCAAAGTGAATATAAGCGAAGTGTAGAACAACCTGAGGAGTTTTGGGCGAGTATTGCAGATCATTTTTTCTGGAAGAGAAAATGGAATAAAGTGCTGAACTGGAACTTTGAAGAACCCAATGTCAAATGGTTTGAGGGTGCAAAATTAAATATTACAGAAAACTGTCTTGATCGGCATATTTATGCGAATGGCGATAAACCTGCCATCATCTGGGAACCTAATGATCCCAATGAAGCACACCGCATTCTATCCTATAAGCAATTACTGCAAAAGGTAGAACAATTTGCCAATGTACTTAAAAATAATAACGTCAAAAAAGGAGACCGGGTATGTATTTACTTACCAATGGTTCCTGAATTGGTCATTGCTGTATTGGCCTGTGCCCGTATCGGTGCTATTCACTCTGTGGTATTTGGAGGCTTTTCAGCACGTTCTATTGCGGATCGTATCGTAGATGCAGAATGCAAACTGATCGTTACTTCAGATGGTAGTTACCGCGGAAATAAAACCATTGGTCTAAAAAATATTGTAGACGATGCATTAATGCAATGCGACACCGTTGAAAAAGTAATTGTTTTAACACGTACACGTACACCGGTATCGATGATCAAAGGTCGTGATGTATGGTGGGAAGATGAGATCAAAAAAGTAGAAACACAAGGAAATCCGGCATGTCCAGCCGAAGAGATGGATGCTGAAGACACTTTATTTATCCTTTATACATCAGGATCAACAGGTAAACCTAAAGGTGTTGTACACACCTGTGGTGGTTATATGGTATACACAGGCTATACCTTTATGAATACGTTCCAATATAAGCCAAACGATGTGTTTTTCTGTACGGCAGATATTGGCTGGATTACAGGACACAGTTACATTGTCTATGGACCGCTGTCACAGGGAGCTACTTCTTTGATGTTTGAAGGTGTGCCAACTTTCCCTGACGCGAGCCGTTATTGGGATATTGTCGATAAATTCAAGGTGAATATCATTTATACATCCCCTACCGCTTTACGCTCATTGATGGCTTTTGGTGACGAATTCGTAGACAAAAACGATCTTTCTTCTTTGCGCGTTTTGGGATCCGTAGGAGAACCGATCAACGAAGAAGCCTGGAATTGGTTTAATGAAAAAGTTGGCAAAAAGAACTGTCCTGTTGTGGATACGTATTGGCAAACAGAAAATGGCGGTCACTTGATCACTTCATTAGCGGGAGTAACACCCGAAAAAGCAAGTTATGCCATGTTCCCAATGCCGGGTATTCAACCTGCTTTGATGGATGAAAGTGGAAAAGAAATTGAGGGCAATGATGTTACGGGCAATCTGTGTATCAAATTCCCTTGGCCAGGCATGTTACGCACGACATGGGGAGATCATGACCGTTGCCGTCAAACCTATTTCTCGACTTATAAGGATATGTATTTTACGGGCGATGGATGTTTCCGCAGTCCGGAGGGCTATTACAAAATCACAGGCCGTGTAGATGATGTACTGAACGTTTCGGGACATCGCATCGGCACAGCAGAGGTAGAAAATGCGATCAATATGCACGCTGACGTTGTGGAGTCTGCCATTGTCGGTTATCCGCACCCTGTAAAAGGGCAAGGTATCTATGCCTACGTCATTGCCAACCACCATACGGACGCCGAAGCAACCAAAAAAGATATCATGGAGACTGTTTCGCGTATTATCGGTCCGATTGCTAAACCAGACATTATTCAGTTTGTAGATGACCTACCAAAAACACGCTCAGGAAAGATTATGCGTCGTATCTTACGCAAGATTGCCGAAGACGATATCGCCAATGTAGGAGATACTTCTACGCTTCAAGACCCTACTGTTGTGGAGGGCATCATCAAAGGCGCAGCAGCCTTGAAAAAATAGTATATTTTATACTTTTATACGTAAAAATGGCTGTCCAAAAAAAGATCGGACAGCCATTTTTCTTTAATTTGCCAGTATAACCCCATCACGCCATTTCGAACAGTTAAGACATTACTGCGTATAGTTCTTTTTTATGCCTTAGAAACAGGTCTATCTTGACGTGTTCAACCGGATTGGGAGCGAATACTGCACATTGACTTTCTCTCCACGCTGTATGCCGGGCTTCCATTTACCTGCTTTTTTTATCACACGAATGCCTTCCTCTCCTGTTCCGAAACCTAAATCTTTCTTGACAACTGGGTCTTTTATATTGCCATCTTTATCTATCACAAAGGCTATCATTACAATACCAGACACCTGATTACTAATGGCCTCCCTTGGGTAGACATAGTTGCTTGCGATAAAGCCCATGAGTCTTGAAATTCCACCGGGGTAATCTGGAGGACTCATAAAGTTGGACGAATCATATTTAAAAACTTCGCCGGAAACCTTTGTTTTAGTACCTGATACTAGTTGATTATTCGAATAAGTTTCAACAAACTTATCCTTTCCCATCTTTCCTGTCCACTCACCTTCACGTAAATGGTTTTTCATTTGCCCTTCTTCATAGCTCCAGCCATAATTTATACGCATAAAACCAGTTCCATTTTCCAGTGTTTTGTTGTTGAGAGAATCGTAGTACACAACATACATAGGATCTTCTATTTTCAGTTTTCCTTTTTTATCGAGGCTACTGGGATAAAAAACAATCTTCTCCAATTTATTACCTGGGTATAGATAAAAAGCAGAATCTATCAGAGCACTCTCGTCACTATAGTTTTCTAAGCTTTTTAACGTCCCCTGTTCATAAAATTCGTACTTTCGTCCGCGAAATTTAAATGGATAAAGCGCATTTGTACTGATCCCACTGAGTTTGATCGAATCATTGCGCGTGTAAAACTCCTCGACACGATAAACTTTATCCTTTCCCGATGCATCCACATGAATTGTACGCATGTAATAAGCCGAATCAGTGTGTTTCGTTTCTGCACCATTTCTCTTATGATAACTTGTAAAAGCAACTTGGGCATAAAGGCTCGATAAACATAGATTGACCAGCAGAAAACAAACGAGTGTCGCCCCAAAATGTAAATAATACTTCATAATAATTGTTTGTATAGCGGTAATAATAAGATATATCCAAATTAATTAAAAGTGCAAATAATTGTGTTAATAAGATTGTTGATACCCCCGTCTTATTGCCAAATTTGAGAACATCATTCAATTCTAGTCCCCATCATAGGAACAAAGGGACAGCCGCTCAAAAAACACAATCCTTTTTATACAGGCAATCAATCAGGGGTTTGAATTTAGCCGAATCGGCATCGTATACATGACACGGATAGGTTCCCCGCGGCTGATTCCAGGTTTCCATCTTTCTGCCATTTTTAATACACGCACACCCTCAGCCCCCGTCCCAAATCCCAAATCTTTTTTCACAGCAATATCCTCTAAATACCCATCCTGATTAACCAAAAAACTAATTTCCAGTGTTCCTTTTACATTATTTCGCTTGGCTTCTTTAGGGAATCTATAATGTTTTGAAACGAATTTCATGAGTTTTGACATCCCGCCAGGATATTCCGGATTAGCCATATAAGTGGTTGAATCGTAGTTAATAGCTGTGTCATTTTTTCGGGTCTTAACACCAAAAAGAAATTTGCCTTTATTAAATACCTCAGTGGTAGGCATACCAAAAACGATACCCTGCCATTTGCCATCATGGTGATGGTCTGTCATTTTTCCTTCTTGATAATTGTCATCATCATACTCAATGCGAATAAAACCATTTCCATTTTCAAGGGTCCTATTGCCTAAAGAGTCGTAGTGAGCAATATAAAAAGGCATATTTCTATCCACTTTTTCGTTCAATGGGTAATATGAAACCGTTTTTAATTTCCCATTTGGATACCAATAGAATGCCGAATCAACTAGAAAACTTTCTGCGTTATAATTTTTTACACTCTTCTTTCCACCATTGTCATAAAACTCCTGCAGCTTCCCCACAAATTTTATAATAACACCTGTATCCTGTGCTGTCCCTATTAACTTAATGGCATTATTCGCTAAATAATGCTCCTCAATCTTAAAATATGACATCGCCTGATCCGTCATGGGGACTATAGTTCTGGAAAAATAAGCAGAATCATTTCGTTTGGTTTCCTGCCCTTTCTTTGTACAATATACTGTTGTCGCAATCTGAGCACCCGCATTTAATATAAATAGATTGACTAGCAAAAAACAAATCAGTTTTGGCACTAAATACCCCCTGGACTTCATAAAATTTGTTAATAGTTTCGCAATGATAATAAATAAACCAGATAAGTAAGAAATTAGCAGGTTAAATAATTATTATGTTCACTCAAAGTAATCCCAATTGAACCCAATGTTTTCCACAGGATGTTAATAACATTGTTGATAACTTAGAGAACTTACTAATGTATGCTACATTTGACTACTTTAAATTCTGCTACAACTCCAAGATTTCCTGATCAAAAATATCAATACGCTATTTCTGATAAAAAAAAAGCCACATCATCCCGACGTGGCCAAAATAAACATATGAATTTAATTAAACAGTTTCTATTTATAGGAGTTTACAGAGCTTGCAACCTTCCAGCTTCCTGACTCATTAACCAACGTCACTAAATCTGTTTTGGTGAAATCATCAAACTTCATGGTGATACGTGCAACCATATAGTTTTCAGATTCCTCAAGAACTTCTGTATTTGTGCTGCAGTTTAACTTTTCGCCTTTTTGCTTTTTCAGGAAAGAGATAACTTCCGAACGGCTATTGGTACGCGCAACTTTGCCTTGAATTTTTTGATTGAATTCGGATGCGAATAATTTTTCTACTCCCTGAGATGCCCCTTCGGTCATTACTGACACGTAACTATCGATTGCTAAATCAGCTGTGGAAAGGTTTAATGCTTTACCTGGGTCAGCTGCTGCCATTGCGAAAGTTGATACCGTAATCAATGCTGCTGCTGCGAATGTCTTTACTAAAGTTTTCATAATACTTTATTTATAGTGTTAGTTTTTTTGTCTCTTTTCTAATTGTCGCAAGGAACTTGATTTTGTTGCATCATTTCCTTTAAGATTCTGATTCAAAAGTAAGACAACCCGGCATTCCATTTTATTACATTTAGATCAAAGGAATAAAAAAGTCGGTAAATGGAGGTAAAGGAGCGGTAAATGGATATCCGCTCCGGTAGGAAAAAATATAGGTAAAGATTAAGATCACTTTTATAACTGGAAAGCAGCTAGAATAGTTGCAGGCGTACAATCAACTTCATTGAGCACATTGCAGCGTCGGCCATTTTTATGAAGATATATGATCGTAAATCCAACCAGGATGGGTGTACCAACAAATTCGTTGCATGGGATGCTGATCGTCTTGGCCGGAATTGGATCCTGTCCATAGACGATATCGATCTCCCATTCTTCATCCTTTATTTCTATAAATTCCCTTTCTTTGAAATTGAAAGAAAAGGTATGGAATTTAAAGGCGATAGCATTACAATCTTTGGGTAGCATTAATGCTCTGTTAATGTCAAATATCGGAAATGAGATTTCGATCTGATTCTCCTCGGTTAGGCTAACCGTTGGATCGATATTCAGCGCATCCTGCATATGGAAATTTTCGTTGAATTGGAAATTCACCAATCTGTCGAGCCTACAGTTGTTTAGGCACAGTGTTCCCCTATCGTCATCGATATTTGTTTTCATTGCCCTATAAATCTGTCTATTCAAGCGATTGCCCATTTGTCCATCATGCAGTTCCTGATGCACTAACCTAAAAGCCTGCCTAATTGCAGCGCCCGCACGACTTGCCTGTCCAAAATCTTTACCAGCTTTCTTCGTGTCGACGTTTTGTTTTACACGATGTGGTTTACCTTGAATGTAGTTCTTTGTTCCTACCTTTCTGCTTACCAGTGGGCCAACCAGTCCACGGATATAGCCATTATCATTTATTCCCATACAATAAATATACCACCAAAACGACCCTATGTCAAGTATCTTGTTCATTTTTAAGGATTTCGAAAACTGCAGCAAATAGCAATTATAAATTTGAAAATTTAGTGATACCTTTTTTGGAATTAGTTATAACCAACTCCTAACCACCTTCTAATTGCAAGCAAGATGCAAACAGGATGTCTGTACAGTGAGGGCACTCTTAAAAGGTGGACTCAACGTGGACTCACTGTGCACACAAGGCGGCTACAGTACGGAGTTGACCACTAGTTGGTATGGAGTTGGTATCAGAAAAGTATAGCAATACATCGTTTTCCACATCGTTATTAACATCATGTGGAAAACTTAAAATACATTTTGCTCCGAGTCATTTTTCTACTCCTCAAAACAGATCAATGATAACAGAACCTACATTTAGCAATTAGAATTTGAATTTCCTCATACTTGTAGATCAGTCTGTGTTCTTCGTCAATACGGCGTGACGAGAATCCGGAGTACTTTTCTGCCTCCTATTTCATTCGAATAAAGGTACCATTTACATGATCAAGCTTCTGGGTATAATAGTTTGTTTCAGGGCCTGACACTAGCATCCCCCCTATTGCGCCCAGTAACACTGAAGCCACAACGACATCGGTCGCAGAAGCCGTTTCCTTAACTGGTCCTACAAAAATAAAATCATTATCTTCCTTGCTTAACGCATAAAACTGCTCTTGACTTGAAACAAATGGATGACCAGTATGCACTACTGCGTAATAATCCTTTGGTTTTATCTTTTTAAGCTTCCCTTTTTCATCTTCTTTAAAGAATCCTAAGTATAAATCACCATCTTTCAATTGAGCATCTCCTCCGGATGGTGTTTGATGGGCAAACTCATCATAGGTCAGATATAACCCATCTCTAAATTTTGTGGTGTTGTAAAGTGCTAATTGTTTCTTTTGAATATAGTCGTAATTTTCGATTTCACTGAAACTGTAGCTTTTTGTCGTATCGCTGTTTTTGGTTAAAGCCTCAAAGATCAGGTTATTGACCACCTCACTTGCACGTGCCAAAGTCGCTTTCGTTACATCCATCCCTTTCACAACGATCGACGTATCAATACGGGCAACCTGTAAATAATCCCCATTTACTTCCTTAGAAAATAAAATCGCTCTAAAATCCAAAAATCCCTTTTCGGAGAAAGCACCTGTCAATTCGGCCATGCAGAATTTTTCCAACCGCATCAGTAATTCGCCGTCAGCTTTATGGCCTGATGCCATTTGTTCTAATTGGTTTTGCAATTGCTTTTCCAATGATGGATCTGCCACCAACAGTCGGTTTGCATTCAACATACCGACTTGTATCACACCAAGATTATCTTTTATTTCTCTCGCGTCGTATAGGCTTATCTTGCCATACTTAGCATGTTCAACGACCTTAACAGGTTTCTTAAATTGAAATGGCCTGTTTTTTTGCTGCGCTTGCAAGGCAACTGTATTTATAATACTAATCAACAGGATGACAATGATTCGTTTCATTGGAGCTTTAATAGATTTTCAAAAATTAGGCAATACGCTAAGTTATAGCATTATTTACTCTTCTCCAATGTCCATACTTCTTTATGGATCACAGGCTTTCCTTCCAGTTCACTATCTATATCTTTTACAGTAAGTTCAAGAAAACCGTTCACGAAAGCATAATGATAAATTAACTTCTTCGGAACAGGTAATGGTTCCAATTGAAAAGTGATGGTATTGCCATCGACCTTATAACTCGCGCTTATCCTATCTCTCGTTTCGTCTTTGTGACCAGGTTTATCTGGACCTATATACAAATAGTCACCGTTGTCGGACACAGTAAATGTCTCCGATGTTATCAATGCGGCACTATCAACACTATAAAACAGCAGTCCTTTATATGTCGATGGGTAATAGCCATTCTTTGCCAAAAATGTTTTAACGTCAGTTGTTTCCTCTCTTAGTCCAGCAACTGGGTCGGTATACTTTGTATAGATAGTTTTGACTTCCCATTCTCCTAAGAAAGGGTTAGCATCGTCTTTTTCTTTCTTACATCCTAGCATAAAGAAAATCAAAGAGACAAGGAACAATAATCTTTTCATCATTTGTTTTGGTGAAATAATCGGCTTTTCTATATTTTCCCAGGTATCACTTTCTACGGTTAGAGCAGCTATATTTAGAGATTCTAATCTATTTAGTTCTCTTTGTCTTTATTTCCACAAATGTAAGCGTCAATGCTCCCACGATCAGATAAATAAAGGTTGCGATTATCCTACCTGTAGTGAACTCCGCCGCTTCACCTCGAAAGTAAACGTCAATAAGTTGCTGACTTAATATGATTACTAGCATAATAAGGCAGTAAAGAAAAAATAACTTACGGTGTGTTTTCATAATTTTCATAAATGGCATATGACGTGAACACAAATAATTTGGTTAAAAAAAACAATAATAAATTTAAACAAAGAAAAATAAAATAATAAAACAAAAAAAACTATATTTGAGACAGCCAAGATACTAAGACAATTAACAAAACCAAAAGCAGCAGTTAAAAATAGTCTTTTAAAATGAAAATCACCGAATTATGAAGAAGTATTTATTATTAACCAGTATTTTGATCAGTCTTATGAGCTGTCAAAGAGACCGTTTGGAGACGGAGCCCAATACAAAAAAGCCAAAGAGCAGTTTTAATTTAGCAATGCTCAAAAAATTCACAAAAGCAAAGTCTATAGAAGAAAAAGCACTTTTTGCTAAAAAAGCCGGAACAAAAGCAAATGGTTCCAACGCTGTCGACAATGAGAGTGCAATGGATCAATTACTTTGGGACTATGCGGTGAAGGAAGTCGTCAACGACACGAAATATTCTTATCTAATTCCCTTAACTGGCGGTATATCAACAGACAAAATTGTTGATTACATTGCTGACAAAGGTTATCGGATGATTAATTTTTATTCTGATCAAAACCAACAGAATGTATATGCCCGACTACGGGAATATCGGCCCCGGCCTTCATACATTGATAGCCTGTGTCAGGTAAAGAATATCAGCATGACCAATTATGACTACACGGAATATCAGCAAGTATTGGCCAATGAAAAATTTGACGGTCATATTGTCGTCTTTAATTTAGATGGGAAAGCATTCAAACTGATAAAGGTCTCCATGGGTAAGGTGGGAGATGTACTAACCTATAATGATTAAGACGATGAAAAGAAAAGTATTATTACAGATTTTATCCCTAGGAGTCTTTTCCTTTGGTCTTTTCATGATCATTGATTCGAAAGCACAAGATGTGGAAGCTCCACCAGAAGATATTGAAGTTGAATCCATCATGTACGATGTCAATGCCAACTGCGTGGAGAAAAATATAGGCGATCCCGAATTTCCAACAGATGAATACGGAGGTAACGGAAGTTCAAACTACCTCGGCAGTTTCCTGCAAAACACATTTTCATTTAGCGGAATGAATACGCTGGATGAGGTGGTCGTCACGAGAGTTGTCGCCAAACCGAAAAGTACCACCAGTTGTGGGAATGGAGGATTTGGCTTAGACATTGGGTCCGGGATAGCTATACCCAATTTAAACGGCTGGTGGGAATCAATGATAAAAGTCACATTGAAAAAGCTGGCGAAGATAGATCCTTGTGCAGACAGAGCGGCTCTGAATGACCGTAAAACCAAGCAAAGTACCGTCGCTAAAAACAATGAAATAAAAAATCTAACTTTACAGACTGGCAAAGAGCATGGTTATAATACCTATATGAATCTCAATACGAAAGAAGTAACAAATTATACAAGCGTGGACGTCGGACACGAACTGGGGGACGGTGTGCACGAAGTCGCCTCTCAGGAACGTTGGCAATGGAAGGCCAATGACCAAGTCGAAGTAACGGTAGACTACACCCATACCCATGGTTTTGAGAGTGCTCCGTCGTCCATCGATGTGTTTTCAGGTATCGGGATCTATATGGCAACCAGCAATGCAAATATGGATGCATTGAGCCCAGCTCAAAAACAGGTATATCTCAGCTATCACAGTATTAATGTTATGACAGCAAATCACGACTATGCCATTACCATTACCGATCCCGTTAAATGGGTAAACAGGTATCCAAACCGGCAGGCTGATTTTGAAAAGTATAGGAACTTAACCGAAAGATATTCAAATCAAAGTTATGATTGGCATACCGCACAAGAACTCGCATTGATAGAGCTCTACGGGGATATGATGCAACTTTACCGTTCTGATGTCGGTGCAGCGAATTTTAAACCATTGAACGCCAAAATCGATCCAAGTACATTTAGAAAGTTTATCGCAATCAATAACTGTAATTAACAACAATTTTATGAAGAAATTTATCCTACTTCTAATAATTTATACGGGCATATTATCAAATAATTATGCACAGACTTATCTCCAAGGAATTGAAGTCCTTCCATTAAGCGATGCCGCACATTGTGATCTCCTAACTCCAAGCAATAGAATAACAGCCGATGATGCTTTTTTAAAACTAAAGCAGTTAATCCCAGATCCTGTAGAGGAAAATATAAGTGATATGGTTGGGGAATTTTGGTGGATTGACGGCATGTTGGTTAATACCGTTACAAGAAGAATTACCGCCCAGCGCCTTAAAATAAATTTATATGACAGACAAAAAGCAAAAGCACCGGAAATAATTTACGTCACAGGAACAACCCCAGATCGTACGTTAGCCAATGATTATTTTAGCGAAATTAAATCGATGAATAATTTCGAGGTATTGGTAGACTATTTTAAAACGCGCAGTAATTATAAAAGATTTTTAGTGCAGGACAACAAAGGTAAGTTCATCGTTATGGGCACCATCTATGTTAAAAAACAGGATGCTCAAAAAGCCCATGAACTCATCGACCTGATATTAAACAGTCTGTATTTTAAACAATAGCAAAGCTTAGCTATATATGTGGAGGTACATCTTGTTTTTAATGCATATTATAAGCGGCTTGGCGATATTCCAAACCGCTTATGCACAGACTTATCTACAAGGAACAAACGTCCTTCCATTAAGCGATGCTGCACATTGTGATCTACTACCGTCAAGCAATAGAATAACAGCCGATGATGCTTTTTTAAAATTGAACCAAGTAGATCCAGAACCTGTTCAGAAAAATGTAAATGAGATGGTTGGGGAATTTTGGTGGATCGATGGCATGTTGGTTACAATGGTTACACGAAGCACTTCAACTTCCCCTAAAGAGAATTTAAGAGGTGTACAACAGACTCTCGCACCAGAAATAATTTACGTTACAGGAACAACGCCGGACCGTACGTTGGCCAATGATTATTTCAGCGAAATTAAATCCATGAATAATTTCGAGGTATTGGTAGATTACTTTAAAACGCGTAGCAATTATAAAAGCTTTTTGGTTCAAGACAACAAGGGAAAATTTAAAGTTATGGGAACCATCTATGTCAAAAAACAGGATGCACAAAAAGCGCATGAACTCATTGACCTGATATTAAATAGTCTGTATTTTAAACAATAGAAAAGCTTAGCTATACATGTGGAGGTACATCTTGTTTTTAATGTATATTATAAGCGGTTTGGGGATATTCCCAACCGCTTATGCACAAACTTATCTCCAAGGAACTAATGTAATTCCATTAAGCGATGCGGCACATTGCGACTTATTACCGATAAATACAAGGATAACAGCTGACAATGCATTTTTAAAACTGAAACAAATTGATCCAAAATCTGTTGAAGAAAATGTAAATGAAATGATAGGGGAATATTGGTGGATTGATGGAATGCTAGTTACCATGATAACCCGTTCAATAACTCCTGACTGGCCCAAAGTAAACTTATATAAAAGGCAAAAAGCCGAAGCACCAGAAATAATTTACGTCACAGGAACAACACCTGATAGAACTTGGGTCAATGATTATTTCAGCGAAATTAAATCGGTGAATAATTTCGAGGTATTGGTAGATTACTTTAAAACGCGCAGCAATTATAAAAGTTTTTTAGTGCAGGACAACAAAGGCAAGTTCATTGTTATGGGAACCATCTATGTTAAAAAACAGGATGCACAAAAAGCGCATGAACTCATTGACCTGATATTAAACAGTCTGTATTTTAAACAGTAGCAAACCAAGAAGTTTGACTATTGTTTAAAATACAGCTGCTCTAACTACGAATACAATGATTTTGAAGCTATATAAGCCTTGGTATCTCATTATTATCGTCCAATACCCCAAGCCAACTGAACATAAAAATGTCCCAGTCTGTCCTTCGGAACATTTGAAACGGCAGCATTCACTACTTTCCATTCATTCTGTGTAATAGAAGATTTATAACCGACTCTACATTCCGGGCGAACGCTCGTTCGTTCGGAATTAGATGTTTTCAACGTAACACTTAAATCGACAATCGCAGCATCATGCTCCATTTTTGTTTGGTTGGACTGCGTGGTCAAAAAGTCGCCAAATTCTCCATTCAAATTTTTCTTTTGAACCGTAAAAGTAGTAGACTGCGTACCGATTCCCAGCTGTGGACTAAAGATCAATCTGCCTGTACGTATCGCATTGGTAGATACATAAATCGTAAAATCTCCTGTGTTCATCGTATTGTCGTTTTTACTGCTTGTCGACAGGCTAAAATTCACGCCAATCAGGGTTTGTTTCGTCCTGTATGCCAGTCCGGCGCCTGCATTCCAACCAAACCCAGGCACCTTTCCGGAATCATATTCTTTCAAGATCCTATTCAAATTGCTGGCGTTGTTAAATTGAACACCGGCAAAATAGATCGTCTCAAATGGCAGATGTTTCGTCTGATTGGTTTTTTGTTGCGCAAATAACTGAGCTACAAAAACAAGTAAAAGGGCACTAAAAAAATACTTCATAAAATTTACACTTTGGTTTATATCAATTCAACTAACTATGGCAAAGGCCTACATCTTTTAATTATGACAACTAAATCTATAGATTCATTACATGGAAAAAAATATTTGCAAAAAAGCCCCTCCAAAAAATATTCTGAAGGGGCCACTAAATAAACATATGAAACTTTCTCCCTGATTTCGCAGGGAGAAAATCAGTTTTTAACTTTGTGGAACTAACTTGATCGTACCTGCATCATTGGTAAAATAGCCCTTGGTATATGCACCTGTCGGTTCTACATACTTCAACTCTCTAAACTTCACACCATTTACGTCATATTCCGTATAAAATTCAAGTCCAGTAGGCGTATAACGATAGGCATATGGTTTCGCATTACCCGCAATCAATAGCGCTCTCTTCGTTGTTGTATTTGCAAATGTTGCTGCTAAGGATTCTGTCCCAACTTCAAATTTGTAATTTGAAAAGGCATGGAATTTTGTAAGCGCAGCGCGGTATGTCGCTACAATTGTGGAAGCCTCTGAAGATTTAATCGGGACCATCACAACCTTATTGTACGATTTTCTACCTTCCATAACAATCGAATCTGCTGATGCCTTTGTTACCAAAAAATCATTTTCACCTTTCATCCCTTCATTAGATGCACCAATTCCCGCCGCTGGCGTAATAAAACCCGGCAATTGATATGCTGGCTCTCTATTAAAGACTGCAGGCAATGCAAAATAATGAAATATGCGATTATAGGTATCGAAGGTCAAAATTGCGCCAGCACCAGGTGCGACAGTATAAGTACTTACCTGTGCCGCAAGTGTTGTAAAATCACCTTCAATGCTAACGTCAGTGGTATTATTAAATTTGGCAAATAAGGTATACCCTCCAAATTCTAATCCGCTGCTTGGAAAATACTTGATTATCCAACCATCTTTATTCGCTTGTAAAGTAGAGTATACATTAGCCACACTCGCGTTTAGACGGTCACTCGGACTTTCTTCAAAAATACGATCCATCTTCTTCTCACAACTTGCGCTCAAAGACAAAATGGTTATTCCTAAAATAAATAGTTTAAATTTCATTTTTTCTTAATTTAAAGTTGTTTGATCAAACGTGCTAAGATTAGGATAACGAGCAAGGATATTGGCTCTTAAAAGATCCATATCAATTCCCCACTCAGATTTCATATAATTTTTCACAATTGCCAATTTTGAAAGGATCAAAGCCCTTCCCGCTGCCGTAGAATTTTCAACATTCAGCATGGCATCAAAATCAGCTTGACTACGCGTAACATAGAACGAATACAGTTCAGCAAAATCCTCAGTATCGGCCTTAGAAGCATACGGTGAGATAAAGCCTGCTGCGATCGCTGCTCCGATACCCGTAGCATTGGCAGGATATTTCGCATTCCAGTCATCCTCCACGTAACCAGTACCTGTGATCTCCTTAAAATTACTTGGATAAGGCTTATTCTGATTTAGAATATGTTGAAACTCATGGTGAACTGTTTTGAAAAATCGGGTCGTCAGAAAAGCGGGGTTTTTACCACTGGTTTCATTTAATTCCAACAAATTATACAACGATACTTTTGTACCTGATTCTGCTGTTCCCAAAATCATGACACCGTTTGTTTGAATTGGAGCTGAACCAGTAAACGTAATTAATTTGGGAAAGTTATTTTTAAGGAATTCCTTACCTCCAGTCACTTCTGAATATGGCTCCATAACAAGATAAAGCATAAGCTTGGACAATCTTATAGAAGATTCAAAAGGTGCAGGTACCAACCGATAGCTCATATCAGATTCTTTATCGACGTACTTGTACAGTATCTCGACATTGTAGGGTAGAATATAGTTTTTATAGAGGTAATTGTCCAAAGCGTTTTTTGGTATTGTTGAATCTACAAAAACACTATTGGAATTTAATTTATCCTCTTTGTTACATGCAGAAAACAACACTCCGCATGAAGTTAATAACATAAATAGTTTATTACTTAATTTCATTTGATCTAGGATTTGGTGTTAAACCTGCACTTATTACATCTTGTGGTAATTGAATTGCACGACGAGGATCTCGGATCGATAGCGTATTATCGGTAACAGTAAAAGTCATCGTTCCATTGTTGACCGCAGGAGCGACCCTTCTGGTTATTTCAATGCCATAACGTTTTACGTCGAACCATCTTAAGCCAGTATGAAGAAACTGAAGCCGTTTAAGCGATAATACTGCATGGATCATATTTTCCTGTGTACCACTTTCAATCTGAAAATCCGGGTTCAATTTCTTTTTCGGTGTTGGAGCTGTAGGAGTAAAATATGCAAATGAATTCGCCCAGTTGTTAATCGAAGCCTCACTTATTGTTCCAGGCTTGCTAATCGTATTGTTATTAATATGAATTTGCATATCAGTAATTGCTGCCGCATAATTCTTAAGATGAATATTTGCTTCCGCCCTATTCAATAAAGCTTCTTCCGACGTGATCGGCGTATAGACTCCTCGTGAAAATCCAATTCCCGCAACTTGATCAGTATATTCAAAAATGTAGGCAACATGTGGAAAAATCACTTTATTTGCCGTCGTACTCGTATAGGAGAATGCACGAATTCTATAATCCGTTGATGTCGCGGCTTTCCCAAAAGGCTGAGCAGCAAACGCTGTCTCCGTCATTGCAATAGATCCACCGTGACTGATTCTGTTGTTGGTTGAATACCCCCCAAAAGTTGTCCCCATCGCCGAATAAGCCGTAGCTACTAAGAAATTAGCTTTCACTGAGCTCGCATTATACTCTCTCGTTGTATTATTAATTGCAGCAGAAAAGGATGCAATCGTTGCATAATCACGCAAAGTCGCTGTTGGATTGTTTCCTAACGCCTCGGTGGAATACTCGACTGCCTTTGTCCAATCTTCCATAAATAATGCAACACGCGATGCAAAGGTATAAGCTGCCGCTCGGTTAAAGTGATATTTTGCAACACTGGAGTTGGCGTAAGAAGCGTCATTGATTAATGGTAAACCTTCTTCTATATCCTTTTTAATAAAATCGTAAACTTCCTGAACAGTATTACGTTCATATTTAGGATTTAGGGTAGTTTCTCCTTTCGTCATATAAGTAACACCCAAATCTGTTGTCGAATACTTTTTCGAATAATTTTGTGCAAACATATTGACAAGAATCCAATGGTTATAAGCCCGTGCCAACAACGCTTCACCGCGCTGCGCTTTTAAGCTCGCCGGATTCCCCTGTTCATCAATCGCTTGCAAAGCTGCATTTGCATTAGCAATCGCTCCATAACACGCTCCCCAAATACGATCGATTCCATCATTACTCGTTTCAGTAATATCTTGCCATTTATATATTTGTTCTATGAAGCGTGCGTAGTTTAAGTAAACTGGCCCAACATCATCCACATTATCAGAAGATAACTCAGCTACCATAACGTAAGCATTCTCTGGATAAGCCCCAACGAGCATTTTCCCTATTTTGTCTGTTGTATTTAGTTCAGCCCTGTTATCGGGCAATTCATCCAAATATTTCTTACAGGAAGAAAAGCTTGTTGCTATTATTCCCGCCGAAATTAATATATATGATAATCTCTTTTTCATATGCTAGAATCCCATTTTTAAGGTTAATGTATATTGTTTCGCAATCGGTAATGCCACACCTCCAGAGTTAACAAATTCTGGATCTTGCCCATTAAGGCGCTTATCCGCATAAATTAACCAAGGATTGATCACATTGAATCGTACACCAAGATTGTTCATCTTAAGGGATTGCACAAAATATTTTGGTAGCTCATAAGATAAGGAAATGTCCTTCAAACGAATAAAATCACCTTTTGCAACAGTTTCCGTTGAATAATTATAGGCATTATAAGCATAATCATATTGACTGTTGTTTCGGATAAAACGTCTATCCAAAATCACAGGAATATTCGTAAATGCTTCCTCTCCAGGAACAGTCCAGGCATCCCAAAATTCCCTTGGTGTAGCATTTAAGTCGGAATAACCTGTTTTATATGCTGGATCCAATCGAACTACATTTCCAAAGGAATAGGTGATAAATACATTGAGCTTAAAATTCTTATATGAAAATACGTTCCCAAAACTTCCCATATCGGTCGGTTCAGTTGGCCCCTCATACTTCAACCAGTCAATTTGCTTACGCTCCTGAAAATACACTCCTGTTGTTGTCTCTGTTCCATCGATGTAATTATACACGGGCAAACCATTTGGAAGAAGACGATTAAATGGAATGGAAAATAACGGTCTTACGGGATAACCAACCCGTCCGTATCCTCCAGCAGCAATTAAGTCCGCAACTCGACTATTGTTTTCCAAAGCGGTAATCTTGTTTTTCGCTTTGGTGTAAATAAAGCTAGAAACCCACGAAAAATCTTGCTTTTTCAATATTGTTGCCGAAAGACTGAATTCCAATCCATGTGATTCCATATTGGCAACGTTACCATATTTCGAAATTTCGCCGCCAAGTCCCTGCGTATTGACAATGCCGATTAAGTCGAAATTCTTACGTTTATAGTAATCAACATCCAATGCGATCCTGTTCTTAAATAAACCAATGGAAGTACCTATATTTAACTCATGCTTCTTCTCATAGGTAAGTTCCGAATTTTCTAAATCAGAAATATTAAGACCTGTTTCTTTATCTGCGGTATTCGGACGCCATGGGTTATAACTTTGAATAATAATCTTAGAATTGGTAACGAAATCCGGTCCTCTATCTGCCGTTAAGCTATAAGACCCCTTAAAACTTAAATTCGAAAATGGCGTATTCAAGTTTTTAAAGAAATCTTCTTCCATGACATTCCACATTCCTGAAACGTTCCACGTAGGCATCCAACGTGCAGAGGTTGTACGACCTAAACGGTTGGTTCCTTCGTAGCGTAATGTACCATTAATAGTATATCGGTTGTCAAATGTATAATTGGCGGTTCCATAAAATGCTACTTGTCTGTTACGAGCAGGAGCTATATCACCATTTTTTCTTCTATCAATGGAATAATAATCAGCATTTTCTTCCTGGCTTTTCTTAAACAGCTTATAATCTATAAATGGAATTTCCCCTAAATCATATTGCAAACCCCAACCTCTAAACCAGTTCTGATTTCGATCCACAGAATTCGTTTCAGCTCCAGCAAATGCGTATATCTTATGAATCTCTTTAAAAGTTTTGTCGAAAGCTGCTGTAAAACGGAAATCCTTTGTCAACATCTTATTGTCTGTACGATTATAAATACCGCCATATGGTAAGACAGAAACTGGTACAGCATAAGGATCACTCGGATCAGTATATAAGAAAGGATTTGCATCACGAATAAACGTAGTAGGCATCCAACGATAAGCTAATGCCTGATTTGACTGATCTTTAATATAGTGCTGTTGCGATGTTTGCTGATATCTTGTAGCGGCCAATAACCCCAATTCCAATTCCTTAATCGGCTTCCATCGCAATTCTCCTTGAAATTTAATATCGGCAGCATTTATATCCATGTAATTGTTGTCCAATTCATGAAGGATATTAAATGGTGCATAATTTCGTGTATAGAATTCATTAGGATCAAGTGTCCGTGAAGTATTTAATGCATAACTATAAGGGTTAATGTCGAAATCCCGTTTAATTTCCATGGAAACTCGATCTACAGAAGAACCTAATGTACCAGGAGCCCGCTGATCCCGATAGGATCCATTTGTTCGCAAATCTAATTTAAGATTATCAAATAAATCATAGGAAGCATTAAACATCCCTGTATAACGTTTCACATCTGATTTACGCGCCCAGCCATTATCAAAAACTCCACTGATAGAGGTATAGTATTGTGCTCTTTCTGTACCTGAAGAAAGACTGACTGAGTGATTCTGCATGATTGTCCGGCTGAACAATTGTTTAAACCAATCTGTGTTTCGGTATTCCGCTTTCCTTAAGTAAGCGTTTCTCGCTTCTTGTGTATTTTCTATTTGACCTGCCTTGATCAATTCATACATTTTCCCATAGACACCCGATTCGGATCTACTTGCAACATCAGCCATTGTCAACCAACCTCTTTGTTCAAGAATTTGATTAAATGCCATCTGCTCCTGAGAATTCATGATATTGAAATTATTATAAGAAGGAATCGCTCTTGAAGTAAACTCACCCACATAATTAGCAGAGTTCCGACCAGCCTTACCTTTCTTTGTTGTAATAACAATAACACCTCCCATGGCTCTGGCTCCATATATTGAGGTCGCAGAACCATCTTTAAGTACAGTAAATGACTCAATATCATTAGCATTTAAGCCGGCGACAGCAGAACTGATTAAGGTCAACGCATCTCCTGAAGACAGATCATCTGAAGAGACGTTTGACACATCTTCTATGATAATCCCATCAATTACCCAAAGCGGTTTTGAACTACCATAAATTGACGTTGCGCCACGGACTCTAATTTTTGGAGCCGATCCAAAAGTTCCGGTTGTGTTTTGAACCGAAACCCCAGCAACACGACCTTCCAAAGCTCTTGACGGATCAGGAAGTCCACCAAGTTCGATATCTTTCATATCGACCTTAGATGTAGCCCCTGTAAATGTTCTTTTATCTATTTTAGCTCCAAGACCAGTTACAACAACTTCGTCAATTTGGTTTTGGTTAGAATCCAATACGATAGCAATGGAACTTCTATTATTGACACTAACTTCAAGATTGCTATAACCCACATAGCGGACAACCAACACCGCATTTCCCCCAGCATTTATCTTAAAATGTCCGTTTGCATCAGTTTGAGTAGAAATGGAAGTTCCTTTGACCGTGATTGTAGCACCAGCCAACGGATTCCCATCAGCATTTTTAACTGTTCCAGCAATCGACTGTTGAGTACCCTCTAACACTACGTCATTCTTTCCATTACTATTGACAGAAATTGTATTTGCAATAATTTTGTACTCGATATTTTTATCCTTTAGAATCGAATTTAATGCCTCTTCCACCGAAGCATTTTTAAGATTGACTGTAACACGAGATTTAGCGTTTAAGTTTTCGCTATAGAGAACACGCAAGTTGGATTGTTTAGAAATCGCAGAAAGCGCTTCCTCAATCCGTGCATTCCTCATTTTCAAGGTAACTTTTTGGGCTGTTCCTTTAGCTTGAACACCAGTTACAAATGCGAATAAAAGGCATGTACTAATTTTCATAATACGTAAGGGTTTGCAAAACCTATGATCTTGGGGTAACAAGGACCAGGCTTTGCTAAATGGTAAGTTATTCATACATTTACATTTTGTGGTTAATTAGGTAATTAATAGTTCACTTTTAAGTTATGAGCCCTTTGATCACATTTCTGAACAGGGATGCGCCAACATTCCTGTTCTCTTTTTTTGGGGGCACTTTAATGATTGGATAGTAATATTATATCATAAGCCTCGCTGAATTAGTTTTATGTTTTAAAATAAGTTAGCTTTTGTTCTCAATAATCAATTCCTTACCGTGAACTTCAAATCGAAGATCACTGACATACGATAACATCTCCAACACTTGAGAAAGCTTTACATCGCGTTGTATACTACCGCTATATTCTTTGCTGAGTTGCACATTACCTCTAAATTTTACATCCAGATCGTACCATCGGGACAATTGATGGGCAATATTTACAATCGTTTCCTTTTTAAAGTAAAATTCATTGTTATGCCAAGCTAAATCCTGCTGAATATCAGCATTCCCCTTTATCATATTATTTTTCGAAAGGGAAGCAAACTCTCCCGGATTCAGTTCCAGTTTATTCTCATGCTGTCTTACTTCAACCTTTCCCTCCACTAAAGTTGCACGGATGTCGTCGTGATAAGCAAATACATTGAAATGCGTACCCAATACTTTGATTTCACCTGCTTTTGACTCAACAAAAAAAGGCTTTTTAGCGTCATGTGCCACTTCAAAGTAAGCTTCTCCTTCCAAACTAACCCTTCTTTCATTTTCGGAGAACTGTGCTGGAAATTTTAGATTAGACTGCGCATTGACCCATACTCTGGTACCATCACTCAATGTAATTTTGTAAAAACTTGCACGCGGCACAATGAGCGAATTCAAACGAGATTCACGCTGGCTTTTATTATTTTTAATGACTAATTCCCTCCCGTTTCCTACAAATGTTTTATTGCTATCATATGTCTTCGAAGTTTTGTCATTAAGCGCAATTTTTTCACCATTTGACAGCTGCAAGATGGCGCCACTCCGTGCCGGTTCGACATCTTGCACCAAATACGAAGCCGAGGTATATACGGTATCATCATCAGTTTGCAAATGGTTACTCTGCCACAGATAGAAAAAACTAGCCAAAAGGAGTAATGATGCCGCAATCCCGATAAACCATTTATGATTAGACTTTTCATTCTTGTTGTTAAGTTTTTGCCATGCTCTATTTGCATCCAACTGCTTAACAATAGCTAAATCTTGTTCGATATTCTTCGCTTTTCGAAAGGATTCTAAAAGCCGTCTATTTTGGTCATTAGCTTGTAGCCATTCTTCAAATTCTACTTTTTCTACATCAGTCAATTGACCAAATAGAAATTTTTGAAGCAGCTGAGAGATATGTCCTGAGTTTTCTTCCATTTTGTATAGTAAAGAAACTTAAGCCAGGAAAAAGGGTGACAAGAATTTAAATATTTTTTAACAAAAAAATAATAAGGGGTAAAAACTCAGGATTTAGCCGTTTTAAGAGCATTTTCATACCGCGTTGTTTTTGGGTTTTTACGGTATTGATACTAATTTTCAATTCATGGGTTATTTCAAGATTAGACAAGCCTTCCAAATATCCAAGGCGAAAAACCTGTTGACAAGAGGACGGCATCTGTTCAATAATTTTGTAAATTTCTTGAATGGCCTCACTATGAATCATGTTTAATTCAAGAGCAATATTATCCTCCTCTGTAAATCCGACAACATTCCAATATCGCTGTTGTACTTTTTCGTGACGAATATGATTGTAACAGGCGAAACGAACCGAACTATACAAGTAATTCTTAATCGCAATCTCATTGTCACTGATTTGCCCAGGGTTTTTAAAATAAGCAACAAAAGCATCTTGCACAAGATCCTCTGCCACAGCTAAATCACCGACAATTTTCCAGGCAAAGTGGCACAGTCCATTATAGTGTGTTTTAAATAATACTTCTTCCTTCTGCATAGTTAGACATTCCGTAACTACAAATTGTAATTTGTAGGGGACATTTTAGGGAATATGTGTACACTTAAAATAAGTGATTAATAATTGTTTGGTAAAAGTGCTAAATATTTTTTATTATTTACACAAAAAAGTTACCAAGGAGAATTTCTTCTACTTCTCTATCCTTCTAAACGCAGAAAATCAGCAATAAAAAACAAAAGAATAATTACTTTAAACAAAGTAAAACAAAAAATGAGGACCACATCACAAAACGAGATTGTCCCCAAAAAGTTAATTTAATTGTAACAAAAAGACTATATAACCTTTTTTTAAACTTATATTCCAGATGAATGATTATTTCCCTTCTATCACATCGATGTTCGGAGCAATCTGTTTTAATTTATCAATAAACTGAGTGGGATTTTCAGGATCGACGAATATATCGTCAGCCAAATTATAATGTAACAACATACCTTTTCTATAGGGTCTTAAAATTGTAAGTCTCATCGTTCCAAACCAGTCTACCTTGTCAGTTTCTAATTTGCGTATAGAAGTAATATCTACAGACTTTGTACCTGAGACGGTCTTAATAAAAAGCTTATCACCTTCAATCCAATACCGTTTAAAAAAGAAGGTAAAATACCAGGTTAATGCAAATACACCAAACAAGAGGAATGTACCCATATAGAGTCCCTTTTCAAGTCCTTCATAAGATATCATTACAATAAATAGGATCATAGCAACACCCCAGATATAGCTTCCGAAATTTATGTGTGTTCTAAAGACTTCTTTCATAACTAATGATTTTTTAATAGATCAATTATTTTAATTTTTGGCAGCCAAATTCTGCCTTACACTCAATGGAAATAGGTTATATACTTCACTATAACGTTTGATATCCTTTTCACTATTTAGCTGAATCTGATAAATACGATAAACGACCTCATCGTCAATATTCCGTTTCATAAAATCGATTTCTTCGGCTAACAATTCATTCTCCACATTAATCAACCAGTCTTTTGCTAAAAGTCCCCGCAATCGATCTGCTTCTCGCCATAATTTAAGATTGCTACAATGTACAGCTACTTGTTGGAGACTGTCTTTTTGAAATCGGTTTTTTGCCTTATAACGATCCACCAATATTAAATATTTATTATAGATCTTATTGTTTTTCCCATCCGATATAACCTTCAGTTTAACAGATTCGCTTCCATTTTTAGCCAACAAGAATTCTTCTAACTCGGCTTGTGTACCGGGACTTTCAATTAAGAAATTATATTTGCCGGCCTCAACGGGATCTAACCAAAACGTGGTCGACATATAATATTTTGGCGCACCGAGTTCAGGTTGACGGGCAAATCTCTCCATCTCTTGTGGCTTCACGACATCCCTCTCCCACGAAAAAACCAATTGGTAAATACCTTTTGGAAGCGATCTAACAGTTAACGTAAAATTTTCTTGATCTAACGTATCCGACATCATCTTTTTACCTGTTTCAAAATTGTACAAATCGACATAAAAGGGCGATGATATGGGTACTTTGCCGACAATTTCAGTTTTTATTTCGTGTTTATGCCGATGACAAGCACAAAAAATAAAAACTGAAAAATAGATAAGCACGTTGGGAAGTTTCATCATAATCTTGCACACTTGGCTTAGCCTTATTATCATAAATAGAAATATCAGTATCGACCAAACCACCGCCTGATCGATACTGAATTGAAATACTAATTATTTTGGCCTGTAAAATAAAAATCAGGATGCTCTATGCTCTTAAATTGAGACATAACTTCCCCAGTTTCAGAATTCACGAAATACCCGAGTTCAAATGTATCAACATTGATCCGTTCCTGCAGTAAATAGCGTACATCGTTGTAAAGAGCTCCATCATTCCCCGAAGGTGTTCCACTTAACGTAAACTTAAATTTACCGTTTTCAACCGTATAGGTATAGTTATAAGTTAAGTTGAATGTCTTCGAACCTTCATATGTCGTATTAAACACAATAGTCATTCTTTTATTAACGGACTGGAATTTAAAATCTATAGTCCTTAAAATAAAGAAATTAACTCCATCAAAACCCCATCTGTTAATTCCAGCTTTTGCTTGTGCCTTACGCGTTGCAAAATTTGTACTCCAGCCATTATACGTGGTCACATCCGGGATTGTAATCACAGAGAAACTTGCACCTAACGCTGTAAGATATGGAACAACAGAAGAAGAATTAATTTTCAATGCATATTCCTTACCATCTTTGTCAATACCGACAAGAGAATTCTCGTCCTTCCATATGAAACGTTTTAGTTGAACATTATTTATCAGCACTCCGCCAACGATTTCAAGACCGTCAATTGTATTACAAAATTCAACAAAGGAAGAAGAAAAACTTCCATCTGAATTGGCTGTAATAATAGACATTCTTTTGGTTCGAAAACCAAATGCTAATTCTGCTTCCACATTCCCCACAACAATGGAAGTCAACGGGTTTTTCTTAAAAAATGCTTTATTTTTATTAATCACATCCAGATAACCCTTGGATGTATATTTTTTTGCTTCCTCTTCTTTTGCTTTCACCAGAATTAGCGGTTTAATAAACTTCCGCCCCTGAAAAAACAAGGTATCGCCATGGGTCTTCACGTAATCGTATTCATTGTCGCTACCATGCCCTTTCCCAGCTGTTCCTCCATAAACACTAGGATCTGGGTCTTGCAACATAGTAATATAGTTATACGTGTCAAAAGAGAGCGTAGCATACATAATCTGACGTATGCGATAAGTGGACTCTTTTATTACCGAAGCTGTAGTCTCGTTCAAATCCGCAATCATCTTTAATCGATCATTTTCACCAAACTGCATATAGAAGCCGTATCCACCTTTGGATATCTCCGTAGTGGTATAGGCTTTCCATCCATATGGTGCATCCACCAATGTCTTTTTTACATACTGCAATGTATCGGAAATCCTATCATCGGGACTACCGAATATGGGATCAATCTCTTTTGGTTTGCTACAACTGAAAGCTAATAGGACCAAAAACATTAAATAAAATATCTTTTTCATAATTTAATACTTCCTCAAATTTACTTTGCCCATAAATGTTGTATTTGGATCCTTCACATCTTTGAAGATCAAAAATTGCAAATAATCACTTGGGTTAACCGACAAATCAACTTGTTTCCAGTCGGCTGAAAAGCTGGTACTGCCCAAATAATCAATCAGGGGTTGAGTATCTTTTAATACCCAATCTATGGTTCCATTTCCATAATTATTGCCTGTCCCTTGGGTGGCCGACTTAGCTATTTTAAATGTATTGTCTGCGTTTTTTACAATATCAAAGTCATAGGATGCCGTGTAGGTTACACTATTGTCACCAAATCCAATGTTTAATGTCGCCTTTGTGGCTGAGACAAACTGGAATGTCATTGATTTGGTGGTCCATCCACCAAGCTCATCCAATATTGCCATAAATAGCGCCTTTTGCTTGTTGGAAATCGTATTTTCTAGCCCCCATGTATTTCGGATATCCCAGTCCAACGAGCCCACATAATCATTGCTCAGTGCTGTTGTGGCGGTATAGCGGGTAGATTTGTATTTTTCCGCCATGACGCGCTGAAATTCAATCTGCAACTGTGTTACATCGATGTTAAAATTCTGCATCATATAATCCCGTACGATCGCCTCCTTCTGTTTAAACTTAGGGTAAGCATCCTTTCCACTATCGTAAGCGAAATCATCATAATATAATTGACCTGCGACGATTAAATGTGATAAGACTTCAGCAAAATCTTCCCCGATCGATTTTCTCGAATAAGGTGTAATGAAGCCCAATGATCTTGCTTTTGCCTGGTCATTCTCCTGGGCAGTCCAATTCGAGTAATAATCTCCCGCACAAACTTTTCCAAACTCAGCAGGAATAAATCTCATCTGATTTAAGATATGGGTAAATTCATGGTGAATAACCTGAAGGTTTCCGGTTACAGAATTGGAATTTGCAATGTCAAAATTATTAATCCCATACAAAGTGATCCGTCTACCTCCGTCTGCGGTTCCTCCTTTTACTGAACCATCCACATCGTAATCTCCCGAGCCAAATAGAGCAAACTGCTTGGGTGTATATGCTTTTATAAAAGGTACTCCGGCGATCTTTTTATAAACATCCAAGAATCCATTAATTACCACATCCATTTGCGGAATAACCTTAGATTCGTCGGCTGGTGCTATATTTTTATTGATATCATGCATATTTCGCTGATACCGATAGACTACTTCAATATTATATGGATCGGTTAGATTCTTTGTAATCCATTCGTCAATAGCTCCTGGAACAAAGGTGTCGTAATTTTCAATTTTCGTATTCAGCTTCTCCTCTTTTACGCAGGAATATAAACTAGCAACTATACCGACTATTATACATGTTTTTGTTATCGTTTTCATAAAATTACCTTGGATTTTGTTCAACACCTGACAATTTTGCCTCTTGTGGGATCTGGAAAACTCGTCTTGGATCCTCAGGTTTTAGTTCGATATAAGACTCACTCTCATCATTGGCAATAATAAGATGTCTCACTGTTATGCCTTTCCGAATAATATCGAACCAACGTAAGCCCATGGACATAAATCCAACTTGCTTAAATTGTAGCACCGTTTGAATAAGTGCTTCTTTATCATCTTGAACGCCAAAAAATGCTTTGGATTTAGCAGCCGTTACTGCGTGGTTTGTAGGATTGTAACCGTCAATTCGATTACTTGCCATTAAATTCATATCGGCAATACCAGCTGCATTATTTCCAAGTTCCAAATAAGCCTCCGCTCGATTCATCAGTGCTTCATCAGTAATTAACACAGGAACCATAAGCATAGGAAACCCTGTGTTTGCAGTTGCGTTTGTAACGTACCAGAATTCCTTCCAGATATAAGTAGTATAGTGTGGAGCACCATAGGAGACACCGAAATTATAGAACTTAGCGCCAGCAGCGGTGTTACCATTATATATCTTTTGGAACACATTGATCCCCATCGCAAAACGATTATCCCACCAACGTTGATAACCACTGTAAGTTTCATTTATCAACAAGCTATAAGGTTGATCGGCTTTGGAAAAGACCGTATGCACCTCTTCAAAAGTCATTTTCTTGAATGTGGAGTTATAAGGTATCAATTTTCCCGCAAAATTCCCACCCGCAAAAATCTTGTTGGCATTGTCAACTACTTTTTGCCATTCGCCCGTAAACAAATAGAATCGTGTTGCAAAGGCATGCGCAGCTGCTGGTGTAAAGTGATACTTAGGGACGTTCCATTCTGCGGGATTTCCGTCCAAGAGGGCCAATCCTTCTTCCAGATCCTTCCGAATATTGTCATAGACGGATTTCACCGTTCCGCGATCATATTGTTTGATTACGACAGTCTCCGGTTCAGTTACATAGGGAATACCGGGAGAAGTATTTGCCTCCGGCTTTTTATAGTCGTAGACCTTAGCAAAGAAATTGACAAGCATAAAATGTGCATACGCTCTTGCAACCAAAGCTTCTCCTTTGAATGCTGCAATCTCTTTTCCGAAATTGTTAGTTTCAATTGCAGCTAAGGCATGGTTAGCCGCTGCAATAGCCGAATAGCAATTATTCCAGTAACTATTTGGACTATCTGTATCACTACTGTTGATATCTTGCCAGCTATATAGGGAAGGAACTGGCTGATATAATCCGCCTACGCCTTTATCTTCCACATTATCTGAATAGGTTTCGGCCATAGCAAGATAATTACCAAAAGGATAGGCTGAAGTAATCAGTCGTTTGACTTTATCAACCGTATTAATCTCCGCACGCATATCCGGTTGCTGGTCCAGATATTTGTTACAACCGCTCAACAGCAGCGTAGAAGAAATGAATAGATATTTAAGATTTGTAAGTTTCATAATTTAATCGTTTAGAATCCCAATTTTACAGATAGAGTCACTTGTTTTGGAACTGGTAAGGCTACCCCTCCATTGTTATAGAACTCCGGATCGACTCCATTTAGTTTTTTATCAGAGTAAATCAACCAAAGGTTATTGCCCACCAAATTTACCTGCGCAGTCCTAAATTTAATTTTGCTGACAACAGATTTGGGAATATTATATCCGACTGAAATTTGTGATAAACGTAGATAATCTCCCTTAGCAACACGTTCCGATGAGTAGTTATATGCATTATAAGAATAAACAGATGCCGTACGATTTCCAGCAGCATTAATCACGTCAAACTCAGCCGTTAGTCCGTCCAGTGTAGATGGAATTACCGTTAAATATTCATCCCCTTTATAGATAAAGCGGTTGATCAATTCTCTTGATACATTGTACATATCCAGATAAACGGGCGAATAGTTAGGCTGTAGACGAACCATATTGCCCAGTCCAAATTTCAGCAAAAAGGAAAGACTAAAATTTTTGTACTCTAGCCGGTTGTAATAACCTCCGGCAAGCGTCGGGTCCACAGGTCCCTCATATTTAAGAAACTGAGTTTGATCGTCCTGAAACCAGAAATAGGTTTCACCCGGACTTCCGTCGGTACCAACGTAGGTTGGGTAACCACCATTGGCGGCCAATTTATCAAAATCCAGCGAATACAAACCTCTATGGGGTTTGCCCACCATTGCTCCACCTTCACCTGAAATCAGATTCCAGATATTGCGGGTGACGTTCAGTTTTGTGATTTTGGTTTTGTTAAAACCTAGCGTAAGCTGTGTACGCCAGGTAAAACCATCCGGATCCTTAAATGGATATCCCCCAAGCTGAATATCGACTCCCCGTCCTTGCATATCTGCATAATTGGCTAATTTTTCAAACTGCCCACCAATACCCGAAGTACGAATAGGTCCAATTAAATCAAATATATTACGTCTATAATAATCAAAATTCAGATCAATGCGATTGTTCAAGAATCCTAAATCTGTACCAATATTAAGCTCGTACATCTTTTCCCAGGTCAGCTCTGAATTTTCTAAACCACTGATATTGATCTTACCTTCTTTTTCTCCATCATATGGTCTATACGTAATCGCATTATAGAAAACGGCCGAAGAATTAGATGCATTCCCCATATTTGCGACCAGACCATAAGTTCCCCTTAACCTGGCACGTGACAAGATCTTATTATCTCTATTAAAGAAGTTTTCTTGATCAATATCCCATGCTGCAGATAAATTCCAGGTGGGTAACCATCTTGCAACATTTGTACGGCCCATTTTATTGGCTCCATCATAACGCGTCGTAAAGTTAAAGGAGTATTTATCCTTATAATTATAAGCACCGCGCAAAGCATAAGCCAGTTTACGGTCGTAGGTATAATTCATCGCAAATGGTGAATCGCCGGATTCAATCTGTTTTTTATAATACCGATAGGTTGGTAAAACTAGATTGCCATTTCCATATTCGATTCCCGGTCCATTAAAATCGTGGCTCTGCTTATCCGCATATTGGAGTTCATAGGTTCCAAACAAGTTCATGGTATGGTCATTCCATTTTTTGTTGAATTCCAAATTATGCCGCATATAATAACTGATCATATTGTTATTGGCCACATTGAAGAACCCGCCACTGGGAAGAATGACGTATTTATCGGTATTTGGAAAATCGGGATCAGCGTAGAGAAAACGATTTCCGCTATTGACAGTTTGGTCTTGATTTGCCCGATATGCTTTGGAAAGATTGGCATTCTCCGTGATCATATGTTGCCGCTCGGAATTATAGTAACGATACATTCCGTTAGCAGAATAGGTCAAGGAAGGTAAAATTTTATACGTTATACCTGCTTGCACCTTGATATCCATTAATTTAAGTTTGATATAATTATTATCAAGTTCATTGAAGATATTAAATGGCGCATAATCTCGCGTAAAATATTCTCGGTCACCATTTTCGTCGTATGCTGTAATAATACGACTGGTATTCAGTGCATAGGAATAGGGATTAATATCAAAATCGCGGGAATAGCTACCATAAACTGCATCGGAATTACGATTTAATGTTCCTGGTGTTTTCTGATCACGAATATTTCCCTGAAAAATAAACTCCGTACTCAGTTTATCACTGATTTTATAGTTATTACGAATATTGGCAGTAAAACGCTTCGCTTGGTTACCAATTGTATAACCAGGGTCATTCATAAAACTCGTTGAAGCATAGTTCTGCGCTTTGGCTGTTCCGGTACTCATACTTAACGAATGGTCCTGCACAAAGCTATTTCTGAACAGCAGATCAAACCAGTCCGTATTTACGTTCGCATAACGTTGCAAGAAGTTATAACGAGAGGGGCCATCATTTCTGAGTTTGAAAGAGTCGGTACTTGGGTCATACTCGTACATCAAATTATACATTTTGGTAAATACCCCTCCTGTTCCGGCTCTTGAAACCTGGGAATGGTTTAAGTAGCCCTTATTTTCCATATCAATAACCAATTGCATCTGCTCAGCAGAGTTCATGATATCGAATTGATTATAATTGGGTTTAATATAGGTCGTAAAGTTTCCAGAATAGTTGAAGTGTACTTGTCCCTCAGTATTTTTGCCTCTTTTTGTATTTACAACGACCACACCATTCATCGCAGCCGCACCGTACATGGCAGTAGCAGCCGCATCTTTCAATACTGTGATAGACTCGATGTCATCCGGATTTAACCCTGCTACAGAGGACCCTAATAGCGTGTTAGCATCCCCAGTTGATAATGCTTCATTGGAAATATTGACCGCCTCATCCAGGATCACACCATCGATTACCCATAGTGGTTTATTATCTCCTGTTAATGAGGTAGCCCCCCGGACCCGAATTTTGGGTGCGGCACCAAACGTACCCGACACATTTTGAACCGAGACACCTGCGGCCTGTCCCTCCAACATACGTGAAACATCGGGAACCCCTGCGCGTTCAGCCTCTTTCGCATCAATTTTTGTGGACGCTCCCGTAAAAAATTTACGATCTAAATTCTGGTATCCAGTTGCGATGACATTTACTTCGTCTAATTTGAAGTCATTGGCCGTAAGCACAACATTTATAGTTGACTTACCCTCTAGCGAAATTTCCCTAGTACCAAATCCAACATACCGTACAACCAAAACTGCCGATGTAGCGGCATTGATTTTAAAATTGCCGAGATCATCAGTCTGTGTAGAGATAGAGGTTCCTTTTACAGTTACGGTCGCACCGCTCAAACCTTTCCCATCTTGACTCTTAACAGTACCGGAGACAACCTGTTGCTGCGTATTTCGTTCGGAACGAACGCCCTCTTCACCATTTACTGAAATCGTATTTGCAATAATCTTATAGTCAATATGATTATTACGCAAGACAGAATTCAATGCTTCTTCTACAGAGGCATTTTTTAGGTTCACATTGACCCTCAGCCTAGAGTCAACATTTTCCCCATAAAACAACTGCAAATTCGATTGTTTGGAGATCGCATTTAGCGCCTCTTCAATCCGTGCATTTTTCATCTTCAAAGTAACTTTCTGTGCAAGGCCATTGGCTTGAACTCCGGTCACAAAGGCGAAAAGAAGGCAGGTACTAATTTTCATAATACGTAAAGGTTTACAAAACCGTGGGTCATGAGGTATCAGTCGCCACGTTTTGCCAAATGGTAAGTTATTCATACATTTACTCTTTGTGGTTAATTGGGTTTACTTAATTCGCTTTAAAAATTTTTAGGCCTTTTGATCATTTCGGAACAGGGATGCTGCAACATTCCTGTTCTACTTTACATGTAAGACCTTTAGGTTAGGTATTTTTCTCTTACATAAGCACTCCTTTTTATTTGTTTTCGACAATTAATTCTTTTCCTTGAAGCTCAAATTTCAAATCGCACACGTAAGTCAACATTTCTAAAACTTCGGATAACTTAACATCGCGTTTGAAATTACCATTATACACCTTATCCAATGCCACATCTTTCTTAAATTTAACTTGGACATCATACCATTTAGATAGTGTCGAGGCAATTTCAACAATTGTTTCTTTCTTAAAATAAAATTGATTGTTATGCCAAGAAAGATCGTGATCTAAATCTGCCTTTCCTTTCCGAAGCTGTTCTCCTACAAGATTCGCGTATTCCCCGGGCTCCAAAACAACAACATTTCCAGAATGACTCACTTGCACTCTTCCCGAAGACAATGTCGTACGAACATTATTTCCATAAGCATTAATATTGAAATGTGTCCCCAATACTTTCACTTCACTTCCTCTAGATTCCACAACAAAAGGACGCTCAGCTTCATGAGCAACCTCAAAGTAAGCCTCGCCCTCCAGGATGACACGACGCTCATTTTCTTTGAATTTTACAGGAAATTTAAGCTGAGAGTTGGCATTTACCCACACCTGCGTACCATCTTCTAAGCTTAATTTATAAAAGTTGCCTTTGGGTACAACCAACGTGTTAAATTGGATTAGGGCCTCTTCTTTCGAAGTATTCAGGGGATGGATATTCTCTTTATTCGCTAAGGCTACTATTTTCGGATCAACGGCTTTGTTAGACTTTTCCAAAGGCATAATTGATCCATCCGCGAGGACGAGCAAAGCCCCAGATTTCGCCGGTGAAATATCACCCTTTATAGGGAGGGTAGTTGCTATTTTCTCCGAAATTTTTCCACTCCGCTGAAGAATATAAAAGAGAGATGCTCCCAACAAGATGAAGAGAATAGCTGCTGCACGAAAAAGATGTCTAAAATTTTTCTTTGCTTTAACGGAAACAGGTTGAATTCTATGCCAAGCTCCATCTTCATTCAAATTGCCAAAAAAGGCAAGATCCTTTTCAATATTTTTTGCATCCCGAAAGCTTTCAAGCAAATCATCGTTACGCTGGTCAGATTTCCGCCACTGCTCAACAGCATCCCGTTCCGCCGCAGTTTCCTGACCACGAAGTAACTTATAAATGAGTTTGGCTATGTAATTGGTATTAGCTTTCATATCTATAGGTTAGAAACCCTATAGATCCGTCGAGGGTGACAAGAAATTAAAATTATTTTAATAAAAAAATAATAAGGGGTAAAAATTCGGGATGCAGCTTATCCAATAAAATCTTCATTCCACGTTGTTTTTGTGTTTTAACAGTATTGACGCTGATCTGAAGTTTTTCTGTAATTTCAAGATTCGACAAGCCTTCCAAATAGCCCATCTTAAATATTTGCTGACATGAAGTAGGCATTTCGGCAATAATCCGATAGACTTCATTGAGCACTTCAGTATGAATCATTGAAAGTTCAACAGAATGTTCTTCTTGTTCATTGAACTCAACTCGTGTCCAATATTTTGCTTTCACTTTTTCATGCCTTAAATGCTTCAAACAAGAAAATCGAACGGCAGTATATAAATAGTTTCGCACAAACGATTCGGATTCATCTATTCGTTGCTGCTCCCTAAAGAATGTAATAAATGCCTCTTGCACCAAATCTTCAGCGACAGAAGATTCTCCCACAAATTTCCATGCAAAGTGGCATAAACTTTTATAATACGTTCTAAATAACTTCTCTTCAGGGCCCATAATTCCAACGGGTATAACAAAATTGATTAGCACCAGTCCTTGGCGACTGCTTAACTACCCTAAATATAGAGTTTTTAATTTTTTTTTAACAAGATTTAACATAATTATTCACTATTCATATTAAAAAAATCTATTTCTCAATAAATTAGAGTCCCCTATTTCATTTTTACAAACATATTTTCCCCTAAAAAATCTGTTCTTAGTCCCAAACAAAATCCCCACTTTTATCATTTATATAGAGGGAAAAAGGCAGAAAAACATCATTTTTCCGCTTTTTTTACTATATTGTAGACTTTCAAAAAATTAAAACAAAGACTAAATGCTATTTACTGTTCTGTCAGGATTAATAACATCGAGCCTTATTGTTCCATTTGGTCGATTCCTAAAAACCAAATGGGGTTTTATTCTCGCATTCTTACCGGTACTTCTATTTTTATACTTTGCTCAATATATCGTACCTATTGGTCAAGGTTCCTATTTCGTACAATCAACGTCGTGGGTCCCCTCCTTAGGCATAAATCTAGATTTTAAATTAGATGGACTATCTCTACTTTTCTCCTTATTGATTACTGGAATCGGGGCTTGTATCTTTTTCTACGCGAATGCCTATCTCAAAGGTCATCGGTATTTCGATCGATTCTTTGGTTACCTCTGTCTTTTTATGTCGGCGATGTTGGGGCTCGTCCTGTCGGACAATATGCTATTGCTCTTCATCTTTTGGGAACTGACCTCGATCAGTTCATTTTTTCTAATCGGCTTTAATAATGACAGCAAAGATTCACGCAAAAGCGCATTAACGGCATTATCCATTACAGGTTTCGGAGGCTTTTTTCTGCTGGCAGGTTTTATTTTGCTGGGTAATATTGCCGGCACCTACCATATTACAGCACTCATTGGCAAATTATCAGTCATTCAGCAACACCCACTGTTCCCCTTGGTCTTTGGCCTGATAGCACTTGGTGCAATTACGAAATCAGCACAATTCCCTTTTCATTTTTGGTTACCTGGTGCCATGAAAGCACCGACGCCGGTATCAGCTTACCTACATTCGGCAACTATGGTCAAAGCGGGGATCTATCTTTTGGCTCGTTTTTCACCAATTCTTGGTGGCAATCCGATCTGGACTTATTCGCTTATGCTTATTGGTGGTTTCACGATGCTTTATGCCGCATTCCATTCGCTTTTCAGAACCGACTTAAAAGGGGTCCTAGCTTATTCAACTATATCTGCCTTAGGTATTTTGGTTTTCTTATTGGGTCTGGGCACAAAGGACGCCATCATTGCAGCCAGTGTTTTTATCCTTGTACATGCTTTATATAAAGCTGCATTATTCTTAATTACGGGGATTATAGACCATGAAACCGGAACAAGAGATCTCACAGTCCTGCGGGGTCTGCACAAGGTTTTGATGCCTGTCGCTATTGCTGGTTTTCTGGCTGCTCTTTCCAGCGCCGGTGTTCCACTTACTTTTGGATTTATTGGAAAGGATCTGATTTACGAAGCAACCTTACACGCCGCCCCAAATCTATTTCTCTATTTGACCATCGCCGCAGTAGCCACCAATATACTCTTGGTATCTGCAGGATTTATGGCCGGCATAAAACCATTTATGGGGAAGTTGCCGGAGCAATTTAATGCAATCCATATGCCCTATAAAGCCATGTGGATCCCACCTCTGCTTTTAGCCGTTCTAGGTGTTGTTTTTGGCTGTATCCCCGGACTTATTGGTGAATGGATTGCCGGACCTACCGCAACAAGTATACTCGCAAAGCCCGAAACGTTTCATTTGAAAATCTGGCATGGATTTAATTTAATTCTGCTCCTAAGTGCAATTACGATTGCTGCTGGTACCCTGCTCTATTTCGTCAATCGACCTAGCAATAAGAAATTAGCTTGGATCACAACCTTTAACAAGATTTCTCCTGAAAATATCATCAGGATCTGTGCGCAGGAAATTGTTTTATTTTCTGCCTTCTTCACAAACAAGATGCACAACGGTTATTTGCGTTCGTATTTATTGAAAATTATCTTATTTGCTGAATTACTGATTGCCTATCAACTGTACCTAGGCGGCCCACTTCATATTAAATGGGATACCCTATCTCCGGTAAGCTTTTATGAAGTTACCACAGTCTGCATTTTGATCGGAGCCATTGTATTGACGATCCGCACTTCATCCCGATTGACAGCCGTGGTCGCTACAAGTGTTGTAGGTTATGCCATATGTCTTATTTTCGTGTTTTACAGTGCACCGGATCTAGCCATGACGCAATTTACCATCGATACCCTAACCGTGGTGCTCTTTGTATTGGTACTCTTTAAACTCCCTTCATTCTTGAATCTAGCAAACCGACGTACCGTCATTCGTGACGCTATCGTCGCTATCATTTTCGGCGTTCTACTGTCCATGGTTGCTCTTCGTGTTCTGCATGAACCAACAACGACAAATATCAGTGATTTCTACGGAGATTATGCTTATGTGCTTGCTAAAGGAAAAAATGTGGTAAACGTATTGCTGGTGGATTTCAGGGGTTTTGACACCATGTTTGAAATCGTCGTATTGAGTATTGCTGCATTAGGGGTATATAGCTTATTAAAATTACGTTTAAAATCCTCAGATAAAGAATAATGATGTTTAACAGCTATCCACTCATGAGCTAAGATCTCATTATGCATAGCTAAATAATAACAGATGAACAGTACAATATTACAAACCGCTACGCGGTATCTATTACCGATACTTTTACTTTTTTCGGTATTCCTCCTGTTAAGAGGACACTATTATCCAGGCGGAGGTTTCGTCGGTGGCCTGGTTGCTTCTATCGCCTTTGTCCTGCATAGTTTTGCCTTTGGTCCTCAAAATACCATGAAATTGATTCAGTACAAACCCCTGTCACTCATCCCCATAGGGTTGGGAATTTCGGCCATAAGTATGTTCTTACCTGCATTTTTTGGCTATCCCGTTATGACGGGGCTTTGGCTTGAAGAGAAAATCCCCGTCATCGGGATGATAGGAACAGCCTTATTTTTTGACCTTGGCGTATACTTTGTTGTCATAGGTGTCGTTCTAACAATTTTATTTACAATTGCTTTAACTACCGAAGAAGAATAATGGAACTGATACTCGTACTATTGATCGGCATCCTTTATGCTGCCGGAATATACCTCATCCTGCGTCGAAGTATGGTGAAATTGTTGTTGGGTATTATGTTGCTTGGCAATGGAACCAACATATTAATCTTCTTATTGGGAAACATTATTAAAGGTAAACCGCCTATTATTGGACCCGATCTGAAGGTATTCACCGATATTTATGCGGACCCGATTCCGCAAGCACTTATTTTAACGGCCATCGTGATCAGCTTTGGTCTAACATCCTTTGCCATCGTTTTACTCAAGCGTGTATATGCATTGCTGGGGACAGATGATCTGGATGATTTGAACACGCCTGAGGAAGAAGATATATGATAGATAACCACATTATTGCCACGATTATCGTGCATTTATTTATTGCTATTGTCCAACTGATGTTGTGGCGCAAATCTACTGCACAACGTTTTCTGAGCGTTGGCGGAAGCTTGCTCGCACTCATTCTTGCCTTTAAACTATTCTTCAAGGTTTATGATGGTGGTATTTTGACCATGAATGCAGCCAACTGGAAAGCTCCTTTCGGGATCGTTTTTGTTGCCGATCTATTCAGCAGTACCCTTGTTCTCCTGACTTCTATCGCGGGTCTGGCGGTCTCCATCTTTTCCTGTGTCGGCGTGGGCCGCCAGCGTATTCTCTATGGCTATTTCCCGATCTTTCACTTTTTGATGATGGGACTCAATGGCGCCTTTCTAACAGGCGATATCTTCAACCTATATGTATGGTTTGAAGTTATTATTATCTCTTCTTTTGTGCTCATGACCCTGGGCGGAAGAAAATCCCAACTGGAAGGTGCTGTAAAATACATGGCCATGAATATCCTGGCCTCGACATTTTTCTTAACAGGTATTGGTATACTCTATGGCATTTCGGGCTCATTAAACATGGCGGACCTGGCCCTGCGTATCCCGAAAATACAAAATCAGGCATTAGTAGAAATTACAGCAACATTTTTCCTGATCGGCTTTGGCATTAAATCTGCCGTATTTCCACTCTATTTCTGGTTACCCTCCTCTTATCATACTCCGCCTTCGGCCGTAGCAGCGACATTTGGAGGATTATTGACCAAGGTTGGGATTTACGCCTTGTTCAGGGTATTTTCATTATTGTTTATCCCCAATCATTTTACCAAGGAACTCCTTATCGTGCTAGCCATATTAACGATTCTGACCGGTGCGTTTGGCGCATTGATCAAAACCAATATCCGAAGGTTGTTTTCCTATCTGATCGTTTGTCATATTGGTTTTATGATTGGAGGACTGGGCTTGTATAGCAAATGGGCTTTATTGGGAGCCGTATTCTACCTGATCCATGATATTATGGTGAAAACAAATTTATTCCTGATGGCAGGTGTTATAAGGCAGCTCCGCGGAACCATGGACATGACCAAACTGGGTGGACTTTATGCACAATATCCGAAGATCTCCTTACTTTTCGCCATCGTTCTTTTTTCACTGGTGGGCATACCGCCACTATCGGGCTTCTGGCCTAAAATCTATCTATTCAAAGATGCCTTCCACTTAGAGAAGTATGCTTTCGCGGGAGCTCTGATTATTGGCAGCTTTATCACCTTGTTTGTCATTGCCAAAATGTGGGCACAGGTATTCTGGAAAGATGCACCCGATCCCGAAATCATTGAGGATAAATTTGCAGGTATGATCGGTTATAAAAGAACAATGCTCATACTTCCTGTCGTTATTTTGGCATCTGCGTCCCTGTATATCGGGCTCAACGCCGAAGCGATTATCCATGTCGCGGATCAGATTGCGACACAATTGTTGGACACATCACCTTACATAAACGCTGTATTAGGAGGGCAGAAATGATATGATAAAACAGTTTTTAATGAACCTTATGCTATCCTTTATTTGGGTCGCACTGACGGGGTCGATGTATTATACTAACTTTCTCTTCGGCTTTATGCTAGGCTTTGGTATTCTCTGGCTGATGAATCGGAATGAGGTGGATCAACGCTACTTTTATCGGGTACCCAAAACATTGAGTTTTATTCTTTTCTTCCTGTGGGAAATGATTGTCGCCAATGTACAGGTGGCCTATGACGTGATAACGCCTAAGTTCTTTATCAAACCAGCGATTGTCAAGTATCCCATGGATGCAAAAACGGATTTAGAAATCAACCTTCTTTCAACCTTTATCTCGTTGACACCCGGCACACTTATCCTCGATGTAAGTGAAGATAAAAAAACACTCTTTATCCATGTGATGTATATGAAGAGCAAGGAGCAGTTTGTTTCTACCCTTAAAAACAATGTTGAACGAAGACTTTTAGAACTTTTAAGATGACTTTAAATAGCTATTTCGATTATGTGATCCTCCCGATCCTGACTATTTCAGTCATATTGGCTTTTATTCGGTTATATAAAGGTCCCCAGATATTTGATCGTGTTATTGCCTTAGATCTCATTATCACCATCGGGATCGGCATTATTACCGTTTATAGTATACGAACTTCGCAGGAAGTGTTTCTGGATATTGCCATGATCTTGGCGCTCATCGCGTTTCTAGGTACTATAGCCTTTTCATTTTATTTAGAAAAACAAAGTAAAGATGATTGATATTACTTTAGCCATACTCAGCACCATTGGGGCACTGGCCATACTATTTGCTTCTATTGGCATCTTGCGGATGCCCGATTTTTATTTACGTCTTTCGGTAACTGTCAAAGCGGCAACATTGGGGGTAGGGCTTTTACTTATCTGTGCAGCCATGACCTTCCCGGATGTATCCGTAACGACCAAGGCCATCGCTATTGGATTTTTCCTGATCCTAACGGCTCCAGTTGCAGCACATATGATTGGCAGAGCAGCCTATATCCAACGAGTTAAAACATGGAAGGGAACTACCTTAAATGATCTTGAGAACGAAGGCAAACTGGATTGCCGCAAAGAAGATTTTTAAGAAAAACGTATACGGTTTTTCTTAAAAATCTTCTTGTCTTATTTGAACTTCTTGTCTTGATTAGAATATGATACAAACAGGTGCTGGTACAGAAATTTCTTTCCCAGTATCTGTCAACAAACCAGTTTTGGCATCCCGGCTAAACAAAACAATATTATTTGTATATTGATTGGCGACCAAAAGATATTTCCCGTCTGGAGAAAGGTTGAAATTACGAGGTCCTTTACCTTTCACTGAAAGATTGGATATTTTCTTCAGATCTCCGTCCTTCTCAACCGAAAAAGTAGCTATTGTATTTGCATCACCACGATTGGTCGCATACAGAAATTTCCCATCAGCAGACAGCTTAATATCCGCGCCACCGTTATTACCCTTAAAGCCTTCCGGATTGATTTCAAAAGTACTCTGGTACATCCACGCATCACCATCTTTTTTATACGATGCTATTTGACCAGTCATTTCCAGGACGACATACAGGAATTTCTCTTTCTTATCGAATACAATATGTCGTGGACCACCGCCTGCAGGTGTAAAGATGTCTTCAGATTCCTCGGCTAGACTATAGATATTCCCAGCTTTATTCACCGGATATATGGAGATCTCATCCAGCCCAAGATCCTGAACATATAACTTATCTCCTTTATTGGAAAAAAAGGTCGAATGTACATGTGGTTTTTCCTGACGCTGCGGATCAACTCCCTTGCCTTCATGCTGTATCAATCGAGCTCTCTTACTCAAAACACCGTTACTTTCTAAATCAAACAAAGCTGCTGACCCACCCGTGTAATTTGCCACAGCAAGCAGACTTCCTTTCGGGTGCACTTCAACAAAACAAGGTGACTCTCCGCCAGAAGGAAGCGAGTTTAGAAAGGTTAAATGACCATCCTTAAAAGAATAAGCGGAAACACTTCCCTCCTGATTTGGAACTTCATTGACGGCATAAATAAAGTTATTATTTCGCGCCAAAAATGAAGGGTCTTTGCTCTCCTGTGTACTCGACAAGGTTGTTTCACCTGTTTTAACGTCAAAATTATAGATATAGATACCTTTACTTTCAGTTTTGCTGGTATACGTCCCCACAAACATAGGAATCTGCTGAGCAAAACTAGCAAGTGGTAAAATTGTCATCAAATAAATAAATGCTTTTTTCATTGAAATTATTTTATAAGTGTTGATACTCACCCCAGCCATTTTATACGCGTAAATATCGGCAATAGACTTGTTAAATTTGGTTAAAACCGTCCTTTCTTATAGGCAAATGCGTATTTTAGCGCATCAATTTTAACAATTCCAAAATCGCCAATTTTAAATATTGGGAATACAAAAATATTGTTAAATAAAAGTACGAATAATTCATATAATCTGATAATTTTGTGCTGTTGTTCAAAAAAGTATATATTGGACAGAATTACGACTCATATGGGCAAGGGCTTGTGTCTTTAATCATGAGTAAATCATAAACAAAAAAGAGTGAACCGAACGAAGTGAGCTCACGAATACCTTAGAGTACGAAGGTAATGAGTAAACGAACTCATTTAAAACAAAATGAGGAACACTCATTAATATCATAAATAATTTATACGGATGAAAAAAACCATTTATATATTGTTTTTATTGCTGTTTGCATCAATTCAAGCCAGTCTTGCGCAACGTCAGGTTATTGATCGCGTTGTTGCAACGGTCGGATCGGGCATTATCTTACAGTCCGACGTGGATATGCAATATTCACAATGGTTGGCGCAAGGAAACAAACCTAATGAAAAATTTAAATGTGGCGTACTTGAGCAATTAATTATTCAAAAACTGCTTTCCCAACAGGCGGTCATCGACTCTATCGATGTTACTGAAACTGAAGTTGATGACAACCTTAATTCCCGTTTGCGCCATATGTCCCAACAGGCCGGTGGACAAGAACGTCTTGAGAAATTCCTCAACCGCTCTCTTCTACAATATAAGGAAGAAATGCGTCCAAGTGTTTTTGAGCAATTGAAAGCAAATAAGATGCAACAAAATATTGTTCAAAAAGTCGATGTGACACCATTAGAGGTCAAACGTTATTTTGAAGGTCTAAACCAAGACAGCCTTCCTTATTTTAATACTGAAGTGGAAATTGGTGAGATTGTTATGATGCCCAAATTGACAGATGCAGAGAAAAAAGAACAACGGGAGAAAATTGAAGGTATTCGCAAGCAGATTGTAGATGGCTCTGACTTTGGCACAATGGCTCGTCTATATTCCCAGGATCCGGGATCCGCTCCTTATGGTGGTGATTTAGGTTTTGGCACACGTGACAATTATGTAAAAGAATTCTCCGCGATGGCCTTTAAATTAAAACCGGGAGAACTTTCACCTATTGTAGAATCCAAATATGGCTTCCATATCATACAAGTGCTCGAAAGACGTGGTGAAGAGGTACACACTCGCCATATCCTGATGAAGATCAATCCTGGTCCAGCCGCATTGGAACGGACAAAAAATAAACTGGACAGTATCTATAAATTGGTGGTTGACAAAAAATTGGATTTTTATCATGCCGCTACCAATTACTCGGATGCAGAAGAAAGTAAATTTAATGGTGGTATGATCCTAAATCAAGAGGGGTCAAGCCGTACCACTGTGATTCCTATGGATGGATTGGAGAAATCAGTCTTTACAGCGATTGACCAGCTAAAACCAGGCGAGTATTCTAAACCGGAGCAATTTACGGACAAAATGGGCGATGTTGGCTACCGTTTCAATTACCTGAAAACACGTATCCCGCCACATAAAGCAAATTTGGACGAAGATTTCACAAAGATTAAAGAGGCTGCCAAACAAGATAAAATCAATCGCAATCTAAGTAAATGGTTTGACGATAAATCGAAAACAACATTTATCAATATCAGTGACGAATTTGGTTCTTGCGATGAATTGAAAAAATGGAAAAAACAATAAGCGTACAACGCTAATCAAATAAAAAGGGCTTGAATAAAATATTCAAGCCCTTTTTATTTTACAGTTGTCGTTATTATTTCTCAAACATCATCTCTATCAGAATATTCCAATTGGCCTTCTTCACATCATCTTTCGCCAATTCGCTCAGTTGCCAGATACGGATATAATTATACTTCACAACTTTATCCTTTTGCCTTACTGTTGCAGTTCCTTTTGTATAGGCAAAATCACCACTGTAAGAACGTTTTACCTCTTCAGGAACTGTTTCTATCGTCATCCGTTGTTTTTTGAGATAAGCCATCATTGTTGCCTTTCCTTCCATCGGACTGGTCCAAGGGAACAAAAACCGGACATCCTCGCTTAAAAACTCCTTATATGCAGTTGGATTGTCTGCTTTCAATACGGTTGACATCAATTTGTCCGTTTCCAAGACAATATCTTCGCGCTGATTTAAACGCACTTTAGAGCGATGTTTCAAATACCAGGAATCGGTAGGTTCGATATATTCAAGATCAAACTCCCCATCCTTTCCATTATTTTCCACTTCGGCACGAATATCAACCAACCACTTGCCCTTTTTATTCCGCTTCCATACGGTCAGATATTCTCCATGACGCAATCGAGCACCTACTTTTTGAAAATCCATGGAGCCCGAAGTAACACCAAATTCCTGACTCTTAGCAATCAGTGCAAATGTAGGCTGCCAATTCAAAACATCGGGAATATTTGGTCTATTATTGAGGTAGTTATAAGCATTTACCGCCGATGGAACATAAAACGTAGATTCCTTATCAATGATCGATAAAAATGCCTGATGCGGCGTAGACGCTTTCGACAATGCAGCAGCGTCCTTATCGGCCTGTAATAGGCTTCCAACTTTCTCGGGTATCTGTGCATATAGTGTCGTACCAGCGACACTCATCAATGCGACGACGGATAGCCTATTCCAAAAATTCATATGCAAATGATCTTTCTTTCCTCTTTTTATAAATTCGATTTTCTTATCTATCAAATCTTATTCCAAAGTGTTCCTTCTTTGCTATCTTTCAACTGAATTCCAATAGAATTAAGCTCATCACGGATACGATCTGAAGTCACGAAGTCTTTATTTGCCTTCGCTTCATTACGTAATTTAATAACCAGATTCATAACGTCATCGATATCATCAGATGCGGAAGTCTGATCGTTTCTGAGCCCTAAGATATCCTCAACAAATTCTTTCATGAATATTTTAAGGTCTACTAATCCCTCTTCCGTTACCTTCGCCTTACCATCATAAATTGAGTTGATGATACGTACAATTTCAAACAATTCGGCAATGAGCACAGGACTATTGAAATCATCATCCATAGCAGCATAACATTTACGGCGGATTTCAGCTAAATTGAATGAATCAGCGCCTTTCGATACCTTCAATTTATCCAAAAGGCCGATGGCTGTCATAAGACGCTTATACCCCTTATCGGCCGCATCCAATGCCTCATTGGAGAAATCCAACGTACTTCTATAATGTGCTTGTAACATGAAGAAGCGTACAGCCATTGGCGAATAACCTCTATTCAATAGCGGATGATTTCCTGTAAAAAGCTCTCCCGGCAAAAATCCATTTCCTGCGGATTTGGACATCCGGGCACCGTTTACAGTCAACATATTGGTATGCATCCAGTATTTGGCAGGGCTTGTATGGTTACACGCCTCGGACTGTGCAATTTCGTTAGTATGGTGTGTAGCTGCCAGATCCATTCCACCACCATGAATATCAAATTGATCACCTAAGTATTTTCTGCTCATGGCCGAACATTCAATATGCCATCCTGGAAATCCAACACTCCATGGAGCTGGCCAGCGCATAATCGTTTCAGGTTTTGCTTTAATCCATAAAGCAAAATCTAAACGGCCCTTTTTCTCGTCCTGACCACTCAATTCGCGGGTATTGTTGAGCATATCTTCCAATTTTCGATTGGTTAATATTGTATAGTCGTATTTCTCAACATACTTCTCAACGTCAAAATAGACGGTACCATTCCTTTCATAAGCGTAGCCATTCTCCACAATTTGTTCAATCATTTCGATCTGCTCGGAAATATGTCCCGTCGCCGTAGGCTCTATACTAGGAGGCAGCGTATTGAAAAGACGCAACACATCGTGGAAACCTATGGTATATTTCTGAACGATTTCCATCGGCTCCAATTGCTCCAATTTTGCTTTTTTTGCAAATTTGTCATCCCCTTCGTCGCGATCGCCCTCTAAATGCCCTGCATCTGTAATATTGCGTACATAACGCACTTTATAACCAAGATGGCGCAGGTATCTAAAAATCAGATCAAAAGATACAAACGTCCGGCAGTTTCCCAAATGCACATCGCTGTATACTGTAGGTCCACAGACGTACATACCAACGAGATTGGGATGAATAGGTTCGAATTTTTCTTTTGTTCGCGAAAGCGTATTGTATAAAAAGAGATTATGGTCCATGTTTAATCGCTACTTGAAAATCTATTTCTGTCTAAAATATATTTGAATTGGCACACCTGTAAAGTCAAAGTTTTCACGCAATTTATTCTCTATAAAGCGTTTATACGGATCTTTGATGTATTGGGGCAGATTACAAAAGAATGCAAACATCGGTGTCCGTCCAGGCAACTGCGTTGCATATTTAATTTTGATATATTTTCCTTTTAAGGATGGCGGTGGATAGTTTTCGATAATATCCAACATCACTTCATTCAACTTGGACGTAGGGATTTTCTTTGTCTTGTTGGCATATACCTTATCGGCAACTTCCAATACCTTAAGAACACGTTGTTTTTCGGTGACGGAAGTAAAGATAATAGGCACATCTGTAAATGGTGCTATTTTTTCTTTGATGCGATCTTCAAAGGCCTTCATTGTTTTATTGTCCTTTTCGATCAAATCCCATTTATTGACAACAATCACGATACCTTTACGGTTCTTCTCCGCTAAGTTGAAGATATTCACGTCTTGCGCTTCCAATCCATCTTGTGCATCTAGCATTAAAATCGTCACATCAGAATCTTCCAATGCTTTGATGGTACGCATCACTGAATAAAACTCGATATCTTCATTTACTTTAGACTTACGGCGAAGACCTGCAGTATCGATCAATAAAAAGTTATGCCCATATTGATTGTAATGTATACGGATTGAATCACGTGTTGTCCCTGCCATTGGCGTTACAATATTGCGATCTTTGCCGATCAATGCATTTGTCAAGGAGGATTTACCCACATTCGGGCGGCCTACGATGGTATATTTAGGTAAGGATTCTTCTTCTTCCTCTTCCACTTCGAAATGAGAAACAACAGCATCCAACAATTCCCCTGTACCCGATCCTGTAGCCGATGAGATATTGAAGACCTCACCTAAACCAAAGGCATAAAACTCTGCCGATTCATGGTGCAATTTAGCGTGATCGACTTTATTGGCCACTACATACACAGGTTTGGAGCTTCTTCTCAGAATATCAGCGATTTCGTCATCCAAGTCGGTAATGCCAGTTGTGACATCCACCATGAATATAACGACCGAAGCCTCTTCAATAGCGATATAGACCTGATCACGAATAGCCTCTTCAAAGATATCATCCGAACCATGTACAAAACCACCTGTATCAATTACTGTAAATTTCTTTCCGATCCACTCGGCTGTTTCATAATGACGGTCGCGCGTCACCCCGCTAAAGTCATCAACAATCGCTTTTCTACTTTCTGTAAGACGATTGAATAAGGTAGATTTACCAACATTTGGACGACCAACAATTGCAACAATATTTGCCATATTTATTTTATTTGATCCACCCACTATCACAGCAGATGGCACTTTTATGCTAAAAATATACTTAAGGGAACAAAGATACGGATTCGAAAGGGATTATGCAGGATAAAACAAAAAAAGCATTACTTCCTAAAAAGTAATGCTTTTGGTTAATCATCTATCAATATAAGTTATGGATTTTGTTTTAAAACACCATGTGTCAATGTAATCTGCTGTTCTGGGATAAAATCAATAATTTCATTGGCTTTTGCATCGACCGTTAAAAAGGAATTTGAATTAGCGATATGTGTACCCGGATATTTTCTATCTAAGGTATACCCATTTCTAAACACGTCAAATTTCCGGTGTCCTTCCCAGGCGAGTTCAAGTTTTCGCTCTGACAATACAACATCAAGAGCCGATTTTCCACCAAGATTAGCTGTTGTCCATAACCCAGCAGTTGGGATTCCTGCGCGTTTACGGATAACGTTCAAATCGTCTAATGCTTGTTGTGTTCGACCTATTTTTGCATTCGCTTCTGCGCGAATCAAATATATTTCCGCAAGTCTGGATATCACAGGAGACCAAAGGTGTCCCTGTCCTTCTTGTCCAGAACATTTTAGAATAAAATATTTAAGATACCCGTTACGGTCCTCCAACTTTTTATCTATTAAAATCGTCCTTTTCTTTCCTGCGATTTCAATGAAATATTGGAAAGAACCAGCACCATTAGATTCTTTAATCAACTTATTTTTGCTTCCACCTGAGGTATATGTAAAATCTGTACCTTCTTGTTGAACGACAACACTATTATATTTATAATTATCATCAACATAATAGGCATGTAATTCCTTGTCATTGGCCACAACTGGCTCTACGAAACTATAGCGAATATCTTCGGGATATTTACGTACTTCCTCTAAATAAGATCTGGAAGCATACATTTCGCCCCAACCGGCCCCATTGATTGTTGCATACATCGAACCAATTGTATACCAACCGTTGTCAGAATAATCAACATCCTTTAAAAATTTTATTGCAAAAATCGTCTCAGAGTTGTTCTCAGGTGCAGCAGTAGCAATCTCTGTATATTTGTCTCGGGTTAACAAAGTAAATTTCCCTGAATTAATTACTTTATCAGCATAACTTATAGCTTTCTCGTTCTCCCCCATAAATAAATACACCCGTGCCAACAGAGCCTGAGTAGCATACTCACTCGCATATATGTTTCCTTTATATGACTTAAAGAGCGTTTCAGCTTTCAATAGGTCCGAAACGATTTGCTGATAAACCTCCTTAACAGTGTTACGAGGCAAGACCTCAAATGGATCTGCATTCAACTTAAGAGGAACCGCTAAGTTTATCTCTGGATTTTGGTTATATGGGCGTCCAAAAACATTTGTCAAATAAAAATACATCAAGCTTCTGAGATAGAGGTTTTCAGCAATGATTTGATCATTTTTTTCTGAAGTCCCTACTTCCAGTTGACCTAAAATATTATTTGTTCCCGCAATAATTTTATAAGAATTTTCCCAATAACTATTTACTCTGCCATTATTGACAATACGGTTGTAGTTGTAATTATAAAAGAATGCATCAGTCGTAGTCCCGCTCAAAGAAACTTCATCCGAAGGGTACTCGGTAACACGGTGCCAATTCTCCACCCAGCTTTTTAGCGTATGATAGTTTCCAAGGTTTAACGCATCGATCGCTCCTTCTGTATTTTCTATTGATTCGTTTGTCAAATCAGTAAAAGGTTCCTTATCTAGTGAGCAAGAACTTAAGAAGAAAAATATAATTGATGAATATAAAAATTTATGTTTCATGTGATTTAGTTTAAAATGTGAAATTAACACCTGCCGTTACACGTTTTGGTGAGGGGTATTGCGATGTCGAATCTCCAAATAAAGCTGCTTCTGGATCAACTCCGGTAAATTTGGTTGACAACCATAGATTGTCTGCTGCTACGAAAACGTTGACGCTTTTCAACTTAAGTCTCTTCAACAGTTGCGGATTAAAATCATAAGCTAGTGTGACATTTCTCAACCTAAAAAATGACGCATCTTCCAAGTATCTGGACGATGTTTTGTTAGAACCGCTATTATTGTTATACGATGCTACTGGATGTGTTGCATTAGTATTTGACGGACTCCATCTTGACCATCCATCAGCAAGAACCATTTGGTTATAGGAAGGATACGCTCCATCTGAGTCAAACAATTCACGACCTCCGTTGTAGGCATAGGCTCCATGTAAATAAGAGAAAGTAGCCGTCAATGAAATTCCTTTATATAAAAAGCTTGTATTGATACCACCCTGGTACTTTGGTGTAGAAGTACCTACAAATTGTAATGTTGCTTTATTGTAATTGGATGTGGTAGAAATCTCACCTGTTTCAGCATTGACAACTTCCCACAATGGTGCGCCATTGTCCTCATCTACACCGGACCACTTACGCATATACCATGAATCGATATCTCTTCCTTCGGAATAGCGCTTATTACCTGCAGGAACGTCAGTACCATCTTTTAATTGCTTAACCCTATTCCTGTTTGCCGCCCAATTGGCACCCAAATTCCATTGCAGTGGGCTTCCCGGATCTAATACCCGAGCATTAATCGCCAATTCCAGACCTTTATTGTTGATGGAGCCTATGTTGTACCAGTAACCATCCCACCCAGCTGTTGCCGGAAATTTCACATAGGAAAGTAAACCATCTGTGTTTTTATTATACGCATCGACAGTTAAATCGATTCGGTTGAAAAAACCCAACTCCAAACCTAAATTCACATCTCTCGATTTCTCCCAGCTTACATTTCTATTATTGTATTGATTTGGAATAGCAGCAGGCTCTCCGTTATATTGTCCATTTAGGCCATACAGCGAATAGGATGCGTAGAGCGATGTTGGCGTATTACCAACTTCTCCATAGGAAGCTCTCAGTCTCGCCAAATTGATCATATCGACATGAAAGAAATCTTCTTTGTTAATATTCCACGCTCCACTGACTGCGAAGAATCCGCCATAACGGTTATTGGCACCAAATCGTGAAGCTCCATCTAAACGATAAGATCCTTGGAAATTATAACGTTCATCATATTTGTAATTAACCTGAACAAGACCGGACTGAAAGGCATAATCATTTTTTGTACCAGACTGTGACAAAAAGTTAGCGGCGTTATCAACAATTGTCGACCCAGCTGAAATACCTTTTCCAGCGGCACCTACACTTGTATAGACATAATCCGAATATTCGTATGCAGCGAGTGCCGAAACTTCGTGTTTACCAAAGTTTTCCTTGTACTTCAACATTTGATTAAAAAATCGAGTGATACGTTTATCAGAAAACTGAGACACTGAACCTTTATTTTCCAACCCCGAATTTGATTTCGGATCCGTATATGACATGGTCGTTTGATTATAGTAGGTCAAACTATTCATAGATTCGAATGTAAACTTATCCGATATTCTCAATGAAAAATCTAAATTTGACTGCACATCAAATGTCTGTCCCTCTCCATAATTATACTGAAGGTCATACAGATAATTATTATTATCTCTCCCGTACCAACCTACATTGTCTAGTTTTGTATTCTTTAAAGAACCATCTGCATAGAATGGTGTATCCCAAGGCATATTGAGGTACATGTCATATATGGAATGTTGACGATCTTTATAACTGGTGTACGATGCGTTTAACTTAGGTTTAAAAGTTAAGTTCTTTGTCAGCTTATGCTCAATATTTAGTCTACCTGTAAGTCTATTATAATCATATCCTTTTACAGATCCTTTTTCGTCATAATAATTGCCACTCGCATAAATTGACGTCTCTTCTGTTTTCCCCAAATAGTTGGCACTAAAATCATTAATAGCACCATTTTGAGTACCATTAGCCAACCAGTTAAAATCTGTATTTAAAACGTCCGAAGTAATATTATTGGGTATTGCAGTTTGATTGTTAAATGATTGATATAAATCCCACATTTGCTGTGAATTCATTACCTTAAATTTACCAGGATTGAATTTCGATATTCCAGAAGATAAATTTACTGCAAAAAGATGTTCACCAGGTTTTAATGCTCTTTTCGTCGTTACAACTATTACACCACTAGCACCTCTAGATCCGTATTGTGTAGTTGCAGCAGCATCTTTCAATACAGATACTGACTCAATGTCATTGGGATTGATATTTGGTGTTCCATGCATAATGACACCATCTACCACCCATAATGGACTGATATTAGAATTTATTGAATTCCTTCCCCGAACACGGATATTGGCATTGGCGCCAGGCCTACCTGAACCAGCAACAACGTCCACCCCTGCAATCTTACTTTGCAATAAATTCGAAACATTGGGAGATTTGACATCCTTTAAGGTTTTTTGATCGATTGAAACAACAGATGCCGAAACCTCCGTTTTCTTCTGACGCGAATAACCGGTGACAACAACCTCTTCCAACGCTTCGTCGTTGGATTCTAGATTGATATTAATCGTTTGTCCTGTGACAACAATTTCTTGGGTTTTAAACCCTACACTACTAACTACCAGCAAATCGCCAATCTTAGCATCAATGTTAAACTTTCCTGTCGCATCAGTCGATGTAGATTTGGAAGAACCTTTAACATTGACTGTAGCTCCTGCCAAGGGTCCGTCTGCAGACCGCACTGTTCCGCTCACTTTTTGTTGATAAACCGCGTCATTCAACAAAATATTGTTGTCTGGAAACGTAAGACCATTAGCATTAGCCGAGTTGTGTGTACTTGTAATGAGTAAAGCTAATGATAACAGACTCAACTTGTGATTGTCGAGAATCTTTGAAATCATAATATTTAATAGTTAGTTTAAAAATTGATTAGCGTGCTAATCAAAATTTAGGTACATGAATGCTAAAACTAAAGGATGACGACAGTATATCAAAATTTAGTAGCAACGAAATCGATTGCGCCAATTAAACAAACGATTGCATAAACATCCAATAGCAACAAAAAAATAACCGATCACCATAGCGATGTAATTCATAGTGTATAAACTAAATAGAACCCCTAAAATGATTAAATAAAACGGGCCCCTTCAATCATGAAGGAGCCCGTTTTAGCTTCAAGTTACTGGAATACTAATAACCTTTATTTTGAGTCAACACACCATACGACAAATCGATTTGCCCTTGAGGAATAGGCATCAAATATAACTTATCATTCCAAACACGTTCCTGCGCCAAACCGTTGGACACATTGTAAATATTCTTCATGACATCTGGAGCAGTTTTCCAGCGGCGAATATCATAATAACGAGATCCTTCCAAAACAAGTTCTACTGCACGCTCATTACGTATTAGCTCTCGCAATTTTGCTTGAGAGGCATATACTGTTCGATCGACTTTTGGCATACCTGCTCTAACACGAATTCCATCTAAAGCATCGTAAACAGAGGCATCTGGACCGGATAGCTCATTCTGTGCCTCAGCATAGGTCAACAATATTTCAGCATAACGGATCAGAATAATATTTGCATAGGAATCCACTTGTGCTCTATTTGATGTCGGATCAACCAATTTCCTAAAATTATACCCCGTCTGCGACATATTCGATTTGCCACTTTGCCAAGTAAATACATACCCACCTTCTTCTGTCAATGCATTCCATGGTGCTGTTTCAAACAAAACAGAAGCATAAAAACGCGGATCTCTATTTTTAAACTCTTTTACAAAATCTGATTTATCCGCTTTCGCATAATTTGCGGCCCGAATAGCAGCGGTAATTTTTTCAACTGGTTGACCTGTTTTATAACTTGGATACAAATCAATTAGATTTTGCGTAGGTGTTAGGGAACTCCATCCACCAACACTTCCTTCCATCAAAAGGGTATTGTTGAGCTGTGTTTGTGTCACAGGAATATATTGTCTGTCTAGAATGACTTCACTATTTCCTTCGTTTTCGACCTCAAATAAGCCTTCATAACTTCTTAATCCTAATCTGAATCTAGATTCGTCCGCTGCATTACTAAAGTCAACAAATTGGTTATAGTTATCTTTTTTATCTCTTTCGGATTCGCTACTTACTTTAAACAATGAATAACCTAAGCCCATAACTTCTTTTGCTGTTGAAGCTGCTTTCTCCCAATTGTTTTCGTATAAATAAAGACGGGCTTTCAACGCAAGAGCTGCTCCTTTTGTGATTCTGCCTTTTTCAGACGCATAGGAAGCAGGCAATTTTGTGGATACATCCTGTAATTCATTGTATAAAAATTCTAATACTTCACTCTTCTTATTACGCGGTACATTCGCCTCATTTTTAGACAATACCTTTGTAACTAAAGGGATGTCGCCGAACTTCTCGACCATTGGAACATATAAATATGCCCTGATAAAGCGCACCTCAGCCTTATAACGCTCCTTTAACTCCTCGCTCATCGTCGCCTTATCTACATTTTCCAAAAAATAGTTACAACTACGGATGGCAATATAATCCCAACCTGCATCTAAATCCGTTGCCACAGCTCCAGACGAGATATTGGTTGCCGTACTTTCCCAAGGATACTGTGCATGAACCAAATCCGATGCGCCATCCATATACATCGCATCTGAAAGCTTTGCATAAATCGCATTCGCGGCTAGTTTCACATCGCTTTCAGTCTTCCAATAGTCATCCTCAGCAATTTTATTTACAGGCGTACGGTCCAAAAAATCTTTTGAGCAACTTCCAAATAAAAGTGCTGTGGACATTAGTGAATATAATATACTTCTTTTCATTTCTCTTATCTTAAAAATTAAAACTTAGCTGTCAGACCTATAGAAATCGTCTTAATACCTGGATAACTTGCTCTTCCGGAACCAGTCTCAGGATCATAATCCCCAAGGCGTTTATCAGCCATAAAAGTGAATGGATTTGTTGAAGATGCAAACAAACGCAGCTGAGACATCTTCATATGACTCAATACTTCTTTAGGGAATGTATAACCAACCGTGATTGCACGTATTCTAAAGTAGTTACCACTAAACAACCAGAAATCGGAAGTTTTGTAGTTCTGAGGAGCATCTCCTGTCAATGTAATACGTGGAAATGGCGCATCGGCTTTATTGTTTTCTTCTGACCAGCCGTCAACCCAACTTCTTTTGATATTTGCGCCATTGAAAAACGGCTGAGAAGCTTCATTCTCCAAATAGGTTTTTACCCCACCGACGCCGTAAGTCAGCACATCCAAATCAAAATTCTTGTAGGCCGCACGAACATTAAATCCATAATTGAACCAAGGCACATCATTCCCCAAAATAGTCCGATCTTTAGCATCAACGATTTTATCTCCATTGATATCGACATATTTAATATCCCCAACTTTAGTCGTACCTCCTAAACTACTCTGATCTGCGTGTTCATCTATTTCACTTTGGGACGTAAATAATCCTGCTGTCTTATAGCCATAATAATCACCTACCGATCCACCTACACGATTAATATAATAGCTATCAACAATTTCATTCACTTCGCCCAAGGAGATAATTTTATTCTTGATCTTTGAGATATTACCCGACAATGAATACGTAAATTCATCGCCTATTTTACCATTATATGTCAATGAGATCTCTATCCCCTTATTTTGGGTAGCACCCTGATTGTAAAATGGAGAATGTTTTTTATCAAATCCACCAATAAATAATGGCGCTGACTGCAATAAAATATCATCTGTTTTCTTTACAAAATAATCAGCCACTAAATTGAATTTCCCGCCCAAAAACGTTGCGTCAATACCGACATTACTCATCGTTACTTTTTCCCATAAAGCTAAACGATTGGCTCCGTAAAGTTGCTCCAATCCGTCCACCGCAGTCCCATCGAAACTATAAGCAGAGAAACGATCCAACAGGTTATAATAATTTCCGATTGGAACAGCATCTTGATTACCCAATGAACCGTAGGATCCCCGAAGTTTCAACAAGTCAATCCATTTCACATTTTCCATAAAAGATTCCTTATTGACATTCCAGCCAGCAGAAAAGGAAGGGAACGTAGCCTTTCTAACCTCAGGTGCGAAGCGCGATGAGTTGTCCATACGCAAGTTTGCCTCAAACAGATATTTATCTTTATAGGAGTAATTAAATCGTCCAAATACAGAACGTAATGCCCATTCGTCTTGCGTCGTACGATTTGCTAATCCTGTATCATCCGAACTCGGCATTCCTGAGTCACCATTGATAATTGTTGATGCATCATTGGTCACAAAATTTTTCCTACCCAAAAATGCTTCACGATACACATTTGATTCCTGCGATGCGCCAACTGTAACTTTCCCAAAATGATCTCCAAACGTTCGTTCATAATTAACCGTACCCTGCAGTAGGAGTTCCTGACGTTTTCCCCAGTATTCTTTCAGTTCATTAATCGCATTTACGGTAGAAGGCATTGGTTCCTTCGTAATAAAATTTATGACAGGATCAGTACGGTTAATAAAATCAAAGGAGTTGGTATTTGTATACTTTAAGGACATTGACCCATCTATTGACAAGCCTTCAAGTGGTGTCAAGGACGCATTTGCAGCCAATTGTAGATAATTATCTCTGTTGTTCCCTCTACCGCCTTCGGTAATGGCCCGCAGCTGATTATTTTTTGCGATTGTTGCATTTGGTTTTCCATTTGAAATGGAACCCCATGAACCATCAGATTGACGTATTGCCGTAAACGGTAAAGCCCTTCCCATTTCAACCCAGCTAATAGCACTGCCCGTACGATCAAAATCCTGCTTAAGAAAAGACATGTTGGTATTAAAAGTCAATAGGTCCTTAATGACAGTTGTATTCGTATTCAACTTCATATTAACACGATCCTGCTTCCGGCCCGGCACGAGTGATTGTTGATCGAAATAATTTAAACCTAAATAGTAATTCGTTATTTTTCCGGGTGCATTAACATTGAGGCCGAGTTCGCGCTGTGGAGCAGTATGTTTTAGCACTTCATCGTACCAATTATTGTTGGGATAAAGATCTGGTTCAGATTGATTTTTAAATTTTTCGATAACCTCAGGAGTAAAAGTTGCCGTTTTGCCCACATTGAGCATCGCTTTATTATACAGTTCAGCATAAGATACTGCATCTGCATATTCAGGTAAAAACGTCGCACTCTGAAACCCATAATTTGCATTAAACCCTATAACAGCACGTTCTCCGCCGCCACGTTTTGTTGTCACTAAGATAACGCCATTTGCTGCCCGAGACCCGTACAGTGAAGCTGAAGCCGCATCTTTCAATACAGACATACTCGAGATATCATTGGGGCTCAACGCTGAAAATTCAGCACTCGTAGCTGGAATACCATCAATAATAAACATGGGCGATGGAGATCCTAAATTTGATCTACCACGTACAGTTATCGATCCTGCATTAGACGATGCACCAGAAGAACTCCTCCCTACTTCTGCAGGACGGCTCAACACAGTAACACCGGGACTAATTCCCTGTAACGCATTTTGAAGGGAGGTAACGGGACGTTCTGCCAATTGTTTTGGTGTAATTGTAGCTACAGAACCTGTCATATTCACTTTCTTTTGTGTTCCGTATGCGACAACAACAACCTCCTCCAGCGTCTCATTATCAGACACCAAATTGATATTTACAACCGAACTCGTAACGGTGATTTCCTGTGATTTATAACCGATGCTATTGATTAATAGAACGTCTCCATTTTTAGCATCAATACTAAATTGCCCATCGCCGTCAGATGACGTGGACTTAGCAGTCCCTTTAACACGAATGGTGACACCTGCTTTGGGGCCGTCTGTAGCTGAAATTTTACCTGTTACTTTCTGTTGAAATAGCACATTGTTGAACAAAGCGCCGTTTTCCGAGAAATTGAGACTGCTCGCATTAGCCAAGTTATTTGTACTCCCAACGAGTAAGGCTAAAGACAATAAGCTCAATTTTTGATTACCAAGAATCTTTGAAATGATCATATCTAATAGTTAGTTTAAAAATTGATTAGCGTTCTAATCAAAATTTAGGTAAATGAAAGCTAAAACTAGAAGAAGATAGGAGTATATCAAAATATGGAAACAACGAAATCGATTGCGTAAACTAGACAAACGATTGCACAAACACACATTTTACAGTGCAATCCAATATCAAAAAATTAGAACGATTAAATAACAGCAAAAGACAGTTTTGTAATTTTCTATGTTCATGATTGTGCTCATTCAACTTTGCTTGTTTAGCCTAATGTATGATCAAATTGACTCCACTTCCTGTATTAAGACTGGAATAAAACTATTTTAGCTGGGGTATAACAGGGGGTTAACAGGGATTTACCCCTGTTAACCCCCTGTTATACCCTTGTTAATCCCCTATAAATACCCTGTTAATATAGGAGTTGATATAAATCAAGTGTTAACTTTTGCTTGATCCCCCGTTTTGAAACTGATCCAAAGTACAAGGCATTGTACAGAAAAGTATGACACAAAAAAAGCCAAGATTTTCACCTCGGCTTTTTTTCTTTTAGTAGCGGGGACCAGACTCGAACTAGTGACCTTCGGGTTATGAGCCCGACGAGCTACCAACTGCTCCACCCCGCAATATATTTTTGAACAAAATTGCTTTTTTCTTTTGAAAAAACAAGATTATGATCCTTCCGAATTGGAGTACAAAGATATATTTTGTTTCTTTGTAATCCTAATAAAATTTAGAAAAATGTCACATAAAGCAGGATTCGTAAGTATCATCGGAAAGCCAAATGCTGGTAAGTCCACCCTAATGAACGCTTTAGTGGGTGAAAAAATGTCTATCATTACACCCAAAGCGCAAACGACAAGACACCGCATTATCGGTATTGTAAACGATGAAGACCATCAAATTGTGTTTTCCGACACACCTGGTGTTATCAAACCAAACTATTCTTTGCAGGAATCAATGATGAATTTTGTTCAAGGATCGTTGATCGATGCAGACATTATTTTATTTGTGACAGATATCCACGAAAAATACGATGAGAACGATGTTTTGGAGAAATTGCGCAAAACCAACTCTCCAGTTGCCGTCCTTATCAACAAAATCGATAAATCTTCGGAAGAAGAGGTTAAGGCGAAGATTGAATTCTGGCAGGAAAAATTAAATCCTGACACTATTTTTGCCATTTCAGCAAAATTGAATCATAATGTCGCCGCTGTGATGCAATACATTAAGGACAAACTGCCAATTCACGAAGCCTATTATGAAAAAGATGAATTAACGGATAAATCCATGCGTTTCTTCGTCTCTGAGATGATCCGTGAAAAAGTATTCAAATTATACGACAAGGAGATTCCTTACAGTACAGAAGTAATCGTGACCTCTTACAAAGAGGAAGCAAATATCACCCGTATTGCAGCAGAAATCATTGTAGAGCGCGATTCTCAAAAAAATATTATCATTGGAAAAGCAGGCGCCATGATCAAAAAAGTAGGCACCTATGCACGCCAGGATATTGAAGAGTTTATCGACGGAAAAGTATTCCTCGAACTTTTTGTTAAGGTAATTCCTGACTGGAGAAGTAAAAAGAACTACCTTAAACGTTTCGGGTACGACGATTAATTCGTATTGAATAATTAGTACGGAGATCTTGGTTGTACAGAACTTGGGTTCACGAACAGGTCTACTTCTAAATCTTTACTTTGCAAAATATTCACGAAGTGCTTTAATCTGTTTCAGATTAAGCACTTTTTTTAGCTCTTCATCGGAAGCTTCCTTCACTTTTTTCACCGATTTAAATTCAGTTAATACTTTCTCCACGGTTGTTTTACCTATGCCCTGAACATTTTCCAGCTCCGAAACGAAGGTTTTCCTACTCCTTTGATTACGGTGGAAAGTAATTCCGAAGCGGTGTGCCTCATCACGGAGATGCTGAATAACCTTTAAAGTCTCTGATTTTTTATCTAAGTAAAGCGGATATTGATCCCCTGGATAGAAAAGCTCCTCCAGCCTTTTAGCAATACCGATGACGGTTACTTTTCGTTCTATCCCCAACAAGCGGAGACTCTTTAAGGCTGCGCCTAGCTGCCCTTTTCCACCATCGATAATGATCAATTGCGGCAAAGGTTGATCTTCATCCAATAATCGCCTATAGCGTCTAAAAACAGCCTCCTCCATCGTGGCAAAATCATTGGGTCCCTCCACTGTTTTCACATTAAAGTGGCGATAATCTTTCTTCGAAGGTTTTGCGTCCTTAAACACAACAATAGCCGATACGGGATAATTTCCCTGAATATTCGAGTTATCGAAACATTCAATATGCTGTGGCAGCACATTCATGCGCAGATCTTTTTGCATCTGCTTTAAGATGCGCTCCGTCCGGATATCGGGATTAAGCTTTTCATATTGCAACAGCCGCTCTTTTCTGAAAAATGCCACATTCTTTTGGGAAAGCTCCAGCAATTTTTTCTTTTCGCCCAACTTTGGAATCGTAAATCGAATCCGTTCGTTCTCTTCAATATCCAATTCAAAAGGTACGATAATTTCCCGTGAAAGGCTTTTGAAGCGCTCCCGAATCTCCGGTATCGCCAAGGCCAGAAGTTCCTGTTCACTCTCATCCAAACGCCTTTTCATTTCGAGGGTCTGTGTCTGAATAATAACACCATTCATGACCTTCAGGTAATTGACAAAAGCATAACCCTCATCTGAAGCAATGCTAAACACATCCACATTTGTAATGGATGAGTTTACAACTGTAGACTTGCTCTGGTAATTGTCCAGCTTATCCAGCTTTGCCTTAATTAACTGCGCTCTTTCAAAATCCAAAGCTGCTGCTGCTGTACCAATGCTCTCCTTTAAACGATTAGTCACCATTGAAATCTTTCCGTTCAAAATATCCTTGATGTCGCTTAGGTTCTGATCGTAATCATCTTCGGACTGGTACCCTTCACAGGGCCCCTTACAATTTCCAATTTGGTATTCAAGACAGATCTTAAACTTCCCTTTCCGTATATTTTCCTGTGTGAGGGCCAAATTGCAGGTACGGAGGGGAAACAATTCACGGATCAGATCCAATACAATATGCATCATCCCCACCGAAGGATAGGGACCATAATAGCGGGATCCATCCTTGATATATTGTCTGGTCCAAAAAACCCGCGGGAAAGGTTCATTCTTGATGACAATCCATGGATAGGTTTTATCGTCCTTCAACAGAACATTATACTTGGGTTTGTGTTTCTTGATTAATGAATTCTCAAGCAGCCAAGCATCAATCTCTGTATCAACTATAGTAAAAGATATACGGTTAATCTTTCGCACCAAAACACGGGTTTTGCCATTCAGCTGATTTTCATTAACGAAATACGAACCGACCCGATTACGCAAATCCTTCGCTTTACCGATATAAATCAGCTCGTTATTTTTATCAAAATACTGATAGACTCCCGGTCGATGTGGTATCTTTTTTAATTCTTCTCTATAATCAAATACGTCCATTACGTTCCAATATCAAACATTTTCAGCAAAAAGGCCAGACAACAAATCTCGAAAAAATTTATTATCTGGCCCAATGGTATTCGTTAAAATAACTTAGAAACCTAAGCGATCATCTTTTAGTTTAGTCGCATCTTTACCGCTTGAATCCGTAGACCCATCTTCGACATCAGAGCCACCACCGCCCCAATACTGATTACAGTCAATGACACGGGTAAGCCCACCCTGCGGTTGCTCAAAATCACCCTTGGTATACTTCAGATTTGAATCTTTATACACTTTCTGCATGTAGTAAGCAAATACGGGCATCGCTGCTGCAGCCCCCTGTCCGTATTCCATCCTGTCGAAACTAATGCCGCGATCTTCTGCACCAGTCCAAACTCCTGTAACCAGTTCTGGTGTGATACCGATAAACCAGGCATCGGAGTTATCATTGGTTGTACCTGTTTTACCTCCGATCGGATTGTTCAGTTTATACATCCACTGAATACGTCTCGCCGTACCCTGGGACACCACCTTTTTCAACATATCAACAATAATGTAAGCAGATTCACTATTCAAGGCTTTTACGACCTTTGGTGCTTTATCATAGATCGGTGTACCATTCTTATCTTCAATCCGTAAGATCGCTGTTGGCTCAATCCAAGTTCCTTGATTCACAAATGCCGAATAAGCACCCACCATATCAAAGACCGACGCTTCATAAGCACCCAATGAGATCGATGGATAATTAGGCACATCACTTGTTATACCCATCCGTTTTGTCAATGCAGCTACTTCCGCAGCGCCCACTTCGTGTACCAAATAGGCCGTCGCATAATTTTGCGAATAGGCCAATGCTTTCGCTAAGGTAATCGGGTTTCCACCTTGTGCATTTCCTCTCGGTGTCCATCCATTATAGGTTTGTTGGTAATTGGGAATACTGTAACATGGTGAATAACCATTGTCAATTGCCACCGCGTACGTAAATGGTTTCGCCGTTGATCCGACTTGACGCGTACCCATTTTTACCTGATCATATTTGAAGTGGTCAAAGTCAATACCTCCAACCCAGGCTTTGATATGTCCAGTCTTCGGCTCCATAGACATCATCGCATTGCGCAACATGAGTTTATTGTACTTAATGGAATCCATTGGCGTCATCATCGTATCAACACTTCCCTTCCATGTAAAAATATTCATCGGAACCTTTACATTGAAGGCCTTTTTGATCTCATCTTCATTTAAGCCCTCTTCTTTCAAAATGCGGTAACGGTCAGAGCGCTTCATTCCACTGATAAGCAGCTTCGCTTTATCGCCTTTAAAAGGATCCCTATTTTTCCATTGCGCGGCAAATTTAGACTGTAGTTGCTTCATCCACTCTTTTTGCGAATCCTCTGCATATTGCTGCATAGACATATTGATCGTCGTATAGATTTTCAATCCATCACGATCGAGGTCATAAGGAGTCCCATCTGGTTTGGTGATGGACAATTTTGCAAATTCTTTTTTGATTTCATCCTTTAATACCGCTCTAAAATATGGTGCCAAACCTTCACCGTAATTTGCGATCTTAAGTTCTAAACCAAGTGGTTTTTCCTTCGCTTTTGTAGCCTCCTCAGCCGAAATAAAATTAGCGGCAACCATATTGTTTAACACCGTATTACGACGAGTACGTGATTTTTCAGGATACCGTACAGGAGAATATGCCCCTGGGCCTTTAAGCATTCCTACCAAAAGGGCTGCTTGGTCAGCTGTCAGTTTATCCGGCGTCGTATTGAAATAAGTCCGCGCAGCGGATTTGATTCCGTAGGTATTATAAGCACCAAAGTCTACCGTGTTAAAATACATGGTAATAATCTCATCTTTGGTATAATTCCTTTCCAAGCGAACAGCTGTAATCCATTCCTGAAACTTTTGGATGACACGCTTTAAAAAATTCTTTTGCCGCCCATCCGAAAATAGATTAAGTGCCAACTGTTGTGTAATTGTACTCCCCCCCTGTTTGTTACCGGTCAAGGTGTGAAAGATAACAGTAAATGTACGTGAGTAGTCTATCCCAGAGTGATCATAAAAGCGTTTATCCTCTGTCGAAACCAATGCTTTGACCAAATAAGGCGACAATTCACTATACTTTACATTGGAACGGTTTTGGACATAATAAGTTCCCAATACCTTATGATCTTCCGTGATAACTTCAGAAGCTAAATTACTTTTGGGATTTTCCAAATCACTGAAGGAAGGTAATTTTCCAAATACTCCAAGACGTATACTCAATATAAAGAGGAAACCTATCGCGACGATGCCGACGATAATTTTCCAAAAATTGAACGTATATCGCTTGACATCAGCCTCAGTAAGTTGATTTTTTTTTGATACTCGTTTCATCTATTTACTAAATTTCAGACGTAAATATTATTCATTTTAAAGACCGCAATGAGTAGCCCATTTTTCCATTCACAAGTATATTTTGTAAACTTGGATACTACATTATTTTGATCTTTAAAGACTTCAATTAAGACATTAATGCTCACTCTATCAGATAGTGTGCCAAGAATCCCTACTTTGGCAAAGGTATTACTAATTGGGCCAAAAGCAAGAATTTAAACGTGAAAATATTGAGGCGAACTACGCGCGTTCAATCAAGCAAACCGCATAGGCAACCACCCCTTCCTGACGACCGATAAATCCCATCGTTTCATTTGTTGTTGCTTTAATAGAGATGTCGTCGATATCCAAACCCGTTGCTTCAGCCAGTTTAACTTTCATTTGTGGAATATAGGGTTTGATCTTAGGAGCTTCCAGACACAACATCGCATCAATATTGCCAAGCGTATACCCCTTCGCAGCAATTAGCGCCATACATTCTTTTAACAACAATAAACTGCTAATGCCTTTCCAGCGCATATCTGTATTTGGAAAGTGGTAGCCAATATCTTCTAAATTGGCGGCACCTAAAATGGCATCACATATCGCATGGACCAACACATCGGCGTCAGAATGCCCAAAGGCCCCAGCATGGTGTTCTAATTGCACTCCACCGACAATAAATGGATGACCTTCTCTGATCTGATGGACATCAAATCCAAATCCTACCTTAATTTTCATTATACTAATTATAGCTATGGTATCTGTTCATATCCTAGAAACATGCCCAAACACGCGATTTATATACAGTAAAATACAGCCAATGTATGCTATTTGATAACCTAGCACAGGTATAGATCGAACCCGATTCATCTTCGCTGAGAGCTCTTGGTACGAACATCTAAAAACAATGACAGATTACTGCGAAGATAGCAATTCGCAGCTATATTTTACCGCTGCAAAAGGTTTCTAGCAGGTAACGCAACGAAAATCATTGAAATAAAGGTTCGACCAGATGAAAAATAGACGTATAAAAAAAGGCTATCCTTGAGAATAGCCTTCTTTATATTATTGTCTGTTTGTTTTTCCAAACGCTTCGAAAAGTAAAGCTTAAGCTTCTACTTCTTCGGGCGCAAACTGATCATATACTTCTCCAAAAGCATCGTAGTCCTGATCGCCATTTGGCTCAAAAACCTGAATATCTTTGGATCGTGCAAAATCAACTATTTCAGCATTGACATTTTCGTCAGCAACAACCACCATATCGGTAAAATGCAAAGCACCTTTGTAGATAGCCTCATAGCTACCATCACCGTATACCTTTGCATCCTCTGCTTTGAATGAACCCTCGGGTGCCATTTCTGCATACTTAGCTCCTAATGTACCTTTAAATTCTTCGTTGAACAAAGAGTACATCACTTTTGCATCCTTGAATGTAGGGTCGTCTTTATACGTTGTCTTCACGTAAGCCGGTACCAAAGCAGAGAACCATCCATGACAGTGTACCACATCAGGGGACCATCCTAATTTCTTCACAGTTTCCAACGCTCCTTTACAGAAGAACACCGAACGCTCATTATTGTCTGCAAAGAATTCGCCATGCTCATCACTAAAAACTTTTTTACGCTGAAAGTAGTCTTCATTATCCAAGAAATACACCTGCATACGGGCCGCAGGTAATGAAGCAACTTTAATAATTAGCGGATTATCATTATTATCCACAACAATGTTCAAGCCTGAAAGACGAATAACCTCATGTAATCTATTTCGACGCTCATTGATATTCCCAAAACGCGGCATTAAGATCCGGATCTCAAAACCCTTTTCTTGCATCGCTTGAGGAAGTTGACGTGTAATTTCAGAAATTTTAGTTAATTCGAGGAAAGGCGACATCTCGTGAGTAATAAACAATATCTTCGTTTTTGCCATCTCCAGTTATTTTTATTTATTATTTTCGAACAGTAAAATCGGTCTACAAAGGTACGAAAAAAATACTTACTATGCAATTTACTATTAATCATCGTTTTATATTCCCAAAATATTATGCACCTTTGCCAACAAAAAACTAAATAGCAAAGTGGAAATTTTCAAAACGAAAGCATCTCTCCAAGCATACCTGCAAGAAGCCCGATCAACAGGTCAAAAAATCGCCTTAATTCCTACAATGGGCGCACTACATGAAGGACATTTATCCTTATTAAATTATGCAAAACCAATCAGTGATATTCGTGTTTGCAGCATTTTTGTTAACCCCACACAATTTAACGATCCGAAAGATCTCGAAAAATATCCACGGCCCATCGAAAACGACATCAGATTACTGGAATCCGTCGATTGCGACATCCTTTTCTTACCGAGCGTTGATGAAATGTACCCCGATAAAAATGAGGACTGGCACCTCGACCTCGGCGAACTGGACCAAATTTGGGAAGGTGAAAAACGCCCTGGGCATTTCCAAGGTGTCACCCAGGTGGTCTATAAATTATTTACATTGGTACAACCGGATATTGCTTGTTTCGGGCAAAAAGATTTTCAGCAGGTCATGGTCATCAAACGCATGATAGCAATGAAGGATCTCCCGATTCAATTGGCAATATGTCCTATTATTAGAGATCAAGATGGCCTGGCACTGAGCTCTAGAAACGCGCGCTTAAGCGAAGCTGGAAAAAGAACAGCTCTGGCACTCTCCCGTTCGCTACAACACGTAAAAGATCATATACATGACCCTATCCTGCTAAAGGATATAAAAGACAAAGCCCTGCAGATTTTAACAGACACTGATGGACTTAGCGTTGAATACTTTGCAATCTGTGAAAGTTCTTCTTTAAAGGAGGTCAATCACATCGATTTCAACAAGCAGCATGTCGCACTTGTCACAGCCTGGGTCGAAGGAGTGCGTTTGATTGATAATATGATTCTGAATAATTTGTCAAATTAATTGACAAATCTTTCAAATTCAGCAGAAAGCCCTACCTTTGCGCCATGGTAATAGAAGTAATGAAATCCAAGATTCACCGCGTTAAAGTCACACAAGCGGAATTGAATTATGTGGGTAGTATCACAATAGATGAAGATTTGATGGATGCCGCAAATATCATCGCTAACGAGAAAGTTCAAATCGTAAACAACAATAATGGAGCCCGTCTTGAAACATACGTTATCCCCGGTCAACGTGGATCAGGTATTATTTGTTTGAATGGTGCTGCCGCACGTCTGGTTCAAGTTGGCGATATCGTCATCATCATTTCCTACGCAAACATGGACTTTGAGGAAGCCAAACAGTTCAAACCTTCTGTTGTATTTCCAGACGACAACAATCATCTGATTAAATAATCGAGAAAAGATGCAAGCCTAGCGTATTGATACTTCATATTTTTTTAATACGCATTGCATTCCTACTCACAAAATAAAATCGTATTTTTGAAGCGTTACCCTAAAAAGTAGCGCTTTTTTATGTACCGAAAAACAACGAAATCCCCGCGTCAGCTTATCGCATTTTGCCAATTGGTATTAATGTCGCTGATTATTATTTCGGGTGTTGTTTTTATGCACAAAGAGGTAAAATCAACCGGTGAAATTGTCATGCACACCCACCCTTATGATTTTACCAAGAAACAAAAGCCACAAGAAACAGATGACCAGATCGAATACCTGAATGTCATCTATCACAATACTTACGTACAGACCGAATTTACCGTCCTTGAACTTCCGGTTCCCCGCGAAGTAAAACAGACACGCTATAGTTCCTTTTGTCCGGAAGCGATTACCTCAACCATTGACTATCACCACTTACGTGGTCCCCCCAGCTTAGCATAAAACTAAAATCAGAGATTTCGAGGACCTGTATCCTAGAATAACAAAACTCGACGCAAAATAAGCAGGCCATACTGCATGCGTCTGGTAACGTAATTCTATTTCTATCGTATGCAATACAGTTATCGGTACACCATCTTTGATGCAATTTCTTATTGGCCTCCTTTTCGAGAATTATCTTTAATGCCAGGGCGACAGCCTTCATTGAACTCCCTCACAATGGTTTCAATGAACTCCTTGGTATAAACAACCTTGCAGCGAAACATTTATTTTCTTGTTTCCTACCAGCGTCCAATACCTTGAACGCCGTTCATAACGGGGAATAGACGATTCTATATGAGGCTTGTATTTTTAAAATTTTTATAAAATTACGATGCTAAAGCAATACACTTTATTGGCCACATTACTGGCTAGTACATCCACTATATATGCCCAGTCAAAACTTGAAGGCTACTTATTCAACAAAAATCATGAGGCGATTCCTTCCGGTACCCTCACTTTAAAAAACAGCAAGCTCGCAACTACATCTGATACCGATGGATACTTTAAGCTGTCTGCAATACCAACGCAAAAAGTAACCTTAAATATATCAGCAGTGGGCTATCGCTCCTTCATTAAGGTTATCTCTTTAGACACCCTAAAAGCTCCATTACAAATCCAGCTCGATGAAGACAACCTCAATTTGGATGAAGTTGTTGTTTCGGCTACACGCTATGGTGTCAAACGTAAGGACGCGCCTGTGGTTGTCAATGTCATAGGTCCAAAATTATTTAATGCGACACAATCTGTCGCCATGTCGGAAACGTTGAATTATCAGCCGGGTGTACGGGTAGAAAACAATTGCCAGAATTGTGGTTTTTCACAGGTCCGGCTTAATGGTCTCGAAGGCCCCTATTCACAAATATTGATCAATAGTAGGGCCGTATTTTCCGCACTAAATAGCGTATATGGATTAGATCAGATTCCAACAAGTATGATCGATCGTATTGAGGTTGTACGCAGTGGCGGTTCGGCACTATTTGGAGCCAATGCGATCGCTGGAACAATCAATATTATTACAAAAGACCCTGTCGAAAACGATTGGCAAGTCAAATCCACCAACTCACTCATTGGTGGCAAAAGCTGGGATAATACAGTTGATTTTAATACCTCCACCGTTTCGGAAGATCTCAAAAGAGGAGCCACATTCTACGGTATGCACCGTAATCGGGAAGCTTACGATGCCAATGGTGATGGTTTTTCGGAAATAACCAAACTCCGTAACACCACTTTCGGCACAAAGCTATTTTACAAACCAAGTGATCTTGATAAGATAACGGTAGATTTCAGCACCGTGAATGAGTTCCGGCGCGGTGGTGATCAACTCGATAAGGTACCGCATCTGACGCAAATCACCGAGCAATTGGAAACCAGTTCGCTTGTTGGCGGAATCACGTACGATCATTATTCCACAGATTATAAGCAAAAAATGTCGTTGTATGGCTCTGTGCAAAAAACTGTTCGCGACAGCTACTATGGCGGTCTTGGAGGCGGAACAACACTTGCCGACAGCACATTAGCCGCAAACGCCTATGGAAAAACAAATGATATCGCGCTAGTTGCCGGGGGACAATATACCTACAACTTTGAACGAGATGTATTTACTGCTGGAGTGGAGTTTTCATACAACGATACCCAAGATGAAATACCGGGTTATAAACGTACTATTGATCAGCAGAACAAAGGGCTAGGCAGTTATGCCCAGTATGAATGGAAGCCCTTAAGCAATTTTAAAACTTTAATTGGAGCACGATATGATTATACCTATGTTGACGGCAAGTATAGTCTCGCAGGTATAGACCGAAACTCAGATCAGCGCTTTGGTACTTTTAGCCCACGGTTGACAGTCTTGTATGATATCACAAAAGATCTTCAATTTAGAGGGGGCTACGCTCGCGGCTTCCGCGCACCACAGGCATTTAATGAGGACATGCACGTCACTTCCATTGGTGGGAACCAAGTATTTGTATTGATCGGTGAAAACCTAAAAACAGAATACTCCAATGCGTATACAGGTTCATTTAGTTACAACAAAAATTTTGGAAATGTACAAACAAGTTTGCTCGTGGAGGGATTCTACACGGATCTAAACAACCAGTTTGTCAACGTCATGGCATCTGAAAAAGATGGATTGATCATCCAGGAAATGCAAAATGGTGAAGGAGCCCGGGTGTATGGTTCCAATATTGAAATCAATATCGCGCCGTCCTCCTGGTTTTCCTTCCAAACCGGCGGAACGATCCAGCGCTCACGCTATAAGAAAGACCAACTTATCTATGAGGGAAAAGAAGATGGACAGGATATCCTCACCAAGAAATATGTCCGTACACCCAATATTTATGGCTATATGAACAGTAATCTAAAGGCGACCAAACAATTTGCGATCGATCTGACAGGCGTGTACACTGGAAAAATGATTGTTCCACATATTCAACAGGATGTGATGACGCTTAAAAATGCCCGGGACTTTGTGGAATTAAATCTCCGTCTGGGCTACACTTTTTCAATACATAAGGATTTCAGCATTGAAATCTTCGGTGGGGTACAAAACATGTTCAATGCTTTCCAGAAGGACTTCGACAAGGGAGCGCTCCGTGATTCAGATTATATCTATGGTCCAACACGCCCCCGTACCTACACGTTTGGACTTCGTGTTGGTCATTTTCATTAACATAAATTTGGGATATGAAGCATTTCCAAAGAATATATGTGCTCTTGATCCTATTCTTTTATCCGCTCTGTCATTATGGACAGGAGCGGATAAATTGGATTGATTTTACGCAACTGGATTCACTTTTGGCCATTTCACCACGCGAGACACTGCTCTTTATTCATACAGATTGGTGTAGCTACTGCCGGAAAATGGAACAAGAAATCTTTACAAAAAAGGAGATTGTCCAACTAATTAACAAGCGCTACTATGCCGTTCACTTAGACGCTGAATCTATTCAGGATCTTGCTTTTGACAACAGTATATGAAGGCCCAAAAACAAAAGAAAGAAAACTGGACAATACCACCCGCTAGCATTACAGTTGCTGCAGGGAAGAAATATGATCTTTCCAACTCTCCTACGTTTTGATAGTGAATTTCGTCTAAAAAGTATACAACAAAAATACCTGAATTCAAAGGAGTTATCTGCTTTTTTAGAATAATTTAACATTTACTTGTAGCGAACTCCTTTATTCCTGCGTTTTGGATTTTATAATTAATACACACTTTAAGAAATTATGAAAAATATCACAAAACTTTTAATGGCGTTTTTGTCTCTGGGCATTCTTTTTACAGCTTGTAATAAAGATAATTTTGATTGGGACGCCTATTACAAACAGCAAGAAGAAGCTGTGAAAAAGGAGAAAGCAAGAATAGACTCATTATATAAAATTCAAGCGCCAATTTTAGAAGCATATGCAAAGCAAAAATGGGGTAATGACGCAATGCGTTCAGACTCTTCCCTTTCAAAAGGAATGTGGTACAAAATTGAATATGCTAAAGAAACCGCTACTCCGTATACCTATGGTATTACGTTAACAAATAACGGCCCTGCGATTACACCATTTGCTGCAACATTTAACTTTCAAGGAGAGTTAATGAACGGAACTGTTTTCGATAAAAATCCTGCTGGAACACCGGCTGTTTATACAAACATTTATAAGGCAATCGGAATTTACAATATAGGATGGATGAGAGCCTTTACACCTCCAGTAATTAAACAAGACGGAAGAGATTACTATCCACATGGCTTACTTCCAAAAGGACTACAAAAAGGAGATAAAATAACTTTCATTGCACCTTCTTATTATACTTTTGATCAAGATGAATATACCAAAGGCAGTGAGAAAGTAACTGTACCTAAAAACACACCTGTTGTATATACGATCGAATTGTTAACTATTGGAGCTGCAACTTCCAACTAAGAAACACAAACAATGCATTCATCAAAGCCATTTTCCTAGTGAGAATGGCTTTTTTGTGACTCCGCGTTCAGAAGTGTAAATTACTGTATCAAAATGTTAATTATTAACGCGAAAACTTTTAACGAAGAAAAAATAATATACATTTGCAAAGCTACTTTCATAAAGAAAATAGCTTTTCCTTGAAAAACCAATAAAAAATACAATGAAAAAACTGTTATCACCACTATTCATGGGAATTGCAGCAATCGCTTTCCTTATTGTCAGCTGTAACAAAAGCGACGATGCTCCTGTTTATGATGCGAGTGCACAATTTAAGACGGATTCTGTAACACTTAAAAATTACGTCAGCCAAAATTACCCTGATGCACAATACAACAGCGAAACAGGAATTTGGTATGAAATTCTATCCGAAGGAACAGGAAATTATGAATATAAAGTGGTGGACACATTGGACGGCAAATACTTAAAATTTAAACCGACTGTAAAATACGTTGGAAAATTATTGAGTGGAAGTGTATTTGATCAAACAGATACTGCCAAAGAATTTGAAATCATCACAAACACAGGATATCAATATCCATTTTACAGCACTATTATTCCTGCATGGACCTTTGCATTTGCTCCGCAAAAAATCGGTGACATGAAATTGGGCGGTTTAACGGAAAAAGGCCTACAAAAAGGCAGCAAAATTCATATCATGGCACCTTCGCTATATGGATACCAAAACCAATCTGTGGGAACTATTCCGGCAAACTCCCCATTGGATTTTGTAATTGAAGTAACGGACATCAAATAAAGATATATGAACTACTAAAAAATAGTCTTCATTACATTAATAGGGGGCTAGGATCTACAAATCCTAGCCCCCTTATTATTGCTTTACGAAAAGATAAAAACCTACAAGTTGACTTTTTGATCATTGCTATAATTGCCCAGTTATAAATAATCAAGATAACATCAAAACTGGAACATAGGGGTACCAACTTAAGCCTAAAAGCACTGTCAAAAGACCAAACTTGGCCGCCCTTTGATCCTACTTTGTTAGACCTAAAAATTAAAGAGAAAAAATGGCATGAGCTACAATTACCTAACCAAAAATCGCTCTTGTGCGGTAATAGTATGATCCAAATTAGACTTGAAAAAGAATGAAACTTAGCTAAAAAAATAAAAGCTCGAAGTGGGGAACTCCGAGCTTTACCTAACCAATTATTAACCTAAATTATGAAAAGTTCTTTATATATTATTTTAAAATATCTTTCGTTTCTTTTGATATATCAAAGGTACTACACATTGGCGTTCATGTCAAGAAATTTAACAGCATTTAACGTTGTTAAAATTATGTTAAAACATTTTAGCACATCCTTATCCATGTAAATATGCCTCCATAGCCGATTTGTCGGTTTACACATATAGACCCACCTTCTGCCGAATCTTTTCCGTGCTGGTCCAGCACAATGTTACACTGTTGAGATATTGTACTACAAAGTTTTTAGATCCGAAAATAGTTAACGCTTTTATTCCCATCAGTTCAGGCGGAGTATCAAAAAAAAGAAATAAATTTGTACGAAGATCCTACATCTATTGGTATCTCATTTTAGTTAGACGATTAATAGCATATGAAAATAGCTTTAGCACAATTGAATTACCATATCGGTAATTTTGAAGCAAATACTAAAAAAATAATTAGCGCAATCCATCAGGCCAAAGAAGCGACAGCTGATCTTATTATTTTTGCCGAACTCGCAATTGGTGGCTATCCCGCCAAGGATCTTTTGCGGAGTAAGGCATTTAAACGTCAATGCGATGAAGCTATTCATCAAATCGCTGCACATTGTCAGGATATTGCCTGCATCATTGGGGCTCCGGTTAAAAACAGCGATCCTGAAGGCAAAGAACTCTATAATACCGCTGTATTTATTGAACATGGGGCCGTCCGAAACATTGTTAAGAAAGGCCTTTTGCCCGATTATGATGTATTTGATGAATATCGTTATTTTGAACCCAGCAGACGTTTCGATTGTATCGAATTGAACGGCGTAAAAATTGCGCTAACAATCTGTGAAGATTTATGGGATGACGACGAAGGCGAAAATTCTTACGTTGGCGATCCGATGGAAGAGCTGAGAAAAGAAAACCCAGATCTTCTCATCAACATTGCGGCCTCCCCTTTTTCCTATACGCATTTTGATGAACGTGTCAAGGTCCTCAGCCAACAGGTAGCAAAGTCTGGCAGACCGCTAATTTATGTCAATCAGATTGGCGCTCACATGGATATTATCTTTGACGGTCGCTCAATCGCTCTGGATAATGAGGGAACAAAAATTGCCGAACTAAAAAGCTTTGAAGAGGATCTTCAATTTGTCACCTATCATCAACAAAATATAACCTCCACTACAGCTTCTTCGAAAGAGTCTATAGCTGAGATGGCCCTTATCCATGATGCATTGATCCTTGGACTTCGTGATTATTTTCAGAAATCTGGTTTCAAAAAAGCCGTTTTAGGCTTGTCCGGTGGATTAGATTCGGCCTTAGTTGCCGCTTTGGCCTGTGAGGCTTTGGGGGCCGATAATGTATTAGCCATACTCATGCCTTCGGTTTACTCTTCTGACCATTCGATAAAAGATGCGATGGACCTCGTCAACAATACGGGGTGCAAACATTATATTGTTCCGATCAAAGATATCGCCAATGCCTACGAACATAGTCTAGCTCCTCTTTTTGAAGGAATGCAACCAGATACGACTGAAGAAAATATTCAAGCGCGCGCGCGTGCGGTAATTTTGATGGCCGTTTCCAATAAATTCGGTAATATTCTACTCAATACATCCAATAAAAGTGAAGCTGCTGTAGGATATGGCACCCTCTATGGGGATATGGCGGGTTCCATCTCCGTGATCGGTGACGTTTACAAATCCAAAGCCTACGATTTAGCACGCTATATCAATCGAGAACGGGAGATCATTCCAGTCAATACCATTGAAAAAGCGCCTTCTGCGGAACTTCGGCCAGATCAAAAAGATTCAGACTCCTTACCGGAATATGAACTATTGGATCAAATCCTCTTTGAACTCATCGAAAATGAGAAGGCAGGATCTGAGGTTGTAGCAATGGGCTTTGAAAAATCGTTAGTAGAAAGGGTATGTAAATTGGTTAATAATGCTGAATTCAAACGTTTTCAAGCGCCTCCTATCTTGCGGGTTAGTCCTAAAGCATTTGGGCCTGGAAGACAGATTCCGCTCGTGGCAAAATATCCCTATTAATTTTACAATTAGGATTAAACCATATTTATAGTTTTTTGTCTAAAGTAATAGATTGTAAAATAAAAAAGGATAAAAGCATCCCGGACGATAAAAAAACAATTGCCATAAAGACCGTCAACTGTAATATTTTTACACTTGAAAGGCATACGGATAAAGAATAAAAACAAATTAGTTAATAAATATAAGTTCCATATAGGCCATGAAAAAGATTCTATTATTTTTGGTGCTTTGCATTGCACTCGCATCATGTTCGTCTTATCAATACAATACCACTCGGGTAGAAAAGATGGATTTTACTCCTTTTAGGACGTATGCTTGGTTACCTCCGGTAGACTCGCTTTCGAAGTCTTATTTTGACAACGATATTGCTAAAGCCAATATCTTGGATGCCGCGAATACTGCGTTGGAAGCAAAGGGCCTACAATATTCCAAAGATAATCCTGATTTATTATTCCGCTATATTACCATTGTCAATAATAAAAGTCGTTTGGTCTATGGCGGCGGTGGTTATTACGGCTGGGGCGGTCCCTGGGGCTGGTATCGTCCATGGTTTTCACCTTATTACTATGGCGGAGGCTATTACCCAGTTGCAAAAGAACGTTATCGTTACGGCCATCTGATTATTGAAGCCATCGATCGTAAAACAAACGCAGTGATTTGGCAGGCACGTGGTTCGGGTGACGTCGACAACCCAGAAAAAGCAATTAATAACATCAGCAAGGTAGCAAAAGGAGTTATTGATTTATTTCCTGTGAAAACCTTAAAGAAATAAACGAAATTTATAAACTCACAAAAAAGAGACTGGTTTACTCAAATTAACCAGTCTCTTTTTTTGTGAGCGTTTTTTTCTACTGCCAAAAAGAACCTTCGATCGCCTTTCCGTTTATTAGATGTAAAGGTGTTGTATAGTCATTTGTCCATGGCAAGATCACATATTACATTTTGAGACTAAATAGATGGTCTCAATTTCAAGTAAAATGGCACTTCTACACGATCTTTGGATTTATTGATGATCAGTTCGGCAGCCATTCTCCCCATCATTTCAAAGTCGGTAGATATTGTTGTAATACCATTAAGGATAAATTTTTTCAATGGGGTTTCATTATAGGAAATGATGCCAACATCTTTGCCTATAACCAATTTTTTTTGAATAACCTTGTTTAACAATTTGACAAGATCATCTTCAATGATATTGATATAACATGTACCTTTCTCTACTTTCTCTTCGTCGATATCGGAAACCAGCTCGTGCTCAAAAGCATATTGTTGACAAAATTTATAAAACCCTTTTATAATAGCTTTTGGGAAATCACTATAGTCAGGAAATACCAGTTTCAAGCTCTTATATTTACTTAATACTTCATTGGCCACCTCCAATGCAGAGTAAATGTCATGTTCATAATTTTCATAAACAGCAGGAAAATCTCCAGGTACATCTTCGATAAACTTTCCAAGCAACATGAGCTTTTCTGTAGGAATTTTACGGATAATATCGGGAGCCTTATCTCTTCCTTCTTTGAAATGTGGAAAGAGAACATAATGGTCATACGTTTTGGTTAGGCTTCCCAAAAGTGTATTCAGATACGATAGATCTGAATTATATACAAACAAATCCAAATTCGCATATTCACTCAGTTGCTTTGCAAAAGAATCATAAACAATTTTTTTATGTGCACTTAGTTTATTAAGAAAGAGCGCTATTTTAAGTTTAGACTGTACATCAGTTTTATTTACATAATAGCCTTTCCCCGGGTTGGATGCAATGATCTCATTTTTCTTTAGATAACGGTATGCTTTTTCAACAGTATCACGTGATATTTCCAAATATGCACTCAACTCATTAATGGAAGGCAACATATCATCTCTGGCCAATGTTTCATTTTTAACAGCATCAATAATGGTATTTGCTAATTGCAGATACTTTGGAGTAGCAGAAAAATCGCTAATTTCTAAGGTTTTTAAAAATTGATTTACGGAACTGGTCATTGTAAGAGTTTAATAATTATAAAATTAACGATTTGTTTATAAATATCTAAAAAAAACACTTTAAACTAACTATTTCAAAACGCAGCCTCTATACAACCCATGATAAAGGGACCTGTCGCCTTAGCATCGTTTTCGCGAATTCGCTCTCCAACGTAGTATTCATAGCTACCATCCCGATAAGGATTTCCACCTAGACCGGCAACAGCATTACATTGTATCAAATGCCATAGTCCGTTTTCTCGCTTCAACAAGCTCTTTTGGATCCCTTGATACAGTTTACTAACCAAACTTTTATAATTTTTTGAAAGGTATTTTTTATTCATGCCTTTCGAGTAAGCATACAGAAACATACTATTTACTGACGCTTCCTGATAATTTCCTTCTCTTCCAGCTTGATCTATTACCTGCCACCACAACCCTTCCTTATCTTGATATTTAGCCAGGTTCTCGGCTAGCGATTGAACTAGTGTAATTAGTTCACCTCTACGTGGATGATCTACCGGTAACCCTTCCAAAACATCAATGACCGCCATAAAATACCAACCCATGCTTCGTCCCCAAAAATTAGGGGACTGCCCCGTTTGCGGATTTGCCCAGTTTTGTTTTTTACTTTCGTCCCAAGCATGATAATACAATCCCGTCTTTTCATCTCGTGTATGTTTAGCTGTAATTAGAATTTCGTCAATAGCTTGATCGTAATACCGATCTTGTTTGCTCAATTCAGCGTATTTCACTAAAAATGGTGCTGTCATATATACCCCATCCAGCCAAACCTGATGTGGATAGATCAATTTATGCCAATAGGCACCTTCAAGGGTCGTCGGTTGATATTTCAATTGGTGGATCAATGTTTCAATCGCCAAGCGATATTTTTCTTTCTTGGTTTTCTCATAAAGTTCAAAGAGTATCTTCCCAGAATTGACATAATCCACATTATAGGTACTAAGCTCATATAGATGGATTTCACCCTTTTCATTGATGAGCGTATCAGCCCACTTTTCTACGTAGTTGAAGTACTTTTTATCACCTGTTTCTTCAGCTACTCTTAACATAGCAAGACAACCTAAGCCCTGCGCATAACCAAAATAAAGGCGTTTGCCATGATCTAATTGCCATGCTTCAGGAAAACGCTGCATTTCTGAATCAGCAAATTGTTGATAAAGTGGCTGTGCTCTCGCCCCAAGAGCATAGATCAAGAGATAAAGAATGAAGCTCATTTTTCGGAATATCATAGCGTTCTTATTGCTTAAAATATTTCTCTGCGATCAGCACTTAGGCAAGAGCAGGCACTCATCGCAGAGAATACTTATCTTAATAAAGCGGATGCTGCTGCCCTGCGAGCCCTGGATTATTATCGATTGTTGATGTACTTAGAGGTACAAGTTCTACTTTATTCTTTTCCAGACCTCTATAAATATTATTTACCCAAGTTGCCGTTGGGGTCAATGCGTTTGCGAAAAAGATTGATTGATTGCTATACATGTCCAATAGGGTATAACCCTGTGCAGTTAATTCGGCTCTTTTTACCGCATCGGGAGCCTCTTTAAATGAGATAAATTCCTGTACGACCAATGGATCATTAAATGTATTGGCGGGAGTCATTTTATACGCACGGAATAGATCAACCTGCGCATATTTTCCTTTATGTGCTGCCAGATCCAATAATTCCTGCTTGGTTAGAGTCAGCTTCTCAAATAATATCCCCCAACGAATCAAATCCGTTCGCCGCCATCCTTCAAAGCCGAGCTCCAGCTTACGCTCTTGAATAATCGCATCTTTAAATCCTTGGTAGGAGCTCGGTGTTAACCCAATTTTAGATCTATCATTTTTAAATGCGCGCAAACGTACTTGTTCGTATAAATCTTTTGCGATTGCAGTTGGTCCCTGATTAATTTCATTTTCAGCTTCTGCATACATCAATAAGATATCTGCATATCGTAATTCAATCCAATTGATATCCCTTTTATTTACAGCAATACCTTTTTCTGCCTTCCAATTGACACGGAATTTACCAATGGTATTGCTCGCGTAGGTATTCATCTGGTGCTTGCTATCTGATGTAATGGAATAAGATGCAATGGTTACATCCCGCCGGCTATCACCCGTTTCAAATTCAAAATAATAAGTAGGAAATGCGGCCATTGCCGGCTGCGCTTTGCCATAGAAAGAATTTGTATGTGAAAAGAATCCATTGGTATAACCGATTTGCGCATCATTTCGATCTGCACCTTTTTGTCCATATTCCAGCATAGACTCATTGTCATACTTTCCATTAATGAGGTTTCTAAAAATCGTTTCGTAATCAATCAAATTATTTTCACCTCGCTCTACGACCGCCTTACAAGCATCCCTAGCAATTTGATATAACTGCTGTATTCTACCCTGATCTGAGCGCCTATTCAACTGTACGCTACTTGCTGCATATGAATTTAAATCCCAACGTAAGGAATATCCCGCCGCGTACAATGCTGTTCTAGCCAAAAGACCATATGCCGCATTTTTTGAGATACGTTCCACCGATAACCCCGATTCACCTTTCCAAGGAAGTAACGTGATAGCTTTTTGCAAATCTTCAATACAACCGTCCAATATAGTATCCCGGCTTACCCGAGAAGAAGAAAAACTTCCGGCATCGACTACAGGAATACGCGGAAATGGAACATCGCCAAAATAACGTACCACATTCAACATATTCTTAGCCCTTATAGCCAATGATTCTCCAAGAAGCATATCCAGTTTTTTCTTTTCTATTTCTGTTCCTGGCTGCATTAACGGAATATTCTTTATCAATACATTGACCTGTTCAACACCGGAATACATCGCTGTATAGGTAGAAGACGGACTTGTTGCCGGAGTATAGACATAATTAGATACTTGATTCTTGGAGTTCGTCTCTCCTTCCGTTGAAAAACATTCATCTGTCCCCATACCGAATTGGTAATATAATTCAGAATTAAAGACACTTGTATAAGCGCCCAATAATGCCATTTCTACGCGATCGGCATTTTCAAAAATGTTACTGCTATCATAATCACTTTGGGAAGGAAGATCTAAAAATTTCTTACATGCTCCTGTTGACAATAAACAGGCTATACCTACTATTATTACAATTCTTTTCATTGGAATATAATTGTTTTATTTCTTATGAATCTGCCACGCTCCTGTAATTGGTCTTACAGCTTGCATTTCATAGGAAATTATTTTTCTGTTTATAAACGGTTCTTCAAATACTGATATATTATTTATCTTATCGACCTTTTCAGTTCCATTTTTCTTTACACATCTAAATTCGATCAAAAAGTCAAATTAAGGCCTATGACAAAGCTTTTTGTCCTCGGATAGGCCGAGTTGTCTACACCCCTCGTTAAAATTGATGATGTTGATGCCACCTCAGGATCATATCCTGAAAACTTAGTGAATGTATGAATATTGTTGAGGGTAAAGAATACTCTCATTTTTTGAATAAATGCACGTTTTGATAATTCTTGGGGCATGGTGTAACCCAACGTAATATTGTTAATGCGCAAAAAGGAGGCATCTTCCAAATAATAGTCTAAAGCGTCGCTAATGGCAATATTATTGGTCGAATTTAGACTCCAGACCTGATCTTTCTGCTGTTGATTGGGGTTCAATTCGGCCAGACGATTGAGATCCTTCGTTTCGGTTCCTGTAACTGGATCGACCAGTGTAAACCGCTCGGCCATCTTTCCCAATGAATTTTGGTTCGGTAAATAGGGTCCCATAAAACGTTGTGTATTCATATTAAATGCCTTATTACCATAAGCAAAATTCAGAAATATGTTTAAATCGAATTTTTTGTAAGAAAAGTTATTCCCTAGTCCGCCGAAAAACTTCGGTTCAGGATTCCCTATGACCGTACGATCATTGGTCGACCACACAGGATTGCCGTTGCTATCGGTCTCCCCTGCTGTAGGCAAGTATTTGACATCTCCAGGTTTAATACTCGCTCTGTTTTTTCCCTTCAAAGAGGCTACACCGTCTTTCAAACTATAGCTACCATCTGCGTTTTGGGTAAAATTATCGGTGGTATATACACCATCGTATTTGTATCCATAAAATTGTCCCACTGTTTCGCCAACCCTTGTAATAAAGTCTATCCTAGAGCTGAGATTATTTAGCATAAAGTCACTATTTTCACTACTGGAGCCATACAGTCCCAGTGTTTTCGATCTATTGAATGTAATATTAAAATTGGTCTGCCACTGAAAGTCCTGCTTTTTGATATTCACTGTTCGCAAGGTAAACTCCACTCCCCGATTGCGTAGAGCGGCAACATTCTGATTTTGATAACGATAACCAGTTGATGTTGGAATGGTCTGTTTCAGTAAGAGGTTGCTCGACTTGTTGGAATAAAAGTCTGTAGTTAAACTAATACGATTCTTTAGAATAGCGATATCAAGGGCAATATTGGACGTTTGTGTCTTTTCCCATTGTAATTCAGGATTACCCAGCAAATCACTTGGCTTCAAACCAATAACTTCTGTATTGTTAATGGCTGCGATTGTGGATCCATATAATGTAGCGTAAGTCACATTACCGATATTATCATTCCCTGTAGATCCATAACCAGCACGTATCTTTAACTGGTCGAAAAATACCTGCCCTTCCATAAAATGTTCTTTATGTATATTCCAGGCTGCAGATGCTGACGGGAAGTACCCCCATTGATGGCCTTCTTTGAATTTAGAATTACCATCCGCGCGCAAGGTGGCCGTTAACAAGTAGCGGTCATTATAATTATAAATTCCGCGTGCAAATCCAGAGACCAATCCATATCGGCCTTCGTCAACATCTGCACGGTCTATCCGGGTCGCCAGGGATACATCATTCAATCCAAAATTACTTTGTGGAAACCCATAATATGTATGTCCTAAACTTTGGTCTTTGGAATAAAGGATTTCATGACCAATCATGAGATTTAAATTGTGCTTTTCTAGCTGTTTCATCCAGGACAACGTATTGGTCAACTGCCACTGATATCCTTCGGCATTACTTCTTGAACCATAAGGACCACCATTATTCCGGGCGTTTACAGTACGTCCATCATCCCACATATCATTTCTTGTCTGCTTCCACTGATATGAACCTGCAGTCCTAAATGTAAAATCATCGAGAAATTTAATATTTAAACCTAAGTTGACCACAGCTAAACGACTTGCTTTCGTCTTCGTAACGGCATCATTCATGATGATCGGATTATAAATATCATATTGTGAATCTACCGCCTGAAGCTCTTCTGCTATATCTGCATGCAACAACTGTTCGTTAGTAAATCGGATACCCCCTGTTACGGGCTGCAAAATAGACATCTTCAGCATCCCTCCCAACGATCCCCCTCCTTGTGTATTTGCATCTTGCAATAGCGTATTGAAGTCCAAATCTACCCCCTTAAAAAGGTTATGATTGATTTTAGCTCTTATACTGTTACGATTATAACCAGATTTGGCCAAAATCCCATCTTGACTCATATTATTGTAACTCAACATCAATTTGGTCTTTTCATTTCCACCATTAACATTGATATTATGATTCTGCAAGATCGCCGAGCCACCAAAAACTTCGTGTTGCCAATCGATTCCAGCCCGACCCGCATAATCCTGCTGTATATGAGCATAAGCATTGCTTGCAAAATCAGGGGCTGTGGCATCTCCACCAAACATGGCAGCAAATTGCTGCTGTCTCCCCCCTAAAGCCTGGTACTCATATTGGTATTTCACATACTCCTCGACATCTAACAAGTCTAATTTTTTACTTAATTTTTCGAAGCTGAAATAGGTATTGTAATCGATATTGGTCCGACCCGATTTTGCCGATTTGGTTGTTATTAATATGACACCATTAGCTCCACGGGAACCATAAATAGCCGAAGCAGAAGCATCTTTCAGTACATCGATACTTTCAATATCACTAGCATCAACATTGCTCAATCCACCATCTAAAACAAACCCATCAACGATAACCAATGGATTGCTCGATCCTGTAAAACTCGTTCCACCACGAACTGTGACATTCGCCGCCGCCCCCGGTGCTCCACTTTGTGTCACAATATTAACCCCCGCAATTTTACCTGTCAACGCCTGAGCAGCAGTTGTTACTGGAATATCCTTAATTTCAGCACCTTTTATAGATCCGACAGCCCCAGTCAAATCTCGCTTTCTAGCGGTACCATATCCAATAACCACAACTTCATCAAGATCCTGGTTGGATTTTCTGAGCTGTACTTTTATTGGCGTATTCCCTTTCACAACAAACGTCGCTGTTTCAAAACCAACACTCGACAATTGTAAAATGTCTCCCTCTTTAGCAGCATATTGGAATGCTCCTTTCGAATCTGTTCGGATCACGGAACCTGTGCCTTTGACACGAATGCTAACCCCCATCAGTGGCGTATTAGCATCATCGACGACCACGCCGGAGATCTTGTTTGACTGTGCCCACAAATGAACTGGCAAAACTATTGCAACCAGTGCAAGTTTAAGCTTTGAGCTAAACAACGCAGACTTGCCCTGCGACATTCTTTTTAACATGAGTATATAATTTAGTGTTGACGTTTAGCGTTTTTTGACTCGCACCGGGTTGTCCTGTAATCACATCTGGAAACCCATTGTCTGAACCTGTTTTAAACATTTTCCCCTCTTTGAAACAGGAAAGAATGAATGCCCAGAAAAATAAATGATACATATATATTGTCATAACAATGAAAGTTTCAAGCCAACTGTTGTCAGCTTTTGGTTTATAATTGTATAGTATTGGTTTACTCAATATTACCCAATGCAACCGGTTTCATCATCCTGCACTGTACTGTTGTATGTCCGAATGACACAATTGATAACAACACATTTAAAGAGTAATCTAAATCTTACAAAAAAGGCGCTCTTCAATTATGAAGAGCGCCTTTTTTGTAAGAGATTTTCTTTTATAATGCATCTTTAAAATTTTTCACTTAAAGTGTCGGCTTATCTTTTTGTAAGTTTATATATTTCAGTTCCAGCCAAGAGGAAGCAACCAAGCCCATAATCTTCAAAATCTGGAACTTTATCAACAGTAACAGGCTGGCCATCTTTGGGCTCTTTTCCTGTCGATTGCACATATCCTAAAAATCCGTTCGGTTGCAGCGATTCTTTAGAAATTGCATTCCATCCCTTTTCCACCGCTGGTAAAAAATCTCTTTTTGATAAATGTCCAGCATTTATTCCCCAAGTCATTCCATAGACAAACAATGCTGTACCCGAGGTTTCTTTTCCACCAAAGTGATTCGGATCATGCAAACTAACATTCCAAAAACCATCCGCTCTTTGCAATGGAAGCAATGCGTTCGCAAGTTTTTGGAAGTCTCCCAAATATTCTGCATAATGTGCATCGGTCTTAGGTAATTCTTGCAGTACCAAGGCCAAGGCAGCTAGAACCCAACCGTTTCCCCTCGCCCAATAACAGTCTTCACCGTTAGGCTCTTTATAAGGGGGAACGAAGTCCTTATCACGCCACCATAGATTATCTGCAGCATTGAAAAGTCCTCGTCCCCCTTCCTGGTACTTAATATGGCTATACATCTTATACATATAGTCAAAATATTTTGTATCGTTTAAGGTTACACCTAGTTTAACAAAAATAGGCATCGCCATTTGGATGGCATCAATCCAAGTCCAGTCATCATATCGACCACTGTTAATAACAGAATCTATATTTGCTTTGATTGCTGCCAGGCGTTCGGGTTTCGGATCAATGCGATATAGATCAATATAAGTCATCCCACAATTTTGATTATCGGCATGTCTTGTATAAACTTCTCCACGGACAGGTTTCCAATGATGTTTATCCCCCCATTCTACAGCATAATCATAATATCGTTTCTGTTTATCGATCTTATAAAAGGCCATAAGTCCTTCATAGTATACGCCGCGGGTCCAGATATTGGCTGGTCTTTCTTTATTTGTAATAATGGTCTTGGCCGGATCGGGCCATTTATTCATAAAATAGTCGTTAGCGGAACGCAGCTCACGCACGATCGTTGATTTACCGGGCAATTCCTGAGCCATCGTCGCCACTGTTCCACAACCCAAAAGCAGTAGTAATATTATTTTCTTCATCATATATTAGGGCATTTTTTTAAATCCTTCTTTTTTTATAACCCATGAGCCATCTTTTGGAAACCCTGGTAAATCACCTGTAGAGGCATCCCAACCTTCAAGCATCATCGCCACGGTCGTCAGCACCCCACCATTGCCTGGCAAATAGATCCGCAGTCGTCCATCTTGATAATTATGTCCATTTTTTAGATAAGTATTGGTTTGAATATTCATAAATAGTGCATCAAGCGCTTTATCGGGAAGATTCAAACGAGCAGCGTTCATGGCCGTCATAGGGAAATCCCAACCCCAGGTCTTTTCCCAATGCCATTTCTTCCAAACGACATCCAGCGTATTTTTCATCACATCTTTATTTAACTTCGGTGATTCAGGAACCATTCCTAATGCACCAAGTACCGCAGGATGGTCTGTCATCCAACGATCGTAAGTATAAGAATCGGGAGCAGTTTCAGTGGCCAAATAGACGTCGTCCTTACTTGGTAATGGGGCCAATTTTTCAATAACTTGATCCCATTTGGTCACTCTTGGTTCTCCCAGACGCTCTTTCCATTGTTGGGCTATGCGAAGTGCCCAATCCCAATAGGCGACCTCATAGGTCGGGTTCATCGTCTCGGAAGCTTTGAAAACTTCTTGTGCAGGAATAACTCCCTTGCCTACATTATAGCGACCTGTTGCCTGATCATAATGTGCAAAGTCAGCCATGAAATCAGCTGTGGCAAATACGAGATCCTTGTATTTTTTTAGGACAGCGAGATCCTTTTTGTCCCGGTAGGCCAATTCGGTCATATAGATAATATGTGGCTGTTGCCAAACTAAAAATGCAGCTACCGACGAGGGGCTTTCATTCCCTTCGTTATCCGACATTTTGATCCACCTAACCCCTTGATAGCCCTGTCGCTTTGCGAGTTCCCTCGCTTTTTCAAAGGTCCTAAAATAATAATCCAATGTTTTTTCCATAATTTCTGGACGTCCCCATAATGCAAAATGCACAGCATGCCACCAATGCATTTCCGTGTGTGGTTTTCCATACCAACTATTAAAAGTGAGGCCTGTTTCTTGGGGCGGATTGCTTCCGACACATTGTACTTTTGTCAGGTATTGAGAGAGTACAACTCTTCTTTCCAATTCATTGGCTCTTGGGTCTGTGCTGCCTGCAAAGTCTACCGCAGCACCACTTTCCCAAAAATGCTTCCAGGAGCTTGCACTTTCATCTGCCGCATCAGTATATCGGACGCTCTTCTTATCAAAGTTGTTTGTCGCTGCAAATGCAAATGAAAAATCAAACTCTCCGAGCGTAGCAGCCGGTTGGTACACAAAATAGTGTGAAGCCGTATTTTTTAACGTTCCCTGCGAGTAATCCAATTGTGTAAAATAATTCGCCCCCTGCAACTGATGATTTATCACTGCACCATTTACCGCTTGAGCTACGAGGGTTGTTTTATGATCATTCACCTGATCATAGTTGGTACCTTCATCCAGAAATTTTCCGCTTGGGTAAGGATAATGTACAAATATTTTCAGCCTTTGCTGTGCAATCAATGGCGAAGCGACATGTACTGCTATGCGGTCACTGCCTTGATACGATGCGGTTTTTACAGAAACAGGTTCTCCTTCAATTCGAAATTCACTTGTGATAACACCCGTCCAAAGGTTCAGCTCCTGTCGAATATCCTGGATATGTTGTATAGTTGCCCGTTGCCCATTTTTCAAATAAAGTTCCAAGCCTACATTACCCAATTGCAGACGATGTTTATTTTCTCTAAAATAGTTGACAGCTTCCGCATTGCGCTCCGGTTCTTTCAATTGAATACTATATTTTGCGTTCCGCCCCTCGTCGTTAAAATCGTAGGATTTTAATGTTTCTTCAAATTTATAGTTCTTTGTATTGGGAAAGGAATCCCATCCCCACTCGGACTGTGTTCCCAAAGAAACCCCATTTTTATAATAAATGGGAAAAGACTGCATTCCCGTAGCATCAACCGTATAAGCAAAGGTACCATTACCGACGGTGAGCGAAGCTAATGTATCCATGGCGTGATTGGAAACATTATGCCTTTTAACGACATTTTCTCGATTAATTTTTGTCCCTTGCTGAGCTAGGACCAACATAGGACTTAAGACACTTACAAGGAAAGTGAAAATAATACTAAACTTCTTTTTCATCTATATTGGTTTTTTATACATACTCTATCCCGAGTTCAAGATTTCTATTAGAAATTTCGGCGCACATTTTTAATATTTCTTAATTTATCTATCGCATTAAAGTGAGACCTATCAGCCCGATGACCGCATCGTTTGCTACGGCAATAAGTTCTGCTGATTGAAGTTTCTTTTTTTTGTTTAGGGGCAAATCCAATAATGTAGCTGCCCCGCCATCAACTCCACGGTTGCTATATCCTTTTATATCGGTATAACGGTTCCAAGTTCCTCCCTTATAAAGCTCTCCAGACTTCAAACTGATTCGGTAAGGAATTCGTTCATCGGGGAGTTCAAAAGCGTGGTTGTCATCGAGGTAATCCTGTTCGATAGGCCACCAGTTTATAGGATTGATGAGATCTAGCGTATCTAAAGTTCCATCGGTATAATTGACCTTAATCTTGGCGTTGATAAACTGGGATTGCATCGGATTTGTAGAACCGGCGACCAAGAGATACATTTTGCTGGCCTGGCCTGCTAAAGGTATTTTGACGCTTGTCGGATAATTATCCCACTGGCTGACAAAGACAACATTTTTGGAGTCATTTTTTAGCTGAAACGGAATACCTAGGTATGTTAGATCCTTCTGCTCGGCTTTTTTCATGATTCCGCTGTCATCAATATTCGCCGTCGTCAATGGATAACACCAATTGCCTATCCCCTGCCAAGGCAGCTGCAAAGTCGGCCCTTCCGGTCTTGGCGAAAGATATTTCTGCTGGAAGATATCCGTCAAACGGGCATTGTAATAACTCGATAAATTTTTTTCGAAAAAATCAGGTCTATCATCGATATTCCAATCGATATAATTTACTTTTTGGTGATAAGTTCCCACAACCAGGTCAACGCTATTTGTTCCCTTTGAAAAGATATTGATGGGAAGTTCCAGTTTCTTTGTTTCTCCTGATCTCAAGTTTAAGGTTGCCTGAAAATCCTGATGATCAATCGCCAGTCCTTGTGGCTGCCCCGAACGGTTTTCTACAACTAGATCATAACTAACCTGTTTTTTTACAATAGTTGCTTTTAATGGCGGCAATAATCGAATATCAACAGCTTGCCACCAAACCATATTCCCTTGTCGAAGCTTCGCAAAAAAGGTTCCTACACGCTCTTCCTCGACAAAAGAAAATTTGTGACCTATCCGATTTTGAATAATTCCTTGAGGATCGTAACTTTCCAGCAATTGGGTGTTAGCAGTTAAAGGAAAAGCCCATTGATCGGTGAATACTTGGGTCACATTTTTAGTATCCATCTTTTCGAGTTGTCCATCACCTATGATTGTGACGTCGAAATTCCGGTCAGCTTCAGATTCAATAACAATACATGGCCCATTTAAAGCGGAAGATTTTAGCGACCACTTGACTTCCTTTCCGTTGACCTTAACAGCACTCACCTGGGTAAAATCTACGGGAACTTCCAATGCAAGTTTTACGGGCATCGCATAACGCGTGTTAATCTGAAATGTAATAGCAGTTTTAGTTTTCTTATACGTATAACTCCACTCCGGCATTTCAATCTGTGCAAAATTCCATGTCGATGGGAAACCAGGTTTAATAAACAATTGTTTGTCCAATAGACGCGGATGCACGCCAAATAATCCTTCGACTAAGGTACGAGATGCCACACCAATAGGGTCGGCAAAATCACGGTATAATTCGCCTCTAAATGCATCATAATGGGAAAGCTGTTGAAAGTTGGCTGGACTGATCCCATGGTACATACTTTCCATGAGGTTACTTTTCCAGAGCTGATAAGCATCATCTGCCCGACCAGATTGCCAATAGGCCAATGCTGTCTGTAGATTCTCTGCCAAAGCAACATTATTGATCGACCAAGTGTAGGGCTGCCATGTCGTCGTAGGCAATGTATATAGGTCATGCTGCTCTTGTCCTTTGACACGAATAGGAATCTTTGGCAAATAATTAGTTACATATTGGAGATTTTGGTAGCTTTCAAAATCATCCAGGATAGCTACGTCCGCGGCATGATAAATGGTCCACAAACCAGCATTTTCGTGTATAAGCTGATTGCCAAGCGCATCCTGGAACTCAGCAAAATGACCTTTCTTTTGTAGCCAAAGTCGATCTTTTAACGCTTTTTTAATCTTATTTGCCTCTTCTTGATAGGGTCTAGGATTTTCTCCAATTATCTGCGCCAATTGAGCCATCATGTGATTGGTGCGGTACATATAGGCGGTTGTGTGCGTGACAGCGCCACCGGAATATTGTAAACCATCACTGGCCCATATTGCACAATAGGCATCGTATAAGCCATCATTGTCCCGATCGAAATTTCGCTTTTCCCAATCGAGATGCCGAGTCAGCGTGGGCCACATCTCTTTGATATAAGCGACATCTCCTGTATAATTAAAATGCGACAACAATTGATCGATAAAGACCAAGTTCATATCGTAGTGATGGGCTACTGTGTTGTTGTGTGGGTTACGAGAAATATAGCCGCTTGAAAACATAGAAGTACCCATTTTTTCCAAATGTCGAGCTAAGTGCAAGGTTGTATCCATCACAACTGGTCCAGAACGTGGTTCGACCACCTGTGAACTGGCATAACTGGAAAAGTGCTCCTTCGCTCTGTCATGCCAACCCAATACATCTGCGGCGTAAGCACCCCGCCAGGCATTCAAACGCATACGCCATGCCACAGCCCCATGCAAGAAAGTAGGTGATTCCCAAATACCATCGGCAGCTGCCGACAGTGCTGCCCCCAAATTATTGATATAGCGATCCGGTGTGTTTATTTTAACTCGACTAGCCAGGGAAACCCTTTTTTGATCCGCTTGCTCATAAACCTTTTCTAATGTACCTTCAGAAAATTTTGCAGCAGAGAGCTTACCCTTAGAGATTTGGATATAACATGATTTTTTAGCCAGAATATATTCCCCAACAATGATAGGGTTACCCTGATCCTCCGTCTTACCCAGACGCGATAGATCCTCCAGGACCCTTGCATCTGACATCTGCAGTGTTGAAAGCCCTGAAAAACTACCTTGAATAAACTGGGCTTCATTTTTCTTATTTTGATATTTAAGTTCAAAACTATTTTTTTCTACCGTATACTGATTATGTTCACAGTATGCAGGGAGAAGATAAAACCCCGATTCCGGATCCGCGCCTATGTCGCCGTTTCTGCTAAAAGTTTTTCCGCTAGCTCCACCATAGGCAGCATAGACCCGTACTTCAGGCTTAATATTTGTTCCTTGCAGTTTTACGATCATCCCTTCAGCATCGGCCTGTGCCATCACAACGATATCGATATAACCTTTGCCAAGTAAAGCATCTTTGATCCGATAATACATAGCTCCAGGTCGGTATCTTGTTTCAATATGATCGGCATCAATCATTTTTTTTCGCAGCTGTTTATTACTTAGGACAAATTGTAGATTTCCTGCCATCCCGGGCATGTAGAGTGCAAATTCAGGTAAATCGCCTGCTTCGACACGGGATGCTAGGTTATTACCATAAAGCGCACGATTAAATCGATATCGTCCTTTAACCAAAAGAAAGTCACCCTGATCTTCTGTATAATGAAGTATACGGTCATTATCTTTCCAATGTTTTGACTGGGCAACAGCCATCTCTAGGACAGCCCCCACCAGCAAACCGCAAAAAATCAAATACTTTCGTATCATATCAATAATTATTTCATGAATTAGCTATGTGCCGATCTTTTAATGACCATTATGCTACTTCGCAGTCACTAGCGTTTATACTTTTCATCGCTGGAGATGTTATGTTAATCGAAAGACTTGATTTCTTTTCCATTGACAATGACATTTTTTAGCGTGACATTCTTGAGGTAATCAACTTTAAACGCTTCTTTTACACCATCAATCTTACAATTAACCATCGTAAAATCGGTTACAGGTGAAGATTCGTAGGCCGTGGAGAGCACAGCATACTTTCCGCCGCCTTTAACATGAAGGTTTTCGACCCAGATATTGCGAATCGTCGGAATATGTTTTCCGGGTTTCTCATAAAACATATTAAATCGTACAGCCGCTTCCTTATATTGCCCTACTTCCGTGTTATAAAAAAAGACGTTTTCAATGATCCCGCCTCGGCTGGAACTAGTTTTTATCCGTAGAGCCCGATCCAAATTTGGACTGTCCATCACATTGTTAAGTGCATAGATATTTCTGGCTCCGCCTGCAATTTCACTACCGATAACGACACCGCCATGACCATCCTTCATTTCGCAATTTTCGATGATATGATTCTCCGCAGGTCGACCAATATTACGGCCATCTTCATCTCTTCCGGATTTAATAGCAATACAGTCATCGCCGGTATCAAAATAACAATTTCTGATCCATACATTTTTACTTGCTTCAGGATCGCAGCCATCATTATTAGGTCCATGACTCACCACTTTCACGCCTTCTATCAATACATTCTCACATAGAACAGGATTGAGATTCCACATCGGAGAATTAATCAGCTTGACGTCAGCAATCCAGACATTTTTGCATAAATAAGGCTGTACAAAATTGGGACGAAGAAAATTTCCATCGCCAAATACTCTTTTATGCGGATCCTTCTCTTCGGCCATCTGCTGATGCAAAATTGCGCGGGCAGGCTTTTGTTCGCCAGGACGACCTTCGTGCCAACCATATTTTCGGGCACCACACCAATACCACCAATGATCATTATCGGCATTTCCATCCAGCAATCCTTTTCCTGTAATCGCAATATTCTCTTCTTTATACGCATAGATGAACGGAGAAAAATTGATACATTCCATGCCTTCCCAACGCGTGAATACCATCGGATAATCAGTACTATCCCGACTAAATAGTATTGTTGCCCCTTCACTCACATGCAGATTAACGTTGCTTTTCAAATAAATAGCACCGGTCAGATAGACACCTTTTGGCACAATCACACGTCCTCCCCCCTGCTTATTACACGTTTCAATAGCTTTTTTAAAGGCCACTGTATTTTTCGTCCTGCCATCTCCAATAGCACCGAAATCAGCGATGGAATAATCTTTCTTTTTAAATGTAGGAGCAACAATGATCTTTTTAAGCTGTTCTATTTCCTTTAAGGGTTGCTGTGCACTGGCCCAGGTTATTTGTTGCCCTTGACTTGCTACGCATGCAAAAATTGCTAGGAGCATACTAAAAATCTGTTTCATTGGCTTATAATTGTTTCTGGTTATACTTGTTATATCAGCTGCCAAATTCAGCTCACTTCTATCGATCTTCAACATACAGAAGCAAAACTTTGCAGTTATTTTCTCGAATTAAACACGATTATGGCAGATTCTTCACACGATCTCAAATACAAAGGCTGTCGAGGTTTCTGCTATTCCGCCTTGCGTCGCTCCAAAAAGGAAGCGAGGTTTATCCGTTATTTTATCCATCAGGATCATAGGTCTTTCAAGTCTGCCAAAGCGCTTCAAGTTTGCGGGTGGCGGCGGCTCCTGAATATATGTTGATAAATTTAAATAGGCTACTTGCGGTTCAGACCATTTAACGCCATCCGATGATTTTAAGATCAATCCATATTCGTGATTGTAAAACCCCATATCCCTAGCTAACAAACAATACTGTTCATCCTGTTTCCATACAAAAGCATCTTCAAGCTGCGCATTATGAGGACGATCAGAAAAATCAATTACCGGATGTTCGGATACTTTCATATAGGGTCCCAATGGATGTTCAGCTTTGGCCAATCCATACTTTCGATTTCCTCGAACAGGACCTTTATCCTGCAGGTATTCAGCCGTATTCCAAGATTTATAATACAGCCAAAATTTACCATCGTTACCTTTTAGAAATGCTGGGTTTGTGGTACAATGATCATCCCATGCACCTTCCGCTCCGGGCAACAAAATGGGATTATCGCTCCGTTTCCATGGTCCATCCAAGCTTGTAGAAGTTGCCACACCGATCCTCTTCGTATCTGTTTTTCCATTGGAGTTTCCCATATAAAAAAGATAATAGGTATCCGCTATCTTTTTTATCAGAGGATTATGGCAGGTTGTACTATCCCAAAATCCTTCCCGAGGTTGTAGAACAACATCCTTATGTTGGAATGTTTCATAGGGAGAATCAGCAACTGCGTGCCCTATCTCAGAACCTTTGATCCAGCCTCCCATCCCTTTTTCCTTTCGCCAACGTGAATAAAAAAGATGCACCTTACCATCGTTCCCCCAAATCGGAGATGAGCACCAAATAAAATAATCCTGTAATTGTAAAGAGCGACCAATCGGTTTCAATTTGAAATAGGGAGACTGCATCCTGCTTTTTTGGGCCGATGTACCTAAAGGTAATATCGCTGTCATCCATAAAAATGCATTTGACTTTAAGAAGACTCTTCTATCCATGTGAACATTTCCCTTCCGTTGATTTACAATTTGGTTTACTTAGATCCGCAATGTTATACGAATCAAGCCGTAAGATACTAAAACTAGCGAAGGAACCTATCCTGCCCTATCCTGCAACCGATTGCATTTTGCATAAAAAAACCTACCCATTCAATTCAGAACAGGTAGGTCAGGTTCACGTTTATTACCCTCAGAAATTAATATCCCGGATTTTGCATAGCCTGTTTTTCGGCCGGCGTCAATGCAGCACCACTTTCATTGGTGGTTGCATCCAAGAAAGATTGCGGAATCGGTCGATAGTAATGTGTATTTGGACTAAAGACGGTATTCCCACGTACATAACCGTCATTAAAGGCTTTCCATCGCGCTTCCAAGGTTTTGGTACGGGCTAGATCTTCCCAGCGATAGAGTTCGCCACACAGTTCACGTGTGCGCTCATTCAACAAAAATGCCATCATTTTCTGTGCATTGCTTGTTGCACCCAATTTCTCGTAGATTGGCGCGTCAACGGCTGAATTATAAACATCAGCGACAGAATTGATCAGCATCTGGGTTTCGGAAGATGCCGTAGTTTTCGCTATATCATTATTGGATTCGTAGTATGAGTTTCCTTCCCAATAGATGGCTCCTTCCGCCGAAAAGCCTCCTCCTTTGCCAACAGCATAGGAATTATTCTTGTAGGCTTGTCCGCCATCAACATTCTTCGCACGGTCTTCACCGCTTTTATAGCCGGCACGGCTGCGCAGTTTATTGATCCACTGTATGGCATTAGCATATTGGCCTTCACCCTTACGGATATACGCTTCGGCTACCATCAAGACATCTTCTGCCGAGCGCGCCATAATCACATCACGGGTACCATTGGCCGATGCGATACTTACCCGGTAACCATCTCTAAATTTCGAAAGTGCCACATAACGTGATTGGACACCATAGTAACCATTATTTCCATGTTGCCCCACCCAAGCTTGTGGTTCTCCTTGAAAATAACGCACAAACGTATGTGGATTTTGCATCACGCCATTTTTAAGAACGCCTGTTGCATCGCTGGCCACTGCTTTGTAGCGGGTATCACCAGCGTTGTTAACAATGTATTTAATCCCGAGCTCACCACCTTTGAATCGCTTCGCTCCAACAACAGTTCCTTCTGGTCCAAGAGATGCATTAGCTGCAGTCCATACAGGTGCATTCGCGGTATTATTGGCGCCATACATCGTAATAAAGGATTTCCAGAAACGGGAATCATTGACGCGGTCAAAGACATCTAAGGTATAGTTTGTGGTACGTGCATAAGAGAATTCACGATCGCCCGATATGTCTCGACTCGTTCCACCTAAATCTTGATAAACAGCAGGGTAGTAAAGATGGATCTGATTTCCATAACGTCCCCAGGTTGCCTGGTCGTCCGAAAACTGTGCCGAAAGAACAACCTCAGAGACTTTTTCATTGGCACTATTGGCTTTTTGATAGTCCCATAGTTTTACGTAATCATCAACCAAGGGATGTGCCGCCACGACTTCCGTTCCATATTTGATAACAGCATCTAAGTCCTCTGCAGTATATTTTGAATTCCAAGAAGCATATAACTCACTGGCCCGAGTCAGTCTGGCTTTAGCAACGTAATGTGCCGCAGCAGATTTGGTCACCCGTCCAAATTCTGTCGCCGAAGCGGGCAGCAAGGCATAAGCCTGCTCCAGATCAGAAATGGCCTGCGCAAAACAAGCATCTTCCGAAGCTCTTGTAAAATAAGATTCTACTTTTTCGGTTGGTGTCAATTTCAAGGGTACACCACCGAACTGAACAATTAACTGCAAGTAAAAATATCCCCGCATAAAGTACCCCTCGCCTAAGCGTGTATTATAGTTGGCGTTGGATTTATCATAATACAACGGTACATTCTGAATCAGGGTATTGGCCGATTCAATACCGCTATACATATTGTCAAACACCGGCTGGATATTGCCACCACCATAGGTTGATTCTGTAGAATTAAGATCGGCGCTATAACTATTAAAGCTTGGGGATGGATTATTTGCATCCGTAAACTCATCTACACCCAAATTGAACAAAGCCATGCCCCAGGTATAATTATATTTAAACTTCAACTTCGAGTAAACTCCTGTCGCCAGATCATCCAACCCTGCCTGTGTCTTAAAATATTCCGTATCTGGGATCGTAATCTGGTCCTCTTTTAAAAAGTCTTTGCTACATCCATTCAATACCAGCAATCCAGCAGCACCAAAGATGGAAGCAATTAATATTTTATAATTTTTCATGAATATCTTTTTTAATCTTTTTAAGGTCTAAAACCCAATGTTTACACCAATTACTGCACCCCGAGTTGTTATTGCAGAACCAGCTTGCGTTGTATTATTATTGTAATTCGATAGATCTGGATCCAAGAAATCAACTTTTGAATACAGCATCGCTGGATTCATAATTTGTGCATAGATTTTAAAGTTACTTACGCCCAACTTCTCTAATTTTGCTTTTGGAAAGTTGTAACCCAAACTTACATTCCGCAACTTAATAAATGAGCCATCACGATAATTCATAGAAGAATTCCTAGGATCTGCAACATCAATACCATTCAAGCCAGGCTGATAATACTCCGCGTCTTCATTCACGCCAGGAATAAAATAATCCAATTTACGCATCATAAAACGTCCGCCAAGATTTTCTGCTCCGGCATTGATTGTTTGCCCCCAACGGGAGAAAATAAAAAAGGATAAATCAAAATTCTTATAGGTGAAGGTGTTCATAATCCCCCCAGACCATTTTGGACGATAGGAGCCCAAAATCTGCCGGTCATAAGTTGCATCTATTTGACCATCAGGGACACCATCTGGCCCGCTGATATCTTTTACACGGATCTGTCCAGGTTTCGCCTTGTATTTAGCAGCTTCCTCCAATTCCGAGGTTTTCCAAATACCATCGTAAACTAGATCGTAAGGAACAGATATTTGTTGGCCGACAAACAATTTATTATTAGCATCTTCTGTCCGTCCGTCATTCAATTGCAAAATTTTATTTCGATCCATTGACCAGGTTAAGGTTGTATTCCACTGAAAGTTAGCATTTTTTACATTGACTGTATTCAACTGAAAATCAATCCCCCACCCTGAGGTTTTCCCAATATTCGCCCAAGTACTCGGGAATCCAGTTACAGGATTTAAACTCATCGCGAACAATAAATCATTCGTTTTTGTTTTATAGAAATCCAATGCACCATTAATGCGATTATTGAAAAGACCATAATCAATCCCAACATTATACTGTGTGGTCCGCTCCCAGCTCAATTCAGGATTGGCCATTTTCTGAGGATTCGCAGCAGAAGGATCTGATGCTACATAACCTGGGCTCGAATTGTTGGCGCTCCAATTGTAAAAATTTTGCGTCAATCCACCTTTCGTACCATAGGCACCAATTGCAGCATTCCCCACAATCCCTGCTCCTACCCGTAATTTTAGTGCGTTAATGAAAATAGCATTTTTCATAAAATCCTCCTGATCAATCCTCCAAGAAGCCGCGACAGAAGGAAATGAACTCCATTGGTGCCCTGGAGCCAATACCGATGAACCATCCCAACGCACAAATGCAGTCAACATATAGCGATCCTTGTAGCTATAATTTGCACGAGCCATATAGGATTCCATCTGCCTTTCCTCTAGTCCTGTCCCCCAAGTACCGACAAGACCACCTGAATTGATATTATACCAAAGCTCCCGTGCACTATAAACGTCCGTCGCTTTCATGTTACTCGATTCAGAATTATACTTGGAAGAGCTTTGTAATAATGTAATCCCTAAATGATGATCTGTTCCAAAGTCGCGATCGTAGTAAATCAAGTTATCCAAGGTCCAAGAGAGATTTCGATTTGTGGAGTAAGTCACTGCATTATTGCCGTCACCATTAATCCCTTCGGCCGCATTTGCTAAGCCCAAACGATAATACCTAAATTCAGGTCCAAATTGTATCCGATATCTTAGCCCTTTCAATGGCTCATAAATCTGTCCAAAATCCAATTGGCTAAAGAAACTGCCATTGGCACCAAAAGTCTGACGTTGATTGGTATTATTTGTTAATTCATTAATTGGGTTAATAATATTTACTTCTCCAGCTGCAGGGTTACGAATGTAGTTACCATTTTCATCGTAAGGAACGGACCAAGGCAGCATACTTCGTAAGGCCGAGTAATAATCGCCCGCTCCCGTGACCGATTTAGAAAAGTTATACCCATAATCCTGATCGGAGAAAAAGGTATTTAATGACGCTCCCATAGTAAACCACTTAGTCGGAGTTGCTTCAAAACTTACTTTTGAAGTATAACGATTAAATTTTTGCCCTGGCTGTGTGGCATCTTGTTTTAAATAGCCAAAGGAACCGTAGCCTTTGGAATTCTCGCCACCACCGGAGACGCTTAAGGTATGTTCGGTTGATAAAGCATTTTTACGTCCTGCGTCAGCCCAATCATAATTACCGACTAAGCTTGGATCCCACACGGTATTATTATTGGTCCAACCTTTAGCAATATTAGCCCAAGAGGCTGGGACTTTAGACCATTTATCATAATCTTTCTTGTAGTCAGGTGTTGTGGTACCGAAATTTGCCAGACGGGCATAATCTAACCATTCCGCAGCATCCATGTACTCTGTGACATCATACATCTTTTCAAATGTCGCTGTACCTGCATAATTCAACATTAAGCGACCTTTTTTACCTTGCTTTGTCGTCACCAAAACAACGCCGTTCGCCCCACGTGAGCCATACACAGCGGTTGCAGAAGCATCTTTTAAGACGTCGATGGTCTCTATATCGCTTGGATTGATATTGTCAATTCCGCCGGCCTGCAATACCATTCCATCGACTACATATAGCGGATTTTGATCTGCATTGATAGATCGTACTCCCCTGATTTTTATACTACCTGTAGTTCCCGGCCGTTGATTTGATGTAATATCAACCCCCGCAACCTTACCTTGCATGGCCTGCAATGCATCTTTTACGGGCATTGCTTTCAGTTCTTTTTCGCCGACACTCGCTATCGAACCCGTTACATCTTTCTTTTTCATCGTGCCGTAACCAACCACCACGACTTCGTCCATGACATCGACCTTTTGTGCTAGAACTACATTGAAGTTATTTTGACTACCTACAGAAATTTCTTGGGGTTCAAAGCCAAGACTTCTAAAAGCCAATACATCTGAAGGCATAGCATTAATGCTAAATGACCCATCGGCATTGGTCTTTACCGTCATGGTTTTGCCTTTTAACTGTACCGTCACACCTTGAATAGGTGAACCCTTTTCATCGTTTACCTTTCCAGTCCTTGTTGTTTGAGCAAATAAATTTAACGTACACAGCATCGCCATAAACAGCAAAAAAGTGTACTTCTTTACATGATGATCAAACCTAATTGTTAAATAGTTTATCATTAAAGTATTATTTAGGTATTATTTTATTCTTTCCCTTGTTGATCTTCGGTAGTGAAAATCGATTTCATTACACGAGATAATGAAAATGTTGTATGATCTTTACTTATTGCTTTATAGGATGACTGGTTTAAAAAGATAATCAGAATTCCCCTCAGGCTTATAATGTTGGCTAAAAATAACAGGATGATTTGTAATAACCATCCTGTTCAATCCTGTCATTAGCTGGCACCAAAAATAAAAAAATCGCCCTTAAATGCTAAGGGCGATTAAATTAATCAACATATTAATATCCGGGATTCTGTGTATATAATCCAGGACTGTTATCTAGTTCTGACTGTGGCACTGGATATAAGACATAATTGACTTGGAAATCTGACATCTGCTTTGCGACGTCCTCTTTCGCGATCCAAGCCTTCATGACAGATTCCACATTACCACTACGGACAAGATCAAACCATCGTAAGCCTTCGCCAATAAACTCCCGTCTCCGTTCGTCCATCAGTTGTGATTTAGTGACATTGGTCAGCTCAGCTGTCAATCCAGCGCGTTTTCGGATTTGATTGACGACCGCATCCACATCCGTCTGAATGGTCCCCGGTGCACCATTCAATATGCACTCCGCCTTCAGCAACAGCAAATCACTATAACGAAATACAATATAATTGATCGGCCAATCCATTCGATTTGCGGGCACTTTAGTAAGGTCCACAAATTTCTTAACAAATGATCTTGTTTCAGCAACATTCCCATAGATATATCCTTCCTGAATACTGAATGTTTTCCTACCATCGCTTGCATCATACAATTTAAGCAAGTCATCAGATACTGGTCTAATCGTAAGGCCTCCTTGCGTCGCTAGCCCGAGTGAATTGAACCAATTGTCAGGCACAAGTACCCAAGGAAATGTTGCCCCAACAACAGGGTTCGCGCCGCTCGAATATTCAATATTAAAAACAACTTCTTTGTTGCGTTCATTACCGTAATCAAAAATGCTATTATAGCTTGTCAACAAACTAAACTCATTGCTATTGATCACATCGTTAAACTGCTCCACAGCTTTCGGCCATTCATTGCTGTTCAAACCCGCACCTTCAACACCCAAAGTAGGTCCTGACCGCGTCATATAAACCAATCCCAGTAACATTTTTGCAGCATACTTATTGACACGACCTTTATCTGCCGCAGCGTACGCACTGGGTGCAGGCAGCACATTAATAGCCTTGTTAAGATCTTCAATAATCAAAGCATACAATTCCTCCACGTTGCTCCGACCAATGTTTTTAGCTTGGCTGGCAGAGACAACCTTATCGATCAGTGGCACTTTTCCAAAGTACCGAATCAAATCAAAATAAAAAAATGCACGCAAGAACCGGGCCTCGCCTTCCATTCGATTGCGAAGATTCACATCCGAGATGGCTGTAGCCCCATTCGCCTCAAGTTGTTCCAAATAATTGTTTACACGAAAGATACCGTTAAAATTTGTTTGCCAAGCTTCTATTACATAGGGGTTACTGGCAATTGTTTTATGAAAACTGTTGATCCCTTCCCAATCGCGCACTCCGCCATCCGATACGGCGTACAAATTATCCGATCGTGTCTCCGAAAGATTCATCAGACGGTCTGGATATCCTCGTGTACTATTATATATGGCATTCAATCCTTGAATAAAATCATTCGTGGTCTTAAAGTAAGTCGCTGAGGTAGCGCTAGAAATCGGTTGCTGGTCAAGATCCATTTTGCAAGATCCCAATAGACCTGCCATCAACAAAAATATACTTAATTGTTTCATTGTCTTAAAAATTTACGTTTAAACCAAATGTTACTGTTTTTGGAATTGCCAGGCCACCATAATCACCCGCTTCGGGATAATCAGCGCTTCCGCTTAGATTTGTATTTGAAGATTCGGGATTTACACCGCCGTCATATTTGTCCTTTCCCCAAAAATTTTCCAATGTCACGAATAAACGGACTAAACTAAGTTTGGACTGACTTCCCAATTTCAGGTCTTTTATATTATAACCAAGAGTGACGTTGCGTAGGCGCCAATAATCCGAGGAATACAGCCAATCTGTATTTTTAATCCGCCCAAACGTTGAATAAGCTTTTCCAACACGGCCTTCTCCAGGCTCCTCTTCTGAACGCCATCTATCCCGATAAAAACCAAGTGCATTGTCCGATGATCCTTGGCCCGTACGTCCCAATGCCCTTCCTAATAAGGAATAGATATGACCTCCATTCTGGCCTTGAAACATAAAACTCAGGTCAAAATTTTTATACTTAAAGTTGTTGGTTATCCCCCACACATAGCTAGGGTTTGGATGCCCCACAATCACACGGTCATTCGCATCAATCACACCATCCCCGTTGGCATCCACATATCTTGGATCGCCTGCCTTTTGGCTACCATACAATGCAACCCCAGCATCAATATCTGCTTGACTCAATATACCTTCTTGTTTAACAACATAAATACTATACATCGGTTCACCGATCCTTAAAAGGCTATGTTGGATATCAAACGAAGATGGAATTAAAATTTCTTTTTGCTCCCCATCAAGTTTTGTTACCTTATTGGAATTATGACTGATGTTAAAAGAGGTAGACCACGAAAAATCCGATTTTCTGATTTGATGGGAGGTGATCTCAAAATCCCAGCCTTTACTTTTCACCTCACCAGCATTATCCAAATAGGAAGAAAAACCGGTCGCCAGCATGGAAGGGACATTTAATAATAAATCACTGCTTTTGCGTGTATACCAGTCAAATGAACCGGTGATGCGTGAGCCTAAGAGACCAAAATCCAACCCAATATCATAAGTCCGGGATTTTTCCCATTTTAGGTCCGGATTAATAATATTGCTTGGCGCCTGCCCGGATGCCGAAAGACCATTTAACGAATAATTATAAAATCCCAATAAAGCAATACTGCTGTAATCACCTATATTGTTATTCCCAGATTCACCATAACTTCCGCGTAATTTCAGCTCATTGATAAAGGCCATTGGTTTCATAAAATTCTCCTCTGACAGACGCCAGCCCATGGATAGCGATGGGAACCAACCCCATTTGGTATTGGATCCAAAACGTGATGAGCCGTCCCGACGAATACTTCCAGACAGCAAATACTTACCATCATAGGCATATTGGACACGCCCAAAATAAGAGAGCAAGACACTTTGTGTTGCACCTGTTGAAGCCACTGTAGCAACTGCGCCGTTCAAAGTTGTTATAGAACTATTGGTATAACCTCCCTGCGAGGTGATGGAAGAAGTTTCAAGTTTATCAAAATTATAAGCTTGTCCCAACAGCGCAGTAACATCATGCTTGTCAATATTGAGGTGATAATTTAAGGTATTTTCATTCACAAAGGTCTGCTTTCGGTAAACACTATTGGATCCGTAGGTCGCTTGATTCGGATTATTGGTTCGGTTAGCTAAAGTTCCTCCAACTGTATAGGGCTGAAATCTATTGCTCCGGCTATCGGTTTGATCCAAATTGACCGTAGTCTTAAAATTGAAGTTATCAAGGATATTGTATTGTCCATAAACTGTTCCCAGTAAACGTGAAATTTTGTTTTCCCCGATATAATAATTCAATTTGGCAATGGGATCATTTGTTGAAGTGCTCCAAGGATATTTTTCATTGTCAAAAACGTTTACAGTTCCTGCAGGATGATCCTGAACCGGTGACATCGAATAAATCTGATGCATGATATTATCCTTTCCTTCCACACCTGGGTCATTTCCGATAGAATAAGTAGGTGCTAGGTTTAAACCGAATGCGAATTTCTTATTCGGTTTCACTTCAACGTTAGCCCTGGCAGTATAGTTTTTATAATCCAATCCTTTCACAATACCCTGCTGATTGAGATAATTCCCAGAGACATAATAATTGACAAATTCTGTCGCTCCCGACGCTGCAACCTGATAATTTTGAATCACTCCTTTTCGATACGCTTCGTCCTGCCAGTTAACGAGATAAAGTCCGGGATGTCCAGACTCCAGCCAGCGGTCATCATACATGTAAGATGTATTATATGTCCCGTCGACGAGCCCCAGTATCTTGCGTCGTTCCGCATTACTTTGACTTGCCAATCTTCCTGTACCCGAGGCTTCCCATTGCGCATTGATCATCTCCACCGCTCTATCTATCCACTCCTCACCATTTAACATATCCAATTTCTTATAAGCCTCGGAAATACCGACATATGAATTGAGGCTTACTTTAGCCTGGCCGCTCTTACCTCGTTTTGTGGTGATCAGAACAACACCGTTTGCGGCACGGGATCCATAGATTGCAGCTGCAGATGCGTCTTTTAGGACCTCCACAGATTCAATATCATTGGGGTTCATATTATCCAAGGGATTTCCCGAGGCATAGTTTCCGGAGCCATTTTGCGAGGCCGTTGACAATGGGAAACCATCAATGACATACAAGGGCTCACTACCAGCAGTAATAGACCCCGACCCCCTGACCTGTACACTTAACCCCTTTCCGGGAACACCCGTAGATTGCTTGACCCGTACGCCAGACATCTGTCCGATCAAGGCTTGATCAACACGTGCAATAGGGCGCTCATCGAGGTTTTCGGCATTAAACTTTGAAACCGGTGCTATAAGATTAGTTCGTTTTTGGGATCCATAACCAATGACAACAACCTCATCCAATGCTTCTTGTTTCGGCACCAAATCAACACGTAGAAAGGTTAATGCTGATACACGAACTTCTTTCTGCTCGTATTCCACAGAGCGAAACACAATATTGTCACCAGACTTTGCATGAATACTGAATTCACCATTTTGACTGCTTGTCCCTTCATTTTTGCCATTTACCTGAATTGTAACTCCACTGATCGGCTGATTTTTATCATCAACAACTTTTCCCTTCAACATCCCCTGCGCGTACAATACATGCGTAAAAGCCATTTGAGCCACAAATATGGCTCCATATTGCATTATGTTTTTCATGGATTGAGTTTTTTAATTATTAATCTGATTTATATTGGTAAATCAATTTAAAAGAACTCATTTGATTAACTATCCTGAACTTACATGATAACCAAGCAATTGCAGATAAAAAAAAGACTCGAAACGATCTTTATTTTGCATATTTCAACTATCTAAATTGTAAAAAATAAACCCCCAAAAAAAGCCTCGTATAAAACGAGGCTTTCAATAGTGTTTACTGCTTTTTGCTTTTAATAACTCCAAATGGTCACGGGTCCAATCAACCCACTTTCCATGGGCTTCCAGTCACTGGCATCAAAATCTTTATAATTGATATTGACGAAATTGATTTCGTGATAATTACGCCAGGCAACTTTTTTGCGGTCCAAATAACTGATCCGGTTTGCCATTAAATTGGCGACCTCTATACGAATCTTGTTTTCTCCGTTTACCAACATATTGGTAATATCCAGTTGAAACGGGATAGACCATAACAAACCCGCCTCTTTTCCATTGATGTAGACCTTTGCACTTTCAGCAACACGCCCTAACTTCAGTAGGTAGGATTTTGATTGATCTTTATGGATAGAAATTGTTGTTTCATAAGCCCCTGTGCCGGAAAAATTGATCGCATCTTTGTCACCCCATTCTGTCCAGGAGGAAAGTTGATCAAGCTTTTTAGCCTTTGGTAAAACAGGTCCTCCAGCAATAAAACTCACTTTCCAATCGCGGTCCAATTGGGCCACTTGGTGTAACTCATCCTGATAGCGGAAAGGTTCGCTGGCTTGTTGCGCTGATGCTAAGATTATCCAGGAATAACCCGATGGAATCTGCACCCGTATTTTGCCGTCAGATAATGGCAACTGATAGGTCCGCCCGGTCTGGGGATCCAATAAAGAATAATGTGCTGTCTGTGCATTTAGTGTAATGCTACGATCAATAGTCTCTCCACTATGATTGACCAAATAATAATACCTATCCTTACCAGCGGCTCTTCGCGAAAACTTCAGCCCCGTTTGGTTTATCCGTTCTGGTGTGATCTCTTCTGTTTCGAGGGCCGAATTGACATCGGCTGTAAGATAGATTTTGCCTCTTCCAAAAGCTGTATACTGATTCGCTTTATCTTTTTCGAAACCTAGCGATGCAATTAATTTATTGAACAGTGTACGCCGTTTCTCTAATTGGCTATATCCAGGAACCTCTTTCGGTAATTGCTGGAAGATGACAGTTGCTCCTTGGTTGGCCATTTCCAGTATTTTCTGCAATGTCACTTCAGAAAAATAATGACAGGCAGGTATATAAATTGCTCGATACGGGATCGCATCCTTTGAAGTTTGTAATTTCCCGTCGTTTACTGTAGTTCCCGCCAAAATTTTATCAGTTGCAAAATCAAAGCTATACCCCCGTTTCTGCAGCTGAACACTTTGTTTATAAAATTGCGTTGGATGTAACCACTCGTCAACATCATGAACCTTTAGTGCCTTATCCATTCCTTTGGCATTATTCCAAATATCATAAATGGGCCAATATACCAGCAGTTCATTGTCGGCCCGGCTGGATTGAAGGATGGATTGCACACGCGTAATATATTGATTCAAACCAGTAAGGTGGTCCCAGAACGAGTTTTGCGGAACAAAATTAACGGAAGCATAGAACAACCATCCCGGAAAAGGTACATTTTTCGGCGAATAGGTTGTCCCGTGATAGAATACATGATTCACTCCAGCGAGGAATAGTTGTTCGACTTCAGGTTTCGTTTGTGACAAGGAGGTTTTAAAATGTTCCGTAAGCCATGTGAATGTTTCCGAAGAAGTATATTTTTTACCGTATACATTTGTCGCCGATGTCGCAAATTTTGCCATCATGGGATCCGGGTCCACATTACGGATATCAGCAGTATCCCGTCTTAATCCGGGAATATCGAAACTGCTGGATCCAAAGGTTTCACACTCCGCAATATCGGTATCCGCATACAAGTCAATCAGATTTCCTGGAGATCCATGGGCTTGATTTTTTGAAATCGCACTATAGCGATGGGCAAAATCTGTAAATGGGATCAGGAAATTCTGGGCAAGTAGTGCATTCACAACTTCACGATAATCCGATTTAAGGCCTGCTGTTTTAGCTTCATCCTTACCTTTACCCGCAAAATCTAGAAGGTTATCTTGTAGTTTGTATCCTTTTATCCGTTCGAATGATTGCAAAAACTCATCCGTCCAATTTGCCCCATATACTTCGTAGCTATCGTTAAAAAAAGCACGCACATGCAATGGTTTATCCTTAAAAGCTTCGGTAAATCTATTGAAATAAGATACGACAGATTGCTGCCCAAGGTGATCGAGCGTATACCCCGCTCCCCCTGGTGCGGCACGTTTGACTTTCTGTCCCGTTCTCCCAGAAAATACTGCTAATAGACGAATATCGGCAGGTGCTTCCCATGTTCCAGTGGTCTTTGAAATATAATCATCCAGTTTAATCTCACTATTGTCGGATCTAAATGCCCGTAAAGCCTGCAGAAAGAAATAATGCTGTTTAGGATCCTTAGGTTTTAGGGGAAACGTGATCCTTTCACCTTTTTTCAGTTCAAATTCATCCAGGATTAATTTGGTAGCGGCATCCTTTTCTTTGATTTGAGGTCCCCCGAATGGCCACCCCGTACCTAAATTAATGTCTACCCCCATTCCCAAGGCATTGGCCTTATCCGTTGTTACACCCAACATATTCATCCATTGTGGTGAAAGAAAGTTCAGGTAGTTGGATTCAAATCCTTTAGCACCATAAATCGGTGTTACCTCGACGCCACCAAATCCACTTTTGTCAAATAAGGTTAATTCACGTTCGAGATTAGGCCGGTCCACAGCTGAACCCAGCCACCACCAACGTGTCCAAGGTCTCATTTCTTTGGTAACTGCTGGCCATAGATCCTGCGCTATCGTTCGACCGACAGCTAAAAGATTACAGGCAAGCACTAATGATATATAGATTTTCTTCATGTTAAAATTAACCTAATCCATGTGAAACACCTTTTTCAAATTTATCGACACTGGGGAGTGGTCGGGATTTACGTCCATGATATCATGCATATAATCCCACCATTGCTGAACAATAACTTCCTTACCCAACTCTTGTGACGAATGTCCTGCTAAATACTGAACCGCAAATAAAGTATCCGTCTCCTCATCCAAAAAAATGCTATAATCAGACACCCCGTTTTCGCGCAATAAGGTTATTAATTCTGGCCAGATCGCATCATGTCTCCGCTTGTATTCCGCAGACATGCCCGGTTTCAATTTCATTTTAAATGCTATTTTCTCCATTTCGTTTATGTACTGAACTATTTTATGATCGCCAAATATTCTTAATTAGCCAATACCTGATGTATGTCAGCTTCGATAATGCTCAAGGTACCTTTCGCATTAGCGTCATTGCGTGCGATGCCATCATCAAGTTTCTTACCGCCCACTTCTACCTGATTATTTTCTTTCGCAGTAAAAGGTGCATTTTTAAGCTTTATAGTTACCCTTTCACCCTTTGTACGTGGGAAAGAAAGTGTGCAGTAACCTAGCGTAATATCTGTATTTCCATCAAAAACAAGTTTGTCGTCTACGAAAACCTGTAGCGGATAGGATCTCGACCTGAAATTGTTCAATTTCAAATCAATCTCATCAATATCAGATTTTTCCTGTAAAGTATATGTAATCCATGCGGTACCTAGCTGGCCATCATTGACCCAATCCGACAGCTCATTATCATCGTAGGATTGTCCCACTTTCTCTAGGTTAGCTCCAGCTGTCGCTGTGCGGATTTTGAGGCTTTTTTTCAGCTGGACCAAAGTAGCTTTCGCTGGACTCGGCCCCCGTTCTAAGAATGATGGTAAATTTTCATTAGATTCTTTTACAAAATAATTCCCCAACGTTTTGATAGGTTGCACCGTCCACACGACTGAATCTGATAAAAGTCCATTAGATATCGCCTTCAACACCACCCGCCCAGATTTATCGTACTGCGTACGAAGTAATACGCGATTTATCCCCGCCTCTACCGGCAGCGATCGAGCTAAAATATAGTTATCAGGTCCCTGAGCAATACCACCGCGCCAATCCATCGGTCCATCTAAGTTGAAATCTATTCTGTTTGATGCCAATGGGCAGCGTAACCCATTCTTGTCGAGCACTTCAACTTCTGCTAATACCATATCATTTCCATCCGCAAATAGGCCATTTTTACCATGTTGTGCCGTTAAACGGATTTTATACGGTTCACCTGCGGTTCTAAGCTCCTTTGTATTCAATAATTTCCCTTCTTTGGTGAATGATTTCGCAGACAAGACCCCAGCCTCAAAATCAACAGCTGGAAAACGGTATAGGAAATTATATAGCTTTTCGGCTTTTCCCTGTACCTTACCGTTCACAGCTAATTCGACCCGATCAGCTGCAGAAACGACCAATACATCTTTTTTTGTCCCGGAAGCATAGTTCCAGTGCCCTACCAGATACAATCCTTTTGGATCTGGAGCAATCCAGCCATCCCACATAACCTGATGAGCATAGTAAGCGTCTTTGGGAATACGCATGGCATCTACTTCGCCACTTCTTCTGTAGTTCTCCTTTCCCCTAAAATGGGTATTGGAATCCGAAAAGATAATATTGACGCCGCCTGAATTTACGCGATCACCAGTACCGGGACGCATTTTCCAATATTCCCACCAACGATGTACAGCTTCAATGACATAACTATCTTGATTCCTATTGTAATCACTGGCATCTACGCCTTTATAAAGTGGCCCTTCACCATCCTTGTGAAATGGATAACTCAATTCATCCCAATATTTACGTAAGGCTTCGTCCCGCATATATTCGGTTGCAATCATGGGGTGGCGTGCACTTTTATTGATATATAGCATTTCACCGCCATATTCAGCTAGCTTACTATCCAACATTTCGCGAGAGCCAATGGCGCGCCCACCAGCTGGATCGTATTGATCGCGGATAGCTTTCATCTCAGCCATATGCTCTTCCGAAATAGACTCGTTTCCACATTCATAAAACAGAACACTGGGATTGTTCCTATAATAAATAATTGCATCACGCATCAGCTCCGTTCGCTGCTCCCAACGTCTACCTTGTGTATCTTTTTCGGCATCTCCTGCGGGTAGCATTTGCATCAATCCCACACGATCACAGGATTCAACATCCTGTTTCCACGGTGTTACGTGCATCCAACGAACCAAATTGGCATTGCTTCTGACCATCAGCCCATTGCTAAAATCACTTAACCAAGGCGCTACAGACAAACCAACAGCAGGCCATTCATTACTTGTACGCTGTGCATAGCCCTTCATCATCAATACCTGATCATTCAGATATACCATCCCATCTTTAAAAGCCGTTTTTCGAAACCCTGTTTTCGTTTGTACAGCGTCTATAGTTTTGTTGTCCTGTACAATTTTTGTCGTAACCGTATAGAGATAGCCGTAGCCCCAGCTCCAAAAATTAACCTGATTCATGGCTGAGTTCATGGTCAATTGCTGCGTTTGATTGGCAGGAAGATTGAACGTTTTTGAAAACGTTTTCACCAATTTTCCTTCGGCATTACGTACTTCTGCGACAAAATCTACCGAGCTCGATTTATCGGTTTCATTTTTCACCTCGGAAGAAACAAAAAGATCCAATGTCTTTTTAGGAATGTTCATATTTTTCGCATACACGTAAACACCCGTAGTCTTTAAATTGGAATACAATGGTAGGGTCTGATAAATTTTGGAAGCAAAGTGGATCCACACATTTTTGGGAATTCCGCCATAGTTTGCATTAAAGTTTTTATCGTTCCATTGATAAGTGCTATTTGTTGCCTTTTCACGATAGCTCCAACTATTGTCTATACGTATGGCCAAAATATTTTCGCCATCTCTATTCATCAGATCCGATAGATCAAATCCGGCGGCCATGACGCCATTTTCATGACGCCCTATAAATTTCCCGTTAAGATAAAATTCTCCACCGAAGCGAATCCCCTCAAATTCCAAAAAGACCTTATCAGAAGTAACTCCCTTGGGAATAGTAAACTTTTTTCGATACCAAACAACATTTGCCGAAAGGTCATGTATCGCTTTTGCGAAAGCTTCATCTTCATTCCAGGCTTGAGGCAAGGCAACCTGTTTCCATGTACGATCATCGAAGCCTACAGCAGAGGCATCGCTTACATCGCCGATGTGATAACGCCAGTCAGCGTTAAAACTAAAAGTCGTCCTCCCTACTTGAGCATAGGTACCGAATGAAAGCAGCAGGCAACAAAAAATAAAGAATAACCTTTTCATCTTATCTTGACAACATTTTATAGACTTCTGTTCCTCCTAATAAGAAACAACCCAAACCGTAATCTTCAAAATCCGGTTGACTTGAAAAACTGACCGGCTGACCATCCTTAGGTTCCTTTCCCGTTCCTTGTAAATAGCCCAAAAAACCAGAAGGGTGTACCGCTTCTGCTGTCATTGCTTTCCACGCCTTTTCTACAACAGGTCGATATATTTTAGCATCTAGGAAACCATTATTGATGCCCCAGGCCATACCATAAACAAACAGTGCAGTGCCTGAAGTTTCACGCCCACCAAAATTAGTCGGATCATGTAGACTGACATTCCAGAATCCATCCGGTCTTTGAATAGGAACAAGTGCTTCCATCATAGCTTTATAATCCGACATGTACTCGGCACGATGTGCTTCGTTCTCCGGAATTAAATCAAGTACCCTAACCAAAGCTGCCACAACCCATCCATTGCCACGTGACCAATAGCAATCCTCACCATTCGGCTCCTTGTAAGGAGGAACAAAATCCTTATCGCGCCACCAAAGTTTATCGGCCTTGTTATACAGGCCGCCACCTTCTTGCGTTTTTGAATGATGATACATTTTATACATGTAATCAAAGTAAGTTTGATCCTTCGTCATTACCCCCAGTTTAGCATAAATTGGCATGGCCATTTGTATGGCATCAATCCAGGTCCAATCGTCTACTTTTCCAGATTTGATAATGTAATCTATATTGGCTTTAATCTTTTGGATACGCTCAGGCTTCGCTTCAATCTCATAGAGATCCAGGTAGGTCTGCCCACAAGCTTGGTCATCGGCATTTCGAGTTTCCAAACCGTTGCGCATACCCCAGTCATGTTTATTTCCCCAATCCACAGCATAATTGTAGTATTCGTTGTTTTTATCAATCTGATAAAGTGCCATGAGCCCTTCGTAATAAACGGCCCGGGTCCAGATATTGCTCGGCCGCCAACGGTTGGTATAGATCGGCTTACCGGTGTCTGGCCATTTGTTCATGAAATAACGATTGGTCAGCTGCAACGACTGAAGTACATCTACAGCGGTTAATTCCTGCTTCTGTTCGACAACCTTCTTCGTCGATGAACATGCTGAAAGGAAAAACGCAATCATCAAAGTGGCCGTATAAGTATTAAATATTTTCATGTTTTGCTTTATATAATTATTCATAACGGGAATTCCCTTTTTTTTGAGCGAGCTGCTCGTAAGGTATCACACCAACCCTTTTTGCCCAGTTTTCATAGAGCTGAACCATTTCACTGTATATTTTCGGGAAAGAGGCTGATAAGTCTACTGTTTCACTTCTATCTTCTTCTATATCATATAAATACCACTTATTTTCAGGATAGGAAGAGACAAGTTTCCATTTTCCTTTGCGCACAGCTTTGTTACCTTCATGCTCAAAACAAATTTCCCGATCAATATCCTTTTGTTGCTCTGTCCATAGCGGAAGCAAGGATATTCCTTCCATCGGTTGAATCGTATTGCCGGCATAGTCCTTAGGATAGCTCGCTCCCGACCATTGTGCTAAAGTTGGCATGATATCGATCAAATGGGCTGGCCTATCAAACTGCTTTCCCTGAGGCAGGAACTTGGGGCCATAAGCGATAAATCCGGTGGCATTCCCACCCTCAAACTCCCAATGCTTGAACTTTTTGAAAGGCGTATTGCTCACCGCAGCACCTTCGATTCCATAAGCTGTAAAAGAACGCGGATGACTGGCAGGAAATTCATTAGCAGCTCTAATTTCTGGTGTAAATCCCGCATTAGTTATAGTCTCATTGCTCGCTCCGTTATCAGAGAGAAAGATGAAAACAGTGTTGTCCAATTGCCCTTTCGATTGGAGATAATCAACCAGTCTACCAACGTTCTGATCCAATTCGTCTACCATCGCCGCGTAGACAGCCATCTTTTCATCCCATTTTACTTTTTCTTCCCAACTGCAATCATTCCAATTTCGCAATGTCGTATCAATTGGTGACAATTTGGTCGTTGACGGCAATATCCCTAACTGCTGCTGTTTTTGAAAACGCTTTTCACGAATAGCCTCCCAGCCTTCCATATATTTACCCTGATACTTTGCAATATCCTGCGGTTTGGCATGTATAGGCCAGTGGGGAGCCTGAAAAGCGAGGTATAGAAAAAAAGGATTCTCTTTTTTAGTTTCTAAATGCTCACCAATGAAAGTCATTGCATAATCTGTATAGGCATCCGAGCTATAGTAATCTTTTGGCGGAACGATCGCCTCATTGTCCAAGGCTATCGTTAATGTTTGATTGGGGCGATAAGGCCGGTTTTCAAAGTAGCTGTTTGCTCCATCAATTAGCCCATAGTAGCGCTGAAATCCACGCTGCCGGGGCCAATTTTCCTTTTCCTGTCCAACATGCCATTTCCCAGCCATATAGGTTCCATAACCTGCGCTTTTCAATAGTTCGGCCAATGTGACCGAATTTCTGTTCAAATAACCCTGATAGGCTGGAAAAGGACGCTTATTCATCATATCACCGACTCCTGCCTGATGCGGATATAATCCGGTCAATAGGGAAGCACGCGATGGACAACAACGCGAAGCATTGTAAAAATTAGTCATCTTAATCCCTTCCTTTGCCATTTTATCGAGATTTGGAGTCTGAATTTCAGAACCAAAGCAACCCAAATCAGCATAGCCCATATCATCGGCCAGAATCAATACAATATTGGGTCGTTGTTGTGCATGCACTTTAAATAGTGTCAACAGAAAAAAGATCGCCAGAGGAAAGGTAGATTTCTTCATACTACATAAATTTCTTTAGTCCGATTTTGGTTTGTGCTTTCAATTGCTCAGCGACGAGTTTAGCATTCAGCAAAGCACCTGCTTTAATTGTATGGGTCGCATCTTTAGGATCAAAAAATTCCGTTTCTACTTTCTTTTTCCCCAATTTTTCATACTGGGCAATCACTTGATCCTGTAATGGGATAAAAAATGCATTGGTCTGTTCAGCAGCCTCTCTCGCCCATATTGCATAATCCGATTTACGAACCTGATTTCCATCCCAAGCATTGCGTGGAATAGGTGAACAGATAATTGCTATCGCTCCCTTATCCTGAATATTCTTTACAAACCTACGCAAGTAAAAACCATAGCTATAGACTACTTCATGCTGCTTCAGCAATGGATTATACACTTCTTGGTAATCATCACCATTTCCCTTTATCGTTCCGCGAGCGCGTAACGTGTCCACAATGGGACTTGAATCATTATGCCCAAATTGCATAAGGACAAAATCTCCAGGCTGTATGCTATCCAGAACCTTCTGCCAAAGCTTTGGATTGTTATAAAATGTCCGGGTACTTGTTCCTCCCAAAGCACGATTCTTAACATTGATCTTATCCAATTTAAAATACTGACCAATCAAACTTCCCCAGCCCCACTGTCCGTTCGAGCCATTTCCCTGTCCGTTTTTTACCGTAGAGTCACCAATAATAAACAAGTTCGGTTTGTGCTGCTTTTCCAAAAAAGACATGCTAATTACAGCGAAAAGGACGGCAGCCCAAGGCAACAATTTCAATTTCATCTTCGTTACTATTTAATATATTGTACTAACTGACTTTTAATCCTACGGAATCCTTCGATAACAGACCATGCATTTTCTCGCGCTCCATCTTTATTCGTATGGGTATGGTCACCGGGAAAAAAACTGGTTTTTACCAGTTCTGGTCCAAGGCGATCATATTTATCTGCAGTAATACTGTTCAGATCCAGAAAAGGAACGCCTTGTTCTTCGGCAATCTGTTTAGCCCACAAGCCAAAGTCTTTGTCGGCCCGCTTCACTTTACCTTGATCATCCCATTGGTTGCGCGGAATCATGGATAACAAAATCGGTGTTACCCCCTTATTCTTTGCTTCAATCACAAAACGACGCAGGTTTTCACCATAAGTGTGCACGGTTTCCCTCTTCCCATTCCCCCAATCTAAAACAACAGAATCTTTACCGATACCCCTTAGCACACCTCGATAGCCTTGTTTGCTGGTATCAGGTTTACTTCCCTCGTTATGACCAAACTGAATCAATAAAAAATCTCCAGGCTTGAACAAAGAATCAACTTTTCTCCATCTTCCCTCTTTAACAAATGTACGTGTACTCCGACCCGCCATCGCATGATTGTCCACACGGACTCGTGTTGTATCCAATAATTCAGGAAGCAAGGTACCCCAGCCCCAATATTCCTTATTGCTGTTCTTAACTGTCGAATCACCGATAAGATAAATCGTAGGTCTATTTTGCTGCTTTGCAAAGGAGATCAAAAGAACGGCTGTCAGTGCCATCCCTATCCATTTTATTGTATGCTTCATTTGCTAACTTATCTATTTCTTTTAATCAAACAATTCCTATCGTACATATCTAAATTTCTATTTTGTGCGGGCAGGCTTCACCAACTGAATATTCGGTGTGACCGGACGATCCATACCTACACCAAGGTAATATCCCGTATGCGGCGGTTGATTATAGGCCACATTCTGCCATGCTATACTCAAGCGATATTGTGGATCATGCATGAGTGTATATACACGCTTTTCCGTCGGGATCGTTGTTGTATAGATACGCAGATATTGATTATCATCTGAACGTAGGATCAATTCTTCCCGCCAATCCCCCAAGATATCCGCACTTAGGTTGGGCGTACTTTTAGTTCCATTAATCGATGATGCTCCCACCGCCGTAAAGATTCGTTCTGTTTTTCCATTTTTATATTTTTCAATATAGTTGCTGTTTAAAAGTTCACGGCTCAAATCAGCATCCCACCAAATCAGAAAATTGGTCGATCTCGGAGCCGGTCCTACACGATTACCTTTGGTATCGTACATATCTCTAGATCCCAGCCACCACAGATACGCCCCTTTATGATCTGGATCTATATTTCCGGCAACACCGCGAGGAATATCTTGGTCTATTGCACTTTTAAACAAAATTGCCCCGGTTTTGGCATCCAATAAAGCCACACCAGTCCCTTTCCGCCCACCTTTCAGTTCATGGATTCCAAAGATCTCCAAGCCTGGCCTATCCGGATCCAAATCGCTAACATGTAATGCATCGCCATGTCCCAGTCCGGTACTGTACAGCCCTTTGCCATTATCGTCAATAACCATCGAACCAAAGACAATTTCATCTTTGCCATCTTGATCTACGTCAGCAACCGTAAGATTATGATAACCCTGACCAGAATAAGGATCTTTACGAACTTTGCTATCAAATACCCAACGGCTTACTAATTTTTTATCCTTGAAATCCCATGCTGCCAGTGCCGTACGCTCATAATATCCTCTAGTCATGACAACACTTGGGTGTACGCCATCCAAATATGCTACACAAGCTAAAAATCGATCGCTGCGATTGGCATTCGTATCTCCCCATGAACTTAACTCTCCACGTTGTGGCAGATAATCCACAGTGCTCAGGGCTTTTCCCGTCAATCCATCAAATACCGTTAAGTATTCAGGACCTTTCAAGATGCGACCAACTGTCCGCGAATTTAATACGGTATCACGCCAATCGGCCTGTGCATCACCAATAACATTTCCCAGTCCATCTTTAGTACCGTCGGCCGTTTTGCAGACCAGCTCCGCACGGCCATCACTATCGAGGTCATAAACCATAAATTGGGTATAATGTGCTCCCTCTCGGATATTTTTACCCAAATTGATTTCCCAGAGAAAAGTACCATCTAGTTTATATGCTTGAAAAATAGGTTCCGAAGTAATCCCATTGTGTGCATTGTCATGTCCAACACCAGTCTGGTGAACAATAAGTTCATAGGTTCCATCTCCATCCAGATCGCCCACAGAAACATCCCCAGGCATATATCCTGCAGGAGTGCGTAATGGAATATTTAAATACTGCTGTACTTTTTGATCTTTCGATAAGGTCAGTTTAGCAACTTCTTTTTCTTTACCTCCGGCTACTATATCCAAAATGTAAGTCACATCTTGATTCAAATCGACATGATCGTCCAAAAAATTAGTCCCTTTGATCAATGGTGAAGTATTCAGTTTTTTCTGTTTGCCATTCCCTTCCTTTCTATAAATTGCAAAGGCCGTATCAAAATCGTCGGTACCAAGCAAACGCCAGCTTAAAAAAACGGAGTTGTCCGTCGTTTTTACACCAACCATCCCCCGATCTAAAAACTCCATTTTACGTTGGCCTGAAGCAGCTAAGGAACCGATCAGCGCCCCTGTCAAAAGAATAAGTTTCATCTTCATAATTCAAGGTCTAAGTCACAGCAATATGCCGGTACATATTACTATTGCTTTTTATTATTAACAGTTACATTATTTAGGACAAAGTTTTTAATATATTCCTTGTGAATCACAGGATCTTTGGCTGCACGGACGTTCATATTTTGAAATGTAAAGTCCGACAGTACATATTGTTCAGAATTGAGCACATCAAATACGATGTCGCAATCTAGATCAATATTGCGCAAAACAATATTTCTTGCATACGACATTTTAATACCTTTCTCACCCTTCAAATCAAAAAACTGGGTCCAAGGCTTAATAAACAACATACTATTGACATTCCCCTTTACATTTTCGATCAAAATGTTTTCATATTCCTGTGGCGTATCCGGGCGCATCTTTAACTGCAATAGCTTGCGTGCTTTATCTAACGTATTGTTCCGAAAAATCACATTGTAGCTATGAATAGATTCACTGCCGCAAGTGAGTGCGCTATGACAAAAACCAAAAAAACAATTTTCAATAATAATATTTGAATTAGGGCCGTTGTTAGGATCCTTATCGGACTTCGGTCCTTTACCGCCTTTTAGTGCAATGGCATCATCGTTAACGGATAAGTAACAATCTTTAATCAATACATTACGGCAGACATCCAAATCGATCGCATCGGAACTAGGTGCTTTCACAGGTTCCTTTGGTGCTGAAATATGTAAACCGATCAATTTGAGATTTTCACATTTATAATAATGCGAGGTCCAAAAAGGTGAATTGATCAAGCGAATGCCTGAAACCTGTACATCCTTGCTATTGGACACATAAAGTAAACGTGGACGCATCTCGTCCATATTTGTGCATTGTGGATTAAACTGTCTCCTAAGCCAGAAGGATCGCCAGTAGCGTAACCCGTTTCCATCAAGTGTCCCTTTGCCCGAAATTGTAAATCCATCTACCTGGTCTGCATTGACAAGCGCCAAAAAATACTTCACTGTTTGACCTTCCATACGAGTTTCCGCTAGCGCAAAATCTGCAATATCATCACTTCCTTTCAGTACAGCCCCCTCTTCTAAGTGTAAATGTGTCTTCGGTTTAAAAAATAATGATCCACTCAGATAGACTCCTTTAGGCACTATGACCACACCTCCACCGCTGGTATAGGCCTTATCAATAGCCTGTTGAATTTTGGCCGTTTGCACGATGGTGCTATCTGAAGCAACACCAAAATCTGTGATGAGAAATTTCTTTCCGAGCGTTTCGATCTCAGTCGATTTTACAGTCTCGAACCATTTTGAAATTGCCGTTCCGTCCGGAAACTTTCCTTGCGCATGTACATTGGACAAAATCGCAATTGATGTAAGCAGATGTAAAAATCGAAAGAATTTTTTCATAATATTAAGTTTTATTAAGTCTTGTTTTCCCGCTTGTCTACAGCTTAATTAAAACGTGCAGACAATACCGTCAAATTGATCAGCGTATTTAAGGATGCCTAAATAAGTAGCTAGTTTTAAAAGTATCAACATTTTTAACAAGAGCCGTCCTGTAGTATCCTGAACAAGCTCGATTACACAGTCAACACATCTTCATTTTCATTGATAATAAACCCAATAACAAGGATTCAAAGCTATTCGTAATATATTTGTTATAGAATTCCCAACACCAACTCCATACCAACTTATGACCAACTCCTAACTGTAACCACTGTGAGTCCACAGTGAGTCCACGTTGAGTCCACCTTTTAACAGTGCATTCACTATGCAGACATCGTTTTAACAATCCGCTTGCAGTCAGGAGTTGGTATGGATTTGGTCATCACTTATCCTTAAGACAGCATATCCAAAACCACCTTGCACTGTCCTGCTTGGTAAAATTAGGTTCCACCTTGATTGTTCCTTATTTTTAGCCTTTATTGTTTTAATCAATTGCTTAGGATTTCCTTCGAAACACTGTACTGATCAATTATGAAATGTCCACGATTGCATAACACAAACACCAATGAAAAATAAACTGGATATTCCATATGGCCTCAAAAAAACAAACCGAGCTTGCGAGCTCATGAAATAATTATTAACATGAAATATAAATTAATTTTCACCTTTATGTTACTATCAATCGCTTTTACTCGATTGAGCTTCGCGCAGATCAGCAAGATCAGCCAAGACGATATTAACATCAAAGCTCCTTTTAAAATTCCAGTATTTAAAGTCCCAAATTTCGAGCATTGTAAAAATTACGATATCCGCGATTTTGGTGCACGTCAGGGCGACAAAGAAAGTACTACCACAGCAATCGCGACTGCAATTGCTCTAGCGACAACATCAGGTGGCAATATCATCATTCCTCCAGGTGAATGGTCAACAAAGGCAATACATTTAAAGAGCAATGTCAACTTACATGTCAGTGCAGGGGCGACCTTGTTATTTTCGGGCGACCCGAAAGACTATTTACCTGCTGTTCACAGTAGCTGGGAAGGACTAGAATGCTATAACTACTCCCCACTGATCTACGCATATGAAGCAACAAATGTTGCCATTACTGGTAAAGGAACCATAAAAGCAGATCTGACTGTTTGGGAAAAATGGTTTCCAAGACCAAAACCGCATATGGAAAGCATCAAAAATCTCTATAACTGGGCGCAAGAAGGACTACCTGTCGAACAACGCCTCATGGTCAACGACACGTCCAATCTTAGACCGCAGTTTATTCAATTTAACCGTTGCCAACATGTTAGGGTCGAAGACATTAAGATCCGTAACAGCCCTTTTTGGACCTTACATCTCTATTTAACGAAAGATGCGCTTATACGCGGAATCGACATCTACGCTCATGGCCATAACAATGATGGAATCGACCCTGAAATGAGTCAGAATGTATTGATTGAAAATTGCGTGTTTGACCAAGGGGATGATGCCATCGCACTGAAGTCCGGCAGAAATCCCGAAGGCTGGCGACTAAAAACGCCAACAAAAAATATTGTGATCCGCAATTGCGAGATCCGTGACGGGCACCAACTCCTGGCTGTTGGGAGCGAACTCTCTGGTGGAATCGAAAATATCTATGTGGACAATTGCACTGTACTGCCCAATGAGAAACTCATGCATCTACTCTTCATCAAAACCAACGAACGTATGGGCGGTTACGTAAAAAACATTTATTTTTCAAATATCAAAGCCCAAAACGTAAAAGAAGGTATACTCGGAATTGATACCGACGTGCTCTATCAATGGCGATACCTGGTACCTACCAAGGTAAAAAAACTAACGCCAATAACGAATGTCTATCTTTCTCACATTCAAGCGGAAGTAGGTCAGTTTGTATCCAAGATCAACGGTAATCCGGAACTTCCCATTCGCACAGTTCAATTGCAGGATGTAGAACTTAAGAAAGTTACCTCAACGGCAATCCAAAATCAAAATGTCAAAGACTTTATCATCAAATAATAATACGCAGCTTAATTGAGAAAAGCTCCTTTCCGTTAAAGAAACTTGGCTTACAAGCATTTGAACAGCATCAAAAAAACAGCGTCTCACTCAAAAAATAGGCTTTTCAATTGAATTGAAAAGCCTATTTTTCGTTTAACCAATTTATATATAAAGCATCCGATTAATCTGTCAATACGTTTACTTTAGGCATCACAAATTGCGTATTTTCTTTTTCGCCCTTCGGTGTACCAAAGTAAAAATAGAGTGTCCGATTAATCTTTTTATCCATTTGATTAAGCTCACCTGCGGGTCCATTCACCGCAGCATTTCCATTGATTCCCAACGCCAGTTTTGTTCCAATAGGAGGAATAGCATCCAAAAAGGAAATATCCCCCGTCGGCAACTGCGGATAACCTTTGGGACCGGAAATTCCGTAGAACTCGAATAATCGCACAAATAAATCTTCCTGATCCGTTGCAACCAAAAACTTCCCTTGCACTGTATTGAATTGTATCCAACTAACATCCGAGAAGTAGCCTTTAAACTCAGGAAATGTCCATGGCCCAATACCTGCTTTTCCGTCATTATACATTTTTTCCCATGTATTTAATGTGACACCTTGCATCCTATTCTTCCATACGCGATAAGGGCCATTACCAAGCCATTTGGCCCCAATAATATAGTTTTCAGGAAAGTTGAAGCTTACTCCGGCATAAGGTACCGTTTTTGCCATATTATAAGCATAATCAAGTTTTAACCACCCGTCTGGGCGCATCGTCCAACGGATAAAACTTAGGTTACCATCAAACATAAACTCAACAGCTTCATTTTTTCCGTCTTTCCAACGTTTAGCACTTTTCAGCTCCGACTGTCCATCAATAAGCACCGGACCATTATTGAAAGCCAATTTCATGCTATAATCATTGGCCAGATCAACCAATAATCCTGTTTTTTTGGAAATCATAGCTGTTATTCCGTTTGCCTTAAGGATATAATTCGCACTGTCTTCTTTCACTTCAACATCGGTAGAAGATTTCAAAGGCAGAATTTCCGCAGTAAGCATTTGATTGGATTTTACACGCCAGGTCCAAGTATAAATTTCCTCCCCATGTGGATCAATCGCAGTCAATATCAACGCATCATATTGTTTCCAGTCGCTCGGTAAATTCAACTGCAAGTTTCCCTTTTGTGTTGGAGGCAATATGGGACTATCGACGTGTAGATGTAGCTCTGAATCCACACCCGATTCATCCGCATAGGGTTGTTGATACGTAATCAGTTTACCCTCAAATCGACAGTTTTTCAGATCGGTAAAATGATAACGATTTTCCACCGAAATAGTTCCCTTGAAGTCAACAGGTAATTTCTTCATCGTAATATGTACAGGTGCATAGATCTCCCGAATGGCATAGAAACTGCCCTCTTTTTCGCGGTGTGGCCCAAGAATTCCATCAGGGGCATTTACGCGGTTGACATCAATCACATTATTGAAATCCGTACGTACAATACCTTCATCTGCAAAATCCCAAATAAATCCGCCGGCACCTAATTTGGCATTCCAGTGCAGCTCCCATATATCCGCCAATCCTGCTGCAGCACCGCCATCATCCTGTGCGTGGAGAAATTCGGTTGGCATATAAATATTTGGTCCTTCCAGAATTTTTTTTGTCGAATAAAAATCTTCATAATGGTTACAGTCGATTCCATTGATTGCATTTCCCGGTCTATGGTGTGCATGAATTACTGTTCTCGCCGAAAGATCATATTTCTTGTACTCGTCTACAAGTTCTTTATTATGTCCACCTTCATTGCCGTTGCTCCAAAGTATAATGGAAGGATGGTTAGCATCTCGAATAACCATTTCTCGCACCAACTTTTTACCCACAACGGTACTGTATGCTTTTTGCCAGCCAGCCAATTCATCCAAAACATATAAGCCCAATGAATCGCAATATGCCAAAAAAGATCTATCTGGAGGATAATGCGAACAGCGGACCGCGTTCATATTCATTTCTTTGATCAATTTAACATCGTTCAGATCCAATTGCGCGTTTACCGACCGTCCGGTTTCGGGCCACCATACATGACGATTAACACCTTTCATCTTCACTTTTACACCATTGACATAAATGCCGTCTCCTTCGCGAACTTCAATTGTTCTGAAACCAAAGCGATCTTGATATTGATATTCTTTATTCTTCCCATTCCACAAGGTATAGATGGCCTGATATAGGTTTGGTGTCTCGGCGGTCCATAATAAAGGGTTTTCTACTTTCATTTCGACCAATTTCACTGAGTCTTTCGCAGTAATTGGAAACTGTTGAATAGCGATTACATTACCCTTCAGATCTTTGATCTCTACTGATAGTTTATTGGCCTTAGAGAGCCCCTCTAAGTGCACATCGCTTCGAAAAGCTCCGTCTGCCTTTGCATCGATAGCCGTCCAGCTGATGTGTTCCTGTGCTGTCGCTTCAAGGTATACGGGCCTATAAATACCGCCTAAAATCCAATAATCCGCAAGGCGCTCCGCATTGTTAACGGATTTATCGGAGGACATTTTTGATACGGTAGCCTCCAATATATTGGCCTTGCCAAAGGTGATCTTGTCGGTAACATCGTATTTAAACTGATAAAAAGCACCCTGATGGATATCTCCGGCTAGCTTCCCGTTGATCTTGACTTCAGTATCGGTCATTGAACCTTCAAAAACGAGGTTTATTTTTTTACCTTTCCAATTTTTTGGAACAGTAAATTGATGCCGATACAAACCTTTTTCATCGTGAAAGATGAAATTCTTACCGTAGGTCACATAATCCCGTCCATAATTGTAAGCCCCAAAACCCTGTTGTTCCCAATGACTGGGAACTGCGATCTTATCCCATTTTCCAGCCTTGCGTCCACCAGTCACCCAGAAGTCCCAATTGACCGTATGAACATTGTCCGTTCCCGAGAGATAATGTATTTCTTTCACCACTTGCGCCGAAGCAATATGTACCATGATAGTGTATATCAAAGCAAAGAAGACAATTCGAAATTTAAGCATAGGTTTATTCATTGTATTAGCAAACCTCTAAAATAAAAAGTTCAGGACACTTAAGCATCCTGAACTTACCTGAATAGCTTTGGCCTTCAACATCTATACCCAGGCAGACCATCCCGTTGGTACAGAACAGCACAGGATGACAAATCAATTCGGTATACTTAAACTTGTCTTACTAAATTGGCTATTCCCAAATTTAGTTGGTAAGTACGTAAATTATAATTTAGATAAAACCAGATGAGGTTTATCAAAGGAACACCAATAAAATAGCATCATATTTTTTATCATAAATTTAGGATTAATTGGTTATTTTAAAGGTTTTCATTCTCCCCGTTTGAAAACCTTTTTTTATAACAATCGCTAGGATTAAGATGGCAACAACATTACAATTTGATCATTATAAGAGCGTAAAATATTTCAAAAGAGAAAGCTCAAAAAGATACTACTCCGTTCTAAAAGGTAATGCAGGTAGTCCTTCCTTATTAAAAAAATTGGGTCGCGCTGTTTCGTGCCAACCAAAGCGAACCTGTTTTGGAGACCTTACCGATGCTGCAGATACAATAACACGATCACCCTCGATCTTCGCTTCAGCAGATACAAACCTGCCATCTGCCCCAGCAATCTCAAACCAGGTCAATTGATCGCCTTTACATTGCAATCCGCTGCCAATATACTTAAAGTTCAGGATCACGCTATTTCCGACTATCTTTTTACTTTTATATTGTGGGCCTGAAAAAACAATATTCTTTTGACCATAATCAAATGCCAGTGGCCATAATGCCAAACGACGTCCTACTTCCCATTTATAGGATGGATGTATGTCAGAAAGGTCGTCGACCAAATCAGTGACGACAGCCATTCCCGAATTTTTAATGTCCATGCATTTTGTCTGAATCTCCCAAAACCACGGCAAGGCCTCTACATTATGCTGTGTTTTATCCTTTCTTTTACTATAATAATAAGGGGCAATCTGTACATAGTAAAAAGGCATATTTTTGTCCTTCCAGTTTTTACGCCAGGTATCAATCAGCAATTTTTGTTTTGCATAGTAACGTGCATCCTCAAACATAAGATTGCTTTCACCTTGATACCAGATAAATCCTTTCATCGCAAAAGGCGCTAATGGACGAATCATGGCTTCATACATTTCCCCTGCGACAGCATTTTCAATTTTCGTTTCACCACTTCGGGTTTCCTGTTTAAAAGTGCTGGATTTTTGATAGGCCTCCAAAGGTGTCCAGGGCTCTATCCTACTGCCACCCCAGGATGAACTGATCAATCCCACGGGAACATTCAGCTGTTGTTGCAGGGTCTTTCCAAAGAAATAACCGGGAGCCGAAAATTGCGCGAGTGAATTCGGATCGGCTACTTCCCATCCCTTCGTTTCCACATCGTCCTGCTGCCCTTTCTTTTTGGCAACAAGGAATAAGCGAATTTTTGGATTTTCAGGTTGTCGCAATTCTTCCTCCGCCCGATCAACGCCTACAGCAGGCTTTTTATAGCCCTTATGTAACAGCATCGTATACTCCATATTAGACTGCCCCGAGCATAGCCAAACTTCACCAACAACAACATTTTTCAGTAAAATGGTATTATCTCCCTTTACTTCCATAGTAAATGCGTCGAAACTTGCTTTTTGAGCTGTAAAGGTAACGCTCCATGCTCCCTTTTGATCGGCCACTGTTTTTCTTGTCAAACCTTTCAATCTGACTTCAATCTTTTCCTGAGGATCCGCATGCCCCCATACCACCACTGGTTTTCCTTGCTGAAGTACCATATTCGATCCAAAAACATGTGGTAATGTGACTTTAGCCTGTGTGCTGAACGCAATGCCTGCCAAAATAAAGGAAAAGAGGATTTTCTTCATGCTATTTTTATTGAATTGTCTATTCTTAAAACCAAAAGAAACATTCAATCAGCGGCTTGGTATATGACAAAAACCGTCATGAATATCCCTTAAATAATATTTGTCTATGTCTGCGTATGATCGGATTCAGTTCCGAACATATGCAATGAAATTAAGCATCTATTTATCAAGATGCAACCTGTACTTCACTATTTCCCATATAGCATAATACCATAGCGTGTCAATAATTAACAAGACTATCAGTTTACTTTTAATAAAGTTGACAAAACCGTTTGATTGACCGTAAAAGCTGTTCCATGACGTACTCCCTTCGGAAAGCTCACCAGATCAGAAACATCTTCCCAGTTGATACCATCTTTACTTCTTACAGCTCCATACTTATGGTCGCGGTATTTATCGAAATATACATATATATACTCCCCTACTTGCAGCGGAGCAGGACCCTCCGCCCAATAATTGCCTGTGATTGGTTTAGAGACAGTAGTCGGAAATCCTTTGGCTAAACTCTTTGTTGTCGTGATTCGGATATTTTTCTCCGGCGGATTAGAATTTTCATTTTTCAGCACCATCATATATTCCTTATTGGCCCGTTGTATAATGGCCGCATCGATGACACTAAATTCAGGGTCAAAAAATAACTTGGTTTTTGAAAAACGTTTAAAATCCTTTGTCGTCACACTATACATCCGGTGGTTTAAGCCTTTTTCACTATCGCTTGTCTGCACCTCCTTATGTCGACCAGGAATTGTCGTGGCCCAAATGATATAATATTCTTTTGTGTCTTTGTCGTAAAAAAGCTCCGGAGCCCATGCATTTTTAGCATCAGGCTCATCTACCATGACTGGTATTGCTTTTTGATCGGTCCAATGCATCAAGTCTTTGGAAGAGGAATATCCGATAATTTTATCCCACCAGCCTGTTGTCCACACAAGGTGAAAGGTACCATCAGGGCCCTGGCAAATACTAGGGTCACGCATCAGTCTATCTTTTCCTACCGTTGGTACTAAGAAAGCTTTTCCCTGATTCAATGGTTCCCATTTCAAACCGTCTAAACTATAAGCAAGATGTAACCCGTCGGCGCCATTGCCTACAAAATAGGAGAAAAGGTATACCGGAGATTGTGCCTTAACGAGACAGGTCAAAATAACCAAGAGCGTGACTAGAAATTGTTTTTTCATTTATACAATCTTATGAATAAGTTTATAACGAGTTTCCATTACACAGTAGGAAACGAATACTTTAATCCAAATATAGTGTTACTTCATCAATCACTACGCCCTCATCAAGCGCTTTGATACGCAATATGTCCTGTTGCAATGAAGCTACCTTAAATTTAATCGTTCGAATAGCTTGGTTGCGCAAGACATTCTCTTTCCACTCTTCACTCCGTCCGATTGTTTTATAGGAAATGGCAGGCGGATGCTGTTGCCCCAAGGAAACTTCAAAACGTAAATCATCTGAAGAGACCGGGTGTGTAGGCAGCAAGTGGACGACAATGGTAACAGAATCACCCTTTAATCCCTTGAGTCTATAACTAGCTTCTACACCCAATGGGATCGCTGCGGCCTGCCCTTGATAGCCCAACCCTTCATATCCGATTGAGCCTTTTAAATCTTTACCAGGAATCCTCTTGGCGGGCTGATCATCATTGACCATAGGAACAACAGCGTTTTCTTCTACAATCTTATCGAAAACAGCAAGGTTTCTGGGTTTATAATCCATCATACCCTTCCACTTACCTTTATTCAAGGCATTGTATTGCGCAGTTAAGGAAGCGATTTTATCATACGCAACATGGCTTTTTTGCCATTCAGCTTTGCCATGACGTGCCAACTGTGCATAAAGGTGTTTTTCATTCATCTTTGCTGCTGCAACAACCGGATACAGGACTAATTCAAAATATGCATCCTTTCGATCCAACGGAACTGATGCCTCAATTGCGGTGGCTGCATCTTGAATTAGTTTATACTGTAATAATCGCTTTCGAATCTGCTGTTCGGACCAAGGTAGGTCTTTCACAATTTTATAGGCTGGATCTTTCTCTTCCGTACGTGTATTTCCCATAAACTCCGGTTTTCGAATATGAGCCAACCGATAATGTTCCTGCATAATCGGCACGATCTTCTTCGCCAAACGATGTCCAAACTCCCGTTGCAAAAATTGATTCATATGCTGGTAGACACCTATTTTTTGTACCTGATCCATATCCCACGCCATATCCATCAGGAGTTCAATTTGGTATTCAGCAGGCTTAATGTCCCCAACATTAACAATCCACATTTTCCGCACATCATGCTGATATGCCGTACTCAACTGCTGATAGATCAGCGCCGGACTCATCGTCGACAACCAAAGATAGTCATGCGGCCTACCCCAGTAGGAAACATGATAATAAAGTCCGTTACCGCCTGTTCTTTTTCTTTCTTTCTGATCTGGAAAATGAGTAATATAGCCATAATTATCGTCACACCACATCAATGTAGCATAGTCAGGAATAGCTATACCGGCGCGGTAGACGTCCAATACCTCCTTATAGGGTATAACGACTTGGGGAATTTTCGTTGGATCTAAATTGACATATTGTTTTAATAGATCCGTCTGATCCTTGAGAACCTCATTGAACGCATCTTTATATGCGGCTATTGTTTTGACACCCTCCATTGCTCCATCGTGTTTCCCACGCATACCAAGTGTAAATATATTATGAGATTGACCGAGTGTTTTAAGCCGATTGGACCAATAATTAATAATTTCATTTTTATTTGTCAAATAGTTATAGGGCCCCTGACCTACAATATCCCATTCCGTCGCACTATTTCGAGCGAGGGGCTCACAATGCGATGAGCCGATATATATTCCATATTTTTCGGCCATTTCCCGATTTCCTTGGACAAAATAGAAAGGAACAGTTACTTCATGCATTGCTGGCCAGATCGAGTTGGCTCGAAGGCGTAGCAATAATTCAAAAATACGGGCATACGTCTTAGGCCCGACCGTAGCCATTTTTTTTGTTTTCGTCGGATCAATTCCTGCATCCAACTTTGCTTCGGGCTCATAGGTTTTGCTGCTCCAAGGCGTCAATCCCCAGTCCTCGTCATTTATAAAAATCCCCCGGAATTGCACTTTAGGAAATTGCTTGTCTTCAAAATCGGCAGGCAAAGAAATCGTTGATTTTTTACGGGGAACCACATCTGCCCACCAACTCCATGGAGAAACACCTAATTTTCTGGAAATTTCCATAACACCGTATGCCGTACCTCTAGCATCAGACCCGATAATCAACAGAGTTGGTACTTTTTCCATTTGAATCACTTTCAGATAAAAAGCCTCCCATTTATCTTTGATATCTGAGAGAGAAATGTGATGATCCTTTATCAATTTGTCGATAATTGGATCATTTAATTCCCCAATTATAATCGCTCCGGCATCTGCATTGTCGATTCGTTTAAAAGCAGATTGGCCAACCTGCTGTGCGTCTGCAGCCAACAGTTCCAATGTGGTTTCAACCACAGGGTTACTGCCTCCATAATAGATATTCGCAGCCCGATTATTTTTGATCAGATTGAATCCTGAATTGGCAAACAACGGCACAATTGCCAAACAGAGATTAATAAAAACTAAAATAGACTTTTTCTTCAAAGCTGGATGTATCATATGAGTTGAATTGGGCTATTTTGCACCTGATTGAATTCGGATAATGGTTAACGAATAAGGCGGCAATTGTTGTTTTTTGAGTTTTTCAACGGCCATGGTCTTTTCTTCGGGTTTTGCCGTTTTACTTTCCAGTTTTCCTGTCAACTGAGAAACAAGGGCCGTATCAGCTTTCAGATTAAGCTGATCTAATTCCAATTCGATGTTGATGGCAACAGGTAAGATATTAACCAGTTTTACAATGAGCGATTGATCTTTCGGATCTTTAACAATAGAAAATGCCACACGCTTCTGTACCTCAACGGCAGCATTAGAATAAACTGCTTCTACCGGAATATATTCTGTTCCGTTATTACGCCCAAATAATTGCTGTACATAATAGGATGGTGTTAAATTTACATCGGTATTGGAGAAATAAATAAGATCGGGACGCCATTGTGTATAACCATCTTTGGCTAACAGTGGCGCATAAGAGGCCATCTTAACGACATCACCATTTCTTTCCAATGCTGTGAGATATGCCGCTTCAGCCAATGCCACTTCCAAGGTACTCGCACGTCCATGAATATGAGCAGCATATTCGCCCAAATACACCTGTGCTTTACTCCGATCATATTTATCATAGAAATCTTGATTATGAATAAACCAGCCTGGTGTCTGATAGTAGTGTTCGTCCATAATAGGTACGTTCAATTTATTAGCAATTTTCCAGCCCTCTACATAGTCGGTTCCTTCAAAAAATGGCCCTGCAGTTCCAATAACTTGTATTTCGGGATATTTTGCACGGATAGCATTGTAAATCATGGTAAAACGTTCCTCGAAAACATTCGATATTAAATCTTCGTTACCTACACCAATATATTTTAGATGAAATGGTTCGGGGTGCCCCGCTGCTGCACGTACCTTTCCCCAGGTACTATTTTTATCCCCATTGGCCCATTCAATCAGATTAAGTACTTCCTGGATATAGTCATCCATATCTTCCATTGGAATACCACATTGTTGTCCGCCCAATGGATGACCATGAGCGCCCGAATTTTGACAGGGTACCCCAGCCGCCACTACCGGGACAGCATAGGCACCTATATCTTCACAAAATTGAAAATACTCATAATATCCTAAGCCAACAGTTTGGTGATATCCCCACATATTTCGTTGTGGCACACGGCTTTCTAAAGGTCCTACAGTATTGGACCAATGATAGATATTTTCGATACCATCGCCATGTGCTAAACAGCCCCCCGGAAAACGGACAAAACGCGGATTCAAAGCCGCAATAGCCTCGGCCAGATCCTTCCGTAATCCATTCTTACGTCCTTTAAATGTATGCTGAGGAAATAAAGAAATCAGATCCAAATCCAATTGTTGTCGATCTGTAAATACAAATTCCAATACGGCATCCTTACTAGTTGCATTGGCTGTCAATACCAATTGATATTTTTTCCAGTTTTTACTGTCAACAATTAAGGATTTCTCATCGAGGACCTTTCCGTCTTTTGTACTTATCCGGATTTTTAGTTGACGCCCTTTAACCGCAGCGCCCCGTCCAAAAAATGAAAGATCATAGCGTTCGTTCTTATTCAAGGCAATCCCATCGTAGCCTATATTTCTTAGAATACCTTCACCTTGCAGTCTGGCATAATGTTTATTATTTGGATGAATGGGATTTATACTGTCAACATGAAATTGTCCCGAGCCATCCATACTCCAAGCTGTTTTCTCGTTCCAATTTTTGTCATGCCCTTGTTTATCGCTCAATTTATATTCAAAATCTCTATTTTGAATCAATTCCGCATATAGACCTCCGTCTGCGGCATAATTAATATCTTCAAAAAACACGCCCACCAACATATCACTGATAGACTTACTATGGCCTATATTCGGTGTCAGTTTAACATCCAATGGTTTGAGACCCGGGAAACGGACCTCATCGTCAACACTTCGTTCGGACCATTGCTTTTGCTTAAGCAATGCGAGATCATAATGCTTGATTAATTCTTTAATAACAGACCATGAAACTTTCAGCTTTGTTCCACGTAAACTTTCGCCATTAATGGAAATATTCTCACGGCGCAACAAACTGTTTTTTACAAGCGCCTCTGTTGATTTATCCAAATCTTTTAATGAGACATAATAATCTTGCCGGCCCCAATTAAAAAAATCAGTGGTAAAGGTATATGCATAAGAGCCATTACTTTCAGGACTTAATTGCCACGCACAGGACCAGCCGCCACCATTTCGAGGAAACAATACAGGATTTATCATCCGTTTTTCTGATCCCCAACGTCCATAATCTGACTTTACAAAGGCAAGATCTGTCCCGATGGAATTCCATTGTTTTCCGTCCAAACTCCAAGCATATAATAGCCCTTCTCTGCCAGCATTCTTTTCTTTTGCGTAAGCAAAAAAATAGGCTGAATCTGGTTCAGAAATCGTGCTGCTATAGGCATATGCGGGCGTACTGAAAATCCAAAATAGACAAAAAAAGCAAATTGCTTTTGCAAGAAAAAAAGAGCAGGCTCTTAATGTGAAAATAGCTCGTTCCATTGGTTATAATTAATCAGAAATATTTATAAATGTAAAAATTACATTTATAAAACACAAATGGCATTACTAAAAGATTGCACTGTCATTGACATGTTACGATTATACACGCTTTTACCGACCACCACTAGTTTTGCATAAGTGTTGATAGAAGTTCATAAATTATCGATTATCGCCAACAACCGCTATCTCCACACAATGATATTAAACAGTTTCGAATTCACTATCCTGCAGTCTCATGTTCAACATCAAAGAAAAAGAAAAAGGCCTGCACAAAGCAGACCCTTAACCATTAAATCAATAATCCAAACTTATCGCAGTTTTACCGTAATTTAAAAGGCAAATACCAATTGTTCATATCCATCAACTTGCTACGTACTGCTCCAGCTTTGGGGTTATTTGCTTTCAGCAATTTCTCATAGACTTTATCGGCTAGGAAAGCTGGATCATGACGGCGTTTTGCTATACGCAGCAGATCGGACCAACGTTCGCCTTCGAAGGCTAGCTCAAGAGCAGACTCTTCTACGATCTTATCTTCCAGATCAGCTTGCGGCACATTAAAAGCGGTCATCACGCTTCCGTAACCACTTACTGTACCTGGTCCATATTCAATGCCTGGGAATTGCCAACGCGGCATGGTAGCCCGTCCACGGATTCCCGAATTCCGATACCACACCCCACGTACGATACTCGCATTGTCGCGTGCATCAAAATAATAGGGCGAGGATTCGGCAAAAGTGGTTCTATTCGTCCCAAATCCTTCATGGGTTATCTCCGACTCCAATTCAAAAAAATTGCCAGGTATAATACCACCGTCTTTCGTAAAAGCGCCATAATAGAAGGTACTGATTAGCCCCCAGTTTGCCAATGCATAGGCCAAACGCCCCTGACCATCACGATTAGCAGCTTCTGCAAAGCGAAGATGCGCCCCTGCGGCTCGATTGATATTCCAACGACCGCCTTTATTTAACAAGCTCAATAAATCCCCTGAATTATCCGTAAATTTTGTAATCACAGGATCACCATTTGCAGCAACTTCATAAGATAGCTTACTCCGGGGATCCCAGGGAATACCCGCATTATTGGTCTGTGAATTCCATAAATCAATCACCTTTTGAGAGGGCTTAAGTGCATATTTTCCTGACTTAGAAAATAGATCTATAAAAGGATTTCCAGGAGCAAAAGAGTTATGGTATGGAATAGACCAGTTCCATTCGGAATTCCATTCCCGTACCGTGTTCGATAGCGCAAACATACTTCGCCAACCGGCTGTTAAGGAATTGACCAAAGATGAACCCTCCTGGGCTCTTGCAAAACTCACATTAAAGTAGCTCCAGCCAATACGGTTGAAATTGAACAGATAATTAATATCACTATTATTGTCTTCTGCAGACAGCAATCTTTTATAAGTCTTTGCCGCTTCATAATAGTTTCCTTTCCAAAGATAGAGTTCGCCGAGGACATGAGCCTTACTGATGAACACCTTCTGTGTGCTCGCGCCATCTGTCGTAAAAACCAATGTGCTGCCTGTCGGATAGGCATAAGGGTCTTGATATGGCAAATCTTTTGTGTCGTTGATCAGAGAATCGACCAAATGATCAAAAGTTGTTTTCGGATAGTTTTCCAAACTTTTAATCTCATCAACACTTTCTATTGTATTTTTGATATAGGGAACATCTCCAAAGTGGATCCCTAATTGTAAATACAACCATGCACGCAGCATAGCGAGGTCAGAATAACGCTGATTAAATTCGGTATTGCTCAGCTTACCCTGCCGCTCCATCACCTTGAAGTTCTTCAAGGCATCATTGCAATTGAAGATAATTTTATAAAAAGCAGATGGATCGGCATAAGGATTATCTTCTGCTACTTCATGGTTGGAAACTTGCTGCAAATAGGGATTTGCATTTTGTGTTACATCTATGAGATCGGCCCTTAATTCGTTCAGGACAATATAACGTTCACCTAATCCTGCTACTTGCCCATAAATCCCGAGCACCACCGCATCAGCATCGGCAAGCGTATTGTACATTTTTGAACTGTCCAATTTATCTTCGGGAGAGAAATCCAATGCTTTCTTACAAGATGTAAAAGAAAGGCTACAGGCCAATATGGCGCAAAGCGTATATTTCGAATATTTTCTGTATGTGATAAACATAGTATATTAAATTTTTATAGACCGATCCTCAATCCCAACTGCACAGAGCGAACGATGGGTTCCAGCGTCACATCAACCCCTTGATGAAAAACATCAGCAGACTGAGCAAATTCAGGATCATAACCTAAATACTTACTAAAAGTCAACAAGTTATTGGCAGTACCATATAGACGGACGTATTTGATGATACGTTTATTTACCGGAATGCCGTACTCAACGGAAAGCTGACGAAGCCGAACATATGAACCGTCTTCTATCCACCGATTTGAAAATCGACTATTTCCCATTGGATCGTTGAGCGCAACGCGAGGTACATCGGTTTCCTGGCCCTCCGCCCGCCATCTATTTTGTAATAGTTCTGTCTGATTATAAAATGTACTTCCCGACTCTAGTTGCGCCCGTGTATAGTTATAAATATCATTGCCTAAGCTGAATGTCACCAATGCACCGAATTTCCAGTTTTTATAGGTCAGGCTGTTATTCAATCCGCCCACCAGATCTGGATTAGGATCACCTATGATCATTCGATCACGATCATCAATGATCTTATCACCGTTACGGTCGGTAAATCTCGCATCTCCTGCCTGGAAAGGTATTTTATTGCCTGTTGCATCCAAAATAGACAATCCAGCTTCGGCAGCTTCTGCACTTGTGCGGTAAACACCGTTGAACTGGTACCCATAAAAGGCATTTGGTGCGCCGCCTTTCTCGCTCACAAAAGTTCCACCGGCATATTGTGTATAGGATGTTTCGGGAAGATCTGTGATCGTGCTTTTATAGTGACTTAGTGTCAATGATGCATCCCATTTGACCGGCCCCGTCAGAATACGTCCAAACAAGGAGAAGTCAATACCGCGTGTACGCATTGAGCCATTATTATAGAGGTAGTAACTAATTCCAGACACAGTATTCCCCGAATTATAGGCTAGCATATCACTTGTCTTGTTTTGGTAGATATCTACGCCTAAATTGATGCGTTCATTCAACAACGAAAGATCTGTCCCAACGTTTATTTTTTCAACTTTCTCCCATTTTAGATAAGGATTGGCAACACCATCGCGCACAAGCCCTTGGACACCTAAGAAGTTCTGGGAGATGTAATTCTGCCGCGCATCATAATTTCCAATATCATCGTTGCCTGTAATCCCATAACTCGCCCGAAGTTTCCATAATGACACCGTACTATTTCCTTTCAAAAAATCCTCATTGGACAATAACCAGGCCGCTCCAACTGCCGGAAACACTGCATACACCTTATCTGCAAGCTTCAAGCCTCCTTTTGCTTTATCTCCAAAGCGGGAAGATCCATCCATCGATATGGATGTATTTAAGATATAAGTATTCTTCCAGCTAAAATTACCCATAGCATAGGCCGTCATATTTGCCCATTTACCGATATGCCCGCCATAAACCCGGGACGCAGGTGTTGAGTTACCAATACTAACCAGCTGGTCGGTCGCCGAATTATAGCCTAGTGCATAATCTTGTTCCGAATCATGCTTGTGGTATCGGACTCCACCAATAGCTTCCAAGCGGCCCTGAGTTCCTAGATCCTGATTATATTGCAGACGCAAATCATTTGAAATTGAATAATAACGAGCCACCTGCGTACCGAGACGACTATAAACTTCCATATTATTTACCGTGTCCTTTGCGACTCCTTTTTTAGGAATAAAGAAATCCTCTTGCGCTTTATCATAGGTCACGGTAGACAGGTTACTTAACTTAAAATTTGTATTGAACGCATAGTTGAACACCAAAGAACCTAAAAACCGATAGGCCTTTTTATTATTAATCCCATTTTGTGTGATTTGCATCGGATTGGAATAGCCGAAATAATCAGCTTCGGCATAATTCGGTGAAATGCTGCCGTCTGGAGCAATATCATGCGTATTTAAAAATGGAGACTTAATCAACGAAAGAAACAAAGGGTTGGTCTTTGGTGATAAGCCCTGATCCTTCAAGCTTTGCTGTCCATAACCCATGGAGATATTGGTCTGAGCAGTTAATTTCTTGGTCAAGTTCATGTCGCCATTAAAACGTGCCGTATAGCGATTTTGCTTTGTGTTATCCAAAACACCCTGTTCATTGTTATAACCTACTGACAATGCATACCGTGCTATATTGTCTCCTCCTGTAACCCGAAGAAAATAATTCTGGTCGACTGTATTATTAAGCACATCTTTCTGCCAATCCGTTTCATTATGATACTTCGCATATTCCTCGAATTTTGGATTATCATTATTGAAAGGCATATTCGCAATTTCCTCACCACTGTAGGTGCTCGTTGCCAACAAATCATTCAAATAACTTCGGTAGGCATAAGACTTCATGACGGGAATACGTTTTGGACGGAAATTATATCCTGTTGTCGCCTGCAGATCGATCTGCGTAGCCAGCTCTTTTGAATGGTTCGTATTAATGACCACAACTCCATTCGATGATTTGGCGCCATAAATATTAGCGGAGACAGCGTCTTTCAATACCGTAATATCTTGAATATCGCGCACATCAATGTGCTGCAATGCATTATTGAGATGTCCTGTGGTTATAGAGGGACTCAAATGCTCGGCATTATACACAATACCGTCTACAATATATAAGGGCTGGTTATTGGAATACAACGATTGCAGGCCTCGAATATTGAGATTTCCGCCAATAGAAGGTGTGCCTGAATGTCGAGTTACTTGTACTCCAGCCAGCTTTCCTTGCAGGTAGCTATTGACTGTTTCAGAATTCTGTTCCCAAGCATTAAGTTCCAACTTTTCGACTGCGCCTGTATTATTTAAAACTCCATTATCACCAAATACTGTCTCCGTCTTTTTATAGAAAGAACGATACCCCTCAGGGTATAAGACCACCTTCATCGATTTATCTAGCAACACCGGTACCTGCTTAGCTATATATCCATCTAAAGAAACTTCAACAATTGCATTGGAAACCGGTAGTTCTAAACGGAAATTACCTTTACTATCGGTCAATTTTGCTACGTTACTGCCATAGGTTATACGAGCACCTGCAATAGGCTTATTGGTTTGGCTGTCATAGACAGTACCTTTAACGGAATAAGCAGAAGTAACTTGTTGCTGTATAGTGCGGGCGGTAGTATCTTGTTGCGCCCAACTGCGGTGCGCTCCCAAGGTAGAAATAAACAAGATAACACCTAATTTATAATTTATTTTGATCGAACTCATTTCGTTTTACTTTATTATTGAATAATCGGTACGAATCGGAGGTATTCTAAAATAATAGGTCCAGTACCATTGCTCATAACAAGCAAAGGCAGATTACCATATTGGTCTTGTGTCACCTCACCTAAATAAACTTCTCCATGATTAAGCGGCTGTACATCAAATGTCATTCGGGTATCGTTTGCTCCCAGGTTATTGACGACTGGACGTCTGTATAAATCCGCCTCGGTAACCGATATAAGTTTCGGGTCAAAAAAGTAGACATATTGGAGAAATGCCGCTGTTTGCGGATCACCAGCCAGTCCCATAATTGCTCGTCCATATACTTTATATTTAGCAACGTTCATACCTGTAGCGCGATACTTTACATAAAAGGAAGTAACCTTATGATCATATACTTCAATGTCATTGTATAAATTTCCTTCATTATCTCGCTTTTCCCTGAAAAAGGTATTTGATCGCTTATCCGTTTGTTTGTAACCGATGGGTCTTGCCCCCAATACCTTAATTTCCTTGATCTGATCCGCTAGTGCAAACTCAAGTCGCTTCACACGATAAACAACTCCATTACTGGCCTTTGTCCGCGAGATAATATTTGTGGGGTCAACACTAAATTTGGTTCCCGCTATCGAAATCAGATTATTTGTAAGTTGATCCGTAGCCAATTCTCCCGCTACAATAAAATCGCGCAACAAAGCCTTTTTAGTAAAAAAAGTAGTCGTACTGTCAGGACGAAGTGTATTCCCTTCCTCATAGGCTGTCGCATAGAAAGGTCTTAACTTAGCATACTCGGTCTCAAAATTTTCGTCGTCTACTACGAAATAGGTGTGTTTCTTATTTTCAGTAGTCATATTGCGACGTACCTCCGTATACCATACCGGGCTATACCTGTAATATATAATATCACCCTCTGTGGACACTGTATCAAAGGAATTCACAGCCTCAATTTGTTTGGTATCGGCAAAAAAGGTGCGTACTAGATTAAATATATTCTGAAGAGGCTTTAAGGGACGACCTACCACATGATAAAGTCCATTGCTCGCCACCAGATTCCCCTGAAGAGGTTCAACACCGTCAAATGTGCCATGCGTAAACTCCACATATTTATTTCGGAAGTTTAATGCCTTTACGGTATCTGCTCCTGAATTCACATTATAGACCGAATTGATAATATGGTAGCCAACGAAACTCTTGATCACCGCAGTATCGGAAAAATTATATTGATCCTGCACTGCGGCAATTGCTTCATTGGTTGGTACTATCAAGGTATAGTTTTTCGACGCCTTCAACGATTCACCATAGCCCGATTTATTGAGCAGGTCCATAAAAGTTGAAAACTCAGCATGCTCGGAAATAATTGTATATAAGTTTTTTTGAGCATCGGCATCACCTCCTCCAAAATGATCCTCCCAATTTTTGGAACAAGCAGACAGTAAACACATGCCCAATACGAGTAGGTAAATTTTATAAATTATAGCTTTCATAGTTGTGTATCCTGTTATTTTGGTCTATAAAAAAGTTCACCTGAAATTTGATGAAATCTAGGGTAGTTCTGCTCAAGATCATCTGCGGGTATAAATTGGATCATATCCAGATAGACGGTATTGTTACCACACTTTTTATCTTTGATCGCTTCAAAACGGATGACATGTCGATCAGTTGTCTCCACATTGATAATACCGGCCAAACGGCCAACATTCAATGGCGCTTCACTACCTGATTTTGCTTTGAGTCCACCGGTAATATTATTTGCATTGTAATCGCCTACTGTTGCCATGTAACGTTTGTAGCCCTGTGCCAGCATCAGATTATCCGCGTTTGCATTCGCGAGGTCGCTAACACCCGAAGCGGTCAGACTTTGATTCAGTATGATCGTATTGGGCAAGATTTGTTCATCTCCTTTTCCAGGATTAAATGTTGCCTGAATCTCTGGGGCATCCCCATGCTGGGCATAACAGATCCAGACTTTATACCGTCCTTTTACGAGATATGGCGTCTTAAATTCAATCCATTTTGCCCGCGCACTATTATTCGCACAAAGCGAAAGGCTTAAGAGGTCTCCATTTGCATAGGGGCGCTTCGTTTCTAAGGCTTTATAATAATAATATCCGTTCGTGCCAATGGTTGAAACCGTTAAACTATTAAAGCCAAAAGAATTGGCAATGGTTGCACCATTTGCCACCAATGCCTTGGAACTATTAAAATAGGCGCTCCCCAGTGCATTGACTAATTCGGGCGAGGTTGCTATATCAAAATACACCGGTACCTGCTGGCGAACTTTGATCTTAAAGGTTTGTTTTGTCTCATGCAGCACGCCATTGGATGCCAACACATCGCTCTGTGATCTGTTTATTTCAGCACCCACTTCATGAACCCCATTAAACACATCATCATTCAATAAGATCTGTGCACCTAATAATTTGGTCGAAATAATCTCTTTTGGGGCCAAAGTATAGATCGTATTTGCAGCAACGATGTCTTCCAAAAATTTGATATCGTTGCTTAAATGATAGGCTATATATAACCACAAGCTATCTTTATGGCTTTTCACATCACCCGTCTGTGAATAGGCTGCTTTCATATCCGCATAACTTTTGATCCCCTGCAGCTGCAGAACAGAGTCGGACTCAACAATAGCGGTCTGAAAACGTTTAGCATCCGCCACCGCTACACCGCGTTGATAATATAAAGTATCATAAAACCCAGTCTCTTTTAAAGCCTCGGCAAAAATGGAATAACGAGGATTATTCCCTATCAATTCAGCAAGACTCTGTGCTGGTGGAACTAATACTTTATTTATGGAATGAATGATACCGTTACCACAGATAATATTCGATCTGATAATTTTTGCAGACTTATTAATTCGGTAAATCCCATTTTGCACATCTGTGTATAAATATTCACCTAATAAGCTCGCTGTTTTGATTTTCCCATCTGTAAAACGCGTGCTGCCTACTGTATCTCTCACCACATGGTATTTGACAAAATCCAATAGCTGCGCATCAGTAAAATCACTCAATGCAGTTTTTCCATTGTCTTTGATCCAGGCATTAATGCTCTCATTATTGGGAGCAAAAAGTGTGTAAGTACCATACGCACCAAGATAGCCTGCAGTTTTCGAACGATATAAGATCTCGGTCAATAAGGAATAATCAGTTTCATGTGCTTCCAAATAACCTGTAATATTGACTTCATCTGAGGTTGAAATTCGATATTTCTCTTTTTGACAGGAAAATATAAGCGCAACTAACAGGACAAACCATGTCCCTATCAGCCAATATTGTTTTCTAAAATTTCTTTTCATAACGATCTATTTTAGGTAAAATGGGTTTTGCTTCAACTGTTTGTCTTTGAAGAGTTCAGTTTCCAAAATGGGAAGATAATGGCTGTCCACATCGCGCACTTTATTAATTGCCGATTGGCGTACATTAGCGTCTACAACTTTCGTTACAAGATCCACTAGGACATTGATGTTTGCATAATTATCTTTCTTTGCCAAGCGCAAAAGGTCAAACCAACGTTTACCTTCGAAAGTCAGTTCACGTGCACGCTCAGCGAAGACGAATAAGATGATTCCCTCTAAATCAGTCGCTTCAATATTCGGATCCGTAGCTTTTATGGCTTTACGCTTGGTTCGCAAATCCTCAAGAAGTGCCAATGCTTCCGTCCCTCGCCCCAGCTCTGCCAAAGCTTCAGCACGCATCAACATGACGTCAGATACGCGATAGAGCTGAAAATTGTAGTAGTCGGGGGATTCGGTACCGTATTTTCTCAGATCTCCCGACATACCATACAGGTTTCCTTCTCCACGACTATCGAATAAATCTATATCTGTTCCTTCGTTCGATGGAAAGATCTCATTATTCAAGATATCCACATTGGCTGTGAATGGTCTACGGGCAATCACACCAATATTATACATCGGATTTTCACTGGAGTTTTTATGGCTCAACTCCCAAATCGTTTCCATCGTGCCACCATCAAAAATTTCAGGCAATGCTGCGCCAATTAGACTATATCGTCCAGTTTCTAAAATTTTTGCGGTCTGCTCTTCCACTTTATCATATTGTTCCAGCCATAGATATACGTCAGCCAACATCGCCCGTACCGCGGGTCTTGTCACCCGACCGGCATTTGTCGCATTGTAACCCGAGGTATTGACATGGTACTCGGGTATCCAATCCAAAGCCTGCAAGAGATCTTTCTCGATTTGCTTGAGCACTGCATCGCCAGTGGACTGCCCTACGGAAACAATATCGGTGTCTTTTGAGGTCCCTTTTAATTTTAAAGGGATATCCCTAAACGTGCGTACTAAATAGAAATACAAAAAGCTGCGGACAGCTAAGGCTTCCCCCAAATCTGTATTGTATTCGGCCTCCGTAAAAGTAGGATCGGCCTGTTTTGCCTGACCTGCATAATCAATCAGCAGATTACAATTATTTATCGCAGTATAAATAGCACTCCAGTCCGCAATTACATTTGTGCTTAAGATATTATAATTCTTTACCAAGCGGTTGTCGTCACTTGCATAACTGGTCAACCCAACTAGATCGGCCCTAAGTTCGCCCCAAGTAAACAATTGTTGTTCTACAGGTCCCGAATTAAGGGAAGAATAGATACCAATTAAGGCAGCATGGACATCCTCCTTTGTTTTCCAAAATTCTGCACGGGTTATTCCATCCTGCGGCTGTAAATCCAGCCATTTATTACAAGAATTGAGTAAAATGCTTCCCGCAGCAACTAAACTCCATAAGATTGTTCTTTTCATAACCTTGTTTTAAAAACGTGCTGTAATACCTAGTGTAACTGTTTTTAATGGCGGTGTCATTGAATTATCCATTAACACAGTAAATGCATCCTTTAACTTTACGGCCACATCAGGGTCTTGACCGGTATACTTTGTCAGCGTAAAAATATTTTCTACGGTCAGATAAGCGCCAAGTCCATCTATATGAAACCGTTGCAAGAATTCTTTTGCAAAATCATACTTTAGGGTGACTGTACGCAAACGTAAAAAGGATGCATCCTCGACATAGCGGCTTGATCCCAAAGAATTATACCCGGTTCCATATAAGGCACGTGGAATATCTGTCACATCGCCATCTTTACGCCATCTGCGCAATACCGCCGTGCTTTGATTGTTATACCCAAGCATATCAGTCGTATTCATTTTGGTTCCATTAATAATTTGAGACCCTTGTCTATAGTTAAAGAAGGCACTTAATTTCAAACGTTTATTATATCCCACATTAAATCCAAACCCGCCCGTAAGCTTCGGATTGCTATTGCCCAAATACACAATATCCTTTTGATCAATCACACCATCGTGGTTGATATCTTCGTACATCGCATCGCCCGCTTGGAAAACATAATCGACTGTAGGATAATTAAAACGCATATAGATTGTCTCACCATCGGGACTCACAATGGCATTCCCCTGTGCGTCTTTTGCAATTGTGGCTTCCTGATCTTTGTAAACGCCCAAGTAGCGAAACCCATAGAAAGATCCATAAGGATTATTCTCCTGGAAATAGGTGAAGAATGTTTTATTCTTTAAAGATGATCTGGCATTTTCGCGGGGATAAAGTGGTGATATCTCGCGGATCACATTTTGATTGTGCGCAATATTGAAAGTAAAACTAACATCCCATTTTTTATTACGAATGGGCACCACGGTAAAATTTGCTTCCCAGCCATCATTATCCATTGTACCAACATTCATAGCCAGTCCACTGTATCCAGTATAGGTTGGAATCTGAATATTGTCCATCATCAGATCTGTTGTTCTATTTTTATAAATCTCTCCACCAAACATCAAACGGTAGTCGAACATCTCGACATCCATACCCAAATTCTGCTGTGTCACCGTTTCCCATTTTAAATCTGACAACTCTATATTTTTTGAATAGACCCCGTTCTCATCCAAATAAGCATAATCATTGGTGCTATATACATTGATATAGGTATAATCACGTCGAGGAGCATTGCCGCTGCGTCCCCAGCTTGCTCTTAGCTTGATATCTTTTATAGCTTTAACATCTTTCAAGAAATTCTCCCTTCCGATCTGCCAAGCGGCAGAAAAAGCAGGAAATAGTCCATATCGATTATCAGGACCAAATTTTGAGTTGCCATCACCACGCAGACTTGCGGCAAAAACATATTTCTTGTTGAGCATATAATTCGCCTGGATTAAGGCTCCGATTGAGCGAGATTGTGTCGTTACAGATTTAGCGTCGCCGGTCAAGGTCCGCGACGGTACACTTGGATCCTGCAGATAGGATGATGCCGTATTCGTCGAACTCAGTCCTTGAATCGTATAGCGATAGTCTGATGTTAAAAAGGATAGATTGGCAGTCAGCAGGTGGTTGTCTCCCAATGCAGGTGTAAACAAAAGCCGGGTATTTGTACTCAGTGAAAACTCATCCAAGTCGGAATCCGATGCTCTATTCACTGTATTTTCCGTAAAAGGTCTACCTGTTGCCAATTGGGGTAAAAAGAGTTTGGTCTTATTATTTCTAATATTTAATGCTAGCGTACTTACAAATCGCAAGGTATTAGGTATCAATTTATAATCCACGTTAAAACGTGTTCCCAAGATATCTCCCAGCTGCTTACCGACCGCATTTTGAACCATAGAAAGCGGATTGTATGTTCCCGGATAGTATCCCTGTGCTGAAGAAGAAGGGTTAAATAGATTTCCAGTTAGGTTGCCATATTCATCATATTCCCAAATGGCCTGATTTGGCATCTTGCGATAGGCAATATCCCGTACATTGGAATGATAAAGATTATCATTGTCAACGTGGGTATAAGAGACGTCAGATTGGAAACCAATGCGCTCTGAAACCACATAATCCAAATTGATCCGGGCAGATAGACGGTTTAGCCCCGTTCCAATAGTTGTTCCTTCTTGATTAAAGTAACCGATTGAAGCTAAATAACGTGCTTTTTCACCGCCACCACGCACCTGCAAATTATGATCTTGAAAATAGCCCAATTGCGTAATGGCATCTACCCAGTTGGAATTATTACTATAATTGTGATAAATATAGGTATTGTTTGGATCGTACTGGAACTGCTGGGCATTGTCTGTCGTAGAAAAAACCTTTCCTGCATTGTAGAATTCTTCGGACAATAAGGTCGAGTACTGATCACCATTCAATAATGGAATAGATTCAGGTTGCCTTGAAATAGATCCTTTGAAGGTATATCCCAATGTAGGGGCGCTTACGGTTCCACGCTTCGTCGTAATAACCAAGACCCCATTTGCTCCACGAGATCCCCAAACAGCAGTCGCAGCAGCATCTTTCAATACCGAGATATCCTGTATATCAGATGGTGCGATATTTAACAATTGTCCATAGGCATTATCATCAGAAGTCGCGAAGTTGAAATCGTCCGGAATAGTAATATCATAAGGCATTCCATCAACCACAATTAATGGGTCGGTTGCTCCATTTAAAGACGATGTACCGCGAATCCGGATCTGCATCCCAGCCCCGGGATCGCCTGATACTGTCGTGATATCAACTCCTGGCAACCTTCCCTGCAACGCTTGATCGACAGATACAGATTGCATTTCGGAAAGCTCATCCATGCTAATCGTTGAAATCGCTGCTGTATTACGTTCTTTCGAAATCCCCATGCCAGTTCCGTCATTGATAGGTTTAGACTTTGAGATAACAACCTCATCAATCACATTATTTGTTGATTCAATCTGCACATTGATCGTTTTCCGATCTCCTACTGCAATCGCACCCGAAGATTTATACCCCGTGTAGGAGACCGCTAGTTTCAAGCCTTGCATCCTAGCTCTGAGACTATAGTTGCCCTCAACGTCTGTGGTCGTTCCCACAATTGTGCGGTTATCATTATCTTTTAAGACAACCGTTGCACCAACGATAGGCTGTTTTGTTCCTTTTTCGGTCACCTTTCCGGTGAGCAAAGCCGCATTATTTTGCGCGTAAACTCCTCCCCCCCAGAAAGTCATCCATACTATGCACCCTATTAAAATCAAATAGTTTATCTGTTTCATCATGTTTTCGGTTAGATTACAGGCCATGCTTTAAATATCCTTTGAGAGAATGTATCAATACGCGCTGTCCAAGTTGATTACTCTGCACCACATCTGCTTCAACGGTTCGGTTGAGGTTATCCATTACCTGCAACTTATTAACCTGGTTGACAGCAACCTGTATTGATTGGGCATCCCCGTCTACATTTTTACAAAGCGACTGAAAGAACCCTGTCTTCTTTCCATCGATTGCAAATGAATTGCGCGCAATATGATATTGAATAAACCGGGTTATTTTATCTATTGACGCTTGATCTGCTGGAGCGGTTGATGCTGGCAAATCATTGTTTGCAACCGCATTGGCTATAGCGTCATTGTTAGGAATAAGTAGGGTATAGTTCAATCCGAGTTCTATTCCTTTGACGACTCCATCTGTAGCCGAATAGACTGTGCTTGCAATTAAATATTTATAAAATGAATTGAATGGAGAGGAGGCCTGATCCGCTCCAATATTTTTGAGGAAGAATCCAATATTGGTATTCGATGAAGTCAACCCCCCATTCAGATAGACAGCAACTCCATTTAACGGACCTGAAAGGTTATTTCCAATACTGATCGAATCAATGCGGATTTGCTGTGTTTCTGTTGGGCCATCCAAAGTTCCACTAGAAGACATTTTCATCTGGCTAAACTTTACATACTCACCTGCATAGCTTTCCAATATTCCTTTTCCCGATAAATCAGGCAAGGGATCATTTCCTAATGGAATAATATGAGCCATAAGCACCTCTCGCATTTCCGGTGTACCGTTTCCGCCATTAAAACGGATCGGGTCAGAGGTATTATAAGCATCATAATCAAAGCCCATTTCATATAACTTTTGATCCGATACAAGGATCAGCATATAACGAATGGTTGGAATCTTTAATGTCAAATTCATACTCATGCGTTCCAATGCGCGACGCATGAAGCTATATTTAGGATCCAATAAAACGTTACCATAGACGGAATGGAAAACATTGGCCTGTTGACAAGCATCTATACCATAAAATGCGCCATTGCTCAACAATTTTGTCTCTTTGATATTAGCCTTTGTCACCTTGGGCAGTTCACCAACAAAGTTTTGCGCTTGAGTGAACTGTGATGGCCACACCTGTGTATTGTATAGATGAGAATTTACAAATTCTGTTAAGACAGTAGGATTTGTATAAAAAAGATCTTTTAACGTGGTACCTTGGGGGTAATATTTTAACAATACACGTTTAGCGTAATTACTTACAGCCTCATTGGTAGGTACCGTGATCGAAAAATTATTGGTTTGGGCATCGTTGGGATCTTCCTTTGCATAATTTTCATTGTTGAGCGCCAAACCAATCCCCGCATAGCCCTTAACAAATACAGAATCCTTTTCTCCGGTGAGCACCTCATTCTTCCGTGTTATTTCTGCATTATATGTATAAGAAGCAAAGAAATCCAGAATCGATTTAAATGCGGAATAACTTGTATTATCGCGAAGGTATTGATCTATACTCTTCTCTGCAACCAAAACTTTATTCACAACATGGATATAGCCATTCTCTGCGGAGATATTGCTTCGTGCAGGATCAATTTCAGCTGGCCCAACGTTCAATCCCGTATAGCTACTGTTAGGATAAAATGACTGATAGTCTATAGCCCCTAAACCACGCTGGCTCATGTAAGCATCAAAAAAATAGCTAATGTGTTTATTATTGTTATCCGTAGCTGCATAAGTCACATTAGGACCACGGTTTGTCGAGACAAATCTTCTAATTTTGCCAGTCCCCAAATCCTCTTTTTCAACAAAGTCATAGTATACAGATCGACGCCGGAAAGCAAAGCCCTGCTGCCAGCCTTTTGCTGAAAAATAATCGTTCAACTTTTCAAGCCGCTCACCATCATAAATCATCGAAGAACGTACAATTTTTTCGGCCAGTTTTGCATCAATCTTTGATACATCACTAATACCATTTTCCTTCATAAATTGATCAAAGGCCTGATCAGTGGGGGCAAATACAGTCCAAGAACCCGCAGTTCCAAGTGTATTCTTATAGCCGGACAATTCAATGCAGCTCAGGTACTTCTTAAAGTCACCCATTGAATCGAGCTGCTGGTAAATTGGACTTGCCAGCCAATCGGGTCTACCATAGTAGGCGTCAAAGGCTTCTTTCCTACATGACACTACCGTAATCAATAGTGCAATCCAAAATAGGTTAAATTTGGATGATAACATAGTAAATGTATTAGGTCAATAATTTGATTAATAATGAATTACGGCAATTTCTTTACGAGATACTTCAAATAATACGTTTATGAAGCGAAAGTTTGTGCTTTTGCGGTTCATAATTGGTGTAACAAATATATGTCTAAAAGACATTTGTACCAACCTGCACTATCCTGTCTAAATGAGCAAATAGGACATAAAAAAAGGTCGGACACCTACTGCCCGACCTTAACGTTATATCAATACAAAACTAATTGCCATCTGGTTTTACAACGCTATTAATTAGACTTGGTGGCCAATACCAAGATTTAAAATTGTCTGGCTGCTGTGGATCAAAGCCTTGAAAATCGATGATATGTCCCGCAATCGCCAATTGATTTTCTTTAATTCCAGTTAGTACCATCTTTGCAATTTCATAAGCACCGTAAGGATTAAAATGGGTATTATCAGCCAGTGCATTTTCTTGATTTGGGAAAGTATGCGCAGGATAGTGGACAAATGCCTGTTTGGATCCCTCAACTCCTAGTGCCATATAAAATAGACTTGTTTTCTTATTGAGATCTATCAAAGGGACTTGAAGTTCTGCCGCAACTTTACGAGCTGCATCAGGAAAGTCACCTAAAGTATGAACCAAATGTCCTTGTTCATCAAATGAACGTCGTGCTGTCGAAGTTAGAATTACCGGAATACCACCTTTCGCTCGAAATTCACGAACAAAATAACGCAATCGCTCACTGTATCCTTTATATGCACCTGCATTTTCTCCCTTTTCTTTTTGATCATTGTGCCCAAATTCGATAAATAAATAGTCTCCTGGTTTGGTGACAGAGAGAATTTTTTCCAATCTTTTTGAGGACAAAAACGAACTTAATGCTAAGCCAGATTCAGCATGATTAGCAATGGCTACACCTGCATCAAAAAAACGAGGAATCATTTGTCCCCAGGACGCCCAGGGCTCATCTTCTTGATTCACTACTGTGGAATTTCCCGCTAAGAATACAGTAGGGACATTGCTTATCGATTCAATACGAATCGCCGAAATACAATTTGTTTGTTGAAACTCCAAAGTCAGCTTATCATCCCAGTCCAACTTTTGCAGCTCCCGCGGTTTCTTCAGCCCAACCCTTCCCCCGGAAGCAATCTTTGGATCCTTAATATGTACAACAAAAGTTCTGTTTACGGATCTATTTGGTACAACTTCCTGATTTTCTACCTGTAACCTCCTTGATTCTGACCGTACTGTACTATAATAGGGTTTATCTCTTAAGCCATGATAAGTGATCGTAATTTTATAATTTCCTTCAGGGACTTTTATTGAAAAGTAGAATGGCTTATCGCTAAAAAGGCTTTTATTCTTTAGATCAATTCTGACATTTTGTTCTGTTAAAAAATCAAAACCATACCCTTTGGCATCCGTATAAGATTGGGATTCCATTAAAGAAATTACAGCTTTATCTTTTTTAGCATCACCAAAGCTAAATTCCCTAACAATCTGTTCAGCGATCAAAACATGATAGGACAGTATAAAAAAACCAATCGTTAAGATTATTCTCTTCATCTTTAAGCTTTATTAATTTAGGAGCCTCAAATATAATTTTTCCTGTTCATCAGACCACCCTGTGCTTACCTGTGCTTATCTTTTGCCAACAGTTCAGGACAGCTAATTTATTAATTGTTAGCATCTTTAATCATCATATAATAATTGGTATAATTATTCATAATTTTAGGTTTTTAATCAAAGGTTTCCTTACACCTGTTTGGAAACCTTTAATTTTTAACGTCTTGATGCCATAAAGATACTCCTGCCAACTTGTTCTTAATACGCTAGGCAATAAAAAATAGGCCAGACAATGAATTGCCTGACCTCTCACGATAACTAATAAAAAAACTAGATTCTTATTTTCGCAAACTATTTTTATATATGCGGTTGTTGTTTAGCCCTAAAATAGCGCAATTCAATAATGTCATTTGGCATAGCTTGCGTATTCCAATGATCATGAATGACTAATGCAGCCCCAAGCGCCGTTGCTTGCGCCATTGATGCTCCAAAAACTTCGCTATTTGGAAAAGCTTGCGCCAATAATGTCATGTAGATGACATTACGGCTAAATCCACCATCTACAAATATGCGTTGAACACCTTTTTTCTGTAAGACCAAGGAGGTTGCTTTGATCTGTGCTTTTACCAAATGCATCATAAAAACATGATAAGCTTCTGTATAATCATTAAAATGACTCAAATCTATCGATGAAAAAGCCGACAGCTCATCCGAAATATCCAACGCTTGATATTTTTCGATAATATTCCATTGCAGTCCAATTTGTTTGAACTTACCAGTTGAAACTTGGAAAAAATCTGCAATACGCTTCACTTGTTCTTCATGTTCATAGCCTGCAAACAGGCGTGACGCTTTAATCGGTTTTCCAGTGTAAGTCATGTACTGCAAGCAATCTTCGTTTAGTTCTTCTTTGGTCAACGGTTTATCATTGAATGGATTGAAGGAAATACACCAAGTTCCTGTTGAAATCAACACAAAAGGTTCATGAAAGTTCAACAGATAGGGGATCAAAGCCGAAGAGCTATCATGCAAACCGCTCCCTACCAGATAACCACTTCCCGGAAAAGTTGCCCTAAAAAGTTGATCTCCTTGGACGATAGGTGCCATTTTTTGTAGAATACCTGTATCAAAGACCCACTGATGGTAGTTATTTTTCTTAAAATCCCACAATGCTGTATGGCAGCCTATACTTGTCATATCGGCATAAGGTTGTCCTGAAATTAGATAACTCAAATATTGCGGAAGATGTAGCGCCCATTTGACCTCCTCAAACAACGCCGGTTTTAGTTTAAACAAACGATAGATCTGTAGCCCAGAATTAAGACTTCCCAAACTCGGAGAGGACGTTTCCAATGCGAATCTATCTTTTCCGCCATATTGTGCATAGAATGACTCCAGCAGTTTCTTTGGGTATTCCTTCAGATAGTTATACAATGGCGTTAAAGGCCGACCATCTTTATCAATGTAGACAAAACTCGCACCATATGAAGTAAAATTAATTGCCTTAATTTCAAACTCGCCTTTCCGAAAGACTTCATGTAATGAGTCAAAAACGGACAAACGTAAACTTTCCAAATTTTCACAGCTATCGCCATCCTCGTCCGTAGTTTCTAAAAAGCGGGCAGACCTTTCAAAAACGATCTGATACTGCTCATTAAAGAGAAATAACTTCTTGTTAGTCTTTCCAACGTCGAATATGGCGACTACTGGTATTGGTTTTCCCCTCATTCCTTTTCCCCTCGTTACAAACCGGTAGCGACGGAATTAATTCCGCGTTCTTCGATAAGTTTAGCCCGTAAATCTTCTTCATTAAACAATTGAACAGGATTCAACGCCGCTCCACGTCTTAGTCTTGCTTCTGCAACAAGTGGTCTGACATCGGTACGAAATGCTCCTTGCAGGATTTCCTGTGCTTTCACGATATCGTTTGATTGCTGTGCCTGTTTCAACGCTTTCCGATCAACCAACAAGGCTTGTGCATAGGCGATCTTAATAGCCTCAACTGATTGCAACAAATCGACTAAGGGATCTTTCAGGTTATGCGAAGCATCAATCATCCATCCCAAGCCGCTCGCGTGGTCGATACCCTTTTCATCCATCCCATCGATCAATTCGTTGAATATCAAAAATAACTGATATGGCTTAATACTTCCTGCCGTAAGATCGTCGTCAGCGTACTTACTATCGTTAAAATGAAATCCACCAAGCTTACCCTCCATCAACAATAATGAAACAATTTGTTCAATGTTGGCATTGGGCAAATGGTGTCCCAAATCAACCAATGTATAGGCTTTTGGACCTAATTTGTTTGCCAACAATAGGGACTGTCCCCAATCACCAATTGTCATAGAATAGAAGTATGGTTCAAATGCTTTGTACTCGACAAAAAGTTTCCAATCTTCCGGCAAATGTTTATAGATTTCTTGTAGACTCGATAAGGTATTTTGAAACGCTTCTCTGAAATTTAATTGTCCAGGAAAGGATGATCCATCAGCTAACCAAACGGTCAAAGCTTTAGAACCAACGGCTTTGCCATAGTTGATGACTTCGATATTATGATCTACAGCTTGCTGACGAACTTTTGGGTCAACATGATGCAATGAACCAAACTTATAGCTGTGTTCTTGTCCTACTTGATCTTGAAAAGTGTTGGAGTTTACGGCATCAAATGCAATACCGAGTTTAGAGGCCAATGACTTGATTTTTTCTGCATCCGAAGGAATATCCCAAGGTATATGCAAAGAAATGGCGCCACTTGATTTGTTGAGTGCATGCAATAAACCTACGTCCTCCAGCTTTTGTTCTAAGGTTCCGGGTTCACCAGCACCTGAAAAACGTCCAAAGCGAGTTCCGCCCGTACCTAATGCCCAACTTGGTATAGCGATTTGAAATTTTTGAAGTTTATCCAGAATTTCATCTACCTGTGGAATATCTGCCGACACATAGTCAAATGCCCTTTTATGCTTATCTTTTAATTGGTTATTGTGCTGATCTATAATTTTCTTATCTAGAATCATGATTTAATGGTTATCGTGTAAAAATGCTAGGTGTCGCGTACATTTTTCCCTTTCCGAACGCGACACCTAAGATATAAAAATTAGCGTACAAACGCCATTGCAACACCTCCGTCAACGTTTAACACGTTCCCTGTAGATTTGCTCAGTAGCCCACCAACAAAAGCAAAACATGCATTTGCGATGTCTTCTGGAAGAATAATCTGATTCAATAGCGTGCGTTTTGCATAGTAAGCGGGTAATTCAGCGACAGTGATGCCATAGGCTTTCGCTCGACCTTCAGCCCATCCTCCGGCCCAGATATTACTGTCTGAAATAACCGCATCTGGATTGACAACATTTACACGCACTCCTGCAGGGCCTAATTCTGCTGCACATAAACGGCTCAAATGCAACTGGGCACCTTTTGCACTTCCATACCCTGTATTGTTGGGACCGCTAACCAAAGCATTTTTGCTGACAATATTTATAATATCGCCACCGATTGCCTGCCCTTTTAGTATTGAAGTCGCTCCCTGAGTAACCAAGAACTGTCCCTTTACCAATACATCGTACAATAAATCCCAATCTTTCTCCGTGTGGTCTTCGATTGTTTTTGAAATCGATAGTCCAGCATTATTCACGACGATATCAATGCCGCCGAATGCTAGCGCAGCATCTTTCAAAGCGCCTTTGATAGAATCCGCATTGGTTACATCAAGGGTTGTGGAGATAACTGAATCTTTTCCAAATTCGGTCACAAATTCGGCCTTACTCGACTCTAAACGCTCTGTATTGATATCGTTGAGGACGACAACCGCCCCTTCTTGAGCCATTTTCTTTGCAATCGCTTTTCCAATACCGCCACCACTACCAGTGACTAATGCTATTTTTCCAGAAAGTGCCTTGGGTTTTGGCATACGCTGCAATTTTGCTTCCTCCAGCAACCAATATTCAATATCAAATGCCTCTTGACGAGGTAATGCGGTATATTCGCTTACAGCCTCAGCACCTTTCATGACATTAATTGCATTGATATAGAATTCCGCAGCCACCCGTGCCGTTTGCTTATCCTTCGCAAATGAAAACATCCCTACTCCAGGATAGAGCACGATAACAGGGTTTTTATCTCGGATAGCCGGACTATTATCGTGTTTGCAGTTTTCATAATACTGTGCATACATGTCGCGATAATCTTCAAACAAAGGTGTCAGTTTTATTTTGAGCTCTTCAACGTTATCTAAATTATCAGACTTGTCAAGATTCAATACCAATGGCTGGATTTTAGTTCTCAAAAAGTGGTCGGGGCAACTCGTACCCAATGGAGCCAAACGCGCTAAGTCATGCGAATTAATAAATTCCAATACACGATCATCATCTGTAAAATGTCCGATCATGTGGCGCTCACTCGAACAAAAACCTCGTAAGATCGGCGCTAGTTTGGCAGCTTGTTCAATACGTCCACTTTTATCCAAACTAGTCACTTTTTGTCCACCAAAGACAGGTGCTTTCTTACCATAATTCTGCTCAAGATATGCTGCACAGGCTTCAATGACATCCAACGAATTAACATAACATTCGTGAGCGGTATCTCCCCATGTAAAAAGACCATGCGAACCAAGCATAATCCCCCGAATTCCTGGATTTTCTTCCAAACAAGCTCTTAACTGCAAGCCTAAATCAAAGCCTGGACGTTGCCAGTCCACCCAACCGATGGATCCATTGAAAAGCTCTTGTGTGATTGTCTTTCCATCTTTAGCCGCGGCAATTGCAATCGCCGCATCAGGGTGTAAATGGTCAATATGTTTGAATGGCAAGAATCCATGCAATGGTGTATCAATAGATGGGGCTTTAGACGCTAGATCATAGATACAGTGATTAAATAATTCAACCATTTCATCTTCATGCTCTAATCCACGATAGACATTTTCCAAATTACGTAAACGTTGGAGATACAAAGCTGCCAAACCTGACTTTTTCAAAGTCCCGATGTCACCTCCGGAGCCTTTAATCCACATCACCTCCACTTCTTCGCCTGTCAAAGGATCTTTTTCAGAAACTTTGCAGGAGGTATTTCCCCCGCCATAATTTGTGATCCTTAAATCTGCGCCTAAAATATTCGAACGATATAACAGTAAAGCTACTTCATCACCGCTTAGTGCCTGAGCTTTCTCATCGTCCCATAAGTAATTGACATGTTTGTACGTTTTCACTTCTTCTATATTTATTTAAATATTAATTTTCTAATGTCTTCGCAAACCCTACAATGCAAATAGAGATAATAATGGTTATAATCCCTCCGATTATAGAACGATAAGTTGCACGATCCACACCTTTCCATTCCTTGAGTGCAACACCCCAAGCATTTGAAATAAGAATGATAAATGCCATATGCAGTATCCATGAACTAGCCCCATTTCCTAAACGGCTTTCGCCCATTCCATAAAAGAAAAACTGCAGATACCAAGTTGTTCCCGCTATCGCACATAAAAGGAAGTTTTTGCCCTTTGGCACATCGGACTTCGTATAATCTCCAAAAGTCCTATTCTTAAACAGCAAGTAAAGGCACCAAAGAAAGTTCGTCACAAAGCCACCCCAAAGGATTACAATATAAGTGACGTTATTTTGATAAAGGAATTCCCCTTGAGCTGGATTAGCAGCTTTCCATAACGTGTTGGCCACATCGGCCATCGGTTTTCCAGCCTCAATGCCAAAATTGAAACAAGCACTTAATATCCCCGATATAATAGCCACAACGATACCCAATCCAAAATTGTAATCGGACTTGCTTTCAGCTGATAATGCCGACAAATGTTTCTCCTTTGAAACACCCGCCTTCCCACATAAAAACACGCCAAGTACACACACCAAAAGTCCAATGAGAATACAAATACCGGAATGTGTCGTAAAAAAATAGTCTATACCATGCTTACCTGCAGTCTTATTAAAAAAATAATAAATACTTGGCATCAACGACCCAAAAACCATACTGAGCCCCAAAATGATACTACTTCCCAAAGATACTCCGAGGTAACGTACGCCAAGTCCATAGGTCAGTCCCCCAATACCCCAGAGTAATCCAAATAAAAAAGTATACCCTAAAATGGAGCTATTTGTATCTTTGATAATTTCCACAAAATTTGGAATCGTCATCATTGCCGCTATCGGCGGAACGATAATCCATGAAAAAAGTCCTCCTAATATCCACATGGATTCCCAGGACCAGCCTTTCACCTTCTTATACGGCACATAAAAACTTCCAGACGCAAAACCGCCTATAAAATGAAATATAACTCCGAAAACAGCATTCATTATGTATCTTTTTAGGTATTACAAAAACTAAATTAATCGATTTAATGAGAGCAACTGTTATGCACTGTTATGCCACATCAGTACAACAGTTACCCTATAGCAAGATAATTTATTTTGACCGTATCCGCAGCCTGCAGTAAATTTTGATTACTTTTAGTTACTTATTATAAATACTTCCTTGAAAAAATATTTGTTATTCATAGATACCGAAATGTCCGGGTTGCCGAAAAGATGGGATAAAAAGTACACAGACAGCGACAACTGCCCACATGACTCCCTCCTTTTTTAATGAAGCACGGCGAAAAGAAAAAAGAGGTGCTGCATAAACTCAGTCATGACATCAAAAAATATAAACCGCAAATCATTGGGTATTTTCTTTCAGTTAACCTGCAGGTACAGCCAATATCAAGCTAACTCCAGATAAGTAATTGTCTAGTTCGGTCGAATCTATAAGAGTTTGGATTTAGAATCAGATACATCATATATTAAAAAAGGTTTAATATAAGTTGTCATTTTGGTTCCTCCTTTATCAAACTGGGCAAAGTCTCTTTCCATCGTAACCGACGGTTAGACAAATACCAAGATTGTCCATCACCAGTACAATTTCCTTGAAAGAAAAGATAATATTGACCATCTACTGCCCGAAAAATATCTGGGTGTCCAGATTCGCTCACATTCCAATCCCCTATCTTACCACTGGCTAAAAAAGGTGTTTGCTGCACTCGATTCCAATGGATACCATCCCGACTACTAGCCAATCCAATTTGCTGCGGCTCATTGTTATAACTACCTGCATAAAACATATAGAGTACGCCCTGATGTTCAATTACTGATGCCGCTTCAATACATTTTCCCTCCCAAGGCAATATAGGTTTGAGAATAGAACTGTCTGAAGCTTGCTTCCAATCTTTACGACTAAAATCGGTGCCGATAGGTGCTGTAGCCACTCCTTGTAACTGCACTTCTCCTGTAGGATCGCGAGTAGCGAAATAGAGAAAATAATGCTCTTTATAGAGCTGCACTTCAGCATCAATCGCCCGTCCATTCGTCCAATCCCCATGAGGTCTGAAAATAGGATTGCTCCTATTACGAACAAAATGGATACCGTCTATAGAATAAGCGTGGCAGATAGCATCTCTGGCCCCATTGCCATAAGTCTGATAAAAAAGGTGTACAGTATCGCCTCTTACCAGTGCTCCTGGAGCACATAAACCCTGACGCTCATAAGGTGCTTCGCTATTCAGCTCACCGACCTTATGCCAGTCTTTTAAGTTTGTGCTCTGCGCGATCCCAATGTGCCAACCGGCCCTATCTTTACCAGGAATAGAGTAATACATCCAATATGTGGCTTTAAAATGGATTATCTTAGGATCCTTGGCGATCGGCTTACCCGAAGAGGTGTCAGTAAAATACATGGCAGGCTTTTCCTGTGCGTATGCAGGAAGAGCCTGCAAAGCTCCCATAATTACCAATGCAATCCATAGACTGCTTAGAGATACTAAGTGATACATTTTATAGCTTTTTGTCTTCATATTTAACATCTTGTAACGGATAAACCACGAGCAAACTGACTTTTGACCAATAAAAAGGTCACATTAGCCTTCTGCTGAATTCTAATCAGCCATAAGAAAATCAAAGTCTTCGTTACGCTTACATTTTAGTGTTCCATCTTTGTAAACCAATTCTGCAACCTGGATGGATGAACGTCTTTCCTGATAAGGATATACTCCCGCGGCATTCAATGTGGCATCAACGTGTGTTTTCCGGCCCGGATGCGTAAAATAAAACACATAAGCCTTACCTCCCGTAACTACCGCATCACCATGTGCACCTGTCGGACTGTCGTCGGGACGTATACCTATATCATCCAAAATCATCCCTTGTTTCTCCCAATGGGTTAGATCCTTCGATCTATACACGCGCATACCATGCCATTCGTCAGTCAACATCCAGTAAAATCCGGCAAATTCAAATACATTAGGGCCTTCATGCGCCTCTCCTTTAATTACGGGTTCAGGATGTGCTTTCCAAGTTACCAAATCCTTACTATCGGTCATCATCGTCAGGCTCTGCGGCCCTTTAAAGAACATGCGCCAATTACCATCTCGCATTTTAATGAGCGAACCATCAATCACATTCTGCACTCCTACGTCCGAAAAATCATGAAATTTCCAATTCCATAAATCTTTACTGGTATAATGCGCTAACTTTGCCTCCCCACCCCATTGACTTCTTACCCCTTGGATATAGGAGACGAAAAGATGAAATTCGCCGCGATCAAATACAATATCAGGTGCCCAAAAAGTATTCTGTCCATGTTCAAACTCAAGATCGAGGGTACCTCGATATATCCATGATTTACCATGATCGTTGGACGAAGCTATAGCAATACTATTTCCATAACAGAATGCCACTTCTGGAAGTTCCAAATTCGCCCTACGTTGAGTATACAGCATCCACCATTCTTTGTCAATCGGATTATAAAACATTGCTGGATCTGCCGCTCCATCGGTAATAGGATCGCGAAATAAGGGGGCAGGTGCTTTATGAATTTTTTCCTTCTCCTGAGCTTGTGCAAAAAATACCATAACGAGAAAAAACAATAGCATAACACTGCTCTTTACTTGGTTCTGGCTTTGGTCGTCTTTCATTATGCTTTATTTTTGGTTAATCGTAATTCCAAGTTACTGATTCCCATTAGATGTAAAATCATAAAATCGTTTCAATTTTTATTCATATTGTCTCAAAAACATTTTATCGTTATTTTCTTTTCTTTGATTACTTAACTATCCCACACACAAATGGGATAGTTGTTATTCCAGGTCGACAGAAATTAATACCGAATGTATTCTCAAAAGAGTAAGATGCTCAGTGATCGCTTCGGCAAATATCATACGAGGCAGCATGCTAGTAGGGCATTATCACGATCGATATTTTTCTTAAAACTTCCAATATTCTTCCGTAACTTGCTAGTAAATTTTTCATTCTAAATCGTCTTATAACCACAACATCGCTATGGCTGCTTATCCTGCAGTAAATTTTGATTACTTTTAACTACTTATTATAAATACTTCCTTGAAAAAATATTTGTTATTCATAGATACCGAAACATCCGGACTGCCGAAAAAATGGAATAAAAAGTACACCGACAGCGACAACTGGCCGCATGTATTGCAATTAGCTTGGATTATTTTTGACGAAGAACAAAATGAAGTTAAACGTACGAGTAAATATATTTATGAACCGCTAATACCGATCAGTCCTGCCTCAGAGCAAATACACGGATTGACTCCACCTTTTTTAATGAAGCACGGCGAAAAGAAAAAAGAGGTACTGCGTAAACTCAGTCATGACATCAAAAAATATAAACCGCAAATCGTCGGACATTTTCTTTCGTTTGACCTGCAAGTATTATCGGCTGAATTCTATCGTTCCAATCTCCCGCTACCATTTGGCGACTTAAAGTACTTTTGCACTTTGCTGCATAGCAAAAGGTATGTTAGAAACCCACATATGGTCCATCTTCCGCTTTCATTATTACATGAATCACTTTTCCTGGCTCTGCCCGAAAATATACACAATGCCGAGAAAGATGCTGAGATCACAGCGAAATGCTATTTTGAAATGATCCAACGAAAAGATCTGTCCGATCAAGAGATCCTAAACCAACAAACCGAGTTCAATAATCTATTTTAATGCCGTATTCATGAAAAAAAACGAATCCCTCCTATCCTTGCTGAAATCAACCCAACCATTTCAGGCATTGCCCGAAACCCTTCAGCAAAGTATCGTCGATATACTTTATGAACATCGTTTCTCCAAAGACACCCTGGTCTATCGACAGAATATTACCGATATGGATGGAGTAGACTTAATCTTCGAAGGAGAATACGAAACATTTTTCTTAGATGCTTCAGATAATAAACGATTAGTAGAAATCCATCATATGCCTTATTGTTTTGGCGGTATTTCGGTCTTATTGAATCGGACAAAAGCGTTAAAATCTGTCATCGCCAAGAAAGGTACAATCATCTATCGATTACCAAGGAAAAATTTTATTGAGCTTTGTAATGCTAACGAAGAGTTCTTTCATTTCTTCACCAATTCTTTTGGAAAAAGGATGTTAGATGAGGAGTTTTCACACTTTGTCAAATCCCCAGCGTCTTTTGAGGAGAGCTACTTTGCTGCGGATCAATTGTATTCACGAAAGATAGAACATATCACCTACAAAGATATTGTTGCCTGTGCCGCTGAAACCCCCATTTTTGAGGTTGCGAAGACGATGGCCAAGCAAAAGGTAAGTTGTGTCTTTATCAAAGACGAAAATGGCATTATCGGCTATGCTACAGATATGACCTTGCGGGATAATGTCCTTGCTCTACAGATAGCTGCTGACCGTCCGATTAGCGAAGCAATGGACAATCCCATTGTCAGTATTCCCGATCAAGCTTATCTCTATGAAGCTGTGCTAAAAATGTTCCGGACAAAATCAAGATACCTTCTCGTTGAAAAAGGAGGGAATTACGTTGGATTCCTAAGTCGAAATAGATTATTGAGTGAGCAAGGACAATCTCCACTCGTATTTATTCAATCGGTCAAACTAGCAGAAACTTTAGACGAATTGCGTGAAAAGTGGAACAACGTTCCAGAAATTATCCATCAATTGCTCGGAAGGGGAGTAAATGCTGAAATTGCCAATCAAGTGATTACAACTGTAGCGGACAGTATTGCATTAAAAGTAATCGAAAAAGTAATCGAAGAGATCGGCGAACCGCCGGCAAAATTTGTCTTCATGGTGACTGGTAGTGAAGGGAGAAAAGAACAAACTTTGATGACAGATCAGGATAATGCGATTATTTATGAAGATAAAGCCAATGAACAGCGTGAGCTCGTCCGCGATTATTTCCTGGACTTTGCAAGTCGTGTATCTGATCATTTAAATACAATAGGTTTCAGCTATTGTACAGGAGGATATATGGCTAGCAATCCTGAATGGACACATTCACTTTCACATTGGAAAAACAACTACAAAAAATGGATCGAAGAAAGTATTCCCGAGAATGCAATTAAGTTTTCAACATTCTTTGACTGTCGCCGACTGTATGGTGACCAACACATTATAGACCAGCTTAAAGAGTTTCTCAATATCGAATTACAAAAACCCAACGAGCGCTTTTTTACATTTATCGCAAAAAATGCCCTACAGTATGAACCTCCGCTAACATTTTTTAAGGCGATAAAAACGCAAACTATCGGATCTTCCGAAGTCTTCAACATAAAAAAAGCAATGACACCTATTGTTGATTTGGTTCGTGTATATGCCCTGAAAAACCGAATTTATGAGGAAAATACCGGTGGAAGACTCAAACAGCTACTCGAATTGGGGATTTTCAGGCAGGAACAATATGAAGAATTGCATCAATCTTACTACTACCTGATGTCGATTCGCCTGAAAAATCAAGCGAATCAGATTCGGATAGCCAAACTAAGCCCAAACAATTATGTACCGATGGACAGTCTGACAAATATTGAAAAGGCAACCATTAAAGAAATATTTAAAACGATCAATAACTTCCAGCTGGGGATTAAATTAAAATTCACCAGTAACCTCTTTGGGTAATAGGCCATTTTAATGGCTCGGTACGACTGGAAGAATCTTCCCACCCAGGCCAAACTGCAATTTGTCCATACACACTTCTCTGTTATACCCAGCAGCGTCTCCCATCGTAATTCCCTTAGGATAGCTAAATCGATGATAAACAATGTACCATTCGTCTTTTCCTGGTAGCTGTAAGACCGAATTATGTCCCGTGCCATAAATTCCAAGAGCAACATCTTTCTGCAAAATAAGGTTATCTTCGGGGATTTGAATTGGTCCCATAGGAGAGGTTGAAGTACCATAACGAACTCGATAATTTTCGCTGCGCGTATCATTTTCCGACCATAGGAAATAATAAATCCCTTTCCGGAAGAAGACATAGGTTCCTTCACGAAATGTTCGATCAGGTGTCAATAATTTGATCGTATTTTCCTTGATTGTGACCATATCCTTATTGAGTTCGGCTACAGCAAGATGACCATTTCCCCAATAAAGATAACTTTTACCGGTTTTGGGATCAGTGAAAATAGCCGGATCGATCTCTTGCCCCCCCTTTACACCATTTGGTTTGAAATCTATCAACGGTTTCCCGGAATCCTTAAAAGGTCCCGTTGGCGAGTCCGCTACCGCAACACCGATTTTCTGAGCTGCTGTAAAATAATAATAATATTTATACCCACCCTTGACTTTCTTTTCTGCAATGGTAGGCGCCCAAGCATGGTGGTTGCCCCACGATACATCTCTTTTTAAATCTAATATTACCCCCTCATCTTTCCATTCTTTCAGATCAGTGGAAGAAAAAGTTTTGAAGTAATATCCACCCCAGCCATCAAAGCCATCACTCGTCGGATAGATATAGTATCTTTTTGTCTTATTAGAATACAACACATCTGGATCTGCATAAAATCCTTCCAATATGGGGTTCTTTACATGATTCAAGGTGATTCCAGCTGGTTTTCCCCAATGCTTTACCAATCTGTTCAATTCATTTCTCGAAAGCGGTAAAATGGTACCATGTCTAGGATGAAAATCCATATCAATCTGTTGATCTATCGCTTTAAAATGATCTAAATCCTGAGATTCACAAAACTGGTATTTTCCCTTTTTATAAACATCATACATCAAGATATAGGTGTCGGATTGATTGCGTTTAAAAATCCCGGATCCTTCCACATCATCTGCGGTCGCCTGTTTGTAACCAGGTTGTTCAACCCATTTCCCTGAAGTCAATGAGTCTGTGATCGCCTGTTTTATCCCTTTCCCATTCCCCTCTGTTTTATAAAACAAATGGAACAAACCATTTTTAACAATAATATCCCCATCTATACAAGATTGACCGTTTTTAGGCAAGAACAATACCTTAGGTTCTCCCTCCAGATCTGTAAAATCACGATTTGCATAAGCATAATAAATCACATCGGGTTGATCTCCGTATTTCATGGACCAGTAAACCATATATTTACCTGCGCCAGGATCAAATATAGTCTGCGGTGCCCAAACCCTTTTTAAGTCCTTCTGTCCTTGATAGCGTTGTTGAATATTAATCACATGATGATCCCAGTGGATCAAATCCGTAGACTTTAACAAAACCATAGCCCGGTTAGAATCCCATCCTTTGGATGAAGTCATATCCGTTAACACCATATAAAATGATTTTCCGTCTTCAGCCCTTAAAATATGAGGATCCCTTACCCCACCAGTACTGCTGATGATTTTAGAATCCAATATGGGCTGATTGTTGTTCAGCGCCCTGAATGTATAACCGTCGGTACTAATCGCAAAACACACGGCTTCATCCGCAACTGCATTGCCTTTAAAATAGGTAAATAGATAACCTGCGAAATCTTTTTCCGAGGGGCCAGATTTATATTCCTGCGCCGATACAGGGCGCAACGAAGCTATCATTACACCAATAGCCCCTATGATGGATATTAACTTTATTCTATTCATAACAAGGTTACTTCATTTATAAATGCCCAGCATTATTTCTTTTGTATCGACAAATCAAACTGCCAATGTTTGGCTAATCGTTCCAACTCTTTCTTTGTTATTGGAATGACCGCCCCATGCTTAGGCGAACTGAAATTAGTAGATTTCATTTTACCCACATTGAAATGCCCCAGATCAACAAAATTTTTAAAATCTGTTGTTTCACTGAAGCCAAAATTATGTGGTGATATCCCATAGATATCATACATTAACACCCATTTTTCTTCCCCTATCCTTTTCCAGACATTTGGAGCCTCGCAGGCCTTTGGCTCCGGATCATAAAACCGCTCATCATACTGATAGGGTCCATTTGGGTGGTCTGAAACAGCCTGTTTAATACCTGGAACTCCGTCATGAGCAACATAAAAAAGATGATATTTGTTGCCTACCCGGGTAATGTCCCCATCGATATAATTCTTATTTGCTTTGGGATATTGAAACAAAAGCTGTGGTTCCGATTCAAATGCTGTAAACTCCTTATTTAAGTAAGCATAATAGAGTTGATTCAGTCCATTGCCAAACCGCATCGTAAAATAAATCATCATTTTACCATTCCGATCATCATAGATGAGTTCCGGCGCCCAAAAGGAGCCCACATTTTCCCAGCCTTTAAAGGCTTTCTCCAAGTATAGCTCCGTATGAGTCCACTGAATTAAATCAGCCGATTTCATTAAGACAATACCCCGATTGTTGCCCCAGCCAAATGCGACTCCGTCGCGCTCCCATTCCGTATTTCTATACCCTTGCTTTTGTCCGTAGATATGTAAATCCGTCATGACCATATAAAAATAACCATCCTTTCCGCGCATGATATAGGGATCTCGAATACCTTTCTGCTGTGCAATACTATCACCAGCAATAATTGGTCTACCCTTATTGATATCTGTGAACGAATAGCCATCCTGACTGACTGCAACATATAGACCATGGCTTTCATCCTTAAAATAAACCATTAAGTAAGCGGTCAGATCCGATTCCTTTACCTGTGCAAACAAATTATTCGTAAATAGCATCAGAGTAATAAAAAAGAGCATGCAGATATTCATCTTATTTCGCAGACAATTTAATCAGCGTAAAGGAGTATGGCGCAAATGTTTGAACAAGCTTCTTACCGTTGTATACAACCGTACTGTCTTTTGGACGAATATTTAAAGGTTCTTCCAGACTATTGCTCACATCAAGGTCTGCATTGGCCAGCGTAATAATCTGTGCCGTAGCATTCAGTTTTTTCTTCGAATCCACATCAAGATTCACTTTCATCGGCTTACTATTGTAATTGATAACTTTCACAATGAGTTGCTGCGATGCCGTATCATATACTGCTGAAGCATATAGGCTATCTTTTCCTGCTACGGATTCACCATCCCGTTTGATCGGCACAATGCTTGTCCCTTTATTGGTCGCATATAATTTTTGTACTTGGTAGCTCGGTGTGCCATATACTTGCAAATTATCAACCCAAATTAAATCCGGTGACCATTGCCAGCCATCGACATGACCGAATAATGGTGCATAAGATGCCATCTCCACCACGTCGCCATTTCGTTCCAGCCCCGTCATGAAAGCTGCCTCAGAGAGGGCAGCCTCCCAAGTACTTTTCCCTGGACCGTTTGGTCGCGTTGTATGCGAAGCGTATTCCCCCGCGAAAATTTTCACCCCATTCCTAGCGTAATTATCATAACGATTGGCGCTAGATAGAAACCAGGATGGTGGGCGGTAATAATGTTCATCAATGATATTGATATTCATCGCCCGCAGCTTATCATTTAAGAAATCAAAGCGATCCCCCTCGGGATCAGTGCCCGAACTGGCGATAATTTTGATCTCTGGATGCTTTTCGTTCAGCGCTTTCTTGAAGACGGTCAACCTTTCGATATATTGCGGCCCCCAATTTTCATTTCCAACCCCCAGCATTTTGAGATGGAAAGGCTCGGGGTGTCCCATATCCGCCCGTAATTTCCCCCATTTTGTATCTGTTGGACCATTAGCAAACTCAATCAGATCCAGAGCGTCTTGAACATAGGGTTCAAGTTCATCCAATGGCACAAGTTCCGCCGTATTAAATTGACAGGCCATGCCGCAATTGAGAATGGGAACTGGAGATGCACCGATATCTTCTGCCAGCAAAAAGTATTCATAAAATCCTAAACCAAAGGTCTGAAAATAATCAGGTGTCAACCGCTGTTTAAATTCAGTATTCCATCGGTTAATAATTAACTCTCGTTCACTAATTGGTCCAACTGTTTTTTTCCATTGAAATCGATTGGCTAAATCTTTCCCCTCAACAATACAGCCTCCTGGAAAACGGATAAAGCCAGGTTTCATATCGGCAAGCATTTGGACCATGTCTTTACGCAAACCTTTCGGTCTACCTTTCCAGGTGTCTACTGGAAATAACGAAAGCATATCTACGTCTAAAGTACCCGTTCCTGTAAACCAAACATTTAACTTGGCTTTATCTGTAGTTTGGTTAACAGGAAATTTGACAGCAGCTTCGGACCATGATGCTACGGGGTCAAGCGGAAGTTCAGCTGCCCCAATAACCTTATTCTGTTGATCGATCAGCTCAACATGGATTTTCATGCCCTGGGTAGCACTTTGGTACTGTACAGAAAACTCGTATGCTGCACCCGCTTTCACTCCTATTCCTCTAAACCCTTCGTTTTGCAGGCCTAATTTCAGATTAGCTGCATTGTTTAGCCTTAAATAACGATTGTTCCCTTTACGCTTACTATCGTTTAGCAACAAATAAGTACCCTCGGGACCATTTTCCAACTTTTTCCAGCCCATCCAAGGCTGATCAAACTCAAATGATCTATTCTTTACCAATTCAGCATAGATTCCTCCGTCTGCGCCAAGATTGATGTCCTCAAAAAAGACTCCCCACATATGTGGCGATATGTTGCCTGTAGGTTTATCTAACTGTATATTTAATTTAATTGGTGACTGTGCCGCAGCTGAAAAGCCTAAACTCGCTAGCACTAGCATCAACGATACAACTTTCTTCATCTGTAATTATTTGTTCATTAATTTTGAATTATATAGGTATCCACACTTTCTTATGTTAATTCCAATACAATAACAGAAAATGCTGGAATTTCGACTTCAATTGTACCATGCACAAGCTTTGCATTATTGTACACAACCGGTGTAATTGTTGCGGGTTTCTCAAACGAATTGTAATCACGTAGATGCGCAGCAGTGAGTATTCTACCTGTTACTTTTCCAACCTTCACTGCACCTAAATCTACCTGTATCTTATTTTTCTTTTTTGGATCAATATTCACCAAGGAGATATGTGTACGCCCTTGTTTATCCTGTGAGGCAGAAACAGACACTGCAGGAATTTTCTCATTTTTAAACTCCAAATCAGTTGATTGAAGAGAGATCGGAATTAATTTCGCATCCTGATGCACCTTATACATTTCCATCACATGATAGGTTGGCGTTAAAATCATACTCTTACCCTTAGTCAAAATAACAGCCTGCAATACATTGACAGCTTGTGCTAGATTGGCCATCTTCACGCGACGGGCATGGTTATTAAAAATATTCAGTGTCATTCCAGCAATCATGGCATCACGCATGGTATTTTGTTGATAAAGAAAACCCGGATTCGTACCAGGCTCTACCTCATACCAACCTCCCCATTCATCTACAATCAGATCCACAAGCCCTTTGGGATCGTATTTGTCCATAATTGCAATATTCTTTTCCACCAGCTCATTCATAAACCAAGCTGATTTCATGGTTTTGAAATACTCCTCTTCCGAATAGGCCGTTGCAGAGCCCTTTTTATTCCAGTTGATCACGGCATAGTGGTGAAGTCCCATACCTTTCATCAAACCAGCCGGAATTTTCTTCATCAATGTCTCCGTCCAATTGTAATCCGCACTATTGGCTCCAGAAGCGATTCGATATAAGCCACTTCCATTGGTCCAATCCGACATAAACGTGGCGTATTTACGATAGATGTCTGTATAGTAATCGGCGGTCATGTTTCCGCCACAGCCCCAGGCTTCATTTCCTACGCCCCAGAATTTCACTTTCCAAGGCTCTTGCCGACCATTTTTACGTCTCCAGTCCGACATAGGGCTCTCGCCTTTAAAATTCACATATTGAACCCAATCGGCAAGTTCCTGCACCTCACCGCTCCCCACATTACCGGCCAGATAAGGTTCTGCACCCAGTAATTCACACATATTGAGAAAATCATGTGTACCAAAGGAATTATCTTCTGTCACACCTCCCCACCAGTTGTTTACGATAGCAGGGCGCTGGGTTTTGGGCCCAACCCCATCCTTCCAATGATACGTATCGGCAAAACATCCACCCGGCCAACGCAAATTGGGGATGTTCAAATTCTTAAGGGCTTCGATAACATCTTTCCGGACACCGTCAGCATGCGGAATCGAGTCATTTTTCTCCCCGACATAAAATCCATCATATATACAACGTCCCAAATGTTCGGCAAAATGCCCATAGATATGTCGACTTATAGTCTGCTCCTGCTGTGCTGTTTCCAATCTTACACGACTCTGTCCATACAGTAATCCAGTGGCCAGCGTAAAAACAACGCCTAATTTTAATCTTAGCTTCATCATATCGACTTTATTATTTCACACTAAATTGGTAGGTAGTTTTTGAGCTATATTTTTCGCCAGGTTTTAATACCGTTGATGCAAAATTGGGATGATTTGGCGCATCAGGGAAATGTTGCGTTTCCAAACAGAAGGCAGAACGGAAAGGATAAACTTTTCCCTCTTTCCCTTTAGGGTCCGAATCCTTCATAAAATTGCCACTGTAAAATTGCAGCCCGGGCTCCGTTGTAAATACCTCCATTTGGATACCCGTCTTTGCAGCATACACCCATGCTACTTTTTGAAAGCCATCCTTCTTGTTAAGTTCAAAATTATGGTCATAACCCTTTCCGATCTTCAATTGCGCATTTTCATCTTCTATACGGGCTCCAACAAGTGTTGGCTTTGTAAAATCGAATGCTGTACCCGCTACATGCAAGCTCTTTCCTGTTGGTATCAAGGTATTGTCCACTTCGGTAATTGCTTTTGCATCAATTTGAAGTTCATGATCCAAAATAGAAGAATCTCCGGCCCCATTGAGATTAAAATAAGCATGATTGGTCAGATTTAACACCGTCTCTTTATCCGTTGTTGCTTGATAATCAATAGCCAAACTACCATTATCTTCCAACGTGTATGTAACCTCCATCTTGACCGTTCCCGGATAACCCGCTTCTTTATCAGGTGAGGTATAGGCCAAAGTGATTGAAGTCGCCGTACTACTAACCACATCCCACACTTTATTATACACCCCGTTAGTGCCACCATGAAGTGAATTCGCACCATCATTCTTTTCCAGCGCATACACTTCACCATTCAATTTAAATGATGCTTTCCCAATTCGATTCCCATAACGCCCTACAATTGCGCCGTAAAAATTATTATAGTTATCCTTGTATTCTTTGGCCGAATCATATCCCAAAATCACATCAGTCGCTTTACCGTCCTTATCTGGAACTGTTAAACTCACCAGGCGTGCGCCATAATTTGTCAATGTAATAGCGAGTTTGTTATTCTTCAACTGGAATAGTTGAACTTCTTTACCATCAATCTGGCTATTGAAAGCTTGGCCGGAAGTAGAATCAGCTAAACTCGCTGCCTGTTTATTTTGAGTTGATGAAGACTGGCAGCCATAGGCTAATGAAGCACAAGTCAACAAACCAATAATAATTTTCTTATTCATCTGCAATTAAGTTTTGTTCCATCGGTCTGATGGAGGCTTCCTAATTTTCATTAGGAATGGTTCATAATCTTTTAATTATTCAAATGGCAACATTTCTACCAAAAACGTACATAGATAGCGGTCACCAACAATAAAGTCACAACAATTAATGCCAATACGGATGGTTCCACTTTAAACATCGATCGATCCAAGACAAATGCTTTTGGGTTGACTTTCGGTCCGAATAAACTGACGCCGATCATAGCGATCATCGTAAATACAAATGCTAATCCCATACATATCTGAAATGGAATCTCATAAACACCCGCTTTGTTAAGATACGCCGTATAGATCCATGTTTCTGGTCCGAAGACTTTTGTCGCAAACTCGTTAAAAAATACAGACAACACAAATCCCGTGACAAGGCCTGTAATGGCGGCTGCGCCCGTCGTCCTTTTCCAAAACATACCTAGCAAAAACATCGCAAAAACACCCGGACTGATAAAGCCTGTATATTTTTGAATAAAGGTAAAGCCACCAGCCCCACCAATTCCTAAGGCATCATTCCAGGTAAATAAAACAGAAAGTAGAATAGAGATCACAATTGTTATCTTTCCAACCCAGACCATTTTTGCTTCGCTCGCATCTTTGTTGATGTATTTTTTAAAGATATCCAATGTAAAAATCGTTGCGATACTATTTGCTTTTCCGGCCAATCCGGCCACAATTGCAGCTGTAAGTGCCGCCAAAGCAAGCCCTTTCATACCATTTGGCAGATAACCCAATATCGCCGAATATGCATTATCGGCATGAAACACCCCTCCAGGAGCCATTTCGTGTTGCAGCGCCCCATTTTTATAAAGCACATAAGCGGCTATCCCCGGAAGCATGACGATTATCGGCATAAATAATTTTAGAAATCCCGCAAACAGAATCCCTGTGCGTGCGGTCTTTAAATCAGCTCCCAAAGCGCGTTGTGTGATGTATTGATTACAACCCCAATAATTTAAATTGACAATCCAGATTCCGGCAAGATACATCCCTATTCCAGGCAGCATAAGATACTTATTGATATCTTCCTGACTGGCACCCGGTCCTGGTTTATCGACAAATAGGTTAAAATGCTCTGGAGAATCTTCCATCAGCTTATTGAATCCAGCCAAAGCATCCTGTCCCAAACCGAAGTGTTCGCTGACTAAAGTCAATGCCACATAGGTCGTCGCTATACCGCCGATAATTAATACAACAACCTGAATAACATCTGTAAAACCAATGACACGCATTCCGCCTAAGGTAATGATGACGGCAAAAACGGCTAAAGCAACTGTTATGGTATGAAAGCTATCTCCGCCACCAGCCATACTCGAAATGGCGATTGCCCCTAGATATAAAATCGATGTCAGGTTGACAAAAACATATAAAAACAACCAGAAAATTGCCATGATGAGACTCGTCGTTTCATTGTACCGGTTATTCAAAAACTGAGGCATCGTGAAAATCTTGTTTTTCAGATAGACCGGAATAAACCAAACCGCAACAATAATCAACGCTACCGCAGCAATGAGTTCGTAAGCGGCTACAGCAATACCGACCTCAAAACCATTACCGCTCATCCCAATAAACTGTTCGGCAGAAATATTCGATGCGATCAACGAAGAGCCAATGGCCCACCAGGTCAATGATCCTTCTGCCAAAAAGTAGTCTTTGCTGCTGCTTAAACTATTCGTTTTTTTACGATAAATCCAGTAGCCATAGCCGGCTACAATAAAGAAGTAAATTACGAAGATGATGTAATCTACCGTTGCAAATTTTTCCATATTTCCCAAATTGGTTATTATCAATAAGCCATTTAAACCCGAAGAGCAGGTATAAATGGCTTAGGTTATTATTTACTGAGTAAATAATAAAGTTCATTCCATTTCAATTGATCTTCGAGTTTCGCAACCGTAGTATCTTCGTCGATCAAAACATATTCCAGTCCGGCAATTCGTGCAAAATCTTCCAGATATTCTGGTGTTAAGCTCAAGCTGTAGGCGGTATGGTGTGCCCCTCCTGCCACAATCCAGGCACTGCAACCTGTTTTCATATCTGGTAGCGGTTTCCATAATACGCGCGCAACAGGAAGCTTGGGTAATTCCTCTTCGACAGCGATACCTTGCACTTTATTCACGATCAAACGAAAACGCGTCCCCATGTCAACCAAAGAGGCATTCAATGCATCTCCGCTCTGGCCATTGAAAACCAAACGGGCTGGATCTGCCTTGCCGCCAATTCCTAGCGGATGTACTTCTATGCGTGGTTTTCCATTTGCTAAAGCGGGGTCCACTTCCAACATGTGTGAGCCAAGTACCATAGGGTTCTGCGGATCAAAATGGTAGGTGTAGTCTTCCATAAATGCTGTCGTTCCCGCTAATCCGCCCCCCATTACTTTGCAAGCGCGCACCAAAGCCGGGGTCTTCCAATCCCCTTCACCGGCAAAACCATAACCTTCAGCCATTAAACGTTGTACTGCCAAACCAGGAAGTTGTACCATGCCATGCAGATCCTCAAAAGTATCTGTAAAACCTTTAAAGTTGCCTTGTTCCAAAAACTTCCGCAGACCAATTTCAATTTTAGCTGCTTCGATGAGGTTAGCACGATATTCACCGCCGGCTTTCACATTTTCAGCTAGCTCATAAGTCGCTTCGTACTCCGCTAATAAAATCTCGATTTCCGCTTCAGTACTTGCGTTGATTACCTCCACCAAATCACCAATGGCATAGGTATTTACAGCGAAACCAAATTGCGACTCTGCCTCCACTTTATCACCATCTGTAACAGCCACATAACGCATATTATCGCCGAACCGTGCGAACTTAGCTCCCTGCCAGTCATGCCAGCCTGCGGCTGCACGCGACCAAACATTGATCCGTTCCAATACTTCCGCATCTTGCCAATGCCCGGTAACGACTTTACGACCTATTTTTAAGCGGCTAACGATATGTCCAAATTCACGATCCCCATGCGCACTTTGATTGAGATTCATAAAATCCATATCGATGCTATTCCATGGGATATCCTGGTTATACTGCGTATGCAGGTGCAATAATGGCTTTTGCAAGGCTTTTAATCCCCTGATCCACATCTTTGCAGGTGAAAATGTATGCATCCAGGTAATGACCCCAATACAGTTTTTTTCACTATTGGCGGCTGCCAATGTTGCATAAATCTCGTCCGTATTTTTGACGATCGGTTTATATTTTACGGCCACAGGAATCGCCGCTTGCCCATGTAAATAATTGGCTATTTCCTCAGCGTGTAAGGCAACTTGGTGCAAGGTTTCTTCTCCATATAAGTCTTGGCTTCCCACCACAAACCAGACCTCAAGTTCTTTTAAATTGATATTCATTTTAAATTGTAGTTTTTGCTATAGTTTTTTATTGTTCAGAATTATTGACCATAATAGGCATTTGTCCCATGCTTCCGTTCATAATGTTTTTTGATCAGCGCAGGCTTTAATCGAGGTGCATTCGGATTGATCTGTTCCGTCAACCAGGCCATTTTAGCAACCTGTTCCAATACTGCACTGTTATAAACAGACTTTATTCCGGTTTTACCCCAAGCAAACGGCGCGTGGTTACCAACTAAGATCATTTCCACCTCTTTATGATCCAGCTTATTTTCAGCGAAATGATTGATAATCTGGAAGCCCGTTTCATATTCATAGTTTCCTGCAATCATCTCATCATTCATCGGTGGGGCACAAGGAATATCTACCGTCAGATGATCTGCATGAGTAGTTCCGAAAATCGGAATATCGCGTTGACTCTGTGCCCAAGCTGTCGCATAAGTAGAGTGCGTGTGGGTGATCCCTCCGATTTCCTTCCAATGTTTATACAATACGGCATGCGTTTTCGTGTCTGATGAGGGTCTAAGATGACCTTCAACCACATTTCCTTCAAAGTCAACAATCACCATATGTTCCGGTGAAAGCTCCTCGTAAGGGACACCACTCGGTTTTATGGCAAAAACTTCATGCTGACGATCGACAACACTGACATTTCCAAATGTAAAAAGCACAAGACCCAGCTGGGGCAATTGCATATTGCAATGGTAGGCTTCCTCTTTAATTGAATTATACATGGTTAAAATTTCGATGATTAAACGGTAATAGACAATAACTCTTTTCCTTCGACAAAAGCGCCCAGGGCCTTGTAACGTTCATAACGCTCGGCATAGAGAACTACCCATTTATCCTCTGGCACATAGGTTCGTTCAAAACCTTGCCCCATTGCTTCCATGGCATCCTCAACACGGTCATACAGCCCTGCTGCAGTCGCCGCGAACATGGCTGCACCAATAGCGCAAGTCTGTTCACTCTTATGGATACGAATAGGCATGTTCATCACATTGGCCATCATTTGCATAATAAAAGGTGATTTTTTTGCCACTCCCCCTAAGCCGATCAAACCTTTAACAGGAATACCCTGCTCTACAAATCGATCCACAATGGCCTTCGCTCCAAAGCATGTCGCTTCAACAATGGCACGGAAGATTCTGGGAGCATCTGTTCCAAGATGCAAACCCGTAACTGCACCTTTCAAAGATTGATCTGCATCCGGAGTTCGGCGGCCATTAAGCCAATCCAAGGCTAACTCTGAACTTGCTGTTACCGGCAGAAGTGCTGCCTGTTCACTTAAACTGGTCAGTAGCTTTTCTTCCAAAGCTGCTAGAAGTTGTTCTCCCATAGTCTCAGTGATTCCATCAACTCCTTGAACCAGATTTTTCGTTGGCCACAATAAAATTTGTTTCAACCAGGCATAAGCGTCTCCAAATGCGGACTGACCGGCCTCCATACCGATCATCCCCGGAATGATCGAACCATCCACTTGACCACAGATTCCTTTGACCAACGTATGCTGCACCTCTTCTTTAGGGGCCACCAACATATCACAAGTAGAAGTCCCCATTACCTTGCTCAGATAATACGGCTCTATTTGCCCCCCAACTGCTCCCATATGACAGTCAAATGCACCTATCCCAACAACCACCGATGTTGTAAGGCCCAACCGTTGCGCCCATTCCTCCGAAAGCTGGCCCGCGGGCTTATCTGAAGTATGGGTATCAGAAAACAAGCGATCCACAAAGCCATCCAGCAAAGGGTCAAGGGTAGAAAAAAATACGTTCGAAGGTAACCCACCGAATTCTTCAGCCCAAAGCGACTTATGCCCTGACGCACATACGCCACGTTTGATCGCGGAGGCATCTACACCACCTGTTAATAAAAAGGGAATATAATCGCAGTGTTCAACCCAACTGAATGTTGCATCCCTTACCTGCTCATCTACTCTAAAAACATGAAGCAATTTGGCCCAGAACCACTCTGAAGAATAGACACCACCCACATACTTCAGATAATCTACTGCACTATTTTGATTATGAAGATTAATCTCTTTAGCCTCTTGAACAGCAGTATGATCTTTCCATAAGACAAACATCGCATTGGGATTATCTTTAAACTCGTCAAGCAGAGCCAAGGGAACTCCTTGCGCATTGACGGCAACTGGAGTCGATCCCGTTGTATCAACGGAAATTGCTTTTACAGCAGCTCCGATATTATTCAACCCCGATTTAAGCAAACAATCCTTTATTGTCGCCTCCAATCCCTCGATGTAATCCAAAGGGTGTTGCCTGAACTGACTGGAAGCGGCATCACAATACTCACCTCTTTTCCAACGCGGATAATAAAATACTGAAGAAGCTATTTCCTCGCCATTGTTAGCATCGACCAATACCGAACGGACTGAATCACTTCCATAGTCCACGCCAATGACATACGATTTATTCATTTTTGCTGAATTTGGTTTATAACTTATAATTGTTTCTAACGCCTTATTTTTCAATACTCCTTTCGTAAAGTTAGCACTTTAAAAATAATTAGTGTCAAATAAACATTTAATTTTTTAAATATGAAAGAAAATTTTCATATTTAAAAAATTGAGCTAACTTCATCCCAGCAAATTATGATTAACCCGAGTCTTTGTTATTGGCGTACAAAAGCATTTTAGCGGGACATATCAGACAATTATTATACTTATTTTTAGCTATTTACTTTTTTACATAGTTTTGCTCAGTGAATAAATGGGATAAAGTCAGATAAAAAGATAAAACGATAGACGATGGAATATTATAAAAAAGATTCAGGGATCCTTTTGGCGGTAGACTGCATCATATTTGGATTTAACGGCGAATCCCTAGAAGTGCTTTTAATTAAACGAGACTTCGAACCAGAAAGAAATAAATGGAGTCTAATGGGCGGTTTCGTTCAATCTGACGAAAGTCCGGAAGAGGCTGCGAGCCGAGTACTCAGACAGTTAACCGGACTTGAAAATGTATACATGGAGCAGTGTAGTGTATTTGGAGAACCTAAACGTGAACCGAATGATCGGGTTGTCAGTATCTGTTATTTTGCATTGATTGATACACAACAATACAAACATATCCTAAGTGACGATTACGAAGCCAAATGGTTTCCATTACAGCAGCATCCAGCATTGATCTTCGATCATGACCAAATGATTTCTTCAGCACAGCATCGTTTACGCATGAAAGCAGCCATGTATCCGATTTTATTCGAGTTGCTACCCGAGAAATTCACGATTCCTCAGATTGCTGCGCTCTACGAGGGGGTATACAATATCGAATTGGATAAACGCAATTTTAGCCGAAAACTGCTTTCTTCTGATCTAATTATCAAACTACAGGAAAAGGATAAAGAAAATTCTAAAAAAGGAGCCTACTATTTCAAACTGAATACAGCTATCTATAAGGAAAAGATCATGTCCTTCTTACGCTATTTGCCCAGCTGGTCTATCGAATCGTAGGAACACGACCAGAAATCAGGCACAGAATAGGAATATATTTCACTTTCCATTTTCGTTTTTTCAATAATTCCTTATATTTATCACAGGTATATCCTAGTTTTACAATTAGGATAAGCTGAATTAACGCATTTTATAAAATAAACAACATGAGCAAATTGAGATTAGCATTTATATTCTTTACGATTTTATTTATTTCATCACATACGTTATTGGAAGCACAAACTCCCGCTGCGGCTCCCGCCACCACAGCAGCACAACAGGATAATGCCTTCAAGTACAGTCCGGATGGATTAAAAAAAGGAAGTTTGGCAAATCAATTTGACCACTTGAATTATATTTCGAAAAACAACTATGATTTCAAGATGGTGCGGAAAACCAATCTTGATATTGTAAAACGGAATGTAATTGATACCGTAGCAAAACTTCACAAAGAGATCAGCTCCTTGAAATCATCTTCCAGTAACTATACATCAAATACCAAAACTCTACAGGATTCTATTCAGGTTTTAAAAGATCAGCTGGCACAGGAGAAAGAAAAAACAGAAAGTTTCTCGTTCTTAGGAATCAGCACATCAAAAACATTTTATAGTACAGTGGTCTGGACGATCATTGCGGTATTGGCAGTAGCAGCATTTATCTTTTTATTTTCTTATCGGAAAGCTAAAGTGGACACGGTGGAATTCCAAAAAACAGCTGAGCAATCGCAAGAAGAATTCGCTACTTTCCGCAAAAAATCCATGGAAAAAGAACAACTGCTCAAACGTCAGTTGCAAGACGAACTAAATAAAAAAATATAGTCCTGCTTTTATAAAATAGCAGATTTATTTTGATCGACCTGTAACGACTCCTTGAGACACTCCGTTACAGGTCGATTTTATTTCATCAGGTTCTATTCTTAAAAACAAACAAAAGATTCAACGAAGTAAAGCTGTAAACTTCAAAAATACCTAGCCGGATAAAAGCGAAAAACTATATTTGCAGGTATAGAAATCGAAACATACAGAATTACAATCGATAACATTTTGACCTACATTAATAAAATTGTAATTTAATTGCAAATTCTATTTGTTTTTAAAAACGAATAACCTTATTTTTGCTGACCAAAAAAGAGGCCTTTTATGTCTCTTATATAAAATTGATTAATAAATATTTAGTCCCTATAATATGCCCAAGATTGGTAAAATAGCGCAGATTATCGGCCCAGTTGTTGACGTCAACTTCGCCGACAGTGAAAATCTACCTAAAATTTACGATGCATTGTACATTCAAAAAGAAAATGGACAACGTGTTGTATTAGAAGTTCAACAACACTTAGGTCAGGATCGTGTACGTACAATTGCCATGGACGCAACTGAAGGTTTAGTTCGCGGAATGGAAGTTGTCGATACTGGTGCTCCTATCAAAATGCCTGTTGGTGAAGAAATCAAAGGTCGTGTATTCAATGTAGTTGGTGATGCCATAGACGGGATCCAAAATTTGAATAAAGAGAATGGTCGTCCTATCCACAACGTACCTCCTAAATTCGAAGATTTGTCAACTGAATCCGAAGTACTTTTTACTGGTATCAAAGTTATTGACCTTTTAGAGCCATATGCTAAAGGTGGTAAAATTGGTTTATTCGGTGGTGCCGGTGTAGGTAAAACTGTATTAATCCAAGAATTAATCAACAATATCGCAAAAGGTCACGGTGGTCTTTCTGTATTCGCTGGTGTAGGTGAACGTACACGTGAAGGTAATGACTTATTGCGCGAGATGTTGGAGTCTGGTATCATCAAATATGGCGAGCATTTTATGGAAGGCATGGAAAAAGGCGAATGGCCTTTGGATACTGTTGACCACGAATTGATGAAAGATTCAAAATGTACGTTCGTATTCGGTCAAATGAACGAGCCTCCTGGGGCACGTGCACGTGTTGCTTTATCAGGTTTGACAGTAGCGGAATACTTCCGTGACGGTGATGGCGAAGGTCAGGGCCGTGACGTATTATTCTTCATCGATAACATCTTCCGTTTTACACAAGCAGGTTCTGAAGTATCTGCCCTATTGGGTCGTATGCCTTCAGCCGTAGGTTACCAACCAACATTGGCAACTGAGATGGGTTTAATGCAAGAGCGTATCACTTCAACTAAAAACGGATCAATCACTTCGGTTCAAGCCGTATATGTACCTGCCGATGACTTAACTGACCCTGCTCCAGCGACAACTTTCGCTCACTTGGATGCAACTACGGTATTGTCTCGTAAAATTGCTGAGTTAGGTATCTACCCTGCTGTGGATCCTTTGGATTCTACATCACGTATCCTTTCTCCTGCCGTTTTAGGTAACGAACACTATAATACAGCACAACGTGTAAAAGAAATTCTTCAACGTTATAAAGAATTGCAAGATATCATCGCCATCTTAGGTATGGACGAATTATCTGAAGAAGATAAACAAACTGTACACCGCGCACGTCGTGTACAACGTTTCTTATCTCAACCTTTCCATGTTGCAGAACAATTTACAGGTTTAAAAGGTGTATTGGTAGACATCAAAGATACCATCAAAGGTTTCAATATGATCATTGACGGCGAAGTAGATGAGTACCCTGAAGCTGCCTTCAACTTAGTAGGTAACATCGATGATGCTATCGAAAAAGGTAAAAAATTATTAGCAGAAGCAGTTTAATCTAGATTATATCTAAGAATAATGAAATTAACAATTATCACTCCAGACAAATTAGCATTCGAAGGCGAAGTAACTTCAGTTACTGTACCGGGCTCTGCGGGTTCTTTTCAAATTTTGAAAGACCACGCTGCCATTGTTTCTACTTTGGAAGATGGAAAGGTAATTATTCAACAAGGTAAAGGTGAACAAGAAGTGTTCATTAAAGGTGGTGTTGTGGAAGCAAAAGACAATGTCATTACCGTGCTTGCTGAAGGAATTATCGGAGATTAAATCAAATCGATTTTATAAAATCTAAAAAGCTTCCGATAGAAATATCGGAAGCTTTTTTTTTAAAGTTTTTTTGACATTTTCTTCATTTTAGGAAGAAAATAGACCATTGTAACAAAAAATAATTTTTCGACCATGTAGACCAATTTTAAATATGGTATACGACTAACAAAATATAAAACCAAACAAAACGCATTATTAAAAAATAAAATTCTATAAAAATATATTTAATAAAATTTTATTCTAAATACAAAATTAGCACTTTACCTATTGCCAATTATTGTAATTCCTGCTACCTTGAGGAAATGAAAATCGAAAGTTTTTATAGAAGCTTGAGATAGCATGATTTACCACCAATATTACAACAAAGGGAACTATTATCATAAGGTAAATTTTGGGTTATGAAATATTACGATAAAAACACATTGATCTATTTAGATGGAGCTTTTGTAAAAGCTTCCGAGGCTGCATTGGATCCCTTTGCACAGTCACTGCATTATGGGTATGCGGTGTTCGATGGTTTACGTGCGTATAATACCCACAATGGCCCGCGTATCTTTAAAGCTGACCTACATTTCGATCGCTTAAAGAGATCGTGTGAAGCAGTTAATATTCCGTATCGCTGGAGCAACCGAGAGCTGATCGACATCTGTTATGAGCTCCTGGCCAACAACAACCTAAGAGAAGCGTATATACGTCCTTTGGTATTGACTGGTTCAAATATGCACCTAACCTCATCAACCGAAGCAACCATCATGATGGCAGCATGGGAATGGGGGCCATATCTTGGCCAAAACCTATTAAAGGTATGTATCTCCGATATCAAAAGACCGAATCCAAAGTCGTTTAAAATTGACTCGAAGATCTCTGGGCAATATGTAAACTCCATCCTTGCAACAACAGAAGCAATCAGAAAGGGGTACGACGAAGCTTTAATGCTCGACCACGAAGGCTACGTTGCCCAAGCATCCAGTGAAAATATTTTCATCGAAAAGGATTTCAAAATCTATACGCCGCCAGTGAAGAATATCTTCCCGGGCATTACACGCCAGACTGTAAAAAACATTTGTAAAAAATTAAACTTCGAAGTCATTGAAAAGCAATTGACGGTAGAAGACATTTACACTGCTGACAGCGCTTTCTTATGTGGGACTGCGGCAGAAATTATCGGAATCAAACAAGTCGATGATGTCATCTACAAAGAAGCCTGGGAACACAGCATAGGTGCATCAATCCAAAGAAGATATAAAAATTTAGTATTAGAGAACGAAAATTATGAAGTCATCATCTAACGGCGAAAACGCAATGAACAAATACAGCCGTACATTTACACAAGACGAAACGCAACCTGCTGCAAAAGCAATGCTTTATGGTATCGGTCTTACAGATGCCGACATGGACAAAGCACAGGTCGGTATTGCCAGCATGGGATATGATGGTAATACGTGTAATATGCACTTAAATGATTTGGCACAAATCGTCAAGAAGGGTGTTTGGAACAATGATTTAGTGGGTTTGACCTTTGGAACCATTGGCGTCAGTGACGGTATGAGCAATGGTACCGATGGGATGCGTTATTCGTTGGTAAGCCGTGATGTGATCGCTGATAGTATCGAAACGATCTGTGGTGGACAATATTATGATGGCTTGATCTCTATTCCTGGCTGTGACAAAAACATGCCTGGTGCTATTATGGCCATGGCCCGTTTGGACCGTCCATCTTTAATGGTATATGGCGGTACCATCGCTCCAGGACACTATAAAGGTGAAGAATTAAACATTGTGTCTGCATTTGAAGCATTGGGACAACGCATCTGCGGAAATCTTTCCGATGAAGACTATGAAGGCATTATCAAACATACCTGCCCCGGTGCTGGTGCTTGTGGTGGAATGTATACAGCAAATACCATGGCTTCTGCAATTGAAGCCTTGGGAATGAGCTTACCATACTCATCTTCCAACCCTGCGATCTCGGAAGAAAAGAAAAATGAATGTTTAGAAGCAGGTCAACATATCCGCACGCTACTTGAGAAAGATATCAAGCCCTCTGATATCATGACACGTAAAGCATTTGAGAACGCGCTACGTACCATTGTTATCTTGGGTGGTAGTACCAATGCAGTACTTCACTTTATTGCAATAGGCAAAGCCGTAGGCGTAGACATTACGCAAGACGACTTCCAACGCATGAGTGACGAAACCCCGGTTTTAGCTGACTTTAAACCGTCTGGTAAATATTTGATGCAAGATCTTCAGCAATTTGGTGGAACTCCGGCTGTCATGAAATATCTTTTAAATGAAGGTTTACTTCATGGTGACTGTATCACGGTAACAGGAAAAACGGTCGCTGAAAACTTGGCTGATGTTAAATCAATCATGGAATATGATCAACCGATTATCAAACCATTGAGCGATCCTATTAAGGCTACAGGACACTTACAGATTCTTTACGGAAACTTAGCAGAGAAAGGTTCTGTTGCCAAGATTTCTGGCAAAGAAGGTGAAAAATTCACTGGTCCTGCACGCGTATTCGATGGCGAGCATGATTTAGTAGCGGGTATCGCATCCGGTAGAATCAAACCAGGCGATGTTGTTGTGATCAAAAATGAAGGTCCTGTTGGAGCGCCAGGCATGCCTGAAATGCTTAAACCAACCTCTTTGATTATTGGTGCCGGCCTTGGTAAATCTGTTGCTTTAATCACCGACGGCCGTTTCTCGGGTGGAACACATGGTTTTGTCGTAGGGCATATCACACCAGAATCTTACAAAGGCGGATTGATCGGTCTTGTACATGATGATGATATCATCGAGATCGATGCAGTAAATAATAGCATCAATGTGCTGATTTCCGATGAAGAGATCGCGCAACGCCGTGCCGCTTGGGTACAACCAGCGTTAAAAGTTAGCAAAGGAGTTTTATACAAATATGCTAAAACTGTTGCCGATGCCTCAGAAGGCTGTGTAACGGATCAATAGAAAATAAAAAACAGAGACATTAAGCAAATAGAGACCTAAACAATCGACGCTTAATGTCTCAGATCTAATATCTAAATACTAAAAAGACTGAATAATCAACAATAAAAAAATCAACGTAATGAGTACACTGGAAATAACAGAAAATAAGGCCGCTACAGCGCAGCAAACTCCGACACAAATTTCGGGATCGAAAGCTGTATTGGAGGCCTTATTGAGCGAAGGAGTTGATACCGTATTTGGTTATCCTGGAGGGGCAATTATGCCGATCTATGATGCCCTTTATGATTATACGGATCGTCTGAAGCATATTTTAGTGCGCCATGAACAAGGTGGAATCCACGCGGCGCAAGGTTATGCAAGAACTTCAGGTCGTACAGGCGTCGTCTTTGCGACAAGTGGCCCTGGAGCAACAAACCTAGTTACTGGACTGGCTGATGCCATGATCGATAGTAACCCTATCGTCTGTGTCACAGGTCAGGTCTTTGCTTCACTCTTGGGAACAGATGCTTTTCAGGAAACAGATGTCATCAATATCACGGCACCGGTCACCAAATGGAACTACCAAGTCACCGACGCAACTGAAATTCCAGCTGCACTCGCAAAAGCATTTTATATCGCCAGCACAGGCCGTCCAGGTCCGGTATTGATCGATATCACCAAAAATGCACAGCTACAATTGTTCGATTACTTCGGTTATGAAAAATGCAACCACGTACGTAGCTACAGACCTGCACCACAAGTTCGTAAAGAATATGTTGAGCAGGCAGCCGAGTTAATCAACAATGCAAAAAAACCATTTGTTCTTTTTGGACAAGGAATCATTCTTGGAAAAGCAGAGGAAGAATTCAAAGCTTTTATCGAGAAAACTGGCATTCCTTCGGCATCCACTGTCATGGGCTTAAGTGCACTTCCAACGGATCATAAACTTCACGTCGGGATGTTGGGTATGCATGGTAACTATGCACCAAATGTCATGACCAATGAATGTGATGTTTTAATAGCCATCGGTATGCGTTTCGATGACCGTGTAACAGGTCGTTTAGACAAATATGCCAAACAGGCAAAAGTAATCCATTTGGATATAGACCCAGCAGAGATTGACAAAAACGTACAGACAACCGTACCTGTATGGGGCGACTGTAAGGAGTCACTTCCAATGCTGACGGAATTGGTAAAAGCTACAGATCACTCCGCTTGGTTGGAACAATTCCGTGAACTTGAAAAAGAAGAAATCAAGGAAGTCATCCAAAATGAACTTCACCCACAAACCGATATTATGACCATGGGTGAGGTCATCAATGTGTTGAATGAATTGACGGGTGGTGATGCGATCATTACAACGGACGTCGGTCAACACCAAATGGTAACTTGTCGCTATGCCAAATTCAACAACAGCAAATCGAATGTAACCTCAGGAGGCTTAGGAACAATGGGCTTTGGTCTTCCGGCAGCAATCGGTGCCTGGTATGGCGCCCCAGAGAAAACTGTCGTAGCAATCATCGGTGATGGTGGTATACAAATGACGATCCAAGAGCTCGGAACGATTATGCAATTTGGCGCAAAAGTCAAAATCATGATCCTCAACAATGAATTCTTGGGCATGGTACGCCAATGGCAGCAATTGTTCCACGACAGACGTTATTCATTCGTGAATATCACGAGTCCTGACTTTGTTGCTGTAGCGAAAGGCTATTACATCGACGGTCAGAAGATTTCGGAACGTAAAGACCTGCGTAATGCCCTGAAAACTATGATTGATCACGATGGAGCATATCTATTGGAAGTGATGGTAGGTAAGGAAAACAATGTATTCCCAATGGTTGCACAAGGAACATCGGTATCTGAGATACGTTTAAAGTAGAATTTAACATGGAAAAACAAGAATATACCATCACCCTATATACAGAGAATTCAATCGGTCTTATCGGTCGGATCTCAACAATTTTTTCAAGAAGAAAAATCAATATTGAAAGCTTGAATACTTCCCCTTCTGAAGTAGAAGGAATACATCGTTTTACCATCGTAATCACGGAGGCTGAAGATGTTTTACGTAAGCTTTGTCGTCAACTGGAAAAACAGATTGATATCCTCAAGGCCTATTATAACACCAATGATGAAGTGATCTGGCAAGAACAAGCGCTGTATAAAGTACCTGCGGATGTGGTCAATGAAAAAGTATATGTAGAACGTTTATTACGTCAATATGGTGCCAATGTTGTTGTGATCCGCAACGACTACATCGTCTTTGAAACTGCAGGTCACCGCGAGGAGATCGATAAGTTGACAGAAGAATTGACCAAATATGGTTTGATCGAATTTGTCCGTGGCGCACGTATCGCCATCATTAAAGATAGTGCAGGTTTCCATTCCAAATTGGTTCAGTTTGAAGCCAAGGAACCATCGATAGAAATTGTAGAAAACGAGTATCTCGACAAAAGAGATGACGTATTTACGATGTAAGCTTTAATAGTATTATGCAAGAGACATTTAAATTTATCTTAAAGTCACGTCAAAAATTCATTGAATTACTTGACGGTCTTTCCATTGAACAGCTTAACAAAATTCCCGTGGGATTTAACAACAATATCATCTGGAATTTTGCCCACATTGTCGTCAGTACACAGACCTTAGTTTATGTCCGTACGGGGATCAAGGCCGATACGACTTGGGTAGACTATAACGAAGATTATAAAAAAGACACCAAGCCAACCCGCTTTGTTGAACAAGCAGAAGTTGATGAATTGAAAGAAATCGCAATCCGCAGTATTGAGCAAATTGCTGCTGACTATGAGAACGGTGTTTTCGGAGAAATCACCTCCTTTTCAACAGCAACCTATGGCTATCCAATGGATACCATTGAAGAAGTTATAGCCCTGACATCAGGACACGATAACGTTCATTTCGGTTACGCCATGGCTCAACGCAGATTAGTACAATAATTAAAATAAATAATCAACAACCCATAACAGAAAGAAAGTAAAACAATGGCAAATTATTTCAACACCTTACCGCTTAGAGAGCAGTTAGAACAATTAAGTCACGCTGAATTCATGGATAACACCGAATTCACGGATGGTGTAAACGCTTTAAAAGGTAAAAAAATCGTAATCGTAGGATGTGGTGCACAAGGCTTGAACCAAGGTTTAAACTTAAGAGATAGCGGACTGGACGTTTCTTATGCTTTGCGTAAAGAAGCTATTGAACAAAAAAGAGATTCTTGGAAAAACGCTACAGACAACAACTTTAACGTCGGCACTTACGAAGAATTGATCCCATCTGCGGATTTAGTTATCAACTTGACTCCAGATAAACAACATACTTCAGTAATCAACGCTGTCATGCCGTTGATGAAAGAAGGTGCTACATTATCGTATTCACACGGTTTCAACATCGTTGAAGAAGGTATGCAAATCCGTAAAGATATTACTGTCATCATGGTTGCTCCAAAATGTCCAGGTTCTGAAGTACGTGCAGAATATCTTCGTGGTTTTGGTGTACCTACTTTGATTGCTGTTCACCCAGAGAATGATCCACAAGGAAAAGGCTGGGCTGAAGCAAAAGCATATTGTGTAGGAACAGGTGGACACAAGGCCGGTGTATTGAAATCTTCATTCGTAGCCGAAGTAAAATCAGACTTAATGGGAGAGCAAACTATCCTTTGTGGATTGTTGCAAACAGGTTCGATCTTATCTTTTGACAAAATGATCGAGAAAGGCATCGAAGCTGGTTACGCTTCCAAATTGGTACAATACGGTGTAGAAGTTATCACTGAAGCCTTGAAACATGGTGGCGTAAGCGGTATGATGGACCGTTTGAGCAATCCTGCTAAAGTGAAAGCATTTGAGATCTCTGAAGAATTGAAAGATATCATGCGTCCTTTATTCCAAAAACACCAAGATGATATCATGTCAGGTCACTTTAGCAAGACGATGATGGAAGACTGGGCAAACGGTGATGCAAACCTATTGAAATGGAGAGCTGAAACTGGTGAAACTGCATTCGAAAAAACGCCAGCTGGTGATGTTAAAATCAACGAACAAGAGTATTTCGACAACTACACATTGATGGTTGCTTTCATCCGTGCAGGTGTGGAATTGGCATTCGAAACAATGGTTGAAGCAGGTATCAAACCAGAATCAGCCTATTACGAATCATTGCACGAAACACCATTGATCGCTAACACAATCGCTCGTAAGAAGTTATTCGAAATGAACCGTGTTATCTCTGATACTGCAGAATACGGTTGCTACCTATTCGATCAAGCTTGTAAACCTTTATTAGCAGACTTCATGAAAACTGTTGATACGGATTTAGTCGGTAAAAACTTTAACGACAACAAAGACGCAGCAGTTGACAATGCACAATTGGTTGTTATCAATGAAATTTTACGCGATCACCCGGTGGAAATCGTTGGCCGCAAATTGCGTAAAGCGATGACGGCTATGAAAGCAATCAAAACTGTTTAAAAGTCCATACGAAATTATACATGCTCCAAAAATCATGAATATTTCGTAATTTAGTATATTGAAATCAAGGTGATATTGAGACATTTACAATATCACCTTGATTCATATAAAAATAACATAAGAGAGATTAAAAAATGTCAAAAACATTAGTAGAAAAGATTTGGGATGCTCACGTCGTCAAGCGTGAAGAAGGGTTTCCGGATATTATATATATCGACACCCACTTGATTCATGAAGTTACTTCACCTCAAGCTTTCGATGGCTTGCGTAAAAGAGGAATCCCAGTTTTTCGTCCAAAGCAAACGGTAGCTACTGCCGACCACAACGTACCGACACTCAATCAACATTTACCGATCAAAGAAGAGCTATCCCGCTATCAAGTTGATATGCTCACCAAAAATTGCGCTGAATTTGGTATTGAATTATATGGTTTGGGGCATCCATACCAGGGGATTGTACACGTTATTGGTCCGGAGCTGGGTATCACCCTACCAGGTAAAACGATGGTCTGTGGCGATAGCCATACCTCAACACATGGTGCTTTTGGAGCTATTGCTTTTGGTATTGGAACCTCTCAAGTTGAACAGGTCTTCGCAACACAATGTTTATTGCAGTCGAAGCCAAAAACAATGAAAATTGAAGTCAACGGTACCCTTCAAAAAGGTGTTGGAGCAAAAGATATCATCCTATACATCATCTCCAAAATCTCTGCTGCGGGTGGTACAGGTTACTTTATCGAATATGCTGGTTCAGCAATCCGCTCATTAAGTATGGAAGCGCGTATGACCATCTGTAACATGAGTATAGAAATGGGAGCTCGCGGAGGCTTAATTGCTCCGGATCAAATCACTTTTGACTATGTGGAAGGCCGTGAATTCGCACCGAAAGGTGAAGAATGGGACAAGGCTCTTGCCTACTGGAAAACATTATATTCTGACGAAGATGCCATCTTTGATAAAGTATTGACTTTTGATGCTGCAGACATTGCGCCAATGATTACTTATGGCACCAACCCAGGCATGGGTATGGGTATCGCAGAACATATCCCTGCTACTAACGCACAACCGGAATCAGAAAGACCATCGTACCAAAAAGCATTGGATTACATGGGCTTTAAAGATGATTCTGTCGTACTAGGTAACCGTGTTGATTATGTTTTCATCGGAAGTTGTACCAATTCCCGTATTGAAGATTTACGTGAAGTAGCTTCATTCGTTAAAGGCAAACAAAAAGCACAAGACGTTGAAGTATGGATTGTACCGGGCTCAAAACAAGTAGAAAAACAAGCTAAAGAAGAAGGCTTGGATAAAATATTTGAAGCGGCAGGATTCCAGCTTCGTGAACCAGGATGTTCGGCATGTTTAGGTATGAACGAAGATAAAATCCCTGCTGGTAAATATTGCGTTTCGACTTCAAATAGAAATTTCGAAGGACGTCAGGGACCGAATGCCCGCACCATGCTGGTATCGCCTTTGACAGCAGCAGCTGCGGCAGTAACAGGTAAAGTAACAGATGTAAGAGAGTTGATCTAAGCAGAAAAAAATGAAAAAATTTGAAACTTTAACGTCCCAGGTAGTCCCTCTACCTATCGAAAATATTGATACTGATCAAATTATTCCCGCACGCTTTCTAAAAGCGACCACGCGTGAAGGTTTTGGTGATAATTTATTCCGCGATTGGCGTTTTGACACAGACAATCAGCCCAAAACTGACTTTGTGTTGAACAACCCGACCTATACAGGGAAAATATTGGTTGCCGGTAAAAACTTTGGTTGTGGTTCAAGCCGCGAGCATGCCGCATGGGCTATTCAAGACTATGGCTTTGATGTGGTCATCAGCTCATTCTTTGCCGATATATTCAAAGGAAATGCCCTTAATAATGGTGTATTACCGATTCAGGTACCGGAAGAATTTTTAGGAAAAATCTTCGAGTTGGTACAGAAAAATCCTAAAACAGAAATCATCGTCGATCTGGAGAAACAAACAGTCATGTTGACAGAAACAGGCGATCAATTTGAATTTGAAATCAATCCATACAAAAAATCATGCTTGATCAATGGATATGATGACATTGATTTTATCCTTAATCAAAAAGATTCAATCGAAGCATTTGAAGCAAACAGACAATGGTAGATCCTGTCGTCCATATTGCCAATTTAACCATTCAGTACGGTAAAGATACCGTACTGCAAGACTTAAATTGGCAAATTTTTCCTGGCGAGCAATGGATCTTAGGTGGTCCGAGCGGTACAGGAAAAACCACGCTTGCAAAAGCGATTGCCGGTCAATTGAAGTATGAAGGCCAGATCACATTCCACCTTGACCCAACGAGCCTATTGCCGGCAAAAATTCACTACGTTTCCAATTGGTTTCAATTTACCAATCTCGAAGGTGATCGCAACTTCTACTATCAGCAGCGTTACAACAAATTCGCGAAAAACGACACATTAACTGTTTTTGCCGAGTTGAAACATTTTGCACAGGAAGAACAGCTTTCTTTTGAAAACGTACGTGCTTACCTGAGCATTTTTGGCTTCGAAAATTTCAAAGATCAGCAGTTGATTGAACTTTCGAGTGGCGAACACAAAAGACTGCAATTGATCAAGGCCTTGTGGCTTCAACCTCAGCTGCTCATTATTGACCAGCCTTATACAGGACTAGATGCACAGTCTCGGGAAGATCTCAATCAGATTTTCGATCAGCTTGCGGATAAGGGTGTCACCTTGTTGTTGATAAGTAATGATGACGAACAGCCCAACTGCATCAATCGTTTTGCGGAGATTCAGGAGGGTAAAATCGTGACTCGCCAACATAGTGAAGAGCTATCCAAAGGTTTGCCCCGAACAAGAAAGGCGCTGCCTTATTTTCTGCAACAGGCTCCCCAGGTATCCTCCCAGGTCATGGTAAAAATGAATAAGATCAATATTTCATACGGCGAAAAGCAAGTCTTAAAGGATATTGACTGGGAAGTAAAAGCCGGCGAAAAATGGTTGCTTCAAGGGCATAATGGTTCAGGAAAATCCACATTGCTCAGTCTCATCAACGGAGATCATCCACAGGCCTACGCCAATGACATCCATCTTTTTGGCAAAAAAAGAGGATCTGGAGAAAGCATTTGGGATATCAAAGAACATTTGGGTATTATATCACCCGAATTACATTGGTACTATGATATGAATGCCAACGTGGGACAGACTATCGCTTCGGGATTTTTTGACTCCATGAGCCTCTACCAACGATTAGGATTTGAACAACAGCAAAAGCTCGAACAAATTCTCCATTTTTTTGACCTTAAAGAGGTGAAACACAAAACATTGGGATCATTACCACTAGGTCAACAACGTTTGGTCTTATTGGCTCGTACGATCGTGAAACACCCTGAATTGCTGATTTTGGACGAACCTTGTCAGGGTTTAGACAAAGAGCAGACCCAGTATTTCAACGACGTCATCGATGACCTCAGTAAAAGTGGCCAGACCCTCATTTATGTAGGGCACTTCCAAACCCAACTACCAACGTGTATTGACAATAAAATCGTGTTGGAAAAGGGAGAAGTAAAGGCTGTATCCGAAGTTATCCACAAAAAAGAGGCTTTATCAACATAAAAAATGTGGAAAACTTCAATTAATTTGAAAATAAGAACAAAAAAATTAAAAGAGCATCAAGATATTGGCAAAACATTGGAAATCAAAAGTCAAAAGTAAAGACAATTCAATAGGTCTTAGGCCTATCTTCCAAAGTTTCCATATACCTATCTCTGATAGCTCAATACTAAAAATACAATGAAGAAAAATATTTTAATCATACCTGGAGACGGCATCGGCCAAGAAGTAACAACTTGGGGTAAAAAAGTTTTAGAAAAAATCGGTGAAAATTATGGTCATGAATTCAGCTTTGATGAAGCTATCATGGGCCATACTGCAATTGAGGCGACAGGCAACCCTCTTCCTGATGAAACATTAGCGAAAGCAAAAGCTTCTGATGCGATCCTTTTCGGCGCCATTGGCCATATCAAGTATGATAATGATCCTTCTGCTAAAGTAAGACCTGAACAAGGCTTATTAAAAATCCGTAAAGAACTAGGTCTTTACGCAAATCTTCGTCCAATCCTTTTATTCGATGAGTTATTAGATGCTTCGAGTTTAAAGCCTGAAATTCTTCAAGGTACAGATATCCTTTTCTTCCGTGAATTGACAGGTGATGTGTATTTTGGTGAAAAAAACCGCAATGAGGACAACACCTTTGCGTCAGATCTGATGAACTACCACCGTTACGAGGTTGAACGTATCGCACGTAAAGCTTATGATGCAGCACGTACACGTAACAAAAGATTATGCTCTGTTGATAAAGCCAATGTATTGGAAACATCCCGCCTGTGGAGAGAAGTTGTACAGGAAATCGCAAAAGAATATCCGGATGTTGAAACCGAGCACATGTTTATCGATAATGCGGCCATGCAATTGGTGAAAAATCCGAAGAAATTTGATGTGGTATTGACAGCCAATCTTTTTGGTGATATCTTGACAGACGAAGCGTCACAGATCGCAGGCTCAATGGGTATGTTGGCTTCTGCTTCCGTAGGTGATGGCACAGGCTTCTTCGAACCTATCCACGGCTCAGCACACGATATCGCTGGTCAAAATAAAGCCAATCCACTGGCTTCAATTTTATCTGCAGCCTTGATGCTTGATATTAGCTTTGGTCTACAGGACGAAGCTAAAGCTGTTACCAATGCTGTTGCTGAAACATTAAAAGCTGGTTGGAGAACCGGTGATATTGCTAATAGTAGCACAGAAGCTTCAAAAATCTTAGGTACTCAGGAAATGGGTGAAAAAGTATTGGAGTTTATTAAATAGTATACCCTTTTTAATTTGTAAATCTTTTTGAATTAAGAAATTATGTTACACGATCCTAATCATCTTTACATTTTCGACACCACATTACGTGATGGCGAACAGGTACCAGGCTGCCAATTAACTACTCCAGAGAAAATTGAGATTGCTAAAGACCTGGAAAAACTAGGGGTAGATATTATCGAAGCCGGTTTCCCAGTGTCTAGCCCTGGTGATTTTCAATCGGTGGTAGAATTATCTAAAGCGGTAAACGATGTCATCATATGCGCATTGACCCGTGCCAATCAAAACGATATTGACGTAGCTGCCGAGGCATTAAAATATGCCAAACGCCCACGTATCCATACCGGTATTGGTTCTTCGGACATGCATATCAAATATAAATTTAACAGCACAAGAGAAGAAATTTTAGAACGTGCCGTTGCGGCTGTAAAACATGCCAAATCCTATGTAGAAGATGTCGAGTTTTATGCAGAAGATGCTGGTCGCGCAGACTTGGAATTTCTAGCTAAAATGGTTGAATCGGTGATTGCTGCCGGTGCTACTGTGGTCAACATCCCTGATACAAACGGCTATTGTTTACCAGACCAATATGGTTCCAAAATCAAGTATTTAAAGGAAAATGTACGCAATATCGATCAGGCAATTATTTCGGCACATTGTCACAATGACTTGGGACTTGCAACAGCAAATTCGATCGCTGCCATCCAAAATGGGGCCCGTCAGGTAGAATGTACGATCAACGGTATTGGTGAGCGTGCAGGAAACACCTCACTTGAAGAAGTAGCCATGATTCTTAAAGTGCACAACCAAGCATTTGGAAGTTTAACATCAAATATTGATAGCCGCATGTTTACGTACTTATCCCGCAAGGTAAGTGACATGATGAACATGCCTGTACAACCGAATAAAGCGATTGTTGGCCGCAATGCCTTCGCTCATAGCTCGGGTATACATCAAGATGGCTTCTTAAAACACCGTGAAAACTATGAGATCATCAGACCCGAAGATGTTGGTCTAGTTGAAGCTGATATTATCTTAACTGCCCGTTCAGGAAGACATGCCCTTAAACACCATTTGGAGCGTTTAGGTTTCCATCTTGAAAAAGATGATTTAGCAGATTGCTATCAACGCTTCTTGGTTTTGGCCGACGAAAAGAAAAATATTTGTGATGATGACCTAAAAAGCCTCATCCAGGAAAAGATATAAAAAAGGAAGGCTGCAGATGCAGCCTTTTTTTATCATAAACACATTTTTTTAAAAAGGATCCAAATGACACGTAGCTGATTATTATTTTATCACGCGTTCAAACGATCTTCCATTCAAAATCAATTCAAATTAAACACTGTATAGGTAGAATCTCTCATATAACAACGAATATCTGCGTTTTATTTGCTACCTTAACTAGGCAATCATCTAACAATGAATCTATCAACCTTAAACATCAATTCAGAAGCTACGCTTGACCGCATCAAGTCAGTGGTCAACAGAACACCGCTTCAATATAATCGTCATCTATCCGAAAAATATGGTGCCGAAGTCTATCTCAAACGGGAAGATTTACAAGTCGTACGTTCCTATAAATTACGTGGTGCTTACAATAAAATTATTTCACTAACAACCGAAGAGCGACAACGCGGCGTTGTATGTGCGAGTGCTGGCAACCACGCCCAGGGCGTTGCTTTCTCTTGCAATAAGCTCGACATCAAAGGCGTGATATTTATGCCGGGGCCGACACCACGTCAAAAGATTTCACAAACAGAGATGTGGGGCAACGGTAATGTAGAAATTATCTTGACCGGCGACACTTTTGATGACTGTCAAAAAGCGGCCTTAGCTTACACAGAAGAGCACGGTATGACTTTTATCCCACCATTTGATGATCTCAAAGTTGTGGAAGGACAAGGTACTGTAGCCGTTGAAGCTTTACAAGATCTTCCCGATATGGATGCCATATTTATCCCAATAGGTGGTGGTGGACTTGCCGCGGGAGCGAGCTATTACCTGAAAAGCAAAAACAAAGCGATCAAATGTTATGGTGTTGAACCCGAAGGGGCTCCCTCCATGCAAGCGGCTTTGACACATGGTTCACCGATCGAGCTGGAGCATATCAACAAATTTGTTGATGGGGCCGCCGTTAAAAAAATCGGTGCAACAACCTTCGAAATTGCCAAACAATTGTTGGATGACACACGCTCAATTCCAGAGGGAAAGATCTGTACCTGTATCCTAGAGCTGTACAATAAGGATGCAATTGTCGTTGAGCCCGCGGGTGCTTTATCGGTAGCTGCTCTTGAATTTCACAAAGATGAAATTAAAGGTAAGAAAGTCGTCTGCATCATATCCGGTGGAAACAACGATATTGACCGCATGAGTGAAATCAAAGAATTGTCTCTACTTTACGAAGGGTACAAACATTATTTTATCGTTCGTTTCCCACAACGCCCAGGTGCATTAAAACTCTTCGTTTCTGAAGTATTGGGACCTAAGGATGATATTACCCGTTTTGAGTTTATCAAAAAAACAGAACGCGAAAGAGGTCCAGCGCTAGTCGGCATTGAGCTTAACAAGCCTGAGGATTACGAAACATTGATTGAACGCATGAAAGAATATAAGTTTGATGTCATTGAAATCAACAAAGACCAAACACTATTTGAATATCTTGTTTAAATAAATGATATAAACGGAAAAAGCCAGTGATTCATATCCTGGCTTTTTCCGTTTATATAACCAAAATATCCCGCCCAAAGTCTTCAAAAAAAACTAACAATTCCATAACTTAAAAAATCTTATATTTCCTTTATTAAAAGCTATTCAATAACTGAGGAGAGATCGATAAATTACTTTTATTTGGCCGAAGGCATATTGCATATAAAAAGTAATTTATCTAAGTTTAATTGTTTAATCAATAATATACGAAAAATGAGAGTACTAATTTTAACAATCCTGACCTTAATAGGTCAACTTACTTTTGCCCAGACCGACAAAAGTAAACGCCCAAGTCCTCCAGACAACACCAAGGTAACCACCACAGATGGTGTCACGATTGACATTAATTATAGCCGACCTTCATTGAAAGGCCGTCAGCTTGGTGTTGATATCGCCCCTATCGGTATTGTATGGCGTACTGGAGCAAATGAAGCGACCACCATCGAATTTAATAAAGATGTATTGGTTGAAGGCAAGAAATTAGCCGCTGGAAAATATGGTCTTTACAGTATCCCTGGAGAACACGAAACAACAATTATGTTCAATAAAGTGTGGAATCAGTGGGGGACAAAATATGATGCCAACGAAGATGCCCTACGTGTTTCTGTCAGCAATGCCACAGCAAGCAATTCACAGGAACAATTTAAGATCAATGCGACACCACAAGGAACCGTTTCTTTGGAGTGGGGACAGTATGTTGTTCCGTTTACGGTTAAAGCGAGCAACTAAACGCAAAACACATCATCAAGGTAATCGGTACGGTACGATCGAACGATTTTTTAATCAAACGACAGGCCGTCCGATTACATGATTCTTCTCTTCGCTCAGCCCTATTTAAAAACTTATTTGCTTATCAATCTGCTTTATTCATTCCGTATTTTGTCATAAAAGCATCGTATTCAGCCTCATCGCGACACATCTTGTCATACCAGTTCTTTTTAAGGATCAGCGTAGTAATACCTAAAATCAGTATACTGGTCAGTAAGCCTTGTCCCTGTTGAATAACAATATACATCGGGATCAATGTCAAACAACATTGCCATACAATCCCCACCCCAACATTAAATAAATCACGCTTAAAGTGATTATTCCTTTTAAGATCAGGATATTTCTGCAAGGCTTTTTGGTGAATTGGTCCCCAAAAGCCCCATGGGCGAACACGCACATAAAAATCGACAAGCACATCGTCTTCAGTAGGTTTGGATAACCAAGTTCCCATCAAACAGCCGAGCAGCGATAGGACAAACAAAAAAGGGAAATAATAAAGCGGCAAAGTATGCGGGAAAAACTGGGGCAGAATAATTGCACCGAATATACCGGTCAACATTCCCCAAAAAAATCCGGTCCCATTAAATCGCCACCAATGCCACTTGAGTACATTCGCGGCAATATACCCACCATAGAGTGCCGAAACGATCCACTGCAGCACCGAATTGATGTTTTGGACATATAATCCGATGATCGTGCTGCAAACAACCACAGAAACAGAAACAATATAACTCAACCGAATCTGTTTTTTAGGCGAAGCAGAACGATAAAAAAATTTCAACAAGACATCATTGACCAAATATGCTTGCGCCGCATTTATCGTTGAAGCAAATGAAGACATAAAAGCAGCCAGAAGTCCCGCCAATAATAAACCGGTCAACCCAACCTTCCCAAAACGACTAATTGCTTTGGGTAAAATGATCTCAAAATCCATATGGCTTCCCATCGCTGTAAACTCATCCCGAAAGAACACAAGTGCTAACACCGTGAAACCCATGATCATCAGATAACGTGGGATCAGCAAGATAACAGATACCGATCCGCTCATTAATGCGGCTTCTTTTGGTGACCTACAGGCCAGAATCTTTTGCATATCATAGTTGGCTGCAGGTCCGGCCATACTCATAAAAATACCTTTGAAAAGCATCATCATCACAAATACCGTAAACAGGTTGTATTGATCATCGGCTATTCTGTCCATGATCGAAGGGAGTAAATTGCTCCAGTCCATATCCAGATGCCAGCCAAAGAAGGGGGAGTCCCACCCCTCAGGTGTATTGGCGGCCAACAATTCAGGACTTACCTGTTGCATCGCAATCACGGCGATTGCAATGCCGGATACGATCATGATAGCAAACTTCACCATATCTGCCCAAACAATACTATGCATGCCGCCAAGCATGACATAAAATGTCGTAATAGCTGTAAAAAATATGCCGTATAACTGGGGAACATACATCGGATCAATAGTCAATGGAATGAACCGCGAAAGCTGTTCCCAGGGGAAGAATACCTCCATAAATTTACCGATTCCGATAAATCCATAACATAGAAAACCCAACACCGCTACAATAGCGTATAAAATGACGATGGTGTAAGCCCCATCTGCCCCCTTACCATGCCCAAAACGGGTTCGGATCCATTCAGCTCCCGTCAAGACATTCGAACGCCGCAGCCACACCGAAAGGTAAACCATAAGGAAAATCTGATTAAAGACAGGCCACAACCAAGGAATCCACATACTCTTGAGTCCATAGACAAAGGCAAGATAAACCATCCACATCGTACCCGAAATATCGAACATCCCCGATGCATCAGAAATACCAAGCATATAGTAAGGAAGTGACTTCCCCCCCAAGAAATAAGAGTCGAGATCCTTAGAAGCTCGCTTTTTAAGAATCAGGCCAATGACAATCATCGTCAGCAAATAACAGACGATGATAACTATATCTATTACGGAAAGTTCCATGAATATTCTTCTCGTGGTCAACCGCAATCTACAATTATATTTCTACTTCTCCAATTGGCCAATCACGACAGAAACTGGATAATGATCTGATATTCCTTCGAGATCAGGACCATTGTGCACTTCGACCTTCTGAACCAAAGGCGACAATCGCTCCGACAATAGAATATAATCTAGCCTTTCCGACACTTCAGCTAATCGGCTGTCACCCCAATTCCAGCCATAAAGCGTCGCTGTTGGAAAACTGACCCGCTTATTTTCCGGAAATACAGTACGTCCAATACAATCATCAAAACCCGCAGCAATAAAAGTCGACAGCACACTATAATCGAACCGTTGTCCACGCATATTGCCATATTCTGGGTGCGCTTGATCCCAATTCAATAAATTCTTCCTCAAGGGTTCTTTGTGTTCCAGCCAAATTGCATCCAATGGAGAATAAGCATTGAGGTCCCCCATGACCATACAGTTATTCAGGGAATTACTTTTGATATAATCCACTATCTGCTGCGCTTCCTTCAACCGATACCTCCAGGAAAAAGGACTGAGATGCGTGACAATAAAGTCAATATCTTTAATTTTGACATGCAGCATGCCATGCCAGAACCCATCCTCCTGGGCTTTGATCAAGGTAATCGGATACCGGGATGTAATCCCTACCGGATAGCCCTTCTTTTTGAGTAAGACGCTGTAATGGTGTCCGTAGGATTCGGCCAGCTGTTGAAGATCGGCCTGTTTGAAATCGACCAGTTCTTCTAAAGCAACAATATCGGGTTGCTGCCGTTCCATCCAATGGATAAATTTATCCGCTTTTGCTTTCGTATGTTCAAATCCATTCCAGATATTGTAAGAAATTATCTTTAGCGGTTGATCGGCCTGAGATTTCACTGTCAAACACAAAAAAAGTAAAGAAATCACCCCATAATACTTGATCAGATTTTTCATTTGTATACTCCTAAATATCGATTTTATAACTAACAATAAGCTTTATATAACTAACGACAAGCCGAGCTATGCGATCTAAAAATAGAAGGTCGGCTTTCAATTTCGCATCCTATTATCAGGCCTGTTTCACATTGTCTTGTGAACAAATTTCGGATTCTCCCCTTGCATATAAAGCATTTCGGCCGATAAGCTGCAGGACATTGTCAACCGAGGCTGCCGAACGAAGGCCGTCGGATGCTGTGTTTAGACAGTAATCCAAAAGCCGGTCCACCGAAGATACGGCGACATGCATTCGTGTGTCACTCGATGCGTAGTAGATATAAACTATACCGTCAGCATTCATGATCCAACCGTTGGAAAATAACACATTGGAAACATCACCGATCCGTTCCTCTCCTTCCGGGGCCATCAGATAACCTGCCGGTTCAGCTATTAATCGACTCGGATCGTCCAGACTAGTCAGATAAATATACAGCACATAACGTAAGCCAGCAGCCGTGCCACGCACGCCATGGGCGAGGTGTAACCATCCCTTTGCTGTTTTTAAAGGTGCTGGACCTTCACCATTTTTCAGTTCCTTAATTGTGTGATAAAAACGCTTATTTATAATCTGTTCTTCAACAACAACAGCATTTTTAATATCATCAATCAATGACCATCCAATTCCACCACCACGTTTTGCTAGGATAAAATCATCTTGTGGTCGTGTATACAAAGCATATTTCCCCTGTACAAATTCGGGGTGCAATACAACATTTCGCTGTTGACTACTCGCTTTCAGATTGTGTAAACGCTCCCAGTGCTTCAAATCTTTTGATCGAATGATGCCTGCTGAAGCAACTGCACTGGAGAGATCCCCAGGAGCTGCTGCTGCATCTCGTTTTTCACTGCAAAAAATACCATACACCCAACCGTCTTCATGAGCAGTTAGACGTATATCATATACATTTGTTTCTTCATTATCCAATTCCGGAAGAGCCAATGGCTGATCCCAAAAACGGAAATTATCCACCCCATTTTCACTTTCTGCTATCGCAAAAAATGATTTTCGATCAGCCCCTTCAACACGAACAAACAAAAGATACTTGCCTTGCCAGTAGAGTGCCCCCGCATTCATTGTTGAATTGAAAGCGATCCGTTCTAAAAAAAGAGGATTTGTCAAGGGATTAAAATCATAACGCCAAGTCAACGGGATATGTTCTTTAGTAACAACAGGATATAAATAACGCTTAACAATTTTCCCTGGATTGGACAGTTCGACATTGGCTCTTTCCAATAATAAGCGTTGTGATTCGATAATATAAGCTTGCTGACGTTCAAATGATTCGGCCATAAATTTAGTTCAGTTCAAAAAAAATACTTTACAAGTTTTCGGGATAAAGTGGCATCCGTGTCACACGATGAAATGCAGTACCGCTGCCTGTGGCGATCTCAAGATCGAATATCACTTCTTTGGTTTTCGGATCAATCTCCACAACACGTCCGCCCGAACCAATAGAAGTGGCTACCCCCATACCCGGGCAAAATAAGACGTGTCCAGTTTGCCCCAAATATTGTACGCCGGATATAGCCTGTGAAAAGCCTTGCGCTCCGCGATCCTTGCCATAAGACCATACTTGTTGCACTGTTCTATTCGCCAGGTCAACCTTGTATTCCACGACCCGGCTATAGCTGTTCACCCCCGGAGCAAAATTGGATTTCCACTGCCGATTATACCCATTGTCAAACACTAAAATGCGATCCTTGCTCAGGGCTACAGGTGTATGTGGCCCCCAAGGCCAATCAAAACCAGCAACCGCAGCATCGCCATTGATCACCGCTGGGTCTGTAATTGCAGTACCGTCTTCCGCTATTGGCTTTAACAACAAGTTCTGATATTTGGCGCCCCAATTTTTATGCGGCGATATAATCCATTGCGTCGTTCCCGAATGGTTAAAACTGAAGATTCCCTGATAACGTGCCGTAGCCAGTAAATCTTCTCCAATTTCTGTAATCGAATTATTATGTGCCCAGTTATTGGGGCTTTGCGAAAATGCTGGCGGTGTTATGCCATCGGGCTTGATATAACGCGTTGTATCAAGTTGCTTGGCAAGATCCCATTCATTGACTAAGACACCTGTTTGTGGATTCAATTCGATGATAAAGTCGTTAATACGCGGTTCGCCATTAGTTAAACGTGCCGCAACTTTGGTTACATTGATCAAGAAATTACCATTGGCTGCTTCACTAACCTCATGGTGAAATCCATACCCCAGTTTCCCCAGATCCCACTGATTGACCAAGTTTCCAAAAAGATCAATTTCAACGACACGTTGCTGAGACTGATCACCCGAAATAAAGGTCCCTTTTTTGGTCCGCTTAAGACCTATCGATCCGGAAAATTTCTGTAAATCAGGCGATTTTTTCAACAGCAACAACCAACGCAATTCCCCCTCGTTATCAATCATATAAGGTAAAGAAGTATCTAGTTCACTCTGCCCCGGATAACTCACCAAATTGATCCCAGGCTCCATTTTCTCGGTTTGCCCCTTGACAATCTTCCACTGGGGAAAGTCTTGTACTGTTAGAGCTTGTGTGACAATATGTATCGTTGTGCTACCGCGCTCGTTGCCTTCCCGGTCAGTAAAGGCAAGATCGACCACATTATCATAATCGGCATATAAGCCTAATATCGGTACGTTTTGACGTGGTGTATCATCGTTACATAAATGCGTAATAGTACCCAGTTTGCCATGCTTACCACGCACAGTTACCCGTACACGACCATAGGTCGGTAGCCATACATTTACCATGGCCGACAGTGGATTATAACCCGAAGGATCGAGTTTAATATTTTCAACAATAAAATCGAGCGAACTACCCTTGGTAGGTACCTCCACCTCCGACCCGTCGCTAAAGGCGAGTTTTGTACGCCAATGTGCCAGATCAGAAGTTATCTTGAGGATATCCTTTACGGGGACATTTACGGCTCCCTTCTCAAAATTGAAAACATACTCTAGTGTATGCTGATTGACATCAAGCAACAATTCTCCTGCATCGATTTTAGATGTCAATGCCAGCTTGGAAGATAATTCATTCGTTGTTTCCCCATCTTTCTTACAGGAAAAAAACAACAGAACAAAGCATATAAGTGGCAAAATCAAAGTAGTGAAAAATCTACCCATCCGTTGTACTGCAATCATACATATTATTGTTTAAAAGAAATTTTAAAAAGTATTCCGGCAGAGGCATCTACTCCCCTACCGGAAAAAACTAACACTCAACTGTGGAATCGAGAATAAATTTTTATGTGTATGCCAAGCTCTTAGTGATTTGCACAGAAAGGATAACCACTAGCTTGACTAGCAAGTATACATATGATGGAAAATTGGTCATAATCATTAAGTTGGTAATTCCCGAAGTTTGACTCCGCCCCTCCACATTTAGATCCCTTCATTGGCAATCCATAAAGATATTGGCCAGAATTCGATCCTAAAAAGAACCCTTCAACTTCGTAAGTTCCTGCTGGAATGTTCGTATAAAAGCTAACACCAGGCGCAATAGGATAATACAAAGTCATCACTATATTTCCATTTTGTTTAAGATAAACACCACAATTAGGTAATGCCGTACCGGTTGAATTATTGAGGTTTATAGAAACGGTATTAGCAAATACAAGCTTCTTTGTTTTTACATAATCCTTGCTATTTGTATTATTTTCATTTTCAATAAGTTTAGGAACAGAATAGCTACTCGCAACAAAAGCCATACAACACAATAAACATAATGTCAGATAATTTTTCATAATACTTTGCAATTTTAATGATCGGTAAATTTATACGAATTAAGATTTTGACTGTATTTCTTTATCGCCACAACGGATGCTGCTGAATCTTGGTGTTGGTATTAATTTCACCTTCTGGCAAAGGCAGATAATAATGCTTTGGTTGAAACTCGGTAGCACCTTGCTTTTTATTATCTACAAAAATCTGCTTCATTTGAGCATAAGGATACCAGCGTTTTAAATCGAAGAAACGATGACCTTCAAAGAAAAACTCAAGTTCGTTCTGGTGAATAATCTCTTTCATCAAATCATCCGCATTGGTCCAAGTTTTATTGGCTAATCCTGCACGATCGCGAACGCGTTTTAAACTAGAAGCAGCTCCAGCAGTGTTACCATTCTTAGCACATGCCTCTGCATGTAAAAGTAGTACTTCTGCAAAACGTAGCAGACGGAAGTTATTGTTTGTATTGGCGGCGTCGTACATACTGTTAGCTCCGGATACATTTCTAAAGAAGTTGGTGTATTTCTTGATCAAGAATCGTCCAGGCTTATTATCTATCGTCGGATACACAAGACCTGGGTTTGCTGAAATTTTAGCCATAGACTCTGACCACAACTTATCAAAAGAAAGATTGCCGAACCAAGCGCCGTCTGTAAGACCAGTTTCATAGTCCGAATATTTCCAGTAGAAGCTGGTATACATCCGTTTGTCAAAACGGCTATCTGATCCACTTGGGCGCTCCTCTGCGATAAAATCGCGAACAACGGAAATACCTGGCACCAACTTAAACCAAGCCCCTGTACCTGCCGGTCCCGCAAAATTGGGAATGATAAATCCTTGACGACTATTGGGATTCTCTGCCCCCCAAATGCCATCTGAACCATATTTACCATCATATACCAATTCCCAAACGGATTCTTTATTTAACTTTGTATTGTCTTTAAAATTATCTTCGAAATTTTCGACAAGATCATAGTTGTAAGGAGCAGTTAACAGCGTCTTCAATTCTGTTTCGGCTTCCCCATATTGTTTAGTATACACCAATGACTTTCCTAAAAAAGCAATCGCTGCTCCTTTAGTCACTCGGCCCGCTTCTGCTGCTGGACGTGTAACAGGTAAATTTTCTTTTGCAGCCTTGAAGTCCGCGATCACTTGTTTCCAGATATCAGCTTCAGCTGTCGATGGTTTGTTTTCGGGATCAACATCTGCGGGAACCAACAATAACGGTACATCGCCATAATTGGAAGCCAACAAAAAGTAATATACGCCCCGTAAAAAAGTAGCCTCGGAAATCAGCTCCTTTCTCTTTGCTTCGTCCATGGAAACTTTCCCAATATTATAGAGAAGCACATTGGCTCGATTAATACCATTATATAAACTTCCAAAATCACTTCCTCCAGTTCCCGGAGTATTTAGAAAGGTTGCATATTCCCATGTAAATCTTTCTTCACCTGCAAGGAACCAAACATCATCAGCACGATTCATCGTCTGCCATCCCGTATAGGCGCCATAATACCCTTCCATTTGCCCACGGATAGGTGAATAAACGGTTGCCATTGCCGCCTGTACTTCCGCTTCATTCGACCAGAAAATCTCCGACACCGGTTTGTTTGGGTTCGTACGATTGAGAAAATCTTTGCTGCAGCTTCCCATCAAAAGAAGAACGGCTGCTGCTGCTGTATATTTTTTAATTGAAATCTTCATCATTTTAATTTTAATTGTAAACTTCCTGTAATCCACTAGAAATTAGCCTGTATACCAAACATAATAGTTCGCGCCAGCGGATACCGACCATGATCTGTACCAGCCGTCATTACTCCTGTCTGGCCGACCCCATTATCGTTATTGCTTGGACCTAAATCAGGGCTATAGCCTTTATATTTTGTTACGGTAAACAGGTTGTCAGCAGCCAAATAAATACGTGCATTTTTCAAGGTTACTTTATTCAACCAAGTATTAGGTAATGTATAACCTAATTCTATTGTTTTTAAACGGAAGAACGCACCGCTTTCCAACCAGCGGTCACTGACGCGACGTACGTTACCATTGGGATCCTCACGCGTATAACGCGGGATATCGGTATTGGTATTACTTGCTGTCCACGAATTCAAAAGACTGGTAGAATAATTATGCACCTCACTTGTGCTCTCTATTCTAGCACGCGTATAATTGTATATTTTGTTACCGTACATACCATCAAAGAAGAACGCAAAATCAACGCCTTTATAATCCAGTCCACCGCGGATACCGTAGGCTAAAGAAGGATAGGGACTGCCCATGTATTGACGATCGTTGTTATCGATCTTTCCATCGCCATTGTAGTCAACGAACTTAATGTCCCCAGCTTTGGCAGTAGGTTGGATTACAGTACCATTTCCCGATTTATAGGCTTGTACTTCAGCATCTGACTGGAACAATCCATCCGTTTGGATCAGCCAAAAACCGCCAATGGGATAACCAACTTTAGCCCAACTAATTACACCCTCACCCTGTGGATTATACCCCTCAAACTCCTGCTTATTTCCTACGGTAATCGCTTTCATTTTATTTTTAACGGCCGAAGCATTGACACCGATATTGTAATTTACCTCACCAATTGCATCGCGATAGCTCGCTAAAAACTCGAAACCCTTGTTACTGATAGTACCCGCATTCATTACTGGTGAACCCGATTTTCCTGCAGAAGGTGGTTGGTTGATTGACAACAAGATATCTTTCGTATTTCGAACATAATAATCTGCACTGATTCTTAGCTTACTTTGTAAAAAAGCCAGGTCAACACCGAGGTTACTCGTCTCGGTCTCTTCCCAAGTTAGATTAGATGGTGAAACCCAGCTCGTTCCAGGGATTGCTCCTTGCCACCACGCTCCACCTTGGATATAGTTAATACCGTATCTCGTAACATTTTGTGTCGTATAATTGGCAATCTCCTGATTACCCAAGCGACCATAAGTTGCCCGGATTTTGAATTCATTGACTGAATTTTTCGCCTTTTCAAAAAAGCTTTCGTTCATGATATTCCAGCCCAGAGCCACCGATGGGAAAACCCCATAGCGATGTCCATTATCAAACTTCGAAGATCCGTCTCGACGAACCGTTGCCGTAAATAGATAACGATTATCATACGTATACATCACACGACCAAATTGCGATATCATGGATGCTTCCTGCAGACTTCCTGAAGTTGATTGCTCTGCTGGTGATGCTGCATCAATTGCATCCGTGCCTGCTGGAATATCAAGTCTCTTGGCACCAAATCCCCTATTCGAGTTTTCCTGAGAGGAGTAACCGGCCAATAGGGAAATTGTATGCTTATCAAAAGTATTGTCGTAATGTAAGGTATTTTCAATCAGCCACTGATTATTGAAGAAAGCGCTTTCATTCAGCGAAGATTGCAAAACGGCAGTACCATCGGGACGTCGATCCGATTTGTTATAATTTCTTCCTGTGGTTCTATTAATCCCTACATTCAATCTATATTTTAATCCTTTTACAAAAAGATCTGCCTCCGCATATCCATTGAGCATGATATCTGTCTGATAGACATGATTGGTATTGAGATTCAAATTACCAACGGGATTATCCAAATTTTTCATCCATGGTGCATAGGTTGAATATCCACCGACAACATTGGCATCATAAACCGGTAATAACGGATTTTGACGCAGGATATCTGTGATTACCAAATTGGCATATTGGCGATCCCCCGATTTAATCAAGAATGTATTTCCAACACGGAGATGATCATTGAAAAAGTTAAAGGTATTTTTGCTACGTACATTGAAAGATTCATAACCCGTTGTTTTCAAAATACCTTTTTGATTCAGGTACCCTCCGGAAACACTATAGGTCGATCGATCGCCACCACCAGCAACATCCAGATTGATCTTATTCACGGGTGCTGTTTGAAACACTTCATCTTGCCAATCGGTATTCGCATTGAAGTCTTTGGCCTGTACTGGTAGGTATCCCTTTTCGTCCACAAATTTTTTCCATTGCGGTCCATCCATCAAGCTCATTTTTTTGGGTAGACTTTGCACCCCAGTATAAGCATTTAAACTCAACGTGGCTGGACTTGCCCTTTTACCGCCCTTCGTTGTAATAATCACCACTCCATTAGCCGCACGAGAGCCATAAATAGCTGCAGCAGATGCATCTTTTAACACTTCCAATGAAGCGATATCATTTGGATCTACCGTATTGATATCGCCAAATACACCATCAATCACATATAAAGGATTAGTACTGCCCATCGAACCTATACCACGAATATTGATATTCATTCCTGCTCCTGGCGATCCGCCAGCATTTGACACACTCACCCCAGCAACGCGCCCCTGTAAAGCGCCGGCAGCACTTTTAGCTAAATTAGATTGTAGATCCTTGCCCGTCACAGATGCCACTGCACCGGTCAAATCACTTTTTTTCACCGTACCGTAGCCGATCACCACAACTTCATCTAATTCCGTACCCGATTGAAGCACGATACTATAAGTCGATGCATCATTGACAAGGATCTCTTGTTCCTTCATCCCCACGTAGGTTATTTTTAAGGTTTTGCCCTTCGCAACGTCAAGTGTAAAAGAACCATCGGCGTCCGTTTTAGTTCCGCCGCCGCTGCCCTTGATATTGACAGTAGCTCCTGCCACTGGCTTATTATCCGCATCGAGGACTTTGCCCCTCACCTTTTGGGATTGCTGTGCGAAAGCTAAACTCCCATAAGTGGAAAGTAAGAGTAGTAAAGCTGTTTTTCTCATATTTTGTGTATTAAAGGTTTACAATAAATAGATGATTTGTATAATATGTCTATACTTAAATTGGTATTCTAATATTGGTTTGTCTGACGAAATTAGAGAAAAGGAGGAGCCGTAAATAGCAAGATCAACTCAATCGTATTGTACTTTTCATTCATATTTCTGCCGGAAAAATCAAAAAAAAGTTAGCACAAACGATTGCGCAAAATAGAAATAACAACAAAATAAGTGAGACAATGGCACATTGAAACAAACAATCAAACTACTGATAAACAGCTAATTAAAAAGGCGACAAAGTCGTTTTATTGAACTTTGGATTCACATATATTGAATTATCAAGTAGGGGAAAGGCAGGATCTTCTTTATTTTATCGACATCTTTTCGTATCCTGAAAAAATAGACATAGGAGATCTCCTTGCTTTGTGGAAAAGCAAAATAAGAAAGGAAAAACTAGATAATCATTTGCTGTTTGCGCAGGCTATTTCGGTACTCGACTGGAGTAAGGTCTTTTTTCTTTTTAAATACGCGGTAAAAATATGAGACGCTGTTAAAGCCACATTGTTCGACGATATCAGCAATCAACGTCTCCTCTTTAAGTAACCTTACCGCCATATTGATCCTAAAATCGAGCAGATAATCCGTAAAGTTCATCCCCGTAGATGATTTCAGAAAACGGGAAAATGTTGATTTGCTCATGTTCATCACCGCAGCAACCATCGGAAGGCTCAGTTCTCTATTTACATGGGCGACAATATATTCCTGCAATCGTCCCATTAATAATTCGCTATTGCTCAGCACCGTATTGGTCGCAGTAGATAACACTCGGATATCCTCACCTTTGGACAATTCATACAATAATACCAGGAGTTTCATAACAGAATAAAATCCGTCTCTTTCCAAAGTCAGTATGCGTAACAGCGGTAATACCCGATCTACCGTGTCCTTACCAAAAACTACACCACGTGAAGCTTTGGACAATAACTGCTGTATACTGGCAAACTGCTTTTTATCCAGATACTGTTCAATCAAGGAAGGATGAAATTGAATGGTGATTTCATGAATATCATTCGATTGGCATTCGCCATCTTTCCATGCATGTTCAAGCTCGGGGCTGGCAATGAGTACTAGGTCCCGCTCGCCAATAGACTCTACCGAGTTGCCAATGATACGTTGTGCTCCGGCTGCCCCCTCAACATAATTGAGCTCATATTCAGGATGAATATGTACCGGAAAAGTAAAAGAAGATTTTCTCCGATCGAAGACCACAAAACAGTCATCGGAAGATAATGGTGATTTCTCTCTAAATATATCAGGTCTCATAATCGGATCTTTCCCTCTGGTAAATTACCCAAACTTAAAAAAATAATATGTATAATCCATTGGTACTTCAGAACATTTGCGCAGTCAAGCAGAAGCTTTCCAGAGTTGAATCCTGACTTAGTGGTTCCCACATCAAGTTAACACAGATCAAATCAGGTGTACTAACCCGTCTAAAAGGAATGAGCCCGATAAAATATCGAGCTCATCACAGGAATAATTAATTTCTAACTTTGTACAACTTTTTGGCTGCACTTCATTTTACAACCTCTTTTTATTCATTTTTATTTTCACCTTATTTTTTAAGGTATTTTTCCAAAAATTGATCCTGCTCCCAAAGTAAATGGAAGATATTTTCTTTCGCGACATATCCATGTGCTTCGCGTGGTAAAATGACCATACGCACGGGAGCTCCCAAGTTTTTCAGGGCCTGGAAATAGCGTTCTGTCTGCAGGGTGAATGTTCCGGGATTATTATCGGCTCCGCCGTGAACCAACAAAAGTGGGGTTTTCATCCGATCAGCACTCATAAATGGAGACATGGTCATGTACAAGGCTGGATCATCCCAGAAGTTACGTTGTTCACTCTGAAAACCAAATGGTGTTAACGTTCGATTGTATGCTCCAGAACGCGCTATTCCCGCTGCAAATAATTTTGAATTGGACAACAAATGTGCTGTCATAAAAGCACCATAGGAATGCCCACCCACAGCAACTTTTTTCCGATCGATATAACCCAAATGATCTACCGCATCAATTGCAGCTTCGGCATTTGCCACAAGTTGTTCGATAAAAGTATCATTCGGTTCTTTTGTTCCCTCTCCAACAATAGGGAAGGCCGCATTATCCAATACAGCATACCCCTTCGATACCCAGTAGATAAAAGAGCCATAACTTGGGAAGGTAAACTCCTTCGGATTAGCCGTGCTTTGTCCGGCTGTATTCTTGTCCTTATATTCCCGTGGATAAGCCCACATTAGCAGGGGCAACTTCTCTTTCTTCGTAAAATCATAACCGGCAGGTAAATATAATGTTCCGGAAAGTTCGACTCCATCCTTGCGCTTGTACTTTAAAATCTCTTTATGAACTTTTTCCAAAGATTTAAACGGATTTTCCAAAGTGGTGAGCGTCACCTGTTTCCCCGATTTCATATTTTTCATGAAATAATTCGGATAAATCGATGCTGACTGAAGCGAAATCAACAGATCACCAGTTTTAGGGTTCACTAGTTGGGCGATACGTTCTTGCATTTCAGATGCTGGAGCAGTGTAGATGCGTTTTTTCTTCAATGAATGCAGATCAAGCTCATCCACAAAAGGAAACTCGCCATTTTTAGTAAAACCCTTACCTACAAACAACGCTTTATCCTTATCTATATACATCGAATAAGTGCCTAAACTATTTTTTTCCATATACACATCTCCCGGATCATTATAGACGTCCTGACTGTTCCGGTCATGCAATAGTTTAGATTCTCCCGAGGAAGGATTCACCACAAAAGTTTTTGCGTTTCTCGTATCATACCATTGCGAATTGATCAACACATATTTATCATTCCCCCATGTTACACCAGCATAACGGTCTTTGATTTTAAAAATAAGCTTTCCCGCACCATTGTAAGGGTAAGATAAAGTATATAAGGCATCACGAAACTCCGCAGGTTTGTTCGCATCCCCGCCATCCAAGGCTTCTACATAAACCAACGTAGCTGGCTGATCACTCCGCCAATGCCAGGCCCGTTTCCCTGATCGTGTCGACGAAAAACCCTTCGGCATTACCTCTGTCAAGGCTGTCTCATTCACAAGCGCTATTTCCTTACCCGATCGATCATAAATTCGAACCTGCTGTGGAAAAGACGAAACCGGAACTACGTAGGAATAAGGTTTTGTGATCGTCGTGATCATCACATACTCACCATCCGGCGAGAAACTGATCCCCGTATAAATGGCTTTATCTTTAAAGGAAGAAATCTTGCCGTCCAGATCTACAAGTTCAAGGTTGGATTGCACCAATGTTTCAAAATTCACTTCATCCTGCGGATTTTTAAGCAGGTCTTGGTATGTCCTCAATTGGGACACCTTCCCATCACTTGTTGAGACAATAGGTCCTGTCGGCAAATCTTTTGAAGGATCTAACAGTGCAGCCCTATCCTTTGGCAGACTTGTTATTATTAAACCGGAAGAATTTCTCAACCACTGAAATGGTGCTGTCAATGTTCCATTCAAATTGTACGCTGTCAACTGTTTGACATTTCGCGTTGCAAGATCAATGACAAATAAGGCTGTTCCACTTTCATTTGTATTGCTAAATGCCAAACGCTTATTGTCTGGAGAGAACACAAAATTGGCCATCGCGGCTTTTTCGGGCATCCCCGTGAAGTCGGAAAATTCCATATTTTGTCCTATTTTTTTCAAGGCAATCTTATCGAAAAAGATTGTTGAACTTTCCATGTTTGTCTTGGGATTAATCCGCAATCCCGCCAGTTTCATTTCCTCTTGGCCTAAGTCTGCCAGGCTTTTATATGTAGGCCGGAACGTAAATAACATCCAATTTTTATCGCTTGAAATCTTTATCTGAGGTGGACGCACATAATCGGCTAAGGCCAAAATTTCAGTAGAGGGTTTTTGAAAGGTAATGTTTTCCTGCGCTTGCGTCTGTAGCGACGCTAAAAGCAAGAGACCATAGAATAGTTTCTTCATAAATTTATTTTTCAAATTAGGGCAAAATAAAGTAATAAAATTTTCATAAAAAAACAAGCTTTGTAGCTTTTTTATGACACTAAAATTAAACTTAAATCATTTGTAAAATAGTGGTAAAAATTACTAATTTAAAGTTATCCACATTTACAAAACACAGAAAAACAACAACTTACAAACACGAATCTTCAGCAAACGCATTCTCTGACAAACTTTTACCCAAAATGTGGAAAAGTCAAACTACCGCATCGAAAGAAAATATAAGATATTTGTTAAGCTAATGAAAGAATTGGCAACTCAACGAAGTTTTTAAGTATCGAAATACAGACTTTTCTTTTTGGTGAATTGTCTATTTTAAATGGCCAGGTTAACCTTCAATCTGGTCTCCCCGATTAAAATTGATACCATTAACTCCGTACCGAGTTTTTCTATAAAGATTGGAATAAAAAAATAAACAAGTAAACATGGCAAGAATTATCAAATTTGAGAAAAACGATTGTGCTCCTTGTGCACAAGTATCGGCTTATTTGGATCAAAAAGGTATCCAATATGAAACGGTTAATCCTTTTGATGAACCAGACTTGGCCGCAAGATTCAAAATCCGCACCGTTCCTACGGTAATTGTGTTGGAAAATGAAGAGATTCAACACCGTATCATTGGCTTTAAACCAGAAGAATTGGCTGCCATTGCCCTTTAATAAATTCAGCGTATCATTAAAATTAAACAGTGACATGATACACATTTATTATGATTCCAGAACGGGGAACGTACAACGTTTTATGGATAAAGTAGCTCAGATAACGGGTTGGCAAATCCATAAAATCACCGCCGATTTAACGGTAAAAGCCCCTGGTCATTTGGTCACCTTCACCACAAATTTTGGACAGGTACCCGAAAACACAAAAGAATTCATGAAACGCGAAGCTAAAAATATCTATTCTGTTACTTCCAGTGGCAACCGCAACTGGGGACCGAATTTTGGTCTAGCAGCTGATCGCATTTCACAGGATTTCGACATTCCACTGGCGTTCAAATTTGAACTGTCCGGAACAATGGAAGATATTAATCAATTTATTGACATCTTAAAGAACTTTTGCGATGGTAGCAAACGAAGTAGCAAAAAACTGGATATTGCTTAATAATGAAATCATGATTAAGCATGATGACGAATTTAGCTTACATAAAGATAAGGAAGCGGTTCGTGCATATTTCTTGGAATATGTAAATAAGAACACAGTGTTCTTTTATACATTAAAAGAAAAAATAGACTATTTGGTAGAAAACAACTATTATATTGACTTTTACCAATGGTTTACATTTGAAGAAATGGAAACGGTATTCAACTATGTCTATGCGAAGAAATTCCGTTTCGAATCTTTTATGGCGGCATTCAAATTCTTCCAGAGCTACGCATTACGTGATGACTCTGGAGAGAAGTTTTTAGAGCGTTATGAAGACCGTGTAGTTGCTGTTTCCTTGTTCTTAGCAAGAGAAGAGGGTGTTCAAAAAGCAATTGAGTACGCAGAAATCATGATCAATCAAGAATATCAGCCAGCGACCCCTACATTCTTGAATGCAGGAAAGAAACGCTCGGGTGAATTGGTATCTTGTTTCTTGGATGAAATCGGCGACAACTTAAATGGTATCGGTTACGCTGTTGATTCTGCCATGAAGTTGTCTTCTATCGGTGGTGGTGTATCGTTCAATATCTCCAAAATCCGTGCTCGCGGAGAAGCGATCAAAGGTGTTGAAGGCCGTGCTGGCGGTGTACTTCCGATCATGAAGATTATGGAAGATACGTTTTCATATGCGAACCAGTTGGGACAACGTCCAGGTGCCGGGGCAGTATACCTCAATATTTTCCACTCCGACATCGAAGAATTTTTAGATTGTAAAAAAATCAACGTTGACGAGAAAGTACGGATCAAATCATTGTCGATCGGTATCATCGTGCCTGATAAATTCATGGAATTGGCAGAAAAAGATGAACCTTGCTATTTGATCTACCCACACACCGTGATGCAAGAGTATGGACAATTCTTGGATGAGATGGATATGGACAAGATGTACGACGAATTGATCACGAATCCAAACGTGAAAAAGAAAAAAATCAATGCCCGTCATCTTTTAGTTAAAATTGCACAGACACAAAAAGAATCCGGATATCCTTATATTTTCTTCAAAGAGAACACCAACCGTGTCCATGCATTGAATGAAATCGGTCAAGTGAAATTCTCGAACTTGTGTACTGAAATCATGCAAGTATCCCAAGTATCCGATATTGAGATCTATGGTAAACAGGATACGATCCGTTATGGTATCTCCTGTAACTTAGGATCCTTAAATATTGCGACTGTAATGGACAACAAACGTATCAAAGAGACCGTAAAAACGGCTATGCGTGCTTTGACTGTCGTTACAGACGTGACCAATATCGATATGGTTCCATCTATTGCGAAAGCAAACCGTGAGTTACATTCTGTAGGGCTTGGTGCAATGAACCTCCATGGTTACCTTGCAAAAAGCTTCATCATGTATGAATCTAATGAGGCGCTAGATTTTGCCAATACCTTCTTTATGATGATGAACTATTATTCATTGGAAGCATCGATGGAAATTGCAAAAGAACGGGGTAAAACTTTTGTTGGCTTTGAAAAATCAGCCTATGCCGATGGCACGTATTTCAACAATTACGTAAACCGCGATTATATGCCTAAAACAGCTAAAGTAGCGGAGTTATTTGAAGGAATACATATTCCAACAGTAGAAGATTGGTTGGAATTAAAAGCAAAAATCAAAGAACATGGTATTTACCATGCTTACCGTTTGGCTATTGCTCCAAATCAATCGACTTCGTATATCATGAATGCAACCGCATCAGTTATGCCAATCGTAGATATCATTGAGGTACGTGAGTATGGAGATAGTACAACTTACTATCCAATGCCATACTTGACAAACGATAATTATTTCTATTTCAAATCGGCCTATGACATGGATCAATTCAAGGTCTTAAAATTGATCTCGGTTATCCAACGCCATATTGATCAGGGTGTATCTACAATTTTGCATACAAACTCAAAGGATTCGACGAGAGATTTGTCTAGATATTATATCTATGCACATAAATTGGGATTGAAATCCCTTTATTATACACGGACAAGAAAATCGACCATCGACGAATGTGTTTCTTGTTCAGCTTAATTTTGAGATTTTAGTATTTGGATATATAATGGGAGAAAGTCAAAAGTTGCCTACGCCATTGGCGGCTTTTGGCTTATCTAAAATCAACAATCCAAATACGTGATAATAAATGCCTAATACTTTAAACTAAAAATGAGTAAAACATATAAAGCTGTCAACTGGAATACCCCTGAGAACGATTATGTATTGATGTTCTGGGAACAAAATATCCGTCAATTCTGGATCGATACGGAATACATTCCATCAAAAGATATCGATAGCTGGAAACGTATCAGCCCAGAAATGAAAGATGCGTATAAAAAAGCTTTAGGAGGATTGACCCTATTGGATACCCTTCAAAGCCATACTGGTATGCCTAAAATCATCGATCATATCGATACATTACAGAATAAAGCTGTATTGTCCTATATGTGTATGATGGAAGCTATCCACGCAAAATCGTATTCCACTATTTTCACGACAGTTTCTACAACCGCAGAAATAAACGACATTTTCGAATGGGTTCAACAAAATAAATATCTTCAATACAAAGCAGAAACGATTGATGGCTACTACCGCGCAATCGATAAAGAAGATGCTTCGGACGAGGAGATTTATATGGCGATGGCTGCCTCCGTATTATTGGAGTCATTCTTATTTTATTCTGGATTCTTCTTGCCATTATGGTTATGTGGACAAGGTGAAATGGTTGCTTCTGCCGATATCATTAAGAAAATTATCGCAGACGAATCTATTCACGGTGTATTCGTTGGATTAATAGCTCAAGATCAATTCAAAAAATTAAAAAATCAAGATCAGGTAAAAGCTCGTTTCTTGGCCTTGCTTTACAATTTGTATGAAAATGAGCTGAAATATACAGAAGAGATCTATACTGAAGTTGGCTTAACTGCAGAGGTAAAAGAATATGTTCGTTACAATGCCAACAAAGCATTGATGAATTTGGGCTTTGATCCGATCTTCGAAGTAAAACAAGTCAACCCAATCGTATTGAATGGATTGAATACTGAAACGACGCAACACGACTTCTTCTCCAAGAAATCAACTAACTACGAAAAAGCAACGGAAATTGTCCATCTAAAAGATGACGACTTCAAAATGGATGTGGTCGTAGACATATAATATTGACGATTCGTCAAACAAAAAGCCCCAAAGAATTTTCTTTGGGGCTTTTTGTTTGACGGGCAACGACTATTGTTGGAACGCTTTGATCGCCTGTCCGCGCCAAGCGGCATCAAGCGGTGCACCAAGCAACCAAGTTAACGTAGGTGCGATATCATAAATCATCAGCGTTTCCTTGATTTCTTTTCCTTTCGGCACACCAGGTCCGGTCATTACCCAGGGAATCTCCACCTCGGCCAACGATTTACCACCGTGTCCCTTTCCTGTACCGCCATGATCAGCAGCAACAACGAAAATCGTTTCATCTGCGATTCCCGCCTCTTTTACAGCCTGCTGTAAGGTACCTATGCGCCTGTCAACCTGTTTTAACTCGGCATAGTATTCCGGCGTATTGTGTCCAATATTATGCCCTACACCATCAGGTTGGTCAAAGTGTACAAACATAATTGTCGGTTTCTCTTTTTTTATAATATCCACAGTCGTATTTAAAGCGGCTTCATCATCATCTTTGGTATTAATGACTTTCTGGACAACTTTGTTATCGATCAGATAACCTATACCAGGCCAGCTGTGTACTACTGCAAACTGCGCTTTAGGGTTTTTGCCTGCTACAGCATTAAACAACGAAGGGAACATTCCATTGGCTGTTTTGGTCGTAGACGGGATTTCGGGGACTTTGCTATCCCACTCAGTATATCCATGAGCTGTAGGACCAGCCCCCATAATCATAGAAGCCCAATTCACCGCACTTGAAGAAGGCAGTACTGTGCGTACATGGGTACTGTAGGTCCCCTCCTGCATCATTTTTTTAAGATTTGGCATTTCCGCCTTTGGTAAAGCATAAGCACCAAAACCGTCAAAACCAACTAAAACGACATGTTTGATTTTTTTACTCTGCGCCAATACTGTACTTGTGGAAAGGCCCAGCAAAACCAATGGTAATAATAGATTTTTAATTTTCATAATAAAATAACTTGGTATTTAATCAAAATGCGACCTCCTTCAAATCTTGGGCTCACCCGGAAGATAATCCTAATGCCGATATGTCCAACAAAATCGTTCAGTATATAATATTAGCCCCTTGTCTACGGATCCTATTTTACAAATTATTCAAAACTGGAAGTTGATCATTTCAAAAATAGAAATTTTACAGTATTTATTATGTTAAGTAAACATTATTTAATCTCTCTAACCAACATGTTACAAGAACAAAAAAAATCTGCTAAAAATACTTTTAGCAGATTTTTCAAGAAGCCTACACTGAGCTGTTGTAAAGTTGTTCTAGTATCCGGCTTTGGCCAGCCGTGCATACATCTCGACAAAAGCACACTGATCAAGGAGCCACTTCGATTGATGTTGATCCTTCAAGGTCCAGTCTGGGCTGAAAAGCCCTTCTTTGTCGCGCATATGCCTCCAGGCAAATTCAAGGTTTTTCGCAAAAACTGCAAGATACTTTTGGTTGCCATTCACCGCAGCAAGCTCCATATAACCGCGCATCATTACCGCATGGAACCACAAATTGCTATTTTTCAGTTTTGGAAAATTCAGTTCGCCACTTTTCTCAAAAAAATACCCTAAGCAAGCCTCAGCCAGCTGCTGCGCATCTTCAAGGTACTGCTTATTTTTCGTCAGTTTATAAAGCAAGGCTGCCGCCTGCAACATTTGTCCAGCGTTGTATGAAAACTTGGCCTTTCCAATTTTTCCATTGAGCTGAATATTGTCCCAATATAACTTGTCTTCGGGATCCTGAAGATTTCTCTTTGTCCATGCGTAAAGGCGTTCTCCTTCTTGCAGATAGGACTTATCATTGGTTGCCATAAATAATTTAAGTGCAAACACACTTGCAGGGGCATTCGAACAGGTATTTTTAGATTCCTTTTTCTGTTCACACCAATAAACGCCACCACCTAATTTATCATCCTCCCCACTCTTTACAAAATTCCAGATCTCTTTGGCCGAAGTCAGGTAGTTCATCTTTTTTGTATGGATATAGCTATCTGTAAAATCGATACCCAGCCAGATATTATCGTCATAAAAACGGTCCGAAGGAGGAGCTGTATTTAAATAAGAAGCATAGCCAACAGGCGATCTGCTTTCATCCCTGTACTCCTGTAAACCCACCAGTACTTTTTTGTTAAGTATGAATTGAAAAGCCTTTTTTGTCTTAGGTAATTCCATTAAAGCATTGACCGCCGAGAAACTACCCGAGAAAGGCCATAGATAAGCATATTTTTTTTGCTGCCCTGCCTGTTGATTATTATCCAGATAATCAGCTTTAAAGTTTTTATCAAAGGGATATTTTTCAGCCAAAAGCTGATTCTTAGTATTTCCAAACTTGCTATAGATGCTATCTAAAGTTTGGATAGCATAGTTTTGAAAATCATTTTTTTGTGCAAATAAGGTTGCACCAATAAAGTTCAAAAGAAACAACGTAAAATATCTTTTCATGTGTTTTAGGTAAAAGAATAGTAGATACCTATGCGGCATCTACTATTCCTGAACATTAATAACCAGGGTTTTGTTTTAAATTGGGATTGATTGACAATTGATTTGAGGGAACAGGATATAACTCTCTGTTTACGTCACTCGAGGGTTTGTGATCCCACCAAGCAGAAGAGGTATATTTTCCAAAACGAATGAGATCTGTCCTCCTTTTTCCTTCAAAAATAAACTCACGTCCGCGTTCAGCCAACAACTCATTCATTGTAAGCGATGATGTTGTATATTTACTTGCCCCCCAATCGGCGTCCTTAAATGCTCTCTTACGAGAAGCATTAATCAGGTCAACGGCTTCCTGTGTTGCAGTTCCCCCATTTTTGCGCATCAGCGCTTCTGCCTTATCAAAGTAAATCTCTGTGAGACGATAAATAATATAATCATTCTCCCAGTAATTAGCATCATCCAAAGTACCTGATTTATATTTATTAAAACGTGCCCCCGAATTTTCTTCTCCTTTCGTCATACCACCTTCCGAAGTCTTATCACCTTCGCTTTCTCTTCGGATCGAATTCACAAATACCAAAGGCTTTCCATTGTATTCTTCTGTTCCCAAAACAGGTGTGGTGGTACCATATCGATATTGTGGTCCAAATAAAAACCATTCTTTCTTCCGCAGGTCATTTTCAGCATAAGCATCAAAAGCCGTAGGGATAACCACAAAAGCATTCCACCCACCATAACCGACTTTGAGTACTTCCTTCATATAGTCATAGCCCATATAAAAACCGCCCCAATCAAATGTCAATCCAGCTTTACGACTATATTGGAATTGAAAAAGAGATTCCGGGTTTGCGCTATTATTGTTACTATAAAGCGCTATAAGATCATTGGACAACGCTGGTGTCCCACCTACTCCACCTGCCTGGCCAGAAATAATTTTATCACAGACCTGAATACACTGATCATACATTTGTTTGCCTCCCCATTTTTCAGCATTTAAATAAAGTTCCGCCAGCATCGCGTAACCCGCTGCCATAGACACTTCCCCTACATTACTATTCGAAGTTTTAGGCAGTTTAGGGACATACTGTTCTAACTCGGATTGAATAAATGCAAAGACTTCAGTTCGCGGCTTAGTTTCCGGATTTAATGGTTTATCAACAATCTCGGTAGAAATGGGAACATTTCCCCACAAGTCCATAATCTTGATATAGTGAAATGCGCGCATAACTTTCAATTGAGTGAGTACAGTATCCTTTTCCTCTTGCGTCATCCCAACTTTTGCGATATCTGTCGCTTCAATATCATGAATTGCATTATTCACAAAGCCCAAACCTGTCCACATTCCTTCCCAAGCACTCCGTGTTCGACTTTCAGTACTTGTCCAAGTATGATAATGCTGTCGGATATGATCGCCACTATCATAACCATGCCTCCCCTTCTGCGGCCAGGCAACCTGATCCGCACTTAGTTCGGAATGATAATAGTAACCACTCCCACCTGTTGGTGCCAGCCAAGATTGCATATGGGTGAAAGGTCGCATTGCAGCTTGCATGACCTCCCTTTTATCTTTATAAAAATCATCTTTAGGAATTGAGCTGTAAACATTTTCATCCAATTTTGTACACGATTGAAATATTCCGGCACAACCTACTGTCACTAAGACAGGAAACATATAACGATTTATCTTTTTCATCTCTGATTCTCCATTAAAATCCAACATTTAAACCAATTGTCCATGATCTTGTCCTCGGATAAAATCCACGGCTATCAATACCCGCATCAAATCCCGTATCTTTCAATTCCGGATCCAATCCCGAATACTTCGTGATCGTCGCAATATTCCTTCCCGTTACGTACACATAAAGGTTTCTGATATAATCAGTCTTCAATTTGAAATTATAGCCAAGGGTAATATTATCCAGCTTTACAAAGCTTCCGTTTTCTAAATAGTAGTCTGAATACTGCGGATCATCCTTGATATTGGCATGTTTGGTAAAAGCACTTTCAAACACATTATTGGGAAGCCATTTTTGATTACCGAAAAACATATCAGCAGTATTGAGAATATCATATTTGAATTTTCCACGGAAAAATACGGTTAGGTCAAATCCTTTATAGGCGAATCTATTTCCCAGCGAAGCCTGAAATTTAGGCACACCATTTCCGATATAGGATAGGTCATCGTTGGTCATTTCCGCAGCTGTTCCTTTTGTTCCATCAGCTTTATAAAACAGCCATTTGCCATCATCTGTAAATCCAGCAAAACGTTTCCCATAAAAAGAGCCTATTTCCCCACCTTCTTCCAATCGGATCGCGTTACCAAGGTTTCCAGGGGAAGGTAACCCACCATATTCAAGGTAATCGCTTTTAAAAACATCACTGGACATCTTCACCAATTTGTTCTTTTGATAATTTCCAGTAAAATCGATCGTCCACTTGAAGTCATTCTTATGAATAGCAACTCCTGTTAATTGAAGCTCCACACCTTTGTTAGACACCTCACCTACATTATACCAAATCTTAGATTGTGTATAAGAAGGTTGCTGAGCCTGGTATTCGTACAATAAATCTTTGGTTTTTCGGTTGTACAGATCAATGGATCCCGTTAAGCGATTGTTCCATAAGCCAAAGTCTACCCCAAAATTGATCTCAGCTTTCTGCTCCCATCGTAGATCAGGGTTGTAGTTAGAGTTAGGTCCATAAGTCTCATAATAGGATCCAAATATAGGATAAGCTCCTCCGCCTCCCAATAAGTAGAGTGATTTGTAGTTAGGAAATCCTTGGTTACCTGTAACACCGTAACCCAAACGTAATTTCAAATTATTAACAACATCTTTATTGGTAAAAAAGTCCTCATTAGTTACTGTCCAGCCGGCAGAGATCGCCGGAAAATTCCCCCATTTATGATTCTTACCAAAACGTGAGGATCCCTCCCGTCTCAAAATAGCACTCACAAAGTATTTGTCTGCATAATTATAATTTACACGTCCAAAGAATGCGATCAGCCTATTGTCTTCCTTGAATGATCCCATTGTTGGCCGCGGAAGTTTATCATTTTTCAAAGCTGTCCCGGACCCCATATCCCAATCCTGTGTTGCATTGGTCGTAAATCCATTATTCGCCATTTCAAAACGCTCATATCCAGTATATTGAAAACTGTAACCCAAAAGTCCTGTAACAGTATGTTTTTCATTGAACGTTTGATTATAATCAATTGTTGACTCAAATGTTTTGGACCAGTTTAATTCGTTTCTCTTCCAAGCATAGCCCATTCCCTGATATTCCGAGTCTTGGCGTTGATCCCAGTCCAAACTAGAGCGGAATTGTCGATCGTTCCAGTTATCTCGAACATAGGATCCAAAGGCAGAAATACTGAGCGGATCGATGATTTTTAACTTCAGCCTTGCATCTCCTGAAAACGTCTGCTGATTTCGATCATCCACCCGATGTGCCAATCTATCAAGAGGATTAAAGTTGTTATAGCCTTGTGTCTGGTAAAAGCTGCCATCTGGATTATATAGTGGAGCTGTTGGATTACGTTGTACGGCTTGTTCGAAATCGGGTACACTTTCACTATTATCATCTTTTTTCCCACCAAGCAAATTCGCTTTATTAAAATTTGCCGCAATATTTCCCGTAAAAGTCAGCCGGTCCTTTAATCCGGTCTGTGAAAAATTGATGCGGCCACCAAACTGTTGCCTACCATTGGATTTGGCAATTCCCTCCGCATTCTCATAGTTAATTGATGCCCGATAATTTGATTTATCACCACCGCCACTTGCAACAAAATTATGGAAATTAGAAAAGTTCTTTTTATTAATCAATTCATCATAGAGATCTGTTGAAGCACCGAGGTCAAGATCGGGTTTATTCTGTCCTTTGATGACATAGTCGCGGAATTGTTGGGCACTGAGCATCGGCGGTCTGCGAGCAACCGACTCGTGTTGTCCATAGGTATAATATTCGAATCGAGGTTCGCCCGATTTACCCTTCTTTGTTGTTACTAAAATAACCCCGCCATTACCACGTGTACCATAAATAGCGGCTGCCGATCCATCCTTTAATACATCAATAGATTCGATATCTCCTTGTTTTACCAAATCAAGATTCCCACCTGGGATACCATCAATAACAACCAAAGGTACATTTCCACCTTTTATAGAAGCCATTCCACGAAGCTGGATACTGGTTCCCGAATTAGGATTACTTCCTTGCGTTCTTGTGACGTTTAGACCTGCCACTTTACCCTGTACCAGGTCCATGGGATTGCGCATACCACCTTGATTGAAATCCTTTTCTTTGACTGAGGCCACTGCTGAGGTGACTTCGCTTTTCTTTTGTGTACCATAACCGACGACAATCACCTCATCCAATTGATCTTCTGTCGCTGAGAGTTTAATATCAATCGGTGTATTACCGGTTACTTTGACTTCATTTGTTCGATAACCGATGGACGACACAACCAAGACATCCCCCACCTTAGCCTGCAGGGCAAAATTACCCTGTCCATCCGATGTTGTACCTTTTGCGGAACCCTTTACAGTAACCGAAACACCGGAAATTCCAGCTCCCGTCTTTGCATCCTGTACCTTTCCTTTAATTAAATTTTGAAACTTAGCGACCTGATGGATAGCGGTCGTCTTCGGGTCTTCCCCCTTAGCGATGACATGTGCATTTGCCTGATGTATCGTTCCAGCGATAATCGCCAACGAAAAAAATAACTTTGTATTTTTCGTTAGGCGGGCAAATGATTCTAAATCGATTCTGCTCATATAACTAGTGATTTTGGTTTATAAAACGTTTTAGCTTTCAAACTCTAAAACGATCATGTTTAATTAGTATCATCTTCAATAACTAATACGAATTCACAGGCTTATCTCTATCTTAATAGATTAAACCCGGCGGATTATTAATTATTTATTTTAAAAAAGTGTAAAAAAATACACCTCAGCTGGAACAACTAAGCATATAATCAGTGTAAAAACAAAGCAAAAGCGGTTTTGCTATTTGAAGAAAAAAAAGCGAATGTGATTTTATCTAAATTATATGTTTTGTTGATTTTTCTCTTTTTGGTTATTGTTTTTAGTTTAAGTGTTTGATTGTAGATTCAAGATAGGGTTTTAATTTTAAAGGAGAAAGTATTTTTTTAAATTTTAAATACAATCACCGTATATGTTACTTACGGCAATCATTTGACTATTTATGGTCGTTTGAATCCATTTCGACAGACGTTGTTTGTACAAAAAATGGCCATCGGTTGATGGCCATCTTAAAATCAGATTGTAAAGACTATTGATACCCTGGGTTCTGGGTCAATTTTTTATTGCGTTGAATTTCATCAGGAGAAATTGGCCACAGTAAATCTGTTTCTTTGAATGTAGCCCCAGAAGCATTTTTCGCTCCAATCAATGGCACAAAATCCACTTTACCAGCTTCTGTTGTGGAGATTACAGGAAACATTTTAGTTCTAACAATATCGTCCCACATTTTAAATTCCAATGGAAATTCACGTAGACGTTCTTTCCAGCATTCTTTCACGAAATTATCTGCTGATAATACTTGCAGTTCTGCTGTGAAATCAGCCACTGATTTTCCCTCTGTATTGGCACGTGCTTTTACCTGAGCTAAATAGCCTGCAGCCTCGGCACTCACGCCAGATGTTTTAACGATTCCTTCTGCAGCAATAAGCAATGCTTCAGGATAACGGTAGAAGTTCCAATCTTTCGTTGCTTTACCTGTTGTCAACAGTGCTTCTTCATCCACAAAATACCATATTCCCGCATCCGTTGATTCCCATACTTTTCCATTTTTTGGATTTGTATACTTCCAATGATAGAATTGATTCGGCTGGATACGGAGATCCTTGCTCTCGTAGACATTCAAAAATTGCTTGGTTGGTCCATAGATTCTTTCAAAGATCGAATAGGATGTAAATAACGATACGGCTGACGAATTGAAAGCATAAGTCGGCCACCAGCTACCATCGCGGATAGTCGCATTATACTCCTGTGCATAAATTACTTCATCCAGATCATCCGTCGTACGTAATTTATTATAGGCACTATTCATCGCCAAATTGGTGTTTGTGGTCATACTATGACCTGAGCCGATGACAAGTTTTGCCGCTGCCGCAGCGTCAGCATACTTACCCTGTTGCAAGTAAACGTTGGCCAAGGTCATGGCCGCTGCATATTTGGTTATCCGGTGTCCATTTGCCGCAAACGTTGCAGCAGGAAGAACTTCCACCGCAGACTTCAAATCAGATTCTATTAATTCATATACTTTTCCCGCATCTGTACGTTCTAGATAAAGATCATCTTTTAATGATTCATTTGCGTTAGTATAAAAAGGAATAGCGCCAAAAGTCTTTACCAAATAGAAGTAATTAAATGCCCGAAAGAACTTTGCCTCAGCAACTAACGTATTCTTTACCCCATCTGGCATCGTGATTTGGGGAATATATTGAATAGCAGCGTTGGATGTGTTGATTGCTTTATAACCCTCATCCCAAATGGTATTCATTGTATTGGAGATGATGCTCGTATTGCTTTGACGGGTCAATTCTCTGGCAAATAAACAGATCCGCTCCTGTCCTTCATAGCTGCTTGTAAAATAGCCGGTCAGCATCGAATTGATAGAGGCTGTAGGGCCTAGATAAGCACTTGAGGCATAGGAGTAGCGCTGAGGAGCTCCATTACGGTACAAATAATTAACATTTTCCCGTGCCTGAGACTCTGTTTTATAGAAACTCGCCAAAATAATTCCTGACTTGGGATCCTCCTCCAAAAATTTATTACAAGAAGTTGTTAATGCCAGCCCGGCCAATAACAACATACATAATTTATTCTTCATTTTACTAAGTTCTAAGAGTTAAAAGGTAACATTCACACCAACAGAAAAGGTTTTTGCTCTTGGATAAGAGAAAAAAGTCATATTCTGACCAAATTTATTCTCTCCCTGAGAGGTACTTTCAGGATCATAACCCAAGAATTCTTTCGATGTAAATAAGAATGGATTATTTGCTGATGCATAAACACGTAATCTAGACATACCGACACGTTTCAACACATCAGGATTAAAGGTATACCCCAACTGGATCAAATTAACACGAAGGTAAGATCCATCAGCCACCCAAGCATCATCTACGTTTGTATCTTGTCCAGCATGTCCACCATTCGTTAGATAAATGGCCTGTTGCATGGTATTTGGATTAGACCCATTGTACGCGTCTGTCAGGATATTTTTCAAACCATTCGTAATACCAAAGCGGTCGTAGGTTGAATGGAAGAACTGCTGCATCACATCTACACCTTTTACAAACTGCAGATCCAACGTAAAATCAAAGTTCTTGTAGCGCAAATTGTTGATAAAACTACCGGTCCAATCTGGCAATCCTTTTCCAATGACCTCCTTTTCTGCCGTTCTCTTCGCTCGTCCAATTTGGTTCACTGTAGCATTTCCAGCATCCACGTCAGCTTGCGTGTAGACACCCAATCGACGGTAACCGTAGAAACTATTTAGATTCTCGCCTACACGAACAATACTATTGGCACCCCCAACCCAGCTATTCATCAGGATATCTTCGTTATTCTCACCTAGTTTTACGACTTTATTCTGGTTATAGTTGGCATTTAAGGAAGCTTTCCAGCTAAAATCCTCGTGATTGAAGATCGTTCCATTGATCATCAAGTCTAGACCTTGGTTCTTTACAGATCCAATATTTTTATAGACGGAACTAAAACCAGAAGAGGTTGGTAATGGTGCTTCCAATAGGAGATCATTGGTCTTTTTATGGTAATAAGAGACATCAAAATTCAATCGATTCTGAAACAAGCCTAATTCAACTCCGACGTCATATTGGGCAGTTTTCTCCCATTTTAGATCCGGGTTTGCAATAGATGCTACATAAGACCAAGAAGCGCGTTGCCCGTTTAATAGTGTTGTTCCCGTCTCAACATTCGCCAATGAGCTATACGGGTCAATCTCCGAGTTACCTGTTAGACCGTAACTTGTATGTAATTTCAGATTACTGATCTTTTCGTTCCCTTTCAAGAAATCTTCATTACTCACGTTCCATGCTAAACCGGCAGATGGGAAGAAGGCGTACTTCTTATCCAAACCAAATTTGGACGCACCATCATAACGGCTTGTAAATACCACCGAATAACGGTCATCATAAGAATAGTTGGCGCGTAAGAAATAGGAGTTCATCGCCCATTTGTCATACGCTGAATACGGTGGATCAGGGATTGTTCCCGCTCCCATATTATTGTATTCAAAGAAATCGTCGGAAAATCCTGTCGTACGGCTTCCATCATAATCATTGGTTCGTGCCTGCCATGAAAGACCTGCCATCGCATTGATCCGATGCTTGTCGATTTTTTTGTTATAAGTCAGGTATGTTTCTTCTTGCCAGTAAAGCGTATTGCGATGATTAATTTCCGCCCATCCATTTGGTCGTGAAATATTATTCAATGTTATGGAAGAATAGCCTCGGTATGTCTTCTGATGATTATCAATACCCAACTGGGTTTTCAAGTCCAAACCTTCTGCCAAGTGGAAGGTCAAGGCAGCATTTCCAAAAATCTGGGTATTATAACGCATGCGTTTTTGCTTGTCCAAAATAGCGACCGGATTAGACATCCCCTCAAAACCCAATGTTTCTGCTACTTTGGAAGAAGAGGAATTGGTGTAGGTACCGTCCTTTTCGTAGACTGGATACCAAGGAATCATTTCGATCATGGTACGGCGTGCTTCCTGTCCACCACCATCTTCTGGAGTATAACGTCCCCAAGTATGGTTGACAGTCAAATTAATAGCTGTAGAAAGCCATGATGTTGGTTTAGAGTCATAAGCTAGCTTTCCATTGACACGCTTATTCCAGGTATTATTAACGACACCTTGCTGATCGGTATAATTCAAAAATGCACCGACAGACGATTTGTCATCGCCTTGTTGAACATTCAACTGATGATTATGCGAAATAGCTGTACGTGTTGCTTCACGTTGCCAATCCGTATCATACAGAGGGTCACCGTTTGCATCAAAATAATTTGAGTCATTAAACCAATCTTTTTTATCCAAGGACCAAGATTTCCCTTGATACTTATTTTCATTTTGTAAGCCGATCATAAAGGCATCCACCCACTCCTGTGCATTCAATACATCCATGTAGCGTTGAACCGAGCTCACACCAGCAGATCCTTGGTAACTAATTGTTTTGGACCCATCTTTATTTCCGCGTTTTGTCGTTACTAAGATAACCCCGTTTGCACCACGTGCACCATAGATCGCTGCCGAAGAGGCATCTTTCAATACTTCAATATTCTCGATATCATTCGGATTCAACAACTGAAAGTCTTCCATCACGACCCCATCCACAACATAGAGTGGATTGGACGATGAATTGATCGTGGCCACACCACGAATGACCACACGGTTTGCATAAGCACCAGGTTGGCTTGAGTTCGAAAAGATGTTCACCCCGGATGCTTTCCCTCTCAAATTGTCCAAAGGGCTAAAGTTCTGATCTTTGATCATGTCGGCTCCTTTGACCATCGCAATAGAACCTGTTACATCCGATTTACGCATGGTACCGTAACCAACAACGACAACTTCGTCCAATTGGCTTTGATCATCGTCCAATTGTACAGAAACAGTTGCTCCGGAAACAGTGACTTCTTTGGCTTTGTAACCAATGGAAGAAACCACCAATACATCCCCCGATTTAGCATCCAATGTAAAATTACCCAAGGCATCAGATTGTGTGCCCTTTGAAGTTCCTTTCACAGCGATGTTAACTCCTGAAATTGGTTTTCCAGCAGCATCCAATACTTTTCCTTTAACTTGTTGCTGCAAGCGGCTTACTTCTTTTACGAAAGATTTGGCTTCGTAATTGACTGAAGTTCCGACTGCGGCATTGACTTGTTGGAAAGTACCAGCAATGACAGCCAATGAGAAAAATAACTTTGATTTTTTCCCAAGCTGTGCAAGTGATTTTACGTCAACTTTGCTCATATTAATAGTGATTTGGTTTATAAAAACGTTTTAGCAAAAAGATGCTTAGAACGTCTAGTTTAATTTAGTTTCCCTTAATTGATGTTTTTAAAACCGATCCGTTTTCTTATAAAATTGTCTATTCTATTCCCCTCTCTTTTACTTAACATAAAAGAGAAAATAAATGTCTAGGGGATTATTGTCTCATAGAATCTATAATTAAATAAGCTAAATCGCTTTTGCTTTTTTTGTATAATTTTTTGGTTTCCCTATTTTGGTTTCCCTATTTTGGTTTTTTAATTGTCTTTTTTATTACTTATTGGTTCTTTAATTGTTTATTCGTTATTGTTTTCCCTTTTGGTTATTATTTCTTGGTTTTAACGTGCTATTAAGTTGGAAAGATAGCACTTTTAATTTTACTGGGGAAAGATTTATTTTCAAAACCTGTCCCCAGTATCTTTAGATATTTCCTTTTTTCATTTCGCTAATCGCATAATCGACAGATCGCGCCGAAAATGCCATATAGGTCAATGAAGGGTTTTGTGTTGATGTGGAGGTCATACTTGCCCCATCTGTGACAAAAACGTTTTTCACCGCATGCATCTGGTTCCATTTATTCAATACCGAAGTCTTTGGATCGTGCCCCATACGTGCGCCGCCCATTTCATGAATATCCAGGCCTGGAGCCTGCCAGTGTGTATCTGGACGAATATTGGTAAAACCAGCATCGGTAAACATTTCCGTCATAACGGCAATGTAATCTTTTTTCATTTTTTCATCGTTCTCATCATAATCGACAGCGATTTTTAACAAAGGAATCCCCCAGTCATCTTTTTTACTGCTATCCAATGAAACCATACCTGATTCTTTTGGTATAGTTTCACCCATCATGTGAGATCCAACTTGCCAAACGCCCAATTTAGGATTCAACAAATTGTTTTTCAGATCTAACCCTAAACCCGAACGATCAGACTCTTTACTACGCGAGGCACCGAAACCGGCAGCATAGCCCCTTAAAAAGTCCGTTTCCTGCTTATGCAAGTTTCTGAAGCGTGGAATATACCCTCCTCCTGCTGGATTCCGTCCTTCGGCCGTAAAATCCAACAATCCTTCATACTCGGCATAGATACGCGCACTATAGTTATGGAAGGCTACATATTTCCCTAATACGCCGCTATCATTGCCCAAACCATTTGGAAAACGGTTGGATTTAGAATTCAATAAAATCAAATTGGTATTGATTGCCGCCGCATTGACAAAAATCAGCTTGGCATAAAAATCAATTTCCTCTTTTGTATTGGTGTCAATCACACGTACACCGACTGCTTTCCCTTTTTGTTCATCATACAAGATCGAATGAACAACCGAAAATGGGCGTAAGGTCATATTTCCAGTCTTGGCAGCCCAAGGGATTGTCGTTGCATTGGAGCTGAAATATCCACCAAAAGGACATCCTCTCTGACAAAGTACGCGATTCTGGCATTGCACACGCCCCTGTTCGATATGAATCTGATTTGGTTTGGATAAGTGTGCACAGCGTGCGGAAATAACTTTACGCTCCGGAAATTTCTTCTGGACGCTTTCTTTAAAATATTTCTCGACAATATTTAAGGGGTACCCTGGCAGAAACTCGCCGTCAGGCAATTCAGGAAGTCCATCATGGTTTCCAGCAATACCGGCAAATTTTTCGACATAAGCATACCAAGGCGCCAAATCAGCATAACGTATCGGCCAATCTACGGCAAAACCATCTCTCGCTGGCCCTTCGAAATCAAAGTCAGACCAACGTTGCGTCTGTCTCGCCCACAACAGCGACTTACCGCCAACCTGATATCCTCTGATCCAGTCGAAGGGTTTTTCCTGAATATAAGGGTGCTCCTTATCCTTCACAAAAAAATGCGCTGCATCTTCGTGAAATGCATAACATTTGCTGACAATCGGATTTTCCTCCTTCACTTTGAAAGGCATTTCGTTCCGATGTTCAAACTCCCAAGGCATCATATTGGTGGTTGGGTAATCCTTAATATGCTGTACATCACGTCCACGTTCCAAAACCAATGTTTTCAAACCCTTCTCGCACAACTCTTTTGCGGACCAACCGCCACTAATTCCCGAACCGATCACGATCGCGTCGTAGGTTCTGTTTTTTTCACTGTCAATATTTAGATTCGCCATCTGCTATTTATGCCTTTACTTTTACCGCACCATTGTACGGACCTGGAATAAGTTTATAAATCACCTTATTCTTCATCACATATTCTGAGTTCATATAACCCTGAACTGCACGCGATTTGAAAATATCAAAAAAAGCTTTCTCGTCGGTTTTGTCTTTCAATCCAGCCAATGCGGCCTCCGTCTCTTTACTATTTGCTAAATTCAGCTGTTTTCTCAACTTGTTGAAACCAGCGACAAATTTAGCCTGATTCTCTGGCGACTCACAATCATCTACCATTTTGATAACGAAAAGATGCAAGTTCAGATCCTTTCCTCCTGGGGTATCCGATTTCGGAATCAGGATGTTGGCCAGATCGCCCAAAAATTGTTCATCTTCCGCCGAGATCTTCAACTTATTCAATACAATCGATGCACCTCCATCATTCAGACAAGACGACAAAATTGTCAATCCCCCAGCTATAATGAAAAATTGCTTTATTGCGGTTCTACGGTTCATAATCAGAGTTCCCTTAACAATTCGGTAATATTACATATATCCGAATAAAAATACAAATGCTAAAACGATTAAATTATTTTACAACCCTCAAATCCACTGCGTCAACAGGGCTTTTGCCTCAGATAAGTTTTCCACAATGTTATCAACAGCTGTTAGTCTAGCGCGTTCCACTTCCTGTTTCGTAACTGCAATCAACTGCATACCTGCGCCCAAAGCTGATTTACTACCAGTAATAGTGTCCTCGATAGCCACACAGTATTTAGCTGGCAAATCTAGCATTGTCAAAGCCAAACGATAGGGTTCAGGGTCGGGTTTTGGAACCTCCACACGTTCGCGGGTAACAAAAAATTCAAAATAATCCAAGAGCCCATGTTTTCCCAAAACCGTGTCTACCGTACTGCGATAACTCGATGTGACAAGTCCGATACGGATACCTTGGGCTTTCAAAAAAGCTAAAATTTCTTGTGCTCCGGGCATCAATTCAATATCACTCATGTTAGAATCGGCATAAGCTGCACGTGTACGCTTCCACATATGTTCTTCCGTCACGTCGTAGCCATAGTCCTCGGTAAGCCGCTTGACATTATGTGCTAAAGTATGTCCTGCAAAATCCCGAATCCAATCTTCGTAATTGATCAATAAGTCAAATTCTTGTTTTAATATCGGTGCCCAATTTTTGAAATAGAAATATTCCGAATCAATTAACGTACCGTCCAGATCAAACAATACTGCCTGTATTTTATTCATAGTGTTAAAGATACACAAGTACGCTGAAAAATCCTATTAAATGACGCCACAATAGGTCGAATTTGAGAATGCACCACTGTAAGTATCCCAAAAACCGATGTATACGTGATAATCAAACTTTTCACGTTCAAAGACCGGGATATTTACCGCACATTCCCCCTCCGCTGCATCCGCAATTGCCATCCGGAGATCCACCTCCCTATCCAGACTGACCAAGGCTAGATTTAACTTAAACAAGCTATCCTTGTATTTTGGATTCGGTATCCAGGATAATTTCAGCAGACCTTCTTCCCAACGGGCCTGAACACCTTCGGGCGACATAAGCTCCCCAACAAACACCTGCACTTTTTCCAAATTAATAAATGGTTTATTTGTAGCATCCACATCAATCGCATTTTTGAAAACACGCTGCTGTGCAAGCTGAAATTTCCCTCGCCCTGAGTTTTTAGTTTCTTCAAATTGATATCCAAAGTTAACAATAGGCTTTATCCATCGGCAGAAAACGCTACTCAGTTTTATTTTCTCGCGATGCGCCAATTGGGCCGGGGTTGGTGGCTTCGTACTCTTTCTACGCGCACCGCGTATAACACATTTTCCATTGAGATTATAGCCATATACTGAACCTACTTTCCCTCGAAAACCACCATTTGGACCATCTTCTAATATTCCCATTTTTTAAGCTTTTTATTTTAATTCAATAATCTACTCTACCCCTTAACAAATAATAGGTATTAATGTTTTCATTAGTTTAGTTATAAATTAGAATTAAGTTAGATTTTAGTTAGGGTTTCATTAGCTTTTACCTAAACAAACCCTAACTAAACCCTAAACTAACCCTAAGTAAACCCTATATAAAAGATTACTTTGGTAATGCGTTATCTTATCCTGAAATACCTGTTGTTTTCCTTCATTTTTGGATAAGCTTTGGACATTTATTAAGTTTGTTGGAGCAAGCTAAAAAGAAGGAATACCGCTTAAAAGATAGATGCGATGAACGTCGAGCTAAAGCGCTTGCCAAGAAATCTGAAAGCTCAATCGCCTTAAAAATTTATATCATGAAAATAATTGCAATCGGTCGCAATTACATCGACCACGCTAAAGAACTCAATAATCCAGTCCCCGAGAATCCCATTATATTTTTAAAACCCGATACTGCGGTATTAAAGGATAACAAAGATTTCTATTATCCCGAATTCTCCAAAAATATTCAGTTTGAAACCGAAGTTGTCCTCCGGGTCTGTAAAGAAGGGAAACATGTGACACCAAAGTTTGCATCAACTTACTTCGATGCCGTCGGTTTGGGAATTGATTTCACTGCAAGGGATGTACAGCAAGAACTAAAAGCAAAAAGCCTTCCCTGGGAATTGGCAAAAGCATTTGACCATTCGGCAGTAATCAGCAACTTGATTCCAAAGGAGGAACTAGCAGACGTGAATTCGATTGATTTCTCCCTGCAACAAAATGGACAAACGGTACAACAAGGAAATACTAAGGATATGATTTTCTCCTACGAAGATCTGATTGTGTATACCTCCAAATTTATTACTCTCCGCAAAGGGGACTTGATTTACACAGGTACTCCAGTGGGTGTTGGCTCTGTAGCTATCGGCGATTTATTAGAAGGTTTCATTGGCGAACAGAAGATGTTTAGCTGTAAAATCAAATAGTAGGGAAATAGCATGATGAAAAAAACAACGGCATTATTCGCCCTGTTGGCCTGCATGATAGGCTTAAGCCAGGGACAAGATATTATTAAAAGCCACAATTATCCGCAGAACTATTTTGTACGTCCGATGGATATTGCTCCGCAAGCCTCAGGGTCATTCGGTGAATTACGGGCAACACATTTTCATGGTGGGGACGATTACCGAACACAACAACGCATCAATATACCAGTGCATGCAGCAGCGGAAGGATTTGTATCACGTGTTCGGGTACAAATAGGCGGCGGGGGCAATTATGTATATATCGATCATCCAAATGGCTACACATCTGTATACATGCATTTGGAAAGCTTCAATGCAGATCTAGCCAAAATTATCAAGGACGAACAATACAAACAGAAACGTTTTGATGTGGACGTATTTCTCAAGCCAAATCAGGTCTTGGTAAAAAAAGGCGAATTTATTGCTAATTCAGGTAATACCGGCGGCTCTGCGGGTCCACACCTTCATTTTGAAATCCGCGACACCAAGGCACAGCTACCACTCAATCCACAATTGTTTGGCTTGCTCTTTCCTGATGGTGTCAAACCGATCATCCGCGGCATGACAGTCTATGACTTAGGCACCGAATTATTTGATGAAAATACGCCTCGCAGGCATCAAACCATCAAATCTGCTGGTAATGGCACCTATAGCTTAGCCAGCACAGCTCCAATACCCGTTAATGGGACTTTCGGCCTGGGGATCAACACCGTCGACAAACGTAGTGGTATCTCATTTACTTATGGCGTCTATTCCATTGAACTCTTTTTGGACAACAAAAACATCAGCACTGTACTATTCGAATCCATTCCTTTCGACCAAACACGGGCTATCCAATCGTATATAGACTATCCCTACTTAAAGAAGTCTGGTGTACGTGTTCAAAAAAGTTTTAAGGATCCAAACAATCCAATCAACATCTATAAAAACTTGGACAATTTGGGTAAAATCGAACTCAAGGACAATGAGGTTCATGACGTGAAATATGTTGTCAAAGATGTCCAAGGAAATAGGAGCGAACTGAATTTTAAGGTACAAAACAATCCCTCACTTTCCATCAGCCGCACAAGTGCTACAGGCCTCAAAATGTTCCACTATGCAGACGAAAACAAATATGAAGCGGAGAATGCCCGTATTTACATGGGTAAAAATATATTGTACGACGACCTTTATTTCAATTATTCGCAAGGAGCAAAACCGGCAAGAGGCTATTCGGCAATGCACTATATTCACAATGCTTATACACCAGTCTTCGGATACTACAAACTCATGATTAAACCGGACTATACCCTGTCTGAAAATCTTTATGACAAGGCATTGATTGTTTCTTCCGATGGTGGGGCACAGGGTGGCAAATATGAAAATGGCTGGGTAGTCGCCAATGTTCGCGAATTTGGTGGCTTTTATGTTGCTGTGGATACCATAGCTCCAAACATTGTGGCACGCAACCTGACCGATGGAAAGAATGTTGGGGCACAGCGATCGATCGACTTTACCATTAGTGACAATCTCTCGGGAATAGATACTTTTGATGCCTATATCGACGGGAAATGGGCATTAATGAAATACGACCCCAAAACGAGACATATCTGGCACGACTTCGAACCCGACTTAAGCAGTGGCCGACATGAGTTTAAACTCGAAGTGAAAGACAACAAAGGGAATTTAAAGACATACGAAGCTTCTTTTATGAGGTAGATCCCTAATTTTTGGCAATAAATCAGGGGGTTCAAGAGATTAATCGTATCTTAATCGACTAAATACAATGTAATATGGCAACACTAGAAATAGGACAGCAAGCACCGGATTTCAGTGCAAAAAATCAAAATGGTGAAACAGTCCATCTTTCAGATTTTAAAGGGAAAAAAGTTATTCTATACTTTTATCCGAAAGACAATACACCAGGATGCACGACAGAAGCTTGCAATTTCAGAGACAATTATCAGTCTTTGAAAAAAGATGGTTTTGAAATCATCGGCGTAAGTGTAGATGGGGAGGCATCGCACCAAAAATTCATCAGTAAACATGAGCTTCCTTTTCAGCTGCTTGTAGATGAAGACAAGAGCCTTGTAGAGGCCTATGGTGTATGGGTCGAAAAGAACATGTATGGCAAAAAGTATATGGGCACAGCACGTACCACTTTTGTGATTGATGCAGATGGCATTATCCAGCATATCATCAAAAAAGTAGACAACAAAAATGCGTCCCAGCAGATCCGTGATTTAGGCATTTAAAGAATACCTCTTATCACGAATCTTATATCTAAAATCTAAAACTAATATTTATATTTGCCACTTATGAGCAAACAGACAGACGACTTTTTCAAAAGTGTAGTATCACACGCGAAGGAATACGGTTTTGTATTTCAATCGAGCGAAATATATGACGGATTAAGTGCCGTCTACGATTACGGTCAATTAGGTTCGGAATTAAAAAACAACCTAAAGACTTATTGGTGGAAATCCATGGTGCAATTGCACGAAAACATTGTTGGTATTGATGCCGCAATTTTCATGCACCCTACGACATGGAAAGCATCTGGTCACGTTGATGGATTCAATGATCCGATGATCGACAACAAGGATTCAAAAAAACGTTACCGTGCTGATCAATTGATCGAAGATAAGATTGCACGTTATGAAGCAGATGGCAAGACAGCTGAAGCTGCTGCACTATTAGACGCTTTGAATACCGCATTGAATGCAGACGATCTAGCTGGACTAAAAACCATCATTGAAGAACATAATATCGTATGTCCGGTTTCAGGTACCAAAAACTGGACTGAAGTACGTCAATTTAATTTGATGTTTGCCACTCAGATGGGTGCTATGGCCGATGGAGCCGATCAGGTTTATCTTCGCCCCGAAACTGCACAAGGTATTTTCGTCAACTTCCTGAACGTTCAAAAGACAGGACGTATGAAAATTCCTTTTGGTATCGCCCAAATTGGTAAAGCTTTCCGTAACGAAGTAATTGCACGTCAGTTTATCATGCGTATGCGTGAATTCGAGCAAATGGAAATGCAATTTTTCTGCCGCCCGGGTACGGAATTAGAATGGTATAATAAATGGAAAGAAACGCGTTTAAAATGGCATCTGGCATTAGGTTTCGACCCATCCAACTACCGTTACCACGACCACGATAAATTAGCGCATTATGCAAATGCTGCAGTTGATATTGAATTCAACTTCCCATTCGGATTCAAAGAAGTTGAAGGTATCCACTCGCGTACCGATTTTGACTTGAAACAACATCAGGAATTTTCTAAAAAGAAAATGCAATATTTTGATCCTGAAATCAATCAAAACTATATTCCATATGTAATTGAAACTTCAATTGGATTGGACCGACTTTTCTTGACTGTATTATGTAACTCTCTGGTAACGGAAGATCTTTCTACAGCAGAAAAACAAGATTCTCGTGTTGTATTGAAATTTCCACCAGCATTGGCACCGGTAAAAGCTGCAATTTTACCATTGACCAAAAAAGATGGTTTACCAGAAAAAGCACGTGAGATCCTAAATACGTTAAAATTGGATTACAACGTTCAATATGACGAAAAAGATGCCATTGGAAAACGTTACCGTCGTCAAGATGCAATCGGAACACCAATCTGTATCACCGTCGATTACGATTCACTGGAAGACAACACCGTAACCATCCGTCACCGTGACACGATGGTACAGGAACGTGTGGCCATTGCCGATCTTGAAAAAATATTGAATGACTTGGCTGGCTGGAACACCCTGCTTAAAAAATTAATATAGTCAAATCGCTATAACAGAAAAGGTGTCCATTGCTGGACACCTTTTTGTTTTTAATAGATGTAGGGCGGCTAGATGCTAAGTACAATAACTGTGCTAGTATTCGATCACAATATGATCGTCCCACTGTTCGTTCTTCACGACCTGAAAACCCAAATTCCCATTGGCTGTCTCCAGCAATTTGCCCTTAAACTGTATTTGAACATTATTTCGGATTTCGCTTCCCAATTCAAATGTACGCAGCAGTTGGCCGTCTTTAAAAACTCGGAACTGATATCTAATAGCCTTGTTATCGAGATAATAGCCCATAAATTGATTAAAAGCAAAGCTTTGATCTGCTGCTGTGAAATGGGGAACAACAGTCAGCACACTTTCGTCAACCTGATCGTTACTATGCGTCATAAAAGGATAATAATGAAATGCAGGATGAAGCTGCTTCACCTGAATACTGTCGATCACACTTAGATCTTCGCTGTCTGTAAAGCTCAACTTAACTTCGCTGTAAATCCGGTTTAAGTTAAGGACCCGCTCTAGCTCCCCCTTCACTTCAAAAGTGTCCCGACCAGCAAATAACTCCGCAGATTGTTCAGAAAAAGCATTCGTAGTGTAAAAATGCTCAAAATCCACAGCCTCTGCCATGATCAGCGGTAATGTCGAATTTTTAGCAATCAGACTCAGGTAATAGGTTCCATTTGGCAATTCAACATCAAAAGTTTCCTGCGAATTAAGCACGCCAGATTTGACCATCGCCTTCGATTTTGCATCGAACACATGATAGTAAAACTTGCTGGGCAAAGCGGCGGGGTTGACTTGTCCGTAAATCATCAAGTTATCCATCTTAAACGTACCCGTCGTTGGACTGTAACCCACTCCCCCATCCCGGTTACCTGCAAATAATGAAATTTTCAACCAAAGCTCCTTGCTATTGCCAATAGAAATACCCCCCAACGACGCACTTACGGGGAATTTAGCTGAAAGTGATAGATCCGGTGGATACTTGACCGTGTCTGAGAGCACGGAAAAACTACTCCCCTTATCCAGAGAATAACTCACGAGTAGTGCCCTTGGCCCCGTACTCGAGCTATTGACATCAAAGGTCCAGTTGCCTAAGGAATGAATACCTGTGGTAGGGATTTTGACTAGGATCTCTTTGCCTCCTTTGAAGTTAATGGCTTTTCCAGATGTAGGCCAACCGCCAAGAAAATCATAGTTCGTCTTTCCATCGTCGTAATCGATCAAAACAGCTTCATCGAGTGCCACTTCAGGAACAGTGTTGCTATTGTCAAACGTCCAATGGTACAGAAGGTGGTCTTCGGATGCTGCGCCATTCAGGGTTGCTCGCTTTGCATTGGATGATTGTCTTTTTAGGGGAGTAACAATCGCTTCAAAATCCTTGATTTTGAATTTTACCGCATGAATTGTTTCATCGTTTTCATCGGGAAGTTTTGCGTGTTTTTTGCACGACGGCATTGCGGCTAAAACCAGGATGAATACACATGAAAAAATACACCAAGTCGACTTGGATTTTTTCTTCATAAATATAAATGATTTATAAGTTAATTAACCGGCAGATTAAAATTAACTTATAAATCATTCCATTACAATAGCGCAACTAAAAAGTTACAATTGTTTTTTCACTTTTGCAGGTGGTCTCTTTGTCGACTTTTTGGACGTATACCCTTCTCGAAGAAGTGGCTAATTTTATGGTAAGCACATTATTTACACCTGTTGGACGCACATACTCGCCATTAAATTCATCCCACTCATAGATCGGACTGCCATCTTCATTCAACCAGATGTAGTTATAACGTACATCAACTTTATCCTTTACCGTCAACTTTACCGTATTTTTCTTCTTGTCGATTTTAACCTGAATATTCTTTGGCTTATCAATTTTCTTCAATATGTTGATGTGAACTTTTGTTTTCTCGGAAACCCGATCGTCCCAAATTCCACGGACGAGGTATACTTTTGATTCCACAATATTTTGCAAAATAATATTATTGCCCGTCTTTTCCCAAAACCCTGTAGCGGCATCATACCAGCGATATTCAAGTCCGGCAACAGCATGCTTTACCGTAAGCACCTGAGCACCACCATAACAGGTTTCCAATGTATCACCCCATGTGGTCGATGGTTTCGCTAAATCAATCGATTTGACCTGATTAAAAGTCCACACAACCGAATCCCGATGGTTGACATAGGATGGATTACGTAACAGATTTGTCGTATCTTGAATCATTACCTTCAACGTGTTCGCTCCAACACTTAGCATTCCTGGATCGAGATAAATCGAATCAATGTCGGTCGCAATGGTTTCATCATTTAACAACCAGGACAATTTAAAGGTGTTGGGGGAAGGTTTTGCCAGCCGCAGCGAAAACTTCTGAACACTATCCAAAGTAAGGGGCTGGTCTAACCGAGGTTTCACCTGAATAAATGGGCTTGACTTTTTCTTGATGGAAGCCACAAATTGTTCTTGACAAACAGGACAAAATGGAGCGACTAGATATTGCATTTTACAATATTCATGTGGTCTAAACCAGTTGGAAGGCGAACCTTTACCACCATAAGAGTAAATACCAACTCCGTCTTTTCCAAGCCAGTATTTCCAGGGGACCTGACTTGTATCTGCAGACTGTGAACGGTTTACAGATTCAATAGCATATTGATTTCCAGCCCAATACTCATCTGCAAGCTGGGCAAAGGAATGTCCAATTTCGTGTACAGCGATGTCATTGCTCTTAAAATTAACTGTGGAAGTCGCCCACTTCCCTCCTGAACCACCATAAAATGGAGAATTAACCAATACAACGACCTGGGTATAATTGGGAATATGCATCTTCAAGACCTCTTCAATACGATCATTTTTCTGAGGTACAACCAAACGATGTAAACCACCATTGTCAAAGCTACTTCCAAAGATCGTATTCGGATGAGCAACCGGAACAGCATGATCGCGTGTAAACTTGTTGTAGCGTGGTGGATATTTACTCAAATCGGTTTCCCCATGTACACAGTCCCCTGCTTTGCAATCGTGCGCTGCACCAGATTCTTCGGAAATCGTCCGAATAGCAAACACATTAAAAAAACTGCTGTATTGTTTGAAGGGTTCGATCGAGAAAAAATAGTCGGTAAACTGCTTGGCATCCGCAGCGTAATCATCCAGCTGTGTTTTAGTGTAACCATCCCCCAAAATGACCAGATTGACAATATGCTTATCCGTCCCTTGGTATTGCAGTGTATCGATCTTAAAAAGAGAATTTTGAGCCCGCGCCTGCATCAGCGACACAAATAAGGCTATAAAGACAAAAAATAGATTTTTATTCATCGGAGTGGTTATCGTTAACGTTCAAAAATAACATTTTAACACCTGCTATCTTTAAATTTTATTGACGAGTCTTTCTCCGATATTGTCAACAAAGCCATTCTTGTGATCTTCGTTGGATATACCTATCAAAAATCAACCTGATGAGGCTGCCGAAACAGCCCGGAATTACCATGCAGACTATTCCATCAAACAGCTAGTCACGTCCATCAAACAGTCTAATCACGCATGCGATGTTCCTGGACATATTCACTGGGCGAAAGTTTGGTTATTTTTTTGAACACCCGATTAAAGTTGACAACATTGTTAAACCCCGTTTTAAAAGCGATATTGGAAACACTTTCTGAAGATTCGTCAATCAACATTTTACAGGCGCGTTCAATGCGGATTTCATTGAGGAAGGTAACATAAGTTTTTCGGGTATGTTTCTTAAAATACTTACAAAATGCATGTGGCGTCATATGCGCTACCGCAGCAATATCCTCTAGGGAAATCTTGTCTCCAAAATGTTGAAAAGTATATTGGAATATTTCGTTGATCCGCAATCCTTCGGCATCAGAGAATTTCTTCTGTGGAATACCGGTGTATAATGAAGTCCACTGATCTACTTTTTTACTTAAAAAATTAATCAGCTTCACCAACGATAGCAAGCGATCGATACCAGCACTCGCATTGATCTGCACAAATTTTTCTTTTAGCGTGACAGAGTGCTCCGCATCCAATTTCTTACTGACATTAATGTGCTCTAAAAAATATTTGACATCATCAAACTCAGGGAAATCCAAAAAGGATTTAAAATGTTCATAGTCGAAAAAAATATGGATGGCATGAATACCATCCTTTATATCCTCTCCTGTTTTGAACATATGCGGTTCATCCGCATCAACGATATAGATCTCATCCTCTTCAAAACTGTGTGTAAAGTTGCCAATCATAAAGGTTCCCCGGCCTTTCAAAATATAGGTCAGCTGGATTTCCTTGTGTCGGTGGTAATTACTATAGAATGAAGGCAGAATGTCTTCCTGCACACAAATAGATCCTTGATAAACAACCGGAACTGTAAATTGAACAACTTTCATCACGTATTGAACTAACAAATATTAAACAGTTAATTCAAATGTAAGGTTTTTTTAAGACAATAAACGTTAATTTTTAGCAAGAAATTCCTTTACCTTCCCTAAAAACTGTGGCATAGCCGGATCTTCACCACTCAAGGATAAAATCTGTAACGTCTGCGGGTTTATCCAAAGATAGCTTGGCGTACGGTCTATTCCGAAATTGTTTTCCATCGCTGCCTGATCATTATAGTTCAAAAAGTAGCTTTGTTTTCCCAATGCAAGATCTTTGCTTGCTTTCGTCCATTTGTCCAGATCCTTATCCAGCGAAAAGTAGATCACACGTACCCCCAAAGTATTCAATTGAGATTCCTTTGTTCGTAACATCCTGATATCAGCCTTACTATTGGTATTCGATGCTTTCCAAAATGCGGCAATTAGCATTTTGGCTTTTGAAATATCCTTCAGGTCCAAGGTATCCCTTTGTACATTCATTGGAGTAATCGAAGGAAATACAGGCATATTTTCATAAAAATCTTTCACCTTATCGACTTTCTCGCGAGCGAACTTGAAATAGGGATGTTTTTGTAAATCTGTATCAAAACCCTGTAATGCTGCATCGAATTTTTTATAATTCGTCTGATCCAGGGAGATGTATTTAAAAAAATAAGGCAATACCAAGGATGATCGATGGGTACTATCAAGAATAAAATCGGCATATAGCGTGCGTGGATTAAATGCAGCTTTACCGCTTAAGCGTTGTATTTCGTCCACTGCTTTTTCATAGGAACCATCATTTCTTGCAGCCATCGAAGGCAACTGGCTCTCCAACTGCCTTACCTGTTGGCTTTTATTTGCCGTTTTATTTTTTTCCTCCTGTTCCCGCTGTTGGTAGTTCGCATTAAACTCCACAAAATCCTTGGCGTTCTGAGAGGATGTTGTCAACGCAAATTTTCCATGCTCTTCTTTCAGATCGTAGTCACTGCCACCTTCGATAACTAAAGTGTAGGGTTCCATTCCCTTTATCTGGATATCATAAAATCCGGCCATAGCCAATTCGCCTTCCAGAACAAATTGCCCGTTGGCGACCTGTGTTTTTACAAATTGCTGCAATTTATTGTCGTGGTCCACAAGGCTCACCTGAGTTCCATCCTTGGCGGTGGTTTTTCCGCTTACCTTATAGCTGAAACTCTTCAACAAGGCGGCTGTCTTTGCTGATTCTGCCTTTTGGGAACAGCTTGTTGTCCCCAAAGCTAGTACGGAGATCAAACACAAATAGTTAACGAACTTCATAATCCCTGTATTTTCCATTTTCAAATATGCGGATCTTTCCCTTTTTACCTTTAATCTGCAATGCAGAGACCTTACCATTTTCCCATGCAATGTCTACCGTATAGTTTCCACGGGTCTTGAGCCCTTTAACCTCTCCTTTTGACCAGGCTTTAGGCAAAGCTGGCAATAGATGGATATAACCATTGTGGCTCTGGATCAACATTTCGGCAATACCTGCTGCTCCGCCAAAGTTTCCGTCGATCTGGAAAGGTGGGTGTGCACAGAACAAATTGGGGTAAGTGCCTGCTCCAACTCCTTGGTAAGTTGTTTCATTGGTAAATGCCGGCTTGAGCAGCTGCCTTAAAATCTCCAGCGCATGATCCCCATCCTGCAATCTCGCCCAAAACAATATCTTCCAGGCTCTCGACCAGCCCGTGCCTTCATCACCACGTACAGCGAGCGTCTTACGTGCAGCTTCAGCCCATTCAGGTGTCGTCTGTGGTGATATAAACGCTGCGGGATACAGGCCGTATAAATGTGAAACATGTCTATGTTTCGGTTCAACTTCCTGATAATCTTCGAGCCATTCCATCACACGCCCCGATGCGCTGATCACAACAGGTGGCGGGATATCTTTTAGTTTCGTTTTCAAGGTTCCTACAAAACTATCTTTCATTGCGAGGATAGAATCAGCCTGGATCAGGGCCTGGTATAACTCCCTTACAATCTGGTTATCGATCGTAGGTCCCATCACAACCGCTGCAACTTTCCCGTTGGGCATCCGAAACGCATTTTCGGGTGAGACCGAAGGCGAGGTTACCCACCAGCCCGTTTTAGGATCCTGAACAAGTGTATGATCGTAGAACTCTGCCGCTCCTTTGAGTATCGGATAAATTTCTTTGAGGTAATTTCTATCGCCAGTAAACAGGTAATGTTCCCAAAGATGGTTACATAGCCAGCCCGATGCTGTACTCGCTCCCCAGGAAGCCTGCTCGCCCGGTGCAGAATAGCCCCAGACATTGGTCATCATATAGACCACCCAACCCGGTGCATTATAGTATGCTTTTGCGGTCTGTTCGCCTGTCTTTGCAATCCGCTTTATCATTTCGATAAAAGGCTTATGATATTCGCTCAGATTGTTGACCTCTACCCCCCAATGGTTCATCTGCGCATTGATATTGAGATGATAGTCCCCATTCCAAGGTGTATTGATCTGATTAGCCCATAATCCCTGTAGGTTTGGAGGGAGCGCATTTGCATTTTTCGGCGCTGAACTTGAAATATTCAAATACCTTCCATACTGATAATAAATCGTGGCCAGATCAGGATCCTGAACTGGATTTTTATAGAAATTGGCAATCCGTTCATTGGTAGGGATAGCGTTATTCGCCGTATTTCCAAACAAATTAAGATTTACGCGATTGAAGATCTTTTGGTATGCAGCGAGATGGTTCCGATATACTTTCTGCTCATCAGCGGTTTTTGCTGCAGCAACGGCAGCTTTCACCACCGGTAATGGATCCTTTCCATAATAAGAAGTACTGGCTGAAAAATAGATCGAAAGATCGCCTTTTGCAGATACTTCTAGGGTTTGATCTTTCTTACTAATCTGCAAATTCTTGCCTTTTACCTGAATTAAGCCTACGAACTTGAGGTTTTTGCCGCCTTTTCCATCTGGCAATGATCCTTCTATCAGAATTCCATCATTCAAGAGTGTATAACGGTCAATATTTTCTTTCCGCTGGAACGATAAATCAAGCGTTTGCAAGACATCCTTATTTTGGTCCAATTGGATAACACCAACATTTTTGTCAAAAGAAGTATAATAGCGACGTTGGATTTGCTGTCCGTTGATCCTGAATGAGGTCTGTGCAGAAGCTGTAGCCAGGTCCAAAGAACGTCTATAATCTTCGATCGTTCCGACAGGCAATTTATAATCCAGTAAAAGGTCACCGAACAGCTGATAACAGCCATAGGGAACGGATGCTCCGTTACCAAAACCAGACCCTTTGCCTTTGGTCACAAAAGTTTCATTGACCAACTTTTCGGCTTCATCATTTTTGCCAGCTTTAAGCAGCGCCTGAATTGCTTCGACATTTTTATAGGCCTCATAATTATTGGGATCTTCGGGACTACCGGACCACATACTGATCTCGTTGAGTACAATTTTTTCCTGACGAGGATTCCCATCTGGCATCATCCCAATAAGTCCATTACCCAGTGGCAACGTTTCTTCCCAGACTTTAGCAGGCTTATCGTACCAAAGTACAAGCGGATTGTGCTGTGCAAAAAGCATTGTGGTATGACATAGGCACACCACAATGAACATTAAAAATCTATTTACCATACAATTCAAATTCTGCAATCGCTAATTCATTGCCTTCAATAAATTGTTTTGGTTCAAATTTGATAAACTTGGTGGTACTGTTTGTATCAAAAAACACTTGTTGCAAAATTGGATTTGCCTTAATATTGGAGAACTCACCTTCTTTGGCAAGGGTCCATGTTTTGCCGTCGGCACTTGTTGAAATCTTATAATGTGTTGGCGTACCTGTCGTCTTTCCATCCTGACGAGGAAGGAAGCCGATACCAGAAACAGGTTTGTCAGTAGCGACAACAATTACCCCCTGATCGCCTACAGTGGCAAAAGTAGTTGGTTTTCCATCAGAGATAAAGGCATTGTTATTAGATTTACCCGTAGAAATTTTAAACCCAGTCAGCTTTTTCACCTCTTTGGTATTGAATGCAAAAGGCTCGTTATACTCCTTAAACAAACCAAAGTCACTGAGCGTAATCGCTACAGGGGCATAAACATGCAGACGTAATCGACCTCCAGTTTGAGGTTGCTCAAGTTTGATAAGGCGGTTTGCACCGATACTTGTTGCTTTGGCCAAAGGCTTCCAGCTGTTATTTTCCCAACGTTCAATCGAAACACTATCGATACGTTGTCCCAACTTAATATTCTCTCTCAACTGAATAAGGTCGAACTTAGCAGGGGATTTTAATTTTATTTCTAGTGTAGCCGATGTTTTGGAATCGTCTGTTGCCCAATAGCTATACCGGTCGTTATCGGTAATAAATGAAGTACCATAGGATTTTGAATCACCATTACGGACATTGGATGCCGTGATGGTTGCCCCCTTAGCCAAATTTGTACGGAAAGTTTCTTTCACTTTTTTTCCAAAAGCTTCCAATGACTTCACATCATTTTCATGTAAAGTTCCAGAAGGCATTGGTGCTAAGCCAAGATTCATACAAGCTCCTCTACCGACAGATTTTAGATAAATTTCAAAGAGCTGATCTGGTGTCTTTACACGGCTATTCTGCTCCTCATGGTAAAACCATCCCGGACGCTGTGGCACATCACATTCAGCAGGTATCCAATATTTACCATTGCGGTCACCTGTTTCGGCATTGTGCGATTCTGTGGCTCCAGGTACAGCGACTTTTCCATTTAAGCCAATCGGCGTAAATGTTGCCCATGATGTTTCAGCAGCAAATCCTTTTTCATTGCCCACCCAACGCATATCCGGACCGATATCTGAGAAAATAACGGCTTCAGGCTGTAATTTTCGTACAATAGGCCATGTTTTCTCATGCCACTCATAATAAGTTGTCCGATCTATAATACGTTTTCCTTCATGCCCACCATAAAAGCCATCACCACCATTTGCTCCATCATGCCAAGACGTAAACAAAGGGCCATAGTTGCTCATCAATTCGGTCAGTTGCTGCCTGTAGGCTTCAGCATAGGCCGGCGTACCGTAACGTTCGTCGTGACGGTCCCAAGCGGACAGGTATACACCAAATTTCATCCCATTGCGATGGGTCGCTTGCATAAAATCTTTGACCATATCTCCTTTTCCATTTTCCCAGGGTGACGAAGCGATACTGTAAGAGGTTGTCTTGGTCGGCCACAAACAGAATCCATCGTGGTGTTTTGCTACGCTAATTAAACCTCTGAAACCACCTGCGGCGGCGGCTTTGGCAATTTGATTTGCATCAAAGGCCGAGGGGTTAAACAAAGAGGGCTGTGCATCACCATAACCCCACTCCTTATTTTGGAAAGTTGTCGGCGTATAATGAATCAAACAATACGTTTCCATCTCTTGCCACTTTAATTGACGCTCGGTTGGCAAGGCCCCGTAAGCTTTTAAAGTATCTGATTTGGCTACAGGCCCGCTGGAAAGTAAAATGGAGGATAACAAGATTGTCAACATAGTCTATATTTATGTTCTAGAAAATTAGGTTGTAAAGCCCTAAGATAAGAAGTTTTGCAAAATGCTGTATGTAACATTTGCGTACTATCGTAGCCAAAGCCCTGTTCAGTTATGCTGTATGTCCCTATTAAATAGTATTTTTAGATCAGATCAATCGATTGTTTAAAATAAGTAATCCAACTTATTCATGCTGTTATTTTCTGCCAAGGATTTCACTTATCCTGTACATCCATAACCGTTTTTCAGCTACTATTTATTTTTTAATGCTAAAGAAAAGCAACCATTTAGTCGATTGACGAACTATATTGTACCTTACTAGGTACATTTTCTGCTATAATTTCCTCAAAAATCAGATTCTTTCGCTTGTCGGTCAAACAAAAATCATCCATCCGTTATTAATAGAGGATAAAGTAGTTAACAGCGTTCGACTAGATGCTCGATTGGGCTATACTTGAGATTGGCATGATAATTATAAGTATAGGGCAGAAAAAGGAATGTTTTTTCCGAAAGTGTCGGACTTTATTGGCCAGAACAAGAACCTTTAGGTTTCTTGCTGGATTGTTGATGCTGAAGAAAAAATGAAAGTTTTATATTATTAAAAATGATTATGAGAGGTAATTTAATGATTTTAGCGGTTGCATTGGCGTTTTCAACAATCGCATGTAACACAACTGGAAAAAAAGCTGAGGCAACAGGTACGGGCGACACGGCTACTACCGTTCAAAAACCGAGCACAGTAGACAATGCGTCTTTGGAAGGCACTTGGGAACTTAAGTCTTTGACCACAGCAGAAACTGCAGGAAAACAACTTAAGGATTTATTTAAGGACAAAATCCCAACCTTGACTTTCAACACCAAAGAGCACAAAGTAGATGGTAACAACGGCTGTAACGGTATTGGTGGAACCTACGAAAGTGAAAAAGGCAATTCAATCAAAATTGGTGACAAATTAGTTTCAACGATGATGCACTGTGAAAACGCAGCTTACAACGAGTTTATGAATGGTCTAAAGTCTACAACAAACTTCGATGTGCGAGATAACGAGTTAACGTTCATCTCCGGTGACATCGTCGTGATGCAGTTCGTTAAAAAATAAGTTAATCTAACGATAAAGAAAGGCCGGTACATGTACCGGCTTTTTTTCTTTAAGAAACTGTTCTCTTCCATCCTCTCCTCTTAGCATTTACAGCTTTTGGTCATTACGAAAACTTAAAAATTGTATATGATGGTAGAGCATTAATTAAAAAGCTGGGCACCCCATTTTCTTTCTTCAGACAGACTTCGTTCACCTGTTTCGGAAACGAATATGATAGTTTTTTTTAAATAATTGTTTGTTGACAAGGCTCGGGGAAGAAACTCTTCCAGCACCATAAATCCTTTGATCTTATTAGGCTTGGTATCATAGTCACCAAATACCTGAACAGATTTAAAAGCGGAATTAGGATAATTTACAACGAGACTATCTAAGTTCTTCGCCGAATTAAAATAGAATGTTTTTTGGGACCTGAGCTGCTCGTCGACGTAGCTATATTCCCTTTTTAGCAAATCACCTGTGTATTCATAAGAATATACTCGGGTAGGGATACCTTTTTCAAAAATTTTACGCTCGACAATTTTCCCTCCCTCAAATAATAACTCCTGCCTGTCTGAAAATATAAGTTCCTTATCAAAACTCTTTTTTTCAAGTATCATCCAATTTCCGTTTACACGGACGTCCCAGTACACCTTATCCGTAAAAAAGGGTACAAATCCGTTCGCGGTAGGTATTTCTAAAAATCCCCCTATAATGCGATCTAATTGTTTCCCACGATAACTCAGTTTCACTTCGTCCACATTTGACATAAATGATTCAGCGGTAGATGACTGCAAATAAAGGATCGGAATTTCCTTTGGCCTTAATCCAAAGATCATTTCCTGATCCTTTGAACAGGAAAAGCAAAGCACTAGGAATATAGTACAAGGCAAAAGCCATATTTTTTTCATAAAATGGGTTATTTCATTGCTAATTATACGAATATAAAAATTTCATCTCGTAACTTTACACATCATGAAACAAGATCAATCTAAAATCATACGTGAACAGGTCGATCGTTCAGCACTTCGCGAACATTCGACTCCTTTATACCTTACATCAAGTTTTATCTTCGACAGCGCTGAACAAGGTCGGGCGGTCTTTGCTGGCGAAGAGGATGCTATGATTTATTCCCGCTATGCCAATCCAAATACCTCTGAGTTCATCAACAAAGTCTGTATTCTTGAAGGCGCCGAGGCAGGTTTATCTTTTGCATCGGGCATGGCTGCAGTATTTGCGTCCTTTGCTGGTATTATAGAAAGTGGAGACCATATTGTCTCTTCACGCGCAATATTCGGTTCTACACATCAGCTCTTCACAGAACTATTCCCACGTTGGGGTGTGACCACAACTTACGTAGACGCGGCTAATCCTGAAGAATGGGAAAAAGCAATCCAGCCAAATACAAAAATCATCTTTTTGGAATCTCCATCCAATCCTGGTTTGGAACTGGTTGATTTGGAATGGCTGGGTAAATTCAAGGAGAAATATCCAAATATCATCCTCTCAATTGATAATTGCTTTGCCACACCTTATCTCCAGAAGCCAATTCAGTATGGATTTGACCTCGTGATCCATTCGGCAACAAAATATATGGATGGACAAGGGCGTGTATTAGGTGGAATTGTGGTCGGAAAACAAGAGTTAATTGACAAATTGATGTTCTTCATCCGACATACGGGCCCAGCGCTATCCCCATTCAATGCCTGGATCATATCAAAAAGTTTAGACACATTGGGCATTCGTATGGACCGCCATTGTTCCAACGCATTGGCTTTGGCCGAGGCCTTGGAAAATCATGCGGAAATTGAGGATGTAAAATATCCATTTTTACCAAGCCATCCACAATATGAGCTGGCCAAGAAACAAATGAAAGCTGGTGGCGGTATTGTAACCTTTGTTGTCAAAGGTGGTTTTGAGCGAGCAAAAGCCTTTGTGGATCATTTGGAAATGATTTTATATACCTCTAACCTAGGAGATTCAAGATCAATCGCAACACATCCAGCTTCCACCACACACTCAAAATTGTCGGAAGATGAACGCTTGAACTTAGGTATCAAACCGGGTAGCATTCGCCTGTCTGTGGGGCTAGAAGATCAACAAGATATCATCAACGACATCTTGCAAGCATTAGAAAAAACAAAATAAACGTTCGCTTTGTTATATTTAGCGAATATACATCAACTAAAAAAGCCTTTGCATAAGCAAAGGCTTTTCTTATTTCCTCACATCCCTCTTAATTCAAAGATGCGATAGCTGCCGCATAGTTTGGCTCGTCAGCAATTTCTGCAACTTGCTCTTCATACAACACTTTTCCAGTTTCATCTAATGTAATGACAACGCGGCTCAACAAACCCGCCAAAGGTCCGTCTGCAATAGCCAATTGATAAGCATCTGAAAAGTTTGAATCTTTATACTCTGATAATGTTACTACATTATTTAGACCTTCTGCTGCACAAAAACGACCTTGTGCAAAAGGTAAATCTTTCGATATACATAACACAACAGTATTATCTAACTGCGATGCTTCTTTATTAAATGCCCGTACGGAAGCAGCACAAGTTCCGGTATCTACACTAGGAAAAATATTTAATACAATTTTTTTTCCTTTGAAGTCTACTAGGGACTTATCGGAAAGATCGCCTGCAGTTAATTTAAAATCAGGAGCTTGCTCGCCAACCTGTGGTAAACTGCCTTTCGTGTTTACTGGATTGCCTTTAAAAGTGATTGTAGCCATATAATATGATCGTTTAATTTTTAGTATCCTTGCACTTAAAGGTACGAGCAAAAAAAATATTACACAACATTTATTAATTTTAGTCAAACATTTATTATGTTAGCATTGTATTTGATAGAGGAATGTTAACCAAACAATAAACACTAGTATGAAGAAACTACTATTCTCAATACTTTGTGCAAGTCCGTCACTCTTGTTTGCACAAGGATCACAAGTGAATCTACAAAGTCCCAAGGCTGTTGGAATGGGGGGAGCAGGCTCTGCTTACTTTTTAGATGAATCTTCCATTTTCTATAGTCCGGGTGCCTTAGCAAAAATGGATCATAATGCCATTTCGATTGCCGGCAATGCCGTCATGTATAAATCTGCATTTCAAGAGGTTGGAAGTACAGTTGTTTATCATACTAGAAATCAGATTTCAACTCCTTTTTCATTATTTGCTGCATTTGGGCCTAAAAACTCCTGGTGGAAAGCCGGTATTGGAGTTTACACTCCTTATGGTGGAGCAGTCGACTGGGGAAAAGATTGGGTAGGTAAATTCAGTTTGGTTAGCCTCTCGCTACGTGCAATCTATATTCAGCCCACATTAAGTTTCAAACTGACTGAAAATTTTAGTGTTGGGGGTGGTTTTGTATACAACATTGGTACCGTAGACCTCGAGAATTCTGTTCCGGTATTTTACCCAGATGGTCACGCCGGATTGGCAACGCTAAAAGGGACTGGAACTGGTACAGGTTATAACGTAGGTATCCATTATAACCTAGAAGACGAATTTGCAATATCGCTAAGTTACCGCTCCAAAGTTGTCACCAAACTTAAAAATGGTGACGCAACTTTTGACGTACCTGAATCGGTGGCAAGCAATTTTCCTGCGGGCAATAAATTCAGTGCTGAATTACCACTGCCCTCCACTTTTGCCGCGGGCATCGCCTTCCCTATTTCAGAGAAATTGAAGATGGCAGTTGATGCAACACTCATCAACTACGACATATATAAAGCTCTTGATTTCGACTACAAGGAAAATACACCCGTATTACAGGATACACACTCACCCAAAAAATACGATAAAGCAGGATCTATTAAAGCGGGATTGGAATACATTGCTTCCGATTGCCTTCAATTACGTATAGGTGGTGGTGTAATCGCAACACCGGTGCAACAGAGTGCCTATGTTTATCCCGAGACACCAGACAACACCAGATACTTAATATCGGGAGGTTTTACAATAAAACCATCACCAAAATTTGACGTCACAGGTTCTTTTGCGTACCAACGCATCGTAGCCCGCCAGTCCACCAATGTGGAGAGCCGTCTTTCGGGTACATATGCGACAAATATTTTTGCCCCTGGTATCGGTGTAAGCTATAAATGGTAATGAACAGCCAAATTTGACTAAGATGAAAAAAAACAAACTTTATATAGGTGCGGCATTAGCGCTTCTGGCTATCGCCTCATGCAAGCCTTCGTTGGATGAATATACGCCTTCGGCTGGTTCGGTAAATTTTTCAAAATACGTTGCCATCGGTAATTCTTTGACGGCAGGGTATGCAGATGGGGGACTTTATCTGGAGGGCCAAAAGGTAGCCTATCCCAACTTAATTGCCGAGCAATTGAAACAAGTTGGGGGTGGTGAATTCAAATCGCCATTTTTCAGTGAAGATCAAGCCAATGGCTCTGGTTATATTACACTTACAGCACTTGTCAATGGCCAGCCTGTAACTGCCCAAGTAACGGATAAATTGGCCTATCGCTCAGCTTCACCAAAATTATTGACAAAATATACAGATCCGATCAACAACCTTGGTGTACCAGGCATGCGTATGGATATGGCTTTTGTAGCTGGGATAGGGTCACAGGCGGGAAATATGTATTTCGAACGTTTGCTACCCGATGCAGATGCGATGAAAACATATTTTGCCTATTCAACGACGCAAAACCATACCTTCTTTAGTTTTGCTTTAGGCAATAACGATGCTTTAGGCTGGGCGACTAACGGTGGTGTGGAAGATGGACCAACATCAACATTGACCTCTACAGCGCTCTTCACGTCTTTATTGGGCAACTATGTAACGACATTAACTGCTGGTGGACAAAAAGGAGTATTGGCCACAATTCCAGATGTAACGGCAACTCCTTATTTTACTACGGTAACCCGTGCTGCTTTATTGGCAGCCGTGAATGCAACAAATCCTCCGACACCGGTAACAAATATCTACATTGCAACAAAGTCAGGCCCTCGTGCAGCTACTGATCAAGACTATTTTGTCCTCCCTTTCTCTTCAACAGGACTATTAGGAAAACCAAATGCCGCACAAATTCCGTACGGCTTACACCCACTGAATCCCGTGGAAGACAAATACGTGCTTGATGTAAGCGAAACGGCAACAGTCGTACAACGTATAAACGAGTACAACGCGGCCATCAAAGCTGCGGCAAACTCAAAAGGTTTAGCATTAGCTGATGTACATGAGTTCCTGAATAATGTAAAAGATGGTGTTCGTATCAACGGACTAGCGGTTAGTGCAAAATACATTACTGGAAATGCATTCTCTTTGGATGGTATCCACTTAACACCAATTGGAAATGCCCTAATGGCCAACATCTTTATCAGTGCCATCAATTCTAAATATGGCTCAAAGATTCCACAAGTTGACGTAGCAAAATATCGTGGAGTTAAACTACCCGATACTGTCACAAAATAAACAGTGATCTACATACTGACAAAAGGCAGACGAATAATCGTCTGCCTTTTTTGTATATTTGTTTAGTATAGATTGAACAGAAAGAAACTCGTATAGATTGAAAAAAGGAAGTGAAGTATCATTTCATGTCCCCACAGCCTAAACGAACGAAAAAGAATAAAATATTTTAAGATGAAAATCAAATTAAACCGTGTCAACCAGGCTGTGCATTTCGAAGCCAGCAGTGAATTATCTCCTGTCAAAGTCAACATCGATGGTTCAGAAGCTATCGGCGGTGAAGGAAAAGGTGTTCGTCCAATGGAATTGGTTTTAATGGCACTGGGTTCTTGCAGCGTCTTTGATCTCCATAGCATACTGGTAAAACAACGGCAGCAAATTGATGATATCCAGGTCGAAGTGGAAGGTAAACGCCGGGAAGAAATTCCACAGGTATTTACAGATATCCACATCAATTTCTTTTTAAAGGGTGAAATTGACGAGGTCAAAGCTGCTAAAGCAGCTGAATTAGCTGTTAAAAAGTATTGCTCAGTACATGATATGCTTGCCGCTGGGGGTATTAATATCACGTATTCACTGAAAATAAATTAAGAAAATCCTTTCCCGGCATCTGATAATCCTCCACATTCGATGTGGAGGATTATTGTTTTTAATCCATGCTGTATTCATTCTCTTTTCCAATGTATTATGAATAAAATAGCCACGAGAATCGGAAAGATTTAACATTACCAAGATTAACTGATTTACAAACGATTCTGTTCTTCTGTTCTTGTGGGCTGATTACTGCTTTTGACTTTCTGATTTCCAAAATGATACCGCAGCGTCAGATTTACTTTTCTGGTATCCCGATAGTCCCTATAAAAATTATTTTGATCGCCGTACTTGGATGATATGGTCATTTTTTCTGTTTTAAAGATGTCCATGAAAGAGAGATTTACCTCAAACTTCTTTTTGAAAAATTTCCGGTTTGTCATCACATAGGTACTTGAATATCCTGTAATTTTAAATGGCCCTTGTATCGTGGGCGATGTAAAGGTATTACCCAGTTCAAGATTCCATCCAGCATCCTTATTCAACACATAGTTGCTACTTACATTTCCGTTGCCGATATACACATCATTCTTGTGCAATACATCATCAGTACCCATAAAGTAATTCTCGTTATACATCCCCTCCAGTTGCAGATTCAATCCCCAGCGCCCTGTCAGCTGAAAACTCTTTCCTAAGTCTACCCCCGCCCCTTGTCCTTTCTTGATATTGGTATATTGGAAAATCAGCTGGTGATTATTGTTATCTTGACGGGAAATCTCCATATTAGGCCACTTTTCAAATCGGTAAAATAGATCAATATTCCAATTGTTTTTGGTCCAGGTTAGATTCAGATTATGAACGATTGTAGCCCTTAAACGTGGATCTCCCTGAAAATAGGAAAAGCGATTATAGTAGGACTTAGCCGGATTAAGCCAAGAGTACGAAGGACGACTGATGCGCTTTCCATAGGAAAAACCGAACTGCTGATCGTCACTCAACGCATATTGCATGTAAAATGTCGGGAAGAGCACAAAATAATCACGTTTATTAATATCAGCTGGTTCGGACACAATACCTTCCAAATCGGTATATTCGCCCCTTAAACCAGCTTTCCAGCTCCATTTCTTCCAGGCATAGTCAAAGGAGGTATACAAAGCCACATTACGTTCTTTGTAATCAAACACACTACTCTTATCAGGCCTTTGCTCGAGCTTGCCTGATTCATCATCAAAGAAAGTAAGGGTGCTCGTCGTTTTCACATCGCTGAATTTTCCACCAAACTCCATCCCCAGCTTCTTTATTTTTCCGGCGAAATCTACCTGTGACGAAAAAAGCCGGTTTTTATTTCCATTATTACTGATAAATCGGGCGTCTGTCGGTTCCTCCCCCTTAAATCGCAGCGCCGTCAAAACATCCTGATCGTTGGTAGAATGGTTATCTGTAAAATAGGATGACCAGTTTATGCTCCATTTGGGATTAAGTTTCTTGGTTACCTGAAGGTAGAGGTTATTCGTTTTTGTTGATCGTTGATGGTCATTGGTGGTAAAATAAGAGGACTCCTGCACATGGTTTTTATCGTATATGATCGTGGGTACCTCATAGATACCATAGGTTTTCGGTCCGTAATATCCATTTAGTCCGACGTTGACGGTCCAGGTTGTATCTGGGGTATAGTCTATCGAAAACACATAGCTGTTCTGACTGTTATTGGTATCAAATCGATCCATGACACCTTCCCATGAGGTTTGCTCATTCGGATAGTAAACATAATTCGTTTCATAGCGTGCATAGGTCCCTCTTCCGAAATTATAAGTACCACGAAGATTGAATTTTTCATTTTTATAATACTGGGTCAGTCCAAACAGTTGCTTCCAGGTACTGCTTTTTTCGGCCAATGCTACCACCGTGCCTCTATAGCCATATAAGTTGGATTTAGAAAGCTTAATATTGATAATCGTGCTTCCCTCAGCTTCATATTTTGCAGGTGGATTGGTAATAACCTCTATCGATTGCACGTCGCTACCTGCTGTATTCTCCAGATAGGTTTTCAGTTCGTCCCCCGTGAGCATAACTTTTCGGTCATTAATGAGGACAACAATATTTTTGCTCCCCCGAACCATCAAATCGGCACCATTCACCATCACCAATGGCGTACGCTTCAAAATGTCCCAACTATTGAGCGCCGAAAGATTTGAATTCTGGACGTTAAATTCCAAGCGGTCCAACTTGCGGATCAATCTGGGAGCTCGACCGACGACCTGTGCTTCTTCAAGTACCTTTGCTTCGGGAAGAAGTTCAAATAATAAGGGACGAGAAATGGTGTCGCTGCGAAAAAAATATTCTTGCGGTTTGAAGTTCAGATAGGTTGTCCGTAGATAATATCCACTAGGATGATCCAGCGTCAGTATAAACTTCCCAAAACGGTCCGTCTTCACTTCATGGATCGCTTGATAGTTGCTATCCAATAGCATAACTGTCGCTCCCTGTAATACACTTTTGTTTGCGTCCTGTACTTGTCCCCCGATTTGTTTACTCTGTGCCGAAAGCAGCAAAGGGAAAGCTAGAAAAAATAAGATCAATTTCATATTTCGGTATTTAATGGCTCAAAAGTGTCCATTGTTGAAGCAAATGATGGTTAATAAAGGGTTAATACTGGGTTAAGGTATATTATCTTAGCCCTCAGCAGTTATATTTGCATATGGAATTGAAGCCTCAAAATTATATCGTTCTCTTTACGCTGTTTTTTGCCGTACTTATCGGCATACAAGGTTATCAATTATACAATACCTATCAGCTCAAACAGCGTGATATTTTTGCCACGGTGAAAAGTAAGCTGGGCAAGCTTCATGATAATGACAAGCTTTTTGATGATGATTTAATGAGTAAGGACATTGCCAGAGACTATTACATCAAATTGGTTAAAAATGAAATAACCGCCGAGAAACTGAAAGGACTATACAACGCAAATGCCCATAAAACATCGCAAAAGCTAACGCGATATGTCGACAGTCTATTTCAACCACTGGGAATGGACGTCATCCTGAAAAAAGAAATTTTAGGCATCTACTTCAAGAACTTAGAAAAGCAGATCGCTGCAGGCCCAATCACGGTCTATCTGACCGATGGAACGTTTCGCCAGCCCGTAGAGCTCTCTTCAAGCGAATGGATAACAGAAAAAACGGAAACACAGAAAATCGAAAACAGCGTCCAAAGCCGGGAGGTCCTATACACCTTTTTTGTACACAGGAAGACATCCTTTGAGGTGACAAATCTCAACTGGATATTATTCAAAGAACTGACTTCGCTCCTCCTGAGCACCCTATTTATTCTAGTAGCCTTTCTTTGGCTTTTTTATAGAACCATCCAGAATCTCAGAAAACAACAGAAACAGATCAGCGTCCTCCATGATGTCGTTGACAATATTTCACATGAACTCAAAACGCCCATCGCAACCTTGAAGATTGCTGCTAAAACACTCCGAAAATCAACAGATGAAAATATCATAACGGTCATTGAACGTCAGGTAAACCGTCTCGAACAAACCCTCAATCCACTGAGCGAAAACCTTGAAACAACTGATCAGCGTCCTATTACCAGCACGGAACTACAAGCTGTTTTCGAAGACTTTCAATTGACTAATCCAAGCACCGAATTTCAAATCGGCCCATGTCCGGAAAACAAAGTGTGCCTAAGCGCTAATGATGCAACAACATTATTTCAGAACCTGATGAACAATGCTATAAAATATGGTGCGACTTGGCTTAATATCTATTTTGAGGAACAGAAAAATAAGCTTTCAATTTACATACAAGACAATGGTGATGGTATGGACGAGTCCGAATTACCTTATATTTTCGACAAGTTTTACCGGATTCAAAAAAACAATGTTCATGACAGCAAAGGTTTGGGAATCGGTCTTTTCCTTGTAAAAAAAATCGTGGACCGTTATCATGGACAGCTTACTGTAACGAGTAAGCCCGGTGTGGGGACCACGTTTAAAATTCAGCTGCCCCTCGTTGCTATTCAATCAGAGGTATTACAGATGCCTTATAAACAGTAACAGGAATGAGCAACGGAACGAAATAAGCAATAGGCTAATCGTTTATATTAATGACTGAAGATAGCATATGAATAAATTACTACTCGTAGAAGATGACCCAGATTTTGGCTTTATGCTCAAGCAGTACCTTGAGCTATCTACATTTGTCATAGACTGGATAGCGCAGCCCAATGATCTTACGGCAAATTTTCAGCAGCTAGCCGACTACGACCTCGTTATATTGGATGTTATGCTTCCTCAGATCAGCGGCTTTAGTCTGGCCAAAGAAATCAACACCTTGTATCCCGCATTACCATTTATCTTTTTAACAGCTAAAGAGCAAAAAATAGACAAGCTCACGGGACTAAAAATCGGTGCAGATGATTATATCACTAAACCATGTGACCCTGAAGAACTATTACTTCGCATACAGAATATATTAAAACGGAATCAGAAAAATAGCATTCCAAAATCGATCTCCATCGGTACATATTTATTCCATCCTGAACAGCTATTATTAAGTCATAGCTCGGAACAATATAAGCTTACCGAACGTGAAGCACAGCTCCTTCTTTTTCTGTGGCAGCATAACGGCCAGCTTGTTACACGTGAAGAAATTCTTGAAAAGGTATGGGGAAATGCAGATTTCTTCACGGGAAGAAGTATGGATGTCTTTATTACCCGGATCCGAAAATACCTAAGTCTGGATCCCAACCTGAGCATTAGCTCTAATAGAGGTGTCGGATTTACTGTTCAATTTTAAGGATTATCCTGCAATCTCTTCTTTCCGTTTGTTCCATAATTTCTCTGCCCAACGACCGACAAACCAAAAGGACACTGCCAAAATTAAAAAGAATACGGCTCTATTGATATTATCCCATAAATACTCCACATATCGGGTATAGATATTAAGCACTAAAAAAACAAATCCCACTTCCCTACTCACATTATCTTTAGCCTTTAAGCCGTAGACAACCAGGAATACAGATACCGCAGTGGATAAGATACCCCAGTAGAACATATGGTATTGACGTACAGTCGTCCACTCATAGAAATCGGCATAATTTCCAAAAATGGATAAGGTCCACAAAGAGACCATCAGATAGATCAATCCCACAATATAACTGATAGGCTGAAAGATTTGAAGGCGTTCAAACCTCGGTTGAACCCAAACAGCCAAAGCGGTTATCAGTGCCCCAAAGATTGTAAAACGGAGTGGGTAGTTCATTCCCCAAAACTTAAAACCCCAATTGCTATGGTAGGCCGTCTCGGTCGCAAACCATACACCCAAAGCCAAAAGCATAAAGGTCCAAATCAACTTACTGTCAAGCTTAACAGCAAGAAAACCATAAATCGCAACAGAGAGTAAAAACAACAAGGAATAGTGCATCGTATCTTTATCCAATACTTTCCCCATAAACCCGATGCAGGCAGCTGTTCCGAAAACCCCAATCAGCATCATGGTCTCGGTAGATAGATTTTTATAAGGATAGCGTTTCTTATACCGAAAACCCAGCGTATAGAACAACACGGCTACCGCCGCAAAAAAGAAACAGAACAGGATATTGGGAGCTTCGTAGAGTGTATCCACAAAAGCCAGGAATGATGCGTCTGTAAACAATGAGAAAACAGCAAATACCAATGAAGCCAAGGCAATCCAGAAAGCATATCTCGCCAACTGTCCCCAGTCAAAACTTTTGACGTCCAAACTCTCCATCAATTCGTCTGCTTTCTGTTCATCCAATAGGTTTTCTTTCTTCCAAAATCGGACAATATCTTCGATTGATTGCTTCTCTTGTTTGCTGACGTCGTATTTTCGCATAAATTTAGATTTACTGTGCAAGGTACATTATTTTTTTAAATCACTTGTATATCACATTTTATTCCAAAAGTCAGATTGGCTCGCATAATTCCTTTAAAATCTGTAATTTTGCATGTTTTGCATTTTATCCCTCAACAGGGACTTTAAGGAGTTTTCATGGCAGTAAAAAGAAGCCCAGATTTGGGCGAACAAAGTGAAGTTCAGGTATTTGGAGCGCGCGCGCATAATCTAAAAAACATAGATGTTTCTTTTCCTAGAAATGAATTGGTTGTTATTACAGGTCTAAGTGGCAGCGGAAAGTCTTCTTTGGCTTTTGACACCATTTATGCCGAGGGACAACGTCGTTATATGGAGACATTCAGTGCCTACAGCCGTCAATTTTTGGGCGGAATGGAACGTCCGGATGTTGACAAGATATCCGGATTAAGTCCAGTGATCTCCATTGAGCAGAAAACAACCAGCAAAAACCCTCGGTCTACGGTTGGAACCATTACCGAGGTCTATGACTTTATGCGTCTATTGTTTGCCCGGGCAGGAGAAGCTTTCTCTTATGTGACTGGAAAAAAGATGGAGCGGATGTCGGACGATCAGGTTATCGAACGTATTTTGACTGAATTCGAGGGACAGGCTTTAAATATCTTAGCCCCTGTCGTTAAAGGTCGTAAAGGTCATTACCGTGAATTGTTTGAACAAATCCGGAAACAAGGATATGTGAAGGTGCGTGTCGATGGGGAGATAGTAGACCTTGCTCCAAAAATGCAGGTAGATCGCTATAAAATACATGATATAGAAATCGTCGTGGATCGTTTGAAAGTAGAGCGTGAAGATAAAAAGCGCCTACAGACTTCAGTGATGCAGGCGATGAAAACAGCGAAAGGTATCATCAAGGTCTCCACTAAAGATAATCAGGAGCAATTCTATAGTCGTTATCTCATGGATGCTGAATCGGGTATTTCTTATGATGAACCACAGCCAAACACCTTCTCCTTCAACTCGCCTTATGGCGCTTGTCCAACATGTGATGGATTAGGCTATATTTTTGAGATTGACAAGAATGCGGTTATTCCGGATAAAAAACTCAGTATTCAAAAAGGCGGCTTAGCCCCTCTTGGTCCTACGCGTGAAAACTGGACTTCGGAAGTCTTGAAGGCTGTCGCAAAAAAATTGGATTTTACCATTACAACGCCGCTTGAAAAGCTCAATGAAGAACAGATTGATCAGCTTTTATTCGGTAATAAGGAAGAGCCTATCGTTGTCACGGTATCATATGGAAGTTATGGCACACGTGAATATCGTGTTGAATTTGAAGGGATCTTTAAGATGCTGGAAGAATTTTCGGGGAAATCATCGGATGAAGCCCCTTCTTTGGATGATTTCAGGACAAAAGTCACCTGCCCAACTTGTGCTGGTGCTCGCCTAAAAAAAGAGTCTTTACATTTTAAAATTGCCGACAAAAACATCCATGAACTCTCCACGATGGACATTACTTCCATCAAAGAATGGTTCGATCAGGTAGAAAGCAAACTTGATGAACGCCAGCTTATTATTGCAACAGAGATTTTAAAGGAAATCCGCGCACGCTTAGGCTTCTTGCTGGACGTAGGCTTAAATTACCTAACCTTAGATCGTACTGCTAAAACACTTTCCGGCGGGGAGGCACAACGGATCCGTCTGGCAACGCAGATCGGCTCCCAACTTGTCAATGTACTTTACATTCTGGATGAGCCGAGTATAGGACTACACCAGCGTGACAATGAACGGTTGATCAATGCGCTCAAAAACCTACGTGATATTGGCAATTCGGTCCTTGTTGTAGAGCATGATAAAGACATGATCCTACATGCCGACCATGTTATTGACATGGGGCCCGCAGCAGGGGTTCATGGCGGTACCGTCGTTGCGGAAGGAACTCCGCAAGAAATTCTAAAATCAGACTCCCTGACAGCGGCTTACCTCAATGGGACAAAAGAGGTGAAGATTCCTGAAAAACGTCGTGAAGGCAATGGAAAAACATTGTCATTACATGGTGCGACCGGACATAACTTAAAAAATCTGTCTGTCTCTTTTCCATTAGGGAAACTCATCGTTGTTTCGGGGGTTTCGGGTTCAGGCAAATCCAGCTTAATCACAGGAACTTTATATCCGATTCTGAATAAACATTTTTTCAGGGCCAAAGCAACTCCGCTTCCTTTCAAAAAAATTGAGGGCTTAGAACATATTGATAAAGTCATCGAGATCGACCAAAGTCCTATCGGACGTACACCGCGATCCAATCCATCCACCTATACTGGTGTATTTTCGGATATCAGAACCTTGTTTGTTCAGCTGCCAGAAGCGAAGATCAGGGGGTATAAACCCGGACGCTTTTCCTTCAATGTCAAAGGTGGCCGTTGTGAAACCTGTCAGGGAGCCGGATTGAAAGTCATTGAGATGAATTTCCTTCCCGATGTACAGGTTCCCTGTGAAACATGTCACGGAAAACGCTACAACAGAGAAACTTTAGAGGTACGCTATAAAGGAAAATCCATCTCCGATGTACTTGATATGAGTATCAATGATGCTGTGGATTTCTTTGAGAACGTACCGAGTATCTACCGAAAGATCAAAACACTGCAGGATGTAGGTTTGGGCTACATCACCCTAGGTCAGTCCTCCACAACCTTATCGGGAGGTGAGGCTCAACGGGTAAAATTAGCCACGGAACTTTCTAAAAAAGATACTGGAAATACATTTTATATCCTTGACGAACCGACTACAGGATTACACTTTGAAGATGTCAATGTCCTTATGGGCGTTATCAATCGTCTGGTCGGGCGCGGGAATACCGTTTTGATCATCGAGCACAATCTTGATGTTGTTAAATCGGCAGATTGGGTCATCGATATCGGTCCCGAAGGTGGTAAAGAGGGTGGTCAAGTCCTGTTTGAGGGAACACCTGAAAACTTAATTAAAAATAACAAAAGCGAAACGGCACGTTTCTTAAAGCTGGAAATGTAATATCAACGAAACAGCAGCGGCGAATTATGCTGTTTGCAGTTGCTGTTCGTAGGGTGGCTCGGTTATTGCAAAGGGAATATTTTTCCAGCTCTATCAGTTGTGTTTTTACACAGGTGTTAGACAACGTACACTGACTTTGACGTCCAATGGATAGCGGCATATTTAATGACTAAATAGGTTTATAGGTTCTTTTGGGCTGTAAACAATTCGTCGTTGCTATCCCCATTTTCATTTGTATAAATGAACGCTTACAGGCTTTTGTTTTTAAAGAACATGTGGAATGTCCGATTGATTTTCATCAGTGTTTATACGCTGTAAATATGGATATTTCTTAACTTTGTATTATATGTCGGATATTATTCAATTACTTCCAGATAATGTTGCAAATCAGATTGCGGCGGGAGAAGTGGTGCAGCGACCAGCGTCTGCCATTAAAGAATTGATTGAGAATGCTATTGATGCTGGAGCTGACAAAATAAAACTTATTGTTAAAGATGCAGGCAAGTCATTGATTCAGGTCATTGACAATGGTTGTGGTATGAGCGTAACTGATGCTCGCCTTTGTTTTGAGCGCCACGCGACATCAAAAATCCGTAAGGCTGAAGACTTATTTGCTATTCGCACGATGGGTTTCCGTGGTGAAGCAATGGCCTCCATTGCTGCGATTGCACAGGTAGAACTCAAAACACGTCGCATCGAAGATGAGCTAGGTACAGTTGTTGAAATAGAGGGATCAAAAGTTGTTAATCAATACCCGGAAGCGGTTGCTGCCGGAACAAATATTTTAGTTAAAAATCTTTTTTATAATATTCCTGCTCGAAGGAACTTCCTAAAGAGTAATTCCGTAGAAATGCGTCATATCATCGATGAATTTCAACGCATTGCTTTATCGAACCCGCAGATTTTCCTAACCTTACATAGCGACGGAAATGAGATCTACCATTTGCCGGCAGAAACGCTCAAACAACGTATTGTCCATATTTTCGGGAACAATTACAATCAGCGTCTTGTCCCTGTGGAAGAAGATACATCCATCATCAAGGTAGAAGGCTTTGTGGGGAAACCTGAGTTTGCGAAAAAAACACGTGGTGAACAATTTTTCTTTGTCAACAGACGCTTTGTACGTGATCCATACCTGCACCATGCTGTTATGAACGCCTATGAAGATATTCTGCAGGCCGAAACATTTCCTTTCTATGTCTTATTTATCGACATAGATCCTGCACGCATCGATATCAACGTGCATCCGACCAAGACTGAAATTAAGTATGAGGACGATAAGGCCATTTACGCCATTATCCGCTCAGCCGTAAAAAGATCATTGGGACGGTACAACATCATGCCATCCTTGGATTTTGAACAGGAAACAAGCTTCACCAATCTTATTACAAAAAAGGCATTGGATGAAATTATCGTTCCAACAGTAACCTTTAATCCGGACTTCAACCCCTTTGATACAGACAAATCAAAATCCAATTCGAGCTATACCCGTTCAGAAAGCTACGCGGAAGGACTTAACAAGAAGACAGGTGGCATACCTAGCAATTGGGATTCTTTGTATCAAATTGTCGAAAAGGAAGAATCTGCTCAGCTGCCATTGCATGCGGAACACGAATTGAGTAGCGATGGCCCTCAAGTCATTCAGGTCGAAGATAAATCATCCTCGAAGCTCTTTTTCCAGCTACATAACAAATATATTGTTTCACAGATTCACTCTGGATTTATTCTGATCGATCAGCAATCGGCACATGAACGCATTCTCTTCGAGCAATTTCTTGCACAGCTTGATCAACATAAAGGACTGAGTCAGCAAAGTCTATTTCCACAGACGTTGGATCTGAATGCTGCAGATAATGAGCTAATGAAGGATCTTCTGGAGGACATCAATGGCTTAGGCTTTCAAATTCGTGAATTTGGAAAAAATTCCTATATTATTGACGGAATCCCTGCAGACTTAGGGTCAGGATTCGACGAAATAAAGATGATTGAGAAAATATTGGAGGATTACAAAAACAATCAGTCTGAGTATAAGCTCGCTAAGCGAGAAAACCTGGCCAAGAGCCTTGCCCGCAATGCTGCTATTAAACCCGGAACCGTACTGGACAACACGGCCATGGCCGAGCTTGTGGACAGACTTTTTGCCTGTCACTCGCCTAACATCTCCATCTATGGGAATCCTGTAATTGTAACATTTACATTGCAAGAATTAGCGGAAAAATTTGGTAAAAATTAGAAGATAAAATATATGTTTCCACAACTAACACCTGTTATCAAGAATTTATTGATCATCAATATTGTATTTTATATTGGATCACAACTTTTTCCTGTAGCATATGATTATCTTGCGGTCTATTATCCGGACTCACCTTATTTTAAAATCTGGCAGGTGATCACGCATATGTTTATGCATGACAAGAACAACATTACCCATATTTTCTTCAATATGTTCTCTCTGGTCATGTTTGGCCCTATGATTGAACAGGTCCTTGGTTCGAAACGTTTTTTAAATTTCTACCTGGTTTCGGGAATCGGCGCTTGGTTTCTTTATACGGCTGTGAATGGCATACAACTCTATAATGCGACGGGTTCTTTCGCTCCGCTACATGGCATGAGCGGGAACGAACTTATTTCCATGGCCAATACCGGGAACAATGAAGCATTAACTTACCTCATTCCAATGTTGGGTGCTTCGGGAGCTATTTACGGTGTACTATTGGCATTTGCCTACCTTTTTCCAAACATACCGCTTCAATTTTTGTTTATTCCTGTACCAGTCAAAGCGAAGTATATGATCGGTGGATTTATCCTCATCGAGATTTATATGAGTTTATCTAGACCAGGAGATTCTGTGGCTCACCTGGCTCACGTCGGTGGTGCACTATTTGGCTATCTACTGCTTAAACTGTGGAAGATTAGAAAAGGAATTTATTAATATTGTGCACAATGAATAATATCGGTTTAAAAGATTTTTGGAGACAAACCTATAAGACAGGTTCACCGGTTCCCTTGGTGATCAGTATTCAGGTATGTTTATTTGTCCTCATTTATTTTTTAGATCTGCTCTTTGAATTAAAGCTTGTGCCTCAAAGCTTTCTAGAGCCTATTGTACGTCGACTGAGCTTACCGAGTAATTTCTCAGACTTTATTGCACAGCCTTGGTCGCTGGTCACATCGAATTTTGTATACATCAAGCTGCTGACCATACTTTTTGATAGTCTTTGGCTCTATTGGGTGGGTCAGATCTTTTTCACTTTTTTAAACAAAAGGCAATTTCTATTTGTGTATATAGCATCTTGGCTGCTAGGCAGTGTGCTCTATGTTGGTTTTGGGTCACTTATTCCCATGCCTATCAGCTCGCAGCTCATGGGAGGATCTCTTCCCTTGGCAGCGGTACTGGCAGCAATTGTTACTTTAGTTCCCAAGTATGAGTTACGGCTCCTGCTTATCGGCACCGTTAAATTAAAATTGGTCGCCATCATTTATTTTGCGTTTGAATTCCTTGCCCTGACCATGACAAACCGGCCTGCGGCTATTTCCTACTTTGCTGTTGTCCTTTTCGGAATGGGCTTCACTTATGCGCTAAAATCGGGGATGGACTGGTCTACAATTTTTCAGAAAAAACAACAGAAACCTGCAAAAATGAAAGTCGTTGTGGGTAACAATATACCGACAAATCGGAAACATCGTTATGACTTACCCAATCAGGATGAAATCGATGCTATCTTAGATAAAATTTCCATTTCTGGCTACGACAGTCTAACGAACCATGAAAAAGAAACGCTCTTTAGGGCAAGCAATAGTGGTGACAAGGTTGATGGATAGAAGGACATTTTTAAGGAGAAAACTGGGCTTTATAAGTAAAACAATGTTCCTAGCAAATATGCTTGCGATCGTTGCATTACTTATGAGCTATTCAGCGACCTTCATTAATCCCAAATCCTTTTGGCCAATTGCATTTATGGGCTTAGGCTACCTTCCGATCCTCCTTATTAATCTTGGTTTTATCTTTTATTGGCTACTCCGCAAACGAAAAATTGCGATTTATTCGCTCGTAACGATCCTCATTGGGTGGCCTTTTTTAACTAAACATTGGAATATTCGCAAAGAGAATGCCCCTGTATCATCTGAGGTGCGTACGCTTCGCATCATGACTTTCAATGCGCATCTGTTCAAGAAGGTAAACGATGAGAAAAAGAATTTTAAAGCCGACGTTGTCCGCATTATTGACAGCATCTCTCCTGATGTGATCTGCTTTCAGGAATATATTAGCAAGATTAAAGGAAAACATGTTTTCTCCGAGGAATTCAAAGATAAATTGGGGTATGATTATTTTTTCTTTGAACCGAGCTCTAAAAATGATTATGAGGCGTATGGAATGGCTGTTCTTTCACGTTTTCCGATCTATGATTCAGGCACCATCAGAGACAACGATTACGGAATCAACAGGATTAGTTATGTTGATATCAAAAAACAGGATACCCTGATCCGAATCTACAATATACATCTACGTTCTTTTGCACTTCAAAATGAAGACAAAGAATTTATCCAAAATCTATCCAATAAAAACGAATCCGATAATTCAACAACCCGCAGACTAAGCCGAAAACTTAAGAATGCTTTTGAGCTACGTAGCGAACAGGCGCATTCATTAAAGAAGCACATGAATGAATGTCAATACCCTTATATTGCCGTAGGTGATTTCAACGATACGCCAATGAGCTACTCGGTCAATTTAATTGGTGATGGTCTATACAATGCATTTAGGGAAAAAGGTAACGGCTGGGGAGTAACCCATCATGCCCTCCTTCCGATCTTTCAGATCGATTATATTTTTGCTAGCCAGAAATTTCAGGTCATGAACTATCAGATTGTCAAACAGAAATTATCGGATCATTACCCCGTATGGTCTGATCTTAGGCTTAAACCTTAGGCATTTGATAACCCAATGTTTTAAGTCCTATTTCAATAAATTTATCTCTTCGATTTTTGATTTTATAATACGCTTCACGACCAAAATAATATCGTCCGACCAGGGCTTCAATATCAGATTGAATCAAATCATGTAGGTTTTTTGCTTCTTTGGCTGTAACTGAAATCCGCTTCTGACCGTTGAGATATGAAATAAATAAATCAAATTCTGTTGTCGGCAAGTGGTAACCGCTAATAAAATTCTCAATAGAATATGCAGGCAGATGTTTCGTGAATCGGTCATAAACAAATTCATCAATTGCATTGGAATGAAATATCTCGCGGTATTTGGCACTGGTTTCATTGGTATCAATCGGGATAGTAACATCCGGAAGAATACCACCACCACCAAAAACAAGCTTCCCTTTGCTGGTTGTAAACATTTCTTTTTGGCTGAATTCGGTGTCCATCGTCCATAGATCGAAGCCTGTCATATATTTCGCAGCATCAAAATTGGCGCGTGCGTATTTTCGCTGAATGCATCTTCCAAGGGGCGTATAATAGCGAGCGACAGTCAGATTGATTGCAGAGCCATCTGAAAAGTCAAATTGTTCTTGTACTAAGCCTTTACCATAGGACCTGCGGCCGACAATCGTTGCCCGATCCAGATCCTGAAGAGCACCACTCAGAATTTCGCTTGCTGATGCCGTACTTTCATTAATTAGCACAATGACACGGCCATCGCCAAAATCGCCAGCTTTCTCCGAATAAAAATCCTGACGCAGTTCGTTAGCGCCCTCGGTATACATCAACAATCTTTTTTCTTTGAAAAATTGACCTGCCAGATCAATCGCCGTATGGACAAATCCCCCCCCATTGTTACGCAGATCCAAAATAAGATCCTGCGCCCCACTCTTCCGTAAATCTATGAGCGACTGTCTGAATTCGTCTGCTGTCTTATGCCCAAATCTTCGAATTTTCACATACGCTGTTTTCGGAGCGATCATATAGGATGCATCTAAGCTGGAAACATTTACCTGATCGCGAATGACTTTTATTGGATTGCCCAATACCACTCCATTACGTTGAATAGAGATCAGTACAGCTGTTCCTTTCTTTCCACGGATCAACCTTTCAATTTCGGACTCGGCTACCTTTCTTCCAACAAGATCCTTATTCCCGATCTTTAAAATGCGATCGCCGATACGCATACCTGCTTTTTCAGCGGGACCAGCAGCAACCATTCCAACAACAAGTAATGTATCTTTCAGACGAAAATACTCTACACCGATACCATCAAATGTTCCTTCAAGCGTTTCCTGCTTTGCAAGCACTTGATTTGGCCTTAAAAAGGTAGAGAAAGGATCTAAACGGGATACGACATGTTCAATGGCTTCGTCTTGAACGGTATCTATACTAACATTATCAACATAATTCTCAGCAATTAATTGAATGAGATATTGTAACTTATCCGAGTTGCCATTGGAGCGTAGACTCGAAAAGGTTGTTTTTTGGTTGCTCCCCTGTTCCTCGGCATAATTTTGTCCCAACAGCAAGCCGAGAAGCAATACTGCAGCATATGTAGCGGCTACAAAAATATTTCGTTTAATACTTTTCTGCATGGGAAATCTTCATGAATTATCGAAGATGAGACAAATTATTCAACAATTAATTACCTTATCAAAAATAGCAAGTTTATTCGGTTAAACGAGTACCTGAACCCATATTTTTACATTAAAAACAAAAAGTTCCCGTCCTTGTTTTCAGTCGGAAACAACGACTTCCATGACTATAAGTTTTTGTAAAAATTTCAAAAATAACAACCGAATAGCCGATAAGGGCACCAAACATTTAATTTTAACAGATGAAGATGATGTCTATAATTTAACTTGCAAATGCGCGTAAATTTATCTTAGTTTGAATTGAAAAAGATTCCACCTTATGCACGAAATCGAACCTTATTACAACTGGCGGGACTATTACATTGCCGCTGAAGATGAACAATCTCCATTCTATGGTACAGTCTACAGCGAATTCGATTTTGACAAACAGATCTATAATTTTCTTTTGCACCCACAATGGGACGAATTCGGTTCGCTTACCTTATACTTGAAAATACTATTTGTAGACTATGAAAAACAGTACTGTATTATCGAGCTGATTGGTGAATGGAATGATGCGATTTACAATGATATTATGCTCCTCAAGCGGGAGATTATCGATGTATTGATCAGTCAAGGCATCAAGTATTTTATTCTAATTGGAGAGAATGTACTAAATTTTCATGCTTCAGATGACTCCTACTATGAGGAATGGTTTCAGGATATCGAAGATGGCTGGATTGCGGGCGTCGGCTTCCGTGAACATGTTATCGAAGAATTCCAGCAGCAGAATATTGATTATTACATTAATTTCGGTGGTGCATTGAATGAGCTGCCTTGGCGGACGTTAAAACCAAAACAGGTTTTCCACCATGTGAATGATTCCTTGACAAAACGTCTCGGTCTTTAATTTTAATCCTTTGGGATATTCATTTTTTAATTTTTAATTCTTACTTTTTACTGTATTATCCTGTAACTTTGTGATTGATGTATTATGTGCTTCGCACATATACATATAATTTTTACGTTTTACTTATACTTACATACTATGTCATTCAGAATTGAAAAAGACACGATGGGTGAAGTTCAAGTCCCTGCAGACAAATACTGGGGTGCACAGACAGAGCGTTCACGCAACAACTTTAAAATCGGACCGGCAGCTTCAATGCCACACGAAATCGTCGCAGGCTTTGCTTATTTGAAAAAAGCAGCTGCTTATGCTAACCACGAGTTGGGGGTATTACCTGTAGAGAAACGTGATGCGATCGCTACAGTATGTGATGAGATCTTGGCGGGCAAATTGGAAGACCAATTCCCATTGGTCATCTGGCAAACGGGTTCAGGTACACAATCCAATATGAATGTGAATGAGGTTGTCGCAAACCGTGCACAAGTATTGGCTGGACATAAAATTGGTGAGGGTGAACCTGTGTTAAAAGCAAATGATGATGTAAACAAATCGCAATCATCAAATGATACTTTCCCTACAGGAATGCATATCGCGGCTTACAAAGCTGTTGCAGAAGTTACAATTCCAGGTGTAGAAAAATTGCGTGACACATTAGCTAAAAAAGCTGAAGAGTTTAAAAACGTCGTAAAAATTGGCCGTACACACTTAATGGATGCTACTCCATTAACTTTAGGTCAAGAGATCTCAGGTTATGTCGCTCAATTGAACCATGGTTTAAAAGCATTGAGAAACACACTTTCGCATTTATCAGAACTTGCATTGGGAGGTACTGCTGTAGGTACAGGACTAAATACGCCAAACGGTTATGACGTTGTGGTTGCTAAATATATCGCTGAATTTACAGGTCTTCCATTTGTAACCGCTGAAAATAAATTTGAGGCATTGGCTGCTCACGACGCAATTGTTGAAACACACGGTGCATTAAAGCAATTGGCTGTAGCATTAAATAAAATTGCAAACGACATCCGTATGTTGGCTTCAGGCCCACGTTCAGGTATCGGTGAAATATTGATCCCTGAGAACGAACCAGGATCATCAATTATGCCAGGTAAAGTTAATCCAACGCAATGTGAAGCGTTAACGATGGTTGCAGCGCAAGTGATGGGTAATGATGTGGCTATTACGATTGGTGGAACGCAAGGTCACTATGAACTAAACGTGTTCAAACCATTGATGGCCGCAAACTTCTTACAGTCTGCTCGCCTATTGGGTGATGCTTGTGTTTCATTTGAAGAGCACTGTGCAGCTGGTATTGAGCCTAACTACAAACGCATCAAAGAATTGGTTGACAACTCATTGATGTTGGTAACTGCACTAAACACGAAAATTGGTTATTACAAATCGGCAGAAATCGCGCAAACAGCACATAAAAATGGTACTACGCTTAAAGAAGAAGCGGTACGCTTAGGTTATGTGACTCCTGAAGATTTCGATGCTTGGGTGAAACCAGAAGATATGGTTGGAAGTTTAAAATAAGCTGTGACTTTTATTTCAATAAAAAATACACGAACAAAGACATACCTATTGGCACTTGCCATAGGTATGTTTTTCTTTTTTACTGCCTGCAAATTCAATTCGGATATGCAGAGCGAAGGTGCCCCCTTTTTACAGGGCGAATGGGTCCAGGACAGTATTCCGGGGCAGCAGCAAATGATGCAATATACCTTGACTGATTTCAAATTCACTTGTGATTCCGTTTACGCTACTATGCATGTCAACAATAAAGTACAAACAATCCCGGATAGCTGTTACAAAAATGGCTCCTGGACAGAACATGCAAAGGGTATTTATGTTTTGCGCGGAGATTCCATCATCGTCGATGGTATTTATACCAAGGAGAATGGCAAGCAGAAGATTTCAGGCTGCTATCTTTCCGGTCAATATATCCCCCGCTTTAAAGTTGTTTACCATGCCGCTGATTCGGTCGTATTGGAAAGCAGATTAGATCAACGTCAGATCATCTTAAGAAAGACTAAAAATATTACTTGTGTCCCTCAAAAAAGGTATCAATAATTTTTAGTACAATCTATTTATTATCTTCGTACCATTATCGTACAACCTCAACCTTAAAATACAATGAACAAAGGAATTATCGCTTTGGCATTTGGCGGACTTGCCATCGGAATGACCGAATTCACGATGATGGGTATCCTGCCTGATATTGCCAAAGATCTTCATATCGAAATCCCTACCGCGGCCCACCTGATTGCACTCTACGCACTGGGTGTTGTTGTAGGTGCCCCCACATTAGTGCTATTTACAGGAAAATATCCTCCAAAGAAGGTATTACTCTTTTTAATGCTGCTCTTTTTTATCTTCAACGGCCTCTTCAGTATTGCACCAGGACAGTTTTTGATCAGTCTCTCCCGTTTTATGGCTGGACTTCCGCATGGTGCATTTTTTGGTGTTGGATCTGTTGTTGCAGCTCGATTGGCTCCGAAAGGAAAAGAAGCACAGGCAATTTCCATTATGTTTACGGGAATGACGATTGCCAATCTAGCCGGTGTACCATTGGGCACCTATCTCGGTCATCATTATTCATGGCGTTTAACGTATGGTATCATCAGTATATTGGGATTAATCACTTTTGCAGCAATTTATGCTTGGATGCCCAAAATTGAAGCCGCCAAAGGGAATAATATCTTTGGCCAGCTAAACTTCTTCAATAAAAAAATTGCCTGGTTATTAATGGCTATTATCGCCATCGGTACTGGTGGACTTTTCGCATGGATCAGTTATATCGCACCATTAGTGACCAATGTATCGGGCATCGCCCCTGATCGCGTACCGCTAATTATGATCCTGATTGGTGTTGGTATGTTTTTCGGAAATCTTATTGGCGGAAAATTGGCCGACACGATTTCACCGACCAAAGCAGCTATTGCGAGTTTTTCAGCAATGGCGCTATGCCTTGTGATGGTCTACTTTATATCGCCACTAGGCTGGACAGCTTACCCTTTGGCCTTTATTACGGGACTGGTATCTTTCACTATTGGTTCACCGACACAACTGATGTTGATCCGCGCTTCAAAAGAAGCGGCGACATTGGCCGCAGCAGGTGGTCAGGCAGCCTTTAACCTCGGGAATACCTTAGGTGCATTTCTTGGCGGGATTCCAATAACATGGGGGTTAGCTTACAATACACCTTCGCTCGTTGGCGTGGGCATGGCAAGCATTGGTGCACTCCTCACCCTACTATACTTAAGAGTCTACGACAATAAAAGTCATTAAAAATAGAATACCCCAATGGCGCGAACCAGTTATATCAGTGTACTACGTATTGTTGCGATACTGCTCGTTATCTTGATCCATTCCTCTTCGGGTTATCTGAACAGCAATGAATTTCAGTCATTCGACTGGAATTACGCCAATTGGCTCAACAGCTTTTCACGCTTTGCAGTACCTCTGTTTGTCATTATTTCAGGCGCCCTGCTGCTACAGAAAGACGAAAGCACGGGACAGTTTTATCGAAAACGTCTGTTAAAAATTGTCCCGCCCTTTCTTTTTTGGACGATCGTCTATCTTCTTTATTATTTTATTCGGTACATTGATTTTGACTATATTGGTTTTCCACAAGTTATTAACATTGTGTTAATTCGCTTAAAGTCAGGAACGAATGCACACCTATGGTATCTATATATGATACTTGGGCTCTACCTTGCGGTTCCTTTCATACGCAAAATTGTGGGCAACTGCAGTAAGAGAGAGCTTGAGATCTTCTTAGGATTGTGGTTTGCAGCATTATTTTTTACAAATAAATGGTTCAATAGTTACCTACCTAATTTTGACCTGACCTTTTTCTCGGGTTATGCAGGCTACCTGGTCTTGGGCCATTACTTGCGCAACTATCCCATTCAGATGGGAAAATTGCCGAGTTCTACATTTTTTCTGATCTGCTGTTTAATTACAGCTTCGGGGACATATTATTTAAGTGTGTCACGAGGGGAATTTGATCCGACACTTTACAACTATCTTTCGCCCAACATCGCATTGAGTGCAGGCTTTTTATTCATCTTCGTTCAAGGTCTTAAACTCCCAGAACATCTCAACGCATTCTGGGAATTTATCGACATCCACAGCTTTGGCATTTACCTATGCCATATTTTGCTGCTTAATTATATCCATCCTTTGCTTCCATTATCCACTTTGTGGAAAATACCGGCTGCAACGGTGCTCACTCTACTGACAAGTGCTGTGCTTACCTATTTGTTACGAAAAATTCCGTGGGGTAAATATGTCAGCGGCTAATTGAACGAGCAGGGTCGTGTTTTATTTTACTATTTCTCTCCTTCAACCTTATTATACACATAGAGATGTGCATTCGGTCCTTCGATCTGATGACCTTCCTGATCCAGTCCGATCAATTTATTTTCGCCCACTTTCAGCTTCATATTTGTTTCCTTTCCTGTGAGATGAACAACAGATCCGTTGTCGTGCCACATGACTTTACCACTGTCTTCGATCTTGGTATTTTTATTAATATATTCACTCACTATAGCAAAGGTATTATCATTTTTTAAGGTAATATTTGTTTTGATCCCTTCACAATCGGCACAGGGAATAGTAGCTTCATAAGTACCGGCCCAATCCAGTGAATTCTGCGATGTATGGGCCGTATCCACTGCCGCTGTCTCGTGCGCAGAAGAATCTGTGGCTGTATGTTGACTATTTTTTGAAGTTTGATTACATGCGCTTAGCGAAATCGCTGCTAAGCAAGAAAATAATACGGATAGTTTCATATCTGTTGTTTTTTGATGTTAAACCTCCTATAGCAAGCAATTTCAGCGCCAATAAATGTCAGTTGCTGGAACTTGTCTTATTTAGGGAAATAAAAAAGGCTTCTTGAAGAAGCCTTTCTATTGTAAATAACTGAATTGTTTACAGTTCAAATAATCTATTGGCTACCGCAAGGGCGATAGTGCATAAAATCCTATTCAGATTAGAATGGTAGATCATCATCATCTGATGAGCCAGCCAAATCTACAGGAGCAGGCATATCTGCGTAACCTGGAGAAGATGGTGCTGGAGCAGCATTACCCAATTTTGTTACACGCCATGCGACCAATGAATTGAAATAAGTTGTTACGCCATCTTTATTAGTCCAAGGACGACCACGAAGATTAAAAGATACTTCTACCTCTTCACCAATTGCTAGGTTATCAAAAATTGACGTTCTGTCTTGAGTTGATTCAAAACGGATATACTCAACAAATTGTGGGTTTTCGGCATAAGCTACAATCATATCGCGTTTTTTGAATGATTCTGTCACTTGTTGTGTCGCTCCTATCTCGTGTACTTTTCCTCTAATTTCCATAATCAAAAAAATAAATATTAAAGCGTAAAATTAAGCAATTTTTGAGGAAGAGTTTAATTAACTTTGTACAAAATATGATGGAAGTTTTCAACACCCCCAATAAAGTTATTATAACGTGCAATAAGCGCTTATCTCCTTATTTGCAACAGGAAGTTAAAGAGTTAGGTTTTGACATTGTCAGAGCATTTCCCACTGGAGTAGAATTAAAGGTCAGTATAAATGATACGATCAAACTCAATCTGAACCTACGTACAGCCTCTCAGATTCTGTACTCGTTAAAGGAGTTTACAGCCAATAATCCGACGGAACTCTATGAAGAATTGAGTAAGATCGCCTGGGAAGAACTTATTCAATTTGACGGATATTTCTCTGTCAGTTCCAATGTAGACAATGAGACGATCAGTACACCTCTATTTGCAAATGTAAAGGTTAAAGATGCGATCGTGGATCGTATCAAAGAAAAAAAGGGCATGCGCCCTAATTCAGGTCCTGAGAATAATAAAGCAGTGGTACATTTGTACTGGAAAGATGATCGTGCTGAAATTTTTCTAGACACCTCGGGTGAGACCCTAGCGAAACACGGCTATCGGAAGATCCCTGGAAAAGCACCGATGTTGGAAGCTCTTGCTGCTTCAACAATTATCGCATCCAAGTGGGATGGCAATTCTCCTTTTGTGAACCCGATGTGCGGTTCCGGAACTTTGGCTATTGAGGCCGCTCTGATTGCAACAAACAGAAAACCTGGGTTACTACGCATGAACTACTCATTTATGCATTTCATTGGTTATGATGAAACTGTTTTCTTCCAGGAGCGCAGACTACTTAAAGATCAGATCAATAAAAAAGCCACTCCACAAATTATCGCAAGTGATATTTCGGAAGAGGCTATCAATGTTTCCAAGATGAATGCCAGAACTGCTGGTGTGGAGCAATTAATTTCATTTGAAGTATGCGATTTTGCGGAAACACACGTTCCTAAAGAAGGCGGTGTCATTTTATTCAATCCTGAATACGGTGAACGTCTGGGCACGCACAGCAAACTAGAAATTACCTACAAGCGCATGGGGGATTTCATGAAACAGGAATGCAAAGGTTATAGAGGCTATATATTTACAGGAAATCCAGATCTGGCAAAGAAAATCGGGTTACGTGCGTCCCGACGTATAGAATTTTATAATGGTAAATTAGATTGTAGATTATTAGAATACGAATTATACGAGGGTACTCGCGAAAAAACAAAAGTATTGTATGAATAACATTATTGAGCGCACAGTAGCATTTGTGCAAGATCGATTGAAATTTGCAGAAGCAGGCCACGATTGGTCGCATATTCAACGCGTATGGAACAATACGAAGTTAATTTTAGAAGATGAAGAAGCAGATGTTATGGTCTGTGAATTGGCAGCTTTATTACATGACATCGCTGACAGTAAATTCCATGATGGCGACGAAACAATAGGCCCTCGTGTTGCCGGAGAGTTTTTGGCAAGTCTAGAAATTTCGCCTGAGGTCATTGACCATGTCAAGAAGATCATCTTCAACATGTCTTTCAAAGCAAGTCTGGGTGAAGTGTCATTCCACTCAAAAGAGATGGAAATCGTGCAAGATGCTGATCGCCTGGATGCTATCGGTGCAATAGGTATTGCTCGCGCGTTTAGCTTTGGGGGTAATAAAGGCCGTGAGATGTATAATCCTAACATTCCTGTTCAGGAATATAAGGATAAGGAAGCTTACAAACATTCGGAAGCTCCTACAATCAATCACTTCTACGAAAAGCTATTATTGTTAAAGAATAAGATGAATACAGAGGCTGCGAAAAAAATCGCAACACATCGTCATGATTATATGCTCAGCTTCCTAGATGAGTTCATGGCTGAATGGAATGGTAAAAAATAAATTACACTTAACAATTCCTAAATATAAAAGTGGTACTTTAGATCTTGTACATCGAGATAAAAAGTACCACTTTTTTTGTCCTATGTAAAATCAGCTTTTAAACCCATTTATAAGAAACGAACCTGTCATCAGGTCCATTTTTTTACGGGTAATATCATCATAGGTAATATATAAATGCCGAAAAAGAGAAATAGAATAGAAATAAATCACCGAGTGAAACGTGCGCATTATGCCGTTGAAAACAAACACTCATACATAATTATAGCATGAAAAAACATATTTTTAGCTGTCTGACACTATCCATGGTGATCTCATCTTCGGCGTTGTTCGCACAGACAAAAGCCATTGCGCATCGTGGTGTATGGAAAAACAGCCATCTTCCCCAAAATTCTATTGCTTCTTTAAAAGCGGCCCACGACCTTAAGCTCTTCGGATCCGAGTTTGATGTACATTTGACAAAAGACAATATTCTTGTAGTCAACCACGACAATGATTTCTATGGTATCGATATAGCAACGGCAACATATAAAGAGCTTTTGGAAAAAAAACATCCTAACGGCGAACCTATTCCCACGCTGGAAGAATACCTTAACGCTGGAAAAAAATTGAAGGGTTTACGTCTTATCCTTGAATTGAAAATCAATAAACTCGGCGTAGAGCGTACACTTGAAGCGACAACAAAAACGGTGGAAATGGTTAAAAACTTGAAAGCGGAGAAAGTCACTGATTATATCTCCTTCAGCTTTGAGGCTTGTCAAAAGATCCACGAACTGGCGCCTAAGGCCAATATCCAATACCTTACAGGAGATAAATCTCCTTCAGATGTGAAAGCTGCTGGAATCAATGGGGTGGATTATCACTTTTCAGTCTTTAAAAAGAATGCGACATGGCTGAAAGATGCACATCAACTTGGCATGAAAGTGAACGCATGGACAGTAAACACAGAAGAAGAAATGACAAATCTAATCGATCAGAAAATTGATTTTATTACTACTGATGAGCCTGAGTTGTTGCTCCGTGTATTAAAGAAATAAGGACAAGCCGAGTGAACGAGCTCATTTATAGCGATGAGGCTAAACACTATACCCCCCGAGGCAGCATGAATGCCTTTAATAAAGAATAAATGATCAACAATAATTTAAATAGATGAAAAAAAGTCTTTTTCTCGTTATAGCACTATGTTTATCCTTCTTGTCCTATGGACAGGAATTTATTGCCGCCAGCTATAATATTCGCCAAAGAAATACCGTGGATGTCGACAATATGTGGAATGACCGGAAAGTTCCACTTACCAATCTGATTAAATATCATGGCTTTGATATTTTTGGTATCCAGGAAGGTTTCTTTGACCAGGTTCAAGATCTCAAAAAACTCCTACCTGGATTTGATTACGTGGGTGTTGGCCGCGACGATGGCGCGCAAGAGGGCGAGCACTCTGCGATTTATTACAATACCAATCGGTTCAAGGCGATAAAGAGTGGTACTTTTTGGCTCTCAGCAACAGATACCGAGCACCCAAACAAGGGCTGGGATGCAGCCTTACCACGGATCTGTACCTGGGGTATTTTTGAAGACAAGGCCAACAAAAAACGCTTTATCTTTATGAATACACATTTTGACCATATCGGTCGTACAGCGCGTACCGAAAGTGCAAAATTGATTCTGGCAAAAGCAAAAGAGTTTGCCAAAGACCTTCCATTAATTTTAACAGGCGACTTCAATGTGGATGAAAAAGATGAGGCTTATTTCACATTAGCCAATAGCAAAGTAGTCACTGACGTGCATGAACTGGCAACATTCAAATATGAACCCAATTCTTCCTTCAATGGCTGGGGCAAAAGCATCAGACCAACAGGCCGCATAGACCATATTTTTATTACCAAACCTTTCCAGGTTAAAAAATATGGTATCCTGACGGACACGTATATGAATAAATTTCCCTCAGATCACTTTCCAGTCGCAACGACGCTCTCCTGGAAATAATATCATGTTAATTACAACAACCCTATAACACAAACAGCAGGTTCGCTTAGAATCTGCTGTTTTATTTTGTGGAACAGCTTTTTATTTATACCGCATCAGGGATAGCGATTCAGCACAATGTAGCGCATCTGCTACGATTCTTGACAATAGCTATGGTTCCTAGCAATTGGTTTAAACTTTCACATAAATTAACAGTCGATATGTTTAATTTTGACAGCAAAATAAAAACATGATGAAATTTCCACTATTATATTGTACACTTTTGGTCTCAGGACTACTGTATTCCAATGCAAGCGAAGCACAGATTTTTAAGAAAATCAGTGAGACATTGGCAAAAGCAAATCAGGGCCAGACGGACAGTACTAAAACCACGACAGCATCAAATACTAAAGCAACAGCATCAAAATCAAATACCTTGACGTCTTTATCCAACAAAGATGCTTCATTGGGGATCAAACAGGCTTTAAGCAATGGTTTAAATCTGAGTATCGAATCTTTAGCCAAGAAGGATGGTTTTTTGGGTGATGCGGCAGTAAAGATTTTGATGCCTGCCGAAGCACAGAAAGTAGAAAAAACACTTCGTGCTGTTGGTATGGGAAAATTATGCGATCAGTTTATACAGAGCATGAACAGAGCTGCTGAGGGAGCCGTTAAAGAGGCGGCCCCCGTATTTGTCAATGCACTTTCAAAGATGACAATTACAGATGCGACCAATATTCTTCTAGGCAGCAAAGAAGACGCCGCGACAACGTTTTTTAAAACAAATACATCGACAGAATTAACTAACAAATTTAGTCCAGTTATCAAATCTGCCATGGGTACAAACAATGTGGACCAGTATTGGACACAATTGACCTCAGCTTACAACAACCTCCCTTTAGGCAATAAAGTGGAGACAAATCTTACTGCATACGTTACGCAGAAAGCAATAGACGGTCTTTTCATCAAAGTTGCCGACCAGGAGTCAAAAATTAGACAGAACATAGGCGGCAGTAGAAATACCAATATTTTACAGAAAGTATTTGGTTACGCAGACGAAAAGAAATAGAGAACGATACACTTAAAAAAGGACCTGTCAACGATTTGATAGGTCTTTTTTTTAATGTGGGATCATCCAAAATTTCTGTTCATATATCTATGGGTAAAACTTTACTGTTCAAAAGCGCTACAGCACATTCTATGTAGCAATAAATTATAGATAACCATAAATTCCTTCCAGCGGGAATTAGGATCCTATCCGCTCCGATTAGTTTCAGTTTCAGTTATTGCCCGTTTGTTCACAAAAACAGTCAAGCACATATATTAAGAGCAAATTGTTTGTAAATGCAACCAAATTAAATTGCAAATAAAAAGCAATTTATCTAAGTTTGACCACCCTTATCACATTAGGGCTATTAGAAAATGAGCACATTTGAGATCAACAACATAAGTGATTTTTCGGTATCCGAAAGATTTCAACGTTATGTACAGATTGACACACAATCTGATGCAAATTCACCAACATGTCCTTCTACAGAAAAGCAAAAGAACCTTGGAAAGTTACTTGTAACAGAGTTGCTGGCATTGGGTATTGCAGACGCGGCAATGGATGAAAATGGATATATCTATGCAACTATTCCATCCAATACCACAAAGCAAGTTCCTGTTATCTGTTTCTGTTCTCATATGGATACATCTCCAGACTCTTCTGGAAAAGATGTTAAACCACTGGTTCATTCTAACTATCAGGGCCAGGATCTCGTGCTCCCTGACGACAAGAGTATTATCATCAAATATGCCGAACATCCCGATCTAGCCAATCAAATTGGCAATGATATCATTACAGCAAGTGGCACCACTTTACTCGGTGCAGATGACAAAGCTGGTGTAGCTGAAATTATGGATGCTGCTCGTCTATTAATGAAACACCCTGAAATCAAACATGGTGATATCAAAATTCTTTTTACGCCAGATGAGGAGATTGGCCGAGGCGTTGATAAAGCAGATTTAAAACGTTTAGCAGCAGATTTCGCTTATACCATGGATGGTGAAAGAGCCGGAACCATCGAAGATGAAACATTTTCAGCAGATGGAGCTACATTAACTATTCATGGCGTATCGGTGCATCCAGGTTTTGCTAAAGGGAAGATGCAAAGCGCCATCAAAATCGCCAGTGCAGTAATTGATGCGCTACCGAAAGATCGACTTTCACCTGAAAGTACGAATAAAAAAGATGGTTTTGTACATCCTGTTCATATCAGTGGATCTGTGGAAAAAGCAGAAATTCAATTTATTGTACGTGATCACGTTACGGCGAATCTCAAGAAACATGAAGATGAACTGGAGGGTATTGCAAAATCAATCGTTGAACAATATCCAAACTGTACCTATACTTTTGTTGTAAAAGAACAATACCGTAATATGAAAGAAGTGCTGGATCAGCATCCTGAAATTATGGAAATCGGCATGGAGGCAATCAACCGAGCAGGAATGGTGGCCGAAAGAAGAAGTATCCGCGGCGGAACAGATGGATCCCGTCTTTCGTTTATGGGACTACCTTGTCCAAATATTTTTGCCGGAGGGCATGCTTTCCATGGAAAGCAAGAGTGGGTAGCTGTACAAGATATGGAAAAAGCCGTCAAAACAATTTTGCATGTTGTATCTTTATGGGAAGAAAAAGCATAAAGGAAAAATAAATTATAATGAAAAACGACGTATTAAAAGCAATACACTACAGAAGATCAGTATTTCAAGCTTCCTTTACTGAAGAAGAAGTCAGTAAAGAAGATATCTTGAGTATCTTGGAAGCTGCCAATGCTGCTCCAACACATAAAAGAACACAACCTTGGCGTTTTGTCATCTTCCGCAAGGAGGGATTGGAACGTTTGGGTACTGAGTTGTCACGTATTTACAAATCGGTAACACCCGCAGAGAAATATGCTGAAGCAACAGAAATAACAATGGGCAAAAAAGCAACACAGTCAAACGTTGCGATCGCTATTGTTGTCAATTATACCGGTGAAGTTCCTGAATGGGAAGAATTGGCCTGTACAGCTGCAGCAGTCGAAAACATGTGGTTAGCCGCACACTCGCTAAACATTGGTGGATACTGGGCGACTCCCGGTTTAATCAATCACTTGGGTGGTTTCTTAAATCTCGAAGAAAATCAAAAATGTATTGGTCTATTCTACTTAGGACACCATCAAACTGAGGCGCGCGAACCTATACGCACACCTATTGCAGATAAAATTCGTTGGGAAGAATAAATCTTCTCAACTTTATAATAAACAGCGAGCGGCTTAGAGGAATCTGAGCCGCTCGCCGTTTATTAGGTTAATTAATTATGCTTGATGGACCATCAAAACCCATTTTTATTAAATATTTAATAATGAGACCTTAACCATTTAACAATCTTGTAGGGATAATTTCGCAACATACTTGTGACAAACGCTAATCAACTAAAAAGTGAAATTATTATGCAAAGAAACATCGTTTGGTTAATGGTATTAACCATTATTACATTTTTCCAAATTCCAACTAACAGTTGGGCTCAGGGTACCGAAGCCACTATTACAGGTCGGATCATAGACATCAATGGGCCAGTAAAAGGAACATCTGTATCGGTCAGAAATGAATCAACAGGGTTTAGACAAACGACACTGACCAACCAAAATGGTGTCTACACCTTTCAACAATTACCTTTGGGCTCGCCATACAGCATCACAGTAAACCATGTTGGCTATGGAGAACAAAAAAAGACCGACTATAAATTGAGTTATGGTGACGAACTCAATGTGGATTTCACCTTATCATCAGCTGAAAATAAATTGGATGAAGTTATCGTTCAGGGAACTGCGGCTGACCTAAAAAATAAGATCAAGACATTGGGTGCATCTACAGCCATTACGGCCAATGACCTCAAAAAAATGCCTGTAAATGGACGTAATTTCTCCTCTCTGATTGATTTATCGCCTGTCAGTAGTGGTACGAATCTAGCTGGACAACGCGCTTCATCGACCAATTTTACGGTAGACGGAATGAATTCGCGCAGCACAGTAGCAGGTGGAAATAGCGGCGGAGCGTATTCAATCTCCATGGAAGCCATTCGAGAGTTCAAAGTAGTGACCAATGACTACGATGTCACATTCGGTCGCAGCGGTGGGGGCAGCATTACCACCGTAACCAAATCAGGTACAAATACCTTAACTGGAAGTGCATTTACTTTTGCCCGGGCAGGTTGGCTTTCGAGTAAATATAACCTCAATGGAACAGCACGAAAACAAAAATTCTCCACCTATCAATATGGTTTCTCACTTGGAGGTCCAATCATTAAGGATAAAGCCCACTTCTTTGTGACTTGGGATCGTCAAATGGACACCCGTCCTCTCCAGATCGCAGATATTCAAACAACGGAGGATATTGCACGTTACAAAGTAACGCAGGCTACTTTAGATGAGTTTACCCGCATTGCTGTAGGAAAATATGGCGCAAGTGCGGATCGTCTGTTTGGTTCCTTTGACAAGAAGAAAAAGACCGACGCGGCCTTTGCCCGCATTGATTGGCAATTGAACGATAAGAACCTATTGACTATTCGGAACAACTTTGTATACGATATGGACAATCAGCAAGAAGGGGATAATACAGGTATCAATGCTTTTGAATCCTACACCAACAGAAGATACATCAACAACAGTCTAATGGCCTCCCTGCGTACGTCTATCAGTTCCAAATTGACGAACGATTTGAAGGTGCAACATTTCTATGAGCGTTCTGAAGCACAGCACAATGTAGCTGGATTTGATCAGTCACACAGTATTCCTCGTGCGATCGTTGAATCCGTCCAATCCGTAGACGGTACAAATAAATATACCAATTCAATACAACTTGGAGGTCAGCGCTTTGCGCCAGAATGGTTCAATGGAAATATGTTACAACTGGTCAATAACCTATATTATAATACAGATAAAATCAAATATACATTTGGTGCAGATATCATGTATACCAACATGGATTTCCGCTATGGTAGTGAAATGAATGGCCGTTTCTATTTTACAGGTTTGCAAAATTTCGACAACCTGACTCCTTATCGCTATGCGCGCGATGTGTATATGACTGACAAGGAGAACACCTTGGTCAACAATCTAGCTGTAGGTATTTACGGGCAGATGGAAGCTAAAATCGCTAGAGGTCTTGAGGTTGTCGGCGGCCTACGTCTGGACAACACGAAATACCTAAAGAAGGCTACATTCAACCAAACAGTCTATGACGAACTGGGCCTTTCAACCGACAATGGGATCAACACTTTTCAGATACAGCCTCGCGTGCAGTTCAACTGGGATATCAATGAAGAAAAGAAAAATATCATCCGTTTTGGCGCTGGTATATTCGGTTCGGCCCTCAACCCCTACTCTATGTTAAATAATATGTTGTTTGATGGTTCACGCATTGCCGGTGTAGATATTACTGACCCGACTTTAATTCCCAAACCAAATTTTGCAGGATATCGCAAGGATCCCGATACAGCCCCGGGACGTGAATTGTTGGACAACCCAAAGATCGAAAAATTGGTCACCATCAATACCAATAGCAAGGATGTGAAAGTGCCAACTGTATATAAAGCCAATATTTCCATCAATCACTTTTTCACACCTTCGCTACGCATCGGTTTAAGCGCTTACGGAACCTGGGGACGCAACAATTATATGTATGTAGATCGTAACATGGTGGAGGATCCTTATTTTAGGTTGACTGCCGAAGGTAACCGTGGGGTGTATGTTCCGGCATCGAGCATCAACACGACAAATGGTGCCGCCAACTGGACCAATAGCCGTAAAACAAAACAAATAGGCCGCGTACTGGAAATGAACAGTGAGGGAAAAAACAATTCTTATACGGTTGTACTGGACGGAACTTATCGCTATTATAAAGACGGTCAGATCACCGTATCTTACACCTGGAACGACACAAAAGACAATACCTCCTATAACGGTAACGTAGCAAACTCGGCTACCCTTTCTCTGATGGTCAAAGATGATCCACGCGACTTGAGTACGATGACGTATTCGGACAATCAATTCCGCCATAAAGTTGTTTTTTATGGTACTATGCCATCGCTATGGGGGGTATCTATGGGTTTACGTTTTAGCGGAATTGCAGGAACACGCTATTCCCTAGCGGTTAATGGGAATGTTAATGGCGATTTTGTAAATTCCAACGATCTTGCCTTCGTTTACGATCCCAACAACAAAAACACCCCCGATTACATCAAAACCGGCATTCAAGCTATTTTGGATGATCCAAATGCAGAGCAGAGCATTAAAAAATACATCAATGGAAACCTCGACCGCATCGCTGAACGTAACGGTGGTATCAACGGTTTTTACGGCGTATTTGACTTGCACTTGGCCAAAAATCTAAAAGTTTACAAGAAACATGGCATTGAAGCTTCGATAGACATTTTCAATGTAGCCAACCTTTTGAAAAAAACTTGGGGTGTAGGACACAATCTGGGTAAACAAAATCTATATGCCATCAAAAGCTTTGATGCCGCGAATCAACAATATGTTTATAATATGAGTTCAGGCGTTGGCGTATCTAACTTAAATGGTAATCCTTATCAGGTACAGTTGGGTCTGAGATATGCATTTTAAGTAATTCAGACCATATAAAAAAAGCAGCGAGCCATTTTCTCTGAAAGAAATGGCTCGCTGCGTTTTATCGGATCTCGTCTATTTTTTCTCAATACCAAAACAATGTGGTGGTTTAATTACAGTTAACTGTGCCGAGTTCTTTTCCTCTTTGACGGGAAATACAATCTTCAGACGCCCTTTTGTTCCCTGCCATTTTGGCCCAACCTGTAGAAGTCGAACCGCTTCATCAAAGAGCGACTGATCCGGTTGTCCTTCGGCACTAATATGGGTAGGCACTCCATTATTGCCAATCGTAAAATTGACAATAATTTCGCCACCACCTGCAGACATAACGGACTCCTGATTGAGGTACTGTTCAAAAGTTTTCCAGCCTTCACGGGGTCTTGCATCACCTCCGTCCAACAAAGGTTCAACAGATACCCTATTTTCAGGCTCACTCAACTCTACATCTGTCCTGCGCTCTGCCTTACCGCTAAAGTGTTTAAAATAAAGTAGAGCCAATAAAGTAACAAAAAGTACCCCCGCAGTAGCACCGATCGCCAAACGCTGCCAAGTAAAATACTGGGCATGCCTTGTCGCGATTGTATCTTCGACACGTCGATTAAGACGTTGCTGCAACAGGCTCAATTGCCGAGCATCCACACCATTTTGCAATCGGTAACCATCGATAGCATCTTGTAAAAAAGGATCGTCCAATGCCTCACGCTCCAATTGAAACATCTCTTCTTTACTCATCAAACCATGGATATAATTATGGATCCGTGATAATTGATAATTATTTTCCATTTTCTTTCCTTTCCATGCAGATTTTTAAATTGCGCTTTCCGTTCTGAATAGCACTCTTGACCTTATTCAAATCATATCCGGTCAAATCTGCAATATCTTTATAACATTTTTGCTCGAGATAAAACAAACGTACGCATTCTTCTTGCTCGCGGTTTAAAGTTTGCATACAGCCTTCCAATTTCTCAAAGTCTTTTTCTTCCCATTTGACTTCACTGGTATCATTTAGCTTTTGTTCGCTTTCAAACAAATTGTCTTCAATATCAACCTGCGTTGTACGCTTATCTTTACGTAATTGCATAAGGCAATAATTCTTGCTGTAAACGTGCAGCCAACTCTTAAAATTATCGACTTCAAATTGACGCAGCTTCTGAATAAGTTCTTCAAATATCTGCATGACCGCATCCTGACTACGATCGGGATCTTGTAAGTATTTGAAGCACACACCATAAAGCAAAGACATATAGGGTGAATATAATTTCCCCAGTGTAGACAAGTCACCGCTTGTTTTATAGTGTTGTAAAAGCTCTTTTTCGTTCATGCGCAAATCATTCACCTTAATGATGATTTAATATACAAATTTCCATATATAAAAAAAGAAGCTATTGAAAATTACCGAAAAAACAAAAACCGTCCCCATGATGAAATGGAGACGGTCGATAAGAATATAATATGAATTACGGATTTAATTTCCTTGTTTCCAATTGTATCGCAGTGTAACGCCATAAGTCCTTGGATCAGCAACTACACCTGCGTATTGCCCATAACTTCCAGGTGCCGCCAGCAACTGCTCGTAGTAATCTTTATTTGTTAGATTTCTACTCCACACAAACACCGAAATACCATTTGATCCTCTAAATCCAAGTCTTGCGTTCAATACCGAATAGGCATCAATGTTTAGGTATTGGGATGGAGAGGAACTGGAGGAGAATTTAGAACGATGGAATAGGTCTGCGCCTAAAAAGTAAGATCCATTAATTCCGATCAGCTTACCGCTTTTATTCGCTTCGCCACCCAGCGACCAAGACCATTTGGAAACACCAGGAAGAACGCCGCCAGAGATATCTTTAAAAGCCTGAGCTCCGCCAACCTCTTCTAAAGGGACTGGTGCATTGGTAAATTTGACATATTTGGCATCTGTATAGGCTAGCGCTCCATTCAATCGGAGAAAATGTCCGATGTTGATGTTTCCATCCAATTCAACACCCTTTACACGCACCTTTTCGGCATTGGCCAGATAACCACGGTTCACCCCTGGTTCAGGCGTCTGCACTTGGGTCTGATAGTCTTTGATATCCGTTTGGTAGACGGTCAGATTGAGGAGTGAATTGCGTGTGGGATTTGTTTTCACACCAATCTCCTTATGACGGACAGCTTCAGGTTTTACTTCGGCGAGATCCAGCAACACTGCTCCATTAGCTGTCGGCAATCCACCGACGTTGATACCGACGGGTTTATAGCTGATGGAATACGTTGCGTAAGCATTTATCTTCGGGTTGAAGCGATATCTTGCCGAAAGCTGACCAGAGAAATTGTCTGCATCCGCATTGACATCAAAAGTCTGATTGGTATATACACCGTTCTTTAAAGCAAGCAGTGCGGGGTCTGAGGTCTGCAAACCACCATAGGTCTGCCTATCGTAGTTAGCCACCTTTTTATCATAATTGTAGCGCAACCCTGGGAGGATATGTAATTTTGGAGTCACAGCCCAATCAATCTGTGTATAGGCTGCCAAACTTGTGCTCTTAATCCCGTAAACGGTCTTGATTCCAAAATTGTCAAATAATCCCGGTGTTTGCCATAAAGCACTCGTCGAGCTTTTTTGAAAACGCCAAAAGGCAGATCCCGTTTCTTCGGTATGTACAGGATCTGTACCGAGATCCTGCCACAGACCAAATAACCCAACAACGCCGCTGACCTTTTCACTGATTTTTCCAGAGTATCTAAATTCCTGTGACCATTGATTATGGACGGAATTACCTGCTGAAACCGTGTATACCGGAAGTCCCAAGTAATCGCGGTCATTGAGCGGAACCCATGTCCATGTCCGCCATGCAGAAGTAGAAGTCAGTGTCCCTTCACCAATCTTAATATCGGCATTCAACGCCACACCGCCCAATTTATTATCAGCTTTAGACTGTGTATCCAGATCTATCTTCCGTTCGAAAGCACTTTTATACGGGAGTTCGTAACCGAGATCCTTGATAATTGCATCGAACTGTCTATAGTCTGCACGCTGTGTCTTTACGACTCCTGCAACAGCCCAACCATAGCCATCTGGTTTCTGTGAAGATACATCACCGGAAAGCACCAGTTTGATATTTTCAGTTGGGGTAAAAAGCAATTGCCCTCTAAAGCCAAGGTTGTTAATATCATTAATCTTTCTATTGGTATGTACATTGAACAGATTGCCATCGCGCTGTGTTCCTGAAAAGGAAGCTCTTGCGGCTAGGTTTTTAGCTAGAGGTCCGGATATGGAAGTTTTTGCCTGAATAAACCCCTGGTTCCCGTAACTCACTTCTACATTAGCCTCGGGTGTAAATTGAGGCAGACGTGAGGTGATATTGAAAGCTCCCGCAGTTGTATTTTTTCCAAAGAGGGTACCTTGCGGTCCACGCAGTACCTCTATCTGGTCGATATCAATGAAGTCAAGCCAAGTTGCAGCAGGACGGGCAATATATACGCCATCAAGATAAAATCCGACTCCAGGATCAATACCATCGTTGGTGAGGCCATAAGTTGAGCCCAGTCCCCGGATATTAAGCGTCGTATTACGTGCATTCGATGCATATAATTGAACTGTAGGTACAAGCTCTTTTAGTCGATTGACATTAAATGCCCCTGCATCCTCTAATGCAGCGCCACGAATAATCGATACGGGAATCGGAACATCCTGTAACTGTTCCTTACGACGGCGTGCAGTGACCACTACTTGATCCAATGCTTCCAATCGTGGTGTAAGTTCAATCACTGCCGGAGAATGATCTACCACGATGTGACGGGTTTGATAACCAACAATGGATACAATCAATGAAAATGGCAATTTCTGTCCAGTGACAAACTGGAAAACTCCTTTACTGTCGGTTTTCACCTGGTGTGTAACGGCCTCCAACTGAACCGTTACACCTTGCAGGGGCTCTTTTGTTACGGCGTCAATTACGGTACCTGTTAACGAGGCATTTATAATAGGTTTAGGGTTTTCTACTTGCGCGTAGGTATGGTAAGAACCTGTTAAAAGCAAGCTAAAAATGACGCTAATTCGAAAAATAGCATTTTTTTTCATAAATTTATTCAGTTTAATGGTGAATCTAAAACAAGTGCCAACGCCAATCGATACTTGCTTCATTGTTAAAACTTTGCGAAAGGGAAGCCTCGGCTTCCCTTTTCTAATATAAGAGAGTGTAAGAGAGAAATTTTAACAACACATTCGTTCCCGATAAATTTTCAGGGTCACTAGAGATGCTTCTACCGAAGCAACCAATAAACTTGTTTTTGAAGAGTAATTTTGTTTCATTCTTTTTATCTTGTTATTTTCTTTTATTTCCTGCTGCATAAACGAATCAGTATATGCACCTATCAAGCGGCAATTTCAAACAACTTTAATCACATGTCTTTTTTATAAAATCAATTTCATGGCTAGTTCGATTTATAATCAAGTCAGTCCTTTTTGCTCGCCTTCCTATTTACCTGTAAATCAGATAACGATACAAATATATAAATATTTTTTAAAAGACTACTAATTTGATAGATTTAATGATATTTTTTTTAAAAACCTCCATTAAACCTTAATTTTAAGACACTTAAAGCAAATAAAAAGCGCTTCGAATTTCTTTCAGCATGAAAAAACCACGAAGGCAATTATCCTACACACCAACAATCCAGCGAAAATCAAGAAGCACTCGATTTTATAAAAAACGAAGATCTGTGCTATGAACCAGAAAAAAATCGCCACTCATAATCCCTTGATGAAAAAGCATAAAAAAGGCCATCCCTGTTGGATAGCCATTTATACAATCATATTTACCGATCTGTTTCAGATCATAACACTTCCATTCTTAGCGGAATAACACCAGTGCAATCAATAAAGTAATGATAACATTAAAAGTCTGAGCAATCAAAAAAGCATATAAAGGCTTCTTATTATCTTGTACAAAAAGGTCTTTAAAGTTTGTTTCCAGACCGATTGATGTAAATGCTAAAGTAAACCAGAGGCCCTGTAAGTTTTTCAAACTTCCTTTGACCGCATCTATCTTCTCAGGAGATATCACGAATGAAAATAGCAACGATGCAAATACAAATCCCAATACAAACTTCGGGAAACGTTCCCATATAATTTTCAATGTCGGTTTATCGCGTTTGGTTTCATCATCAACAGATTTAGCATAAGTCCAATAAATACTAATGGCAAAAGCAGCCAGCCCCAACAATACATTTTGGGAGAACTTCACAATGGTACTGATCTTCAACGCCTCTTCACCGACCAAGGAGCCAGAAGCTACGACTGCTCCCGTTGTATCAATACTTCCTCCAAGCCAAGCGCCTGTAACTTCTTGCGACAAGCCCATCCACTCCGCCATATAGGGCATGAAAATCATCATTGGAATTGCTGTAATCAGGACCAACGAAATCACATAGGAAAGTTTTTTGCTATCGCCTTTGATGGCTCCCGATGTTGCTATTGCGGCGGAGACACCACAAATAGAAACCGCACTCGACAGCATCAAGGACATCTCTTTGTCAATCTTTAGCTTTTTGCAGATCCAAAAAGCGAAATACCAAACAGACAGTACAACGGCTAGTGCTTGAATAAGTCCCAAGGATCCCGCTTTGAGAATATCTCCGAAGATCACTGTAGTTCCGAGCAAAATTAGACCTATCTTAACATAAAGTTCCGTACTGAGCGCCTCTTTAAACCAATTAGGCAGTTTAAAGCAATTGCTGATAATTAAACCGATAATCAAACTAAAAATTACAGCTTCGAGATTGTATTCTTTAACCGTTGCATTCCCTGCCAGCACCAATGCAAATACGGTAAGGATAAATACAACAGGAAATACAACGAATAGATGTTTTACAGATTTCCCTAAAAGAAAGGCGCCCAATATTGCGGTAACGAATACAAAAATAAACTGCTCAAAAAGCTTCATTAAATTTGTCGGGTCGAAAACCGTTGCGACGAGTTCGGTGGAATTACTCCAGGAAAAACTAGGTACTGGCGCAACAATTCCTGAGAGTGCGAGAAATATGGTAGCGATCCCCAAAATGACGACTACCCAGTCTTCTGTAAATGTAAATGATCTTGAAGATGTCATAGAATGGTTAGGGTTTAAAAGGTTAAATTTAGCATAATTACAGTTACTTTCTAGGATTGTAACACAAAAATGGCCGAAGATTTCTCTCCGGCCATTAACCAAAACCAATAATCTATTATCAATCAAAAACAATATTTATTCTCATCTATCAATTTCTTTGCGATTCGCTGACGTGCATCTTTCACATTAAATGGCTGTGCTTTCGTGAATCTGCGCAAACCAACCAACATCATATTCAGTTCATCACCTTCACCAAAAGAATATAATGCTTCTTTACCGGCAGCGCTGATTTTATCAATAGCACCATACAGATAGATCAAAGCCATATCTTTTGCATAGTCTGCTTTATCAGATCCCGTATGCAGCAATTTTTCTGCACGTAACAAGACTGACTCGGTGATATAAACATACCCGATAATATCCGCAATATTCATGAGGATTTCCTCTTCTTTGGAAAGAGACATCATCAATTTTTGAACAGCTGCTCCCGCAATCAATAATCCAGCTTTTTTTAGATTTGCCACAATTTTCTTTTCTGCAGCGAAAGGCGCATCGTCCTCTTCACCGAAATCTGGAATAGCTAGAAGCTCTCCAGCTACAGCTTGGGCAGGTCCCATCAGATCCAATTCACCTTTCATGGCCCGTTTTAACAGCATGTCAACGACAAGCAATCGATTCACTTCATTCGTACCTTCAAAGATCCTGTTGATCCGTGAATCCCGATAAGCGCGTTCCATTGGCGCATCTGCTGAGTAACCCATTCCACCATAAATCTGGACCCCTTCGTCAACCACATAATCCAACATCTCCGAGCACCATACTTTGATGATAGCGCACTCAATTGCAAACTGCTCCACAGACTTCAATTTTGCTTTTGCTTCATCCATACCCCCAGCAATCAATGCATCGTAGGCATCATCAATATTTTGACCCGCGCGATAGGATGCAGACTCCACAGCAAACAAACGTGTTGCCATCTCAGCCAGCTTATAACGAATGGCTCCAAATTTAGAAATCGGCAGATTAAACTGCACACGTTCATTGGCATACTGCACCGCATGGTTGATCACCATACGTGCCGAACCGATCGTGGCAGCGCCCAGTTTTATACGTCCGATATTCAGGATATTTACAGCAATCTTAAATCCATTTTCACGATCAGAAAGCATATTTTCTACGGGAACGGCGCAATCATTGAAAAAGATCTGACGTGTTGAAGATCCCTTAATACCCAATTTATGTTCTTCGGGATTCATCGTGATACCTCCAAAGTCTTTCTCGACAATAAATGCCGTCAGATTTTTATCATCATCGATTTTTGCAAATACGATAAAGATATCTGCAAAACCACCATTCGTAATCCACATTTTTTGACCATTGATCAAATAATGTGTTCCCTCGGCATTTAATTTTGCCGAGGTACGTCCCGAATTTGCGTCCGATCCAGCATTGGGTTCTGTCAAACAATATGAAGCTTTCCATTCACCGGTAGCAAGCTTTGGAATATATTTCGCCTTTTGGGCATCATTACCGTAATACAAAATAGGCAACGTACCGATTCCCGTATGAGCAGACAATGCCACAGCAAAAGAAAAGCCACCACCTACCGCATCTGCAACAAGCATAGAAGTGTTGAAATTTTTGCCGAAACCACCATATTCTTCGGGAATAGAAACACCCAACATCCCCAGTTCACCGGCCTTATCCATCAAACTAGGCATAAGACCTTCCTCTTGCGCATCTATACGGTCCAGTTTGTTCAGTACTTCCGTATCCAGGAAATCCAAGCAAGTTTGACGAATCATTTTGGCTTCTTCATCAAATTCTTCCGGAATAAAAACTGCTGTATAGGGAGTCTCCCTAATCACGAACTCTCCGCCTTTAATTGCTTTATTTTCGCTCATTGTCTTTTTAGATTTGTATGGGCAGCAAAATCTTACTATGCGACGAACGCTGTCCACAATGTTGTTAAATACTTCTATTCGCTATGAGATCAAAGACCCATATTTTATTTATATTGCTGTTTTTAAAGACCTATTTTAGTCCAATAACTCAAAAATACCCGCTGCTCCTTGACCGGTTCCCACACACATCGTCACCATGCCGTATTTTTTACCTCTGCGTTTCAACTCGTTTAAGACCTGGACTGTCAATTTCGCTCCTGTACAACCAAGTGGATGCCCTAATGCTATGGCACCACCATTGACATTTACTTTCTCTTCGTCTAATCCAAGTTCGCGAATAACGGCTAACGATTGAGACGCAAAAGCTTCATTCAGTTCAAATAGATCAATATCTTCTTTTTTAAGCCCAGCTCTCGCCAAAGCCTTTGGTATAGCGTAGATAGGTCCTATACCCATAATGCGAGGTGGAACACCTGCCACAGCAAAACTAACAAGCTTTGCAATCGGTTTTACACCAAGTTCTTTCACTTTTGCTTCAGACATAACCAAAACAAATGCTGCTCCATCAGAAGTTTGTGAGGAATTCCCTGCTGTCACTGAACCATTCGCTGCAAAAACTGGCTTTAATTTTCCTAAAGCCTCCAGGGAAGTATCGGCCCGAGGACCTTCATCTGTATCAACAACATATTCGCGCGTTGCAATCTTACCGTCTTTCAGATAATTCTCTTTTACAGTGATCGGCACAATACCATCTTTCAAATGACCATTTTGAATGGCTGCAACTGCCTTTTGATTCGATTTAAGGGCAAAAGCATCCTGATCTTCGCGTGAAACATTGTAATCTTTGGCTACAGCTTCAGCAGTCAATCCCATACCCCAATACCAGTCGGGATGCTCTTTTGCCACAACAGGATTAGGCACAATCTTCCAACCTCCAAAAGGCATTCCGGACATCACCTCTACACCACCGGCAATGATAACATCTGCCATCCCAGTCTTGATCTTTGCGACCGCTGTTGCAATGGTTTCTAAGCCTGATGCGCAGTACCGATTAACGGTTACTCCGGGGACTTTATCCGTATCCAATCCCATAAGTGAAATGAAACGTGCCATATTAAGCCCCTGCTCCGCTTCCGGCATGGCATTCCCAACAATGACATCATCTATATCTTCTTTATTTAAATTCGGTACAGTGGATACAAGATGTTTAATAACATCCGTGGCTAAATCATCCGCCCGCATAAAGCGAAATACTCCCCGGGGCGCTTTGCCTACTGCTGTACGAAATCCTGCTACTATGTATGCTTCCATGATTTTTATTTTTTCGTGAGTAGTGAGTTTTAGTTCCGTAAAGGCTTACCCTTGGTCAACATAAATTGAATCCTTTCAAGCGTTTTGCGCTCGGCACAAAGCTCAAGGAACGTTTTACGTTCAAGATCCAGTAAATACTGTTCAGACACTTCAGTCGGTGACGATAAATTTCCACCACACATCACCCAGCCTAGTTTTTCTGAGATCTTACGATCATAATCAGAGATATAATTACCTTCACGCATCGATGAAGCGCCCACATACACGATTCCTAATCCTTGATTTCCCAAAACTTTGATATCATTGCGTGGAGCAGGCTGAACATAGCCCTCGTCAGCCAATTCCAATGCCTTTGCCTTGGCATCCGCCAAAAGGCGGGCACGGTTCATGGTGATTGCAAATTTATCTTTCTGCAAATAGCCAAGTTCATAGGCTTCATAAGCAGAAGTTGAAACTTTCGCCTGGCCAATGGTCAGGAATTTATCTTTTAACGTATTTTGAACAATTTGATCCTCTTTAAATTCCTCCGAAGCACGCAGTGTAAATTCTTTAGTTCCACCGCCACCAGGAATAACACCGACGCCCAGTTCAACCAAACCCATATAGGTTTCGGCATGAGCCTGAACAAAATCGGCATGCATGGAGAATTCACAGCCTCCACCGAGCGTCATTTGAAAAGGCGCAACGACTACGGGAATTGAAGAGTAACGTAAGCGCATGGATGTATTTTGAAATGCACGGACGGCCATATTCAATTCATCAAAATCCTGTTCTACCGCCATCATGAAAATCATTCCGATATTGGCTCCAGCAGAAAAGTTTTTCCCATCATTGGACACCACTAAACCGCGATATTCCTTTTCAGCAAGGTCAATGGCTTTATTCAAGCCCTGGATAACATCGCCACCAATGGTATTCATCTTGGTATGAAATTCACAGTTAATGATACCATCGCCAAGATCAATAATAGAAACACCCGTATTTTTCCAGATTGTTTTACTTTCCCGAATGTGATCCAATACGATCAGATCTTCCGTGCCGGGAATAGCTTTATACGATTTGGTCGCAATATCATAATAGTGACGCACACCATTTTCAATTTTATAGAATGATTCACATCCCGCTGCCAACATCTCGTGTACCCAGGAAGCAACCTCCCCATCTTGACCTGGCAGTCTCTTTTCCTCCGCCTTAATTTTTGCTAAAGTCTCGCGAACACCTAGCGCATCCCATACTTCAAATGGTCCCAATTCCCAACCAAATCCAGCACGCATGGCATCATCGATCCGGAAGAAATCATCCGTAATTTCGGGAACACGACGGGAAACATATTCAAACAATGGATAATGCATGGCACGGAAGAGTTCCGCCGCTTTATCGCTTCCTTGTTCGTATACCTTCATCCGCTTGCGGATATCCTCTACAGGCTTGGTGGCTTCCAAAGTAGCGGATTTCACTTTTTGCTGTGAACCAAATTCCAGTGTTTTTAGATTTAAAGACAAAATCTCCGAATTACCATCGGCAGCTTTTACTTTTTCATAAAACCCTTTCTTGGTTTTCTCTCCCAACCATTTATTCTCTACCATCTTACTGATAAATTCAGGAAGCTGGAAAACGCCTTTGGCTTCATCTTCAGGCGCATTCTGCGCCAGCCCATTGGCAACATTCACCAAAGTATCAAGTCCTACCACATCGGCCGTACGAAATGTTGCAGATTTGGGATGTCCCATTGCAGGGCCAGTATATTTGTCGACCTCTTCAACGGTCAAACCAAGTGGCTCCACCAGATGAGTCACCGCCAGCATAGAATAAACACCGATACGATTACCAATAAAAGCCGGAGTATCTTTACATAATACAACCGATTTGCCCAGCATCTTATCGCCAAAGTGAAGAATAAAATCAACGACCTCAGGCTTGGTATGCGGTGTTGGAATGACTTCCAATAAAGGGAGATAACGCGGTGGATTGAAGAAGTGTGTACCACAGAAATGATCTTTAAAATCTTCACTTCGCCCTTCTGTCATTAAATGAATAGGAATACCAGAAGTATTGGAAGTAATCAATGTTCCGGGTTTACGAAATTGCTCAACACGCTCGAAAACAGATTTTTTAACATCGAGCCGCTCAACGACAACCTCGATAATCCAATCCACCTGAGCAATATCTTTTAGATTATCATCAAAATTTCCTGTTTTGATACGTTTGACAAATGACTTGCTATAAATTGGTGACGGATTTGTTTTTAGAGCCGTTTCTAAGGAGCTGTTGACAATACGATCTCGGACAATCTTACTCTCCAACGTTAGACCTTTGGCTTCTTCCGCCGGGAGCAGTTCACGCGGAACAATATCCAACAGTAAAACTTCAACACCAATGTTAGCAAAATGACAAGCAATTCGCGAGCCCATAACACCCGAACCGAGAACTGCCACTTTTCTAATATTTCTGTTCATCATAACATATTTAGTATGCACTTCTGTACATTTGGTTTAACTTCTAAACGATTACCTCTTCCTTGTAGCTCGTTGCCAGCTCATTGAGTTTTGCTAAAGAAGCAATCAATTGATCACGTTCATTTTCTGAAAAATTATCCGCTAGATATTGATTGAAATTACGGACCACATCTTTGGCAATTCTTCTTTTCTCCCGACCTAGTTCGGTCAAGTACACTTTTACAGATCTTTTATCCGTTTCACTAGTTTCGCGGTAAATAAATCCCAATGATTCCAAATTATTCAACACCCGAGACAAACTAGTTGTTTTAACTCCTGTCAAATTTGCAATCTGAGAAACAGGCGTACCTTCTTTATGAATATTAATCAAAATATAGCCTGCAGCCTGGGTAAAACCGTACTGTGAAGCAATTTGATTATATTTATTGGCAATTGTCTGCCAGCCTGTTTTTAAAAAATAGTCGATTGTCTGATTTTGGTTCATAAGCGTACTCACAAGTTATTTATTATGCTTGCATAACAAATATACTAGTTAGTAATTAGAATAACAAGCTCGAAAATATAAATTTTGTCATTTATTCGTCAGTATGGATCTGCCTCTATCTTTCTGCCCCACCCACTAGCAACGTGAAATGTGGAAAACTTTTAAACACTGAAATACAGCACAATAAAACAAAACACAAAACTTTTATTAACAAGTCCTGTTTAATAATCAAAATTAATTCCGTTAACTTTGTCCCGAACAAACATCAACATCGTATGGCTTTAGTAAACATACCTCGCTTGGACTTGCTACATTATACACAAGGAACCCAAGAACAACGAAATCAATTTATTCAAGATATTGGCAAGGCTTTTAACGAAACAGGCTTTGTAACGATTGCTAATCATGGTTTATCAAAAGAACTGATTGAGGAATTATATCAAGTAGTTCCTGAATTTTTTGGTTTGCCGACCGAGACCAAGGAAAAATATGAATTTCCGGAACTTGCAGGTCAACGTGGCTATACAGCAAAGGGAAGAGAAAAAGCCAAAGATTCGAAGACCCCAGACTTAAAAGAATTTTGGCAACGTGGTCAAACGATCGTTGGTGAAGAATATTCCAAAGTTGATTTTCCAGATAATCCTGAAGTAGCTGAAATTCCCCGCTTTAATGGTGTTACAGCTGAGGTTTATAAAAAGTTAGAGGATACGGGCCGTGACTTATTGAAAGCGATTGCAACCTACCTTGATCTGGAAGAAAATTACTTTGAAAAATTTGTTATCAATGGTAATTCTATTCTGCGTGCGATCCATTACTTCCCAATCAGTGATCCCGATGCCTTAGCTCCCGACGCTGTACGTGCAGGCGCCCACGAAGACATCAATCTCATTACCTTATTGATCGGTGCTAGCGCAGATGGTCTTGAGGTATTGACAAAAGATGGTGAATGGTTCCCTATTAAAGCCAAAGGTGAAGATATCGTTATTAATGTAGGCGATATGTTGCAACGTTTGACCAATAATAAGCTGAAATCAACGACACACCGAGTTGTAAATCCTCCACGTGAAAAAATGGGCACTTCTCGTTTTTCTATTCCATTCTTTTTGCATCCAAAATCTTCCATGAGCTTAGCTTCCCTAGACTCTTGTATCGACGCAGAGCATCCAAAAGTCTACGAAGACTATACTGCTGGTCAGTATCTGGATGAACGCTTAAGAGAAATTGGATTAAAAATGTAATACTTACCATCATTTAATTTAAGTGATCATAACAGCATAAAAAAGTAAAGGCCGATCTTAGAATCGGCCTTTACTTTTTCGGATCGTTAGACTATTTCAATCGATAACCGACGCCAACATTCATAAAAATATTATGTAAACCAAAACTGATGCTTTCAAATCCGGTTTTCATAATATTATTGAAGCCATAGTCAAACTGCGCTAAGGCAAAAAACTTTTTATCGATCGCATAGTGGGCTCCCAAACTCATGCCAACATCAATACTCCTGACACTCTCCGCGAAGTCATAATCGGCATTATCAACAACAATTTTATTTCCTGTAGGCTGTTCATGCCTAAGGTACCCATTGTAGGCCTCACCATAGAACTCCTTCTTCACCGCGAAGGAGATATACGGACCTGCCTGCACATTCCAACGATTTGAAAGCTGATAAGTCGCCTGAATCGGCACAGACAGATACAGATTATGCACTTTGGTTGTAATATCACCCGTATAATAACCTCTCAGCTCCTCTTTTGCATCATTCACAGCATTGAATGTCGTCTTATATCCCTTAACACTCGCCTTCGTATCCATCCCCTTTCCTTCGAAGGTTAACCCCAAGGATACTCCCCATTTGGGATCAATATGATAATTTGCTCTTGCTCCAACAAAAAAAGGAACATTAGGATTATAACTTTTAATTTTTCGGATTTCACGCGGCAATGATAGCGGTGCCGCCCCGCCGATCTTACCGCCCACCATCACATCGAAGTCCAATTTACTTTCATCTGCTGTATTTTCCTGCGCATTTGCAATAGATCCGATCAAAACCATCGCAGTAAGTGCGATTGTATATTTTATCATTTTCATTATTTCTTCGTTACAATTTTGAGATCATCTACCGTTAACTTGCTTCCGACGGCCCCAATAAAATTATCACCATATTTACTTGAAGACATCACAATAGCGATATTGTAGTCCAAGTTAGCTACATCAGCGTCACTTACTTTAGCCGTATATTTAAACGGCAATGTAAACTTGACAAAGCCATCTGCCGCTGTTGCGCCACCATTTTCTAACCTAGCAATAGCCACAATGCTTGGATCTTTTAAAATATTGTGCCCCGTCAAATAGGATACTTTCTTCTTCGGATCAGGCTCGGAATCCATCAGCTGCTTGCGATTATAAAACACCGCATAGATATCGCAGGAATCTTTGATATTCACAGGCTTCATGTTTTCATCGGTCACGTTTGCTCCAGGACTATACTTATAGTAACCTTCCAGAGCTAAGGGTATCTGGTTGAAAGGAAGACCAAACTGCGTTGCCGACAGTGGATCTGTCAATACTGGACCGGTGTCAAATGTTCCGATAAACAGGTTTCCTGCTGCAATAGGTTTTTTAAACATCGCTCCAAAAGCACCAGTCAGCTTCGTCTCCAATAAGGCTGCTTTCGTTCCTGAATGTGCATCCGACGTCGTCTTGGTAGGATATGACTCAGGTTCTTTTTTCCCTCCTCCTAAACTCAGTGTTAAGGAAAAACTTGGGTTTCCGGAAGCCCAATTGTAGAAATCCTGACCGTCAATTTTATTATAAAAAATAGTGTATTTATCATCTTTATCGATCGCGGTATCCTCAAAACCATACTCCGTTGGCACAAATCCACCGTCTGTTTTGACAATTTTAATCAGATAGTTCTTTGTAAACTGATGATCTTCGGACGTAACCTTATAGTACACCCCGTCTTTTAGTAATTGATCCACAAAGGCCTTATCAATGTTTTGCGTTCCTGCAGGCATTTTCAAAGAATCCTTTAAAAGTTCAATGGATGCTCCAGGAGTCAGATCAAAAGTCATATTCAACTTAGTCAGATCATCAATTTTAGGTTGAAGATAAAGCGTAACTTGTGTATTTGAGATGACCGGATTCAACAAAAAAACATCTTCATCTGCATGCACTCCAACAATATCTGCTTCCATATTAAGCGCTTCTTCCTTTATACAACTTCCCAAGCCGAGAAGAAGTATAAAACAAATTACCCACGAGTAATTTCGTGTTCGTTTCATAAAAATAATATTTAGTGTAAATTTAATGATCAAAGCTATCGAGCGACGCATTGATTTGGCAAAGCTACCATTCCTAGTCTCAAAAAGAGTCATTTTAACGCCCTTTTCTCATCGAGCAACTAATTATTTACACGCAAAGCAACCTAGAGTCCGCCGATTTCTTGCTTGGTCTTACTGGGCAGACTTTCAACAATCAGTTGATAACTATGCAAAATCAATTCTTCCAGTTTTCGGTCATTAAGTTCCCGATTGGCAATAACTGTATTCCAATGCTTTTTATTCATATGATACCCTGGCAGTATTGTATGTTCATATCTTTCACGCAGTTCAACGGCTCGTTCCGGATCACATTTCACATTAAACCGCAACTCATCAATCTGATCCAGCCCGACCAATAAAAAAATCTTGCCACCAACCTTAAATACCAGTGTATCCGGACCAAATGGCGTTTCTTCCATGACTGGCCCAATAGATAAACAATATTCTCTCAGATCTTCAATGTTCATATTTTTTTTGTTTTAATTATCTCCAAATTAAGCTAAATGCCCACAATAAGCTGGACAATAATCTATATAAAGCTAACAAAAAACAGTGGGTCGTTTTAATTTATTTTTTTAATGGCTGTACGTTAAAAACAGACAAAAAAACACAAAAATCAATTAGCGGATGAGCAAGGGTAAAGTATACAATCGGATTATATAACAAAGAGGACAAATTCGTGATTCAGTCGGTTTATCATCGGAGTTCCGACGGAGATTAAACGGAGCTTATTCGGTTACGACCGAACGAGCTCCGAACAAGCACCGAAGAAGTACCGAACAAGCACCGAACAAGCACTGAGTAATCTCCGAAAATGATACCTATGTCTTATACTTGTAAAGCGGTCGAAATTAGCGCTCGTTCGATACAGCTTATTATCAATTTATCCCGTAGGAAATAATTCATCTGAATAGACAAAAGGCCGTTAAATGCAGCAGCACACAATTATTTCTCTAGCAGTGTCTGGATTTCTTTTTGGATTTCGGCTCCTTTATCAGCATTATACCATTTTTGAATCTCCTCTTTGATTTCGGAGAAATCTACGCCCTGTTCTTTCAAGTTTAAAAACAGTTGCTGACAGGCTTTGGGTCTTGGTCCCCAGACAGCCAAATCTTGTCCAGCTTCATTACGGATCACTAGAATCGGAATAGATTTACCACCGTTAGTTAAATAAGAATCGATCAGAAATGGAGCACTGTCACGCAGTTGGATATCCACGGTGATATTGGGATTTTTTGAGGCCATCTTCGCCAACATAGGCACCGAATGCGCTGCATCCCCGCACCAAGGTTCAGTAATAATGATCCATTGTTGCTTTTCAGTAATTGACTCCACAAATTGTTCAAAAGTCGACGTTGGTTCAAAGCGTTTTAACCAACGGCCCATTCTTGTCCAGTTCATTTTTGTGTACTGATAATATTCATCATCTTGATAGGTAGGGTGATTCTCAGGATGATTTAAGATATCTTCGAATTGTTGCAAATAATTTTCAAACGTCATAACATCAAATTTGTGCAAAGGTAAATTTTACTTCCAACTTTCTCAAAAAACCCAAGGTCAACAATCTGTATTGAATGCAATAAAAAATATGATTTTCGAAAAGCACATTTATAGCAACAAAAAATGTCCTCTCCTCTACCTCATATACCAAAGATTTTACATTCAGAAAAGATATTTTACATTTATTAACGATTAAGTAAATTATATTTGAAAGATACAACCCGTACATGAAAAGATTAGTTCAATTAATACTTTTACTATTTATCGTTATCAACAGTGCTTACTCCCAAATAAACATCAAAGGGAGGATTCTAGATAAAGCAGATGATAAACCGCTTACCAATGCTTCAATTATTTTATTGAATCGCGATTCAGTTCTCCGTTATTTTAACCGAGCCAACGAGGAGGGAAAGTTCCAGGTAAAAAATATCAAACCGGGAAGCTACATTATTTTGGCCACTTATCCCAAGTTTGAACTCTATAGTGATACGATCCAAATCGCAGACAAAGATCTCGACTTACATGATATTAAAATCAATTCTCAAAAAAATGTCTTGCAGGAGGTAATTGTTACCCGTCGTCTTCCAATTACACTGAAAGGTGACACCATCGAATATGATGCAGCGAGTTTTGCAACAGAAAAGAATGCCAAGTTAGAAGATTTACTACGTCGTCTTCCCGGTTTCACAGTTACCGGCGATGGAAGTATCACGGCCCAAGGAAAATCCGTACAGAAAGTGTTTATCGATGGGGAAGAATTTTTTGGTTATGATCCCAAAATAGCCATTCGAAATGTACGGGCAGATGCCGTTGACAAGGTGCAGCTCTATGAGAAAAAATCCGAGGAAGCGGAGCTGTCAGGCATCGATGATGGCGTAAGGATCCAAACCGTTAACGTAGTCCTTAAGGAGAAAGCAAGAAAGGGTATCTTTGGGAACATGGAGGCATTGGCGGGATCCAAAGGATTGTATGCTGGAAATCTCTTTGCAGCCAAATTCAATAAGACTGAGCGCATTGGCATCACGGGCAGTCACAATAACATGGGGAGTTCAAGTGGTCGTGAAGGTTCTTTACGAATGAACAACCAAATTACAGGCGAACCACTGAACACAAATCTTGGGGCCAACTATGAAAATCAGTTCTTCAAAAAGGCCTTAAAGGTAAACGCCAACTATGGTTATGACAACAACAGCAACAAGAACCACTCAGAGACTTACAATAAAAATGTGCTACCTGACCAATCCATTCAGGAAAAAAACAGTAAAAACGATAGCGAGAGACATAGCCGAAGCAATGGTCTCAGGTCGAACCTCAGCATGCGGCTGGATTCCACGCAAAATATGGAACTCCAATCGAATGCCAACTGGGCAAGCAACACGAGTCAAACGTATACAGACAGCAAAACAGGCGATGATTCGGGAAATCCGATCAGCGACTTTAGGGAAAACAATCAATCGAACTCTTCAAGCTCGAACAATAATTTTCGATTAAATTATAGAAAACGGTTAAAAGCGGGACGTTCTTTAAACCTGATGGTCGGCAACAATCACAAAGAATCAGATTCAGAAAGTAAAGTCAATTCACGAACTTATTTCTACAAAACGGGGGATAGCACAATTATCAACCAAACTCGATACGGCAATAATAAAGGTAATGATTTCAATTCTTCGATCAACTTCAATAACCGGATCAACGACTACATCAACCTCGCGTTGGGCTATAGTTTCAATCATTCGAAGAATACAAACACCCAAAGATCAATAGACAATATTACCGAAAAATTGGATTCCCTTTATTCTCAAAATCAGATCGACGACAATACCAATCAGGGTGTTAATGTGCACTTTTCCTATCGCAAAGAAAAGCTGGAGATCAATTTTTCCAACCGCACATTCTACAAGAATCAGAAGTTAAATGATAGTTATAGATCAATCGATCTTGCTCGTAATTTTTGGGACAACAATTTAAATGTTGATGCCAATTACCGTATTTCAAATAGTAGAAATATACGTTTAGCCTATCAAAGTTCCAATATCATTCCATCGTTTGACCAGCTACAACCACTACAGCCCCAGACCAATCCTTTATTTCAACAAGTTGGTAATCCCGACCTAAAACGCGCGGTGAACAATAATATTTCGGCCAATTATAATGCGTTCAGTTTATTGAAAGGAACGAATATTAATATCAACGGGAACTTGTCATTCGTTAACAATCCTATTGTCAACAAAACAACCATACTAGACAATTCGGCTCAAATCAGTTCTTATGAAAACCTATCGGGTAAATCCAACTGGAATGGCGGTTTGAACATCAATCATATGCAGCCATTGGCCAATCGTCGCATCAATTTTAACAAGAGTGCAAACGTCAGGTTTAACAATAGCTATAGCTATACCAAATTTGAAGGCGGACAATCCGGCGGAGAGTTTCTGTTGAATAATGCAAAGAATACCAACTTTAGTTTAGGTTCTAGCTTAAATGAACAAGATTCAGAAGGATTCGATTTTGATCTTTCCGCGAACGCCGGTTTTAATATCCAGCAAAATTCAATCAATACACAATACAACGCAACAAGTTTTCAAGGTGGGACCTCGGCCTATGTCAAATACTTTCTACCGAAGAAGTTTAATATCATGGCCAACATATTCTATAGCTATACAGGTCCCACGAAACTCTATAAGAAATCAATCAATCAATTTTATACCAATATCGAATTGGAGAAAAAAGTACTGAAGGATGAGAGCATGACACTCAGCTTAAAGGCCTTTGACCTTTTCAACACGTTTAATAACACACGCCGCAATTCGAGTGACACCAATTACTCTGAATCTGTTCAACAGGTATTAACACAGTATTTTTTGGTCGGTGTAAAATGGGATTTTAATAAATATCTAGGAAAAGGAAATGATTAAAAAAATATATTTAACAGTAATCATCTGCTGCCTATTCGGTTTATCGCTTCAGGCACAATATGCCTATTTTGGAAGTAGGGGTACGATCAGTTTTGACAAAGTCACGTATACGAAAGCCCGCATGCGTCAGCTCTCTAACGAGATGAGCTCGAAAAGGATGGACAGAGGTATGGGAATGTCGGAATATCTAGACAGGATGCCAGATTCGCATACAGAAAAACTAAACTTCTACTTTGACGAGAATTCTACCGTGTTGATGCCTGAGGAAAGCATAGATAGCGAAAAACAACGTGGTGAAGTAAAAATGGCTGCACCTACAATAACATCGTCCAATGGCAGAGGGGGTAGATCTCAGGGTGCAGCCCGAATCGGAGGAAACCAAAGGGGGCAATTTAGAGGCGGTGCCAACAAGAACGGCAAAGTCCTCTACCAGGATCTAAAAGCTGGTACAGCAGACATTCAGCTTGACATTGACGAAAAATACATTCTTTCAGAAACTTTGGACAGCATTACCTGGCGTTTCACCGAGGAATTCCGCAATATTGCCGGAGTAAACTGCCGCAGAGTCAATGGTGCTACCAAAGACTCACTCTATCTGATCGCTTACTATTCGGAAGAGATTCCAGTCTCGGCAGGACCAGCATTAAGCCATGGCCTCCCAGGCATGATATTGGGTCTTGTCATCCCTGAAATGCACATTCAATATTGGGCTACAAATATCGCCTATACCAATAAACTTGTTCCTGCTGACTGGCGGGATAAAAAATCAAAAAAAATGAAACTTGCTGAATTCTCGGAAATCTTTGGCAGATATATGCCACGCAATCGCCAAAACGAGTCAGCCAAAAAAAGGATATTAGAACAACTGGTGTATTGAAAATGTCAGTTTGGCAGTACCTAAGGACAAATTGATGACAAATAGTGTTTTTTTTACAAAACTTTTGGATTGGCATAAGGGTTGATAATAGACTGATAGAATTTATTTAAGTAAAAAATTAAAACACAAGATATGTCTAAAATTATAGGAATTGACTTAGGTACTACAAACTCATGTGTTGCCGTAATGGAAGGTAACGAGCCTGTAGTAATTACGAACAACGAAGGTAAACGTACAACTCCTTCGATCGTAGCTTTCGTAGAAGGTGGCGAGCGCAAAGTTGGGGACCCAGCAAAGCGTCAAGCAATTACTAACCCACATAAAACTATTTATTCCATCAAACGTTTTATGGGACTTTCATACGATGAAGCTGTAAAAGAAGCTGAACACGTACCTTATAATATCGTTAAAGGTGACAACAATACACCGCGTGTAGAAATTGACGACCGTAAATATACACCACAAGAGATCTCTGCAATGATTCTTCAAAAAATGAAGAAAACAGCTGAGGATTTCTTAGGTCAAGAAGTAACTGAAGCTGTTATTACAGTTCCTGCATATTTCAACGACGCACAACGTCAAGCAACAAAAGAAGCTGGTGAAATCGCTGGTTTATCTGTAAAACGTATCATCAACGAACCTACAGCTGCAGCTTTAGCTTACGGTTTGGACAAAGCACACAAAGACATGAAAATTGTTGTGTTTGACTGTGGTGGTGGTACACATGACGTTTCGGTATTGGAATTAGGTGACGGTGTATTTGAAGTTAAATCTACGGATGGTGATACTCACTTAGGTGGTGATGACTTTGACAACGTAATCATCAACTGGTTAAATGAAGAATTCAAAAGCGAAAACAATGGCTTTGACTTGAAAAAAGATCCAATGGCATTGCAACGCTTAAAAGAAGCTGCTGAGAAAGCGAAAATCGAATTATCAAGCGCGACTTCTACTGAAATCAATTTACCATATATCACTGCAGATGCAACTGGTCCAAAACACTTAGTTCGTTCATTATCACGTGCTAAATTTGAGGCTTTGGCAGCTGACTTGATCAAGAGAACAATTGCTCCTTGTGAGTCTGCATTGAAAAATGCTGGTTTCAGCAAATCTGATATTGACGAAATTATCTTAGTAGGTGGTTCTACTCGTATCCCTGCAATCGTTGACGCTGTAAAAGCATTCTTCGGAAAAGAGCCTTCTAAAGGTGTAAACCCTGATGAAGTTGTCGCTTTAGGTGCTGCAATCCAAGGTGGTGTTTTGACAGGTGAAGTAAAAGACGTTTTATTATTGGATGTTACTCCACTTTCATTGGGTATTGAAACAATGGGTGGTGTGATGACTAAATTGATCGAAGCAAATACAACAATTCCAACTAAAAAATCGGAAACGTTCTCTACTGCTTCAGACAATCAGCCATCTGTAGAAATTCACATCTTACAAGGTGAGCGTCCTATGGCAAACCAAAACCGTACAATCGGCCGTTTCCATTTGAATGACATTCCACCAGCTCCTCGTGGCGTTCCTCAAATCGAAGTTACTTTTGATATTGATGCCAATGGTATCATCAAAGTATCTGCAAAAGATAAAGCTACTGGAAAAGAACAAAATATCCGTATCGAAGCATCTTCAGGTTTGTCTGACGACGAAATCAAACGCATGAAAGAAGAAGCTGAAGCAAATGCTGATGCTGACAAAAAAATGAAAGAAGAAGCTGACAAAGTAAATGCAGCTGATGCTTTAATCTTCTCAACTGAAAAACAATTGAAAGAATATGGCGATAAAATTTCAGCAGATAAAAAAGCGCCAATTGAAGCGGGCTTAACAAAATTAAAAGCTGCTTACGAAGCGAAAAACTTTGCTGATATCGATGCTGCTTCTGAAGAATTGCAAAATGCATGGAATGCTGCTTCTGAAGAAATGTATGCTGCTTCTCAAGGTGGTGCACAACAACCTCAAGGTGATGCAGGTCAAGCTCAAGGTGGAAACCAAGGTGGTGATGATGTAACTGACGTAGATTACGAAGAAGTGAAGTAATCACTCCTCCTCATAAAAAAAGCTCCGGGATTAATCCTGGAGCTTTTTTTATGTCTATCATTTTCACTATCCCACTTCACATTCAACGAGATCCTGCTTATGGATTTCTAGCTACTTCTTATTTTTATAGTGGCTTAATATTCCTTTGTCCAATGTCGCCCATATACCTGCTGGCATAGCCGCCTTCTTTAAGGCATTATTTGTCCAGGTATTGCAGGAATAAAACATGCTATAGGCTCCCTTTGCTTCATAAAAAGCGTCTGAATCACCATACTGTGCATCTGTTTTCACCAAGATAGTTTCCGCTTGATTTCGATCCAACGAATCTTCTATGTATTTTATCAGATCCCGATATTGGGATCTACTGATTTGATAAGCAAAACATAACTCATCCTGCTGAACTGAATTGTAATAGGTCACATGAATGGCAGACTCCCCCAATCCAAAGGCAGCAACAAAGGCCGTCGATGCTTTCAGATCCTTCCATTCTGGTGTATCTAAATAGAATCCTTTATCACCCCAACCGATACCCACATACCGATATCCGCTATGTTTACCAACCGTATTTGCATAAGGAAATAGCAGTGACCAATCCATTTCTTCGTTGACGACGGGCACTACAATATCGGTATGAATTCCATTGGACTGAACAAAAACCTGAATCGTCTTCTCTTCGTCTATATTTTTTCTTGGAGCCGAAATTCTCGACAGGCTGTATTCTGCAACAATATAGAGCACGCAAAAAGACAACAATCCTAAAATAAGATAACCTAACACTTTAAGAATTTTTTTCATCTAAGATCTATTTCCACTCATTCATCTAGCATACAGGGCAAAAAAAAACCTGTATTGCTTGACAATACAGGTTCAATATAAGGTATTTCTTTTAGCTCTTAAAATAACTTTTCTGGATATATTCCATCAGCTACTAATTTTGAAATTGATTCTTGTACGATAGGTTTATCTTCTTTATAAGTTACGCCAAACCATTTCGAAGAAGTTGGGATCACTTTAAAATCAGCCAACTTATGTTTCACCATATAATCAGGGACAGAAGGGATAAAAAATTCTGCTTTTAAATTCTCCTTATTTTCCTCAACAAATGCAGGGAACATCGCCTGGGCTACTTCGAAAATCTTTGGTGTAAAACCCCAAAAATTCATCGAAACGCGAGTTTTTGGATCTAGGTCTGTTTCAACACCATTTTCTTCATAAACGATTTTACGATCGTCACCTTCACCTTTATAGTATATATTTGTACGTTCAGTTACACTTTCCATGTGGCCAGAAGGGGTAACCTCACATACTCCGCGTGAAACATAACCATAATCAGACATGGTATTTCCAACCTGGAAGCCCATCAATGACATTTGCTCATCAGAAACTTCGGTTGTTAAGAATTGGGCCATTTTTTGAAAAGAATCCGAGCCATAGAAATCGTCTGCATTGATTACACAAAAAGGTTCATGCACTTTATCCTTAGCGCTCATCACCGCATGGGCAGTACCCCAAGGTTTAGTTCTTTCGATAACGTGGTTAACACCGAATTTTGTTAGGTCAAAATCTTGAAAAGCGTAATCTACTTCTATTTTACCTTTCAATTTTTCATCAAATACCGATTTCATCTTTTCCAGAAATTCTTCCCGGATAATGAATACAACTTTTCCAAATCCTGCGCGAATGGCATCGTAAATTGAATAGTCAATAATTGTCTCGCCGTGTGGGCCAAAACCATCTACTTGTTTTAAAGAACCATACCGGCTAGCCATTCCTGCTGCCAAAATCAAAAGGGTTGGTTTACTCATATTTAAATTGCGTTAATAGAATTTTCTTTTCGTCCGCAAACTTAGCTAAATTTGCCCTTAAAAGCAAATTTAGCTAAGTTCAGCTCCACCTTCAAAGGTATAGTATTGAAACGAAAAGAATCAAAAAATTATTGTTATTTCTTTTTTAAGAATGCGTTTAATAACCCCGTCGCCAATTTGCCCAAAAACTTAACGCCTTCTCTTGCTAGAGTCGTTGTCGCCGTTCGTTGTGCAGCTTCCAAAGGCGTCTGTCTCCTGGAAGAAGGCCGACTTGCCTTCTCCGCTTCTTTTTCCTGCGCCGCACGTTGTTGTTCCTGCTCAGCGGCCTGCATTCGCTCATCTATGATTTCAGCCGCAGAGCGATTTTCTTGCCGCTCCTGGTATTTTGCACGCAAATCAGACTGGTTTATAATTTGGTTCACCGTCGCATCATCAGCCGGGCCCATCACGGCACGCGCTGGCACCAGATGTGTAGCAACAACCTCTGTAGGAATACCTTTATCATTCAATACCGTAATTAATGCTTGTCCAGTACCCAAAGAAGTCAAAACCTGATCTATTTCATAAAAATCGGATTTTGGATAGGTTTTTACGGTCTTCTTCAGATTTTCGGCATCGTTGGGTGTAAAGGCTCGCAATGCATGTTGCACACGATTCCCCAGCTGGGCCAATACAGATTCCGGCACATCGGTTGGAGACTGTGTACAAAAGAAAACACCGATCCCTTTCGATCGAATAAGGCGAATGATTTGATCTACTTGTGTCAAAAAGGCTTTAGGAGCCCCATTGAACAGAAGATGGGCTTCATCAAAGAAAAAGACCAGCTTAGGTTTGTCCAAGTCACCCACCTCAGGCATATTTTTAAACAGCTGTGCCAACAAGCTCAATAAGAACGTAGAATAAAGCACCGGCTGATCTTGCACATCAGAAATATTCAATAGGCTAATCACCCCTCTACCATCGACCTTTTGAAACAAATCGTTGATATCAAACTCTTTCTCGCCAAAGATATGAGCCAAACCCTGCTGCTCCAAGGCGACGATCTTACGCAGGATGGTTCCCGAGCTTGCCGAACTAATCTTACCATAATCAGCTTTGATCTCTTCGCTACCGGGTCCTTCTGAAAGGTAAGTCAGCAGTTTCTTCGTATCTGAAAAATCGATCAACGGCATCTGGTGATCTTGTGCATATTTGAACATCGCAGCCAATACTCCCGTCTGTGTTTCATTGAGTTCGAGTATCCGGCCCAGCAAGACCGGACCAAAATCTTCTACAGTAATCCGCATCGGAATCCCCTTATTGCCGGAAAGTGAATACAGTTCTACCGGAAACGACGATGGCTCAAACGGTACCCCCACAGCATTTCCCCGATCAATAAGTGCTTGGTTGGTCACCCCTGGCACTGCTAGGCCCGATAGGTCACCTTTTACATCTAGCATAAATACAGGCACAGAGCCATCAGACAATTGTTCAGCAATTAATTGTAGCGTACGTGTTTTACCAGTTCCTGTGGCTCCGGCAATAAGTCCGTGACGGTTCATCATTTTCAAGGCTAAATTCACTTTTGCCTCTGCCAAAATTTCGCCATTAAGCATTCCCGCTCCCAGATAGATAAATGCTCCTTTGGGATTATAGGAAGCCTGGACCTTCTCAATAAATTGTTCTTTATTTGCCATACGAAAGGCTTAATGTTTATAAATCAATAAAAATTGAAAACTTTTCAAAAAATAATCTCTTCGTCACAATTTCGTGCCAAATTTTATTTTTAGTGCACTATTAATTTGAATTTAACATAGAATTACTATTTTTACGATGTAAAACAGTAAGATTAAAGGTAATAAAAAATGTTAAATAAGCGGTTTAGATTTGTGGCAGCATTCCTTTGTGCTATCATCTTTTTCACAAAGATGGCCATCTCTATTTCGCCTATTTTTTCCAACAGTTTAGATCAAAGCACCATCTTACAGGTCGTTTTACAACTGGAAATAGAAAACAATAACGGCGCAAGTAATGATACACTTGAAACCGCCTCAAAATTTTTCAATACAAAAACAGAAGAACCTATTGTATTTGAAACCATTATCGTTGAGAACCAAGGAAAACAGAAGAATTATCTTAAAAATGAGAAAAGCATTTTAGCTTTCCATCCTACGGTTCCAACACCGCCTCCTAACTATTCATAAAGGCATCCTTAAGGGGTGTACTCCCATCGACCTGCATGCGAAAGAGAAAGCATGTGTGGTATCCTTGATTTTTCTGAAGTAATCTGTCTGCTCTAGCATGATCGAATTTTATCGTTGGATTTACCCAGCACAACGCATTTTTTAATGCTGCATGTCAAACGATATACGCGACATAATGCTGCAGTAACGTAAAGGTTGCCAGATGAATTTTTTTTACAGATAAACACAAATTTTATGTTTGGAACTCGTACGTCGGCTTTTCTAAAATTATCGAAAAGAGACTTAAAATATGACTTCCCTGCTAGTGTTGTGGTGTTTTTGGTGGCACTTCCATTATGTTTGGGAATTGCAATGGCCTCTGGTGCGCCATTGTTTGCAGGATTATTGACTGGTGTAATTGGTGGAATCGTTGTCGCTTCAATCAGTAAATCACCACTCAGTGTAAGCGGACCAGCTGCTGGTCTTACAGTTATTGTCTTAGGTGCAATTCAAAGCCTAGGTGCATATGAAACCTTTCTACTTGCCGTTGTAATCGCCGGCGTAGTGCAAGTTATCCTTGGTATATTAAAAGCTGGGATGATCGGCAATTATTTCCCTTCAGCGGTCATTGTAGGGATGCTGGCTGCCATCGGTATTACAATTATCATGAAGCAAATTCCCTTGGCATTAGGCTTGATAGAAGCACATGCCTTCGAAATGGACAATGGACACGGTATTGGCGCCTATTTTGATACAATAGTCTCTGCGATCAACTTTGGCGCCTTGATCATTTGCGCCTTATCATTGGCTATCCTTATCTTTTGGCCATCTATTCCAAAGCTCAATAAGATTCCGGCCCCATTGGTTGTCGTGATTCTAGGCGTAAGCTTAGCTTATCTTTTCAACGGTTCAGCATTCCAATTGCATGACAAACAATTTGTTCTGGTACCTATTGTAGGATCATTTTCCGAATTCACAGGATTATTTACCCTTCCAGATTTCACGCAGATTGCCAACAAAGAGGTGTGGATCGCAGCATTTACCATTGCGATTATCGCCAGCCTTGAGACCTTATTGAGCATCGAGGCCGTTGATAAAATAGACCCCTACAAAAGGAATACGCCAACTAACCGCGAACTTGTTGCACAAGGGATCGGAAATATGACAAGCGGACTTCTAGGAGGTCTGCCACTGACATCAGTCATTGTACGCTCATCGGCCAACGTAAATGCAGGTGGAAAAACCAGACAATCGGCAATCATGCACGGCATTTGGCTGCTAGTCGCGATGCTTGCCATCCCGACAATGCTGAATATGATTCCTTTGGCCTGTCTGGCGGCTATCCTCCTCCATACGGGGTATAAATTGGCTAAACCTAGTTTGTTTACCTCCATGTACAGAAAAGGTCTAGATCAATTTATCCCATTTTTTGTCACTATTGTAGCAATTGTATTTACCGACCTCCTTATGGGCGTAGGAATAGGTATTGTCGTGGCGACATTCTATATCTTGAGAGCAAATATGAAAAATGCTTTTAAATATAATATTGAAAAAGACAATGAAGAAGATAAAGCTGTCATTACATTAGCTGAGGAAGTATCATTTTTGAATAAAGTTCCCATCCAGCAGAAATTGTACAGCTTACCAAAATCGATCAGCAAAATCCGTATTGATGGGACATTCAGTAAATTTATAGACAAGGATGTCATCGAAGTCATCAAAGATTTTGAACAGAATGCAAGAAGTAAGGGCAAAGACATCGAACTTTTGCAGGTTGTCTATAAGAAACCTTCATAGGGTACAGGCCTACGCCGTATATCGTAAGCCGTTACCTTCCATCGTTCCGCCAACAACTCTGGGTTGAAACAGGGAGAACGATTATTGAATATCAAGAAAAGATTTTCAATAAAAATAAGTTGTTTGAAGTAAACAATGAATTTAGACATTTGTATTATTATAAAATAAAAACGACGCCTTCGGGCAAGAGTGAAATAAGAAGAATATGGAAAATAAAGATTTAAAAATAGGATTTGACAATATCATTAAAGGAAATAGAGAGTGGATGGACTTCGTAAAGAATGACAACACAGGACGTTTTCAACAGCTTTCTAAAGGTCAAAATCCGGAAATTCTTTGGATCGGTTGTGCAGATAGCCGAGTACCTGCAAATGAATTGACAGGTACAAAGCCGGGAGAGGTATTCGTACATCGCAATATTGCCAACATGGTCATTCACTCGGATATGAGTATGCTTTCCGTATTAGACTATGCCGTGAATGTGCTGAAAGTAAAACATGTGATTATCGCTGGTCACTATGGCTGCGGTGGTGTTGCGGCTTCTTTAAGCCGTAAGCAGTATGGTATTATCGACAACTGGCTGGGTCATATCAAAGATGTATATCGCCTACACAGTGCAGAGATCGATGCGATCCAAGAACATGACAAAAAAGTGGACCGTTTAATTGAGCTCAATGTACAAGAGCAAGTTTTTAATCTGTGTGCGACGTCGATCATTCAAAATGCGTGGAAAGAGCGTGATGATCTTGCAGTACATGGCATGATTATCAATATCGGCACGGGAGAATTGATCGATCAACACTGCACTTTTACCAATAATGATGAGCTAGGTGAAGTCTTCGCTTATAAATAGAGTAGTAATAAAAATCGGTAAAAAGGGACGAAGTTTCGTCCCTTTTTTATTGAAGGTCCAAATGTTATTAAGTCTCCCCATTCTTACCGAAACAGCTAGCACATTCGATCGCTCATACTAAGCCGAATATCTACGATCTCCTAGCTAATATCTCGCCGCGAATAATTAACTTTGTACTATGAGTGAAGAAAAATCATTAAATTTTATCGAGGAAATTGTCGAAGAGGATCTTCGTACAGGAAAGCATGGCGGACGTGTATTGACACGTTTTCCTCCTGAGCCAAATGGTTACCTCCACATTGGTCACGCCAAATCCATCTGCTTGAATTTTGGATTAGCACAGCAGTATAATGGCAAGACTAATCTACGTTTTGATGACACTAACCCTGTCACTGAGGATACGGAGTATGTTGAAAGCATCAAGAAAGATATTCAATGGCTTGGATTCCAGTGGGCAGAGGAATTATATACTTCAGATTATTTTGAGACATTATACAGTTATGCAGTTGAGCTAATCAAAAAAGGTTTAGCTTATGTTGACGATAGCACAGCTGAAGAAATTGCGGCAGCAAAGGGCACTCCTACAGAACCGGGGGTTCCAACACCATACCGCGACAGAACTATTGAAGAAAATCTGACTTTATTCGCAGACATGCGTGCCGGAAAATACAAAGATGGCGAAAAAGTACTCCGTGCAAAGATAGATTTGGCTAGTCCAAATATGCACATGCGCGACCCTTTGTTATACCGCATCAAACACGCTCATCACCATAGAACAGGCAATCAATGGTGTATCTATCCGATGTATGATTTTGCACATGGACAATCCGATTCCATTGAGAAAATTACACATTCGATCTGTACATTGGAGTTTATTCCACATCGCCCACTTTATGATTGGTGTATTGATAAATTGGAGATTTTCCCATCTAAACAATACGAGTTTGCCCGTTTGAATATGACCTATACGGTCATGAGTAAACGTAAGTTGTTGCAACTGGTCAATGACAAATTTGTCGAAAGCTGGGATGATCCGCGCATGCCAACGATTTCAGGATTGAGGAGAAGAGGTTATACGCCGGCAAGTATCCGCAACTTCTGTGAGAAGATTGGTGTTCAAAAACGCGAAAACATGATTGATGTCAGCCTTTTGGAATTCTGTATCCGTGAGGATCTCAACAAAACGGCATGGCGCAGAATGGCTGTACTTGACCCGATCAAATTGGTGGTCACAAACTATCCGGAAGATCAGGTTGAGGAACTTATTGGTGAAAACAACCCTGAAGTTGAAGGCGGAGAAGGCTCACGCTCCATTCCATTTTCAAAAGAACTTTGGATAGAGCGCGATGATTTTATGGAAGACGCTCCAAAGAAATTTTTCCGCTTGGGACCAGGTCTTTCCGTACGTTTAAAACATGCTTACATCGTCACCTGTCATGATTTTGTGAAAGATGAAAATGGAAAAGTAACAGAAGTGCATTGTACCTATGTTCCAAACTCAAAATCAGGAGAAGACACTTCAGGATTAAAAGTAAAAGGAACAATCCACTGGATCTCGGTTCCACATGCAAAAGAGGCCGAAGTGAGACTGTACGACAGATTGTTCAATGATGAAAATCCTGCTGCTGCCGAAGATTTTAAAGCATCGATCAATCCTGAAAGCCTACATATTATTGAACGTGCTTACATCGAACCGGATCTTGCAAATGCAACCTCGGAGAAAGGATATCAATTTATACGATTGGGGTATTTTACCTTAGATACACATTCAACTCCAACTCATTTAGTCTTTAACCGTACGGTTACATTAAAAGATTCTTGGGGTAAGGAAGTGAAGAAAAACGCGTAAAACCGTAACTTATAAAATAGAACAGGTCGGATTGATTCCGACCTGTTCTATTTTACAGCCATTCCTATCCATTCAATATTCTTTGGCATGCAGGATTTCTATCCCCATTAATCTTGCTAAACTAAACTCCAGCCCCCTTCTTCCCATACTTTCCTTTTTTTAAACAGTAATTTATAAAGATACGCCATCTGCAATAAGCAAAGCATTGTATCATTCATTTTTCAACCTGATTATCGTCACTTTTTTGCTGTGGTTTTAGCAATAGTTTTACAGCAAACAAATACCATTAACGATATGAAGAAGTTACTTTTAATTGCACTAACCCTCACCTTGGGCGCATTAAGTTTACAGGCACAAACAATCCCTAATCAACGCTGGCAAATGAGACTGAGAGGTGTGACAGTCATGCCAAACGAATCGGCCAATATCAACACAATAGGCGGAGACGTCGACATCAATACGAAATTTATCCCTGAACTGGACTTCACCTATTTCTTCACAAAAAACATTGCTGCGGAATTGATCCTTGGGACTACAAAACATAAAGTTAATACAACAGGTTCAAATCTGACTGCCATTGGTGGCAGTTCATCCAGCAATGTCGATCTTGGCAGCGTATGGCTCCTTCCTCCCACACTGACTGCACAATACCATTTCTTTCCCGACGGTGCCATTAAACCTTATGTAGGTGCGGGAATAAATTACACCATATTCTATAACGTCAATGCGGGACAAACGGTTAAGAATGTAAAATATGATAATGCTTTCGGTTTTGCGACTCAGCTGGGAATTGATTTTAAGCTATCCGAAAAATATTTCGTGAATTTGGATGCGAAGTATATTCTTTTAAAAACCGATGTCAATGTTGATGCATCAAATCTTGCACCTAACTTATCCATACCGGCAAAAGTAGACATCAACCCCTTCCTGCTCGGCTTTGGAGTCGGCATGAAATTCTAATCATTTGGCTCATTCCCTATCCTATATGTATCGAGGCCTCTTCCAATATTTTAGAAGAGGCCTCATCTGGTTTTTTTACCTCAAATATAGCGGTCAATTTGCCGTTTAGGCAGACCGGGTAAATTTGGTTCAGTTTATCATCAAAATTATTCTATTCCGTACCAATTTTGATATTGCTGTCTCAAGCGCTCAACTCGTGCCAATCGCTTGGTATCTTTTGCTTCCAACAAGATAGCCTTATACCGGTCTACAGAGTCCAAACCGGTCTGAATATCATTCCACTCGAAGCTCAGGTTTTTCTTATCCGACACCAACTGATGTAGATACTCCATATTTTCAGCAACATAGTCAAGGTTTCGGTCCATCATCCTGTTGGCTAGCTGAGGTTGCCCCGAGCGATACAGACTGTCAATAATATCTGCATAATTGATGGCATCCGACATCGCATATACACGATCAGGTAATTGATCATATGCTTTTTTTGCTACTTCTCCAGCTTGTTTGACCTGACCATTGACCAAGAGCATTCGGGCAGCTTTTCCAAATATATCACGGGCATACATGCTTGCAAAGCGAAACGAATCTGTATCCAAGTATCTTGCATTTTTAACATTACCCCAATTGTACGTATGCATAATATTGTTATATAACGCTTCTATGTTAACTAGCCCTCCCTGCTCACTTCGTTTTCCTATCGACTGATCTGTAGCAGTAATAGGCATTAACCGGGATGTAAAGCCCTCATTGACCAGGTATTTATCCAAACCCAATTTTATGTCACTTGGTAGCATATTCGAAAAATATATTGGTCTGTCCCAATGATTATTTTCAAGCACCGACAACAAGGTTAAATCCGCCCTGGTCAGATGATCATTCGGAATTTCCCATTCCATTGCAGAAACAATAGCTCCTTGAAAAGAAGCCGGGACCGCATTTTTCTTAACCACCTCCTCTTTATCAATGCGCAATTGGACTTTCTTGGAAGGGAAATAGTTTTCCATATCACCAGAATTCAACTGAACCTTATAATCCGGGTCATCCGATGTAACAAACTGTAATAATTGCTGTATATCTACGGCATTGTCAAGTTGTCTATCCACAAAAGGAATATAATCACGGACGCCTTTTTTTGTCTTTTCAGCTGGAATCGCCACAGGGAGACCTGCCGCTTGATAGGTTGGTTGCTTAGCCTGTTGCATATACCAATCGCCAGTGAGATAGCTTAAAACGACAACCCGGACATCCGGGCGTACTCCCTCCACTTCTTGCAAATACCAAACAGGAAATGTATCATGATCTCCATAGGTAAATAGGATCGCATTTGGAGCACAGGATTCTAAATAATTACGTGCCATATCCCTTGCCAACGATTTCTCAGAACGATTATGATCATCCCAATTTTGATAAGCCAAAATAATAGGACCTCCCAATAAAGCGAAAGAAATACCCGTCGCTAATGCGTACCGTGTTTGTACAAAACGGTTGAAAAACCGAACAAATGCAATTACCCCCAGCCCGATCCAGATCGCAAAAGCATAGAAAGACCCTACGTAAGCATAATCTCGTTCCCGAGGTTGCATCGGAGTTTGGTTGAGATAAACAACGATCGCTATTCCCGTAAACACAAACAGCAAGGTCAAGACCAAGGTATAAGGTTTATTGTTTTTATACAACCAGATCGCACCAGCGATCCCCAAAAGCAGCGGAAGAAAGAAATAGGTATTCCGGCTCGGATCATGCTCCTGCGATTGGGAGAGTTTATCTTGCCCCCCTAAACGCCAATTATCTAATGGTCTGATCCCCGACAACCAGTTGCCGTCACTATAGGTCCCATATCCTTGCCTGTCATTCTGTCTACCAACAAAATTCCATAAGAAATAGCGGGTATACATATCGCCTAGTTGAAAATTAAAAAAGAACTTAAAATTATCAGAGAATTGTGGCTGTTGCCCCTCCTTTAAATTAAGATAACTTCTATAATAAGCCTGATGGGCCCCATCTTGACTATATATGCGTGGAAAGAAAGTTTCCTTATCAAACTTATACTTATCAACCTGACTAAAAGGAATATATCCGGATTCATCTTTACGATAACCCGTTTTACTTTCGACACCAACGGCTTGTGAATCATAATAGGGTCCTTTGAGTAAAGGCTCTCGAATATATTGCTCCCGGCTCAAATAACCTAAAAAAGAAAATACATTGTCTGGCGCATTATTGTTAAGGGATGGGTTGGCTTTTCCCCGGATCATGACCATGGTGTAAGAGCTGTATCCAAATAAAACAAAACAAAAAACCAACAAAGCGGTATTGAGTGTATATTTCTGCTTTTTATTGGAATAATATAGACCATAAATTATCAATCCCCCTAATAATAGGCAAGAGAAGAAAATTCCGCTACCAAATCCCATTCCTAGTGAGTTTACAAATAAGAGATCCACTTTAGCCGCTAAACCGACTAACCATTGAATAATTCCCCACAAAACTGCGCCCAAGATCAGTACGCCTACGAGGAAAGCTTTTATTGTCCCTTTCGCACTAACCCGGTTTGCCCTTCTGAAATAGACAACCATTGCGATAGCCGGGATTGCTAAAAGATTTAATAGATGCACTCCAATCGAAAGCCCCATAACAAAAGCAATAAAAACCAGCCAACGATCACTACCTTCTTCATCTGCGCGGACTTCCCACTTTAAAATTGCCCAAAATACGACTGCCGTACATAGGGAAGACATTGCATAAACTTCAGATTCTACTGCCGAATACCAAAATGAATCGCTGAAACTAAATGCCATTGCACCGACAATTCCTGCGCCGAAGATCTGCAGACAGGTTGATAAAGAAGCCTGTTTGTTTTTATTAAGTATCTTTTTGGCAATCGCCGTTATTGTCCAAAATAAAAAGGTCACGGTAAGTCCGCTGCAAACTGCAGAACCTATATTCATCCAATAGGCGATCTGCCCCTTATTCCCTAAAGCGAGATTAGAAAATATATTCTGAATAAGAAGAAACAATGGTGCTCCGGGTTGATGTGCCACCTCCAATTTATAGGCACAGGCGATAAATTCACCACAATCCCACCAGCTTACGGTCCTTTCTACCGTAGCGATATACACACATGTAGCTATAATTCCGCAAGCAAAACCGAGTAGAGAATTTAATCTGTTATACGTCATAAGGTCAATTGGTCTATTGTTAAAATCCTTTTTAGCACTTTAAGTTAAAAAGTTATCTTGACTCCAATAGGTTAATTAACACTATTTAACACAAATAACTGACAATAAACATGCTACTCAGGTTATATAAGTCGGTTTATAAAAAATCCGTAAAAGTCAGATCAGATGGCAGTTTCCATAGGGGTATACGAACAAGAAAGGGAGCCTATATGCTCCCTTTCCGTTTACCATTTATGCTATCTTTTCAACAATCTTCTTTGTTGGACCAGGATTACTCATCGTATAGAAATGTAATACCGGAGCGCCAAATTTAATCAGCTCTTGACATTGCTGTACCAGCCACTCCTCGCCGACTTGTCTGACGTCGGCATTCGTTTTACATGCCGCGACAGCGTCACTTAGTTCCTCCGGAATATCTAAATGGAAGATCCGAGGCAAAGTCACCAATTGCTTTTTCGTTGTCAATGGTTTTAGTCCAGGAATAATAGGCACATGAATTCCATTGTCTCTACATTTTGTAACAAATTCCTTGTATTTTTCGACATTAAAGAACATCTGAGTCACAATAAATTCCGCTCCCATATCGACTTTTTGTTTTAGATATTTAAAGTCCGTGTTGAAATTTGGTGATTCAAAATGCTTTTCGGGATACCCCGCTACGCCGATGCAAAAATCAGTCTTCTCTGATGTGATAATATCTTCATGCAGATACTTCCCTTTATTCATATCAGTTACCTGTTCCAATAGATCCGTTGCAAAAGCATGTCCGCCATCGGTTGGGATAAAATCGGCATCTCCTTTACGCGCATCCCCCCGCAATACCAAAACGTTATCTATACCCAAAAAATTCAAATCGATCAGTGCATTTTCGGTTTCCTCTTTCGTAAAACCACCACATATCAAATGAGGAACGGCATCCACTTTATATTTATTCATGATGGCAGCACATATCGCCACTGTCCCCGGACGTTTACGATAAGATACGCGCTCCAGTAATCCACTCGCATGCTCCTTGTAGATATAATCTTCTCGATGGTAGGTTACGTCGATAAAAGGGGGCTTAAACTCCATCAGTTCATCCATGGTTTTAAAAATACTTTGGATACCCTGTCCCTTCGCCGGTGGCAATAGCTCAAAAGAAAACAATGTCTTTCCTTTGGCATTCTGGATATGATCGATAATCTTCATTAAAAAACTGTTTTTAGTTTGGTTGGCTTACATCGAAACGCACAAGTCGAGGAATCGTTTATCTACATGTAACTTATCTTTCCCACATGGAGCAGGGTAGAATTTAGCACCTTGAACAATACAGGTTGCTAAGGCTTCACTGGGTCTAGTCCCTCGGCCTTTCTCTATAAGCGTTGCTAATATCGTTTTAAAAAATCAAAAGACAAAAATATTTTTTCGAAAAGGCAAAAATAGCGACAAAAAGACTGCAATAAATACGGCTTCAGATTTATTCCCAGGCAACAACAGGAATTTACACGCCACCAAAAACCGACGATTTTAAAAAAATAGGTGAAAGTAGCGATTGAGGTTCATGGACTAAGAAGATATTGACTGAATCATAACAGTTGACTAAAGATTAGTCGCCAGGGAATTCCGTAGATTTTTGAGATAAAATGTGATCAATAAGAGCCCTGTAACATGATACTCCTCTTTCGACCCATATTTAAAACCATCAAATAAATATTGATAAGCGAGCAATGCATTCTGTTCGTTGTAAAACAATTCTTTCCATGATGCAGGAACGTCTGCCCACTGCTTTAGCACAATACCATTCTCAGCATAGATAATTGGCGATTCAACACCATCCATTCGATAATCGTGATGTGTACCGGAACTTGATATATGCTGAAAATAAGCGATAGAATAATCTACAAAATTCAAAGCTCTGGCTTTTATCTCCTTTTCATTTTCTGATTTTACAGGCGCGTTCCGCCAGAGATTCACTTGGCTATCAAATTTACTGGGCGTCTCCCGAACAAGGGTTTTATCTAACGCAAAATTGATATAAAGTCTTTCGGTAGTGGGGACACGTGCTGAGTTAAACTGTGAAAAATCACCTCTCAGCTGAACAAAACCATCTTTTACCTTAATAATATCCAATGCGACGCTGCCTTTTTTCTCATCAGTCAATTCTAATCGATCTCCATTGAATCTATACTTGCCGAAAAGTAAGATATCATCAATCGCCAGGACAAACTCGTCTTTATCATGAAGTGAGAGAAAGGATCGGTATATAGTAGGATCATTACCATAGGTATCTGCCTCCACATTTTGGGGAGATTCGCTTTTTAATTTACGATACTCTTCATTTGAATAACCAAATATCATTTGGTAATTGCCTTCAGGAAACTCCTTTTTCTTTCCAAAGAAAGCACAAGAAGACAACGAAAATGTGAATAGCAGCAGTAATAACGGTTTCAAAATCAATTAATAATTATGGCCAATAATAATACACGAACCAAGATAAGAAATTACTGCAATAGTTATAGTATATCGTTATTCATTTGAATAAGCTCGGGGATAGCTTATTCTTTATAGAGATCCACTAAACCCTCTGGCAATTCGACTTCAATGATCTGCTCTTCACCATCGATTCCTAAGATTAAATCGTCCGATAAAGGGAACATCAGCTCTTTGCCATCCATATCGACTGTTGCGACAAATTGTTGCGGAAATTCCTGAACATCTGTTATTTCACCCAGTTCACCATGGCTTTCATCGATCACTAAAAAACCGATTAAATCAGTATACCTAAAATCATCTGGATCGCGCTCAGGCATTTTATCATTGGATAGATATAATTTTTTACGAACGAGTACCTGAGCCTTATCGATATGATCTACATCCTCAAATGTCACATAAGCTGTACTATTTTTTTGAAATTTAATCGTATCAACAAAATAGGGAACAAGCTTTTTGTTGACTTCTACGAAGACAACATCCATATCCAGACTCTCGTATTCCTCGAATTCAAAAAACAATTGTACCTCTCCTTTAAGACCTCTTGTTTTACTGACATAACCGATGTAAAAGCTTTGATCAATAGTCATATTTTCGTATTTAGCAATTAGATGTGAGACATGATTTGGCAAACCATTTGCCTATTGGCTGTTTCAAAAAAAGCCGGCTCAAGATTGAGTCGGCTTTCTCGAATACTTTATGAAAGAATTAACCTTCAGTTTCTTCTGATGCAGGAGCTTCAGTCTCTTCAGCAGCAGTTTCTTCCGCTACAGGAGCATTTTTAGCAGCTACAGCAGCAGCTTTTTCTTCTTTTTTCTTAGCTTCAGCTACTAAAGCAGCTTTTTTAGCTTCAGCTTTAGTTTGTGCTAAACCATCTTTTTTACCAGAGATTCTTGCATCATTAGCTTCAGTCCAAGCTGTAAATTTAGCTTCAGCAGCAGCTTCATCAAAAGCACCTTTTTTCACACCACCTTGCAAGTGTTTCTTGTAAAGAACACCTTTGTAAGAAAGGATAGCACGAGCTGTGTCAGTTGGTTGAGCACCTTTATTCATCCAATCCAAAGCTTTTTCAAAATCCAAAACGATAGTTGCTGGATTTGTGTTTGGGTTGTAAGAACCAATACGTTCGATGAATTTACCGTCACGTGGAGCGCGAGAATCCGCTACGACTACGTGGTAAAAAGGACGTCCTTTTTTACCGTGTCTTTGCAATCTGATTTTAGTTGCCATTTTTTAATTTTATTTTATGTATTCAACATATCCCCCGAGCTTCATGCTAGAGGGGATGCAAAGATAGTTATTTTTTTTTAATCATCATTATTATTTGATAAAAATTCACTGAAAACGACAGGGTTAGCTTCTTTCAGTATCCGCTTTTAGGCTAAACACCGCCCCTGTTCTCCAATGTTTTGTTCTTGCTATTCAGCAGTTAAAATAAGTCTTTAAAAATCAGTGTACAAAATAGCCTTTCTCCTCAAAACCTTCATGACTTCGCAGACACCAACAGCAATGAAAGCAAACTGAAGGTTCTTCCTGGCCAATAAGATCAGGCACTTTCAGAAAAAAAGGGCTATTTTACGAAATGTAAACAGGATGAACCGCTTGTGTATTTTGCCGGCGAAATTGTCTTCGACATTTTTGCCAATTCACTTTTTACTTTATACCTTCATTCTATGAAATCTGTTGCGCCATTAAAAATACTTAAAGCTTCGGCCGGTTCGGGAAAAACCTTTAGCTTGACTTTGCACTATCTCACTCTCCTGCTTTCCAACGAGCATAGCTATAAAGAGATTTTGGCTGTAACATTCACCAATAAGGCAACTGCGGAGATGAAGGAACGTATACTTTCGGTACTCCATGGTTTGGCAACAGGCAATGCCAGCGCTAAAATTGAAGATTTCAGAAAGCTTTTACTCGAGCAACAGCCCGATTGGAATCCACATCTCGTACAAGAGAAAGCTTATCGGGTCTATCGTCGTATTCTACATGACTACAGTCATTTTACGATCAGTACAATCGATGGTTTTTCTCAAAAAGTCATTCGTGCATTTACTTATGAACTCAATCTTGATGCAGCTTATAAGATTGAAATGAATGTCAATAAAGTGAAAAATGACCTCACAGTCATGCTGAATCAATTGCTGGATGAACGCCCCGATCTCCTTGACTGGATTATTGCCTATGCGGAAAAGAAAATAGCAAAAAATGAAAATTGGAACTACCGCCAACAATTAATGGGCCTGGCAAGCCTTATTTTTTCTGAAAATTTCCAAGAATTTGATGGTTACATCAACTCCGCCAATCCAAAGGAAGTCTTTAATCTCCTTAATCAGGAGGTTGAACAGAAGATAAACTCCTTCACCGAAGCACTCTCTATGACGATTGAAGCGTTTAGTGAAACGTTCAAGAAATTTAACATCTCCGAAAGTGACCTAAAAGGCAAATCGCGCAATAAAATAATATCCGCTAGCAAAACCAACAAAAAAACAGAAAAACTGAGCGCTTCTGAAATCGCCAAAGTATTGGAAAAATATCTCCAATTGATCGACAATGAAGATGCATTTACGGATAGTGACAAAAATATACGCCATGATCTTATCGCAGCACTTAGCCCCATCCTGGCATCGTTCCAAAAGCTACACGATAACCTGTCGGCTTATATTGCCTATCAAGCAGTACAGAACAATCTCTATTACCTACGCTTGCTCAAGGAAATGAGCGACTTACTGACACAGTGGCGACGGGACAATGGGGCTCAATTAATTTCCGATTCGCAGATTCTATTAAATAAACTCGGACTTGATGAAAATAGTGATCCCACATTTATCTGGGAGAAAATCGGCAATCGCTTCAACTACTTTTTGTTCGACGAATTTCAGGATACCTCGCGGATCCAATGGAAAAACTACAGCCCCCTATTGATCAATGCATTAGCAGATGCCAGAGGCACAGTCAGCGAACACCTGATTGTAGGTGATGTTAAACAAAGTATCTACCGCTGGCGAAACGGGGATTGGCGTATCCTCCTGCAACAGGTCGAGCAACAGGTTGGCCAGGCCTTTCACCTGGATGAGCATGGCAAAACGACTTTTATCGAAAACGGAAGCCTCGACACCAATTTTAGAAGTCTTCCGAATATCATTCAATTAAACAATTATCTGTTTAGCAGTATTCCCCAGCACCTGCAACAGGTACTGAATGAAAAAGTATCCGAAAGCCTCGATGAAGAAGGTAAACAGTGGTGGGTTTCTTCTGGCAATGATCAGATGCTTGTCAAAGCTTATGAAAACAGCCAACAGGAAGTCCCTAAACATAAAAAAGGAAACCTTGACCAATTAGGATCCATTGAGATCTCCTACATCCCCGTTACTGATGGGCGTTACAGAAGAAACCAGGTTATTGAGGAATCGCTTGTACAACTATGTCAGAAAATAGGTGACTGGCTCCGTAGCGGACGTTATCAATCACAGCAGATCGGGATTCTGGTGCGGAGCAATGCGCAAGCCAAATCGGTCATCCAGAAACTCATGGACTTCAAAAAAGAACAGCAGCTTGCATTTGAAGTCATATCCGGTGATGCGCTGTCGCTGGCGAGTAATGATGCCGTATTATTGTTGATCGAAACTTTGAAAGCGCTAGTCTATAATTCGGATAAACATACCATCCATAAAGCAAAGATGGTCTATCTCTATCAGCATATACAAAATAACACAATCGATCAGGATGCGTGGTTAAAATTTGCTGTCAATGATATCCATGCTCTTAAAGCCTATCTCCCTGAGGCGCTGATTGACTCCTGGGAAATGGCACAGAAACAGCCTTTGGTTCATTTGATTGAAAAGCTTATTGAAATCTACGGTTTCACAACCATGGACAACATTCATCTCCCCTACCTCCTCGCATTCAAAGATATGATCTCAACCTTCTCCACCAACGGCGAACGTGGAATTATACAGTTTCTGGAATTCTGGGAAGAAGATGGTAATCGGGCCGTGCTCCCTTCCAACGGAGAAATTAATGCGATCGAAGTAACCACAATCCACAAATCAAAAGGGCTGGCTTATGATGTGGTGATGATTCCTTTTTGTTCCTGGGATCTCGACGGCATGATCAATGGCGATTTTTGGATCGAGACGTCAGATACACCCTTTGCTCAATTGGGAAAAATTCCAATTAAATATACTTCCACCGTCGGAAAATCTGTTTTTTTCAAACAATACTTTGAAGAGATGCTGTTCAACTACATGGATGCACTCAATACATTCTATGTGGCAACAACCCGCGCAGTTGAGCACCTTTATATTACAGCTCCGTCCTTTAAAGAAACTGTTGATAAAAAGACGGGCGAGATTACAGGCTATGATATGAAAGACGAATATATCAGCGATGTACTCTATCAGGTCTTGGATACCCCGATAGCTCCGTTTGCACTGGAAGAAAAAGGTGTATACATCGACCAAACGATCGAACAAAAAAAACATCAGGCTCAAAAAGACAATATTATTTCGCTGAGCCATTATCCTATTTCCAAAGAATTGGAAATGGCCTTAGAAAAATCGAGCTCACGCAGCATCAATGATATCATGATGCTAGAAAAAGCGGCACAGTACGGTATATTGGCCCATGATATTATGGCTCAGATTTCAAAGGAAGAAGATATCCATAAACTAGTCCGCCAACTGATCCAAGAAGGTATTCTCTCCAAAGAGGAAGAACCCTTTCTCATGCAAGAGATCAATCAGATCTGGAAACACCCCATGATCAATAAATGGCTTACCGGAAATTATAAGATCTGGAACGAGGCGAGTATCATTACCGCCAAAGGTGAGACCATCCGTCCTGATAAAGTCTTCACCTCAGAAGAAGAAACAATCGTCCTGGATTTCAAGTTTACACAAACAGACTATATCGGACATAAGTACCAAGTCGACAACTATAAAAAGAATTTGGAGAACCTTGGCTATAACAACGTTAAAGCCTATCTCTATTATGCGAAATCAAATCAATTAACTGAAGTAAAATAATAGCACGATGCAGACAGCCTTTCTAAAATTAGTAGCAGCAGACATTCAAAAACGTTTTGGGAACGATCTGAGTGAGATTGCCATCGTGTTTAATAATAAACGGCCGATTACCTACCTCAAAAAACATCTTTCCGAAGTGTATGGACAGGCGATCTGGTCACCTCAGTTTTTTACAATTCAGGAATTTTTTAGACTTTCGACCGACGATACTGAAGCAAGTCCTCTAGCACAATTTTTCCATCTTTTTAATATTCATAATGAGCTATTGATCGCAGAAGGCAAACAGCCGGAAACATTGGAAGAATTTTATCCAATTGCAGAAATTATATTGAGCGACTTTGGCCAGCTGGATTATGATCTCGTCCCCATCGAGCAGATCTATTTAGAACTTTATGACAATACCAAAATTGATATTGCTTTTCAACATCTCACGCAAGAACAGCAAGGATTTATCCGTCAGTTTTGGCAGTCCTTTTCTATTGCTGGGCATAGTGGGGTCCAAGAACGCTTTCTGCAGCTCTGGAAAAGATTGCCCTTTCTATACGATCGTTTCAAAGAAAAACTTAAAGCAGAGGGGCAAACCAATTATCCAACAATTTACCGCGACCTGGTTGAAGGCAAGGCTACAAATCAGCAATTTGCATCTTCTTTTCAGCACATCCTGTTTGTCGGGTTTAATGCGTTGAATAAGGCCGAAGCGAAGTTATTCAGACAATGGCAGGATCAGGGTCGCGCATTATTCTACTTCGATGCAGACGCTTATTACCTAGAAGACAACATGCAGGAAGCAGGCCTCTTTATTCGTCGCAACATCTTTCAGACAGGCTTGGTCAATGCACTGGGTGATAGCCCCAATATTATTGGAAATAGAAAATCCACCGTCAATCTATATGCGAGTACGGGGAAAATAAGCCAGACAAAATTGCTGTATGATATCCTCGAACAGCACAACAACACGGAACAGACTTCCGCTATCCTGCTGGCCGATGAAAACCTGCTTGTACCTTTGCTGCAAAGCCTGCCGGACGTAAAACCCAATATCACGACGGGTTATCCACTGACGCAATCTCCAATTTATGGCATACTGGACTTATGGATGGAGGTGCATTTGGAAATATCACAGTTCAAACGGCGAAAGATCTCCTATCAGGTTATCGAGACTTTCATCAATCATCCGCTGACAATGGTTCCATTGGCAGATAAGCTGCAGATTCAACGGGAAATCGCCGACAAACAGTTATTTGAGATCGCTTTGGAAGAACTTCATTTCGAGAGCGCTTTGCCCCAATTTTTTGTTCCAATTGAAAATTCTGCCTATTTGATACCATCGCTCATCCTACTCGTTGATGATCTTTTACATGGCATTTCTTCCCAGGAGCGAATCCGCCAAATTGACAACAACCTCCTGATCGAGACAAAGAAAACGCTAAACCAGCTACTTTTAGGTTTTGAAACCGTAGCTCCTTTAAGCATCAGCTTTCAGATCGGCTTGATTAAAAAAGCCATTGCTCCAATAAATTCGGCCATAGAAGGTGATCCGCTCGAAGGCATCCAAATAATGGGTCTCTTGGAAAGTCGTTGTTTAAATTTTGACAATGTCTATATCCTAGGAGCAAACGAAGGCATTCTTCCCAAGACTTCCAACTCACCTACCTTTATACCCAATAGTCTAAGAAGTGCTTATGGACTCCCTATATTGGAGAATCAAGATGCCCTTTCAGCCTATTTATTTTATCGCCATTTTCAATACAGTGAAGGAATACATATTTTCTACAATGGCTTGGTTGACGAGAGCTCAACGGGTGAAGAAAGTCGCTTTATCAAACAGTTGGAATTTGAAAGCAATTTTAAATTTGACAGAAGAATTCAGCAGCAGACCATCCAATTTGCAGATAAAGCTCAAGAAATTATTATCGAGAAACGTGGCGAAGTCTGGGAAAAGATGTATCAGGACTTTATCGTTAACCAGAAAAAGATATCGGCAACAGCACTTACGACATACCTACAATCTCCTTTGCAGTTTTTCCTGAAACATATCGCCAACATCAAAGAACCACCTTCGATCTCCCAGGAATTTGAGATGAATAAGCTGGGAACAGTCATTCATAATGTAATGGAGCGCATATTTCTGCCATTCAAGGGGCAACAGGACTTTACACCGACGAGTATCCTGCAAGGGCAGATCGACAAGATAGAGGCACATGTCATTCGTGAAATCGGCATTCAATATCAGGTCGAATTAAAGGCGGCAAATGATTTAAACAGTTTGCAGCGGATCATGCTGAAGATTGCCTGCGAATATGTCAAGATGTATCTCGAATATGACATCAACAACTACAAAGCATTTCGGATTATCGAACTCGAGAATGATAACGACTATATATTGCCTTTCCCCCTTCAAATCAATGGAGAGGAACGACAAGTCTCGCTATACGGCATCATCGACCGTGTAGACGAGGTCATAACACACGACGACCGCATCATCAGTAGAATTGTCGATTACAAAACAGGAGGGGATTCGATCATATTTAAAGAAATCGATCAGGTATTTGCTCCAAATACCGAAAATAAAGCGATGGTCCAAACGCTATTCTATGCCTATGTATTCGAACAGAAAACAGGAAGAAAACAACTTGAGCCTCATCTCTATGTCGCGCGCAAAATGCGGGAAGAAGGGACATTATTCAGTGGTAAAGAGGGAATAATGACCGATGAATTCCTTGCTTTCCAGAAAGAGAATTTTGTCAGATTCTTGCGAGATATTCTTCAGGAAATCTTCAACCCAGATATTCCATTTCGACATAATCCGGACACGGTAGTTTACCCAAGCGACCCTTATACCCTATTCTATCGGGAAGCCAGTAAATGGGCTGATGCAGAAGAATGAATACAGCAAAGGCTCTAAGGAGAGATCAAACTAAATCCTTTATATAAAATATACTTAAAAACAAAAGGGGACATTTTAAAGTCCCCTTTCTATATTAACGTTTGTTTCTTTTAATTGCATTATTGGCTCGACGTTTTGCTGTGTTAATTTTATAGTGGAACCAATGGTCTTTAAAGATCTTTCGCATCGTATTATCAAAATGCCTTGTGATAAACAGATTACGCGCGCCTTTCAATTTCTCACTGATCGAATTTGCTAAAGCCCTAACAGAAATCGAGTAGCCCTCCGTTTCATATTGAATATAATGCCACCATCCTGCTGGCATGTATAAGGTCTCTCCAGGATGGATTACCGCTTCGTAGCCGTCCAGGTACTTAATACCAGGATACTCCTCTTCGCTGCTATATTTTGGATTGGCAATACTATGAAAGTTGTACGGCAATTTATACATCAAATCAGATTGATCATTCGGAAAAAGCCAGATACGTTTTAATCCCTGGAACTGAGAAATAAACACGTGTGACATGTCAATATCAAAATGATTACGGGTACTTGAACCCTCTCCACCAAAAAACATAAATGGCAACCATTGCAAGACCTTGCCTCCTGTCACATCGTTATAAATAACATCGTGTTTCAGTTCAGGACGTATTTTGAGCAGATTGAACAAAAACAACCGCAATTCAGTAGGTTCTTTTGTAATCAGATCCAAGTATTCTGCAAATGTCATATGGCCAACAGGGGCACTGGCAGCACGGTCCATTGACTCCTCCTCTTTTCCGTAGACATCTATTTTTATATCTCCTGCAATTTCCTTAAAGTAATCATAACTCCATTTCTTCCACGCTGGACTTTCTGCACTGATAAAATCTGATATAATGACAGGAAAACCTGGTTTCAGATAATTTTTTAAGAAGTCCTCTGATCGAATGCCCGAAATTTTATCAACTTGCTTTAACTTCACGACTGACTAATTTTGCTTAATTACAAACATAAAAAAAATATTTCTATCAAATTTTAAAAATACGGCCTAGACCTTATTTTTAATTGGAATAAATTACCCCAAGCAATTTAATAGAAATATACTTAAAATCTCAATGACCTACGTCACTTTTATTACATTTTAACACGATTGATCTCTCCCGAAGTCATTTTTGTACCCTACTGAACACAAATAGGCCGCCTCTTTTCTAACCCCTTGTAGCCTATAAATAGAAGCATATCAGCGGGTAAACTGTCAAATCTGGCCAAAAGACAGCAATCGTGTCGATCCAATACGGAAAGGTAAAGTCTGCAACAACACCAACGGAAAAGTGCATAGAGCCTTCCGGACTTCCAACTTATTAAATAACAAAAAAAGGGTCTTAAAAAACCCTCTTTTTGTTATTTACCTTATGCTAGGCTATTACTTATTTACTTTTTTGATATATTCTTCAACAGCCATTGTCATACTAGGCGCTTTTGGTGTCGGAGCTGGAATATCTAAAATCAATCCATGGTCTAAAAGTGCCTGCTGGGTTGATGCACCAAATGCAGCAATCCTGGTATTGTTCTGTTTAAAGTCCGGAAAGTTATCATATAAAGACTGCACACTGGAAGGACTAAAGAACACGATAACATCGTAGAAAACATCCTTCAGATCAGTCAAATCACTTACAACAGTTCTAAAAAGAACAGCCGGCGTAAACTTATAGCCATTTTGCTGTAACCAATTACTTGTTTCCTCATTAGCAACATCCGAGCATGGGAATAAAAAATTCTCTCCTTTGTGTTTTTTCAACACCTCCTCAAGATCTTTTGCGGTCTGTTTACCAAAGAAAATTTTCCGTTTCCTATATTGAATATACTTTTGAAGATAGAGGGCAATTGTTTCTGAAATACAGAAATATTTCATTTCTGCAGATACTTCAAATCGCATCTCTTCACAAATTCTAAAATAATGATCTACAGCATTTCTGCTTGTAAATATTACCGCAGAATAATCTGCTAAATTAACCTTATCCCTACGCACATCTTTGGCAGGAACTCCTTCTACGTGTATAAAACCTCGAAAGTCTAATTTTAACCCGTATTTCTTTGCTAAATCATAATAAGGGGACTTATCGTTTTCAGGCTTTGGTAAAGTCACCAGTACACTTTTTACCTTCTTTGCTCTTTCTACGTCTGAAGTTTGCATATTAACCAGTTTTAGCTCAATAATCTTAACAGTATTAATATTGGTGCTATTTCTAGGCAACAAAGGTACAAAATTAAATAGGAAATTGAAAATTTATACATGGACATAATATGAGCCGCTGTCTTAAGAAACCGATAGAAAAAGAGCAAACCGGCTCCAACAATGGCCAAATGCAACACAACACCGACCGATGTCAAGGGAACAAGGCTCAAAATTAATAACACAGGAAGCATTAAAAAAAGTGTGTTGAAATAGATCAGATACAACACCGTCACATATTCTTTTACTAACTTTCTAATTTCAAAAACAAAGGATAAGAATCTGATAAATCCGATTTTTAACGCGAACAAACCACCAACCATTCCTACAGTCTTCATATAATTAGGGAAAGTAATAAAATCGAATCTATTCAATTCATACGCATAAAATAGACTTACAAATAAGCCTATCGCTCCCGAAAATAATATAAATAGAAATATAAATGGCCAAGATGTCAAGATCGTATCCTCCTTACTCACAGACAATAAAACACGATCATCCCAATACCCCTGAAAGACCAATTTAATATCTGAAGGAAAAAATACCCGAATCATCCCAACCCCCAAAATTAATGCGAGAACCGTAAATAGGATCCAGTTTTCACGATGAACCTTGAGCGTTCCATATTGCCGATCCAAATTGCTGTACCTCAATTCCCCCTGAAAATACTGCCGTACATCAAAATTATCAATGTTATGAACCATTAGTCCTTTCTCTTCCACGGTTACAATTCGATATTGATTTTGTAGTGCTGGATTCAAGGATTCCAAAACTTTCTGGCTGGGTGAAATAACGGAATCTTTTACAGCATTTAGACTATCAGCCGCAACTGTGCTGCTTTGAATAACAGCTCGCTGCGCCCGCCGCTGTGCTTTCAATCCCGATATTGAAAACAGCAGAAATAATACAAATAGAATATGATATTTGAAGATTGTTACGCTCATTAAAATGAATTGTCTCTTAACGGCAATGAGATGCTCAACGACCGTCTACATTCGAAACTCTTTAATTGTGGTCGTAAAGTTAGGATAAAAAGTTATATTGCGTCCAAAAAATCTTCATAGAACATGTACAAAGAGATTACACGTTGCCAATGGTGCGGATCTGACGAGCAATACGTTGCCTATCACGATAAAGAATGGGGGCGGCCAGTCAGAGACGACAGAACCTTATTCGAGTTTTTAGTACTGGAATCTGCTCAGGCGGGCTTGAGCTGGATTACTATCCTCCGTCGTAGAAACGCCTACCAGGAAGCTTTCGCTAACTTTGATGTCGATGAGGTAGCGGCGTACAGCAACGAAACTGTCGAACAGTTACTCAAGGAATCCGGTATTATCAAACATCGCAATAAAATTGAATCAACTATTGCCAACGCACAGCTTTTCAAAAAAATCCAGGTTGAATATGGCAGTTTTTATAACTACCTATATAGCTTCCTACCTGAACAGCAGCCCATCGTAAACCATTGGCCAAGTTTGCAGCATGTACCTGCTACTACGGAGATTTCAGACAAAATAGCAAAGGACATGAAGAAAAAAGGGTTCAAGTTTTTTGGATCTACCATTTGTTATGCCTATATGCAAGCCGTTGGCATGGTCAATGATCATATTGAAACCTGCTCTTTTAAATACGAGCAGATATCATAACATCTGAAACCAGTATTCAACTGTCCTGCGCTGTGATAGATCCACAGCGCAGGACAACAAGAACATCGTGGAAATTGCTCTCCTTCACAAGCCCGAGAGTAGGCGGAATTTTTAAACCGGTATATTTTTATAGATATCAGGAAGATTTCGACAAAGACCGTTAAAGTCCATCCCATACCCAACCACAAATTCTTTACTTATTTCAAAACCAACATAGGTCAATTCCTCGAAATGATACTGCAGCGCCTCCGGTTTCACCAAAAGTGCACAGGCTATAACACTAGCTGGATTTAATTTTTTCACAGCATCTAAGGTATGCTTAAGTGAATGCCCGGAATCAACAATATCTTCCACAATAATCACATCGCGCCCCTCCAGATCGATACCGAGCCCCAAAAGCTCGTTCAGTTCAGATTGGCCTGTTCCGATATAAGAAGCCAGCTTAATAAATGACATTTCACAAGGAACTTCAATTTGCTTAAGCAAATCTGCCATAAACATAAAGCATCCATTCAAAACGCCTATAAACACAGGTTGCTTGTGTTCATAACGCAGGCTTATATCAATCCCCATCAGGCGAACACGTTTCTGAATTTGTTCCTCTTCAAATAAAGGTTCGAAAAGCAATCCGTCAATTTCTATCTTTTTCATCCTAATATTGTTCTTTCGTTACAGACACTACTTGTGTGCGTCATTTTCTTTTTCTTCCTTTTTACGTCCCAAGATCTTGTCAAACAGCGATCGCTTTGGTTTCTCCTGTTCAACAGCTTCCTCATCTTTCTTTTCCGTAAGATCCATCTTTTTTAATTTCTTGGGAACAGATACACTCTCGAGATTATCTGTAGGAGAATTGCTATCGAGCTGATCGAACAACAATGGATCGTCTCCCATATCAAATACATCAACAGAATCCACCACGGCCGGTCTAGCTGCACGCAGATGCGGCTGCAGAACAACCTCATAAAAACCATAATTTGAAGTTGTTGAATCCACGCTAATCTGCCCTGTTTTGGTCATAATATGACCATAGGTATTAAAATAGCGCAACATATTCCCTTTCAGATGCCCTGTCCAGTCAAAAAAGTTCAGACCCTTTTTAGGTCGCGGAACAATACTAGACAAAAATATACTTTCACCAAGCCCTAGCTGTGCCGGTGTTTTCCCAAAATAATAGCGTGCTGCTTCGGTAATACCATACACATTATTTCCCCATTCGATGACATTCAAATAGACCTCATACATGCGTTTTTTGCTAACTTGCTGTGAGCGTTCCATGAGCCATACCAGCAAAATTTCTTCCAGCTTCCGCACAACGGTCTTATTCCGATTTAGAAACACATTTTTTACCAGTTGCATTGATATCGTACTCGCCCCGCGCTTAAATCCTTTTTCCTTGATATTTGTAGCAATGGAGAGCTTAAAAGCCTTCTCCTCAAAACCCTTGTGCTTAAAGAAAAATGGATCTTCAGTATTGATCAAACTAATCTGCATATAACGGGATATTTGATCTAGCGGTGTAAAATTAGGATTTTGAGGTCCAACGACAATTTCCCGCATCGGCTTACCATCTTCATAAGCCGTATACGTGAAAGGTGTATTTAGCATCGCAATATCAGCCTCGCCCCATTTAACGACTTTTAAATCCTTATCATCCATTTTGGAAGAGAAAAGAAGCTTTTCGGGCTTTTTTAATTCGAGAGCAAAGTTTAGATCATATTGAATATGCCCCTCTACTTGAATACCGTTTAAGCCTGGAAATAATCCAACTGGCATGGCATCAAAAAAGTGCTGTGCCTCGATCTTGTCTGTATGAATTGCGAGGAAGAGCTCTTTTTCCGGCTTGTGCACATATTTGAGATAAGGAGAAAACACAAAATCTTTGACCTGAACGGTACTTTCTTTACTCACTTCAATCGATGATGCCCCAATATTCAGTGCCCCTTGCATGACGGCCTCAGGAAAGATGACATCTTTACTAGAAATACGCCAGTGATTTAATTTCAAATTTTTAAAGCCCCATTGCCCATGCAATTCCAGTAATTCCTTATTCCTTCTGTGAGCTTTGTCCAAGCGGAATGATATTTCATCAAAACTGACTGCAAGACCAAATTTGCGTTGCAACAAGGGAAGATTGACCTCCTTTTTATCAGAAAAAAGGCGAAGGTCACATTCTTGATTATCCGAATCTATTGTTCCAGTCAGATTCCAGGCCGCCTCATGGTCATTTAACAAGAACTTGGTTTCCATATCTCCACCGTCGATCACAGCGGAAGGAATAACAATGCGCTGTGAAGTACTGTCATCGCGATAAGAAAGCTCAAGATTCTTGAGATCAAGATCATTTGGAACCTTAAAAAATACATTTTTCAATAGTCGATCTGCCAGAGCGGCTAGATTCTGTTTTGGGTTATCATTTTCTACCGTATCTTTTTTCTGCTTCTTGAATAAGAAATCGTAGTTACTGATCGAATCTTTTTTAACAAGAGAAACTGCCCCATTGTCCAAAATAACCTGTCCTAACTTCACATCTCCAAATAACAAAGGCCACAATTTTACAGACACTGTCAAATCATTGATTTGTGCCAATTGTTCCCGATGTTTAGGTAATAATTGTATATTTTTAAATTGCACGGCATTAATTCCCTGGAAGGCATAATATTGGATCTTCAACTCCATATCATACTTTTCAAGCAACTTTGCTTTCGCTTTGTTGATTGCTCCCATGAGCATGGCATCTCTTTTCTGATAAGCATAGGTACCAACTGCAATAGCCAAAACCAGAATAGCAGCTAGAGCAATATAAAGCCATCGCCACTTGCGGGACTTAAAAGATGTTATAAATCGATTGGACATAATTATTACTTAATGCAAATTCGTGCATATCAACAGTCAAACTTAGATAAATTTGACTGCATATACAATTATAATTAACTGAAACCATAATGGCCTTTATCCCTATCTACGGGAGTATAAAATTATTCAGATGATCTTCTGAAAACACTGCTGTGTCAATTACCCCTTCATGTGGCAGATCGTTTCTCTTACCTAAGGAGTGGGCATGTAATACAACATTCTTAATCCCATTAAAAACAAAGAAATGACATGAAATTGATCTGCAATGAGTAGTTTTGTAATCCATGATTACAAATGAATAATAGATGGTTACCAAAGAACAAATATTAAATGCATTATCCTATGTTGAAGAGCCTGATTTGAAAAAGGATCTTGTAACATTGAATATGATTCAAAATATCGAGATCGAAGGCCAAAAAATTTCTTTCGATGTCATTTTAACGACTCCAGCTTGTCCACTTAAGGATCATATTGAGCATGCCTGTCGAAATGCCATAGCGCATTTCATCGATAAAAATCTCGAAGTCCAGATCAATATGACTTCCAATGTGATCGGAAAACAAGGCGCACAAGTATCGGGTATTAAAAACATCATTTTGGTATCTTCAGGCAAAGGTGGAGTTGGTAAATCTACTGTTGCAGCCAATCTTGCTCTTGCTCTCCATGCTAAAGGTGCTAAAACAGGACTTTTAGATGCAGACATCTATGGACCATCGCTTCCGATTATGTTTGGATTGGAGGGCGCTAAACCAGGTTCAGTAGAAATGCCGGACGGCCAGGTTAAAATAGAACCACTTGAAAAATTTGGATTGAAATTACTTTCAATAGGATTTTTCACCGATCCAAACCAGCCTATTCCATGGCGTGGTCCAATGACTACATCAGCAATCAAGCAGCTTTTTAACGATGCACATTGGGGTGAACTGGATTATTTGGTCGTTGATATGCCTCCAGGCACCGGTGACATCCATATCACCGTATCACAAACATTCCCTATTGCAGGAGCTGTCATTGTCACAACTCCACAGCACGTTGCCCTGGCTGACGCTGTCAAAGGAATTGGAATGTTCTTAATGGATAGCATCAATATTCCATTATTGGGCGTCGTGGAAAACATGGCCTATTTTACACCAGCAGAATTGCCAGAGAATAAATATTATATTTTTGGCAAGGATGGGGGGAAACGTTTGGCAGAAGAATATAAAGTTCCTTTCCTCGGTGAAATCCCTTTGCTAAAAGGCATTTCTGATGCCGGAGATAATGGTTTCCCAGTTGCCATAGATACCGAAGATCCTGTAACGAAATCATTTTTAACGATTGCAGAGAAAGTTGCCCAGCAGCTTTCCATTATCCATAGCCAGGGGAGATAGTTAGTTAATAATGCGCTTTTGCGCTTCACCATAAAAAAAGGCTTTCAACAGATGAAAGCCTTTTTTTATGGAATGCGATCTAATTAGAGAGCAAGCTCCAGTAATACAGGACAATGATCGGAATGGACAGCATCCGGAATTATACTCGAAGATTTGATTTGTTCTGCCAAAGGTTTTGAAACCATATTATAATCAATACGCCAACCCAGGTTTTTCGCACGTGCTCCAGCACGGTAACTCCACCAGCTATAATGGTGCGGATCGGGATTTAAATGACGAAAAGAGTCGATATAACCCGAATTAATAAAATTCTCCATCCATTCGCGCTCTTCCGGAAGAAATCCCGAAGAGTTTGCATTTGATTTTGGATTATGAATATCAATGGCACGATGACAGATATTATAGTCACCGCAAACGACCAAATTCGGCTTTTCGACCAAAAGTTTATCGCTATATAACTGGAAATCCTCCAGAAAACGGTATTTAAAATCCTGTCTCACATCGCCGGTTGTGCCGGAAGGAAAATAAGTACTCATGACCGAAACCTGATCAAAATCAGCACGTATGATACGTCCTTCAAAATCATAATCCTCATGGCCACAGCCATACTCAACATGCTTAGGCGTCATCTTGGTAAACAAAGCAACACCGCTATAGCCCTTCTTTTGAGCCGGATACCAGTAATGTTCATAACCCATTTCCTCCAACAAGGCTATTTCGGGAATCTGATCAGGTGTAGCTTTAATCTCCTGCAGACAGATGACATCTGCATTTACAGTTTTTAACCAGCCCAGCCAATCCTTCTTTAAGGCTGCACGTAAACCATTCACATTATAGGTTACTATTTTCATTTTTTGAATATTGTGATACTAGATAATAAAAACGGAAAACTCTTCAATTCTTGATTTTGCGAATCATAACAACATTAATAATCCTTAGAAGAGAACAGATCACCGATTTTAGAAAAGAAACCCGTTTGAGGTTTTAGTCCTTTTAGTTCTCGTTCCAAGTTTAATGCTTCTCGTCTCGTCAACACGTGCATGCTCATCTTTTGATCGACTTCCGGCCTATCATGTTTATCTGTTTTTACAGCGGCAATCTGATCGATAACATCCACTCCTTTGACCAACTCGCCAAATACGGTATAATTCCAATCCAAATGAGGCGCGCCACCAACAGTCGTGTAAGCCTGACGCTGTGCTTCCGAAAATTTCTTACCATTCATTCGTGTTTGCTCCAAACGATCGAGGTCTTCAGGGGTGAATACTTTTCCCTGAACAAGATAAAACTGAGAACCCGAAGAAGCCTTTGCCGGATTATTATCTCGGGCCGCTCCGATAGTACCTTTTTTGTGGTATAAACCATCCTGAATCTCTGCAGGAATTGTATACCCTGGTCCTCCATTACCCAATTGAGCACCGCCAACGGCATTTCTTGAATCAGGATCACCACCCTGAATCATAAAATTCTGGATGACGCGATGGAACAAGGTTCCGTCGTAGTATTTACTTTGTGCCAATTTGACAAAGTTATCCCGATGTTTTGGCGTCTCATTATACAACCGCAGCACACAGGTGCCCTTGTCAGTAACGATCTGTACATATTTAAACTCGGGTTTGGCGGCAAATGCCAATACCTGCAAAAAACAAAATACTGCTACTAAACTAGCCTTTAAAAATTTCATCTGTTAATAATTATATGTTGTATTGAATGCACACGTTTCCTGAATTGTTTGATTCCCTAGATAACGTTTAATTCTTCAAAATAATCTATGATCAAAGACTTCATGATCAATTCTTGTTCTAAGAGTGTATAGTTGGGAATAGGTTTTACCAATTCCCAATGTGGCCAACCTTCTTCATCAAGTCCTTTGAGGTTATAAAATCCCATCGCGCTGAAAAGACGACAGGTCGCAATGTGCATCAATTCCTCCTTTTCCCGTTTTGAGAATTTTTGGGCACCTTTGCCCAATTCCTGAACACCAATAAGGAATAAACAGACCTTGATGTCAGGCTTTTCCATATCGAATAGAGAAGCAATTTCTCCCTGTAAGATACTCCACTTCTTGTTTACTTCTGCTGCCTTCATTTTTTTGTTTTAAACAAACTAAGATAAATAAATACACTTATGCCGTTGGATTCCCTCCTTTGACAATAACCTCTGTACAACGCTGATCAATCATCTGAAAAACGGGATCAAACAAATTATCGTCAAAATACGGATCAGGAACAACATCGTCTCCTAAAAACAATTTCACTTTGTTTAGGTCTTCCTTATCAATCACCTGGGCGCATACATCTTCATAGTTTTGTCTATCCATCACAAATATAAGATCATATTCGGCAAAAAATTGCGGCTTGAAATGTCGTGCGCGCTGACCAGAAATATCGACACCATATTTCTTTGCAATTGCTATAGCCCTACGGTCGGGTGCTTCCCCAATATGCCAGTCACCTGTACCAGCCGATTCAACGACCCAGTTTAATTGATTATCCGCAACTTTTTGTTTCAATATACCATGTGCAAGGGGCGAACGACAAATATTGCCCAAACAAACCATTAAAATCTTCATCTCTATAATTTTAAAAAACTATCAAACAATAGTGATACTTCTTATGCGATCCAACGAAACAAAGAACGCTATTATCTCCCATAATCAGGCTTCCACGCTTGTCAACAGCAAAATGTGTAATAAATCTTCAGGCCAAACCGGCTCAGCATAAAAAGTACTGAAGCTGTTTCGGCACTTCATTCCGCAAAATAGCTAAACTAAAATTATTAAGGAAGCAACCGGCTTAAAATTGACCTACTTCTTACCAAGTACCCTAGCTTTCCCATAAAACCTTCTTGACTTCGCAGACACCAACAGCAATGAAAGCAAACTGAAGGTTCTTTCTGGCCAATAAGATCAGACACTTTCAGAAAAAAAAGGTGGCCTAACCTTACGGTTAGAACCACCTAAACTATATTAATCAACCAAGTCTTAATTCAATACTTAATATTCTACCGGGAAGCTCAATTGAACAGCACCGCCTTGAGGAGATACACCTTTCAATCGCACAATATTACGTTGTGTTGCGCCAAGCGCAGTTTCAACATCGTCTACTGTATTTACCGCTTTTCCATTAACCTCAGTTATAACCAATCCACGCTCTACACCAAAGTAATCAAAGATACCGCCGCGGTTTACTTGGGTTACAACAACTCCAGAGTTGACACCCAGTTCTTTTTTCTTCTGAGCAGAAGCCGGAATAAAGCTTGCCCCTAATTTATTGTAAATCTCCGTTGCACTTTTAGAAGCTTTTCCACCTGTACTTGCAGATTTCAAAGATTCTTCGCCTTTCAATGTCAAGGATACCTGTTTTTCCTTACCATCACGTTTGTAAGTGACATTGACCTTATCTCCAGGACGCGCACGGCCTATCGTTTCACTTAAGACAGGTGAACCTGTAATCACTTTTCCATTGATCTTAGTCAAGATATCTCCTTTTTTGACACCTGCAGCCTCTGCAGCACCACCAGCTACAACATCTTGAACATAAAGGCCATCCACATCTGTAAAACCTTTTTCTTTTGCCAGTTCAGGTGTTATTTCAGTATAAGTGACACCTATGTAACCACGTTTTACATTACCGTATTCAACAAAATCATCGACGATCTTTTTCACCAAATTGACCGGAATCGCAAAACCATAACCGGCATATGTCCCTGTTGGAGAAGCGATAGCAGAGTTAATACCAATCAATTCTCCTGCAGCGTTAGTCAAGGCTCCACCACTATTCCCTTTGTTGATTACCGCATCTGTTTGAATAAATGATTCGATTGCTGAACTTACGGGGATTTGATCCTGTCCACCACCAAATGGATTACCGCGTTGTTGTTGACCTTCACTCAGAATACCAATCTGACGGCCTTTAGCACTAATGATACCTGCGGTAACCGTAGATTGAAGTCCAAGCGGATATCCAAAAGCCAATACCCATTCACCGACATTGACATTATCCGAGTTGCCTAATTTGACAACAGGAAGTCCCTTACCCGACACTTTCAGCAAGGCTAAATCGGTATTCGGATCCCGGCCGATCAATTTGGCTTCAAACGTACGCTTGTCTGTTAATACGACTTCAATTTTGTCTGCATCTTCAACGACGTGGTTGTTGGTTACAATATAACCATCATCTGAGATAATTACACCTGATCCGGATGCCTGCACGGGTTGCGACTGCATTTGACGTCGTCCGCCACCCTGTGGCATGCCAAAAAACTCTTCAAACATATCGAACGGAGAACCTTGCGATTGCTGCGACCCCTTACGGCTATAGGTGGTCTTAATATGTACTACACCCGGTGACACTGCTGCCGCCGCTTGGGTAAAATCAGGGTTACCTGTCGACGACATTACCCCTGTTGGATTGTTTGCAAAATAAACCTTTTGTTTGTCTTCGAAAGACATACCATCAAACTTCTTATTCTCAATAAGCTTGTAACCTCCTAATGCTACTGCTCCACCGAAAACAGCTGTTAATAGCGTTAAACCGACCTTATTCATAAACTTATTTTTATTTTAAAATGTCTTAATATAAGCTGATAACTTTTGCTCTTAAAATTACCGATTTTATTCGGATATGTTCAAATGTAATACCATTTCGAGGCCTTCGGAAAATCCGACACGTTAAAAAATGTTAATTACTAGACAAATGCAATCATTTTAACAAATCTTAACTTTTCTCCGTTTTTTTGTAACAAAAAAACGTATTTTTGTTACTACAAATCAACGTAATGGCACCACAAGTAAGATTTTCAAAATATCAGGGAGCAGGCAATGACTTCATTTTAGTAGACAACCGCGACAACTCATTTGACCGCGCAAATGAAGCATTGGTAGAAAAGCTGTGTGACCGCCGGTTTGGAATTGGTGCCGATGGTTTAATGCTTCTACAAACCAGAGAAAATTACGATTTTGAGATGATTTATTATAATGCCGACGGCAGAAAAGGTAGTATGTGTGGCAATGGGGGCCGTTGCATCGTCGCTTTTGCACGCGACTTGGGTATTATTACTGACAAAACTGTCTTTTTGGCAGTAGACGGTGTACATTACGCGTCTTTATCGGCAGATCTTGTCAATCTCCAAATGATCGATGTGCAAGATTTTGCCCGTGATGGAGAAGCCTATCTGTTACAAACGGGTTCTCCACATTATGTTGAATTTGTTAAAAATCTTGTGGATAAAAATGTCTTTCAAGATGGCTACGCCATTCGCAATAACACTACTTATAGAAAAGAAGGCATCAATGTGAATTTCATTGAAGCCGAAGGAGAAGGTTATTTCCTCCGCACATTTGAGCGCGGTGTTGAAGATGAAACCTATGCCTGCGGCACTGGAGCAACTGCAGCGGCCATGGCCGTTGCCTTGCAGCAAAATTTAGAAGGTGATATTCATATTCCTATCCGCGTATTAGGCGGACAGCTTTATATCTCCTTCCATAAGAAAGGTCATCATTTCACAGAGGTTTTCTTAGAAGGACCGGCACAATTTGTCTTCGAAGGGAACTATTAAGTTTTCATCCCAATAGCGAACAAAACTAATCGCGGCTACGATCTTCAATCCAAGCGAATCAAGCCTTCAAATGGGAACTACTGTCTTTGGTATTTAACGATACCTGTGAACTGCCTCAAAATGAAGACTAGTATTAGACCTTAGCTAAGTAGCCCCTAAGAATCGATTTTTTAAATTTCAACGCACAAATTGCGATTAATGGTATATTTTATTGTATATTAGATACCTTTATTTATAAGGTCCGCTATTTTTAATGCAACAGTCAAAGTCATTTCCAGTCTATAAAATCGTTTATTCTATATGTGAGCACCCCTATCTTGGCTATCTCATTGAGCCACACATGGTCAAACTCAATCCCAATGGGAGTTACTCACTACGATATCAACGCATATTTAGCAATACTGTGGATGCCTACGCTGCTGAATTGGATGAAGTAGATTACAGACTCATTCGATTGCTTGATGAAATCGAACAAACACATCTCATCAAAAAATACTATAAAAAAGCGATTAGACCTGTAGATTTCTTTTCCAAAGTTTTCGATAAAAAACTTCATGAGCTTCTTCGTCCCAAGATTGATGAAAAAATGATTCAATTTTTTGAAGCTGTTGGTGATAAACCGCTTTTCATGATGAGCAAAGATGGATATCCGGCAGATCAGGAAATTAAACTAGCAACATCTGCAGCATCAATCTTATTTCACTTCCGGCGGAACGAAGAAGAAACACGTTATTTCCCCACCATCAAATACGAGAACCAGCGTCTGGAGTTTATGTTCAAAAATGCGATTGTCCTGACCAATGTACAGGCATGGTTACTTTTAAACAATACCCTCTATTATTTCGATCAGGTACTTGAAGGGAAAAAGCTTAGCCCATTCCTGAATAAACGCTATATTTCTGTCGGCAGAAGCACTGAAAAAAAATATTTCGAGACCTTTGTATGCGGACTGATTGAGCGCTATCACGTCTATGCGGAGGGATTTGAGATTCAAACTCACCAGCATCAGGCAATTCCACTCCTGCATCTGATCTATGTGGAAGATGGAGCTTCGCAATTGCAGCTACAATTCAAGTATGGCCCACATACTTTTACAGCAGGGGCTGAAAACAAAGTTACCGTACGCATGGAATATAATAAAGAAGATGATCATTATATCTTCCACCGCGTCAAACGATCCCTGCAATGGGAAGAACAGCAACATGACAGCTTAAAAAAATTGGGATTACAGGATGTTGACCCCCAGTTAGGTTTACTAACGCCTGCTGTCTATACTGGAAAACGGCTTTCCGTATTTGATTGGATGAACAACCATCAGGAAGAGCTTGATACACTTGGATTCCAAATTGTACAAAACAGTGAAGAAAAGCGCTTTTTCATAGGGCACACCTCCCTGGATATTTCCATTGATGAAGATAATGATTGGTTTGATATCAGTGCAATCGCAAAATTTGGCCCTTATGAGATTCCATTTATTCAGCTGCGTAACCATATTCTTAATAACATTAAAGAATTTACCTTGCCGAATGGCGAAATTGCCATGATTCCGGAAGAATGGTTTGCACAGTACAATCATCTCTTCCAATTTTCTACAGATCGGCATGAGCTTAAACTCAATAAAGTACATATCGGCCTGCTCTTTGAAATTAGTGAGCATACACAGTTGGTATTTACACGAAAACTACAGAATTTGGCCAACTTTGAAGAGATTGCTGATATTCCCGAACCAAAACATTTCAAGGGAAATCTTCGCCCATACCAAAAGGCAGGATACAATTGGTTTAATTTTTTGAAGCAGTATAAATTTGGTGGCTGTCTTGCTGATGACATGGGATTGGGTAAAACCATACAGACATTAGCACTATTACAACAGCAAAAAGAACAGCTCCAAGACGAACAGGATATACGCACATCACTTTTGGTCCTGCCAACATCTCTCGTATATAACTGGCAGAAAGAAGCACAACAATTTGCGCCACAGCTCAATATTCACCTTCATACGGGTAATAACCGCATTAAAGACGCTTCACTTTTCGCTAAATATGATTTGGTCATTACCACCTATGGGATTGCCCGTATTGACGAAGAGACCTTAAGTGGTTTTTATTTTAATTACATCATCCTGGATGAAAGCCAGAATATCAAAAATCCGACATCCAAATCGTTTAAAGCGATCAAAAGCTTAAAAAGTAAAAACAAGTTAGCCTTAAGCGGAACCCCCGTTGAAAATTCCGTTTCGGACCTTTGGGCACAGATGCACTTCACCAACCCAGGCCTACTGAGCAGCTACACCTATTTCCAGAAAGAGTTTGTGCAGCCCATAGAAAAGAAAAAAGACGAAGAAAAAGCACAGCGCCTTCAAGCGATTGTCAAACCATTTATATTAAGACGTACAAAAGATCAGGTGGCAACGGAATTACCACCAAAGACGGAACAAGTGCTCTACTGTGAAATGACGGAAAAGCAATCCGAACTTTACGAAAAAGTCAAATCTGAATACCGCAATGCAATCCTAGATGGCCAATTGGATAACAAGCCAAAATCTACCCAAATTGCACTATTACAGGGATTGACTAAACTCCGACAATTAGCCAACCACCCTAAAATGGTCGATGAGAAATTCATGGGCGATTCAGGTAAGTTCGAAGCGGTCATTGAAACGCTCGAAATGGTTATGCGAAGAGGCAACAAAGTACTGATTTTCTCCCAGTTCGTAAAGCAGCTCAATATCTTCCGTCAGTATTTTGATAATAAAGGGACTAATTATGCCTACCTGGATGGCGGCACAAAGAACCGGGATGAAGCCGTCAGTCAATTCCGTAAAAATAATGACACCAAGCTGTTCCTCATATCAATAAAAGCAGGTGGTGTGGGACTCAATCTGATTGAAGCAGACTATGTCTTTATTCTGGATCCGTGGTGGAATCCTGCAGTGGAACAACAGGCTGTCGACCGCTCGCATCGCATCGGTCAAACGCGCAATGTGTTTATCTATAAATTTATCAGTAAAGATACCGTCGAAGAAAAGATATTAGCTTTACAGAATAAAAAGAAATCAATTGCACAAAGCCTGATTACCACAGAAGAAAGCTTTATCAAGTCGCTATCTCAGGAAGATCTGCAGGAACTTTTGGCCTAAATCAAAACGTTACTGTTTATATTCATTAATCTTCGCCATATATATCGATGGACGGATACCCGTTACGCGTGTAAAAATATTGCTAAAAGAAGAGAGCTCATTGTACCCTACGTGCATAGCGATTTCGAGGATGGAATACTTATTTTCGGACATCAGCTCCAAGGCTTTCGCAATTCGTATGGCTCTTAAAAATCGAATATAACTGATACCCATATCTTCTTTGAAAAGTCTGGACAACGAGCGGCTACTCATTCCAAAGCGCGCCGCAATCTGTTCAATGGTAAAGGCCTGATCGATGTTACTGTTTAGATATCTAGCCACACTTCTGAGTTTTTCACTCTTAGGATAAGGATGCTGCATAGGGAAAGCATCTATTGGTGGACTCGTATCTGGAATAATAGCCATCATCGCACGCAAGAGACAGTATTTTGAATATTCAGCCGTTTTGCTGATCCCTCCGTTCCAATCCTGAGCAAATAAAAACATTTCACGCATCAGATCATTGCTTAGAAATATATTCGGCGCTGACAGCACGGACGGCATACCCTGTCTTTCCTTAAAATAAAAACTGTACAACGGGATACGAGAACTTGTGCTTTCCAGATGATAAGTTGTATTTGCCGGAATCCACATAAAAAATCTTGCTGGCAAATACCAGTGCTTTGTTGCTGTAAATACATGAATAATACCACCGTCAGCATAAAGCAGGCGCGCCTTTTTATGTGTATACTCACGAGAATCAATACGATCGACATACATATGATCTACGTAAAAATCATATTGTTCAGCATCAATGGCTGCAAGCTTACCCTCTTCCATAATCTAAAATTACACTTTTTATACAATATGGCGCAAATGAACAAATATCCGTCCGACTATACAAAACAAAACATTTCTATCCTACAGTATCTTTGTGCAGCCTTACTCCCAAGCGCCCAGACGAAGTTTGTTGGTACTCCGAGCAATCCAGTTTACGTAAAATGAAAGATGCTATTTCATGCAGATCATAAGCAGAACGAGGATATGGTTCCGGACACTTTTTGAGCTGAAAGCTTAGATAATTGTAAAGTGCATGTCTACCACTCTTGGCACATTTAGTAAGCAGACAAAGTAAATAATTGAAAAACGTGCAATTAAACAATAATGAATAAAGAAGATAAAAGAGAAAAAACAAAAGGATTTAACAAAGTGCTCGTCATATTCGCCAGCCTACTATTATTAATCGGTATCGGAGTCTTAGTCAGACACCTCATTTTTACCAATCAATATGTAACGACAAATGATGCGCAAATTGATCAATATGTGACTCCTGTCGCCAGTAGGATTTCCGGTTTTATTAAAGAGGTACGATTTGAAGAAAATCAATATGTTCATCGAGGCGACACGCTGCTTATTATCGATGCGAGCGAGTATCAAACCAAAGTGGATATGGCTAATGCCGAACTCCAAAGCAGTGAGAGAAATGCCGAGGTGATTAGTAAAACGGCAAATGCAACTGCCAATAGCATTTCGGTTCAAAAAGCAAGATTAGAAGCTGCAAAAGTAAGTGTATGGCAGACCCAACAGGATTACAATCGGTTCAAGAATTTATTTGAAGCTGAGGCTTCGACCAAACAACAGTACGATAATGCCAAAGCAGCATATGATATAGCATTGGCACAATTGCACACCATAACCGAAGAATATAATTCAGCTCAACTGAACACCAGCAAAGAAAAAGCAAGTGAGTTACCGGCAAGAGCTAATATCGACATCAAAAAGGCAGCAAAAATAAATGCACAGCTTTTTCTCTCCTATACCGTAGTAACCGCTCCCTACGATGGCTTTGTTGGCAAACGATCTATCCAACCAGGACAATTTGTAAAGGAAGGCCAGACGCTAGCCAATGTCATTAGCGAAGAGAAATGGATCAACGCAAATTTTAGAGAAACTCAGCTTGAAGATCTTGCAGAGGGCACTATAGTCACTATACAGGTCGATGCCTTTCCCAAACTTAGTTTTAAAGGAAAGATCCATTCTTTTTCCCCAGCATCAGGTTCCAAATTTGCAGTGATACCTCAAGACAATGCAACCGGAAATTTCGTTAAGATTGAACAACGGATTCCGATTAAAATTGTATTTGATCCAAAACAAGATCTTAAGAAATTACGTGCTGGTATGAATGTCGTCATCCATGCTCCCCATCAATCCTAATCATCATGAGTGTTAATAAATCCTTATACTATAGCTGGATACCCGAATGGATAAAGCTTCCCCTTATGATATTAGCAATGTTCCCACATCTCATGTTAATGTCGCTCTTCCATTCCAATACAGCATTTACCGCTTCGGCACTGGATATCGAGGCCGAAGATATTCAGTATTTTCTATCCTTGATGTACGGTGCCATTGTCGTTGCTTTACTTATATTTCAGCGGCTGTTTTCTTTTTTCAGGGTAAGGACATATATCCTCTTGACCTGCAGCCTTTCCATCCTGATCCTTCTAGGCATATCGTTGACAAGAGATCCATTTCTTATTGGCATTCTGCGCGTGGTCGAAGGCATTTTCTGTGTACTGGAAGGAGCTTGCTTTCTTCCATTGCTCATGATGCAGATTAAGCATGCCAAGAGCCGGACCATCGCCTATTTCTTTCTATATACCTTTATGCTTACCGGTTCAACCTTAACGACCTCTTTGCTCAAAGAAAGTATCATGGATTATGGATGGCAAGATATGATCCACGTAGTACTCTATTGGCACTTGATTGTAATTGCAATAGCTTTGCTGTTAATTAACAATAATCGCTTGGGTAAAAAGTTCCCACTCTATCAACTAGATCTGGCAAGTTGCCTATTTCTATTAATCTCATTAAGCTGCGGTGCTTACGTCTTAATTTATGGTCGTAAATACTATTGGTTCGAACACACCAATATTACCATCAATTTTGCCCTTGCTCTTGTTTTTGGAGCACTCTTTATGATTAAACAAAGCATGGTAAAAAGACCCCTTTTTCATTTTGAGATCTTGAGATACAAAAATGTTATCTTCGGAGTTATCCTATTCTTTCTCTTTTACATTATTCGAAGCTGCCTAAATAATGTATATACCGTGATGGCCACCGTATGGAAATGGCCATGGCATTATATTATTGATGTACAGTACATCAATGTCGTCGGCACGATGCTTGGTGTTGGCAGTTCAGGTTTCTTACTCCTACGCGATGTATCCCCTAAATATATCTTTGGTTTTGGCTTTTTGATATTGGCGGCTTCCTGTTTTCTATTTGTACCCACCTTTTATCCTGATACGACAATCGCTACTATCGGTCTCCCTTTGTTCATCCAGGGAATCGGACAAGGCTGGCTTTTCACACCATTGGTCATTTATATCTTAACAGGTGTTGAGTCCCATCATGTAGGCAATGCAGGCCTTATGGGTACAACAGTTCGATTTTGGAGTACCAATATCGGATTTGCCCTTATCCAAAATGCCAGTTATGCCCTCAATCAAAAGCATTATATTCAACTCGAACAAACACTTAATACAAGCAATCCGCAGACAATAAATTATTGGAATACATTAACAGAGAAATATATCGGGCTATATGGCGATCAGCTGGCACGCCTTATTGCAGGTAAAAGTCTTTCCGGAAACCTAAGTCAGCAAGCGTCGCTAATCAGTAATATGGAAATATTTACCTATCTGGGAATATTAGGAATGCTTGTAACCGGACTAATCTTTTTATTCGGTCCAGCCAAAACACTTTTCATGCGCCTTCGGATACCATACTTGTAAATGAGATCGCTAAACCGCCTATAGACAAACTTCATAATTCCGCGAGCAGCAATAGCCATGAACGCGAGCAGCAATAGCCATGAAAATGAACTGAAGAATCTTTTTGGCTAATAAATCGCGTATCGCGTGCCCATTGATGAAATAATAAAAACAACACGAATCAATAAAACAGCCTCTTTTCAGAAAAAAGGGGCTGTTTGCTAATGAATGCAGACAACCCCTTTTCGGTATCTTGTACTTTATCTATTTAAGCATCGAATTCTTTAAGTGCTTTTTTCACACGCACTATTACCTCGTTTTTACCAAGTAATTCAACAATCTGAAATACATCTGGTCCAAATTTCCCACCGACTAGCATGATGCGGAAAGGCATCATCAGCTCGCCCATCTTCATTCCTGAAGCCTGAATGGCATCTTTAAAGAAAGGTTCCAAATCAGAAGCGTTCCATGTATCAAATCCTTCGAATGATTGATTTATACCTTCAAAAAATGCAGTTTTTTCAGCAGACCATTTAGGCTTCACTGCGTTTAGATCATATTCTGCAGGCTGCAAGAAAAAGAACGACGCCTGGCTCCAAAAGTCTTCGACAAAGGTTAAACGCTCTTTTACAGCATCCAATACCCTACTCACATAAGTCTCTTCGGCGCTTACTTGATGATGCTCCAAAACTGTTTTGATCTGCGGTAACAATGATTCTGTTGAAGATCGTTTGATCCATTCATGGTTGAACCATTTTGCTTTTTCAAAATCAAATTTTGCACCAGCTTTACTGATACGGTCAACACCGAATTTTTGGATTAATTCATCTAAAGAGAAAAGTTCCTGTTCAGTTCCATCGTTCCAGCCCAATACCCCTAGCATATTGACAAAAGCCTCTGGCAAGAAGCCCATCTCACGAAACCCTTTTGTTGTATCACCAGATTTCGCATCAGTCCAGTTCATTGCATAAACAGGGAAGCCTAAGCGATCGCCATCGCGCTTACTTAATTTACCATTTCCATCTGGTTTAAGGATTAGTGGAAGGTGCGCCCAGCCTGGCATGCTATCACCCCAGCCTAGGTATTCCCACAATAAAATATGGATAGGCGCTGAAGGCAACCACTCTTCACCACGGAATACATGCGATATTTCCATGGCTTTATCATCAACAACCACAGCAAGGTGATAAGTTGGCATGCCATCCGCCTTAAGCAACACCTTATCATCGACAAGATTTGTATCAAATGCAACTTTTCCACGGATCATATCAGTGAATGTGACCGTTTCATCGGTAGGGATTTTTATGCGAATGGTATGTGGAGTGCCCGCATCCAATAATTGTTGAGTTTCAGCCTCAGACAAACTCAATGAATTACGTAATTGAAGTCTGTTCTCGTGGCTATATCGAAAATTAGGCTGCAACTTACGCTGCTCATCCAGCTCCTCTGCAGTGTCAAAAGCATAGTAAGCATAACCATTCTCGATCAGCTGTTCAGCATATTTCCGGTAAGATGGTTTTCGCTCGCTTTGACGGTAAGGTCCATACTCGCCCCCTTTTAATGGGCTTTCATCTGGGGAAAGACCACACCATGCTAAACATTCGTTGATATACTCCTCAGCACCTGGGACAAAACGAGTTTGATCCGTATCCTCGACACGTAAAATAAAATCCCCCTGATGCTGACGCGCATAGAGAAAATTAAACAAAGCTGTACGTACCCCACCAAGGTGAAGACCACCTGTCGGGCTCGGTGCAAAACGCACTCTTACTTTTCTTTCTGAACTCATGCCGCAAAATTACCACAAAATTTTTGATTTGGACAGTATCATAACTTCTTCAATGAAATAAAAGTGCAGAAAACAGACATTTATTCAGTAATTTGCAAATGAAGGACACGAATACGGAATCATGAAACCCTATCAGATTAGCCAGCAACGCTGGAAATTTATCTTGCTTATCTTTGCAGCAGTCATTGCTGTTGCCTCCTTGGTTTACACCAATTACCTCGTTCGAAATCTTGCGCATGCCGAACGTTCCAAGGCTGAGGTATGGGCCATGAGTACAAAAAATATTATGACCATGCCCGACGTTGATGATGAGTTCATTACATTTATTTACGCCATAAGAGACAGTCTCAATTTACCAGCCATTATTACAGACGACAAGGAAGACATCATTTTCTGGCGTAACCTCGATTCCACGAAGACAAATATTAAGCCCGGACACAATGACAGTGTTACAAAACACCTGGATTATGACCCGGCTTATTTTCAAAAACAACTTGCGTTTATGAAGAAAAGTCATCCGCCCATTACATTGGAATTGGAAAATGGGCAGAAATGGCATGTTTACTATAAAGATTCCTGGTTTTTACAACAGTTAAGGGTGTTTCCTTATGTACAACTATCGCTGATTGCACTCTTTCTCATTATTGCTTACACGGTTTTCAATTCTATCCGGAAATCTGAACAAAATCTCGTTTGGGTAGGGCTCACCAAAGAAGCCGCACATCAATTAGGCACCCCTATCTCGTCCTTGATGGGCTGGTTAGAATTGATTCGTATAAAATTTGATGCAGAAGAAGACGATACCCTAAATGAGATGGAAAACGACATTAAGCGGCTTGAAATCGTCGCTGACCGTTTTTCAAAAATTGGATCTACCCCCGTATTAACCAATCACAACCTCTACGATGTCATCAAAAATTACGTGGATTATTTTCGCATACGAACCAGTAATAAAATTACCTTCGAATTAAAGGGCGACACACATCTTGAGGCACAGCTCAATATCCCATTATTCGATTGGATCATCGAAAATTTATTGAAAAACGGAGTAAATGCCATTGGCACAGAAGGAAAGATAACTGTTAATATTTCAGAAAATATTGCGAAAGAAGAAATTTTTATAGACATTAGTGATACGGGCAAAGGAATTCCAAGATCTAATTTTGAATCTGTTTTCCAGCCGGGTTTCACAACGAGAAAAAGAGGCTGGGGGCTTGGCCTTAGTCTGACAAAAAGAATGGTACGGTACCACCAAGGACAAATTTTTGTAAAAGAATCTGAAGTAGGTAAAGGAACAACATTTCGAATAATCTTAAAAAGCAATTTAAAATATGAAGCCACTCAAATCTGACGAATATCCAGCAGTCTACGCGCCTTATATTGAGACTGTCGTCGATAACGTGTTTGATGCACTAGAAGAACAGACGCTCTCCTTTCCAGCATTTCTGGACACGATTCCTGAGGAAAGAGGTAATTTTAAATACGCCGAGGATAAGTGGACCATCAAAGAAGTCGTTGGTCACGTCATCGATAATGAACGTATCATGGCTTACCGTGCATTGCGTTTTTCACGTAACGACCTTAAAGAACTCGCTGGATATGACCAAGACTACCTCATTCAGTATTCCCGTTACAACGACCGTACCTTGGAAAGTTTAAGCAAAGAATTTACCTTTCTTCGGAAAGCCAATATGATGCTTTTCAATAGTTTTAATGACGCCGAATTGGAACGTAAAGGTATGGCATCTGAACGCTTGACGAGTGTAAAAGCATTATTGTATGTCATTGCAGGACATCTTAATCATCACCGCATTATTATCCAGGAACGTTATTTAAACTCAGACGATGTCAAAAATTTGGTTTCAGCATTACAACATTGAGGAAATAAACGTATTTTTCAATAAATACCTATCAGGGCTCCTGGAGATTCAAGCGACAGAAATAGATAACAACTCCATTACAGCGACTATGCCTGTAACAGATAAAGTTAAACAGCCGCATGGCATTTTACACGGTGGAGCTTCTGTAGTTCTGGCAGAGTCATTGGGAAGTATCGCATCCAACCTCGTCGTTGATCCAGACAAATATCGGGGTGTTGGCCTTGAAGTGAATGCCAATCATATCCGCCCGGTAAGTAGCGGAGTAATTACCGCAAAATGTAGTCCAATACACATTGGTCGATCCACACATATTTGGGAAATAAAAATGTACGATCGTTTCAACAAGTTAAATTGTATCTCAAGACTTACAGTAGCTATCGTTCCTAAATAATGCGACCTGTATGATTCTTGCTAACTCGATTTACTAACTCAATCGAATTAAGATTCGGCAAAGTTTATAAGCAAAGAAGGATAAATTTCACAATTTATCCTTCTTTTTTTTGCCAATTAATTATCGAAATCGTCCAAAAATATGCCTTTATTTATTTCCAATATTCAAGAAATTTAAGTAGTCTTGTAGGATGGATACGCTAAAAATCAGTAAATATGAAACGCAATCGTTTGTTCATCCCTTATACCTACTGATTTATCAATCCTCGAACGATAACTTAACTAAATATAATAAAACAAAACATGACCACTAATCCTAACGTTGGTAAAACAGCCTTTCGCCCTATGGCCATTTGCTGTGGTTTATTTTTTATCCTCGGTTTTATTACCTGGGCAAATGGAACCTTAATTCCATTCTTAAAAATTGCTTGTAACCTCGAAACTGATCTACAGGCTTTTTTCGTAACCTTTGCTTCTTATATTGCCTACTTCTTCTTGGCACTTCCAAGCTCAGTCATCATTAAAAAAATAGGCTTCCAAAATGGTTTGGTTGTCAGTCTTATTATATTAGGTTTAGGATCTTTGATCTTTATTCCTGCAGCAGATAATAGAAGTTATGGTCTATTTTTAACAGGGATATTTATCCAAGGGTCGGGGATGGCATTATTACAAACAGCCGTTAACCCCTATTTAAGTATTATTGGTCCTATTGATAGCGCTGCACAACGTATTTCAATCGCTGGCTTTTTCAATAAATCTGCTGGTATTATTGTACCTATCCTATTCGGAACGCTCTTTTTAAAAGACGCCCAAAAAGTAACTGCAAAATTAGAAGCAACGACTGATCTTGTACAAAAGAATGCAATCTTGGACGATCTTCTTCAACGCGTACACACTCCGTATATATCTCTTGCAATTATTTTCGTTGCCTTCGCAATTTTCTTGAAGTTCACGCACTTGCCTGAAGTTGATATGGATGCAGAAGAAGAAACTAGCGCAGAAAGCGGAACTGTTGCTGCAAAGAAAACATCGATCTTCCAATATCCACATTTATTCTTAGGTGCCTTAGCAATTTTCTTCTGCGTAGCCGTTGAAGTTATGGCAGGAGATATCATTGGTGTTTATGCGCGCGAACTGAAAGTTGATCCATTTTTCACAACCTATGCAACAGCATTTACACTATCTTGTATGTTGATCGGTTATATTATCGGTATCATCTCTATTCCAAGATTTGTATCACAACAAATGGCCCTACGCATTTGCACAATTATTGGTATCACATTCACCGTTATTTCTGTTTTCACGACCGGTACAACATCTTTTATATTCGTTGCCCTACTAGGGATTGCCAATTCCCTCATGTGGCCAGCGATCTTCCCGCTAGGAATTAAAGGTCTCGGAAAATTCACAAAAACAGGATCAGCAATCATGATTATGGGTATTGCCGGTGGAGCTATTTGGCCTTTAATCTATGGATTATTAAAAGATCATTTACATATTGATTTTCAGCATGCATTTCTTTATGCAATGGTTCCGGGCTATCTATACATTATGTATTTCTCTATAGCAGGGCATAAAGTTGGCAAAACAAACTAATAGAAATAACTTTTACAGTTTAACAAAAAAGGGCATCTAAAAATAGATGTCCTTTTTTGTTAAATTCTTCCTATTTTTAGAAGATAGATGCTGTAAGCGCAAACAATATCACGCATCAGCTAGTAGATACAGCACTATTATAATCAGGCTTTATATTTTTCTTGCACAACATTACAAATGTCATTAGATATCGATCAACAGCAAGTTGAACTGCCTAGATCAAGAATACAACAAAACAAACAATGATACAGATGAAAAAGAATCTTTTTGCAATTGCTATTGCCGCAACAATGATGTTTACGGCTAACGAATCTTTTGCTCAGCTTAAGCTACCTGCGGCAAGCAGTGCCCAAACCGTTACACAGGGATTAGGTATTGAAAACGTAACCCTTAATTACAGTAGACCTAGCATGAACGGTCGTAGGATTTTTGGTGATCTTGTTCCTTATAACGAAGTATGGCGCACAGGCGCAAATACAAATACTACATTAACCTTTGAAGGTGATGTTACGTTGAATGGACACAAGCTTTCCGCTGGAACCTATGCTCTTTTCACGATCCCAAACAAATCGGAATGGACCATCATCATCAGTAAAAATACGAAACAATGGGGCGCATATACCTATCAACAAACAGAAGACGCCTTACGCTTCAATGTTAAACCTCAAAACCTTGCAAATCCGGTAGAGACTTTTACCATCTCTTTTGACAACGTTACCCCTACAGATGCCGTATTGAGTCTGGCTTGGGAAAAAACGTTAGTAAAAGTCGACCTCAAAGTCAATCAACAGGCTAAAATATTAGCTTCCATTGATGAAGCGATGAAAGGCGAGAAAAAACCTTATTTTGCTGCAGCCCAATATTATTTTACCAATAATTTAGATCTGAATAAAGCCCTAAACTGGTTTGACGAAGCTGCCAAAGCACAACCCAAAGCAGCTCACGTCCTTTATTGGAAAGCAAAAGCTCAATTAAAAGCTGGAGATAAAAAAGGTGCAATAGAAACAGCAACGAAAGGTCTTGATGTTGCCACTGCAGATAAAAATGGTGAATACATCAAATTAAATACGCAAGTGATCAACGCTGCAAAGAAATAGGTATTTATATCTAAAAAATGCCCCCAGAAAGTATCTCACTTTTGGGGGCATTGAATTTAAGGCATTTTTTATAACTCGGCTTTTAGTTCTATAGCTCGTCTTTTAGCAATTGCTCAAGTTCTTCTGGTGAAACGTTCATATTGACGTTTCCGTCTTTCGCAAAAGATATTTCGCCAGTCTCTTCAGAAACAATAACAGCAATCGCATCTGATATTTCCGTCACCCCAATTGCGGCACGATGCCGCAAACCGAACTGTAGCGGTAAATCCTCACTATCGGACAATGGTAATACACAAGATGCCGTCATAATCTTAAAATCAACAATAACGACTGCACCATCATGTAAAGGACTATTTTTATGAAAGATACTTTCAATCAAACGCTTGGAGATATGTGCATCGATATACTCGCCACTGCTCTGATAATATTCCTCATCAAAATATTTTGAGAAAACCAATAAAGCCCCCGTACGTGTACGCGACATACTTCGACAGGCTTCAATAACCGGTTTTAGATCCTCCGTCAAATCCTTTTGTATAGCTTTCTTATTCCCGATGAACGACCAAAAAACTTTCTTCCGTTTCATGGATATATTCTTTCCAACATGCAGCAAAAACCGCCTGATTTCCTGTTGAAAGACGACAATCAATGCAATAGACCCCACGGATATAAAACCACCAAATATCTCGGTCAGCAAACGCATGTGCATCTGCTTGACAACAATATATACGCCATAAAACAGGGCAACACCAATCAGGATATTTACGGCAATAGTCCCTCTGATCAAACTATAGATATAGTAGATAATGATCGCCACCAATATGATATCAATAACGTCCAATAAGCGAAAGCCGCTAAAGAGGCTATAGTCGATTCCATCCATATATGCAAGTTAAAAAAAAATAGATATTATTTGTATTTTTACATCATAACATACAGGAAAATGACTAGACTTTCAGTAAATATCAATAAAATCGCAACGCTCAGAAATTCTAGAGGTGGCAATAACCCCAATCTAGTATCTGCGGCATTAGCCTGTGAACGTTTTGGAGCACAGGGTATCACTGTCCACCCGAGACCTGATGAAAGACATATCCGCTATCAGGATGTCTTTGACTTAAAAGCAGAAATCCAGACCGAGCTCAATATCGAGGGAAATTGCCAAGAACAGAAATTTATTGATCTTGTATTGGCCAATAAACCTGCACAAGTAACATTGGTACCCGACGTCGAAGGACAGCTGACCTCCAACCATGGCTGGGATACCATAAAAAATAAAACCTATCTACAGGATATGTGCAAATTATTCAAGGATGCAGGTATACGCGTCTCTATTTTTGTTGATCCGGTTGAAGAAATGGTAGAGGCCGCTGCGGAAACAGGAACAGATCGCATTGAGCTCTATACAGAAGGATTTGCTTCGGAATATGGCTTCGATAAGGAACTTGCGATAAAACCCTATTTCAAAGCTGCAGTAAAAGCACGCGAAGTCGGATTAGGTCTAAATGCAGGCCATGACCTTGACCTCAATAACTTACAATATTTCAACCAGCATATTCCTGAGCTCCTCGAAGTAAGCATAGGTCATGCGCTCATCTCAGATGCACTATACCTAGGATTGGAGGAGACGGTCAAACGTTACCTAGCTTGTTTGAAGTAGTACAACGTTTGGGGAAGACCGAATCTAATCAGTCAGCCTCTTTTGATTTAGAGAACTACAAAAACATCAACCGTTATAATTTCGTTGGCACGATCAGCTGTAAAAGCGAATTAAAGGTTTTCTCCAGCAAATAGAAAAAATACTTTCAGAAAAAAGGGCCTTCTCACGAAAGCCCTTTCTATTCCCTCCAGATAGGAAGGCTCCATTGCAGATTTGCAATGACTAATGAATTCCTTTAAAGATACGGTTCCAGCGGATTTTCGAAAGTCCTGTACCAATCTCATCCCAGCTCATCCAAGTAAATAAAGCCTTTCCAACCACATGGTCTTCGGGGACAAATCCCCAGCCTCTTGAATCGAGCGAATTATGGCGATTATCACCCATCATCCAAAAATAATCCATTTTAAATGTATAATGGTCTGCCTTAACATCATTGATATAAATCCCATCCGATCGTTTTTCGAGCTTGTTATTCTCGTAAACACGGATAGCTCTCTCATAAATCGGTAGAGTCTGTGTATTTAATGCTACTGTCCACCCTTTCTTCGGGATTAAAATCGGCCCAAAATTATCAAAATCCCATTTGTATTGCGGATCGTATGGATAACATCCTTCGCCAACAGGACTTCTTCTGATTTCTTTGACATTCGACCAAGATTTTACAATAGCCAATTCATCTTTTGTCATGAACAACTGATAAACACCAGGTTGCTGATCACCAACTACTGCTTCAATTCTCAACTCTCTTAACCTATCCATATTTAATGGTGTACCATCGGTTAATACGAGATAGTCCAACTGGCTTTCAGGAGGATCAAATCCTGGTTGATCGTTCACAAAGAGTTTGGCATCCTTCATGAAAATCTTATCACCCGGCAATCCGACACAACGTTTAATATAGTTCTCCCGTTTATCAATCGGTCTTGCCTGAATCGTAAACTGCGAATTGACAGTCTGCCAACCATAAGCCCGAACAAGATCATAATAACTTGCATTTTGGTTCTCTAGCGCAACAGTGTCACCAGCAGGAAAATTGAAAACAACAACATCATTGCGTTCAATCTTTTGAAATCCAGGTAGACGTTTATAAGGTAGTTCTATCAATTCAGAATATGCTTTCCCTCCAGTAATGGGCATCGTATGATGTGCAAAAGGAAATGCTATCGGCGTATTAGGAACACGTGGTCCATAATTCAACTTGCTGACAAATAAGAAATCCCCAATCAACAATGTGCGTTCCATCGATCCAGTCGGAATCATATAAGCTTCGATCAGAAAGCCACGAATAAGCGACGCCGCCACAGTTGCAAATACAATGGCATCTGCCCATTCGCGTACCATGGATTTCTTGTACGGATATTTAATTTTATAATCTTTATAAGATTCAAGTGCAATTTCTGCACGTTTTTCCTCTGTCAGTTCAACACCTTCTTGGCTAGCGGCCTTTAAATTTTTTGCATATAAACCATTCAAAAAACGCACATTATTGTCCTTTGCCCACATGGGCAGAACAATAAAAGGGACTAAAACTGCAGCAGCATTTTCCCAAAAACGGCGTTTTCCAAAACAATGGATAAAATCAAGGTAAAGATTATAGAAAACAAAGATATTGACAATTGGCACGAGCAATAAAATTACCCACCATGTAGGTCTTCCTGTCAATTTCGCCTGAATATACTGGCTATAAAAAGGTACGATCGCTTCCCAGCCATTTCTGCCAGCTTTAACAAACAATTGCCACAATCCATATCCAGATATTGCTGTTAAAACCGCAAATATAATTAAGCCCATAATCTACTTATTAGTACTATTTATTAAAATCAAAAATTTCAGTAACCTGATAGAAACCTTTTTTGCCATTCAACCACTCAGCAGCAACAACAGCACCTAAGGCAAACCCATCACGGCTATGTGCAGTATGTTTAAATTCTATTTGGTCAACCTCAGAACTATAAAGCACCGTATGTGTTCCCGGAACCTCTTCGATACGATGACTTTCTATTAAAAGTTCCTGCGGTTTTGGAATAATTTCATCTTGCTCACCGACAACCGTATTCACCCAGTTGGTTTTTACATCGCTATTGTCCAATATTCCTTCAGCAATGGTAATTGCTGTACCGCTTGGTGCATCCAATTTGTGGATATGGTGTATTTCCTCTACCTGAACATCATATTGTTTATACGGTTGTAATGCCTTCGCTAACATTCTATTGATATGGAAAAACACATTCACACCGATGGAAAAGTTAGATCCATACAAAATGGAACCATCAGCCTCTAAGCACTTAGCCTTAACAACCTCTAGTTGGTCATACCAACCCGTTGTTCCGACTACAATAGGCACCCCAGCCTCAAGGCAAAGATTCATATTATCCAGTGCTGCAGAAGGTACGCTAAAGTCTATTGCGACATCAGCTCCTTTCATATCATCAGCGGTCAGGTTAGGACGATTATGTTCATCGACAACTAAAAAAATTTGATGGCCTCTTTTCAGTGCATATCGTTCGATAATCTGCCCCATTTTGCCATATCCCAAGAGAATGATGTTCATATATTTAGAAAAAAGTATAGTTTATTTTTAAAATTAAAAAATTTCAATGAAATACCCATGTTTAAAAACCACAAACATCGATCTTAACAAGCGAAGATATGCACAATAACCACTGGAAGACAAATTATACAAACCCTGATCAACAGTCATTTCCAATCGAAATGTATGCTTAGGAACACGAAATTTTAATTGAATTTCATTGTCAATTTAAGTCCTACCGTAGGTTTAAACGAATAAGTGCCCGACGCGAGACTGGCGTCCATTAAAGTAGGTCCAATTAAGAAAGCGGTCTTCTTGGGTTTGTCGTCACCAATACTCCAACGATATTTAAGCATGGAGTCAATATAAGCTTCTGCAACATTCAGACCATAGACCCCAAGCGTGAGTAGTACCATGAGATCTCGATTTCGCCGCGCATTATCCTTCGCACGTATAATAGATTGTTCCGAAATATTAATATAATAAGGATCGATCGGTCTTCCTAAAGCCTTATCTTGCAATACCCCCAACAACTCCTTATAATAACGGTTATTAAAATCAAAAACCAGAACGGTTGTTATCAACCCACCATAAATAGCAGGCACTTTTATCCACCAGACGCCACCATTGGTATATTGTCCCCAGCCAGGAAGGACCAAGGAACGTTTCCAAGCTTGTTTATTTTTAGCTTCAATAGCCAAGCGAGTCGAATCCTTAAACACAACCTTCTCTTTCGCTTTAGCCTCCTCCTTCTCCCGTTTCTTACGTTCCTTCCGAGATTCTTTCTTTACGGTATCCTGTACCGCTTTTTGCTTTATGCTGTCTATTTTGACTGGTGCTACCTGCTTCTTAGCAATTGTATCCACAGCCTGCCCATGCACCATCGACAACATAAACACCGCAAATATCAGGCTTATTAACTTGGCCATATTACCAATCTAACAATTCAAGAATGCGACTTAAATCATCCTCCGATTCGAAAGGGATCTCAATAGCACCTTTTCCTTTTGTGCTCTTCAGATTCAATTTGACACGAGAAGAAAATTTTGAAGCCAGATCATCTTCAATTTTCTGTAGTTGAAAAGACATCGGAGCCTTATCCTTTCCAGCTTTTTTCTTACCACCTTTTTGTAACTCTCGAACCAATTCCTCGGCCTTACGTACCGATAGTCCTTGATCAATAATCAGCTTAAAAATATAAAGTTGCTTGTCTACTTCTGGAATGTTAATCAATGCGCGGGCATGCCCCATCGTTAATGCTCCATCACGTATTGCAGCCTGAATGACCGGTGGAAGTTTTAACAAACGAAGATAATTTGTAACAGTAGACCGGTTTTTGCTGACACGTTCTCCCAATTCTTCCTGTTTTAAATTACATTCCTCAATCATGCGCTGAAAACTCAAAGCGACTTCAATCGCATTTAAGTTCTCCCGCTGAATATTCTCAATCAAGGCCATTTCCAGCATCTGCTGATCATTGGCGGTACGTATATAAGCTGGAATTTCGTTGATTCCAGCCAGACGTGAAGCGCGGAGACGTCGCTCCCCGGAGATCAGCTGATAATTACCGTCTGAAATTTTACGTACGGTAATCGGCTGAATTAAACCTTGTAAAATAATGGATTCCGACAGCTCCTGTAAGGCAACCGGGTCAAATTCTGTACGCGGCTGAAAAGGGTTGACAGATATTTCTTCTACACGAACATGGCTAATACTGCCATTCTCTTTTGTTGTTTTTACAGCAGTTGGATTCACCAAAGGAGCCTCCTCCACTTGCTGATTACTCTTAGCAGGAACTTCTACACTATCGTTTAATAGCGCACCTAAGCCTCTTCCCAGTCCTGTTTTACGCTGATGTGCTGCCATATTATGCGGTTACTGTTTTATTCATTTCATTAAGATGCCCGTTTTTCTGTAGGATCTCACGCGCCAAATTCAAATAATTGATTGCTCCTTTACAGGAAGCATCATGCATGATAACAGAAATCCCAAAGCTTGGGGCTTCACTCAAACGGGTATTTCGCTGAATAATCGTGTCAAAAACTAAATCCGTGAAATGCGTCTTCACCTCTTCAACCACCTGATTTGATAGTCTCAAACGAACATCATACATAGTCAACAAAATCCCTTCGATCTCCAAACTAGTATTTAAACGGTTCTGAACTATTTTAATTGTGTTCAACAACTTACCAAGTCCTTCAAGAGCAAAGTATTCACATTGTACTGGAATAATGACAGAGTCTGAAGCAGACAATGCATTGATTGTAATTAAGCCTAAGGAAGGAGAACAATCAATGATAATAAAATCATAATCCTGTTTCACCTGATCCAAGATTTTTTTCATCTTGTACTCCCTTTCATGCATATTGATCATCTCAATTTCTGCCCCAACCAAATCGATATGGGCAGGTAACAGATCTAAATTTGGTGTTTCAGTTGACTGGATAGCCTCACGGGGATCCAGGTCATTCACCAAACACTCATATACACTTGCGCTGATTGTACGAGGGTCAAAGCCAATCCCAGAAGTAGAGTTTGCTTGAGGATCTGCATCGACCAACAATGTTTTATATTCTAAAACCGCCAAACTAGCCGCCAAATTAATTGACGTTGTGGTTTTTCCGACCCCACCCTTTTGATTTGCGATTGCGATTACTTTTCCCATCTTGAATGAAAACCTTTCTTAATTAAAATGTCATTTAATCCTACATTTCACTTTTTTGAAGATCAATTTGCCAAAATCTTTATCCGCAATTCAAATTAACAGAACAAGTTCAGCATATTTCGTACTTTTGATTGATCGAAAGCACATATCCTCAGGATGCTAAGATACAAAAAATCAAGATATGTATCCACTTTGAAACTGTGCTTTTTATAAGTATCAACAACACAATGATTTTAATAATATCCGGAACAAACCGTCCCCATAGTAAGACGTTAAAAATAGCAAAATGCTACCAGCAATTACTTGACCGTAAGTCAATTGAAAGCGACATCTTTTCTTTGGAAGATCTACCAGCAAACATTTTAGAAACAGATCTTTACGGAAAAAGAAGCCCTGCATTTGAGCCTATCCAAGAGAAGATCAGTAAAGCTAAACTATTTATTTTCATCGCACCTGAATACAATGGAAGCATACCTGGAGCACTTAAACTTTTTATCGATTGCTGCACATTCCCGGTTAGTTTTTACCACAAGAAAGTTGCATTGGTCGGACTATCTTCAGGCCGCTATGGCAACCTCCGCGGCATCGATCACCTGACTGGCATATGTCACTACTTAAGAATGCACGTTCTTCCACTCAAAATCTTTCTGCCTAACGTTCAGAACGAATTAAATGCCGAGGACCAATTATTCAAAGAAGATACCCTGCAATTTGTCAACGAACAGATTGAAGAGATTCTTCGATTTTAAGAGCTACTCGAACATCTCCATACGAAAAGAAGCCTCCAGTAAACACTGAAGGCTTCTCTAAAATTGCTAAACGTAAAACTAATACCTCGAGACTAATACCCAAAGATCTCCTTTAGGTCCAGTTTTTTCACCTCACCTAGTTTCGCCAAATCTTCTGGCTTAAGACTTTCTTCTTTTGCTACAATACAGTAAACATATGGCTTTTGACTCATCTCTTTCTTGTGGAAAGTATTTAGGTCACCATACGTTAATTTTGGCGCCTGCTCGTAGACAACTTTACGAATATCAGTTGCATTTCCCAAACGTTGCGCTGCCAAATAGCTTCCTAAAATAGAAGCATTCAACACACGTTCACTGGCAATTGATTTTTCCAAACTTACTTTCGCAATATCCAGACCCTTAGCACTTTCAGGCAACACATCCAACAGCTCATTCATCCCCTTAATCGCATCGTTAAACTTATCAGCCTGCGTTCCAACATAAGCTCCTACTGTATAATGATTTTCTTTTTTGTAGGGCTGTCCGTAATATGCATAAGTTGAATAAGCTAATGCTTTCGATTCACGGATAGTTTGAAAGACAATACTTCCCATGCCGCCACCAAAGTAATTATTAAACAATGAAACAGTCGGTGTCAAGGCACTGTTGTATACACCTGAACTTCTATACCAAAACACTTCAGCCTGCTTCATATCGAAATTAGCAAAAAGGACCTGATTCTTGCTTGTTGGCAATTCTGCAAACACGACTGCCTTTTTCGCTTGGACGTACTCTCCGGCACCTTGTTTCAAAGGCTTCGCTTTCGCGACAAATTCTGTCGCAGTTAATGGCCCAAAATAAAGCATCGTATGTTTCATATTAGCCAAATCGTGCAACGCCTTCACCAAATCCTCCGCCTTTAAAGCATCGAGCTCCGCATCTGTAAACACATTGTTAAACGGATTTTTAGCACCATATTTCGCATAAGATTTTAACCCTTCCATGATAGCCCCTTTGTTTTCCTTCGCATTTGCTCTTGCTTTTTTAAGACGGGCAATATACATTTTGAAAGCCTCCTCATCCACAACACAATTACGCAACAAGTCTTGTATCAAGTTCTGTGTAGCCGTAAAGTTTGAATTCAAACCTGAAATCGACACCATGGTTTCTTCATTTCCTGCAGAAACCGAAAAATCAGAAGCCAATTGATAAAAATCCTTGCTAAATTGCTCACTGGACTTATCTTTTGTTCCCAAAAATTCGAGATAACCAGCAGCTAAAGAAAGTAATTTATTGCTCCATTTTCCACCATCAAAACGATACGACAGCGAGAACAGCTCATTATCTGAATTCTTTACAGCAAGCACAGGCAGACCATTCGCAGTAGCCTTCTGAATATCTTTATTGTAATCTACCCATACCGGTTGAATTTTATCTTCTGGCATCGCTTCCACCCTCTTCAAGAAATCAGATTGATCATCACGATTGACCGTAACAGGCGTAATCTCAGGTTTAACAACTTTAACAACATTATTGTCAACCCCCTTACGTTTATACACCACAACATAGTTATTGTCATTCAGATATTTGTTAGCAAAATCTACCACATCTTGCTTGGTAATCTTGTTCAACTCATCCGAATACCCCACCACAGATGCCCAATCCTGGCCGGAAGTAAAGGCATCCATCAATGATTCAGCACGGTCTCCATAACTTTCATTTTGCTTGATTTCATCTTTCTTGGCATTATTAACAATTGCCGTGATCAAATCATCCGAAAACTCTCCCTTTCTCAATTTTGCCAGCTCCTGCAGCAACAGCTGCTGCACTTCTTCCAGGCTCTGTCCCTGACCAGGATTACCTTGCAATAAGAGCAAAGAATAATCTTTAAGTACATATGGGAAAGCACCTGCTCCTAGCAATTTTTGGTTTTTCACCAAATCCAGATCAATCAAACCCGCTGATCCATTGGTCAAAATCTGACTCATCAAATTGAGCATACGGGCATCTTTCGTTGCAGCTCCAGGAAAACGGAATCCCATCAGCATAAATTCAGCATCCGGACCTTTAACCTCGCGGACAACAGGAGTTAAAATCGGTTTCTCCGCATCAAAAGTATAAGCCGGAACGTCTTTCGCCTGCATAAAGGCAAAGCTCTTATCCACCTTTTTCACCACCTCGGTAGGATCAAAATCACCCGACATAATAACCCCCATATTGTTAGGGACATAATAGGTATGAAAATATTCACGAATCGCTTTCAAAGATGGGTTTTTGAGATGCTCTACAGTACCAATTGTTGTCTGCTTTCCATAATTATTATTAGGAAAAGCCGCTGAAAACATCGATTCTACAGCCTTACGATTATCCTTATCCAAGCTGATATTTTTCTCCTCATAAACAGCTTCAAGCTCGGTATGGAACAGACGCAATACCGGGTATCTAAACCGTTCAGCTTGTACCGCCAGATACTTATCCATGACATTGCTCGGAATTTGTTCCTGATAAACAGTCTGTTCAAATGAAGTAAAAGCATTTGTACCCTCAGCTCCCATTGATGCCATCAATTTATCGTACTCATTGGCAATTGCATATTTGGCAGCTTCCCCAGACACCCTGTCAATCTCCTTATAGATTGCTTTCCGTTCTGTTTCATCTGTTGTACCATTGTATTTTTCATAAAGCGCATCAATCTGGTCCAACAAAGGCTTTTCCTTTGCCCAGTCTTTAGATCCAAATTTATCGGTTCCTTTGAAAAGCATATGCTCCAGATAATGGGCCAAACCGGTATGATCTTTCGGATCTGTCTTACTCCCCGCTTTAGTAGCGATGTACGTTTGGATACGTGGTTCTTTTTTGGTAGGGCTCAAAATCACAGTTAAGCCATTTTTTAGCTTGTAAAACCGTGAATGAGTAGGGTCATTGGTTACGTACTTGTAGGTGTATCCGCCTTCAGATGCTTCTTTCCAATCAAATTTGGCGTTCTGGGCAAACAAAGCACCCCCTGCTGTTGTTAGTGCAAACGTAACAGCAGTAATTTTAAATAGGTTTTTAATCATATTTCCTTTTTCTTTTCACCTCAAACTTAGATAAATTGCTTTTTATATGCAATACAATAAACACATAAACAACAATTATTTACCCATTTGACATCGTGATGTTTAAGTGCTGCCGACGCTCTTCCTACCGATTGACAGGATGTAGCTGAAAACCGGCATTTTTTTCAACTAGATTTCTCTACTGTTTAAATACTATTGTTACAATGATTTATCATTCTTATTTTTGCAAAAAATTTAAAAAACGCTAACGTTTTATTTCATGAGATCAAGAATACTTGCTTTTGTGACCCTGGCACTACTCTCCTTTCGTACCACTGCACAGGTCACACCCCGAATAGAAAATCCGAAAGACACTTTACAAAGCCGTACCCCTGCCAAGACGAGACTTATATTTCAACTTGAGCATGAAAGCGGAGGCGAACTTAAATTCAATGAACGCTCCAAAGAGACCCTCGCAGATTCATACTATAGTGGGCTTAATTTTCGTGTTGGTTTCCAAACGCAGTTCCAGGACTCAATCAAAAGCATTTACAACGAAATATATAATTACCCTATATATGGCATTGGAATCTATAGCAGCACCTTTGGTCAGGAACACCTAGGCCGACCGTTCGCAGCCTACGGCTTTGTCGCCATTCCCATTAGACCAAAAGTAAACTCGAGATGGAATTTCAACTACCGGATTGCACTTGGTCTTTCCGGCAGGTTTAATCCATATAATGAGGAAGACAATCCTTTCAACCTACTTATAGGGAGCAAAAACAATGTTTTTATCGATTTTGGCCTTCAGGTCAACTACCGGTTAAATCAACATTTTCAGGTTGGTGCCGGAGCAGCTTTTCACCATTTCAGCAATGGTGCCCTAGCGTTACCCAACACAGGGATAAACCTTGTTCCTTTGAGCTTATCCGTTTCTTATACACCAACAAATAGACCCTTTGATTACAGAAAAAGTAGTATTCCTAAAATGGAGAAAACAGAGGAGCTTCATTTCAATTATGCCTTTGGTTTCAAACAGATCGATCGGGAGCATGACAGCCAATATTTCAAATCGACTTTGGGCGCATACTATAGCAGACATCTCGGCTACAAATGGCGCCTTGGCGCGGGGTTTGATGCATTTTATTCTGCCAGCGGAAATGATGAGAAGGTTGCAGGTGATAAAGCAGGCAAATTTTCCGCCTTATTTTCCTACGGCCCGGCATTTTACATTGATCACGTGTTGAATTCACGTCTTTACCTCAACGGAAATGTCGGGGTCTATCTTCATCGCAACGAATTTAATGGCGAGAGCATGCCCGTGTACTTAAGAGCAGGCGTACGTTATAAAGTTTACAAAGACTTCTTTGCCGGCGTCTCTATTAAAGCCCACGGTGGTAAAGCCGACTTTATCGAGTGGACAACAGGCTATGGTATTAAATTAGGCAAGAAACGGAAATAAGAAAAAAAATAAACACTAGAGCTTCCCTAGCCAGATTGAACAGCTGATCGGGGAGTTCTATTTTTCCGGCAGGTTCAATACAATAAAAAAAGCGTTCGTGATGAACGCTTTTTTTATTGTGGGGATTACTGGGTTCGAACCAGTGACCCCTACCTTGTCGAGGTAGTGCTCTAAACCAGCTGAGCTAAACCCCCTAACGAAAAAAAAGCACCATTGGATGATGCTTTTGTGGAGGCTACAGGATTCGAACCTGTGACCCTCTGCTTGTAAGGCAGATGCTCTGAACCAGCTGAGCTAAGCCTCCGTTTTGGATTGGTGGAGAATACTGGATTCGAACCAGTGACCCTCTGCTTGTAAGGCAGATGCTCTGAACCAGCTGAGCTAATTCTCCGACTTTGTATGGTGGAGGCTACAGGATTCGAACCTGTGACCCTCTGCTTGTAAGGCAGATGCTCTGAACCAGCTGAGCTAAGCCTCCATACTTTTTTAAAGAACGCCGTTCCCTAATTGCGTGTGCAAATATAGCTTAAATATTCTATTCTCAAAATTATTTTAGAAGAATTTATGCCTTAACCATCACAACAAGCTAAGAAACACGGAAATAATTTTTAATCATAGAACTTCCAGGAAATGCCAAATCTAAAATTCGCGGTATTCATCGGATAACGTCTTACGGTGTAGTAGCCATGCGGATAAAAGTTCTGGTTTAAGAAATTATAACTCAAAAACATATTTACCCGTTGTATATTTGCAGTAATCCACAAATCCATAACCGGATAAGTCGAAAACTCAATCTGTTTGATGGCGTTATAAAATTGTCCTGTCCCGACCGAATAATTCGGATTTGCATAGGGTGTATTAAATTTGGCATCCAGACCTATACTATAGTCGATAACTTTATAGAAAAGATTACTGTAATACAAACTATGCCAGGTATACAGCTCGGGAACCGCCAACACATCCTGTTGATCTGTCTTTTGATAAACGACAAGATTATCTAAGGTAAAACGGTTTAATTTAAACTTCTGTCCGACAGTAACTTTCAACAAATTGGCCTTACCCAATTGCGTCGGAACAATCCATTTGTCATTTTTAGGATCATCCTGTGGATTGGGCCGCTCTTCGAAATAGGTATAATTATTCATCAAAAAATACTCAACCTTGCCATGGAAACCAAGCATCGGATTGGCATATTGGAAACCCAGATTCTGAATTTTCGTTTTTTTAAGATCCAGATCATTCCATTTTCCATAGGTATAATTTAAGTTCTCGAAAACCATTTCAGGGGACTTATTCTGTGAATAAGCTGATAAAGTTACCTTTCCGATTTTATCACCCATAGCGATATCCACTTTAGCATCATACAGGAAATCACCAAAGTTGTGGCCAAATACAATTTGATTGGCTCTTAAACTAAAATCAAGACGATCTGAAAACTTATAGCCCAATTCACCTTTCAAGATACCATTTTGATAAAAACGATTAAAGGTGGTGCTATCTGGCAATTTCTTCAGCGGCTGTGGATAGGCCGCGCGATTATTATAATATCGATTTGAATCCAGTTGATTTTGCTCTACCCAGTTCATATCGTGCTGGAAGGCTACATTCAACTTTGCTTCGTTCTTAAACACCGACTTCCCCCGGAGGAAAAAGTTGTACTCAAATTCATTGGAAACATTCGTGATCAGTGTCTTATCATTATTCAAGGCCAAGGCTTTATTGTTGTAAGGCAATACTGCATTCAGATCATCCATGTTCTTGAAGAAATTATAGGTCTGTCTTCGAATACGTGTATTATGTGCCATACTATTCGTTGGACGGATCTCCATGGTAGGCTTACCTTTATCGATTGTATCCAATCGCCCCAGATAGAGCGACTGCCTTAGGAAGAAAGAATTATCCCACCATTTAGATCGTGGAATGGTATTCTTATCAGAACTATTGAATTTAGGCATGAACCGATCTGGTGCCTGCCTGTTTCCTGGCGCAAATGGAAGATCTTCTGTGATGGATCCATTCTCCATGGCATCTAAACGGTTAAATACCGCATTGATCAAAAGATTGTACCGATTATTTTTGGATTCATACCAGGAGGCTACCGAAGCCTTTAAGTCTGAATAATTCTGATTGAGGTAATAGCCATCTGTTTTAGTCGAATGGAAATCGACATTCATATTCCATTGGGAATTGATATTCTGGGCTACCCGCGCCCTAAAAACCTGGTCATTAAAAAAGAAACCCACTGCCGACAATTCGGAGTACCTAGCTCTAGCTCTAAAATACTGAATGGAATCAGGATTCAACAAATAACGTTCCAATGCTGTAAAACCAGACTGGAAACCAATGGTCTTTTTAGGCTGGAACAATAGGTCACGCGTAGCCAAGCCATAGGAGCCAAGATTCACACTAGGGTTCCAGGGTAAGTTCTGCGGATTATAATATTGATAATTATGATGTGATGTATCAATCTGACGTGTATAAGTAGCTTTTTTTAACATATCCAATGTTGCATATCGGATATATTTCGCAGACAGGATAACGGAATCCTTCTTCCCATCTTCCTTAGCTCGCGCCGAATCCAATGCACTGCTCCAATCTTCTTTGCTCTGTGCAATGACATCCACGGAATAAATAAATAAAACACACCATGCGGCAAGTATGCGTACGATCAACTTCATCTAAAATTATATAAAAACCAAAAAAGCTAAATTCACCTGAATGAACCAATTACCCTTCACCCCACACAAATCCAACAACCTTCTCCCTCAACAGTGTTACATGAAGATGCAATTTATTGCAAAGCTATTAATTCTTTCAAAATTAATGTCATTTTAGGTTCCGCTTTCTCGGCAACACTGACAATTTCCTGTAGTGATACGGGTTTAAGCTGTTCATGAAAGCCTTCATCCGTAACAACCGAAATGGCAAATACTGGAAGAGCCATATGATTAGCGACAATAACTTCAGGAACGGTACTCATACCGACCACATCGCCACCGATAAGCCGCATATAACGATATTCCGCTTTTGTCTCCAAGTTCGGGCCAGCAGAAGAAACATAAACAACTTTTCTTGCAACAATAGCATGCTTGGCGGCAATTTCAAGAGCCTGATCGATCATCTTTCGGTTATAAGGTTCACTCATATCCGGAAACCGTGGACCAAACTCAGCCAGATTTTGTCCGCGAAGTGGATTGTCTGGCAATAAATTGATGTGATCTTCAATAATACCGAGATCCCCTTTTCTCACATCCGGATTTAGCGAACCCGCTGCATTGGAAACAAACAATTTCTGCACACCCAGAACCTTCATGATACGGATCGGAAATGTAATCTGTTGCATATCGTAACCTTCATAGTAATGCAGCCTTCCTTGCATAGCGACCACATTGCGCCCACTCAGTTTTCCAAAAATGAGCTTGCCAGAATGAAATTCAACAGTTGAAATAGGGAAATTAGGTATATTGGAATACATCAGCTGATACTCGACTTCAATTTCATCAACCAACTTACCTAAACCAGTACCCAGGATGATACCGAATTCTGGAGTAAAATCTCCAATTTTTCTACGGATAAATTCCGTAGTCTCATTTATGCTATGATACATACGTACAGAAAAACTAAGTATATCAAACTTAACTTAATTTTTCTGTACGTACAAATCAAAATCAATACTTGTGTTTACATTGCCCAGCAATGAAGAAAATTTTTATAGTTAAAAAGCACTAATTGTGCGACAATGCTTTTTCACTGGCTTTACCCGGAGAGCTGATCAAAAGCATCACAAAAGTAATAAAGCCATTAATGATAATCAGATCCAATCCAATAACATATGGCGTGTACACTTCAATAACATAGGTTTTAAGTAAAAACAATACGGTAGGCGAAAGTACGCAGATATAAGGTACAGCGCGATCACGCACCGCATATTTTGTAAAGATTCCAAAAACGAATAAGCCCAATAAAGGTCCATAAGTATAGCTCGCCGCAGTAAAGATGGCATTTACGACCGAATCATTATTGATCAGTTTGAAGATCAGAATAACCAGCAGCATGATAATGGAAAAACCGAAATGCACATAGTTACGCTGTTTTACCAAAGCCGGATCATTAGGGTTTTCTTTTTTATTGAAATTCAAAAAATCCACACAGAAGGAGGTGGTTAATGCCGTTAGCGCGCTATCCGTCGTTGCAAAAGTAGCCGCCGTAAGCCCCATCATAAAGATGATTGCTGGAACAATAGCCAAGTGGTTTAATGCGATTTCCGGATATAGATAATCACGTGTTGCCAGTTGAGTGACATCAATTCCGTTTTTAGCCGCATAGATATACAGCAAAGCACCGACAGCTAAAAAGAAAATATTAATGACCACAAATACGCTTGTAAAAGTGATCATATTCTTTTGCGCTTCCTTAATGGTCCCCATCGATAAGTTCTTCTGCATCAGATCCTGGTCAAGCCCTGTCATGGCAATGGTCACAAAAATTCCTCCCAAGAATTGTTTCCAAAAATTTGCTTTACTGCCAACGAAATCATCCCAGAAAAAGATCTTGGAGTAACTACTTTCTTTCACAGCTTCGAAAGTATCCACAATGCCAAAATCCAATCCCTTTGCCATAAAATAGATGGAAAGGATCACTGCTGTCACTAAAAAGGTAGTCTGTAGGGTATCTGTTACAATGATTGTCTTTAAACCGCCTTTATTGGTATACATCCAGATCAACACCAAACATATAACGACTGTAATCGCAAAAGGCACATTCCAAGCATCAAAAATAAAATGCTGTAACACAATGGCCACTAAATAAAGACGAAATGCCGAACCGATCGTACGTGAAACCAAAAAAATAGCAGCACCTGTCTTGTAGGTTGTATGCCCAAAACGCTCTTCCAAATAAGTATAGATGGAAGTCAGGTTCATTCTATAATAAAGCGGAAGCAATACATAGGCAATAATGACAAAGCCAACGGCGTTCCCAAGAACAAATTGAAAATAGCTAAATTCGGAAGCACCGACGGCACCTGGTACCGAAATAAAGGTTACCCCAGAAAGCGCAGTGCCGATCATCCCAAAGGCAACCATATACCATTTAGAATTCCGGTTTGCAACAAAAAAAGTAGAGTTATCAGAAGCTCCCTTCGAGGTGAAGTGAGCTACAGCAAGCAAAACCGCAAAATAGATTATTATAAAAGATAATAATATTACTGGTGACATAGTTTGTTTTTAAAATAGGTGATTTTTTAATAGGTTATGCTCAATGGGTAGCCTGATAGGCTTCTATCGCCTGCCTCACATTCCCAAATTGTTCGAGTAAAGCTGCCGCCTCTTCTTCTGGTGCCCCGGTTTGATCCATAATGATACGTACACCACGGCCGACCAGCTTATGGTTTGACAATTGCATATCGACCATCTTATTCCCTTTGACCCTGCCCAGTTGGATCATCACTGCAGTACTGAACATATTTAATACAAGCTTCTGTGCCGTTCCTGATTTCATTCGTGTAGACCCGGTAACAAACTCTGGCCCAACAATCACTTCAACAGGATATTGAGCAACTTCCGCAATCGGAGAACCTCCATTACAGACGATACATCCCGTCACAAGCCCCTTCTCATTTGCCGTCTTCAATCCGCCAATAACATAAGGAGTCGTCCCCGAAGCCGCAATACCGATCACAACATCGTTCTCATCAATATCATATGCTTCCATATCTTTCCAGGCTTGCTCCAGATCATCCTCTGCAAATTCAACCGCTTTTCGAATGGCGGTATCCCCACCAGCAATCAGCCCGATGATCCACTCAAATGGCACACCGTAAGTAGGAGGCAATTCAGACGCATCTAACACCCCCAAACGACCACTTGTACCAGCGCCGATATAAAAAGTTCGACCACCAGCCTTCATTTTCTCCACAGTGACTTTGACCAATGCTTCAACCTGAGGGATAGCCTGCTCTACAGCAAGTGGCACAGATTTATCCTCATTATTGATATTCGTCAATAACTCATGCACAGACATCTTGTCCAAATCCTGATAATTCGAATCTTTCTCCGTTGTATTTACCATTATTAGTATATATTGTATTTCTTTATTTCAATAAATCGGGTACATCCACAAGTTGATACCCTTTTCCCTTTAATATATTAATGATATCATCCAAATGATGATACAATTTATCTTTCCGCCGATCATCGGTCCCCATATGAATCAATATCAGAAACCCATTAAGCCCAAATCGAGCTTCGTAGGACCAGAGATTATCAATAATCTCTGTCGACGATAAATATCGCCTCCCCATTTCAGGATAGGTATAATCAGCCGCAGTCCGTATTCCTGGTGTATAATTAACCGAATTTAGACCAACCGCTTTTGCCCAATCGACTGTTTCACTATTATACCACTCATACGAAGGAATATAATAGGACAAATTTCCACTATCCACACCCACGCTTTCCAATGCCGTCAGATTTGCCTTTAGATCAGCGACAAAAGAGTCACGTTTGACCAAAAGCACGTCCCTACTTCCCCAGTCACTGACGAGAAGATGTTTATCCGAATGCCCCGACACCATGTGACCATCATTTAACATCTGACGGACATACGATTTAAAACCTGGCGTCCTGAGATAATCACCTGTCAGAAAAAAAGAGCCTTTAACGCCATTATTTTTTAGACTCGCTAATACTTCTGCTGTACCCTCAGATAAATCATGACCTGTAAATATCAAAGCCACCTTCCGCTTGGTCGAGTCGCCCCGGACAATAGCCCCAAAAATATCCCTTGTTACTTTTTTTCAGCGGGCTCCTCCATGGCCTTACCCTCTTTTGACGCAAGCAAATAAATTAAAGAAGCGGTTCCATCCATTGTGGGCTCATTGGTACTATAGTCCCCATAGTCGTCGTGATAGACCGCCAAATCACTTTGAAACGCTGCATAGCTATCCGGATTATTCAACTTAATACCGATCAGATTACGATACGTGGATGCCATAATAGGTCCATCAACCAAACCACCATCGATCTGATGTTTCCCCAGAAAGGTAAACGCCGAATGCGGATCAACAGGTGTATCGCCCCATGATGGAAGGCCATATACCATACTCGTACCCCAAGGGTTCGCCCCGAATAACCAGTCAAAATTAGCCTGAGCAAGCTCGTCAAAATATGTATCTCCCGTAAGTTCCTTATACCAAAGGCATTGGATCGCAAAAGATACAGTTAAGTTATTGCTGCACCAGATAAAGGGAACTCCCCGAAAAAATGCATTTTTTTCGGCTCTCCGATTGACCTCTTCGATCCCCTGCTTATAATAGGAAACAATCTCCTCGCGATCTTGTCCTTTTAATCCTTTTGCCAACTCATAATGTCCAAGATTGATAAAAGGGTACCACTGATAATGTGCAGCAGTATCGCTTACCATCCAAGGTGTAATCTTTTCTTGTCGAGCATATCGCAAGGCTTCTTGCGCAAATTTTTCCTTTTTTGTCGTCGAAAAACCAATTGCTGCAGCTAACTGCATATCATCGACCCAATTATCCTCTGCATAAATATAGGGTGATTTCACAGAAACTGTCTGCGTCACGCCAGGTTTTATCATTGCATAGGCATAAGCCGTTTCCGATTTCTTCGACAGCAACTTTGCATACTTCCGATCTTCTTTGTTAAACAACACTGCGCCCAGGCGAAAAGCACTACTAAATTTACCAGCAGTAGAGCTTGTGCCCGTTGTATTATTCATAAACTTGCCACGCTGTTGTGGCTCGCCATCAATAAAATACACCGGTCTTTCAAATCCACGTCCATAATAGGGATCTTCCTTTGGCATCCGCATGCTTGCATGATCCCGGTCATCACCAATCTGATTGTACATTTGATTGGCTTTGGGATGCATCTTCAACAGCCAGTCCAATCCCCATTTTGCTTCATCTAACACATCGGCACGACCATTTTTTCCGTCAAGACCATTTGCTTGCTTTAGATCACCGAAGACCTTTGGAAAATCGCGATAAGCCGCTAACAAATGAAATGTGGCATTTGCCGACGTTGTCGCATATTGCAAATAGTCAGAGGCATCATGCCAGCCACCGCCTGCATCGATATGCGAACTATCCGGAATACCGGCTTTTCCCGCATAAAGCGCAAACCCATCGTGTGTATGACAACTATCTTTCAGAAAAGGGTTAAACAATGTCCGTTGTTGCCGCATATAACGCAGTACAAAATCTGCTGCCCCTTTGTAAACGTCCCGCGCAATGCGGAATGTTGGAGACTTTACATCTCCAGCTTGGACAAAAAAGCGTCCTGTATCCTGCACGGAAGAGAAATCAAAACGAAAGCTCTGAACAAAAGGACCATACGCCCCATAATCTTTTCCTACAGGATGCACATAGACTGTTTTACCCGTTTGTGCATTTTTAATTTCAAAAGAACGAAGCTGCCTGATTGATTTCCCTCCCCATACCGCGACCTTCTTGCCCGCCGGAGTATAGCCCAATTGGTTTATTCTAATCCAAGCATTTTGCTGTGCTTTCGCAAAGTTACAAACAAAACATGCAAAAACAAGCAAAAAATCTTGACGTAAATTTAAGAAGTTTAGACATTTTTTTATCATATCAAGGCATTTATTTTCAAAAAGATCATTTCAATCGATTGCTTAAAACTGTAATGAAACTATTTTGCCATCCATCGTACTCGCTATCACCGTATTTCTACCATTTAGCACAACCGGATTAACCATTCCATTGGATATTTTATATTGCCATACTACCGCGCCTGTTTTTGCGTCAACTCCGGACAGCAAACCCGAATGACTCGGCACAAACACCAATTTGCCATTGGTTACAATAGCAGAAGGTGTCAATTCGTAGGGCAATTTAAGCTTGGACTTCCAGGCAACATCCATATTGTTACCAGCAACCGAAATACCCAAGAGGTCCCCATCCATCGTCTTCACATAGACCAATTTATGATCTGCTGCCAACCCCATAGACTCACGCACCCGAATGGTGTCTTTCTTTTCCCGCCAGATGACCGCTCCAGTTTTCGCATCCAGCGCTGTCATAAAACGATCTGGCGCAACCACAAAGACACGATTATTTGCTCCCACTGGATTGCAAGCTGCTGCAGAAAACATCCGATTGGCCTGTCCATTATTCCATTCCCACGAAAGCTTACCTGTATTGACATCTAACGCATAGAATCCATTACTCCAGGAACCAAAAATTACATTCCCTAAATAATACGTTGGCAGTGTAGACACAAATCCTTTGACCTGATCAAAACTCCATTTTACAGCTCCCGTCTTGATATCCAGCGCCCTAAACTTACCATCCGAACCACCGATAAAAGCCACACCTTCATGCAGCAGCGGTGAACCTAAGACCGCTTTCTCCGTCTGCACCTTCCACAGTAACTTACCATGCTGAGCGTCTACCGCATAGATTGCATGATCTGATGAACCTACCACAACAATCCCTTTCCACACAGCCGGAGTAGAATAAACCTTACCACCGGTACGGAATGCCCATAACTTCTTGCCAGTTTTCAGGTCAAGTGCAAAGATCTCCCCCGCTGTGTTTGATGTAATGACACTATTTTTGTAAACAGCTAACCCCGCCCCGATATCACTAGCATCTTCAAAAGTCCAATTAACTTTAACCTGATCTGCATATTTTTTATTCACAGCATAACTGGGCCTTGGGTAGCCTGCTGTTTCATGTTCATAATGATGATTAAATAAAGGGACGACGACCCAAGATTTCTCTTGCGTCCCCATTCCGGGATTACGCTCTTGATAAGTTGCTTTACCATCAGCTATGGTCACGATATTATAACCACCGACGTCTTTATTCGCACGCAAGTTTGACCTTCCCATAACACCCGGAATCCCTTCCCAATCGTATAATTTATTGATATGGCCATGTCCGCAAAGTGCCAACTGAACATTCCGCGTTTTGACTCTTTTCAAGGCGTCAAACCAGTTGTTTAAAGATGAATCCTGCGGATAATGATTAATATAGATCAATGGCTGCTGCTTATCAGGATTCGCTGCAAAAATTGAATCCATCCAGACCAAGTTTTCACGTGGGATCTGACCTGGGCTCATACGCATATTCGGGCCTGAATTAGTCCCAATAAATGCATAACCTTTATGCTTAAAGAAAAAGGTTTCGCCACCAAACACCGTGCGAAAAGTATTGGCTCCATTTTCAGACCAATTTCCATCGTGATTTCCCGGGATAACATACCAGGGCAGCTGCAGGCTATCTAAGATCCGCTTCGCCAGCTTTAATTCATGATCCGCGCCAAACTCGGTGATATCACCTGATAGGATAACAAAATCAATATCTTTCAATGTATTCAGATCCTTTACAGTACGTCGCAGATCTTCCTCTCCTGTTGCACCACCAACATGTGTGTCTGTTACGTGAGCAAATTTAAAGGACTGCTGTGCCATCGCAACGTTAAAAACGCAGGATAATGCAATAAAAAAGGTGATAATTGGAAACCTCATGCGTAATGTTTTCTTAAAAATAGCGTTTTTATGCGCAATAATAAAATAAAAATGCGTTTTTATGCAAAGTATTTTAGATACCGATTTAGGTGTGTTTTGACGATTTTGGCCATTATAGACATAAAAAAGCCTTGTCTAAAAACTTAGACAAGGCCTCATAATATGTGATTAAATTACCACCCTTTTGTTTGTGTTAATTTATAGCCTTTCGCAGCATATTCATTTACCTGTTCTAATCCAACAGGCGAAATATAAGACCGGTCTGTAAATGATTCGCGATTTTGCACATCCTCCACACGATAATAACCAATTAGCTTATCACCATTCGTGCCATCATAAGAGATGATATTACCATTCGCATCCACTACTTTCAGCAATCCCTTTTTACTATCCACCAACAAGGCTGGCATATCTTGTTTTACGTTGATCCAAGGCCCCAAGAAATAATCGTTGTTTTTGCTAAAGTCCATGTAGTTTAACTTCTTCCAACGTTTAATATCAAGCAGACGTAGCCCCTCATAAACAAACTCCATACGTCTTTCGCGTCTAATTTCCCACATTAAAGGTGAAATGTCAGCATCACGTGAAGGATCATTTGCAATTGCACCAATCTGTAATGCAGCTGTTTTCTGTACACCTTTTGCAGCTGCTGCAGCATCAAGCGGACGGCTACGGATAGCATTGATTGATTTATCAATATCAGCCTGCGTTACCGCAGCTCCGCCAAAACCTTCTGCTAAAATTTGCTTGGCTTCAACCCAGTTCAAGACAACCTCCGCCAGGCGGATTACCGGTGCATCCGATGTATTTGTATTAGAACCCCATGCCGCCGGATAAGTTTTCCCCAGATACGTCAATGCTTCTCGCGATGCAAATTTATACGCGTAGAAAAGCGTTGATGAAGAGGTCAGTGGCTTCTCATAGATGGAAGCTTCAAAACGTGGATCGCGGGTAAGAGCCAAATCTTTCAATGTAAAACTATTGGCATTGGCAAGCGAAGAATTTTGCCAAGGCTTACCATCATTACAGATAAAGGATTTGATCAACATCAAATTTACCGCATTGCCCTGACTTTCGGTACCATTACTATAGGATCCCACACTATGAGTAGCACTCTTAGTTGCATCATAGGCGCGATACATAATCACCTCCTTGTTTGCACTTAAATCTTCCGATGCAAATAAGCTTTTGAAATCACTGCTAAAATTATAAGCATTAGAGCTCATAACTACCTCTGCCGCCTTTTGAGCCATTTCCAGATATTTCTTAGCCCGATCCTTATCTAAATTGTGATAATACAAGAACGAGCCTTCAAACAACATCAATCTCGAAATAAACGATGCCGCCACATATTTGTTCAAATATTGCTTCCCATCATTTGTGCGCATATTATCCAATACATACTGAAAATCATCATACACATGATCCATTACAACCGCACGGCTGTCACGATCTTTATACATCAAATCCAGTTCAGTATCTTTCAGTTCCTTGTCGTAATAAGGCACATCACCGAACACTTCCACGAGTCGGCTATATTCAAAACCTCTGAAGAAACGGGCAACAGCCATCCAATGACGGTATGTTTCGTCATTAATATTTGGTTTTGTTTTACTCTCTATCCGATCGATAAAAATATTTGCTTTACGCACATAGGCAAAACTCCATGTAGGCCCCGCATATTCGCGGATCATTTCGGGAGTCTCCATTAATGCGATTGTACTGGAGTACTGATTTTTACGAGTTGAAGGAATGGTGTTTTCAAAATTATCCTGAATATTTTTCTTCGTTAAATCGTCTGAAAAATTATAACCCGTTACCGGCGCGTAAGCCGTTGCATACCCTGAATTATATCCCGTAAAATAGTTGGCATAAAAACCATTAGCGTACAAACGCAATGCAAGTTCATTACCCCAGCCTTTCTCATCTTCCAAACTTGTCAGCTGATTACGATCAAGCACATCTTTATTACAGGATGATAGCACCAACGTTGCTCCAAGCGCCATAAATGCTATTTTCTTTGTAAATTTCATTGTTGTAAATTTTAAAAATTAACCTGAACACCAAACGACACCGACTTAAACATAGGCGTCCCTACACCTGTTCTACCAGAATTATAGTTCTTATCGTTAAATATTGAAAAACCATTGATTGCCTCCGGATCTACCGGTAAGCCGTTCAACTTATCAAAGGTGAAGAAGTTTTCCAATGAGGTATAAACTCTTGCCGTTTTAATAAATGCCTTCCGTGTAAGTGTTGAAGGAAGTGTATAGCCAAGCGTAATGTTTTTAATACGTAGATATGACATATCCAACAGGTAGCGGGACTGTTTCACCATATTATTCGCATCATTGCTAGCTGCATTATTATATGCTCTTGGATAAAATGCACCGGTATGATCCGCAGACCAAAAATTATCTGCAATTGCTGAAGGCATAGCACCATCCGAAGCATTATAACCCGGAATCGTTAAGAAACCATTACCCCAGATCTGACGTTTTCCAACACCTTGCATAAATCCAGAAAGATCAAAACCCTTATAGTCAAATCCCAAACGGAAACCATATTCATAACGCGGTGTTTCATTACCGATAACTTCCATATCACCATGGTCGTCCAAGGTACCAGCTCCCGCATTAATCTGACCATCACCATTTAAATCAGCAAATTTCACATCACCAGGACCGAACCTAAAGTTACTGCTTGTCGGAAATGTATTGTAAGCACCATTTGGATCAGAAAGCTTATTCATCACTTTCCCTGCTACTGTCGTTGTAACCAGCTTGCCCGAAGCATCATATTCAAAATCGCTCGCTTGATACAATCTGTCTGTACGGTAACCCCAGATTTCACCCACATCTTTACCATTATAGTAATCTGAAATCACGCGTGTGTTTGTATACTGCAGAATAGTCGTTTTAGCATCCGACAACGTCCCTCTGACATTAAAACCAAAACCGCCTTCAAAACGATGGTTAAAATCTAGCGCCAACTCCCATCCTTGTGTACGTAACGCACCAAAGTTACCCTGTGGCGCAGGAGCGCCAAACGTTGCACTGACATCGCCACTTGGAACGATCATGTTTTTAGTATCTCTTCTATACCAATCGAAGACCAATCCGAATTTATTTTTGAACATGCGCATATCCAAACCTAGGTCTGTCGTTTCAATACGCTGCCATTTCAATTCGCTTCGTACAGCTGAAGGAGTTCCAATTGTGAAGTAACGGCTACCATCAGCTCCCAACCAAGCAACATCACCCGGAATCATGGTGGATGTATATAAACTTGGTGGCACAGTCTGATCGCCGATAGAACCCCACGAACCTCTAAACTTCAATTGATTAAGAGTAGGCTTAGCCCATTCCATAAAACTTTCTTCCGAAGCTACCCAACCTGCTGAGAAAGATGGAAACCATTGCCATTTCAAATTTTTTGGAAACTTAGACGAACCGTCGTAACGAATATTTGCTTCCACAAGGTATTTATTTTTATAGGCATAATTCACCCGTCCGAAATACCCTAACTGTGCTTCCCATGCAGCATCACCCTTTGCCAATTGTGCTGATGTATTGACACCAAAACCCAATTGTGGATTTTGGATATCCAATAAGTTAAATGTTTGAGAGGAATTCATCTCATAATCCAAAGTCACACGGTTAACACCCGCAATAAATTTGAAATCATGATCATCGTCCAGATTTAAATTATAGGTTGTGAAAGCATTGATTGTATTATTACGACGAGCACCCGAAGCTCTCAAAAAATGATCTGGATTTGCGCCATTCGCAGTGTACATATAATAATTCAGATCATATGCTGCCATTGCACCTGTAGCACCAGCAGCAACCATTTGACCATCCGAGTTAACATACACAGGATTACCTGCAGCATCTTTTCTAGCCACACCTGCTACCCAAGAATCTGCAGCAGTGAAACGTGTACCGGGCTGCGTTGTGATTTCCTCCTGATTGGAGAATGTATAATCAAAATCAACTTTCCAGTTTTTCTTGATATTGACAGTAGCACCTAAATTTAAATTGATGTAGTTATTTTGGAAACTCGCTGTATTTGCTGAAGAAGTCTCACTCCATGGACTACGGATCATATTACCGTTTTCATCATATCCCATTGGATATAACGAGCTCCAACGGTAAAGATACAACCATGGATCCGCCGTCGTTGAATTTGTTGTATAAGGATATTCCTTTTTACGACGTGATACCATAGCACCACCACGCACAGTCAGGTATTTATTAATCTCAGATGATATACGCAACGCCGCATTGGTACGGTTAAACTTGTCATGATCTGTTGTTTTCATCATACCGGATTGATTTAACAATCCCATACTCAGATTATATTGTGTTTTACCCGATGTACCCGAAATACTTAAATCATGCTGAGAAGTAGGTGCCGCCTTACGGATCATGTAATCCTGCACATTATAGGTACGTACACCGTACTTTTTCGTAGGTTCGGCAGGATTAACATACCAATCACGACCATAAACCGTTGGATCATTTGCACCGATTGAATTACCGTATTTCTGTTTCCAATCCAGTGCCCGTTGATAACTTTCGCGGTTGATTTTATAAAATGCACCTGTCTCAGATTCTCCGACACGTTCAGCTGCTTCCAAAGAGTATTTCAGGGCATTCACATCACCCATGTTATAATCTACCGCTGAATTCTGAAAGGAGAAGTTATTGGAATAATTGATATTGAAGCTATCACCGCCTTGCGCTCCTTTTTTTGTTGTAATCAATACAACACCAAATGCTGCCTTAGCACCATAAATAGAAGAAGCCGCCGCATCTTTCAGTACAGAAATAGACTCTACATCCGCAGGGTTAACCAACTGAATACTTGGAATCTCCACATTATCCAACAAGATAAGTGGGCTCGACCCGCCTGTAATTGACCCCATTTGACCACGAATCTTCATCACTGGATCAGAACCAACCTCCCCGCTCGGCACAACAACTGTCAGACCTGGCGTCGTACCTTGAATACCGCGACCAACATCCGCAATAGCGCGCCCTTGCAGGTTATCTTTTACATTGACCGTAGATACAGCCCCTGTCAGGTTACCCTTTTTCTGGGTACCGTAACCGACAACAACCACCTCGTCTAACGCTTGATTATCGTCAGCCAAAGTTACATCAAGTGAGCTTGAAGTAACAGTAACCTCTTTCGTCACGTATCCAACGAATGAAAAACGCAACTTGCTTCCCACGGCAGCTGTAATTTTAAAATGCCCCTGAGTATCTGTCTTTGTTGACGCAGTACCGCCGATCAAAGACACACTTACCCCAGAGACTGGACCTTTTCCATCCGTTACAGTACCTTGCACCGTATTTTGAACCGCATTCTTTAGCGAAGGGCTTAGAAAAGCATTAGTTAACTTATTGCTATTCAAAGAACCTTCTTTTTTTGTAAAAGAATAGGATTCAGAAGGAAAACTCAATCCAAGAGCAACAGAAAATAGTACAAATTTTCTCATTGATTATAGAGTTTTAAAATAAATGATTTTTTGCTAGTTTATCAGTAATTTTTAGCTTAACAGGCTAAAATTAGCACAAATACCGCACAATACAGCATAAACAACTAAAATATAAGTGAATTCATATCAAATTGATTGTAAAAAACGCATAAATCAGTATAAAAAAGAATATACGTGCAATTAAATAAAAAATAAAAATTGGCGTTAAATAATGTTAAATGGAGCATGTGCCTTGTTTACACAAAAAACAAAGTGTACTAAATACACATTAAAGTAACAATATAGATACAATTAAATCCACCAACAACTCCAATACGCCCGAATCCTATCTTTTAGTCAGTGTACTTTCAGAGCTTAAAGAAATTACAACAAAAAAATCCCCTGTTTACGATGGGGGTAAACAGGGGTCCATTAAAAATTAAGCATACTATATCATCAACTACAACGCTGTAGCTTGCTTAACACCGGCAACCGGTGTCGCCGTTCGGAAACCGGCTAACATATGGTGATAAACACGTCCAATCTGAGCCGTCCACCAATCTGTGTAATCCACCATACTTCCAGTACTATTTCGAACAACCAGACTGCCCTGATCAGATCCATCCGCACCGATCAAACGGGCACGGTAATCAATACGTGCAGTTCCTGCCGATATAATCACCGTTTTATTAACAGTCACTGGCTCCCAGCCCGTTGCCTCACCAAATGAAACTGGTTTCCCAACATTCGCCCATTCACTCTTTTGCCCCGTTTCATTATTAACAGTATATTGATATTGATACTGTAATTTTAGAGTTGTGGGTGTATTTGCACTCTCGTAAAGAAAATTATAAAACTTAACCCAAGCAGTTGTACCTGTATTTTCAGTGGTTGTCTTAGGGTAAGGCACTTCGTTTACGATAACGACCGGAGGTTTATTAAAATCATGCACAACAACATTGGATTTTCCAGCTGGCAGATCAAATGTTTGATCATAAACCAATACCAGGTTATCTGTAGCCCCTTTATACAGCTTCAAATTTACCTTCCCCGGCTCCGCAGCAAAGAAACGTCCTACAGAACCACTTGGAAGAAAATTATACACCACCAGTGGCGTTGTCTGGTTTACCAGAAGTTTTCCATTCAGCTCAACCTTGTTAATATTGTTTGCAGCACCTGTTGCTACAGGAACCATATAGTGCAGCTGAAACTGCGCTGTAGCCCCATCGTCGATCGGCGTTGCCTGATACTCTACCACATTCTTCTTACAGGCTGAAAAAAGCAGCAAACTGAGTAGCGTTATCAAAAATTTATGTAGATTTTTCATGTTATGTTATTTTAAAGTTATAGTAACCGCCGTTACTTTGCCGCTGGCATTTCCCCCGGATATGCAAACCAAGGGATAGAAGTATGGTAATTGTCTGCAGTTCCAGCAATTGGCTGCAAGGCTTCTAAAGATTGGAGGTTCCACATATACTCCGAATTATAACGCGGACGTAAGCGGTAACAAGGTGCCCCTTCATTCCGCACATCATATGAACCCTTCCTACTATCAACCTGCGCCGGGGCAAGATAAAAACCTTTGTATACTTTAGCTGGATTTGTGTCCCATTTCTGCTCAAGCAAAGCTTGGGTCCATCCATTACCTTTACTTGGATATTCTCCCGTATAAGCAATATCATACTGGTATTTACGCATATCTACCCAGGCCTCCGTGGCCCCCCAAGGATAAAGGGCAACCCATTTTTGCATCATAATATGTGACAATGTAAATGTCGATAAGTTATTAACAAATGGCCCATTGACATACTCTGCAGCAAGTGTATTGAACAGATCTTTCGTAATTTTATCTCCACCTGTAGCGGCACCTTCTTTACCCGGATAAACATAACGCGCCGTCGTCTGAATATCAGCCGCTACCGCCTTTTTAAATGCATTGAATGCTTCATTTCGGTTGCCCAGTTTCCAGTATGTTTCAGCTAAACAGAACTGTATTTCGGCATAAGTAGTTAAAATATAAGGCGCATCATCGCGGTACAACCAATGCCCCATACCATCATGCTCCGTCCCACTCCAGGTAGAAGCAATATTTCGCCCATAAAATGAAGGGGCTGTCCCGATTGGTCCAATTTTCGAAGTAAATGCACCACCATAATATTTGTAAGCCTTGACATTATCCGCTTTCCCAAGATCCAGATATTTCGGATTACTTGTTGTCCCCAGCTTGACAGCAACCCTAGGGTCAAAATGTCCGGGCAGATTCACCATAGTATCCGTTACAATCTGCTCAGAAGCAAGTTTAAACGGGCGATAGACATTGTTTGGCACCCGAACTTTCTCTCCTGTAGATTCATTATATTCCGGCACAGTACCTGTAAATACCTGCACAGCATACTCGTGCTGAAAATAATCATAGGACAGGACATTCCGAGCTGTACCCCAAAAATTATTATACTCCGAGAAAGGAGCGGACTGCGATCCGCCAGCAATTTTTAATGTCGCATCGTCCTCTGGACCCTGAAAAGATTTTGCAGCAGCCTTCAGGAGTTCTTGCGCATATTCATCCTTAAAATTAGTTTTATTCGTTAAGGAGGCAAGGTTCCTTACGATGACGGCATAAGCAAACTTAATCCATTTGCTTTTATCCCCACTATAGATATAGTCGTTACCACTGATCTTTGTTCCATAATTGTGATTATCCTCTTTTTCCAGCAGTTCGATCGCTTTATAAGCCCAAGCTCTCACTTGTGCATAGATTTCTTTTTGATAATCATAATCATGCGTGAGCACTCCTGGTAGAAAAGCCTGTTTCATCGGAAGTTCACCATGTATTTTAGTCATCGCATCCCAGCTAAATGCCTTAATAGCATATCCGATCCCAGCAAGACTCCAATCCTCGGCCGCAATGGATTGATTAATCATATTCTCCAGGTTCATCCCCTGGTTCCAATAAGTCATGCGCCACACCTCGCCGCCTGCATCATTTCCCGAAGGGTAATAATGAGAGGCAAACGGAGTAAAGGTCGCATTGGTAGTTCCCATCATCTGACTCAATGGACCGATAGCCCTAGCATCCCAATAGATCCCTTGATATTGCTGTGTTATACCAGCAAGATATAAATAGCCCTCTACATATGCGGGAGCATCAACATTATGATTTACATCTAGGTATTTTTTGCAGCCGCTGATGACAGATAAAAGCGGCAACATGGCAAATAATATTAATCTTCTAGTCATTTCTTTCAGTTTTTTAATTGAATGTGATACTTAATCCAACAGAAAATCCGCGCGGATTGGGTATAGACCACATGTCATACCCCTCACCACCAGTTCCGCCCGCTGCAGCTGATACCGTATTACCTACCGCATCAATACCCGAATAATTCGTCCAGGTCAACAGATCATTACCCACAACATAGATATCCATAGCAGAAATCCGTTTTGCCCGGCTCAACAACGTTTTAGGCACTCGATACGACAAGCGCGCCTCCTGAAGACGCAAATAGTTAACTTTTTTCTCCAACCAATCTTCATCACCACCGGCATAAGTAGTAGCGCCATATATCCGATAATCGTATGCGATATTATTGTATGTCGGATTATCGGTATTTTCATTTCCATCACGCAACACGCCTTTGAAAATATAAGGACCTCTTTCGCGCAGATCCACAGATTCCCAACTTGTTCCATCTGTCATCATAGCACGCTTGGTACCATTCACTACAGTTGCTCCTATACGCCCCGCAAACAGACCTGACAATCTGAAATTTTTATAAGAGAGCGCCGTTGTAACACCAAAACGTATTTTTGGCTCACGATTTCCAATGACCGACCAATTCGCATCCACCAATGGAGCTCCTGTCGATGGGTCAATCAGCACCTCCCCCCTATCATTGCGTAAATATGCCCTTCCCGTCAATGTCGTAATGGGCTGTCCAACCATAATCCCATTACGAATATTCCCAGAGTTCCAGGTATAAGCATTATAATACTCTGTCACATTTTTAGGTAAATACAGAACCTCAGACCCGCCATGAGAAGCATTGACACCTAAATTCCAGGTTAGCCCATTAGCTTTTTTGATAATATCGCCATCGAGAGATCCTTCCCAGCCCCAAGTTTTAAATGAACCGACGTTCATTGTATTGAGCACGAAGCCCGTAGCATAACTCAAACGGAACCCTTTGACAATTTGATCCTCATTTTTAGTCCCAAAATAGGTAAAGCTTGCATTCAACCGATCATGCAACATGCGCAGATCCATACCGATCTCACGCGCAGTCGTCATTTCAGGACGAAGATTAGGGTTTGGCCCTGTAAAATTATATTTAAATCCGCCACCTGTAAGACCGGTCGCCATGAGTTGCGGATCGATCTCGAGAGGTCCGGCATCTTTACCCACACGCGCTATTGAACCTCGCAATTTCAGATAACTAATAGCCGGAACCGCTTTCATAAAAGGTAAGTCAGAGAGAATAAATGACCCCTCGATGGCGGGATAGAAATAACTATTATTCTTTACGGGCAATGTGGAAGACCAATCGTTACGTCCACGAAGCGTGATAAAGGCTAAATTTTTATAACCAAACTCAAATTGAGCAGATATTGCCTGAATTCTTCGTTTGGTATTTTGTTGTGTAGTCACCTGTGTTAAAGGGTCTGTATTATTAATGGACTGAAAGTCGGGTATAATAAACTTGGTCCCATTGGAAGCTGTACTCACAACTCCATTTTCCAGCTGATGATACCCTACCTGTCCAGAGAACGAAAACTTGTCTTTAAAAAATTTATTATTATAACCAGCAAGAATATTGACGGTAGGATCTGAGAAATTAGCCTGAACACGATTAAATTGCCCCACCCCAGCATTTTTATTGGCGTAATAAGGATGTGCCGAGGTTGTAAAAGTTTGCATACCTACATCCCATCCTAGCTGCGCTCTCAAAAAAGTATGCTCAATAGGTGTAAAGTTTAATGCTACGGTGCTAAAAAAACGATCCGAAGCATCATAAAATTTATTTTTATTGATCGCAAAGAGTGGATTTAAAAGATCTTCATCCACATAATAATTTGGGACCTTCATATGACTTCCGTCCGGGGCCAGATACACGCTCATATCATCAACTATCGGCCAGCGCATCGCCCGATACAGGGGACCATCTGTACCCCGTAGAGCTTTATTATTTCCCGTTTTTGTATATTGTATATTACCCTCAAAATTAAGATAATCCGTAACCTTTGCACGTCCGCCTATACTCAAATTTGTCCGGTCATAATCGGTATTCTTGATCACACCTTTCTGATCCAATTGCGAAAAAGCCCCACGAATACTTGCTTTATCCGTACCAGCCTCTAATGAAATATTATGCCTGGATTGATAGCCAGTTTGCAATACAGCCCCAAAATTATCATAAAGCGTCATACCTTCTGGATAAAGACCACCCCAGCGTGCCGTGTTATAATAATTCGTCGTACCGAAATTGCCGTTGGCATATTTAGTCTGCATTTTCGGATACCCATAGGCTTTATCCCATTTAAAATAATTGCTATAAGTTATTGTTCCGCTACCGGATTTACCCTTTTTCGTAGTAATTATAATCGCCCCATTTGACGCATCGGACCCATAAAGTGCCGCTGCTGCTGCACCTTTTAGTACTGTAATTGATTCTACATCTTCCGGATTGAAATCTGCCCCTCTCGAAGAAAAGTCCAAGTTACGCACGGAATAGGTATCCCCACCGCCACCGGCCATTTTTAACGGGTCATAGGTTGAATTGTTCATAGGAACACCGTCCACAACATACAAAGGTTGGTTATTGCCCGATATTGAGGTGATATTCCTTAGTACAACTGTATTTGACGCACCGGGCGTTCCACTGGTTGACGTGATATTCAATCCAGGAACACGCCCCGCAAGCGCAGAGATAAAGTTCTCACGCCCGGACTCACTAATTGTAGCCCCATCAATTTGCTGAACAGAAGATCCAATAGCCCGACCAACACGCTTCATACCAAACTCGGCCGTCACCATGACCTCATCTATACTACGACTCGCTTCCTCCAAGGTGACCGATAAAGAACCGGAAGAAACAATCACTTCTTTACTTTGATACCCTATCGATGAAAACCTCAACTTAGCCCCCATCGTAGCACGAATCGAATAACTGCCGTCGGAACCGGTTTGTGTCGCTACAGAACTTCCAATTACTGTAACCGTCACCCCCTTGAGCACACCAGACACCCCAGACACATAGCCTTTTACCGTTAATTGTTGAATGTCTTTTGTAGCAGATGACGTCATATCATCCGACAAAGAGCCCTCTATCTTTCGCGCCAAAGAATTCCCATAGGAAAATCCAGGCGAAGAAGAGAAGAGCACTACTGCATAAAATAGCAATGATTTTCTCATTATTTGGTTAATTTAGTTGGTTACTATTGACGCGTTAGTTTCAATATAATGAAACAAAAACGGCTTTTAATGATATTAAAACACATGTAATAGGATTCCTCAATGAGAATTCCCCACTTCATCAGTATAAAATATCCAGGAATAGAGTTTATAATTAAAACTTAACGCGTCACTGTAAGTTTTAAAATAAATGATTATGTTAATATTGTTGGTTTGCTATTTATTCAAAATCTGTATACAACAGATATTTCTTACGCATTTGCTTATATACTTTTAAATCAGCTTCCCAGGAAGTACGGATCTGAGCTTCAGATTCTCCTGCAAGAATTTGCTTACGTAATTGATCTGTTCCAGCCAGCTTATCAAAAAATTCAGGCCTAGCAAAGAAAGTGGATTTATCGGGAGTCTTTTGATAAAAGTCCAATAAATATTTCAATGTAAACTTTTGATTATCTGCATTCAAACCTCTCAAATCGACACCATAGTTTTTCGTTCCTTTCCCCTCCACATGCTTAGTCATACCATGACGTTCGCCAGGTGTAAACGTAAAGGATCCATAAACAGGATTTGTATACCCCAAAATTTGGAACGGCCAATCAGTCCCCCGTCCTACAGAAATATCCGTTCCTTCAAACAGACAAAGTGAAAGATAAAGACGAACAGAAAGATGGTTAGGCAAACTTGGTGAAGGAACCACAGGCAGATCATACATCTTATTATGATCCCAGTTCTTGATCTTTACAATCTGTATATCAGCCTGACGACCATTCTCCAACCAGTGTTCCCCATTGATCATCTGTGCAAGCTCCCCAATTGTCAAGCCATGTATCATGGCGATCTTATGCCAAGACACATCGGATTTAAACTTGTCGTCATGACGTACAGGACCGTCGACCTGGTCTCCATTTGGATTTGGCCGATCCAATATGATCAACTTTTTGTTATGCTTTGCACAGAGCTCCATCACACGGTGCAATGAAGTAATATAGGTGTAAAAACGCGCCCCAACATCCTGTAGATCAAAAATCATCACATCAATTGACCTGACTATTGAATCCTGCTTCTTATTGCCTCCATAAAGCGTAAACAAGGGTAAACCTGTCTTTTGATCAACATCGTTACCGAATTTCTCTCCGCGCTCAACATTCCCACGAAAGCCATGTTCCGGCGCAAAAGCAAACTTTAAATCAACCTTATTATCGATCAAGACATCTACAAGATGTTTTTTATCAGCTCCAACAATGGAAGTCTGATTTCCCATGATGCCCACTTTTTTTCCCTTCAATTGCGGCAAGTATAAGGCAAATTGATCCGCTCCCGGAACAATGACATTATTGACCACATTTGTAGAAGTATTATTGTTGTTTTTTTGATTAACCTGTGTAGACTTTAACGAGCTTCCACAAGAAACAAAAGCAACAACGGAAATAATAAAGGTTAGTTTTAGCAAGGCATCTTTTATCATAAAAATAGACTATTAGATCAGGCACAATTTGCGTCTTTATGCACGAATAATTGAAAATCAGAATAAAAATAAGTAGAAGTTTTCGTTTTTAAAATTAAATTGCTCACAAAAACGCAAAATAACACAAATATTTATCTGTATAAAGTTTTTAACAACAACTCATATCCGCATAAAATAACCAAATATAAAAACCAAAAAACAACACAAACACCTAATAATAAGCTAATTAATCAAAATAAAAAAGAAGGCAACAGAGAAAGCTAAGTGTATTAAAAACACCTGTTTGTAAAATAAAAGATACAATTAAAGCTATACAGAAACACAGCATAATACGGCAAACCTGCATAGCAATTAAACCAGCAGCCTATATCTTTCCTCATGAACAAGCCATCCTTCGAAAGCGAAAATCAATCCATGCCGGTTGAAAGCATGGACGAAATTGATTGCTATCAACAGCGCACTAAGGTAGAGGATTCAGTTTCAGATCAGCAAGACGCTTTCTTAGCTCATTCATAAATTTATCCCCCGGGTCATCTTTACCTGTGATATAATTGGGATCAGTTTCTTTCCACCAGCTCGTTTTCTTAAAACGTTGGTACTCGTGGTGACCTAAAACAAATTCGATGGGATATTTTTTACCGAGATAACGAATAAGTTCTTCATTTGCCTTCAATTGCGCATCCGTTAATGGATGTTGGCGGCTACCTATATTTTCTATCCCTATTGCACAATAATTGAGACCTATGGTATGCCGTGCAAAAATAGAATCTGGCAAAAACTGATAAATCGTACCGTCACGATCGATAACAAATTGCGAAGAAACATTCAATGCGCTGGCTTTGGTCAATTCAGGTCTTCCCGGAAGCCGTGTAGGATTGAATGTATTAAAGGTTGCTTTCACGCTATTATTTGCTGTCCAATGCACAACAACCATTTTGGGATGAATAACAGGAGCCGACTGCGTCAAGCCATGTCTATTTTTAAGGTAATCCAACGAAAGCTGAATACGATCTTTATCCCAGGTAATGGGTTTTTGAATAATCTTGGGTGATTGTGCAAAAAGCACAAACGGCATAAAAAAGAAGAAGAAATGGATACAATATTTCATGACAAAACGAATTAGATAAAGAAAGCCGCAGTTGCGGCTTTCAAATTTAAATTATTCTTTGATATCCCACCAAACCGGGAATGACCATATATCGTCATTTAACGCATTTGGGTGAGACGCTTTTAAATTATCGGAATTGTAATTGATTTCATGCGAAACCTGACGTACTCTTCTGAACTGTTTGCCTTGCGGTATTTTCAACTGCGCAGCAGCCGTCACCGTATATTCGTAAGGAACAGCCCAACCTGGATATACTGAACTACTGAAGTCGTAGCGACGCATATCATTCCAGTTTTGCTGGGTAAACGAAAGTGCTATAAATTTTTGCGTCATAATTTTAGCAAGCGTAATATCCCCAGCTGTACCAATACCATTATTCAGGAAATTATCAATCTTTACCTGCGCCATTGGTGATTTGCTCACGTTAATATTTCCATACGAATTCAACTTAATATTCATTAAATCGATATGTGCTTTAATCCCTTCTTTATACGCATTAAAAGCACCGGCTTTGTCACCTTTATTAAACAGAACTTCCGCCTTGATAAAGCACATTTCAGGGTAGGCAACCAAATGAGTAGGCGCATCTGGTCGTGAATAAAAAGTACCTGAGGCCGCAACCGTACCATCATTCCATTTATAAATATCCGACACATCGCTGTCGTAACCTATAGAACTGCTCTTGACAGAAACATAAACGGTATCCCCCCAACGTGCGGTATTGGCATTATTAATATACCAAGAGTGTGGAGCCACGCTTCGCCCATTGCTTTGAATTGCAACAGATTGATCGTTATAAGAGGAAGCGATGGGCCCCGAATTCATACGAATAGTCGACTGCATATCCACTCCTTTAGAACGAACAAATTTCTTTGGCGAACCAAACTCTGCCCAAGGAAGCAACTTATCCGCCCGAGGATCTTCGACACCTTTATTATCAAAATTGGTCAAAATATTTTCGTACCATTTTGTAACCAGGGTATTGGTATTCATCCCGGCATTATCAAATACAATCGAGGTTTTTACCGGATCAGCAAATAGGATATCCCCAATATTGTCAGACTTGTCATCAACATGCGATACAACTGTACTTTCTCCTACCGAAGTAGCTGCTTTATTAAGTGCCGCCAGTATCTCATCGGGCTTATACAAGTTACTCTTTTTTGACAAATTATTTAACCATCTTGCCTTAAGCCCATAGCACATCTTCAACCATTTCCCAACATCACCGCCATTCCAGCTATCTCCAGCCGACAATGGCGCAGTGGCAGCAGGTTGTTCCATATTGAAATACGCTATCGCTTTGTCAATATCAGCAAGACACCCCTCGAAAATCACCTTTCCATCATCAAATTTTGGGGTTATGTACGACCCTAAAGCCTCCGTATACGGCATCTCACCGTACCAATCCGTCATCAGCATAAAACCCATCGCTCGGATCGTATGCAATGCACCAAGATAGTGGTAAGCCTTATCTGTCGTCGCCTTCTCTTCCATGTCCTTAAAATTGGCTCCTGCCCCTATAAAGAAAAATTGGTAAGGCGTAGTAGACATTCCCGCCGCAGGATTCCAACCGGCAATCATGCTATTTGACGCCGCGCTATTGACAAAGGTCAACTGCTGCGTCACAAAACCTGCCCGTGTCCCGGCAGTACCCTGCGCATACAAATAATAATGCTGTATCCAAGCCAGACGACTTTGCACCGAAGCAACAGTACTCGATGGTGTATTAGGATCCACATTGACATCCAACCAATTTTTACTACAGGAGGAAAATAAAGTTAGAACCAACAGAAATGAGACTATTCTCTTATATTTATTCATGACTTTTCTATCTTAAAATCTAAAATTTAAACCAAACATAACACCAGCTGTACTTGGCACGCCATTGTAGTCAATACCCACCGAACTAGAACCCTTCACACCAGACCCCGCAGCTGACGCCTCTGGATCCAATCCCTTGTAGTTAGTCAACAACCAAAGATTTGTTCCGGTCAATGTAGCGGTCAAACCTTTCACCACTTTGGAAACACCAGCATTTTTTAGTACACCATCCGAGAAATTATAGGCCACTGAAATATTCCGTAGGCGCAACCAGTTTGTCTTCACCATAAAGTTGGCACTTTCGCGGGCATAGTAATCTTTCCAATACTCTTGGATAATACTTCTCCCACTCGTTGAAACCCCCTTAACATCATACATCTGATCCGCTAAAAATGTAAATGTTTTATTTTCGTACACCGGAGCATCATTCGTTCCGCCATTACGGATTGCACCATCCAATACCAGCTGATCCCTATCCTCGGTCCGCTTGCTCATACCGTTGACTGTCATCGCATAATCCGTACCGTTATAGATATCGCCACCTATACGGAAGTCAAACAAGAAGGATAGGTTAAAATTCTTATAGGTCAAGCTGTTATTAAATCCTCCCGTCAATTTCGGTTCACGATTTCCAATATCATAAGTCACTTGGTTATCACTTATTGGCATACCTGTATTGGCATCCAACACAACTTTTCCGTCAGGAGTACGCGTCCATTGCGAACCTGAAATCCCCATAAAATTGCCACCATTGAAAGAAGCCGCTTTTGCATTTCCAACCTGCACATCTGTGACATATAGAATATTCACCCCTGCCAACAAGTTATCTACTGTCCCCTTATTTCTGGACATATTCAACGTCGATTCCCAAACAAAATCTTTCTTCACAATTGGCTTACCAGTCAAAGAAAGCTCCATTCCCTTATTGTAAATATCACCAGCATTAACAGAAGCAAAAATATAACCGATGGATTGCGCCAAACGAGGGGAAAGAATCTGATTATAGGAATTGTTAGTGTAGTAGGCATAATCTATACCCAGTCGTCCTTTAAAGAAGCGCAATTCGGCACCAACCTCAAAAGAGCCTGTTGTCTCTGGCTTCAAAAACGGATTACCTTTTTGCCAATTATTCCCTAGTCCAACAATACCCCCTAAATACTGAATCGGCTTCCACAAATAGGTATTTGTAACATATGGATCTGCGTCTTTACCCACGCGAGCCCAGGACGCTCTTAGCTTTCCAAAATCTAACCAATCTGGACGACTGTCTTTCAGCAGCTCCGTAAACACAAAACTACCGCCGACGGAAGGATAAAAATAGGATCTATTGTCCACAGGTAAAGTTGACGTCCAATCATTTCTTCCAGTGACGTTCAAAAACAACATGTTTTTATACGAAGCTCTTAACTCTCCGTACAAACCAAAAAGGCGTCTTTTTGTATTATTAACGCTAAATTGCTTATTGGCTAACTCAATATTTTCGAAACTATAAAAATCGTCCACTTCAAAATGATAGCCCATACGTCTATTATTAGTCGTTTTTGTTTGTTCAGAGAAAAATCCGACTAAAGCTCCCAGGTCAAAATCGCCTACTTTTTTATTGAAATTGGACATGATATTGGACGACCAGTAATTGTATTTGAAATCACTTTCTGACATCATCCCCTTTTGCCAAGGCTTTTTGATTGCCGCGCCTTCACCAATAATCGTGGAGTTTTTAGTTAAGTAACTGTCCATCCCTACACGATAGGTAAGACTCCACCAATCAAAGATGGGCATTGTTGCATTGAGACTTCCAGTAATACGCTCGGTATTATCGCCCAATATATTTTTATTGATTGTCCAATAAGGGTTCTCAATATCAGACTCCAGTGGCTGACGCCCTTCAAACATCCGATATTTCGTCCCATCATCGTTAAGATATTTTTTCATATTATCGCTTCGCGACCAGCTATACAGGGACTCCATCGCTCCTGTGCCACCAGATCCCCATAAACCAGCAGAAGTCAATGTCTTATCTGTATTTGACAGCGAATATCCAACATTCGCACCGACCGTCAATTTGCCAAATTTTTGATCGCCGTTAAAGCGAAACGTCGTTTTATCGAAGCTTGTATTAGGAACTATACCCTTTTGATCAAAGCGGGAACCAGAAAGATAGAATGATCCATTTTTATTTCCACCCGATAGGTTAACTGTATTGTCAAATACCGTCGAATGCTGAAAGAAATCTTTCACGTTGTTATATACAACGTCATTACTTCCAAACTTTTCACCCCAGGACTGTGTCGTATAATCATCCAGTACCCCTGCACTGTTGTAATAGCCACATTTGTATTTTCCTTGTTGTTCCGGCAACCGATTAACCCAGTTATTTGAAAAACGACTTGAAAAACCAATCTCAGCACGGCCTTCTTGTCCTTTCTTCGTGGTAATGATAATGGCTCCCGCAGCAGCTCTTGATCCGTATAAAGCAGCAGCAGCCGGACCTTTTAATACCGACACATTATCAATGTCTTCGGGGTTAATATCCATTACGCGATTGCTGTTAGATGTTGCTGTCGCTTGTGCACCATCAAAAGCACTATTTCCACCGATAATAGTGGAGTTATCGTAAATTACACCGTCCACCACAAACAAGGGCTGATTGTCACGTTCCAACGACGTACCTCCCCGCAGAATAATCTGTGCCCCCGCACCAGCAGACCCCGAAGATTGTGTCACATTGACCCCAGCAATCTTTCCTGCCAATGAATTGACCACATTCGCGGTTTTATTTTTCATCAACTCATCAGATTTAATATCCTGAACGGCATAACCGAGCGCTCTCTTCTCCTTCTTAATTCCCATTGCCGTCACAACAACCTCGTCAAGCGCCTCCTCACTTCCTGAAAGCGCAACGTTGATCGTTGCATTGGCACCAACTAATTGCTGTCTTTCTTGAGAACCCACGGCTCTAAAAATCAAAATGTCGCCTGGCTCCGCATTGATTGTGAAACTTCCGTCCGGTTTGGTCTGGGTACTGACAGCCTTACCTTTGATGCTCACGGTTACATTAGGCATAGTACCACCATCAGAGGCATTCGTCACTTTACCCGTTACAGTTTTGGTCTGTGCCCATAAACTGGTTGACAGCATCACCCCTGAACAGAATAAGAGAAATTTTTTATTCATGGTTTTTAGTTAGTTGTTAATAATTTTCCATAACGGGCGGTTCCAACCCTAGGTTTATATCAATTACTACACAATACTATGAAAAGCTTCCTATTTTTGCAAGCTTATGCGCAATTATTTGAAAAAGAAATAACAAGAAACACATTAACGCATAATATGACAGCAAAAAACCCATCAAACCCAATAAAAATAGTGACAAAAACGCACATCACAGCAAAATCAAAGCAAAAACACCATATAAAAGCATTTAGCACCCTAATTCCCCTACATTACAGCTAAAAAACAAAACACTATTGCAACAAAACCACCAATATCACGCATCATCCAACAAATAACATCGCTTTTATGCAAGAAAATGCCGCCTATCTATCGTCATTTTACGTTAATTAATAGAGATCATCTTCTGCGTTTCTTCGGTGCTCGTTCGGTGCTTCTTCGGTTGCAAGCGAATAAATACCGACTAAACTCCGACTTAGCAATGTGGAAAATCCGATAGAATATCGAACTTGGTATTGACAAATTATTATTTATTTCATAACTTAAATAAATAATCTATCCCAATTAACTTATATTATGGCAGTCATTAAAAACGGTGCAAATGGTGCACTTTCGGGTAAAGCAGGCTCAGTGGTTTTCGTTACAGAAGGAAATACAACCTATGTAAGGGGCTTACCTAAGAAAAGTAAAAAAAAACCTTCTGCGGATCAAATCCAGTCACGTTCGCGTTTTTCCCTTATCCAAAAATTTATCTCTCCAATGCTAGTTCTATTACGGATCGGATTTAAGAACTATAACCTCAATAAAAAGGCTTATAGCAATGCCATGTCCTACAACCTCAATAACGCTATAGAAAAAACTGCAACTGGCTATGCCATCAATTATGAGAACTTCCGTGTTAGTAAAGGAACACCTAACCCGATTACCTCCTATACATTTGAGGTAGATAAAGAGACAGAAACATTCACACTGTCCTGGAATTATGACGCAAATCTAAGTGCTGTCTCTGACCTTAATACGAGCAGCTGTCGACTGCTTCTCTATTGCCCGGAAGAAGTCGCATTTGCCAATGAAAACATGAATACACTTGCCCTGCGAACGCAGACTGTGAAACTTCAACGACAACAGCACATCGGCACCTACCACATCTATGTATTTTTCTATAAAACAGACGGAAGTGACGAATGCACAGATAGTAAATATTTGGGAACTTTCGAATGGTAGAAAACAGCGAACAGCTTTCGTTCCGTTATGGAGCCAGATCGATCTTTACATCAAAATGCTGTTTGATATAAGCCTGTTGTTCGGCGGAATCTGTCTCCAGATCATGAATCGCACGGTCTCTTTCTTTGTCCACCTCCATTTTCACCACACAGCGGTAAAAACGAAATACATCTTTTTCGGTCTCCAATATTAACCTTGGCACCCGGGCAGGCTTGCCTGTTTCATCTTTTGCCACCATCGTAAAATAAGAGGAATTACAATGCTTGGTTTCACCCGTCTGAATATTCATGGCTTCGACCCGAATACCGACTTCCATAGAAGAATTACCGACATAATTCACAGAAGCGATCAATGTCACCAATTCCCCCACCTCAATAGGCTTCAAAAAATCAACTTTGCCAACGGACGCCGTCACACAATAATGCGCAGAAAATTTGGATGCTACAGCGAATGCGATCTGATCCATCAATGATAAAATATAACCTCCGTGTATTTTGCCGCCAAAATTAGCATTGGAGGGCAACATCAGCTGTGACATCCGAATCACAGAGTCGCTTACCGTTTTATAGATTTCTTCCATACGTATAAATTTACCTTGGATAGATTACAATTCAAAACAAAACCTTCATGACTTCGCACATACCAAGAATGATAATAGCCAACCGGTAGTCCCAGCAGATAAATAATGACACCATTACAAAAAAAGGGACATCCAAAATTCAGATATCCCTTTTTTAAGTGTTGATGATACAACAGCTCGTTATTTTATCTTCTCAGCAGCATAAGGGCCCTCATTACTCAAACGATCAACCGCCTTTACCGCAACATACTGCAACTTTTTGTTGTTCAATGTTACTGGAATATCCTTGCTTGTGACCCCGGGATCCAAAATTTCATATTGCCATACGCCACCGTAATTGAGATATAGTACCCATTTTGCGACCTGATCAATTTGCTGATGCTGCCATTTCAAAAAGACGTTACCGCCTTGTGGAGTTACCAGCAAAGTCGGCTTCAATAAAGGATTAGCATTCAACCAAGGGCTAGTAGGCACCAATGCTTTCACCTGATAAGGTCCATTCACCAAAGCTTGTGTCATGGCTGGGTTTTTGGTCAACCCCGCCAGACTCCAATGGATTACACCTTCCCGATTATCTGGCAATAGTGTACGTGCTGCCTCCACCTGATTGACAATTTCCTGAACATATTCCGGACCACGTCTGCCCACCGTATTGATACCTGGCCAAAGGTGACGTCCCAGTGTGTTTTCACTTTCCCACCATTTTAACAAAGCCGTATAACTCTGTTTGGCTGGCTGTATAGGCCAATATAGCTGCGGAGCAAAATAGTCTATCCAGCCTTTGTTCAACCATAATTTAGCATCTGCATAAAGCATATCATACTGGCTGGAACCTTGGATACCCGACGGGTAGCCTGGTTTCCAGATGCCAAATGGACTGATACCGAATTTCACAAAATTCTTCTCTTTCTTAATATCCTTATAAATACGTTCGATAAAGGTATTGACACTATTTCTACGGAAGTCACCGCGCGATAGATCCCCTCCATTACGTTTGTATTCATTATAACTATCCGAGTCTGGGAAATCCTGGCCTCCATTATATTCCGCGTAAGGATAGAAATAATCGTCAAAATGCACACCATCGATATCGTAACGTTTAACAATATCCATAACCACGCGTGCTGCGTGATCCTGTGTCGATTTTTTGGATGGATCAAACCAATAGTAGCCCTGTTTCAATTTGACAACCGATTCGGGCATTTTGCGCGCCATAGAAGCTGAAGTAACAGCACCGCCAGCGGTATGATGGGCACGATAAGGATTCAACCAAACATGCAGCTCGATTCCTCTTTTATGCGCTTGTTCCACCCAGAAATCGAGTGGATCATAATAAGGGGAAGGTGCTTGTCCCTCTGTACCGGTCAAAAAGTAAGACCAGGGTTCAAGATCACTTTTATAAAATGCATCCGCCGATGGACGCACTTGAAAAATAACGGCATTGAAATTATTGTTTTTCAAAAAATCCAAAATACCGATCGCTTCCTGTTGTTGTTCAGCTGTACTCAGATTGTTCTTGCTGGGCCAATTGATATTTGCAACAGACGCCACCCAAGCTGCGCGAAATTCACGTGGTAACTTGGGTAAGTCTACAACAATTTCCTTCTTTTTTTCTGCAACTGGTTGTTCTTTTGTCTCAATTGTGTTTTTCACCCGCTCGCGCTTTGGTACCGTCGGCGGATCTTTTTTTACAATTTCGACATTAGTAGTTGTGGTATTGACAGGCTCTTGTTTTTTATTTTTCTTGGATGAACAAGAAGATAAAACAAAAAATGCTGTCGCTAAAAATAATAGGGAACGTTTCATCAATCTATAGAATAGTGTTTTTTCAAAATAACTAACGAAGATACGTATAATATTAGTCAATCTCGGCCAGTCGGTCAATCTTCCCGAAATGGATTAGCGCTTTAACTCACCCTTGAAGATCACCTGCTCCAACTTAAAGTCGTCGTTAAAGACTATGACATTCGCCATGCTTCCGTTATTAAGGTTTCCAATATCCGCTCTATTCAAAAGACTTGCGGGATACAGCGTAGCCATTCGGATCGCTTCATCGAGTGGTATGCCAACCTTTTGCACAGCATTTTTTACCCCCTCAAGCAAGGAGATTGCGGCTCCTGAAATGGTGCCGTCCGGCAAAGCATAATATCCATCGTTCAATACATGCTGATAAATATCTTTATCGCACGCGGCTACAGCATCGGTAATCATAAACAGGCGGGCTCCCATCTGACGTTTTGCAATTTTCACTGCTTCAAAACTTACATGATGCCCATCGACAATAATACTTGCTTGCGCTGTCGGATGATTAAAAATTGCGCCGACCAACCCGACTTCACGATGATGTAAAGGCGACATTGCATTAAACAGGTGGGTACTTGTTGGAATCCCAAGATCATAACCGTGGGTTCCTTCTTCGAAGGTCGCATCACTATGTCCTGCACTGAGCAGCAAATTATAGCCCTGCAAATACTTTAAGACATCGTCCGCTATACACTCCGGTGCTATGGTCATCATCTTGACAACCTGATTTCCCACCAAAAGATCGTCAATATTTTCCTTTGTAGGCTCGATAATTAATTCCGCGGGATGCGCACCTCGTTTTTTAGGATTCAAAAAGGGTCCTTCCAGATGCAATCCTAAAAATGCATCGTGCCGAAAGCCTGCTGCCACCCGAATAGCATCCTTAAATACAGGGATTGTATTGGTCGCCAGGGTCATCATAAAAGAAGTTGTGCCTTTACGGACCAAACCCTCGGCGATACGCTCCAGAGAAGCTACACTTCGTTCTGCCGAATAGAGGTCCGAGCCGTCACCATATAGTTGGAGATCGATCAGCCCGGCACAGATATTGGCCCCATTAACCGGATAACTGACATAATCAGATGGTATTTCATTTTCATAGACAATCCCATCAATTTTACCTTCGCTGATCAGCAATGCTTTTTGTTCCAAAATCGACTCTCCAGTGTATATTCTGCCACCAATTAATGCTATCTTATTCATATAAATTCTATTTCATTACCAAGTTACCAAAATTCAAAAAAAACCAGCCACTTGTACAAGATTTTGTTTCATAGCCTACAAGGAGTACTTTCAAAGTTTTTGATCTTTTCATTTTCACTTTCTAATTTACTGTTGTAACTTAGTTCCATGTACTTTTTTAGAAAGCGTAACGCAGATCGCCCGACAAATGGAAGCATAAAAGCGATGCATATTATTAATGCAACGGCTATTATTATCTTTTTATTGGGGCTGATCTACAAAATATTTTTCACATCCTAAACACTGTCATCCATGTCAAAAAAAGAAATCTTAAATACCGACAAAGCTCCTGCCGCAATAGGACCATATAACCAAGCAATTAAAGCCGGTAATACATTATATGTCTCTGGACAAATCCCATTGGTTCCCGAAACAATGGAGTTAATTTCCTCGGGTGTAAAAGACGAAGCACACCAGGTGCTGAAAAATGTTGAAGCCATCCTGACAAATGCGGGATATACTTTTGAAGATGTTGTCAAAGCTTCGATTTTCTTAAGTGATATGGGCAATTTTGCATTAGTCAATGAAGTCTATGCGGAATATTTTAAAGAAGCGCAGCCTGCACGCGAGTGTGTTGCGGTCAAAACCCTTCCCAAGAACGTCAATGTCGAAATTTCAGTCATTGCCTGGAAAGATTAATCCGTGGAAAATAGCAACGAAACAACAAGCCGCGGAAAATATCTTTTCGCGGCTTTTTTGGCCCCTTTTATCTGGGGATTTATGTCTATCCCTGTACGGTGGATACGTGGCTACCCGGCCGAGGATATTCTGTATTTTAGAATAATAACTGCGCTGCTGGTCCTCTGGGCATACCTGTTGTTATTTCGAAGAAAAACCATGACAGCTGACATTCGTAAGTTCCAGCTTCTACCTCGAGAAGACAAGATCCGTCAACTTTGTCTTACCCTGCTCGCCTCGGCATTCATCTTTGGAAACTGGTTTACCTATATCTATGCGGTCAACCATATCAGCATTCAGTCTGCAGCATTAGCCTATCTGACCTGTCCCTTGATAACTGCGGCAGGAGCCTACCTCATGCTCAAGGAGAAGCTAACGATCTGGCAAAAAACAGCACTTTTTATTGCTTTCGGCAGCGTATGTCTACTCGCAAATGGCTCATTACATGATGTACTCTGGGCTATTACTATTGCCACCTGTTACGCTTTCTATCTGATCGTGCAACGAGTTTCTACAGGTTTTGACAAACTTAATCAACTGGTGATCCAACTCAGTATATGTGCATTGTTTGTGATCCCCAAACTGATCTACAATCATCATACAATTCCTGCAGAACCCATATTTTGGGGCACCATATTTCTTATCGCGTCTCTATTTACGATCATCCCCCTTTTCTTGAGCATGTATGCACTCATTGGCATTTCATCGACAACGACCGGTGTTCTCCTCTATATCAATCCACTGATCGCATTTACTTTAGCGGCAACCTACTTCCAAGAACCTGTTTCGCCAATTAAGTATGTTGCATATGGAATTATACTCCTCGCGATTATCTTATTTAATATCAAAAACATCAAAGAGACTTTTTCCGCATCAAGGGCACATGCTAAACGATAGGTCACACATATCCGGCAATAACTTTTTAGTCAAGTACATGGTCCAAAATCACATAGAGCACATCTTTCTTATCGTGAAAGACAAAATCACTATTGCTACTCAAAAAAATGACAAAACACATAAATAAATCATTATCAATATTTTAAACCTAAAAAACTTATAATATGTATCATTTTTGTTTCATAAAATTTTTGATTTTTGCTCAACTATAGTAAATTAGATTTTTATTAAGGGAAATCACACCGCTCTTTCTTCCTATAACTAGGTATTGAATAGCTTATATTATTATAAATAATCACTTATTTCGCCCCCCCGATTATTCAATATCTCTCTCTTCTAACCAAAAATGCTAAATGGAATTAGCCCATTTCATTAGAAATTTCACCGTTATGAAAATATGTATATAAAAAACTGAATATAACACATATACTATATGAATAACAAATTATACTCTACATTAAGGGTGTTAGGTATTGTTCCAACAATGCTTTTTTCAGCATCTTTATTGCACGCGCAAACCAACCAGATAAAGGGAACGGTTGTAGACGCTAAAACCAAAGCTCCTATTCCAGGTGCCACAATCAAAGTATTGGGTACTTCCAACGCAAGTTCTACGGATGTGAAAGGTGCATTCCAGATCAATGTCGATGACAAAAACCGCATATTGAATATCAGTACTGTCGGTTATGAAAATAAAACAGTCACATTAGGACCTGGAGAAACGACAGTAACAGTAAGTCTCGATGAACAGACACAGCAACTCGAAAGTGTGGTTGTTACTGCTTTGGGGATTAGCCGTGCACAGAAATCTTTAACATACTCCACACAACAGGTGAGTGGTGACGAATTAAATAAAGTTAAAAGCACCAACTTGGCCAATAATTTAAATGGTAAAGTCGCGGGTGTTAACATTGCTTCCAGCTCTTCTGGACCGGGTGGTTCAGCAAAAGTTATTTTGCGTGGTAACAAGTCGGCTTCCGGAAACAACCAGGTACTTTACGTTGTCGATGGGGTTCCAATCAACAACCAGACATTAGCTAGCCAGCCAGACAACGTCTTCGGTGGACAGCGTGACGGTGGCGACCCTATTTCATTGATCAATCCAGAAGATATCGAAAACATCTCTGTATTGAAAGGTGCGTCTGCAGCGGCATTATATGGTAGCCAAGCTGCCAACGGCGTTATCTTAGTCACAACAAAATCAGGCAAACAAGGCCGCACAACGATCAATTTCTCATCAAGTGCACAGATCGAACAAGCTGTATCGACACCGAAATTCCAAAACCAGTACGGTCAAGGTTCAGGTGGTAAAAACAGTAACACCAGTGTGTTTAGCTGGGGAGACAAAACCAATGGCGCAAATTATGACAATGTAGGTGAATTTTTCCGCACAGGTAGCAACTTCACCAATTCATTGACATTATCCGGAGGTAATGAAAAAAACCAGACGTACTTCTCTTATGCGAATACGCTTGCAAAAGGTATTCTTCCAGAAAATGACCTGATGCGTCACAATTTCAACCTTAAGGAGAGTGCTTCATTTTTTGATAATAAGTTGACCGTTGAAGGGAGCGCCAACTACATTACACAGAAATTGGATAACGCACCTAGCACGGGCTTTTACTATAATCCACTGGTTGGAACCTATCTATTACCGCGAAGCTTAAATATTGCGGATTATAAAAATTACGAAACTTTCAACACGAGTCGTAACCTGAATGAACAAAATTGGTTCAGTCTAAGCGATAGCCCTACAACACAACAAAATCCATGGTGGATCGTCAATAGAAACCCTACACGGTCAACCCGTAACCGTTTGCTTTTAAATGGTAGTGCCAAATATAAGGTTGCTCCATGGATCAGCATCCAAGCCAGAGGAAGTGTCGACCGTACTTCGGAGGTCTGGGACCGCAAAGTTTATGCGAGCACACCAAATCCTTTAGGAAAAACAAATGGTAACTATAATTACACCAATACCACCATTACTCAGCAATACGGTGATGTCGTTGCCAACATGAACTTCAATGTCAGCGATAAATTTCAGATCACAGGGTTGGTCGGAACAAGTATCACAGACTGGAAAACCGAAGGAGTAGATTTTAACACCGGTATCGAGGGATTAAAAATTCCAAATCAGTTCTTTATTCAAAACACAACAACTCCAGTTACTTCGACATTATCCGCTAATCGGAGACAATTACAATCGGTATTTGCATCAGCCAACTTAGCCTATGACAACTGGATCTACTTAGATTTGACTGCGAGAAATGACTGGTCGAGTACATTAGCTTTCACAGGAACAAAATCTTTCTTCTACCCATCTGCGGGATTGGGCATCGTATTAAATGACAAATTAAACTTACCTGAATTTGTCAATATGGCCAAAGTTCGTGGTTCCTATGCGGTAGTAGGTAATGACTTACCTCCTTATACCAGTTTATTGACAAACACAGTAAATCCATACGCTGTATTGACTGTAAATGACATTGCATTCTTAAAAACATTAAAGCCTGAAAAAACGAAATCTTTTGAGATCGGTACAGAATGGCGCATGTGGAACAACCGTCTGAATGTGGATGTGACTTATTACAAAACAAACACGACGAATCAGTTCTTCAAAGTCGCTGCCAGCCAAGCTTCATTAAACAAGCAATATGCGATTAATGCGGGAGACATCCAAAACCAAGGAGTTGAGGCATTAGTATCATTGGATGCGATCAGAAATGACGATTTCAAATGGACTACAAGCGTCAATTTCACTTACAATAAAAACAAAATAAAGAAACTGGCTGATGCTGTCCCAGAATTCAATCTAACTGGTGAAAATCAAAACAACTTTGCTTCCAAACTTGAAGTAGGAGGTTCTTTTGGTGATATTTACGGGCAGGATTTTGTTCGCGATGGTCAAGGAAGGATTATTATTTCAGAAGATGGTATTCCTCAAAAAACCAATGCCTATACTAAATTAGGGAATTCAAATCCAATTTGGCAAATGGGCTGGAACAACAGTTTCAATTACAAAAATTTCAATTTAAGTTTCTTGATTGACGGCAAGTTTAATTACGAAGTAATGTCAATTACACAATCTGTAATGGATGGTTATGGCGTATCTGCAGTAACTGGAACTGCTCGTGCAAATGGTGGAGTTGCCGTGAATGGTGTTACACCAAATGGAACTCCTGTTTCTGTAGTCGATGCCGAGAAATGGTATACATCAACAGGGGGTATAGGTCCTGTCAGCAGCCAATATATTTATGATGGAACGGTTGTAAGATTGCGTGAACTAACTTTCGGTTATGACTTCAATATAAAAGATAGCTTTTTCAAAAAACTACGTGTAAATGCTGTAGGGAGAAACTTATTCTACATCTCGAAAAAAGCGCCTTTTGACCCAGAGGTAACCATGTCAACTGGCAATTCGTTGAGCGGCGTCGATATCTTTATGATGCCTGCAACGCGTAATTACGGTCTTACATTAAATGCAACTTTCTAAACGATCAACAATGAAATTTAATAGCAAACATATAGTTAAATTCTCGCTTGCCATGTTACTTCTTGGAGGAACAATGACCAGCTGTACAAAGAATTTCGAAGAATACAATAAAAATAATATTGGGCTTACCGACGAAGATTTAAAAGGTGATGGACAGGATCTTGTGCTTTTTCTTAGAAATGCACAGATGTCTATCTATAATTTCTCCGGTGCCGGAGACCCTAACTCCTATCAGGTACAACAAAATCTGAACGCAGATGTATTTTCAGGCTTTTTCATGTCCCCTACACCATTCAATAGCGGCCAGAACAACCTGAATTATGCGATGGTTAATGGATGGAATGGCGAACCGTTTCAGGTCTTATATCTTAACGTTATCAAATCCATTGAAAAACTAAAAAGCAATGGGCTTGCAGAAACCTATCCAGCACTATGGGGTTCGGCATTGGTCATCAAAGTAGAAGCGGCCAGCCGTGTTACGGACATTTATGGTCCTATCCCATATAGTAAAGTAGGCACCTCTAATACCGTTCCATACGACAAACAATCCGATGTATATGCTGCTTTCTTCAAAGAGCTCGATGAGGCTGTAACAGCATTAAAATCATACAAAGCGGATAGCCCAATGGCTGCTAAAATAGACCAGATCGATCTTGTATTTCCGAATACAGATAATCAGGTCAGATTTAAAAATTGGTTGAAAATTGCCAATTCATTGCGCCTTCGTTTAGCGATGCGTTTGGTTAAAATCGATGCAGCATTAGCGAAAACGCAAGCTGAAAAAGCATTGGATCCAGCAAATGGCGGCGTATTGGAAAGCAACAGCGAAAACTTCAAAATTACTATCCCAGCAGATGGAACCTATAGCAATCCGCTTTGGTTTATTTCCAAAAACTGGGCTGATACACGTATCAATGCCACGCTGTCGTCCTACATGGTGGGATTAAACGACCCCCGTATCTCTAAATACATGGCTCCCGTCATTAAAGATGCTACCACAACAGCTTTCGCCGGTAAATACATCGGAATTCGTACAGGTGCAGAGGGTATCGAAAAGGATAAATACCAAAAACTATCGGCTTTGAATACCGAAGGTACAACGCCAACTTTCGTTGCGACAACAGCACCGGTATTAATGACTGCTGCTGAGGTGTACTTCCTACGTGCGGAAGCAGCATTGAGAGGTTGGAACAATGCTGGCGGAACAGCGCAATCACTCTATGAAAAAGGTGTGGAGACTTCCTTCACGCAATGGGGTGTAACAGCGGGTCTAAGCACTTACCTAAATGACAATACAAGTAAGGCAGCAGCTTATGAGGATCCTTTCAATGCGAAGAATAACGCAGATTCACCGAGTGCGCTGACCATCAAATGGAATGACGGTGCTACCAACGAAGAAAAATTGGAACGCATTATCACACAAAAATGGTTGGCAATCTTCCCAGAAGGACAAGAGGCTTGGAGTGAGTTCCGCCGTACAGGATATCCGCGTCTATTCCCAGTTGTTGTCAACAACAGTGGTGGACTAATCGACACGAAAATACAAATCCGTCGTTTACCGTTCCCACAAAATGAATATAACACAAATGCAGCTGAAGTACAATCTGCAATCTCCTTGTTGGGCGGACCTGACAACGGCGGTACCAGACTTTGGTGGGATGTAAATAAGGGTAATTTCTAATCAAGAGATCGTCCGGAATAAATTTTCAAACGGGGCTATTCAAAATTTGGATAGCCCCGTTCTTATATAATTTTTATACCCTATCCAACGCAAGCTCACAATGTAAGAAAGCAGGTCGATATGGCCCTAATCGACTAAAAAATTACCAGTCCAGGGTTCAAATACATTCAGTTCTGCATGAATGTTGTTTTAAAACTTCATTTTTATCACCATATTGTTGTTTCAAACCTGCAACACAACAGAAATCATCTGCAATAGATCTCAAAATCAAATTTCTCTTAACAAAAACTTAATAGAAATCCTTTGTAGCAAAGACCAAGAATTACCCGTTTGATTAATAAAACCAAGACGAACATTATGAAAAATCTTTCCATTTTGGGTATAACCACTCTCATGGCATGCTGTATGCTTTTTGTTGTTTGTAAATCGGAGTCACATTTAGAAAATCCCTACAAGAACAAAACAGAAAAGGAACTCGAGTCCCTATCCAATGAAAAATACAGTAAAATCATTGCCTTTGCTAGCCCCAAAGCATGTAGTGATGCTACGGAATGGGAAATGATAGAAATGCAGACAGTATGTGGGACAAATTACCTTCCCTATCACAAATCCGTTGACAAAACAACCTTGCAAAATATGATCAATGACAACAACCGGCTGATGGAAATATACCAGCCAATGATGGCGCCCAGAATAAATTGTATACCTTATCGCAAACCATTGGGCGTGATCTGCAAAGAAGGAAAAGCAGACATTAAATATGAGTAGACAGATTACAACCATAAAAATAACAACACCTAGATTTGCCAAACATGAAAAAAATTACCTTTTTACTTCCGATTATTGGATTTATACTTTTCCTTGCTTGTTCGAAAGACAATTCTAAATCATACGAATATTGGAATGAACAAGTCAATGCAAAAGCCAAGGAACTCACCACATTGCTTCAATCTGTTCCCTGCACAAATATTGAAGAGTTTGAAATTATACAACACCCTTATTATACCTATTACCTAGTACATTCTTCACTGAAAAATCAATTCGAAAAACTGAAAGAAGAGTTAGATTATCTCGAAAGCGAGCGAAATAAAGCTGCCGAACATGAAGGCAAACTTTTCAATGATGCACAACGCTTATCAATGCCGATCCCCAATCCACCTGTGGGAAAAGTTTGTTATAATGGTAAGGCCGCACTTCGCTTTGCCTACGAATTATCGCTTGATGAAACCAATGCCGAACTGCCTAAAAGATACAAGGAGCTGAAGGAGTTCTATAAAGACGTGACCTGCTCGAATCCAAACGATTGGACCAGTCATTTTCTACGTTCAGGCTGCTGTATGGAAGGAATTGCAGTCCACAAAACCATTCGATCAACCGATATGATAGAAAAAATAGAGCTCTACAACCGTCTCATGGAAAACAAGCTGCGTTTGGAAAAAACAAAATGTGAAGGTGGCTGTCCAAATATGGCCAGACCAGTTCAATGCAAGGATGGCAAACCATTTGTAGAAGTATATAAATCTTAAAAATTAAATTTTTCGTAATTTAGCCATTCAAGAAGAATGGCTGAATTAAGTTTAATTACCCCCATAGAATACCTCAAAGGTGTAGGTCCACAAAAGGCAGATGTGCTCAAGAAAGAGTTGCAGGTATTTACCATTGGTGATCTATTGACACAGTACCCTTTCCGTTATATCGACCGTACGGAGTTCCATAAAATCCGGAAACTTCATCCCGATATGATGGCCGCACAGGTCCTGGGCCGTCTGGTTTCGCTACAACTCGTGGGCGAAAAAAGAACGAAACGTCTTGTCGGTTCTTTCAAAGATGAAACGGGCTCCATGGAACTGGTCTGGTTTCAGTCCATCCCATGGCTTCAGAAATCATTGAAAGTCGGGTCTGCCTATATTATTTATGGCAAGCCGAGCGAATTCAATGGACAACTATCCATTACGCATCCCGAAATGGATCTGTATAACCCACAGGTTAAACAGATCGGCAATATGAGTTTACAGCCGGTTTATTCATCTACAGAAAAACTCAAAAAATTCAATCTGGATACCAAAGGAATCCAACGCTTACAACAGACTGCATTGGAAACCGTATTTCGTAGTATTGACGAATCGCTGCCGCAGGATGTACTCGCAAAACATCATCTCATTTCCAGGCAGCAGGCTTTCGCATCCATACATTTTCCAAGCGATCAAAAGGAGCTGAACCAAGCGATTAAACGCATCAAGTTTGAAGAATTATTCTTTATACAGCTCAAGTTGCTCAACAACAAACAGCTCAATACCCAGAAGTTTAGAGGCCAGCGCTTCAATAAAGTCGGTGAAAAATTCAACACGTTCTTTAATGAGCGTCTTCCGTTCCCGTTGACAGGAGCACAGAAGCGCGTTGTGAAGGAAATCCGCATAGACACCAATACCGGCGCGCAGATGAATCGGCTTGTGCAGGGTGATGTTGGCTCCGGAAAAACAGTTGTTGCCCTCATGAGCATGCTGCTTGCCGTGGACAATGGATTTCAGGCCTGCATGATGGCGCCAACAGAAATCCTGGCGACACAGCATTATCATGGGCTAAAGCAGCTCGTCGGCGATGACATCGTCACTATCAAGCTACTTACGGGATCCACAAGCACGAAGGAACGCCGTTTGATCCACCAGGCACTGGAAGATGGCAGCCTGGACATTCTGATTGGTACACATGCCTTGATCGAGGATAAAGTACAGTTCAAAAACCTGGGTTTTGTTGTTATCGATGAACAGCACCGTTTTGGTGTGGAACAACGGGCCAAACTCTGGCGAAAGAATATCATTCCACCACACATGCTGGTCATGACAGCCACACCAATTCCACGGACATTGGCGATGACCATGTACGGCGACTTGGACATCTCCGTCATAGACGAATTACCTGCAGGACGTAAACCGATTAAGACTGTTCACTTTTTTGAAAGTTCGCGTTTGCGGATGTTTGGTTTTATGCGCGAGGAGATCGCCAAGGGAAGGCAGGTCTACCTGGTATACCCCCTCATCAAGGAGAGCGAAAAACTGGATCTGATTTACCTGGAAGCAGGACTTGAGAACTTACAACGCGAATTTCCACTACCACAATACAAGATCAGTATTGTTCACGGCAAGATGCCCGTAAAAGATAAAGACTTTGAGATGCAGCGTTTTGTCAAACATGAAACGCAGATCATGGTTGCCACGACCGTTATTGAGGTAGGGGTAAATGTTCCCAATGCCTCGGTCATGGTCATTGAAAATTCCGAACGTTTCGGGCTATCCCAGCTGCACCAATTGCGTGGCCGCGTAGGCCGTGGTGCCGAACAGTCTTTCTGTATCCTGATGTCGGGCAATAAGCTGAGCAAAGAAGGACGATTAAGACTAGATACTATGGTGCGCACCAATGACGGCTTTGAGATTGCAGAAGTCGACCTACAGCTACGTGGGCCGGGCGATATATCCGGTACACAGCAGTCTGGTGTTCTTGATCTCAAGATGGCAAATTTAGCCACAGATCAAGTGCTGCTCACCGAGTGCCGAAATACCGTTATCGAAATCTTCAAAGAAGACCCAACACTACAAAGCGAAAAGAATCATTTGCTGCGAAGCTTTCTGGCAAGAAAATCCGATGGCATTGCTTGGGATAAGATTTCTTAACCGTATGTCATTTTCGAAATAAAAAACGGGGCCAGCAAATAAATCAACAACGTGTTTAAGTGAATAAACAGAGCACAGTGGAATCTAAAGGCCGCTCGTCAACATAAATAGGATACGAATTGTTGTTAATTAGCTCTTGAAGACAATTTATCTTTTTTGTATATAAAACCAAATTTATTTACTTTTGCATCATTATGAACATGATATAGAAAAATATCCCTTCTTTTACTAGGCAAAAGATGGCGACCGAACGCTTACATATTTTGAGTTGCCCTGGTAAGCAAATCACAGGAAATTTATTGGTTACTGAAGAATTATGTTATAATCGGCATCAGTCTTGTGTGGTGTACAAACGCATAAATTCTTAAATTTACCTTTTCAAACAAAAACCGGGCTTGCGAGCTCATTGAAAATAATTTAAAAAGTGAACGTATAACAAGCGATAGGCAAGAGCTCGCATTTCATAGCGTAATGGCCTACCGGCTTCACTTGAAAGACTTAATAGTACAAAATGGCCAGAATTAAAATACACGATACAGCAATAAAACCCGAAACAGCCGTCTTGGTGAGTGTTATCACCCCAAGCGTGACGGAAACAAAAGCAAAGGAATATCTGGAGGAACTTGAATTTTTGGTGCAGACCGCCGGTGGCGAGACCAAAGGCATGTTTACACAGAAACTGGGTTTCCCGGACCGTGCTACCTTTGTCGGTAGCGGAAAGCTGGAAGAAATAAAAGCATATGTTGAAGCGGAAGAAATTGACATCGTTGTTTTCGACGATGAACTTTCACCTTCGCAGTTGCGTAATATTGAAAAAGAACTGAAACGCAAGATATTGGACCGCTCCAATCTTATCCTGGATATCTTTGCCCGACATGCCAAAACTGCACAAGCAAAGACACAAGTGGAATTGGCACAGCTGCAATATCTTTTACCACGTCTGACCCGTATGTGGACCCACTTGGAACGTCAGCGCGGGGGTATTGGTATGCGCGGTCCGGGTGAGTCACAGATCGAGACCGATAGACGGATCATCCTGGACAAGATCTCCTTGTTCAAAGAACGCTTAAAAGCAATCGACAAGCAAAACGAGACACAGCGTAAAAATCGCGGCGAGATGATCCGTGTGGCCCTGGTTGGCTATACGAACGTCGGAAAATCGACAATCATGAATATGATCTCCAAGTCTGACGTCTTGATCGAGAATAAACTTTTTGCAACACTGGATACAACAGTTCGCAAAGTTGTCATTGACAACCTCCCATTTCTGCTTTCAGATACGGTTGGTTTTATCCGCAAACTACCTCACCATTTGGTGGAATGTTTCAAATCCACACTGGATGAAGTTAGAGAAGCAGACGTTCTGATTCATGTGGTAGACATATCACACCCTAACTTTGAGGATCATATACAGGCGGTAAACGAAACATTAAAGGATATCAAAGCGTTGGACAAACCAGTAATTACAGTATTCAATAAAATTGACCTTTATAAACCCGCGATTGAAGAAGGACACGATGGCGAGGAAATCGAGGTAACATTGGAGGATTTCCGTAATTCCTGGATGGCAAAAAATTCAGACCCAGCGATCTTCCTGTCAGCAACAAATAAAACGAATATCGAAGAGTTCAAACAAAAACTTTACGATATCATTGTGAAGATGCACAATGAACGTTACCCATACAATAACTTATTGTATTAATTTTGACAAACAATGATCTGAATGGACGTTAAGCCCATTCAGATCTTAAAAAAATAAGAGATGAACAAAGAGGTGCAGTTTCAAGATTGGGGCCTTGTCGATTACCAAGAAGCCTGGGACAGACAGGAATCCATCTTTAAGGGAGTATTGGACATTAAGCACGACAATAGGGTCAACGCGACAGCAACCAGTACCCCCAATTACTTGATCTTTACAGCACATCCCCATGTTTATACCTTGGGGAAAAGCGGGCACGAAGAATACTTGCTGTTAGATGAAAAAGGGCTCGAAGAGAAAGAGGCCAAATTTTATAAGATCAACCGGGGCGGGGACATTACCTACCATGGCCCGGGGCAGATTGTCGGTTATCCGATCCTGGATCTCGACAACTTCTTTACGGATATACATCTTTATCTGCGCACATTGGAGGAAGCAATTATATTGACTTGTGCAGATTACGGTATCGAAGCTGGAAGATATCCCGGATTTACCGGCGTATGGATAGAGCCAGATAAACCAACAGCACGCAAGATCTGTGCAATGGGAGTACGCGCTTCACGCTGGGTGACCATGCATGGTTTTGCATTCAATGTCAATACAGATCTTGATTATTTCGGCAACATCATTCCTTGTGGCATAGACGATAAGGATGTAACGTCTTTAAAGCGGGAACTTGGTAAAGAAGTCGATCTGGAAGACGTGAAAGAAAAATTGAAAGGCCATATCGCACAGCTCTTTGAGATGCAAGTCGTCTAATTTAAGATTTCAATAACATCCAAAGGCCCTTTGAAAGCGGAGTTTTAATTCCCCTTCAAAGGGCCTTGTTTTTTGCGCATTCCTATTCCTGCTCGTTAATAAAATCCTTGCTAACATCACAAACGAAGGACATTTTCAAACGCTTGGAAAGCTATACATGAACCCGACACAATTTATAAATATTAACAATAATACATGCACTCGTAGCTGGCCAGTTTCCCATCGACAAATCTGAAAATAAATAACCCCGCATCGCCATTTTGAATATAGTAAGTATGTGGCGTTGAGATCCAGTCTGCCGAAAGCAGTTCACCAAAGTGGTTTACAAAGTCTTTTTCTGCGTAATTGGCATCCATCCGCTCGTTGCCCATGACAATGCTTTCGCCTTCACTAAAAAACAGCTTATACAGCGTACCGACCACTTTTCCCTTATAATTTTCTTCGAAGGCAACGATCATATTTGGCGATTTATAGTAATACTGCGGTTCCCAGCCACATTCGGGCATATCCGGAATTTCCGAAACCCGTTGTAAAGCCAGTTGCTTCATCTGCGCATCCGTGATCTTACCGTCAAAAAGAGACACCCCTTTCCAATCGAAATGGAAATTTAGCGCTTTCAGTTTCTTTGCGTAAACTTCCGGCGTAAGCTCATTTTGGAATTTATCGGCCAAGACCAATTCAAAATCGATATCGACTTTGGGATCTGCTATTCCTGCTTTGGTATAGGATTCCTTCCAGTAGGTAAGCGCCTGTTTTAATTTAGGATACTTGGTCCAGCCTATTTCACGCAGGCGGCCGACCTGAGCCAGCTCTTTCTCCTGATCCTTTTCTTTTACGGCCAGATACTCTTTTAGCACCTTGTCATACGTTAGTTCAGATCCCAAAAATTTCATCTGAATATACTCCGGACTTTCATGAAAGTGGTCTCCAATGTAGACCCATCCATCTGTGTAGAGCGGCACATAATCGATACATACCATTTCATTGAGCCCTGCCCTACGCACAGCGGTACTTGTTGTATTAGGAGCCTTACGCACGCGCAATTGCGACACCTGCACATAGAAATGTGGGCATTGGGCATCTGTTGTTCCACGATAGAAATATTGCTTTGGCTCGCCGGCAGATCTTTTTCCGAACATTGCACTTTTCAAGGGCTGACGGTCAATATAGCCGATATCCCCATTACTCACCTGCACCTTATACTGTGTATTGGTAGAATCTAGCAGGTACACAGGTGCCTCCGTCGGAAAAACCCCCAAGAGGTCTTTACTGTTTCCTGCTTCACGGTAAAGGTGCCCCCATGTTGAGGTATACATTGGCCGCTGACCCGCTGACTGTGCCACTGTATGATGCACAAAACAAGCTAAAAGCAGACAGCATATAAAAAATACTTTTTTCAACATAAAATTAATTCTTTGAATACATGAAGCTGACGAATGTAATTAGATCAACAGGCAGGCAATGTTCCTTTTACAAATAAACAGAAGCCTTCCCAGAAGCCGGTTAAACAAACACCACTTCAATAACGAAATTAAAACAAAAAAGAGGCCAATGAAATCACCGGAATCAGGTATTTTGGATGATAGGAAAAAAATCAGGTTTCTAAACTGCTAGATGTAATTATATACGTTGCAATAAACTCACCTGACCTTCCAATGAGAGGATTGTCTTTTCTTGTGCCTTTACCGTTTGCTCTAAGGCATTGACCAGCTGCTTATAAATTCCGAGGCCTTCGGCTGTTGTAGCAGCAGTTTCGGCAGGTGGAGCACTTACCGCAACGCTCTCATCCTTCCGCATCATAGTTCCTTCACCCATCAACAACCATGCGGGACTAATATCGGGATGTCTGGACAATATAGCAACCATGGCATCCGAACTGAGTGCGGTATTCTTCTGCCCTCCCTTAAAGTTTGCATAGGAAAGTTGCACATCTCTGAAAAATTCGGTTTTACTGATGCCTTTGGTTTCAGCGATCAGCAGCACACGTTCCTTTACATTCACTTTCGTCCGTTTTTAAAAATGTTTGTGGTTTATTTATTCTTTAATAAATCAAGTTCGCGCTCTAATGAAGACAATAATCTCTCCAAAGACATAATTGTCTTCTCTTGAGATTTTATAGTTATATTCTGAGATGCGACAACTTGTTTTAGTGTATAAATAACAGAATTGGTAATCCCTTCTAATTCTGGCGTTAGATAAGTTTCCTCCTCCTCTTTTGCTACAGGAACAGGTTTTAACATCTCGCCTTCACCTTTTAATAGCCATTCAGATGAATATTGAGGATATTTTTCAACAAGGCTGATTAACCATTTAGATTGAATATCCGTACCATTGGCCAATGCACGCGTAAAAACACCCTTGCTCGCTCCAATAGTTGCCTCAAAGGCCGATACGCTCATCCCCTCTCTATCCGCAACAATCTTAATTCTCTTCAAAACAGAACTCATTACCGAAAATTTTAATAAAAAATATTTGTTTTACCGAAAAATAGTTCTTAATTTAGTCCTAACGAAGACAATTATAAACTATTTTACTAATCAAAAAACATATGAAACCGACAAGGCTTTAGATCAGTGCACGGATCAGTATTTGCCCTAATAGCAGTTTCATCAACAAAAAAATATAATCTGATGAAAAATACGCAAAAGAAACTAAAAGCGAAACATTTTCGCTATTTAAGCCAAGAACACATCGACGATCCGATGAAATATCTTATAGAGTTCTTTGAAAGCGAAACATCCATACGTGACTGGTTAGCAGATCTAAATATGTTAATCAACGCGGCTTCAAACGTAAAGATGAACCCACCGCGTTCCTCTACCGGATATCTCACCAAAAAATTAATTGAACAGGTGGAATTGGCGTATGTCATTTTTAGGAAATGTAAACTAAAAACAATAGAACATCCCTTGAAGTTCAACAGAGATGCTTCAGACTACTGGAATCATATATTATCAACAGACCCCTGGGCAAGTAATATTGATACAGCAGCAGACAGCATTATCCGTTTTTTTTCTTACGAGTCTTTACAACAATGGTACAGCATTCTTGATGATTTATGGATAAGTTTAGGAGACAGAGATAACGGCTTTTTAGGCAACAACGGCCATGAAATACTTGCTGTAAAAGAATTCTTACTTCGTATGGCGGCTTCTCTCGGAAAGATCTATGAAAATAAAATACTTCCAGACAATGTTATAGAAAATCAAGAAGACATTGCAAATGAGCAGCGCCAAGCCCAGCAATCTTTGGACGAAACCGAAGACGAAATACTTCACCCCAAAACACGTATCATATTGCCCGACTGGCTTGCTTCCCAACCTTATTCCATCTCAGCATTAAAAGATTTCTTTGATAGAGACGATCTAAATGGCTGGCGAGAAGATATTCGATATTGGTACCAAACGGTCATCGACGAAAAAGAATTCTGGTCTGCCGACCATGAAAATAGTAAATTTTCGGGGGCAAATCTACTCTTTAACTACGCCTGTCTTTACTCCCTATTAGAAATGTTATCCAATACATCTGAGGAATCCCCTATTCTTCCAGTCGGCATGGACGATTCATTTTCGATATTGCCCGAATGCCAATCAGTTTTGATTAGGCATGCAAAAGAGGAGATTATACTTTATTATGTATCGAATGAAGAACTAGACGATCCTTTGTCAGCACTATTAGCAACAGTTAAAACATACGATCAGCAAGAATGGAATGAAATCTTGTATGAATGGATCAACTATGGCCTCGCCAAAAACCGATATACAGGTGCCTATGCAGATTACAGTACACGAATTTACCAGACTATGATCAAAATAATAGAACTCGCCTATTTAACAGCTTTTTCTGAAGAGATAGAATCTCTCCATCAAAAACAAACAACTCTTCTAGAAACAGAAATATAACCTCCATTTATCAACCCATATTATGAACACCGATATTAACCCTATTATCGAGGCAATCCTTCGTGCCGTTGCTGTCGATGAAATCTACCAATGGACTTTTGACCACGATGATAAAAAGTATCTGATGCTACAGGTCAATCTTACGTCAAATGCCGGAATTCGCTTTTCTGATGCAAACAGTCTGATAAACAAAACTATCGACCCCTATCCAAATGTATTTATCAATGTGAACTTCACGCACGAGATACAGCAAAAATTGAATCAAGGTTTAGGTCGGGCTTATCTTATTTGTCAACCTGAAAACCGCGTTTATCAAAATCCTGTGCAAGATATACCCCTTGTCTTACCAAATAATAAAAGTGACGAAGTCATCGAAAAAACACGGACATATATCGAAAAGGAAAAGAGCAAGATTCGATCTTTTGTAGATGGATACAATTTCTATTTCGAGCATAAAAATTATGCACACGCAGCATTTATGCTACATCAAGCTTTAGAACTTGCATTTCGAACGGCAGAAAATATCCTCGTCGTTGAGGATAAAAAGTCTCATTCGCTAAAAAACCATATAAACTATCTCAAAACTTTCGACGATCGGCTCGGCAAGCTGGCAGACAACAACGAAAACAAACATGCTTTGGAGAAAATCAACAAGGCATACATTGACTATCGATATCAATTTGACTATTTTATAGATGAAGTTGTATTAGAAACCGCCTATCAGATTTCTATAAACACATTAAACTGGATCTACGATTATTCCAATATTTTATTCCAAGAAATTAAGTCAAAACTTAACCCACTCCCAATTGCCAACAGCGAAATTGAAAATTGCAAAAACAACAATGAAATATACAAACAAAGCTATTGCAACGCCAATTATCGGGACCTCATTTTAAATGCTATAGAGTGCAATTGCACCCCTGCTCTAGTAGTATGTTTCGGTTATGATTCTGATCATCACAAATATCATAATGCACTCCAAAGGGCAAAAAATGATTGCATCACGCATGGTTATTATATTTTTGTCGCTTATGATATTTTAAGCACCGAGATCAATAATCTAACGCAGCTCATAACAGATTTGCTCCCCAACAATGTATCGCTCACGCTGGTCCTGGAAAACTCCGCAGCTTTCACCAAACAGCTTTCAAAGAGCCATCCCTTTTTCCTTTCGCTCCTAAAAGCGGGTGACATCTGGTTTCAGAATTCATCAATAGCCAATATCGATCGGGAAAGCATCGTTGCGCCACAGCTAGATCTTGAGTATGTACGTCAACAATGGAAGACGCGCTATAACAATGCACGCTGCTTATATTACGCCTTTGAAGAGGGGCGGTCGTTTGGTGTAGAAGCGGTATATTACACCCTTTCACAAGTGTTGGAACAAATTTGCCTGGGCGTCATTAACACGACACTCCAATACAAACCACAACGAGTCAACCTTACTTTTCTGATAAAACTCTGCAAATTAATCGTGCCTGACGCCTACGCCATATTCTGCCTTGACCATGAGGATCATGTTGCCGCTTTTAAGAACATAACGGAAGCACAGCAGGAATTTAGGTATAATGCAAATTATAAAGGAGATCCACTAACAATTATAGAATTGCAACAATGCACAAAAACGTTTATAGAAAAATGTAACAAGGAAATGGAAAGCTATTTTGAGAAAATTTCAGGCCAGCAACTTCAGGTAAAAATTGAATAAAAGAGACTATTAAAAACAGAAGCCTGAGCACCTTTTATTTCAAATGCTATTCAAGACCAATAAACGCTCTAAAATTATCTTTTGAGATTACCTGAACATCTGCGCTATAGGCTTCTACAAAATTTGAAGGTATTTTTGCTTTCGCTTTAGGATTCCATTTAAATTCGTAACCAGTTATCTTACCATCCGTTTCTTCTACATAATCGATTTCCTGCTGTTTAGTCCGCCAAAAGTATTTGTTGACAAAACGCCGGCTATAACGGTTGTTTTTTAAGCGTTCACCAAAAGTAATGCTTTTCGGTGAACAAACTCACCAAAAAGCATTACTTTTGGTGAATACACATGTTATAAAACTTTGGAGTAAAATTAAATACTTACTTTAAATACGATTAAATCCGCAGAAATCCATCAGTTGAAGCCTTTAGGAACTCACCAAAACATTTATCGAAAAATGTAACCATGAGATGGAAAGCTATTTTGAGAAAATTTCTAGCCAACAGCTGATCGAACGAATTTGGATAGAAAGCGTATTACATAGTGATAATCCAATTACAATTATGTCAAATAATTTGTAAATAATCGGAATTATTCCGATTACTATATAAATATTTAACAAAGCGGTTTAAGCAAGGGCGCGAATATCTTTAATCTCCAAGATGTTCTTAACGTCATCGCTTTCCACGGCATGTATCATGGCGCGTCCGACTTCATGTAGGGAAAGTACTGATGAAGGGGCAAAAAACTTGATGATTTTGGCAACAAAAGCAAAAGGATTGGCATGTTTTTGCCCTGCAACGGTTGTCATTGCTCCCGGCCTAAAGTTATACTCCTTTTTGAACGGCAACTTTGCCAGCTCATTCTCAGTCTTTCCTTTCACTCTTGCCCACATGACCTTGCCTTGCTCCGTGCTATCCGTACTCCCTCCTGAGACATAAATAAAGCTGATGGCTGGATTAATCTCCAACAGGGACTTTGCAAAAGCCAGTGTCGTATCATAAGTAATATAACGGTACTTGTCTTCTTTCATTCCCACAGAACTCACACCTGCACAGTAAAAGCAGGCATCATATCCTGCAATCGCATCTCTAAATAGCGAAAGTTTAGTAAAGTCCTCTACCAAAAGTTCCTTCAATTTAGGATGTTGAATAGCCGCGGTACGACGCGAAATGCTCAGCACAGCTGTTACCTTATCGTTTTGAAGGCATTCCAATAAAACGCCTTCGCCAACCATTCCTGTGGCTCCTGTATGATTACTTTCATATTTTATCGCTGCCCACTCAGAGGCTTTAGTTCTATATCAAATATTATCGTTTCCACTAAGTCATTATATCCGCCGCAATCGCTCTTCTTCCAGATCCAGCTGGTATAACTGCGAACGAACAAGTCCCTCATCAATGGTTGACTCGCAGTTTAATTTCTGAAGGTATTCTCGCTGCACATCCAAAAGCTCCATAAATATCACTTTCGTTTTTTCGTTCATCCAGGAATCATCTGCCGCATTTACCTTTTCCTCCCAATGTTTCAAAATTCGGTCCATTACATCACGGTTATGCAGTTCTTTTTCATGTTTATCTTTTAGAAATTGGTAAACATGGTTTTTCAGCCCCTGTTTCATGCGACGGCGAACCTGCTCTTCGGGTTCCTCTTCAAAGGTTTCAAATAACCTGGTCCTTTTGATCAAGTAAGGTAGCGTAAGCCCTTGCACCAAGAGTGTGGACAGAATCACCACAAAGGTGATAAATAGGATCAGATTTCGTTGCGGAACGGCCACGCCGTTCATGACTACAGGAATAGAAAGTGCTGCTGCGAGTGACACCACTCCCCGCATGCCAGTCCAGCCCAATAATAGGGGCATTAGAAAACGTTGTTTGGGTGACCGTGACCGTGGGGCGACAGTAGGACGGAAAATTAGCGTAGCAATCATAGCTGCATACGAACTGATGATACGGGCAAGAATCAATACTGCTGTTACCAAAAGACCGTATCCTATTGCTTCCCGCAGCGAAGTGCCATTGGAACGCAAACCATCAACAATTTCTGGAAGATCTAATCCGATAATAAAAAATACAATACCATTTAGAATAAATACAAAACTTTCCCAAACACTTAACCCACGCACCCGACTCGTGCTATTGAGAAATGTCAACCGCTGACCGGACATCAGGAGTCCCCCTGCAACAACAGCCAATACACCTGAACTATGGAACTGTTCTGCGATCCAATACATAAAGTAGGGTTCGATCAAGGTAAGTGCAATGTCCGATGGCGCATCTGTCGGCAGGCGTTTGTGTGCCTGAATAAAGAACCAACCCAATAAGAGGCCAATCCCCACCCCACCGACAAGCATCCAGATAAAGGATACCGCGGCTTGTCCCCATACAAATTGCCCTGTTCCCACAGCAATAAGGGCAAAACGGACAATGATCAATGAAGATGCATCATTTAAGAGGCTTTCGCCCTCCAGGATAGCCGAAGTTGTTTTGGGGACTTTCACAAATTTCATAATAGCCCCCGTACTGACGGCATCCGGTGGCGACACGATGCCCCCAAGCAGAAAACCCAGCGCAAGTGTAAATCCCGGGATATAATAATTGGCTACCACCGCAACGGAAAGTGCAGTAAAGAATACCACCAAAAATGCAAAACTCCCTATAATACGCCACCACTTCTTCATCTCCTTAAACGAAATAGACCAGGAAGCCTCGCAGAGCAATGGTGGCAGAAAAATGAGAAATATGACATCCGGGTCGATCGTCACGACAGGCAAAGTGGGAATAAAACTGATTAATAGTCCCGCTAGAACCAAAAGAATTGGATAGGCTATCCTGAGTTTGGTTGCCCACATTTCGATCAATACAATGATCGCGATCATCGCGATAAATAAAGGAAACAAGCTATGCATACTACTTCACAATTTATGGTCCTGAGATATCCTTTTTTTAATGTAAATATCTCAAATGGAAATTAAAAAAACTCATGGTCATCCTATTTTTTTCTGTACCCCTGTTTTAACAACACTCTGTACCTAAACAGCATCCTGTACCCTTCTTAAATTAGCAAAAAGATTTATCCTTATGGCGACAACTGCAAATCAACCGTATCTGATCAGACAAGTGGATCTTTCTGATTTAGCGCTTATCAAAGAAATGCTCAACAAAAAACAGATAGATACTGCCCTCATAGGCATGCCCTTTATGGTGCTCGATCAATGTAATCAATTAACAGCCGTTTCGACCGTAACAATCTGTAAAAAGAACCGTTTATCGATCGAAATCACCTGCCAAGCGCCTATTCCGGATACGCTTTCCAAATTATTCATGGAAAAAGCGCAATTCTTCTTCGAGCACCAGTTGATGGACATGTTTGGTTCAGAAGAATCGCTCCGAAAAGGAGTGCATCGATATAACAACTGGTTAAATCAAAACAGAAACAGTAAATTAGCATAAGGATGGAACAGCAACTGTTATATAAGAAAATAGCCAATATTGTTGAGAATCAGATCAAAAATGGGTCTTTGGTCTATGGCGATCGTTTACCCTCTGTGCGGAGTGCACAAAAGTTATACAATGTAAGTTTAAACACGGCAAAAAGCGCATATATGGAACTAGAGAGCAGATCTCTAATTGAATCGCGCCCAAAATCCGGCTATTTCGTTAGTCGGTCTGGACTTCGTCGGATGGCTATCCCTTCTATTTCCACATTTAAGATCGATGAAAAGAAACAAGATCCTGCAGCATTGATCGATAAAGTCTTCCACTCGCTGGAAGACAAGGAAATTACACGCTTTTCGCTGGGTTTACCCAGCCCATCATTACTTCCGATTCAGAAACTCAATCGATGCATTGTAGAGTCCGTTCATGAACTGCATGATTACGGGGATCAATATGGACAGGTACAGGGAAGTCCCAGCTTACGGAAAGAAATTGCCAAATGGTCGTTGGTACTTGAAGGAAAAATAAGTGACGAGGATCTGATTATCACGTCGGGTGCCATGAATGCGATTTACAGCTGCCTTCGCGCAGTCACTAAGCCCGGTGATACCATAGCTGTGGAAAGCCCGCTTTATTTTGGTTTTATTCAGGCTTTTCAATTGCTCGGTCTCAAAACCATCGAGATTCCGACCCATCCTATTACAGGAATAGAATTAGATGCCCTGAAAAAAGTTATTCATAAAATTGATGTCTGTTGTTTCGTTACTAACTTTAGCAATCCATTGGGTGCGCTAATGCCGGAAGAGCACAAGAAAGAGCTTGTCAAACTGCTCGCCCATCACCATATTCCATTGATTGAAGATGACCTCTATGGAAACATCTATTTCGGTTCGTCACGCCCCAAACCATGCAAATATTTTGATGAGGAGGGACTGGTGATGTGGTGTGGATCATTTACCAAAGTATTGGCGCCAAGTTTTCGGCTCGGATGGGTTGAGCCCGGGCAGTACAAGGATAAGATCCTAAAACAAAAACTCATACAGACGATTTCACAACCTGCTATTTACCAAGAGGCTGTTTCCAAATTCCTACAGATCGGCAGGTACGACCATCATCTCAATAGCTTCCGAAAAAAACTGTACAGCAATTATATCAATTTCAGAAACAGCATTGAGGCCCATTTCCCGGAAAATACAAAAATGTCACAGCCTGAGGGTGGGTTTGTACTTTGGCTAGAACTGGACGCTAAAATTGACTCAACAATGCTCTACGATTATGCCCTCAGGCAAAAGTTGAGTTTTGCTCCCGGAAGGATGTTTACGCAGCACGATCAGTTTAAGAACTGTATTCGGCTCAACTATGCCGTGGACTGGAACGAGAAGACTGCTCAGGACCTGATGCGTCTTGGCCGATTTTTTAAGACCGTATTATAAGGAAATCAAACCCAGTCTATTTCACCTCCATCATCATCCTGAATGGACAGCATATCATTCCGATCATTGACCTGAATCGTGATACAGTCGAACAACAGCCGAAGTTACCCCGAATCTGTCTGGGAGCAATCTGCAACAAGCCCCCAATACTTCCCGAAGCCATGCCCAAGAAATGTAGTGCAAAACTAATCCTTGGAGGTACTTATACCACACTGCTATACGCTCAAAGGGCACCATATAGATGCCCTTTGAATTAAAAAACGAAGTAATTATACTTCGAAGAGAGAAAAGAATCTTTGTTAACGAATCGTCTCAAAGAATTTTTTGGTTTTGTTATACGCGATTACACCAATAATACCGATCATCAGCCATAAAAAGTCGACTACAAAAATATCCCGCTGTCCATTGCGGAAGGTATCCCAGATCCAATTGCCTGTCATAAAACCATTGACAAGCGGAATAAAAAATGCCAATATACTTCCGACAAGTAATGTTTCGCGATTGGTTCTTCGAATGCTTCTCCGGATAATGTAATACAGTGAAAATACGAGCCAGCTGTAGAAATACACGCGGTATATAAAATCCTGATTGACCTCTGGACTCAATTTAATAGCAATGAAAGTCAATGCTGTGACAGGCAGCATCGTCAGACATATTGCCGTGAAGATATTGGCCGCCCAGAAATTGAATTTTCGCTTTCGTGGAATTACGTTGTTTTTGTCACGTGCTACCAGCCAGATTAATATACCTGAGATAATGACCAAACAGCCCATAACCCCTAAAATAAAGTACACCATCTTGAGCGGATAGCCTCCGTAGTCGCCATAGTGCAGGCGATATAACAGGCTCCTGACACCATCGGCATAGGTAGCGTCACTGACCGGAGATTTCTCGGCAACAACTTTATTGTCGGCCGCTCGCACAGACAATAGCCCCGATCCAGCAAAGCTTTTGTTAAAATGCGGTTCCAGCTCCATGACAACATGCATATTGGAATCTGCATAGTTTTTGATCGTAATGCGTTGAAAATCGGCTTCCGGCCATTTATATTTTGCCAGATCCAAAAATGGAGCAATCTTAATCTCTGCTTTTAAAGGTTTGTAGGTATAGGGAAAATCGGTCTCGGCACTAACCCCGATCTCCTGATACATTTTTTGTTGATCACCATCATACAGCAACTTGCTCAACGGCAAAGCCAGGACAGAATTGATAATCAAAAACGTACCTGTTACCGCAAAGATAAATTGAAATGGAAAACCAATAACACCTAAAGCCGTATGCATATCGGTCCATACCGTTTTCCATTTACTGAAGGGTCTGAACACGAAGAAATTTGAGACGATCTTGTCCCAATGCAGCAATAATCCTGTAATAAGAGCAAATAGGAAAATAAAAGCGGTAATCCCAGCAATAAGATAACCAAATGGGGCTATACCTACTCGGATTGGCACCTGATTGAGCTGAGCCATGAAGTGCAAACGAAACAGAAATTCGCCCATATCATAATTCTGCGTATAATCACCGGACTTCTTGTTCGCAAAATTATAGGTAAAGTTTTTCGAATCATCATCTCCACCTCTTCTGCGACTGTTCTTTTTTGCTGCTTTCTGCTCAGGTGTTACCTTCGCTAGATTTTCTTTATTTAAGATACTATCATTGGATGCACTGAGCCCAACATAAGCTGAAGTCCCTTCCCGGTGCATATAAAAGGTAATATCGCGTCCATGCAAATTTGTTTGTCCTTTGAGTGAATCGAGCAAACGATCAAAGTTTTGGTGATCTTCGCGATAGGTCTTATAGGACGTATTATTCTGCCAGGCAGCAATTTCATTTCTAAAAAATGCAAATGATCCCGCAAAAAATATCACATAGAGAATCGCACAGATGATAATGCCACTAATGGTATGTGTATTGAAATAGATATTATAATTTCGGTTATTCATAATCAATTACATTTTGAAGAAATAGGGCAGGGCGAAAGCTGCCGCCAAGAGTAAATATATTCCCCATATTTTCCATCCGTTCTTTGCAAGGAAGGCCAACAACAGCAGCACCGCCCATAAGAGATAACCGGTGAAGGAAGCCGTTACAACAACATCTTTTTTATCAAAAATATGTGTGACCAAGACATGAAATGCGAGCATGACGACATAACCACCGATAAATCCGGCTGTAATTTTCAGGAATCGCTGAAAGGGCGTACTGAGGTATTTTTTATTAGCAGGCATATTTAATCGGTTAAGAAATCAATAGTTCAACACAAAGGCTAAATACATACAATCCCACAATTGGGTACAGTTTGAAATAGCGATAAGGATTCAATAAGACCACAATGCACATCATGCACATGAAATAGGCAAAAAAAGCAAAAAAGCCCGCTCCAAATCCTTGCAGATAAAGAACAGCTCCAAATGGAAAGAGCAGCAATAAGATGCTCAAAGTGCGCACAAACTTAGTTTGTGCGCACAATTTTTCAAGCCATTGCGGTCGGGGGCCAAATTTCACCTTTTTGCTCGTATTGTAAAAAAGGTATGCCCCAAAGAGTATAAGGATCAGTAGTGTACTATACATTGATTCTATAATTTATCTAGATTCTTTCCCTAAAACTTATAGGTAACCCCCATGCGGAAATTACGTCTAGCTTCTACGATATAGGTGTAGTAACTAACACTTTCTGGAACACTTGCATTTTTTGCTGTTGTCGAACCTGAGGTCAGCAGCTTCCGGTTATCCAACAAGTTATTCACCATAAGAGAGATACTATATTTTCCACTTTGATAGCTGATACCACCATCCGTTCTTATATAATTCTTAAAGTTACTTTCTTTTGTCGTTCCTATAGCACGGTCAAACATACCTTGAACGCTACCTGTTAAGCCTAGTCCTTTCAGTGGCCCTTGTTGCAAACGGTAGGTTAACCAAGCATTCGCAGTGTGTTTAGCTGTATTCGGTGTGATATTTCCGATATTTTCTTCTTTTCCATCTTTCGATATTTTGGAATCTGTCAATGCATAGTTTGCGTTAACATTTAATCCCTTAACAATTTCACCGGTAATATCGAACTCTATTCCCTTACTTGTTGTTTCACCAAGAGCGATTTTAAAGAAACTATTACCACCTGCAACTGGATGGTCAAGATCATCTGTTAAAGCATTCTTACGTTTGATCTGGTAGGCACTCAATGTAGAAATCCATCTTCCTCCACCCCACTCTTTTTTAATACCCGCCTCAAGATCATTACCTCTGACTGGCTTAAAAGCATTTCCTTCCCAATCAGTACCTGCTTGTGGAACAAAAGACTGGTCAAATAATCCATATACACTTGTTGATTTGTCTATGGAATAACTTAATCCGACACGTGGTGTAAATGCTTTATCTGTCCGATCTGCTACAGCGGTTTTCCCTACAGTTTCGGCTATCGTATAGCGTAAGCCTAAAGACAGACGTAGTTTTTCTTCCAAAAATGCCATCTCATCATGTACATAAAAAGACGAATACGATACAGAGTTCACATAATTTTGTCCCCCGGCCCTTACTTTAATACTTTTAGACCTGTCGGGATTAGGTATTGCTTCTTTCTTAATCCCATAAACAGGATTATATACATTCAATGGCTTTGTCACCAATGAATCTGTTGCCAATACATCAAAATCACCCCAGAATTTTTTAGTACCAAAGTCAGCACCCGCCAAGATACGATGACGAACGCTGCCCGTATATTCCTCTCCTGTAAAGGAGAATTGGCCAAATTTGTTTTCCCCAGCTTCATCAGCCATATTATAGGTTCGAGACATATCACCGTTGGCACGCATCGCACCCACCCACGAACTGGTAGCGATCATATTAAAATTAAAATAAGCAAGCTGCCCATGGAAATTCCATTTGGAATTTAGTTTTCGATCAAAATATACGTATGCACTATGATCTTTGATTTTATTTGGCGCAAATGAAGGATCTCCTGCGAAAAAATCATTTGAAATACCTGGATCGGCGAATCCTTTTGGCGAAAAGGCATAGTTACCGTTTGACAAGTATGTAGAACCTTGATAGGTATATTCAAATGTCAATGAAGTCAGTGAATCCATCTTGTAAGTCACGACAGGAGCAATTACAACACGGTCACTATAGTTATATTTTGTATAGAAATCTTTCTGTTGACCAGCTACATTAAGGCGGTAAAGTAACTTACCATCTTTCCTTAATTTACCATCTAAATCAAGAGCAGCACGATACGTACTAAAACTACCTGTATTCAGCGTCACAGACCCTTTGGTATTGCCTGTCGGCTTCTTGGTAACGACATTATAAAATCCCCCAGGTTCACCATTCGCAAGCATAAAACCCGCAGGTCCCTTTACAAACTCGATCCGCTCGATCATACTCGCATCTTCGGCTGTAGGCCCCCAAGAAGCTTCGATATTCATCCCGTTACGGAAAGCTGGGATCTTAGAGCCACGCATACGGATATTCGCATACTGATTGTCCCAGTGTCCTTGGCGTGTAGCTCCACTGATATTACGCGTAATACCGTCAACAATGTCGAAAACCTGTTGATCTGCCATCAGGTCTGATGAAATAACCTGGATGTTTTGAGGCAATTCTAAGATTGGTGTTTTAAGGCGTAAAGATCCGGAAATACTGTCAAACTTATAATGCTCATAGTATTTACCATAAACCGCAACTTCGTCGATGGCTTGCGATTGGTCTTTTAAGATGATGGGGCCAAGGTTTGTTGTCTCATCTGTTACGTTCACTTCCATCGTGTGCTTACCATAACCGATCGCTTTAATCTCGATATGATAGGTTTTGGATGAAAGCTTATGAAAAGTGAAATGCCCCTCACTATCTGTGCTGGTGGTCACACCGGTATTGGTTAATTTTACTGTTGCTCCTGTGATAGGTTCGGATTTTTCATTGATAAGTATTCCTTCAATTACTTTGTTCGTCTGTGCCTGTGCAACAGAAAAAATCGAACTAATCATAGGAATGGCTAGAAAGGATAAAGTTTTATTCATGAATGTAGTATGGTAGATGTTTTTTATAGTAGATATTCTTTGTATTGGGATCCATTGTTGTTTCCCATGTTTCAAATGGATCCCTATTATTTTCAGTCGGAGTTATAACCCGCGCTATTTTATCGTAACGAAAGTCGTACTTCCCTGCCATGCCGAAGCATAAGGTTTTCCTTCATGTTCACCTGCTTTCTCAGCAAACGTACTTGCTTCCAAAACGTATGGGCCCGACCAGATCGCATCAAATGTTAGGATACCATTCTCGTCAGCAACAAACTCTTTTCCCCAACCAGTCGCCGAAAAAACAGAAACTTTGGCCTGAGGCACAACTTTGCCGAAGCTGGTGATCTTTGCTTGTACGCTTTGTCCTTTTTTTGCGTTGGCTGCACCAAGTAACTCAATCTGCAATGGGTTTTTCACGTCTTTATAATCTAGTGTTGCAGATTTTCCGACGACAACAGGTACTAAGGAAGAAAATTCATACTTCGTTTTACCACCTAGATCTTTAGGTGCTTTAACAATAGATAGAAAATAGGTTCCTGCTGCTATAGGTTGAAATGAACCGCTAAAGTGATCGCCTTTATTCGTCAACTGAAGCTTGACAGGTTCATTTCCTGGAGCATGCAACATTAACGAGAAGTCCTTTACGTCGGAGTACCATTTATCGACCTGATCTCTCTCATTGGTTGCAAACTCACCGTAATATACTTTGACTTCATGGGCTTGGTTTAGTGTCCCATAAGAAGATGATTCAATCCAAAGGGCATGTGCATGACCGGTATTACTGCACATTAATACCGCAAGAAATGTAAAAAATGAAATTAAAATTTTCATAATATGTTGATTGATGTTTAGTTTTCTTCAACTTATTATGGGAGAATTTGCTGGTTTAAGCGAGCTCTAGAACGAATAAAATAATAAAATTCGTTATCTTGCAAGTTCTTCCATATCGTATATCGGGAGTAACTGACACAGCGTGCTGTTTCAGTCATCTACATCCAGTTGCCGCTGTATGTAGACTTACGCCATGTAATAGATTGCCGTCTATTGCATGGTGTTTTTGTTTCCTTTTGTCCAAGTAAACACATGCTGTGTTATTTAGACTGATTAAAAACAAAGCAAATATAACAGGAAATCTTTTTAAATCAACTAATTTTTTTATTTTACAGTATTCTTACGCTCTCATTTCATAGATAAGGCGAGCACAAAGAGCGTTGTAAGCTAGGAAGAGAGTGCAGAAGGGATTGAAAAAGTTGTTACATGATTCTCTAGCACAAGTTTCAGGTCGAATAATTCCGTTTCCTGGTAACGTGTCGCGACATGAAGCTGGATACGTTCGCAGTGCGGCTCGAAAGTTTGCTGTACCAGATCGACTGTATTATTTTCGCCGGAGAGGTGAGTTAGGATAAGATGTTTAAGGCGATCGGTTTTATAGGCGTTAAACAGTTCGACGGCAACACGATTTGAAAGGTGTCCCCAACCACTGCTGATCCGATTTTTTAGGAAATATGAATAGCGTCCTGTACGCAACATCTCCTCATCATAATTTGATTCCAGAAGCAATACATCCGAATGCTGAATAACATGCTGTACATTTTCGCAAGGTCGCCCAATATCTGTAAGCACCCCAATATTGTATGTTCCGTCTGAAACCAGAAAACTACAGGGTTCTTTGGCATCGTGAAATTTGGGAATACCATACACCTTGAGACCTCCAATTTCAACAACTTCGTCCGGAGAGATTATATGAACTAAATGGGGCGGAAGATGCAATCGGGTACCGTCGTAACTCCCCTTGGTAATATAAACTGGTAGATTATATTTTTTGGCAAATACTGAGAGGCCTCTGATATGATCAGAATGTTCATGGGTAATGAAAATTGCTTTGATCTGAGTCGGTAAAAGCCCCAGATTATACATCCGAAGGTGTATATGTTTGCTATTGATTCCAGCGTCTATCAAGATAGCAGAATCATCTTTAGCGACATAATAGCAGTTTCCATTACTTCCGGAGGCGATTGCACAATATTTCATTCGTTTACGCTATTTAAAAGAATATATCTATTTTACCGCGTCAAAGATACGAAAAACAAGAAAACTCCGACATTCATTAACATTCCGGCAAACTCAATGGAATATTGACGGCAAGTCCACCGTCTGCTGTTTCTTTATATTTAGCATTCATATCCAATGCGGTCTCCCACATGGTTTTAACTACTGTATCTAGGCTCACTTTTGCTTTATCCGGGTTCGATTGCAATGCCAATTGTGCTGCAGTAATGGCTTTAATGGCTCCCATTGTGTTACGTTCAATACAAGGAATTTGCACCAGTCCACCGATTGGATCGCATGTTAATCCGAGGTGATGTTCCATGGCAATCTCGGCTGCCATGAGAACCTGACGCTGTGATCCGCCCAGCACTTCTGTCAACGCACCGGCTGCCATCGCTGATGAAACACCTATCTCGGCCTGACAGCCTCCCATTGCTGCGGAAATGGTTGCATTTTTTTTAAATATCGATCCGATCTCGGATGCGGTAAGAATAAATTGAATAATTTTATTTTCACGCATTCCATCGTGGAAAGTAATATAATATTGCAATACCGCCGGGATAACGCCTGAGGCTCCATTGGTAGGTGCTGTTACAACACGTCCAAAAGAGGCGTTCTCCTCATTTACCGCAAGAGCAAAACAACTTACCCAGTCAAGTATATATTGAAAGTTTTGACCTCCCTCACGAATAGCCGCTACCCAGGACTCGTAATCTTGATAACTACGTCCCTGCATGAGCTTTTTATTTAACTTGGCGGCTCTACGTTCGACATTTAATCCGCCGGGTAATGTTCCGCCGGTATGACAGCCCCGATAAATACACTCATGTATGGTTTTATAGATATTCAATACTCCGGCTACGGTTTCACTTTCTTCACGCCATGCACATTCATTTTCAAGAACCAGCTCCGAGATTTTCAGGCCTGTTTTCATCGTCCAGTGCAAGAGTTCATGTGCCGTATCTACAGGAAATGGCAAATCCACTTCCGACAGGACACTTTCCGTATCATTTTCCTGCACCACAAAACCGCCACCTATAGAATAATAAGTTTCGGTAATTGCCTTACCGTTGGATAGGAAAGCCTGAAACGTAACGGCATTGGGATGAAAAGGTAGACTTTCAGTGTATAGAAACAAGAGATCTTCCTGATAGGAAAATGGGATGGTCCGCTCAGCAGCAACTTCAAGTTCACCAACAGCCTTGATATGCTCCACTTTGGGAGTCACTCTATTGACATCAAAAGTAACAGGATCATCGCCGCTCAGTCCAAGCAGAACAGCAATATCAGTACCGTGTCCTGCGCCAGTTTTGGCTAAAGAACCGTAAAGCAAAATTTTGACCTGTTCGACCTCATTCAATACGCCCTTTGACTTGAGAACAGCGGTAAATTGCTGGGCTGCACGCCAAGGTCCTAGGGTATGCGAACTCGAGGGGCCGATACCAATCTTAAACATATCAAAAACGGATATTTGTTCTTTGCTCATAATCTTTTATATAGCGGTTGGCCGATCAAGCCATTGCTTTTGTGAAAACCGCATCTAAATTAGCACAAATAAAGTACAATGTTACCTGCATTTGCATTATTATCAATTTGAAAACCAAGCTCAGGTTCTTTTAACAAGTATCCAACAAACATCTTACATTTTTTAGGGAAAAAGTAAGAAATGCTTCCCTATCTTTGTTGGCTATAATTTATAGAATGACGGGAAAAACATATTTATATTCTTTTTTTACCATTGTTATTTGTTTATTTTCGATTAGAACGTATTCCCAGCAACTCCCTAAACGGGAATTTCGTGGTGTATGGGTCGCAACCATAGGTAATATCGACTGGCCCTCCGTTAAGGCTGGCAATAATGTCGCACAGCAAAAACAGGAGTTTATAGATTTACTGGACCAGCACCGCAGTGCGGGCTTGAATGCGATTATTCTGCAGGTACGTCCTGCTGCCGACGCATTTTACGCGAAGGGCAGAGAACCATGGAGTAGATATTTAACCGGAAAACAGGGATTGGCCCCTTCGCCATTTTATGATCCATTGGAGTTTGCAATCACCGAAGCACACAAAAGAGGGATGGAACTACATGCCTGGTTCAATCCGTATCGCGCATCGACAACGTTAAATCCGGCTCATTTTTCGGATGACCACATCACCAAACGTCACCCCGAGTGGTTCTTCACCTATGCTGGCAAGAAGCTCTTCAATCCGGGTATTCCAGAAGTTCGCAAATATATTATTGATGTCATCATGGATGTAGTCAAAAACTATGATGTAGATGGCATTCATTTCGATGATTATTTTTATCCCTATCCCGATAACAGAAATACACCTGTACCGGATCAGATTACCTTTGGTCAATATAATAATGGGATCGAGAAAATAGACGACTGGCGACGGAATAATGTCAACGTACTGGTGCGCGATCTTGGTGTTGCCATCAAAAAGATAAAACCTTACGTCAAATATGGTATTAGTCCCTGCGGCGTTTGGGACAACAAAGACAATAATAGTGATGGTTCAGATACCCGTGGCCTAAGTGCCTACCGGGAACTGTACGCTGATGGTGTCAAATGGATGCGGGAAGGCTGGATAGATTATATCAATCCCCAGATCTACTTTCCTTTCAAAAATCGCGCAGCAGCATATGAGATCCTAGTTGACTGGTGGCAAAAACACACCTATGGCCGGCACTTTTATGTGGGTCATGGTGCTTATCGTGTTACTGAAAATAAGATCGGCTGGACAGATCGGAGTCAAATACCGAGACAGGTACGCCATCTCAGGGAGGAGCACGATGTGGAAGGAAGTATTTATTTCAGTTCCAAATCACTCACGGACAATCTTGTTGGACTGCAGGATTCCATGCGGAATGACCTGTATCGAACCCCGGCCTTACCGCCAACGATGCCCTGGTTAGACAGTATCCCACCCAATGCCCCATTTGGTCTTCTGGTGAAAAATTCGGGCAACGGCAAAATGAACACCTTATTTTGGCAAAAGCCAGATATGGCCACTGACGGGGAGTCTGCTTATGGTTATGTAATCTATCGGTTCAACCTCGATGAAAAAGTGAACATCAAAGATCCGGGCAAAATCATCTTTATCACGTTCGATGGAGATAAGCTTCAATATACCGATGACGATATCAAACAGCATCAACAGTACAAATATGTCGTTACTGCTATTGATCGCATGAAAAATGAAAGTAAGCCATCAGATAGCAGGAGTGCTAACGAAGAAATTTAGAATTTGACAAAAAATACCTCTTCCTAAATGGCTTTGCTAATGCAATGGGACCATTTTCGAAAGAGGCATCCTGTTTGTGTGATTTTATAATACGTTATTTCCCCTGTCCGTATTTAAATTTTTTGTTGATCGTAACCGGAAGTTTTCCTTTTGGCGTATTTTGCCCCAAAATCGTTTTTACTGCTGCTTTCTGCATGAATGCATCATTTTGATAGGCCAGCAAAATGGTTTTCGCTTTTTTTGTTGCTTCAAAACCATCCACTGCATAAGCGTTGGTAAACAAGGTCAGGATCGATTTTTTAGCAAACTTCTTCATAAGCCCTTGAACATCTTTATTTAGTGTCATTGTCGGACGCGGGCGAAGTCTCGTATCATGAACAGCGATAATAAACTGCTTATTTTTCTTGATTTCTTTGGTTATACGCTTAATATCATCTTTACTCATACTATCGGTGATAAAATATTGCGTTTCATTCGTCAGCGCACTAGCCAATTCATTCTGGAAAGTCTGGTTGGCTGTAATTCCTATATTAATAATAGCAGTAGGTAAATCCTTTTTGAATGATTTTAGTTTATCTGTCGAATTCAATGCGGTAATCGCTGCATTTGACAATTCGTCAATGAGCTGAACTGCAGAGGTACGATGCAGATCGTTGTATAAATTCTGTTGGGCAGTCGCTTGGTATTTGTCTAAACCCAGCCACAACTTGGCAGCAAGCACTCTTTTAACACGCGCATCAATATCCGCCTGTGCGATGCGTCCCTCTTCAATGGCTTTTAAGATCAAATCGATTGCACGTTTGCTATTTTCGGACACTTCAAGTAAATCATGCCCTGCAATAATCGCCTGTACATCGGCCTCTCCATTGGGAAAAAATTTCTTTACACCTTTCATATCCATTGCGTCGGTGACTGTCAGCCCTTTAAAGCCAAGCTCATTGCGCAAAAGGTCAGTAACTACTTTTTTAGAAATAGACGATGGCATATTAGGCGTATCATCCAAACTCGGGATATTCATGTGCGCCACCATAACAGCGGGAGCTCCAGCTTTAATAAGCTCCTTAAACGGATACATTTCCAAGGTATCTAGGCGTTTTTTATCAAAAGGGAGCTGCGGCAGATCGTAATGTGAATCCACATCCGTATCACCATGTCCAGGGAAGTGCTTGATGGAAGCCAATATACCGCCATCCACCATACCATCCATATAAGCCTTCGCTTTTTGGGTCACATTAAATTTGTTATCACCAAAGGAACGGATACCAATGACCGGGTTTTTGGGATTATTATTGATATCCACATCGGGAGCAAAATTGAAATGCATGCCTATGCGTTGAAAATCCAGTGCTACCTCACGTCCCATACGATAGATCAACTGATTATCTTGAACTGCTCCTAAAGTCATCTGATAAGGAAACGACAAGGTAGAATCCGGCATACGCATACCTAATCCCCATTCTCCATCAAAAGTCATCATCAGAGGCACCTTGGACAGGGATTGATAACGGTTGAACATATCGACATGACGCACCGGGCCACCTTGAAAGACAACCAGACCACCCAGATGCTCGTCTTGTATCACCTGAGCAACTGAGTCAATATACTTCTGGCCCAGATTTGTATGTGCTCTAACCAAAAATAACTGAGCGACTTTTTCTTTTGGCGTCAAGGTATTGAATACCGCATCGACCCATTCATGCTGGGAGTTGATGTATTTCACAAAATCTTTTTTGTCCTGAGCTTTCAAAAAAGAAATTGTGCCGACTAATGCCAATATTCCCAGACCGAGTTTTTTGAACATAAATTAGTTTGTATAATGTATTTAAAATAGAAATACTAAGAACGTTATTATTTTGGACATTATGAAATTGTTTTTGCAACAATTTCATATAAACATGCACAAAACAGCATTTCAGTGCGACTTACAAGAGATGCTGAAGACTGGTGTATTTGAGAAAATAAGCTGGACATCCTAGCGATCTATCGTTTTACATAAAGTTAGGTAAGCCGGGGTGCCAAGTTAGGACTTCATTCATACCTTAGTCGGTGCTTCTTCGGTGCTTCTTCGGTGCTTGGTCGGAGCTCCTTCGGTTGCAACCGAAGAAAATACGACTAAGCACCGTTTAATCTTCGCAAAAAGAACGTCTTATAGTCGAAGTTGGTATCCACTATGAACAGCCTATTTTGCGACCTAGAACGTATCTACCAGGCCACATTTATTTTAATTAGCAAAGATACATTAAGACCGAAACAGGTTGCAGGAAATAGAACAATTAAAGCCTGGTCTCTAAATCAGATTATACTTTTTCTCCAGGAAGAGTGTTAGTTCGATGGTATTCTCCAGCTCTCCAATGGCTTCTTTTTTCCAAAGGGTATCGATTATCAGCAGTAAAAATTCCGTTTCAAATTCAGGGCTCTCATACCCCAGCTCTTTAAAAGCACGATGAATGATGGGTTGAACCGGCTTCATAAATTGTTCATGCTGCTGTTTGGAAAAAGGATGATGGGACAAACGCTCCTGTAATCTCCAGAATATAGGTTCTGCGCTGACCAGCTTGCCTGGTAGATTGATCATTGTACGTAGAAATTCCTTCGGCTCACGATAGGTCATCATTCCACGGTGATGCGTAAGAACTTTACGATACCCCGATTTAATCAAATAAACCAGCAGTGCATCTTTATTTCCAAAATGTTTAAAGATTAATGCTTCAGAGACCCCTGCATTTTGGGCAATCGTTTTGGTAGAGGTATTTGTATAGCCTTGATCTGAGAAAAGCAGCAATGCTTCTTTCATAATACGCTCTTTTCTACTCAAAACACTTTCTTTCATCTTCTATTCTTTTAATCTATATCCGTATGCCACCACATCTCTATACGGTTTTGTTCAGTTGATTTTTAATTCTACTGCAAATATATCTAATCTTTCCATTCACTTGGGGTTATTGTAACTAAAATGATAATAATTCGTAACAAATAGTACCATATTTTTGGGAAATAAAATTATATAACCGTCAACAGTACATTAAAACACATTTGCAGATCAACCTATGAAGATCAATCTATGGTTCACATTGCTCCTATTTATGACCTTATCGTTATTAGGAACAAGTGCACTAGCCCAACAGTATATTACAGGCAAATTGCTTGATCAGGCAACTTCACAGCCCATTAGGGGTGCTAGTGTCACCATTATAGCGGTAAAAGATTCCAGTAAATCTCTGGTACCTACAGACGTTTTGGGTAGATTCAGCAGCGGAGCGCTTTCCAACGGTGATTATCTGGTCACCGCACAACCGATGGGCTATACCATGGATCTCCGGCGGGTAAAACTCAGCGGTCAAACAATCGACCTAACGTTTAAACTCAATAGTGCAGAAATTGTATTGGATGAAATTAATATTTCCTCAAGTAGCATACAGGTTAAGGGAGATACGCTTGAATTTGACACCAAGAAGTATGTTACACAGGATTTTGCAGATGCGGACGAATTGGTCAAACAGATCCCAGGAGTTGAAATTGATGAAGATGGCAACGTCAAAGCTCAGGGTGAGCCTGTTAATAAGATTATTATTGACGGTCGTGAGTTTTTTAGTACTGACCCCAAGGTCGCCTTAAAAAACCTTCCTGCCGATGTTATTGCCAAAATCCAGATTATCGATGACAAAACCGAGCAGGCCAAATTTAGCGGGTTTGATGATGGCAAACGCATGAAAGTAATCAATATTGTCACCAAGCCCGATAAAAGAAAATCCTATTTTGGCAAGCTCTCCGGGGGGGCAGGTCTCGACGGAAAATATGCAGTCAATACACAGGTAACCAAAATGAATCCCAAACGGCAATATTCAATTGACATAAATACCAACAATGTCAATCAGCCAAATGGTTTTGCGACCCGCGGAAACACAAGAGGCCGTACTGGACAAGGAGTGACAAAACGTTTCAATGCGGGATTCAACTATTTGGATCGTTTTTTTGATGACCGGATGGACTTCAATGCAAATTATACCTACAACTATACGGACAATAATATCCTCAGCCAAAACAAAACAGAATATACAGCAGGCAATCGAGCCAACCAAATCAACAATCAGGAGCAACTAAACAGTGCCTACAGCAACAGTCATGCGCTGTCAGCCCGCGCAAACTGGAAGATAGATTCCATTCAGAAGCTGGACTTTCAGCCTAATTTTTCTTATCAGAGTAACGATAGGATTACAAGTTCCATGGGCAATACCTTATTAAATCTTACCGAGATGCTGAATAGTTCTGACCGAAGGAATAAGAGCTTTGGAGAAAACTTCAACTGGGGTGGAGACCTTACTTACATGCGGAGGCTCAATAAACCTGGCCGCACGATCAGTTTTAATATCAATGGTTCCTTTAGCAGCAATAAGAGCCACGCGGAAAATTTTGCGCTAAACTCTTATTATAAAGATGGCCTATTCAATCGGGTCGACACCGTAAACAATAGGAATTATTCCGTTGGTGACAATAATGGCTTTCGTTCCAAGGTGGCCTATACAGAAATGTTAGGTAAATATTCCCGGTTGCAGGGGAATTATACATTTCGAAATACTGCACGTTATTCGGACCGGAAGACCTATGAATTCCTGGCCGAAACAGGTCAACTGGGGGAATTAAAAAATCGTCTTTCCAATGAATTCCGCAATGATTTTGTTTACCATAGCGGCGGTGTCTCCTACCTATTTAACAAAAAAGACAGTGTAAGATTTCAAATCGGCTTAGATTATCAGACTGCAGCACAAGTCAATGACAAATTATTTCCCAATACACTGACAACAAAAAGCCACTTTACCAGTCTGCTGCCTAATTTAAACTTCCAGTATAATTTCAATAAGGACACGCGGATTGAGTTTCGGTATAATGCCAAGACAAATACACCTTCAATCGAGCAATTGCAGGATTTTATAGACAATCAAAACCCGCTTCGTATCAGCTCGGGTAATCCGGATCTTAAGCAAGAATATGACCATAACCTTGTTGTGCAATTCAGGTCGATCAATAAAGGCACAGGCAGAAGCTTCACTTCTGATTTTACGGCGGATTTTATTCAACATAAAATTTCCAACACCATTTTCACCACAGATTCAGCATTTACAATCACAGAGGACGTAATATTGGGCCCAGGCGGACAATATATCAGACCCGAAAATTTCAATGGGGTCTACAACCTGAAATGGCAGAACAGTCTTGGGTATCGCTTCGAACCGTTGAAACTTAACTTCAACCTGAACAACAATATGTATTTCAACCAGAATTACACCTTATTGAATCTCGAAAAGGTCAACGCGCAAACATATGGGATGAGTCAACGCGTCGGTGTCAATACAGCATTCAGTAAAGACGTTATCATTGGATTGGATTACAATGGGAATATAGCATTTTCCAAGAACTCAGCGACCGAGAAATCCAATTATTCGATCTATAAGCATACCATCGGTAATTCTATCGCTTTGACCCTGTTAAAAACCTGGACACTCAATTCAACGTTCAACTATCTATACAATGGCAGCATACTGAATTCACCAAGTACAACAAGTTTATTATGGAATGTCTCTATAGGCAAGAAATTGTTCAAGCGGAGGAATGCCGAGATCAATCTTACAGTATTTGATATTTTTAATGACAATAAAAATATCAATCAGCAGGTCAACGATCTTTGGGTACGTGTTTCGCAATCCAATACCATAACGCGCTACGCGATATTAAGTTTCACTTATCATATTCGTGGGTTCGGAGGAAAATCAGGCATGAAAAATCGTCGTTAGCCAAGTGCTCTTCATATCAATCCACGTGGAACACTTCAATCAATCGACGGTAAGCATATATCCTACTCCTCTGACATTGATAATCTTAATCCGATCATCCTGACTGAGGTATTTTCGTATCCGGCTGATAAACACGTCCAAGCTTCGCCCTGTAAAATACTTATCATGGCTCCAATAGGCCCGCATGATATCCTCTCGAGGAATGACTTTATCTTTCTGTTCGTATAGTTTCCGTAGCAGTTCACTTTCGCGGAAAGACAGCTTGAGCACCTCACCTTGATAGGTCAACTGATGTTTCAAACTATCCAGGCTATAGTCTCCAATCATCAGTTTTTGACCGAACAGCATCTTTGGACTATTTTTTAATAAGGATTCTATCCGCACAACGAGTTCTTCAATCTTAAATGGCTTTTTGACATAGTCATCGCCGCCCAAACGAAATCCTCTTACAACATCCTCGGTCTGCACTTTGGCCGTCAAGAAGATAATGGGTACCTGCGTATCTGACTCCCTTATCTTTGTCGCCAATGTAAAGCCATCCATGACGGGCATCATCACATCTACCACCAAAATATCCGGCCGAGCCGCTGTAAATGCTTCCAGGGCTTCGTGCCCATTGCTACAATGGGTAACATGGAACCCATTTGCTTCTAGGCTATCGGCAACGATCATTCCGAGACTCGGCTCATCTTCTACATATAAAATTTCAATCATAGTACTGTGATTCAATCAAAAATATATTTTGGTCCTGCTGCAAAGACAATTTTAGGTTAGACCATCCTAATCACTGTCCGATAAACTACATTATTTCCATTGCTGAAAGTCAAGAATAATCTATTCATAAGGCAAGCGGATACTAAAGGTACTTCCTTTTTCCAGCTCGCTGTCCACAGTAATCTTACCATCATGCCTTTTTACCACCTGCTTGACATAGGCAAGCCCCAGGCCAAAACCCTTGACATCATGCAGATTACCAGAGGGCACCCGAAAGAACATATCAAAAATCTGATTATGGTATTCTGGAGAAATCCCTTTGCCATTATCTGTAATACGAATATGGACATTTTCCTTCATTTCCTTCACTTCCACCTCAATATAAACTTCCTGTCCAGCGTATTTTATCGCATTTTCCAGTAAATTATTGACCACGTTTTTTAGGTGGGCTTCGTCGCCATTGATCCTGATTTCAGGGGGAACAGCAATTAGCTTAAAGTCTACCTTTTTTGCTTTATTCAACTGAGCAACTTCAATCGCTCCTTTCACCATGGCAACAAGATCAAAATCCGAACGTTGCAAAACAATCCCTCTCGTCGCATCAATATCCATTTGAAGTACTTTTTCAATCATATTGGAAAGATGCTCCAGTTCCTTTTTGGAGATATTCAGATAGCGATTCATCTTTTCCTTGTCGTCCTGTACCCCATACAACTGTATCGCTTCTATGGCTGCCATGACCGTAGATACCGGTGTTTTAAGCTCATGCGTCATGTTATCGACAAAGTTCTTACGGAGTTCGGCCATCTTATTCTGATTGAGAATCGTTTTCATCAGATAGAAAAATGTACCTAGTAGCAGCCCTATCAAGAGCAGCGAGATGAGTAGCTGCCAGCTCAAGCTATACAATAAATACTTCCAATCCTCCTGAAATTTGATCACAAGAAATTCATTTTTTTGTGGGTTGACCATCATGGGCCTCGTCCAAGCGAGATTCGCTTCACGGTACTTGCGACGCACATCTTTAATTTGATCGTGTGGAATCCTCACAATAGCCATTTCAAATGGCACCGATATGCTCTTGTTGTTCAGCGATTCCTTGAATTTTCTTTCGATCAAATCCAGATTGGCGCTGTTCATTTCAAAATCTCGGAACAAAAAAGGCGGAATAATCGCTCCTTGACCTTCACGGTCTTTGGGGAACATCTTTTCTCTTCGGATGTGACTTTCGCGGTCAAATCGTTCGCTTTTGGGACGTTCAGCACTTACGCGCTGTAATGCTTTATCGAGTTCAGAAGGGGGTATTAGGGTTGAAAGCTCCCGTTTTACATCTTGCAGGAGGCGATTCCGGTCCGCCTCAGGGCCATCTAACTGACGATCACCATTACGGGCTTGGTAAGCTTCCTGAACAGCATTGAAGAGCGATCGCTCGGCAGTAGATAGAAATAGGTCACGACGATTTGTATAACTTCCATAAAGCCAAATCCCCAGTACCACAGTAATCCCTGCACCTATTAAAACGATCAAACTGATCAGTAATTTAAATCTTCTACCCATAACTAAAACAAATTTAAATTACTAGATTTGCAATCGCTGTGGTAATTAACCATATTTAACAAAATATAACACTGATTAACAGTTCGCATTGATTACTTTTGCACTATTCAAAAATTAATATGATTAAAGACTTTAAGAGACGTAGTATTCAACTTTTACTTCCACTTTTTACATTGGCCGCTTTCGTCGGTTGTAATAAAGACATTTCGCTCTCATTGGATAGTTCAAGAGATGAAACAATCGGTTTAGTACCAATTGATACAGTTTCAGCCAAAGTTTCGACTTATCAATTGGACGACATCCCGACTTCCGCTACTGGAACAATGCTTGTCGGAAAGAATAGCAATGCTGTTACGGGCAGTATGAAATCTACAGCTTATATGCGCTTGGGTATTGGAACCATAAGTAATGCTTCTATTCCTGATGATGCTGTATTGGATTCTGTGACTTTGGTATTGACACCCAACAAATACTTTTACGGAGATACAACGAAAGTACAAAAGATATCGGTACACCGTGTTACGGAAGAAATCACACAAACACAGATTGATTTAACTAAGCCCGCTGACGAACGTCCTGTTTTTGTCACTTCAGCAGCGATATTCAGTAAACAGAAGTTTGCCTATGAAAACACCCCATTAGCAGAACTTTCCTTTAAACCACGTATACAATCTGCAGATTCCTTATTTTTTAGATTCAACAACACGATTAGCAATGAGCTGTTTACGATGATCAAAAATAATGACAACCGCATTCAGAGCAGCACAAGTTTCCAGGAATATTTCAAAGGATTGGCACTTGTTCCTGACAACAGCAATGCGGCCTTGATCGGTTTTAAAGACACAGTATTTCTACAAGTCCACTATTCATTCCTGAATAATGAAGGAACGAAATCTGTTGGTAAACAGTATTTTTCGATTGATAACAAAGCTTACCAGTATAATCAAATTGAAACGGATCGCTCGGCAACCAAGTTTGCACCGCTAACCTTAAAAAACCCTCAAATTACGAGCCAACAAACTGATGGAAATGTGTTTTTAGAAGGCTCAACTGGTGTTGTAGCGAAAATTGAGTTTCCAACGTTATTAGAATTGGTGAACAATCCATCAATTGCGGTTAATAAGGCTGAGCTCGTCATTGAGGTCCCTAATGGAGCTTCTACCATTTTTGATCAGCCGCAAAGTTTAGTTTTGATGGTTGCAAGTAATAATGGTAATCCGATTAGTCTGTTAACTTCACCTTATTCGACAACAACACAGCAAGCGACGTTAGTGCGCGGCAATGATTTTGGTTCTAATGGAACTTATACATTCAATCTGATTGAATATTTAACAAAAATTAAAACAACAGCATACAATAATACTTCATTATATCTATCTTTACCGACATCGGGTTTGTTTTCAACTGGAAATAGGTTAATATTGGCAAAAGATAATGAGAATGATCCGAAAATTAAATTAAACATCCTTTATACTAAATTTCAATAATTTATGAACAAGAAAAATTGGCTACTCGTTTTATTAGCTTTTGTATTTACAGTTACAACTTTCTCTTCTTGTAAAAAAAGTGACGACAGCTCAACCAAATCAGACGAATGGTTTGCAAAAGCTGCTTTTAAAGGTCCACAAACTTCATCTGCTGCTAGCTTTTTGATAAATAACGTTGCATATGTTACTACTGGTTTAGCAAGTAATGCTGGTGGTAAACCTTTCCGTGTGAAAGACACTTATGCATATGATGCAGCATCAGATACTTGGGCTGAAAAAGCGCCTTTCACAGGTGTTGAGAGAAACGGTGCTATCGGTTTTTCCATTGGTAATATCGGTTATGTTGGCGGTGGAAATGACGGAACAAACAACCTAACAGATTTCTACAAATTTGACCCTACTGCTAATGGCGGAAAAGGTGCTTGGTCAAGCATTGCTCCACTTCCTATTGCTTTATCAAATGCAGTGGCTTTTACTTTAAATGGTGCTGCTTATGTTGGAACAGGTGAAACTGTCGTTAATGGTGGAACAACAAATACGAATGAGTTCTACAAATACGATCCTGCAGCTAATACGTGGCAAGCAATTAGTGATGCGCCATTTTCAGCGAAAAGAAAAGCAGCTTTCTCATTTGTTGTCAATAATGTAGCTTATGTAGGTGGTGGTATTTCTAATGCTGCTTATCCAAAAGATTTCTACAAATTTGATGGTAGCAAATGGACTAAATTGAACGATTTAAATAGAGCAGATGATTCATATACTTATGATTTAACCCGTTCAAATGCTTCTGCTTTCGCGATCAATGGTACACCATTTGTTGTTGGTGGTTACAAAAATGCAGTGATCAACAGCACCTGGAAATATAATATTTCTGGTGACTACTGGACAAATGATAACGGTGCTTTCGCTGGTTCAGCACGCCAAGATGCTATTGGTTTCGCAGTAGGAAACAATGGTTACATCACAACTGGACTTAACGGTTCATCTCGTTTTGATGATACATGGATGTTTACTCCGATTTATTAATCGAAATAAAATCAATATAAAAAAAGGAATGGAGTCTAAAACTTCATTCCTTTTTTTTTGCTTCAAATATTTGCGTCTATTGGCTCAAAGGAATATTCAGTTCCCTTTTATAGCTATCCGCTCTGGCGAATCATTCATCAGTAATAGCGTAATCCGCTTGCTATTTACTGATGTCGGCTAACTCCTACTCTTCTTTATTAGGGAACCCCATTCCGGGAGATCTGCTTGCCATAGTGTTCGTTCCCTCATACAGTTTTAAAAGCACTCTGTCTCGACCTGAGGCGCCATCACACAAAAGGTTGAATTGAAAACCCACACGATAACATCCATACTCAAAAAAAGAATGGGAGCAATAAAAAAACCTTGTCAGCTAATTCTGACAAGGTTTCTAATTTTATACGAACTTGCAATACTGTCGACCTCACGAAGAAGGATCAAGATCTGAAGTTCATTTATTTTTCAACTGTCTTGATCTCAAATAATGTATTCCACAGTTTACCTGTTATAAAGAGACGTTTTCCCGCTTGATCATAAGCGATACCATTCAATTCATTATCGTAAGCGGAAGTATGCTCATAAATACCCACCAAATTAATCCGCCCTTCTACCGCTCCTGTTTGAGGATTGATTATAACAATAACATCTTTTTGATAGACATTGGCGTAGACTTTACCGTCTATATATTCCAGTTCATTGAGTTCATCCACCGGTCCAGCTTCATCGTAAACTCCGATAACATTCAACTCCTTACCGGTCGTTGCATCCAGAAAGTACAACTTATTGGAACCATCAGACTTTATCAAATGCTGTCCATCGTAAGTTAGCCCCCAACCTTCTTTACTATTCTCATATTTAAAGGAACTTTCCTTTACAAAAGAGTTTTTATCAAAGACATACCCTTCTCCCTGTTGCCAAGTCAACATAAATAACTTATTACCAACCAATGTCATTCCTTCCGCAAAAGTCTTTTCATCAAATTTGATCTCTTTCAGCACTTTACCTGTTTTTAGATCAACTTTTCTCAGGTTCGACTCGCCATAACGCCCGTTCGATTCGTAAAGAATGCCATCGGCAAACTGTAGTCCTTGTGTAAATGCTGTTGTGTCGTGTGGATATTTGTTGACAACCTCAAAACCATAATTCTTTGCATTTGCAGGTACAACATAAAATGTACTTGAAACAGAATCGGGTTTTCCTGCGTTGTACACCAAAGCGGAAATATTACGTGTGCCGTAAGCCATGTCTTTGGTATCGACCGTAATTGCCGTAGTGTCAGTTGATGACCCCACATGTTTATCATCGACAAAATAAGCGACAGAATCCATTGATACGGATTCAAATTTTAATTTCAATTGCACCTGAGCACCCTTCAAAACAGCTTGATTTGCTCCAGGAGATGCAAATTCTAAACTGGATTTTTTTGACTTACAAGAAGCAAAAGCAAGCGCTGCAATTGCCATAAAATAAGTGATTTTTCTCATCTATGTATAATTATTTATAAGTACGTGTCCTCAACTATCCCAAAATGCATCTTTGATATAATGAAGTGCTACTTGGGGTGATCTTGTTATCGCGACAACATCAAATCTGAGCTCCCCTGCATAATGCGTTTTAAGAATATAAGCCTGTGCTGCTCGAATCAGTCGTCGTTGTTTTTTTATATCTACGAATTCGTAGGGTTCGCCGAAATCGGTTCCCGACCGCGTTTTTACTTCAACAAATACCAAGGTATCCTTGTCCATGACAATCAAATCTACTTCTAAATTCTTAAATCGCCAATTTCTTAACACTATTTTATAGCCTTTCTCCACAAGGTATTCCATAGCCATTTGTTCACCCCATTCGCCCGTTTCAAGATGTTTGGCCATATCAATTGATTACTTTACAATTGTATTTCCCAGAAAGCCGCCCAACAACCGCTCGGCTTCTTTTAGCTTCTGATATTTAAAAATAAGGACTTCCAGATTTGCCACATCTTGTTCATGTTTCATTTCTTCCCGGATATGGTGCATTTCGGCCTCAATCTTACGTTTTTTGATCCGATAAATCGCTGTAACAACAAGCTGTTTTAAATGCTCATATTCTTGCGTGACATAAATTTTACGCTTATCGTCATTCCAATTTTCACTGAGCGAGTATTTACTGGCAACGCTATTAATTGCCAGATCGGATATTGTCGCATCCGGATTCGAATAAAACTGCTTGGCATCTGGAATTTCATAATTTTCTGCAGCATCTCGATAAGCTTTTAGAATAAAAGCTGCGGCTTTATCCTTAAATTCAATGTCGCTAATATTTCCCAATAAAAGGCCTGCAACAGGAATATCCCCGTCGCCTTCCCAGGTTGCTAGATAATCACCATAGTTGATTAGAATACGTACAATCTCGCGTTCCTGAAGGATTTCCGAAGTGAGTTGTACCGGTTGTTCAACATTCTCCATAGGAGCTACTCCTCCTCTTTCATCGTCGGTCATGAAGAAATCCGGAGGTGGGCCGTCCATGCCAAACGGTGGCATCCCTGCATTTGGCGCTGGACTCTGAGGTTTACGAGCAGCATCCTTATCCGCCTTCTTTGCTCTATTGAGCCTAATCTTATTGAGTTCAGCCAATAAAATGCGCTCTTCAATATCCAAAAGGCTGCTACATTCCCGGATAAAAACAGAAACCTTAATTTCATCGGGAATCAACGCAATGCTTTCGACAACATCGCGAATAACCTCTGCCCTCTTGATTGGATCGTTATTAGCATCGCGAAGAAGTATATTCGTTTTATAGAAAATGAAATCCTGCTGATTGGATTTGACATAATCTTTAAAAGCTGTGGCACCAAACTTTTGCACATAAGAGTCGGGGTCATTACCGTCGGGAAAAAGCAATACCTTGACGTTTAAGCCTTCTTCGAGCAGCATATCTGTACCACGCAAAGAAGCCTTAATGCCCGCCTCATCTCCATCATAAAGAATAGTCACATTCTTCGTAAATCTAGAAATCAGCTTGATCTGCCCTGTTGTCAAAGACGTTCCAGAAGATGAAACAACATTCTCCACTCCAGCCTGATGAACGGAAAGAACATCGGCATAGCCCTCTACCAAATAGCAGTTGTCCTCCTCCATAATTGCCTTCTTGGCAAAATTCAATCCATACAATACGTCGGATTTATGGTAGATTTCGCTTTCGGGAGAGTTTACATATTTGGCGACTTTTTTATCAGTCTTTAGCGTCCGACCACCAAAGCCAATGACACGCCCTGTCAGGTTATGAATCGGAAACATGACCCGGCCACGGAAACGATCATATAAAGATTTATCATCGCGTTCAATAGCCAAACCACTCGCGGCCAAATAATCTGGGTGAAAACCGGCTACCTGTGCTTTATCAACCAATGCAGTCCATTCCTCAGGCGAATAACCTAATTCAAATTTTTTGATGATATCCTCACGGTAGCCACGCTCTTTGAAATAGTTGAGTCCGATCACCTGCCCCATTTCAGTTTTCCAGAGTTGCTCGGCAAAGAATTTACTGGCCCAAGCACTTAGCACATATAGACTTTCACGTTTATCCTGTGCCGCTAGCTGGGCAGGTGAGCGCTCAACTTCCTCGATTTGAATCGAATATTTATCGGCTAAATAACGAATGGCTTCTGGATAAGAGAATTTCTCCAGCTCCATAACAAATTTAAGGGAATCTCCACCAACACCACAACCAAAACACTTATAGATTCCTTTTGAAACAGAAACGTGAAAGGAGGGTGTTTTTTCATGGTGAAAAGGACAATTTCCAATCAATGAAGTTCCCCGTTTCTTTAAATCAACGAAGTCTCCTACCACCTCTTCTATCCGTGCTGTTTCCAGTACTTTATCAATAACTTCCTGCTTTATCAAACCGTTTCTTTTTTAATGTAAAATTAGAATAAATCTTTTGCATCTCCACTACGAAATGGCTTCTTTAATAGCATCACAAAAGGACAATGAAACTACTAGAAGGAAAAACAATGGATGAACCAGCTCCTATAAATAAATTGTTTTGATATGCTGTGCTTTGTATTGCATATCAAAAGCAATTTATCTAAGTTTGTTCTTCAATTTATAGCTGATTAAGATAATCAAAATGAGCAAAACAATCAAGAAAATATGCTGTATCGGTGCTGGATACGTCGGTGGACCTACCATGTCAGTTGTTGCAAAGCAATGCCCACATATTGAGATTACGATCGTCGATGTCAATGCGGCCCGGATCGCGGCCTGGAACGATGAAGATCTTGATAACCTTCCTGTCTATGAACCCGGGTTACAGGAAATCGTTGCAGAAGCACGTAATCGCAATTTGTTTTTCTCAACCGATATTGAAAAGGCTATCGATGAGGCCGATATGATTTTTATTTCGGTCAATACGCCGACTAAAAATTACGGCAAAGGAAAGGGAATGGCAGCAGATTTAAAGTATATTGAACTTTGCGCACGCCAGATCGCAGCTGTTGCCAAAAACGACAAAATTGTTGTTGAAAAATCGACTTTACCGGTTCGCACAGCGGCAGCTTTAAAAAGTATCCTTGACAATACAGGAAACGGGGTCAATTTCCATATTCTTTCAAACCCTGAATTTTTAGCAGAAGGAACAGCCATACAGGATCTTATCAATCCAGACCGCGTCCTGATCGGTGGCGAGAATGATGAAGCCATTGCCGCATTGGTTGATATCTATGCACATTGGGTAAGTCACGACAAGATCCTGACAACCAATCTGTGGTCATCAGAACTTTCGAAATTAACAGCCAACGCCTTTTTGGCACAGCGGGTTTCTTCCATCAACTCCATCTCGGCACTCTGCGAGAAAACAGGTGCGAATGTCGACGAAGTTTCCAAAGCGATCGGTATGGACTCCAGGATTGGATCCAAATTTTTGAAAGCTTCTGTAGGTTTTGGTGGCTCTTGTTTTCAAAAAGATATCCTCAATCTAGTTTATATTGCACGAAGTTACGGTCTCACAGAAGTTGCCGAATATTGGGATCAAGTGATTTTGATGAATGATTATCAAAAACAGCGATTTGCGGACAACATTATCCAAACATTGTATAATACCGTATCTGGCAAAAAGATTGCATTCTTAGGCTGGGCATTCAAAAAAGACACGAATGATACGCGTGAATCTGCAGCGATCTATGTTGCAGATTATCTATTGAGTGAACAAGCTGAAATCACGATCTATGACCCCAAAGTTTCTGCTGAACGTATCTATGCCGACCTAGATTACCTGAACACCCGCTCTTCGGAAGAAAACAGAACCTTGGTAAAAGTTGTTAACACCGCCTATGAGGCTTGCAATGATGCGCATGCAATTGCCGTATTAACCGAATGGGATGAATTTAAGAGCTATGACTGGGCCAAAATCAAGGAGCATATGAAAAAGCCTGCATTTGTGTTCGATGGACGTAAACTATTGAACCGTCAGGAACTTGAAAACCTTGATTTTAAATATTACGCAATAGGCGAGTAATCAAAATATTGATAAAATAAGAACCCTCAGGATATATTCGCATAAGTATATGTATGCAAATATAACTGAGGGTTTTGTTTGTGCCTGTTGTCAACGCATAAGGAAAGAGAGATGAAACACAAGCGATGCAACAGGACTTTTTATCTTAATTATTCAGCATCCCATAGAACTCGTTCATATAGTACGATTCCTGGAGCGCATCTCTAAAATTCTGCCATTGTTCTTCGTCAAATGAAAATACGATATCTGGATAAGGCGTCTTCATGATCAATCGAAATTCGCCGTCCGGAAATGTGCTAAAGAAAAGCTCATCGCCATTACTTCTTGTGATATTGAGAAAATCGAAGAATTTGTTCTTCGTAAATGTCAGTACAAAACTTTGTTGCCATATATAATAGGTTTGACACTTATGGCAAACACTGATATGGGTATCCCCTCTTTGGCTTAGAATCTTTGTATCACACATACTTATTTGCATTTATTTAGACTCATTATAAATAATATTCAAATGTAAGAATAGTTTTTAGAATAACAAGTGTCTGAACAAAAAAAAAGGCGATATATTTCTATATCGCCTTTTTTGACTAGAGAGCCTTAGTTTAATCCCCTTTTTTTCAATAGATATTTTGGATCCGGATCCGCACCTCTAAATGCACGGTACATTTTAGCAGGATCATCTGTGCCTCCTTTTTCAAGGATATTCTTACGGAAAGAATCTGCTGTCACTTGATCGTACAATGATTTTTCCTTGAAAGCGGCAAAAGCATCCGAATCCAATACTTCAGACCAGATATAAGCATAATAACCTGCAGAATACCCACCGGCGAAGATATGTTGAAAATATGTACTCCGATAACGCGGAATAATAGCATCAATAATACCTGTTTTTTTCATTGCCATTTTTTCAAAGCCATTAATGTCTTTTGAAATTTCTTTTGTGGTAGCATGATAATCCATATCTAACAACGCAGCAGAAAGATATTCAACGGTTGCAAATCCTTGATCAAAGGTACCGGCCTTTTCCATTTTCTGAATCAATGAATCTGGCATTGCTTCTTTGGTCTTATAATGCTTAGCATATGTTTTTAACACTTCGGGATCTGCAGCCCAATTTTCCATCACTTGTGAAGGTAGTTCAACAAAGTCACGTGGTACAGAAGTTCCGGCCATTGAGCGGTATCTTACATTGGAAAGGAGACCATGCAAAGCATGCCCAAACTCATGGAACAAGGTCGTCGCTTCATCAAATGTCAACAAGGCAGGATTTTTTCCCACTGGTTTTGTGAAATTGCATACGATGGAAATTACAGGAGCAACACGTTTGCCATCTTTTGTCGACTGGTTACGGTAAGAAGTCATCCAGGCACCGCCTCGTTTTGATTCGCGCGGGAAGAAATCAGCATATAGGAGACCTAAATGTGAACCGTCTTTGTCTTTAACTTCATACACTTCCACATCTTTATGGTAAGTTGGGACATTGTTTAAGGCGACGAATGTCAAACCATATAATTTATTGGCTACGGCAAACGCACCTTCACGAACTGCAGGAAGGCTCAAATAAGGTTTAATCTCATCTTCATCAAGCGCAAACCGTTTCTTGCGTATAATCTCTGTATAATATCTCCAGTCGTAAGGAGCAACAGCAAAATTACCGCCTTCGGCCTTAATTTCCTTCGCAATATCTGCTTCTTCGCCTTTCGCTTTTGCCAAAGCGGGCGTCCAAAGTTTGTTTAATAGCGCATAGACATTGGTCGGATTCTTCGCCATGGACTCCTCTAGTACATAGGCCGCATGTGAAGAATAGCCCAATAATTTTGCTTTTTGAAGGCGAAGGTTGACAATTTTTTGAATGATCGCCTTGTTATCGTTGGTGTTATCTTGATTACCGCGTAGCTGATAGGCCTCCCAAAGTTGCTTTCTCAATTCACGATTTTTTGCATATTGAAGAAAGGGCATAATGGAAGGATTCTGTAAAGTGAACACCCACTTATCTTTCTTTCCTTTTGCTACGGCTTCTTCAGCTGCTGCCGTTTTCAACGATTCTGGCAAGCCTTCCAATTGGCTGGCGGAATCCACTACCAGTGTATAAGCATTGGTTTCAGCAAGCAAATTTTGTCCGAATTGCGTTGTTAATGTTGAAAGTTCAGCATTAATCTTCTTCATTTTTTCTTTATCAGCATCCTTAAGGTTTGCTCCCGAACGGACAAAACTTTTATAAGTTTCTTCCAACAGTTTATTGTCTTGTTCGTCCAGTCCAAGTGTACTTCGGTTACTCCAAACTGTTTTGATACGGTCAAATAATTTGGTATTCATTGAAATCTCATCGGAATGACTCGATAAGATCGGTGCCAGATCTTTCGCTATCGCCTGAATACTGTCATTTGTATTGGCGCTGTTTAAATTATAGAATACTGTAGATACATTGTTCAATAATCCACCCGCATTTTCGAGAGCGACTATGGTATTTTGAAATGTTGCTTTATCGGGATTATTGACTATCGTATCAATTTCCAAATTATGTATTTTTATAGCCTCGTCAAAAGCTGGCCTAAAATGCTCCGTTTTGATCTTGTCAAAAGGAGGTACATTGAACGGGGTCTCGTAAGCCAATAAAAGAGGATTATCTGTCATCACTTTTTTTTCCTCACAACCAACAAATGCAGTTGCCACTATCACAAAGAATGGCAAAAGTTGTCTTTTCTTCATATTATCTGATTATTCCTGATTTTTTCCCAAAGATAATAAAATTAGGCAAAAGCATAGGCGCCACTTAGGGTGAGGTATTGGAGTCGAAAAACCGTCATCCTATTGTAAAACAAAAACTTATTCGTAAACCTTGTTAAAAATAATCTGTCAATTTGGATAAAAATATTTTAATGAGCGATATTAACCGTTTCTTTTGGAGATGTGCGGGGGTACATCAAGAAACTCTTGAAAAATATCCGGAAGAACATAGTAAGTACACAGCCATAGGTGCTACTATTTTTTTTACGGGATTGTTTGCCAGCCTCTCGGGTGGCTATGCCATGTATTTCGTGTTTAGTGGTGGAGCATTTGACTGGCTTTTGGCCATTGTATTTGGCATCATTTGGGGTTTAGCGATATTCAATATGGATCGCTATATTGTACTCAGTATAAATAAATCCAAAAGTGGCCTTATGCAGCTTCTGCAGGCTCTTCCTCGAATTCTATTGGCAATTTTGATTGGCCTAGTTATCTCTCGACCGTTGGAGCTAAAAATCTTCGATAAAGAGATTCGAGAAAACCTTCGTGTACGTTTTCTTGCAGATCAACGCGCTAAAATTGACACACTCAACAGTACTTTCAATAAAAAATATGCCAATGAGGTTTCACTTTTAAAATCGATTACAGTAGAACGTGATTCATTGGAAGCCAGTATTAAAAATGACCGTACAAAATTGAATTACGAGATATTCGGGAACAAAACAACTGAAACATCTGGTGTCATGGGTTATGGCCCCTATGCCAAAATGAAAGAAGAAGAACTGAAGAAAAAAGAGGGCTATTTGGATACATTGCGAAGTAAAATAACGACCCAGCAAAACGCGATACGCCAGAAACAAAAATTTGAAGGTATATTGGATCAAAAGGTCTTATCGAACGCTTCACTGGATAGCGCTGTGAATGTCGCTGGTTTTGCAGACCGCAACTCGGCCCTAGGCAACCTCAGATATGATGCCAATGGCAACGTCAACGAGTCGAATGCAAATGCTGTATTTTTTATTGCGCTGCTTTTTGTCTTTCTGGAATGTTTACCTGTAATTGTCAAACTGCTGGCAGGAAAGGATCCTTATGACAACGAAGTCCAAAACCAAAGGACCATTCATGATTACGAATCAGACACCAATGTCACTGTTCAAAAAGAAGCTGTCGATCGTTTAAAGGATACGTATGTTGATGTTTCCATCAATAAGCGAATGAAAGAACTTTAGTAGAATCGCTAGCATAAGTTAGCAGAGCAGGTTTTGCATTTCACAGCTAAAAATTATAAACGGGCTTCCCTTTCGGCAAGCCCGTTTTTATTAATCTTCCTCATCCAAAAATTTGGAATCGATCTGTTTATTTGCTTTAGCCCCTAAACGTTTTAATTTCTCCACTTTTCCAATCACATTACCAGCTCCTGTAGAAAGCTTTTTAGTTGCATCTTCATGGCTTTTTAATGCGCGTTCCAACTGGTTTTGCACCTGTTCCATATCATTCAGAAAGCTCACAAATTTATCGTAAAGGCTCCCCGCTTCTTTCGCTATTTCAATTACATTCCTGGTCTGACGTTCCTGTTTCCAGATACTTGCTATGGTACGAAGGGTTGCCAATAATGTAGAAGGACTGACGATGACAACTTTGCGATCCCAAGCCTCGCTAAACAAATCTGGTTTTTGGGCCACAGACATACTTAAAGCAGACTCTATTGGCATAAATAGCAACACAAATTCTGGCGACTCTATACCATATAACTCGTGATAGTTTTTTGCGGAAAGCTCTTTCACGTGATTTTCCACAGACTGTACGTGCTGCTTTGCGAAAATTGCACGGTCCTCGTCCGTCTCAGCATTGACCCATCGTTCATAGGCTATAAGCGAAACTTTTGAATCCACAATCAGATGTTTATCTTCAGGAAGATCGATGATCGCATCGGGCTGCATTCTTCTGCCCTCTGCATCCATCAGAGAGACCTGCAGTCTAAATTCCCGATCGCGCATAAGTCCCGAACGCTCCAAAACCCGCTCTAAAATTACCTCGCCCCAATTGCCCTGCTTTTTGGTATCCCCTTTTAATGCCTTGGTTAGGCTATTGGCTTCGTCTTTAATTTTAAGACTCTGTTCGACTAGCTGGAGGACAACCCCTTTTAAAGAATTCCTTTCAGCTGCTTCCTGATTGTAATTTTTATCGACTTTCTCTTCAAACAATTTGATTTTTTCTTTCAATGGATCCAAGATCAAGCCCAGTGAACGATGATTGGTCTCTGTAAACTTTTGTGTCTTCTCTTCCAATATTTTATTGGCGATGACCTGAAACTCATTGTTGAATTGTCGTTTAATCTCAGCAATTTCATTCTTCTGTTCCTGAAATTTATCGAGCTGCGCCTCATAAAATGAACGTGTACTTTCTAAAGACCGCTCTGCGACCAGAAGATTCTCCCGTTCCTTATCCAATTCATTTTTTAGCATAAGACGTTCTTCCAGCAAACTTTGTTCCCGCTGTTGCGATCTAGCGAGCTCAATTTTTAGTGTTTCAACCTCCTTATTGTACGCAGGACCAGCACTGGTATCGGTATTCTTTTTGAGCACCAATACGATCAAAATGACCAATAACAAAACGATTCCCGCAAAGAAAAATATTTCCATGATTTGTATTTTCTGAAGATGGTGTATACTTACCTGAGCAGGTTTGTTTTGCCATCATTGCATTTAATTAAACCTATAACGTCCTAAATTTAATGGATTAGCGCTATTAAAACACCGATAAAACCAATCGGTTATCTTTTTGCACGGTGTATTATACGCTTCTTTATGGTAAGGCGTAATACCTATGTCCCACTTAGCGGTAAACTATTGTAACTTTTGGTGTGTCTTCCACCATAGGTCGGGCATTTCACCTGAAACAGCCAATTGGTAATCTTCATAACGGCAAGGCACAAGGTAATAACGCTCATTAACAGATTTGGACCCAAAATAAGGCACTTGAATCCACCAACGGTCTGATTTTTTACTTTTCACAAAGACCAATTCATGCTCTTCGTTTTCCAGTGTCGTGCGGTAAATGATATAAGATGATTTGGGGTACAGCGGCGTATCTTGTTTACGGTTGTAGTAACCATCAATGAAGCACCAGATCATTTGGGAGACTAACATTGCTGTCTGCTCCATTGGATCAAATGTTGGATTGAATTCATAAAAACCAATGGAGGAGCATTTATCCGACATCCCTGCATAGCGGGCAAGCTGACAAGCCTCATCACCATATAGTCCATTCGGCATGGCATTGGCATTTCCCGGTGCTTCGGAGGCCCGAATGGCTCCAATATCAAAACTAATTAAATCTGCCGCTCGGATCAAAGGCTCAGATTGGTCCATTTTACCAGCAATCATACCTAATCGTGTCGCGTTAAAAAATAGTTTATCATACATATTGATAGACTCTTTACTGACGAGGTAGGTTTGATAGGCTATGGCATTTAAATTGAATAAATAGTCTGGCTGATGCAAGATAATATGGTTCACATAAGATCGGGAATTTAGGCTCACATTGTCGGCATTTTCCTGATCAAGGTCAAAACGTGCGTCGATAATCGCTAATTCTATTTTTCGCTCCAAATTTTGATACCCCAAATATTGCGCATAGGTAAGGTCCTGTCCACCGCCAATGATAATCGGAAGAATATTTTCTTTGACCAGTTCCTCCACGACAGATTTTAAAGCGATATAGGTATCTTGAATCGTATTACCTGCTTTGATATTTCCTAAATCAACGATATTCATCTTATAATCGCCCTGATATAGCGCATAGAGATGTTTCCGTACAGCATCCGATGCTTTATTCGTTCCATTATTATTCGTTGATGCACGATCTTCTTCTACACCGATAATAGCCAATTGAGGCTGTTTATCCACTTCCCAGCTTGGAAAATCTGTTTCATAGGCGTAAATAACGTTTCCAAGTTGAGAACTCAAGAACCCATGCTCAGGAGCAAAACCTGTAATTGAAATCGGACTAAAGAATACGGACAGTGATGACATAAGCTATAATTTGTAAAATCTCCTCTTTGTTCTGAAAGCGACTGTTTTAATTCGACTGAAAGAATCTACCTTGGCTTTCATGGTGTTTGATACCTGCGAAAGCATGACGGTTTTTTCAGGATGCAATTCACACAAATATCCATTTATTAACTAACTTTTGAAAACATTATTTTTAACAGTATCTTTATCAAGTGATATTAATAACTGGAGGAACAGGTTTTTTAGGGTCTACACTAATCAGACAGTTGATAGACCAAGGAATTGACGTCATTGCCATCAAAAGAGCTCAATCGACCATTCCGGCCTCGTTGTTATCTTCTTCGTTGGTTCAATGGATCGACGCTGATATCAACAATTATTTTGAATTGGAAGATGCGCTCGAGGGGGTCACCAAAGTATTCCATTGTGCAGCATTGGTTTCTTATCAAAAAAAAGATGCTAAATCACTCTTTAACGTAAATGTGGAAGGAACAGCAAACGTGGTCAATCTTTGCCTTGAAAAGGGCATTCGTCTGCTCCATGTAAGTTCCATCGCAGCTTTAGGGACAAATAGAGACAACCTGCCGGTATCCGAGAAAGACCATTGGGAACACAATTCATTGACATCTAACTATTCGTTATCAAAATATCGGGCAGAGATGGAGGTTTGGCGCGGTATCACAGAAGGTCTAAATGCAGTTATTGTGAATCCCTCCGTAATTTTAGGCGCAGCAGCAAATGATAAAGGCTCCGGAGCTATTTTTTCGATGATCAATAAAGGTCTACGATTTTACCCGAAAGGAAGTGTTGGTGTTGTTGACGTAGAAGATGTTGCGGCGATCATGATTCAATTAATGGAAAGAGAAGACATTGCCGCTGAACGTTATATCATCAATCATCTCAATATAAGCAACAAGGATCTGTTGAGCGTAGCTAGTGTATTAATGAACAAGCCAGAACCGACCATCGAGGTTTCTGAGACCTTACTCCAAATTGCCTCCACTGTTTCCAGTATGCTTTCCGTATTTAAAAAGTCGGATACAACATTGACAAAAGAAACTGCTGCGGCTTCAAGTGCCAAATTGCAGTATTCCAACGCTAAAATCCAGGAACTTCTAAACCACAGTTATCGGCCTTTGGAACAAACGCTAAAGGAAATTGCAGATTTGTATAACAAACAGTAAAACTATAACATAACAAACAACCGAACCTTGAACCTCTCGTGAGTAACATCAATCATTAAATAAAGCGCGATTCCGCTGCTAGTTTCACCGCCTTTAATCAGCTTATTTTTAAAGGAAACCATCGGAAACCTACCGATATCGGAAATCAGCATTCAGCGCTATTACTCATGATCGTTTCATAAAAAAATAATAAAATGAAAAACTATTACATCATTGATTTTGATAGTACATTTACACAAGTAGAAGCACTTGACGAACTTGCACGGATCTCCCTTGAGAATCATCCGGATCGCGAATCTATCTATCACGAAATTGAGCGGTACACCAATCTTGCCATGGAGGGTAAACTATCTTTCCGAGAGGCTTTGGCAGGACGCGTAAAACTCTTAAATGCCAATAAATCTCATCTGGATAAACTTGTTTCGCATCTTAAGAAAAAGGTTTCAACCTCTTTTTCCCGAAATCGTGAATTCTTTAAGAAGCATGCCGACACCGCATGGATTGTTTCGGGAGGTTTTAAGGAGTTTATTACGCCTGTTGTAACACCGTATCATATCAAGACTGAAAATATCTATGCCAATACATTCAGATTTGATGAAGAAGGTAATATTATCGGTTTTGATGAAGAGAATCCTTTATCAAATGAAGGTGGAAAAGTGCAGCTATTAAAACAATTAAATATTGAAGGAAGACTATTTGGTATTGGTGACGGTTATTCAGATTTTCAACTGAAAGAATCGGGGTTAATCGAAAAATTCTTTGCCTTTACGGAGAATATCCAGCGTAAAAGTGTCACTGAGAAAGCAGACTTCATCACACCTAGTTTTGATGAGTTCTTATATGTAAATGATCTGCCTCGTGCAATATCCTATCCTAAAAATCGTATCCTTTGTTTGATCGTGGGAGATGTACCAGAAATAGCGGCTCATATCTTAAAAAGAGACGGCTTTTCAATCCGTACAAAAGATACCTTTGAAGAAAAATATGTGAAGGATGTAGGAATGCTTCTATTGGGGAACAATATCGATATCAGTGATGAGCAACTCCAACATGCAGACAAATTAAAAACGATCGGATATTTGGGCGATATTAGAGGGCATATCAATAAAGATATCTGCAATGCTAAAGGTATTGTCGTTTTCGATGATAAGAAAAATAAAAAGAAAAATTCAGAGTTTATTCCGCGTCGGATGGCCGATTTTATCAACAATGGTGATACATATTTAAGTCGCAACTTCCCAAATCTGATTTTACCAAAAGTAAAACAGGTAACAAGATTGCTGCATATCCACCAAAACGTTCCCGGAATTATGGCTCAGATCAATAAGGTCTATGCTCAAAATAACATCAATATCGTTGCCCAATTTCTAATGACCAAAAGTGACATTGGCTATGCGGTAACCGATATACAAGGTGAATATGATAAAGATCTATTGAAACAACTCAAACAGATCGACAATACAATTAAGTTCAGAATATTGTATTAATAGCAAGCGGCGATAAATATGTGGGTAGTTATTGCCTACATAAATTCCGGCTTATGAAACGAGAAATTTATTCAGGCGCGCTGTCAGTGTGCCTGAATTTTCGCTCAACAACTCTTTTTACACTAAAACACAGATTATGTCCTTACATCAAGATGCCGAACTAAAGAAAGCTGTCCTTGACCTACCACAAAAGGAAAAAGACAAACTCCTCGTACGCCTGATAAGCAAGGACAAAATGCTGATCAAGCAATTGCATTTCCAATTACTGGAAAACGAATATGATTTAGAAGATCGTATTGAGAAGCTACGCCAGCAACTGGCGCAATTGTTCGATATTGGTTTAAGCCAGATCGCCAACACAGCACATCACAGTAACTTTATTGCGTTGAGCAAGCTGGTGAAGCAGGCAAGCGGTTTAGTGAATGAGCACGAAAAAGTCACCAAGGACAAAAACAGCGAAGTAGAATTTAGATGTTATATCCTGAAGCGTGCCATTGCCGACTACGACAGGCTTTTTGACTCCTCCTACCAGTCTGCTGCCCATAAATTGCATAAATACATTACAGGCCGAATAAAACATGCGGTAGGTAAATTCAGTAAACTTCATGAAGACTTTCAGTTTGACTATCGGGAAGATTTTCAAAATACACTAGATGCTTTTGGTAATACAACACTAAAAAGCTATATTAGTGAACAGAAGATTGATATCGACCTAAATTAACCATGAGAAATAGTAAAAACCGTGTAAAAATTGGATCCTTTCATGTTACAGCTTACGAGCAATACAAATTAATTTACTTGGCCACATTGTTGGTGTTGCTCGCTTTTGCCTATACCTTTTACCTGGCGCAATAAAATCAGTACAGATTAATCTGCCTGTTACTTTTGAAAGGCTTTAAAGTATCTCCTTCTTAACCAGCAAGTCAGCCATTTTTTTACCAAAAAACTTAGCACTTCATACCCAATACTTGATACTATTTCGTTAAATTCGCAATTATTCGAAATTTTTGCTCGTGGGAATTCAAGAAATATTAGAAAAATACAGCCAAAGCGAAACTGTCCAGTCGCTTACCAAGGCTATGCAGTCCAAAAACCCCAAGATCCAGCTGAAAGGGCTTATTGGATCTTCGGATGCATTTATAGCCGTATCTTCTTACAACTTACAAGAACGTCCGATGGTCTTTATCTTACCGACTCATGAAGACGCTTCTTATTTTTTAAGTGATCTGGAAAGCCTGCTGGATAAACAGGTTCTTTTTTTTCCTTCGTCTTATCGCAAATCGTTTGATTTTACACAAACTGACTCTGCCAATGTATTGCAACGTGCGGAGACGTTAAGTTCACTTAACCACACATCCGAATTACCTAAAATGGTGGTTACGTATCCGGAAGCTATTGCGGAGAAAGTAATCAACCGGAATGATCTGGATAAGAATACACTGGAAATAACTGAAAATACAGCTTTAAGCATTGATTTCATCAACGAATTTTTAATCGAATATGATTTCGAGCGCGTTGACTTTGTGTATGAGCCGGGGCAATTTGCAATACGCGGTGGCATCGTAGATATCTATTCTTTTTCGAATGACCTCCCATACCGTATTGAATTCTTTGGCGATGACATCGAAAGCATACGGACATTTGACATTGAGTCCCAACTGTCTGTCAAAAAAATCCACAAAGTAACTATTGTACCAAATGTTCAAGCGAAATTCCTGACATCCCAACACATTTCCTTATTGGAATATGTAGATCAGGACGCTACGATCTGGATCAAAGACGCTCAATTTACGTTAGATATTGTGAAAGATGGATTGAAGAAAGCCGAAAAATTATGGGCGGGATTAACCGATAAGCAGAAAAAGGATAATCCGGAATGGCATAATCCTGCCTATGAATTTACAGACGAGAAAAACCTCAATGCCTTATTTTTCGAGTTCCCCGTCATCGAATTCGGCAAACAGTTTTTTTATAAATCCGAAGTAAGCCTCAAGTTCGATATCCATCCGCAACCTTCATTCAATAAGGATTTTAATCTCTTAATCCATAATTTCAAAGAAAATGAAGGCCAGCGCATCCAGAATCTTATCTTTTCAGATTCAACAAAACAGGTTGAGCGCATTTATACCATCCTAGAAGACCTCGATAAGTCGGCAACCTTTATTCCAATTCATAAAGCTTTACGGGAAGGCTTTAGAGACGACAGTTTAAAACTGGCCTGCTATACGGATCACCAAATATTTGACAGGTATTATAAATACAAACGTAAGAAAGCTTACGAGCGTTCACAGGCAATCACACTCAAAGATTTGCGGGATCTCAAACCCGGAGATTTCATCACTCATATTGATCACGGTGTCGGCCGTTATGGCGGCTTGGAAAAAGTAGATGTTAACGGTAAATCTCAAGAAATGATCCGCTTGATCTATGCAGACAATGATCTTCTGTATGTGAACATCAACTCTTTAAACCGCATCTCCAAATATTCGGGTAAAGAGGGCACAGTCCCCAAAATGAATAAACTGGGTACAGATGCCTGGGACAAACTCAAGAAGACAACCAAGAAAAAGGTTAAAGATATTGCGCGCGACCTGATCATGCTCTATGCCAAACGCAAAGCACAACATGGGAATGCATTTTCACCGGACAGTTACTTACAGAATGAGCTAGAGGCTTCGTTTATCTATGAAGATACGCCCGATCAGGAAAAGGCTACTGCTGATGTAAAAAAAGATATGGAATCGCCGCATCCGATGGACCGATTAATCTGTGGGGATGTTGGCTTCGGAAAAACGGAGGTTGCCATCCGTGCGGCCTTCAAAGCTGTAGCAGACAGTAAACAAGTTGCTGTCCTGGTACCGACTACTATCCTGGCATTACAGCACTACCGGACCTTTTCGGAGCGTCTAAAGGGCCTTCCATGCACGATCGACTACATCAACCGTTTCAAGACAACGAAACAGATTAAAGATACCTTAGCACGGCTCGCTGAAGGAAAAATAGACATTATCATCGGCACACACCGCCTTGTTAGCAAAGATGTAAAATTCAAAGATCTCGGTCTGATGATTATCGATGAGGAACAAAAGTTTGGCGTTACCGTAAAAGAAAAATTGAAAGTCATGCGTGCGAACGTGGATTCGCTGACATTAACAGCAACACCTATACCGAGGACCTTGCATTTTTCATTGATGGGAGCCCGCGATCTGAGTATCATCTCGACTCCGCCACCCAACCGGCAGCCGGTGCAGACAGAGCTTCACGTTTTCAATGAAACACTGATCGGTGAAGCCGTCAGTTACGAACTGGATCGCGGCGGACAGGTGTTCTTTATCCATAACCGTGTGGCAGATCTTCCACAGCTGGGCAATTTGATCCGCAAACTGGTTCCAGGAGCCCGTGTCGGTGTTGCACATGGCCAATTGGAGGGCGATGAACTGGAGGATGTGATGCTCAAGTTTATCAATCACGATTTTGATGTCTTAATCGCCACAACGATTATTGAAGCGGGTCTTGATATTCCAAATGCGAATACGATTATTATTAATCATGCGCATATGTTTGGCCTCAGTGACCTGCACCAAATGCGGGGCCGGGTCGGTCGCTCCAATAAAAAGGCCTTCTGTTATCTGCTGAGTCCGCCATTGTCGACTTTAACTTCGGAGGCCTATAAACGACTTTCTGCGATAGAAGAATTTTCTGAACTGGGCTCTGGATTTAATGTTGCCATGCGCGATTTGGACATACGTGGTTCGGGCAACCTCTTGGGTGGCGAACAATCGGGCTTTATTGCCGAGATCGGTTTCGAAATGTATCATAAAATCTTAGACGAAGCTATTCAGGAACTGAAAGAGGATGAGTTTTCAGAAGTATTCGCTGATGAGAAGGAACGAAAGTATGTATCCTTTACGCAGATTGACACAGACCTTGAGGTATTGATCCCAGATGAATATGTAACGAATATTACGGAACGGTATAATCTATATACGGAACTCTCCAAACTGGAGAACGAGCAGCAATTGGCAGCCTTTGAGAAAGAGCTTGAAGATCGTTTTGGTCCTATCCCACGAGAAGTTTTTGAATTATTCAATACCCTTCGTTTACAGTGGTTTGGCAAAACGATCGGATTCGAAAAAATAGCGTATAAAAAGCATACATTGAAAGGTTATTTTGTCAACAATCCAAAATCCAGCTACTTTGAATCAGACCAGTTTGGCCGCGTACTTTCCTTTGTACAAAGCCATCCAGAGATCAGCAACCTCAAAGAAGTCAAAGGCCAGCTACGTTTAGCGCTAAACAATGTGAATACTATTGGATATGCGTTGAGCCTTCTGAAAGAAATGTTGTAATATGTATTGATGCATCCGATATAAATAAAATCTACTCAATACGTAGATTTTATTTATATTTGATAGACAAGACAACCTTCTTCGGGGCTATTTGCACCAACAATGCTTTCAAACGAATTGAAGGTTCCTTACGATCAAAGATGCGACAAGTTCGTGTTATGGAGACTTAAGGCAATACAAAGCATCAATCAACATTATTAGTATGGCAACCAATACCGAAACGATACTCGTCCATGAGGGACAGCAATTCAACCAGACATCTGCAGTAACTACTCCAATCTATCAGACATCCACCTACATTGCAGATCCTGACCCTACAGAATACATCAAAGCTGCTACCGAACCGAAACACCCTTATTTTTATCATCGTCATGGCAACCCGACGAATAGCCAAGTCGCCTCCATCCTCGCAAAATTGGAAAAAACGGAGGATGCACTGGTATTTGCAACAGGTATGGCAGCGATTAGTACCGCCATATTGGCCATCGTTAAATCGGGGGATCATATTGTCGCCCAACATGCACATTATTCAGGTACAGCTATTTTCTTTAAGGAGTTCTTAACGGATTATGGCATCACAGTTACGGCTGTGGATCAAACAGATATTGCAGCGTTTGGAGAAGCTATTCAGACAAATACCAAGCTGATTTATATAGAGACTCCATCGAATCCAAATCTCCATATCACGGACCTAAAAGCGATCGGAGAACTCGCCAAACAACATGGGATTCAGAGCATGGTCGATAACACCTTTGCTTCCCCTATCAACCAAACACCGACAGATTTTGGAATAGACGTCGTTGTCCACAGCGCCACGAAATATTTAGGCGGACATAGTGATCTCACTGCTGGTGTCGTCTGCGGTACGCGGGACTATATTGCCCGTGTATGGAAGCGATCGGTCGCTTTGGGGGCATCACTTGCACCGCTTGACTCCTGGTTATTGTTACGCGGATTGAAAACGTTAAGTCTACGTGTGAAACAGATTAATGCAAATGCCATTCAGCTGGCCGAATTTTTGGACCAGCACCCAAAAATTAAGAAGGTCAGTTACCCCGGATTACCTAGTCATCCCCAACATGAGCTCGCAGCCCAACAAATGAGCGGGTTTTCGGGTATGCTTTGTATGGAGCTGAACGGTAAAGATGAAGAAGAAGCTTTTTCAAATGCGCAGACATTCATCAATGGTCTCCATATATTTATCAACGCGGCCAGTCTAGGTGGCGTGGAGTCTCTTATTGTGCATCCGGCCAGTATGTGGGGCGGTCATCATACGAAGGAACAGAAAGAAGCTTCGGGAATTACGCAGGGCATGTTGCGCATCTCTGTTGGAATCGAACATATCGATGATTTAATTGCCGATTTAAAACAGGCTTTAGATCAACTTAACTAACACTTATGTGCTAAGTCTTTATCAAAAAGGGCAAAAAATAAGGGGAATAGCACGTTAATGTTATTCCCCTTACTGTACCTATTTTTTATTAAAGTACGCGGGTACCGTCGGCAATCCTGACCTGAATGACCGAAAGTTCTTTATCAAATTTCTGTTTGTATTCTTTTTCGAGTGTTGGCAAAATTGAAGGTAATACACCTTCTTTGACGATATTGATCGTACAGCCACCGAAACCACCACCCATCATTCGGGCACCGATCACCTCAGGAAACTGCTTGACATAATCTACCAAATAATCCAATTCCGGACAGCTGACTTCATATACCTTGCTCAACCCCTCATGGCTTTGAAAAATATACTGTCCCAACTGAACAACATCGCCCGAACGCAGTGCATCGCAAGATTTCTCTACACGCTCATTCTCACGGACAACAAAGCTTGCCTTAGCGTAAATGTCAGCATCCTTGTCCTTAACCAATTCATCAAGCATCTCGACGGTTACATCACGCAAATTCTTAACCGTTGGATATTTTTCCCGCACCCAGGCAGAAGCCTGCTCGCACTGTTCACGACGTGTATTGTAAGCTGTAGAAGCTAATGAGTGTTTTACGTTTGTATTCAATAATACAACTTCATAACCTTTAAGATCAAGTGGAACATACTCGAAACCCAATGTACGGCAATCCAACTTGATAACATTTTTTTCTTTCCCAAAGGCCGATGCAAACTGATCCATGATACCACACATCACACCAGCATACGTATGTTCAGCTTTTTGGGCTATCTGTGGAATATCCAGTTGCTCGACCTGTAGATCAAACAATTCACTAAGTGCTAGCGTCACCGCACATTCAACAGCAGCTGATGATGATAATCCTGCCCCAAGCGGTACATCACCATCGATATAAAGGTTAAATCCACCTAAAGCTGCCCCACGTTTCTGATACTGATCGACTACACCGAGAATATAGTTTGGCCAATGTTTTTCTGAAATAGCGATCTCCGCTAATTTCACCTCGTGGCGTTCCTGATAATCTTCTGCATACAATACGATCGTATCATCCGAACGCTTGCTTACAGCAACATAAATTGCTTTATCAATCGCTGCAGGCAATACAAAACCATCATTGTAATCTGTATGTTCGCCGATAATATTAATGCGTCCGGGGGAAGAAACCACAAGCGGTTCTTCTTGATAGTGTTCTTTAAATTTATTTACAATTGTATCTTTTGTTATCATCTTATTTAGCTTTATAATGTACTGTCGAACAATTTCGCAACTGTTCTGCGGCAACTTCCGGTGTGATATCACGTTGTGGATTTGCTAGCATTTCATAACCAACCATAAACTTTTTAACGGTAGCAGAACGTAACAGTGGTGGATAGAAGTGCATATGCCAATGCCACTCCGGGTGGTCACCATCATTTACTGGCGCCTGATGCATTCCTGCAGAATAGGGGAAGGATGTTTTGAAGAGATTGTCGTAACGCGTTGTCAATAGCTTGAGTATGGCGGCAAAATCCGTCTTTTCTTTTTCGTCAAACCCTGCAATGTTTTGGATAGATCGTTTGCTGACAATCATTGTTTCATAAGGCCAAGCAGCCCAGAAAGGCACTAAAGACACAAAAGAATCGTTCTCGTCTATAATTCGTTCTTCCTTTCTTAGTTCGGCTTTCACATAATCTGACAGGATGGTGCGCTGGTATTTATCGAAATAGTTCTGTTGCTGAACACATTCTTTTTGAATTTCTACAGGCAAATGGTTTTGTGACCAGATCTGTCCATGTGGATGTGGGTTACTACAGCCCATAATTGCACCTTTATTTTCAAAAATCTGGATGTATTTGATCCATTCAACCTTGGATAGTTCTACAAACTCTTTTTGCCAAAGATCAACCACAGCCTTTATAGCTACCGGATCCATTTCTGGAAGCGTAAGATCGTGACGTGGGGTGAATGCAATGACTTTACAGATTCCTCTTTCAGTCTCTGCGACAAACAGTTCGTCCTCATTAAATTCTTGCTGGCTCGTATCTTTTAATAAAGCTGAAAAATCGTTCACGAAAACGAAGCTTTCTTTATAATCCGGGTTAACGTCACCGTCAGCCCGCTTATTGGTCGGGCATAAATAGCATTGCGGATCATATTCCGGTCTGTTATCTCCAGGAAGCTCCTCTACTTGCCCTTGCCAAGGTCTTTTACTACGATGCGGAGAGACAAGTACTTTTTCCCCGGTAAGAATATTCACACGTGTGTGGGGAGAGTCCCCAAAGTTTAAAGTTGATTGCATGTCTTGTATAACTGGTGTACAGAATACACAATAATAGCTATATTAACTCAAAAGTCAAAGGGGATTTTTTATGCATTAAACTTTGGGTCCTGTGCTTTTAACAATTCGAATATGGTAATTTCAGGCAGAATTCCAACACGCCCCGGATAACCTAAAAAGCCATAGCCAACATTGACATATAATCGTTTATTCTGCTGTTCGCGATACAGTCCTGCCCATTCTTTATAGATATATTGTACTGGACTCCATTGCAGCATCTCTGATCTTACACCAAATTGCATACCGTGTGTATGTCCGGCAAACATCACATCTACATCTGTATCCAGTACCTGAGCACGCCAGTGAGAAGGATCGTGAGACAGCAGTAATTTAACGGGCTGCTCTTCGGTCCCCATTAAAGCCTTCTTGATATCGCCATGTTTCGGAAAACGGCCTGTCCCCCAATTCTGAACACCAACAATACAAAGTTCTTCACCATCGACTTTGATCTTGCGATTTTCATCCATCAAAAGATCCCAACCCATCACTTTATGAACATCGATAACATCCTGGAGGTTCTTGCGTTTTGCAGGAGAATCTTCCTTCCCATAATAATAATCGCCATAGTCGTGGTTACCCAGCGTAGAGAATACACCTAAGTCGGATTTCACACGGGCAAAAATATCCTGATAATCGCGCATTTCAGAAGCCTGGCCATTCACGATATCGCCTGTAAAGAAAGTCACATCGGCTTTTTCCTTTAAAAGCATATCAATACCACCCATGACGGCTTTCTTATTATAGAACGAGCCGGAATGCACATCGGAGATCTGTGCAATGGTCATTCCGTGGAATGCTTTGGGTAAATTGGGTAAATACAATGGAACTCTTCTGACACGATAGTCGTAAGCTCCTGAAATAATACCCCAGCTCAACGGAATCAGCGGAGAAGCACCAACAAGGATACCGGCCTTGGTTAAAAATTCAGATCGGCTAATTCCCTTCACTGGATTTTCCGGCAACGGTTCGCCAGCATCTTCGACCAAGTCCTCGACAGATCTCTTCTTCGCAAAAAGGCGTTTCAACCAAACTCCTCCGCGTCGGATATCATCAATCAATAAAATCAAAAAGAAAAATATCTTTGAGGCGGCAGTCAGAAAGAAAGCGACCAAGATAACCGACCGAGCGATTAAAGGAATACTATATTGTGCTGAGATAAAAACGCCCAATAGCAGTAAAACAGAATAAGACCACCATAGAATGGAAAATACTTTTGTTTTGGGAAATTTGATCTTCGTTGCGCGGAGGGCAAAGAAAATATAAAAATCCAATATGAGTAATACACACGCGTTTACGAACAACATCATTTACCTATTTTAGTTTTTGGCATTAAGCGCCAATTGTTTTAAAGACTCGATCCATTTGGGATCATCATTAAGACTTTCTACCAAACACACTTCCTCCCCACCTAAATGTTTAAATTCATTAGCATATTCCACGCCAATTTCATCAATGGTCTCGATACAATCCGCCACAAAAGCAGGACTGAAAATTAATAACTTCTTATAACCCTTTGCGGCAAGATCATGCAACAAATCGGAGGTATACGGCTGTATCCAGGGTTCTTTACCTAAACGGGATTGAAAGCAGAGCGAATATTGTTCTTTTTTTAATCCGAGCTTGGCAGCTATCGTCCGTGTTGTCGCATAACATTGAGAGAGATAACAGTATGAATTCGCTGTCGTTTTACAGGAATCACAGCCTGATTCAGGACATTTAAGCTGACCTGTAGGATCTACTTTTCCAAGCTGTCGCACAGGAAGTCCGTGATAGCTAAAGACAAAATGATCAAAACTTTCCAAATCATGCCTGCGGGCATGATCCGCATAAGTTTCTGCCATTAAATCGTCTGTACAGAAATTGCTTACGAAACTGATTTCTGGCAGATAATTCCATTTGCGAATTAGCTCCATGACACGATCAATGACCGAGCCCGATGTAGCTGAAGCGTATTGTGGAAATAAAGGAATTACACGAATGGACTCCAAAAATAGACCTTCCATATTTTTCAATGCAGCCTCAATCGATGGGTTTTGGTAACGCATCGCTAATTCAACATGGTATTCTTCCCCCAATGCTTCCTGTAACAGGTCGCGTTGCAAAATACTGTAGTGCATCAAAGGTGATCCCGTTTCTTTATCCCAGATCGTTTCGTATACTTTTGCAGATTTGGGAGCACGTGTACGTGCAATGATTCCCTTAACCAATAGGGTTCGTTGAAAATAAGGAATATCAATAACTCGCGGATCCATTAGGAACTCCGTTAAATATCTTTTTACATCTGGAGTAGTGGGACTATCAGGTGTACCCAATTGTACTAAAAGAATTCCTTTTTTGCCTTTATTGCTCATAGCTTACAAAGCTACGCAAAAAAGAATGCACTCCGGATCTAAACCGTGGAATTATGAAATATCTGTGACGGGTAATTGCGCCTATAACGCTTCTAAACTTGCTTTTACGTCGCGCATTAACCACATTGGTGTCGAAGTAGCTCCACAGATACCGATACGGTCATTTTCAGCAAACACCTTTGCGTCTAATTCGGCCGGATCAGAAATAAAATAACTAGCGGGATTGGCGTTTTGGCAAACTTCAAAAAGTACTTTGCCATTGGAGGATTTCTTACCTGAAACAAAAACAATCTTGTCATATTGTCGGGCAAAAGCCCCTAAATCTTCGTATCGATTGGACACTTGTCTGCAGATGGTATCGTTAGCTTTGACTTCATAGCCACGCTTGATCAATTCATCTTTAATCGCATAAAATTTATCTACGCTCTTTGTTGTCTGGCTATATAGGGTAAATGATGAAGGCAGTTCAACCTGATCCAATTCGGCAATATCCTGAAAAACTAAGGCTTCATTATTTGTCTGTCCCTGTAAACCAATCACTTCAGCATGCCCATGCTTTCCGAAAATTAAAATCTTCTCTTTTTGATCGAATGATGTTTTTATACGATTCTGCAATTTAAGAACAACCGGACAAGAAGCATCGATTAAGGTTATATTATTTTCCAATGCAATACGGTAGGTCTCCGGAGCTTCTCCGTGTGCACGGATCAGCACCTTTTCATTGCTCAATGTTGGAAGCACACTATGATCGATGATCCGCAAACCTTTTGCTTTCAATCTGGCAACTTCCTCGTCATTATGAACGATATCTCCCAAACAATAAAGATAACCGTCCTCTTCCAAAATCTCCTCCGCCATATCAATTGCGTATACCACTCCAAAGCAAAAGCCCGAATCTTTATCGATGTCTACTGTTAGATTTAATGCCATAATATCACAAAGTTACGTATTCACATTGAACTTAGATCAATTGTTTTTTTACTTTTCTTGAAATGGTCAGGTTCACCGGCCTTGTTACATTATCACCCAAAAGATATTGTTGCAGAACATGAAGGAATACCAGTTGCCTTACACCTAGAGATTCGGGGCAGCATGCAAGAATTTCACGGTTAAGGAGATATTAAGTTATTAAGTTTATCAAGAATTGTGTCTATATGAAGCGTAATGATATTGCATATGAAAAGCAATTTATCTAATTTTGCAAAAAAATTAAAATAATGGCAACTAACAGAACATTTACGATGATCAAACCTGACGCTGTAGCGAACGGTCACATCGGTGCAATCTTAAACGATATTATTGCTGGTGGTTTTAAAATCATTGCAATGAAATACATTCAACTTTCTAAAGAAACAGCCGGTGCATTCTATGCAGTACACAAAGAGCGTCCTTTCTACGGTGAGTTGGTCGAATTTATGACTTCAGGTCCTATCGTTGCTGCAATCTTAGAAAAAGATAATGCTGTTGAAGATTTCCGTACGTTGATCGGTGCTACTAACCCTGCTGATGCGGCTGAAGGTACGATCCGTAACAAATACGCAAAATCAATCGATGCAAATGCTATCCACGGATCGGATTCAGATGAGAATGCTGCTATCGAAGGAAACTTCTTCTTCTCTCAATTTGAAAGATTCTAGTCGTTAGAAACAATATAAAAAAAGCGCTTTACAAATTGTAAAGCGCTTTTTTTATGTATTACCTCCTTCTCTCGAGTAAAATAGAACCTTCAGCCGGTTCACCGAACTGTGGACCCTAATGAGTATACGAAGGAGTCTATTAAAAGTTTCTTTTACCGAGATACTCATCCTCCTTGGCGGTCATCTTGGCTTTATCTGCCGGTTTTTTATCGGGATAACCGCACAGGTGCATGACACCATGAATAATAACCCGATGAAGCTCGTCACGCACATCAACCTTAAATTTTTCGGCATTCTCCTGAATACGTTCCACACTGATAAAAATATCGCCGGCGATGGTGTCATCATCTTCGGAGGAATCAAAAGTAACGATATCCGTATAGGTGTCGTGATTTAAATATTGCTTATTGATTTCAAGTAAGTAAGCATCCGAGCAAAGGATAAAGCTCAATTCGCCTACACGTTTAAATCCTTCGCCTTTGATGGCATCAGCAATCCATTGACGGATTTTCCCCTTTTCTTTTAATTTGAAATCCGTATCCTCAGTAAAAAATAATATGCTCTTCATCCTTCTATTTTTTATTCATTCTTGTTTGACGTATTAGTCGTTGTGTATCTAAAAATTACGGCTATCCATGTAGCTTTGCAAAATGATCGTTGCAGACACAGTATCAATCAATCCCTTTTGTTGGCGATCCTTTTTCTTTTTTCCGCTTTGCGCAATCGCTGCCGAAGCCATTTTAGACGTAAAACGCTCATCAATCTCTGCCACAGCAATTGCAGGATAAGTCTTTTTCAGCTTCCGAACAAAACCGACAACATGCTGTGCGGATTCAGAGTCGGTACCATCCAGCTGACGCGGCTTGCCTACAACAAAAGTTTCTACCTGTTCTGTCTGTAAATACTCTGCTAGAAATGTCCAGATATCCTGTGGGTGTACCGTCGTCAATGCCGTCGCAATAATTTGCATGGGATCGGTCACCGCAACCCCTATTCGTTTTGTACCGTAATCAAATGCCATCAATCTCATGGAGATGCTTTTTTTACAAAAGTACAATTTAGATATGAGTATTGAGAGATATATGCATGAAGTTCCATTTATACTCTAGGATAATCCGGATTAAATTACTTGCACTAAAATAACGGTCCTTTGTCTGCTATTTAGTTTTACTTTTACTTAGGGTTAGTTTAGGTTTTGTTTAGGTATAGTATAGGTAAGACCTAAATAAAACCTAACTAAAATCTAACTTATAGCTATATAAAATCTAAGATAATGTAGAAGTATATAGATCTTTGCTATACCAGTATATACCTGATCAAATCCCAATGACGATTTTAGGCTTGGAGACATCGATCTTGAGCGTGAAATTGACTTACTGAGAAAATGAACACAGCTATAGCATGGAAATGGATCGTTGAATATGTCAAATTTCAACTCTTTAAGATTGGGCACAACGGCGTTAAACAATGAAAAACAACGTTTTGAATAATCGAAATCAAGTAATAACTTTGATTGTCGATTTTGCTACGACAAACGATCTTGATTTTTGAAACTATAATCTCTTCCTTTACACTTTGTCACAGTCTAATGTTGGCAAGAAGCGGCACATTATTAAATCATAAAAATCGGACAGAAAGATATTTAAACAAATGAAAAAAACACTTGTCGCCAGTTTCCTGTTGGCCTTATGCTTGAATACGCATGCACAAACTAAATACGAGCAACAAATTACCACTCTTCGTGAAGAAAAAGCCGCTGAATTGGCGAAAGAACAATATGGCCCATTGAAATCAGATCAAGTGGCATTTTTGGATTACTTTCCAGTAGACGCAAGTTATAAAGTCAAAGCAAAAATTGAAATTTTGTTTGATGAACCCGTGTTCCGCATGCCGACCTACGACGGCACAAGCAATGAATACAAAAGATACGGAATCATAACATTTGTCCTTCAAGGTAAAGAACGTGTACTGAATATCTACCAAAGCGTCGCATTATTTCAAAATCCTGCATACAAAAAACATTTATTTTTGCCATTTTTAGATTTAACAAATGGCCAGGAAAGTTATAGTGGTGGCCGATATATTGATCTATCCACAGACGATATAAAAGGGGACAACATTGAGATAGATTTTAACAAAGCATATAACCCCTATTGCGCTTATAGTAACGGTTACCGTTGTCCGGTTCCACCAGTTGAAAACAATTTAGAAACAAAAATTATGGCAGGAGAAAAAGCATTTCATAAGTCAAAAAACGAAAGGCCGGTCAATCTTAATTCGGGTCAGGAGTTCAGTGCTGCCGACAAGAAAATCATTTCATCTGGCGGTGAAAATGCAATTCTTCGTGTATTGCAGACAACGGACGAAAAAGATCTGAAAGTTTTAAAAGCGACAAGCAGTGATGTCAAATACAACGACCCATTGATTGAATCACTTTCCAAAAGAATGTTTGCGACGGTACGTGATCCCAATCACCCCGGTGTAGGCATCGCTGCGCCACAAATCGGTATAAATAAAAATCTAATCTGGGTACAGCGATTTGACAAACCAGATCAGCCATTTGAATTCTATGTTAATCCTAAAATTCTATGGCGCTCCAAACTGAAACGTAAAGGTGCCGAAGGCTGTCTTTCTATCCCTAATCGCAAAGAGGATGTATTACGGAGTTATGCGATCCGCCTACAATACATCAATAAAGAAGGTAAAGTTATCGAAGAAAATATCGAGGGTTTTACTGCTGTTATTTTTCAGCACGAAACGGATCATCTTTTCGGCATTCTATTTCCAGATCGACTGGAAGAGCAAAGCAAAGAAGCCTATGCACCGTTGAATGACAAGATTGAGTTCTCAATTCAGCCTACAACATTGACGCCATAATTTCTAGCCCCTGTATCAAGGGCCAAATCATACGTATATAAATTGTGATTTGATGATAGGACAAAAAGAGCCCCCATGAACGAATTCGTGGGGGCTCAATATTTATTATGGAATCTACTTGAGTTAGATCAATCCTTTTTCAGCCAATAACTCCGCTACCTGAACTGCATTTGTTGCAGCACCCTTACGTAAATTATCCGCTACTACCCACATGTTAAGGGTATTTGGCTGAGATTCATCACGACGGATACGTCCTACAAAAACCTCATCTCTGCCGTGCGCATCCTTTGGCATTGGATATTGTAGTGACGCAGGATCGTCAACAACAATACAACCACTTTGCGCTGCTAAAGCTACACGTACATCATTCAAATCAAAGTCATTTTCAAATTCGATATTCAATGACTCAGAGTGTCCGCCCATAACAGGAATACGCACTGTCGTTGCAGTTACTTTAATAGAATCATCACGCATGATTTTATTTGTTTCCAAAATCATTTTCATCTCCTCTTTTGTGTATCCATTTTCTTGGAAAACATCAATATGAGGAATAACGTTCAAATCAATCTGATAAGGATAAGCTTTTTCACCATCTTTTCCGGCACGTTCATCCATCAATTGGTTAACGGCCTTAACACCAGTACCTGTTACAGATTGGTAGGTAGAAACTACAACACGCTTGATTTTATATTTATCATGTAATGGTTTTAAAGCCACCACCATTTGTATCGTTGAACAATTCGGGTTTGCAATAATCTTATCTTCAGCAGATAACACATCGCCATTTACTTCTGGGACAACCAATTTTTTCGTTGGGTCCATACGCCATGCCGAAGAATTGTCGATCACTGTAATTCCAGCTTCAGCAAATTTAGGGGCGAATTCTTTCGAGGTATCACCGCCAGCAGAAAATAACGCAACATCAGGTTTCAAAGCAATAGCCTCAGATGGTGTAACCACCTTATACTTCTTTCCCTTGAATTCAATTTCCTTACCCTTGCTACGCTCTGAAGCTACTGGAATTAATTCTGTTACTGGGAAATTTCGCGCCGCCAACACGGTTAGCATCTCAGTACCTACAAGGCCTGTTGCGCCGACTACTGCCACTTTCATTTTTGTCTGTGTTTAAATTGTGTATATAAAATTTGTTATTTGATTGTGTTTTTAGTTGATTCTCGAAGAATGAATTCTTCAAATTTAAAAAATATTCCCCAATTCCACTATTAAAATAACAAAATATTACTCCCTCTGCTAAAAATGTCACAACATTTAGAATTTTTCGTCAATAATTACTAAAAAAGGAATCGCCGCATCTTATAGCTGTTGCTAAAAATTAGGATTAAGGCAATTCAAAAAAAATAAAAATTTTCACTGCTTATTCAAAAAAAAAGAACAAACGATTGAAACAGTTTAAAATCTCATAAAAACAGCCCCAAGAGTCTATAAATTAACATTTTTTCCTTGCTCTCTTCAGGACGGCAAAGTTGTTAGATACTGAAAAGCCTTTATATTTGCATCATAAACCGCCATGGTTGAAATTTCATTTTTCATTACACGATGAAACGTAAATTATGTGAGGCTAAATCCTATCCTATCGATGGGAAGAAACGAGCGAAGCGATTCATTTATATGCTTGAGCATGGACACTCCATATAATGAAAGCAGGAGCTTCATAAAATAAAACTTACAAATGAAAGAAAGCATTATTATCATTGGTGCAAATGGCCAGATCGGCACAGAATTAGCTATCGCCTTGCGCAAAAAATTTGGTGCAGAGAATGTTGTAACCACTGACATTAGAGAACCACAGATTAAAAGCCCTGACGAAAATTTCGAAATCGCTAATGTCCTTGACAAAAATGGACTCGAGACATTATTTCAAAAATACAAACCTACTCAAGTATACCTACTGGCTGCCATGCTTTCGGCTACCGGCGAAAAATATCCTGAAAAGGCCTGGGAATTGAATATGAATGGTCTATTGAATGTGCTTGACCTGGCTGTTAACTATAAAGTTTCAAAGATATTTTGGCCAAGCTCAATCGCTGTTTTTGGGCCTCACTCCCCAAAAACTAATACCGAGCAATATTGCGTAATGGATCCAAACACCATTTATGGTATCAGCAAACTTGCTGGTGAGCGTCTTATCGAATGGTATCAGGAACACCGTGGTCTGGATATTCGCAGTGTCCGTTACCCTGGTATCATCTCCTGGAAAACGGAACCAGGGGGTGGAACGACGGATTATGCTGTCGATATTTTTTATGAAGCATTGAAAACCGGGACTTACGCCTGCTTCTTATCTGAAAACACGGCCTTACCAATGCTGTACATGGAGGATGCCATCCGTGGCACACTTGAACTAATGGATGCACCTAAAGAAAGTTTAAGCATTCGCCACAGTTATAACCTTGGCGGTATTACATTTACTCCGAAAGAACTTGCACAAGAAATTAAAAAAATTCTTCCTAATTTTGCAATCTCTTACATCGAGAACGATCCGAGACAACAGATTGCCGATTCATGGCCTGCTAGTCTAGATGATTCTTATGCAAGAAAAGACTGGAACTGGACGCCAGAATTTGACATCCAGAAGATGACAGTCGACATGATTGAAAATCTTAAAAACAAAATATAACAATGGGAAGAGCTTTCGAATTCAGAAAAGAGCGGAAATTCAAACGCTGGGCCAAAATGGCCGTTCAATTTACACGTTTAGGTAAAGAAATCGCCATGGCGGTTAAAGAAAGCGGCCCTCACCCTGAAACTAACTCGAGACTTCGTACAGCAATACACAATGCCAAGGCAGTAAATATGCCTAAGGATCGTATCGAAGCCGCCATCAAACGTGCTTCAGAAAAAGATTCAAAAGGTTACGAAGAATATGTATACGAAGGCTATGGTCCTCATGGTGTCCCTGTTTTAATTGAAACAGCAACGGATAACACCAACCGCACAGTAGGAAATATCCGCAGCTATTTTACAAAAGCTGGTGGTTCATTGGGCAAAACAGGATCATTGGATTTTATTTTCAACCGCAAGTCCATTTTCCGTTTCGCCGCAACAGATGAACTGGACCTAGAAGAGCTTGAATTAGAGTTGATCGATGGGGGCTTAGAAGAATTATACGTGGAATCTGATGAAGAGGGCAATGATGTTGCTGTCGTTCAAACTTCCTTTGAAGACTTTGGTAATATGCAAAAATTACTGGAAGAAAAAGGAATTGAAGTAACATCTGCAAAATTGGAACGTATTGCTTTATCGCATTCAGATATTACAGAAGAACAAGCTGCTGATGTACTGAAGATGATCGATAAAATCGAAGAAGATGACGATGTTCAAGCAGTTTACCATAACATGGCTTAAGCTATTGAACCTATAAAACTATAAAAAAGAGCGCTAGTCGCTCTTTTTTATTTAAAACGCCACTCAGCGCCGTCAGAAAAATTACTACATTTGTAATAGACTAAATCAAACTCATATCAGAATGACTTTTGAAGAATTTTTCATAAAAAAGAAAATTGATTTGAAAGCTTTAAAAGCTGCAGATGGACCTTTATTTGAAGAGTTCAAAGCACATTATTCTGCTATGGGAGAAAAAAGCTTTGACCACAGCAAGAAGTTCTGGTTCAATAAGCTTCGAAAAAGCTTCCATCTGAAAGAGGAAGAAACTCCAGCCGCAAAACCTGCATTAAAACAGGCGGTCATTGATACGCCAACCGATACTTCCGGTGCTGAGGCGACAAAACCTGCAGGCTTTAAACCACGATTCAAAGCTGCAATTACACCTGCAGTGGATGAGGCTAAAACCACCGAAGCACCTGATTCTGCTAAAACTGAGACTGACTCTGCTCCTACAGGATTTAAGCCGAGATTCAAAGCGGGAATCACTAAAGCTCCTGACACAGCAGCAACTACTCCTGCATCCGAAGAAGCTATTGACGAAACTACTCCATCGGCGCCAAAACCAACAGGATTTAAGCCACGATTCAAAGCGGGAGTCACTAAAGCTCCTGACGCAGCAGCAAGTACTCCTGCATCCGAAGAAGCGACTGACGAAACTACTCCATCGGCGCCAAAACCAACAGGATTTAAGCCGAGGTTTAAAGCAGGGGTGACGAAAACAGAAACTTCCGAACAAGCGCCGCAGGCCGCAACGAAAGAACAAATCAGTTCAGAAACAACTATAAACGCTGAACCAGAAAACAACAATTCGGATACCCAAGAACCTGTTGCCAACAAACCTACAGGCTTCAAGCCACGGTTTAAAGCAGGTGTGACGAAAACAGAAACTTCCGAACAAGCGCCGCAGGCCGCACCAATAGAGAAAATCAGTTCAGATGCGAGCGTAAACGCTGAACCAGAAAATAACAATTCGGATCCCCAAGAACCTGTTGCCAACAAACCAACAGGCTTCAAACCACGGTTTAAAGCAGGTGTGACGAAAACAGAAACTTCCGAACAAGCGCCGCAGGCCGCACCAATAGAGAAAATCAGTTCAGAAACAACTATAAACGCTGAACCAGAAAATAACAATTCGGATACCCAAGAACCTGTTGCGAACAAACCTACAGGCTTCAAACCACGGTTCAAGGCGGGCATCACAAAAATTGATAAAAAGGAAGAATAATTTTCACTACATTTAGACTGATTTTTTTCAATTAATTTTAAATTCCGATTAAAAACCACAAGCCAATGTTAAAGGAAGAAAGACAAGCATTCATTATACATCAGATTAACCTACATAACAAAGTTTTATCTTCTGATCTAAGTGTTCAGCTGAATGTATCTGAAGATACAATTAGACGCGACTTAAATGAACTCGCCGAGAACGGTAAAGTGTTAAAAGTTTATGGTGGGGCATTATCAAAATCTTTTCAATTCCCCTTCCAGGATGGGAACGTGTATGCCAAAGAGGCAAAAAAAGAAATTGCCAAGAAAGCAAGCACTTTAATCTCAAACGGTATGACTGTTTTGGTAGGAGGTGGAACAACCTTAATTGAATTGGCAAGAACAATACCTGATCACCTGCAGTGTACATTTTTCACTATAAGTCCATTAGTTGCACTAGAATTGGCCGAAAAGCCAAATCTTGAAGTCATTTTAGTTGGCGGAAAACTTTCGCGTAACACAAACATTGTGTCTGGTGCCCAAGTAGCCAATGAATTGGCAGATCTTAAAGTCGATCTTTGTCTGCTGGGAACAAACTCGCTTTCGGTAGAAGATGGGGTGACGGACTCCGACTGGGAGGTGGTACAAATCAAACGTGCAATGATTAAATGCTCAAAAAAAGTAGCTATTCTGAGTATTGCGGAAAAACTTAATTCAGTTCAAAAAATGAAAGTCGTACCGTTACGTGATATCTCATATTTGATTACCGATGTCAATCCAACTGATGTTTCCCTAAAAGAATTTGCGAATACAATTGCAATACTTTAATATTGCCGCTCATTTAATTTAGCATGTCATCGCAAACGAAAAATGACTCTTTAAAATCAAAAACAACAAAAGGACTGCTATGGGGTGGTATGGCCAGTATCATCCAGCAGTTTTTGGGCTTTGGGTTCGGCATCCTACTAAACCGTAAGCTAACAGCAGAAGATTATGGTTTAGTAGCTATGATCACCATCTTTTCTGTTCTCGCTTCTGCTTTTCAAGAAAGTGGGTTTATCTATGGGATTGTCAATAAAAAAGAAGTCGAACATAAAGATTATAACGCGGTATTCTGGACAAGCGTAGGAATTGGAACATTTATTTATATTGTTTTATTTTTTGCAGCTCCTCTTATCGCCTTATACTATAATCAACCAGTACTTGTAGAGCTAAGCAGATTTACCTTTTTATCCTTTTGGTTAGGTAGCTTTGGCATTGCACACAACGCTTACCTGTTCCGGAATTTAAAAATCAAAGAAAGAGTCATCACAGGCACGTTTGCTCTGATTGCATCCAATATAGTCGGAGTTTATTTAGCTTATAAGGACTATGCCTATTGGGCATACGCGATCCAAATTGTCTCCTATAGTGGTTTCAATATGCTCGGATTCTGGTATTTTTCCAAATTCAGACCTACTTTCCAGTTCGATTTTAAACCTATTCGTGACATTTTAGGATTTAGCAGTAAAATACTAGTCACCAATATTTTTATCAACATCAACAAAAATATATATGCAGCAATCTTAGGCCGGCATTATACCGCTGAAGAGCTGGGATATACCGTGAATCCTAATCGTTGGAGCATCATGGCCCAAAATATATTGACCAATATGGTCAATAATGTGACACAGCCCATTTTAAAGGAAATAGAAGATGATAAGGATAGACAAGTTCGGGTTTTTCGAAAACTAATTTCCTTTACGGCCTTTTTAGCCTTTCCGATGTTATTTGGTTTAACAACTGTAGCGCAGGATTTCATTACCATTGCAATCACCGATAAATGGGCGCAAAGTGCCATATTTCTCCAAATATTTTGTATTGGCGCGGCATTTGATTCTGTAAGCAATGTTTTTTCCAACCTTATCATTAGCAAAGGAAAGCCCGAAGTTTATATGCGGAATATCATCGTGTTTGGCCTCCTCCAAATCGCTATTCTGTTCTTCGGCAAATCATTAGGTCTTGAACTGCTCATTGGACTAACCTCAGCATTAAATGCGCTCTGGATATTCGTTTGGTATGCTTCCGCTAAGCCTTATATGAGTTATTCATTTCGTTATCTCCTGGCAGATATTTTTGCTTATGCATTATTGGCAGCTGCCAGTTGTATTACAGCTCATTATGCCACCGCAGCTATCGCGAATCTCTATCTTAGGTTTGCAAGTACAATTGGAGTAGCTATATGCGCATATATCATTGTCAATAGAATCTTTAAACCCAGCATTTTGTTGGAATTATTCCACTATTTCCTAACAGTTATCCGAAAAAAATAGATGGCCAGGATTCTCACCATAATCGTCTCTTATAATTTTGAGCCTTGGATCCACAAGTGCTTACCCAGTCTATTGGATTCGAGCTACCCTACAGATATTTTAGTTGTCGACAACAATTCGGGAGACAATACTACACAGATCATAAAAGAAACATTTCCGACGGTAAGACTAATAGAAAGTTCCGAAAATTTGGGTTTTGGAAAGGCCAACAACATCGGACTTGACATCGTTTTGAAGGAAAAGTATGATTATGCATTTTTGGTCAATCAGGACGCCTGGCTGGATCGGGACTGTATTGCCAACTTAGTGAAAATAAACACAGACAATATCGGAATTATCTCACCGATTCACTACGATGGAACCGAAACAACACTGGACCATGGTTTTGCCGTATACACCAAACAGGCCCGTACCGAAGATTCCTATCGGATTTGTTCATTCGTAAATGCCGCATTCTGGTTTATACCCAATCCTGTCATCCGAAAAGTAGGCGGTTTTGCTCCAATCTTTTTTCATTATGGGGAAGACAAGGACTACGCTAACCGCATCAACTACTATGGTTTAAACATTGTTCTGGCCGAAGAAGCCAGGGCCTATCACGATAGGCAGCAGCGCAAAACAGACCGCAAAGCTTTTCTGAAAAGCGAATTTGTCTATCATCTGACTGAATATTGCAATATCAATTATACTTTTGTAAAAGCTTTTACGATGGCGGTACTGGCAAGTTTAAAAAAAATGTGCTCTTCACTTTTGAAAGGCCATACTTTTGAAGCAAAAAGCTACTTCAGCATTGCCTTTAGACTGCTGGTTAAAACAAGCGCTGTTTATCGCACTCGACAAGCCAACAAAAAAGCATTCAACAAAATATTTTGACACATGAACAGTATTGCTCCAGTCATACTTTTTGTCTATAATCGTCCCGATCATACGATAAGAACGCTTACAGCCTTAGAAAAAAATAAACAGGCAGACCAAACGACACTTTACATCTATTCGGACGCAGCGAAAAACGAAAACTCCATCGACGCAGTTGCCGAAGTCCGGAAAATTATCCATAAACCCTGGAACTTCAAGCAGGTTATCATCGTAGAACGAACGGAAAATTGGGGTCTCGCCGCCAATGTGATCGATGGTGTTACAAAAGTGGTCAATGAACATGGGAGGATTATTGTTTTAGAAGATGACCTGGAAACTTCTGCGTTTGCCCTGGATTATTTCAATCAAGCCCTCACGCATTATAAAGATGAAGATCAAGTCATGGAGATCAGTGGATACGGTTACCCATTGAAGGACTTAAATAAGCTGCCTGAAACATTCTTTTTCAGAGTTGCCAATAGCTGGGGCTGGGCAACCTGGGATCGTGCATGGAAACATTTTAATCCTAATATTGATGAACTCGTATCGGATTTTACAGCAGAACAAATTCATCAATTTAGTATCGAAGGAAAAGAAAACTTCTGGAAGCAGGTCCAAGAATTTAAAGCCGGAAAAATCAACTCTTGGGCCATACGCTGGTACGCTTCTGTATTCAAAAAAAATGGCTTAGTTTTGTATCCGAGGAATTCGATGACACAAAATATCGGCAATGACGGCTCAGGCACACATACCGCTTCTGAATCGACTTATCAGGTCAAATTAGCGGAAAGTCCTGTACGGTATTTTCCGACGGAAATTTCAGAAAACAAACAAGCTTACGAAGCCATCAAGTATTTCTATGCACATCGGAAAGGATCTTTATTCAATCGTGGCATCCGATTCCTCAAAAAGAAAATTAACGAATTCAACAAATAAAGTATGTCTGCTCATCCTAAATTTTCGATTATAACTGTCGTTTACAACAATGTGCGTGACATAGAACACACCCTGAAATCTGTTGTCAATCAGAGCTATGATCATATAGAGTATATTGTCATTGATGGACAATCAACCGACGGAACATTAGAGATCATCCAAAAATACAAGGATAAAATCGCCGTCATCCTCTCCGAAAAGGATAAGGGGATCTATGATGCCATGAATAAGGGATTAGCATTAGCAACAGGTGATTATGTTCTTTTTCTAAATTCCGGAGATGAGATCTATGATCTCAACAGCATTGAGAATCTTGCCAAACTGAGCGATGATGCCGATATTCTTTACGGTGAAACTATCCTCGTAGATGACAATCGAAATATTATTGGTGAACGTAGGCATAAAGTTCCGGCTCATTTCGACTGGAAAAGCTTTCGCTATGGTATGAATATATGCCATCAGGCCATCTATATCAAGCGTGAAATTGCCGAGCCATACGATCTCAATTATAAACTATGTGCTGATATTGACTGGGTTATTCGTTGTGCCAAAAAGGCAAAAAAAACGGTCAATGCACAGCAATATGTTGCCCGGTATCTTGTGGGCGGGATGTCAAAACAAAGACATCAGGAATCCTTGAAAGAGCGCTTTGCTATTTTCAAACACTACTATGGGACCATTCCCAATGTATTCAATCATGGCATCATCGCACTAAAAGCTATTTGGTACCGTCTTAATTATGGAAAACCTCAAGACTAATGTTAAATCCTGAAATTTTAACCGAGCTTGTTACAGTCAAGATGCCCTTTGGCAAATATCAGGGCTACACTTTATGTAACCTTCCTGAGCCCTATCTTGTGTGGTATAACCAAAAAGGCTTTCCAAAGGGAAAGCTAGGCCAGCAGTTAGCGACACTCTATGAAATAAAGCTTAATGGCTTAGAATACCTGCTCGAACCTTTGAAGAAAAGGTGACGAAGGTCATTTTATTCCACTTATTATTTTTTGTAGCTTTGCACTAAATTTATTTTTAGCATTAAACGCCGTTTGCAGCGGTATCAATGAATATCATGACACAATATCAAACTTTGCTGTACTATTGTTACAGCCCTATCGAGGATGCCGAAAAATTTGCATCAGATCACTTAGAATTTTGTAAATCTCTGGACTTGGTTGGCCGTATCATTGTCGCTGATGAGGGTCTTAATGGAACTGTTTCGGGCACTGTAGAGGCTTGTAAAAGCTATATGGATGCCATTTATGCCGATGGTCGTTTCAATAAAACAGAGTTCAAAATTGACGCTGTAGATGAACCGTCATTCATTAAAATGCATTGCCGTTACAAAGCCGAAATCGTTCACTCTGGCTTGAGAGATCCAAAAGAAATTGACCCCAACCGTCAAACCGGTGTGCACCTTGAACCCAAAGATTTCTTAGCGATGAAAGATCAGGAGGATGTGGTTGTATTGGATGTACGCTCAAATTACGAGCACAATGTTGGTCATTTTAAAAATGCCGTTACTCTAGATATTGACAATTTCCGCGAGTTCCCAGAGAAAATCAAAGAGCTTGAACAATATAAAGGAAAAAAAATATTGACGTACTGCACAGGCGGTATCAAATGTGAGAAAGCTTCTGCTCTTTTGTTAAAAGAAGGTTTCGAGGATGTATATCAGCTACATGGCGGAATTATCAAATACGGAAAAGAAGCTGGTGGCGAAGATTTTGAAGGTCAATGCTACGTCTTCGACAATCGTGTTACTGTCGATGTAAATTCGGTCAACCCATCCGTGGTATCTACTTGTTTTAACTGTGGCAAGCAAACCACCAAAATGATCAATTGCGCCAACCCAACTTGTAATGAACATTTCACGCAATGTGATGAGTGTGGTTGGGAGATGGATGGATGCTGTTCGCCAGCATGTAAAGAAAATCCCAATAAACGTGAATATGACGGTACAGGATATTATGTTAAGGTTCCTCAACCTGTCAATATTGATAAAATCAGCAAAAGAAAACATAAAAATTTTCCTCCGAAAGTATCGGTTGAAGATTAATAAGAATTGGACAAAAAGTATGAGGTCGGAAGTGTAGAACTTCCGACCTTATACTTTTTAGAATCTGTATCATCTCCGCTTAAGCTCATGCTCGCTTTTCCAAAACAAATAATAGCTTAACACAGCTTATTTTCCAAACATATCGGCGATTGAATCAAGAATATTGCCCTTCGCCTGTCCATCGTTATTTTTATCAAAAAAACTGCCTGCTAGTCCACCCAACATGTCCGTAATGCTACCTCCCGCTGTGGGCTGCTCCGTTGTTTGCGCTTGTTCTTCTTGACCACCGCCCAAAAAAGAGCCTAAAATCCCCCCCAACATACCGCCACCTGCATTCTGTTGTGTTCCACCTCCTAGCACAGAACCGATCAGATCGCCAATACCACCGCCACTTGAAGCCTGCTTTTGTTGCCCTAAATATCCCATGACGATAGGAGCCAGTGTGGCCAGTACCCCTGTTACCTGTGAGGAACTCAAGCCTGCTTTATCCGCAATATTCTGGGTTACTACTTCGGTATTTTGACCAAACATATGGTTGACAATCTTATTCCCGTCTTCAGAACCGGCTTGATCAGCTCCTCCCTGTCCGAATAGATCGCCAATTTTATCGAGTATACCACTGTTACTATGCTGATCAATAGCATTGTCAATATTTTCCGCTTGCCCTTTGTTTTTCGCATTGTAATTTAATGCTGCAATCATCAAAGGAACTGCTGCCGCTACAATCCATTTTGCCTTAGATTCACTGACACCAGTAATTTTTGAAATAGTCTCTATCGCTTTAGAGCCTACTCCACCTGTAACTAAATCTGTTAAGTTCATAAGTCTTCGTTTATAGTTATATAATGAAGATAATAAAAATATGTTTTAGCTTTACCAATTTTTGGAGACCGACATACCATCAATATAATCAATAAAGGGGCCGCAGCCCCTTTATTGATATAATCTATTGTTCAATTTTCGTTGATAATTCATTTTCGATTTCGCTCAGCGTGGAAGCCTTGGTCATCTCGATATTATTCTGAGATCGAGCAGAAGTCCATCGTGCTAAAGATGTGTTATACACCCCTCCTAAACTAACAAAATAACCTACATCAGCTGTATTATATTTTAAGAAGATATTATTGGTTCCCGCCATAAAAAAAGGTTGTGACTTTAAGGATAGTGGATCGATAACATCATAAAAATCATTGTTTGTAATACGGTAACCTTTCGTTCCATCTGTCAATGCACCGCCACCGGAGATATACATAACATCCACAGGTTTAGTTGCTTCTGTCACGGCCGTCGTATTAAATACCGCTATTCCAAATGCGTTACCACTATTAGCCATGAGTCCACCGGTTTTGGTTCCAATACCATCGAAACCATCCTTGGCAACATAATCATAATTTACGACCCATTTTGCATTCGAAATATCTGTTGAACTCGAGCCATTGATCAATTTATATTTTCCGCCTACATAGAAATACTGGCCTTTTGTAACAGTTCCAGAAGTAATATTCAGCTTATAAGTTCGCATTCCACCTGTCGCCCAGCCTTTCGCAGGAACACCTGTTGGCGTAGATGCATTCGCATTATTACTAACAATAACAGCATAAGGAGTTTTCGAAAAATCGATATCTTCAATGGCTAAAAGTTGAATATATTCATAGTTTCCATCCCCACCTTTTACATCGCTGGCAAAACCAGAAATAGCCACAGGGGTATGCTCAATCACCGAACTCAATTCCTGAATATCCGATTCTTTACGCAAAACCTCATAAGGGATAAGTTTTCCCTCTGAATCCTGTTTGTTAAAGATCACCCCAAAATAATTGGCCAAAACACTTAGATTTCTCCTAGCAAACTTTGCTGATGATTTGGTTTCCAAATTTAAATTTCCGAACCCATCATTCAGGGTTTTCTGTCCCTCTAAAATGTCTCCAGCAGCAGGCAATGGATTAAAACCACCTTTTACGATCGCAACCAGCGTACTTTCATATTTATCTGGATTGGCCAAAATATCTTTTGCAGTCACGCGATTATTGGGGATTGGCTTATCTGAAGCGATCTTTACGATATTTGATTCAGCAACGTTTTTCAGCTGAAGAATGCCATTTTCCCTTGTTAGTTCGCTACCAACAATATTGATTTCCAACGAATCCCCTATCACGTAATTTTCAGCAGCCTTTCCCAAAGGTATTGTTATACCACGCAGCTGGCGCAAGCGCCTACGATCTTGAATGACTAAATATCCGTCCGGAAAGTTTCCCTCCCGATGGTCGGAAACAACGACACCAGCAATTGTTGTAGATCCATCCAAATTATCTTGATTGATTTGCACAGGTTGTCCTTTATAAATGTTCCTGACATCAAAAATACCGATATAGGAACTAACCACTCCGCCTGGATAATTTCCGTCTTTACTACAAGAACCTAGAGCAAATGCGCTCATGAATCCCGTTATTATATAAAAAAAATATTTTTTCATTATCTACGCATTAAAATTGTAAAACCTATTATCGTCTCTGCCACCATACTTTCGTATTAATCTCATCAGCTCCTTGCTGTGCGATAGCTAGCTTATAGTTTGTTGGATTTGCCGATTGGACATAAATTGGATACTTCAAGCGGGCGGGCATCTCCCCACCATTTTTTAAGCCAGTTCCCTTTGGCAATAAAGGATAGCCTGTCCTCCGAAATTCAAACCATTGCTGACAGTCTACAAATAATAAGGCATAGTACTTTTGTAGATGAATCATTTCCATCTTTTTCTCAAAACTGTAGTTTTCGTCCCAATTGATATCGCCATTATTTAAATAGTCTTCAATAGACTCGGTGTAGGTCGGCAGCCAAGTTGTAATCCCTTTCATAACACCATCTTTATAAAGATCGCCTGCTTTATCTGTGTAGAATCCTTTTAATGCCAGCTCTGCTTTAATAAATTGTAATTCGGAACAATTCATAATCATTCCCGTCAATGGCTCATTCATCATAGTCTTCACAGGGAGATTATTCACCGTTTGATCATAAGAATAAAAATAGGACTGACGCTCCCAACCTTCACCAGGAGCATAACCGCTTGGAATACCAACAAAATTCCCACTGATAGGTGCAATTCCGAAACGATTTACACCGTTAGAACCATATGTCGGAATGTTAATTCGTGGATCGTTCCAAGCAACCAGATGATCAATAAAATAATTTGCTAAAGATGCTTGTCGAAAGTCCTGTGCTCTAACATCCATGAATGGAGAAATCAGGGGAGACATCCCCGTCCAGCGCAGAATAGCCGAATCATCATTACTTGACATTATCGGGTAAGAAGAGGTACTATTAACTAAAATATCATTAATTTTTGAGCGAACCAATGTAGCAACTGCTGGATCAGACTGTCCAGAAGCTCTTAATAATAACCGTAAAAATAACGAGTTCCCAAACTTGCGCCATTTGCTAACATTTCCATTGTAGATGGGATCGTATTCTCCTTTGATTGCCGTATTTTTTGACAACAATACATTGGCAGAATCTAATTTATTAAAGAAATCCAAATAAATTTCCTTTTGCGTATCGAACTTAGGTTCTAAGATGTCCTCGCCCAATCCTCTTAAGGATTCCGAGTAAGGAATATCGCCATAAGTATCTGTCAAAATAGAAAAACCCCAGGTCTGCATAATTAAAGATATCCCGCGATAAGATGCATTATCATTGATTCCACCGTCCGCTAATCTGTAAATTTCTTTCACATTTTTCAGTTCTGGATAGATGGAATTCCAGGGACCATCAGAAACTGTATTACGTATATCATAACGGAATATGCGGTACTCACCATCACTTATACTGACCGTTATCTGCATCAGCTCATTATTTAATGAGCGATTACGAGACATATTAGACGCAACAAGATCCCTAAATGCAGGCTGCATTAATTGATATGGATAAGCGTTTACACTGTTATTTGGATTTGTATTAATGTCTTCAAAATTTTTATCGCACGATTGCAAAAACATTGCAATCGCAATTAGGATCATGCCTATAAAATTGAACGATTGTTTCATTATCTATAATGTTAAAAGCCTACAACTAAGTTAAAACCATAAGTTCTCGTAGAAGGGAATTGAGCAATTTCAAATCCTTTGACAATATCTGTCCCCGACAACGTTCCAAATTCCGGATCAAAGTTTGGCCAGTTTGACCAAATCACAAGGTTTCTTCCATAAACACCAACTGAGGCCTTTTGTAATTTCAAGCGGTTAACAAAAGCTTTTGAAAATGAGTAATCAAATCGAGCTTCCCTGAACTTGATAAAGTTTGTAGAAAAGGTACTTCCTTCCGCATTATCCTGCCCGTAATGAGAGCGGTAATATTCATCCACATTGGTTGCAATGACATCATTTTTACGATAAGTACCGTCCGGATTTTGCACGACACCATTTCCGATAATTCCACTATAACGTCCGGGTAGGGTATTTTTTGTTTTTCCTTGTTCGGCCAATTTATAATGCGTCAAGGAATGGGCAACCCCACCAAATTGTGCATCAAACAATAAATTTAGTCGGAAACCTTTATATCTAAATTCATTACCTAAACTTACTTTTCCTTTAGGAATCGTATTCCCTAAGTAAACCACATCATCGGTCAATAAGGCTACACCGCTTTTACTATCATAAATAATTTGTCCATCTGGAGATCTTTTATAACCAATACCATATAGATCGCCCATTGACCCACCTACTTTTGCCACTAACTGACCACCTGCTACAGGTCCTGTCTGAAGAATCATAGCCGAGTCTGCCAATGATATAATTTTATTCTGATTCATAGAGAATGTCGCGAATACTTTCCAATTAAACCCATCTTTAATTTTAATTGGAGTACCATCCATGGCCAATTCTATCCCTTTATTTCTAACCTCCCCCGCATTGACAACTTTCTGCCTACCACCGGTAGAAGCATCAATAGTCCTTCTCAATTGTTGATTTCGCGTATTGCTCTGATAAACAGCAATATCAAAACCAAATCTATCCTTAAACATACGCACCTCTGTACCAAATTCGATGGATTGTGTACGTAACGGTTGTAAGTAAGGATTTACAATCAATGTTGGGACTTGTAGCCCTCCAGGATATTGGCCACCAGCATTTTCATAAGAAAAATCAATGATATAAGGATCATCTCCACCACTTCCCACACCTGAAATCGAACCCCGCAGTTTCGCATAATTAATAGCCTTGGGCAATTTCCATAATTCTGAAGCGATTAAGCTTGCATTTAAGGATGGGTAAGTAAAATATTTTTTCTTATCTGGTGCCATTGCAGACGCCAATGTACTTGCCCAGTCAATACGATAAGTTCCGTCTAAATATAGGAAGTTTTTATAGGCTGCGGTAAAAAGTCCATAGACACCATTTCTTTGTACATGACTTTTATAAGGTAAGTTAAGAATAGGTCCTTTTGCATTGGCCATTACATAAACTCCTGGATACGTGAGAGAGTCTGCACGCATTTCATCTTTATGATAACGATTATCATTCGTACTACCACCAACTGTTCCGGACACTTTCCAATCTTTGTTTATCTCATTTTCATATTTTAATAAGAAATCCAAATTGGTTTCCCGTGATGAAATGGACTGGGTTCGGTAACTACCATAAGGCATCTTTGCCCCTGCATCGTAAGGCCTTTTTTGCTCCCTATTCTCATAAGCCATGTCTAAAGAACTTCTCAACATCAAATTCCAATGTTTATTAAACTGATAATTGGCTTGAACATTCCCCGTTACCCCCTGGCGATCAGTACCATTGATAAATTCCCGAGATATAGCATACGGATTTTCAGGATAGGAAGAAAATGGATACTTGATTTTCTGTCCCTCTGCGCCTTGCACCCAATAATCCTTCAACCAATTCATATCCGCATTGGGTTGCCAGAAAATAAACCAATACATTAAGGATTGATTTCCATATCCGGCTCCTGGTAGATTGTCAGACCATTTATTTGTATAATTTACTTTAGCATTGATCTGGAGTTTGTCACTCACCTTTGAATTTACAGATAATGCTACCGTATTTCTTTTGTACCCCGTATTTGGAACGATCCAGGTATTATTGACGTTCGTTGCTGAAAACCGAGCTGATGTTTTATCCGTTCCACCATCGATACTGACCGAATTGGTGAATGTTTTTCCGACATCAAAGAAAGACTTCAGATTATCATAAGGACGCCAAAGCGTACGTTCATTTCCAACTTTTTGTGTAACCGGATCATATTGATAAAAATATTGGCCATCAAATTTTGGTCCGTAGGCTGAACTCGTCCCTGAAGTACTAGTTCCATCCTCTGTGGTACCATAAGAATAATAATCTGCACCATCTAGTCCCTGTCCGTATTCATACTGTAAATCAGGCATTCGATTAATAGCTTCAAGTGAGGTATTTGAATTTAACGTAACCCCAATGCCTTTTTTCCCTTTCGCTCCAGACTTGGTGGTAATCATAATAGCCCCATTTGCACCACGTTGTCCATACAAGGCCGCAGCACTGGCACCTTTTAGCACCGTTATATTTTCGATGTCCTCCGGATTGAGATCATCAATACCCGACCCGTAGTCAGCAGGCATATTATCGGATCCTGTACCATAAGCACTTTCGCCCGCATTTGCTGTCTTACGTCCGCTTCCTTCATTTACAACGACACCATCGACAACGATCAATGCCCCAGGGTCTCCATTCAAATTCGTTTCACCCCTTAAAATAATTTTGGTAGATCCTGTAGGGCCAGCATTTGAACGCATCAGATTCAACCCTGCTACTTTTCCTGATAATGCATCGCTCCAGTTATTGGAAAGCGCATCTGTCAATTGCTCGCCTTTTACAACAGTTGCACTATATCCCAGTTCCTTCCCTTGTCTTTTAATCCCCAGTGCCGTCACGACAACCTCATCAAGTGCCTCAGATGTCGGATTTAACCCAATATGAACGTTGGCTTGAGCGGCCTCGTAAGTCTTTGTTTGAGCCTCATAACCAATCATCTGAAAGCGTATTTTCCCGCCGACTTCGATATCTACTTCAAAATTTCCGTTCCGATCCGTAGAACCCTTCGTCACTCCGCCTGAAAGTATCGATACTGAAGCCAGCGGCTCCTTGGTTTTACTATCTACAACTTGTCCTTTGATTTTAATCTTCCCTTGATTAAAATAATGAAAAACGCCGTGGCCCTGTTCTAATGGAACCGCTGCCCCAGCTACATCCATATTGCAGGCAATCAATAATGCCGCAAATAGCACTTTCGAGGAGGAGTGCCTCAGATTAATTTGGATAGGGTTAATACTAAACATAGTTATTGGTGTAAATTGTTAATTTTCAATTTGGCACAAAAATATATCCCTAACAAAAAGTTTGCTTTAACTTAATGTTTTCTTTTTGTTAACAATTATTTCGAATAGCATTTCCTTTAGTCACACTATTACGGTTTCAAATTTTAATAAAATGCTCTGTAGTCCACTTTGAAGGGATTATCACGCATTAGGCACGCTTTAAAGCTATCTTTCTTTGGTTATTTTTTATTTTCAAATCGAAAATAATTAATAATATTTTAAAAAACGAAATAAATCGAAATTATTTAAAACTACATATCAAAATAAAAAAACACGAGTGAACATATCATAAAAGACACCTAATAGCGATAGAAAGACCGCTAAACCGAGGGATTCAAAGGAAGTTTTAAGGAAATCTCTTAGCTCATCAAGCACCTATTTAGTATTTCACATGGATACTGTATCCACAATGCAACAATACGACAACAATACTGGAAGCATATGACAACTTCCTCGCATAACTAAAACAAAAGAATAGCTATTAATAGGCACCGTTGCCAACTAAGCTTAAACCGAGCGATCAAAGCTTTAGTATCCCCACCTGCTAAAAAACAAATGAGCCCAAACGAAAGTTTGGGCTCATTACTAAGACAAAAATTTTGACACTTAGGCTTTTTCGAAGCTCCACTTCACATAGTTAATGTTCTTGTCATGCGCCAGATACTTCCGTTCGTAGTATGTTTTAATAGACAAAACGTTATCAACCAAGTTTGAATGATAAAGATCGGTTGTCTCTTTATATTTCTTTAAATTCTGTATCCCAATCTGCTCCAGTGTGTAGGCATAGAAACCATCATTATCTGTTTTCAAATTCATCATCCCCTCAGGCTTCATAATGATTTTATAACGGTCCAAAAACTTCGGCCCAGTCAATCGTTTCTTCTCACGACTATCTTGCGGTTGTGGATCCGGAAAGGTTATCCAGATTTCATCAATTTCATTTTCCGCAAAATGTTCAAGGATGGTCTCAATTTGTATCCGAAGAAAAGCAACATTCCGAATTCCATCCTCCAAAGCTGTTTTGGCTCCACGCCAAATACGATTACCCTTAAAATCGATACCGATGAAATTTTTCTCCGGAAACAACCTCGCTAGATTAACAGTATACTCACCTTTACCACAAGCAAGCTCCAAAACAACTGGATTATTGTTACCAAATTGCTTCTCAGCCCATTTTCCTTTATATTCTTTGCCTGCGTCGAGTTGGATTACATTTTCAAAAGTAGCAACTTCAGCAAATTTACGTAGTTTGTCCTTTCCCATTTTTTAATAAATATCCCGCAAAAATAATCTTATATTCCCGCTAAAAAAAATAAATCTGAAGGACAGCACCAATACCGCCTATTGCGGAACAATTCGAAGTCCAATAGCACACATATGAATGAATAAATAGCATCCATAAGGGCGAATTATATTGCATATAAAAAGCAATTTATCTAAGTTTGCAGGAATCAATAACTTATCGTGGAGAAAGACGCTAAAATCTATATAGCTGGCCATCGCGGAATGGTTGGATCGGCAATTTATCGCAAATTATCGGAGCTTGGGTACGACAATATTGTCACACGCACATCCTCCGAATTAGATTTGCGTAACCAGCAAGCGGTCGCTGATTTTTTCGATCAGGAAAAACCGGACTATGTTTTCTTAGCCGCAGCCAAAGTTGGAGGGATCATGGCGAACAATACCTATCGCGCTGATTTTATCTATGAGAATATGGCTATACAGAATAACGTCATCAAATCTTCTTACGATAATAAGGTTAAAAAATTAATGTTTTTAGGTTCAAGCTGTATCTATCCAAAAATGGCACCACAACCTTTGAACGAAGATTTGCTACTTACCGGCACACTTGAGCCAACAAACGAACCTTATGCGATTGCCAAAATTGCAGGGATAAAAATGGCAGAAGCTTTTCGTGATCAATATGGCTGCAACTATATTTCCGTTATGCCGACGAATCTGTACGGAATAAACGACAACTACCATCCACAGAATTCACATGTCTTACCAGCATTGATCAGGAGATTTCATGAAGCAAAAGTCAATCAGCTTCCTGAGGTTGTTATCTGGGGAACAGGGACTCCCTTAAGGGAATTTCTTTTTTCCGACGATTTGGCAGATGCCTGCGTCTTTTTAATGAATAATTATGACGAGAAACAATTTGTCAACATAGGCATTGGCGAAGATTTAAGCATTAAGGACCTTGCCGAATTGATTAAGGACGTCATTGGTTATAAAGGAGCAATCTCATTCGACAGCTCCAAACCAGACGGAACACCGCGAAAACTCATGGATGTAACAAAATTACATGCATTGGGCTGGAAACATAAAGTTAATCTCCGCGAAGGTATTCAATTAGCTTACGAGGATTTTTTGAAAAAAGAAGCAAGTGCTGCTGACTGAACTTAATAGGACAAGACTAATAGGTTTCGCTATAGGAAGGAATTCCATATTCATTTACCTCGTCCTTTATAATAGCAGCTTCAGTTTGTGCACCTTTATTCTTCTTCTTTTTGGGCCGAATAAAGCTTGTCAGTTTACTGATTAGGCCGCTAATTTTATCTTGATTGATTTGACCGACAGCGCGTTCCGACAAGAGTAACATTAATGCCTTCTTGAGAACTCCGGTATTTTTTAAAAACAGTCTATTCATAATAAAAGGCACACCAATACGTAAAGTCTTCGTCAGCCAGTCAGAATCTGGATTGTTACTTTTGGAGAATAGCTGTTGAATAATATTTACCCCAGGGATATTGTCTTTTAATGAATTAAAAAATCGAATTGGAGCCTCAATTTTATTATTTAACAACGTAAATTGGGTCTTAAGGTATACTTCCTGTTCATTCTTAAGCGCCTTTAAACGGGATATTTCAGCTTTCAGCTCCTGGAGATTACGTATTTTAGTCTGTTTATTGTTCATTTGTAGCCCTTTCTCTATCAAGTTTGTCCTTATGCAATTCTTCTTCTTCCTCCTCGATCTCATCGTTCCATTTAGCCAAAAAACGACGAATAGAAAGATCCATAAATTTGGATTCCAGCATAGGTTCAAATACCCGTATTAAGATAATAATCACTAAAAAAATACCTGCTGTTGCCAAAAAGCCCAATGAGTAGCTTCCTAATAGCTCGCCGAGCCAAAAGCCCAGAGCCAAACATAAAAAAAACAGGACAAATAAAGTGAATATCAACTTTGTCGCATCAACGACAAGACTTGCTATCAATCGAGACGATCGTTCGATTGTCTTTAATTTGACAAGTTTAAATTGGGAGTCAATGTACTCTTTGGTTTTTTGAAAAGTACCGCTAAGTGAAAATTTTTCTTCTTCCATGCATCTTAAAATTATTCAGGCTATTTCAACGTTTAGCTTAAAAACGAACTATATTGCAGCTTAATGCCCACATCTCTCCACACTCAAAATTATGAGGAGAGATCAATTATCGTAAAACAGCTATACCTAGAAATAGCCTGATGATATGTATTCTACACCAATTACTCATCTGAATAATCTGCGAATTATGCATGTTCGATGATATCATCATCTAGCACTTCTTCGGTCTGATTTAATTTTCCTTTCAATGTAGAAACAATCTTCTCTTTAAAATCATTCAATTGATCGAACTGTTCTTCCGCTCTCTCACGAATAGCATCACTCAAATCGCTTAACGAATCATTGATTTTATCTCTCGTATCCGACCCCTTGTCTGGAGCAAATAAAACTCCTAAAGCTGCACCTGCAGCAAGACCCGCTAACAACGCCAAAGCTACTTTACTTGTGTCATTCATTTCTTTTTCGTTTTAATTTCTAATTCTATTACGATGAATCTAGCCCTCGTTAATAATACAATTAACAAAGCAAATCGTTTGCCAAATACTGCTTTTAATCTATTATTTACGAGAAACTACATCTTACAATATAATCATTTTTTGACAAACTTCGATTGACTCTCAATAATTCACCAAACGATTATTAACCCATCGGGTTTTTTAGTATCTTTAAATCAACCTATTATAAGAATTATGCTTAATAAAACCTATTGCAGCGCTGTTTATGGAATCAATGCATGTACAATTACCGTTGAGGTGATCGTGTCCACAGGTCTGCATTATTATATTGTAGGACTCCCTGACAATGCCGTAAAAGAAAGCCTAAGACGTGTCGAAAGTGCCATTACTTCCTGTCAGCTTCACATGCCACGCCAAAAGATTGTTGTCAACTTGGCACCTGCAGACATGCGAAAGGAGGGCTCCAGTTATGACTTATCAATTGCAATAGGCATATTAGCCTCCTCCGGACAAGTAACAAGCAAACACCTGGAAGATTACCTTATTTTGGGGGAATTATCGTTAGATGGAAGCATTAAGCCGATACGTGGGGTTTTACCGATCACCTTACAAGCCCGCAAGGAGGGCTTTAAAGGGCTCATACTGCCCCAAGAAAATGCAAAAGAGGCCGCTATTGTAACGGATATCGATGTGATCGGCGTAGAAAACCTGGCCCAAGTGATTGCATTCCTAAATGACACAACTGCAATTCAGCCAACAAAAGTTGATATCCAATCCTATTTTCAGGCCGATGCCACTAGCTATGATGTCGATTTCTCCGATGTCCAAGGACAGGAAAACATTAAAAGAGCACTGGAAATTGCGGCTGCAGGCGGTCATAACCTGATCTTGATAGGCCCTCCAGGAGCAGGGAAAACTATGTTAGCAAAAAGGTTACCCACCATACTGCCCCCGCTCAACATGACCGAATCATTGGAAACCACCAAAATACACTCGGTATCCGGCAACCTGAAAGCTAAAGATTCCTTGCTGACTACACGCCCATTTCGTGCTCCGCACCATACACTATCGGATGTAGCTATGGTAGGTGGGGGTTCCAATCCTTTACCAGGTGAGATTTCTTTATCCCATCATGGTGTATTATTTCTTGATGAATTGCCGGAATTTAAGAGAAGTGTTCTTGAGGTCATGCGACAGCCGCTTGAATCACGCCAGATTACTATCTCGAGAGCAAAACTTACAGTAGATTATCCAGCAAGTTTTATGCTTGTAGCCGCCATGAACCCATGTCCTTGTGGTTATTTCAACCATCCCGAAAAAGAATGTATCTGTGGAAGCAATACTGTGCAACGCTATTTAAGCAGAATATCAGGACCACTTTTAGACCGTATCGACCTGCACGTCGAAGTCACTCCAGTACCATTTGACGAGCTGAGCACCAAGCGTATGGCCGAAGATAGCAGCACTGTACGAAGACGGGTCATTCAAACACGTGAAATTCAGAAAGAACGTTTTAATTCCTTTCCCGACATTCATTGCAACGCGCAAATGAGCACACAGTTAACAAGAGAAATATGTCAAATTGATGCCTCTGGAAGAAAGTTGCTTAAAACGGCTATCGAACGCCTGAGCCTATCCGCAAGAGCGTACGACAGAATATTAAAAGTAGCACGCACAATCGCCGATATGGAACAGAGTGAAACCATCGCAAATCACCATATCGCAGAAGCAATCCAATACAGGAATTTAGATAGGGAAACTTGGGGCGGAAAATTTTAGAACTGCGCCAAACAGTGTTTAATAACCCAAGGAAAACAGATAATCGTCAAAATTAGTCCCGATAAAGCGCCAAAGAAATGGGCATCATGGTTTATACCATCTTGTCCTTTTTTGGATGCCCAGATGCAATAGCCTAAGAATAAAAATGCAAACAGGTAAGCTGGCATAGGTATAATCATCATCACTCCAATAGTCACTTTCGGATCAAAAAGGATATAGCTAAACAAAACAGCGCAGATAGCACCGGAGGCGCCTAAACTGTAATAGCCGTGATTATTCTTCTGCTGAATAATTGTTGGTATATCACTCAATATTAAACTACCTATATAGATGACGGCAAATAAGAGATGTCCATAGGGACTTGCCTCAGCGAGTATACGCTCCAAACCAAATGCAAAATAATAGAAGGTCAGCATATTAAACAACAGATGCCCCCAATCCTTGTGAACAAAACCACTGGTCAGTATGGTATATACATTCCGTTTACGCGCAATGCTATAAGGGTGCAGCATTAGCTTGCCGAAAAGTTGCTCATGTGAAAACGTATAGATACTGGTAGCGAGGGTAAGAACGAAAATAATACTCGCCACAGGCATGTGTTGTAAATAAAATAATAACATAAGTATTCCTAGAATCTATCTTCTAAAAGTAAAACGTAAAGTTCCTTTGGCCCATGTGCGCCCAAGACTAATCTTTTCTCAATATCTGCTGTCCGAGAGGGGCCAGTAATCGTAGAGATCATTGTCGGGATTTCTTGACCATAACGCTTTTGCATGTAAGCTAAAGCATCTTTGAGATCCCAAACCAATTGAGAAGCTTTAGCAATGACAATATGGATTGGAGGATATATACTCAACCTACGTCCGGAAGCATTTGCGTTACTCACCATCACGCTGCCGTTGCGTGCAATTAATGCCTCGCATGATGTAATGCTAGCATTTGCCAATTCAAAATCTTTCTCCGTTTTTAAAAAAGGAAAACCATATGGACTGAGCAGATTTTGCACACCTTGTTCCCAAGCGTATATATTTTTAATATCATTTGCCTCAGTCAGTGAAATCAAATTTTCAATCAGACCGATCTCACCATCGCAATAAAGAAACTTACCACCCGCAGCAGTCAATTCGCGAACAAAAACAATATCCACCAATTCATCCTCTTCTTTATAAAGGGGTGTTTCTTTGAAATTCGGATGTGGATTATCATTCTTTTGCAGTAATGCCTGACGTACCCGTTTTAACATTACCTCCTTCGCAGTTGCGTTCTTCACGTTCATGGCGCAATAGTATATAAATGCAGCGCTAGAAGGCTCTAGCGCTGCAACATTCAAATTAATTCAAATTATTTGACGGATTTTCCGAACTATGACCTTCACTGGATCTCGCTTCGTCAGGATGGACATCCAGCGGCAGATCAGTCTGAGGTACACCTCCACCATCGGCACCATTCACAAACTCCTCGTAAGTAGTCTTCGTTTCAAATGGCCTTTTACCCAATATCTCTTCTAGATCAGACTGAAAAAGAATTTCTTTCTCCAACAGCTTTTCAGCTATTTTGATCAGTCCTTCGCGTTTATCCAACAATAACTGTTTGGTGCGTGCATAGACATCGTTGATCAAGTTACGAACTTCAGCATCAATTAACTCTGCCGTTTTGTCAGAATATGGCTTTTGGAAAGATGCTTCAGAACTATCTCTGAAAGAAACGTTTCCAACCTTATCGTTCATACCGTAGATGGCAATCATCGCGTAAGAAAGCTGTGTGATACGCTCTAAGTCATTTTGAGCACCTGTTGATATTCTTCCGAAAGTAATATCTTCAGCTACACGGCCACCCATCGTCATACATAAGCTGTCTATAAGCTGCTCAGTAGTATATAAGAACTGCTCACGAGGAAGATATTGTGCATATCCCAAAGCAGCAACGCCCCGTGGCACAATGGAAACTTTCACCAACGGATCAGCATGCTCTAAAAACCAGCCGGCAATAGCGTGCCCAGCCTCATGATAAGCAACAATACGCTTTTCTTCGGGAGAGATGATCTTATTCTTTTTCTCAAGACCTCCGATCACACGGTCAACCGCATCCTGAAAATCCTGCATATCAATCTCAGGTTTATTTTTACGAGCCGCTATAAGAGCCGCCTCATTACATACATTCGCAATTTCCGCACCGGCAAAACCAGGAGTCTGTGCAGATAATTTTTTTGCATCGACTTCAGCAGATAACTTCAATGGTTTTAGATGCACTTTAAAAATTTGCTCACGTCCAATTAAATCTGGCTTATCAATAGAAATTTGACGGTCGAAACGTCCCGGACGCAATAGCGCTGTATCCAATACATCGATACGGTTTGTCGCAGCTAAAATAATAACCCCGGAATCAGTACCAAATCCATCCATTTCAACCAATAGCTGGTTTAATGTATTTTCGCGTTCATCATTTCCTCCCATCATCGAGTTCTTACCACGAGCACGACCAATAGCGTCGATCTCATCGATAAAAATGATACAAGGAGCTTTCTCTTTAGCTTGTTTAAACAAATCACGAACACGCGACGCTCCCACCCCGACAAACATTTCTACAAAGTCAGATCCGGATAATGAGAAAAACGGCACTTGAGCTTCACCGGCTACAGCTTTAGCCAATAAAGTCTTACCTGTTCCTGGAGGCCCTACAAGCAAAGCGCCCTTCGGAATTTTACCACCCAGATTTGTATACTTACGTGGATTTTTCAAGAAATCCACAATCTCCATAACTTCTTGTTTTGCCTCTTCAAGACCTGCAACATCATTAAATGTGATATTGATCTGCGATTCTTTATCAAATAACTGAGCCTTAGATTTACCTATATTAAAGATCGCACCGCCGCCGCCACCGGCACCACCGCCCATACGACGCATCAAGAAAATCCAGATCGCTGCCAATACCAACAATGGCAACATAAACGTAACAAACCAACTAGCCCATGGGTTAGAGCGGTCATCATAGGTCAATTGAACCTTTGGTGTTCCGGGAGTCAACTCCGCTTGCGACGCTGCTAATTTCTTTTCTAAAACGTCAGGAGAAGCATCCTTAAAAATATATTGCGGCCCCTTATCCTCTTGTCCTGATAGACTTGGAAGAGGATCAGCGGTTTTTGTAGCATCTTTAAAACTTGGGTTATCTTTCCAGCCCTTTTTTAGATAAACCTCCACCTCTACAAGGTCATTCTTCTTGTAAGCGACAAGGCGCTCTACAGAGCCTGTATTCAACATGCGTGTTTCAAAATCACTATAGCTAACTTCCTTAGCTGGGCTTTCTCCAAAAACGTATTGTAAGGCAAAAAAACCTAAAAACATGGCAATCATAAGCCACACAAAATTAAATTTTGGCGGTTTTGGGCTTACCTTACTACTCGGGATTTTTTTCATTATATCGTAATTATATTTTCTTTATAAATTTTTAATTGAGGGCAATTAAGCGCTTTGGAAATGCTGTATATCCGCATCTCCCCATAAATCCTCGATACCGTAGTGCGCTCTTTTTTCGGTCTTAAAGATATGTACAACCACATCCACAAAATCCAAAATCAACCATTCTCCATTTGATTGTCCTTCTTTAAATTGGGGTTCTTGACCAAATGCCTTATAGACTTCTTCTTCGACACTCTTTGCTATCGCATTGACCTGAATGTTAGAATCGGCATGACAAATCACAAAATAATCAGAAACAGAACTGTGAAGATCTCTTAAATCCAAGCGAACGATCTCGTTTGCTTTCTTTTCTTGCATACCGTAAACGATAATTTCTGATAGACGTTGGGACAATTCTGAACTTTTATTTTTACTCATTAAAAAATGTGATAGTTTTGACTTAATATTTATTTAATACTTTCAGTTTGCAAAATAACAATATTTCGGGACTTATCATCGGTCAAAATACAATATATCTTGACAAAGTCGCCTCTACAAACGATTATCTTAGAGAATTATTGTCAAATTTCAAGCCACTAGCAGAAGGGACTGCCATTTTAGCAGAAGAACAATTCCAAGGCAAGGGGCAACGAGGGAGCACCTGGATCAGCGAACCCGGAAAAAACCTGACGACTTCCATTCTCTTAAAACCTCATTTTCTGCCGATTGCACAACAATTTGCGCTTTCCGCCACAATCGCCATTGCAACCGTCAATTGGCTGAAAAGCAAAACCGAACAACCTGTAACTGTGAAATGGCCCAATGATATTTACGTCAATTCAAAGAAAATCACAGGCATTTTAATAGAAAATAAATTAAAAGGCAGTAAAATAGACCATGCTATTATCGGCATTGGTGTAAATATTAATCAAATTAATTTTGACACAGCAACAACAATAACCTCGCTTGCCTGCCTGACCGATCGACAAGATTACAACATCAAGGAGCTCGCACAGGAATTGTTCCAATTCATCCAACAGGAGTACCTGACCCTTTATAAAGAGGGCGCTCAACACCAGTTAAACCGCTACAACGAACTTTTGTTTTGGAAAGGGGAAGAAAAACCATTTCTCATCGATGGTATCCGGAAAATCGGAATCATTCAACAGGTATCTAGTGAGGGGAAACTATGCGTTCTTCTTGAAGATGCCCTTCGCGAATTTGATATCAAAGAAATTACACATCTTATTACCTAATCTTTACAAAAAAAGGATAGCCCATTTTAGAATTGTCAAACCTTTGTTCTAAATTTGTCAACAGCGTGATTAAACCTTTATTTACGCGAAGAATCAAAGAACAATAACACACTGCAATCATTGTAGCGGAAAAAGGAAAGAATAAATTAAATTCGGATGAAAAAGTTAATACTGTTAATGACTGCAGTAATTTTCGCAGTTACGGGAGCATTCGCTCAGATTCACAAACCTGTAAAATGGACGGTGGCCAGCAAAAAGTTAAATAACAAAGAAGCTGTAGTTTATGTAAAAGCTACAATCCAAAATGGATGGCACATTTATTCACAAAATGTGAAAGATGGCGGGCCAATTCCAACTTCTTTCACATTCGCCAAAGCTGCCGATTATGCACTGGTCGGTAAAACTGCAGAGCCAAAACCAAAAGTAAAACATGAGGATGTATTTAAGATGGATGTTGGTTATTTTACAAACGAGGTAATTTTTCAACAAAAAGTGACTTTAAATAAAGGAACTGCCACAGTTAAAGGTACTGTCGAATGGCAAGCATGTGATGCATCGCAATGTCTTCCTCCAGACGAATATGCTTTTGCTGTGACAATCAAATAGTAAAAATGATTCTACACGGATAAATTAATAAGGCGATTCTCATCGCCTTTTTTTATTTTTGACCATAACATCAGAAATTCATACGCATGTTAAAAAACACATTCATTCTACTTTTAATTGCTTTTTTCAGTCTTTCTTTAACCACAGCAACTTTTGCCTCCGCACAAGATAGCTTAACAAGTACAGAAGGACTCCAATTTGAATCATCACCGGATACGGCGACTGCAGTTGAAGCGGTACCTGAGGATCTAAACTTTACAGCTTCACCTGACACAATGGTTAGTCAGGATAGCAGTAAAATAGCTCCAGCTAAGGCAAATGCTTCCTCCGGAAATCAAGAATCAGGTAAAAAATCACTTTGGAGTATCTTTATCGCTGGACTAGTAGGCGGCTTCGCAGCGCTACTTATGCCTTGTATATTTCCAATGCTCCCACTTACCGTAAGTTATTTTACAAAGCAGGCTGGAAGCCGCGCAAGCGGTATCAGCAAGGCACTCCTATATGGTCTCTTCATTATTGTGATCTATGTCGCTTTAGGGATGATTATTACCATTTCGTTTGGTTCGGATGCTTTGAATGCTTTATCGACAAATGGGATATTTAATTTCTTGTTCTTCCTTTTATTGGTTGTTTTTGCCGCATCATTCTTTGGTGCTTTTGAAATCACGTTACCGAGTTCTTTCGTCAATAAAATGGATGCCAAATCCGACAAAGGCGGTCTTGTAGGACTTTTCTTTATGGCCTTCAGCCTTTCACTAGTCTCGTTCTCTTGTACTGGCCCCATTATTGGCACCTTATTGGTCGAAGCGGCCTCAAAAGGAGAACGCTTAGGTCCCGCAATCGGTATGCTCGGTTTTTCTATAGCACTTGCAATTCCTTTTGGCTTATTTGCGATGTTCCCTTCGATGTTAAAATCTCTACCAAAATCTGGTGGCTGGTTAAATTCGGTGAAGGTTGTACTTGGCTTCTTAGAGCTTGCACTGGCGCTGAAATTCTTATCAAATGTAGATTTGGCTTACCACTGGAATTGGCTGGATCGAGAAGTCTTCTTATCGCTATGGATTGCCATCTTTAGTATGATGGGCTTATATCTCATTGGAAAGATTAAGTTTTCACATGACAGCGAATTAAAATTCCTCTCCGTACCGAGAACTATTCTCGCCATCATTGTATTTTCCTTCGTTGTCTATATGGTACCGGGATTGTGGGGAGCTCCCCTAAAATCTATTTCAGCGTTCTTGCCACCTTCGGCAACACAGGACTTTGACCTGTCGGCAGGAATAGCAGCCGCTCCTGCACATACTGATGGTAAAGTCAAAAAATACGCGGAGATTTTTCACGAACGCGGTACACCAAAAGGATTTGATCCATACTACGATTACGATCAAGCCTTGGAAACAGCAAAAGAACTGAATAAACCCGTATTAATAGATTTTACAGGCTGGAATTGTGTCAATTGCCGGGAAATGGAGGCAAATGTCTGGACTGATCCTGCGGTTGCCAAACTATTGAAAGAAGAATTTATTATGGCCGAATTGTTTGTCGATGATAAAACAGAATTACCTGCAAACGAACAATTTGTTTCAACATATAGTGGCAAAAAAATCAAGACAATAGGTAATAAAAACAGTGATTTCCAAGCATCGACGTTCAACAGCAATTCACAACCGTTATATGTCATTGTAGACGCATCTGGCAAGGTATTAGTACCTCAGTCTGGTGCAAATAGAAATATTGAACAGTATAAAGCGTTTTTACAGAGCGGAATTGATGCCTTTAAAGCAAAAAAATAGACCGTATACAGCGGAAGGTACTCCGCCGAGAATGAAAGCGGAGAACAAGCAATTATTAAATTTGCATTATCTTTAGCTCACGCTTAGATAAATTGCAGTTAAAAAAGCTATTGCTTGTTCTTAATAGCGTTATTGGCGACTTCTAACAACGGAAATATAATTGGATATAAGCTTAAAAATAGCTAAGTTTGAGTACGTATGAGTAACATTAAAAAAATTGCTGTTTTGACATCTGGAGGAGATGCTCCAGGAATGAATGCTGGTATCCGCGCTGTTGTTAGAGCGGGAATCTACAATAATCTTGAAGTATTTGGCGTACGCAGAGGTTATGATGGTCTAGTTAATGGTGAGATTATCCCTATGGATGCTAAATCTGTAGCCAATATCATACAACGTGGTGGTACTATCCTAAAAACAGCCCGTAGCGAGGCTTTCAAAACTATTGAAGGACGTAAGCAGGCTTATGAAAATTTACGCAGCCACGGTATTGATGCCATGGTTGTCATCGGTGGCGATGGTACATTTACCGGTGCATCCAAATTTATCGAAGAATTCGATTTTCCGATCATCGGTCTTCCGGGCACAATCGACAACGATTTGGCCGGCACAGACTTCACGATTGGCTATGATACGGCCATTAATACTGTTATCCAAGCCGTAGACAAAATTCGCGACACCGCCGAGTCTCACGATAGACTTTTTGTGATCGAAGTGATGGGCCGTGACTCGGGTCTTATTGCAGTTCGTTCTGGTATCAGCACCGGTGCTGAAGCAGTTCTGGTTCCTGAGTTCGAGGTAGACTATGATGCGATTATGAAAAGACTTGACAAAAGCCGTAAAAATAAATCATCCCGCATTATTATTGTTGCTGAAGGTGACAAAGAAGGTGGCATGGTGGTTTCGGAAAAAATCAAGGAAAATTTCCCGCACTACGATGTTAGATTATCTATTTTAGGACATATTCAGCGCGGCGGAAGCCCTACTTGTATGGACCGCGTATTGGCCAGCAGACTTGGAGTTGCATCCGTAGAAGCTTTATTGCAAGGTCGCAGAGGTGAAATGGCCGGACTGATCTGCAGCGAGGTAAGATTCACTCCTTTTAAGAGCGCTATCAAGCATAACGTAAAAATGAATGAGGATCTGCTTCGTATCATTGAAATCCTTTCTTTGTAAGTGATATAAGTTATTCTTAACTAACAATAAAAAAAGAGTATACATTGTGATGTATACTCTTTTTTTATGCCTTGCGCTGCTAGAATTGTCCAAATTCTTTGGCTAAGACCTGCCACTTGAACTATCATGCTGCATAAAGCCCCTATAGCACCATATCCTGCACAGTTGTTACTTGAGTAAATTATTGAGGTATTCTTCAGATACAGGTGGTAATTGAATTGCCTGTCCCGTTTTTGCCATTGAATCAGCAAAATGATTCGTGCTACTGATAGCCTGCTCATAGGCTTTGATTACTGGTTCAGATATATGCAGCACTTTAGGATCCTTAAGATCAACACGATATTGATTATTTTCCAATCTAACATGCTGGTAAAAACGATATGCCGCAGCTTTTAGTTGACCCAGCTCCTGTTGCGACAACTGATCGATTCTAGCATTAGGCGGCAACGTAACATCGATAAATGTCGTGTCTTTAGCCAATTGATCAATAGGGTGATCCAAAGGTATGGCATGCAATGCCTCTAGGTTGACAACGGGAATTCCCTTATCTTGATCCCCACTGCAGGAAGCAATCACCGTCCCCAAGAATATACCCAAAATTACTATTTTCTTCATCTTTATAATTTTTATAACCACAATAGCGCTAGAAACCCTATTGATCACCCTGTTTAAACACCTAAGATTCATCATCCCCTAAACCAACTGTTACGAGGATAAAGCGGTTTCATGCAATCATTCGTTATAGCAGCAGACGAAGTTAGCAAATTCCCCCTATTTTAACACAACAGCTAGGGCCGTAACGATAAAAGGGCAATTGGATCAGGATAAACATGATTAAAAAGAAACCCCTAATTGCAGACTCAGTTCACATGAGTATAACAATTAGGGGTTATTCAAATGCCTAATGGCAACTAGATATCAGTTTATTTTAACAATTCAGCTAATTTAGCTTCCAAAGCCTCACCTCTTAAATTCGACGCTACAATTTTACCGGAAGGATCAATTAGGAAGTTTTGAGGAATACCACGTACCTCGTATAGCTTTACTGGAGCGGATTTCCAGCCCTGTAAATCCGATACGTGAGGCCACTGCTGCAAATTATCATCATGGATAGCTTTCATCCATGCATCCTTTTTACCTGGATTATCCAAAGAAACACCAAACACGGTAAATCCTTTATCTTTGAACTTATTGAAAGCTGCAACGACATTAGGATTCTCATGACGGCAAGGACCACACCAACTTGCCCAAAAATCCAACAGGACATATTTACCTCTTAAAGAAGATAAGGAAATATTTTTTCCCGTTGTATCTGGCAACGTAAAGTCTGGCGCTACAGAACCAACAGCAACCGCTTTGAGTTTCTGAATACGCTCCGCCAGCTCTTTCCCTTTTTCAGAATTTTTTAGCTCAGGAGACAACTTTTCAAAAGAAGTCACATAGTCATTTACATTCTCACCACTGACATTTTCAGATAATAAATCCAAGGTATACCAGCTCTTTGGGTTTTTGTTAATAAATTCAGCATCTGCTTTTTCCATTTTTTCGGAAATCTCACCAGCCTGTTTTTGTAAACCTTCAATGAATTTAGGATCCTGTTTTTGAGTCTCCGAAGCAGCATAATATTGCTGGTTCAAAGCTTCGAATGCATCCGAATATGGTTTTACAAATGCCTTATACTGTGTCAAATCATCATTTAGTGCCGTGCCCGATATAGTTGCATTTTTGAACCCTTTGGTTGCGTCAACTTTGATAACACCTTTAGAAAGATATAACTGTGCAGTTTCAGGTTGTGTTTGACTATTTCTAAGTTCAGCAAAAGATAAACCCTCTGGCGAATAGATCATCATACCCTTTGTTGGTGAAGCCACTTGCCCGTTGAACTTAAACTCACCTTTTACGACCGTTGCAGAATCTGTCTGACGAGTTCCATTAGCAGCATATTGCATAAACACTTTAGCTTTGTCCGAAGTTGTGTTTACCTTTCCTGTAACCGTGTAGCTTTCTTGTGCCATTAACAAGGCTGGTAAAAAGCTTAAACCCATTAATATTCCCTTTTTCATAATTATATACTTCCCATAAATGTAAAACATTTACTTTGCACTGCTACGCTATTTAACATTATTTAGCAAAGATGTTACCAACGTCCAGAAGCACCGCCACCACCAAAATCACCACCGCCGAAGCCACCAAATCCACCGCCTGAACCACCACCGAAACCGCCGCCGCTACCTCGGCCGCCACCGCCGCCAAGACCATTCAGCAATGTCCACCAGAAAATATCTGAAGCCCCACGTCCATTCATCACGCGACCACCACCTTTACCTCCACCGCCACGATTCGAGAAAATAACAATCAAGACAATCACTATAATAATGACAAACATGACAGAGCCTGATCCTTTTCCATTCGGTTGTTTTGGATCGGCTTTGTATTCACCCTTTGTATAAGAAATTAAAGAACTAGTAGCATCGTCTACGCCTTTATAATAATCTCCCTGACGGAAGGCCGGTTTAATATCATTCTCAATAATGCGATAGGCTATGGCGTCCGGAACTGCTCCTTCTATACCATACCCTGTTTGAATAGTCACTGCACGATCTCCCAGGGCCACTAACAATAAAATACCGTTATTATACTTTTTATTACCAATACCCCACTTCTTCGCTAAACGGACCGCATAGTCGGAAATATCATAGCCCCCGGTAGAATTCATCATGACCACGGCAATTTGCGTCGACGCAGAATCCTCAAATGCAACTAGCTTCTGTTCCAACAATTGCTTTTGGCTTGCTGTCAAGGTATTTGTATAGTCATTGACAAGCTTATTTGACGTTTCTGGGAAATCTTGTCCTAATACTGTGGCTACGGACAGTATACAAAGCAACATAGCCATAGCAGGGATTCGAATCCGAGAAAATAATTTCAATATAAATTTCATCCTATTATTTTCTTTTATTCATTTTTTACGCGCCTTTAGCAGTCTAAACGCTGTTTCCGGCGACCGATGATTACCCGAGCTCGTGTTTTCATCAGTATTTTATCAATTAATCTGTGAAACAGTCAAAAGCAATCCAAGCTGTTTCTAGTTAGGCTTTCGCATTAACGGTCTCCAAAAACAATATCATTGGGAAGCTCATTAATATCATCATGTTCCCGTGGAAAGAATTTGGCCAGCTGTTTGCCGGCATGTTCGATCCCTTTGACCAAGCCCTCAACAATATGGTCTATCCTAAATTCGGCAACCATAAGATCTTTGGTACTAACCCAAAAATCACTTTCTACACGCTGATGAATACCTTTATCGCCAATAATGGAGAATTTATGATCTTCCAGCGCGATATAGATAAGAACGCCATTTTTTAATGCTGTCTTGTGCATTCCTAACTTAGCGAAATAATAGGTTGCACGATCGTGTACCTCGTCGGGACAGTGGTTTTCTATGACCACACGAATTTCACCAGACGTCTCATTTTCAGCCACATTAATGGCATGAACTATTTTCTCTTGTTCTTCAGAATTTAAAGCCATAGTTGATATACGTTTACACTCAAAGATCGGATCAGCAAAATTTACTCGGCATCCAAAATACCTAATGAATTAAAACCCGATAAAAAAATGGATGATGGGCTTATACGCAAGCCGCATCATCCATCATCCCATTCATTGCTAACAAACTGCTATTAGAATGATACCGTAGGTGCTTTGTCCGAACCAGGCGCTGCTGTAAAAGTACCTTTCGCCTTAAATCCAAACATCCCAGCCATTAAATTATTTGGAAAACTCCGCACGGTAGTATTATATTGTTGCACGGCTTCATTATAAGATCTACGCTCCGTTGAAATACGGTTTTCAGTACCCTCCAATTGAGCTTGTAACTCCAAAAAATTCTGATTTGCTTTCAAATCCGGATAAGCCTCTACCGATGCCAAAAGCCGGCTCAATGAACCGCTGAATTCATCCTGAACTTTCTGAAATTTAGCAATATTCTCTTCAGACAAATCATCCGCATTGATCGTTACCGACGTTGCTTTTGCTCTTGCCTCTACGACTGCAGTTAAGGTGCTTTCTTCATGTTTTGCCGCTCCTTTTACAGTATTGACCAAATTTGGAACTAGATCTGCACGACGTTGATAAGCATTTTCAACTTGTGCCCATTTTCCTTTAACGTTCTCATCCTGTGAGACCATTGTATTGTAGCCACATGAGTTTAATGATACTAATGCAAACAAACCACATAGGGCGACCAAAAATCTTTTAATTTTCATTGTTCAAAGAATTAAATACTATTCAAATTATACGGTTACACTATCAAAGCATATACCAAGCTCTTACTAAGATAAGAATATTTTTATTTCCAAATCTCCAAATAACCAATATTCATTAACTTTGTCTCGGTTTTGGGATAAAAACCCAGCCCTCATACTATGCAAAAAGAAATTGAAATTGCAATACTTCCAGAAAGAATTGAGGACGATCAGTATATTCTACAGCAAGGGATCAAAGCCCTGAAAGTCCAACCTCGACAAGTCAAAGGTTATAAAATCCGTAAACGTTCCATTGATGCGCGTAGTAAACAGGTTGTCTATCGAGCTCGGGTTATTTACTACATTGACGAACTTCCTGTTCCAGAAATCTACGAAAATAATTTTAAGTCCGTTAAAGACGGAAAACCTGTTATTATTATTGGCGCGGGCCCTGCCGGCCTGTTTGCAGCAATACGCTGTATTGAACGTGGGCTCAAACCAATTGTAATCGAACGCGGTAAAAAGGTCCAAGACCGTAGACGCGATCTAGCAAAGCTAAACCGGGAAGGCATCGTAAACCCTGAGTCAAACTACTGTTTTGGTGAAGGCGGCGCCGGAACTTACTCCGATGGGAAACTATATACACGTTCCAACAAAAGAGGTGATGTCGATAAAGTACTCAAACTTTTCGTCTCTCATGGGGCAACGACGGATATTTTGGTCAATGCGCGCCCACATATTGGTACAAATAAGTTGCCGCATATTATTGAAGCCATGCGCGAAAGCGTTCTTGAATTTGGAGGTGAGTTTCATTTTGACCAACGTGTCGATGACATTTTAGAGTCCTTCGGTCAAGTGCGCGGTGTCAAGTTAGCCAGCGGAGAAGAAATTAAGGCCGATCACGTCATCGTCGCAACAGGACACTCTGCGCGGGATATTTTCGAGCTTTTTCATCGCAATAATTGGCTGATCGAAGCCAAGGCATTTGCTTTGGGCGTGCGTATTGAGCACCCACAGTCAATCATTGATCAGGCTCAATACCACTGCCAGATTAGAAGCGAGCATTTGCCGCCTGCATATTATAGTTTGGTTGAACAGGTGAATGACCGTGGGGTATTTTCATTCTGCATGTGCCCAGGTGGAGTTATTGCTCCCTGTGCAACTGATTTAGATGAAATCGTTGTCAACGGATGGTCTCCATCCAAACGAAACAATCCGCTCGCCAATTCAGGCACCGTTATTCAGATTAACCTCGAGGACGTTGCCAACGCACATAAGGATCCATTTGCATTGCTTAATTTTCAGAAAGAGATCGAGCGAACGGCCTTTGCCGTAGGTGGCGGAAAACTCGTTGCTCCGGCACAACGCATGGTCGACTTTGTCGAAGGACGTGTGTCTATGGATCTGCCAGAAAACTCGTACAAACCGGGAACGGCCTCTGCAGATCTCACTGAAGTACTACCTGCTTTTGTTCACGATGCATTACGCGGTGCATTGCCAATCTTTGGCAAAAAGATGAAAGGGTACTATACCAATGAAGCCATTTTAGTTGGTGTAGAGTCACGTACATCTTCACCGATTCGGATCCCTAGAAATAAAGAAGATTTACAACACCCTCAGGTCAAAGGACTTTACCCTTGCGGTGAAGGTGCAGGGTATGCTGGAGGTATCATTTCAGCGGCTATAGACGGTATTAATTGTGTTGATGCGATCAATTTAAGTTAACATTTTTTGCTTTTTCTCTTGCAGAATACGAATAAATGCCTTACTTTTGTAGCATCAACGCGAAAGTAGCTCAGTTGGTAGAGCACAACCTTGCCAAGGTTGGGGTCGCGAGTTCGAATCTCGTCTTTCGCTCAAAAAAAGCTTCCAAAATTTGGAAGCTTTTTCTTTTTAAATCAAGATCATGTTTTCTTTCTTTCCAGTGCCATAATGGACCCATTGAAAAAAGACAGCAATCCGACGAGTACCACAATAAATCCTGCTATAATAAAAGCTGTAGCAACACCGATAGCATCTGCAATAAACCCTGTAAAAAGAAGACCTATCATACTTGGTAAAATTGCTATGCTAAAATAGAGCGAAAATACCCGTCCCAACATCTCTGCAGACACTTGCTCCTGGATAATCGCCATAAAAGATGCCGAGAAAATAGACATTGAGACTCCACCGATTCCCGTCATAATAACAAATGGAATAAACCAACTTGAGGGAAACCAGCCGGATATCGCAAAGGTAACTCCCAAGGCAATATGCATGCTATTGACCAGTACGACTTTCGAAACAGATACCTTTGCCAGCCCCAAAAAGCTTCCGCCGACCAGCATCCCGACGCCCCAGATAATTTCAATCACACTCATTTCCCATTTCCCTCCTCCGTAATGACCGATAGTCAGCAAAGGAAACATAATGGCAACTGGCATAATACAAAATGTTGCTACCATAGCATATAAAAAGAGCATCCCCAGGCCTTTATTTTGATAAATAGCGTTCATCCCTTCTTTAAGTTCCTTTAAGACCACAGGGATGGAAGGCTTGTTACCAGATTTTGGCAGATGCGGAATCGTCACAAAAAACAAAGAAGCAATGGCCACAACAGCCCCCACAACGTCTAGGTACAAAACACGTGCAATGGGAAAATAAGTAATTGCCAAGGTACCCAAGGCCGGTCCGGCGATGCTGCTTACCGACTGGAGCATCTGGTTTATCCCCGATACCCGCAACAGCTTGTCCTCAGGCACCAAAAGCGGTGCGATAGCTTGCATTGCTGGTGTATGGAATGCTGATCCAATGGATCGGCAGGCCATCAATAAATAGATGAGAAACATATTGGTACCGTCACTTTTCAATACAAATGTCATTCCCAGTGTACAAAGTGCAATAAAACCGTCTGCAAAGATCATCACTTTCTTTCTATTCCAGCGATCAATAAATACTCCCGCAAAAGGGCCAATAATTGCTTGGGGCAGTAAACCTGCAATAGCGGCAAAAGCCAATACCTCCGCAGATTTATGTGTCAAACTCAACCATATCATAATTGAAAAATTGACAGCAGAACTGGACAACAGGGAAATAAATTGTCCTATCCATATATAACTATAGGTACGAAACCAGTTATTCTTTTCCATGAAATTTTAATTAAATACAACCTGCAACTGGCTATGAACAACCAGCACATTATTATAAAGTTCGCAAAACAGCGCTATTCAATAAAAAGAATATAAACATGAAACCGAAGATAATATAGAAAAATAAATACCCGATATCAGGAAAAACTCCAGTTAATTAAATAGACAAACTTGACTAGAAAAAAGCGAACACGCTATAAAACCCAAGGTTTATAAGCGTAAGTTGTATATAGAGATTTGTACATCGTATTACAAACCTACAAAATATCCTGTGAATCCCTATTGTTTACGTAAAAAATATGGCGTTTACCTCATCGATAAACGCCATATTTAAAAAGCTATATAATCCAATATGGATCTAATTTGTTCTTAGGCTTTCTTCTACAAGCTCTTCAACATATTTGCGAACAACCTCATTAGAGAAACGTGTCGTTACGTCAAATGCAAATGCGTGTACCAACAAGATACGGGCAGATTCTTCACCAATTCCTCTTGCTCTCAAATAAAATAGGGCTTCATTATCAAACTGACCGATGGTACATCCGTGGGAACATTTTACGTCATCGGCAAAAATCTCCAATTGCGGTTTGGTATAGACCGACGAATTGTCCGACATCAACATATTATTGTTCTGTTGAAAAGCATTCGTTTTTTGAGCATCCTCGCGCACAAAGATTTTTCCATTGAAAACCGCTACGGACTTGTCCTGTGTAATATTTTTATACCATTCGTAAGACTCACAATGTGGTTTAAGGTGGTCTACGATAGTATGATTATCGACCAATTGATCAGCAGCCGTTAAGTTGATTCCATATAAATGGCTTTCCACATGCTCTGCATCCAGGCGAACATTGATATTGTTACGGATAAACGAAGCGCCAGGAAAATTACAGTTGTAATTATTGTAAAGGCTATATTTTTCTTGGTATACCTCTGTATGATTAAAGTAACGGCTTACAGATTCTGCGAGCTGCAAATAATAATGTTGTACTTTAGCGTTCTCTTTGACAATAATCTCAGAAACCTTATTGTGTACATTATTTGCGGTACCTTCTGCAGTGATAAAACTTTCGATCAATTCAAGCTCTGCATTTGGCTCGACAACAATTAAATTACGTGTTTGCGCAAAGAAATCCTCTTTCCCTGTAGCGACATGAATAATCTGTATTGGTTTATCAAGTACAACTCCCTTTTTCAAATGGATAAAAACACCATTGGTAAAAGCAGCCGTATTCAATGCGACCATAATATTGTCTGACTTATCCGCATATTTAGCAAAATGGGCCTCAAATGCCGGCTCTGAAGCAGCTTCATCCATTGGAATAACCGACAGTCCCTTCACATTTTCTAATTCACTTACTGCTAATACATACTGACCATTCACCAAGATAATGCGGTAGGCATCCAACTGAGGAATCTCACCTGCACTAAAGTCTAAGCCTTCGATATCCACATCGACATCAAGCGCATAAGGCTTATTGATAATACTGTGGATGTTTGTATATTTCCATTCTTCATTCTTAACGGTGGGAAAGCCTGCTGCTTCGAAACGCTCGAATGCAAGTTGGCGGGCTTCCACTAAAAACGAAGGTTCGTCTGAAACGCCTTGCTCTTTGAAAGCTCCCAACACTTGTTGAAGTAATGATTCTGAAACTAATGTACTCATGTTATTTTTTAATCAAATCGCCAAAATTCTCTTCTAATCCTAATTACTCAGATAAAAGATTAGGCGTTTTGTGTATCATATTCTTTTAACCAATCGTATCCTTTTTCTTCAAGCTCCAAAGCCAATTCTTTAGGTCCCGATTTCACGATACGGCCATTGTACAATACGTGAACAAAATCTGGAACGATATAATCCAACAAACGTTGGTAGTGTGTAATAACAATAAAAGCATTGTCTTTAGAACGTAATTCATTCACACCATTGGCAACGATACGAAGTGCATCGATATCCAAACCAGAATCTGTCTCATCCAAAATAGATAATTTCGGGTTCAACATCGCCAGTTGAAAAATTTCGTTACGCTTTTTCTCACCACCGGAGAATCCTTCATTTAAAGAACGGTTAGCCAAATTAGCTGAAAACTCAACCAGTTTTTGCTTGTCTTTTACCATTTGTAAAAATTCCTTCGCTTCCATTGGCGGAAGGCCTTTATACTCACGAATATCATTTACAGCTGTTTTCAAGAAATTGATATTCGATACGCCCGGAATCTCCACAGGATATTGAAAAGCCAAAAACAGCCCTTCACGTGCGCGGTCCTCAGGGGAAAGATCCAATAAATCTACACCGTCCAATAATGCAGAACCTTCGCTTACTTCATATGATTCACGTCCTGCCAATACATTACCCAATGTACTTTTACCAGCACCATTCGGTCCCATAATCGCATGAACTTCTCCAGCTTTTACTTCTAGGTTTAACCCTTTTAATATTTGTTTGTCTTCTACAGACGCATGTAAATTTTTAATGCTTAACATTTTATTCGTATTGAGTATGGTGTAATGTAGCGTCTTAAACTACATTCCCAATGATTTTTTATCTATCCTACTGAACCTTCTAATGAAATTGCCAATAATTTTTGAGCTTCTACAGCAAACTCCATTGGCAATTGATTTAATACTTCTTTTGCATAACCGTTGACAATTAAACCAACAGCTTTCTCAGAATCTATACCACGTTGATTCAAATAGAACACTTGGTCCTCACCGATTTTGGAAGTAGTCGCCTCATGTTCTAATTTGGCTGTCTTATTTCTATTTTCGATATAAGGGAATGTATGTGCCCCACATTTATCACCGATCAATAAGGAGTCACATTGCGTAAAGTTACGTGAGTTGTCGGCATTTGGACCGATTTTCACTAAACCTCTATAACTGTTATGGCTCTTACCGGCAGAGATACCTTTAGAAATAATTTTAGATTTCGTGTTTTTACCCAAATGAACCATCTTCGTTCCTGTATCAGCTACCTGATGATTACGCGTCATGGCTACAGAGTAAAACTCGCCAATAGAGTTATCACCCTTTAAAATCACACCCGGGTATTTCCATGTAATTGCAGAGCCCGTTTCTACCTGTGTCCAGGAGATTTTACTGTTATCGCCCTTACAGATTCCACGCTTCGTTACAAAGTTATATATCCCACCTTTCCCATCTTTATCACCAGGGTACCAGTTTTGAACGGTAGAATATTTAATATCAGCATCGCGTTCAGCAATCAATTCAACCACTGCAGCATGTAACTGGTTTTCATCACGCATAGGCGCAGTACATCCCTCCAAATAAGAAACATAAGCCCCCTCATCAGCAATGATCAACGTGCGTTCGAATTGCCCGGTATTCTGCGCATTAATACGGAAATAGGTCGACAATTCCATTGGACATCTAACGCCTTTTGGAACGTAAACAAAGGATCCATCCGAAAACACTGCAGAATTTAATGCTGCATAAATGTTATCTGTCTGTGGAACCACTGTACCCAAATATTTCTTCACCAAGTCAGGATGCTCTTGCACGGCCTCACCAAATGAACAGAAAATAACTCCTTGTTCTTTTAACTTCTCGCGAAACGTTGTTTTGACAGAGACCGAGTCAAAGACAGCATCTACCGCTACAACTCCCGCCAATACTTTTTGCTCATCCAATGGAATACCCAATTTTTCAAAGGTAGCGATCAACTCAGGGTCAACCTCATCCATCGAATTAAGCTGTGGTTTTGCTTTTGGGGCCGCGTAGTAAGAAATCTCTTGAAAATCAATTTCAGGAGCCTTAAAATTCTGCCAAGTAGGCATTTTTAACGTCAAGAAATGACGAAAAGCTTTCAATCTCCATTCCAATAGCCATTCAGGTTCATTCTTTTTTGCCGAAATAAAACGAACCGTATCCTCAGTAAGGCCTTTGGCTGCAATTTCCATTTCGATATCTGTCGTGAACCCGTATTTATATTCTTCGAGCTCCAGCTCTTTTAACAAATCGTCGTCTTTAGTACTCATATTGCGCTCTCACGGTTTAACTAATTTGGGAGGGCTTCACCTCCGCACCTATCGAACTGCAAAGTTACAATTTCAAAGCCAATAAAACAGCATTTAATAGCACCTTACGAAGGCATTTTTAATAAAAAAATGACATTTATCACTCCATTTCATTAAAATGAGCACATTTCAATCGATTATGACAGTCAAATGATTTTACATCGATTAAAACTATAATGATGAAATTTAAATATAGTTAAAATCTATTAATCATCAATAATTTTGTATATTTTTAAATTTCCAAATATAATTTTGTATATTTACAAATACTATTGATTATTAAGACTTAAGATATGCCCTTTGCACCGGATAAAACAGATTTAAAAATTCTTAAACTATTACAAGAGAATGGTCGTATAACTAATTTGCAGCTTGCATCTAGTATCGGACTATCTCCCGCACCGACTTTAGAACGCGTACGAAAACTGGAAAACTCAGGCTTTATCAAAAGTTACCATGCTTTTGTTGACGAGGAAAAACTGGGACTTGGAATCAAATCATTCATCCAGATCTCACTTGACTTTCATACACATAACGCTATCCCTGAGTTTGTTGCCGCTGTCAAAATGATACCTGAGGTAACAGAATGCCACCACGTCACAGGTAATTGTGATTTCATCCTCAAGGTTTACGTAAAAGATATCAAAGCTTATGAAGGTGTCATCATGGAAAAAATCGCCAAGATCCCCTTTGTAAAGACATTCCAAACGATGATGATTATGTCAACCAGCAAAAAAGAGCCAATTATTCCTTTAGAATATTAAGCCCAATCAAAAATATCATTACCGGAATCTCGCTCTTGGACGTTTTACTCCATGTGACGATCACCGGCAATGATATTTATCCATTCAGATTCTGAACAGAAAAACTCCACACAAAATTTAAACCAAGCGCCAATCAATTGGGGTTTTACCATGAGCTATTAAATATTGGTTTGTGCGTGAAAAATGCTTACTACCAAAGAAACCACGATAGACAGACAGCGGCGAAGGATGAACTGCCGTTAGAATAAGATGTTTATTTGCATTAATGAGCACACTTTTCTTTTGAGCATAACTTCCCCACAATAGAAACACCACGTGCTCGCAACGCTCCGAAATCGCATGAATAATGCTGTCCGTAAAAATCTCCCAACCTCTTTTCTGATGCGAACCTGCCAAATGCGCCCGTACAGTCAATGTTGCGTTTAGCAACAACACCCCCTGTTTGGCCCAGAAGGTCAAATCACCAGAACGCGGCTCGACAAACCCGGGGATATCGTCTTGTAACTCCTTAAAAATATTTTTCAAAGATGGTGGCAGTGCAATCCCTTCCGGCACAGAGAATGACAGACCGTGTGCCTGCCCATCATTGTGGTAAGGATCCTGCCCTAGGATGACTACTTTGACCTGATCCAACGGTGTCAGCTTAAAAGCGTTCATCACCAGATCTGCCGGCGGAAACACTTTCGTCTGTTGTCGCTCTTCCTGTACAAAAGTAGACAGCTGTTTCATATAAGGCTGACCGAACAAAGGCTTTAACACAGGAGCCCAAGAATCATCGTATTGTTTTTCCATAATTCAAACATAGATAAAGTTGGGTATAAAGACAAAGTGTACAAAAAGAAAATCAGGAGAACAGTCCCGTGTACGAACGCGTTCTACTTTCGGAAAAACACATTTTTACAAAATAACCACTTGAACCTTTGCTTAAACGGTGAAATTAACGGATATTTGCAGAATTAAATTGAATACAAATATTTTAAACAAAGATTTATGTCAAATCTCGTTAGAATCATTATTTGCAGTGCATTGCTTATCGGAACAGTTGCCTTATTCTGGACTGGAAATTGGGGGTGGGGAATCTTAGGTATCCTGATCACGATCTTAGGCTTTGTTACTGTATTTTTTCATGAATATATGCTGATTGCGCAATGGTATATGCGCAAACAAAATATGGCCGCAGCTGAAAAATGGCTGGGCAAAATCACGAACTACGAAAAACAATTGATCCCACAGCAACACGGTTACTACAACATGCTGATCGGACTGATCGAATCGCAACGTGCTCCTATGCAATCTGAAAAATATTTCAAGAAAGCATTGGCATTGGGTTTACACATGGACCACAACATCGCTCTGGCAAAATTAAGCCTAGCAGGCGTAGCAATGGCAAAGCGCAATAAACGTGAAGCGGAGAAACTTCTTCAAGAAGCAAAAAAAGCAGATAAGAATAAATTATTAGCTGATCAGATCAAAATGATGAAAGATCAGATGGGAATGATGGACAAACAACAGATCCGATATAATCGATAATAGCTATAAATCAAAAAAGGTCGTTGGAGCAATAATTCCAACGACCTTTTTTGTCTTAACCACAAATTATTTATTTCTTTAATGGAATTGACACTTCCAGAAATTCGCCCTCTTCCGTACTACTCTCGAATACAAGTTTAATCATTGCCGGCTTATCCGCTTGCTTCCAATCCTTTACTACAACCTGTATATCCACAGGCTTATCTTCTTCTAGCAAATAGTGCAGATAATTCTGTTTATCTGCAAATTTAACCAAAACATTTCCCATCTGAATCGTTGAAAAAAAATGGGACTGTTTCTTCTGATCCAACACTTGTGTAGAGAAGGTATTCATTTTATATTCCCGAGGATCGGTACTATAAGATATAGCAAACAAATTGATCACCAATTCATTCTTAGGCTCATCTACGTGAAATTCCTTTACATCGAATTGAATATCGTCAACAACCAGCAATGAATCTGCCGACTGAGCTTTTACAAACCCACCACCAAGGAAGAACATCAAGACAACAACATATCTAAAAAAAACGTTCATATCATATTATATTTAAAAAAGCCACGGTCTTCGTGGCTTTAACTATTATTGTATTATTATTTCAAAATTATGCCCGCAATCGATCGGCAGACCGGATCAACTTTTCATCTTTACGCACTCCTCCCATGGCTAGCGCACAGAAAATAATCGAGATAGGCAACAAAAAGAATCCGACACCGATATTCCCAGCACCCAAAAATTGGCTCACCGTAGCGAGATGAGTACTTGCAGAAGAGTATAGCCATATTGCAAATAAGATAATTGCAACAACCTCTACCCAAATAAGCAAAAGCTGAACTTTACGTTTTTTAAATTTAAATATCGTGAATAGGGGAAGTCCTCCTAATAATACGGTGGCTACAGTCTGAAGAATATAACCAAATCCACCCTCGTGTACCGGCTGGCCTGCAGCAACACTATACACACCGGTCACCTTCACATTCTTCCCTAAACCAACTAAATCGCTATAATTAACATAGGGAAATAGAAACAAGCCAAATATGACTAATCCTGCTATCAGCAAATAAACAGTTTGGATACGTTGAATCATAGTTTAATTTTTGTATACCAACAAACTTAGATAAATTGATTTTTATATGCAATATAATTGCGACCGAAAAAACAATCAACCTTACAGCTCATTAAACAGCAAAACAATCAAACCTTACATTTTGTTGTATTTTTTTACATCCTACCAAACAGCTTCTTTTTAGAAAGCTTTATCTTTGCCAAAAAAAACACCATGTTATATATATACGGCGCAACCGCTCACGCTAAAACTGCGGTAGATGTAGCAGAAGATTTAGCGATTGAAATTGGCGGTCTTATTGACAAATCGCTGCTCATTGAAGATGTATTCGATTATGAAGTTCAACTTCACCATCAGGTTAAAGACACGGAGGAAGATTTCTTTATCGCAGTCAAGAACCCAGGTCTTCGCCAAAGAATTGTTTCGGAAAACACAGACTGGAATTACCAGACCCTGATCCATCCCAAAGCCTACGTATCAAAAAGAGCCGAGATTGGTGAAGGCACCATTATTCTCCCTGGTGCTTCCATCGCTCCTGATGTGCAGATTGGCAACCACTGTATTATTGCAGGTTCGGCAGTGATCGAAAGCAATACCATAATTGAAGATTTTGTAAACATCGGACCAAATGTCTCAATCGGAGCAAACGTTCTAGTAGGCAGAGGTTCAGAAATTAAAGCAAATACTCGTATCGAAGACGAAGAAACTATCCCCAAAGAGAGTATAATCGCTTAATTAAATCCCCGCGGAATGAAATTGCAAATCGTATAGTTTTTTATAATAGCCATCAAAAGATAGCAATTCCTGATGCGTTCCAATTTCCTTAATTTCGCCTTTATCCAACACAATAATCTTGTCCGCCTTCTGAATGGTGGACAAGCGGTGGGCAATAACAATCGATGTTCTTCCTTTCATGAGGTTATCAATAGCATGCTGGATCATTTCTTCCGTTTCGGTATCTACCGAAGAAGTCGCTTCGTCCAAAATTAGAATCCGGGGATCGTGTACCAAAGCACGAATAAAAGAAATCAATTGGGCCTGCCCCGCGGATAAGGTTGCACCCCGCTCTTTCACATCATAATCATACCCCCCAGGTAGTCGCATAATAAAGTCATGCGCACCCACTTCTTTTGCCGCTTCGATGACCTGTTCCCTAGATATTGCAGGATCACCTAAGGTAATATTGTTGATGACACTATCCGAAAAGAGAAATACATCCTGCAATACCGTCGCGATTGTATTTCTTAAATAATCAAGATCATATTCCCGAATATTAACGCCATCCAATAAAATCTCACCTTTATTGATTTCATAAAAACGGCTTAGAATATTGATCGTAGAAGACTTTCCGGCACCAGTAGCCCCAACTAAAGCCAAGGTCTCCCCTGGGTTAACCTTAAAATTAACATCTTTTAAAACCCAGTTTTCCTCGTTATAAGCAAACCAAACATCCCGAAATGTAATTTCCCCTTTGATATGTGCAGGCTTCAGAGTCCCTAAATTAGGCGTTTTTTCATCCGTATCTAAGACTTCAAAAATACGTTCGGCACTAACCATCCCCATTTGAAGTGTATTGAATTTGTCAATGAGTTCCCGAATCGGCCTAAAGATCATATTGATATACATGATGAAGGCTACAACTACACCTGGAGATATCACATCGCCCATAATTTGTTTGGAACCAAACCACACCAATAATCCGAGAGCAATAGCCATGATAATTTCCAAAACAGGGAAAAAGATAGAAAAGTACCAATTGGTCCGAATATGGGCATTTCGATGTTGCGCATTAATTTCCTTAAACTTATCCATTTCCTGCTTTTCGCGCGCAAAATATTGGATAATACCGACACCGGTAATATGTTCCTGTAAAAAGGTATTTAAGTTGGAAACCCATTTCCTGACATCGATAAAAGCAGATTTCATCGCCTCTTTAAACACATAGGTCGCCGCCACCATCAAAGGCATAGGGATCAAAACAATCAATGTCAGCTTCCAATCGGAGTAAAACATGACGACTAAAATAACCACCAATTGCAATAAATCACCGATAATCTGAATCAAACCTTCAGAAAAAATATTGGAAAGAGTCTCCAAATCAGAGATGGTACGTGTAATCAATTTTCCCAGTGCCGTACGATCAAAATACTTCAGCCTGAGTTGAACAATGTGATTAAATACCTGGATCCGAATATCACGGATGACGGACTGCCCCAAGGTATTTGTCATTAAGGTGTGGTAATAACGGATCAAAGTCTGCAGGATGACCAATGCCAACATTGCTATCAGCATGAGAGACAATCCATTGGTATCGAAGTTTAAGATATAGTTATCTAATGTATGCTGGATTAGCATAGGTAAAGCGGGAGCTACTGCAGCCAACAATATCGTTAGAACGACCGATATCCAAAATGCCACATGATACGGACGCATATAGCGGCTCATGCGTTTCACTAAATTGATATCGTAGGTTTTGCCTGTTATTTTATCTTGACTCACGGTAAATTCTATATATATGGATACGCCACCTCTGTTAAATATAACCCATGTGCTGGCACGGAAACACCCGCTTTGCCACGGTTTTTGCTTTGAATAACCTCTTGCATAAACGAAACAGGCTTGCCCTTCAACCCTATTTCCAGCGATGTGCCCACGATGGCACGAACCATGTTGCGCAAGAAGCGATCCGCTGTGATGTGAAAGACCAAGTGCTGTTCGGTATTCCAGACCCACTCAGCTCTACGAATATCGCAAATATTTGTAAACACCTGCGTATGAGACTTACTAAAGCATTCAAAATCCTGTTTCCCTAATAAAAATTTTGCTGCTTCGTTCATCTTTTCTACATCTGGACGATCGCGCATAAAACATGAATAGGGATATATGAAAGGATCTTTATGAAAATGAAGATGATATTCGTACGATCTTTGTATAGCATCAAAACGTGCATGCGCCTCAGCCTCAACTTCAATCAAGCGTTTAACGGCCACATCAAAGGGTAACAAAGCATTAAGAGAATGAATAAAACGATCTGCCTTTTGTAGAATACCTACAGGAGCTGCATCGAAATGCGCATATAATTGCTTGGCATGAACACCCGTATCTGTACGGCCAGCTCCAGTTGTTTCAATGGGCTCCCGCAACAGGGTTTCAAGCGCTTTATTCAGCACTTCCTGCACGGAAATTGCATTATTCTGAATTTGCCAACCATGATATGCCTGTCCAAAATAGGCTATTTCTAAAAAAAAACGTCTTTTATCCATTATATGCAACAAAGGTACGTTTTTCCAAATGAGCATCATTTCTCCGCAGAACGAATTTGCTCATTTTCTTCATTATTTAATCCTTACATGACAAAACTGTTTGTTTTGCACTTCCTTTTTACTCAAATCTGCCTGATGGGTAATTTGGTATTCAGCAGTACCAAAGCCCCAATAAACACCTACTATCTTCGCCATGCGGCCACGGTAAGTCCACCGTGAGTCGACATTGAGTCCACCTTTTTAAGTACATTCAATGCGGGAGCACCATGGTCGCAATATGGTCGCACCCCGAACTTATCCCCTAGTTGTGCATAACACAAAGCTAAAAAGACTATAGCAATTCGACCAGATTTTCAAAAGCCATGCCCCGCGACGCTTTCAATAAGACTGTCGCATCCGTAATCGGTTTTTCTTGAAGTTTCTCCTTTGCTTCGGCTGTTGTCTCATAAAACTCCCCGCCTTCATACCTATGCGCGAAAAATTCTTTCCCTACAAAAATCTTACGATCTGCCGGAATAGCTCTTACGTTTTCAACAATTTTTTTATGCTCTTCAAAGGATTCGGCTCCCAATTCAAACATATCCCCCAATACAATAGCCTTCTTATCCGCTTCAATAATCCGGATATTATCCAGTGCAGCGGCCATACTTGTTGCATTGGCATTATAATAATCACAAATTAGCGTATTGTGGGCCGTTTTCATAACCTGCGAGCGATTGTTGGTAGGCGTGTATCCTTCAATACCCCGATTGATCGCCGCGGAAGAAACGCCAAAATGCAGACCTACTGCAATTGCTGCAAGAAAGTTTTCGGTATTATAAGATCCTGTTAACTGGGTATCGACAACATAAGATTCGTCCGCACCTTTCTTTTGCCATTCAATTTGTAAAAGAGGATTTGCCCGAAGAAGCTTTCCAATCACATCATTACTTTCCGAAAAACCATAAGTGACAATATCAGTTATCCGGCGAACAGAAGCCATCTCTTTAAGGTGTGGATTATCAGCCTGCAAAAATAATACACCTTGATGATCTTGCAGCCAATCGTACAGTTCGCCTTTGGTTTTCTTCACTCCCTCAAAAGATCCAAAACCTTCTAGATGTGCTTTACCAACGTTAGAAATCAAGCCATGTGTCGGTTCAGCAATCCCACATAAAAAAGCAATTTCCTCCAAATGATTCGCCCCCATTTCGATTATTGCCAGCTCAATGGAATCATCGATTGCCAATAATGTTAAGGGAACACCGATATGATTATTGAGATTTCCTTTTGTTGCATATGCCTTGTACTTCTGTGACACAACGGCGTACAATAGTTCCTTCGTCGTCGTTTTGCCATTGGTCCCTGTTACCCCTACAATTGGAATATGCAGCTGATGCCTATGGTAATTTGCCAGTTGCTGCAGTGTTTTTAGCACATCATCAACAAGAATATATGCTTCTCCTTTTTGATAAGCCTCTTCATCAATAACAACATATTTAGCCCCCATTTCGAGTGCTTTCTCAGCGAAAGCATTGCCATTGAAATTGGCTCCTTTTAGCGCAAAAAATATACTATCCTTTTCTATTTTACGTGTATCCGTTGTAATATTAGGGTACTGTTTATAAATCTGATAGAGTGATTGGATATCCATGTTGAGAAATTTGTTGAACAAACTTAGATAAATTGCCTTTTATATGCAATACAATTAATCCTCGTATAAAAAATATATGATTCTTCTGTGTTATAATCATCTTTTAAAATCAATTTAACTTAGCAGAATGCATTTCATTCTGAAGTATATTCATTGTGCAGGGACGCTTTTTTCGGATGTTATTCGGACCAGCTTCGGACCAGCTTCGGCTCATCAATAGATCTTGACCAAACCCTGACCAGATCTGGACCAGACTCTGACCAGGAATTGTCTGGTCATATATTGATCAAAGATGGCACTGATCCTCTTCACGCCCGAACGTGGTACGAACAAGGTACGAACCAGAAGCAAACGTTACCGATAACGTTTGCGCATTTATTTTGACGGATTTCCTTTAAGGAAGGCTTTAATATTGGTAATTTCATTGACCAATTAAACAATTTGGAATGCGGACGATCATACTTTCCTTTTTTTTAATTCCTTTCTTTCTTTTTGCTGCAGAAGTAAAGAGTTATGATTTTGTCGCGGCCAATTTTCCAAAACTTATTGAAAACAAAGGCTGGCACAACTGGGACAAAGATTCTAATGGGAAAACAGCTTATTTCGCAGAATATAAAAACAAAGGCGCAGGCTCAGTGTCACAAAATCGTGTCAAATGGAGTCGCCTATTGGCAGATCGAGAGACCGATAGCCTTAATTTTCAACGTGTATTCAAGGATTGGGTACCAAACCTTACATTTGATCGATAAATAATGACCGGTAACGATTGCATAAGTTTTTCATCCAAGTTAGGGGCAAAGAATGTACAATTGCTTTTACAAATAACCATTTTTAAACCAAAATGTAAAAAATGAATTCGTTTAAAAAGCACTATTCACGTACATTGAAATCTGCTCTTGGATTGCTTCTCGTGCTACCACAGCTGTGTATGGCCCAAGAGCCTGCTCGTCCTATCGTACAACAAGTCGATTTTAAGAAAGATACATTAAATATCGGCAATTATGGCGCTAAAGGTGACGGTCAATTTCTTAATACGGTGTCAATCAACCAAACCATCCGTAAGTGTAGCGAACACGGCGGCGGTGTAGTACTGATCCCCGCCGGAATTTGGTTGACAGGGCCTATCGAAATGCAAAGCAATGTAAACCTGCACCTCAAACGAGACGCTGTCCTGCTTTTCACAAAGGACTTTGATCAATACAAACTTGTTGAATCTAATTGGGAAGGCGAGCCGGCTTGGCGCAATCAAAATCCAATATCAGGCAAGAACCTATATAATATAGCAATTACAGGCAATGGCATTATCGATGGTAATGGAGATGCCTGGAGGATGGTTAAAAAGAGTAAACTAACAGCATCGCAATGGAAAAATCTTGTTGCATCTGGCGGCACGGTCGACATGGATAGCGAAGTCTGGTATCCCTCCGCAAGTTCGCTGAAAGGTTCAAAAGAAAAGAAAGCGGGGGTCATCCGCCCGGGAACAAAAGTCGATGATTTCAAAGATGTCAAAGATTTCTTAAGGCCCAATCTTTTGGTATTTACGAACTGTAAAAAAGTATTGTTGGAAGGTATAACTATACAAAACTCTCCGGCATGGAATATACACCCTTTACTATGTGAAGATCTGACCTTACGTAAGCTCTCGGTTCGTAACCCCTGGTATGGCCAAAATGGCGATGGCGTCGATGTCGAGTCTTGCAAGAATGTGCTGATTGAAGATTGTACATTTGATGTTGGCGATGATGGCATATGCATAAAGTCTGGTCGTGATAAAGCTGGTCGTGAGCGTGGCAAACCAACCGAAAATGTCATTGTTCGCAATAATGTTGTTTATCACGCACATGGTGGGTTTGTAATTGGGAGCGAAATGAGCGGTGGTGCCCGTAATATTTGGGTGGAAGACTGCTCGTTTATCGGGACTGATATCGGACTTCGCTTTAAAACGACAAGAGGTCGTGGAGGAGTGGTAGAAAACATCTTCATCAATAATATCAATATGGTTGATATCCCAGGCGAAGCGATTCTATTTGACATGTATTATGCGGCTGTAGATCCGGTCGCTTTAGCGGGAGAAAAGAGGCCTGCTGTAAAAACAGTTACACTTCCAGTTACGGAAGAAACACCGCAATTCAAAAACTTCTATATCAAAAATATCGTAGCGAAAGGAGCTTCAAAAGGAATTTTCTTACGTGGTCTCCCTGAAATGCATATTCAGCATATCTGGATAGAAAATGCAACATTGGAAGCAAATAAGGGTATAGAAATCATTGAAGCTTCTCAGGTTAATCTGAAAAATATAACATTAAAAACAACAGAAAATAATCCACTGATCGCCATCAACAATAGCACTGCGATAAATCTAGATAATATCCAAGCATTAGAAGCTCCTGAACTATATATCGAGGTCGCGGGTGAGAAAAGCAGTCATATCCATCTATCGAAATCCAACACAAGGACTGCAAAGACGGTCAGTCAATTTATAGGGGGAAGTACAGACAAATCCTTAACGATCAAAAATTAGGAACGTGATGAAAAAGTTATTTTTAATTCTTTTAAACCTAACAGCACTTGTTCCATTTTCAGGGTTTGGCCAGCAAAAGCCTTTTTCTGAGCAGATGGCAAACACTGTACTTGAACAGCTCTATCCAGATTCGCTATTCAACAGAACCGACAAATTTCCGAAATGGTCATACGATATGGGGGTTATTTTTGAAGGCCTAACAGATGTATGGCGCAATACGGCAAACGCCACCTATTTTAATTATATGCAGTCACGCATGGATGCTTATCTCAGCATTCCGGATTCGATTAAAAACTATGATGCACACGATTTCAATATCGACAATATCAAAAATGGTACGGCACTATTAACGCTTTACAAAGTAACCGGTAAAGAAAAATATCTAAAGGCTTGCCACCAATTATATGCACAGCTTCAACAACATCCTCGCACACATGAAGGTGGATTTTGGCATAAGAAAATTTATCCTTACCAAATGTGGCTAGATGGCTTGTACATGGGACAGCCTTTCTATGCAGAATATGCTAGCTTAATGGATATTCCTGCCGCTTTTGACGATATCGCCAACCAGTTTAGCTACATGGAAAAAAACGCCCGTGACACGAAAACAGGCCTGCTGTATCATGGTTGGGATGAATCAAGAAAGGAACGCTGGTCAAACCCCAAAACAGGTTTATCTCCACACTTTTGGGCCAGAGGTATGGGCTGGTATGTAATGGCGCTTGTCGATGTGTTGGACTATTTCCCAGAAGAGCACCCACGCAGACAAGAACTCCTTGCAATCTTAAACAGAACGCTATCGGCAGTCGTCAAGTATCAAGATGTCAAAACCGGTGTTTGGTATGACATTGTGGATCTGGGGACAAGAAAAGGAAATTACCTAGAATCTTCGGCCTCAAGTATGTTTGTATTTGCATTGGCAAAATCATTACGCAAAGGTTATATCCCAGCGACATTTCAGAAAAATCTGGATCGGGGCTACCAAGGGCTTGTAAAGGAATTCATCACCCCTGCTGGAGAAAACCGTGTTAATCTCACAAAGACTGTTCAAGTTTCGGGTTTGGGTGGAAAAAATTATCGTGATGGCAGCTTTGCGTATTATATGAGCGAACCAGTTATCACCAATGATCCCAAAGGAGTCGGTGCTTTTATCCTTGCAGCTTCCGAAGTTGAATTTGCGAAGGAACAAAAGGGCAAAAAAAGACGCACTGTCACATTGGACAATTATTTCAACAACGAATATAAAAAGGCTGCATCGGGGCAACTTCAACCTTACCATTATCTTTGGGATGGTGACGACAACAACGGGTTTTCCCTGTTGGGTAGGGTATTTGAAAAAAATGGTGGTCAATTAAACACATTAAGAACAGCACCTACTATACAGAATCTCTCAAAATCCAATGTCTACATCATCGTAGACCCCGATACAGAGAAAGAAACTGAGCATCCTCATTTTATGAATGAAACCGACGCCCAACAGATTGCGCAATGGGTTAAACAAGGAGGGGTACTCGTTCTTTTCTTAAATGATAGTGGCAACTGCGAAATCACCAAATTCAATACCCTCGCACAAAAATTTGGCATCACATTCAATGAGGATAGCCGCAATCGTGTGAAAGGAAATGACTTTCAGACTGGAGCAATCACTATTCCAAAGGGTAATGCCGTATTTCCGAATACGGGCCAAATATATATCAAGGAAATCTCAACATTACAGGTAAACGCACCGGCCCAAACATTGATTCAAGACCATGGAGATACCATCATTGCTACCGCAAAATATGGAAAAGGTACCGTATTTGCTATTGGCGACCCCTGGTTATATAATGAATATACCGATGGAAGAAAGCTACCTAAGGAATATGAGAACTTTACTGCAGCGAATGATTTAGTGCACTGGTTATTCAAACAGATTAACAACTAGAGACCATGAGAAAAATAATTATTCTAAGTTTCATCGCGGTCTCAGTGTTTCATAATTACTGTACTGGACAGGCCGTGCCCACCAAAGATTCATTGGCCGAAAAGATGCTTCAGTACCAGTTGTCAAATGGAGCCTGGCCCAAACAGTTGGTAGACAAAAGTGTTGTAGATTATAGACTTCCATTAACGAAAGAGCTCTTGCAAAAGGTCAAGAAAACAGATATTGATCATGCCACGCTCGACAACAATGCGACAACTCGGGAAATAACTGGATTGATCAAGGCTTTTAAGGGCACTAAAAATCAGGCTTATTTGACTGCAGCAGAAAAAGGTATTTCATATATTTTATCGGCTCAATATGAGAATGGTGGATTTCCACAATACTACCCCAATAAGTTACTCTATAGAGCTGAGATAACCTACAACGATGATGCAATGATCAATGCATTACTGGTGCTTTACAAAGTCGCTAATAAGCAAGACGGGTTTGAGGCTATCAATCCCATATTTGTATCAAAAGCGCAAACAGCAGTAGAAAAAGGCATAGTCTGTATCCTAAAAACACAGGTCATGCAAGACGGAAAAAGGAGTATTTGGGCAGCGCAATATGATCAGAATACTTTAAAACCTGCTCAGGCAAGAAAATTTGAACCTGCTTCATTAAGCACAAGTGAATCTGTTGCCATCGTTCGCTTTCTCATGCTGCAGCCTGCAACGGATGAAATTAAGCAAGCCATCGAACATGCAATACATTGGTTTGAGCAGCATGATATTGAAGGTTACCGCTTCGACCGTATACAAGATAGGCTGACTGGAAAATACCAACGGCAGCTTGTCGCTGATCGTACTTCCACGATTTGGGCTCGGTTCTATCATCTGGAAGACAACCGTCCGTTGTTTGGAGATCGGGACAATACAATCAAATACAACTTTGAAGAGGTTTCAGAGGAACGCAGAAACGGCTATGCTTGGTTCGGCAACTGGCCAGAAAAGCTGATCCAAAAGGACTATCCAAAGTGGAAAAAACAATATAAAATTCAATAATAAAACGAGCAGATGTTACTGACACAACATACTATACATACAATCAATTCTGATCACATCAGCAAACCGACAGAGTCCTCTTTCCTTTATCCAGAAAAGATTCTTCAATTTGGCACAGGTGTGTTACTCAGAGGCCTCCCGGATTATTTTGTCCATAAAGCAAATCAGAAAAAACTGTTTTGCGGTAGAATCCTGGTTATAAAGTCAACAAGTTCGGCCGGTGCTGATGCCTTCGAACAACAGGACAACCTATACACATTATCCATTAAAGGGATAGAAGACAGTAAAGAGATTTCACAATACGAAATCAATAATTCGATTTCTCGTGTGTTAGCGGCCAACCAACATTGGTCAGAAATATTAAAAAGCGCCGAAAATCCAGATCTTGAAATTGTCTTCTCCAACACCACTGAAGTCGGCATTGTTATGAGTGAAGACAATATCAATGACGCACCACCGGCTTCTTTTCCGGGTAAACTTTTGGCTATTCTCTACCGGAGATTTGTTTACTTCAATGCGGATAAAAATAAGGGCTTAACTGTCGTCCCTGCCGAATTAATTACCGACAATGGAACTAAATTGAAATCAATCGTCACCGCCTTGGCTAAGCTGAATAAGCTCCCAGAAGAGTTTATGGACTGGCTTGATACCGCCAATGACTTTTGCAACACCTTAGTCGATCGTATTGTTCCCGGAGCATTGCCTCTAGCGGAATACACCAAAGCCTGCACTTTACTAGGCTATGAAGATCAATTGATGATTATGGCCGAACCCTTTCGCTTATGGGCGATAGAAGCTATTTCTGAACGTGTGCAACAACGTCTTTCCTTTGCATTGGCAGATCCGAATGTATTGTTGGTTCCTTCAATTGAAAAGTACAAGGAAATCAAACTAAGACTGCTCAATGGAACGCATACCCTAAGTTGTGCCCTTGCCCTTCTTGCGGGCTTCGAAACAGTAAAGGAGGCTATGCAAAATACAGCATTTAATCAATTTATACGTCTTTTAATGCAGGATGAAATTGGTCCAGCCATTTTAAGCGACAATATTTCAGTTGCGGACATCAACGATTTTTCATCCAAAGTCATCGACCGCTTTGCTAATCCGCATCTCGAACACAAATGGGAATCCATAGCTTTAAATTATAGCTCAAAAATGGCAATGCGCAATATCCCACTGTTAAGAAAGTGGTATACAACACACCATGAAGCTCCACAACTGTTCGCACTTGGATTTGCGGCTTATCTCTATCTATTAAAATCTAAGCTGAACGGTAATCAATATGAGCAATTGATCAATGGACGAACAATCGTACTTCAGGACGAATCAGCACCGAGATTACATGCCGCCTGGATCAATCCAGATAAACTTGTCCATACCGTACTTTCAGATACAGATTTATGGGGAATCAATTTAACGGAGTTCCCTCATTTTGAAGAAACAGTCAACCAGAAATTACAACAGATCATTGAAGTAGGAGCATTAAAGGCACTCGAAATTTCATCAGTTCTTGACAATAAAAAGGTATAAATAACGCTACAGATGAAAAATAACGTATTAAAGATACACCCCAAAGACAATGTATTGGTCGCCTTACAAAATCTCAAGAAAGGTGACGCAATTTCATTTGAGGGCACACATTATATTCTACAGGAAGATATTCCGGCCAAGCATAAATTTTTTATGCAAGACATGCACTTTGGTGACGAAATACATATGTACGGCGTACTCGTAGGTAAAGCTCAATTTGATATCCCTCAAGGAAGCATCATGAATACTGAGAATACCAAACATGCTGCAGAGCCATATCATTTTAGGCCCTCACATTATCACTGGGAAAAGCCTGATGTTTCAAAGTTTGAAGGAAGAACTTTCAATGGTTATCTCCGTCCGGACGGCCGTGTTGGCACTGCAAATTATTGGCTGTTTATTCCAACCGTTTTCTGCGAAAACAGAAATCTTGACGTGATCAAAGAGGCACTATACAATGAGCTTGGTTATTCAGTCACTGGAAAATACAAGAACTTCACACATCAACTGTTAAAAGCCTATGAAAAGGGGGAAACACTGGACCTATCCTCACTCGAGCAGCTAAACACAATTACGGAGCAATCGGATCGCGTATTCAAAAACGTAGATGGGATCAAATTTTTAAACCATCAGGGTGGTTGTGGCGGAATCCGACAAGATGCTGCCATCTTGAGTAAGTTACTTGCCGCCTACGCCGACCATCCGAATGTCGCGGGTATCACAGTATTGAGTTTGGGCTGCCAAAATTTACAGCTGAATGATCTAGTCAACGATATCAAGCTACGTAATCCGGGTTTTGACAAACCACTATACTTATTTGAACAGCAACAATCAAAAAGTGAGGAGCAACTGCTGAAAGAAGCGATACTACAAACATTTATTGGACTGACAGAAATTAATAAACTAAGCCGACAACCCGTACCATTGAGCAAATTAACCTTGGGTGTAAAATGCGGCGGCAGTGATGGATTCAGTGGTATCTCAGCCAATCCCGCTGTCGGTTATACTGCCGACCTTTTGGTTGCTCTAGGCGGAAAGGTACTGTTGGCTGAATTTCCAGAATTATGTGGTGCCGAGCAGAATCTAATAGACCGTACCATCGATCCAAAGGCCGCCAATAAATTCATCGATCTCATGACCGCCTACAGCAATGCTGCCGAGGCTGTTGGTTCGGGTTTTTATATGAATCCATCTCCAGGCAATATCCGTGATGGACTTATCACGGATGCGATAAAAAGTAATGGTGCCGCAAAAAAAGGCGGTACTTCGCCCGTTGTGGATGTTTTGGATTATACCGAGGAAGCGACGAAGCCGGGTCTTAACCTAGTATGCACTCCAGGAAATGATGTAGAAGCGACCACAGGGAAAGCTGCTGCTGGCGCAACACTAATTCTGTTTACGACTGGACTGGGTACCCCTACCGGCAATCCAATATGTCCGGTCATCAAAGTTGCAACAAATAATATACTGGCAACCAAAATGGCCGACATTATCGATATCAATACAGGTCCTATTATAGACGGTGAGAAATCGATCCAAACCATGGGAGAAGACATTTTAGAATATTGTATCAAAGCAGCCAGTGGTGAAATAACACCAAAGGCTGTCCAATTAAATCAAGACGATTTCATACCTTGGAAAAGAGGTGTGAGTTTATAAAAATAGGATATTGTATGAAAGCTTTTTTAGACGACAACTTTTTATTAAACACAAAAACAGCAGAACAGCTGTATCACAACTATTCAAAGCATTTGCCGATCATTGATTATCATAATCACTTGATTCCGGAACAGATCGCTCATAACGTAAAATTTGACAATATTAGTCAGGTCTGGTTACATGGCGATCATTACAAATGGCGGGCGATGCGGGCCAATGGTGTCAATGAGCGTTATATTACAGGTGATGCTTCCGATGAGGAAAAATTTATCAAGTGGGCAGAAACTGTTCCTTATACACTACGCAATCCATTACATCACTGGACACACCTCGAATTACAGCGGTATTTTGGTATCACAGATTTGTTGTCCCCAAAGACAGCAGCCAAGATATATGCCGATACAGGTGCATTATTACAACAAGATAGTCATTCGGTTCGCGGATTACTGAAGATGATGAACGTTGAAGTCGTTTGTACCACAGACGATCCTATCGATAGCCTCGAGTTTCATCAACAATTCGCAAAGGAAAAAGAATCGTTCAAGATGCTTCCCGCGTTTCGTCCGGATAAAGCGATGAACTCGGATGATATCATTGCATTGAATCAATATATCGACAAACTGGAAGTGGTCAGCGACATGCAGATCAATAGCTTGGGAGATTATTTAAACGCGTTAAAAACAAGACATGATTTCTTTGCTGCCAATGGATGCAAAGTATCGGATCACGGATTAGAACAAATCTATGCAGAAGATTATACCGAACAGGAGATCGTGACGATCTTTGACAAGATCCGTACAAAAAAGGAAATCTCTCCGACCGAAAATCTAAAATTCAAATCCGCCATGCTGATTTATTTTGCAGAATGGGATCATGAAAAAGGCTGGGTTCAACAATATCACTTAGGAGCATTGCGCAACAACAATGCCCGTATGCATCGTTTGATCGGACCAGATACAGGTTGGGATTCGATCGGAGATTTTAGCCAGGCACGTGCATTGTCAAAATTTTTGAATAAATTAGACGATCAAGACAAGCTAACCAAGACCATCTTGTATAATCTCAATCCTGCCGACAATGAACTTATTGCAACTATGATCGGGAATTTCAATGATGGTTCAATCAAGGGAAAAATTCAGTTTGGCTCAGCTTGGTGGTTTCTAGACCAAAAAGATGGTATGACAAAGCAGATCAATACACTGTCAAATATGGGTTTATTGAGCCGTCTCGTCGGTATGTTGACAGATTCTAGAAGCTTCCTTTCATTTCCAAGGCATGAATATTTCAGAAGATTGTTGTGCGACATCTTCGGACAGGACATTGAAAAGGGGGAGATACCAAATGATATCGAATGGGTAGGGAAAATCATAGCAGATATCAGCTATAATAACGCGAAAGAATATTTTGAATTTTAATGAACATGCAGGGTAAAGTTTTAAGCTTTGGAGAATTGTTGTTGCGGATCTGTCCCGACATCGAAAGGGATTGGATTGAACAACATCAGCTGCCTTTCTACGTCGGCGGAGCGGAGCTGAATGTAGCCACAGCCCTAGCGCTGTGGAATGTACCGTCATCCTATTTATCTGCTATTCCCCAAAATGCCATCTGTGAAGGTATTGATAGCTACCTGCAACGCAGAAATATAGACACATCAGCGATGCAGTGGACTGGCGAGAGATTGGGTATTTACTATCTCCCAAAAGGAAAAGATCTAAAAAATGCGGGGGTCATTTATGATCGTGCGAACTCATCGTTTGCAAACCTCAAAGTGGGTAACATAGACTGGGAAGAGATTTTTGCCGATGTCAAATGGTTTCATTTTTCAGCCATCTGTCCTGCAATTAGCCAAGATATAGCGGACCTATGCCTGGAAGCTGTAAAAAAAGCACAAGAGAAAGCAATCTTTGTATCATTGGACCTTAATTATCGCGCTAAACTCTGGAAATATGGAAAGGCACCGAAAGAGATTATGCCCGAAATTGCCCAATATTGTAATTTAATTATGGGCAATATATGGGCCGCTCATCAGATGCTCGGAACCCAGCTAGACGAACAATTCTTAACTTCTTCTTCTGGATATCGGGAAGAAGATCTACTGGCACAAGCAGATCGTACAAGTAAGGAAATTATTTCCGCGAATCCGATTTGTCAATATGTGGCCAATACCTTTCGTTTTGACTATCAAAATAAGGGAATCAAGTATTATACCACGCTGTTTGACAAAGACAGCCTGATTAAATCAACGGAATATACTGCAGAAGAAATTTTGGATAAAGTAGGTAGTGGAGATTGCTTTATGGCTGGTTTGATTTATGGGTTGTACTCCAACCTTTCTCCAAAAGAAACCCTAGAGTTTGCAACGCTCGCAGCGTTCGATAAATTATTCATCGCCAGCGATGCGACAACAAGTACTGTGGAAGACATAAAAAATAGAATGACAGCATGAATTTGAAAGAAATTGTATTAGATAAAATTATAGAGCAAGGGACACTTCCTTTGTTCTTCCATCACGATAAAGCAGAAAGTATCGAGATTCTGCGAACCCTATACCGAGCTGGTATACGTGTCTTTGAATTTACAAATCGCGGCCCCGAAGCATTGGCTGTTTTCGAACGCTTAATTGCAACTAGAGACCTCGAAATGCCTGATCTTTATTTAGGTATTGGCACCATAAAATCAGTTGATGAAGCTCAACAATTTCTGCAAATTGGAGCGGATTTTATTGTTTCTCCTATTGTAAATCCACTCGTTGGTTCCCTTGTACATGAGCAGCATAAGCTATGGATTCCAGGCTGTATGACACCCACAGAAATCTATACCGCGCAGCAGCAAGAGGCAGCGCTTATAAAATTGTTTCCTGCAAATATCCTGGGGCCGGCATTTATGTCTTCGATACGAGATCTCTTTAAAGGTCAGAAATTTATGCCGACGGGGGGCGTAGAAATCGAAATGGAGAATTTAAAAGCATGGTTCAAATCAGGTGTATGCGCTGTAGGCATGGGCAGTAAGCTAATTGACCCTAAAAACACCGTCAATTTATTCGAAAACACTAAAAAGGCTCTTGACTTTGTGTCAAAGGCACGGTAACCATCCCTCAATACTGCCTTAAAAAGCAAACGTTCGGAGGAGATATTATTGGTACACAAAAACAGACAGGTATACTAAAAATAAACTATTAAACCCATTATGATTAACACGGAGAAAAAGGGTAATTACCGTTGGGTGATATGCTCGCTACTATTTTTTGCTACTACAATCAATTATCTGGATCGTCAGGTGCTGTCCTTAACTTGGAAGGATTTTATCAGTCCTGAATTTCATTGGACAAATACCGACTATGGCAACATTACAGCATTATTTTCGATCTTTTATGCGATCAGTATGCTTTTTGCAGGCCGCTTTGTCGATTGGCTGGATACAAAAAAAGGCTTTTTATGGGCGATCGGAATCTGGTCCATTGGCGCGATATTACATGCATTCTGTGGTATAGCGACTTCAGGCATTGTCGCCGGTGAATGGTTTGTTGGTTTCGAAGGAGCAAAAGAGGCAATTTCTCAGGTTAACAACGTGGGTTTAGTAATGAGTGTCAGCGTCAATCTATTTATTTTTGCCCGGTTTGTTCTTGCTGTAGGCGAGGCTGGTAACTTCCCCGCCGCGATTAAAGCTACAGCAGAGTATTTCCCAAAGAAAGATCGCGCCCTGTCTACCAGTATTTTCAATTCAGGGGCAACCATAGGAGCATTAGCAGCCCCACTGACCATCCCCGTCATCGCAGCACACTGGGGCTGGGAGATGTCTTTTATCATTATTGGTGCTCTAGGATTTGTCTGGATGGGCTTTTGGATTTTTCTTTATAAAAAGCCACACGAAAACCCGAAAGTAAATGCCGCAGAATTGGCTTATATTCACCAGGATGATCATGAAACAGAACAAAGCGGAGCAACCAAACAACCAAGAACGACCATATCGGAATGTCTAAAATACAAGCAAACTTGGGCTTTTGTATTTGGTAAATTTATGACTGATGGTGTATGGTGGTTCTTCTTATTTTGGATGCCGGCCTATCTTTCAGCTGTATACGACATCAAATCATCGGATACCGAAGGACAATTGGCAATATTCGTTTTATATGCCATTACCATGTTGTCTATTTATGGCGGGTGGCTACCAACCTATTTTGTTGACAAGAAAGGAATGAATGCTTATGAGGGCCGTATGAAAGCTATGTTGTTATTTGCTTTTGTACCCTTAGTTGTACTTCTCGCCCAGCCACTGGGTCACATTTCCTATTGGATACCTGTCATTTTGATCGGTTTTGCTGGAGCTGCACACCAATCATGGTCTGCTAATATTTTTTCGACTATTGGTGATTCTTTTCCTAAACGTGCCATTGCGACTGTTACTGGAATTGGGGGACTCGCTGGGGGTGTAGGAGCCTTTATCATCAACAAAACGTCTGGATGGTTATTTGATTATGCAAAAGAAACTCAGCTAGTCTTTATGGGCTTTAAAGGAGAAGAGGCAGGATACTTCATTATCTTTTCTTTCTGCGCCATAGCATATTTAATTGCATGGCTTGTAATGAAAACACTAGTACCTAAACTTATTTTAATAAAAAATTAACATATATTGCAAAATTTGTATTATATTAGCAATATCTTTATAAATATCAATCTAAACCATTTTTAAAAACAATGAGCTTAAACTTAGAAAGTATTTTCTATGAGGAGAAAGACATTCCCGCAGAATTTACACTAGACGAACAGGTCGATCAAAGAGAGTTCCTTTCCAATGGAGAAATGATTTCTTGGACGGGTCAAGTAAACGAGGTTTTTTCACCAATCTGTGTGAAGACTAAGGATGGCTTGAAACGTAAGCGCATCGGTAGTTTCCCTGTTTGTACTGAAAAAGAGTCCATGGAAGCCTTGGAAGCTGCTGTAAAAGCATACGACAATGGCCGTGGAGAATGGCCGACAATGAGCGTTGCCGATCGTATTACTTGTGTTGAAAATTTCACACAGAAGATGATTGCCAAAAAGGACATTGTTGTCAAGCTTATTATGTGGGAAATTGGCAAATCCTATGCAGACTCGGTAAAAGAGTTTGACCGTACTGTGGAATACATCTATGCAACGATCGATGCATTGAAAGATATAGACCGTGATTCTTCACGTTTTCAAATCGAACAAGGTATTGTCGCCCAAATCAGAAGATCTCCATTAGGCGTCGTCCTTTGTATGGGCCCATTCAACTATCCGTTGAATGAGACATTCACGACATTGATTCCTGCATTGATCATGGGAAATACCATGTTATTCAAACCACCTAAACATGGTACTTTATTACATTATCCTTTATTAGATGCTTTTAGAACCAGTTTCCCTAAAGGTGTAGTCAATACAATCTATGGTCGGGGCAATAAGATTGTTCCTAGTTTAATGCTATCAGGAAAGATCAATGTCTTAACGTTAATCGGTTCAAGCCGTGTTGCTGATGAACTTAAAAAATTGCATCCAAAGGTGAATCGCCTTCGTGCTATTCTTGGCTTGGACGCAAAAAACGCAGCAATTATTACAAAAGACGCAGATTTAAACCTCGCGGTTTCTGAAACTGTATTGGGATCACTCTCTTTCAATGGCCAACGTTGTACAGCACTAAAAATTATCTATGTACATCGCAGCTTGGCACAAGAGTTCCTAAAACGTCTCTCTGCTGAAGTCGCAAAATTGAAATATGGAATGCCTTGGGAAAAGGGTGTGTCTTTGACTCCACTTCCAGAAGTCAATAAACCGGCTTATTTGACTGAATGCATTGAAGATGCAAAAGCATATGGTGCAAAAGTAGTCAATGAGAATGGTGGTCAAGTTGCAGAATCGTTCTTCTACCCTGCAATTGTTTATCCTGTCAATTCACAGATGAAACTTTACAGAGAGGAACAATTCGGTCCAGTTATACCAGTCGTTCCTTTTGATGACCTTGAAGAACCTATCGAGTACCTAATCGGGTCCTCGCACGGACAACAAGTAAGTATTTTTAGTAATAATGCAGCTGTTGTTTCATCGCTTATTGATCCACTGGTCAATCAAGTGAGCCGTGTAAACATCAATTGTCAATGCCAACGCGGTCCAGATACTTTCCCTTTCACAGGTAGAAAAGACAGTGCTGAAGGAACCTTGTCAGTAGTTGATGCTCTGCGTTCATTCTCTATACGTTCTCTAGTGGCCACAAAGTTCACCGAAGAAAACAAGAAATTGTTAAATGAAATCGTAAGTGAAAATGAATCAAATTTCTTAAGTACGAAATACATTTTCTAGTATACGGCTGATATCAAAAAAAGCGACATCGATTATTTCGATGTCGCTTTTTTCCGAAAATCCTTTTTTCAGAAATTTTCCAAGCATTTTTTCATATCACCTGCATCGTGTTAGGACAAGCCTTCCCCTCTGTCGATCAAATTAATTTGAGTTTACGATTCTTTCTGATTTTATAGCACCCTATAAAGTTACTTCACAATCAAATTTGTCTGAATAGGTAACTGCAATTCGCGAATCCCCTTAGCAACTAGCTTCGCCACTTCATGGGCGCCAAAGGTATTCAAATGTGTATCATCTTTCTTTCCCTGTGGATAATTCATATCACCACTGTCCACATGCAAAAATAATTTCTTACTTCCTTCTTCTCCGTAGGACCTAACAAGTAATGTTGTCTGATCCTCCATGTCAATACAAGGTATTTGCATATCTCGGGCAATTTTGCTGATAACAGCTGGGTATTGTCCATGGGTCTTGATGAGAACGCCATTTTCAAATTTGCGTCGTGCTATTGGTGTCAAAAGAACTGGGATTCCCCCTTTCTCCTTTGTTTGATTGATATAGAAAATCAAATTCTGCTCAAACTCCTTCAATGAAGTTCCCACATTGGGTTTATCGACTTTTTCGTCATTATGTCCAAACTGGATAAAAACATAATCTCCGCGACGGAGGTTTTCAAAAATAGGTTCCCAATGATTAATAATGCTCCCGTCCTTGCCCATATCTTGTTTAAAGGATTTAGAACTGCGACCATTTAATGCGCGATTATCGACCTTCACTTGTTGGTTAAACATCTTTGCAAAAGCCATTCCCCAACCAGTTTCTGGAAAGGTGTGTTTGTCCTTATTTGCAGCTGTTGAATCGCCAATTATATAAATTGTGAGAGTTTGTTCTTGCTGTAAAGCAAGGAGGAAAATTACCATCACAAAACCCGAAATAAGTATACTAATTTTTTTCATTGAACGTATAAAAAGACACACGCCTTCTTAATGAAGCAGAAGGCGTGCGGTAATAACATAAAAAATACTATTGAGCCCATCTTGGATCACCAATACCATTATCCTTTAATGTTTGGTTTGTTAGTGTAAAGTCTCCTTTAAGGGCGTCCTTGAATCCAGGATCCAATAATGTATAGCCGTTAGCAACAACATCATTTTTCACTCCAGAGGCAGAGCTGTTATAGAAGTTTACCGCATCAAAGTAATTATTACTTTTGCGCTCGACCAGATTAGTTGCAGACTGATTAGCAGTCATTGCCAGTGACTTCATAATTAAATTTTTGGAGAAAGTGATTTCATTCTTCGCTAAACGCACATAGAAGAAACGTTTAGCAGCATCTTGTATAACATTATAAAAGGTATTGTTATTCACTTTAATTATACTTGTAATAGCCGGATAAGCGGTAGATCCGCCTGCGTCCATTCTGATAAATTCCCGGTTCAAGACAGCATTGGAAACGGTATTATTTGTAAATTCAAAGTTTTTTGCAATCGCATTTCTAAAATCGACAAACTCATTTCCATTACCAACAAAGTTATCGAAGATATTATTGTTAACGATAACTGTTTCTATCGATGCATTAAAACTACCATACACGAGTCCTTTCGGATAATTTATCAATTTACTATCTTCCAGGCGAATATTTCCGAAAGCGCCTGTCTGCAATGTAATGAAACAGTTGCCGCCCGACTTATTTTCTCCATCAAGCATAAGATCTTTTAATGACAGTGATGCGCCCTTATCCAAATTAAAATAAGCAGATTTTACCAACGGGCGATCGGCCGGTTTTGCACCTTTGATGGATATCGCTTTATCGATCAGTACATCAGCAGCAAGCGAATAGGTTCCCGGCATTAAAGCAAGCACGTCCCCCGCTTTGGCAGCTCCGATCACAGCAGCGAGATCGTCTGTCGGCTGCACAACAACTGCATCACCCAAGTCTATCGCTGTTGTGAATGTTGCTGTTCCCCGGATCTTGTTTCCTTTCAATAGTGTTGCGGTGTAGGCTGTTTCTCCCACTAGACCTGTGACTGTTGCTTCCCCTGCAGCAACCTCTTGCGGTTTCAAAGTATGGATTATATTCCCTGGGTTAACGGTTATCGTCGTTGCCTCTTCACCTGCGGTCCAATTCAGACGAACAGAAGTTGCCTGAATTCCCTCCGGACTGACAGGTTTCATAATCTGTTCTTCGTTGGTCTTAAAGGTAATGGTACTCCATTTAGAATCAGCCACTTCAGCTCCTATAGCCTTGATGCGGGCAGAATAGTTGGTTGCTCCATCCAACCCAATAATAGTATAGGGAATCTGATCATTTGTAATACCTTCAATTTTCTTGACAGGGTTACCCTCAAAATTGAGTTCTCCATTGGCAAACAGTTCTAGTGTATAACCTGTCGCTGCAGCATTTTTCTTCCAGGTCAACTGAACTCCTGTTTGATTAATTATTCGAGCGCTCACTCCTGTAGGAGAAAAATAACGATCTGTTGTCAGTTCTGTTAGTTCCTTTATACGGTCGTCAGAACAGCTTATATTAGCGAATATAAGTCCAAGACCGAGATATAGCAATATATTGATTCTTTTCATTCGTATGCTTATTTTCTATTGAAAATTAAAACCATTATTATTCAACTTACCGTTGCTATTATCCAAAAAATACTGCCAAATAGGCCAAAATTGCTGTGCATTGGGATCACGAAGATATAAAGCATCCCAAAAGGTTGATTGGTCACTGCTCGCTACCATCGTCCATTTTTTTAAGGAAGTATATCCTGCTGCAGCACCTAAAGCATCTGTATCGCCATAATTTAAACCATATATTTCCACTTTTTCACCATCAGCAGCTGTCTTGTAGTAGATGTTGGTAGGTAAAGTCGCATATTTACCTTGTCTATTCTCCAGCTGTTGTAACTTTTGTTTAGCTTCAGCCAACTTGGTTCCCAGAAGATTCCATCGTATCAAATCTCCTTTACGCAACATTTCTCCCGTAAACTCCAATGCGCGCTCATTGACAATAGCATCAAAGAATACGTCCTTACTTGTGGTTATTTGTTGCATATAAGCCGTTACTTTCTCCGGATTATTTGGATATGCACGATCGCGAATCATTTTAAAATAAGGGGCAGCAGCACTCGGACCGTCCAATTCATTAATTGACTCTGCGGCCATTAGCAGCACATCAGCATAACGCATATACATCCAGTTCAGACCATCATCATTTGTAGAAGTAACAATTCTTGACATCCATTCATAACGATATTTCCCAAAATACCACTTACCGAGATTTGTTGGTACTTGCACACCTCCCGTCCATTCATACGGAACACAGCTTACGTCACGACGCACATCTTCTTTTTCGTATTCGTAGAACATAATAGGATTCGGGCCATTTGTCCCACCCTTATTTTGGCCAGTATACTTATCTGTTGTCGTATGTTTGACACCGAGGTCAAATATGACACGGCCACGGCCTTCACTAAAAGGGATTTCCCACAATGATTCCAGTCCGGCCTGTCCTTTCTCTTGGCATAGTGTTTTAAAAACCTCTTCAAAACCGAGAAGCTTTGCAGCGCCGCTATTAATGATATCCAAACATTCCTTTTTTGCCAGCTCATACATCTTTTTCGAATCCAATTCAGGATCGTTACTTTTACGGATTCCATCTGCACGTTGTGAATAACCTCCGGCAGCCAAGGCCAAACGAGCTCGCAAACCTTTAGCGAATGCTTTATTGATATGTTCAACATTGGATGTCTTTGCACTTTGGTTCGGCCAAGGCAGATAGTTTTGAGCTTCCTCCAGATCGGCCAACAACTGCTTGTAAATTACATCACGATCGCTACGCTCGATATAGATTGTCGCTGTACTCACTGGTTCAAAGCGAGCAGGCACATCACCCCATGCTTTGACGAGGTCGTTATACACCACAGCCCTCAAAGTTAAGATCTCACCTAAAATATAAGCCATCTCAGGACGCTGCTCAATATTTCCGTAACTACGTAACCCTCTAATCGCCAGATTCGCCCGCTCTATTCCTTCATAAAACTTAGCCCAAGCATTGTTATCCGTATTCATTTGGGTATTATTCACGTTAGTATTATAGTTTGACAATCGCGATTTTTCATCGCCAATATTCTTCAGACTATTATTGACCTCTGCATCCGTGTTAATGCCATAGAATACCAGATATCTACCCCGATAGGAGTTTGTTTCACCAAATGATTGAATAATTCCTACAACAGCCCCTTCCGCGAGATCTTGGTTAGAAAAAATAACCGACTCATCCAATGCCGATTTAGACGGTGTTTCCAATATTTTATTACATGATGATACCGTTCCTGCGAATAATAGAGCCAGGCTTATATGCAATAGTGTTTTTTTCATAAGACTAGAAGTTTAAATTAAGACCTGCTACGAAAGTTCTGCTTTTTGGATAAGCCGAATAATCCACACCCGGCGTGAGGTTTGTCTTCCTTCGTGTAGACACCTCCGGATCAAAGCCACTATAATTTGTCCAAACTGCGAGATTATATCCGGAAATATATACTCTAAAGTTCCGGATTTTCAACCGGTCAGTAAATGCTTTAGGAAGCGTATAACCTACTGTAACAGTACCTAAGCGCAAGAACGAACCATCCTCCACAGCCCAATCGCTGAAGACGAATTTATTTGTAAGTGGCGACCAAAGACTCGTATTTTTGTTCATATCCGACAGCTGGCTAGGGTCATTACTGATAGTTCCGTCGGGCAGTAAGTTCGTCCAACGCTGTCCTTCTTCCATTACCGTAAGCATGTTTCGATTGTTATATTTGCTTGTGGATGTATATTCAATCTTATTCGCATTGTAAATATCATTTCCATAGCTCCAATTAAATAATGCCGTCATATCAAAGTTATAGATACGCGTATTAATTGAAAATCCACCGGTATGTAAGGGGTTTGCATCTCCGATAATCGTTTGATCACTTGCATTGATTTTATGATCATCACCAACTAGATCTTTTAACTTCATTGTTCCCGGTCTTATGGTTCCAACGACAGCAGAGGCATCCGCTACGCCCTCCTTTAAAATCCATTTTTTTGATGCTGCATCGTAGCCTGTAAAATCAGAAACTTCATATCGACCATCACTCACGTAACCATACATTTTTCCAACTCGTCCACCAGCTTCAACGATATAATCCGGACCAATTTCTGTTGAAGCCCAACCTGATGCCATGGGAATCGAAGCTAGGCCCCCCAAAGAATTAACTTTCGTTTGATTGAAACTAATATTGCCGCTAAAATTGAGATCAAAGTTCTTCTTATTTATTGCAGACCAGTTTAGAGTAAGCTCTATTCCTTTATTTTGGGTTTCACCTAAATTGCGATATTGATCATCATAACCGGATCCGGCGATCGGGAAAAGAATCAAGAGATCTTTTGTTTTATTTTTATACACATCGATCGTTCCAGATAGCCTTTTCTTAAATAAAGTAAAGTCCAAACCTATATTCTTTGAAATGGTCGTTTCCCATTTCAAATCCGGATTAGACATCGTTTTTGACGTAGCCCAATAATTTTTATATCCATTGACCCATTCTGTATTCTTGACAGAAAATATTGGATATATCTGCTCTAATGGAATATTATTATTTCCCGAGGTCCCCAAGCTTACCCTCAGTTTTAAGTCATCAAGCCAAGATTGGGTATTTTGCATAAATCGCTCTGATGAGATCCTCCAGGCTGCCGCCATGGATGGGAAATATCCCCAATAATTGTCTGCCGAGAACTTGGAGGAACCATCTGCCCGAAAAGTTGCATTAAATAAATACTTCGAATCAAAGTCATAACTTACCCGGCCAAAAAATGAAAGTAATTTTTCGTCGGCAAACATGTAATTGTTTATCGTACTCGACGCACCTTGCGGCGTTAATTTGCGGGTATCATCCAGTTTAAAGCTGTTCGGAAAGCCGTGTGTGGTATTGGTATTTAACGTTTTTTGTGTAAACAAATATTCCTGGCCAACCAACACACTTAAACTATGTCCTTTAGGAAGGAAATCTTGAAAATTATAGCTTAATGTATTTGTGGAGCGTATCCCCTGAGTCGAAGTATTCAATGAGATAAGAGCAGGCTTATTTTGATCTAAAGCAGCAGGAATATTACGCACATAATAGGTCGTTGGCCCATAAAACCGATCATTATAGTTGTGATAATCATCAAAACCAAATTCTGTCCTGAACCGTAGGTTTTTAACAATATCCCAGCTAAATGCGGCATTTAGGTTATAAGTTCTCCTTCGTTGCAACTGATCGTTATCGACCAAGGATTCTAATGGATTATATAGATTGAATTCCTCGTCAGTTTCATCACTATTTGTTAGGCCCCCGACAGGAAAGGGAGGATATATCATAGCGAATTTTAATCGTGAGTCTGCTGATGAAGCTTCGTTTTGCTCGTTCATTCCGCCACCAGAAATACGAACATCAGAAAATCTCGCACCTAGGTCTAGCGAAGTATTTTTTGTCGGTTTATGGTTCAGCTTAAAATTAATATTTTGTCTTCGAAAACCGGACATTTCCATAATCGCCTTATCCTTCACAAAAGAATGCGAAATGGAATATTTAGTCTTATCATTACCTCCAGACAAGTTGAAATTTTGATTGAAGGTATTGCCCGTCCTTCCAAATACAAGTTCCTGCCAATCATTCTGTTGCACATCTTTATAGAGATCTATATCTTGAAAATCACCAAAGTACTTGACATAGGTATCCACCTTATTTTGCAACAATGCTTGTTCGTACTGCCAGGTTACATAATCGTAGGGAGACAATACATCGAGCTTTTTGGCTAAATTTCGAATTCCGCCAAAAGCGCTATAACTAATCGATGTTCTGCCCGATTTAGCACTCTTTGTGGTTACTATAACAACCCCATTTGCACCCCGAGAGCCGTATATAGCTGCCGAAGATGCATCTTTTAACACATCGATGGATTCAATATCTGCAGGCGCAATATCTGATATTGAAGACATCGGAAAGCCATCCACAATATATAAAGGTGCGTTATCTCCCGTGACGGAGCCTCCGCCACGGACGCGGACTTTCATTTCTGCATCTGGGGATCCTTCTGTAGAAGAAATTTGAATCCCAGCCATTCTTCCTGCAATTGCCTCAAGAGCAGAGGATACTGGAGCTTTAGAAATGGTTTCTGCGCCTACTGAAGTTACAGCTCCTGTCAAATCTTTTTTCTTAACAGTTCCGTATCCAATATTAACGGTTACCTCCTCCAAAGCATTAGATTGTTCTTCCAAAACAATGTTAAGCGTCTTCTGATTAGCAGGAATTGTTACTTTTTTTGTCTGAAATCCAACATAGGTGAATTGAAGTTCTTGATTATTATCAGGTACTTCGATACTAAACTTTCCACTTTTGTCCGTCACAGCAACAACTCTTGTTCCTGACACCGTTACACTCACGCCAACCAATCCTTTTTGATCTGTACCAACGACCGTTCCTTGGATTTTCCGGATTTGAGCGTGGGCACTTAATGTGAATAACGAAGCACAAATAGCAGTAGATATTACTAAGGCTTTACTCATATTTTTAGGTATTTTAATTACAAAGATTAAATCCCTCTTACACGAACTGCAGGGAAATTTAATTGGTTATCATATAATCAAGTTTACAAGTTATATTTCACTTGTTCATGCAAGTATCATTAAAAAGTTATGCAAACGTTGCCGGCAACGTTTGCACCTGCCAATAAATTAGGTTTTGTAATTTTTTTTGAGTAATATTATAGTCTATTTTGCCAATTATGAAATTCGAAAACTATACAATCAAAGACATTGCTAAAGCGCTTAATTTATCTACTTCTACAATCTCAAGAGCTTTGAGAGATAGCTATGAAATAAGTCCTGAAACAAAAAAGATTGTATTAGAATACGCAAAGAAAATAAACTATCGTGCCAACCCTATCGCTAGGAGTTTGAAGGAGCGCCGAAGTCACTCGATTGGTGTTATTGTTAGCGAAATAGCGAATAACTTCTTCTCGCAAGTCATAAGCGGTGTAGAATCCATCGCCTATGATAAGAACTTTCAGATCATTATTTCACAAACACATGAATCTTCGGAAAGGGAACGACTTAATGTCGAGTATTTAACTTCTAGGTCTATAGACGGACTACTGATTGCATTGTCTTCAGAAACTGAGGACATCTCCTATCTACATCAATTGAAAGAAAGGGGATTTCCAATTGTCTTTTTTGATCGGATCCCGCAGCAGTTTGACACATACAAAGTCATCGTAAACAATCAACAAGGAGCCTATGATGCGACCCAGCACCTCATAAAACTTGGAAAGAAGAAAATTGCACACCTTACAAACTCTAAATCATTGTCCATAACAAAGGACCGATTAGTTGGCTATAAAAAAGCCCTAATGGCAAATCATATCGATTTCGATCCAAATCTGGTCAAGTATTGTCAACATGGCGGACTACATTTAGAGGAAGTTGAGAAGGCTGTCGAGGAACTTCTGCGCATTGGTTTTGATGCTATCTTTATTTCCGGAGACAAATTAACCACAGGATATCTTCATGTAATAAAAAAAAGCCATTTTGGGGCCGCACAAGGTATCGCCATTGCCGGGTTCACCAATTCAAACGTTGTGGACCTGTTTTCCGCCAAAGTAACAGCAATTAGACAACCGGCATTCGAAATGGGGAAAATTGCCACAGAATTGCTTATTAACTTAATAGAAGCCAAATATCCAATTGCAGAATTTGAGACACGTGTATTACCTACCGAATTAATCAACAATGACTAAATAAAAATTTCTGCATTGTTACAACGACAGCTAAGAATCCGGAAATTATTCTTTCTGACTTGTACGCCATGTGAATTGACCTCGAATACGTAACTATCAGTCAAAGAGACAACAAAAAAACCGTAAGAACATGACATTCTTGCGGTTACATATAACAATAACAATACAGTCCTATTGTTATTGCGCCCTTTCTTTCTCTTCATTGCTTGTATCTTTCTTACGATAGTTATTTTTTAAATTTCCGAATTTATACGAATAGGTCAATCGAACCACACGACGATCTTGGTATTGCCTGATACTAGAGTCAAAATCGCCAAAATTAGTTTTCAAATTCTGATTACCTGTATTAAACAAGTCGCTCACCGCCAGTTTCAAAGAACTACGTTGATCTTTAAATGTCTTTGTCGCTCCAACCTCCATATCCCAGCGGGCCTTCATATCGTATACATTATATTTGAAAGGAGAGAAATATCTCAAATTGACATTAGCCGACAGACTTTTCGCTAATTTTAGATTGTGCATTGATGTAGCCTGCAAAAGAAAGGACTTCCTTTTCAGCGGACGACCACTCACCATCCCATCAAAGTTAAAATGGATGCCTGTAATGTTATTATTCATGCTCCAGATCTTGGATACAGTAACCGGGATGTTCAGATTCAGATAAGCCGTCAAATTTTTACCTAAATTTTCACGTATAACCCAAGTTTGTTTCAGGACCGAATCTTGCCCCATACTCTCTACAATTGCATCCCGCACATCGTTAATACCCAATGTCACATTATAACGTTGCATCAAGGTATAGTTTAGTGTGAATTCATTGGAAAATTGCGGATTCAGGTATGGGTTACCACGTTCAAAAGTTAGTTTATCAATGAAATAATCAAAAGGATTCAACTGTCTGTAATTAGGACGGGTGATTTTCCTTGCGTAACCTAAGGAAAGGATATGATTTTCATGGAGGGTATACGTCAGATTTGCATTCGGAAAAAGTTTAAAGTAATTCCGTTTCACTTGCTTATTTAAGGTTAATGAGTTTCCATCAGAAAATGTATATTCCCCTCTCGCACCGACCTTCAGGCCCCATTTCCCTATTGTATTATTATAGTCTATGTATCCAGCGGCGATCTGCTCCTTATACACAAAATGATTCGTACGCTTTTCATTATTAATCCAAGAATTGTTCAAAAAGTCTTCAAAGGTTAAGTCATTATCCGACGTAACGTTAGAATATTTAGCTCCTATCTCAAGCTTGGAGACCTTAGATAGCGGTTGTTCATAATCCAGTTTGGCGACATAGATATCGATTCCGATGGGCATTCTACTCCGTTGGATCTCCTCGGGAGTAATCGCATCCATCTGACCATCAAAATATTGGTTATTATACCCCACGCGTTTACTGCTTTTGAATTTACTCCAATCCAGATCAAGGGTAAGTTTTCTGCCGTTAGAATCAATTCTAAACTCATTGTTTAAATTAGCAGAGTACCGATCAAATAACTCTTTGAATTGCGATGTCGAAATCAAAAGCGAATCCAATGTTGTAAAAGACCTTCCTACATTGGTCTTGCTATCGTTATCATTGTATTCGATATTATTCGAACCATTAAACTGCAGGGTTAATGTGTTTCTGGCCGATGTCCTTTGCTCAACACCGAAGCGATAGGAATGGTTCTGTTCTTTTTCATCCAATATCGACCTTTGTTTAAAATAGGTCTTTTCCCCTTTATTCTGAATAACACGATCAAGCAGGAGCTTCCGGTGACTTTTCTCATTCGAATATGCATACGACCCAAATACTGTTGTGTTGTTCTTTTTATAATTTAAGGATAAGGAGCTATTCCCTCTGAATTTTTCTCCCTGCCCTGCCGTCATGTTAAAGGTTCCGTTAAATCCTTCCATCCGATTTTTCTTGAGCACAATATTTATAGTCCCCACTGCCCCTTCAGCGTCATCTTTTGCTGCCCGGGTAGTGATCACTTCGACGGACTTAATCTGGTTACCATCCGTACTCTTCAAAAAATTCACCAACTGCTCACCCGACATATAGGTCTGCCGACCATCGATGGTCACTGATACACCAGATTGACCCATCAACTGTAGGTTATTATTGTTATCTAAACTCACTCCAGGGGCGCGCTGAACAATATCTAAGGCATTATTCCCTGCGGCCAAGGGGGAGTTTTCGACATTTAAAACCAGTTTACCAGGCTTGCTTTCAACCATCGGCCGCTTACCCTCTACGGCGACCTCCTGCAATTTTCGTGTGTCAGCCTTCAGGAGGATTATTTCGACGTTATAAGCTGTTTTGCTAACGTCGAAAGTATTGCTTTTATTGGACGTATACCCTATCATTTTGACGTCGATGTAATAACTTCCAGTTTGTATATCCGAAAATTGGTATTCGCCATTTTCATCTGTAACAACAGCTTTCAAAATAATAGCCGTCTTTGCCTTCATCAGATAAGCAGTTGCCGAGGCCAAAGGCACATTATTGTCCGTCTGTACTTTGCCCGTAACTTTCATCTGTCCATAGCTAAAGGAAACCATCAAAAAATTTAAAAGTAGGAGGTAAAAATATCTTTTCATTCGTTTATAAATAGGTGTAACAATATCCATCATTGATCGTATCAAATAGGTTTATCACATGAGGCTCGGTACTGGTTTTCGGTTGGTTATAGCTTCAATAATTTGTCTTCCGTCTTGAAGACGGAAGACTTGGTAGATATTATTTCTTTTTTGTCTGTATGGTCACCCCATCCTTTTTGACATTGATAATTGTATCCCTGCGGATGACAATAGAAGTATCATTTGCAACTACTTCATTTGCGTCATGGTCTTCACTTTCATCGGATTCTTTTGGAGCCAAAGCGCATTTCAGTCCAAGGGAAGTAACCACAAATTCAACGTCCTTTACATCTTTTAAATCTTCCTTATAGCGATCTCTGCACTCGTAGAACGATATATCTCTTAATTTATCTTCCAGACGATCATTAATGACCAATTTCGTACCCACAGGCAAGAATAAGGTAATATTAACTTCTTGATCCCTATAAAGTTCGCCTTCATTCAATTGGAAAGCATTATCGAAGGTCAATGAAGTACTATCCTGTCTCAAAGCATAATTAATTTTACCAGCTCTATCGGTGGCTGCTTTATAGGTATTTCCCTTTGCCGAATACTCATAGCGCACATAGGGTTCTTGTAAGGAGTCTATACGCTCAATTCGAATACGAATATTAGGCCTCAAATAGGTTGAAAGGTTTTCATTTTTAATACCGATACCACTTCTTACACCATTTTTTAATCGAATTACCCTGACGTCATTTTCATTCAAATAATAAATATTTTGTTTTTGCAAGGGCTTCTCTTCAACAATCGTACTTGATTCCTTGAATTCTTTCGCTACAGATGTCGAATAATAAATAATCGCTCCAATCGATGCCAACCATACCAGGAATAAAGTCGTGGTCAAATAATTGTTCATCGGTTTTTTCTCGAAGAGAACACGGAGAAGCAAATAGAACAATCCAGCAAAAGGGATAAAAATGGCCAAGAAACCCGCGATCAAAGCGAAAGGTACATCACTCGGATTCATGAGGTAGAAAGGACCAGAATCGTCCATGACGTCAGGAATTACGTTCACAATAGCCAAGGCAAAGAAAATAAGTCCAATGATCAATCCGATGAGCGTCAACCCGACGATAATAACAAAGAATACGCCGATGACTTTCACAAAGACCTGCAATAATTTAGCAACACCATCACCGGTACGATCCATTCCCCTCGAAAAGGAATCCCTTACCCCGCTCATTTCTTCATCAAAAGAACGTTTGAAGTTCTGAATGTTCGGTGCTTCCCCACGCATTTCCATCTTATCTGCACGGGTTACAGCGAGCGGCATGACGATCCATAGGATAACATAGACCAATACGCCCGATCCACCGATCACGACAAATAAAGCAAAGAGTAAGCGTACCCATTTAGCCTCAATGCCAAAAAAATGCCCCAGTCCACTACATACCCCACTGAAAACTTTATCATCGGGATCGCGCATCAGCTTCTTTCCTACTTTAAAGCCATCTGCATTCGGCTGGCGCTGAAAAGACGCATAACCATCCTGATCCTCAGATTCGAAATCGCTGACGCTCCCCATTTGCTCTATAACAGCATTCACATCGTCCATATTCAGAACTTCTTTGCTGCCCGCCTGAATCTTTTCGGTAAACATTTCAGAAATACGATTTTCGATGTCCTCTAAAATCTCCCGGCTATCTTCCGATTGTCCAAAGTGCTTCTTTATATCAATCATGTAGGAGCGAAGCACCTCATAAGCATCCTCTTCAATATGGAAGACGATACTATTTATGTTGATAATTATTGTCTTATTCATCGTTATTGTCTTTAACTGGTTTAGTTGAATCATTGTTTCTACCCACTAATGACGTGTTTACAGCAAACACGAGCTCATTCCAGGTAACATCAAGTCGCGAAAGGACTTCTAACCCTTCTTGGGTAATTTCATAATATTTTCTAGGCGGACCTGAAGTCGACTCCTTCCATATATAGCTTAACAGTCCATTATTCTTTAGACGTGTTAAAAGCGGATATAAGGTTCCTTCCACAACCAATAATTGAGCTTTCTTCAGTTCGCTGATAATATCGGAGGCATAAATTTCTCCTCGAGAAATTATGGATAGGATACAATATTCAAGTATCCCCTTCCTCATTTGGATTTGTGTATTTTCAGCTATCATAACAATACAAAGATATATGTATTTTATGGTACCATGCAATACATAGTACCATACAAAACAAAACAATCCAACTAAACAGTTGATTTACAGCGTTATAATTTTTAAATAAATAATATTTTTATTTCTATCAGGAAATTTTTGGATATTTATCGCCATGATTAAAATCTTGCTAGACTATAAATGGTGTTTTATTTGGGCCATCATAGTTATTATCTTATGCACACTCCCAGGCAACAATTTTGATGCAGTCCCCGCCTATCCAGGTATGGATAAATTAGTTCATTGCGGTATGTTCTTTGTCTTCTGCACGCTGTTGTACAATGGGGTGATCCAACAATTTAGCGGTAAACCAACCCGCTGGCTTCCAGTCTTTATTGTTTCTATCCTCGGATTTCTATTTGCAGGGCTGACAGAATTACTTCAGCTTTATATCTTTACTTATCGCAGCGGGGACTGGTGGGATTTATTTGCAGACACGATCGGAATAGGTATGGCAGGATTCGCCTATCTCTTAAACTATGTCAACAGACGGTACTAAACGTTCTATTGAAGTCCTTTTGACATCGTCATTTCTATTGAAGGTAAACGCCCCGAATATATAAGTTCCTCAAATTATTAGGACTCACTTTATCCGGACGGATTATGGATTCTATTTCACATGATATTTAAATGAATTCATGCCCTATGGGATAGCATGACCGAACTAGGCTCTTGCCAAAGTAACAATAGATACCCGACAGTCAAAAGAAGCCAGAAGCGTTAATGCTGCTGAAACAATTGTTGCGCCTGTTGTCAACACATCGTCCACCAGCAAAATGTGCACATTGGCCATTAGCACAGTGGGCTGACAATCGAAAATATCGTTTACATTTTCGTACCGGTCGAGCCGCCCCTTACCTGTTTGGCTAATTGTCGCTTTCTTTCTGATCAAAATATCTTCCCGTAATGGGATTTCCATCGCCCTGGACAATCCCCTGCCGAAGTAAGTGGATTGATTGTACCCTCTTTTTCGGAGTTTGCTACTGTGCAGCGGGACGGGAACAATAAAGTCGATGCCTTGGTACGCCTCCACTTTTAATAATTTTAAGCCGTATTGATAACCAAAATATTCCGCAAGAAAAGGTTGGTTATTGTATTTGATCTGATAAATAAGGTGCTCCACACGGCTATCTTTTTGCAATAACAAGAAAGAACAGGCCTCTTCCACAGGAGCTTTTCCCCAGAGTTGTCTAGCCGTATCATTATCTGAATACTCGTGAAAATTGGTATAAGGCAAATGGAAATCGCAGGCTATACAAATAAACTTTTCCTGATATTTAAGCACGCAGCCGCAACAGCCACATTCTCTTGGAAAAAATATGGATACAAAATCACTAAACGCCTTATTTAATTCGGATTTCATCTGGTTAATTCCCCTATTAAAGATAGGAACTATCCTTCAGATTATGCTTCGGATTCCGCTTCTTTCTTATCCTTTATTGCTAATTGTCCGCAGGCTGCATCTATATCTTTACCACGGCTACGTCTCACATTCGTGATGATGCCTTGACTTTTCAGATAATTTGCAAATACCTCGATCTTATCCGCCTCAGCATTCAAGAAATCGGCCAGTGCAATCGGATTATATTCAATCAGGTTGACCTTACAAGGAACGTGTTTACAGAACTTGGCAAGTTCTTTTGCATCCTCTAACTCGTCATTGAAATTGTTAAAGACAATATATTCAAATGTAATTGGGCTCTTTGTTTTCGCATAAAAATATTTGAGAGCTTCTGCCAATGCTTTTAGTGAGTTCTGCTCATTGATTGGCATAATTTCATTCCGCTTTTTATCATTTGCGGCATGCAAAGAAAGCGCTAGGTTAAAACGTACCTGATCGTCACCCAATTTCTTAATCATTTTTGCGATACCAGCTGTAGACACGGTAATCCGCTTGGCAGCCATATTCAATCCATCAGGTGCTGTAATGCGCTCAACAGACTTCATCATATTGGCATAATTCAACAAAGGCTCGCCCATCCCCATATAAACGATATTGGTCAGTGGCTGCCCATAGTGCTCTTCGGCTTGTTTACTGATAAGAACGACTTGATCATAGATCTCATCGGCATTGAGGTTACGTTTACGATCCATATAACCTGTTGCACAGAACTTACAGGTCAAGCTACAGCCCACCTGTGAGCTGACACAAGCGGTCATTCGTTCGGGAGCAGGTATTAAAACCCCTTCAATGATATTGTTGTCATACAGCCAAAAACTACTTTTAATTGTTTTATCTGAGCTGATCTGAGATTCTTTAACTGTAACTGCATTGATCGTAAAATTCGCTTTCAGCTTCTCACGAAGGGGCTTACTCAAATTACTCATCTGATCAAAATCCACACAAGATTTTACCCAGATCCATTCATAAATCTGCTTCGCACGAAAGCCTTGCTCCCCCAACGCTGTAAGTTGATCTTTGATTTGATCCAAAGACAAACTCCTGATATCTATTATTTTACTTTTTTCAATCACGGTACAAAGATAAGAATAAATAAGTGACAAAAAATCCCGTTCTAAGAAATAGAACGGGACAACTGTTATGTATGTGTTTTAAAATAGGTAGGAGCGAGGTCCGATTAGCCATGAATGGCTTCTTTATTTCCGTACGACTGAATCAGCTTCCCTTCAAATTCCAACCACTCTTTCCAACGCTTCTCTACATCAACGTCTACGGTATATTTGCGTGCAAAATTTAAAAATGTTGTATAATGATTTGCCTCAGACACCATTAAATCATGGTAAAACTTCGCAAGATCTCTATCTTGAATATTTTGCGACAGCACTCTAAAACGTTCGCAGCTTCGGGCTTCAATCATCGCCGCGAATAATAAGCGGTCAATAAAAGCCATATTTCTACTGCCATCTTTTTTAGAGAATTTCATCAATTGACCAACATAATCATCTTTTCGTTCACGACCCAATGTATAGCCACGTTCTTTGATGATATCAATAACCATCTTAAAATGTTCCATTTCTTCGATCGCTATTGCTGTCAGCTCATGCACTAAATCTTCGTATTCTGAGTTGTTTGTGATTAATGATATTGCATTCGAAGCAGCTTTTTGTTCACACCAGGCATGATCAGTCAAAATCTCTTCTAAATTTCCTTCTGCGATGTTTGCCCATCGCGGATCTGTCAACAACTTTAATCCAAGCATCTTACTCTCTACAATGATTTACGCCACAAAGGTAGCGAATATCTCAGCGTTAAAAAAATGATAATAGCTCTTTAGGCATCTTTATGAAGAGCCTTTCGAATTTCGGGGGCTATTTTCTCGCCAAAAATCTCTATAGATCGCAACATTTCTTTGTGCCCAGGGGCGCCCACATCCATATGGGCAGAGAAACGTGTCAATCCGAACTTCTCCTGTATTTGCAAAATTTTATCAACGGCATAGGCAGCATCTCCCACAATTAGGTGTCCTCTTGAAGATCTGCCAAAGTCATATTGTGTACGCTGATATGGAGGCCATCCACGGCTTGCTCCAATACGATCCATCTGTGCTGAATAAATTGGATAGTAATAGTCTGCTACCTGAGCATTGTTGTCGCCAAAGAACGCATGCATGTGCACTCCCACCTGAAAATTAGCCATATCATGCCCATTATCCTCATACGCTTGACGGTACATGTCAAATAAGTGATCAAAACTCTCGTACATCCCACCTATAATGGCAAACATAACCGGTAAGCCCAGTTTTCCTGCACGGATCACAGAAGATGTTGTACCGCCTACTGCAACCCAAATCGGTAGTGATCCATTTTTTGGCCGAGGGAAAACTTCTTGATTGATTAATGGCGCTCTAAAATTTCCGCGCCAAGTAATTGGATTTTGCTTATTCAGGCGAAGCAAAAGCTCAAGTTTCTCCTCAAACAACTCGGAATAATCTTTCAGATCATAACCAAATAAAGGGAAGGATTCAATGAAAGATCCTCTTCCAGCCATAAGCTCAGCACGTCCATCGGATAGAAGATCGACAGCCGCAAAATCCTGAAATAATTTAACAGGATCTGCAGAACTCAATACAGAAACTGCACTACCCAATTTAATATTTTTGGTAACTGTAGAAGCCGCAGCCAAGATAATTTCGGGTGCTGCAACGGCATAATCTGCCCGATGATGCTCCCCGATTCCAAAGAAATCCAATCCTACTTGATCCATAAGCTTGATCTCTTCAATAATTTCTTTCATTCTATCTTGTGCTGCCTGGATTTGACCTGTAACTGGATCTATCCTCGAGTCACCAAACATTCCTATTCCTAATTCCATAATTGTCTATTTAAATTCTAAATCAAAATTAAGACCTTCTTCATTTAATTAAATTGATGTAGGACAAGAAATCCAAATAGCCTCAGAGCATTCACCGATTTTGACAAGGTAAAAGGCCTATCGCTGCTGTACAACCACCTTAAAGGAAAGCTAGCAGACAACAACACCGCTCAGTTAAAAGAGCGCCACCGTCGTCTTAGCAACTTGATCTGCATTGCCACTAAAATGATGCCCTCCCGCCAGGTATTTTTTGGTAAAATTCTTAAGCGTTATCTTTTGTATTGGAAAATCAGCCTCGTCATCACCAAGAATTACACTTGTTTTCAGCCCTTCCATACGATTGATTTCCGCAATGACATCAAGACTCCGTTTTGTGTTACTTCTTCCCAGAATATCAGCGATATGAATCTCTAAATCTGTTGACACGGATGGTTCCAGAAGCACAATGCTCTTTACATTCTTTTTAACCGCTGGATCCAATCGGTTAATAATAAAAGGGACTGCATCTGCACCAAATGAATACCCAACAACGAAAAGACGCATATTCTGCCGGGAGGATAACAAAGTCTTCAACGTATTAGAAATATCCGCTGCGATCTCATTCGGGCTTTTCTTCTTCCAGAAATAATTCTTAGAATCAAGAGCTGCAACAGTATATCCGGCACCAGCAATCAGCTCACAAAGCTTGTTAGAGAATGAATTAAATCCACCATCGCCACTCAAATAGAGCACCAAAGGCAGTACGGCTTTATTATTCCAATATTTCATGTCTATCAAACGTTGTTGTGCAAAAGCATGAAATGCTATGCTACCAATTATAAATAAAGTGGCTAATTTTTTCATCTTTATGAGATTTACATGAAGCTATTCATTCGGTTTCATCACTTTGACCAGTGCTATAGGAAGTTGTAAAAGATCAAAATCGTTATCAAATATAAGGTATTTATTTTCCCAAAATGTTGCATACTTCTCTTTAAAATCACGCAGACTATGGTAATGTTTAAAGTTTCCCAATCGCGTTGACGCAAACTTCATTATTTTTTCGGCCGGACTGTCCGTTGCCCCCAGACCTGTCATTGGTACCATTCCCAAATTCAGGTAGACATACTGTTTTTGTTTCGCGTAGGTGATAAGCTCAACAATCAACGCGTCCATACTTCCACCTGGGGCCTCAAGAGACTTTCTGATCATATCATAAGTACACTCATCTTTCGCGTAGTCGGGAACAATATTCAAAAAGGCTACGATTTGATTTGTTTCATTTTTCAGCACAATAATATCCTGCGAGATCAGCTCGCTTTCATCAAACATGCCTTGCGAAAAAACCATTTCCTTTTTATCAAATTCTTTCAGCCATTCGTTGGAGATAGCTTTCAGCTGATCGATAATTTCCCTTGTTTGAGGAGCTTTCAAGACTTCTGTCGTAAACCCTTTTTTTTGAATTGCGTTAAGCCCATTACGTAATGATTTACGGTCTTTCCCCTCCAGCGTAAATGCATCTAATTCTAATACGGCCTCCTGTCCGATGGTGATCTTCTGCTTACGAAGTGATGAAAAATGAACCAAACTATTTTCATCAACACGATAGTAAATGGCTTTTAATCCATTGGCATAACAGTATTCATCAAACTCCTGAACAAGCTCTTCCTTATCCCCTTGTTCACAGACAGGCTCATCTAAAACGATTGCAAACTCATTAGCCAGGCGATAAGCTGTGAAGCCTTCCGATATTTCTGAAAAGAACAGGTTCTTATCTTTTCCCAATTTAAAGAAGTCCATCGGAGACTGCCCAAACTCAAGTAATAATTGTTCTGCCCTTTCGATCTCGGACTTACTAGAATCTTCATCATCAATCAGACGAGGACGCGCGAGTGCGTAGATCAACAGAAACCAGCAGAAAAGTCCCAGAACTTGTGTGATCCGCAGAAACTCCTGTCCAAAAGCCGTTTGGGGCATCAATTCATCATCTGCAAATAGCAAGAAACTTCGCGCAGTGTGATAGATCGATTGTCGCCAGGTAAAGTCTAAACCAAAATGCTGTTTATCAATAAAATAAAAACTCAGCGCATCAAACAAGCAAATCGCTACTAAGGCAACGAAAAAGGTAATAAATCCAATTCTCACCCAACGAATATTACTTTTGATCCGGTATTGCTTATAGCTTATCGCCAATAAAACCAAGGTCAGTAACGCTACTGAGGCCTCTTCATAGTCCAAAGCTTTAAACACATGCCCAAAAAGGGACAGCGCACTAAAAACCACAGCAATCCAAAATGCGATCCGAAAACCTTTAATTAAATAGGCTGAAGTAACCAACAAACCCAGTCCCAACACCAAAACCATGAACTTAGAAGCATGAATGGCTTCTAAAGGCAAATAAAAACGATCAAGTTTCATCCGGTCCGCCAAAGGCGGTGTCAATACAGAGATGAGATTCACCATTCCTAAGAAAAAGATCAGCAGTGCAGGTCCAATACGGGCCAGCAGCTGTTTTCCACGCCATGCGAATGCCAGAAGTCCCAAGATTAACGGGAGCCAAAACTCAAACGCGCGGTATAGAATAGTAATGCCCAGTCCTTCTGCCTGTGAATAACCATATGCTTTAAAAATATACAGCATAGTCAGCTCAACCGCCCCAAGCCCACGCAGAAAAGGAGAAACGATCATTAGAACAACCGAAACCGTGTAGGCAATTGCCGCTGCCTCAAAAGAGTGATCCAGACCAAGGGCATACATGCTCACAAATGCGTGCGCGATACCGCAGCATTCGACGACCATGGATGCTAACATGGTACCTAACAAATATTTTAGCTTGACCTCCCCTGAGAATATTTCATCGATATTAGAAGCTACAGCAGGGAAATTTGCTTCTACCCAACGGTAGATACCTTTGTGCGTTCGAAAAGACCATACGAGCCAAAATACGACCCCCAGAAGCAGTCCCAAAACCAGCAATGAGATCCAGGCATCACCAAAATTTTTATTATGCCAGATCGTATACAATATAACAGGTACACCAATCAGAAAGACCGTCAGTAGTCCGACATAGCCATACAGCGCCCCAGCTTGGTGAATTTGGGTCGTATTCAAATTTCTTTTCCGCAACTCCGTTGTTGTATATGCCAAAGAACTAATCCCACCCGCAGGGAGAAACACACTAAGTAAATTTCGCTTCAGGAAAAGATCAATGGCGATTCTCAGATTAATAGAAAGTCCGATCGCCTTAAAACTCTGCACATACATCAATCCCTGAAGCATGATATAGACGATGGTAATTCCAACTCCAACGGAAACCCAGGTTAGGTTGGCTGCGCGCAACTGCGGAATAATTGCGGCAAGCTCTTTCCGCTCATTTCTAAAAAATACGAAGGCCAATAAGATAACCAAAACAGCTATTAATTCCTTCCAATAGGTCTTTGGCGAAAAATGTCGAATCCGTTGAGCAATAGTTTTGGCCATATGATCGTTTAATGATGAATAACCTTGAAATATATTATAAACACTAAAATAAAGCTAATCGTTTGAAAATGACTAATTGTTAATTTTTCGTCAATTCTTTTCACATTAATCAGTAATTTTCCAGCATGAAAGAGAAAAAGGTTTTGTTCATCGGACTTGTGTGGCCAGAGCCAACATCTTCTGCTGCGGGTTTTCGCATGATGCAATTAATTGACACGTTCATCAATCGCTCTTATCATATTACATTTGCTTCAGCTGCCGCCAAATCGCCCTATAGCGCCGCTTTGCAGTCTCTCGGAATACATGAACAGGCAATTGTACTCAATAGCAACAGCTTTGACGAGTTCATTGCTAAACTACAGCCCGATATTGTTGTTTTTGACCGCTTTATGGTAGAAGAACAATACGGCTGGCGTGTTGCCCAGCAATGCCCTAACGCACTTCGCGTACTTGACACGGAAGACTTGCATTTTTTACGCCAGGCGAGACAGACATCCGTCAAAAATAAAGGTGACTTCTCCTTTCAAGAGCTATTTACAGACACCGCCAAACGGGAAATTGCCTCAATTCTGCGAAGTGACCTTTCTTTGATTATCTCTGAATCCGAAATGAAGATTCTTATCGAAGAATTTCGAATTTCACCCGACATCCTCTATTACCTCCCTTTCCTTGAAAATGAGATCAGTTCTACTGAAATTAATCAATGGAAGTCCTTTGAAGAGCGTAAAAACTTACTATTTATCGGAAATTTTATTCATGAGCCCAACTGGCATACGGTACAATATCTAAAAACACAAATCTGGCCGCAATTACGGAAGATGCTCCCTAAAGTAGAATTGCACATTTACGGTGCCTATGCAACCCAAAAGGTCCTTCAATTAAACAATCCAAAAGAGAATTTCCTGATTAAGGGGCGAGCAGAATCGGCTCGTCTCACTATGGAAAACTACCGTGTACTAGTCGCTCCAATTCAGTTTGGTGCGGGCGTAAAAGGAAAGTTTATCGACGCCATGCAGACAGGTACACCATCTGTCACCACGACAGTTGGTGCCGAAGCCATGAAGGGCAATTTGGACTGGAATGGTTTTATCGAAGACGATCCCGAAACTTTCTGCAGAAAGACTGTTGAGCTCTACGAAAACGAAGATCTTTGGAAAACGGCCCAAGAGCATGGCATCCGTATTATCAACGAGCGTTATGAGAAACGAAAGTATCAGGCCGACTTTATGACGAATCTATCTTTGCTAAAAGTGCAGATTGACAGACACCGCCAACAAAACTTTATTAGTCAGATATTGTTGCACCACACGATGCAAAGCACAAAATATATGTCTTTATGGATTGAGGAAAAAAATAAATAGATTTTAGTTGACTTCACGCCACCAAGGCGCGTATACTGTATCTAATCTATTAAAATGGATCATTTCCCCTATTTTTGGCGTAAGGAGAGTGATCTGTTCCTTCTTCGCTGTCTCGTAAAATTTCTCCATTGGCTCTTTCCAGTCGTGCATAGCCAACGCGAACTTAGAAGAATGAACGGGCAAAATAGCTTGAGCTTTCAGATCCTTCGTTTCAGCAGCCCATTCGTCAGGTAAAGAATGGATATAATGCCAGGCATCGTTATACTGGCCATTTTCCAAGATAGCTAAATCAAATGGACCGAATTGGTCACCTATTTTTTTGAAGTGCTTACCATACCCACTATCTCCCCCCAAGAAAATACTGTACTTAGAAGTTTTTAACACAAAGGATGTCCATAAGGTATTATTCCGGGTAAATCTTCGCCCCGAAAAGTGCCTTGCGGGTGTGAAGGTTACCTGAAAATCTGGCGCAAGTTTTACCTGATCGTACCAATCTCCCTCGATGATCTGATCGGCCTTATATCCCCAAGATTCAAAATGTGCCCCTACTCCGAGACCACAAATCACCTGACCGACTTTATCCCTCAATTTCACAATAGTCTGATAGTCCAGATGATCGTAATGATCATGAGAGATAAACAAATAGTCAATTTTCGGAAAAACCATCGTCGCATAGTCGACAGACATCTTAAATGCTTTATTGCTACCAGGAATGGGCGAGGCATTTTGACTGAATACCGGATCCACCAATATTAATTTTCCTTCAATCTTCAACAGATAGGAGGAGTGACCAAACCAAATCAGAACGTCATCTGCGGGAAGATGTGTTAAATCGCATTCTATAGCAGGCAATACGCTGATAGGTTTCAAGTGAGGGTTTTTGTTGAAAAGGAAATCCCACAACAAAGCGACCATATTCACATCGCCTTTCAACGATGGCGTTACTTCGAGATTATGAAAAATACCATTTTTAAAATTGGGAGACTGTTTCATCCGCTCCAGTCGAGCTCCTTTGAAACTTCCACCAAACATTGGATGAACAAAATAATAGAGCACTCCACTGATAAGAACGATCAATAGAGCCCCTAAAATAATCCATCCAATATTCCGCATCAGAAATTATTCTTCCACATCATGGATTCCACCGGACGGATCGTCTTACCATTGTATTTTGCGTTACCTTTGGTATTATAAAATGTCTCGATATCACCTTCTACAGCAAAATAGATCAATTGTCCAATTGGCATTCCCGCATAAACCCGAACAGGCTGAGCAACCGAAATTTCCAAGGTCCAGGTATTACAGAAACCGACGTCTCCCTTTCCTGCTGTTGCATGGATATCTATCCCTAAACGACCAGTACTCGATTTGCCCTCTAAAAAAGGAACATGTTTATGCGTTTCGGTATACTCTTGAGTAACGCCTAAATAAAGGGTGTTGGGTTCCAAGACGAAACCCTCTTCCGGGATTTCAAAATGCTGTATTTCATTATGCTTCTTGGCATCAAGTACACGGTCCGCATACGTTGCCAAATATTTCCCCAAATGCACATCGTAGGAGTTTGTTCCCAAACATTTACGATCAAATGGTTGAATGACAATACTGCCATTTTCAATCTCTTCGAGAATTCTTTTATCAGATAAAATCATGTGTATCAAAATAGCAAGAGCGTCAGGCAATGCTATACAAATTCAAAAATACAGTTCTCCCACTAATTTTACTTCATTTTTCAAAACAAAAATCTGCGATTTGTTTTTTAAATTTGGGTATGAGTCTAGTGTATCTACGTGAAATTGATAGCCAAACCAAATTTGCAATTTGGCGAATTGAGGAATCGGACGACGATTTACTGTCGAAACTTCAATTGGATGAACGTGAAAAAGCGAAATTAGGGTCTTTCAATAAAGGGAAAAGACGGTTACATTGGCTTGCCACCCGTGTGCTCTTGCGTACCTTATTAAACACATCCCGTTATATAGAATGTCCTTCAGATGCAAATGGCAAGCCTTATCTCGCTAATTTTCCCCAAAAAATATCACTTTCACACTCATTTGATTATGCCGCGGCGATGATCAGTACAAAAGGAGAGGTTGGTATCGACATGGAAATCATCAAAACAAAAGTAGAGCGCATCCAACATAAGTTTCTAAAACCTACGGAGCTTGCATTCATCGCGCAGGATGATAGCCGCTATGAGCAGCTTTATGCTTGCTGGTGTGCCAAAGAAGCGATTTATAAACTTCAAGGCAATGCAGGGGTCTCCTTCTTGAACAACATGACCATACAACCATTCGAATACCAAACGCAAGGCATATTAAAACTTGAACTCGACAGCGATCAAAACAAGCATATTTATGATGTACATTACGAGAAGTTCAATGAATATATGCTCGCTTACGCTGTAGAATAGGTCCTTTAAAAAAATAATTTTTCTCAATTTCAATGAATTAGCACACAGACAGCACTTTTTTTTTGTGCTTTTTGAAAAAGCTTCTATATTTGCATCATCGAAAACGATATGGCCCGTTCGTCTAGGGGTTAGGACGCAAGATTTTCATTCTTGAAACAGGGGTTCGATTCCCCTACGGGCTACAAAAAGCGACTTCAAAAGAGTCGCTTTTTTTTATTTAAAGCCTTCACCATTTTAGTCCTCTTAATAAGTGTATTGCTGACAAAAAAATCAATAGGGATTTATTGCCAGTACATTCAACAGCGTACAGCCTAGTTGTTTTACTTCCTATCCAAAGGTTCAAAATTTTCAAGCCGCATCATCTGTGCAAATTGTATCAGTTCAGCTTTTAATTGTTCAATCGTCAGATTGTCTTCCTTTTTCGGCGAGTAAACTTTAACTAATGAATCAATGTCTAAATATATTCTATCCTGCTTGAAACTTGCCTCGAAAGCCGTAAATCGCTCTCTTTCTACTGTTGGATACTTAACTAATGCCCTAAATTCAATATTACTCGGAAATCCCATGATTACATTGAACTGTATTCGATAACCATCAATTACGATCTCTTTGATTTCTTCAGTATAATTCCACTTCGATTTTTCATTAATATAGGCTGTGGCAAATCCGATCCGATCCAATTCATCGAATGGCCGTCGATTAAGTGCTTTCTTCTTAACCCATATTTTATTCAGCCAGGTCAAGTAAACAATTCCAGTTAAGAAAAGAGGGAAAATAACGGACCCGAATAGCAAAACACAGATGAAAAGAGTCCAGGTAGGATAAGTTCCATTTGCAATAGAAACAGCTATAGGAATGACGACAAACAATACAGTAAAACTTAACGATAATAGCTTGAGTCCAAAGGAAAATTTATGCTTATTGAGTTCTAAAAAGTTATTCATTATTATGTAGTAATATAGCTCGGTATAAAGGATGGCTGCTTGACAAATAAATATACTAGGGATAGTCGAAACTTTCGGTGTACGCCATTCAGCCATACCTCATTCAGCGCAAAAGTATCAAATAAGAACAAATATTAAAAAAATAAAAAAGTCACTCCGGAAAATGGAGTGACTTTCAGCTCTACCAGATTGCATATTAGACTATACTTGAAGTTGTATCATGTCTAAACTCGGATGTATTTTATAATCCTTTGACATATACTTCTGCTATAGCGGATGAAGGAGGACGATTACTTGCTGTTACCGTACATTTTAAATAACGGGCTTTTGTCGTCGGAACATTCACGGCCAACGTTGATTTGGGACTATTTGTTCCAAAATCAATCTTCCCTACTGGAACATATGTTTTATTATCATTACTGGTCGAAAACTCAACGACTTTTAAGTCATTATTCCATAGCCTTCTTGTTAATTCAACCATCATCACATTATATTCCTTTCCAAAATCTATAATGACATAATGCGGTAATGGCGGCTCTCCTCCCATCCATATGTTATGCCAGAAGGTATCGGGGTTTCCGTCCAATATATTTTCCTTTTCACCACCGCCAATCCATTCAGAAGAAGCCGCGATGACCTTCCAGCCACCACGTGGGATATCTGGTGGTTGAAATGAAACAGGAACTAATATTGTCGAAGCAACAGGGTTAATACCATTTTTTGAAACAGACTTAATCCGTAAAGGCAAAGCATATTCTCCGAATAAATTGGTTGCTCCATCAATAAGGCCCTTTTTCAGAATGGTATATGAGAAACTCGCTTTATTCTCCTTCGCAGCAATTTTATACGGTGCAGGCAGAAGCTGATAAGCAGCTTTCGGCAGTAATTTCAACTTTTTATCGTCTGATACCGTCCCATTGTAATCATCCAAAATTATGGGATCAACTTCAATTTCATAGTCAAGATTCCATTGATTAGGATAATTTGTCACCAATGTAGCTTCTCCTATAACTTGTTCAGCACCAGTGGGGCTTAATTTGATCTGGTCCAGCTGCAGTCCCGGTGATATAAACTCCAAAAAAGGATCTTTAACGTTGGGGATCAGTAATGTTGTAGCCATCTCAGGTTTCAGCGCATGCAATACCCCGCCTTCAGCATCAATACGACAGGGAAGTACATATAGCTCTTTATATTTGCCTTGTAACGCGCTTATCCGTTCGCTGTCAAACACAATTGCGATATCATGTAAATAGTCTTTTTTTGAAAATTCTAAAGCGGTATTGCCGATTTTATAGCAATCTGCGGGGAGCAACTTATAGTTTGTACCCTCTTGTGCATTATATGCCGCTAAATAGGCTTCGTCAATCTTAAAGTTGACCTTTGCTTCCTGCTGTCCAATTCCAGCCTTCACAACAGTTACATTATAATCAAACTTTCCCCAGTCAAATACCGTTATTTTATTCTCTTTAAAGTCTCTGAAATAAATGGTGTCATCGACCATATTATTCATTCGATCATCCTTTTGACATCCATTCATCAAAACCAATGTCAGTAGGAAAATACAATAGGAAATACAATTTCTCATCATTTTCTGTATTAGTAAATAAGTACTACCATCCATAGTTTTGCGTCATGTTGACCATCTCACTCAGTTGCTGCTGATGTATCGGAAAGAAATAGTGTTTTGCTTGAAATACCCGTTTGCCAGGGAAGACATCTTTTGTGCGTTCCCATGAAGCCTCATAGGTTGTCGCTGCAACATTGCGTGTGTAATAAGGTTCATTCATTTCCTGTTCTGCAATCATCCATGTTCTTAAATCCGGATAGCGATGTCCTTCAAAAGCCATTTCTACCATGCGCTCTTTACGAAGAAGTCCTCGAAGCAATTCTTTATTTCCCAAGACTTCAGGATAAGCCTCCTCCAATTTATTCAATCCGCTGCGTTGCCGAACGAAATTAACATATTTCAAGGCCTCAGTTTCATTTCGGTTTGGCTTTTCATTACATGCCTCAGCATAATTGAGGTATATCTCTGCCAAGCGATAAAAAGGCCAGGCAAACTGTCCCCAGTTTCCAGATTCTATATCGTTGGTTGGATCACTCATCCTCCGCCAGAGATATCCCGATTTGACACAGTCGCCCGTTTTGGTATAGGTCGATGTCCCTCCATCGAAAAACGTCACCTTTTTGTCGCCATGCAACCTATTAATCCAGTACATTCCATTCGCCAGAATAGAAGCATAAAAACGTGCATCGCGTCCCACACAACTGTTATGTGCTTTAAAGGCAGCAAAATTGTCCAATGGATGCACATAGTTATCTGTAAATCCAGTTTCTTGGTACCCGGATTTTTCATCAATAATAGGTTGGCCATTGCTACTATAACCCGTAATTGGATAACGTCCAGAGCTCGCCATTGGATAAGAATCGACCAATTTCAATGAAGGAGCATACCCGCCCCAGCCCATGGTGACTACGCGAGGAGGCGCGGTACGAACATTATAATTAAAGCCATCGTCTGACCAGCGGCCCCAAATAATTTCCGAATTCCACTTTTCAAAATAAATACCCATATATGATTTTATCGCACGACGAAAGTTGTTCGTCTCTTTATTATCCTGATACAGGGTATATAAATTTAGATCAATGAGATCTTTAGCCGCTTGGGCAGCCAGCTCCCATTTAGTAGGATCAACAGTTTGAGGAAACAGGAATTCACCATTTCTATTCTTCAAACCCACATATAATTTCGCGCCATTAAATAATGGCCGTGCCATGTACAACAATAGCTCTGATTTAGCCGCCATGACTGCACCTTTAGTCAAACGACCATACCAGGCCTGATCGGTGATTTCCTTAGGCAATACAGTAGCTGCTTTATCAAATTCCGAGAGTATAAAATTAACGTTGGCTTCCAGCGGCATGCGATCCACTGTCTTAGCATCGATCTTATCGTCTGCAGCACGATCTCCCCAAACAAATACAGGCCCGTAGCGTTTTAACAATAGGTAATAAAAATAAGCGCGTAAAAACCTGGCTTCTGCCTTCATCGTACTTTTAGTAGATTCATTGAGTTCTACGTTTTTATCTACATTATTAATAAAAATGGTTGCCTGATTAATGCCTTGATAATTATGCACCCATGTCGCATAATCATCTGTTGTCACCCCCCAACCTCCATTTGTGAAGTTGAGCCAAGGCACCCATGCCACCCAGGAGAACAGTGCTTCATCGCTAAGCGGCACATTCCCCCCTTCACTATTAAATAGATCATGCTCAATGGGTAAGTAACCATATACTTGCGCGAGATACCTTTCCGTTGTTGTACGCTTCTGAAAGGTTTCATCAAGGGTCTTTTGGTTTGCCAAATCCACATCCAAATACTTACTGCATGCCCCAAATAAAACCGGTACTAAAAGACAAATCAAGAGGTAAATATATTTTTTCATCGTTTTTTCGTTTAGAATATCACACTTAGACCAATATTAAATACGCGCATTTGCGGGTAACCACTCCCTGAGACTGTTTCCAATTCTGGATCCCATAATTTGAATTTACTAAACGTAAAAACATTGACTCCTTGGGCATAAAAACGCATTGTTGACATTTTCCATTTTTCTATCCAACGTTTCGGTAGCGTATAACCAAACTCCAGGTTTTTTAAGCGGATAAAGCTCATATCCCGTTGCCACCAAGTAGATGCCTGGGAATTATTAGCAATATTGAGAGACATACGCGGATAAATAGCATCCGGGTTTGGATTATCAGCACTCCAACGATGATCTGCGACATCGGAATAAATTTGTCCTGCATTCCAGATATTGCCTGTCTGCCCATACAAAGGACCTCCGGCAATAATTCGCGTAATCTCGCCCACTCCATGAAAAAATGCGGCAATATCAAATCCTCTCCAGGATACACTCGTTCCAAATCCATAAGTCAGCTGTGGCATATCGGTATTTCCTATAGCCACCTTATCTTGTTCCGTTATTTGACCATCGCCATTAATATCTCGGTACTTTAGATCACCCGGATGGGGTCCATCTCCATATTTCTGTACAGGACTATTTGCTATTTCCTCTTCTGATTGGAATAAGCCAAGCGCTATTAAGCCTCGTTGCTGCCCCCAACGTTGTCCGATATCCGATTGGTAGGCCCACACGGGAATAGGTTTGTCATCAAATAACTTTTTATTACGATTATAGGTGATATTCCCACGAATCTGAAGTCCGAAATCTCCCTGATGGTGATTAAATTCCAATGATCCTTCTATACCTCTATTCTCCATTTGACCAATATTTACTAAAGGTTTCACATTTACCCCAACAATAGAGGGCACGCTCTCCTGCGGTATATAAATCCCATCGCGCTTCTCAGCAAAATAATCAGTCTGAATGGTCAATTTATTAAATAGCGTCAATTCTAAACCAATATTTCGTTTCAATGCGCTCTCCCAGGCTACCAATGGATTTCCGGGATAACCAGTGGCAATTCCAATCAATGGTTTTTGCCCCCCTATACCAAATGAATATCCTCCACGGTCTTCCATCTCCGAGTTATAAGCAAACCGACGTTTTCCATCAATTTTATCGCTACCAATCTTACCGATGGATCCGCGGATCTTCAAGAAGCTAATCACGGGTAATAAGGACTCAAAGAATGGCTCGTTACTTAGCACATAACCCATCGCCAAGGACGGAAAGAATCCAAAACGCTTCTTAGGGGCAAAGTTTTCTGAACCGTTATAACCAAAGTTGCCTTCGATAAAATAACGATCCTGATACGAATAAGTCAGACGGGAAGCAATTCCGGTATTTCGATAAGGCAACGCAGCGATATAATTGTTCTCCGGAAAATTATTCGTGCGCTCACGCATAGAGAATAAAAATAGCCCTCCGAAACGATGCTTCTCCGCAAACAATCTGTCGTACATTAGTGAACTTTCAAAGTTGATTGCCCGCTCGCCAGAATGCCAATCCTTTAATGTGAAATAATCGCTTCCAGCGCCATTATCTTTCAAAATCAAATTTCCATCACTATCCCGGGCATTCGTCTTATCCACATAATAGGTGATAGGATTCTTACGTCTGTCCAAAGAAGTCGAATTTTTAGCATCCCAAGAGAATTTGACATTTGCTCTTAATCCAGGTGTGATCAACTCTGAGAAATCCTGCGTTACGCCAACCAGCGATTGCGCATTATTCCAAAAATCCTTTGAGTATCCTGTTGTATTCAGAAAATAATAGGGACTCATGGTATAGGCACCATTAGAAAATTGCGTTGGAATTGCCACTGGTGTCGTATGCAAGATAGTCTCGTACATCGTTCCTAAATCTAGTCCCAGACGGTTCTTTGTTTCGAATTGATTGGAGAGATTTAGGTTTACCTCAGTTGAAGGAGAAAGCTTGATATCTACATTAGATCGGAAGTTGATCCTGTCAAAGTTCACCGAAGGATCATAGTTCGATGTTTTACGAGGCTGAAAGATGCCATTTTCTTTCATGTAAGAACCTGACACATAATATTTGATAAAATCCCCACCTCCGGTCACATTCACATTCAAACGTTCATTCGACGTTCTTTTCTTGAATATTTCTTGCATCCAATCCACATTAGGATACACGTCCGGGTCCACTCTATTCACATATCTATTTATTTCTTCCTGCGTTAATGGTACTTTACCAGAGGCTTCAAAGTTGATGTCATTATAATAATCTAACCATTGCGTAGCATTGGCCAATTTCGGCAGTCGTGTAGGCTCCAACATCCCCCGTTCGACACGAGCGTTAATTGTTGGTTTGGCACTTTTCTTTCCTCTTTTTGTGGTAATGATCACAATTCCATTCGCTCCCCTTACACCGTACACGGCTGTGGCTGTCGCATCTTTCAAAACTGAAAAAGATTCCACATCCTCAGGATCAACTAAATCCATCGGACGTTCGATACCATCGACTAAAATCAATGGGCTATTACTTCCAGCAAAACTACTGACCCCCCGTATCCAGAACGAAGTTGCGGAGCCCGGCTCTCCCGAACCTTGCACCGTGACAACCCCCGCCATCTGTCCCGCTAATGAGCTACTCAATTTTGCGACCGGGGTTTTCAATTGCTGCGGAGAAACACTGCTAATTGCGCCTACCACACTGATTTTACGTTGTTTTCCATAAGCAACAACAACGGCTTCCTCCAAATCGCTTACCGCAGGCTCCAAAGTAACATTCAGCTGATTTGAGGTGCTAATATTACGTTCAGACGACTGAAATCCTACCAGCGAAAACTGCAGCACTTTATGCTGATCTTCGATTTCCAAGACAAATTGCCCCTTCGCATCAGTCTTCGTTCCAATAGTTGTCCCCTTAACCGAAACCGTGACACTTTCCAATGGCGCTCCCTTAACATCCGACACAACCCCTGTTATTTTGCGTCGCTGCAAAATCACCGCAGTGCCAGGAGCAACTGGTAGAGAAGCCGCTTTGGCCATAATCAATACCGTGTTCAGATTTAATTCGTAGGTCAGATTTCTTTCCGATAGAAACTCTTGCAGCACCTCTTTAAAGTTTTTGTGATTTGCTTTAATGGTCACTCTTTTCTGTTTATTAATCAAACTGTTATTGTACAAAAACTCGTACCCCGTTTGTTTTTGAATCTCATCTAGGACGTCCACCAAACGTCCATTTTTTATATCCAATGTCACTTGTTGACCAAAGCTAGATGCATGAACATGCACCATGGAGATGATGAGGATTAGTATGCATACTTTCATCCTGATAAATGCTTTTACAAAGAATTTTTGTGTAAAAAAGCAACTTTTGCTATTCCTTTTATACATTTGTATAGGTTTGGTGTTAAATGGTTTATAACTCAATTAGGTTTATTTAATTGCTAAACTACGATCGGGAGTGTTGCGAGCACTTCCGATTACTTTTAGCTCAAAGTCTCATTATTACATAACAAGGACCCTCCCATCCTGAATTTTAAATTTATAATTGGATATTTTTTCCAGCTGCCGAAATAAATCCGAGAGCTTTTTGGTCCTCTTTATCATCCCTGTAAATTTATCGCTGGACGATGAATTCACCTTAACTTCTTTGATATCATACCATTCGCCCACTTTTTGCAAGACCGTCTCTATATTATCTTCTGTAAAGCGAAAGAAGCCATCCCGCCATGCGAGAACCTCTTTTAGGTCGGCTTCCTGTACGGCAATTTGTTTTGTATGCAGATTCGTTTGTGCCTGCATTCCAGGGCTTAAAATCTGCTGATTATGCCCCGCACTTACAGCAACTTTACCTTTGATTAAAGTCGTCAGGATTTTAGTTTTACTGAGATCGGAGGCGATATTGAATTGTGTTCCCAACACTTTGACCTGGGTTTGTTTAGTCTGAACGATAAAAGGTTTTCTACGGTCATGAGTGACATCAAAATAGGCTTCACCATCCAAGAATACCGTTCGGGTATGTTCATCAAAATGTGTAGGATAAGTCAAACTAGCGCCCGAGTTTAGTTGAACTTGTGTTCCATCAACCAACTTCATGGTCAATGCACTACCTTTTGGACTAAGGAAAGTTCTCATCTCAGACTTGCCTTTGTTATTATCTCTAATTTGATATACTATTGTACCGTCTGTTGCTTTAACGATACTCAGATCGTTTTTATCTAAGGTTTCAGGATGATCTTCTGAAATTGAATATTGATCACCATTGGAAAGTTTAAGTATAGGCGCACCGTTTTCCGGCAAGGCGATTTCCCTTGGTGAGACGGCTTGTTGAGACGTTGTTTCCTTCGCACTTTGTTGGACCAGAAACAAAATTGAAAAACAAAAGACAACAATTGCGGCCGCAATCCCACCCCATCTGATATAGCGCAGCTTTGATTTTCTCTCATCTCCGATCTCTTCATGATGTCCACCTATTCGACTTGAGATCTGATTTAAAACCTGATCCCTGTTAAACAACTCTGAGCGTTCAGGAACTCTTTCGCCCATACGCTCAAAAAGATCGGAGAATTCAGCTTCTTCCAACTGATCTAATTGATCGAGCATCTCTTTCAATTCTGAACGAGATATCGTATTTCTAAAATAATGGGTTAGCAAATAGCGTAATCTTTCTTCTTGCATGGTCAAATTGGTTCGTACTTTCTAAGTATTTATTTTAGACAGTACACCGCAAAAACAGAAAAGGACTACACTGAAAAATATTTTTTTAAAAATTTTTAGATCGCTCCGAAATCACCTATGGCCATAAGAATTTCTAAATAGATCTTAAGCCTTGCCAGAAAAAATGTAAACAGGCGCTTAATATAGATACATCAATAAATGAGATCCTTTTTCAGAAAAAATAAAAAAATAGGGATAATAGTGGATTTCGGCCAGAACGGACTTGTTTTAAATGTTTCGATGCTCTGGCAAGATGGTTTTTTACGGTGTTCTTAGAAAGATTTAGTTCCTCTGCGATTTGATTGTGAGGTATTCCTTCAATTCGGCTTAATGTAAAAACGAGTTTTTGTTGTTCAGGAAGTTGAGCAAGGTAATTTTCTATTTCATCGGCAAGTTCCTTTCGTTCTATTAAACCGTCGGCCCTATCCGAATGATGTTCAATATGGTCATATAGAAGCTCAAAGGCCGAATGAGAACGTTTGATGCTTCTTAGTTTATTGAAACACTCTCTTTTAGTCAATACATAGAGGAACGGCCAGAGATCCACATCCTGTTTTATGCGTTCTCTATTGGTCCACAATTTCACGAAAACTTCCTGCACGACATCCTCGCTCCAGCCTGTATCTTTCAACAAATGGAAAGATACATCGAAAATACGGTCTGCATATCGTTCGTAAAGTTTTGGTAAAACAGCCTGCTTTCCTATAGAGAGCGCTTGGATCAAATTGGCTTCATCATTTTCTTTTCTCATAACTAAAGCTCCCAATCTTCAGTTTATTGGTCTTTGTGCTTTTCAGGTAACAATTAGATTACAAGGCCAAGTTAACAATTATTTCTACATATTTATTTTAAAAAATTCAAGCATATTAAATTTTCCCAAAGCGATCTTATAACTAATAGATCGCTTTGGGTTCGGCTTTTTCTTGCGCTTCTTTATAACGCAAAACCTGCGATAGAATTGCTGGATTTTCGATCACTTTAGGCCTAAACTTTGTACTGTTCATATATGTTAAGATAGAGCCCAACAGCTGTCTTGCAACGGGTCTGTTGGCTAGATCCGCCTCCAGATCAAACGAAGCGATCATCAGCTTGCCCGCTCCGACTGTCCCTTCAAAAAGAGATGCTAATCTTCTATTATTGGCAAAGTTATCAATGAGCTCTATAACTGCATTTCCGCCTTTGATCTGATCCGTAATTAGCGTAGTTGATTTAATTTGAAGATCCCACCATTGCCAATCAGTATGATTTTCTGTCGGGAAGTCGGCAAATACAGGATGTTTAGGGTCACAAAGCAAGCCCATTGTACCGGCCTGTTTTGGAAAATGTACGGGGCTCCAAAAAACAGGAACGAACTTCCCTTCAATACCGTCTATTTTCTTCCAATCGGGATTTAAAAGCACCTTTTTCCCTTCTTTCAGCAAGTGCATCGCTTCTGCCAATTCGCGCGTATAACTCACTTCCCCAAAATCAACAGCGACCTGTTGAGGGTACACCCAAATATTCCAATGGTTTTCATAGGATGTACCTTCCAGTTTAAGTTGAATCGTCAATTTCTTCGCCTGTCCAATTGCTTGTAATGGTATTTCTAAATGCCCCACGTTGCCTTGATGTCCCTTTCCAATGGTTGACTGAAAATGTCCTTGTGCGACTATTTCCCCCCCATCCTTCAGGAACCAGTTAATCCCCTGATTCGTCAAAACCTCCTGTCCATAATTACTCACATCTATAGAAGCTTCGAACGTTTCATCGTTGGTATATACAGCTTTCGCAAACTGAAGCAAAGGCACTACGGGAGCACTAAATTGTCGAAATTCGGCCGCAGAAAGTATATTTTTACTGTCCCAAAAAGCATCTAATAAGCCTACCAGCGCCGTTCCCTGACCCGGGAAATCATGAAGATCAAGAAGCTGATAACCGCTGATACCAGGTGTCTTCAATGCTCTTTCTATCTCCTCCTTATACAGAATAGCAGCCAATTTTCCCGAGGACATCGTATATGCTTTGGCCTTATGTAATAATCCCTTTTGTTTCAGATCTTCTGCTACAGAAATGAAGTTTAGCGGTTTTAAAACACCTTTATATTTTTTGATTTCGGCGAGATTGGGATAGACAGCATATTGTCCTATTTCGTGCGTCACGACCGGAATCGAAATTCCTTCCAAAGAAGTGCTGTAATTTTTATTGAATGTGGGTGCTTCGCTATTAAATACACCTTGTCCCCGTACCCAGCCTTTAGCTGTCCACTGGGTAATCAGATAATCATCATAGGGTTCTTCTTTCACACCATGCCCTTGCTGGAATGTAAAAGAAGTTGCCGTATAAAGATGCCGTCTGTCTTTCTCCTTGATGTGTTTTACCAAAGCATTCAGTGCATTGAAATCACCACTCAGCTCATTACCCATACTCCAAAAACAAAAGGACGGATGATTTCCATAAGTCTGCATTATTCGATCAGCCTCTTCATAGAGAAAATTCATCACTCCTTCATCTTTACCAATATTATTCTCCCAAATTGGCAACTCAATTTGAAGATAGAATCCCAATTCGTCGGCAACAGCAAAGGCCGCCTCAGGAGGACACCATGAATGAAACCTCAGATGATTTAGCCCCCATTCGCGCGCTGTCAGAAAGACTTTTCTCCAACCGGCTTTATCCATCGGCGGATGTCCCGTTAATGGGAAAATACTGCATTCCAATGTTCCTCTTAAAAATAAAGGCTCACCATTGACTTTTAGGATAGTCCCATCTGTAGAAAGCTCACGCATACCTATTGAGGTCCGCAACGTTGATACGGCATCTGTGGCTTTCAACTCCAGATCGATGTCGTACAAATGCGGTGAAAATTCGCTCCAAAGTTTCAGTTTGTCACCAAGAAAGTAGCTTAAGTTGATCGCTGAATCCCCCGGCGAGAGCTGAATGGTTTTTTCAACCGGTGGCAGGGAACCCATTTTGTCTTTTACCTCTATTTTCAGTTTACCGACAACGCCCTTTGCTAGTTTATTACGGAGATTGATCTGCAGATTGATTTCCTTTTTCGCTAGATTAGGGCTAGCAGACACCGACTTCAGACGCACCGCATCATAGGCCTGAATAGCAATCTTTCCAAGAATACCATTCCAAATAATTTGGGTATGATCGGTATAGGCATGCGCCATATCATCAACGCTGATTGGGAGCTTCTTTCTGTTATCTACGCGGATTGTCAACCGATGTTTCTTTCCATTGTTCAGAAGTGAACTTAAGTCAAACTCATGCGGACTGACAAGGCTCCGTTGTTTTTGTACCACTGCTACCCCGTCGATCCAAACCATAGACTCCCAAAGGACACGTTCGAGGGTTAAGATCATCTCCTTACCAGCCCAACCTGCCGGAATTGAAAGTTCCCGTGTATACCATGCTGCCCCCACATAGCGATGTGCTCGCGTTAAATGCGAAAGCTGAGGTTTGGCAAGAGCAGGTGTCAACGTATTTACGGTTCCTAAACCCGCATCATCTGTTGTTCCTGGTAATTTGATCGATGTTTCGAACGATTTACCAGCCCAGCCCTGCTGGATACCGACATCTTCGGGATCAAGCCGTAATTTCCATACACCTGCAAGGTCAAGACGATTTACCCCATCTGCCCAGACCGTGTAACTTTGAAATAGAATGACGAATACAATGATATAGCGATACATACTGAAATTAATTCTTTAAAGAAGTTTCACCTAAGAAAGAATGCATGATAACTTGGCTCCCTTGGTGATTGGGATCCAACTGTTGGACTTGTGCGAAATAATCCATTGCCAAAGCACGATCTCCATTCCCCAAATACCCCAATCCCATGACATAAAGACAATGTATTTTATTCTTATCATCCAGATTTTCCTCCCAAATATCCATATCAGGTAAGGAAACTGCAAAATAATCTATTTTAAAAGGCTTATCAATCAATAACTTTCCATGATCTATTAAACATTGAAAACGTTGCTCAGCTCGCCTTGGATCACCAAGCTCACGCCAGGCTAAACCCTGATAAAATATCTTATCTGGTTGTGGATCATTATAGAAAAGGGCTTGCTGGGGTTCATCAGCACCTTCTGTTGCTTTATAGAAATAAACTTTAGCTTCTTCTTCCCGACCCAATAAACGATAAACAAGCCCCTTATAATAGTGAATGTCGTTTTCTTCCATTGTAATCAGCTTACCTTCACCAAGGTTATGTGGATAATAATCAATTGCCTCTAGCAAGGAAAGCGCCTGCAGCAGCTCATTTTGCAGTATCGATTCTTTAGCCAATTCGAGCTGACATATTGTGTATTGACGAGAGACCTTGCCTTCTCCTCCTTCCCAAGGCTTAAACTGACGGGAAGCAAGTAACGTTTTCGCGCGCTCATATTCGCCCAAGAGATTAAATAGGGTGATCCGCTCCAAGAATAGATCATCTCTAAGCGTCACCAAATCCGGATATCGATCAAGTAACGCCAACCTCTCTTTGTAAGAGCGGCCCTCCTTCTTATAGAGCTGATGAAGCTCCATGAGTAAACGTGCATCAGTTTCATCCAATGAAAATGCCCGCTCCAATAAGGTAACGGCTTCTTTCTTCTTGCCTATCCGATTATAATAAGCTAAGGCCAAATTGCGAAAAACGGTAGGAAACTGTCTATCCAATTGGATCGCATGCTCCCAACATTCTACCGCATCCTGATGCTGTCTCTTTCCATACCAAAGATTGCCCAGATAATAAGAGGCCTTTGCGTCAGCACTATTTAAAACGATGGCATGTCGGAGAATTGCGATCTCTTCCAAACGATTTGGAAAACAGTAGGTAGGATCCATAATGACAGCTTGATCACAATAAGTTTTTGCCTTGTCATGCAAACCTAAATGAGTCGCAAAATAACCTAGTGTATAATATACCATCGGGTAAACTAAGGTTGCGTCTTCAATGGTTTTTTCCAGGAGTAAAGATGCTTCTTCATACAGACCAGCATGCGCAAAATCCAATGCGTACTCTATCACGCTATGAATATTTACACGCGCTAAATCGAGAATAGGAGAGAATATCGATTCTTCTTGTGTTAACAGGTACCATTCGAATCGACAGCCCATATTAAACAGATCCAATTCCATTGATTCTTGAATACATGCTAAAGCGGCATCTTTTGCCTCAAGTTTTCTTAAAATAGAGGCCTTCAGCTGTCTTCCTTTATGGTGACACCAATTTCGGCTCAATGAGTGATCTATTTTTTCCAAAGCAGCTTTCCAGTCGCCTCTCTTCGCATCAATTTGTGCCAAACCAAAATAGCCAGAATCCTTCCAGGCGGCATTCCATGTGGCTTTGTAGAAAGATGCATAAGCTCCATTCAAATCCCCAGATAGTTGCAGAGCTACACCTAGATTGTAATAAGGTTCTCCATCATAGGGATTGGGATTACGCTCAGTAGCGCGTGCGATAGCGGTCTCAAAATAAGGAATAGACTCCTCTATCTTACCATTTCGCAACAATAAAGCACCCATTGCATTATTACATCTGAGATCGTTCGGTTCACGTCGCAGCGCTTCCTTATAATAATCCAATGGATTATAAGTTGCATGTCGGTACTGCTCCAAATGCTGTCCCGTCAAAAACAATTCTTCGATAGAACGAATATCTTCGGGCAGCAACGCTGCCTGTGCTGGTTTGGGTATATCTTTAGCATCCTTTGCCTGCTCTTGCTGATAGACCAATATTTCATGGTTATTTTTATCATACACAGTCAATATGAGTTCGGTTGGTACACTGTCCAATCCAGCAACACTTGTGGTATAAATATTTCGAGGAGAACAGTCCACTTGTTCGTCCAAATAGATTTTACCTACCGTATTGCGTAACAAAATGCGTATGCTTTCATACGTCCCCGTTGTATATAAGACAATATGAGCGGCCTGCTCCCTAATCTCCATATTGAGCACCACATCTTTTGTTGCATTTTTCACCTGTCCGACTTCTGCGTAGGGCATAAAATACTGAGACCAGGATTTCACTTCATAGGGTTGTAACCAAGCAAAATCAGGCTGATTATCTGTATATACACCAGCCATCAATTCAATGTAGGGTCCATTTTCATCTGTCAGGTTTCTATCCCAAGCGACACCAAAATCACCATTTCCCCAAGTCCACTGTTTTTTCCCCGGAGAAATGTGATGATCGGCCACATGTAACATCCCCGCATTGGTAGCACCGGCCTCATAGCCGCCAACGAAATTGTATTTCGATTGAATGGCCATATAGGATGTCGGAACAGGAATATTCTTGTATTGTGCTATATCAACACCAGCTGAGTAATCGTACTTATAGTAGGTCCCAGTAGCAATGGGGAAAGAAGAAACCTCTCGCTTTCCATGATCAAAAACGGCATTGACATCGGGCGGGAAGACGGAATAATAGTCGTCATTCACAACAACAGCCGGATTGGCCCACCACAGAAAGGTTTGTGGCAATGCTGTCCGATTATACACTTGAACCTTAATTTCTAGATATGCTTTGTCGGGATGCAAAGTAAATCCCTGCATGGCCTTCATCCGAAACATACGTTCGATTTCATTGCACCAAACCGTAATACTTCCATCGCTGTTGTGTTCGATTAAATGCGCTGTTGGCATAAAAGTAGTCGGTCTATGATGCTGAGGCCAATTAAATTCAATCCCTCCGGAAATCCAAGGACCAGTGAGCCCAACCAAAGCGGGCTTGATAACTTCATTATAGTAAACGAAATGTCGTTCTCTAACTTTATCATAAGCCATATGGACCCGTCCACCTAAAGCTGGAAGAATCATCACCTTGATATATTCATTTTCAAGAAATAGCGCTTGATAGATCTTGTTTCGCTTTTGATCGCTAATTTTCTCTATGATCGGATAGGGATATACTACCCCCGAGCTACCTTGGTATACGCGCTTTTCGGCAAATATGGGATTCTTCTCCATCGTCCCAATCTCGTATGTTGGAATAGCAATCTGCTCCTCCCATGCTTTTACGATCCCTTTCTGGTCAACTGTTGATTTTATGAGGTAACGAGTCAATTCTGTCATTTTCTTAATACGCTAATAGGTTTATATAGGTTGGGTTGATTATTCCAGTGTTGATTATTCAAGTGCCAATTATCTTTCCAGTTCTTGTTCAATTTCTTCTAAGCTTTTTCCTTTGGTCTCTTTCAATCGGCTCCACAGAAACAGATAACCGATAAAACAGACTCCACCATACAACCAGAATGTACCAGCTGCGCCCAGATTTTGATTCAATAAAGGAAAAGTATACGTGAGCACAAAACATGCAATCCATAATAACGATGTCGCAATCGCCATGGCCTGTGCCCTTACAGCGGTAGGGAATATTTCGGCGATAATTACCCAAGTTACAGGAGCCAAGGTCATCGCATACACCGCAATTCCGGCTAGCACAAGGAGAAGCACAAAAATGCCACTGCAATTGAAATAATAACACGCTCCTAAGGCAATATAGATCACAAAAAGACCTGCCGATCCGAAGAGCATCAATGCACGACGACCAATTCGATCAACCAGATACATACCAATGAATGTAAAAATTACATTGATCACTCCAGTGATAATAATATTGAAAAGCATCCCCGAAACTGTATATCCAGCAGCCGTAAAGATTTCTTGGGCATAATTAAAAATAACATTAATCCCACACCACTGCTGAAAAACCGCAATAAAACTCCCTAGCAACAACAACCGCAGCAGCTTGCCCTGAAATAAATTTCTCTTTCGGGTTTTACCCTGACTTAGTTCAGCCGCCTCGGCAATAGAACGTATATTTTCTGCTGCGTACTCATCTCCACCCATGCGTAAAAACACGCGCTTTGCCTGTTCGTGCTTCCCTTTCGTATACAACCAACGGGGACTTTCGGGAATCAGGAAAAGTAGCAGCAAAAAAATGACCGCGGGGATCGCTCCTGCCCAGAACATCCATCTCCACCCCTCTTGCCCATTCCAGGTTTCTAGAATAGATTCTCCGGCTAAAACTGGCTTTGCAATGAGCCAATTGACCACTTGTGCTGCAAGTATGCCCAGTACAATAGTCAATTGATTGACCGATACAAATTTTCCCCGACTTTCTGCGGGGGCGATTTCCGCTATATACATCGGAGCCAGATTGGAGGCTACACCTATACCTATTCCACCCAAAATCCGATAGATAATAAAGGTGTCAAGTTCGGACGCCATACCAGTTCCCAATGCAGAAATTATAAATAAAATTGCAGCGGTATAAATCAGTGGCTTTCTGCCATAGCGATCTGCCAATCCCCCCGAGAGTAGTACACCAACAAAGCTTCCCACAATCGCCGAAGACATGGCCCATCCCTGCAATGCAGGATCGGACTCCAAATGAAAATAAGCCTCGTAAAATGGCTTCGCACCTCCAATAACTACCCAATCATACCCAAATAGAAATCCACCAATAGCAGCCACAAAAGTGATCAATAGCAGATAGGTCGTCGTAGTCTTTTGCATAAGAGTTTACATATTTAGATTTACTTAGGTAAAATTAATGGAATACTTGGGGAGAATCATGTAAGTGAACACGATAAACATGTAAAATATTACTATTTTTATAAGGATAACCAAAAACAAGCTCGATTTATGAAACAAAACCCAGATGTCATCGCTGAAGGATTCAAAGGAGAAAAGGCGATTGTCCTTCCCTATGCCGTATGCAATTACCAGGCAGGCAATAACATCACATCAAAGTTATACATCACACATATCGGCTATTATCCCAATGCAAAAAAACACTACCGTGACCGTCAAGAAGGATGTAAGGAATATATTCTGATTTATTGCGAAGAAGGAAGTGGTTGGATAAAACAGGATGAAACAATGCACAACCTGAAAAGAAACGATGTATATATCATCCCGAGAGATAGTGCACATTGTTATGGCGCAAAATCTAATGATCCCTGGAGCATCTATTGGATTCATTTCGCCGGAACAGATGCAGCTCTTTTCAAACATATCATGGGCGAAGTGATTCATATAGATGACACAGATTCAAACAAACATGCCAATCGCATCCAGCTCTTCGAAAGCATCTACAAAAACCTGGAAATGGGGTACAGTCCAGAAAATTTGGCGTATACAAGTTTTTGCTTTCAATATTTTTTAGCTTCCATTCAATATCAGGCGCAGTTTAGAGAAAGTAACCGAATTCAAGTAGACAATATCATACAGGACATCATCATATTTATGAAAGACAATCTAGAAAACAATATTAATTTGGATGATATTTCAGCACATTTCAACTATTCCAAATCACATCTTATTAACTTGTTCAAGCAGAAAACCTCTTACCCACCCATGGTGTATTACAATCAACTCCGTATGCAAAGAGCATGCTCTTACCTGCAATTCACACTACTTAAGATTAAAGAAATCGCATTCAAACTCCACTTCTATGACCCCTTTCATTTTTCAAAAGCGTTTACAAGAGAAATGAAAATGTCGCCACAAGAATATCGCAGAAAATATCAAAAATAATATCGGTTAAACCTTTCAGATCCAGATTTATGAGCGATCTTAACCAATTGCCTCTAAACTATTTGCGCTCAATCCGAACATCTTTTCTTGGCCTTATCTCATCTCTTCATCGACACTCAAACCTACCAATACACGACGTATAGCGTTAACGAAGTACTGCGGCATTATTCAAAATTGGGTGTCCTTTTCGCTAAAAATGCTGAAACACCTTCTTTGAAATCTTCTGTTCCGAAAAGATGTCCGAAGGCATCCATTTCCACCTTATTCCCGTTTTGTTCTTTATCTTCAGCGGCGTTAATGGCAGCAATAGCATTTGCCACCGCAACGCGCGAGCGTGTAAATATCTTTTGGAGTATTTCCTCCGCTCGGGCAATTAATTTATCCTGCGCGATCACCTCATTGACCAGTCCTAGTTCATAAGCTCGCTGCGCATCAATCATATCACCCGTTAAAATCATTTGCATAGCTTGTCCTTTTCCGATCAATTTGGGCAAACGCTGCGTACCACCGTAACCTGGAATAAGGCCCAAAGAAACCTCCGGAAGTCCCATTTTGGCATTTTCAGAAGCGATACGAATATGACAAGCCAAAGCCATCTCGAGTCCTCCGCCTAACGCATATCCATTTATAGCAGCAATAACTGGCTTCGGAGAAGCTTCGATAAGATCCGTAAAAATAATATGTCCTCTTTCACTAAGCCATCGCGCCTGAATCACAGACAAATCCATAAATTCCTTGATATCCGCGCCCGCGGCAAATGCTTTATGTCCAGCGCCGGTCAGGATAATACCCCTTACATGATCATCGGAATTAAAATGTTTGAAGATATCTTGCAATTCATCAAGCGTTTCCTGATTTAAGGCATTCAGTTGCGGTTCGCGGTTAATGATGACATAGCCAATATGATCTTTAATGGCATACTTTAAATTTGAATATTGAACCATAATTGCTAAAAATTAAAATGTAAGGATGCCGTAAAAGTATCAGAAGGTACACCTTCACCGCCTTTATAGCTTAATCTCTTTTTATACTCTAATCTAATCAATTTAAAGATATTATCCACCCCCACAAGTCCTTCTACATAAGGTTTGTTACGCACGGCTTTTGTTTGAATAATACCATCTTTGTCCGCCTCAAACTGAATATTTTCGGGCGTAACAAAAGGATTGTTGGCATCGCTTAACTTTCCATAAAAAGCCTTGAATCCCGTCACTTCACGCCACTTTAACCGTCTGAACAACGGAATTCTATTGAAAAAGAAACCATTCCAATTGTGGTAATAAGTCAATTTCAAAAACTGATCTGAAACAAATTCCGAGGTAGCCATCAAGTCAAAATTCACCAACGGCCCTTGTTTATCTTTAGTGACCTCCGGAAGTTCCAGTAAGGTATAAGGCAGGTGTTTCCCCCAAATTCTTCCTCCTGAAAACTCAAAATCGGCCTGTCCCGCCGGAGATAAGAATAATCGTTTGAAGATGCTAAAGCGTAACGCATCATAACTATAATCTGCGCCCCAAAAACCTTTCAGCCCTTTATTATATTGCAGAGTAAAAATGGGATATTTATTTTCTACTGTTCCTCTGTCGAGATTATGATACGTAAATTCTTCATTCGGAGCCCAACGCAAAATCAGCTGTAGATCATTTGTATTGACTTGGCGGATTGTATCAGGTAAAGGTAGGCTATTGATATAAAACAAATCACCGCGTGGTTGTCTGCGGGTATGTGTAAATGCCGTTCCTACGCTAACATGGTTCCCAAATTCGATCAGATGATCGATTCGATAGATATCATTAAACTGCCATTTATTAGGCCTGTTTTTTCCAAAAGAACGGAAGAAACCATCTCCTTTTAAAAAACCCAAACCTCGCCCTGGTTCCATCACATCATGCTGTACGGTAAAGCGTAAATAATTTGCCGGAAACTGAACAATACGTTCTCCATTTAACGTAAATGCCGTACTCAGGTAATACTTTAGCTCTTTGTCCTTATCGCCATAGGCTGTGTATCCTTCAATGTAGGCCTTTTCCGAGAATAAGCGTGTCGTTCGACCACTCATCCTGAAGCGATTCCCCTCATAATTATTACGGCTATAAAGATATTCCAGTGGACCAAACTCAACTTTCCCAGCATTATAATACCCCTTTGCCAATAAATAACCCAATGCTACCAACTGATTAAAGGAACGCATATTCTGCACCGAATCAACTTTTTGATATGCCCCTAATTCAGCATGACTTAACGGGCTAGGTCTAACCCCTACTATGGGTACCTGCGGTGCGGACTGGAGGAGATACCTTTTTTCAACAGGTACACCAGCAAAATTCTCATTCGAAATAGAATCCGTGCGATGTCCCAGGTATTGGGTTTCCCTGCGCCCATACAATACATCCTCCTTGCTCCCACCAAATAACATTTTCAAATCTGCATGAACCGGTAGCATGCTACCGTTTTTAAATTCGCTATAGCTGAGATCTATCTGCACGTCATTTATCCAATTGATATTTGCCGTACGTCCGATATTCAATGTCGCGCGATGAACAGCATACCTTGTATCATCTGAAATCAAGAGATCACCATAGAAGAGCAGATCAATGGCCGATTTACCTTCAAAATGGAGCTCAATATAATCCTTGCCTTCAATCTTGATCGTATCTTGAATTTTGTACCTATAGAACGCTGTAGCACCCGCAGCAATTGGACTCAAGACTCCTTTGTTTGTGATCTGAATGGTATTATCATAGAGATCAACATCACGGAGTATCGTCTGAAACCGAGTTTGCCAATTGTCATTGTTAAAAAAACGTGGATTCAATTCGGTCTGATTGTGGCTGACGACAATCTTCTTACTGCGATCTGGATTATGGGATGAATAGACATTGGAATAGTTTTCCTCCAAATAGAAGGGTGCAATCGTCTGCCCCCGGAAAGCGGTAGAATCTATATTTTCAAAGAGAAAGCGAAATGGCTTCGGGAACTTCTTCGCTTTATCTTCAGGATTGACAAAACCAAATTGCGTCTTCTCGTATTCATCAAAACGAATTTCAGGTATGCGGGTATAATGATTTTGTGGTCGATGTGCAATAACCTGTTCAATCAGTGCAATAGCTGGATCTTTAGGCTTTTTGTTTTTTCTATTGACCACGACCTCCTCTAATGTATTATTCGAAGCAATTAAATGCACGGTCAGCATGGAATCCTGTAAACGACGAACATCCACCGTCCGCCGCTCATACCCCACTGCTCCAAATACAAGCTGTCTGTATTTCTTGATATCTTGAATCTTAAAATACCCAAGGGTATCGCTACTACCACCACTATCTTCCCCCAGCCAGTTGATTGAAACCCGTGAAATACCTTTTCCTGTTTGTGCATCGACAACCTTTCCACGAATAAAGTCCTGTGCAATTACTTCTCCGCAGATAACGAAGAAAAGTAACACACATAAAACACGAATCGAAAAAGATTTAACACACACTTTAAACACCATCTTCCAATTGATAGGATTTCTTTTTTACAATATACAATTTGTATTCAAGAGTTATACCAATAAAAATAAAAAAAGCACAGCGAAATCGCCATGCTCTAATAAACAACAAGTATTTTAACAGAAACTTTATATTAATTTTAAAAGGCAGTCTGGATATACCCCAATTAAGATTGTAAGCATTACGGCAAGGAATAATACAAATGAATAATTCCACTGTACATTAACACAAGATTCATCACTATCTCTAAAGTACATGGCGACTACAACTTTTAAGTAGTAATACACGGCAATGCCTGCATTGATTACTGCCAATACGAGCAAAACAATATGATAATTTTCCATAACAGAAGAAAACATCATAAACTTACCGATAAATCCAGCTGTCAGTGGTATTCCCGCAAGAGAAAGCATGGCTATCGTGATGGCAAATGCGAGCAAAGGATTTCGTTTGCCCAAGCCATTAAAAGCTTCAAAATGCTCGGAGCCAGTTGTTTTCTTGACAAGGATCAATCCCGTAAAGGCAACAATGGTTGCTAGCGAATAGGCAAGGCCATAAGCAAAGATACTATTAGCCGAAGTGGCCCCTACTGCTACAATCGCAAATAACATATACCCGGCATGCGAAACACTTGAATAAGCAAGCATACGTTTGAACGAAGACTGCATTAATGCAGAAATATTTCCAACAAATAAGGTGAGAATAGCAATCACTAAGAATACCGGCGTCCAAAAATCTTGTAAAGGCAATAGACTATAACTGAATAAACGCAATAATCCAGCGAAAGAAGCAACTTTAACGACCGTGCTCATATAACTTGTAATCAATATCGGAGCCCCATCATAAACATCTGGTGTCCAGAAATGAAAAGGAACAGCCCCCACCTTGAAGGTCAGTCCCACAATGAGAAGCAATATCCCCCCATAGAACAAAGGCGAAATTGCCTGCGGGTTATTGACAACATAGTCTTTGATTTCACTTAAATCAAATGATCCTGTGGCACCGTACAATAGGGCAATACCAAACAGCAGAAAGCCCGTAGAGAAAGCCCCCATTAAAAAGTACTTTAATGCAGCTTCATTTGATACCTTGTCTCTTTTACGTATACCGACCAAAATATAAAGCGCCACAGACATAATTTCAATACCTAAAAAAAGCATCGAAAAATTATGATAACTATTGACAAGAACAGCACCAGTAAGCGAGAAAATTAACAGCGAATAATATTCCGCAATTTGTCCCTCTTCATCAAAATATCCTTTTGAGATAACAAAGATGCACAAGGTAACCGCGATACATAGGATCGAAAAAGCGATAGCATAGTGGTCAAAATGAACCATCCCACTATAAAGGGGGCCACTGGTAGAGGTCCAGTCATTCCATAAGAAACCAATAGCCACCAAGAATCCAAGAATAGAAACAGGCAATAGCATAGATTTCATCTTGAATAAGCCGAGATAAAGGACGACTAATGCTAATATTGAAAGTGTAATTATTGCACCCATACAAAAAAATATATCTATTATCTGCCTAAAAATGTACTTAAAACTTCCACCGAACCTGCAGAAAGATTCAATAGGAAATTAGGAAATATACCAATATAAAGGATCAAGACCGAAACTAAGGTCAATACCACCAATTCCGTACCGCTTACATCCTCAAATTGTACCGTTCTCTCAGTAGTCTCTCCCAACATCGTTCCCTGATAAAGCCTAAGGATATAAACTGCCCCCAAAATCAAAGTTAAACCAGCGAAGACAGCAAACCAAAACCCGTATTGAAACACACCTTTCAATAACAAAAACTCGCCAATAAATCCATTGGTCAAGGGTAGCCCCACTGCGCCCATGCAAATAATCATAAAGAATATGGCCAACCGTGGTGCCTTGCTGGCTATCCCGCCCAGCTCCGACAGACTACGTGTCTGTGTACGCTGCTGCACAATGTCCAACACATAGAATAACCCGATCACCGAAATACCGTGATTCAGCATTTGGATAGTTGCTCCGCTTAGACCATTTGTATTCCATGTAAAGACACCAGCACTGATTAAGCCGACGTGCGCGATAGATGAATAGGCGATCAATCGTTTCACATCGTCTTGTTTAATTGCAATGATAGAGGCATAAACGATCCCGATCACACATAAGATCATCGCGAAATGCCCATACAGCGCGACACCGGCTGGCGCTATTGGCAATAACCACCGCATCAAACCATAAACTCCCATTTTCAGCATAATACCAGCCAACAGCATGGTACCTGCCGCTGGCGCATTGGTATACGTGTTCGGTTGCCAAGTATGAAAAGGAAAAATTGGTATTTTGATGGCGAAAGCCACAAAGAAAGCCCAAAACAACCAACGCTGTGTATTTTCCCCTAAATCCAATGCGATAAAAGATGTCCATTCAAAATCACGGTTGGGCACTTGCTGGTAGAGATAGAGAATCCCGATCAACATCAAAAGACTGCCCAAAAAAGTATAGATAAAGAATTTTAAATTTACACGAATACGATCTCCTTCTCCCCATAGTGCACAAATAAAATAGATTGGAATTAAGGCAACCTCCCATCCGACATAAAAGGTAAATGCATCCAAAGCCGTAAATACAAGCAATAAACCCGATTGCATAAAAGCCATTAGGGAATAAAAGTTTCCTTTATATCCTTTCTTAAAGGTCGTTGCAATAATTAAAGGCATCAACCCATTGGTCAATAAAACAAGAGGCAGGCTAATTCCATCAACACCGATATGAAAATGAATATGCAACGAAGAAATCCATAGCCAATTTTGTTCAAATTGCATTCCACCATTTGCGTCAAAAGTACAAAGAAACGGAATAGTCAACGCCAAAGAAACTACCGATAAAATTAAGGCTATTGACTTTGCAGCATTAGTCTTTAAGAAAGCTAGAATCAACGCGCTGATTAACGGCAATAAAATAAGTAAAAACAAGTTATCCATCGATTATACCAAAATTAAAGACTCAACAATCCATAGATGAAAATGGCAATCACCCCAATTACCATCATCAATAAATAAAAACCAACATTACCATTCTGGAGCAAACGCAATACCTTTCCGATGTCGAATGTTGCCTTACCGGCACCATTAACAACACCGTCAATACCACGTTGATCCACGACATTCCCGAAGAAAGACGAGAGCCAATTGATTGGACGTACAATGATGCTATCGTAGAGCTCATCCACGTAAAACTTATGGTAAGAAAGATTGCCCAAGAAACCTCTGGCATCCTCATTTGCTTTGTATTGACGTTTGACATACATATTGAAAGCCAAAGCTACCATAATCAATACACCAACCACAGAAACGGCCATTAATAGATACTCCGTGCTGTGCTCCAAATGATGTGTCTCAGGCATTAGAGCTTTTCCTTCTGAAAAAACAGGGGATAGGAAATTCTCAAGCCAATGGTTGCCACCCAAAACGGCCGGCAAATTGATGACACCGCCAAGGACAGAAAGTATAGCTAATACAATCAACGGCATTGTCATACTTTTTGGAGATTCATGCAAGTGATGCTTTTGTTCATCTGTCCCCCGAAATGTACCGGAAAATGTCATAAATAGCATTCTAAACATATAGAATGCGGTCATTAAAGCACCAATAAAACCTAAACCCCATAAAACTGGACTCGCTATAAATGCACCGGCCAATATTTCATCTTTGGAGAAAAAGCCAGAAAAAGGTGGAATCCCAGCAATCGCGATGGTTCCCATCAACATCGTCAGATAGGTAACTGGCATCGCCTTTTTTAAACCTCCCATGTTACGCATATCCTGTTCTTCACTCATACCATGTATAACAGATCCCGCCCCTAGGAATAGTAACGCTTTAAAAAAGGCATGCGTCAATACATGGAAAAACGCTCCTGTAAATGCTCCGACACCAAGGCCAAGAAACATATAGCCCAATTGTGAAACTGTGGAATAAGCCAATACTTTCTTAATATCATTTTGTGTCAACGCAATCGCAGCAGCCAATAGGGCTGTACAAATAGCGATGACAGAAATGAGCTGCAAGGTAAACGGTGAAAGGATAAATAAGACATTGGAACGTGCAATCATATAAATACCGGCCGTAACCATCGTCGCTGCATGGATCAGAGCCGACACGGGTGTCGGGCCAGCCATGGCATCTGGCAACCAGGTAAACAAAGGTATCTGCGCCGATTTACCTGTTGCAGCAATAAATAACAAAATGGTAATGCTAACGACTGTGATATCACCAACAGCAAAATTCTTGGCCGATGAAAATACAGTTGAAAATTCTAAGGACCCAAAAGTTCCAAGTATTAAAAATACCGCAAGTAGAAAACCTAAATCACCTATTCTATTCATCACAAATGCTTTTTTTGCTGCATTTGCATACGAACTATTCTTATACCAAAATCCGATCAATAAATAAGAACATAGTCCTACACCTTCCCAACCTATGAACATGACCAGGTAATTGGATCCCAATACCAATAGCAACATAAAAAAGATGAAGAGATTTAGATAAGCGAAAAACTTACCAAAGCCTTTATCATGATGCATGTAACCGACCGAATAAACATGAATCAGGAAACCAATTCCTGTAACAATCAAAAGCATGATTGCGCTCAAAGGATCTACCAAAAAGGAAAGTCCTATCTTCAAATTCCCTACTGTAATCCAATCAAATACGTGTTGTTCAATAATGCCTGCTTGTCCAGCCTGTCTCGCTTGATACACTTCAGAGAAAAGAATGCAGCTGCACACAAAAGAAATAAGAACTACAGCACTGCCTATGGTGCCTACCATACCTTTGGACAACGTATTCCTACCCAATCCATTCACTATAAACCCAATTAAGGGCAAAAGGGGAATCAACCAAACTAATTCACTCATCGTATTTATTTCTTAAGTTCTACCAACGAAGTTTATTTAAGGAATCGATATCCACAGACTTCGTATTCCGATATACCATAATAATAATCGCAAGCCCTACAGCAACCTCCGCTGCCGCCAATGCCATAATAAAGAAGACAAACACCTGTCCTGACGAATCGCCATGCTGCACGGAAAATGCAGCCAAAAGAAGATTGACTGCGTTAAGCATCAACTCAATGGACATCATGATAATGATGACGTTACGGCGAATAAGAACACCAATAACACCAATAGCAAAAATAATCGTACAAAAAATCAAATAGTGATTTATTGGCACCCCCTGCAACTGTTGAACAACTGTTTCCATTAGATTTGTTTAGGTTCTTTCTTAGCTAATAATATCGCTCCGATCATGGCCGTCAACAACAAGAGTGATGATAGTTCAAAAGGAAGCAAAAATTCGTTAAACAACACTTTACCTAGGTTCTTAACCAGTCCGATTTCCGGATTAACAACGGTAAGTGGATTCGAAATATCAAAGACACGGTATACGCCGAAAAAAGTCACCAGTAAGCAACAGCCCGCAATAACGCCCATAAACTTGACCAAATTGGATTTCATAGGTTCGGTATCTTTATTCAGGTTGAGCAACATCAACACGAATAAAAATAAGACCATGATTGCTCCCATATAGACGATGAAATTTACCACAGCCAAAAACTGCGCATTTAAGAGTATATAATGCACCGTAAACGTAAAAAATGTGATGACTAAATACAATACACTATGCACAGGATTTTTTGTAAAAATGGTCATCAGCGCAAAGAAAATAGACAAGAAGGCTACAAAATAAAATACTGTCATAATTTCCTGGTTTAGCTCTTTAATTTGGTAATATCAAAAGTTGGTTCGACCAATTTATCTTTTCCATAGATAAAGTCCTTACGGAGATAGTCTGCTGTCACATGCGGACCATCCAAATAGATGGCTTCTTTAGGACAGGCCTCTTCACAAAGGCCACAGAAAATACAACGCAACATATTGATTTCATACACAGACGCATATTTTTCCTCACGATAAAGATGTTCTTCGCCTTTTTTCCGTTCAGCAGCAGTCATCGTGATCGCCTCCGCTGGACAGGACAAAGCACATAGCCCACAAGCTGTACAACGCTCGCGTCCCTCTTCATCACGCTTAAGTGAATGCTGCCCCCTGAAATTTTTCGAATATGGTCTTATTTCTTCAGGATATTTAATAGTCGGGATTTTCTTAAAAAAATGCCTTAATGTAATGCGTAAGCCTTTGATAATAGCAGGGAAATAAATTCTTTCCGAGAATGTCATCGGCTTTTGTTCAATTACTTTTTTACGATTGGTCAGTTGCATAAAAACTCGTTCATCTGTAAATAATTATTTCATGAGCTCGCTATGCTCGTTTTGTCTTCAATGGCCCTATGGAGTATCCAATCGGTGTCCATTATATATTTGCTTCTCAGGAAGGATATTCCTTATGAGAAATATGTATCTTTAATCAATGTAAATATTCCCGTCAGTACAATATTCGCTATCGCTAATGGGATCAACATCTTCCAGCCCAAATTCATCAATTGATCATATCGGAAACGTGGTAAAGTCCAGCGTACCCACATAAAGAAAAAGATAAACAACAATATCTTCACGAAGAATACGATCACACCAACAATAGTGATTATATTGGCCGACCATCCCAGATCATTCATAAAAGGAAAATTATAGCCGCCAAAATAAAGTGATGCCATCAATGCAGAAGAGACGAACATATTGATGTATTCGGAAAACATATAAAGCCCCAATTTCATCGAAGAATATTCCGTATGGTAACCGCCCACCAGTTCCGTCTCACACTCCGGTAAATCAAAAGGTACCCGATTACATTCTGCAAAAGCACAGACCATAAAGATGATGAAACCCAATGGTTGCGCCCAGATATTCCAATTGACAAAGCCAGACTGCTGTGCAACAATTTCTTCTAGCGTCAATGTACGCGTGACCATCAGTAAAGCAATTAGGGACAACCCCATGGCGATCTCATAGCTGATACTCTGTGATGCCGCTCGAATTGCGCCCATAAGCGAAAACTTGTTATTGGAAGCCCAACCGCCCAGCATAATACCATATACACCCAATGCAATCACACCAAACATATACAATACACCAACATTGATGCCTTGTGCAACTTGCAAAGAAATCGTACGATCTCCAATTTGCAATTCCTGCCCCCAGGGAATAACAGCAGAACTGATACATGCCGTTATAATTGCAATTGTAGGTCCCAAAATAAACAGGACCTTATGTGCACCTGCGGGAATGATTTCCTCCTTAAAGAAGAACTTTCCACCGTCGCATAAGGGTTGCAAGATCCCGAAGATACCAGCCCGGTCAGGACCATATCGATCTTGCATAAAGCCTGCAATTTTACGTTCCGCAAGTGTCGAATACATCGCGATCACCAAGGTGATAACGAATACAATAGACACCAGTATTAATTTTTCTATGACAAAAGACCACTCCATGTTTGTGATTATTTCAATTTTTCTGTTCTAGCCAACTGTTCGCGATTTTGTTCCTGTAGTATCGGATTCTCCTTAACAACTTTCGGCGGATTAAATAACTCATAGTGATTGGCAGAAATGACGGAATGCCGGTCTATTTCTGTCGGTTCCTCTAAAATCCAATCACTTGTTTTTTTCTGGTCAAATCGACAGGTATTACAGATAAATTCTTCCACTTCACCAAACTCATCTTTCCGGGCAGTCACCCGAATGACCTCTTCACCCTTATACCATAAGGTTACCTTCCCTGAACATGTCGGACAATCCCGATGTGCATCCACAGGTTTTGTAAACCACACCCGATTTTTAAAACGGAAAGTTTTATCTGTCAAGGCACCAACAGGACATACATCGATCACATTGCCGGAGAAATCATTATCGATTACATTTTCGATATAGGTAGATATCTCGGCATGATCGCCACGACCTAAGATACCATGTACACGTTGATCGGTCAGTTGATTGGCGACATAAACACAACGGTAACATAAGATACAACGGTTCATATGCAATTGGATCTTATCGCCCAAATCAATACGTTCGAAAGTACGGCGATCGAATTCGTAGCGTGTATTAGCACTGCCGTGTTCATATCCAAGATCCTGCAATTTACATTCACCAGCCTGATCGCAGATTGGACAATCTAAGGGATGATTGATCAATAAAATTTCAACAACACCTTTTCTTGCTTCCACCACCTCTGGCGAAGTAATATTTTGTACTTCCATACCGTCCATCACCGTTGTACGACAAGATGCCACCAATTTCGGCATCGGTCTTGGGTCCTTTTCAGATCCCTTGGAGACTTTTACCAAACAGGTACGACATTTACCGCCACTTCCCTCCAGTTTGGAGTAGTAACACATTGCCGGAGGGACTATATCGCCGCCGATCTGTCTCGCTGCATTTAATATGCTTGTCCCAGGAGCAACCTCTACCGGTATACCATCGATGGTGACCTTAAACTTTACATCTTCCGCTTCTGCCATGATATAATTAATTTATCGTTACAGCTTCTATTATGATACTATTGGTTCTAAAGGATCTGCATAATGCGCTAATCCAAAATTCCTCGTCTGTGACTCTTCCGGATGCAGGATATGCCATTCAAATTCATCCCTAAAGTGTCTTATTGCAGCTGCCACAGGCCATGCCGCAGCATCACCCAATGGGCAAATTGTATTCCCTTCTATTTTTCGTTGAACGTCCCACAGTAAATCAATGTCCGACATCGAGCCGTGACCGCTCTCGATCTTATGCAGTACCTTCTCCATCCAACCCGTTCCTTCACGACAAGGTGAACATTGTCCACAACTTTCATGATGGTAGAACCGAGCAAAATTCCATGTATTACGAACCACACATTGGTCTTCATCGAAAACAATAAAACCACCGGATCCAAGCATCGTACCGGTCTGGAAGCCTCCATCAGCCAATGACTCATAGGTCATCAAACGACTATTTCCTGCCGCTGTTTTCAAAATCAGATTAGCAGGCAGAATAGGTACCGAAGAGCCACCTGCTACGACGGCTTTCATACGCTTGCCATTGGCTATACCACCACAATATTCGTCCGAGTAGATAAACTCTTCGACAGGTAGACCGAGTTCGATTTCATACACCCCCGGTTTTACAATATTTCCACTAGCGGAAATCAATTTTGTTCCGGTACTACGTTCCACCCCGATCTTGGCATACTCTTCTCCACCCAAATTAATAATAGGAACGGTCGTCGCAATAGACTCCACATTATTAACCACCGTAGGACAGTTATATAAACCCGCTATAGCCGGAAATGGAGGCTTAATACGGGGATTGCCACGTTTCCCCTCTAAGGATTCCAATAAGGCCGTTTCCTCTCCGCAGATATAAGCTCCCCCCCCCGGTTGAACGTAGATCTCCAGATCATACCCCGATCCTAAGATATTTTTCCCTAAAAAGCCCTTCTCCTTCGCTTCAGCAATAGCACGCTCTAGAATTCTGATCTGTGGCATCATCTCTCCCCGCACATAGATATAGGAAGTATGTGCCCCCAAAGCAAAACTGGATACAATCATCCCTTCAATAAGTGCATGGGGAATATGCGTCATCAAATAACGGTCTTTAAATGTACCTGGTTCAGACTCGTCAGCATTACAAACCAAATAACGAGGCACACCTTCCGGTTTGGCCAGAAAGGACCATTTCATCCCAGTTGGAAAACCCGCTCCTCCACGGCCACGCAATCCAGATTTTTTAACTTCTTCGACGACATCCTCAGGAGACATTGTCTTCAAGACTTTCTCAACAGCAACATAACCACCTTTTTGCCGATAGACCTCAAAGGTATTGATGCCTGGAACATCGATATGAGTCAACAAAAGTTTACGTGCCATATTTATTCTGTTTTAGCTTTTAAATTATCAATCAATTCGTCGACTTTATCTTCTGTCAGATTCTCATAAAAGGTATATTCAGGCCCAATCTGTAGGACGGGTCCAAAGCCGCAGGCCGCCAAACACTCCACACCACGCCATGAAAAAAGTCCGTCTGCTGTGACTTCGCCTTCTTTCACACCCAACTTTTGTTGTAAATGCCCCATAATACGTTCTGCACCAACTAGGCAACAAGGACCTGTACGACAAATCTCTAACACGTATTTTCCTTTCGGCTGAAGTAGGAACATCGTATAGAATGTCGCAACTTCATATACTTCAATCGGCAATATATTCAGGTAAACAGCAACTTTGTCCATCGCATCTGCACTTACCCAGCCATATTCTGCTTGAACCAAATGTAAAATGGGCAATAACCCAGATTTCTGCTTCCCTTCGGGATAACGGCTTACCACTTCTCCAAACTTGGTCAGCAACTCTGGAGAGAACGTTACATTTTCATTATGTTGTTTTACACTAAGCATCTAATTCTCCGGCTATAACATTAAGACTACTCATATTTATAATGGCATCAGAAATCAGCATTCCTGCACTCATCGGTGCAAACATCTGATAATTGACAAACGAAGGCCTCCTAAAATGCAGACGATAAGGCGAGCGCCCGCCATCATGGATCAAATAAAAACCGAGTTCACCATTGGCGCCTTCAACTGCATGATAGACCTCGGCCTTTGGTGTATCTACTTCACCCATGACAATTTTAAAGTGATAGATCAAAGCTTCCATATTCGTGTAAACCTGTTCTTTTGGAGGCAAATAGAAATCGGGGACCTCCGCATGGAATACTCCTTTAGGTTCTTTCTCAATTTTATCCAAGGCCTGTTCGATAATCCGAAGCGATTGCCACATTTCAGCATTCCGAACCATAAAACGATCATAGACATCGCCTGTCGTACCGACAGGCACATCGAAATCAAATTCCTCATACGAGCAATAAGGATTCTGTACACGCACATCGTAATCTACACCTGTCGCTCGTAAAATAGGCCCCGACCAGCTATAATCCAGGGCATCCTCTGCTGTGACAGCGGCCACACCCGAGGTTCGTTCTATAAAAATGCGGTTACGAGTAAACAACTCTTCAAACTCTTTCAATACGGGAGGATAACGTTTCAGGAATTCACGTATTTTTTCAAAGGCAATTGCATTGAAATCCCGCTCAAATCCACCAATACGACCAATATTAGTTGTTAAACGAGCTCCACAGATTTCCTCAAAGATCTCATAGATAAATTCACGTTCCTGCATGACGTACAAAAAGCCCGAAAAGGCTCCCGTGTCTACACCTAAAATTCCATTACAAATAATATGATCTGCTATTCGGGCGAGTTCCATAACAATAACGCGCATATACTGTACCCGTTTAGGAATCTCAATCTTGAGCAGTTTTTCAACCGTCATGTGCCAACCCATATTATTGATCGGAGACGAGCAATAATTTAGACGATCCGTTAATGGCGTAATTTGGTAAAATGGTCTATGTTCGGCAATTTTCTCAAACGCTCGATGAATATACCCAATCGTGGACACACCACTCACAATACGCTCGCCATCGATTTGCACCACGTTCTGAAATACGCCATGCGTAGCCGGATGCGTGGGGCCAATATTTAGGGTAATCAGCTCGTCTTGAGGATCATTATCTTCGAAGACAGGCTGATTAGATGTTATCTTGCTTATAAATTCGCTCATATCGTATAAAATTAACGGCCGAAATATAAATCTTTCTTATCTACGCGGTTCGGATCCTCTAAAGGATATTCCTTTCGCATTGGAAATACTTCCATGTCATCTACATTTAAGATGCGCCTCAAATCGGGATGTCCAATAAAATTAACACCAAAAAAATCAAAGGTTTCACGTTCCATCCAGTTCGCACCTTTCCAAACAACCGTTGCTGTCGGAATTTCAGGGTTTGGACCATGCAGAAAGACCTTCACGCGGATCCGTATATTATGAACGAGACTGTGAATATGATAAACTACAGCAAACTCTTTTTCTAAATGGGGATAATGTACCGCCGTGATATCCGTCAAATGAATAAACTGCAATTCGTTATTCGATTTCAAGAAACGAAGCACATCGACGACGTCTTCTGCATCCACAACAATGGTCAACAAATTATGCGCATCCTGAATTTCGTTGATCTTCGCCGGAAAATTTCCTTGGAGCTTATCCAATAAAAAACTGTTTTCCATCATCTATTTATTTGTGTGTATACCGTACTTTTCAAGCAAAGCCTTATATTCAGGTGTATTTCTTCGGCTTAAAGACTCATTCTTCACGATATCCTGCAAGCGTAATACACCGTCTAAAATTGCTTCTGGGCGAGGAGGACAGCCTGGCACATAGACATCTACCGGTATAATTTCATCAATTCCCTGCAAGACAGAATAAGTATCAAAAATACCTCCACTGGAAGCACAGGCACCGACGGCAATCACCCAACGGGGCTCAGCCATTTGCACATACACTTGCTTTAGCACCGGAGCCATTTTCTTGGCAATGGTCCCCATCACCAAGAGCATATCTGCCTGACGCGGTGAAAAACTAGGACGTTCGGCACCAAATCTTGCCAAATCGTAGGTAGACCCCATCGTTGCCATAAATTCAATACCACAACAAGATGTCGCAAAAGGTAGAGGCCATAATGAATTGGCGCGGGCCAACCCGATCGCTTTATCTAAACTCGTCGCAAAAAAACCTGCGCCTTCTACTCCCGGAGGAGCTTCTGCCAATTTTATATCACTCATGAAAAGTCGATTTATAAAGGTTTAAGTATCATTGACCCAAAGGATCAACCACTAGTGGAACAATTAGTCCCAATTCAATGCTTTCTTCTTAATGACATAGATAAAGCCCAACAGGAGCAGTCCCATGAAAATAAACATCTCGATCAAGCCTTGCAGCCCCATTTCCCGAAAGTTGACAGCCCATGGGTACATGAATATGACCTCAACATCAAATATGACAAATAGGATAGCAACCAAGAAATATTTTATTGAAAACGGCTGCCTAGCGTTTCCGACAACTTCAATTCCCGACTCAAAAGCCCCAAGCTTGTTTTCTGTGCGGACCTTTGGTCCGATAAGATGTGTAATAATTATGGTACCTACTCCAAATCCTACAGCAACTAAAAGCTGTATAAATATCGGCAAGTAGTCTATCGGCATACTATTGGCTTGCTCCATCTCAATTAAAATTTATATTGGTAACTGTCTTTAAATATAGAGATTCCAAGGTAAAAAACAAAACAAAAAAGGCGTAGATATTACTATCTACGCCTAATTTAGAATGATTTTACTTAAGCTTATTTCAAGCCTTCTAAGTAACCTTTAACAGCTTCATTTGCCGGATCTATAGCTAATACTTTTTGGAAGCTTTCCTTCGCTTTAGGAAGATCTTGCTTCACGTAATAGTAAAGACCGATATATGTATTTGCATCGATCAAATAGTTTTTATTCTTCTCTTGTGCACCACGTTGATTGATTGTTTCGATCAATTTTTGGAATGGTGCAACGAAATCACCTTTAGGTTGCTCCAAGTTGTCCGCAGTTAAAGCAGCAAAAGCTTTGTAATAAAGCGCATTAATCAAATATTTATCTTGTGCTTCTTTATTGTCTGTTGTTTCAATAACGGATAAGAAAGTCTGTGCTTTTTGCAAATCAGCAATTGCTTTGTCTCTCAATTCTTGATTAACTACGACTTGTTCTTCATTCTTACTACCAGCATCTTCTTTAGCACCGATTTGGTAATAGGCTTCGCCAGCATAGTAGTTTGCATCAAACAAATACGTTTTGTTGTCCTTGTAAGAAGCAACTAGCTCGAATAAAGAGGCCGCTGTCTGCAATTCTTGTTCCTGATATTTGGCAAAAGCAAGCTCTGCTGTTTCTCCCAACAATTCCTTGTCCAAATCAATTGCTTTCTTAATATCAGCAATACCCTTTTGAATATTTGCTGTATTTTCAGCAGTCAATACCGGAGCTGCAGTAGCTGTGCTGTCTGCACCTGCCGCTGCTGGTTTTGGACTATTCGCCGCAATTTCAGACATCCCTAGATACATATAATCCAATGGAATTACACGATCTTTTTCCATTTTGCTGAACATTTGGTTCAAGTATTCCAACGCCTTTGGATAATCCTTTGCTTTTTGGAAAGCAATATAACCCAAATAACGGTAGATTTTTGGATCTACAGAAGGGTTTTTAGCTAATTCCTCAGAAACTACCTTCAAATCATCATATTGACGTGCGTATACCAAGAAATCGGCATAACGGATTTTAGCTTCCAATGAGTTATCGCCCGCAACTTCTAGATATTTTTTGTATTGCTCAACTCCTTTTTTATTTAACTCTACATATTTCTCGTCAGAAGTACCTGGCAGTCTTGACCATTGGTTATATGTTTCCGCTAATTCACGGTAAGTAGGTGCATACGTTGGCGTCTCTGTTGCAATAGCTTCCAATTGTGAAATCGCTTCATCAAAAGCTTGTGCACCACGTACGATCACAGCCTGTCCAACTTTAGCTTGCACAGAATTCGGATCGATATCTGTCGCATCGCCATAGCTTGTATACGCCAATGAACCTTCTTTTAGGCCACGGTATGCATCACCTAAAGCAATAGGAATAGCAGCATCTTTTTTGTTTTTCTCCTTCGCCTGAGTCAGGTACTCTAACGCTTTTGCATAATCAGGCTCAGGCGTTTTAATATAAGCACGACCGATCTCCAACAATGGCTCATAATCTTTTTTACCTAATTTTGCTGTTGCCAAAGCGAATTTAGATTCAGCACTTGCTTTATCTTTTTTCATTAAGTCAACATAACCCAAACCTACATTATTGATTGTAGCCTTTGGATCAGCAGCCAAACCTTGGTTGAAAATCGCAGCGGCAGAATCCGCTCTGTCGTTTACCAAATAAATTTGACCCAAATAGAAATAATTATCTCCATTCTTAGGTTGCTTAGTCACTAACTGTTGAAGGATAGTTTTCGCTTTACCATAATTTTCAGCCTCAATGGCTGCTCTAGCATCTTTCAAACTTTGAGCACTTACTGTACCCACAGATCCGGCCAATAAAAGACTAAATAATAATTTACTGTTTGTCATAATCTATTTTTGTACTATTTATTATCTATTTAATATAACTTTCATCTCTAATAATAATCTCCCGTCCAGGCATTGTAGCAGGAACCAATCCAGCCTTCAATACAATACGTTGTCCGCGATCTCCTGTCAAAAAAGCACTAAATCCCAAACCTAAACCCATATTCGGCTGATAGTTCATAATGTAGACAGGTCTTACAAAAGGATATAAGCCATCAGCGATAGTCGATTGGGATGGCCTATAAAAACTTGCCTTTTCACCATCCTTACCAGCGCTTTCGATGCTCAATGTACGAATTTTATCCAATAAATTCGAATTTTTTTCGATAGCCTTTAAATACCAATTGTAACCGATAACACCCACAGTATTTGCATTCTCACTGACATATTTCATAACATCTTCACTGTCCTTCATTGCAGAAACAGCTTTGGGATCAATTTTGTCCAATTTGAAATAGTCTTTCAAATAGCGCAATGTGCTTGAATTGGCGTTGTCAAAGATCAATCGTTTCCCAGCTATGTTACCCTCTAACAAAGACTTAACGTCTTTTTGCGGCATTATAGTATCTGCACTGTTACGATTATTAATCAGCACAACGGCATCCGAAGCCATTTGGAATATCTTGGGCTGAATACCACGCTTTTTAAAGTAGCTATCTTCCTCGTTCGTCAACTTTCTAGTCAACACAACCACATACGCCGAATCAGAAAGCAATGCATTTACCGCTCTAACCTCCGGTCTAGCCATCAGTTCGAAACTCGAATTTGGATAAGAACTTTCAAAAACATCCGCAGACTCTTGAATAATGGGCAATAAAGTCTGATCGACAATAACTGGAAGCTTTCCCGTCAGAATATCCTCGCCTCCCTTTGCACTCTTCGTTTTATTTTTGCAGGAAACAAATACTCCCATACAGATGCCAAGCATCATAAGAACCATTTTATATTTTCTCATACGATACATCATAAAATAAGACAGTTTAAATAAAGAATAGTTTAACTTTTGAAGAGAGTTTGGTTGCAGCTAAAAGAAAGAGGCGATTAATTAAAATTATTTTGCCAAAGCCGTACAAACCGCATAAAAGAATACAGAATCAATACGACACCAAAAATTGTTTTGTAAGTTGGATTAATCTCGATGGGAAAATTATCCCAAAAAATAATCAATAGGCCCAAAACAAAATAAAAGCCAAACATAAAAAGTCCCAAAATAGACAGAAACCGCTTCAGAGGCGATTTCTGTCTATAATTTGAACTATTATTCGAATTAAAATTTGTCATTCTAATTTTGAAGGTTCAATCGAATTGGTAAAGTGTAAGCTACACGAACTGGGCGACCATTTTGAATACCTGGTTTCCATTTCTTCGCTTTTTTAAGCAACCTTACAGCTGCATCACCTGTACCATATTTCAAATCACGTTTGATATTGATGTCTGTTAAGCTACCATCTTTTTCTACAACGAAGGAAACTTCAACAACACCATTTACACCGTTTTCTGTTGCTGCAGCTGGATACTCATAGTTTGAAGCAATCCATGACATAAAAGCTGGCATACCACCAATTGGTGTTGGTTGAACCTCGATGGCATTAAATGGAAGAATTTCATCCCCATTACCATTTGGATCTCCTTTTGCAGCTCCAGTGATCGCACCATCTTGTTTCTTCGAACCAAATTCACCACGTGCAACAGAAGTACCTGTCGGACTACCTTTCAACGTAATACGCGCTGGAGTTTTATTTGGATCTTTCAACTCTTCCTGAGAAGCAACCTCTTCCACAACTTTGTTTGCAGGTGCTACTTTAGGCTCAGGGAAACGAACCAAATCCTCTTTTGGTACATCCATTGCCACTTGCTGAGGTTTTTCTTCCGGTTCTTGCGGAAGAGGTTCCTCTTCTGGTGGCTCTGGTGGTTTGATTTCTTCAAGGTCTTCCAACGTAACCTCAGTTACCGCCGGAGGTGCTTCAACTGCCTTTTTCGGAAAAATTTTATCTCCGAAAAGACGAAGAAGACTTGCGAATACTACGAAGCCGATAACGACAAGTAGCCCTCTATTAGTCGCTTTAGGCGCAAGCTTACGAAGCTCGTAAGCTCCATACTCCTTGTTGCGGCCTTGAAAAACGACATCAAGCCATTCTTTCTTAAAAATATCTAATTTTGACCCTATCATTTTATTTTAGTTTTTTGTGTCAATCTAATAACTAATCATTATAGATATTGTCACGTTTTAACACTTCGACTTCCTCTGGTGTAATCTTACCGATCATATAGCGTTTCACGTCTACAATTTTCATCTCATCAAGAATATCAACCAGATTACGTTGTGTACATTTCTCACTAGGACGTATGATTACAATCATGTCTTTACCGCCTGAAACGCGAGGTACATAAGCCTTTTTTTCCATCAAGACCTTACGAATCCCATCTGCACCATAACCAGCAACAGTAGGACCTTCGATCGGATGAGCAACTTGACCATATACCCAAGAGACTTTATTGTCAGAACCCAATAAAATTGTCAGGGAACGATTATCTGCCGTAAGCAGTTCATCGCTTTGTTGCTCCTTAATTTTATTTTTGTCTGGCATAGCCACATCCATTGCCTGCGGTTTATTTAAGGACGTGGTCAACATGAAGAAGGTAATCAACAAGAACGCCAAATCCACCATGGCTGTAAGATCGACCTTACCACCATTTTTCTTGGATCTTACTTTCCCGCCTTTGCCTTTTTTACCACTATCCTGATTTAATTCTGCCATTGTTTGTTCTTATTAAATCGTCAATTATTTCTCCTCAGCACGCATGCCTGTTATGAAACTAAACTTGTTTTGCTTTTGATTACGCAATGTTTCAATAACTAAATTAACCGAAGGATATTTTTCATTCGCATCTGCTTTGATAGCCATTTTTAAAGGTCCAGGATGCACGAAATTTTTATCCGCTGCCTCTTTTTCCTTATTTACCTCCTCAGCTGCAAGACGGGTATTTTGCACCCAGTAATACAACTCATTTGACGTATTTTCTGTACTATCAATTGGGATACCAGTTTGCACACCTTTTTCTGTACGCTTAGCTCCATCCAAGGCCAACAATGCTTTTAACTTAGACATTGGTACACCGAAGTTTTCCATCAATTTGAAATGATCATAATCTTCTTGTGAAAAGCCAACGCCATATTTTGCTGACATTCTTTCTAGTGCTTTTACGCGAACCTGTTGATCAGTCGTACCGAAGAAAACTTTACCTTGATCGCCTATTGTGATCATACCTACATTTGAATCAGGTAACTTATCTTTCGTAGTCGATGCTGGGGTATCTACTTGCAAAGCCTCCGGTTGGCGCGCAGTTGCCGTTAAGACGAAGAACGTAAGCAGCAAGAACGATACGTCACACATCGCTGTCATGTCGATCGACGTACTGGCTCTTTTTACTTTTGCTTTACCCATTTTAAATTCTTCTTTTTAAATTAAAAACTCAATCTTCTATCCTATGATGCTTTTGATTTTTGATTTCCATAAAATAAAATCAAAAATTCTCACCATAGTTCTTATTTGTGGTTTGCAGCGTATGTTTGTACGATTGAGAAACCAGCTTCGTCGATAGAGTAAGTTAATTTATCGATTTTTGCAGTAAAGATGTTATACAATACGATAGCGAAAGTTGAAGTCGCGATACCAGTTGCTGTATTGATCAAGGCCTCAGAGATACCGTTTGCCAATTTAGATGAATCTGGTGCACCACCTGTTGCCAATGCCGAGAACGCTTTGATCATACCCGTTACTGTACCTAATAGACCACATAATGTACCGATAGAAACTAATGTTGCGATAACGTTTAAGTTTTTCTCCAACATAGGCATTTCTAATGCTGTAGTCTCTTCGATTTCTTTTTGAATTGCAATAGTAGCTTTTTCAGTGTTTACTTCAGGATCTGCAGATACTGATTTGTATTTCAATAAACCAGCTTTTACTACGTTTGCTACTGAACCTTTTTGTTTGTCACACTCAGCGATAGCTGAATCGATGTTTCCACCATTAATCAACGTTTGGATTTTACGAACAAAGTTTCCAACGTTTCCAGTTCCAGATGCTTTGTTGATAACGATTAGACGTTCTACTGAGAAAACCCATACCATTAAGAATAAACCAAGCAAAACAGGTACGATAGCCCCAGCATGGTAAACCATTCCTAAGTAGTTACCTGGATTTGGAGCATTTTCAGGATTGTTGTCAACGAAGTTAGTTGGATTACCCATCACAAATTTCCATACACAGAAACCCACGATGAAACAGATGATGATTGCAGCTTGAGCAAAGAAAGATCCTCCGTTGTTGCTCTCTTGTTTTGCAGCAGTTTTAGGTGCGTTTGCCATTTTTCTAATTTTTAGTTTTTTACTGTTGTTTAAATATATAATGTTGTTTAAATTATATGCACTCTTATTCGCTTTTGAAATCAATTTTGCAAAGCAAATTTAATATTTAATGTCAAATTTAAAATATTCATCTTAAATATATAAAAAAAATCAAATTTGTTTTTTCAAACTGAACACACCATTAATTCGTGTTATTTTTCTCAGCAGTTCCCGTTATATAATCATTACTGCTCTATGCTAAATCGCTTATTCGCAATAATTATTTTACAATGAAAGCCATTTTTTTTTTGATATGCAAGAAAATCAAGGATTTTAAACGACAAAAAGTAAGTGATTACTCATGTTTTGAAAGAATTCGACAAGCCTCACTCAAAGCATACTTGCCTAATAAACAATTCATTAGATTTACCACGATTATCCTCGATATACTTGTTTAACCACCAACCAATTTTACACGATACCCCTCTTTAAGTAACAAATCATAGATCTTTTGTTTAAACTCTCCCTGAATGATGACCTCCCCATCCTTCACTGTTCCACCAACTCCACACTTCTGTTTCAACAATTTACCTAAGCTCTCCAAATCTTCCACTTTTCCAACAAAACCTGTAACCAACGTAACAACTTTCCCTTTCCGCATTTTCCGATCAAGCTGTACTTTCAAATTTTGCTGGCTGATAGGTAAAGTATCCTCTTCCTGAAAAAAATCAGCAAGCTGATAATTGAAGCTGTCATCTGTCGAATATACAACGCCTTCGTAGGACTGTTTTTTATTTTTACTCATGATCTTAACAAATTATCTTTAAAGCTTTTGGCATAATGGAAATATTCAATTTATCCCCAAGTTCAATGGGCTCTCCGTCCACATGAACCGGCGAAATTTTATCGACCTCAATCTGTATATTTTTCCCCGGAATGATCTCGACATAACTGGATTGATCTGCCGATTTATTAAAAAGATGAAAAATCATCTTCGGCAGAATATAAAGAGGAAATTTATGCACAATACATACATCTAAGATACCATCGTTAACCGAGGCCTGTGGTGCGATGTAGGCATTATTCCCATATTGAGGGGAGTTTGCTACGCTGATCATAAAGGCTTGTCTTTCGTAGACCTTTCCATCAATCGTCAATTTGTAATGTGCAGGTTGGTATTTACTGAGCACATTAAACACCGATTTCATATAGCCCAAAGGCCCGCGGATATTTTCATTAGCAAAATTTTCACTAACGGATGCATCAAAACCTAAACCGGCAATATTAAAAAAGCGTCTATCATTAATTAAGCCACAATCCACTTCGATCGATTCAAAACGGTTAATCCGGCGTATAGCAGCAGCTTCATTCATAGGAACCCCCAAGTAGAGCGCCAAGCCGTTGCCAGAGCCCTCCGGAATAATCCCCAATGGAATTCCAGACCCTACCAAAGCGGAGCCCAATTCATTGATCGTCCCATCACCACCAACAGCTATGACGGCATCATAACCTTCCTTGATCGCTTTCAGTCCAATTTCATAAGCATGATTCGGTCTGGCTGTCTGTTGGAAGGTAGGATCAAACTTTTGCAGATCAAGCACATCCAGCACCTGTTTTTTAAAGGAAGTTTTATTTTTCCCCCCTGAAATAGGATTAATAACAAACAATATTTGTTTACGTTCTGACATATCCAAAGATAACGGAAATTACCAATTTCTTAAAATAATGTAATCTTTATACTTATTGAAGCGGTTATGGGAGCTTTTAAAAGTTAAAATATAAATTTGATTTTAAATACTCCTTAAAGTATTGTAGCTTTGTCGCACAAAAAATAGAATGTGGACTGATTTGCGTGCTGTTGCATTACAAGGCAACGACAAGGAGATTGCAACCACAGTAAAAAAGTGCTAAAAACCCTTCGCTGTCACGGCTCTTATCACTTTGCTGTTATTTCATTCTAGCGCAAATCCAATATTAAAAATTACGTAAAGCATGGCTTATTTATTTACGTCGGAATCTGTTTCTGAAGGGCATCCAGACAAAATTGCGGATCAAATTTCAGATGCATTAATAGACAATTTTTTAGCATGGGACGAGGATTCACGCGTCGCTATTGAAACGCTAGTAACAACAGGACAGGTTGTCCTTGCGGGGGAAGTTAAATCAAACATATACCTCGATGTTCAGAAAATAGCCCGTTCGGTTATCCAAAAGATTGGATACACCAAATCTGAATACATGTTTGAGGCAAACTCTTGCGGTGTACTATCGGCGATTCACGAGCAATCCGCTGATATAAACCAAGGTGTGGACCGCAAAACGCGACAAGAACAAGGTGCGGGAGACCAAGGGATCATGTTCGGTTATGCAAACAACGAGACCGACAACTTTATGCCTTTGGCATTGGACCTTTCTCATCGCCTGCTTTACGAATTGGCAGAATTGCGTCGCGAAAATAACGAAATCAAGTATTTGCGCCCCGACGCAAAATCTCAAGTTACACTTGAGTATAGCGACGATCACAAACCAAAAAGAATTGACGCAATCGTCATCTCGACACAACATGACGACTTCGATACCGAACAAGCCATGTTGGATAAAATTACACATGACATCAAAACGGTCTTAATTCCACGTGTTAAAGCACAATTGAAACCGGAACTACAGTTGTTATTTAACGATGAAATTAAGTTTCATATCAATCCAACTGGAAAATTTGTTATCGGTGGGCCTCACGGAGATACAGGACTTACAGGCCGTAAGATCATTGTGGATACCTACGGTGGCAGAGGTGCACATGGTGGTGGTGCTTTCTCCGGAAAAGACCCCTCTAAGGTTGACCGTTCCGCAGCATATGCAACCCGTCATATTGCCAAAAATTTAGTGGCAGCAGGTGTTGCAGATGAAATTCTCGTACAGATCTCCTATGCAATTGGTGTAAAAGATCCAATGGGAATCTATGTAAATACCTATGGAACAAGCAAAGTAAATTTGACAGATGGCCAGATTGCTGAAAAAATCGCACATTTATTTGACATGACTCCATATGGAATTGAAACGCGTCTAGGACTTAGAAATCCAATTTATTCAGAAACTGCAGCCTATGGACACATGGGAAGAACACCAAGAAAAGTAACTAAAGAATTTGAAAGCTCAACGGGCGAGAAAAAGCAAGTCGAAGTTGAACTTTTTACTTGGGAAAAACTGGATTATATCGAAAAGGTGAAAGAAGAGTTTGGCTTATAAAGAAGCCTATTTCCATCAAAATATAAAAAGGGCTGTCTTTGGACAGCCCTTTTGCTATGTTATTTTATACAGCATTCATAGCCATTGGTATTTGTAAAATCACGAAGGTTTTGTATCTTAATGGTCCTAAACCGTTCTAATCATGAAAAGACGCAATTTTCTTCTAGCACCTATGGTGCTCATCACTGCCCCAACATGGGCAAATACAGTTCAATCAGATGAGGAAATCCAGCCCAGCACTATTGTTCACGTTGTTAATTTCTGGCTAAAAAAAGATCTCAGTGAAAAAGACAAAAAGAATTTCATCGGTTTTTTTGAAGAACTTCGAAAAATTGAAGTAATCAAAACATTGAACTATGGGATTCCTGCAAAAACCAATCCGCGTCCGGTCGTCGACAATAGCTTTGACTACACATTGATCGTCACTTTCAAAGACCTTAAAGATATTACCATCTATGAGACACATCCAATTCATTTAAAGGCTATCGAAAAATATCAGCATCTCTGGACAAAAGTAATGGTCAAAGATACCTCCATCATTAAATAAGGCCACGTGCCTTAATTTCCAGATATTTATTGATGGAGTTAATGGTCAGGTTTTCGGGTGCTGTATAGATTGTCTGAAACCCGTTGCGAATCAGTTCCTGTACAATAAGTTGTTTCTCATAGATAAACTTTTCAGCAATGACCTGGTTGTAAATATCTATTGTCTTTTTCGGTGTACTCTTCGCTAAATCCTCTATTTCTACGTTTTTAAAAACAACAACGACAATAATGTGACTTCTATTCAACATCGACAGATAATTGATCTGCCGTCTTAAGGAATCTAAGGTCTCAAAATTTGTATAGACAAAAATCAGCGAACGCTTGTTAATATGTGCATTGGCATAACTATATAATCTTCCGAATTCAGACTCCTCAAATTTGGTCGACACCTGGTATAGTGCTTCCGAAATTTTGTGCATCTGATTATTCCTCTTCTCAGCGGCTATAAATGCATTGATTTCCTTTGAAAAGGTTAATAATCCGGCCCGGTCCTGCTTTAGGATGGTCGCATTGGAAAGAACGAGTGCTGCATTGATCGAGTAGTCCAATAAGGTAAGGCCGTTGAATGGCATACGCATTGCCCGACCTAAATCAATAAAGGAATAGATCGGCTGAGATTTCTCTTCTTCATACTGATTGACCATTAGTTTTTTCACCTTCGCCGATGCCTTCCAATTCATGTGCCTATAATCATCGCCCTGAACATACTCCCGCACGTGATCAAATTCCATGGCTGAACCAATACGTCGAATGCGTTTTATCCCTAGCTCATTTAACCGATTGCTCGTTGCTAAAAGCTGATATTTTCTCAGCTGAATATAGGATGGGTAACAGGGTATCTCCTGTTCCTGATTGGTAACAAACCTTCTTTTGAAAAAACCAAAACGCCTAACCAAAGCCATACAACGACCAAACTGATAGATCCCACGCTGTGTCGGCCGCAATGAAAAAGAGATTTCCGAATGCTGAAAGGCAAGTAAACGGGACTCAAAATCCTTATCCCGAATTTGGAGCTGCACTGGAAACTCCTCCAAAATATCCACTTTCGTTGCAAATGGATAAAAAGAGCTCACAATTAGCTTCATTGGATTTTCATCTCCATTCGACAATTTCTCTGGATACACCCTTGCGATTTCAATTCGTCCCTTTCCTGAAAACAAGACTATAAAATCAAAAGCCAACACAGCCAGCCATATCCAAAAAACAATCCAAGCCACAATCAACAATCCTTTAATAAAAAAAGAAAATGTGAAGAGTGTCGCTATACCCAATAGCGAGTAGAAGAATTGATTCGTTAGAAAGAGCTGCCTTAGTTTCTTCATTATCTTGGAATTTCTACAGAATTAATGATTTGATCAATAACGTAAGCAGTTGTAAAGCCTTCCATTTCTCTTTCTGGAGTCAACATGACTCGATGACCAAGCACTGCAGCTGCCACTCTCCGGATATCTTCAGGAGTAACAAAGTCTCTTCCGCTCACCGCTGCCGAGGCCTTCGCCGATTCCAACAAAGCAATAGAAGCTCGAGGCGATGCACCCAACGTCAAACTTGGATTTGTTCGTGTCTTGATAATAACCTGTGCAATGTAAGTCAGCAGCTCCTCATGCACAAAAATAGATTTGATCAATTTCTGAAATTCTAAAACTTCTGCTGCCGACACAACAGCTTGAACCTGATCCTCTTTATTCAGCGCCTTTTGCGCATGATGCTCCTTTAATATTTCCAGTTCCTGTTCAAGTTCAGGATAGTCCACATTGATCTTAAACAAGAAGCGATCGAGCTGAGCTTCCGGCAACCGATAGGTCCCTTCGTGTTCGATAGGATTCTGCGTTGCAAAAACAACAAAGGGGGCAGGCAATCGGTAGGTTGTTCCATCTACCGAAACTTGTTGCTCTGCCATACTTTCAAAAAGTGCAGCTTGGGTCTTTGCTGGGGCACGATTGATCTCATCGATTAAAACAATATTTGCAAAAATCGGCCCTTTACGAAATTCAAATTCGTTGCTTTTCAAATCGAGTATAGACGATCCCGTTACGTCCGAAGGCATTAAATCCGGTGTAAATTGGATCCGTTTGAATTCACTTTGAATCGTTTTGGCAATCAATTTTGCCGATAATGTTTTTGCTACTCCCGGCAGCCCTTCGATCAAAGAATGGCCTGAGGCCAAGATGGAGATCAGGAGCATGTCAATCAACTGATCCTGTCCAACGATTACTTTTTTCACCTCCGACTTTACCTGAGCCATTTTATCGAATAAAACCGAGACATCTATTCGGTTTTCAAAAGATATATATTTATCGAAGTCACTCATATCATTTTTGCTTTATGTTTAAACTCTTCTATCGTATCATTAATCAATTTAAGATCAGCCAAGTCATGTTGTTTAGCATCTTGCATACGGGCAATTAGCTTAATTAAAGACTGTGTCTCCACAAGGGAAACTCCAGACCGCTCAGCCAGTTCTTCGCTGAATTCATCTTCCCGCAACGTTAGCGTATCCAAATGAAACCGGATCCGAAGATCGTGAAGAAAATAATCTATTTTTTTTGCGACCATATTTCCTGGCACACCATTTTCATAATATAGGGTAGCGATAGTTCCGCAAAACTCCTTCGAAAGATTAGGTTCCGGGGCCACAACCGCCACTGCTCGCTGCTCGCGCTTACTTCGAAAGACGAGCAAAAGGATCAGTCCGCCTAACAAAACATACCAAGCTTGTCGAAGACCATCATTGGTCAGCAATACCCGCAGAGGTGTCCTATATTGGTCTATATTCGCCTTAAAATCATACCACGCGAGTGGCTTATCATTTAGGTGGGATAAAGACTTAGCAACATAAGCATATTGCGACGCGGAATTCAGCAAATAATAATTTCCAAATAAATCTGGAGTCAGGTGCAGATAGAAAGTTCCTTTACCGAATTGAACCGCCACAAAGTTAGGCAGCGCAAATTCCTTATAGGTGATTGCCCCCAGAATAGTCGCATTTTTGGGAAGTTTACTGAATACTTCACCAAGATCTGATTTACTGTAATGAATTTTATTGTTATCGTTCATCAACCGCACACGCAGCTGGGCTTTTATATCTACACCTTTTTTATAACCATAGAAATTGTCGACTTCCAAACCCAGAGAATCCAACAGATAATGATCAATGTCCTCGGCTACAATCATGGCTTTCCCACCTCGATTTACATAATCCAGCAACTTATCTTCTGCCGCTTCGCCCATCGAAAAATAGGATGTGTAAAAAAATAAGTTAGCGTCTGTTTTCTTTACGCTGTCTAGATATTCATATAATGGACGCTCAATGGTTGTATTCTTTTGATCAATGATATGCTTCAATTCTTGACGCAGGACATAAGCTCCAAAGGGATTTTTATCCTTTGCATCAAAAGTCCGATTCCAGATAATAGGTTTCTTACTCGTTGCATCGATAAGACCAATTAGCACTAAAACAACCCCCAATAATATCAATCCAAATTTTACCGATCCCTTCATTTAATTTGATTTTGATATTGGTGAAACAATTCCTGATATTGGTTAAAGTTAACCTCTGTTAATTCAAATTGACCAAACCAGACATAATCAAATATTCTCGTACATTCCAAAAATCCACGGCGGAGTTCCTCGTTTTGAATCTCTTGTGCAAATTCAGCATTTGTTTTGCTCTGCTTCCATTTTATATGATCTGTTCGCGCCAATTTCTGAATATTCAACAACTGTAGATAGCGGATTCCCAAAGCATAATTCTTTTGTGCAACAGCCTCCTGAATATAAGGGTCAAGATTGCTGTTCATCAAATTTCGCTCTACATAGGCTAAAACGTCAAGTTCATTCTCCTCCTCATTATGCTTGATAAAGTATTGTTTTCTATTATAGAGCACTTTATACAGGATAAATGCCAGTGCTATGACAGCCAAAAATGCAAATACATACCCAAACTCTTCCCGAAATTTATAAGGATTATCTGGCATAATACTGCCTAACCAATCGGCGAGCCGGGCAAGGATTCGCTGCAATGCCCCGACCCGATCTTTAATATTTTCGGAATAGACAAAATCGTCGGTCTCGTAGCGTTTGATAATATCCTGATAGGGATCCATCTTAAATGAACGTTCTTCGGTATATTTTGGAATCGAGTCAAATAATGTAGGGTCCCATAAATCAATTTCGTCCTTCTCCTGCTGTCCAATAGGCGACTTTACTGTAATAGAGTCAATGTGGACAGAATCTGCTCCCACTAAGGTTGAATCTATCCGTACATTGAGCGAATCGATCCTATCGCTATTGGAATCCGTGTTTCTTGGCTTGGGATCACAGGCATAAAAAACCGATAAACAAACAATGCAGAAAAAAGATAAGAGTTTATTCACCTTTTCCTCCAATCTTCTCGATCATACCATAAATACGCTCACCAAATTTGAGATCCTTTGCTGTTTCATAAATAATACCGTTGGCCAAAACGCCAGACATGTACAGAAATAGGGTAAATAAGGTAATAAATAAGCCGCCCAGTGTCATCAGCAATTTCCCCCAGGATGAGTCAAAAAAGGCAGCATCTATACCCAAGAAATTGAATGACAGAAGCCCCATGATAATCAACGGCACGATAGAAATCATCATGACAGCCATTTGGAAGATAAAATTCACAATGTAGGTAGCAATACCGTATTGGATCAACTTTTTGCTTAGCATGACATAGGCATCTGTAAAACAGCTCCCCAAATCCGAATACCCTTCCCGATAAAATAGAAAAGAGCAAAACAACCATATGCCTACCATTGAGCCCAATATGCCGATGGCAAAACTTCCAATGAAAGGGATAAAAGCACAAATCGCAGCAACGATTGCCAGTGGAATAAAGACAACGATTAAAGCTAATATCATCGCAATCAAAAACATAAAGTATTTACCGAGGTTCGATCTGAAATTTTTGAAGACTTCCGTGCCTGAAAATGCGGTACTTTTACGCTCTTTTAGCAACATAAAATACTCGATAGAAATACCATAAACGTACAAACCCAAGGCAATCAACGCCAAAATGAGCAATCCAGCCCAGGTAAAAGCGTCTATGTCTTCAAAAGAGTCGCTATTGGCAGAAAAAGTGATTTTTGTAGAAAGAAAATAGTAAACTAAGGCAATCCCCGCTAGTGGTACCGCAGATAACCCAAAAATAGTAGAAACAAAGTGTTTATAGATCAATTTAAAAAGATCTATGAAACTTTGAATAAAGTCCCCTACCTTCCGTTCTTTTTGAAATTCAAAGTCTATTTCCATTGAAATCTTTTTGCTAGTCGATAAGGATTAATAACATAAAAATAAAGGATAGCCAGTAACGATAAAACAATAATCAATAAGCATAACCAAATTGATACATTATAATACCTTGTTACAAAACCTTCCAATGTACCGGCAATAATAAAAAAAGGAATTGTACTGACTAGAACTTTCATCGCAATCTTTGCCGTACGGACAAAAGACGTCAAACGTGTAAATGATTTTGGGAACAAAATGCTATTACCGATTGCCAATCCACATCCCCCTGCCACAATGATGACGGAGATCTCAATGGTACCATGAATCCAAATTGCGGACATAGCTTTCCCCATGACGCCGTACTGAAAGAACATCTGATGAAAAGCACCGAGCATAATGCCATTGCTAAACAGAACGTAACCTGTCCCCACGCTGAGAAATAACCCAGCAGCAAAGGCCATAAAAGCAACACGTACATTATTAATCGTAATCCAGATTGCCGATCCAAAGTTGCTACCCTTCCCATATACCGCAGCAGGATCTCCCGCTTTTATACTTTCTATAGTCGAATCTACATAGTAGTCACCTAAAATGAGACGAATAAAGTCGATATCGTACACGGACGACAAAAAGCCAATAACAGAAGCCAACACAAAGATTAAGAAGGAATACAACAAAGGCCGACGAATCGACCAAATCGCCTGTGGTATCTCTTCATTGATAAATGATTTGAACTTATTATTGGAAGCTTTCTGATCCTTATAAATCTTCTGATGTGCAGTCACCGCCAATTCATTCAAATACGCTTTTACCTTACTTTCGGGGTAAAAAGTTTGCGCATAAGCCAGATCATTTGTGAGCTCAATATAATTTGAGGCCAGCTCATCTGGATCAACCTGCATATTAATTGACAAATTATTTTCAATTAACGTCCATTTTTCTTTATTTCGTTCTACAAATGATGCTTCTCTCATTAATTTTTTTAACTGGCTGAATCAAATATATGAAATATCCACGATTGAAAAGCACAAATCGGAGCTAAAATGACCTAGATATCCTATATTGCCATTGAATTCAAATAATTTACATATGAATAAGCTTGAGATAAATACAGCACAAAATGTGAAAATTGAATATAATCTTGCCAGTCTTGGCTCAAGAATGATCGCATTTGCAATAGACTATTTCATTATAGTCTGTTATTATTTCTTTTGCTTTTTTCTGTTGGACAGCATAAATATCAAAAGTGGTGATCCCTATCTGTTTTATGGGATTATGATGGCATTAACCTTACCTGCTTTTTTTTATACATTGATTACCGAAACTGCTTTTGGCGGGCAGACAGTAGGCAAGAAAATCATGAAAATAAAGGTTGTCAAACTCGACGGCTCACGTGCCAACTTTTATCAATACTTATCCAGATGGAGTCTATCTATTGTAGATATTTGGATGACGATGGGTGGTGTTGCCATTACTTCTATCGTTTTATCCAAAAATGGGCAACGCATCGGAGATATTGCAGGAGAAACTTCTGTTATCAGTCTCAAGCCTACCTTGAAATTGAGCGACACAATCTACGAAGAGACTTTCGACAATCATCCAATTCTATTTCCTCAAGTTATCAAATTGAGCGACAAGGATGCTAATTCGGTCAAAGAGATCTATCAAACAGCTTTTGACAGAAGAGATGTAGGTATTTTAACCGCTTTGGTACAACGTCTTGAAGCGGTTATGGAAGTCAAACATCCTGAAAAAATGACCCCAAATGATTTTGTTTTGCAGGTCATGAAAGACCATTATAGTATGTTTAAGGACAAATAGCCTTAAAACATCTCACTTACCAACTTCGCTATTCACACGGATCTTGAACGTATATTGTTCGGAGATTAAACGGTGTTTGTTCGGTCACAACCGAAGAAGCACCGAAGAAGCACCGAACAAGCACCGAAGAAGCACCGAGCAAGCACCGAACAAAGGGTGAAAGAAGTCGCTACTTGATACGCTCCTTGTTACCAGAAAAACCCTTCAGTTATTTTGTTTTCAGCATAAAAAAAAGTCGGAAGAAAAATCTTCCGACCACGAATGGATCATACGATCCTTTTTTTATACCGAATCCTATCCTTAGGCCGTTACTGAAGCCGCAGAAGTCTGTACCTGACGATCGACTTTCTTTACCAATCCTTGCAATACATTGCCAGGGCCAACTTCTACAAAAGCTGTTGCGCCATCGGCCAACATATTTTGTACGGTTTGGGTCCATCGTACAGCACCAGTCAATTGCGCAATAAGATTCTCTTTAATAACTGCTGGATCTGTTTGCGGTTTTGCATCTATATTTTGGTAAATTGGGCATCTCGGCGAAAGGATATCTACAGCTTCAATAGCCGCTTGCAATTCCACTTTCGCAGACTCCATCAATGGAGAGTGAAATGCACCACCTACATTTAATTTTAATGCTCTCTTAGCACCGGCTTCTGTCAACAAAGCACAGGCCTTGTCCACACCTTCAATAGATCCCGAAATAACCAATTGCCCAGGGCAGTTATAATTCGCTGCCACCACGACTTCATCAACTTGAGCACAGATGTCTTCTACAACAGCATCTTCCAGCCCTAATATTGCGGCCATCGTTGAGGGTTGAAGCTCGCATGCCTTCTGCATCGCATTGGCACGTTGTGCAACCAATTTCAGGCCATCTTCAAAGCTCAATGCGCCGGCCGACACCAAGGCTGAAAACTCACCCAATGAGTGCCCTGCAACCATATCTGGCTGAAAAGAAGCCCCTAGGGCTTTGGCCAAAATGACCGAATGCAAGAAAATAGCGGGTTGGGTTACCTTCGTTTGCTTCAATTCCTCGTCTGTTCCGGAAAACATAATATCTGTAATGCGGAATCCCAAAATATCGTTGGCTTGTTCAAACAACGCTTTTGTCTCATCATTTAAATTATACAGGTCTTGTCCCATTCCAACAAATTGGGCTCCTTGACCGGGAAATACATATGCTGTCTTCATCCTATTATTGTTTATTCATCATTTGTCTATTATCATAGGTATTCATACCACCTCAGGCAGTCAATGGTTGAGAAGAACGAATTCCCCTAAGCGCAAACTTAGATAAATTGCTTTTTATATGCAATACAAATTCATTTCAGCCAGTTATTATTCCCATCGTCAGCCGGTCGATCCAATACTATTTATTTCTTATGAAGGAAAACACGGTGTTTCAAATTCAATCTTCGGGAACAAAACTAAGCGACAACATTTTCTTAGGATCAAATACATCTTGTGCTATTTCCAGCAGCTCTGTACTAGTTAATCCCTGAATTTTTTCAATTACCTCGTCCAATAAGATGACACGATCATAGTCCATCACGTTTTTAGCAGCGGAGATAATCATACTCATACGATTCTCTTCCGTCAAAGCAATCTGCCCTATAAATTTCTGCTTCGCCTTTTTTACAGCGGTTTCGGATAGTGGTTGATCGCTCAATTTCGCAAGTTCTTTAAAGACGAGTTTTTTAGCTTTTTCAACTTTTTCCTCATCAGTACCGAGGTAAACACTAAATAACCCTGTATCTGAAAAAATAGTATAATTAGATTCAATGGTATACGCTATTCCATATTTCTCCCGTATGGAAAGATTAAGGATAGATCCCATTCCCATTCCACCCAGCATATTATTTAAAAGCAGTAGCCCTGTCTTTCTGTCATCCCGATAACTGTAGGCTAAGGAACCGAGCATATAATGCACCTGGTTGATTGGCTTGCTTACAGCAACATGCTGTTCAATAAGTGGTCTAACATCATTGCGAAGACGTTCTATCGTATTTGAAGGCACCGTCCCGAACACTTTGTGCAATAATCGCTCAACTTCTTTAAGGGTATAATTGCCCGTGATACCAATGACCATTTCATTTGTATCATAATTTGTCCGCATAAAATCGACGATATCGCCCTTTTGTAGTGCGAGAAGCTGATCTTCCAATCCGAGGATATTATGTCCCAATCCGGAACCCTGAAATATAAGATCTTCGAAATCGTCAACGATTGACTCTTCTGGACTATCCAGGTAAGAAGCCATTTCATCCACAATCACGGATTTCTCCTTATCCATTTCTATTTCGGGGAAAGTGGAATGAAAAAAGATATCCTCAAAAAGATCTAACGCACGATTTAAATAAGGCTGAAGAATAGAGGCATGCACACAAGTATATTCCTTTGTGGTATAAGCATTCAGATCTCCACCAACGGATTCCAAATGATTTATTATCTGCTGTGTAGATCGTCTTTCTGTGCGCTTAAATAGAAGATGCTCAATAAAATGAGCAACGCCGTATTTCCCCGCAGACTCGTCCCGAGAGCCCGCGTTTATGACCATGCAGACATGTGTAACCGGTAAATTTTGATATTGAAATACTACGCGTATTCCATTCGAAAGTCTAATAATTTCGTATTCCATGCAGTACAAACTTGCTGTAGCTTCTTTTAAAATCTTACATTTTTTGCCACTTTGCTCAATCTTCGAATCATAGGGGCACATGAAGTCATCACAAAACTAGGCATTTTTAAACGCAAAACGGTCATAGCGAAATCACTATGACCGTTTTTATATTCTATAGCAATAAGATTATTCAAATTACATGCGCGGAGGTCTCATACCCCCCGGGAATCTGTTCTCGCCCTCTGGATTTCCCATAGCGAATTTTTGGAACTTATATGTAAACAAAATCATAAAATATCGTCCCAAACGGTTTGTACGGCTATCAATGATCATTGATTCATTGAATGTTCTGGATACATTTGTTTGTTGATTTAACAAGTCAAATGCCTGTAGACGTACTGTACCCCGTTGTTGACTTAAGAACTTCTGTTCAAGGTAGGTGTTTATGACAAAAGGATTTGCATTAATACCGGCACCATAACCATTGTTGAATTGCTTGGAGAGATCCGCGCCAAAAATAGTACTTTTTGTAATATTGACAGAGCCAATTAGCGTTGGCGTCCATGACGAAACATTTGTATTACGGTTTGTCAATGAGTTCTCCGTATGATTAAATTGGTAGCGTACCCCTGGATTGATTTCTAAATTCTCCGAAGGGTTGTATCTAAACATTAAACCTTGATTCAACACAATATTCCGGAGGACATTCTTTTGACCGATGTTATCATCCTTCTCAGTAGATATATAATTAATATTTTTAATAAAGGACACCCCTCCCATGACCATAATATTATATGTTTTTTCTTTCAGGGACTTTCCATAATGATAAAAAGAATTCACGTTAAATGGTTTATCGCTTGTTTCATTTAAATAGCGGGTTTCGGAAACTAACGTTGAATTTGTTTGGCCAGTTTGGTAATCCATTAAATCATCAAAATAGCTTTTGCTCAAGCTCACAATTTTATTGTTGGTCAAACCAGCATTAATAAGAGCAAAGAAATTATTTCCCTTTTGAAAATCATTTTTACGGAATCGTACATTCAATTGATGGCTAAACTCTGGATTCAGATTGGCATTACCGATTACAATACTCGTGCGGTTTGTACTCATATCAAATGGTAAAATCTGCGTAACAGAAGGTTCATTCGGTGTTCCTGAATAATTTACCGTAATATTAGATTGCCTAGAGAATTTATACTCAAAACGGGCAATAGGCATCCAGTTCATATTATTACGATGAATCGGCACCACTAAACCTGAACTGATCGCAGCACCTCTTAATTGAGAAGGCTGAGCTGCCGCTCCAATGGAATAGGTTATTTTATCCCCGCTATACAAATAGTTTGCACCTATTTTATGTGTCGTGAAGGAATAATCATAATTGTAATCGAAATTCAATTTGGGATCCTCCGCAATTAAGTTTCCATCCCGATCAAACCCTTGTTGTTTGTTCGAATTGTCATACTTATTTTTGTTAAAGTCATAGGTAAATTCCACTTTTCCCTTTTCAGAAACCGGTTCTGTATAATTCACCGAAGCTCCACCATTCCAACTTTTATTATTTGCTTCAAGAATCGTCTTTTCATAAATTGAATCTAAGGGAGCATTTGCATTGGCAGGATCGGCCAATAACCTATCTAAAATTGCATTCTGATCTTTTGCGGTTTTTGCGTTGTTGAAGTTCATGTTTACAAAAACATTTCTTCCCTTATCATTAAATTTATGATTATACAACCCGCTAATCCCAAATCGGGGTGCCGTAGAATTCGCAACAATATCTTGTGCCTGTGAATTATTAAAGGCGCCACTACGGTAAGTGAGGGAATTAGTACCCGTCGTTACATCGCTATTGTCGTAACCAAACTGAGGAGAAATTTTGATATAATCTTTCGTTGTAGGCTTCCATTCCACATTTGCTTCAAAACGATGACTTGCTCCCACCGTATTGGAATTAGATTGGACACTGTCCGTTTGCATGATATTAGGTAGCGTGTTTTCCTGAAAACGCTGCGAAAGTGTTGTATTGTTGCTATGGCTGTAACTGTAACTACCGTAAACCGTCAATTTATCACTAAAGTCTTTCCGGTAATTCAGCCCAATAGAACCAATTTTAGTTAAACCGTCAGACCCACCAAACATGCCGCCACCGCGACGGCCACCGCCACCCTGGCCACGACGCGCACCGCCACCTACAGTACTAAAATCAAATAATGGCGCATTGGTATTATTCAAATTTCCCAAGACAGAAATTTGCTCCCCTTCACGCATTCCCATCCACATACCCGTAGCCTGATAGCGATCTTCTGTTCCCACCCCTGCCCGTAAGGTAGTCATATGTCCCGTATTATATTTGGGGTCAATTTGAATATTGAGCACTTTTTCCGAATCGCCCGTTTTATTACCGGTAACATTGGCCATATCACCGTAATCATCAATTACCTGCATCTTTTGGATAATATTTGCAGGCAAATTCTGTGTAGCTGTCTTTACATCCCCGCCAAAGAAGTCCTTACCATTAATACGGACCCGCTTTACGGATTCCCCTTGTGCCGTCACATTACCGTCTTTATCAACTTCTACCCCTTGCAGCTTCTTCAAAGCATCCTCGGCAACTGCCCCATCACGTAGTTTTAGATCTTTCATTGTATATTCCAGGGTATCACTTTTCACAACAACCGTAGGTACGCCATCGACAACAACTTCTTGCAGCATCTGTGAGTTCTGCTGTAAGGTTAAACTTGGAATTATATACTTTAACTCTCCCTTGGGAATACTAAATTCTTTCTCAAAACGCTCGAAGCCTAAGTTTGAAACGGTAATTTTAAAGGTATCGGCTTTGATCTTATCAAAGATGAAAATCCCAGCCATATTGGATCCTGTAGTCATAGAATCCGACTTTGACGTCAGTTTAACTGTTGCCCCGGCCACAATTCGATTCTTATCGTCTTTCAGGATTCCCTGTACACTCTTCGTCTGGCCATAAACGGTCCATCCCATCAGCATACTAAACAAAAAAAGCATAAAGCCTCTCATAATACGTATTTTTATATTTCTATAATTGATAAATCTTTGACTCTAAAACTATTGCTCAAGTTTAATTTGAAACAATATGGCCTAGACAAGAACAAACTTTTATTTTGTTAACGAAAATTATTCTAACGTTTTAATAGTCTAGCGCTCTAAATCTTTACAAAAGAAGACATTATTAGTGTTAATTAATGTAAACGGGCGATATTCACACAGAAGTTACAATAGATAACTCTAAATTTATTCGTATTTTCGGCTATTTTAAAGAACTCAACATGCTATTATCATACTATCAGGAACAGTGGATAGAGGCCGGTTGTGACGAAGCGGGAAGAGGCTGTTTGGCCGGACCGGTGTTCGCAGCAGCCGTTATTTTCCCCACAGACTATCACCACGAACTGCTAAATGACTCCAAACAACTTAGTGAGAAAAAAAGGATGGCACTACGCCCCATTATTGAGCGCGAGGCTCTTGCCTATGCCGTTGCGAGTGTCTCAGCAGAAGAAATAGATCGTATAAATATTCATAATGCAAGCTACTTAGCGATGCACAAAGCACTTGATCTCTTAAAGATCAAAGCGGAGTATATTATTGTGGATGGAAATAAGTTTATTCCCTATCAGCAAATCCCACATACATGTATCATCAAGGGAGATGGGAAATATCTGTCGATTGCGGCAGCTTCAATTCTGGCTAAAACCTATCGGGATGAATACATGGACAACATCGCCTTGGATTATCCAGATTACGACTGGCTCAACAACAAAGGGTATCCAACGGTTAAACACCGAACTGCTGTATTGGAATATGGCTCCACACCACATCATAGAAAGAGCTTTAGAATAACAGATCCGCAGCTCAAATTATTCTAAAGCTCAAACAATTCAAAAAAGAAACAGCAACTAAGCCGCTGTTTCTTTTTTATTTCCTCTAAAGGAAAGGTATATCGCAGTTCCTATTCCCAATACAAGAATAATAGACGAGATCAAAGTCAATAGATTACCAAATTTGTGTGACTCAGGATCAAACACAAATTCCACCTTATGCGTGCCCGCAGGCAATTGCAGTGCTCTTAAAATATAATCAGCACGAATAATTGGTGTTTCCTTTCCATCGACATATGCTTTCCAGCCTTTATCATAAAATACTTCAGAAAATACGGCAAACGCATCATTAGCAGTTGTATATTCGTATTGCATTTTATCTGGATGGTAAGAAGTCAGCTTAATCTCCCCTGATGTTGAAGCATTCGAAGTTTTAGCTTTAATCTCATTTTGATATTGTTGATTTACAAAAGCTTCTTTATGCGGATCAAAAGAGCTGATTGCTTGCATTTCTTCAGCATTTCCCTTCACAAAATTTATCTTATCCACAAACCAAGCATTTCCTGCCGCTGTACTTCTCCTTACAATACGTTGCGACTGGTTTTGAGGATCTGTCGTAATCAAATAACGTACGTTGAACATATCCAATACATCCTCATTAAGAGCACCATTAAATTGATTTTCCAGAATTTCCTGGAAACGCATTAATTTTGCAGCATGATATCCACCCAGTGACTTATGAAAATAAGATGGTCGAGCATCCGAGAATGGATCCGAAGTCAGATCAAGCACCCTGTAACTTGGATCTTTATCCATTAAAATCAATTGATCTACCTCCCGTTGTTGGAATACCTGTTGTGCAGTAGCTCCTTTCTCCATAAATGACTTATCATTCAAAAAACGTTTATCTACGCTCCATAAATCAAACAAGAATAAAACGAGTAGGCTACCCAACAGTATCCCTTCGCTTAACTTTTTCTTTAAAAAGATCCAAACGAATCCGAACGTTAAGAGGACAATGAAAAACGAACGATAGGCATCTTTACTTGCAATATCTTTGCGATCTAAGACCAATTGATTTGCCAATTCGGTCGCAAAGGCTTTATCGCCTATATTATGCTCTAACATTTCTACCAAATTGCTATGCCGCGCATTTCCAAAATTCAAAAATAGATCCGGCATTACAGCAATCAACAGACAGACTCCACCAACTCCAATAAAGGTATATAAGATTTTTTTATCCAAATTTGGGATTTCCTTTGCGCGTGTCAAAAGCTCATTGACAGCCAGAATTGCCATCATTGGCACTGTAATGGAAACCACAACAAGAATAGATTCAACAGCCCTAAACTTATTGTACATAGGGAAATAGTCAAAGAACAGATCCGATACGAGTGTAAAGTTTTTCCCGAATGACAAAAGCAACGCTAAAATAGTTGTTGCCAAAATCCACCACTTGAAACGATCCTTGACAATAACAAGACCCAAAACAAATAGAAAGAAAACTCCAGCCCCAAAATACCATGGCCCCGAGGTAAAACGTTTGTCGCCCCAATAGGTTGGCATGCCTTGTGCAAACTGACCAGCTTGAATCTCGGAGACCCCACCTCGTTCCATTAGGAACTTAGCGACATGTGATTTCTCGTCCAATTGTCCTCCAGTTGAACCACCATAGGCATTGGGAATCAAAAAGGTAATGGTTTCACCAATCCCTTGGCTCCACTCATATGCATATTCTTTATCAAGCCCTTTCTCTTTAGCATTATTGTTATCAACCTTTGTGATATTGGCATGCCCACGCGTACTTAATTTACTATATTCCCAAGTAGGCAATAAAATAGATGCATTTACCATCAAAGCGATGACCACTGCGATAATCTGCCTACCCGAAGCGATAAAAAACCCTTTTAATTGCTTTTGTTTAAGCGCATCTATGAACGTGAAAATCACGTATACCATGAGGACTATTAACAGATAATAGGTTGTCTGTAAGTGATTGACCCGAATTTCCAGCGAAAGAAACAAAGCCAATAAGACAGGTCCCCATAATTTGCTTCCCCGATAACACATAATAACCGCAGCAATCACGGGTGGAATAAATGCGATTGCATTAGCCCTTGTTATATGTCCAGCTTCAATATAAATAAAATTATAGGATGTAAATGCAATGGCTATTGCGCCGACCGCAGCCAGCCAGGGTTTGATTCGTAATACACTAAAGAGGAAATAAGCACCCAACAAATAGAAAAGAACAGTGTCCATTGGGCTTGGAAAGGCAAACTTAACCGCTTTCAGGAAATAAGTACCAATGTTATTTTCATTTTCTTGCCAAATTTGATAGGTCGGCATTCCCCCGAACATGGAATTTGTCCACAAGGGAGCTTTTCCATCCTTTGCTTTAAAATCAAATAACTCCTTTTGTGCCGCCTGCGCCTGTACCACATCCGACTGAGCAAGTGTTTTACCTTGCCAAACAGGAGTAAAATAAAAAAATACGAGCGTAATAAATATCGCAATAACGATCAAATGCGCCGAATTCGCCTTAAACCAATTTTTCATCCGTATAAATTTGTCATTTAAAGGTGATGATGCTATCTATTTTTATCCTGCTATGTGAATGTCCATCTACAACTTATTTTTCAGTCTTAATGAACCCTTTACACGCGCTTTGTTTAATTACGACAGTCTCATTTACCCTCTTAGGTTGTTTAAAAGTCTTAAAAGCCAAACTTAGATAAATTTGTTTTTATATACAATTATAATTATCGCTCAAATTCCTATTAACAGAAAGTTCACAATAGATTCTAAATCTGGTCGAGCCCTATCATCTCTTTTACACACAAAAAAAGCCCCAATATTATTTAGGGCTTTTCTTGTATAATTTAAGATCTCATTTTTACGGCCGTTCCTGTAGCGCCCACCATCATCATCCCGCCCGTTCCTACTGTTTGAAAGTCTAGTCGGACCCCAACGACAGCATCAGCGCCCAATGCGCGTGCACGGTCTTCAAGCTCACGCAAGGCAGCTTCACGTGTTTCCTGGAATGCACGTTCATAGGAATTGGATCTTCCGCCAAAAAAATCACGAAAACCAGCCATCATATCCTTGATTGCATTCGCTCCCAGAACCACTTCGGAAGAGACTATCCCCAAATAACGTTCAATTTGGTGTCCCTCAATAGTACCTGTTGTTGTCAATAACATATTTTATTCTCCTTTTTGAATTAACTTATTAATATTGGATAGCTCCCCAAAAACAACTAAAATATCCCCCTCTTCCATGATCGTTTCCGACGCGGCAATTCCCGAAGCTTCCTTTTGTTCTTTGGTCACACCATCCTTCTTCATTTCTGTGATCTTCACGGTGGTTAATACGATAACCTTGTATAAATTGGTGAGGTTCGCTTCACGCAATGTCATTCCCACATAACGAGTTGGAACTTTAGTCTCCACAATGGAATATTTATCCGAAACCTTAAACGAATCGACAATATCAATATTGTCCAAGCGCATCGCCAATCGCTCTGCAGCCTCTTCTTCAGGCATAATATACTCATTGATTTCCATTGCCTCCAAAACAGTTTTTTGTAGATCTGAAACGATACGCCCAATAATCCGCTTTACTTTCAGTTGCTTTAAGAGGGCAACGGTCATAAGCGAAGCTCCTTCATCTTCTCCAATCGCAACAATGACAGCATGTGCGTCCTTAAGAGGTAATGACGAAACTGCTTCTCGATCGGTTGTATCCAGGCATACCGTATGCGTTATCTTATCTTTTAATTGCTCAACGATGCTGAGATTTCGGTCAGCGCCAATCACCTCATGTCCGAGCTCAGTAAGATGCACACCCAATGAACGTCCAAAATGCCCCAATCCTAAAACAATATACTTCATATCTCAAACTAAAATAAATTTACTGTTATTTCCAAGCGTGTTTCCGACTTACAGATTCATATTTCTGATCATCCTATCTTAAAGAAATGAAGACATTTTTCATGTCTACCTAAAATAAGATCTTTTCTTCCGGAAATACAATATTTCTCCGTGTTGTATTTTTAATAAAAGCAACCAGCAGGGTCAACATACCCACACGTCCAACCAGCATGGTTAAGGCAATAATTAATTTCCCACCCATACTGAGTGAGGGCGTAATCCCTAAACTCAACCCACAAGTTGTATAAGCAGATAACGATTCAAAGAGCAATGCTTTCATACTTTTATCCGGATCTGTAAAAATGAGCACAAAAAAGCTGAATCCAACGACGAATAGTGATAACAAAATAATAGCAAAAGCCTTGTTAACAGACTCGCCGGCTATTCTCCTTTTAAAAATTTCGATATATTCTTTTCCCTTAGCCAGAGAAATAATGTTCAATAGTGAAACAGCAACAGTAGTTACCTTGACCCCTCCGCCAGTAGATCCGGGAGAGGCTCCGACCCACATCAGAAGCATAACCAAAAAAACAGTCGGTGCCCCGATAAAACTCAAATCAACACTATTGTAACCTGCCGAGCGTGCCGCATTAGCCATAAAAAAGGAGGTCGCCCATTCACCATTGATTCCCTTTTCAAGAGAAAGTGTGTTGCCTCGCTCCAAAAAATAGAAAAATAAAGTTGCACTTACAATAATGATTGCATTACAGGCCAACACCAACTTGGAATTAAAGCTAAAGCTCCATGCTTTGTGCTTATAGTTTTTTTTTGTGATCCATCGGTGATAATAAAGCAATATGGATTCTTTAATATACGTGTAAAAATTCAATACAATTCCAAAACCCAAACCTCCTAGTATAAAAAGCGAGGATAGCGCCAGTTGGAAAGGGTAATTGAATTTATAAGCTTCATTGGTAATTCCTCCAGATAAAATCGAAAATCCGGCATTACAGAATGAGGAAATAGAATGAAAGATCGAAAAGAAAACCATACTCCCCAGATTTGGAAAATTAGCGCTCTCCAAAGTACTAAAGATCAGTATTGCTCCAAGAAATTCAAACAGCAGTGTAATAAAAATCATGGTCAATAGGGTTTTAATGACAGAGGCTACTTTATTCTCACCTAAAATTTCACCAAACATCAATTGATTTTTAAAAGAGAATCCACCCGAGAAAAAATAGCCAAAAAAACCTGTAAATGTCATAATACCCAATCCTCCAACCTGTATCAAGACAATGACCACAGTCTGTCCGAACATGCTAAAATTGGTTGAAATGTCGGCGACCGACAAGCCCGTGATACAAACTGCACTCGTTGCCATAAATAAGGCATCTACAAAACTTAACGGAGCTTCTACGGTGGTGCGCGGCAGCATCAGCAATACTGTGCCGAGCAGGATAAGAACCAGAAAACTAATGACAAATAATATCGTCGGATTAAAATAAAAATTGTCAAAGAAAAGCGTGCTCTTTGATAGCTCCGCGATAAAAATAAGATAGATTCCTAGATAAACCCACTGTTCTCTTGAAAAAACAGAGAGGGCTCCAAATCCTGCGAAGCGCGCAATAAGAATAAATACAAAGTAAATGAGGATAACCAAGCCCGCGTAATGCTCTACAGCAATTTTTTTGAGAGCGTAAATGGACGATGACTCACGAAGAGCAATCATGAAAAAGAGCACAAAGAAAAGATAATGAATCGTTTTACCAAGCAATTTACCCAATGTGGGATCAGTGACATAGCCCACATTAAAAATAACGATTGCAGCGCAAATCATGCTCACATAGAACATGATCTTGTCTACAAGTCCATTTTTATATTTGAAAACAAATCGGATAAAACTTAAAATCGAATCTATCATAATGTCTCAAACTAAGATAAATCTGTCAATAAATGCAAATCTATCTTCGTTGTATTTTTTTGCGCGCTGACTAAACCTACAAGAAGGATTTATAAATACACTTCCTCAGCAGGTTCTCAAAAATAGGGGCAACAGCATCAACCTGTAACCTTTCCACGTGAAACGGCACCTCAATTTCCCGTTCCTTCTTTCTCAAGTTCCTTTTCAGCTTTTTCGCGATCACGCTTCCGTTTCTCTTCAATCTTTGCAGCCTCTTTGGCCTCATCTTCTTTTTCTTCCTTCAGCAATTCCTCGGGAGTTTTATGCTTCTTAAATATACTTGAAATCATTTTCTTGGCCTTGCTGACTCCACTAACCACTTTTTCAACTTTTCCAGCCGTATTCATCAGTTTAGCTTCGCGCTCTGGACCAAGGCCGACACATTGCTTAATTCCAACCAATAAAGTCTGCCACATCGCTTTAAAAAACGGATGATTGGGATCCCGACGCTTGTTAATATGCCCCACCGTATATTTACCGTATAAATCCGGATTGCCCGGATTAAATAAAACCTGATTAATCATAAAAGACAGCAACCCCTTCTTTTCTCGACGACCATCATCACCTGCCTCTGACAAGATATTAACTTTGAGGTCGTCATAATCCATTTTAAAGGTTCCTTTACTACGGTAATCGTTAGCCCAAATGTCAAATGTAATCTGACTAAGATTGCCCGATTTAACTTCAACATTTAACAATGGACGAATCATTTTATTAACGACTGTTAGATCCATTTTCCCAAGTGTGCCCTTATAGGTGTAGGCTCCAACTTTAGAGGTCATATCAAAAACAAAGTTGGTAGAAAGCTTACCAGCATTCATAAAATTGCTACTCAAATTCGCACGCATCAGCTTCTGCTTAAGCAATTTTGTCGAATCATTTGTGACATTCAATATTGTACCATAGGTGTGATCAAAAGTAATGGTACCAATCTGACTATACTCATCACTCATTTCAGAATACGCAATTCCTATATTATCTAAAATCAATGAATCAATTCCCAATCGTGTCGACATTTGCATTAGTTTCATATGCGGAGAATTTCCAATCTGACTGGTTGGAGGGCTCTTATAATGCTTATCACTGTAAATTGAAAGTGAGCCATTTTTTAAGCGTGCATTTTGCGCATATATTTTCTTATCCCGGGAAAGCTCGGCGAAATTGAATCCCGTCAAAAGAAGTGTGTCCATTTTCAGCACCATATAGCTCCCACCTTCTCCTTTCTTCCGGTAATAAGCCGCTTTATTCAGCGTCGGCTGATAAGCGACTTTGGTCAAGAGGACATTGCGATTTTTACTGTTGATTTTCAACTGATCAAAGTTTACTTTATAAAACCCATCCGGAGTTATATAGGTAAACCCCGGCACCTCAATATCGATCATTTTCGTATGATAAAAGCGCTGTTTGTCATGCTCAGAAGTCGAATCGATCAAAACATCATCTATCCGGACCTTCACCTTCTTGACTTCGAAATCTTGATAAACCCCTTTTTGGACTTGCGTATATTTAAAATCGATGTCATTCAAATTGACGGCTCGCACCTGAATTTTTTTCAGATTATCTTTTATCTTTTCATACAGTGGTTTTTTAGGCCCTCTACTCACCGTATCATTATAACGGTGCACCTCATTAATAACATGAATTGTTGGTTTTTCAACGGTGATATCATGCAAAAAAAGCTCTTTATCCATCAATACTCTTCGGATACCAAAACTTTTTATTTTTAACCTATTTACAGTGATTTCAAAGCGATTGTCGGGTGCTTTTCTGACCAGCTCCAACTTTTTATATACGGAGCTGTCTGACACGAGATGCAGATTGTCTATTGTGATATTACCTAATAATAGGTTGACGTGGATATCGTCGTATTTAATAGCATACAAATTGTCCGTTGCTTGAGACACCAGCTGCTTGATTTTTGTATCTAAAAGTGGTTTCCACTTATTACTAAAATACCAAATACCCCCAGCCAATGCCAGTAGGATAAACGCTACAATACCAAGAATCCATTTGAAAATAGGCTTCATAAAGTCACAATCTCTTTGTAATTTCGTCTTTATTTTATTGAATAACAAACAAAATTAAGCCCATTTTGTTTGATTTACGACTAAATAAAGTGAATATGCTCCGTAAAACACAACTATTTTTATTTCTTGTACCGCTATCTCTACTTTTTTTAGGTTCTTGCACCAAAACAAAGCATGAAACAGGCTTCTATTTCTGGAAGACAGTATTCCAGTTAGATACCGTAGAAAGCCGCTCTTTAAAAGAAATTGACGCAAAATCTATTTATGTCCGCATCATGGATATTGATTTCGATCCATCCGGTGTACAAGCCGTCCCTATTAGCCCAATTACATTTACGCAACCTGTCCCCAAAGAACAGCAGTTGATTCCTGTCGTATTTGTCAACCAACGTATTTTTGCAGAAATGGATAGCCTGCAGATCAGAGGACTGGCCAATAAAATTGTTCCTTTTGTGACTGCTAAAATCCAACAAGCAGGAAAGGAAAAATTCACCGAACTTCAACTGGACTGCGATTGGACAAAGACATCCCGTGATAAATTTTTCTACTTGCTCACCTATTTACAGCAATTACCAGCATTAAAAGATGTGGTCGTGAGCTCTACGCTGCGGCTGCACCAAATCAAAAATACGGTCACGAGCGGAATTCCGCCTGTGAAAAAAGTAATGTTGATGTGTTACAACATGGGAAATCTCAGACAATTTGGCAATCAGAACTCCATTTTAAATCAACAGGACCTTAAGACCTACCTAAGCGGAACATTACGCAACTATCCTATGGAAATGGATATTGCATTACCGCTATTTCAATGGTTTGTCGTTTTCAGAAATAATAATTACATCGGTATTTCAAAACATATCAATGAAGAAGATATTAAAGACTCATCATTGTTTACCCATAATCCCAATACGAACCTTTATTTTCTAACAAAGGATCTCCCAAAAGCAAATCTTAAAAAAGGAGATGTTATACGCTTTGAATCCATCAATCAGGAAGAACTCCTACAAACGGCAAAATTTTTGAAGGGAGAGCTGAAAGGAAAAGAACACCGGATTATTTTTTATCATTTAGATCAAGCTACACTAGCAAACCATGGCAATGCCGAATTACAAAAAATTATTGCTGCTTTCTAGCACTACATTAGCTTTCTTCTTTGGGGAGATTGCAACGAATATCGCTTGTGGTCCCGAAGTGGATCCTTACGACAATCAAACGACATATTATCTCCCCAATCTGGAGGACAATGGATTTTCTGCCTTTCAATTCATCCCCTACCAATTTCTCTATTCGGAGGAAGCACCAGTCAAAGAAAGTTTAATCAATGCCGAAACCTGGGCTAAGCACCTCGGTTCACAGGTCAAGGCTAAGGATGTCGAACAATTGATGTACAACAGCAACGATGCAACCGCTAATTTAGCGAGCAATCAACAAAAGTCAGCTTGGACCAACCTCCCCGATTCCATTCGAGGAAATACGTTCTTAAGCACATTGATTGATGGAAAACATGAAGCTGAACGCGCTTATTTTATGTTCACCAAAAAGCAGGAACCCATCACGAATATTCAACATAACTATTGGGATCCGGATACCCGAAATTTCAAAGAAATTACTCAATTTGCTGAACTCGCTGAACAGCAGATCTCCAAGTACCCCAAAAATAGCTTTCTCTATATCCGTTATGCTTATCAAGCCGCCCGTTTATATCTATTTGGACAGGAATACGCCAAGAGCATGACGATCTATGAAAAGTACCTGCAATCCGCTAAGGGAGATGAAGCCATCCTCAATTGGGCATTATCCAACTACGCTGGCGCTGTCCGCAAAAATGGTGATCCAGCAAGGGCTGCTTATCTATTTTCCAGATTATTCACAGCCAGTCCGGAAAGGCGCATCCTCGCTTATGCTAATTTCCATTATATTACAGCCAGCGATGCCGAGATATTTCAATATGCAAAAAATGATGCAGATCGATTCAATATCAATGCTATCATAGGCTTTGGCACAAGTGACTATGCCCTGAAATATCTGAGCGACTGCTATCAGCTCGATCCTGCCAATACCGTAAATGCCGTACTATTGGGACGCGAAGTCAATAAGATAGAAACAGAAATGAACGAGTCTTTTTACCTCAGTAGCGATAATTATAATTACTACAGTAAAAATGACGATAAAGGAAAGGTTAAACTACATCTGGATTCTCTCCGCAATTTTGCCCTAAAACTTTATCGCGACAAAAAATATGTTCAACCCCAATTGGGCCTTATTACTGCTGCCTACCTAAGTTGGATGAATAAGGAAAATACGCTAGCAAAAGAATACCTTTCCGGAATAAAGGAGACTGACCTAAGTCCAAAATTGATTGATCAGCTGCAAATTACCCGACTGCTCACACAATTAACTGACTGGCAAAGCAGTAAGCAGCTAGATGAAGTTCAATTGACCAAAACGCTATCTTGGTTAGAAGAAAAAGCAAAACTTGATGGTAAAGAAGATATCCGCAAACAAAATTGGGGATATAGTGCTTTTGAATATAGCAACTATAGTTTAATCTGCCGGAATATTCTACAAAATCTTGTCGTAAAACACTATTTAAGTACACAAGATACCGCTATGGCTAGTTTAGCTGCTGTAAAGGCGGATGCCTTTTACAACTATGGCTTTGTGAAAGACTCACTGGAAGATAATATGCAGTGGACAACAATGCACTTCTGGGAAAATAGCCTTACACCTAAAACGCTGTTAAAAATAAGAAATTTACTGTCGGACAATTCCCAACAGAATACCCTATCTAAATTCTTATTGAAGGATATCAAACATTTCAATAAAGATTATCTTACAGAATTACTGGGTACAACCTACCTACGCGAACTGGATTTCCAAAAAGCAGCAAAAACTTTAGCGGGACTTCCTAAAGACCATAAAATAAAAGAAATTAAAAACTGGTACGATGCGGATGAAAGCGATATTACACCGAATCCATTTATTGTTACGATAAATGATTACCCCAAAAAATATGGTAAAGAGTCCACCACTAAGCTAAAATATGCTGAACGCATGGCACGCTTGGAAAATGCCATAAAAACGGAAAAGAACAACCAGAAAAAAGCCGAGTATTATTTCCAAATGGCCACAGGTATCTATCAGACAAGTACCTATGGAAATGCTTGGTCCCTGGTGTCCTATGACTGGTCGTCCACAGACAACCACGCAGCTTCGACACTCCATTGGCAACGAAATTATCTACAGACCAAATCTGCAAAAGAATGGTACAGCAAAGCGCGTACGCTGAGCACAGATAAAGAGTTCAAAGCGAAATGTACCTTTATGCTTGCCAAATGCGAGCAGAAAGATTTTGTCTATACCAATGAATCGCGTTGGCAATACTATGACTCGCCATTAAAGAATCCTTTCTATCGTTTTTCGATGCAAAATAAATACTTCAAAGAATTGAGCACACAATATAAGGATACGCCTTTCTTTACAATCGCTTCGCGGGAGTGTACCTATCTCCGTGATTTTTTAAATTTAACACAAGCGATACATTAAGGGCTTCATCCTATCTCGCTTTACAAAAAATAGCGCCTTCTTGATGTAAGAAGGCGCTATTTTTTTATATAGATTAAGATTTATATAAGTTAAGATCTACTATCCTCATTATGATATATACTGAGGTAGCTATCGTAGCGCGAACTCTCAATAGAGCCTTCTTCCACAGCCTCCATAATGACACAACCGGGTTCATTGATATGCCTGCAATTATGAAATCGACATTGATTCATCAACGCGCGCATCTCTGGAAAAAAATGGGATAACTCCTGTTTTTCTATATCGACAATTCCCAACTCACGAATACCAGGCGTATCAATTAATTTGCCTCCAAAAGGAAGATCAAACATTTCAGCAAAAGTAGTTGTATGTTTTCCTTTGTCGGACCAGTCGGAGATTTCACCAGTTTTCAACCCATATTCAGGAACGATGGCATTGATCAGCGTTGATTTACCAACTCCGGAATGGCCTGATACCAAGGTTATTTTATCTTTAAGCAGCTGCTTGACAACATCGATATTGGTACCAGTTAACGCGGAAACCTCGAAACAGGGGTAACCAATATGTTCATAAATAGCTTTATAATCTGCCAATATCTCCAATCCTTCATCACTAAAAAGATCCAATTTATTGAAAATAATTACGGCAGGTATTCCGTACGCTTCCGTTGTTACTAGAAAACGATCGATAAAACCTAAAGATGTTGGCGGCGAGGCAAGTGTCACCACTAAAAAAGCCTGATCCAGGTTTGCTCCGATAATTTGTGTTTGCTTGGACAGATTGACGGATTTTCGAATAATATAATTTCGACGAGGTTCCAGTTCGTGAATGACCGCACTTTCCTGATCTGGTTCCACATCAAAATGTACCCAATCACCCACAGCAACAGGATTAGTCGTTTTTATTCCTTTGGTACGAAACTTTCCTTTGATACGACAGTCGTATCTTTTATCATCTTCACCCAAAACTTGATACCAACTACCTGTCGATTTAGTTACCAGTCCTCTCATAAATCCTGTTGCATTAAATGTGTCATAGTACAAAAATCGGAAAAATTTATTAAACTTACCCTTTGATGAATTTCTTACCTTTGTAAGGAGACTAAAATTCAATTTTGTGAAAAAACTATTTCTTTTAGACGGAATGGCTCTCATATATAGAGCTTATTTTGCTTTGAGCAAAACTCCTCGAATTACCTCAACAGGATTAAATACGGGAGCAATCATGGGATTTACCAATACATTATTGGATGTATTGAAAAATCAGCAACCTTCCCACATAGCAGTAGTGTTCGACACAGCGGCACCTACCGCTCGACATATTGAATTTGAAGCTTATAAAGCACATCGGGAGAAAATGCCTGAGGACCTTGCTGCCTCTATCCCCTATATAAATCGTTTAATAGAAGGTTTCAATATCCCGGTTATCACAATGGATGGGTACGAAGCCGATGATATTATTGGCACGCTGGCAAAAAAAGCTGAAAAGCAAGATTTCCAGGTCTATTGCATGACACCCGATAAAGATTTTGGGCAACTTGTGTCTGAAAATATCTTTATCTACAAACCTGCCCGAATGGGCAATGGAGCAGAAGTACAAGGTGTCAAAGAGATTCTTGAAAAATGGGAAGTTTCTGATGTTTGCCAAGTCATTGATATCCTCGGACTTTGGGGGGACGCTGTAGACAATATCCCTGGTATACCCGGTATTGGAGAGAAAACAGCGAAAAAACTTGTTCAGGAATACGGATCTGTCGAAGGCATTATTGCGAACGCAGATCAACTCAAAGGAAAGATGCGCGAGAACGTAGAGAATTTTGCTGAACAAGGGCTTATCTCCAAAAAATTAGCCACCATTTTATTGGATGTGCCAATTGACCTCGATGAAAAATCGCTAGAACTGGAAGATCCAAACAAAGAAATCCTTGAACCGCTATTTGCAGAACTAGAATTCAGAACACTTGGAAAGCGGGTTTTCGGTGAAGATTTCTCCGTTCTTGACAAAAGCGCCCCCACAAGTGGACAAATGGATTTATTTTCTACAACAGTAACTACGGTGACAACAACAGAAGTTATTACTGAAGAAGTAATCGTCGAAAATACTGCAATAAATAACATCCATAATACAGCGCATGAGTATGCTTTGGTCGATACCCGAGAAAAGCAAGTAGAGCTTGCCCAGCAACTTGCTTCTTTAGACAGCTTCTGCTTCGACACAGAAACAACAGGTCTAGATGCCAACCTTGCAGATATTGTTGGGCTTTCATTTTCCTTCGAAAATACTAAGGCCTATTATATTCCGACACCAGCCGACCGCGATGGAGCACAGGCTGTAGTCGATATTTTCAAGGCTGCGCTTGAAAACCCAGACATCGAAAAAGTGGGACAAAATATTAAATATGATATTTTGTTGTTGGCGCGTTATGGAGTAAAAGTACAAGGCACGCTATTTGACACCATGCTTGCCCATTATCTGATTGATCCAGATACCCGTCACGGAATGGATGTACTCGCAGAAAATTACCTGAATTACAGCCCGGTATCAATCACCGAACTTATCGGTGAAAAGGGAAAGAAGCAGGGGAATATGCGTGACGTTGAAATTGAAAAAATAAAAGAATATGCTGCCGAAGATGCAGACATTACCCTGCAGCTAAAAAATGTATTTCAACCTCTTCTTGTCGAGACTAACACCATACAGCTCGCGCAGGATGTGGAATTCCCATTAGTATATATACTTGCTGAAATTGAACGAAACGGTGTAAAAATAGATGTTCCGGCACTTGAAGAGTTTTCAAAAACATTGGAGCAGGACATTAAAAATCTCGAGGAATCCATCTTTGAGAAAGCAGGCGTAAATTTCAATATTGCATCCCCTAAACAATTGGGAGAAGTCTTATTCGATAAGCTACAACTGGATCCTAAAGCTAAAAAAACAAAAACGGGACAATATAAAACAGGTGAAGATGTGTTATTAGCGTTGGCTCATAAATCAGATATCGTCCAAGATATCTTGAACTTTAGGCAAATGCAAAAACTCAAATCAACCTATGTTGATGCGCTACCTGAGTTGATAAACCCCGAAACAGGGCTTATTCATACCTCCTACAATCAAGCGGTTGCCGCAACAGGCCGACTAAGCTCAACCAATCCGAACCTTCAAAATATCCCGATCCGTACTGAGCGGGGTAGAGAAGTCAGAAAAGCTTTTATCCCACGGTCTGAAGGCAACGTGATCCTCTCGGCCGATTATTCGCAGATTGAACTTCGCTTGATTGCCGAGCTGAGTAAAGACCAAAATATGATGGACGCATTTAGCCAAGGTCATGATATCCACCGCGCAACAGCCGCGAAAGTATATCATATGGATTTTGATGCTGTTACTTCTGAACAACGTCGAAACGCGAAAGCTGTCAACTTCGGCATTATTTATGGTCAATCGGCATTTGGCCTTTCTCAAAATCTGGGTATTTCACGTAAAGAAGCGTCCGATATCATTAATGAATATTTTAACCAGTATACTGGGATCAAAAAATACATGAGTGATGCCATCGAATTTGCAAAAGAGAATGGTTATGTTGAAACAATTCTAAAACGCAGACGTTATCTCAGAGATATCAATTCAGCAAACATGACTGTTCGTGGATTTGCTGAACGAAACGCCATCAATGCGCCGATTCAAGGTTCAGCTGCAGATTTAATCAAACTGGCTATGATCGCTATTCAAAAAGAAATTGAGCAACAGGGATTATCTGGCAAAATGATCATGCAAGTACATGATGAATTGGTTTTTGACGTGCCTAAACAGGAGGTCGAAGCATTCAAAGAAATTATTCTAGCTAAAATGACCAATGCGATTAAAACAAATGTCCCATTGGTTGTAGAAATTGGAGAAGGCAAAAATTGGTTAGAAGCACACTAATATTATGATTAGAAAACTCATTCATATCCTGTTATTATTTTCTGTGTGTAGTTTTACAAATCTATATGCACAGGATGAAAAACCCGTATTCTATGAAAAATTAGACCAGGGACTGATTCGCTTTTACTTTGACAAATATTATTATTTAGCTTCTAAAGATTGTGAGTTCAAAACGATCGAGCGCGTAAGCAAGTTTGATTTTGCAAAGCAAGTTTTTGATGGTGAGTTTCGTGATTTTGCACCAAATGGAGCGAGAATACTCGTTGGTTCCTATAAAGATGGTAAAAAAGAAGGCTTATTTCAGGCCTTCCACCCGAATGGAGTGTTGAAATGGGAAGTAAATTTCCAAAACAACCATCCGGCTGGGGACTGGAAATATTACTACCCAGATGGAAAGCCCCTATTAACGATTACATATAATGAGCAAGGTTATTTTATCAAAGACTATTGGGACAACAGAGGGAAACAGGAGGTCATGAATGGCGAAGGTAACTATGAATTTTCGATTCCATTTGAAGGCTTTACGGAGTTCGGTTTTGATTTCTATTTACGTAAAGGAAAAGTAAAAAATGGCCGGCCTCAGGGAAACTGGAACACCTATTTTTATAATGTAGGTCAGCAACCAATTTACGCCATGACACAACGCTTTGCAAATGGTGTGCTCACAACAACCTATGATGACAATGGAGACCTGAATAATGAAGATTTCATGTCATTAAGCATCCTACCATATGATTATTTTACCCGAGCAGAGCTGTTTAACGGCAAGTCTTGCAGTTTTGATGACTATTCCAATTTTTATGCTTTCGTCGCAAAACGCTTTAATGACAGGCTGAATAAAACAGGGCTAGACATCACCAAACAGGTTAATTTTTCTTACCTCGTAGAAGTAAAAAAAAGCGGAATAGCTGGTCAAAAGAACTTCAAGTTAATATCAGATTCGGAAAACGAACCTTTCGATGGCATTTTGAGCCGTATTGCGAAAAGTATTGACTTCTATTTCCCGACGTATAAAGACAATCAGCCTCAAGACGACCTCATAAGAGTATCTGGCGGAATCACACAGGGTAGTGACGGAAAAATCTATACCCATTCAATTAAAATCGAAAGACAAATAGACAATTCGAGTAAATAATTATCTTTGCAGAAATAAATAGATATGAAATTTCATAAAGAAGGATACACCACATTAGCAATCGCTGTACTTTTTATCTTCATTATCAATGCCGTTGCGGATTATTATGATGCTCCGCAATACGCCAAATGGTTTATTTATGCGCTATCCGCATTCCTATTCATTACAGTTGTTCAATTTTTCAGAAGCCCCAAAAAAGTGGTCAACCCGCAGGATGGCCTGATTCTTTGTCCAGCAGATGGAAAAGTTGTTGTTATCGAAGAAACTGAGGAAAATGAGTATTTCCACGATAAGCGGATACAGGTGTCTATATTTATGTCTCCTGTCAATGTGCATGTCAACAGAAACCCAATCAGTGGTTTAGTTACGTTCTTTAAATACCATCCCGGCAAATTTCTAGTGGCCTGGCACCCCAAATCATCTACCGATAACGAAAGAACAACAGTCGTTGTCAAAGATAAGGCAGGACGAGAGGTTCTCTTCCGCCAGATTGCAGGAGCACTAGCACGCCGCATTGTATGGTATGTCAAAGAAAAAGACGAAGTTGTACAAGGCAATGAGTTTGGTTTTATCAAATTCGGTTCACGCGTAGATTTATTTCTTCCTTTAGGAACTGAAATCAATGTTAACATTGGTGATAAGGTTACTGGAGCAAAAACGATTATCGGAAAATTTTAACAATTTATTAATATCATTATAAGTAACTTAGGCTCCAAATCAGGGGCCTTTTTTATTCTGCAAATGAATTTTAGACAATTACTACTGGCAAACTCCGCAGCTGTCGGCATTGCAATATCTACGATCAGCTTTTATTATAAACATGACCTACAGACAGCGCTGATCATTTTCTTTGTTGCTGTGGTAACGAGTTTCCTCCTATTTAACTATCTATTTGAAAAATATATATATCGCAGACTCAATACGATGTATAAACTAATTCATAATCTCAAACTTGGCAAGGATCTCAAAGATGCTATTGGAGAACATGTCAGTGAAGATCCCATAACAGATGCAGAAAACGAAGTCAAGGCCTGGGCAAAAGACAAAAAAAATGAGATAGAGCAATTAAAATCACAAGAAAAATTCCGCAGAGAGTTTTTATCCAACATTTCTCATGAATTCAAAACGCCGCTATTTGCTACCCAAGGTTATATAGAGACCTTGCAGGATGGCCTTATGGAAGAAGACATGGAAATGGCCAAAAACTTCTTAGATAAGGCTGCCCGAAATCTAGACCGACTAAACTACCTGATCCAGGATCTTGATGAAATATCCAAACTGGAATCTGGAAAAATGGTCCTGAATATAGAGAAATTTGATATCGTTGACCTCATCAAAGATACCACCTACTCTCTTGAAGACAAAGCTAAACAGCACAATATCAAAATAGAATTCAAACCCAAAGCGGGTACACCACATTGGGTTAAAGCAGACCGCAATAAAATCCACCAGGTATTATACAATCTGATCGACAATTCCCTGAAGTATGGAAAAGAAGGTGGAACGACGAAAATTAAGATTTTCCCACTATTTGAACAGGTTCTCATCGAAATTACCGATGACGGTTATGGTATTGAAGAAAAAAATCTCAGCCGTGTATTCGAGCGCTTTTTCCGAACTGATAAGAGTCGATCACGCGATATCGGAGGATCAGGATTAGGATTAGCTATCGTAAAGCATATTGTCGAAGCACATCAGCAAAACGTCAATGTCCGAAGTACGGAAGGCATTGGAACAACATTTGGCTTTACTTTACAAAAAGTTCAGTCAGGAAATTAAACAATTGATGACACTTTTGTGTTTAAACAAAACCAATGTTAACATTAACTTAACATTAAGGTATTATTTTTGCAAAAATAAATTTAAGATATGTCTTTAAATAGCATTTTTCAATACTTCGTTCCAAAGGACAAAAAATTCTTCCCTTTGTTTGAACAAGCCGGCAACAACTTGATCGAGATGTCAAAGTTGTTAAAAGATATTGTTAACTCAAGCAACCCTGAAAAGAAAAAGGAATTAACACGCAAAGTAGAAGATTTGGAACATAAAGGCGACAACATCACGCATCAAATTCATTTGGAGCTGGGAAAGAACTTTATCACTCCTTTTGACCGCGAAGATATACACTCTTTAGCAAGCTCATTGGACGATGTCGCAGATTTTATACACGGTGCCGCCAATAGAATGGACCTTTACAAGGTTGAAAAGGCCACTGAACCAATGATTGAAATTGCTGACTTACTGGTTGAAGCTACCGAACATGTATCAAAAGCTATTCATGAGCTTAGAGACTTAAAAAATATCCGCAATATTACGGACTCATGTGTTCGTATCAATAGTGTAGAAAACAAAGCGGATTATATTTTTGATAAAGCTGTAGCCGACCTTTTTGAATTTGAAAAAGATGCAATTTCATTAATTAAACACAAAGAAGTGTTATCTGCAATGGAAGATGCAACCGATAAATGTGAGGATGTTGCTAACGTATTAGAAAGCATTCTAGTTAAAAACGCATAATCATTCGATTTAAGTGCACAAAAATTCTACGAGATTATGATGTCAACATTACTCGTTGTTGTGATTGTCCTTGCGATTGCTTTTGACTACATCAATGGATTCCATGATGCAGCCAATTCCATTGCGACAGTTGTATCAACAAAAGTCTTAACGCCAGCAATGGCCGTTTTATGGGCTGCGATATTCAACTTTGCAGCTTACTTCTACTTTACGGATCATAAAGTAGCCAATACCATTGCAAAAACAGTATTGGAAGAATACATTACCTTAGAGGTTATTTTTGCTGGATTGCTTGCAGCAATTGGCTGGAATCTATTTACATGGTACTATGGTGTACCATCAAGTTCATCCCATACACTTATTGGAGGTTTTGCAGGATCAGGTATGGCGTACGCATTTATTCTTGGCGCAGACCCTATTCACGCAATCAATATTGATGCTACTTTAAAGATCATTGCTTTTATCGTACTCGCTCCTATTATAGGTATGACGATATCAGTCATCATCACACTTATTGTTATTAATTTAGCTAAAAAATCACGACCAAGTGTTGCCGAAAAATGGTTCAAGATCTTACAATTGATCTCTTCTGCTGCTTTGAGTTTTGCTCATGGGGGTAATGATGCGCAAAAGGTCATGGGTATCATCCTTGTAGCTATGGTTGCTGGAGGTTATGTCCCAACGACTGAACACATGCCCGAATGGATTCCATTGACTTGTTATGCCGCTATTTCGGCAGGAACAATGAGCGGTGGATGGAAAATTGTCAAAACAATGGGAACCAAGATCACAAAAGTAACTCCATTGGAAGGTGTTTGTGCTGAATCTGCGGGAGCTGTAACATTGGGCATCACAGAACATTTTGGAATCCCAGCTTCAACAACGCATACCATTACAGGTGCTATTATCGGTGTTGGCGTTGTAAAACGTGTATCGGCAGTACGCTGGGGGGTTACAATCAGCCTGTTATGGGCTTGGATATTGACAATTCCAGTTTCAGCTTTGCTGGGTGGATTGTCGTTATTGGTCGTACATTATTTGCTTTAGAAAAAAAAACCTTAATTTTTTTCTTAAACCTATTGAAACAAAACAAAAATTTGGTACTTTCGTACCGAATTTTTGTTTTGTTGTTTCACATTAAATACTTAATTTAGTACAAAATATCGCAAAAACAAAATTTTAACATAACTTTAAGACTTTGGCACGGCAATTGTACTGTTCCATGTGTTAATATGATAATTAAATTTGAAAACAATTAAAATTAATAATAACCTTAAAAACAAGAGTATGAACTATTCTACAATTAAAAAAACAGCTGTTGCTGCTACATTAGTTGCCGCTTTAGGTTTCGCTGGTACAGCACAAGCTCAACAAGTATTCGGTGGTAGATCACAATACAGAACTTGGTCTATCGGAGTTCAAGGTGGTATCACTACACCGAACAACGTAATCGGTGGCGGTAACGCTTTTGGTCAAAAAGTAGGTTACTTCCAAAATAAAGTAGGTGAGTACTATGGTTTGACAGTACGTAAACAATTCTCTCACTTATTCGGTTTAGAAGTTGAAGCAAACCGTGGTAAGATCAAAACTTACAACCATGATCTTTCTGGTCCTGCTATCGAAAACTCAAGAGGTGCTCGTTCAGTAGAAACTAGTGTTAACTGGGCTGCTAGCTTAAACGGTGTATTCCAATTGGGTACTATCGATTTCTTGAGAAGAGAAAATGCGGTTAACTTCTACGCTAAAGTAGGTTTAGGAGCGATGGCTTACAACCCTGTTCAATACGATGGAAATGACTTCAATGGTAAAGTTGTTTATGACAACAAAGGAAACTGGGGTGATGGTGTAATCGGTGACCGTGATCCAAAACGTGACCGTGATAACAAATTAACAGCATTCGTTCCTGTAGGTGTTGGTGCTAAATTCAAATTATCTGAAGTAGTAGCATTGAACTTAGGTTATACAATGAACTTTGCTGATGATCAAATCTATGGTCCAGCTCGTCAATCTTCTTACAAAGGTAAATTCTCTTCAGTTATGGCTGGTCTAGAATTCACTTTAGGTTCGAAAGACAAACAAAACTTGACTTTTGCTAACCCAGTTGCTACATTGTACGATGAGTTGAAAGATCCTTCATTGAGAAACGAAGTTGAAGCATTGAAACAACGTGTAAGCACTTTAGAAGGTACTGTTAACACATTAAGCGCTGACGCTGATGGTGACGGTGTATCTGATAAATTTGACAAATGTCCTGGTACTCCAGCGGGTACTCCAGTAGATGGTTCAGGATGTCCAATCAAATTCCCAGAGCCAGTTGTTGAAACTGTAGCTTCTAACGGTTACTATGCTCCAATTCAATTCGAATTTGATAGCTCAGTATTGAAAACTTCATCTTACTCTACATTAGACAAATTGGCTAAAGAGTTACGTGATAACAATTCAGCTGTAGCATTAGATGGTTATGCATCTGCAGAAGGTTCTGAAGCTTATAACTTAACTTTATCTAAAGACCGTGCTAACTCTGTAAAACAATATTTAGTAAACGCTGGTGTTTCTTCATCAAGCATCACTGCTAAAGGTTACGGAGAGAAAAACCCAGTTGCATCTAATGCTACTGAAGAGGGTCGTGTTCAAAACCGTCGTGTTGAGATCAAAAAATAATCGTATATAACATACCATTATAATAAAAGCCGGCTTTAAAGCCGGCTTTTTTATTTTACACGTATTTATCCTTAACTTTGTGGAGGATATCCAATTTGTGGAAAATTAGTTCGAACAAATTAGATAAGAAATTAGTATTTTGAATTAAGGAACAGAATACTGGTTTTAAACTTTTGAGAATGGAAGAGGATTTTGAATTTGAAAACCCCGAGGAAAGAAAAATCTCGGTAGACAGATATGAGGAAATGCTTCGAAACGAGGATCAGTATTTTTTTGACTCCAAAGCTTTTGAAGGAATTATTGATTACTACGCTGAAAAAAATGACCCTGTTAAGGCCTTACAGGTCACCGAATTTGCCATCAGCCAACACCCTTTTGATATTACCTTCTTATTGAAACAAGCACAATTGTTTTCAACGATTCAACAATATCAGAATGCGCTTGCAGCGTTGGATAAAGCGGAATTATTGGAAGCTTCAGAAGGAGACATTTTCTTGATCCGTGGCGGCATATTAGGCAGTATCGGCCAGTTTGATGATGCTTTGGAACAGCTCTTCAAAGCACTTCCACTATTAGATAATAAAGATGAGGTCTATTTCCATATTGCGATGATCTTTCAAGCGCAAATGAATTATGACAAGGCAATAATTTATCTAAAGAAAGCACTTGAACTCAACATGGATTACCAAGAAGCACTCTATGAGTTGGCCTATTGTTATGATGTATTGGATAAACAAGAGGAAAGTATCTCCTTTTATAAAAAGTACATTGATTCAGACCCATACTCCTACTACGCTTGGTACAATTTGGGAAATTCTTACCATAAAATCGGTCAGTTTGAGGAAGCGTTGGACGCATACGACTATGCTATATTAATTAAGGAAGACTTTTCTTCAGCTTATTTCAATAAGGGGAATGCTCTTGTCAATCTAGATCGCTATCAAGAAGCATTGGATGTTTACAAACAAACATTTGAATATGAACAACCAAGTGCTGATACCTATTGCGCGATAGGCGAATGTTATGAAAAACTTGAGCAGATGGAGGAAGCCCGCAATTATTATAAAAAAGCGGTAAAATTAGATGCGGAACTTGCTGATGCCTGGTTCGGTATCGGGGTTACCCTAGATTTTGAAGAACGTTATTTTGAATCACTTCATTTCTATAAAAAAGCTTTAGAACTGGAGGATACAAACCCAGATTACTGGTTTGCAATTGCCGATGCCCGTTATAAACTTCAACAAATAGATCTTGCAGAAGAAGCCTATAAGAAGGTCGTTGCCTTGAATCCAACAGATATAGATGCTTGGCTTGATTATTCCTCAATTCTATTTGAACAAAGTAAGATGGATGAAGCGATTAATGTAATCTCTGATGCTATTACACAAAATCCAAATGCGGCAGAGCTATATTACCGTGTGGTTGCTTATCTATTTGCCAATGGACAATACAATGAAGCATTAAACTTTTTGGAGCTTGGCCTAGCTACTGACCCTGAAAAGCATCCTATTCTTTTTGATTACCTCCCACAGTTGCAAGGAAATCAGATCATTACTGAAATCGTAAAAAAATATACAAAGCCGAAAAATTAACATATACTAGGCCGATCTCCGGTTATTGCGACGCAATGACCGGAGATTTAAATCTCAAGATACATTCCTGATTCCTCAAGATATTGTCAAAATTCCAATGAAAAAACTAGGTTTAATAGGGTATCCATTAGGACACTCCTTTTCAAAAAAATATTATTTAAAGAAATTTCAGCAAGAACATATTACGGATGTAGACTATGATCTATATGCACTTCCTCAAATAGCTGATTTTACAGCTATTGCTTCCAATAAAGATTTCTATGGAGTCAATGTGACCATTCCTTATAAAATAGAGGTTATGGATTATTTGGATGAGCTTTCGGAAGAAGCTGCAGCAATACAAGCTGTAAACTGTATCCGGATCAGCCACACTGCAGATGGCTCGACGCATCTAAAAGGATATAATACAGATGCCTATGGTTTTGAGGCTTCGATAAGACCTCTATTAAATCCTCATCTTGACAAAAAGGCTTTGATTCTAGGAAATGGGGGGGCTGCAAAAGCCGTAATCTATGCGCTGAATCAGCTAAGAATAACACACAAACTGGTCAGCAGAACCAAACATGCGGGCCAGTTGTCTTATGATGAACTCGATGCTTCTATCTTAGCTGACCATACCATAATTGTCAACTGTTCTCCAGTAGGTACATTCCCCAATATAGCAGAATCTCCTAAAATTCCATACGAATTTATAAATGAGACGCACCTCTGCTATGATCTCATTTACAACCCAGAAGAGACTGCATTTTTACGAAAAAGCAAAGAAAAAGGAGCTAGAATCAAAAATGGATATGAAATGTTGGTTCTACAGGCAGAAAAGAACTGGGAAATTTGGAATAGTTGACCTTTCAATAGTAAGAAATCAATAAAAACTGTAATTTTACAATTATGCTTACGATAAAAACATTCACGTTCAACCCTTATCAGGAAAATACTTACCTACTGTATAACGAGTCAGGAAATGCAATTATTATCGATCCCGGAATGTATGGTGAGCAAGATCAAGAAGAATTAACGACCTTCATTACAGACAATGGACTCAAGCCGACAATTCTATTAAATACACATTGCCATATAGACCATGTTTTAGGGAATAGCTTTGTCCACGAAAAATTTGGCCTGTTACCGCAATTCCATGAAGATGAGGTACCGATTTTAGTAGCCGTTCAGAATTATGCTCCCCAGATGGGCTTCCGATATGACATTTCTCCAATTGGAGAAACATTTCTAAATGATGGTGATACCGTTTCCTTAGATAATGATGAACTAAAAGTTATACTAGCACCGGGTCATTCACCTGCGCATATTTGCTTTTATTCAGCCGATCAGAAATTTTTGATAGGAGGAGATGTACTATTTCGCAACAGCATAGGCAGAACTGATCTTCCTGGAGGAAACCATCAGCAGCTCTTAGATAGCATAAAAGCCAAACTTTATACTTTACCCGATGACACAGTTGTCTATCCTGGACATGGACCATCAACAACGATTGGCTTTGAAAAAAATTCCAACCCATTTATTCGAGAATAAGAGCCATGAATCTGCCGTTTCTATTTGCTAAAAGATATCTGTTTTCTAAGAAATCAGTTAATGCCATTAATATTATCTCATCCATTAGTGTTATTGGCGTCATGGTAAGTAGTGCTGCATTGATTATTTTGTTGTCTTCATTTAATGGAATGGAACAGCTTATACTGTCTATGTACAGTAAGTTTGCACCAGAGCTCAAAATTGAACCTAGGAAAGGTAAACTTTTTGATAGCAAACAGGCTGTCTTCAACGAATTACGAAGAGATTCTAATGTGATTCACTACACCGATGTTCTACAAGAGAAAGTATTATTACAATATTCAAATCGGCAATTTATAGCAAATATAAAAGGAATCGAACCTCAATCGCTAAGTACAAAAACCGGCGACAGTATCATTGTGGATGGTCAATACAAACTTACCCATGACTCTAGCAACCTGGCTATTCTTGGAGCAAGCGTACAGGCAAATCTGGCAATTCCTATGCAAAACTCTTCCGAGCAGATTCAAGTGTATTCCCCAAGAAAAGGGGTTAAAAATTCATCTAATCCCGCCGAGGAGTTCAATATCCGCTCCATTGCTCCCGGAGGGGTATTACGCTACCAACAAGATTTTGACAATTTAATTATTACACCAATTTCATTTGCTAAAGAGGTTCTTGGAGAATATGACCGCGTTTCATCGATTGAGTTTTACCTAAAAGATGGTATAGATGTTAATTCATTTGGACAAGCATTACAAAAGAAAATAGGAGCGGATTACATTGTGAAGAATAGGGAAAAACAAAACCCTACCCTATATAAAAATGTACGTGTTGAACGCTGGGTTGTCTTTTTTATCTTGACTTTGATCAGTGTGATTGCAATATTTAATATTGTAGGCTCCTTAACCATGCTTGTACTGGACAAACAAAAGGATATGACGATCCTCAAAGGCTTAGGGGGAGCTGATGATCTAATTCAGCGTATTTTCTTTTATGAAGGTCTTATGATAGCTATTATTGGCTGTGTGCTCGGTTTATTGATTGGCGGAATATTTAATTACATTCAATCAACTTATGGAATTATTCGCGTAGAAGATGGAGCAAATACAATTATTGACAGTTATCCTATGGTAAGTAATTGGACTGACTACGTTTTGGTATTCCTTACGGTCACGGGCATCTCCGGTCTAGTTTCTTATTTCTCCGCTAAACTAAGTGTTCGGGAACTAAATAAATTAAAGGCTACCGACTAATAATTTGAACTTTTTCGGCTCTGACTTCCTTTTGTAATCTGCTGGATTAAACTACCCCATGCAAAGGGATTCAACAACGGATTGGCATAACGCTGGTTAATAACTTTATTATTCATTGTATTAAAGCTCTGCGCGTTGTTAATGGAGCGCATTTCGTTACCATCACGCGGTATGACTGCAGCCATCGCGGCCAATGACTCATAAGACAATGATCTTCTTACCCTCACGATATTATCTTCAGAAACGTCTAGATTCATAAATGCAATATTGAACTCTTCGATACTAGCCCATGGATAAGGTGTTACCATCGGGAGCTCCGTAACCAAGTTTTGCATAATGATATTTGCGGTATATTTATCTCCTGAGACCTCAGGAATAGTGACAACTAAAGGGTCAAAACCAACAGAAGTAAAACGAACTGTATCTCCTACGTGTGCTACAAAAGAGAAATAACCTTCGTTATTTGCGGCAAAAGCCTCATTCCTAAAGGACAAATTGGTAACAGTCACATAACCCACCGGAAGACCGGACCCAACCGTCGTTACGATACCGGAATATTGTATAATCTTTCTTTCCTGAGCACATAATGCAGAGGAACCAAAAAGCGCAAACACAGTGAATAATATAGAAATCAGCAACTTCATAGAACAAATTTAAGCAAAAGTAGCTGAGCTAGCCGTTAAATTGTGTTAATAGAAAAACTAATTAGCAGAGGGTAAGGTTGCGTCTGGGGAATCGGGATCTGTTAAATTGATAGCCTCCACTGCTGTAATTTCAGGAACAGCCTTCCGAATTGCTTGCTCCAAACCAGCCTTAAAGGTCATAATGCTCATTGAACATGAAGCGCAAGCTCCTAATAATTTTAAACGCACGACATTATCCGCTGTAATCTCTTCAACACTCACATTTCCGCCATCAGTTTCCAAATATGGTCTCAAGGTATCTAATGCTTGCTCAACTTTTTCTTTTAAAGTCATACTCTTAATGCTATTCAATGATTGTAATATGTAAAGATAATCAAATATTTTAAAATGTATATTTTTAAGCCTCACTACCAGTAGAAAAACAACAAGTATATGACAATATACCTGTACAGTTGGTTCAATCGAGTTAAAGAATGTTAATAAGAAATGTTGTTTTTGCGATCAAATAATTATTAAACTATATTGCGCAGTAAAATTTAATTGATTAGTATAACAAATTCACTTATCTTTGTAAAATGTTTTTAAATAGGCGTATAGCGGCTATCTGTGCCGGCATGATGTTTCTATTGGTGTTTACTGGTTGTAAGAGTAAATTTGAGAAATTGCGCGCAAGCAATAATATCGCTCAAAAGTACGAAGAGGCCGTAAAACTTTATGAGAAAAAGAAATATACAAAGGCATTAGTTTTGTTTGATGACTTGCGGACCAAGTTCCGTGGACAAGCTGAAGCAGAAAATATTTACTATTATTTGGCATTTGCCAACTACCGTCTGAAAGATTATACTTCAGCGGCATATCACTTTAAAGATTTTTCGGATGTTTATCCAAACAGCCCAAGAGCAGAGGAATGTAGATTCATGCATGCCTACTGCTATTATTTGGATTCTCCGAGATCGACTCTAGACCAAGCAAATACGAAGAAAGCAATTGATGCTTTACAGCTATTTGTTAATCTTTATCCAGAATCGGAACGATCAAAAGAAGCATCAGATCTTATTCAGAAATTGAGAGATAAGCTTGAACTTAAAGCTTTTGCCAATGCAAGGCTTTATTACGATATGGGGCTTAATGATGATTATAGAGCAGCCGTTATTGCATTACAGAACGTACTAAAAGAATATCCTGATACAAAATACGCAGAAGAGATTGAGTTTTTAACATTAAAAGCGCAATATATCTATGCATCCAAAAGTATCTTCCTGAAACAAGAAAGCAGATTTGATGAAGCCTTGGATTATTACCGTAACTTCGCAAGTAATTTTCCGAATAGCAAACACATGAAAGAAGCAGAATCCATTCGTGAAGATTCTGAAAAAGGGATTAAAACGGCCCTCTCTCAAGTAAAAGATTATAATAAGGCCCTTGCAGAACAGGAAACTTATATCAAAGAACAAAAGGCGAAAAAAGAAAAAGAAAATACCCAAAAAGATGAGTCAAAAAAATAACAATTCAATTCCAAACTCTACAGTTACACGTGACTTGAGACAATTGGACAAAGGAACTGACAATCTCTATGAATCTATTGTAGTTATTTCTAAACGCGCGAACCAAATTGCAGTAGATATTAAAGAAGAATTGAACGGAAAACTTGCTGAATTTGCAAGTAACAACGATAACTTGGAAGAGGTATTCGAAAACCGCGAGCAAATAGAGATTTCAAAACATTATGAACGTATGCCAAAGCCTACTTTGGTTGCTATTGATGAATTTTTACACGATAAAGTGTACTATAGAAATCCTTCAAAAGAGCAGGACTAATCCTTAGAAAATGGCTTTAGCTGGGAAAAATATTGTAATTGCTGTATGCGGCAGTATTGCCGCATACAAGATTGCATTTCTCATCCGTCTTTTGGCAAAAGCAGATGCCCGTGTTAGCGTTGTCATGTCAAAAGAAGCTACAGCGTTTATCACCCCACTTACGCTTTCCACACTCTCCAAAAACCCTGTTTTAATAGATTATTATCAGCCGACTACTGGGGAATGGAATAATCATGTCGAAATTGCGCTAAATGCAGATTACATTTTAGTCGCTCCCGCAACTGCAAATACACTTGCCAAGATGGCCAATGGACTTTGCGACAACCTCCTTACAGCCGTATATCTATCAGCGAAATGTCCAGTACTATTTGCGCCAGCAATGGATTTAGATATGTGGAAACATCCATCCACACAGGCCAATATCAGTAAACTCTGTTCTTATGGCAATATCTTGATTCCCCCGGGGAATGGAGAACTAGCTAGTGGATTAGTAGGAGAAGGACGTCTAGCTGAACCCGAAGAAATAATGAATTTTTTGGTTAAATTTTCAGCGCAGGAACTGCCTTTATCTGGAAAGAAAGCCTTAGTATCTGCAGGCCCCACTTATGAAGCTATAGACCCTGTTCGTTTCATTGGCAATCATTCAAGCGGAAAGATGGGCTATGCTATCGCCAGACAACTTGAAATACTTGGCGCAAACGTCACATTGGTATCAGGCCCTAGTTCCCTAAAAGCACCAGATCGTGTTCATACAATTTCGGTAACATCAGCTGCTGAGATGTTAAACGCTTGTGAAACATATTTCGAAAATGCAGATATTGTTGTAATGAGCGCTGCAGTTGCAGACTACACGCCAGTTGAAGTTGCTACTCAAAAAATAAAAAAGAAAGAAAATGAGTTCTCTATCGAACTAAAGAAAACAGCGGATATTCTGGCTACTTTAGGGGCTAAAAAGAGAGAAAAGCAGTTACTCATTGGATTTGCATTGGAAACCAATAATGAGCTCGAAAATGCAAAAGACAAATTGATCCGAAAAAACCTGGATTTTATTGTGCTCAATTCCATGCAGGATAAAGGAGCTGGCTTCGCCACAGATACGAATAAGGTCACCATCATCGATCGATCTGGAAATACCAATGAGTTTAGTCTAAAATCAAAAGAAGAAGTCGCCAAAGACATCTGTTCAATTATCGTAAAGCTTTCCTAAACTTAATTCTTACACCGCTTTTTAAGAACTCCCCCCCAGTCTTATAAATTTACAATCCTCAATTCCTTTGGGTAATAATTATTAATACGATTGGCTAATACTTTCATCCAACCCAATGATCTCCCTTGAAAACTGGCGATAGCCCAGCCTTGAATATTTGCAGGAATTGTATCAACTGCCACGTTCTCTTTTCTAAGGTAGTTTCGAGCATCCTCAAGCGACAACTCTACAGATTGGAAGTCTCTCTTCAAATGATTACTTAAGGCCAATGCATGACTTGGTATCAGCTCTTTTCTATTAAGCTTACCGACATTCGTACCCGCATTCTTAAGGTAAAGTACATTTTGGAGATACTTCAGATCACTTTCATACATTTTTGGGAAAACATAGACATCTTCATGATGAAGAAAGGTATGGAAATTTTCGCTATCCGAAAACCAATTATCCAAAATCCCTTTAGGTACATCTGATTTCTCCGGTTTAATTCGTTTTCTATTGAAAGTTTCCTGTTCACCAATCTTTTTCAAAACAGCAATAAAAAAACCCTCTCCACCTAATTTATGCGGATAAAAACGATAACCATGAGCATGATGTTTATCAGAAGCTGTATGATCAATACCCCAATTTTTATCAATAGGTATTTCAATGGATTCAAAATCGCCACTTTCCAATAGCCAATCAACGATATCTTCATTTTCCTCTACTGAATAGGAACAAGTCGAATAGCATAAATATCCGCCCTTCTTTAAAGCGGACAAACTTTCACCTAGAATTCGCTGTTGTCTTTCACTGCAAAGCTTAACATTCGCTTCAGACCATTCATCTATTGCATCGGCATCTTTCCTAAACATTCCAGAACCGGAACACGGGGCATCAACAACCATCAAATCGAAATATCCAGGAAGACGATTAAACGCAGCTGGATCGTTGTTTGTTGTTACTGTGTTGGCATTTCCCCATTTCATTAAGTTGTCTTGTAGGATTGTAACCCTAGCTTTAATAATTTCATTTGCAACCAAGAGCGATTCCGGATGTAAACTGCTGTTTAATAAAGTAGACTTTCCGCCAGGGGCAGCACATAAGTCCAAGGCCCGGATACTGTCTACATGCAAATTTAAACTTTGAATGATATGGTCTATGAACATAGAAGAAGCATCTTGTGGATAGTATGCTCCAGCGTGAAATAAAGGATCTAATGTAAATACTGGTCGATCCTGAAGATAATAAGCACCATTACACCAGGGGACTTGCCCCGTAGTAGGAAACGGGCAATCCTCCAATTTATTGGGATTCAAGCGTATTGCTGTAGCCCGAATACCTTCTTCATGTATCTTAATAAATGCATCAGTATCAAATAATGGATTGGTTCCTAATTTTTTCACTAAAGAATTCGGCAGAAAATTACTCATGTTGTCCTAATAGTTTGCGATAAAATTAAGATAAATAAAAATGAAGTCAAAATAAGTGGTAAATTACAAGAAAGAGTAACTTTACACCATGAAAGAATTCAAGAAATATGCAATCATTCCTGCAACTCCAGAGGAGCTGTATCTTGCATTAACGACCGAAATTACTGCTCGTCTTTGGACAGGCGACCTTGTGTCCATCGACGCTACTGTCAATGGAGAATTCTCTTTATGGGATGGAGCCATTAGTGGCCGATTCTTGGAACTAGAGCCTTCTACGAAAATTGTACAAGAATGGTATTTCGGAGAGACAGATGCTCCTTCTATTGTAACCCTAAAGCTGCATGAACATAAAAAAGGAACCTCCCTAGAAATTAGGCAGACAAATATACCTGATGAAGATTTTGAAAATATCTCAGATGGATGGGAAGATCCATATATCGCCTCGCTGATCGACTTTTATACGGAAGAAGATTAAAACAATCCACGTATTCTTGCAAAGAATAGTATAATAACTTAAAAATTAAGGTATTTGTGTTCCATATAGCCCTTGGAAATACAAATACCTCCTCCCTTCGCACTCTCCCTTGTTTTTGCATTCCTATATACGCGATAGCAATTTATAATGCACTATTAAATCACCTGCAGCTTTCTTTTTAATAAACCAGATAAGACGGAACAGAACTTCGTTATTCTCGTTTAATCCTACTTCTCATACAGATTAATACTAGGCAATCTGCTTAGTCATTAAACTCCAAATTCCATCCAACACTTTATCCCACATTAGCGAAATGTTCGATGATCCTTTCTTAAAATCAGCAAAAATGAGCATTCCGAATAGGGTTTGTCAGTTCTTCTGTATGAAGATCTGACAGACCGGGAAGCTCCCCTCAGGGGCACTAAAGCGTATAATACGGTTCTCCAAAAGCGCCAACCCCAGAAGGGACTAGCCGGAAAGAGCCGGTCAACACTCTCCACGGGTCAGCGCGCGATCCGTTTATCCAGGACTCATCCTGCAGCTTGCGGCTATAAATAAGGGAGCATTTGGGTTAAGGGGCTAATGGTGATGCACCATACCACTGTGGGACAGTGACAGCTGCAGGGTAGCGGCGGTTGCGGAACAGCTGCCGATGGACCGGGCTCACCGACGGCCATATGCTGTGATAACCAACAATGTGGAGGATATGCAATAGCTTGTACATGGAAATACGGGAGTACATAAACGAAAGAAGCCCTTGACTGTTTCCAGCAAGGGCTTCCGTGTAAAAAAAGGCACCGACCTACTCTCCCACCTGTTACGGCAATACCATCGGCTCTGGCGGGCTT
>JAITTY010000013.1 GCA_031286695.1 Sphingobacterium sp. | reverse complement strand
AAGGACTTCGCATTTTTTATTTATTAACTTTATAAGAGTATGATTGACAAGGAGTCACTATTAAACGACAAGGAGTTCTTAAAGAGTTTTAAGGACGGTTTAGAGCTGCAATCGTTTTTCCGCGAGTTACAGGCACGGGCAGTATCGCAAATGCTTGAAGGAGAAATGGACGGCCATCTTGGCTATGAAAAGCATGAGCGCAGCGGTCAGGGCAATTCCCGCAACGGACATACGAGCAAAAAGGTTCGTGGGGATCAGGGAGATCTGGAGATTCAGGTTCCCCGAGATCGCGATGGTACATTCAATCCGATCATCGTTCCCAAACGCAAGAACATGATTGACGGAGTTGAGAACGTGATCGTTTCGCTATATGCCAAAGGCATGAGTGTTTCGGATATAGAAAATATGATGCGCGATGTGTATGGATTTGACCTTTCTGAATCGACGATTTCCCGGATTACCGACCGTGTGGCGGGTGATGTGATCGCCTGGCAAAACCGCCCGCTGGACAACGTCTATCTGATTGTATGGATGGATGGCATTGTTTTTAAGGTCAGGGAAAACTCCAAAGTGGTCAATAAAACCATTTATCTTGCTGTGGGCCTAAACCGGGATGGCTATAAAGAAGTTCTTGGCATGTGGCTGGGCAAGAATGAAAGTGCCAGTTTTTGGATGGGAATCCTGACAGACCTAAAATCCCGGGGAGTAGAGGATATGCTGATTACAGCGACCGATAACCTTAATGGTTTCTCCGCTACTATACGAAGTGTGTTTCCTGAGTGTAGTACTCAGGTCTGTGTTGTCCATCAGATCAGAAATGCTTGTAGATATGTTGTATGGAAGGATAAAAAGGCATTTACAGCGGACATGAAGCCTATCTATGATGCTCCCAATAAACAGGCAGCAGAAGCTGCACTGACTGATTTTGCTAATAAATGGGAATCCAAATATCCTTATGCCATACGATCATGGAGGGAAAACTGGGACGAACTGACCGTCTTTTACGGCTTTCCACTTGAGATCCGAAGAATAATCTATACGACCAATATCATCGAAAACATGAATGGGAAGATCCGCAAATACACAAAGAATAAGCTGTCATTTCCCAGCGATGATGCCGTACTGAAATCTGTATATTTGGCTTTGAGAGAAATCTCTAGAAAATGGACAATGCCCATTCGTAACTGGGCTATTATCCTAAATCAGTTCTTAACTTTATTTGAAAAAAGAGTCCAGTTATAAGGAACATAACTGAACTCCGTATTTTTTATTTACACACTTTATGGGACAGTCCCTTTACATTCTTTATTACACAATTATTTCTCTTTGATCAGTCTACTTATCACAATATTTGGGTTTATCTTTCTATTCTCGTTTCTCCTTATATATTTTACTCGTTATATTATCAGGCACAGATAGTCAAACGTTGGTGTCCTCTCTGTTTAGTCGTACAAGGGATACTATTAATAAACGCTATTGTTTCAATTGTACGAATCTATTTAGCATTACCTATTTGGCCTCGCTTATCTATAGTTGCCATATTTAATATAATGATGTTTGGAATATGCTTGTTCTTTTTTGTCTATCATATTCTTCCAGTCTTGAAACAAGCAGCAGAAAGTCGTGGTTATCAGAAAAGATGGAAGCGTTTACAATTTAATCCTGATGTTTTTCAAGCCTTACTTTTGAAAACGAACAAAATCGAAGCACCAGTAGAAGATTTGGGTATAAGGATTGGCAGTCCCAATGCATCTGTCGAAATTATAAAAGTATGTAATCCCTATTGTGGCCCCTGTTCTAAGGCCCATCCAGAGATTGAAACTATCGTTCGAAATAATCAGGATATCTCCGTTCGCATTATTTTTACAACTTACAGGAATACGAATTCCAATAGTGCGGCTCCTATTAGACATCTTTTGTCTATTAAAGAGAAGTATGGAGCTGAGAAACTCAAGATTGCATTGGATGATTGGTATTTATCTCCGGTTAAAGATTATGAATCATTCGCAAAAAAGTATCCTATAGATATAGATAAATTAGAAGAACAACAACATAAAGTTGTAGCTATGACCGATTGGTATAATGAGATGAAGATTGGAGGGACGCCCACTTTTTTTATCAATGGATATCTCTTACCTGAAAGCTATGGTATAAAGGATCTGAAGAATTTTTTCTAGAAAAAGAGCCCGATCCGGTTCGAAACGATCTCGGGCAAACAGAAGGCTCCCTGGTAAAAAAGACCCTCTCAAGATATCCTAGAGGTAATGGATATCAAGTCGTTTATGAATTTCAAAATTATGAAAAAGATTTCATTAAAAAATCTGAATTTGAAAGAAGTAGAACAGCTGTCAAGAGTACAGTTGAAAAGTGTACTTGGTGGCTATACAGGTACATCACATCCGGTTACAGATCCACCAACAGAACCACCTCCCCAATGTAATTGTAATTCTCCTTATGATTGCGGACAGGAAGCTCATGACAAATATACATGTGATTCGTGGTGCGCGGGCGGCACAGGAAAGGGTGTATGCAATGAGAAGTAAAATTTAAATTAATTAAATGTTCCCTTTTGCTATAAAAGGGAACATTTTCAACCGACTGTCAATGAAAAAAAATATTCTATTGTCGTTTTTACTATCATACTTGATACCATTTATTGGTGTAGCTCAAAAAAATACCACTTTTGAAATTAATGGAAAAATAGATACCTTACCTTTTACGAAATTTTACACACAGCTTCTCATTGATGCTGACGTTCTCAAGGATAGTATTATTCTAGATAAGAATAGTCTTTTTAAATATAGTGCCAACATTAATGAGCCCGCTGCCCTTCTTCTTCTTTCTGCCAATAGCCATCGAGTAAATGAAGTTATTTACAGTTTTTGGGTAGAGCCCGGCAAGATCATTGATTTCGAGGGTTTAAAAATAATTAAAAGAAAAAATAAGGATTTTAAGATTACTAATTCCGAAACAGAATATTTACAACGTATGTATCGGGATTCTTTAGAGGGACTTTCAAAAGAATTAACAGAGTTATTTAAAAAACAATTCATACATGAACACATTGATACTTATTACGCTCTTTGGTCATTGGAATGGATGGCAAGAACTAATTCTTTAAACGATGATTATATTAAATCGATGTTGATGAAAGTTCCAGAAAAATTCAAATATACCTATCGATATAAGAAAATACAATCCATTCTTGAAACCCGGATTGGTGCTCAAATGAAAAATTTGCATATGTCTGATACTTTGGGAAATGAAAGTTCAATTATCGCTTATAGAGGCAAATATCTTTTGTTAGAGTTTTGGGCAAGCTGGTGCGCTCCCTGCAGGCAAGAAAATCCCAACCTGTTGAAATGGTATAATCTTTATCAATCTAAAGGATTGGAAATCATTAGTTTTTCTTTTGATGAAAAAAGAAGTGATTGGATTCGCGCTATCAACGAAGATAAATTACCATGGCTTCAGGTATCTGATTTAGCAGGTTTTGGGGTGGGGGCCGTAGCAACTCAACTGGCTGTTAAAGCTATCCCTGATAATTTTCTGATTGATCCAGAAGGGAAAATCATCGCTAGAGGATTGCAGGGGAAAGCGTTGGAAAAAAAACTAGCAGAATGTTTTCAAAAATAGAAAATATAGTATATGTTTTTACATAAAGAAATGGATATGAAAAAGACTATCTTGGAAGCAGAGATAGCTGTCGTTATTATTTTGTATAAAAATTTCAACTCATTATCGTCAAATGAGATACTATCTTTAAAGAAAGGTCTTTTAATATTCAGAAAAAGGCATTTCTTTTTCATTGTCAGTGAAAGTATTAGATGGGAATGCTACAGCCAAATTATTAAACAATATCAGATTCAATACCAAATTTCATTTTTTTCCGAATGGTTCTTTTTCAATACTCTGAATTACAATCAATTGATGTTTCACAAAGAATTCTATAGACTTTTTGATAGTATCAACTATATACTTATTTATCAATTGGATTGTTGGGTGTTTAAGGATGAATTAGATATATGGGCTAACCTTAATTTTGATTACATTGGTGCCCCTCTATTTCGAGGATTTTGCAAAAATACAGATTTTCAGTTTGGTGAGGGCGGAAATGGTGGATTTTCATTAAGGAATGTAAAAAAACAACGAGAAATATTGGACTATTTATACGAGTCAAAAGAAATATACATGAACTACAACAATGTTAAAGCAACTAATGGAAAATTGCCTGCTTTATTCACTGATCGTAATAATAACCTTTCTGTCAAAAGTTCCGAATTATTAATTTCTCTTTTTGAAATGCCTGAACTTAACGAGGATTATTTGTGGTCTGTTTTAATTCCTAATGTTTTTACTGATTTTAAAGTGTGTTCTCCCAAGTTAGCTTCAAAATTTTCCATAGAAATGCATCCCCGATATCTCTATAAGATGAATGATTATCTATTACCTATGGGAGTTCATGCATGGGAAAAATATGATAGAGATTTTTGGCTCACTTTTATAAAGTATGATGATTAACATATCAATAAAAATACATCAGTATATTAAACACCTATTTAGCCAACAACCTAACGGAATATATTTAGATTTAGGAGCTGGCTCTGGTGGACAAGAGAGTATTTCCTATTTACTATATAAAGAATTATTCTGGAGAGGTTTATGCACAGAAAAAGATAGTAAATTATTTGAATATTTAGGTAAATCTCGTGACCATTTGAACTTATATGGAGCATTATCTTCATCTGAAAATATACTTATAAAAAATACGAATGGAGAAAAACTACCATATTTTACATTGGATACCATTCAAACGTTATTAACTGCCCCTATCGATTTTTGCAACTTGCAACAATATGATTTAGATGTCATTATTAACGGAGACCAATTTTTTCAATGGAATGTTTCCGTTATTTCCATTCTGAACATTCAGCAACTTCATCTAATTTATACGATATTTAAGAAAAGAGAATATACATATATCAATCGGATTGGAGGTTTTGACTTTTTTATAAAAAATACTGTATTATGATTTATCTTTCTGCTCAACCCGATACTACTTATTTTATCTGGCAATTAGAAATTCAAATCCGCAACTTTCTCTCTTTGGGAATTAAGCGAGATCACATTCAAATTGTAGTTGGGTACAATAATATAACAGGGCTAAGTCCCCAGTTTGTTTTATTTATCGAACAAAATCACGGTTATGCGCAATTTTTTTCTTATCCCGATTATCGAAAAGAAACCAATTATATCTCGTCAATTCGCCCGCATATCCTAAAACAGCACTTCCAGAAATTTCCAGAACTTGAAGAAATGACTATTTTTTACCATGATTCTGATATTTTATTTTCTCGAATTCCTAACATACCTGCTGGGGAAAAAAACAATATATGTTATGTATCTGATACGCGAAACTATTTGGATAGCCAATATATCCGAGGAGCAGCAACTGATGGTTTGTTAAATGATATGATAAATATCGTGGGCATTTCGAAGGAAATTTTAGAACGGAACGATTCTCATACTGGCGGAGCGCAGTATGTGCTGAAAGGAATTACAACATCTTTTTGGGAGAAAGTGGAGAAGGACTGTGAAGAGTTATATGCTCTAATGAAAAGGTATAATCATCAGCTCTGGGAAGATCAGTACCCTAAAAATAAAGAATTCAAAAATAAAAAAAGGGGTATACAAGCTTGGTGCGCCGATATGTGGGCCGTACTTTGGAACCTCTGGTTTTTTGAAAAGAGAGTACAGATACATCCCGAAATGGATTTTTCATGGCCTTTCAGCCCAATAGATGAATGGGATAAAAAATCTATCCAGCATTACTCGGGAAATATCACAGAAAAGGACAAGTTTTTTAAAAAGACTGAATACTTAAACTATCCCCCCTGGTATGATGATGGTCTACTCACAATCCCGCCAACAACCTGTAGTTTTAAAATCGTTGAGTTTATACGAAACAGACGTCAGGAATTGGATGCTGAACGGAAATCAATATTTGAAAAAGCGATTATCTTTCGCATTGAAAAGATCGATCAATCTATAATCCGTCTGTTTGAATTGTTGAAAAAATATATTCAAAAATATCTTAATGTCGCGGTCTTTTTGAACGGGGAGGAAAAACGAGAAATGGACGAAGAGATAGACTCATCCCCTTATTTATGGAACGATAGGTATTGGGAGGAATATGATCAATGTCTGATTTTACCGATTCATGTCTTGCCAGATATCGCCAGCATTATTCGGATATTGGAAGAGAGTAACCACACGAGTCTATGGTTTGATGTCGTAACCAACTACAGAGTGGATGCTCTTTTTGTAGAAAGCTTTGAGAAATTATTGGACAGTGATCTTTTATATCAGAATCGTGGTAAATTCAACAGGAAAGAATGTTCAAGGGGCTGTTATGCGTTGTTATTGCATAGAAATGAAAAGAGGGCCGATTCAAACCTAGTTCCTACTGAAGACAATTTTCCACAGGGGCGTCGTCGCATCCTTCCTATAGCTTATAATTTACTATTAAATTAACACATCAAGAAACACATTATGGTAATAAGTGATATTCTTTTTAAATACACTTTTTATAACGAAGAAGTTGGAAAGGAAAATTTATTGGACAATTGGGCTTCAATAGTAGTCCCCAGCGGCAAGTACGGGTTTGAAGATGGTCTGTTAGGGCTAGGCTGGCTGGTTGCTTATTTGGGTAAAGTAGGGAAAATTGACTGTGATGTGGATGAGGTATTGGAAGATATTGACGATATGATCTATAAACTGACCATCAAAGAACATCTACAAATTGAAATCTGCCCCAAAAGGATACTAGATTTCGTTACCTTCTACCAGATGCGTCTGTATTCGAAAGGTAACAGGGCATCTTCTCATAGAAAGTTTGTCCATTTTGAGTGCCTAAAATTATTGGTGGAAAAATTAAATCAATATCTTCTGAATTTGGACTATTCCTCTCGTCCTGCAGTAGAGAACGGAATAGAGATCATATTAAAATTTAGCCTCATAGCCAAGGTAAACGGAAATGAAGGCACTTTTGAAACCTACTTCTACTCGTTTATAGAACAAGTGCTGGAAGTTTTGGACAGTGGAAGACCTTTGGATATTGCATCTTTGTCACTTCTTAAACTGTACTGTGCAATTAAGCAATATGAGCATCCTTATTGGGAAAAGAAGCTTAAACCTTTTGTTCCCAAAAATCCGATAAGTAAAAAAGAAATCTATTGGGGAAAAGTGCGAGATTCTTTGGAAAAAAATAATTCGGAAATTTTTCTCCCGTTGAACCAATGGGGCGACACGGAGGGTAGAAGTTTTTTGTTGGACTACGTTACTAATATAAAAGGGGCAGAAGTAATCTATGAAAAAAATAGCAGTGAGTATTATCATACCACTATTCAATAACAGCGAACATGTGCTTCAAACATTAGAAAGTGTCTGCTTGCAAACTTATACTAATTGGGAATGCATTATCATAGACGACGGTTCAACTGATGGTTCAATAGGAGCTGTACAGAAATTAATAAGCAATGATTCAAGGTTTACGCTCTTAAAACGAAGTGACCTGACAACTATAAAGGGAGCGAATGTATGCCGCAATATCGGGTTGAAACAGGCGAAGTCAGAATGGTTGATCTTCGTTGATGCAGACGATTATCTGGCTATTGATTGCTTATATCGACGTCTCCAATATATACAATCCAACAGAGGGTTTGATTTTTATGTATTCAAAACAGCATTTGTTAATGATGCAGGAACGGTCATGGGTACCTTCTGTCACCCCGATAATAATCTCCAAAACCTGATTTTTGGGTTGATAAAACATCAGATTCCCTGGCATACCATGTCCCCGGTATGGAATGTTAAATTTTTGCAAAAAATCGGTGGTTGGAATGAAACATTTGAACGCTTGCAAGATGTTGAGCTTTCTATTCGGGCTTTACTCCATGCACCTTCTTTCCGAATCGATAATGGGCTGATAGATAGTTTCTACCGTTCCAATGGAATGACACCGCAAAAAATAGCTGCCGCACGAATGGGCTTCTGTCGTCTGATAAAGGATTGCTATTTTGATTTAATGAATTCCAAATTATTGGACGAATCTTGTAAAGAAGAAATTGTAGGAATATTTCAGGCGATTATAGAAGGGCAGCTTTACCATTATATAGTCAATAATGCAGAAGATAAAAACTGGGAAGCACTGTACCTCAAGACGCTTGATACCTTAGAGATGGAAGAATATACGAGCGTGAAAAAATTGTTTGAAACTATTTAATATTACAGAGGTATATGAGAATTAGACTGACCACCTTTGCAAGGCCTGATGACGATCTCCTAAAACGCTTTTCGCTACGATATCTTGACGGAAAGACTGTTTGGAAAGATCTGCAGTTTGTGACGGATGAATCTTATGACAGACTGGTAATATTAACCTATCCTTATGAAAGAACACTTCAACAGGGGTATCTGCCTGAGAAATCGATCACCTTTATGACAGAACCTTCCGTATCTTATTTTGCTAAAGCACATCCCACTGGAGCTGTTATGGATATACATTTGCATTTACCTTTTTTTCCTATGCGATCAGAAGGTATGTGTGGGACCTGCCTCAGGGAAGATATTGCTCCACTAAAAAAAGACGTCTTGTCCTGTATTGTGAGCGAACTGTCGGGGCTAGAAGGGCATAATAGGCGCCTTGAGTTCGTATATGTGTTGGATCAGCTATTTGAAGAGGGGTTGGACATTTTCGGCCGCCCCTCAAAAGGTAACTTCTTTCAACAACTGTCCAATTATAGAGGCTTTTTACCGGATAAATATGATGGACTATGGTCGTACTGTTATCATTTCGCCTGTGAAAATTGCTTTCAGGAAGGTTATTTTACCGAAAAAATTGTGGATCCCATCATAACTGAATCCCTCTGTTTCTATGATGGCTGTCCCGATATTGAAAACTATATAGACAGTAGGGCATACATTAAAATAAATGTTAGGGATATAGCCACATCTATTCCTATGATAATTAAGAGCATTCACGATCAAGAATGGAAAAAACGGCTTCCGTATATCCAACAGGAAAAGCAACGCTTTCTTACAGATTTACACCCCTTCAACCTGATCTGGATGGCGGTACATGACAATGATCTTCATCGTCTTTATAAATAAACTAAATATATATGACAATAAACAATATAACGTGCTAAAGAAATTTCCTCATTATAAACAGATGGATATGATGGACTGTGGAGCTACCTGTCTCCGTATGGTTTTTAAATACTATGGACAGTTAGTTTCTATCCATAAGATCCGTAAACTTTGTCAGACCACAAAAAATGGCGTCAATCTGCTCGGAATATCCGAAGCAGCCGAAAAACTTGGTTTTCGTACCTATGGTGTACGGTTGACCCTAGAGCAACTTGGTGAAGTAGAACTTCCCTGTCTCTTACACTGGAACCAGAACCATTTTGTAGTACTCTATAAAATCAGAAAAGGAAGATATTATATCGCGGACCCAGCAACAGGACTGATATCGTGTGAGGAAAAAGAATTTGCCAAAGATTGGTATTCTACCAAGGAACTTCATTCAGGGTTATCACTACTATTAAGCCCTGGTCCTAACTTTTATCAGTTGGACGAAGAAGAACCTGAACTTGCGCTGCAATGGAACAAGATGTTTACTTATTTTTATCGGTACAAAAAGCTTTTTCTTCAGCTGATCCTCGGCATGCTGCTGGGTACGATTCTTCAGTTAGTTACGCCATTTTTGACTCAATCGGTAGTAGACATTGGAATCAATACCAAGAACATCAGTTTTATTAACCTGATCCTGACTGCTCAGCTCATGCTATTTGCGGGAAGCACGTCAGTATCCTTTATTCGCTCCTGGATTATGCTACACATCAGTACAAGAGTAAATATTTCCATTTTGACGGATCTACTCATCAAGATCATGAAACTGCCCATGTCATTCTTCGACCTAAAAACCCACGGCGACCTGATGCAACGGATGTCGGATCAACAGCGTATCGAATCGTTTCTAACAGGAAATACATTAAATACACTTTTTTCCCTAGTCAATATGTTGATATTTGGAACTCTGCTGATTGTATATAACAAGACCATATTTGTAGTGTTTTTTATCGCAACAGTATTATATACTTTGTGGATATTATTTTTTATGAAATACCGGCGCGAGCTTGACCACAAGCGGTTCAAGATTTCTTCGGAAAATCAAACCTATATGGTCGAAATGATTCAGAGTATTAAGGATATTAAGTTGAATAATGCCCAGAAACAAAAACGTTGGGGCTGGGAAGCACTACAAGCTAGATTATTCAAGTTTAAGGTGCGAAGTCTCGCATTATCCCAATATCAGTCAATCGGATCGATGGCAATCAACCAGACTAAAAGCATCTTGATCACTTATATCAGTGCCAAAGCGGTCATCGACGGCGAGATTACCCTAGGCGGCATGATGGCCATTCAATATATCGTAGGGATGGTAAGCAGTCCAGTGGAGTCTTTGTTGAGCTTTATGCAATCCTATCAGGATGCTAGGATCAGTATGGAACGTTTGAATGAAATCTATGAGACAGAGGAAGAAGAGAATATTCAGAAGGACTATCTGGACAAATTACCGCCGCAAAAAGATATTGAGATCCGTAATCTGACTTTTCGTTATTATGGTGCTGGAAATGAACCCATATTTCACAAGATTAATCTATCCTTTCCTTCCGGAAAGACAACTGCCATTGTGGGTACAAGCGGGAGCGGTAAAACGACTATATTGAAACTGTTGCTTAGGTTTTACGACTATGAAGAGGGCGAGATTCTTGTTGGCGGTAAACGTCTGGAGCAACTTGATTTCTCGCTTTGGCGGGACAGCTGTGGGGCTGTATTGCAAGATAATTATATCTATGCTGACACAATTGAACGCAATATTGCAGTCAATGACGAGTTTCCGGAAGAACGGCGCTTACAGGATGCTATCACAATAGCCAATCTGGACGAATTTATCGCGGAGCAACCTTTTGGCTTAGCAACCAAAATAGGCACAGGAGGAAAAGGAGTCAGTCAGGGGCAACGGCAAAGGCTCATGATTGCCAGAGCAGTGTATAAGGCGCCTGAATTTATCTTCTTGGATGAGGCGACCAATTCATTGGATGCCAATAATGAAAAGGTAATCATCGAAAATCTTGATCGCTTTTTCCAGAATCGGACAGTGGTTGTTGTGGCCCACCGATTGAGTACGGTAAAGAATGCCGACAATATAATCGTAATCGAAAAAGGAGAAATCGTCGAACAGGGTACACATATAGAGTTGACCCGATTAAAAGGTAGGTACTTCGAATTGGTTAAAAATCAATTGGAATTAGGGAATTAGCAGATGAAAAAATCGAATTTAATGGAAGATGATCTCCATTCCGAAGACTTACAGGAAATTATAGCGAAACCGCCTTCCTGGCTGCTAAAAAGGGGAATTTCACTCGTGCTTGGAACCGTTCTATTGATTATAGGGCTTTCGGTATTTATCCGTTTCCCGGAAATGGTGGGCAGCTCAATAAAATTCAACAGTGTAGATGCGCCAAAAGTCATTACCAGTCGAGTCAATAGTAATTTGACTAAGCTATTGATCAAGGACGGGGAACAAGTAAGCCCAGGTACTGCATTGGCTTATTTGGAAAGTACGGCAGAACACAGTCAGGTAATTATGTTGTTGCAACGCTTACAGGATTTACGAACAGGAGAAAAACAAAATTATAATCTTGAAAGTCTGATCAATCCTAAAGATTTGAATTTAGGGGAATTACAGGGAAGCTACCAAAACTTTTATCTCGCCTATCTAAATTATAGAGCCGCAAGTCAGGATGGAATTTACCAAAAGCGAAAAGGAACACTGCAACAGGAAAAAGCTAATATAGTCCGACAATACGGGAAAGTATCTCAATCTTTTGAATTACAGCAACAACAGCTAAAACTAGCGGAAGAAGAATTTGTAAAATACCGCTTGTTGGCACAAAAGAAAGTTATAAGCCCTTCGGAGCTACAGGAAAAAGAAGCACTGCTGCTTGTCAAGAGACAAACTATACCCCAGATGGAAAATAATCTGATCGGCTACGAAGGAAGTGTACTTTCGAAAAACAAAGAATTGACTGATCTCGATAATCAGATCAATGAGGAACGCAAGAAATTTGTACAGGCTTTGAATAGTTTTATCAGCGAGGCGGAGATTTGGAAACGGCAATATATCTTGACGAGTCCTGTAGGAGGTAAACTGATCTATGGGGCTTTCTTACAGGAAAACCAACCTGTCAAGATAGACGAACCACTCTTTTATGTCAATCCAAATAGTGATCAGTATTATGGCGAGGTATTATTATCTCAAAATACATCTGCTAAAGTCAAAAAAGGGCAACAGGTGCTGATAAAAGTCCGCAGTTTCCCCTATCAGGAGTATGGCTACCTGCATGGCAAAGTAGATTATATATCTGATATTCCAATGCGGGACAGCGTATTTTTCATTAAAGTATCACTTATTAGATCAACGTATGATGCGTTGATTACATTGAAACCAGGTATTTATGGCGATGCGGAAATTATTACGGAAGATAAATCAGTATTTAGGAGAATATGGGATAATCTCACCAAAAACCTTAGATTTTAGTGTTATCTAACTCTAAAAGCTGTTTTATTAAAATATTGCCGGTCCAGTTGGCTGGTTTTTCTCACGCTCATTTTCGGCATGCGGAAACCCGTCTTTTTTTCTTTGGTTCCGGTGGCCTTTCCGGCCTTAACGTTCCATCTGTAAGGTTCAATTTCCCGTCCAGCAGATAATTCTGTCCTAAAAAAGCAAAAACCCTGCAAATCATTTGATTTTCAGGGTTTTTGCTTTTTTTGATATTGTCTCTTGTGATCCCGCTGGGATTCGAACCCAGGACCCATACATTAAAAGTGTATTGCTCTACCAGCTGAGCTACGGAATCTTACTTCTTTATTTTTGAACTACCGTTCCTTGTTTGAAGTGATGCAAAAGTAGGGCTTTAATCCTATTCCTGCAAATAATTTCGGCTTAAAATCACGCTCTAATGCTTAATAAGCTGATTTTAAGCCAAAAAAATTAATCATTTTCCAAATCCATGATTTCTTCCGCCAACTGCTCCCAACTTTCCTGGAATTGTGTCAATAATGCCTTTGCTGAGTTGTAAGAACGTGTAGTTTCCTGTAACTTAGTCGCATCCGAATACACTGCTTCGTCCGCAAGCTTCGATTCTAAGTTTTTGACTAAAATTTCCTGCTCCTCAATTTTTTGTTCAAAAGACGTTAGCTCCTTATTTTTCTTGCTCAACAAACGTGTCTTATCTTCCGTAAGTGGTTGTTTCTCCTTCTTTACTTTGGGTTCTTCCTTGACTTTTTTCTCGGTTTTTACCTCCGTCTTCACAACGCGTTTTGCAGCCCATTCTTCATACTCCTGGTAAGTACCTGGGTACTCCTTGATCTGTTTGTCTTCAATGTACCAGATTTTGTTGGCTACATTATCCAAGAAATAACGGTCGTGGGATACAACTATAAATGTGCCTTCGTATTGTTGTAAGGCCTGGATCAGAATGTTGACAGACTGCATATCCAAGTGGTTGGTAGGTTCATCGAGCGCTAAGAAGTTCGCGTCTGCGGTTAATGCTTTCGCTAAAGCTACACGTGATTTCTCCCCACCAGAAAGGACTTTGATCTTTTTGAATGCATCGTCACCTGTGAATAGAAAACATCCAAGAATAGAGCGTAGCTCCGTCTCTGTATGCTTTGGTGCAAAAGCCTGTAACTCCGCAAGGATAGAATTTTCCAGGTGCAGTGCCTCGAGCTGATGCTGCGCAAAAAATGTTTGCGACACGTTGTGTCCCTGTTCTGCTTTTCCTTCAAACTCGTGATCCGCATTAGCCACAATACGTAAGAGGGTAGATTTACCTTTACCATTGGCACCAATTAGTGCAATCTTATCACCTTTTTCTATAATCGCTGAGGTATTTTTTAAGATCTCCAGGTTAGGGTAGGACTTGGAAATATTTTCCAATGTCACAACGTGACGACCTGAAGGTTTTGAAAATTTAAAGCTGAAGTTTACTGTAGGGTTGTCATCGTCAACATCGTCAATTCTCTCCAAGCGATCCAACGCTTTGATCCGCGACTGCGCCATTTTAGCTTTGGAAGCCTTAGCGCGGAAACGCTCAATTAAACGTTCTTCCTGTTTTATCTTGGCTTGCTGGTTTTTAAACTGATTGGCCTGCAATTCATTTCGTAATTCCTTCTCTTCAAGATAAAAACTGTAATTACCTGCATAAAGTGTTAATTTTCCTTTACGTGATTCTACCGTTTTCTTGATGATGCGGTCAAGGAAATATCGATCGTGGGAAACAATCACAATGGCCCCATCAAATGCTTGCAGATAGTTCTCCAGCCATTTAATGGAAGGCAAGTCCATGTGGTTGGTCGGCTCATCCAGCAATAGAATATCCGGAGTTTGCAATAAGATACGGGCAAGCATAACCCGCATACGCCATCCTCCAGAGAAAGTGGCCAATGGTCTTTTTTGTTCTTCTTCCGAAAAACCTAGACCAGCAAGGATTTCATGGGCCTTAAATTCGATGTTATAACCATCTAAGGCCTCAAATTCTACTTGTTTATCGCTTAGTTTATTCAGGATGTCATCCGAATAATCTGTTTCTAGTTTGTGGAGTAAGTCCTCGATTTCGGCATGTAATTGATTTTGGCGCTCAAAAGCTTCCATGGCAACATGCAAAATGCTTTTGTCAGAATGGTACGACAATAAGTCCTGGTTTAAATAACCAATCTTAAGGTCCTTCGCCATGGAAATTGTTCCTGATGTGGGCGTATATTGACCGACAATAAGGCGAAGTAAAGTCGATTTACCTGTACCATTGGCACCGATTAAGCCAACTTTATCTCCTGGTTTGATATGCCAGTTTGCCTCGTCATATAAGGCGCGAGATCCTATTTCAAATGTTAAATTATTTATTGATATCATTTCAGCTGCAAAAGTACAAAAGTAATGAATATTTCTTCTTCTTTGAGTAACTTTGCGATTATGTATAAATTAGTCAAACCTATATTCTTTACAATGAATCCGGAGACGGCACACCATAAAGTGACCGGCGGATTGAATGTCTTCTCAAAAATTTGGGGTGCCAAGCAATTATTGAACGCTTTTTTTACCGTGGAAGATCCACGTTTGGAACGCGAGGTCTTTGGATTGAAGTTCAAAAATCCTGTGGGCCTTGCTGCTGGCTTTGATAAAAATGCGGAATATATTGCAGATATGACTAATTTGGGATTTGGTTTTATCGAAATTGGAACGGTGACTCCCAAGCCTCAGCCGGGCAACGATAAACCCAGGATGTTCCGACTTGTTTCCGATGAAGCTTTGATCAATAGAATGGGATTTAATAATCAAGGGGCAGACGTTGCCGCCACAAGATTGAAAAATCTAAAGGATCGAAAAGGATTGCTAATAGGGGGTAATATCGGTAAGAATAAGATCACACCCAACGAAGAAGCGGTCAATGATTACATTTATTGCTTCAATGCCTTGTTTGATTACGTAGATTATTTTGTTGTCAATGTGAGTTCTCCGAATACACCTGGTTTACGGGATTTACAGGAAAAGGAGCCGCTAAAACATATACTGAACACTTTACAGCGCCTGAATGTTGAGAAGCCTGCACCGAAGCCGATCTTGCTTAAAATAGCGCCTGATTTGACAGATAGTCAGCTGGATGATATTGTTGAAATCGTTATGGAAACACAGATTGCAGGTGTCATTGCGACAAATACGACCATTTCCAGAGCAGGATTAAAAAGTCAGCCAGCACTGACGCAAGAAGCGGGTGGGGTAAGTGGACGTCCTTTGACCAAGCGTTCAACAGAAGTTATTCGCTACTTAAGTGAAAAGTCCAACAAGGCATTTCCTATTATTGGTGTAGGGGGGATTCATTCGGCGAAAGATGCTATTGAGAAGTTAGATGCTGGAGCCAGTCTCATTCAAGTTTATACCGGTTTTATCTACGAAGGACCGGGCTTGATTGCAAATATTTGTAAGGGTATACTGCAGACAGGAAGATAAGGATTACAATGGCAGTTGATTTTGATTTGAAATATTTCTTGGATAAAAAAGTTGATGAATATAATCAACCAGGTTTTATCCCAAATGATCCCATATCGATACCGCATCAGTTTTCTGCGAAGCAGGATATTGAAATTATGGGATTCCTGGCTTCCATTATGGCCTGGGGACAAAGAAAGACCATTATCAATAAATGCAATGAGCTGATAACGCGAATGGATGGCGCACCCTATGAATATATCATGAACCACCAGGAACATGACTTAAAGAGCTTATTGGGATTTAAGCATCGCACCTTCAATGATACTGATATTCTTTATTTTGTGTCTTTTTTTAAACAGCATTATCAGCATTTTGAATCGTTGGAAGACGCGTTTATAATGGGACAGGAGGCTAGCAAAGAGATTGATCTGGAAATGGCACTCAATGCCTTTAAAACATATTTCTTTTCATTGCCAGACTACCCTGTTCGTACACGTAAGCACATCAGTAGCCCAGCACAGAAATCTACGGTCAAGCGGATCAATATGTTTTTGCGCTGGATGGTCAGAAAAGATACAAAAGGTGTAGATTTTGGTATCTGGAACCGCCTTTCGCCAAAAGACCTGATTTGTCCATGTGATGTTCATGTGGAGCGTGTGGCACGTAAATTGGGTTTGATTACGCTCGATAAGGTGAATTGGAAGACCGCACAGGAGTTAACCGCTAATCTGCGGCTACTGGATTCGAATGACCCGGTAAAGTATGACTTTGCACTTTTTGGTTTGGGCGTAGAAAGGGAACTCTAATGTCCCCTCACATCCCTTCAACTCCCTTGCTTCCATACCACTTCGGTACGGATAAGGCACTACTGCGGTACTGTTGCCATAGCAACAAGGCATACGCCAAGCAGCGGCCCTAGGCATAAGTACTTCTTTCGTGTTTTATCTATGCTTTTCTTGCCTTAGGTCTATTGTTAATAGGGAAAAAGATACCCAAAAAAAGCGTCCTTGCCAGAATTAGCTGACAAGGACGCTTTTTTTCTTTTATACCGGTACCTATTGTAGGTCGGCACTGGTTCAGCTAAATTATACGAGCCTATCGATCTTGATCAGTAGGTCTACCAGCCGATTGGAATAACCAAATTCGTTATCATACCAGCCAACAACTTTAACCAATCCACCTACAACGGATGTAAGCTGTGCATCAAATACACATGAATAAGGATTGTTAATAATATCGACAGAAACGATCGGATCTTCCGTATAATAAAGTACTTTCTTTAATTCATTTTCGGCAGCTGATTTAAAGGCCTTATTGATTTCTTCTACCGTAGTACCTTTCTCCAGAGTGCAGGTAAAATCCGTCAATGAGCCATTGAGTACGGGTACACGTATACCAGCTCCTCCAAGCTTATTCTGCAGATGCGGAAAAACACTGGTGATCGCTTTCGCGGCACCTGTAGTTGTCGGAATGATGGATGAAGACGCAGCCCGAGCTCTCCTTAAGTCTTTATGTGGGGCGTCATGAAGATTTTGATCGCCCGTCATGGAGTGGACCGTCGTAATATACCCATCTTTGATACCCCAATTTTCATCCAATATCTTAACCAGTGGAGCGACATTGTTTGTCGTACAGGATGCATTGGATAGGATGGAAGCCGCAAGATCAATTGTGCTGTCATTAATGCCCAACACAACAGTAGGTATATCTTTATCTTGTGCGGGTGCGGAGATGATCACCTTTTTTGCACCAGCTTCTAAATGCAAAGCAGCCTTGGCACGACTGGTAAAATATCCCGTGGATTCAATGACAACATCAATAGCCAGGTCCCGCCAGGGTAATGCTGCAGGATCTTGTTTATTGGTGACCAGGATCGAATTGCCATTGACAATAATATGTGTGTCATCATGCGTTACGGTGCCCGGAAAAGGACCATGTACAGAATCATATTTAAAAAGATGGGCCAAAGTCTTGGTGTCTGTCAGATCATTGATCGCAATGACCTGTAGTTCATCGGTAGCCCCCCGCAGAAAAATGTTACGCAAGGTATTTCTGCCGATACGCCCGAATCCATTGATTGCTATGTTTAGCATTTCAGATTATTTATGAAATTGGCTGATGGCCTCGTTAATGTTTTTTTCACCTTCCCAATGTGCTTTCAATTTTCCATCAGCGCCATAGACATAATTTGCTGGAAATTGTGAAGGGACATGGATCGTTTGAATAAATGTCTGATCCTTATCGATTAATACCTCTACGTTGGAAGCTTTGGACAGTTTAGGTGCAAATGTGTCAAAAAAGCCCAAAACTAATGCCGGGTCATTCATAGAAATATAATAGATGTTGACGTCTTTCAAGCGATCGATATTTTTTTCAAGCTCGGTAGCTTCATGCTGACAGTGACTGCACCCTGGATCAAATAGAATAAAAACAGTATTCTTATCTTTCGCAACGTTTTCCTGTGTAACGCGGATTCCCGAACGAAGCTGATAAAATGTGAAATTAGGAAGGATAGCTGCTGGGTCTGAAGATTGTGTGGGTGCAGCTTGACTATGATCATGGCCGGCATGGTCATGATTTTCAGGGCTGGCTTCTTGGCTGGTATTTGCCGTATTATCTGTTTTCGGTTTACTGTTATTGTTGCATGAGTAAAGGATTGCGGCAGTCAATATCGCTGATACTCCTAAGATTATTTTTTTATTCATAGACTACGTTTGCTTTTAAATCAATTTTAATGATTTTATCGTTTTAATGTTTATGCACAATAGATTGTCAAACTTTGCGTAGAAAGGATGGAAGAATCTATTGAATCAATGACCAAAACTAGGAAAAAAAAGGGATTATCAATCTTTCAATCTCATTTATGACAGTTTACTGGATATTCCGTTCCGATCAGCCTGAATCAATTAAATATCCTTATTCAATGATATCCGGTGTATCATGTGGAGCGGTTGAATCCGTCAATGATGTCGATTGAATGATTTCAGGCGTGCTTCTTCCAAATTCAATGCTGTATACTTTCAGTAGTACACCAACACAAGATAGGATTAGTGGACCGAATATTAATCCGAGCATACCAAATAAATTTAATCCAAGTAATACCCCAAACACGGTGATCAGGGGGTGTACGTCGCCCAACCTTTTTAGTATGGTAAAACGTAGCACATTATCAATGCTTCCGATAATAATGATGCCATATAGGGCAAGACCTATTGCATTGCCAGATTGTCCATTGGCAAGAAGAAAAAGTGCCGCTGGTAGATACACGACCATGGTTCCTAGAATAGGGATTATGGTAGAAACTGCGGTGAGTATACCCAAAAAGATAGGACTTTCCAATCCAAAGAACCAATAACCCAGGCCTGCTACTATACCTTGACACATCGCCAGGATAGGAATACCAATTGCATTGGATTTTACCATCATATCAAACTCTTTCCATAACTCGGCTTTACTTGTTTTGGTGAAAGGGATTGCTTGATAGATGGTCTGCTCTAATTTTTTGCTGCTTACCAGCATAAAATATAAGACAAATAAGGCAACAAGAATATTGACACCGACTTCAGCAACGGAATTCAGAATGTTGGGTATAAATTTAGCTGCTTTTTGAAGAGCACCCATTAATGCGGTATCCGAAAGATCTATATTGCTCAGATACGGGCTGTCCTTGAAGTAAGTCTTGATCGAGTCGAACTTTTGCATGAGTTCATCTTTGTTGCTGATAACTTCTGTAACCTGCGGCACCATGTAGTTGATTAAAAGGTAGAGCGGGCCTACCAAGAATATGATTGTCAGCAATATCAATAGAATACTGGTAAAAGATTTATTCCATTTTTTTTCTTCCGTTAGTTTCAAATTGACTTTTCTAAAAAGAACATACAGTGTAATTGCGCCAAGAAAACCAGGTAAATAATAAAATAAGCTCGTAAAAATCAATATACAGATCGCCAGAATAATGACGATAAGCATGATTTGATTGATGGAATTGTTGTTGATTTGTTTATACTTCATATAGCTGACAAATGTACTGTCTATGGATTGTTATTTATCGTATGACAATATTTTTTTGGAAAAGTTTTATAATGTTAAATTAAACTTCCTTTTTTATAATTTCAATGATTTTTTGAATTTCTTTTTCTAAGCCTATGCGGGTTTCGATAAGATAATTACGGATTGTGCCAGTGAATTCCCTTCGCTTGATTTGGAATTACTTGTGTATCTGCTCATTTTCGGGTGAATTCGCTTGGTTTAGAACCAAAACGTGCTGTAAGACGGCAATAGTCAGCTACACTGATCTGCATATATAGCTGCGATTGACCGTTTTTATCAATACGAATAAATGGACTAAAATCTAGCTGATCCAAACCAATTCCTCACTTGTGCCTGGAAAGTTAAGCATTTTAACTAAATTTTAGTTTTGATTCTGTGGCATGAGGATCTCCTTGAAAATACTTAGGATATCGTAATGTTTGACAAAAAGCATAGATTGTGCTGACCGCATAGAATCGGATCCGCGATCTGATGTGTTTGCATGGCCCGATGTTTTAGCCCCCTTATGAAAAAAAGGATGAGACCCTTTTCCTTTTTTATTGTTTGAAAATAAGCCCATAATCTTTTGTTTTTACTGCTTATAGCGGTCACACCAAGTGAGTTAGACCACTATAACTAATATACAAAATAAATTGGATTTAATTGATAAAAATTTGGCTGCCATGCTCTTCATCCTTTTCGATCGAAAGTGATACCGGAATACGTTCTTTGAGCTCTTCAACGTGTGAAATAATGCCGACGATTCGGTTTTCTTTATGCAGATCCAAGAGCGTTTCAAAAACGATGTTCACAGAGGTGACATCTTGGGTTCCAAAGCCTTCATCGATAAAAAAGAAATTTTTGGCTGCCCGTGTATTCGACTGGACACTTTCAGCCAAGGCCAAGGCCAAGCTTAAGGATACCTGAAAGGCTTGTCCTCCGGACAGCGTCTTTACACTACGGCTTTTTCCTTCATTCAAATAATCTATAATCTCAAACTCATTGCTGTCATTTATCTGTAGACTAAGCTGATTTCGGGTCATACGGTGGAAGCGGATATTGGCGTGATCACACAGCTGACGGAGATAAATCGAAGACACATATTGTACAAAACCCGCGCCTTTAAACAGGTTAAAAAGTTGTTTTAAATTGTCATTGCGCAAATTTAATTTGACCTGTTGTTGCAGAAGATTTTCCTTTTTAGCATAGGCTAACTGCAATTGATCGAGGTCCTGCCGGAGTCGGGCAACGTTTTCTGTGCTTTCTTTTAACTGTTGGGAGCTTTCTTCTAGGATCTTTTCCTGCTCAATAAATATGTTTTCGTCGTGTACCTGGTCGGCAAGTTTCTTTTCCAGCTGGCCAATCTGTGCTTTGACGGTCTCGAATTGTATTTGAAATTGTTCAAGTTGCTGCCGGATCTGTTGTATAGATAGATTTTCGGCTAAGATTTGTCTGATCTCTGCCAATGTCCCAAAAGATGAACCGGTAAGCAGCTGCTGAATTGTGCTGTCGACTTCAAGCTGTTCGCGTTTGATCGTTTCCAGACGTTCAGCGATTGTCTGTACCAAGCTATTTTGCGCAGCAAATTGACTGTTCAAGTTGTTAAATCGTTCGGTTAACGCACTGTAATCTCGCTCTATCTCATGATTTGATTTTTTCAGTGCAGTATATTCCCGGTCGACACTTTCGGCTTCCTGCGTTATATAATCGGACCAGTTCAATTCTTTTAGGTTGCCCTTATTTTGATTGATCTGAGCCTGTTTGCTTGCCTCATCGCGCTCAAATTGATGCAATGCTTTGGAGTATTTGTCCAGCTTTTCATCTATAGCAGCTAATGCGGACTGATTCGTTGCAAGCTGTCGCTCCTCCATTGTAATCTGCCCTTCGATTTTAGAAAGTTCCTGTTTTTTTGATGAATAGCTGGATTCGTCTGTACTGCTGTAACCGGTCCATATAAACTGATTTAAATGTGCAATTTTGCTGGATGCATTTTGCTGGATTTTCGTATTTAAATCATGTTGCTGGTCGGTCAATGACTGTAAACGAAGAAGCAGTTTTTCGACTTGGAATTTTTGATCCTGTCTGTATTTGAGCGTTTCATTTATCTCAGCAATCTTTTTTTCGTTGGCGATAATTTCCAGGGAAATATCTTGTCCCTGGTTGATCGCGGGATGTTCCAATGCCCCACAAAGCGGGCAGGGGGAACCTTCTTTCAGATTTTCTGCATAATGAGTCAGCCTTTGCTGTAAAAGGAGGTGAGACTTCTCATTCTGGAGTGCCTGAAGTGTGTGTTCCAGTTCTCCAACCTCGGTACGATGGTTTGACTGTAATTCTTCAGGATCAGGATGGACAGCATATAGATCTTGTTTCAGTTGAGTAATGCTCTTTGCTAAGTCGATATGCTGTATATGGAGATCGCTTTCCTGTTGCACTATCCCTTGCTGTTTGGTGTACCATTGACCTAGCTCCATTAGTTCGTGCGCAGAAGGTTTTGACTGTTTTAAAGCAGCGATCTGAGTTTCGTTTTCTTGGATTTTGGCTTTATAATGGAGCTGTTGTTCTTTTGTTTCCTGAACAAAATTGCGTCCTTTTTGCGCGCGTTCCTGTAAACTTTTAATTTCATTTGAAAAAGTAATCAACTGACCTATTAGTTCAAGGTCTAATTCCTGAATACGGAGTTGCGGTAGTCGTTCATACTGGGGCTTCAGCTGATTTAGACCTGTGGAATGTTCCTGCAGGAGCAGTTGAATTTCTGCCTGTCTTATTTTTTCGATTTCCAGTTTTTTTCTCTCGGTTACGCCTTCTTGCTCCAATTTTTCCTTGGACCTAAGGGGATGTGAAAAGTTGGTCTGTGCTTCCTCAAACTTATTCAGCTTGATCCGTAAATTCTCTTTTTCGGTTTTTTTTTCAAGCAATTGCGCAAAGGCCGACTTCATCTTGTGCAATTCCAAAAAATCCTCTTTGAGTTTTTTTAGGTTCTGAAATTTTTCATGATGAAGCTTATGTGTAGACTCAATCGTGGCAAAGGACGCTAACTCGGCATGCAGATTGGTTTCCGTCGTTTCGATATGTTCGGCTGTAACATCTTCAAATCCGATCAACTGACCATTGAGGTGATCCAGTTCGGATTGGTTTTTTTTATAGAGGTTAGAAACTTTATCCTGGAGGTCGAATCGATGCAGCTGAAAAATCTCTTTCATCATATCCGTACGTTCTTTGGCACCTAGTTCTATAAATTCTTTGAACTGTCCTTGTGGAATGATGATAGTTCTTTTGAAGTTTTCATAGCTCAGGCCGATGATCTGCTGGGTGTTGCTGCTTTCTAAAGGAGTCCATTGTTCATTTATTAGCTCGTATAATACAACCGTAGGCGATTTTACATCATCAAAATTTTTGGAATTCCGTTTAAACTCCCGTGTGATTCTGAAGGTACGATCTTCAAAGTTGATAAAATCAAGTTCGATGTATGATCTATTCGACTTGAGATTCATCATGTTATAAGCGCGTTTATCACGCGCATTTAAACGCTCAGTTTCTCCGAATAAAGCATAGGTGATCGCTTCTAATATAGACGATTTACCAGAACCTACGGCACCAAAGATACCAAAAAGCCCTGCTTCTGATAGTGCGGTAAAATCGATCGTCTGACGATCCTGATAGGAGTATATACCTTCTAATATGAGCTTTAATGGAATCATGGGATTAAGAATTTAGTATTTCGCGAAAAAGGTCGAGGATATCACCATTGGGTGTCTGGTTTGCATTCTTGGATTTAAAGTAATCTTTAAATAAAGTAGACATGTCTTCCGTAAGGTTGATTTCTGGGTTATCCGAAATTCCTGCTTTGTTTTGTTGAACGACAGGAATAAGATAAATTATGCCCGAATGTGCCTGATAGATTCTTTTGCGGTCCGCTGCTTTCAGGAATGTATCTGATTTTAAGGAGAGTTCTACCAGGGCATTTGGATTTTCCGCCAGCCAAGATATACAGCATTCAATATCGTCAAATGATTTGCGGATTAACGGTTTGCCCGCTGTTAAAGGAATTCGCTCCACCTTTGCCTGGCTGCCTGCAGCTATATCGACTAGCGCGACATATTTGGTTTGTCCGGCCTCCGAAAAACTATAACACAATGGGGATGATGCATACACTGCTGGTTTCTCGGCAGAACCAATATTTTTATAACCATGGAGGTGTCCCAATGCCGTGTACTGTATCTGGGCGGGGATGGATTGCGAATAAATCAAATCGGCATTTCCGATTTTGACAGGTTTTTCGCCGTCAGGTTCTTCTAAAAGTGGACTGCCCATTTTGTTCATATACAGGTGGGCTGTTAGTATATTTACTCCTTTGTCATCACAGTAAGCATTTGCGATAGTTTGCCAATTTGTTGCCAGAACCTCATTTAATTTACTTTCTTTCTCTTCTCCTAAATATTGTTTCAGACGAATTTCATTTGCATAAGCAGTATGCAGTATACGAATTGGGTACTCAAATTTTGGTAAACCTATTTCAATGAAACCTGCATCTGAGCGAAGAACAGTAAAGCCATCTGTAGAAAATGGGGTAACCTCGGCATTTGGATGTCCGATGAGGATGATTCCCGACGCTCTAGCCAACGGATCAGGAGCATCAATCAAATGCGGTGAATCGTGGTTGCCTGCAATAGCAATTACAGGTCGCATGCCGTTTCTCGTAAGGCGTTTGATGGTTCGATAGAATAGTTCAATGGCCTCCACGCCTGGATTGAAAGCATCGAAGAGATCTCCTGCAATAATAACGAGGTCCACACTTTCCCGATCTGCGATTTCAACGATCTCATCCATGACCTGTATCTGTTCTTCTATCCGAGAGAAACTGTCCAATCGTTTTCCTAAATGCCAGTCGGCGGTATGCAATATTTTCATGTGAGAGCTTGAATGTTTTTGCGTCAACAGTACAAACTAAGATAAATTTGCCATGAAATGCAATTATAATTGAATTGAATCTTACAAATCGGTGGTTTGGTTAAATGAGTTATCTGAAAATTTTCTCTTTCCTAAAACGGATATTGTTTTTGTGAAATGTTAAAAGTTGTTAAATGCATCTTGTAAAAGTCATTTAATTGTATTTTTAGTGCTCCAAAATTAAGCTAAATAGTCATAGACAAGTATTATGCGAAAAGTTTATCTGTATGTCTGTTTTTTCTTTATGCTGTTGATGCGTGCACATGCGCAAGAGATACAGGCAATAAAAGGGGAAACTGCTTATCCTTTTTTATTGAAAGAAGGGGCTCCTGATTCATTGGAATCGGAGAAACAGCCTGTATTTGTTTTTTTACACGGGAGAAGTCTGTCGGGAACAAATTTGGATCGTGTAAAACGTTATGGGGTATTGTATGCGATCAATAAGGGGCAGGAGGTACCGGGAATTATCGTTGCGCCGCAGTCGCGGGGCGGATGGGATCCCGATAAAGTCATCGAAATTGTGGATTATGTTATCGAACATTACCATGCGGATCCCGATCGTATTTATGTTTGTGGCATGAGCATGGGCGGCTATGGTACGATGGATGTTGCCGGGAAATATCCTGAAAGGGTAGCTGCAGCCGTGGCAATATGTGGTGGGGGGTCAAGTCAGTATGCATCCAATTTGACACAGGTGCCCATTTGGCTGCATCATGGTACAGCTGATCGTGCTGTGCCCATTTCGGAATCCAGAAAGATTATGAATGCAATTAAAAAAGAGGATCCGGATGCAAACGTGAGCTTAAATGTAATTAAAGGCGGTACACATGGAAGTGTGGAGCGTCTGTTTCATGACGATGCAATTTACAATTGGATGTTAAAATTTAAGAAAAAGCATAAATCATAGTCTGTACAGACGATGGTTTGAAGTCATAAAAAAAGCCTGATGAATTTTCATCAGGCTTTTTTTTAACCTTCATGGTTAATGGCAGGCTGTCTTTTTTGAAATTGAGCCATTAGAATATTCGGCTGATGGATCAAATGCGATTTTGCCAGATAGTCCGAATTGTCGGCATAAATAAACAATAAAGTCCCATCTTTGATGGTATTGATGATCGGGCCTGCAAATTCTCTGGGGACTGCAGGGCAGCCATAGCTTTTTCCCAGTCTGCCTAAGCTCGCGATCGTTCCCGTGCTGCAATAATCAGCACCATGCATGACGACATATCTTGCTTTCGCATTATCATTTATACCTTCTTCAAGGCCATTTAATACCAAAGAGTAACCATTTTCACCATTGTAAGTGTTCTCCGTCGTAAAGAATCCCAACGAGCTTTTTAATGACTCCTGTTGATTTGAAAAATTTACAGCGTAGTTTTCTCCACTATTTTTTCCGTGAGCTACCAGCGTATTGAAAAGTACTTTTTTATGCGCAAGGTCGAGCACCACAAGTCTCTTTTCTGTTGATGCCAATGAAAAGTCAATGACTGTCATGATATCTTTGTTGTGGATAGAAAGCTCTTTTCTACCTTCCATTGCTTGACGAAACGCTTCGTATTTCAATACTTGGCCTAGGTTCATTTCATCGTATAAGGAGTCAACCTCGGTGCGTTGACGTTCTACATTAATACGATGTGTGCTGTTGGTTTGTTGATCTGTTGTTTTTAATTCTTCTTGTGACGACAATGCGGTGTTGAGTGCCATCAAAAGAAACATAAACGTATTTCCCATTCTTCTCCCTTTTCTGTGTAGATGTTTACAAAATTAATTATTAAAGTTAATACATATTTGATTTACAGAATGTTAAATATTGTTAATCAATAACAATGACCAATGAGGCAAGGTCTTTTGACCGTTTATAGACAAATTGGGCGTGAGATGACGCATTTCTGACGCACATATGTGACTTGGGTGTGGTGCCAAGACTTTCACTGTATTCGATAATACTTCCATTGGGATTGTTGACGGGGACACCGTGTATATATGCTCCCGCCGTAAATCGGGTGGCATAGGGGGCAAATCCACCATAGGTTTTGGTGCCATCTTCATAATAAAACATCTTGGATTTATGTTCTTGTACCACAAAAAGCCCGGTTGGGGTTTCTTGAGCGTGCGGAGGTTTGTGCCTTCCGCTCGTTACGGGATTCATGCTCCTCACAAGCCATTCATTTCCGACCTTCTCTAAGGTACAAATATTTTGGTTTGTAACATCGACGACGTTAATAATCTTAAATTGCACTGTGTCGCTCACCATGCGTAGATATTTTTTGGGAACGGTGTATTTTCCTTCAAATGAGATACCTTCAATTGGAATTCTCGCTAGGGTATCCGGACCTTGAACCCTGACAAGCCAGCCATCGCGGCCATAGCGAACAGCTTTGTCGGTATTGATATCATACAATGGGGCAGCTTGATATCGTTCAACATTGAAACTGTCAGATACACGTTTATAGGAGTCCCTTTTATAATCCTGTATTGTTGGGGCTTCACCTTTTTCATTTTGATAATTTTGAAGAACCCCATATAGGGAAGGTGTTTGCTGGAAATTTTCTACGAATGCAAGTCGTTCTTTGATTTTGTCCCATTGAAAGCCGCGGGTGGTATCTTTGTAAGGGTAGCTGTCTTCCAAGGTATATTTGTTATAAAGCAACTCCTTTTTTATGCTAATATCCGCAGCTGTGAATACCTTAGGTTTTTCCTCCTGTTTTTTAGGTGGAGGAGCTGTTTTTTGTGACTTAACGACTTCCTTATTAGCTGTTGTGTCTTTCTTGCCTTGTTGACATCCGAGCGATAGAAATAGTATGCTTAGTATTAAACAGGTTAATCTTCGATTCATATATGGATTTATAGATTATTGCTTTATTCTTTAAACTTAGATAATTTGTTTATTATTTGCAATTTTATTCGGGCTGAGCGAAAGCAATTTGCTGTTTGCTTTCTTCTTGTCTGTTCGGTTTCAATCATCAAATATGTTTTCGATCATTCGTTCTTTACGATGCGGATTGGAGGAATTGGATTCCAGGGACGTTTGCTCATTGGTCGTCGTATGTTTTTTTACATGATTAATAAAAGGTTAGTTTTGTGTTCTGAAATAAAAGATATGGATAAAATTGTTATTTGCTCTGCAGCACTGCTTAATCCGGAAGGAGATTTGTTGATGGTCCGAAAAAAAGGGTCTTCCTATTTTCAATTGCCTGGTGGAAAAATAGGACCTGGAGAGAATCAGGAGCAAACCTTAGTTCGTGAATTAAAGGAAGAACTCCAATTTGATGTAAGCGAAATGGGGATGAGGTTCATTGGAAGCCATTGTACTCAGGCTGTAAATGAGCTAAATACAGTGGTGGAAGGCCATATTTATTTAATTAATTTGGCTGAACGCCGGGCTTTTGCTGCTTATGAAGAATTGGAAGAAGTGGTTTGGATTTCGCGCCAAGACTGGCAAAGCTACCGATTGGCACACCTTGCGTCTGAATTTGTGATCCCGAAATGGCTTTCGGGTGATTTTGATGAATAAGGTGCATAGAGTGAACAAATTAAACCTTTGTTTGTTAAAGTTTTATATAAACTAAAAATAAACGAAGATTATGGAAAATCAGCTTTTAAAAGGGGCGCGGGACTTTTTTGACGAAGAGACCGTCGCTCAAATAGGGCAAGTTTTAAATCAGGATAATGAACAGGTGAAACAGGGTTTGAATGTAACAATTCCAGCTTTGTTTTTGGGCTTAAGCCAGCAGTCTGATGCAAGTGGCGGAATTGCTGCGATTTTGGAAAAAGCGAAACAACACTTCTCTAATTTCGATCTGCATAGCCTTTTCGGTGCTGCGGGCGACACGAATGAACCTTCAGCACAGGATTCTACAGAAGAGGGGAAAGCACAAGGGATACTGGGGTCTATATTTGGCGGCGGACTGGAGACTGTTTTGACAACTGTTTCCGGATATCTTGGTATTGATGGAAACGCTATTGGAAAATTAATGAATTTTTCTTTGCCCGCAATATTTTCCAGTTTAACCAATAAGGGGCAAAATTGGGATTTTGATCATATTGGCCGTGTATTACAGGACAATAAAACAGCTTTTGCGGCCGCTGTTCCGGCGGGATTAGGATTGGGTGCTTTTGGTAAGCTGTTTGATGGCGGACATTTTTCTTCACCGGTGGAGCCGACGATTGAAAATGAGGCACCGACGGAGGTTCCGAAAGAACCTGGTATACATACATCAACTCCCATTACTCCTTCAAATGAGTTGGAAGCGCATAAGGAACCATTGTCATTACCTAGGGCTGAGGATTCTAGGGCTGCGGCCGCGGGGAGTAGTTCTGGCGGCAGCTGGTGGAAGATTTTAATTGCTTTAATTGTATTGGCCGCACTCTGGTTTCTATTTGGAAAAGGTTGCAGCGGCAGTAAGCAAGAGGGGGCTACTGATACCAGTGTAAATAGCACAAAGGTTGATTCAAGCGCCATGAAGACGGAGCCAGGGAGCAGTGTGGTAGAGCGGGAGCGTACGGATGTAGTTTTACCAAATGGCGTCAAACTGGCCGCTTTTAAAGGCGGGATAGAGGACCAATTGGTTCAATTTTTAAAGTCCGACTATAAATCCCTGGGCGAAGATTCCTTGAAAAATACGTGGTTTGATTTCGATAATCTGAATTTTAAAACGGGTACAGCAGAGGTTCTGCCTGAAAGTCAGGTGCAATTGAGTAATCTGGCAGCGATATTAAAGGCTTTTCCTACCGCAAGTATTAAGATTGGAGGATACACCGACAAAACGGGAAATGAGGACTTTAATAAAAAGTTATCGCTTGAACGGGCAACGGCTGTAAAGGACTATTTAGGTAAAGATGGTCTATCCAAACAGGTAACAGGGGCAGAAGGCTATGGCTCACAATTTGCAAAGTATAATGCGGATGCACCTGAAACTGATCGCATATTAGATCGGCACGTTTCTGTCAGTGTTCGGTAGGTAGATACTATCGGTGTCGTCAATTGGGAATGATATATGAAAAAGCAGAAGAATAGCTGGTCTATCTATTGACCAGCTATTCTTATTTTAGGTGTATGTTTAGAAGCTATAGACACATGCTAATAGAAACTGCCCTGCAGATTTCGTCGGACTGAGGTCATTCTTGATGAACCGCTCTGTATTTCCTTTATCAATTCTGATTTCGGGAATAAATTTGAATCCATGATAACTGTATTCTGCCGTTAGTGTTGTTGCGAGGATGTTGGTGCTTGGAATTCCGTTTTCCTCTTCTTTATGCGTCTGGAAAAATTCTTCACGCAGTCCCAGCCCAAAATTTTCTGAAAAATGAACCCTAGGGTAAAGTGCTACGCCAGAGTAGCCGCCACCGTCTCTCTTTTTATAATTCGTCGCATTTAAACCGAGGAAAAATTTAGGGGTAAAATCATAGTTAGCAACAAGATCAACCAGAGTGCCGGAACTATAATTCGATTTGCCACCTGCAGAGGAACCTGTTAGGAAGTTAAGGTAAAAGCTGCTTTTATCGTTGGGTGTATAAGCCAGTTGGGAGCCTACGTGGGAAACCCCGTTCATATCTTGATAGACATTCCAGTCGTTGAATAGTCCGACCATTAAAGCCACTTTGTCTGAGAAACTATACGTAGCTTTTAAACCTGCGTCTTGAAATGGACCAGCGCCGAATAAATAAGAGGTTGAATAGTGGAAGTTGTAGGTTGGTGATATCACTTCAAAACCCACAAATGTTCCCATGAAACCTGCGGTAAGATTGAGTTTCTCGGTTAGATCATAGCCTACATATAGATTTTGGATATGGAAACTGTTTTTGTCATCACCGGCTTGGCCATCGCCATTCATAATTGATCGGTATTGGCCGCGGGGACCAAAAGATAATTCTCCGACAAATGATGCTTTTTTAAACTTCTTTTTTACAGCTAGATCCACCATCCCAATAGAGACGGAGTTGTTGTCTTCGGTAAAGTAGGTGTTGATGTTAGGTTTATTTTGAAAATCATATTTCCAATAGGTGTCCACTGATCCGGATATTTCTATTCCTTTTTCTTTGTTTTCCTCTTGTGATGTAGCTGTTTTTATTATAAATACTGATAAAATGATGGTTGTTAGAAGTTTTTTCATGTTTTTTCTGGTTTAAGTTTGATTTGTTTGAGATTTTTGTGGTTGTTTTCTTTTGGTTTGTCTGTTTTCTCTTTGTTTTTATTTGAAAAATAGGTTATTATTATGGTTTTTGTATTTGTTTTTGTGAAATTATGTAAAAAAAATCATAAAAAATAAAATAACATAGTATTTTTTTAACAAAAAGACTTTATATTTGAGAAAATTATAAGGGAAAGTAGGTTTTTGTTTTGTTCTTGTATTTTTTTAACAATTTTATTAATGTATTGAAAACACTAATCAGTTTAAACAAATGAAAAAAATTATTCCACTCATTGTTCTAGTTCTTTTAGGAGTATTGGGACTTGTATTTCCATCCATTGACTTGTCTGACTTAAACAAGGCAGAATTTGATACGGGAGATACGGCCTGGTTGTTAACTTCTTCTGCATTGGTGTTGATTATGACACCTGGACTTGCCTTTTTTTATGGCGGTATGGTTAGCAAGAAGAATGTAATCTCCACGATGATGCAAAGCTTTATATGTATGTGTTTGATGACAATCCTCTGGGTCATTGTTGGCTTCAGCTTGGCTTTCGGCGATGATATTGGTGGTATTGTTGGTGATCCACGTACGTTCTTTATGATGAAAGGTACATTAGGGAATGTTGCTTGGGGAGCACTTCCCACTATACCTTTGGTTTTATTTGCCATGTTTCAGCTTAAGTTTGCAATTATAACACCAGCGCTAATCACCGGTGCTTTTGCCGAGCGTATCCGATTCAATTCATTTATGTTGTTTATAATTCTGTTCAGCATTTTTATTTATATGCCACTGGCACATGCAACTTGGCACCCTGAAGGGATATTGGCAAAGTTTGGCGTACTAGACTTTGCTGGTGGTACCGTTGTACACATGTCGGCAGGTTGGGCGGCTTTGGCGGCAGCGATTTATTTAAAAGGCCGTAAAACACAGATTCATAATCCCGCTCGTATAAGCTACGTGATATTGGGTACTGCACTTTTGTGGTTTGGCTGGTTTGGATTTAACGCCGGTTCTGCCGGCGGAGCAAATTCTTTGGCAGCTTACGCTTTTGCGACCACGACGACAGCTTCAGCCATGGCCGCTATGGCCTGGATATTTGTTGATATCATACGCGGAAAGAAACCTTCAGCAATGGGGGCATGTATCGGCGCCGTTGTTGGTTTGGTTGCGATTACACCAGCTGCTGGTTTTGTTAGTATTCCGCATGCGATGATCATTGGTTTGGTTGGCGCTTTGGTTAGTAATCTGGTTGTATACCTGAGAAGTAAAACGAGTATCGATGACACCTTGGACGTATTCCCTTGTCATGGGGTAGGTGGTATGGTTGGTATGGTACTTACGGGTGTATTTGCCCATCATAACATTAATCCTGTTGTTGCGGACAATGGTTTGTTTTTTGGCGAAACGAAGTTGTTCTTTGTGCACATGGTTGCATTATTTGCGGTGTCATTTTTTGCCTTCGTTGGTTCATTGGTGCTATTGAAGATCACTGATCTTATTGCTCCATTGCGCGTCGAAGAAACGGATGAAGAACTTGGTTTGGATGTTTCTCAACATGCAGAAGCTTTGTAAACGAGTCGCGGCATAACGCATAGTTTATCCCAAACAATGTACTGTTTAGCGGTACATTGTTTGGGATATTTTTTGCATTTTTGTCAGGCCAGGAGAGGGAGGATATGATTCTATACGCTATTTCCAACAACTGTGCCTCTAAAAAAGATTTTCATGACTACTGAGATAAAAGATACTTTGCGTTCTGATTTTGAAAAAATGATGCGTTATTGCTTACAGAAAAATGGCGATTTTGGATTTAATGTGTTTGGTGACTACGCTGTTTCCGTGCTGAACTTCTATGTTGGAAGCGGTATTCTGCCCCTCGATCAAAAACGTGAAGCAGCCCTTTTCTTGGCAAACCTGTATAATGCGGGTATCAGAAACGCCATTAGCCCAGAGGATCTTGAAGAGATAGCTGATGTGCTGAAACAGGATGCAACATTAAACTACCAGCTATTAGCTCCGATCTTCGACTAATGTTTGGTCCATACAAGGTCGCCGGTCTCATAACCACATTGTAGGGCATAGGTTAGAAATTCATTTCTGATTTTATCTGGGATCTCCGTCTCGCGACCCAAAATCCACATATAGTCGAGGTTGTCACCAAAAACGAGTGCGTATTTATAATCCGCCGTTATTTTTACAACATTATACCCACTGTAGAACGGACCAAAGAACGATACTTTAAGTGCACCTTCATCGGGGCTGTTGACAAATTTGGCTTTTCCGATAGACTGTTTCCATCGTTCCTTTTCTTCTGAATAACCCTGGTTATTGACGCGTATTGTGCCATTTTTATTTTTACTGTATTCGGCAGAGACCTGACTTAATCCTCTTTCCCAATGGAAATCGAGCCGGGCTATTTCATACCATTTTCCAAGGTATTTATCTAAATCAAAAGGATCCACGACATCCGGACGGGAGATGACAGGCTTCAACGCATTGTAGGCTACCGCTCCAATTGCAGCCGCAGCCAAAAGTAAGAGTGATTTTTTTTTATCTAAGTTCATCTTTCGAATTTGTTTGTTAATAAAACAACAATTTTGATACCAATAAGGTTTAGACATACCGAGCTATTTTGTTAATTTTGCTGACTTAAAAGTTGTATCAGTGTATTCAAGGGAAGAGATAAAGCAATTAAAACAGGTGTTCTGGACGAAGTTTGGTCAGTTTATGGCTTTACATTTATCTGCAGACGGTGAGAAGGCCAATTGGATTAATTACAAAACAGGTATAAAGCATTTATTCTTCAAAATGGATGCAGATAAAAAAGTGGCCAAGATTGCGATACAATGGTCTCAGTCCGATGCTGGTATCCGAGCTTTAATGGCCGAACAATTTCTTCAATATAAGGCTTTATTACATGATCTTTTGGGTGAAGAATGGATTTGGGATATGGACGGCAGGGATGAATATGGAAAACCTGTTTGCCAGATCTATGCAAGTCTAGAAGGCTATAGTGTCTTTAAAGAAGCCGATTGGCCTGAGCTCATCTCTTTTTTCAAACCGCGGATGATTGCGCTGGATGAGTTTTGGTCCTCCGCAAAATATGCTTTCGATGTTTTCAAATAATTAAAATTCAATATATACTAAGATGGACTATTACAAGTTTGAATCGGCATTTACAACCACTTGTGTGGAGTCGAATGCGTTAGCATGTAAGAGTCTTATCATCATTTAAAACAACAATCTAATGAAAAAAATGATTAAGGGTTTGCTGGCGATGGCATTGTGTTTTCAGCTTTCATCGGTATTTGCATGGGGAACTACGGGGCATCGTGTAGTCGCTGAAATTGCGGAACGTCATTTGACTAAAAAGGCTAAAAAGAATATTGGAAAAATCATTGGACAGCAAAAGTTGGCCTACTGGGCCAATTGGGGTGATTTTATCAAGTCAGACCCTAATCCTGAGTTTAAAAAGCTGGGTAATTCACATTTTATAAATTTAAATTCAAATTTACCTTGGGCTGAATTCCAACTGGGGCTGGAAAACTCGGCTGATGAGAATTTATATAAGACCGCGATTCGTATCGAAAAGTCGTTTGCAGATAAGACGGTTCCTATGGATCAGCAGAAGCAAAACCTTTATTTCCTGATCCACATTTTGGGCGATGCGCACCAGCCTATGCACGTTAGCCGTGCCGAAGATCAGGGCGGAAACAAGATTGAAGTAAGTTGGTTTGGAAAGAAATCCAATATTCACCGTGTATGGGATAGTGATCTTGTGGATAATGAAAAGTATAGCTATACAGAGTATGCAACTGTTCTGGATGTAAATAATAAGCAAGAGAATGTGCAGCTGGCTGCGGGCGAACTTTCCAACTGGTTGTACGAATCGAATCAATTGGCTGAAAAAATTTATGCCGATGTAGCGAATAATGCCAACTTGTCTTATTCCTATGTCTATCAAAATAAAGATATTATGGAGCAATGCATGCTGAAAGGCGGTTTGCGCCTGGCGAAAGTGCTGAATCGGATCTTCGGATAACCCAGAGCAGCTAAAGCATTTTTAGAAAGGCATATCACCATGTGATATGCCTTTTTTAATCCTATTCTCCCGTTGTGATCTTCCCGATTTTATACTTAGATTTAAACAATGTCGTCAGATTATTTGTTTGCTCTGTATTAAAATCGATTTCAATGACTATTCCGCAATTATTTAAAAAAATTGTTCCCTTCGCCAAACCCTACCGTAGACTGATTATTTATACCCTGCTATTGACCGTAGTCGGTTCTTTTGCCGCGCAGATCAACGCTTTTATCTTACGTTATACGGTAGACCAGATTAATGTGCTGATGGTTGCCAAAGAGCCGTTGTCTAAAGGCATGTATCTCGTTGGTATGATCAGTATCGTCTTGTTAGCGAAGGAAATTATTTATGCTTTGGTTCAGTTTGGGCAGAAGTTTTATGGCGAAAAACTTCGGATCTATATTGCCCGTGACTTCTCTCAGTCGATTGTTGACCGTATTTTAACGTATAGGCTGGCCTTCTATACCTCAGCAGATAATGAAAGCGGAAAATTGGCTACCCGGATTGATGCAGGAATTAGTTCATTGACCCGGTTGGTACAGAATTTTTTTATTGATATTCTTCCTTTGTTTGCGAACGCAATTATTGCGCTCATCTGTATGTTCTACGCAAATGTATACGTAGGTTTGGTCGGTGTAGCTGTTATTCCTTTGTACCTCTATATCGGTCAGGCTCAAGCGTCAAAATTAACAGGTTTCCGGAGACAGATGCGCAATTATCGGGAATCAAAAAATAACCGGATTATTAGTTTGATCGATTCAATTTTGGTTATTAAATCTTTTGTCCGTGAGCCGGAAGAGGCTAAGCGCCATGAGAAGATCCAATATGAAATGACCGAAAATCAAATGGCAACCCGTAAAACAAGTTTCCTATATGACAGTATTAAAAATTTTGTTGAACAGATAGCTGTCGTGATTATCATCGTATTGACGGCCTATCTTGTGCTTTCTGGTCAGATTACTATTGGCGCCATTATGTTTCATATCATGTTATTCAATAACGTCTCGGCGCCTATACGCCAGCTACACCGTATATATGATGAAGTAAATGATGCTTTGATTTATTCAGAATCCTTTTTTGAGATTTTGGAATCCGATGAGCAGATTGAATCCAAAGGTAACTATAAGCCTGTTCACATACACGGAGATTTGGAACTGAGGCATGTATCTTTTGAATATCCCAATGGTACAGTTGCCTTGAAGGATGTGAGCTTTGCTATTAAACCGAATGAAATAACGGCTTTGGTTGGTTTGAGTGGTGCGGGAAAAAGTACGATTATCAATTTACTTGACAAGTTTTACGAACCTAGCCATGGGCAGATTTTTTTGGATGGCGTAGATCTGGCCAGTTACGATACGGCTTTTCTCCGTCAGCATATCGGAATGGTACTGCAGCGCAACCATATTTTTAAAGGAACTATTTTTGAGAATATCGAATATGGTAAAATGGGCAGCTCGCGGGAAGAGATTATTGAGGCGGCAAAAAAAGCTTACATTCACGAACAGATCATGGAGCTTCCTAAAGGGTATGATGCTGATGCCCAGTCGTTGTCTGGTGGGCAACAGCAGCGGATTGCCATCGCACGCTTGTTTTTGAAAAATCCTCCCATTATCTTTCTCGATGAACCTACAGCTAATCTGGATGCCATTGCTACCGAACAGATCAAAAATAGTTTAGATGCGATCAAAAAAGATCGCACAGTCATCATCGTTTCTCATAGCATATCTCAGATCATTGATTCCAATGCGATTGTGGTTATGGAAAAAGGCTGTGTTGTAGAAAAAGGTCAGCACGAAGATCTTTATGCAAATAAAGGCACCTACTACGACATTTTTTCCGCCATGGCCAACAGCTTGAATTTAAATAAAATAAGCAGGACCTTGCAATCCGATGAGCGATGAATAGGACGGTTAGCTTGATCGGCTATGTAGTATCATCCCGATGACCACCATGAGAATACCGAGACAAGAATACATTGATGGAAGTGCGGCATGCAGGATAAGAATTTCACCGATTAATGTAAAAATAACCTCCATGGCCTGTGTTGCTTCCACTGCGGCAAGGGCCTTATGGTCATGATGGACCAGGTCGGTAGCTGTGAAAAATAGAAGTGTCGCAATCACCCCCGAACATAAAGCAACCAGGAAGGTCTGGAAGAGCTGACTATCTGTAGGCAGTCCGTTTTCTGCATATCCAAATAGACTAAGCACAATCCAAAATGGCATGCTGCATAGTGTCATTCCCAGCGTACGCTGAAAAGCATCCAGTTTATTGCCCGAAATTTTCATCATTTTACGGTTGCCTAAGGGATAAGCAATTGCACCGATTAATACTGGTATAGTTCCTAATAACATGGCCTTCATGGAAGTCGATCGAGCTTCTGAAATTTGCATGAGCAGAATGCCGCAAAAAATAATAATGGAAAAGAGGAGAGAGGCTTTTGATAAGCCTTTTCGATGCCCTTTTTTCTCGAGAAGGGGCCCAATAAACATCCCGGCAATAATGGTGAATTCGAAGGTGCTCGCAACCAACCAGGATGGTCCATAATTTGCGCCATACGTAAGCGTCGCATAGAATATTCCGAATCCGATGGTACTCCAGCATAGCCATTGAAGCAGATTGGATTTAATTTCTTTGAGTAAACTGACGAGATTTCCTCTGATAGCAACAATAAGGACCAAGATTGGAAGCATCCAGATAAAACGTAAAGAGGCTGTCCATTGCCAGCTTCCACCCGATACCGCCATGATGCGATTGAGAACAAAAGTGCTGGCAAAAAATAAAGCAGCTAAAGTTCCGAGGAGAAGTGCATTATTTTTATTCTTTTTTATTGTAAATTGGACTGGCATAAATAAGATGAATAGGATGTAAACTTAACTTTGTGAAAGTAAGCAAATGCCCGTTCAATTGAAAATGAAACAAAAACTAATTGATTTTTATCACGATTTTCTCATTTAAAATTCCTTATTTTGCCTAATCAATAAAACAAGTAGTAAGAAAATTAATCAAGATGATTATACAACCAAGAACTAGAGGTTTTATTTGTTTAACCTCGCATCCACAAGGGGCTGCGCAAAACATTAAAAATCAAATTGAATACGTGAAATCCAAAGGTGAAATCGCGAATGGTCCGAAGAAAGTATTGGTGATCGGTGCTTCTACAGGATTTGGTATTGCATCTCGGATTTCTGCAGCATTTGGTTCTGGAGCTGCTACAATCGGTGTATTTTTTGAAAAACCTGCAGCAGAAGGCAAGCCAGGAACTGCTGGATGGTACAACTCCGCAGCTTTTGAAAAAGAAGCCCATGAAGCGGGATTATATGCCAAAAGTATTAATGGTGATGCTTTTTCAGACGAAGTGAAAAAACAAACCATTGAGCTTATTAAAAAAGATTTGGGACAGATTGATTTAGTGGTTTATAGTTTAGCCTCGCCGCGTCGTACGCATCCAAAGACTGGAGTGGCACACGCTTCTGTTTTGAAACCAATACAAGAACCGTTTACCAACAAAACAGTAGATTTTCATACTGGTGTAATTTCAGATATTACCATTCAACCAGTAGAAAATGAAGAGGATATTGCAAATACGGTAGCTGTAATGGGTGGGGAGGATTGGAAATTTTGGATCGAAGATCTAAAAGCTGCTGGTGTATTGGCCGACGGCGCTAAAACAGTTGCTTATTCTTATATAGGCCCTGAGCTTACTTACCCGATTTACCGTAATGGTACTATTGGCCGTGCTAAGGATGATTTAGAAGGAACGGTACCTGCGATAAACGCTATTTTGAGCGATATTCATGGTGTATCTTATGTATCTGTTAATAAAGCCTTGGTTACACAGTCAAGTTCTGCTATTCCTGTGGTTCCTTTATACATTTCTCTATTGTATAAAGTAATGAAAGAAAAAGGAATTCATGAAGGTACAATCGAGCAGATGCAACGTTTGTTTGCTGAGCGTCTTTATACAGCCGATGGAAAGGTATTGCTTGATGATAAAGGCCGTATCCGTGTAGACGATTTAGAAATGCGTGAGGATGTTCAAGCTGAAGTTGCGGCGTTGTGGGAAAAAGCGACAACCGAAAACTTAGCTGAAATTTCAGATATTGAAGGTTACCGTAATGAGTTTTTCAATTTATTCGGTTTCAATTTTGATGGCATAGACTACAATGTGGATACCAATGAAGTTGTTGGTGTACCTAGTATTGAAGGCTAACATAAAGAGTTTTAATACAAAAAAGAGCGGCTGTATACACAGCCGCTCTTTTTTGTATTAAACGATTTGACAAGTCCTTATTTCTATTGCAATGGACTATTTTGCCAGCACTTTTCGTTTATTATAAAGAATATTTCCAACGACAGCAAAACCGATAGAAACCATTATGGTGCTAAAAGGATATATAGCCGTCATCCCCATGTTATTGGCAACAAATCCGATTAAAGGTCCGGTGATCCCCAGGGATATGTCTATAAATAAGCCATATGCTGCCAAAGCAGCACCCTGTTGATTTTGATCAACCCTTTTTATTGCTTCAACACCAAGCGCCGGAAATACCAGAGAGAAGCCAAGGCCTGTTAAAGCGGCCCCTAAGAGTGTCCATAGGGGATGGATCGCTGTAGCAATAACCATCAGACCCAGTGTTTCGACGAAGAGACTTACCAAGGCAACTTTTAATCCCCCATATTGGTCAATGACTTTATTGAATACTAACCGTGTCAGAATAAAGAAGATTCCAAATACAGTTAAACATGCTGCACCATTCTGCCAGTTAAAGTGCTCATAATAAAGGGTCATAAAAGTGGAAATGCTTCCAAATCCAAGACCTCCTAAAGCGAGGCAGATTCCGAAAGGAGCTACTAAAAGCAGCACACGTTTAAAACTTACTGTTTCAGTTTTTTCACGGCTTACCCGATAGGGTGTTTTCGAGCGGCAATAGAGGTAGCCGAGTATGCCCACGGCAATTGTCAGAAAAGCTAAGGTTTCATAGCTGATATGGTCTACCATTAATACACCTAATGGAGCTCCGATAGCTAATGCCCCATAACTGGCTATCCCATTGAAAGAGATTGCCTTGGCCGCGTGTTCATCACCCAGTTCCATCAATGCCCAGTTTATAGGGCTGGCACCGACGAGGCCTTCGCCGATTCCGGTCAATAATCGGGTAATAAGCAGGAGGCTCAAGCTTATAAAGGGCTGAGACTTGAATAAAAATACGAGGAGGAGAAGTAGGCCTGATAATGCAAAAAATAACATGCTGCGCAGAACAGAGACCTTGGGTCCCTTGGTGTCAACAATTTTTCCGGCATAACCGCGGAGCATAAATGTCGCAATATATTGAACGCTGATGACCAGGCCAGCAATAATTGTGTTAAATCCTAAGGTCTGGTGGATAAAAATGGGGAGGGTTGCAAGCGATAGGCCGATCGTGAAATAACCAAGGAAAGTTAAAGATACATAGCCTAAAATCTTTTGATTGACCTCCCGAAGAGAAACTGTCATTTTAAAAAATTTTAGGCAAAATTACGTCTTTAAGCTTATTTTTTGAAATAAAATCAATAGACAACTGTCTCTTTAATATCACAATTGTTTTTTAGCCACTCCTGATCAAATTGTTTCGGTGAAATTCTTTTGCCTTGATAGATGTAATAAATCTTTTCGGTTTCACCCTTTACCGGCGGACCGGGTATTTTGTTTACAATTTTCTCTTCAGGACAGTCTTGTATTAGGGCCTGATCCTTCAGTTGGTTTGTTTTACAGGAAACAAATGCTGTTACAGCAATGAAAAGGTATATTACTTTATTCATGAGTTTAGTTTTAATAAAATAGTTAACGTAGTAGCCGGAGGGATCGCGACATTAATTTATGCGTAGGGCACAACTTTTTTATCCACGATTTGTTCTATGAATGGTGACAGGGGAACTTTTGTCACAAAAGCTGAATTGATAAAAATTAGAATTGATAACAGATATTAAAATCATGAGAAGAAAAGCAACAGCCCAATGGAATGGCAATCTTAAAGAGGGGAAAGGTAACCTGACTACCGATAGTACAGCGTTGGATCATACGCAATATTCATTTTCGACCCGCTTTGAAAACGGTGTCGGAACAAATCCCGAAGAATTACTGGCAGCAGCACATGCTGGCTGTTTTACCATGCAGCTGAGTGCCTATCTGTCTGAGGCGGGTTTTGTCCCTGACGAGTTGACGACCGTATCAACGATCGTTTTTGAAAATGGTTCAATAGTACGGTCTGAACTTGAACTAAAAGCTAGTGTCCCTACAATCAGTGAATCCGAATTCCAGACAATAGCGAATAAGGCAAAAGAAAATTGTCCCGTTAGCAAGGCATTTAGCTTCGAAAAAACGCTGCAGGCTACTTTGCTGCAATAAAGCCTTTTTAAAGAACAAAAAAGCCGATTTTTTTCATTAAAAGGATAAAAAGCTGTTATTTTGAGAATAAAATAAATAATTGGCATTTTAGCAATTTAATCAATTTGGTTTTGGTTCAGAAAAAGAAAAATAAAGCAAATTCAGGCGCACTTCTGGAAAGGAATCGCGAAGCAGGAAGAATATTTTTGGAGGAAAATGCGCACAAGGAGGGCGTGGTGGTTTGTGCATCAGGTTTGCAGTATAAGGTATTGACGGCGGGAGCTGGGAAGATTCCCAAAAAATCTTCCAAGGTAATCTGCCATTATAAAGGCGAGCTTTTGGATGGAACGGTATTCGACAGTTCCTACAAGCGCAAACGTCCCGAAACTTTTTATATTAATGAACTCATTATCGGTTGGCAAGAGGCTATTTCGAAAATGCCTGTTGGATCGATTTGGGAGGTATGCTTGCCGCCGAATTTAGCATATGGAAAAGAAGAATTGCTTCCCAGAAAAGGTGGCGAATGTACATTGATTTTTCAGATTGAGTTAATTGCAATCTTAGCCTAATTTATTGGGTATAACAAAAAGAAAAAGCCCGCATAACCAGTTATGTGGGCTTTTTCTTTCTTAAAGAAATCGATTATTCTACTTCTTTGATTTTTGCATTGATTTCAGCGGTTTTAGCTTCATCTTGCATAAAGATATAGTAGTTCTTTAAGTTAGTTAAAGCGTCTACATTTTTTGGCTGTAAAGAAACCGCTTTCTCTAGGTAAGGAAGTACTGGTTTCAATTCTGCTTTAATCTTATTCAATTCTGCGTCATATTGAGCTTGCGTCAATTTTCTGTTGTTATTGACAACATTTAATTTTTCACGCGTTTTGTTCATCAACGTGATCGCTAAGTTTGTATTTGCTTCGAAAAAGTTAGGATCGATTTCCAATGCCTTTTTATAAGCTGCAACAGCTGCCTCGTCATTTTTTGCAGAAGATTGTGCAATACCTAAATAATAATTTAAGCTCTTATTATTTGGATCTTTTGCCAATTGCGCAGTAATTGCATCAATTGTTTCTTTTTCATGACCTGTAATCAAATTAAGTTCAATGTTTTGGGTCATTGCTGCATTATCATCTGGATATGCTTCAGCTGCTTTTTTTGCATATTCAAGCGCTGATGTGGTATCTTGCATAGATAGGTACAATTTAGGTAAATCCACCATGATTGTTTTATGCGAAGAGAAATCTTTTCTTGGAATTAATTCTTTGTACCTTTCAATGGCATTTTTATAATCTTTATTAGATAATGCCGCAACACCACTGTAATAAGTCACTAATGTATCACCAGGGAGATACGTCAATGCTTTTGTAAAAGAACTGTATGAATCAGCATATTTTTGAGCCTGATATTCTTCAGCACCTAAATTGAAGTTATATTGTCCCAAGATTTGTTCTGCAACATTAATATTTGCTTTATTGGCGCCATCTGTATCCAGCTGTTTTGCTCTAGCAATCCCATCTTCAGCTAATTTTGCTAATTCGGATGATTTATCTATTGTTGATAAGTTTGCATTTACTAAAGCATATACAGTCCATGCTTCAGCATTATCTTTTGTTTTGTCATTGATAACAGCTGCATCAATAGCTTCTTTTGCTGATTTCAGATTTGGGATACCCAATTGAACGGTGCCAGCATCTTTCAATTCTTGAAATTTAGCCAGGCCTGTTTTTGCTTTTTTAATATTACCGGTTTGCGCAAAAGAAACTGAGGTAGATACAGTACCTATTGCTGCTAATAATAATAGAGATTTTAAATTCATATCTATTTAACTGTTAATTGATTCAATAATAAATTCACTCTGTCTAATTGTGATGCGTCTTCAATGAGTGTATAGTATTTCGCCAAAGCTTTAAGGGCATTGACATCATAGGGTTTTATCTCATTCGCTTTCAAAAGATATTCGATCGTTAATTCCTGTATATCTTGATTGGAAGGTTCCTTCAATAAAGTCTCCAGGTTGATCAATCCTAATGCAAGATTAGATTCATAATTATTCGGATCTAGACGCAATACATTATTATAATACTCTTTCGCTTTTTTGACGTCATTCGCATTTTCATAGGAATAACCTGCAATATAATTTAATTCGACATTTTCAGGCTCCAAACGTATCGCATCGGCAATTACGTTCAAGATAGCATCATACGAATGATTGGCCGAATACACATCTATTAATCTGAAAAGTATCTGTTTATTTTCAGGAAATATAGCATGTCCTTTTTCAAGAACGTTTAAGACATCCTGTTTAGTACCTCCAAGTGTATAAATATGTGCTAATTCGAGAAAGTAATTTGGCTTCGGCTGTTCACCTTTGATGAGCTCGTCATAATATTTGATTGAGTTCATATAATCTTTATTCTTACCAGAAAGTACGGCTAGATTATATTTCAGATCATTATTTTTAAAACCCAGTGAGTCTATGCGGAGATAGGATTTATAGGCTTTGTCAAATTTACCTTCTTTTAACGCCAATCCACCTTGATAGGAGATGGCTCCAGCAAGGTTTTGACGAATATAGTCCATTTCTGCAGGAAAGTTTCGGCGTGCTTTTTTCTGATCCAAAAGCTTAAGCGATTTAATGGACACGTCAATAGGATCCATTTTGTATTGCTGTTTTCTTGTTGAATCTGCAACTGCTAAGGAGCTATATACCAGCGCTCTTAAAAGATTGTTATTGACAGAAGCTGAATCCTTTTTAGATTGAAAAGCAGCATCGGCGAATTTTCGCGCATTTTCAAGATTTTTAAACTCGCCAGTTTTGGTATATAAAGCAAAACTGTTGCTGCCCTCTTTCAAATTAGATTGGGCAGCAACAGTTAAACTACTTGCAGATATTAACAATGATATCAGTAAGTTTTTCATTAGACTATTTATTCTTCGTTTGAGTCCGTATTTTCTTCAGAAGTCGAATCATCGTTGTCTGTAGAACCTTCGACAAGATCAGACTCTTCTTCAGATTCTTCTTCACGATCGACTTTCGTAATGGAAGCGATCTCATCGTTATCTTTTAGATTAATGAGTCTCACACCTTGCGTTGCACGTCCCATTACTCTTAATTCTTCCACAGCGATGCGGATAACAATACCGGATTTATTGATGATCATTAGATCCTCATTGTCGTTAACGCCTTTTATCGCAACAAGCTCGCCAGTTTTATCCGTAACGTTAATAGTTTTAACGCCTTTACCACCACGATTTGTTACGCGATAATCCTCAATATCTGTACGTTTTCCATACCCTTTTTCTGAAACGACCAATACAGTTGTTTCTGAATCATTCACACTAATCATGCCAATCACTTCGTCACTTTCAGTACCTAAGGTGATACCACGTACACCTGTTGCTGTTCTGCCCATTGGACGAACAGTAGATTCATTGAAACGAATTGCACGGCCAGAACGAAGAGCCATGACAATTTCACTACTTCCGGTAGTCAAACAAGCTTCGATTAATTGATCTCCTTCATTGATATTGATCGCATTAATACCATTTGCTCTTGGACGTGAATAGGCTTCTAAAGACGTTTTCTTAATCGTACCTTTTTTGGTACACATAATAATGAAGTTGTTTTCCAAGTATTCTTGGTCTTTCAAGTTCTTCACTAAGATGAAGGCCTTTATTTTTTCTTCTTTTGGAACATTAATGATATTTTGAAGTGCCCGTCCCCGAGAAGTACGGCTTCCTTCAGGAATTTCAAATGCGCGCAACCAGAAACAACGGCCAGCTTCTGTGAATAGAAGCATATAGTTGTGTGCTGAGGCTGTGATGATATGTTCCGTAAAATCTTCTTCACGTGTATTTGTACCAATTGATCCACGACCACCGCGACCTTGGCGTTTGTATTCAGATAAAGGCGTACGTTTTACGTAGCTATTGTGGGAGATCGTGATCACGATTTCTTCATCATCAATAAAATCTTCCATACGCATATCTTCCGCAGAGTGGACGATTTGCGATCTACGTTCATCACCAAATTTTTCTTTGATCTCAATCAACTCATCCTTGATGATCTTCATACGAAGTTCTTCATCTGCCAATACAGATTTCAAATAGTCAATTGTTTTCATTAATTCAGCATACTCTTCTTTGATCTTATCACGTTCCAGTCCAGTTAGACGGCGCAAAGTCATATCGAGAATTGCACGTGCTTGAAGATCGGATAAGCCAAATTGTTCCATTAACCCAACACGTGCATCTTCAGGTGTGTCCGAATTACGGATTAACTTGATTACTTCGTCCAAATGGTCTAGTGCAATCAAGTACCCCTCTAAGATATGAGCACGTTTTTCAGCTTCTGCTAGTTCGTAGCGTGTACGTCTGACAATGACATCATGTCTATGTTCTACAAACTCATGAATCATATCTTTAAGATTCATTAGAACAGGCCTTCCTTTAACTAGTGCAATGTTATTGACTGAAAAAGAGGTTTGTAGCGCGGTGTATTTAAATAGATTATTTAAAACAACATTGGCATTAGCATCACGTTTGATATCGTATACAATACGCATACCTGTACGGTCAGATTCATCACGGATGGCAGAGATGCCCTCCAGTTTCTTTTCGTTGACCAACTCGGCTGTACGCTCGATCATATTGGCCTTATTCACCTGATAAGGAATTTCTGTAACGATAATTTGCTCTTTTCCAGACTTGGTTGCTTCGATTTCTGCTTTAGCACGCATAACGACACGACCACGACCTGTATTGCAGGCATCCTGAACCCCCGAATAGCCATAGATCAATGCACCAGTAGGGAAGTCTGGTCCCTTGATATGCTGCATGAGTTCAGCGATTTCGATATCACGGTTGTCAATAAAAGCGATTGTACCATTAATAACCTCAGTAAGGTTATGTGGAGCCATATTTGTCGCCATACCTACTGCGATACCAGAAGCTCCGTTAACAAGGAGATTTGGAATACGGGTAGGTAGTACAGTTGGCTCTTGCAGCGAGTCGTCAAAGTTATTTTGGAAATCAACAGTATCTTTGTTGATGTCGGATAGCATTTCTTCAGCAATTTTCTTTAATCTTGCCTCTGTATAACGCATCGCCGCAGGAGGATCTCCATCAATGGAACCGTAGTTACCTTGACCATCTACCAACGGATAGCGTAAACTCCAATCTTGAGCCATACGGACCATGGTGTCATAAACGGATGAATCACCATGTGGGTGATATTTACCTAATACGTCACCAACGATACGGGCAGACTTTTTATAAGGCTTGCCACTGGTAACCCCTAAGTCCAGCATACCATAAAGAACACGTCTGTGTACTGGTTTCATACCATCACGTGCATCAGGAAGCGCCCTTGATACAATGACAGACATAGAGTAGTCAATGTACGCAGACTTCATCTGATCCTCGATATTGATTGGGATAATCCGGTCGTTTGCCGGAACAAGATTGTTGTCGTTTTCTGTTTCTTCAGCCATATGAATTTGGTTTCAATAAAACTAGTAGACAAGCCCCTTAAATTGGCTTGCCACGCATGCGAAGTTACAAAAATTTAACCTCAAAAGCGAATGATTCAAGCTCTAATATACACAAAAAAGACAATCTTTTATGGATTGTCTTGGTACTTATGGAGTAGGGTATTTATTTCATTTTTTTAAAGCGCAGACGAATGGAGTTACCTATCACAACGAGGTCTGAAAAGGCCATGCTTAAGGCTGCTAGCATCGGTCCGAGAAAGCCGATCGCGGCAAGCGGTATAGCAACAATATTGTATGCAAAAGCCCAAAATAAATTTTGTTTAATCGTCAGTAAGGTATGATGGCCAATCTTTAGAAGCTTTTCGATCGACCGCAGATCGTTGTTTAACAAAACGACCTTTGCTGACTGGATCGCGATGTGTGTCGAGTCTCCAAGCGAAATACCTACATCCGCAGCGGTAAGTGCTGGAGCGTCGTTGATGCCGTCACCTACCATTGCTGTCGGTCCGTTCTTTTTTAGTTTGAACAAAATTTCCAATTTTTCTTCTGGTGATTTGTCCCAATACACATCAGCAATGCCAAGTTTTTGAGCGGTTCGCTCGCATTTACTCTGTCTGTCCCCACTTAAAAGAATAGGACGTATGCCTTTGTCTTTCAGGTATTGTATGAGTTCCTTTGCATAAGGTTTAATCTGATCTTCCAGTACAATACCGGCAATGACAACGCTATTGATGGTTAAAGTGAGGTCATAACGATTGGAGTAATCTTTTTCGCCAAGTTTGGCATTGCAAATAGAATAGCTGTTTCCGTTTGTATCTGTTGCAAATATTCCTTTCCCTCGTATTTCGTTGACTTCCTGGAAGATAATTCGGTAAGACTTGATCTCTTTGAGTTGTTTCCGGATTGATTTCGCAATCGGATGACTCGAATAGCTTTCAAGCTGCGCTATAATAGATTCTACCTGGGATTGTTCAATACCGAATGTCTGAATCGCTTTGATATTGAAATCGCCGGTGGTTAAGGTGCCAGTTTTGTCGAACACCATCTGCTTGAGGTCTGACATTTCCTCAATTGTGCTTCCGCCTTTGATCAATATTCCTTTTTTTGCTGCCCTTCCCAAACCAACCATAACAGCTGTTGGAGTCGCTAACCCCATCGCACAGGGGCAAGATACAACAAGCGTTGCTATGGCATTCATTAACGATTGCTGCAAGGGTAACTGGGCAATAAAGTATGTAATGAAAAAGGTGAAAAACGAGATCGTGACGACAATGGGAACGAAATAAGCAGCTACCTTATCGCCGAATTTCTGGATAGGTGGTTTTTTGCTCTGCGCATCCTTAATTAACTGGATAATTTGATACAGCACGCTTTTTGAACCAACTTTGGTAGCAATAATTCGGATGTTGCCTTCAGTCAGAAGGGTACCGCCGATGACTGAGTCATATTTTATTTTTTCTACAGGTACACTTTCCCCTGTTAACATCGATTCATCCACCCAAGCCTGTCCATCCACGATATCACCATCAGCAGGTATCTGATTTCCTGTATTTACTTTGAGTATATCACCAGATTTGATTTCTTTAGCCAGTATTTCTACTTCTTGGTCGTCTTCAATTTTAATAGCAGGTATATCTTGATATTTAACCAACTCTTTGATTGCTGATGTGGTTTTGGTGACAGCTCTTTTTTCCAGAACATTCCCCAAGAAGACTAAAGTAATAATTGTCGCACATGTTTCATAGAACTGATAATCATGTCCAAGATGATAGTAAGTTCCAATCAGGCTATAGATAAATGCGGCTGTAGATCCAATAAAGATGAGCACATCCATATTGGGCATTTTATTCCAGATGGAACGAAACGCACTGATTCCAAAATAGGAAAAACCAATCAGGTAAACTGGGGCACATAGCGCAAGTTGGATATAGGGATCATGCAAGACGGATAGTTCCGTAAACATGTGGCTCCATAAGGGTATGGTAAAGATGAGGCAGCAAAGGAACTTAAATTCAATAGATTTCCAAAAGCTAGGCTTCTTATCCTTGTCCCCAATTACTTTGTAACCCAAAGACTCGATACCTTTGACTAGCACAGGGATTTGTTCCAGGGGGATCTCCGAAAATTTCACCTCATCTGAGGCAAAATCGACGTAGATATCTTTAGCTCCGTTGTTTTCTAGGTATTGGTGAATTGAAATAGCACAATTTGCACAGTGCATTCCGCTTACGTTAAGTTCAGTTTGCACGTTCGATTCCTTCATTTAATAGCATGTAATGTCTTTAGACAAAGATAGGTATTTCCTGATAATGCTTTTTACGTAAAGTAAAATTGTTTAGTTTAGCAAGCCTGTTTGTAGCCATTTTACATTAAATATCGCGAATAGCGAATGGGAGAACATTAAATTTGATTAGATAGACAACTTAAGCTTGTGTAAAAAATGACAAAACCAATTTCAATTTCTTTTATTGTACGGATTATACTACTGATTGCACTAACAGCATCCTTTGTTCAATTTGAAACCTTTTATCAGCAGCGGGAGATCATCCGAAATATTGCATACGGCTTAAACACTTTTCTTACTGCTAGTGTCTTGATCTCAATTGGTCATTTTATCCTTGTGAAACTATACAATAGTCGAAACGAGCAGCAGGTTGTCCGCGGAAATTTTGTACTGGGCATTACCCGCGTAGCTACCGTAGGGAATGTCTTTTTCATTATTGTCAGTCTCATGATAGCCGTAGGTATTAATCCAAAGGATTTTATCACCAGTATGACAATTGTCGCAATGGCTATTGCTGTGATTTTTAGGGAGTATATCACGAATATGATATCCGGTTTAATTATTATGTTTTCGGATCAGTTCTCCGTGGGAGACCGGATAAAAATAGGCGAATATCAGGGTAAAATTGTTGATATTACACTGGCCAATCTTGTGGTGCGGGATGAAGATGATGATGCCGTGATGATTCCAAACAACTTGGTGTTTACGGCGACCTTAGTGAATAAGACCTCTCAAAAGTCGAATAAGATTGTCGTGAAGTTTGAATTGCCCATTGATCGTTCCGTTGCTGTGACAGAGTTGGAGCAATATTTAAGCCCATTATTTCAAAAAAATCCAAATTTAGACCATTCCCAGGGATTTACGGTTAAAGTTGCCGATGTTGCAAAAGACTATATCAAGTATAAAGTGGAGATAAGCACGATTTCTTCCAGTAACAAAATTCATCAGCAAGTGCAGAGTACGATATTAAATGAGGTTTTGCAGTTTACGAGAGCAAGGGGTTAAATCTTTCTTACTTTTACATTTTTAACAAAATGGTGGCTTCCTTTTTCTAAAATGAGATCGGCGCGATATCTCGTCGGCAAGATATTCTTGATTAAGTTGGGTTTATTGATCTCATTCCAGATATTTACAGCCATAGCATGGCTTTCGTCGGCGGTCATATTTGCATATTTATGGAAAAAAGATGCTGGATTTTGAAAAGCTGTTGCACGGAGTGACTCAAATCGATTGGTATACCATTCAATCAGATTTTTTTCACTGGCATGTACATAAATGGAATAATCAAAAAAATCGGAGACGAATACACTGTGTCCTTTCCGTGGCCGCTGAGAATTCACCTGTAAGACATTGATCCCTTCTACGATTAGAATATCCGGCTGTTCGATCACTTGCTGCTGCTCGTCTGGTAATACGTCGTATACCAAGTGGCTGTATACCGGAACGGAGATTTTTGGAGCGCCTGATTTTACAGCTGAAAGGAAATGGATCAATCTTTTGGCATCATAACTTTCAGGAAAGCCTTTTCGGTTTAGAATACCACGTTCGATAAGTTGTTGATTAGGATAAAGAAAGCCATCTGTCGTCACCAAATCGACCTTCGGCTTGGATGGGAGCAGACTCAGTACACGCTGCAATACCCTGGCTGTGGTACTTTTTCCTACAGCAACCGAACCAGCAATACCAATGATATAGGGTAGTTTGCTTTCTTCCTTTCCAAAGAAGCGGTTTGTTCGCTGATGAAGACTTTGAAAACGATCAATATGAATCTCAAGTAAGTGACTGAGCGGAAAATAGACTTCTTCGATTTCCTGATTTGTCAATGGCTCGTTCAGTGCATGCAGATTTTCGAGATCTTCGACACTGAAGTTGTGCAATACTTTTCCATTTAGATTTTTCCAGTCTTCCCGTCTGATCGATCTAAAAGGCGAGTCTATTGCTATTTGTGGATCCAATTGCATCGTTTGCTTTATTTTTATTTCAAGTATCTGTTTTCCTCTGGGACAAGCAAACCTTTATGATTCAGTTATAACGATTATTAAAGGTCTTTTTTGCGCGGACAAATATAAATAGTGTTGTCCGTTATCCCAAGAAACATTACAAATGATTTGAAGTTATTACAATGGGATTTGATAATATCTTGTGCACAGGGCATTTTTCAGCAATTTTAAATAGCCGTTGTTTTTGAATATCATCTAAATCCCCTTTAAAACTTAGGATGCATTGGATATAGGTCGTCTGCTGCTGTTCACTTTGCTGTACCTCATGTGTCAAGCGTACGACAACTTCTTCTAAGGGCCAGTTTTTACGATCCGCATACATTTTTACTGTAATTGCTTTACAGCTGCCTAAAGAAGAAAGCAATAAGGGAGTAGGGTTTATTCCTTCATCCTGGCCGCCCAAATCCTCCGGTTCATCAACAATTATTTGATGTTTGCCGTATTGTACCGTAGTTGTATAAGGTATTTTTCCTATTGAAACGATTACTTCATTGTCCATGGCCTGTTTAAATTATTCTGTAATATCTTCCAATAATCCTTCGATGATGAGACTTCCCGTAGCCGGATTTGTCGCTAATGGTACATTGTAAAGATCACACACGCGCATAAGCATTTGGATGTCCGGTTCATGGGCATGTTTTCCCAGTGGGTCGCGAAAGAAAATAATGCCGTCGACTTTTCTTTCGGCCGCTAAAGCCGCGATCTGTGCATCTCCGCCCATTGGTCCACTCAATTTCAATTCAACGGGTAAGCCGGTCTGTCTGACATAAGAGCCTGTTGTACCTGTAGCAATGATGTTGGCGCGCTCCAATAATTCTTGGTGGTCTTTGACAAAGGCGACCATTTCAGGTTTTTTGCCGTCGTGGGCTATTAGTGCAATTGTTTTTTTCATCACGATATAATATTTGTAAATACCTGGGCACTGTTATAAAAGCAGGCCTTTTCTGCAATATAAGTATGTTATTTAAAGAATATGTAGGAGATAATAATTGCTGCAATAACACCTGCCAATTCCGCTAATAATGCACACGGCAACGCATGCCTTGTACGCTTGATACCCACTGCTCCAAAATACACAGCGAGGACATAAAAGGTAGTTTCTGTTGATCCCTGAATCACACAGGCAACGCGTGCCGCGAAGTCCATCGGACCTTTTGCATTCATCAGATCAACCATTAATCCACGCGCACCTGAACCGCTAAGTGGTTTCATAAAAGCTACAGGCAAAGCGTCGACAAAGGAGGTGTCTAAACCGCATAGTGCGATTCCCTTGGATATGCCAGCGACCATATAATCCATCGTGCCAGACGCTCTAAACACCGCAATACCGACCAGCATGGCGACGAGGTAAGGGATTATTTTAACAGAGACTTCGAAACCCTCTTTGGCCCCCTCGATAAAGGAGTCGTACACATTTACCTTACGGAAAAGAGCTAAGCCTATGAATGAGGTGAATAAACTAAATAAAATAACATTCCCGAATACCTTGCTGAATATTTCGATTTCGGTTTGCTGCAATCCCGAGAAGTAATAGAGCAATCCACCAATAAATAATCCCATTGCACCCAGGTAGCCTAGGATTACACGGTTAAACAGATTGATTTTTTGATAAATGGACACAAGGATCAAGGCAACCAATGTAGAAAAGAAGGTTGCTATCAGAATTGGCAGAAAAACATCTGAAGGGTCTGGTGCACCTGCTTCCTTTCGATAAGCCATAATGGAAATGGGCAAGAGGGTTAAGCTGGAAGCATTGAGCACAATAAACATGATTTGTGCATTGGTCGCGGTTTCCTTATCTGGATTAAGCTCCTGGAGTTCTTTCATGGCTTTGAGTCCCAATGGGGTAGCGGCGTTATCCAGGCCCAGTGCATTAGCTGAGAAATTCATAAGAATAGAGCCGAGCGCAGGGTGGTTTTTGGGAATCTCTGGGAATAACTTATGGAAAAAAGGACCTACGATTTTTGCGAAAATATTGATCATACCACCTTTTTCACCAATTTTCATAATCCCAAGTGCAAAACTCATCATGCCGATCAGCCCTAAAGAGATTTCTGCCCCGGTTTTTGCGCTGTCAAAGATTGAATTTACAATTTGTTGGAAGATTTCTGTATCTCCGAAAAAGATTAGTTTTACAAGGGCTACGGCAAATGTGATTAAGAAAAATGCAACCCAAACGTAGTTTAATGCCATATAGATTTAAAATATGCGTAAAAGTAATCTTTTAGAACTTATCCATCAACTTGCTCCATGGATTTTTCTTCTTATTCTGATTCTTTTCCTTAATTAAATGTGCAACAATATAATCCAGTGTATCCTCATGCTCGCTGATCATTTTATCCGATAAGGAGATGAGCTTCTGTATATTATTAGGGGAAGCCGCATCGAGTGAAGCATTGATACTGGAAAGGTTCGCCGGTTCTATGCGTAGATAATTTTGTTGCTTGCCATTATTTTGAAACAGTTGCCGGATAAAAAACTCTGTACTTTCTGACGATGCACTTGTCATGATATCGACCAAAGCCGGGCCGATCTGAATGGCGAGTTTTTTCTTGAAATGTTCATAATTATATGCCGTTTTTGACATACCGGTACCCAAAGATACCATAAACATATCGTTTATCTGTGTGCTGTTAAATGCCTTTAATACTTCAAGTAAACCGCATATAGATGGGTTCTGTGCGAATACACCGCCATCAATCAAAGGGTATCTCGTTTTTGAAAGTGAATAGATCTCAGCAACAGGAAAAAAAGTTGGTGCTGCCGAAGTTGCCTTGCAGACATCTTTGAGGTAGAAATCTCTCGCTTCGCCATGGGTAATCGCTTTTTGCTGTCTGAAAAAGTGATTTTTTCGTAATTCGATGTTGTAAGCGGTAATAATACAGGGCTTGATCAGGTGGCTTAACCGTGCATTCTGGAAGTATTCATCCAGAACATTCGATAAGGGATTGGATGAATACAGTTCGCTGACCAGCCCAAATCCACTAAGAAAACGTCGCCATTTGGAGGCATTGAAGATTTCAGTTCCATGATTGACAAATAAGTTTAACGCATCCCGGGCAGAAAACTTAGGATGGGAGGGATTGCCTTCCTCTGGATATAATAGGATACTCGTCAGAATTCCGCCGCTGCTTGTACCTGCAATAAAATCAAAGTAGGAGGCAATCCGTGCATTAGGATCCATGGTCTGCTTTTGTAACTTCTCTTCCAAAGCGACGAGAACCATTGCAGGAATGATACCCCGGATACCACCGCCATCAAGCGCGAGAATATTCTTCATATGCTAAAAACTGATTTAGTAAACGATATGTAAATATAATAAATGTCTACAATTGGCAGGAGTCATATATTGCCTGTGCGAAAAAAGCATATTCAATATTTTTCGTAGATCACCTTGGCCAGCATCGTGCTACCCGCTAAGCAGTTTCTGAACTAATGGGGATTTACTAGATTATACCCCTGTTAATCCCTAGTAATACCCCTGTTAATATAGAAGCTGATGAGTGTATTATACAAATCTGATAGGATCGGAGACACTACAGAAAGGAATCTTGGGGTTTATGGGGCGTATGGGCCGTTATAAATACTTTTACAAGTTCGTCCTATACAAAAAAAGCTGTCTCAGATTTTACTGAGACAGCTTTTTTATTTAGCATCGATGCCGATTTAATTGAACCAAGCAAATACTTCGTCTTTGGTTGGCATGTTGATATCTAATTTCAATTTTTTACGCATACCGCCAAGGTCGTTAAAAACCTTGTTTGGATTTGCTTCTTTTAAAGCTTCAATAGTTGTAAAGCCCATTTTTTGTAAGGCAGGAACCCATGCAGCTGGAATGCCTTGTTCTTCATAATCTTTTACTTCCGCTACTTTGGCGACTTTTTCAGGTCTCATTTGTGGGAAGAAAAGAACTTCCTGAATGGAAGCATTATCAGTCAGGAACATAATTAAACGGTCCATTCCGATACCAAGGCCCGACGTTGGTGGCATACCATATTCCAAAGAGCGTAGGAAGTCCTGATCAATAAACATCGCTTCGTCGTCACCTTTTTCAGAAAGACGCAATTGATCTTCGAATCGCTCACGTTGATCTATAGGGTCATTCAGTTCGGAGTAGGCATTAGCAATCTCCTTACCGCAAACCATCAGCTCAAAGCGTTCCGTTAAATCAGGATTATCTCTATGTTTCTTGGTTAAAGGAGACATTTCTTTTGGATAATCCGTGATGAATGTTGGCTGAATATAGTTGCCTTCGCATTTAGCACCGAAAATTTCGTCGATAAGCTTGCCTTTACCCATCGTTTCATTGACATCGATTCCCATTGCTTTGGCCGCAATACGGATTTCTTCTTCAGATTTTCCGGTAATATCAAATCCAGTGAATTCCTTGATCGAATCCGTCATCGATATACGTTTGTATGGAGCTCTGAAATCAATTTTATGTTCTCCGAATGTAGCTTCAGTTGTTCCATTTACAGCAAGTGCACAATGTTCCAGTAAGCGTTCTGTGAAATCCATCATCCAATTGTAGTCTTTATAAGCTACATAGATCTCCATTGCGGTGAATTCTGGATTGTGGGTACGGTCCATTCCTTCGTTACGGAAGTTTTTAGAAAACTCGTATACACCATCAAATCCACCGACGATCAAACGCTTCAAATAAAGCTCGTTGGCAATACGGAGGTATAATGGGATATCCAATGCATTATGGTGCGTGATAAATGGACGCGCAGCAGCTCCACCTGGAATGGATTGTAGCACAGGTGTTTCGACTTCCATATACCCCGCGTCATTAAAGAACTGACGCATCGCATTGAAAAGCTTCGTACGTTTGATAAATATGTCTTTGTTACTTGGATTTACGATCAAATCTACATAACGCATTCTATAACGTTGTTCGGGATCTGTAAAGGCATCAAATGTTTTACCTTCTGCCGATTTAACGACAGGAAGGGGGCGAAGTGATTTGGATAAAACGGTAAGTTCTTCTACGTGTACTGCAATCGCTTCGGTTTGTGTTGTGAAAACATAGCCTTTAATGCCGACGATATCCCCAATATCCAATAGCTTTTTGAAAACTACATTGTAAAGATCCTTATTTTCATCAGGACAGACGTCATCGCGCTTAATATAGGCTTGAATTCGTCCGGTAGAGTCTTGAATTTCAAAAAATGAAGCACTGCCCATCACACGACGGCTCATGATCCGTCCAGCAATAGTAATGTTCTTATAATTCAATTTATCTCTATCGTAATTTTCTAAAATATCAGCAGCATGTGCATTGACGACAAATTCGTTTGCTGGAAAAGGGTCAATTCCCATATCCAACAACGATTGCATCGCTTGTCTTCTAAGTTGTTCCTGTTCGGATAATACAGTACTCATTCGGTATGAATAATATTTAAAATGTGAAAATCACGCAAAAATAGCCATTTTTTTTCAATTCTTTTTATGGATTTTTTTCGAAATCACTGTAGCAAAAGTACAATGTACTCCGTTTAAGGAATAAAAATAGTTAAATAGTGATATTACAAGGGGACATTCGGCTATTTGATTTTAAGTTTTATAACTTTAATTTCGTTATCTCCGCGACAAAAAATGGTTCACAATGCTAGCGGAGGGTTCGATAGGTTGTTTTCGTAGCTGCTGCAATTTATTGCATATAAAAAGCAATTTGTCTAAGTTTGAAACTTGATAATTAAATAGTTTAAGTGGGTATAATTCAGTCATATTTTTATAACAGGAAGTTATCATCTTTACATGATGCCTTAGAACGTTGCTTGCGTGATCGTGAGGATGGTAAAGCCTTCGTTTATAAGAAGTATTATGGTTACCTCATGGCTATTATTATACGTTATGTAAAACAGGATGTGGATGCAGAAGAGCTCGTGAATGAAAGCTTTGTTCGGGTATTTCGCAAATTGGATTCGTTTAACAGAGATATTGACGATGAAAATCTAGAAAAGTCTTTCAGAGCCTGGATAGGGCGTATTGCAGCAAATATTTCCATAGATTTTTTACGAAGTAAGAAGCAATTTTATTCAGTTGAAGATCTAGGAGAAGGGGATATGCATACACCTGCTGTTCAGTTGGATAGTCGACTGGAAGTTAATGAGATTATGCGCTTGCTGGATAAGCTTCCTGAGATTCAAAAAAATATTTTTAATCTCTACGAAATCGAGGGGTATTCGCATGATGAAATAGCTCAAATGCTTAATATACCAGATAGCACTTCGCGTACTTATCTGACAAGAGCGAAACAAAAACTTAGAAAGTTATACTTGGACTATACAGGTATAGTTCAAGAAATAAGATAAATATTGTTGTTACGATGAAAGACAATAAGAAAAAGGAATTGATAGAAGAGATCATTGGACAATTAAAAGACCATGAACTACCTTATAAAGAAGGTTCCTGGGAGAAGTTTGCTTCAAATTATGGGGTAGCTTCCCGTGGTTCTTCCAATTGGAAGTATTGGAGTGCTGCGGCGGCTGTATTATTATGTTTTGGTGCAGGATATTGGGGTTTTAAAAATAATGTACAGACTGATTCACCTTCAGTGGTCATGGAACATCGTCATGAAAGTGCAGAGGTTTTAGGTAATAATAAAGACTTAAAAGAATCTATTCAGCGTTCGCTATCAGCGATTACACAGGATAATGGAGTAGCTTCAGAGACACTATCCTTGAAAAAGCCCTTTACTTATTCAGCAGCGCCCACTTCTTCCAGTCAAGCTATGGACAAGCATCAACTCGCATTAAATTCTGGACAATTGATACATGGACATGATGTAAGTGTTTCAAATGATGTTGGACAATTACGGTCGATGCAATTGAAAAATACCAATTTTTCAGCGAGTATTAGTTTAAATGAAAACGAAGGGGAGGAAGCATCAGTTGCTCCAGCAAGCCGTGTTGCTGCTGCCCAATCTAATCCATTCAATATTTCTTCCGGCAATCAGACCCAACGCGAAGCAGCGAAGCTTTCACAGCTGTATGCTGCGCAGCAGGGAAATGTTAAAAATAGTGTTGTCATTAATAAGACAAGCCAGGAGAAAAAATGGGAGATGGGAGCTTTTGTATCTCCTGCTTCAACATCAGAGAGTATAACATTGGGTGGCGGTGTAGCGCTAGCTTATAATCTTTCGAGCAAAGTAAGCCTTCGTTCGGGCGCTTCGATTCAACATTATGGAGCTGTTTCGGGAAATACGCCTATAACACCAGCGATGGGATCGAATTCCATTTATGCGGATGCTCCAAATTATATTTCTCAATCAAGTGTTAGCAACTCATTTGCGATGCGTACTGCTGATGCAAAGGATGCGAAGAGTAATGAACGGGTTTCTGGTAAAATTTTAACAGTAGATATCCCGTTGGATGTTAGGTACGCGATCAACAAGAATTTCTATACTTCCGTTGGTGTATCTTATGTTGGTGTCTTGGATCAGGAACGAGCAACGATTTATGAAACAAATAATACGGAGTATAAACAGAAGTCTACGGATAAAAATGTTGATGATAAAGGTGTAAACGGTTTTATTAATTTTTCAGTTGGACGGAAACAGAAAGTTGGGAAATTGTCCATTTCCGTAGAACCTTATTACAAAGCCCCTATAGGCGGATTAAAATCATCGGATTTGAATTACAGCAATGGCGGGGTGAAAATAATTACCAGTTTTTAAATAAGATAAAGAATTACTGCAAAAAGCCGCAATTGATGTTAGCATTGATTGCGGCTTTTTTTATGAAACTGTCTGATGTTATTGGTTACAAAGAACCTTCAGTTCGCTGCTATAGTTCATCAACACGAACCCAGCCCATTCCAGCTGCTTTTGCACCCTCTACTCCGGGGATACCATCTTCATAGACCAAACATCTTTCTGGGGCAATATTCAATTGAGATGCGGCCAAAAGGAAAGGCTGAGGTGAAGGTTTGCCTTCTGCAGTATCTCCTGCGCAAACTAGTGTCTCTAAATCATCCCATACCCCAATGGTGTTTAAGGTCATCGATAAGGTCGTCCGGGTACCTCCCGATACGGCAGCAATATGCTTTTTCCCTTTTTGATATTTTAGATGTTCAACAACGTAATCCACTGGCTTGGTCTTGAAAACATATTCATCTCGAAATATGGTGGATTTGAGCGTAGAGAATTCCTGGAAGTCAAAATCCACGCCATAACGCTTACTGATCTCCTCCGCGACGGCAACCGTTGGCCATCCAGCAGTTTCATCAATCAGATTCACATCCAGTTCTACACCATACTGTTTGGCAGCAGCTTTATAAGATTGTTTATGGGCGTCCATATTGTCCGCCAAAGTGCCATCGACGTCAAATAATAGCGCATCATAGGATTCGGCAAGAAGGTTTAAGAGTTCAAATTTGCGTTGTGATTCAGGTGACATATACGTTTAATAGTGAGCTGTAAAATTAAAGAAATATAATTGGAAGAGCAAAAAGCAAGAAGCCTTTCCTACATTTAAAGGAAAGGCTTCTTGCTTTTTGCTCCGTATGAATTTCATACGAAGGATTGCATATAATTAGTGTGAACTTAAATTTTTTGCTTTTTCTTCATCGAAATTCGCTTCCAATTCAGCTAACTTTTTCTTACCGTACGCCATGCGTGTAATTACAACAAATAGCACCGGAACGATAAAGATCGCTAAAAGTGTGGCTGCAGTCATACCGCCGAATACGGTCCAACCGATGGTTTGACGGGAAATTGCTCCAGCTCCATGCGATAACATCAACGGAATAATACCTAAGATAAAGGCAAAAGATGTCATGATGATTGGACGTAAACGTAATTTTACAGCATCTAATGTCGCTTCATAAAGATTCATTCCGATATCAACCCGTTCTTTCGCAAACTCCACGATTAGGATGGCATTTTTGGCTGCAAGACCAATAATTGTCACCAAACCAATCTGCGCATAGATGTTATTGTCCAATGTAGGGATCAATGTTAGTGTCAATATGGCACCAAATACACCCAGCGGAACTGACAATAGAATGGAGAACGGAACTGACCAGCTTTCGTATAATGCGGCTAATAGCAAGAATACAAATAGGATACAGAGGGCAAAAATTTGAATTGTCTTCGATCCCGACTGCATTTCTTGAAGCGACAGACCAGAGAATTGATAGTCAAAACCTTCAGGCAATGTTTGTGCAGCAACTTCTTGCAGTGCTTTCAATGCATCCCCTGAGGAATAACCCGGCGCAGAGCTACCATTAATCTCAATACTTCTAAATATGTTGTAGTGGTTGATGATTGAAGGCATCGTCGTTAGCTCATATTTTACCAAGGTACCCATTGGTACTGGGTTTCCAGAAATATTATTGACATACAATTTGTTGATGTCCTCAATATTCATACGATAAGGGATATCAGCTTGCGTAACGACACGGTAGCTACGACCGTACTTCGTAAAGTCGTTTACATAACTACTTCCCAGATAAGAAGAGATTGTCGAATAAATACTTGAAATCGGCACACCCATACGTTTAGCCTGTTCACGATTTACTTCCAATTTGTAGTTAGGCGAGTTGGTGTTAAACATCGTATAAGCCATTCCAATTTCAGGACGTTGATTGGCAGCCATCAGGAACTTGCCTACAGTAGCTTCGAAGTCCTTGATATTGACCGTCTGCAAATCTTGAACTTGCATAGAAAAACCGCCTGAAGTACCTAGACCTGGAATTGCAGGAGGTGTTACAGCCAGTACTCTTGCTTTTGTATACCCCATGTATTTACCCATGATCATGCCCGCGATGTCATTTGCTGTACGCGTACGTGTTTCCCACGGTTTTAGCGACACGAACACTGTTGCACCATTGGATTTAAACGCACGGTTCAAGATATTGATACCAGAGATTGCGGTAACATACTTGATTTCAGGGAAAGTCTTGTGTAGATCGTCTTCAATCTCTTTAAGGACTTCATTTGTACGTGCCGAAGAAGAACCCTCTGGCAGCGTAATACCCGCGAAAAATGCCCCACCATCCTCGGAAGGAATAAATCCTGTCGGCTTGGTTGTAAACATCCAGCCTGTCCCGATGAAAATACACAATAGAATAATCAATACAAGCGGTGCTTTTTTAATCGCTTGTTTTACCCCATTGGAGTATTTGATGGTCACTTTTTCAAACCAGACATTGAATTTGTAGAAAAACTTATTCAGTCCTTTTGCGCCTTCATGTACTGCTGTAGGTTTTAATAATATCGAACATAACGCAGGAGTTAGTGAAAGTGCGATAAACGCCGATAGCATAACCGACACAGCGATCGTGATGGCGAATTGTTGATACAATTTACCTACCATCCCTGGAATAAAACCTACTGGAACGAATACTGCAGCCAAAATCAATGCAATTGCAATAACCGGAGCTGTGATATCGCCCATGGCGCGGCGTGTTGCTTCTTTCGCATCCAATTTATAATGGTCGATATAGTGCTGTACAGCTTCCACCACAACGATGGCATCATCCACCACAATACCGATGGCCAGTACAAACGCAAGCATGGTTAAGTTGTTGACCGAAAAGCCAAACATCAGGAAGAAGATGAAGGTACCGATGATGGACACCGGAATTGCCAGTACAGGAATTAGGGTTGCTCTCCAGCTTTGAAGGAAGAAAAATACCACTATCGTTACTAAAATCAATGCTTCAACCAACGTATGGATAACCGAAGAAATAGAGGCATTTACAACCGATACTGTCTCGTAACTGATTGTGTAATCCACGTCAGTAGGAAACGATTTCTTCAATTTTTCCAATGCAGTAACAATGCCCTCTGCGGATTCTACGGCATTTCCTCCCGGCGTTTGGTTGATCATCATTGCAGATGAAGTCATGCCATTTACAGTTGAGGATGTACCATAATTGAATTGACCCAATTCAACACGTGCAACATCTTTTAAAAGTACAATGGAACCATCTTTGTTGGTCTTGACGACGATATTTTCAAAATCTTCAGGGCTCGAAAGGTCACTATCAGTAATGATTGGATATTCAAATACCGTTGAAGATTCTTGTGGACGTCCACCAACACTACCGCCAGGTATACGGGAGTTTTGTTCCGCAATCGCTGTAGATACGTCTGCAGGTGTCATGCTTAGGTTCGCTAATTTGTTGGCATCTAACCATACCCGCATGGAGAATGGCTGACCAAATGCGGTTACATCACCGACACCTTTAACACGCAATAATGCGTCTTTAACGTATAAGTTGTTGTAATTGGCCAAGAAATTTTCGGTTCTTGTTCCTTTTGGTGATGTCAACGCAACCAGCATGAGGATATCGTTATTGGCTTTACGGGTTGTAATACCTAAACGACGTACAGCTTCTGGCAAGGCAGGTTCAGCAATTCCCACACGATTTTGCACGTCCAGGGTTGCTATATCAATGTCGGTACCTACTTCAAATGTAACAGTAATTGTTGCTTGACCATTTGAAGTACTGTTGGACGACATATAAATCATGCCAGGAGTACCGTTGATCTGACTCTCAATGAGTGTAGTCACCGTTTGCTCAACCGTCTGTGCATCTGCACCAGTATAATTGGCTGTAACCGTTACTGTTGGAGGTGCAATAGAAGGGTACTGGCTAATTGGCAGTGTAGATACCGCAATAATCCCGATGATTGAAATCAATATCGAAATAACGATTGCGGTAACTGGCCTCTTAATAAATACTTCTGAAATCATTCTATATCTTTTAGATTCTCTTTAAAAATTAATGCTGTTATTTTCCTTGAGGAGCTCCTTTTGCAGCCTGTTGGGCAGCAACAGCAGCGTCAACTACTTTAACACCATTTTGGACGTTCATGGTACCATCGACAATGATTTTTTCACCATCTTTAACACCCTCTTTGATAACAATTTTATCGCCGGCTTTAATGCCTAATTTTACCTGACGGATTTCAGCTTTGCTGCTATCATTAACAGCATATAGATTGAATACCCCTAGTTGTTCAAAGATCGCTTTGTAAGGAACCACCACTTCTTCTGTTGCCGAAGTTGAAGAAACATTCATCGTGATGTTCATTCCAGCTCTCAATGTATTGGAATTATTTGGGAATGTCGCTCTAACTTTAATTGTTCCTGTTGCCGGATCTACAGCACGGTCAATCGTCGTAATTGTTCCTTTTCCTTCATAAGTACTGCCATCAGGCAAAAGCAAAGAAAGATCTGAAGAAGAATGGCTGCTCTGTAATTTGGTGAATTTCGTAATATCCTTTTCATTTACCTGAAATTCAACAGCAATAGGGCTTGTTGATGAAAGTGTATTCAACAGGGTAGTACCTGGATTCACCAATGCACCCAAACGTACCTGTGAGATACCAATTGTACCCGAAAATGGTGCGCGTATGGTTGAGCGGGATAAATTTGTATTTGCAGTAACTAATGCAGCGCGAGCCGATTCAACCTGTGCCTGCGCAGCAGCAACACTCGATTTGGCATTGTCAAACACTTGTTTTGCAATCGCATCTTTATCAGCCAGCGTTTGGTATCTTGCCAAATCTCTTTTTTGACGCTCCAATTCCGTTTGCTGTACTTGGAGACTTGCCTTAGCTTGTTGGACAGCGGCATTATAGCGTGTTCCATCAATTTCATAAAGGGCTTGTCCTTGAGACACTACGGCGCCATCTGAAACATATATTTTGGTGATATAACCGCTAACTTCCGCAAATAGGTCTGCTTCGTTCAACGGTTTGACTGTTGCAGGGTAGCTGATCGTACCTGTAACAATCTCATGTGATGCTACACCAAAGCTAACAGGAACAACCTTCTCAGCTTGAGCCTGAGCTGCGCCTTGCTTTTTTGCATCTTTATTTCCACAAGAGGTCCATACTAATGCCGTCCCAAGGAAGAAAGCGAATAATAATTGTCTTTTATTCATGATTTGTATTAGTTTCCGTTTATTGATTAATTTGTGTGAATCGCACCAACAGCTTTCTGAACATCTAATTTACTCGATAATAAAGCATATAGCGAGTTCAGATAGTTGAGTTGCGTTGTTTTGAGATCAGTCTCTGCTGTCATGAGATCAAGGTAAGTTTTAATACCTGAATCATATTGAAGTTTGATTGTATCGTATACCTCTTTGGATAAATCCACATTTTCTTTGGCTGTTTTCCAGTCATTTAAGTTCGCATTATAGGTTGCTTTTGCCAGCGAATATTCGGTATTGATGCTATTCTCCAAGTTTTTGATGTCCCAGTCGATTCTTTCTTCCTGCAGTCTGGATTTGTTGATTTGTTTTTTACGTTTAAACCCGTCGAAAATTGAAAAAGATACATTCAGTCCAGCAACAGAACCTGGGAAATTATCGGTATAAAGCTTACTGAATTTGTCATTTCTATAGTTGAATGCATAATTATAGAAGGCGCTCACACTTGGCAAGTACGTCCATTTATAATATTGTGTACTTAACTGCTGGATCTTTTTTGATGTTTCCAATTGTTGGAATTCAATTCGATTAGAAACATTTATTCCGGCTGTTGTGTCTATCAGAATCTCCGACTCCATACTGCTATTGTCAAATGAAAGGGTCAGATTTTGACTTTTATCCAAAGCTAATAGCTGTTTTAGATATTCGTATTTATATTTTCGAAGTTCAACCGTCCGTTTTTCGTCTGCGTTTGAATTCGCTAAAGCTATTTGTGCTCTTTTATAATCTGTTTTGTCAACTATACCTACATCATATTGTGATTTGGCATCTTTCAATTGTTTTTGCAAACGGGCAATGTTTTCGCGGACAATTTTGATCTGCTCTTCTGAAGTAAGGATGTCGTAGTATGCTTTGCTGACCTCAACGACTGCAGTTATTTTTTGGTTCTCGGTATTTTGCTTATTGCCGAGACGTACCAATTCAGCTGCTTTTCTTGCTTGCATTAACTCAGGGTTCAGAATCTGCTGGTCTACCTGAAGCGTTACTGCGCTCGCATTATTCTGTCCCATTTTGATGTTATTACCACCAATATTTGCCAATGGAACGATGACGTTATAGTTGTAACTTCCTTTTAAGCCCAATTGGGGGTACCAGCCTGAAAGGGAGATGTCGATATCCTTTTCACCAATGGCTTCATCCAATTGCGCTTGTTTTACAGAGATTCGATTACGCAAGGCATAATCTATCAGCTGCTGAAGTGTTGCATTTGCAGGCAAGTTTTCAGATTGCTGTTGTGCAAATCCTGTATTACTCAAAAGCGACAGGGCCGCCAAGGAATAAACGATTTTATTAAACTTCATATATGTAATTAATTATTTTTTTCTCTATTAATTGCTCCATCCCAAATAATTCCAATCAATTCCTCCATATTTCGTTCGGAAAAGCTCAGGTCTTTGAATTTTATGCTGTGAACGGTAGACAATGCGACTCCGATATAACTGGCCACAAGCAGATGCACATTCACTTGTTTCAAAATTTTGCGGTCTATACCTTCCTGTAAAAAATCGACAACTTTATTTTGGCCTCCTACAGGTTCCTGTATCTCAGCCTTATTTTTTTCGTAATAAGGAGAGGAGAAGAATTGCTCAAAAAAACTGAAGACATGACCGTTTTCTAAATAAAACTTCACAAAATTGCGCCACACATGGAAAAAGGAATCTTTGTAGCTGAAATCATCTTTTATACCATCAAAAATATAATCATTTAGTAATGCCCGACAATGTTTGAACAAGGCAAAAATAAGATCATCTTTAGAAGGGAAATAATGGTAGATAGTTCCGATTGCCACATCTGACTCTTGGGCGATTTTACTCATCGGCGTCCCGTGGAAGCCGTTTGTTTGTATAAGTTTTAGTGTGCTGGCAAATACTGCCGCTATTTTTTCATTAGAATTCATCAATCGAACGTTCATTCGGTTGCAAAATTAGCGATTAATTTGTATCCAAAATGTCAGATTATTGTTATAAATCAATAAATGTAAAACGATTTGGATCAATAATACAATAAGGAAAAAAGGATAAAATTGTTTTCATCTTTTTATTTTTTTTGTCAATAGGTAATGGAAGCGCTCCGGAAGCTTAATGGGGCTGTTTAGTGGTGTTGTTTCAACTTTGGTTCAAATGGATGCAGGAATCCTTTTTTGTTCATCGGGAGGACGTCTTTGTTGGGAAGTGGGTGTTAAAAAGAGAGGGAGCTTTTGGCAAAGCTCCCTCTCTTTTTATTGACAATTCTTTAAATTTCTTTCCACCTCATCCAAAGGGTAACTATGTTTTCCTTTGTTGATTTTAGTATTGATATATGTCAGTACATAAGCGATATCAACAGCAGAGAGATTAGATGCCGGCATTACACTATTGAACTTTTTGCCTGCGACTTCCAGCTCACCAGAAGTTCCATGCTTAATGATACAAGCTAGTTTATGGCGATTAACCTGTAAAAATGTGGTATCTGTTAAAGGCGGGTAGAGGGTGCCCAATCCTTCGCCCTTCTCTCCATGGCAATTTTGACAATGGGTTATATATACTTTTTGACCGTTTACAGCATATTGTGCCGTTTTGATATCAACTTCATTCTGGCAGCCTATCAATATAAGCAATAGAGCGCCAATTGCCAGGCATGTTGTTAGGAGAATGCGCATATTATTTTTTCGCCTCGCTCAATAATGATGGTAGATCGTTCATTAATTTTTTTACCTGCTCATCATTCGTGCCGTCATAAGCACCTCGAATACGTTTATCTTTGTCAATCAAAACAAGGTAGCCCTGATGATCATAGCCGCCGGGTGCATTTTTATCCTCCGCAGTATAAACCAGGTATTGATTGGCAAGTCCATAAATTTCTGCTTTCGTTCCTGATACAAATTGCCAGTGATTATTGCTTACACCCAATTTGTTGGCATAATCTTTCAAAACGTATGGCTGATCGTATTTAAAGTCAATACTATGAGACAGAAAACGAACCTCATCATTGTCTTTATATTGCTGGTATATCTTTAGAAGATTGCGATTCATTGTCGGGCAGATGCTTGGACAATGGGTAAAGAAGAAGTTTGCAACATAAACTTTTCTATCAAAATCTTTATCCGAAATCATCGCACTATCTTGATTAAGAAGTTTAAATGGCGGTATTGTATGGTAGAGGGTATCTACAATTTTTTTTCCATCAACTGTTTTTTCTACAGCCTCCCTTTCGCCATAGATCGGTAAGTTTGTCTGACTATTATTTTTACAGGAAAATAGCCCCAATAATAGAAAAGTTGCGCAGTAAAATTTAGTTATGGATCTCATGTTTTTATTTTTTGTTTTAAGGTTTGGCTTAACTTCCCGACTATATTAATTCGTTCCGTGGCCATTTTGTTGAACTTGTGAAGTCTTTTGGACTTAAAAATTCTTTAATTTTCCTTCACTTTCTTTGGAGACATTATCAAATATCTTTTTCATATCACTTACTTTCTGTAGTTCTGTTTCGAAATATTTGACATCTGTTGAATCCGGATTGTAGCCTTTCATCCAGTCCATCATATGGTCTGTGGCGCTTTCTAAGTTAGCTTTTAAAACACTCAGTTCTTTCCTTGTCGCAATGGTATCTAAATCCATCCGGGCTGTCTTAATAGTTTTTAAATTTGCCAGAATGGAATCTATCTTGACAGCATCGCGGTCGAAATGGGCAATTTGAGGCATGATTTCATCATGGATTTTTATGGTTGAATCTTGCAGGGCTTTTACTGTCGTTGCGCCATTTCCATTCGTCCCACATGCTGCTATTGCCAGAGATGCGATAGCCAAAAAAGCGATTTTATTCATGTTTCTTGTTTTTGGTAATTCGACAAATATATCAATTTCTTATGGCTCGACATTTCGATTTCTGGACGGGAATGTAAAATTCAAGTCACGAATATAGGTTTCACAGCGTACCGTAGCACATAAGTCACCCGTTTTATCTTTGATCTCTAAGGTAAAATCTCTTACAATCTTTCCTTTTGTTCTGATCGTCTGTGCGCATTCTTCAAGTACTTCTTCGGAAAGGTTTACAGCATACTCTACGCTGGTCTTTCCGGGCTTCTTAAAAACGATCTGTGATGATTTTAGCCAGGCTACTGTTTTCTTGAAACCAATTTTTTGAAGATATTGATCGATCAGGATGGGAAATATAGGGTCTGCAGCAGCGAATATCGTTCCACCAAATAGTGTTCTGTTTGTATTGATATTGAATGGCGTCTTGTATATTTTTACTTGGGCACCTTGAAAGCCGGGACTAATTTTTTTTACCCATATTCCTTGAAACAGAAAAGGCGGATAAATACGCAATAGCCAAGTTAAGGCAAGTGGACTGTATCTCATAAAGCAAAAATAAAACAATGTATCGGAATATTTTCTGAAATCTTGGTTTTGTAGCTTCACTATGGTATTTTTACAGCTTCAAAAAACCTAAAATGTCAACACTAAAAGAAAATCGACCCGACAATAAAGTATGGTTACTGGTTATGATCGCATCACTGGGATACTTTGTCGATATCTATGATTTAATTATTTTCTCCATTGTCCGTATTCAGTCCTTTACTGATATTGGTGTTCCCGCTGAAGAAATGCGGGTAAAAGGTGAATTTGTGCTTAATATGCAAATGGGGGGGCTGCTATTAGGCGGCATCATTTGGGGAATTATTGGTGATAAATATGGCCGTTTAAAAGTGCTCTTTGGATCGATTCTTCTCTATTCTTTAGCAAATATCGCAAATGGCTTTGTACATGATGTGCTTATGTATGGTATTATTCGTTTTATAGCGGGTATTGGTTTAGCGGGAGAGTTGGGAGCGGGTATTACCTTGGTCTCCGAAAGTATGCACAAGTCAAAACGTGGTTACGGTACGATGTTGGTTGCTGGAGTCGGTGTATTGGGAGCTATACTTGCTTATTTTGTATCTGAGGAATTTGATTGGCGGACCGCTTATTTCGTCGGTGGAGGAATGGGCTTATTATTATTGCTTTTGCGTGTGGGATCCTTTGAATCAGGACTGTTCAAGGAACAAGATCATGTAGGGGTAGTGAAAGGTGATATCCGCATGCTTTTTACGAATAAGAGCCGGTTAAAACGGTATATTAATTGCCTTTGTATCGGGCTGCCTATTTGGTTTGTTGTCGGTGTATTGGTGACTCAAGCACCCGAAATAGGGAAGGCATTAGGTACTACAGATGTGCTGAGTGCTGGAAAAGGGGTGATGTTTACGTATATAGGTATATCATTGGGCGACGTATTAGCGGGAATATTTGCACAAGTTTTAAAATCCCGAAAGAAAGTTGTCCTTATTTGCCAGGTAATTATCATCGTCAGTTCGCTTTGGTATTTGTTGAGCGATGGTATTACTGCCACTAAGTTTTTGGGCTTAGCATTTGTGATGGGATTAGGGGTGGGGTATTGGGCTACATTTGTAACGATTTCGGCAGAGCAATTCGGTACAAATCTCAGAGCGACTGTGGCAACTACTGCACCTAATTTTGTTCGAGGCGCCCTCATTCCATCAACAATGATCTATGGGGTACTAGTCAATGCTTTTGGTATCGTACCGGCTGCAATTACAATGGTCTTATTGCTTTCAGGAATAGCGATCTATTCACTGACACAATTGGAAGAAAGTTTTGATAAAGATTTGGATTACCTAGAAGAATAGCCAATGAGAAACACGTCTATTTTTTCTGACCCGGACACTTTTTACAACGTTTACCTTCTTTGTACTTTTTGCAGCACTTCTTAAAACAAGCACATGAAAAGTCAGAAAAAGGGTTCATGGCTGTATTTCTAAATTGAAACACATGGCCTTTGTTTTCTGACTCACATACATCCATCACCGATTCAATAACTTCGTTCATGAAAGCAAAGTTACGATTTGTTTAAAACAATTCTAAATAATAAAATTGTTTTTACATTTTTTTGATCAGATTCTCAATAATTTTAGGGAAGTATTGGTGTTCGAGTTGCTGCCCTTTAAACTTAATGATATCTAATGTGTCATTTGGATCGACTTTAAAACGCGCCTGATGGATAATTTCTCCTTCGTCGAAGTGTTCATTGGCAAAGTGTATCGTGATACCATGTTCCTCTTCTTTATTAGCAAGAACAGCTTTATGCACATGATCGCCATACATTCCCTTGCCACCATATTTTGGCAGGAGGGCAGGATGTATATTAATGATTTGATTCGGAAATGCTTTTAGCAGATTGGTTGGAACAAGCCAAAGAAAACCTGCTAAGACAATAAGATCAATATTCAAGTTCTTCAGTATATTGACAACGTTGTCTGTTTTGTAAAATTCTTCACGATCGAAAATATGTGCCGGGATTTCAAAATTGTCTGCCCGCTGAATAACGTATGCATCAGGATTATTAGATAAGATCAAGGCAACCTCAGCTTCATCCGAATATTTAAAATGTTCCATTATTTTTTGAGCATTGGAACCTGAACCTGAAGCAAAAATAGCAATTCGTTTTTTCACGATTAATGAGTATTAATAGATTTGATCGACTTAAAAATTAGCCCAAACTTACGGATTTTTTGTAAAAAAACTAAAATATTAGTGTACTGAAGCACATTTTTAGGTATTATTGATTAAAATTAATTGAATATTCATTGTTGGTTTAAAATTCTTTAACATGAGGTTTCTTTATTCTCTATTTTTTGCAAGTGCTTTTTTTTTAATTCAACCTATATTTGCACAGGCACCTAAAACGCTTCCAGCCTTTACTTTTGATGAGGTTTATCAAGCGAGTAAGTTTAATTCGGATAAACTGCCCAAGTCGGGCTATATCGTATTGAATTTTTATGATCCCGGTTGTGGACATTGTCAGAAAATGGGAGCGGGCATTGCGCAAAATTTGGCGAAGCTAAAGAATGTTTCGTTTTATTTTATTTCAATGAATGATAAAGCCTATGTGGATGGTTTTATTAATATGCATGCTAAGGCATTAAAAAATGCAGCAAATGTAAAGTTCTTATTTGATGCTGGAACGCAGTTTATCGAAAAATTCAAGCCGAGCAATTATCCCTCATTATATATTTATGATGCGAAAACGAAAATGCTGGTACAGCATCTGGACGGAGAAGATGATGTAAAGAAGCTATTAACAGCGCTAGGAATCAGTAGTTAGTGGTCAGTTTGCATGGTATAAAAGCGAAGCGCCCGGTTTTTCTGCCGAGCGCTTCGTTTTTTACTAATCTTGTTTATTGATGAAGACAAATTTACCGTCAAATACATCCAGCCGGATAATGGAATCACGACTCACTTTTCCGGATAGTATTTCCTTCGAAAGTTCATTCAGAATGCGTTTCTGAATAACCCGCTTTAACGGTCTTGCTCCATATATCGGATCATAGCCAAGCTGTGCTAACCAGTCCATCGCTTCGTCTGATGCCGTGATAAAGATATTTTGTTCAGCCAGCTGTTTCTCAACATGGGCAAATTGCAGCCTAACAATATCTCCAATTTCGTCTCTGCTTAACGGAGTAAACATAATGACTTCATCGATACGATTCAGGAACTCCGGACGGATCGATTGTTTCAGCAGATCAAATACCTCGTTGCGTGTTTTGGCAATGATCTCATCTCTATTGTCATCACTCAGATGGCTGAAATTTTCTTGTATGATATGAGAACCCGTATTGGATGTCATAATAATAATCGTATTCTTGAAGTTTACCGTACGGCCTTTGTTGTCCGTTAGATGGCCATCGTCCAGTACCTGTAAGAGTATGTTAAATACATCAGGATGAGCCTTTTCAATTTCATCGAGCAGAACCACGGAATAAGGACGTCTCCGGACGGCCTCTGTCAACTGACCGCCTTCATCATAACCAACATATCCCGGAGGCGCTCCAATCAAACGGGAGACAGCATGCCGCTCCTGATATTCCGACATATCAATACGTACCATCGATTGTTCGTCGTCGAATAAGAACTCAGCCAGTGCTTTTGCCAATTCTGTTTTTCCGACACCTGTAGTACCTAAGAATATAAATGATCCTATAGGTCTTTTTGCATCATTTAGTCCAGCTCTTGAACGGCGTATCGCATCTGAAATTGCTTCTATTGCTTCATCCTGACCAGCAACGCGTTTATGGAGTTCCTCTTCTAGATTCAGCAATTTTTCGCGCTCAGACTGAATCATTTTACTTACGGGTATTCCAGTCCACTTAGCGACGACATCGGCAATATCTTCGGAAGTTACTTCTTCTTTCAACATACGTTTGCTTTCCTGTTTTTCGGCGAGCTCAGCTTTCAGTTTCTCCACTTTTTCCTGCGCCTCTTTGATTCGGCCATAACGTAATTCTGCAACCTTGCCATAATCGCCGGAGCGTTCTGCCTGTTCGGCCTCGAGTTTGTAATTTTCAATGTTTTCTATCTCCTGGTTTACATTGTCAACCAAACTCTTTTCCTCTTGCCATGCGGCACGCAGCGTATCGCGTTCAGCAGATAGATTGGCTATACTTTCTGAAAGTTCTTGCACCTTTTTATCGTCGTTTTCACGTTTCAAAGCCTCGCGCTCGATTTCAAGTTGCATAATGCGGCGTTCCAGTTCATCGACTGCCTCAGGTACAGAATCCATCTCCAGACGTAATTTAGAAGCTGCCTCGTCAATTAAATCAATCGCCTTGTCTGGTAGGAAACGGTCCGCAATATAACGTTGCGATAACTCTACTGCTGCAATAATGGATTCATCCAGTATGCGTACCTTATGGTGTGTTTCGTACCGTTCTTTCAATCCCCGAAGGATGGATATGGCGTCTTGCGTATCCGGCTCTTCTACCATAACTTTTTGGAATCGACGCTCCAGTGCTTTGTCCTTTTCGAAATATTTTTGGTATTCGTTTAACGTTGTAGCTCCAATGGCACGAAGTTCCCCTCTGGCCAGCGCTGGTTTAAGGATATTTGCTGCATCCATTGCGCCTTCACCACCACCGGCACCCACTAAGGTGTGAATCTCATCAATAAAGAGGATAATTTCGCCGTTGGAATCTGTAACTTCTTTAACGACAGCTTTTAAGCGCTCTTCAAATTCCCCTTTATACTTAGCCCCAGCTACCAAGGCCCCCATATCCAAGGAAAATACGATTTTGGATTTTAGATTTTCAGGAGCGTCACCTTTTATAATTCTATATGCAATACCCTCAGCAATAGCAGTTTTACCAACCCCTGGCTCACCGACGAGTATAGGGTTGTTTTTGGTACGGCGTGAAAGAATCTGCATGACGCGTCGAATTTCCTCGTCGCGGCCAATCACAGGATCTAATTTGCCAGATTCAGCATACTCATTCAGATTTCGGGCATATTTTCCCAAAGCATTATAAGTTGCTTCAGCATTTTGATCTGTCACCCGGCTGTTTCCACGTAGTTCCTTAATTGCAGTCTTTAAGTCCTTTTCAGTTACGCCCTGTGATTTTAGGAGCGTTGAAGTCTTGTCGGATGTGGCTAGAATACCTAACAGTAAGTGTTCCACAGAGACAAATTCATCATTGAATTCTTTTAAAAAACCTTGTGCTTTCTGCAGCGCACTATTCGCATCACTGCTTAAATAAATGTTGCTTCCACTTACTTTAGGAAATCCTTCAATCTGCTTGTCGAGTTCAGTTCCCAAATAGGTGATATTGACGTTTAGCTTCTTTAATAAGTGGCTGACAACGTTTTCATCCACAGTAAGTAAAGCTTTTAAAATATGCGCAGTTTCAATAGCCTGTTGTTGATGTCCGGCTGCAATTTCTGACGCTTTTTGTATGGCCTCCTGGGCCTTGATTGTATAATTGTTAAAATTCATTCCTATAATCTTAATTAAAGTTTTGTTGATACGTCTAAATGATAACAATCGAAGTGCCATTCAGGTTTTAGCTGCTATTTCGGAAAAAATGGCAATATTTTTTATTGAATCATGACAAATTTGCAGCTATTTAAAATAATAGGCTTGATTTTTAAATAATTGGCTTAGCAGACGGAAAAATTGTTGTGATCGACTTGCTTTTTTGATTGAAGGTTTCGATATTTGCAGCATCTTAAAGCGGTCAGACGTGATAAGATTGAGAAGAAGTAACGCCTCTTTAGCTCAGCTGGTAGAGCAACTGACTTGTAATCAGTAGGTCATTGGTTCGATTCCGATAAGAGGCTCTTAAGCACAAGCATTAACTTCTTTAAAAAGCCTCTTTAGCTCAGCTGGTAGAGCAACTGACTTGTAATCAGTAGGTCATTGGTTCGATTCCGATAAGAGGCTCTTTGAGCGACACTCGTTAAAATTCATTGAAAGCCTCTTTAGCTCAGCTGGTAGAGCAACTGACTTGTAATCAGTAGGTCATTGGTTCGATTCCGATAAGAGGCTCATAAAAAAGATCCCCAAGATTTCTTGGGGATCTTTTTTTGTTTAGTCTAAACTAAGTTTTGCTGCTGTAGCGATTTTCTTTGGTATATCTGTGTTGTCCATTTTCTGACTGAATTGTTCAGAGCCAACTCCGATTGCATATACTGGTGCGTAGGCCGCCGAATGATTATTGGAAGCCCAGCTTATTGATCCCATCCGATTTAAGATTGAAATACTCAATGCAGCTATTTTGTCGTCACTGGCGTAAAGACTTTTTGCAGTCTCCTTTTGATGATCGACAAAGCTTTTTTGATAGGCATCCTGTAGCGCTTTACGATCTGTTTCGGTTACCTCTATTTTGGAGAACAGACCTGTTTGCAAAGAGATCAGATTTTTTAAATCATCCCAGGTAGCATTTGGACGATCTTTACGCAAATTGCCAATTGTATTTGAAAGTTCAGACTGCGAGGTTTTTTGGTGGGATAAGAATTTCGTTTTCAGCGAAGAGCTTCCATTTCCGATACCTAATCCTCCAGTTTCGTGGTCTGCAGTGACGACAATCAGCGTTTCTTTTGGATATTTTTGATAAAATTCATAAGCCAGTTGTGCTGAAGCATTGAAATCCAGGACTTCCTGAATAGTTGTTCCAGCGTCATTGGCATGACAGGCCCAATCAATTTTGCCACCTTCGATCATTAAAAAGAAACCATTTGTGTTGTCTTGATGTAGTGAATTGATAGCTGCAGATGTGATATCTACCAATTTTAAATCACTCGGCTTTTGGTCTATGGCATATTTAAGGGCATCTACAGGCGTGCCATCTGAATTCATCAATATGATCTTATCTGATTTATTTGGTAGTTGTGTGTAAGCATCTTTTCCTTTAAGCACTTTATAACCGGCTTTTTCTAATATAGGGAAAAGTGATGGTGCCTTTTTATGATCAAATGTTGTTTCGGGTTTGAGAAAATTGGATCCGCCAAAAAAATCGAAATTGGAAGTTATAATTTCTTTACCGATTTCATAGTACATGTCGCGGTCAGGCTGGTGAGCATAAAAGGAAGCCGGGGTGGCGTGGTCAATGCTGACACTTGTAATGATACCTACTTTTTTACCTTGTTCCTTCGCTGCATAGGCAATGCTTTTATAGGGAATGGTCCCTGTACTATCCATACCGATCACGCCGTTTTTCGTTTTTTTCCCAACAGCTAAAGCTGTACCTCCTGCGCCAGAGTCGGTCACACCATTGGAGAGTGAATGTGTGGAGGCAAATCCAACGTGAGGAAACTGGGTGAAAACAAGTGGGATTGGACTATTTTTATGCTGTATTTCAGCTTGATGGATTTCGGTGAGATTAACTTGGTTGAGCCCCATGCCATCTCCAATTAAGTAAAAGATGTATTTTGCTTCTTGACCAAAAGTGGGGATAACATGTACAAAAACGAGGAAGAACAGAAATAAAACGTGTTTTTTCATTTGAATGGTTGTTATTTTAAAAAAACACAAATTACAGCCTTAGGATTAGCTTATTGTTAAATCTATATTATGAATGCTTTTTATTGCAGTTGTACAGTTCGCTACGTTGTCTATTTCTAATTTATCAATTTAGTTTCTTCGCTCTTCGCTTCGAACTAGATTCGTACCTGCTTCGGATGATCTATAGATAATGAACAGATCCTGAACAGTTTCCGACCAGACCCTGAACAGGAATTATCTGGTCGGAAAATGGTCAATCATAGTTACCAGACTACCCATGGCCGAAGGTGGTCCGAACACAATACGAAGACAACCCGAAAACAGCATGTGCGCTACAGACAGAGAAAGCCACTGCAGACCTAAAACGCCAGCTAACCTGCTGCACAGAGGTATAGAAACTTACGAAAGTTTAGCTTATAGGTTCAGGATATGAGTAAGCAAATTTTGAAACAGGTTAAGAATTTGCTGCTGTTAATGATTTTATATCCTTCACTGAGACAGTATTGATTTTCTCTTGACATTTATCGATTGAATGAAGCATTGCGGCGGCAACTTGCGCAACGGGGAGAGCCTCATATGCTTTGAATAATCCGATGCCATTGAAGACACGAAGCGCACCAATGGATATTTTTTCACCTAAACGGTCAGTATTTGGCCGGATTAGGCCACCCGGCTGGATGATAATAAGTTTTTTGAAATCAAGGGACTTCACGTGTTGTTCAAGGCTCCCTTTCATCCGGTTATAGAAGATCTTCGACTTTGGATCTGCATTAACGGCCGACAGTAAAACGAAAACTGGACAGTCATTTTTTTTAGCCAGTGCTGCAAATTGCAAATTAAGATCATGGTCTATTTTCCATTGTGCTTCCTGACCACCTGCATCCTTGATCGTTGTACCAAGGCATGAAATGGCAATGTCGCCTTGAATATAGGTATCAAAGTCCGCTAGATTTTCAAAATTCACGACGACCTGCTTTAATTTGACATGTTCATCAAAAGAGATACGGCGTAAAAGAACGACGATTTCTGTAATCTTGTCAGATTTTAGCATCAACTGTACAAGTGCTCTTCCAGTAGCGCCAGATCCGCCAATTAAAATTACTTTCATGATCTATACCTGTTTTTTGGTTTTATATTTGATGAAGTGTTTATCTAATCCGTCAGCCAAAAGGATGGATTTACAATTAATCTTTATAATTTGGTTTCCCTGGTGTAAAACGGACGATAGATTGATCTAGTCTGAGTGTGTCTGCCACCGTGATAAGGTCTTCTTCAACAATAAAATTTTGATCAATGGAAGTCTTGATCGTGGTAAAATCTTCTTGGTCTGCGTCCTGAAAGTACAAGAGCGATTGAATTGTAGACACAGCTACAAGTTCAAGTAATTCTTCCTCACCTTCGTATCCTACATAGAAAAAATCTGCCATAACAATAGAATTGATGTTATACGAATATACTTTTTTTTTCTGAAAGTGCCTGATCTTATTTGCCAGAAAGAACCTTCAGTTTGCTTTCATTGCTGTTGGTGCCTGCGAAGTCATGAAGGTTTTATTCTTAAAATTTAGCAATTAAGGTGAGAACTTCGTAAGACAGATCGAAGCGGTGTCAAAATTTGTTGAAATTTAAGTTTATTTCAGGTCGCTTTGGGTAGCCAAGATAAAATACATTATATTTGGTATAGTCATTTTATAGATAATTACAATTAAATTTGGATAACGATGGATAAAGAGCAGATACAAAGTTGGCTGGATAATGGTTATGATATACTTCATCATGGGCGGCCAGTGAAAGTAGAAGGCGATTTGTGGGATTACATAGACGGATTGGGCAGTTATGAGAACGTGTATGTCTTACGGGAGTTGATTTATTGGACAGAGGAAGAGCTGGCAAATATTGGTAAATAGTTTTGAGATTCTGAATAGCTCCATCCAGAATCCCCGTCCGGTACTGTTTTTCTCTTAGAATACAATATTGCGTTTGAAAGCGCAGCCAAGTTCGATCAGGGAATCTGTTTTGGCAATTCCTGGAATGCTATCAATCTTCTCATAAAGCAATTGCCGCATATGTTCGTGGTTTTTAGCAATAATCTTGACATAAAGTGTATAGTTTCCTGTAATGTAATAGCATTCTGTAACTTCGGGTATTTTCTTTAGTTCTTCAATAATGCGGCTTGAGTCATGGTCTTTTTCTAAGCTCAATCCTGTAAAAGCCCCCCAATCATATCCCAGCTTCTTTTCGTTCAGCACAGGTTTTATCCCTGCTAATATTCCTTGTTCGGTTAAACGGTTTATTCGTTGGTGAATCATGGTATTGGATACGCCCATAGCTGCGGCTATGGCAGAGAAGGCCATCCGTCCATCTTCATCCAAATATTTTAGAATTTTGAGATCAAAGTCATCTATGTTATTCATGTAAGTAGGGGTTTAAAAGTTAATTTTGATATTTTAATACGAATTTAACGTTAAATTTTATTTATTCTACAATAAAATAGTAAATATTGTATATTTGTTATTATTTGAAAAAATCCAAATTATGAGTACAGTATCTAAACAAGGGAAAGGCGAGCTATTCATTGCCAAAGAAGAAAAGTATGGAGCGCACAATTATCATCCTTTGCCGGTTGTATTGGAACGGGCTGAAGGCGTTGTGGTGTGGGATGTGGATGGTAAGTCGTATTTTGATTTTTTGTCAGCATATTCTGCCGTCAATCAAGGGCACTGTCATCCCAGGATTATCAATGCTTTAAAAGAGCAAGCGGAGAAATTGACACTTACCTCGAGAGCATTTTACAATAATAAGCTGGGTGATTTTGAGGAAATGCTTTGTCAGCTTTTTGGATTTGATAAGGCTTTGGTGATGAATTCTGGCGTTGAGGCCGTGGAAACAGCCATGAAGCTTTGTCGGAAATGGGGTTATCAGGTGAAAGGTATACCTGCTAACCAGGCGAAGATCGTTTTTGCGAAAGATAATTTTCATGGGCGGACAATTTCCGTAATATCTGCATCGAATGACGTAACAGCAACAAATGAATTCGGTCCTTTTGTTGACGGCATTGTTCTGGTTCCATACAATGATGTAACAGCTTTAGAGCAGCTGTTTAAAGCGGATAAAAATATAGCTGGTTTTATTGTCGAGCCGATTCAGGGTGAAGCGGGTATCGTTGTTCCTGATGCGGATTATTTAATGCGTGTCAGACAATTATGTACAACCTATAATGTATTGTTTATTGCTGATGAAATCCAGACTGGGATAGCCCGGACAGGAAGTATGTTGGCATCTTATGATGTTGCTGATCAGCAAAGCGAAAGTAAGCCAGATGTATTGATTCTGGGAAAGGCTTTGTCTGGCGGCGTATTGCCTGTGTCAGCTGTATTGGCAAATAATGCGATTATGTTGTGTATTAAACCCGGTGAGCATGGTTCTACTTATGGTGGGAACCCATTAGCCTGCGCAGTGGCTATGGAAGCACTCAACGTGGTCCGGGAAGAAAATTTGACAGAGCGGGCTCGTCAAATGGGTGAATTATTTCTGCATGGTCTACGTGATATAGCGACACGATGTGATTTAATTACAGAAGTTCGGGGAAAAGGCCTTTTGACAGCGATTGTCATTAATGCGGATGAAGAAAGTGATTTAGCCTGGAATATATGTCTTGAATTTAAAGAAAATGGACTTTTAGCCAAGCCTACACACGGTAATAAAATCCGTTTAGCTCCACCGTTGGTTATCACGGAAGAGCAAATAAAGACCTGCCTGGAGATTATTGAACGATCGTTGACTAATCTGAAGTAGTGTATGGAGAAGATGATTGAATTGATTAAAAATAGATCCGATATAGGCGCCGGAACAAGGGGGTCGGACCTGGGGATCGACGCTATTGAGATAGCAGCAATAAATAAAGGAAGTCAGTATTTTATTAATTATCCTTTTGTTGATGTGCCAACCCGAAATAGCTCCATCTACCAAAATGATAATCACCCTTTCGGTAAGCATATTCAGCAGATCTACGAGCAATGTAAACAGGTTGCTTCCACAGTTGAAGATAGTCTTTCTTCTGGCAATTTTCCATTGGTTTTTTCCGGAGATCATTCATCAGCGATGGGAACGATCAGTGGGATAAAATCCGCCTATCCGGACAAAAATCTCGGAGTGATTTGGGTAGATGCGCATGCCGATATTCATTCTCCGCACACAACACCCTCCGGAAATATGCATGGAATGCCATTGGCGGCCATGTTGAATGAGGATAATATGGACTGCAAAATCAATGCAATTGACGATTCTACCCAAGAGTTTTGGAATAAACTAAAGCGTATAGCTGGTCCGGCGGGAAAAATCCAAGCCAACCATTTGATTTATTTTGGGGTAAGGGATACTGAAGAGCCGGAAGATCTGTTAATTGACCGTTTAGGGATCAAAAACTACCGTGTCGAAGATACGAGGCAGCGTGGAATAACGGATTGTGTGAAAGAGGCTTTGACAGCGCTGGAAGACTGTGATATGGTTTATATTTCGTTTGACGTGGATAGCATGGATAGTGAATTGATATCGGATGGCACGGGGACACCAGTACCTAAAGGGTTTTTACCTAGGGAGATTGTCTTGATCTTGGAAGAGATTATTCGATCTGGAAAAGTAGTCTGCTTTGAAATTGTGGAAGTTAATCCCTTATTGGATAATAAGGGCAACAAGATGGCAGAGGTTGCATTCGATATATTAGAACGGATCACGCCTTTAATTGAATTTAAGTCGAGTAGTTAACCATTTTTGAATAAGGTGTTTAAGGCCCTTTTGTTGATTCTTCAATCAGCAAAAGGGCTTTTTTATAAACTGATAGCTGGATTAAATATGAAAAATTTGACAGACTATCGGGTTAAAATTGGCGCAGCTCTGTGTTATTTAATATTCTGTTAACATGTTTAGCGTACATTTACACTTATCCATTGTTCACTTTAAGTATGCGGATTTCTTCTAAGATTATATTGTTGGTATTTTTTTCCATGCAGCTGTTTCTGAGCCCTTTAATTTATGCCCAGATAACCTCTTTTAAAGATATTAGGCTGTTAAGCCAAAATCATCCAGATTCGGCAATTATGCTGGTCAAAAAAAGGTATGCGAAAGCCGTGGGCGATAAGGATTTATTCGTGCAGGCCAATTGCTTACAGGCAATTGGTTGGCTGTGTGTCAATCAAGGACACTATGGACAAGCGCAGGATTACTACTTCCAGGCAGACCGTATCTATACACAGCTCAATTCAAAACAGCTTCTGGCATCCAACTGGAGCGACATTGGAGAACTCAATATTTTTAATAAACAGCACGATTTGGCGAAGATTTATTTCAATAAAGCGCTGCATTCTTTCAAGATTGAGGGGGATAAAAACGGGGAGGCAAGTGTCTTGGGAAATATCGGCCATTTATTTGAGAAAGTGGCCAACTATGATTCAGCTTTTGTGTATCAAAAACGGGCTTTGACAATTTATAAGGAAGTGGCGAATAAAAATGGCGAAGCGAAGATCCACGAAAATTTGGGAAGTATTTATGAAGACCTAGCGAAATACGATAGTGCATTTTATCATTTTGAGAAAGCTAGCGATCTCTATCGAGAAACAAAAGATAACTACGGAATGATTGTGGTGCTGAATAATATGGGTGATATTTTCAGAAAGACCGATAGATTTCCAGAGAGCATTAAATTGACGCAATCTGCTTATCATATGGCCGAAAAATTGGGTGATGTATATCAGATGGCGGCGACGACAAAAGACTTGAGCAAAACTTATGCGTTGAGCAACCAGATGGACAGTGCCTATTTTTATGCCGAAAAGAGCCGCAAATTGGTGCTCGAACTTTACAGTGTAGACGGTGCCCGGCACACCGCTTTTTTCCAGGCACTCTATGATATGAATCAGAAAGCAGAAGAGATTGAAAAATTACAGGTCACAAAGAAAATCAATTTAATCATGTTATGGGGAACAATAGTGGTGTTGGTTTTACTTATTGTGTTGTCCTATGTATTGTACAGTCGCCAGAAAATTAAGATCAAAAACCAGATTACTGAATCCCGGAAGCAGGAGGCAGAACGTGAATTGACCGAAATTGCACTTAAAAACCAGTTGCTTGAAGATAAACAGCTTAAACAGGAACTGACATTAAAACAGAAGGAATTGACCTCTCATACCCTTAATCTGATTCGTAATAACCAGTTTTTGGAAGAGCTACGTGATGAATTAAAAGTGATGGTCAAAGATGAGCGTCGGGACCAAAAGCGGCAAATGCAGCAATTGGTTTTACAAATCAATGAAAACATTACCCAGGGGGTTCATTGGAAAGAATTTATGGGAACTTTTGAACGGGTACATCATAGCTTTTTTGAAAAACTTATTCAACGATTTCCCGATTTGACAGCGGCGGATATGCGATTGATAGCGTTGCTTAAGATCAATTTGAACAATGCAGATATCGCGGTTTTACTGGGCATATCACAAGATAGCCTTCGAGTTGCGAGACACAGGCTACGAAAAAAAATGAGATTGGAACAGGGAGAAGACCTTGCTGGTTACCTATTAACTGTTTCATAATTTATTAACATAAGGGTAATAGAACCTTAATGGCGGTTGTTCATAACTTAAGTGTCTATTATATAGAGTTTTACTACTCTTTGTTTCCTTGTTGTATAGTGTTCATTTTGCCTTGTTTCCTTGTTGTAACGCTCGAAATTTTGCCAGATTAAAATTGGCCATCATCTTTGCGACAACAATCAAAGATTCATAATAATCTAAGCAAAATGAAAAATTTTTTAACGGTATTACTTGCCTCTAGTATTTCGGTCAGCACAGCCTATGCGACCAAAATAAAAGGTAAGGTTTTGGATGTACAGACCGGAGAAGCTATTGTCGGTGCTACTGTGTTTCTCGAACAAAGTGGCTTATCCACCAAAACGCAATTGGATGGTTCATTTGAATTCAAAGGATTATCAGCAGGTATGGACAGAGTTCATATTAAACACATGGCCTATACTGAATTGATTAAGGAAATTGAGATCCAAAAAGAAAACACACCGCACTTCATTTTTCAATTGATTTCTACGGAACAGACTTTAATGGAGGTTACTGTTAAAGGGCGACGAAATGGAGGCGACGATGATCCAAGCGCAAGGCGTTTGGAAAAAAATGCTTCGCAAATTATGAATGTCGTTTCGGCCCGCGCGATTGAAATTTCTCCGGATATTACCGTAGCAAATGTTGCACAGCGTGTGTCGGGGGTATCCATCGAAAGAAATTCAAATGGTGAAGGACAATACGTTATCTTAAGGGGGATGGATAAGCGTTACAACACGACCTTGGTTAATGGTGTTAAGGTACCTAGTCCCGACAATAAATATCGTTATGTACCCTTGGATTTATTCCCTTCGGATATGTTGGAACGATTGGAAATCTATAAATCACTGACACCAAACATGGAAGCTGATGCGGTAGGTGGGGTTGTCAATATGGTTATGAAATCGGCACCGAGTAAACTATTGCTTCAGGCAAATTTGGCAACAGGTTATAGTCAGCGTTATTTTAATCGTGATTTTGGGAGTTTTTCAACAGGTGGAACTTCAGCAAAATCTCCCTATGAACTGAACGGAAAGAATTATAATGCGACTTCAGCAGATTTTAATAAGGGCGCATTAGATTATACCTATAAAAAACCTTTGCCTGATCTTATTGGTAATCTGACAATTGGCAATCGGTATCTGAATGACAAATTAGGTGTTATATTAGGTGCGAGCTATCAAAATCTACATCGCGGTAGTCGCTCTATTTTTTACAAATCTTCTGTTGTTGGCGTAAATCCCAATGCGGTAATCACCGAGCAGAGTGATCGTCAATATGATGAACAGCAACAACGTTTGGGTTTGCATAATAAGATCGATTATCGATTTAATCCGAATCATCGTGTAAGTTTCTATCAAATGTATGTGAATTTGAATAACCTGCAATTGCGTGATGCGGTAAATACAATATACAATGGTCAGTATGATCCAAGCATCGGTAAAGCCGAGTTGACTTACGTAACAAGAAGCCGAAAAACCCAACAACAAATTTATAATGGTACTTTACAGGGAGATCATCACTTTTTAGATAATCGTCTAAATGTTCGTTGGTCAGGTGTGCTTTCTTCGGCGCGCAATCAATTACCACAAAATACGATGATTAGTTTGGATGGGGTAGAAGAAAATTTTGAGCGCAAACGTACTTCTCTTGTCAACAAATCTCCTGTAACCTATCGTTGGGAACGAAATACGGATAATGATCATGCAGGTTATTGGGATGTGGCTTATAAAGTTCCAATGGATCACAGTAAGCTGGAATTGTCTACCGGTGGACTGTACCGTGATAAACAGCGCAGCAGTTTTTACAATAATTACAATCTTTCGCCAGCCTCGGCAGAAGAGGCAAAGTATAAATACGGAGTGGATTTTCAGCGGTATACTGATCTAAATTTGACGGTGACTAATCCTACTGGTGCTGTCGCAAATCCATTAACGTACGATGCCAACGAGAAGACGACTGCTGTATATGGGATGTTCAATTATGAGAACGATAAATGGCAAATGATCGGTGGCGTCCGGATGGAGCATACCAATCAAGATTATAAATTATTGTTTCCTGCAGGAGAAAAAAGACCAGAAGGATCACAAATTTATACAGAATGGCTGCCGAGTTTGACCATGAAATATCATCTGGACGACAAACAACAGCTTCATGCGGCTTATTATCGTGCGTTAAACCGTCCTGGATTTTATGAGATCGTTCCTTCAAGTGTGGTTAATGAAGAGTTTTTGGAGAAAGGAAATCCAGATTTAAAACATGCCATGGCTGATAACTTTGATTTAAGGTATGAATTGTTTCCGGAAGCCTCTTCTCAATTTCTTGTGGGTATGTTCTATAAAAAGATTAAAAACCCCATTGAATATACGTTTCAGCCGGATGAGATTCGCAAACAGGATGTATACTACACACCGGGCAATTTTGGTAATGCCAACAACTTTGGTGTCGAGGTTGATTATATCAAGTATATCAAGCAATTTGGTGTTAAGGCCAATTATACCTATACACATTCGCGGATAACAACCTCGAAGATGTCCCGTCGAATCAATGAGACCACACAGGATCCTGAAGCGATTATTGTCGACCAAACACGTCCGCTTTATGGCCAGGCAGCACATGTGGCAAATCTATCCCTGCTTTATAAAGATGCTAACAAAGGTTGGGAAGGACAATTGGCCGGTTCTTATACAGGTTCACGTATCAACACAGTATCCCAGTTCCTGAATGATGATTTATGGCAAAAGGGATTCATTCAGCTCGATGCTTCCATTGAAAAGAAATTTAGGGCAGGCTGGGCGATTTTTGCCAAAGCTAACAACATCTTGAATACACCGATGGAATTGTATGTGAAAGGAACAAATCCCGAAAATGAGAAGATCGCCGAAAAGCTTATTGAAGGTGGAAATACATTGATTAGAAAGGATTTGTATGGACAAAACTATATCCTTGGTTTACGTTATTCGTTTAGTAAATAATAGACCCGCATAAAACACGGCATGTTTTAATCTGAACATGTGCGACGTGAAATAACAACAGTTTGTTTGGGTGAAGCTTTCACTTTTTTGGAAAGCCAAAATTTTGGATAAGTGAAATCTGCTTCATCATTAAAAATTAAATATATACAGATGAAAAATAAATGTATTTTATCGTTTCTAGCGTTTTTTATCGTGGTGCTAAGTGCCTGTGAAAAAGCGAATATTGATGTTGATACTTCTGATGCTGATGGAAGTGCTATTGGTGAGGTATCTGGTGTGTGGAGTAAGGGGAGTGTACAGCATATTAAGGGAGACATTATTATTCCCGAAGGCAAGAGCCTGACGATTGAGGAAGGCGTAACCGTATTGATGGATTCCGTTAATAAGCCTGAAATTGTTGTTTTGGGTAATTTGTATGCACTAGGTACAGCTGAAAATCCGGTGAAGTTTACGGTTGAAGATGGCTATAAGACAAAAACGAATGAATTTGGCAAGTTATGGGGTGGGATTTTGGCTGCCCCAAGTTGCCAGGAACTTGTTTTGGACAATACAATCATCGAATATGGCGGTGCAATTACATCGGATGCTTCGACTTCTGTGAAGATGGGTTTGTATAAAAAAGTATCTGGTGAGGCGTTGCCAGCATTGTGGTTTTCAAATCCGGATGGGAAGTTAGTAGTTCAGAATAGTACCGTAAGCCATTTTCATGAGGACTGTACGTATATTGAGGGCGGAAAAATCATTTTCGCTAACAACCGCTTCTTTTCCAATGGTGTGACCGGTGGTGAAGCGATGAACTTTAAATCTGGCTGTCTTGCGGATGTAGCCTATAACTTGGTTTATAGCGTAAATACCAATGCGTTGAAATTATCCAATTCAGGAGATCGGACTCCGCAAGCGTATATTATTGTTTATAATAACACCATGCTCAACACAGGTTGGCGGAGACCTACTGCAAAAGGAGGTTCTATTTGGTTAGAAGCATCTGTCAGAGCCGAGATTTATAATAATCTCTTTGCCAATACACGGTTTGGAGTCAAGCGAGACCCTAAAAAACCAGAAGACAGCCGTTCGGTATCAAGCAATAACTGGTACTATGGCTATAGCCAATTGACTGTAGATCAGTTTCAGGTCGGTAAAAATGATATCGTAGGCGGCAGTAATGATGTCCGGGGCAAAGTGGCAGGGGAGAATAACCCTAAATTTGCCGCCTATCCTTTAGAAACATCGGTTGACAACTATGTATTTGATGCAGCCTGGGATTTTCATCTCCAGGGAAATTCTCCAGCATTAAAGGCGGGTACTCTAGCTTTTAAACCTCATTTCACAAGTGGTTTGGTGATGTCAAATGGCTTGACCTATAATTCTCCTGAACCTGCAGTTTATGTAGGTGCATATGGTACCAAATTCTAATTTATTTCATGTAATGACAAACTATAAAACAATACTCTCGATTGGTGCTGGCGCAGTTGCACTGTTTCAATCAGCTTGCAAGAACCCGCAGCAAAATGCCACAAACCCGGTTAAGCCTGTTATCGTTACCGATGCGGTACGTTATGACTCGGATGATCCTGCCATATGGATCAACAAGACAGACCCCAGTAAAAGCTTAATTATCGCCACAGATAAGGATGCTGATGGCGCATTATTTGTATACGATCTGGAAGGTAAAACCGTGAAGGAAAAAGTAGTTTCAAACCTGAAACGTCCGAACAATGTTGACGTGGCTTATGGTTTGCTATTGAACGGGAAGCCTGTAGATATTGCGGTGACAACAGAGCGTATGACCCATAAATTACGTGTATTTTCGTTACCAGATATGAAACCTATTGATCAGGGCGGATTAGATATGTTTGTCGGTGAGACTGAGCCAGAATTTAGGGACCTTATGGGAATCGCCTTATATACAGCTCCGAAAGGAGAAATCTACGCTATTGTCGGTCGGAAAAATGGACCAAAGGATGGTTACCTGGGACAATATTTATTGGAAGATAATGGTTCAGGGGCAGTGAGAGCGACCTTGGTGCGCAAGTTTGGTTCATTTAGCGGAAAAAAGGAAATCGAGGCGATAGCTGTAGATAATGAACTTGGTTATATTTATTATTCGGATGAACAAGTTGGTGTAAAACAGTATTATGCGGATCCTGCAAAAGGGAACCAGCAGCTGGCATTATTTGCTACCACGGGTTTTAAAGAAGATCATGAAGGTATTTCGATTTATAAACTAACTGATAGTACGGGGTATATATTGGTTTCTGATCAGGGGGCTAACCGTTTTCAGATCTTTAGCAGAGAAGGAACTAAAAGTAATCCATTTGAACATACTCATCTAAAGACAGTGCCTGTGATGGCAACACAAAGTGATGGTTCAGAAGTTGTTTCTTCCAGCTTAAACGAGACGTTCAAACATGGACTTTTTGTAACGATGAGTGACGATAAAACATTCCATTATTATCGATGGGAAGATATTGCTGGGGGGGATCTGAAAAAGAAATAGTCCTGAGCTAAAATGTATCGGCAACAGTTGTATTCTGAAATACAACTGTTGCCTTTCTGAATACAAAAGCCTTTTGCCAATATAGTTTTTAGGCATTCACCGGTATTTTAAACCAGAAAGTTGAACCTTCTCTCCGCTGACTGTCAACACCAATTTCACCATGATGCTTTTGAATTATTTCCTTACAGATAAATAATCCGATACCAAATCCTGATGCATAGCTCTGGGTATCGTCATTTACGCGATAAAACTTATCGAATATTTGTTTTTGGTCTTTCGGGTCTATACCTTTTCCCTGATCTTTAATTTCGACCTGAAAATAAGCTTTATTTACTGTAACATGCATCGTAATTGTTGAATTATTAGGGGAATATTTAATTGCGTTATCCATGAAGTTGATGAGCACTTGTTCGATTTTATCGCGATCTGCCATGACTTCCAAACTTGAGTGGATGTCACCTGTATAGTGGATGAAATGTCTTGCGGGTTTTAAAGAATACATATTTTGGATATAATCCATTAGTGAACAGACTCGAAATATTTTTTTACGAAGTAATAATTTACCTTCATTCAGTTGTGTGACATTTAGAAAACCGTCAATTAACCCACGCATACGTGTAGCCTGTTCATTAGACTGATGCAGATATTGTATTCGTTTTTCAGTACTCAATGATTCTTCTTTGGCTATCAATAATTGAATATAGGCAATTAATGAAGTCAAAGGCGTTTTGAGTTCATGACTTGCAATGCTAATGAAATCCAGTTTTTTTCTTTCCTCTTCTTTATCGCTCGTATTGTCTATTATCGCCCCATAGATCATGTGTCTTGTGGTATCGGATTCTGATTGGCTGCCGCCAATGGATCTCAGCCATTTTACCTGGCCGGTCTTTTTGTCTTTTATTTCGCATTGGCAATCGAAAGGGGATTGTTTGAGCGTTACCTCCTGAAAAATCTGCTGTATTTTATTTCTGTATTTGGGCAGGATCTGAGCAAAAAAGTCAGATTCTTTGATTTTTGTATTTTGTTCGAAACCGAATAGATCGCGACAGCGATCATTGAGCTCCATTTGATTTGTCTCTACATCAATAGAAAAAATACCGATTCCGGCAGCCTCCACAATCATTCGAAACTGCTGGTCCCTTTTTGCAATGAGATGATTAATTGCTTCGAGCTTTTCACGTTCCTGATGCTGAGCGGTCACATCAATTGCTGTTCCTGCAAACCATTCCGGTTGCTGGTCAGCGTCAAAATATACCCTGCCTTTACAATGTAACCAGCGTAACTGATGATCTTCAGCGCCAATGGTCCGGAATTGTACGTCATAAACTCCTTTGTTCTGGTTGGTTAGCGATTTTTGGACTTCCTGATCAATTTGATGTCTATCTTCTGAGTGGATATATTTTAATACCTCATTGTAAGGTACATATTCACCTTTTGCGAAGCCGAAGAGTTCCCGTGTCCGTTCATCCCAGTGTACAATGTAATTTTTACAATTTAGGTTCCATGTTCCCATCTCGGCTGATTGCAGCGCGAAATGATAATGTTCTTCACTTTCGATGATCTTTTTGAGCGCATCTTTAAGTTTTTCATTAAGATCCTCCGTCTGTTTATTTGATGTGGTATCATTATTATGAAACTTCATGATTTTGTAATTGCTCGCAGCAATTGTCTGCTTTTGTGTCAATAGATCCTGTAGAAGTTTTCGCTCAATTGTGTTTTTTTCATGCGTTAGGGGCTGCATGCTATTGTTTTCGGGAATCAGTGTCATCCGCTGAAATACACCGCAGGTTTCACCTTTTTCATTTAAGAGCGGATGATATTCAAATGTGTAATCATAGACTAAAGAAGGTTGTATTTCTGATTGAAGTTTGATCTGTACCTTTTTTGCATCCTGCTCTTTGCCATAGTGCCAAGCCTCTTTCAAGAGCGGAATATAGGGTATTAATTCTTCACGTCGCATGCAGTCTTCAAGATGCTGACCGATAGCCTGTTGATCACAATTCCACAATTTTAACATGTTTGTATTTGCATAGGATATATGAAGATCAGCGCTATCATAAATTGCACAGGCTTCCATTGAAGATGTGAGAACGGCTAAAATGTCTTTATCTGAACGAATCATAACGTGTCAAAAATTAAGTGTTGATTAAAGTAATACCAAGTATTATTTGATTTAATAGCGTGCAAATATTGTTCCTTTTCTAATTAGTTTCCTGCTTCTCTTTAAATGATAGCCAGCTGTAAGTTACGATGAGCCTGATTAGGAGGATCAATGATGTGTTCAGTACAATGTGCAGAATTTCGTATCTTTATTTCGTTTATGCAGTTTATTTCTCGTCATTCCAGCTAGAATTATGCAAGCATCACGATTGTGTTGTACGAGTTTTGGAAGAAAGCAGAGCTGAAGGTTTTATTTAAATGCTATAGAAGATGAATACGGTTAAGATACTATTAGTTGAAGATCACATGGTCGTGCGCAATGGTATTAAGCTACTTTTAGAATCCGAAGGAGAATTTACAGTGATAGGCGAGGCATCTGATGGTGTTGAAGCTTTATCCATGCTAGCGAATGGTTTGGCTCCTGACATTGTCTTAACGGATATCAGTATGGAAAATATGGATGGGATGGAGCTATTAAAAGTCGTCGTTCAGAAATACCCTTTGGTAAAAGTTGTTATATTGTCCATGCTTAATCAGATTCATTATGTTGTGAAGGGATTTGACCTTGGTCTTGCAGGATATCTGCTTAAAAATGTCGGTTATCATGAGCTTCTTTTTGGACTAAAACATGTGGCTGACGGTGGTCGTTATATCAGTGAAGAAGTGAGTATGGCCCTGCTTGAGCAAGTTTCTTCTGGACAAGTTTATACCGCTGTTGAAAAAGGCATGACGGTAGATTTAGATATCAATGATCGTGAACTGGAAGTATTGGCATTAATCGCTGATGGGTTTACCAACCTAGAGATTGCTGATCGGATCTTTTTAAGTAAGCGAACTGTGGAAGGCTATCGCCAGAGCCTGATTGATAAAACAAAAGTAAAAAATACAGCAGAACTCGTAAAATATGCCTTCCAGCACGGTTTATTAAAGTAGGTAGCAGAGCAGCTTTTTGTAATGACTGCTGGTACACATGTGGCTATAAGTGGCTATTAGGGCCTGTGTAGCTTATCAGTGCAACTGTTGTGTACTTGTCTTAAAGCGGTTAAGAAGAAATATACCGATTCCGATTATGATAAATGGTATGCTGAGCAGCTGCCCCATATTGATGAATAAAGAATCTTCAAAACGTTCTTGGTTGATTTTCATGAATTCATCCAAAAATCTAAATGAAAATAAGAGAATCAATAATAGCGCAAAATAATTACCGTTACGGCTTCGAAGCTGGGTATTTTTCCATAATCCGTATAACAATAAAAATAACAGGATACAAAATATGGCTTCATAAAGCTGGGCCGGATGCCGGGGTACTGTATCGATATGTGTAAATACAAAGGCCCAGGGCAGGTTACTTGGCGTACCAATCATTTCGGAGTTCATTAAGTTTCCCAATCGAATACAGGCACCAGCAACAGGCACAACCAGTGCTATGCGGTCTGCGACCCAAAGAAAAGAAAGCTGCTGCTTTTTGGCGAATAAATAGATAGCGATCAGTATGCCCATGCCAGCTCCATGACTCGCCAGACCTCCTTCCCATAGGGCAAAGATTTTTAATGGATTATGGAGGTAATAGCCGGGGTCATAAAATAAAACATGCCCTAGTCTTGCTCCAATGACAGTGCCCAATACAATGTAAATGGTTAGCTGATCGAGAAACTCAATTGGTCGGCCTTCTTTTTTGAATATTGACCACAATATCCTATAACATAATACAATACCCAATAACCAGCATATTCCGTACCAGCGGATGGGGTGTTCAATAATGGGGATAACAAAGATGTCGCTGTCTATATTCCAGGTGATGTAATTCAAGAATAGATTATTTGTCATTTTGCGCTGTATAGTGATACTTCTTTGTATAAGTATACACTATTGGTCTTTCGTTACAGGATTTAATAAAAAAATGATGATGAAAAAGGAATAGCGGTGATGCTGGATGCGGAAAGTTGCTTCGTAGTAGGCAAATATTAAGTTGAATACCACGATTATGAATTGTAATGTTCCCCTTCTTTGGCTAATTAGTATGTTTGTGGATGGCAGGACTGGGTAATGTCTACTTAAGTATCAGTAAGGTTAAATACTTTTGAAAGTATGTATTGTTTTTTTGAGAATATTCCGATATTCGGCAATAGATAATAGGAGATGCTCACCTGCACGTAAATGCAAAATTGTTTGTTATATTCAGATGATACAAAATTTGAAAAGATTTACTTTTTATTTTCTATCCTTCGTGCTGCTGGCGCAACTGTTCTCCTGTCACCAAAATAGTAATCAGGCTGCCGGAAACAATAGGAGGATTGAAGACGATTCACAGGATCTAAGATATAGGGATACTTTATTAAAATTCCTCTCTTCGCAGGATTTCAGCGATCAGTCTATTATCGCAAAAAAGATAGCTGAATTCAAGGGGGATAAGTCTTATGAAAACTCTGGGTATAATTGGGTTTTCTTGGCTTATATGTACTTGTTGAATGATAAAATTGATTCTACAGAAATAGCATTAAAAAACCTTGATGGAAGAAAATTATCTTCAGATTTACTTGTACTGAAAGATTACTTTAATATACGCGCTCATTTTAGTTTTAATGATGTGACTAATATTAGCACCATGGAGCAGATTATTGATGCGAAAGAGTATGCGATAAACCATCATAGTAAATTCACTTTCCTTTTTTTTAATTTACTGGCGAATGCTAACTATCGTCGGGCGGATTATAGTCAGGCTCTCAAAGACAATGAATCATGGTATTATTATCATCCCAATAAATCGGATCCGCATGTTGCGCAGGCTTATCAGGAGATCAAATTTATGCAGTATATTGAGCTGCATGATTTTGAGAAACTAAAGATAACATTGGATAGCTGTAAATATTATGCAAATAAAACGGCTGATTCTGCTGTTATTATGCGTATGTATAATTTACAGTCCCAATATTTCTTTAGCATTGGTAATAGCCGAAAAGCTGTGGAGGTGTCGCAGCAATACTTTAACTATTTAGCTGCAAGTAAGAAACTCAATGCTTATGCGTATGCTAACCTGGCAAAAAACTTTTTGAATAACCATCAGGTTGACTCTGCTATATTTTATTTTCGGGCGGGATTGCAGTTTATCAAAACGCATAAAAGCCAGCAGAGTAAATTGTTCTATTATCAGAATCTACAATTAGCACATGCCTTAAAAGGTGATTATGAACAGGCTTATTTTACATTGGACTCTGCCTATCAGGATTATAAGAATGGTATAAAACGCATTGAAAATGAACGGATAAATGAGATCAATACTCGGTATGAAACTGAAAAAAAGGATCAGGCTATCACGCTTCTAAAAACAACAAATGCATTCAATCATAAGATTATGGCTCAGCAACGCTGGATTTTCGTCATTTTATTTGCCCTTATCTTAAGTATTGCATTTTTCATTTATTACCGGAATAAACAGAAGTTACTGCAAAATATAAATCAGCGTATAGTTGCTGAAAATAGGCAATTAATTCTTGAGCAAAAGACGAGACAAAATCAGCTTAATCCCCATTTTATATACAATGCGATCGCTAATTTGCAAGGTTTGATTAGCAGTGAGCAAAAAGCAAAAGCAAATCAGTACCTTATCTTATTGTCCCGTCAAATCCGGGATATACTCGAGCTGAATAGGGAAGAATATATTTCTTTGGATCAGGAGATTAAATCATTAAAGAATTATATACTTTTACAACAGATGCGCTATCAGGATGTATTTGATTTTGAAATTGACAGTGATGAACTGGATGTTGATGATGTGATGATTCCCCCGATGTTAATACAGCCATTTGTTGAAAATGCGATTGAACATGCGTTCAAAAATTTGGATTACCGTGGACAATTGCAAATTCTTTTCAATCGGGTGGATGATCAATTGCATATTGTTGTCCGTGACAATGGCTGGGGAATGCAAGCTGAAAAGAAAGAGACTGGACATAAAAATTCTTTATCACAAGTGATCACCAAAGAGCGTCTTGAGCTTTTGTTTACTGATCCTAAGCACAAAGCAAGGATTGAAATCAAACCCAATTATAGAGAGGATAAAAGTGGGTATAGTGTAGAAATCTACATACCACTCGTTTTATATTTTAATTAAATACGTGAAATTATGAAAGTTTATATTCTTGAAGATGAGTATAATATCTATTTGTATATTAAGTCTTTATTGGATGCTATTCCTTATGTTCAAATTGTAGGTCATAGCCCATCGATTGCTCAGGCAGAACGCGAATTGCCCGGATCAAATCCAGACCTTATTTTAGCGGATATTCAATTGAAAGATGGATCAAGTTTATCCTTCCTTTCAGAACTGAAATTGGATATCAATACCATCTTTATCACCGCTTTTAACCAATATGCCATAGAAGCACTTAATATTGGTGCTATAGCGTATTTACTCAAGCCTCTTGTTCCCGAGCAATTTATGGAGGCTATTGAAAAATGCTATAAGAAAAATACTGAGTTTAGGTTCAATAGCATGCAATTAAGTATGGCCGAAAACTACCTGAAATCTCCCAGTAGACCGCGGAAGATTGCCCTGCGTACATTTGAATATACCCAAATTGTCAATATTGATGATATTCTTTATTGCCATGGAGATAAAGGGTACACGACCTTTTATATCAAGGACAATAAACCTATGATGGTTTCGAAAGTTCTCAAACATTTTGAGACGATGCTTCCGGAATCAGAATTTATACGTTGCCATCAATCGTATTTAATTAACGCAAACTGTATAAAAAAATACTTTAAGGATGGTCAGATCGAAATGTCTGATGGTAAAATGATCCCTGTTGCCACAAGAAAAAAAGAGGTTATTCAGCAATTCCTGAATGAAATTTAACATTTGAGATAACCAGGGGACGATGCATCTGGGAGTCTTTGTTTGCTAAAAAAAATAGCTTTTACTTTTAATACTAAAATATTTAGTATTACATTTGTATGTAATACTAAATAGGAGGGGCTATGATGTTAGAAGATAAAAAGGCTTTGATCAGCAAACTTAAAAAAGACTTGCTTGTATGGCAGGGGGTGCCTCAAAGGTCTATTGATGATAGCCTAATGGACTTGGGGTCTTTGGAAGAGGCTTTTCCGAATGGCGTCTTTCCTCAAGGTGTGATCCATGAATTTATTAGCTTTAACCGTGCTGATAGTGCAGCATCCTGTGGTTTTATTGGTGGGCTTCTAGGGAAACTTATGCAGCATGGGGGGATTTGTATCTGGATAAGTTCTATTCAGACATTATTTCCAGCTTCAATTAAATCATTTGGTGTTGTGCCTGAATCTATTGTTTTTGTTTCTATGAAACGAGAAAGGGACGTTTTATGGGCAATGGAAGAGGCACTCAAATGCCCTGGTATAACCGCGGTATTAGCAGAAATACATCAATTGGACTTTGTCCAGTCAAAACGGCTTCAGCTTGCTGTCGAAAAAAGCCGCGTGACGGGTATCATCCTGCAGCATAACCCAAAGATGCTGCTGGCTACGAGTTGTGCGGCCCGCTGGAAGGTCACTTCATTGCCCAGTCAATCGGAAGATGAATTGCCGGGTATTGGCTATCCGAGCTGGAGTGTGGAATTGTTAAAGGTAAGAAATGGAATTCCGGGCAAATGGCAAATAACCTGGTGCTCTCAGGGATTTAAAGTGGCGCCTAATAAAACGACGAAAGTAAAGGACTGGACTCCTCGTTATCAAAATTTAGGTTAAAATAATGATGAAAAAAAGATTTGCCTCACTTTGGTTTCGTCATTTGAAAACGGATTGGATGACGGTCTGTAAACCGCATTTACAGGAAGTTCCCTTTGTCCTGGCGCTTGCTGTCCATGGAAAATTAATTGTAAATGCAAGTAATTTATTGGCAGAACAGGCCGGAGTACATGTAGGTATGGCCATAGCAGATGCGCGAGCCTTTATTCCATCACTCCATATCATTCATGAACAAGCCGGATTAGGTGAAAAAATACTTCATTTTATTGCGCACTGGTGTATAAGGTATACACCACAGGTATCTTTGGACAAGCCTGATGGAATTATACTGGATATTAGCGGCTGTGCACATCTTTGGGGCGGTGAGGCCTCTTATCTGGAATATATTGTTACTGCATTTAAACGGCATGGTTATGATGTTTGCACGAGCATCGCAGATACGATCGGTGCTGCCTGGGCAATGGCGCGTTTTGGTCCTGAAAAAACAATTATAAGCGAGCAGGCCCAATCACAGGAACTTCTTTCTTTAAGCCCTCGAGCATTACGGCTGGAACAATTTCAATTGAACCGATTACAGTCACTTGGTTTAAAAACAATCGGCAGTTTTGCACATATGCCCCGCTCCGTGCTACGCAGGAGATTTGGAGATGGCCTACTACTTCGTCTGGATCAGGCAATGGGATTTGAAGATGAATTTGTTATTTCTATAAAACCCATCTTGCCCTATGAAGAACGTTTACCTTGTTTGGAGCTTATCAGCACAGCAAATGGCATTGAGCTGGCTTTGGAAGAGCTGTTAATAAAATTGTGCCGGCGTTTGTCTGGAGAGGGTAAAGGATTGCGTGAAGCTGAATTGAGCTGCCACCGTATCGATGGAAAAATAGAAAGAATTAGCATTGAAACAAATCGTGCTACGGCGCAGGTAAACCATCTTTTTCAATTATTTGCGATTAAGATTCCGCAGGTGGAGCCTGCATTAGGTATTGAGCTATTTAGCCTGGCCGCTTCCAGTGTTGAGGATGCGGACGCGGTTCAGGAAAACCTGTGGGACAATCGGATAGGTCTTAAAAATCCAGCGGTTACTGAACTTTTAGATCGCCTGAAAAGCAGAGACTCCAGCTGTGAAATTTTACGTTACGTGCCTGCGGCACATTACTGGCCAGAGCGATCGATGAAAATAGCTGCGACAATGGATGAGGTAGCCACTGTTGATTGGCAAACCGCAAGACCGCGACCGACAAGGTTGTTAAAGGTGCCCGAGCGTATTGTCGTTACTGCACCTATACCTGATTACCCACCGATACTGTTCATCTATAAACGAACTGCCCATTATATAAAAAAAGCAGATGGTCCAGAACGTATCGAACGCGAATGGTGGATGGATCAAGGTGAACATCGGGACTACTATGCTGTAGAAGATCAGGAGGGAAGGCGTTTTTGGCTGTTCCGTGCCGGTCACTATGACGGTCAGACCGATCAGTGGTTTATACATGGTTTTTTTGCATAAATATGGGATATTGTGAATTACAGATAACAAGTAACTTTAGTTTTCTTGAAGGCGCCTCACATCCAGAAGAATTGATAGAACGTGCGGCGCAATTGGGGTATCATGCTGTTGCGGTAACTGACCGGAATAGTTTTGCCGGAATTGTTCGTGCGCATATAGCGGCTAAAAAAGAAGGTATACGACTGATTCCGGCATGTCGTCTGGATTTACAGGATGGTCCAAGCTTACTTGCATACCCTACAGATAAAGAGGCCTATGGGAGGCTTTCCTCCTTGTTAACTGTTGGAAATCTAAGGACTGAAAAAGGAAAATGCAAGCTGTATAAAGCGGATGTTTATTCTTATGCTGAAGGGATTATATTCGTTGTTTGTCCACCTGAAAAATTGACGGTAGAATTTGAGCTTGATTATTCTTTTGTTGAATTCGTCAAGGAATGCCAGCAACACCTGCATGGCTCTCTGAATTTAGGGATCAAAAAACTCTATCGTGGAGATGACGCTAAACTGCTGTATCGGATAAACCAGCTGGGTGAACAGCTGGGTATTCCACTCGTTGTACTCGGGGATATCTACTATCATATACCTGAAAGACGTGAATTGCAGGATATTTTAACCTGCATCCGGGAGAAATGTACGATCCATACAGCTGGATTTAATTTACACCCCAATGCTGAGCGTTATCTAAAATCAATGACCGAAGTTGAACGTTTGTTTAGAACGTATCCAGAAGCGGTACAACAGAGTGTCAAAATTGCTAATGCTTGTCATTTCTCTTTAGATGATCTGAAATACATCTATCCGGATGAACTTTCTTCCAATGGCCGGACGACACAAGAGGAATTATCCTATTTAACTTGGGAAGGAGCGCGGAAACGTTTTGATGGACATGTTCCAGATGCAGTGCGCGAAACAATCCAAATGGAACTTGATTTTATCGAACGCAAAAATTATGCTTCTTATTTCCTGACCGTATATGATTATGTGCGTTTTGCAAAAGAACGCGGGATTTTATGTCAAGGACGTGGGTCGGCCGCCAATTCTACGGTGTGTTATTGTCTTGGCATTACTTCTGTCGATCCATCGAAATATAGACTTCTTTTTGCACGATTTATGTCTGATGCACGGGATGAGCCCCCTGATATAGATGTCGATTTTGAACATGAGCGCCGGGAGGAAGTGATCCAATATATCTATGAGAAATACGGCCGTAATCGAGCCGCTATCGTAGCCACAGTAACACAGGTGCGTTCTAAAGGAGCAATACGCGATGTCGGCAAGGCGATGGGGCTTTCAATGGATGCTGTTGGACGTTTGGCGGGGGTAGTAAGCAGCCATTGGGATGATTACATCAATTTAGAACGCTTGGTTGAACAGGGCTTTAATCCCGAAGATCAGCATTTACAGAAGGTTCTGGAACTCACGCATCAATATATCGGTTTTCCACGGCAATTAGGACAGCATACTGGTGGATTTGTGATCACACAGGGCAACTTGCATGAACTTTGCCCTTTGATCAATGCAAGGATGGATAACCGGACGAATCTCGAATGGAATAAAGATGATCTTGAGGCACTCGGTTTCCTAAAGGTTGATGTACTTGCTTTGGGGATGTTGACCTGCATCCGTAAGGCTTTTGATTTAGCCCGAGTCCATTATGGAAAAGAGCTCACCTTGGCCGATATTGGGGCTAAAGATGATCCTCAAGTTTACGATATGATCTGTCATGCCGATACGCTGGGCGTATTCCAGATCGAAAGCCGGGCCCAGATGTCGATGTTGCCCCGGTTAAAACCGCGGGAATTCTATGATCTGGTTATTGAAGTGGCCATTGTACGCCCAGGGCCTATACAGGGTGATATGGTGCATCCCTATTTACGCCGTCGAAATAAAGAGGAACATGTTGACTATCCCAGTACGGAGATCCAGACGATCCTTGAAAAAACATTGGGTGTGCCTCTTTTTCAGGAGCAGGCCATGGAAATAGCGATCGTTGCAGCAGGATTTACGCCAGCAGAGGCTGATGAACTGCGACGCAGTATGGCAACATTCAAAGCAAAAGGAAAAGTGTCTGCCTTTCACAAAAAGATGGTTGACGGTATGGTGAAGAAACACTATACCGAAGAATTTGCCAATAGGGTTTTTAAACAATTGGAAGGTTTTGGCAGTTATGGTTTTCCCGAAAGTCATGCGGCATCTTTTGCTTTACTGGTGTATGTTTCCTCGTGGCTTAAGTGTTACTATCCTGATATTTTTGCAGCCTCTTTACTCAATAGCCAGCCAATGGGATTTTATCAGCCGGCTCAAATTGTTATTGATGCACAGAAACATGGTGTCAAAGTACTTCCTATTGATATTAATCATTCCTCCTGGGACAACAGCCTGGAAGGAGAAATTGGAAAACCACATGCCCTTCGCTTGGGTTTACGCCAAATTAAAGGGTTTTCACAGGAAGAGGCTTTGGTGCTGACACAAGGAAGATGCCCGAGCTATTCTTCCATTACAGGCATGATGGATGCAGGGGTATCCCTTGCCGCTTTGGAGAAATTAGCTGATGCAGACGCTTTCCGTTCCCTGGATATTGATCGTAGAAAAGCGCTTTGGGAAATTACGGCATTGGGTGACCGTCCGATCGCATTATTTGAGGGACAACCTTCTGAGAGTATGGCAGAAGGACAGATTGCCCTGCCTTTATTGACAAAAAGCCAGCACGTAGTAGCAGATTATGCAAGAACCTCTTTGTCCATTAAAGCACATCCGGTCAGTTTTTTGCGTGGGAAATTAGATCTTCTCCAGGTTGTTCCCACAGCAAAATTGGCTTTATTAAAAAACGATATGCCCGTGAAAGTATGTGGGCTAATTACTGTTCGGCAGCGGCCGGGTACTTCGAAAGGTGTTTTATTTATTACTATTGAAGACGATACAGGCTTTGCAAATATTGTTGTCTGGAGCACTATATTTGAAAAATATCGAAAGGAGATCCTCCGTTCAAAACTCTTCATGGTGGCCGGTAAAATACAGGTTGAAGGTGAAGTTATTCACGTGATTGCACAACGATGTTTTGATATGTCAGGACTATTAAAAGATCTGACGGCAGCAGATGATAATATAAGAGGTGTTTTTCATAAAGGAAGAAATTTTCATTGATCTTTCATTTTTAAATCTCACTTTTGGGAAGACTGGCGTTGTTGGTAATACAACACAACATTAAAGCAGAAAGATAAAAGGATATGACCAAGAATATTCTCGTAAATACAATTGAAATTGATAAAGCAACTATTCGCGATTTAATTAAGCAGGGAGATGAAAATGACGCTCTTGATCTCATTGCCAAACAGGCGAATGTGACATTAAAAGCCGCCCGGGATATTGTGCGGATGTTTAAAGAAGAGCATATTGACCGATTTGACGGCAAAGACTTGTTTTTACTGGATTATGATGAGCTTGCAAATAACAATGATTCCCAAAGAGCGAATCCCGATGCGTCTTCATTTTTGGAAGTAGAAGCAAATAGCCGCCGTCGTACGGGAGCCATGAAAGGATTGTTTATCTTGTTTTTCATTGCTTTATTGGCTTTTGTTGTATTAAAATACGTTGTAGGTTTTAATCAAATAGGACATCATATCTCCGAGCTTACCCAACTATTTGATAAAAATGATGGTTCACCTGCGCTTGATGCGGATACATCCAAACTGAATCGCCCATTGGAAGCCGGTGTTACCCAGGTAGCTGAAGTTAATGACCTTCATCCTGTTGATACAAATCTTTTAACCATAGACTTAAGGCGGGCAGAAATAGACCGGATAAATAAGGCTCAATTCCATCAATTAAAACCCGCAAAAAAATCACCAACAGATGAAGACGCACAACTGGCTTTAATTCACCTGACTAATGGAAGGCTGACAGATGTTATTATTCAGCAGAAACTGAATATAAAAATTGGCAAATGCTATGAAAATCCAAGTCTCAAAGACAAAGGGATCTGTGTGAGCTGCATGATACTCCTGTATAATCGAGAAAAGAAAAAGTGGCAGGAAGCTCCCAGTGGTGAAAATTTCCTGGATAATGCCTATGATTTCTATTTGCCCGACGGCGGGGATATATGGGAAGCGGCTCCGCTGAGTATGCGTATCCCATATGATTACGCATTAATAAATAAGTATAAGGCAGCAGATTAACGATCTCATCAACGACTTTAAGTATTTATCCCATCGATTGAAATATTGAACTACATTTGGTTTTATTTTACTTTTTCTGAAGGTAAATAGCTTATTAAACTTACCACACATAAAAGTAATATGACCGATAATGTCGTTGCGTAACCATAGGCTGAGGAAATGTCCTGCCAAAAGAAAAATCTAGCTTTTTGTTGATGTAAGAATACACCGACAATAAATGCAATTCCTAAACAAATAGATAGTTGCTGTACTGTGAGATAGATGGCCGATCCTACTGCAACTAATTTTTCAGGAAGATCCTTTAATGCAAGTGTCATCAATGCAGGTAATACACTGCCACAGCCAATACCATAGAAAAAGAAGAGCGCATGTACCTGATGCGGATCTAAAAGCAATGTATTGAAAACAAAAAGATGAGACAGTAACCCTAAGATCATAATCCCTAGGCCGAAAAGGACAACCATCTTTCCATGCCGCTGGATCAATTTGCTGACAACGACACTTGCCAGTACATAACCAATACCTTGATAAACAAAGGCAATTCCTGTCATTGTAGCCGAATACTGTTTTTGATTTTGAAGGTAATTGGAATTAATAATAAAGTAAGCATCCTGTACCATGTAATAGGCTAATGCTGCTAGCAATCCTAAATTGAAAACCCGGTTATTGAATAGAGAGAAATTGAGGAGACTAGCATATCCCATTTGCTCCAATGCTCTTTGCTTTCTGATAAATACGATGAAAAGGACGATTGCTGTTCCCAACAGCAGCAGTGACCATAAGGGCCATTTCAGTTCAGGTCCCATAATTAATGGAAAAATAATTCCCATTAAAAGAATAAATAGTGTTATCATAGGCATGAAAGAGCGCGGAGATTGTCCGTTCACTTGATCTTTAGGCGTGTAACGGTAAACCGCTAGGCAGGCAAGTGATCCTATTGGGACATTAATTAGAAAAATAAGACGCCAGCTTTCGTTTATCCAAGTCTGATCAGGAAGTATTCCGCCCAAGAGCTGACCAATAACAGAGGCAATACCGGCTATGCTTCCATAGATGCCCAATGCCATCGCTCTTTTTTCCCGGTTTTCAAAAAGTAAGGTGATTAACGCTATACCCTGCGGAACCATAAGCCCGGAACTGATTCCCTGTATCAGTCTACCCGCCAATAGCATGTAAAGATGATTGGATAGACCACAGACGAGGGATGCAAGGGTGAAACCTGCCATTCCTATTAAATATAATTTTCTCTTTCCGAAATGGTTTCCCGCGTTGCCAGCATTAATGAGAAGGCTTGCGTAACCAATGATGTAAAGGATGATAATCCATTGTGTATCACTATTGCTTAGCTGTAGTGAATGCTGAATCGTAGGTAAGGATACATTAATAATAAAAAGATCTATCACGAAAAGAAATATGCCTGTTGAGAGCAAGAAAATATGAAGTAAATCTTTAATTTGAAAGCGCATATAGAAAGTTTTTAATAATTTTACGGTTAAAAATAGTTTGGATATTTTTTACAATCAAGTAGTTATAAGTTATGTACTTAGTATGTTTTTATGAACTAATGGTCAGTATGAGATGATTATGAATGAAAAAAAAAGTGAAAATTTTGGGGCCTGTTGTGATGTTAACGGAATTTTTAAGATCATCGGGGGGAAATGGAAAGTTCTGCTCATTAAAGCTATTGCCAAGCAATGCCCTAAAAGATTTGGTGAATTGAGGCGGGAAATGGAAGATATGGCCCAAACAACACTAACTGTTCAGCTCCGTGAGCTTGAACGGGATGGTATTTTATGCAGACAGATTTACGCTGAATCGCCGCCACGAGTGGAATATAAACTTAGTGAATTGGGCAAAACTTTATTACCAGTCATCGAAAGACTTGATGACTGGTGGGAAAGTTATAAAAGCGAAAGGGGGTAGGCAGCTATCTGTTCCTTTACAACAAGACCTCTGCATCCGTCGTTCCTTTGGTGGATAGGTCAGCAATGCTTCGCAGGGTTCTTTGCGAAATTTCTGTTAAGGCTTCTGTTGTGAAAAAGGCCTGATGTGCTGTGACCAGAACATTCGGATAACTCATCAACAATTGTATTGTTTCATCTTCAATGATTGTTGTCGATAAGTCTTTAAAAAACAACTTTTCTTCTTGTTCATAAACATCAATGCCGAGAAGGCCAATTTTTCGTTCTTTAAGGGCCTTAATGACATCGTTGGTGTTGATGAGATTTCCTCTGCTCGTATTAATAATAGTAACACCATTTTTCATTTTCTCCAAAGATTCCTTATTAATGAGATAGTGATTTTCGGGAGTGAGCGGACAATGAAGTGAAAGGATATCCGATTCCTGAAATACCTCATCCAATGATTTGTAACTGACGCCTTGTGCGGCCAGTTGCGGATCTGGAAATAAATCATAGGCGAGGACGTTTGCGCCAAATCCCAATGCAATCTTGATAAAAGCCTTTCCAATTTTTCCTGTACCAATTACCCCAATCTTTTTCTGGTAAAGGTTAAACCCCAAAAGACCATTTAATGCAAAATTTTGCTCTCTTACCCGATTATAAGCTTTATGTGTTTTTCGATTAAGGGTGAGCAACATAGCCATTGTATGTTCGGCTACAGCTTCAGGTGAATAAGCGGGGACCCTGCAAACCTTTATTCCAAACTCTTTAGCAGCTTCCAGGTCAACGTTGTTAAAACCGGCACAGCGCAAGGCGATGAGTTCCACACCCTTTTGTGCAAGTATCTCAATAACCTGTCGGTTTAGTTTATCATTGACGAATGCACAGACAACTTTTTCATCTTCAATAGCATTGACGATATGCGGACCTAAATGCGTTTCATAGAAATTAAACTGAAAACCATAAGTGCTATTTTCCTGTTCAAAGAATAATTTGTCGTAAGGTTTTGTCGAAAAGAAGGCGATTTTCATAAAATTGATTGTTACGTAATACGATATTCTAAATATACGGTATAAATCGGTTATTTGGTATGCGCTTTCCAGGATCTTTTTATCAACAGCATCGTATATTTTGTGCTAAAAAGATCTAAATTAGAGCAATCACAATAACGGTATTATCGTCGATTTTTAATGATTAAAAATTATCCCTGATATGAAGTGGTCAAATCAAATCACACAATTAATAGGTACTGAATATCCAATTATCCAGGCCCCCATGTTTGGTGTTACTACCCCCGAAATGGTTATTGCGGCCTCGCGTGCCGGTGCGCTCGGCTCCTTATCTTTAGGCGATCTTCCAGCAGATCGCTGCAGCGATCTGATTCGTTCAACAGCTGCAAATTTGAATACCCCCTTTGCTGTCAATATTTTTGTGAATACTATTCCAGAGATATCAGCTGATTTGCGTGCACAATACAACGAGACAAAGGTCTTTGTGGAGGAACTCGCCAGGGCGCATGACCTAGAAGTGACTTTACCAGCACTTGATAGCATTCGTATAACCGATTATAGAGAGCAAATCGACGCTATTCTAGCGCATCCCTGTAAAGTCGTAAGCTTTACTTTTGGTAATTTAGATACGCAGAGTATAAAACGCCTGAAGGATAATGATGTAACTATTATTGGTACATGTACTTCGGTGAGGGAGGCTATAGCTTTGGAAGAGGCGGGTATCGATATTATCTGTGTGCAGGGATTGGAGGCTGGAGGGCATCGTGGAAGTTTTGATGAGATGCCTGTTCCGGAGATCGGCGGATTTTCCCTGCTGCCACAAGTGAAAGAACAGGTCAGTGTTCCTTTAATTTATGCCGGAGGCCTTTATAATGGAAGGACTATCCAGTCGGCGACGCTATTGGGAGCTGCCGGTTATCAGATCGGTAGTTTACTGCTTAGATCTAAAGAGAGCGCCTTGCAAGATTTTGAGAAAAAGCGCCTTTCACAGGTGCAGGAATCGGAGATTGTATTGACAAGAAGCTTTTCAGGACGTTATGCCAGAGGGATTAAGAATAAGTTTATCGAAGTTTTGGATGCTTCGAAAAAGATCCTGCCGTACCCTTATCAAAATAAGTTGACGGGCGAATTAAGAAAGGTAGCAAGGGCGCATCAAAAGGTTGATTTTGTAAATATTTGGGCCGGGCAATCCATTCACCCTTACAGTGAACTATCGACAGCGGATATTATCCGCCATCTAATCCGAGAAGTTGAAATTTTACATACTAGTTTAGTTGTTTAACTTTTATATCGCTTGGTTTAGATGTCATTGCAATGTCATTTAAATTAAAGCTAATGATTAAATTCTTTGTTTAAATGCTTTTAATAGGGTTGTAGTTGTTAATCTACAAGGAGTTTTTCTTTTTTTTCGAAACTTTGTACCACTGTGAAAAACTAAAAATTTACCGCTATGGGGAACGAAAAAAAGAGAATTCTTGTTATCGAAGATAATGAAATTCTATTGGGCACAATGCAATTTGTTCTTGTTAGGGAGGGCTATGATCTATTGCTTGCCAAATCTGGCAAAGAAGCACTCGCATTGGTTTCTGACGAAACAATTGATTTAGTCATAACGGATCTGGCATTACCTTTTGCCAATGGTTACGAAATTATTGATCGCATTAGAAAGGGCAATACGAATAATCAGGTGCCTGTTATTATTATTTCTGGCTACCGTGATGATAACAGCATTGTAGAAGGATTTGAGGTTGGTGCGAATGATTATATTAAAAAACCCATTGCTCCTTCTGAACTGATTTCACGTGTACGTTTAAGAATCGGCCATGCTTAGTTTTAGAAAATAGATGCTTTACACTTAGGGGGGCTGGAAGTATTTTTAATATGATGTGGAAGTTTATGTTATGCTTATTGTCTATTGTAACGATAGTTCAAGGTAAGGAAAGAATTACATTGGTTGAAAATGGAAAAACGGATTATGTAATTCAAGCCAATATGCAGGATCCTGTCTTACAAAAAGCTGTGGACGTTATCAACGTATTTACGGCGGAAAGCACAGGTACCAAGTTTGCAATAGGCGCTACATTGGAAGGAACCCGTTCCATTTTTTTAGAGAAAATGCCTATAAGCAGTGCATTCCCTGAGGATAGTTATTCCATTCAAGCTGTAAGGAATAGTATCTATATCAAAGGAAGTGGCAAAGGTGTATTGTTTGCAGCCTATCGGTATGTAAGGGATATCATAGGCGGGAGAAAATGGTATGTAGGCAAGGAAAATACATATATCCCCAAATTAACGCTCTTAGCTGTAGATTCAGACTTAAAGATTTATGCCAAACCCGATTTTAAGTTTAGAGAGGTTTATTTCCCTGTGGAGTTAGATCAGGAGTATATGGATTGGTATGGATTGCATAATCTGGAGGAAAGATGGGGCGATTGGGGGCATAACTTTAGTAAAATATTACCGCCATCAATTTATTTTAAAGATCATCCTGAATATTATTCTTTATATGATGGAAAACGTCAGCCTATTCAACTTTGTTTATCCAATGAGGAAGTTTTTCATCACACAGTAGCCTATTTTAAACAAAAGATGCTCGAAAATCCGGCGGCTATCTACTGGTCCATTGCGGCTAACGATGATATCGGTAGCTGTACCTGTGATCGTTGCCAGGCTATTGATAGGAAAGAAGGTGGGCCACAGGGCTCATTGATCCGTTTCGTAAATAGAGTAGCTGCTCAATTTCCCGACAAGAAATTCACTACACTGGCCTATCTGGAATCTGCAAATGCTCCAGCACAGCTTCGTGTTGCAGATAATGTCACCGTTATTTTAAGTAATATCGATGCTTTTAGAAAAAATGACATGGAGAGTGAACCTTCTGCGGCAGCATTCCGTAGACAATTGGGGGCTTGGAAAGCTAAGGCTAAACATGTATTTGTATGGGATTATCTGACACAGTTTACCAATTATCTTGCACCTTTTCCAATCCAAGGTACGATGGAATCGAGTTTGCAGTACTTGAAGTCACAGGGTATTGAAGGAGTCTTTTTGCAGGGGGGCGGAGGCACATATAGTGATATGGCTGAACTAAACGCCTATGTATTGGCTAATCTCGCCTGGAATACAGGGCTTTCAGAAAAGCAGCTAACCGACGAGTTTATCGAGGGCTATTATGGTCAGGCTGGACCGTTTATCAAAGCCTATCTCGTCCAACGAAGAAATCATTTGCCCGGAGCCTCGTCAGCGCTGTCGATCTATGGAAATCCAATTGACAATAGAAAGGACTTTTTAAGTCCAGAAGCCATGGACCAGTATAGTACATTACTGGAAAAGGCCGAAGTTGCCAGTGAAGGAAATCCAATGTTGGAGTCGCGTGTTAGACGTATTGGATTGGGACTGGATTATACGTATTTGCAACAAGCCAGATTTTATGGTCCGCATCAACACGGTATATTTGAGCAAAAGGAGGGACGCTGGAGGGTAAGACCCAATGTCAGCCGTAAAGTAAAACAATTTGTTGAAGATGCCAAAAAACTAGGCGTCGTGGAGCTCGCCGAGGGTGGACTATCCCCAGATGGCTATGCAAAGGAGTGGATGGAGATATTCAACGCTGGCGTTAGAGCGAACAAAGCCTCGGATGCAACTATAAAATTGAAATACCCGTTTGATCCTTCTTTCCCTGCTAACGGACTGAAGACACTAACGGATAGCGTACCCGGTTATATGGATTATAGTTATAATTGGCTGTTGTGGAATGGTGATCCAATAGATATCACTTTTGATTTTAAACAGGAGAAGCAGATAGATACCATTGAGCTTAATTTTCTAAAGGACGCCAGGCATTGGATATTTCCACCGAAGGAAATCAGGATTTCTGTGTCTAAGAATGGTACGGATTTTCAGGAAGTACTTTTCCATAAGCTTGAATCTGTAGAAGAGGATTATACCTTGGAGAAGGTCCGTTATCGCGCATTAATAAATGACCATATCAAAGTGGTCAAGGTTTATGCTGAACCATTGCCAAAATTACCTGAATGGAGGTACCATCCGAAGCGAAAGGCACTTATCGCCTGTGATGAAATCTGGCTAAATTAATTTCGAAATCTTGTTTGAGTTGTTTTTTACCTGTGTGGATATTGTTCTACAATAATTTATTTAGCAGTATAATTTTATATGGAAAATGATTAAATTAGAGTTAACTAAGTTATAAACAGATTCATATGGAAATTAAAACATCTTCAAAATTTGTCGCCGAACTCATTGGAACATTTGGTTTGGTGCTTTTTGGCTGCGGAGCAGCCGCTATTGCAGGAGCCAACACCATGGGTGGCCTTTCTGGGCTGGGGCTCTTGGGTATTGCCGTCGCTTTCGGTCTATCGGTTGTCGTTTTCGCCTACGCAATTGGGGGAATTTCTGGCTGTCATATTAATCCTGCGGTGACAGTTGGCGTATTATTGGCAGGAAGAATGTCTGCCAAGGATGCGATCGTCTATATTGTCGCTCAATTTATCGGTGCGCTCTTGGGTGCATTTGTGCTCCAGCAGATTTTAAGCGGGCAATTGGGCGGATTTACCGCAGGTGAGTGGGCTTATGGTTCAAACGGCTGGGGTAAGGGCTATCAAAACGAATATGGCACTGTTTCGGCCTTTCTGATTGAAGCTGTATTAACCTTTATCTTTCTATTTGTGATCCTGGCAACGACTTCGAAGGTGGGCAATAGTACAATGGCCGGACTCGCTATCGGCTTTACACTTCTTCTGATCCATTTAGTAGCTATTCCGGTGACAGGTACATCGGTTAATCCAGCCCGTTCATTTGGACCCGCAGTTCTGGCCGGTGGACAGGCATTATCACAGCTTTGGCTGTTTATTGTTGCGCCTCTCGTAGGAGCGGCTGTAGCAGCAGGAGTGTGGAAAGCACTGGAACCTAAAGATTAGTCTTTTTAATTTTATAGGAAACGCCCAATAAGTATATGGTTACTTATTGGGTGTTTTCGTTTATGATCTAGATGAGCAAGGTGTTGAGCCGCCTATGAATTCAGTATGTCGTTTATGAAGTTATTGACCTGTGTCTCGTCTGTGGCCCAGGAGGTAATCAAACGGATTGCTGCATGATCATGATCTATTTCCTTCCATATATAAAATTGATAATCTAAAAGCAGTGTATTGATGACTGATTTAGGTAAAATTGGGAAAATCTGATTTGTCGTGGAATCCGTGAGAAAAGAATAACCTCTATCCTTGATGGCCTTCGCCATCCGCATAGCAAGTGAATTCGCTTTCCATGCCAGTTCAAGATACAGATCATCTTTAAATAGCACTAGAAATTGAATGGAAAGCACTCTGCCTTTAGCGAGCATAGCACCCTTCTGTTTAATTGCATAATCAAAATCCTGCGCTAAATCGGGGCGATTAAACACAACTGCTTCCCCTAAAAGCGCACCATTTTTTGTTCCACCAATATAGAAAACATCACTGTACTTAGCGATAGCTGCAAATGTTAGATCGTTGTTTTCTGCAGTCAAGGCATGACCTAGGCGTGCACCATCCAAGTAAAGCAACAGTTGCTGCTGCTGACAGCATAGGTATAGCGCTTTCAGCTCTGCCAAAGAATATATCGTGCCGATTTCAGTCGAATTAGAAATATAAACTATCCGTGGCTTTACCACATGTGGTGCCAAAGCATGGTCGTTTAGTGTCTTGGTGATATCTTCAGGTGTCAATTTTCCGTCCGCTGTTTCAACAGTAATGACTTTATGTCCAGTTGCTTCTATAGCACCAGTTTCATTTGCAGATATATGCCCTGTTTTTGCACTGATCACCGCCTCATGCACACGTAAGAGAAAGGATATAACAAGCAGATTTGTTTGTGTTCCCCCAGATAAAAAATGGATAACAGCATGCTGGTTATCAATCTTATTTCTTAAAATCGTCTTTGCTTCTTTCGAATAATCATCCTCTCCATAACCCAATTGCTGTATCAGATTGGTTTCAACAAGTTTCTCTAAAATGTGAGGATGTGCCCCTTCCGAATAATCATTTTTAAAGTTATACATAAATCTATCTATTATAAACACAGTAACTATCAGTGATTTATCTAAAATTGTTCCTCCGGTAGGAGGGCGAATCTTATGAAAATCAAATGTATAAATACAATCTCGTTTTTCACTAATCTCTGAAGGGAAAACATTAAATTCGAAAGAGATTGAAGCAAGTTGTATGTAATCTTATTGTATAATGAAAAGAACCTTATTTGTCGGAACTATCTTATTGGCATTTGGAATGGGATATGCTTTTAATAACTTGACACATCCGAGTAGAACCACGACGTTAAAAAGAGTGACCGGAATTGGTGGAGTTTTCTTTAAGTGCAAGGATCCCAAAAAACTTAGGGCCTGGTATGCCGAGCACTTAGGCCTAACGACAAACTCGTATGGCGCCGTATTTGAGTGGTATCAGGGGGGCGATAGTACAAAAAAAGGATTTACGCAATGGAGCCCTTTTAAAGAAAATACAACTTATTTTGCCCCCTCAGATAAAGACTTTATGATCAATTATCGCGTAGAAAACATGGAGCTATTGGTCGATGCATTGAAAAAAGAGGGGGTCACAGTTCTTGATACCATCGAATCATTTGACTATGGTAAATTTGTTCATATCATGGATATCGAAGGGAATAAAATAGAACTTTGGCAGCCTAATGATGTTGTTTACGAAAAGATGGGAAAGGATATGGGAGCTAAAACCACCAAGTAAAGCTATTTATCCCGCACTTTGTCTGTCATGTCTATTTTTCGAGACCTCGTATAGTCCCATAAAGCAGCACCGATGGTTCCAATACAATAGGCGACTAGATCTGACCACAGAAAACCCTGACCAAATACTAGCCGCAGTAGGGGATTGCTTCTTATCGATCTAAGTAATGGACATTGTACAAGTTGTAAAAACTCGATGCTAAAACAAAAAATGATTGTAGCTACAAAAGAAAATAACAATGATTTCCCCGTAAATAAAAATCGCGACAACCAATAAATCATCACCGCATAAAGCACATCTCCAGTAATGGGAGGTATGGCTGATATTTTGCGTGAGAGCAATCCTAAGAGTATGGTTAAACCAACTAAAAATAAATATCGAATTTTTGTCATCCTCTTCATGGAATCCAGTATATATCGTTATTGTTTCGAATAGGAGATGGTTTCAACAGGATTGCCAAAGATTTTTTTATTTCCCTTTTTTTGTATAAATCCGCCATGCTGCGCGATGGCATCTGCAATAGCGAAAATAACATTCATATCGTTCTGAGGATGTATCGTCGTTAGCAGCTGTCCATTTTTGCCGAATAGCTGAAGCTGGTTGACCAGAGCGTGATTAATTTCCATCTTATCAATGACATCTAGCAGGATAACTTTGTCCTCCTTTTTCGGCTGTTTAATAGATAACTTATCTTTGTCAACTTGTATTTCGATCTTAGGGTTGATGAATTGCAATAGTATAATTAGCGGGCCGATTACGATTACAGCAACCAAGATGCCAAGGCCCTTCGCCGAACCAAAATTGTTGACCGCATCAGCGAGCCCATTTATACCGCCAAAAACTAAGCAGAATAGAATAAATACAACAATTAAGTAACCAAATCCGAAGATCAGGCCCTTTTTAACATTATGGGATTTAAATTGAAAAGTTTTCATTGTCGTGCTTTGTATTTTTTACGCGTTTATATTTACTAAAGATATTTATATTTATGCAATCAAAGATATATTAGCTAAAGAGATTTTTTTCTTTCATTAAAGAACACATTGGAAAATATCATTGAAATTAAAAGAACTAATTTTCAGCGGAAGTCAGCGTACTTTCAGCTAGTGAATTATGCGCTGTTTTCAATTCTTGGAATCGTGAGTATATTTTGGGATTGGAAATCCAGCATTGCCCCAATCATTTGTGTCATTGTTTTCTATCTTTTGCAGCGCAAAATTGACTTTTGGTCAAATGTAATCTGGTTTATCATCGTTTTTTTAGCCCTTTCATTTTCTTTGTCATGGATATTCAGTCTTTCTTTTGGTATATTTATTTTTCAATGCCTATTGCTTACCGCCATTAAGCCTGCTATCGATGTCTGGAAAGAAACCAGACGGGTGCATTCTGATGTGATCTTCTCCATGAATTCGGATTATTTTGTCTGTTTATGTCCGGAAAACAGTGATTATAAAGGTTACGCCGTGAATCCTATGGGGTATAAAAAACGCTTTCCAATGGTTGATATTATTTCAGTCCAACGAGATGGCAAAACTTTACTTATTGCATTGAAAGAAAGGATAATACGTCCCCGCGAATTGCGCGCAGATGAAATCGAAATGATTCTCACCTATTTTAAAACGAATAAGGCAGCTGTTTTAGCTGCTGTCGAAACGAAGACTATCCGTAAGGAAGAAGACCGGGTGTATTGGGTTAAATTTATAGTTATCGCTGTGCCATGTATTTTAGGTGGACTATCACTGTATTTCTGGGCAGATAATGGAAGGAATACCCTAGTGACCATACTCAGTATCGTTGCGGCATTACTTCTGGGAATAATTTTATTGAAAATTACAAATAATGTATCTCGTCATAAAGATAATTAAGCATTCCAATTATTTTAAAAAGTCTGCATACCAATGACCAGAGGATTTTATAATACGCTGTTGATTTTTGAAATCAACATACACCAGTCCAAATCTTGGCCGATATCCCTCGGCCCATTCGAAGTTGTCAAGAAACGTCCATACAAAGTATCCATTGACATTGATCCCCTCTTGCTTCGCTCGATAAACTTGATGTAAAGCTTGCTGCAGATAGTCTAACCTTTTGGGATCGTGAACAAGGCCATTTTCGATTTGATCAGGAAATGCAGCGCCATTCTCGGTAACGATTAAGGGAGGGATATTGGGGTAGGCACTAAATTTCTTAAGCATATGATAGATCGAAGCTGGATAAACTTCCCAGTTCATTTCGGTCAATTCAACTTTACGCTCTTTGGCTGATACAATTTTTGCCTGAAGGTAAGGAACAAACATCGCATATCGTATAATCTCCCGTGTATAATTCTGTACACCAATAAAGTCCATGTCAAATTTCAGATCCCTTTCATCATCGGCCTGCATGTACTTTTCAATTCTATTCAGTATCTTGATCTCCTTGGTCGGGTAGCCTATTCCTAATAAGGGCTCTATAAATAAACGATTGAGCAAAACGTCGGCTTTCTTTGCCGCAATAATGTCTCTTTCTTTCGTTGTGAATGGCTCGACATGAGAACAGGAAAAAGTCGTTCCTACTTCGCTATCGGGCAGCAATGACTTAATGATCCTTCCACCTTGAGCCTGAGCTAGGGCCGCATGATGCGCTGCCGCCAAAAAATTACCGAGACCTTTCCTTTCTGGCGCATGTACACCGAAAAAATAGCCTGCAGCGGTGAATACGGTAGGTTCATTCAAAACCATCCAATTCTTGACACGATCACCATAGACATCGACACATTTGGAAACAAATTCTCCAAACCAATCTTTCACTTCACGGTTTACCCAGCCGCCTTTTTTTTCTAATGCATGTGGAAGATCCCAATGATATAATGTAACCCAGGGTGTTATCCCTAATTCGAGCGATAGATCGATCAAACGATCATAAAAGTCCAATCCAGCTTGATTTATCTCACCAGTGCCCGCTGGAAATATACGGCTCCATGATAAAGAGAATCTATAGTTTGGAATATGCATTCCCTTCATCAAATACAAATCCTGGATATAGCGATTATAAAAATCACATGCCTCATTGCCATGCTGATTCTGAAATATGCGATTTCTTTTCTTGACGAATATATCCCAGATGGAAGGACCTTTTCCATGTAAATCATGTGCTCCTTCAATCTGATAGGCAGCTGTAGAAACTCCCCAAATAAAATCTTTGCCAAAGGCATCTTTGGTTAAAAGCATTTATAAAAATAAAATTATCGGACCTCAATGCCGTTTTTAAAACAACTAAGTTTTGTGGAATCTCAATGGTGAATAGAATGAACTAAATCGACCTAAAAAGATCCTAAATATAATCCGCTGGAAAAAATAGTTTATCGTTTTCATAATAGATACATTAACTCCGTTGACTACATTAACTATCGCATTATAAAGTAACGAAACTCATATGAACAGAATATGAATTATATATTAAATATACGAAAAAAATAGATACTATGTTTCCCCGCATTTAATCGTTTATGGAGATAGCTGTTTTTCCGCAGGATCTGCCATGAATAGTTCGTTTTATTTGTCCCGTTAACAGTCAAATTGAACAGTCCCAACGTAAGGAAATTTTTGCGTTGATAAGATGAGTATTTTACGATGCTCTTCATAATCTCTTGGGCTTGAAATTATAAAATCCAATATACCGTCCCTATCCAGATCACCAATAAACTCAAGCTCTGTTGCGGTATCATGATAGGCATCTTGATCAATAAGCGTCCGAATAAACTTATTATTGATGAAAAGTTTTAAGGTATATCCCGGATGTTCAATGTTTGTATTTTCGTCCTTATAGAATTCTATTCCAGCAGCCACCAACTTATATTTATCATTTTTAAAGGAAAATTCCATTGGCTGATTTGGGGGAACGATTTTATTATGAAAGGGAATGCTATCCACGGGGCCGGGTTGCAATGCTGAAATATTGAAGAAAAGTAGTACATCTGCCTTCGGATTGATCGTTTCTGTCGGTAATCCTGCACAAGGTTCCTCTTTTTCATAAGCGATGGAGTAAACCGCTTTTCCTATATTGTACTTGCCATCTTTTCGATGTAGTTCGAGCCAACTTGGGTTAATGATTTTAGACACATTGTTATCGTCAAAAACACGATAGGTATAAGGCATAAGAATTTGGCTATCAATCAATGAATCTTTAGGCTGGGCGGATTGATTAGATTCTACAACTGCTTTTTGCTCAATCGCTGGGGAAAGAGATGCTTCTTTGCCTGGTATGCGTATTTTTTGCTGATCGGTTGAACCAGTCGTTGAATTTTGACACGAAGCTGCTGTACAGGCTACAATAAAATAAATGCCGATAAAATAAGAAAAATGCATTGTTGTATATTTTACTGTAAAGTTAAATAAATGCATGATGATTTGCGAATGGCATTTAAATGCTAGATTCTTTATCCTTCCTTGTTAGCTATATCCTTCCTTGTTAGCTATTTAATTTCAAATTCGGTAAATATTGTTCTTTTAAACTCCAGGACTTCGGGTGCAATTTTAAAGCCTTCGCCACCATAGGCCTTATTGAAGGTTTCCAGGGCCATACCAGTTCGATATTGTGTTGACTCGTTGGAAGCACTGCCGTCGTTGGATAAAAACAATAGTTTGCCGATTTCTACATTTGCTCTAGATGCAAGTTTTTTTGCAGACTTTAAGGCATCATCATAAGCAATTAAATCGGCTTCTCTCAGTATACTATCTGCTTTAGAATGATCAAATGATATGGATCCGATTCCGCTTATTTTGGTTTCCAGTAATTTGCCTGTTAATTCGGTAAATTTGGACAAATCATGTAAAACAAAATCGATCGTTTGCTGTGCTTGATAGCCTACAAATTTATTTGTATTTCCTATGTACTGATAATCCTTATTTGCAGATACGCTACTTGTTTTAATGTCTTCTTTTTTATTTCCATATTTTTGGAGCAAAGCGATTACGGTATCAACAGTTGCCTGGGTTTCTCGAACAGCATCAATCATCCTCGGTTTTGTGAAAGCTGTGTTGATTGTTAGTGTAACCTGATCCGGCATAATCCTAATTTTTCCTTCGCCACTTACCCGTATCCGATTTTCGCTTTCTTTTGATCCGGAATGGCAGGAAATCACAAGCATGATTCCGATTAAACCCGTAAAAATAATGAAGATCGATTTCTTTTTCATCTCGTAAAGTCCTCAGATTTATAGTTAACTTATTGATTTGCTATGCTAAATATACTAAATATTCACGATAGCTGCGATTGATCCTGTCTAATTTACCTTAGATTATTCAAAATAAAAAAGCAGGTATTTCACCTGCTTTTTTATTTTGAATAATCTTTTAATCTATACTTTTCGAGTAAATCTTTAGCTGCTTTTGCAATGATTTCCGTGCCATATGTATACGTGTTTTCACTGTTCCTTCCGGTATTTGCAAGTGCTCTGCAATTTCGTAATATTTAAACCCTTCCAAAAACATGGCAAAGGCATTATAATAATCCTTCGATAAATTATTGAGGGCATGCTGTATATCAGAAGCAACAAAATTATCTTCTCCGCGATTGGTGGTTATTTCATTACGATAACCCGTGCTGATGTATTCGCTTCTGTAATTCTCTAATCTTTTATTACGTGTATATTGATTGATATACGTATTTTTCATAATGATATAGAGCCAAGACATTAATTTCGGATGTTTCAGGAATTTTTCGATAGATGCTAGTGACCTCACCATGGTCTCCTGAACCAAATCTTCCCGTTCATCCGGATCGTTTGTAAATTGCGCTGCCAAATATTTTAATGTAGGTCTTTTTTCCTTAAACAGTTGATCGATTGTTGTATTTTCCATATTATCAAATTTTAAGTGTCTATCTTGTCTACACTTACTACAATTAAGATGCTAGAAAAGGTAATTTAGATACGTGACTCTAATTAGAGTATATCTAAGTATATTAATACTTGTTTTTTGTAAATTTTTGAAATTCAATGTTTTACCTTTTGTTTTCACCTCGATAATGGACTGTTTTGCCAATCTTTATACTTTAACAACAAGTGTTTTCCTGTCCCAATTCCCCCTTTTATCTTTTTCCTGCACGTATTTATACGTAGTACTTTAAAGAATACATTTTTTATTTAAATAGGTGTTAATTTTTAAAACTGTTCATGCCTTGAAGTGGTTATTAGTTATAACATGAAATGGAAAACAATATGGGGGACGAGAACAAAAAACTATATTTTGACCTATCGGAAGGAGCGAAAGGCCAATCTGAAGGCCTGAAAGATCAGTCGGAATTAAAGCAGATATGGGAAGGTAGTCAAGAAGATTTTTACAAGTCGATTATTAGAAATCAGCAGGATGATATTGGAAGAATAGGACGATATTTCCGCGATGAGCTTGCTCAGGAGCTCTATGGGATGCGTATATCTCTTCAGAATTTTACAAACCGTTATGGAGATTTTGAAGAATTGCGTTGTCTGCGTGATTCATTGAGTACTTTAGTTGTAGAAATCCGTAATAAAGCGGGATTACTGTATAATCCCATATTAAATGACCTGGGAATTTTTCATGCCCTTGATGAAGTGGTGGCCAGTTACAAGAAACGATCCGGTTTTACAATTGATGCGCTGCTTGACCCTCAATTGCGGGAACTACATCATCAGGCACAAGTTCATCTATTTAAATTGCTGACTGCAATATTCCAATATTTAAATGATGAAGTCCCCTCGCAGGCCATCTCAATTTCAGTGCAGGTGATTGAATTTGAAATCCTTGTTAAAGTATCACCATTTTTTCAGCAAGGAGAAGCCTTATCGGTATCAAAGCTCGAAAACAGTCCAATGCGTTTGATGAAGATTGCTGAGCTCTACAATGCGCGCATCATGAATGACACATTGACGACAGGTATTTTACTAAAATTGACTATTTAAAAAGATAATAATGATAAAAATCCTATTGGTTGAAGACCACATGGTTGTACGTAACGGTATAAAATTACTATTAGAATCACAAGATGGATTTGAAGTTGTTGGTGAAGCGTCGAATGGAAAAGAAGCTCTCCAATTCTTAAGCTCAAATCCTATTCCTGATATTGTCCTAACAGATATCAGTATGGATGAGATGGACGGCATGGAACTACTTCAGGTCCTAAACAAACAGTATGACTCTATTAAAGTAGTTATACTATCCATGCTAAATCAGATTAATTATGTCATCGAGGCATTTGAATCTGGTCTTGCTGGCTATTTGGTCAAAAATGTTGGCTATCACGAATTGCTTTTTGGATTGAATCACATTGCAAACGGTGGTCGGTATATGAGTGAGGAAATTGCCATGATACTTTTAGATCAAGTCCGTTCTGGACAGAGTTATGCACAGATCCCGGGGGAATTGCAAACGGATTTTGATATCTCGGAGCGGGAATTGGAAGTTTTAAAATTGATTGCGGAAGGCTACACGAATGTAGAAATAGCAGATAAGATTTTTTTAAGTAAGCGTACTGTTGAGGGCCACCGTCAGAATCTCATCGACAAAGCGGGTGTAAAAAATACGGCACATCTGGTTAAATTTGCTTTTGAAAGAGGTATTTTAAATTAGGAAAAATTTTCCTGACAGATGATCAGGAAAATTTTGATATATGCAAGTATGGGGTTATGCAGCTAGTTTATTGCATGCGATGGCGCATTGCTCACATGCTTTAGCTGTAATAGCCACTACTTGATCTGACAGTTGGTTGTTTTTAAAAATTGTCAGATTGCCTATTCGAATATAGTAATGTTTCCGCAAAATCTATAGATTCAACTTGTTGCTTATTTTCTTGCACCGGATAAGTAACAAGTTGATCTTCTTTTAGTGTCTCCAGCATCTTTTCTTTTGCCAAATTAATTGTATCATTGAAGGTCTGCATAGGTGTCTTTCCAAAGCAATACTTTCCTGTATGGGTACGATCCTGATTATAGTACGTCATCCAACGATCAAGGTCGTTTTGGAGTTCCTGAATGCTTCGGTATACTTTCTTTCTGAATGCAACTGCATAAAACTCGTCCTGAATAGTACGATGGAAACGTTCGCAAATACCATTTGTTTGAGGACTTTTTGCTTTGGTTTTTGTGTGATCTATATCTTCGATGGCTAAATAGAGCTGATATTCATGCTGGTCTCTTACCCCGCAGTATTCCGTTCCTCGATCTGTCAATATCCTTAACAACCTTAAGTCATGTTGCTCGAAAAATGGTACGACCTGATCATTTAGCATATCTGCAGCAACTAATGCATTCTTACGATCATACAGCTTTGTAAAAGCGACTTTGGAATAGGTATCAATGAAAGTTTGCTGATATATATGTCCAACTCCCTTAATATTCCCGACATAGTATGTATCCTGAGCACCTAGATATCCGGGATGATGAGTTTCTATCTCACCGTGTGCCTTTTTCTCTTCTTTAGCTCTTTCCAGAGCTACAAGCTGAGCTTCCGTTAAAACAATACCTTCCTGTGCAGACTTTGCCTCTAAGGCTTTTAATCTGAGCTTGAAGGTCTGCAGATCATGCCTCATCCATATACTCCTAACTCCTCCAGGAGATATTAATATGCCTTGCTTTTTCAACTCATTAGAAACACGTAACTGACCTAAAGCAGGCTGGTCTATAGCTAGATCGACAACAGCTTTTTCAATATGCTCTTCTACTCGGTTCTTTAATATAGGCTTTCTTCTAGAAAGTTCTTGCAGTGCAAGCTCGCCTCCTTGATCATACAATTCTTTGAATCTATAAAAGCTGTCTCTGGAATAGCCCATTACTTTACAGGCTCTTGATACATTTCCTAGATGCTGGGCAAGTTCTAAAACACCCAGTTTGTTCTTGATGATTTTTTCTTGTGTTGTCATAACTCTAATCTATTTTACAGTTGTTAATTTATCGCAACTGTCAGATTAAGTCTTGACTACTTCA
>JAITTY010000022.1 GCA_031286695.1 Sphingobacterium sp. | reverse complement strand
CATTGTAAAATGAAGTTTTTGATTCCAACTATTTACATAATCAGAATTCTTTTTTTATATCTCTGATCTTGGATCGAATTGAACTAATTCTTGAATTTGTTCATGACTTTCGACTTTCGCCTGTCTACTCGTCACGCTTACATGATTGTGTTTTCTTAAAGAACTTTTGCCGCTTCAACTTCCGTATCCGCTATATTCCGATGGCATTGCGCCGTCTTTATCTTTTTTTGTTTCCCCTCCGTTTCCGTTGGGACTGCAAAGGTAGAAATCTTTTCTGAACTTCCAAAAACTTTTTCAAGTTTTTTTTCTTTTCTCTTTTTCGATTTCCGCGCTCAACTCTCGTTAAACCCTTCTTTTTTCATGATTCCCTGTTTCGAGGTAACCGTGCCTCCCTTGCGGAGTGGTGCAAAGATAGGGAGTTTAAATACAAACTTCCAAGCCTTTCGTTCTTATTATTTTCATTTTCCTCTTAACTGCCTGTAACGGTGCGAGATTCTTTTTGGTTTTTGGTAGCGGCAGGTGCAGCAGCTGGCAAATAACGGCTGATCCTGCACCACAAATGGAAACAGAGAAGCTCCAGGCACCGGGAAAGGAGCTCACCGGGGATTTCAGCACCGGCTGCAGGGGCAAACATAAGCAGCAGAGACTGGGAACGAGCGGATATTGGTAGGACCATAAAATTATGCCGCCGGAAAGATGGTCACGGAAAGACACCGCAACGCTGGATATAACAAGCGGACGGGATAGCGGGAACGAAACCAATAATAGGTAGACGAGAGCGGCAGCACAATGCACACCGGATAAATTGCGCAGCCCATGGACAAGAGCGAATATTGGTAGCGCCGGAATACCTCCTTTTATAGCTACACTTTCTTACCTTTTTACTTAGGTTTAGTTTAGGTTTTAGCTAGGTTTTGTTTAGGTTTAGTATAGGTCAAAGCTAAACTAAACCTAGCTTAATACTAAGCTAACTATAGACAAAAGCTAAACTAAGGAATAAGAAGCCCTCAACTCTTCTTTATTTACTGGGGAAGGGTTCCACTCGGGGATAACGCTCTTGCTGCTGCGCAGGGCCTGCGGGAACCTCTGGTTCCCCTCCCCGCCGGCTTCGTGCTATGCTCGGAGCAGATTTACACCGTGACCGTGCTGAGCCCGTGTTGCGTCCGACCCGGACATGGAATCAGGATACGCTCAAGATGGGCACACCCTGCCCGTAGGGCAAACCTAAGACCCAGCTAGGCCCTATGTAAACCCAATCCGGACCTTTTCAGAGTCGATTCAAAGTAGATTCAGGATTGAATCAAGGTCGGACACCAGCCCTAGAAATACCAAAAATCAGCCGAAAAAAGCCGAACACTCGGACTCGCATAAGTTAAGTGAGCCGAAAAGTGACACTCTCTTCATTCAAGAAGAATATGATCTCTTTTTATTTTTACACAATCGATTGATTTCTCCAACACTATTTTTTATAATCAATTAATTACTTATTTTAACCTAACCAATTAACTTAAAGAAATATGAGGGCCATCATTCTCTTATTAGCCATGCTGTCGATTTTGAGCAAAATAGACGTTAAAGGCCAAAATCTAATTTATGCAAAAGGTATTCCAACTGAAAAAATCAGGATAATTCCCGAAACAACACAAGGCGGAACTGTTTCTGAATTATTAAGTGATTTAGAATACATTCCACTAAAAGGAACCAAGAATCAGCTTTTAAGCGATGTTGTTGAAATGAACTGCAACGCAGAGCGTATAGGAGTAGTAAATTTAAAAGGTGAATTTTACCTCTATGATATCCGCGGCAATCTGTTGAAAATTATAAATAGTGTAATCGGTCAAAAAGAAGAAAAAGAAAAATGGGCTATGCTCTTCCGCAATATTCAATTTAATGAGCATGGATTCGAGCTATCACATGGGTACATCAAGGCTCGCTATGACCTCAATGGGAATTTTATTGACACTATCAGTAACCGAAATAATAAATGGGATTATGCGACGCCAATTGGCACTAAAAAGTGGACATATTATTCTCCTCGTTTAAATGACCCTAAAATTAAAATAATCGATGCCTTAAAACTCGGAGATAGCGTTATTGTAAAATATGAAAAACTAGATTCTGTATTGATTTCTTATGGTGTACATCAAGCATTAAGTCCAAACATCAACAATAAAGCCTATGCAAGCTTTGATTATACAACCAAATTATTCGAATTGGATAGCAGCGGAGTTTCAAAAATCTATCAATTTGTCTTTCCATTAAAGAATACAGTCAACCTAGATGAACTCCGAAAGGTAAAAGATTTTACAAATTACATGCATTATTACAATACTCATCGGGAGGAAATCCGGACATTGGACAAAGTGATCGATTATAAAAATTATCTTATTATGGAGCTTAAAAAATCTGATAGTTTTTGGATAGCCCTAAATATGTCCAATAAAAGTATAATCGGACTAACAAATATTCTCCCTGACAAAAGTAACGACTATCTCAAATTTATGAGTGGCGATCTTTTACACAGCAATGGCGAATACCTCTTCTCATTCCTTTCACCAAGTGATATCCGTATTGCCATTAGTAAATCAAAAGAAGAATTCCATCCCATCAGCGAACAGCTCAAAGCCTTAGAGAAATCCAACAACCCTGTATTTGTCCGATTCAAACTTAAATGAGATCCATGACCAAAGCCCATTTTCACACCTTATTATTACTTCCCTTTCTCATCGTATTAAACATATCAAGTTTTGCTCAAGCCAAAATCGAAGGGATTGCTATTGATACAACACATAACAATGTCCTACGGTCCGCTACCGTATCTGTTTATGAGAAAGGCAACAAATCCGTCGACAAGGTTACACTGACCGATACCTATGGAAAATTTACAATTAACGATCTAGGCATCAATAAAACCTACTTATTGGAATTACGCTATCAGGGTTTTAAGAAAGCACTACGGGAATTTATCCTCAAGAAAGATGAATCCAAAAATTTCGGAAAAATCCACATGGATTTTGTGGAGAACGAACTGGAGGAAGTAGAAGTACTCCCTCCTGTCCGAATGAACGGAGATACCTTGGAATTTAACGCCGATGCTTTTAAACTGGACAGCAACGCCGTGGTAGAAGATCTATTGCGTAAACTCCCTGGCATTGTGGTGTGGGGAGACGGCAGTTTCACCTACAATGGAAAAGAGATTCCCAACATACTGGTCAACGGCAAGGAATTTTTTGGATCCAGTAAAGCGATCGTATTACAGAATCTAGCCAAAGATGCTGTTCAGAAACTGCAGATCTACGATAAGCGTGATGAAAAGGAAAAGAAAGAAAACCCGCTTAATGTGGCACTTGAGATGAATGTGACATTAAAAAAAGGTAAGGAAAAAATGTACTTCGGAAGTCTATCTTATGGTAGGGGTACAAGTAAACGCTACCAACAACATGCGAACTTTAACTTGTCAACCGGTAAATCACAATATACACTCGCCTATTCTGGTAATAACAGCAATAAATACCTTCAAAGCTCGGATCAATTATTAAAAAATACCAGTTTTAAAGGTGTCGGTATCAACGCAGATTTCGATTCAGATTTTTTAAGTGTAGGAATCAATAATCAGCATGTACTTAGTGGCCGGTATCAGTATGATATTGTGGGAACCAACCAAGTCAGCCGAAAACACGTGCTGACAAGCAATGTACTGAGCCGTTGGGACAATATTGTCAATAAAGACCATTCAACGACTTCTTTTCTTTCAGATGAAAGTGGTATTAATAATCAGCGTACGAATGATAACGAAAGCCACAACAAAAGGAGAACCCTCTTAGCCGGCCTAAATTATACCAATACCGGTGGAAAAGTCGGCAATCGAGTGACGAATCTAACAGCAAATGCAGATTTTGAACACAGCTCCAACTTAGATAATTCGGTCATCTTCAATGAATATAATTACACCAACGAACAGGCACAAAATACAGTTCGAAATAATGGCGAATACCGCAAAAATAAATTATCCTATAATACCAATATAGATCTATATGATGTCAATTCAAGTCCTACGATGAGTGTGCGTACCACGAACAAAAATTCATTTGGCGAGCTCCTGACCTATACATTGAAATGGAGCGGATCAGCCTCCGAAACACAACAATTCAATGAAATGCGGAGTACCTATACAAATGCTGATAAACAGGAACTAAATAGACGAGATCATCGGACCTACGACAAATCTCTCAAAGAATTTAGCCAAAACATAAACCTCAGTGTCCGATATCTTGACTGGACCCTTGCAAATAATCTCAGTTTCTATCATACAACTACCAATGACAATGTGGTAAATTTAGTATCCGATCAACCGCAGGTCAACCTTGATCTAAGCCACTTGAGCAGGTTTAACCGACTTCAATACGAGCCAAACATCGAAAAATCCTTTCGTCTAAAAAATCACTATCTACAAGGAAGAAGTAGCTCCTTTATGAGTCTGACATTAGGAGCCGGGCTACGTCTATATAAATCAGAGAATCGCTCAACATTGGACTATCGAAACCTGGAACAAACTTTCACGACATTTTTGCCGCAGGTTCGGCTAAACCGATATTATAATAAAAGCGGCCAATACTACACAAACAACTCCCTAACTGCAAGTTATGACGAAGAATATCCCAGCCTGGACCAGCTTAGACCTATTTATGATAACAGCAATGTCGCTTACCGCTTTTTTGGCGCAACACAGCTTAAAAAGACACAACGTGCCAGAGTAGCCTTTATGACTAGCTTTAATGAACAACGTCAAAATGGCTATTCGGGTAATATCAGCCTGAGTTATACGCAATATAGACAAGGATTGACAGACAGTATTTTATTTAAAGATGGGCAACAACAAAGATATCTTGTTCAGATTGCCACTCCCATGCCCCTATTGGCTGTTAATGGCTATTTAAATAAAAATTATCCGCTCAACAAAACACAAACATTGAATTTTCAATTCGATGTTGGCCTCAACTGGGGAAATAAAATTCAATTTATCGATGCAATAAAACAAGAAATGGGTACAAATAGCCAAAATATCAGCTTAAAAAGCTATTATACGATTCTGGATCGTTATCAAATTGGCTGGATCAATGGCTGGAACCGTTATGCGCGGCACAATAAACTATCCGAAAAAAACAATGACTATATATCCAATTATTGGACTTCGGGAATAAGTATGAGCTATTCATTGTCGAAACGCTGGCAGTTAAATAGCAACGGTACAAGCCGGCTATCGTCCGCTACCAATTATAAAGATCATGCATTCATTTGGAACATGAATACGACCTATCGTTTATTGCCGGGAAATAATCTAGAACTAAAATTATCCGCCTATGATTTACTCAAAGAAAATAAAGGATTGTATATCAATAATGGACTGACCGAATTTACACAGGGCTATCGCAATAATTTAACACAATACTTTATGTTGTCTTTAACTTATTTCCCTCGAAAATTTGGTTTCAAATAAAATGTAATAGGAATATTAATTAGACTAAGCATTTTAAGCTAAAAATAGCGCTGCGAGATCATGAGCGCTATTTCTAAAACAATAAGTTGATGAAGAAACTGTTTATTGGTTTTATTTAAGGTGGGATCAAGTCGATCGTCATAAATTCCCTCATGGAAACTCAACCACATAAGTCCGATTATCACGCCAGGTATTGTAGGTACTTTCCCCTACTTGATTAATCAAGTAGCCAAATCCGCGATTAGGACCGTTGGATAAGCTGTTGTTGCAAATATGTTTGAGTATTACTCCGGGTTTTACCGGTACTTCTACCGAACTTTCAATGCGAATCGGATTGACCAGCACATCATATATTCCAAAAGCATAGGCTTCATGTTGCTGCACCGTATCAGCGACCTTGTAAGCTGCAAACCCATCGCGTGTCCCATTTTCGCTTCGGTATACTACCTGATTCGGCGCATCGTAAGGGCTTTCACATTGAAAGAAATAGGTACGACCATAATTACCGGTCCAATAGGTTTGATATTCCTGAAAATGTTCATTGAACAAAGCATACATGGTCATATAATCACCATTGACCACCAATCCATTGCGTGTCGTATTAATATCCCAGCCAACACTGCCCTTCACCCCATGATCGGCACGCCATATCCAAAAGTGGTCGCCGATCACATCATTGCTATTGATAATAACCGATTGGTCTACATGAACTTTGTCGGCCCGAAACCCGCCAATGCGTAAAAATAGATCCGCCAACAGGGTTGGATTACGGTCATGTCTTAGGGTACTCTTTTCCGGACCGACCTGAATCAAACTATGCGAACTATAATGTGCATCAAACATCAACGAGGCAACCGTAGCACCTGCGACATCATCTACGGCTATTGCGGTATGCGGATTGGCTGAACCAGGGATCAAGGTCGCTAGCCCCAGTCCGAGTATGATTGTATTCGCTTTGCTGACACGCAGCGGTTCAGACAGCGTATACATGCCCGGTGTAATCAACAGATGCTTTCCCGCTCGCAGCTGCCGGTTCATTTCCGCCGCTGACACACCTGGTTTTGCGACATAGAATTCTTTTTCTATGTCAATGATATCACCCGCCCCCATATTATCCCGCGTATAGGATATGCCTGTATGATTATGTTTCAATGCGGGACGGAAAACCTTGTAGCGCCCATCCTGATCAAAAAATACAAAGGGCTTCTCCCGGATAACCGGTGTCGCCGGAATGATGGTTACATTTCCCCCTTTTGCCCAATTATTTTGATAGGTACTTTTATCGACAGTGGGGCCAAAGTCTACCCCCTGAAAACAGTAGTTGTATTTAATTTCTTCAAACTTCCCTCTTCCTTTATTCAAAAATGAGTTACGTGTATACCATTGCTGCTGATTTTTGGAACCTGCGGCCGCTTCAAAATAACAATCTGCCGTATAGCCACCACTGACCCATCCATTTGCCCATTGATTGCGGACAACACGTGTGGAATAAATACGTCGCAGGGGAGCCGCCTGTGACACCGCCCATTTGAATGTTTCTTCTTCCGCATAGCTTTCTGGTCCAATAACAGCCAGATTCTCGGCAGACCGCCAGAATGTACAGGTTCCATTGCCGTCAGCGAGATGAGGCGGTGTATGTATATTGGAAACAGCAACATCATAGGGCACCTTACCCAATCCTGCGATCTGTACATAAAATGGGATTTTCAATAGTCCGGCATCCTTATAGTCGCCCGACTTAAAAAGCAACGCATATCGGTTGGGGCTAAATTCTTTACCGAACATCTGCTCATGAAGCTGATTGACCTCCATCCCTACACGCACTTTATTGTCGGCTGGGCTGTAAATAAAGGTATTTTCACCAAAGAGCTGAAGTTCCATACTCAGACGTGCAACAAACTCTCCTTTTGCGGTCTGGATCTCATAATAGTAATCATAGGGACTGCCTGCTAAAACTTGATCGATAAATTGAGGTCGTGTGACTTTGGCAATGGTTTGATAATCGCCCAGTCTGCCCTGGCTTCGCCGGATAAGAAAGGGCCCTTTCGACTTTTTATCGATCAGCCGCTGACTGAAGTCGAGGCATATCTGTCCCTTCCGAACAAAGACTTCCGGATTTTCAACTTGGGGCTTCCCATTTCCAGCAACGGCTTGCGGCCTAGCTTTCGCCCCAGATGTTTCCCTTAGGCCATTTGGCCCTTTCGCGAGCTCATTTGAATCAGTTTGATGTGCCACGACGACGGCTACTGTATGTTGATGGGTCTTAGTAGATATTGCTTTCTGAAGATTATGTATTGTTTTTGCATGAGCAGGTTGTATCAACAATAAGGATACAACAGGCATAATATAGGTTCTCAATGGCTGCATAAGTTTACTTTTTTAAGGCTTATTGATTTGGAGTTTTTTTAGTCGGATGGCATTCAGCATCGGCTCCCCTTTCTTAGCGATAAAGGAAATCGTCAGGTTGCCGTCACCTTGCACTTGCAGCGGAAATTTTCGGTGGAGCACCTTAAATGCCCCTACTTCATTAAGCGCATTTACATCCGCAGCAAGAATTTGCTCTCCGATCCGGATATCAAAAATTCGATCGATGGACTGCTGTCCCTTTTTTTTCCCTTGCTGTTCGAGATCATACAGGAGATCTTCCTTGTGATTAGGGCCATCCAATTCGGCAAAGAACAGTTCAATCTCGTAATCGCCGTTCGGCAAATCAAATCGGTAAGATTCCAATCCCTGCAGCTGTGTCTGGAAGAGCGGATCATCTCCTGTACCGCGAATATTGACGTCGGTCCCTAGATTTTCCCGACCAGTATTCTTCATACGATATTTCTCGCCCTTTATATATCCCCAGCTCCCCGTTTCATAGGGCTGGTCTGGGAACCATCGATTTCCCATGGAGTCAATATACTCCCTGTTGTCTCCAGCGTTAATACGGAGTTCTTTCCAATCCTTATCCTTCTTTAGATCATAGGGCAACACCTCACAGTCCATTACCGATTCGTCAACGCAGCTCAATTTCCCCTCATAGAAAGCCACCGCTTTTACCCGATGCGATCCGCGGCTTAAGTTTACAGCCCACACCATCATCTTATCCACAGGCTTGTTTACACCCAACGATACACCGTCAAGCAATAGTTCTACAGAATCTGCATTACTGAATATCGGCAACTGCAACCATCCTGAACCTATCAATGCCCGGCCAGGATCAGTTCGTACGCCCCATTTTCCCCCATGGGTGATACCTATTTTTACAAAAGGCTCCGTTTTTAAATAAGCCTGATAGAGGAAATAGGTGTTTTTTGCTTTTCTATCCCAGGTCAGTAGGCCTTTGGTATTGATATGCGGCATACTTTCTTCCCGGGTTTCTGAATTGAAGTCCGAGAGATTCCATGCGGCACCTCCGGAGACAAAGGGCTTCTGTAAGATTTCGTTGAGATATCCCTGGTGATACATGACAGCATACTCGACACTTTTGTCGAAACGGATCGGTTTACTGGCCCGTATTCTATAATCGGCATCTGCCCCATATTCGGTCACCAAGAGAGGTTTGTCGGGCAACTGCTGATGAATATGCTCCAGCTGTTTGCCAAAATCAGCAATCTTGCCACCATACCAGCCTGGATAAAGGTTCCAGCCTACAAGCATGGGAATTTTGGTCAGACCTGTCCGATGATAAAGATCAAAATTGCCATGGTTGGCAATCATGGTATAACGGCTTGAATCTTCGCTGCGTGTGAGGGCTTCCAGTTTTTGGGCCAGTGATACCACCGATTTAAAGTATTTTTCCTGACGATCCTTGTCTTTTGGGAAATGGGGACGAAGAAATATTTCGTTCATATACCCCCAGATAACAATGCTTGGATGGTTAAAATATTGCCGGATCATTTCTTTCTGCATCTGAAAACTATGATTAGCAAAAGCAGGGCTTTCTGTAATCTCATTCACCAGCGGGATTTCTACCGATGCTAGGATCCCAAGACTGTCGCAGGCTTTCAGTATCGCGGGATCTTGCGGATAATGGGCAACACGTAAGAAGTTGCCCCCCATCGCTTTTAACTTCACAAGATCCTGTATCTGCAGCTCTTCGGGTACAGCATTACCCATCCCCTGAAAATCCTGATGCCGGCTCGCACCGATTAACTTCAGTGCTTTGCCATTTAAGAAAAAGCCCTTTTCGGCATCAAATGAAAACCAGCGAAAACCAACGGGATTATCCAGCCGATCCAGGAGACTCCCCTTTGAATCATAAATGCGGGTAATTAGATGATAGAGATAAGGCAAGTCTGGCGACCACAATCTTGGCTGCACAATATCAGTCAGGTCCAAGCGGAAATTGCTGTAAGCATGGGGTTTCAGGCTTTCCTTTTTCCGTACCGTTTTTATTGTCACCCCATCGGAGTCGACAAGCGTAGTTTCAATCACAACAGCTTGTCGTGATGCTGAAGTATTCTGAATATCACCATCCAGATTGATCGTCGCATTTGCCTGTGCATCAACCTTTGCATTTACGCGCAAACCACTACTTCCGTATAGGAGATCTGCAAAATGAATCTGATCCAGCAGCAGCAAAAACACTTTCCTATAGATACCTCCAAAAAAAGTGAAATCACCGCTTAATGGTGCAATATCTTGGTTGTATCGGTTGGTGACTTGAATAACCACGGTATTTTTTACATTTTCCTTCCGGACCAGATTATTCGTAATATCTATATTAAAAGCGGTATAACCGCCTCGGTGTGCTTTGATCTCTTTTCCATTGACAATAATTGCCGCTTCCTGATTAGCTGCACCGACATGCAGCACTATCCGTTTATTTTTCCAAGAAGTCTTCCAGTAAATGGTGTTTTGATACTGTGTAGCACCGCGAAAATACCCCGGAGTGTCGTCCATCACATCATCTACATTCCAGCTATGTGGTAAGTCAACTGTTTGTACCTTTTGCTTAACTACATGGTCTATGGAAGCTTCATCCTTTCTGAATTTCCAGTTTGACGAGAAATCAACCGAAACTCTTCCGTCCAGTACAGTTTGTGCATGCAAGTTCCAAGAGAGAAATAGACAGCCTATATAGCATAGGCTGATGACTTGTTTAAATATAATATTCATGTATTGTATTTATGTTGGTCGATCCAGTGTATGTAGCACTAATTTCGTCCAACCTGATTTTTCATTTTTTTTATGTTTTTTACTACTTGTTGTCAATACATCCTTCACCTTGCTTGCATAATTCCAGCAGGTGCTCTGCCGGATACCCAATTTCTGCGAAAGCTTATAGGAGGAAATCTCACCCTGATGGAAATGCACCAGATATACCAGGTAAAAAGCTTTGTTAATCGGAATACGAACATTTTCAAAAATCGTATTGTTCAACACAGATTCTTCATAGGTACATTTGGTACACCTTCGGCTATAGGGTGTTTTACCGGCACAATAATTAGCATACCCACATTTTAGACAACGGTATTCTTTTTTCCATTTCAAATCGGATAAGATCTTATAACAGGTCTCCTTGTCCGGGTATTTGACCCCAAACTCTTCAAAATTCATTTCCTTAGAAAGCACACGATCATCGGTTATCCGTTCAATGCTGTGCTGCAAGTTTTTATTATCCTTTGCCAGCAGCTGATTCATGCGGTTAATCTCTTCTGACTGCGCCCAAAGGAGGCTATTCATTTCTTTCAGCTCGCGATTTTGGTCGTTAATAATTTCGGATTTTTCGACAAGCTCTTTCGATTTCTGCATCACTTCCAATGTGCGTTCCTGCACTTTCCTTTCCAGATCCCTGTTATGCATCTCCTGAAGTTTCTCATTGATCTGCATCTGTTCGATAACTCTTTTTTGTGCCCGTTCTTTTTTATTTTTCAATAGCCGGACCTTATCATGAATGGCGAATGAGAGGAAAGTCATCTCCAGCACAAAACCAAATGTGATGCTATAATGTCCGATAGAGCTGGGCAGAAAGCGTGCATAGCCCAGCACATAGATTACTTTTAACACAAAACCCAGGAAAAGAAAGGTATAGGCAAGCACGAAATATCGGGCTGGGCGATAGTTTTTTTTCCAAAGCCATATCCCCGAGAAAAAGGCTACTGACAATGGAACGATCTCAACAAATTTGTAGATAAACCAATTCTGGTTAAAACCCAGGCAATACACAAAAAACAGGATTCTCAGGATAATGATTATGTTTAGCAACTGGTTCAATCGAGGTTCTGTTTGTTTTACATGCAACAGGGATTTTGTAAACAGTAAGGCAAAAACGCTGACACAGCAAACAAAAACTGCTGTTGCATATTGATTGAACCAAGGATTCCCGGGCCATAAATACTGAAAAGCAACACCGTCAGAAGACATTTCATATAATCCTACACACACGATATAGAGTACGTAATACAGATATTGGCGTCCTCTCACGGCAAAATACATCAGTAAGTTATTGAAACTAAACAGAATAATCATCCCATAAAACAAGCCAAAAGTAAAGTATTCGGTCAAGGTATATTGAACAAAACGGTCTAGGGTACGATAGACCAAAATTACGTTGACCATCTGTCTTGAACGTACTTTAAAATAGGCTTCGTAGGTTCCTTTCTCTAGTCTAGGAATTAAAAACTCAAAATTCTTATGCATAAATTGCCTGTTCTCGAAATCAATCGAGGCCCCGGTCTGATAGTGAGCAAATCCACCCGCCCCATTGGGAATATATGCCTCCACCATATCCGCAGTCTGATCGAAGAGCTCCATCACCCGGTCGCGAGATATCTGTTGGTCAAAATGCATTCTCACTCTAAACCAATAGGTGGAGGAGCGATTGAAGTTTTTGGGATAATACCGCTCGTTAGGTCTAAAGTGCTGGACACGTTCCGGCGATCGTATTTCTTCAAATGACAGCACATTGCTGCTGTCTTCGACATAGTATACTTCGGCAATCTTAAAGATATGCTCGGCAGTACCGGGCGATAAGGTTATAGGCTTTTGGCCAAATAACAAACCCACCTGAAGCAACAATAGCAAAATCGCAAATCCGCGTATTTTCATCCTTTTTACAGTACACATAACTCGTCTCACCCCTTTATTTTGGTTATTTATGACCGAATAGGCAACAGTATTCGGGTACGCAGCCTATCCGGTTTTAGCAGATCAAAATAACAAAATTATCAGAAAGCACCTAGTTCCACCTCATGCCTGACCACCATACTTATTCAACAATCTTATCGAGTGGTAGTACATTGTTTTCTGCTCCTGCGTAGCCTTGGTTCTGATTGATCATCCCATTGGTATTAAATCGCTGTGCCGACGCGGGAACAGGCCATAGCACATGGTACGGTGCAATCTCATAATGCACGCCTTGTACCGTTGGAACTTTATTACGATAGAATGAATTTTTTTCCATAATGCGGTCGTAGAAGAAATTATTTTGCGAAAAGTTGGCCATACTATATGTTTTACCATTATACGCCGGTATACCAGTTTGCGCAAATATATAGGCAATACGTGTCAACTCAGATTTACGAGCTTCCTCCCAAAATAATTCTCTTGCCCGTTCATCCAGTACGGTACCGATATTGACTTTTGCCGGATTCTGCAGCAACGCGGCATTTGCCCGTCCGCGAACGGCATTGATATCTGCCATGGCTTGTGCCTGTTGCCCCTTCCACAGGTAAGCTTCTGCCCGCAACAAATAGGTTTCTGCCAGCCGGAATACATACCAGTCTGTATTGGTTCCACGCGGCGGATTCCAATTTGGATCCTCGGCATATTGATTGGTCGAGTTGATAAAGACTTTATAATGTGGCCAGCCAAACCAGTGACGGATGGTATCCAGGGAGCCGTTGGTAAATACCTTATTAATATTTTCGTTTGTAAATTGCTGGATCGGTTTTCCATAAAGACTGCTGATTGCAGGATCTTTTGAAGATTTAATGGCCGGATTGTTATACACGAGATCCGTCATATCCATCCACATACCCTTCGCATGACGATAGTCCGTATCATCTGTCCATATTTCCTTGGTGCTGTAGTAAGTACCCCGATAACGGCCGATGCCACGGCCGTACATCCGTGTAAGCGGTATCTCTGCATTCACCGCATCCACAATCGCCTGAAGGCCGCCTTGTGGAATATTCAGATTGTTAAAGTGCCAGGCCGGAACTGTATTTCGCATCAGCTGAGACCCCAGGTCGGTACGTCCTTGCAATGTCTGGCGGTCAATCACCAAAAACAGGGCTTCTTTATTGGCCGGAATGGCTTTATTATCCATGCGATGTAAGTCCCAGACGACATTCTTTGACAGATCCGCAGCGGTGCTGCCAAAACGGCTTTTCATCAGGGCATATTTACCGCCGTCAATTACTTTACTGGCTGCGGCGATAGCACCATCAAAGTCCCCCAATGCCAAATCTATCTTTGTCAGCAAATGGTTGACGGCTCCATTGGTGACATCGCCTTTATTGACTCCGTCTTTAACCCATAATTGCGCAAATTCAAGATCTTCTTTCATCTTTTTCAGGATGACCTCTCTTTTGGTCGAATAGAAATCGTATTTCGGTGCCGAAAGATCCTTCAGCTGCAGAGGAACATCACCAAATTCGTGCACTAATCTGTAATAAAAATAAGCGCGATAAAAATAGGCTGCTCCGAGGATTTCATTTTTCTGTGCTTCTGAACTATATGTTGGGCGGTCAATATTGCTAATAATGGTATTTGCAGAACGGACTGCAGCGAAAAAGTTGGTCCAATACCAGCCTATTTTGTTGAAATCGTCGCTATTGAGATTTGCATCTGGAGTGATCAGCGAGACAAGATTCTGTGCTGGTGTTGCTTTGTCGGTGGTTCCTTCCACAGCAACATCCGAAAAGATGGATTCAGACAACAATGGTGCGGAATCGCCAAAGAATTCACCCCGCGCAGCTTTTCCCAAGGCATTCAATACACCTTTAAGCGCATCGACATTATTTAGATTATCTGGAGAATATTGTGATAGCTGATCGGAGTCCAGAAAGCTCTTCTTACATCCATTTGCCGCCAACAACGATATTGATGCTACAACGGCCGCTATTTTTATATTTATTTTCTTCATGTTCTTGATTTGTTTAAAGGGATACATTCAAGCCTAAGGTATAATATCGAGGTGTAGGACCGTCATTCTGCGGATCCCAATAATTCCAGACTGGTGCATACACCGCTGCATTGTTCACATTGGCATATACTTTAAGATTTCTCACTTTCATGCGTTCGGATAAGGTCTTTGGTAGGGAATAGGCTAAAGACACATTATTCAAACGAATAAAACTGTTTTTCCAATAGACGTTGAAGCTGGTTCCGTTGGCACCGCTTCCCAGCCGTGCATAGTCGTTTGTTGGATTTTCCGGTGCCCAGTAGGGTTGGATGTAGGATGTGGAACGCATAAAGCCAACACTTCCAGGGTTGTTCTTTGCTTGATTGAATTGTTTCTGCTGCCCCCAATTGGAAATCAGCTGAAAAGAGAAGTCTATATTTTTGAATAGATTGAACTCATTACGAAGCGACCAGGTAAAGCGGGGCGAGCGATAACCAATAAATTGTTTATCATCGTCATTGTACACATAATCACCATTGACATCCTCAAGCTTGAAATCTCCAGGACGAATGCTCGCCTTAGTGTACTTTTTAGCCTCTTCAACCTCATTTTCTTGCCATACACCCAATACCTTATAATCCCAGATCACATCGATATCCTGTCCAATAAACCAACCGTTTCCAGGGTCATCATTCGGAGTTGCCAGACGTGAAATCTTATTCCGGTTTAAGGAAAGAATAAAATTAGAGTTCCATTTGACATTCCCATCGACTATATTGCGACTAGTCAAACTGAGTTCGAGTCCTTTATTTTTCACCTCTGCCAAGTTGGAATAAACAAATTGGTAACCCGATACACTGGAAAGCGACTGTTTGACCAAAAGATCATTTGTCTTTTTGCTATATACATCGACCGATCCACTGATCCGGTCTTTCAAGATCGAGAAATCCAATCCTGCATTGAGTGAAGTGGTTTGCTCCCATTTGAGGTTTTCATTACCCATGCGCGAACCGATTACAACCGTATTGACTTCTGCCGGCGTGCCATTGGCATCAACTGTCTGATATTTGTTGACCGTCAACTGAGATAACGCGGCATAAGGATCTACAGTTCCATTATCTGGATTACGCAGATCGCGATTACCATTGATTCCATAGGAAAGCCGCAGTTTACCGTAGTTGAGCCAGGAGATATTTTTCATGAAAGATTCTTCTGTAAAGGTCCATGCTCCTGCCACTGCTGGGAATGTCGCTCTTTTACTGTTTACCCCAAATACCGAGTAGCCGTCTCTACGCACCGATAGCGTTAAATTATAGCGATCCATGAGGCTATAATTAACGCGAGCCATCAATGCATCGCCGGTATAGACCTTGTCTTCACTATTGACTGTCGGCAGATTTCCACTCGCCAAGTTATGGTACCCTAAATAGTCTCCCGGCACAAATCCTTGATTGGCAGCCTGTGTCCACCAGGTCTGGTATTTTTCCGAGTTTGCCAAAAGGGTTACATCTACTTTATGGATTTCAGCAAATTTGCGATTCCAGGTCAAGAGATTGTCGATCTGCCAATTGTAGCGTGTTTCCTGATCGCGACTTGCCGAACCACCCGCAATGGTCACATTCGGATTTGCGGAGGAGTTATGGTTGAAGGTGCGATACATATCTACCCCAGGACTAAAATTAAATTGATAGCTAATGCCAAAGGGCAGATTCACTTTTGCAAAGAGACTTGCAAACAGTGTATTCTGTTTATTCATCCGGTCATTATAGGTCATATTCAAGAAGGGATTGCGCGCATTCAAGCCACTATCATCGGTAGGTATTCTTCTCAATGTGCCGTCGGCGTTATATTTATCACCATAAGGAGACAGATTTGTCAACTGTGCCCAATCGGCTTCAATTGCCCCCTCGTCACGATCAGCATACTGTACATTGGCCCCCATGCGCAAAAAGTTCGTCACTTTTCCCTCCAGATTTAATCTAGCCCGGAATGTACTGAACTCACCGCCTTCAATCAGGTTCTGATTTTTATTATATCCGACGGACATGTAATAATTGACATCTTCTTTTCTCCCACTCATGCTAACGGTATGGTCTTGACGAATCCCGGTCCTAAAAATATCGTCGTACCAATCAACAGTTTTCCCCTCTTTATAATTAGCGATTTCATTTCCGACCAATCCCAATCTAGCTAACCAAAGATCCACAGGATCTGCGGTATTACTTCCTCCCGACAGCCATTGATCATAGGTTACATCAGCAGGAAGATTGCGCGGATCGTCATAAAAATAAGAAGGTTTAGTTCCTCCAGCACGACCAACATCTGCCCGCCATTTGAGAAAATCAGGTCCATTGTATACACGCTGATTCTGCGCCAGTGTTGCTAAACCCCAATTGGTATTGGCGGTTAGCACAGGCTTATCGCTCGTTCCTTTTTTGGTGGTGATAGCAACAACACCTGTCGCAGCTTTCGCTCCATAAACGGCCAATGAACTTGCATCCTTCAATACATCTATGGTCTGTATATCATTGGGATTAATATCAGAAAGCTGTCCGTTATAAATAATTCCATCCAATACGATCAAGGGAGACGTCGAAGCACTAAGTGTCGTTTTACCACGTACCAAAAGGTCTCCGCCGCCCTTTGCTGAGGTGTTTTGCGAAACACTTAAACCCGCAATATTACCTTTGAGTAGGTCGGAAACGCTCTGTGGATTTTCATTTTCCAGCTGCTCGGCTTTTACGCTGGCAATTGATCCAGTGACATCCTTTCGGGAGGCTGTTCCATAACCGATGACAACAACTTCGGTCAACTCGGTATTGCCAGAATCCAGGGTTATATTTAAAGTTGTCTGTCCATCGACATCCTGCTCCTTATTCAGAAAGCCTACACTTGACAATACAATCGTAGACTTAGGGAAGACCGAAATTGAGAATCTCCCTTGGTCATCTGTTATCGTTCCACCAGAACGATTTTTTAATTTGATAGACACTTGTGGAATTGGCTTCCCTTGGCTATCCACCACAGTGCCGCTGACTGTCCGATTTTGTGCATTTGCCATATAAGTACAAGCAAGTACACTTGAAATCAAGAGCGTTAATTTTTTGGCCATAATTTATGGGAATTTAGCGTTCAAATAATTGTTAATTGGTTTATTATGGAGGCTAAATTAATTCGATCAAATCAAAAAAACAACTAAAATAACACATAAACAACTGTAAATTAATTAGTTGCAAAAAATTATAATACACTTAAATCTCAAGTACCCCAATAAGTAACTGACTGAATCACAAAGTTTATCCTATATAATGGTCTAAAGCTGTAATACGGTTAATAAGCAATAAACTTTTTAGCATTTTTTTCTCTTTGGAAAAAGAATCATAGTGCAAACTGGAGCCCGCTGGATCTTAACCAATCAATAGTTCGCCAAAACAGCAGTCCGAGAGACCATCCTGAAAGCGATCTATTTTTGTCCATACATGTATATGGCAAAATATATTCGACTTTTAAGTTAACGTTTGAAATACTATATTCGCCATTTAAAATAATTAACCAATGAAAAGAATATTTTTAATGACACTTACCTGTTTAGGTATGCAAGCGTTATTTGCGCAAGAAACTCCCTCAGCAGTCTCAAAAGGAAAATGGATGGTAGAGACAAACCTTTCTCCACTGACAGGCCTCTCTACCTCTGGCTTTAGCTTTTACTCCAACAATGGCGCCCGAGTTTGGTCTGTAGGAGGTGAGGCAGGCTATTTTGTACAAGATAGACTTGCAATAAAAGCAGGACTAGGTTTTTCTGGCCAAAAGTATACATTCGATATCGATGGCCAAAATATCGAATTAAATGCTACACATTCGTTTATTTATAAAGGTGGGTTGAAATATTATATCATCAATCAGTTGCCGGTACAGGTAGATCTGGGCGGGATTAATAGTGGCGGCGAGAATGCTTTTATTTTTGGTGGACAATTGGGGTATGCACTATTTGTTAAAGAAAATATTGCCATAGAACCAGCAGTACGTTATGATCATGGCTTGAATGACAATGCGGATGGCATCAATGCTTTTAGTGCACGGATAGGTTTTTCATTGCATTTCTAAAACAGCCTACTAAAAAAAGGGAAATGATTATTCTCATCATTTCCCCTTTTTTGTTTTAGTATCCTTTGGCTGTTAATGGATCCCTTTGAAAATCCTATTCCAACGTATTTTGGAAAGTCCATTGCCGTCCGCATTCCAGCTCATCCAGGTAAATAATGCTTTTCCGACGATATGGTCCTCAGGAACGAATCCCCAGTCCCTGGCATCGAGCGAATTGTGTCTATTATCTCCCATCATCCAATAATAATCCATTTTAAAGGTGTAAGAATCCGCTTTGCTGCCATTTAGATATAATCCGTCAGCTTTCTTCTCGAGGCTGTTATGCTCATAGACCTGAATCGTACGGCTATAAAGTGGTAAAGTCTGTGCGTTTAATGGCACAGTCATCCCCTTCTTTGGAATAACAAAGGGACCAAAATTATCATAATTCCATTTGTATTGGGGATCATTTGGAAAAGTATTTTCTTGGGCCACTCCCGGTTTTTCCAAATTCATTTGCATGGATTTGATATTAGACCAAGATTTCACCATTTCAAACTGTTTTTCCGTCAAAAAGATCTTATACAGTCCTGGCTGAATTGCGGAGACTTCTATCCCCATATCTTTCAGGCGTTGTTCGTCGAGACCAGTTTCATCTGTTATTACAGTATAATCCATCTGGCTTTCCGGAGCTACAAAACCTGGTTGATCATTCACAAACAATACCCCCGCATTCATACTGATTTTATCTCCGGGCATTCCCACACATCGCTTAATTAAATGTTCCCTCTTGTCCACTGGGCGAGTCTGGATCGTAAATTGTTGATGGACGGTTTCACGGCCCATCATTCGGACCAGATCATAATAGGGTATATCTTGATTTTCCACAGCGACAGTATCCCCTGCCGGTGCATTAAAGACAATAACATCGTTTCTTTTAATCTCCTGAAAGCCCGGCAGTCGTTTATAGGGAATTTTAATCAGTTCAGAAAATGCCTTTCCACCGATCAATGGCATCGTGTGGTGCGCAAAAGGAAATGCAATAGGTGTATTTGGGATACGTGGACCGTAATTCAGTTTACTGACAAAAAGATAATCACCAATGAGGAGAGACTGTTGCATGGACCCTGAAGGAATCATAAATGCCTCCAGTAAAAAGCCGCGAATCAGGGTCGCTGCAACAGTTGCAAAAACGATCGCATCGGCCCATTCGCGTACCATCGATTTTTTATAGGGGTATTTAATTTTATATTCAGTGTAAGATTCTCTCAAAACCGTCAATTTCGTCTCTTCGTTCAGCTGAGTTTCCCCCGCCTGGGCTGTTATTAAATTTTTCGCATACAGTCCATTCAAAAATTTAACGTTTTTATCTTTGCCCCAAAGTGGCAAAACAATAAATGGGACTAATACAGCAGCACAGTTCTCCCAGAATCTTCTTTTTCCAAAACAATGAATAAAATCAAGATAAAGGTTATAAAAGACAAAAACATTGACAATCGGCACAATCAATAGAATTAGATGCCAGGTCTTCTTGCCCAATATCTTCGATTGAACCCATTGACTATAAATAGGGACAACTCCCTCCCAGCCTTTACGTCCTGCTTTTTCAAATAGCATCCAGAAGCCGTACGCGGCGACAATGGTCAATACTATAAAGATGATAAGTATCATAAATTCGTTTTAAATACAGCTCAGTGGTTAAATTATTAATAAATAAACAATCGCTCTTTTGATTCCGGGGCGCTCTTCGCCTTTTGTAATTCGTTATATCGCATGATGTATTTAATAAAAAGATCATAATCATACTTCTTTTCATTTTCAAACTCAGCAAATAATTCCGGTTCGTCATTAATCAGTTTACCAAAAGTAATTGGTCTTTTCTTTTTCACATCGCTAAATAACCCGTTATGATTGCTATTTATTTCAATGACTTCTCCGGTCGTTTTTTTCAATGCATAGGCATGTTTATACTTATTGACCATAATGCTACCCATTGTACCTCCGCCACCACCGATAGCTATACCAGCCCCCCCACTGACTTTTGTTTCTGAAACATAATACGCAATAATCTCCCCATCAGCCAGCACTTCTGCAAAAGTGGGATCCTGATTGAGTCCTTTCTGAATTCTATACATCTTTGGCGATGTTCCGGGCACCACTTCTAATCCGTCTTCCACATAAGAGGGTGCATATACCTTCTTTTTGGATTGCCAATATGCCCTATAAATATCGCCAGGCTCAAAAGTTAGTTTTTCTTTTTGTTGATTCTCAAATTTCAGTTTGTGATCCTTGATAGAAGAGATTTTTCCATAAAGGGTATCTGCGTTCATAAGAACTAAGTAATCCAAATTTTTTGCGACTTCCTGTGCGTGGGCTGCGATCGATATGCCGACGCAGGAAGAAAAAATCACAGCAGTTAAAATTGATATGGCTTTCATTGGAACATGTATTTGTCAATAACTTTCGTATGAACCTAAGTTGACTGTATTCATTTTATACTTGGCATTCCCCATCCAAGCTTCGTGTAAAACTACATAAAAATATGAAATTCAAACCGCAACCATCGAGTTTTAACGTTTGTTAGCATTTGGTCTACAACAGGCTTTCTTACGATGTTTAGCACGTCTACCTACATAGAACCGTCCTGATTCCGCATCCACCAGCAGCTATCCATATAAAAGTGAAAAATACAAAGCCACATCATTTTTAGGTGATGTGGCTTACGAGATTGCTCATGTAATAATTTTAACTTTTATATTTACTTTCAAATGCTGATGATGCTTTATTGACTCCGTTGCTCATATTCTCAAATGCTTTGTTGATGTTGTCAAGCAAAGTCGATTCTGCCGTCGCATCGGATGTTTTATTTTTACGGATCTCAATCAGTTTCGGATAATCTTCCGTAACAATCTTTTTATACCCTTTCAAACCATCGAGCACTGCTTTTTGGAATGTTTCATCGCCTTTAAAATCACCCAGATCTTCCACTTTTTTAATATCTTCGTCTAAGGATTTATTCCAAGCTGTACGAATCTCTTCCGCTTTCGCATAATCGGAATTACCCATCGCAGCATTCATATCCGTAATATGTTGCTCACTTCCGTTAATTACTGTAATAATCGAGTTGTTGTAAGTCGCCGGATCTTTTTCTCCCGAACCACAACTTGACATGGTCAGAACCGCTACGGTCAACATGCCTGTAATCATTTGTTTAATCATCATTGATCTATTTTATTATTTGTTTTTACTCATCATATGCTTAATTCTTCTCAATCGATGCAGTATATGAACTTGTGTCATTACCTTTTTCTATTCAAAAAGCCATAACCCCACAGGACATAACTAACTACATCAAAGATAGTTGCATCAATATCTTTTTACTATCACTGAAATCAGGGATTTATTTCCGGGAGTTTTGTTTTGCAACACAGTTGCTTTTTACTTCTTTTTTAGTAGCTTTGTTGCAACTTAATTGCAAATAACAATTCTTAACGAATCGAATCCGCACTAGATGAATAGGTATATTATTTTTTCACTTTTCACAGTACAATACATGTTCCTTCCTTGTTATGGCCAGGAAAAGAGTATCCAGCTCGAGGAAGTAAAAGTTGGCGGGAGACGCTATCAGCGCGCGGCGGAAGGAATTTTATCCATTGACATCTTAAATGCCGATTCCATACAAAAATATCAGGCCGGAAGTTTAATGCAGACCTTGAGTCGACTTCCTGGTGTAAATGCCATTGGCATCGGTCCCAATTTGTCCAAACCGCAGATCAGAGGTCTTGGATTTAACCGTGTAGCTACGGTAGAAAATGGCATTAAACATGAAGGCCAACAATGGGGATTGGATCATGGATTGGAAATCGATCAATTCAGCGTCGGTAGTGCCGAGGTACTCAAGGGCGCAAGTTCATTTCTGTATGGATCAGATGCGATAGGTGGTGTCATCCGCCTATTACCACCTACTGAACTCCGGGAAGATGGCTTTAAAGGCAATTTTAATGTACTGACAAAATCCAACAATGCCACCTATGGCGGATCTTTTCACGCACAGGGCAGAAAAGGACACTGGGTCTTTGGCGGGGGCTTCACACATTTAGATTACGCAGATTACAAAGTACCCACAGACACTGTCTATGTTTACAATTATGCCGTACGTCTAAAAGACCGTCATGTACGCAATACCGCGGGACGAGAAACGCATTTTCAACTGCGGAGCGGCTATATTTCTGATCGTTTTTCTTCCATTCTATACCTGAGCAATTATCACACAAAACTTGGTTTTTTTGCCAATGCGCATGGTCTGGAACCTCGAGGTGTTGACACCGCTTTGTATGACAAATCTAGCCGCGACATCGGTTTTCCGAGCCAGACCGTCAATCATCTGAAGTTGATTAACCGCAGCTTTATCGACTGGGATAAACATAAGCTATGGATTGACCTCGGATATCAAAAAAACTACCGGCAAGAATATAACAATTACACCGCACATGGCTATATGCCCCCCGTCTATCCACAAGATATGACCGTGCCGATCTATTTGGAACGACTGTACGACAAGCAGATCTACAGTATGACCCTTAAAGACCAATTTTCATTAGCGAAACACCGCCTGACCATTGGTGCAAATGGGGATTATCAAGACAACCGGATTGACGGATGGAGCTTCCTGATCCCATCCTATAGACAAAAAGCAATGGGCCTATTCGCTTATGATCAATATTTACTAGATGATCGTACAACGCTATATGGCGCATTGCGGTACGATTACAGCCATATTCATACTTCATCGTATCAAGATTGGTTCGATTCGCAACTGGAAGGCAACCAGACAGCAAGAATTGTCAGGGCATCCGAGCTCAGCCGCCGTTTCAACAGCCTCGTCTGGTCTATCGGGGCAGGACGTCAATTTGGTTCTGTAGAAACAAAAATCAACCTAGGCAAGAGCTTCCGCGCTCCTATCGCACAGGAGCTTGCCGCTAATGGTGTCAATTATCATTATTTCAGTTATGAAAAAGGGAATGGATCATTATCACCCGAACAGTCCTATCAGCTGGATTTATCATTGACATGGAGTGCTAAAAAAGCCTCCGCGGCCTTGACGCCATTCTTTAATTACTTTGCCAACTATATCTATCTCAATCCCACATCGCGCTACGATCAGTACTATGGGGCCGGCAATCAAATATTTGAATATACAGAAAGCCGGGTACGCCGCTATGGGGCTGAACTCAAGGTAAGCTACCAGCCTTTGAAACAATGGAAAGTAGAGTTATTGGGTGAATATGTCCGTTCAGAGCAGCTCTCCGGCGCAAAGAAAGGCTACACACTTCCTTTTTCTCCGGCGCCATCCATTTTAATGGATCTCAGCTGGGCGGCAAAAAATAGCAAGCATTTTAAGGATACCTATCTGTCCATCGACTGTAAATGGACGGCAGCACAGTATCATGTCGTTCCTCCAGAGGAATTCACGCCTGCTTATCAAGTCTTTAACTTTCGAACCGGAACACAGGTCAACTTTGCGAAATCTGCCATTCAACTGCGCTTGCAGATTCAGAATCTCTTTGACAAGAAATATATGGATCATACCAGCTTTTATCGTCTGATCGCATTGCCTGAACAAGGGCGCAACTTTATCCTATCGATCGGCGTGCCTTTTGGCTAGAATAACCGAGCACGGCGAGCTCATGAATACCGATTAAACATACACAAATGAATAACTATTTAAAAATGAAACTATTTAATATGAAAGTACTTCAAAAATATACCCTCATTGCGGTGTTATTTGTCATGGCTGCCGCCTGTAAAAAAGATAAGGAAAGCATTGATACTGAAAAACCGACCATTGCCATCGATTCCGACACTGCTTTCCCCAAACAATGCAGCACAATTAAACGGGGCACAAGCTTTACCTTCCGCAGCACACTGGCCGACAATGTAGCCCTGGGAAGCTATAGCATCGATGTCCACCATAATTTTGACCATCATTCGCATAGTACGGAAATTGGCGAGTGCACGGTAGAGGCGATCAAAACACCCATCAAACCCTTTGTGTTGGTTAAAACAGTCAATATCCCGGGGCAGCCGCAGCAATATAATGCCGAATTACAGATCGATGTACCGGCCGATATCGACCCGGGTAACTATCATTTTATGATCCAGGTAACCGATCTAGCTGGCTGGAGCACTCAAAAGGGAATCAGCATCCGTATACTCGAGTAATACCATACATATTTATCAACTAAATTTTTAAATCCATTTTACATGAAAACTAGAAACATTCGCTTCTTCTTCCTGTTAAGTACTATTCTTTTAGGTTTCCTATCCTCCTGTAAGAAAGACAACGAAGAAATTCCAGCACTTGCAAAACCCCAGATAGGCACACTTGAAATCGGCAGTGGGAACAATAAAACAGTCAAAGCGGGATCTGATCTTCATCTTGAAGGTGACCTTGTCGCCGAAGCACTGATTGCTAAAATAGAAATTGAGATTCATCAAGAAGGTGGTGGTCAGTACAAGTTTACAAAAGCCTATACCGAAGGGAAATATATCGGCGTAAAAAATGCGACATTCCATGAACACATTGATGTTCCTGCAGACGCACCAGCTGGAGCATATCATTTTCATTTTACAGTCACCGACAAAGCGGGGAATGCTACTTCAGTTGAGTCGCCACTGACCATAGAAGGTTCAGATGCCAAAGTTGCTTACAAACTTGTTTTTACGGAAGTAGCCGGAGAAGCCCATGGAGACCATTTCCATGATCTGGCTGATAAAGACAAGGTCGAACCCATCTCGATCAGCTTCGACGAAAAGGGAACGGCATTGGCCGGAGGACATGCCCATATCAACCCAGAAAGTATCTATAAAATTGAATTCAAACAATTTGATGCTTCTTCTAAAGAGGTACAGGGCCAGTACATTAGCAATAAAGCAACAGCGGATTATTACAAAGCATTCCTTACCGGGGGTTCGTTTGTTTTAAATCCCAATAGCAGTACAGGAACTGGTGCCATCTTTCAAACGAAAGAAACTACCTACGGCGATGGTTCTGCAGTCAATGGAGCAATAGAGACAACAGGAATCATCACTTATTTTACTGCTGGAAAAGACAATGAGGGGGAGAAGAATGTCAGCTATATCCTTCGTAAATTTAATGATGCAACAACTAAGGCTAAAGTTACCCGTGCAGACTGGAATCTGTCGGATTACGCGACTAAGTTTGCTGGACAGGATCAGATTAAGCTATCTTTCGAACTCCACGCCGAAATGGGCGAAGACTAGTTAACGCACTTTGCTGGGTATATCGGCCCAAAAAAACCTTCATGATTTCACCAGCTCCAGTAGCGATGAAATCATGAAGGTTTATCAATATTCAGGTATTTCAGTCTAATCCCTTACTTTCTCTAGAACATTTCCCTGCGAATCGACGACAAGCTTCCACTCCTCTTTTTGGCTTTTCACTTCAAACGCGTAGCTCACTTTCTGTTCCGATGTAATCTTTTTTGCGTCTTCAATGCGATAGCCAGGAAAATCCTTTGTTGCCCGATCCACTACCCGCTTTGGTAATTCCTTTTTACTGATATCCGTCTTATGTCGCAGTAATTTTCCGTTATGTTGAAACCAAGCTTCTTGGTCTGTACCAAACAAGCCCGTTTCAAACTCAGCCTCATACGTGTCACCCTTCACTTCCCACTCCACTTTTTTGGCTTTTGGAAATTTTTGCTGAAAACTATTCACCACGACTGCGGGAACTTGACTTTGTGGTATATCTTGAGCAACAGCTCCTGTTGTTGTGAGCGCTAGCATAAAAGCACTCCAGATCAATTTACAGTTCATGATTCTTTTCTTTAGTGTACGACAAAGTAACCAGGCGAATCTGTAAAGATTTGGGAATACTAGCCTGCTACTGGGAAGCATTTTTTAAGAATGCATATTTATCTGGAAACTATGCTGATTATTTTCGTAACGGTAGATGATCACAAAACCATAAAGATGACAGATGGCCTGCACAATGGCCAGTCCCAAGCCTGTACCTTTAGATGCTGTATCTGACTTATAAAAACGTGAGAATACCAGACCGGCATCCAACGCGGTATGCGCACTTGTATTGGAGACCGTCAGTATTTTGTCCGTGATACCGATATTCACTTCGCCACCTTCTCTATTATGAAATAAAGCATTCCGGAGAAGGTTCGACACGACGATGTTGGCCAAAGCACTATCCATGTGCACATGAAGCTGATCCTTCTGGACAACGTTCATTTTTATTTGTTTAAAGTCGGCAATATCCTCAAACTCCACCATCATATTCAGGACAAGCGCATTAAGAGAAAGATCTTCATTCTGTAAGAATTGTTTATTCTCGATTTTACTCAACAGCAACAAGGATTTATTGAGGCGCACAAGCCTTTCGGCAGTGTTTAAGACCTCAGCGATCGTTTCCGACTGTTCTTTTTTCAGTTCTTCTGACTCGGCCATCATTTCCAATTTGTTGATCATAATGGCTAAAGGTGTCTGCAATTCATGCGAAGCATTGCCAATAAACTGTTTTTGCTGTTCATAGGTTTCTTCATTATGGTGGATGAGCGTCGTTACAGCAAGCTGCAGATCTTTAAATTCCTGAATCTTCGTGTCCATAGCAGGCTTCTCTTGGGTTTTCCCCAGACGGAATCGTGTCAGTTGATCAAGGAAAGAATATAAAGGCCGCCATAAACGTTCGATCACGATCTTATTGATGGAAACAATACTGACGACCAGTAGTACAAACAAGATGACAACAGAATAAAACAGATTCTTGATCAGATCGCTTTCTTCAATCATTGAATTAATAATGGCCAGTTCATAATAATGGCCCTGATGTTCAAATGCTGTCGTCAGCATTCGAACGGGTTCCAGTTCCGGTTCAGGATCATCATCGTCCTGCATATACAGCATGGTGTCCTTATACACATTTCGCAATTTAAGGGCCTGCTGTTCGGAAATCTCCCGCACTTTATAGTTATTGATTCCAAACTCCAGATCTGGAGCGACGGTGGGATGGGTAGACAGCTCCTGAATAATTAGCCGTTTTTGGTTTTCGAGTTCCTCGTCGATATTATCGTGGATCACCTCCAGCATAAATAAATAGAATACCGTTGACCATAGCGCGATTACGACCAGCACGGAGATGGAGAGGTACTTGAGCGTTTGATTGGCTAATCTCATTTTTCGACAAGTTTATAACCAATTCCATAGACCGCTTCAAAATCAACATCCGCATGGCTAGCCAGGAATTTTTTTCTTAAATTTTTAATCTGTGAATAGATAAAATCGAGGTTATCGGCCTGATCTGTATGATCACCCCATACATGTTCTGCCAATGCACTTTTGCTGACCAGTCTATTTTTGTTCAATAAAAAGTAATTGAGCATATCAAATTCCTTCCTATTTAGTGGCACAAGTTCTTGCGCAATAAACAAGCAGCGTTCGTTGAGGTCCAGGACAACGTTCCCCATCGTCAATGTATTCTTACCGTCGCGTTGTTTCCTGCGCAATACCGCTTTGATCCGAGCATTCAGCTCCGCTATATGAAAAGGTTTGGTCAAATAATCATCAGCTCCAAGTTCGAGTCCCTTTAGCTTATCGTCTAAAGAATCCTTTGCAGATATAATGATCACATTATCGGATTTGCCTTCACTCTTGAGCTGATCCAGGATCTGTAAACCGTTACCGCCCGGCAGCATAATGTCCAGCAGGATACAATCATAATCATATAGCGATACTTTTTCTAGAGCCGCTCCATAATCACTAGCAGTCTCCACGGTATATTCTTCCTTAATCAAAGAGGCTTTTACGATTCCCCTTAAATCTTCCTCGTCTTCAATTACCAGTACTTTCATCTTAATTTCCTATTCATAAGAATTCATCCACATCCTTTGCGGTCAATTTTAAATGTAGACAATTCATACATACAATTGTTTATGACAAAGGTAATCTGAATTTAGGAAAGAATTAGGAATGCTTGTCGACATCCTATTTTAAGCTGACATCCAAATAGACGGAATGGCGTCCATAGGTATCATAAAAGGGTTTAAAGAGCACATCATCGATAGAAAATTCCAACGTTCCCGGATTCCCCTTGATAGTTTTACCAATATCCTTTGCATCTAAAGTGACTTTACGCCAGTCTTTTCTTGCTGTAGGCTCCTGGGCAGCCAATAAAATCGGTCCGTAAAATAGACTTGCAATATTAGGCTGGTCCATGACCGGATCCAGATGAAATTGGAAGGGCATTTTTAAGTTGATTACGTCACCATTTTTCCAGTCGCGGCTTAAAGTCAGGTAAGTTCCCGGCTTAGCCATAATTTTTTGCGCTATGCCATTTATCGTCACAAAAAAACCTTTTGTTGCCCAGCTCGGCACCCGAACATGGAGATCAAACTTGCCATTCCCTTGTATTGTGAGCGATGTATGATCCGCTTTAGGAAAACTTGTTTTTTGCTCGACGCTGATTCCCCGCTCCGTCCAGTGCAAGGTTGAAGGAATATACAAATTGACATACAGCGACTGATCATCCTTACTTTTAAAGTAGATGGTATTCTGCAATTTCGTACTGCTTTCGATCGCCGTACCGTTACAGCAGGTGAAACCTTTCATATCTGCATTTCCAAACTGTTTCATGGACCCGGCGCGTAAAGGCACATGATAAGTGTTTGCTGGACTATTTTCTGCCACAGAAGCTAAGATATGATTGTATAATCCACGTTCATAGTAATCCATCAACTCCGCACGCTGATCGAACATAAATAAGTCACTCGTCAATTTGAGCATGTTATAAGTCGCACAAGTTTCATTCTGTCCACCTGCAGAAAATCCATTTTCATACAAGGTGGCTGGCTGACTAATAAAACACTCGGCATTGGCCGGATTTCTTGCTCCGGCAACACCGCCAATGCTATACATGTAGTCGTTGGTGGCCTTATACCAAAAATTGTCCGCTACTTTATAATATTGCGGTTCATTGGACACGCGATATAGCTCCATGCTTCCCACAATTTGAGGAATATGCTGATTGGCATGCAGTCCTCTAAAAGTGTCCACATTTTTGGCCAGCCCATGTGCATGTGCAGCATTACCGTAGAACATATCGATATTGTCAAATAAACGAGCGGTTTTTAAATAGTTCTCTTCACCCGTTATCCTGTATAACCTTGCCATCACTTCGTTCATCCCGCCAAATTCACCGGCGATATACGTATTCCACATTTTGATCCGTGTCTCTGTCGGAACTTTATTTAATCGTTCATATACCCAATTGCCCATTCCCTGCGCGATCTCCAATGCCTTTTTATTTCCGCTTACTTCATAAACATCCATGAGGCCCGCCAATATCTTGTGCAGGGTATAATAAGGGGCCCAGATCTGATTCTTCTGGCCGCCATATTTTGCCCCATTTTCAAGCATGATAAATTGGTCCGGCGGGTAGGCACTGATAAATCCGGTCCCCCAGTTCCAATAATCTGTACGGATTCCTTCATCGCTCAGGTCAGAATCGTACGCTGATTTTCCTGGACCAAAGGGTACGGCAGCAGGATCAGCGATAAATGCCTCCCCAGCATGTCTTGGGCTGCCTGATAGCTTCGACAAGCCATAAAGTACGTTGACCATGGTATCCATTTTGCCTGAAAATTTTGCCTGAAGAGCTTTGTCATATCCTGTGCTGGCATACGCCTGTGCAATGGCCGTCAAATAATGTCCCGTCGCATGCCCCCTAAGCTTGATATCCTGGCTATCCCACACGTCCAATGGCTGAGCCCCTTGCGGTTGCTTCTGTCCAAAAGCATGACGGAACATATAGAGAAATGAATTGGGATCCGATTTGGCCAATGTATCGATGAATTTATTGCGGTTTTCAATAAATTTGGTCTGCTGATGTTTTACGTCCGTATTCAGAGAAACTTGATCCAGGTGAAAGGGTTCCAGCTGCAGGCTAGGCATGTTAACGTTGGCCTTTCCTTTTACAGTAATGATTGCTTTGGGTTTCAGATCAGTCCCGGGAACACGTCCAGTAATGGTGTAGGCTGTTTGCTGCAGGACTGTACTATTGTCTGTAGGTGCAGGCCATAGCACACGTACTTTTGGGCCTACCATGCCATCTTTGTACGTCCCGACGACATAACTGGGCAATCGTGGCAATTCTCCAACTTCCGTTTCTACTTTGACATCACTGACACTGGTCAGATACGCATTATAAAGCTGCGCTTTATTCATTGGAAATTTAGGCAGATCGTCCTCGGCTTTACCTTTGGCGCTAAGATCTTCGTGCACACCTTTCAGCGCATTTCCGTATATCGTACTGATCTGACTTCTATTCAGCGGCACACGGTAGATCCTAAAATCGTGGAGCAAGGCGTTTAGGCTCGAATTGTTCCCTACTAAGGATTTTCCAATATACAAAGTCCTTTTGCTTGCCGTCTGTCCTAAAACCGCACTCAGTTCTTGCGGAATACCCTTAGTTTCTCCAGCTGGCACCGCATCTAAATACGTCTGCATAGAACCCGCCGCTATATCAAGCACAATAGCCAGATGCACCCACCTATTTAAAGGCGCCGCCGACGAAACTGCATTTTTCGTTTCGCCCTTTTTCTGGGAAATTATCCCCTGATATCCCTTTTTTAGACCCGTTCCTGTCGGTGTTACGGCAAAATGCCTGGCAACATCCTGTCCGAAATCGAAGAGATACTGCTCTGGCTGGGCTGCACGCAAGTATAGCCAGCCCGTTATGCTGATAGATTCTAAATCGGAGAGCGCCTGTGGTGGCAATACGATAAAATCATCCTTTCCGCCAGCAAGAGACAATACCTTGGTGAATTGCTTATCTACAACAAACGAAGCTTTTTGCCCCTGGGACTTGCCATGCAGTCCATTCCGTGACCAGTCCTTTAAATCACCATTAAAGATATAACGTGCCACCATACCTGTTTCACCAATGCCATCCAATATTTGGTCTCCCCCTTGTGCCACGGCCACATCTATCGTTTTGATAAAAAGTGTAAAAAATGCTGCAACATATATTTTGTATCTTTTCATATAACTATCTTTTATTCGCTCTGATTTTGTGTTCAGATCATCCCCTCTTTATTCTTGTTAAATTGACATTTATAAAATTAATGACATTAGCTCATTATACATAGGTTTATTTTAGCAGATACTCTCCAGATTTTAACTAACGGTCCTTTCTGCAACTTCAGGAGATCTAATCCTTCGTGTGGATAGACCTATGGGAATACCAGTGAACTTGGCTATAGATTACCGAATACTCAGGGGTATTTTGTATTTTAGATTTGATATGATCTACTATGGATAAACGAAATTCAAAAATTTGGGCACCAGTTATTGGTCTGGATGGATTCCGCAAAGAACAGACGGCTGGACGTGAAGAACTGCTATTTAACGAACTTCATGGGGAACGGCTCATCAAAAAACCACATAAGCATGATTTTTTTATCATTAATCTCTTTGATAAAGCCTCTGGTGTCCATACTATTGATTCAATTGACCATATCATCAAAGACCATCAGGTTCATGTCCTCTTTCCGGGCCAGATGCACAAATGGCATGTTTATGCAGGTACAATAGGCTACCAGCTTATGATCGAACGGTCTTTTTTTGAACATTTTGCGCCGTTTTTCCGTTTTTCCTTTACCAATTATCAAAACCACCCCGTCATTGACCTTACTGCTGATGCTTTCGCACAATTGCATTATGAATTTGAATCTGTCAAGCAAGAGTTAAAAAGAGAAAGTTCACTTATTCCATTGATAACCGCCCGAGCGGGTGTCATCGCTGCAATTGTAAGCCGCGAAGCGGAGTCTGCATTCACCGAATTCAAAGTCTATCAATCGGTTCCACGGCTTGCAAAGTTCAATATGCTCATTGATGAATTTTTTAGAGAGCAAAAACTCGTGGCCTTTTATGCTGAAAAGCTGCATATTTCGCCCAACTACCTCAATATTCTGTGCAAAAAACATCTAAAGATATCGGCTACACAACTTATTCACCAACGGATCAGCACGGAAGCCAAACGTCTCTTACAGAGTACCGAGCGATCCATCAAGGAAATAGCCTTTGAGCTGGGTTTCACAGATCAGGCTTATTTCTCGAATTTCTTCAAACTGCAAACCGGCACAAGTCCAAGTGACTTTAGAGAAGACCTTCATGTGGGAGAGACACCAAGTTCGGTAAAAGAATAAAAAAAGATAAATCACACAAAGAATGGCAGAAATCTCCCAGCAGGAATAGGGCAGCAGCTATGTAACTTTGTAAAAGACTGGTAGGCTTTTTATTCCGGTCACAAAATAACATAATTGGAAATCAAATGAAATCAACGGCCCTTTCCCGCAAGGAATTTATCAGGAACTCTGCTTTAGCACTTGCCGGAGCAACATTCCTCCCAGAAATGCTATTTGCAAAAAACCACCATGGAGCAGTTCATCAAGACCTTTTGAGCGGCTACCAAGGGAAGAAAAGCTACACGTTGAAAAATGTGCTACTGGAAACGGGTTTTGAGTATGATGGAGATGGCAATGTAACCGCAACAAAAACAGGCCTCTTTTCCATTCAGATCGCAAACGGAAAAATCAAAAATATCAATGCCAATACCAACAGTGCTGATGCGGTCGATGCAAAAGGACTTTTGATGCTACCTTCTTTTAGAGATATGCATATCCATTTGGATAAGACCTATTATGGCGACAAATGGCAGGCAGTAAGACGCGGCCCCGGAGGTGTAAAAGGTATGATTGCTCTTGAACAGAAAATTTTGCCGGAGTTGCTAAAAAATTCGACCTACAAGGCAGAAAAACTGATCGAACTTTTACAATCAAAAGGAACTGCTTTTGCACGCAGTCATGTCAATATTGAACCGACATCCAAACTAGACTCTTTACGTCATCTACAACTGGCATTGGAAAACAAGAAAAATGGATTTGGGGCTGAGTTGGTTGCTTTTCCGCAACATGGTGTCTTCTATACTGACTCTGTTCCCTACCTCAAGGAAGCGGCTAAAACCAATATCGATTTTATTGGCGGAGTTGACCCCTTTTCCATTGACGGAGCCATTGAAAAAACAATGGATTTTACAGTTCAACTTGCGCTAGATCATAACAAGGGAATTGATATTCATTTACATGAATCGGGCGAATCAGGTTTGAAAACCGTAGAATACCTCATAAATAAGGTAAACGAGAACCCTGTCCTCAAAGGCAAGACCTACCTCAGCCATTGTTTTGTATTGGGTCGATTGGAAAAAGGCAAACAACAAGAAATGGCCGAGAAACTAGGCGCCGCACAAATCGGTATTGTTTCCACGATCCCATTTGGCGGATTGATTATGCCGATTCCGACCTTAATGGAAAACAATGTTAAAGTCATGACGGGAAATGACAGTATTGTGGACCATTGGAATACATTTGGAACAGGCAGCGTGCTGCAAAAAGCCAATCTCGCAGCCCAGGTATATGGCCAAGCCACCGAATATGCGCTATCCCGTATGCTTAGACTTGCCACTGCTGGTCCCATCCCATTGGATGACAAAGGAAATATGCAATGGCCTAAGATTGGAGATAGTGCAGATATTGCATTTATTGACGCTAGCTGTTCAGCGGAAGCTATTTCAAGAATATCGCCCGTAAAATCACTGATCTATCAAGGAAATCTTGTTTTCTAACCGTAAGACAAGCCAATAAACGACGCAGGATTTCAGCTTGGTTGTCAAAAAAAACAGCTAAGCAGAAAACATCTCCTATGAAAACCAGAAAGGTTCGGGGTAATCATTACCTTCGGACCTTTTATTATTTAAAATGCTTCATGATGCGTGGTTCAATCCGATCGCTCAGGATGTAAGCTATTGCGAGCATAAAGATGATCACAGCAGAGAGAATCAGATATTTGTTCAGATACAGGTACAAATGATTAAAAATAATAAAGCCTATATGCTGATGAACCAAATAAAGCGGGTAGGTCAGCATGCCAATTTTAACCAATCTGGGCGAATTGATTGCCTGGAGTTTTTTACAGGAAACCAGCAACATAAGCAAGTAAAATACAACGATGGCAGCTCCGATAATATAAGGAGAAAAGTCACTGTGAAAAGTACGCTCCAGCCAATGAATACGGCCTACGGCACCATCGATAGAAATGTACAGGCACCAAGGTAAGGCGACAAAATGCTGTATTTTCGGTCCATGCAAAAAAATCTGGCAAAATACAATTCCCGCAATAAAGTAGGCACTCCAATCGAGTAAGAAGAACTCGTGAAGTGCATCATAAATTTCCGATGGACCAACAAAAAAACGTAGACTGGACAATTGCAGCCAAAAATAAACGAGGTAATCCAAGCTTATTTTTTTAAAGCGGTTCAGAATCAAGAACAAAGCTATAATCAGGTAGAATTTCAGCTCCACATAGAGCGACCAATAGGCGCCGTCAACATCCCCTTGTCCCCATAGTTTTTGCACCATCGTCAGATTGGCCAATAGCTGTACAAATGTAACATGATAACGTGGTGCGCCCCAGAAATAGGTAACCACAAAAGTCAACAGCAAACAAATCCAATACATGGGATATAGACGCTTAAAGCGGGAATAGCAGAACTTGCGCAACGAAAGATGTTTGATGGAAAAAGCAATCACAAAACCACTGATGATAAAAAAAAGATCAACACCTAGATAGCCGTATTTAACATATTCACCAACTCCATCAAAACGCAGAAGAGACATATTCCCAGCAGTATATCCCCGATACAGATAATGATATAATACGACTGCAGTTGCTGCGATAAAGCGAAACAGATCAATTTGATAGATTCTTTTGGACTCAGACATTTGGCTGTAAATATACGCTGTTTTTCGAAAATTCTCAGGAGCAATGCACTTGCTATATAACAGATGCCATATAACAGCTATTATTAAAAGCCACCGACAAAAAGTGGCCGCTTTCATCCAACTTTATAACATCATTATGTGACTTGTTTACATTGCATTTAGCGCAGTTGCTGAGTAACTTTACTAGAGTTTAATCCCAAAAATAGAGGAAATTATGAAAAAGAACCTATTTATACCCCTCATTGCACTTGCAGCCATATGTTTTGGAAATCAAGCCAAAGCCCAAGTGAAGCCAGCCGCAACCTCCCAACCTGTCACAGTCAATATCAACTTGACAGATGCTATTTCGATTACATTGGGCGCAACCCCAACCGTTAATTTTACGTATACAACTGCGGCAGATTATACCGCATCAAAAACTGTTGAGAAAGCAGACCACTTTACTGTGGTGAGTAACAAACCGTATAATCTTACTGTTGTGGCTACGGGAGCATTTACACCTTCTGGAGGTCCTGATCTAGATATTGTAACAGTTACGGTACCGGCAGCCAGCGCCAATGGAGGCTCTCCAGTGGCCAATGTACCGCTGAGCACAACTGCGGCATCGCTGGTCACCAATTCAACAGCATCTACAGGGGCAAGTTATACCGTGGATTATACGATAGCCAATCCTGCATCACTCTTAAATCTCGGAGCATCGGCTTATAGTACAACAGTAACTTACACAGCGACACAACTCTAACTAGAAAGATAATTTTATCTGTGAGATATTATTTAACACTATTAGTCCTTTATATCTGTAATACCCTGATCTATGGACAGGGTATTTCAATTTCTCCATCCCGCATTTTTTTTACTGGCGAGCCGGGACAGACAGTTTCTCAGGTGATTACATTTAGTAACACCTCGAACGCTGAGCTCCATTTTGTCGCCAATCTTAAAGATTGGGATCGCGATTCGATTGGGGTAAAAAAATATTATTCTCCGGGCCAAAAACAGCAATCAAATGCGGCTTGGCTTACCCTCTCAGAAAACACGGTACGCTTGACTCCAGGAGAGACCAAATCGGTGAATCTTTCCATGACGATCCCAAAAAATCCATCTCCGCAGCAGCTAAGCAACGCTATGCTTTTTTTCACCCAAGTGAAAGAACAAAAAGCCGCACTCCAAAATGGCCTTAATATGAACGTGCTTATTGAAGTAGGCATCCAGGTTTACCATACTCCTTCCGGATTAAATCCTGGAGATCTGGAATTCCTAGCTTTTGAGGACAGGCATAATATTCCAAATCAAACGGGTCAGTCGGTGCGCCGAATGGATGTACATGTAAAAAATACAGGGCAGATTAACAAAGACGCCTATGTACGTTTTGAACTAACCAATACAGAAACAGGAGAAGAAATCCCTATTAAGGCCGTCGCTATCGCGATGCTCCCTAGCGCGGATCAATGGGTGCAAATCGACCTTCCAGAGAAACTTGCTGCAGGACGCTATCTTGCTGTTGCAATATTAGATGCGGGCAGCCAATATGATTTAAAAATTGCAGAAAAAGAAATTACATATTAAGCGAAATTTTGCGGTTTATTTCCTAAGCTTATTGAGCTTCTATGGGCATCGTATTCATGCGCAAACGACGTCCATCACTTTACCGCAAGCAAATATCCAGGGCCAAACAGACTACACTACATCAATCAATGCAGGTACCTATTCCAGCGTGATCACCTTACTTCCTTCTTTTTCAGTAAAATCCAGTTCAGCAACTTTTACCAGCACAACAAGTGGAAGTTTTCCGTCAAGCGTAGTGCATATGAAACTTTCGAGTATTGGCAGCTTAATATTACTTGGCTTGGGCACGAATAATGAGGTCGCCCTATCCACTGGAGGCGGTTTACTCTATACGGCGGTGGCTAGTGTTGCTTCAGGCGCAGTCTCCGCCAATGCGCGCATTGCAACAGCAAGCCAGACCTGGACCGCGGGGGTATTTAGCGATGTTGTCAGCTTTTACACGCAGGGTTTATTGGCGGGATCTATCTCTCCAGCAAGCTTCACGCTATCCATCACCGTACCCGGATTTATCAGTCCGCCAGGCAGCATAGGAACAACGAATATAGCCGTAAACGATCTTAGTTTTTACCGTTCTGCCAATGGAATCAGTGCCAGTCAAATTATACCTGTGTCAAGTACCGTATCTTACATCCCAAGTATAAGAACCAGCAATGCTCAATTTAATTTTAGCACGAGCTCTCCCTACAACACGTTGCCTGTTTCACCTGTCTCCACAGTGAGCGCCTCACTCAGCGGAGTTGCAACGGCAATCGCGACCAACCTATCCACAACTGACCAGGCCCTAACGAGTGCAACCGGAATACCTGTCCCCACAAACAACAATAGCTCAATTACACATACCTATACGATCGGATCGTCCTTACTTAAAAGCAATTTTATACAAGCTGGAACATACACTGTCCCCCTCACTTATACTTGGAACAAGTCGTCCTCGGCCACCTACCCTACAACACCAGTGCAGGCGCAGGCAAGCGGGACTTTGAATGTTGTAGTCAGCGCCCTAGGAGAAATCATCGCAAATCAGCAATCCGTTAACCTTCCTTTTACGACGACCAGTAATTATGTTAATGGTGTTAGTACGAATATGCCCGCACATTTAAAACTGAGTAATACCACGCCATACAACTTGTATGTACGCGCTACTTCTTCTAGTTTTACCTCTGGGGTCAACAGTATTCCATTAAGTGTTTTGCGCATCGGTCCAATGAGTGGTCAGACTGGCGTGAATACGGTTACACTGTCCACAACAGCCCAACAGCTCATCCAAAATGCCAATCCCATCATCGATCGAACAATCGATATGCAGTATAGTATTCCTGCATCGCAGACCAGCAATCTTTTTGGGAAACCAGCTGGCACCTATTCCGCGAATATCATCTATAGCTTTGTGGCTCCCTAAAATCTTTTGATACCGACTTTACGCCTTTGATCTTGATAACGCAGGGTTGGTAGATTGATCATCCCTTCGGCTTTCACCTCAACTTCGCAATTCGAATTTTCAATGACAAAAGGCATCCCTTCAGAATCAACCGTCAACTTATAAAAGCCTACGGGCAAATAGAAGATATAGGCGCCATCCTCGTTGCTCAATGTATTGTATTTTTTTCCCTGACGGTCAATGGCGGTAATGCGGATACCACTCAAATCTGGCCTAGAATCCAGGTATTTAGTGGCAATTAACTGTATTTTGCCCTTGGCAGATTTAGTTTTGATAAGCGGTATATCCACAGACTTGTTCTTGGTCAGCACAACGGTCGACGGCCCCTGGTAGATCCAGCCCTGATTGTTCACCGCTTGAATTGAAAAAGACCCCGCTTCCATAGCGACAAATTTAACGCGTCCCTTCGCATCTGTGATGGCCGCTTCTTTTCCGATTCGAATCAACACAGATTCTACAAATGGCTCATCATCATCCCGGATTCCATTGTTGTTCTTATCGTCAAAACAAGTCAACGCTAAGCTAAAACCTTTGTAACTGCCTGTCCGTCCAAAACTCTTTTCTATCCCCACTCTGATCTGTCTGTTGTTAAACGAATAGCGATCTAGAGGTTGCGGTTGCGGCGGATTTATTGGATCTGTTATAATCAGTAATTTCCCTTTGTTAAACATATAAAAAATATCTGCAGTAAGGCTCCAGTTGTCTTTCATTCGCCAACGCGCATTTCCATTGATGGACAAATTATTACTTCTCGAGAAGCCATAATAACTGTACATCGTTGCAAGCTGTACCTGTAAGCTGTGCGCAAATGCTTCAAAGTGCGTGTTGGGGCCCAGCGAATACATGCTATAGTTAGAACTTGTATAAGTAGCCAAAAGATCACTTAAATAATAGGGGTTGATCTGCACAAATGCGTTAAATCCAAAAAGTGAATGATCATAATTACCCGATACACGTAATGAATGAAAAGGAGCTATCGGCTTTTCAGCGGTATTTCTGTAGGTATAACCATAATCCGTCTGCAGCGAGAAGCGATGGTTCGAGGTAAAAAAATTAAGATCTGCAACCGTTCTTATTGAACTGGATTTCCAGTTTACAGCATTAGCGCCTAATCCCAGCCAGCTGTGGTAATCTGCACCCTGCTTCATCCAATAGGGTCTCAAATCAACATTCAATCGTCCAAACATTGTGCGGTACCCAAGCTCATAAATCTCGATACGATTGCTATTGTTAAAAAGATAGTTCCTATCTCCAATTTGATATGTAGGCTGGTTATCCATAAAACTCATCCTGACGGAGATACTCTTCGTTTCCTCGAGCGGAATGACAACACGTGAGTCCGACTGCAAGAGTCCTCTTCTGAGCCCCACATAATAAGGAGAACTGTAGTAATTGATGCTTGAAATCTGAAAGCCGTTGAAGATTCCATTATAATTTATGCCTGCCGCCAAACCAGCCTTATGGCCGCCAGCATCCAGCTGTTCGATACTTGTTCCGCCTTCCCAAGTGAGGTTTTGTTTTTCGCTCCAGTCTTTATAGCCCTTTCCGCTGAGCAGATGGCTCCGGACATTTCGGTAATTGTCTTTGCTGTGCAAATAAGCCAAGCTGCTTTCTTGATTTTTTTCTGATGTAAAAGCATACTTAAGTCCTAGAACTCCTCCTCCGGGCGAAAAAGTATTCATCTGATTCCAGAGGAAATAATTGTTTTGGACCGCATACGCATTGATCGAACGCGACTTATCAAATTTATAGCTTGCTCTCACTCCCCTGCCGTTAACATATTGGTCGAGATTTTCGTAAATATTACCAGCTTTCAGCCCCCATTTTTCAGTTTGATAATCGAGGTAACTATCGTACATCGTAAAAGCATGCTGATCATGAAAATAATCCATATTCATGCGATAGCTCAACGAAGTTCCCTTATTCAATTCAAGATTTCCATAGCCCTGAAGTTGATATACATTGATATCCTGCCCCATACTCAGATAACGTAAGGCAGCCATATTGCTGTAAGGCTGATTCTGTAAGTTCATATCGGATCCAAAACGTTTGACACTCCCGACGGTTATAATGCGAACCCGATTGGTAGCCAGTTGGTCGCCACCAGCTCCGATCGCAACCATCGACAGGTCGACATCTGTGGCGACTTTCTTGGTTCGCATTTGTACTGTAAATCGCAGTGCAGATTGTCCGCCTGCCGCCAAGGTGGTGGGTAAAGTTTCCCCGATGATTTCAAGTTCAGAAGGAACATTTGCAAACTGAAGCTGAAATGTCAGTGGTACTAGTCCCGTATTCACGGCACGCACCAGAAAATGTGCCTGCCCAGTAGATTGATCTATAAAATACTCCGGTTGTTCAGATTGGATCATCAGCGATACCTGAACATCCAACAGGGTATAGAAAACCTGGGCGGGCTGTACACGCACTAAAGGGTCCTTCGCCTGGAGACCAATGCTAAACTTTTGCACTGCACTTGAAATCGTCCGCCGATCAGTCATGTATTTCAACGGAAAGGTTTTCGTTTCATGTGGTTTCAGCTGTATAATTGGCGGCAATTTGATCAATCCCTGCAAGGCCTTCGTATCATTCGCCTCTGGACTTAGTTCGATTGATCTATCTGTATTATTAACGATCGTTAATTTGTTGGAAAAGGTCTGTGATGCCGAGACCTGGATGGAATCGTATTCGAAATGATAGGCAATATCGTATCGTTGCTGACTTTTCGCAATGGATAAGAAAAGAGCAGTATAGCAGAAAAGAAACACAAAAATTAAAAGGCTTCTTATTGGCATAGCATATCATTCAAATACCCATAAAAATCAGGCTAAATTTAAAGAGATCGAAATTTAGGTTGTCACATATTCATGTAATGAATTGTTAGGAGGTCAGTTGCGCGATCAATTCTCCCTTACTGTTGATCTGAAATTTCCTATAAATTCGCTTGATGTAAATGCGGACGGTATCCAGGGAAATCGCATATTTTTGAGCAATCATTTTGTAGCTTAACCCCTCAAGGATACCATTGGCAATCTGCAATTCGCGCGCTGTCAACAGATTTTCGGATCTCTTGGCGCTAAACGCCTGTTCAATCAAAGCACGATTGACAGAAGGACTAATAAAAGAACCATTTCCAAGCGTCATTGTTATCGCATTTTTTAAAGATTGGAGACATGTTTTCTTCAACATATACCCCACTGCGCCTTGCCGAAAGCAGCTACGCACCACCCTCACATCGCAATTATTGGTAAGCACTAATATTTCAGCACGTGGAAACAGGCTTTTAACCCGTTCAACAATTAAGCTATCTTGATGATCAATATCGATAATCATCACATCAGGGATTTGGTTGTGACGGGAAGAAGCAAGTGTCTCCTGATCAAACAGTACATGTATCGGTATTGTTGATTCAGATTTATCATTTTTGGATATGTTTTCTTTTGTTTCTATCCGCTCCTTCTCATCTATGTCAATTATCCCAACTGTAATCATGATATTTCACATTTTATTAAATTGAAAACTATACACTTAACTGATCTTTCACGCAATGATCGCTCAATTTTATCGACCTCCCGTAGTGTAGACAAACCTATCCTTAAAATTGTTTCTAAAGAAAAAAAACAGCCAAAATAAAATTTAAAACCATGTAAAATTAACAACATTAAAAATGAATTTCACAATAATTTACTTAAGTCCGACAAATAGATTTAAAACAATTTATATAAATATAATTTTTATTATTTAGAAATTCAAGTTTCCTTGTTAGAAAATTTAAGACAATAACATTATCTACGGCTGACAACGCTATCGACAGCGATCTAGACTTTACTAAAAACTTAATTATATTTGAAAAAAAAACGCCGATGAGCCGCCTCCCTATCTTATTTATTTTTATTTCAACAATGTTGTTTAGCTTTTGTGCATACGGCCAAAATAGTGGCTGGGACAAGTTAGACAAGCAACTTGCGGAGGCAAGTAACGATTCTACCCGAGTATTGGCTTATTATAAAACCGCCTCAGAAATTTACCGCAGCAATCCCCAAGAAGCACAGGAAATTGTTTCAAAAGGCCTTAATATGGCTTCAGAAAAGAAGTTTTCAGCGTTGGAAATTGACCTGCTTAATCTACAAGGTGTTATTTACCTCAAGCTAAATAACTTTGATGAAAGTGTAAAAACACACTTTAAGGTGCTCAAAAAAAGAGAAGAACGCAACGACAAGAAAGGAATGATGCTTTCCTTTCTCAATATAGGAAATGTGTTTAATAAAAGTTATGATCCCGATCAGGCTTTAAAATACTACCAACGCGCACTAGATTTAGCAAAGGAACTGCATGATACAAGAAATCGGGCAAATATATCGACCAATATTGGAAATATATATGCCCAAAACGCATTAAATGGAGAGAAGAAACAGGATATAACCCATGCAATTGACTATTTGGTAAAAACGGTCGAGTTCTGTAAAGCCAATGCGCCAGAAGTTGATCTTTTTAATACCTACATTTTATTGAGCTACCTCTATCTCAAGGCAGATAAGATCGAGTGGAGTACGTACTATACCGACCTTGCGATTGACATCACCACGACAAAAAAAGACCCTGTGGGCGAAAGTTATGCCCGTATTAATCGAGCTAATATTTACGTCAAAGAAAAGCGTTTTGATCTGGCAGCAAAAGAAGTAGCTCTTATCAAAAGTGTGATCGCTAAAAGCGGTTTCACAAATCTGACGGAAGATCTTCAAGGGGATTTTGACAAAATAGCAAAAGCAATCAAAGCGCAGGATGCAAATTTAATACTGAGCGATCAAGATAGTTCGGATCGGAAGTTTCACGAAGATGCCGAAGTCCTCCGCGTCCGTATCCGGGAAGAACTCCGCGAGAAGTATGAAAGCGACAAGAAAGAGCTTGAAAATAAAAATTTATTACTGAAAAACGCGAATGTAGAACGAGAAGCCCATTGGATAAAACTGATTTGGCTAGCCACCATTTTTGTCCTTTTAATTATCTCCGTTATGGTAATGTTACTGATCAAAAAGAACAGACTATTACGTGAAGAAAAACGGAAGGTGGATCATCAGGCTGCTGAGATCAAGCATCAGCATCAAGAACTGATCCAGGCAGATCGATTTCGTTCGAGCATCTTTTCCGTTGTCTCCCATGACCTCCGAAGTCCTTTATCAACTTTCCAAGCGCTGCTTGCTGTATCCAAAATTGTCGACCTTCCAGCAGACGAAATTAAAAGTATGCTAATCAATATAGGCAATCAAGTTACAACAGCCTCCAAAATGCTCGACAGCCTACTCGTATGGTCTTCACAACAAATGGCAAATGAAAAGCTTGAAATACAGGAAATCTCACCTTATCAAATTGTTAGGGAATGTGAGGCATTATTTATCGATCGGATTAATCTAAAAAATTTATCAATAGACATCCGTGTTTCTCCTCAATTGACCATCCAAAGTGATGTTAAACGATTTGAATTTATTATTCGCAATATCTTTAACAATGCTATTAAGTTTTCCTTTAGTGGTAAGACTATCATTTTCGACCAGCGGGAAACAGACAGTGAAGTACTTATTTCAATTACAGATCAGGGAATTGGAATGGACGAGCGAAAAATTGCTGCACTTAAAAATATGCAGAAACAGCAACACAGTCTAGAAGGCACTTTTGAAGAAAAGGGAGCTGGTATCGGCTTAATGCTTTGTCATGAATTTGCAAACCGTATGGGTTATTCGATTACGGTTGAAAGTAGTGAAGGTTTTGGAAGTACATTTATCGTTCATATACCAAAATAGCATTCTGTCCCAGAAAACAGAATGCTTATAATTATTAAAAGCTTTTTACAATTCGCTTTAAGTACTCTCCATACCCCGACTTACAGAGGGGTACGGAAAGTTTTAGCAACTGCTGTCCGTCAATGTAGCCCATTCTGTAAGCGACTTCTTCAATTGCTCCTATTTTCATTCCTTGCCGCTCCTCGATTACTTGCACAAATTGACCTGCCTGCATAAGCGACTGTATGGTCCCAGTATCCAACCAAGCTGTGCCACGATCAAAAATACCGACCTTTAATTTGCCCCGGCGAAGATACTCTTTATTGATATCGGTGATCTCGAGCTCACCACGAGGAGAAGGCTCTATATTCTTAGCAATCCTAACCACCTCGTTGTCATAAAAATAAACGCCAGGAACAGCATAATTCGACTTTGGAAATTGTGGCTTTTCTTCAATAGAAATAACGTTATTTTTTTCATCAAATTCAACAACACCATACCGTTCCGGATCCTGCACCGGATAGGCAAAGACTACCCCGCCATCAGGATCTGCCGATGATTGCAATAGTTTTGAAAGCCCCGAGCCATAAAAGATATTATCGCCTAAAATTAAGGCTACTTTATCCTCACCGATAAATTCTTCACCAAGCAAAAATGCTTGAGCCAGTCCATCTGGACTAGGCTGCTCTTTATATTCGAAGCGACAGCCTAATTGCGAACCATCCCCCAATAACTTTTCAAAATTTGGCAAGTCTTGCGGTGTCGATATAATCAAAATCTCCCGTATACCAGCCAGCATCAATGTCGACAAGGGGTAGTATATCATAGGTTTATCATATACAGGCATCAATTGCTTGCTTACGGCCAATGTAAGCGGGTGTAAGCGAGTCCCTGAGCCCCCAGCTAATATAATTCCTTTCATTTTACTGTTATTTAACGAAAAAGACTTTACAACTATATTGACAAAGTCTCCTTATTCTTTCTAATTATCTTTAAATCCTTCAACGAGCATATTGCCCAGACTTATTTTCCAATCCGGCACTTCCACGCCAAATATTCTCTTAATCTTTGATTTATCAAGTAGCGAATACTTTGGCCTACGTGCAGGGGTAGGGTACGCACTTGTGGGGATCGGTTTTACCTGACAATCGAACGAACGGAAATCACGTATCGCTACAGCAAAGTCGTACCAAGAAATTTCACCTTCGTTGCTATAATGATAAATACCACCTTCCCATTTGGAAGAATCTGCAATCTTTAATAGAGCTACGGCAAGATCCTTCGCATAGGTAGGGCTTCCAATTTGATCGTTGATCACACTAACTTCATCACGTTCGGCCATTAAGCGGCACATGGTTTTCACAAAGTTTTTACCATAGGTAGAATACACCCAAGAAGTACGTATGATGATCGCGTCGGGGCACCATTTCTGGATCGCCTGTTCTCCCGCCAGTTTCGTTCGTCCATATACATTGATGGGAGCGGTTTGGGCAGTTTCTGTTAAAGCAGAAGCAGAAGATCCATCAAAAACATAATCTGTTGAAATAGCGATTAGGCGTGTGCCATGAAGATGACAGTATTGTGCAATCTCCTCACAAGCCAAATGATTGACCAAATCAGCATTTACCTGATCCTCCTCAGCCTTGTCAACAGCCGTATAAGCTCCCGCATGTATAATGAGATCCGGCTGATACATCCCCAAGATATCCTGAATAATCTGGATTTGATCCAATGGCAATTGTTTCCGATCCAAAAAGTAACACTCCTTTTCGGTATTATCCAGCAAAAGATGTTTTAGTTCTGAGCCAAGTTGTCCCGAAGTTCCTGTTATAACAATCCGCATAGCATCTTAAATTAATTTCAAACGTAATCCTTCAAAAGATTGCGCCTCTTGGTCCTTTTGGGAGAGAATCATTTGTTCTGCGGGAATTTGCCAGTCTATCGAAAGTTCCATATCCAAAGGATTTACGCCATCTTCCGACTCTTTATGATAATTGTTATCACATTTATAGAAAAAGACCGCATGTTCGGACAATACAGAAAAACCATGCAAAAAGCCTCTAGGCACAAATAATTGCTTTTTATTTTCAGCAGAGAGTTCTACGCCAATATGTTGTCCAAAGGTGGGTGATCCTGGACGCACATCGACAGCGACATCCAATACTTTACCTTCCACAACACGGACCAATTTCGCCTGAGCATGCTCACCGCCCTGCAAGTGTAGACCTCGCACCACACCAAACTGTGATTTGGATTGATTGTCCTGCACAAAGTGTGGTGTGTAACCTAATATGGCGGTTAATTTCGTTTCATTAAATGATTCAAAAAAATAACCTCTTTCATCCTCAAAAACAGTCGGTTCAAGTATAAAACAGCCTTTTAATTTTGTTTCCGTATACGTCATTCTATGCGTCCTTATATTGGTTGTCGTAATATTTTTGATAATCACCAGAAGTCACGTGATCCAACCATTCCTGATTAGCCAAAAACCAGTCTATCGTCCGTGACAAACCTTCTTCAAAGGTTACTGAAGGCTTCCACCCCAATTCCTTATTGATCTTCGTCGCATCAATTGCATAGCGCAAATCATGCCCTGGTCGGTCCTTAACAAAACTAATCAATTGCGCCGAAGAGCCATTGGCACGCCCCAGTTTCTCATCCATTTGTTTGCAGAGCTCTTTGATCAGATCAATATTTTGCCACTCATTAAATCCACCGACATTATAGGAATCTCCATTTTTCCCTTCGTGAAAAACGAGATCAATGGCTTTAGCATGGTCAATGACATACAACCAATCACGGGTGTATTTTCCATCACCATATACAGGTAGAGATTTATTATTCAAAATATTATGAATGCACAGCGGAATCAATTTCTCCGGGAAATGATTCGGTCCATAATTGTTGGAACAGTTTGTCAAAACAATAGGCAAGCCGTAAGTATCATGATAAGCCCGCACAAAATGATCTGAACTAGCTTTGGACGCTGAATAGGGTGAGTGCGGATCATATTTTGTTTCTTCCGTAAAAAAACCCGTATCACCGAGCGCGCCAAACACTTCATCCGTTGACACATGATGAAAACGTTTTCCTTCGAAATTATCCTTCCAGATTTCTCGGGCCGCGTTCAGTAAATTGATCGTTCCAATTACGTTGGTCATCACAAAAGCCATGGGATCAACAATTGAGCGGTCGACATGCGACTCCGCCGCCAAATGAATAATACCATCTGGATGATACTCTTGGAAAATAGCCGAGACAGCCTGCTGATCGGTAATATCAGCCTTTACAAAGGTATAATTAGGCAGATGCTCTATATCTTTTAAATTTTCCAGATTACCCGCATAGGTCAAAGCATCCAAATTTATAATTTGATATTCAGGGTATTTCAACACAAACTCACGGACAACGTGTGAACCTATAAAGCCTGCTCCTCCAGTAATTAAAATTGTTTTATTCATATAATGATTCTCGAATGTTTAGACCATTGGTCTGCGAATGATGAGTTCACCAAATAGTTCGCTAAAATTAGGATGATTTTTGTTAATTGACAAGTTTTAATCCATGAGTAAATGGAATAAACAAAAAAAGCCTTCAATTAAGAGGGCTTTTCACTTCTTTATCGCGTTGTTATCTAAAACTTATCCGTCTTATAACGGTATTACAGCACATTCTTTACCAAAGAATATACCGGCACTTCTGCTGGTGATTCATTAACCATTTCGATATCTCTCTCCTCCACGGCTGTATCCAAAACTTCGTATTCCGAATTTTGAGACTTAAACTCCGGAACAATCTGCTTCATCCCGGCAACAAGTTCCATAAAATCTGGCAACTTAGTATCAGCATCCAAAATCTGTTGGCAGATTGCATTAATACGCTCCGCTTTAAGCGACAATTCATCGTGATTTACTTTCGCGATCATGATTTTTGGATGATGTGTCTTTACTGTATTCTCATTATTCGCGAGCAATTCTTCATAAATTTTTTCACCAGGGCGCAGTCCAACAATTTTGATATCAATATCTTCCGGGTAACGATAACCTTTCAATTTGATCATGCGTTTTGCCAGATCAATGATTTTAACAGACTTACCCATATCGAACACAAAGATCTCGCCTCCCTTACCCATCACGCCAGCCTCTTGCACCAATTGACAGGCTTCGGGTATGGTCATAAAGAAACGCGTGATTTCAGGATGCGTCAGGGTCAGCGGGCCTCCCTCCGCCATTTGCTTCTCAAAGAGCGGAATAACCGAACCATTTGAACCCAGTACATTTCCAAAACGTGTAATGATAAAACTGGTCGTTGATTTACCACTGCAGCTACTGACATAAATCTCAGCCATACGCTTGGTCGCCCCCATCACATTGGTTGGATTCACCGCTTTATCGGTAGACACCATGACCATCTTTTTAGTACCATACTGCATACAGAGATCAGCCACATTTTTGCTGCCCAATACATTCGTCTGGATAGACTCGTAGGGATTCGCCTCCATTAATGGCACATGTTTGTAGGCCGCTGCATGAAAGACCAAATCGGGCTTGTATTGTGCAAATATCTTCTGCATAAAGGCATAGTTACGCACATCACCTACCACGCAGTGCATCTGCTCAGGTTGTGTGGCCTTAATCGATTGTTGGATATCATATAGCGCGGACTCGGCTTGATCCAAAAGAATCAAGGTCTTATAGTGACGTCTGGCGATTTGTCGGGCCAACTCCGAACCGATAGATCCAGCAGCACCGGTAACCAGGATCACTTTCCCTTGCATCTCTTCTTCAATTTCCGGATGATCCAATTTAATCGGCTTACGTCCCAATAAATCCTCAATCTTTAGTGGCCTGATTTCACGTTTGGCGCCTGAATTAAGTAAAATTCGTGCCGGCGGCATGATCTTCAATTCGAGTCCAATATTTTGGAACCAGTCGGATACATACTCCAAACGCTCGGGGTCGTTATTTTCTACAGCAATAATAACCTGAGTAATTTGGCATTTTTCGACATATTCTTTTGTAATCTCGGTAATATCTTTAATTTTAATTCCTGCCAATCGCTTTCCTATCCGTGATATCTTATCTTCCACAAAAGCAACTACTTGATATTTCGTTCTCGGATCCTCCTTCAATAGGGAGAATGATACTAGGCCTGGTCTCGAAGCTCCAAATATCAACACATTTTCACCTTTCCTACCAGGCAAGAAGAGATATTCATAAATCGTCCGATAGATTACACGTGCGCCCACCATAATAACCAGCAAAATTGTGGCTTGCATAGTCAACACACCATAAGACAATCTAAGATAATCTCCCGCCAAAGTTCCTTTCTCAAAAATAGCTTTAATAATGAAGGTGAGCACCATTAAAATCACATAGGCAGACCCCACCGTTTTAAATATTTTAATAGTATCCCGAATCCCTGTCTGCCGTACAATACCCCTGAAAGTATCATAACATAAAAACATCAAGAGATATATTGGCAATATGACGACAACTTTCTTCAACATCAATGCAATATCAAATACACCCTTAAAGTTATTGACCACAAAATTAGAAAAGACGTAGCTTGCAAATACAAACCACATATCGATCATTAAAATGACCCATCTTGGATTGTCCTTTCTCAGGCGCCTTCTTAAATCTCCTAGAGAACCCATCATAGCTTTTTCTCTTATTTAATTAAAATGTTATTGACGTGTTTGCGACAAACGAACACTATCTGATATGGCTTTATTATAATATTTTATAATGGAGACGCAAGATAGTTAAATTTTCACACCTAAAATGCCTCTTTGATAAAATATCATTAAAAAAGAACCCTATCCATTCGATCAATTTATCAACGTGGATTAAGCAACTATTATACCGAAACTGTTACATAAAAAAAATAATAGCATTTATTCTTCATAACTAACATTATAGGCACATAAAATAACGATTGTCTTAACATCAGCGATCGAACTCCCTTGGTGCTGTATGTAGACACACAGGAATTAACGCAATTATTGGCATATTGTTTGTGTTAAATAAGCAATAGTCATGGAAAGGAATTAAATTTTTACTTCTCCGCTTAATATAAACTGAAACGCCGCTCCTTAACTAAACTATTTTTCACAACATAATTAATGTACATCATGGGATTTTTTAGCAACCTGTTTGGGAAAAAGACTTCATCTATTCGCTCTTTGGCGCAGTTGGAATTTCTAGAAGTAGATATGCATAATCATCTGTTACCAGGCATCGACGATGGGAGTGATTCTGTCCAACAATCCTTACATTATATACAGGAACTTCAACGCTTAGGCCTTAAAAAGTTTATTTGTACGCCACATATCATGGCTGGAGTTCATCAAAACACCAAATTTAGTATTGTACATGCGAAAGATTCGCTTGTCGAGGGACTAAAAAACTCGGGCAATAATGTGGATATTTTTGGCGCTGCCGAGCATATGATTGACGAAAATCTTCCTTTACTGATTCGTGAAAATGAACTGTGTGTCATGCCCGGCGGTTATGTATTAATCGAGATGTCATACCTCTCAGAGTCGAAAGCATTATTTCATACCATTAGAGATATTCAAAAATTAGGGTATAAGCCCATTCTTGCGCATCCCGAACGCTATAATTATTACCACAGCAATTTTAATATTTATAAGCAAATTAAAGATGCAGGTTGTCTGCTACAGTTAAATCTCCTTTCATTAAGCCGATATTATGGCGTCGATGTGAAAGCCATTGCTATGACCCTATTGAAATCAGGCATGTATGATTTTGTGGGAACTGACCTGCATCATCAGCGCCATCTGGACGCTTTAAAAAATATTGTTGAGAAATATCCAATTCGTGAGATGTTGAAAACTTCCCCGATTTTAAATGAAACGCTTCTTGATCATATCACGCAGCATAAAGCCCAAGTTATTGCTGGATAAAGCAATAATATAACAGATTGGCGTTAATACTTTATAAACATGTTTTAAAATACGCTATTGTCTTAGACAGCCCTTCTTCCAGCTGAACTGTAGGATTCCAATCCAGGCTTTTCTTCGCAAGTTCAATGTCTGGCTTTCGCTGTTGCGGGTCGTCTTGCGGTAAGGGCAAAAACTTAATCTTTGATTTTGATCCAGTTTGTAGAATCACCTGCTCCGCTAATTGTAATATCGTAAATTCATTTGGATTACCGATGTTTACCGGGCCAATAAACGACTTTTCAGTAGCCATCATTCGGATCATTCCTTCCACCAGATCATCTACATATTGAAAACTGCGGGTCTGATTTCCTTCTCCATAAATGGTAATATCCTTATGCTGTAAAGCTTGCATAATAAAGTTAGAGACTACCCTTCCATCCTGGGGATGCATGCGTGGACCATAGGTATTAAATATGCGGACAATCTTTATTGCAATATGATGTTGACGATGATAATCCATAAAGAGCGTTTCTGCACATCGCTTTCCCTCATCATAGCAGGATCGAATACCGACAGGATTCACATTTCCCCAATAGCTTTCTTGCTGAGGATGAACCTTCGGATCACCATATACTTCACTAGTAGAAGCTTGTAAAACTCGTGCATTGACCCGTTTTGCAAGCCCAAGCATATTGATCGCTCCCATCACCGAAGTTTTAATGGTTTTAATTGGATTGTACTGATAATGAACAGGGCTTGCTGGACAGGCCAGATTATATATTTCATCAACCTCAGCCAAAAAAGGCTCCGTCACGTCGTGCCGCACAAGCTCAAAATAGGGATTCTGTAGCAAATGAACGATATTCGATTTATCCCCAGTAAAAAAATTGTCCATACAGACCACTTCATTCCCATCCTTCAATAAACGTTCACAAAGATGGGACCCTATAAATCCAGCTCCACCCGAAACCAGAATTCTTTTTTTTAGGTTATACATAAATTATCAATTTATTATTTCGAGTTTTACCGATTAGATGCTATGTCCATTAGCGGAATACGAAAACCGAAACGGGAGCCGACATTTTCTTCCGACTCAAAAAAGAATGCTCCACCATTTTGATGGATAAAATGGTAAACTACCCATAGACCTAAACCTTTACCTTTCTCCCTCATAGGGGTTATCTTTCCCTCTTCCATTATCTGCTCTTGCAGTTGGCGTTGTGCTTCCACACTCATTCCTACCCCCGTATCGACAAATTCAACAACAACATCATCTCCATCTCGGTATAAATTGAGCTTAATCAAGGAATCTTCATGGCTAAACTTCACCGCATTAATCAAAAGATTCCTTAAGATACTTTTCATGATATCCGCATCAAAAAAGATTTGTAATCCGGATTGTAAGATTAATTGAATTTCAATATTTTTTAATTTAGCTGTAGGCTGAAGGGTCTCTACCACACCTTTGATCATTTCATCAAGCTCAATTTCTTGTGGCATATAGCTCAATACACCCAGGCTGTTTTTGGTCCATTTAAGTAGATTGTCCAAAACACTGAAAAGTTGTTCCGCAATATCATTGCCTGTATTGATCATATCTCCATACCCAGTATTACTTCCCTCAGGACTCATAGTCAAAATATTTAAGATCATTTTGAGTGAAGAAATCGGACTTCGGAGATCGTGTGCCAGAATAGCATACATTCTATCGCGGTTTAATATTGCTTCCTGAAGCTGTGCTGTCTGCTTGGCAATTGTATGGCTCGATTCAATAAGCTTGATTTGATGTTTGATGCGCTGAAGTAATTCCTTTTTATTGAAAGGCTTCGGAATATAATCTACACCGCCACTATCAAATCCACGCACAACGTCATCCGGAGATTTTAAGTTCGTAATAAATAACACTGGAATATGCTTATATAATTCCATTGTTTTTAATTCCTTAGTGAGATCAAAGCCGTTCGTATTCCCCATCATGACGTCCATTAAAATAAGATCTATCCTTTGCTGTTGCAAATTTTCAAATGCCCCTTTAGCACCGGAAGCGGAGAATACGTTGAAGTGCTCACGCTCTAAAATCTCTTTTAGCACAAAAAGATTGAGTTCAGAATCCTCTAAGATCAGAATATTATACATTGAAAAATCGATTTCCATAGATCATTATTAGCTTGTTTAGACACTGTCTAGAAGGATGCTATCCTTTTTATAAAATTCATAAATCAATAATACACTAATAATTGTACCCATAATTTGTGTAGCAAAAATGTTATAAATATCAATTTACTTTAAAATCAACCAATACGGGAAGATGATCACTATAGTCTACATCTCCTGTTCTATAATTTACAGCCTGAAAAGTAGTTCCAGAAAAGAATACAAAGTCAATACGAAAGAGCTTCATTAAATTACTGTAAGTATATCCATACCCATTACCTGCTTCCCGAAATGCATCCTTTAAACCTCCTTTAATTTTATGATAACTATAGGAATTAGGACTATTATTAAAGTCACCGCAAATAACCAAAGGAAAAGAAGATTGATCGATTAAATTTCTCAAATAATCAGCCTGTCCACCTCTCAACCTAAAATTTTCAGACATAGTTTTAATTGCATTCCACCATTTAAAGGCCGTATTTTCAGCAGGCAGTAAATCCCCTTTTAACTGGTTCCAATTTGTTGTCTGCAAATGGCAGTTTCCGATCCTGATCTTTTCTCCTCTGAGGGAAAGGTCGGCAAAAAGTGCACAATTGGGCCGCTCTTTAAAAGAAACAGCCTGTACAGAGTCCAGCGGAAATTTACTTAAGATAGCAAGTTGATTCTGCCCTGATTTACTCCCTGTCATTATGAAATATTGAAACTGGCCAAAAGACTGCTTGAGTTCCGACACGGAACAGTCGGCAGGAACTTCCTGTAAACATAAGGTATTTACTCGCTGCGAATCAATATAGGAAGCAATCTGTTGCATCGAAGATAGATTAAAAATCATTTTGAATTCACGAACGTTGTAAGATGCGAAGCGTATGTCTGTCATTTCTGTTTGCGCTATCCCGTTTATCTGAATTACTTTTATGAAATAATGAAAGTTGGCCAATAGTGCTATTAAAGGGCAAATACTGTACCAACTACGTTTATATACCCCGATAATAAAAAAAAGAAAATTACCACATATAAGCCCAGGTAACAACACACCAATCCATTGGAAAATAACAGTGGTCTGTGGGGAAATAAACAAAGCCAAAAACGATAAGGAGGAAAGTATAGCCACCATTAGGATGACAATCCGGATCAGTAACCCGGAGATGCTCAATGGCCTAAATTCAATATCTTTACTCATTGTATGCTATTTTAATTTTGTTCGCTTAAGGGCAATCTTATGCTAAAAGTGGCTCCCTGTCCGAGCTCCGACTCGACATCCAACTGTCCATTCATCTGCTCAATTATACCTTTACAAATTGCTAGCCCCAATCCCGTACCCTTATCCATTGAATTAATTTTATAAAATCTATTAAAGATCAACTCTTGATTTTCCTTGGCTATGCCAATACCATTATCTTTAACATAAAATTCTACATGATCACTACTTAGTCTGTAACCAACGTGTATAGCACCCTCAGGTGGTGTAAATTTCAAACTGTTATTGATTAAATTGACGAGAACCTGAATCACTCTTCCACGATCCAAACGTGTCACTAATTCCTTTTCAGGAATGTCAAAAATTATGGCTGGCTGTTCCTCATCTGACAAGAAACTCATTGATAGCTCATTTAATATTCCTTTAAGGGACACGTCTGAATTCTTTAACCTTACTTTACCTGAATCCATCTGCGACATTTCCAATACATCCGTTATCAGCCGTAGCAGCTGGCTGCTATTTGCATTGAGGAGCTCACCATATTCCTTTCGCAGCTCAGGATCTGGCGTATCGGCAATAATACTTCCAAAGCCCATAATGGCGCTAAGCGGCGTCCGGATTTCATGATTCATATTGGAGATAAATGCAGATTTTAACCGCTCAGATTCCTCAGCAGCTTCTTTTGAACGCAACAGCTGCTCCTCGTAACGAAGCTGATCCGAGATATCCCGCTTGATCGTCCAGATTATATCTTCACCATTACCATTTTTGATCATGAGGGAACTGCATTCAGACCCAATAATATCCAGTTCTGGATACACCGTATCACAACGATATTGATAATAACCCGAAGCAGAAATGATTTTTTGCACAGATAAGTCCCAAGCTTCTTCTGTTGTGAACTCCCGCAGGCATTCAAAAACTTTTAAGTCTGCGATGATCTCTTCTTCTTTCAGACCATTTTGCTGTCGGCAGGCCTTATTTGCAAAAGCCATAGTCCCATCTTTATGACATGCAAAAATACTATACGGCGCATTGTCAACGACGGAAAGCACCATTTCAAGTTCATTTCTGTTTTTAATGAAATCGCTTACATTTTGAGAAAAACCGTCTATAATATGAATATTGTTTTCCAGGCGCTTGGCATATTTTGTCGCCCGTACATACGTGATGGGTGTATCGGGTTGTTTTATCCGGTACTCAAATGTGCTATACTCAATAGCATCGTTATACAGAAAAGCCTCCATCTTCTTTCTATCATCCGGGTGAACTTGTGTGAGCAGATCCTGCAAAGCGATTTTCTCAGGCTCTTCAAGATTTTTCTTTCGAAGGTTCGAATAGCCATTATGCGTAAATTCCTGCTGCTGCAGATCATAAGTCCAATGCCCAATCATAGCGACCTTCCCCACCTCGAGTTGGGCAGTCAGTGCAGATTTAAGACGGTACTTCATGTTACTACGCTGTGTGATATCCCGATATTGGCAAATTAAATGTTCCTCGTCAAATTTGTGAATGACGAACTTAAAATAATACATCTGCTCTTCAGTAGGCAGGTCATAATTTAGATTGGAAGTCTCTCCTGTTTGGCGGCAAAAGTTAAATTCCTGTTCGATAAGAGCCGAAGTTGGCTGAGGTAAAATAGACAACAGATTTCTCCCTACTAGATCAATATCGGAATTTAAAACCGGATTATTTGTCTTCATTATCGCATCCACACATATATTATCCTTATTCACCAGCAACAATGTATCACAAGTCATATTCAAGACCTTCTCCAAGAATTTTAAATCATGTAATATTTTTTTATCCATAACATTCATTAGATTATTTTCTTTGAGATTTCTCCCATCCGCCAATAAAGCTTCTACTAAACAAATAATAAATTCCACGTATTACATTGATATTCATAAACAGAAAGTAATATGGAATATAAAACAACTTTGTACTATTGGGATTATTTCGCATCAAATAGCCAAAAGCCGCACAAAGATAAAAGACACACTGAAACACAAAAATGACAGAAAACACATTGAAAGATGACGAACACCGATATCCAAGAATTGCCGCCAAGGGGAAGAGTGCAAAAAGCGCAAAAGGTGTAACAGACCAACGCAGCACACGATGTGAAATATATTGGAAGCTCAACTTCCCAAATTTAAATCCATTTAGTAACGGCAGTAACCTTCCTATAGACTGCCATCCCCCAGCAGCAATACGTCGTTTCCTTTTTCCTTCCTCTTCCATATTCAACGAACCGTACTCTACAGCATAAGCATTTGGTGTATATGCAATTCGATATCCTTTTTGCGCAATGCGCATTGACAGCATAAAATCATCTAACAGGGTATCTTCTTCCATTGGTGCAAATAATTCAGTACGTAAAGCAAACAATTCTCCAGCGGCACCTACAGCAGAATAAAATTCGTAATCTAATTTTTTTAATAGCGACTCATATTTCCAATAGGCTCCCTCCCCTTTCGAGGAAACCGTATCACCATCATCAAAAGCCACTCTTTTTTCACCCGAGACGCAGCCAATTGTCGGATCTTCAAATTGGCGAGCAATAATCTTCAACGCCCCGGCATTCAATAAACAATTTGCATCGCTAAAAACGACAATTGGAGTTTTCACATATTCCATACCATGATTCACAGCGGCAGTCTTACCTTTCCTATGGGCTGAACTGACAATCTTAACCATAGAATACTTTGTTAACAGCTCACAACTATCATCAGTACTTCCATCTATAACCCAAAGAATGTTTAATTTATCCTTAGGATAATCAAGCTCAAGGCAGTTCAGCATTTTTTCTGGAATTATTTCTGACTCATTGTAAGCTGTAATAAATAGGGTCAATGGGGGAAGATCATTCCCGTCGTTATTTTGAGACCTCTCCTTTATAGCAATAGGGTACGGAAATAATCTTGCCAATACATAAATTAAGATAGCATAACCGATATAGGTATATAGCACTAAGGATATACAAGTCCAGAAAATAAATTGAAGCATAGGCCGGATAGAATTTAGACAAAAATAGACAATTATTTCTACTGAATCCTATTCGATTCCTCATCCTGGTAATGCTTTTTCCCCGAAAATAGCCCACCCATGGATGTTATCGCTTTTCGCAACCTGACAAAAAAGCTATTTGCAAGAGATCCGTCGGCAGCGATTGTATTCTGCCCTGTCATCGCCCGCGCCTTTTTACTTCGAATAAACTCAATCCTTCCATAGGCCTTAAGTCCCAAAGCCATTGACCCGTCTTCGCCACGTTTTATATCTGTCCTAAAATTAACCTTGCGCCCCAGCTCGGTTTTAAAGGAAAAGACCATCCCCCGCACGCACAATTCAGGCCTTTTTATAAATTGCAGGTTCAGGTAAATATCCCGAAGTCCTTCATAAAACCAAAGGAAAGTTCTGGACTGCCCAGCTCGGGGCAAGAAACTCCACAAACTACATGTGGCGGATATCCCTGGCCTATCTAATACTTTCATATGCGTTTCAGCATAGCCTGGGGGATACATGGTGTCTCCATCCACGCAAAGCATAAATTTACCCCGTGCTTGATCAAGACCACACTGTCTAGCAAAGCCAGGCCCTTGCTTTAGTTCATTGTGATAAGTCGCACCGAGTCGCTTTAAAAGCGATTCCGTTTGATCCGTCGAATTATTATTAACGACAATTAATTCCATGGGCAAATGACAACGCTGTTCTGCTAAAGACCAGAGACATGCCAAAAGCTTCTTTTCTTCATTATAGGCGATGACCACAATACTTATAATCGGGTCAGAACTTGAAGAAAGCCGGATCTGTGCCCGAATCTTCTCGATAACATCATTATCTACAGAACCCACTTCTTGGTCATAGACCTTCTCATATTGTGAATACCATTTAGCCATCCTAGCGTCGATTATTTTGTTAAAACATTAAATTGCTTGCAGAACTTTATTCATCTGTTCGGCCCATGATAAGTCCAAAATACTATTGCGAATACAGGCTGGAGAAAATTTTTCCTTCTTTAAAAATTCCAGTATTTTAGTGATATCAATAGCGGATTCATCAGGACTCGCTTTAAGCACATAAGGTTGCCCGTCAAAGTCAGCATCAGATTCCGAGTAGATAAACGGAATTCCACGCGCCGCATATTCTCTATTTTTTAAGGTTTTTATGACTTGTATACCACTGCGATGACGGCCTAAACTACCGATTGCAAAGTCGGCCAGATTAAATATGGCATCCAATTCCTCTCCCCAAAGCGGGCCATGTAAGACTACATGTTGCTGTAAATTGAATTGCGTTATCGGCTCCAAAATAGATGTCCGTTCAGGTTCACCGCTAAATTTCCCCACCAAGTGAAAAATAATTTGACAATCAGGATGACTTTGTTTATAAATACCAAGTCCACGAACCAGTCGATCAAATCCGTGCCAATAATGTATCTCCGCAACGCCCAGCAAATGGATCGTGCGTTTTTCCGCTCCTTCCTGTGGTTTACGAACTGGGATGGCGCTGAAGTCTATTCCATTGGAGATACATATGGCTCGCTGCCCAAAAATTGTCCGGGCATCAGAAAAAGTGACAAAAGCATCCAATTGCTTTGCAAGCTTTTTACGATAAAGACGATCGATTGCCAATTCGAGGCGCATGCGCAAGGTGACATACTCCTGATCATAGGGATAAGTTGGAATCTCCATTAACACTTTTGCTCCCGAAAGCCGCATCATCTTCACCATGCTTAATGTGAAAGGATTGGCATTATGGTCGGACCGGATATAAATCAGTTGGAACTTATTTTTATGTACGTATTCTGAAATCGCCCGATAGTCTATACGTTTACGTATTTTGGCTATTGGACCTCTACCGAAATCCACAAGAATCTCGTCTTCGATCTTCCATACACGTGATCCATTCCTCTCCACCGTGTAATAACAAAGCTGCACATCGACGCCATTGGATTTCAAACCATTAATTTGACCCCATATTTTTTTACTAATACCATTATATTCACTAAAACCATGGAATACTAAAAAAAGTACCTTATACGATTTATCTTTCACTGGGACCTTCACGTTCGATTGTTGTTAAAGACTTTTACTGCTTGACTGGAAAATACAAAAAGATTATGAATACAAGAAAAAATGATCAAAATGCTTTAATGAAAAAGCTTGATAAGATAATTTAATCTTACTGAATTGATGACTTACGTAAAAATGCCAACAGCAGATTGCGATACCCTCCGAACCAAATCATTAAGATCAAAGATAAAATATAGATACCAGTTTTGAGTACTAAGCGAAAAACCAAATTATGGGGCAAATGGTAACCTATGACCAAATGAAAAATGAGCCCAAGTAGGAGTGCAAAAAAGATCGGGCGCCATAGGCTATAAAAAAAACCAACCATACTCCGTTTGAAAACCACGCGATACATTAACCAGTAGGCCTGTACAAAATTGACACTAAATGTAACCAATAAGCACATGGCCACTGCGTCAATACTTTTAGCGTAAAATACACCAAATAGTATTCCCGCAACATTTAATACTGCCGAAAACAAACCGCATATAAACAGATTTTTGGTATCTCCTGCCGTTTGGAAAATGGACCCCGATGACGAGAGGATCAATTGGATACCTACTGTTAGACTCAATATTTTAAAGGAAGGAACTGCTAATCCCCACTGCGGTCCAAAAAATAATAAAATGAGTTCTTCAGCTGAATAAAACAAGAAAACTGATAATGGAAATCCGATAAGCGACAATAGGCTGGTTAATTTTAGATTTGCTTCATAAAGATATCCACTCTCCTTTCCTTTCTGACTTAATATCGGATGGATCACCGGTGTAATCACCTGCGTAATGTTTTGGAGTGGCAATGACATTAGTCGATAAGATTTGTCATAGAAGCCCAGCGGTACCATGCCCAGGTATTTACCAATTAATAGGGTATCCGAATTTCTGCTGAAATAGTTGATAATATTAAATAAAAACTGAAAAATAGAATAAGAAAATAAAGGCCGAAGAGGTTGAAATGAAAAACGTGGGCTAAATTTTAATGGATACTTCAGGTATGAAATAATAAAAATCAATAGTGATGAGAATATCGGATTTAAAATAAGCGCATACACCCCCATTCCTTTAAAGGCAGCAATTATAGATAATCCTCCGCCGATAATTTGTACAATCAAACTTCGTAAAGCAATCGATTTAAATAACCTATCGCGAAAAAATAAGGCATTTGGAACTACGGTAATTCCCGAAAAAAATAGACTTAGCGCCAGTAATTGGCAGATTGGTTTCAATTGAGGCTGTGCATACCATTTTTCGATAATTTCAGCAGACAAAAAGAATAGTACTGACAAAGTGATAGCAATATATACAGAAAGGGAAAATAAATAGCCTAATGCCTTTCGATCCAGCTCTTTATGCTGTATAACTGCAGGAGACAGTCCGAAATCAGCTATTAAATTTAGGAAAGCAATGGCCACCGTAGCTATGGCCACTACGCCAAATTGATCTGGTGCGAGCAATCGTGCTAAAACTGCGGTAACGACCAGCGAAATCACCAAATTCGTGTATTTGGCCAATGCTGTGAAAAATACTCCAGAAACGATTTCCTTTTTTATGTTATCCATGCAAAAAGCCTTTCTTAAACAGTAGAACTCCCATAGTTTTAAATGAAACATATCTTCGCCAATGCTTCAAAACCAAGAGAAATACTTTCCAGCGGTCAGCGATCGACAGCACATGTGCTTTCCATACCACTGCGTCCAACATACGATGCAGATATAACTCAATAATTTGTCTGCTATCCGAATGCTTTCGTCCATACTCCCTCAAACGCAGGGCAACTGTGAAGTAACATATTATATTAAAAAGTTTTAATCGACTTGTCATAATGGAATCCGGCCTCACACGCCTCTGAAAAAATTGCTCTGGTATAAAAGCAACTCGAGCTGCCGCTAGATACAATAAGACTGTAAATAACTCATCCTCATGCACAATACCGGGTTCAAATCCAAATCCATTACGATCAAGTATGTCTTTACGAATTAAATACATACAAGCTGAAGAAAAGAAGTCGTTTGCATTCAGTTGCTGTTGCAATGCGTCCGGCCCACTAAAAACAGTATAAGCCGGTATTTTTTTTCGGGAATAATTAAAATCCTTTAGTATTGAGCTATCCGAATTATCCGCAAAAACCGAAGCATCAAAATAAACAAAATCGAGGTCTTTCTTTTCACAATAATCCACACACGTGGATAGTGCATCTGCACGCAGCAGGTCATCGCTATCCATAAAATAAATATACTGGCCTTTCGCAAGAGAAAGGCCTCTATTTCTGGCTGCAGATAGACCTTGATTTTCCTGGGAAAATAATTTGACACGGTTATCGCATGAACTCCATTTTTCCAGTATGGAGAGACTTTGATCGGTCGAACCATCGTTGATTAGTATAAGTTCAACATCAGCATATTCCTGATGAATAATACTCTGGATAGCCTGATCAACATACATAGCTGTATTATAAACAGGCATTATAATGCTAATCAATGGTCTTTCATTCATGATTTGATCCAGGCATTAAGATTAAAATCGTACTTTTTCACAATTTTGGCCGGGTTTCCAACGACAACACTATATGGCGGAACATCTTTTGTAACCACGGAGCCCGCACCTATTACAGCATGTTCACCTATGCTAATACCGGCTAAAATAACGACATTCCCGCCTATCCAGACATCGTCAGCAATCGTCACTGCAGCGGTGCTGACTCCCTGGTCTGCAATAGCTTTGGTCACATCTTCATATGTGTGGTTTAATCCTGAAATAAGTACATTTTGACCGATATTCACTTTATTACCAATCGTCACTGGCCCAATGATCGTATTCGAAATTCCTATTCGGCTATTGTTGCCGATAAACAAGTCGCCGACAGCGTTATTCAATACCGCAAATGACTCGACCACGGATCGGGACCCTATAATACATGTACGAAAAGGAACAAGATCCCGTCGTACGCTACGATAAATGACTGAACCAGCCCCCCGTTTAACATAAAAGAACTGCAGCATGCGAACATACCAGCGCGGCCGTGTACGCACAGGATTCATGATAAACCAGTGCAGTAAGCGCTTAAATTTAGGATGATTATGAATGTACGCTTTCATATATTGCTAATGTATTTTTTCCTGTATACTCCCAACTGAAAGCTTTGCTTCGCTCCAAACCTTTACGAACAAGCGAGCTATATAACTGTGGTTCATCTTCCAATTTCAACATGCCTGCTGCAATGGATTTGATATTCATCGGGTCTGTATATACTACATTATCCCCGGCTACCTCAGGAATAGCAGATGTATTGGACGTAACTACGGGTGTGCCACAAGCCATAGCTTCAAGCAACGGAAGTCCAAAACTTTCCCGGACAGAAGGATACAAAAAAGCAAAAGCACCATTGTAAACCTCAACCAATTTGTCATGAGCTATATATTCTTCGACTACAATAAAATCTTTTATTGTCAACAGATCAAGTTCTTTTAATAGTTTTTCCAAATATGTGTGATCTAAATCGGCTAGGAGCAACCTTTTCTTGTAATTGCTTCTCTCCAAATAAAAAGCATAAGCCATCAAGGTATTCCTCAGGTTTTTTTTGGGATCGGTATTACCTAAAAGAAGCCAAAAAGTCCCCTTCTCAAGCTTTAAAAATGTGCTTTCCGAAGGTATATCCATCGATTTAAATCTTGAACTTACACCATTATAGACCGTGATAATTTTTTTCTGTAGATGTGGAAAGGCCGCTTCGATATTTCTTTTTTCAAAGTTAGAGACAGTGATCACGGTATGAACCTTTTTCAATACACGCGGCACAACCCAACGCCTATAGATACGTCCCAAATTTTGATACATGGACGAATTACTACCAATCTTTTTCTCCATAAAGATGATATCGTGTAACGTAAGTACCAGTGGAATAGATAACCCCAATGGGGCAGTATTGGAGGTACAGTGCAGGACATCCGCATTGCTGGTTTTAATAAGTTTAGGTAAGAGAAGTTGCTCCCAAATAAAATAATTAGAGCTTTCCAAAACTTTAATCTCAAAATTTGCTGAACCTTCCAAACAGCGGTCCTCTCCCGGTCCGACAGCAATAATATACCGGTTAAAGGTATCCAACTTTTGAAGCGCACGGATTACTTCCAAAGCCACAAAATCCATTCCGTGTTTATTAAGGCGAAAGATTCGTTGTGCCTCAATTACTATAGTCTTCTTTTTTTTCGCCATGCGGTGTATGCACAAAAGTATTACGTCCCGATTTGATTCCCATAAAGCTACGTAAGATTGCCATAAAAATAAATGGTAATTTTAAAAAGCAGAGCAGAGTCCTTCTCGTATAAAATTTATTTGGTATGGCCAGAGCAAGTGACACGATAAACAAGCCATAGAGTATAAGCCATTTATAGGCCAACGCTGGAGCTACCAAATAGACGATACAGCCCAAAATAGGAACCATTCCGAGCAAAATAATGCGGGGTGGAATCGACCATTGGATCAGTTTGTCGAGCATAGGCCAGTTACGGGTAAGAATTATTGTGCGAAATCGCTTCAAAGTAATCAAAAAAGTGTCAATTTGAGCAGCAATCCATCTTTTTCGCTGATTGGACAGATCGCTACGGTTCTGTACTTTCTCGTCTAATACATACACATCTTCCAAATACACCGTAAATATTTTATCTAAGAGCAAATAATACTCCAGCTCTTTATCCTCACCCATGGAGCTTATTTTAGCCATCGTATTTTTAAACCACTTAATTTCAAACAACATGCCTGAGCCCGTCAATGCGGCGGGTAACCCCAGGTTCACATGCCCCTGCCTAAAAATTGAATTATTTATTTCCTCACTGATCCCATCGAGATATGCGGTATCGGTATTGCTGTTTTTTGCTATGCGATGTGTTTGGATGGCAACCGCGCCAGATGCAAAGCAATCGTTGACAAGTGCTAGATAATTTGGAGAAACTAAATTATCAGCATCCAATATAACCACGCCATCAAAATCTTCTTCTTTGATAACGTTCATTGTCAGATTTAGAGCAGCGGCTTTGGATCTTTTTTCATACGTAGGAATAAGTATTCGAGCGCCTAAATCTTCAAGTTCCTGGTTTGTCTCTCTCGTCATACTATCAGAAACAACGATAATTTCGAAAAGCTCTTGAGGATAGTCTTGTTTTAAAAACGAGCGTATGCTATCAACGATTACTGCATCCTCTTTATATGCAGGAAATATGATAAGAAATCGATGTTGAATATTCGATCGTTCAAAGAATAATTTCTTAGGAATGCGATAACCGACTGAAAAAACAAAGAAATACATGATCCAGACCAGGAAAGGAATAAAAATCAATGTTTCAATAATAAACAAAACCGTTCCCATCAGCATAGACTCTCTTTAGAAAATAATTTAATCCCAGACCATGTCCCTGAACATACTGCACCAACATGCCTCCACATACCCGAAAAAACAAATCTAATCAATCTTGTACTGTTCGCTATCCCAATAAGATAAAAAATAGCCAAAATCCGATTTATCCCCGACCTATTTCGATAGGCAAATAACAAGCGGTTACGTGTCAGATAAAATGTTTTTAATGGGGAGTCCTGGCCCGTGGAAGCGCTTTCTTTATGATAAATATGGGCAGCTGCAAAATACACTATTTTATACTTCTTATTGATCCGACAGCTCCAGTCCAACTCCTCATAGTAAAGAAAGAAAAGCTCCGACATCACACCAATTTCCTTGATAATCCTGCTGGGTACCAACATAGCTGCACCATGTAAATAGGGGATCTCAATGCTTGTATCATATTGGCCTCTATCCATTTCCCGATAACCGATCTGTTTATTACGTAGGGTAATTGATGTCAGCGGTGTACACCCGGCAAATTGGATCATTCCCTTGGGTTGATAATACATTATCTTAGGTGAAATTCCACCTACTTGTGAATCTAGCGCAAATACTTCTAACATGCCCAAAATTTCGCTATCGGCGTTTTCTGGAAGCAGTGTATCATTATTTAAGAAATAAACAAACTCGCCAGTAGCTATTTCCAGCCCCAAGTTATTTCCTCCTGCAAATCCCAGGTTCATGCTAGTATAATAGCCCTTTATAAAAGGAAATTGATTTTTTAGCAGGCAATATTCGTCTTTTAACGAACCATTATCAATGACAATAACCTCATATGCAAAAGATAATCTCGCATTCACAATACTTTCCAGCAGAGAAATCGTATCAGCCAATCCATTATAATTGACCGTTATGAAAGATATTTTATACGGTTCTAATGTCATCGCTCAGTTTTTTGTCCAAATAAGGCGAAAGCATAATAACCCCCATTAGAATGTATACGGTCTGCCCAGTAGGCATTTGATGGAGCACTTCATTCGCATACCCCGCGACCATAATTCCTGCAAGACCAGATGTAGCCGCCATCGCAATAGACTTGATCCGCCTATCTTTAAGTCGAAAAATCACGTAATATGTGCCATATCCCAATATCGTTAGACATAAAATAATATAGCCTATAAGACCGATGCCCCCCGTTTCTACCCATATAAAAACGAAGGAAGAATCGGTTGCGATACCATGTATTGCATCTCCTTCATTCGCATGTTTAGACCCGCCCAATCCTATCCCAAAAGGATGGTCGCCCATAAAGGTTCGCATTTTTTTCTGGTTCTCCAAGCGAACGTTGAAAGAAGCATCCTTTGAAAAAGAGAAAGCCGTCCGCATACGACGAATATCGGAACTGCTATTGCCAATGGTCGTTAAATTAAAGAAAGCAAAAGCCATTATTAATAAAGAAAGACCAAAGATTACCCACTTCCACTCCTTCACAAGGATAATGAAGAAAGCAAAGCCTGCAAAAGGAACGGCAATAGCGGCCCTCGTCCCGGATATCATTAGCCCGTAAGCCGCAAAAGCGACAACAACAATATAAAGAAAACGCCTTTTTGCCTGCTTCTCATAAATAGCTAAGATCGTAAAAACAACCATAGCCAAACCCATATGGCAGCCAAAGTTTGCTGCATCACTGAAGAATGAAAAGTAACGGATCCCACTATAAATAACATGCGTATGAGCGCCGAATGTATATAGCCAAGCAGACTCGAATCGGTCTAAACCAATATATTTTTGGCCTATTGCCTTTAAAGCTCCCAATAGAACAAGTATACCCCAAACTTTAAAAAATAAGCGCAATTTGGGAATGTTATCCAGACTAATAAAAACCAATAATTGAAATAAGACAATATGCATTCCAATGCTACGGACTGTCGTGATCCAGTTCGCAAAAGTGGACATTGGATTTACAATCTCCAGCATGCAATAAAGCATCCAAAAGATGGAGATCAGGAGAAAAGAATTAAAGTAAACCTTGCCTAAAGGATTTCCCCGAATAAAGTGTAAAGCTAGCGAGAAAAAATTAAATAAAATCAAAAGATCAAGTATGACTCCTACCGGAAGCGGAAATGTGATATAGCGTCCAAAACCCATCACCAGGTAGGATACAATATACAATAGGAAGAAACAACTTATTGGCGAAGACAGCAGGACAATAATAACCAATAGAAATACAGGCAACATATAGAACACCATAGCCAATGACAAACCGGCAAAAATAAAAATGCAAGTTCCTGCCAATCCCCCGAGTATGAGGAACAGCAGGAGAAAATGCCGGCTGGTTATCATCGATTTTGTATGATCATACTGCATCATATCCCACTATTTTCCCAGCGATGTCAGACCAAAATTACCCAATTGATATTCCAGGCGTCTCAAAAAGGTAAACGGAGGCAACATTCCTGTAAACTCTTCCACAACATATTTTTCTGCATTCATTAAACAGATGACAATCGGTTTACCGGCCGAACGTTGCAATAGATCTGCAAACATCAACTCATCTTCTGTTTTCCATACCGAGTCAGCCCTTAATACCAATAATGTGGCCATCCCACGCTCTAAAAATAGAGAAGGGATAGGACGTAATGCCATAGAGCCATGCTTGACTAATGAAATATCATAATTACCCAGCTTTTCCGCCCACGCATCATCCACTAAATATTCCCTCGATTCTGCACTAAAATTTGTTCCTTCTTTATAAGCTAGTACATTGATACCCAATCCCTGCCAGTAGGCTGTTAAAATATCTGTCAGTGAGCCCAAATCTAGTGTAGAAGAGAACTTGACGATATTGATAAAGTTTATAGGATTCGAGTTGTTGTAAAAACCATATAATCTATTGGCCAAAACATGTATCGCTCTTTCTTCGATTTTAGTCTGTTTTGCGCCGCCTTTACCAAGTTTGGGCAATGCCGCAATTACTTTTCCCTTTGTAATCCGTTCAGTACGCGTTTTATCCCTTAGCGTGCGGTCAAAAAGTTCAATAATAAGCAAAATACCAAGTATAAATGCCACGGTCCCAAAAAAGACAGCAAATACAATCAATTTCCTGCTATGTGGAAGTGCATTTAACGGAAAGCTTGCCGGATTGATCACTTTTAGTGTCGCTGAATTCATTTCCAAACTCTTCAGTCGTAAGCGGGCCGCATTTAGACTAGACAAGATTGACAAATAAGACTGTTCTGTGAAAGATATGCCGCGTTCCTTACGTTTTAAGACAGAGCCAATAGGTGAATATTGGGTGTATTTGTGATCCAGTTCTTGTTTAAAATCACGGGCGACATTAAGTTCTGCCTCCGAACGCTTAAAACGTAATAGCTCTTCTACCCATTGCTTTACATAATTTGCATTTGGATAGCCGTTTTTAGTATATTTTTCTGCTGTATATTGATCCATAAACGAACGGAACCCTTTCTCCTTTTGATCCAGCTCATGCGACAGTACATCTAGATCAGCTCCGCCCTGCTTTTGCTTTAGGGAATCTACACTCAACGTCCGTATCTTTGAAATATTATAGTTGATGTCTGCAATCTGATTCATACGTGCCAAAAACTCCGTATTATTTTTGATCGCACGCATATTGGCATCCATTCCCGACTCCAATTGTTTTATAGCTGCTTGCGCACTGTTATACACAAACAACACATCCTGGTGCCTTAGTTCATACTCTTTATCCAATAACGCAATCGCCTCTGTCTGTTTATCATAATTGATCACCCGGTTTTCTACGTTATACATGGTCAGGGAATCTTCCTGTCCGCGAAGTTCCCGGCCTATACGTTCAAGCTCAGCCTCAAAATACCGGATGACGTTGTTTGTACTGCCAAATTGCAAATTGGTATATTCGATCGCAAAAACTTTACTCAAAATATCCAATGTCTGAAAAGCAACCCCTGGATCGTTTGCCTGATAGTTGATCTGTAAAATATCGCTATTGTCTACCCTATTGATTTTAATATTTTCTCTAAGAGCATTATAGCTGAAATAAGGATGGTTCCAGTTGAAAAGACCATAGACAAAATTATTGCGGTCTGCTTTCTCATATTTTTCCAGATTCTTTACCGTATTCTCTTCCGAACTTTTGTCAATCAACTTCTGTACGTCTTTTGGGGTAATTGCGACGAGCTCCTTATAATGTTTTGCGGTAATATATACATTATCTTTAGTGGGATCACCGTGAATCATAAGCCGTGCATAAAGCTGCATGGAAAGCCTTTTGATCGTTTCCTTCGAATTAATGGTATTGATAATATTCTGGATCGAATTGTTTAATACGTTCCAGTCTTGCGAAGCATTGGATTCGCCCGGATCACTTCCATAACTTGAAATAACACCTGTATAGATTGTAATATCAGTCTTATACTGCCGGTCCATTTGACGAGTCAAGTAGATCGCCAACAAGGCAAAACCTAGCGGCAAAATCAACAGCCACCACTTAATTCTGAAAATGGCCCGAAAGATATAATGGAAAATATTCATGATGCTATTGGCTTATAATTTTTGTCTTACTCAGGATTTCTAAGGTAAGGATTTCATTGGTAATAATAGATTCGTTGGTTTTCAGAATTTCATAAGCCTCTGTCTCCAACTTCTTTGCTGTATTAAGATCGCTAATATTTGCATTGCCCGACTTAAACTCATTTTCAGTCATTTTGTAATTCGCTAAAGCGATATTGTAATCTTCAATTTTTTTCTTGAGTGTAGAAAGAGCTGTTTTTACTTTCGTATAGGAGTTGACGATACGGATCCGTTGCTCATCGAGCCATTTGTCCAATTCCAGCTGTGTAAACCGCTGTTCCATCTTCTGACGTTTGATTTTATTCCCGCGATCGAAGAGATCATCCAAAGGAATATTCACTCCGGCAGTTCCATAATAGGAACTTTGGGTTACGCCGGAAGACTGATAGAAAAGAGGAGTATATTCATTCGTGAAAGCAGAATTGATCGCAATATTGCCGTACTGCCAAGATCCACCTACTCTGAAATATTTTAACCAACTTCTCTTTTCTGTTATCAACTGATTAGCCTGAGCCTCCATTTTTGCCTCATACATTTCCACTCCGGGACTTTGTTTGGCATTTTGATAAAGGGTTTCCAAAGGCGGCAGTTTAAGCTTTGTAAAATCAACCATATCCGTTGGGTCCATTACAGATTGTGCTTTTAGCAATAGGCTTGCTGTAACTAAATTTAACAGCAAGAAAGCCCCTTTAAGCAATAAATTCATCGAAATAAATATTTATGTTATTAAACATCCGCCTTTTGGATGAATGCGGAAAAAGTCTTATACAATATTTTTAAATCCATCCAGATCGAATAATGCTGTGCATAGTCAATATCCAGTTTTATTCTTTCCTGATCAGACATACTTCCATTATCGCCCCGCTTTTCTACCTGCCATAGGCCGGTTATACCTGCCGGCGCCATAAATCGCTCGACACTATCGTCTGTCGTCAGCATCTCGGCTTCATAGAGTGGCAATGGTCTATTTCCCACAATAGACATATCACCTTTAAGTACATTAAACAACTGGGGCAGTTCGTCAATGCTATATTTACGGAGAATGCGACCTACCCTGGTTACACGAGGATCTTTTTCCAGCTTAAAGAAAGCTGCTTTTTTTTGTCTTCCAGCGGTATCAGAACTTTTTACAACACTTTCATCATCAATAAGCACATCACGTAGCTCATCTGCAGTAAAATGTTGTGCATCGGTATCGCTTATCATAGCGGCCACAGTACGATTATTAATACTTAATGATGCATCTGCATACTGATTAAGCGCCATATACTCTTTTAGACGCTTGTCAGCATCCGGGTACATCGATCTGAATTTATAAAAATCAAACATATAATAGCCAGATCCTATCCGTTTCGACTTATAGACTGCCGAACCTTTACTTTCCAATTTGATGGCAATATAAACGATTGCCAGTATCGGGGAAAGCAGGAGGATTAAAATCGAAGAAATTGCAATATCAAACAATCTTTTTCCCAACGGAATTCCTATTTGAGGAAAAGAGGTATTTGCTGTTTCAAATTTTTCAGTCTGCGTTGTCGCCTCAAAATATAGCCTTATGTATTTTCTAATCGATTCAAAAACATCCGCATGCGCGCGTGGACTAATGGTATTTGTGATACCAGCCTCAAAATAAGATTGTTTCTCAAAACGTGAAAGATCATTTCCAATCAAGATCAGTAATGTATCTTTTCCATGTTGGACAAGCTTTTTCAACCGTGATAAGTCTTTACTTAGACTTTTGCTTTTTTCATAGAATATTACAGAAAAAAACTGCCCTTCTTGTTCTTGAAAATACATATCCATGGCTTCAAATGAATCAAAAAACCTCAAGTCAACACCCAAGATGTCTTGGACTTGTTGATGAAAATAATCAAAAGTTTCCAGATTATCGCCAAAGTATATATAATCGCTATATTGGGGCATTATTTTAATGCTTTTTTAATTCGTAATTTTAACTCAAGGGGATTAAATGGTTTTAAGATAAAATCATCAGCACCAGCTTCGAGCAGACTGATGCGTGTATTGGAATTATCCTCGCCAGACAAAAAGATAACCGGAATATTCTTTAGAAACTCGTTTTGCTTAATCATAATGAGCAAATCGTATCCATTCATCTCCGGCATGGTATAATCCGATAAAATTAAATCAACGCTGTTCCCTTCCTTCAGCCAATTATAGGCGTCCATCGCATTGCTAAAGAAACGAAAGTCATAATCTGCACTCAAATAAAGTGTAATCAATTGACCAATTGCTGGTTTGTCATCAATTATTAGAATCTTTTTTTTCATAGGGTCTTTAGAATATAATGATGCAGGCGTATGGATTGCATTATTTAAGTATACCTCCATATACCAGAGCATTCGTTCCTATTAGACTTACTACTTTGGTACATGGAGATATTGCTGTTTTTATTATTTCTTATGCAAATACCAATCTGTATTTTGGCTACCTCCGCTCGTCGCCCAAGACTCAAAGAGCGGATACGCAGCGGTAATAGCCTGTCCTTCGGATGGATACACAAAAGAAACAGGAACTAACAAACCAAACGGCTCATTCGCTTTTGTCTTAAATGGATCCGTAGGTGACAGCAGGTTACCTGTTTCCTTTAACACCAAACTTTTATTGATTTTATCAGTCGCTTTATAACCAACCAGGTGCACCTCATTTCGGCCAGCAAGGTTTTGGTTGAAGTTTACAATAAAGGCATTTAATGTGCCATAGGTAAAATTATCTATTGGTGTATTAAACTCAACAGTTACGATCACCTCTACTGGTGCATATTGGCCCGATTGAGTCGAGATAAAACGTGTATCGGACACACCAAAAGCTTTATGCGCATCGTCCCATAATGGAAGCACAGCATACGTTTGTCCGGATTCCGTACCATTTGCTCCGAGAGGCAAGGCAGTACCAACCAAATCTTTGCGAGAATACGTCACATTTTTGACATTTCCTGTTGCGATGCCATCAAGCTGTACTGCGGTTGAAAAACGGATCGAAGCACCTATCGAACGCAATTTCGCTTTCAGAGCCACTTTTGTCACCTTATTTGCGGTATTTTGATATTTGGTAATGTTCATATCCAACACACAGTCATTCATATCATAATCACCTTTACTCGGCCATTTATCCTCAAAGATATAAGAATAAGTTCCTAAATTAACTTCAGTTACGGTTTGGTCTGTTGGATTGCCACCTGAAGAGTTATTTCCGCCAGCGTTACAAGAAGTCCCTGCAATCACCACTGTCGATTTATCATAAGGAACTATTTTTGCTGGACTATTGATCACGTAATAGGTGCTCCATTGTGGATTAGCTGTATGATCCGAGCAGGCTATTTCTAGATTGCCACCATAGGTAATAGCCATCCATTGATTATTTACATCAACCTTTTTCAGACGGGCCAAAGCCTGACCTGAAGTGGGGCCAGTCATTGTGCTCGACTGGCTGTTAAATTTGGCCAGGGTGTTGACATCTAGAATTGCTGATGTTGCCAAATTAATTTTTGTACCACCCGCATCTAATTTATCTAAACTCAATAAAGCTCCTTGAGAAACCGAAATAGTTGCCCCATTAGTTGTTAATGAATTGATTACCGTATGACAAACAGCTTCCAAAGTTGCATTTGTCAAAGTCGCATTTTGCACAGTAAGTGTGCCCTCATTGCGCACGACTGTGCCGTTTGTCGTACTGCTCAAATTTTGGATTGTCGCCACACCATAGTTGGTAAAGTTACCATTAGTGATATCCGCTTTATCAGCAGTTAAGGTTCCATAGTTAACGTACAAAGTATTATTCTTTGTTTCCATTTTGGAAAGTGAGGCTGAGCCATAATTGACAAAACCGCCTACGGTATTCTGCGTTACATTCACTAGGTCAATCGAACCAGCCTGTGTGATATACAATCCATTATTGCTTCCAAGGTTTAGCTCATAGCTGGTATTTTTCCAAGACCCCTGAATGTAAATCTTCACATTACTTGTACCGTTGTTTGCATCGATCTTACCTGTAAAAGTGACGCCAGCTTTGACGACATAAGATTTATTGGACTCGACTGAAATTGTCGAGTTTCCCGATAGGGCGATCGCGTCCGAAGGGACCACTACTGGTGTAGCTTCAACCGCAGCCGCCTTTAAGCCACTACTAGCCAATACACTTGCCGTGTTCGCAGCACGCAAAACACTCGCTTTGCTGCTTGATACAGCTTTTGTACCGTCGACAGCGATTGTATTTTGTTGTCCAACTTCAATCATGCTGATAGCAGCAACACCCAGAGGACTAGTTTCTCTCAAATAGACATATTTTGCAATTGTCGGAATCATCAGCTTGCCAACAAAATCCTGACCTGATTTCGCCTGACCGGCAGCCAGCAGATTGGCTCCACTAGACAAAGTCGGATCATTATCAAAAATCTCAACCCGATAAAAGTATTTACCGCTAAATTGATCGTCTACAGCAACGCGCACATCTACAGCACGTGTTGAATTCCACATAAAATCGGCTGAAATATTGCCTCCACCAGGAAGTAGGGTGGATGAATCAGATCCTTTTTCGGTTTCGTTGTACAAATCTTTCACTTTTGAACAACTTGCCCCGAAGAGCGCAATCCCTGCAAGACCCACCAAGAAGAGATTTAAGCTTTTTCTGTTATACATAATTAAATAATAATAATAGATCAATATCAAACAGCCCCATCGTAGACGTCACAAGACTTTAATACTTGGCTTTGCGAATAGTATTAAGGTCGAACTGTTTAAAGCAAAGATATAACTAATTCAGCTGAGAATAAGGCAAAATACACAACTACAGTATAAATTACAAATCTTGTAGCGCTTCAACTACAACAGCACATCGTAAACTACAAAAAGAGTTTATAACTAACAAAAATTTATTTAACTATAAGGGTTATTTCTGCCACCTTTTTCGGTACTCGGTCGGCGTCAGGGTGGTCTCCTTTGAGAAGAAAGTACTGAAGTTATTGACATCAGCATAACCAAGTTCCCAAGCAATCTGTTTAATACTCAGAGAAGATTCAACGATAAGCTTTTTACTCACACGCAGCAATTCTTTGATGATAAGTTCTTTTGGCGTTGCTCCCAAAATTTCTTTAGTTAGATTGGTTAATTTTTTATTTCCGACATGGAGTTGTTCGGCGTAGAAGGCGACCTGTTTTTCTTGTTTTACATATTTTTTGATCAGCTCCTGAAAGAGTGTTATCAGCTTTGCATCAGCACCTTGACCCACTAATCCATTTGACGGCCTATCTTCAGCAGAAATTGCTGCAAGCAGCACAATCTGTTTGACGATATTATGCGCTAAATCACGATAAATTGCAAGATTATAATTCTGCTTAGAAAGCTTAAGCTGCATGCTTACAAATTCGTAATAGCTTGCATACTCTGCAGGAACACGCAGTACACGGTAGGTATATTCGTTCTTATTGAATGATTTAAAATTATGCAGAAAAGCGGTATCTATCTCCGTACGTGCAAAAAAACTTTCCGAAAAATAAATAATAAGAAACGGTCGCTGCTCATCTGGGTTGGCTTCAATTTTTATACCTCTTGGAATTAGCACCAAACAGAATTCTTCGATTTCTGTAATCTGATTATTGATTTCCACGCTACAGCCACCCTTTGACACAAAAAGAACAACATAATTTTCTTTTGCTGTTGCATCCGTAATTTCGGAAGGCTCCTGCGCTACACCAATGACTCGATGAACTCCAAATTCCATATTTTTATCTAATGCATATAAGGCCCGACAAGCATTTCATATTACTGAAATAGGGGCAATTTAGGAAATAAAAGCCAAACACAAAAAATTCATTTCCAAAGAATCTAAGCGTTTGCAATATGTTTTTTTTGAGAGCATCAGGAAAACCTGGATGATTGTTATAGAGAGCACTCTTCAACTAATTTTGAGGACAATCAAATCGACCAATCATTCTATAAGAGACACTAAATGAAATAGAATACAATTAGGTTGGCGAAACAAATATTAGAGAAATAACCACGCACAGCCCTCAAAAAATCTTTTATTTTACAACAAAAAAATAATTTAGTTTAAACAACAGACATTTCCAAAATCTTCACTTCAAGATTAATAAGCCTGTTTTTTAACACTTCTTAACACAACAATTTAAGGCGACAAAAGTTTAGTTGCAACTGCAATTTTCCTAAAATGAAACAAAAGAAATAAACAAAATGAATTTAAAATTTAAAACAAAACAAACATCATATCTCCTTAAAATATAATGACACCATCAAAATATTGAAATTCAATAAAAAATAAAAATTTAAAAACAGACTATAAAGACATTTAATCACTAAAAAGAAATAAAAATAAATACTACACATATCACAACAAGAAATATATTTCCAAATAAATCGCAAAAAATCGAATAGTCAGCTTTTAAAAACAAACTGTTTAAACATATTAATTATAAAACAATAATTAGACAAAAAAATATTTTATAAAAAATGATAAACAAAATAAACGATGATTTGTTAATGAGAAAGATGGCAGGAAGAAGGCCAGCTTTTAAAGCGCTTAAATTCAGATTTGAGAGCAATAAAAGAGAATAACCGACACATCTTATAGAATAATAACAATGAAGAAAGTTGTTTTATTACAAAATCAATAATAGTTGAAAAAAAAGTTTACAATTTTTTTTTGCACAAGTTGATATTAAGTCGTAATATTACAATTCAATTCGGGAAAAGTATTACTAGCCGATAGCAAAAAAAGTATTAACAATTAAATCAAGAATCAACAAACAGACAAAAAATTTAGGAGCACCTAAGTGATAACAGCAATATACTGCCTATACGCAAAGGCAAGCCGTTATATGCTTAAGTATTTCTATCAAATAAACAAGGGTTAAATTGTCCATTAAATTTAAACCCCATGTTGGTAACAGCATGGATTATCCAAATAATATTATCATGAATAAGAACGCAAAAAAAATGTACGTAGCTCCGTCCATCAAGGAGCACGTAGTTGAATTGGAGCAAGGAATTGCTGCTGGATCAGGAACTGCTTCACCAGGTAGTTCACCATCGCTAAATGAAGAAGAAGGCACGGGTGGTTCTGGATGGAACACTGATGGCTTCTAATCAATTACCTTAATCAAACAATTCAATTATGAAAACAACCAATAACAATTTAGCAAGCAAGTTTGCTCTTGCGGCATTCCTAGCACTTGGCACCTTGGCGGTGACAAGTTGTAACAAGGATAAAAATCAGAACGGTCAGGAAGTCCCATCCGATCAAAGCCAGCTGGTCGTTCGTATCGCTGGAATCAGTGACGGCGAAAGCACGGTGAAAAAAGCAAGTACATCTACAGGCAAATCAAGTAGCAATTCAATCGAACTGGTACAATCCAATGGCTTTGATGCCATCGTAGCAGTAGATAACAACGTACCTTCCAATGATGCTTCTGCTTTCTCTCAAGCCGCATTAAGGGCATCAAGCGGTTTAAAGGCTGCTACACCACTAGGATCTACGACCACCTATCGCTTATATTTATACAAAAACAATGGCGGGACCTATACCTTCACAAAATCTGTGCAGTTTACTCCTGGATCAGAAGCACCAATTCAGGTACCTAATGGATCTTATAAATGGGTAGCATTATCTTACAACAACACAGATGCAATACCAGATGGAGATGCTTCGAATAATCTAGTATTGCCACAAAACAAAGATGTGCTTTACGCAACATCAGGCGCAACAGATATCACCATTAATAGCAATACAGCTCCCTTAAACATTACTTTTAACCGCCTGTATGCACGTATTGCTATCGAAGTTAACACATTAGGCATGTTTGCACCAATAAATTCGGCCTCTATAGCAGTTACCGGACAAAGCGCAAAAGCAGCAACTATCAATCTGGCAACCGGTGCTTTAACGGTAGCACCATCAGGTGGTACCCCGGCACTAACAGAGGTAAATTTCACTGATTTCGATGGCAATGCGGCGAGAAAGATTGCCTACTATTACACAGCGGATGAAGCTACTCAAAATCTATCAGTTTCTGTAACAAATCTAAAAATTCAACTTGATAACAACACGGAGCGAAGCTTTGGCGCAACAGCGCTTACACAAAACAAAGCGATTACTCCTGTCCGTGGCAAAAACCACCGCTTCTTAGTGGGTATTACGGAATCTGCATTAACGTTTGGTTCTGGCTCTGGATTAGCGCAATGGTCTAGATCAAATTTATATTATAAACCTGGAGACGCTACACCATACCGTTTTTACCACACCAATCCACAGACAAACGATCCTAACAGTTACTTCTCGTTCGGAGCACATCTTCCGCGTGTATTGGCAAGCGCAAATGCCGCTGTAGATGCTTGTGCACTCGTTTATCCAGCAGGCCTTTGGAAAACACCTACTGCTGCTCAATTAGCAAATGTAACTTCACCGGCGTCACTTGGTGGACTATTGGGTGATCTTTCATTGACGAATGTCGCCGGAATAGATGCTTTAGTTCTTGTTCAGGATTTATTAGCTGCTAGGGTTCCGAACTCAACAGCTACAGCTACCTATTCTGAATTTACACCTACTGTAGGAAACAACTCCGCATATGGGGCTGCTACTTCATCGGTAAACAGATTGCGCTTCAACTACAATGGCTACATGAACACATTAGGGGTAATAAACAACTTGATCACTCTTAACCTGGGAAATACTTATGGAAGCTATAATGCATTCTGGACCAGTGAAAACTTAATCGGTACTCCACTGATTAATCTCGGTGTAAAATATCACTTAGGTCATACTACTGGCGGAAACTATAAAGCTTACAGAACGACAAGTATTTTAAGTGCAGGTCTTCTTGGAGCAGTAAGCGTTATCAACTCTCCGTTAATGAACATCCGTTGTGTACGTGATGCTACATGGGCAACAAAAAGCGCTGCAGCGAATTATGAACCAATGCCAGTTTATCCGAACTAATAAAGTAAATTTTAACATTCGTCAGCTTGGTTGATCAATCAACTTTAGTTTAATGAATAATATAATGTTGTAGCTTCGGCAACCAAACGAAGACGGCTAGAAATTCTAGCCGTCTTTTTTTTATGAATGATGTAGCCCTTTAACTACCCCGTCGATTTTTACACGATTATGGTAAATTTTTACCGGAGAATTTCAATAATATTTTTTTACATTTGGGCCATCAAGTCATTTTTTTTGCGTTCGACTTGATAATATTAATGGATATAATGGGGCGAAGGCGTTCGCCCCATTTATTTTTAACCCCTTATAAACCTCATTAAAACACTTATTTCCTGTTTTGTTTTGATCTCAAACTCCAAGCTTAATTCATTATACACTAAGATGATTGAATCAACCGATTCAACTAATCTGCTTGATCAGCATGATGTATACCATAACTTGCACCAAGAAACAAAATAACCAAATGGTCAGAAATAGTAAATAACCATATTTGGCTTTTTTGCGGCTCGAACAGCATTCAGACCAGGATTCTATACACCTAAAAAGGATGACAAAAGTCGTTATCACGAGCGTGGGAATTCCTATAATAATACATGCGTAAAATAATTTCTGTGGCCACAATACGAACAATTCATTACCTGATATACACAAAGTAGCTATTAACATCGCCGAAAATGTGAGCGCGAGTAAACAAAAAAATGCTATCCGCTCCCAAATTTGTCCTGCGCTATTAACGACATTAGCCTTTCGATAGCCCCAGCAAATCAAATTATAGCTAAAAAAAGCCCCAAGCATAGCACAGGGTAAATACAGCAAAAAAGACAAAAAACCATTTCCTAACGACATAATGATTTTCTTAGGTCAGATAATCGGTTCAATAAATTTAGGAAAAATTCGCTTTAAGATTACCCAAATATTTCTAAATCCTCCGTATCTATTTTCTAACGTGAATTTCATCTATGGCAAAAAGCGGGTTACGATGCTTCGAACCTTCAAACCAATGTGGGAATTCTTGCGAAAAAGAAATTTTCACTTTTAAAAAACGTCCTTTTTGTTGTTTTAAGCCAAATGAAACTGGATGACAAACAGGACCTTCAGGAATTAGACTGCTATCGATCTTATATGTCCCGATGTTAACGTACGAAATATTATCTTCCGAAGCTTCCACCTCTATTTTATCGGGCAAAAAAAGATAATGTGCCAGATCCAGCAGAAAATTAAGCTGAATTTGCGAGGCCGTTGTTCCCTCGGAAAAAGGAAAAGTAATCTCCACATCCTTGCCATCAAACAATAGCCAATTGTAACTATAATCTGTTGTTCCCGATAACCCATCATTCAGTGTTGTTTTTCCATTTGCGGGAAAATCTTCCAAAAACGAAGGTTTAAACTGAGGATGTATTCCTTGGAGCAATGAAGGCAAATAGGGTTTATTTAATAGTGTTAGCCATTGCTGCCGGTATTGCTCAAGACTGCCACCAGTTTCAGCCAATTCGATGGCTCCGCCTCGAAGTGCATGGTCCAAAAATTCATCTATCCGCTTCATCCAATTGGGATTGACCATCCATTGACCATCAGCTTTCCTGTTCAAAAAGCCGAGCGGATGATCACCATAAGCCTTTGCCTGCTCCAAAGCTGCATACTCAAGACCTAAAGCAATCAATTTGACACGACTTAAAAATTCAGGATCTCCAGCTACAGTTTTTTGTGCGTTATTCAAAAGTTCATTAAAAAGTTTCATCTTTTCAGAACTCAGATATCCATGTCGCGAAAGGATAGGGTTACCGTAGATATCAAGCGTCGAGCGACTTGTTTTTCGAGCTTCAATAAGTTGTTTTAGATACTTTTTAATATCCTTTGATGCTGCACCATAATAACCGTCCAAAAAATCCGCTTCCACCTCAGCTTGATCTAGCTCAGGATTCCATAGACTCTTGGCCTGCATATAACTCGCATAAGCAGACATATCAGCCAGCGTATGTCCAGGCCCATGTTCAAAGATCCCTTTTACACCGTTTTGATACATATAGGCGATATTGCTCTGGTAGTGATCATACATTGGAAAAGGATTTAAATAGGATGTAAATTGCGTGGTATAATCCCACACAAAAATATGCGATGAGATCTTTGACCAGTCTTTGAGCTGGCGTCGAAAAGGAGCAGCTGTTGGATTAACCGCCAGGCCCTGCTCCCGCGTTGCATCTATCGTGCTTAGCAACACATATACATTAGCCGATGGCCGAGTTATTTTGGGAGCTTCTGCGGTGTAACCATAGGCTAAGGTCGTAAAATTCTGTTCTGGAAATTGAGCTGCCACACTGTTCACAAATCGGATCAGTGTACCCTGCGGTCCGCCTTCCTCCTGGTCAACCTTTGTACAGCGATCACATGTACAGTACCCTTTTCCATCCATTGGCGCTATAGACCAATAGACCGCATCAGAATTATCGGCAATGGCCTGACGAAAATAATTGATTGCAATTTTCTCGACGTCAGGATTTGTTAAACAGAGTTGTGTTGCGCTGCGCTTTCCGTTTGTTAAAGCGAAATATTCAGGATGCTGCTGAAAATAGTCTTCCGGTGGTATAATTTTAAAAAATGAATGCCCCCATAAGCCCCACAGATCTTCAAATCGATGCAAATGATGCCAATCCAGGTATTCACCATCCGCAGAAGCAGGGTAGTAAGACTCTCTATAACGTAATGGAGGTTCAAAGCGAAAATTGAAATCTTGAGGAAGTGACAGATTCGCACGCTTCGGGACCCATGCAGGCCCTTTATCATATTTCCGAGCACCAAATTGCTTCTCGATAAGTTCATATACGCCATACAGCAATCCTTTTCCTGAACCTCCAGTTAGATATACTTGTCCGTCCCGAACACTAATTTCAAAACCTTCGTTTCCAAGCTCAACCTTCTTTCCAATCCGCTGTTGATAAAAATTATTCCCGATATATACTACGTGTTTTTTCGTCCCAGAAGGGCTCGACAATATCGCTAACTCTGCGCCAGTAATACGTTTGATATAATCTTGTAATACCAGAGCCGCCTTGCGTTCCAAATTTGATGGATGCGAGGAAATAAGGATTTCAGTTTCGGCTTTCCTATCGCGCACGATATCCACTTGCTGCGCCATACAGCTGCTAATGAACAATAATCCAACAAGAACGAACAGGTTCAGTTTATAATTTGCATTTTTCATCATTGCATATTAAACTAGATCACCAAGTCCAACTCGTGCTTATCCATGATTGCACAATCCACAAAAGAAGCTATTGTATCAATTACCATACGCAGGCGGCCCATATTTTCATAATAAGGTATACCAAAACGAAGTACGTGTCCAACCTTCGCTTCTACGCGACAATGCTTAATGCATTTGATATGGATATCTTTCTTTCTCAAAAACTCGTACAGCGGATAAGGATCATAATCTGACACCAGCAGACTTACGACCGGAGATACATCATCCCCCATAAAACAGTGCGCAATGCCAGCATGGCCCAAGATCCCATTAAGCTCTCTTTTCAGATAAGCTGCCAGATAGGTACTGCGATCCAGGATCGCTTTCGGCCCAATTTCTCGATAACGTTTTAGGCTTTGCCTCAACCTTTCATACAATAAGAAATCCTGCCCCCCCGGAATGCTGAACCCATGGGTTTGCGGATCTTCAAAAAGATGCTGCTTATTCCAATATAAGGCCCCGATCCAACTTGCAAAATCTTCTTTGAGCCAAGCTAAACCACCACCCAACGGCCCATGCAACCATTTATGTGTACTCCCGATCAATACATCAGCATCCCCAAAAGGAAGTTGCTGAATCCCTAGTGACTGTGCTACGTCAAGAATCAGAATTGCATTCGGAACAGCCTTTTTTATATTGCCCAGGCGCCACTTGTCTTGCATCAGTTTTCCTGTGGGATAATAGACATGGGATAAGAACACGATGTCTGGTTGCATTTCGCGCAAGCATCTGTTAAATTCCTCCGCGTCATTAAGGACAACATCAGGGAGATAAGTGAGCTTATATTCTGGCAAATGTTCAAAGGGGCCAATACCGCCCGGATGTTCATGCTCACTTGTCAGGACCTGAAAACACCCCTTCCCATCCTCCTGCAACTTCCGTAAAAGCACCAATGCCAATAAATTCATGGCCTGAGATGTGCTGGAAGTCACATTACAGCGATAACCGATAGCTGGCCACAATTTAGCACATTCCTCCTGTATGGAAGTAAATGCTTCCCTCCCTAAAGCATATAGTGAAAGAGGATTGCCGTTTATCTGATTTTTGATGGTTTCGAGTCTATCCTGTGGCAACGTAGCCAGGCAGCCTGGATTCAGATTCACCCGGGTCGAAGGAAATGTGTTGATCCTGACCTGATCCCAATACGCTTCATTTTCTATTTTTCGGACGGCATCTACTCTTTTAAGATCAAGATTTTTCCCATGAGAACATTCGTTCCAGGCGCTATGGGGTGAAAAATGATGCGATAGAAGTGTACTATATTGTTTTTGTAAAAGACTGATGGATTCTTTTATCACGGTATGGAAATCGGTATGATACAAATGACTTCCCTGCAAACTTGTCTCAATGGTGTACATAAGTTTCTTGGCAGCACTTTCCCCCCTAAGATCGGAGGTAAAAGAAATCTTGGGATCCAACCCCGCGCCTCTGGCAATGTCAGCAATATCCGCCGCTAATTCATTGATGGAATAGTGTGTTTCTGTAACATGGTTCACCACACGATGTTCACCAACTGGTGGTATATCTTCAACAAATCGGGCCAGCGAATTGACCGCATCGTTCAACGCCATGAGTCCAGTACGCTGGTTTCCGCTACCATATATTGTCATCGGAGAACCAGAAACTACCTGCGCTATAAAACGGTTGGCTACCGTTCCAAATATCGGATCGTAATCAAAACGGGTAAAAAGATCAGGCGAGGCATCCATTTCGGATGTTAGCAGACCAAAGACCGTTGCCTGCATCACTTCCGTGATGCGAAGCCCCCAGGTACGCGCCGCCATCGCTACATAATTCGAGTCATTTATTTTAGAAACATGGTAAATATCGTTTGCCGCCCTAGGGTAAGGTAAAGGCGTCGACGCCAACTGTCCTTTATAACCAGGCTTAAAATAGCCTTCTGCTATCGGCAATCCGCCCTTGGCATATTCACCAAATGATCCAAGCTTAATAATATGGGCTTTCGGAACATATTCGCGTACTGCCCAGAGCAGACGCATATTACCTTCTTCATTGTTACGGATGGTGTAAAGAGCCTGTTGTAATCCCAACATCGAATAACTCGCCGAACACTGCTGTGCGAGATGATAAATCGTATGCGGCCGTTCTCGACGAATCAGTTCCGCTAAATCGTCCGAACAAACCTCCGCGTGCACAGCGCACATATTAGCTAAACCATATTTTTGGCGAAATGCTTCGATACGACTTGAGAGATCTGGAATCTGTAGCCAGGGGCCAAATCCGAGATTGGCAACCGTGCTTTTGCGCCAGCCATTATCCAGCAATATAATTTTTTGGTCTGGATGATGCAGCGCTAACTTCATGGCCAGCGGCCAGCCCAAGTACCCTTCGGCACCTAAAATTAAAATTGTACGATTCATTGTTCAATTATTGGCTAGAGTTAAAATTTCACCTGTAAAGCGAGCAGTAGATCATATTGATTACGAAATGTTGCCGTACCAATTTTTTGACTCGTGTAAGTACCATTTAGACCTAACGATGTACGATAATTTATTGTGCGTCTGTATCCCGCGCCCACACTTCGACTCATAACACCCCCCAATTCAGGCAATAGAATAAGCCTGCTTCTATCGTCTGGTGAAGTTCCAAGTCCAAAATTTGCTTGCAATAAATCGGCTTCAGTAAGCTCATATTTTGCGCCTGCCTGAAAAGCGAAGTAGAAATCCTTTTCCTCCTTGATGGCAAAGATTCGTGCATTCAGCAGAAAAGGGTCAAAACTTTTGCTCGCACCAACAACCAATGATACCGCTTTGATCGCGACAACTTCCAGAAAACGCGCCCCAATCTCCCCTTCGAAACCTTTTCCGAGCTGCCGATAAAGCGAATAGGCCAATCTATATTTGGGAAGCAACACATTATTGGATATACCTATCGAAGCATTCCAGTAAAGCAATTTATTCGCCGTATACGTCAGGCCACCTTCTCCCATAATGCCCGTACCTGATTGCCTTCCTGTGAATAACAGCTGTGCACCATAACTTATTTTTGGCGACAAACGGCGGGTGTAGTACAGTGTCGCAATACGGTATGCAGGCGGAGCTGGATTATCATCAACACCTGAAAAGGAGCTATTCAGCAAAGAAAGTCCAAAAGCGTGCTGCATGGTTTTACTTCGCAGAAGAGCCGCATATTCCCTGTGTTTCCGCAGATCGAAGCGCTTGGAGAGCGTATCAGCATATTGGGCCGCTTCAACAAATCGCCCCAAACTGTCGAGTACGATTACTTTTTTTAGGAGAAAAGGTTCGGCATACTCAAAATGCTGTAATGCCGTATCCACACTCTGCAAGGCATATACAAAGTCTCCTTTTGCCATCAGAAGGTTTATTTTATTACTATAGGCAAGCGAATCTGTTCGATTACCCTCGAGCACGCGATCAAAACAAAAGATTGCGCTATCGGCTACCCCCTTTTTTTGAAAAGCCAATCCAGCCGACATCCAGGCATCCTGTACCATAGTACGGTACTTTTGATTGTACGGATATTCTGTCCGCAACATGGTGGCAACTTGAGCAGCTGCCATATACTGTGCACTATTGTGAAGGATTGCAGCTTTCTTCTGAAGAAATTCGCGGTCACCCGGATAACTTTGCAGGGCCTGCTGAACAACGAGCAAAGCTTCCGGATAGCGTCTTCTAAGGTCAAGAATATTAGAAAGGTAGTGTAGGGCTTCTTTATTATCGTTGTCTTCGACGAGTAATTGACGAAGATGCGTTTCCGCTTCACCGTACTCTTCGACCAAGATGCAAGCATTGGCTGCGGCAAGTTTCTGCTCCAAGTAAAGCGATTTAAGTTTCGGATTTCCCGGATAACTGGCGTAAAGTTTTTCGCTTAAAGCTACAGCTTGTTGTATTTTCCCAGATTGTGCCAGGAATCCCGCCTTTTTTAACTGTAAATCGATATCATTTGGATAATAACTAATGGCCTGGTCCAGCTCCCGAAGGGCCGAGGATAAATTATTTTGCAGTACGAGAGCGGAAATACGCCCTTGCAGAGCTGGCATATTGCTGCGGACTAGGTGAAGAGTACGATCGTAGTAAACGATGGCACTGTCGGCTTGTTGCTGTTGCAAATAGTAATTGCCACAAGCATTGATCATTTGTAATGCTTCTGATCTGAACGCTTTATCACCATTGCTCCCATAGAGCTTAACAGCAATATCTGCCGCTGTCTGGTAACGGCGCAGTTGAAATTCAAAATCCATTTTTCGGCGCAGCAATACACGGTCGCCTGCATTTCGCTGTAAAGCACGATCTACCCAATATAATGCCTGTGTCGTCTCGCCCCGAGAAGCGGCTATGCCGACCACTTTTTCCAAGGCTTCCCGATCGCCTGGATTCTGATCCAAAATCGACTGATAAAGTGCATAAGTATCCGTGTTCTGATAATATCCAGCTGCTTCTTTCCGTAAACTATTGTTTAGGTCAAGGGCTTTTTTATCTTTTGGATAGTAGCGTAAGATCAGGCGTAACACTTCTAAAGCCTCTGCATAACGATGTGATTCCTGTAGCAGGCTGAGCTTTTGGAATAACGCATTGTAAGATTTACTATCGCTGTTCAATAGCGCATTTGCCTTGGCAATTCGGGCATCATAATCACCGCCTTGCGCCACAAGATTGTTCATTTTTTCGATGAGATCTGTATTTTTCGGTGCGAGTTCGAGCGCTTTTTCATAATAAGAATTGGCCAGATTATCCATTTTATTCCCTTTATACCAATCGGCTTTTGCTTCATAATGACCTGCCATAGCGAGTCTTACGCTCCCATCGGTCGGAAATCGTCGGATCAAAAGCTGTGCCCAGGAATCTCCATCCTGATAGCGTTTGAGCATATCCAGTATATTGAGTTTTTTGATTCCGAAATCCTTGTTAGCAGCAAAACGCGCCAAGGCCATTTCGACGTGCCGCAAGGCTTCAGCAGGACGATTTTTTGATAAATAAGAACCTATAATATAATAATACACATCTTCATATTCGGGCGAAGCACGCAGTACAAGTTGTGCAGTACGGATCGACTGATCATAATGTTTCTGCGCCATATAGATTCGGGCAAGTTGCACCTGCGCATCGATATGGGCTGGATTCAGCTTTATGGCCTCCTCCAATGACTTCAAAGCTTTCTGCTGCTGAGCAGATTTAATTTCTACCACAGCCTGTTGGTACAATTTTTCGGCACGCACGGAATTCCAGGTCTGCGCTCGCAACACCTGTGTAGACAGTAGGAAGAGAATAAAAATAGTATAACGGAAATTCATAATAGCTTAAGCTTGATTTTTGACAGTAGACTTTTGGCTTGCAAAACCTTTACGCTGCATATTCCCCCATACCAGCTTTTGCCTGAACATGGACTGTATGTAGCCTTTGATACTAAAAAAAACAATGAGCGGATGATAAATAAACGGTTCAGCAAAGGCCGTGAGGCACAATCCTATCACCTCACTCGTTTTGCGGTAATGTCTTTCAATTAATTGATCCCACAGCACAGCTATGGAGCTTACCAGGACAGAAAACATATAAAGAAAAGCGAGTAATGTAAATGTATTTTCCCAATTGATGGCGCCTATTACAATAAGATAGATGTAAAACAACAGCCCCAATACCTCGAAAATAGGTGCCAAAAACTCAAACAGGAAGTTATAAGGAAAGACAATAAGCCCGAGCCTTTTAAACTTAAAATTAAATAAAACATGACGGTGTAGCAGCATGATCTGGATCAATCCCCTAGCCCAGCGTACACGCTGTCTACTGAATACCGGCAAGGTTTGTGGCCCTTCCGTCCAGCACAATGAAACAGGAATATACCGAATCGCATATTTGTGATTATTCTGGATCATGTAAACACTCATGCGCGTCACCATATCAATATCTTCGGCAAATGAGCGTGGATCATAGCCCCCTACTTTCACCGCAATATGTTTATCAAAAAGGCCAAGTCCTCCAGATACATTTGGGACACAATTGATTGAGCTCCAAGCCATTTTTGAAAGCAAGTATGCCCGAATATACTCCAGTTCCTGAAAACGTGGGAGGACTTTATGTGGCGGTTTGAAGCGTGTTATTACACCATTATCCACTTCAGAAGAATTGATCATCCGCAGGGGTGCCCCTACCGCAATGACCCGGCGTTGATTGTTCTCCACGTGAATGTAGCCCGTATCGGGTATCACCTGAATGTCTTTTAATCGGCTCCGGCTCTTTTCGTCTAAAATGGGGCGCATAAGCCTGGAAAGGGTATCTTCATGCAGGATGCAATCTACATCTGTGCAGAGAAAATAATCGAATTTCGAGGCATTGATACCGGCATTCGAAGCGTCTGCTTTGCCTTTTCCGTTCTCTTTATCAATGACCAGCAACTTTTCATAAGCGCGATTAGTAGATCGAAAAAAGCGCTTTACAGCCTTCGTTTTGATCTTTTCATTGTAAGGAAGATCTACTTCCTTAAGTTCGAAATGCTCCACCAATTTTTCCAATGTATCATCCGTACTGCCGTCATTGACAATAATAACTTCGTATAATGGATAATTCAGATGCATTAATGCATACACATTATCAATGATGGTTAGGCCCTCGTTGTAAGCCGGAGCAATGACCGAGATGCCCGGTGAAAGTGGACTCGAAATTACATTTTGTGTATAGTGCTCTCTATTTTTCCGTCTATATAACATAATTCCCTTATACGATAGCACCGCCATGATGACGTAGATCACCATGGTCAGGCTACTGTAAGAAAATATAAAAAGTTGGAAAACGTCAATTATATCTTGGATCATATTGTATGCGTTATTGTTCGTGCAGATAATAGTTTAGAATGCGTTGTTTTCGCGAAGGCAGATGTAAAGGATTCCACGCCAATTGTTTGTTGCGTACTAAGCGGGCGAGTATTGCCGCAACGTGATTTTCGATTTCAAAATCAAAAGCCGACTGGAATTGTTCCGTCAGAAATTCCATGGATCTTGTTGTTCGAAACATACCGAGCGAAAACAGAATTTCGCACTGGCAGTCTACCGGCTGGTTTGGATACATTTTAATCAATGTTTCCTGTGTATGTACAGCTCTCAAATGACCCAGCGCATTAATGGCGTGCGAACGTAAACTATGGTCGTTCACATTGAGTAATCCTTCTATACTGTCTATGGCCTCGAGACTCTGTTCGTGTGCGGCAAGCTTCATGCAGCAAATAACAACTGTTTTGTTGCGCGAATAACGGATCCAGTTTGCAAAATTTGATTTTACCGTATCGCGGGATTGTTCTAGAATCCGAAAAAAACCGATCAATTCCCATATACTCAATGGATCGCGCACCTCATCAAAAAAGCGGAAAGGCTCGTTCTTGCTGAAGCGCATAAAAGCGCTTCGGGCTGCAGATCGCAGTTCAGATTCTTCACTGAGATTGAATCGGAGAATATCAATATCGGAAATCGCGTAGTCCATTAGCGTCAGTTCGTGCAATCCCTGAACATTGCGATACCATTTGCGCGATTTCATCTTTTGCAGCGAATCCAGATTTAGCCCGAGTAGCACATAAATTCGATGAAGAATCAGCGCGTTTGTTCCGGCCACATGCCATCGGAGACGGATTAAGGTATCAATTAAGGTCTGGCGGTTTCTTTTGTCCATCAACGCCAACTCATCCAGCACAGCCTGATCGATGGATACATGCGCACTTTCATTACCCATTTCCTGAATAAACTGCGGCAGTATACGATCTTCTATCAGCTGGTCAAGCTTATCTTGCCGACGCTTTGCTTTTGCCGTTCGGAAACGAAGCACCATGATCACAACATAAGCGACAAAAGTTCCAATAAAGGATGTTGCCACAATCGCCTGAATCACCGCTATAAACGTTTGATCTACCGTCATACCTTAGTTTTCAGCAAGGGCTACACGCGTTTGTATATTCCCAAGATCGATCCCCACCGGTAATTTGGACTGATCCTGAATGTAACGCATGGAATTTAGTAAGTAGCCTTTTACAGCGAGGGATTCAGGTTGGTCGACAATTTTAACACCGGCAATATCGCCAAACTCTTCGAGAATACAGTCGATGAGATCGCCATAGTGCGCCCCACCACCACACAGAAAGATCCGGTTTGATTTAGCTAGATTTCTATCATTGACCACATCACCCAATGCTGGCGAGACAATTTCGGCATAATAGGTCTGTATCGCTTTCTTGCGCAATCCCTGAAGGTCAATTTTTTTACGGTTTATATAGAGGTAGCCGTTTCGAAAAGCCTCATCCAGCTGCTGCATGCTCTGAAATGACAGGTCATAGGTCTGCTGCAGCTGTTCGCGGAGAATATTGACAGCATAATGCATACCGGGAGCACTCCCCATCGCATTTTCTACTACGCCTTCATCGGTACTCAGCCCAGTTTCCAATGTACCGAACCCAAAACTAAAAACAAAGAAAGCCCCCCTCTCACAACTTTCTCCCCTGCGCAACGCCACCATACAACTCACCACCTCCGGCAACACGTCAATATGCGCAACCTCAATTGGCAATATACCAGATCCGTCCTCTCCATAAACAGCGGGATCCGACTGGATGATATGTTTTCCACGGAGCGTTTGTTCGGCAGTTTCCCGATACAAGCGGTAGGTACTATTGGGCAAGCCGATAGTTACCATCAGTGGAGTGTCGGCGCCGACACCGCTCGTCAAAATTGCGGCCTTAAACAGCAACTGGCATTCCAATGATTCCGGAGATGCATTCAGCGGTCTTCTAGGGCTATTTCCTTCATTTAGTGCTAATTTACCACAGATATACCACTGCTGCCCCATTTGTATTTTCAAGCCCGTCAATAATGAATTAGCGGTGTTTACCAAGGGAGAATTTGTTGCCTGCATCAGGCTTGAGAATGATTGTATTATATACATAAAATTTTTCGTGTGTATTAATTATTTACCACCATCGTTTACCTGACATGACCGGAGATTTCTGTGTAGCCGCTACTAAAACGGGTTGTTCAGGTACGATATCTATTGCCAAAATTTCTTCTCTTGCTACATATTCAGCTACAAAAAGCTCGTTCATGGCATCTTCTTGCGCACGTACCACCGCCTGCATATCTATCTTTTCATGTACCTCTTCTATCTCACGCACATCTATCAGCTCCTCCAGAGCTACTAGATCCTCCACAGCTACTAAATCTTGCATATGGACTATTCCCTGAGGTTGTTCTGAATGTGTTATTTTTGAGTTCTCCAGGAAAGAATCCTGCTGCATTTGATGCGGCTCAGCTTCGTTGCACTGGCTCTCAGGCATATTTATGACCTTAGACCCAACTTCTGGAAGTAACTGTCTAGCAGCCTCCGGATCACCTTCCATGATTAGCTTCACTCTTTCCAATAGTTTTCCCACGACCAGCGGTTTTTTAAAACAGTCTTCACGCACAATTTCCAGTCCCTCACGAATATGGAGATAACTCATGTTAGATGTGATAAGCGTCCGTGTACGCGGCGATTCCTTCATCACCTTATTGATAATTTCATACCCATTTGCATACTGCATATGCATTTCGGTAATGACGATATCGTACTGATAGCCCCTTGATTCCAAAAGGGCAAAGGCTTCTTTTCCATTGGCGGCGGAATCCAGCTGAAATGCTTCATTGGAGAAAACATTCGAAATTATTTTTCGCATGAGCAGATCGCTGTCTGCATGCAATACCGAAAACACCCTAAATTGCTTAGGTGAGAGATCATAACTTTGCATACTTTTAATTAAATAGATTAAGTTGCTTTAAAATGGCATCACAAATTTAAAAATACAAGCAAAGTGATTACCTGCCCATAAGGGTGGTTTTTACAAAAAAAATTAACTTAAAATAGGTATTTGTCGGTAAGATAGAATCTTCTTAAGATGTTCTTAAGAAGATCTCAAAAACAGATAGTGCATGCATCGCATAGTTAATCCATCAATTGAAATGAGTTTCCTGTTTTCTTTAGGTATCGTTTTTCGCGAAAAGAAGTTCTGTCAAATCGGTTTATTATATTTCAGCATAAGCTCCGAGCGGCTGTTAACCTGTAATTTTCCATAGATATTCCTAATGTGGAATTTAACGGTATCAACACTAATAAACGCGGTTTCAGCAACTTTTTTATAGGTATACCCCTGTTGCAAAAGGGAAACAATTTCTATCTCGCGAGGGGTAAGCTGCTCGCGATGCCGATAATCGACTTTATGATCAAGTGCAGGATTAAAGTGAGATATCACCAAACGAGCTACCTGCGGGCTCATCACCGAACCTCCCTTCATGACCTCCACGAGCAACTGCTCCATCTCCGGTAACGGCGTACTTTTAAGCAGATAACCAGCGGCACCCGCACAAAGTGCCTGAAATATATGTTCTTTATCATCAAACACCGTAAACATAACAACTTGTATATGTGGGAATTTACGTTTTATAAACCAAGTTATTTCAATGCCGTTTTTATTTGGCAGTCCAATATCGCAGAGCAGCAAATCTAAACATTCAGGACTCCAGGCACCTTCAAGCAGCTCATCAAGTTCACGTGCTGCAACGACCAGGTCAAACTGAGCGTTATCCTCAAAGTAAGACTTTAACGATTCGAGAACAGGCATACGGTCTTCTATAATTGCAAGTCTAAATTTTGCGTTTGGCATAAAAATATAAGATAAGTGTGTGTTATTTTAAGTCGTATAATTTTGATTTTTTATTTCCATCCAGCATAAACCACAGGCTAAACAAAAGAAAGCAAAAGCTTACCCAGACCAGCTTATCCAGACTTTTAAGAATATAGGCCTCCTGACTGCTGTTAAGGATAATAGCTAACACGATACTACACTGCAACAATAGATAGGTGCTGTAAACGCTGTTAAAAATCAGTACTTCCCTTTTCGTAACTTTCGCATCTATATCTGCATTATAATATATCCGCCATTGCCCAATGGCATAGGCAATAGCGAGCCCAAATCGCAGCATATAATGTAATTGCTGATCCACGAAACCATAATGGTGCTTAAATCCAAGCGGAATGTCTTCTACCAGCATTCTGAGCAGTTTTTTCTGTTCTTCTATAGGGGCTATCGCATAGGGAATGACATCAATCAATCCAAAGCAAAAGGGTAATAAATGTAGTATCCAATATTTAGGCAGTGTCGCATTGGGATTAAATTTGAGCCAAACATAAAAATAAAAACAGGGCCCCACAAGATAATAAAAGGGTATTCCTTTGTTATAAATATGCGGATAATACTGAATTTCTCCCGTATAGATCATGCAATAGATCATGACATGCCAAATCAAGGCCATCACCCCCACACTGATCAGTAGCTGCCCTATATCTTTGTATTTAAAAAAACGATAAAAGCGGGATAAAAGACCTGATATGCAAAAAACTCCCCCCAGTATAGCGAAGCTTAGACTTATCCAAAATTGGGGGTTATGCTGCATCATATCAATTAAAAAAGTCAAGAAAAAGTTTATTCACTTTAAACTTAGCTACTAATTGAATGCAATAACGGTCCTCGAACCTTGCTGCTTCGAATTTAGCCCCTATAGCCTCTGCCCGGCGTTTCATATTAATCGTACCTTGACCACGACGTCTAGGATACGTTGTATATGAAGCCGTTCCTTCAATTTGCTTTAAGGAATTTGACAGCTTTAAAATAAGCTGATGATGATCTATTTTTAAAAATATATCAACTTTCGCATTGGGGCTGTGTTTACAGACATTATGCAATGCTTCTTTAAAGATAAGGTATACATTCTGACGTACATATTGAGGCAGCTGGCCAGCGCTCTGCAGATTTATATCAAATTTGACATCGACATCCTGCATCGGCAGAATCTGTGAAACCAAAAACCTCATCCGGTCTTCTAAACTTCCCTGGCTATTATTGCGCGAGTCTATTGCCCAGATGACATCATCCATCGTTTGTACCGCTTCCCGGCTATAGGCTGCAATTTTTTCTAGCGACCGATGCCGCCCCGCGGACTGCTGACCTATAGCCATAAGATCAGACTGCATGGCAATTCCCGTAAGCAGGCCACCAACTTCGTCATGCAGATCGCGTGCGAGTTCAAGCCGGAGCTTTTTATCCCGCTTGAGCTGTGAAGATCGCATAATAGCGATGATATAAAGAACAATACCCAGCCCCAGCGTAACCAGCACATAAAAAAGCTGTGTCTCATAAAATTTCGGCTTTTTATAAAACAGCCATCGCTTGGTTTTCACACTTAGACCATTGTCGCTTACCGTCTTCACTTCAAGTTCGTACTCTCCTGTTTTCAGATCGGAAAGGCTAATTTCTCCCGATGCAGGCACTTCCTGAAATGATTTTATCAGGGGCCGGAGGCGAAAGTAGATTTTGTAATTTTGCTTATAGGCATCTATTTTTGCTATTCTAAGATTTGCAAATTCGATTTTTTTGTCGAAAATCAGCGTATCTTGGCCATCTTTTGGTGTGAAGGAAGTTATGATATTTCCGGAGCCGGTACCCATAGAAATTGTTGCCAATACCGGCGGCGGCACTGTTTCCTGCTTCAGATTATACAAAAACTGCTCCGGCTGAATAGCAATACAGCCGAGTACACCACCGATCAGCAATTGCCCTTGAAGCTTATCTTTGAGTATAGAAGCCTGATTAAATTCTTCAAATGGCAGCCCATGCATCGCATAAGCATTATAAAAATTTTTACCGTCCCAAATCGACAGTCCCCGGAAGGTCCCCAAAAACAGCAGATTATCTACCCAAGCCATGTTAAAAACCACATTATGCGCTAGCCCGCAATTTGTGTTATAGGTATCAACATGTCCTGTGCTGGCGTCGATGGCTATCAGCCCCTTTCCTTTTGTTGCCAGGAAAACCTTATTATGCCGAAATGAATGGCTGTACACCTGGAGTTTTTCGCTTTGTTGCGGATAAATTTTCCGTAGCTGGCCCGCCAAGTATTCAAAATAACCATTTTCGGTGGTGTAGGAGATGACCTGTTGTCGTACTTGAATAGAATTGACTCGCTCGCCCATTCCAACAAGTTTTCCCATTCTATCCCTTAACGGACTAACTAATCCCGTATCGCGATTGTAGAGCCATAGTCCACAGGACGTGCCAACTAGATAGGTATTTTTCCAATAATGACAGAGGCTGTACACCATAGTGGACAAATCCTCGAGGGTGCCCTTAGCCTTTTTATAAGATAAAGATCTAAATTTTCCATTGACCAATAAACCCAAAAAATTACCCTCCAACCCGACAAGCGCAGTATCTTTGTCGATTGGCAGAAAAGCATAATAATTATTGAGTGGGGCCGATTCTTTTATGGCAAGGTTATTTGACGTAAAATATTTTAACGGAGCATAGCCCCCCACATAATACTTATCCTGCTGTTTTACGATTGCCCTGGCCGTACCCGTGTTCCAGTAATTCAGCTCAAAGGCTCTTCTGGCGAGACTATACAAGCCATTCTCTGTTGCACAGAGACCTTCGTGCCCATTAAAATCAAGCTGGTTGAGCCTTGATTTGAACAAACTTCTACGGATATCGTGTTTATTCTGACGTAAGAGCGTCATTTCAAGGTTATTTCTAAATTCAAAATAGCGGCCATCACCGAAAAGGAAAATGATCTTTCCCTTTTCCGCAAAGGACCAATGGGACCAATCGCGCATATCACCTGTATTGAGTCCCTTCAGATGTAATTGGTGAAATTCCCTTCCGTCAAAGGTTATATAACCCAAGCCGTAATTTCGCAGCAGAAGACCATTTTCCACTAAAAATAGATCATCTAGCTCCTGATAAACCCTTTTTGGCATCTGCACTTGTTGCGTTTTCCCCGATCTTAAATCTATAAAAAAGAGTAAGCTGTTGTAAGCAAACCAAAGTCTGCTTTCATCCGCAATGAGACTTTTACCTACCGGCCGACGCATTTCGGATAAAGCGGGCTGAAAATCCATCAGCCTTTTCTTACGAAAACCAGTGATCTGCCAGAGAATACCCGATCGGGTTGCCACAAAAAGATTTTTCCCTTGATTAAATAGTGCAATGACATCCTCGCCCACGAGCCCCTTTGAAAACCTATCTTTTTCAATAAATCGCCATAGCTGTGTATCAAAGATGAACAGCCCATTTCTTGTCTCCAACCATAGTCGTCCCAAATCATCGGCGGTCAGTTTATTAACTTCCGTAAAACCCAAAGGTTCTGTATAAAGCTCATTAAATGCTTTTATTGCAATGCCATCATAACGGTAAAGAAGGCTTCCAGCAACAAACCAGATAAAACCTTGTTTATCGCGGGCCGCGGATTCTATATTACGGTGAAAGGGATCGATTCCCGAAAGAATTTCGATTTCATAATAGCCTGAAGCCACTACTCTGTTAAAAACAGGCATAGCAAAACAAGTGCTTAATAGCAATAGAATTTTTAGCGCTTTTTCAAACACAATCGACTAAGTTCAATAATATGGACAGATCAAATATAGTTATTTGAAAATAATTATATATTAATAATCGATATAAAATTTTCCTCCGAAGAGATTTTAAAACCTGGAGAAATAACTGCTTTAAGTTAAATAGGTGGCAGCTGGCAATATTTTACTGTCGGAAAATCCAGTTCCGCTAAAGCTGATAAATAATGCGCAAAAAGGAACTTAGCCTACTTTCCGCCCCTCCTATTGGTAGTCCGAGGGCCATACCGATGGCCAATTTTTTGCTAAGGCCGAGTTTGATTTGGGGATGCAAAACAGTTTGTATACCTTCGGATGAAATCTCCTGATTGATCTCAACACCGAAAAAATGATCGGTATTCGGCACAGTATAATGAAATGACGTGTTGATCTGCCAATTCATAGCCGTTTTGGATGTGCCGTATTGATAAGCAATCTCCGGCCCGGTATAAATTAACGTATGCCAATGACGCTGCCAGTTTTTGGCGGCTATAAAAAAAGGATTAAAGGCGGTACCACCGTTGACAAAATTAAAAATCTGTGTATACCCGACAGCCAAGGTTGTCGCTTTCTTTTTTGAGACATAGAATGAATATTGCGACGACAATCGCAATCTTTCCAATTGATTTGTTGAAGGTACATTGGCAATACGGCTTTTAGCATAGGCAAAATCCGTTTCTACCTCGAGTCCTAAGCGATCAATTGGTGCAAATTCATACTCCATGAGATATCCAAAATCATCCTTCAGACTTGTTCGTTTGATATCCGCCCCCAGATTAAATTCTTTTTCCCCTTTTCTTGCTCCAAGGTCGCGTACAAGGTCATTATAAAGGGGCTCAGCATGGTGCACCTTGTCCGGTAAATTTCTATTCTCCTGAGCAAGGAGAGCACAGGAAAAGAACAAACCGCAGGACAAAAATATAGATTTCCACAGCTTGGTATTTTGAAAATTTCTTGTCATATCACAAACCTCTCGTTGAACTTTGGAAAGAAATGGGAATTTGCACATGATAATCCCTATTTCTTACACGGTACTGTTCATTTTATTCGTCTATATTTGACGATCAGTTTCTTAAAACAAGCAACGGTAGACCCTCATGTACCTAGTGGAACTTATGGATTAAACAGTGTTGCAATACGCTCGCATGATAAAATTGCAGAGAAGAAAAAGATTAAGTATGGGAAAAATATCAGATCAGCAAATAGCAGAATTAATTTCAAGAAGAATACTGGAAATCATCGATTTAACAGGATTAACCTTAGAGAGCTTGGCCAGTTTTGTAGGGGTATCCACATCCACTATTCGGAGCGCTTACCGTAAAACCGGATCATTATCTGTGGATAGCCTTTCAAAAATCTGTCGGCCATTTGCCATTCGACTAGCAGATTTCTTTGATTCGGCCTTAGCTTTAAAGATCGACGAGAAACATCTAACCGATTTAAAGGACTTTAAGAAGAGCTACTTTGCGGATCAAGAATTAACGAGTCAGGTATCTTCATTTGATGAAAGTAGCAGCCAAAGCGAGCACCATCGCCAACAACGCGAGCTCATCGCTTATATAATCTACCGATCCGACTATTTCAACAGTCCAAAGACACTCGAAGCGATGGTCGCCGACTTTAGGAAAGATTATCAGGCGGCATTCACGTCGGAAAGATTATATGCCTTGCTGTTAAAATACTTAGGCAGTGGAATCCTCGACAAAAAAGCCTTGCCGAGAACTGCCCGCCGGATGCCGGCCAATAAGCGTCCCTATTTATACTTCAAAAAAGAATCTAAAAAAGCATAAACGAGCTCCCAAAGTTAAATTTGACGATAGAAAAGCGGATTGCTACCTGTCTGCCTTTTAAAAAAATTGCGAAAATTAGATTCATCCGAGAAGCCCATCTCATAGGAAATCTGGGATATTGAAAGGTCAGTGTGCTTTATATAGCGCAAAGCCTGCTGGGCCACAACATTGGATATCACACATTTAGCCGATTTACCAGCAACGGCAGAACACAGCTCGGTCAATTTCCGTGGAGAGAGGTGCAGACGGTCCGCATAATACTGCACACTAGTATGTTCGCGATAGTGCTTATGCAATAAGACCGAAAATCTGTTAAATAACTGAACGGCAGCGATGTCTGCAGATCCATGTGTTGTTTCTAGCGATAGCATAGTTTGATACCCTTCAAGCAACAAAGACTCAAAGCAGTGGTGGGCAACCAACATATCAATGGTACGGTACTCAATGCAGCCTTTCAAACGTTCTACAAATAGCTTGTTGAACACCAGATCTGTTCTATAGTCCCGCATAGAAAGAAAGGGATAACTTCCAAAAAACAATTCTGAATTGAGTATTTCGGTATCGAGTTTAGATCGTTGATAAAAATCTGCTGTAAACCAGCATAAATATCCTTCGGCAGCGATAGGTTGTGCTATCTCGATGTCATCACGTGGCCCAATAAAGATAAGTTCGCCAGTTGCAAAATCATAAAAGGTTGGGCCAATTTTTATACTGACAGGAGAACAGGTTCGAACGATGAAAAAAAACGATGTATGGTTTAGCCTTTTACTTAGCTGGTTATCATAATCAGCTAGTTTTAGCGCTCCAAATTGCATCCTGTCATTTGCTACAGCTGGTTTACAAAATTCCATTTCCTTAATAAATTCTTTTCAAAATCAATAATGTCCAGATTTTCACAGAGCCTTGTATAATGATAAATAGATTTCAACATCTTTCGGGGAGATTGTTTTGAGAAAACGATCTTCACACCACTATCAAGAAAACTTTTTTTTTCATCTGCACTTTCGCTGGCCGAATAACCAAATAATCGAATCATGGGATAGCGGCGTCTCAGTACACGGGCAGTCTCCATCCCGTCCATTTCCGGCATATGCAGATCTAGAATGCACACGTCTGGCTGTTCAATATTGGTTTCAAGCAGATGCACAAGTTCCTTTCCGTTGTGGCAGGAGTATAGCATCTCATAGTTCCCCATTTCCCTGGCCAAATGCTCAATTACTTTCAGGTGCAATACGTTATCATCTGCAAATGCAAGTTTTAATTTCTTGTCCATTAAGGCAACTGTTAAATTATAAATTTGACACCTTGGATTTTTCAAGCTGGCTATACCTGGCTTCATTGCACGCGCGCGTGTTGATCCAATTGTCAAAGCAATTCTCCAATACAATTAAAAGCATTTCAATTTTCGGCGCGACATATCTCTGTTTACTCTTCATATTTCGGTCTATTATATTTTTTCAACAAGCTTGTACTAGCTATTTTAATTGTAAATTATTAGTCTAATTCAGACTAGAAAAAAAACATTACAATCTGATTACAAATAAGTTAAGTAGAAAAGTTTTTGATTTCTAACTTGTCTTTTATACAATTAAAAACATTTACTAACCGAATGATTATTTTAAAGGCATATCTTGTAAGTAATTAAAAAAAAATAGTTATATTTGAATAGGTAGGATTGTAGTCTGAATTAGACTAATCTGTATAATCTAGTATCTTTATGCTCAGACAATAGCAAAAAGTTTACCTCATGATTTTTAATTTTACCTTATTGAATCCTACTTCAATATCCTTTATCTACCTTTCATTTGTTGACGATCAACAACAGCAGCTTCTTATTAAAACTCCTTTAAAAATTATTCCGGCTCAATGGGATGGAGAGAAACAGCGCCCCTGTAACATTTATCTGAAAAAGTTTAAAAAGCTAAATACTAAGCTGGATGCTTTGAAGATTTCAATAGCGACTTATCTTTCTGAATTAAAGTCGAATAAAAAGGAGTTTTCACTCCGCGCAGTCAACCGCTTAGTCAAAAAATGCTGCTCAGAAGCAACGCCTTCGCTTCCAGCAGGCGGACTGCTACAAAGCGTAGACAATTTTATCAAAAGCCGAATTCACCTCATTACTTCGACCACACACAAACGCTACCTCGTCTTCTTCCGCTTATTAAAACGCTATGAGGGCCATCAGCAAAAACACCTGATGCTGGATCAGGTGAATAGCCTTTTTGTACAACAATTTATTGCCTATGGTGAAGCCGAAAACTACAGTATAAGCACCATACACCGCACGATACATTTTGTGCGCACAGTACTTAATTTTTTGGAAAAAAGAGGGGTGCGAACTTTTGTTTATGAGTTAGAACTGCCCAAGGTCAAAAAAATAAATCGTGCTATAAGCCTCAGTGAAGATGAAATTAGCACAATAAAAAATATAGAGGTTCCAGTCCATCTGAAGGCCGCAAAAGATTGGCTCGTGATCAGCTGCTACACCGGGCAACGCGTGTCTGATTTCATGAATTTCAATCTGGACATGATGGAGATTCTGGACGGTAAGCCCTGTTTATCCTTCACTCAACAGAAAACACAGAAAAGCATTTTACTTCCACTTCATCCTACGGCATTAATTATTATGTCGAATAACGGGCATCGCTTCCCACATAAAATGACTGCTCAAAAATATAATGAGCAAATCAAGGAAGTGACACGTCTTGCAGGTATTACCTCGCTGGTAAAAGTCAGGAAGCGAAACGGATTCCGTTCCTCAGACCAGCTTATTCCAAAATGTGAAGCGATTACCAGCCATATCGGCCGTAGGAGTTTTGCCACAAATTTTTATGGTAAAATTCCTACAGCATTGTTGATGGATGCGACTGGACATAGTACAGAACAGATGTTTCAGCGGTATATCAGCAATGTGGATACCGAACGTACCCGATCACTAGGGACTTACCTGGAAAACATGTATCAAAATCGGAGAAGACCGCAACAGCAACCACTGAGCAGCTAGTTTTACAATTTGTTTCTCAAAGATGGTTCAAGAGCATCTTTGTGAAGCATCAAGGCTGTGCTTTTATAGCGTACATATTCTTTCGTGAGGTAGACAAAGCCCTGGAAGGCATTGCCCTTGCCCCAAGAATTCTTGGCTACATAGTATTCTTTTCCGTTTTGATCTTTTACTAAGCCAATAATATGTAACGCATGATCATCTGTTGTTTGCCATGCATCAAATGCGTTTTGGCGCTCCATAGCATCAACTTTACGTTCAGGTTGTGGCCTGACGAATTGCGTTTTCTTTTCTTCCGCTGTCATGTCTGATACCGACTTTTGGGGAACATACGCGATGCCATAAAGCCAGGAAAAACCAGGTTCCGAAATGTCAACTGTACACGCTACTGTAAAGCCTTTTATTAAAGCCCGATCAATAACAGCTGTTAGTTCTTCCATTGGTAAGTTATAAAACTGACTGAAAGACCAGTTGTCGGGAATCAAAAAAACAAATGGTTTGTAGTAGGGCGCAGTGGTTACAGAAGCGATATGAATATATTGATCTGGATCGATGCCTATCACCTGATCAGCAAAACTAAGTGCTGTATACGACTTACCCTGATAATCAAAATTAACGGGAACTTTGCCCAGATAGTCATCCATTAGCACCTCCACATCTTGTTCCCAGCTCTTTTTCAGCTCCCTGCTTTTTAACATACTGGATAGTGTACTGTTCAATACAGCGCGCAGCCCCTTGAAGTTGCTCGAGCTTTTACCCGCTTTAATTCCCGTATAGGCAGCTCTAGGCATCGCCCCATGAAGACGCAGTATCTGCATGACATCGTGAAGCTGTCCGCCCTCATTTAATTTTAGGCCACCGTGCAGACGCAGGTAGTTTCTGGCCCGTTCAAGATAAGCCTTCCTGACGGTATATAGCGGCGAAATCGCTACAGGATCTCTACCCATTCGGATCATTTCTGATTCGAGAAAGGAATTCCCAGTATAAGACCAACAGGTATTGGAAGCTCCCTGATTCTTAACTGTTGTACTTTTCAATCGGATCAACTCCGTAAAAACAAACTCCGACTCGAGCAACTTTATATTTTTCGGATAATAAAATCTATAAAGTATGGCTACGGCTGCCGATATAGCAACTATGATTGCTAAAATGATCCAATTCTTTTTTTTCATGATAATCTACCCCCGCAAATAACTGCCGTAAAGCTGGGCAACAGTTTCTTAATTGCCCAATAAAACAATAGTCCCAACAGTATAATAATAGCTGGGCAGAGAAAATACAAAAACAGCAGTGTAGCATCCGTTTGCGGTCTAATCTGGTTAAATAAGAATTTGATAATAAAAACCAATGGCAAACGGTGGTAAGCAAATATAAAAAAGCTGGCACTCGCCAAAAAGTAATTGGTCCCCCAGTGTCCCTTTTCGATAAAGTAGGCTGTCACTGCAACCACGCTTATCAACCCGACCAATACATTTGCACAATAGCTATAGCTCCACCAGCCTTCACCCAAACTATAAAATGCCGATACGAGCAGCAGGATATAACATGGAATTGGCCAGGGCAATAAAGACTTCATGATGAGCACAAAATTCTTTTTATGCAAACTAAAGTAAGCCCCTGCCGAAAAGAAAAAGAAAGAAACCGTACTCCATCCGGGCAGGTAAAAATAAGGATTGCAGACCCAGATAACCCCTATTACCAACACCGCAAATAGATGTAACTTTTTAATTAAAATATAAACGATGGGCGACAGGACCACAAGCACCATGAGATCACGGATAAACCAAAAAGGTGAATTGATGGGTAAATTTTTTGTAGCCTGGACATGGATATGTGAAGTGTCCCAAAAAGACCAAAGCCAATCTGATATACTGTACTGAACAATTGGCTTATTGGCACCCGATAAAAGTCCACCGAAAAAAGTCTGTGCCAGAAAGAAAAAAAACAGTACCGCTAGGTTCCAAAAAATATAAGGAATAAACAGACTGTGCAGCCTGCTCTTTAATTTTTTGAGATAGACCTCAAACGTGAAGGACTCCGTACGATAAAAAAAAAGAAAGCCTGAAATAAAAAAGAAAAGCGGCACACAGACTTCGAAGACGATCTTCGAAAATAAGAAAAAGACGTGTGCGAAAACAGGAAAATGGAGCATATTAACCTGTTTTGAACCCTGAATGATGATATTCGAAAAATCAGTATGAATAAATACGACCCCTACGATCAGGGGGAAGCGGAGAAAATCGATAGTTTTCGACAAGAGCGTTGCCGAAGTTAACGAAGAAGAATGATCTCTTACCATGGATTGGATTCGGTTTATCTTGCTTAGTGTCGTTAAATTAAGCATTTCAAACAAATTTCTTCCCTTTTTTCATTAAAAAGAAAGACAATCCGGAATTTAACTTCCTTATTCCCCTTCCGGAATTCGATTTTCGCTTTCTTCCTCTTTACCCTCAGCAATCATCTCATTGACATCCGACATATCGCCAGCTTCCAAATGTTCGATATCTTCCGCCTGCTCTTCGGAATAACGATCGATAAAAAATGTACAGCCCATGGGAAAATGGTCAGACCCAACTGATGGATAGATAAACAGCTTGTCAATAAATACGGTGGGACTATGAAACAACAGATCCAAAGGCACTCTAAAAAACCAATAATTGGCATGAAAGGTGGAAAGAATACCCCGACCAATACGTGCATCGATCAATTTGCTCGTTTTTTTGAACAAGAGCGAAGATTTGGCCCAAGCGACATTATTAAAATCCCCTGTAACAACCACAGGCATTTTATAATCGCGCACCCGCTTGGCCACACTGAGCAGATCGCCGTCCCTTTCTTTGGAAGTTTCCTCCTCTGTTGGACTCGGCGGTGGCGGGTGAACGGCAAAAAAGATAAAACGGTGTCCATCGGCGGTTTCCAGTTCAGCTTCAATACTGGGAATATCATCGGCTACAAAATAATGCACCTCACATTTGTTGATCTTCAGATTGGTATAAAAGTGCATACCGTAGGTGTTGTCCAAAGTTACCTTCTCAAAATTAGGATAATCGCTCTCCAACTCACGCAAGGCTTTTTCCCATGCCGCATCACTTTCCATGGTCAAAAAGATATGCGGCTTTTCTTTCTGAATCAGTTCAATAAATCGATCATAAGCCGTATTAAATTGCAGCACATTACAGGAGATTACTTTAATGCTATCGGATGCATCCTTGCCCTTTTCATATTTTTCGCGACGCCAAAATTTGGTATAACGTATCAATATATAGGTATGGTAAACAATCAAAGCCATCTGCAGCCCTTGCAACCACCATAACCAGGGGTCTTCAGTCACAAGATAAAAGCCCAAAGCCAATACTGGCACCTGAAATACCAGCAGCTGCAGCTTAACAAATTCGGCTACCCGAAAGATCCAATGCTGGCTTTGGGCAAAGGGTAATATACTCAGTACAATTAATATCCCTGAGAACACAGTATAGAAGATCAGCATATCGCTCGCGCTAAAATTTTAGACAAACTTAAATAAATTACGTTTATTTTCAACAGACCATCATTTTTCACGCGCTCCTCAGCTATTATATATCCTTTTGGAAACCCTCCTGATAATCCACCCGTGTTCGGGCTAATGCATTCGGGAAGTTTGTATGGATATACGCTATCATTTCCTCGCGGATAAAACAGCGCAGGTCAAAAGCCTGCCCCGAATTGCGGCAGCTCATCAGGCAGCGGATCTCCATGGTACGCTCTTTTAAATCTGTTACCTGAAGCACATTGACTTTCCCGTCCCAAAGCGGATGCCCAGTAAGTAGGGAAGTCAATTTTTCACGCAATAGCTGGACAGGTACCGTAAAATCTGTATAGATAAATACGGTTCCTAATATCTCAGAAGTCGTGCGCGTCCAATTTTGGAACGGTTTTTCAATAAAATAGGTGATGGGCAATACCAAGCGGCGTTTGTCCCAGATATTGACCACTACGTAAGTTAGATTAATTTCCTCCACGCGGCCCCATTCTCCTTCGACGACCAAGACATCATCCATACGTATAGGTTGTGTAAAAGCAATCTGAAAGCCAGCGAGGAGATTTCCCAAGGACTTCTGTGCAGCAAAACCGATGATAATACCACCAACCCCCACACCTGTGAGCAAGCCGGCTCCGATCTTTTGCATACTATCAAAGCTTAATAGAATAATCGCCAAAGAGATTACGATGATAAGGGTAACCACCACTTTTCGGATAAAGACGATTTGCGTCCTAATCTTTCGTTCGCGCAGGTTATTCTCCTTGTTAATATCAAAACGATGATAGAGATAATCTTCAAAAACCTTGATCCCCTGTATCAGGACGATGGCAAAGAAACTAACCAATAAAAGTTCATTGGTTTTGCTCACCACACGGAGCGTCCTTTCGTTAAATTGGGTAAAGGGCAGTAAACTATTGAAAACAATTAAGGGGATAAATACACTCAACACATTGTTAAAACGTCTTACAAAGGAACGAAATAAACTATAAGATTCCTGCTGAATCGCTTGTCTGCGCAAAAGCGGTATAAAAATCAGTTTGATCAGAAAACCTATTAAAAATGAAAAGAGGATTAATGCAATATTCCAGAGCCAGGCGGGCAACTTCTGTGAAAGTTGAATTAATGTTTCGTTCATCATATTGTTCTTTCTTTGTGTTTACGACTTATAGCTTATTAAAGTATAACTGCTAAGAAGGCCTAACGTTTGTTTTATTTTGAGAAAAATCAGTTAAGAGGATAGCTAAGAATATTTTTGCGCATGATACTAATCACAGATAAGCATTTACAAACAAAAAAAATTATTTAAGACAAAAAAACAACACATTAAACGCAACAAAAACTACACATATACAATACAAACAAATAAATCACAGCAAAAGACCAAATAAAATACTTAATTATAATAAAAAAAACATAAAATCAAATAAAATAAACAACATATAAACAAAAAAAAGATAAAAAAAACAAAAAAAATGAATTAAAATACCAACAAAAACAGTTTTAATTAAAAAAATCAGATAAAAAACAGATTAAAATTGAAAACAAAACAAAAAAAATCATATATTTACATCACCTTGATAGGTTTATAATTGGTTATTTGAAGGTTTTCATTCTCCCCGAGTGAAAACCTTTTTTATTTTTATATTTAATCCTCAATAAATGACCTCTTTGAAATTTTCCACAGCGAAATTCAATCAAGCTATAGCAGATTAGCAGAAATATATCCAACAACTTCATGCTCTTAACTTAAATTCTCAGTATCTACATATCCTACTCCTGATGATAGCCTTTTGGTATGTTTTTTGAGCCTAAAGAGCCAATTACAAACAGATAACTGGCTTTATATAGCATGCTTTACTTAAACATACTATAAAAAAGGTATTTACCGTTTATAATAAAGTTTAAAGCGTAGGAATTTCAAACTTTCCAAGAAAATTAAACCAAACACTGATAAAAAAAATGAGCAAGAAAAAAGACAATTCTAGATGGCTGAATGTGGCCATATCCTGGGGAGCGAGTATCGTAATCATCGGGGTACTATTTAAGATTCTACATATCGGTGGCACCACAGCCAACTATATGATCGGAATCGGTTTAGGTGTAGAAGCCTTCCTTTTCTTTTTAATGGGTTTCAACCCACCCGCACCAGAACCGGACTGGACACGTGTGTATCCTGAATTGGACGAAAATTTTAATGGTGAGCTTCCACAAAGAGGAAAAGCAGCTGTTGCCCAACCCGCAGGACCTTCGGCCACAGCTGCTTTAGACAAAATGTTTGCCGATGCCAATATTGAACCCGCAAGTATTGAAAATCTGGGCCGTGGCCTACGCGATTTCAGTGAGAAAGTATCTGCCATAAACAAGTTATCCGATGTTTCATTAGCAACAGAGGAGTTTACGAATAAGCTCAGAACAGCAACTTCCAAATTTGACAACCTGAGTCTCGCTTTTGAAAAAGCTTCGCAAAATCTAGTCGCCATGTCGAACACCTCAGGTGATACATCCAACTACCATGAACAGGTGAAAAGTCTGACAACCAATCTAAGCCAGTTAAATGCGATGTATGAACGTGAGTTACGCGATTCGGCATCACATTTACAATCGATGAACAAGTTTTATGAGAACCTAAGTTTTACCATGCAAAACTTCAACGAATCGCTGGATGATTCCAAAGCATTCAAAGATGAAGTGGGCAAGCTAGCGAAAAACCTCAATGCCTTGAATGCCATTTATGGCAATATGTTGAGCGCGATGAATCAACCGCGTGTGTAATTAATTCTTGTATTACTTAAATCAAAAACAATGGCATTAGGAAGAGAAACTCCAAGGCAAAGGATGATTGGCATCCTCTATCTGGTCTTGCTCGCCTTATTGGCGCTCAATGTACCAGATTCCATCTTGGATGCATTCAAAAATATCAACAACAGTCTCGAAACATCCAAATCGAATGTCAGCACAGCCGTTCAACAGCTGTTTACCGCATTCGAAAACACCAAATTAAAGGAAGAACCCGCACGTGCAAAGCCGATTTATGACAAGGCCAAAAAAGCGCAGGCTATCATTGGCGAGCTCAATCAATATATCGCTTCCTTAAAAGAGGAGTTCGTCAAACAAGGCGGTGGATACGATGAAGAAAAAGGCGATCTTGCACAACGTGAAAACGAGGACATTTCCCCAAATCTGATGATCAATGAGAAAAAGGGAACGCTCTTAAAAGACAAAATAAATTCGACACGTACGAAATTATTGGCTCTACTCACGCCGGAAGAACAAAAGATGGTATCATTCTCACTGGAAGCAAAAGATCCAGAGAAAGCTGTCAATGGCAAAAAATCTTGGGAAGAAATCAATTTTGGCAGTGGTACACCTTTGACAGCAGCAATGACTATTTTGACCAAAATACAGACCGACGCACAAAACGCAGAATCTGATGTGGTTAAACTTATCTTAGGTAAAATGGATCAAGCCGTGGTGAACCTGGACAAATTTGCCGCAGTTGCAGTTGCACCAACTTCTTATTTGGTCCAAGGTCAACCTTATAAAGCAGAGGTATTTCTGACAGCGTCCGATTCCAAATCTGAACCGGCCATTTCGGTGAATGGATCATCGCTTCAGGTGGTGGATGGAAAAGGTGTTTATTCAGTCAACACGAGCCGCGAAGGTATCTATACCTGGAGTGGTGTGATCAAGGTGAAACAGACCGATGGATCCTATAAAGAATATCGTACCCCTGTACAGACCTATCAAGTAGCGCGTCCTTCAGCAGTCGTTTCACCAGACAAGATGAACGTGCTTTATATTGGTGTTAACAACCCTATATCGGTATCAGCTCCGGGTACATCGACCGATAAAATCCGTGTCAGCATGAGTGGCGGTAGTATTTCCAGTGCGGGAGGCGGTAAGTATAATGTGAAAGTGAGTTCTCCGGGAACAGCACATATTTCAGTATCGGCTGAGGTAGCACCAGGAAAAACGCAGACCTTGAGTTCGACAGAATTCCGTGTGAAACGTATTCCAGACCCGATTGCCAAGTTTGCTGGTAAAACAGGCGGATCAATGGCTACCGTAGCACTTAAAGCGCAGAATGCTCTTTTTGCAAAACTGGATAACTTTGACTTTGATGCAACTTTTAGGGTCACCAAATTTACGATGATCATTGCGAAGCCACGTGCGGATGCAATCGTATTGTCGACTTCTGGAGGCCAGTTAAGCTCAAGCATGTCTTCAGCCCTCAATGGCATTGTACCAGGCACACGCGTCATCTTCGACAATATCGTTGCCGTAGGTCCAGACGGAACCTCCAGACAGCTCAATGCAGTTGCTTTGACGGCAAATTAATATAACAGAACTACATCTGCTACATAACAAGCCCTGCTCCCAAAAAGAAGCAGGGCTTCTTTGAACTACTTTCTCCACCGCCACCAGATCCAACATCCTAGCACAGCTAGCATAACGACCCCTATCGCAAAAAATTCAGCTGACACCACCTTATTTTCTCGCTTCACAAGCGAATCCGAAGTACTTACCTCCTTTCTATTGGTCTGCTGAAGCCGCAAATTCTCTTCCCATCGCTTTATGTTCGACTGGTGAGCGAAAATTTTCCCGCCCTTGGCCCATAATCCACTATCCGGGTGAAACCACATTGGACTATCCGTACTAAAATACCAATAGGAAGACAAACTATCCTGCTGCTGCTGATGAAATTGCAAATTCTGCTGCTCATATTGATTATAAGTCCTACTGGATTTCTCTTCCAACTGTTTTTTTCCCCGGAAGACGCTACAGCCGGTGACCACAGCAACGCTTATCACCAAGAGGCAAAACACTAGACTCTCAGAGTCTGAAATTGTGTATTTATTCATGACCGTGCTCTCCTCAATCGATCCAATTTGCAATAGCATAAATGGTTGTAAGGGGCCGCCGCCGTGATTCTACCCGGTCGTGGCTATTTCCTTCTACCGAGATCAACATTTGGCCATGAACTGCTTTGACTAGCCCTACATGATGGATCCGTTTCAATTGGCTGCTATAGATCGCGAACAAATCGGCTTGTCGTACATTTCCTTCCAATAACTGCGCTTTGATAGAGCGACGCGCTTTCGGAAAGAGCGCAGGACTCCAGGCACTGCGCGGCTTTGAACGACCAGCCTGCCCATAACACCAGCTAGCAAATGCTGCACACCATTCATAGCCATCACCTAGGCCTACATAGGCAAGGTACTTCGAAATCTCTGCACCTTTATTATCGCCTCCGCTCTCTCTTACCCCAATTTCATTCGCTGCAATTTCATAGATCTGCCGTCTTAGCAGATCGGTATTTCGTACACTAGCGTTGCTATACGTTACCTCTAAAACAGCATTTCCAGTAGCAGGAGAAATGCAAAGAGCAATAGAAAGAAAACAGAGAAATAAAGAATGGATTGTTGCCATGAGCTTAATTGATTAAAATGATAATAAATATCCTGTCTATAATATTTAAAAGGTCTCCATAGGTATTCCAGCAACCAGATGCAGCAACAGATAAAGACCAGTCCGGCCATCAGCCCAAAATACAACAGGGACAGTACCCCCATATCAAGCGCAGCTGATGCTGGGTCGAAAAATTGCAAAATACTTCCAACAAATAGGAAAATAATGACCAATAATATGCTTGCCATACCGAGCATGTACTTGGGTTCGATCGACAGTTTTTGTGTTAGACCATACCATGGTCCTTTCATTTCTACACTGTTCATAGTGATATAATTTAATGATATAAAATAGTTATATGTTGCCCGCATATTGACTCCGCGAATAGCGGTTTCGACTCCGATCGCGTACCAAGATAAAGACATCAAGCCGGACATTTTTCATATAATCAGGCAGTTCGAGTCTTAGGCCTGAACTCGAGCGCGTAACCAGGGTCTCGTTACGGATGGCAACTCCGGCTATCGGATCATAAACCACCAACAACAGCTCGTCATCGTGATTCATGGCCGTGATCTTACCACCATCAAAGTCCAGCCACAAAGCATTATTATTCAGCGTCATATTCTCTATGTTTATCCCCCTTACGGAACCATCAGAGAGCAGAATCAGAGCAGGATCAATGTATAGCTCCGGGTATTCACCTTTGACAGCATATTTGACCGCATGCGCCATTGCCAGATTGCGTGCGGACACATGCTTTGCTTTTTCCCGGCGTACATACTGCGCAAATCCCTCCTTAAGAACCGATGCCAATGGCAAAAGATATTGGCTAGCTAGATAAAACTTTTGCTGCGTCAGCAGCATACCTATTGTCTTATTTCTTTTTCTTTTTTTCATCTGAAATTGTATTAATTGAATGGTTTCCTTATTTGATATCAAAATGTACCAAGGGCAGGCATGCCCTTGGTACATTTTCTGCAGCTTAGGCGAGCATTATTTCACCGAGATAACTGCTTCTGCTGATTTTGGTCTTTGTCCGGTCTGACATGAAATACCAGATATGTACGGCATCACCCAACAGATGCTCAGGCACTCCAAATGTGATCACCCCATCTTGCCTTTTCGGCACAGTTGGCGTAGTCATGAATTCATCCTTTGCCGGATGGTAACAGATCACATAAAAGAGATCGTCTCCTTTTGTTTCGTAGACATCGTTATTGCCCGTCGACCAGGCCACTGTGATCTCATCCGCATCAAAACCAGCTTCTACTGTTCCGCCACCACCATAGATCCCGTCCGCAATTCTGATCTTGCTATAGTCCAAACTCAGATCAGGATAGACACCCTGAATGGCCAGATCCTGATTTAGCTGAAAAGCATAGTTGAGCGGTGTAAGACGATCTGCCTTTTTCTGGCCAAAACCGATTTTTAGAAAATTATTGATCGGCAGCAGAAAACGCATTAACGTCTTAAATCGCGTCTGTACGATCAGTTGTGCTTCCGTATACGGCTTATTGCTCTTTTTAGCAAGTCCTCTGATGTAGTTGATGCTCTTCCAGCTGGCACCGATCACTGAGCCGGCCTTACCACTGAAGCCTCCATTTGCTCCATTTACAATTGTTCCCATTTTTAAAAATTTTAAGGATTAAAAAATAAATCGCCAAGATTTTCATACCGGTATTTTTGCTTGACAGAACAAACATAAAACATTCATTAACAGAAAAATACAGCTAAAAACAGATTGTCCGACGCTTGTCCGACAGGAACCTATCAATTGTCCGACGACCGTCAATAGACAAGTATAAACCTTTACAATGATCTGCTACCGGATTGCTTATGGCCTCCGGTGGGGATTGACTTATCAAATACCGATGAATCCCCTAGTTGAGACCTAGTTTGATAGGTAAACACTAGGTCTCAACTAGGAGTCAACTAGGAGTCAACTAGGCATACTGGCGAGCGAAGGGCATGACAGGGACGAACAAAGCCTATGGCATAAGGAAACAAGAGCAGCAGCGAAGCCCGGCCGATGGCCAAGAACTTCGCCGCAGTTTAAATATCAACCATTCAGGTAACGTTTGAGCCGTAACACATCGTCAAGTTTAAAATACTTCTTCCCCCCTTTATCGCGCTGATATACCCGAATGAGGCCTAAGTTTTGATACCGCAACAACGTGCGATCCGATACCCCCACGGTGTCTTTGACAAATGCTGTATCACGAAGTTCGACTGTGGTATCCGCTTTCGGAAATCTATCCAGCACCGCTGTTTTCAATTTTTGTATTTCTGTAAAAAGTATATGCAAGGCCTGCAAGAGATGAGCATCTGTCTTACGGCCCGTATTGTTTAACGAATCTTTTCTCATATTTTTAATTGTTTATAATGACAAATACGCTTATCCACCAAGGATATTGGAGTTAATAAAGCGAAAGAAGTCTGCATACAGTTTCTTGTCACCTACAGGAAGCGTTTTTTTCGTCCCTTCGGTCATTAGTACGCCACCAATCCCATAACTGTAAAAAAAATTGATATTAATTACAATGCTCTGATGGCATTGCTTAAACCAACGGACCGGCAATCGCCCCAATACTTCCCGCATGGTACTGCTGCAGGTCAGGGTTTTATTACCGATCATGTGAAATTTAACCTGGCTATTCGCACTTTCCACATACACAAGTTCCTTCATTCGTATCTCCGTACGTTGATATCGCACTGGCCCCTTGATCATAAAATAATACGTATAATTTTCCAATGAATCATGATCCGATATTGGGATCAATTTAGCAAGCGCCTCGTCAACCCGGCGCAGTGCCGCATAGAAACGACTCTTAGACACCTCCTTGAGCAACACATCAACTACACCGACATCATATCCCGGATCCTCATATTGGCGATGTGCCGTATAAAGAATCGTTTTTAGATTTGAGCCGGGCAAGGTCTTTAAAAAATCAAAAGCGTTGGTCTTTCCCAGTTCCACATCGAGGATCATAAAATCCACTTTGTTGGCACGCAGAAAAATCCGGGCTTCATGCGGGTCATTAAACGTTTTGGCAATCTGCACATAGCCGATCTCTTCGACCATCTCAAGCAGATGGTCTATATACGGCTTCTGGTCATCGATGATGATTCCAATCCATATTCTATTCATATTTTCCGTCATTTTTTGTTCCTTTGATTATCTGTAGCGCTGCACACATAGCGTGAGTTCGTAATGATCAGCGTCCTGATGTTCTTCCATCGAAAAGTCCGTCCCAAAGAGGTATTCCATGCGTGTTCGTACATTCCGAAGTCCCACATCGTGACTTGGCATGATTTGAGGACCGCTTCGCTTTCTGTTTTCAACCGTGATCCGATAACCAGTATGGCCGACATGGACGCCAATTTTGGCCGGGTGATCTTTATCCCACAAGTCTGCATGCTTAAATAAGTTACCAGCGAGCGTCTGCAATAGTGTAGGTGCAATACTAAATCGCATCAGGTTGCCCGAGCAGGAAAGTTTTATGTAAAAAGGATTTGGTTCGACTTTCTCCTGTATGGACAGATACTGCTTCAGTGCTGTCACTTCATCCGCTAATAAAATATGGGTTGCCCCCTCCACGTGATGAGCCTCCATATAAAATTTCATTAAGCGATAAAGTTCCGAAAGCTGCCTACCCAATTCAACATCATATGGGTCTACCTTATTCTTTAAATGGCTAAAAATATTCGCCATCATATGCGGATGCACCTGTGCAGATAAGGTCGTATATTGAAAGGATTTCATGCTAGATTCTGCGGCGAGACGTGCGTTTACAGCTTCAAGCTTATCACCTGATTCACGAAGCTTACTCTTATAGTAATAATAGCCCACCGCCATCACCGTATAATTACTATGCATGACGAGAAAGGTCTGGATATACTTCGCCCAACTAAAAGCGTGTTTAGTGATGACATACCTATTATTTATAATTTCCAGTCCAAATCTTCCGTACAATTCATAGTACACAATCAGGGCGGAGAGTAAATAAAAGCCTATCATCAACACTATAGATCCCAGAATATGCCCCCGATCGTAAACATACTTCAAGATCAGATACACCGCATAGAAGATAGTCGCACAATAAAACACGGTGATGAAAGAAGCTCCCAGATTCAGTCTGGAATTGCCTAGTGCATTTACAGCAAAAAAATAAAAACTATATCCCATCCAGAAACAGCAGTGCAACAGCCACTTTCTTTTAAAGAACCTATTCATATTATTGGTTTATAATTGATAACCTAAAGATAATTACAACATCATGTTTAAACAAGTATTCCGATATATTTCTTATAACATCTTTACCCGAAGGGGATAACTCAGGTAGGTGAACTTATCGAGCAGCAGCTGTTTCTCTTTCATGTTAAAAGAAATTATACGATTAGTTGGCAACCAGGTTGCGATATCCGATTTTGGTGACATGGTTTTGTGCAGGTAAAGCCAGGCTTCCCAGGCCTCTGGATATTCCAACAGGACCCCTTCAAAATCCTGATAGATGATGCGGATAAAATAGTCCGCAAACTGCCTGGCGCTGGGAAACCAGTTTTTATACCAATGACTCAATGCACAAATAACAATGGGCTCATTTTCTGCCGCTATTTTGGCAATTAAAACGGTTATATTTTTTTGAAGCAAAAAAGCCATAAGTAGAATCCCATGCTTTATCTTAATGCTGCCATTTAGAAAAGGGATTTCGCTTAATTTTTGCGCCCGGAAATCTTTTGCGGCGCTTACCCCGCCATCAAGGTAGCAGAATACGTGATAGCCAAGATCCATCCGCTGCCGTAACTTAAAGAAAAGATAAGGATCCTCGGCTTCCAGAAATACAACTTGTTTTTGCCAACGATCACCGAGCAAAGTTGCGTAATGCTGTGACTGCTGCAACATAACATCTTTAGCCATAGGAATACAAAGTTTATAGCCGCGCTGAACGAGAAAGGCAGGAACAGCCCGATAGTAGCCAAAATGAAAACTTAGGATAAATTGAGCACGCTCTGTTAAAATCCAATTGGTTTCGTCCTGGAACTGAAATTTTGTGGTGTCAGTTTCTGCCTGTCGCCTTGAGAAATTGATTGCCGCACGGTGTAGATTTTGCTGGATATCGAGCTGATGGATACCCAAAAGATGCTGCACATTGGCCGAGAAAAAAACAAAGTCCCGCCAGTCTTTTTCGGTATAAGCCTGCATTGCGGCTCTCCAAGTAAATTGCATATAAAAATATTTTAGGGTTAATATTGGATATATGCTATGCCCAAGGATAAGGCATAGCATACTCAATTATCATCATGTTCTTAAGGGAAAACGATATTGCATTTCCCTCCATCTTCCTCTTCATCAATACCTAACATCAGGTCAGTGATGGTCTGAGGATGCGGATTGTAAAGCCCAAATTGGGCCAATAGTGTTGTTATTTCCACGCTGTATCTCGTAAAAAATAAAACCATAGGCTGTTCTCGCAACAGCTTGACGGCTTCAGGCACTGAAGACTGTGGATCGATCGGGAGTAAAAATTCAACTAATAATTGGAGAGCCAAAGGACATCGCCTTCATCTACCATTTGGTTCCTAAACTTTCCTTTTTGTAGATAATTTCGGGGGGCAAAAGAGGTTTTTCTAGAGGCAAAAGGCTTTATAGGGGTAGTTTCGTCAATGATTTTCAATCGTCGTAGTTTTGTTAGTTCAACATATATTACTGACAGTAAGCCAGATAAACCAAAAAAAACACTTTATTATGTCAATTAAGCATAACCCCAAGGCGGGATTCAAATTATTATTTGATTTCTGGGGGAAATATCACACAATAGATTATTTTCACTATCAGTGGGTAAAGGACAACGTCAAAGTCAAGATCGTTAAACGAGGCGAGCAGCTCAGTTCAGCAGACCGTCATTCGGAGATGACCTATTTTGTCGCGAAAGGCCTCCTGGCTCGGGTCGAAGAGAACACTGAAACCGGCAAGCGCAGGATTATGAGCCTGGCTATTCCAAACATGGCTTTGATGACGACCAATCACCTCTATACACATCATCTACACAGCGGGCATATAGTGGCACTCCGTTCGGGAATTATTATTGCGATCCCGCATTCGGTACTACGGCAGTTTCAGAAACAGGAAAAATCCATCGATACATTGATTGACGTATTGGGCAATAAAAAGAAAAGGCAACTGGTTTTGCTAAGGCAGGCCACATTGGGCTATTCTCCTTTTGAGCGCTACCTTAATTTTACCCGGCTGTTGCCCGAAATTAAAGCTGCGACCACTCAAATTGAGCAGGCAGATCTGCTCGGCATCTCGCGCCACACGGTGCAGCAGGCCCAATATTTCTTGCTGACGGGAAAATATGCTCAAAAATAGCTCCTATGGTACAGGCCTATATCAGACTTATTTTGCGTGCAACTTTGTATCAGGAGCCAGCGAAAGATGCTGGCTTGAATAAACATTTTATAAACTAAACTTTAAGCTTATGCTTACAAAAAGAAACAGCTGGCTACGTGCCAGCGCATTAACCGTATTAGGATTGGGCCTCGCTTATGGAGCCCAAAGTTTCACCGAGAAGGAAGAGGTGAAAATGGAGAAAACAGTATCAAGATCACTTGACGATCCGACTTGGTACAATAATGAGCTGGTCAATTCGGATCCAACCAATCCAGCGAATTATGCGTTGACACCTAAATTTGAGTGTGGTGATGATGACCAAGAGATCTGTTCCATCAAAGCACCAGACAACGGTTCGGGTCAGCCCGATATGTCGCATCAAGTATCACCCGGCGTGACAGTTGAGGATCAGATTGAAGATGCAGTATCCAGTTCCAACACCAACACTACTGTACAAGCATTTCGCTCCAACCAGTAGACAAAAAAGCAGGCTTCCCTCATCGGAAGCCTGCTTCCGTTTCTTACCTCGGATTTTGTTCAATATTACTTTGACTAATCACTTCGGCGGGAATGGAATATAGATAACGGGCATCGTTAGCCGGTAGCTCATATCGTTTCGTCTCTCCATTAGTTATGACCTCCCGTACTAAATTTACGGCATGGCTGGGTTCCAGGTTCAATCGCTTCAAATCTGACCACCTTACACCCCGAAATAACATTTCCTTACGGCGTTCATTGAGAATAAAAAGCAATAAATCTTTCAGATCTGACAATTTTAATTCCGTAAATGAACCCTTTCGGATCCGATGTTCCAACAGTTTATTGATATCGGCCAATGCCGCCTCCGTAGCTCCTAAACGGGCATTGCATTCTGCCCGGATCAAAAAAAGCTCATCGTTGGCAAAACCCGCAAAATAAGTAGCCGAACGTCCAGAATAATAACCTTTGAAAGCATATTCTGTTGCATTCACGGATCTAAAATAAATGAGTTTGCGGAGATCATTAGCATCAAATAGGTTATATACTGCCATAGGTATTCTGGCCCGGCTACTGTTCAGTGCAGCACTCCCCGAAATAGTCGAGCCATAGTAGATCATCTCAACGTTTTTAGGCGTGATGGGGTAATTGAGCTTAGCATCGATGGTATTAAAATCCATCAAATCTGCATTTAATCTCAGGCATTCATTGGCATAATACCTTGCTTGCTCATAGTCTCCAATACTCAGATATATTCTTGCCAATGCTGCATACGCTGCTCGTTTGCCCGGTCTATTGATCTCAGCGGCCTGATCCCTCAAATATGGGATTGCCCCCTTGATATCATCAATAATCTGTTTGTAGGTTTCATGTACCGTAGCACGTGTAACAGGAACATTAAAATCAGAAGTCAACCGTATCGGCAGCCCAAAACGGCTATCCGCAGCCTTATCATAAAGCGGGCAATACAATTGAGCCGCATAGAAGTGTGCCAATCCACGGACAAATAGGGCTTCCCCCTCAATATCTTTATTTTTGATTGGCTTCAGACGCTCAACACCTTCCAGTACAATATTGGCGATCATAATGGTATTATAGCAGGCTCTCCAATAGGCGACATCCGTTGTGACCATTTCTTTATCCCATCGATAAGCCTCCTGAAAACTGGCCAACATATTATTATAGGTATCATTATTCAGATAATAGTCATCTGTCCCCAATTCAATCAATCCCGGATAATAGAGATTGATCTGAGACTCAAAGTCCAAGAGCGCCCTTAGGTCCTCTTCCTTGTCGGGCGTCGCCGCAGATAACTGCGGCTTTTCGTCCAAAAATTTAGTACAAGACTGGCAGCAAAGGCTCCATAGGAAGATGCCTATCCATATCATATTTTTCATAATCTCTTCCTTTCTATTAAAAATGAATTGATAACCCCAAGCTGTAATTTCGAGCGGGAGGCATATTGTTAAAATCGGGGTCTATGCCCCATTTGTTGGCTTTCCATAACAGCGCTACATTGTTGGCCGCAGCATAAATCTGTACAGTAAACTTACGCATGAGCAGCCATTGATATTGCAAACGAATATCCTGCAAGCGTATAATATCCCCCTTACCGATATTGGCTTCCGAGTAAGCATAGAAATCATCACGGTTTGAATTGGCCGGATAAGTCATCGATGGAACGGTTGTTTGAGATTCATCTCCCGAATTCTGCCAACGTTTGGCATAATCCCCATGCGTACGCCAACCATTGAAAAGATCGAGGTACCGAATTGTTTCCTTCTGGAAGAAGTGACCAAACTTGTAGGCGATATTGACACTCAAGAGCCACGACTTCCAGCTAAAAGTCTGGTTGAGCGATCCGTGATATGGCGGGATTCCCGAACCGTGGTATACCAGATTTTGGATGGAGTCTGCCAGGATTTTAGTATAATCCTTAGAAATAGCCCCTTGCAGCGATCCCTGCGGATCGCCATTTTCAGGATCAAGTCCCATAAAGCGGTAAGAGAATACAGGATAGAGTGCCTTCCCTTCGACTGGAGAAACGTTTCGCCCAGAATAAGCTGTAAAGGTCAAAGCACGCCAGGTACCGCCGTAATACTTGTCCACTTTATCCTTATTGATTGTAAATAGTACCTTCGTGTTCCATTTAAAGTTTCCATCCAATATTTTTGCATTGAGATCAATATCAATACCCCTTCCCGAAGCAATAGCCACATTCCTTCGCACAGTACTAAAACCATAAGTCGGGTCGATGGGATCCGAAGCAAAAAGGTCCGTCGACTTTTTAAAATAGGCATCCGCGGAAAGCACAATACGATTATTGAACAAGGCGGCGTCCAACGCTACATTGAACATGCGGACATCTTCCCAACGGAGCGATGGATTGGGCAGCAACGAGACGATGGCACGTGGAAAAGTGCTAACATCTGTATTTAGTCCCGACATATAGCTGATAATAGGCAAACTGGTGGTCATACCCCCCGAATTACCACTATGCCCCAATGTAGACCGCAGCTTCAAGCTATTAACCATTCTATTCTTCGGGAAGAAAGCTTCGTCCGACAGCTTCCATGCCAGTCCAGCCGACCACAAAGGATTCCATTTGTTGTTGGCATTTACTCCGAACAGGTTAGAGGCATCTTTTCGGCCGCTCACCGAAAAGATATAACGCCCCCTGTAGGTATAGGAAGCATTCCCAAATAGCGATACATATCGACGCATTCGTTTATCAAACCCGTTTGTATAAGGAATACGGTTCAATCCACTCAGACCATCATAGATCGGATAAGCATTTATCGGATCTATCAGTTGGCTATTGTACAGATTTTCATCAAAACCATAGGTTGTAAACAGGCTGCTTTCTTCCGTCCGCGCCGACACTTCAGCTCCACCAAAAAAATTCAGTTCATGTAGGTCACTCCATCTGTGTGCAAAATTGAGCTGTGCTCTTCCTTTATGGCTGGTGAAATCATTGTTCCCATTGGTCAGTATCCCTCCCAGCGGTACAATCCGTTTTACCGCCCCATTATTGATCTGCGTAAAACGGTTGATCAGATCACGCGTGAAGAAAGATTCCTCTCCGCGTAAAGTTCGATTCGCGCCCAATTGACCTTCAAAGCCGTATTGGCCCGTAATATCCAGGCTATTCCACAGCTTGACCGACAGCTTAAGCCCTGCATTCCAATAATTGGTATTATTATTGGCTCTGGATGTCCCAAATTCGTCCAAAGGTCGATAAAACCAGTCCAACAGCCCCTCATTGCGCGTAGCTACGGACTCCATATACCTAAAATTATATTGTGATGGAATCGCTAGCGGATTTCCGGCATCGTCCATCAACTGTGCGTAAGGGTATAGATTTGTCCTACCCCCGCCGACACCTATTGGATAATCAATGAGGTCCGGATTATAGCTGTTTTTCATATTTGAATAAAGCATGTTGCTCTCCAGCCTAAAGCGTTTCCAGAAATTCAGCTGATAAGTTCCATTGATCACCAGCCGCTGATTACTACTTTCCCTTTTGCTGAGCATATTTCTATCGTAGCCGATCCCTACTCGGTAACCACTCTGTTCAGCACGACCAGACAGTGCAATATTATTTTGGCTTAAGACACCATTGCGATAGACGTAACGGAGCAGGTCTTTTCGATAATCCTGTGTCTTATATTTTTCGATACGCGCATCCATCTCCTCTTGTGTGACTAATCCTTTGGATAGATCATACAGGCCGTCTACAACTGGAGAAACAATACCCCTATTCGAATTAGTACCGTTCAATATGGTATTATAAAATCCTTTATCAAAAAGCATTTTTTCGACATCGATAAACTCTGCCGAAGACATTTTAGGTAAATACATCAGGTCAGGTTTTGCGGTAATGGTCAGGTTAGACGAAAAGTCCACCGCTGTTCCCTCCTGTTTATTGCGATTTTTTAGTTTGATCACGATAACACCATTTCCAGCCCGTGCCCCCCAGACCGATGTCGCTGCGGCATCCTTAAGTAGCGTAACGCTCTCCACATCATTCGGATTAATCGCATTTATATCACCCTCAAAAGGCAGATCATTGACAACAATTAGTGGCCCCATGAGCGCACTGGAAAGTGTATTGATACCACGAATATTGATCTGATTGGTACCATCGCGCCGATCCATCTGCAGAGCTGAAAAATTCCCCTCCAGGCGGTCAAGAATATTGCCCGATGACATTCGCTGGGTTATGATCTTATCATCTACCTGTGCAAAAGCGCCTGTAGCACGGTCTTTGGGAATGCGCTGATAGCCTGTTTCGACCATCACCTCCTCGAGTTGATTTGTTTTCTTGGTAAGAACGATCCAAAAGTTCCTATTTTTAGATTCAGCGAGCGCCAGTACACGCGTTTCATACCCCATGTAGCTGACAGATAGACGTTCACTAAGATCAGTCGCCGATACTTGAAACTTACCTTCGCGATCTGTCCTCGTTTGTGTTTTCGTTTTTAACAGCGTAATGCTTGCGCCGGCAACTGGGTGGGTTGACTCATCTACTACTGTTCCAGTATAGTTGTGCTGCGCTTTCAATTCCATCTGTATCAAGCACAATACAGTTAGCAGCGCGTAAATTAAGTATCTATTCATAATTACCTTGCCCCCTCAACAAGTCAATTACATTATCAATCTGTTCTTTATTTACGAATGTATGACCTGTAATTGCTAGCACGGTACCGCGTGGCGAGATCCATACATACCTCGGAATTGAAGCATGTGGGAACAAGCGTATCAAATATTCATCATCATACACAGTAGGGAGCAAACTTCCTCCTATCCGAGATAAGGTTTCGATGTAGGTCTTTTTAATCTTTTGGAGATCATCGCGGCGATGTCTGGTATTGACAAGTACCATAGCTAGCGTATCTGCATACCGTTGGCTCAGCTTCTCTCCTTTTGGCATCTGAGTGAGACACATTCCGCACCATGAGGCCCAGAAGTCCAAGATGACCAGCTTATCTTTCAGATGTTTTAGATCTGTTGTGGTAGCCTTACCATTCGTGTAAACTTTATACTGTCGGGTATAAAAATCTTCGGGAACCCGATCGCCTACATTGATCGCTGTAACTGCAGGAAGCCCATCCGCCCCGCTGTCCTTGCGGGGCGTCTGAGCAGATAAACTAAACATAGAAACCAAACACAGCAGCATCGCTCGTGCTCGTTTGCTCTTAAAGACCTTGTATAAATTGTTTAGTGTTGATTTCATCATCTTAAGGTTTTGACTGGTTAATGGATTGAAAAAAATCGTTGATTTTTTGGGTCAGCTGGAGTTCCTTCATATTGGCTTCCAGTGTTGACAGTTTTATTTGGGTTGTATCTAACTGGCGGCTATGCGCCAGGAAATACGCTATCAGAGCACGCAGAATATCAGACAAAAACAACGTTTGCTGTACAGCCTCTAATTTGCTTTCGGTAGCTGCGCCGAGGGTTTTGCATTTGAGGTCTAATGCGTAGAGATACTCGCGTATTGTGGCTAGCGGATAATTAGCCCAAAAGTTTTCGATACATTTCAATGGATCGTAACTGTCTTGATGGATCTCATAGAATGGCCTGTCAAGATGCAGGAGATCTTCATAAATTGCTTTCATGTGTTTAGTTTTTAGCTGTGACCATAGCACATAACTCTCCCTATCCGACCAAAATCAGCCTTTTTTTGGGAACCTGAATGGGCTCAGGTCACAGCGTTGAAAAAATAAGAAATAGGTTATCGGGCGCGGTGCAGGACAGTTACACGTAATTTGATAGAGACGATACCGCGTCCGTTGGCAAAATAAAAAACCGACCTTTTTTATAGAAATTCTATAATATTATTTTCTCAAATCTTTGCTTTTGAAATCGGAAACCCTTACTTTTAAAGTGCGAAGATAAAAGAGATAAGGGCTGTTCAATTTTAGAGCGTTGATTTTTGAGAAAATAGGCCGGTAAAATCAACAATTGGTATGCTATAAATATGCCATTACGGCTTTTTTATATCCATTCGATGCCCGCGGGGGTACCGACCATTGTTGATTTAAGTGTTTTAGATACTATTCAGGAGCACAGTATTTGTTCTTGGTGAGCAGTGATACCGCAAGGTGGGTAAGCTGATCCTTGATCTGCCGTCGTTCTGTAAATGTTCTTAGCTCTTTTAATCTCATAATCTTACAATTTGGTTAACAAAAAGAGTCTCAAAGGGGAAGTAAGACGCAAGCATCTATAAATATAAAAGAGGCAAGCCCCACTATCTTCCACTGAATACGAGGTACGACGAATACCCATGACACAGTTTCCAATAGGGGAGCTTGCCCCTTCCTTTTGCGAAAATACAAAAAGCACAGGGGGTTCGCAAACCCTACGTCTCGCGTCATTGAAATTTCGTCGTTTCCGTATTCGAGACTAAATCAGATCAACTGATTATAAGACAAATATAAAGATAAAAATCAACATTAGTCCCATTTGAGACTTTTTATTTTAAAAAACAATAAAAATGACTGAATATCAATTAAATAAACTCGAAGAATTCTCCAAATATATTTTATCCATACTTAAGAAAAAAATTAAAAATAAATCTGAATTAAAAAATAAATCTAAAGAAATATCAAATCTTCTTAGTGAGAGCTCTCCCAAACTAGATGGCAGAATCTTTCATAAGACCTTGATTTTTTTAGGAGAAGATATTGATACTTTCTGTAATAATTATTTTAGTAAACATGAGGGCCATATTTTAGCGAGTCTAAAAAAGAATGAAAACTTATTTCACGATTTGATCAATCCTTATATAAATAGCCAGAATCAAATTAGTGATAGCTCTAAAATTATTGCGAAGAGATTTAATAGACTTTTCTCAGGAGAACTTAATGAACTATATGCGGATGAAATATATGGTCTTTCTAAAGCTCTAGCGTGTAAACCAAGTCAACTCTTCGACTACTTCTACCGCGATGGCGAGCCACCAATAATTGGGTTAAGCTAGGATAACTCCAAAAATTGGGGGGGAAGCAAACAGCAAAAAGATATATTAATTTATCGATTTCAAAAAATTATTTCTATATTAAATCAGCCGGTTGAGATATACCAACATCTAGCGAAACGTCTTAATACATTAGAGCGCGTTATTATTAACGATAAGATTTTTCATAATTTAGATTTATAAAGTTTCTCCTCTTTTATCAGCGACGAAAGGGGAGTTTTTTTGAGCATATAGCATCTTTAAAATGAAAAGCCACTCCCTTTCGGAAATGGCTTAAAATAAATATCTATAAACTTTAAAAGTATTTGATTACAGCTTTTCGATCTCTTCGATAGAAAGACCGGTGCCTTTAGCAATATAAGCAATAGGTAAACCCATTTTCTTAAACTCCAATGCAATGGCAATAGCTTCTTCACGCTTACCTTTTTCAATACCTTTCTGAATTCCCTTTTTTTCAGCTTTATCTAATAAATATTCTTGAGTGCCCATAGTATCGCTCCTTCCTATTTTTGTTTTAATTTCTTCTTCAAACTTAGATAAATTGCCTACAAAAAGCAATTTATCGATCTTTCCTCTGCCATCGAGAACTAATCTATTGAGGAAATATACTCAAAACATCCTCATTATCAAAGCTAACGTAGTAAGTTAGAAAATCATAGAGTCCTTGTCGGGTATCCTTATCCATCTCCCGCTTCATCATCTCATCATAAAGATCATGTTTTATTTCCTTCAGTCCTTCATCGTTCACTTTCTTGTTTACTATAGCCAAAAGTGCCGTAAGGACAATCACAGAAAATGGATTCTCATTAGATCGTAACTCCATTTCTTCCTGATCGAGGATCTTGTAACTGTTAAACGTAGCGCAATGAAGTTCCCATAAACTCCTGGCTATATACCACAGGGCGATAACCTTTGTTTTCATCTGCCAAAATTGCAATAGCAGTAATTGGAACTTTGTAACGATCCCATATTCTATAAAAATAGCGAAACATGCGCTCAGCCAAATCCCGCCTACCTTTAATGCTCTGGATCTCCACATGGCAGAGTACAAACTGTTCGCGGCCATCCTTTAAAAATACCTTCACAAGCTTGTCTACATAACGCACTCCCTCTCAAATGGACTCTTATATTGATTATAAGCAGTGGACAACAAAAATAAATATCCATGCGTATAATAACTTTCAGTTATTATAACTATCTTTAAAATTATATAAAGCTTAATAATCACACAGCTTGTTTACTCAAATCGCAAAAAACATGCAATTTAAAATGACTTTACGACCACTGCTTTTTGTCTGCGTCCTAAGCCTATTGATCAGCTCTTGCCAAAAGGACGACCATTCTGAACCGAAGGATCGTATCGATATTGAAACGAAAGATGCTAACTGGACGAAATTGAGTATTCCAGGACAGCTTAGAGGTACATCGGCTATTTACGGTAATATTGACGATACCTTGGTCGTAGCCACCATGTACAAGATTTACATGACCACAGATAAAGGAGCTTCATGGCAAATGGTCAACGATGCTGGATTTGGCATACCAAGCTTCAGTATGTATCAGGGAGAATTGATGGCTTTAACTAATTTCCAAGACCTTTCGACAAGTCCGACTTTATTCTCGTTGGATCAGGGTAAAAGTTGGAGCAGAAAGGGTAAATATGGGTATGAAGTCTATGATAAAGTAAAGGTCAATCGAAAAGAAACAAAGATCAGTGAAACTGAATCCTACAAAATCGTCCAGCAGCCGAAAGAAATCATCGACAAAGAATATGGACGCCCGTTAATGCAGCCCGATAAATTAGTAAGGGTTACTGATAAAGACGAACAGCTACTTGATTTTCCTTTCCGTCGACAACTGAACTATATTTACCACGACAAGAAAAACCGACTTTATATTGGCGCTGAGGGAACTCGTTTTGAGTGGTCTGTTAAAGGGAATGAGCGTACTTATCCGACGTCCACAGATACAGCGATCATTTACATCAGCAAACAGCCTATTAACAAACAATAACGAAACAGCGCCTAATTATTCGGAAAGAACAAGCGAATGATCGTTCCCTTACCCAGCTTACTGGAGAGATTAACGTTACCGTCCAGACGTTCCATTAACTCTTTGACTAAGGAGAGTCCTATCCCCGAGCCCTGTGCTTCAAGCGCGTTACCTGCGCGCTCATGGGCTTTAAATACAACATCTAGGTCTTCATCTGGAATGCCGATCCCATTGTCTTCCAAATAATATACAATCCCTTTGCTCGTCTTTTCACTATTTATAGCAAGATAATCCTCATCTGTTTGTTTTGCATATTTCAATGCGTTGGATATCAGATTATAAAAAATCTGATAAGCTACCCCACAGTCTGCGTCGAGCTTGTAGAGATTTCCTAATCTAAACTCCAACTGTGATGCTGGATAAATAAGCTTTACCTCATCTATCCATTCCACGATCTTTTTATCCATATCCAAACATTCACTGACCGGATTGACAGCTCTAATTTTATTTAGCTGCAGGGTTTGGTTGATAATAGACTGAATATTCTCTATGGCGCCACGCATATTTTCAAGCCATTTTTGCTGAACATCTTCGGGTATACTTGTATTTCGACGCAGCATATCATTTCCCATCTTCAGAATGGATAATGGGTTTTTTAAATCATGTGAAAGGGTATTGGATAATTGATCCAGCTTTCTATTAAAAGATATTTGCTCTTTTTGGCTTTCAGCTTTATCATAGGCAAGTTTTCGTTCCGTCACATCCCATGAGGAATGTAAAATAGCATAAGTATTTCCCTTTTCGTCCAATAATGCTTTGTACTCGAAATCAAAGTACCGTTTGATAATATTTCTCCCTGATACGATATCTGCCGGAGTATCCTTGGCACGATAGGTAATCCCTGTCTTCCAGACATTTTTCAAAATAGATGAAAACCCTTCTTTTTCAAAGCTGGGAAAACAGACACACAAAGTATGCCCTAAAATTGAGCTGCTTGCATGCCATGTATCCAGCATCGCCTGATTGACAAAGGCAATATTGAGGTCTGCACTGTCATAAATAGCCGTAGCTAAAGGAGACCGTTCCAGAACTGACAGCAAAAAGTGCTCATCAAATGGCATACAGAAAGAAATTTAGCAATCGTGAATGAATAAATATAGGAGAACTCTAAAAAATTAATGCAACAGAAATAATGCCATTCTTTGTAACCTTTTTATGCTAACCTTTAAGAAAGTTTTATATGAACAAAGTAGGAAAAAAAATCAGGTTAATTCGACAGCAAAAAAGCTGGAGCCAACAGGATGTGGCAAAAAAATTAGGGATTTCCATTCCCGCATTTTAAAAAATAGAAACAGGCATTACAGATCTTAATCTCTCTCGAATACACCAAATCGCAAAGTCATTTAATTTTACAGCGGTGCAGCTTTTATCTTTTTCTGAAACAGATCTCGTAAATGATTTTGTTGACGGTATAACTTTAATTCAGCAAAAGCTGAAAGAACGGAAGAGGAAATAATCCAACGCTTGGGATTAAGAGGTATAGACGAATTTTAATAAGAAATAGTAATCGGAATAGACTTAAAAGTACTCATATTAAACGTGGTATTTTTATATAATATAACGAGATTGTATTGACTAGATTGCCATTGTCTCTCGCCGGTAATCTGACTGCCCAAACCATCTTTCTCGGCACCGATTAGAATGTCATCGCCACTTATCACACCATTGACCAACTTGTAAGTATTGACCTTTGATGCTGGCCCCAGATCTTTATGCTCCACTTTAGAGATAATGATAGCCTTCGTCAAGTCAAGTTTATCAACCGTTTCAGGAAAATGATTTAGGGTTCGCCTGATCAATGCTGTATATAGAATGCCATCTCCCTGTATTTGCTTGATCTGCGCACGTGCCGTAAACTTATCCCCTTTTTTGAAAACCAATGGATTCTCAACATAGGTATTCATATAGTATACCATATCATCGTTTCGGGAGAAGATGTCACGGTCCACGATGGGATCCACTGGCATATTAGCCGCATCGAAGATCTGAAAGTCCTCCTTTAATTCCAGCTTAGATCCATTGACATCATTTACGATAAAGAAAAAATCAAATTTACCCTCAGGCGCTTCCACTGGAATGGTAAAATGTTTATGCACATTGGCATTTTTTAATCCCTTAAACTCTTCCCAAGCAATTTCCATTTTCCATGATGAGGTATAGGTTTGCCCAGCCTTTGGCAAAATTTTGACTTGAACGGACTCAATTTTATCTCCAGCCAGAATATCCGCATTAAAATGGAAATCCCGCCCTCGGATTGCTTGCTTATTATTGGCATAGCCGATTTCAACGTTTTCTGCTTTTGGTAAGACGACCTCCGCTGTTTCCCCTTCTTTTTTACAGGATACAAAAAGCTCAGATACGAGCATAAATGCCAGGATAATTTTTAATGGTTTGATCATTTGGTACAGTGTTTATTGTTGCAACGTAGTTGCAAATATAGCCAAATCTATTAAAAAGCAATACAGTTGCATTAAATAAAATGTATAATATCTTTGCTGCTTTCTTTAGATTAAAAACCTCATACCATTTGCTGATATCAGCAGTCAAATTGTCTCAAAATATCCTCATATTGTCTCAAGTGATCCCGCCTATAAGGCTAATGCCGTACATTTAGTGTTCATATCACACCAATTATATGCAGTATCTTGAATTTGAACATATCCATTTTTTCTGGGGCCGAAAGCTGACATCGACCATTCCACAAAGGGCCTGTCAAGACCTTTTATCGTAAACAACCAATATTTTTTAATAAACATTAGCACATGAATTTTAAAATCAACAGTTTTAAAGTGGCTACTAAATTATTGCTATTCAGCAGCAGTTTTTTTGCTGGAGCCGCTCAGGCCCTACCTCACGCACCCTATGTGCAGCAGGCACAAACTACAGTCAAGGGCAGTGTAAAAGACGAGCAAGGCAATCCCCTAGCCGGAGCCACGGTGTCTGTAAAGGGAAGCAATAGCAGCACCTCCACCGACGCCACTGGTACATTCACACTGACCAACGTGGAGAAAAATGCTGTCCTAGTCGTTCGAATGATCGGCTTTAGCGCTAGGGAAATCACGTATACGGGTGCCTCCAGTTTGAATGTACAACTGGTCTCTGACACGCAGCAGCTCGAGGAGGCTGTTGTTGTCGGTTATGGTTCCCTTGACAAAAAGGAGTTGACCAGTGCCATTTCGAGCATCAAGCAGAAAGACATGGTCGCGGGTGCTGTCTCTCCCCTTTTGGCCATCCAAGGAAAGGTTCCGGGCCTCAGTGTCATCTCCACCAATGGAACCGACCCTAATGCCGGTATCTCCTTGCAATTGCGCGGTGTCAATTCGGTCAACGCCTCACAAGGCCCCCTCGTGGTTATTGACGGCGTTCCCGGCGGCGATATCAACTCCGTTGCGAAAGAAGATATCGAATCTATTAACGTACTACGGGATGCCTCCGCTGCCGCGATTTACGGAACACGGGCCTCCGGCGGCGTGATTCTAATCACGACAAAAAGACCACAGGTTGGAAAGGCACAAGTAAATTTTACTTCGGAATATTTTGTCGAATCCATCCGCAAACGTCCCAAAGTCCTATCGGCAGAGAAATTTGTCGAATATGGTCTGGGTGAAGACTTGGGCCATCGCACCGACTGGTATGATGAGGTTACCAACAATAATCCATTCAGCCATCGGCAAGTCGCAAACATCAGTGGCGGTTCCGAAAATGCCAATGTCTATACCACCTTTACCAAACGCGACGCCAAAGGAATGGCGATCACCTCCAAGCGGGATGAAATCGGTGGACGTATCAATAGTGCATTTAAATTTTTCGACGGCTTTGCGGAGTTGAATACCAATGTAAGCTACAACCAGGTAAAGGCGTTTGGCTCCAATGGTGACATCTTTAACAACAATGACATTTTTAATATGGCCCTGGTGATGAATCCTACCGAAACACCTTACGATGCCAATGATGTCAGTGGATATAATGTATTGGAAGGTGGCTATGATACCTGGAATCCTGTGGCTGAAGCCCGACTCCGTAGCGATGAAAAACAATTCAAATACCTCTTGGCCAATGCAACGTTAAAATTAAACCTGACAGAACATCTGACCACAAGTGCAACCATCGGGATAAAGAACAACAGCGAACATGGTAATTATTACCGATCGGCACAACATCGCATTTCGCGAGAGAACAATGTGGACGGATTTGCTAAGCAGTATTATAGCCGGTTCAATGACCGCGTCTTTGAATGGACCGCCAACTATACAAACCGCTGGGCTGAACATTCTTTGAATGCTGTAGCGGGCTATAGCTACCAGGATTTTAACGGCCAGGGTTTTTCGGCTGAAAACTCTAATTTCCCCGTCGATGGTATTGGCGAAAACGATATGGGCACAGGGACCTATTTACCTGACGGACGAGCGGGAATAGGATCCTGGAAAAATCCCTGGGTCAAACTTGCCGCCTTTTTCGGACGTGTCAACTACTCGTATTTGGATCGCTATATCCTGACCGCAACGGCACGTTACGAAGGATCCAGCAAATTTGCGCCTAAAAACAGATGGGGATTCTTTCCGGGGCTTTCCGCAGGCTGGCGGGTTTCCCAAGAGCCTTTCCTACGGGATGTCAAATTTATCAATGACCTTAAATTACGTGCAGGCTACGGAGAAACGGGCAATGAAGGCTTTGATGCCAAAGTTGCCACGCGAATGTATAGCGCCGACACTTGGTTTTTGCAGGATGGAAAATGGTTCAGAACCTACGGTGTGATGCACAACCAAAATCCAGATATAAAATGGGAAGTCAAAAAAGAGTACAACCTCGGTTTAGATTTCACCGTACTGGACAACCGTTTAAGCGGTCGTTTTGATATTTACAAACGCAAGATCGACGATCTTATTTACGACATCAGTGTTTCCCAACCGCCGGCGATCCATGATAAAACCACCATGAATGTGGGCAGCATGCAAAATACGGGGTATGAGTTTGAACTGAATTTCAAAGCAGTAGACAATGACAATTTTAGTTATACCACCAGCATTGTCGCCTCGCATAACAAAAGTAGGCTCAATACCTTATGGGGAAGTCAGACCTTTACTGACCGGAAAGACTTCCCGGCTCCCGGCTCGCCAGGTTCAGCTGTCAGGTTATATCCCGGCGAGGATATTGGCCAGTTCTTCCTTTGGAAATTTGCCGGATTTACGGACGACGGCTACTGGAAACTTTATGATAAGGACGGAAATGCCTTTGATGTGCGGGACCGCAATAAGACCGTAGGCGACAAATCCTTTGTCGGCAATGCGATCCCGACCTTACAACTCTCCTGGAACAACCAGTTCAGCTATAAAAACTGGGATGCAAGCATCTATATGCGCAGCTGGATCGGACACGACGTTTTCAATATGATCAATATGTACTATAGCCTACCCAATGTAAAAGGACAGAATGTGCTGGAAGATGCTTACGACAAACATAAAAATATCAAAGGAGAAAAAGAGCTAAGCGATTACTGGTTAGAGAAAGGTACTTTTCTCAAGGTTGACGCCCTGAATATCGGTTATCGTTTTAACCAAAATTGGATCAAACCATTGAAATCAATGCGTATCTATGCCACTGCACGTGACCTTTTCGTGTTTACAAACTACAGTGGCCTGGATCCCGAAGTCAATATCAATGGCCTCGAACCGGGCTTTGAGGAGCGCAATGTCTATCCAAAGACCAGGACTTTTATGATGGGGTTACAAGTAAATTTTTAAACTGAACAAACATGAAAAAATACATTTCCATAGCAACATTATCCGTAGCATTATTGCTATCAGGATGCACCAAATTGGATCAGGAATTTTATAGTTCGGTCACGCCGGACACCTTTTTCAAAAGCGAGAAAGACATCAAGGCGGCCTTGTTCAGGCCATTTACCCATGCTAAATGGTATATGGGCGAAGACCGTTGGCGCCTGCAGGAATATACGGCAGACAATTTTGCCATCACCACCAAGGGACGCCACTGGTATAATGGTGGCGAGAATGAACGCTATCATTACCACCGTTGGACGGCGGATGACAATTGGATTTGGGGAAGCTGGCGCGGCACCCTGATGGGGGTTGCCCTCGCACTGGATACAAAGAGCGACCTCAGCAAATTGGACTACGGCAAATTTGCCCTGAGCGACGAGCGGAAAGCAGCAGATCTCGCTCAATTGGATGCCTTGATCGCCTACTTTTATTTACGTGGATTAGATTATTTTGGCGGTATGCCAATTTTCGAATCCCTAGACCAAGAGTCCCTACCGCGCAATAGCGATCAGGAACTTTTTGCGCATATCGAAAAGCTGCTTAAAGCTGCTATTGAAAATCTACCGGCAAAGAAGGCCGGCGACAAGGAAGAAGGCGCGATCCGAAAAGCTGCGGCAGCAGCCATGCTGGCACAGCTCTACTTCAATGCAGAGGCCTATATCGGTAAAGCGATGTATGCTGAGAGCCAAAAATTGGCACAGGATATTGTCAATAAGGTCTATGGTGATTATGCCCTAGATACGAAATGGAATGGGGTGCACGGATTTAAAAACAATGAATCTCCCGAGATTATCTGGTCTATGCCTTCGGAATTCAAAATGCTTGAGTATAATTGGTTTTATGCCGACTTCTACCATTACAACACCAAGCAGTTCTTTGCACAGGACATGGGCGGGAATAATGGAGCTCACCTGACACCATCGAAGAAACCCAACGGCTCACTTTATACCGCAGACTTTAAGCTAGGTTCACCTTTTGAAACCTTCGACCAAGGCGACCTGCGCAAAGCACCTTACGTCTATCACGGCTCGGACCAATATGAGGGTATGTTTATTGTAGGCCCCCATAAAACACCTACCGGCGAGGCCATTCTTGGCGGTGAAGAATATAAGGACAAACCTTTGGACTTTGTCGACCAAGTGGGACGCTTTTCGGAAGTTGGCCCAGGGAAAAAATATAGCTCCATCGACCAACTACCCTCTAAAATGTCTGAAGGAGAGGAAAACACAGGTATACGCCTTGTAAAGGTACCGATCCCAAACCTCGCCAACAATACTTTACGCTGGGGAGCTGATATGCCGATTATCCGATTGGCAGAAGTCTACTATATGCTTGCCGAATGTGATTACAGATTAGGAAATAAGGAAAAGGCTGCGGAACTGTTCAATACCGTCCGAAGACGGAACTTCGTCAATGCTGTCGATCCCAATCCCGTGACTAACGCCAATATGGACAAGTACCGTATTCTGGATGAATGGAGTATTGAGTTTTTAGGAGAAGGTCGACGACGTACGGATCTGATCCGATGGAAAGCTTTTACGACGGAGAAATGGTGGGATCATAATCCAAGTACTTCCGCGCATCTGAATCGTTTCCCAGTACCCAACCAGGCTATTGCCGGCAATAGCAGCCTGGCACAGAATCCGGGGTACTAAAAGTGATAATTGATTGTCTTTGGTATAAAAAAGCCAGCCTGCGATTGCTTACGCAGGTTGGCTTTTTTTGTGATAGACTTACTTGTCCAGTGATGTAAAAACAGAGTTTTGGGACCGGAATTCCGGTACGATATCTTTAACCAGTTGTACTAGTTTCATTTTATCCTCATTCGGATCGGCTGTTTTCGCCAGGCCACATAATTCTTCAATTCTTGTCTTTTGCAACGCTAAATCTGGGGTATTGACCTTTGCAATCATAATCTTTTCATGATAGGTCTTTTCAGTATTCTCCCCATTCGCCAGAAGCTCTTCAAAAATCTTTTCACCCGGTCGGAGACCTACGACCTTAATATCAATATCTTCGGGGTAATTGTAGCCTTTTAAGCGGATCATCTGTTTGGCAAGATCCATAATCTTAACGGGTTCGCCCATATCAAAGACAAATATTTCGCCGCCTTTTCCCATTACGGCAGCCTCCTGTACCAATTGACAAGCCTCAGGAATAGTCATAAAATAGCGGGTAATATTCGGATCGGTAATCGTTAAAGGTCCACCTTTTAGCATCTGCTTTTCAAAAAGAGGAATTACAGAACCATTTGACCCCAATACATTACCGAAGCGCGTAACAATAAAATTAGTTTTGGAATTTATATTGACTGTCGATATCGCAATTTCAGCTACACGTTTGGTAGCCCCCATGACATTGGTCGGATTGACCGCCTTATCGGTGGAGACCATGACAAATTTGGATACACCATACTTATCCGCCAACTGCGCTACATTATAGGAGCCCCATACATTCGTTAAAATGGATTCATAGGGATTTGCTTCCATCAAAGGAACATGTTTATATGCCGCTGCATGGAAGACGTAAGTCGGTCTGTAAGCCTGAAACAAGGTATCCATAAATAGGGCATCCCGAACATTGCCGACCATAAATACACAACGTCCAAAATTTGCGGAGGAGCTCAGCTCCTGTTGAATATCATACAAGGAAGATTCTGCTTGATCTACCACAATAAGTTGCTTTAAATCGGTATGAGCGAGCTGACGAACCAGTTCTCCACCAATAGAGCCTGCTCCTCCCGTTACCAATACGATCTGTCCCTTCATCTCTGCTGCAATAGCAGGATTGTCCAAGTCGATTGCTTTGCGTCCCAGCAGGTCCTCTATGCGCAAACTGCGTATTTGTCGGGTCGCCACCTCCCCGGCCATCAGACGTGCCGTATCTGGAATAATTTTAACGATTAAAGGGATCGGTTCGGCCAATTTAAAGACCTTACTTAGTCGTTCGGGAGCCCTATTGTCGACTGCTACTATTAGCTCTGCGGCATTTCCGTGCCTATCGACAAACTCTTTATTCAATTTATTAATATCATGGATTCTAAAACCTTGAATTCGATTACCAATACGATGCGGATTATCGTCCATGATCGCTACAATCCGGTATTTGTTACGCGAAGTCGTATGGATAAAGTGGAAGGTTGTATTGCCCATATTTCCTGCACCAAACAAAATCACAGGAATACGGTTGTCTTTGTTGCCCCACATAATTTCATGATACATGGCCCTGTACAGGACACGGCTGAAGGTCATCCCAAAACCCACAATTAATGCATGAAAAAGAAGCTGTGTGTCAGAGAAAGGGAAAGCGGCATACAAGAACGAAGGTTGTGTCCACTCTAATATTTTACATACAATGACCGACAAAAAATAGGCCATTACAATTGCAAAAGCCATACGTTGCAATTCACGAATTCCGGTTTTATGAATAACACCTTTAAATGTTCCCAGCGATATAAAACAGATCAGATAAACAGCAGACACCAATATAAGCTGTATGCCCAAGGCATCAAGCTCAACTCCACCCCGATGCTTAAAAATGAGTATATAACTGATCAAAAAAGCTAAAATAACTATGATCATATCCAACAGCAGAATGATCCACCGAGGCTTGTTGATGGACAAACCTTCCCTCCATAAATTACTCATTTAAAATAAATTAAAATTCCCTTTCGACGTTTAAGCGCGTGCAAATGTACCAAATAAAAACTATCTATTATGAAAAGATTTCTATTTATCTAGGATATAAAAATACAGCAAAAATATTCTTATCTATCTCTATTTATTGCATCTAAATAGCCAAAAATAGGGTATAAATTATTATATTTGATCAACCCCTATTTCTAAAACCAAATGAACAAACAATTAAGGGATATCTTTTTTCAATTATTACGTATCGGTCTTTGGGGAGAAGGGAAGCTTTCCCTCACAAAACTCTTGTCCGATGACGATTGGAATAGCATCCTAAAATATGCGAGCAACCACACGGTAGAAGGGATTATCTATGACAGTTTTTCATTTTTAACGGAAGATCAATTACCACCAGCTTCTTTACGTTTAAAATGGGCTGTCCGTGTGGACAAGATCGAACGTCATAATGCGAAGATGAATGCAGTAATTGCCGAACAGTTTTCGTTGTTTACCCAAAATGGTATCCGCCCAATTTTACAAAAAGGACAGGGTGTCGCATCCTATTACCGCATCCCTACTCATCGCATTAGTGGTGATATTGATTGGTGTTTTGAAGAAGATGATTATAGTAAAGCAAGAAATTATCTCAAAGAAAGTCAGCCTGATTTTGAGGATACAGCAGGCTTCAGCCTTCATTACTACTGGAAAAATATTCACATTGAGCATCACAAGAAGACATTTGATTTTAGAAGTCCATTAAAAGTCAGTTATTTAAAGAAACTTTTATCTCTATATAAAGATCGACAGCAAATAGTGACGATAAACAACGTACTCGTTCGTGTGCTGGCTCCAGAGCTTCAAGTACTTCAAGTCAATATCCATATTTTAAAACACTTAATTACTTATGGGATTAGCTTGCGGCAGTTTTGCGATTCGGCGAGATTATATTATAGTTTACTCCCAAGTATTGATTGTCAGGCATTGTATGCCATTTATAAAAAAACCGGTATGCTCAAATGGATTCACTTGCTTCATAAATTGCTTGTCGAATATATTGGGCTTCCACAAACTGCCGTTCCATTTCCTTACCCCAAAGACACTCGTGTGGATTGGATGCTAGATGAAGTATGGTATTCCGGAAATTTCGGATTCAATGATGAAAGATTTGATCAGGGGAAAAAATCAAAATTTTTCTATCGACCAGATTCTGGTAAACGTCTTTGGGGAAATTTTAAAAGGTATCTTAAATATGCTCCACAGGAAGCTATAGCATTCCCCTTCGTTCAAGCATACTCCAAGTTTTTAGGGAAAGATAGTAATTGAAAATGTCTCTCTCTTTCAAAATAGAATAAGAGAGACCACAAATTTTTGTGTTAAAAATCTAAATACATACTTTCATCAATGACCTTCTTCTCCGGCCATAAGCGTTGCGGATAATCACCTCGTTCGATTAATCGATGAATACTTTGCTGTACCTCTTCCTTATCTTCCTTATAGGTTACCCCAAACCATTTTGCATTGGTGGGGAGTACGGAAAAGCTAGCAATACCTTGCTTGACCACATAATCTGGTAAATCAGGAATGAAAAACTCTGCTTTTGGGTTTTCATGGTTTTTTTCTACAAAATCAGGGAACAAATTGCGTGCGATCTCAAATATTTTGGGCGTAAATCCCCAGAAATTCATGGAAACTCTTGTATCGCTGGGTAAAACGGTCTCTTTGTCGTCCTGCACGTATATTATATCTTGGTCTTTTCGGTAGATGTTAGTTCTTTCGGTAACACTCTGAAGATGATTTATATCATTTACCTCACATACACCACGCGATACATAGCCAAAGTCGGACAGGGTATTACCAACTTCAAAACCGACCAGCGCCATGTGTTGATCGTCTATGCGCTGTGTTAGAAAATCGGCCATCTTCTGAAAAGCATCATAACCATAGAAGTCGTCCGCATTGATGACACAAAAGGGCCTATCCACTTCATGCGCTGCACTCATTACTGCATGACCTGTACCCCAAGGTTTTTGACGTTCTACAACTCTATTAATACCAATTTTTTTTAGGTCAAAATCCTGGTAAGCATAAGCAACCTCAACAGATGCAGGAAGTTTTGCACCAACATTTGATTTCATGATTTCTAAAAATTCTTCCCGAATGACAAATACGACCTTTCCGAATCCAGCACGAATGGCGTCATAAATGGAGTAATCTATTATTTTTTCCCCAAAAGGTCCGAAGCTTTCCACCTGCTTAGCCGAACCATAACGACTCGCCATACCTGCAGCCAATATAACTAAAATTGGTTTTTGTATATTCTCAATGTTATTCTTCATTTCTATTTAAATGTGATTTTTACCTTGCGTGTGCAACCAATAGCAATATTGGTACCAGTTTCATAATTTCCCATATTAATAAATAATGAATTATTAAACAAAAGCGAGCTTTTCTATAAATCGAAAAGCTCGCTTTGAAAAGAACAGATTATATTGCTTTACAATTTCTGTTCCGTTGCTTTCTGCTGGTTTTGGCTCTGTGAAGTTTTACCATCACTAGACTGATTCCCTTCCAGTTCTTCAGCCTTTACTCCTTTTGGATTACTCCATAATTTCTTCTTATAAGCATCCAATTTCTCTTCCACTTTTTTTCCGTCTAACTGCTGTCCCCCATTTTCCGTTTCTTTAAGGTTCTGCAGCATGCCTGGCGAAGATTCACGTACAATGGTACTGGCAAATTTATTCTGAACAAAAAAATCATCCATGGTCATATCATAAAGCCCCTTATCCGGATCAGAAATATCTACCTGGATAAGGCTATACCTTAACTGTGGAAAATAGAGCCAGAATGCAGGAGTTGCACCCACCGATTCTGCTAATTCCGCGGAAGTTGTAATATTCATTAGCGGAGCTACACCAATAATCCGTGTTTCTAATCGGCTCCGTTGCTTATCAAAAAAGATATCCTCTTTAATTCTAAATTTAGTCACACGTGCAGGGTCGAATTCATTGAGCGCCATTTTAGAATCAATTTGATTTCCCTCCCCATCAAAAATTGGCACAAGCACGCTATCTGCGAAACGGGCCATCCCCTCTTGAGCGCTCAGCCGGCCCTTAAAAGAATCATCATCCGGGCTATAGAGAGAAAGTTTCCCTTTTTCAATCGCCTTCATCACCACTTCAATCAGTGAATTTCCTGGAATTGCAAGCACGTTGTTTTTTTCATCTTTCAGATCAATATCCCGCCATACACGTTTGTAAAAGCGGATATTCTTCTTATTCACTTCAGGGTAAGCAAAAGGCACAGCATCCTCCATATTATTTGCTTGATAGAAGCCGTCAGTCAATGGGATTGTATCTTGAATGATTTCTCCTGATGTTACGGGAGAAGCTGAATTGACACTATTTAAAACGTTCTGATTCTTAGGTACCGTATCTATCGTTGCCTTTTGCTGCGCAAACAATGACCCAACTCCAAAAGTCATCGCCGCTATCACTACTATTTTTGTTTTCATCGTTATCGATTTTTGGGTTTTAAAACAGCGGGTTAATACTTACGTGTTTTGCTCTGTACTGTAGGCATTTCAAAAGCCGACATGACACAGCGGAAGCCGATATAAGAATGTGGTTCATAATCTACCGAGTAATTACGCGTTTCGCTATTCAGCTGCTCGCCATTATCTTTCCAGGAACCACCACGGACTACTTTACGTTTCAATGCATCACCATCTTTTGCATCTGCGTCATAAAGCAACGCAGGATTTAAGTCGTTGACAAATACAACTGCAGAAGGGCTGTAAGCATCCAAAGTCCATTCGGACACATTTCCAGCCATATTGTAGACTCCGAAAGCATTTGGCATATAAGATTTCACAGGAAGAGTAAATGTCGCACCATCACGCGAGTACGTTCCTTCCCCTTGTTTGAAGTTGACGGCTAGTTTCTTTTTACCTTCTGTTCCATCAATAGTCATCCGTGAACCTGCGATGGTATCCTGCGGATCCAATTTACCGGAAGCTGCATATTGCCATTGCGCTTCAGTTGGCAAACTTAAACTCAGTTGATAACCGTTGAGATAAGAATTTTTCAATACTGTCGCCGCCATCTCGTTTGCGCGCCAGTCAGTAAAGGCCCGTGCCTGTCTCCAGGTCACCCCTACTACTGGATAATAATCAAAAGATGGGTGCGTAAAGTAATTGGCATCTAAAGAGGCAAGCTGCGCATTGGGAAAATCTTTTGTCCAGATATCTTCCACGGGCATGACGGCCACAGTGTCAGTTACATATTTCTTCTTGACATTACCCTTAGACTGTAGGTAAGAGAAACGATATTTAATCACTTCGGGATTGAGTGCACGTCTATTTCCATGCATTTCAAGCATAGGAGCAATACGCTCTTGAATACTCGCATCATTGCTTTTCCATATCGGCGATATCTTTTTGACTTTTGCCCAATTGATACGCTTTTGGCCAACTTGCTCACCAGCAATCTCTAAAAAGTATTGATCATCGTTGAGATAATCCGTTACTGCAACGGAGTCCGCAACCCAGTTGACAAATTCGCGATACTGCTTATTTGTCACTTCGGCTTCATCAATAAAAAATGCACTTACACTGACATTTTTACCCACATTACCACTATCTAATGAGCCTTTGAACAATATTGTACCCGACGGAATATAAACCATTCCTGGAGGAGGCGGAAGTTTGCCACCCCGAAAAGCATTTACCTTTGGAGCTTTATAAATTGCCGAATTGGACTTACATGCAGCAAAACCAATTAAGATAGCCAGAGAGAAAAGCCCAAGTTGACGATTGCCATAGAACCTTTTTAGTATATTCATCATTTCGTTGTATTAAAATTTTGATTTGCTTATTTACGGTTAAATAATCCGTATTTCACACCTACCGAAATAAGACCATATTGGTCATTATTTTTATTGATGATACCATCCAGATTATCATTGAATGTCAATGTATGCTGATAGTTCACATTGATTGCCCACTGGGGTCCATATAGGGTTCTACCAAACGGAATATCTAATCCGACATTCAAAGGAAGTACAAAATGAATTTCGCCGTTATCTTTTGAAATTTCACCTCCGACAGATTCCAAATAATTGGCATAAAGTGCCGAAATATTTTTTGAAATTCGGTTTTTCACCAATCCCGCCCCAGCTCCAACGTAAACATTCGAAAGAATGCGAGAAAAGGTATTCGCTTCCAAAGTATAATAACTGTAATTATCGGCATTTCCTAAAAATTGCCCTAAACGGACTTTTCCATTGATATTTCCAGCAAAATAACGGTTCTTAAAGTCACTATCATAACCATTCCCCGCCAAAGTTCCTTTTTCGCCATGCAGGCCTACGGAGATATAAGGTGAGATCAGATAATCAGCCTCGCCATAAAAAGCGAATTTCGGTTCTACATTTCCCAAATCAGTTAGATTGATTGTTGCACCTGCCCCAGCTCCAACACTAATAGGACGCGAAAACTGGGCCGATACTGAACCAATTGTTAGCAAGAGGGCTACAAAAAACGTGTATAGATATTGTTTTTTCATGGATAAAATATTTAAAGAGCTTGTGTTTAAAGTATCACGAGCCATTTCGTGATTCAAATAACCGTTTATACACATGATTTAATTTTTTACTGATTAGTGATATGTCATTCAAAACGGTCGATTTTACTAATTTAGTATAAAAAATTAATCCCAAACCGAAGTACCGATTTGGGATTATACAACAATAAGGCCAAAATCTGGATTATCGAAGCTTTATTTTATATTTAGCCGATCTTTAAGATCCAACCATACCTTCGCTAAGCCTGTTTTCTTCTTTCCTTTATCACCATAACCATAGCCGTAACCATAGCCATAACCATAACCGCGAGCAAAGTCAACATCGTTTACAACGGCCGCAAGATTTTTCAGCTTGCCATCCACATACAATTCTCTTGGCACCTGCAATAATCGCTTGTCGAGGTAATTGACACGAGATACGTACAACGTTAAATCAGCATTATGTGCAATTAACAGGGTATCTGTTACCAAACTTACCGGTGCTGTATCCACCAAAATATAATCATAGTGTTCACGCGCATATTTAATTACATCATCAAAATGTCCATTCATTAATAACTCGGCAGGATTAGGTGCAATATAACCAGAATACACTACATCAAAATCGTAATTACCGGGCTTTTTGATAATGATATTATCCACGTCCATATCTGGGTTAATTAAAAATTGAGTAATACCGACATTCGTATGTTGTAAATGCGATAAACCCAGATAATCCAACACTTTCGGACTCCGAATATCTGCACCAATTAACAACACCTTTTTTCCTGACATCGATAAAATCTGAGCAAGATTAGTAGTAACAAACGATTTTCCTTCCCCAGATATGGTTGAGGTTACAAAAATTACTCTAGAAGCCTCCTTATTATCAGCGCCAAACATAAAGCTCATATTCGTACGTAATATACGGAATGCTTCAGCCAGCGATGAACGGTCATTTAAATGTACAATTGTATCTTCAGCTGTAGGTATCTCTCCCAAGACCGGTATTTTGACAATATCTTCAATATCCTTACGGGAATGAATTTTATTGTCCAATAAAAATTTAAGATAAAGGATTATTAATGGCAGCAAGAATCCCAATACGAGCGCTCCCAAGAGAACCATCGATTTCTTTGGCGCAACAGGCTGACCAATTTCATAAGCAGCATCAATAATTTTCAAATTATCAGGAGTGGCTGCAGCCCGAACTTCACTTTCTTCTCTTTTTTGTAATAATAGCAAATATAGCGATTCAACTATTTGCTGCTGTCTAGAGATTTTTTTAAAACCTTGTTCTTGATTAGGTATTGAACTAATACGGGTTCTAATCTCATTTGATTTTTGTTGAATACTGCCCAAAGCGAGCTTAGTAACCCTTTGATAATTTTGTAAAGCACTTCTAATATTTATACTACTTTCTTGAATATTCTCATTTAATGCAATTACAGCAGGATTTTGTTCTGAAGCAGTCTTCAAAAGGTCATCTCTTTCTAAGACCAACTTATTATATCCGTCTATAGTTGAAACTATTGACATATCTTGTAAACCGATATTGGATGGTAACAATTTTCCAACTTCCTGTTTTTTCAGATAGTCGTTCATGTGATCAACTAATTGAAGTTGTGTTTTATATTCTAACACTTTTTTATCATTATCAGAAGCAGTATTTAAAAATACCCCAGCTTCTGTAGCCATGTCGACCATGGAATTTGCTGATTTGAACTCTGCAGCTTCTTCATCAGCACCAGAAAGATCCTTAGATATTAAAAGCAATCTCTTATTTATAAAGTCAGAGGTTGCTCTAGTCATACGCATTTTATCGTTTGTCAAATCCGCGTTATAAACGTCAATCAGGCTGTTCAGAATTAGTTCTGCTTTCTTCCTTGTACTGGTAATCATTGAAAAGTTAACAATATAAGACTGCAATTCCTTGCTAGGGGTAATTGATATACTCTTTAAACTAGCGTCAATCGCCCAATTGGTCGGGATAATGTTGATTAGATAGGTTACGCCGTTATCAGGCAAATTTTTCTTTGTTCTTTTAATTTGCAATTTATGCGAACCTATTTCAAAAATTTTATCAAATGAAGCAATGGTCTTTTCTCCATTAAACAAATTCGTCACATTTAATTTGTCTTCGCCAGCCAATTTTACCTGCAGATTTAACTTGGTAGTATCTTGATTCTGTTGAGGAACAATTACAAACGGCATCTCGGTCTGCAAAACCTCTGAAGAACGGATTTTTCCTTTTAATGAGTAAACTATATTAAGATGATGTTGATCCACAACTTTTCTCATCAATCGACGAGATGATAAAACCTCAATTTGATCTGTAACAAATGCAGATCTAGTACCCCCAAATCCAAGACTATTAGACAGCTCAGCAATTCCAGCTAACTCCCCTGCTGAAGCGCTCTTTTCATCCTTAAGAAGTATTTTAGCAGTTGTAATATAGCTCTTCTGCGAATATCTTAAATAAACCAGTGCTAAACTTAGAATTACTAAAATTGATAAAATAAACCACTTCCAATAATATGCATATTGCTCAAAAAGTTGCCTTAGATTGATTTCCTCCTCGAAACTATCTTTGATATTTGTAGATTTTTGTTCCATAATTTAATTATCTGGTTAATACTGATATAACTGTTATCAATAAACCAGCTATAGATATTATAACATTTGTATTGCTTCCGAGTTTTGAATTATTAATTTGGGCTTTATTAGGTTCGACATATACAACGTCATTTTGTGATAAATAATAATAAGGCGAATTTAAAACATCCTGCTTTGTTAAATCTAATCGATGGACCGACTTTTTCCCATCTACTTCACGAATTAACATCACATTTTCTCTCACCCCTCTAATCGTCATATCTCCTGCCATTCCTAATGCTTCTAGAACAGTAACTCTTTCCGTTGGCAGGACAAACGATCCTGGCCTAGCAACCTCTCCCAAAACTGAAACTCTAAAATTGTTAAAATTAATATTTACTCCTGGCTCTTTTATGTATCGTTCCAACTCCTCTCTTAATTTTTCTATTGCTTCAGTTCTTGTAAGACCTGCTATATGCACTTTGCCTAAAATTGGAAGCAAAACATCCCCATTATTATCAACTGTATATGTAGGGCGAAGTGCCAAATCAGTTTGTTGAGTCAAATTCCCATTTGGCATCATGCTAATTGGATTAAAAGGCATTGTGACTTTTGGATCAGCAGCAGTCACCACAATTGTTAAAATATCGTTTGGTTGAATCTTGGGTATATTCCGCTCATAAATATTATTGAGTTGAGTAGAATCTGCCTGTAGATAAACCATGTTTTTCCTAGAGCCACAAGAACTAAACATTAATATAGCAATTGTAAACAATGCCAATATTAAACCATATCTTGAAATTAACCGCATAAGTTATTTAAATTAAAATTGATCTTAGTCATCAAATACGCAAAAATACATTTTTTTCTCGAGATTCCCTTAAACGACCTGATAGAATGTCTTATAAAAGAACGCCTCAAAATAGCAAGATCTGTGCCTAAAATAATAATTACTGAAATTATTGAATTTAGGCATCAGCTACTTATACACCCTACTGATCAAAGATATCTTGAATAAATTAGTCAATAATACCTATCCAATATAGTTCAAGCTAATAAGGTACTACAATTATCAAACAATAAAAAGGAGCTTTAATTATAAATAAAAGCTCTTTAAATTTTTATTTATGAAAAACCTGTATTATTTTTTTCCGAATACGTTGTTTGTCTTCTCCTGTTAGGTTTGAACCTGATGGTAAGCAAAGCCCGGTATCAAACAATTTTTCAGCTACATTACTTCCATAATATGGCGCGTTCTCAAATACTGGCTGCAGATGCATCGGTTTCCATAATGGCCGCGATTCAATGTTATCCTCCAACAGCTCAAGGCGCAAATCTTCTCGCGAGATACCTGTTAACGCTTCATCAATCGTAATGGCTGCCAACCAATGGTTAGAATAAAAATCTTCGCTAGGCTCTGTCAACACGCGGACTCCATCGATACTAGCAAATAAATCGGAATAGAACTTTGTCATAGCACGACGAGCTTCAACACGATTTTCCAATACTTCCATTTGACCTCTTCCTATACCTGCGCAAATATTGGACATCCGATAATTATAGCCTATATGCGAATGTTGATAATGAGGGGCATCGTCACGTGCTTGCGTCGAAAGAAAAACGGCTTTGTTTTTATCTTCTTTTGTATGGCATACCAAAGCTCCACCTCCCGAAGTTGTGATGATTTTGTTCCCATTAAAGCTTAATACTCCGAAACGGCCAAAAGTTCCACATGCTTTCCCTTTGTACGATGATCCCAATGCCTCAGCAGCATCCTCAATTACCGGAATATCAAATTCTTTAGCTACAGCTAATATTTCATCCATTTTTGCAGGCATCCCGTAAAGATGAACTACCACAATTGCCTTTGGCTTCTTTCCTTTGGCAAAACGATCACATATTGCTTCTTTCAATCTAATCGGACACATATTCCAGGTGTCGGGTTCTGAGTCAACAAACACCGGTATTGCACCTTGATAGGCAATTGGATTAGCTGATGCGGAGAAAGTCATGGACTGACAAATCACTTCGTCACCGTATTTTACATCGCATTCGATTAAGGCTAAATGCAACGCGGCCGTACCTGCCGAAAGGGCAGCTACCTGAACATTGGCATTTAGAAATTTTTCCAAATCTTCTTCAAAGCCGTTGACATTGGGGCCCAAAGGGGCTACCCAATTATGATCGAATGCTTCATGGATGTATTTTAATTCATTTCCCCCCATGTGAGGAGACGAAAGCCATATTTTATCTGACATAGTGGTAAAAATTAACGTTACTTCTTTATTATTCTTCCAGGATTACCTACCACGGTACATCCATCTGGTATATCTTTAATAATTACAGCTCCAGCTCCTATCTTCGTCCATTTCCCAATCGTTATCCCTTGGATTACACAGGCACCAATGCCAATATGGGTCCCTTCTCCTACGCGTACATTTCCAGCTAGCGCGACATTCGGTGATAGATGTACAAAATCTTCTATGATACAATCGTGATCTATGGATGCATTTGTATTGATAATACAATGTTTACCAACATTTACGTCTACATTAATCGTTGCACCGGCCATAACTACTGTGCCATTTCCTAAAATACTACGGGTAGAAATATTAGCCCCTGGATGCATTAAACATGGATAAGTAAATGAACTGTTCTCATTTACTATTCTTTTCCTTACTTCATTATTTCCAATAGCAATAACTGCGTTAACCGGTCCCGCAGGACTCTCATGAAAAACAGGATATCCCAATAACGACAATTTACTCAAATCGGTATCGATAAAGCCTTCTATCTTTAAATTATTGCACTCAGCAATTTCAGCTATTACCTTTCCATGGCCGCTTGCTCCAAACAAATACATTATTCAAAATTAGTTATTTCCATTAAACGGTTCTATTGTAACATGTCCATTGGCAGAAATTCCCTCTCTTTTAAATACCTTTTTAAATGTTGTAAAAAAGACATTCAAATCGGTAAGAAAGGAGACATGGTCTACATACCAAACATCTAACTCAAATTTTTTGGTCCAAGAGATTGCATTTCTTCCATTGACCTGTGCCCATCCCGTAATTCCGGGCCTTACATCATGACGACGTCGCTGTTTATCATCATATAAAGGTAAGTATTGAATCAAAAGAGGCCTAGGTCCAATAATTGCCATATCGCCTTTGAGTACATTAATTAACTGAGGAATCTCATCCAGAGATGTCTTTCTCACAAAAGCCCCAATAGGTGTTAACCGTTCTGCGTCAGACAGAAGATTGCCATTGGTATCTTTTTTATCATTCATTGTCTTGAATTTGATGATTTTAAAGATCCGTTCGTTTAATCCTGGACGGGACTGAAAGAAAAATGGCTTGCCATCATTAGCAATATAAAGTCCTATTGTCACAACAATAAAAATGGGACTAAGGATAATCAAACCTATAAGTGCAATAAAAAAATCGAAAAGCCTCTTAAAAAAATGCCTATACATTGTCTAATCCTTTATCTTTTAATAAACTTTTGTACTCCGTCAAAAGGGCATCCCAAACGACCTGTTGTTCGTAACGTTCAGTTATCATTCCTCTAGCATTTCCTTTCATCTTTAAATAAAGCTCCTTATCCGTTATCATCATTTCCATTGCTTTCTTAACTGCATCTACATTTTTAACAGGAATAATTGTTCCATTTTTTCCATCGATGATGATTTCGTTGCAGCCATTTATATCAGATACGATTGCAGGAAGTTCCATTGCCCCAGCTTGCATAACTACGTTTGGAAATCCTTCTCTATAACTTGGAAATACCAATGCGTTCGAAATGGCAAAATAGGGGCGGACGTCTTTTTGAAAACCTACATGGATTATACGTTTGTTACTTTGCATTTTATTTAAAGTTTCTGCTTCAAGTGGATCTAAATTGTTCTCAGTAGCACCCACTAAAAGTAATTTGACATTTAAATAGTTTAAATTACAGAAGGCATTTATAATCTCATTTACCCCCTTATCGCCGACCAATCTCCCTACGAATATAAAAATGAAATCACCATCTAAAACTCCCAAATCTTTCTTCAACTCGATTTGTTGTTCTAATGATATTAGATCACTCGAAAAATGTGAGGTATTTATTCCATTTGAAGAACCTTTTCCAATAACTTTCAATTTAGAGGGTACGGTATATTTCGCGGACAAAATAAAATCAAACAGACCTTTTGAATTAGGATAAACCTTACTGGCAGCTCTGTAGGTCACTTTCTCCACAAAGTCAAGAACTTTACGTTTTAGCCCAGTTGTTTCCATAAGTGGCATTCCTGCTACAGTATGTAACCTAATAGGCACACCAGCAAGCTTTGCAGCGACCATTGCGATTAAACCGGCCTTTGGTGTATGACTATGAACTATTTTAGGTTTTAACCTTTTAAATAGGCTGTAGATGATCCAAAGCGATTTTAAATCTTTAACTGGAGTAATCGCACGAGACATCTCCACAGGTATCACTGCGATTTTCTCATCCATTGCTACTTCAAAGAGCTCCTGTCCTTTCGAGGCTACACCTATAACTTCAAAACCATTTTGAGACATAAAATAGTGTTGACCTTTCAATAAAACTTTTAAAGAAATAGGAACTGTTGTTACTCGAATAATTTTTACGCTCATTAATTCATTTTTTATATGTTGCCTTTAACCAAAATTTGATAATCTATAAGATTTAAAAAAATTGCATTTATTTAATAAACTTTTTCATACTTATCTATCATATATTTTATATCATATTGTAGAGCTTTATTATAGCACCTAGATATGATAATTTGTCTTTGTTCGTTGTCTTCAACCGCAATTCTTATTTTATCTGATAATTCCTCAGCATTACCGAATGAGAAGAGCAAACCATTTCCTTCCACAATCTCACGCAGCCCTTTAACATTACTAGCAATAAATGGCTTACCAACTACCATACCTTCTATGCTTGAAAGAGATAATCCTTCATACTTTGAGGATAAAACGATTACGTCGGAAGTTTTAAGTAAGTTGGGAATATCACTTCTTAAACCTAAAAATTTAACTCTAGAGTTTAAGCCTAAAGAATTAACGAGTTGGATGTTTTCCTCAATTAATGGGCCACTTCCTACCAAAATTAGTTTATAATTATTTGGTAATAATTTAAGAGAACGAATAAGTGTAGGTTGATCTTTAGGAAATCGGAAACTAGAAACCTGAATTATAATTTTAGAATCCAAATCTTCGAAAAATTGATCTTTAGGATAAGCATTAGCAGAAATAAATTTTTCTAAATTTATCCCATTTTCAATTAACACAAATTTATCCAAAAATTTCCCTCCTAAATGTGATTTTAACTCTAAATCCACATCTGTAGCAATGGTAACTATTTTATTTATTCGATTATATATAAGTTTATCAAAAAATCTAAACACAAAATTCGACCGTCTTTTATTATTGGTACTATGCTCTGTATATACTAAATTTATTTTCTTATTACAAAATAATCCTGCAATCACAACAAAGTATAAAGAGGGGAACAAATGGACATGTATAGTTTCATACTTCTTAATCAAACTAATGAGTTTAATAATGACAAGAGGATTGTAAACAGAGCCTTCCGCTAAAAAAAATATATCTCCTTTACTATTTGACTTTGCCTTTTCAGTGAGAATATCATTTTTCCTTGTTAATACAGCTAGATCAACTTGACATTTTTTATAAAAAGGAAGGCTTTCACAGATTAGATTCTCTGCACCACCTACGTTTAAACTGTTAACAACCAACAAAACCTTCATGCTAATAATATTTCCTCAAACCATCTAGAATAGTCAAAATTCTTAAGAGCAAATGTAAATGGTTTGTTTATTTCAATTGATTGCAATCCGAAACTTAAAGATTCCACATTACCTTTTTTTACTATTAAACCATTTGACGAATCGATTATGCCCTCAAAGTTTATACAATTAGTAGCAACTACTGGTGTACCAAGTACTAATGCTTCTAATACCACATTAGGAAAGCCTTCCTTAATAGAAGATAATACAAATATATCTGCAAACTTATAGTAAGGATATGGATTCTTAACAAATCCTAATAAAGAAATATATTCTGAAACATGAAGGCTTTCAATTAGATTTTCTAAATATTCTCTATACCCCTTTTCAACGGTTTCCTCACCTAAAATATAAACTTTGATATTTTTATTTTGCTTTATTAAATTCTCAATTGCTTTTATTAAGATATCAAATCCTTTAGCTGAATATAAACTACCCGAAGCAACTATATTCGTTTTATTCGCTGAAAACTCTGGTCTATACTCATTTGAATGCTGTAGTATTTGATTGGTATTTACCATATTTTTGATAAAATACACCTTTTCATCTTTTATATTATAATATTTGTGAACCTCACTCTTCATCTCATTAGTTTGACATATAATATAATCTGAGCATTTCAATATGGATTTAGTAAATGACCCTATTAGTCTGCCTTTTAATCCTTTATAAAGCTTATTGCTGGGAAGTGTTGGTAAGCGATAAACTAATTTAAACTTTCCTCTGAAGATCTTATACAATGATAAAAAGAATAGAATATGCTCAGCAGAAGTGAATACTATATCTGGACTCACTTTATGCAAAATTGATCTCAATTTCAAAACGCCGCCTTTCACACTTCTTACCTCCAATTTACGAACCTCTATCTTTTTTTCAATTAAAGGTAGATAGTTATCATTTCCATAAAAAACAACTAGCGTAATAGAGAACTTGCTATCATCCAAAGAATTAATTATATTAACTAAATTCTTTTCTGCTCCCCCACCGCTTAAAGATGGCGTCACAAACATAACATTACTTTTTAATAAACCTTGATCCATCTGTTTCTAATAAAACTTTTCGTTTTTCATCATAAGTTAATCCTTTTACTCCCATATCCTTTTCTAACATACGATCTAATAAATGTTGTGTTGAACCAATTACTTTCGCAGGATTTGATCCTATTACCACATTATCTGGAAAACTTTTAGTAACTACGGCCCCGGCTGCTATGACAACGTTATCTCCAATGGTCACCCCAGGCATTATTAAGACATTATTTCCGATATAAACATTATTTCCGATTACTATTTTTCCAAAAGTATCCAACGTCGGATATCTGTCTCTAAAAATCCATGCGCCACCGTGTGTAAAAAACTTTACTCCATCAGTTATTTGAACATGGTCCCCTATAGTAATTAAATAAGGCTCCGAACCAAAATTCCTGGTTGCAATCCAACAGTTTTTTCCAATAGTCACACCTGATTTTCTAGCGAATTTTTCTGGAGACCAGATAAACCGCTTATACAGGTAAAGAATTTTTGAAAACATAATTATATTATAAAATTTAATACTATTATCGAATTAATCTTGATTAAAAGGGCGCAAATTGATGTTGAAATTTATTTTAGCCCCTTAAATACTTGCGTTCCATTTATATTAACTTGATCAAATTTAAAGTTCAAATTAGGAGCCAATTTCCTTTGAACTCTTATGTTAGATTTTATATTATTCCAATTTGCATTTTTGTAACTCACAGAACCAATTAAATTCATATTATTAGTATCATTTCCAACTATTGTAAGAGGATTAGGACTATCGATATCGGTATGACCATCAATACTTATTGAAACGTTATTTCTTTTATTAAATTTGTGTAAAACCAACTTTATTCCATCAACTTTACTCTTTATAGTTTTGACATTTTTAATATCTATATCACTCAAGAATTCGTCGGTAGCATTCGGCTCTAAGTCGATGCCCGCCATAGGATTAATACCATTCGTATTGCTAATAATTAAATCTTTCAATAATAATGTTCTAGCTGATACTATCGATATACCATTTCTCCTATTGTTTGATATCTCGCCACCTAAAATATAAACGTTAGTGCTATATGGGAGCCCTCCATCCAGTCTACCAACATAAATTCCGTCACCCCAAAAATTTGATATATCAACATTAGTAATTCTAATATTATTAGCAGACATTATCTTAATCCCCATTCCCCACTCCCCTGAATTACCTAAGTGATTATACCTATCTCCAACAAGAGTTGGACTTATAATTTCTATATTACTCACCCCTTCAATGTTGATCAATTTATAACTCTGCTTGTTATTTGGTAACATAATAAGCTTTGATGCTTTCTGAAAAGTTATTTTTGTATTACTCCGTAAATTCAAACCATTATAATTTACGGCTAATGGAAAATTTGGAAAAACAACATTTGATTCCTTATTAATCGCAGTTTGAATATAGCTGGTATAATCAATCTTTCCGTTTCGTACGAAATTTTTAGGGAGATATTTCGTGATATTTTCTCGCAACTGAGCATGAACCGATATGCTTACAAGAAATAATATAATAACCAACAATTTTCTCATGTCTAATTATTTTAATTGTCTGTATTTATTTGATAATGTAATATCTTATTAAAACTATTTTGAAAGCTCTTTCATTGTTTCCCTAAATATTATTTGCCTAGCTGGATATTCTTCTTTTTCTAAAACTGATGAATATGGATACCATAAATTAAGCTTAATAGAATTTGGGTAATATTTTGACGTATCCCCCATATAATAAATAATCTTCGGTAAAAGTATTAAAAAGGTAAATGTCATTGCAAATATGTTCCTAACTCCTCTGAATTTGTTTAAGTTATATATCTGATAAATAATATTAGAAAATATTATCAGCATAAAAGGGAAAAAATAATTCAAAAAACGACTAAAACCTGGTATAAATACAACCAAAAGGGCTATGAAAAAATAAAATAGATAAAGATTCTCGAATAATGGTCTAATTGAATTTTTGATATAAAATTTTAGAAATAAAGAAGGAACTACTATATACATCACAGCGTTTGTGATAATTCCATTGGCATTGGCTATGATGTTGGAGTAATTTGATATTTTAGACATCGAATTTTCGGTCAAAAATATAACCATAATTTTATCGCTAAAAAACAGTAAGCCTACTCCTAAAAAAAGAACTGTAGTTATACCAATTGCATTAAATTTAATTCTCGAAAAAATCGGTATAAATAAAGCAATTATAGCAGATGTATGAAACAGAATGGCTAATAATATAAATATTGAAAAATATAAAAACCTGCCTTTATTATAATAAATATATCCAATGATAAACATAGCTATAGCAAGAGACTCTCTTAATATCTCCATATTATAATAAAAATAGAAGCCTATAAAATAAATCAATAGAGAAAAAAATCTGAATTCAGAGTACTTGTCGATGAATTTAAAAATTGCAAAATTGAAGATAATTGCATGCACCAATTGAAATACGAAGAATTCTTGAGAAACCATTTTAGTTGCAGAGGATAATACTATCCATAATGGATTCCATGCCATTTTAAGAATATCGGAAAGAGACATTTCATTTAATAGTGGCAATGTTTCCCAATGGTTTATATAATTATTTGTATCTCCTCCCACCTTATACCTTAAGCCAGCTACCAAAACGAAAGCTAAAAAGTAAAATCTAAACCAAAATTTTGACATTCTACTAGCCTTTCTAACGTCAAACAGATAGAAATGTATGATTAAAGACAATATAATTAAACTGTATAACATTTAAATATTGATATGTTTAAAAGCCGATAATTCTTTTTTCGCAAGAAAAAGACTGGATAAAAGTAATAATAATGCAAAGATAGCCTTATAAATTATTGCTAAATCAAAGTACATAAAGTAACCTATCACAAAAAGAGTTATAAATAACAGCAAAGTAAATCTTATTATTTTATAATCTATCTTGTATAGCATATTCGAAATAAGCCAGCTAACATAAAATAAAACTAAATTTGTCAATATCATAGAAAATACAACTCCCCTTACTTCCCATTTTTTAATGAAAAAATACATAGTTATTAAATTAACAACTACTGATATTAGAAAAGTTAAAGTTAGAAATTTAGTATTTTCAAGCTTTTTAGGTCCTATATCAACAACTTCCTTAAAAACATAGAAGGAAAAATATAAAGCTAAGCCTCCTAAATAGTATTTAGCTTCAAAAAACTCTTTGCTTGAAACTATTTGAATTATTTCCTTTGAAAATAACGATAATAAAATTATGACTGGAAAAACTATTACAGATAATAAATCCAATACCTTCGCAAAAACTTCTTTATGATTTTTTCTTTCAAATTGAGCAAACATAAAAGGATTCCATGCCATTGCAAACGCTGTATATATAAGTTGAACAGCAGACGCTAATTTCAACGAAACTGAATATACTCCTATTGCAGAAACTGAAATGAATGCCAGCATGAAAAATCTGTTAGCATAAGATATAGAAGCACTCCCCAATCTTGCTGGAAATTGTGGTAATGCGTATCCTACACATCTTTTCAAAATCTCTCGATCCAAATGTATTGTAAAATGCTTTTTTGTAATGAAGAATTGATAAACAAATGATATCAAAGCAGCAAAAAATATAGAAGCGAATACTCCATTAATTCCAAGCTTAAGAAGTTTAACGAAACAAAATGTTGTTATCAATGTTACAAATACCTTAATTAATATGGAAAATAAAAACTTTTTATTCTCTTTTTCAAATCTCAGGATTATAAGTGACAGAATTGAGAAATTAACAAATGGCATTTGGATAGAAGCAATTATGATAGCAATCCAATAGAGATCAGTATTGAATAGCCAAACAGATATAAATTTGGATAAAAGGACACATGAAATACTGAATAACAAAGAAAGGGAACAAACTACTACAAAAATTCCTGTAATCATTGCCTTTCGGTTTTTTGATTCTGAATAGATGAAGTAAAATCTTTGTAAGGAAGTTTCTAGCTGTAATAAACAGAAAATTGACAAAAATGTAATAAAGATTTGTACTAGGTCAATTACACCGTAATTTCCAGAACCAAAGACCCTGGTATAAAATGGTAATAAAATAAATGACAACAATTTTTCAATGGATGTTGCAAAACCAAAAGAGAAAAATGATTTTAGAAAGTCCTTCATTATTTATTTTCAAAACGCGTTATCCAGTTACTTATGTCGTATCTATCCATAATCTTTGAATCGATAACCTTAATTGGAGATTCTAGAAAATTTCTAAGATTTGAAAATTTATCTACTCCCAAAACAAAAATATTGTTAGGATCATAAAAATCCATATCGATTATATCCATATTATCTGTTATTAATTTTTTCCCTAGAAACATGGCTTCCATTGGTCTTAATGTTAATCCCCTTTGGCCCTCTTGATTTAAATCAATTAACGCTATTGCTTTGGAAAGCTTTAATAAATAATTATCATAACTCACAAAAGGAAATAAGCCTTTATAATTTTTTAGATGAGCACCGTCATCTACAATATAAAAGTGAGTGCTGATTCCACATTCATTCAATCTTGTCTCCATTTCTTTTAGAGATTCACGCCTGCCCTTGTCAAGTCCTAGAAACAAAACATCATATTCTTTTGGTAACTTTTCAACTTTAATATTATCTAAATAAAATGTTGTATTAAATTTGATACCATATTTCTTGGACTCATATTCATCAAATCCCCATGGATCAGCTTTTAATTTATACATTTCAGCTGGATTCAAACTTTTAAAAATTGGATTCCAATACCAATATACTACTGCCAAATCAGGACGCGTTTTTTTAATATATTTCAAACCATCAACGGGATTGGTGGAAAAAAAAATCACTTTACTAAAAGTATCTAAATTACAGGCCCATTCTTTAAACCAAACTTTTTTAAAAGGTAAGTTTAGCTTGAATGCAATTCTTCTGATTATTCGCAGATAAGGTGGAATTTCTTTAAATACGGTTGAAACAGTATATCCTTTCTCTTCTATAAAAGGAACAAAATAACTCACTGAATTGTATATTATTAGAATATCTTTCATCGCATAAGCCTTAATAAATACTCACCATAACCGCTTTTCTTCAATGGTTCAGCTATTTTTTTTAATTGCTCATAATCTATATATCCCATACGATAAGCAACCTCTTCGATAGCGCCAATCTTCATACCTTGTCGCTCTTCAATGACTTGAACAAATTGCCCCGCCTGCATGAGCGATTGTATTGTACCTGTGTCTAACCATGCTGTCCCTCGATCAAAAACTCCAACCTTCAACTTCCCACTTTTCAAATATTCCTTATTAATGTCTGTAATTTCAAGTTCTCCTCTTGGAGATGGTTCAATATTTTTCGCAATTTCTACAACTTCATTATCATAAAAATATATACCAGGAACAGCATAACTTGATTTAGGTTCTTTTGGCTTCTCCTCAATAGAAACTACATTCTTATCCTGATCAAATTCTACTACACCATATCGTTCCGGATCATGCACAGGGTAAGCAAATACTACTCCACCGTCAGGGTCTGCACAAGATTGTAGCAACTTTGACATGCCAGATCCATAAAATATATTATCCCCTAAGATTAGTGCAACTTTATCATCTCCAATAAACTCTTCACCCAAAATAAAAGCCTGTGCTAAACCATCTGGACTTGGTTGCTCCTTGTATGAAAACTTACAACCAATTTGAGAACCATCTCCAAGTAACTTTTGAAAATTTGGCAAATCTTGCGGAGTAGAAATAATAAGGATTTCATTTATTCCTGCAAGCATAAGGGTAGACAATGGATAATAAATCATTGGTTTATCATACACCGGCATCAATTGCTTCGAAACGGCCAATGTCAATGGGTGTAGTCTGGTACCTGATCCCCCTGCTAGAATTATTCCTTTCATGTTTCTTTATGCTTGTTATAATTTATATTTTCGCTAACATATTGGATAGGCTCTGCTTCCATTCGGGCACAGCGACTCCAAAAGTTTGTTTAATTTTTGTTTTATCCAATAAAGAATAACTAGGGCGCTTTGCAGCAGTAGGATACTCCGCCGTCGTAATTGGTCTAATATGACACGCTAAATTCTTCAATTCTTTAATAGCAACTGCAAAATCATACCAAGAGATTTCTCCTTCGTTAGAAAAATGGTATATACCTTTAGCCCACTTTTCACTATGTGCAATCTCCAAAATAACCTGTGCTAAATCATGAGCATAAGTGGGCGATCCAACTTGGTCTCCAATAACAGAAATTTCTTCTCGATCGGTCATTAATCGGATCATTGTCTTTACAAAATTTGCCCCATAGCTAGAGTAAACCCAAGCGGTACGAATGATAATAGCATCAGCATCAGAAGTGATTATAGCTTCCTCACCTTTTTGTTTACTTAAACCATATACATTGATCGGATTTGTTGGCTCATCTTCTTCCAAAGCTGTTCTACTAGTCCCTTGAAATACATAATCTGTAGAGATATGAATAAGCTTCCTATTATTTTGCTTGGCCCATTTCGCCATTTTTGCTACAGCCTGGTGATTAATAACATCCACCAACTCAGCCTCCGACTCTGCCTTATCTACAGCTGTATACGCTCCGCCGCTAATGATTAAATCTGGATCAATAGTTTCAATAACACTCAAAACTTGTGTTAAATTATCTAAAGGCATTTCTTCGCGATCTACGAAAATAAAAGTATCATTTGTATAGTTGACACTAAGCTCTTTAATTTCCGATCCTAATTGACCAGAAGCACCTGTAACAAGTATTTTCATATTTTATATTTTAGCACCAAATATCTCCTTGAAACTTGGAGCATCCTTATCCTTATCTGAAAGAATCAATTCTTCCTCGGACAGGCGCCAATCAACGCCAACAGTTGAATCTAAAGGGTAAATCCCACACTCAGACTCTTTGTTATAAAAGTTATCACATTTATAAAAAAACGTAGCCGTATCACTCAGAACAACAAATCCATGTAAAAAACCTCGAGGAATAAAAAGCTGAAGATTATTTTCTTCCGAAAGCTCTACAGTAATATGTTCACCAAATGTAGGTGAACTAGGACGGACATCAACGGCGACGTCTAATACTTTGCCATGAAGAACACGAACCAATTTCGCTTGAGCATGCTCACCACTTTGTGCGTGAAGACCTCTTAAAACTCCTTTTGAAGAAAATGATTGATTATCTTGCACAAATTGTGTATCTGCACCAGTTAGCGAACGGAAGGTGTTATCATTAAAACTCTCGAAAAAGTATCCACGGCTATCTCCATATTTTACAGGCTCCACAATAAAACACCCTTTCAATTTTGTTTCTATAGCTTTCATATTAGCCTTGATATTGTTTTTGGTAATAATTTTGATATTCACCAGAAGTAACCTGATCCAACCATTCTTGATTATTTAGATACCAATCGATGGTTTTAGAAAGGCCTTCTTCAAAAGTCACCGATGGTTTGTAACCCAATTCTCGATTAATTCTAGACGCGTCAATAGCATACCGCAAATCATGCCCAGGGCGATCTTTAACAAACGTAATCAATTTGGCAGCAGTACCCTGAGCTCTTCCAAGTTTCTCATCTACTTGTTTACAAAGTTCCTCCACCAGATCAATATTCTTCCATTCATTAAAGCCACCAACATTATAGGAATCTCCATTCTTGCCATTATGAAACACCAAATCTATCGCTCGAGCGTGATCAATCACAAATAACCAATCTCTGGTAAATTTTCCATCACCATATATCGGTAGCGGTTTGTTATTTAAGATATTGTGAATACATAACGGGATCAACTTTTCTGGAAAATGGTTTGGACCATAATTATTTGAACAGTTCGTTAAAACGACAGGCAATCCATAAGTATCATGGTATGCACGGACAAAATGATCTGATGAAGCCTTTGAAGCAGAATATGGTGAATGCGGATCATAAGATGTCTCTTCAGTGAATAGTCCAGTCTCGCCTAATGTGCCATAAACTTCGTCAGTAGAGACGTGATGAAAGCGCTTACCTTCCAAATTACCCTTCCAAATTACTTTTACGGAGTTTAATAAATTGACAGTGCCGATAACATTTGTCATCACAAATGCTAATGGATCTGTAATCGATCGATCGACATGCGATTCAGCTGCTAAATGAATAACTCCGTCAGGTTGGTATTCCTTAAACGTAGATAAGACTTTCTCAGCATCAGTGATATCAACTTTTACAAAAGTATAATTCGGCAGATGCTCGATATCCCTTAAATTAGCCAAATTGCCCGCATATGTTAATGCATCGAGATTAACAATATGATATTCAGGATATTTAAGTACGAACTCCCGAACAACGTGCGAACCTATAAATCCCGCCCCACCTGTAATAATTATTGTTTTCTTCATCTGCAAAGATTATAAACGAGAATCGGCTAATTCAGAAATAACCCCTTTCACATCATAAACAATTGCCTTATCTTTTTTCAAATTTTCTAAGTCAATACTTAAAAACTCTTTATGTGCTACTCCCAACACTATTGCATCAAATTTAGTGTTTGGTAAATCAATTATACTTTCAATACCGTACTCATGCTTTACCTCAGCAGGATTCGCCCAGTGATCGTAAGTAGTCACCTTAATTCCATAATCTTCTAAAGCACGGATCACATCTACAATCTTAGTATTTCGCACATCAGGACAGTTCTCTTTAAATGTCACACCAAGCATCAATACTTCAGCACCGTTCACATTGATTCCTTTTTTGATCATCGTTTTAACAACTTGAGAAGCAACATACTCACCCATAGAATCATTTAAACGACGGCCAGCCAATATAATTTCTGGATGGTATCCATGCTCTTGTGCTTTTTGTGCTAAATAGTAAGGATCGACACCGATACAGTGCCCACCTACTAAGCCTGGTTTAAACGGCAAAAAGTTCCATTTGGTACCGGCTGCTTCCAATACGGCATGGGTATCAATATTCAAAATATTAAAAATCTTCGCCAACTCATTGACAAACGCGATATTTATATCACGTTGCGAATTCTCAATCACTTTTGCTGCTTCGGCTACTTTAATACACGGTGCTAAGTGTGTACCTGCAGTAATAACCTCTTTGTATACCGAATCGACTTCCTCTCCAATAGCATGAGTTGAACCCGAAGTTACTTTTAATATCTTCTCAACGGTATGTTGCTTATCGCCTGGATTGATACGCTCCGGTGAATAACCGGCAAAGAAATCTTCGTTAAATTTTAATCCAGAAATTTTCTCTAATACTGGAATACATTCTTCTTCTGTAACACCCGGATACACCGTCGACTCGTAGACTACGATATCGCCTTTTTTAAGCACCTTACCCACAGTTTCAGAAGCCTTGTAAAGCGGTGTCAGGTCAGGGCGGTTGTTCTTATCAACTGGCGTAGGAACTGTAATGACATAAAAATTTGCATGTTCAATATCGGCAAGTTGATTCGAACAATATAATCCGTTGGTTTTTTCTGAAAAGGGATTGCTATTTACCAATACATCTTGAAGGACATCATCTTCTACTTCTAAGGTTAGATCCTTACCCGAGCGTAGCTGATCAATACGTTTTTGATTGATATCAAAGCCTACTACTGGAAATTTTGTCGCAAATAGTCTTGCTAACGGAAGGCCTACATAGCCCAATCCAATAATTGCGATTTTATATTTTGTATTCATACTAGTTTATATTTATTATTTACAAATCTACCAGGATTGTCGAAGTTAAGTACCTTTGCCGGAACTCCTGCAACAGTTGCATTGTTTGGAACATCTTTAATCACTACTGCGCCAGCGCCAATCGAGGAATTATCTCCGACAACTACATTATTAACAATGCACACAGATGGTCCGATATAGACGTTATCTCCTATTTTCGCTGATTGCCCGTGAGCCCCTATAGTGGTGAATTGACTGATGTTAACATTATTTCCTATAATAGCTGAAGGATTTATTACCACACCAATTCCATGTCCAATATAAAACCCATACCCGATTGTGGTTGCTGAAGGTATTTGAATACCGAATTTACGTGACAAGCGCCAGTGCATGAATTTTGCTAAAGGATATAGTATCCCTCTCACTTTAGAGAGTCGGAACCAGAATGAATATCCAAAACAATGATTGATCACAAATAATCCGTTAAGCATGATTTTAATAGGGGATAGATTTTTTCCATACCTTACATAATCACTTTCAATATATTTCCAAGCCACAGAATAATTAGGGTATCTTGCCATCAGGTTCAAATGATATAAATTATTTTAAATTATCCCAATACCATTTCACCGCCTCTTTAAGTCCGTCACGGATAACATGAGTTGGCTCGTAGCCTAATAATTGACGCGCTTTGTCAATGGAAGCCAGCGAATGTGGGATATCTCCCTGTCTATTGGGTCCATGAACAATCTCCACCTGCGCAATTTCAGCATCGTATTCTGTCAGAAACTCTTTCAGGTATCCCACTAACTGATTTAACGTTGTTCGGTCTCCAACGGCGGTATTGTATACCGTATTGACTGCATTTACATTAGCGGTAATCATCGCTCGCTCATTCATCTGAATAACATTATCGATATAGGTAAAGTCGCGCGAGTAATCACCTGTACCGTTTATCACAGGATTTTCATGGTTCATAAATTTCTTGACAAACAATGGGATAACGGCTGCATAGGCACCATTTGGATCCTGACGACGACCAAACACATTAAAATAACGAAGTCCAATCGTTTCTAGACCATAGGTCTTCGAAAAAATATCTGCATACAACTCATTTACATATTTGGTAATCGCGTAAGGAGACAGTGGCTTGCCAATAACATCTTCAACTTTGGGAAGGCTTTCGGAATCACCATAAGTAGAAGAAGAAGCCGCGTAAATAAAACGTTTCACTCCCGCATCACGCGCAGCAACTAACATATTTAAAAATCCGGTTACATTTACTTCATTGGAAGTTTGTGGATCTTTGATCGAACGTGGTACCGAACCGAGCGCTGCCTGATGTAAAACATAATCAACACCTTCAACAGATTTTTGACAATCCGCATTATTACGGATATCGCCTTCAATTAAAGTAAAGTCTGTATTCTCACTGTGCTGCACCAAATTATGACGATGTCCAGTAGCGAAATTATCCAAAACGACAACCTGGTGTCCTTTGCCCAAAAAATGTTCTACGAGATTAGAGCCTATAAATCCGGCCCCGCCTGTAATTAATATTTTACTCATCTTTTTGAAGTAATTATATATTGGAATTATTTGTATACAAATTTATATAACTCTGTTCTTCCGTAGGCTTTTCAAAAGAAAGACTCACTTTCTTTGCCAGTTTTTCACCAACCTTGCCCGCTAACAGCAATAAATATGCCTGATTTATATCTTCTCCTAAAATTAACACATCTATTTTCCCAGAATCTATCCCTGCAGCGTAATCTCCAATCAAGCTAACCTCTTGAATATCTCCCGCTTTTTCCAGTATGTTATCTACGATTTCATCAATACCCAGATAGGTATGAATTAATTTTTGTAATGGCTTAAATAAGGAATTTTTGGTATTGGCTCGGTATAATATTTTGTTTTTATCTGTACTTTTTTGTAAATACCCTGCTTCGGATAATTGGTTCAGCTCTTTTCGTATGGCATTGGTAGATTCCTGGAACTCATCTGCCAATCCACGTAAGTGACCCTGATTCCCTGCCGATACAAAAAACTTGATCAGTAGCTTCAGTCGCGTCTTGGATGTAATTAAAGAGTCTAGCATGTTATAGTTCAGATTGAGTAACAAAAGTACTCAATCTGATTATATTTATCAAATTAAATTATTGTTAAACAATGATCAAATTGTTTACTCCCCAATCGCATAATAGTCAAAGCCTAATTTCCTCAGACTAGCGCTATCCAATAACTTCCGCCCATCAAATACAAAGGAGGGCTTCTTCATCTGTTTCTTGATCAGCGCCCAATCATACCCCTTAAACTCATCCCATTCTGTTAATATCGTAGCAGCATGCGCCTCCTGTAAAGCTTCATAAGGATCATTAACGACCGTTACCAAACGGCGATTTTCCTCAGCTGACCGAGTTTTTAAATAATCCAGATCCTTATAAATTTGATCTGCAGAAACTTTTGGATCGTAAACCACAAGATGTGCCTCCTCATCTAACAGATGATCGGCCACATAAATAGCAGCAGATTCCCGCGTATCGTTTGTGTCTTTTTTAAAAGCCCAGCCCAAAAAGACAATTTTCTTCCCATTTACTGTATTATACATGGTCTGGATAATCCGTTCTGCGAATCGCGATTTTTGATGATCGTTTAAAATAATTACCTGTTCCCAGTAATCAGCGACAGCAGTCAGGTTGTAACTTCGTGCGATGTAAACAAGATTGAGAATATCTTTCTGGAAACAAGAACCTCCAAAACCCACCGAAGCCTTCAGAAATTTAGGTCCAATGCGGCTATCATGACCAATCGCTCGAGACACTTCATCCACATTGGCACCCGTCACCTCACACAACTCCGAAATCGCATTGATAGACGAAACACGTTGGGCCAAAAAAGCATTTGCAACCAATTTAGATAGTTCAGATGACCATAAATTGGTCGTAAGTATACGTTCATGTGGAACCCAGGCAGCATAAATCTGCACCAATGCCTGAATAGCTTCTTCATCTTCACCACCGATAAGCACTCTGTCTGGATGGTGTAAATCCGCAACGGCTGTTCCTTCAGCCAAAAATTCCGGATTGGAAAGAATGGCAAAGTTGACGCCGTTCCCTGTATCGTCCAATATACTTTTTAATGCTGCAGCCGTACGGACCGGCAATGTCGACTTCTCGACAATTATTTTATCACCCTGAGCAACCCGGGCAATCTGTCGCGCACAAAGTTCGATATATTTTAAATCTGCAGCCTGCCCCTTCCCTTTACCATAGGTTTTTGTCGGCGTATTGACGGATATAAAGATCATGTCCGCCTCATCGATAGCCGTTTCAACATCTGTCGAAAAAAACAAATTCCGCCCACGAGCTTCTCCTACCACCCCATCAAGTCCAGGCTCATAAATTGGAAGCTGACTAAGATCTTCATCATTCCAGGCGTCAATACGTTGTTGATTGAGATCAACTACAGTAACTTGGATACCGGGATTTTTCTGTGCAATAACAGACATCGTCGGCCCCCCAACATATCCAGCTCCGATACATGCTATTTTTTTTATTTCTTTCATCTTTATGTGCCTAATTTTTAATGAGTCATTATTCTACAATGCGCAAGTCATTATTCCGCTAAAGATAGGAATATGCCCTGAATTTGTGATCAAAAGAAAATGACAATAAATAAGCTGAAAGCAAACTCCACGTGGAACATCGCCATGAATAAGAATAAAGAAACCCCGGCAAGCAGGGTTCCTTTGAGTTAAATAGGTATCTAATATGGAATAAAAACACGTAAATTATTTATTGATCAAACCATCCGATTTTTCGGAATGATTATGATATACGCCCATCATGGGAAGAACAGTACTAAAAGCTTTCTTTTCCCCATTTTGATAATTAATTACAGCTTGTATTCTGACTTTATAATTAGTCAGATCAATTTCTTTCGCTTTATCCGATCCAATCCGAAATCGTACAGATACTTCAAAAGAAGTATTTTCACTTTCTTTAAAAGGCAGAACCAATATCTGCTGCAGCTTTATTTCTACTTTGGAGTCTGTTGATCGGACGTCCTTAACGACAATATTATTGACATCGTCTCGAAATCGCTCGCCCCGAAATACCAGCGCCCCGTGGGTTGCTCGGAAACTGCCGCTATACTGTCCAGGATGTTCCTGAAAACGGTAGTAAACATTCATCGAGACATCAGTAGGTTTTTTCTTGCTAGAAGAAAAAAAACAAAATAAAGCATACACTAGTGCAATAAACAGAAATATATATAAATACATCATAATCAACTTATCATTCTATCTGAATGTCAATATCCTTGCGTTCGTAGATATTCCTCTAAATGCGTATAACAAAAGTAACAAGTAATCGTAGACGGAAACAGAGACCCTAGGGTCTTATTTACAATTAGGAAAATAAAAGCTTATTAGGTTTAATGAAAATAATGCATTTTTGTTTGCCTTATGAAGCCAAATATTATTGTTACCATTCTGTTGCTGCTCAGTATAGCCATAATCCATTTCGGGAGAGATGCAATTATGTCCAATAACCAGGCTACAGTGAGCACGTGTCTGGCCAATAACTCTCCGATTCTCATTACAAAGGAAAATACGGCGTATAACAATCCCAACTACTATTATGATCACCCTAGCATATTTGTCCCCATCAGCCAGATCAAAAGGGATATCGATCAAGAAAAGGGCATCTTCTGGCTGAAAAAAGAAATAACCCCATCAGATAGATTATCAACAGACAATTATGTACTTTCCTTCGACAATTTAACCTATGTCAATCTCACCTTGATCAATGCAAAAGGAGAGATTGAATTCAGTAGGAAATCCGGCTTATTTCGAAAACGAAAAGAATTAGCTCGCGATGACAATCGTGATTATTTTGTTTTACATCTGGAAGCCCAAAAACCTTATACGATATTGCTCCGTGTGAAACATAGCAAAGGGTACACTCCTGTATATAACTTCCGCTTGCAGACAGAACTGGATTTTGTCAAGAAGAAACAGCGCGGACGTATTGTACATGCCTTTATGGAAGGTGCTATTATCGTACTCCTGCTGTATATGGCATTGGCCTGGATGGTGTCACGTTACCGCCCATATATCTGGATCTTTTTATTCCTCCTATCCATTGGCTTATATAGCGTTGCACTGCAAAACTTCTTTATAGACTTTTTCTTTTATAATAGACCTCAACTGGGCTGGAGTACGGTATCGCTCTTTAGCCGATTGGCGGCCATCAGCTTCTACCTACTGACTATAGATTTTCTTCAACTGAGGAAACTACACACGCATTATTACAAAGTCGCTTGTTATATCATTGCCACAATTGGACTCACAGCACTGCTTACATTTATAAATAACTTCTATTTCGCCAATTACAAACAAAGTAATTGGATAAATATTACGCTCGGCATTATTCATATGCTCTATTTTTCCAACCTTTTTATTTCCCTATGGAAGAAGATCGATCTGATGCAACGTTTCTTGGCGTATGGGAGTGTGTTTTTTGTGACCGGCATTACGGCTATGGTCTACTGCGCACTCACTTTACAAGAGCAGGCCATACAATATGTTTCCATGCTGACGCAGTTTTTTGCCCTGTGCATTACCATGTTGCTATTGATCGGTATACGCTTAAAATTGCGTAAAAATGAACTGGACTATCATCAATCGACCGAGTCAATTGTGCAGGAAAGGACAAACGAACTTAAAAAAGCAAATAATGCACTTTATGAACAGCAGATCCAGCTACTTCAAAAGAATTGGTATATTGAGACATTGATTGATGAAGTCAATCATCGGGTCAAAAACAACCTGCAACTTCTATATAGCCTCAGCAGTCTGTATAAAACCGGAGAAAACCATGGGACGCAATATAATCAGGCTATACAGTCGATGCAGGACCGCATCCACGCCATGATGCTGGTCAACCAGCTGCTGGTATATAATCAGAACAGCCAGCTGAAATTAAAAACACTGGTTGTTGAAACAATAAACTATCTCAGACAGATGCATGATCCGGAAAAAACGGTCTGCGTTAACGTCAATATTGAACAAGACTGGTTGATATCCACAAACACGTCGATCCCGCTAGCGTTGATCATCACAGAGCTATTGACAAATAGTTATAAATATGCTTTTCCAGAAGGAAGCACAATTACCCCAGCCATTAGCCTAAAAATCATTAAGAAAAAACTTGCGACAATCATGCATTTTGAAGATAATGGCGTTGGCGCAGCTCAAACTGTTTTATCAACTTCCTTCGGAATTGGCCTGGTTAAAGACCTGACCAGGCAGATCAAAGGAACCGTTACGATTCAGCAAGAGCGAGGATTTCAGTATATATTTGAATTTAACAACATGATATGAGCCTAAAAGTTTTAATTGTAGAAGATGAAATGATTATCGCCCGATTTATTGAATATCAGCTTCATTCCCTTTATAACGGATTGGAATTGCATATTGCACTCACCGTTGACGAGGCAGATCAATACATGGCGCAAAACTCACCGGATCTAATACTTTGTGATATCCAGCTCAATGATCGATTAGATGGCATTGAGTTAATGGAAAAATATGCCGCAACCAAGCTTTTTAGCCTTATTTTTATTACTTCGTATCAATCGAAAAGCAGCATTGACCGGGCTGCCGCACTAAATCCTGAAAATTACATTATTAAACCGCTGGGAGAAAACCGACTCTATGCAGGTACGCATATGGTTATCCAGCGCCTGCAACAGCAAAGGGATAAAAATCAAGCGGTGGAAAAATTAAAAACATTGACTCCGGCAGAGTTAAATATCCTTAAGCTAATAGCCCTTCGGCATACGACAAAATATATTGCAGATAGTCTGTTCCTCAGTCCTTATACCATCAAAAACACAAGGCATCGCATCTGCAGGAAGCTTGATCTCCAAGAAGAAAACAATGCACTCTTGTCCTGGGCTATCGAACATCAGCATTTGCTGAAATTCTAGGTCAAAAAAATAAGGGTTTGTCCATTACAAACCCTTTCCCATAAAATAAGAATTAATGCAAATTATTTCGTCTGATTGGAGTACTCGCTCGATTGATAAAGCTCACCTATCTTCATTACTGTACTAAAATTTTTCGGCTTTCTGTTGGTATAATTCAATACACCAGCAATGCGTATCCTTTTTCCTTCCAATGCTGTTATTTCACCTTTTTTTCGCTGTAATTTAAATCGCACCGATACATCTGAATCGCCTTTTTTGCTTTCGAAGGGTACCACCACAATCTGTTCTAAATTGACGACCAAAGCGGGATGGTCGGGCTTGACCTGTTTGATTACCATATTTTTAAGCTCTTCGTCTTTGGATTTTGTCCGAAATACAAAAACACCACTTTTTGTCCGATAGTCGCCACTGTATTGCCCTGGCCTATCCTGAAACAGGTAGTTGACCTGCATCGAAACAGCTTCGTTAAATAGCTTTTCCCGTTGCTTTGATTGCAGAATAAAATAAATAATAAATAAAACGATAACTGAAACTGCTAAAATAAGTACCATAATAAAATAGATAATAGGACTAGGTGTTATACAATCTTATGATTGCATTTAACTATATCTCAAAATTACGGTAATTGGCAATTGATGACTAAAATTGACAGGGGACAAATTGGGGACAATCACATATTCAGCTAAAAATCAACAATATAATGTATTTTACATGGAATTTATTGAATAGCTTATAGTTCTACTTTACCCTCTGAGAGCGAGAATCAGCTACCCGCTCCATTAAACCGTGTAGCTGATTATCATGATGTAAGCATACAAGGAAATAGTTTAACTTGTAGCTAGATTGAAATTAGTCGATCAGTTTGGACTGATGACGTTCCAATGTATTATATATTTTCTTGACATCTTGCGATTTCTCTTTTTGTAAAACCAATATCGCATCTTTTGTATGTACAAGAATACTATCACGCATCCCCACAAATGCTGTGTAGATATCAGTACCGATAACCATATTGCCATTCTCATCAACCGGATGACCCGTCTGTTTTAAATAATCGTACATGGACTCAAAGGAGCCAAGATCGGACCATTGGAAACTCGTCGCAACAACGCGAATTTTCTTGGAGCGTTCCATCACAGCATAATCAATAGAGATTGATGGAATCTCCTTAGATAGGGCCAAATCCAGTTCACCATCATTGCGATGCTGCCATGCGTTGAATGCTGTTGCATACACTTTAGGTTCAAAAGTCTGTAACTCGGCCAGAAACGTATCGGCTCGAAAACAGAACATCCCAGAATTCCATAAGAAATTGCCGCGTTCAATAAAATCTTCAGCAGTATCCTGATTGGGTTTCTCGCGGAAGGATAAAACTTTATCATCCTTATACTCGATATAACCATATCCCGTTTCAGGACGTGTCGGCTGAATACCAAACGTAACAATATAACCTTTATTAGCCTTTTCTATCCCAGCTTTGATTGCTTCCGCATACGCCTCCTCGCCCACAATCACATGATCGGAAGGTGTGACGATCAAAATATCATCTGGCTGTGCGGCAAAGGCAGCAAATGCAATCGCTGCGGCAGTATTACGGGGTGTAGCCTCTACAATGTCAATATAATCTATCTTATTGTTTTCCATGACTTCACGGCTCAAACTATGGTTATCACAGTTGCCCACAACAATCACTTGTCCGCAAAGGGATTGATTACGTTTAACCGTCATTTCAAACAATGAGCCATCCTTAAATAAATCAAGGTATTGCTTGGGATAACTTTTACGTGAAAGAGGCCATAAACGGCTACCTACTCCACCTGTTAAAACAACATGAATTATTTTGCTCATAATCTTTATTTTTTCCCTTCCTCTTTTGCAGCGACAACACGACGTAAACCCGCGCTCGAAAAACGATGTGTTCGCTTATTATAATAGATTTCAATATTCTCTTCTACGCAGTACATACGACCCGAAAAATCTTTATCCCGATACTCCTCTCCAATAATACGGATATGAATAGGAAGTGCTTTGATCATATCAATCAAATCTTGCTCCGTCTCGTAAGGGATAATTTCATCGACATAACGACAACCTTCCAATTGTACATAGCGCTCGACAATCGTTTGCGTTGGTTTAGCTTTCTCAGGAAATACTTCTGAGGGGTCAGTATTTAATCCAACAATCAAGTAATCACAATTTCTCTTTGCTTCTTCAAGCATCATAATATGGCCAGCGTGCAATAAGTCGAACACGCCAAAGGTAATTCCAATTTTCATCTTACAATCTGTTCTTTAAAGGATGAGGTCAGCATTCAAGCTTGATTTTAAAAATTATTAGACAGTTTTCAAAACAGTTTCTTCTTCTGAATTGGCATCAGCAACAATTCTTCGCAAACCTGAACTCGAAAAGCGGTGATCCCTGCTATTGAAATAGAGCTCAATGCCTTTTTCCTCACAATAGGTTCTTCCAGTAAAGCTTTTCTCGCGGTATTCATCGCCAACAATTCGCACGTCAATATTGAATGAACGTAAAATATCTTCTAGATCTTGTTCAGTTGCATACGGAACGATCTGATCGACATATTTACAGCCCTTGAGTTGTATATAACGTTCCACAACAGTCTGAGCGGGTTTGTTTTTTTCAGGACGGTCAATAGTTGGATCAGTCTGCAGGCCACAGATCAAATAGTCACATTGTCTTTTTGCATCTTCCAACATTTTAATATGCCCAGCATGCAACAGGTCGAATGCACTGAAGGTAATACCAATACGCATCCCTTTTTCCGGAATATTCATCATAATCAAACTACATTTAAAGGAATAGAAATATCTTATCTACATATCAAAGATAAGCTTTATATCACTAACAATATGGGGCAATGTTATGTTTAATAATAAGAAAGTAAATATTATCTCAAAGAAGGTTTAAGCAGCAAAAACACAACTATTAAACACTTATTACTAGAAGTTTACAAAATAATCTAAGGAAAAAGTATAGTCATCGTCGATTGACTCAACTAAAGATTGATCAGCATAGGTTAAAAGTTCACTCCCTGCCTCTAATGCACGAATAGCAGTTGCATACCCCTTTGGCAAATGAAGTAAATCTGAATTTGAAGCCGTTAAAACATGATTTTCCACATTTAAGTCTCTCGAAGCATGATCCCAGTCATCTATTTTCACTACATCTATAGAAAATGATCCCGATAAGGCATAAAACCAGCGTTGCCCTAATCGATGACCTCTCCACCCCCTCACCAACTCCGTATCAGAATTTTTAATAATATAAAAACGCTTGACTTCTGTCATATCGAAATCATTGACAAAACGGATTTCGCCGCGTTCGTCTTTCGCATTTCCTCCATTTATATGCTTTATCATCGAAATAGATTTTTAGGAAACCTTCTTACGCTCCAATTCATAAGCCCCACCCCTTATAACATCTAAAGGACGCTCTTCCTTCTTCTTAACCGGGTAGTGGGTTATGATATGGTTCTTCACAACAATATAAACTGTACTTAGAATTGTCAATGCAAAAATAGCAAACCACCACTCCACGTGAGATTCAAATTGGGTAACATAGATGACCAAAGAGCCTAATATCAATTGAAGAACGGCGTATGCACTTGCAACTTTTAGCCTATTATATCCAACCTCGTTCGATAAATATTGGTACAAATGTGTCCGATGTCCTTCAGCAATATTCTCTCCCAAATATATACGCCGAAGAATCGTCCAAACAGCATCAATTCCATAAATTCCTAAAAATAAAATATAAAGAAAATCTCCAGTTTTCAAGATCAGCAAACCTAGCGCAAACATTAGAATATATGCTATTCCAATAGAGCCAACATCCCCTGCAAAACATTTCGCTTTATTCCGAAAATTAAAAAAACCGAATACCGCAACTCCCAAGAGCGCATATATTAGAAAATCTTGCTCAATAAAGTTAACGGTATGATTCACAAATAGCAGTAAAAGTCCTATCACAAAACTATTAAATGCTGTAATCCCATTGATTCCATCCATGAAATTATAGGCATTTATGACCCCCACAACAACCGTAAAAGTCACTAGCAAATAATACCAAGGAAGACCAAAAACCCCCATTTGATAGGCCATTGATAAGACTGCGCCAAAATGAACCAAAAGACGCATTTGAGTACTGACTTCCGAAATATCATCAAGAATTGAAACCACACACATTAGCGTCAGGCCTAACATAAACCAAGGATATTGAAATCCCGATGCAATAAAAAATATAGCGATAGCAATATAAAAAACAATACCACCTCCCCTCAATGTAATATTGGTATGTGAAGAACGTTCATTTGGTTTATCAATGATATTATATCGATCTGCAATCTTAAAATAAATAAGCTCGGCTAAAAATAGTGTTATAACGGTAAAAATATATTCCATAAAATTATTCGGTAAGTCAAATAAAGTGGTACAAATATACAATAATTTATATACAGTATTTACTTTAACGTTAATTCCAACATAAATGCTACAAGAAATTTCAAACTATTTTTCATTTCTACCAGAAAATATCGGGAACAACCCTACAACATATCTCCGTAATTAAATAAATTTATAAAAACCACAGAACAAGACTGTTAGCTACAAAAAGAAATTATCCTTTCATACAAATATTTACCAGAAAAAAGAGATCTATTGCACTAAACTGATATTGCGAGTAGACTTGAATTGCGTATTCTTAATTTCAAATACGCTTTATCTATTTAAATAGATTAAACCAAAGAAGGAACCCCCTCATGGCGGAGATATAATTGTGCACAAGCCCGAGCATCCGAAAGGGCTTCGTGATGATTAAGCTCAATCCCAAGCACTTCACAGCAGGCGTTTAAACGTGCCGGCTTAAAACCTTTTCCCTGATAAATTTTGAATGTACACTCCCATTTTTCCATTAATCCAAGGTGATCGTACGGCAAGTTATAGTAACTCATCGTTTTGCGAAGTACGCCTCGGTCAAATAACTCATTATGAGCGACCATAACTCGGTTATTAATAAGGGGGTAAATCCGTGGAAATAAGTCTTTAAATGTAGGAGCCTGTGCAGTATCCCTAGGCCGAATACCATGTACACGCGTAGTCTGCCACATGTACTGGTTGTTTGGAGGCTGTATCAATGAATAGAATTCTTCAACAATAATGCCCTGCTCTACGACGACCAAGCCTACGGCACAGGCTGAATTCTGATTAGCTGTCGCTGTTTCGAAATCTATTGCTGTAAAACTTAATTCTGATTGCATTAACCCTCCTCCTTAAACTTTAGCAAAAATAACAACTTATTACTTATTTTGAGAATTGATTTTCCTGAGAATATCTTTATTGATTAAACGTCTTTTCCGATCAAAAAACCAGCCCCATTTATTAAAGTAGTAAATCGCAGACTGCATACCTATTTTAGTCAACCGCCACGATTTGTGTGAACCCTTTTCAAAATGATGATAAATATGTACCCTTGGATAGAAAACCGTACGATACCCTGCATCTATTAGACGTCTACATAAATCGGTCTCTTCTCCATACATAAATATACCTTCATCAAAAAGGCCAATTTCCTTCAGTGCGGAGATTCGCAAATACATAAAACATCCGGATAAATAGGGTACATCCATAATATGGTCATACCCAGTAAATCTGAGTTCAAAAAGATCGTTTCTCCGCTCGACCATTTTTTTAAAAGGATTAAATCTTCTGCCTATCCAATCGTAGGGTGTCGGCAGCAGCTTACAAAGCCGCTGGATCTCATTATTCGGATAGAGTACCTTAGGCATAATATTTCCAACATCCGTATTCTTCTCCAGATAATCAGTCAATTCTTCCAACACACCTTCAGCGTAATAAACATCAGGATTTAAAATAAGATGGTATGTTGCCCCTTGTTGAATAGCCAATTTCAACGCAATATTATGCCCAGCCCCAAATCCAGGGTTTGATGGATTGTGTATATATTCAATTCTCTCATCGACGGCAATATCTTTCAGCTCGTCAGAAGGTGAATTATCAATGAGATATAATTTTGTTACTAAACCTGATCGAAGAAAACTTTCAATAGCCTCTAGGAGAATATTTCTTTCGTTCCGGTATAAAACGATTGAACCTGTTACAATAACCATTTAGTTTAAAATTTGGATTTTACCTGTTGATATACACGTTCAATACCTTCTCGGAGCGAAATTTTGGCCTGCCATCCTATTCCATTGATTTTGGAGACATCCATTAATTTGCGAGGCGTTCCATCTGGCTTGGAACTATCCAGTACTATTTCCCCTTCAAACCCAACAATCTCCTTAATTAATAGAGCTAAATTATAGATCGAAATATCCTCGCCCACGCCAATATTGACTAAACCTGCTTCATTATAATTTTCCATAAGGAAAACACAGGCATTTGCTAAATCATCAGCATGCAAAAATTCACGAAGGGGAGTTCCGCTTCCCCAGATCACAACTTGATCATATCCCTCTCTTTTTGCCGTAACAAATTTACGTATCATTGCGGGAAGCACATGAGAATTATTCAGGTCGTAATTGTCATTTGGTCCATATAGATTTGTTGGCATGACCGAAATAAAATTACAGCCATATTGCGACCGATAGGCATCACACATTTTGATACCAGCAATCTTTGCAATCGCATAAGGCTCATTGGTAGGTTCCAATTCCCCTGTCAATAAATATTCTTCTTTCAAAGGTTGGGGCGCCAACTTAGGATAAATACAGGATGAACCCAAAAACATAAGCTTATTTACACCGTTCAAATAAGATTGATGAATGACGTTATTCTGAATCATCAAATTTTCATAAATAAAATCTGCTCGATATGTATTATTGGCAATGATCCCGCCTACTTTTGCCGCAGCAAGAAAAACGTAATCTGGTTTTTCTTGCTCAAAAAAATGGGCAACGACATTTGAATAGCGTAAATCCAGTTCTGCAGATGTTCTTAACACAAAATTATAATAACCTTGCTTTTCCAATTCTCTTAATATCGCAGAGCCCACCATTCCCCGATGCCCAGCGATATATATTTTATCACTTTTATTCATACGCTCTTTTTCCTCTTCTTATTTTTTCAGTCTATCCAGATCAGCTTCCATCATCTCTTTTACTAAACCAGCTAGATCGTATTTGGGTTGCCAACCGAGTTTAGTCTTTGATTTCGTAGGATCACCAATCAAAAGATCTACCTCAGTTGGTCTAAAATAGGTCGGATCAATAGCAACTACTTGTTTCCCAATTTCGAGACTAAAATCAGGATTACTGCATGTTTTGATAAACGCTTTTTCCTCAATACCTTCTCCACAAAAATCGAGCTCTACCCCTAAATGTGAGAAAGACATACGAATAAAATCTCGGACTGTCGTCGTTACACCAGTAGCAATTACATAATCTTCTGGTTTATCCTGTTGCAATATCAGCCACATCGCTTCCACATAATCTTTGGCATGCCCCCAATCCCTTTGCGCATCTAAATTGCCTAAATACAGACAATCTTGTTTCCCTAAAGCAATCGCTGCTGTTGCCATTGTGATTTTCCGGGTGACAAATGTTTCGCCACGACGGGGAGATTCGTGATTAAACAAAATGCCATTGCATGCGAAAAGATCATAGGCTTCGCGGTAATTTTTTGTAATCCAAAAACCGTAAATTTTAGCCACGCCATAGGGTGAGCGAGGATAAAATGGTGAGTTTTCATCATAAAATCCTTTTTCATTTTTATTCTCGGCCAAGCCTCCATATAATTCAGAAGTGGAAGCCTGATAAATACGTGTCTTTTTTTCTAATCCCAAAATACGAACTGCCTCAAGAATACGCAGTGTACCTATACCATCAACATTCGCTACATATTCAGGAGAGTCAAATGAAACTTTGACATGTGACATAGCGCCTAAATTGTAGATCTCATCTGGCTGCACTTCTTGTATAATACGAATTAGGTTGGTAGAGTCTGTAAGATCTCCATAATGTAATTTAAATCGTACATGTTGTTCATGTTGATCAATATAAAGATGGTCAATCCGCTGTGTATTAAAAGATGATGCCCTTCTTTTTATTCCATGAACCATATATCCCTTCTCCAATAAAAACTCTGCTAAATATGATCCATCCTGTCCTGTAATACCGGTAATTAATGCTATTTTCATTTCCCTTTCTTATTTTTCTTTATCAAACTTTCGATTATATATATTTAAGACCCGCCCTAGATTAGATCTTTGAATGCGACTTGTGTAATTTAAAAAACTATTGCCCGCAACCTCCCAAACAAAACCATTCGCCCCTATATCAAGTATAAAACCCGTTAACCCCACATTATTTATAATACCCGCATGTCCCTCACCGATCTCTATCAAATAATAGGCTGAACTGGAGTCCGAAGTCGCAACATTGTTTTGAATCTGAACATTTTTTGCTCCGTTTAATTGTATGAGATGCCGAAAGCTATTTTCAAAATAGTTTCCATCAATCACAAATCCATAAGTTGCCTGATTTAATGATAAACCAGCACCCTTTTCTATAGCTATGACCGCCTCACACCTGTTTCGAAGAAACGAATTTCCTAAGGCTGTTTTTCCGCGCTTACCTAAGCTTAGATAACCTTCTTTCATATTTTCGAACCCAGTTGACTCAATCGTATTAATATTATATGTGCCCTCACAAAAGATGCCTAAGCGCGAAGCCTTAAAGTAACTGTCGCGAATTATATTTGCATACATTCCTTCTATAACCCCTCCATCAACCTCAATACAGATATCATGATCCTGAAAAACACAATTGTAGATCTTCACTTTAGTAAAAGCTCCACCGTTTGCCACATTCAGGTAAATCCCAGATTTACTTCCCAGGGTTCTGATATTTTCGAGTATAACATCTTCTAAAAGATTTCCCTTCGCCGTAAAAATCGCCGATAGATCTTTACCCACGCCGGAGCTAATGACCATACCTCCGGCCCCGCCAACATCTCCTTCACCAAGAAGCTTGATGGAATTGGGCAAAATTAATGGCCTTGTGACACGATAATTTCCCCTTGGAAAGAAAATTGTTTTCCCTACCCCCGCATTAATGGTCTGTTGTATAGACTCTGTATCATCTGCAGCTCCGTCTCCCTTTGCTCCAAAATCACGAACATTTAATGTAAAATTGCCGCATACCTGCTCCTCAGATTTCTGTTTTGCCGTTCCGTGGCAAGAAATGTTGAGTACGCAAAAAATAAACGATAGGATTGGGACAATTTTATTCATTGATAATTCTATTAATAAAATTCGGTTTCTTAACAAAAAGTCGATAATCACCTTCCACTAAAGAAGAATCTTTTTGAACAGGTAAAAGCTGCAACTTGCCCTCTTCATTAATTATCCCAATATCATATCCCAATGATAAAATGATTTGCGACAATTTGGCTTCACCAAAACGAATAATTGAAAGCTTATAATTCTCATTTTCGCCGGGAAATACTCCTCCATTAGCCGCAGTTATTTCACGCAAAATATCGGTAGTAGTTAATAAAAAAAAACTCTGCACATGTGGTGTGTAGTTGTCTCTGATCAACGACTGGTACACCTTTGAACTGTAAGAAATCCCCAACAAGCCCAAATTGCTCTGTGCACGAAATATGTTGATATACTCATCAATAAATACGTCGGAATCAGCATTGACAGAAGTATTGGTCAGAAAAATATACTTATTATCACCAGCTATTAGGTTTTTAACAACGAAACCATATCCCCCAAAATCCATTCCCCGATTAGGCACTCCATATACTTCAACACTTTTATCGAAGAACTTTTCACACGTTAATCTTTCGCTATAATTATCATCCAGATCCGATACAGTCAATATGTTTCTTATTTGTCGATGCCCTTGATAGTCCCGGAGCCTCTCAAAATGAAATCGCAATCCGCATAAAAACTTATTCCCGGTATACTTAATAACCTTGTGACGTTCAAAAGGATATCCTGACCACTCATGCGCATGAACAATTACCTCGTTACTTAAAATAGGATTACGTTGCTTTTTCCTAACTTTTACCGGCATATTTTTATTCAAGTGCAGGATGTTTAGGATATACTCAAAGACAACAAATAAATAAAATCTAATCATAAATTTTTATATACTGCTTTCTCACCAACTCCATTGAAAAATGATTTTGGATAAATTCCTTGTTAATCTTCTGCCTTTCTCGATATAAAGCGGAGGACCCAACTTCAAATATCTTTTTAAGATCATTTAAATTATTCATGATTAAATTTTCCTTTGGAACAATTTCTCTTACAGCAGGAATATCCCATGCAATGATGGGTAATCCAGCATTCATGGCTTCCAAATAAACCATTCCAAAAGTCTCACCCCGAGACAATAAGACAAAATAATCAGACCTTTCTAGTAACTGGTCAATATCCGATCGGTAGCCCATAAACTCAACTTTATCGGAAATACCTAAAGCTAAGACTCTCTGCTTAAGAAACGTTATATAATTTTCCTCTCCCCCACCAACAATTTTCAATGACCATTCAAATTCCTTAATCAAGCCAAAGGCCTCAAGCATCCGATCTGTCCCTTTTTGAAAGCTAATACTTCCGACGCTAATAAATTTTAACGGCTGATTTACATTCTCTTTTACCTGGATTTTGCAAACATCTACCCAGTTGGGAATACAAAATGCTTTCTTTTTAAAAAAGGATCTTTTTAAGGTAAACAAAGTCAGATATATAATTTTATGGGACAACAACTCAGCGAGAAAAAGTACTATCGTATGAAACATAAATACCAATTGCCTTTTAAACAAATTAGTATATGAATCTTTGTTATTTTCTGGTAGTGAATGAACGGTAATAATGGATTTCAATCCAAGGAGCCTTCCTAAAATTGCTGTCCAAAGAATAGCTTTGGGTTGATGTCCATGAATAAAATCAAAATCACTCGCTTTAATATAGTTAAAGAGCTTATTTACACCCGTCTTTGGAAACCAGCCCGTCTTTATAACGCATACAACAACATCTTTCGGAATTTTTTCCAACAATGGTCCTTCATCAAACGCTATGAGGTGAATTTCATATTCTCCTTTCAGCATTTCGATCAATTTTAATACATGAAGTTCACTTCCGTACAAATTCGGCTTATCAATTAAAAAGGCTATTCTCTTCATTCTCATAAACAAAAAACATAATTAAAAAGGGAATAGAAAAATTTAAAGTCTGAAAAGACATTGAAAATAGTAGTAAATAAAAGTACCAATACCTAATAAAAGAACACGATGTCTTTTTTAAAATTAAACCGCATGCAGCAAAATATGCCATGAAAAGAATCAGACCTAGTTCTACAGCCATTTGCAGAACGAAATTAAATGATGCGGGGCTTGCACCCCTTGGATAATATAAGACATTCATGTAGGAAGGCAAATAATCCTTAATATAATATTGGAAATTGTACATCCCCACTCCCAAAAAGAGAGACTTATCTTTTAACAAGTTAAAAAGAGCTTCTGAACTTCCATATCTTTCAATAGTCGAAAGATCGGCCTCAACCTCAAAAGTACTGATAAAGCGTGCTCCAATATTAAACCCCCCGATAGATAGCGTACTTATCAGATAAATCAAAGCTAAAACAACGGGTAATATAAATAGCGATTTTAATGCCCCCTTTAAACTAAAAATATGAATATATCGGCCAAACTCTATAGCATAGAAAATAAAAAAAAGCAACTGTCCCAACCTAGAAATGGAGAGGATAACACAGACTAAAAATAAAACCGCTATAGCTAAAAACAATTTTAGGCTAAGCAAACGTTTTCTAAATGCGTAAAATAAGGCAAGATTAGAAAAAAATAACTGATAGACAAAAAAAGAAGCCTCATTTGTTAGTCCTGCAGGTCTGGCGCCTAAATAGTCTTCGATTCTAAATGTCTCTGAAAATGAAGGGTTATTATGAATTAATATAAAACCAATACCCGAGAACTGGATAAGCACAGCCAAGGAGGGCAATATTCCCCCTAATATCATTGCATATAAAAAGTTACTATTTATTTTCTCAATACTAAAGTGATCAATAAGATAGTTACGAACAATAATAAAAACAGGAAGAAAAACAAAAAGCTTATTCAAAGACATTATTCCTCTAATGAATGGGCTAGGGCTCATATATTGTTCTGGAGATAAATTTCCTAAAGCTACTCTCGTCAGCCCAAAAAATATTGAAATGAGAGAAACACCAAGAAAAGCTATCCAAATAAAATCCGGCAAGAATAGTCGTACACTCGTTAAATACGTCTTCAATTTTTGTTTTTGGAACAATAGAATCAAAGCTAATAACAAAAAAAGATTCAATTCAAAAAAGGAAACTGTTATTCCAATCTTTACGATGGAAGTTACATTAAACTGTGAAGTTATAATCAAAGGATAAATTACACCTATTGATTTTTTTAAAAAAAAATATACAGTGGAAATTATGATTAAAAAATATAATAAATAAAAGAGTACACCTAGCATATCCTTTTTTTGAGATTTACAACATGGAATAATACCTTCCGATATTCTCTATAAAGATACGCTTTCCAAGAAGAAACTTTCAGGTTCTTCATAGAGGCTTTACAAACTTCATCAAATCCCTTAGTCGCATTAACATTGCTAATACCTTCTGTATTCATATGCGCTACGGTTTTATCTAAAAAATAAAATGCCCCTTTGTCCGCATAGATACGCGAGAAAAGATCATAATCCATTGCAATCTTATAATCCAAATCGTACTGCATTTTAATATATACTTCGCGAGAGACAAAACACGTCGGATGCCAAATAGGCATCTGAAAAGTAAAAGTATCCAGGCCCTTAGGCAAATAAGTTTTACTGGTTTGGCTATTGAACAGTGTGAGCTTTCCATGGATTACTCTAAATGGGATATTTGGATCGCTCTTAAGAAATAAATGAGCAATTTCAGAAAGTATATTAGGCTCGTAATAATCTCCGGAATTAATTAAGCCTACTAAATCACCAGAAGCCTGCTTCGTTCCTTTATTAAACGCATCACTTATTCCTTGATCTTTCTCGCTAATAACTGCACTTATTTTATCTCGATATTTGTTTACAATTTCCAAAGTTCCGTCTGTAGATCCACCATCTATTATAATATATTCTTTATTGGAATATTCCTGCTCGAATAATACATTTTTTATTGTTTTCTCTATATTTTTGACGTCATTATAAACAATCGTAATGATCGATATCTTTGGTAATACTTCCATTTTATAAGTTTATTTTATTTAAAAAATATTTAGCACGCTGGATTAAATTCCGGGGTAACCAATGAAATATAGATGATTTATAAAAATTGCCATCCGTCCCAGATTGACCGACTATCCATGGTAAATACTTAAATGGCATAAAACGCTTTCCTGAAGCCATTGCTAGTAATGTTGCTTTTGATAGACAATGCTCAAAATATATCCCCTTGCTATCGTTTAAGCTACCTAAAAATTGAAACAGAAAATCAGAGAAAAAAGACTTCTGTACTATAAATATTCTAGAATCTACAAATTGAAAGTTAAACTTCTGTAATCCATATATATCACTTTTCTCAAGGTTATATGAGCTTAGCAGATTATTTATATTCTTTATTATATATCTCCCTGTAATCTTACATATAAATTCAGCGTCTTTAATAAATTTTGATTGTTCAATTGCTTTCATTAAAATTAACATCTCCCCATAACCCTTTCCCAAATTTCTATCGTAATCGTTGCTCGAGAAAGTAATAAATTCCAAACGTTTTTTTTCGACGTCATTAAATTCAGTAGAAATATCTGTTCCTGAATTTTCTACGAAAACAATCGGAAGGTTAGTTTTTTGTATATAATATCTAATCGCCAGAATATATTGCGACTTTCTATCTTCATAATTCTGTAGGGCAGTTAATACCATTCCCTTTGGATCAATGCAGCCCGTCAATAATAGTACTCCCATATAAATCTATTTTTTCCAAATTCCGCGCGCAGTCCCTGCGACAATCTTTTGATACTGCACAAATTCGATCACCGCAGATATTATACTTAAAATCAAGGTCGCTAAAACAACACCTGCAAGACCAATCCAATGCCCGAAGAAAATGCCAAGAGGTATATTCAATATACCTACCACTACAACTAAAATAACTTGCAAACTAATGATCCCAAGACCATTTAAATAATATATATAAATAGTTCTAAATGCATTCAAAACGGTATACAATGCTAATACCCAAGAGAGTAAAATAGGCGAATCTATTTCCATCCCCAGCCATAATTTATAGGCAAAACGAGATGAAACTGCCATAATACAAGCTAAAATTCCTAACCCCAAAACAAGCATTTGCATTTTCTTTATCGTGCTTTTTATCCATGTATGATCCTCTATTCTATAGGCTTCTCCAAACGCAGTCCATAAGGGTGCCATCACAATACCAGATAACATGGTAATAATGCTAAAATAGCGATATGATATATTGTAAGTAGTCACTGCATCAGGACCGAATAGCTGGGTTATGATTAAATTATCGATATTATAAACTAAAATTAAGCCCAATTGAATAATAAAGAACTTCCAGCCTAGCTGAAAAATATCCTTTAATAAGGTGGAATCGAAAAATGAATAATTTGGAGCTATAACCTTATATCTGCCTTTAAACAAAAAATAGTTTGCACTAAACAAAATTAATACTGGACTTAAAGCCATGGGAATGGCTAGCATTTCTAACGTACCTGTTTTTACATACACCGTTAATAGGAAAATCACAACAAGAGACAGGCAATTGATGAGAAGATTGACTATAGATCCAATGATGGTATTTTGGTTGGCAGCAGCGACTGTAACAATTGTATTCAGTACAAATTGAAATGTGAAAGAGAAAAAAATAAGGAAAGCAACCCTTTTCAATTCACTTTCTGTCATAAAATGTGCATTTAAAATGTCTTGCCAACTAACAAAGAACTGACCAATTATAAATAATAAAAATAGCCCTAAAGAAATGCATAGTAGAAGTAAATATGTTGTACTGACATATTTCTTTGCCTTTACAACATCCCCATCAGTAAGTGATTCTGTCAGCTTAGTCTTCAATCCATTTCCGAGACCGATATCAAAAAAATTAAACCAACCAATTATACTGCTTAACACCAGCCATAAACCATATTGATCTTTATTCACAAATTTCAATGTGATTGGTACCAATGCCAATGTAGCAAGTACACTTAACCCTTTAAATAATAGTGAGTATGAAATGTTATTCTTTAACCTACTGGTGCGATGGGACATTTTGCTATTTTTTAAATGCAAATGAAATCGTTAAAAAAAAGAGGGATATAAATATTCCCAGCACTCCTCCTAAAATAATCCCTTTGATTACTCCTATTGATTTTTTACTTAAAGGTAAAACAGGCTCATCAATAACTTGAATTAACGGTGTTTCACGCATAAGAGATAATTTGGCCATTTCTAAATTTTGGATTAACTGGCTCAATATAGCTTTATTAGTCTCCGCAGAAAATTGAGAACGCTGAGTTGGTATGATTCGCTGTGCTTGTTTTGTTGGGTTGAGATTTGGAGTATTGTCTATAACAATTGCCGCCGAGGTTATTGCTCCATTCAAAACTCCTCTAACGGAATCTGTTTTATGCTGTAAAATTTTTATATTATCTTCAGATTTCTTGGTTTTTGTTTTGACATAAAATTCATTCACTTTTTTTACCAAGGCTGAATTAAAATCTTTCGCAAATACTTCGTTAGTTGATTTTAACTCAACTTTAATGATAGACAGCTTTTTATCTAATTTATCTACAACCAAGTCTTTGTCACTTATATTAGCGACAATACTATTCATAACGCTGTCTTTTGCTCTTTGCAACTCTGATGACTTCTGTTTTGCTTCTTTAAAAGAGATCTTCAATAAAGTTGGTTTCTTTTTCTCCCACATTTTTTTCAACCCACTTATCTCCAGATATTTATCAACCATTAAAACTGAAGAATCGCCAGGAATGGGATCATATAATGCAGCCTCTATCATCTTTCTAGATTTATATAGCTCCAATAGATTGTCTCCTTGAAAAATTCCCCCGCTGGAAGATCCGAAATCTAATCCTGCTAATGCCGCTAGCCCAGCTACCTGTCCGAGACCCCCGGGATTATTATCTCCAGACTCCAAAACAAATGTAGTTGTAGCCATATAAATTGGTTTATTAGCTTTAGCGTAAAATAACCCGCCAGCTATCCCAATTCCTAAAAGAATGAGAATGATATACCATTTTGACAAAAGGTAACTTATCCATCTTTTTATCTTAATCGCTAATTCACCTAAAGATAATTCCCCGGATACAATTTGCGTATTTCTATTTTCCAAAACCAACTATTTAAATAAACTAATAATAATCGCCAAAGTAGAAGCAATACCGGTTCCAATACCTATCCAAGCTTGTGAGCTTAGCTTTTCTCTAGGAGCGCGTTTAGGAACCACAATCTCTGCTCCGGGTTTCACATCAGGATACCCACCATCTTTTCCCTTAACAGCACCATTAGCATATTGTACAAAGACACGTTTCTTCAAGGCATTATCGGTAAATCCTCCCGCCTGGTTTACATAATATTTTAAGCTCTTGCCTTTGACATAGACTACGTTGTTTGGATTCAAGACTTCACCCACAACCTTCACTGTCTCCAATTCTTTTGGCACATTGATAATATCGCCGTCTAAAACCAGAAGGTCTCCCTTTTCATAAGGCTTCTCTAAGATTTTATTCAATTCAATACCTACAAGGTCACTCGGCTCAATCTCAGCAGCTGACATCCCTTGTTGCGACACTTTTGCCAAAGCGACACTTTTTGCTTTGGAACCATCATTATTCTTGTCAGCGTCTTTATCAGCATCTTTATCTAGGCTAGAATCTTTTTTATTACCATCTTCATCGAAGTCATCTTTTTCTAATTCTTTCTTCAATCTCTCCTTTTCCTTTTTCTCTTCGGCTTTCAATTTAGACATACCCGTACGTTTCAGGGATGCTCCTTCGGTATACGCATAAGGTGTCAGGCCACCTGCACGTTTAATAATATCCGAAATACGTTCATCTTCACGTGCAATGGTATAAAAACCAGGATAAAGGACCTCTCCCTCAATTTTTACCTGACGCTGGGTACGGAAACCAGCGTCGCCCAAGATAGAAATGACATCATAAGGTTCCAGCGTTATGCTAGGATCCATAAGCACCCCATCTTTAATATCCACCAAAATAGTTTTCGACGATCGATGGTCGGTTACATCTAAGTTTTGTAAACGTCGAGCAATTTCTACACGTGCATTCTTAGCCGCTTCGGTAAATCCACCGGCCTTCTGAATAAGGTCTCCCAAAGTCGCATTGCTCGCAAATGGGAAATCTCCAGGAAAACGCACCTCGCCCTGAACAGTGAATTTATACTCGTCTCTTAAATCAAAAATAGAAGCAATCTCTATCTTATCTTCTCGTTTTAAGGGAATATCTGCCGCAGTGCCGGCTAGTATGTCGCGTACATTGAAATTGATCAGCTCCGCAGTATTATCTGCTTTCAACCGATTAATGATACCACGCTCCATAAAAGCATCTTCCCGTACACCATCAGCCATTTCCAATACCTGTTTTAGGGTCATACCCGGCTCTAAACCAAAAATACCCGGACGAAATACAGCCCCCAAAACACTGATACGATTGGCAAAACGTTCCAATATAGGTTCTACAATATACTGATCTCCACCTTTGGGTGTATAGTTTGCAAACTGATCTGCATAAATATCCTGTACACTTCTTTCCCGGCCTGTTGTCTGAAGCACTTTAACTTTGGCACTATAGGCATTCTCTGTAAAATCTCCAGCATAACGTAAGATATCCGATAGCGATTCTCCTGGCACCGTTTCAAAAATTGCCGGACGCTTGACTTCACCTTCAAACTGCACCCGGGCACCATATACAGGTATATGAATAATATCCTGATCCTGTAGACGGATATTTCCCTGTTGTATGCCATTGGCCAAAAAATCATAGACATCGATCGTGCTTACCACACGATTACCACGAATCACCTGAATTTTACGATAAGTTCCGTTTTTATTCGGTCCGCCAGAGGCATATAATGCATTGAATACCGTCGCTAAAGAGGGTAAGCTATAGGTACCTGGTTTCGTCACGGCGCCAGTCAAAGTCACACGGATGGTGCGGATATTGCCAATATTGACGCTTACCTGGGTTCTTCCTGAACGCAGCGCTGGGTAAGTCCCGCTCAAACGTTGCTCAATCTTGCTTTTCGCCGCAGCTATGGATAAACCCGCGACATTGATCTGTCCCACATATTCCACCTTAATAGTTCCATCTGGACTTACCGGAAGCTGATAGGAGGCTTCATTGTCTCCTGTGATATCTAACAAGATTTCATCGTCTGGACCAATAATATAGGAACTTGGTGTCGCCATACGCAAATTAGGCTCAAAAGTAATCGCGTTATTTTTAAAAAGATCTGAGCCGAAGATTTTTAGTTTTCCTTCTTCATTTTCGATGGAGTCGCGTTTATTTAATTGTTGACGCTGTAACGAATCTGTATTGGAATAACCTTCTACTTGGCGCCCCTTATTCCGGTTATTAGCCGTGTTATTTACCTTTCCTTTTAGTTGTTCGGGTTGTTGTTTCTTACGTTTGATTTTCGCCAGACGATCTTTTAATTTCTGAACTTCTACAGCTGAAACACCCTGTGCACGTGCGAAACCGTCTAACTGACTTTCGTCATAACCCATTAAAGCGGCTTGTTTCACATACTGTTCAATCTGTGCATCACTTAGATTGTCTACTTTTATATTGGCAGGATTGGTCTGTGCATATACTGTACCCACAAATCCTGCAAGGCATAACCATAATATTATTCTTTTCATCGACACCGCGGTATTTGCCGCAAAATTAGTAAAACTATTTAATTAAATGGTTTATAAATTTACTCAACGAAGTCCATTTTCCCTCATCTGACCTAGCTGGCTGGAGGATTTATCAAAATTTTATAACGTAATTAATAGGGTATTCGCTACTTCTTAATTTTAATTCGTATTCAATAATAAAATATATACCTCTCTATTTTGCTGTACATCACTCTATTTAGAATCCATTCGAAGTGCTCCCATTTAGTGACATCTCATTCTTACGATCACTATAAACTTACAGAACAGGAATAGATTCGTTCAAGTAGAATCATGAAAGTTTTATTAACTTCGTAAAGTTAAGCATAAATTTAAATGAAAAGTCCATTCTTTAGCCTTTGGCTATCCATATGTGTAATTGCCCTGTTCTGTTGCTCCTGTAGGGACAATACAAAAGACAAACAGAAAAGCAATCCGACACAACAAAGCGAAAAAACGCTGAGTGCCGCCGACAGCAGTTTATTCCATTTCTGGGATAAATTTGACATGCAGGACACGGCTCAGGTAAAAAATCCGGAAAAAGGAGAACAACAACTTGCTGATTTTCTTCAGCTATTGGCAAAGACTCCAGATTCTGCAACAAGAGATAACGCGGTAGATCTCATGTTAGACAAAGCAAAAGTCAATCGAACAAGCTTCGATTATTTCATCAAACAATATGAACATTACTTGTATGACGGCAATTCGCCCATGCGCAATGATATCGTTTACGAATCGGTATTACGCTATCTGATTAAAACAGATTTGCTTTCTGATCTTGAAAAAGAAGCCTATAGACCAATTTATAAATTGGTACTTCGAAATAAAGAAGGGCAAACCGCGGAAGGTTTCAGTTATGAATTGGCGAAGGGCAAAAAACAAAAGCTATCGGATACAAAAGCTAAATATACCTTCTTGATCTTTTACGATCCTGACTGCTCACATTGCAAAGAAACCATCCACCAACTTCGTGATACACCACAATTGGTACAGCTCTTTACTCAACTACAGGTACAGGTAATCGCTATCGATCCTTGGGGAGACCGCACAAAGTGGAAAAACTACCAGTCACAACTGTCCGAACAATGGATCAACGGTTTTGACAGCGAGAGTAAAATATTGTCTTTCAATTTATACGACCTCAAAGCTTCGCCAACGATTTACCTGTTGGATGAAAATAAAAAGGTACTATTAAAAGACACCTATTTGCAGCAGGTCATTGCTTATTTTGTTAAAACCAATTCTTAGTTGATGTCTGAAAACACAAACGACGGCAAAACACGGGTTATTTCAAATGAAGACTATTTCGCTGAGGTACAACGCCTATTGAGTGAAGGCAAGGAGGTCCGCATACGCGTCAAGGGCAATAGCATGTGTCCATTTATTCGGGATGGGGATACTGTATTATTACGAGCTTATCAGGGGCAATCGCTTGCTTTAGGCAGCAATATACTAGCCAAAGACAAGGATAAATTTGTCTTCCATCGTTTTGTAGGTAAAAAAAATGACCAATATATATTAGCAGGCGATGGGAATCTTGTACTTCGCGAATACGTGGCAGCGAAAGATATCATCGCTATTGCTTATATGCATTATCCGCAAGTCGGAGGAGAGGCCTTTGACATTGACCGGCCCTGGGCAAGAATACGTGGATTGGGCTGGTACCATATCCGGTTACTGCGCCGTGCCCTCACCAAATTAAAACTGATTAATTCTAGCACAAATAGATCGATCAAATAATTTTGATCCCATAACCAGTAAAGAACATTCTCCAACAATGTAAATTGATATTATAAAACCACCAGATAAAAACCTTCACCCGAAAGCATTTACTTTTGAGTAAAAGACTTCCTTTCTACTTGGGTATTTCAATGAAATGCTAAACTTTAAAAAAAATTAACATTAAACTGTAGCAATTTAGATAGAATTAACGTTGAGTAAATAAAAATAAGTAAATATATGTATATTTACACCAGTTATTTTAGCTCAAATTAGGAAGAAAGTTTTTCACAATGTTAAATATCCTTCAAAATCGCTCTTTTAATTACCCTTGTTAACAACCTATTTAACAACAGATTAAAAGACTCGTCACGCGAAATACTAAAATAATTGAATATATTTATTTAGCTATATAAATATTAGAGAGAAGAGTTAAGGGTATTAAGATGAAAGTATTAGTTTTAGGGGGAAACAATGGCTTCATTGGAAGTCATTTAAGTCAAAAACTCAAGGATCCATTTCAATGTGAATTTGTTTCCATGAGAGACTTCAGCTGGATGAACAGCCATATTTCATCCGACTGCATGATCAATTTAGTCGGCAAAGCACACGATTTTACGGGAAAGGCAACAGAATACGATTTCTTCTATGCCAATTTTGAACTCGCAAAAAAAGCTTTTGAACTATTCATTTCCTCACAGGCAAAGTTGTTTATTCACATTAGCTCCCTCGCAGCTATTGAAGAGGTTGAATCTGCTCAGTCACTTTCAGAAAATGCCAATTATAATGCTGTATCTCCCTACGGGAGATCCAAACAAGCAGCTGAAGAATGGCTGCTGAACCAGAAACTGCCCGCAAATAAAAAATTAATTATTTTACGTCCTCCCATGGTGCACGGCGCTGGCGACAAAGGCAATTTAAAACAGTTGTTCTCTATAGTCAGCAAGGGAATCCCCTATCCATTGGTGCGATTTAAGAATAAACGCTCTTTTCTTTCCATCGATAACTTCTGCTTCTTTATTGAACAGATCCTTTTACAAAACGAAAAATTGAGCTCAGGCATCTATCATCTATCCGATGACGAAACCTTATCGTCAAATGAGATTGTGAAAATCATGAAACAAGAGACAGGACTGAAAATCCCTTGTTTTCCCTTGCCAAAACGGATCATCTCTTTCTTATCTAAGCTAGGAGACCATACCAGAGCGTTCCCGCTAAATACATGGCGCTTAAAAAAGCTGACAAGCAATCTTGTGGTTTCAAACAAAAAAATCAAGGTTGCCTTAGCAATCGAGCGTTTGCCCAAAACAGCAAAAGAAGGTCTGCGTGAAACTGTACGCGCTTTAAAGCAGCAGTAAATTTTCACTTCGTTATCTTCCTTCGATTAGCTGTAGGAAAAACGGAAAGCCACTAAAATATAGATAAGGGGCCTTAAAAACAGTAACTTAATTATTGTATCTAAAATTCTATTTCCCTATGTTTGGGCGTATGTATGCTGATCAAGTCAAAAACATCGGAAATGCATGCATCGAGAATATTATATTTATAATTTACTTCAATAATTTATTGATCATTTAATTGATAAATAAAATTTATAGAAACATTTAACCTTATGAAATTAAGATCAGATTTAGTTTTGAGAACAATTGGTTCAGATCATTTAATCGTGGATCCGAGTCAGGATATGGTTGACCTGTCAACGGTTTATACGCTAAATATCACTGCAGCATGGTTGTGGGAACAGCTCAAAGGGAAAGAATTCAATATAGACAGTATCGTCGAATTACTTTGTGAAAACTACGATGTGGACATGGATCAGGCAAAATCCGATGCAGAAATTCTTCTTCAGGACTTCCAAAAACAGGGATTGTTGGAAAAATGAATAACAATAGCCTGAAGCAACATCTACGCTGGGCTTGGTCGATTAGCCAGGGATACCGAAGTAAGTTGTTCCTTTATTTCATACTGGAACTGATCTGCATCGGGCTTTCCCTCGCCTTTGTATTTCTATCCAAAAAGGCTGTTGACACCGCCACATCCCATGGAAATCTGCCACTAAAATGGCTGCTTATTGGTATCGTTGGAAGTATTGCATTAAATGTAGGTATCAAGGGATATTCAGGTCGCATGATGGAGCAGATCAAATTGACACTCACACTTCAGCTGCAGCGAACGATGCTCGATGCCCAAATGCTCTCGGTATGGAAATTAGTTAAAAATTGGCATACAGGCGATATTCAGATCCGCATCCAGACGGACTGTGAAGAAGTCGCCAATACCATCGCCAATACATTCTTGTCATTTCTATTGACCACGATCCAATTATTGGCGTCAGTCGGTTTTCTATGGTATATGGACCCCATGCTGGCACTGATGATCCTGGCCATATCCCCCTTATTTGTATTTTCAAAATTATACTTCCGTAAGATGCGTAAGCTCAGCAAGGAAGTCAAGGAGGAGGAAAGCAATTTTTCAAAAGTACTTCAGGAAAATCTACGTTTTCGTCTGCTTATTCGAGCAATGGGCATCTTCCCTAAAAGAAGAGAGAAACTCTTGGCCAGCCAACATCAATTATTTTTGTTGAAAATACGTCAGCTCAACTTTTCCACCTATACGCAAGGGGCTATGAAAGTGGCCATGAATGCAGGTTATTTGGTTGCTTTTATTTGGGGGATTTACCGACTGCAGTCGGGCCTGATTTCATTTGGTACAATGACCGCTTTCCTGCAATTAGTTGCACGGATACAATCGCCTATTCTCGCATTGATTGCCTATATTCCTGGCTTTGTCCGGTTCCGCGTATCCGCAGACCGTCTACTGGAGCTACAGACCGGCGAAATCGAACCGCAAGTGACACCGCAACGCCTCCACGAGACACAGGAGCTCCGTATCAGCGACCTTTCTTTCCGTTATGAAGATAAGTGGGTTTTACAGAATTTGAACCTTTCCTTAAAAGCAGGTGAGCCTACGGCTATCATCGGACCAAGCGGAAAAGGGAAAACAACATTGATACGTTTGTTACTGGCATTGCTTAAAGCTGAAAAAGGAGAGATCTCGCTCATAGACAGAAATGGTGAAAGACCACTAACCGCCAGCCATCGGATCAACCTCGCTTATATTCCGCAGGGAAATACGCTATTCAGTGGTACCATTCGTGAGAATTTACTCCTTCATGTCAAAGAAGAAGGATCAATGGATATACAAAAAGCACTTTGGCTGGCCTGTGCGGAATTTGTATTTGACCTCCCCGACGGAATCGATACAGTCGTCGGTGAATCTGGTATCGGCTTATCTGAAGGGCAGGCACAACGGGTTGCCATCGCTCGCGCATTAATGCACGACGGCGATATATGGCTCTTCGATGAGGTGACCTCTGCATTGGATAAGACCACCTCAGATACGTTAATTCAACGACTATTGGAACATGGAAAGCACAAAATCTGCTTATTTGTAACGCATGACTTGCACCTGTCCGAAAAATGCCAGCAACGTATTTATCTCGACTAAGCATTATTCGAGCAACATAGCGGATCAATAACACGCATATCGGCACAATAGACAAATGAAAAAGAAATAGCTGACAACAGCTATGAAGTAAAAAGAAATGACGGAAAAATAGAGTAAGCCGACTTTTCAAACAAAGTTTAGAAGACAAATCGGGCATAGCGCGCTCGTGAAATAATTATTTAGACATGAATTTGACGAAATCATCCGAATTATCCCAGACACGCTACCGCATCGCGGAATTGGTATTGGAATTTAATCATCCCACACACTATCCCCTGGCACAGCTTCTGCCTTCATTCCGGGACTTCCAATGGCTAGACCTCGCAGAGAAAACGGACATCAGCATCACGATCAGTTTAGCAAAAGCACCGATACCTGAGGAGATGGGGATACTTCGCACAGACGAATCTATTGCATGGGGAGACCGGTTTCGCTTTTATGAAAAAGAGGATACTTTTATCACGACAATTATCAACGAGCAGGGCAATGCGGCCTGGTATCTCCAAAGTGACCGAAACTTTGAACAGTCTGTACTGTATGTTCCGGAAAGCACAGCGGATGAACAGAGCGGTGTCATTACCTGGATGGCGATGATGATCTTTGGACAGGCCAGTCTACTACACCAAACCATCATGATCCATGCTTCCGTCGCAAACCATAACGGCAAAGGTGTCGCCTTTTTAGGCAAGAGCGGTACGGGTAAGAGCACACATAGCCGCCTTTGGTTAAAGCATATTCCAAATACCGTCCTACTTAATGACGATAATCCCGCCATTCGAATAAGCGATAAAGGGGTGTTAATTTATGGAACTCCATGGAGCGGTAAGACCCCATGTTATAAAAACGAACAGCTGCCCTTACAGGGATTTGTTCGCCTGCAACAGGCTCCAATGAACGAGTTCGAATGGCAGAATGGCCTCAAAGGCTTCATCGCGGTATTGCCTAGCTGTACTTCTATACGATGGAACAAGGAATTATTTTCGAACATGAATACCATTCTGGAAAAAATCATCGCTCAGGTTCCTGTAGGCTATTTAAAATGCTTACCGGATGCTGCTGCAGCAGAACTGTGCCATTCGGCTCTATTTCCAAACGAATAAAAGGGATCAGCTTCGTACTTTGTTCGTACCTGATTCGAATACGGACAGACGTTGACCCAATATGCAACAGACCTTGACCAGACCCCGAACAGGAATTATCTGGTCAGTATATGTACAACGTTTCTACAGACACCGACCAGCCCCGAACGTTGTCCGAAGCAAGTACGAACACAAGGCGAAAAAGGGATAAAAAAATGCCCCAAGTTCTCCGTAGATGACTTGGGGCATTTGCGTTGAGCTTGCTTGTTTAGCGTCTCTTAAACATGCCACGCTCGGGGCGGGTGTTGACCTGCCCTTGGCTAATACTTCGACGGCTTTTGCTGCTCACGGTACTTAAAGCGGCCTTCGCTGTGATACCGGGTAAAGCATCATTCAATGCCGTAGCCAGCATCGTCTCCTTCTTATCACCGAAGTCAACAAAAACATAATCATCGACATTGCTTTTATCTGGAGTAAGCCCATCCCAATACTCAGATACCCCTTTGGAATTACGCAGCATAAAGGATACCGGCCAAAAGGAGACTTTATTTCGAATCACTTCTTCAAAGAAACCAACGGGCTTACCATAAGTTCGGGTGCCCGAAGCGATCACCTGTACGGTCAGATGTGGTTTGAGCACATTGATCAGCATCTCTGCTGCCGAGGCGGTACCTTCGCTCACGAGAAAGTAAACTTTAGTCAGATTGAGACCACTGCTCCCGCTGAAGTAAGTATTTGCAAATTCTTTGCTGAGCTTTGCATCATTTTTAATATAATCGTTTACGTCATAGGTCAACATCAATCGCTTATCCGCGCCGATGGTGCCTGCGATTTTATCGGCAACATAGGCGGAAGATTCGACGTAGCCGCCACCATTGTAACGCAGGTCGACAATCAGGCTTTTGATATTCGCATTTTGGAACTTCGTAAAGGCATCGTCCATATTTTTTTTGTTGGTCGCACTGCTGCTAATCTCTTCAAAGGAAGACAGGGCCAAATAGCCGACACTACTGCCATTGTAGGTGTAGACCTCATCTTTATAAATTGGGTTAATGGTGTAACCATTAGCGTAAGTAAGATCTTCAGTTTCCGTTGTTCCGTCCTGATGTTTAACTTGCAGCTTGAGCGTGCCTGCGTCTAGCGCTGTATTCAGTTTGTTCATCATTTTATCCCGCGCACTTGCATCATTGATGGTACAACCGGTATTTGTACAAGTGACAGCGATCGAGTAATCGGAATCCCCGTTGACAGCTGTAATAAAATCAGACCGTTTGAGACCAGCCTTTTGAGCAGGAGAACCGCCTTCTACAAAATAAATAATGGGCTGTGCCGTTTTTCCATCTTCTGTACCCAGTTGCACATAGATGCCATAACCATCATTGCTGTCCATCTTAAGCCTACCAGAAGCCGTTGCTCCGGTGTTATAGCCATCGAGCCCCAACATATAGGAAAACCGATCCAATACACCACTTGAATAGGCAGCATGTGCCGGTGTCATCTTCTTCAGCGCATCGAGCACCAAATCGGCTGAACCATATTTATCGGTAAATTGAGCAGGATCACTCGTATAATCAGGAATGGATTTGTCCCAGAGTGAATATAGTTTATAATACTTGTAGATATCATCCTTGATCAGCTGCGCTTCGGTACGCTCCACTGGTTCGGGCTCAGGCTCCGGTTTAGGGGTATCCTTTTTACAAGAGAAGACAAAAAGTCCGGTCAGTGCTATAGTAGCCAAACGTCCTGTTTGTTTTAAAGGCTCTAAGTTCATAGTTGAAACATTTGTAAAACAAACATAAATAATTTAAGCCGATCTACAATAAAAAAAACACGCTAGTCTTGGAGATTGCCAACGTGTTTACTACCTATTGAAAAACGTTATTAAAACAGCAAAAAGGACAAAAGGTTTTAAAAAAATAACATTTTTTAACAAATGATTTGTCAGGGAAAAGATTATTCATACATTTGCATTGTTTATAATTAATCTAAATAAATATTCAACAAGTATATAAACGATCATTGGATCAATCTATCATGAAAAACATTAAGTTCCATAATATTTTATTTCTCCTTTTCATTCACTGTACAGTAAACGCACAACAGTTCACAGCCTCACTAAAAGGATTTGTAAAAACTCAAACTCAACAAAACATTGCGGGATCAACCATCCGTATTGGTAAAATCAATTTATCGACTGATGAAAACGGATATTATGAGATCAAAAACATCAAAGAGAGAAGCATTACAATCAGTGCTTCGGCGGTAGGCTTCCAAAACCTATCAAAGACCATTGTTCTTAAAACGGGCGAGAACACCTTAAATCTTGAATTAATATCGGATCAAAGAGAAATTGATCAGGTTGAAGTATTTGGCCGCACCAAGGCACAGGAAGTGAATCGACAAGCTTTCAATGTAACTGCTGTAGATGCAACCAAGCTGTACAATACAACGCTAAATATCTCAAGTGCTCTTGATCAGGTAGCCGGTGTACGTGTACGCGAATCAGGAGGCGTGGGATCAAACTTTAACCTGATGCTAAATGGTTTCAATGGAAGTCAAGTACGTTATTTTATCGATGGTATCCCCATGGAGAATTTTGGATCTGCATTTCAAATCAACAATATTCCGATAAATATCGCCGAACGTATCGAAGTTTATAAAGGAGTAGTGCCTGTATGGCTGGGTTCCGACGCATTGGGCGGGGCTGTCAACATCGTAACTGGCGATCGCTTTAAAAGCTATGTAGATGCGTCTTACTCCTACGGATCATTCAATACGCATCGCACAGTAATCAATGCGGCACATACCACTAAAAATGGGCTGTTTTTCCAGTTGAATGCATTCCAAAACTATTCGGACAATAACTACAAGGTAACAGTCGAAGCTGCAGATATCAACACGGGGGCTTATGATAAAAGTGCCACACTGAAACGGTTTCATGACACCTACCATAATGAGTCGTTGATTGCCAACATCGGCGTGGTCAATAAATCTTATGCGGATAAATTACTTTTTGGAATCGTATTGGGCAAAAGCTACAAAGAAATTCAGACCGGAGCGCGCATGTCTCCTCCTTTCGGTGGCTGGCATCACAGAGGAAATACGGTGATGCCAACCCTAAAATACAGAAAGTCTGATTTGTTTACCAAAGGTTTGGATCTGACACTAAATGGCAACATCAATGTAGGCACAGAACAGAATATCGATACTGTACATGCTCGATTTGACTGGTATGGTAACCGAAAGGAAATACTGGGCGTCGGCGGAGAAAGTTCTTATTCCATGTATAAGTACAAGAATAACCTGGCCGTGGCCAATGCCATTTTAAACTATAGAATCTCTGAGCACCATAGTATATCTGTAACGGATGTGTTCAACTCGTTCAAACGGATGGGAAGCGATGAAGTAAACCCACAAAATGCTTCCCTAGAAAGATCAAAACTCAGCCAAAAAAATGTATTGACTTTTGGCTATCAATATGATGTAAAAGACCGCTATAGTGTCAATGCATTCTTAAAAAATTATCACCAACATAATGTTCAGGGAGCCGGCGAGATCACAAAGGATCTCTCAAAATGGGGCTACGGCACAGCAATAGCTTACTATTTTACCCCCGCATTACAGGTAAAGGGATCCTATGAATTGACTGTCCGGATGCCTACACCAGACGAGCTCTTTGGCGATGTGGCAACCTATGAAGGCAATTTTAACCTAACCCCTGAATATAGTAACAACTTTAACCTTGGTCTGAATTATGACTTTACTTTAAATAGCGTGAATAGATTTGCTATAATGGCAAATGGATTTTATCGAAATGCCGATAATTTTATTTACCAAAGGCTAAACAATAACCAAACCAAATATATCTCCGACAATAGAGATGGCGTGCGCTCCATCGGCGGCGATTTGGATATCCACTATTCGCATAGCAATTGGTTCACTGCCGGTGTAAATATGACGTATCAATCGGTCGTTAATACGCAAATGTACGAGCCTGATTATACAGGTGTAAGTCCTCTTTACAAAAAAGCAATGCCTAACATCCCGTACTTTTTCGGAAACCTCAATGCAGCAGTAACCTTGTATGACCTTGGCGGCAAAGACAACAAGTTAACTTTCGGAAGCAGCCTACAATATGTACATCGCTTTTGGCTCTACTGGCCTCTTTTGGGAGGTACGGATGAGGATTCCGAAAAACGCCAGATTCCAATGCAACTGGCACTGGACGGAAATGTGGTCTACTCTATTGCAAACGGACGCTATAATATTGCCTTCGAAGGCAAAAATCTCACAGACAATCTTCTTGTGGATAATTTCAGCTTACAGAAACCAAGCCGTGGATTCTATTTGAACCTACGTTATTTTTTCAATAAATAATAATTTTTAATATTTAAAACATGAAAACAAAATCGTTATTATCAATCCTAGCAGCAGCTATCTTAATAACATCTTGCTCTAAAAGTGAGCCCAATGTCGCTCCAGAGCCAGAACCTACACCCGGTGAAAATACAACAGGAAAATATATTGTAGCGGTAACACCTATTGCCAGCACGGGGGTAGCCGATTACCTTGTAACATCTAGCTCGCTCGACGAAGGTAAAGTTTCTATTATTGGGAATGGTGTGGAACAAGATGGCACTTATCGTTATTACCTTACAACCAATAATAAATTTTTCAGTTTTTTGTATGGTCAAGGCAATCCGGGAGCAGTAACAGCTTACAATCTCGTGGATAGTAAATTAAAAAAATTGACCAATTTTCAATCAGAAACTGTAGCTGCTTTTGCTGCGGTAAATGACGATGTACTGATGGCTAAGATGTCAAGAAACCTAGCTACACCAACGCATACTTGGTATAGAGTAAATACCAATAGTCTTACGATCGTGGGTGAAAGTTCCATGAATGCCCTAGAATTAGCTAACAATGGTGAAATTGGATATTTTAGCTGGTTGACACAAGTAGGAAATAAAGTCTATGCACCTTTCTTTTGTATAGAAAGCTCTTCTTTTACAACAAAATACCCTAACAAAGCTTGGGTTGCTGTATTTTCTTATCCTGATATGAAACTTGAAAAAGTTTTTACAGATGAACGTACAAGCTATGTAGGTCAATACTTTACCAACGGTCTAGGTACGGTAGAAAATGGTGATATCTATGCGTTCTCCGCAGCAAATGCCACGTCAAAAAGAAAAGATGATCCTACAAAATCTGAAATCACAACAACTAATCCCGCGGCAATCTTAAAGATAGCATCCGGTACAACAGAATTTGACAAAAACTATTTCTTTAATGTAGCTGAGATTTCAGGTGGTTACAATATCGTTAACTGGACTTATGTAGGCGGAAACAATTTCATCGTAAGTTCAAAGAAAAAACAATCCGATGGCACTTACAGCGCAGCGGCAACAATTGCAGCTGTAAATGTCGTAGACAAAACATTTAAAATTGTGTCGGGTTTACCAAAAGCCGATGAAGTAAAATCATTTACACAGAGAAATAATTATACAACAAAAGATGGCAAAACAGGCTACATTGGCGTAAACCTAACTTCTGGAGAAAGCTATGTGTATAAGATCGACGCTTCGGCTGCAACGGCGACCAAAGGCTTAAAAGTTGAAGGTGGTGCTATTACCGCAATTGAACACTTAGACTAGTCTTTTTTATACTGATAATTATATACCCAATATGCGAATACACATATTGGGTATATGTATAAATCAACAGACCTCATTATGTACACATTTTTATTGCTGGTTATTTTCGCCGGTAGCTTTTTCTGGTACTTTTCTTCCGAAAAGGTCAAAATAGCACAAGGTCCCAGCCTCTTGTTGAATCTTGTAAAAGATAAAAACCGCTCAAGGATACTAGCTATAGTCCTGCTCGGCCTTTCTTGGATATTGACCATGTACTTACAGGGTATCCTTTCCGGTACATTGGCTTTTGGCGCCTATACTATGGGGTTCTTCAGCCTGATTGTACTTTTATGGCCCTATCGGTATTTTCAGTGGAAACAACTGACGATTGTCTTTTTGATCGCTCTTTTTTTTGAATTTTTTATTTTTTAAAACATGCCGGCCAATAAAAAATATCTAAGCAGCCCATTGCAACGTGTCCTCAAATTGACCGCCGGATTCTTTGGTGGTTATTTCGTGATGTTATACCTCCACCTTTGCCTAACAAAAGTATTTGATAAAACAGACATTTTGATCACAGCCTATGTCACGGGTTTTATCGCTTGGGGAATATTATTGCTTGTCGCCTTTCTTTCAAGAAACGGTTGGCTGATATGGGGTATCTATTTAATCTTGATTGCAGTATTCTACAGCATCTTTATGTACCTATAACTACCTGAACCATGAATCTAAGACGTTATAACATCTATTTCAATACCCATACGATCTCAGGTATAATCATCTGCGCCATCTTGTATGTGATTTTCTTTGCTGGATCCTTTTCATTTTTTAAAAATGAAATCAATGCCTGGCAAAAAAATGAGTCCGACAAAGGCGGAACCTACCGAAATGTTGTTTTTGATCACCTTTTGGACTCTATTGGCCAAATCAAAGAACTCAAAGGCCGGGATATTACATTTTACATGCAGCATAATGGCCATGCGAGCTATGTCAATATAGGTACTTCTCAAGATACAATCGTCGCCAACAAGGCCAAAGAATTGGCAGCAAAAAAAGAACTGGATGAAAAAAAGAATAGAAAAGCGAACGTAGAGGAAGGAAAAAAGAAAAAAAGAGGCCGTGGCAGACGTGGGACTGAGGATTCAATGTATTTCACCTATGACCTGACGACAAAAAAACCTTCGGACTACAGCGATGGCTATACCATGGGAGAGTTTCTCTATCGTCTCCATTTCCTTGCTCCGCTTAACCAGATCGGAATCAATATCGGAAGACCTTTTGGTTATACCCTGGCTGGACTAGTCTCGTTTATTTTCCTATTCGCATTGATCTCCGGTCTAATGCTTCACTGGGACAAAATCAAATCTAACTTCTTTGTATTTAGACCCGGAAACAAATGGAAAACGGTATGGACCGATATGCACACGGCCCTCGGCGTGATCGGATTCCCTTACCAGTTTATGTATGCGCTGACGGGGATCGTACTGATTGTGAACTCGGTACTGATTATTCCCTTTAGCAAGTACCTGTACGACGGCAAGGAGGATGAGGTCTATGCTGCGCTCGGTTACAACGACAATACAAAATATACTTATTTGTATGAACCGCTCACCATAACCTTCAACATGGGCGATTTTTTGGATAAGCTGGAAAAAAAATGGCCAAACAGCCATATGAACCGCATCTTTATCAAAAACTATGGTGACAAAAGCATGCATGTCGTAGCACTATATGATGCCAATATCGATAAAAACTTTGCCGGTTCCGGAAGACTGATCTATCGCGTAACCGATAATAAGATTCTCTTTGAAAAATCTGCCGCAGAAAACGGTTCCTATCTAGATTATATGAAGGGTTTCATTTACCGTTTACATCTAGCTGATTTTGGAGGCTATCCGGTCAAAATCATTTACTTTGTGCTGGGTATCATGGGTTGTTTTGTCATCATTTCGGGTATTCTGATCTGGTTGGTCGCACGTGATAAAAATAATATTCCCAAGCGCAAACGCATCTTTAACTTTTGGGCGGCCAATGTATTTATGGCCAGCTGCCTGACGATGTTCCCCGTCACAGCAATGACCTTTATCGCGGTCAAGCTGGCGGCGAAAGTGGACCAGCCTTTTATATTTCATATTTATTTCTATAGCTGGCTGGCATTGGGTGTTTTTTACATCATCCGACGTAACATAGGGAAAACAAACTTAGAAACACTCCTGCTTGGCTCGATATTGTCCCTAGCAGTACCTATTGTGAATGGAATAAAAACGGGGAACTGGATATGGGAAACGTATCGTTCAGGAGCAAAAGACATTTTATTGGTAGACCTACTCTGGCTATGCCTGGGTATAATCGGAGTGTTAATCTTTAAAAAAATGCTACATGCCGCTAAAAAAGAAAGTGAAAAAAATAAAAAAGTAGCGCGGGGAGACGCTAAAGATAGCATAGATGCTGAAACTGAGAAGCGGGAAAATGCCCCTGAGAGATCCTTACCTCCTAAGCGTGCGTTTTCCCTAAAAAACAAACCTGCTACAGAGATCTAAAATTTCGTTGTTCATATCTGCACTGGGCGAGCTTTTACGCTCGCCTTTTGCTATAACCACATTAATATTTATATTTTTCCTTCCATTTGTCCCTTAAACTCTGTCTCAATTTTTCCTCCTGCGAATTCTGTCCAGGCTCATACAATTTGACGCCGCTGATTTCTTTGGGAAGAAATTCTTGGACGACAAAGTTCCCCGGATAGGCATGTGCATACTTGTATTCAGCACCATAATTTAAGTCCTTCATCAATTTGGTCGGTGCATTACGGATATGCAACGGGACGGATAGATCTCCGGTTTGCTTCACCAAGGCCTGTGCCTTATTGATTGCCTCGTAGGAAGCATTGCTTTTGACTGAGGTAGCCAAGTAGATCACCGTTTGCGAAAGAATAATACGTGATTCGGGCCATCCAATAACATTCACCGCCTGAAAACAATTGTTTGCTAACAACAAGGCATTCGGATTGGCATTGCCAATGTCTTCGGAAGCCAAAATCAAAAGCCGTCGTGCAATAAAGGATGGATCCTCTCCCCCTTCGATCATCCGCGCGAGCCAATATACCGCTGCGTTCGGATCAGACCCGCGAATCGATTTAATAAAAGCGGATATAATATCATAATGCTGCTCCCCTGCCTTGTCATAAATGGCCATATTTTGCTGCACCTGTTTCAGAACAAAGGCATTGGTAATCGGCTCTTTATGTAACACAGACGCGTTGATAACCAGCTCAAGCACATTCAATAGCTTACGCGCGTCGCCACCCGACAATCGCAACAGAGCTTCATATTCCTCGACAACAATAGCCTGTTTCTGCAGGTATTCATCTTCATGTAATGCTTTTTGAATCAATCCAATAAGATCTTCTTCCGAAAGATGCTCCAATACATACACTTGGCAACGCGAGAGCAATGCCGAGATGACCTCAAACGACGGATTTTCTGTTGTCGCGCCAATAAGAGTCACAAGCCCCCGCTCGACTGCCCCTAAAAGCGAATCTTGCTGTGACTTGGAAAAACGGTGAATCTCATCAATAAATAAAATAGGCTGATCCTGATTGAAGTTCATCAGCCGTTCGGCTTTTTCAATCACTTCACGAATATCTTTAACCCCTGCTTGAATCGCGCTCAATGAAAAGAACGGCCGATCGAGTTCTCGAGCTATCAACAAAGCTAAACTTGTTTTCCCAACCCCTGGAGGGCCCCACAGAATCATGGAAGGAATATTCTTTTGCTGGATGGCATGATAAAGTACTGCGTCTGGCCCAACAATATGCTGCTGTCCTACATAATCGCTCAATTGTCGAGGTCTAAGTCGTTCTGCTAATGGAATTCGTGTCGCCATAACACAAAGTTAAACATTAAAACAGCACGACGACTAAATATTTTAGCTTTAATCAGCAAAACTCTCCCATTTAATTTTCGCAAAGCGATAAACCTCATGCTTTCACTAACTCAGTTTCAAGGCCCATCATTCGTCGTCCGATATTACTTTAACATTTTTTCACACAATTTTTCGTCATATTTGCTCTTTGATATATGTAAATTGCTTTTGGTAGAGCATAACCGAGCGCGCAAGTTTATCGAAGAAAGCAGTACATTGCTCGAATATGCCACATAGCTAAGTTTATGTAGACGTTAATTCTAACGTAATCTTTTATGAGAATGACAAAATACTGGATCTCTATATTTACCATCCTGACAATGTACATGAATATACCTTGTCGGGTTATGGCACAAAGCGCAGACAAAGATTACACTGGCGCGATAAAACAATACGATGCTTCGTTTAAGGGTATCGGTCCCGAGGTCTATTTTTTACCACCGCCGAAAACAGCCAACGAAATACTGGCAGAAAATTATGCGGACAAAAAACCTTTCAGCAAAGAAATCGCAAGACAGCTCCTGCTCCAGCGATTGCTATTGCAGCTCCGAAGCACCAATAACTTGGGACATTTTCAATATTTGATGAATCCCATGCCGCCGACAGCAAATGCTTGGAATGATGCAATTGAAGCCCAGAAAAAGACTCAAAATTGGATGGCGGGTTATGCCTTATCGAATGAAGCGGCCTTATTTTCCATTAAAAATAACGACAGTAGCAATACATCAAAATTTCTATATCAAGCACTTTCCTTGGCAAATCGTACCGATAACAGGGATGATATAGCCACCATAAATATGAACATCAGCAACTTCCAGCTGTATAGTGGAGACTTTGTACGTGCCGAGGAGGGCGCACAAAATTATCATACCTATGCGATGACGAGCAAAAGTTATGCGGAGCAAGCCAATGCTTGGCTTTTAATTGCCATGGCCCGAGCTGGTCAGGGAAATTATAAAACTGCCGAAAATAATATTATCCGCAGTGCAATCCCACTATTCAATAAGGCAAAAGCGTATGAAGGGAAAATCTTTGCCTGGGAAATGCTTGCCGAAATTTATTTTAAACAGAATAAATTTACCGAGGCGCAGTGGTTTCTGCTACAAGCCCGCGACTTGGCCAATGCAAAAAAATTAAGTAGCGAGCTCGCCGAAATTGAATACTTGCTGGCCTCCTCCAAACAAAAAGATGGCAATTATAAAGTGGCGATCAAAGAGTTTGTGCAGGCGGCAGAATTGGCCTCCGATGAAAATAATAAACAGCTGTCGCTCGCTATATTGGACAAACTTGGCGAGGTGTACCTTGTTTTAAAAGACTACCCATCGGCTGATCAGACCTATAAAGCCTATACACAGTTAAAGAATGAACTGTACAATTGAAACAGTTAAAACAATCTGCCTCTTCTATTGGTCTGTTGAAAGAGCAGTTCACAAAGAGATTTTAAGCTTTTTGTAAATATTGAAGGATAAATCAAATAAATTTTTAGATTCTGCGATAATGTGCTATGAATTTCACTAAATTTAGCACGCTTATCAATAAGAGCTGAATATTTTTTAAAAAGAATGATTATTAAAACCGTCGAAAATATGTTTAGGAAACTCATATTTGCACTTTTTGTTGTATCCATTGTTTCTTGTGGTTCAAAACCACGGGTAGCGCTTCCTGATGATGGAGGGCTTAAACCAAGCACACAACATCAGATCATCGCTAAGGAAGTCTCTGGATTATTGGAAAATGCGAGCTACAAAAAGGTCAAAATGAATGATTCGATATCGGGTATCATATACGATAATCTAATCAAAAGTCTGGATCAAGGTAAAAATTACTTGCTTCAATCGGATATTGATGAATTTCAAGCGTACAGAAACAACCTTGCGCAAGACATCAAAAATGGAGATCTTTCTGCGGCATTCCATATTTTTAATGTCTATTCAAAGAGATACCTGGACAGAATGCAATATGCACTTTCAGAAATCGATAAAAAACAGGATTATACAAAAGATGAGTATTACCAACCTAACCGCGAAAAATTAGGCTGGTTCAAAACAGCTGATGAGGCCAACGACCAATGGCGTAAACGTGTAAAATACGATCTGCTTAACTTGGAAACTGCGAGTGGTAAATCGACCGACAGTGCGAGGACCAAACAGGTGGAAACATTGAAAAAACGCTATGTTAATTTGATCTCGCAGGCGAAAAAAACCAATGCGAACGATGCTTTTCAGGTGGTCATGCAAGCGCTGACAGATGCTGTTGACCCACATACATCCTACTTTAACCCTTCTTTTGCTCAGGCCTTCAATGAGGGAATGGCCAATACGTTTGAAGGAATCGGAGCAAGACTTGTCGTCGACAACGAGGCCGTAAGCATCTTTGAAATTATTCCGGGCGGACCAATATTCAAAGACAAGAGCATTCACGTCAATGACAAGATCATTGCGGTTGCCCAAGGAAAAGATGGTGAATTTGAAGACATTATTGGCTGGAGACTTGATGCTGCTGTAGCAAAAATCAAAGGGCCAAAAGGAACGATCGTTCGCCTTAAAATTATACCTGCTGGTCAGCCAATGAACTCCCATCCGCGCATTGTCTCTTTGGTACGTGAGAAAATCGTCGTTGAAGAAGAGTCTGCGAAAAAAGAGATTATGAACGTCAAAGGTGCCGACGGAAAAATGTACAAAGTGGGTATCATCAATATTCCGAAGTTCTACATGGATTTTGACGCTTACAGAAGACGTGATCCAAACTATAAGAGCACAACGAGAGACGTTAGGTTAATCCTAGATACGTTGAAACAACAAAAAGTAGATGCTGTGGTTATCGACTTGCGATTCAATGGTGGTGGCTCCTTACCGGAAGCAATTGATTTAACAGGTTTATTTATCGATAAAGGTCCTGTTGTACAAGTAAGAGACACGAAAAATAACATCGATGTTGAAGAAGATAAAAACGCAGGCGTATCTTGGGATGGTCCGTTGGGCATCATGATCAACCGCTTCTCGGCTTCGGCTTCTGAAATCTTTGCCGGAGCTATTCAGGATTACGGAAGAGGTATTATCTTAGGATCTCAAAGTTATGGTAAAGGGACGGTGCAATCGGCAATTGACATGTCGCGCGTCATCAGCCCAACTAGCCGATTATTGTTGAAAGCATCAGGAGAAAAAGACCCAGATACCCCGGAAGGCGCACCTCAATATGGACAGATCAATATCACATTGGGTAAATTCTATCGTGTAAACGGTAGCAGTACACAACATAAGGGGGTTACACCAGATATCGTGTTCCCTTCTCAATTCTCGGCAGAGAAATTTGGCGAGAGCTCAGAAAAATCAGCACTCCCTTGGGATCAAATCCAATCGAGCAACTTCAAAAAAGTAGCTGATCTAAGTGCTGTTGACAAAAAATTAGAAGCGATGCACGAGGCACGCATTAAAAACTCATTGGAATACAAGTATCTGAAAGAGGATATCGAAGAAGCTCAAAAAGATGAGGATGTTAAAATTCCATTGGAATTCAACAAATTCAAAAAAGAGAAAGATGACAACCTCAAGAAAAATAGAGAACGCATCAACGCTTTATTGAAATTGCAGGGCAAACCAGCTTGGGAAGAAGGAAAATCCCAGCCTAAAATTGACCTGGACTTTGTGAAAGATGAAAGCGCCAAAGTGATGACCGATTATATCATCAACTTTGGAACAAAAAAACCTTTATAATTTCACAAGTAACAAAAGCTATCACTGAACTGAGGAAAAGGCAACCGTAATCACGGTTGCCTTTTTTTTTCTGAAAGTGTCTGATCTTATTGGCCAGAAAGAACCTTCAGTTCGCTTTTATCGCTGTTAGTGTCTTACGAAGACATGAAGGTTTTATGATACTCATCACAATACGAAGGGTTTAACATTAAATTCACGTTTTCTTTGTAACTTATCGCTACATTAATTGTTTTAGTCTTAGAGCTCCTCTGCGCAAGGTTTTCATCGTTCGTGTAGATCATATCTATTTTGGACGATGCCACGAGGCAGATGATAGAAATTAAACATATAAAAAAGAACATCATGAAACGTATTCTCCTATTAACCGACTTTTCAGAAAATGCTCTTCTTGCAGCAAAACAAGTTGCCCTCTGTACGGAGGCCTGGAAGACTGAAAAAGTTATTGTCTACCATACTTACAATAGCGTTACCATTGTCAATAACGAACCGATTGTCATTGTTAATGATGAGGTGAAAGAAGCCAAAGAAAAGGAACTTACACAATGGTTTGATCAAATTAGATTGTTGTTCCCGCCACAAGTAGAATTATCCCATCAGATGGAAGATATTGACTTGCCTATGGGGGTCAATGACATGTGCAAATCGCACAATATTGATCTTGTCGCATTGGGTATTACCGGACAAACAGGTTTTGCAAAAATCCTGGTAGGAAGTAATGCCATTACCTTGATGGATATCTGCGATAAGCCGATGCTAATCGTTTCCCACAAGGTAAATCCTGCTGTTCCCAAAAACGTATTAGCGACAACCGATCTGAAAGAGGTCGACCGAAAATTGGATTTATTCAACTTGGATCAGGTTTTAGATACCTTCAATGCACAATTGTATGTTTTGAATGTCGCTAAAAAAGAAGGTTCTGCCGCAGATCTGGCACAGGAATTAAAGCATCTACACGAGCGCTTAGACAAATATCAGCCCATTTACGACTATATAAGCCATGATGATATTGCCACAGGTATCGAGGAATATGCCAAAGAGAAACATATTGATCTCATCCTTTCATTCCATAAAAAGCAGGGGCTATTGGCGAGTCTCTTCAAAGCCAGCATATCGAAAAAAATAGCCTGGAATGGCGCGGCCAACTTACTTGTTATCCCGATGGACAGATCATAAAAACTGTATGATTTCGCAGACGCGCATCTATCGCTGTTGGTGAAAGAAAGATCAAAATAGCAAAGCCGCAATCTATCATAGATTGCGGCTTTTGTCCTATAGTTCGTCCACGGGGAACTGTCTTATTTTTTATCAACAGAGTGTTTACCCGGTCCAATAAGGATAAGTCCTAAAAACACAAAGCAGAGCTCAATCGCATGCGATGCTCCGGAGATTCCATCCCCTTTGGAGAGATGCATTAATCCAGCGATGACCATCGTAAAGGCAAGCAACAATGCTGCTGGTCTGAAAAAGAGCCCCAGCAATAAAAATAGACCACCGACAGTTTCGGTTGCCGCAGCCATAAACCCCCAAAAAGTAGGCATAAAATGAATACCGATATTTCCCATTGATTTACCTACACCAGCCCACAGTTCGGGACCGCCCTGTAATTTAGGCAAACCGTGCATGATCATCATTACCCCCAGTCCAACACGCAAGATCAACAGTCCTGTATCCCTATATTTACCCAATGAATTCCAAATTGCCATAAAAAACGTTTAAATTATTAGATCTTATTTACCAATCTCTCTAAATTAATGAAATTATTTAAATTGAGCCCCTACAGCACCTGTCATATTCATAAAACTATTGGATTTATAATACTTAATGTGTAATTTAATGGCTATAGACCCGATTATAAAACGATGAATTAAGCATCACAAATACCATCTAAGGCTGTGTACAACACCTTAGTCACGGATTATAGACAAACAAATAACGAATAAGGATGAAAAACCTACTCTTGCTAACAGACTTTTCGGACAACGCCTATGCGGCCGCTCGATATGCCGCCCAATTAGCTCCACTCTGGGGTATTGAAAAGGTCGTCTTATACCATACATATGAAGTAATCCCTACTGTGGGTACTGAACCTGTTGTCATAAGCAACTCAGAAATACTGGAAGAAAAACAAAAAGATCTGAATACCTGGCAGCAGGAGCTGATGCTGCTTTTCCCTGAAGGGGTGGCCTGGAAATCCGTACTCGAAGAATATGAGCTTAGCTACGGCGTAAACCGGACCTGTGCCGAAGAGGATATTGACCTTGTCATCGTCGGCACAGCAGGTAAGAGTGGCTTAAAGAAGCTGCTCCTTGGAAGCAATACCCTCAAGCTGATTGAAAATTGTCACACCCCCTTACTGGTTGTCCCAGCACGAGCAGAATTTAGGGTTCCCAAAAAGATGTTAATCGCAACCAACCTCAAAGAGGTAAAGCTAAAATTAAACCGTCTTTTGGTTAATGCGTCAGAAGTATTACGCAAAAGTGAGGTCTATGTCGTCCATGTGACCAAAGAAGATCCCGCCAATAAAGCTGTAAATGCCGAAATAACAACCATGCAGGATTTACTGGCTCCCTATCATCCCATATATAGCTATATTCTCAATGCGGATATTGCTTCGGGGATCAACCAATACATCAACGAAAATCATATCGACATGATGGTCACCTTCCATCGGGACAAAGGCTTATTAAGCCGAATTTTCAATACGAGTATAGCGCAGAAAATGGCCTGGAAGAGTCATGCTGCCATGATGGTCATCCCCGTACATTCGGGTTAACCAACATTCGGGTTAATCAAGATATATCATCTGGAAAAATTCTGTTCAGCTAGACTTACAAATAGGTTAACTGAACAGAATTTTCTGTCGTCTCCAATGTTACTTTTCGCCCAAATATCAGCGCGTGATTATCATCAATATGCCCTGCAGGATAGGCAAATGCTACCGGAAAATCGTATTCTTTCACTTTATCCCACACAATTTCCTCTACACTTTGTCCAAAAGCAGGATCGTTGTCTTTCATGGCAGAAAAGCCCCCTACAATTAGACCATTTAATTTTTTGAGTTTCCCAGCACGCTTCAATGCCCACAGCATTCTGTCGATGGAGTAATAGGCTTCACCGACATCCTCTATAAATAAAATTTTATTCTTGTAATTGACATCCGAATCGGACGCAAGAACAGACAGTAAGATAGCCAGATTTCCACCCACCAGTTTTCCTTCCCCCTTGCCTGCACGGTTGGGAAATAAGGTTTGCTCATAGGAAAAATCCATATTGTGGCCAAACAATGCATTTTTTAAGGTTTCCAAAGAAGCTTTTGTGCCCGTTTCAAAAGACTTGGGCATCTGTCCATGTATTGTCGCAATTTTATAGTTCCGTTGAATATGGCTATGCAATACGGTAATATCGCTAAAACCCACCAACCACTTGGGATTCTTTTCAAAGCTTGAAAAATCTATTTCATCGACGATACGAACACAACCGTAACCTCCGCGCGCGGCAAAAACTGCTTTAATCGACGGATCGTCCAGCGCCCATTGCAGATCCGCTGCGCGCAAATTGTCATCCCCGGCAAATTGATGAAACGATGTCCCGACGGTCTTTCCCACCAAAACCTCTAGCCCCCAGCTCTCTAATGTTTTTATGCCAACATCAATAGATCCACGTATAAAACTCGCAGGACAAACGATAGCGACTTTATCGCCTTCTTTCAGAAAATCAGGTATTTTGGACATATTTTTTATCGCTAATAATCAAACAAAACATTCATGACTCCGTAGCCACCAACAGCTATGAAAGCGAACTGAAGGTTGTTTCTGGACTTTTTCACTGCAGCGTCCGAGTATAAATTTACTTGATATATGATGCTTATATGTACAAATAAACGTAAATTTATCTAAGTTTTCTACCACTATTTTGAATAATATTCCGACAACAACAAGCAAGTAAATAGCAGCGCATTTTGATCAGGCTGAAACAATCAAAGGGAGCTGTCAGAACAAGAATTCAAGAATAAATTGTTAGATATGGCACGCATTTATATTGCATATAAACAGCAATTTATCTAAGTTTGCCAAAGGAAACAAGTACACACTTTAATATACTTTCAAGCATTGAGTATTCTAGATAAAAAACGTTATACCATCACATCGGCATTACCTTATGCCAATGGTCCTTTACATATTGGACACCTTGCCGGAGCCTATATCCCGGGAGACATCTTTGTTCGTTATCTGCGTCTAAATCAAAAAGATGTAGTCTATGTATGTGGTTCAGATGAGCATGGTGCGGCGATTACAATCCGTGCAAAAAAAGAGGGCATTACCCCACAACAAATCATTGATAAATACAACAAACAAATCAAAGAAAGCTTTGAAGAGTTTGGCATTTCTTTCGATATCTATCACCGTACATCGGAACCTATCCATCACCAGCTATCGCAGGAATTCTTCTTGAACCTTTACAACAAAGGTGAATTTGTCGAGAAATTTTCCGAACAATACTATGATGAAGAATACCACCAGTTTTTGGCTGACCGCTACATTACGGGAACTTGTCCAAATTGTAAGTCTGAAGGCGCTTATGGTGACCAATGTGAAAAATGCGGTACATCCCTTAGTCCGACAGATCTGATTAATCCGATTTCCACATTAAGCGGAAAGACGCCAGTGTTGAAAGAAACAAAACATTGGTATCTTCCTCTGGATAAATACCAGCCCTGGCTTGAAAAATGGTTAATCGAAGGAAAGAAAAATATTCTGAAATCCAACGTTTTTGGCCAATGCCAATCTTGGCTTAAATCTGGCTTACAACCGCGTTCAATGACAAGGGATCTGGACTGGGGTGTTGATGTACCCTTGGCTGAAGCAGAGGGCAAGAAACTATATGTCTGGTTAGATGCGCCTATCGGTTATATCTCAGCAACGAAACAATGGGCTTTGGATCATGGTAAAAACTGGGAAGACTATTGGAAAACCCATGAAAACCCAGCAGACGATTCTACGCTGATCCATTTTATCGGAAAAGATAATATTGTCTTTCACTGCATTATCTTTCCGGCAATTCTTCATGCACACGGAGACTATATTTTACCAGAAAACATTCCAGCCAACGAATTCCTTAACCTAGAAGGCGACAAGTTGTCCACTTCTAGAAACCATGCGGTTTGGTTACATGAGTACCTACAGGAATTCCCCGAAAAACAGGATGAATTGCGTTATGTCTTAACGTCAATACTACCGGAGACATCGGATGCGGAGTTTACCTGGAAAGATTTCCAGGCTCGGATCAACAATGAACTTGTTGCTATCTTCGGAAACTTTGTCAACCGGGTAATGGTACTTTCCCACAAATATTTTGATGGCCAAGTATTGAATGGCTCTCCGCTAACAGCTGTAGATCAAGCGGTATTGAATGAACTAAAATCATACCCTGCTTCAATCAAATCATCTTTGGAGCAATTCCGTTTCCGTGAGGCTTTGGCAGAATTTATGAATGTAGCTCGCCTCGGCAACAAGTATCTTGCAGATGAAGAACCATGGAAAATCATCAAAACAGATGAGGAACGCGTCAAAACAATCCTAAATGTAGCTGCTCAAATCGTTGCCAATCTGGCTGTCCTTGCTCAGCCGTTTTTGCCAAAAACAGCGATCAAATTATTTGAAATGCTCAATTTCCCACAAGGAAACTGGAACGACGCCGGATCGGATGCTTTGATCCAAGCTGGACACCAATTGGGTGAAGTGCAGTTGTTATTTGACAAAATAACCGATGAACAAGTCGATTTCCAGCTAAACAAACTTGCTGAAGCAAAAGCAAAAAACCTAGCCGATAATGCCAAGGTTGCTCCTGCAAAAGAAAACATCAGCTTCGATGATTTTGTTAAAATGGATATCCGTGTCGGAACCATTGCAGCCGCTGAAAAAGTTGCCAAAACCAAGAAATTGTTAAAATTGACGATAGACACCGGCTTAGATACACGCACTGTCGTTTCGGGTATCGCAGAGTTCTTCAGTCCTGAGGAAATCGTAGGTCGTCAAGTATCCATTTTGGTCAATCTTGAGCCTCGTGAAATCAAAGGAATTATGTCACAGGGAATGATCCTCATGGCAGAAGACGCTGACGGTCGATTGGATTTTGTCAAACCGGACACAGCAATTAAAGTAGGAAGTACAGTACGTTAATATAAATCGTACATTCCTTTTATATATAAAACGGGGCTATCCAAGAAAGTTGGATAGCCCCATTTATGCATTTTTAAGCGTACCGCCCTCAGCAGCATTTCAGATACGCATTCTCGAAGGGTTTGACCAGACTTTTAGTCCCATCGCCTTTTTTCTGTTATTATTTTCGCTAGAACAGTATACTCTGCAGTCGCTTTTTAAATTCCTTCTCATCCAGATAGTCATAAACAGTATCTTTCAGCTTTTTGATAATCTCTGTTCTGGATTCCGCAATAACTTTTTTCTTTTTGGTCAGCACATTGGAAAATGCTGTATTGGTAATCTCCACCTTTGTTGCAAACATATTGACATTCATACTTGGGATGGATATCCCCATTACTAGCCCCGGGAGCCCATGAATAAGCTCTGGGCCGCCCGAGATAGGAATTTGTCCTGCAAAAAAGGCCACAACGTAGACCGAATCCTGAATAATACCATTGGCTCTCCGGCAATCGTACCCAGCAATATTACGGTATTCATCGGTATACTTCCATTTTACAGTCGGCAGCGAATCTTTCAGTAACAGTTGCTCATCTCCAAAGGGGAGCAATTTTAAAAACTCCTGATTCTGGAAATTAATGTATGTTTTTGAGTCTGGAAGAATGGAATTATATCTGGTCACATTACGGTAACTCGTAGGATAATCTTCTTGCACTGTTTCAAATAGGGTTTCATTATCGTAGAATTTCAGAATATGATGGGTCACAACCTCCGTCGGACCATTTTTCACCGCATTATCGACCATCAGCTTATCCCAGGTATCTAAATCTGGCTTGCTGAGATAATTACGTTTTAAAAAATTCTGCACATGGAACTTCCGTTCATACGTCACCGTTCCACTGCTTGGAAAATACGCGTGTTGTGCGTGGGCTGCTCCTGAGCTCAGCAATAGTACCCAAACCATCAGCTTTATATACTTACTCATTTGGCATCTCCTTTCATTGTTGTAAAATTGTAGATCACTTTTAGCATTCCATACCGACGCAATACATCGTTACTGGTCTGGATAAATGCAGTTCCGTTCTGGTAACGATACACTCCATTATTTTTGTTCAAAATATCATTGACAAATACCTGGACTTCCAGGGACTTATCTTTCAATAATTTTTTGGAGACATATCCATTCATATTAATGATATTAATGGATTCAAGCGTTTTTGTTGCGGCCTGATAATTCTGGTTTGTCGACAGGGATATTTTGAAGTCTTTTGGTAAATAATAGGTAATCTCCGAGAACGTCCTAAATTTAAAAGTCGTGCGGTTTAACTCGGGTTGCAAATAGGAATTCATCTGCTCCACACCAGGACTCAAGGAGATGTAAAAATCCATTTTATTTGCCTTGTATCGACTGAAACCAAGGCTCGGCGCCACACTCCATGTTTGATTTCTATTGAGCTCAGGCTCTTCGTTGTAAGCAGATAAATAGCTAAACTGGCTGTTATACTGCGCATTCATGCCCAAGTTCATTTTTAACCCCCATTTTTTCTTCAATACAAAACTGTATCCTCCACCGCCATACATACGCCAATTGTCTTTATCAATATTGACATAAGAAATTTGCTGCGTCCCTTTATCTAGATCATAGCGTACGCTATTGTTGATACTTTTCTTTCCTTGATCTGCACTGACATAAAAGTAAATACTCTGATCCTTTAACTGCTTATAGTTATTGAAATTAATTGAATAGGAGTTATTAAAGCCTGCTTTCAGATCTGGATTGTCCAAATACTCGACAAGTGGCTGGGCATTTTGTTTCAACGGCTCTATTTGCGTCAACGAAGGCTGGCTCGTGCGGCCGCTGTAGTGGAAGCTCACATTTTTGCTTTTCGAGATTTTGTAGTTGACGGAAAGAACTGGAGCAACAGATGTCTGGTTCCGCTGCAGTATTGTATTCAGGTTGTTGTAGGTTCTTTTGACCTGCTCAAAATCAACTCTATTGCTCAAATTTACAGTTAATGTGTTCGACTTATAATTCAAGGAGGCGTTGACACCATTTTTTAAACTGTTAAAATCAAAATCGTTTAGCAGGTCTTGGTCCAATACCGTATATTTTCCTGTAACCGGATCTCTATCAAATGACTGATTGAGGGTTTCCGATTTATTTTGATTGAATGCATAACCTATTGCAGCTGTCAGCCTTTTAGACAGAGGCTCCGAATAAGTTACTGAAGCTCCGTACGTATTGTTGGCCAACTTATCATTTTTATATTGATCGATCAAGGTTGTATCTCCAGAACTTTGGAAGAAGTTTTCTGAAAAATACTGTGTTTTATTGCGATTTTGATCTGTATTTGCATTGACATTAAAAGTAATGGAACGGCGGTCCTTTTTAAAACGACGGGTAAGCATCGCATTTATATTAAACTTATCCTGATCGTTATTTAAATCTGTCTTAGACGAAGTCCGTGTAATCAATGTGCTATCCAATTTACGCTGATCTGCTTCGGAATTGGATAGATTGTTGCGGCTAGATTTGGTAAAGCCCATAGTGACAGTCAAGTCTGCGAGTGAATCAAGCTTATAGTCATACCTTAGATTCGCGATATTGGCCTGTGTTTCTGTTTCAGATGCTGTCACATTATTATCGAGCTGCGCACGTTCAGGAAGATTGTTCTGCGCATTATAGGTACTTGTATTGTTGACATTGATCTGATTCCGCTTGAAGTTGACATTGATCTTATGCTTATCATCTTTGGATTTATCCGAATAACTTGCTCCCATGTTGACAGCCTTAGGCACGCCACCACCATAGTATTTACCATCCCATCCCCCATCAGAACCATCACCACCAGAAATCATAATACCACCGCCGTCCATCATCTGTACATTGCTACTTCCGCCCACACCATATTTTTGGCTGTCTTCAAACCCTAGTCCTACCATTCCATCATTGGCCAGAATGCCATAAGCAGCAATTTTCTGCGAACCCTTAAACTTATTGAGCATGACTTTTCCGCCATAATATTTATCTGTACCAGCTCCCGCAACAGCCTGCCCAAACATCCCCTTTTTCTTATCTTCTTTGAGTTTGATATCAATCGTCTGTGTACGTTCACCATCATCCACTCCAGTACGTACGGCAAGATCAGATTTCTTTTCATAAACCTGTACTTTGCTGACCATATCTGAACGGATGTTTTTGGTGATCAAGGTTGGATCGTCGCCAAAAAACTCCTCGCCGTCAAGCAATACCTTTTTCACTTCCTTTCCCTGTGCGATAATCTTACCTGATCCATCCATTGTAATACCCGGCAATACCTTCAACAGGTCTTCCACTTTAGCATCTTTCTCTACTTTAAAACTACCCGCATCATATTCTATCGTATCGCCTTTGATCACTACAGGAATTTTACCATTCACTTGAACCTCTTCCAAGAGCAACGCTGCTTTAGACAGTTTTATCATGCCAAGATCCAAGTCCTGGGTAGTCATATGAATATCCTTGACCAAGTCTGCATATTGGGGATAGGAAACAACTATTTTATAGGTACCGGTATCGAGATTGGCAATCTGGAATGATCCATTTTCCTTTGTTCGACCAAATTTGACCAAAATCGAATCTTTGGGACTGAGCAGCGCGACTGAAGCTTGATGTAGTTTTGCAAGATCTTTGACATCTACCACCGAGCCCACCAACTTATGCTGTGCATAGGACTTGGAACTCAGGACAGACAGTAAAAGAAACAAAACTAGGGAATAGGTTAGTTTCATAAATTTTCGTTTATATATTGTCGAAGTAAATATATAAATGTTGCTACGGAAAATTCGTAAAATAATGTTAAATAATTGTGCGATTAATAAAGAAAATTAAAACGGACTAAACAGAAAACACTAACCCACTTTATAACAATGACTTCTTTATAAAAAAAAGAGGCGTAACTTATTTGTTACACCTCCAATCTAAATAGAAAAATATATTTTATTTCCTTTAATCTACATTTAAGTTCAATTCTTTTTCCTTATTGATTAAATGGGCAATACTTGTATCGTTCAAAATCTGCAGCATGGCATTTCTCACCTCTACAAAAGTATCGCGTATGCCACAGGCGTGTTCCTGTGTACACTCTTCACATGAGCGGTAGAAGTTTAAACTCACGCAGGGTAGCAAGGCTATTGGCCCATCGATCAGGCGCATCACCTGAGATAAAAACACATCTTCAGGAGCCTTATTGAGGCTATAACCACCACCAGCACCTTTCTTGCTATAGAGAATTCCCGCATTTCGCATCTCCAGCAGAATTTGTTCCAAGAACTTTTTTGGAATATTCTCCTCCTGTGCAATCTTCACGATTTGCATAGGCTCATTCCCGTAGTTACGACCAAGCACCATCAGTGCCTTTATTGCATATTTTGTCTTTTTGGAAAGCATAATTGTTAACCCCCTGTTGAATTGCAAATTTACGTTTTTTATTCAATAGAATAAAACACGCAAAGTCCGCTGATAAAAAAGAGCCCTTAGCACAATTTCATCCAATCGGACAACATATGCTAAGGGCGAATCGTATTAAGAATTTAATTGTTATTGACCCAGTACCGCCGTGATAGGTTTCCCGATGCTACCATTGGGCTCAGTGATGTGCAATAGCGAAGAAATTGTCGGCGCAATATCCACAATATGCACTTCTGTATTAGATACACCCGGTTTAATTCCCCAACCCATAAACACTAAAGGAATATGGGAATCATAGCCAGACCAGGTACCATGTGTTGTACCGGTCGAGCGCGGCGTACCGTCATACCATTGCGGTTCACAAACGATCTGGATTGCACCACTGCGTTTAAAGTTGTAACCATTGATCATTTTTTCGCGAATAGGCGCCGGAATCATCAGGCTTTCTCCCTTCTCCATATCAGCGACATAAGCCACGCCCTCTGTCTGACGAAGTTCGCGAATGATGGTTTCTTTTATTTTATCACGATCCAGATCCAAAGAATCGATCAATTGATTGTTTAAATGAACCTGATAATTCATCATGCTTTTCACCAGTTTTTCTTGTCCAAATTTCTCTTTAAGGGTTTTGTTAAGTCCTGTGATAATCTGACGGGAATAGAAATAACCACCATTTCCTTTCATATCCATAAAGAACCGAGAGTTATAAGAAGCACCATGATCTGCTGTCAGGAAGAACGTATAGTTCCCTTTGCCGACTGTGTTATCCAGATACTTGAAAAAATCAGCAAGCTGTTTATCGAGTTGCAGATAGATATCTTCGATCTCTACAGCAGTCAATGAGTAACGGTGTCCAACATAATCTGTTGCGGAAAGACTCACACAAAGGAAATCGGTGTTTTTAGTTGGGTTATTTCCCATCTGCTCATTTTTGATTGCTTCCATAGCAAGATCCAGGGTAAACTGATTTCCCATCGGGGTAGTTTTGATCAGTTCATAACCCTCATCTTTCATCAGCTTAGAAGTCGCGCGTGGCAATGTTGGTTTTTCTTCACCCGGATACTTGCCCTCATAGATATTATCATCTGCAATACTGTTGGCGGCATACGTGCTGACATCGTACATCGGTTTCCAGTCTCCTTTTAGATACTTTTCAGCTAATTTACGCTTATTGAAGTCCACCACCCATTTTGGTAATTTATCCATGTAGAAATTAGATGTGATCCAATCACCGGATTTTGCTTCGAACCAATACGCCGCATCAGCAAAATGTCCTGCCGGCAAAATACCCCCGCGATCTTTGATCGCGATACCGATTACTTTAGACTTAAAGTTAGAAGCAAGCTTCAATTGGTCCGTTACAGTAGATGCCAGCAAATTGCGTGGAGACTGCTGTCCTTCCTTAGCGGTAGTACCTACACCGACAACATTGTCGTCCTGCGTACAATACATGTTCTTACCAGTCTGTTCTTCAATCCAGTCATTCCCCGCGATACCATGTATGGAGGGAACCGAACCTGTATATACCGAACTGTGTCCAATGGCCGTATACGTCGGAATATAATTAATCAATGTGTTTTCACAGGAGAACCCTTCTTTCAAAAGTCGTTTGAAACCATCATTTCCATAGCGATCCGCAAAGCGATATAGATAATCCCAGCGCATCTGGTCCACCATCAGGCCGACAACCAATTTTGGTCTTTCCGGTTGCTGCGCCATGGACGAAAGCGCTGCCATTCCAAGGACGACACTTAAAAAAAATCTTTTAATCATAATCGTATTAAGTATTGAAATATTAGTTTTTATTTACAGTATATTGATTCTTCAACCATTTTAACAAAGGATAGAAAGACCTCCTTAATTCACAAGCTTACACAGCTGATATGAGGTCGTTTCTCATCGCTAAAGTAGGATTTAATCTTTTAAATGTGCTTTTAAAAATTGGCCTGTATAAGAATCTTTACAATGAATGAGTTCTTCGGGAAGACCTGCAAAGACTAGTTTCCCCCCTTTATTTCCACCTTCAGGACCAATATCAATCACCCAGTCCGCCGATTTGATCATATCCATATTATGCTCTATAACCAATATGCTATTACCCAAGGCAATGAGCGCGTCAAATGACTTCAGAAGCTTTTTAATATCTTGGAAGTGCAAACCTGTTGTAGGTTCATCAAAGATAAATAGCGTCTTCTTGCTGTTATTTCCCTTAATCAGGAAAGAGGCCAATTTAATGCGCTGTGCTTCACCGCCAGACAAAGTACTTGAAGATTGTCCAAGCTTTACATAGCCCAACCCAACGTCCTGTAAAGGCTGTAACTTAGCCAATATCTTCGGCTGGTCTGCAAAAAATGTAATCGCTTCATCCACACTCAGCTCAAGAACATCCGCAACCGACTTATTTTTGTAATGTACATCAAGTACAAATTGCTTAAATCTTTTTCCACCACAGGCCTCACATGGCAAGATAATATCGGCCATAAATTGCATTTCAATCTTAACCTCACCTTCACCCTGACAGACATCACAACGTCCACCTTCCACATTAAATGAAAAGGCTGCCGGTTTCAATCCCGCTGCTTTGGCCGGTGTCTGGTTGGCATATAAAGCCCTGATCTCATCCCAAGCTTTCACGTAAGTCACCGGATTTGACCGTGAAGAACGACCGATTGGATTTTGATCGACCATTTCAACTTGTTCTACCTGTGCAATATCTCCTTCAATCGCATCATAAACACCTGTTTGTTCACCCGAATAATTACCGATTGATTTTTGTAAAGCCGGATAAAGAATACGTTTGACCAAAGAAGTCTTTCCGGATCCTGAAACCCCAGTGACCACGGTAAACGTATTTAAGGGAAACTGAACGTCAATCCCTTTCAGATTATTCTCGTGGGCGCCTTTAATGGTCACACTATTGGACCATGAACGGCGCTTCTTAGGTACTTCTATCCGGCTTTCACCACTTAGGTAGTGGCCAGTCAAGCTTTTAGCATCTTTCAGGATCTCCTTGTAAGTCCCCGCGAAGACCATCTCACCGCCATTGATCCCTGCTTCAGGACCGATATCGATCAGATAATCTGCTGCCTCCATCATCTCCTGTTCATGTTCGACCACAACCACTGTATTCCCAACATCGCGCAGGGATTTCAGCACGGAGATCAAACGCTGTGTATCACGGGGATGGAGCCCAATACTTGGTTCGTCCAGTACGTAAATAGAACCTACGAGCGAACTCCCCAATGAAGTAGCCAGGTTGATCCGCTGTGACTCTCCTCCCGAAAGTGTATTTGATAAGCGATTCAGTGTCAGATAGCTTAACCCTACATCACATAGAAACTGTAACCTATTATTGATTTCAGCCAGCAGCCGCTTTGCAATGACCAACTCATTACCGACCAGCGGTAAATTTTTAAAGAATTCCAGGGCCTCTTCCAAGGGCATCAACACGATGTCGGTAATAGATTTTCCACCCACCTTCACATAAGTGGCATCCTTACGCAATCTGGTTCCACGGCAGTCTGGGCAGTCGGTTTTCCCACGATAGCGGGACAACATCACACGATATTGAATTTTATAAGTCTGAGCTTCGAGCTCTTCAAAGAACTGCGTAAGGCCCGCAAAATATTTATTTCCGGTCCACAGCAGCTCTTTCTGTTCTGTAGTCAGATCCATATAAGCACGATGTATCGGGAAATCAAATTTCAGTGAGTTTTTTACAAGCACCTGCAGCCACTCGCCCATTTTCTCTCCACGCCAAGGTGCAATTGCTCCATCGTAGACCGAACGGCTCTTGTCCGGAATAACAAGGTCAGGGTCAATACCAATGATTTTTCCATAACCTTCACATCGGCGACAGGCACCATAGGGGTTATTGAAACTGAAGAAGTTTGGTGTAGGTTCCTCAAAGGTTATCCCATCAAGCTCAAATTTATGGGAGAAATGATGCCGCTGACCATTTTCCTCCATATAGAGCTCACCTTTGCCCTCGAAAAAACCTGTCTGGACAGAATCAGAAAGTCGATTAATGGTATCATCATCCTGTTCAATGCGAACCCGGTCGACGACAATAAGCACTTCACCATCCTGGAGGTCTTTATTGGCGATCGCCTTATCGTCAACAATAGCTTCTATTTTCTGCATGTTATCCTGATAGACAACGCGCACAAAACCTTTCTGCAGCAATAGTGACAATTCTTCCTTGAGTTTTCGCCCATGAGAAGGCACCAGCGGGGCTAGAAGTGTCAGCGTTGTCCCTTCTTCCAATTTTAGGGCAAAATCGACCACAGAACTCACACTGTCTTTGGTCACTTCGCGACCCGATATAGGAGAAATTGTCTTTCCGATACGGGCATATAACAATTTCAGATAATCATAGATCTCGGTCGATGTCCCTACTGTCGAACGGGGATTGGAAGTAATGACACGTTGCTCTATCGCAATTGCCGGAGCGATACCTTTAATGTAATCCACCTCAGGCTTGTTCATACGTCCCATAAATTGCCTCGCATAGGACGATAAACTCTCCACATAACGGCGTTGACCTTCTGCATAAAGTGTATCGAAAGCTAAGGATGATTTTCCTGAGCCCGACATTCCAGTGATAACAACTAATTTATTTTTAGGGATATCAACGTCAATATTCTTTAAGTTATTAACTCTTGCTCCCTTTATCTGAATATATTCTTTTGGAGTATGCTCCACTTGTTTACTCATAATAATCCTTATCTCACACAAAGTTACGTATTCTTGGCTGATTATATTCCTGCGAATTAAAAAGCAATTCGGCTTTCTATCACCTGAATTTCAAAAAACTTGCATGATTTCACAAACACCAACAGCTATGATCGCAGATGGAGGAGCCGAATGCCCACATCCTGAAATCAAATGCCACAGAGTTTATCTTTTAGTTTCCCAAACAATTATTTTTCATTTTTTTTGTTTTACAATTAATCCTTCCGAAAACAATACAGTCCTATAAGTGTTAATTATCTATAAGAATGTAGCATTTTTTGTAGAAATAGCGTTTAAAGAACAAATTACTAAAGGCATATTTGGCATTTTTGCTGAAAAAACAATCAACAGTTGAAAAGCAAATAGGTCTTTAAAAATCAAATAATAGTGATATGAGAAAAAATGTATTTAACGTAATGATGCTTTTAATGATTGCATTAGTATCCTCAACAACTATAAGCAAAGCGCAAATGGTTATCGACAAAATGGACTTAAGCATTTTTCCTACCCCGGAAAAAGGTTATAAAAAGATGGTGATTGAAGTCCCCTACTCCGAAAGTGACAAGAACAAAAAAATTGAATTTTCAGTCGGTAAATGGATGGAAGTAGATGGATGTAATTCCTTTAACCTATCGGGCACGCTGGAGAAAAAGGATCTTCAAGGCTGGGGTTATGATTACTACGTCTTCAAAACAAATGGCAATGTGGCGAGCACGTTGATGGCTTGTCCAAACAAAGAGAAAAGAAACCTTTTTGTTTCGGCGCAACCGGAGACTGTACGTTACAATGGAAGAATGCCGATTGTGATTTATGTGCCGGAAGCTTATGATGTACAATTCAAAATTTACACCACTGATGGCGATACCTACCGCGCTGCAGAGGTAAGAACAAAGAAGTAACACCTAACATAAGCGGTTGCTAAGGCAACACTTTAAATTATCAATAAAGAAAAAAGCCATCGAATCAGATTCGATGGCTTTTTTATATCGTATTCAACTATTGACTATTGGAATTTTTTCGCGTTAACTTTACGCTCATTTTCAGTCAAATAGATTTTACGTAGACGCATAGATTGTGGTGTTACCTCAATGTACTCGTCAGCTTGAATATATTCCATACATTCTTCCAATGAGAATTTGATTGCAGGTGCAATACGTGTATTATCATCAGAACCAGAAGCACGCATATTTGTCAGCTGTTTTCCTTTTGTCACGTTGATTGTTAAATCGTTGTCACGGATATGCTCACCTAAGATCTGTCCTTCATATACATCCACACCTGGATCTACGAAGAAACGACCACGGTCTTGTAATTTATCAATTGAGTATGCAGTTGTTGAACCTGTATCCAAAGAGATCAATACACCTGCCAAACGACCAGGGATTGTACCTTTCCAAGGCTCGTAACCTTTCAGACGGTGTGCCATTACAGCTTCACCGGCTGTTGCTGTCAATACGTTGTTACGTAAACCGATAATACCACGAGAAGGGATAGAGAACTCAAGATGTTGCATATCTCCTCTAGCTTCCATAATCAACAACTCACCTTTACGTTGTGTAACCAACTCAATTACTTTTCCTGATACATCAGAAGGTACGTCAACAACAAGTTCTTCAATTGGTTCACATTTTTGACCATCGATTTCTTTGATGATAACTTGTGGCTGGCCTACTTGCAACTCATAACCCTCACGACGCATTGTTTCGATCAATACGGATAAGTGAAGGATACCACGTCCGTATACCAACCAAGCATCTGGAGATTCAGTAGGAACTACGCGTAGTGCTAAGTTTTTCTCCAACTCTTTTTGTAAGCGATCGTAGATGTTACGTGATGTTACCAATTTACCTTCTTTACCGAAGAAAGGAGAGTTATTTATGGTGAACAACATGTTCATTGTTGGTTCATCAATGCTGATAACTTCCAATTGCTCTGGATTTTCGAAATCTGCGATTGTATCACCGATATCGAAACCTTCGATACCTACTACAGCACAGATATCACCTGCATGTACTTCAGATACTTTGATACGGCCAAGACCCTCGAATACCTGAAGTTCTTTCACTCTTGATTTCACAACTTTTCCATCGCGTTTTACCAAAGAAACCGGTTGGTTTTCTTTGATCGTACCACGGGCAACACGACCGATAGCGATACGTCCTACGAAAGTTGAGTAATCCAACGATGTTACCTGCATTTGCAAAGTACCTTCAGATACTTCTGGTGCAGGGATATATTTGATGATAGCTTCCAATAAGTCAGTGAAGTCTTCAGTACGGTTTTTCCAATCTGTAGACATCCATCCTTGTTTTGAAGAACCGTACAATACTGGGAAGTCCAATTGTTCTTCTGTAGCGCCTAAGTTGAAGAATAAGTCAAAAACATGTTCGTAAACCTCGTCTGGACGACAGTTTTCTTTATCGACTTTGTTGACAACAACAATCGGTTTGATACCTAATCCTAAAGCTTTACCTGTAACGAAACGTGTTTGAGGCATTGGACCTTCAAAGGCATCTACCAATAGCACTACACCATCAGCCATCTTCAATACACGCTCTACTTCACCACCGAAATCGGCGTGACCTGGGGTATCGATGATATTGATTTTAACACCTTTATATGTTACTGAAACGTTCTTAGATACAATAGTGATCCCGCGCTCACGCTCTAAATCATTATTGTCTAGGATTAATTCACCAGCATTTTCATTTTCTCTGAATTGATTGGTAAAATATAAAATTTTGTCTACAAGCGTAGTTTTACCGTGGTCGACGTGAGCGATGATCGCAATGTTTCTAATGTTTTGCATTGAGCAAGAATATTTTTATAAAATTTTAGGGTGCAAAGATAAACATTTTGCACCATAAAATTTATAACTATGTGTATTTTATTTAATTACACCTAATTCTTTACCAACTTTGGTAAAGGCGGCGATTGCTTTATCCAAGTGAGCAACTTCGTGTCCGGCCGAAATCTGAACGCGAATACGAGCTTTTCCCTGAGGTACAACAGGATAGTAAAAACCGATGACATAGATTCCCTCGTCCAGCATCTTGGCTGCAAACTCTTGTGCCAATTTCGCATCATAAAGCATCACTGGCACGATCGGGTGGAATCCAGGCTTAATATCAAATCCAGCAGCTGTCATTTTTTCACGGAAGTATTTTGTGTTTGCTTCCAGTTTGTCGCGCAATTCAGTTGTCTCACTGAGCATATCCAATACCGCAACAGAAGCCCCTGCGATTGCCGGTGCTAAGGTATTCGAAAATAAATAGGGGCGTGAACGCTGACGTAACAAATCGATGATTTCTTTTTTACCGGAAGTAAAACCTCCAGAAGCACCGCCTAAGGCTTTACCTAAAGTCCCTGTAATGATGTCAACGCGATCGATTACATTAAACAGTTCGTGTGTACCACGACCTGTTGCACCAATAAATCCAGTACAGTGCGACTCATCGATCATAACCAAGGCTTGGTATTTATCCGCAAGATCGCAGATCTGATCCAATGGCGCCACAGAGCCGTCCATCGAAAATGCACCATCTGTAACAATGATTTTATGTCTAGCACCAGATGCAGCCTGCAATTGTGCTTCCAAATCAGCCATATCTGCATTTTTATAACGGAAACGTTGTGCTTTACACAAACGAACACCGTCGATAATTGATGCATGATTCAACTCGTCTGAAATGATGGCGTCTTCTGCACCAAATAATGGTTCAAATACACCGCCGTTAGCGTCAAATGCCGCCGCATATAAAATAGTATCTTCAGTTCCCAGGAACTTAGAAATTTTTGCTTCTAATTCTTTATGCACATCTTGGGTACCACAGATAAAACGTACCGAAGACATTCCATAACCGTGTGTATCAATCGCTTTCTTAGCAGCCTCGATTACTTTTGGGTGGGAAGACAGGCCCAAATAATTGTTCGCACAAAAATTGACAACTTCCTGTCCTGTACTTACTTTGATGTCTGCTCCCTGAGGAGTAACGATCACTCGCTCTTGTTTATACAATCCCGCTTCTTTGATTGCTTCCAATTCCTTTTCTAAAACTGGTTGTAATGTATTGTACATAATTCGAATTTATTTTTTTATACAATATTACAGTTTTTTCATTGGAATAAGTTGTTTTGCCTTTCGAGAAAAGGGCTATTCACGGAGAATTCACCCCAAATCAATGATTTGGTAACATTAAAACGATTGCATAAAATTCCTTTTTTCCGGCTGCTTTGATTTTCTGCTACCATCGCTCTATAGCCATGTCCCGACGCTGGTCCGTAGCATCTCCGATTAAAAACGCACGAATTTACGCGGGCGAATATTGGCCTGAAACTAGATCGTTTAAAGCTATTGTCGTAAGAAAAGATATTAACTTCAATAAGAAGCGTTTAGAAAGCAGAAATATACGGAAGGCTTACTCGTAACGAAGTGCATCCACTGGATCCAGTTTAGAGGCTTTTGAGGCAGGATAATAGCCCGATAGCATGCCAACGAGCCCACATACCGCAAAACCCAAGATAATCGCACCCCAAGGTATGATAAAAGAGGTCCCCAGCTGCAGTGCCAGGAGATTACCGATCAGGATACCAATAAAGATTCCTGCAACACCGCCGATCATACAAATCACAATTGCTTCCATTAAAAATTGCTTACGTATCACGCTCGGGGTCGCACCGATAGCCTTACGTATGCCGATCTCTCGTGTACGTTCAGTGACCGATACCAGCATAATGTTCATCAATCCGATTGAAGCTCCCACAAGGGTTATAAAAGCGATGACCACGGCGCCCAAAGTAACCATCGCCATATTTTGCATGAGCATCTGCGCAACGGCATCAGATTTGGTGATTTCGAAATCATTTGATTGCCTGGATGACAGGCCGCGGATATTTCTAAATACGATTGTTGCTTCGCCTATTGCTGCTTCCAATCGCATTGGATCATTGGAAGAGACGGTAATCACATAAGAGGGCTCGGTACCCTGCATCACTGCCCGGGCCTTAACCAGCGGAATAAAGCATGCTCTATCACCGCCCATACCTGAAGATGACCCTTTGCTTTTTAGCACTCCAATGACCAAATAGCGGATATTGTTGACAGTAATAAACTGCCCTATCGGATCAATAATTTCGTTGAACAGCATTTTACTCACTTCACTGCCAATGATAATGACACCACTGCCTGTTTCAACCTCCCGAGTGGAAAAATTGCGGCCTTCGCTGACAACGTAACCCGATGTCTGAAGATAATTTTCGTCAGTTCCGATCAAGCCTATATTGGGGTTTGTCTTCTTAGATTGAAATTTTGCGGTTGTATTCCAGCTGACATTGGCACTAATGGATGTCAATGCATTAAAGTGAAAATCCTGTCTAAATCTCGCCGATTGCGCATACGTAATATTGGCATAGACTTTTGAGCGTGTCCCCTCATTACCGATCCGAACATTCAATCCCCGATTACGAATATTGAAAGAATTTGAGCCCATCGATGAGAAGGAATCTGTCAATGAATTTTTCATGGCATCGATGGAGGTCAATACGCCGATCAATGCCATCATTCCTATGGCGATAATCAGCGCTGTTAAAAATGTCCTGAGCTTGTTCCCAACAATGGACTGCAGCGCAAGCTTAACATTTTCAACATAAGACATTTTTACGGCCATAAAGCTGGGTATTTATAATTTGTAGGGATGAAAATACTGTAAATCCAGCACAAAACCAAAAGGCAATTTATTTCCATGAAATAAACTGCCTTTTTGATGTAAACGGATCTATCCATGCAAATGGGTGATCTTAGTTTCGAACCGTTTTCTGTCTTAATTAATTCTTTTCCATGTCTCCGTACGTCCAAGCAGGCTCACACCGACATAGCCCCTAATATCAAGCTTATCTCCTTTTAAGGTCATCTTGCAGCTATACGTTTTGCCCGACTTTGGATCATAAATCTTTCCGTCCACATAGGTATTGCCATCTTTTTCAAAATTGGTCAAGATTTCGAGCCCCTGTACATTTCTGCTCTGCTGTGCTTTATCTGGATTTTTTATATCTTTCTTTGGCTGACCGGCTTCATTATTTGGAAATTTCAGCCAAAAGAGCTTACCAAAAAACCTGTCTCCTTTTTTGTAAATTTCAACACGGCCCTCACCGCTTGGGTTTTCCCACTTTCCGATGATGGGATCTGTTTGCGCAAATAATGCTGCTGTCGTAAGCAACATTATGAATGACATCATAATTTTCTTCATGGTCTATTTTTTTATGAACTTAATTCTTTCAATTGCTGCAACATGGACAATTCGGATTACTCGCTCAAACTGCCCTGGTACCTCCTCCTATTTCCTCTCCAGCGCTAGCCGCAACATGCCTACTGAACAAGCCTAGTAGCTGACGACCAAAAGCTTGCATGCATCGCCTATGAAATAAATATACAAAATATTTACTATGCTTGCATATATTTATTTCATAGGCGCTTAATTTTCGACCGAACATAGAATCCGTTGCAGAACAACTTTGCCCCTTGTTCGCTCTTTGTTCGCCCCCGCTTCGGAAATCCTCTTATGTTTCTTGACAGATCCCCTACCGATTGTCTACCGATCAGTAGAGAGCCTGTAGAGAAACGGTAGAGAATGGATAGGGAATTTCCGAACAGGTTCCGCAGCAGGTCCGAATGAGCTTAGAAAAACAGATGAAGAGCCGTAAAGTTTGGCATCGGGTTTGCACGAAACTCATTATATTATTACTTTATTTACTCTTTATAAATTAGCACATATTATGAAATTTATTATTAGTCTTTTACTTACTGGAGTTGTCGTCGCGATTGCGTGCTGGATTGTACCCGGTGCTCATGTTGCTGGATTCGGCTGGGCTATTGTTACCGGACTTGTCATTGGTTTTGTCAATGCGACTGTGGGATCGATTTTAAGGTTATTTACTTTCCCGTTGAATTGGCTGACGCTTGGCTTGGTTTCCTTTATTATTACGGTATTGATGGTTTTATTGTCAGATTCGCTACTCGGCTCCAAATTTGATGTAGACGGTTTTTGGACCGCTGCGCTATTTGCCATTGTCGTCGCCATATTGGAAATGATTATTGGTAGCACTTCAAAAGATTAAGAATAAATTTACTGTAGCTATTACACATGAAAAGGCTGTTTCACTCCAGTGTGAAACAGCCTTTTTGCTTGAACGTCTCTATTGCATCCTTTAAGGCGTTTTCCTGATTTCGAATCTGTTGGCCGCGATTTATTACCTTCCTATAAAACTGGTTTTACGATGGATTTTATCGCTACTTCCCTCTTTTTTTACGCCTGAATTCACTAAATTTAATTATTCAAAAGAACCCTGATATATGTGCGAACACAACCACGAGCATAGCCATACAGCACAAGAACATAGTCACACGATGCAGGAACATCCCTGGTGGATCTCCCAGTGCAAGCTTCTTATTGCTCTTTTCATTCTGCTTACTTTACTGCTATTGAAATATGCTTTTAAGATCAACCTCCCCTTTGGACTCCTGTTAGTCTTAAATGGCATCGCGTATCTTCTTGCAGGAATACCTGTTATCCAGATGGCATTCCGTAAGGCAAGCCGTGGCGATTTTTTTAATGAATTCTTTTTGATGACTGTAGCGACTTTGGGGGCATTTGCGATCGGAGAATTTGAAGAAGGTGTTGCCGTCATGGTATTCTACCAAATCGGAGAATGGTTTCAGGACACTGCTGTTGACAATGCAAAAAAATCAATCAAATCACTCCTGGATATCCGTCCCGATAAAGTCACGGTGCTGCGAGGGGGGCAACAACAACAGGTAAACCCTAAAACTGTTGCAATTGGCGAGACTATCCTTGTAAAAGCGGGAGAGAAAGTCGCGCTTGATGGTAAATTGGCAACAGAGAAGGCAGCATTTAATACGGCTGCATTGACGGGGGAGAGCAAACCAGATACAAAATATGCAGGTGACGCTGTTTTTGCGGGTATGATTAACTTGGAAACGGTTGTTGAAATCGATGTATCAAGCGCCTTTGAAGACAGCAAATTGAGCAAAATACTCGAAATGGTACAGGATGCCACTGCACGCAAATCGAAAACTCAGTTGTTTATTTCTCGATTTGCTAAAATATATGTCCCCATTATCTTTGGTCTTGCACTCTTGGTTCTTATTACCCCCTTGTTATTTGTCGACGACTATAATTTTAAGGACTGGTTCTACCGTAGTTTGGTCTTCTTGGTGATCAGCTGTCCCTGTGCCTTGGTTGTCTCTATTCCGCTGGGTTATTTTGGCGGCATTGGTTTGGCATCCCGAAATGGCATCTTATTTAAAGGCGGAAACTTCCTTGATGCCATCACCACAGTAGATACCATTGTCATGGATAAAACAGGCACATTGACGGCTGGTGTATTTGAAGTCAGAGAAGTTTTTGCTGTCAATGGAAACCAAGAGGAATTGCTGAATTATGCCAAAGCTATTGAGGCACACTCCACACATCCCATTGCGAAGGCAATCGTCGGCTACCACCAAGGCAAGCCAGCCTTACAGGCCGAGGAAATTCAGGAAATAGCAGGGCATGGCCTCCGGGCTACTGTCAATGGAAAACTCATGCTTGCAGGTAACAGCAAGTTATTGGACAAATTCAATATTAGCTATCCGGCAGATCTAAAGCAAATGGTATACTCCATTGTACTGTTTGCCATCGAAGGTCAGTATGCGGGTTATATTACTGTGGCGGACCGGAATAAACCAGACGCCCAGGAAGTTATCAGCGCGATGCATGCCCAAGGGCTCTATACCGTCATGTTATCCGGAGACAAAACAGCTGTTGTCAACGAAGTGTCCAAAGAACTTGGGCTCGACAAAGCCTATGGTGATCTCCTTCCGGAGGATAAGGTCAGTCATGTACAGCAACTGATTGATCAAGGACGCCGTGTTGCCTTTGCCGGCGATGGTGTCAATGATGCACCGGTGGTTGCCTTGGCACAGGTTGGCATTGCAATGGGCGGACTCGGGGCAGATGCAACCATCGAAACTGCCGATGTTGTGATTCAGAACGATGAGCCCCGTAAAATCTTGTCGGCTATCAAAATCGGCAAAATCACCCGGAGCATTGTCTGGCAGAACGTCATTCTCGCGATGGGGATCAAAATCATTGTGCTGATTCTCGGCGCAGGCGGTATTGCAACACTTTGGGAAGCAGTGATTGCGGATGTAGGGGTGGCTCTTCTAGCTATTTTAAATGCCATTCGTATACAGCATAAAACGGTATAAAACCTTCATGACTTCGCAGACACCATTAGCAATGAAAGCGAAGTGAAAGTTCTTCCCAACCGGAATAACATCAGATACTTTCAGAAAAAAGACCGATTATTCCTATTAATCGGTCTTTTCTTACTATTACAGTCAGGATCTAATTCGTATCCCTTTTAGAATCTTAGTTGCGCCAAGCTTTATACGTATTGATCAATCCGTTTGTTGAAGAATCATGGCTTGTAACAGCCTCCTCACCGCTTAGTTCCGGAAGAATTTGATTAGCCAATTGTTTACCCAGCTCAACACCCCATTGGTCAAAACTATAGATATTCCAAATCACCCCCTGTACAAAGATCTTATGCTCATAGCATGCAATAAGACGTCCCAGCGTACGTGGAGTCATTTTTTTCAATAAGATGGAGTTCGTCGGGCGATTGCCTTCAAAGACTTTATAGGCTTTCAGTGCTTCAATTTCCTGATCCGACTTTCCGGCTTTCTTAAATTCAGCAACCACTTCTGCCTCCGTTTTGCCATTCATCAAAGCCTCTGTCTGCGCGAAAAAGTTGGACAATAGCAACTGGTGATGGTTTCCGATAGGATTAAGACTATTGGCCGGTGCAATGAAATCACATGGGATCAACTTGGTCCCCTGATGGATCAACTGATAAAAGGCATGCTGTCCGTTCGTACCGGGTTCGCCCCAGATGATGGGTCCGGTCTGATATTGCACCTGTTCACCATTACGGTCAACATATTTGCCGTTACTTTCCATATCCCCTTGCTGGAAATACGCTGCAAAGCGGTGCAGATATTGATCATATGGAAGGATTGCATGACTTTCAGCCTGGAAGAAGTTATTATACCATACCCCAAGCAAAGCCAATATCACCGGAATATTGGATTCAAAAGAAGTTTCTTTAAAATGAAGATCCGCATCGTAAGCGCCTTTTAAAAGTTCCTCGAAATTATCAAACCCAATTGCAAGACTGATCGAAAGACCTATTGCGGACCAAAGTGAATAACGCCCGCCAACCCAATCCCAAAACTCAAACATATTTTGGGTATCTATTCCAAAAGCACGTACTGCTTCTGTATTGGTGCTCAGTGCAGCAAAATGCTTAGCAACGTCTGTCTGAAGAGCACCGCTTGCCAGAAACCAGTCTTTCGCTGTATGTGCATTGGCCATGGTCTCCTGCGTTGTAAATGTTTTTGAAGCGATCAAAAACAAGGTCGTTTCAGGGTCCACAGCTTTCAATGTTTCAGCAATATGCGTCCCGTCTACATTAGACACAAAATGTACATTTAAGCGCGTTTTATATGCTTTCAATGCTTCTGTCACCATAACTGGACCAAGATCAGAACCACCGATGCCGATATTAACTACATCCGTAATTTCTTTGCCCGTATATCCTTTCCATTCGCCGGATATGATCTTTTCCGTAAAGGCTTTCATCTGTGCCAGCACACGTTTAACATCAGGCATGACATCCTTGCCATCGACATAAACAGGTTGATCAGATTGATTTCTCAACGCAGTATGTAAAACCGGTCTATTTTCTGTCACATTGATCCGCTCGCCCGAGAACATCGCCTCTATAGCTTCAGCAAGACCACATTCTTTGGCCAGCTGTACCAAAAGTGCTTTTGTCTCTTCGGTAATCCGATTCTTGGAGTAATCCAAAAGTATATCTTCGAAAGCGATCGAAAATTTTTCAAAACGTGCGGGATCTGCGGCAAAAAGTAGACGTAAATCCTTCAAGTTATTGCTATATGGGCCAAATAACGATCCAAAATGCTGGTTTAGATCTCTATAAGCCTGTGTCTTTGTAAAATTAATTTTTGGAAACATACTGTTTTTACTGAAATTATTTGTTTTATCTGTCACTAAGAATCTTCCGTATTTTGTTATTACACATCATGTAGATCCTTATATGAGGGTTTATTCCGTTGACAATACCAAAACTAAAAAAAAAAGGTCACATATCCGGTATTTGGTAATTGATATTGAGCGCTAAGTTATTCGGCATAAACAGGGATTTATTAATTAAAATTTCTACTTTAGCGGATATGACAAAAGAACAAATTCAAGACTTGAGGGATCGTGTTACTTCCCTGAGGAGGCATCTTTGACATCGATGCACGCAAAGAAGAAATAGAAAGAGACCAGGCAATTACGCTTGAAGCAAGCTTTTGGGATGATTCCAAAGCTGCGGAGAAAATACTCTTGGCCATAAAAAACCAAAAGGTGTGGACAGACCATTTCGACGAAGTTGCCGCGGCGGTTGAAGACGCCTATGTGATGTATGAATTCTTCCAGTCTGGCGACGCCAGTGAAAAGGAAGTAGACGACCAATATAAACTCGCTCTTGCTAAAGTCGAGGAACTCGAATTCAAAAATATGCTTAGCGCTGAGGAAGATCAATTGGATGCGATCTTACAGATTACAGCAGGTGCCGGCGGAACTGAAAGCTGTGACTGGGCTGCCATGCTGATGCGTATGTATATCATGTGGGGTGAGAAAAATGGATATCGAGTAACCGAACAGGATTCACAGGAAGGTGATGTCGCTGGTATCAAGAGCGTCACTTTACAGATATCGGGTGATTTTGCTTATGGCTACCTTAAGGGAGAGAACGGTGTACACAGGCTCGTTCGGATTTCTCCTTTCGATTCCAATGCAAAGCGCCACACCTCTTTCGCTTCTGTCTACGTATATCCGTTGATCGATGATAATATAGAGATTGACGTTAAGGATTCTGAAATCGAATGGGATACTTTCCGCTCGGGCGGTGCCGGAGGCCAAAACGTGAATAAGGTGGAAACAGCCGTTCGATTACACCACAAACCTACAGGCATTATTATTAAAAACCAGGAATCCAGATCGCAGTTACAAAATAAAGAAAATGCGATGCGCCTATTGAAATCTCAATTGTATGAGATCGAGATGCGTAAGCGCCAGGAAGCTACCGCCGCTATTGAAGGTAATAAAAAGAAAATTGAATGGGGGTCCCAAATTCGAAACTATGTCCTACATCCGTATAAGCTTATTAAGGATTTAAGGACCAATTACGAAACCTCCAATACCCAAGCTGTATTGGATGGCGATCTAAATGATTTCCTTAAAAACTATCTGATGGAATTTGGCGGATAAACGTGATCCAGAATCTTCATAACATAGAAGACGCTCTCTTTTGGGAGCGTCTTTTTTCTTGCCCTATGCATGGATTTCCTGACCAGTCTAAACTTATTTTCTTCCACCGACCTATTGCCCCCTTTCCTAAACAGTTTGTCACACAAACTGTCAATTTCTCTTAAGAATAAGGGATCAAATGTTAAAAAATCTTAAAAGTCAATTGAACATATAGTTGATATATTTTAAGCAATTCTAGTCGAAACAAAACAACAAACACCTGAAATACAACTATTTGCAATATTACATTATGTATCAAGAACGTTACAATTTAAGCAAACTGATCATTTTTGGCACAAAATAAAGGCATGTCTTTTGCGTTTATGGAATCGTAATATTTTCATTACAAATGATTCGATTCAACGATCGAACTAAATATTGAATGAACGAAATGTATATCTAAAATAGAACGGTTATGAATTACATGAAAGAAAACTCGATCGTATCCAAGCAGATGACCAAACAATGGCAGCCTGCTGTATACGATGTAAATGCAGCGGAAAAGCGATCTGAGAATACAGTTAGCAAAAAGGAAGAAAGCAACTTTGGCCCAAAGGAATACGTTATTTTTGGAGCAACTTTTTTCATCCTATTTGCGTCAGTTTTTGGCGTATATATGCTTCAACCCGATTTTGATGCTTTACGTTTCCAACGTTTGGACAGTATCGGTGGGACATTCTTAATTGTCTTGGGTATATTTTTAGCCGTTGTCGCTATCAGCTTTTTGATTTTTTTGATTGTACTGCATCGCAGATATAAACCCATAGCATCTGTATCGGATGAAGAGTTACCAACGTGTACGATTATTGTCCCAGCTTACAATGAAGGACAGCTTGTTTATGATACCTTACATAGTTTGGCAAGCAGCGATTATCCGGAGAAAAAGCTTCAGATCATTGCAATAGATGATGGTAGCAAGGACAACACTTTTGCCTGGATACAACGTGCCAAAATGGAATTAGGCGATCGTGTTGAGATTTATCAGCAGCCCAAGAATATGGGTAAAAGACATGCCTTGTATCGTGGATTTAAGTTAGGTACGGGAGAGATCTTTATCACAGTTGATAGTGACTCAATTGTTAAAAAAGATACCATACGCAACATGGCCAGTCCTTTTGTAACAAACAAGGAATGTGGGGCTGTGGCGGGAAATGTTCGCGTGTTAAACAACAAAAAGGCGATTATACCACGGATGTTGAATGTCAGCTTTGTATTTAGTTTTGAATTTGTACGTTCAGCGCAAAGTATGTTGGGTACTGTCATGTGTACTCCAGGAGCTCTATCGGGTTACCGTAAAGAGGCTGTCATGAACTGTTTAGAGGATTGGATCAATCAGACATTTATGGGACAGCCATCTGACATCGGTGAAGATCGTGCGATGACGAATATGATCCTAAAACAAGGTTATCATGTGCTATTTCAATCAAATGCATATGTGTATACTGACACACCTGTACGTTATAAAAACCTGTACAAGATGTTTATCCGTTGGGAACGAAGCAATGTACGTGAAAACATTGCGATGAGTCAATTTGCTTTTAAGAATTTTCGCCAAGGACCTAAATGGGGCGCACGTATCTTATTGCTCATGCAATGGAAAAAAGTATTGTTATCGTATCCAATGATGCTGTTGATGTTGTGGACCGTATTTCATTACCCATTGATGTTTTTAAGTTCTACATTGGTAGGTATCTTAATATTCTCAAGTATTCAGGCTTATTTCTTTGCCTCCAAAAACTCAGATGCCAAAGAAGCTTTCTGGGCCTATAGTTACAGTATATTCTATGCCTTCAGTTTATTCTGGATAACCCCCTATGCCATAGCAACAGCTGGACGCAGAGGCTGGTTGACAAGAGGTTAAATTATAGACTACGAAGCGGTTTTTCTGTTATTTCATATCGTTAATAACAGAAAAACCGCTTCTTTTTAAATAAAAGAAGCCAGTGCAATCGTTTGATTGAAAAAAACATTATCATATTTTTTGTTTTTAATACTAACTTAACACCACAATTATAAATTTGGCCTAATTAAACTAAGGGAGTTACACAAATTTCGGTAATTATGGAACAGTTAGATGACACCGAACTATTCGCTGGGATTCAAGCAAATGACCGTCATGCTTTTTCGGAATTAGTCAATCGCTATTCGGCTATACTTTTTCGATTTATACAGCGTCGTGTTTCCTGTATCGAAGACAGTGAAGACATCCTACAGGAAGTATTTGTGTCCCTCTGGAACAACAGGCACAAAATCAACATTGAATACTCCCTTTACCCATATCTTTTTAAAGCAGCCAAGTACAAAATAATTGACTGGACCATCCAAGAGCAGCGGAAGGTAGCCCGTGCTGAAGCCCTCTTACAAACCTATCAAACACAGTCTACAACAGCAACATCTGAAGAAGAACTCTTGGCTAAGGAACTCTCGGCACTTATCGAACAGGAGATAGACAAGATGCCTACCTCAATGAAATCCGCATTCTCGCTCAGTCGAAAGGAATCCATGTCCATTAAAGATATTGCAACTGAACTTGCATTATCCGAACAAACCGTAAAAAATAATATCTCCCTGGCTCTGGGCTGGCTTAAACTTCGCTTTAAATAGCTATACTCTGCTGATATTTTTCTGAACACTTAGCAACCCTTAAAATTTATACAGCTAAAAATCAGCCTATTGTATTTTATTTCATATTTCTTCGGTACTTTCTATCCCCTAGGGAGATTATAGATCTGTATGAAGGAACAAGAATCATCAGATCAAGCGAAAGCGTTGCTCAAAAAATATCTGGCTGGCCAGTGTACAGCGGCGGAAGAACAACAAGTGCTCCGCTGGTTTTATACATTGGATCAATCCGATAAAGAGCAATCTCAGGAAGAGCTAACGAACGAAACTCCGCCCCACCTGGCGTCGCGTATCAATGCAAGATTGGATGCCCAGCTATTTGATGAGCCAACCCCTATCAAACGGCTGACTTGGATGCGTTCCAAATGGATGGTGGCCGCCCTGATGATGGCAGTCTCGGGATTTAGTTTTTGGCTTTATCAAAGAATGTCGTCGACTGCCCCCACAACCATGACACTGGCGGCCGAGATTCCTTCTCAAAGCAAGACATTTCACAACGACATCCTTCCGGGAGGACATTATGCAAAAATTATAACCCCAACAGGAAAAGAGCAGCAGCTCGCAGATCCATTTGTTCAGCAACATAATCCAGCAACAGAAATAGCGGGGAAAAATTTCCGTGTTGATGTACCAAAGGCCGGTACATATATGGTCATTTTAGAAGATGGTACAAAGGTATGGCTCAATTCGCTTACGCAGCTTTCTTACCCAACACATTTTGAAGCAGATCAACGACAGGTTACCTTAACCGGAGAAGCTTATTTTAAGGTTGCCAAGGATGCCAGTCGACCTTTCCGAATCAATGCCAATGGGACAACGATTGAAGTCCTGGGAACCACATTCAACGTAAATGCCTACGAGAAGGAGGTGTCAACATCTCTTGTCGAAGGAAGTGTAAAAATTGTTAAAGAGGGAAAACAGACAATTATTAAACCCGGTGAGCAAGCAACAACACTGGCTAACGATATTCAGGTCAAACTTAGTGACCTTACTAAAAATACAGCATGGCAACGCGAAGAGTTTTATTTTGATGGCAATAATTTCAACGATATCACACAGCAAATTGCAAGGTGGTATAATGTTGAATTTGAAAATATCGAGGCCATGAATAACAGTTCGACATATAAAGGCTCTATAAGCAGAAATAGCAAACTTTCGGAAGTATTACAAATCCTCGCTTTAGCAACAGGACGAAAATTTGACATCAACGGAAGGAAAGTCCTCGTGCAATGAAATTGATTATCTACCTTAAAAATACATCTATGGCATAAACACCGACTTATCGCCTGGCTATAACAAAAAAGGGGATGTTGACGCATCCCCGGTTAAATCCAAGGCTTATTTTACTGATTACCAACAGAAATTTAAAACCTCAAAAATCATTCTAATTTATGAATTTTTTTTCTCCAATGAAAAGGCAGGAGAAAACACGGGAATTTCGGGTCCCTCCAGCCTTTAAAACTTTATGTATGATAAAGTTAAGCACTATTTCTTTGCTTTCCCTTGCTTTGGGAGCACATGCCTCGGGAACTGCGCAAACAGTCAATCTCTCCCTAAAAAAGGTAAAGGTTGAGAAAGTCTTGCAAGAAATTTCCAAGCAGACAGATTTACGATTTTTTTATGATGAAAAACTGCTGGATAATCTGCAGCCCATCAGTGTGGATGCAAACCATGCGTCTATTTCACAAGTACTGTCAAAAGCACTAAAAGGGCAGAATCTAAGCTATCAGATTCTCAACAACACCATCGTCATTTCCGAAAAACAACGTACTGATATCGAAATAACAGGTACTGTTCGCGATTCGCAATCAGCACTTGCCGGTGTGACGGTATCTGTCGAGGGAAATTCCTCCATATCTACAAGGACTGATGCCAAAGGACAGTTCACTCTTAGAGTACCGGAGAAAGCAGTATTGGTATTTCAATATATGGGGTATACGACCGAACGTATACAAGTAGGGAATCAGCATTCCTTCAATGTAACATTACAAACAAGCAACTCTCAGTTGGATGAGGTGGTTGTTGTCGGTTATGGTACACAACGAAAAATCAATTTAACGGGAGCTGTTGACCAAATTTCTGCCAAGGAAATTGAAAATAGACCGGTTACCAATCTAGGTGCAGCCCTACAAGGTTTGATTCCAAATTTAAACATTACCAATGCCAGTGGAAATCCGTCGGAAAGTGCCAAATTCAATATCCGGGGTATCACTTCAATCAATGGCGGTGAGCCACTTATTTTGGTGGATAACATTCCTGTTACTGGCGATGAATTAGCGAGACTCAATCCAAATGACTTTGAAAATGTATCGGTCTTAAAAGATGCGGCCTCAGCGGCAATCTATGGAGCACGTGGTGCTTTCGGCGTTGTTCTGATAACAACTAAATCTGCCAAATCCGAAAAACTTCAAGTAAATGTAGGAATGAGCACCCAATGGCGCACCACAGGTAAATTGCCTGATATTGTCACAGACCCGCTTACCGTGATGCAATATAAGCACGATGCTGCTTACCCATTATATGATTTATATCCAGATGCAGTACGTGAATATGCGAAAAAGCTTCAGCAGGATCCTAGTTTACCCAACACGATCTTAGACCCAACAAACCCCGAAAAATGGGCTTATTATGGGCAAACAGACTGGATGAATGAAGCCTATAAAAAAATGGCTCCAACCAATACGCTCAATTTGAGCTTGGGAAAAAAAACAGACAAATTAAATTACTTGTTCTCAGGAGAATATTATCAATTAGACGGTGCACTAAAATATGGTAATGACAAGCTAAATCGTTACAATGTTCGTAATAAAGTAGATTTTCAAGTCACTCCATGGTTGAACTTCGGAAATAATACAGTATTGACCAGCCGGCAATATGAAGCACCGGTGTTCATGGGTGGTGATTTCTTCTGGAATGTTAACCGGACCGCATCTTTAGATGTTCCAAAAAATCCGGATGGGAGCTGGACCCAAGCAGGTGCTAGTCTTTTAGGACTATTACAAGAAGGAGGACGAAAAAAAGAAAACATCAACGAGTTCCAAACGACATTCAATGCCAAAGCAGATTTGATCAAAAACGTATGGACAGCTAATGCAGACGTGACTTTCCGTCGTTCTTTTGATGTAATAGATGGTTTTAATCGGCCCGTACAGTACAAGACCGGCCCCAATGCTACGCCTCAATATGCAGGAGGAACTGTACCTTCCGCTTACAAGCAGCAGGAAAATACGCGATATGATGTAATCAACGTGTATACGCAATATACACAACAATTTAATGACCACCATGTCAGCGCCTTAGTCGGTTATAACCAAGAATATAGGAATACCGAAAGGAATTACGCGCTTAAAAATGGTCTTTATTCGGCTGATATACCATCCATCGGCTTAGGTAGCGGAGCAACAACTGTTACCCATAATATCGATGATTATGCACTACAAGGTGTATTTTATCGATTGAACTATGATTATAAAGGGCGTTACCTAGTGGAGTCTAACGGCCGTCTGGATGGTTCTTCACGCTTTCCAAAGGGAGACCGTTGGGGATTTTTCCCATCGGTATCTGCGGGATGGGTACTTTCTGAAGAACAATTCTTTAGTCCGCTCAAATCTGCAATCAACTTTTTGAAACTTAGGGGCTCTTATGGACAATTGGGCAACCAAACCGTCTATGACCAGAATATGAATCCACTAAGTTATCCTTACTTGCCGTCTATGGCAGTAGATAATGGCATTCCTAGAGTTATTGAAGGTAATCGTCCAATATCCCTGTATCCACCACTAGTGGTGGCCAAATCCCTAACATGGGAGCGTATTTCAACCATCAACGGAGGTATTGACTTTAATCTACTCAACAACCGCTTAAATACAACATTTGATATTTACAAACGTACCAATGAGGGTATGCTTATCCCAGGAAGAACTCTTCCCGGGGCTTTTGGTGCTGACGCGCCGAACTTCAATGCTGCCGATATGAAAACGAATGGTTGGGACCTACGCATTAGCTGGAAAGATCAATTCGAGCTGAATGGGTCTCCATTCCACTATAATGCGACATTTACATTAGCAAACAGCAAAGCTACAATCACCAAATTTGACAACCCAACGGGCAATATTAGACAACATTACGCCGGACAGCGCATCGGTGAAATATGGGGTCTTCAAGCAGATGGCTTCTTCCAAAATGAAGATGAGCTAGCCAAATTGGATCAAACCGACGTGGGAACGGACGATCAGCAATACAAATTCTATGTTGGCGACATCAAGTTCAAGGATATCGCGGGAGGGCCAGATGGAGGACCTGATGGTAAGATCACCAAAGGAAAACAAACGCTTGCTGACCATGGCGACCTCAAGATTCTAGGTAATTCCGAAATTCAATATCCATATAGTTTAGACCTTTCAGGTTCATGGAAAGGTTTTGACCTACGTGTATTTCTTCAAGGTGTTGGAAAAAGAGACTGGTATCCACCGGGAAGCCAAATCTATTTCTGGGGAATTTATGCACAACCCTGGACTAACGTGACCAAACAAAACTTAGACCATTGGTCTCCTGATAACAGAGATGGGTATTTTCCACGGATAAAATCGTACAGTGCAGAAGATACCGGCCAAGAACTCGGGTTGCCTAATACACGTTACCTGCAGAATGCAGCTTATTTAAGGGTAAAAAACATCACTTTCGGCTATAGTCTTTCTCAGAATTTCACAAAACGAATTGGCTTACAGGCCGTACGCTTTTATGTAAGTGGCGAAAATCTGTTTGAACGTTCAGGGCTCAAAGTAAGCATAGATCCAGAAGCCTTAGGCAGTACAAAAGTATACCCTTTCCAACGCACTTATGCCTTTGGATTAAATGTTAAGTTTTAATACGCATATTCATGAAAATATTTCATTATACTACTCTAGCATTGTCTTTATCACTATTGACAATAAGCTGTAATAAAGACTTTTTGGACCGCAGCAACAAAACTGCTGTCACAGATCAAAATTTCTTTAAAACTCCGGAAGATCTCAAAACCTATACCAATGGCTTTTATCGATTTATTGGCGCATCATATGACGATATCTTCACAGATAATATCGGTGGATTCACAGGAAGCAGCTCAACCAACAATATGCTCCGTGGTACACTAACACCAGGCAACGCATCTGGTTGGTCTGATGAATGGAAAAATTTACGCCGCATCAATTATATGATGGATCACCTTGGTACTGTAACCGGCGATCAAGCACAAATAGACCATTATGTCGGAATTGCCCGTTTCTTTCGTGCCTACATCTACTTCAATTTAGTGCGCGATTATAACAATGTCCCGTGGTATGACACAGCTTTAGGTGCCGAGGACGAAGCAATGTACAAAGCCCAGGACTCGCGCGAGGTGGTTGTTAAACATATTATGGAGGATCTAGAATTTGCTGCAGCCCATATCAGAGAAGATAAAGTGGCTGGTAATTTCAAAGAACGTGTAACACAAGGAGCAGCATTAACACTGTTAGCCCGCGTTGCCTTACACGAAGGAACATTCCGTAAATACCACGAGGAGTTAAATTTACAAGCTACAGCAGATGAGTTCTTAAAAAGAGCCACTTCAGCATCCCAAGAAGTTATAAATTCTGGAAAATACAAAATTCATAACACCGGTGCCAAAGAAGTTGACTTTAGAACATTGTTCAGCAGCAACAATCTATCTTCGAATACAGAAGCGATTTTCATCCAAAAGAATGACCGTTCGCTGGGTATTGCAAACAATTCACACACGGTATTGGACTGGCAATGGGCATTAAGTGGAGAATTGATGGAAGAATTCCTAACAGCTGACGGGAAATCTTTTACATCGACTCCGAATTACAAGACGAAGACTTTTACACAAATATTTGAAAACAGGGACCCTCGCTTGGCTGAAACCATTATGCCTGCCGGGTTTAAAACTGATCCGAATAACCCTACGGCTTATTTAATAAAACCTAGTTTCGGTGGATATTTACAGATCAAATTCTACCCAAGAGATCCTGCTCTTCGTGGAGGTTGGGATGCAAACTACACCGATCTTCCTATTATGCGTTATGCCGAAGTATTGCTTATCAATGCCGAAGCTAAAGCCGAATTGGGTACGCTTACTCAAGCGGATTTGGATGCAACCGTGAATGTCTTACGTGGACGCGTAGGTGTGCCAGCACTGCAGTTAGCAACAGCTAATACACAGATAGATCCTGTTCTTGCGGCACGCTATCCAAACACACAAGGAACCAATAAAGGAGCCTTGTTAGAGATTCGTCGTGAGCGTCGTGTTGAGCTTGCCTGTGAAGGTTTCCGTTTCAACGATGTATTACGTTGGAAAACAGGTGACTTATTGGCCGTTGCTCCGCATGGAATCTACGTACCAGCATTAGGTGCTATGGACGTTACAGGTGACGGAAGTCCGGATATTGCCATTCTTGAAAATGAGAAAGCAACAGCTCCGATTGACCAGTTACCCGACGCTGTAAAAACCAAGCTCGTAAAATATTACCTCGATGGCGGAGCATTTTATCTCAGCAACGGTACTTCTGGATATATTATGATGACTGTTGATCAAAAAAATAAGCGGTCATTTGTCTCCCCAAAATACTATTACAAACCAATCCCATTGGGGCAAATAACATTGAACCCCAATCTAAAACAAGTCTTTGGATGGGATAAATAGTTAATAATCTTATTCACTTTTTGCTAGCTCTGAAACCGGAGCTAGCTTTTTTATTTAAACAACATGAAATTACTCAATTTACTTGCCTGCTGTCTCCTTCCGATTCCCTCCCTTTTTGCACAACAGCGCATCGGTCGGGTTTTTGAAGATCAGAACGCAAATAACCTGTGCGAGCAGAACGAAAACCTACTCGGTGGAATCACTGTATCCGATGGCTATGATGTGGTAAAAACCAATAAAGACGGAACGTATACACTGCCCTATAACCCCAATGCCCGCTTTTTGTCTGTCACTGTACCCAGTGGCTACAAGGCTACCAAAACACATTACATTCCATTGCGTGCAGATATCAAAAATCTAGACTTCGCTTTAGTTAAAGATGGGGTCCAACAAAACGATTTTCTACGCTTTATCCAAATCACCGACACAGAAACACCTCTATACGGACCTTGGATTGATAATGTCAGAAATTATGCCCGTCAACAAAAGGCAAGCCTGATTATGCATACGGGGGATATCTGCTATGAACCAGGTATGCTTTTTCATGCCAAGCAGGTTAACACTGAACTCATGGGCAGACCGACTTATTATACCGTCGGAAATCATGACCTTGTCAAAGGTGAATATGGTGAGAAACTATTTGAAGATCTTTTTGGACCGACCTATTACTCATTCGATGCCGGGCCGGCTCACTTCGTCGTTACACCAATGCCAAATGGAGATTATAAACCCAGCTATACCGCTGATCAGATCATAGCTTGGCTCAAAAAAGATCTAGCTGCCATGGATAAATCCAAGCCATTGATCTTTATTAACCATGACTTCTTTGTAGGGCCCGACTTTGTACTTAAAGGCGAAAAAGAGCAGATTGATTTAAAACAATACAACCTTAAGGCTTGGTTCTACGGACATTGGCACAACAATTTTGTCTTCAAACAAAATGATGTCTACGTGGTTTGTTCGAACGCGCCTAATAAAGGTGGTATCGATAACTCTGCCGCACAGTTTGTTGTCGTCGATATTGACAAACAAGGCATCAAGAATATCAAACCTGTCTACACAAATCTCCGTGACCACATCCAATTGGTGCGGCCTGTGCTCGGTCAGTCACTAAATACGGATCAAACACTTCCAATATTGATCAACGCCTACGATAGTGAGCGACAAATACAGGGCGTAGACCTCACAATATCCGCACATGAGACCGGAAATCGCATAAGCTCGATTTCGCTGAAAGCCTCCGGAGATTGGACATGGCAAGCAAATGTTCCTTTCCAAAAACAAAATCACAAAGGACAATACGATGCACTTATCACGATTCGTTATGAGAATGGAGAGCAGACTTTAAAGAAAGAGACTTTTAATCTCACCGCCGCAGAAAATAGCACGATTAAACTACAATGGTCCACTTCGGCAAGCGGGAATATCTGGAAGACAAGTCCACTGGTTGCTGGCGATAAGCTTTTCGTAGCAACAATGGATGATGGCTTGGGAACCAATCACGCGATCAAGGCGCTGGATAAACGTAGCGGTAAAGTACTATGGTCGCTGCCAATGATCAATTCCATCAAGCATAAATTACGTTTTAGCGATGGTATATTGCTGGCCACTGATGTTGAAACCAATGTCTATGCGATAGATGCAAATTCAGGTAAAGTTCTGTGGACAAAGAAACCTTCGGCCCCAAGCCTCCCAACCTTTGTTTCTGGTGCCGCTCTTGACAATGGCATTTATTATACCGGGCTAGGAAAACGTATGTCGGCGATTGATATGCATACGGGCAAGCCTCTTTGGGAGGGTGTTGAACCGTCAGGAGGAGAAGCTACACCTGCAGAGCTATCGGTTGTCGGCCAAGTTCTTTTAGCTGGATACAACTGGAATGCGCTCTGTGCTTATGATATCCATACCGGGAAACTTCTTTGGAAACGTCAGGAAGATGGTTTACGTTTTAGAAGTGGCGGGGTGACAGCTCAAAATGATTACATCTATACGACCGGCCTCAATGGCATCTTTAAGATTGATTTAAAAACAGGAGAAATCTTACAGAAGAGCATTAAAACTGACGATTTTAAGGTAATGACAGCTCCGAAAATCGCTGGCGATCTTTTGGTCATGCCAACTTCCACCAATGGAATCAAAGCCTATGATCTACAGACACTGGAAGAGAAATGGCATTTTTCTACAGGAGAGGCGCTGGTTTATTCTTCTGCATATAGTAGTCCCGATAACCACAAACTGGTCGGTACGGTTGAGTCGGCAGTCATCGAAGTCAAAGACAAGTTAGTTTTTGGTGCTTCAGACGGCTATGTCTACGTCCTTAATAAAATGGGTAAATTAATAACAAAATTCAACCTAGGTTCGCCTATATTTTCGGACATCACTGTCGATGGCGATTTGATTTATGTTGCTGATTTCGCAGGAAATGTTTCTTGCTTTAAACTTTAGCATGTATACGTAGAATCCAAAAAAGGGAGTTGCTAACTCGTTCTAAAGTTAGCAACTCCCTTTTTCTTTTTATTCTTAGAAAGTGTACACGACCTTTCGGCTTATGATAAACGAATCTTTGGATACCTGATCTTACCTAAAGTCAGATATGATTGTCCATCCTTTTATTGCCGACAAAACCTGTGCGCCAGTTTTAGCAACTTACATCCAACTTACGCTACCAGTTTCAACGTCATAGTTTGCGCCCACAATCTTAATTTTACCCTCTTCTTCCAGTTTACGAAGCGTTGAGCTTTGTCTACGGATGTCACGGATCGCATGTTTAATGTTCTGTTGATTTAGTTTTTCAAGCAGCACACTATTTTTTGACGAACGTTCTTCCCCCTGGTCGATCACCTCATTAATGATCGGATCGAAATGATTAATCAAATGATTTAGGTTATCCATTCCCATACCCTCGATCTGCGCAGCATCCAATCCCCCTTTTAATGCTCCACATTTGGTATGCCCCAGAACGACAACAAGTTTAGAACCGGCCACATTGCAACCAAACTCCATCGATCCTAAAATATCCTGATTGACAAAATTTCCGGCAATCCGGATACTGAAGATATCGCCCAACCCCTGATCAAATATAAGTTCAGCTGAAGTACGGCTATCTATACAGCTTAGCACCACGGCAAATGGCCACTGTCCCTCACGGGTAGCGTTCACCTGTTCGAGCAGATCGCGGTTAGCTTTCAGATTATTAACAAAGCGCTGGTTTCCTTCTTTCAGGAAGTCCAATGCCTTTTGTGGGGTAATCGTTGATTGTGTTTCGTACGTATGTGCCTTCATAAAATTTTATTATTTGGAATATTAAAGGTAAAATTAATATGTTACATTTAAATTACCAACAGGACAAAATACGTGTAATTTTTCCTGTTGTTTTACCCAACGCTTATGAAAGAGTCGTATTCCTGTCCTGAACGCAAAACCCAATCAATATTCCTCAATCTTTCCTTATTTAGCCACAGTAACCTCATTCTTTGCGTAATAATCCATCCAAGTTTTAATTCTTCCAACAAACATTTTAAGATAGTTTTCTGTCAAAAATATGTTGGACCAATCAAATCTCTGTGCCTGTACTCCCAGATAAAAAATAAAAATAGAAGCGCCAGCTTTTGGTATCAACCTGAGTTCTTTTTCAGATAAAAATCTGCTGCTCTGGTATCCCCGTAGGAAGCTTTGAATTTTTAATTCATACTGCTCTTTATCTGATTCTATGAAAAACAGTTGTTTGCAGAAATACCCAACATCTAAAATTTGCCATCCATTTCCACAAAAGTCAAAGTCAAAAATCGTAATCTCCTTTTCATCTGTAACGGCCATATTATCATACCATATATCCATATGTATAATTCCTGTTTTCGTATGATCAAAATCTAAATTTTGAAAATTTCCTCCAAACTCCCTAATGAATTCCATCTCTGGCAACTTGTCTGAAAAGAATTGTTTTAAATTCTCATAAGGTAGTTCTACAAGAGACTTTTTATTATAAGATACTCGGTTAATGTTCTTGTTTTCGGTACAGTTGTGGATATTTGCCATTAGAGAACCTATTCGAAAGCAAGTTTCGATGTCCATAAATCGAATTTTTTCACCTTGAGCAAAGGAAAAAAGCACAACGTATCTTGTTCCTTCAGGAGCATTTATTTCTTGAATGAACGCTCCGTCTTTATCTTCAATTGGAAAAGAAACACTTAAATTATTATCCTTTAATGATTTCAAAAGTGCAAGTTCTTCAATAATTTCGGCTTTTGACCTCCAATTATGACTATAAACGCGTAAAACGTATTTCGTTTCGGTGTTGGAAAGAAAATACGTGTGATTCATTCCTGTTCTGAATAAGGTACAATTGTATTGGTCGTCTAGGCCATATCTATCTTTCACAAAATCGCCTAATTGTTTGGCAGAAAGAGTCGAGGCTATAACGGGAAATGTTGTCATTTTTCTTGTCGCTAAGTTTATGGTTTCGTTGACGAAGGCTGTTTTTCCGAGTACATACGAGCCGCGGTCATTTCTGAATTTAGATGCTAATTCTAGTTTTAAATCTTCATATTCCTTTGCCCGTTTATTATTAGAATTTAGATAATCACGAAACTCAATTTGCTCCCACATTGCATTGTCTTTTGGGCACATGTGAATATGAAAAATTTGTTCGTTCTTTCCATTGTTAGTGGGCAGTACATTACAAAAACAACTCACTTTTTTCTTGGGAATTTGTATAGGTTTTGTAGGTACTAAAAGACAAAAAAGCTTGCAATTCATATTGCAAACTTCTTTAATTTTTAATCTTTCGATCTGTAGCCCGTAGGGGAATCGAACCCCTGTTTCAAGAATGAAAATCTTGCGTCCTAACCCCTAGACGAACGGGCCGTTTTCTGTTTCGGTGTGCAAATATAGAAATATTTATAAATGTGTCAAAATTTTTATATTTTTTTTATTCATTTTTTTTAAAATAGATCATAAAACCCTCTAGAATAGCTATATTTAAAGTCATTGAAAAAGTAACCAACATGACTAATTTAAAAAAAATCAAAAAACCGTTACTCTACGCCGGACTGGGCTTGGCTTTATTAAGTCAGGAAGCCTATGCCCAAAAGTCGAGTGCAATCGCAGATCAACTGCAACTCACCTGGAAGGTTAAAGACGGACAGAATATCCGCAAAAATCCGGTATCGACCATTATTTTAAAGAACAAAGGTAAAAGTGCCATCAAGCTAAACGATTGGAGCCTCTGGTTTAATTTTATCCGGTCTATTGATCCCGAGAAGGTAGATAATCGTTTTGCTATTGACCATAGAAACGGTGATCTTTTTCAGGTAAGCTTTAAGAAGAACAACTTTTTACTGAATGCGCAAGATACCGTCCATATCGATTTCATCACAACTGGGCTGGTCAACTATACCGATGGCCCCATCGGCCTCTATCTAAAAAATAACCAAACTGGACTTGCGACAAATATTTCAGATTATTCAGCTATTAAAACTGCACCTCAATCGGAAACTGAAAAGACGGACTACTTTGCTTATAAATACACGCAAAACAAACTTAGCGAAGGTATAGAAGCACAGCCCATTATTCCTTTGCCGAGTAGCATCAGCATCAACAATCAAGAAAAATTCAATGTATCTACAGGAACAAAGCTTTTTGTGGACAATGAATTTGCGAAGGAGGCAACTTTTCTGACAGATTTCCTGAGCACCTATTCAGGCATTAAGCTATCGGCTTCTTCCGGCCAGGGAGGGGGCATTGAAATTGTCAAAACCAACAACCTAAAGCCCGAATCCTATCGCTTGACGATCGGCGCTAAGGGTGTACGAATAGAAGCTTCAGATAAAGCGGGTGCATTTTATGCCATACAATCGCTAAAATCACTGATCAATCATCGCCAATGGAATAAAACGGCAAAATCGATCAACTTACCTTATGGCAACATTGAAGATAGCCCACGCTATGGCTACCGTGGATTTATGCTGGATGCTGCCCGTAATTTCCATAGCAAGGCTGAGGTTTTAAGGCTATTGGATCTTATGGCTGCTTATAAGTTGAACAAGTTCCATTTCCACTTCATTGATGACGAAGGCTGGCGATTGGAAATCCCATCTTTACCTGAATTAACGGCTGTCGGGGCCAACCGTTCGGCTAATTTTGAAGATGGAAAAGCAATACAAGCTGCTTACGGATCTGGAGCGACGACCAAATCGCATCAATTCTACAGTGTTGCTGACTATATCGAAATTTTAAAATATGCACAGGCAAGACATATAGATATCATACCAGAGGTAGAAACACCGGGGCATGCTCGTGCAGCAATCAAAGCAATGCGTGCCCGTTTTGCCCATTACTCAAAACTTGGCGATAAGCAAAAAGCAGAAGAATTCTTGCTGGACGATGCAGAGGACAATTCCGTTTACAACTCTGCACAAAACTGGAATGATAATGTTATGAACCCTGCCCTACCTTCAACGTATCACTTCCTGAGCAAGGTGATCGATGAAATCAAAGCGATTCATGAGCAAGCTGGAGTTCCGTTGAAAATTATCGATCTGGGAGGCGACGAGACACCAAGTGGTGTTTGGGAGAAATCGCCGAAGGTACTGGCTTTCATGAAGGAGAATAATATCGCCAATGTACTCGATGTATGGCCGCTGTATATTACCAAGATTAATGCCCTTGTTCAAGAAAAAGGATTGACGATGTCCGGATGGGAAGAGATGGGCATGCGCAATAAAGGAAAAGGCATGGTTGTAAATGCCGATCTGGGAAAATCAGGCATTCACCTGAATGTGTGGAACAATTTGCCTGGTCAAGGACAGGAAGACCTCGCCTATCGATTGGCCAATGCAGGGTATAAAGTTGTTTATACGAGTGCAGCCAATAACTACCTGGATATGTCTTGGGACCGTGACTTTGCCGATCCGGGACACAGTTGGGTAGGTACGGTTAATCTGAATAGAACCTATTCATTCTCCCCTGAAAATTTCTTCATCAACTTACGGAAGGATGACACTGGAAAAGATCTTAAACCAGAGGCATATACTAATAAGGAACAGCTTACAGCTGAAGGGAAGAAAAATCTCCTCGGTATCAAAGGTGCTTTATGGGCAGAAAAGGTATCTACTGACCAACGTCTCGAAGAAATGATATTTCCACGTTTAATTGCGATTGCTGACCGCGCGTGGGCACCCGAACAGACTTGGGAAAAAGGGGATTCTTTTGATGAAGCTACTTATCGTAAATCGTATACCTCCTTTATCAAGAAATTGGGTGAAGACGAATTGAGAAAACTGGACAGGATAAATGGAGGCTATACGTATCGACTTCCAAAAATTGGAATTAAGAAAGAGGGCAACCAACTCCTTATCAATACCGATTATCCTGGCTTCAAAGTCTATTATAGCGACAACGGTAGTATGCCAACATTGAAATCTAAAACTGTTAGCGGCCCGATACCATTCCAGACTGGCAAGAAATACTTATTTAAAGTATTTGATGCTAACGGACGATCAGGTGATGTGATCAGCTATTAATTCATCGGGATTCAAAATAATGAACGCTATTGGTGTTGATTACGCCAAAAAAAAGCAGCCTAAAATAACATCCATCTCTTCAAGAGCCGGCTATTTGAGATGGCAATTAAGCGGATAAAGGCAAAATAGAATAAAAATAGGGCTGTCCAAAGGTGGACAGCCCTTCTGTTTATATAGACTTTGTATCTTTAAAATTTATAACTCAATGCAACGGCTGCATTTCTTGGATCAATCTGATTAATAAAACCACCGCGGAAATATGAATTCAATCCAATCTCATTGGTGATATTATTTACAAAGACTTTCGCATCAAATTTGCGCCATTTGTATCCTACCTGCGCATTTAATGTGGTATACGCGGGCATATTGAACGGTTCTGTACCATAATATTCGCCGTGTCCATTTGGGGTTAAGCTATATTCATTGACAGGTCGGTCTCCAACATAATAGATTCCCGCACTTAAACTCAGGTTCCTAAGAGCTCCTTGATTAAATACATATTGTACCCATGCATTTGCCGTATGTTTTGGAGCATTCATCGGTGCTGATCCATCCATATAGGAAGGTGAATTTTTATATCGTGCATCTAAATAAGCATAGCCCAACATCACCGTCAAATTTTCCAATACACGACCATTCAATTCAGCCTCAATACCGTCACGTACCAGATCCCCGGCCTTAAAGTATAATCCTGTAGGGTCATTAGTCCCGGCCTTATACTCTGCGTTCGTCAAGTTAGAGGTATAAATATGGAAATAGGTTAAATTGAAACGCAATCGGTTATTTAGCCAATCGGATTTAATTCCCCCCTCAAATTGCTCCGTTTTAGAAGCTCCTGCTGCTGTACCATCTGTTAATGGATTAGCGGCATTCCTTAAGTTCGTTGAGTTTGTATAAGATCCAAATACATTGAAATTCTCAAATGGCGTAACAATCACACCTGCCATTGGATTCCAGGCCGACTCTCGTTTATTACCGTTGGAGGTGAAATCTTTTGTTGTGATTTCAGAATAACGTAAACCTAATACAGCCTTAATGTATTTATTAAATTCGATCACATCCTGCGCCATAAATCCGATAGAAGAGTAATAACTCCGTACAGGAGTTCCGGCGGTATAGCTAATTTGCTTTCCTTTTCGCTGGTTGCCTAAAGAATCGACATAGACAACTTCCGACAGTTCATTGACCCAATCACCGTGGATATCAATAATGTCTATAACAGAACTATTTTGATCAGCCTTTTTCAAAAGGACATTTTTCTCCAGCGGGCTTAATTTTCCTGCAAAAGAAGTTGTTGTCGCATCTGCGATACGATAATCTACCCCTGCCTGAACCAAATGTTTTACTTTACCCGTATAAAGGTCTTTTCCGATCAGGTCAAACTGGAACGTTTTATTTTTATCATCGCGCAGGTTCTTGCTCATTGAGCGCGAGAATGTATTATATTGTTTTGCATCATCTTTAATCAATGAAGATGATGATTACTGGTTATCAACCTGATAAGATGAGGTAGCAATAGATGCTCTGATGCTCCAGCGATCGGTCAATTCATGGTTGATCTGCGCCATAAAGCTCTTCATCTCCGTATTATTATTGTCTGAATTGAAACCCAAAAACTTATTGTTTGGAATAACATATAAAGCATTCACCCCTTGCGAAGGATTTAAATTGACAGCGGAATTAACCGGTGTACGATTATCGTTAAAATAATCCCCCTCCAGTGTAATTGTTGTCTTATCTGTCGGTTTCCAGGCCAAAGATGGGTTTAGATAAACACGGTTCGAGGATACACTTTTGCGATAGCTATCGCTGCGTTCATACGCTCCATCCATCCGAAAAGCGACAGTCTGTTTCTTATCCAATACGGTTTGGAAATCAAAGGTTGGGCGGAATTGTCCCCAGCTTCCGGCACGTACACCAATCTCTCCAGAATTCGTGAAATTGGGCGTTTTCGTAACCACATTGATCACTCCCCCTGCATTACCGATATCGGTAATAACACCCTGTGTAACGGCTGCAGAGCCTTTAATCATCTGAATAGATTCCACACCCTGCATATCAACTACGCCGGACGCCGTCTGAAATTGGGAATCCATCCGCACGCCATTCTTCAATACAGGTACACCCCTGAAACCACGTGTTGACAAGGATTCTTTAACTCCACCATAAGAACCAAACAAGGTTACTCCCGGAATATTTCTTACCGCATCAGTCAACGTAAGAATACCCTGATCTTGAATTACCTTATTGGAGATAACAGAAATACTCTGAATCTGATCCGAAGGCTTCAATGGCATACGTGTAATCATTTCCAAGCCTTTTGGCTTTTTATTGCGTTCACCAAACACTTCTACTTCATCAATAGCTTGCTCATTGCTAATCAGGGTAATTGGGTCAATAACCACTTCACGGCTTGCTGAACTAAAAACATAATCAATAGTCGTTGTCTGATACCCCATATAAGAGAATTTGATCACCGTATTTTGGTCTACGCCATGTAGCCTAAAATGACCTCTGTGGTCTGTCCGCACTTTTTTATCTCCTATTGAAACGGTTACTGAACCTAGTGGATTATTTTGACCATCAACAACTTTTCCTTTGACGATTCCCGAAGTCTGACCATATACTGCACCTCCGATTAAAAATGTAGAAGCAAGAGCTAGTAAGTGTTTGTCCATGTTAATAATTTTGGGTAATTATTTTTAATTATTCTAAATAACAACGCAAAGGTATAAAAAATAAGCTATTTAGAATGATTAAAAATAAAAAGTCCTGAACCACCTAAGGCTCAGGACTTTTTATTTATCTAGACAATTATTTTAGTCAAATTTCCATCTTACAAATGCTTCAATTGCTTCATAGTTTGCTAGACCTAATTGGTCGTATAAAGCTGCTGTTTCGCTTGTACGATCTTCAGCACGTACCCAGAATTCGCGTGGATCATCACCAGGGAATACAGGTAAATCCTTTTGAGATTGATGTTTAAAGATGGCTAAACGTTTGCGATAAACTTCTTGTGGCGATAGAGGAACGGCCATTTGGATCTCGTGAATTGGATATTCATGCCAAGCACCTCTATATAACCATAACCAACAATCTTTGGTCCATTCGTCTGTCTTGCTCAATCTGCTCAATGCCTCAAACAGGATATCGAAACATACTTTGTGTGTACCGTGCGGGTCAGCAAAGTCACCTGCAGCAAATACCTGATGTGGTTTTACATGACGCAGTAATTCCATCGTTTGTTGAATATCATCTTCAAAAGATACATTTTTTGAAAATTTCTGTCTATCGTAGAATGGTAGATCCTGAAAATGGATATTTTCATCTGGCAAACCAACCAAACGTGCTCCTGCAATTGCCTCACCTTTACGGATCAATGCTTTGATTTTACGGACAAGTTCAGTATCGATCTGATTTGGTTTTTTTGTTGCAAAAATTGCCCTTTCCTCATCATAAATCCGAGAGATCTGAGCAGCTTCAGCATCTGCCCCTATTTGTTTCGCTAAATCTTCAGCAAACTCGAGATAACGGACGACATCATCATCCCAAACCGCTGTATTACCACAAGTTTGATAAGCAACATGGACATTGTGTCCCTGGTCAGCTAGACGAATAAATGTACCGCCCATCGAGATCACATCATCATCGGGGTGCGGAGAAAATACAATCACATTTTTCTTCGCTGGATTGGCGCGCTCAGGACGTTGTGAATCGTCTACATTGGGTTTACCTCCCGGCCAGCCAGTAATTGTATGTTGAAGTTCATTGAATATACGGATGTTGATATTATATGCTGGACCGGTCTCTGTCACCAGCTTGGCCATACCATGCGCATTATAATCTTCGTCTGTCAGTTTCAAGATTGGTTTTTTAATCTCCAAAGCCAACCAAACAACGGCCTTCTTAATTAGTTCAGGTGTCCAGGTAACGTCTTCTGCCAACCAAGGAAGATCAAAACGTGTCAACAAGGAAGCCGCAGCTTCATCAAGAATAAATTCAACATTATCTGATAACTGAAGATAAGTTGCAGGAATCTCTGAGGAGATTTCACCCTCAACTGCTTTTTTAATGATCTCAGCCTTTGTCTCGGTCCAAGCCATTAAAATAATCTCTCTTGCTTTGAAGATTGTACCTACTCCCATCGTAATCGCTTTTGTTGGTACATTTTCTTTTCCACCAAAAGCACGGGAAGCATCGCGACGGGTCAAATCGTCTAACGTTACTACACGTGTACCTGAGTTAGGTGCAGAACCCGGCTCATTGAAACCGATATGGCCTGTACGACCAATACCTAATAATTGAATATCTAAACCTCCTGCAGCTGTAATTTTCTGCTCGTAAGCCTCACAGAATGCATTTACTTGATCAGGAGCTAAGGTACCATCTGGAATATTTACATTTGCCGCATCGATATCGACATGATCGAACAAGTTTTTGTTCATAAATGTCACATAGCTCTGATCGGCATCAGGTTGCATAGGATAGTATTCGTCAAGATTGAAGGTAATCACGTTCTTAAAGCTTAAACCTTCTTCTTTGTGCAAGCGAATCAATTCTTGATAGACTTTTACTGGTGTGGCACCAGTCGCAAGGCCCAGCACAGCTTTCTCACCTTTCTCTTGCTTTGCACGAATAATTTCAGCAATACGATTTGCAACGTTTTTCGAAGCTGAATTTTGATCTGGATAGACGCTCACAGGGACTTTTTCGAAGCGTGTTTCTTCCAATAAATTTAATCTAGCCATTTTATGGGTATGTTGATAAACGTGAATTACAAATTTATAAAATTAGTACCTCAAGTTGAAGTAAAATTTTAATAAAGTAGTTCATTCTTAACAATATTTTAAATAAAACCTTTTAGCTATAATTTTAGCCGATAAATAGCCCTAAATCTTTTTCAGAATCTCAACTGCTTTCCATAACGTTTCGTCCTTTTTAGCGAAACAAACGCGTAAAACCTGCTGATTTGTAACCTCTTTATAGAACGCTGACAGTGGAATTGTTGCAATTTTGTGCTGCTCTGTTAGCAGACAGGCAAACTCAAATTCCTTTTCCTCGCTAATAGCACTATAATCTATATTAAGGAAATAAGTCCCTTCGCAGGGAAGAATCTTAAACCGCGATTCCTCTAATCCGTCTTTCAGTAAATTTCTCTTCTGCTCAAAAAAGGCCGGAAGTCCCTTTACATAACTTAGATCACTCAAATATTCAGCTATAGCAAACTGCATAGGGGTATTGACACTAAAGACATTAAATTGATGTACTTTTCTAAATTCTTGTGTCAACAAGGCTGGTGCAATACAGTAACCTATTTTCCAGCCGGTTGTATGCAATAGTTTTCCGAAGGAGGCAATGACAAAGCTCCGCTCGCGCAAAGTAGGAATTCCAATAACGGATTGCGGCAGGACCCCATCAAAAACGATATGTTCGTACACTTCATCACTAAGCAACAGCGTGCTGGTACCTTCCAATAAGGTCCCTAACTTAATCAGCTCTTCTCTATCTAATACTTTTCCCGTTGGATTATTCGGATTATTGATGATTATCAATCGGGTTTTAGCATTAATTAATGTGGCCACATAATCCCAGTCAATCTGAAAATCGGGCGCCAATAATCGTACAGGTACAACTTTTCCTCCAAACAGCTCAATAGTCGGCGCATAACAATCATATGCAGGCTCAAATATAATAACCTCATCCAGCGGTCTAACAACGGTCGCAATAGCTGTAAAAATGGCCTGTGTACCTCCTGCGGTGATGGTCAGTTCTTCCGTTGCGTCAACCTCAACGTTATAAATCTCCTTGTATTTTTTGACTATCGCATCCCTTAGGGGCTGTGCGCCGATCATTGGTGCATATTGGTTATATCCCTTTTCCATAGCCTTAGCAACCAATTCGACCAACTTCGGATCGGTCTCAAAATCGGGAAAACCTTGGGAGAGATTTAATGCCTGTTGCGCATTGGCCAGCATGGTCATTTTGGTAAAGATCGTCGTGCCGACATGTGGAAGTTTAGAAGTTAGGTTGAAGTTCATTTTTTGACATTTTATTAATCTACTAAATTAGTGGATTTTCTTATATTTGTAAATATATATAAGAATAGTAACATGATAAAATACATCACACTACTTTTTTTGGTTCTGCCATTTTTCGGATCCGCACAGAAAAAGGAACTTACTAAAGAGGAGTACATCGCCCGTGTCAAGGCTGCTCCAGATTCGATCTCCACATTGGTTGACTTGCGCCGCGTTGGAGGTTATGATCCAGTCTATCCCGAGCTCCAGGCGCTCTATAATACATTGAGTAAAAATGTAAAGAACTCCAATGAGGGAAAAGAGTTTCAAGACTATTTAAATACCTTAGAAACAGTTCAGATTGGGAAAATTGCCCCTGCATTTACGCAAAATGACACCAGTGGAAATCCCGTCAAACTTTCAGATTTTAAAGGAAAATATGTGCTGCTTGATTTTTGGGCATCTTGGTGTCCGGATTGTCGTGTTGAAAGTCCAGATCTTGTAAAAACATACCAACAGTTCAAAGGTGAAAACTTTGAAATATTGGGTATTTCCTTTGATAAGGACCGCAACTCATGGATTAAGGCCATTCATGCAGATAAACTACACTGGAGACATGTTTCGGATCTAAAACGTTGGCAGAATGATGTCGGAACATTATATGCCGTAAAATCTATTCCACAGAATGTCCTGATTGATCCCTCCGGGAAAATTGTCGCGAAGAACTTACATGGTGATGCCTTGCGCGCAAAATTGAAAGAAGTATTGAAAAAGTAATATATAGTCAAGACCACTAAAAAGACCATGCCCTTATAAAAGCATGGTCTTTTTAGTTTAACAATGAATGTGTTCCTCAACGGGAAGACAGAGAAAGATTATCCAAACAAATAAGGCTATTCAACTATAACGTGTATTTCCATAGCATAGCCGTATTTCCTAACCAAATAAGGCACCGAATATATCTTCTAACTTGGCGACAGGGCGAATAGCAATATTATATTTTTTCGCGTCCAGACCTTTGGTGTTAAATTTAGAAATAAAAATACCGTCAAATCCCAGCTTTTCGGCCTCCTGTATCCGCTGTTCGATCCGATTTACGGCTCTTATCTCGCCCGATAAGCCAACCTCGCCTGCGAAAGTCAGATTAGAGCGAATTGGTATATCTTGCTGTGAAGAAATAATCGCCACAACAACGGCCAGATCAATTGCAGGATCTTCTACGCGCAAACCGCCGGCGATATTCAAAAATACATCTTGTGCACTCAGCCTGAAACCAAAACGTTTCTCCAAAACGGCCAAAAGCATATTTAACCGTTTCGTATCGTAACCCGTAGAAGAACGCTGTGCAGTACCAAATGCCGAATTACTGACCAGTGCCTGTACTTCAATCATCATCGGTCGCATTCCTTCCAGCATTGCTGCAATGGAAACTCCACTAACAGGCTCGTCACGTTGCGAAATCATAATCTCAGAAGGGTTTGACACTTCTCTCAGTCCCGATCCCTGCATTTCATAAATCCCGAGTTCTGAAGCCGATCCAAAGCGATTTTTTACTGCTCGTAGAATCCGGTAGACATGATGGCGATCGCCTTCAAATTGGAGCACCGTATCCACCATGTGCTCTAAAACCTTGGGGCCAGCAATCGATCCGTCTTTGGTAATATGCCCTACTATAAAAACCGGTGTGCTCGTTTCCTTGGCAAACCGCAGCAGTTCAGCGGTACATTCGCGTACCTGAGAAACCGACCCCGGAGCGGATTCAATCTGTGAAGAATGCAAAGTCTGTATGGAATCGATGACAATGACATTGGGCTGTACCGTCTCGATCTGCTTGAAAATATTTTGAGTAGATGTTTCCGTCAGGATATAACAATTGGCCTTGGATGATTGCGACAGGCGTTCGGCCCGCATCTTGATTTGCTGTTCACTTTCCTCTCCGGAAATATAAAGTGTCTTGACCTGTGGAATAGACAAGGCAAGCTGCAACATCAACGTCGACTTGCCAATCCCGGGCTCTCCACCGATAAGCACCAATGATCCCGGAACAATACCGCCACCAAGAACCCGATTGAACTCTTGATCAGGCGTGGATATACGTGACTCATCTTGGTAAACGATTTCGTGAATAATCGCAGCTTTATTCGCCCTTTTCGTATTGCTTCCTGTTGTAGAACTACGCCATTCAGGGACTTTTGAGCTCGCTTTTTCGACGACTTCTTCAACAAAACTATTCCATTGCTTGCAAGAAGGACATTGTCCCATCCATTTGGGAGATTCATAGCCACAGTTTTGACAGAAGTATGCTGATTTTGATTTTGCCATGCTACGAATTTACAAATTTATAGCTGTTAAAAGCCTAATGACATGGCCAAAAAACCGAAGAGTTTATCGTTCATTTTCTTTTAAAATCCGCAAGAAATTTTGTCCCATGATCTTCGCAACATCCGTCTTTGTATATCCTCTCTCCAACAGCGCTTTGGTCAATAGCGGAAATTTAGAAACATCCTCCAGACCTTGAGGTGAGGATTCTATGCCATCGAAGTCCGAGCCTACAGCAACATGATCAATACCCACTTTTTTGACCAGATAGTCAATATGATCCAATAATTTCGATAGCGGAGCATCAGCTTGCTGTTGAAGTTCTTTGGGCAACTTTTCATACATAGACCAAGTACTCAATTTTGTCTCCCCCTGATTACCAAATTTACTTATATACAAATCCTTGAGCCTTGTTTCATACGCTGGGTCCAAAAAACCTGAATAAAAATTCACTCCAACGACACCACCATTTTTTTTCAGCGCCTCCAATTGTGCATCTTTCAGATTGCGGAAATGTGGACATAATTCATAGGCATTGCTATGGGAAACTAAGATAGGTTTGGTCGTTATTTCCAGCACGTCATAAAAAGTCTGTTCGCCACCGTGGGACAGATCAACCATCATGCCTAGTTCGTTCATCTTCCGGATAATTGCCCGCCCTTGGTCTGTTAACCCCTTATCCTTAGTGTTCATACCGGCCGATTCCATCGCGGCACAACTCGCCCAGGACAAATTGTAGTTCCAGGTCAACGTCAGGTATCTGGCACCACGCTCATAGAGCCGCACGAGATTATCAATACTTCCTTCGATCATATTCCCCCCTTCCACACCGATCAAAGCGACTATTTTTCCTGTTTTCAATATCGAATCGATATCTCCTGAAGACTTTGCCAAACTTATTTTATCGGTATTCGCAGTAATCATTTTCTCCAAGGCATCTATTTGGTCATTTGCGTGCTTGAATGCATCAGATTTCCATTTAGCATCATCTGACCATACGGCAAATACCTGGACATCTACACCTCCCGCCTGAAGCCGCGGCAAATCAGTCGCTCCTGTCTTTAATCGCTGACCGATATTCTTCCCCTGAAAAATTGATTCATAAATCACATCATTGTGTCCATCGACGACAACCAAATCCTGATGTATCTGCTTATAGTCTTGGCCGCACACAGCACTATTGAGCACCGTCATTCCTAGTCCGATTAATAAGAGGTCCTTGATCATTTTTGACTTTCGTTTATCGATTCATAAATAGCATCCTGAATCCTGCTTCTGATATTCAGATCCAATAACCTGGTACTCACCTGAGGATGCACGCGATTAGACAAAAAGATATAGATTAATTGATTTTGCGGATCAATCCAGATACATGTCCCCGTATATCCAGTATGCCCAAATACGGAGCTATTCGCCAGCTTAGATGGGTATTCATTTTTTGGATTTGGATCCCAGCGATCAAATCCCAAACCTCTACGGCTTGTGGCAGATTGCTTGGAGGTAAATAGATCTATTGTCTCAGTTTTAAAATATCGCTCCCCCCCATACTCGCCTCTATTCAGTAAAAGCTGACCATAGATTGCCAAATCGTTTGCGGTAGCAAATAACCCGGCATGCCCGGCAATTCCACCAGCCATTGCCGCCCCCTGATCGTGTACATAGCCTTCTAACAATGTTTTTCGAAAGGAGGAATCTTGCTCGGTAGGAACAATCTCATCTTTTGCAAAACGTTCTCTGGGAAGATAACCAGCACGCGTCATCCCCAAAGGTCTATAAAAATTTTCTTGCACATAATCTTGTAGAGGCTCAGCAGTCTGATGTTCAGCAACTTCCTTCATCACATACATGCTGATATCGCTATACACGTAGTTTCCTGTGGGTTTGACTGGTGATTTTAGCATCTCAGGCCACATGACATCACGGTAATAATGATTGAGGATATAGCTATTGTCTGCCATTTTCACTTGATGGTTATCATCGCGTACCGACACAACATCTCCTGCTTTCAAATATTTATAAAAAGGAATAAAGGGCGTAAATCCCGCTTCATGCAGCATGACGGAACGAAGCTTAATATCTTTTTTATTGCTATATTTTGCCTGCCATAGGTAGTGCCCCATAGTGCTGTCCAGATTAATGACATTCCTTTCGGTAAGACGCATAATCACGGGCGTAGTACCTGCAATCTTACTAACAGACGCTAGATCAAAGATATCGTTGGTTTTTGTGGAGACGTCTTTGGAGTAGGTGTGAAATCCGTAAGATTTCTCCAAGATTACTTGTCCATCTTTCACGATCATGACCACAGCTCCTGGTGTAGCTTGCTTATCAATGGCTTCTTGTGCGATGGCATCAATTTTCTTGGTCAGCTTTGTCAGATTTAGATTAGAACTTGATGCAGCACCATACTGTAACCTTGTCTGTGCTGTTTTGACATGACCGGCAGTGATCGGGGCTCCGCCAAAAATTGACATCGCCAGATGGCGCTGCCCTATTTCTGAATCAGGGGCGAGCAATTCAACCAAGTCAGACTGCAGGTGTTCAGATAAACTCTTTTTGCGTTTTTCATTTTCAAAAAAATGGCAAAGGATTACTTTTTTATTGTTTAATACAGCCTGTTTTAACTGGGCTAAGCAATCGGCCTCCAAATCATCTTCCTTTCCGGCCACAATAATCGTATTGTAATATTTGATATCCTCATCAAATTTGCTAAAATCAAAAATTTTGATGTTTGCATAGCGAGCCAATTGCTCCGTAAATACACTATATTTTGCAGCATTGGGAACAACGACTGCTATATGATGCTGATCCAGATTTTTCAGAGGCAATAGCTGATCCAGGTTATTGAAAAGAATCGTTTCGTTTTTAATCGTAGATTTATACTGAGCAAACAAGGGGGAAATACAGAACAAACCTGCAAATAACACCCCGAAAAATCGTTTTTTCATTCTGTTTTTATCGTTTTTTAGGTTCTATCAAATAAAAATACGAATAAAATTATGAAGCAATAGGACTCCCAGCAAAAAAATCAATTTTGTTACTCTTGCAACCTTTGTGGATGTATACATTCAGCAGTAAACATAGCCCGTCAACATTTTGAGCAAATTTCAATTGGGCTTGATTTAGTTGGCTCCGATTGCATCATGAAGGTTTTTTCTGTAAGTTTGACTAATGCCAGAATTGATTCAAGATAAAACAATATTTTCCTTGCTGGAAGTCAGCCGCAGTATCCAAAAGACACTTGCAGAGCGGTATAAGAGTTTATACTGGATCAAAGCCGAGATGAACAAGCTCAATCATTATACGCATTCTGGCCACTGCTATCCAGAACTGGTTGAAAAACAGGATGGTAAAATTGTCGCCGAGATTCGGTCCATCTTGTGGAAAGCTGATTACAATCGTATCAACAACAATTTTGTTAAAGTCGCGCAAGAACCTTTACGAGAAGGGATCACGATGTTATTTCAGGCAAGTATTTCCTATGACCCCATGTACGGGTTAAGCTTACGCATTGTTGATATTGATCCGACTTTTACCTTAGGTGAACTTGAAAAGGAGAAGTTAGACAGTATTCGAAAGCTAAAGGCCGAGGGCATCTATGAGTCGAATAAATCACTGGCCTTTCCAGTTGTTCCCAAAAGGCTTGCAATTATTTCAGTGGAAACGAGTAAAGGGCTTTCAGATTTCTACAAGATTATCAACCAAAACCCATGGGGCTACCGGATAGAATGCACGCTCTTTCCGGCCTTATTACAAGGGGACAAGTCGGTGCCTTCTATTATCAAGCAGCTTGCTGTTATTGCTGAAAAAATCAGTATGTATGATGTTGTCGCTATTATTCGTGGCGGCGGTGGGGAGGTCGGACTTTCCAGTTACAACAACTATCTATTAGCACGGGCTATTGCTATATTTCCTATTCCTGTATTGACGGGAATTGGGCATTCGACCAACTATACCGTTAGTGAAATGGTCGCGTATAAGAATGCGATTACCCCCAGTGAACTTGCCGATTTTCTGATTCAGAAGTTTCATAATTTTGCCATCCCGATCGATAGGGCTGCAGAGCGCATACAGCAGCTGATTCTTACCCGATTTAAAGAAGAACGTAATATACTCGCTCAATTGGCAACACATATTCAATGGGTTGGAAAAAGAGAAATTCAGACTTCAAGCACGGCTATACAACAAATTCAAAATGAGCTTCACTCATTAATAAAATTACGGTTTTATGAGTGCAAAACAGCGCTGGCACATACCGAGCGGATTATTCAGCTCTCTGATCCAATTCGCCTTTTAAAACAAGGTTTCTCAATTACGAAGGTCAATGGTAAACTGATTCAATCCGTTACACAAGTATCTCCAGGAGATGTCATACAGACGATACTTGAACATGGGGAACTAATCAGTACCGTAACAGATACATCTTCCAAGGAAACCCAAGACGATACCAAAAATTAAGTGAGCTATATAAGACACAAAAATTTTAAGCAAGAATAAAAGAATGGAACAAAATTACACCTATACAGATGCCTTCAATGAGTTACAGATCATTGTAAGGGAGATTGAAAATGGCACAACTAATATTGATGAGCTGGCCGGAAAAATCAAGAGAGCATCCGATCTCATTCAAGTCTGTAAAGCCAAATTAACAGCAACAGAAGAAGAAGTAAACAGCTTATTGCAAAAGCTATCCCCGAATCAGGATACTCATGATGAGCAATAGCTAAACTAAACGACAAGGCACATCGAGGTCCTCAGTAAAATAATAGCTGGCACATAAACGGTGATAGCCATCTGCAATAATCAGTTTGCCATTTGCCCGAACCAACAAAATTGGAGACAGTTTTTCTTTCTTCTTGATCTTTCTCAGATTTTCCTTCACATGGCGATTGGTTTCAGGGAGCAACGGGAGTGCACTTGCCCGTAAAATATCTTTTGATTTCTTTTTGATTGTACTGGTGCCCCTAAGTTTGTCAACAAAGACCTTACATTCTGGCGGAACAAATAAAAGTTCCAAATAATCGTAAGCTGCAGGGAAGTCATGTTCCTGGGGATCAGCTAGCCAAAACACTGGCGTTTTTTCAATTTTAACGGTACCCATATGCTGAATTCTATAATACTTTCCAGAGAAATATCGCCTTTTTTAATATTGATAAGCGACGACCTGCCTATCACGTCGCACTGTTTCTACAAACGCTCTATGTTTAGTGACATTCCCCGTCAATCGCCATACGGTATTCAAACTTTCTTTGTTATAGCGCTGACTTACAATAACTGCCTTAAATCCCATCCGCCGGATTAGCTGCTCCGTATGTTCAAAGTCTGCTTCAGAAGATGTTTGCAGTTCATAGTCTTTTATTTTGTGATAATTATCAATATAGGTCTGTAAATAAGTTAACAGTGCCAAAATGATTAAAACCAGCCCAACGCCAATAAACGCTAAAAATATGTATCCGGCACCGACACACATTCCCAAAGAAGCGGCTGCCCAGATCGTTGTAGCCGTGGTTATACCGCTTACTTTATTGTCTTCCTTGAAAATCACTCCAGCTCCCAGGAAACCAATACCCGTAATAATATTTGCCGCCAAACGATCTGGATTTGCTAGTCCAATTTTCAACGAAAGAATAGTAAAAAGACAAGATCCGAAGCTCACCAATATAAAGGTTCTTAAACCAGCTGATTTATTCCGATACTCACGTTCAATACCGATCAGCAGACCTATTAGGACTGACAACAAAATAAGCACAACATCTTGTGTTTCGAAAGGCCGTAAAAGGTTATCCATGGGTTTATTTCTTCTTCATCCAATTTAAGAAAAATAGGGAGATCTATCAAATGATCTCCCTATTAAAGAATAACTTTTCATTGGCCAATACAAGGGAACTCCCATCAGCAGTAATGATGTATCATAGTAAGCTTGATTTTCATCGAGCTAATACATCGGCACCTCAATGAGCAGCAACGATGTATCATAGTAAGCTTCAATGCTTATTTTTTTTGCTTCATACAGACCAATAGCATCCCTTCTTGAAAGCGTTTCATTTTCGACAAGGACCTTTCCTTCCAAAACAAAAACATAAAGTCCATTTTTCTCCGAATGAACAGTATATTCTATTTTTTTGCCCAGGTCTATATCTGCCAGATTAAAATAGGCATCCTGATGGATTTGAACGGCATTGTGATCCGCTTTATCTGGTGACACAATGGTCACAAACTTATTGTGCTTATCCAGCTGAAGATAAGATTTCTGATCATATTGCGGTTCTAAATCCCTTTCATTCGGTATCACCCAGATCTGAAGAAATTTAACAGGATCTTTCTGATCACCGTTAAACTCAGCATGCTGTACTCCCTTGCCTGCCGACATAATCTGCACATCACCGGTTTCAATTGTCCGTCCATTGCCCATACTATCCTGATGTGCCAATGTCCCCTCCAGTGGTATGCTAACAATTTCCATATTGTTGTGATCATGTCGGTCAAAACCCTGCCCTCCTTCTACTTGATCATCATTCAGCACCCGTAATGCTCCAAAACTCATTCTGTCCGGATCGAAGTATTGCCCAAAACTAAATGAATGAGCACTTTTCAGCCAGCCGAAATCAACATGGCCCCGATCATTTTCACGGTATATCATCTTTTGCATCTTGTCCTCCTTACTGCATAAGCTTCTACTTACCAAGAGGCAAAACCCATACCAACAGGAATTTACGTTGACAATATGACAATTTGTCAAAAGAGATCACTACAATGGTTTTAACTTATCTGGAGCAACCGCATGAACGAGCGCACGCGCAAGGATCCGATTTGGATCTATGATAATCATACCATTGTAATCCCTTTCCGGAATAGCCAAAGGCAACTCCGCACACCCCAAAATAATGACCTGTGCACCCTTTTTTTTCAGGTCATCCATGACCAGCAATAAATCCTCCCTTGCTTTATTAGCTATTGGTACCGGTTGTGCCTTTATTCCATAATCTTCATCATAGATCGCATTATTTACCTTTTCTTGTTGCGGTCCTTCTGGCTCGACAACAATGAAGCCTTTACGGATAAAAGCCTCCCGATATAAACTGCAAATCTGTTCCCCCGCTGTAGATAGTATTCCTACTGTCGTTTCGGGATAGTTTCCGTCCACAAAACGGACGGTCTCATGAACGATATTTAATAGTTTCAATGCACTTCCGGTGCGAGCCATTTCATCCTGCACAACAGAAAAAATAGGTTCTGCATGTGCTGTATTGGATGGAACAGCCGCTATGGTCGCTCCTGCCATTTCCAGTTTTCTTAAAATCTCTGCAATAGCTTTTCCAGGATTATCATTTGATTTATCCAATAAATATGCCGTTCGGTCAGGGATCACATTTGGACATGAGAATAACAATAGCGGCAAGTGTTCCTGATCGGATCTTGCCGCCGTTTCATCTATAATTTTCTTTGCAATATCTAGACCTCCATAGGGGCCCAGTCCACCTACTATTCCAATCATAAAAACTATTTTTTTATATCTAGATATAACCAATAGTCTTACAAATGGTTTGTAGAAATTACCATTCGATAGATTGATCTTCGTCAGGAATCTGTGTGTTTAACTGCCGCTCTAAGATCAGTGACCCCGAAACCTTGAATTTAATTGCTGTCGTAGAAACCAGTGTATAATCTGTGAATTCATAATCCACATTATTTATCGTAATATAACGATGTAGTAAATAAGGCCGTACAGCATCCATTTGTTCCGAGACGGTATAACTTGCATCTTTTTTAACAGCAAACTTCATATTTGGATTTTCGGCTCGAAATGTAACTCCGCCTGTCTCATTAAACGTTGCAAAGACTTTATAATTTTTCCTGTCTTTACGATCTTCATCAATATTCCCCGCATAAAAGAAAATTGTGTTTTCATCAACCACATAACTTCTAATTTGACTCTTTACAATCGGTGTTTCACTTTCATGTCCATCCATCACAACTTTTAAAGCTGTACCACTGTAAGTTCCTGAATAACTATTGAAAGGATTGACACGTAGCAATGCTTTTTTATAATATTTGCGAGGATTTATCTTGTACTTAGCTGCAGGATCCTCTAAAATCGTCAGTGGAAGAACCCATTTTTCGGCCATATCAATTCCTTTCAGCGAAAAATCAATCGCCATTAATGCCGTGTTTTCTCCTGACTTTATATTCACCGTTTGGGGAATAGAAAAATAACTGTTATTCAGCTGTTTGTAATAAAAGTCCTCTCTGGTTTGAAAACGCTCATAATTCAATATGCCCAATGTGTCCGGATCTACCGCAACACGTACTGAAAGATCACTATTATTTGTTGTCGATCCGCTCACTTCCAACGGCTGTAGAAATGTTGTTTTTTGCGCGTCTTTATAGCGGACATAGATATTTGCGACTCCTTCACTTTCCAAAGGTGCCTTAAATGAAACGTAGTGTTCGAATTGTTCCTCTTTCCATTCATCGTTGCAAGCATTGCAAACGAATAATACCACCAGGAACAAAAGCTGTATAGATGACTTTTTCATAATTTGCATAGTTGATTAATCATTATAGGTCCAACCAGGGTTTTGTGTTAAATTTTTGTTGCGTTTAAGCTCCGTATGGCTAATTGGCCAAAACCACATTTTATCAGCAAAGGTGGTTTTCAATGTCCAGATCGCAACTGGTTGGTAAAAAAGATCCCGTTCTTTTTCATTCATTAGGACATTACAGCCGTATACAGGCAACGCTTCCTCAACAGGCGCATCCATCCAGCGACGCAAATCATAATAGCGTTGTCCTTCTCCCATCAGCTCAATAAAACGTTCACGTTTTATTGACTTGCGCAATTCATTCTTACTCCCATATACACTCGCCGAATAATCAGGAACTCCACCTCTGATGCGAACAGGTTGAATACCCTTTTTAATTTCAGCAACATCACGACTTATCGTATAACTTCCTCCACGCCAAGATGGAATCGTATAAGAACCACTTAGCTCATTTAACGCTTCTGCATACATAAGTAAAATATCGGCGTAACGGATTGCAGGTTCTGCTTTGGGGACGACACGTGATGCAACACCACCTTCATAGGTATCACTTGGATGAACAAATTTTTTAACCCCAAATCCAGTCCGCAACCAATATCCATTAGCAGAGTTAAAGCCATTGCCTTTCGGATCTGCACTATAATAAAAAATTTGCTTATTTCTGTTTTCCGGTTTTGTTTCATTTAATAAGGTCCAGAAGCTTCCACTATACGCTACTGAAGCATAGAAGCGAGGCTCACGATTTGCATATTGCAAAGACGCGCCAGGGCGCAATGGTCTATATCTTTTTGCGTCATAATCTTCCTGAGTAACGTAACCGACTACCCTACTTGAACCATTCCCTCGTCCAATCTCCTTATCCTTACCCGGTACATCTGTCCCATCATTCATATAGTAAGCGTCAACTAGCTTCTGCGTGAGCCCATGCGTATTCCACCCTGTAGCGGAGCGCGGTAATTGATGGATAACCATTTGGTCAATCCCCTCATTAGGTTGATTATTTCCGCGTGTAAAGATTAATTCAGGGTTACTTGATGCAGACAAAGTACCGTCAAAGATCTGTGCATATGATTTCGTTGGATCAATATTTGCCCATCCTTCAGGCCAGCTTTTCTCTGAGAAATTATGATCTTCAGGCGGCTTGATTGTCGCGTCATCCCCCGTTTCCTGAAAGGAAGCAGTATAAAGTTTGTACACACCAAGTTCGATCACATCTCGGGCAGCAGCAGCAGCTTTCGCCCATTTCTCCTCTTTAAATTCGGCAGACAATAATCGTTTTCCTTGTTTATCCACTAATAGTGCTGCATAGCCCGAATTATTACCGTTTGCCAATGGGCTGGCAGCATAGAGCAGAACTTTAGCTCGCGCAGCCAACGCTGCACCTACGGAAGGCCGTGCAGAAGCATCTTGTCCACGTTTCATTCCCAAAGCTTCCATTTCTTTAGCTGCTTGCAATAGCTCACTGCTAATGAAATCCACGCATTCTTCATATGTATTGCGTGGTATTGCGAGATCATCATAACTATCGGTATAATCCAGTCCTTCATCCGGTAAAAGTGGAATTGGACCATATTTACGGAGCAACAGCCAATAAAGGTAAGCGCGTGCAAATCGCGCCTGTCCTCGATAATCTAAGATTTCAGCAGCCGACATTTCACCATTCATGTATATGTTCTGAATGAAGGTAGACGCATTACGAATACCCCGATAGGATTGTGTCCATGTCCCCTGTTTATCACTTTCAGTATATTGTCCCATTTTGAACATATTGTATGAAAGTTCATTTTTTGAGGGGTCATAATCTTTATCCCGATCACCATAATACATGTCGTCTGCAAAACAATGAGGAGTTAAGCCTTTACTGGCGACATCAGCATTCTCTCCTTTAAACTCCTCGAATACATGTGCCAGCCATTCCTCTGAATATACCTTACTTTTAAAGGTCTTCTCTATGTTTAGTCGGTCCTTAAAATACTGGTCGGACTTCAAATAATCCTTTTTGCAGGATGAGGCAAAACTTGCTCCCAACACAAGCAGTATTGCAATGCATATTTTATTTCTTTGCATCTTTTTAAATTTATAGGTTGACATTGATACCAAATGTAAACGACTTAGGCAACGGATAGTCTTCGCCCCTTGGAGTCGCTAGTTCCGGATCCCAAAGCTTGAATTTTGACCAGGTCAGCAAATTTGAACCAACTAAAAACAAACGAATGCTATTGATCTTTATCTGATTGGTTAAGTGTTTTGGCAGGGTATACCCAATATCTAAGGTCTTCAAACGAAGGTATTGACCATTTTTCAACCAAAATGTAGACTCCCTAAAGTTATTCGGATTGGCACCATAACTCAATCTTGGATAAGAAGCATTAGGATTTTCAGTCGTCGGGTCACCGGATATGTCTGCAGAAATCCAACGGTTATCTCCCATTACCCCCTTCAATACTTGTCCCCATTCCCCTTCACTAAAAGCATAAACAGTTTTCCCGTAGGTAAAAAACGTCGATTTACCAGACCCCTGAAAGTGAACACTGATATCAAGGTTCTTCCAGCTCGCCGACGCCCCCACACCATAAACCAGGTTAGGACGTCTCGTAGCTCCAATAGCTACCCGATCACCATCGTCTATGATACCATCTCCATTAACATCCTTATATTTAATGTCTCCCGGCTGATAAGTCCCAAATGTCTGCTTGGGGCTATTACGTATATCATCATAATCTTTAAATAAGCCCAAAGCAATGAGTCCTTTCGCCTGATCGACACGATATCCTTTTTGATTTTGATAACCATACACGTTATATTCCTCATCGATTTCCGTAATTTCATTTTTGCTATAGGTAATATTACTTCTCGCAGTTAAATTCACTTCCCCTAATTTCTGGTTATATAATAGACGACCATCAAAACCACTGGATTTCACAGCACCCACATTAGCGCTTGGTACAGATTCCAATCCGACCAAAGCAGGCAAATAATTTCGAGCCATATAAATGCCAGTACGTTTTTCATTAAAGAAATCCAAATTGGCAACAATCTTATCTTTAAAGAGCGCTAGATCAAAACCCAAATTCTTCTTGGTTGCCATTTCCCAGGTTACATTAGAGGAAGAGACTTGACTATATTTCATTCCGCCATAATACCGGTTGAAACCATAGTCGGCCCATTGATAGCCGCCTTCAGGAACCCAAACACTCTCATTGTTAAAATGTCCAATTTCACTAATCGTTGATAAATAAGGGAATCGTGCTCCACCGGATAATTGATCATTACCGACCCTTCCCCAGGAATACCGGATCTTGAACATATTCATCCAGGAAATATTTTCCTTCACAAAAGGCTCTTCACCAATATTCCAGGCTGCTGAAACCGCAGGAAAAAAGCCATATTGTCGTCCCGGGGCAAAGTTTTCCGAACCATTATAGCCAAAATTAAAATCGGCGATATAACGTGATTTCCAATTATAAGTTAGGCGGCCGGCTAAGGCCTGATTTCTTTTTGCGATACCATTTTTTATGTCATCGCCAAGATTGACTGTCCGAATAAGTGCATCACGCGTAAAACGAGCCACTGCTCCAAAATTATGATCACCGATACTCCGATCATAATTAAACATCATATCATAAAACTCGCGCCTTTCGCCGCTGGCACTACTTGCCTGATACAATTCCTGTGGATTAGAAATATGTGTAAAGATCAAATTTCCATTCTCATCTCTAGCTCGCTCAGCCCGCCATTGTTCAGGCCATTTACGACGGTAAATACTATTATCATTATTGGTATCGTAACCAATAATTCCTCTAAACCGTAATCCCTTGGTTATAAAATCAAAATTTTGTTCAATAGAAATATTAGTCTGTATCTTGTTTTGCCAATTTTCATTATACCCCGTCTGTGTAGCAACTACCCAAGGATTGGTCTGATTACCTGTTCCAATAGCAGGAACATAACCATTTGAATACAGTACCGGTGTGCGAATTGGGGAGTACCCAAATAATACACCCCAAAAATCATTATCTCCCAAACCAGGACTGTTCCTTTTATTAAGGGAACCGGCAACACCAATTTTTAAGACCGTACTTTTGGTTACGTTAATGTCTGTATTCAGGCGGTAATTATACCTTTTGTAATTTGCATTGGTATTGTAGTCGTTCCGTAACGTTTCGTCCGTTTTGTACATACCACCTTCATCGATATAACTTCCGGACAAAAAATAACGCGCTGTGGACCCACCGCCCGTCATATTTAAATTGGCACGATAAGTCATCGCCCCGTCTTTGAGCAATAAATCTTTCCAGTTGACATTGGGATAAAGATCCGGATCCAATCCTAATCGTAATATTTCCAGTTCTTCAGGTTGATAAATCGGCGCAAAATTCCGTGTAATACGCGCCTCATTCAATAAGTTGGCATAGGTAACTCCATCTTCAAATTCAGGCGTAATGGTACGGCTATTATAGATATTCTCATCTTTGAAATTAATACTAATCTTACCGTCCTTACCGCGCTTGGTTGTAATTAAAACGACACCATTTGCACCTCTCGAACCATAGATTGCGGTTACTGCGGCATCTTTAAGAATATTAATGGTTTCAATATCTTCAATATTAATGTCATTAATATCGCGTTCAATATTATCGACCAAAACAAGTGCGGATGCCCCTCCGCCAAAAGTAGAAATACCGCGGATCCAGAACTCGGTAATATTCTTTCCTGGTTGGCCCGACTGCATCATCCCCAAAACTCCGGGTGCATTTCCAATCAATGCATTACTTATACTCGACGTTGGATTTCCTTTCATCGTGCCGACATCAACACTACTGGTCGCAGCAGTCGATGTCAGTGTTCTTTGGGTACCTGTACCCGTTACGACAACTTCCTCGAGCACGCTAGTCTCCGATTCTTTCAGTGTCACATTGATCATGTGATTATCTTTCACAAGTATCTCCTGCCTTTTATAACCTACGGAAGAAAACACGAGCGTCTTGTAACGTTCTACTTTTATCCTATAACTACCTTTATTATCAGTTGTGGTTCCCAAACCCGGCGCATCCTTAACAAAGATGCTGACACCAACAATTGGTGTTTTTTGTGCGTCAACAACAACACCCGTTACTTCCAAAATATCCTGTGCCAACGCACCAAAAGTGCCACAGAGGAGTAACATACACGTAAGTAATATTTTATTCATCATCTTATCACAGGTTAATCTTGGTTATTTTCATCCATTTCTTCCAAAGCGATCTTACGGATTCTACGGTTTGCCTGATCACCAATATAAAAAGCCCCTTCTTTCTCATCGTACGCAATACCCGATGGCCTATCAAAACGGGCCTCTTCTCTCAGATCTCCGTTTACATATCCATAAGGATTGTTATTGAGGCTTGAGCTACCTCGACCAGCAAAGGTCGTCACTGCACCTTCCGGCGTTAGTATACGAATAGTGTGATTCATCATGTCTGTGAAATAAAAATCATACAGATCAGGTTTACCAGCTTCTACATACTTCTGATTTTTGACAAATACACCTTGATAAGGGTGATCGACACGAGCAGAAGAACCTACGCCGTCTCTATAACCGGTCTCGCTCACTTTACCACAAACAAGATAGGGTTGATTAAATACCTTTTTCTCCCAGTTGTAATCAGCTCGCATAATATAACCCCGATTAATGATAACGATATAGGCATAATTACCAGTGGGATGAATTAGAATTTTATATTCCCACTCTGGGTCTTGAATCAGAAATGGATTTGTGTATTCTTTAGGTTTGAGGCCTTCACTGAAATATTTATTTAAGTCAAAACGATAGAATTCCCCTTTTGCATAGCTATTAAAATACATCTCTCCATTAACCGGATGGACGGATGCACCATTACATTGTTTGCTCTGTGTCAAGGTTTCGCTATCTAAAAATCGCTTCGCACGCGATAATAATAAGGTTGATTTATCATCTTCCCCACCCCGGTCTTGCGCAATAATCATATAGTTGCCATCTAAAGTGAAGTCAACACTTCGAGGACGTTCCAAGCCAGCGCGCCTTGTCGTAATCGTACTATCCTCAAAATTGACTAAATAAAGGCCGCCGTTATTGTCAAAGGTCATCCACAAGTGTTTTGGATTAAGGGGATCGAATTTCATAAAAGAAGGTTCCCAAAAACCACTGGCCATTTTATTTTGGTCATTATCTTTAAACTTTCCGTCTTTCCAAGGCTCATCACCACGTGAATTTCTATAACCAGCTAAGGTTGAAACAACCAGTTTGCGCTGATAGTCAAAAGGTGCTTGCGCCTTACCGATAACAGGGTTTTCCTCTCCTCCGACACGCACCTCAATATCACCTTTGAAAGCTTGTTTTGGTACAAGACAGTAGAGTGATTCCCCCAATGCATTAATGACTACAGCCTTTTTCCCTCCGATAAAGACTGCTACATTTTTTGGATCGTTTCCGAAGTTTTTTCCATAAATCACAAGTCGTTGTCCCATACCTCCTAATTTTGGAACGAAGTCAGAAACGATCACAGGTTGCGACGGATCAAAGGGCACACCTTCTGGAATACTGCTAAGACTGTCATTCTTACAGCTCCCAACGCCCAAAATAAGCACCATAATGGCCCAAATCATCCGATTTAGAGACCAGCTATTAGCCGCCATTTGTTTAGTTCTCATAAGGTTTTTTTTATTGGTTAGAATTTATTCTATAAACTTTACTATATCACCGTCGTCGAATCCAGATTCCATGACTTTGCGATATATTCCTTAAAATTTCATTAACATCACTGATATTTATAGGATAATTTTAGGACGAACGGATCGACACCCGCCCTGTTATCAGGCGAACGCATTGTTTTAATTTCCACATAATTGGTTACTTTTAAATAAAGCTAAATGGTATTAGCTATCTTAAGCTAAAAAAAGACTTCATGACAATTGCTTCAAAGTCTTCCGGTTTTTAAAATTACTTTTCTAAATTATTTCTATTTTATACACACAATAGATATTGACCTTAACCCTTTCCATTTCGACGGTTTGCCTACTCTTTTTTTACGGAAGAAATAAATGGATAAATTCTATCTTGACTTTCTAAATGCTTCTCTAAGGTTTTCTTTCTATAATTGATTACTCAAATTTAGGGATTGTAAAGATTCTGATACTATAGAATTTTCTCAATAATATGCTTATTTGTATCAACACAAGTGCTGATACTAAACTGTAGATTTTCCAAATACTCAGCGAATCATTCCAATTCCTCATTCATTTCGTAGTTTCCATTTATTTTGAGCATTTTCGATTTATAAACTATAAATGATGAAAAGGCTGCTCTTAATATTTTTATTAATTCAAATTTTCAGCGCTTCAGCACAAGACTCTCAAGGCAATGACTATTATTTTGGAGAAAATTTTCATTTTAATGGCTATTCTACAGATAAACGGATGATGGTAAGAAGCGATATCGGCTTTGTAATATCTGATAAATATATATCGCACATCTTCGAGGATTTTGACAACAACAAAACATTGCCGGGCAAAGGCTTAAAGCAAATACCCAATTCACCGATTCTTTTAGGTATTAAACTAAATCCGAAGCTCAAAAATTTTATCTCGCCCAAGGTTCAAAATCTATCTAAGACTTATCATAGCTATTTTATACCAGACAGCTCTGATGCTATAATCATAGCGATGGGTATCAATAAAGATAATTATAAGGATTTTCTTTATCGAGTTGTAGAAAATGATAGCATCGAACTCACACCCTGGACTCCTATCCCCACACTTTCTATAAAATATGGCGCCAAAGTGCCCTATGGTTCAATTGGCACCTTCAATTACCCTGAAAAGCTAATTTTAGTTGAAGTCAGACACAGGAAAATTTATGGCATTAGAGACGGTTACATCTTGGATTGGCGGAAAAACAAACGCCCTATACTCGAACAAATTATCGCCCGAGGGCCGAGTGAATATGGTTATTTCAATCTACTTGACCGATCATTTAATAAAGGTTATGTACATCAATACGACGAATATACCGGCGCACCGTTAGATCTTACTTTCAATAAAGACAGCATCACTTCGCTTAATCTCGAATTTGAGAACCATGATACAACTCCTTATTCTGTCCAATTGATCAAAAAAACAGAAAACAGCGCTGACACCATTCAGCTTGAATGGTGGACACAAGCTAAAAAATTTGAAGTTTCCAATAAATATCTGAATGAAATAGGGGAATACGAATTGCTGATCCATAAAACGGGAGATATCAATACTTACAATGCCAATGAAATTCTGAGAATACCTTATCATATTGTACAAGCTCCACAACAATTTTCAGCCACACTCTGGCCCATATTATGGCCAACAACTCTCATTAGCCTAACAATCATTGTGATTACTTTTTTTACACTTCGCTATAGAACGCGCAAACGTCTCGTAAAGGTTGAGCAAAAACGGCAAACGCTTACTCTTCAAATCAAAAATATACAATCTCAACTAAATCCTCATTTTATGTTTAATGCCATTAACTCTATACAGAACTTAATCCAAAAGAATGACTTCAAAGGTACCAATCATTACCTGACTAAATTCTCTTCATTAACCAGAGCCACTTTAGAGAATGCAGAAAAAGAAATGAATACCCTCAGCGAAGAACTCCAATTATTAGATGACTACTTACAAATGGAACAATTGAGATTTGGGTTCCAGTATGACATATTGAATAATTTAAAAATTCATAACGATTTGATTGACATTCCAAACTTATTACTTCAGCCAATTGTAGAAAATGCTGTAAAACACGGCATTTCAACGCTAGGTTCTAGGGGAAGAATTGTGGTCACCATCGACCAACAAGGACAAGACCTCGTACTCGGTGTAGCTGACAACGGAGCGAAATTGAATACAGAGACCATCAAGGCCGCAGGTGGATATGGCCTAAGATTAACCAAGGAACGCTTGGCTCTTTTGGAACAGCTTTATCCTGAAAACTCCTTCAAAATACAAATCACAGCAAGTTCAGACATTACAGAAATCTGTATAGTCATTTCCCATTGGATAGCTAACATATAATAAGATGATCGACTATATAATTGTAGATGATGAGATCAACAACATCGAAATATTAAAAAGATACTTAGATAAATTTGAGGGTATTTTACGTTTGGTAGGTACCGCTATACACGCTGAAGAGGCAACTGTTTTGATTAATGATCAAAAACCTGAATTGGTTTTTCTTGATATCCAAATGCCAGATAAAAATGGTTTTGATTTATTACAAGCGCTCGAGAACAGAGATTTCGAAGTTATTTTCGTCACAGCTTATGACAGATTTGGTATTCAGGCAATTAAATTCTCAGCATTAGATTACCTTTTAAAACCACTTAATTTTGCAGAGTTAGAAACTGCGTTAGAGAAAGCCATATCGAAAATTAAATTAAAAAAATACAATTTAAATCTAGAAAACCTGATTCAAAATCTTACGAACAAACAACGCAGTACTCACAAAATAGCCCTGCCAGCAGGAAGAGAAACGCTATATGTTTCTATTTCGAATATCATCCGCTGTCAGGCAGACAATAATTACACAGAAATATATCTTACTGGTCGTAGACCGATCATTATCAGTAAAACATTGAAAGAATATGATGATATACTGCATGCATACGGTTTTATCCGTACACATCAAAGCCATCTTATTAATTCAGAACATATTTTATCGATTAAAAAGGGACAATCAGCCTATATTTTAATGAAAGATAATTCAATAGTGCCTATCGCAAGACAAAAGAAGGAATCCGTATTTCGAATTTTAAGTACATCAAAAACAAATTATGAAAACTAATCTATTTTATCTCCTCATTTTTATTATCCCTTTAAAGCCCTTAGGGCAAACCAAATCAGATGATTTTCCAATAACGGCTCCTAATTATAGTCAGCACTCTTTGAAAAAGTCATATCCCCAAATTAAGGGACATGTAGTCAATTGGTCTGCTAATGAGCTAAAGGATATAATGATAAAATACAGTCTTGTAAACATCGGAAATCCAATGCAATCTTCTTACAACATCAAGCTAGATCAAGATGGATCTTTTCTTATTACATTACCTGATAAACTTCCAAATCGTCAGATCTGGTTTACATTTGGAGATTATGTATATACCTGCCTCTATAGTGATGAATACCTTGAAATCACTTTTGATCTAGATAAATTAAAGAAAAAATCTGTCTATATGACAGGTGATGGGGTAAAATTTGGTGGAAAAGATGGTGATAAAAACCGGATTATGAATGAGTATATCCTTTTCAATAAAAGATATAATGAAAATTTTTCCGACAAAATAAGTTCACTCGCTATTGGAGATAATAATTATATAGCAAAATTAGACAGCATTTTTGCCATTCAACAACAAATCAATAAGAAATTTTATGCGAAATTTAACAACGCTTATCAAACATTGATTGACGGGGAAACACAATCAAGCTATTACGCGAAGAAGCTTAAATATTTATTTCGAAATTTAATACAAGTAGACACAATCAGTGAATTGCTCACTCCCGTATATTCCATATCAAATGATTCGCATGAATACTTCCAGTTTCTGAATTATTACATGCAAGTTGTAGGTTTTAAAAAAACAAAGAAAAAATTTAGTTTCATAAATCTAGCGCTGTATTACGACGAAGTGCTTCCGTCCTTTTATGCAGATCTCCTAAAATTACAATTTGAAGATAGAGATATCAAAGAACAATGTAAGCTCTATGAGCAATTAAGACCTACACTACATACTGATTGGTCCAGAGATTATTTAGATTCACAAGTTAAGACATTAACAAAAACAATCGCTCAAATTGATTCTATTAGTGCTGCATCTGCAATTATTCAACCTGAAAATTCTACTTTGGGAAAATTAATCATAAAGACGAACTCTGGCAGCAGTCTTTATATTGACCAGCATAAGTCTGGGGAGGACCTTCTTAAGACATTAAAGGTCGTCTTTGCAAACAAACTGGTTATCATTGATCTATGGGCGACTTGGTGTATTCCGTGCATCCAAGCTATGCGCTATAGTAAAAAATTACATGCTGAATCACAAACTGCCGAATTACCAATTGAATTTGTATACCTATGTACTTCTTCGGAATCAAACGAACAAAAATGGCAGAATAAAGTATTGGAATTAGATCAGCCCGGCACACATATTTTTGTTGATTCAAAAGTTTTGACTGAAATAATGAACACCTTTAACAAAGGCGGGTTCCCCTCATATATCCTACTTACACCCAGTGGTCAATATGACTACAAGTCGCTTTCGAGCATGCAGGGATTGACCTTGGATATGCTAAAGCAAAAGCTCTTATAGGTTAACCGTAAGCATTCATTACAAACAAAAAAACCTGCAAATATTAATTTGCAGGTTTTTTTGTTTGTAGCCCGTAGGGGAATCGAACCCCTGTTTCAAGAATGAAAATCTTGCGTCCTAACCCCTAGACGAACGGGCCTTTTTATGCAACTCCAATAACATTGCTGTTTTTGGAGTTGCAAATATAGATCTTAAAATCAGTATTCCAAAAATAATTTTAAATATTTTTTAAATAAGGTCGAAACCGATATCTCTTCTGAAGTATTTACCTTCAAAATATATCCTTCCGGCATCTGCTGTTGCCTGTTGAAGGGCATCGAACAACGTATCTTGCAGTGTCGTCACAGCAATTACGCGTCCTCCTGCAGTCACAATCTTACCATCAACCTCCTTCGTACCCGCTTGAAATACGATGGACTCTTTGACGTTTTCAATATTGGCGATCTCTTTTCCAGATTCATAATCTCCAGGATAACCTCCGGCAACCAACATGACAGTAACAGCTGTCTTGGAAGATACCGTATACGAACGTTGATCCAAATTACCCTCAGCCACACCCTCCAGTAAATCCAATAAATCCGATTCAATTCGTGGCAATACAGATTCGGTCTCAGGATCCCCCATACGCACATTATACTCGATGACATAAGGCTCACCCGCTACATTCATCAATCCTATAAAAATAAATCCTTTGTAGGGGATGCCATCCTTTTTCAGTCCTTCAACAGTTGGTCGGATAATGCGCTCTTCTACTTTATGCAAAAATGTCTCGTCAGCAAAAGGCACTGGAGATATCGAGCCCATACCGCCCGTATTGAGCCCTGTATCGCCTTCTCCGATGCGTTTATAATCTTTGGCAGAAGGAAGTACTTTATATGAATTGCCGTCTGTCAAAACAAAAACAGATAATTCAATTCCTTTTAGAAATTCTTCAACAACCACAACCCGACTTGCTTCTCCAAATTTAGAATCCGCGATCATCGCCTTTAGCTCTGCCTTGGCATCCGCTAGCGTCTCGCAGATCAATACCCCTTTACCTGCTGCTAAACCATCCGCTTTAAGCACAATCGGCAATTTTTGGGTTTCAAGGTAAGCCAATCCTTCTTCCAGGGAGGTCACATCAAACGATCTCGATGCAGCTGTAGGCACGCCATGGCGGTCCATAAATTGCTTTGAAAAATCTTTTGAACCCTCCAATTGAGCGCCCTCTTGTTGTGGCCCTATTACTGGGATATGCTTCAAATCTTCCCGATTTAAGAAGTAATCATGAATACCTTTTACCAAAGGTTCCTCTGGACCTACCAGCACCATTTGTACGTTATTTTCCAAAACGAAGGTGGCAATAGCAGCAAAGTCAGTCACTTTAATATTGACATTCTGACCATATACACCCGTTCCAGCATTCCCTGGAGCAATAAACAATTGATCTAAACGTGGGCTTTTCGACAACTTATAGGCGAAGGCTGATTCACGGCCTCCGGAACCGATTATTAGGATATTCATAACACAAAGATATTTTTTTTATGCTAATTTTAAGGTAAAAGATCGTTTAAAATGAGACTAATATTTTGATTTATAAATTGATTAAAGGAAAAATATTTTCTAATTTTCATAAAACATTAGTCATATGTACGCTAAAATACTGCTGTTAATAAACTGCCTCCTATTCTCCTTTTTGGCGTCAGCCCAGATTGATCAAACGCTGCAGAAGCTAGAAACCTACCATGAACAACACGTAAAGGAAAAAATCTATCTTCATTTAGATAAAAACGATTATTCAGCCGGAGAAACGGTCTGGTTTAAATTATACTGCACCACGGCTCCCTTTAATTATTTGAGCAATATCAGCAAGATTGCCAATGTAGAATTGATCTCATCCACAAATAAAATCATTAAAAGCATCAAAATTCCCATCACAATCGGACTCGGCATAGGGGATCTAAGCTTACCGGATACGCTGGAAGAAGGCACCTACCGGATTAGATCATTTACCAGATGGATGCAAAATGACTCTATATCCAATTTCTATGAGCGTGTGATTCCCGTCACAAATGGTAGATCGGATAACGTAATGACGAAAAGCAGTCTTATTAAAAGCGGAACTGAAAATATCTTCCAGATCAATTTAAAAACCATTCAAGGAGCGCCGCTAATCAATAGCAGTATAAGTTATACTTTACAACAGGATAATAATAAAGAAAAATCGGGACGATTAAAATCAAATGAAAACGGAACAGTATCCCTTGAACTAAAAGATGACTTCAAGGGGGGAGTCCTGTCTTTACAATTTCTTTCCCTCGACAAAAGACGTATCTTAAAAAATTTTATTATCCCCAATCCAAACAACCAAAATAGCATTCAAATCTTTCCGGAAAGCGGGGAACTGGTCAATAACATTTTATGCAAAACAGGCTTCAAGATACTCACGCCAGCCGGCTTGGGCAAAAAGGCAAAAATAACCATCGTGGAGGAAAACCAAACGCCCATTGCTGAATTTGAAACAAATTCATTGGGAATGGGAAGCATTCCCCTCCTTCTGCAGACTGGAAAAAAATATATAGCCACGGCCTTTTTTGAAGACGGTTCTTCAACAAGCACTTCCTTGCCCGCCGTGTTGAACTCGGGGTATGTGCTAACGGTCAATTCAGCTTTAAAGGATAAAATTGCCGCACAGATTTCCGCAACTGATGATTTGGTCAATGGCAAAGAAATCTATTTAGTCGCCCAATATAACGGTCTTGTCCTGCATGCCGCCAAACAGAAGTTGAACGGGACCGATGTCTTATTCAATATTCCGAAAAAAAATCTTCCTTCTGGCGTTTTACAATTGTCCATCTTAACAGAGCAAATGTTACCCATTGCAGAAAGGCTTGTATTTAACTACAATGCGAAATCAACTTTACTCCCCGTTTCAATCGCGCTCAATAAACCCAGCTTCACAACACGCAATAAAGTGATAGCAAACCTTACCGTCAGCTATGATGATCGTGATACCTCAAAAGTTGCCGCCCTCTCCGCATCAGTTGTCAATCTAAGCAAAGTTGATACGACGACAGACCGCTATTATTCTTCTATTGTCTCAGAACTTCTGTTAAAATCTGATCTTCGCGGTTTTATTGAACAACCCAATTACTACTTTGAGGATTTAACCAATATCAAAGTTAACGATTTGGATAATCTCATGTTGATCCAGGGCTGGCGCAAACTGGACTGGAAGAGCTATACAAATGCCCCAACCGCAGCGTTTCTTCCAGAAAAGGGACTTACTGTCTCTGGGAGCGTAAAAAAAACGGCCCGAAAAGCGGTTGTACCAAAGGCCAAAGTAACGCTAATACCAACAAGCAATATGTTGCTGAGTATAGATACACTGACAGATAATGATGGTCGATTTGCATTTGACGAACTATTTTTTGCCGACAGCGTCAAGTTTATTGTTACAGGTGATGGTCCAAAAGAGAAAAAAAGAGTTGATATTATTATAGACAATCCTTCAGCTCCAGCGGTTAACAAAAGTAAAGATCAACCTTTATTAACTAACGATATCAACACCCAGCTATTGACACAGCTGAAAAACAGCCAGCTATTTCTTGGTGAACTGGAAGCCGCGGGCATTATCCAGAAGAGCATTCGGCTGGAAGAGGTACAGGTCAATAGGGTACGAACAACTAAAGCCGACAAGAACTCCAGAAACCTCAATGGCCCAGGAAATGCCGATCAAGTCATCTCTGCCGAGGACCTCTCAACCTGCACAACTTTAGAACAGTGCCTTGCTGGCAGGTTGGTGGGCGTCATGTTTCGGAACGGGGTGCCCTATAGTACAAGGTCCGTCGGATTGAACGGCGGCAGTCCGATGCAAGTTGTCCTTGACGGAATGTATATTGAACCCGAACAAATAGATATGATTAATGTTGCGGATATTTCCAGTATTGAAGTTCTCCGTAGCGCAGGCAATACAGCTATATATGGCATGTATGGTGGCAATGGTGTAATCGTCATTACCAGCAAATCGGGAGACGCACTTTCATCATCTTACACGCCTACCGGAATCGTCACAATTGTACCTAAGGGCTTACACGTCAACCGGACTTTTTTCAAACCACAATACGATGCCACAAACGAAAAAGGACTTCGACGTGACCTCAGAACAACAATCGCATGGGAACCGAATCTGATCACGTCCAAAGATGGAAAAACAACGTTTGAATTCTTTACGTCGGACGAACCCGGTAATTATAAAGTAATTGTTGAAGGAATAAGCATGGATGGCAAAATTGCCCATGTTGAGTATATAATAGAGGTAAAACCACAATAGCAGCATAAACAAATCGTTATACTTAAATACAATGTCATGGAGCATATAAACACCAAAATAGAAGATCATGTTTTAAGTATTTTCCTCGACAGAGGAAAATCAAACGCTATCGATACTCAATTATTGAAAGAGCTTATCAGTATCTTGGAATCGTCCCAGCTAAATGAGGCTATCCATGGGGCCATCTTAATTGGCAAGGAGAACTTCTTCAGTGCGGGACTTGATCTTATTACGCTGTTCCAATATGATGAAGAACAAATTCGGGAATTCTGGAACTTATTCTTAGAGGCAACCTCATTGCTGGCGGCTTTCCCCAAACCATTAATTGCAGCCATATCTGGCCATAGTCCCGCAGGAGGCTGTGTATTAGCCCTCTGCTGTGATTATCGAATTATGGCTGAAGGGAATTTTGTGATTGGCCTCAATGAAATTCCCGTCGGGCTTATTGTGCCCGAAAGTATATTTCAGCTTTATGCTTTCTGGATAGGTAAGAGAAATGCTTATCAGAATTTGCTTGAAGGAAAACTGCTGTCTCCAATAGAAGCGAAAACACAGGGGCTTGTCGATGAAATTGTGCCCGCAAATATACTTTTCAACACCGCAACAAAAAAACTAAAACAGATCACCCAGTTTAATCAAAAAACTTGGCAAACGTCGAAATTGAACTTCCGAAAGGAAATAATCCTTAAATTGCGGGAGAATAGAGAAGAGACAATCCAACGCATCCTCGAACAATGGTGGCTTCCGTCAACACGCTCTATTTTAAAATCAATCATTGAGAATTTGACCTCAAAGAAGTAATATAAAACAAATGTATCATGAGAAATCTCTTTTTCTATATTCTTATTTGTCTCACGGTAAGCACTATCTCCTGCAGAAATAACAAAAAAGAAGATAAAGCCGTAAAGATTCTTCAGGATTCCATTTCCGCAGACACTGTAAGCAAACGTGACACCATTGAAAAGACTGTAAAGAAAGAAGACAGCGAAACGCTGGAAGAGGTTCTGGAAAAACTTGCTAAGGCCTATTCGGATCAGGATAGTAAAACAGTCAATACTTATATACATCCCAAATTAGGAATCTATATTATCTATCGTCCCGGAGCACTGGACTCTTATGTACACCAAAATAGTTTTAATTTTTCTAAACCTATACCTGAATATCACTCTTATGAAAAGCTCACGTACAAGGGACCGTTGAAATCGGGCAAACTGCCCATTTTTGATTGCGGAACAATGAAATGGGATAAACTCGGATTTTATTATGATAAAAAATCCCGACCAAATGAACTTTCGCAAACGGCCAAGTTTATGAATGAAATTCTTGATGCCAAAATCAGTAATACAGAGCTGCAGCAGCTAAAGAATATAGAAGCCAGAAGCTACAGAGCCATTATGACCTCCAATGAGAGTGAAGAACCATTTGTGTTTCATGTCACAAAAGAAGGAGAAAAATGGTATATTACAGTCATAGATCGTGCCTATGGCGGTTGTGACGCATAATTTTTACATTTTAGCCAAACTTAGATAATGGAAAATTTAGATAAAGACATACAAAAGAAAATCGAAGATTGGTTAACACCAAGTTATGATGAAGGAACCCGGAAAGCGGTTCAAGACTTAATCGATAATAATGAGGTGACAGAACTTACAGACTCTTTTTACAGAGATCTTGAATTTGGAACCGGAGGCTTAAGAGGCATTATGGGGGTGGGCTCCAATCGTATGAATAAATATACGATCGGTAAAGCAACCCAAGGTTTATCGAACTATCTAAAGAAACAATTTCCGGATCAGGAAATTAAAGTTGCGGTCTCTTATGATAGTCGCAATAACTCACAGGCTTTTGGTCAGCTCGTTGCCAAAGTCTTTGCCGCCAATGGAATTAAAGTTCATCTCTTCAATGAATTGCGGCCTACACCTGTGCTATCGTTTGCCATTCGCCATTTTGGTTGCCAAAGTGGCGTTATGTTGACGGCCTCACATAATCCAAAAGAATACAATGGTTATAAAGCTTATTGGAACGATGGCTGCCAGCTAACTGCTCCACATGATAAAAATGTCATCGATGAAGTGAACGCAATCACGTCGGTTAGTGACATTAAATTTGAGGGAAATACACACAATATCCTTCCTGTGGGAAATGAAATCGATCAGATCTACATCGATGCCAATAAAACGTTGAGTATTCACCCGGAAGCTGTATTGGCGCAAAAAGATTTAAAGATCGTTTTTTCTCCGATACATGGTACCGGAATTACAATCGTCCCTAAAATGCTGGCTGCTTGGGGATTCGAAAATGTATCAGTTGTAGCTGAACAGGCTACGCCAGATGGTAACTTTCCAACAGTAATCTATCCAAATCCCGAAGAGGAAGACGCTATGGCCCTCGCCAAGAAAAAAGGAGAAGAAATCGATGCAGATCTTGTATTAGCGACAGATCCAGATGCCGATCGTGTAGGGATTGCTGTAAAAAATAATAAGGGACAGTTTCAGCTACTCAATGGTAATCAGATCGGTAGTTTATTGGTATACTACGTCCTCAGTGCAAAAAGTGACCTAAAACAGCTGGGAGCAAACCCTTATATCGTAAAGACTATCGTAACGAGCAACTTGCAAGCTGATATCGCAGACCACTATGGCGTAAAACACTATGAAACGCTTACTGGATTCAAATATATTGGTGAATTGATTACAAATTTAGGCGATTCTGCACAATATCTGGTTGGCGGTGAGGAAAGCTATGGTTTCTTGGTCGGTGATCTCGTACGGGACAAAGATGCACCGAACTCCTGTGCTTTCCTGGCCGAAATGACAGCATACTTCAAATCGAAAGGCAAAACTGTCTACGAAGTCCTATTGGATATCTATAAAGAATTCGGCTGCTACCAGGAAAAACTGATCTCTTTGACAAAAAAAGGAAAGGCAGGAGCCGAAGAAATTCAGGCGATGATGGCCGGCTTACGTCATCATTTACCGACTTCCCTTGGTGGAATAAAAGTTCGCGAGATACGGGATTATCAGCTTTCACAGACAACAGATATGAGTACAGGAGAGCGAAAAGCAATCTCTCTGCCTAAATCCGATGTTTTACAATTTATAACAGTCGATGGCGACGTGATTTCTGCCCGTCCTTCGGGAACAGAACCCAAGATCAAATTTTACTGTTCAGTCAAAGAAAGCTTGCAAGATACTGCCGATTACCTCAATTTGCAAAATGTTCTGGAAGCGAAGGTAGATCGTATGATGAAAGATATTGTAGGCTAATGGAAAAGTGGAAAATCTTATCCTCAACATATATCTGTAAAGAGCCTTGGGCTACACTGCGCAGAGATACTTGTGAACTTCCAGATGGACGGATCAATGACCATTATTACGTGCTCGAGTACCCAGACTGGGTAAATATGGTCGGAATTACCGAACAGAACGAGCTTTTGGTCATTAAACAATACCGCCATGGAGCGGGCATAATTTCAGTGGAAATTCCTGCAGGGACAACAGAACCCGGAGAAGATCCTAAACAGGCCGCCGTGCGTGAAATGCTCGAAGAAACAGGCTATCAATTTGAACAGATTGAAGAGATTGCCTCGCTTTATGCTAATCCGGCAACAAGTGGTAATATCACTTATACCTATCTCATGACGGGAGGTACAAAAGTTCAGGAACAGTCATTGGATGAACACGAAGAAATCGATGTTTATCTGATCCCACTTGAAGAGGCAAAAAGCATGTTGCTGGACAACAAATTCAGTCAGGCATTACATGCCAGTGCACTCTTCTATGCTTTCAACAAATTAGGCTTGTTATAAAACAAGCCTAATTTTATTCTGTTTTTTTCATTCATACTTTTAATTTTCACTAGCCTTTTGATTTTTGTACCTTTGCATCATGGCAAGAGAAATTTTTGAAACCAAGCGAAAGGCCCTGAAAATAAATCTAAACCCAGAGATTTATGGAACCTTTGCAGAGATCGGTGCAGGACAGGAAGTCGCACGTAACTTTTTCAACGCAGGCGCCGCATCCGGCACAATTGCTAAAACAATGTCCGCTTACGACATGGCTTTCAGTGATGCAATTTATGGCGAAGAAGCAGATGGCCGTTATGTCAGTAGAACACGCCTAAAGAAAATGCTCTCCCATGAATTCGATCTCCTTACCCAACGACTTCATGGTGACAAATATTGCAACAAAAAATTCTTTGCCTTTGCAGATACGGTAACAACTCTTAATTTCACCAAGACAAATGAACCGCACGGCTGGATTGGACTTCGCTTCCAACATGAAGTCGGAGGCCCTACAAATGATATTATCGTTCACATAAGACTGCTAGACAGTGACAATCAATTGCAGCAAAAGGTCCTGGGTATCATTGGTGTAAATTTATTGTTTGCCGCTTACTATTATGCGGACAATGTACAGACGATGATCGAATCCTTGGTCGACAACCTTTCCGTTGGATCTGTAGAAATTGACCTGATTAAGCTAAACGGTCCTTTGTTTGAAAACGTCAACCAACGCCTGATCAATTTATACCTGATTGCAAAAGGATTTGCTAAAGCGGCACTATTCCAACCTGATGGCAAAGCGGTCCAAATCAAGGATTATTTATACAAAAAGAACATCATTCTGCTACGTACCAAATACCGTCAGAAATCCCTTCCAAACTTTGACCTATTCAATCTTGCCGTTGAACAATTCAAGAAAAATACGGGAGCAACAGATGCTGATACCATTGTATTGATTGAGGTCTTGATGGGAAATGTTCTGGAGGACACCCATGAAATTACCGCGGAGGATCTTCAGGAGTTTGCCTCTAGAGCAGACGAACTCTGCGCCACAGGCAATAATATTATCGTCAGCAACTTTAGAAGAAACAATCATTTAGCGGAATTTATCAGCAATTTTAAACCGAAAAATATCGGTATTGCAACGAACGTTTACAATTTAAAGAACATTTTCAATTCGGATAATTATAATAAGGAACTATACACCAATGAGCTCCTTTCCTATATCTCGGGAATGTTCAATAAAAATGTGAAGCTCTACGCCTATCCGTATCTATTGAAAAAAGAAAATAAGATTATTACAACCCATAATATGCCTGTTTCTGAAGAAGCCAAACCACTTTTTGAATTCTTAATTAAAAATGGCTATATCATAGATATTGAAAATTACGACGAGAAATTTGTAAAAACCGTATAGGCATATTGTCTTTAAAATTTTAATTCGTTATATAGCCCAATTTCGTTAAATTGGGCTATATTTATTTTTAGGCCTTATGAAGCAAGAAGATGTAATACTGGTGGACGACAACGATACAATGATCGGTAGCATGGAGAAATATGAAGCCCATGAAAAGGGTCTATTGCATCGTGCTTTTAGTGTATTTTTGTTCAATGACCGAGATGAATTACTCCTACAGCAAAGAGCATGGGATAAATACCACTGTGGAGGGCTTTGGACCAATAGCTGCTGCTCCCATCAACGATTAGGAGAAAGTAATGTAGAAGCCGCCAAAAGGCGCTTAATGGAAGAGTTGGGGATTGTATCAGCTGATCTCCAGGAAGCCTTCTCATTTGTTTATAAAGCCTCATTTGACAACGGACTTACAGAACATGAGTTCGATTATGTCTTAATTGGAAAATTTAATGGAACTCCAGAAATTAATCCAGAAGAGGTTGCTGCAACAATATACAAGGGTCAACAGGAAATTCAAGATGAAATAAAACGTTCACCTGAGCAATTCACCCCTTGGTTCAAAATGATCTATCAGCGCGCTTTTGCCACATACTTTAGTGACTATAAAGACAAATTATAATGATCATAACCGATAAAAAAGGAGCCTGCTTTTCAAAAAGCAGGCTCCTTTTTTATGCCCTTCTGCTTAGCTGGCCATTATAAGAATTTCTTATAGATGGAATATAAAACCTTGAGGTCATTTTCCCCCAGGAATGCCGTATTGACATCCTGTTGAATATAGTGAATCTTAAACGCTTTTATTGCCGCATCTAGATTATTTACATCATAGCCTATAATACGTAATGCCATTTTTGGATTAAAGTCTGCTGGCGGGGTTTCTAAATAGTCATCATACCAAAAACCAAATCCTTGATCAGCTAATTTCTTCCAAGGAAAACGCGATGGATCATTTTTTCGGGTTGGCGCCAGATCCATATGGCCGATGAAATTTGCCTGAGGAATTTTATAGGTATTTTTTAAATAAGTCAGCAGTTGCACTAAGGCATTTATCTGCGCATCCGTCCATGGATCGGTGGTGCCATTATTGTCCAATTCAATACCAATAGAAGAAGAATTCAGATCCGTATCATTACCCCATTTTCCCAAACCTGCATGATGGGCACGATAGAGGTCATTGACCATCTGGACTACTTTTCCATCCCTACCTACCACGTAATGGGAACTTACACCCGCTTTTGCAGAATGAAAAGTGCGAATTGTCTGACCCAGAGAATCTTGTGCTGTATGATGAATAACGACAAAATTGGGCTTACGTATTCCAAAATTAATGGACGCAATCCATTGTTGATCTTTGACATTCACTTTTTCCAATTGTCCTGTAACGGGCGATTGTTTATACAACTTTGAAAACTCTTTTGCTTGCTTCTTATATACTTTCTCGGTCTTCGCATATTTTCCACCTGCACAGGACGCAAGCAATGCTGTCGCGACAAAAAGATTGATTGATAATTTTACTATTTTCATAACGAAATTTTTCAACGCAAACTAAGGCAAATTTGCCAACAAAAGCAAATTTAATCGGTTCCGCCTCTTTCCTCAAGCACCATCCGAGGGCGAATATGGACTTACAGCTCACATTTTATACAAAGAAGCCCAAACATGTGCTTGGGCTTTTATTCTATTATAAGTAAGCTTTCTGTGTAAATGCTGTAAATTATCTTTATATTATTTTAATGCACTGACATTCAATTTACCCAAAAATCCTTTCAATTCATCCAAACTATATCCATTCCCTCTTACGGTAATCAGATAGCGGTCTTTTTCCAGATAACTGATTTCGGAACTTTTTGACACAGAACCTTCTACTCCTTTCGTGTCGGTTGTTTTTGCTCGTTTTCCTTCGAACTCACCCGTTTTCTCGGTTTCGTTATCTGTAATCTTCTCCGAATCCATCATAAATCCCATTTGCGCTAAACCTACAATGGCAGAAGCCGTTTCTCCGGCACCATCAAGGACACTGACTTTGATATCCTTTTGGGGATCGGCCGTATACGTTGCTTCCCCGGATATTACGCCTGCACCATATACCGATCCAGCAGAATACGATGTTCTTTTCAAGCCATCTAAACTTTCAGGCAAAAAAGCTTTTAATTCATCCGAGCTCAGTGGTTTTTCGGACTTCAATTTGGCTTGCAGTTCCTCCAATTTTTTAGCACCATCATTTAGATTATCTAAATTGGACACGCTCTTCACCACGTCGGAGATTCCAGTACTCTGTTCTTTATCACTTTCCGCCCCATCACCGGATTTACTATTACCACAACTCGCGACCAAAATACCCACACCTAATAGAATAGGCAACACTTTGAATTGTCTTTTCATAATTATCATTTTTAGATAAAACGTTAGAATGATAAAAATAATATAAACGATGCAAGTTTTAAAATAAATGGATAACCTATTATTCACATAAGTCCATCGCGGAATCGATGCCAATGAGACTAAATATTTGTAAAAAATCCATAGGATTAAACTGACCTAGACAGAAAACTCCATAAAAAAGCCCCTACTATTCATAGGGGCTTTTCAGTTATATCATACCGAGATTATGCTTCGGCGTATTCTTCAATTGAAGGACACGAACAAATCAATGTACGGTCACCTTGAGAATCGTTCACACGGCCAACTGAAGGCCAGAATTTACGATCTCTTACGTATTCTAATGGATATGCAGCTGTTTGGCGGCTATATGGTCTATCCCACTCATCAGCAGTAACCACAGACGCTGTATGTGGGGCATGTTTCAATACATTGTTTGCTTGATCCACATCTCCTGCTTCAACTGCAGCAATCTCTTCACGGATAGCCACTAACGCATCACAGAAACGATCAAGCTCGGCTTTAGACTCAGATTCAGTCGGTTCAACCATTAATGTTCCTGCAACAGGGAAAGAAACTGTTGGCGCGTGGAAACCATAGTCCATTAGGCGTTTTGCAATATCCGCAACCTCGATACCGAAGTTTTTGAATCCACGGCAATCCAAGATCATTTCGTGTGCACAACGTCCGTTTGTACCCGAATATAGTACCGGATAGGCATTTTCCAAACGTGCTTTAATATAGTTTGCATTTAATATCGCTGTTCTCGTCGCATTTGTCAGACCTTCTCCGCCCATCATGGAAATGTAAGCATGAGAAATAAGCAAGATCGATGCTGAACCAAATGGAGCTGCAGAAACAGCAGAGATACCCTCTTCACCAGAAGTCGAAACCACTTCGTGGTTAGGTAAGAAAGGAACTAAGTGTTTTGCAACACCGATAGGTCCCATACCAGGGCCCCCTCCACCGTGAGGAATACAGAATGTTTTATGTAAATTCAAGTGACATACGTCAGCACCAATATGACCTGGGCTCGTCAATCCGACCTGTGCATTCATGTTAGCTCCGTCCATATACACCTGACCACCATTTGCATGGATAATTTCACAAACCTCAATGATAGACTCTTCAAAAACACCGTGTGTAGATGGGTAAGTCACCATGAGGGAATTTAAGTTTGCAGCATGTTCTTCCGCTTTTGCTCTTAAATCTGGAATATCGATGTTTCCTAATTCATCACATTTTACAACAACAACCTTTAGCCCAGCCATCGAAGCTGAAGCAGGGTTCGTTCCGTGTGCAGAAGCAGGGATCAAACAAATGTTACGTCCATGATCACCACGGCTTTCATGATAAGCACGGATAACCATCAAACCTGCATACTCACCTTGAGCGCCTGAATTTGGCTGGAAGCTCATCTTCGCAAAGCCTGTAATCTCAGATAACCAATCGTTCAGCTCACCAATCATTTGCATATATCCTGAAGTTTGATCTGCAGGAGCAAATGGGTGCAAACCACCGAATCTCGCCCAAGTAACTGGCACCATCTCGGCTGTAGCATTCAATTTCATTGTACATGAACCCAATGGAATCATAGAATGACAAAGTGATAGGTCTTTTGCTTCCAAAGATTTGATATAACGCAACATCTCGTGTTCAGAGTGATAGCTATTAAAGTTTGGATGTGTTAAGTAGGCAGAAGTACGTGCTAAATCAGCTGGAATTGAAGAACCTAAATTCTCTTCCAATGCATCAAAATCCACATCATTCAATGTTTTACCCTGAATTTTAGCAAATACCTTAACGATCGTCTTGATGTCCTCGTATGTTGTTGTTTCGTCGATAGCGATTGAAACTTGCGAACCGTTATAATAGAAATTCAATTCGTTGTTTAATGCCTCAGACTTTAAAGCACCAGCATGAGCACCTAAGTCTACACGTAAAGTATCAAAATAAGCCGCATTCAATTGCGTATAACCCAACGACTGTAATGCTTGATCCAACAGATTGGCCAATGCATTGATACGTGATGCTATATTTTTGATTCCTTCTGGGCCATGGTACACGGCATAGAAAGAAGCCATAATCGCTAAAAGAGCTTGTGCAGTACAAATATTTGAAGAAGCTTTATCACGGCGGATGTGTTGTTCACGAGTCTGCAAAGCCATACGCAATGCATACTTTCCATTTGAATCGGAAGTAACACCAATAATACGACCAGGGATATTACGTTTAAAGCTATCGCGTGTCGCAAAATATGCTGCATGAGGACCACCAAAGCCCATCGGTACGCCAAAACGTTGCGAATTACCAACAACAACATCTGCACCCCATTCTCCCGGAGGCGTCAATAACGCCAAACTCATCAAATCTGCCGCTGCACACACGGTAATATTCTTACTGTGAGCTGTAGCTGTAAATGATTTATAATCGACAATAGAACCATCAGCCGCCGGATATTGGACAAATGCCGCAAATACATCATCTGTCAATTCTGATTCAGCGATAGCTGTAATTTTTAATTCGATACCGAAAGACAAGGCACGGGTCTTCAAGACGTCGATCGTCTGCTTATAGGCATTTTCCGACACCAAGAATACATTCGCATCTTTATTTTTTCGAGCTGAATAAAGCATAAACATCGCCTCAGCAGCAGCTGTAGCCTCATCCAACAACGAAGCATTTGCAATTTCTAAACCAGTGAAGTCACAAATTACAGTCTGGAAGTTCAATAAAGCTTGTAACCTACCCTGTGCGATCTCCGCCTGATAAGGCGTATACTGTGTATACCATCCTGGGTTTTCAAATACATTGCGTTGAATTACACCCGGAAGGATTACATCGTAGTAACCTTGACCAATAAAAGATTTAAAAACTTTATTTTTCTCAGCGATCTCTGCAATACGCTTTAAATAGGCAACCTCAGACAATGCTTTAGGAAGATTTAAAGGTTTTGGAGCACGAATTTGAGAAGGGACCGTTTGGTCAATAAGTTGGTCAATTGACGAAACGCCTAATTTAGCCAACATTTCATTCGCTTCAACTGGACTTGGGCCATTGTGGCGACTTTCGAATTTTTCTTGGAAGTGTATATTGCTCATGTGTGCAAAAAGTTAACGCTTATAGATAGTTAGCGACATAATAATTAGGCAATTAACTCTCTTATAAACAGTCGTTTTTTGGATGAGCAAAGATAGCAAAATAAATGACTGAAAACGAAGCAAAAAAGTGTATAAAAAGTCAGTTTTACTGAGCAATCGAAATGCAATCGATTGTCTTTGCTAAATCAATTTTAGAATAAATACAAACATAGCGCCTGTTCATTATCAATATAACAAACAATAAAACATTCGACTGCTACTATTTTAAAAAAACACCCTGTTAACTGCTATTTACCTCACTCATTTCTTTCTTTATATCCTTATTCTTTTTTGTAATGACCATGATTTTTCAATAAATTAGTATATGTACCAATTGTAAAGCGACTTCGAGCGAAATATGTACACTTTTTGATAAAGATTCCTGATATCCCGGAAATATTCCGTTATCACAAATCTGGAGGAGGAAAAGGTTATCCAGCTAAGGAAGCGTCTATTTTGACAAATGTAAATTATCGCAACAAACGAATATCATTTCTTTTTAACTAATATAAAACAGCGAAGTAACGATTATAAATCATGAGAAAACAGGTAACAGACAGCGTTCTTTTAGTAAGACCCTCTGTCTTCCGTAAAAATGAACAGACAGCGGTCAACAACTTCTTCCAGAAGGATATCGCAAATCTCAGTGTTGAAGAAGTCAATAAAGAAGCGCAAGGAGAGTTCGACGCGCTAGTAAATGAGCTGAAGTCACATGGAATTTTGGTGACCGTCATTCAAGACGACGAGAAATCAGAAAGCCCCGACAGTATTTTCCCAAATAATATTGTTTCCTTTCATCAGGATGGAAAAATAATTTTCTATCCCATGTTTGCTCCCAATCGCCGAAAGGAACATTTATTGGATTTTGAAGGTCCATTAAAACAGAACGGTTATTATGTAAAACTAACCAAAGATTTAAGTGAGGCCGAAAACAACAAACAATATCTGGAAGGAACCGGCGCATTGGTCCTCGACCGTGCCCACCGCATCGCCTATTGCGCCTTATCTGAAAGGGCAGACCAGGATATGCTTGATGAGTATTGCCGGACCGAAAACTATACACCGGTTGTGTTTCATGCCTTCCAAACGGTCAATGGAGAACGAAGACCTATCTACCACACTAACGTAGTTCTAGCGGTAGGTGAAGATTTTGCCATCCTATGCCCGCAGGCAATCGACAATCAGCAGGAACTTGAAGCCCTGCTAAAGAGCCTAAAAGATACCGGCAAAGAGATCATTGAAATCAATGAAAACCAGCTCGAATCTTTCGCGGCAAACTGCTTACAGGTAAGAAATAAATATGGAAATCGGTTTATCGTACTGAGCAATCAGGCCTTATCCTCCCTCACCTTATACCAAACGGCTCAATTAGAAAAGCATGGCAAAATCATTCATCAGGATCTCCATGTCATTGAGACCTGTGGCGGCGGAAGTGTACGTCATATGATGGCTGAAGTCTTTCTTCCGAAAGAAAAAGTTCTTGCATAGCGATCAATAGATCTGCCTATAAGCACTATTGTATGCAGGCCTTCATCAGCTTAATTCTAAAGACTACAAAAAACGAAGCCCTCAAAAGTGTATTGCTTTTGGGGGCTTCGCTGTATCCGAAGGAATCTTCTCTATCGTTTTATGCGATTAGAACGAATATCTTAATCCCAATTGAAATTGGTATGGGTTACCTGAAGGTGATACGATACCAGAGTTGTTCAATCGATAATTAAACTGCTGTTTAACCGGGTCAAATGCCGGGATTTCCGGATTTCCATTTGCTGCTGCTGTTTTTGATACGGCATATAATGATTGATTACCCAAAGATTCATTGACTCCCCAAGTTTTCTTAAAGAGATTGGCCACATTGAAGACGTCTGCAGAAAGCTCCAAAGCATGTGTTTTATACAGGTTAAATTTCTTTGCTATTCTTAAATCAATCAAACCGTAAAAACTGTTGATCCCGCCATTACGTTCCGCCATCTTACCTTCATACTTTTTGATATAATCTTTCAGACTTTGGCTAGCTTCACCATTCGCCAGCAAGGCATTCATCGCATCTGCCAGGGCTTTCGGTGTGCTGGCACTATTGGGATCAAAAATAAAGGCTAAATCGTTCGAATTAGACACAAAATCTCCATTAATATTACCCCCCGCTAGCAAGCTATAACGTGTGCCACCAATTCCTGAATAGCGAACACCTACACTGACACCATAAAATGTGGGTAGTGTACCATAAATAACGATTTTATTGCGGAACTGGTTATTCGAATAACTCATCTTGCTCAAATCTCTTGGATCATCCTTCACAGCAAGTGATAAAGTTGCTGTATTGGCCACATTCCCATTGTAGGATGTGTTATCCTTCGCATCGTTCCACGTGTAACTTACAGAAATTGAACCATCTTTGTAGTATTGATAGCTCGCATCCAGCACAACTGCAAATTGATTCACTTTACCCTCAGAGTTTAATTCTAAGACACGGCCAAACTTATTGGAAATCCTTCCCTGTTTCCAATCTGGAACACCATTGACAATAGCCGTCGCCGGTACGAATACCCCGCGGTTATCTTCATTCGCCAATCTAAAGAACGGATCTTGAACCATATTGCGATCAACATACATGTAGTTGTTGCGTCCTAGATTCATATACCCTGAAAGACTCGCTTTTAACTTTTCTGTAAAGAAATGCGTGTAAGATACATTGGCCTTGTACACCACAGGTATTTTCGCGTCAGCGCCATAGGTATTGATCGTAGGCACTTGAAACTGTGCCAAGGTCGGTGTTGTAGACGGATCTTTTCTGTATCCCACAAAATTAGGTGTAGGTACATCATTGCCACGAACATCTACCGTTGCGAAATGTTTCCCATCAAAAGTCAGGTTATTGATGGTCATATAGTTATTGATATCAGATGCAAAGATACCTGCTCCCACGCGGAAAAAATCTTTTCGTTCTTCATTCACATCCCAAGTCATCTGGAAACGAGGCTGTACAACGAAGGATTTCAACTTGTGATCTGTACGTACACCCACTTCTTTCAGCAATTCTTCATTCAGTGGAGAGGTTGGATAATGACCATAATCCAATCGTAGTCCCGCAACCAAATCCAATCCTTTTGCCAATTTGGTCTGCAACTGTCCATATGCACCAGCATTAAATATCTTCCCGATAACAGTTGGATCTGCCACTAATGGGACTTCCCGATAAAATGCATAAGGTTTTAAGTTTGCAAAATTCTGCAATGCTGTATTGGTCGCATCGTCCCTAAAATGAAAACGTCCGTTAACTTCACTACCATAAATCGAATTTGCATGTGTATACATCAAATCCACACCAAAAGTATAATTGATATTATCGGTGCTATAATACAGGTTGTTGACCAACTGTACGACATTATTTTTAAAGGACTCCTGTGCAAACCGGTGACCGCCTAATTGAATATTGGTTGATAAGTTACTTCCATCAATGGTAGACACCACATTCTCTACAATGGCACGGGGAATATTTTGACTAGGCAACATGTCTCCAGGACTACTTTTTTGAAAAGTATAGAGGTGCTGCAATTTCAGTTCATTGGTTAGTTTTGGGGAAATGGAAGTCCGTAAAGTTGCTAAAAAACTGTTATCAATATTCTTGTCATTTCCGTATGATTCATATAAATTGATGGCAGTATTGTCCTCTAAACCAAGCTTATTAAGGTCACTGGTAAAGTTGTCACGGATCGTCAATAAGTTCTTTTCGTTAATTTGCCAGTCTATACGGCCAAATACAGCATCAGAATTCCGCTTCTTATCGAAAGAACCATACTGCCTATCATTGCTCAATCCATATTTTTCACGCCCTATACGAATATACTCGTCTAAGGTCGACTGTGTTACATTGAAACGCTTTTCATCTGCCGCCGAATTAATATCCGCAATAATCAGCGGACGTGCATCGCGTTGATGATCCCAGGCCACAAAATAATGTAATTTGTCCTTGATAATCGGACCTCCTAATGTAAATCCATATTGATAAGTAGAGAAATCATTGCTTCGTTTATTTCCTCTGATATCGTATGGACTGGACAACCAATCTGCCCTTGAATAAAGCCATGCACTTCCGTGTGTTTGATTTGTTCCTTGTTTGGTTACCGCACTGACTGTTCCGCCGCCTGCTCTTCCATAAGTCACATCATATTGATTGGTAACTACTTTAAATTCTCGGACTGCTTCTATCGAGATGGAGAAAGGTGCACCACTACGGCTGGTTGTCGAACCTGCTGAAGTCGGATTTTTGGCATTCATCCCGTCGATGGTAAAATTGGTAGAAGAGCCCAACTGGCCACCAATATTATCTCCTTTACTTAAAGGGGAGAGATCCATTAACGACGTAAAATTCCGACCGTTTACAGGCAACTTCGCGATATCCTTTGCGGTAACGGCTGTTGCAGCACCTAGATTTTCAATTTTATTCTTTAGCGTACTTACTCCGATCAATTCAACGGTTTCCAAAACATTTGACGTATTTTGAATAGGGATGGTTAAGCGCACAATATCGCCCTGATTTAAATTAAATCCCGAACGAACTTGTTCGCCATAGCCTATATAAGTTACTTTGACGGTATATGGACCGCCTAAAGGCAACTCCTTAAAGTTGAAATCACCATTTGCATTGGTTGAGGTTTTCGTTGTGAATCCGGTCGATTCATTACGGACTTCGATTGAAGCTCCATGAACTCCTTTGTTATTCTCATCCGTCACCTTTCCGGAAAAACCCGCTTGGGTTGTTTGGGCGTACAAACCTGTCCCAAGTGCAATGGCACACGTCGTAAGTAGAATTTCTTTCATTTAGTTGTTGGTTGTGATAATGAAAGCAAAACTACATCCAAACTGTTAACAGAAGCTAAACGAAATATTATGAAATTATAAACAAAGCATTTCAACGTATATATAAATAAAATGAAACCTATTCCCGAAAAAATAAGGCGATATCAGAACGTGCAACACGAGAATTTTAATGTAGGAATAGAAATATACCGATATCTGCAATAAAATCATGATATAGCAGAAAGCAATAGAAATGAAAACGAAAGAGGGTTCTTTCGGACCAATAACATCAGACACTTTCACAAAAAAGTCAGCCGAAGCTGACTTTCTAATATAAAATCGTAAACTTAAAATCCAATGGATTAAAGTACTTGTAAAGATCTCTAAAGAGGCTATCACCATATTTGACATAAAGTAAAGCGAAATTTTCAGAGCGCTCCTGCAGCCCTCCACCAGGAAAGAGCTTTTCCTTTACATTATCAATATCCGTTAGAGCATGTTGATGGTTGCGCTTTTCAGCTTTCATTAGTTTTTTCTCCAAATTATTGATCGCTTTCTTTAACCGTGCTTTTACAGCTTCAGTGCTAGGCCCCAAACTTGGATCAATCTTATGTGTTCGCAACTTTATTTTACCAAAAATAGCATTCAGTTCCATCCATTCGTCATTGAGATTTAGACGCTCTTTCGTATGGCGACGAACATATTCTTTTTTTAGTACCTCTGCCGGCCGGAAGATACTCTTAAATGTAAGGTCAACACGAAACAACTTCGCTGCAACGTTGTCCTCAGTTATCATAGCAGAATTGCGCGGTATCAAAATCGGAAAATCGATGTGATATTGGTCAAAGTTGGACTTCAACTGCATCCAATAGACCATCTCAGCTCCACCTCCAATGTACGCAAGATTCGGAAGTATAATCTCCTGGTACATCGGCCGCATCACCACATTAGGACTGAAACGCTCCGGATAACGCTCGATCTCCTGTTCCAGCTCCGCTCGGGTAAAATATATATTTTGATGCAATACTTCGTATCGGCCGTCAGCAGCCAGCACCAGACGCTCTCTAAATTCGTCCGTCAAATAAAAAAAATTAATCTCCCTAGCATGCACCTGCGTAGAGAAACCGTTGGCTTCCAGCTCCTCCGACCTCGCTTCTATTGCTTTAAAGCTTTTTTCAGTTAAGATATCTTCTTTAATAATTGGTTTGAAAAGATTTTTCAACTCTCTGTCATCCGCATCGATGATCACAAGACCATAGGATTTAAACAGTTCATTGACCATATACCGTGTTGCATCCGCCAGTCGATCATGCTTTAAATAGGCTTCTTCCACAACACGGGTAAGTTTAGCAGAATTTTCGGAAAGCCCTAAAATATTCGTATACTGTTTTACGGCATCAACAATTGTCGCCGTATCCATTCGCCCTGTAGCAGATACCGCAGGTGTATCCCAGCCGATTTTCTTGCCAAAAACTTTTGTATGGTTGATTTCCTCAAAATCATGATCCTCGGTTGCCATCCAATACACGGGAATAAAATTTTTATCCGGGTGTTTGGCCTGTAAATCTTCAGACAGCCGTATAGCGGTCATGATCTTGAAAATAAAATATAAAGGCCCCGTAAAAATATTAAGCTGATGCCCCGTAGTTATCGTATAGGAATTCTGGTCCAATAACAGCTCTATATTGGCAGCAACTGCCGGAGAATCTTTTAATAGTTCGGCATATTGCTTTTTAAGCCGCTCCACAAGAATTTTTCGGTGAGCAAAAGTCTTCTTTTCAATCACCTGCTTTTCAAAGCCAGCCCAAGTGGGCCAGTTTCCAACAAAAGGTTTTAAGGCTTCATCATGCGCCAGATAGGCCAATAAAGTCTTAGAGAAGCTATTTGTTTCACTATATTCTATATAAGTTGCTTTCATCTGCAAGTATCATTAATCATTTTCTATTCTTAATTGCATAACTAAAATCTCTCTGGCAACAAACACGATATGACAAACCATCCAGAATTAGCCGCCCTGTAAGTCATTAATCAAAAAGATGGAACCACAATGAAACGAACTGGGTTCACTAATCTGATGTTAACGGAGCCATGGTTATTAAAGAGCATATAAGTTTACAAATTTGTTTTTTGCCTTGGCAAAATAGTGAATTTTCACAAAAAGCTGGTCCTGCTTTTAAATTATATCATTTTACTGACAATTGCGTAAAAACCTTCATGACTTCGCAGCCCCCAACAGCAATGAAAGCGAAAAAAGGCTCCTTTTGGCCAATAAAATCAGATGCTTTCAGAAAAAAAAACGGGGTTCCCTGTATAAGAAGCCCCGTCTCTTTTCGTATCATTTATAAATGCTACGTTTATTTTCTTACAATCTCGCCATATAAATCGAAATCTTCAGCGCGGTCGATTTTCACCTGAACAAAATCACCGATACGTGCATAAGAGTCTGCAGCCGGAATCAAAACCTCATTGTCGACTTCTGGAGAATCGTATTCTGTGCGGCCAATAAAATAGTCACCGTCAACGCGATCAACCAATACTTTATACGTGTTACCCACTTTTGACTGATTGATTTCATAAGAAATGCCTTGCTGCACCTCCATAATCGCTTCTACACGCTCTTCTTTTATTTCTTGCGGCACATCGTCTTCCAATGAATGCGCATGCGTTTTTTCTTCGTGAGAATAGGTAAAGCATCCCAATCGGTCAAAACGCGTTTCTTCCACCCATTCCAACATTTCCTGGAAGTCTTGCTCCGTCTCTCCTGGGTATCCACAGATAAGGGTTGTACGCAATGCGATATCCGGAACTTTATCACGTATCGCTTTGACAAGATCGATCTGTTTTTGTTTTGTTGTACCTCTTCGCATAGACTTCAGCATTGGATCAGAAATATGTTGCAATGGCATATCCAAGTAATTACAGATATTCGAACGTTCGTTCATTGCATCCAAAATATCCATTGGGAAGCCCGAAGGATAGGCATACTGCAGTCTGATCCATTCGATACCATCAACATCTGACAAATGGCGCATTAAATCGGAAAGATTGCGTTTTCCATAGATATCTAAGCCATAATAGGTCAGGTCTTGTGCAATCAGAATCAATTCTTTCGTACCGTTCGACGCGAGAAATTTTGCTTCTTTCACAAGATCGTCTATGGATTTAGAAACGTGTTTACCACGCATCAGGGGAATTGCACAAAAAGAACAGGGGCGGTTACACCCTTCGGCAATCTTAAAATAAGAAAAATGCGAAGGTGTTGTCAATAAGCGCTCACCCAACAACTCGTGTCGATAATCAGCTCCAATGGATGACAACAGATCCGGCAAATCATTCGTACCGAAAAAGGCATCAACATTGGGGATTTCAGACTGTAACTCTGGCTTATATCGTTCAGAAAGACAGCCTGTAACGATCACTTTATTGATTTTACCCTGCTCTTTTAGATCCGAATATTGTAAGATCGCATCAATTGATTCCTGTTTGGCATTATCAATAAAACCGCAAGTATTGATTACAACAATATCATTTGCCTGTATATTGGATGCTTCATGTACGACTTCCATCTGATTGCCCTTTAACTGGCCCATCAGCACTTCACTATCGTGAATATTTTTCGAACAGCCCAATGTTACCACATTGACACGTGGTTTATTAATCAAAGGGGCTGGTTTCGCGTATTTTGTCTTCATATGATTAGACGGTAGACTCTATTTGAAAAGGGAGTCGACAAATTCCTTTTTGTTAAACAACTGAAGATCACCAATTTTCTCTCCTACACCAATATATTTCACCGGGATCTTAAATTGATCAGATATACCAATAACCACCCCACCCTTAGCCGTTCCATCGAGTTTAGTCAATGCTAAAGCGTTCACATCGGTTGCCTGTGTAAATTGAGTACATTGCTCAATGGCGTTTTGCCCTGTCGATGCATCCAAGACCAACAAGATTTCATGTGGTGCACCAGGAACAACCTTCTGCATCACATTTTTGATCTTAGTGAGCTCATTCATTAGCCCAACCTTATTGTGCAAACGGCCTGCGGTATCAATGATACACACGTCTTCTCCATTTGCCACCGCCGATTTTACAGTATCATAGGCTACTGAAGCAGGATCCGATCCCATTGCCTGAGCAACGACACGTACCCCCACACGCTCTCCCCATAATTTAAGCTGATCAACCGCCGCTGCGCGAAAGGTATCTGCCGCGCCCAGCACCACTTTACTTCCAGCTTGTTTAAGCTGATGAGCGAGCTTGCCAATGGTGGTCGTTTTACCGACTCCGTTAACACCAACAACCATAATGACATATGGTTTATGATCGCCGTAATTGAAATTCTCGAAATCAGCACTGTTATTTTCTGCCAATAAGGTTTGAATCTCCTCTTTCAGCAGGCCGTTTAATTCGGAAGTAGAGACATATTTATCGCGGGCTACGCGAGCTTGTATGCGATCAATGATCTTTAAAGTAGTTGTAACCCCTACATCAGAAGTAACCAAAACCTCTTCCAAATTATCCAATACATCATCATCGACTGTTGACTTACCGACGACTGCTTTTGTTATTTTGGAAAGAAATCCTTCTTTTGTTTTTTCCAAACCTTTATCTAAGGCCTGTTCTTCTTCTTGTGTTTGTGGTTTTTTCTTAAAAAAATCAAATAATCCCATGGAGTGTAGTAGTGAAAATTGATGTTCAAATATAAACAAATGTCCTCAAAAAAAAAGCCCTTTCGGTAGGATACCAAAACGGCTATTTTTATCGAATTCTTTTTAAAGAAAAACTTTAAAAAAGGAAAATGCTACTAGTTATTTTTGAGCTGCTGCAACGACGTCTTTCACTTTATCGTTGTGAACCATACCTTCTTTGAAAGTATACGCGCCAGTTTTTGCAGATTTAGTAGTAATAATAACCTTTGTAAATTCTTTACCGCCACCTTTTTGTAACGATGCAACTGCTTTCTTTGCCATGGTATATTAATATTTTACTTAGCCCCTCTTTCGAGCGCCAAGATGTGTGACTTACTTAATTTCTTTATGAACAGTAACTTTTCTCAATACTGGGTTGAATTTTTTCAATTCCAAACGCTCAGTTGTGTTCTTTTTGTTTTTAGTAGTGATGTAACGAGACATTCCCGGAAGACCACTTTCTTTGTGTTCAGTACATTCTAAGATAACTTGTACTCTATTTCCTTTTTTAGCCATTGTTTTACTTTATTTTGAATCCTATTATAGGATTGAAATTCATGAATAATCTTAATGTAACAGGCGCGACAATCAATTAGATTGACCCTTTAACGATAAATTTATTGATCGCTGCTGTAATCCCGTTCTTGTTGATAGTCTTGATAGCAGAAGTAGATACTTTCAACGTAATCCAACGATCTTCTTCTGGAATGTAAAAACGTTTAGTTTGTAAATTTGGATAGAATTTACGTTTAGTTTTAACGTTTGAGTGAGAAACGTTATTTCCTGTTAACGCCGCTTTGCCTGTTAAATCACAAATTCTTGACATGATATTATTTTTTTGTTGTCTTTATTACAATATGTTAATCCTTTGCACTCTCTGCAAAGAGTTTGCAAATATCTATATTTTTTTTTGGATAAGCAACAAGATAATGGGAATTATTTTTAAAAATAGTTCTGCACAGGAATGGTAATGGCAAAAATAAAGGATTTTATTGTATTATATTTGCTTTGTAAAGAAAAATAGTTTTCAACAATTCACATTTATGAACAAATATCTTCGCAAGGGTCTAAGGGAAATAATCATCGGTGTTCTGCTGGTCATCTTGGGATATTACCTTATGGAACAGCGTTCTAATTGGTATAAACTCGCTATGCTGGTCGGAGTTATCACATTTAGTATCGGTGTCCTGACTTTAATCTATCGCATGATTCGTAAAGTTGACCGAAATGCCATTATTGAGATGCGTGAAGAAGCTCATAAAAAAGAAAAAGAAGGAGATGCTCAATAAAACTAGAGGTATAGTCTTAAAAACAACCAACTATTCGGAAAGCAGTCTTGTTGCACAGATATACACAGAAGTATTTGGTATGCAATCCTATCTTATTACTGGAGCAAGGAAGCCTAAAGCGAAGATCAAGGCCAATATTCTCCAACCCTTACATTTACTTGAAATTGTCGCCACTCACAAAGACAATGGTTCGCTGCAACGGATTTCCGAAGCTCGTCAAGTTCCTGCTTTACAAGAAATCCCTTATGATATTGTCAAAAGCTCGCTCGCACTTTTTCTGAATGAAATACTCTATAAAATTCTGAAGGAACAAGAAAACGACAGCTACCTTTTTGAATTTATCCATCACTCTATCTGCTGGTTGGATGAAACTCATTTAAATCTAGCCAATTTTCATCTCGTCTTCTTAATCAAACTGACACGTTTTCTCGGATTCTATCCGGCCGAATCAAAACAGGCCCTACCCTATTTCAATCTGCATGAAGCGACATTCTCCAACAGTCTTCCTGAACATCCGCTGGTATTGCAGGAACCGCACACTTCAATTTTCAGAAATTTAATCGAATCAGAGTATTCAAATTGTGACAAGATCAAAATGACCAGCTCGGACCGGCAGTTCTTATTGGAAAAGGTATTGGACTTTTATCGACTCCATCGCACAAATTTTAAAGAAATAAAATCGCTCTATATACTCGAAGAGATTTTTAGGTAAGACACCAACAACTTTTACCGTTCAAAAGCTAATTCCATTCGACCGTCATATACAAAAAGGCGAATGAGCGAAGCGCAAATGAATATATATCCCGCCGCTCAAACCAGCAACTGTAACTCCGCCAAACACTTATCCTATTATAATAATTGTTCTCTTGGATAAATTCTTGGTACATTTATTGTAACAAAATTGAAATAACATTTGATTTACTAACATCATTTTCACCTAAAAAAGTATTAAAAGATATGGAACTTAAAGAAGCCTTTTTAAAAGTTGTCCGAGACAACTACGCAAATTTTGAGGGGAGAGCCCGCCGAAAAGAATATTGGATGTTTTTTCTCGCAAATCTTATCATTAGTGCGGTATTTGCAATACTAGGGCAAATTGCGAGCTTATTTACTTACGTCTCCGGTCTAGTAAGCTTAGCCCTACTGATCCCGGGCCTAGCCGTTACAGTAAGAAGATTACACGATACCAATAAATCGGGCTGGTTTATATTAGTTGTATTGATTCCGTTTATTGGATGGATTTATCTGCTCTACTTATTGGTTTTAGAAGGCGACAAGGCTTCGAATCAATATGGCCCAGATCCTAAAGCAATAGAAAATGGCACGAATCATCCATTTAACCAAAGCCAAGATCCTTTTGGCTCTCCTCGTCCACAAGATCCTTTTGGAAGTTCGCAACCATCAAATCCAATACCGCCGGCACCTGATAAAGATCCATTTGCTTAGATTTGACCCCATAAAAAAGCTTTCACAAGATTTGTGAAAGCTTTTTTTATGCTATTTTTGCTACCTCTTTATACCAGTCGATGACAGTCAAAAAGAAATTTTCCATGGACTGCAATCATACACCGCTGCGCCGAATGGAACCTTAAAAGAATTAATATCTATTTTTTTTCTTCTGCTGTCCTGGAGCGAAATCACGGGCAGATTGCTCTCCGTAATACTTTTTAGCCTGTCCAGGGGGCATCTTTTTTGAACCCTGCCCATGGCTATGATATGTCGAATAACATGCCGACATGGAAATAGCAACAACAATGGACAGTCCCAATACTAAAATACGTTTCATCTTCACTGAATCTTTTTAATAAGCTATTACAATTATCAGTCCAAATTATTTTAGCAAGTGAATCCACACAGGCGCCCTCCTCTCGTTTTAAAATAAAAAAGCCCATGCTGTTCGCATAGGCTTTTTCACAATAAATATATCTTCAATCTAATTAGATAACTCTTACATTTACCGCATTAAGACCTTTACGGCCTTGTTCAACTTCGTAAGATACATTGTCATTCTCACGAACTTTGTCTACTAATCCAGAAACGTGAACAAAAATTTCGCTCTCGCCTGAGTTAGGGATGATGAAACCGAAACCTTTGGTCTCATTAAAGAATTTTACTTTACCTTCTTGCATGGCACTATATTATTAATTTCCCTAAAGGTATAGAAATAAAATCAAAAATCTTAACCTTTTTATTTTTTTTATCCGTTAAACTTTTTCGTAAACTTTGGCTCCAATCTTGTAGCAAAGCGATAATGGCAATCGTATTATTATAAAACTTTAAGACAAAAAATATGAAAAAAATATTATTAGGACTAGCCTTTTTAGGTTTGATGACTCAAGTAAACGCGCAACAAATGGTTAATAAAGAATTTGTATCCACGGTAGGCCGTGCAGAAGAAGAAGTAACACCAGATATCATATATATCGATGTTACCCTAAAAGAGTTTTATGAGAATGGCAATACCAAGAAAAAAGCAGCTATTGACAAACTAGAAAAAGATCTGTTTGACTCGGCCATGAAGGCCGGTGTAAAAAAAGAAGATTTTACGATCCAAAATATCTGGAGTTACAATGTACCCGACAAAAAGAAAAAAGACACCGATATCTTGCTGTCTAGACAATACCGCATCAAGGTGACTAACTTGAATAATTTAGATCAGCTGCTAGATGGTGTTGACAAAGCAGGTATCCAAAGTACTTACATCAGCGAATATGATTATTCGAAGAAAAAGGAACTGGAAAAAAATCTAAAGACGAAAGCTGTACTGGATGCCAAAGCCAATGCGCAGATTCTAGCAGAAGCAGCAGGTCAAAAAATTGGTAAAGCGATCGTATTATCGGAAACTCCACAGCAAATTATCTTTGGCGCTCAACCGATGATGCGCAATGCAATGTATAAAGGCGCTATGGCTGAAGCGGCAGACAGTGCTGGCGGCAATGGACTTGACTTGAATATCAGACCGATGAAAGTGACGAGTGAAATCAGCGCTTCGTTCGAGTTACTATAAACATGCGCAGAGAACTATCTCCTGAAAATAAATTAAAAAAAATTGACCAGGATTTCGGTTGGATTGACCGAATATCCTGGTTGATGGATAATCAATTCAAGATTGGTAACTTCCGCTTCGGATTAGATCCAGTCTTGAATCTTATTCCCTTAGGCGGTGCAATAGCAGGTTTTGGAACATCTCTCGTACTTGTCATAGCCATGTGGCGTAATGGAGCCAGTCCAAAATTAGTGATCCGCATGCTGCTCAATATCTCCTTTGATGCTGTTTTAGGCAGCATCCCTTTCTTAGGGAACCTTTTCGACTTTTTTAGCAAGGCCAACGAAAAGAACATCAAATTACTGCGACAGCACTATTACGAAGGAAAACATACAGGTTCCGGCATAGGGATTATAATCAGTATACTCGCTGTCTTTTTTATATTGATCGGTGTTACATTTTACCTGATCTGGACTTTATTTAGCTGGGCATTCTCCTTATTGAACGGCATCTAAGGTACAGTTAGCGACTTTCCCATAGATAAAGCCCTTATCCCGGGCTTTTCCCACAAAACAATTCCACATATCTGATATCTATTTAATAATTTTGATCACTATAGGTGTATGATATCATCTAAAACTAGAATTGAAAAAAATGAGTAAAAAAAGAATATTCGCACTGCTATTGATCCTGATCATGCTAGCTGCAATCTTGACGAACCCAAGTAAAGAGGACCATGAGAAAATTGTACGCGCAAAAGCCGAACAGCTCCTAAAAAGTCAACTTCACGCAAAGGATCAGGAATTTTTCGGATTGGGTATGCAGCTCTTCGGTAAGGACATTGTTGATAGGTTTATCCAAAGCTCGGTTGTAGTAGACAACTACTATTTATTCTCCTTGACGAAAATCAAATGGCAGGGTACCGAACAGATTATAGGCGGAGGGGCATTTAAGCATATCTGGCTAAGTCCTAAAATTGACGAAAAAGCAGACGAAATTATTGCTGCATTGAAAAAGATCTAATATGCCCTTAGAAATACTATACGAAGACGATTCCATTGTCGCAATCAATAAACCCCATGGACTATTGGTCCACCGCTCTTCCATAGCACGCGATGCTTCGGAGTTTGCGCTCCAATTATTAAGGGACCAATTGGGAAAAACTGTCTATCCTGCCCATCGCCTGGATAGAAAAACTGGTGGGATATTATTATTTTCATTGAACAAAGAGACTGATCAGTACTTACAAAAGAGCTTTCAGGAGCGTCAGATTGACAAAAAATACCTGGCCTTGCTGAGAGGTTTCGCTCCTACGGAAGGCCTGATAGATTATCCTTTAAAAAGGGATGATGGTACAACACAGGAGGCACAAACCTCCTTTCGCCTACTTGCTCAAAGCGAACTCGATATTCCGTTCGGAAAATTTCCGACTTCGCGTTACAGCCTTGTCGAAGCGAACCCTATTACGGGCCGTATGCATCAGCTGCGGCGGCACTTTGCCCATATCTTTCATCCTATTATTGGAGACCGTCCTCATGGCTGCAATAAACAAAATAAGTTCTGGAAAGAAACATACCAAATGGACACCATGTTGCTACATGCGTCAGAGCTGACCTTTAAACACCCGCTATCGGGAGAAGATGTACACCTAAAAGCAACTTTACAACCTGATTTCATCCGCGTACTGGAACTATTAAATCTCAACGAAGTATGTTAAAATTAATTCTCGAAGCCTTTATCAGCATCTCTGGGATTACCGCAGCTTCAGGTATTGTTTATCACGATAATCAGCTCCATATCGTATCGGACAACAGCAATTATATCTATAGTTATCACTTAACTGATCAAAAATTGTCCAAAACGGTACTGCAGCAGTCCCATTCAATGGAAAACATTGCCAAAGCAGATAAAATGGACTTAGAGTCCATTACTTTCGACGGAAATCGCTATTATCTCTACGGCTCAGGTTCAACCCCCAAAAGGAAAAGTCGTTTTACCTGGGATGGCAAAACTGTCACTCAGGAAGACTATAGTCAAGTCTATTCTTTTTTAATGGACGAATTCAACATTTCCGGAGAGGACTTCAACATTGAAGGGGTCGTTCATTTGCACGATAAGATCTTATTTTTCAATCGGGGAAATGGTCCCAAAGGAATTAATGCCATTCTGGAATATCATCCTCTGGCCAGGGATAAATCGAGATGCATCCCGATGGAACTGCCCAAACTCAATGGTATTCCGACAGGTTTTTCAGATGCCATATTGGTCGGAAGCGAAATCTATTTTATCGCTACAGCAGAAGATGCGAAATCCACCTATCTGGATGGAGAAATAGGGGGGTCGATCCTTGGGAAACTGCCTTCAGACTTAACGGCTAAACCAGAGACGTTTGAAATCCCCGAAAAACACAAATTTGAAGGGATCACCTTAAAAGAAAAAACGGCGCAAGGCTTAGTTTTCCTGCTTTGTGAAGATACCGACAGCGAGGATAATGACCTCACGATTTATTCACTGAAAATAAGCAATTAAATCGATTGCTCTAAAATAGATTCACAGCTAGGAATCACGTATATTTTATTAAATTTGTAGCTGATTAAAACTTAATTTTTATGTTAAAAAATACTGCCCTTTCGGAGACGCACATTGCTTTAGGAGCAAAAATGGTTCCCTTTGCAGGCTTCAACATGCCAGTACAATACACAGGCATAAACGATGAGCACGAAACAGTTCGTACAGGTGTAGGAGTTTTTGATGTAAGTCACATGGGTGAATTCATCCTGAAAGGTGAAAAAGCCTTGGATCTACTTCAAAAAATCTCTTCCAATGATGTGTCAAAATTATACGACGGCAAAGTTCAATATGCTTATATCCCAAATGAAACTGGTGGTGTAGTTGATGACTTCCTAACATACCGTATAGACGATAAGACATATTTTTTGGTTGTGAACGCATCAAATATTGAGAAAGACTGGAACTGGATTTCAAAGTACAATACAGATGGTGTAGAGATGAAGAATATCTCAGATCAAACCTCTTTATTTGCGGTGCAAGGACCAAAAGCTGCAGATGCACTCCAATCGCTTACAGATATTGAATTGGCTCCGATGGAATATTACACCTTTGCAAAAGGTACATTTGCAGGTGTGGAAAATGTTTTGGTCTCTGCGACCGGATATACAGGCGCTGGAGGTTTTGAAATCTATGTAGCCAATGAAGATGCTCAAAAAGTTTGGGATGCTATTTTCGAAGCTGGAAAAGCTTACGACATCAAACCGATTGGTTTGGGTGCACGTGACACTTTACGCTTAGAAATGGGCTTCTGCCTTTATGGAAATGATATCGACGACAATACATCTCCTTTGGAGGCTGGACTAGGCTGGGTAACTAAATTTACAAAAGACTTCGTTAACGCTGCGGCATTAAAAGCGGAGAAAGAGGCTGGACTAAAGAAAAAACTTGTAGGACTAGAAATGATCGACCGAGGAATTCCTCGTCATGATTATGAAATTGTTGATGCAGACGGAAATGTAATCGGACGTGTTACTTCTGGTACGCAATCACCAACATTGAAAAAATCAGTTGGCTTAGGTTATGTTGACACAGCCTTTTCCAAAGACGGAACCGATATTTTCATTCTGATCCGCAATCAAAAAGTAAAAGCAAGAGTAACAAAACCACCGTTTGTTAAGTAAATAAAAAAGCCTGCTTAATGCAGGCTTTTTTATTTATTTTTTCTTTTGTTTGATAGCTGGTTGCTGCTTTTTGCCACTCTCCTTTTCCTGGATAAGCGCCCGCACTCTTTTACTCAAAACCACACGGAGGTATATTAAAACGACCAAAAATGCAATGGACAATCCTGTTACCAGCATATTCCCGGCCTTATATCCTTCAAAACCACTGTAGACTAAAAACACAATGGCCAAACTCAAAACTATATTTAGTATAAAATACTTTAGCATATTATTTTTTCATTAATCCCAACACCTGTTTTCTCCAGCCAAAAAAGAAATAAAATACACCACCAACAACATTTAGTAAAACTATTGCTAGGGCCATAAACATCCTTTCTGTGTTAGAAACTGTTCTTGAAAGCATGATCTCCCTTAGCACCAAAATCACCCATAAAAGAGATAATAGAATGGAAAGACTGCCTAATATGGGGAAAATACCTAGGTTAAACAATCGTGCTAAAATAGCTACGATATAAAAAGCAAGACTAAACAAGAAAGCTTGTTTAGTCTGATGCTCCAAATTCTTCATATTAATAAACGTCTAACTCTGGATCGATTTCCTCTTTCCAAGCCAGGATACCGCCTTTTAAATTTGCGAGGTTATCAAAACCCTGTTGTTCCAATAACATAATCGCCTGCGCAGAACGTTTTCCTGAACGACATTGGACAATAACAGGTTTGTCTTTTGCAATCTTATCCGCCTCAATCAGTATACCCGAAAGAGGGATGTTCAATCCATCTAAATTTGATACTTCATATTCAAAAGGCTCACGAACATCAATCAATTGAAAATCTTCGTTATTATCGATTTTATTCTTTAATTCTTGTACAGATACTTCTTTCATTTTCAAACAATTTAATATTCAAATATACTACATTTTTTCCGCCCTTAATCCACTTGTAGAATTTTCCTTATCTTCATCCAGACTTTACTAAGCTTTATATGAATTCAATACCTAAAATTATTTTGTCATTGTCTCTATTTGCCATCTCGGCAATTACCTATGGACAACAGGTCATTTCCGATCAAGAACGTCAGGATGTAGGCCGTATTCTCAATACTTTAGCTTCAGATGATATGCGCGGCAGGTCCGCCTTGACAAAAGATATTGAACCAGCAGCAGATTTTATAGCAGGCGAAATGAAACGAATAGGATTAAAACCTTATGCTGAACAGAATTTTAGACAAACATTTCAACTAGATCAAATTTCTCCACTAAGCAAATCCGCAACGGTCAATAACAAGAGTATTCCAGCTGATCACATCATTTCCCTCGGCAATCAGGTGAATCTGCAATGGGATAATAACAGCAAGATCAAAGTAGCAGAAATAAAATCAAACGATGATTTTGCGAAGGTATTCAGGGAACATTCTTTATCCAAAGAAAATACACTTGTCTTGGTAGACCCTTCTTTCGAAAACTATTTTCTACGATTTGGTAAAATGCTCAATTCGCCTAAGTTTGTGGAGGAATCCTCGCAACAGAAGCCCTCGATTGTTTATCTCCTGACAAAGGAAATGCCAACAACATACCAGGTTCAGATTAAAAAAGAACTTAAAAAAGTTCCACTATTTAACGTGGCGGGAATAATACCCGGAAAAAGCAAACCAAACGAATATGTGATCTTTTCAGGGCATTATGATCATATCGGTATCCTTCCGGCTGTAGGACAAGATTCTATTGCCAACGGTGCTGATGACGATGCTTCAGGTGTTACGGCGATGTTAACCTTAGCGGATTACTATAAAAAACAAAACAAGAATGAAAGGACACTTATTTTTGTTGCCTTTACTGCAGAAGAACTCGGCATGTACGGTTCAAAATATTTTTCCAACCATATTGATGCAGACCAAGTGATTGCCATGATCAACATGGAAATGATTGGAAAAGATTCAAAATTCGGCCCTAATACGGTGTATATTACAGGATATGACCATTCTAACTTAGGGGAATTAATGCAGGAAAATCTAAAAAACACAACCTTCCGATTCTATCCAGATCCATATACCAAACAAAATCTCTTCTATCGAAGCGATAATGCTGTATTAGCGGCTAAAGGAGTGCCTGCGCATTCATTCTCAACATCGCAAATGGATAAGGATGAATATTATCATACGGTAAAAGACGAAGTATCCACTTTAAATGTACAAAATATCATTTCCAGCATTGAAGCAATCGCTATAGGTACCTCAGGAATTGTAGAGGGAAAACAAACTCCCTCCCGTGTCGAAAAACTAAAAGATTAAGATACAGCCGAAGATTTGACCTTCTTCTGCATCACATAGTCATTTAAGACATAATCATAATAAGGAATATCAACTGCTTCGATCACCTCAAAGCCCTGCTTCAAATAAAAATGGTAAGCAGGGTTATTTCTATTTACATTGAGTTCAACAATATCTTTCCCTTTTAATACTGCTTTTTCAGTAGCGAAGTCGATCAGAACTTTCCCGAACCCTTTGCCCTGTACATCAGGCATCAAGTAGAGTTTTTCTATCCGTATTTTATCTTCAAGAGTTCGCAAGGCAACGAATCCCTGAGCAATGCCATCTTCTTTTAAAAGATAAAAAAACTGCCCATTGACCATACTCTCTGCAAGCCCTTCTATCGAATAGCTTTTTTCCAGCATAAAGTCTATTTGATCCTGCGAAAGGATATCGCCATAAGCATCCGGCCAAATAATATGGGCCATATTAGAAACACTTCTGATATCACTTTGTTCTGCCAATTCTATTTTTATCATGCGATCTTCTCTCCTATTAAAATATATTTTTCTTGGGAAAATTGAAGAACAAATAAGCCATCATTTTCCACCTCGTACTCGTTTTCGTTTATCTTGATCAATCCTGTATGCACGATTTGTTCGTTAACAGGAGCGCTCGCAATTTGGATCCTTTCTCCGGCCGGCTTCCACTTTGTAAAACCAGTAGTCACATAATAATAACGAATACCTTTGGAAAAAAGGACTATATTAATCTGCTCAAGGTAAGGGCTATAGTAATCGATATCAAGCTGTTCTGTTACAATATTCACGGCCTTATAGTGATGTGCGATAAGGTATTCAATCGCCACCTTTAGAAAGTCATTGCCGTAGGAAATCACTTTCAGATTTTCCTGTGATCCGCTAATATAATTTTTTGTAAAAACAATATCGAACTTATAGCCGCGCGCATCCAATAGATCAATTGTTTCTTCTTCGATGACAATCGTTGGGCTCCACTCGAGCAGCTGTCCCAAATCTTCTTCATCAATGAGGGAAAGATCTTCAATCAGAAGAGCAGGTTCTTGATTTTCTCTAACAATATGATGAGATGACATAACGTCTATTTAATATCCGAGCCTGCGCAGGGTAATATAAGCCATCAATCCTGTACTGATCTCTAAAGAAGTCTCATCCACGTCAAAAGTCGGTGTATGTACAGCAGAGGAAATACCCCGTGCAACGTTACCTGTACCCAAACGATAAAAGCAAGCATTGATTTCCTGTGAATAATACGAAAAATCTTCGGCTGCCGGCCAAAGATCCAGGTCTACAACATTTTCCTTTCCAAGGTATTCTTCGGCAAATGCCCGTGCATTTTTAGTCAGTTCAGGCTCGTTGATTAGAAAAGGATAGCCCTTACGGACCTCAAATTCGCATGTTGCCCCCATACTTTCAGCAATACCCACCGCTATTTTAACCATTCTTTCATGGGCTTCAGCACGCCATTTCTCATCAAATGTGCGAAATGTACCTTCCAGATAAACCTGATCAGGAATAATATTTGTCGCTCCATTGGCGAGAATCTTTCCAAACGACAGTACAGTCGGTGTACGAGGATCCGCAAAGCGACTAGCTACTTGTTGTAAAGCTGTGATAATCTGCGCCGTAATAACGATGGGATCGATATTTTGATGCGGATGTGCACCATGTCCCCCTCTTCCTTTTACAGTCATGAACAGTTCGTCGCATGATGCCATATATTTACCTTCGCGGAAACCGACTTTCCCTACTTCTATAAAAGGCATCACATGCTGTCCAATGATTGCAGAAGGAGCAGGATTCTGCAAGGCACCTTCTTTGATCATCAAAGATGCTCCCCCTGGTAAACGTTCCTCTCCCGGTTGGAAGATCAATTTGATCGTACCTCCGAATTCGGCTTTCAGGCTATGCAATATTTTAGCTGTCCCCAAAAGAGAAGAGGTATGTACATCATGACCACAGGCATGCATTACTCCTGGGTTCTTGGAACCATATGAGCGCCCCTCCACTTCTTGAATCGGTAAAGCGTCCATATCTGCGCGTAACGCAATAACTTCATCTGAGGGTAGGTCACCTTTGATTAAAGCGACAATGCCCGTATCAGCTTTAGCCTCATAAGGAATTCCCAATTCATCCAATTGCGTTTTTACAAATGCCGAGGTATTGTATTCTTCGAAGGAAAGTTCAGGATTCTGGTGAAGATGTCTACGATTGGAAACCGTATCTTCAAAATATTGATGAGCTAAGGCCAGGACTTTTTCTTTCGTACTTGCCATAAGGTTGATTGATTTATTGATACACAAAAACGTTCTCTGAAAAAACAAAGACGTTGCTAAAATACTGACGCAGTTCGCGCATAAAAGCACTTGCCTCCGAGCGACTTCTAAAATCACCTACTTTGACACGGTAATTGGGTTCGTCATAGGTAATATAGGTATCAATATCTTTATACATGCTTCGGAAACGTGTCTGCTCCGAAAATGCCTGATTCCGGTTTGATCCAGCGAAGATCTGTACGCGAAATCCTCTTACTTTAACCCGTGTTGCCGCTGAGCGGACGACGGGCTTAGAAGGAACCACTGTCTCTTTGCTTTCGACAGGATTGATCCCCATAGCCGCCCTAAAATTTTGAAGCTGTGTAATCAACGAATCCTTGGTTACAATGACTCCTCCTTTTTCCTGTGCATTCACATTTACAATCGTAAACAGCACAAGTGCATGTATGAAAATCAATCCTCTCTTCAGCATAGTTTAACCTTTCTTAGCGATTAGTTATTTGCGCCGTGGCAATTTTTATATTTTTTTCCTGAACCACAAGGACATTCGTCATTGCGTCCAATAGTACTTTCATTACGAACTGGTTCTTTTGGCCCGTCATTCACGTCTTCTTCACTCACCCCTGTAGGCGAAGCCAATTCAGCTTTAGTTTCAATCGTTTTCACGGGTGCCTGCTGTACTTGTCTCGCTTGCATTGAAGTCGGTTCCTGACCAGGAATCTCTCCTTTAAAGATAAAGCTTACAACATCCTTATTCATCGAGGCCAACATCGATTTAAACAAATCAAATGCTTCCATTTTATAAATGATGATTGGATCTTTTTGTTCATAAACAGCATTTTGAACGGATTGTTTTAAATCATCCATTTCACGCAAGTGCTCTTTCCAAGCCTCATCGATCAAAGCCAATACAATTCCTTTTTCGAACGATTTGAAAACTTCTTTACCGTTGCTTTCGATCGCTTTTTTCAAATTTGCCGAAACCTGAATGCCGCGGATACCATCAGTAAATGGAATAACTACATTTTCAACGATTTGACCTCTTTCTGCATATACATTATTCAATACAGGGACTGTCAAAGCGCCAACGGCTTCAATTTTATGATGGTAAGCATTAATTGCATGTTCGAAAAGACGATCAGTCAAGCCTTCGATTTTACCTTGAGCAAATTCTTCTGCTGTTATTTCCGGTGTGATCGCAAAAATACGGATTACTTCAATTTGGAAATCTTCATAATTACCTTGTTCTTTGGCCTCAACGACAATTTCTTCTGCAACATCAAAAATCATGTTATTCAAATCCACGTCCAAACGCTCTCCAAACAAAGCATTTTTACGCTTCGAATAGATTACTGTACGTTGTGAGTTCATCACATCATCGTATTCCAATAGACGTTTACGGATACCGAAGTTATTCTCCTCCACTTTACGTTGTGCACGTTCGATGGATTTAGTTAACATACTATGTTGCATCACTTCGCCTTCTTCAACACCCATTTTTACCATGATGTTAGAGATTCGCTCTGAAGCAAACAACCGCATCAAGTTATCTTCCAAAGAAACGAAGAATTGCGAAGAACCTGGATCTCCTTGACGACCTGCACGACCGCGTAACTGACGGTCAACACGACGAGATTCGTGTCTTTCAGTACCGATAATTGCAAGACCACCTGCATTTTTAACTTCCTCGGTCAATTTAATATCCGTACCACGACCTGCCATATTCGTCGCGATAGTCACCTGACCTGGACGTCCAGCTTCAGCGACGATATCAGCCTCTTTTTGGTGTAACTTCGCATTCAATACGTTATGTTTAATCTTACGCAATTGAAGCATACGGCTCAATAACTCCGAAATTTCGACAGATGTCGTACCGACCAATACTGGACGTCCAGCATCTGTCAATCGCTGAATTTCCTCAGCGACTGCATTGTATTTTTCACGTGCTGTACGATAGATCAAATCTTGACGGTCATCGCGTTGGGCAACACGATTAGTTGGAATTTCTACTACATCTAATTTGTAAATTTCCCAAAGCTCACCTGCCTCTGTTGACGCAGTACCAGTCATACCCGAAAGTTTGTGGTACATACGGAAGTAGTTTTGCAATGTAATCGTTGCATAAGTTTGTGTCGCGTCTTCTACTTTCACATTCTCCTTCGCTTCGATCGCCTGGTGCAAACCATCCGAGTAACGACGACCATCCATGATACGGCCTGTTTGCTCGTCAACAATTTTCACTTTACCTTCATCAACGATATATTCAACATCATTTTCAAACAAAGTATAGGCTTTTAACAGCTGATTGATCGAGTGAATACGCTCTGCTTTAATCGAATAATCGCGTAACATATCTTCTTTCTGAGCGGCCTTTTCTTCCAAAGTCAACGAAGACTTTTCAATTTCAGCAATCTCAGTACCAACATCCGGTAGAATAAAGAATGAAGGATCCTCACCTGTTGCTGTGATCAATTCAATTCCTTTTTCTGTCAATTCTACTTGATTGTTCTTTTCATCAATCACAAAATAAAGTTCTGCATCTACCTTAGGCATATTTTTATTTTGCTCTTGCATATAGTAATTTTCTACCTTTTGCAAGATAGAACGATTAGCACCTTCACTTAAAAACTTGATTAATGCTTTATTTTTAGGTAAACCTCTATAAGCTCTTAACAAGGCCAAACCACCACCTTCAACATCAGAATCTCCTGCCGCCAAAGCTTTTTTAGCGTCATTCAAAACAGTATTGATGTAAGCTTTCTGTACATGTACCAAACGTTCGATACGTGGTTTCAATTGGTAAAATTCATGTTGATCGCCACGAGGAATCGGACCTGAGATAATTAATGGTGTACGTGCATCATCAATCAATACAGAGTCAACCTCATCGACCATGGCAAAGTGTAATTTTCCTTGTACCAGTGCGTCTGGTGTCTGAACCATATTATCACGCAGATAATCGAAACCAAACTCGTTATTCGTACCATATACGATATCCGATTGGTAAGCTTTACGGCGTTGTGGCGAATTTGGCTGATGTTTATCAATACAGTCAACAGATAATCCATGGAATTCAAATAATGGTGCATTCCATTCAGAGTCACGACGGGCAAGGTAATCATTTACCGTTACAATGTGTACACCTTGTCCAGATAGCGCGTTTAGATAAGTCGGTAGTGTTCCTACCAACGTTTTACCCTCACCTGTTGCCATCTCGGCAATTTTACCACTGTGCAATACAATACCACCAATTAATTGGACATCATAGTGTACCATGTTCCAAGTTACCTCGGTACCGGCTGCCATCCATTTGTTTTTCCAAATGGCTTTATCTCCATTGATGATAACGTTTTGTTTGTATACGGCCAGTTCTCTGTCAAAGTCATTGGCAGTAACTTCTAGTTCTTCGTTTTCAGTCAAACGTCTTGAAGTTTCTTTTACCACAGCGAATGCTTCTGGTAAAATATCCTTCAATACCTCTTCCAACTTCTTGTCACGATCTTTGGACAATTTGTCCACCTGCTCGTAAATTGAAGTCTTCTTTGCCATATCGTCCTCGTCTTGATCTGCCTCTTTTTTAAGCGTATCAATCTCTTGGTCAATATCTGCTAGGTAATTCTTAATTCTTTCTTTGAAATCAACGGTCTTGGCACGTAACTCGTCATTGGTTAGATTTGAAAGCTTCTCATATTCAGCTTTGATTTGATCCACCACAGGCTGAATTCCCTTGATATCTCTCTCGGATTTACTTCCAAATAATTTACTTAAAAACTTTAACATAATTTTTTTTCTATCTCAACTTAAGATTTTGTACAATAATGACTCCAAAGTAAAATTGCAGACAATTTGACACTAATCGGGCAAATTTAGTTATTAGATATGATATCTAACAGCTTACATCCATTTTTTTTACGTTATTTTTTATTGAAAATGTCAGTTCCACACAACCGATAGGAATCTCTCCTATACTTAGCCCTATTTGACTGGATTGCCCTCCTGATTTTCCAGCTAAAATATTTCTTTATTAACGATAAATGAGCTATGATAAAAACAGCTTTTTAGCTGAATACGGAATGAAACCTAGCTCCTGAGCCTTTTCAAACATCTTCTTAATTGCATTACGTCCTTCAAGGCCCAATTCTACTGAATATTTATTGACATAAAGTTCAATATGCTTATACATCACCTCTTCACTCATTTCCTGTGCATGCGCACGAATAAACTCAAGCCCAGATTTCGGATTGGCAAATGCAAATTCTACACTTTCTTTTAAAACTGTGTTCAATGTATCTTTCACCTCTTGCGGCAGACTACGTTTTACGACAATTCCGCCAAGAGGAATCGGAAATTTTGTCGTCTTCTCCCAATACTCCCCTAAATCAACGACTTTATGCAATCCCTTTTCAGCATAAGTGAATCTATTTTCGTGAATAATTAGGCCCAGATCAATCGATCCATCCAATAAAGCGCCTTCAATATCCGAAAAAACCAGCTCAACTTTATTTTTTAATTCGGGGAATGCCAGACTCAATAAAAAATTTGCAGTTGTATATTTCCCAGGATAGCCCACTTTCAACTGATCGAATCCTTCTAAGCCTTCAGCTCTGTCCAATTTTTGTTGCAGCAATTTGGCTAATTTCGGATCCTTGGTAATCAGCATAGGCCCCACACCGAAGCCTAATGCGCTTCCAGCATCAAGTAACTCATAATCCTCAACAGCGTAGGCAAAAGCATGATAGCTCAGCTTGGTAATATCAAGATCGCCTTTGAAAGCCTTCAAATTTAAGGTTTCAACATCTTGATATTCAACCTCAAAATCCAGTCCTTTCGTATCTATTTTATGATGAATTAAGGCATCAAAAATAAATGTATCATTTGGGCATGGTGAAAATCCTAATGTCAATTTCATTTTTTTTCAATTTTTCCCACTAAACGCATGGGATTTCACAAATTTAATCAAACAGTAACTTTATGTGTAATCAGATAGAGTACCATGGCCAAAAAAGTGCTTACCATAATTCCTTTTCCGGTATGATCATTTCCCGCGCGATAAACAAAGCGCAACAGGACTAAATTAACCAGTACGGCTATGGTATAGATAGCCATAGGCTTCTCAGGCAAAAAATGAAGCTCAAGATCCGTAAAACGCACCAAAACATGAGCCAAAGCCGGAAAAATGGCTCCAATGCCCAACCCTATCCAAAAATTATTTTTCACGTTTGCTATATCTAACCGTTTATCCAAGATGATCAAAGCTCCATGAATTTAACTCTGGAATGGCATGATGCGCTGTCATATCAAACTGTGTCGGAACAACAGACACATAACCATTGGCCAGGGCAAAACAATCGGTATCCTCACCTCTGTCCTGCAAAACAAATTTGCCTGTTGTCCAATAATAATCGCGGTTATGCGGATCAATACGTTCATCAAATTCTTCGACCCAATGTCCTCCTGCCTGCCGACAGATTTTAATACCTTTAAACCCGGGAGTTTGTGGAAAATTAACATTCAGCAATGTATTTTTAGGAAGACCATTGGCCAGCACTTGCTCGGCAATAGAAATCACATAGGGCCTACAATAGCTAAAATCTGCATCATGGGAAAAATTATCAAGCGAAAATCCCACGGAAGGAATACCTTCAATAGCCCCTTCTACCGCAGCAGACATGGTACCTGAATAAAGAACATTGATTGAATTATTGAGCCCATGATTGATACCCGAAACACAGATATCTGGTTTTTGCCCCTTAAAAACTTTATTTACGGCGAGCTTCACGCAATCTACCGGTGTTCCCGAACACTGATACATTTCTACCCCTTCATATAGATTGATTTTGTCTAAACGCAACGGTCTGCCGAGTGTAATAGCATGCCCCATTCCAGATTGCGCCGAATCGGGAGCAACGACGACAACATTTCCAATTTTCTGCATTTCCTCCAGCAACACCTTAATCCCCGGAGCTGTTATACCGTCATCGTTAACAACTAAAATATTAGGTTTCATATGTAATTTATTTCTCTTTTATGGTCATCTGGAATCCCCAATTGTCTCCATCCATGATTGTGCTTTTAGCATATGGGGATTTCTTCTTTACCATATACGAAGTTAGTAAATCTGAAACCGAGATGTAAATAATATTGACAAAAGAGGAAAAAAATACGAACTCCCTATAAATATAATACCAATACTCATATTAAACCCGATATTACACTAGGTTTACAGCCTATTAGCAGGGGGTTAACAGGGGTATACCCCTGTTAACCCCCTGCTAACCCCTTGTTAACCCCCTGTTATATCGATGTTAGTATAGGAATTGATAGTAAGTTGTTGTTAAATTATCCATTAGCGAAGTAACATCATTTAAAAAAGCAGGAGAACCTATAGATACTACGACATCGTTTGCGTAAGATTGTATGGTTATTGACAAATATTAGCCCTAAATTTAGCATTCAAATAAAAAATAATTCAGTTATGAGCATTAATTTTGAATCCCGCTATGCAATAGGGCCAAAGGAATACAAAACTTTAGATACACAAGGATTAAGAGACAATTTTCTAATTGAAAAAGTTTTTGAAGCCGATAAAATTAACTTTGTCTATACCCACTACGATCGCTATATGGCTGGTGGCGCAATGCCTGTAAGTTCAAAAATAAAATTGGATACTATTCCGGAATTACTAAAAGAACCGTATTTCCTTTCCCGAAGAGAACTGGGTATTATCAATGTTGGTGGAAATGGTCAGGTTGAGGTTGATGGTACTGTCTACGATCTCAATACCAAAGAAGCACTTTACATTGGCCAGGGCGCCCAAGAGGTCTATTTTTCCAGTAAGGATACTGATAATCCGGCGAAATTCTATTTAAACTCGACTCCGGCTCATTGCAGCTACCCAACTAAAAAGGTAACGAAAGAAGATGCCAATAAAATTGAATTAGGCTCATTAGAAACAGCTAATCATCGCACGATCAACCAGATGTTATTGAATAAAGTTGTACAAACCTGCCAATTACAGATGGGTATGACAGAGTTAAAACCCGGGTCTGTATGGAATACAATGCCATCACACACCCACGATCGTCGTATGGAAGTCTATTTCTACTTTGAATTACCTGAAGGTCAGGCTGTATCACATTTTATGGGTCCTATTGATGAGACCCGCCATATTTGGATGCACAACGATCAGGCTGTCATCTCACCGCCATGGTCAATTCACTCAGGCGCTGGAACTTCCAATTATACCTTCATCTGGGGAATGGCCGGTGAAAATTTAGATTATGATGATATGGACAAATGTGCAATCACTGAATTAAAGTAACCCTTTATCAAATGAAAAAAACAGTCGTATTGAGCTTAGCGCTAGGGCTTTCAACAGTTGCTTCTGCGCAAAACAACAAAACCATTACCGTAAGCAATCCTTCTGCGAGCGCAAGAACGGAGTTGATCAGCATCCCTTATACAGTATTCGAAAAACACTTCGAATTAAAAAACAATGTATTTACAATTGTGGATAAGGACAAAAAGGAATTGGCTTATCAGCTTGAAAAACTAGGAAAGCCCACTGCCCAAAATGTATTGATCCAAATAAGCATCGCTCCTAAAGGTTCATTGACATTTGGAGTGAATGAAAATATTCCTACCGCAGTTGCGCCCAAAACCTACGCACGGTACATCCCTGAACGCAAAGATGACTTTGCCTGGGAAAATGACATTGCAGCTTTTAGAGCGTACGGAAAGGCCTTAGAAGGAACTTCTGAGGACGCACAGGGTTTTGACTTTTGGGCAAAGCGCAGCAACGACCTTGTCGTTGACGAATGGTACAAAACCGGTGATTATCACGCGGATCATGGCAAAGGCTTAGATTACTATTCCGTTGGACAAACCCTAGGAGTTGGCGATGCGACTCCATTTATTGACCAGCAGGTCGTATACCATAAGCATTATCGCCAATACGAAGTATTGGACAACGGTCCTTTACGCTCTTCATTTAAACTCATCTATGAGCCCGAGAACGTAAAAGGTCAACAGCTGCAAGTTGAAAAAACAGTCTCTTTAGATGCTGGCAGCCAATTAAACAAAATAAGCTATTCGGTCAAAAATACGAGTTCAGAAGCGACTCCAATTGTCGTGGGAATCGCCAAAAGGAAAGAGGAAAAACCTCAAATTCTAAATGATGTAAAAAATGGAATTTTGGCTTACTGGGAGCCTGCCGAAGGAGATAAAATTACCGGCACTGCCGTCATCCTGCCTAAAGTAAAATATGTTTTCAAAGATAGTCCACAACAATTTTTACTAGCGACAACGGTCAAAAATAATAAACCGCTAGTCTATTTTGCGGGGGCTGCTTTCAACAAAGCTGGTAAAATAGGCAGTTTTGACCAATGGCAATCCTATGTCAAAACATTCAAAAATAATTTAGATCAACCATTAACAATAAAATATTCAAAATAATGTCCATATTGGAATCTTTTGACTTAAGTGGAAAAGTAGCTTTGGTAACAGGCTGCAAAAGAGGAATCGGTAAGGCAATTGCCGAAGCATTGGCTGAAGCTGGAGCCGATATTATCGGCGTTTCAGCGTCATTGGAAACTGAAGGCTCTGCCGTAGAAAAATCCGTAAAAGCATTGGGTAGAAACTTCTACGCCTATCAATGTGATTTTTCTAAACGGACAGAACTCTACAAGTTCATAGAAAATGTAAAATCAGCACACCCTACAATTGATATCCTTTTTAACAATGCGGGAAATATCCTCCGCAAACCTGCTGCTGAGCACCCCGATGAATATTGGGATGAAATCATTGAGATCAATCAAAATGCGCAATTCATACTGACGCGTGAAATCGGAAAGGACATGATTTCACGTGGAACTGGAAAGATTGTATTTACAGCTTCTTTACTGACCTTTCAGGGCGGTATCAATGTTCCGGGATACGCCGCTTCGAAAGGAGCTGTAGGGTCTCTGGTAAAAGCTTTTGCCAATGAGTGGGCATCGAAAGGTGTTAATGTCAATGGATTTGCACCAGGATACATCGCTACGGATAATACAGAAGCGCTGAGAGATGATCCCGAACGCTCCAAGTCCATTTTGGACCGTATACCTGCAGGACGCTGGGGAACTCCAGAAGATTTTAAGGGACCAGCTGTATTCCTCGCCTCAAAAGCATCAGATTATGTACATGGAACCATCCTTACAGTCGATGGCGGCTGGATGGGAAGATAAAAAATTCCATCTTTACGATGGGTTTGTTTTAAAAGTCTTTATCCGAAGGGATAAAGGCTTTTTTTCTGAAAGTGTCAGTTTTCAAAGGCCATCAAGAACTTTCATGCGCGTTGTTGATCCAAAGGAATCATGAAAGTTTTTTACGGTTCTAAATCCCAAATTGCTAAAAGATGCATTGGGGCTTACAGAACCGATATACACTGTGTTGAAAGCGGCGCAGCTATTTTTGCTGCACCACCAGGAGCCCCCACGGGCATGTGCAATAGAACGATCGCCATCCCTTTTGAGGCTACCTGCACAGAATTCAAACACATTGCCAAAGATATCGTAAAGTCCCCATGGGTTTGGTTTGAATTTTCCCACGGGAGCGGTATAAAGATATCCATCTGAAACATCGGCTTTCAAATGATCTCTTCCATGCCATATATTTGCATAGTCGCCGATATTCTCTTTATCGACACCGTCAAAATAATAACCTTCACTGCCTGCTCTTGCCGCGACCTCCCATTCATCAAAAGATGGCAACCTGCATGCAGCCCATTCGCAATATGCTAACACATCTCTGAAGGAAATACAGGTAACCGGATGGTTCATTTTTGTCTCAATACCACCCCGGCTTATGCCATTTGGAAAGCGCCAATAGGCTGTACTATCTTGCAACCAACGAAATTCTTCCAGTCCGGGTTCAAAGACCATAGCGTTGTGATAGCGCTCCGCTAATGTTTTATAGCCTGTTGCCCGAACAAATTTTTCAAAATCAGCATTGGTCAGCTCATATTTGGAAATCCAGAATGATTCGATATATACAGTTCTTTTGGGATTGTCTAGACTTACGGTATCACCTAAATGGTAATTACCCGCTGGAATTTGAACATAATTGTTTTCCTGTGCATCACATGGAAAGTATAGGAGAATCCATCCCACCAAATAGAGTAACTTTCTCATTTTCCTTGCTGTATCTTATAATATGCTGCCGCGGTTTCAAGAATATACCGCTCATTTGCCTCAGAAAAGTTTATCCAGCTGTCATAGCTCACATCCGAACCATATAGTTTGCTGTATATTTTCGATCGTTCGAAATCAGAAATTTTCGCTTTTTTTAAGAGCAGCAAAAGTGTTGTTAATATATCTTTGTCCCTTGGGTTTGACCGGTAAAAGTCAATCAAAAAGGGAATGCTTTCCCAGGCATCTATCTCCAAAATTGCCGACTTGTAATTTAAACCCATCTCATGGTTCTTTACAGCTAGATTCTGTATTAATCCTAACACCCTTTCTTTATTCTTTTTCATAAAAGAGATCTGCCGATCACTCCAAAAAACACCTCCATAAACGAAAAGCAACTGGCCGAATATTTTATTCTGAGGGTCATATAAAAACATGCGTTCCGCACAAGCTTGACTAAATATCTCTGGATAAATCATCGTGTATGTGAATTTCTCCTCAAAACTTAAGGTATTAAAATCACGGATAGATATTCCGGCATCATAGTCAGTCAATGCTTCATCAGGAAGAGTACTTAAACGTTTATCTATTAGATTTTGAACCTTTTTTCTATTAAAAGGAGGAATACTATTTTTTTCACGAAAGGCATAATACGAGGAATCCTGAGGACGGGGATCACTCCAGGCAACATCTTTGTATTCCTGTGCCTTAACGAAGTTAAAACACAATCCTCCCAAAAAGAGGATCAAAAGCCCAAATATTCTACTTGCTTTTTTTCTCATTGTAATAATTTAGCGCCCTACTAAAGATCAAAGCTTCATTTTCTTTGTTGTAATTTAAATAAGAATAATAATTACTTTGTTCTCCATACAACTTTTTAAACGAAGCAGATTTAATAAATTCATTATATTCACCACGTTTCATAAGCAACAGCAACAGGGTCAATGCATCCTTGTCTTTCGGTGTTCTCTTACCATAGTCAATGATAAAAGGAATCATTTGCCAAGCGTTTAATTCCACTAGGGCATGCTTATAGTTTACCCCCATACGTTTGCTTCTCGCGACAGATTCTTGAATAAGTTTCAGAATAGAATCTCTATTTTCCTGCAGAAAATCGGTCTGTCTCTGTGACCAGGAAGATTCATTGAAACCGTCTAATAATGTCCCAAAGATCTTTTTGTCTATCTGTGTTTGGTACTCAGGTATAGCACAGTTCTGTGCATATAACTCCGCGTGAATCATGGTATAGGTAAATTTTTCACGTAGAGATAGCTTTTTAAAATCAACAGCCGAAATCGCATTTGTTCCTGCATCCGTCATTTCTTTATCTTCTTCAGGGATTATTTTTGCAATTAGTGCTTTTACCTTGTCCAAGCCATAAGGAGGTATGGTCATTTTGCTTCGCATTTCGATAGCAGCAGGATCCATGAAGAGATTATTTTCATCGGTCTGATCTGTTTGTCCGAAAACATTCCCAAAACAAGCTAAAGAGATAATAAATAAAACTATCCTTTTCATATCGTATGATTTAATTAATTTTAAAAATAAAGAAATTATGCCTACAAAAATTATTCCTCTTTATTTTCTAAAATCTTTTCGGCACTATCTAAGCAAATTAGCCTTTTACTGACTATCTCATACAAAACAAAAATCCCCAGATTTATTCAGTCTAGGGATTTTTGTTTTGTGTATTGTTACTTAAATTAGGAATAAAGACCTTTTTTATCGATAAAATCAATTACCTTTTGCGGTGTAAAAAACTGAATATTTTTATTTTCCTTAATTGCCTTCCGCAGAAAAGTAGAAGATAATTCCATCAAAGGTGTATCTGTCATGATAATTGAAGGATGATCTTTAAATTTTTCATTTTCGTATCCCGGCCGCGGATAAACATAAATTTGGTAATCACGTAAAATAATATCAGCATTCTTCCATTTTTCCAGCGATTCCAAATTGTCTTGCCCCATTAGAAGCACAAATTCACGATTAGGGTATTTCTCCTTTAGATGAGTCAAGGTATCGATGGTATACGATGGTATAGGCAAGTGGAATTCAATATCACTGACCCGCAAATGTTCACAATCTTCCAATGCTAGATTCAACATTTCCAAACGGTCATAGGGATCTGCCAGTGTAGATTTCTTTTTAAACGGATTCTGTGGAGAAACCACAAACCAAACTTCATCCAGTCCAGTAAAGCTGGCCATATAATTAGCAATGATCAGATGCCCAATATGCACCGGATTAAAAGAGCCAAAAAATAAACCAATCTTACGCATGAACCTATTTATTGATAAATCCCATGACGATTTCTTCCGCATCGGCACATGCGGTAGCTAAATCAAAATTCTTCAATATAACATCAAACTTATTGGCATACGTAAGTTCCAATTCAGCCTTAGCAAACCGCTCCTGTAGTTTTTCCTCGGAGTCCGTTCCACGTCCTGTTAATCGTTCCTTAAGAACCTCCAAAGAAGGCGGCTGAACGAATATCGAGATTGCCTGTTCTGGAAATTTAGATTTCAAACGTAATCCACCGACAACATCGATATCAAAAATAACATGTTTACCTTCTTTCCAAATACGTTCAATTTCAGAACGCAGCGTCCCATAAAATGTACCTGAATAAACTTCTTCGAACTCGATAAACTCTTGTTTGGCTACCTTATGTAAAAACTCTTCTTTCGACATAAAGTAGTAGTCTTTTCCATTCACTTCCTGTCCTCTGGGATCGCGTGTACTCGCTGAAATGGAAAACTCTATTTTATCGCCATGTTTACTTAAAAGATCCCTTACGATTGTTGTTTTTCCCGCTCCCGATGGTGCCGAGAATATAATTAATTTACCGCTCATTCTTATAATACGTTGAGCAATTGCTCTTTTATTTTTTCTAATTCTTCTTTCATTCGGACCACAATCTGTTGAATGCCCGCATGATTGGCTTTAGAGCCTAGGGTATTGATCTCCCTTCCCATTTCCTGTGAAATAAAACCCAATTTTTTTCCGTTTGAATCCGCAGATTCAAATGCTTTTAAAAAGTAATTACAGTGGGAACGCAATCGGACTTTTTCTTCAGTCACATCCAATTTATCAATGTAATAAACGAGTTCTTGTTCAAATCGATTTTGATCTACATTCTCCTTACCCACCGTATCATTTAAAAATTGCTCGATACGCTGTCTGATCAATGGAATACGTTCTACCTCTAGATCTTCCACTTGTCCAAGATAGGTCAATATCAGCTCGGCTCTCTTCTTTAAGTCTTCTGCAAGTACATTGCCTTCATCTTCACGAAATGTATTAAAACGTTTGACCGCATCATAAAAAGCATCCATTAATACTTTAGATTCTTCGTCATCAACCGAATCATCATTATTGGTGATTACCTCAGGCATATTTAATGCAAGCTCAAACAAGTTGACATTTGTGTCGTTGAGCTCGGATGCAATCTGCTGCAATTGACTGTAATATTTTTTAAGTAAATCGGAATTGATGGAAGACGCTTTTGCTGTTTGATCCGTGTATTCGACAGTTACATTCATGTTAACTTTACCACGCTCAATAAGTTTGCTGCTTTCAGTCCGCAGGGTTAATTCTTTGTCCGAAACAACTTTGGGCAAACGGAGATTTAATTCAAGGAATTTTGAATTTAAGGACTTTATTTCGACACTATATTTAACTTTACCGTTATCAGCGGAAGCCGTGCCATATCCTGTCATGGATTTTATCATATGCAAAGGTATGACTTTTCAGTAAAAATTGAATACTCTGCATTGATTAATTGCTGATACTCCTCAAATTAACTTCCTTTTAGTTCCAGTCGTGCTTGGCGATGATAACAACAAGATAACTTTCATAAGGCCTCGCACCTTTACATTCCACATAGCCAATTCCGATATCATACAAGGAAGCATTCCACTGATCCATACCCAATAAATGCGTACGATGATGGTATCCAGGTGCCTCCTTTCCGATAATAAGGGCTTTAATGGCCTCTGTAGCACTGGCTCGATTGGCAGCAATGGATTCAAAATTGTTAGAATTTCGTTTTTTCAGCCATTCAGGATTAAGCTGATAACCGGCCTCTTCAATGAAATAGTTAGGCCCATATCCTTCGGGAGAAACATGGTCAAAATAAGAGCGTTTAGCCATGTCTTTCGCGCGGTAAACAGCAACCTCAGCCAGCTGATTGTTCCAATGGAGTTTTGTCCGTTTAATCTTCTGAAGATTAAAAAGTTTGAGTTCTTTCTTATACTTTTCTGGACTTGTGCGAATTTTATTCAATAATTCATAAGCCTCTTTGGCTTGATGATGATCAACAACAACACGCTGTGCTAAAGCAAACTGCGTAAAAAACAAGGTAAATGCTAAAACCAAATAATTCATACCTAAATAGTTATTTCATAAGCTCCTAATGCACGACACTCCTATTTAAAGCAATATCCAAGTGATTCTCGTCAGTATATTTAGATACCAAACATGGATATTTCATACAGAAACAAGTGCTCTTGCAATGGTAGATCCGAATTTCCTGGCAATTTTATTCGCTTCGTTTACTTGATAATTTTTTAGAACAATCGCTCATTCATCAACGTTAGTGCTTCTCAAGTAAGAATAATTCGTACTTACCCTTTAACCTTAAAAGACGATATTTAGTATGCAACGTTTAATCTTTTTTTGACTGTTTAGCAGATAAAAACTGTATAAGCATGGGTATTAAGCTAATAAAAATAACGGCTAAGATAACCAAGGAGAAATTATGTTTAAAAAATGGCAGCTGTCCAAAGTAATAGCCTGTTAGGATAAATAAAGAAACCCATAACATCCCCCCCACTATATTGTATTTTCCAAAGACGGTATAGGGCATTTTACCAATACCTGCTACAAATGGGGCAAAAGTCCTAACAATAGGCACAAATCGAGCATAAACGATGGTCTTGGTTCCGTGTTTGGCATAAAAATCTTGTGTTTTTTGCAGATAAGAAGGTTTAAATACCCTTGATCCTGGTCTAAAAACTCTTATTCCAACATATTTACCAATTTCATAATTCACGAAATCGCCAGAAATAGCAGCTAAGATTAAAATAACAATAAACAGTGGCAAAGAGAGCTGGCAGTCTGGTCGGGCAATTATTGCTCCCAGAGCAAATAAAACAGAATCTCCGGGAAGAAATGGTGTGACAACAAATCCTGTTTCAGCAAAGATGACCAAAAACAAAATCAAATAAGTCCAGTTCGCATAACTATTGATCAGCTGCAAAAGGTTCTCATCAATATGTAATATAAAATTAATGAGTTGTGTTATCGTTTCCATTCTTGATCTATAAAAAAAGGGAATCCTATTGGACTCCCTTTTTAGCTTTTATCTTTTCTTTTATGATTTCGATGACTATCGGCAATACAGATATAAAAATAATGATCAGTACTACCTTCGAGAAATTATCCCGGATAATTGGAATATTCCCCAAAAAATATCCGGCAAGGGTTATACCACCCACCCACAAGACAGCTCCTACAACATTATACGTAATGAAAGTACCATAATTCATCTTTCCAATACCACCTACGAAAGGTGCCAGAGTGCGAACAATTGGTACAAAGCGCGCTATAACGATCGTTTTACTACCATATTTCTCATAAAAAGAATGCGTCTTGGCAATCTGCTCATCTTTGACAACCTGTTTACCAAAGAGCTTAAATTTTGTTAAGCGCATACCAAAATGTTTTCCGATAGAATAATTCAAGGAATCACCGGAAACCGCAGCAACCAACAAAACAAAAATCATCAGCCATACGTTGAGATCATTCGGTTGTGCCGCTAGCATACCTGCAGCAAACAACAAAGAATCCCCCGGTAAAAAAGGCATGACAACCACTCCGGTTTCTACAAAAATAATAAGAAACAGAATAAGGTATGTCCAAGTCTGATAATCATTGACTATTTCAACCAAATGTTTATCAATATGGAGAATAAAGTCAATGAGGTGTGTAATTATTTCCAAACCGAGAAGAATATTAAGCGTTGTTTAACATAACAGGCATCACCAACATCAAAATATCTTCATGATCTTCTGATACTGCTGGGATCAATAAGCCAGCACGATTTGGTGTACTCATCTCCAAAACAACTTCTTCGCTCTCTAGGTTATTTAGCATTTCGACTAAGAACTTGGCGTTAAAACCAATTTCCATATCGTCACCTTCAAATTGACAAGATAAGCGCTCATGTGCTTCATTAGAAAAATCCAGATCTTCTGCAGAGATGTGTAACTCACTACCTGAAATTTTCAGACGAACTTGGTGTGTCGTTTTATTGGCAAAGATCACCACACGTCTCAATGTATTCAAGAACAATAAGCGGTCTACGGTCAACTTGTTTGGATTGACTTGAGGAATTACAGCAGCATAATCTGGATAACGCTCGTCAATCAAACGACAGATCAAATTGATATTGCCAAAGCTAAAGAACGCATTGGTCTGATTATATTCAATAGATACTGCCACATCATCTGATGGTAAAGAAGATTTTAACAATGAAAGCGCTTTTTTCGGCAAAATAAGGGACGCTGGTTTTTCAGCACCGATATCCGTTCTTGAGTAACGTACCAACTTATGTGCGTCCGTAGAAACAAAAGTCACATTCTTTTCGGCTAACTGTACCAAAACACCTGACATTGCCGGTCTCAATTCATCGTTACTGACGGCAAAAATTGTTTTGCTGATCGCTTCCGATAAAATAGGAGCTGGCATCTGAATAACAGAACCATTATCTATCGAAGGAATTTTAGGAAAATCGTCAGCGTTTTCTCCGCTCAATTTGTACTTACCATCACCTGCGCTGATTTCGATAGCCAAGGTATTCATGTCTACTGAAAATGCTACTGGCTGATCTGGTAAAGTTTTTAATGTCTCGATCAAAATCTTCGAAGGCATGGCTACTCTTCCTTCTTCTTTTGCCTCAATCTGTAGTGAAGTAACCATACTTGTTTGCAGATCCGTAGCAGAAATAGTCAAGTTATTGTCTTTTATTTCAAAAAGAAAGTTTTCCAAGATTGGCAAAACAGTACTTGTACTGGATGCGCCATTGATAGCTTGTAACTGCTTTAATAAAATTGATGTTGATACAATGAATCTCATTTCCTGAATACTAATTATTATGTGCAATAATACACAAATTAATCAATATTTTTCAGTTTTATAGGCGCCTTTCTTTCCACATAAAGAGATTTCCGAGCCCTAAATAAGCAATTGTATTTCAATTAATAAGCACAGCACCAAAAGTATAGAAAGTAAATTCGGCGTGATAAATCACAATATTTATTACATTTGTATAATAGCAGTAGTGTATGCAGTTTAAAGAGATCATTGGGCATAAAGACATCAAAGAACATTTAGTTCGTACGGTTCAGGAAAATCGTGTGAGTCACGCCCAATTATTCCTAGGTCCCGAAGGTTCAGGCAGCCTTGCTTTGGCTTATGCTTACGCACAATTTTTGAATTGCGAAAACCGGCAACCTGCAGATAGCTGTGGACAATGTTCATCGTGTCGGAAATATAGCAAACTGATCCATCCGGATCTTCATATGTCCTATCCTTTTATAGCCAAACATAAAGAAGATACCGCTGCCGACTATGCTGAAAGCTGGCGAAAATCTTTTCTTTCCAATCCTTACATGGGATTGGAGTATTGGCGCAATCAACTGGATGCTGACAACAAACAAGTCAATATCAATATTGCAGAAGCTCACGGCATCATCAAAAAATTAAGCCTTAAGTCATTCGAAGCCGAATACAAGGTTTTAATTATGTGGCTGCCAGAATACTTGGATACGCAGGGTAATGCGCTCCTGAAATTGATCGAAGAACCTCCAGAAAAAACACTCTTTATTCTGGTAGCTGAAAATCAGGACAAAATATTAAATACGATTATTTCGCGCACGCAATTGGTCAAAATCAAGAAATTGGATCATACTGAGGTATCACAATATTTAAAGATCGTCCATCATCTTTCAGATCAGGAGGCTGCAGAAATTGCTTTTATTGCAGATGGAAATCTGCAGGAAGCAATGAATCAGATCCAATCCCAAACAAATAATCATTTTGGAATTTTGGTCAATTGGCTACGCTTCATCGTTTCAGATGCCGGCACCAATATGATTTCCTTGGTAGAAGAGGAAATCTCAAAAATGGGAAGAGAAAACCAGAAAAGTTTTCTTTTCTATGCGATTAATATGATGCGACAAATCATCTTGATCAAAGAAGGACTTTCAAGTCTTGTCTTCTTACCTGCCAAAGAATTGGACTTTGTCCAAAAATTTGCAGTACATTATACTGTTGAACAAATTGAAGCAACTATAAATCTATTTGAGGAAACACATTATTTTGTAGAAAGAAATGCGAATCCCAAAATATTATTTTTAGATTTATCTTTGCAGTTAACATTAATATACAAGTACAAAACGTTTCCGAAAGGAACTCAATATATATAAATAGAAAACTATGGGATGTGGCAGTTGCTCATCCGGCGGAGGTTGCGGTACTACCACAGCAAATGGTACACCGGCAGGATGTCAGAATAATGGCTCTTGCATGACTAGCGGATGTAATAAATTAGATGTATATGACTGGCTTTCCGATATGGATATGCCTTCAAATTATAAACCATTTAATATCGTCGAAGTACGATTCAAGGGATCACGAAAAGATTTCTTTATTAATGTAGACAATATCTACCTGGAAATGGGTGAGATGGTCGTTGTAGAGCCTTCAACAGGGGGCTATGATGTCGGACACATCTCCCTAACAGGTGAATTAGTCAGATTACAATTAAAAAAGAATAATGTTACCCCAGAAATGGTAACAAAGAAAATCTATCGGAAACCAAATGAAGTAGATGTAGAGAAGTATAACGCAGCAAAAGATCTCGAATGGGAAACTATGCACAAAGCTCGTAAATTGGCTTTGGACCTCGGTTTGTCTATGAAGATTTCTGACGTAGACTATCAGGGAGATAAAACAAAGGCTACCTTCTATTACACTGCTGAGGGCCGTGTGGATTTTCGTGAACTCATCAAAAAAATGGCCGAAGCGTTTAGGATACGTATTGAAATGCGTCAGATAGGTATGCGACAAGAGGCAAGCCGTTTAGGCGGTATTGGTTCCTGCGGCCGTGAACTCTGCTGTTCAACTTGGTTAACGGATTTTAAAACTGTTTCCACGTCAGCTGCACGTTATCAAAATCTGTCCCTGAATACGCTAAAATTAGCTGGACAATGTGGAAAATTGAAATGCTGTCTCAATTATGAATTGGATAGTTATATGGATGCATTAAAAGATATTCCGAATAACATAGACCGCATTGAAACGCAAAAGGGAGTCGCTTATCTTCAAAAGACCGATATCTTTAAAAAAATGATGTGGTTTTCTTTTCCAGGCGCCGAAAATTGGATAGCACTACCAGTCCAACAAGTAAAAGAGCTTGTTGAAATGAATAAACAGGGTATCAAACCTGAAGCGATCTCAAGTGCAATAGATACGGATGAAATCAAAGAAGAGAAAAATATAAATTACGATTACGAGAACGTAGTCGGACAAGATAGCTTAACTCGACTTGATGATCGGAATAAAAGAAAGAAGAAAAGGAAAACCAAAAGCAATACCGTTAAACCGGAAAATAAGACGGGGCAGAAAACGGATAAATCCGAACAAAATGCACCTAGACAAGGTGCTAAACCTCAGTTAGCGACGGATACTGCCACTCCTGCGGCAAGTAAAGACAATAAAGAGGGTACAAACAACAGGCCTAAAAAGCGTTTCAATAGGCACCGCAATAAAAATAAGGGTAATAATAACAATACTGCCCCAAAAGCAGAATAAAATAAAATATGCCTAATTTTAACACATTAGGCATATTCTTTTTACAGATAAACATGAAACTCAAAAACTCAACGCTCCTTGTTGGTATGTTATGTATTGGCATATGGGGTTCCTGTGACCAAACTTTAATCATTAATGATAATAAACCCATTGACAATAAAGCTTGGCTCAATACATCTCCACCTCGTTTTCAATTTCATATCGGCGACAAAACTAAACGATATGATGTATTAATGGATATCCGTCACACCCCTGAATATGCCTTTTCAAACCTTTTTGTCCTCATCTATCAAAGTGGTCCCGATAAAAAACAATATACTTATCGTAAAGAAATAAAAATGGCACGCCCCGATGGAAAATGGCTTGGAAAATCCTCAGGTAGCCTATATAACAATCAATCCATCATCCATAAAGATTACCAATTTCCAGATACAGGAATGTATACAATTTCCATTGAACAGCATATGAAGGAGAATCCGTTGAAAGAAATCACCGACGTTGGATTAACAGTTGTCCCAAAATGATAGCTTTACTACGATATCTCTTATTTCCTTTCTCAATTATCTATGGCCTTGCTGTTTGGATAAGGAATCGATTATATGATCTTAAATTGCTTAAATCAAAGTCATTTGATGTCCCGACGATTGTTATAGGCAATCTCTCTGTCGGCGGTACAGGAAAAAGTCCAATGACAGAATTTGTTGTTTCTAGCCTTAAAGACTATTATAAAACGGCCATTCTCAGTCGCGGGTATGGGCGAACGAGCAAAGGATTCCATCTCGTAAAAACCGATTCATCTGCCAATGATGTTGGGGATGAACCCTTACAGTTCAAAAATAAATTTCCATGTCTCACGGTTGCGGTTTGTGAGGATCGTTGTACCGGAATAGAAAAACTTCGGCCCGATCATCAGCTTATTATTTTGGATGATGCCTATCAACACCGAAAATTATCACCGCTTTTCAATATTTTACTGTTTGATTTTTCATCGTTTTTCCATCCCATGCTGGTATTTCCAGCGGGGAACTTTAGGGATCTCCTTATGGAAGCTAACCGAGCGCAAATTATAACGATCACCAAATGTCCTATTCATCTTTCAGCTGAGGATAGAAAGTCCATAGAACGCAGAATCAGGCGATATAACAAAGAAGCTTTAATTACATTTAGTTATATTGATTACTTTGAACCGATCGATAGCGACGGAATCAAAATAGATATTAGCGGCAAAGATATTATTCTAGTTACTGGTATTGCCAAACCGCAGCCGCTTGTAAATTATATAAAAAAGAAAGCAAATTTGATCCAGCACATTTCTTTTGGAGATCATCATGCATTTAGTGAATCAGATTTAGATAAGATTACAACATCGTACCTAAACCTAGCAAGTACCAATAAAATACTATTGACTACCGAAAAAGACCTTCAGCGGTTAAAACCTTTTAAAAAGCTATTTGCAACCATTGACTTGGTTTATCTTCCGATTGGACTCCAATTTCATGATCCTAAACAAAAAGCACTATTCATAAAAACCTTGCATAACACAGTCTCTCAAAGTGTTAATCAACCTTAAATTTTGTTAAGATCAAATACAATACTAAACTTTTTCATCAAATTTATATTCAATAGATAAAGAAAGAGCTGAAAAGCTTATTGGTCCATAATAAATGGAAAATGAACAAATTGAGTGTACAATTATAATCGTCGCACTCATTATATAAACTATATAAAAATGAAAAAGAAAATTTTAATGGCAGCAGCTTGCCTAATGTTAAGTGCTACAGGAGTTTTTGCTCAACAACGTCAGCAACGCAGCCCTGAGGAACAAGCTAAAATGCGAGTAGAGCACCTGGACAAATTATTGAGTCTCAATCAAACACAAAAAGATTCCATCTATAATCTTACCTTAAGTCAGGCACAACAACGGGCTGCTCTTAGAAACGACGGTGGAGACCGTAAAGCCAATATGGAAAAATTTAAGCAACTCCAGGAAGTACAAACAAGTAAAATCAAATCATGGCTTACTCCTGAACAAGCTAAATTATTTGATGAACAACAAGAAAAAATGAAAGAAAGAATGTCTAAACGTTCCGATAATTAAAGACTAAAATGTTTCAAAAAGGTCCTTGCAAACAAAGCAAGGACCTTTTTTATATTAAAACTTTGAGTTTATTGAAGCTTAACCCCGAAGCATCATTTATACAGGATTAGATTTTAAATGCACGCTGATCATTGACAGCAGATCTAATTATTAATAATACCGTAACTATCGCAATGAAAGTCTCCCTTTCGGTATTAAAAACAAAACAATCTATTGTTATTCAATTATATAAAGAAAAGTAATGTTAAAACTCTGTTAAAGTAACATACTTGATACAATATTACTAATACTTTCAAAGTTTTTATAACAAGATAGTTTAATTGTAACTTTTTAAATACAATAGATATGAAAAAGCTAATTTTAACAGGAATAGGACTTTGTTTGGCGCTTAGCCTTACATTCGCACAGCAAGCCACCCCAGAGGAAACTGCAGCAAAAGCAACGACTGAGCTTGTACAAAAACTGAATCTGAACGATGAGCAAAAAACAGCAGTATCAACTATTCTATTGGATCAAGCCAAGGCAGAACAGAGCATAGCAAAAGATAGCGGTTCTTCCACACAGGCAAAAGGTGAGGCACTAAATAAACTTCAAAACGAAGTGGATACAAAAGTCAATCAATTACTGACCGAAGATCAAAAATCACTTTATCAAAAAATGATAGCCGAACGGCCAGCCAAATCAGCACCTACCAAGGCTGAACCTATAGAAACTAGATCTAATCGTTAATCGGTAGTGAAGTAAAGAAGCATCAGCATACAAAATGAATAATTTCATCTAAAATTAAACATCATGAAAAAGTTATTTTTAGCAGGTATAGGTTTCTTCCTAGCAATGAGCCTAACATTTGCACAGCAAGCAACACCAGAAGAAAATGCAACGAAAGTAGTGACTGAATTAGTCACCAAGCTCACATTAAACGACGAACAAAAAACTGCGGTATCAACGATCGTATTGGATCAAGAAAAGGCTATTGCAGCCATTATTCAGGATAGTACGGCGACTGTTGATGCTAAAAAGGAGAGCATTGCGAAAATTCAAGGTGCATCGGACAACAAAATAGTTCGATTACTGACAGATGAGCAAAAGGCAGCGTACCAAAAATATGTAACAGAAAGACCTCCGGTGAACATTCCTGCAACTCAAGAAACAACGGAACATAAAGAATCTGGCAACGGAGAGAGCAATCAATAACAATTAATCATTCTATAGGAATGAAAAACCTCTGGCTATCCAAATATAGCCAGAGGTTTTTTAATGCATTACATGGCTTTAAATTCATTAAAAAAGGGCTATCCATGTTATTTAGATAGCCCTTTTGTTTCCTACTTACTAATTGACATTAAGATTTCAACTTTTTCATAATATCACTTACATAAGTTTTAAATTTCTTGTCTGTTTCAATTAAATCCTCTACGGTTTGACATGCATAAATGACAGTCGAGTGGTCTCTCCCTCCGAAGAACGCTCCGATCGATTTTAATGAAGATTTGGTATGGGCTTTTGCTAAATACATCGAAATTTGCCTGGCCTGCACGATTTCTCGCTTCCTAACTTTCGACTTTACCATATCCACAGGAACTTCAAAATATTCACAAACTAATTTCTGAATAAAGTCCATTGAAATTTCCTTATGTGTATTCTTCACAAAATTCTTCAACATGGATTTCGCTAGACCTAAATCGATCTCCTTTTTGTTCAATGTAGATTGCGCCAATAAAGAAACCATGGCACCTTCCAATTCACGAACACTGTTGTCGATCTGTGTAGCGACATATTCCACTACATTTTCAGGTAAATCAATACCATCAGAATACATCTTCTTCTTCAAGATCGCCATTCTCGTCTCAAGATCAGGAATCTGAATATCTGCAGATAATCCCCATTTAAAACGACTAAGCAAACGTTCTTCCAAACCAGCTAAATCTTTAGGTGCTTTGTCCGAAGTTAAGATAATTTGCTTTCCAGATTGATGCAAATGATTAAAAATATGGAAGAAAATATCCTGCGTTTTTTCTTTACCAGCAAAATTATGCACATCATCCATTATAATGACATCCATTGCTTGATAAAAGTTAACGAAATCATTGATTGTGTTATTTTTCAATGAGTCCACAAACTGTTGGCAGAATTTCTCACAAGACACATAAATGACCAATTTATCGGGAAGATTTCTTTTGATCTCATTTCCGATAGCTTGAGCAAGGTGTGTCTTTCCCAAACCAACATCACCATAGATCATCAAAGGGTTAAATGATGTACCACCTGGTTTGTTAGCTACAGCATAACCTGCTGAACGAGCAAGACGGTTACATTCACCTTCAATGAAATTTTCAAATGTGTAGTTTTGATTCAATTGCGGATCAACCTGTAATTTTTTCAATCCAGGAATAACAAATGGGTTTTTGATATCTCTATTTAAAGAAACCGGCACAGGGATAGATTGTCTCTTTCCTTCTGCTCCATTGCCATTCGATGGAAGATTAGTCGTATAAGGATGAGAAGCGGAAGACTTCTCTACTACAATATTGTATTCCAATCTACCTTGTTCTCCTAAAAATTTCTTTACGGTCTTACGAAGAATTCCTACATAGTGTTCTTCCAGCCACTCATAAAAAAATAAACTAGGCACTTGAATAGTCAAAACGTCACCCTCCAAACGGACTGCTTTCACAGGTTCAAACCAGGTCTTGAAACTTTGTGCTGGTATATTATCTTTGATAATCGAAAGACAATTATTCCAGACACTTGAATACGTTTTTTCCATTCTAAAATTGTTAATAAGTTGATTTACAATACGCGACAAAAAATATGTTGATAACTTTCTCTGAGAACGAAGATGACAAAAAAAAATCAGCTAAAAAACTAAAATATAAAATAATTGATAAGACACTATATATCAGCTTTTTATTATGTAAAATTGTGGAAAACTAGCGCTAAAATTGATCTCTAAAAATAATTATTAACATTCCAAATTTATTTCAAAAAAAAGAACAAAAAAAGTAGCAAACTCACTACATCTCAGTCTTTAAGGTCTAGAACTAAATTAACCAAAATTATAGCCAATTACAACCTTTGGTTCATATATTTTTAATATTAAATTTATAAGAATTTAAAGCCAACTTAACATCGCTGTCAAATAACAATTTACCTGATTTAAGCGCAAACTGTAAAATCAAAACCGTTACAAATTGTCTTTTCAGAAAAAGTAAATTGTAACATAGCAGATTACTTGAGTGCTCTCAAAAAACCTGTAGTCAAAAACAAAAAAAAGGAGGTCTGCACAGACCTCCTTTTTTTGTTATCTTAATAGCTATTTTTATCCAACCATTGTACTGGTCAATTTTCCATCGCAAAGTTTCTTAGCTTCCATTATGATAGCATTAGCATCGTAGTGCGCATTCTTCCACTGTGCATTTTGTTCTGCATGTTCAATGATCTTATCCGGAATACCTAAACGAACAACTTGACTGCGGTAACCGTGATCGGCCATAAATTCCAATACTGCCGAACCGATCCCCCCTTGCAAACTTCCGTCTTCTACCGTAATAATTTTGGCAAACTTCTTAAAGACCTGATGGAGCAAAGCCTCATCCAAAGGCTTAGCAAATCTAAGATCATAATGAGCGGGATGAATACCCAATTCATTCAACTGCTGTACGGCTTTTGCAGCTTCGTTTCCTATAGCTCCAAAACTTAAAATCGCAAGTTCTTCTCCTTCAGTAATAAGACGTCCTTTGCCAATTTCAATTTCTGCAAATGGACGGCGCCAGTCTGGCATAACACCATTTCCTCTTGGATATCTAATGACAAATGGACCTTTGTTAGGTAATTGAGCCGTATACATTAAATTTCTCAGCTCTTCCTCATTCATCGGAGCCGAAACAGTCATGTTTGGAACACATCGCATAAATGCAATGTCATAAGCACCGTGGTGTGTAGCGCCATCTGCGCCAACCACTCCCGCACGATCCAAACAGAAAACGACATTCAGGTTCTGTAATGCAACATCATGAATCACTTGATCATAAGCTCGCTGCATAAAAGATGAATAAATATTACAAAATGGTAATAGTCCCTGAGTTGCGAGTCCTGCACTAAAAGTAACAGCATGCTGTTCAGCAATACCAACATCAAATGCGCGCTCAGGCATTGCTTTCATCATTATGTTCATGGAAGAACCAGAAGGCATTGCAGGCGTTATACCCACAATCTTATCATTTTCTTCTGCAAGCTCAACTAAAGTATGTCCAAAAACATCTTGAAATTTAGGTGCTACAGGTTTATCATTCGAAGATTTTTTGATCTCTCCTGTAATTTTATCGAATAAACCTGGAGCATGCCATTTGGTCTGATCTTTTTCAGCTAGCGCAAAACCTTTTCCTTTGATGGTGACGGCATGCAATAATTTGGGTCCCGGTATATGTTTAAGGTCTTCAAGGGTCTTCGCCAATTTTTTGACATCATGCCCATCAACCGGTCCAAAATATCTAAAATTCAAAGATTCAAAGAGATTGGCATTTTTTAATAACGTGCCCTTTATGCTTTTTTCCAATTTTTTGGCAATACCAAGTGCATTTGGACCAACTTCCGAAATCTTGGTTAATACAGCTGCAATATCGTCTCTAAAACGATTATATCGTTTTGATGTCGTTATACTTGTCAAATACTCCTTCAATGCTCCAACATTAGGATCAATGGACATACAGTTATCATTCAGAATGACCAAAAGGTTGGATTTGGAAATACCGGCATGATTCAATGCCTCAAATGCCATTCCACCAGTCAAAGCACCATCACCAATTACCGCAATATGCTGACGGTCCTTTTCTCCTTTTATCTGGGATGCAACCGCCATACCTAATGCCGCAGAAATAGACGTTGAGGAGTGCCCAACGCCAAATGCATCGTATTTAGATTCAAAACGGTTGGGAAATCCCGAAATTCCGTTCTCTATTCGATTTGTATGAAATATATCGCGACGCCCCGTTAGGATTTTATGCCCATAAGCCTGATGGCCAACATCCCAAATCAACTGATCATATGGGGTGTTCATTACGTAATGTAACGCCACCGTTAACTCAACGACTCCCAAACTTGCTGCAAAGTGACCACCATTAACCGAAACCTGATCAATAATAAATTGACGTAACTCTTGGCTTACCTGTTCTAATTGGTCTTCCTTTAGCTTTTTAAGATCAGAGGGATCGTTTATTTTACTTAATAGTTCTCCAGTCTCAAACTGCATAGTAATGCTATTTACATGATATGTTGGTACAAAGTAACGACAATTTTATCTAATCTTTAAAATAAATCGTATTTACATATTGAGGTACAACAAATAAAATAATGAATAGTTTGTACCGGAGCTGTTCCAAAAGATTTTATATGTAAATTTGTATAAGATATGCAAGTAGAAGAAGGCTACGAAATCAAGCTTCCTCAATTTGAGGGACCTTTTGATTTATTATTATTTTTTATCGAGCGGGACGAACTAAATATCCACGATATCCCGATTTCAAAGATTACAGATGATTTTTTGTCTTATGTGAGCCAAATGCAAGCGCTCAATATGGAAATGGCAAGTGAGTTTATCTTTGTTGCTTCGACACTGATGCGTATCAAAGCCAAAATGCTGTTACCGCGTCTCGATCTAGATGAAAATGAAAATGAAATTGATCTCAGAGAGGATCTTGTTCAAAAACTTATCCTCTATAAGCAATTTAAAGAGACCTGCGAAGATTTGAGGTTGATGGAAGAAGATCGCCTCAAACAGTACAGCAGAGGCAATATACGTTACGATATCCAGCAAAGACTTAAACTAGATTCTAGCGGAGAAAATCTGGATAACTTCGACCTTTACGGTTTGATGATGATCTACGAGCAAATGATGTATCAATTCCGTAATCGTCCTCCTGAGGTAACTCATACAGTAATAAAATACCCTTACACGATTGAACAACAAAAGAAAGCAATAGCTGAACTGATTGAAATTAACAAGAAATTGGATTTTCAGGAAATTCTTAAAAATTCAGAAAATAAAATTCAATTCGTCTATAATTTTCTAGCTATTCTTGAAATGCTTCAGCAGCGGTTATTACAGATTGAAGTAGGTTTGGGCTACAATAATTTCAATGTTGGTGAAAGAGATCCAAATGAAGAGGAAGAATTTATCTTAGAAAATGAAGAAGCATAAAAAACCCGTCTAAGACGGGTCTTTTTTTAATCTTTCTTCTTAAAAGCATTCCAGCCTTGAGCTGATATTGGATAAAGATTTCCAGATTTCGAAATCATTTCACAGCCTTCGGAAGCCGGTGTCATGTAACCAATAATACTGATATCAGGTAAATTCTTAATTTTATCATGATCAGCCTGGGCTATGGTAAATAAAAGCTCATAATCTTCACCACCATTTAGTGCTGCTACTGTTGGATCAATTCCAAATTCCCGTCCAGTGTCATAAGTCATCTGATCCAATGGTATTTTTTCCTCATATAAACGGCAACCTTTATCCGATTGTCGACAGATATGTAAGATTTCTGATGCTAGACCGTCTGAAATATCCATCATCGCTGTGGGCTTGATCGCTAGCTTGGCAAATAGTTCCACCATATCCTTTCTAGCTTCTGGCTTCAATTGACGCTCAACAATATAATCCTTCCCTTCCAGATCAGGTTGTACATTCGGATTTTCTAAATAGATATCTTTCTCACGCTCTAAGAGCTGCAAGCCCATGTAAGCTGCGCCCAGATCGCCTGAAACACACAGTAGATCGCCCTCCTGTGCTCCATCACGATAAACAATCTTATCGGAATCAGCGTAACCTATACTCGTCACAGAAATAACCAATCCCTGAGCTGAAGCTGAGGTATCGCCACCAATTAAATCAACATTATACTTCTTACAGGCAATCAGTGCTCCCTGGTAAATTTCCTCGACTGCTTCCAAAGGAAACTTAGATGATAGACCAATTGAAAAGGTGATTTGGGAGGCTATACCATTCATCGCATAGATATCGCTCAAATTGACCTGAACAGCTTTATAGCCTAAATGTTTCAAGGGTACATACCTCAGATCAAAATGAATTCCTTCCAAAAGCAAGTCAGTGGATATCAAAGTTTTCTTACCCTCAAAATCTAAAACAGCAGCGTCATCACCTATCCCTTTAATGGTGGACTTTTCTGTTAATTCCACAGCTTTACTTATATAATCAATTAGTCCGAACTCCCCCATTTCCTCCAAATTGGTCCGCTCGGTATTGTCAAAATCAAACATGTTTAAAAGTTTAAAAGTTCATTATAGATAATGCCAAACAATCATCTCTTAACGATTTGTCATGCTGGTATTATAAAACAGCTATCGCAATAAATCCAACAGATTTCGGTACCTTTCTATTCGCAACTCTTGTTTCTATTCTATCAAAAAAGAAATAAAAGTCCACTTTTAGCACCAAAAATCAATTTTTCCTTCTATCGCTAATATCAAAAATTATGCAAATTTCTATAATCCTAAACTCGCCGATATTTCCAACATACGTTCAATAGGACGCTGGGCACGAAAAATAACATCCTCAGGAAGAAGAATTTCAGGCGATTCATATTTAAGGCAATTATAGAGCTTCTCAAGCGTATTCAGCTTCATGTGTGGACAATCATTACATGCACATGCATTGTTAGGAGGTGCTGGTATAAAGGTCTTATGAGGACTCGCTTTCTGCATCTGATATAGAATACCTGATTCTGTAGCGACAATATAGGACTGAGCCGCATCATTCTGAGTAAATTTAAGCATTCCGGCTGTAGATCCCACATAATCTGCATTTGCCAATATATGGTCCTCACATTCGGGGTGGGCAATAAATTTCGCTTCCGGGTATTCGCTTCTCAAACGATCAATCTTATCTTGCGAAAAAATCTCATGCACCATACAAGCACCATTCCAAAGGACCAGATCACGGCCAGTTTTCTTCTTAACGTATGCACCCAGATTACGGTCCGGACCGAAGATGATTTTCTGATCTTTAGGTAAACTCTCCACAATTTGAACAGCATTGCTTGAAGTACATACAATATCCGAAAGTGCTTTTAATTCAGCGGTGCAGTTCACATAAGTGATGACCAGATGATCAGGATATTGTTCTTTAAACTTAGCAAAAAGATGTGGTGGACAGGAATCTGACAACGAACAACCAGCTTTGGCATCCGGTAAGATAACCTTTTTCATTGGTGAAAGTATTTTGGCTGTTTCAGCCATAAAATGCACTCCTGCAAACACAATTAAATCCGCATCTGTTTTGGCAGCCTCTTGTGATAGTCCTAAGCTATCTCCTATATAATCTGCTATATCCTGAATTTCAGACTCTTGATAATAATGAGCTAAAATTACAGCATTCTTTTCTTTCTTTAATCGTTGGATTTCTTTAACCAAATCCAATGAGGGATCGATCGGAGCATCGATATAACCTTTGGCCTGAAGCTCATAATTTACAATTTCCATGCGGGTACTTTCAACTTTTATGAATGACAAAAATAAGCATTGTTGCATATATAAAAGTCAATTAAAAGCAAATTAATCAAATGATAGCAATTTATTCCTAACTACTACAGACTACATTGTGGGATATTCATAATTTAATAGCTGATAACTAACATATTAATGCGCTTTTCAGACACAAATGGTCAGTATCGTTATCTGGCTTACTGGATGATATCGATCCACAAATTTGATCTACTAAGCGCTGTCATTTATAAATTCCTCTAGCATGGAAAAGAGCGAACGGAATAGTTTATTCAAAATATATGAATCTCTAAATGAAATAATAATAGTTAAATTTATATCACTAAAAAACAATAAAGAGGATTAATTTTAAAATAAACCCTTCTAGAATGGAATATACAGCAAATAAACCAAACACATATCCTACAGCAAAAGCTCAAAGAGTTTAACGTAAACTATTTCTATGTTAGAAAATCAGTTTCGCCAAGATCCGACTTTGCTAGCCTATGGAACATTCTTAGGCATATTACAAAACAATGAAAAATATAGCACAAAAGGAAGCTTTATTTATTAACATTTTAAGCGATAAAGCGATTCAAAGTCCTTATAAAACCAATTTATGATCTGTGCATTAATTGATAAATTTATATTGAATTCTCAGAGGGTTTAATCGACCAATTACGGATGAATTTAAAAAGGTCAAACTTAAGAATAGGGAAGCACCGCAGCAAAATACAAAATAAAGCCCTTGAGAATCGCTTGTAATATTTTTTGCGCATGTGACGTAAATTTATAGCAATCTGCCTACGAAGCTGCCCAAAATCTATCCGATCCTTCTATTAATATTAAATGTAGCATAAAATTAAAGATAAAGGCAGCAATTGTCCAGATCCAAATATAAACTTAAACAGAAAGGCTAGAAACAGAAAATTTTCATTGTAAAGAGCTCTAGAATCGCATATTTTTTAAAAAAAATAGCGCTGTGCCAAATAGGAGAATCTTAGAAAGATAAATGAATTTTACACAGATAAAATCTTAATCTCTCAAATATATTTCTAAAATGAATACAATGAGAATTCGATATTTATAAAAAAAACTAGCTAAATCAACTATAAGCGAACCTGATAAGATTAATTTCTATTGGAAAAGTATGGGAAAGATATCTTCTGGCTTTTCTATCCAGAAGAGAGCCGCTGACAATTGGATATTAACAATACGATCTAATGAATAGATATTTACTGAATTGTAAAGAGGTTTAATAAAAAAGTATTTTTGAAGTGAACTATAGCGGGTAGAAATCCATTGGGCTATGTATTGTTTTAGTGCTTAAACTATAAATTCAAACTACTAAAGGTAGTCTATTAATACTTAAATAAATTAGAAATAAATATAAATTATACGATATATAAACAATAAATACAGAAATAAAAAATCAAAAAAAAAAATTAAATATAAAATTTATAAGATATTGATATCACGATAAAATACAAATTCCTAATATTCAGGTAAATAGCTGTAATTTATGCTTAAAATTAAATAGTAGATTACACAAAGCATAGAAACTATCAAAAAAACACATTTAATCGCTTAGAATCAAATAGACGATACAAATGTTATATAAAATAAATCTATTCCATCTATAAAGAGTTTATTTTAGAAATAAACCCGTTTAGAATTGTTTATAAAAGAACATCCAACGCATTATCCAGAATATTCGAATCTCAGAGATCTAGTTTTCATTAAGTCTGCTAAGAAATCAATGTTGGGCAACAAATATAGTAAGATTGTTTGTTCTACAATAAATTTTTTGAACAAATTATTTCTATTTAAAATTTCAATCCGCTAAATTATTGAATCCACTCTCAAAATCACTTTTCCACATTAAGCCTTGTTAGAATCTAATAAAATCTATTTATATCAGATTTTATTAGAATATTCAATTGTAAATTTGTTTATTTCAAAACTTGCTGCCTGGAGATTCAAATATAAATTCCACGGCGTAAAAAAAAATTAAATATCACAACTAGGACCGTACAAATTTCACAAATTGGAATTTGGAAAACCTCAAGCTATAAATCCGGCATAAATCCAGATATTTCATAAAATATATTCAAAAATGTAGCATTCAGAATTTAATAGCCAAGAAAAAGCTATAATTTTTTTTTCAAGAAAATACGAATAAACAAACCTAAAGTTTTCTAAAATCGAAATCTCGAAAAGCAAATAGGATCAAGTTACGCTGAAATTTTAATGAATCGAAACCAATTAGAATTCAATAAAAGCCGTTATTCTGTTCAAAATGTGCAATATTGAAAAGTCACAGCGCCTAAATTAGATTTACAAACATCCTTTCGTCAGTTTGTGCTCTTTAGGATCGCGTAAATCCACATAGAAACTCAAAAGCTCAGAATATTGAAATATAAAAGCGTTTAAATGAAAAAAAATAAAATATCTGAAAAATAAGCCTCTTAAATCACGTTATAACCATATTTCAAAAAAAATAAAATAAATATTGCATTCTAAAGCACTTTAAAAGCCAATAGAATTATTAAAAAATAAAATAAACTCAATTAGAATCGAATATTTCGATAGGGGAGCCTACAGTTCCCGAATATCGAAATGTGAACGCGTCTAATTGAACTTGACAAAACTAAACAAAGATTTTCGAACGTATTCCACAATCTTTTTTTTCAATAAATACTAATTATTTTAAATAGAAGATCTCTTATTGTTTATTATGGTGTGGAAAAGTGGTATAAATTGAGTTAGTTCTATTTTGATTTTAGGTTTTTATGGAGTTTTCAACAATTTTTCAACAGTATTTTGATATTAAACGACTGATTTTTAAAATTCTAATTTTATCGGGTTTTTATTTTCCATATTTTTTTGTTGAATAGTTTGTGTCTAAAAATTGTGGAAATCTCATGAATTTTATGCGGAAAAGTTTGAAAAATTTGAGTCGAAAATAGGGGACTTGTGAATTGTTAAATACTTTTCATTTTTATTTAACCTTTTATTTACACGTTTTCCACATTTTTCGTTAATTTGAATTGTCACTTTTGGGGATAGTTTGTGAATTTAAAATATATGGCAGATAGAAAGGTCGATTTTTTGGTCATTGGATCAGGTATAGCTGGATTAAGTTTTGCGTTAAAAGCTTCTAAATTCGGTAAAGTGTTGATAGTCACTAAGTCCAATGAGGATGAGTCTAATACAAAATATGCACAGGGGGGAGTAGCTGCTGTTGTGGATAAGTCTGATAGCTTTGAAAAGCATATTATTGATACTCAGATAGCTGGGGATGGATTATGTGATGTTGAAATTGTGGAAAACGTGGTGCGGGAGGCTCCCGATCGTATTGCCGAGCTTATTTCATATGGAACGTCATTTGATAAGGAAGAATCCGGACTCTATGACTTGGCAAAAGAGGGTGGACATTCGGCACATCGCATTCTACATTACAAGGATATTACTGGCTACGAAATTGAACGGGCATTATTGGAGCAGGCTCATATTGATCCAAATATTGAAATTGTAACACATTACTTTGCCATAGATTTAATTACGCAGCACCACCTGGGGGAATATGTAGACAAGAACAAAGCGGATATTACTTGTTATGGTATTTATGCTTTCAATACATCTTCCCATCTGGTGGATAAAATTTTGAGTAAGGTTACGGTGATGGCTTCCGGTGGGGCAGGGCATGTGTATTCAAGCACAACTAATCCAACGATTGCTACCGGGGACGGTATTGCAATGGTCTACAGAGCCAAAGGGAAGGTACGTAATATGGAATTCATGCAATTTCATCCTACGTCGTTATATAACCCCAAGGACTCTCCAGCATTTTTGGTATCCGAAGCTGTACGAGGATTTGGTGGAGTTTTAAGAAGAGTCAATGGGGAGTCTTTTATGGAGGAATATGATGAACGTGCTTCGTTGGCTCCTAGAGATATAGTGGCTAGAGCTATTGATGCTGAGATGAAAAAATCCGGTATTGATTATGTTTATCTCGATATTACACATAGGGATAAGAATGATATTCTCAGACATTTTCCTAATATTTATGAGAAATGTCTTTCTATTGGACTTGACATGTCGAAAGACTTTATACCAGTGACACCTGCAGCGCATTATCTTTGCGGTGGGATTTATGTGGATGATTTTGGACGAAGCAGCATTCTCAATCTTTATGCCTGTGGAGAGTGTTCTTCTACTGGTTTGCATGGCGCAAATAGGCTGGCTTCTAACTCGCTTCTTGAAGCACTTGTCTATGCCCATCGGATATTCTTAGATGCTACTAAATTGGTTAAATCGACCAGCCATATATGTGACGTTCCCGAATGGGATGATTCTAAAACCTCGCTTTCTAATGAGGATATTTTGGTCAGCCATAACCTGCGGGAATGTCAGAAGATTATGAGCGATTATGTTGGTATTGTCCGTTCTGATTTTAGGCTCGAAAGAGCGCTTAAGAGACTACATCTATTATATGAGGAGACCGAGGAGTTCTACAGAAATACAAGACTTTCTGTCAAACTTTGTGAATTGCGCAATGTGATTCAAGTCGCTTATATTGTGACTAAATCGGCTATGTTGCGGAAGGAAAGTAGAGGGTTGCATTATACAACTGACTATCCGAAGCATTCGGATGTATTACAGGATACAATTTTTTAGGAGATATGCCACTTATTTTACCCGTTTTGGATAAGTCTCCGATAATTGCTGAAGAGTGCTTTTTAGCGCCTAATTCAACGATTGTAGGTGACGTTGAGATTGGTCACCATTGTTCGGTCTGGTTTAACGCTGTTATTCGTGGTGATGTCAATTATATTCGTATAGGTAACTATACGAATATTCAAGATGGCGCTGTTATACATTGTACTTATAAGAAATGCGGTACTTCAATAGGTAGTTATGTAAACGTGGGACACCAGGCTATGGTTCATGGCTGCATTGTTGAAGATCACGTGCTTATTGGTATGGGCGCAATTGTTATGGATAATGCTATTATCGAATCTAATGTGATTATAGCAGCTGGGGCGGTAGTTTTGGAGAATACGCGCTGTGAGTCGGGATTCCTATATGCCGGTGTACCGGCAAAAAAAATAAAAGCGCTAACTGAGGAACAGAAAGAACTGTTACAACAGTTACCGCATAATTATGTTTTGTACAGTTCTTGGTTTTAGCTTAAACGAATTAGCAATGTTAAAATAGCTTTTTATTTGGTGACCTCAATTATTCTTTTTTGAGGCCACTTAATGAAAAGCTATCTTTTTGCTCCCAGTTTGCTCGTATGGTGAATACTTTGTTTAAGTATACAACAGGCTCTGGAAAGGTCTTTTTTTCTACATCTCCAGTATCCCAAATACCATTGCCGTTATCGTCTCGGATAACACGCAAACTGTATTTACCTCCTGGATATTGTTTATATACAACCGTCGGGTTATCTATGTTGATTTTGTCTAAACGATAGACTTTGTCCTTTTTCTCATTGATCAATTCTACCAAGTAAGTTGTATTGCTATCCAGATCTGTGAAATCAAAAGTAAGATCGCCATAGTTCTCGCTATCGTCATAGGTAAGATCCAGTTTTTTCTCTTTGTTTTGTTCTCCAAAATAGCCAGTAATAGCGCCTTCTGCGAATTCAATTTGGTACTTTTTGTCCTTTCTCCAATTATATCGAATATGATACATGTTGGAATTGGCTGTATCTACCGCAAGTTGATAATTGGTGCGAACCAATGAGTCTTCTTTGAACTTTAATTTTGTCTTGTCTATATTCTTTATTGGTGTGAAAGCGGATACTTGAAGGTGAGTGATACGATCGACCCTCCCGTTATTTGGCGTAAAAATAGGTTCTATTGTTTGTTCTATTTTTACGTTTCCTTTTCTAACAAGAATGGTATCCAGAGGCTTTTCATTTTCCGTTAAAACCAGCTTTAAAGAGTCTATTTTTAAATTAGGAATAAACAAGGTAGCCGAATCTGAAGTTTTTGAAAAACGTACGATTTTATCTTTATTGTTTACTTCATCATGAAGTATATTAAGATTAGGTTTATCTACTCTTCTATTAAAAATAAGGAGTACACTCCCATTTTTTTCAAATTTCTTTTCTTGCGTTCTAAACTTCTTTGGGGTACCCTTGAATATCTCCAGATTAATATTGCTCAAATCTCGCTCTAGCACTATTGAATCTTTTAAGAAACCTATTTCTTCGTCGGCGCCATTGTAGATTCTATCATTGTTTTTTTCCTGAAGCGCGTAAATACGGTATGTTCCCTCTCTTAGATTATTTAGTTTATAATTGCCGGCTGTATCTGTTGTCGTAAATATATTGGCTTTCTTTTTGCCAAAAATGGAATCTTGGCTAATGGGTATCAACAAGACTTTAACATCTTTTTGGACCTCTTTGGTAATCGCACTTTTTACGTTGCCAGATATGCTGAGCGAGTCTATTTTGTCTCCTGTTGCAAATACATAAGCATAGTTGACCAACGCATTTCCTGCATTATAATCTACAAGGCCCTTACCAAAGTATATGCTGTATGTTGTATTTTTTTCCAGGGAATCCGGGAGGGTAATCTCAAGATTTTTTTTCTTGACTTTGAATTCTGGATTGCTCCCCATATCGGGTGTCACACTAAATTCTTTTTGTTGATTAGCGAGTTTGATGTATTCGTCGAAAGTGATGACTATTTTTTTTGCTGTAAAATTCTTCGAAAAATTCGTAGGATTTTCCATTAAAATTTTAGGCGGAATAGAATCTTTTGGTCCTCCGGTTGGTTGCTGTATACTCGCACACTGTATCGATAAGCCAATAAGCATAATAAACAAGCTTAAAATAAGTAATCTTGGCTTTAAGCCACTTTTTAGCCTTTCTGAACTACTTTTATTTTCTTTTGAATAAGTTGTCATAAAAAATAGAATATTGTCTTAAATCGCTTATTTTAAGCTTGTATTTATTATTTGTTTAATAACTTGTAAATCAACTATTTAACTCATGTGAACCATCAATACGCTGATATCAGAAGGTGAAACACCCGAGATTCGCGAAGCCTGGCCCAGGGTTCGAGGTTTGACCTTCGCTAATTTTTGTCTTGCTTCGATTGACAGTGAAGTTAACAAACTGTAATCGAAATCGGGATTTATTTCTCTATCTTCCATCTTTTTCATGCGGTTCACAATCTCTATTTCTTTTTCGAAGTAGCTTTCATATTTGAGATTGATCTCTGCTTGTTCTATGGTATCGTTATCAAATTGTGATGCAAATTGTGCGAAGCCCTCATCTCCTTTTATAATGTCTTGAATACTGACTTGTGGTCTTGCCAGTACATTGCTTAATCTGGTTTTTTGAGCAAGTGCACTTGAGCCTACTTCGGCCAGCACGGTATTCATCTTTTCGAGATTAGTGGAGTTTTGTTTCAGATACTCGATAATATTATTAGAGTTATCTATTTTGTTCTCTACTTTCTTTAGTCTTTCCTCTCCTACCAGTCCCAATTTATAAGCTAATGGGGTAAGGCGAATATCTGCATTGTCCTGGCGTAATAACAAACGATGTTCTGCTCTTGATGTAAACATTCGGTAAGGTTCTTCTGTTCCCTTTGTTACGAGGTCATCTACTAGTACGCCGATATAAGATTCTGATCTTTTTAAGATTAGTTCCTTGTCGTCATTGATACGTTGATGCGCATTGATACCGGCTAAGAAACCTTGTGCAGCTGCTTCTTCATATCCTGTGGTTCCATTGATCTGGCCTGCAAAGAAGAGGTGTTTTACCAATTGCGTTTCGAGTGTAAGATCTAATTGCATTGGCGGAAAGTAGTCGTATTCTATGGCGTAGCCTGGGCGGTACATTTTGGCATTTTCAAAACCGGGGATTAGTTGCAATGCTTTTAGTTGAACATCTTCTGGTAGTGAGGTCGAAAATCCGTTTACATAAATCTCTACTGTTTTAAAACCTTCGGGTTCGACAAATATCTGGTGTCGGTCACGTTCGGCAAAGCGATTAATTTTATCTTCTATCGAAGGACAATACCGTGGTCCTAGTCCTTTGATTCGTCCGGTGAACATCGGTGATTTTTCGAAACCTGTCCGTAGCATTTCGTGCACTTTATCGTTGGTATATGTAATCCAACAACAACGTTGTTCTGTTGGTATATCTACATCAGTATAAGAAAATCTACCTCTTTTTTCATCACCCCATTGTTCTTCCATCAGTGCATAGTTGAGGCTTCTTCCATCTATGCGTGGTGGAGTTCCGGTCTTCATTCTTCCTGATTCAAATCCGAGTGAAACAAGCTGTTCTGTCAAACCTGTGGCTGCCTTCTCTCCTGTTCTCCCACCACCAAATTTCTTGTCACCGATATGGATAACACCATTTAGAAATGTTCCATTGGTTAATACGACTGCATCAGATTCTATTTCAATTCCCATAGAAGTGATGACACCGCAAGCTCTACCGTTCTTTACAATTACCTCCTTGACGGTATCTTGCCACATATCTAAATTGGGCAGAGACTCTAATTGTAATCTCCATTCTTCTGCGAACCGCATACGATCATTTTGTGTACGCGGGCTCCACATGGCGGGGCCTTTAGATAGGTTAAGCATGCGAAATTGGATAGTTGATTTATCTGCAATTATACCTGTGTATCCTCCCATTGCATCAATCTCACGTACAATTTGGCCTTTGGCAACTCCACCTATAGCAGGATTGCAGCTCATTTGAGCTATTACCCCCATGTTCATAGTGATGAGTAAAGTTGAAGATCCCAAGTTGGCAGCAGCGGCTGCGGCTTCACAGCCAGCATGACCTGCACCTACTACTATTACGTTATATTTTTTAAACATTTTTCTATTCTTGTTCCACGTGAAACGTGGTGTTTTATTTTATTTACAAATTTAAGTTTTCTTTACGTTCCACGTGAAACGCTTTGTGAAATTTTACATAAAATCAGCAAGATATAACCACCTTTCGGATTTCTCATCTATCTCCTTTTGGATGGATTGAATTTCTTCTGCAAGGGATGAAAGTTTTAGGTGGTCTGTTACTTGATTTAGCTCTTCCGTTTTTGACTTTATATTTTGCTCCAGCTTTTCGATTTCTTCTTCTAGCTTGGTATACTCCAATTGCTCCTTGTAAGAAAGCTTTTTCTTCTCCTCTTTTACGGCTGGCTTTACTTGTTCTTGAATGCTTTTTTTCTGCTTTTCTTTTTCTAATTTTTGAATCTCGTCTTGTTCAAGCTTAAAGTCAGCATAATTTCCATTGTAGATTTGTACCTTCCCTTTTCCCTCGAAAATGAAAAGTTGATCTGTTAGTTTGTCTAATAAATATCTATCGTGGGATACCAAGATAAGTACTCCCTTATAGTTATCAAGAAAATCTTCCAGTACATTTAAGGTGTCAATATCTAAATCGTTGGAAGGCTCATCGAGTATTAGAAAATTTGGGTTCTTCATTAAGACCCGCATAAGCTGAAGACGTTTTCTCTCCCCCCCGCTTAGCTTATTAACAAAACCAAATTGTTTTTCAGGAGGGAATAAGAAATGAGTCAGTAACTGAGAAGCTGTGATTACTTCTCCATTTGCCATCTCAATATAATCCGCTACATTCTTTACAACATCTAATACACGGTCATTTTCGTTCACTTCCAATCCGCCTTGTTTGTAGTATCCGTATACGGTTGTTTCTCCAACAGCGATCGCTCCTGTATCCGGTTTTTCTTCTTCGGTGATTAAGTTTAGAAAGGTAGATTTTCCAGTTCCGTTTTTTCCAGCTAGGCCAATACGATCCCCCTTTTTGAATGTATATGAAAAATCTAGTATGATTTCTTTTGCTCCATACCGTTTTGAAACTTTGTCCAGCTCTAATATTTTAGATCCCTGTCTGCTTACTTTCACACTTAGTTGTACGGAATCGTTTCCTTTTATTGCTTTAGATTTTTCTTCTAATTCATAGTATGCATCGATACGCGATTTGGATTTGGTACCGCGTGCTTGAGGCTGACGTCGCATCCATTCCAATTCGCGGCGAAGAAGATTTCTGCTCTTCTCTACCATCACTGCATCGATCGCTTCCCTTTCAGATTTTTTCTCTAGAAAATATGAATAGTTTCCTTTGTAATTATAGAGGTTGCCCCTATCTAGCTCGCGAATCTCCGTACAAATGTTGTCTAAGAAGTAACGATCGTGGGTTACCAAAAGAACGGTTTTGTTTCCTGTTGTCAATAGCTTTTCCAACCATTCAATTGTCTCTATATCCAAATGGTTGGTAGGCTCATCCAATATATAAATATCAGGTTCGTCTATCAGAAGTTTGGCAAGTGCCAGGCGTTTTCGTTGACCTCCTGAAAGACTTTTAATATCCTGATGAAAATCCATTATGTTTAGGCGATTGAGAATCGTCTTTATATTATGTTCATATTCCCAGGCATTCAAAGAGCTTATTCTCTCCGTCAGATCTTCCAGTTTATTTTGATCGATATCACTTTCCGAAAGAAGTTCTTCGTATTCGCGGATAAGACGCTGCTGGTCGTTGTCTGCACTGTAGATAAAATCATTGATAGATTTTAATCCCGTGAAATCAGGATCCTGTTCTAAGAAACCAATTTTAATGCCTTTTTCTTTTACAACTTTTCCTGAAGTCGGTAGGATCCGTTCTGCTAAAATGGCCAGTAAGGTTGATTTACCTGTGCCGTTGATACCGACTAAGGCTATTCGATCTCCTTTTTGGAGGCCGAAATGTAAATCTTTAAAAAGCCATCTATCGTGGAAAGAATGGCTTACTTGTTCTGTAGCTAAAATACTCACGTTATATCACCCTAAATTATATCTAGTCAATTTACACAACAAGATACTTCCAGGAGATTTCTGCTCTTGGTAGTATGTATTGTGTTGATAATCAGTTTTTTTTGTTATATTGCTGATTGTCAGTTATTTATATATTGAATCAATAATCTTTTTTGATTGCTGACTAATTTAATCTGTTGGGTGGCGTTCTGTACGATATTTAGCTCCTACCATTAAATGAATGACTAATTCAAATGGCCTGGGTATAACCCGTTAATTTGGAACGCTCGCAAAAATAAAGAAATAGTTTCTTATTCGATGCGAAAAAAGCTTCGTTGTATGATTAATTGGCAATAATGATACTGCCTTGATAAAATTAATTCAACGCGTAATCTGCGATCAGATTGAAACGAGGTATTTCAACTTGAAAGCTGCTGTTGTCTAGTGTTCGGATCATATTATAATATCCTTCCATGAATCCGAATTCGCTATTAAGATTGCAACCTGAAGTATATTGATGGGTCTGTCCAGGTTCAATAATGGGTTGTTCGCCCACTACGCCATCTCCTGATACTTCTCTATAGTCTCCTTTTGCATCAAAAATTTTCCAATAGCGGCTTATGAGTTGAACCGTGTAATCGCTGAGATTTTCTATGCTGATATGATAAGCAAACATAAAATGTTCACGGTCCGGATTCGAATACTCAGATTGATAGATGGTTTCAACCGAGATTTTTACGCCTTCTGTAATTTGTGTGATCATTTGAATGATGTTTATTGTTGCAATAAATATTTATGCTAAAATACTAATAATGAGTTTAAAATTCGAAATTATAATCATTTTAAAAAGTTAAATAATGCTAAGTTTAAAATTAGTATAGCCAAATGGAGCTTAATTAGTACGTTTGTATTATGGCAAATGGTATATTATATTTAATTCCTGTTCCATTGAGTGATGATGCAGCCTTTCAGTCGTTTACTCCTTATTTGGTGGAAACGATAAATTCATTGGACGAGTATATTGTGGAAAATGAAAAGACAGCACGTAAATTTCTAAAACTTGCGGGTTTAAAGATTCCGCAGAGAGAACTCAAAATTCATGATTATGGAAAACATGCGCGGGATAAAGGAGATATTAATGATTTTTTTGATGGCCTGACGCATGGTAAGAATGTTGGTTTGATGTCGGAAGCAGGATGCCCTGGTGTCGCTGATCCTGGAGCTTCAATTGTTGCGCGTGCACATCAGCTCGGAATTAAAGTTGTTCCGCTTGTTGGCCCTAGTTCTATTCTACTGGCTCTGATGGCTTCGGGTTTCAGTGGTCAGAAATTTGCTTTTCATGGTTATCTACCGATTGATAAAATAGAACGAGCCAGAGAAATTAAGAATCTCGAGCTGCAATCCGGGCGTGAAAAACAAACTCAGATTTTTATTGAAACTCCCTTTAGGAATAATCAGCTTTTGGCAGATCTGCTGAAAACCTGTAAACCTTCGACTTTACTTTGCGTAGCATCCAATGTAACAGCTCCAGATGAATCCATCCAAAGTTTCACTATTGCTGAATGGCGAAAACGAAAGGATGATTTTCATAAAAGGCCTACTATATTTCTTTTATTTGTTTGATTTTTTTGAAGGTTCTCCCCTACCCTATTTAATTTATAATGAGCAATAACTTCTGAAAAGTGGCTACAAGTTGATTTTAATCCATGTAAACAAAGTGAGTAAGTGGTTACATTTTGTTTTTTTTACTTCAATTGGATGTGAGATGACGAATGATAAAAAAAATAGCTGTGCAGCAAAGATAAATTGTAATAAATTTAATCAGAAATATAACTATATGAATTACTGTAGATTATTGTATTTAATGTTTTGTTTTTCATTATCTATTTTAGGTAAAAGTGTTTATGCACAGTCTTCTACTTATGTAATAGTTCATGGAGCATGGGGCGGTGCCTGGCAATTTAAAAATACGGCTAGCGAATTAGAGAAGAAAGGAAACAAAATTTACCGTCCCACACTAACTGGTTTGGGGGAGCGTTATCATTTAGCAGATACTTCTATTGGATTGCAGACTCATGTAAATGATGTTGTGAATACAATTTTGTTTGAGGATCTTCATGATATTATATTGGTTGGACATAGTTATGGCGGTATGGTTATAACGGCTGTCGCAGACAGTCTTCCAGATCGCATCAGAAAATTGGTTTATTTGGATGCCATTCTTCCTGAAGATCAGCAATCAGTAATGAATTTGATGCGGAAACCGGATACGGATAATGGACTCTTGAAATTTGAAAAGGATGGCTACATTCTTCCATTTTGGGTAAAGGATGGTACGAAGTTTCCTAGAGATGTCCCCCACCCTTTAAAAACAATGACGGACAAGATCCATTTGATAAATCCGAAGCGAGATAAAATTCCAACTACCTACATCTTGACTTATGAAGATGGTACCGCGTTGGAGAAGGATGATTTTTATCCTTTTTATAAAAAGGCAAAAAATCTTGGTTTTAAAACAATCGAATTTACTGGAGATCATAATCCGCAAATAAAAAAGCTGAAAGAATTAGTAGATTTGTTAGAACGGGAAAATAAATAAGCAATAGATATTTCAATGACGCAAGAGGAACTAGTAAAAGAATTGAGTAAGCCTGAGGTAATTTATACAGCCTTGGCTATTGTAGCTATCCGTATTATCGTATGGCTTTTGTTTGCAAATACGATCCGGAAAACTTTAAAATTGGTTGCCAGTGAAAATAGATTAATGACTCCTAACCAGTCCTGGTTGGTCGCGATCCCTTTGGTGAATATTTATTGGAATTTTCAGGTCGCTACACGTTTGCGGGATTCTTTGATCAACGAATTCTTTGACCGAAAAATTGCTGTTGAGGAGAATCCTACCTTTAGAAAGGGATCATTATATGCTTGGATTTATTTAGCAACAAATATTCCGTTACCATTATCTATTTCAGGCGTGTTAATCGTTATGCATTTTGTGACATTAGCTAATTATTGGTTTGAAATTAATGCGAACAAAAGAATTTTAGAAGAACATAATAAATTTAGAGAAAAGGAGGTAATTGTAGACCATGAGAATTAAGGATGTCATTGACTATTTGGAGCGGCTTGCTCCTTTAGATTTACAAGAATCTTATGATAATGCTGGACTTATTGTGGGAGATGCAAATAAGGAGGTTACAAAGGTGCTCATTTCATTGGATTGTACGGAGGCTGTCGTACAAGAAGCCATTGATAAAGGCTGTAATTTAATTATTTCACATCATCCTATTGTATTTAAAGGATTGAAGAAATTCAATGGAAAGAATTATGTGGAGCGTACGGTTATTAAGGCAATTGAACATAAAATAGCATTGTATGCGATTCATACGAACTTGGATAATGTCACAGGTGGCGTGAATACAAAGATTGCGGATAAGTTAGGTCTGGAGAATCAGGCAATATTGGAGTCGAAAACAAATATTTTACGGAAAATGGTTGTTTTCGTTCCGAGAAGCCACGTTGAAGATGTTCGACAGGCCCTATTCGATGCCGGAGCCGGAAAAGTTGGAAATCATTATGATCAATGTAGCTTTAATACGGCGGGTTATGGTAGTTTTAGACCGTTGGTTGGTGCTGATCCTGCAATTGGAGAGATTGGCATTCAAGAACGTGTTGAAGAAACTCGAATAGAAGTGATTTATCCGAAAACCATCGAACGGAAGTTGCTTTTAGCACTCTATGAAGCTCACCCGTATGAGGAAGTAGCTTATGATTTGTTTGATATCGCGAATACAGCGAGCGAAATTGGAGCTGGAATGATCGGAAATTTAGTGGAACCTATGGATGAACTGGATTTTTTAGCTTATCTTAAAGAAAAACTTGGACTGAATGTCATCCGTCACACAGCACTATTAGGTAAAAAAGTTGGTCGAGTAGCTGTTTGTGGTGGCTCTGGTGGATTTTTACTGGGGGCAGCCAAACGTTCAGGTGCTGATTTTTTTGTGACAGCTGATTACAAATACCATGAATTTTTTGACGCAGAAGGAGAAATCGTTATCGCTGATACGGGACATTTTGAGAGCGAACAATTTACGCAAGAATTATTGTACGACATTATTACGAAAAAATTTCCTAACTTTGCAACCTTAACAACAGAAATAGATACAAATCCTATAAAATACTACAGTTGATGGAACAAACCGTAGAACAAAAATTGAAAGCATTATGGCTTTTGCAAGCCATACATACTAAAATAGACAAGATTCGCCAGGTTCGTGGTGAATTGCCTATGGAAGTTGCAGATCTTGAAGATGAGATTGCGGGTTTAGAAACTCGTATTGAGAAGATCAGAATAGACTTAGACGATTTAGAAGATTCGATCGTTAAGCGTAAAAACATGATTAAGGATGCCCAAGCTGCTATCAAGAAATATGAGTCGCAGTTAAATGAGGTAAAAAATAATCGTGAATACGACGCTATTTCGAAAGAAATCGAAATCCAAGGTCTTGAAATTCAGGTTTGTGAAAAAAGAATCAAAGAAGCAGAATTCGAGATTCGCAACAAAACCGAAAACTACGAAGCTACTGTAGGAAATCTTGATTATAGCAAAAGCGAACTGGAGGGTAAAAAGAAGGAATTAGAAACAATTACTTCTGAAACACAAAAGGAAGAAGATGCGTTATTGGCAAAGGCTGCTGAAGCTGAAGCGAATATCGAAGAACGTTTGGTAAAGGTATATTACCGTCTGCGTAACTCGTTCAAAAATGGTCTTGCTGTTGTTTCGATTGATCGCGATAGCTGTTCAGGATGTCACAATAAAATTCCTGCGCAAATGCAATCGGAGATCCGTCAGCGTAAGAAAATCATTATTTGTGAACATTGTGGACGTGTTTTAGTCGACGAAGGCATTGTATTGGAAATCGAACAAGAATACGGTTTCTAATAATCAATAGATAAATGAAAGCCCCGCTCGAAAGCGGGGCTTTTTTTTGTGATTTTTTTTATGCAACTTTGTTGATATACTAACTGGGTCCAGTTCACAAATCTGTAGTTTTGTGAGTGGTAATTTTAACCTTTAAACGTTTATGAATAAAATTCATTTCAAGTTAATTGCAACCTTTTTGCTCGGAACAACCTTTCTGCAGACAAAAGCGCAAGAAACCCTATTACTTCGAAATCCAAGTATAAGCGCTGCTAATATCGCTTTTGTTTATGGTGGAGATATCTGGATTGCCGACAAAAACGGAGCGAATCCAAGACGTCTTACGACAAATCCAGGAGTAGAGCAAAACCCGATGTTTTCTCCGGATGGTAAGAACGTTGCATTTACGGGAAATTATGACGGAAATACGGATGTCTATGTAATTCCTGTAGCAGGAGGTGAACCAAAACGTATAACTTATCATCCATCTTCGGATGTGTTACGTGGATGGCTTAACAATGATGAAGTATATTATACGACATCCCGTGATTTTACCTATGCTTTAAGTCCGCGATTATATAGTTCCAATATACAAATGTCGGGAATGGACAAGGCACTGATGATGCCTGAAGCCACGCAGGGCAGTCCTTCTGCAGATGGTCGTTATTGGGCCTATATCAAGAATACTGACCCTACCGAAAGAGACCGTGTAGCCTTTAAACGTTATCGTGGTGGCGGTATGCCGACTATTTGGATCTTCGATACGAAAACAAAAGAAATCGAGACTATTCCGAATGTTAAAAGTAATGATGTTAAGCCATTATGGTTAGGAACGAAGGTTTATTTCCTGTCTGACCGCGATAAAATTGTCAATATTTTTAGCTACGATACCAAAACTAAAAAGGTTGAAAAACTAACAGATTTCAAAGATTATGATGTACGTTCCTTGAATGGGAATGGTAATGACTTGATTTTTGAATATGCTGGAGCGCTAAATACCTTGAGTCTAGGTAATAATAAAGTAACTCCGCTGCATATCAGTGTAAATACGGATGTAATGTATAAAAGACCTTATTATAAAGATATCAAGGACGATATACGTTATGCTACATTGTCTCCTACAGGTCAGCGAGCGTTATTTGAAGCACGTGGGGAGATCTTTACCGTACCAAAGGAAAAAGGAGAAGCCCGAAATCTGTCAAATTCACCAGGTTCGCATGAACGTTTTCCAGATTGGTCTCCTAATGGTAAATGGGTTTCATATATCTCAGATAAAAATGGATCCTATCAGTTGGTACTGATGGATCAATTCGGAAAAGATCAGCCCTTATATTTTAATTTAGGGGAGACCAATTTCTATTTTGAACCGACTTGGTCGCCAGATTCAAAGAAGCTTTTTTACAATGATGCGCATCTTAATCTGTACTATATTGATATTGCTTCCAAGACTGTTGTCAAAGTCGCCGATGACAAATTAAGTGGTCAGACCGGCCGTGTATCCAATCATTTCCAACCAAGTTGGTCTCCAGATTCAAAATGGATATCCTTTATACGTACATTGGAAAACGGTGCACCTGCTGTGTTCATGTATAACTTAGATACAAAGAAAACTCAGCAAATTACGGATGGTATGAGCTCTGCCCGCAGTACTGCATTTTCGCAAGATGGTAAATATTTATTTTTCACGGCGAGTACAAATACAGGACTGACAAATTCTGGTTTACATATGTCTGCTGTACAGCGGAACGTAGATTATGCCGTTTATGCTTTTATTCTGTCGAGCAAAACACCATCATTCTTTAAAAACGATAGTGATGATGAGCAAATCCGCGAAGATAAAGTTGATAAAAAAGAAGAGGGAGAAAATAGTAAAAAGGAACGTGTAAAAGAGAATGATAAAAAGGCTCCTAAAAAGGATAAGAAGGAAGAGTCAGTTGCAAGCAAGCCGGTTGATAAATCTATTCAGGTAGACTTTGATCGTATAGAGAATCGAATTGTTGCTCTCCCTTTGCCAGCCGGTCCTTACTGGAATTTAAATGGTTTGGTCCCGAATCAATTGACTTATCAACGTGGTGGAACAATCGGTGCATATGATTTTAAGGATCTTGAAAATAAAACCTTAGTGGAGAATGCACGTAGTTTTGTTATTAGTGCCGATGGTAAAAAAATGTTATATCAAACGGGAAATGGGTTCAATATTGTAACAGCTGGGCAAAAAGTAGCCTCTCCTACTGCTGGCGAAGTTAAGCTAGGTGGAATTCAGCAATTGGTGGAACCCGCAGCCGAATGGAAACAGGTATTCAACGAAGTTTGGTCAATGCAAAAAGACTATTTCTATGTAGAAAATATGCATGGTGCAGACTGGAAAGCGATGAAAACCAAATATGAAAAATTCTTACCTTTTGTAAACCATCGTTCTGATCTTGGTTATTTATTGAACGAAATGATGGGCGAAATGGTCGTGGGACACAATTATATCTATCCAGGAGATCAACCTTCTACGCCATCAGTTTCAGTTGGTGTGTTGGGAGCAGATTATACGCTAAAGAATGGTTATTATCAGATCGCGAAATTGTTTACGCGTCTTGAATGGAATCCATCGTTCAAAGCCCCATTGGCTGAACCGGGATTAAACATAAAAGAAGGAGACTATATTGTTGCAGTTAATGGTACTGAATTGACTGAGGATAAGGATATTTATAGCTTATTTGACAATACAGTTGGCAAACAAGTGACTTTAAAGATCAATTCAAAACCTTCGTTGGTCGGAGCGCGTGAAGTGATCGTTAAACCTATTTCATTTAGTGATGAAATGAGTTTGCGGAGCATGGAGTGGGTCGAGCGTAACCGTAAAAAAGTAAACGAATTGAGTAATGGTCAAATAGCCTACGTGTACATGCCGAATACAGGTCCTGAAGGATACACCTATTTCAATCGTTATTATTTCGCTCAGATGGATAAAAAGGCCCTTCTAATGGATGAAAGAAATAATGGTGGTGGTTGGGTTGCTGATTATGTAATTGATCTCCTATCCCGCGAATTGATTTCTGGTTGGGGAATTCGTGATGGTAAAGGATTTACGACACCTGGCAATGGCATTTATGGGCCGAAAGCTATGATTATTAATGAAAATGCTGGATCCGGTGGAGATATGATGCCTTATATGTTCCGTTTTAAAGGACTAGGCAAATTGGTAGGTCGTACAACAATGGGAATCTTAGTTGGTATCAGTGGCTATCCTCCATTGTTGGATGGAGGTCGTATTACTTCACCAAACTTCGGTGTCTATGACCTAAAAGGAAATTGGATTATCGAAAATGAAGGGGTCGCTCCTGATGTATTTATCGAACAATTGCCTAAAGATCTTTTGGAAGGCCGAGATCCACAGCTTGAAAGAACGGTGAAAATATTGTTAGAAGAAATGAAAACATATCCGTATAAAAATCTACAAAAACCGGCCGATCCTATTCGGGTGAATTAGGAAAGCCTACATATAAAAGGGCTTTGGATTTTTCCAAAGCCCTTTTTTTGATCATATTCTGTAGTAAACGTATCCATATCCGAGATGATCGAGCACATCCAGTGAAGTTTTTACGGTAATTGGATCATATCGCTAGTTGTCATTATGCTGGTAAAAACGAAGCGATAAAATTTGATTGCGTGCTACGACTCCAATAAATCTTGCTTTTATTGTTATCTTTAACTGATATTTAATAACTATGCTTCCCGAACAGACTACTTCCCCCTTTCAATCTTTGTTACGTTTGATCTTAATGATCATTGGTTTTACGTTTGTATCACAAGTTTTCTATATTATCCTGCTGTTCTTTTATTATAAGATGACTGGACAGGTGTTTTCTATAGGGGTCATTATGAATGGTTCTGCCAATGAGATGCGGTTATTGTTGTTAATGAGCAGTTTAGGTTCTTTTGTAATTCCAGCCTATTTGATGAATATGTATGAAGGCTATGGAATTAAATATTTCCAATGCAGCTATAGACCTAAGATGGCACAGTTTGCCTATGTTTTTTTTGCTATGCTCGCTTTTATGCCTTTGATGAGTCTGATCGGTCACTGGAATGAATCATTACAGTTACCCGATAATATGCAATCTGTACAACGTTGGATGGAGCAAAGTGAGAAAGATTCGGGGGATCTGGTTCGCGGTATTATCATGGAATCAAATATTTTTGGTTTTCTGTTCAACATAATTGTACTGGCATTGATTCCTGCTATAGGAGAAGAGTTACTGTTTCGTGGTGTTTTGCAGAATATCGTTGGGAGATGGCTGGGAAACCCACATCTTATTATATGGATTGTCGCGATAATTTTTAGCGCAATACATTTGCAATTTTTTGGATTTATCCCCCGTATGCTATTAGGGGCATTTTTTGGCTACCTTTATTTATGGAGTAAAAATATCCTGCTACCCATCTTTGGGCATTTTGTAAATAATGCTGGAGCTACAGTGATGTCATTCTATTATGCAAGACAAGGAAAAAATTACGATGAACTCAATGCGTTTGAGTTACAATCTTGGTGGATATATCTTGTAGGCTTCATTTTTACTCTTATTTTTGTATTCTTATTTTATCGATCAACGCAAAAAGAAAACAATGGAGAACGATTGGAAAAAAATTAAAACATATACAAATGCTATTCAAGCTGAGATAGTCAAACAAATGCTGGAAGAGAATGGTATTCCGGCTGTCGCGTTAAATAAACAAGATTCTTCTTATCTATTTGGAAAAATTGAACTTTATGTCAGCGAAGGATCTATCGAAGTAGCCGAAAGGTTAATTGAGGAATCGGAAGGGGGATTTTAGTTTATGAAGACAAGAGCAATAACCGGAATAATCTTTGTAGCTGTTATGATCGCTTCCACTCTTTTGGGAGCTTTTGTATATTCCATATTTTTCACATTACTAAGTACCTGGTGTCTTTATGAGTTTTATGGAATAGTATCATCCGAAGAACGGGCTCCAAATAAGGGTATAGGTGTAGCACTTGCACTGGTGCTATTCGCATTGGGATCGTTGATTTCGATGAATATACTGGAAGAAAAATTTTTGGTGCTGATTATTCCTTTTGTCAGTGTGACTTATATTATTTCCCTTTTCCAGAAGCGAACGTTTCCTTTTAACGATATTGCCTATACTTTTTTGGGAATAGCCTATGTTACCCTACCTTTTTTCCTATTTTCCAAATTAGGTTTTATCCAAGGAAATTTTAATTATGTCCTGCCTTTGGGCTTCTTGATTTTATTGTGGACAAATGATACTGGGGCATATCTGGCTGGACGAAGTTTCGGAAAGCGTAAACTATTCGAACGAATATCGCCAAAGAAAACATGGGAAGGTTTTTTTGGTGGCTTGATTTTGGCTATTGTTGCAGCTATAAATCTGGAAAAATATTTCGGTTATCTTCCGCTTTGGCAATGGATCAGTATTGCAGCAATTATCAGTATTGTAGGAACATTGGGGGATTTGGTAGAGTCTATGTTGAAACGGAGCTTACATGTCAAGGATTCCGGAAATATATTGCCTGGACATGGTGGTTTTTTAGATAGATTTGATGGGTTGTTATTAGCGGCACCAATGGTCTATGTTTTCTTAATTTTAATCAATTGATTGTATTATGAGTCACATTCAAAAATCTACATTTGATTTTTTAACGGAATTGAAAGCTAATAATTCTAGGGAATGGTTTGCCGATAACAGAGGGAAATATGAAGCTGCATTGGCTGATGTGAGAAGTTTTTTAACGGATTTAATTGCGGCATTGAGTGAGTTTGACCCTAAAATTAATACCTCCATACAGGCTAGTAAATGTTTGTTTCGTATTTACCGTGATACGCGCTTTTCAAATGATAAAACACCTTATAAAAGTTGGTTTGGGGCAGGAATTTCAGTTGATGGAAGAAAGTTGCAGGGACCAGAGTACTACATTCATATTGGAGCAGAAAATTCATTTATTGCCTGTGGATATTGGCGTCCAGAAAAGCAACATTTAGAGGCAATAAGACAAGAAATTGATTACAGTGGTAATAAATTGGATGAAATTTTAAAAACGGTATTGACAGGCAGTAATATTGCACTTTTCAAAGAAGATTTACTGAAGCGTGCGCCTGCAGGTTATAGTGAGGATAATCCGTTTATTGACTTGATCAAATTGAAGAGTTTTGTGTTGGATAGGCCTTTAACAATAAAGGAGTTATCGGCGAAAAATGCACTGGATAATATCGTGACTTCCTATAAAACTATGCTTCCTTTTAAGGAATTTTTACAAGAAGCCATCGATACAGAATAATTATTCGGGTAAGCTGATTTTGCCCATACAGATAGCGGGCGAATCTTTAATTTGCGCTACATTGGATTTGTTGCCTACCAAAGTTTCATTTGCTAACAAAGCAAAGAGGACGGCCTCTTTGGCGTCTGGATCTATACCTAATGTTGCAAAACTTTGTACCTTAATTGTCGGTAAACTTGTTTTGATGTAATCAAACAGCAAAGGGTTGTGTAGACCTCCGCCGCTGATATATACGGCGACATCGGTTAGACCTTCAGTCTGTCTGCGAATTCCATTAACCATTGCTTGAGCAGCAAAGCGATTCAGGGTTGCCATGACATCTTTATGGGATAGATCGGTTGTATTCGTATTATCTTGCGCCTTTTCAAGATAGGTCAAATTAAATAGTTCTGGCCCGGTGGTTTTTGGAAATGGCAGTGTTAGAAATTCTTCTGTTAATAATTGATTCAATAGCGCATCATTTACTTGTCCCTTTTTGGCCATATAGGCATCTCTATCCATCTCCTGATTAAAATTAGCCTTCATGTATTGGTTCATCATTGTATTGCCTGGACCGAGATCTGTTGCATATGCCTTTAATTTTGTTTGATGGCTTGGGATAAATGTGAAATTGGAAATACCACCAATATTCAGCAAGAAGCGATTTTCTGTGGGGTGTGAGAAAAGCAGGAAGTCTCCGTAAGCAGCCAAAGGTGCCCCTTCTCCTCCTGCGGCAATATGTTTCTGCCTAAAGTCAGATAGGGTTATGATACCTGTATCTACCGCGATATGATCTCCATCTCCAATTTGTAAAGTGCTGTTGGGCCAGTTGCGATCTTTGGTCAACGATTGAGGAGCATGGTAGACGGTTTGTCCATGGCTGGCTATACAATCAATCTCGTTGCTTGATATATTCCATTGTTGTAATGCTGTATTGATTAATTTGGCATGCGTGACTCCAATATAAGCATTCAGTCCCGAAAATAATTGTTGGTCGATATTTCGTTTTGCAAAAACTTCACGGACTCGTGCTCTGAAATCATCCTCATAATCCATTGTAGTGAAATGCTCTAACTGTATTTTTGTTGTCTTACCTGCATTTTCTATGCGGCATATTGCGATATCGAGACCATCTAGAGAAGTTCCGGACATAAGGCCAATGATGCGACGTTCTTTCTTTTGTGAAATTTGGTAAAGTCTTTCGATTTGAGGATTCATAGCTTAAAAATAAACACAAAAATGTTATGATGAATATCATTTTTGACAATTAAAGATATTTTGTAACTTCACGGCATTAAAAATCAAAAAATTAAATACAATGAATTTTCCAGCAGAATTGAAATACACCAAAGATCACGAATGGATTCGTGTTGAAGGTGATGAAGCAGTTGTAGGGATTACCGATTTCGCTCAACGTGAATTGGGTGACATCGTTTTTGTTGACATAAACACTGTAGGTGATGAAGTAGCCGCTAATGAAGTTTTCGGTACAATTGAAGCCGTAAAAACAGTTTCTGATTTGTTTTTACCTGTATCAGCTACAATTTTATCGGTTAATGAAGCGATTGATGCATCTCCTGAATTGGTCAATTCTGATCCTTACGGTGAAGGTTGGATTGTTCGTATTAAATTGAACAATGCTGCTGATGTAGATGCTCTGTTATCTGCTGATCAATACAAAGAAGAGATCAACGCATAATTTAATGCATATAAAAAACAAAATAGGGGCTTTTTAGCCCCTATTTTGTTTTTATTTCTATTGGTTTATTGGCTTTTTAATGTAGTTTTTATTTTTGCTTCAGGCATATCTACATCACTGGTCATTTCTGTCATTTTGGTAAGACAGGTCTTTTTATCCAAAATATAGAAACCTTGCACGTTGCCTACCTGATTTGCATCTGGGCCGAACATTTTTCCTTCAACATTTACTTTATAGCCGAGCTCATTTGCTTCTACTAAAGTCATTTTGCTTTCCACCGAAATGCCTGAGTCATCTGATTCAGTTTTGGATGTCCAAGAATCACCTATTTTAATTGGCTGTTCAGGTAATACGGTACTTATATTTTCGAACATACTTTTATCAAACGGCATGTTAATACCCTCAGGTAACTTGATATCCGAAGATTTGCCAAGTTGATCAACATTAAAGCTAATGCTATTTTCGAGTAGCTTGCCTAAAGTAGCGTGCATCTGTTTGGAAAATTCATTAGCCTCGGGGTTTTTAGAGTCGTATGTCATATCCATTCCTGCCATATTCATTTTCATGTTGATTCCGGTATATTTAAGGTCAAACGCGAAAATGTTGTCTTTTTTCGTTGTATTGGTGATATCAAATCCCATATTAAGGTCTGTAACCATTTTTTGGCCAGCAGCGTCAATATCCATGGTCATCACAAGGTTTTGCGATATTTTTTTCCCTGAATCAGGATTTACACGTAGTGTGTATTTCTTTTGTGCGGAAGCAGATATCACTAGAAATGCAAATACAGCCATCAAAGAGGCAATTCTTAATTTTTTCATATATGGAATTTTAATTTTTTTAATAAGCAACAATCGGCCAGCTTAAATATAAAAAAAATCCCTTTTACTCAGTAAAAGGGATTTTAATTTTTTAAGAATGTAATTTATATTACTTCTTGATATAAGATACTTCTTTCACGGCTTTAACAACTTTCTCAACGCTAGGTAAAGCGGCTTCGATTAATGTTGGAGCATAAGGAAGTGGTACATCTGCACAATTTACGCGGATTACAGGGGCATCTAAATAATCAAATGCGTTACGTTGTACATTGAATGCTAAATCCGTAGAAATAGACGCCAATGGCCATGCCTCTTCCACGATTACCAAACGGTTTGTTTTCTTAACAGAAGCGATGATTGTAGGGTAATCGATAGGACGTACCGAACGCAAGTCAATTAATTCAACGCTGATACCTTCTTTTTTCAATTCTTCAACTGCAGGAATGACAACGCGAGGAAGCATTTTACCAAAAGATACAACAGTTACATCTGTACCTTCTTGGATAATATTAGCTTTTCCGATTTCCAAGTAATATTCTTCTTCAGGAACTTGCCCTTTATCACCATACATTACCTCAGATTCCATGAAGATAACAGGATCTGGATCGATAATAGCTGATTTCAATAAACCTTTAGCTTCATATGGGTTTGAAGGAACCACAACTTTTAAACCTGGTGTATTTGCAAACCAGTTCTCAAAGTTTTGAGAGTGTTGTGCTGCAAGCTGACCCGCATTTCCTGTAGGACCACGGAAGACCATTGGAATTGAGAACTGTCCACCACTCATGGAGTGAATTTTAGCTGCCGCATTGATTACTTGGTCAATTGCAACAAGTGAGAAGTTGAATGTCATGAATTCAACAATTGGCTTCAAACCATTCATTGCAGCACCAACAGCAATACCAGCAAAACCAAGTTCAGCAATAGGTGTATCAATGATACGCTTTGCACCGAATTCATCAAGCATACCCTGGCTTACTTTGTAAGCTCCGTTATACTCCGCAACTTCTTCTCCTAATAAAAATATTTTGTCGTCTTTACGCATTTCTTCGTTCATTGCTTCACGAAGTGCTTCTCTGAATTGTATTTCTCTCATCAGTTGTAAAATAGTGTCAATTTTTAGATTACAAATCTACTATTTAAAATTGATATTTTGAAGATTTGAACTCGCTAATTCTATAGTTTTATGTCATTTTTTAATAAGTAAATGACTTTTGTATTAAATTTTTGAATATAAGTTGTTCAGATATTCCAATGTTTTTATAAGTGCCTTATTACTATTCATTATCGCTAATGGAATGTTCCACGTGGCACGGTTCCTTTTCTCCACGTAATTCGAAATACCACGAATCTCGATCACGGGAACTGTCATTTTGTCGGCAGCATAGAAAACAGCAGCTCCCTCCATACTTTCAACAAGGCTATCGGGATGCAGTTTTTGAATTTTTTCGATACTTTCTGTGTTACCATGGACTTTGTTTACGGTAATTCCTTCTCCCTGTTTTAGAAAAGGAAGCCTAAGCTCCTTGTCATTCAGTAAACACGAGGTAAATTTAGATTTTCCGTAGCCCAATTGATCTATTGGAATAAAATTATGACCGTCTTCCGCGCCTAGTTCAACAAATGATTCCGAAACGACTTGAACAACCGAGCCTATTTCAATATGACGATCCAAACATCCCCCTATCCCTATATTAATGAGGAGATCGTATTTTTTTTCGTGCAGCACTCTTCCTAGTTCAAAGGCTGTGGCGACCATGCCTACACCCGTGACTAAGGTATCGCATTGACCGTAATTTGACACCACTTCCAGAAAAGGCTGCAATTCAAATGAAGTAGCCGCAATAACTAATATTTGCATGACGAGCTCGTTTTTGAAGGAAAATTACAAATTATCTTGCACGCAAACCTCTTTTTAGAATAAAAATATACTGTCTGCAATTAGTCTTGCTTACAAATCTGAGCTTGATTATAATAATAAAGTTAACTGTTTTTTTTGCTAAGGATACCCTCTTTAATCATAGCGTCCGAACTGTATCTTTTTTGTCCTGTTAGACGTCATAAATAGCTATCACCTTCTTAAATATTAGCTTAGCTTTTATATATTCTTAGTTTAGGTTTTGTTTAGGTATAATTTAGGTCTAACCTAAACTAAACCTAAACAAAACCTAACTAAAACCTAACCAAAACCTATCTAAAAGGCAAAGAAAATAATACTAAAATGACTGCATTATCTGGTACGGCTTTCTCAACAACGTGCATCCAATCTTTCGCTACAAAATCTTATAGCAAATTCATTCTCTAAATCTCGTTGCGGCTAAGAATAAGGAAATTCCATCCTAGTTTAATAGCAAAAGGCCCTCGCATTAATTATATTACTATATTCTGACGGCATTCGTTAAAAGGAAATGTTAAAATTGCAGCTAAAGCCTTATCTTTGTATCATTATGGTATTTATAACTCGTCGAGAACGTTTTTGTGCCGCGCACAAACTCTATCGTGAAGATTGGAGTAAAGAGCAGAATGAGCAGGTATTTGGTCTCTGTTCCAACCCAAATTGGCATGGACACAATTATGATCTTTATGTAACAGTTAAAGGAAAGGTCAATCCGGAGACTGGCTTTTTGATCGATTTAAAGATCATGAAAGAAATAATCAATCGTAGTATCATTGACAAAGTCGATCACCGTAATTTCAATTTAGATGTTGATTTTATGAAAGGCGTCATGGCTTCTACGGAAAATATCGCAATCGAAATATTCAAGATCTTAAAACCGCTGTTTGAAGAACAAGGAGTGGTCTTGCATAGTGTTCGTTTGCATGAAACAGAAAATAATTACGTCGAATATTTTGGCGATTAATCTTTAATACATTTAAATAGTAGAAACTATGAGTCAACACTCATTTGACAACGAAGAGTTGGATGGATATATTAAGATCGACAAATACAATACTGAAAAGGTAGATCGCATCGCTGCTCATTATACAGATATATTGGAGTGTCTGGGGGAAGATCCAAAACGGGAAGGTTTGGTGAAAACGCCAGAACGTGTTGCAAAGGCATTGCAATTTTTGACACATGGGTATGATATCGATGCTGCTGAGGTATTGCGAGGGGCTATGTTTGAGGAGGACTATAGTCAAATGGTCGTCGTTAAGGATATTGAAGTATATTCTCTTTGTGAGCACCATATGTTACCTTTCTTTGGTAAAGCACATATCGCATATATTCCCAATGGTCATATTGTAGGTTTAAGCAAAATACCACGTGTCGTTGATATTTTTGCGCGTCGTCTGCAGGTTCAGGAACGTCTTACCAATGAGATCAGAGATTGTATTCAAGAAACTTTGGGTGCTCGTGGAGTAGCTGTGGTCATGGAATGTAAACACATGTGCATGGCGATGCGCGGTGTGCAGAAACAGAATTCTGTAACCACTACCTCTGCATTTACTGGAGCATTTCAAAATGACGTCACGAGATCCGAATTTTTACGCTTGATCACTGCTGATCTTGCTTAATATATTTGTTGTTTAATAATAAATAACAGCCCGCTAAAATATCATCTTTTAGTGGGCTATTTTTTTAATAAAATTTGGAAACAAAATAAAAAATCAAAAAATGGCAATATCGCTTTTTTACGCATCTGACGCGATTTCCAAAAAATGCTCTTTACAAAAGGTTAATTGTATTTAGTTGGTATTCAGGTTTTTGTAAAAAAAAGTTTTTTTCATAAAAAAGTTTTTTGGTACCTTTGTGGTTATGGAAATTGTTGCCGACGATTTAGAGTCCTATTTGGAACATACTACAGACGAGGAAAATTCGTTACTGAAAAGGGTAAATCGGGAGACATATTTGAAGGAAACAATGCCCCATATGTTATCTGGACACTACCAGGGAAGAGTTCTTTCTTTATTGAGTAAATTGGTTGCTCCGAAACGTATCTTGGAAATAGGAACGTTTACGGGATATGCAACATTATGTCTGGCAGAAGGGCTGCAAGAAGATGGGATATTACATACTATCGATATCAATGCAGAGCAACAGGAACGCGTCCAGGGGTATTTTGATGAATCGGCATTTGCAGATAAAATTAGATATCATATTGGAGATGCAGCGGTAATATTACCTACATTAGATGAAACATTTGATTTGGTATTTATCGATGCGGACAAAAAGAGAAATTTATATTATTTCGAAACGATAATAAATCAAGTTCCGTCTGGGGGACTTATTTTGATTGACAATGTCTTATGGAAAGGTAAGGTGTTAGATTCAAAACCAGACAACCAAACAAAGCAGATCATTGATTTGAATGCACGTTTAGCTCAGGACAAGCGCGTAGAAAAGGTAATATTACCGATTCGAGACGGACTTTTTGCCTTGCGCAAGAAGTAATTTGTGAACTAAAACATTCTTCATGAATTTAAAACAATTAAAAAGCTTTGTACTGTTACTAGCTTTGGGAACTTTTGGATTAACAAAAGTTTCAGCTCAAAGTAATGCGGCATATGTCGATAAGTACAGTCCAATAGCAAAAGAAATGATGGAGGAACACGGTGTTCCAGCATCGGTTATCTTAGCGATCGCCATGCATGAAAGCGGAAATGGTGGTAGCAGGGTAGCAAAAAATTTGAATAACCATTTTGGTGTCAAAGGAAAAAACAACAGTACCGTTATTCGGTCAGCTTACAAAGGTTATCGGTCTGTAATGGACTCGTATGACGATTTTGTAGGAATAGTAAAAAGAAAAAAGACTACCCAAAGCCTTTTTGAAAAACATCCTGGTGAAAAATACGAAGCTTGGGTAAAAGCGATTGCTCGTTCCGGTTACTCGACGAGTAAAGGTTGGACAGCAAAAGTACTCGCTACTATTAGACAATATCATTTGGATATGTTTGATAATGATGCTAAGCAAAATAGATTCTCGTCAACAAAAAAATAAGCGCGACATTATTGCATGAAGAAGTTTTTTTATGGCATGTTTGTATTCATGATGTTGATTACATCATGCTCAAGCCGGAGAGGTACAATATCCGCCTCTAAACCTGGCTCCAATTCAAAAACTTCTTCATCATCTTCTGTAGGGCGGCCGACCATGGCTGGTAATGACTATATTGCTCATTACAAAGATGTTGCTGTTGCAGAGATGAATAAATATGGCATTCCTGCTAGTATTAAACTTGCTCAGGCTTTACTGGAATCAGGTAATGGTAATAGCTATTTAGCTCGTGAGGCTAATAATCATTTCGGTATTAAATGCGGTGGCGTTTGGAAGGGAAAATCCGTGACTCGTCCCGATGATAATATTAATGATTGCTTTCGTGTTTATGAGAATCCCGAGCAATCTTTTCGAGATCACTCGGAGTTTCTTTTACGACCGCGATATGCGGCACTCTTTAAGTTGGATAAGAATGACTATAAGGGGTGGGCTAAAGGCTTGAAAGCGGCGGGGTATGCTACCAATCCACGTTACCCTGAATTGTTGATCGAAATGATTGAAAGATACCATCTTGATCAATATGATCGCGGTGAATCTCCGCGTGAAAAAGTTGTAAGAGAAGAGACCGTTCAGGTCGAGATCGTACAAAATGTCCAAGAAACACCTCCTGCAGTCGTAAAAACAGAAGAAATTAAGAGCCCTGTGGCTATGCGTATCCATGAGGTTAAAGCTCAGGATACGTTATATTCGCTCAGTAAGCTGTACAATGTATCCGTTGATCAGATCAAATCTTTGAATGGTCTGAGCGATGATGCGCTATCTTTAGGCCAGCTATTGGTTATATCTAAATAGTTACGCTTTAAAAGATGTTAAATATTTCGCTTTTGTACGGCGATATAGTAGTTTTACGAAAGTGATACTATTGCGATATATTTTTCTACTTATTGCCCTCATGGGCGTTACTTCTCAACTTTTTTGCCAAGATAAAAAAGTCGAGGGTATCGTTTTTGATAAAAATACCAAACAACGTATTGGAAATGTAAAACTGGCCAACTTACGTACCGGGGAGGTCAATTATAATACTATTAAGGGAGAATTTGTCTTTAATGCACAGCTAGGAGATCATATTGTTGCGATATGTAAAGGCTATTTTTCAGATACTCTTCAGGTGGATAACCGTGGTTTGTTGCTATTTCATTTGGTACGTGAATCTTTTTATATAGATGAGGTTCAGGTTTTTGCGCGTAAGAGCCCCGAAGAAATTCTGAAAAAGGCAAAAGAGGATTATGAGAAAGCGTATCGCCTTTCAGGTTACGGCGATGTGTTTTCTGTCGGTCCAACTGGCGCGGGATTAAGCATCAATTCAATCTATAGCTTATTTAGCAAGGAGGCCAAAAGAGCACGACGACTGACCAAAACTATTGAAAACGATTATAAAGAAAATGTGATCGATTATAAATTTACGAAAGAGCTTATTGGCAAGGTTACAGGACTTAACAGTGAAGAAGCAGAACGATTTAGAAGGATATTCAGACCCTCCTATTTCTTTATTCTGGCTGCGAGTGATTATGAGCTGACGAATTATATCAAGGATTGTTATTCGCGGTATCAATTGCGCCCTTCGGAATATTTTATTGAGCCTTTTCCAACAATTAATTATAAATTAGTACCGTAAACAAAAAAATAGACGTTTTCAGAATGAAGTTATTCAATTTTGTCGGCATAGCTATGCTTTGCCTTTCTATGACCAGCTTAAAGGCACAGGATCTGAAAGATCTTCGAGCGAAACCAGATACCGTAATTTCCGTACAGAGAGAACAACCTCTAAATATTAAAACGATTCGTCCTGTAGTCCCAAAACTAAATCTAGAGGTAGATTATTGGAAGCATTGGACGAAATTTGGGATCAATTTAAACCAGGCTTCATTTAATGATAATTGGAAAGGTGGTGGTGTTGGTTCTATTGCTGTAGGATTGAATGCTAATCATAAATCGGATTATACCAGAGACAATTTCAACTTTGTCACTGAAGTTGATTTACGTTATGGAAAGATTAAGAACACCAATAATATTGCGAAGAAAAATAATGACCGCATATTTTGGGATAATAAACTCTCTTATAAATTGTCAAACAATTGGGCTTTGTTTACGTCAGTGACATTTGAGTCACAATTTGACGCAGGCTATAAATATAAAACGGTAAATGGTAGAGATACGATTGACTATATTGAGAATGCTTTTATGGCCCCAGCTTATTTGACGGAGTCTTTCGGTCTTGAGTATAAGCCGAGTAATGAGTTTTCCCTACGTTTCGGTACCGGTACTGCACGCCAGACTTTTATCTTGGATGAGCGCGTTAAACCTCGTTCAGGAGAAGGGTTTTTCGAGAAGTACGGATATTATAGGGATCCTAATAATCCGAGCGCAGGTACAGGCGAACGATTTGGTGTAAAAGAGGACCGGTCTTTTGCAAATGCATTGGCATTCCAGTTAACGGGTAACTTAGACAAAAATTTCACAGATAAGTTGAACGTAAAAGCACGTTATAATCTTTTTGCAGATTACGAGAAACTTTCCAATCCGACACATCGTTTAGATGTAACCGTAACAGCGAAAGTTACCCGAGTAATCAATGTGAACCTAAATGGCATCATGATTTATGATCCCGATGTTATTTCAAGAGTGCAATTAAGCCAGTCTTTAGCGATGGGGATTGTCTATAGTTTACCAAAATAATGTTTAGATCAGTGTCAGTGGGGATATTACTTTGTTCATTGCTGTCTTTTGCGAGCTGCAAGTCAAAAGTTCAGCCAGTGGCTTCAAAACCGCTTGTGGCAGCTTTTGCCCCGGCAGTAGCGTTGGAGGAGAAGGTTGTGGCAAAGCCAGATACCAATTTACTGACACCGGAGGAAAGAAAAATTCTTTTCCTTCAGAAATCCGGCACCCACGCTTATTGGCGTCAGGAGGAAGCGATCCATTATGATGTTCGTAAACCAAATTTTGTTATCATTCATCACACAGCGCAGGATAGCATTGGGCAGACGATCAAAACATTTCAGATCCCACGGACCAAGGTAAGTTCACATTATGTTATTGGCCGGAACGGTGAGATTATACAAATGCTGAACGATTATGTTCGTTCCTGGCATGCAGGTGTGGCAAAGTGGGGTTCTATCGTGGATATGAATTCCTGTTCTATTGGTATCGAATTGGACAATAATGGCAGGGAACCTTTTCCCGAGGCACAAATTACTTCATTGATGACTGTGCTTGATACCTTGAAATCACGTTATTTAATTCCCACAAATAATTTTATTGGACATGCCGATATTGCACCATCACGGAAGAATGATCCAAGTGTTTTTTTCCCTTGGAAAAAGCTTGCAGAACGAGGTTTTGGTATATGGTATGATGAAGGACAGCTTGTGGCCCCTCCTGATGGTTTTAGTGCGATAGATGCACTTAAAATCATTGGCTACGACACATCCAATTTAAAGGCGGCTATCGTTGCCTTTAAACGAAAATTTGTTGTGCGCGATACGACACCTGAATTGACCATATACGATAAAAGTGTCTTGTACAATATCTATAAAAAATACTGAGCCTGAACCCAATCAGGCTTTTTCTTTTACGCACACTATTTTTTGTTCTTTATAAAATGAGATTCTTTAATTCCTATTTGTAGGAAATAGGCGATCAGCATAACAGCGACACAGCCAATAAGATTGAGCCAGAGAAAAGGAATTTTGTTCATCATCCAAATGGAGATCACTATAATTTCGGAAAGTATTGCCGCAAAGAAAACAGCTTTGCCTTGAATTTTCTTCATGTAGAAGGCGACGATAAAAATCCCTAGGATAGTACCATAGAATAGTGAACCCAAGATATTGACCGCTTCGAGGAGATTGCCCAGTCTGTTGGCGTACAAAGCTACAGCTACGGTAAATGTACCCCAGATCAATGTAAATAAGCGAGACCATAATAGGTCCTGCTTTTCGGATGAGTCACGGTTAATGAATCTTTTATAGATATCAATGGTCGTTGTTGAAGCCAATGAGTTAATGGCACTTGCTGTCGAACCCATAGATGCGAGAAAAATGACGGCTATGAGAAGCCCAATTAGGCCCTTTGGAAAGACGCTTGTCACAAAAGAAAGAAATACATAATTATTGTCATTGGTTTCCGCTGCTGGGTTATTCTTTTTGATTAAGTCTAAAGTTCCTTCTTTTACCTGCTGCATTTGGGCATTAAGTTGCCCCAGCGAGGTTCGATAATTGGCAATATCTTTTTTATCGTTGTGATCCAATGCTGTATTGAGCTGCTGAACAACAGATTCACGTGTTTTAAATAGTTCGCTATGCCTTTCTTCCAGCATCTGATAATCAGGGGCATATTTACTTTCTTTAAGCTTCTTGATTTCGACTTGATTGAAAAAAATAGGCGGCTGATGGAATTGATAATAGGCAAATACCAGGACTCCAATGAGTAGAATAGCAAATTGCATCGGAATTTTCAGGAGTCCATTCATGATCAATCCCATGCGGCTTTCTTTGACTGAAGCTCCCGTCAAATAACGACCTACCTGACTTTGGTCAGTTCCAAAGTAGGAAAGCTGGAGGAAAAAACCACCGATCAGTCCTGTCCAGAGTGTATAGTTATTGTTGAGGTCAAAAGTAAAATCCAACGCATTGGTTTTCCCAGATTTTCCTGCAATATGAAGCGCTTTTGATAGACCAATATTCTCTGGGAGCAGATGAATGACCAGTATGCCTGCAACGAGTAAAGAACCAAAGATAATGCTCATTTGAAGCAGTTGCGTATGAGATACGGCTTTGGTTCCTCCATAGGTTGTATAGATAACAACAAAACTTCCGATCGCCAATGTGGTCCAGGTAAGATCAATATGGAGTATAGTTGATATAATTAGCGCAGGAGCAAAGATTGTTATACCTGTAGATATGCCTCGTTGTATCAGAAACAGAATAGCAGTCAACCCTCTGGTTTTTACGTCAAAACGTTTTTCCAAAAACTCGTAGGCAGTAAAAACTTTTAGCTTATGGAAAATAGGGATAAATGTAATACAGAGGACAATCATGGCTAAGGGAAGGCCAAAATAGAATTGGACAAAACTCATTCCGGAGGAATAGGCAAGTCCGGGTGCAGATAAGAAAGTAATGGCGCTTGCTTGCGTTGCCATTACCGATAAACCTACATGATACCAAGGCAAAGAGCGGTTGCCTAGAAGATACCCATCAATATTTTTGATGCCTCTGCTTTTATACATGCCATAAACGACAATGCATAAAAGCGTCAGGAATAAAACGATCCAATCTGCTGTACTCATGAATAGTGTTTAGTGAAAAAGTACAGAAAAAGGATAAATACAAATAGCCAGATAACGACCAACCAGTAGAAGCGCTTCCAGCTATTCATATTTTTTATCTATCAGAAGGCTTCTGAGGATAAATGACGCTATTAAAAATTGCTGCAATAATCAATCCGACAGCGGCACCGCCAAAGATGCTTAAAAATGTCTCGTTTGCAGTGAATCCAATTAATGCACCAAACACTACAGCAACTAAAAGAATAATTCCTTTTGCTTTACCAGCATCTATCGAAGTGCAGTTGTTGTCAATCTGATTTTCCATTATTATATTATTTTGATTTTGATAACAAATTTACAAATAATCTGTAAGCTCCGGGAATTCCGGCGGGCAATTGTCTAAAAAAAGATAGTGATGTATAAACAAATTTACCTTTTCCATATTGGGCGATCAATAAAGAACCGTTGTGCAGGGGTTCTCTGGGGTCTTGGATTGTAATTGGGGTGCGGTATCTTTTGTCAATATCTTCCGCAAAGTATAATCCACGTTCCTGTATCCAATGTTCGAAATCTGCGTCGCTGATCTTGTTTGGGTAGTTGAAAATTGGATCGTTCTTATCGAAGTGTACTTTCGCCATTTCGTCGGTCACGCGGTTTCTGCCGATGCTAAAAGGGAAAGGTCCAAAATGTTTTGAGATTAATCCGTTGTTTACATTGTATTGCTCTAGGACTGTCCCACCCATGTTGACATAAGAAAGAAGTCTATTCTGTAATTGTGCAATTTCTCTGTTGACATTGAATATTCGTACACCCAAAATCACGGCATCATAGCTATTGAGATCTGCTTTTAAGGCCTGTTCGCTAGTTAAAACATCGACTTTAATACCAATGGAAGCCAGCGACTCAGGAATTAGATCCCCTGCCCCATGAACGTATGCCACTCTTTTTACTTCGTTGATCAGATTGATATTGCTCATTTTTATTGCTACATCCGGGAAATAAACAATATTCGGAATATGTGAGTAATCGATGGTTTTTATCTCTTTCAGGTGTTCTTTTTTTGCTAATTGAAAGCTTAGTGTATCAATAGAAGATTTCGATTTGTCTATTGGTTTTATCGTAATTTCTTTGGTAAGTGTACTTCCTCCTTTGTCGAAAGATAGGTCAAATGATGGAGGCGAAACTTCCCAGCCTTTAGGGATATTAGATATGATATTAAATGTTCCCGTTTGTTGCAGCCCATTTTTGTGAAAAGTTAGATTTACCTTGACTGCGGCGGCGTTTTGGGTAAGTGCTAAAGGGCTAGAACTTTTAGCTGATAGCTGTGGGAGAATTACAATGGGGTTATAGATTTCACCCCGTACAGGATCTGTGTATTTATATTGTATAGGTTGATGGAAGATGATGTTTTCGCCGTTGATCCGAAGTCCAAATGATAGCTGTGGAGCATTTGGGTTTTCGGGGTAGCCGGTAAGATTAAAGTCGCTTACGTTAAATTTACCTTTACTATGTGCTTCAATCAGCCAGTAGGGTTGTGTTGTACTGTTAGCATATATAAGAACGGAGTCTTTTTGCAATCTATTTGTTTTTAAGGTTTCGTGCATGTCATGACCGTTTATTTGGGTGAGTTCAACGGACACATTTGGGCGTCGAACAATGATGGAATGGTCTACTTTCATCTGATCTCCCAAAGCATAAGATGGGCTTTTGGCAATACTTTCAAACCAGATTCCTCCGCAGGCCAGAATCAGTTGCTCAACTTCTCTTTTCTTCTCATTTCTCCAGTAATCGTCAGTAATTTGTTCCAATGCTTTATGGAGTTGGATAAGGTCGGCAATGACAAGTTCAGGTTTGTCTATTTGATAAGTCTGATTAATATGATCAATCAAAGATTGAATTTCTGCACTATTTTGTATTCTTTTCCATGAAGTATCAACGCCATCCAATAATGTCTTCTCTGCAGGAGAACCATCTACATAGGCAAAATATTCGATTGACGAGCCGCGTTGGGCAGCAGAACCAAATCCCTGGCTTTTGTGTGAAGATCTGCTTTGTGCCGCAATTTCCCCGTAGGATGTCCCTAATAAAGAATTATAATCGCCGATATCTATTTTTAACTGATCTTCGCGCGTGTTGTTTTGACCGCCGAAATTAGCTGTATTCCAAAGTAAGCGTTTAGCTTTCCAAGGGTGTACAAATTGAAGTTGTTCGGGAAATTGTGTCGGGTCGGCTGCTGCCTTAAAGGCTTCGTGAGCCAAAATAGCGGAAGCTTGATGATGGCCATGTCCACCTCTGGGGTCGGGAGGAAAACGTGTGATAATGACATCAGGCCTAAATTTGCGAATAACCCATACGGCTTCGCTAAGTACCCTTTGTTTATCCCAGAATTCGAAAGTCTCTTCGGGAGTTTTTGAAAAACCAAAGTCGTAGGCTGAAGAAAAGAATTGCTCGCCTTTATCTATTTTTCGCGCAGCCAATAGTTCCTGTGTTCGGATCAACCCTAGTTCGATACCTTGTTCCGTTCCAATAAGGTTCTGTCCCCCATCGCCGCGGGTTAGTGATAGGTAGCCTGTTTTGTATTTTTTTTCCTGTGCAAGCCAAGCAATCAGTCGCGTATTTTCATCATCTGGGTGTGCAGCAAAATAAAGAACCGAACCAAGTACATTCAGTTTTTCTAGATTCAGTTTGATTTCAGCAGCGTTCCATTGTGGATGCTGTGCCTTAACAATGGAAGTGGATAGGATACCCGCCAATATGATGATAGCAGAGAGAAAAGGTTTTCGCATGTTTAAAGATAAAGATTTTGATCAACAACAGATTATAGGCTATTGTAATTTTATTGACAGTGTTTGTCTGTCCTTTGATGTTGCAATAGGCTGTTGTCTTGTATAAAGCTTATAAATATCCAAGGTAAATGAGCGGAATAGCTTAGTTAAAGGGGTGGGCAGTGACTGAAGTTGAAAAAGAGATTTTGTCGTAAATATCCACAGAAAATAAAAAACGGAAATTCCAATCATGTTGGAATTTCCGTTTAACAATTAAAATATTTTTTCCTGAAACGAATTTTTAGAGAATAGTTATTTTGTCGCTTCGCTCCAAGTGGCAACCTTTAACATAGTAAATATATGTAGAAAATATTTAGTTCTGTTAGATTACTTTAATTAGTTTTCCACATTGCTAAATTTTGTTAACATTTTAGCGTTTGAAAAACTAATCATATACGGGTGTTATTCGTTTAAGATGCTGCAATACAGCGATTTTTTTTTCGGATATATCCTCTTCTATCTTCAAAAAAAATGATCGACCAAATTCGGACATAGCCAATTCGTTAGGAATTTTAGTCGGCATAAGCCTCTTTGCTTCGTATACTCAAAAACGGATAAGGACACCTTGAAAAGAAAGTTTCACGATTAGGCTGTTTGCAGTAAAGACTATTTGTCAATCGCGCCTAGAACACGCTTCATAAACATGTTTAAAGCATCTTTTTTGGAGTTACCTTCTTTTATCAATTTATCGACCTCCACAGCCCCATATAGATTGGAGATCAATTCACCAAGAACATCGAGTTCTTCATCTTTCAAAGGAGCTTCTGTCAGCGCTTCTAATGTTTCGATGGTTTCCAAGACATAATCCACATCATTTTGCTCGATGAATTCTGTCAAATGTTTAATTACCGGAAGTTTCATTGAATAATTCTACTAATGCGTCCAACTTATTTGTTTGTACTTGATTGACCAATTTACCGTTTTTAAATGCAGCAAAAGTTGGTAGATTATTGACATTCGCCAATTTACGAGATTCAGGGAATTTCTCTGCATCAGCAATTACAAAAGGCACGCTGTCATTTTCTCCCGCCAATTTTTTGAATTTTGGTTTCATGATTTTGCAGTTTCCGCACCAAGTCGCGGAGTACTGAACCATAACAATATCGTTATTGTTTACAATTTCTTGTAAATTATCGTTTTCTAATTCTTGTAACATGATTTTATTATTAAGGTGATTGTTGGAGAGATCAACAGGAACCGAAAAGCTCCTGTTGATGAGACCTATGGTCTTGTATTTTTAGTGATTAGCTAAATAATCAGCTACACCTTTTCTGTCTGCGTTCATGGCGTCTTTACCTTCTTCCCAGTTTGCAGGACATACTTCACCGAATTTCTGTACGTGCGCGTAAGCATCGATCAAGCGTAAATATTCTTTAACGTTACGGCCTAAAGGCATATCGTTTACAGATTCGTGGAATACGCGGCCAGTTTCGTCGATTAAATAAGTAGCTCTGTAAGTTACAGCAGAACCTTGTGCTAAAGTGCCATATTCTGGGTGTTCAACCTCTTGAACGTCCAAAATTCCTAATACACTTGATAAATTACGGTTAGTATCTGCTAAGATAGGATATTCAACACCTTCAATACCACCGTTATCTTTTGCCGTGTTTAACCACGCAAAGTGAACTTCATTTGTATCACATGAAGCACCGATTAAGATCGTATTGCGTTTTTCAAACTCGGCAGCAGCTTCTTGGAAAGCATGTAACTCAGTAGGACATACGAAAGTGAAATCTTTTGGGTACCAAAATAAAAGCACTTTTTTACCTTCTTTAACCGCTTTTTCAAAAATGTTGATTTGTAAATTATCGCCTAAATAATCAATTGCATCTACTGTAATGCTTGGAAAACTTTTACCTGTGAAACTCATAATATATCTTTCTTTTTTTTGTTGACACAAAGATACAGCAACTCTTTCCAAAAAGCGAATTGATTTTAGCAATACACTATTGTCAAAATCTATTATGACTGGATTATAACAATAAGTTTTTATTATAATAATGATAAATTGATACGGTCTCTGGGATGTTGAGTAGGTAATAAGTAAAAATAAATGGATTAATACAGCGATAGTTACAAATTTACGGCATAAAATAATTGCAATTATGCAAATCAAAACCTACTTTTGCGACGTTCAATTCAGAACAGCATAATGCTGGAGGGGTTCCAGAGCGGTCAAATGGGACGGACTGTAAATCCGTTGCTTCGGCTTCGAAGGTTCGAATCCTTCTCCCTCCACATTTTTTTCTTCCTTCTCTATTCTCATTTATTTTTCCGGTTTGACTTTTTATTGAATCAGTTTTTTGCAGCGGATTTTTTTTGTGATGGCAGTCGCTCACAATGCACATAAACATTAATTCTTCGTCTAGGAAATCTATTTTGAAAAAAAATGACAGGATTTTAGGCTTGCTATTGACTTATTTGTAAAATAAGCCTAAGTTTGGCTTCTGAAAAGGCCCCGTAGTTCAACGGATAGAATAGATGTTTCCTAAACATTTGATAGCAGTTCGATTCTGCTCGGGGCTACTGGTAAAAAGCGATGGATTCCCATCGCTTTTTTTGTTTAAAATGACTAATGCATTTCGCGATCTTATCAAAATATTTCCGTAATATAATTGTAAATTTTTAAAAATATTTTTATTTTCGGTTAATCATTTACTAATACATCCATTTTACTTTTGGGCTTTAAGTTATATAATTGAATGGGAAGAATTTTATTATGCCAATTAAGGAAGGTCTGTGCTGCTAATTCGGCTTTTTTTATTTGTTTCGCAATTTGGACCTTATTGGTGACAGCAGTTGTATTTTTTGTCCCAAAGAGCGATTCATTCCATTTTATTAATACACGACATGCCTTCTGGGCTGATATTTTTTTTACAATACAGACCTATTTTGGAGACGGTCTTTTTGTTATTGGCGTTGTAATCGCTTACTGCTGTACACAGCAATGGAACTTCGCTCGCGCGGTACTCGGGACGTATGCTTTCTCGGGGTTGATCTGTTGCGTATTGAAGAATCTTTTTGATGTTGACAGGCCAGCGACTGTTTTCCGGGGTGATTCCACGTTCCATGTCGTTTCCTGGCTGCCGGTCGCGCACTTTAATTCTTTTCCCTCTGGGCATACCACTTCAGCCTTTGCTATGGCTGCTACAGTAGCTATTATCTCAAAGAATAGAACTTTTGGTGTACTTGCCTTTGGTCTTGCGGTATTGACAGCCTACTCTAGGGTATACTTAGGACAGCATTTTGTTGAAGATATATGGTTCGGATCTATTTTGGGTACCGGAACTGCTTGTTTTTATCTGCTGGCAATGCCTTATGTATTGAGAAGTAAACGCATGTCATTTAGCCTGAAATTCCTTCAGGTTAAAATCTAAACTTTGTTTTTAGTAAAGGATATGTATTGTCTTAAGCAAGGGATGTATCCTTAAATAAGGATAGTCGCCCCACCATAGCAAACATTAGCAAACCAAAGCAGGCGAAAACACCATAGGAGTAACGTAGGCTAAAGGCTTCTGCAATATATCCAATTAAGGGAGGTCCCATGAGAAAGCCCAGGTAGCTAATACTAGAAACCATCGCCAGAGCTACCCCAGATGACACATTTTTATTCTGTCCAGCAATGCTGTAGATTGAAGGAACGTTGCAGGCAACACCTATCCCAACTAACATAAAGGCTAAAGTACAGATGGTAAATTCCGGAAAGACAACAGATGTCATCATGCCGACGAACATCAATAGGCCGCTGTACTGAAGGGTTCTTTTCCGTCCTAATTTGCGGATGACTGCATCTCCAACAAAACGGCCTGTGGCCATCATGATCATAAAAGAAGCATAACCGACAACAACAAGATTTTCGGGCGCTTGCACGATCTCTTTGAAATATACTCCACTCCAGTCAAACATTGCTCCCTCTGTGGCCATACTGAAAAATCCGATAATGCCGAGTTGAAGTAAGCTCCCTTCGGGTCTGGAGAAAAAACTTCGCTTTTCTTTTTGAGGAGATTTTCCCGGTACTAAATATCTTTGATTGACTAGTGTATTGCCTATGACAAAGCATAAGATAATTAAGAAATGTGACAAAGTGTTCAGTCCGAGGTTCATCGTTAATAGACCAACCAATGCTCCTGTAAATCCTGCAATACTCCAGGCACCATGGAAAGAGGTCATAATAGACTTTTTGAAAATCTGTTCCGTTGCCACTCCCTGTGTATTGACGGAAATATTGCACATATTGCCCGTTACGCCAAATAGAAATAAAATACAGCCCAATTGCCATGCGTTCTGTGCGAAGGAAATGGAACATAATACTAAGGCATATGCGATGGGGACAATACGTAATACTTTCGCACTGCCATATTTTGTGACTAGTTTTCCCGATAAGGCCATGGTGGCAAGCTGTCCAACAGGAAGCATCAATAAGATGGTGCCCAATTGGCCTTCACTTAGGTTGAGATGTGCTTTAATCACAGGGATCCGGCTTGCCCAGGAGGCGAACGCAATGCCTTGGCAAAAAAAGAAAAGGGATACCGCAATTCTTATGCGATTTCGTTTGTTATAAAGATCTTCTTCTGAGTGAGTTAACGTTGCGTCCATAGTTTCTGATTTGAGGGTGCAAAGTTAAGGATAAGTATCTCATTTAAAAATAGAATGATTTAAAAAAATACCTGAACTTTTGTATTGTGGCTTGTATGTGCTAATGTGTTTATATTCAGCGTGTTGGTTTGTTTGGTGATAATTATATGCAATTGTATTGATAATTATCATCTCTTTTAAGTGTTCCAAGAAGAAAATAATGTTATGATTTTTTTGAGTTCGGTTAAAATAATCTTAGCCAATAGCATACTATTTGTAATAACCAATCTTGGTATAAAAACGTTAAATGAGGTGAATTTGTTTCAGTTTATTTTATGTGTGTCACACTTTAAGTGAGTAAATGCTGTAAATACTTAGGGATGAAATAGTAGCGTCTCCTAATCCTTTAACGGATGTATACCTGTAGGCTGACTAGAAGGAGGTCTGTGATTCCCTGAAACAAGACTGGAAAAGCATAAAATATAAAATTTCAAATTCTTCTGCATTTCATAGTGGATTTGTTCAATCCCTATTCTACCTTTGTATTGGCAAACAATTATTAGCCTCCTAGATAACATGATAAAAAAACTAATTTTAAGTACAGTTCTAGCTTATGCTGGAACAGCCTGTGTTATTGCCCAGCAGCCTACATTTTTATCCCACCCGACGTTGAGTCCAGATGGCAAAGAAATGGTTTTTAGCTACGAAGGTGACCTTTGGAAAGTAGGGAGTCAGGGTGGCGTTGCAGTGCGGCTTACAGGAATGGAAGGAAATGAGATCAATCCACGAATTTCCCCGGATGGAAAATGGATCGCCTTTTCGGCCAATCAAAATGGTAATATGGATGTCTATGTGATGCCTCTTGCAGGAGGAGACATCCGTCAGCTCACTTCCCATGATGCTTCCGACGAGGTAGACAGCTGGAGCTGGGATAGTAAATCTCTTTATTTTACCTCATCGCGTTACAATAGAATGAGCGCCTATCAGGTTGCTTTGGATGGCGGCACGGCAACGCGGTTGTTTCCACATGTATTCAACTATATTAGTAATGTTGTACCGACCCCTTCGGGCGAACTTTTATTCAATGACAGCTGGGAAGGCTATAGTTCGGCGAATCGTAAACGCTATAAAGGTGCTTTCAATCCGGACATCAAGTCTTATAATCCCAAAACAAAAGCTTTTCAACAATATACGGATTATATAGGTAAGGACTTTTGGCCGACAGTAGACCAAAAAGGCAACATATTCTATGTGTCCGACGAAAGTAATGGTGAGTACAATCTCTATCAAATCGCGGGAAAATCGAAAATCCAATTAACGTCTTTCCCAGAATCTATCAAGCGTCCCTTTGTTGCTGCGGACGGTAGTAAAGTGGCATTTGAAAAGGGCTATCAGCTTTATATTTACGATGTCAATGGGAAGAAAACGATACAACCCAGCATCGCCCTTAACCGTAACCAGGTACTCGGAAAACTGAAAGAGTTTAACATTTCAGGTAACATTAGTAATTTCGACGTTTCTCCAGACGGAAAGAAAATGGCATTTGTATCCCGCGGCGAGTTGTTTGTCTCGGATATCGAAGGGAAGTTTGTTCGCCAGATGCCTAGTCAAGGAGAGCGTATTATGGAAGTTAAATGGCTTAAAGACAGTAAAACGCTACTCTACAGCCAAACTTATCAAGGGTATCAGAACTGGTTTTCTCGCAGTGCAGATGGTAAAGGTGAGGTCAAACAATTGACGGAAGATCTGCGCAACAATCGTGATATTGCATTTAATGGAGATAAAACAAAAGCTGTATACCTCAGTGGTCGCGATGAAGTTCGTACATTGGATTTGACAAGTTTGAAAAGCCAGACGGTGGTTAAAGATGAAATCTGGGCCTTTCAAAATTCTTCACCTTCATTTTCTCCGGACGGAAATTATCTTTTGTTCACAGCGATACGCAATTTTGAACAAGATATCTTTGTGCATAACCTGAAAAGTGGGCAAACGACAAATTTGACAAATACAGGTGTTACGGAGGCTGCGCCATATTGGTCTCCTGATGGCAAATACATTTATTTTGCGAGCAATAGAACCAAACCGTCCTACCCTACCGGTATGCAAAACTCAAGTATTTTCCGGATGGCATTGACCAACTTTGATCAGCCGTATCGTAGCGCAAAGTTTGATGAGTTATTTTTAACACCTGAAAAGAAAGATACGACTGTAAATAAAACTGGTGCAGTTAAGAAGGAAGCTGGTGCTAAGGATAAAAAGAATAGTGATACCGAAAAAGATAAGCCAGGGACAAGTCCATCGACCGAACCAAAGAAGGCTGTTTTGGTTCAAATGGATTTAGAAGGATTGCGCGACCGGATTGAGCAAGTCAGCCCAGCATTTGGAACACAATTCGACCCATTAGTGATACAAAAGGGAGATAAATCTTATTTGTTCTATTCATCCAATCACGAAGGGAAATATAGTGCATATCGTACCGTGTATGAATTGTTTGCTCCAGCGAAAACTGAAAAGGTCACGGACGGGGGAATGGGCCAATTTTTAGAAGCTGGGGGCAAGTATTTTGTATTGAACCGAGGAACAATTCAGAAATATAATCTCGATTTGAATAAGCTTGATGCAATTACAATGAGTTTTAAATTCAATCGGGATCTTGAGAAAGAGTTTAATCAAATGTTTTACGAAACATGGGCCAATCTGGAGGAAAATTTTTACGATAGTAACTTCCATGGTGTCGATTGGGTTGCGGTCAAAAAGAAATATGAAAAATATCTTCCGGGGATCAATGATCGAACAGATTTGCGCATCCTTTTAAATGATATGTTGGGCGAACTCAATTCGTCACATTTGGGTTTCAGTTCAATGGGGCAGGAAGAACGTAAACCTTTTGGTTTCGTAACGAACGAAATCGGTGTGGTGTATGATGCTACCGACCCATTTAAGATCAGTTATATTGTTCCGAATGGACCTGCAGCAAAAAAGGAAGTGGATATTCATGAAGGTGATATTCTTGTAGCCATTAATGGTACAAAATTGAATACACAGGTCGATCGCGATAGTTATTTCACCTGGCCATCTCTTGAGGAAGAGATTCAACTGACCTTGAATCGTCATGGCAAGGAAATCCAGACAAATATTCGTCCAGTATCAAGTGCCGCTTTTAGGGATTTGCTTTATGACCAATGGATTAGAGACAATCGAAGCCGAGTGGATCAGTTGAGTAGCAATAAGATCGCTTATTCGCATATGAAAAATATGTCGGATACTGAGTTGCAGCGCTTTCTGATCGATATGGCTGAACAGGAGAATAACAAACAAGGCATTATCTTAGACCTCAGGTATAATACTGGCGGGAATGTTCACGATGAAGTTTTGCGATTCTTGTCGCAGCGCCCTTACTTACAATGGCAATATCGGGGCGGGAAACGTGCTCCACAAAGTAATTTTGCACCAGCAGCCAAACCGATTGTTCTGTTAATTAATGAGCAATCTCTAAGTGATGCCGAGATGACCGCAGCAGGTTTTAAAGCATTGAAGTTGGGTAAAATCATCGGCAATGAGACCTACCGCTGGATCATTTTTACATCAGCCAAAGGCTTAGTAGATGGCTCTAACTATCGTCTGCCATCTTGGGGATGTTATACGCTTGATGGTCAGGATCTCGAACAAACCGGTGTCGCCCCTGATATACTTGTGAAAAATACGGTCCGAGATCGGATGGAAAATAAAGATCCGCAATTGGAAAGAGCAATAAAGGAAATTCTTGACAATATAAAATAAGGAAGTAAGCATTAGAATTACTTACTTTAAATAGGCTGTCCAAAAGAGTTGGACGGCCTATTTTTTGAAACCTCATTTTTTTTGAACACGATCTTCCGATTTTTTTTGCTATTTATAGTCCTTCAGCGCATGATTTACTCCATTCGGTCTCGCCCTTTACCCTGTGGAAAGCAATAGACGATTTTAAGTTTTATTTTTTTAAGTGTCTGTTTGTTAGCGCTTAATCACTTTGTTCGATGTTTCATTATGAAATTCACGATTTTCCTGCATCCCTTCTCAAAATATAAACAGGAGGTAACATGGAAAATATTATATTACAAGTAAAAGAGTCTTGTTCTGCGGATTGGAACAAGATGACCCCACAAGAGCAAGGTCGTTTCTGCGGTCAATGTGAAAAGATCGTTGTTGATTTTTCAGAGATGGATGATCAGGAAATTGTGGATCAAATAAAAAAAGCCAGTAAAGGGTTATGCGGTCGATTTTATGAAGATCAGTTGATGCGCGAATTGGATGCCACGCTCTCTTTTTCTAAGAATCCGATTTGGCGAGGAGGGTGGACAGGTATTGCCGCAGGTCTAATGTTGGTCGGATCATTGAGTTTTCATGTCGCTCAAGCACAAAACAAACTTACAGGAGAGGTTGTTGTTGTGCAAACTAAAAATGATGAGCTAAGACAGCAAGGCCGAAGCAATTTATCCGTAAACGATAAGCCTGTATTAAAAGGAAGTCGGGATAGTAGTAAAGTAAGTATAAAGGGTAAAGTTGTTTGCGCTGGAAGTGATGTGAGCATGATGGGAACAGAAGTTTCCTTAGGAAGCTATCGTACAGAAGTAGATGAAAAAGGATATTTTCAACTATGGGTACCACAAGCTTTGTTTCGGGTAGATCAAGAGCTTCGTGCGCAGATGATCGGCTATAAAACAGTCGTTATTCCGTTCAAGAAAGGGGCCAAAATCCAATTGGATAGGCCTATAGAGATGGAATTTAGACCGATGATTATGGGAAAGATCGCCGTTCCAAGGACAAAGGAAAATATACAGCGGAAGAATAAATAGTTTAAAGGACTCTTTTTTTACAGTTCGCTAGTTTATTACAAAAGGATCAAAAATCTCGCTTGAATGTCATAAAAGTCAAAAAAATATTCTTTTCCACTTGACTTTTTCTGCGGTGAACCTTACATTTGGTTTATCGAATGACTTCGTAGCTCAGTTGGTAGAGCAACAGACTCTTAATCTGTGGGTCCTGAGTTCGAGCCTCAGCGGGGTCACTTTCAAAAAAAGCTATTTTACGTGAGTAGAATGGCTTTTTTTGTGTGTTTAGAGTGCCTTTAAAGCGGCTTTTTCATTTTTGTCATACCGAGAGGTTATAAAATCCGTTACTTAATGTTATATGCTAAAATATGATATTTAGGTTATTTCAGTATAAGATATTATTATTGATCGAAGAGCAATCAATAGACAGGCGATAGAGAAACATAAGAGGATTTCCGAAACCGGGGCGAGCAAAAGTCGAGGCTGTCCCTATGAATTCAGGAATGTAACCAAACTCAGGAAAAAGATGTGTTCTAGTGTTGACGCTTCGGTTTTGGATTACTGATCCCTTTAGTTTTTATTGAGTTTCGCGTATTATTTCTGCTAGGAAAACATAAAACTCTTTAATCTGTTATTAATTCAGCAAATTTATTACGTAAATTTGTATTTCAGACGATAAGCTTATGGAAGACAAGAAGATTTCGATATTGTACGTTGATGACGAAGAAAACAATTTGTTTTCTTTTAAAGCGACATTTCGACTAAAGTATAAAGTGTTTACGGCAATAAGCGGTGCCGATGCAATCGATATTGTCAAAAACAACCAAATACATATTATCATTACTGATCAACGGATGCCGGAAATGACTGGTGTGGAGTTTTTGGAGGAGATTATCAAAATTAATGCAGCTCCAATGCGTATCCTTTTGACAGGATATACAGATATGGCAGCTGTTGTTGATGCTGTCAATAAAGGGAAAATCTTTCATTATCTCAATAAGCCTTGGAGTGAAGAGGAACTTGATCAAACAATTCAACGCGCTTATGATGTCTACGCTGAGCGTCAAAAAATTGTGGAAACCAATTCTCAGCTCGAAACTTCTAATGATCAGTTGGAGTTTTTGCTTCGTCAGAAGCTACTTTCCTAAAATATTCTAATTTTAGGAAAGTCAACTTTTATTTAAATGCTTGTTTGGGTTGCGATAGTCCTCCCAGCCTTCCATCGGATATGAAGGCAATCATAAAGGGCTTATTTGCTTGGTATGACGACTGTAAACGTGGTGCCTTGATTTGGTTGTGATTGCACTTCAATTTTTCCTTGTAGCTTCAAGAGTGCATTTTGAACGTTATAGAGTCCAAATCCCATTCCTTTAGCCTGATCACTGGCTCTAAAGAATAGTTTGAAGATATCCTCAACATACTCTGGCGATATACCTATTCCATTGTCACTTACAATAATTTTAGCTTTACGTTCTGACACCAAGACGGATAGTTTTACGTATTGGTTTTCCTGTCCTTTACGTTGGTATTTAAAAGCGTTAGAAAGTAGATTATGCAAAATTAGTTCTAGAAGTGCTTTATCTCCGCTAAAGATCTCTTTTTGATCCACTGAAATTTCAAAAGCAACGTCTTTATTTTGCGTGTACATGCTGTAAAACTGGCGGATGTTGTCAAAGAGCTCTTCGAAACTTATCTCGGACAGCATGAGTTCTCCTCTTCTTAAGAGATAATAGTCTCGCAGACTGTCAATATAGGCATCTAAACTGACCAATGAACTATCCATTAGAGATAACAGCTCATGAATACGGTCTATGCTATCAAACTCTAATCCGAGTTTCACTGCCGAAAGAACCCCTGTCAATGGGTCCCGTAGGTCATGACTAACACTATAAGCAAACTTATCTAATTCATCATAAGCTTTTTGTAGCTCTTGATTCTTAACTTCCAACATGGAGTTTGCAACATAAAATTTGTTTGCTTCCTCAATAGCTGAAACGATTTCTTCATTCATCCAGGGTTTACGGACAAACCTAAATATATGGCCCTTATTAACAGCATCGATTACAGTTTCCATATTAGCATAGGCCGTTAAAAGAATACGGATCGGTTTTGGGAAATCTTTTTTGATGCGGTGTAAAAAGTCGATGCCCATCTCGTCAGGCATACGCTGGTCACAGAAGATAATACGGATATCAGGATGAGCATGAAGTATCGTTTCGGCCTCACTCGTATTGGACGCTGTATAGATAGCATAATCGTATCTAAAGTTTGCCTTAAAGCTAACCAAATTGTTTACTTCGTCATCGATATATAATATTTCAAGCTCCCTCTGCATAATTTTATTATATGGTTTATTCCCTTACAAAAGATATGAAAAAATAATAGTTAATTGAACTATTTTAAGTTTAATCTTGGTACTAATTATTTTGTTGAATAGGAATGATTAGTGTAAAACTTGTACCTTTTCCCACTTCTGAATCTACAATAATCTTACCATGATGTTTCGCAATGGTATTGTAGGCAATGGACATTCCCAAACCTGTACCCTCACCCACGTCTTTCGTGGTAAAAAATGGTTCAAATATCCTTTCATGGATTTCTTTTGGAATACCTATGCCATTGTCTGCGATTTTGATAAACACAGATGTATTGTCGCCGGAGACCCCTGTCTCAATCCATATTTTACCACCAACATCGTGATTAAACTTCTTATTGACAGCGTAAATAGCATTTGTCACAATATTTAGGAAGACCTGATTAAGTTTTCCCGCATGGCATTCGACCTTTGGCATATCGCCGTAGATCTTATCAACTTCAATCGTGTTATTTAATAAACTATTGAGGATAACCATTGTTGATTCTAGCCCCTCATTTAGGTCTGCAAATTTTAGCGTATCTTCGTCAACGCGAGAAAAGATACGTAAGCTCTTTACTATTTCGGCGGTCCGGTGCGCCCCATCGTGCATGCCTTTTAATAGAAAATCGACCTCTGTTTTCAAATAATCAATATCCAGATCGTCTTTGAACTTCTTGATTTGAGATTGCTTTTCAGCATCGGATACACCTTCCTTAAAGGCTATACGTTCTACTTCCTCGAGAGTTTCCCAGATCATCTTGATATCGCGTTTTAACGGTGCGACGTTCGACGTCACAAAGTTGATAGGGTTGTTAATCTCATGAGCGACCCCTGCTGTCAATTGACCAAGGGAGGCCATCTTCTCGGCTTCGACAAGTTGAGACTGTGTTTCCTTCAAGTGAGTAAGTGTGGTTTGCAGTGATTCATTAGACTCTGTTAACTCACGTGTCCGCTCATCTACTTTTTGCTCCAATACAATATTTTGTTCGCGTATCAGTCTTTCGTTTTCTAATGAAATTGCTAATTCTCTGACTTGTGATGCTTCTTTCTCTTCTTTTAAAATATTGATACTATAGGCTAGACCGAAGGACAATAAGGCCATCTCCACAACAGATGCAATTTGTACAGCATTGCTGGTAAAATCGCTATACTTTAAAATGCCATAGTCTTTTAAAAGAAATATGACGGAACCCAACAGCAAAATTGTCCAGCCATAAACAAAATATTTAGCCGGTTTATAGCCATTTATCATCACACGATAGGATAAGTAAAGGACGAATAAAGAACCAGCTCCTGTTGTTAGCTGCATAACCATGAACGCTGGTTGTGTCAGGTTGAGCAGTGTAAGAAGGCTACCAATGACAAAAAGGATGATAAAAACAGTAATCACACGTCTTGACCGAGGAGCATTTTTCGATAATTGAAGAAATGAATCTGCAAAAAGCAGGGCGCATAAACCGGATAAACATCCAAAGATAATAGGACCCTTTGTTGCAAAATAAGTCCAATTTGGCCACAAATATTGAAAACTGTAACCTTTAATACCCATTTGTGTTATTCCTGCACAAAGAACATATAGGACATAATACAGATAGCCTCTTTCACGAACAGAGAAAAATAGGAATAAATTGTATATCGCCATAATGCCGACAATACCAATATAGATGCCGCTTAACAAGCTGTCGTCATTCATCTCTTTTAGAAAACTGCGCTCGTTGCTTAAATAGATCGGGAGAATAATCTGTTCCGTACTTTTTACGCGAATAAAAAAGACGGTCTTTTCATTTCCAGGTAATTGGATGTCAAATGCGTAATTAGGAACCTTATATTTTCTAGCTGAAAAAGATTGATGTTCACCCAGCTTGATCGATTTATAACTCCCATTTGATGAGGGTACAAAAAGTTCGACCTCATCCAGGAGAGGGTAAGCAATTTCGAGCAAGAGTTCCAATTTCTCTTTACCCTTATTTGTGACAGGCAATCGAAACCAGATATCAGATGGAGAGATACCCAGGTTGGGTACCTTGCTTTCCAAAGGGTGAAAAGAAGAAGTCGAAGTGTCTGCAAAGTTAGGTTCGCCCTTGCCGGTATAGCGCTCCAAACCATATCCGATCAATACACGCTGTGTCGGGTGATCGATAATAACCTCTCCAAAACAAGTTGAACTGCACGTAAAAATAAATAAGAAGATCAAGTTAAGCCAGCATTTCATCACTATATGCTATTTTTTTGCTTCGGCAATAACTAAATTCATAGAAACAAGGAAACAACCCGCTTCATCGGCTTGGTCCAATGTGTTTTGAAATTCCTCCATTTCAGCTGTGCTTAACTTTCCTTTTTCGACCATCTCTAAAAGAATTTTATCTAAGAAAAGATAGCGGTTGGCCTCTTCTTTCGAACGTGCTACCATACAGAATGTTTGCAATTGGACTTGTTTAAAGCCTTGAGTCAATAGGTCTGAAGTTAATTTATTTCCAGCCCAGCCATTGTTGACTTTTTCTTCGGTCAAATAATGGCATATCTTAGCCTCAATACCAACATGCTTGCTGTAAAACGTCAGGCTATTCCAAATCGTCTCCACGATCACTAAAGGTTGACCTTCACGCAAAACACGGTGAACCTCAGCAAACATTTTTGGTGCTTCCGGAAGATGTTGTACAACGCGTTCCATTCTGATGCCAGAAATGGAATTATCTGTAAAGCTAAGTTGATAAACTTCACCTTGAACAAAGTCTACGTTCTTTACCTCTACACTGCTTGTTTTGGCATGCTCGATTAAGGCCTTATCATGATCCAATCCGACGACAAGCACATTATGGCCCAGCATATTAGCCAAATTAATGGCATCCATTCCAGTTCCACAACCAAGATCGACGACAACCCCCTCTTTAATCGTATTAAAAGGAGTATATGAATGTATTTTTAATTGTTTAAGAAAATCACCGGTATCCATTAAATAGCCGGCACCATAATGTTTAGTGTCCATTACAAGATATTTAAATTACGATCATCTGGTTTATGATCTAATGATGTATGTTTCAGGTTTTTAATAATTTCATTTAAATCCCATTGATTGAGATTCGGAATATCGATTTGATAATGAATTTCAATCTCCTTATTCCGCAAAGTTTCTATGCGGACAATATTGGAATTATTACGAAGCGACAAAATCGCGTCTTTATTCTCTTGATCGGCTTCTGTCAGGGTGTCCAGGTTTCGCATAATCATCACCGTGGCCAATAAATCCAATTTAGGATAATAGAAAGTACCGTTATTTCCAACGCTTGTATCAATCCGGTAGCCTACGCTTTCTGCAAGTTTTACGGTGTAAGGCGCACATAAAGCAAAGAGCGATTTAATGCCGACCTGTGTGCTGATAGCAGCGCCAGCCCGCGTCAAAAATATGCTGCCAATGCCATATCCAGCAATCTCCCTAGAGTTCCAAAGGCCACAGCCTTCACCGGTCCCCTGTTGCGCATAATCATAAACAAGGTCCAAGATTTTGGCATCCATCGCTCCCGTGGCTTGTTCAATCGGAAGCGGTTCGCTCCCTCCAGATACGTGTATACGTACGCCACCATAGACTTTGTCGCCATCCAGGGATTCGACGATCAGTACGAATGATGCAGGATTGTACATCCAGTCATTTTTGGAAGAAGTTACTTTCTTTACGCCTATAGCAGTTAACACATGCGCGTGTCCTTCTATGAAACGTTCACAGGTTTGGGGATCGTCGATAGCCCGAAATGCTCTTAGTCTTACTACTGGACGCCCGTCGTTGAATAATAATGCCACCGAATGCTTTGATTTATCGTTTAAACGCAAAACTAATCAATTAAATGCAAAGGTGTTTACTCTTCAAATAAATTATACTTTAATGCAACCGCCTGTATCTAGTGATGGTAAAAATTGTTTGATTCCTTTTTCACCTTGAAGAGCCCAAATAGCCCGTTTTAACTGATGTCATCGAAAATACATTTTATCATTGTGATCCAAAATATTTTCGACATACAATAAATTCAGCGTTGGATATGTTAACGTTTTTGAAGGTTATTTTTATAAATCTGACCGTCTTTAATAATCAACAGAAAGCTTTTATCTGGATCTGCTAATAGTTTTAAATTCTTAAGCGGATCTCCGTCCACGAGAAGTAGGTCTGCCAAAGCCCCCTCTTCGATCGTTCCAAGCTTGCCAGGATAAGGGCTTCTTAGTCCCGAAAGCTGTAGGAGTTCGCCATTATCTTGCGTAACCATTTTAATGATTTCGGCATTTGTAAACCATTTTTGAAGGCGTAATATAAATGCGTTCTGTAATTTATTCAGATCAGGTTCGAAAAGAAAATCCGTACCCCAAGCTAGTTTCACACCGATTTTTTTAGCCATAGGCCATACTTTTTCCTGACCTTCGATGACAGGTTTTCGCTTGATTCTCCGTTGTGGATCCATATCGGGGGTGTCTTCCACAAGATTTTGTAGACTGAGCCAGATGTTTTTTTGTGCAATTAGTTGTAGGGTTTCTTCGTCGAGTAGCTGTCCATGTTCTATGCATTTTACTCCTGCTTCGATAGCCCTTCGGATTGCTCTAGGTGTATAGGCATGCACAGTGACATAGGTTCCCCAGTCTTCTGCTGCTTCCACCGCTGCTTTCATCTCGTCTAGTGTATATTGGGTGACGTCTACAGGATCGTATGCTGAAGAAGTGCCGCCCCCTGCCATGAGTTTGATCTGGCTAGCTCCGAACCTCAGATTCTCTCTTACTGCGGTCAGCACCTCGTCCCGTCCATCTGCAATAAATGTTGCACCATACCGCTCTGCACGAGAGACAATCCCGAAAAATCGACGTGATTTCTCTTCTGGAGTACGAAAATCACCGTGTCCCGCGGTTTGGCTTATTGTAGCGCCTGAAGGCCATATTCTCGGTCCCATAAGTTTCCCCTTGTCAATAGCAGCTTTTAGTGGGAATATTGGACCACCGACATCCCGTACACTGGTGAAGCCTCGCATTAACATCTGCTGTGCTGATTGACCCACAGTATTGATAAGAAACTCTTCAGATAGATCATTTTTCATCATTTGTGGCATTGTCAAAGCACCGAATACCAGATGGACATGGGCATCAATTAAACCGGGTATTAGGGTTTTACCTTTGCCGTCAATCTTGATGAGATCATTACCCATCGCTTTAATTGGCAAGTCGCTGATTGTTTGGATGGTGTTCCCATTGATTAAAACATGTTTGGACGATGTCAACATCTGGCTATTATAGTCGATCAGTTTAACATTTTCTATTAAAACCTGCTTTTGTTGGCCATAAATGGCTTGCACAGAAACTGTGCAGAAAAATAAAGTAAGAAGTTGACTTAAGCGCATTGCAAGAAGAATTACATAGTTTAAATAATATGACAATCGCTTGTAGTCCTGAAGAACTACATAATGCTTGAAAAAATATCTTCTAAGTTAAATCATAAATTCAATATATTTCAATTTTATTCTTAAAAATTTCAAATGGCCCCAGTTCCTTCGAAAAAACCGAGGGTAATATACTCTCATTGATTCCGGGAAAAACGCTAAATTTATAAAATTATGATATATAAAAGCCCTATCGGAAAATATCTTAAATGTGTAATTCCCACGATCGTCTCAACGGGCGAAACGCTTACTTATGCCTTGCTGCTTGGCTTATCATCCTATTTATTCCTCATCGTTTTTCAGCCGTTTGGAACATATAATTTTGATAGTGCCTATAAATTTTGGCTATTGTCCGGATATGGAATCATATTCGCGTTAGCCTACACTTCAGTTTCTATCCTGTTGTATAAAAAGCAATGGACAATTGGTGTGGAGCTACTTCGTATTTCCCTTGTCTACCTATTAGCTAGTTTTCTGAATTTCTTTTATCATAGCTATATGATTAATCATGGGTTATTGCTGTGGAGCAACTTACCCTACATCGGATTATATACCCTATCGTTGTATGTACCGATTGGATCAATCTATTTTCTGCTCCGTATTGACAGACATCGTCGTCAAGAAACAAAGAATCTGATGCCAGTTGAAGAGGTCTGCCTAGTTCCTCAACATGAATTTAAGGAAATAGATAATAGCTATTTAAATGTGATCAATATTCCTAATGGGAATCAAACATTCACTTTGCTCCGCAGCGATTTTATTTTTGCAAAATCGATGGATAATTATTGTATGATCTACCATCGAAAGGGTGATACTGTGAAAAAACAGATTGTGCGAATTACTTTGGTACGATTGGAGCAATTATTGAATACTACTACTGTTGTACGCTGCCACAGGTCCTATCTGGTCAATCTTGAAAAAATAATAAAAAAGGAAGGAAATACTCAAGGATTGCTATTGCATTTTGCCGAAACGGAAGATTGTGCTCTTGTTTCAAGGTCTGCTGTTGGGACAGTTAGATCTTATCTACTGCAAGCTCGTTTGTGACCTTGTCAATCATCCCTAAAACATGCGGTATACCACATAATTTTGTTCACTCTTTTCCTGGAGTATAATTTTGCTCAAAAAAGATGAACAATAAAAATTTAAACCTGCTGGTATTATTTCTCTTCTTCGGAATATACTTTATCCTTGACTATTTGTTTTTTGCGATAGTCCAATCCAGGATCACGAACTGTGTTCACAATAGATTCTTGGGACATGTGCTGACCTATTCAATCAGTCTTTTACCACTATTGTTGGGGACAATGCTGCTAAAGCCAATGGGCCTAACAGGACTCCTTGACAAATTTGGTTTGAATCGATCTTTTATACAAGGAATTTCTTTTGGAATGTTAACGACTTTACCCATGTTTCTGGGCTATGTCTTTATCTTTCCATTTAATCGTCATATAGATCCCAATTCTTTCCTAATCAATAGTGTATCGTCTGGTTTTTTTGAAGAAATAATCTTCCGTGCTTATTTTTTTGGTTTAGTCTTTCGATATACTAGGCTGGGCTTTATTCCAGCTATTTTCACAACATCATTGATTTTTGCTTTTTTGCACCTTTATCAGAGTCAGGATCTTGGGGAGCTGATCTTAATTTTTGGTATTACTTTCTTGGGATCTATCCTGTTCTCTTGGCTTTATGCAGAATGGAAATTCAATCTTTGGGTGCCCATAGCATTACATATTTTTATGAACTCCGGATGGATGATATTTGATGTTGCAGATACGGCCGCAGGAAATAGATGGAGTAACTTTTTTCGTTTCTTTACGATTGTCTGTGCAATCACCTGGACCGTCCTACAACAGCGAAGGACTGGTTTGCAAATAAAAGGAAAAAATCTGTGGTTAAAAGATTAGCATTTCTCCTTGTTTTAATAGGGACTTGAGGCAAGGGATATGCCATATAAGCTGCTTTTTAATCTTATAAAATGAGTGTCGGAACCTTTATTGTTATGATCTGGCGATCTAGCGAGATGATTGTCTCTCAAGAATACCTGAATACCGGTATTTTTTTTGGCATGGGAATGGCTAAATTGACCTTTATGAAAAGACTTATATTTTTATCATTTTACACGGTTATTGGAGCGGCAATTTGCTTCGGTACGCTGAGCTGCAGTAATCGTACGAAAACAACAGAGAAGATTGCCACCGATTCTTCTAAGCATGAGGCAACTTCTTTAAAGGATACGATAGGCTCTGCTAAATTCCCACCTTTGCCAATTGATTATGATAAGACCAAAGTTTTGAAAAATATGTACGTGGTTGACCGTGCAGGAGTAGAATTCAGACAAGGGGCAGCTAAGGATGCGCCTGTATTGGGGAAATATTCATATGGTACCAAGTTGGATATTATAGGAGAAGAAGGTGAATGGTTTGCGATTATGGATCGTATTCAACGCGATTACAACGGAGCCAACGGTGAAACAGGTGATGTCACACAATGGGAAAAGGTCTATGTTGCCAAGTCTAAGCTGGGCAAACAGGACAAAATCACAATTTCACCCAAGGAGCTGAATTCGATTGTTTCCATAAATGTAAATGGCAAGGAAACATATTACGAGAAAGGCCACGCGTTGGACCAATACCTCCATCTGGAATTGATTGATGAACAGACATTTTTGGCAGCTCAAAAGACAGCAAAAGATTATTTGATAAAGGACACTTTGACTTATACAAAAAATGGGAAAATTTTGGAATTACCTTTAACAAATGGGAGAAAGCTGACGTTCACAGATAAGGACATTGATAATGAGCTTGAATCTCGTTTCTTTTATAAAGGGCATTATGATTTTCTAAATGCTTTTGCTATTGAAGGGAACTATTGGGAAAGTGCTGATGTACGGCTTTTTGATCGACAAGATGGTCATCTTATTGTGGAATGTGGAGATTACCCCCTCTTTTCTCCTGATCTCAAGTACTTGGTTACGTTGCATGCTGATCCCTATGAATCGACTGGTGACTTACAGCTCTTCCACGTGAAACAAGGGAAAGTAACGTCGCTGTTTTTTATCAGTTTTAAAGAATGGATGCCCACCTGGAAGCCTGAATTGATGTTCTGGGGCAAAGATGGATCTATCTATACTGCTGCCAATCATATCAATGGTTATTGGGGGGAGGATGGTTCTTTGAGTGATAGAGCCCAATTTATCAGAATTAAGATCCTGGAACACTAGAAATAGCCATATCAGCCTTTTTTTTCGATTTTATGCGACGCGGTTAGTTATGTGAATGGGATTTTTCTGTTTTAGGTAAAACTATTCTACTGAGTACCTGTTGTATTCCATAAAATAGATTATAGTTTGTAATTTAGCTGGATGAAACTAAAAACATTATCACTATTTATTATCCTTTCTTTATTTGTTTCGTTTTCCATGGCGCAAGAGCAACCTTGGAAACAGCATAATAAATGGATCTGGGGTCCTTCAGTGGGTTATCAGTATCAAAGTGGTAATTTTCTGAAAGTTTCAGGCTGGGGCTTGTTCGCTCCTAACGATTTTCAATATATGAAAATTGATGCCGGTGCCAATTTCAGCTGGATGGAAGGTAAAACGACCGTCATTCCCGAACTGGGATTTACATATTATTTAAATGATTTTGTCCTTTTCCCTTTTGTAAAAGCGGAGCTTACCCCCTATACAATTACCCCCAAGATAGGTGCGAGTCTTTTCTCTATCGTTGACCTGGGGGTTGGGTACGGATTTGATTATAACACGAAGAAAAATTTTAAGCCTATCGATGGAATTACAGTATCAGTAGGCGTGAATATTCCGTTAAATTTTCATATTTACTAAACAAGATGCGAAATAGGGCTATATATTTTCTCGGCACACTTATTTTACTGATACTTGGCAGCAGCATTAAAGCGCAAGACCATTTAATCGGCCCTACCTTGAGTTACCAATTCCAGAAAGGCAGTATAATAAAAACAGGAGCTTATTTTGCTTTTCCCTTTATCGGAGATCATATTCTGCGGGCGGATGCAACAGCTAACTTTACTTGGACGCAAAAGAAGTTTGCCGTGATTCCCGAGGCAGCAATAACCTATTATCCTCAGACCTATGTATTAACACCTTTTGTGCGTGCGGAGGTCACTCCTTACACCGTTACTCCAAAATTGGGGGTCAGTTTAGCAACTTTACTGGATCTTGACTTTGGCTATGGATTCTCCATCAATGATAAAAAGGACTATAGACCGATGAAAGGCTTTGCAGTTTCTCTCCGCTTTAGTATTCCGCTAAACTACAGAATCAATATGTAGCACGCTTCGCTTTCCTCTTTGGGCTCGTATTTACATTGAGCGTTTTTTGATATAAAAACTACTTTTTACAGCCTCTGTTTGATGGGACGTCCATTTTGTGACGAATAACTTTTGGCAATCCACTTCGATTATTTGTCCAGCCAATTTTTGAAAGCAGCGACTTTCTCTCGAGAGACAATGAGCTCATCCGATTCATAATGTTTAAGGTATATTTTCAACCGTGCATTGGAGTGTATCGCAATATTTTTGATGGCGTCAAATTGAACAATCGTGCTGCGATTGATTCTAAAAAAATCTTTTGGCGACAGCTGCGGTGTTAAGGCGTCCAATGTCTGATCCAACAGATAGTTGTTATTTTCATTGCTGTAGAGGTAAGTGCCTTTGTTTTCACTGTAAATGCATTCAATCTGCTGGGTTGTGATCACTTTTAGAGTTTGGCCAATTTTGATGGTAAAGCGTTCTTTATATGACTGTACGGTATTTTTAAACAATGTTTCAAGAGACGCTAGGTCAAACTGGGGACTGGGACGTCTATATTGGATAAACTTTTCGATAGCGTTTTCCAATTCTTCATCTTCAATTGGTTTCAGCAGATAATCAATGCTATTCTGTTTAAAAGCCCTTAATAAGTACTCGTCAAATGCTGTGGTGAAAATGATGGCCGAATTGGGTTTTATCTGCTCAAGGATATCGAATGAAATCCCATCGGCGAGCTGAATGTCCATAAATAGCAGATCAGGTTCAGTATTTGACAGAAACCATTCGATGGATTCTTCTACGGTCTGCAGTACAGCAGACACCGTGTAACCGAGTGCCTCCAGTTTTCTTTGTAGAAATCTTGCCGAAGGGAGTTCGTCTTCTATAATTAATATTTTCATTGTTTATTTTTCATGCTTATTGGTCATCTTTTATGGAGATGATCTTGTTATAGCTCCTGAAATGTGATCCTTGATGATCGGTCGTATATGTTTATTTCAGGGTAACTGTTTTTTAGGCAACTATTTCAGTCATAATCGGCAATCCGACAGAAAATGCAGTATCGCTTTCCTGAATGTGTACAGGCAAACTGGATAGTATCCTATAACGATCCTGAATATTTTTTAAGCCAATTCCTGAGTTGCCATGGAGTACTTTCTTTTTCTGAAGATTATTTTCCACATATAGATAATCAGCATTCCGATAAATCTTCAGAAAAAGTGGTTTTTTTAGGGAAATAACGTTGTGTTTGATCACATTTTCGATCAGCAATTGAAGAGAAAGCGGTAAAATAAACCCCTTATTTTGCTCTTCGCTAATAGCTAGATCGATCTGAATGCCGTCTTCGAATCGCAGGTTCAGAAGATTTAAATAAGCTTTTGAAAACGCGAGCTCGTCCTGTAGTGAAACAAGGCTTTTATCTTTCTGTTCCAGCACATACCGGTAAATTTTAGAGAGATCAGTCGTAAACATACTCGCCTTTTTGGGGCTTTCCTCGATTAATCCATTAAGTACATTCAGGCTATTGAACAAAAAATGTGGGTCCAATTGATTCTTCAAGGACTCAAATTGCGCTGTTATTTGTTGTTTTTCTTGCTGCGTCTCTTTGATCTGGTAATCTTTAAATCGCTTGTAAAAATAGAATCCAAAAAAAACCATCGAGATAAAAAGAGATGTAATTGCGATTTGAAAGTAATAGGCAATATGTTGCTGACCGACAAAATCATGAAATCTCTTTAGAAAGTCTTCGTTGTTTTTTACCGTAAATAGATCAGAGAAAAAAACGTTAACAGAAAATACAACAAGTATAGATAGTATAATACTTCCAGTATAAAAAAAAGCCATTTTCTTTCCAAAATCCTTTGTGTTAGGATATTTATTAGAGGCCCATTTAGATAGGTATCCATTACCCAAGAAAAGAAAAAAGCCATAGAATAGCCCTCTCAACATGTTCGGATGAAGAACAATTGATGTCCATGGCGTATTTTTATATTGCAACTTGGCCACAACCACAAAATAGATGCTTACGACCAAGCTTGCGAGTAACGCTTGTATAATGGCTTTAAACGGTGCTTTTTTCACAAAGTGTTATTTGCATTCTTTTACCAGTTGTTCTGCCCGATCCTTGCCCCATGACGGCCCAAATGGGACAGTAACTTTTTCTTCATTGAATAAAGATAGTGCTTTCTTCACATCCTCACATTCTTTGCTGGTATCTTGATTGAAATATTTTTTTGCATTCATCTGAAACTCCGCAAGTCCCAATACAGCCCGGGGATTATTGGGGGCTATTGCTAGCGCCTTTTTATAAAGCCCTATAATGCTAGGTGACAACTCTTTCGCTTTTGTCATAGGATCTGTGATCATCAGTGCTGTTTTGTTCATTGCCCGCAGAACAAGCCATTCTGGATTATTGTCCTGAGCTGTTGTGTTCAGAATGTCTTCTGCCGATTGGATATATTTTGCTTGCGTTTCTTTGTTCTTCTCTCTGAAGGAAGCTGTCGTTAGCACCATTGCTTGGTAATACGCCGGAATCCAATTGTCCTTTTCTACCTGAGCAATGCGCTCTAAAAGAGCTGCCGCTTTCTGTGTCTCTCCTGATTTCCATAAACCCATGGCTTGTCCCATACTTTTTTCAAAATTGCCTTGTGCAAATGTGGCGCTGCTTAGTAAGCAGAGGATTGCAATAATAAATGATTTCATGATTTCTCGTTTAGTATTAAATATATTTTAATGTTGCTGTATCTGATTTATCGCTCTTCCAATAGTAATGAAGTTCGTCATAAGCATTGTTAAGTAGCAATAATGCTGGATGAATCGATATATTTTTACGATGAGTTGTTGAGTTTTAGAGATTGTCCAATTGATTTTCTTTTTCGTTTTTGCTGATCGTCCAGAAATAGCCTAAAAAGACAAAACGCTTGGCTGTTGGAACGATGGGTCTACGGTCATATATTCCCTGTGAATTTGGTTGGTCTGTATACTGATAACCATAAATCGGAGCGGCGCCAAGAACGTTGCTGACGGAGAAATGGATAATTTTTTGCTGGCTGTAGAGAAACGACCAGCTCATGGAAAGATTATTATAACCTTTTGTACGTCCATTCATGAAAACCGTTTGGTTAGGATCATTGTAATTTCTGCCGGATACAAAGGAATTTGTCAGACTGAGCTGTGATCGAAGGTTAGCAAACCAGTACTTTCCAACAAGGTAAATACTGTGTTTATACACATATGGAGGCATGACCGTGGCAGGATAATTAGCTTCATTTCTCTTGCTATCGGTATACGAATATGAAATCCAGTACTGGAGATTTTTGATGCTGCTGGTATTTTTATAAAATAGGTCAAAGCCTTTTACCTTACCGTTTCCGGTATTGTCGTATTGGCTATCGTACCTTGGTGTCATACTATTGTATTTAACCAAGTTGCTGTATTCTTTGTGATACGCTTCTAAGCGAAGTAGATGCCCCGCCCGTTCATAGAAATAATTGGCGATATAGTGATTGGCTTCCAGCCAGTCAAGTTGTGGGGCATATTTTAATACAGGGGTAGCAGCTTGTTGATGAAAAGAGCCATAGGCCATGGAGAGCTGGGTATATTTATTCAATGCGTATCCCAAAGAGGCCCTCGGTTCCAGCGTATTCCTTTCCTGAAGATTGGATGAAGTTTCCCGTAATCCTATTTTTCCGATTAGGTGTGGTAGGATCCCGAAAGTAGTTTCAGTAAACAAAGAGGTCATCTTACTATGGTATCCATAGTTGTATTCAAGGTTTTGACGCTGGTATTCTTCTTGATAATTATTATCAAAATATTCTATACCCCCGATACTTTTAATCTTATTATTCCAGATTTTGCTTAGCACTCCCTTTATGTGAAGACTCTTTTCTTCGTTGGGTAGGAAAATATCGTCATAATGCAGCTTATCGGTGAGGTAACCTAGGCCAATACCAGAATTGAAAGTCCACCGGTTTCCCAGATTCTGACTGTAGGTAATATTAGCATATGAATTGTTGGATTTCTTTTTCAATAGGACAGGCTGTTCATAATTGATGTCAGCTTGATAAAGCCCCATATCCTCAAAATTGTAGGCACCATAAATATTTAGGAAACCTTCTTTGAACTGATGGCGATAGATCATTTCTCCAGAAGCATTTTCATAAGGTTTTGTCCATTTAATGTCGGGTGTAATTATTTTTGAATAAGGTTTTAAGTTTGTGTAGCTACTGTTAAATGTCAGCGAATTTTTCCCCCATTGTACTGTATGTCCCAAACCCAATCCGACTGAAGATAATGAGAGCTCTGTTTTTGGCTGTTCAATCTTATTTTCGGTGTTTAGTGCTAAAATACTGGATAGGGCATTGCCAAATTCTGCTGAATAACCCCCTGTAGAAAAATTTACCCCCTTAAATAACATAGGAGAAAATCGGCCCCGGACAGGCACCTCATTAGGTGTGGCGGTATAGGGTTGTGCAACTCTGATTCCATTGATATAAGTCTGTGTTTCGGATGCATCCCCACCGTGAACCATCAGGCGGCCATTTTCTCCGGCGACCTGCGCACCGGGCAACGTCGCTAACGCACTGATGATATTGCCCATGCTTCCTGCCGTGGTGACAATGTCCAATGGGCTCATTACCGTGTTTTTTCCGGAGCTATTGGCTTGTAGAACACCTGCTTGGATTGTGACTTCCTGTAGTCGATTTTCACTTTCTTGCATGTGAATAATCAGCAATTCTTTTTGGGGAAGCTGGATAGGCTTGCTATATGTTGGAAGGCCCACAACGGACGCTTTTATGATTTTAGCCCCCTGTTCACTGGTTTCAAAAATGAAGTTACCAAGCGAATCTGTGGTGCCGCCATCGTAGGTGCCTTCAATATAAACATTGGCTAAATAAATAGGTTTTCCATTTTTGCCGAGCACTTTCCCTTTTAGGATAGACTGTGCGGATACGACGGTTATACTTAAACATAGTAAGGTTAATAGCAGCTTCATTTTTCTTTATTTTTTTTCAAAGATCAATTGAAGTAAGCGCTCCTGCGAAAAAGAGTGGATGGAATGTCAAAATATCATGACGAATTGCAGGATTCCAACTTTATGCTGTAAATTGATGTCGGAAAACAAAATTTCCTCTATAATAAGTTCTCTAGTGGATAGCGTGATAGATTGCTTTTATATGCTACGCAGTTATACTGCATATAATGGGCAATTTATTTTAGTTTGATATTGCAAATAAGAGTTTAAAATTAAGTCAGAAAAAAATGCGAGTAACCATTTTAGATGACTATCAAGATGCTGTCCGAAAGTTGGACTGTTTCAAAATTCTTGATGGTCATGATGTCCAAATATTGAAACAGTCCTATTCAGATCCGGCTTTACTGGCTGAAAAATTAAGCGATACGGATGCACTGGTACTCATTAGAGAGCGGACAAAAATTACGGAAGACCTGTTGTCTCAGCTTCCGAAGCTAAAGCTAATTAGCCAGACGGGCAAAATTTCAAACCATTTAGATTTGGCAGTCTGTAGTCGCTTCCACGTGGCTGTAGCCGAAAGTATGGGCTCTCCTGTTGCTCCAGCTGAATTGACCTGGCTTTTGATCATGAATGCCCTTCGTGGTTTGCCTCAGGCGCGCTGCGATATGAAGAAAGGTTTGTGGCAAACAAACATAGGAGACTGCGTCTCTGGCAAAACAATAGGGATATGGAGCTATGGAAAAATAGGGAAGCGAATAGCGCAGTATGCTAAGGCTTTCGGTGCTCAAGTAATTGTTTGGGGAAGCGAAAATTCACGCGAGGAAGCTGTAAAAGATGGCTTTTTGGCTGCTGCTAGTAAATCCGATTTTTTTCATTTTTCAGATGTGGTTACTTTACACCTCAGGTTGGTACCTGCGACGCGAGGTATCGTAAAGCTCGAAGATCTCCGGTCTATGAAGCCGACAGCACTTTTTGTCAACACTTCTCGTGCTGAATTAGTGGAAGAAGGTGCACTATTGACCGCACTCGAAACAGGTGTCCCAGGCATGGCTGCGGTAGATGTCTATGAGTCCGAACCAATTTTTGACCCTAACTATCCATTATTGCAGCTGCCAAATGTGCTTTGTACGCCACACATTGGCTATGTAGAGAAAAATGGTTACGAACAATTATTTAGACTTGCTTTTGAGAATATTGTAGCCTTTTCCGAAGGTGATCCACAGCATATCGCTAACCCCGAAGTATTGACCCGCTAATTGAATGAATCGGCTATACATAGATGAATAATTTTACGCATTTAGAACAACCAACAGGTCGCGTTATTGTGGTCGGCGGTAAGGAATATCTTTTTTTCGGTGGAACTTCCTATCTAGGGCTGGCAACAGATAAAGCATATGCTTCTATTTTCATAGAAGGTATACAGCGATATGGTATTAACAATGGCACCTCTCGAAATAATAATGTGCAACAGGCCATATTTGATCAAGCGGAAGAATATGCAGCGAAGCGTTTTGGTTTTGAAGCAAGCCTATTGCTTTCCAGCGGATATTTGGCGGCTCAATTTCTTGTCAGGACATTGGCTACCGAAGGTGAAGTCCTGCATGCTCCTTCCTGTCACCCGTCGTTGTGGTTAGATGAAAAACCCACAGCAGTGGGAAGTTTTGTTGACTGGGCTGCTGCTGCTGTCGCTTATATCAATCAATCGCCGCAGACTTCATTTATCATTGTCAGCAACAGCCTGGATAATATGAAGCCGGAGATCTATGACTTTACAGTATTTAAGCATATTGATCCAAACAAGAAAGTTGTATTGCTTCTAGACGATTCGCACGGAATTGGTGTTACCCGTGAGAATGGCATTTCATTCGATAGCAGCAATTTTCACTTGCCTAATATTGAATTAATTGTCGTTGCCTCATTGGCGAAAGGTCTCGCGACAGATGCCGGTTTGATCTTGGCGGATGGGGCGCGGATCAAGTCACTTAAGCGATCCAACTTTTATACTGGCGCTTCGCCAAGCTCACCGGCCAGCTTATATGCATTTATTTATGGAGAGCAGATTTATCTGGAGCAATTCCAAAAGTTGCAACATAATATACGTTACTTTCGGGCACGTATAGCGTTGCAATTAAATGCAGTTTCTAATTTTCCTGTCTTTTCTTCAACGGATCCGAGCCTTTATGCTAGACTGATGGATGCTGGAATATTGGTGTCGAGTTTTCCTTATCCGCTTGCTACAGATCCCTTATTGAATCGGATTGTGGTGAATGCGCACCATACAGAAGCAGATTTGGATCGACTAAGTCATGCAATTGGCATATATTGATTTTTATATGACATCTAATGAGTCAACATGTTGTAAATTAGATAATTGTTTTTATTTTTGAGGTTAATTTAAGGATTGGTCGGATGTAATGTCTCGTTAATTGATTGTAAATGTTTGGCTTTTGGAAGCTTATTTATCAAAAAAGTATTTAAATAATTTCCATTACTCATTTTAAAACAATACTTTTGCATCCCCAAACATTAGTTGGCTTAAGGGTTGAAAAATAAATAATTACAGTAAAATAGATATGACTAAAGCAGAAATTATTGCAGAGATCTCTACCAAAACTGGCTTAGAGAAGGTAGATGTTCAAGAAACCGTAGAGGCGTTCTTTAAAGTTGTCAAAAACGCAATGATCGGAGGAGAAAATGTATATGTAAGAGGTTTTGGTAGCTTCGTAGTCAAAAAAAGAGCTGAGAAGACTGCAAGAAACATTTCAAAAAATACAGCAATCATTATCCCTGAACACTTTGTTCCTAGTTTCAAGCCAGCTAAAATTTTCGTAGAGAAAGTAAAGAATGGCAATAAATAATCTTTAAAATAGATTAACATGGCAAAAACCAAACAGATAATAGTAATAGGATCAGTAGTAGCCTTGGTTGCTGTGCTCTTGGCGCAGCCTATTAAAGGTTTGGTGAACAAAGAAAAACAAACTGCTGCAGCATCTGAGTCGAAACCTTCCAATGAAGTAAATTTGGAAAATATATCTTCGATGACAAAACAAGGTTTAGATGCTAGTTTAGTCAAAGAAATTTCCGATATTGAGGGCCAAGTTGCAAAAGCTTCTGGAGAGGATAAGATAAAGCTGTTGCAACAGTTGGCAGATAAGTGGGACGATGTCGCAAAACCAGCCCCTCAGGCTTTTGTCTATGAGGAAATGGCAAAGGTTTCTCCAAAATTTGAATATTGGTTGAAAGCAGGTAATGCTTATCGTGCTGCTTATACAAATTTGCAGGACTCTACTTTAGCCCAAGCGTTAAATCAAAATGCAATTCATGCATACGAAGCCGCGTTGAAGGCGAATACAGGTAGCTTGGATGCAAAAACAGGATTAGGTGCCGCAATGGTATCAGGAACGAACAATCCCATGGCAGGTATTGCCTTGTTGCGAGAAGTCGTTGCTGCTGATCCTAAAAACTTAGAAGCAAACAAAACTTTGGGATTGTTTTCATTGCAATCCCGTCAGTTTGACAAGGCGATCGAGCGTTTTAAGACCGTTATCGATCAAAAACCCGATGCTGAGTCATACTTTTACTTAGCCACAGGCTATGAAAATATTGGGATGAAAAAAGAGGCCGTGACTGCTTTTCAAAAAAGTAAGGAGCTGGCAGCTGACCCTTCCCTATCACAATTCATCGATCGAAAGATTGCGGAATTGAGCAAGTAATTAATTTATTATTTTATAATCATTAAAAAATTTAGCTATGCCAAGCGGAAAAAAAAGAAAAAGACACAAGATGGCTACTCACAAACGTAAAAAACGTTTAAGAAAAAATAGACACAAGAAAAAATAGTCTTGTGATGAGCTTTTAAACATCTTGGCCCATTTTGCTGAGATAGCTTTACGAAACGATCTACATGTCTGTGAAGGGGATGTAGATTGTTTTTTTCGTAACAACGTTCTTTAAATGTTTAATCGGATACCCAAGATTGCGATAGGATATTGCATAGGTATCAAAAATGAGTAGCTTTTGGTAAAGGAATTAATTATCGATTCAACTCCTGATAAAGGGGTAACTATTGCTTTACTACAAGATAAGCAGCTTGTTGAACTTAACCGCGAGCCCGCAAATAATAACTTCGCCGTTGGGGATATCTATCTCGGACGTATTAAGCGAATTATGCCAGGGCTTAATGCAGCTTTCGTAGATGTAGGCTACGAAAAGGATGCTTTTCTACATTATTTAGATTTGGGTCCTCAAGTTCAATCTTTGCTAAAGCTTACGCGTATAGTGAAGAATGGCAGTTATCAAGAGAAACTGCTCAATAGTTTAAAACTTGAAAAGGATATCGATAAAGCTGGTAAGATCTCTGATGTCTTGAGCAAAAATATGCTCGTGCCAGTACAAATCGCCAAAGAACCCATTTCAACAAAAGGACCGCGTCTGAGTTCAGACCTTTCAATAGCAGGTCGTTTTGTCGTTTTGGTACCTTTCTCAAGTACTGTTTCCATTTCCAAGCGTATCAAAGGTAGTAATGAACGCAACCGCCTAAAAAAGATTGTCGAAGGAATTAAGCCAGCTAATTTTGGCGTTATCATTCGTACAGTTTCCGAGGGTAAGGGTGTTGAAGAACTACAACGTGACTTATTGGACCTGATCTCAAAATGGGAGCTATTTACCAAACGTCTTCGTAATGCTGAACCGCCTCAAAAGGTTCTTGGCGAAATGGATCGTGCATCCACTATTCTACGGGATATTTTGACGGACGAGTTTTCGCATATTTATGTTAATGATCCTTCGATCTTCGAAGAAACAAAATCATATATACACGATATATCTCCAGATTTGGAGAAAATTGTCAAGCTTTATAAACATAAAGAGCCAATTTTCGATCATTTTGGAGTTGAAAAGCAAATCAAGGCAGCTTTTGGCAAAACTGTAACATTGCCGGGTGGCGCATATCTCGTTATTGAGCATACGGAAGCCCTGCATGTCATTGATGTCAATAGTGGTAACCGTTCTGCCAATAAGGAGAATCAGGAAGACAATGCATTGCTGGTCAATATGGAAGCAGCAAAAGAAATTGCGCGACAGCTGCGTTTGCGTGATATGGGCGGAATTGTAGTCATCGACTTTATCGATATGCATAAACCCAATCATCGAAAAGAGTTGTATACGTTCTTAAAAGAATGTATGGTGTCGGACAGAGCAAGACATACGATTTTGCCGCCAAGTAAATTTGGATTGGTTCAAATTACACGTCAGCGCGTTAGGCCTGAAATGAATATTGTCACAAACGAAAAATGTCCGGCTTGTGATGGTACAGGTGAAATCCGATCAAGTATTGTCCTGATGGATGATATTGAAAATAATTTGAGCTTTATTCTTCAAGAACAAAACGAAAAAAAGGTGACCTTATGTGTTCACCCTTATATAGACGCCTACATTAAGTCTGGTTTGATTTCTAAAAGAATGAAATGGTTCATGAAATACGGAAAGTGGATTAAAGTAAATCCAATGACGTCATATTACCTAACTGAATTCCATTTCTTCAATGCGAAGGATGAAGAAATCAAGTTATAATAGAAAGAGATTAACGAAAAGGGTTAGTAGTGATACTAACCCTTTTTTGTTTTTATACGGTTTCTATTAGTCTGTTTTAAATCCAATGGATAATTATGCCATCTTTTTCCATTTTACGGAAATAAGTCATTTGCCGTTTAGCATAGCGGTGTATTTCTGTCTCCAGTTTTGTGATGAAAGCGGTGTAATCCAGCTGTCCTAGCAGATGCAGTGAGGCATATTTGTATTCCAGACCATAATATTGTAGCTGCTCGTGAGTGAGTCCTTCGGCCAGTAGTTTTTCTACTTCTTCTAAAAAACCTTCTTTCAATCGTTGTTTTAGTCTTCGGCTAATGTGCGCGCGTCTGGTTTCCACAGGTGGATTTAGTCCGATAACGATACTGTCGATCGCCCGTTGCGGACTGAGGTGATGGGGGTGAGCCTTTAAAAATGCTAATATTTCTATTGCACGGACTATACGTTTTTTGGTCGAAAGGTCTATTTGGAAATCTGCGGGTAGTGTATATTCCTGAAGACGTTTTAATAGCTCAGCTTCTGAATACTCTAGTAATGACTCTTTTAGTCCTTCGATCGAGGGGATCAAAGCGTATGGACTTTGTTGGATAACGCTCTGAATATATAGGCCTGTGCCACCGCAAAGGATAGTATGTTTTCCCTTGGCTGAAATAGACTGTTGGGCCTGGTGAAAATCCGCTATAAAGTTTCCGAGATGATAGCGTTTTCCGGGCTCGTGGATGTCGATAAGATGATAGGGAATATCTTGATATTCCGATAGGTCTTTTCCCGTACCGATGTCCATTCTTCGATAGATCTGACGGGAATCTGCACTGATGATTTCAGCATCGATGCGTTGGGCCAGTTGGACGGCCAGTTTGGTTTTTCCTGAAGCTGTAGGCCCTAAGATAACGATAACTTTCTCTTTCGGAACGGTTTGTTGTTCCAAAAGAGAAAGTGTATATTTTAATCTGTCTATCACAGAACAAATTTAGTCCATTTTTCTGTTCCTTCGTTATTTTTTACAACAGTATCGATAAAAGCCATGCCTCTTACACCATCATAAACTGTTGGAAAATCTTGTTGTTCAGCTGTCGGAGTTTGTCCTTCACGTTTAGCTGTAACTGTTGCTGCAAAATTACGGTAGATATTCGCAAATGATTCTAATAGACCCTCAGGGTGACCTGCTGGTACACGGGTATTATGTGTTGCGAAAGAACTTAACGTGTAAGGCGCTGCGTAAGCATTTCCTGTGCGATAAAGCTGACGAGGCTGATCAAGCATCTTGATGATTAAATTGTTCGGATCCTCATTCGCCCATTCCAATCCACCTTTTTCGCCGTAGATACGGATGCGAACAGCATTTTCTTCTCCCGCTGAAATCTGTGAAGCCATCAATACGCCTTTAGCACCGTTTTCGAAACGTAAAAGCACCGAACCATCGTCATCCAATAGACGGCCTTCAACAAATGTTGTTAAGTCTGCGCATAGTTCTTGGATTTTTAACCCCGATACATATTCTGCTAAATGAGCCGCATGTGTACCAATATCACCCATAACCAAAGATTTGCCTGAGCGTTTTGGATCTGCACGCCAAGCTGCTCCAGCATTGCCTTCGCGCTCTGTCAAACGGCTCAACCAACCTTGTGGGTACTCAACAACAATCTTTCTGATCTTACCGAAATGACCTTCTTTGACCATTGCTTTGGCTTGTTTGACCATTGGATAGCCTGAATAAGTATGTGTAAGGCACAGTGTGCGGCCTGTGCGTTCTACAGTTTCTTGCAATTCTTTTGCTTCTTCAACAGATACGGTCATTGGCTTTTCAACAACAACATCGAAACCTTTTTCCATCGCCAACTTAGCTGGGGCAAAATGTAAAAAGTTAGGGGTTACGATCGTCACAAAATCCATGCGCTCTCCTTCAGGAAGCAAAGATTCTTTTTCGATCATCTCTTCATAGTTTAGATAGACACGCTCAGGAGCTACAAATAGGTCTTCTCCAGATTGTTTTGAAATCTGTGGATCAATACTAAATGCACCACAAACCAGTTCAATCTTGCCATCCATAAAAGCGGCAATACGGTGTACAGCTCCGATAAAGGCATCATTTCCGCCTCCGACCATACCCATGCGAAGTTTTCTCTTCATAACGTTATTATTTTTGATTATTTATTTTTCAAACTCTTACAGTGTACAATATACACAATTTACCTTATTTTATATATAAAATCATCTTGATGCTGCCCATATTTTCCTTGGGAAAGCCACTGGGGAACTGCTCCCTGAGGGTATTTAATTCCGCTGTGTTTCGATAGGCATATCTTGTTGTTCCTGCAATCCAAAAGTTGATCGGTGCTGTTATTTCTTTCGCAACGAACCCAATTTTTTCTAAAGAAGAGTGCTGGCTCCAATCGCGATCGGTGAAGGTCATGATATCTCCGGGGGAGAAATCATGACGGAAAGCTTTAATTAACTTACTTAATCCGCCGATAACGTTAAGGCCTGATTTGTTACAAAATCTCAATAATTCAAATGAGCGATAGTCTTCTTCTCTATCCAGCATACGGCGCCCCCCGGAGAATATAGCGACAGCAACGAGCTCGCCCCGCTCATAGAGTCCATAGCGATATTTGCCTGGAAGGGCTGTCTGTAGATGATGTTCCACGAGGAACTGGAGACTAGTTTTTTTGTCTATTCGGGCAACCACAGTGTTGCGTGCGTAGACACGTTTGTCATTTTTTGCTTTGGAAACAATACGCCTGATAATTAAGTCAAACTTCGATATTAATTGGTCTTCATCGATATGAATGCAAGGCTTGGTTGTCTGATATCTAACAGGTTTATTGTGAGGGTACAATAAAATTTCGCTTGTTAATTTCGCTGAGATTATTTGTAAAAATCCATCAAGTTGGCAAAGTGTTAATGGGACTTCAAGAGCTTTCTCTAGCCGAAGCTTGAACTGTGTTGCCAAATTTAGAAACGATGGATCCATAAAGCAAAAGTAACTTTTATCGAAGTTTTGACGAAATATTCACTTTTAATAATTATCCGTACCTTTGTACCCAATAATATGGTGCTACTACGTATCCTTGTTAAAAAAGTACAATAGCTCAGGGTGAGTAATTAACCTGACATGAGCTGAAATAAAAAACGTGCTAAAATTACAACAGGTGCCAAGTGACCTTTAAAAGCAAACAGCGTGTAACGAACTCACGTAGCAATGAGTATCGGCACTTATAAATAATTATAATACATATGAAACTTCCGATAGTGGCTTATGGCGATCCTGTATTAAGAAAGGTCGCTGAAGAAATAGATGAAGACTATCCAGATTTAAAGAAATTGATTGACGATATGTTCGATACCATGTATGCAGCGCATGGTGTTGGATTGGCGGCACCACAGGTAGGTTTGCCTATACGTATGTTCGTCATCGATGCGACACCATTTGCAGAAGATGATGATGAAAATAAAGAGATGCTCAAGTCTTTTAAAAAGGTATTCATTAATCCGATCATGGTTGAAGAGTCTGGTGAAAAATGGGCTTTCGGTGAAGGATGTCTGAGTATCCCCGATATTAATGAGGACGTATTGCGTCACAAGAATATTCGCATCAATTACTTAGATGAGAACTTTGAAGAACATGAAGTAGACTTAACGGGTTTGGCTGCCCGTGTGGTACAACACGAATATGATCATATTGAAGGTAAGCTATTTACCGACAAATTGAGTGCTTTGAAGAAAACAATGCTGAAGGGCCGATTGGATGCTATCGCGAAGGGAAATATTCGCGTTGGTTATAAAATGAAATTCCCACTGCAAAAGAAAAAGCGTTAGTTCATACTAACGCTTTTTCTTTTGTTGATTCCTTCTAATCCATCCTTTTAATCCATTTTTGAGATCGAATCGTTAATCCAGTAAAGCGTGTTCCAGAAGGTTCACAGATTAAGAGGGACTTTCCTCAATCCAAGCGGGGTAAATACAAACGATATTTCACGGCTGTCATCCGAATCAAAAATACAACTGCGGCTCCAATAAAAGCTGCCCAAGAAAGATCGAGATCAAGGTGTACCAGCAAGATATAAGTGAGACCTCCACCTAGACAGGCCGTAGCATATACTTCTTTTTTAAAGATTAATGGGGTTTCGTTGAGTAGGACATCGCGGGTCATTCCTCCACATACCGCGGTAAACATGCCAAAGATAATGGCAGCATAGGTATTGCTTTCGTAGTTGAGTGATTTTTGTACCCCTAGGATAGTAAAAAAGCTAATTCCGATGGCATCGAAAAGTGTCAATGTACGATAATAACCATACAACTGCTTATTGAAGATAATGGCAATTAAAATTCCGAGGAAAATAGCAATGAGATAATTGCTATCATTGACCCATACTGGGCGTAGATTCAAAAATACATCGCGCATCGATCCACCACCAATGGCTGTCACAAAGCCTAAAAAGGCTGCCCCAAAAATATCAATATCTTTACGTTTTGCCGACAGGGTGCCTGATATGGCAAAAAATAAAGTGCCAAGCAAATCGCTTAGATAAAAATAGTTGGCATCAGTAATCATGGTAATCCTTTTTAAATCATTCTATTAAAATCGCCATTCGACGGTACACCGTATAACCTGCACCAATGGTGATAAACTTCCCTTTATTGGACAAATTTAGGAGAAATCTTGATAGTTTAAATTCACCGAAAGACGAATAGCTTTCAAACCCGCAATTCCCTGTACATCCTCCAGTTTTAAATGTTCAATGGTTTGCTCAATGATACCCATGTCATAGATTGCCTGTATACTCAGCATGAGATCCTCCAGGATTTCATCAGATAAATAGACAATAGCAATTTTATTGACCTGAGTAAGCCGTTCTTTGGTTCGCTTTATCCGAATTTTGTCTATCCTCTTTTTGATTATTTCATAACGGATATTTAGCGATCCCTCAACATCAAACCTCCGTTCATCTTCCCGGAAGCTGATATCAATGCTATGTGGATTGATAAAAATCAATTGTGTTGTTTCTAAAGCCAGAGGCAGAATATCTTTCGCGTGGTAAGCTTTCAGGGCAATTCTAGCCATTGAAATAATCTGCTGACGCCTAAATACATTGATAAATTCGTAGCTGAATGGCTGTTGTGGTGTAATGGATTCGCCTATATAAATGTCATATTCAATACCGTCTGTCCTGAATTTTTGAAAATAAGACGGATAATTCCCCTGAATGAAGCTATTGAAATGATCCAGTTCTTTACTGATCAATTGATTGATCTGGCGTAAAGACGTTTCAAATTCATTCCGATAAAACTCACCGGTGTCCCGATTGGTGAAAAAATGCTTCGCATAATGTTCAATCACCTCTATTTTTGACGGGAATTGTTTTCTGGCTTCTTCTAAAAATGGTTGAACATCTTTTCTAAAGAACTCAATGATCTTGACCATCGATTCATCAAAAGAAATATGGTCAAGAGATTCTGTAATTTGATCGACACGCACTGAAAAAGTCATAATCAACTTGTGCTTTCCATCTAAAGAGAGCTCATCAATAAGCATTGCGAGCTGTTTGACCTTAAAGCTAAAGTCTTTCAAAATGGAGGCGTTTCGTATGATCGTAGAGTCTTTGACATCGACAGCACCATAAAGCGGATAGACTTCTTCAAATACAACCGCTTTGATATGCGCATCCCGACTGTCGTTTTCCAGTTCCTGAATGTACTGGGCCGCAATATGGTTAAATTTCCACTGAACCGAAGGCTGTATGGTCGTAAACCGGTTAATGATGATATCGTCGATACGTTTTTTGAATTCCAGGGTGATATCCTGAGATAGTTGTGATAAAAGCGGGACCAAAGAGCCTAAGGCTTGCATGGTATCATTGTCGAGTTGATCTTGCTCACGGCTGTATATTTCCAATATGCCCGAGAGGGAATGATTATGAATGAGTGGAATACACAGATAGGTCGTTACCCCCGAGCGGCTAATCCGCTCGTCGAAAATGGATTTGGTATTCCGGATACCGTTCGTCGCATTACTTGTGTAAAATATCACATGCGGATGCTTTAGGTAGCCCGCGAGTTCAGGATTGATCTTGAAGGGTTTATTTGCGGTATACGCTTCAGCAATCAAGATGCTCTTATTGGTGATCGAATAATCGAAAAATGGGACCCCATTTAATTGGAACAGCGGAAATAGACTAAATACAGTATCAGCCCCCTTTAATAGCGGTGTGATGATTTTTTCTAAATCAGCCAAAAAGAGGTGATAATTGTATGTCGGCAGATCCAAGAGAATGGACTGGATTCTCCGTAAAGTATGTTCCGTACTGGTCTTCCTAAAAGTTACGATGCTAAAGCCTGATAGCTCAAAATCTTCGAGTTTAACGGTGTTGATCACGGTATTCCAATCAAAAAGCGAATCACTGGGATTTTCCGATAAACGACCTATATCAAGTGCCGGCAGTGTTTTTTTTGCCCTGATCTCAACAAATTTGAAATCGATGTCTAAATCGTAATAATCGACGATCTCCCCCTGATCATTGAGTTGATGGTAAACAATACTGCTGTTTTCATTGGAAGAAAAGCCATAGAGTCGCTCGAAGATCAGCGTATAAAAGAGTTTTTCTTGATTAGTAAGAAGGCTTCCTGCACGCATCTTCCCTTGAATTTCTTGCTCTACAAGTTGATGGCTAGCTAGGTCGAAAAAGGCTTCCGTTCCATAGAAGGCTTCTTCTGCTAGGGCTGTTGTGAGTGCCCAGTACCTTTTTGGAGCGGTGTCGATCAACGATACGGATAGGCTATAAATCAATTGCAGAATATCTTTATAGGCATTGAGGTTATGCTTGCAGAGTTTGCCGTTGAGATGTTCTATTTCTTTGATGCGTTCCAATGCAAACAAAGGAATCATGTCGTCCGATGAAGTGCCATTTTCAATAAAAGATTCCAGGTATTTGAAAAATGGTTCAAAGTCTAGCCTACCATTTGCATACGTATTGGCCGTTTTCGTCGTTGTGAGTTGTACTTTCTTTATCTCCATGGATCGAAAATTTTAAAAGCGGAAACCCGTGCTGAAATAGGGATACCAGCCTTCATTGGATTTCGTCATGACAAAATGTAAAGGAAGTGCATTGGCGACGATGTAATAAATGCCTCCGCCCACACCTTGATGAAACTTATCGCTGTTATAGCCCTTTGCCCATACTTTTCCAACATCATACATACCCATTAGTCCGAATTCACCCGGAAGAACATAGCTTTTGACATCAATTACTTTGACACGAGCCTCTAGGTTATTATAAAGCATCTGTTGCCCTGCAAATCGGTACTGGCGAAATCCTCTGAGATTTTCATGGCCGCCTAGAAATAAATATTGATAAAATGTAGGGTTCCCTACAACGGTGCCCCCTCCTGTTCTATTGGCGAATATAATGCCTTCATGGAATGCACTAAAATAGCCTGTCATTGCAGCACTTAACTGCGCTGAATTTTTTGAATACGGATTGAGCCCAAAATAGGAATTCAAAGCGGCTTCAATATATAGCCCTTTGCTTGGGTTAATCTTTCGATTACGGGAGTCTTGTGTTAAAAAGGCATTAATACCCGCAAAAGCTTTGTCTTTGGTAATCGATAAACTATCGTAAGAATGTAAAGCCTGGGGATTTAAAATAAATCGATCTTCATTTTCAATCGGATCTAAGTGGTAAAATTGGACATGCGGACCTACGGCAAAGTTTAACGTAGAGGAAGGTTTCCACCTTAACTGCGGATTGATATTGAAAATATTGAATCTACTTCTGTAATATTTTGCACCATACTGTTCCTTTAAGAAGAGCGAGTTATTGCCTACACCAAAGAAGTTCTGCGTGTTGTCAGGAGCTTTTGCTAGCGCATCGACAACAAGATCTGCATCTCCGACAACAGCGATCCATTCGCCTCTATAGTGAATTTTATAAGCTCCGGTCCGGAAAGCTGTTGCTACAGTAAGTTGTTGTTTATACGTGAAAGGACTTTTTCTAAATCCACGCTGATGTGTGTAAGCAGCGCCCAGCCCGAGCGAAAAACCATCATCAGCGTTATAACCCGCGGTCACCAGGGGAAGCCAGGTGTTGTACAGGTTTACAGGTACAAATTGCGTATTGGTACTATCTTGTGCATAATGAAGCTTTATTTTGTTCTTCTCACCCAGTAAAGTGGATTTTTTGGTGTTTTCGTAAAGCTGTATCTTCGATTTGCTTTGGTTGATAACATAAGTCTTTGGCGTGCTATCTCCAATAATTCGGAGTTTAATCGGAGAATTTGCGTTATCGATGACAACAGAATCTTTTCCCTCCCCTAAATAGAGACGAATTTCTTTTGTCAGGTGGTCTTTATAGGTTTTGTCCATCAAAGCTTTGGTGACTTTACCATCTTTATTGATCTTCAGAACTTTGACTTTTAAGTTTTTATTTTCCGTGCTGTATATTTCTACTTTTTCGTTTTTGTCGCTGAGATGAATATCGACAATGTTATTGATGAAATTGTAATACTCTTCCATCGCCAGGGGTAGTGCATCACGACGGCTTTGAAGTGTTTTAAAAATTTGTTCTCCCCGAATAGCAATGGACGACTGCGGAAGGCTACGTACCGACTCCCATAATACCGAATCTGTAAGACGTGCTACAAATTGCTTGACCTCTTTAGCCCATTCCTTATGAGAAAGCTGGTTGCTCGGATGGGCATTTAAAAAACGCGATTTAAATAAAGAATAGCGAATATTGGGAATACCGCTTGTGAAACCTTGCATGACTGGGTTGACAAATTGCTGATAGATATCTTTCATCAGAAAACCTTGTGTGACACGCAGCGCCTGATCCCGGTCGCGGGGAATAGGAATGTAGTCTTTATCGTGATCTGTGCTATCCTGATTTTCATTGTACCAACGCCATTGATCTTCGTGTCTATCCCAATCGCTTACCAGTACATCCAGCATTCTTGCGCGGAGATATGCCTTAGCCTTAAAGTTATCGTCGTTATCTTCCTGTAGTTTTCGTACAGCTTTTGGGCTGTTGTCTGAATCACCAAGTGGTTCGCGTTCTTCTAGTAAAGCCACCGTATGCTCAAAAAGAGGCGCGTATTCCCCCAATATGCTGTCTTGTGCAACAACGCCGATGATGGGATGAGCATGTGGGACGTTCACGGCATTTGCCAAAGCGGGGATCATAAGCGCCGAATAGGGATGCTGTGCGCTCGTGGCATCGTCCAAGACATCCTGTACAAAAGTCCCATGTAGCTCTTCTGGTATGAGGGATTCAGTCCTTTTATTGACTGATCGTAGTGCCCATTCCCGGCCGATTGAATCCGTCAGTCGTAGGGAAACCGACTGCATACCGCCTCCCTGTTTGACAGGATGCAGTCCCCCGTACAAGGTTGAAAGCTGGAGCAAAGGCAAGGTGGTTTCTGCGGCCCATTCTTTGCGGTAATTTTCGCCAAGGAAGAACTTCTTGAATTTACTGGCTTTACCATATTTTGCATTTGCAACGATACTTACACTATCCTTGATGACGGTTTTAGCAAAGGACTTGCCCTGATGTGCAGGTGACTGTGTATGCTTTTGTTGTGAATAAGCATGACTAGCAAGAAAAATAAGAAAGAATGGTACAACCTTTTTCATGCCTATTGTTTTTCAAATTTATAAATGATCCCTTTATCCTGATTACCGGCTTCGCTGCTGATATAAAGATTAAATTTTGAATCAAAGTTAATACCTTCAGGTTGAGGGAAGATCTTCGGATCTAATGGAGAGAGCGATTTCACATGAAAATTCTCATCGGTCACAACAAGGGCTTTGTCTACAGAAGATAAGATATACCATTCCTTACTGTCTGCCTTTTTAGCTAACGCCGAGGGTTTGAACGTTTTCTTAATTTTAGCATCAAATGCATGAAGTTCATCCAGCTGGATGGAAAATTTTCCTTTCGGCTGGAATTGACCATGCTCGTCAATTGAAAAGACATAACCCGAGGTTTGCGGTTGTTTTCTGTCGACCTTACATTCTTTACATAATACGTATGCCTGATTACTTTCGCGGTCAACAAAAAGCCCCTCGTACTCTCCTTTTGGGAGTAAATTTTTCTGTTCGACCACGTTTTTTATATCGTCCTTTTCGGCAATGGGAAAGGAATAAATGCTGCCATTGCTCTTTAAGATAAAGAAATGTGTATTGCTTATCGAGATATCCTCATAGTCGCCATCTTTTCCAAAAGGGGTGAACGTAACTTTTTGTGTCGCTTGGTTAAATTTATAAAGAAAGCCCTGCTCATCTTGAATGGCATAAATATCGTCATCCTGTCCCGCGAGAAAAGCTATCCCGGATATTTCTAACAATTCGTCAGGCAAACTCATCTTTATACCCGAAGATAATGTATAAGGTATTTGTTGCGCTTTTTCAGCTTGAACATGAACGGGCTTGTTGCTGTTTTCTTTGGTTGTATTATTCGGGTTGCAGGCGAGAAAAATAGCAGAAGCTAAACCTAATGCCATAGTTGTCAATATCGTGGGATTTTTCATCATTATATGATTAAATTTTAAATTGAGGAAGTCATCCGGTTTCTGAATGAGCTTACGTTCAATGATTATATTGTTGGGCTTTTAGGCTACCCTTGTTATGAGCTGCCTTGCTGAATAGCCCTATTGTTTCATGTTGCCTTTCAAATAATGAAAGATTTGCTGCTGAGAAACATTTTTCTGCTGTGTTTCTATTGCTTGATTTTGCCCCTGTTCATCCAGTAAAGTTGCTTCGGTGTCGTCTGCAAACTGAATATCAAATAGCTCCTGTATTTGATGTGCTAATGTCAGATTCAGCAATGGAAAGCAAGTTTCTATACGTCGGTGGATGTTGCGGTTCATCCAGTCTGCGGAACCTAGATACACGCTCGTTTGTGCTTGATATTGAAAAATAAATATTCTGCCATGTTCTAAATAACGTCCTACAATCCGTTTCACGATAATGTTGTCACTCAATCCGGGTACTTGTGGTTTTAGTCTACAGATTCCTCTGACCAATAACTGCAGTTTTACCCCTGCCTGGCTCGCCTCATACAATTTATTGATTAACGATTCTTCTTCCAGATTGTTTAATTTAATTTTTATTGTAGCGATGTCTCCGGCTTTAGCCGCTTGGATGGTCTGGTCGATCAGGGATAGAAATTTATGTTTGAGGTTGAACTGTGCAATCAGTAGATGGTTAAAAGACAGTTCATTTGGACTATGGGGTTTTCTCCGGGCTGGTAAAAACTCGAATAGCATGTTTAATTCGTCTGTCAACAGCTTATTTGAGGTGATGAGAAAGTAATCCGTGTAGACCTTCGCCGTTTTTTCATTTAGATTTCCTGTGCCTAATAAAGCACTCTCTCGGCCCTCCTTGCGTTTGACGAGCGCTATTTTGGCGTGTACTTTTAAATTGGGGATGCTATACGTGATTTTGACACCCTGTTCTTTCATCAATCGAGCCCAATGTATGTTATTCGCTTCATCAAAGCGGGCTTTCAATTCGACAAATACATTGACTCTTTTTCCATTTTTTGCTGCGGTAGCGAGTGCCTGTGCAATATGCGAATCACCGGCGATACGGTATAAGGTCGTGTAAATCTCGTCTACGGTTGGATCTATCGCAGCCTCATTAAAAAAACGCAGTATGGGGTCGAACGATTCATAGGGAGTACAGATCAACAGATCCTCTCGGTCTATTTGATCAAAGATAGATTCCCTGAAATTCTGATTCTTATTGATTTGAAGCTGTTTCGGATAAGAAAGTTCCGCTATTTTAATCGGGAATGAAAATAGATCTTTCAGATTGTGATAGTTTCCGCCTTCGACAATGCTACTTTTCCGCAGATCAAATAGCGTTGCCAATGTTTCAATCAGCTGTTTTGGCAGATCTGGCTGAAATAGAAAGCGTGTCGCATAGCCAAGGTCACGTTTATTGACTTCCGCCTCAATTTTTTGGGCAATATCACCCTCAAATTCATCTTGGAGATTTAATTCCGCATCCCTTGTGATTTTAAAGGAATAGAAATTTAATGATGTATTTCTTATGGCTTCAGGAAAAAATGCTTTGATAATATCATCGATGAGCACGACATATTTATTGCCATTGATCTCACAGGTAAAAAAGCGTCCAATATGATTTGAAGGGACATTTAGAAAGAATACCACGCTGTTATTATCGTCTGTAACGACGAAGTAGAGCTGATTGTTGATCGGGAAAAAAGAAGTATCATCAATCGGTATAATTTGGAGGTAAGAGGCAATTGTAGTATAGAAATACTGGGCTGTGAGGTCTTTTATTTCCGTTGGAATAGCTTGATTGTAAATAAAGAATATATTTTCTTTTGCTAATTCTTGGATAATATCAGCTAGTATTAGGCCAAATTTTTCCTGTTGTTTATTGATGGTTTTTGACGCTTTTTTATACGTACCAATATCTATGTTCGGAATGAGCTGCTCGGGATTTTGCTTCATTATTTTTTTCCAGGCCATCAGTACAGGCATTCTAACCCGATAAAATTCATCCAGATTGGATGAGAAAATAGCGAGAAACTGTAGTTTTTCCAGTAAAGGTACTTCCTGGCGACCAGCTTGGTCAAGTACCCTATCATTGAACGACAGCCAGCTGATGTCTCTGTTGATATAAAGATCTTTCTTCTTCATCCGTGTAAATTTATGGTTATGGCAACATGCTTACAACAACATCAATAGTGATGCTATCTATTGGTCGCTAATGATTGATTTAAAGGCGGCATCTTTTTAAATAAAAAAGAAAGTTTGAACAACATGATCCTGGCATATTTCACTGTGTTTATAGGATCGTATTAAAATATAGTTGCGACGACAAAAGAAACAACCGATATAACAAGTCCAAACATAAAAATTCCATAGGCGTATCGTAGAAGTTTGTATTTTCGACCTAATACCACACCTTGCGAATAAACATCCTTGGTGAGCATGCCATATAGAAATTCCGAATCGACCATTACCTTCTGCATTCCTTCGTTGTAGTCGTCGAGTTTCATCTTGTAAAAGTTTCCAAAAAAGAGAAGATTGACTGATTTCTGCTCGATTTCCTCCTTTGAGAATTTACCAGAAGGAATTTTGGGTATTGTTGACAATATTGCCATGACCATGGTTGCTACAACTGCCGTTGTTAAGATAATTGTTGGGATAATAAGGTGCTCGTTGGCATCTAGTTTCCGAAATAAGACAGCAATCACGACAGAAAGGATAATAGAATTGACCGTTAACAGGATGTTGGCCTTATTGTCTGCCATGTCGCTTAATCGCTGATTGTTTGAGGATGTAATCCGGAACATTGTTTCTATGCCACGTTCTGGCTTACCGCCTTTCTCCTTTTCCTTCTTATCTTCTTTTTTGCTTTCTTTATTTTTTGAGATAGATTTCTCCTGTTTTTTCTCCAGTTCTTTTAGATTCATCTCCTTTTTGGCATTAAGCTTTTGTTGCGCATATTCAGTATGGTAATGATGACTCATTAATAGTTTGATTGTGCCGGCCCGCCATACGTCTTTATCAATCTCCTTCCCTAGTACTGCTTCAGCTTCGGCTTTCATCAGTTTGTTTCTGTTAACGAAATCCTCGTTCCCAAAATGAAATAGGTCCGCGTCGCAGAGAATTTGCTCCAGCAGGTTTGTAGGATCCTGAGGCATTCTCGTTGCTAAAATACAACCTTTGATTTTTTCCTGTATGGCTTCCGGTATGCCTTTGTCCTGAAGGAAATCGAAAGCAATTTCGACACTTCTCTTCTCATGACCGATAGCATTGTCAGATTTTACGTAGCCGAGGTCATGAAAGTAGGCGGCACTAATAACAATAAAGTGATCCTCCTCTCCTAGTTTATAGTGCGATGAAATCTCCTCCGCAGCACGTACAACAGAACGTGTATGTATCGTATTGTGAAAACAATGGCAAACTGAAATATTTTCTGTAATATAAGTTTCAGCATATTCTTCTACCTGTTTTAAAAGCTGAGCATAATCTATCATGGACCAATAGGGTTTTATTTGCAATAAAAGTATTTAATATCTTTAATTTCTTAAAAATAAGGTCTTCTTTTTTGTTATTTATTAACCTAGATCAAATTTACTGAAAAAAGAGTTATTCCACTAGACATGAAATTACCTTGGCTAATCTTGTCATATGGGCTGTGTCTTTTTGATTAGATAGAGTAGTTCTTACGATCAATCATAGGTTATCGACTAAATCTCTGTTATTGTCCAATGTAGTGGTCCAAATTTGACTTTGGCAGTGAGGAGATACCGCTAGATATAGTATAGTTGTAATCAAATCCCCTATTTATTTAGCTTTTGTCTATAGTTAGCATAGTATTAAGTTAGGTTTAGTTTAGGTCTTACCTATACTATACCTAAACTAACCCTAACTAAACCCTAACTAAAAGGGTAAGAAAGTATGGTTATTTAATTGTGTATTCTGTACCCCGTGTGCTGTCATCCTTTTATGTGCTGCGCTTCGGTATTTTTCCTGTGCCATCTTTTCAGCGATACCATTTTCAGGACTTTCCGGCACATATATTACCCACGCGTATACTACCCGAAGGTCTGCGGAGGCTTTAGCAGCAGATTCCGGACCGGATTATGCGGCCTGATGTTCGCGGTCCTTTTGGCTTCCCTTTTTCCGACCTTATCCATATCTGCCTGTCCGTGCATGGGATGTGCCCGGTGCGGCGTTCCCGTCCCTCGACTGTATATGTTAAGCTCTTTCTGTTGTCCTGAACGCAAGCCACCCTTTTTCTGATGCCCGCTTCGCAATCCGACTCCTAAAGCCGGTGCTGAAGCCCCCTGGCAAATCTCGGGAAACCTCGAGGGAGCTCCTTTCCCGGCGCCTGGAGCTTCCCTGTTTCCATTTGTGGTGCAGGATCAGCCGTTATTTGCCAGCTGCTGCACCTGCCGCTACCAAAAACCAAAAAGAATCTCGCACCTTTACAGGCAGTTAAGGGAAAAATGAAAATAATAAGAACAAAAGGCTTGGAAGT